>NZ_JAKLTR010000001.1 GCF_022012415.1 Terrimonas ginsenosidimutans
TATATTACAAACCCTGAAAGAGAAAATTCAACATGCCCGTCAACGCGCGATGTTAGCGGTGAACGGGTTACTGTTATCAACATATTGGGAGATTGGCATTACGATACTCACCCAACAAAAACAAGAAGGTTGGGGTGCGGGAGTTATAAACCGACTTATTGAAGATCTCAGAAAAGAATTTCCTGACATGCGAGGCCTTTCTATAAGAAACGTAAAATATATGCGCGCCTTTGCGCAAGCATATCCCAACTTTGGGAAATACCCTCAAAATTCGAAAGATCATGAAAATCAGGCAGATATAATTGTGCAGCCGGTTGCTGCACAATTGCCATGGACACATCACCAGGTAATTATCGACAAAGCTAAGACGGATGAAGAGCGTTACTTTTACATACAACAGGCAGCGAGCAATGGCTGGAGCCGGAAACAGCTGGCCCAGGAAATCAACTCCAAATTGTATTTACGTCAGGGCAACGCCATTACTAATTTCGACAACACTCTACCAAAATTAGATTCGGCTCTCGCAAATGAAACATTCAAAAATCCCTACATCTTCGACTTCCTTCATGCATCCGAACAGGTCCGCGGACTCGGACTGGAAAAGGCTCTTGTCCAGCAAATAAAAAACTTTATCCTTGAACTCGGCCGCGGCTTCGCCTTTATCGGAAATCAGTTCAAGGTAAAAGTTGGTGAAACAGATGTCAGCCTGGATCTCCTCTTCTTTCACTACCGCCTTAACTGCTTTATCGTATTTGACCTTAAGATCGGAGAATTTAAACCGGAGTTCGCCGGCAAACTGAATTTCTATACAACCGTAGTGGACGAGGAGATCAAACTCCCCGAACATAAACCAACTATTGGCGTACTGCTTTGTAAAAGTTCAGACCAGACGATGGTGAAATACTCGCTGAAAAATATCAAATCCCCATTAGGCGTTTCCACCTTTGAACTACTGAAAGATCTTCCGCAGGAGCTTAAACCAGATATGCCCAGCGTAGAAGAGCTGGAAGAGGAAATTGAAAAGGAAATAAAAATGTATGAACGCGAATTAAAAGATAAACAATGAAGCATATTACCTGCTACTCATTTGCTCGCCCAGAAGCTGGTTACGCAACAAACTTAAAAACAACAACGGGTTATATCACCTTCCTGGCAGATCAACAGGAACTCTCCTTTTTTCATTCCCGGCATTACAGCCACTATCTTTTGCGATGTTTTGTAGTTCTTGACGAAACGTGGCGCGATATTACCGCCACTGAGCTCAAATAAAAGAGCAGCTCTCGTTTCAGCTATGACGAAAAAACTATCCGAGATAAACTGGATCATCGACGGGATCAATGTTTCAGCAAACACATCCTCCAGTAAATGGCCTCCGCTGTTTTCTTCTTTCATAAAAAGATAGCACCCTTTATTAGTGCTTATGATCGCGGCCATTTCGTCTGAATAGTGGTTAATAGCAAAAAGCCGCAGTACCGACGGAAGCCTGTAATGTATAATCTGATGCGTCATTTTTTGGATCCAGATAAATGACCGTTCCGTTTGCGTATAATAGTGTCCGTTGTGAAACGCCAGCATCGCTGACGCAGGAATTTTGTCAGGAATCCCCTCGCATTTGATTTCCTTGTAAAACTCACCGGAAATCCTGTATTCCAGAAGACACCCGTACGCAATATGCGACTCAAAAAGAGTAACCTCGCGCGCGGTTGACAATACAGCTTGCGGACTCTTTAGCCAGTCAGGGCTTCCTACCAACAGATACTCCTTAAAATCCTTGCTCCTCAACATTGCCTTTTTCTCAATCGGCATCCTTGTAGACGAGTAAAGGAAAACAGTATTTACCAGAAATGGGTTACTGATAAACCGGAACCAGGTCCCCTGTGGAATAGGATTTGTCCACGAAAAATATTCAACCACTCCTTCATAATTCACCCTAGCCAGGTGAAGGCAGTCGTTTTTACGTCCCAGCACCAGAAACTGATCACGGTGCCACACTCCCGTGAACCAATTGATACTGCTATCAAGATGAATGGTCCCGGCTGCAGGATCAGGCATTTTCTTATTGTCTCCGGTCAAATAGCGGGTGCTGTCACGACTGATCAGTTTATCTCCCGGGAAAAATCTTTCCAGGTAATTCACCAGAGAACTATCACCAGTTGCAGCCCCCTCACATACTATTTCATAAGCGATCTCCTGTGCTTCAAAATTCACATCTGTTCCTTCATTCTTCTTATGCACATATTCCAGTACATTCAGGAACTGCTTCTTATTACTGTGACTCGTGTCATTTACATATACGTCCTTTATGCGCTTCCCTAGATCATCAGAGTGATCCTTTCCAACAAGGTCAAAGTAATTTTTCAAACACGACTCTCCGTTATAGGCTGAGCGCCATCCATCCAGCAAAACGAGTTTCGCCCGCGGTGTGTCATGCATTTTATCGCTCATCACTCTTGCTGCTTCACGATGATTGTTCGCCCGTACCTGCGCACTGATAAATTTTTCATAGTGGGCATCTGCGGCCGGCTTTTGCTCAAGAACTGTATACAGATCTCCTACCTTTTCATTATAATCAAGCTCTGCATACAGTTCAATCGCTTCTGTATATAGTTTTCCGTTTTCCAAACAGCGCGCAGCAGCTGCTTTATCTTTCAGATGATCTTTATAAAGCAACGCCGCTTCGCGATAGTGGTTGCCTTGCTCCAGGCACCATGCAGCCGATCTGTAATCGCCAAGAAGATGTGCATAGATATACGCGGCGCGTTTAAAATCTTTTTGTGCGATCTCGTTCTCTGCTGAACGCAGGTACCTTGTCCGCAGATCATCATAATATCTGTCCACATTCCAGGCATCCGCAGCCATACCGCCGCCAAGCCGTCCAAAATTGAACTTGAATGGCCGGCGTGAAAGCTTTGATGAAGGCTTTGCCGCTTTACCACGGTTCATGTATTGAGAAGACAACGGAATGGCATAATCAAGCGCATCCCGGTCGTTCTTATCGAATTTCTTCATCAAACGCTGCAATTCTTTATCTCTTTTACTCTGAAGGTCTTCGATCCGTCCGTCCAGCCAGTTCATGAATCTGGAAAACCATCCTTCATTATTGGACGGAGCCGAAGGCCGGCCCGTTGCTGGTGACGGCGATGGCAATAGCCGGGAGATCAACTTACCAAAAAACGAAAGGATCGTGAACAATACAAGTATAATTCCATCAAAAATCTTTCTCAGCAATGGCTCCTTTTCAGTTTCAGGGATCTCATTCAACGGCTTCATACCTATCATCTTCTTAAACTCCTCCATCAATGCCTCCGAGGATGACTGTGTGATCTCTATACGCGTCAGTCCGGGTTTGGCAGCCAGCCCCGGGTGTGCAAAACTCCAGTCGGAAGACAATGCCGGAACGGTTCTTACAAGCACAGTGAGATCTACCTCATCCTTTTTGTCAAACCCGGTGAATCCGGAAACCGGGTGAAATACCTGCTGGTGCCAGATCGTCAAAGTTTGCAACTCTTCTTTACTCAACGACGGACTGAGTGAAGCTTGTGCAGGAATAAAAAGTTTAGGTACTATCTGCACATAGGGGTCAAGCAGTGAAAGGCTTTTTGCTGTCTCAGGCCTTTTAAAGATCACGAATAAACCTGCGGCCCTTCCGGAAGATCTTGATTCCGGCAGTACATAGCATTCGATCTGTGAAGGCGATAGTTTCCAAAAGCTGATCTCCTTCAGCCATATCAACGGATCTGCACCCGCAATAAATGCAGCATCGGCGGAAGCCGGCGGATGTGCGTTATATTTTAGGTGAAGATGCATTATCGATGATGTGATTGATAAAGGGTAACAGATATTCCGCATAAAATTGATCATCAGGGATCACACCAGGGGTTTCAATATCATCGATAAAAAACCGGCTGCCGCAGAATTTAATCTCAGACGAATATGCGGCGGTTGGTAATGATGTAATGGCAATAACAGATACTTCGGGAAGGCTTGGATCCGCACTTTTCAAATGAAGTACCCCCCGCTTATCCATTAACGCGATACTTCCGTCGGGAAACGCTGCTTTTCTGCATTTGATTTTTGTGCCATTGAAATATGTTTCGTCACTTAGTGTTGCTGTAACCAGCCGGCGATAATCCGGCGCATCTGAAAACATCAACTTCCCTGTCAACTCTCCCAACTTTAAAGAAAAGCGCCCCCAGACGACCTCACGCGAATAGCTGATAAAAACGCTTTCAGCCTTATAGATCACCTGGTAGTTAGGAGACTTCATCAACCCTGACATGTGCACCAGGTCAACTTTTTCACGCTTGAGGGTTGTTTGCTTTACATCATTCATTTCCTGAAGTGATGCATACTGTATTTTTTTTAGTATCAACATCTCTTGAAAGTTGTATTGATACACCACAAAATCTGAAAAAAAATAAAGAAACCCATCGTCACAAAATCCCGCATCAGTTATTGTACCCAAAATATCCGGCAGGAGATCTTTTTCACTTATTGAACATTCTTCGAGTTCGATTGTGTAAAGTTTCAGGATGCTTTTACCATCATAACTTCTAACGAGGATATAACAAACGCCGCGTTGTGAAAAATCAAAAGAATAAATTCCCGGCTCAATTACCTTCATTAGTTCGCTCGCCCCTTTAAAACCTGAGTTAAGTAATAGAACACGTCTGCTGCGGTCGATCACTATTGCACTGCCAGTAGGTGACTTCACGATAAACCTGTTATTCACTGAAATATTTCGCTTCAGGAAAAGTAAGGGTAAAGGGAATGGGTAAAAGAATTTGAAATCAGAAGACTGTATCCCGGAAGGCCGCCTTTGATTACTAAGAGAAAGTTTTGAGATTTTACCGCTCTTTGTTGATAAAAATTCATTTATATCCAGCGTTGCTTCATTCAAAAGTTTTGAATGTCCATTAACATATTCTGCAAAACGGATATTCCCATCACGACTAACAGTAATGTTAAAACTGATCTTCTCTTTTACATTGAAAAAATCTGCATAAAACCCTGCATGTTTCATCTGCCTCTCTTCCGTAATAAAAATGAATTCAGCCTCTTCACCTTTCCTCAGTTCATCCACCGCGCTCTTCAATGCCTTTCCCGGGTGCAATGCCGGATGTAATTGTGAAAGTGCGTTGATCACTCCCTGCTTCTCATTCAACGAGAGTTTTTCGTAAGTGGATTCTTTCAGCACATATGCCTCCACTTGCTCTCCATGTTTCGAATTGCGCGTAAATGCCAATGCGGACGCGATGGCGAATACCCTTGGTACGCCCCACATTTTTATGGTGGAGTCTATCAATATGATCCGCCGGTTTCTTGGTTCAGCCGGCGGCTCTTCTCTTCGGAAATAAAGGGCTTCATTATTTACAAGACGTGCCGTCAGTAATAAGTCGTCCTGTGCAAGTTCACTCAGCAATAGCCTGTCATAGTTTCCACGATTCGTAATATCGGCAATACCACCATAGGAATCTTCCCCGCCCGCGCGGGAGTGTATGGGAATATTGATGATGGAAAGCAGGCGTCTGGCCAGGCGGGAAATACCGGCAGTATCTGTGTCCTCAAGTAATTGATCAAACAGATCCTCAGAATATTGTTCTTCCGGAACTTCTACGTCCGATGGTTCCGGTAACGATTCTATGCCGGTTCTCAGAAAGAGTTCAAGGGATTCGAGTGTGGGGAATTTCTCTGAAGCACGGACCATGCAGTTGAAATCGGCCATAATATCTTTAGAAGATATATAACCTTGAGGAATCATTAATTCTGCATCAAGTCGGCCACTTTGCAATTCGTTTATTGATACAGGGTGACTTTCCCGCTCATTTGATTCCTCTTTACTGAATATTTCTTTTATAAGCTGCACACGTTTATTTCCAGACCTGAGTGAAGGAGGGAGTGAATTTATCAGATCTAAAAAAATCATCGCATTGTTCATTCGCGTTACGCGTACCTCCGTTTCGCCGTCAAACATTTTACGCAATGCAAATTTTTCATTACTGCTGATTTTATTATTGCATGCATACATGACAAATAATAACGAGCCAAGTCGTGGAAGTTTATCTTCCGGGAATTGACGAAGAATAAAAGCGAGGTCATCTTTAAAACAGATGGTAGTCTCGTTTATCCGCCATTCAATTACACCTGCATTGTCTGCCCAATGCCAGAAGTAATCTTGTTTTGGCCGGAAATAATTAATTGTATTTTCTACTGCCCTGATCATTCTTCATTCATCATTGTCATCCGGATCGCGCTGCGCGTTGCCGGGATAAAAAAATTGTGATCGATTTGATGCCATTCGCCGTTTGTATCAAACACGATCAATGCATCACCGTTACCATTGAGCTGCTGCGGAAGAAAGGACGTCACCACCTCCAATTCGAATTCAAACCCCGCCGGAAGCATCATCCCATGGCAGTTCCAGTACTCCCGCCCAGGAATGGACGGCAACAGATCTCCAATGATCATCACTTTCTTATTTTCTGATACGGCAAACTTCAATGCATTCAATCTCACGACTGGCGCCGTTTCTCCATAGTATCTCCATATTGCCAGATCAGTCAGCAAACCCGCGCTCTTGTGCACACGTGAAGAAGGCTGCAACCTGAGATCGACAGATGACGGATTTTCTCCCACACCTGTTGAAACCGGCAATTGAACGGGTATCAGTTCCTGTAAAGACTGCCAGTTCATTTCCTTCAGTTTGCCTGTAGGCGTGACCATTCCACTCGGAAAGAGCAGATCGTTTTCATCCAGGTGAAACCGCTGCTTAACCGGTAAATGACGGATCACTGCATTAGATTCAGCGATCGTATCGTTTCCGCGTAACCAGATATATTCACCGTCAACGGCTGCCATCAATCCGTTTATGCAGCGGACAGATGCCAGCGTTTCCAGATCTTTCTTTAGTATCGTCAATAACATTGTTATCAATATGTAGCAATTAAGCGTCCCGGTGCGTGAGATACGCAGCGGAACTTCTGCTTTATGCTGAGTGAATGATCTTCTGCCAAAGCGAATCGATAGGTTGCTTTACATACGCACGTTGCGTTTCATTGGAGATCCATTCGCTGCGGCCATTCAGGTAACGCAAACGATCCTTTATGATCGTGCGTTCAGAAAGAGCGAGACCGGCATCGTCCCATTTTTCCGTCATCGTTTTCACTTCCTTATAGATCTCTTCCGCATTGGGCGTTGTATGGTCAGCAGCGCGCGGATGCACCTGTGGTGAATTAACATCCGCTTCCACGACAGAGTTGATTATTCCAGCGATGATCTCCTGTTGCTCTTCCGTATCCCAGATATAACGCATCACCCACATATCCGAAAGGATTGCCTTGGTACGTTTACATAATAATGCGCTGGCCGCGATCAGTCGCTGCAGCTTCACCGCACGGCGGTCGCTCACCTTCACTCCCGCATTCCGCAACATTTCGATCAGATTGATAAATGGCTCGCGGATATCCTGCAGATCCACCGAATGTATCATAGCCTGAACGGCGAAAATATCTTCCGCTGAGATCTCCGGCTGATCCGCCATGGCAGGCTTTTCAAGGTTCCAGCCGGCATCCAGTACCTTGTTCAGCAAAGCCGGATCAACATAATCGCAACGCACACGAACAAGAAAGCGATCGAACAATGCATGCAATGCCTCATCTTCCGGCAAATGATTACTTGCACCTACGATCATCACCGCTGGCAATGGTCTGTTCTCCCGTCCGCGACGAAATACTTTTTCATTCAGCACCATCAGTAAACTATTCAGGATGGCACTATTCGCGTTGAGTAATTCATCGAGGAAGATCAGATTGGCTTCCGGCAGCATACCTTCTGTATTGGTCACAAGATCTCCTTCCCGCAGTTTGCGGATATCAAACGGACCAAACAATTCATTCGGCTCGGTGAAACGCGTGAGCAGGTATTCAAACGTCTTTCCGTTCAACAACTTTGATAGTTCACGCACCATCGCACTTTTTGCCGTGCCGGGAGGACCAAGAAGGAACAGGTTTTCCCGGCCGGCCAGGCAGATGCCCATCAGGTCAATGATATCATCTTTCCCTACAAATTTCTCTTTCAGGTGTTCCAGTACGCGTTGAAGCCGGTCGATCGTTTCAAACTGGTGGCTTGTTTCCATTTAAGATGCGTTTATCAGAATTTCAATATCCGGCCAGATCTCTTTCGTATATGCACCGGTGGTTTCAAAAATAGATTGTTGGACTGATGGCCTGACGGCACGTTTTTTATCTTTTGCCAGGATGATCCTGTCGATATACAATTGCTTCAAACAGGCATCCGCTAAAATAATTTCTTCATGTGAAATATGATCAACTTCAATACCTACGGACGACAGTGGCCAGTTGCCCGCTGTGTTATTCATATCTCTCACCAGCGGATCTGCCGGCGCCAACCCTTTTGCCAGCCCGATCAACGATGGCAAATTCCTTAACATAAGATCGGCTGAATAGACAACCGATGGCGTGATTTCCAGGGGGAAGGGATCAAGTACCCGCCGGATCACTTCTTCGTCGGCATTCCTGTCGATGATCAGTTGCGTGGAAAGATAAAGATAGCGGGCAGCCCAGATGGCCGCATCACGGTTGTAGCCAGGCGCTGTTGCCGGCACCTCCATTTTATCATCTTTGTAAAAATGAAAAAGTAATTCGTGTGATGAATCCAGTTCAGCTTCAGTTGGAAGCTGCAGCTCATGACCGAGCTCAACAACACCATTTGTTAAAAGACTTTCAAGAAACGGGATCAGGTTCATCTCACTAAAAATTCTACATTAGCAATTACATTCAAAATATCCACCATGGGAGTTTTTGATTTTTTATCAAACAGGAAGAAAGATATACCGGAAAAAAAGAAAGGCCAAGAAGCTTTACCGGAAAATGTCATAAAGACTTCAAAGCCAGCCATAGCGGCATTTGAAATGGTGGAATTGAAGCCGGGTGTGATACTTCCGGGATTTACTGTCGACCATTGGCCGGAAATAGAAGGTACCGGGCTACCGTCAGTCGCCATTACGGCAGTTCCGCTGGAAGAGATCCCTCCTGCAGCAAGTAAGTTCGGTGGCTATCCTTATATACCGGTCGGCTTTCCTTATCCAAAAGATGCCGGGGGGTCTTATATGTATCCTTTGGCCCAGATCAATTTCTCCGAAGTGCCACCAGTGGATGGATTTCCACGTTCCGGATATCTGCAGATCTATATTTCAGCTTATGATCAGATGCTCGGGTCAGACTATCCCGACCTGCAATCGCAAAAGAATTTTCGCATCTTTTTCCTCGAGGAGAATGAAATAGCTGTACACCAGACAGATTTCTCTTTCCTCGACGATATCATGGATTCAGGAACGCTTCCGATTCAGACATCGCACCGTCTCTCCTTTACAGAAAAGGAAGATCATATGGGTATGGCTGACGTTCGTGTTGAAATGGCCCTTGGCTTAAAGGTCAGCAGGATGATCGACAGGATCATTAAGAAATATCCTGACGAAGACGAAAACATTCTTTACCAGAAATTTTGTAACACATTCTCCGGAAGAGGACATAAGATTGGCGGTTACGCAGGCTTTACACAAACAGATCCGCGGTTCAAAAATCCTCCCTTCGACCACTACATCCTGCTTTTGCAGATAGATTCTGATGAAGAAATAATGTGGGGAGAAATGGGAGTAGCACATTTCTTTATTCACCCGGATGATCTTGCAAAGAAGGATTTTTCAAAGGTGATGTATACGTGGGATAACGGTTGACCGATCACATCATCACTTCCGCATGCTTATTATACTTGTTCTTGTAATCCACCGGGGACAGCCCCGTGATCTTTTTGAAAACAGTCCTGAATGCTTTTGTATCAGAGTACCCCACCTCATACATCACTTCAGAAACATTCTTCTGGCTTGTTTCCAGTTGCTTTTTCGCCGCCTCGATTTTCACGCGTTGCATATATTCAACCGGCGTATTGTTTGTCGCCTTTTTGAATCTTCTTTCAAAATGCCTCCTGCCGATCGCGAATTTGCCAGCCAGTTCTTCAATCGTGATCCGCTCCATGATATTGTTCTCGATATACTCCTGCGCTTGCCTGATCGGCTCATCTTCATGTTGCTTCTGACCATTGAACATAATGAACGGCGATTGACTTTTACGATCTATCTCTATCGCAAAGAACTTGGACGCGAAGATGGCCGTTTGCCGGTCAGTATATTTCTCTACAAGGTAAAGCAGCAGATTCCAGTAAGAAGCGGCACCGCCGCTGGAATAAAGCCGGTCCTGCTCCGTGATGATCCTGTCATCCACCAGCGTTACATCAGGAAACATATCCCTGAATTCATTTGCATAGATCCAGTGTGTTGAACATTTCTTCCCATTCAGCAAACCTGTTGATGCCAGCAAAAACGCGCCGATGCATAAACTGGCAACTTCCGCACCCTTCTCATACTGCGCAACGATCCACGGCATGAAGTCTTTATTCAGCTCCAGCGCCTTTTTCAGGTCTCCGCTCAAAGCGGGTACAACCACCAGATCCGTCTTTTTCACATCCTTCATCAACACATCTGTATGCACACTGAACGATCCCTGGTTCAGCATCACTTCCGGAGACAATCCAACCATCTGCACCTTAAAAAGCGGCTCCTTTCCCGCCTTCATGAGAAATTCATTCACCGCCGTGAACATATAACGCGGATCAGTGATGCTTGTCAGCACGGACTCATTCGGCACAAGGATGGAGATATGCTTCATCGGTTGATTTTTAGGGAAGATAAATCTAGGGAAAATCTTTGGATAGCAGAGTATCTTCCTTTCCGCCCATCATCTTCAGCGTCAGAAACATATTAAGTTTCAAATGGGCGTAGAAAGTATCGCAGCGTACCAAAAATGATCCCTGCATTCTTTGCGGAATTTTAGCGTACGCTGCGATACCTATTACGCCCGCCTGGTCAAAGTAAATGTCGTAATTCACCCCCATTAAGTCACACCCACACTCCCTCGGCCCCGTGTTCCTTTTATACATTTGTATCAACACAGAAATCAGTCTTATATGCAAAAAACAACCGCCAAAACCGTAGATGCATACCTGGCTTCACAGCCGGCAGATGTTCAGGCCACTCTATCCAAAGTGCGCAAGGCCATCCGCGCGGCAGCCCCCAAAGCGGAGGAAAAGATCAGCTATCACATGCCGCTTTATAAGTATCACATTCATTTAGTAGGATTTTGCGCCTTCACCAATCATTGCAGCTTCTTCCCAATGAGCCATGCTGTAATGAAAATGTTTGCTGAAGAATTAAAAGACTATGATACTTCCGGCGCTACGATCCGCTTCCCCGTGGGTAAGCCCCTTCCGGCAACACTCATCAAAAAGATCGTTGCAGCACGCATCATAGAAAACGATGAGATCGCCGCAAAACGCGCAAAAAAGAAATCAGCAAAAAAAGCAGCTGTAAAAAAAGCAGCAAGAAAAAAAGTAGCTCCAAAAAAGAAAGCCGCTTCCAGATAAACTCTCTTTTAACGCCTTAAAACTCTTAGCTCATGAAAAAGACCAACCTCCTCTACTGGATCTTCACCACCCTGTTCGCGTTCCTCATGCTTGGCTCTGCTATTCCAAACATCATCTCCGACCCCATGTCTGTGGAAGGTTTTGGGAAAATGAATATGCCTGCCTACCTGTTACCTTTCCTCGGTATTGCAAAAGCCCTGGGTGTGATCGCCATTCTCATTCCTGGTCGTCCACGGATCAAAGAATGGGCTTATGCAGGACTGATCTTTGATCTTATCGGCGGCGCATGGTGTATCTATGCATCGGGTCAGCCTGTACAAAACTGGGCTTTCATGCCAATCCCTATCGCATTAGGTTTTGCCTCTTATACTTTCTATCATAAGAAAACAAAACTGGCCGACGCTCAAAAAGCAAAAAACAATTTACCTGCATTCAGTGCTGCATAATCCAGGCTTACCGAAGAATAATGTAACCCGCATGAGAAAGCTGATTCTTTCTATGAATATCACACTGGACGGCTTTATTGCCGGACCACGTTGTGAACTCGACTGGCATTTCAGCTACTGGAACAGCGAAATGGCCAGATATGCGGCAAATCAATTGGCATTGGTTGATACGATCCTGCTCGGCCGGGTGACTTATACCGCTATGGCCAAACACTGGCCATTCGTACTCATGGATGACACCTTTCCCAGGGATGATATCGCTTTTGCAGACATGATGAACACACACAGCAAATTCGTCTTTTCAAATACACTCGCCGAAGCCAGCTGGTATAACTCAACACTAGTAAAAGAAGAACCAGCTTCTGCCATCAGGAAATTAAAACGTATGCCTGGCAAGGACATGATCATTTTCGGAAGCGGCAGGCTTGCAAAATCGCTGATCAAACAAGACCTGATCGATGAATATATTCTGTGGACCTACCCTGTCATCCTTGGTGAAGGGAAAACATTGTTTGGAGACACCGGGCGCCCGTCTTCTTTGCGTCTGGTGACAAGCACTGCATTCAGCTCCGGCGTGGTACTGATGGACTACCATGTATGCAGGAGTGCCTGACTTCGATCGGCCTCTGTTCCCGTTATCGGTTTAAACGCATCCGGAGCAGGAGGAATCTGCGCCATTCAGCGTAAATGAGGTAACTTCAGCACATTAACCAAACTACACCAAAACGCTGGAGATGTTCCGGACACTCCTTATCCTCTTCGCCACCTTCAACGCAATGTTCCTTGCTGCTCAGCAACTCATGCCCTCTAATCAGCAGCGCTTTAAAACAGAAGATGGGCTCCCCCAAAGTTTTGTTTCCGGTATTGTTCAGGATAAAAGCGGTTTTAT
The DNA here is from genome assembly GCF_022012415.1 of Terrimonas ginsenosidimutans. Taxonomy (GTDB): domain Bacteria; phylum Bacteroidota; class Bacteroidia; order Chitinophagales; family Chitinophagaceae; genus Terrimonas_A; species Terrimonas_A ginsenosidimutans. The sequence continues at coordinate 12,832 of NZ_JAKLTR010000001.1, forward strand.
CTGGATCGGCACACAGGATGGCCTTGCCAGGTTTGACGGCCGCAGCTTCAAATCATTCTCCTCTGCAAACACTAAAGGAACAGACTTCCGCTCTTATGTGATCAATGATCTTGTCATCAACAAAGACGACCATCTCAGCCTGTTCTATCAGGGCGGAACGGTAGATGATTTTGATCCGGTCAGTTTCACCGTCAGGCCAGTCACCGGCGGAAAACGAAACCTTCCCCCGATCAAACAGGGAATAGTAGCAGGAAATACCTCTGACAATCTCCTCAACTTCATGTACAGGATCAATGGCGATGGGCTTCACTGGACAGAACCATCCACGGGAGAGAAATTTCAGGCCGGAACCCGCAATGGTAAACTTCAGAATGACACGATCATCACCGTTACAAAAGACCGCCAGGGAAACCTGCTTGTTGTGACTCCGTCCGGAATAGATTTGTCACGAAACAGCGGAAAAACATTCGAACATACTTCCTTCCGCATCCCTTACGACAGCACGCCTTTACAGCACAAAATAGTCGTGGTATTGCCGGACAACACCATCGTCATCCGGAACAAAGGCATGCTCTCCCTGATCAATAAAGAGACAAGATCCGTCAGCTGGATCGACCCCGGCACAAAAGAATCCTACAATTCGACAAGTTTCAATTTTGTAAAACTTGACCACCAGGACAGATTGTACTTTGAATCCTATGGTCATATCTTTCGCAGGGAACATGATGGCAGGCTTCATCTTCTCTGGAAGAACCCTTTCAGGATGAACATCACTGCTTTCCTCATTGATCGTGATGATGTGCTTTGGGTAAGCCCCAACGCGGAAGGATTATATAAAGTCACCCTTCAGCCTGGTCTTTTTAAATCCTACGAATACGAGAAAGGTTTCTTCCCGGATGCAATGAAACTGGCCGGTCTGCCTGTTGAACAATTGCCGTCATCATGGTTCCCCCGAAAAGAACATTTCTTTTTTTATACAGCTTTCGGACCGGATTCCACTCAATATATGTGCTATGGAGACCAGGATACGATCTTCAAAAATCCAAACTTGTTCTATGTAGACCACAAGCAACTCAGAGCTCTGCCATTCCCTTCACGCACAGGAGCAATTCTCCGGGGCCTTACAATTTCAGATAGCGGCGATATCTGGACTGTTGACCCGCGTAGAGGAGGCTTCTGGCATTGGCAGAACAGATCTGTACAACCCGACTTCATACCTGTTGATTCATCAGGCAACTCACCGTTAAAGCAACTGGCAGACATCAAAGTCGCAAAATATAAGATCTGGATCAGTACTTATTGGAAAGGCCTGTTTGTTTTTGAAAACGGTAAGATGGTACATGTGGGGAAGAATCCGGGTGACACAAACAAACTACCGGATAATCTTACTGATATCTGTCTAAATCCAACAAATCCCTCCCAGTTATGGATCGGTTCACGCGGTGCCGGGTTGATCCTGTATGATGAAAAAAAAGGTGTTCGAAAAATTTTTACTACAGAAGACGGTCTTTCCAATAATACGGTCTATTCTATTGTAAGCGATCACTCCGGGATCTTATGGTTGAGCACCAATAAAGGAATCTGCAGATTTAATCCAACTGATTTTTCCATTACGTCCTATGTAAAATCCGATGGCATTGCTGGAAATGAATTTAACCGTCTTCATAAACTTGTTTTTAATGATGGCCGGATTGCCCTCGGTGGGTTAGAGGGTTTTTCCGTATTCCGCCCTTCTTCTTTCAACAATAAAAAAGAGCCATTAGCTGTGCCCGTTGAAGTCACAGGTATCAGCATCAATAACATCTCACAGGATTTTTTGAAACAGCAATCATTTGTAAAAAGCCCGCTCACAGAACTCAAGAAACTCGAACTTCCCTATAACAGAAATTATATTGCTGTTGAATTTTCCGCGCTTCAGTTTACTGAGCCATCAAAAATACAGTATCGCTACATGCTGAAAGGTGTGGATAACAGCTGGCGGGAATCCGGCAATAACAATATTGCATCCTACGCACAACTTCGCCCCGGTAGTTACAAATTACTGATCAATGCGACCGGCCAGAATGGAGTATGGAGTAATAATGTAAAGGAACTTGATATTATTATCCGCCCACCCTTCTGGGCCACCTGGTGGGCATATGCACTTTATGCGATCGCTGCCTTTTCGATCTTTACACTGTATTTGCGGCATCACAGAAAAAGAACAAAAGAGCAGGAGCAACTGGTGTTCAAACAAAAAGAGACCGAGCATTTAAAGGAACTGGACAAATTAAAAGATCAATTCTTTTCAAATATCACACATGAATTCAGAACGCCGCTCACGCTGATCATTACACCACTTGAAAAGCTCTCGCAGGATCAGTCGATGTCCCCGCAGGCTGGTCAAACGCTGATCAGCATGCAACGGAATGCCAAAAAACTCTTGCGCCTCGTAAATGAGTTTCTTGATTTTTCCAAACTGAATAAGGGACAGATGAAAGTAAGCCTTAGTCATGGCGACTTCAATCTCTTCGTTGAAAGTATCGTTCAACAGTTCCAGGATGCAGCGAAAGAAAAGAATATCAACCTGAACTACGCGTCTTCTATCAGCAATACCATTCACGCATTTGATGAAGAAAAGTGGGAAAAGATCCTCTTCAACCTGTTGAGCAACGCCCTGAAGTTTACCGACCATGGAGGAAAGGTAAATGTGTCTCTTAGGTCACTAAAAGACCAGGATATTGAACTGAGCGTTTCCGACAATGGGATCGGGATCGACCCGGGAAATCTTTCTTTGATATTTGAGAGGTTCTACCAGGCGGATTCTTCCGACACGCGCCATTATGAAGGAACCGGTATTGGCCTCGCCCTGGTAAATGAACTAACCTGGCTGATGAAGGGCTCTGTAAGAGCTGAAAGCACGAAAGGAAAGGGTTCTTCTTTTATTGTAGTATGCCCGCTTGAAACAGTAGCAGCTGAAACGGCCAGGGAAGTCGCCATTGATGAAAGGCTGGCTCAGGAGGATAACGAACCTCTCAGGAATCTTCATGAAAAACCATTGATCCTTGTTGCAGAAGATAATGCTGAACTCCGCCATCTTCTTGCAGAGGGATTCACTACCGACTGGCAGGTGATCACGGCTGCAGATGGCTTAATAGCGCATGAAATAATCCTTTCCGAAATGCCGGACGTGATCATCAGCGATATCATGATGCCGGGTAAGAATGGCATGGATCTTTGCCGGATCGTCAAAGAAGATCAGCGTACAGGCCATATCGGGTTTATCCTGCTCACATCCCGCGCAGCACATGATGTAAAACTTAAGGGGCTTGAAACGGGAGCGGATGACTACGTGATAAAACCATTTCATTTCGATGAATTGCAGCTCCGGATCTCCAATCTTCTTTTATTACAGCAAAAACAGCGGGAATTTCTGCGACTGCAGGCTTTGCCTGCTGATCCCGGGATTGCGTTGCCAAAGATCACTGACGCGTTTATTCAACATGTTTATCAATTGCTGGATGCCCATTTGGATGATCCGCAGCTGAACGTAGATTTCCTCGCGCGAAACCTTTCCATGAGCCGGAGCAGTCTGAACCGGAAGCTGAAATCGCTCCTCGATATTTCCGCCAATGATCTGATCAGGAGATACAGGCTTCAGCGCGCCACGGCCTTACTGGCAAGCGGAAATGATATTTCATCCACAGCATATCAGACCGGGTTCAACACACCTTCCTATTTTTCACAATGCTTCCGTGAGCAATACGGGATCACGCCATCCGAGTATATCGCTTCGCTGAACGGACGTTAGTGCATCCTGTCCGAATCTCTTAATTGTTACACGATTGAATCAAAATTGACAGCCTTTGAATCAAAACTGACAGCCCTTGGCTGCCTCGTGGAGTTAGCTTTAACCGACCGAAAACATCGTTTAGTGTCCGGTCGGACACCATTAACCAAAACCTTACGATCATGAAAAAAACACCATTAGCTCCGCAATTCCTGGCGCTGTTAGGTCTCGCCATTTCTGTTTCCTCATTTGGTCAAACTGATAAACTGATCGCCATTAATACAAACAATCGAATCACAACCGAACCGGCTGCCGGCTACAATGCGGCTCCTGCCCCCAAAATAGTATCTGCCACCGTTGAAGAAGGCTTTGTAAAATGGTATCCACAGGCCACCAATGCAAAATGGTCAACGATCGAAAAAGGTTTCCAGGCTTCTTTTACAAATGCCGGTCAGAAAACAACGGCCGTCTTCGATACCCAGGGAAAATTCAGCTATTCTGTGGCAGAAGTATCTGCCGAAAATATGCCGCAGGAACTTATAGCATTCATCAAAAAAGAATATCCGGGTTACAAACTGCTTCAATCCGTTGCCATCCGCGACAATGTCAAAACCATTTACCAGACCTCCCTGCAAAATGGCAACGATTTTATCAAGATCAAGTCTATCGGCGAAGAAATGGAAGTGAGCTCATTAAAGAATCAGTCCGTCCAGTAAATCATTTCCTCTTCCCCTTTTTAGGTACCGGAATACCTCAGCCCTGGAGAAAGCGTCATTGCTGGATTCGGGGCTTTTTTGCGGGTCGGCTGCGGTGGCCGTTGTCCGTTATCCGTTGACCGTTGACCGAGCTGGGCGATAATCATTACCATCGGACCAAGATCATCGGTCAACGGTCAACGGATAACGGACAACGGTCAACGAACTCCGCTCGAAAGTGGTATAATCATTGCCAACTTCCTCTCTGACTAGACAGGAATGTATGAATCTCAAGCCAAAGACAACATTAACAGAATCGGAAGTGCAGGCGGGACTGAAGCTGGTACGGGTAGAGGGGTTGACCACGGAGGCGATGACAACGCTGATCGGAGGCGCCTTTCTCGTCGCACTGGCACTTTTACTTGGTGCAAATAATTTTCAGATAGGTCTGCTGGCAGCATTGCCCACCCTTACCAATGTCTTCCAGTTATTATCGGTTTGGCTAGTGCGACGGTATAACAACCGGCGGGCGATCAGCGTGGTTTGCTCATTGCTCGGGCGACTGCCGCTCGTAATTGTAGGAATTCTTCCTTTTTTTACGGAAGGGTCCATACAACTGGTGATCTTTTTCCTCTTTTTTTATTATCTCTTCTCCTCCATTGCCGGACCAAGCTGGAATGCATGGATGAAAGACCTTGTTCCGGAGGCGCAACTCGGGTCATTTTTCTCCCGCAGAAGCGGCAGTATGCAAATATTGAATGTGATCCTAAGCCTGATCCTCGCTTTTGTGATCGATTATGTGAAAGATCACTACCCGCAATATGAACTCACTACCTATTCGGTTATGTTCATCATCGCCGGCATTTCAGGATTATCCGGTGCACTATTTCTTCTCTCCAGAACGCCAGAGCCACAATCAATACTTGCGAAAGAAAATATTTTCACACTGCTGAAACGGCCTTTGAAAGATGTGAACTTCCGGAAGCTGCTTGTATTCAATTCAGCCTGGGTTTTTGCATTGAATATTGCGATCCCGTTCTTTACTGTTTACATGTTGAGAGAACTAAAACTGGAAATGACATACGTGATCGCACTCACGGTGATCAGTCAGCTTTGCAGCATCTTCACCATCCGCATGTGGGGAACCTTTTCTGACCGTTATAGCAATAAAACAATACTCGCCATCGCGGCACCGCTTTATATTCTTTGTATTATCGGATGGTGTTTTGTCGGGATCTATACAAAATTTACCCCAAACCTGATCTTGCTGGTGATCCTCCATATCGGTGCCGGAATTGCAACCGCTGGGATCAACCTTTCATTGACCAATATCGGCTTGAAACTCGCGCCAAAAGAACATGCGATCGTTTATCTTTCTACAAAAAATATCATCACAGCTATTTTTTCCGCGGTTGCTCCTATCATCGGCGGATTACTGGCAGATTTCTTTGGCAAACGTTCGCTTGTCATCAATGCGCATTGGGATAGTCCCAGCTACGACAAGGTTGTCTATCTGTTGAAATTGCATGACATGAACTTCCTTTTCCTTATTGGTGCCGCACTCGCATTTATCTCCCTTGAACTGCTTGTACGGGTGAAAGAAGTAGGTGAAGTCGAAAAGAACACAGTCGTACGCATCATGCGGAGCAGTATTAAGAATAATCTGAAAGATTATTTCCTGATCGGAAACCTGATCACCTGGCACGAGCATCTCTTTGGATTCTTCAAAAAGCGGACACCAGATCATTCCAACTCGCAAAAGAGCTGAAGACGCCAGATGTGTTATATTTGAAAAAACAAATCATGAAAGCCTTCCTCATTGCCGCCATTTCTTTGAGCATTTATCAAACTTCAAATGCGCAGGCACCTGTTGGCAAGATCGATCCCACTACAAAGCTTGACACGCTTGAAGTCGCTTGCGGCATGTGTCAGTTTGATATGACCGGTGATGACTGCGCTCTTGCTGCGCGGGTGAATACAAGAACCTACTACGTGGAAGGCACACATATCGACAAACATGGTGACGCGCACGCGAAAGATGGTTTCTGCAATATGATCCGCAAAGCGGAAGTGCAGGGAGCGTTTTCAGGTGAGAAGTATAAGGTCACCTATTTTAAATTGTTACCGCTGGATAAGGTTGCGCCGAAGAAGCCTTAACTGCTTCTTCTTTATTATATCAAACAGGTGCAAAAACGGCAAGCCCGGAAATATTGCCTATCCGGAAGACCGGCCGATATTGATTGACCGTCGATCATCGGTCTCGGCCATCGAGCTTAGTAATTTTACGAAAATCCTTTCCCGCATGGATGATTGGATATCATTATTATTTTCCGCCTCTCACCGTAAAACCCGCAGCCGCCGTGAATTTTACAGGCATAAAAGACCAGGACCAGAATTAAATCTTTGATCTATAAGGAAATACCTATTGTTTTTTTCAATACAATGCGATAATTTGGCAATTCTGTACAAGCATTATGCAAGTCTAAAAACCATCTTGCTCAAACCAACAGCCATCGTTATCTGGCTCTGTATAAGAATTACGAAATGAAACGGATTGTCGACTTGGTCACTGCTTTTACCGGCCATACATTACGCGGCCGGATGGAAAATGACCCTAACGGAGATTGCGCCATCGTTCAGGCTAAAGACCTTACTACCAGCGGTGTGGTCAAGTTCCGCAATACTCCTTACCAGATTAAATTAAAACAGGTTCCTGCAGCCCAGCTGCTTCAACGTGGAGATATACTTGTTCTCTCGAAAGGCACTAACAATAAAGCCTTGCTGTATGATTCGCAGTTTGCAAGTGCCGCAGCAACTTCTGCATTCACTGTATTACGTATCACCACCAATCAGATCAAGCCCGCATTCCTGGCGTGGTATATCAATAGCCCGCAGGCACAGGAATATTTCAGCACGCAACGTGCAGGTACCACAACACTGAATCTGTCTAAAAAAGCGATAGAAGAATTGCCGGTACCGGTTCCCCCATTGCTCAAGCAGGAGTTGATGATCAAGCTGGTAAAACAGCATGAGCTGTATTCTTCATTGGTTGATGAATACCAGCAGCAATTACAACTACTCGTAAACAACTTACTGAACAACCGGCTTAACGATAAAACCGTATGAGTACAGAACTCCACTTTCCTTCACAAGATCATGTGAATGCAGCTGTTTGGGCAGCAGGAGAATCATTCCGTGGCAGCCTGGATCTGCAGGAATACAAAAAGCACCTGCTCTCGTTTTTCTTCTTCAAATATATAAATGACGCAAAAGCATCCGGACTTCTCAACGAGATCGCCATTCCCGAGAAATGCGGATATGATTACGTTAAAGCACATAAGAACAATGCCGATCTCGGTGGCCTCATTAACAAAGCGATGGAAAGAACCGCCGCCGAGAATGAATGGATCAAAGACATTTTCAGCAATATTGATTTCACTTCCGATAAGCTTGGTGCATTAAAAGAAAGGAACCGCAGGCTGCGCAAACTCATTGCCGACTTCTCAAAGAAACAACTCGATTTTAAAACATTTCTTACGCACGACAGGAAGATCATTTCCCGTGCCTGGACATATCTGTTAGAACGCTTTGCCACCAACGCCGGTAAGAAAGGCGGCGAACACTATACGCCCGGGGAAGTAAATGAACTGCTCGGCAGGCTGATGATGCCCCGGCCCGGCGACACGATCTGCGATCCTGCATTCGGCTCCGCGTCCCTTCTTGCAGCAACCGCCATGCAGATCCCTCATGCAGCAAATGAAACACCCGATACACTTGTATTTGGGCAGGAGATCGAGCGCGATAATTTCGATACAGGAAGAATGAACCTGATCATTCACGGTCTTCCTTCCAGGTTGGAACTGGGTGATGTGATCCGCAAACCCGCATTGACGACAGAAGACACACTGATGAAGTTTGATATCATCGTCAGCAATCCGCCCTTCTCTTATGAGAACTTCCATACAAAAGAAGCAACGAAAGACAGCTTTCATCGCTTCAACCGCGGCGTTCCACCTTCCACAAAAGGCAATTACGCATTCATTCTTCATATCCTTGAAACATTGACGCCTGAAAAAGGGAAAGCAGGCATCGTTGTTCCGCACGGCGTCCTATTTCGCCTGGGTACAGAAAAGACCATCCGCGAGAATATCGTAAAAGAAAATCTGCTGGAAGCAGTGATCGGCCTGCCGGCGAACCTCTTCTTCGGCACCGGTATATCCGCCGCCATCCTCATCTTCAATACGACAAAACAACACCAGGACATTCTCTTTATTGATGCCGGAAAGGAAGCAGAGAACGGAAAGAAACAAAGCCGCATGCGCCAGCAACATATCGACAAGATCGTTGACACCTATGACGGATTTCTGGCGGGCGGCGGAAGTATGGATAAATATTCCCGCAGAGCGTCTGTCTATGAGATAGAGAAAAATGATTTCAACCTGAGCATCAGCCGCTATGTAGATACAGTTGAGAAGAAGAAGAAAGCGGATATTTATTCAATACAGAAACGAATGGAAGAACTGGAAAAAGAAATGAGCAGAGCCAAATCAGAAATGAACAGATACCTCAAAGAAATGGAATTTTGATTGGCGTAAGGCTCCCGCAAATGAACGCAGATCAAGACGCTGATACGCAGATTTGCCTATAATGATAGGGAATCTGCGTTCATCTGCGGGAACCTTATGCCAATCAATAAAAGATCTATCTTCCAATCACCACCCTTCCCGTCTTCACTTCATTATTCAAACTCAATCTGTAAGTATACACCCCATTCACCCCACTTTGAAAATCCCGCTGATGTTTTCCTCTCTCGAACGTTCCGGAGGCAAGTACTTTCACCAGTCTTCCTGTATTGTCAAACATTTCCAGTCTCACCTTTGAAGTTTCTTTCAATGCAAATTCTATAGTGGTGCGTGAATCAGCCGGGTTCGGAAATGCTTTCACGGTATTCTCCTGGATCAATTCTTCTTTTGGAGGCTCTGGCGCAACAGGAGTAGTTTCCCGCACTGGTGCTGTTCCTCTTGCGATACCATCATTTACCAGTTCGGAACGCAATACCCACAATGCATGTCCGCGTGAAGGCGCCCAAAGATGCACCCTTCCGTCATTGGCCACCGTTGTTTTCATATTTGTATCCAGCGCATTGACAAGTTGCTGATTTTTCCAATCGGCATAGCCGGATGTAGCTGTTCCATTCGGGCTGCCATCATTATCTACCCAGATACCGCGTGTAAGGCTGCTGTTGTTATTGATCACAAGGATTCCTCCGCTTTTTGTTCCATTGCCCTGACGTCTTGCCGCATACACATTGTACGTATCGCCCGCAAATGTTGTGGTGCCATTAGGTGAGGGCTCAGTTACAGGATTTCCCTGCTGCGTTAAGACGATCATTCCGCCATTCAGATAAGTGCGGCGGATGAACATCAGCTTATCAATATCTCTTTTCAATGAAGCGGGAGGAGTAACCGTCAGGGCATTGTTATGATTATCGACCTGCGTTACGCCATAATATTGCGGATAAAATAAGCATGGTCGACCTTCAGCGAACAGGATATAAGCATACGCCATCTTCCAGTCTTTTGTTACCCACTTATCATGTTCTTTACCGGTATCGTGGTTTTCAACAAAAGTAACAACGGATGTTCCCGGCAATGAATTGCCGCCGTTATCCCTTACCATACCGGCATTGTTCAACCAGGCCATGTTGAAACTGGCGCCTGTTCCATTGGTCATTTCAGTCAACGTGTTTTTCAAAGGGAAATCAAACACGTCAACATCCGCACCACTTGTAGCAAGTGTATTCACCCAGTTCTTCAAACGGTATTTAAAACCAGTAAAATACTCTGCCACCACAAAGCGCTGGGCGCTGCCGATCTTCGGCATATTGTTGACCCAGTCTGCGACAAAGCTTTCCTGGAAGCCACGAACAAAATCAAGCCTGTAACCATCAAACCCAACTGTGCTTGTCAGCCAGCTTCCCCAGTTCTTCAATCTTGTTGCAACGGTACTGCTGTACGTGTTGAAATCCATTCCAAACCATTTTGTATTGGGAACGAGCTGATCTTCGAAGCCGCCTTCTGTGCTGCCGCCATCACCAAGATAATCCGCCGCATCAACCGGATGGAAATGTGAATAGTCCCAGGTATAATTTGCTTCACCGGTTCCTGTGTGATTGACATAGTCAACCGTTGTGGCAGTATATGCTTTCAATGTCGTGCTGGCAAGGTTCGTTCCACCATACCATACCGCAGATGGATAGTAACCGTTTGATTGGGCCGCCCATTGCCATTCCCATGCACTGGTGATCGGGTTCGTTCCTTCCCTTTTTGCAGTCAGTACGATCTCGATCGTATCCGCCGCAGGCAAAGTGATCTTATATTCATCGATATCCGTGTTGTTTTGCATGTGGCCGCTGTACGTGCGCTGGTCAAGGGCAACGTTGAAATTACCGCTACCATTATTTGGTTCTGATTCCCAAAGTTGCGAGCCGGGCGACGGAGGCGCATTATGCGTAAACTTGAAATAAACATCGTACCCGCGTTCGCCGACAACACCAGCATAGTTCAGGAAATAACCACCTATCTGGATATAGTAGTCACCCGCTGCCGCATTGGGAATGATCCAGCGGATCTCATTCGTTGGATAGGGAACGCGCTGCGTTCCTCCAACAACTGCTTTATTGAACACATAGGTTTTCACCGCAGGGTTATCGCCGCTTTCATGCGGCATGGAATTCTCTGTATAAATATGATTCAGGATGATATCTGCATAGAGATCCATTCTTGGCGCACCGCCACTTGTAGAATGTGCGGATGTGATGAGACTGGCTAATTCGGAACGCGAGCCAAAACGTGTTTCAGTCGTTCCTTTCTGATTGTAATTACCAAGATCATAATGATCGAACACCCCATACCCCATATCACCAATACCAAAGTTTCCCTTGGAAGGAGGAGGCATCCACAGCGCACGGATACCGGCATTTTTCATTGCTGTCATCTTCGCGCGAAGCGTATCATACCAGAAACCGTTCTTACCGGGTTCATTCACGGGCACGTTCCAGTAAAACGCCTGCATCATTACATCGTCTTGAGCATGGGAGGTTGCTGGCCGATATAATAGCATCAGCAACAACAGTAGTGTAGTTGTTTGTTTCATATGTAAAGTTTAATCGTTAACGTAGGAAGAAAGCGTAGGCGGGCAGGATTAATGGTGTACAAGATACACATTAAAGGAAACGCAGAACAGTTCCACATTCCGGAAGGACGGAAAACCTGGAATTACACATGTAGAATCGGGTAGATACACTGTTTTCACATGAAGGGAAACCATTAAAACGGCCGCATACGAATGCAAATAGATGTTGATAGAGATCAAGTAGCGAGCGGACGGCAGAGGCGGAACGCGGCGGCCGCCGCAATACACAACGAGCGCAACGAAATACAATGTCTTCAACAGCTGTTTCGCCGCGTCCGTAGCGTTTCGCCGCGGCCGCCGCGTTCCGCCTACGCCAATCGAATCTATCACTGCTGCCTACAGTGAATTCAGTTCACGTTTGATATTCCGCCTGGCCTGCTCTTCATACAATGAAAAGAAATGTTCTGTCTTGAAGATCTTCGGCAGATGCAAAAAGTGTTGCAGTACTTTCTTTCTTCCCGGCTTATACATAAAATCAGGAAAAACACTGTATTCCTTCCGGATACTGGCAGCATATGTCTTATACGCCTCCTCCTCACCTCCCAGGATGCAAAGATCTGCATCCGTGAAGAAATTGGTATCCGGGTCATCGCTGATGTGGTGCCCCTTAGTCGCGATAATATGCCGGTAACAGCGGTTAGCCCGCTCCTTTTCAAAACCTGCATCAAGTAGTTTGGTCACCGCCTTCTCGGCACTCTTTTCTTCATTGTTCCCGTGCTTGATGTCGTAAACAAAATCATGATACGCGATGGCTCCCAGGATGACCGGCCAATCCTGGATCTGATGCTTTACCGGTTGAAGTTGCTGCCAGATGGATTCGAGATGTTGAAAAGAATGATAATGCCTGCTTTTGTGTGAGTGTTGCATAGCGATTTCCTGCCAGAAAGCATTGGTTACACTCCCATCGTTGCCTGCTTCCGTAAACACGTTCTTAAAATCGGTTTCGAACATCTCGTTTCTTTTAATGTTTTACTGATTAAAACTACAGAATCCCAGCAGAATTATTTTGGAACAAAACAGCGAATCTGATCATGCCCTGCTTGAGCTTGATCCTTCCGGGTGGCGTAGGGCCCCCTCTAAATCTCCCCCTTCAGGGGAGACTTTACGTCGCTTAAAAAGGTGACTTCAATTCAAAGCGCATATTAACCACGTTATAACGACTAATTTCAAATCTCGGAGTGCAAGTCTCCCTTGAAGGGGGAGATTTAGAGGGGCCCTACGCCAGCCAATTCCCAAGCTGACAGTTATAGACCTGCCTCACCCGCAATTTCCTCCTGAAAAACTCGTCTAACCCCTTTATCTTATATTGCAGAATCATCTAACAACCGCTCTGATAACCCACTTATGCCAAAACGACTAATTACACTCGCCGCATTAGCGGCCTCGCTGGCAACAACTGCCCAGCGCACAGACTCACTGTCTCGCCAGGATTATGAAAATGCCGCCAAATTCCTCGGATTCGGTACCGAGAACCTGGTTTTCCGCAATGGAATGCGGCCCACCTGGATCGAAGGCTCCGACAAGTTCTGGTACGCTGTCAACACCGAAAAAGGAACAGAATTCTTCCTTGTGGACGCTGCAAAAAAAGCAAAACAACCAGCTTTTGATCAGGCAAAATTGGCCGCTGCATTATCCAAACAAACCAGCCGCAATTACGATCCTTACAAACTTCCTTTCCAGACCATCGCGTATTCTACTGATGGAAAATCCATCGCCTTCAGCGCAGATTCCAAAAAATGGAACTATGATCTGAAGACTGGCTCCATCACAGAAGCCGGCACCGCTGCGAACGAAGCAGGCGGTCAGCAAATGGGAATGGGCGGCGGCCGCCGTGGTTTCGGCGGACTGGAATCCACTTCTCCTGATGGCAAAAAAGCTGTCTTCATCAAAAACTATAACCTCTGGATCCGCGACGTTGCTACCAAAGAGGAAAAACAACTGACCACTGACGGCGTAAAAGATTTCGGATATGCTACTGATAACGCCGGCTGGGCAAGCAGTGAAAGAGCGATCCTGAAATGGTCGCCCGATTCGAAAAAGATCTCTACTTTCCAGCAGGACGAACGCAAAGTTGGTGATATGTATCTCGCTACCACTAATGTTGGTCACCCAACCCTCCGCGCCTGGAAATACCCCCTGCCGGGAGATAAAGAAGTGGCCATGCTGCACCGCGTGATCATCGACCTGGAAACAGGAAAAGTGATCCGCCTGCAAATTCCTCCGGACTTTCACCGTTCTTCTATCAGCGACAACATTACTGATGGCGGATCACTTGCTGATATCGACTGGAAAGCGGACGGCACCGAAATGGCTTTCCTTTCTACTTCCCGCGATCACAAGATCTCAAAAATGCGCATTGCCAATGCAGCAACCGGCGCTGTAAGAGAAGTATTCGAAGAAACAGTTCCTACACAATATGAATCAGGCCGCGGCGGTGTTAACTGGCGCTATCTTCCTGCAACAAACGAATTCATCTGGTATAGCCAGCGTGATAACTGGGGTCACCTGTATCTCTATGACGCCACAACAGGCCAGGTGAAAAACCAGATCACCAAAGGAGAATTCGTTGTATCCCGTATTGTTGAAGTAGATGAAAAGAAAAGAGAGATCACCTTCACTACAACAGGTAATGATCCGGTGAATCCTTATTACTCGAATCTTTATCGCGTAAGCTTTGATGGAAAGAAACTGGTTGCACTGACTTCTGGCACTGGTACACACAGCGCAAGCTTCTCTCCTTCTAAAAAGTTCATCATCGATACTTATTCACAGCCAAATGTCCCTGCTGTAACCGTACTGCGTGATGCAAACGGCAAGCAGCTCATCGAGCTGGAAAAAACAGATATCTCCAAACTGGAAGCGACTGGCTGGAAAGCTCCAACGCCGGTGAAAGTCAAAGCACATGATGGCAAGACAGATATTTATGGCCTGGTATTCACTCCAACAAAAATGGATGCCAGCAAAAAATATCCTGTAGTGAATTATATCTATCCCGGTCCTCAGGGTGGTAGCGTTGGCAACTGGTCATTCTCCACTGCACGCAGCGATCACCAGGCATTGGCTGAGCTGGGTTTCATTATCGTACTGATCGAAGGAACCAGCAACCCTAACCGCTCTAAGAGCTATCATGATATGAGCTATGGTAACATGGCAGAGAACACGATCCCTGACCAGATCACAGCGATCCGCCAGCTTTCACAAACCTACCCGATGGATACAACCAAAGTAGGTATGTGGGGTCACTCAGGTGGTGGCTTTGCAACGGCAACGGCCATGTTCCGTTATCCTGATTTCTATAAAGTGGGCATCTCTGAGTCAGGCAACCATGACAATCGTAACTATGAAGATGACTGGGGCGAGCGCTACAACGGTCTGGCTGAAAACGTAAACTACGGAGCACAGGCAAACCAGAACTATGCACAGAACCTGAAAGGAAAGCTGATGCTTGCTCATGGTCTGATGGATAACAACGTTCCGCCTTACAATACCTTATTGGTAGTAGAAGCATTGCAAAAAGCAAATAAGGATTTTGACCTGGTGATCTTCCCGAACAGTGCGCACGGATTCGGTCAGTACTCTTATTATATGATGAGAAGAAGATGGGATTATTTCGTGAAGCATTTAAGAGGCATTGAACCTCCGAAGGAATTTGAGTTGAGAGCGCCGACGGCGGGGAGGTAAGACATCATAGCTTATAAATTTTGAGAAGGGATCGCAGTTCTGCGATCCCTTTTTTGTTTTCCATTCCCAATATTACCAACAACATTTTAGGATAGTATTAATAAGAGCCCCTTTATGTAATCGCCGAACAAAAAGCATCTTAAAATAAAAAAAATGAAAAAACCACTGCTATCTGCGGCTTACTTTCTTGCAATAACCAGCATTCATGCGCAACAAAAGAATTTCATTGACCAGCCTTACCTGGAAGTAACGGGATCCGCTGACTCTCTCGTAACACCAAATCAGATCTTTATCCGGATTTTTGTTTCTGAAAAAGATACAAAAGACCGCATACCTCTGGAAGACATTGAGGTAAAAATGGTGAAGTCCCTTTCAGCATTGGGTATCAATACAGAAAATCAATTGCAGGTGAGTGATATGCTGAGCAACTATAAATATTTTTTCCTGAAGAAAAGAGACATTCTGAAAACAAAGGAATACATGCTTGAAGTAAACAGTGCATCGCTCGCGAGCGATGTATTCATTGAACTGGAGAAACTGGATATTTCAAACGCCTCGATCGATCGCGTTGACCATACACAAATAGAAGCGATTAAAAATATTTGCAGAGGCAAAGCGATTGCAGCAGCAAAGCAGAAAGCGCTCGCACTAACTAAACCTCTCGGACAGGATGTCGGAACTGCCATACATATTGTCGACACCGAATCAATTTCATTGAATCAACTACAGGGTAAAACTGCGGGAATTCAAATCAGGGGTGTATCATCAAACGGCTATATTGATAAATCGGTTTTACCAACTGTGGATTTTCAGAAAATAAAAGTGACGTCCGGGGTAACAGCGGCGTTCGTGCTAAAATAAAAGAAGAAGAAAATGCTGCAAACGATTATCGGAGTTGATAAGAACGATTGCGTACCTTCCCGGAAGCAAACACACTGAACTTTTATGAAACTACAGGATAAAAACTGGGCAAAGCTCGACGGCGCCAACGGAAAACTTTACGATGTCTCCATACCCCTCCTCAAAATGGAACAATCCACAGATCCCGCCGCGCACGCAGCCATCTGGCAGGAACTATGGAACAACCTCCACCAGCATGGGAAAGTAGGGCTTGCCTCATATCTTGCGATCCCGCAATTAGTACGCATTACAAAAGAAAAGGGGATCATCGATTGGAATCTTTTTGCCCTCTGCAGCATCATCGAACAAAAACGCCATGAGAACAACAATCCTGATCTTCCTCCCGCTGCACAAAAGTATTACCAGCAGGGTTTAACGGAATTAAATACCCTTGCCATGGAAGCGATCAAAACCGACCAGGAGGATACATTGTTTGTAACGGCACTTGCCGCAATTGCCACCTGTTCCGGAAGAACACGGCTGGGAAATGCATTGATCCAATTAGAAGACGAACAGGTACTCGAAGAGTTCCTGGAACAGTTCTGATCGATATCAGTATCGCAAAGGCCGCTAAGTAAAACGCAAAGTGCGCAAAGAAAATAGAGATCTCTTTGCGCACTTTGCGTTTTACTTAGCGGCCTTTGCGATACTCCATTGCTTATCTCGAACCACCTTTCGACTGATGAATAGCAGCTGCCCTCGCTGCCATGCTTTTCTCTTCCAGCTTCTGCTCCACTTCTATGATCGCCTGCAAAAGATTGGTAGGTGTATCCGTGAGTTCCGTGATCGCATCGATCATCAGGTTCCAGACAGGTTTCATTTTCGTCACCATCTCCTGGCCTTTATCGGTGAGCTGCAGCAAACGCTTTCTCGAATCGATCTTATCTTTCTTTGATCTGATCAGTTTCTCTTTCTCAAGTTCCTTCAATAAACTGATCGTTGACGGATGCGTGTAGCCAATCTCAACAGCAATCTCCACTACGCTCAGCAGCGGCTTATGATAAAGTGTATAGATCACCGGGAACCATTTCGGTTCAAAAGCAATCTGGTGATCTTTATAGATCTGCAATCCGTCTTTGCGCATCATTTCTGCAAGGCGTTGCATCCTTGTCGCGATTGCAAGAATTCCTACATCATCGATCAGACCCATGTTCAACTGTTTGGTAAAAAATAAATGTATGGATTAATGTGCGGTTGGAACAGTTGTTTCCAGGCGTATTTCGTAAAATATATGGTCGGGTTTCATGCGCGGAAAATGCGCAGGCAATTCTTCTGCAGTTATCTTGCTGAAGCCATTCTTTTCATAAAAGCGCTGAGCAGCCTGAAGCTGTCCGACAGTTCCCAAACAAACTCTGGGAATGTTGTTCTCCTTGCAATATTGCAATAGCGTATCCAGTAATTGCTGCGCGATACCATATTCTTTTCCGCGGTATTCTTTCAACACAAACATCTTCCGGATCGCACCAACACCGTCGCCGGCATTGATCAGTGCGATGGTCCCAACCAGCTTATCCCCATCGAAACTGCCCCAGAAACCTCCGCCTCCGTTAATGTAATTGCCTTCAATATCCAGCAGATCGGGTTGATCTTCCAGGGTGATCGGCACACTAAATTCAATTTGCTGAATAGGCAGGATAATCTTGATAATATCCTGGCAATGAGAGTTATCCAGGAGGTTTGTATGGAAGGATCGATTCATGTTCGTTGATTTGAACACAAATATAGGTAGTTAACTACGTATCTGAAAACATTTTTATTTCCGCTTATTCATATCCGCCCAGCCAGGAAATGGCACATACGTAATATAGCCGCACCCATTGCTCATTCAGAGAGCCACGAAAACTCAATGCATCGATCTGATGGATCAATCTCCCTTCAAGATCCAGCATTTCTTTTTCGCTATATGTCAACAGCAAATTGAATTGATGATTGATGAGATCATCCCGATAGTCGACAATATCATCAAGTATGCCGAAGAATAACCCAACCCTGTACAGGTGTATCAATAACAACCATCGCTCAGTTGACTGCTTGAGGAATACCCAGCCTGGCATTCCCATCAGTACAAACGGAAGTGCAGATTTCCGCATGCCACTTGTCCCGTCCACACCGTTGATGCGGACCGTCGCCCTTTCCGCATCATACATTTTCAAAGCAGTTTTATTGATCAGCTGATACACCTCAAGATCATCCGGACCGGTACATAAATTTTTCAGCTTTCGGAAATACAATTGTATCAGCTGGTAGATCTCCATTCTTGACATGCCGGGTTTTGCTCCCGGTGTACCAACGAAGTCAACCCGTTCAAGTTCCGGCCGCGAGAGGGGATCTTCATCATTATTTTTAGTATCCACTATATGATCATAGAGGCATACGATGAGGTTTGATAAAGCGCCAAGCTTCACCAGTTCCGGTCTCCGTTCATTCTCCGTCAATGGCAGGAACTTATCGGAGAAAGCCATTCCAAAACCAATGATCCTGATCAGTGTTGATTTAGGCAGGTTCACCTCTTGCAGAAAATCAGTTTCCGTAATCTCCTTTTCCTTAAGATCGTTGATCAACTGGTCCCATTGCATGAACCCCGCGAGTTCGATCTTCCTGCGGTCGACCAGGTAAGTCTCACGACTTAGCTTCGTCTTAAGATTTGCCAAAAGCCGGCTTTTCAGCCCGTCTATTGAAGCAGCTTTCTGATAAGCATTCATAAATATAAAGACAATGAATAAAGTACTGATGCGGTAGTAAAGCAACGGTTATGATCCTGTATGATACAGCCGCCGCCTTTGCCTTGCCAGTTCCAGTTCATGATCGTTGCGGGATCGATGGTATGTGGAAAGGGGATCCGAAGCAGCGCTGATGATTCCCATGAACCATCAGGAGATTGCAGTGAGATCAACTCATCTAACACGTATTCTATCCAGTAGGCACATTTTTGTTCGTCGCCGCATTTCAATATGCGCAACAGGTAAGAAAGTTCAAAGGGCAGGAAGGATCTGGATGAACGCAGTTTCTGTATACTCCAATTGACTGACTGCTCAACTGCGTCGCTCAATTTCTTTTCCGGCATATTGTTGTTCAATCTGCAAAATCCTTCCGCTATCAGTCCGGTGGAGTAGGCACTGGTTACCCACCAGTAGGCGGGCCATGCGCCATTCCCCTGTTGCTGATCCAGCAAGTACCGGATCATGTTTTCATCTGCGAGTTCTGGTAAGCTTAGCGCTGCTGCTGTTACGCATGTATGATCATGGCACCACCCTGCGAAAGAGATATTCTTTTTTAGTTTGGTGAACAAACGGATCATCCGGTCGTCTTTATATGTACTGATTCCGCCATTCGATTGAATATGCCGTCGAATGAACGCATAGCTTTTTGACTGGCGCGAAGGTTCGATACCGAGTTGACTGGCGAGCAATAACACCCAGATCGTTGAATCTGCATCAGCCGGCACGCGGCTATTGAATCCCCATTTACTTTGCTTAAGAAACATCCTTGACCCCGAAAGCTTATGCCATACTTTTTTGCGCAGCTCATGTGCTTTCTCATCATCGATCAGTACGAGTTGACAGGCGATATAGGCAGACACCCAGTTTGTACCGGGGCCTGCCAGTGTTAAAAACTCTTCCCATACGCCTTTGCGTTGATAACTGTCAAAAAGGAATTGCAGTCCATGCTGAACAGGTATCCTCATATCCATGAACCTCCGCCTGTATAGCTATGGATCCAACTGTTTGATTGAAAGCAACGCCTGCCTTTCCTGACAGTGCCGCCGCTGGCCCAGCTTCCGCCTTCCACTACTTTCTCCCATACTTCGCCTGTGTCGGAATTCCAGATCATGAATTTACCTACACGTTCTATTTCGTTTCCTTCCAGCTCGTCTGTTTCGCTTCGGAATTTATCCCAGTCATCACCAAATGGCGCGGTGGCGCCGCTGCCATTGAAGCAGGCATGTTCCACTGCTTCAGAATCCATTTCGGTTCCTCCGCAGGCATGGACCATTTCATGAAGCAGCACAGGTCCAACCCTGGTTGATGATGTATTGCAAATAAGAATATTGTTGCCACTGTTCCGGCCATCGAGTCTGTCGCATTCAGAATCGGTACAGTCGATCTCTATCTCCCTCCACTTTTCATTCAGCTGACCAGACAGTCCGCCAAAACAATTTAAGCAGGAACGGGAACTGAAGTTATTGAACGCATTGATGATCGCCTCCCGCTGCGCCACGCTGCAGTCAGGCACTTCTGTTCCTCCTCCATTCCAGCTTCCTCCTTCGGTATGTGTTGTCCAGGTTGCCATAGTATTAAGGTTTATTGCTTGTTTTTATTTTTGAAATGCCACGCGATCCATACACCGCCGCCAAACACGGATTTCTCCACAGACGTAACCATTCCATAAAAGCACTGACTGGCATAGGTGCCGCCATCGGTGATCTTTATTTCGTGCGTGAACTGAAGATCCTGCGAAGACTCCTTATCGTAGATCATCAACGACAACCTGGTTTCTTTTTCATTCGATTCACCTTTCAGCGAACCTTCGAAGATCTGCGGCTTGTCAATGTCTTTCACGGTTAGCTTGAACCGGCCGCTCAATTCACTTTCTCTTGCTTCGATCTTCATTTCGAGAATACCTTTGTATCCTCTTACGTCAATGTAGTCTCCTTCCCATGTACCAGGAAGAATAGTTGAAACTCCCATAATAGATAAGTTTAAATAAATTAAAAACAATAAGATTCAGTAAACATCATCGAAGCTAACTAAGCAGAGGAATGATTCATCACCAGTAAAGCGTGCAAAAGGATAGAGATAAATAGTGAGTAGTTATTGAAACACCAGGATCTTGGTACTATAAAAGAAAGCTATTTCGGGGAGAAAAGATCCAATATGCTACGAATTCTTTGTATTTCATCGCTTATATCTCATAAAGGATATAAAGCGATCATTGTTTGTACCGGATAAGAATTCTTTAGGAGGATGGATAAACTTAATCGATCATTGGCGTAGGTTCCCGCCTCTGCTTTGCTTACGCTTACGCTTGCGCCGAAGCTTCAGCGTAGGAGCACGGCGGTCGGTGCCCGCAGAAGACGCAGATCATAGCTTCCAATGATTGTTGATTGCATTAACAGCGTACACATCTTAATTCGCATCCGCAGACGACGCGGATAAGTTACCGTATAATGGATACTTATCTGCGTCATCTGCGGATGCGAATCACAACCGATACCTTATGGCATCACTAACCAATAAATAAACTGGTAAAATCTGCGTCATCTGCGGGAACCCACGCCATACTACCGAGCCGGAAATTCCACTTCCATCTTCGGCGTCGGCTGATCGAGAATGAAGTTCAACACCTTCACCGAAACATCTTCCGGGTTGATCAATTCCTGGAGGGAGATCTTATTCAACAATTGATCTACCGTATGCTGTATCATCTGCCACAGGGACCGGGCAGAACAATCCACTGAATTCGTACACAATCTCATCGCACCGACATGCGAATCACAAAAACGTTTGTCAAACAACACACCACCCAATGCTTCGAGTACCAACCGGATATTGATATCTTTTGGCGCTCTGGCCAGCACATATCCTCCTTTATGTCCCGGTGTGCTATTAATAAAGTTTCCCATCCGCAAAACCCGCGTGAGCTTCGCCACATAGTGACTGCTCAGGCCTTCGGCCTCTGCGAGCTGCGGAATGCTTAAGCCAACGTTGTCTGGACAACGGGCAATCCTTATCAGGATCCGCAAACCGTATTCTTCTTGAGCAGTGATTTTCATTTTCGGATAATATCTTAAATCGAAAGAGGAGTATCGCAAAGATCACTAAGGGCCGCAAAGGGCGCTAAGTATCTTAAACCGAAATCATCTCCAATATGCTGAATAATTTTCTCCATTGCGTCCCTGGCGGTCCTTTGCGCTCTTTGCGAAGCTCCTACGCAAGCCGCCCTACATAAATCCCAATTCCAACTGTGCCGCCTCCGACATCATCGTCTTATTCCACGCCGGACTCCACGTCACCGCCACATGCACATCATTCACCCCTTCAATCTCCTTCACCTTCTGATCTACCTCTACCGGCAACGATTGTGCCGCAGGACAACCCGGCGCTGTCAATGTCATCACAATTTGTACATTATTCAACGGTAAGATTGATACTTCGTAAATCAATCCCAGCTCCCAGATACTCACCGGCAACTCCGGATCATAAATGGTCTTCAACACATCAATCACCTTTTCTTTCATTTCATCTTCGTTCATCATCATCGCTATGTAGTTGAATGTTTCAATTTAAATGCTAACGCGTAATTCTTGATCTGTTTCACCATCGACAACAATCCATTCGAACGCGTCTGCGCAAGAAAGGATGTCAACCCTACTTCTTTGATAAAATCCAGCGGCGCTCCTATGATCTCATCCGGTGTTCTTCCCGAAAGAACTCTCACCAGCATGCTGATCAATCCTTTTACCAACACTGAATCACTATCCGCACTGAAAAAGATCTTTCCATCTTTATAGTCTGCCTGCAGCCAGACCGATGACTGGCAACCGCGGACCTTATTATCATCTGTCTTATACTGATCATCGAGCACCGGTAACTTCTTACCCAGGTCGATAATGTACTCGTATTTATCGTCATTATTATCAAAGAGTCCAAACTCTTCGACGATCTCTTTTTCTATATCCCTGATCGTACTCATCCCTGTCAATTATGCCAGTAATTTGATAGCTCTATGCAAGCCTTTCACCAGTTCATCAATTTCTTCCGTTGTATTATACGCCGCAAACGATGCACGTGTTGTACCCGGAATGCAGAATCGGTCTATCAGCGGCTGCGCGCAATGGTGACCAGTTCTCACCGCAATCCCGCGGTTATCCAGCAAGATCGCGATATCCTGCGGATGCAGTTTATCGATAATAAATGAAACCAAACTCACTTTTTCCTTCGCCTGACCGATGATCTTCAATCCCGGGATCTGTTGCAATTGTTCTGTTGCATAATCCAGCAATTCATCTTCATGTCTCCGCATCACATCCTTACCTGTTTCATTCACAAAATCGATCGCGGTTTTCAATGCAATCGTATCCGCAATATTCGGCGTTCCCGCTTCATATTTATAAGGAAGATCATTGAACGTGGTTCCTGTGTACTTCACTTCCTTGATCATTTCTCCACCACCCTGGTAAACCGGCATTGCTAACAGGAGATCTCTCTTGCCATACAACACACCAATCCCCGTCGGGCCATATAATTTGTGGGAAGAGAAAGCGAAAAAATCGCAATCCATATCCTGCACATCGATGTCCAAATGCACGGTCGATTGCGCGCCATCTACCATCACCAATGCACCAACTTTGCGTGCTTCAGCAATTATATTCTTCACCGGGTTCACTGTACCCAATGCATTTGATACATGTACTACGGAAATCAGCTTCGTCTTCGGCGAAATCAATTTCAAAAATTCTTCCCAGATCAACTCACCATTATCATCCACCGGGATCACTTTCAGCACCGCGCCTTTTTCTTCACACAGCAATTGCCAGGGAACGATGTTGGAGTGATGCTCCATATTCGTAATGATGATCTCATCGCCGGCTTTTACATTCGCTCTTCCCCAGGTGGCTGCGACAAGATTAATACCTTCAGTAGTCCCTCTCGTAAATATAATTTCTTCTCTGCTTGAAGCATTGATGAAATCTTTCACGGTATCGCGCGTTGCTTCAAAAGCAGCAGTTGCTTCTTCAGCGAGTGAGTGAATCCCTCTATGAATATTTGCGTTAAAACCGGAGTAGTAATTCACCAGTGCGTCGATGACTACCTGCGGCTTTTGTGAAGTAGCTGCATTGTCGAGATAGATCAAAGGATACCCTTTCACCTGGCGTTTCAGGATCGGGAACTGCTCGCGGAAAGACTGTACATCGAAAGTCTTTTTCTTCACTTCGGTATCTATTGATGTGATCATAGCTTACTTTTTATCTGTGATACACTTGCCCACTATTGTCTTCTTCTTTCAAAGTCTTTTCTTCTTTCGGACTGCTCGTGCCGCCTCAATCCCTACAACTTGTTATCCCGGGCGATCTCCTTTCAACCCCTCACAAACTTAAACGACCGAGACCCGGGACCCCTCTAACTACCAAACCCTTCTCTACCTTTCAACCTCCCGACCTCTCAAATCATTGAAGAACTCTTCAACTCGAGAGACCCCGGGTCTGGCTTGCAGTAAGATTGTTACCCTATTTAGTTCGCCCGCCCGGGGAAACAGAGCGGGACGGGGCTATGTAAACAGCAACTGCAAGAGTGACTAAGTGCAGAGGCGACCAAAGGTTTCTATTAAGTTCAATTACGCTTCGTACCCCAATCTCTCACTCACCAATCCATCTACATATTCCCTAATCACCCCAATCTTTATCTTCTCAATCACATCCCCCGCAAACCCATGGAGCAACATCGCTTTCGCCGTTCTTTCAGGCACTCCCCGTGATTGCAAATAGAACAATCCCTCCTCATCCAATTTCCCCACCGTACATCCATGCGAACACTTCACATCATCCGCAAAGATCTCCAATTGCGGCTTCGTATTCACGCTCGCCGTATCTGATAACAAAACGTTCTTATTAGATTGGAAGGCGTTTGTCTTCTGCGCCGGCTGTCTCACAAAGATCTTCCCATTGAACACACCCGTTCCATTCTCATCCAGCATGCCTTTGTAGAGCTCATTGCTATAACAATTCGGCTGTGCGTTGTCAACAACCGTATGATTATCGATCAACGTATTCCCTTTCGGATAATACAACCCATACAAATGCGCTTCGCAATACGCATCTTCCATCACCACGTTCGTATTGTTCCGTACGATCGCGCCATTCAGAGAGATCGTCACCGCATTCGCCAAACTTTTACCTGTCTGACGGATATGCGTCGTACTCACCTGGCTTGCTTGCGCATGCTCATTCTGAATTTTGACATAATCCAGGATCGCATCACGTTCAACAACGATCTCCATCACCTGGTTCGTCAGACTTTCCGCATTGCCAACGTTTGCAAACGTCTCAACAATTTGTATCTGTGCATTCTCACCCAGATGAACCAATGTTCTTGGTAATGCCAGCACCTGTCCATCCGTGATGTTATAGATGTACACCGGGTGCGACACGATCTTACCGCGTTTCACCGCGATGAACACCGCGCCTTTGGTTACAAAAGCCGTATTCAACGCGTTGATCCCGTCTTTCAGATATTGCGCGCTATGATTGAAATGCTTATTTACGATCTCAGCATATTCATTTGTCAATGCATCTTCCAGCGCCACCACGTTCAGTTCAGCTGAACGGATCGTCGAAAGATCCTGTGCATACTGACCATTCACAAACACCAGTTCATTCGCCACTTCATGACCCGGCAAACGATACGCATCGATATCGATCTGTTTCGATGCACCGATCTCAAAAGATTTATTGAAAAAACCTCCGATCCTCGTGTACTTCCATTCTTCATGACGCGTCGTCGGAATGCCCATCGTGCTGAATGCCGCAAAAGCATCCTGCCTTTTGGCGCTCAGCCCGCTGCCGCTGTCGGCCGACTGCAACTGTTCGAATTGTTCCTTTATATAAGTCGTTGTATCCATTACTTGTTTATTTCCGCGACCTGGTCAGCCAGCTCTGCCGCATCAATTTCGTTTTTAATAAAATCATATCCTTTCTCTTCGAGCTCGTATGCCAGTTCTTTCGGACCAGACTTCACGATCCGTCCTTTATATAATACGTGCACGAAATCAGGAACGATATAATCCAGCAGGCGCTGGTAGTGCGTGATCAGCAGCACAGCATTGTCTTTATTGCGCAGCTTGTTCACCCCGTTCGATACCACGCGGATCGCATCGATATCCAGGCCGGAATCCGTTTCATCCAGGATCGCGAGTTTCGGTTCCAGCATCGCCATCTGGAAGATCTCGTTGCGCTTCTTCTCACCACCGGAGAACCCTTCATTGAGTGAACGGCTCAGCAATGACTGATCGATATTCATCAGCGCCATTTTCTCTTTCATCAGCTTCAGGAACTTCACAGCATCCAGCGGCTCTTCACCACGATACTTGCGTACTTCGTTTACGGCTGTCTTGATAAAGTTCGTCGTGCTCAGTCCTGGAATTTCCACCGGGTATTGAAACCCGAGGAACAATCCTTCGCCCGCGCGTTCTTCCGGCTCCAGGTCAAGCAGGTCTTTACCGAGGAACTCTACAGAACCACCGAGCACTTCATAATCTTTGCGGCCAGCCAGCACCGATGCCAGCGTACTCTTACCGGAACCGTTCGGTCCCATGATGGCATGCACTTCACCGGGCTTGATGTCCAGGCTGATGCCTTTGAGAATTTTTCTTCCTTCAATACCTGCTTGCAGGTTGTCGATCTTCAACATTGAACTAACTATTTTTCTTTGTTATTGTACTTTGTTTGTGCGGCGTATTAAGTATCGCCAAGCCCGCTAAGGAATCGCTAAGTACGCCAAGATATCTTTGCGCCCTTTGCGCCTTCTCTGCGCCCTCTGCGATCCTCCTACGCCCATCAATTATCCAACGCTTCCTTCAAGGGAGATAGCCAGCAGCTTCTGAGCCTCTACCGCAAACTCCATTGGAAGTTGGTTCATCACCTCCTTCGCAAATCCATTTATAATCAGCGCCACCGCCGTTTCCGTATCCATCCCTCTCTGGTTGCAATAAAACAACTGATCTTCCCCAATCTTCGACGTCGTCGCTTCATGCTCCACCATCGAAGAACTATTCTTCACCTCTATATAAGGAAACGTATGCGCGCCACATTTATCACCCAGCAACAGCGAATCACATTGAGAGAAGTTCCGTGCATTGCTCGCATTCTTATTCACCTGCACCAACCCGCGGTAGCTGTTATTGCTGAATCCCGCCGAGATACCTTTTGACACGATGCGGCTCTTGGTGTTCTTCCCGAGGTGCATCATTTTGGTACCGGTATCAGCTTGCTGGTAGTTATTGGTCACGGCCACGGAATAGAATTCCCCGACTGAGTTATCGCCTTTTAATATTACGCTTGGGTATTTCCAGGTGATGGACGAGCCGGTTTCCACCTGTGTCCAGGAGATCTTGGAGTTATCGCCTTTGCAGATCCCGCGTTTGGTCACGAAGTTGTAGATCCCGCCCACGCCGTTCTTATCACCGGGATACCAGTTCTGAACGGTGGAGTATTTGATCTCCGCGTCTTTCATGGCCACGAGTTCCACCACGGCTGCGTGCAGCTGGTTTTCGTCGCGCATCGGGGCGGTGCAACCTTCGAGGTAGCTAACATAGCTGCCTTCGTCGGCGATGATCAGGGTACGCTCGAACTGACCCGTATTCTCGGCATTGATCCGGAAATAGGTGGACAGTTCCATCGGGCAGCGGACGCCTTTTGGTATATAAACGAATGATCCATCGGTGAATACAGCAGCATTCAACGCGGAGAAATAGTTATCTGTAATAGGCACGACCGTGCTGAGGTATTCCTTGATCAGCTCCGGGTGTTCCTGAATGGCTTCGCTGATGGAGCAGAAGATGATGCCGAGCTCACCCAGCTGGGCTTTGAAGGTGGTGCCGATGGATACGGAATCCACCACGGCATCCACGGCCACGCCGGTCAGTCGTTTCTGTTCATCGAGGGAAATGCCGAGCTTTTCGAAGGTCTTCCGGAGTTCCGGATCGATCTCATCCAGGCTACCGGGCTTGATCTTCTGTTTGGGGGCAGAATAGTACTTAATATCCTGGTAATCAATCGGATCATATTTGATATTTGCCCAATTGGGTTCTTTCATCTTTTGCCAGTGGGCAAAAGCTTTCAGGCGCCATTCGAGCATCCATGCTGGTTCGTTCTTTTTGGCTGAAATGAAACGTATGATGTTCTCGTTCAGCCCCTTAGGAGCTTCATCCGCCTCAATATCCGTGACAAAACCGTACTTATACTCGGCCTGTATCGCTTGTTCCAGGTAATCTTCAGAATCGTGGATCGGCCTGGCAGGTTTTTCTATTTCTGTTTTCATCATCCGCAAAGTTACGGAAGCGTGTGTACAAAAAAGTATAAATTGATTTTTGATTTTGGGGGATAAGACAGGCAAATAATTACATATGTGTAAAACCCTGCAGTAAGCCATATATATCCTAAAAAATTATACTTTATTTCCTACATTAGGAGTGACTATTTTAGCACGGTTAAATCTTTTCAATGGAATACAATTTAGAGACGGTAAAGGATTTAGTTACAATCGCAAAACCTTTCATCGATCCACTAATATCGTCATTTCTTAAGCCCAAACTGGAGAGATTGGGAAAATGGATCAAAAAACAAGATATTAATGGTCAGCTTGACGAGCCTTGGTTTGAAAATAGGTTTGAAGAGTATCTAGGCCGTACGTATGCCTTTTGCCAAAACGTCAATATTCTGCTCTTTCAAAATCAACAAATTAAAATCAGAGACATTTATTATCCATTAACACTTCAATCCTCAAAAGATCGCAAAGAAGTCAAAATAGATAAGTTTTCTATTACCCATATTCAGCCTTATAAGAAAATCTTGATTTCTGATACTGCTGGAATGGGAAAATCCACGATGGTAAAATGGATTGGCTCACAAATAATCGAAAATTCAATTGGTATTCCTATTATAGTCGAGCTACGAAATTTGAAAGAAAGCCATTCGCTGTTGGATGAAATCTGTAATCAAATTAACCCAATCGATGCGTCGTTCAACAAGGATCTGATCTTGAAGTTTTTGGAGCTAGGTAATTTTATCATTCTTCTTGACGGTTTTGATGAACTATTAACAAAAGATCAAGAAGTTATTACAAAAGATATTCGCGAATTTATTAACAAGGCGTCAAATAATTATTTCTTAATGACATCTCGACCGGAGAGCGCTTTAGCCACTTTCGGAGATTTCCAGTCTTTTAATATTCGGCCATTAGAGAAAGAGGAAGCTTTTGAACTAATTCTAAAATACGACTCTATATGCCCAATTAAAATTGGCGAAAAATTAATCACTGAAATAGACCAAAGCTTTAATCAAGCTAAAGAGCTCTTGAAAAACCCCTTTTTGGTATCGCTGATATATAGCACCTACACCTATAACAAAGATATCCCTTCAAATAAAGTATCATTTTATGAAGAGATTTATTTTGCATTGTTTAAGAGGCATGATCTTTCTAAAGATGGATGGACTCGCCCTAAGAAATCTAAGTTAGACATTCAACAATTTAGAACCCTTTTACGCCAGCTAGCATTTGACACGGCCGTTCTTGGGACTATTGTCTATAATGAATCTGAACTAACATCTTACATAGAATTAGCCAAAGGAAAATGTCCAGGAATCGTGTTTAAAAGCGCTGATTTCTTAGATGATCTTTTGTCATCGGTTCCTTTGTTTCAAAGAGAGGGAGCGAAATTAAAATGGGCGCACAAATCATTACAGGACTACTTTGCTGCTGATTTTATAGCTTATAATAGCCGTAAGGTTGAAATATTGGAAAGGATCTATACATCAGAGCGTGAAGGGTTCTTAAATATTCTAGATTTTCTTGCTGAATTAGATTACAAAACGTTTCGACAAATTGTAATACACAAACTTCTCAGAAAATTTATTCAGTTTTATGATACCTCCTACGCCGACTTTACAGATATTCCAGTAAATGATTTGAAGTATCGAAAATCGATAACTTTTGCAAGTTCGACTATCATTGCTAACAGAAAAAACTTTGAAAAGAGGGCTGAAGAGCTTTTTACGCTCGCTTCGACTATATTTGAAAACGCTCAACAAGCTAACCGCGTTATCACTGCAACGCACTTTTATCTGATTGTGGCCGATCAGTTCGAAGGGAAAATAATCGATCTGTTGCTCCAAAAAAGTATTCCATTTGTTAAAAAAGATTTATCAGAAGATCTTTCGTATAGAGAAAAGGTCAAGATACCTCAAAAAGAATTGTTTCTAGTGAACGATGATTTAAAATCGCCGTTAAATACGTCCAAAAATTTCTCGGAAATTACCCAGATATTACGTCACAGCCTTAGAGGTCCAGGCTCTAGGCAGGGCTCTTTTATCGACCCAGATCTAGCCAGACATGAACTTGCCCAAATTGAAAATGAGATTGCAAGAGAACAACTGATAGATAACTTTAAAGATATCTAAGAAGGCTTTGCTATTGATTGAATTTTGTATGTACAAGTTAACAGTTATTTTCACATCTTTGTAATAGATTAGTATAATCCATATCAAACTCTTGAAAATATATTTTTCAGTAAACAATGACCGGATCCGAGCAAATAAAAAGTCTTATAAAATCCTTTGGAGAAAGCGACGAAGCAAGATTCTTTGCTTCAGCTATGCAAATCGCGGCATCTGAAGCTAGACAAGGTCATTCAAACCTAGCTCAAGAGTTAAAGAATTTAATAGAAAACGCAAAGAAAAATCGATCTGCCCTTCAATATGAAAATGGCAAAGTCGTAAACATATCGACTTCCAGAAGAGAGATCAACGACCTAGTAGAAGTCTTTCATTCAAGAATAGATCTTTCAAGCATGATTTTGGAGACTTCTGTTAAACAACAGTTACTTAAACTAATTCGTGAACAAAAAGACTGGGAACTTTTAAGACATCACAATCTTGCTCCAATTAAAAAACTTCTTCTTACCGGTGCTCCTGGTACAGGCAAAACGATGACAGCTCATGCTTTGGCAGGAGAACTTGGAATTCCGTTATTTCTTATTCGCTTAGATGGCGTATTGTCGAAATATTTGGGAGAGTCTATCGCTAAACTACGGGTAATATTTGATCAGATGCCTGGTCAAAGAGGAGTTTACTTATTTGATGAATTTGACTCAATCGGGTCTCACCGTAATACAGGCCACGACATCGGAGAGATAAAAAGAATTCTCAATAGTTTTCTAATAAACATAGAAAAAGATAACAGCAACAGCATTATTATAGCCGCGACTAATTTACCAGAATCATTAGACAAAGCTCTATTCAGAAGATTCGATCTTATCATATCATATCCGTTGCCTACTGAAAAAGAGATCGTAAATGCTATTAAAAAATGCATTAGTAGTTATTCTCTGGATAAAACGTCAAATTTCTCTGCTATTGCGAAACAAGTAGTTGGTATAAATTACTCTGACATTTCAAAAGCATGTGACGAAGCAATAAAAGAAAAAATATTATCGGGATCTGCTAAAATTCACCGAGATTTTCTTTATACTGCCTTGCTAAATAGAATGTCATATGGCCGAACAATTGCCCCATCTAACGATTAACCCCTTTTTTACCGCAAACCCGTATACTTATCCCGGCCAAGGTGGCGGCGCAGGAATTGAGCTTGCCGTAAAAAATAGAACAGCTCACGCTAATAACTTAATAAAGCAATTAAACGCTGTTCAACAACAATTTCAAGTCAAAGCAGTGGACCCCACTCCTGAGAATATCGTTAAAGATGAATCCTTATATGTAGAGTTTTTATCAGACTATAACTTCCCTCTCGATTTTGACGCACTCAACTCGGACCGGCATAATGCCAAGTATCAGCTACTTAATATCAAAAAGGAGACTGTCAACATCAATGGTGAAGACAAAGACCAGTATCGTGTAGTAGTAGTAATGAAGCCCGGAGCGATTGGCACCTTTTTGAAAAAGGCTGGGGAATATATGGTCGAAAACACGAAAGATAAATTGGGTAATGATACAGGATTGCCCAAACATAGAAATTTATTGAATAATATTCAGTCGATTCAGCTTGCAACGTTGCGCTCATTCTGGACGGACGAACCAGAAATACCATTCCCAAACGAAAACGCAAATGTTTGGTGGGAAGCATGGTTTAGGAAAACCGACAACGAAACTCTGAAAGGAAAGGAAGTCCTTCAGAACTTGCAGGAGGTGGGGGCATCGGTTGGTCAACAAATTTTACAATTCCCAGAACATACGGTTCGTTTAATAAAGGGAACTGCTAAACAATTATCAGAATCAATTTTTCTATTAGATAATTTGGCAGAATTAAGAAAGCCCCAACAGCTCAATAATTTCATTACGAATAAGAACATAGATCTTTCTACAAAAGAGACTTGGCAACAAGATTTATTAAAACGAACCAAGGCTTCTTTCGATGAAAATTCTGTACTGGTTTATTTACTCGATAGTGGAGTCAATAATCTTCATCCCTTGATAACCCCATTTTTACCAACAAATCGGCTTTATACTTACAAGCAAGCGTGGGGCACGGAAGACACTTGGGAAGACGGAGGACACGGCACTGGCATGGGTGGATTGGCCTTATATGGAGATTTGACGACCGCATTGGCAAGCCCAAGCGATATCCAGATTTTTCACGGATTAGTATCCTTTAAGATAGTCCATCCCTCAGATCCTAACACACCAAATTTATATGGCTCGATAACGGAAACGGCATGTAGTACTCCCGTAGTCGATTTCCCCCAAAATCCTAGAATTTATTGCTTATCGATAACAGATAGTACTACCGTATTTAAAGGGAGGCCATCAACTTGGTCAGCAGCCGTAGACAAGATTACTTTTGGAAGAGTAATTGACGATGAGCCTCAACTCATGATAGTGAGTGGAGGAAACGTCAACTATATGCAAGCCCACATTGATGCCCAACATTATAATTCTTATAATTTGCTTGAATCTATTCACGATCCAAGTCAAAGTTATAATGCACTAACGGTTGGCTCCTATACAAGAATGGATCGAATTGACCAGACCATTTGGCCGAATGTAACACCACTTGCTAACAACGGTCATATGTCACCGTCCAATTCCACATCCTTGCTATGGGATGACCAATGGCCATATAAACCAGACATTGTAATGGAAGGTGGCAACTTGGGTAGATCTGGCTCAATGATTCTTGACAACATCCATACGCTAAAGCCCCTGTCTTTAGATAAAGATTTTCAGCAGTACATTTTCAATCCATTTGGAGATACTAGCGGGGCTGCAGCATTAGCTTCTAAACTAGCCGCCGAGCTGAAAACAAAGCATGGACATTTCTGGCCTGAAACAATCCGAGGCTTGATGGCACACTCTGCTGAATGGACAGATGTTATGCTTAACGGAGTTTCCCTTTCGAACGCCACAGTACAGCAAAAGAAAACTTTATTACGCTCATTCGGCTATGGCGTTCCTATTGAGAGAAATGCCTTCTATAGCGCTCAGAATTCTGTAACATTGATTTCTCAAAATTATATCCAGCCTTTTAGAATGGACGGCAGTGCTGTTAAGACTAACGAATATCATCTCTATGAAATTCCTTGGCCGACTGATATTTTACAGAATATTCTGACAGACAAGGATGTCACACTCAAATTGACTCTATCCTATTTTATTGATCCAAACCCTGGCAATAGAAGATATGCGAATAATTTTTCCTACTATTCTCATGGTCTAGATTTTAAAGTAATAAAGCCGGCAGAAAGTTTAGATGTCTTTAAAAGACGCGTCTCAGGAGCTGAGGAAAATCAACACACAACCTATCAGGGACAAGAAGAACCATGGATTTTGAAGGAAAGTTGCCGAAACAAAGGCTCCTTAAAAAAAGATTTTATCATCTGCTCAGGGGCTGATTTAGCTCTGCGAAACATGATCGCTATATATCCGAAACATGGTTGGTACAGCAGTAGGAAAAGATTAGGCCTTGCCGAGTCTATCGTGCGATATAGTCTCATCATTAGTATTGAAACTGAAGGAGCTGAAACAGACCTGTATACCGCTATTTCATCACTAATTGAAAATACTTTGCCACTTTAGTACAATGGCATTTCGTGATATTAAAAGTCATCGCTAAAAAATTCTTCAAAAGAAATATCAAGGCTTTTTAGAACCTTGTATAAACTGCCTAGTCTCAAATCATCTTTACCTTGCTCGTATTTCCCATACTGAGCTCTTGCGATATCATGATCGTAAGCAAAATGTTCATAGTTTGAGTAGCCCTTTGCAATTCGCAGTTTGCGAATTTTATTTCCCACCTTTTTCAAGAAAACTTCAAAATCATCTTTAGGAATATCCTTTTTCGCTTTAGCCATTTATAAAGTAATGAAAATTACCGTGTATTAATTACTATTAAAAAAATACTACTAATTAGTGGCTTTATTAAATAAGTTTCCTATCTTCGGATAGATGTTATAGCAATGTACATATCAGTTATAGACGATCAAGTTGAAGCAAATCAACTTCCGATCGCCCGCATCGCAGCCGCTACGCCCCCGCTGACCATCATTACCAAACGACCAATTGAATACTCCGGATCAACACCGTTACCGGATCACCTCCCATGATACCCGTAACACCGTTGCCCGCGCTCCTTCAATCATCATCCTAAACCGTATTAAAAATTGTTAAACTTAATTTTATGAATATCCGTCTCAAACCCAACCAAAAAATCCACATTCAATCCTCCTCCGATATCTACCAGATTCTCCAACCCATTTTCCGCCGTTACAGCAAGCTGGACCGTGATCGTGAACACCTCTGGATGATGACACTTGACTGCTCTCAAACGGTCCGCAAGCTGGAGCTGCTGGGCCTGGGCACTCAACGTACCGTGCTTATTGATCCCATGGAAGTGTATCATCGTGCTTTGCTGAGACGTGCCGCGTCGATTGTGGTGATTCATAATCATCCGAGCGGCAGTCTTAAACCGTCCAGGGCAGATAAGACGGCTACGGAGAAGTTAGTAGAGGCAAGTCGATTTTTGAACATCAAATTATTAGACCATTTGATTATTTCGGAAGATGAATATTTCAGCTTTTTGGATGAAGGCGTATTTGAAACGCTGGAAACGAGGAAGTTTATAATGTTTAATTCCATTCTGGCAATGGATTGACAATTCTCTAAAACTATTAGAGTTTTGGACATACTCAAAACCTTGATTGTTAACTATTAAAAACAAAAACAGTAATACTACAAACTGTATAATATTTTATAGATAATTGTACAGTTTGTAGTATTAGTTTTGTACCTTGATAATCCATATGAAAGCAAGTCCATTAAAGGTTAAAATTCGAAAGGTTGACACGGACGAATACGTTCCGGCCACCATTCGCCACGCGCCAAATAATTCTCTACCGTCAATTCAAGATGGATGGCGGTTTAATTTCAATAAGGAGATCAGGAAAATAAAAAATGCAATAGGCTATACCCTTACAGTAGATGAAACGCCTCATATAACCGAGGGCGCATTGATTTTCGACCTAAAATTCGAGCAGCTTGCATTCATGTCATACATAGAGATAGCTCCTCACAATAAAAAGAAGCCTAAAAGATTCGATGACGTTGCTGGTTGCCTGATTGCATTTGCGTTCAATGAAAGCCTTCGACTATGTGAGGGAGACTATAAGGCATTATTAGTCTTCGACATTTCGGAAGAAAAGTGGGTAGATCAAAAGAAACTAGAGTCAATATATACCAAAAATTACGGCGCCATTCCTTTCCCAATGGGAGGCTGGTGTATTATGGATGCGGCAGGATACGCCCTGAGAGAGCGATATCTCGGAATTAAAAACAATAACAAATAAAATATTTGGCCATGGAAAATAAGAAAAAAAGAAAAGAAAAATTTCAGGATATAGCAATAGGACAAGCGGAATATAAGGAATGGAGTGCTGAAAAAGTGGCAGCGGTAAAAGCGGCCGTTAAAGAGCATGCGGCAAAGCGCTCAGAAGAACAGAAGCTGTCAAATGAAATGGTAGCCATTGAACTCAAAATGATTCATTATGTAAACCAGGAGAGCCAGAATACACGTAAACCAATTAAAATTGCTGACTTTCTGAGCCAATACCTGTCTGTCATGAAATTATCTTTCAAACGTTTCGCAGAAGGTCTTGACACAAAAGACAGCAATCTAAAAAAATATGTAGACGGCGAACGTTCTTTCAATGGAGACCTGGCTATGAAGTTTGGAAGCTTTTTTCATACTTCACCAGATTTGTGGCTGAAGGTGCATGCGAAAAATGAGCTACTGCAATTGCAGGAAAATAAAAAAGATAGTCAACGGTATAAAAGATATGATTATACAACGGTAATTGAAATTGGATCTGCAGTAGAGGCAAATGGTGCGAGAAAAACTTCTGTTCA
Source organism: Terrimonas ginsenosidimutans (assembly GCF_022012415.1). GTDB lineage: Bacteria > Bacteroidota > Bacteroidia > Chitinophagales > Chitinophagaceae > Terrimonas_A > Terrimonas_A ginsenosidimutans. The sequence goes on from NZ_JAKLTR010000001.1 coordinate 49,199, forward strand.
GGTAGAAAGCCGGACTGGCGCTTCCAAAAAGGGCGTAGGTTATGCAAAACACTCAGCAAAGAGCTATAAAGCTGAGAAATCATTGGTTCTGCGCGATAGTGGCAGCAAAGTGAGGGGATCATCTAAAGTTGCCCAGAAGGATTCTTATGTACCAAAAGCGGTTGGTAAAAAGCAGGCGAGGTAAATTACCTACCTGTCAATTTTGGACCTTTAGGTTATGACAAAACTCAAGCAAATATCACAGAAAGGCGATCTTGCTGTCCGGTGGCTGCGCCAGCAAAAATTCAAGATGGGGCAGCCTTTTATGATCTACAGTAAAGACCTTCCCATGCAATTTGCCTATCTTGAATTTGCTTCCGGATTAATTCAACTGGCTGAAATAAAGACCGGTTCAAGAAATTTCTCTATTGTCCGGGACCTCAGTATTGCTGAAGCTAACGCCATCTGCAAAAAGTTCAAATTAAGCTACTCTTAATTATGGTTATTGAATATTGATGCCTCCCGGACGGGAGGCATGTTCATTTAAAGATGGAACTTAACCATAATTAGTTTCGTTATCTGTTATCCGTTTCATGTTTGAGAATTTAAATGGTTACTGGTTGGTTGGATATAGTGAAAGTCGTAGTTAAATAAAGTTAGCGTGTTATAATAATACTTCAAAAGAAATTGATCTCATGAAGTCGCAAAGAAAGGAAGATAAATAAAACAAACATTCAGATTCCACAACTGCTTGGCCCCATCTTTTTGAAGGGCTAATCCAATAGAAAGAATACCTATCCGATTTTAGACAATTTACCCGGTTAACAATCTTGCCTCTTCTTCCAAATCGACCTACCTTTGCAATATGTTCTATCGCCGCAAAATAATTTTAGCACTTCTGCAAACCTTTGGTGGCAATCTGGGCAAAACTCAGATGCAGAAACTTCTATTGTTATATGCACATCGCCAGGACAAGCCTGCCTTTCATTTTGTGCCGTACCGATACGGCTGTTATTCCTTTCAAGCTGCAGCAGACGTTTCCACCATGCAGAAATACGGTCAGGTTGCCGTCACTAACACCGGCATCAAAAGCACCGTCGAAACTGACTTTATCGGACAACTCAATGAAAAGGACCGCTCCGCACTTAAGCAGCTTCATCTCTTGCATGGAAAGAAGAGCTATGCAGATCTTATAAAATACACCTATCAGCATTTTCCTTATTATGCAATAAATAGTTCAATTGCCGAGCGCTATTTGAACCCCACCGAACTGCAAAACCTATCAGACCTTAAACCATCTGCGTCCAAGACTATCCTGTACACCATCGGCTATGAAGGCGTGTCCTTAGAGCAGTATTTGAATAAATTGATCGGAAAGGACGTGAAGATGCTTGTAGACGTTCGCAAGAACCCAATGAGCATGAAGTATGGCTTTACAAAAAGCCAGCTTTTAAAGGCATGTGAAGCCGTCGGTATCCAGTATATGCATTTCCCCGAAGTCGGGATAGTATCGGAAGAGCGCCAGGAACTGAGTTGCCAGGCCGATTATGATCGCCTTTTTGACAAATACAGACGAGATACATTACCACATACCAGCTCTACCCAGGAAAAGATCTTACAATTACTGAAAGACAAACAGCGTATCGCCCTGACTTGTTTTGAAGCGAATATCTGCCAGTGCCACCGAAAACATCTTGCTGAAGCCATTATACGATTGCCAGAATGGAACTACGAACTTATCCATCTATAAATGCCTCGCCTGAAAATTCTACTAACTGTCACTACTTATCCTCTACCATCCCGAAGCTACGACGAACTTGTTTGCACAGCAGGCGTCCTTGAAGATGGCAGCTGGATACGTATTTACCCAATACCATTAAGTTTCCTGCTTGATCTTAAAAACTCAGGCAAGGTTAACAGCGTAAAATACACTTGGATTGAGCTTGAAGTAAATAAACGTGAAGATGACTTTCGGCCGGAAAGTCATTCGCCCAAATTTTATGACTTTAGGGATGTTATTATTCATGAACCTCGCGTGAATACCGATGGTAATTGGCTATTGCGTAAAGAATATTGTCTCAAAAATGTTTATTACAATTTTGCTACGCTGATCGGAGATTCAAAAGATCCAAAAAATGTTTCCCTGGCGACTTTCAAGCCAGCCTCTATTGATTGTTTTGTGTGGGAAGAAGATACCCGTGAATGGAAAAACGAATGGGTGGAACTTAGAAAACAAACGGATCTCTTTGCACAGGGGACTGCAGACCCGCAAAAGCTAATCCCGAAAGTACCTTATAAGTTTTTCTATAAGTTTACCGATGACGTAGGAAAACAAAGAAGACTTATGATCGAAGATTGGGAGATTGGTCAACTCTATTGGAACTGTTTGCGCGATGCAAAGAAATCCGGATTGGTCGATCAGAAAACGGCGGAGAAGATTGCTCTACAAAAGGTAAAAGCCAAGTACTTCGATGATTTCGCTAAGACCAAGGACATCTATTTGTTTGTTGGAACTACACGGGAATGGCATACACGGAGGGCGCTTAATCCTTTTGTGATAATCGGAGTGTTCTACCCGATGAAAGAAAGCCAGGGAAGACTTTTCTGATTTTCACAGACTATCACTCCTCTCGATGGTGGAGAATAAAAAATTTGCCTTTTCTTATGAAAAAATTAATTTGACGAATCTTAATTTCAAAAATAAGCATGAATATTTTTAAGATATCAGCGATTTTCGGCTTAACACTAAGTTCCCTCGTTTGTTTTTCTCAATTACAAACAGGCCGTCTAGATGAGCAAATCTTAAAGTCGATAGTCGTAATAAAAAAAGGAACCGCTACTGGTACAGGCTTTTTAGTAGGCAAACTAGGGTCCGCGAATACGGGCTACGGCAAACTCTTTCTCGTGACAAATAAGCATATGATTGGTTCGTATAGCTTGGTCGATACCTTGATGATCGCAGATTCAATCCAAATTTTCTTTTATGATAGCTCGAACAACAATCAAATACTTCCGATAGTGTTGAAATTAAAGCCTGAGGGTATACCATCCCATGCAATACACCTTCACCCCAACCCCAAAGTCGACGTTGTTGCAATTGATATTACATACATTGTTAATCAAGTTCCAGAGATCTACAAATATTGCATATTATCTCAAATGTTGCTTCCTTTAAAGGAAATACCTGTTGAGACCAATACAGGTTGGGGTTCTCCGGTTTTTGCTATAGGTTATCCTTTTGGGATTCGTGTAAACAATACAAATACTCCAGTCCTAAAATCAGGCATTATCGCTTCCGCATTGACGGGTGATCTCGAGATAGCATCCAGTTGGAAGAACCGCAAAGGGGCTATTTTAACAGCCGTACAGTCTGGTAGTTTCTTTTTAGTTGATGGGTTAATCGTCGGAGGGAATAGTGGGGGACCAATTGTGACCCCAGCAGAAAAGATAGAACGTAAGCTTGGCGATAGGACTCTTGCGAAATATCAGCCAAATTACGTATTAGGCATAGTTTCCCACGGGGTATCTGGAAGTGGGATCTCGACAATTTTCTCCTCCGATACAATAATTGAACTATTATATTAACTATAATGAGAAAAATAAACAGCGCACAAATGTTTGCTCTTCTAATATTTATTGGGGCACATTTTCTATCTTATGTATCAAATGGCCAATTGACTGGCGGTTCAAGCACAAGTGATAATATGAACATAAGCGGCTATTCATACTTGCTGTATACAATAAAGAAAGGGCGAAATGAAAAAAATTTAGGAAACTGCTTCTTTTATCGAACAGGCAACAAAACTTACATAGTAACATCTGCCAGCCTTTTAAATGATTGGGACGCAATTAACAATATGGAAGTTGAGGACAAAACGATAGACTCCGCTTATATTTTGGTTCCACTTAAAGGGTCTAAGGAGTTTGCACGAATTGAAATGAATACAAATTTTACGAAACTAGAACATGACAGAATGAATGTCTTCTATAAAAGACCCAGTTGTTATGTAGCCGAAATCGAATTGGCAGATACATTAAATATAAATACTATTGACAAATTAATCACCCAGAACTATCTTAGAACTAACCCTGAAAAAATATCTTTAATGGGGTTTAGCAACACCAGTTACGAGAAAAATAAGCCAAAGACGCTAACCAATCTTAGCAAAGTTAAAATTACTGGTAATGTTATCGATACTATAGGAAGCCCCATAGTATGGCAACCGGGAAATCATGTTGATAGCAATCATTACGCCATTCACATAGATTCCCAATTTAACAATGTCACAACTAGCGGAAGCCCCGTTTTTTTACGATATGGCAATTCCATAGTTTGGGGTGGAATGATCTCTCACGGCGAAGGCAGTGACATACTGTTTGCAATAAAACCAGCCTATATATTAAAAGCAATCGCAACCACTAAACATCGACCGTTTTATATAAACAAAAAAACAAAAGTCACCCCAGCAAAAGTTCAGACCTTTAAGCGCCAAAAATGATTACTGATCTTAAACACAATACCAGTTATGTCTATCCTGTAAAAAACAATCCGTGTTTTCTATCATATCTCTAGCATAATTATGCTCTAAAAGAAATTCCAGCTTTTTTTAAATGCTTTTGAATAAGCGAAAGTGACATCCCAGAGAATAGTTGGCCTGGTTGAGTAAACTTTTTCAGCCCCTTTATATGGTCTTGAAGCAATTTTTGGGCATTTGACATAGCGGCCGATGTAATTCCTCCTGAATTGACCAAATTAATCAACCCGTCTAAAGTCTCTAATGCTGATAATACGGTTAGAGCTTGCTTAGCACGTGCCTCAACCAACTTTTTGCGTAACAAAGCGAACACCTCAATCGAAACCTCCGCTTTTCTGTATATGACGGCATTTGTCTTTTTGATTGGATAGACAAGTCCGTCCTTTGTAAATTCAAGGAACTTAAGAGGATCTTCTAAACATGGATTTATCAATAATCTATATGGTTCTTCTAAATTAATTTTTCGGTTATGAGAACGAATCCGTTTTCGGTTATCAGAAAGAGGAAACTGGTTTTTTTTGCCTAATGTTGTGACCGCTCCACTAGGAGTAGGCTGTTTGCGGGCTTGGTTACAATGCTTACAAGACAAAAATAAATTTTCCCATGTAGCTGCCAGCCAATAATAACCAGGTTTCAAAGAAGTTGAATCGTCTAAAGTAACTTCTCCTTTGGGACGAAAATGCTCTACATCGCCATCATCAATTGCCAAGACTAGACTTTCGCAATAGGCACATTTGTCATAACATAGATCTGATACAGCTTTTTTAACCTCCGGAGCCTGATACGCCTTGTAAGTGAATTTTCCATTCACTCGTTTTGATGTAAAAAACTTTATGGCTAGTGTTGTTTCCGTAATGCCTGACTGTAAAGGATCAGTTAAACTTAAAGGAATCGGGATGCGGCTTCTATCCAGCTTTCTCATGCATTAATAATTTTCTGCTGTATTTCTAAAGGTTCGTCCCACCACTTCTGTAAGAGCGCGATTGTTGTGTCCTTTAAATTAGATTCGGATAAAGTATTTTGATCTGCCTTTTCTTTCGCAAGGATCGTGTCGACCGCCGTAAATGCTAACTCTTCTCGTAAACTATGCCCTAGATGATCTTTTCCTCGTAATGCTTCTTTTAACAAATTTAGACGTTTCTTCTGCCTGATCGTTAATCTTCCTTGACGAGCTAGCAATTGATAATATTCATCGAAATCTTTTTCTAGTTTTTCATCAATTGTGCTATTTAAACCAAAAAATCTCGACGTTAACAATTGATCTGCCCTAAACTCATCTGGATTTGGCAAATCCCCAATAGCATAGATTTGACCTTGATCGTTCTTTTTAAAAACGGCTATCTCTCCTGCTGTCAATCCTTTCAAACAAAGAGGATCGTGCGTGGTCACGATGAATTGTAGTCGCGGGAATGCCGTTCTAAGGGAGTTGACAATACGCATCTTCCAACGAGGGTGCAGATGTGTGCCAATTTCGTCAATAATAACAATACCCTCGACAACTTCCATAGTTGAATTTCCTGTCATTAATGCCTGCATCATATCACAAGCTAAAGCGATAACGGATTTGTATCCATCGCTCAATGTGTCTAGCTTATCTGGGTGCTTTCGTTGATCAGAGTAATGAATTAAGACATCATTTTGATGAACGGAGATTGTTAAGTCAGGGTCTTCGATTTCCTTTGCTAATAGAGACTTCAAAGCGCGACAAGCAAAGTCAAACTGCTCTTTATTTTTTTCATATAAAGAAAGTAGCCAATTGTCGGCGAATAGGGCTGTGGCAGGATTGAACATATTACGAGCCCTCACTTGCCCTTTTGTATATTCCGGCTTTATATTTTTAGTAGGGAAAAGTCGAGTTGCTCCATAAGCCAGCAAAAATGTTGGAGGTTTACGTTCGTTACATTGAATAAGTGACCTAGTAAAATGCAACTCTACTGTGATTTGATCCTCTTGTTGGATACGAACAAATCCGCTGTCGGCGCCATTCCGAAGTACTTCCGTCGGCTTTACTTTCATTTTTCGCAGGTATTCTTCGCCCATTAATGTGAGTGTCAGTGCTTGTAAAAACGAACTCTTTCCCACGCCATTCTCTCCTAAAAGCATTAGCCAAGGCTCTCTCCGCCCCCCTCCCTTCGGAAACTGTAACGTTAACCTCTCAATGCATTTGAAGTTTTCAATTTCAATAGATTTTATTGAAAACCGGTTTAGAAATGACGTTGCTATGGAGATGTCTGTTATCTTTTTATTTGTTACGAGCTGGCTGACTGGTTGTTTCCTAGATATAATTCCGGTCTTACGCATAAATTGATTTAAAATGCCCCCCCCATCAATAGTCTGAAGCATTTCTGCCAATTTAGAATTCTTCCTTAAGTATTCTTGTAAATAAAATTTCTGAATGCCTAAGAAAGGAAGAGTTGATTTGACTTTAATAACCTCACTGATTCTGATAAGTAGTTCTTCGACTAGGGCGGACATATGCAACCGGGTCGTGTCAGTTTTAGACGACGAAAGCATGCCTTTTTCTAAGCCTCTTATAAGATTTATGAATTCTTGACAAATGCGTCTACGCTGTTCTACTAACGCTTTTCGATTTAACTTCAGAATATCAATGGTTACTTCACCTTTATGTGTTAAAGGAATTGCCATTCCGTTTTCTTTGTAACTTAAATGCAAAAAGGGGTCCTCAAAACAAGGATCTATTAGCAGATTTTTCTCCGACTTGCGAATTTGAATAAATGTTTGCGTGAGTTTAGCACGCTTTCCCTCAACAGGAAACCAATTGACTTTGTACCTGCTACAAACTTCACAGCTTAAGTACATGTTCCGCCAATCGAAAGCAAGAGTCCAATAATGATCCAACGAAAATTCATCATTTAATCCTCTGGCGGAAGATTTTGGTCGAAAATGATCGAAATCTCCGATGTTTATCATGCTGATTTTTGATTCACAGTACGCACATTTCCCATTGAATTCTGCTAATAAATAAGTTCTTATTTTTTCCAAAACAGATTGAGGTAATGGAATGGAAGGAGGTCTTGTTTGCCGACGGGTATGTTGCGGTTTTTTGTAATAATTTCTTAGCTCAGTTTTCAATTTGATAATCACCGAAGATGTCATAAATCCAGGTGGTGCAGGCGTTCGCTTTATCTTAATCATTGTATGTGGCTTTTGACTTTTGGTACACGCCGTAATTACCTCCTCAATTTTTTGAGATTTTTATCTAACGAACGTGTCTGCTTTCTTAGATGTGTGTCCTGTTTAAAAAGGTGGGATTATATCTAAGGTAATAACTGTAAAGGTGTTCAATCAGAGTTTTTTCACCCTATTGATGACGGTGAAAACACCGACCCGGTCCTTTAAATACTCTCGTTTCTTTTCTTCCACCCAACCCTTAAAACTGCGCGTGAACCACCTCTACCTCACGAACTAACCCCCTCCAAACCCCAACCACCACCCCCATCCCAACCTCACTCCCCCCACCCTCATCCACCTGCAAACCAACATCATCCAACTTCTCCAACCCCAAACCCAATTCCAAAAAAACCAATAATAAAACTCTCTAATCATCACATCCCCAACCAACCACGCCCCAATTCGAATACCCCACCCAAAACCTCAATCCACCAACACTCCCCTCGATACTCCAATCCGCTCCCCTTAAACCTACGCCTAAACCTTCCTCCCATCTTCATCAACAACTCATCAAACACTCATCAACTCCTATCCATCACCCGAAAATCAAACCATTCCCCCGCAATTCATCTATCCCACCTTCATCCTCCATTAAAAAATCTCCAACCACCTTCATCCCGCATTTCACCTCCACTAAAACTTCCCACCCCATCCCTCCCTCCAACATTCTTTCGTAACTTCCCCTAAAGGAAACTCCAATGGCAATCATCCGCAATCCCATTCTCCCTTACAAGCGTCGTTGCGGGCGGGTAGTCTTCTACCCCTCCCCTGCGGGATTGATCGTCCGCTACCTCAACCCTCACACACGCAAACGCATTCTCAAAGATCCCCGCTTCGCGGCCTTCCGCAAATGCTCCAAACTGATGGCGAAAGCTTCGAAGATCGGCTCGGCTGTCTACAAAGCCCTCCCCGCAGACTTCCGTCAATTCTGGATGTACCGCGCCTTTGTCGGTGAGGCAATGAAGATGCTGAAGGATCAGGCCATGACCGGAGAGCAGACACTCGAAAGCCTGTTCCGGACCTATGTGGAAGTCTGGTATATCAAAGCGGAAATAAAAGAAGCGGAAAAGAAAGCAAAAGAACAAAGCGCATCAACCAAACGCAACAAAACCGTGCAGATCAACATCCGCCGGAAAGAATACGATCACGCACTCACATTAGCCCATATCAAAGTGAATAGGATGCCGGTGAATATCTTGCGATCCGATCATTATCGACGGTCGCGGAACGTTGATGCAGATCCGCCGGTGAAGTCTTGCATGGAATCGCCGGGTTGATTTACATACCCGCGGGATCCACCAATTCCAGTGTCGTTTAGTTAACGATATCCGAGATTAAAACAGGTGATGATTACGACAAATAAAAAAACATCTTTTCGCAAAACCTTCTTCCCGTCTTACCGGTAAAAAATAAACCGGTAAAGCGGGAAGACGGGAATGGAGTCTGAACACAGTGCTGAACTAAACGACATTGCATTCAATTCATACGAACCTTGCAAAGGACGTTTACAAAACATCCTCCGGGTATCAACTTACTTCTGTAAAAGCATTGGTGCACACTCCGCATCATTTCACCGTTTCCGATCATTTGTCACACCGATCGTCCTCAGCCAACGTTCAACCAGCACCGGCCACTCCGCAATCGGCAACTCATTAAAATCCGGAATATCCATCGCTGTTTTATGCAGTCCAAACGCATGTCCGCCTTCGGCGTAAATATGATATTCGGTCGGAACATTAGCTTTCTTCAGCGCGATATAATAACGCAGCGAATGTTGGATCGTATCGACCGGATCATTACCGGCTTGCAAAATGAACATGGGTGGTGTTTGTTTGTCAACCGGCAAAGTGCGATTGAGCGCGTACGGTCCGCTTGCATGAAAGCTCATATGCCCGGGAAAAAACACGATCCCGAAATCAGGGCGGCAACTGATCTGATCGATCGGATCAAGTGGTGCATACGCGCGGCGGCGGTAATTCGTACTGACGTCCGCTACCAGGTGACCGCCCGCTGAAAATCCCATCACGCCGATCTTATCCGGATCGATCTTCCATGCAGCAGCATTGGATCGAACAAGCGCCACCGCCCGTTGCGCGTCTTGCAGCGCGATCGGCTTTACCGGATCTTTCTCGCAACCGCAGGCGGCATCGCGATGCGGCCCCGAAGCAGGAACCCTGTATTTGAGCAGTACGCCGGTAACACCAATCGAAGCCAGCCATTGGCAGATCTCCCGGCCTTCCAGGTCAATGGCGAGTTTATTGTAACCGCCTCCGGGAAAGACCAGCACTGCCGCACCGGTATTATTGCTGTCAGGCGCATACACCGTGATCGTTGGTTTCGATACATTCCGGACCATGCCGTCATTATACGTCTCCATACCGGTGACCAATGCCGAGTCGGGAACAACAGCAGACCAGATCGGCTGTTCGGCAGGTGTCGGTTTCTTAACGATCATGGAATCCGTTACCGATTGAGTTGATAGCTTTTGGGGAGACTTATCCTGATTGGATTGGCATGCGGCCAAGGTGAAAGTCAGGATAGCAATGCCGTTTCTGAAATAATGGAGCATGGGAGATTGATTTCAGGACTAAGGTAGCGCAATGGCGAGATCTTGTGGCGGCATGTTAGACGAGAGCAACACGGCACCGGAAAGATAGTAACCCCGCCGGATCGATTGCTTTTAACTCGCATTCCTCTCCATTGAAGCCTGGCAGACCGAAACATTGCTAATCCCGGTATTAAAATAAAAATAACAACTTCATTTTTGCAGTCGCCGTCAAAACAATTCATTTTATTTGCTTTTTCTTATAAATAGCAATATACCAAACGCAATCGCATGCTAACTGATAGTAAAAATATTTAGCCGTACGGTGGAATGCATACTGGCGCGGTACCGCTCCAGGATGAATCAAACTTTTGAGTTTGCCACAGCAAAAAAAGTAACGGCTATCAGACACTTTTATAATGACAACTACGCTCATCAAATCATTCTGGGAATGGTTCGCAAACAATGCGTATCGCTTGAATCTTGAATCAGCATCGGACGCTTTCCTCGCCGAACTGGATGAACAGGTCGTTAACCTTGGTGACTTTGCCTGGGAAATCGGCCCCGGTTTTCATAAAGAGAACCAGTTCGTCTTATCTCCTCATGGCGATAAAGAGATATTAAAGCAAACGCGCGACGTTATAGAAAAAGCACCTGTAATGGATAAATGGGAATTCTACCCGGCCAGACAACCATTACAGGGCGATCTCGTATTTATTTTGCATACTGATCACGGAGAAATCAACTTCGATGCCACAAATTGGCAATACATCCTCTATCAGTTTCACGATGGCACGTTTGATATCATATTGAAAGCTTCAAACATCGCAGCACTTTCGCCGGCGGACCAGTCACTCGCCGCCCGCCTGGCGATCGACGGAGCGATTGGAGAAGAAAAACGTATCGGACTTTTTGTCGACATCGAGGTAGTAGAAGCATTCGAAGATGGAGAGAGGACGCTTGCCCCAACCTTGCCGTTGTTGATGGACCACCTGAAACAACTCTTTAAGAATAAACTCACCAGGTAACCTTACAAACGTGATCGTCTCACTTTCAACCCCACTCTTTCCTTACCCTTACTTTTATCGACTGATAAATAGCATCTCATATGCCTTCATACTTTTTCCAGTCTTTCGCATTGCATTCAAAACTCATCAGCAATAATTTACCATCCATACTCGTGAAAAAGTAATGAACATATCTCTGAAGCGAAGGGTATATCACCTTGATAATGCCCCAATTCCCGTTAGCTGATTTCTGATAATCTTCAAAAAGCCATTCGATGTCTTTCTTTTTTCATCTGGCTCATGTAAAAGCTCTTGTATTGTCCTACTTCATTAGCGCTAACGCGCTGCGGCATTTCCATTATTTTGAAGTACGCGTCATCATTATCGGTCAGCACTTCGGATGGTCGCTTGTCCCCGGCATATTTTTCCTGAATCCGTTTAGGACTCAATCGCACAAAACCGACGGGCACGGTTATATCGATCCTATCAGCCAGTAAACTGACTTTTTTCGTTGAATCCTGAGTAAATCCAGTTAAATGGCAATTAAGCAGTAGTAAGCAAAGGCAAACGTTCAAAAGACGTGTCGTTGTTCGTTTTAATTGATTTCCAGACTAAGGTAGCGCAACAAAAGAAATCTTTTAGTCTGTTCTTCACCTTACCCGCGACAAAAAATAAGTGTACCAATATTCTACAATTCCCTTAGAAAACCGGTCGCTAAGTGTACTGGCACTGTACTAAAGTTCTACCGGCCACCTACAGTCCAGCCGTCCTCCCTGCGTAGTCGCAGCTATCTCCCTTCGCAAAGGCTTCCATTGCGCATACATACGCAATCAATACTGCATTCAGGACACATCTTTGGGCCAGTAAGGCCAAATCTCCCGCAGATTTATCATTCTTTATTAAGTGACTAACTCCTGTATGGTATCTGCGTCATCGGATCATTTCATTTTCCTTGCCAATAATTCCTTTCAAAAAGCAGACTGATAAATCTGCGAGATCTGCGGGAGCCTTACGCACGTCAGGCACAAACAGTGATCCACCCTACAATCGATACGATGACAGGCGGTCAAAAGTGGCCAATAGAGGCCAAAAGTGACCAATGGCGGCCAAAACGGCCATTTCGTTTGGCAACCGCCTCCTGCTCATCGTACCATTGCATGCAGTGCGATCAATCGTAAAACGGCCAAAATGGCCAATATGGCCAAAACGGCCATTTCGTTTGGCGCGCCCCCACCCCGCAACCTAATTTCATAACCCCATTGCAAACCGGACCAACTCCGGGATGCTTCAACCTTAAAAAATGAAAATTATGCCTACAAGAAAATCTCAAAAGCGCACCACCCGAAAGGCAGGATCGCGCAGAAAAGGAAAACCTGGAGTGACTGGTTACTACTTCAAAACCGCTCCCGAATTCGAACGCTCCCGGGAAAACTGCAACGAATTCGGGCGCGCATCCAAAGCTGGCAAACTCCTCCGCATGGCCCTCGGTCCTCGCGTAAAAGATCTGTGCGACAGCAAGTGTCACAATCGTCTTAGGAAAACCATGCACGATATCATCAAATCCGATTCATTGCACAGGCGCGGCGCACGCGTATTCAATGCGGGCAACGCAGACCTGCTCCTCAATTTCCAGTTCAATGCATTCTGCGATTTCGCCACCATCCTTGACACATCCCTGTACAGCACCTCCCTCGATCCGCACTCCGGCATTGCCGACATCACGATCGCGTCATTCATTCCAGACCGTGATCTGCGTTTCCCTGAAGCCGCCACTCATTTCAGATTCATCGCAACAGCCATTGCCATCGACTTTGACAAACAACACGCCCGGCAAAAGCCTGGCAAAGACACCAGCGACAGCGGCCCCCTCCCCATTGACAAACTTCCCACTGCCGTGATCAACCTCACGCATCAGCTTCCGCCGGATACCGGCCACACCTGGCTGCTGATCCTCGGAATACAATTTGAAATAATCGTAAATGGAATGAGCTACGAAATGAAAAATAAAAAGATGAATGGAATGGGGGTGATTGAAATAAAAAGCTTAAGTTTTTAAAGATTTCTATCGAAAAAAAGGACTAATCAAAAATTGTCATCACTACAAAACCGCCTGCTTCTCACTTAAAATAAAAATCAACTACAGGAAGCGTTCACTCCTTCTTATGTTTTCATACGCTATGTTACGATTATACATGTGTCAGAACATAGGCTTTATTTTTTTAATCTTTTACCCCATCAGATTAAAAAAAGAATTTATATAGCGGTAATTTTTTTATTAATGGCAGTCTTATTCAAAAAATAGTGAGGCTCAAGGTTGTATAATAGCCTGACTTTGTCAACCTTTGCAACCCCAGATCCGCTATATAATCATATACGGTCTGCACCAAAAATCGCAATACTATGACCAACCACACCCTGAAGGGCAAAGCCCTCTCTCCACTGCTTTGCGCGCTTATCATCACCGGCGTGCTCCTCTTCTCCGCAACTATTACCCTTAATGCACAATTAACCGCCTATACCGGCACGTATGCTGGCGCAGGAGGCAATGCCTATTATGCCGGAGACAATAATAACGCACTTACTGCAAAGTTTTCTGCCATGAAGGGCCTTGCCCTGGATGCTTCCGGAAACCTGCTTGTCACGGACTTTCAGAATGCCTGTATCCGCAAGATCACTACTGACGGAAAGATAAGCGTGGTCGCTGGTATTCCGCAGAGCGCCGCCGCCGGCACCTCTGCCACCTGGCCTACCGGCCCCGCCGCGTCGACCCAGATCCCTTACCCGAGCGGGCATATTACTGTTGCGTCCAACGGTGATATTTATTTCCAGACAGATGGTTTTACTATTGGTAAAATCTCCGGCGGAAATGTATCCTATTTTATTCCGGCGATCATGAGCGGCACCGGTTCACTCGCAAGACACAACACATTAAAAGCCTTTGGCAATAAACTGTATCTCGGATCCGGCAACAGTATCAACGTGATCGACCCTGTGCTTAAAAAACAGACAGCAGCCATCATCGTTACCGGTGCAGACGCCATTAAAACACTCGCCATCGATGCTAGCGGCAATATGTTCTGCATCGCTGCAAATGGCCAGGTGTCAAAAGTGGATGCAACCACATCTGCAGTAACCGTACTTGTTGCTGCGAACGCCGATCCGAGTCTTTGGGTGAACCAGGGAGACCTTGCCATAGATGCAGACGGAAATCTTTACATGGCCTATAATTTCAATTACCTGTTAAAGGTCGCTGCCGGTACCTATACACGAAGCCTTCTTACCCTCGGCGGAACCTCTGCCAAGTATATCTCCGTTGCGATCACACCCAATGGCGACATATTTGCAGCCGATCAATCAGGATGTGTGATCACCAGGCGAAGCATGCTTGACGCTAATGCTAACCTCGCAAGCCTGACAGCAAGCCCGGGCATATTGAGCCCTTCTTTTAGCGCCAACACAATAAGTTACACTTCCACTGTTGAAAATAACGTTGATACATTCAACGTAACGCCGACACTGGATGCCGCAACTTCTACCCAACAGGTGCGGATCAATAACGGCACTTACGAAACACTGGCAAGCGGCGCAACCTCTTCCGACATGAATCTTAATGTCGGAACCAACACGATCAACATTGTTGTGTCAGCACAACATCCTTCGTATAAACGTACTTATACAATTACCGTAACACGAAAGGGACTGCCGCCGGCCGCTCCCACAAACCTTGTCACCACGCCTGCAGCAAACAGTGTCAAAATCACTTGGGACGCCGTTCCCGGGGCCGGAAGATATAATGTGTACCGCGGTACTTCTCCCGACAACCTCACGCTGTTATCTGGCATGCCGACAGTACAGACCAGCTTTACAAATGGCGCCACCGTTGGCACCACTTATTACTATGCTGTCTCGGCAATGGAACCAACAGGTGTGGAAGGCGACAAAACAGCAGTCGTGCAGGGTGCAGCAAACATCCCACCGGTGATTTCCACTCTGACGGTATCGGGGAACTTCTGGGAAGGCGCGACTGTCACTGCGGATTACACGTATACCGATGCCGACAATGGACCAAACAACTCGACCTATTTATGGTACCGGTCCAACAACGCTGCCGGCACAGGCAAAGCATTTACCGGCGGTACAGCCCAAACCTATACATTGACAACAGCTGATGTTGGAAAATATATCAGCGTCAGGGTCGCACCCAATGACGGGATCTCTGCCGGAACTGCCATTGAAAGTGCTAGAACGTTGGTAGTTGCGGGTACGCTCCCGGTCAAGTTGAAATTCTTCGACGCAAAAGCGGTGTCCGGGTCAGTGCAACTGGACTGGCAAACCCTTACAGAGATCAACAGCCTTCATTTTGCGATAGAGCGAAGTGATAATGGCAGAACCTGGGAAACGATCGGTAGGGTGAGTGCCGCAGGTGACAGCTATCTTCCGGTCAATTATTCTTACACCGACAGAGATCCGTCTACAGGCAACAATTACTACAGACTGCGGACGGTGGACAGAGATGGCTCTGAAGAAATCAGCAGTACAGTACAGGTAAATGTTGTTTCATCTTCGCAGGTAATTTCGATATACCCTATCCCTGCATCCAGCGCTATTCATGTAAAAGGACTCGCCGGGAACAGCAACCTTCAATATATGATCACGGATGCGGATGGAAAAACAATCAGAACGGGATCACTGACAAAGCCTGTACAGCAAATTGACATACAGGATCTGAAAAACGGGATTTATTTTCTGAAGGCAGGGAACCAATCTGCGGTAAGATTTATAAAGCAATAACACTGATCTTCCTGAAATGATATAACGAAAAAAGCGGGCTCTTTAGCCTGCTTTTTTCTTTAAGTCATTTCGGGAAGATCAGTGAAAATAAGTGAGTTGTGCTAACCCCGCGTAGCTGGACGTTACTCCTTCCCCGCAAGCTCGAACCCCAACACCAATGCTTTATCAATACCCTTCAATTGATCCACTACCCGAACAGGAACAACATGATCCGGCAAAGTCCCCCGCCCCCTTTCCTTCACCTTTACCGCATTCCAGTAATCATACAACTGTATCCTCACTTTTAACTTCGAACCCGGCAACAATACCTCCGCACTACTCCCCGAGGTATTCCCTTCAAATCCACCCCCCGTTTCCTCGCCAATAAAAACCGCGTTCGTCAATTGCCGCAACAATGCCGACACATCTGCTGCCGTAGAAAACGTCCCGCCATCTGTCAGCACGAATATCTTTCCGGTAAATGGATGCGCGCCAGGTTGCTGTTCACTAACACCCGGATGCAATTTTGTAGTAGCAAGAAAGCCTCCCGAAGGATCTGCCACTGTTCCATCCCGCAATTCCTGCAGATACTGCTCTTTGAAACGCGTGAACGAAGGATTGATCGAACGAAGATGAATGCGATCAAAATACCGGAAGGGTTTGTTCACGAACTGTGAAACCAGGAAAGCGCCATACATATCAACACCACCTCCATTGCCCCGCAGATCCAGTAGCAGGCTCCTGGTCTTTTTCTCCTGTATGGTATTGAATACAGAATCGATCTCGTTATAAAAACGATCTCCCTGGAAGCCACGGACCCGGACATAAGCAATGCCCGGCTGCGGAAAATGGACCGATATAATTTCAGTTGGTCCTGACAGCGATTTTATTGAAGCCAGTAAGGCTGCATTCACACGATTGCTCTTCCTGTTCTCCTGCCGTAAGCTGTCAGCAATACCTGCCATCCGCGTGTTCATCACCTTCCCGTTCAGATCCTTTATCGTGAGATTAAACTGTGCAGCGGTATCTACCAGTAACCAGTAGAACGAACCAAACGATTGTTCAAGCCGTTTCTTTTTACCGGTTTCGATATAGCCATCCCCCGGCAGCTTCGCGTACATTTTTTTGAGCAGGTCGTTTGCCTTTTGTCCATTGATCTTTACGATCTCATAACCCGGTGCAATGCTGCTGTCATTCTTCGTTTCATTATAACGGATCACCATTCGATTGTTTTCTATCAGCACACTGAAAGGAAACAACCGGGCTTTGCCAAAATCCGACAATGTCTGTTCATCCATGATCAGGCGCATGTGGCCATCACGCGAATCGGCTAACACTTCGGCCACCAGTTGCGTGAACTCCCGGCGACTCTTTATGGACGTAATCCTCTGTCGTTGGCTGTTAAACCTTGCATCAGTCTTTGGCTTATCAGCAAAACGGTACATTCCGCCATGCACCTCTTCCAAAGACTGGCGCAGCAGATCAAAATCCTTCTCCATCGCCGCGACACTTAAAACATCAGATTGTTGTGCACTAATCACGAAAGACGTGATCAGAAAAAGGGAAACTAAGGTTGCTCTCATGCTTATATGACGGAGCGACCCTCCAATGGTTACAAAAAAAGCATACCCGATAGTTGTCATAAACGCTCACCCCACTAATCGCCATCACTTACATTCGCGATCATCCGCGGCCATTCGCGCTCCATTCATGTTCGCAAAATATTTTCCCCCGCTTGTGATTTTCTCCCAATATTCTACACTAATTACCTGAAGTTTGAACCCGATGGATAAAAAAACACGTTTTACAAAACTTATTACGCAAAACGAGGGGCTGATCATCAAAGTCGCATCACTTTATACCAACAGCCAGCAGGACCAGGAAGACCTTTTCCAGGAAATCGTTTTTCAACTATGGAAATCGTTCGACTCGTTCAATGATCAGTCGAAAATAAGCACCTGGATGTACAGGGTCGCGATGAATACCGCCATTTATAACCTGAAAAGCATCAAAAAAAAGGTAAATACGATACCCATCGAAACAAGCGCTTACCATCTGCCAGACGAAAAAGACAAGTCTGCCGAACAACGGATCAGGGTATTATATGATAGCCTGCAGATCCTGAACCTGCTGGACAAAGGCATCATCCTCCTTTACCTGGAAGGGAAAAATCACCAGGAGATTGCAGAGATTACCGGTATCAGTCCCTCTAACGTTGGAACAAGGATCGGTCGCATCAAAGAAAAACTTAAACAACAAATCACTAAAACACTATAAATATGGAATTGGAAGAAATGAAAAATGCCTGGAGCGAAATGAATAATTCATCCGGTACACCAAGCAGACTAACAACACAATTACTCGATCAGATGACACAGAATAACTATCGTTCTAAAATAAACAGGATCGGGCAATTCGAATACATGGGCAGTATCATCTGTTACCTTGCTGCAGCATATCTTCTGGCAAACTTCGCAAAGATCGAAACAATGATCATGCAGGTTTTTGCTTTCATCGCCATCGCATTGCTGTTGGTTTTGCCCATAGTTTCTATCCGGTCTTTATGTGCAGTTAAAAACATAAACATATCCTCCAATACCTACCTGGATACTATTAAAGACTTTGGCATACGTAAGATCAGGTTTCAACGATTACAAAAACTGAACGTATCGCTGGGCTTTTTACTGATGCTGATCATACTACCTGTGTTCGCGTCAATCAGGGGAAAAGATATCTCGCAGATTCCTTATTTCTGGTCCCTGATCTTTCCCCTCGCAATTGCCTTCTTTCTCGCCTTCGCGGGGTGGACACTACGTTCATACAACAGGATGCTGCAACAAACAGAAAACATGCTGCGCAGTATCGAGGCGGAATGATCAGCATCCGGAACACCAGATACCTTTCAGCGAATGGGTTCGCGCTGAAAGGTATCTGGTTCAACCAGGAAGACAGATTACTACCAGCTATATTTATTATCGGCTATCGCCGGAACAGGCGAATAAGATCAGGCTTTTTACGTTTCAACAGATCCACAGGAAGACGCCCAGCTTTAAGAAGCATTCGCGCTCATTCGCGGCCATTTGCGGCTATTCGCGTTCGCATTCGTGTTTACCAGTTGGTTTGAACTTCCGCAACAGACTTATCCGCCTTCTCATTCAAAAATTTTGCTAACGCCACGTCATCCAATTTTTCACGTTGTTCTTTCAACGCTGCCCATAATTTCTTTACCACCTCAATCCCTCCCGCATCATAAATCTTCCCCGCTGCCACATGCCATCTGCACTGATACCATCCATAGTTTTGCGGATACTTCGGCCCCATCTGGCCATAATTTGTTTCAAGCTCTTGAAGTGTTGTATATGTTAGTGTTGATGTGTCAGTAGTTTCCACCACCATCTTCGGAAATACCGTCAACGCATTCAGTAACCTGGGTTCTTTCTGAGCGATATAGGTATGTAACAGAATATTCGGAAACAACTCCCCCATCCATCTGCGCTGCATCACCAATCCTCCCTGCTGTGTATACGCATGCCCCAATTCATGGATCGCCAGCAGATCAAAGAACGCTTCCATCGTTGTTCCTCCGGATGAATCTGCATACGTATCCCGGATAAGTTTAAGATAAGCACCAGACAGTTTATCCGGCGCTGGCTCCATGCTTTTCCAGTAATCATTATTCTGTGCAGCCACGATCAGCGTCTTACTGTTATAATGCGGCATTCCATAAAAAGGAAATTGCGTAAAACGTGGCCAATCGGCAGGAGAAAGAATAAGCAAGGTTACTTCCGGGGTGAACGCAAGGTGACGCGTATAAAAAGCCATCACACTATCCAGTTGCTGCGCCATCCGGTTGGCTTTTTGCCCGGTGCCATTGCTATAGTAAGTATTTGTCCGATACCCTGTCAATTGCTGCAGTCCGTCGTACGACTGTCCATGAGCAGGGATGGTTACCATCAATATGTTCAGGATAATTATCCAGCAGAAAGATAAGCGCCACATGATTTTTCTTTCAAATCTATTTCTCCCTGCACCCTTGTTCATAGTACAAAATCGACATTCTACAATCGCATGTCCTTTTGCATCCGCAGCGGCGTAGCGCGTAACTGTTGCTCTATCACAGACGGGTTCACGCCTGCAAAGTTTTTAAAATCCCGGATCATATGCATCTGATCAAAATAACCGGCTTCATGCGCAATGTTCGTCCATGTAAGATGCGGCAGCGCCTCCCGCAACCGATAGGCTTTGGAGAACTTCAGTATACGGGCATACAGTTTCGGATTCATTCCGATCCGTTCCTTACACTTTCGCTCAAATTGTTTCAGGCTGAGACAGGACAGGGAGGCCGTCTGCTCTACAGACAACAATCCGGTTGACTGCAATAACGATTGAATGGCTGCATCGAATGGCAATGCTTGCTGAAATCTATCGATCCGTTTCAGGAGAAATGCTTCCACGATACTTTTGCCTTCTTCCAATCCCGAAATATTTTGCAGTTGTTCCTGGACCGCTTTCATTTCCAGATCAAAAAAATCTCTTGCATCAAAACCGCCGTCTGCTAATTCGTGCATCGGTATTCCCAGGATGCGGTAAAGCGCGCCGGGAAGAAGATCAACCCGTATCGACCGTAGTTGTTCATGCACTTTGACATTAACGCGCGAAATTTGTGGCCCGTTGAAAACGATCAGCGGTTGCTTTTCAAAGCTGTCTGAATCTGCCCGTCCCATGGATACAGCGTCCCTGCAATAAAAGATCAGCGATTGGAAGGGCGAAGGCGGATAGGGAGTAACAGCCTCAGTAATGCCCAAAGGAAGCGTGGCATCCACGGTCAGTATGCTCAACACATAAGCTTGCAGCGCAGGATGTGGAATATGTATTGTTACCTTCATGTTGATGGGTATTGTTGAAATAGCCAACCACATGACTAATTTACTGAAAAGGGCGATACCAGGATAGCGTGCAATACGGCCATTCGTGCCAATTCGCGGCCATTCGCGCTCATTCGCGTTATGAAATCCGAACCCTGAAACTCCCATTCACAGAATGCAGAACATTCGACGCATCTCTATAGTCAATAAAGAAAACGCCTTCCCGGATACCGCCCACCTGTTTATCATCCCGGGAAAAATAAACCCCGGCGCTAATGTTGGTATAGTCGATTGCTCTGGACACTCCATCCACTTCCAGGCTTTGCGGATAAATATAGCCGGCGATACCTTCTGCCGACCAGTATTCCATGCTGAAGCCTTTTCCATTCTCATCCTTCAATGTAAGCCGGTAGCCGATATTGCCAAGAGAAGCAACCGTTAACGTGGAACCAGCACCGTTGAGGTCGCTCTTTAATTCACGGAGCGTTGAGCCATCCCTGTAATTACAATACAGCTGTGCAGGATTTGCACAGGTATACAATTGCGGATGATAAATGTATTCCCGCCTTGCGTGCAGGGGAAAGGAAACCGGGACGAATTGCGTATTAACGAGATTAAAAGCTGCATCGTAGATGGTCGCAGTTATCAATGCATTGTTAGAATTATAACTTAGCAAAGAAGAAAATTTGCCTTTGACGACGGGAAACATGAATTCATCATTAAAGACCATGGGGTTCCGCAGCCCTATATACCCGCTGGCTAAAGGCGCACCATTGCAATCAAGGACTGTTCCATTCAGCGTGAGAAAATCCGGCCGGTCGGTTAGCGCGATCGTCTTTTCACCCGCAGCAGTAAAGCTGCCAAGCGGATAGTCCTTCACTCTCATGTCATACCTGTCACCGATACAATCAAATGTAAGCTGCCTGTTTACTGGCACAAATACCAGCGCATCCCCCGCTGAGTTGGTTCTTCCCTCGGCGATCTCAGCTCCCTCACTTTTTACTACATAGCGAATATTTGCAACACCATTATCCGCGCTGGAACGCAGTCGAAGCGTTACATAAACGCCATCCGTCGGAACCGCAAAATACCAATAGCCCTTTTTTGTGATCCTCTTTTCGTAGAAGTCTCCGTTTCTTCTGGCGTAGCCGTTCTGTTGCCAGGCCGAAAGCTCGTTCAGATTCCAGACGGGAATGCTATCTGGCCGCTGCTGAACACCAGCTGGGATCGGCGCACGTAAAATAATAGCGGCATCTGCATTAAAGAAAACAGTATAGTCATCAATATTGTTAGCTTTCGGAATTATGTTGTAAAGACCATACGCGTTGAGATACCAGCGTTTTTTTTCTACGTCGGCCATCGGGTAGCAAGGCAGCTTCAATGCATATTCAGCAAGAAATGGTGAAGAATAGGACGTATTGATCGAATAAGTGCCCGCGTTACGGGGCGTTGAAAAAGCTTTAGCCGGTAAAACCAACTGGCCATTTCCCGGAAGCGGTAACGTAGTGGCGCTGTTATAGTATCCCGAACCTGCAGATACCAGCGGATCAACTTTTACAGTGACATAGTTTTTAAGCCCTTCCAGCGTCGTAAATACTTTAACGGCATCATAGCCGGCAGACCGCGTGGGATTAGACACTTTTATTAACGTGCGATATTGATCAACAGACGCCGCTGCCGGCATGCCAAAAGAGCCGTAATCACTAACGTAGGGTATATACTGACCACTGTACATCACGTTATAAGGGTCGGCCGCCTGACTGATATGAACAGGATGGACCACCAGGCGAGTGGAAAGGGGATGTGCTTGAGGAATCGGGGTATACGCCGGAGGCTCCTGATTGCCGCCGCCGCCGTCCGGATCCGCAGGATCTTTCTTACATGCGACAAAAAACAAGGCAACGGACAGCAACGCAAAAAGCGAAAGCCGTTCAAAGCGAGCACATGGATAAGGTTTCATGATGGTGGTAAATTTGAACTTCGTGGCGAATATACATTGTAGAAACGAATCTTTAAACCCGCCGCGGCATACCTACGCCGCGGAACTTTACGATCCGCTAGCTCATTTAAACAGGAAAAACAAAACCGATCGAAAATATACGTGCCCGGATTGGAAATATTTCAGTCCGGCACAACTACCCTTGTCAAACAGATGAGGTACTTTCGGCCCTGTTAAGCCACCTTCGAAATTCAAGAACCAACATGCAAACGTTTACTAAAGCACGCGCTTTTTACCTGATCATACTTTTCTCCATTTCCTGTTTCGCCTGGAGTGCCTGTGATAAAGATGATGACGACTCATCCAATCCCAATCCGGTACCACCCCCGGTAACCATTGCCGCACCGGTCAACCTGCTGGTCCACACCCCAAGAACCATTGGCTTTACTGTCGCCTGGGACAAAGTAGAAGGGGCTAGCAGCTATAATCTGTATATCGCAACGGATGCCGGTTTTACACAGCTCGCCAATGGCTATTCGCCAAAATCCGTAACGGCGAATACAGAACAGCTGGACGGCCTTAGCCGGAACACCCTTTATTATGTAAAAGTAGAAGGCGTGAAAAACGGCGTTCGCGGGCTGTCAGCCACCCAATCTCAAAAAACCAGTGCAGAAGATGTATTCATTGTTGGCTTTGAGAACGGTGCCTTGCGAGAACCAAGAGTCTGGGTATCGGAAAATAACCCTGTCTGGTTACAACCAAGCAACTCCAACCCTTATGGCGTTTTTGTGAGTGGGAATGACACATACGTGGCCGGGACTGCCTGGACCTCCAACGGAATAGCACTTTACTGGAAGAATGGACAGGCCATCTTGCTCAGCAACAATCCGAACGGATCGTCCGCCAGTGATATTTTTGTTTCAGGAAATGATGTCTATGTCTCCGGAGAAGAACGAGGAATAAACAGGGAGGCCTGCTATTGGAAAAATGGACAGAAAATAAGTCTTGGGAATGGAACAGCTTCCAGCATTGTTGTATCCGGAACAGATGTATACGTAACGGGATCCGTTCCAAATGGGAGGGCAATTGTCGCAACCCTCTGGAAAAACGGCGTTCCTGCTGATCTCACAGACGGACAAAACACGTCCTTCGCTGCCAAGGTATTCCTGGCAGGAAAAGACGTATACGTCTGCGGATCTGAAGTGGTCAATAACAAACGTATTCCGAAATACTGGAAAAACGGAATCTCCCATACGTTGGAATCAAATGGACTTGACGCTTCCTGCTCAGATATTTTCGTCAGCAATAATGATGTGTACATTTCCGGCTGGGAAATAACTACACCCGAAGGCGGCGGCTTCTACTGGAAAAATGGCCAGATGATCCGCCTGCCGGGAAGCACAAAAGCAGATGCCATTCATGTCGTAGGTGAAAATGTCTATATCGCCGGCAGTAGTGGGCAGGATGTGAAATACTGGAAAAACGGCACGGCGGTAACCCTGGCCAAGACAAATCGCGAAGCTTTTGTAGCGGATATATTCGTTCGCTAAGCCAGTAATGCACCACCCGGTCCGGTATCCTCAATGTAGTAATGCTCAACAATTATCAGAAAGCTGGCACCGGCGGCTGGAGCACCGGATACTTTTGATGATGGAGATACCCGCACATGAAAATGGATTCATCAAAGAATTCGCAAGAATCCCCGCAACTCTAAGGATAAAATCGGTGGCGATCATTTTTCATCGACAGTGCCATGAAAAATGATCGCCCGCTACGCCGGCAAACACCTGATCTATAAGCACACCTCATCATCATCTTCTTCCATCTCCTGTTCCATCTCTTCACTCACCACTTCAATACCGTCCATATCATCATCAACGTCTGAAGTTTCTTCCACTTCATTATGCTCATCAGTAATTTCAGCCACCGGCTCCTTAACCTCCGGTTGATCAGGGTCCTCATCTTTGATTTCCGCCGATTCTTCCAAGCCTTCTTCTGGTCGGACTTCTTCCTCTTTTATTCCACCCCGCTTTACCTCTTCCCAATAATCGTGAGAAGGGGTTGTACGATCGATGTACTCAGACACCGCATCCTGCTGATCACTCTTTTCACGACTGCCTTTTAAAGTTGTTTCAACCGCATCGAGCAGACTGTCTGCAGTAGCGGCACTATCAAGCTTTTCCTTTATTTGTTCGGCCTCTTTTGACTGTTTGTAAAATTCCAGGTCAGACCTATCGGTATTACCGATCCAGTATTTCAGGTCTTTCTCATCATAGCCGCCCTTGTCCCACATAGAATATAGGCTATCCGGGTCTTTGCTTACATCTTTGCTATTGTCATTTGATTGTTGCATAATTTTTTATTTTGAATGGTGTTGAAATCGGTTCATTTGAACGAGCACGGGTTTGTTCAGTTGATCATCAAACACAATGGCTTCTCCGCATTGGAGAACCGCAGCGAATTCGATTTGCCCTGGCTGCAGGGACATAGCCTTGCCAAGATATTCCCTGTCGTCAGTGTCGCTAAGCCGGTGCATTATCTTCAGGTTCGTGAACTTAATAGCATCAGACGGCAGTTTGCCGGGAGATTGCTCAATGATCACGATACCCTCTGCTTTGGCCCTTGCTTCCGCCAATAGGTTAGTAAACAACTCGGTGCTTTTAGCTGCCGCACCAGGAGTTTCGCTGCCTCTTGATTCTCCTCCTGTTTTTAACAGCCTGTGCGCTTCTTCTACAAATGTGATATGAAGCTGATTATCCGGATCATGAGATTTCCGCATCTTTCTTGATTCATACAGGAAATTGAGCAAGAAGGCCATGATCAGGGCTTTATCACCATCATCACCTGTACTTTCCAGGTCAATGCAACATGGCTCGTTCAGGATGATATCTGTGTTTCGTTCCAATAACGCCGCATCATTTTCAGCAGATTCAGGCGCAAATATTTGCGCAAGCTTACCAGAGGTAAATGCTATGATGCGCCTGCGAATGGAAGCTTCCACCTCACTGTTACTTTTGGCAGCGGTAAACCGGGACGCATCTTTAAAAAACTTTTCTGCGAAAGGTCCGAATGAGGAAACAGAGGTCGCCATCCCGGATGCTCCTACCGCGGGCAGTATAAACGTCGGGTCATACAGCAGCGCTTCATCTCCGCAAAGCTCTATATAGAACTGGGTAAGAAAATCATTAAAGATCATTGGCATCACACCTTCCATAGGTGCGGCTGCCATCAGGGCTGATTTGATCAACCCGATATGTTCAGACACCGTAATGCCCGGCACCGGAATAAGAGGATTAAAACGCAGGAAACTTTTATCAATCTTCTTTACCCCATCGCGTGGCGTACGTAGTTGAAATCGATGAATCTTTTTTGCACCGGGTATTTCCCAGGTCGCTAACTGTTGATAATACTCTCCCTTCACCGGCTCAATCATCAGAAAAGGAATTCCATGCTCCATTATTTGACGGACCAATTGCAATGTTGTATTTGTTTTTCCTGAACCCGGCACTCCAACGATCAGTGTATGGCGAACAAGATCCTCGCTGCTGATCCTGTACAGATGTGACGCATGCGCAGAGCGGAGACTTTCTCCTTTTTCCACACCTGAAGCCCTCCCTTTCATATAGCCTGGGATGATCGCTTTCGGGGTCTGCCTGCTTATAACGGGAACCTGGAAAGGGTTATCGCGACGCGTATTCATACCAGGCATACCACGCTTATCTGCTACGGGTAGTGAGAAAAAGTTGCTGAGTTCCGCTTCCGAATAAACATAGAGTGATTTATCCAAAAACTCCCCATACCCGTGCGGACGGCCGCAGACTGAATTTGGGAAGGTCTCAAAAAACAGGGATCCCTGTCGCCAAACTTCCTGTATGGTTGTTCCTGTTGGAACGACGGTGCCCAACACCTCCAGGAAATGATGGTCGGATCCGATCAATCCCGCACCGAGAGAATGTGCCACGCCCGCCGCAGCAGACGCATGGCTTGCAGCCACCTGGATGTTGATCGCATACAAAAAAGAAGCATGCCGGTATTTCTCCAATCCTTTTAAAAACTGCTGTTCTGTTAAGGAGCGTATTCCCTGCGCCTGGCAACTATCCAGCAGCAACTGATAGTAATGGTAGCCAAGCATTCGCTCAAATGCGGAAACTTCCTCTGTGCGAAGGCTGATACGAATATGCACCTGGTCCTGCGTACTGCTCAGCTGCGTGAATACCATATACCAGTCAATAGTTGCTGGCTGCAGCTCATAGATCGCCGGTATACAAAGCGATGGAGCTATCCGGTCATTGAAAGGTTGCTTTTCTGACTGAGTAGTGGTCAGTGGTGCCAGAAATGGCACTTTACCATATTGAAAATTAAACCTGCCCGCAGGCAGGGTTCCTGGCTTTCTGCGAATGCTGTAGCAGGTATGCATGCCAATAGGTTGCAGGATCGCTTCGATCCGGGAAGCACTTACTTCGCGAAAACAATATCCTTCGGGAAATAATTGCTCAAGATGTAAACGATAGATCATTGAGTCGGCAGAATGACTAACTGCTTTGTTCCTGAACCTGAGAAAGACAAGCAGAAATACCTGCACGCTACGTGTCACAGGACTATTCATCAACCGTAGCTCGAAGCTGTATTCCGAAATGTTATTCAGCCAACCGGCAATAGTGCGAAGGCACTGGTTTTGCAATTGTGAGAATGCCTGCAGTTCTTCCGCTGAAATGGTCGAAGAATGTTCAGCAATGCTCGTGATCTCATAGACCCAGACCTGGTCCGCATTCGCAAATTTAGCGGGGGTCTGAACGCTGCTTCCCGTATGAGTGCTCATAATAACGGTTTAAAGGTTTTTGAAAATGGAAATCTGGTACTGCCTGTCGCGGTACAACCGACTTTGCGGGTCAAGAAGATCTGCTGTTTCCACCTTCAATACTTCGGCCATGCCCCGCGCCAATTCGTTCGTATCCATTCCCGGGCGAAGGTGTTCGATCAATCTTTTTTCCGTCAACTGAAAATAGATATCAAACCAAACCGCACCCGTAGCGAGCCGTTCTTCCAGATCCGTTTGCCGCTCCAGCCAATCCCCCACCTGCTCCATGTCTTTTGCTTTTTGCTCAAGTTGCTGCGTATCGGCGGTGTCAATGAGCCTGCCAGAACCGGTGATCACTATCGGACTCGATGGCTCTTCTATAATCCTTGTATCAACCGGCGGTGCAGGTGAGATGAGTTTTTGCACCTCCTGTACGATCTGTTCAGGACTGTAGTTAGGGCAATATGTCAACAGCATATCACTAAGCTTGTCAACCAACCCTGCTCTCATAGCATTTCCGGATGCATGATTGGTACTGCTGATAGAACGGATGGTTTCATTCAGATCGCGGAAATATCCTTTCAAAGACACAGCTTCAACTGCAACAGATGAGGTCACAACATGAGACCCGATACGATACGAATTTCCCAGCATCGCGGCGGAAATCCTATCTTCCAGTGCACGGCCAATAAGACCCGCATTCAGTGAGCTCACAGCGTCCCAGGCCTTGATCGCATTCTGCTTGATGATAGCCGCAAGGTTGTCAAACAATAGCTGATTATTCTCTGAAATACCGAACAGCAATTTGATCTGTTTTTCAAACAGGGGTGACAGCTGCGCGGCAGCGATGTTTACCATTACTGCCCGGTCTTTAGCTGCTGCATTTGACCATGTCATTAATCGATCAAGATCATCTGACCTCAACTCCGCAGGGAAGTTGGATACTACCGGCAAGAGATTGATATTGATCGTTGCATCGAAAGCCGCATTGTTCATAGGGATCTGACCCGTCATCGACAGTGACTTAAGGGGTTCAAAGAATACGACAGGCTCTCCGTCTATGATAACTGCACCCTGCTTTTTTGTCCAGTTACCGGTCTGGGTGTTTTGGGTGTAGCACAAAATCCGGGAGACGTCAAAAAAGCCGTACACTTCAAACGGACTATAGATCTCTACGCCATCGGTCACTTTTGGGATTTGCAATGCGGGAATTTTGATCAGCCCTCCTGCAATGACGAGCAGCAGCAGAAAGTAAAGCAGTGAAATAAGCCCTGTTCCCTGAGAATAGCCTGTCGTAAGTATGCGCAGAAACAGCAACGCGCAAACAATCAGTAACACGACTCTCGGGCCAACCACGCACAGGTTCTTTTTTCCGGGTAGCCAGTAGAGTGCAGGCTTATCCTTAAAATAGTGGAAGCTCAAACGATCTCCTAAACGAATTAATGAATCGTTCGTGTACAGCAGGTACAATGAGCCGGCGAAAAGCGCGATGGAGATCCCAAAGCTCAGTCCTGCGCTCATTGATACGATCTGTCCCAGCAGACCGCCACCGATCGGTGTCCAACCTACCCATTGCACAATAGCAATGAAAGTAGTAACAAAGGCTGGCGCGATATCGCCCAGCGATACGTCAGATCTTTTTGAGGAAATAGTTTTTTTCATGATTTCATTTTTTAAGAGTTAGTTACTAAGATGCTCTTCTCCATGCAGAAAATCTGCGGCTGACCTCTTCATCCGCCAACACTTCAAAATGGATATGATGGATGTTTTCTGTATTGTAGCTGATATCCACCAGCTGCGTACTACCATCTGCATACTGAACCTGCACACAGGCGTGATTGACATGCTGCCCTGTATTGTCCGTTTGCACATATACATAGCTGGCGCGCAATCCGAGGTAGCGGCTCAGTGCGATAAACAGTGCACTTATCTCTCCGCATACACCTGTTTTGTCTCGCTCCACTTCTTCTGCAATGCGGTACTTTTTCACCTTGTCATGATCTTTATCGTAAGGGTAGTTTGCTTGCAGGTAAGTGTACAGGCAATGAACAATCTCCCGTTCAGTTTTCGCACCGGCGCAAATTCTGGCTGCTTTAGCGGCCATGCCTGCATCTATGCGAAAGGGATGTTCTGCAATGTTCTCTCCGATCACCATTTTGTACGTTGAAAGAATGGAACCCTTCGGATCGGTTGTTTCTGTTACCTTTTCGGGATCAAGAATCGGCTGTCCCTCTACAGTGGTCACTTCTGGTCCTTCAACAACTTTGTTTACCGCTTTTTTTACCGTTCCACGTACAGCATCGTTTCTTAATTTTCTCAGCTCCTCATCTACAATCCCGGATGAAGCTGTCAGCGCGCCATCAGCCGTACTGGTCAGGTTGTTAATAGTGTGTACATCGTTCTCAAGATTGGTTTGTTGGGTCGCGACCCCTATCTCGTGATTATAGGTAATTACTACAGCGGCAGCGGCAAGCTTTACCAGTTTCTCATAATCATCAAATAGCGATCTGTTCGAAAGCTTCAGTACAAGTGGCATTGTTTCGAGCAGTACGATTCCAAGAAATAACAGTACCCAGCGAACAAAGACAGCAGGATCATCCATAAGCTCATACAGTGCACGGATCTGCGCCAGCTCATCGGTAGCGAAATTCTCCTCGGCTTCAGCCCGTTCTGCTCTGTAGGCGGAATCGAGCTTTTCTTTATGTACTGCGAGCGTGAGCTCAAGCCGGTCTGCCCTTGATCTGGCGGAATCATATGCGGCTTTTTTCATGATGGTCCATGGACCTATACCGCGGAAACCCGAACCGCCCGTTCCATCCACTTCTTCCAGGTAGGATTTTTGCTTTTCATTCAACTCTTCCTGTGATGCGAGGAGAGGCTTCCGTACTTCCTGATCGATCTTTGATTCGTACCGTGCTTCGATCTCTTTGAGTTTGCTGTTTTTCTGGTCATTCAACCACTGAGCAATAGGTCCGCGGCAGGCTTCCAGGATTAATGGAGTCGATATCAGCGCAGCGAACACGAATGAAGCCAGTATCCTCATTATTGCAACCCAGCGGCTGTTCTGCTTACCCATATACACGATGATCTGGAACTCCAGAAAGCCGATCAGCAGGGCCCACAGACTGGCAAAGGCAATACCCACTGCCATGCTCCCGCTCATTGCGAGTGCCGTGTGCAATCCGCTGAAGAACGCGAGGATCGCGCTGACGATGATGGAAAAACCCATGCCTGCCATACGGATCCGGTAGTGTCGGGGCAACTGCCGTGCAATCTGGGGATCAAATCCTCCGGTCAACAATAAGAGAGTTGTGCTGCCGTAAAAAAAGGAGTGAACTAGTTTTCTCATAAACTGTGCATTGATTATTAGCAATCCGGTTTACGAGAATAAAAGTACGGTCGCGAAATACCCTACCTGGCCTACGAGGGTATGTAGGGGTCAGCGGTGGTCAAAGATGGTTAGGGAAGGTTATTATAAAAAGTACTGGTTATAACCAGTGGGTTAGCAGATGAGACGCTTCGGCAACATAAGCAGAGGAGCCCAACTCGATTGACCTTCTCAATAGCTGATACTCATCAGGTTTTATTTTCTTTTTGAGATCAAGAATAGCAAACTTAAACTTCGACAGATCTGACACGTCCGCCTGATAGGCAATCAGTTTAGGCGGCAGCTCAAAATGGTAAAGAAACTCAGCAATATCTTTGGCTGGTCGTGCAAATTGCTGGATCCACAACTCCTCTTCGTGCAGAATATAAAAATCCACATCGCTTTCTTTGATGAACCGTCCCGTCGACTTACTGCTCATCATACCTAGTTGGGTCGAAAAGACAGGCGCTGTTTTTTTGTTCCATGTCTTCTTATCTCTTGTGTGACCGTCGCGAAGTAGTAAATAGAGATCCCCTTTCTCAAAATAATCCGTTTTATCAAGGCTTGTTAATTCGTCAAACGCAAAAGCAACCCGCCTTCCAACCAGTTTATGCTTGAAATTCATCCAGCCCTCGACCTCACTTTCGCAACTATTGGTGACCTTTATTTTCTTATTCGTATCATTTAATTCGAGAGGTGGACATGCCTCCCCGAGCTCTTCTGTCTTGAACTTGAGTACTAAAACATTGATCAGATACTGAAACGCATCCTGGTTCAATTGCTCGCATTCTTTTTTATATTGACGCGCCGGCAGATCCAGATATTTCTCAAGCTTTGTCTCTATTGTTGTTCCGCACCAGTCGCCCGTGAAAGCATATTTTCTCCTGGTACGTCTCAGATATTCATCAATTCTTTCGGTGGCGTCTTGTTCTATGATCGGACTTTTCAAAAGGTTTGCCAGTGAAAATTCGACATCATCACATTTAATCTGGAACTGCCTCCAGTCAGGCGCATATTTCTCTGCCTCTTCTTTAAATTTGCGCCGCTCCTCCGGCGTACGCTTTGTAAAATAACGAAGCAGTGCTTCTTCACGACGCTCTTCACGATACTTCCACTGCTGATTAATATTGACAAATCGGGAAAACTCATCCAGGTGCCCCTTGATGTCTTCACTAAAATGCCCTTTATCAACGATATAGGAAAAGCCATATTTTGCCCAGATCTCTTTTGCCAGCATTAAGTTGTAAGAAGTGCCTGTATACAGGATCAGTGGAATATAAGGATATTTCTCAGCAATACTTTTACCGAACAGCGAGCCACTTCTTTCGAAAGGCCCGTCTGATGCTGCGTCAAGCGTTTCATCTATCAGGAAGAGGTCAATTAACATGAAATGCTTGTCGATATACTGTTGTGCGGCTTCGATCGAGCCAAAAGCGATTACATTATCAGCAAATCCTCGCAGACGTTGCAGAAACAACGACATTGTATCCAATTCATCGTCCAGTATCAGTATATTCATTTGTCAAAAAATGATTGTAATTTTTGTTTTAAATCCATCATCACCGGCAATACAATCGACGAGCAGGTCCCAATGATGATCATCACATTTATCACGGACGATTTGCAATCCGCCGTACCTGTAAATATCATTCATGTTTGGCTTTTTAGGATACGAAGCTTCCTTTCTGCAAAAAGCAATAAAATCTTCCCGCATCAAACCCCGGTTTGTGAACACGACACCCACACGCTGATCTGATTCAATAACCTCAATTGTTACAGTAGAGTCAACTTCTTTGCTTGCAGCCTGGCAACTGTTTTTATACAAGTTCCACAAAATGCTGGCACGGTCATACAGCGCCAGACCCAGCTTAATGCGATCAAGCCGCGAGATATCTTTCGATACCGCCACCACTGGCTTTACTTTGAAATAATTCATTTCTTCATTAAAGAAATGAAGCGTCGCCACGAGACCCCTCGAAAGAAAAGGGCTGATGCTGTCATCCGAATGCCCTGCCTTGAGATGCTCGATTTTCAATAGTACGTCAGAAAAGATCCTGAAGGCGTTCAGCTTGTTCTTCTCCATTTTATAAATCTCACGGTCCTGCGGGTTTTCCACTTTATCAATCAGCAATTGAAAGGCCGCGAGAGACTCTACTAAATGCAAATTTTTCAGGTTGTGCTGGTACACCAGCATTTCTGATGTTCTTCGCTCATCATACAATTTCGTCAGAACGGGGCTGGTAAAGTAGCATCCGATCAGGTAAAGAATCTGCTTTAATTCAGCCCTGGTGAGAAGCGATTTTCCTTCGGGAATCAGGAACGTACAGGCGAGGCTGGTGTCATTAGAGCCGGCGATGTGGAGCGGCATATAGGTAGTTTGAATGCGGTAATATGAGTTGTTGGACTTCTCTTTTTCTTCCATAACAACGGCGAGATGAGATTCGGGCGAATCCAGGTGACAGGCCTGATGAACCACGGCTAAATAATCGCAGATATGTTTCCTGCTATCATTATCAAACGAAAGGTTTGTCTGCATATCCACCAATGCATACATCGAGTCCGCCTGACGGTAATCATATTTATAATAGATAAAAGGATAATCTTCCTGGTTCTTCGCAATAAATGCCTTAAAGGACCTTAGTGTTTCTTCAGATACATGATGAAGTGGTAGCTTGTTATTGTTTAAGTCCCGGTTAAAGACGTCTGCCACCGGCTTGTAAGGATAATCATAATAGATATAACCAGTGTCGCCGGGAATGATATAGCATGCATGTCTTATCTCCACTTTTCCTTCCTGAAACACGGGAACCGTGTTAGCCAGATGTGAAATGTATTCTTCCAATTCAGTTGAGTGGGTTTGTTTCTCATGTAATGTTAGTTGTCGCATACGGTGGCTTTGGAATGGGTTGAATTCAAAAAATTACCAATATTTTCTCAAAAAATGATAATTTTCAGCCGCCGTTCTGCGTTATTTAACCTTACACGGCAACCAGGGCTGATCCGATTTTCAGCACCTCTTTTATCAGGATATCAAGATCGGTTCTCTGGGTGCGATGATTCATCACCATGGCTCTCAGACAATAGGAACCGTTCAGCATGGCATACGAAAGCGAAGCAGTGCCGTCTTCCTGCAACCGCATCAGGATTTCCCGGTTTATGGCATTTGTTTTATCCGGATCGGCAATAAACCGGAAGCAAACCACATTCAGCGTAACGGGAGCCATTAATTCCAGTGCCGGCTCATTTATAATTAAAGCAGCAGCATAGATCGCCTGCTCCATGTTCTGCCTTATCAGCTGCCTGAGCTGGCTGATTCCGTAGGTTTTGATCGTCATCCAGATTTCCAGCGACTTAAACCCCCTGGACATATCGATCCCGTAATCAGCAATCATATCCGGACCGGAAAATAGCCCCCGCTCATGCCTGACCAGGTAATCTGCCTGCACTTCAAAAGTTTCGCGATGCAATAACCGGTTTTTTATCAGCGTACAGCCCACAGCAAAAGGGATATGTATCCATTTGTGCATATCGAAAGAAAGGCTGTCTGCCAGTGAGATGTCTTCTTGTTTGACAGGTCCGTCTTCAGCAGCGGCCCAGGCACCATAGGCGCCATCAATATGGAGCCACAACTGCTCCTGTTGACAGAGGCTGGCAAGTTCCCGCAGAGGATCTACCGCTCCGGTATTGACTGTTCCGACAGTCGCCACAATGCAGAACGGAATAAAGCCTTCCGCCCTGTCTTTTTTTATCCGGCTCTCCAGCTTCCTTAAATCGATCTGAAATTTATCATTCACTTCAATGCGCCGAACGGCATTGCGTCCGAGCCCCATGATGTCAGCAGCCTTGTCGATACAGCTGTGCGTCTCAACAGACGTGTATAGCACCAACTGTCCGTCAAGTGTGCTTAATCCATTTTGCCGGATCACTTTTGAGTAATTGTTCCGTGCGACCAGCAAAGCGGTAAGATTGGCCATGGAGCCACTGCTGACCAATACTCCGCTCGCGCCGGCGGGAAAACACAGATACTCTTTCATCCAACTGATCACTTGCTGCTCCAGGTACAATGCCGATTGCTCTCCCGCACACACATTCGGATTCATACCAGCAGCCAGCAGAGCTGCTAACATCGCTACCGGGTTTCCTGCGCCATCAGCCCATGCAAAGAATCTTGGGTGACCATTACCGGTTGGATACGGTATCAGGCTTTCCTGCAGCTGTTCATACACTGCACACAGGTTCCCGGGCAGATCAGGTAAAGAGTCCTTCCATTTTTCTTTCTGCTTTGCCGGTATAGACTGCCAGACAGGCTGATTGCGGACATGGCGGAGCTGGTTAAAAAGGTCAGTGATCATTCGATGACCCAAAGATTCCAGCTCTTCCCAGTTTTCAGGGTCGAGACTTTTTTCACTTGCATTCATAAGTACGTTTTACGATGACAGGATCCTGCCATATTCCAGTTGAATGGCGCCATCAAGCAGTTGTTGCGGCGAGTATCGGGTTACAGAACCATGGAAGTAGATCTTTCTTCCGGCAGAAGCCATTTGTGCTGTTGGAATCGCTACCTGTTCCTGCTCACCGATCTGAAGAAATGTATGTATTGAGTTTTGAGCAAGCACTGTGTACCCGAATCCATCAGTATCGGAAAAACCTATATTGCCGGGTTGTACGAACAGGTAAAATGCAGGAAGTCCCGGTTGCCAGCCTGCAACCAAATTGCCATTTCCATTGCAACACCTGATAATGTTTGGCGCCGGAAAGCTGACGATCCTGGCGGCCTCTACCACGGGTGGACGATTGATAAATCCTGCTATCGAGTCCTGAAAAATTGCGGTCGCTGAATCTGATGCCGGGCGATAACAATACGCAACTTCGTCTGCAATCAGCTCCATTTCCTGGCGGAGATGACTCGTGTAGATGGTCAACAGGCTCAGGCTTGAGATGATCCGCTTGAGTTCTACAAGAAACTGGAATTTAACGTCAGCATCAAGACCATTGGTTGGTTCATCGAGCAACAGGATATCCGGCGATATGGACAGCGCACGCAGGAGACCAATTCGCTGACGCTGACCTCCGCTGAGCTCCGATACATTGCGTGAACGCCGAAATACATCCTCCATATGGAGCGCCTGCACCAATGCCTGGAACAGCGACTCGTTGAAACGGGATTTATAGAACCTGATATGAGAGAAATAGCGTGCATTCTCCAGGGCATCGAGATGGTCAAACAACACTACCTCCTGTGGCAAATAAGAGATAACAGGTCGCTGCGGGTTAAGATGGATAGAACCTGTGAGAGGCTTCAATGATCCATGGATCATATTTAAGAGCGAACTCTTCCCACTCGCGCTGGCGCCCATTAATCCGATGACATGACCTTTGTCCGCCTCTTTTTTTGCAAAGTTCACGGTTAGCTGATCAAAGATCAACGGCGCCGCTCCATAGCGAAACGAAACCTTATCAAAGTGTATCTGTTGCATATCTTTTATTTTTCCGGCCCGCCCTTGCCAGGATGCTATTCCATAAGAACAAGCCGGAAGCTGCAAGTAATAACGAAATAAGCAGGTAACTCATGGCCCTACCATAGTCGATACTTTTGCCGGTAACGGTTTTATTTAATTCTGTAATGAACGAGGGAATGATATCGGAGAGCACGTTATTGATCACCGCTTCATTCCAAATTGCTGCATATGCCATGATAAACGCCAGCAGGTAATCTGCCCGGAATGGCAACCAGAAGAGCGTCCTGAACTTTTCCCATCCGTTCAGCCGGTGTGCATTCAAAAAATCTATCTGCTTATTGGCAACCCTGAAATGAGAGATCACCAGGAATCCGCAGATCAACGGAAAGCATAGCAATGTTTGACCTGCAACCCAGGCTATGTCCACGACCGGGCCGGAACTGTAGTGAATATGCTGCATCCAGTTGAAACCAAGAAGCAGTATGATCAACGGAGGGATCATCAGCAGTGCAAATAGCAGCATCAAAAACCCGATAGAACGACGATTAAAACCAGCCAGTGTATTTTTCAGCACCAGGCGGTTGGCACAACTGAACAAAACTGCCAGTACTGTTGTCAGCAAGGCCGCTGTAAAAGTGAGCCCCAGCGGCTTGAGCAGTGTTTCCCAGTCATTGTATCTCACCGTACTGAACTGTCTGTAAAGCATCAGCAACAGCGGGATCAACACAAATGAAAGCAGGGTGCCAACAACAAAACCGGTTACCATTTTTCCTCCGCTTTCGCTGGCGGGTAATGCCACACGTGAACGGATCATCCGCTTGTAAGCCCAACGTTTCAAAAACAATAACACCACCACTGTGCTTAGAAGAATAAAGAATACCGCCAGGCCTGACGCCGCGATCCGGGAGAACGCATATTGGTTACTCAAAAGCGAATCTGACTGATAGGTGCGATATAACCATTGATTGACCATTTCCGTACCGGAACCCCGTGAGGCCTTAAAAATAAGCTGAAGCTTCGCATCTTCATAAAATGAAAAAATAAACGCAATCACAAAAAGCAGCAAAGAAGGATTTTGATGTGCCGGAAGAACAAGATCCCGAAACCGCTCCGCCATTGATAAACGGCTGGCACGGATATAGGCAACTTTCGCTGGCGGAACTGACTGCAGGTTCAGCCAAAACAAATAAATGTACAAGGTGCCGAATTGCCAGTACTGTACCACGCCAAGAGTGATAAACTTGTTTGTTGCATTAAGAAAAGGCCAATGAGTGTCAATCGTAAGCAGCTTCCAGATAAATGCGGTGGCTACATTACCCAATAAAAACGGTACCAATAATAAACTCAACCACGCGCCGGTCCTCGAGAAAAGTTTTACCCGGGAAAGCAGCGATGAGAAAATCAATCCTCCTCCCACTAATAGCAACGCCTGGAAAAGCGCAAAGACAATGCTTTGCAGAACTGGCTGACGCAGATCGTCTTCCTGAGCGAACAGTCTGTCAATCAGACCGGCATTCAGCTGAACCGAACTTATCACCGGCAACTGGTATACAACATAAAAAGCCACTACCAGGAACAGGCTTATACGTACCAGGTTATTGAAAAATGCTTGACGCTGCATCTTCTATTGATTGTTAAGAGCGGTGAAGATCTCCTTTCTCTTTGCTTCGATTTGTTTCTGCGCCTGCCTGACAGCTTCCTCCGGACTCAGACTCCCTTCCCATGCTTTCTGAACATATGTCGTGATCACTTCGCTGATCATATTAGCGTCAGGACCAGCTTCAAGAATGACGCCTCCTTTCTGAATAGAGCTCTGCAATGCGGCTGCGTAAGGCAGTGATTTTACAGCGGGATGCTCATACGTCTTTTGAGATGAAGGGCATATGCCTTTTTCCGCAAGCAGCACCTGTGTCCGATCCTGCATAAGCCATGTAATATATTCAAACACTTCTTTGGGATGTTTGGTATAGCGGCTAATGAAATAAGCTCCGCCGACAAAAATGGCCTTGTTACCCGGAATGGATGCAAAACCAAAGCGCGGATCAAAACCGGTTTCGGTTTTGATGGCAGGATAGATCAGGTCGCTCCAAACAATTGCCATCGCCGTTTTGTCTTCTTTCATCAACCTGATCGGCTCGTATTGATCAATACTTGTAAAGTTGCCCGCATTGTATGGTTTTAATGAAGTATAGAGCTTCATCGCTGCAACGCTGGCAGGACTGTCAAATACCACTTTTGTATTCTTATCTCCTTCCCATCCGATCTTTTTATCCAGAACTTCACCGTTCATTCCATACACGAAATTCATGAAGTCATAATAAAGAAAACCTCCTGCAGCTCCACCGACGCAAATGCCTTTTGTCCCCTTACTGTCGCTGGTAAAAAATTGCGCAATGTCACGCAGCTCATTCCAGTCAGCAGGCGGTTCCAGATCGCGGTTGAATTGCTTGCGATAAGCCGCCTTGTTGGCAGGATCTTCAAACATTTTTTTGTTATACATCAGCAGCATCGAATGCGCTGAAAAAGGATACGCTACCTTGACAACGCCTTTGGACGTGTCTTTATCATCTTTATAATAATACCCTACTTCTTTCCAGTTATTGATATAAAGGTCTTTTTCAAACGTTAAAGAGTCTGCCGGAACGTATTTCGCCAACTCATCAATAGTATACACATAATTATTTCTCACAAATGAAGACAGCGAGAAATTATACTGCATAATAATGTCATACAACCCTGTTTTATTAGCAAGGTCCTGATTGGACTTCGTAAAAGCGTCATCAAATGTATTTGGCTTAAACTCAAGGGTAATATCCGGATGCTCCGCCTCGTATTGCTGTTTCAAAGCGGCCATCGCCTGGATGGAGGCGCTATTTTCAGCCAGAATGGTAATCACCGTTTTTCCGTTCTGATCACCTGTTTTTGACTCTCCTGAACCACATCGCCAGCAAATGACCGCGACAAATGCAATTTGAAGTAAAAGGAACGCTTTTTTGTGCATACCGGTAGTTTTAGGCTACTAAAGTAACACGCATTTAATCGCCAGGGGTTAGCGAAGGTTAGCGGGAAGAATATTGCGGCAAACAGGGACGTTGCTGCAAGGGTTAAAAAGATCGCCAATAGACATCCGGGCAACAAACATCGCTGCCGTTACCTGTCGCAAAACACGGAACAGGGTAACCTCGCAGAAAATCAAATTCTCCCGAAAGCTATTAAACCCGATCCATGAGACAAATGATAATCATTAAATGATAGCCCTCAAATCCAGAGAATAGCTATAACCCCAACCTACCCAATCAGCTTAAACGCATCCACCACTATCTTCTCCGTTCCCGGATGATTCCTGGTTACTTTATACATCTCCGCCGTAACGCCCAACTCCTTCGCCTTTTTAAAATGTTCCTTCGCTTTATTCATATCCTTCTCCTTCCGGATCAACCCCAACGTAAAGTTCGCACTCGCCTGCAACCGCTGCCGGTCCGGCCAATCCTTCATTGTCTTCTCACAAAACTGTTCCAGTTCAGCAAGCTTCCCATATTCCTTGTAAATCTCATATGCATCTACATAGATATGCAAACTCTCCCGGCCCTGTCCGCCGATAAACGAATTCAAACCCGCCGTTCAACATCTCCTGCATCGGGATACGCAGTATCCGGTGAAGAGCGCCGGGAAGAAAATCGACACGGATCGATCGCAGCTGACCGTGCACTTTCACATTCACCCGCGAGAGTTGCGGCCCATTGAATACGATCAGTCGCTGCTTTTCGAAGAGCTCCGAATCAGGATGACCTATAGAAACCGGATCATTACAATAAAAAAGCAGCGATTGAAAAGGCGAAGGCGGATAAGGCGTAACAACTTCATTCAATCCAGGCGGTGATACGGCATCCACCGTCAGAATGTTGGAGACATAATGACTGTAGCGCAGGATGAGGTTTTTGAATGGTTACTTGCATGAGGTTGTCCGGAAGATAAACCGGCCATTTTCAATTTACTAAAAAAGGCGGAAAACAATCTTATGTAGTTTAGTTAGCGGTGTGTGTTTACTGATTGGCGTAGAGAAACGCAGCGGGCGCGGCGATACGCGGAGAGCACGGCGAATACAAACTTTTGCAGAGCTGTCTTCGCCGCGTCCGCTGCGTATCGCGGCGCCCGCCGCGTTTTTTATACGCTAGTCAATACTTATTAGTACACGGTAGCTTGAAGAAGAGATCTGGCGGGGGCGTTGATTCGTCTTGCCATAAGACTTTCTCCACTTTAACAATTCCACTCATTCACAATCACAATACACCCTTCTCCCAATCGTTCTACCTTTCAAACCATCACCACCATGCAGCTGCGATATACCCGGCGCGCCGTTCCGATCGCATTCGTGTGCACAATAATCAGCCTATCTTCTTGCAAGGATCAGGCGCAGGAACAGGCATTCCTGGCTTCACTTGATCAAACAATTGCACAATCAACCCTGACTTCAGCCTACAAGATGGAATACGAAGTGAATCGTCTCGAAGAGAAAGCTGCGGATCCCTGTACTCAGGTGAAAGCAGAATACTGGCTGCCCATTGCCAGGAAAGTCGAACGGCTTACCAACGAGCTATCGGCTTCTATCCTGAATCTGAAAGAGGAGCAAACAAACAATGCAAAAAAGGCGGCATCATTACATGACTCTTTGCGGCATCGTATCCACACTTATCGGGATACGGTGCTCGGACTCCATGAGCAGATCAAACAATACTTCGCCGATCGGTTTGATGGGCTTGATACAGTTCGGAGTAAACAAGCTGATCTTATCACGCAATTGCGATTGCTCAGAACCGCCACCTCCTCTCAAGTACCGATACTACTAGTACAGCTCCGTTATGCTATTATGCAGACAGGTGACGGCATCATTAGTTTCTGCGGTGAGAACGTTTCTTGCTGCGGACTCAGGTTTGACTATTACACTGCCATCATCGGACAAAGCGCTAACATCGTTCTGCCCGGGCAAAAACTGGAGATCACCGCCGGCATCGGAGCCTTCAGCATAGCAGCATCACCAAAGATCACGATCAATGGAAAGCTTTGCCAACTGACGGAAGATGGTCTTGTAAGATTTCCGTTGATCGCCCCAGGCAACGCCGGCAAATATAAAGTACCGGTCAGGATCGACTATGTTGATCCATATGGTAAGCCGCAAACCATTTCGAAGGATCTTATGTACGAAGTGTTTGATAAAAAATAAAGAAACGCAAACCATCGACCAAATTATGAGTTGGAAAAAAATAGGCGGCACATTGTTAATACTGCCATGCTTGTTTGCCTGCAAGAATAACAATCCTTCATCAGATAATGTATTAACGATCGCCAATGACGGGCTTCTCCAATCGATCACTTCTGCCAAACAGTCCACCGAAAACGTACTTCTTGCCTTACAGGAAAAGAAGGCCGATCCACTGACTGCCCCCAAGGCAAATGTAGTGGAGCCAAAGGCTCTGGCTGTGGATGATCAGGCAAACGATCTCGTGAGCAGAATAGAAAAGATCAAAGATCAATTATGGCAGGAACGGAATAGCCACAACGTCAGCGAAAAGATCCTCCAGCAAACAGCCGGTTTGCCCGACTTATTCTTCTCCTTTCGTAATACTATTTTGCTGAACAATCCTGATTTCATCAATCAAGTAGACAGCATGCCACCCCTCTTTGCTGAACACTTCGATCAGCGGATCATAAAGGGAGAGTCTATCAACAAGCTGTTGTTTGAATCCATCTCTCCATCAGAAGCCATCTTGATACTTAGCCGATTTCAATTGAACATCCGGGAGCTGGCACTCAAAAGTGCTGTTATCATGTTGCAAGGCACCCACCGTGTGGCATTGA
This sequence comes from Terrimonas ginsenosidimutans, assembly GCF_022012415.1. Taxonomy (GTDB): domain Bacteria; phylum Bacteroidota; class Bacteroidia; order Chitinophagales; family Chitinophagaceae; genus Terrimonas_A; species Terrimonas_A ginsenosidimutans. Next base: position 91,511 of record NZ_JAKLTR010000001.1, read on the forward strand.
TCTGTACGTTTGTTAGTCCAATGATCGCGCAAAGCCATCAGGTACTCAAACCGAATGGGCAATTAACTATTGAATTAGCATTGGGAGAGATCAGGTATAGAGGATTACAACAGGTAAAAATGAATGGAAAGGAACTCTCGCTGAATGAAACGGGTACGTATAAAGCCAGGTTCACCGCTCCTTCAATCGCAGGAAAATACAAGATACCGGTTGTAGCTTCCTTTACAGACCAGGATGGAAAAGAGCAGACGATCCAGAAAGACATTACCTATGAAGTGATGAGCTGCGAAGTCAGCAACATCAAAGAACAAAAAGAGTAGTTGTTGCAAGCTGTCAACCATCCCGGTATTCAGTAATATTGCAGACAAACTCACTCGCATGCGAAAATACCTGATTGGCTTCATCACGTTCATCACCACAGCTACCTCCGCATTTTCCCAGCAGATCACCACCGGTGTTTCCAGTGAATTAGCCATCTACCGCCGCGCGGAAATTTCCGCCATCGGGTACCAACTTCATTTCAATATACCCGCCGTAAAAAAGGAGAATATTCTCGCAGACGAAACCATCCGTTTTACGCTGAAGTCCAATAATAAACCACTACAGCTCGACTTCAAACAATCCGCTGAGAAAATCCGGTCCCTGTCCGTCAATGGTAAACAGTTTACACCACGCTCACAGCAGGAACATATTATCATTCCCGCAGCACAGCTAAAAAAAGGTAATAACACTATTGAGATCTCCTTCATCGCCGGAGATGCCGCACTCAACCGGAATAACGATTATCTCTACGCGCTGCTGGTACCGGATCGCGCGCGGACAGTATTCCCTTGTTTCGACCAGCCAGACCTGAAAGCAAAATTTTCCCTGACACTGACTGTGCCAACCGGTTGGAGAGGACTTGGGAACGGTGCATTGATCGATAGCAATCAAAGCGGCACACAAACAACCTTTCGCTTTAAAGAATCAGATTTATTACCAACCTATCTGTTCTCCTTCACCGCGGGTAAATTTAATCGCGCAGCGCAACAAACAGGAAAATCTGTCGCAGAATTATTATACCGCGAAACTGACCCGGGAACCAATATCGATTCCATCTTCCAGGCGCATACATCCGCCCTCAGATTCCTCGAAGAATGGACAGCCATCCTTTATCCTTTTCAAAAGATCGGCTTTGCAGCCATCCCTGATTTCCAGTATGGCGGCATGGAACACCCGGGTGCCGTACTCTATAAAGCATCCAGCTTATTTCTAAAAGAACCAACCAAAGACCAACTGCTGTCCCGTCAAACACTCATCGCACATGAAACAGCCCACATGTGGTTTGGTGATCTCGTAACGATGCAGTGGTTCAATGACGTCTGGATGAAAGAAGTGTTTGCCAACTTCATGGCCGATAAAGTGGTGGAGCAACGATTAGGCACCGAAGCCTTTCAGCTCAAATTTGTGCAGGATCATTATCCGGCTGCTTATGGTGTGGATCGCACATCAGGAGCCAATCCTATTCGTCAGCAACTGGAAAATCTGCAGGAAGCCGGCAGCATGTACGGAAGCATCATCTATCACAAAGCACCGATCATGATGCGCCAGTTGGAAGCGCGGATGGGTAAGAACAATTTTCAAAAAGGCATACGCGAATATTTGAAGACTTATGCGAATGGCAATGCAACATGGAATGAACTGATAAAGATACTCGCTAAATATTCAAAAGAAGACCTGTATGACTGGAACAGGGTATGGGTCAACGAGCCGGGCCGCCCGGTCTTCGACTATACCATCAAATACAACGGCAACAAAATAGCGGAACTGGCAATGACGCAACACCCGGAAAGAGGATCGGCGCGCATCTGGCCGCAGATCGTAACCTTAACACTGGTGTATGCGGACAGCCTTCACACCGTGCAGGTAAACATGAATAAGGCAAGCCTGCAAATCCAGGAGCTAACAGGACTGGAGAAACCAAACTGGATTCTCTTCAATGCCGATGGAATGGGCTACGGACTTTTCCCGGTCGATAGCCAGGGACGGCAAAAACTATGGCAGCTGACAAGTCCCGTAAGCCGCGCAGCGGCAGCCATCAACCTCTATGAAAATGTGCTGGCAGGAAGAGCTATGTCTCCATCTGAATTCATCAACTTACTGGCAGAAGGATTGCCGTTGGAAAAAGAAGAAACTAACCTGAGATTACTGACCAGTTACCTCGGAAACCTGTACTGGAACTTTACCGCGCCGGACAAGCGTACTGCCATCGCTCCGCAACTGGAAGAGGCGCTGTGGACGGCCATGCAGGCACAAACTAACCCCGGTAGCAAGAAGGTACTCTTCAGAGCGTATCAACAGATAGGAGTAACCCAAAGCGCGTTAGGGCGCTTGTACGAGATCTGGCAAACACAACAACCACCTTCAGGATTGCGCCTCGCAGAGGACGATTACATTTCATTGGCATTGGCGATCGCCTTGAAAAATGATACAGCAACTTCTGTACTGATCCGGCAACGTGAACGCCTGCAGGATGAAGACAAAAAAGCGCGGCTCAGCTTTTTGATGCCGGCCTTATCCTCGGAACCAGCCCGCCGGGATAGTATGCTGACTTACCTCGTGAATCATCCCAATGAAGCCAAAGAATCCTGGACCGCCACCGCTCTCGGATACCTGCATCATCCATTGCGTCAACACACAGCAGCGAAGTATTTGCCCAAAAGCCTGGAAGTACTGGAAGAGATCCAACGCAAGGGCGATATCTTTTTTCCGCAGGACTGGCTCAGTGCCATTTTCGGTGCCTATCAAACTCCGGAAGCATGGAAAGTGGTAGAGCAATTCTTACAGCATCACCCGGCATATAATCCGCGACTCAAAGCAAAGATTGAGCAGGCAACGGATAACCTGTTTCGGGCGCAGGGGCTTATACCGAAGCAGTGAGAGCCAATGTCGTTAAGATCTTGCGTAGTTGTATCGCAACGAACACAGCGGGTCGCTACGTTCGCTGCGATACAATAACCAGGGCACAATGATTCCACTGATCGTTTTAACTTTCGTTGTTCGATTCTCACCGTTTTCAAACAGCCGTCATCCCAATCGCCCTAAGCCATCGCCCAACCAGCACCGGCCAGTCCGCAATAAGAAGCTCATTAAAATTGGGGATGTTCATTGCTGTTTTATGCAGCCGAACGCATGTCCGCCTTCATCGTAAATATGATATTCTGTCGGAACATTAGCTTTCTTCAGCGCAATATAATAACGCAGCGAATGTTGAATAGTATCCACCAGATCATTACCGGCTTGCAAAATGAACATGGGCGGCGTGTGCTTATCAACAGGCAACGTGCGATTGAGCCCGTATGGGCCGCTTACATGAAAGCTCATATGCTCTGGAAAAACAGGTCGAACGTATATTCCTCACTACCTTTACCAAACTTAATCCCCAAACACATGAAAAACATGTCCCGCTTTTTACTCATCCTTCTCACCAACTTACTTATCCTGCAGGTCATCAATGCGCAACAGCCCGCGGCCTCCACCAGAATGATCCGCATTGCCGAGCTCGAGATCATCCCGCAATACCTCACTGAATACAAAAAAATCTTGCAGGAAGAAGCTGCCGCGGCTATCGCTAAAGAACCCGGCGTCGTCGCCATCTTTCCCATGGCAGAAGCGGAACACCCGACGAAGATCCGCATACTCGAGATTTACGCCGACAAAGCAGCTTATGAAGCACATCTAAAGACGCCACACTTCCTGCACTATAAAACAACCACCACAAAGATGGTTGCATCCTTAAAGCTCGTGGAGATGGATTGCCTGGACTCCGCAACTATGGCACAGCTGTTCAAAAAAATGCCATCAGGTCAATGATGACAGGCAAATACGAACGCAAAATACATCCCGATCAATTGATCCATGCAAACGCCTGAAGCAGCCGCTTCAAAATCTGACGCAAAAATAGCCATTGATCCGCAGACAGTCAATGGCGAAGGCGGCTACAGACAGCGATTTTAGAAACATATAAATGGCAGTTCAGCAGTTATGAGCGAAGTGTCCGGAAATAAATTCTGATGAATTAGCAGCAAGCTCCTTCCACGGTTGAAAGACAAATACTTCGTACTGGCTTTTGCAACCAGGTCAGGAAATTAATGCTCCTGTTAACTAATGCAAATTCGGTAAACTGTTTTTTGCTATCCCCCTTCAAATACACTAATTTACTCATCTCTCAACCTATTCAACACCATGTCAAAACTGCTGCGTATCCTGCTCGCACTATTTACCGGTTTGACAATCGTATCAGTTGTATTCCTTTTCATCATCAGAAGGGACGGAACCGCTACCACCATGCAGCCAAAAAAAGTATTCATTCTTCGCAATGGCAAAAAATTTACCCTTTACCGCAACGGTCATCCGTTCTTCATAAAAGGCGCTGCCGGCACCGGACATCTCGCACGCCTGAGCCAGGCCGGCGGCAACACCCTCCGCACCTGGGATACCACTCACCTGCAACAGATCCTCGATGACGCCGCCGCTAACAACATTGCTGTCATCGCGGGCCTCTCACTTCCCTTCAGTTTCACGCATTCCTTTTATGACAACACCTCGCTCGTCACCGCACAATTCAATGCCTATCGGGACGTGATCAGGAAATACCGCTCTCATCCGGCCCTGCTCATGTGGTCGCTCGGCAATGAAGTCGACTTCCCCTACAGCTATCACTTCCGCCGTTTTTATAAGGTGTATAATGAACTGCTCGATATGATCCACCAGGAAGATCCGGATCACCCCGTATCCACCGCGATCATCAATGTAGATCGCCGCAACATTCTCAATATAAAAATGAAGGTCCCGGACCTCGATCTCATCACCCTCAACACCTTCGGAAAACTCTCTCAAATAGATCGGACACTGAGCGAACTCACCTGGTGCTGGAACGGTCCATTCCTTATTTCCGAATGGGGAACCAACGGCCCCTGGGAAGCTGAATATACGGTCTGGGGTGCACCCATTGAAACCACCTCCACCAACAAAGCCCAACAATATCTCGAGCGCTCCGCTATGCTGCCCGTAAATAGCCCAAGGTTTTTAGGGGCCTGCTGTTTTTTCTGGGGACAAAAACAGGAGTCCACGCATACCTGGTACAGTTTGTTTTCCGAAGATGGCAAAGCTTCCGAAACAGTGAACGTCCTGCAACAGATCTGGACAGGTACCACCCCAACTCACCATGCACCATCCGTGAAATATATGCTGCTCAATGGCAAAGGCGCGCAGAATAATATCTTGCTGCAGTCAGATGGCAGTTACACAGCCGAACTGTTGATGGATGAATCACAGCAACCCGATTCCACCACCGTATCCTGGGAGATCCTTGCGGAAGACTGGGTACGCAAAGATCCCAGTGAACTAAACTTGAACAAACCGGCAACGATCAATGCACAACGATCTGCGGATGCCACTAATAAATGGCTGTTCCGGGCACCAAAGCAAGAGGGTCCGTATCGTATTTTCGTAACCGTATTCGATAACAAAGGGTATTTCTCCACCGCCAATACTCCTTTTTATGTCGTCGAAAAATGAAGAACAGCAGCACGACCGTATCAAACCCTTCCAAAGCAGCCCTGATCACACTCCGGTTGATGATCGGGATCGGCGTGTGCAGCATGTTCTTCCTGCTGTACAGCCTGTTTGATCGCGCGCAGATTGGCCATGCGCCCTTTTACTGGATCCTTATGGTGGCAATGTGCGTTAACTTTCTGAAGATCCTGCACGAATGGTATCACTACTTTTCCATTGCGGTCCCGCCAGAACCAGCCGCCGGCAAAGATTTCACCGTCGATATATTCACTACCTTCTGCGCAGGCGAACCATACGCAATGGTCGTTGCCACGCTGGAAGCTATTCAACAAATAACGTATCCGCATACCACCTATCTCTGTGATGAAGCAGACGATCCATATCTGAAAGATGTCTGCCTTCGCCTGAACGTCCGCCACATCACGCGTGAAGTACATACCAACGCAAAAGCCGGCAACATCAACAATGCCCTTCAATTCGCCAGTGGCGAACTCTGCGTGATCCTGGATCCCGATCACATTCCTCAACCTGATTTCCTCGATCCGGTCATCGCACACTTCAATGATCCGAAAATCGGCTATGTGCAGATCGTACAGGCATATTACAACCTTGGTGAAAACTTCATCGCCAAAGGCGCCGCCCAGCAAACGTTCCAGTTCTATGGGCCGATCATGATGACGATGAACAGCTATGGTACCGTGCAGGCCATCGGCGCGAATTGCACATTCAGAAGAGCCGCACTCGATTCGATTGGAGGACACGCGGCCGGTTTAGCCGAGGATATGCATACCGCGTTGCAGCTACACGCGAAAGGATGGACCTCGGTGTATGTACCCGCGATACTGGCGAGAGGGTTGGTGCCTGCATCGCTCTCCGCCTATTACGCACAACAATTGAAATGGTCCAGGGGTACCTTCGAAATTTTCTTCACCAGCTTTATCCGGCTATTCCCAAAACTCACCTGGCGGCAGCGCATCCATTACGCCACCATACCACTTTATTATCTCTCCGGATTCATCGTGCTGATCAATTTTTTGATCCCCATAATGTCATTGAGCACCGGGCTAATCCCTTTGCGGATGGATATTCTGGATTTTTTATTGCTCGGCATGCCGATGATCGCGTCGATGATACTGATCCGGCATTATGTGCAGCGATGGGTGATGGAAGAAAAGGAGCGTGGCTTTCATTTGATCGGTGGACTATTACAGATCGGCACCTGGTGGATCTACATCATTGGCTTCCTTTATACCATCCTCCGAAAAAAAGTTCCCTACATACCAACACCCAAGGATAACACGCATCCTGATCCCTGGTGGCTCAACTTACCGAACCTCGTAGTGATCCTCGTCTCTTTGCTCGCCATCGTACTCGGTCTGCGCTATGACTGGAATCCCTACTCCATCGCCATGGCGGGCATCGCAGCCGTCAACTGCATCATTCTGCTAACGGTCATTGGCATTAGCAGCGCTACGGATGAAGTCAAACTACGCGACCGCTATGAATGGATCAACAGATCATTGACGATCCCGCTTCTGTTAAAACGAAAGTTCTGGATACTCAGACATGCGTTTATCTATACGGGTTTGCGAAAGCTGGGACTATTATTGATCGCGCTTAGTGTATTCACCGCCTGGTACCTGTTGAAAGAAGATGCCCGGCCACCAGCTGGTCAGGATAAAACGATTCAACAACCACATCCCTTCTTGACCGGCGTATTTCAACCCGGCAATACAGCGGGATTGGTGTCAATGAAGGAGGTTTCAGCATACGAGTCAACAGCTGAAACACGCTTCAGTATTATCTCCCTGTATATCCCCTGGGGAGACGCACCGCAATGCCTGCTGCCAGATAGCATCATCCGTAATATCTACGAAAACTACTCCCTGCCGATGATCACCTGGGAACCATGGACAAGCTTGTTCAACTCAGACACAACAACTGCCAGATCCGGTAAGGAGCAGCAGGTGTTCCGGCGCTTGCTCAAGGGCGATTTCGATCACTACCTGGACCGTTTTGCCCGGCAGATCATCAAGTTGAATAAACCCATCTTCATCCGCCTGGCACATGAACCGGATAACCCCGCCTATCCATGGTCTCCATCCGGCGGCAATACTCCCGACGAATTTAAAGCCGGCTGGAAATACATTTACGAATACTTTCTTCAGAAAGGTGTCAACAATGTGGCCTGGGTCTGGAGTCCCTGGAAAGCAGCAAATATCGAAGCATATTTTCCGGGAAAACAATACGTCGACTGGCTTGGTGTAACGATGTTGGATTATGGCGCTTTAAGAGGAACGAGCGATTCATTCGAAGACCTGTACAGACCTTTTCATCAGCACGGGATCTTCCGTTCAGGATTACCGGTGATGGTGGCAGAAATGGGATCGCTTGCCGGAAAAGAACAGCAGACCCAATGGTTCAGCTCAGCCTTTAAAAAGATCAGTGAGCAGTTCCCTGACATACGCGCCGCTGTATTTTTCAATAGCCATCATGATCAGAATGTACCGCAGCAAAATGCTGTAACATCGCTCGACTGGCAAATCAAATCACCCGACAGTGTACTTTCTTTACTGAAACAATATCCCCGGGTTGATATCAGCAGGGACCTTACCTTCTGGACGGATCTTCCGGAAAGAAAGGCGGCAACCGCTTTTCCGATCAGGAAACTGCCTTCCCTGATCCGCGGCATGAATTATCACACAGCGAAAACCTGGTACCGCAATTATCATGATCTCACCCGCAGAAATGTAACGCATGATATGCAGGAGATGCGATCCATGGGCATCACCACGATCCGTCGTTACGGCCCCGGCATATACGACCAGAATGTGCTGAAGGTCGCCTCACAGACTGGTATGAACATGATGTATGCTTTCTGGATTCCGACCCTCAAGCGAAATAAAAACGACAGGGAGATCCTGGTTGACGCCGGACGACAGATCATCGCCACAGTTCGTTCACTCAAGGATCAGCGGAATATTATGGCGTGGTCGATCGGCAACACGGGACAATGGCTATTACCGCCCCAACTTAAACCCGTGGCGATCTACCAGCAGGAATATTTTTTGCAATGGTTGAATGAATTAGTAACAGACATAAAAACAATAGACAGTACAAGGCCCGTAACGATCGATGTTGACTTGTCTGTTCACCTGCGTGCAACGATCGCAATGTTACGCACCAAACTTCCTGCGGTGGATGCGTACGGTATAGTGATGGGAAAGGACACAACAGGGATCGCACAGCTCAGTCAGATCGATCAGACACCTGTCTTCGTCAGCGAAATTTTTCCGCAACACATCGCTCTGCTAAAGAACCTGCCTGAAATGCCTGCATTTATAAAAGAATTCCAGGATCAGCAGACCCGGGACTGCATCACCTTTGATGGCGTGATCGATCATTGGGGGCGTCGCAAACCAGTTTATGATCTATTACAGGCGGAATGGGGAACAACCACTTCTTCTATCAAACTACCCTCGGTAAAGATCCTCCGGCCGGCAGTGCCACTCTTCAGCAACCGCGTCGTTACCTACTCCGCACTGGTGAACACGGGCGAGGGCTGGCGCTTCCCGGATACGATGGAAAGCCGTCTCCGCTTCGAATGGCATTTGGTAAAAACTGGTCTGAACGGTGAAGCGATATACATGGAGACAATAGGCAGTGGAACCACAATCAATCTAAATATTCCAGAAGAGCCGGAACGATACCGGCTATATGTGGAAGTAGTAGCAGGCAATAAAGCAGATGGAGCACAATCATTGCTGAACCTTCCTCTGTTCCGCATGGATCGTTAAATACGAGCGGAAATAAGGACAAATTCTGAAAACAATTCTGCAGATCCATAAGGTTCCCGCTCATGAACGCTCATCAACACTTTCATTTATGTCGCAACGGTCTCAACATCCATCAGCACCATCAGTGCCCGCTTAAAAACCCTTCAGATACTTTTCCAGCAAAGACCTTAATGCAGGATCTTTTGGTCCCGGAGCATCTGCATTCACCACCAACCCGTTCTGATCAATGATCATATAACGCGGGATCTCTTTGATAGTATACCCCATGAAATTGTATGTGGTGTCATTGCTCGCTTTTAAAAGAAGGTTTGCAGCGTTATCAAGTTGCTCCGCTTTACTTGCCTTCTCCCAATCCGGAATACTATTGTCCAGCGAAATGGAGACGAAGCCGATGTTCCTGTCTGAATACTGCCGTTTCAGCATTCTCAATTGCGGCATTTCCTTCCGGCAGGGAATACACCAGCTTGCCCAGAAATCAACAAAGACTAACCGGCCTTTGAATGGAGTGAACAATTCCTGGCCAGACAGCTCCTGCTTGCTGTCAAATGGCACAAAAGAATTTCCGGCTGTCAATGCCGCGATCATCTCATTGCTATTTATTTTCTTTCCGAGATAGTGGCAGAGTTGCTTGTAATGCCTGTCGGATATATCGCTTTCACAGGTCGACACAAATTCAGGATAACTGATGATCTTGGCGCGCAACGCTGAGTACAGCGTTCTCGTGACAAGAAAATCCCTGGTGATACCTTGAAAATAAGTTTTTGAAGAAAGCATAAATGTATCGAACGCATCTCTGTCAACCACGCGTATGTAACTTCCTTTGATACTGACGATATGAGCCAGTAGTTCCGAAAGAAAGTCATTGTAATACATAAGATCATTTGTTGTCCGTATCTCACCGGCTAAAGAAGTGAGCGAGGTCAGCTGTTTGACCAGGGACGGCTTGTCAACCGCTTTCCGGTTGGACCAGTAGTAATCAAGCCATGCAGCAGAAAATTTTGCATGAGCATACATCAGGGCAGATTTCCGGAGGTCAGCCGTCGCAGCGCTGGCAGGCAGAACGGAATCAATAGCTGCTGCGGATCTCGTTAAAAACTTTTCCATTCTCGCTTTAGCAATTTGTTCGTAGTTGCTGCTTTGCAGATCATCCGACAAACGCAAATTACTTTCAGAGCGGTATTGCCACAAGTTGGTATTGAACAGGTCCATGAGTATTTGCCAGCTCACGAGTTCTTTTGAGCGTGCAGCGCTGGTCATTGATGAAAAGTAAACATCCCCATTTTCGTTCATCGAGGCTTTTAATTCATCACCAGGCTTTACCAGCAATGGCATATTGATGCCGGTACTCCAGACAACAGACGGACTTGTAATGTACAGATCAAACCGGCCGGCACTGTCTACCGCGATTGTATTCTCCTCGAGACCAAAGAGGTTCCGGTATACAAAATTCATGTCGATGGGTCCGTCCCAGTTTGCATTCTTTGCAAAAAGGTCAGGATCGGCATAGATACTGGCCGTCATCGTCATCTTTTCATCTTGCTCAATCCGCCTTGTCAGGCGCCGATCGCAGCTGATGAAAATCGCACAAAACAGGACAGCGATTGCAATTACTTTCATAACCTGGTGCGGTTTATGGGGAAAGCAGGCTGATCCGCGATCAACCTGCTGTTAAATTGAAACGATAAAGTACAAAAAATATCAGCTTAGGTTACCTGGAAATCGCTATTTTTTGCGGTGCTGCAGGTGAAGTGTGAACCTGAGCTTGCTATTCAACTGCCTTTCTTTGGCGATCAGTAGTTAAGTTGCAGAAAGTATCGCCGCCATTTTAAGCTGTCTTTTCGCTCATCATTTACCAACAGGAATTTTCACTCCGGGCATTAAACATTCTTTATGTGTTGTCCGCATTTAAAAGAGGTATGTCAATAAACGATCGGTCGCCCGGTAATACAATAAACGGGAAAAGCCTTTCGCAATGAAAGGCTTTTCCCGTTTGATTTCGCTTCACTATATCGATATTATTTTATCTTCAGCACCGGCTTTAATTTATAATCACCATTCCCTTCCTGCACAATAGAAAGGGCTGCATCAAAATCGATCAGAATTGAATCGATCCCTTCCCTAAGCGGCTTATTGATCTTGATCTTGAGTCCGCTGCTGCTGCCACTCGGGATCGTCAATGGATAAAGCACATTATCGATCCTGATGCTGTTATCACTACCCAGCACAAACCTGATCTCTTTCAGCGGTTGTGTTGGAACAATCGCACTGGCGATCAGCGTATCGATGCCGTCCTGGAAATCCAGCAGGTTATAGATCCCCGCACGCGTGTCCAGGTTTCTCCAGCCTTCTTCGTCATTGCCATCATCACTGAACTTTACACGGACCTGCTCAATATCAACATTCACTTCGGTAGCGTTATAAGGATTATCAGTTAAACTGATCCGGAGGTCGGTGGTCTTTTCATCTTTGTCGCAGGATAGAACGCTGGTCAATACAATGCCGCTTGCCAGCAGGTACAGTAGTGGTTTCATTTGTCGGAATTTTGAACAGGTGGGAGACAAAATTGTGCCAGACCTGTAAAAAATACCCGGCCCGGATAAATATCCATTGGTTAGCAGTGAACTTTCATTTCACAACATTGATCTGCCTCAAGAATAGAGGGTAAATCCACGAGGAAAGATCCGTGCGCAGCTCTTAAAGACCTTCCATTAGTACATGTCTCTTTACCGGAAGACCAGGCTGACCAGGCCAGCTAACGTTAAACCGGGCATTGGTTTTGCAATGAGCAGTTAGTATATCTAAACGACTTATATGAAAACGATCCGTCAGTACGCCGTACTTGCTTTTGCTACATTGATACTCGCCTCCTGCAGCACGCACCCGCGTGGTTTCAGCAGCCCGCCCGGTCATCAAAAGAAAGCGGCGGGTTCTAAATCGGCAAAGCCGTTTGCTCCTGGTCAACAGAAAAAGAATCGATAAGAACAAAGCCCTTCATAACGAAGGGCTTTGTTCTTATAATGTAACTCCAGTCGATCACGCCATGCGTGTTTTCCAACATTTCCTTACTTATCCTTCACACACCGGCAAGAAAACCTATAATCCACATCTGCGGCAGGACCAAACGCCACCGGCCCGAGATTCGGGCTGTAACCATTGATGCCATAATCCAATGCTCCCTGGCTGCTTTTTGTAGTCGTCCAAAAATAGCCACCCTGGCCCTGGTACTGGTACAACGTTCCATTCGGCCCGGTCACGGCCATTCCTGATGGCATCAGCTTAAATCCAAACGCATCCGTATTCTGATTTGGTGTTGGCCAGCCGGTTCTCGAACGCAGCGCTGTCTTTGCCTTTTCCGCACCACCAACCGTTTTCACCAGCTGCTCGTATTCAGCCAGCGAAGGAACATGCCATCCCTCGGGACAGATCCCTTTTACGCCGCTTGGATTGGTCGCGGAACGCTGGTTCCCCACAACCTCTGTGATGGTATACAACCGGCCATGGGTCGCGCAGCTTTGCGCATTGCTGTTATAACAGATCCCGGCGCCGGCCCAATTGAGATTGGCCGCCATCCATCGCTGATCACCAATGCAGGCCGTGGGATATTTCTGGCCATCACGGCGGTCGACGAGCGTGTCTCCACATTTTTCATAGCTGTAATGCGGACTGAAGAATTGCGAAAAATAAAGCGGTTTGACCGGAGCGGCTCCGATGCGCAGACCTCTTGTTACCAGTACAGGTACTTTTTCGATCTGGATGGTATGCGAAAGAAGTGAATTGTTGTTTCCAAGATGGGCAACACCTGTCGAATCGCCGTCCAGTAAATGCAGGATGAGTGAATCTTCCCAACGCATGGCGTAGTTATTCAGTACAGGGCCGGAATATTTTTCATCCGTGGCATAACCATAATACACAGCAACGCCTTTACTCTTCCAGGCTTCGGGGAGATTTCTTTCAGTAGGACCATCATACGTGTATCCGCTCCAGCAGTGATTTCCATAGAGGATCGTTTCATTGAAGGACAGCGAAGAATTGCGGATCCATTTATCCGTCACGCTGACATGCGCCCATTTTTGAGCGATCACATATCCATCCAGGTCGACAAACAGGTTGAATTCAAGTTCGCCGGTTTCAAACAGCCGGAGCGGCATTTTCATCTGGGTTCCGATGCTGTCGATAACCTGTTTGGTCGCAGCATCTCCTTCTTCATCGGTCATATCAGGCTTCCAGAGCCCACGGGGCAGCCGCAATCCATCGCGCAGGAAAAATCCATTGGGAAGACCATGGGTGTTCAGGATCACCAAACCGTAATCGTCGTCCAGCACATTCAACCGGTCGAATGTGACATCCGTATTGTTGTAAACGTCTACGGTGAAATCCGAAGGAAACATATTTTGTTTGTTGTACACCCCTTGATATTGCGACTCCATATAGGGATTCAGGATCAGTACTTTCTTATTGGGGATCTCTTCAACAAATGCCTGATCTGCAGCAAACTGGTTCAAGCCATCGCCACCACCGCCACCGCGCGTAAGGTGCTGGCCTCTCGCATCCCTGTTGACAAACACGAGGTGACTGCGAAGACCACTCTTGAATTGCACCTCCAGCAAACCGGTTGACCAGTAATAAACTTTGTCGACACTGGCTTGCTCCACCAGGAACTGCGCAGTCGCATTGACGGCTTTCAGCGAATCGCCACTCGTGGTCGCCAGGGTTTGAGCATAAACATCCGCGCCAAGGCTTTGCACCCGCGTGATCTGCGCCATAGACGCTGCAATGGACTGTGGCTGGTCGGGTTGCTCCGCTCCTGATTTTTTACAGGCGATGGCGATCAGCAGCAGTGCAAGGGATAGAAGGAAGTACTTCATGTGAATGGAGGTATTTACGCTTCTATCGGAGAGATCGCAAAAGGTCATCACAAGGCAGGGACGATTTCCGGCCTCATCACAATGCCTTGTGCATTTTGCCCCAATTTTGCATCTGCCTGTTATATAAACCTCCCGCTATGGTAATCAAATTATATCGCCTGTTATTGATAGCAACACTGCTCACCACCACCGCCTTCGGGCAAACAAAAAAGCTTCCGAAGCCAACCACACTGGACGAGGCCATCGCTTACCTGGACACGATCTTTGTCGACAGTGTGAAAACCTCCGTAAAAAAAATGACCGAAGACGAGTTCATCGTCAGCTATCATTTTGGTCTCGGCATGTCCATGCGCAATAACTGGGGCCTTTGGAGAGGCTCAAAGCTAGCAAAGCATTTCAAGGCGCTGGGGATTTTTCATCCTGATGATATGAGTGGTATCATACTCACCAGTTTTCACCGCAAGTTGCTGGGAAAAGACATTGACCTCCAGGGGCAGATCAGAGAATCACAGAATTACTGGCGGGCCAACTCGGTCCCCTTACCTAAAGGCTATCCAAACGGAATCAAAAAACTCAATTTCACCGCCAGCTATGGCTATCCCGCATCGGACAGTTTGCCCGGAGTGATCCATCTTGCGGAAGTGCCCCGCAAAAAAGAGTATTGGTTGTACGATATTAACTGGGGTTGGAAAAAAGCGACCATAGAACAGGTCAATGAATTAAATCAAACAAGCAATAACCGGAAGGAGTGGATCGAAACTTTCTACAAACCCGGCAGTCATGAATAGATCACCTGAACAACCATCCGCCTGTCCGTAAAGGGGCCGGCTGTGCAATTCTGGACGATCTGCTTCAGAACCACCAGTGCCAGTCTCGCTTGTCTGCCTTCACCCGCTCAAACGTTCTATTACAGGTATGTATACTGCTTTATCGCAGATCCGGCGCATTGAACGTATCGCCCTGCCTCATATCCCCGGTCTCATACCCCTTCTTGAACCAGTACATCCGTTGCGCAGATGTGCCATGCGTAAAAGCATCCGGCACTACCCTGCCGCCCGATTGCTGCTGCAACCTATCATCACCGATCGCACTCGCAGCATTCAATGCTTCTTCGATATCGCCCGGTTCCAAAATGGCATTCATCTGTTGCGCATGATGCGCCCAAACACCCGCCAGGAAATCTGCCTGCAGTTCCATCATCACCGAATACTTATTGAATTCTTTTTCACTTAACTGCTGACGCATCCGGTTCACCTTTGCCGCCGTTCCGTTGAGGTTCTGGATATGATGCCCCACCTCATGCGCTACCACGTAAGCCATGGGGAAGTCACCGGGAGCATTCAGTTTATGTTGAAGGTCTTCGTAAAAAGACAGATCGATATACAGCTTATTGTCGCCCGGGCAATAAAATGGACCGCTCGCCGAACTGGCATAACCGCAAGCGGATTCTACCTGACCGCGGAATAAGACCAGGACAGGATCCTGGTAGTTTTGTCCCTGCTGCTGGAACAGTTTATTCCACACATCCTCGGTATCTGCCAGTACGACTTTAACGAACTTTGCCCGCTGCTCATCCTCCTGTTGTTCTTCCGCGGACATTTGTGCAGGGGCATCACCGCCTCCTAACTGACGTTGCATCTGCGAAGGATCTACCTGCCCTCCGCTCATAAATGTATACACCAGGTAAATGAGTACGCCGATCACACCGCCGCCTGCTGCGACCTTGCCGCCCGACATGCCGCGGCGGTCTTCCACGTTACCGCTTTCCCGTCTTCCTATCCATTTCATATTGCTGAGTTGATTGATTGACCGATTAAAAACTGCGGCATAAATTACCGCTTGTGAATGAAAGCAAATACTTTGCCGCGGTGAAAAGGATTGGCAAGAGCCCACTTCACGGAACGGCCATCACTTTCGGCCAGGTTGATTACTGGTGTCGCAAACAGTGGTCCGCTATCGGGCTCAGATCTGCGTTGCCTGCGCCTCACCAATCTTGAAACTATGCCGGGTCAACTTTATGGTAATTGCAACACCTGCGTGATCGCGGGAACCTATGCATCGCTTTCCCTGGGCTGCTCAATTGATCAACCTGAACGCCTCTTCCACCATCTTTTCCGTCGAAGGATGATTTCGCGTTGGACTATATCTGGAAGCGGAAATCCCCAGCTCCTTCGCCTTCCGGAAATACTCTTTGGCGCGTGCCGGGTTGGTATCTTTATAGATCATTCCGAGCGTAAAGCTTGTACATGCAACAATATTAGGACGCTCTTTCCAGTCCTGCATATATTTCTCGCAGAACACCGCCAGCTCGCTGAGCTTATTGTATTGCTTGTATACCTCATAAGCATCCGCGTACATATGCAGGCTTTCGCGGCCCTGGCCGCCAATAAACGCTTTCAGTGCATTTGGGGCACCGGTATTATTGGTTTTGACCATGAACTTCAGCAGAGACAACTGGTTGAAGAATTCAACCCGGTGAAGTGTATCTGCCTGCGAATAACGAAACAGGGCATTGGCATTGTCGTTCTGCAACTCATATGCTTCGCCCATGATCCGCGAGGCCTGAGATAACAGCCCGCGGTCCTTTGTCATTCCCCATACAGTTTTTCCAGCCTCAATGGCTTTTGCCGGATCCTTTAGCTGCACGTATGCATTGGCCAGTTCTATCCAGCCTGTTGTCATCTGAGGATTCAGGCTCACTGCCTGCCGCAACTGCTGCGCCGCTTCGGCCGGCTTACCAAGATAGCTGTTCGCATAACCGACCACATAGTAATAACCTTCGTCATGACAATCAGCCGGTGTTTTCTGGACAAAATAATCGCGGATCTCCCGCAGGCTTTCCAGCGACATATACCTTTTCTCCTGGTTGATCATCCAGCTGTAAAACCTCGCCGAAGAAAAATACATCGCGCAATCTTTAGGGAATTGCTGTATCCCGTAAGCCAGTAATCGCTCAACCGGGAATTCAACCGACTCTTTCGCTTCCTGCCCTGACGGATTCACGTCTTTAAACCCCCATTTATCATAGAGATCATTATGTCCTATGCTGTGACTGGTAACCAGCATAACGGCAAGCGGGATCAGCTCCTGGCCATCGGACTGTACCGTCTGCATCATTTTATACGCGGAGAGATATTGTTCGCGTTTCATCAATGCTTTGATCGAATCGATCCTTGCTTTGTCTGTCTGTGCGTGACTATACAAGGAGAACAACAGGGAAGAAATGGCCAATATTTTTTTCATGGTAGCGGCTTGAGACTACCAAAATAGTACAGGTTTTTTATTCATACAAATGGCAGGAAAAAACAACCTGTCCGTGAGCTGCATCCTGCTGGTCATTCCGGATTTCTACAAAACCTGCACTATTCTTCTTTTGCGACCTGATCGGAACAAGTTAGTTCACTATGACCGGTTATCCGGCAGAGGAGTAGTATAAAGACCTCTCCCCGAACGCTTTGGTCAACACACCGCAAAAAATTTCACCCCTGGGTCCCTATTCATTTCTGGCCGGGTCATGACAAATTCCACATCCTTACTGGTCAGCAGCGCTATCCATCTTATAAAACATTGAATGCCGACCAGGAAAGTGTAATTGTAATAATGGCAAAGGAAGTGTGCAACTTGCAAGCCGCTTGGCACCTGTCATGCCAGGCATTTTTTTATGCGTAAAACTTAACCTCCAGTTTCAGGCTCTTTCTGTCCAGGCAGCTGAGTCAATAAGCTGACTGTAAAAACTCAGACGTTCATGATGCAATGCAGCTATCACACGTTTCGTTAACTACTGTTTTATCTCTACGACAAACGCTTTCAATTCCGCCATCTTCCCATGCTCAAACCGCCAGACATCGCAATACGAATAATGGGTTGCCTTACCCGTCTTATCTTTTAGTGTTATCTCACCAACGGCCGTGAGCAGATCGCCTTCACTGATCAGGTGATCTACCGTTACGATGGGAGGCTCAAGATAGGTGGCTGCCATATACTCCCTCACGGCTTGCTTTCCCTCGAGAACCTGATCACCGAGAAAGTTCCATAGCGTATTATCGGTACAGAGAGCCAGGAAGCCTTCATGATCACCGTTTGCAATAGCCGCATTACCCTTTAACAAGAGCTCTTTATTACTTGTAGACATAAACAGGACTGCATCAATTAAAAAATTGCTTTTCAATAAAGCATTATCAACACATTGATCCAACAATTAAAATGCCATTTAGTTAATGTATGCACGGGGAATATTGAACAGGCAGTTCGGGTAGCCTCTTTTTATCCAATGTCGTCTAGTTAAGGATTTTCCCGAAAGTTCATTCAATGGCCGTTGGCCGAAAATACATATACCTGCGAGTGTCAATACCCTATACTAATTAGCAGCAACAGCTTCCATCCAATACGGCACTCGGCCTCGGCCATCAGTCATCGGCCATCGAGCCAGTGTAGGACGATCTCTTAACTAAACGACAGTGCTTTTTTATCTCTGGTTTTCATCTCTCCCCAATCTTCCTCAACTGATCAAAGAACAGTTCAATCAGCCTTCTTTCATCCGTGACGATATCTGCCTGCGCAGATAAACTATTGTTGAAAAAAATCTCCTTCCCGTAGTTGGTGTGCAATCCGTTGGGCAGCGACGCTTTCAGGGCAAAACTATCTGTACGATTTGGGATCAATGAAACATAGTTAATGGTAGCAGTAAGCAAGCCAAACTCTTCGCTGGGAAATCCATCTATCTTAACGATCACCTGCTGCCCCTTTTTGATCTTGCCAAAACCGCGCTGGCCCGCCACCAGTTCAAGGTAATAGCCCGATGTACCCGGTTGAATATAGAAGAGCGGATCTCCATTGGAGATCAGTTGATTTTCTGCCAGCGAAGCGGCGAAGAGCACACGTCCGCTGTCTGGAGCAACCAATACATATTGCTGGATCCATTTTTCCGTTTCGCTTTTCAGCTGCAGCAGACTTGAACGGTATTGCTGCTGCTGATCGGTTACCTGCTTCTGCAGATCCAGCAATTCTTTATACTTCGCGTGACCACTCATCGCGTTATTCGTGATCAATGCTTCCACCTGTTCAAGGTTCTGGTCCTTGCCCAGCAACCTGCTTTTATATTGATTCAGCTCTAATGGCGCGATCACTTTTTCCTTCGCCAGTTGCACATAAGCATCGTATTCCTGCTCCTGCAGGGAACGGTCCTCCTTTTGCAATTGCTGCTGCTGCTGTGAATGGGATCGGAGGTTCGCGAGATATTGCAGATCCTGTTGCAATGCTTTTTGCTTCTTGACAAAATATCCCGATGCCATGGTTTGCCTCGTTGCAAACAGCTGGTCCTGGAATTGCTGGTAACCCGACTGCAATTCTCCGAGACCGGAGAAAAATGGAAGTTGTTCCGTCATCGCAAGTGTCAGTTCTCCCTCACCGAGCTCTTGCGTTGTTTTATTCAGCCAGTGGAACAGGGCCATTACCTGGTGATAGTCTGCCGTACTCTCAATATAAGCCAGGTGCTGCCCACCCTTTGCGATATCATTATCCTGCACAAGCAACTTCGCCAGCTTTCCCTGCGCCCGCGCGATGACCTGCTTGGGCGGGTTAGTCGCCACGAGCCTTGCGGAGGAGCGGATAATATCCGGGTAACGGATCAGCCACGTGACCATTAGTACAGCCAGTGCCACCAGCAGGAAAAATACATTTCCTTTCCGCACGATCCAGTGTGGACGATAGGAGATCAGCTCCTCCACTTCATCCGTTAACGGCTCTGATTGATTGTTAAAAGACGGCATAGAAATAAAATTTACTTAATGATTCGCTTATGATCGTTCGATATTTTTTCGCATCCAAAACATCCTCCTGCACTATAACAGAAAAGAGGCTGTTAAATGGCCAATGAGAGGTTACACAATTTGTCGCTATCAGCATCAAACTATAGTTCATCTTCAGCCATCGGTCATTCGCTATCACTTACTCTCCCAGTTCAAGTTGATTTTTTACAAGCTGATAGTAGGCGGATCTCAGGTTTGTCAATTCCTGGTGCGTACCACACTCTGCGATCACCCCTTTATCCAGCACGATGATCTGATCCGCATGTTTCACCGTGCTTAAACGATGCGCCACCACTACCACAGTGCGGCCTTTAAAGAACGCCTGCAGGTTTTTGACGATGAGCGTTTCATTGTTCGCATCAAGACTATTGGTGGCTTCATCAAAGAAAATAAAATCAGGATCACGATAGACTGCTCGCGCAATGAGTATCCGTTGTTTCTGCCCCATACTGATACCCGTTCCCTCCTGGCCGATCTTTGTCTGATAACCCAGCGGCAGGGATTCAATAAACTCCTGGAGGTTTGCCATCATAGTGGCATGCTGTAAACGTTCCATATCGATCCGCTCCTGACCGACTGCAATATTCTTCGCGATCGTATCAGAGAAAATATAACTTTCCTGCATCACGACCCCACAATGAGAACGCCACTGCTTATGACTGATGTGACTAAGCGGTGTTTCACCCAGGCGGATCTCCCCCTTCTGTGGCTGATAAAATTTCAGCAACAGCTTAAGCAGAGTCGTCTTTCCACTTCCGCTCGTCCCGACAATAGCCGTGGTCTTTCCCCGCGGAATAGATAAGTTAATATCATGCAATACCGGCGTATTGCCGGCACCGGGATAAGTGAACGACAGGTTCCAGAAATGAATGGCCACTTCCACCTGGGCCTTTGGCAGGGGGAAGCCATCAGAAGCTTCGCTGGCGGAAAGTGCCGCGTCTGCAACAGGCAAGCCAAAAGAAGCTCCGGACGGCGCGGCAAAACCTTTCACGGCAGAAGCATCATACAAACCGGTATCACTCGTTCCACCGATCAACTGACGGGTGAAGGATGCAGGCAGTTCTTTCTGTAAATGGATCTCGCGCGGCTCTTCGTCCGGCATTGCATGCACTTCGTTCAACCGGTCAAGGCTGATCCGCGCATTCTGCCAGCTCTGCACAAAGCCGATCATTTGCTCGACGGGGCTGTTCAATTGCCCGATGATATATTGAATTGCAAGCATGGCCCCAAGTGTCATCTCGCCATCAATAACGGCTTTCGCGGAGAAGAAAGTGATCAGGATATTTTTCCCTTCGTTGATAAAGAACGCACCTGCCTGCTGCCATTGATTCAGTGAAAGCCCTTTCATATTGAGCCGGAAGATCTTCGCCTGCAGCCGTTCCCATTTCCATCGCATCGGGCGCTCCGCCCCGTTTAATTTGATCTCCTGCATTCCCTGCACCAATTGGATCGTCGCACTCTGCTCTTTGGCCGTTACATCAAACCGCTTATAATCCAGCGCCTTTCTTTTCTTCAAAAACAGGATCACCCACACGGCATACAATATACTCGCGCTTGCAAACACAAAGAAAACTCCCGTATTGAATATGGCCAGCACAATGGAAAATACAACCAGGTTCACCAGCGAGAACAATACGCTAAGGGAAGATCCTGTAAGAAAGCTTTCGATCCGCTGGTGATCATTCATGCGTTGCAGAATATCACCGGTGTGTTTGCTGTCAAAATATGACATCGGAAGCTTCATCAGCTTCACCAGGAAATCCGTCAGGATAGAGATGTTGATCCGGGTACTGATATGCAGCAGGATCCAGCCCCGCACAAATTCAATGACCATCCTTCCGGCAAATAAAGCAAGCTGCGCAAGCAGCACGATGTATACGAAATGTATATTCGCTGTATTCACACCCGTGTCAACAATACTCTGCGTGAGGAACGGCAGAAAGAGTTGTAACAGGCTACCCACTCCCAATCCAACGAATAGTTGAAAGACGAGTTTCTTATATGGAAGGATATAGCCGAGAATATTTTTGAACTTCAGTGTACCGGTTGCCGGACTTTCATCTTCCGAATCGGCGGCCTCATAAAACAATGGAGATGGTTCCAGCAGCAGGGCAATACCTTCCGGCTCATCTTTAACAGGATCACTGATCCAGCTGGCACAAAATTCTTCGGCCGTATAATGCAGCAGACCTTTTGCCGGATCAGCAATATAAAGCCGGGTCCCTTTCACTTTGTACAGAACAACAAAATGGTTTTGATTCCAGTGTAAGATCGCGGGCAGTTTCGCATCTTTGACGAGAGACTGGTAGGTCAGTTTATACGAATGCGTGCGAAACCCCACCGCCTCTGCGGCTTCACCAATTCCCAGCAGATTCACTCCTTCTTTACCGATCTGCGACAGATCGCGCAAGTGTTGAAGGGAAATACTCCGCTTGTAAAACTTTGCCACCATGCGCAGGCAGGTGGGACCACAATCCATGGTATCGGGTTGTTTATAGAAAGGAAAACTCATGGTATGTTCAATTTATAGAGTCAGCCAATTGTAACATGAATGAAAGGATATCGCTCACTGATCACTTGCTATCACCTTGTAGCAACAGAGCATTTATACAACAGAGAAAGTTCATACAACATGTCAGACATCAGCAAATGCAATCAGTAGTATTCGTAAATGAAAAGTAAATGAATGAATAGAAAGCTCCAATTCTATTTTCTGAAAATTTACATGGAAGGATCATGTGTAGGTACTTTCACTTAGATAAAAATGGATGATAAAAAACGGTCAATACGGTTTGGGCATTTAAGCTTTCGCGAATAATAAGAGTTAGCACCTAAATAAAAGAGAAGCCGGCTGAATAGAAAATCAAAAAGGTGGCTTATTTTACAAGCTGGCCATATCAAGGCATTCATGATAAAAACCGTTTCTCTTTTAATACTCTTATGCATCTGCCTGTTAACATCAGGACAGCAACCTTTCGTGCTCGAGGTCAATTTCGAACGCGCAAAAACCGTTGATACGGTAGTACTGAAAATTAAAACGCCCGGATTTGTCGAGGTGCTGACTGCAGTAAAAAAAGATAAAAGCATCTCTATTGAGGGATTACTCAAAGATCCCTATGGAATTGGGCTCCTGACGACAGACGGAGGCAACGACTCACTTTTTGGCGAATTTATTGAGCTGCGACCTGGACAAAATGTCATTAGACTATTCAATGATCCTATTCAACAGGATCTCAGGATCGACACAAGTGCATGGTCGCCGTCCATGAAAGCTTTCAATAGTTATCAAAGAGCAATTGAACCAGCCACAGACTCGCTCACGAAGAACTGGAAGCAGTTAACACTTCTGAAAATAAAACATTCACCTGATAGCCTGCGCCAATTACAGGATTCCATTATTCTTGCCTGGCGTCGAAAACTGCTCGAAGCGAAAACTTTATTTTTCCGCCAGCATACCGACCAATACTCCGCCTTACACTTATTTGATCTTCATCTGTTGGCCGACAACTACGCCAGAAAAAAATTGGGTATCGATAGCCTTCACCGTATTTTCCTTCAGTTCTCTCCGTCATTGCGACAAACAGAATTAGGAAATTATATACTACTGGAACTTCAGCAACTGCTTGCTGTTGGACTTGAAAATCGTGCGCCTGATTTCAAGATCACAACTTCAGACGGAACACCTTTCCAGCTTTCAGAAGCCAAAGGATCAGTAGTACTGCTTTGCTTTTGGGACGCTAATTGCCGCTCCTGCATCGCAAGCTTTCCGATATTGAAGAATATTGCGAAGCAATATGGACGGGAGGAGCTTCGTATGATCTCCGTGTCTATTGATGCCCGGGAAAATACCTGGCAAAAAGCGCTGCAGCAGTACCAGTTGACCTGGCCCCAGGCGCTCGATTTCGCAAAATTCCGGATGAAAACCGGAACCTCCGATCAATCGCTCCGCCAGTTATACGGGGTTGAATACATTCCACAATATTTTCTGATCAGCAAAAAAGGAATGATCGTTTATCACAGCGAACTTAGTCAGGATGATGAAACGTACAGCATCTTGCAGGCTTCTTAAAAAAAGAACTCGCGAAAGATTGAATTTGATGCGCCGAATAAAGCTTCCTTGACGCGGCAATACTGACAGGCAGTATCATCAAAGATACCGGTCGATCAGCCTGACTAGTTCCGGATCACTTGGTCTTGGAGCGTCTTTCAGTATGATCCGCCCATCCTTACCGATCAGCATATATCTTGGAATGGAATGCAATCCGAATTGCCTCACAAACGGTGCGTCGTCACTATTCAAAAACAGATAGCTGTCTTCGCTGTGCAGCTTTTCCTGGTCGGCCGCTTTCTTCCAGTCCTGGGCATTTGCATCCATGGATACATATAAAAATGCAACAGGTTTATCAGCATATTTACTTCTCAGGACGGATGCAGCAGGCATTTCAGCTCTGCACGGAATGCACCAACTGGCCCAGAAATCAAGCACCAGCAGTTTTCCTTTGTATCGCTTCAGCATTTGCTGAAGGTCTTCAATGGTTTTTCCATCACTCCAACGCAGGTTGTCCGCGTTCCTGCTGCCACTCGAGATCGATTCTGCTGCGGTCAGTTTCTTCCGGACAATGTCTTTGTATTCCTCATCGCCGCAAACACGGTAATAATCAGCAAGATCTTTTGGAGTGACAGTGATCGCCTTGTTATACGCATCCAGCAATAAGCGGGTCAGAACAAAGTTGGCCGTTGCGCCCCTGACATGATCCGTGGTAAGCGCATACATTCTGACAAGGCTCGCACTGTCGGACACGACATAATTAGGGTTACCATTCAGCAGGCTGGCCGCATACGCATTGGCAAGTTTTGTAGTAAAAATATAGGGAGAAAATTCAAGCGCATTAATATCCTTTGCTTTAGCGGCAATCTTCTTGCGTAGTTCGGTTGGACCGAGTACGGTGCGGTTATTCCAGTAAAGAACAAGTGAGTCATAGCATGCCGCACTTTGGATCGCGTTGGCGGCAATGCGTAAAAAGCCTTCGCTCAGACTATCTTTTTTACTGGACAAAAGTGACATTCGTTCCAGGGCAATCGCATGGATCTGCTGTTCCGCAATGAACACACTATCCTTTTTTGAACGGCCCTTCAGGTGAGGCATCTGCCGGAATGCATACGATAGATTATCCGTTTGCCTGACAAGCGCCGGGAAGAACGCGAGCTCTTTGGTTCGCTGCGGGTCTCCTTTTACAGACATGCTTACCCCCGCATTTTTGGAATAACGTATGTTGATCCTCTCTCCCGGATAGACGAGGAAAGGCGTTTGTTTTTCGTCTGATTGCAGAAAGAAAGTAGGCCGTGTTAAGAACACGGCGGCTCCGTCACGGGGCACGGAAGCAGGATGACCATAACCCAGTGAGTCATGGTAATAAAGACTGACAGCAAATCCGCTGCTGGCAGGAAGTGGATCCACTTCTTCTATCTCAAAAAAAACAGAATCTTTTATGACCGGGGTTGCGGACAGTGTGGGAGTTGCAGGCGCTTGTTTTTCCGTTTGCGCATTGCAGAACATCCCCGCCATCGAAAAGAGCAATAGCCATCTCTTCATAAGAAAATATTTAAATGAGGCGGCCGGCAAACCGGCCGCCATCAATCGTCAGAGGTCAATATTAAGGTTGTACGCCGGGATAACCTGGGCTGCTGGCACAATTGCAGCAATACCAGGCTCTTCCGCCGCCTTCAAGGACAAACGTTGTCGCAGCATTCTGCGCTTCTGAAGCGCTGGAATAACCGCACTGGTATGTTGTCCAGTTTGCTGTGTGTGCACAGCAATTAGCGGCTTCTACGCCACCACCAATCATTTTCTGTTCGCTTTTAGTGAGGCTTTTGCCTGCAACTTTAAGTCTCTTCATAATGTAGTGTTTAGATTTTGATCAATGAACCCGGATTAAGGCACCAGGCAATTACCCGTTTTGTTTCCCGGAACGAGCGGTTTTTGTTTGCGCAGAACAAATACATTTATGATCAGTTGATCGGAACTTCATTTGCAGATAACACACCCGCATGCATTCCTCGTACCAGTATCAGCAAGTCTTCAGCGGTATATTCCTTTGGCAACACATGACCATTCAAAAAAATTGTTGGCGTAACGGCCACACGTGCCTCATCGATCCATTGCTGATGCTGTTGTACAGCATGCGCTACATCTACGGAGCGGCCGTCAGGATACTGCATCGAAAATTGTTCAAGATCCATCACCCGGTACCAGTCATGCAGCATTTCTTTTTTGAACGCCGCAGATCTGCCGGAAGCCAGTTGAAGCAGGTACGCTACAGCAGCTGTTCTCGGATCAGCTTTGTCAACAGGATTAGAAGTGAACCGAACCGTAACACCAACCTGTTGACGATCGGCAAGTTTGTGCAATACTTCATGCGTCTTAGCGCAGGGGCCACAGTAAGGATTGCAGGCAACAACGAACTGCAGGGGAGAATCAGCGTTGCCTAATTGAAGATCATCTTCCCAGGCAGAAACCTCCGCTTTCGGCTGCTGCCGGAGCAAGGCCTGAAACATACCGGAATTATGGCGGAACCGTTGCAACCGGAACTTCTCTTCCTGCACCGTTTGATTTTCTTCAAGCAAGGGCTTGATAACTCCCCTCCATACAATGGCACTCATCAAACAAACAGCAACGGCAAGCGCCACGGTGGAAATAGTGATCGAATGGAAAGACATTGTTATAAGCGAAGGCCATAATAACGCAAACTGTATCCCGATGACTCCCAGTGTTAGCAGGCAAAGTGTGCACCATCGCCTGATCACCTTCCATTGATAATACACAGAAAAAAAGAGGAAGGGTATCGCCGACGCTGTCAAAATGGGCAGCAGTGAGCTTCCGTTCAACAGCAATAAAGTATACGCAGAAAAGTAGATAATGCCGGCATCAGACCAACTGAACGACCCACTGATCTTACTCCCTTTGGATTCGATCACGGCAGCACAACCTTCATCACTCTGCACGCCACAGAGTTTTTCCGTCAGTTCGTTACTGATCCCCGATTCTTTCTGGATAACCAGTACCGATAGACCAAGACCTGCAAAAGCCGACAACAGTAAAAACGTTGAGGCAACTGAAAATACCGGGATCAGCACAGCAATGCCGGATAGCAGCAACAGCGATAACGACAGAATCCAATATGTATTGACCTTTCTTTGCCGGAGCAGATAGTCATTCAGTTCCACATTCCGCCAGCCGGCCGGCTTCTCTGCGAACACCGCAATCCCGGTCCAGCCCGCGAGCTTACCACCTTGTGACAGCTCCCGCTGATCATCTTTATGTACGATCACCAACTTTCCCTGTTGATCATTCAGGTGAGCCAGGAAAGGAGTGGGAAGATCATTCCAGTCGTTCCGGTTAACAACATATGCACCATTGTCCAGACCAAGATCATCAAGTACATCAGTGATGCTGGCGAGTGAGGGATATTCAGGATGCGCAGCCAATTTTTGTTGAAGGTAACGGGCAGGGACAGCAACAGTCAACTCTTTCAGCCATTGATGCAATGGCGCGATAAGTTCATTTCTCATGTCGCGAAAGGATTAGGTTTAAAGCAAACGAAGCGTTGGTCGTTTATCATCATAAAGGACGAACGCATGATTGAATCTAAAGTGTTTTTACGATAGCGCGAGCAAAAAGCTTTGGAATTGTGGAAATAAAGACCGAATTAAATATTAACCCCTATGCTTGTATAAAGAATAGCACTGATCAACCCTGACATGATCGGATTACTTTGTAAAAGATGAATGAACTGATTGAAGTATGTCAAATACTGATGCGAACGAAATAGTATCAGCAAGGCGTTTGATCCTTCTTAGTAGAGATGATGCGTAGTGACGAATTGATCAATACTAACTCAAAACAATCAAAGTACTATCCGGATCAAAGGTTTTTATTCGTCAACATAAGAACTGTTACGTGGGATAAGCGAAGCCATCGACTTTCCCGTGTTGAATCGGGTGCACCGGTTATCTTATCAGCATTCAACTAACGCTGTACTTGATCTTATTTTGGTCAGATAATGGCGCAATATCTACTTCCTTTATCCATTTCCTGATTCCATTTGGCAAAAGCCAGCGAATGGCGTTTTGTTGATACTGGTTGATCAACAAAGCTTCTTCATTGCCTTGAAGATAATAGCTTTCAAGGGGGCAGTTAATACTGCTGATCTTTGTCTTAGTAGTGATGTTCCATAAATCAATTGCTTCTTTGCGTCGTGTGATCAGGTACTTTCCATTATTGATCAGGTTTCCGGTAAGCGTCTCTTCTTTTACACCACCATCCCTTCTTTCGAAGATCGTATCCATTTTTTTATTCATCATATTATACATTAGCGTATACGGCATTCGATAGAAGATTGACAGCAATTTTTCATTTTCTGAAATAGCCAAACTACCGGGCTTGGTGGGATAAAAATTTCCTCCCGGGCTTTTGGTCTTTGTCGCGGTAAAGTCCAGGGTCTCGAGCCTTTTATATTGCATATCCCAGTATATTATGTAGCCAAGTCTCGTGAACGTAAGGATCCTTTTCATCGATTTTTGCACAATGGCATGCTGAATTCCATCCAAGTTGCCGTCATATGGATTGGAAGAGTTTAATTCGGCAATTATCTTCCCTTTTGTATTTACAACACGGGCCTTCCCATCGTTGCAAATAGCAAGGTATTCTCCTTTATTTTTTAACGGCAGAGCCGATAAAATAGCAAAATCAGGCATTGGCACCGAGCTGACGATGTTTCCATCTTTTATGACGGAAATTACCGAGGTATCCGATAGCTTTGAACTGTACGGATACTCGGGCATCCAGGTATATTTGACATTTCCACTAAAAACGGTGGCCCCTTCTGAAGAGGGAACAATATCTTGTATATAATAAGATGGCTTCGGCACTTCACTTTTTAAGCCCTCACTGAATAATAAAACTGATTCTTTGATATTGAACACGTGCTCGTTCTTTGCCATCCAGATACCATCCGGCAATTTGTTTCGCTCGGCAATATTCCAGAACTGGATACTATTTGCAGAGCTCGTTACGACCAGAGAGTCATTCTTGAAAGCAGCACTGATAATTCTATTGTTACTACTGAGATGACTAATGACATTCCCCGCATAATCTATTAAAGTAAATCCTCCGAAGAATTTGTTAACAACAGCAATAGTATTATCGTCACTAAGGAAAGCGTGACGCATATCCTCATCACGCCTGATATCGGCTAACTTTGCACCATCCGACAATCTCGTTACGGTAACCCAGTTCGCGGACATAGCCAGCAGCTTATCACTGCCTGTCGAAAAGGCAATAGACTCTATCTCATAATAGGGAGATAGTACTTTCTCTGAATTATCATCAATTCCCCATATCTGAATTTTATCTGACTCGAAAGTAAAGCTGGCTGCAAAAGCTCCATCAGGAGAAAATTCTGCATCATCTATAGGGCCACTTTTCTTAGTGGTCAATTTTCCCGTTGAGAAATTTAGAAAATTGACTCCTTTACTCGAATTAAATAAAACGATATTCCTGTGAGGATGAGATTTCAAAACATAAGGGCGATGGGTTAGCTTAAATCTTGACACCTCGTTTCCTGAAGCAATTTCCCGATGGACGATGAAATGCTGCAATGAACCTTGAACCACCTCCCTTTCTACAGTAAACATTGTTTCTCCATCATGTGACAGACTGAGTGCATCAATACCATATTTGTATGCTGTTTCTTTTAAAATTCTACCCTGTCTGTCGAAATAAACAAGCACGTTACTCCGTATTGAATCAAATGGCCGCTCATTAAATCCTCTATTGAACAAACAAACGACTTTATCTTTCCCCGGAACGAAATCAATCGACTCTATTTCCATGTCTTTATATTGGAGAACAGACAGCAATTCGGCATTCTGGTCAACGATACAGGCTTTTGTAAAGTATTCGCTGCCACCCCGGTCATCGCTCAATAACATTAATTGTTTATCCGTCGAAAATTTAATCGATGGGGATTTAAGATCAATATAAACATCCCTGTAATACACCCCTTTTTTGCTAATATTATTATACACGGAATAAATATTCTGCAATATTCCATCATCATCCGGTTGTAATGAATCTGCCGCTCTTAATAAATGCAGTGCCTGAGTAGGATCACTGTCCAACATCTTCGACGCCTCTGCCGATAGGTACAACGCCCTCGATTTTCTCGCTTCACTTTTAGATCTGTCATACAAGTATAAAGACACACCTAACGCAATAACTACAGCAACCACAGCAGCCCTGATAAGGATATCCTGGTATTTTTTACGTCGACGGTTACCATTAACTTCTATCTGGCTCGCCTTAACCAGCATTTTTTCCCGATCATCCAGCTTTCTCGTCCCTTTCATCCCTTTTTTAATAAGGTCCAGATCCCGTTCGTTCAGAAGATGAGATGTATTTTCTGTAAACAACTGGCTTTTCAAAATCCTGGTTGCCTTTTGCCCGGGCAGTAACGATGAATCGAAAGCAGAACGGATGACGGGCGCCAACGTATCATGTGCCAGACTTACATCATTATTTGCACCGGTGGCATCCACCAGTAGATAGGAGCTTTTACACTTCTCAATAAGCAAAGGAATATTTTCCGCATCATACCGATTCTTCGTCTCCTCTATCGAATGCGTCGCAGACGTTCCTAATTCCGTAGTATGAAAATGAAGAAGATCCAGCAACAGGCCGGAGCCTACGCTTTCCTTCTCTATATCTTCAATTTCTTTCACCTTTCTATTAAAAAAATCTTTCAGCGCAAACCCATCCTGCTTCAGTTTATAATATGTTTCCTTCGTAAACACCCTTGCATTTTCAACAGGAATGGTTTTCACCCATAGATTGGAAAGCAGGATCTGCAAGACAGGCGCAACAGGAGAATCTACATCGGCACTAAGATCACTGGCGATCTGTTCGTCAAGGCCTTGCTCAATTTCTATTTTATATTGGTTCCTGCTGGTTACACTCAAATTACTGCCGTTGACGATCTCTTTAATATTGGACCGTTTAAGTGCCTGCAGGAAGTAAGAAGAAAACGGAAGCTTCGCGGCTACTACACCATTTTCAATTTCCGCGTGAAATTCCTTCCTGTAGGCCAGCAACACTTTTACACGAACACTATGTTGAAGCAGCTCAAGGATCTGTCTAATAAAATCAGGTAATTCAAAAGGCTTTTGTGGCAGCGGTTTGGTAAAACACTCTTCTATTTGGTCGATGATAATCACCGTCCATTTTTTTCCTGATCTCAGGCTCCATTTTTTAACATGGTCTGCAAGTGCAGAAGAAGACTGGTCATCAAGCATCAATTCCTTTAATAATGTGGCTGATAATCCCTCTGACGAAATGCGTTTACAGTAAACAACATTTGTCGTCACTTTAAGTCTGGGCACAAGTCCGGCATCGAGTAAAGAAGATTTTCCCACACCAGTTTGGCCATACAGCAGCGTAACCGGGTTTGCTCGTTCATCAAGCACTCTGTCATACAGTTCCCTGATCTCAGCACCTCGTCCCCAGAAAATAGCACATTCATTTTCCGTGTACGACTTTAATGAGATGTAGGGGTCTTTCGGAAGGAAATACCCAACGGGCTTTGGCAGGCCGAAATAAGGGTTATCAATCTCGTCACGCAAGGTCCACTTTTCATCCTCCGCCCATAATTCCCAGGAAAAGCCGTCCGGCTCATTTTCGTCGCCAACCCCGCGTGCCGAACTATCAGTATCACTCCTTGCGCTCTTTACCGAATTCTTTGCAAACTCAAACGCGTCACGGACCGATTGACGCTCTGCTAAACCGCGATAGAATACGTTTGCGAAGTCCGACGCCTCTTTATCCGGCACTGCCTGGATTGATGCGATCACGGCCGGTACGCCAAGTTTGTGCAGGTTTTCCGCCTGAAGCCTTGTTGCACATCCATTCAAGAACACCAGGCGAAGGCTGGAGATCCCCGCCAGGATCTTATCAAATGCTTTTGTATTAATTGTTCCACTACGAAAAAGCAGCGAGTAATCATCTGCATGACCACCAAAATGGAATATAGCGATCCGATGTGCAAACCTTCCATCCTGTATTACACTGAGTATTGTATCCAGGTCCGCAGCAGGTCTTTCGACAACTGCGCAAAGCCCTTCATTCTCCTTGCTGTTTAAGATCTTTGCGATCATTCTCTGCTCGTCTATCAAACGATCAAGATCATCTTTCGGATTCGCAAAAGCAAGAAGCGCAATAGGAGTCTGGTCGGTTTGGGTGTGCATATATGGTGGTGGGTTAATGATCTATTTGAGATGAGGTGAACGACTGTAAAAATCTTCTGGTGCGTTTGCAATTTCATTCAGATCAAACTCCATCATTGCTCCATCGGCTGTGTAGGCGCCAATAGTGAATGCTTCGTAAACCGTGATGGTAATGGAGGCTTCTCCATTAATTGCTTTTTTGTAGATGATAGGATTTGCATAAGAGTCGTGGAGAAAAAACGCAACGCTCCCTCTGATCGGATCATCTTTATCTTCGGACAGAACACGCAACGTTACACTGAACATACCGCCTTCAATCTTTTTGTCGATCGATGCACTGAGTTTTTTTCTGCTGCTGGCCGGGCTTCCTCCCCATCGCCCTCGTTGAATATCTTCCTTATCAAAGGATCTTTGAGAAAGGTAGACCTTTTCTGTATTAGCCTTGAATGCAGAAGAAATTTCATCATAGTAAAAATCTGTTGGAAACCCCTTTTGTTCATTAAGATCCAATTCCAGCCGAGTACCATCTTCTGTGTAAGCGCCAAGAGTGAACGTCTCGTATACTCCGTTGAGGTTGAAGTTCGCTACACCATCGATGAATCGCTCAATAAGGATCTGCTTATCGAAGGTATTATGAATAAAAATGGCGGCCTCCCCTGTCGGCAAAGGCGAATTCTCAGACGATTGCCCGATAGAGATACGCAGGTTGTAAAGGCCGGTCAGGTTTGTAGGATTAAGTTCCACTGCAAGTTTTTTTCCGTTCGCCTCACTCTTATTTCCCCACCTGTTTTTTTGAAGATCATCAGCTACCGTAACCGGCACCTGCGCATACAGCTCCCTGATATTCTCGGAGAATACATTTCCTGCTGCAGGACCGGCAATCCCGGCGAGACCTCCTGCAGATTGATAATCGCTTATGCTGAAATTTTCCAGATGCCCTTCCAAACGATCAAACAAATGCTGAAGCGCCGGCAACAAAACCATCACTGGCTGTGCATAGTTTGCCGCTTGTGTGGCCATCATGATCACTACTTCTCTGGGTAATTGCTGATACGCAGGCAGGATCCCGTCTGCTTTGATCAACTGTTGCAGCTCTTCAATAGACCATGGTGGGATAGAAATTCTGAATGCGTCATGCCTCCTGAGAGACAGGAACTCTTTAGAGTTTGGGCGGTAAAGCGCGCCAACGATCGATGAATAACGAAGCCGGTGTTCGTCCGCAATATTAATTGTCAAGATCACAGTATGCGTTTCCGAGATCAGTTGAAGACCTTCTTCCAGGCCTCTGACCGATCCGGGAGTTTCGTTGGTTAAGATCTCTTCGTAATTCTCGATGAATACCAGCCTCCGGGAGTTATTTCTTCTTAAGAGCGAGGTCGTACTGTATAAAGAATCTTTCCAGTTTTTTGAACTAACATCAAAGACAACCGGTTTAACCTCCAAACTGGATAATGCCGACCAGACGATGGAGCTTTTGCCACTGCGCCCTGGTCCGGATACGATAACGACTTTGTAATTATTGATCGCCCCCTTCAACTCTTCTATCAACCTGGGTCGTCCGATCGCAACAACATCTTTGACAGGCTGCTCTTTGTCCGCTCTAACATAGGGATTCTTCGGAACAAAAATCTGAGCCTCGGGTTCCTTTACAATTCTTATAGGAATAGTGACAGTAAACCATTCCGTATAAACAGAGTTGAACGTCTTCTTGGATCCGATATCAAAACCTTTTCTGCTTACCGGTTGGCCGAATTCCAACGGTTCCTGCTCAAATGCTTTTACATCGATAGGCTTCTCCGACACAAAAAATTTCATATACTCGACAACCTGTGTAATTCCCCGGGCCCGGTATCTTTTGTCAAGGAATACTGGCAGAGAATCAAATGAATCATCTTCAAATTGAAAATGCACCAACTGCTCGGCCTCAGACGGATTCACCATTATTTCTGATATGTGCATGATCTCATACGTTCCTCCAAGGTAAAGCACAGAAAGATAAAGGGGTTCACTTACTCCCCTGATCTTACATCTCAAAATTGGTTGTTGCTGCTCTTTTGTCTTACCGTCAGATTTATAATAAAGTACAACCGGTTCGGCATCTGGTATTGGAGTAAAACTGACTGATGAAGAAAGTTCCTTGCTAAAACGAAACCCTTCAGCCTTTTCGAAAGAGAACCAGATCTTGCCTCTCTTCATCCGGCTTTCCGTATTATTTAATTCAACAACGCCCTGCCATTGGGCAATATATTCTATCTGTTTGATAAATTCGAACGGTTCATCCTGGTAGTCAAACACAGGTTGCTTCTCCTGGGTCGTCCCTTCTTTTTCACCCGCCTGCACTAACATGTAGCGTTCATCAAGGTTTCTGATCAGAAAGGTTGCATCATCTTTTTGATCAATGATGTCTATATAATGAATATCGTAGTGTTTTATGGCGTCCTCCAATGCCTTCTTCATTGCCGCAGGATGGTCTTCCGCAAAAGCTACCTTCACTTTAGGAAGGGCATTCTGTATGAGCCTTGCCTTGAAGACCTTATTTTTATCGCCGTCAAAGTAGGGAAGCAAAGACTGATCAGGCTCTACAGCCCATACTTCTGCATGTAGCTCCTCCTCCGTTTCCAATATTGTACGCATAAAGTCAAGCGAAGGTCTGAGTCCCTGCCTGGCACCTGCATCTACTATCCAACGGGCATGTTGACTGTCCCAGGAAATAGAGTATTGATAGCCCGTGCTGAGCACTTCACCGGTTAGAAATCTTCGCTCCTTGATACCTTCATTTCGATCGATGTCGGATAAACTGATCTGAGGCGCTGGCGCATCCAGCATAGAAAGACGAAGTTTCAGTTGCTGAAACAGATCTTTATAGCTCAACCTGTACCCTCCATTTTTTGCAAGATCAAGTAAGCTTGTGAAAAAATGATTGTCGTCGTACTGTCTTTCTAATAATAGCGGCGCCGGGGTTTCACTGAGGTTATGCATCACCAATACAGAGCCACCCGGGTTTATATCTTTCACAAAGAGTATTGGCCGGTTAACATTAGCCAATGCCCGTATATCTATTATGATCAGCAAATGAACATTTTCTTTAAATGAAATATCTCTTAGCATTTCATTTAAAGAGGCAAAGCCAGCCTCTTCGCTGCTTGCATCTTTATTAAAAAATAGCGTTGCTTCGTTACGCTCATTCACAGCCAACGGTCCCGAGTAAAAGAACACGCAAGCATCTCCTGGTTCTGCCTGCCTGAATTGTTGCAGTGCATTCAAGATCTCTCTTTGCGTTGTGTTAGCCAACCCTGTTAGTACAGTTAGCTTGCATTCCCGTTGAAGGTCGGAGCTATAGTCGCTCACGAATGCTGAAAATCTTTTTGCATTGTTCTCGCTGTAAAAAAAAGACGGGCCATTTCTTACCTGATCAACCCCAATAGCAAGAGAATAGATCGTTCGCACAACCGGTACTTCTATCAGTTGCTTTTTCTCATTGATTGCTTTTAGCATTGTTTCAGGAACCTGTAAGCTTATGCCTCCGTCCTGAGCCGATGCTGAAATAAATTGCAGTAGCAATTGGTTTGAGCCTAATTGCTGTAGAAATGATTCACTGTTATGCTGGATAAGATCTTTAAAAGCGATAATACTTTTCTGATTTATGGAGAAACTATTTGTTACATCCTGGTCGTCGGGAAACAGTCGTTGCAGGCGATTACCTGTTTTTACAAACTGGTCCATTGTTCTGAGCATGTCCGTTTCCTGCTTTAGCGACGCCTGTTCCTGCATTTTCCGGAAAAGCGTACTTGCCGCTTTAACAGGATCTGTGTAAGACAGTGCTTCGAGCTCCTGGGATTCAACATAGGTTTTTCCCCAACGCGTAGCGCCTATATTTGCGGAGCGGTGATAATCCTGAACGAAATGAGCAACCCTTGTGAATGAAAAGATCGCACGCGATCCCCAAAGCGTTTGCTTATCATCTTCAATTTTTTTAAGCCATTCCAGGAAGGCCATTCTGATATCAGGGTCCATTTCATACAACTCAAAACCGGTTTCTCTGCAAAAAGGCGACAATAACACATCGGCAACCGCTATACGATGAATGATTGCGGGTCCGTCATTCCATTGGTAAGTATTGAAATTCTGCCAGACCTTATACAGCAGATCGGGAGTCAGCATTGCCGGCACTGCCGCATAAGCTGCAAGAATGAAATGGCCGAAAAGGTAATCGTCATAAAATTCTTCCGTATAACGCTCACTGAACCACTCCAGTTTTGCAGCACTCACACTGGAAATGGTATCAACCGGAAAATTTGAAGGTATCGCGCTCACTGTCTGACAGGTTTTATATGTTGCTTCAATACGGTTCTTAATGTATCCTGGAGATCCTGCTGCCCCTGCTCCATGATCGGTGCCATTAAAAAAACATCCTTCCTGATCTTTTCGGCAGCTGTGCCACTCCATCGGTGTACGGGCATTGGGTTCAACCAGATAGTGTGCGCGCAGGTGTCACGCAGTTGCCTGATAAATTCGCCTGTCATCGTTGAAGGAAGCTCTGTTCCTTCTTTATTCCCTCTTGCAGCACCGGCATCGCTGATCACGATCGCCAGTGTAAAGTTCCGGTTGGTCTTGATCAGGGCCTGTCTTAGTTTAATAGGTTGAGACAGGTTGTTTTTTTCATAAACATATCCGACCGGGTAATTTTTGAAATAGAATACGCAGGCTCTCGGATGCCCACCTTCTCCTTTCGCCGTGCTGATCAGGCGGTTGGTTAATTCATGAAACGGTGTCATGGATCCACGATAATCAGCAAAAATGATGATCGTATCTTCCCTGTTGGTTTTGCCGTAACGATATTTTGGTTCCAGAAATATTCCATCCTTTGCGATCTGTTCAACAGTTGCTACGAGATCGATATCCTCTTGTTTGCGCCCCTTATCTTTCAATCGTAAAAACTGCCAGGCCTTTACCATCTGTCGGCGGGAGATCGCGAAATACTCATCGGTCTGCAAAAAGCTGAAAGCTTTTGACTGTTCACTTTCCGGTTTGCTACCAGCCAGCTCGGGC
Source organism: Terrimonas ginsenosidimutans (assembly GCF_022012415.1). Taxonomy (GTDB): domain Bacteria; phylum Bacteroidota; class Bacteroidia; order Chitinophagales; family Chitinophagaceae; genus Terrimonas_A; species Terrimonas_A ginsenosidimutans. Next base: position 128,861 of record NZ_JAKLTR010000001.1, read on the forward strand.
GGATGATAATACATAGTTTTGTTTTCCACCTTTGACTCTGTTGCAACCTCCTGCGTCTTTTGTTCTTTTTCCGTCTGCCCGGCGGCTGCATCCTTTTTTGGCTTCTCTTCTTTTCCCTGTTTATCCTTTTCTTCCGGTGATGCCTTATCACCATCGGGCTGCGGCTCATTCTTGTCGCCGGTATCGTCAAACGAAACTTCCTGGAGAATGGAAGCGAGCCATTCTTTTTCCTTTTTTATCGCTCCGGCTAGTATTCTGTCAAAAACTTCTTCATCCCTGTGATCCTGCAAATAAAGTATTTTACAGAATTGGGTGAATTGCTTCCAGTCTTTATCATATCCTATATGATGGCTCAATAACGCATCTACAAATAAGCGATACTTATCTATCCAGCGTTCATAGCTTAGCGTGGTTTCTATCTCTTCAAAAAAAGACCAGAAGGGAAGGTGATGACGGATCATACAGTTATGCGTTTTCTGGTTTTTCTTTCGCCGCCTTTTCAATGGCCTGCTCCCGCCTGTTCACTGCGCTATAAGTTTTTAGCAGCGCCTGGTAATACAGCGGCAGATTTGCCAGGCCAAGGTCAATCTTCTCTTTCTGTGAGTTATTAAGGAACTCATAGTAATAACCGCCTAACCAGTCAAGCAATTCACTGGTGGACACTCGTTTGTTATCGGTAGCATCAATTTTGATCTCGTCCCGCAGCGTATTGAATCGTTGAATAGCTTCGTCCACGAATGTCGAATGCTTTTCGATCAGACCGGGCATGTGTGCTTTAATGATATTGACAAGCTGAGCTTTCTCGGGAAATTTTATGTAGAGAAATAAACAACGCCGGAGAAATGCTTCCGGTAATTCCCGCTCATCATTGCTGGTGATAAAGATCAGTGGCGGATACTTTGCCTCGATCACTTCTCCTGTTTCCGGTATAGTAAACCGTCGCTCATCCAGTTCAAGCAAAAGGTCATTCGGAAAATCAATATCGGCTTTATCAATTTCATCTATGAGCAATATAGAGGGAGATTGCGCTGTTGACGTAAGAAAAGCCATTCCCATTGGTCCGAAACGCCGATATTTTGTTGCCACATCTTCCTGACCATCTGAGCCGGTTGAGTTTTTCACCAGATTAGCGTCCCTTAATCGCGCTATATGATCATACAGGTAAAGGCCATCAACCGCTTTTGATGTCGACTTCACCTGCCATTCAAAAAAATGCTGCCTATAATCTGCGCCATACCATTCGTATGCAACAGATTTTGCCAACTGCGTTTTTCCACTTCCCGGTTCGCCCTTGATCAGCACCGGCCGCTGCAAGATCTGCGCAAGCCTTACAAGCTCTTTCAGATCTTCACCCGGAATATATGGCGCTATCGGGCGCGCTTTCTTCGTAACCACCTCTCCATTCTCATCTCTAACCGGTACAAATTTACCAGACCCACTTACCTGATCGTACGTAAATGTGCTGACAGGACACAGCGGCTCCGCCGCAGCCAGCTCCTCTGCTGTAGTTCCATTAGCTATTATCACCTTCACTGCAAAGCGGGTGGAAGAGCCTTCAACTTCAGGGTTTTTTTGCGGGTATTTTTTTATGGCGACCTTTGAATAATCCATTATAGGAGGTTTTTAGTGGTGAAGTCATATAAATAGCCGTTAAGCTCCGCTATATCATTCTTATTGTATTCGCAGTAATGACATAGCTTTTGCACAAAATCTTCGTAGGATGCTTCGAAGTCTTCGTTGCCGCATAGCTTGGAGAGACCATGGTATTCTTTCAGCAGCTGGATCTTTTCACTCAGATCATCATCAGTGAAAAGAGAGGCCCAGTCTTTCGCATCATTCCATTTTATATTTCTGGGAAATTCTGTTGGAATAAAATTGAAGGGCTTATTCGAGATTTGCTTCAGCAGTTCTTTGTGAGAACCGCCGCCATTCTCCCGTTCATCTGAAATAATAATGAACATTTTACCAAGCGATGCTTTCTTGTCCACGTCAAGCGTCGAGACACTGCGCAGAAACATTTCACTGAATTCGGAACAAAATTTTTCTATCGATTTGAACATGTCATTGCCTCCTATCTCAAAGCCAATTGGTAAAAAAACGTGGCACAGCTTATTGGTAAGAGGATTGTTGCTCTCGAGTTTTTGAAAATACCATTGATGGATCACTTCCTTATCGTTGGGCATCTTACCCGCTTCATCCCGTATTTGCGCGTATAGTTTGTCCCAGATATTTGTGTCATGATCTATTTTGATAAAATCTTCGATAAAACACTTTTCCGGCTCTACCTTCAGGCTTCCATTTTTATCAAGCCATCGAAAAATTATTTTGGAAATGACTCTTTGTACATGCAAAGAAGATCCCTGCGTAGTAATAATATTCAATGAATTCTGGGAAGTCTTATAGGACTCCTTCACGTTTACACGCTGATGTTCAAAATTCAGGTGATCGATCAGTGAGTTCTTCAGAAATTTTATCTCCGGCTTTATGGTCTCCGTTTTTTCAAAAACAAAAGTGCCGGAACCGTATTCCATTCCCGGGATCGGGCCTTTATCCAGCCGTTGTTCGAGGAACTGCCTTTCGCCGGATTTGTCAAATCTTTTCCTGAGTGTGGTATAAGCCTGATCAAAAGGCAATTTTATTGCGTTGTTCTCTTCAAGCAGGCTGACCAGCTCGTTTACGAATACGCTTCCATGACCCCGCATACCATCATCTGCAGGCTGCTTTTCAAGACAGGAAGTGAGTATATCCCTTGAAAAGGGCAGATTCTTTCTCTCTCCATATCCGCCGAGCGCTTTTCCCGCATAACACGAGTCAAGAATGATCAGGAGATCACGGCATTTCTTTGCGGCGGGATAATCTGCAAAAAGATCATAAAGCTCATTGCTCTGCATGTATGTTGCCGGCTGTCCTTTAATCCCATCCGACGGAACGATATAGTAATTATTATTTGTCCTGCGCACGCCATGCCCGGCAAAGTAGATCAACAATGCATCGTTTACGCCGATCTTCTTCTGGATCGCTTCCAGCGAGTCGCTGATGTTTTTCCAGGTGGCATCAGCATCATACAAACAAATACTGGCAGACTTCGTAAGATCAATTGGAAATATTGGTAGATCAAATCGGTATTTCTGTAATACCTGGGCAACGCGTTTTGCATCTGAAACAGCATTGTTGAGGGTTGCAACGCCCCCCTGGTAATTGTCTATTCCGATTACCAGTAAATAATATTTATCAATCCTGGGAAAGCCACCTGCCAGGTTTTTATCATCTTCTTCGCCAACGGCCATAGAGTGCCGCTACTTTTTTTTCGAGCCCGGAAGAAAATATCAGATAGTCTAATGTACAATTCCTTTTGCAATTAAACTGGGGGACTTCACGCATTTGTTTTTTTGGACAAATACAGCGGATCATATACATTCGGTTGCAAACTGATTTTTCCTGCACCCTCCGGGATGGATCAATATTTGCGATCAGGATCAGACCCAACTCTCCTTGACAAACTACTGCTGATAATCCTCCCGCAATCATTAAACTTTTACGCTTATGCCACTGTGAATATAGCAGCTTCGGGTTCCTCACCCTGCAAATACCTTTTCTGAATACTTTTAAGAGTTCCCTGCAAATCACAACGGCTAATTCATCCTTTTATGCCAGATCAACCAGTTACCGATTTTGACATCACCGATTTCTTCTCCGCCAGCAAAGCCTATTTTGTTGCGGTAAATCAATACCGGTCAAACCTTGTATCAAACCTTGTTTCCCCGCAGAACGACGCTGAAGTGCTGGCCAAAATGCTTACCGCACAACATGGTTTCCAGGTCAGCCCTGTTGAAGTACCGGATAAGAATACATCGCTAGCCAATCCATTGATCAATCCCGGCGCTGCTGAGGTAAAAGATTTCTTCTCAAACATAAAAGTCGGCAAAAGAGATCGAGTGATCATCTACTTCGCCGGCCACGGTATCGTGTCAAAAAATGATGACGAACCGGAAGGCTATCTGCTCGCCGCAGATGCAGACCCAATGGCACCCGGCTCCTACATTCCCATGAAAGAGCTGCGATCCTGGCTGAATCAATTACCCTGTGAGCACCTGTTGCTGGTGCTCGACTGCTGCTACGCGGGAGCTTTCAAATGGGCTGACCGCAGCAGAAGTCTCGGCGCGGAAGTTCCCAAAACGATCTATTACGAACGCTTTCGCCAATACGCACAATACAAAGCCTGGCAACTCATCACTTCCTCTGCGCACGATCAGAAATCCCTGGACATTTACGGCCTGGGAAAAAGAGAAGGAACCGCCGATGTTGCAGATCATTCACCCTTCGCGGCATTACTATTGAAAGCGCTTCAATCAGGCGAAGCCGACCTCAACTATGGAAGCACAGGAAGCGACGGGATCATTACCGCCAGCGAACTTGGCTTCTACCTGAAACAACAGATCATCGACGAGCTCTTTGCCAAAGACATTACCGGAGACAAACAACAAACACCCAGCCTCTCTGTTCTTACCGGCGATACAAAAGGAGAATTTCTTTTCATCAGCCCTTATGCAAGAAAAACTACTGGCGGACGCATCATTCTGAATAACCGGACGAATAGAAATCCATACAAAGGGCTGTACACTTACCAGGTAAGTGATAACAAGATCTTCTACGGAAGAGACCGCGTGTTAAAAGGATGGGAAGAAGACAAAACATGGTTTGACGGCTTGCTGAAAGTGGTGGAGAAAAATCCGATCACGATCGTTACGGGTCCTTCAGGAATTGGAAAATCATCGCTGGTCAAAGCGGGCGTTCTCTCTCTTTATAAAGAGAGTGCTGTAAAAGAGATGAGACCAGGTAAATCTCCGGAATCTCTCCTCAATGAAACACTCGCTAACAATCCGCAGCTGCAGGTACTGTTGATCGATCAATACGAAGAGCTGGTAACTGTTTGCGAAAGCCCGGAAGAGCGAAAACGTTTTGAAGACCTGCTAAAAAAATTGTCCTCGAAGATCAAAATGATCATCACGGTAAGATCTGACCTGGAGTTTCGGTTTGCCAGCATGATGGAAGCCGGCACCCGATTTCCCGTACCACCATTTTCGAGAGAGGAGATCCGCGAAATCGTTACCCAGCCCGCCGCACAGGAAGTACTGGAGTTCCGGTCAGAAGAAGGAAACGAAGAAGCAAACGAAAGATTTATCAACAGGATCGTTGATGAAGCTTATCTCAACCCCGGCAGCCTGCCTCTTCTGTCACTCGCCCTTAGCGACCTTTATGATAACAGGGAAGATCAATTCCTGCTGGAGACCAAGTACAACGACTTTGGCGGTGTGAACGGCATCATCGACAAGATGGCCACCGATCAGTACAACCAGTGTAAAACGGATACAGAGAAACTTTACTTCAGGCAGCTTATCTTCAGAATGCTTTCCTTCGAATCCGGCCAGATGGCAAAACGAAAGGTCTATCTCGGGGACGCATTGATGTATGGAGAAGGGTACGGAGAACTTGAATACACCGATCCAGCTAAAACCGCTTCGATCAGAAATATTGTAGAACGACTAAAAAATGCACACCTTCTCCGGTCAGGAAGAGAGCTGGACAACCGGCTTTTCATTGAGCCTTCACATGAAGCATTGCTCAACTCCTGGTCATTATTACAGGAATGGATCAAAAAGAGAGGTACAATTAACGAGATGGCAGAATCTGCGCGAGGTCAGCTTCACCAGGCTGTAGCCGCCATATCAGCAGACTATGCAAGGGAGCTTTATAAAAACAAGGATTATCTGTGGGTTACAGATCCGCGGCTGCAGGTTGCCGAACAGGAGATCAGCAACCGCTTAAATCATAAAGAAAAACGCTTTGTAGAAGATTCGCAAAAGTTGAAATCCCGCCAACGCCGCAGACGGATCCGGCTATTCTCCGGGATAGGTATTGTAATTCTCGGACTCGGCATTTGGGGCTGGATCATGCAACTGAGAGCTTCCGAACGTGCCAGAAAAAGCGAAGCACTCTTCCTCGCTTCAGAAAGTGATAAATACGGCGAGACTGAAAAGCTATCCATGCTGAGAAAGGCATATGATATTTACAAGGATTCATCTATTGAACGAAAACTCTTTGACCTGCTGAATACATACGACTATTATAACCCCTTTGCTATCGCAAGCCTTACAACAAAAGACAGCATCTATGATTTTACATACGCCGGTGATCGCGGAGAGCTGGCGATCATCGGAAAAGAACAGAATAGCAATTGGAATTTTTTAAAGGATAGTGTTTCGGATTCCGGTTCAAATAGGCTAAAGACATCTTTTAAGGTAACAGCAGATGATCAGCAGAATCTTTTTGTTCATAACAATCAAAGCCATCATTCGTTAAAAATCTCGGAAACAACATTACATGGAAGTCATGTTGATACCGCCAGTGATCGGCTATATCTTGTAGTGTCCGACTCCATCAGTTATGCGATACTGAACCTGGATTCTAGCCTAACCATTACCTCAAAAAAACGATTACCGGGTCCGCATTACTATAATAACATCACCTATTTCGAAGAAACGGGTTTTTTCGCCATTGATTCCGAAAGAGTTCAGACCCTGTTCGATTATAGAGGAGATGTTTACCAGCATTTGCCGGAATATATGGATGTAATGGGCATTCACTCATTCAAAGGCCATATACAAAAATTGATCCGTTATGAAGAGTTGAACGAACCTGTGATCGGTCTCGCGATCGATACGCAATCGACTCCCAAAAGATGGACAGACGCAATGTACGGGGCGGAAATGCCTTATACAGACGTGCGCACATTTATGCTGGAGGATTCCATCGCTCTTCTTTATGTCAACAATGCACCAACAGAAGGGCCAGGCGGCCAGTTCACAGAATTATACAGCTGCAATTTCAAATCAGGCAAAACCCGCTTTCTGTTCAGAACGGACTATGTGTTCAACACCTTGAGCATTTCTTCGGATAAGAGGTATGCACTCGGCACCAGCGAAACAGATTCGCTGTTTTATATAGATCTGAAAAATGGAAATTCCACTGCGTTGTTTTATCCTAACCTGGAAGATGCACAATTCGATGGCAGCAATGACAATTACTATGTCATCGCACAATCAACCGTTGGATATACCGTTGCCCTGTTTGATTCAACCCAAACGGAAATGACGCGTTTCAGTCACTCATCCAGGCCCGTCAAAATTGAGATTTCTCCTGACGACAAATTTATCACCGTACTGTACCCGGGTGATGGCTTGCTGGTCTGGGAGATCAACCCTCCTTTTACCGCTCGCCCATGGCAGGAGACATTAAACAGTGAAACTTCTTTTAGTGTGTTTGATGTAAACAATTTACTAGTGTCAGACCCGGGATCTTTCATCCATATCGAAGCTGCCTCCATGGTAGGTTCAGACATCAGCGATGTTTATTTCCTGGGAGACAGAGCCTACTATAAAAATGACAACACATTTACGTTTGACAGAAAATATTTTCAGCTACCCGGCCGCGATTCCGCGTTGGAATATATTACCTGGTATGATAGCACAAGGAGAAATCCTCTCCGCCTGATTGATGTGACCAATGGTGCTGAAGAAAAACTGGAAACTGATCAGCAAAAACAATGGGCATTGAATGCATTGACAGGAGATCATCTTCAACTGGTTTTGGAAAACAACCAAGTTTACTACACTGGCAAAAACGGAAAGAAGATCCTGATCGATAAGTTTGATGAGATCTTGTATTATTGGAATGCCGCTTATTTTATGCGTGATAGCAGTCTTGTTCACAAATACAGTTACCAGGACACTGCCGTTACTATTTTCCGTAAGGGAAACGATCCGCAAAAACCGGGGAAACCAGTACCGTCCCCGATTGACGCAGTCAATCTCGCGTCTGCAGACGCGCTCATGAAATTTGTGAAAGACTCCACCAAGGGTGATCAGTTGGCCGAACAGATCAGGAAGTTAACTGGTGTTGATCTTAAGAAAGATTCCGTCCAGGAAATTTCCATTAAAGGTTATCGATTCCATTTTTCGGAAAATGGTCTGATCATTGTCGGCACTTCACAGATCGCCTATTTCATAGACCAGGCAAATCCTCTCAGACATGATGTTCTTCCAGGCAAAGGCATCATTTCCGCTGCTTTATATAAACATGGAAATGCCGCGATCCTTGTAAACCGCCAGGGTGTTGTTTATCGTAAAAAGACAAGACGATATCTCGATTGGTTTCTCCAACATGGATATACCGTACCAGCAAAAACAGACCTTGCGGTCAGGTAACCTATCAAAGATCTTAGATCTTTGCCAGGGCCTGGACTGTGACGAAATAACTCAGGTGGTCACAGGCAACTTCGTGTACAACCGGTTGGACCGCCCATTGCTGAGAACCATTCAGCGTGATAATGCTGTCATTCGTCACAGCAATATCATTTGCTTTTTTGAAGAGCAATGAATCCAGTGCGACATAAACACCTTTCTTTTTGAGTTTGGTAAAAAGCTTTGCGACAAGGCTGGCAGTCTTATCATACTCAACAATGATCTTCTGTGTATTACCGGCGACAATGATGTAGGGGATCTTTGGATCAGTTCCATCATTCAATGTTTTGTAAATACCGGTTTTTGCATCCATTTGCTGGAGGGTGGTCTGTGTTCCTTTTACCAATTTTCCTATTGCAGAAAGGATGAAGAGCCATGGCTTGAGGAATGCGGCTCCGTTGATGCCAAAAGTTACGAAAGCCTCCGCCATATCTCTCACATCTGCCCATGGCGTCCCATTATTGGGAGTGCCAAGCATGATCAGCTTTTTAACGCTCTGGTATCCGTCAAGCTTTTCGATGAACCAACGGCTTACCAGTCCGCCCATCGAATGCGCGATAATGGTGAGGCTCTTATCAATACCAGCACCGAAGCCAGCTTTGGCGAGTCTTTGCTTGAGTGCAGCCGCAGTGTCTTCGATCTTTGTGTTCAGGTTCTCATAATCGAAGCTCAGTACGAGGTCGAACTGTTTATGAAGGGAAGAGCCTGCATCATCAAGTTTGGTGTCCACACATTTTGCCATTCCTTCTGTGTCGCCGATGATGCCGTGCACAAACAACGCGATATTGGTAGCTTTTGCCACCGCTTCTTTTACGTGATTTTCATCAGCATCATACACCGTTTTTCCATCAGTACCCACCGTAGCAATGGCAAGACGCGGATAATCGTAGCCCAAACCAAGCCTGCTGCCGATCACCTTCTGAAAGTAAATTTTGATGGAGCCGAGGAAACTTCTTTTGGTGATCGCCGCATCAGAAGGCGTTTCTTCGGGAAGCGTTTCAATAATGATATTACCATTCTCATCCGAATGGCCCAGTGGATAATACAAGCCGGTTTCCTGATCGAACCCGATTGGCAGCACCATGTCATCGGAATAGCTGCGTTGGGCAGGGAAGGAAATGGTGATCGGGTTTTCAGGGCTGACCAGTTCTCTGTTATTTATGTCAAACAGCTCCAGCATATCAGATGCGGAGGCAGACCGCACACCTGCGATCAGATCAAACTGCGCTAACATCGAATTGCCTGCTGCCAGATGCGGAGGTGGAATACCAGCCAGATCTTTATTTGCAGCACTCGTTGAACTTCCGATAGCCGCGCTGCCGGTCAATCCTGATGGAAGGGTGAGCGAGACAGATCCAATATTCGCCTGTGAACTCCCGGTTAAAACCGTATCGTTGCCGGGCCTGATTATGTGAAGACCGATTGTTTCCGTTTGCCAGGCCATTTCGCTAAGCTCCGCTTCCTCAGCACCGGCGCTCCGGTCTATTCCTGCGCCCGCTAAAACCGGTATATTCCTGTTTGCTGCGAGTTCAACACCGGATTGTTTCAGTTTTGAAATATCAATAGGCTTCCCGGTGGAGATGAAAAGCTTCAGGTATTCAGTAATAGCCGTATATCCAAGCTGCTGATATTTTGAGTCTATTTTTAACTTAACCACATCCGTTGGGATCTTATTGGCAGGAATGAACTCCAGCCATGCCGTATTACCCGCAGCTATCTGAAGCGGGGTAAAAAGATCTTCGTTGATGCTGTAGTCAAAATTCAGATATGCGGTGTTTACATACAGCTCACCGGATTGAAGCTTATTGGTGATCGACAGGCGAAGCGCAGGTTGATACCATTTGTCATTCGTCTGCTGATAATAAAAATCATTTAATGCTGTAAGAGGATCGATCTCCGTAAACTCGGCTGTATTATAGTTGCCTGGCTTTGCTGAACGGTATAAGCGGATCTGGTAATGATCTGTTGACAGCTCCCCCGCGACATTATCAAATTCAAGAAGATTCACCCAGTTCGCAACAATTTCCAGGCGTTCGATGAATTCACCGGCCGACTTCAGGTCAGTAACCACTACCGGCTTGAACACCGGCTTGTCCGATCCCGGTAAAGTGATCATTACTTCCCCTGCGTCATTGGACCTGATGATATATCGGCCGTTCTTATCATCATTCCTGATACTGACGAATTCGGATTTATAATTACCACTTGCATCCGTGATCAATTGACGGAGATCACCGGCGATATTAGTTGCAAAAGAAAACGACACGGCCTGGTTGGGTTGACGCTGTACTGTCGCTTTATAAATATTCTCATTGGCGCCAAACTCCAGCTTGCTCATGATCACGGAGACACCGGGCATGGGAGAATTCAAGACAACGCTTTTACCGATCCCTTCAATCAATACTATGTCGCCCTTTGTAATGGCATGCATCGGACCGCCATTGATACACCAGCCATACAGGCGATCGTAATACACCTGGAATTTTCTGTTGGGTAGTAGCTGGTCAGACAGGAAGATCTTATCTGCTTCCGAAGAGGATAAGCCGCCATTCACACTGATTCCCGGATCCTGGCTTTCAACCAGGTTCTTTACCAACACCGATGAACGGTTTACCAGGTCTTTATAATTGATCTGCCCTTCCTGCGCATACAGTGTTTTCAGCATGGAATGCGTGAATGCCCCTCTCTGATCACCATCGATCTGCAGCTCTTTGGATGTTTGGTTATCCATCGATGCCGCGAGATGGATATTGGCTCCTTGTGCTATTTTTATCACACGCAGGCCATCGATCCATTCTTCTGTATACGCTTTTTGATCGCCCACACTATCGTTAAAGCCCAGGTAGTCTTCCGCTCTCGCAGGTGTATGTCCATCTTCCCCCGAGATCATTCTTTCAACAATGCTGCTGTTATCTTCGAGTGCGCGGACGATGGTACCGGAATGACAGCAATCCGTGATCGCAATGAACCTTACCCTGGGCTTTGCCGCTACGGTCTTAAAGATCAGGTAACTCATTTCTTTATCCATAAGGTCCTTACCGCCTGGAAGCCTGCTATCGATACAAACAAAGGATTGCACCCGACCGCTATCCTGCCTGAATTCCGGCGGCGCCGTAGAATAAGACCCGTGGCCACTATAATAGAACAGGCAGGTATCGCCATCTTTTGCATTACTGAAGAAATCGAATGCATTGATGAGGTTCTGCCTCGTCGGTTTCTCCGGCGTTTCGTCCGTCAGGATCTTAATCTCCAGCCCGGACGAGTTTTCTCCCGAATAAAACTTACGCAGATATTCTTCCACGGCTTTTACGTCGTTGATACAACCGTGTAAGGGCTTTACCTGGTAGCCGTTAATCCCGACCAACAGGGCATATAGTGTGGGCATAGTTGTGTGAGGTTGAATTATTGTTGCTCGGTCTCTCCGTTGTCAAACTCCTGCAGTCTGAATTTCTCCTGGTCCACTTGTTCTTTATCAGATCTTGTCGCCAATTGCTTTTTACCAAACAGCGGATGCCTGATTCCCATCAACCGGTAGAGCGGTGTTAACCCGTTTTGTGTAATATACTTTAAGGTACTTCCCTGTTCTCTCGCAACCGTAAGGCCAAGCGATGCGTCCGTCAGTTTCAAGTTGGCCGTACCAGCGCCTGCTTTCGCCTTAAGCTCCAGCTTGCCGTTGCTGCTGTTGGAGATAATGATCGTTGCAGTATCCGCCACCACCAGTTGCGTTACGATCAGCCAGTCTTTTTCCCAGTTGCCATCATTGAATTTCTTCAGGACTGCCTTTTCAATTTCGCCAAGATTGACCAACTGATGTGTTTTATGTCCGCTTGTCTGGAACACAACCGCTTTCTCGCTTTTAAATTCAAAGCTGAATCCTGCTTCCACATCGGTAAGAACGCTTCCGGCCGCAGGCGCGCTTCCCGCGAGCTTCACCGATATGTTCACGCTTTCATTGGAAGTATAATCCATTTCGCCCGCGGACTCGTCTGAAAGCACTTCTACCGGGATGCCTTCTTTTTCCAACGTCGAAAAAACCGAGAATATGCCGGAGCCATCCAGCTTACCAACCTGACCGATCTGCAAAGGTCTTCCCGGATCCCATGTTGCCCGGTACCCGGTTTTCGCATTCATGTGCGACAGGTAGAATTTGTGAGGATTTGCCATAACTGTATAAGGTTTAAAAGTATTACGAACGCGAAGGAATGGACCAGTGCGTGAGCGCTGATCAATAGTAGTAAACAAGGGGTATTAACTTAAAGTATTTATGGGAATTGGATCGAAGTGCGGAAGAATGCCAGATACAATTTACACTAAATTTGGGATGAGAGGGTGATTTGTTTATGTGTTTTTTGAGTGAACGTTCGGGGGTATGGATGATGAAGTTCGGTGATGGGGCATTAAAAAGGAAAGGTGAAAAGATGGTTTTCCACCCTCCTTCCGCTAGAAATATGTTTCTTAAATCACCCATAAGTTAATCGCAATGATTTCTAAGTGTTGTTTCAATCCCTCTTTGCAAAACATCTAGATTTACTGCATTTTTCAGGAATACGATTTATTAATCCTGGATCACGAATCTCGGCTTAACCATAAACGCAACCGCCCGCACTTCAAAATCCACTCCCGTAAATGAACTTTCATTAAATAATACCAGCGCCAGATCACTCTTACTTTTATTAACTATGTTATACGCATTGGAAATATTATTCCCCATTGGCAGATCTCCAAACCGAACAGATGGCTGACTACGAATGAATGCATCCGCATTTCTGTTGTCTGTAAAGAAATACGTAACTGTAGATGGTGCATTCAGCACCGGCAAAGCAGTAATTAATTTGAGCCCATAATACACCAGAGGATCCGGATAAATTACTCGAGAGACCTTTGCCAGATTCGTTGCCATACTTTTTAGTTCATTAACCGACTGCTCTCCCAAGCCTATCCAATAAACCCAATAGTTGGCATTCGGCGGAAGCTGAACAGGAACAACTACTTTACTTGACTTGCCATTTGTAGTAGAATAAACGCGTCCGCGTGTCGTTAGAAACGGCGTCTGTATCGTATCATATACCATTTTAACTATTGTATTAAAGTCAGCGCGGCTATTAGCCCCAGGTATTCGATCAATAGTAACCTGAACATCTTTTCCGAGGAAGGCCTGTGTTTGCAGCATTAATTGATACACCCCTCTTGCTGGCACTCTGATCCGCTCACCAGCCACAAGGCTGACGCGCTCTTTCTGATAGATGACAATCTTCTTGTCATATTCCTGAATCGTGATATTAACTGATCCTTTCTTGTTCAGCACATCGCAGTTAAGAATGATTTCATCTCCGGAGTCAAGAGCAAACATGTTCTCATCGGTTTCCGCCGCAATTAATCCGGTCAAATTGATTTGCTTTTCAAGAAGCCTTTTCGAATTGGATGCCTGGCCAGACGAGGCAGCAGCTTCACAGCCAATCCTGATAATCCCTTTGCTTAGTGAATCAATAGTCACAGTCTGGTTTACTTTTTCAGCACCCGTTTTTAGCTGAAGGTAATGTTCTCCATAGGTTAGTTTCTTTCTAAATGCATCGTCTGCTTCGATAGGGCCAATCTCGACACCATCTATGAAAAGAGTACCAGTTTTACAAGGAATGATGACCAGTTCTTTTCCGGGGTTGTATTGGGAGTAGGATGTAATGCAGAACGCAACTGCAATAAAAAGAGTCGCAAACTTGGAATGGAAGTAAAATGAATGGATCATAGATATTGGTTTTAATGCTAAATAACGCAAGGTTGACGTAAAGATTATAGGGGATTTTTCCTGTTTTTTCATGACAACTAACTTAATATCCCAAAAGGCTCAGTCATAATTGATCTTAGCCAGTATTGTTAAGTTGGTTTGATTTATTAACTAAATACAAAATTTTAGCTATTATCTGTCTGCCAATAATCAAGTAACCTTTACTCAAAAGTTAATCATCTAGCATACGTCTTCCCGGAAAACTGCCCTGGAATACTCGGGAATTTTTCCTGTATTTGCGATACGGCGTTCCATTTCTTTCCTGGAACATCTAGCTTAGTACCTATAAAAAAACAGATATATTCTACTATAACTGTAAAACACTTAACGTCTCTTTTATGGAAATTCCTCTAACGTCATTTATCGACTATACACTAAAGACAGGAACACCGAAGATGACTTGCGCAAAAAAAATAAAAGGCCAAATGAGCCAGGATTACGACCCCTCAAAAGACTTCTACAAGCGATTTCGTGATGCCGTTCAAAAGCTCCACAAAAATGACTTGCATACAAGTGGGCTATCAAAAATTGTCGGGACAATTGATTTCAAAAAGGCATCGATATATTCAGCGATGATCACGGGCTATAAAAAATTTATCGGGAAAAAAGAGATTACCTGGTTTACTCCACCAAGAAAAAAATGGAATCCGGGTAGTTAGAAATTCCTATAAATCCAGAATTAGGTTTGAAATGGGATGAAACCAAATACGTCATCAAGCTATATCTTAAAGCTGATGCCCCTACAAAAGACCGGTCTTCAAGCATACTGGCGCTTATGAATCATACGCTAAAAATTAAAGATGTTGAATACGCATTGCTTGAAGTTAGAAACAGTAAACTGCACATATTCGAAAATTCCATGACCTCACTTATTCCACTGGTTGAAGCTGAAGCGATATCTCTTGAATCGGTTATAAAAAAGATATAACAGACAATATAAGCCGGCGTCATGTCATTATATAAGACCGATTTAATGTCAATAAAAAGAAATAAGAATGACTAAAAGAATATTCACGATCTGGGGAAGATCGGGAGTAGGAAAAACGACAACGCTAAAGCTCATTGCAAAAGAGATTCAGCGTAGTTTCTTTCACGCCAAAAGCAATATGGAACTGGATCCATTGCCTCATGGCGATATAGTTACCGTAATTACTATCACTCTTCCTGAAAGATCTGTAAAAATTGGCATCACTAGCAAAGGAGATCCAAACACAGACCTACGAGTACGCCTTGAAGAATTAGCATCTACAGATTGTGACATTATTTTCTGTGCAACAAGAACCAGCGGAACCACAGTTGAGGATGTCGAAGAAATTGAAAAGAAGTATGGCTTTAGAGCAATTTGGGTAACAACCTATCAAAACGGTCATACTGAGGAGCAATCCGCCTTAAATCAGCAGTCAGCTGAAGAACTCGTTCGTTTGATGAGATTTACCTGTAACTTATAAAAGGACTTCATGAGAACATTTACAAAAATCGTCCTAACGATTGTAATTCTGATGGTTGGTGGCCTGATCATTTCAGTATTGAACGAAGCAAGAGGCCGGCACCAAGGAGGTGGAGGCCCTCTTGGCGTCATCTTAAGCTTTGGCGTAATCGCAGCAATAACCGCAATCTGGAAGTGGAAACCTGAAGCCGAAAAGAATGATAATAGTTCTGGCAAAAATCAACAGTTAGATAAAAGCTAACTATGTTTATTGACTATTACGAGTTACTGGAGCTTTCATCAACTGCCAACTCGAATGAAGTACAAACAGCATTCAGACGACAAGCTCTAAAATGGCATCCGGATGAAAATCCTGGCCTGGACACGACTTTAAAAATGCAGCTTATTAATGAAGCAAAGCTTATTCTGTTAGATACAGAAGCCAGAGAAAAATACGATCATCAATACCTGAAATTTAAACTATTTCAAAGTACAAGAAAGAACTCTCCAAATCCCAAACAGCAGCAAACCCAAAGTCATGAGGAGCGACAAAGCAGTCAAGCAACGGCTTCATACGGGGGTTCTCACACCTCCTTCGAATTTGAAGATGAGCTTCTAAAAAAATGGATGCGCAATGCAAAAACACAAGCTGTCGACCTGGCCAAACAAACAATCGACGAACTGAGGCAAATGTCGAAAACAGGTATAATTGAGGGTATGAACGCAATGGGGAAAGCCTTGCTGTCGCAGATAGTCATAAGCGTTATGGTATTGCTAATTATAGCCTTAATTCGAGGGTGCAGTTAGCTTATTAACGAAGCTGCTTTATCAAAAGATGAAAAACTGCAGCATCAAATAGACATGGTTTAACGTCGGCCTTTTCACCAAGTTCGATAACTGCATCATTGATGAAACAGTACAGATCCTCGCCCGACAAAGATTTAGAACTTAACTTAAATGGGAAAATGTTATTTCTATTTAACCAGTCAGTTATCCTGGGATCAATCGGTATCTCATAAATCGAATGCCCTATCATTTGCAATAAATTTCTGGCTTGCTTCGGCCATAAGCCTTTAAAATTGGAGTTTTCCGATATAGCTTTTGCTAATTGTCTTTCCCTTTCTCTAGTCCTTAGAGAAGACAAGTGCCTATTAATATCCTTCAAAAGCTTCCACCCAGTTTGTTCTAAACACTGTAATATTTCATCCGCATACTCGCAAATGACTTTAGCTCTCCAAATTGGTTTCAGTTGTCGCTTCATACACGACTTTCTATTTTTCTTTTGCTGAATAACCGAGAGTCGAAGGTTTTTATAATTGCCTTAAGAAATCTGGCTACCGCTATTTTCTCCTGATCGCTGCTGGGTTGTCAGGAGACATATCATAACAGCTTTCCAAAGAGATTCCTTCTTTAACTTCAGTTTTGAAATGCGCTGGTTTACAGATAACCTATCTCCAGATAACGGATGTCCGGATTGCTGCCTACAAACATCTTTAACAAGCTGAATCTCTGTTTGTTTGATTTTGATAAAAAATGCATAAATCTTTTAATAGAAGGTAGATTAGCTATTTGACTACTAAAATCAACTTGAGTAGCTCCTCGAAGCCGTTTCACCTTAACGACACCTCCCCTAAAACCCATTGAACGCTTTGAACCTCGGCACCAGGTCTCCGATCATATTCCTTGCAAACTCTTTTAAAATAAAAGACATTCCCAGCATCACAGCCAACGCAAACATTCCCGTCACCAGATGTTCCGATGTAATGTTTTCCTTCGTGTTCTTTTTTAATGTCACCCGCAGCAACATCCACACAATACCGGCAAACATCAATTGGGCGGTACATACTACCAGCATAAACTGAAAGAACTTCGCCCACATCAACGGCGCCCACCCCTTCCCCTGGGATACATAATTCCTGAATGACTCATAGATGCTGTCGACCGAGCTGCTACTGATCACCAGGCTGGAAAAGATAAACCCGGCGCAAATGATCACCGGACCATATTCCATTCCCTCTAATGGCCGTTTGATCATCCTCCACCAGTCAAGTATCAGGTAAGCCATCAACGACACAAAAACCGTTTGGAGTAAAACAAGAGATAGAGGAAAGAGCGTCTGAAGATTAAAAACAGATTCCATAATATTCATTATTGATTTACTAATGCTATATTCCAATAGTTAAGATTATTACATTGTTCTGGCAGTACTCCCGGCAGAAATCCTTTGTTGGTCGTTTCCCAGGGATAGTAATTTTTACCGTTGATCTGAATTACGGTTCCATCAATGGGCGATTGATCTTTGAAGTGAACCGCAATGGCAGCATGCCGGTAATGCTCACTCGTCATTAATGCCACATCAAAACCGAAATGCTTGAGCATAGAATATAGAAACAAGGCGCGGGTATCACAATCACCTTTTAGATCATTTAGAAATTCAAGGGGCGAACGAATACCAAACTTCGCATTGCCTACACAACAACCCTGTTGACAGCTCTTGAGAAAGTCCCTTACGAACGGATCACTGTATCCGGCGGTTTCACAATCATTGCTTGTTACAAGGAAATAAGGGATTGATTGGACTGCACTCACCATCATTTCTGAAAACTGTCGTTCATTCAATCCATTCACTTGCCTGATGGAATCAAATGCTGCATGTACTTCATGCAAGCCGTTATAGTCCTTTTGCTCGATACCTGTGAAAATTTCTCTCCACGCATTTTTTTCAGAACTGATCTGGAAGCTGGAATGAAATTGGGATGACGATTGAATATCGGTAACGCGGGCAGATAGTACCACTTGATAAGGCGTGCTGTCATAACTTACCCATTTCACCAGGTGGCTGATATATTCTTCGTTTTCACTCGCTACTGTTGAATCTGCAGACTCATCTACCTTCCACACATCTACCCTTCTGGGCATATCTTCCTCGCGGGTAGTTTGCCGTTGAACAATTGGCCGGGAATCCGCTGCGTAATTATTTCGAAATGCAGCAGCAATCGCAGCTGCAACTATGCCGACAAACAGCAGCGAAAACAATACGGTACTTCTTGCCAACAAACCCTGCCCAAACCGGATCAGCAACCATAATGCCCCTAATATCAGCAATGGTAACCCGAGCTGTGGGATAGCTGCAACAAAAAGCATCAGTAAGGGTATCCAAAGCCAGTTGACACAACCAGCCGGAGTGGCTGCACTTTTATAGTTCCAGGAACTCCACCTTCTTCCTGTTGAGCTGAATCGTTCGGTTGATGCAGGACGAGGCTCGTCAGTCCGTTGATAAGGCGTTGTTCGTTCAGGAGAATCCGTCACCCAATCACCCCAGTAAGTACTGCAGTCCGGTTTATAATACTCCGTCCTCTTCCAATACCAGCCATCCTCCAGTCTTGTTTCCCTCTTTCCCGTTTCGCCATAACACTCCGTAACACGCTCTGTTTTCTCTTCCTCGGTTACTTTAATTATATAAGCAAATACTTCCGCCTCCAGGGTGCCAAAACTTTGTGCATCGTGCTTTACAACATTGGTGAGCTTCGGGTTAAGAATGCGAATATCCTCGAGATTCAGCTTGTACCATTCCTCTTCAATCCCATCTATGCGGCAAAGTATCGGCTGACTAAGATTAGTATGAAGAGGAACAGACTTTTCGAAATTTGCGACATACTCAGCAGATGGTTCACGGAAAATTCCGTTCTGGCGGATCACTACTTCTGTGTTAGTCGGGAAGATCGCATAATTTTTCTCGGTCAAACTTTCCAATTGTCCGACAGAGTCAGCACAAAACTTTATAAAAATCTGCCCCCATATAAACAGTTTCTCTGTTTTTTGCACCGTAAATTTTCGTTCATATGTTCTCCTCCTTGACTCCTTGTGTTTTTGGGTTCCCGTATCAGCTGCTGGATCTTTAAGATCTTTAGTCTTTTCATATCCGTCATAGATCTTTCGTTTTTCAGGATTTGACAATACTTCGTACGCTTCATTGATCTCCTTGATCCTCTCTGCTGCCTCCGGAGAAGGATTTCTATCCGGATGATATTGCTTCACAAGCGAGCGGTATGCAGCGCGCATTTCTTCGGCAGAAGCAGTTCTGGGGATACCCAGTACGTCATAATATTGTTTTCGGAAATCCATGGCTAGTCAAAAAACCTGTTTAGAAATGCAGTTTGTTCAGCGACTACAGGCAGCCCTTTCTTTGTCGTGTTAAAGGGAGGGTCTGCAAAAACGGAATACACTTCGGCTCTGAGCCTCCATTTTTTCAAAAAAATTTGCTTGTACATCAAAACAAAATTTTCGTGCGCTTGAATAATCATCCGTTGTTCCCGCTCTTTCTTCATTTTGTAATACGCATCATTCCCGGAGATAGAATAGATCAGGTACGCAGGCAGAAGAAATAAGGCTGTCATGATCAGACAGATCACCCAAGATTGCCATGTGCTGGAGATCAGCTGCACCTGGTAAAGTAAATAGCTTGATCGATTGATTCTTTTCTGGGCGAGATCAATATAGGTGTTCTTTTTTCCCTGAAGTTCATTCAACTCTATTTGCAGAATGGCGATCTGTGCACTCATTCCTTCCGATTTAAAAAGCACTTGCTGCTGTTCAAACCGCTTTATGGCGTTTTGAAGATTCTTCTGGTCATTTGTAAAAAGCGTATCCAATTTCCTTTCATATCTTTTTAGCAGAACCCGCTTGTACTTTTCTACAGGTGGCTGCAGCGCCGGTTGATACAGCCATACTTCTATCGGTTTTGAAATAAGGAACGCCATAAATAACACAAACCCAAACCTGATCACATTCGATCCATTCCAGTTCCCGTTTCCCTTTGGTTTTACTGATTTTGAAAACGTGTTCAGTAGAAAAATGTAAATGCATCCAAATAATAAAGCAATGAACACAGAAAGAAATACTTCGAGATACCATACATGAAAAAGCAGATCGACTCCGTAAAAAATAGAAACAATGCTGATGATGGTGACGACCAAAAGGCAGACTGCTGCGAGGTAATGCTTCAGCAGTACTGAACCGCTGGATCGCATGAGCAGCGGATAATCTCCGCCGATAAGTTGAGTCAAAATACCCGGCCTGATCAACCAGCCAGGTTGTTTGTTGTCAGACATATCAGGCGGTTTCGGGTTGTTCTTTGATATAGCTATCGGGGTCCTGGTGTATGTCTTGTTTCTTCTTCTCTTTCCAGGATTCGACGGCCTGTTGACTCAATTCGCTTTGTGCTTCGAGTAACTGTATCTTCTCTTTCAGAAGTCTTAATACCTGGTGGTTGATCACCAGATCTTTTTCATATCCTTTTTTATCCTGGTAGTAGTTCGCTT
The DNA here is from genome assembly GCF_022012415.1 of Terrimonas ginsenosidimutans. Classification (GTDB taxonomy): domain Bacteria; phylum Bacteroidota; class Bacteroidia; order Chitinophagales; family Chitinophagaceae; genus Terrimonas_A; species Terrimonas_A ginsenosidimutans. The sequence continues at coordinate 149,690 of NZ_JAKLTR010000001.1, forward strand.
TTACTTCAATACCATTTTCTGCTTTGATCAATTCTTTGATATTCTCTTCCATAAAGTCATACGGACTTTTGATCAGCATCAGCTTGAAAAAAATCGGAGTGAGTTCAATTACCATGAACAGCAGCGTGATAAAAAGCGAGATAGTTGTTCCGGAGATCTCGTGAGCTATCTTGATACGCTCAAGCAGGCCATCCAGACCGGCAGCCACTTTTTCACTGCTTGCGAGATCAGCTTCGCGTTTCTTTTCAATTTCTTTTTTCTCGGCCTTTATCCGCAAGTAGTCTGGGTGATTCTGAAGACCATCAATTTCTTTGGCAACTAATTCCATCTGCGCCTTGATCGCCAAAGCACGCGGACCAACGGTAATCAGGCGGGCTTCTTCAATATATTGCTTTTCCAGATCAGCATGCCGTAGGATCTTCGCACTAAGATCCTGCTCGATCTTCGCGATTTCTTTATCCTTACTTGCAAGTTCTGTCGCAAACAAAGAATCCGTCTTCGCTTTATATGCCTGCTGCTGCTCCATCTGCTTTTCATGCAGTTTAACATCAATCTCGGTTTTGAACATCCTGATCTCAACAGGTTTTGAAATAGTAAGCGCGATCACGGAACCCATAATAATACGGGGTAATGCGCCCACCAGTTCTTTCCCGGTAATATTTTCCGTTCCATCCCCTTTACCGGTACTTGTCACAATAAATCGGTCGATGTTAAAAATGATCAGCCCCCAGAACACACCGAATATACTGGCTTTAAAAAGTGTTGGTATATGAATGGCATCATAGGAGCCTGCAATATCCTTTGCCGTTTGAAATGAGTTCAGTGCATTCCCCCGGGGCTCAAAGATGGTATAGAACGCATACCCGCCTGCCAATGCGGCCATCAGTCCGGTAGCTATGATAATGCCTCCCAGGCAGAGATACTTTACTTTGTCTCCGTACGTGGTACGTTCAAGAATATAACGATCAGCTCCGGCGGCATTCCAGAAAAGCCGCATCAGTTTGGAGGATTTGCTTGGTTCGTAAAAATCGCGTTTCATTGATCAATGTTTAATTTGTCGGCGTCTATATAAAAAGTAGATATGGTTGGATTAATATTTAAGGATGCAAGTTTGTATATAGGCCTGCGGACATCAAATGCAGTCTTCGCCTGCAATGGTTTTACCATATGCAGGGAAATGGAAATGGCGAGATCCCGTTCAAGCATACTCAACATCACGGGCGTTGCGGGCACGGGCACCAGCTTAAGTTTAAGCTTTGTCTTCCGCCAGAATGATTTTATAGTGAGCGTGATCTCTTCACAATTTTCATCAAGCCGGAGTATATATGCACCTGAGGCCTGATGATAGGTTTTCTTGAGTGGCTTGAGTTGAAGTGAGTATGCATGTGGAAAGCTCCAACTCAACAAGAGTACGGGTTTTTGCTGCACCAGCAGCGGGATATAGTCAATCGAAACAGTAGCCGGTTTCCGAAAATGGATAATAGTGCGAAAGCTATACAGTACTGCTTTGAAAAAGGCAGCCCAGTAAGAGTCGGTTCGACGCTGTTTCATAAAAATCAGGTTGATGGTTAAAAGAAGCAGGGAGAGATGGGGCGTGGATGAGGATGGTAATGGTTCTTGAAAGAGCGCCATTCTCCCTGCGGTTTGTTTAAGAGAGCTCTTCTATGACGGCATCAGGCGCAACAGATTTGACCGTTTCGATACCTTGATCCCGGCTATCAGCGGTTGTATAAGATTCGCTGGTACCGATGATCTCCCCATTGCCGGCCTTCAGGTTGAAATAGTACTGACCAGCTTTATTGGTCTTCTTATCATACCGTGCATCATGCGGCGCGTTATTTTTCACTGATGCAATACCGTTCTCACAGGAATACTTGGCTTTGTAGCCTTCGCTCGAGAGAATGATCTTGCCGTTAGCGGCTTTGAGGCGGAAGTAGTACTCTGAATTTTTCTCACTACGATAGATCTCGAATTTAGCTTGACTCATATTTGAAGATTTGTTTTATGGTTTTTGATCCCAGACGATGCGAAATCCTGTATACGTATTAAACGCATTTATTTGCAGGGAATCTCTCGATGTTATCTGGAGAGTGGATATGCCGCTCCGGTGCCCTCCTCCTTTTATTATTTTCAAAGAATCGGCACTACCAGCGGGCGATGAAGTCCATTCTCCTACATTTCCACTCATATCAAAAAGACCGAATGCATTTGCGCTTTTTGTTGCAACCGGGCTTAGACGCTTTCTATTATAGACAGCGACCTTACTTGCATTATTTCCTCCCGCATATTTAGTTTGAAGATTCGCCTCGGCAGCATATTCCCATTCCCTTTCTGTAGGAAGTCTTCCGCCTCTTGCTTTGCAAAATGCCAGTGCATCCCACCAACTGACATTTACGACAGGATTGCTGCTTATCACAGGCCATGGCTGTGGCGGCATTGGCTTCTTTAAACTGTCACAATACCTCCGGTATTCGCACACCGTAACTTCAGTTTGGTTAATATAATAGGATGACTGGGCAGCGGAGCTATCTCGCATAAAACCTGCTATCAATACAGGCCTTAACTCACGAATAGGAAAGATTACTGATTTAAGAACAGGTAAATTGGAAATGATCAGGCCTGCGACGGCTAATAATACAAAGCATCCGACGATCACTCTTCGTCTGCGTTCAATAGCTTTTTGCTTCAATACCTTTTTGATCAGCACTCGAGCTATTCTTTCCGGATCATTTTTCCACTTGAAACTTACAATATCCTTACTTAATCCGTCTATGGGTGTGTCATCTAGCCTTACTTGTATAATTCTTCCAACATGCTTTTCGATATAAGCTAACATCAACATCTTCTCAACTCTTGCCCAAAATCCATTAATAAAATTCTTACTGGTGAAAATCAACACGAAGCGGCTTCTAGGATATACTTCTCTGGTGATTTTGAAGATATTTTGTCCAATACCTTCTTCCTCTTTTTCGGTGAATAAATAATATTTAAACCCTTTGATTTTCTTGAATTCTTCGGCGACCTTCTCAATCGCTACAATGTCTTCCTGTACAAAAGAAAATGCAATATCATACTTGAATCTTCTGAACATACCAATCAGATTTAAAGCGTTATATTCTTCCGTTCTTTATCAGGTTCCAATAATAGACACCCAATGAGGAAAGTTGGCAACATTTACTTTTGATAGTAGCATAGTATAGATATTCCTCATCCGGCACTTCAATTAAGCGCAAAACATGCATTCTCCTTAAAACTCTGAATATGGCCACGTGCTCAGGTATTGCGCCTGGCACACTATTTTGATAAGTAGGATCAAGTTGAAACAGGTAAGTTGGCTCTGGAAAGTATTCCGTGATTTTACGAAGCTCATTCAAAGGCATAGATGGATGTACCTTGCGTAAGCATACTGATTCGACAATATTCTCCTTAAAAACGGGGCGTTGTTGCCATGCGCCAAGTGCCCTATCGATATAGCTATAGATATGGCCCGGCCTGATCTCTCCCGGAATATCTGCAGCACCTCCCGCCAATGCGTCTGTCAACAATTTGGTAAAAATGCCATGCCCTTCTTTTTCCAGTGCCGTTTGATTATCCATACTTGCGGCAAAAATTGTAACTCCTTTTTCAAGGTATGAGGCAGTATTTGAGCCAAATGCAGGAGTTCCCATCGCACCGGCATGACAGCAATCAAGAATTATTATCTTGTGTCTTGCGCGGGAATGACTGGCTATTTTCAACAGATCATCCATAGAAACACCAACATCATGAAGTTTGAAATCCGGTGTAATGATATGACCGCCCATATGATCAACATATCCATGACCAGAAAAATAAAAGAGGCTAATTTCTCCATCATGGTCAAAAAGTCTGGAGATGTGCTTACGCAGTTCCGCTTTAGTTGGAATATTCAATTTATACTCAACATCGAAATTTCTGGATCCGTCTGCATGCTTTTCTAATAGGCTCCCAATCAGACGTGCGTCATTTATGCAGGCACGTAATCTCGCGTGTGGATATTCATCTATCCCGACGATCAAAGCTTTTCTCATTTTAGTAGTGGTTGGTGGTTGGTGGAAGAATGGATCAAAGATTCAACGGGCAATTGAGGTAAAAAACCTGTGCAGCAGGGGAAAATTCCCCTTTTTTAAAACATCACCGGATATTGCCTTTCCACCGCAGGGGATTTTTCCTGTATTTGACCTTGCGTGTTTTTTATAGTACTGCTCAGGTATAGTTTAGCAGCGTAAACCGGTTACAAGCCTTCTTTTTGTTTCACTAATCAAAAACATTTTATGTCAACACAAACAACCGTAAAACCACTGCCATACTTTTATGTTGGCGCAGACATCACTGATGAACGTATCAATCTTTTCAAAAATGGAAAATATGTTGCCCTCACGAGGGAACTTGGCAAACCTGATACGCGGTCGATCTGGTACTCAAAAGAACATTTCGAAAAACTTGTCGAGGAGATCGACCTGGCTGGTGGTGACGGCATTCGCGTTTACTTCGGTACTTATGAGCCAGGCCATGAATACGAAGGTCAGTTGTGCCTACTATTTCGCTCAACCCGTGAAGATGTCAGAAACAACAGGATCCACCACATCAATGTAATACTCGAAAATGAACCAGATTACTCGGCTCGTTCAGAACAGGAAAGAGAAATACTAACTTTCCCCGGTGATGATCCGACAGACCAGGACGTCCGCGATTTCAACCTCGGTCAGGCCTGTCCTCCAAGATGTAACGGAGGATGTGATGACCCAACCGACCCGGATTGCGAATAGAATTTGCGGATTAAAGGAGGAGTTTTATTAAATTCATCCAATGTTGTCAAAACTGAATATAACTTACCTGTATTTTATTCCTTTTTTGCTTAGCGCCATTTTTAGCCTGAAAAGCTTCTCGCTGAAATGGCCTAAGCATTTAAGAACTTTTTCCGTTTACCTTCTCTTGACCTTTACTATCGAAATGCTGGGCAATTTTTGGAAATGGGGCATGTTCAGGTGGTTTGAATCGTCTAAGGAGAATGTTTGGATTTTGAATATCGGAATGATTGTCGGGAGAGCAATTCTTTGTTATTACTTCTTTCAGCTACTCTTATCAACTCGCGTAAAAAAAGCAATTTCAAAGTTTTTGCTTTTCTACCTGACGTTCGGTATTATAAATTACCTTTTTATCCAAAAGCCAACTCTGGTCAATACATACAGCATTGTTATCGGCAGTGTAGCCGTGATACTATTCTGTATGTTCTATTTCAGAGAGATTTTAGTCGCAAAAGAGATCGTTACACTTTACACACTGCCCGAGTTTTGGATTGCGATAGGAACGCTTATTTATTCTTTGTTCTCACTGCCATTAATAACAGGCTTCGATTTTATAGCAAGAGCAGATAATGTTAAAGAATTTGTAGCCGCCTATTGGGAAGTCAATGATGTCTTCCTGATCTTCACCTATACCTTATACCTAATTGCTTATTTATGCCGACCTCATCCGAAATCACAATACAAACCATTATCATCTCCACATTAGTCCTACTGATTCTTGGATCTTCAATCATATACTTTCTCTTCCTTTATCAAAGGAAGAGATTTCGACATCGACAGGAGCTGTTTGAGATGAAGGAAGCTTTCGGCCAGACACTAATGCACTCCAAGCTGGCTATCCAGGAGCAAACCCTCGATCACATTGCCAAGGAATTGCACGCCAACGTCAGTCACCTTGTATCGTTGATTAATATCAACCTGCAGGAGATCCTTCCGCAAACACAAAGTAACACCCGGGAAAATGTACTGGAAACAAAGTCACTGGCTAAACAACTCATGGGGGAGATCAAAGCGTTGAGCGCAAGCCTAAACACAGACCACATCATGCACATTGGCTTAACACAGGCTCTTGACAACGAACTAAGCCGGCTGAGTAAAAAGTTTGAGGTAACGGTTACCAAAACCGGCGAAGAATACCGTCTCAAACCGGAAAACGAAATTATTCTATTCCGGCTTTGCCAGGAAGTACTCAATAATGTGATCAAGTACTCCGGCGCCGGAAAGATTCTTGTCAGCCTTTCATTTGCCCTAGACAACTTCACGCTTTCTATTACAGATAATGGTTCTGGCTTCAATGTAGAAGACGCCATGAACAATAGCGGAGAAAAACAAAGCACAGGACTTATCAACATGCGCAAACGGGCATCAGTGATCAATGCGAGCTTCACCATCAGTAGTGCTCCAGGTACGGGCACAACAGTTAATATCAATATCCCCAATCCTGAAAAGCTAAATAATATCGCTGCATGAAATCTGCAAATCAACTGAAAATCTCTCTGGTAGATGATCACAACCTTTTCCGTAAAGGCCTGATCAAATTGATAAATATGGGAAATGCCGACAATCAATACTCCATATTATTTGAAGCAGACAATGGCAGAGATCTCCAGGAGAAGATGAAGAACCCGCCATTTCCAGATATCATCCTGATGGACATCGATATGCCGGACATGAATGGCTTTGAAGCCGTGGAATGGTTGAAAAGGACACACGCAGAAATAAAAGTGATGGTGATATCGATGGTAGAAGATGAAAAGTCCGTACTGCGAATGCTCAGACTTGGTGTTAAAGGCTTTCTTAATAAAGATATCGAAGTAGAAGACATGCACAATGCATTAAAGACAATCTCAAATAACGGCATCTATTTCTCCGAGATTGCGACCAACGTAATGAATCTCGAGTTGAATGGACAAAGCAAAACAATTTCCGGCATTACACTATCGGAAAATGAACGCATATTTCTCAAACACACAGCTACCGATCTCACGTATCAGCAGATCGCCGATCAGATGAACTTAAGTGTAAAGACGATCGACGGATACAGAGAATCCCTTTTCAAAAAATGCAACGTAAAATCCCGGACTACACTTGCCGTCTGGGCAATCAAACAGGGTATCGTTCAGATCTGACACTAATACAGTAAAAAAAATTTATGAAGCAAAAAATACTCTTTTTGCTAATGGCCATCCTTTTGTCTGGCCAAACCATTTTGCATGCTGGCACATGCACTGGCTCTTCAAATTGCAGGGCATGCTCCAACTGCAGTCAATGCGGGCATTGTAGCAAACGAGGCGGCAGTTGCGGCGTTTGCGAAAACAGAAATGGAAATGTCTTTGGTTCTTCAAAAAAGAATCGCTCTTCGTTTTGGAATCCCGGTTGGACATGGGTAATTGTCGGAGTCCTGGGCCTATACATCCTTACAAACAATAATAAAAACAATAAATAGATCACCTAAATATCATATTGTAATTGTCCGATTATGAAACGCATACTTAAAATTGCAGCAGTCTTCTTGTTGCTAACATCCTGTCAGCCGAATTTTGAAGACCCCGAATTAAAAGATCAGGTAGAATTACTGGAGAACCGAATAGTAAAGTTGGAAGAACAACTGAAAATTATGGGGACGACGATCCGTGAGTCTTCTTATAGTAATGAACGCAAAACCGAGAGCACAGTGCCACAAACATCTTCTCACAATACCAACAAAGTCGACCCTTCGCGCGCAACACCATCAACCTCTTCCGACTACCCGGAACGCCGTAGCAGATCTTCACAAAGTAGTTCTTCTTCATCCTGGCGTTGCCAGGCGACTACTAGGAAGGGTACTCAATGCAAACGCACATCGAGGTCTGGGAACTATTGCTGGCAACATGGAGGATAATCGTATTTGTAAACCAAGCCCCCTTTTTCAGCAGGGGATTTTTCCTGTATTTCCATTCCAGTGCTTATTAAACCTTAATCAATATATAGCTTAGCAAAAGCATAAAATCTTATCAAATGGACTTCAAAGACGAAATCAAACTCTTCGCCGAACGCGTTGAAAAACTCAAAGACCAAATTCAAACCGAAGAAGCTACCAAAAACGCCTTCATCATGCCATTCATCAAACTGCTCGGCTACGATGTCTTCAACCCTTTCGAAGTAATGCCGGAATTCATCGCCGACATCGGCATCAAAAAAGGTGAAAAGGTCGACTACGCCATCATGAAAGACGGACAACCCACTATTCTCGTTGAATGCAAACATTGGGGAGAAAGTTTGGACCCACATAACTCACAACTCTTCCGGTATTTCCACACCACCTCCGCAAAATTCGGATTGCTGTCCAATGGCATTATCTATCGCCTCTATACAGATCTCGTGCAGCCGAACAAGATGGACGAAAAGCCATTCTTCGAATTCAATGTAACAGATATCAAAGACAACCAGGTGGAAGAGCTGAAGAAATTCCACAAGTCATATTTCGATGTCGACAGCATTCAGAATACAGCGAGCGATCTCAAATACATGAACGAATTAAAAGCGCTGATCAATGTAGAATTCCAGACACCGACGGATGGGTTGGTACGGCATTTCGCGAAACAGATCTACCCTGGTATGCTGACAACCCGTGTTGTGGAAACATTCAGCAATCTCACGAAAAGATCATTGCAGCAATATGTGAATGACCTTATTACAGAGCGACTACATTCTGCACTGAAAAAAGAAAGCGAAGAAACCGCTGTCGCCGTTCAGCAAGAGACTACAGCAGCGGCTGAAGATAACCGGATAGAAACGACGGCAGAAGAGTTGGAAGCATACCAAATCGTTAAAGCTATTCTACGACAGAAGATCAAACACAATCGGATCGTTCATCGTGATGCCCAATCGTACTTTGCTATCCTGCTGGATGATAATAACCGTAAACCTATTTGCAGATTGTATTTGAACGGATCGAAAAGGTATATCGGCATTTTTGATGAGCAGAAGAAGGAAACTAAGATAGAAATACTGACAGTGGATGATATATTCCTGCACGCCGAAGCGCTGGTAAAAACTGTTGAGACATATGATAAAGCCGCAAGTGAGTAACCAACACTTATCTTAAAGGGAACTATCGTTGTCTATAGAAATAATAAAGATCAAACTAAAAAATTTAACTATGAAGCAAATATTATTTGCCACTGTCATTATCCTGTTAATCGCCTGCTCCAAATCAGATAATTCAACAGCAACATCTTCGGCTGCTTCCACATCAACCCCATGTGGAACCTATAACGGCCATACACTTTATAAAGGGTCACAAAACGGTTGTTACTACAAAAAATCAAACGGAAATAAAGTATACGTTGACCGCTCCCATTGCCGATGCTAAACACAGACGACCAGCCACCCTCCACCATCCATCCAACAAACAACAGCCAGACGCCATGTCATCCCGGGCGTCTGACTTCCAGCCTATAACAATCCCAAACAACGCAGACCCGGGATATCCCACTTTCCAGTGATTGCCCCACCCCTCCCTTTCCCCTAATATTGCGAAACACTCTTACCTGTCCGCTTATGCAACCCATACTCAAACCCCTCCTCCTGTGCCTGTTTGCCCTGTTCACATCAAATACATTTTCCCAAAAAGAAACCTACGATCTGGTTTCCTACACCATTCCAAATAAATGGCAAAAACAACAACACGCCAACGGTGTACAACTATCAGCCGGTGATGAAAAAAAAGGAACTTATTCGTCCATTGTGATCCTGCATTCTTCACCAACGAACGCTGCGGCACAAGCTGATTTTACCAGCGACTGGGAAACACTCATTAAAAAAACTGTCACCGTCTCTTCCGCTCCTTCCATGCTCGATCCCGTAGAAAATGACGGCTGGAAAATACTGACTGGCACTGCGCCGTATACTGACGGTAACAGCAAAGGCGTGACCATGCTGCTAACAGCTTCGGGCTACAATAAAAAGATCAGCATTATACTGGTGTCCAATACCGATGCACATCAGCAGGCGGTTGAAAGCTTTTTTGCATCAGTAGATTTTATCAAGCCTGCTGTGCAAAAACAAGCTGCGCCAGATAAACCAATCACGTCCACTTTCAAAAACGGCTATAAATTCACAAACACGAATTTTGATAACGGCTGGACGGCTGCAGAACAGTCCGAAGGAGTAATGCTCACAAAAGGATCGATCAAAGCACTGCTGCATTACCCTGATGAAATAACTGAAAAATACTACCCCTATTCTGAAGATGCCGTGAAAACCTGCTGGGCGCATCTCGTAGCGGGCCGATATGCAACGGTGAACAACCTGAAGATCTATTCTCAATCCAGCGCGATATACAATCCTGCAAAAATGGCCGAAGCGGATGTCACCGATAAGGTGACCGGCAAATCATTGTATGTTGTATTATTCCAGCGTAACACCAGCTACTGGACGGAGTTGATCGCGCCCGACCGGAACACGTTCATCAAGCAGTTCAATGTTAAGGTCGCAGAACTCGAACCCATGGCTCCTAACAATATCTTCGATGTGTTCTCCTCATTGTCTGATCTGAATCGTTTCGCCATAGCCTCGTCTGACCTTACCGGAAAATGGACCAGCAGTTCTGCAAGCAATGTCGCTTATGCAAATGTGTATACCGGCGCGTATGCGGGTGGGACGATCGCCGGATCAAATCATGCATTTACTTTTGGTCCTGGTAGTCAATACAGCAGTACACATAACGGCGGATCCGGAACAACGGGGAATGTACAGACATATAAGCAGTCGTTCAAAGGAGTGGTTACTGTTACCGACTGGTCAGTTACACTGAGCAAACGTTCCGAAGGAAAAACCGAGAAGTTTGATGCGTGGTTTGTTGCATCTAAGCAGGGAAGGATCCTGATGCTGAAGAATGCGGCCACGTCATACGCGCTGATAAAAGCAGGGAAATAATTATTCCTCGGGTTCCACAGACGCTCCGGCGGGACTGGGTTAAGATTGAATCAGCGTAGGAGTATCGCAGAGGGCGCTAAGGAGACGCCAGGAGCGCTAAGTATCTCTCTGCGTTCTTTGCGTATCCTTTGCGCCCTCTGCGATACTCCAACGCCACTAAACCGTTGCAAGCCTCTCCCCCAATAATTCCCTCAAACAAGTTACTCCCCACCCTTTCAAAAATCTTATATTTAACGCATAGTCAATCGTGGTAAATATACGCTCCTCATGTTCCATGCACTGATCCGTTTCATCCAACAGCATCTTCGCCTTATCACGCTTTGCAGTTTCCTGTTTGGTATGCTGCCATTCCCTGGTGCCGGACAAACAAACACCGCTATCCTTCACGATACGCTTACCAACACTTACCTCCCGCTGCAAAACTACAAATGGCGCTTTCATCCCGGTGATGACACTGCATGGGCTTCGCCTAACGTCAGCGATGCCAATTGGAAGAATGCGTCCATCAAATTCGGCAAACACGATCTGCCGGAACAATGGACCGGCATCGGCTGGTTCCGGATCTGGCTGAAGAAAGAGGAAGCAGCACGCATCAATGCATGGGCACTTCAAATCAACCATGACGGTGCCTCTGAAATTTATCTTGACGGACAAAAGATCGCTGCCATCGGTAAAGTGGGCCCATCAAAACAAACCTATAAAGCCGCCCGTGATCCCTTCCTGGCCATTCCACTCGCCATCACTGATACAATGCCGCACCTGCTTGCGATCCGGTATTGTAATTACGATCATTACTTCAGCAACTTTGTCGGATTCCAGGGATGGATCAGTGAGGCAAACTTTATGCTGGCAAAACACCGGTCAGACCAGCGTTTCTATGATTACCTCCTGATGAGCGGTGCCGCCATGTCGATGCTGATCCTGCTGCATCTGTTGCTATATGCTTTCTACCCAAAACAAAAAGTAAATCTCTACTATAGCCTCTTTGTATTGGGCACGACAATCAGTTTATTTGCACGGTACGAAGCGATCGTTACGCGCGACCCCGGCATGCAGTTGCTGCTCTACAAGATCTTTAGCGCAAGTATTTCGCTGATGCCATTCTTCTTTGCGTTATTGCTTTATCATGTTAGTAGTGCGGTCCTGCCGCGGAAAAAACTCTGGTTTATTGGTATCATCTCGATGGTCTTTACCGTCATTTATTTCTTCGGCAACAATGTCGACCTGCTGACGATCAATTCCACCATTGGCACACTGAATAACCTGTTCACGGTATTAGTGATGGCTGATGGATTGATCGCCGTCAGCAAAGCCATCCGCCGTGGCGATCAACGGATCTGGCTAATCGGCTTTGGCATTCTGATCGTGGTGCTCGGCAGCGTGATCGTTGGCGCTAACACGTTCCGGTTATTCAATTTTTATCAATTGATGACAGGCATGGCAATTCTCTGCCTCGTAATGCCCGTGCTCTTCTCGATCTATATCGCGATGGATGTTGCCTCTACCAACCGCCAGCTCTCTGCACAGTTAAAGCAAAACGATCTGTTGGCTTCAGAAAACCTGTTGAAAGAACAGGAAAAGACACAGCTGATCACTCAGCAGGCGGAACAATTGGAAAAAACAGTGATGGAAAGAACGGCACAGGTGCGCGATCAGGCGGAACGATTAAGAGAAATGGATGCGGCCAAATCCCGCTTCTTTGTAAATCTCACGCATGAATTCAAAACACCACTTACCCTTATCATCAATCCCGCACGGGAACTGCTGAAGCAACCTGATACAGCCGCTGCAAAACAATACGCCAGTTTCATCCTGCAGAACAGCGAACGCCTCTTACAACTCATCAACCAATTGCTCGATCTCAGCCGCCTGGAAAACGGGCAGATGGATATTCACTACCAATCGATCGATCTTGTGAAATGGCTGCAATTACATGTCCAGCAGTTCAGCTCGCTCGCTGAACATCATCAGCTGCGTTTGAACTTATCCAATAATATACAGGAACTGCCTGTACGCGCCGACCTGGATAAATTGGAAAAGATCACGCAGAATATTATCTCGAACGCCATCAAGTTCAGTCAACCGGATAGTTCGATCGAGATCACACTCATTAAAACAAACGATGCATTCTTTACGATCACGGTGAGTGACCAGGGAACCGGGATCCCCGCAGATAAGTTGCCTTATATCTTCGACCGGTTTTACCAGGCCGATGCCTCGGACACCCGCACGAGGGAAGGCACGGGCATCGGGCTCGCACTGGTAAAAGAACTGACAGAACTGTTAGGCGGCTCCATCAGTGTCAGCAGTAAAGAGGCAGGCACAACCTTCAGCATACAGCTGCCGTATCATCCGGCAGACCTGGATCCATCAACAGAAAACCTTGCAGCAAGTCCCGCAGCCGTTCATTCATTGACCCGGCCGGCAATACTTCCTTCTTCCGGCAGCACCGAACATCCTGTACAGCACAACGAAACGATCCTGATCGTTGAAGACAATGAACAGTTGCGGGAATTCATGAACATCTCGCTGCGCGAAAACTACCAGATCCTGCTGGCCCAAAATGGCGAAGAGGGAATCATCATGGCTACGGAGCAGATCCCCACGCTTATTCTTACCGACCTGATGATGCCGCATAAGAACGGCTATGAGCTTTGCGAAGTGCTGAAGAAAGATGAACGGACAAGCCATATCCCGGTCATCATGCTCACCGCTAAAACGGACCAGGACAGCCGCATTCATGGCCTCGAGACCGGCGCAGACGCTTATTTGTCCAAACCTTTTGATAAACGCGAACTGATCGCCCAGATTACCAACCTGATCCAGCTCAGAAAACAGCTGCGCGAAAAATACAGCCGCAACAACAACTGGCTGACACATACCACCGATCTGCCTTCTATCGAACAGCACTTCCTCGAACGCATCCGCACCGCAATAAATGACCGGCTGGATGATCTCCAGTTCAATGCGGAAGAACTCGGCCGCGAAGTGGGGCTAAGCCGTACCCAGCTTTATCGCAAGCTGAAAGACCTGATCGATCAAAGCCCCGGCGACCTGATCCGCGGCATCCGGATGCAAAAGGCGCATGAGTTGCTGGAGAAAAATGCGGGCACGGTGTCGGAGATCTGTTACCTGGTGGGATATGGCAACCCGGCAAACTTCTCGACGAGCTTTACGAAGCATTTTGGGTATCCGCCGAGCGGGGTTCGGAAATGAGGGAGGGCGTATGAGCCACGCAGAGAACGCAAAGGAGCGCTAAGTACGCAGAGGATTTTCCGCGTGAATGACTGATTTCTTTGCGTTCGTGGCGGTCCTTTGCGTTCTCTGCGTTACTAATACGCCAATCGGCGTTAATCCTCCATATCTACCGCAGAATCAATCATTTTCAAACATATCCGCAACATTATCAAAAGCCTTTCCCCACCCCCGCCCCGACCTTCGTTTCAAAATTGATCATCATGAAACATCTCCTTATCGCATTCTCCGCTATCCTCCTTTTCGCCGCCTGTCAGAGTTCCGCGCAGAAAGAACCCACCCGCACCATCCTCGGTGAATGGGATTCCCACGAAACCTTCGACGGCAAACCCTGGCACTTCCTCGCCCGCTTTAAGTCCGACGGCACTTTCGACGGCATCGGCAACGGCAAGCTGATCGTCAGCGGTCAGTACCGCACCGCAGGCGACACCATCTTCTTCAAAGACGGCCTCTGCAACTTAAATTATGAGGCAGCCTACCGCCTTACTTACTTCAAAGACTCGATCCGGTTCAATATGATCACCGATACCTGCCAGGGCCGGATCCAGGGCAGTGATAAAGTAACGCTCGGCCGCGTGGCATCCAAATAACAAACCGGTCCGCATCGGGAACCAGCTACTCACCGGTAAACTACCGTTATGAAAAAAGCCATTCTTGTTCTGACGATTCTGGCGGGACTGGCAGCGCTACCACACTGGCGCTGCCAGCCGGCCAATGCGCTGCCCGATACCGCGATCGCGCTCGGCCGGCAACTATTCTTCGACAGCATACTGTCTTCCAACCGGCAGATCAGTTGCGCCAGTTGCCATAAGCCGGAATTTGCGTTTGCAGACACAAGCGCTGTGAGCCTCGGCGTGTTCGATCGCAAAGGCACCCGCAATACCCCCTCAGCGATGAACCTGACCAATGCCGTCAGCTTTTTCTGGGATGGCCGCGCGAAAACATTGGAGGAGCAGGCGCTGATACCCATTAACAATCCGGATGAAATGAATCTTCCGGTCGACAGTGCTGTTCATCGGCTACGATCAAATGAGTTTTATACAAAAGCTTTTCAACTGGTATATCAGCAACAACCCTCTGCCCAAACCCTGGCCAAAGCACTCGCCGCTTTTCAAAGCTCACTGGAAACAAATGATACCCCTTTCGATGAATGGAAAACAAATGGCAATGAAGCCGCCGTCAGCGAATCGGTCAAACGTGGCTTTGCCTTATTCAATGGCAGCGCGAATTGCGTGCGCTGTCATTTCGGCCCTGATTTCAGCAATACGGAATTCCGCAATATTGGTCTGTTCAATGGAGCGGCGTTGAACGATAGCGGACGCGCGGCAATTTCAAAAGAACCTCAAGAGTCAGGAAAATTCAAGATCGGTCCGTTGAGGAATATTGCGTTGACCGCGCCTTATATGCATAACGGGATGTTCAGGACATTGCGGGAAGTGATCGATTATTATGACAACCCGGATCGGTTCGTGCCGGATGCCGTGAACAGGGATAGCCTGGTATCGAAACCATTGAATTTGACGGAGCAGGATAAGAGGGACCTGGAGGAATTTTTACGGTCGTTGACGAGTAAGCAACTTACAGCGAAGAAGTAAATCTCTGCCACGAAGGAATTATCATAGCCTGGATCTTACAGGAAGACATAATTGCCCGCAGATTACGCTGAATGTAGTTTTGCTGTTGTTGATCGGTAATCTATCTGTTTATCTCTGTAATTGGGATGCGGGATTACGCAGACAGCATGCTGTTATGCATTCTGATCTGCGTAATCCGCACGCCCAATAAGGACTTAGTTTATATCCAATCAGGCAGTTCTTATCGATGGGCAATTCTGGACATGCGTAAACGCGGCCCTGTTGCTTTTTGAATGCCTGCATTGTGATTAAGGGATCAGGACCCTGTCGATCACATGCACCACGCCATTAGTTGCCATTACATTCGTGGCAATGATATTTGCTTTCGCGCCTGCATTACCATTCCCGGTGATCGTAGGTCCACCATTTGTTCCATTGGTCAGGTTTACTGTAGAAGAACCACCAGCGAACATCGTGACTGATCCATTTGCGAGGGCGGAAGAGAACACACGACCTGTTACCAGGTGATAAGCCAGTACGGCTTGCAATGTCAGGATCGGGATCTGGTTGATATTGTTAAGCGATAAAGCTGTCAACAGATCGCGGAAGGCTTTATTCGTTGGCGCAAATACAGTCAGTGTATTTGAGTTGATCAGTGTGATCAGGCCGGGCGCAGCTGCATCCGCACGCACAACAGCTTTCACGAGCGAATCAAGCCCATTATCACCACCCGCTGTAGCTTGTGCAGTAGCAACGATGTTGCCGCTTGGTGGCATCAGCACTTTTTCCATAATATGAATGACCCCGTTGTCGGCATCTACGTCTGCCGTTACTACTTTCACACCATTCACAAATACACCAGCTGCATTTTTGGTAACAAAGATGGAGTCTGCAGGAGAATTAGCTGTTGTCACCTTCGCATTCGGACCAGCGGGCACATTCGCCGCCATTACTTCGGAAGTAAGGGTATGATACAGCAATAATTTTTTCAGGGCATCGGCAGACATACCATCGATGGACGCAGACGTCACACCAGATGCAGCGAAGGCCGCATCATTCGGGGCAAACACAGTGAAGGGGCCTGTTCCGGACAAAGTTCCATCAAGGCCTGCTTTGATCACCGCTTTTTCAAGTAAAGAGAAATTCGCATCGGCAACCACCTTACCGGTGATCGTGTTGGATGCAGGAGGAGTATCATCGTCATCTTTATCACAAGACACAACGGTTACCATTAAACCGGCCATGCATAAATAAAGGAACGACTTTCTGATGTTGATGATAGGTAACATAAAATTGATTTGTTTAACTGTTAAGACTAACTATCAAACAAATTTTCATCCTGATTTCATGTTGTTGCCAAAAGCACCCGATCCCCTTTGAAAAGAAGTTCAACGATCTTGTTTTACCTGTATCATCGCTTTAATCAACCGGTCAAAGATGAAGCCCTGCCTGAAACCTGATCTTGCTTAACGTTTTGCACAGGTAAGAAGAATAAGTCTCCACAAAACAGGGTTTGGATGATGTTAACTGCGAAGGATTGATCATACTATCGTTCATGGGTCATGGCGTGGTTGAATATGTTCACCGATCTTGTCTAATCTTTATAGTGTTGGATGAATACCGGCTTAAACAGTAATGTGGACAAGATCTTTCGCTTTTCGCCGTTCATTTTCTCTACCTGACCCGACTTGCGTGTTTTTAGCTATAGTTGGTGACTAACAGGGCTTAACACATGTAGATATCCTTGATCAAATGACTGATACTGCGGGAAAAGATGCCACACTGGGTTGGTCAACTGATCAAAAATCTTACCCGCCTCGGGGTTGTTTAATTCACTTGCTTTAATCAAAAAGGTAGGAGGGGGCCGTCAATCCGGCGGTATTTCCCGATCGGTGCAAGACCATCCTCTTGCCATGTTTTGGAACAACTTCGCGTCTCCCGGATTCATTAACCAACCAACGGCAATTCGATCCTCAACTCAAACCCTTCTCCCGGGCCCGTCCTGATCTCTGCGGTTCCATTGAACAGCGCCGTCCGGTGCCGGATATTTTTCAACCCGATCCCTTTTGCTGTCTGCCCCGTGTTCATTCCTTTTCCATTATCGGCGATACTCATCCGGAAGAACCCTTCTTTACTACAAAGTTTTATCGTTACGGTCGTGGCATCTGCATATTTTAAAATATTCGTGCACTGCTCCTGCGCAATGCGATACATATTGAACTTGCGATCGCTGTCCAGCAGTGTTTCATCCAGATCCCTCTTCTCTATGATCACATGAATGCCAGCTGCCCGAAGCATATTTTCAAAAAGCATTTGCAATTGATCTGTCAGGCGCTCGGTCTCGAGATCCGGCGCGACAAACTCATGAGCGATCTTGCGGTTTTCGCGGATCGCCTGCTGGATATTATTGATCGATTGCGTAAGCAGGTCGCTGAGATCAGTTGGACGGCCTTTTGCATGCGACAGCAACAGGTTCGTGCCTACCAGGATCTGGTTTACATTATCATGCAATTCAATACCGATCGCCGTACGTTCTTTTTCCTGCGCCTTTAACATCGCACGGCCGATCCGATTCTGCTCATTCATCTTACCGTCGAGCCTTTCCTGTTCCAACCTTTTGATCTCCGAGATATCAATATGCATGACTACTGCACCGCGGTAAAGCTGTTCCGACAGCGGCGTTACGATCATCCTGAACCACCGCTTCTCCTGCAGCGAATCGCAGGCATACTCCGTTACAAATTCCTGCAGCGAGCCGTTCAGCACGCCGGCAATGCCACGGGCGATTGAGCCCGCTTCACTCTCCGGATCGGTCATGCCCGCCTGTTCACTTACCGATAAATAGTTTTCTCCGATCCCATAATTCATTCCCTTGAATCCATTCTGCTGCGCAAACTTCTTCCAGCATTCATTCACATCGATGATCAGTCCGTTCTCATCCAGCAAAGCAATATTCGCTGGAAGCGTATTAAGAATTGCAGAAACACGACCGGCCAGTGCACGATTCTCCTCCGCGCTTTGCTGCAGTTGCAACTCCGCCCTTTTGCTCACCGTCACATCACGCGCGGTAATGCAGATGCCTGTAACGGTATTGTCCTGGATCACCGGGTTGAAAAAGAAATGCATCCATCCATCTTCGCGCGATGGAGCCGGAACAGGCCGGTCATACTCCACAAACTCACCTTGCTTTACACGGTGTAATACAGCGGCGAAAGAATCACGGCGCGACTCTTCCGTCAGCTCCAGGATAGACTGACCCACCTCCATTTCTTTTTGAATATAGAGCCGTAGTAGTTCGCCGGCGCGACTGTTGAATTTTTTAACGCGCAGATCCGCATCCAGCAATACAAACCCTTCCGACGTGTTCTCAAAGATCGTTTTCAGGTTCTCCTGGCTTTGCTGCAGCAGCTGCACATATGCTTCTTTTTCACGCTGCGCCTTCCGCTTAAGCATGGCCGCTTCCATTGCCGCAGGCAATCTCGCCATCCGGTCTTTCAGGATATAATCATCGGCTCCGCTCTTGATCACCTCTGCCGCAAATTCTTCGGACACTGTACCCGTTACCAATATGAATGGAATATGCGGCGCATGTTCCTTTACCAGTTCCAGCGCTTCTGCCGCACTGAAACGCGGAAGCGAATTATCCGAAATAAAAATATCCGGTTGAAACAGTTCAATTTGTTTTATCAGCTCCGAAGCATTTGCGACCACGATCGAGTCTACTGGCCCGAATGCTTTTTTGAGTAACCGCTGAATGAGTTCCGCATCGGCCGGATTATCTTCAATGATGAGCGTTCTTAAATTCATAGGAGAAATATTCAGGGGGCCTGATTTAATAATAACCAATACATACCAACCTGGTGGATCGCTTCCGTGAACCGTTCGAAATTCACCGGCTTCACGATATAACTGTTTGCACCCAGCTGGTAACAACGCTGAATGTCCGGATCTTCCTTGGAGGAAGTAAGGATCACCACCGGCATCTTCTTTGTCCGTTCATCAGCTTTGATGTGTTGCAATACTTCAATGCCATTCACTTTGGGCATCTGGATGTCCAGCAAGACAAGCTTCGGCGCAAAAGACACATTTCGTGTATCGGCATACCGGCCCGTTCCGAAGATGAATTCCAGTGCTTCCTCTCCATTTTTAACATGGATCAGGTGATTCGCCAGGTGATGCTTTTTCAGTTCACGGATGGTAAGTTCCGCATCCGTCAGGTTGTCTTCCACCAGTAATACTTCCACTGAATTAAGGTTCATAACAGTTTTTTAAGCAGGTAATGAAAAAGTGAAGCAGGCACCTTCGCCGGGTTTTCCTTCGCCGCGAATGCTGCCACCATGTTTGGTAATGATCCGGTCAACCAGTGCGAGTCCCACACCGGTACCTTCAAACTCGTCTGCATCATGCAGTCGTTGAAAGACCCTGAACAGTTTGTGTTTGTATTTCTGATCAAAGCCAACACCGTTATCTTTTACAAAGAATTCCCAGCTGTTGGCCTGTCTTGACGCACCGATCTGGATGCACGGGCTTTCAATCGTGCTGCTATATTTAATAGCATTGGACAGCAGGTTGCTCCATACCTGCCGCAGTGTGTTCAGGTCTGCATTTACTTTCGGCAGTTCCCCTATTTCCCATCGCACGATCTGCCGCAGATCCTGCCGGCTGCATTCCTGGATCACTTCCTCTACCAGCGCGGTGGTGTTCAGCATTGATTTTTGCAAGGCTTGTTTACCTGTGCGCGAGAAGGCCAGCAGGTCATCGATCAGTTGACCCATCTTCCCCGCGCTTTGCTGGATGATCTGGATGATCCGGTCAGCTTCTTCATCCAGCTGTCCTCCATATTCTTCTTTCAGTACGGCGGAAAAACCGATGATGCCGCGCAGCGGCGCCCGCAGATCATGCGATACAGAATAAGAGAACGACTCCAGCTCTTCGTTGCTTTTGCGCAGTTCTTCAGTACGCAACGCGATCGTCCGCTCGAGGTTAGTGTTCAATTCGCCGATATCCCGTTGCGCCTGTTTAAGTTTGGTCACATCCATCGCCACCGTCATGATCGCATCCACTTCTCCGTTCGCATCTTTCAGCGGTATATAGCGCGACACAATATCAAAGCCATTCATGATCACTTCACGTGTCATCACCCGGCCTTCCAATACAGCATTCAGTTGCGGTTCAACCTCTTTGAATACGTCCGGAGGCAGCGCCTCACCGGCCCTCTTTCCCAACAGATCGCTTTTAGCGTATCCCAGTTTTTCCAGCATATCGCCTTCGATGAGCATATAGCGGAAATCACGGTCGAGCAGGCAGATCACCGAACCGGGAATACTTGAAGCGATCGTCTTATACGTGCGTTCACTGATCAGCAACCGCTCCTGTGCTTCCTTGCGTTGCGTGATATCGGCACGGATGGCAATGTATTGATAAGGTTTACCCTGTTCATTCAGAAAAGGAACGATCGTGGTATCCACCCAATAGATCGTACCGTCCTTTGCCCTGTTGCGCATCTCGCCCTTCCAGATCTTCCCGTTGGCGATCGTCACCCATAAGTTGCGGATGAATTCTTTTGTATGATACCCGGAATTGATGATGCGGTGATCCTTTCCAATCAATTCTTCCAGCGTGTATCCCGAGATCCTGCAAAAGTTTTCATTGGCATGGGAGATGACACCTTTCTGGTCCGTGATCGCTACAATGCTTGCTTCATCCAGTGCAAAGCGATAGTCCTTGATCTCCTTCAGCATCCTGCTCATTGTATCTGCGTCTTTGCGTTTTTCTGTTACATCCTGGTAATAGACCGTCAACCCTTCTGCGGACGGATAGATCCGCGCGGCAAACCAGCTGTTCAACGGTGCAAAAAAGGCTTCCACTTCCTGCATCTGCCCCGTGCTGATCGCCTCCTTGTATTTCTGACCGAACGCGCTTTCTTCCAGCCCGGGATGAACGGTCCAGATCGGTTGACCAATGATCGATGCTTTAGCTCCCACATGATTGGCCATGGCCGCATCATTGAGGAATGTATACCGCCATTGTGTATCGACAGACATCACGCCATCGCTGATCGTGTTCAGCACAATGGTCAGTTCCTGTTCCTTGTTCTTTCTTTTGGAATGTTGTTTAAGAGATACCGCCGTTGTGTAGATCAGTAATGCGCAGGAAAGGATCACAAACCCGATGATCAGCGACCGCACTTTTGTCATCTCCCTTGCGATCTGCTGCTGGCGGTAACCGATCAGGAAAGCCGTGCGGCTGGTGCCTTTGCTGATCAGCGAATCGATCTGCAGCAGCGCCGCCAGGTGTTGCCCGCCATGATGATGTAAAATGGAATCCGGCACATTGCTGTTGAGCAGCCATTGCACTTCCTGCCCGATCAGCGAATGAAGTTGTGCAAGGGTCTGCAGATTCTGTGTGTCTATCGCTGTCTCTCTCAGTTGCTGCAACTGCCGGGCGATCTCTATGCTATCGGTAATAAAAAGTTTGAAGAAGGGGGAGGTCTTTGGCGATCTCGTCAAATCCGGGTGAGTCACTGCTGCATTATGCATCAGTTGATCCAGCCGCTGGAATCCATTGAAGACTGCCTGGTGGCGAATCGCCATGGAAGTCTGCGTACTCAGGGTTTTATTAGCAGAGTAATAAAACAACAGGATCAGTATCAGCAGCAGCGATGCCGCAATACTGACGATAAGGTTTTTATGCATTGACAAGTTGTATCGATGATGGCACCTGGCAATGCAATGGCTTGTTCACAGTTCTTCCCGCAGGTGTTTACCGCTTCGCTGACCGATTAGGTCAGTGAAGTGTGGCGGGGCATTGACCGTGATGATGATGATGTATAGCACGGTCGACGCCCCTGGCAAAAGACGTTGAATGGGATGAAAAGCGCAACCCCGGATCGGGTCAATTTTCAGGTTTTGCTCTTAGTTACCGCAAATGAAGATCGTTTTGATAATTACTGCAACAGGTTGAAGGGATTGAAAAAATGATCTCGTCGTTGACACTTCAGCTTTGTAATCCCATGCGATCAATGTAGTCCAAACTCTACTGGAAAATCATAGAATGAACGACTTTCTCCAAAATGGAGAACGGCTATTTTGGTGGAAAGGAGATATTCCTTAAACCAATTCTTATGAAGAAAATCTGCATTTTTGCTGCTTACCTCCTATCGTTATTCGGGTCAGCTGAGCTTTCGGCACAATCACCCGGACTTATTGTGCGCCCTGCCGGAGGCGCAGGTATCACCAAACTGAATCCGGATGGTAATGGCTTTGCCTCCGCAACAACTGTAGGATTTAAGCTGGATGATATACTGGAAAGCGAACTGGCCTTCAAGGTAGTTCCACCGGCGATCGGTGAACCCACCGGGGATCTTGCAACAGGTCCGTCAGGAGGATTCAGTGATATCGTGAAGAAAGTAGATGGCAGCGGATTCTATCTTCTCAAGACATCTACCGATATCTTTTTTCGCCTGCGTATAGGAAGCATCATCAGCGGCTCGAAAGCATACAGCGTATTGATAGATACCGATGGGAAAATAGGCCGGGCAGATCCGAATTATGTAGGACCATCCGGCAACAGTCCCGGTAACCCGGGCTTTGAATACGAAGTAGTGCTGGAAACAAACTTCCAGGTTGCGGTATACAGTATAGATGGAACAGTCACGCCGGGTACTCCCGTGGTCTACCCGCTTTCCACGAATGCGCAGATCTCGATGGCTTTGTCTACCGACAGTAACAACCCCGATTATTTTTATGACTGGTTCGTGCCCCTTTCAGCGATTGGTAATCCTGTTGCTGTGCGGGTGGCCGTTACAACAGTCACATCGCCTTCTTCTGCCCTGCAGGGAACACGTTCCGATATCTATGGTATTGATGATGGTGCTTTTTCCAATACGTCCACGGCCTGGCAAACGGTCATCGATGCACAACCTTCTATCAGTCTAAGCAGTTTCACCGGCGTAGCAGCTACCTGTACGAGTGCACCTCTTATCACCGGATCAGTGGCAGCAGGCATTAATGTATCCGTAGCAGGAACCTGGAACCGCCTCGATGCAACTAAACCCGCAACAGCGACGATCAGCTTATTTAAGAATGGTGTGTTGGCCGGGATAACTTCCGTTTCATCCGGAAGCGCATGGAGCGTGATCGTTCCCACCGTGTCCAATGGCGATGTATTCTATGCGCAGGCACAAGCTGTTGGAGAATCGCAATGCCTCCAGTCAAATACCGTCAGTGCAACAGCCTGCCTTAGCGCGCCGGCAGCGCCGGTACTCACCTGTGCTTCGCTAAAAGGAATTTCCGGGTCGATGCCATCAACCGCGTCTGGTAATGCCGTTGCCGTATACCTATTGCCCGCAACCACAGCCTCCCCTTTATCAAATAAGATCAGCACAGGAGTTAATACAACTTATCCCACCACCACCAGTTTTGCCTTTTATACAAATGGATGCTCCGGTGGTGCGAATAATGTGGCAACCGGCACCTATATGATCATTACAGAAAACGGAAGTTGCAGATCAGCACCTGTGTTTGTTTGCATCAATTCAGGCAGCAGTGGAGTGCCTCCCGTTATTGCATCAAATAGCTTGTCGATTGCACAACCACTTTACGCCTCTCATACATCGATCAATGGATCCGGTGCAGTGGCTGGAGACATCCTTCGTTTATTCATCAACGGAAAATATCAATCGTCCGTCACGGCGACGGCAAGCAGTTTTAGTTTTACCGGCCTTACCCTCGCTACCGGTGATCAGTTGCGGATCTATTCACAAAGCGGAAGCGCCTGTATCACCCAGTCTGCAGCGTTTACGGTCAGTTGCTCTTTGGAACCACCTGTTATTAAGGTCAACAGTTCCGCCAACCTCATAGCCGGCGCCACATCGATCACAGGAAGTTCCGCGATCGCCGGAGCATCTGTGCAGGTCTATAAAGGAATTTCGCCCGGCGGCGTTGCAACCGGCCTGCCTGTGACAACAGGCAGTTCGGGAGCGTGGTCGGTCACGGTACCCGCTCTTATAAGTGCTGAGTCTTATTATGCCATGCAGACTTACAATGGCTGCACCAGTGTTGCCTCTTCCTCTGCCACTGTGTTGACCGCTGCAGCCTGCCCCGTTATTACGGGAACTTATTCAGATGCCAGTGCTTCCGTGTCTGGTACAATGCCTGCGGCATTCACAGGTACTGTCCGCTTATACCAGGATGGCGCTCTGATCGGTTCGCAAGCGATCAGCGCGGCTACCACATGGACGATCCCGGTCGCTTCAAATACTTTATATTATGGCGGAACCCTGCACGCAACCGCGCAAAGTGCGGGAGGAACGGAGAGTTCAGGGTGTTCGACAGCCTCTGTCGGTTGCACCTCCCCACTCGCTCCATTGGTAACGCCTGCATCCTCGAGCATCGCCCCGGGGCAAACAGTTACCTATTCTATCACTAACCCAGGAACAGGATTGTGGTATTCCCTTTCAGATAACAGCGGCCTGAGCTACGCCACTTCAGTGTTGAACAATGCTGTATCGCCGTTCAATCTGACGTCAACAAGCTTTGCTGCATCCGGCACGTATCTCCTGAAAATCTCCGCCGATGCATTAACCGGATGCCCCGCAGGTTCACGATCAGTAACAGTCAATGTCAACATGGTCTTACCGCTGGTCTTACTTAATTTCAGTGGCGATTACCAGGACAACAGATCGGTGTTCAACTGGTCCGTAGCGGAAGCTGTTAACGTCAGCTTCTTTGATCTTGAACAAAGCACAGATGGCTATGCTTTCCAAAGAACGGCGCAAATCCCCTATCGTGGCAACGGAATTGCTACCACCGCTTTCAGCTACATACTGAACGAAAAACTTACAAGCACCAATTATTTCCGTCTCCGCATCGTAGACACTGATGGCAGTTATAAATATAGCCGCACGATCAGCCTTACGCCGCATACAACAACATTGGGAACAGCTTTGGTAAGCCCGAATCCTTTCACCGGTTCGCCTTATCTGAGTTATACCTCGGATAAGAGCACGCGTATTCAATGCGTCATTACGAATATCGTGGGGGGCCGGATGGTAAGCGAAGACCGGCAGGTCAATAAGGGCATCAACCAGCTTTCTCTTCTTGCTTTCGAACGCCTACCGGCAGGCTTTTATTTGTTGTCTGTGACGGATAAAGCAACGGGCGAGAAACAAACGATCAAGTTGCAGAAGGAGAAATAGAAGTAACGGAGTTTATCATCCAGGCCAATGATAGGTTGCAGTGTTCACCAACGCTGCGAACCAACAGGTAAAGAACTTTGTCGAACCCTTGAACACGGCTTCCGGTTGTCATCCTCCCCCGGATCGAGTTCGGCTTAACTATCTTTTCCCCCATTCATCCTATAAACAAATTCTTCCTTGTCATCCCGGGCCAAACTTCAAACTATAACAACCTCAAACGACGCAGACCCGGGACCAATACTATTTTCATTACAAATACCGATGTGTTTTTTCACACTATCTCCCGTTGTTTTCCTGCTTTCATATTCTCTGAACGATTGTAGATTGTTCACATGAGAACAGAATACCGCTTTTTTGTTTATATCATGTCTAACGTTACACGAAGTGTTCTTTATACAGGAGTTACAAACAACCTGGTATCACGTGTCGGACAACACAGAAGGGGTGAAAGCGAATTCACACGCCGGCATAAATGCAAGGACCTGATGTATTATGAGGAATACAATGATATCGATGTCGCGATCCATAGAGAAAAGCAACTGAAGCGATGGCGAAGACAATGGAAATTTGAGTTAATAAGAAAGGTGAATCCTTTGATGAAGGATCTGTACGGTGATTTGTTTGAATCGGGATTATGATTGTCCCGGGTCTACGTCGTTTGGGATTGTTATACGCTGAAATCAGCGTTTACTCCGGAGGATAACAAGTCTGAACGACGCAGGCCCGGGACATCACCCTTTAAGAATACTTCCCCTCTTTAACCCATTAACTCGCTGTCTCCCACCCCACTACAACCCCCATCAATGGCATTATTTACCAGCAAGTAAATAGTACCATCAAC
The DNA here is from genome assembly GCF_022012415.1 of Terrimonas ginsenosidimutans. Taxonomy (GTDB): domain Bacteria; phylum Bacteroidota; class Bacteroidia; order Chitinophagales; family Chitinophagaceae; genus Terrimonas_A; species Terrimonas_A ginsenosidimutans. The sequence goes on from NZ_JAKLTR010000001.1 coordinate 176,303, forward strand.
CCGTGATTTAATACAAACAGATCCCCGATCAGCTACTGTACCTTCACTGTTGAAATGGCAAAAAAGTTACCTGTATATTCTATCTGCACGATCACCGGCGTAGAAACCAAACCTGAGGAATTCATTATTTCCAGGTTTAGCCAATACCTTGCGGAAAGAAATTATTTACTGCAACCACACGGTCATTCTTTCTACCACCTTGTATTTTTTACCAGGGGCGCAGGTAAACAAGCGATTGATTTCAACAGCTTTCCTGTAAAGCCCGGACAGATCTATTTCATGATTCCCGGACAGGTTCACAGCTGGCAATTCTCAGGTGAGGTGGATGGATACATTGTCAATTTTTCAGAAAGCTTTTTCGATTCGTTTTTTAAAGAGCCCAATTACTTAGAGCGGTTTCCCTTTTTTGGCGGCTATGGGGACGACCAGGTAATACACCTCACCGGCCATTGGCTAAAGGAAGTAACAGCATTATTTGAACGATTATTGAATGAATTAAAACCCGTGAAAAACCATGCAACGGAAATGATCCGTACCCTTTTATTGCAACTATTTATTACCGTAACCAGGCAGATCGAACCAACCAGGTTAAAGCAATTATCAAAACCGGGATTCACCACACTCCGGAACTTTCAAAAACTGGTGAATGAGAATTACATACCCTTGAAATTGCCGAGCGAGTATGCTGCACGATTATACGTGACGCCTAACTACCTGAACGCACTGTGCAGGGACCTGCTGGGAAAATCCGCCGGCGAGATCATCCGTGACCGCATCATGCTTGAAGCAAAAAGATTACTGATCAATGCTGATCTCAGCATCAGTGAGATCTCATCACAATTGAATTTCCAGGACAATTCCTACTTCACTAAATTTTTCAAGAAGTATACGGGAAAAACACCTGAAGATTTCAGGAAGGATTATCAGGTCGGACTGGAGACCGACTAAAGCGAATGATACCTTGCGTCAAAATATGAACAGAAGCCTGGACGCCCAACTGATCTTCGCAAAAATAAATGTACCCATTGCTGTAATGGGAAATATTTAAGCTATCGCAACGCTTATGATTTTAAGAGCAGGATAACCATGCAGCCTATTTCGCTGAACCTGCTGAACAGATGAATGACCGGATGAAGAATTAGTGCTGATAATTTATCAGTCTGCCAACACTTTAAAGAAAGAATTTCATAACCATTATCATTGTTTGATTGGTGCTTTGATGCACCGGAGATTTTTATTAATGAATAAAAAATCCTGAAGCTGTATGCCATTTAATGTAAATGAAATTGATCTTGGTTTATTGGTGGAGAATATGCCAGACCTGATCTTCTACCTCGACATGGACAAAAAGTTACTCTCCTTCAATGCAGGGGGCAACCGGTTTTTAAAAATGATCGGCTGCCATGATCCATCCCCGGGAGACGATGTGCTTGCGTTTTTCCCGGAGAAAAAGCGAAAATTCTTACTGCATGAACTCGATCAGCTGAAGACAGGAAAGGTGTTTTCATTCGAAGACGTTTTCCCCGATGATCAGAACACCTGCTATTTTGATATCAGTCTGTATGCCCTCGCTGGTGTGACTGGTGAACAGATCGGGTTCTGCGTCTTGCTGAGGGACACAACCGATAAGCGCCAGGTAGAAGCAAAATACCGCCGTTTGTTCCATGACAATCCAATGGTCATTTATGTGATCCGGTTAAAAGACCTCGGCATACTGGAAGTGAACGAGGCCGCTATTAAACAGTATGGTTTTTCGCGGGAAGAGTTCCTGCAAAAAACCGCGCTCGACTGGCGCCTAAAAGAAGACCAGGAAAAATTGAGGGAATATTTACTGAATGTTCAGATGGGAGCTGACGATGGACCAGCCGGCGTATGGCGGCATGTGCTTAAAACCGGCGAGCACATCTTTATGGAGATCTGCCTGCATCGAACCCGGTATAATAATGAAGATGCCGTGATGACCATCGCCCAGAATGTTACCGACAAACTGGAACTGGAACGAAGGCTGGAGGAAGAAAGATTTGCGCAGCATAAACGGTTGACCGAAGCCATCATTAAGGCCCAGGAAACCGAAAGGGCTGAACTCTCCATGGAGCTGCATGACAATGTGAATCAGATCCTGGGTGCATCCCGCTTATACCTCAGTGCGGCAAAGAAATCTCCACCGGCCCGCAAGACCGAATTAATCGACAAATCCGCCGGTTATATCCTGGATGCGATCGAAGAGATCCGGCGATTATGCAAAAGCCTGGTGAGCCCGTTACAGCGTTTGCTGACCCTGGAGATGGGCATTCAGTGCCTGGCCGAGGATGTCATGTGTGTATACGATCTTTCCATCAAGACGGAGATCTGCAATTTCGAGTCGGCAGAGCTGAATGATAAGTTCAAGCTCAATCTTTTCAGGATCGTGCAGGAGCAGCTGAACAATATTATCAAACATGCAAATGCCGCCAATGTTACCATTGTATTGTCTGCAACGGATAACGGCATCCGGGTAGAGATCACCGATGACGGGCAGGGCTTTGATACCGCCTTGCAGAGAAAAGGCATCGGGCTGTCAAATATTCAAAGCCGCGCGGAATTGTATAATGGAAGTATGGAAGTTGTTTCGGCGCCGGGTGAGGGATGTAGGTTGGTGGTGGAGTTTGCGGGGAGAGAGGGGATGGGTTAGAGGGATTAGATATTGAAGATTTTTTTTGTTCAGGGAGAGTATGCTTAAAAAAGTGTGTCAATTTAAAAACAGTAAATTGATACACGATGGAAGAGAAAAAACTTGATTTAGGGACGAAGAGTCAACCTCCCTACGGTGTGGCTTGATCAATAAATAAACCCATTCATCATCCTCGGTTAACCGTCTAACAAGCTTTCCGAAATTGTCGACTTCGGGTTGCGGATGCTGATCGTCTTCTCATCATCCTGGAAGTGCTTTTCACTCAGTGAAACCACAGTATCTACTCCAAGTCTTTATAATTATCCTTTGCGCGCTGCGTCAGCGTGACGTGAATGAACCGGCCGGTTTGTTTGGTAGGAACGATGACACAGCAGTCGGCGTCGAGGGTCGCTATTGACCTTCTACCCGCTTCGGACAATAATAATCATTGGTTGAATATTGAAACGTGCGTGAGGGCCAACCCTAGAGTTCCGGCCTGCACTGGCTACAGATAAGCGCGATTCGACATGGTGGTCCTAAAATAAGGCCTACTCAACAAACTATCGCTTTCCTTAAATAACCGTCTTCCGAATACTCCCTCAACTCCTGCCGTTTAGTGCGTAATTTGAGATATTTTTGAAAGAATTATTTCTAAATTCCTTTTGAATTTAACCTCGAAACCTGGATCATTCTCGTCATTTCCTTTCCTCAACAAGGCTAACTGATTGATTAACTTATCGATTGTTGAGGAGTTGGCGCCCGGCAGCCTCTTAGCATCATTCAGTAATGTTAAGTTTTCAGCAAAGTTCTTTAATAAAACTCGATAATAATCGTTGTAAAAAGACTTGAAGTCCCTTGCTAATTGAGCAGTCTGAACGGTGAAGTCGCCCAATTTCTTTACTTCCTCTTTCTGAAGAACGACTTTGTATAAAGCTGCATTCTTGGCGGCAGTATTACTTTCGAATAACTTATCAGCAACATCTTTTGGAGAACCAATAATGCCGTTAATGTCTATTCCCAGTTCATTTTGATATCTACTAGCCAACGCCTTTATTGACGGGTAGTAGTCTTCATATTTTGCCTTGTGAAAATTCAAATCGCTTGAAAATAATAGCGATGAATTGTTGAGATTCTGGTAGAATTCAATATAAGGCATAATGGCAGAAGAAAACTGTTTTAACATATTTTGTGTGATGGGTGAAACAGCTTTGATAGCTAAACTATCACCCCCTTTTATCTTCTTTTTCAACTTATCAATAAATGGAATATTAAAGGACGCAAACGAAGAAATGACAGAAGTTACAATATTCAATGGAGGAAAAGACGTTTTCAATCCATCGACAATATTTTTGACTGTATTTCTAATCTTATTTTTTTGCTCGTCTACAATGTTAGCAGATGAGATAACCTGTTCCGCAAACGTCAGAACCTGATCAGTAAAGATAAAGCCCAGTTGGTCACTCGTTGGATTATTTACCTGATTTAGCAGGTTTGATGCTTCCGCCTGGTTTCTATCGGAAATGATGCTACCAACCGTTGTATGCAATGACGATAATAGCTCAATAGCTAATAAAGAATTTCGATAGGATTTGGAATAGTCATTTGCTGTAGACTGCGCAGTCGATGAGGTTAAGACTTTTACCGTGGATTCAAGGGTGTCTATCCTCTTTTGGAAAACCTTTAATAAGGAGTCGGTATTTACATTAGCGGCAACAGACGTTTCCGCCTGCGATTGAGCAAATATGATAAATGGAAACAGTGATGCTAAAAAGACAAATATTCGCTTACTCATTATTGTTGGTTTAGACTTTCTATATTTTTAAGTCAATTTGCCGATAAAAAATAGCCTATGGTCGACGAGGCTATATACCATTTAGATTCAAAAGAGGCTATTGGCAGAAGAAGTAAACCAATTGGGTTTGCTAAGGAATTCTCAGCGTTCAGATCTTTGAATACATATCCAGCGTACTTTTCTACATTTTCTTATGGTAACATTAATCAGCCCGCGACTTACTATAAATCCATGCAATAGGCAAAGTTGATTAAAGTTCTAAAATCATCATAGCTTATGTATCCATAACCCTCGTCTCCCCACTCCCGTCCCCAAGACCCTTTTAGCCGAATATTTCGAGACACATCGTCGTAACCGACGATACAGAATGATGTATAATTGTAACACGCCTGGCAATCATCACCCGGTTTTAGTTTGAACACTCCAGATGTATAATGTACAAAATAATCTGGCAAACGCATTCCGATTACAATAGCTTTTCCCCTATCTAATACCGCTTTAAAATTGCTTACGTCTACTGGAATTTGATAAAACCTCTTTATCTTGTATCTGTTGCTAGTAGTATCGGCAGATTTTTGGCGTTGTATATTTGCATAGTCTCCGAACTGATAAGGCCACACGGATTCCTCAACCGCCCCTTTTTCTATCAGTACTTGCAATGCTTTATCAATATAAATTCCTGACAGTTGAGTTCCTCCGGCACTATTATAAATATATCGTGGGCTGATCTGCACCGAGTAATTGAACTGCCGCTGGATTTCGATTTCGAGTGCATAGGCGATTGAAAAGCCTACCGCCGTTGCCTCGGGCCCCTGGTCCCTTACCGGTGTACTTTTTCGCGAAATATCCACTTTCGGTAAATTAATGGCTAGCCCTGGCAACTCACTTCGATCAGGTTTGTGTATGGAGCGAAAGCCGGAGAGTACCTTTCGTTTACGGTTTTCGAAGCAAGGATGGCTATCAAACGTTTCTTTTTCACATAGCGGATGTTGAACTTCGGTCAAGGATTGCCATGCTTGTTTTTCAGAAGCGCCCAGTCTTGCCATGATTGCACCCGCGAATTCATCGGCTTCCAGTTCATTTCGTCGGTGTAACTCGTTATCTGCACTCCTCAAAGTATGACCACACAGATGATGACCAATTTCGTGCGCGAGAATGGCCAAGAGAGCCCAGTTGTCTGTTTCAGGTTCAATCAGTTGTTTAATGAACTGTGGATCATAAAAAATGTATCTGATCCCGTTATCGTATACATAGGCGCGGCATGTGTTAATTTTCTCGCAAGGTTCGATCGCGAAGTTCACAGGCAATGATATGAGGCTCAAAATCTTGGTGATTAGTTGTCTTGCCAGCGTATCTGTATTTGAGTAAGCATTCATTTGATTGTATACGCATGCTTCACTTCTGACCGGACTCGACGACAAATTATAATCACAAAAAAATTGCTGCCCGTGACCATTGCACCAGGTCACTTGGAAACAGGCCCAGAGGATTGCTATTTTATAATCCATTTGAGCAAATAATAGTTATTGATAAAATTCAAGTCAACATTGCTGTCAAATCCTTTTACGTTCCCCCATTGTGTATATTGCCAACATCCTTTTTTGGAATTTTTGAAGCAGGGGTTGTCTAGAGAGAATGTTTCGCCCACCTGGAAACATCTTGGCGGCGTATAACTGTATTTAGCAATCCAAAAGTAATTGTCCTTGAAATCGTCCGCCAGGAATGCGTTATAAAAAGCCTCCCCTGTATAAATGATCACATCTGTTTTATAATGTTCTTTAAGCAACCCGATAAACGCCTTTAAATTTTTAATGAGTTCATTTTTAGGTATTAGCAGGTCGGGAGTTTTATCGCAGTCAGCAAAGCAATTTCTTTCGACATCCAGTATTGGCATCAAATCTCCTTTTTCCAGCTTGACCGTATTGATAAAATTTTCTGCCTGCTTCGCTGGCTCGGCCTTCTGATCATAAAAGTGATAAGCTCCGGTGAGGAACCCTTTAGCCTTGGCAGCACTGAAATTTTCCTTAAATCGAGCATCCACCAATGTACGCCCCTGTGTTGCTTTTGCTATAACAAATTGGATTCGATCTGGAACCGTGTCAGTCTGCACTTTATTCCAATCAATTACACCGTTCCATTTGGATATATCCACTCCATATTTACCATACTTGACGTCATCCTTCAATCTGACACCAGTATAATTATAGAATGATTGTTTTACAGTGTCATTCCTTAATAAATTCAATTTGCCAATGGATTGGGTACTATCTGACCGTATGGAAGCCCCCATGTAAAATTCTTGGTTTTCCGTCTCTTGTCCCCAAAACGCTTTTGGGAGGCATAAGATTAACAGCGTCAGGACGCTGCCCACAAAGTGTTTTCCTCGGGTCCTTACATTCTGTTTATGCGACTTCATTTGATCTTCGTTTACTGAGATTTATCTTTATTGTATCCGACTTATTTCGTCCTATTTCGATGTGCTAATGTTGCACCCGCGAAATTTCGTATAAACCGGTAATCTACGAACGCATTTATTATTCCGGACTGTAATACACCAGCAAACCATTCGTTTCTACAAGCAGTTGGTAGCATTTATCCAATACTGCGGCTGACCGATAGCAATCAGACACTGTTCATGTTGGTTACCTGCCCGGCATTCTAGCCCGGGATATAATCCGAACAGGGGGGAACAAATTAAAGGAGTTGTTTCGCGGGATGGGAAGAATTAGCCGTCACTGTAAAGGTCTATCACAGGGGTCAAAATAGCAACCGTTTTTTCACCCCTGCAGAGATAGTGTTTTCACCCTCTAACTGCTTGGCTACAATCAGCTTGCAGCTGTATTTATCGTGGCTTTGTAGCCCATCTTGACATCTCGGCTAATTCTTTGAGTAATTGGTTCTTAAGTTTTTCAATTTTCTTGTAGAATTTAATGCGCATTACATTACTTGCCGCCGGGAGCTGTTTTGCGACAAGTTTTGCGTCAAAAATGTGACGCAAAAGCTGGTTTTGCGACAACATTTTTGACGTAAAAGTATAACCCCTTAAATATCAACAATGTACCCTTGACGTATTGAATGTTTTCGACAATACTTTAGAGTAGGATGCGAATCAGAAGAGTATGAAATCTCTTAGATCGAACATTCTCCATCGATCAGATCATCTATAATACTCTACAAATCACGGAAGCGAGGCGACATGAAAAACAGCGATTAATTATCTCCTGACCAAAATAAGAATACTTGACCTCACAACAACATGAAAGTATGTCAATAAGCAACAACCCTTCAACTCCATACCCCTAAAATAATCGTCCAAATACTATGCAAGAGCTCCCCCAATTTGTATTTTGACTATCTAAAAAGCCCCCCGTAATCGAACAGCCTGATGAGATTCATTATCGCTATCATAGCAGCAATTGCCGGGTATTTGATTTATCTCTGGACAAAACACAAGAGAAAAAAACAAGCCGACCTTCTGATCTGGGAAGCGAAAGCAAGAAAGCATCGTCTTGTCGAAATCACCGGGCTTCTACCGGAGATCCAAACTGCCGTAACGCAATTCTTTTCACATACCAAAAACTATGACGCAGGATATTTCGCCAATTATGAACTCAATACCTGGAGAACCGCTGTTTCGGGGATCTATGAGGCTGTTAAGGACAGGAGCTATGATGATCTCGGGCTTGATGAAAAAGATATTTCGACGATAAAATTGCTATTTGACTATTACAAGAACGGTTCTACGCACAGAGATCAGTACAATCAAGAATTTATCAGCCAGGAACTCATCAAGTATAGCGCCTTCTTTGATAATGTAGAAAAAAGAAAATTAGACGATCAGCAACGGACCGCCATTGTCACTGACGAAGATAACAATCTGATCATTGCGGGTGCCGGTTCGGGAAAAACCACTACGATTGTCGGCAAGGTGACCTACCTGATAGATCGCTATAAAGTATCCCCCGACCAGATCTTGCTGATCTCCTTTACCAGTAAATCTGCATCTACCCTCGCAGGCCGGATCAATGTTCCCGGGGTCGAAGCAAAAACATTCCACAAATTCGGGAAAGATGTTATTGCAGCTGTAGAACAAAAACAACCGAGCATATTTGATGAAAAACAGTTCCAGCAGTTGATCACAGGTTTCTTTACAGAACTTTTGCGAAACCCTGCCTATCTCAATAAAGTCACTACCTTTTTTACAGGGTTCCTCAAGATTGTAAGATCGCAGGATGAATTTAAAACCCGGGGAGAATACGTCCAGTACTTAAAAGATCAGAACTTCAGTACTTACAAGACAAGATCCATTCAAACCAAAGGCAAGGCAACTGCAAAACGGGAGGTTGTCAAAAGCATAGAAGAATGCAAGATCGGCAATTATCTCTTTTTCAATAATGTGGAATATGAGTATGAGTTTCCATACAAACATGATACAGCTACACAAACGCACCGTCAATACAAGCCCGACTTTACTATCAATCCGAGTGCAAACACTGTTTACCTGGAGCATTTTGGCATCAATAAGAATGGAAAAGTTGCGCACTTCTTTGCCGACAAAGAAAAAGGAGAAACGACTGAACAGGCAACCAAAAAATACACAGACGGCATAGAGTGGAAAAGAGAACTACATAAGACCCACGGTACGACCCTGATTGAGACTTTCAGCCACGAGATGTTTGACAACATACTTTTTGAGAACCTGGCCAAAAACCTAACTGCTGCTGGTGTGCAGATCAAGCCTAAATCGCCCGAAGAGATCTGGGAGATCATTTCAGCGTCAGCAAAAGATGAAGTTGACAGTTTTACACTCCTGTTCCAGACATTCATCACCCTCATGAAATCCAACAATTATTCAATAGATGATGTAAAACTCAGAAATGATCAGATATCGAATAAAGTTCATCGAAAACGTAACGAGCTCTTTATTGAGATCATTGATCCCATATATCAAATGTATCAAACGTACTTGGCTGAAAGAAAAGAGATCGATTTTAGTGACATGATCAACAAGGCCGCCAGCTACATAGCGACCGGGAGATATCAAAGGAAGCTGAGCTATGTGATCATTGACGAATTCCAGGATATATCCATTGGCAGGTATCAGCTTGTCAAAGCAATAAAAGATACCAACCCTTCCTGCAAACTCTTCTGCGTGGGTGACGACTGGCAATCGATTTATCGATTCAGCGGAAGCGATATTACCTTATTCAAGGAGTTTGAAAAATACTTTGGTCATACAGAAAAGGCAAAGATCGAAACAACCTACCGGTTTTATGATCCACTGATCAATCTATCAAGCAGTTTTATTCTCAAGAACCCCAATCAAACCAAAAAGCAATTAAAAGGGTTTAGCAGTGGCAGATCTTCAACATACAAGATCACATACTCTTTTTCTGACAATCAGGATGACACGTTTGCTTTACGGGATATATTCAATGAACTGATTGCTTCCGGTGCAGCAAAGGGTAAAGAAATCTTGGTCCTGGGCCGCTATTCTTTCGACATTGACAGGATAAAAAATGAAGGAAATGTGTTCACTATAAATAAGGCAAATGAAACAATCAGCTATAGCGTCAAGTCAACTGGTGGCGAAGTCCATCGCCTGTCTGCGCAATTTATGACGGTGCATAAATCAAAAGGATTGGAGGCCGATATTGTCATTGTCATCAATTGCAATTCCGGGAAACACGGCTTTCCTTCCGGCATGTCCGATGATCCTGTCCTCAATCTGCTGCTAAGCGATGCTGATCAATTTGAAAACGGCGAAGAAAGAAGACTATTCTATGTAGCCATGACGAGGGCAAAGGAGTTAGTGTACTTTGTCGCAGATAGCTCCTATAAATCAAAATTTATCGCTGAACTGGAAGTGGAAAACGTGGCTTCGAAGATCAAAAAGTGCCCGAGGTGTAAAACGGCAGACCTGGTAAAAAGAACCGGGACAAAGAATGGAAAAGAATGGGCGTTTTATGGGTGTACAAACTTTATGTATGGTTGTAGGTATCAGGAATGGGCGGGAAATGAACAGAGATAAAGAATCCGGACGAAGGTCAAAGTTTAGCGTCAGAACCTTTAATCTTAGCATGGATAAGATTTCTCAATTTTTCTACTGACATCGTATCGATGCTTTTATGGAGCATCCGATGGCAATTTGCGCAGACCAACGCGAGATCATCGAGCGAAGTGTTTTTTGATTTTTGGAAACTGGCTAAGGGTACCCGATGGTGACACTCAATAAAATCTTTACCCAAGTCACCGTAGAAAGTAATGAAGTCAAATTCGCAAGCTTCACAAGAGAGTTTTCCTGAACGCTCCAGCGCTTGCTTCTTTTTTTTTAAAATAATAATTGGATTCCTTTCGATCACCTTATGGTATTTGTATAAGATCTGGCCTTCCGATACAGTGTCGCTGATTGTTTGTTCGTCCTCTTCGACGGACTGTAGCTGCTGGCGAAGTTCTGGATCTCCCGAAATCTGCCTGATCTCTGTAGCGATCCGGCGCAGGAGCTGACGCTGTTGATAGAACTCCTCAAAAACGGCCCTGTCTAGTCTGGATAAACTCGTCATTCCCTTGCCATGATAATCAGGATCTAGTGCAAGAAAGTTCGATAGCTTAAGGGTGACACCGTTTGCATTACGGAACCGTTCTTTATCAGGTCGATCCTGGAACAAGGGAAGTTGGTTAAGAGTGTGACTTAAGGCTATGATCTTTTTGTTTTTGTCGTCGATAGGGCCTCTATGTTCATCAAAGTAAAGGTCCAAAGCAAGAATGATTTCGTCTCGGTGCCACTTGGGGTTACGCATGGAAGCATTGTCGCGAGGAAAAATTGTCCCGTAAACAAAGTAAACTTAGACTTTTTTCTAATAAGAAACAATCTGGCAGATAAGGCAGGTCTAGGAGAGTTCAAAAAATCGTCACTGCGTTCACTAAAAAGGGCCGTGAGATACGGTCGCATCTTTTCTCTCGCAACTCTGAGAGCGTCGTAAACATTAATCTTCCCCTAAGTTCTTTCGCTTGATATAAATCGAAAATATCGGGTATCACCAAAAAGAAAAATTGACCTTGATTTCAAGCAACTCCTATTGCACTACCACTTCTAAGCTGCTACGTAGACGTATAACGTATTTACTACGTTTCTAGATTAACATTTTTGTATGGACCAAAAAACTTATCACCATTAAAATGAATGAGATGATCTGGGTTATCAGCGGTCCATACTTCACTCTCCCAACCTATCAACCCCACGTTTTTACGGAACGCGGCTTTTGAGATAAAAGCAGTAATAAATATTAAGCTAGCAGTACAGCCATGCAACTTCTGCTTTAGCTCAAATATTCGCTCGTCACTCATTGGGCCAGCACTATAGAATGCTTCTATTAAATAAAGCCAATTTTTAGAAGCGTCATAAGCAACAATATCTGGCAACGAACCCTGCCGCATGTCAAAAAAACCAAGCTCCAGCAAACGATCGTCATTCTTAAGTAGATATTTATTGGCGGCGTCGCCCACATATAAAACTTCACAGCCATTTCCATAACGCGGCAAAAACTCTTCAATTATCTCCCTTTGCAATTGATTATGCCCTCCTTGTGAAAATTCCAAAGTGTGACCAGAAGGTAGTTTTATCTTTATTTTTGGTATATCACGTGGGGATAGTAAAATTTCTGAAAGATTAGGCCGATTTTTTACAAATAATTTTAATTTAATACCCCACTCCTCAGATTTGTAATGAACTATTAAATCTTTAAAGTCAGAGCTTACCGTATATCCACGGGTTGGATCGTTTTTAGCTGCACTGGGGTTGTCAGCGCTATTAAGTACAAGTTCCGCAAGTATGGGCAACTTCAGATGCTCACGTATATCATCGTAAGAGCCAAAAGATCTTTGTTCCTCAAAATGCTCATTTATGTATTTGATTATTGCACGAGTTGTAAGATGTCGATTTTCCGCTTGTCCCATTGCTTCTTTCCAGTTAGAAGAAATGCCTACTACGGCAAGAAACGCCATCGCCATATTTTCCAAAGCACGTTCACTTTTACCAGAAAATGGTATTCCCACACTCTCTAAAATATCCAATGCCTCATTGAGGATTTTGTGAATAGCTGGAGATTTTTTCGATTTTAAAAGATAGTCCTTCATGCCCGGCCTATTTTTTATCAGATTTTCGTATCGTTATAGCTTTACTTGCTAAACATTCTTTAACTGCAGTCGCGAGCTTAAAAGCTAATAACGGAGGCACAGCATTACCAATCTGATAATACTGACTAGTTTCAGCCCCGCAAAATTGAAAGTTATCGGGAAAGCTTTGAAGGCGAGCTGCTTCTCGAACAAGTAAACGCCTTCGCCTGCCATCAGGGAGCTTAACACGATGCATATCACCAGTAGCACCAGCAAGGTTCCGACAAGTCAGTGTACGCGACGGACGGTCAGGATAAAGATCACGGGGGTTTACACAAGAAGATGCTTTTTCATAATTCGCTATATAAAGATCTTGAGCGGGTGTAAGAAATTTACTGCCTAAAGGAGCCTTCGTCATCCAATCTGATATTGCATCACCAACTGTGACTTTCTTTGTGCTAGCTTCAGGAAATGTAAATGTTGAATGATGGCCAACCACTACGAGTCTCTCCCTATTTTGGGGAACACCATACTGCACCGCATTTACTAACTTATGATCGACCAAGTACCCCAAATCTTTTAACTGTTCTAACAAAATTTCAAAGTACCACTTATTGGCATATAGTAATCCTCTTACATTTTCAAATAAGAAAACTGCAGGTTTAACCTTTCGGATAGCATCTATAAAAATAGGAAATCCGTTACGTGTATCTTCAATACCTTTCTGATTCCCTCCTACACTAAATGGTTGACAAGGTGGTCCGCCAATAACGACTGTCGCTTTAGGGTATTCGAAATTCAAATCCAACTTTTCAGTGTAGCAATCACCTTTGAGGTTCTTACGGTATGTCTCTGCCGCATCTGGATTCATTTCAAACCCAGTTGTTTTAAATCCTGCTGCTTCAAAACCTAAGGACAACCCTCCGCAGCCAGCAAACAAATCAAGTACTGTTGCCTTCTCTGTAATTGCAGGTTGTAACGTTTTATTAATTAAAGAGATATAATTCATCAATAGGTTTTAACAAAGGTATGAAAAAAAGCGAAAATACTAAAGAATTTAGAATCAAGCGGCTTGAAAACATCCGGTCATTTTGTAATACCGATCTCTTTAGAAATGTCTCGCTTTAACTTTGAGAGGGGCCCTGAAATTGAAGACTCAAATAACTCCTCTCCGAAAATGTCCTTTCTCACCTGATTAATTGCATTACCGGTAATTTTTGCGATCTCCTTCAGCTGCGATTCGCTATACCTTTTCCGTTTATCTATTAGTTTTAAAACCTCTTGCTTATGAAAGACATAACGCGCACGCAATTTCAAAGCAGCAATATAGTCTTCATATACCAGCGCATTTCTATCTATTTCGAAACTCAGTACGAAATCATTCAGCTTTTTTATGTTCATATACTTAGAGCCCGGTTTTAACGGAAAAAAAATTTTAAATCGAACGGAGGATGGAAAGACATACTGCGCGGAAGTAGGGCTGATCATTTCATCGGCAACGGTTTTAACAAGTTCAATCTTTTTCTTAAACTTAGAATTGCAGCTATAACAGCTTGGGACAAAATTATAAAGAGAGAGAGCTGCTATTGGATGGGTTGCCTTGTCGAGCATATGATCAAGTGTGAAATGATTTTTGGAGGAAATGAAATCTAGACTTTTTAGATTTTGGAGCTGGCTGGCGCTAAGCGGCAAATTATTCAGATCCCCCCCAGCTCTTCTGTGTCCATCAATTTTGATTGCAGCTTGCTTGCCTATATTTTTGATTTTTTGCAGTTCACCAAGAGTTGCCCGTTGATAGAAATCGTAGGCTCCTTGATAATCTCCTACATCGCTAAAAGAATAGATATGATCTACATTGCAGAAATAGCAATTAGAAATATTCAATGCAGAAGCATTCATGAAAAAATCGGCGATTGTAGGTTGCAGCTTTGCAGTATATCGAGTATCTTCTCCATCATAATTAAATATCAATTTCAACTTTTGAACCTGGGCCGTCGTCATAGCGCTATTAAGATCAAGTGATAACTTAATCAATTTGCCAATCGGAAGCAATAAAATACTCGATGCCGTGTAACTCTTGAACTTACTAAGGTTTGACTTCGTTGCGAAGAAAGTTCTTAATTGGAGATTTAAATTCTTAATGTCAAAACTTTTGATATAAGAATCATGCAATGAATCTCTTTCTTTTTTTGTTGCAGGATATTCAATCTTGATCATAATTTCCTATTCAAATTATCGATTTCGCTCTTGAGCAATCGAATTTTGTTTTGAATGAACCTTTTGTCAGAAAGCTTTGCTTCAATTTCTTCTATATGGTTCTCTAAAACCTTGCGTATGTATTCCTCCCCCAAATTGTCGATTATGAAGCTGAATGTATTCCGGTGCTGCTCATATTGAAATTTCAAGTCATCAAGTTCAGATAATTTGGCAAGACTTACTTTCTTATGAAAGTCGACTATTTGATTAATTTTTTTTAACGCATATTCACCCAGAGTGTGATCCATGAAAAATCCATTAACCAACAACTCATGAATATTTGCCCCAAATGTTTTTAAATTTGATGTAAGTTCAACGTCCTCTTTACTTCTTAGAAATAGTATATTTTGTCGAGGTATGTCAGACAGAATAAAAGGAGAATGAGTTACAAACGATATCTGTATTCCCGAAATCCTATACAAATCTATTCTCCGCAGAGCATCCAAAAGATGAGCAATAAAAATTCGTTGATAATCAGGGTGAAAATAGAGTTCAATTTCATCCAGCATAACAGCTATACGGTTATATCTGATCAACCCTTCCTGATCAGCGACCGAATCAATATTCTTGATATGGTATAAAATTGACTGGACGGAATAAATTCTTTGCTTTTCTCCCGAACTCAAGGATTCGAAAGAAATCCGTCGAGTTAAAAAAAGATTGTAAGTTAAAAACGGCGGAGGAATTAACTCTGTTGTTAGAAACTTTTCAGCGCGGCTGCTAAATTTTATTTTTTCAATTGCAAAAGATAGTTCTTCAACTGTGTAGCCAGTATTACATTTTACAAAACGAAATTTTATGAAATAGATAGCTTGCCACAACTTGTATGTAATATGACTTCTGTTAGCTTTCAGTTCCGATAAAAATTCAGCAAAATCGGTAAGCTTGACCTTTTGTTCATCAAAATAATGTTTGTACTGAGAATAGTTTCTTGCAATGCTCACTAATTTTTTGAGAATATATCTCTTCGCAATAGAGATAACAAGTTGCCTGTCTTTAATCTTTGCAGAGACGCCTTTTATTCCGAATTTCCGAAATAAAATGTCTAAACAACTTTCACAATCTTCCAATGCTTCGAATGGTACCGCATCATTTTCTTTTCTTCTAAATAGGTAAGAAACCTTAGACTCGTCAAGATTGAAAATCAGCTTCTCTGCTCGCAATGTTGGGGTAATTTGCCGAAACGAAAAGTCATCGTTGGATATATCAGGTTGAAGAAGGTTACTTAACAATCTTGAAGCAAGTAATTTCTGTTGATTATTAACATCAATATTTCCATTCAACCTTTTCGGTTCCAAAACAATTGGTGTCTGGTATGCGTCGTTTTTAATAAAAAGAGAACGTAACCAGTGACCGACATTATTTTCATTAAGAGCGAATTGTGAATAATTGATGAAAACGCTGTAAAAAAAATCATTCAATTCGAAATGATTTTGCTTTCGAGGTCGGGTGTATAAATTTTCATCTTGGGACATGTATTTGTAAACCTCCAATGTATTTCGGTCTAGAATTATTTTATAGACTGAATCAGTCTTGAAGAACAATTCTACAGCTATTTCTGGAACATACACAAATTCAGAGCTATACTGTCCTGGCAAAAATCGAATAGCTAAATTATTCAATATCACTATCAGCAGTTCGCTAATGGAGCTTTTCCCGGTCCCATTCTTACCTGCGATTGCGGAGATATTTACTTTTATATCATTGACATTGTATATGCTGGGCACGACGTTCTGAGAAGTATTTTCAACACTACTTTTTCGTATAACATAATCAGAATAAAAGTAGTAATATTTATTCGCCTCAAGAACTTTACGAAATTTGACAGAACATCCCTTTAATGGGCGAATTGCAATAATTTTGAAATCACTTCTCGCGTCAATTACTTCTTTACCCGACTTTGTAAAACTTATATTTAAGTACTGCTCCAAATCGAATCGGTCTTCATCCGAGAGCTTATCAATGAACTTTGAGTCAATTGCTAGACGAACTAAATTCCGATATAGATTTGTCTCTTTATTCTCAAGTATATCCAAATACTTTTCTCGGGTGAAGTTATCATCTGAAAATTTATGATATAGGTGCAGTAGGCTTACTGTGTTCTTGTCCAAACTCAAAAAGTTTAAAGAGTCGACCCAAAAAAGAAAAATGGTAAATGAGGCAATTCCGACTCCGTTCCACGACTTAATCTGGGCGAACAGAGCATTTGTTAATGCCGCCTTTTTCAAAAGTCTTAATTGATCAAACAACTTCCAAATTTGCTCAACCTCCCTCAGCTCACGAGGGCTAACTATCGAAACAATAATTGGTGCAGGGCAACCCGAAAAATCAATTTTTTCAAATCTTATCGGTTGCCTTAGTAATAATAATGTTGTTTTGACAAGCTCGGTCCTTTGTTCGTAGCTACTTTTAGAGTTGTTAAGACTAGCGAAAATATGAATGGGGTCAAGAAAGCGCTTTTTAAGATTGCCTAATTTATTCAACCAAGAATTTTTTGTCTTGAACTCTTCGCTTTCATTGAAAAGATGAAATAATTCCTTTTCAGTGTGTTTGGGGAAGGTTTTACGAAATAATTCAAGCCCTTCCACCACATATCCAAATGCCTCGTACCACGGGATAATTGTATTCGGTTGGTTGATATTTATGTTGGACATTGTCATGCCGGGGTTGATATTAATTATCTGACGTATCTAAATGCGGGCAAATACTGATAAAAATAAAGTTAAGTTACAATAGCTAATATATAAAATAGTGACTGACAACAACTTTTTTACTGCATTGCACAATAATTTGTATCTTAATTTCTGAACGTCCGGGCTTCGGCATCCTTTACTGCTAAATTTATTGATATGAATGCTGATCTACTTATAGAATCGATTGAAGTCGAAAAATTAATTTTTGATCCTGATAATCCAAGGCTGCCAAGCAGCCTTAAAGGATATAATAAGGAGAAAGAAATTCTTGAGTGGATGCTTTTGAATGAAAATGTCCTTGAATTGATGGGGTCTATAGGAGAGAAAGGATACTTTATGGCGGAGCCATTGTTAATAGTCAAAAGCGCTAAGAAAAGGGGTTTCTACGAGGTAGTGGAAGGAAACAGGAGACTAGCTGCAGTAAAACTATTAAATACTCCTGCGCTCGCAGTCACGAAGAAAAACTCAGTAGCTGAGGCAGCAAAAGATGCAAAAAAAAGAACAAAGAAAATACCCTCTATCCTGTTCGATACAAAAGACGAATTGCTTATATACCTCGGCTATCGCCATATTACTGGCATTAAAGAATGGGATGCACTAGCCAAGGCAAAATATCTTAACTCTTTAAGGATAAGTCTGAAAATCAGAGACAAACAAGAAGAATTTAAGACTCTAGCTAAAATTATCGGAAGTAGTACTAGTTATGTCCGAAACATCCTTTCTGGATTGAAAGTGTATAGCTTAATAGAGAAAAATAACTTCTTCAATATTAAAGGGTTAAATGAGGTCAGTGTCGAGTTTGGAGTTCTTTATAATGCGACTGGGCGCAAAAATATCGCGCATTTTATTGGCATTGACCCTGATGCGGATGATCCGTCTAAAAGTATTAATGTCAAAAAATTAGAGGAATTGACTTCATGGATGTTTGCAAAAGATGACAATAATGAAACAAGGTTAGTTGAATCAAGATTCTTGAAAGACTTGGATGCGGTTCTTTCAAATAATTATGCTACTAAGGCTTTTCGGGCTGGTCGTCCTTTACATGAAGCTGTTCTCCTAACAGGTGTACCTGCTGTGATATTTGCCAAGAGTATAAATAAAGCAATTGACAACGTCAAGATTGCAAGAGACCAGATGTCTAACTTTAAACCAGACGCAACAATGCTGATGGTGGTCGATGATATCATCAAGATTAGCCAAGACTTGAAAACGTTAATTAAAGCAAAAATTCGTGAGTAGAAAAAATAACTTCGATACTACATTTTTGAACAGATTAAAAAAGCTCCCTTCCTTAGATAGTCTGGACCTGCATCGCTGGGCAGACTACATCGAACTTCGATGTTTTTTTAATCCGGACGAAACTTTCTCAAGAGATGAGTTCCTTGACTGTATCAAGGATTATGATGATTTTTTCATTACAAAGAATTCAACTGTAGATTATACAACCCACCTTGTAAACGATGAGTACGATGATGAAGAAGTTAATCATTCGGTCTTAAATGACCGAGCTTATCGAAGTGATATGAGACAAAGATTTGCTGAGGATTGTTTCAGGATTCTCGAATCACGGGTACATATTTTTAAAAATTATCCCTTTACAATTTCAAGTAACAAACGTGTACTTTACCGAAATAAGCACCTGAACATTAAAAATAAATACTACGCATTTTTATTATTCACATCTTCATTAGACTACATCGGAAATCATCAAGATTTGTTTATCTCAAGTTTTGACATTTTTTGCCTACTTGTTTTGAAAACTTTATTGCCAACTAGAGCTGAAGCCCATTTATTTAAACCATCATCTGCTAGTATTTCTAATAATATATTTGAAGGAAAACAAGAAGACAGACTTGAGCAGTTGAGTAAGCACCTCCATGAGACTCTCATTAATGAGGGAAAAAAAGGAAACTTAAAAAAGAAGAAAAATGTCAATAGCGTTGATTTGATTGCTTGGGTTTCAAATGGCGATTCTCAGAATCATTTGTTGTCTTATACTGGACAAATTTTCTACGCTCTAGATTGGGTGGATCAAAATTATCTAAACAGAGCTAAATCCTTATTATCTATAATTCGAATTTCCGTCCCACCCGTGAATCTTACTTTCATCCCCTTTAGCTTCAGAAACTGTGAGGGTCACTGGCAAAGAGAAACAGATATTGGAGAGTGTGTGTTATTAGATCGGCAGAGATTGCTATACCATTTCCAACACAACAAAAGCTTTTTTACGTCATTGCCATGCTACGATGTACTAGAATATTTGTCAAAGGTTAAGGATAAGGTTTACAATTAGCTCAAGTCTTAATATCACTACTTTCATTTGGATCAAAATATGTGGAAAAAATCAGAACAATTCGATCGTTTAAATTTGTAATTTATTTAATGCCCATTCTATTTAATAATCGTGAAATTCGCGTTAAATAGAGTGGAGGTTTTTTCTGATTATTGTATACTATGATTTAGATTTCTTCTTTTAAAAAAAATGGCTCCCACATCCAAAAGTGGTCAAGATCGCGGCATGATGGCGAGTAGACTTTAAATAATTCCACTTAATTACCTTTTTAGCTTTAAATCGCTATATAAGGCCACTATTAAATCACCTGGATTTACGTCTATTGCCAGTGCAATTAAATACAACTCGTCTGCCCTTAATTTAGCCGAGTGATTCAGCGTCAACTCACTTAGTCGCGGCTTACTAAGCCCAGTCTTCCTTGCAACTTCAGATTTATTAACAGACTTCGATATCAAATACTCACCAAGTTTCGTCATCGACGCTCAAATTTTTTTAAACGTTTTTAAAGAACTAATTTAAAAAAGTTAAGAATTTCTGAACTTTTATTTTATACGATATCAGAATTTCTTTAATTTAGTTAAGACTTTCTTTAAATTACTAAAGACTTTATTAACTATAAAACACCTATTCATATGCAAATCCGTCTCAATCAAAAGCAAAACCTCCACATCCAAACCTCCTCCGACATCTTCCACCTCCTCCAACCCGCCTTCCTCCGCCAATCCAAACTCGACCGCGATCGCGAGCACCTCTGGCTCATGTGTCTCGATCACTCCCAAACCGTCCGCACCCTCGAACTCCTCGGTCTCGGCACCCAGCAGACCGTCCTCATCGATGCCATGGAAGTGTTTCATCGCGCCTTGATAAGACGTGCAGCGTCGATCGTCGTCGCGCACAACCATCCCGCCGGCAGCTTAAAGCCCTCCCGGTCCGACATCACCGCCACAGAAAAACTCGTGGAAGCCAGCCGCTTCCTGAATATCAAATTGCTCGATCACCTGATCATTTCCGAAACTGAATTCTACAGCTTCAAGGATGGTGGTGAATTCGAGAAGATGCAGACAAGAAAATTCATCATGTTCAACAGTGTCCTGGCGATGGAGTGATCCGGCTGCTTGCTCATAAGAACATTCAATCAATCCCTGATTCCCGAACCAATTAAACAACCTACCCATGAAGATCGATCAACCGATAACCGCTATCGAAACAGCTAACCACTACATCCGCTCCGCCGCCGATGTCTTCTCCCTCCTTCAGCCCGTTCTGCTCGCCACGCCCTATCCCCACCGCAACCGCGAACATGTCTGGACCATCAGCCTTGACTCCGCCAGTAAAGTGCTGCACATCGAACTCGTCACCATGGGCAGTGTGAACCGCGCGATCATCGAGCCGATGGAACTCTTCAGCACACCGCTGCAGAAAAGAGCGGTGAGGCTGATCATCGCGCACAATCACCCCGGAGGATTATTGCGGCCATCAGCAGCGGATAGATCCATGGCAGGAGAATTGAATCGCCTGGGCAGGGAATTGAAAGTACCGGTGATCGATCATGTGATCATCACGGAAGATGGATATCACAGTTTTGCTGAGCAGGATCAGATGACAGAGCTGCCGCGAAAAGAGATCATGCATGCAGCGATGGAAATGAATTCAAGCAGCTTTCGAAGGATAAAAAGGAAGAGGATGGTGAGAAGGCGGTTTGTGTGAAGGATGGCCTGGCATTTCTGGCCTATTAAAAGAACTTACGCCTTTCATAAGTATTGCCAGGCTGCATAGCTGTGTTGAATTTAGAACTTTCTCTATCTCCATTTAGACCGCAAAAAATATATCCTTCCATTTCCTTCTTTGCTTTTTACTCCTCCACTAATTTGTGATGCTAAAATTATTTTCCTGTATAACCAGCATTAGTGACGGATGAATATGGAAAAGAGTATACCATCAGGAATAATTCGTTTGCTGCAACAAACAGAGAATATTCATCTTGAATTCAAGACAGCGGAATGAATTGAGTTTAGAACAATTTGAGTTTATGTTTTTGGAAATCACCAAAATGATGCGTAAATTGCAACTAGATTTTAGTTACAATTTCCCACATAAACTCAAACATCATGTATGAACAAAAAAATCGGTAACCAGCGTAATAAAGTAGTTCAATGGGAAAAATTGATAAGCTAACAGAAAGATTGTTATCCAGACCCAAAGATTTTACATGGGAAGAACTTAAAAAATTATTGGCTCATTATGGATATATAGAGATGAAAACGGGAAAAACAGGTGGATCGAGACGGAAATTCGCAAACAAGGAAAAGGATATGATTAGCCTGCATAAACCACATCCGCAAAATATTCTAAAGTCCTACCAGATCGATGACGTAGTGACTCACTTAAAAGAGAGGGGGTTATTAAATGACTGATGTTTTACAATACAAGAACTATTATGCCGAGGTGCACTTCAGTGCTGAAGACGAAGTGTTTCATGGAAAGATCATTGGCATAAATGATCTCGTGAATTTTGAGGGAAGCACAGTTAAAGAATTGAAAAAGGCATTTCACGAAGCTTTGGATGATTATCTGGAGACCTGTGAAGAACTCGGCAAAGAACCGGAAAAGACTTACAAGGGAAGTTTTAATGTTCGTATCCCGTCCGACTTGCATCGGCAGGCGGCCAGATATGCAGCCCTGAAAAATATGACTTTGAATGATTTCGTTCGACATGCAATCGATACGGTTTTGTCAAAACCGCCTAATACACGAACGACAAACTTCATTCTTTTGTTTTTAACTTTTATAGGACCCGCTCTAATAGCGGGTTTTCTTTTATATGAGAATTCTTGACGCGGGAGAATTGATGCAGCCGCCGGCAGCAGACAGATCCATAGCGGGAGAATTGATAAGCTGGCCCGGACATGATGCGGGGGCTGGGCCGGGAGTTGAAAATCCCGGTGATCGATCATGTGATCATCACGGAGGATGGATATTACAGTTTTGCAGAGCAGGATCAGATGACAGAGCTGCCGCGAGAAGAGATCATACATGCAACAATGGAAATGAATACAAGCAGTTTCCGGAGGATAAAGAGGAAGAGGATGGTTAGGAGGAGGTTTGTTTGACCATCCCTTAAAATTGTAAGCGTTTTACAACTTGTCTCTATATAGAGCATTTCTGTAATCACGTTTACATATTATTTGCTAATTATATTATAGGCATTCCGCTATCCTCTAATAGCAACTTATCTATCTATATAATTATCGTTTATTTATAACTAATCAATTAAACTGTAAGTATACTTACAACTTTTTAATTTGACTTTGAAATTGTAATCATACTTACAACTATGAAAATTCCTTGTTCCATAAAGCAACGTGATACCTATGTAGATCGAATACGCCCCTATATCGGAAAGAACCTTATAAAAGTTCTTTCTGGACAGCGACGCGTTGGAAAAAGCTATCTCCTCTATCAACTCATGCAGCTGATCCTTGAAGAACAGCCAGGCACTAACCTTATTTACATCAATAAGGAAGACCTCCAATTCGATAACATACAAACTGCAAAAGATCTGAACGGCTATGTGACGTCTCTACTCAAACCCACCACCCGAAATGCCATCTTTATCGACGAAATCCAGGATATACAGGATTTTGAAAAAGCATTGCACTCTTTACTGCTGGATGAATTGAATGACCTCTACATAACAGGAAATAACGCCCATATGCTCTCAGGGGAACTGGCAACCTATCTCAGCGGCAGATATATTGAGTTTAATATCTACAGCCTTTCCTATAATGAATTCCTGTTTTTCCATCAATTGGCAGACAACAACGAATCATTAGAGTTATACATAAAATACGGTGGATTGCCCTACCTGATCAACCTTGCATTGAACGATCAGGTATTTGAATACCTGACAAGCGTTTACTCAACGATCATTTACAGGGATGTTGTAAGTAGCTACGCCATTCGTAATACCCAATTCCTGGAAAAGCTGGTTTCATTTCTGGCAGATAATATCGGCAGCTTGTTTTCGGCTAAACGCATCAGCGACTTTTTGAAATCGCAGCACATCAATCTCGCGCATAACCAGGTACTTCAATACTCTTCTTACCTGACAAGCGCACACATCATCCACGACGTACAACGCTATGACATTGCCGGCCGCCGGATCTTCGAGATCGGAAGCAAATTCTATTTTGAGAATACGGGCATCCGGAATGCGATTACAGGGTACTACATTAAGGATAAAGCGAAACTGCTGGAAAACGTCGTCTATAACCACTTACTTTTCCTCGGGTACGACGTAAAAGTCGGCGCCTTGAATACGCAGGAGATAGACTTTGTTTGTGAACGGGGAGGAGAACGAGCTTATGTACAGGTCGCGTTACGCTTAGGGGAACAGGCAACGATTGACCGTGAATTTGGAAACCTATTGAGCATCCAGGATAATTATCCAAAGATGGTGGTTACCGAAGAGCAATTCGATGGAAATACGCATGAAGGAATAAAGCATGTGCAGATCCGGGAGTTTTTGAAGATGAAAAATATTCATGAGGTGTGATAAAAAAAACTCCTTTTCGCAATTTATATAACGGTAGAGTTGAATCGTTCAGGTAGGGAATTGAAAGTACCGGTGATCGATCATGTGATCATTACGGAGGAAGCGTATTATAGTTTTGCAGAGCAGGATCAGATGTCAGAGCTCCCGCGAAAGAGATCATGCATGCAACAATGGAGATGAATACAAGCAGTTTCCGGAGGATAAAAAGGAGAAGGATGTTGATGAGGAGGTTTGTGTGACGCTTTGCCCAATCGACAATAATTTGGAAAAAACTGCTGATCCTATCTCTCCTTTGTTGACTGAATATTACCCCGGCTCAGCTCGCGGCTGGCCATATTTTCAGCTGTTGCTTTTTTTGCAACAGTTTCCTGCGGGTCTGACTTTATTACCCGGGATGGATAATACTTTCGATAGCACAGCATCAAACGACAGAGCTGCCGCGGAAAGAGATCATTCATGCAACCATGGGCCACCAATGAAGTTGCAGTTGCCTCAGTCTTTTGACGCAAGACCAATCACAAAAAGTCCCCGGAATAACCCTTGACCACTACCCTGAGAGGAACGTCCGGCGATCCCGCAACACGCAACCGCCATACCTGATTGGCTTTCAATTTTATGTATACCATGTAAAAAACCGACAATCATTTAATCACTTGAAAATTAAAAACTTATATTACTTTTTGAACCGTTGACCTACAGCTAACCTACTGATCACCTACAGCTCACCTACAGTGCACCTACTACACACCTACTGAGTACCTACTAAGATCCTACTGAAGTCCTACCAGGGTCTTACTAACGTCTTACCATTATTCTACCGGGAACCTACCAGTGACCTATCACATCTCTGCGGTATCTCTCCACTATCTGTATTGCCGGCCTACTGCGGACCTACCATCGCTCTACAATGAGCCTGCCCTCGACTAGTTCCTGGGCATGGGCCATAAATTGAAAGTACCGGTGATCGATTATGTGATCATCACAGAGGACGGATATTACAGTTTTGCAGAGCAGGATGAGATGACAGAGCTGCCGCGAAAGAGATCATGCACGCAATGATGGAAATGAATACAAGCAGTTTTCGAAAGATAAAGACGAGAAGGATGGTAAGGAGGAGGTTTGTGTGAGAATGCTACTATCTGCAGGCATCATGTACATGAGGCAAGAGTGGCACTTCCATCCACCTGCCACGATTACTCATAGATAGGTTCTCAAATTGGGCTTATGTAATATCTTAGCCTTATAACAGCACCCATGACCGCCGACGAACTAAAGGAAACATACGCAAAGCTATCAACCGAAGAACTGTTGGAGATCCTTGACAATAAATTCGACTATACTGATCTTGCCGTTAGTGTGGCACTTACGGAACTTTCTTCCCGAAAGATTTCGAAGGAGGATATTACTACTTACAAAGCAGCACAGGTATCTAAAGTTGTTGAACATATCCGACGCAAGATCTCAGATGACCTAAACCTGCTGCAAAAGAATAACATCTAACCGTGCATGGCTCAACCTCAATGAAATTCACAAAGAATTAAAAGCTATCAATTACCAGTTCATACCAAATCCTGAATTTGATTGGCAAAAACCGTTGACAACACCTCCGACTGACACGAACTTATAGATTACAGAACTTCAATCAAAGGTCAGCCATACGGGCCATATCCCGCTATCATTGCAATATTTCTACCGCCAGATCGGCTCCTGTAATTTTTGTTGGGATTATGAAACAGGTCCTGTATTCGCTGGGAAGGGGCCGACCCGATCGACATTCCGACAGTGAACGAACTGATTGAAATGGTAAATGAAGAGTTTGAAGAGGAAGAGATCTTTATCTCAGGTGACGTACTATACAAAGACAACATCAGCGGATCTTCCGGCGGACATTTGAAAATTGCGGATTCACACTGGCAACCAATTGCAATTACCCTGATCTGGATGCATTCTGTGGGAGAGTGAGATCGCGCTTGCTCCCGATATGATCGTACCCTCATCCAAATCTGCTGACAACAATTATTACTTAATCTATTTTGCTGCCATTTTTAAACAACATGCAAACTCCTATAGCTCAGGAGAAATCCCGTTACTGGCTGATAGCACTCATCTTTCTTTGGTTACAGATTATTGCCCACTCATTTAACATAACAGGATAATAAAATCTCAGGCGATAACTTCTTAGTCAGACGCAGATCCATACATAAAGAAACAAACACCACTCGTCGTCTCGATCACAAAACTAAAATCCCACCATACCGGGTACCCGGGAATACCATTGGGTAAGTCGCTATAATAAAACTTTGAAGCTGGCGGAATAAGCGCCCCCATAGTCTGCGTGAGATCAGAGACAAGTAATCTTATCTTCTCAAGCCCCCGCGGTTTCAGATCTCCCTCTGCCCGTAGCGTTTCATCGATCGTCTTCCAAAACTCCATTTCAGTTACAGGTAAAAAATGCAACTGCGGGATGTCGATTGCCGGATAGGTACCCTTGAGCTTTGTAAAGACCCCCTCTCCCATGGTACAGTGTAAGAACTCGTCAAAGCCAAGGGTGATCTCGTAGTTATATCCAAAAGAGTTGACGGTTCGTTGCAGCTCCTTCAATTTTTGTTGTATGTGAAGCGTATTCATCAATTCGATATTGTATAAAAAATTCACGAAGAGATATTCAGGAGGTTCTCATCATACCAAACATCTTCATAAACATTATCAAACAAAAACCTCCACCCAGGCGCCAGACCAAGATAGCGTATTGCTTTCGGGCAAAGCTGCAACAAATGATGAACATGCACCGGCTGAAAGAAATCATCGGCATCTGAAAACTCTCCGCACCAAAGATACCATTCAGCATAGCCGGCAACTTCTAAAGGATTGCGCAGCCCATTCACCGGCATCTCAAACGTTTTAAAGCTATCGAGGGCAATGCCGACAATATGGTCGAACGGAGATTCAAGAAAGGCTGCGCCGTAACTACTGCAAACTTGTTGCTGGATGATCCTGAAGTCAGCTTCAGTAAACGTCATGTTACTAGTTGAGTGAAAAATTCAAGGACTCTAAAGTAATGTTCCCTGATGAAAAAATTAATTATAAAGTAGGGAATCCAGGATCTGCGCCTGCGGAATGGTCGTCAAACAGATTTCCAGGAATAGTGCGAACCGCGTAATGGCCCAACTGATGGACTTGCCCCCGAACTCCGATCCGGAATCTATGTCGGGTGTAGACATGTATTCACCAAACTACCATATACAAGGGCAGGGAAGCTGATCGTGGTGAATAATCAACTCGGAAAACTGTTACGCCTGTCTACAGCGGATGGGTGGCTTAGGAATAAGTCTGTCACCTACGAAATCCAGCGCGTGGGCCGCAACCTGAAAGTGCCGGTGATGATATGATCATCAGCGATGATGGATTTTATAGTTTCACAGCAGGATAAAAGAACAAGATGCCGGGAGACTTGCCTGATAAGGCACTTTTAAGTAAAATCATCTTGCTGCGCAGCCAAAAGCAGACGCAGGAATACCTGCTCGATGATCTGCGGATGGATGAAGAACTACTGCGTGAACTTGACTTCAACACGATGAAATCCTGCCTCAGCGATGCTCCGAAAAGAGAAAGTTTATCTATGCTTTTAAAAACAATCCAAAGCTTGTGATCATGGAATGGATCCAGTAATAAAAACTCGCAAAACAAAGAGCAGGCAGAAGCTGCTCTGCGTCGGATTACTAACATGAAAATTGACAGCGTATCCTTTGATCGCATCAGGGACAACATTGTTCCATTCATACCAGACGGATCTGTACTCAGTTTTTTAAAGATCTGGTGAATCAGTTGAAATTTAAATTGTCTTTTGTTAAAGAATGAACTTAACCAATGATCCTTAGTGTTAGGAATATACTGAAGGTTTTTTGTAAGCGTTCTCAAAAGTTGTAAACGTATTTACAACTTTCCCTGTATGGGAAATTTCTGTAATCATACTTACAACCTTACGAATTATCAGACAAAATCACTATTTACTGCATCACCGGGAATACTTGCCGGTGGGAGATACGAGAATAAAACGCCGTACCTCTTATTGTCTACTCATCATCAATACCCGGATAATATAGCTATTATCACATAAATCACCCATCACCCCCTCTTCATTTCAACTTCCGCCAACGCAATCAATATCTCCTTCTCATTTTCCTTATTCTTCCAATACACCAGAAAACTGATCTTTCCTCTGTTCACCACATAGCCTTTCATTTGTTCTTCGTCTAAAAATGCACGCATTTTCCTTGAATAAACAATCAATTCAATTCCCGCCTCCTTCGCCAGCCCGTTCGCCGTCGGACGCAGCAGGTCACCGCTTTTACAGCCGGCAAGATTATATTGCACTGCTGAAAAATCACCCAGTTTCACGTCTTTCATGCTCATTTGCACCGAAAGCAAATCTGGGGCTGCATAAATGACCGGATCCTTTTCAATCACTGCTCCCTGGATACCGAGGTTCTCGAGATATGTTCCATTGTAGTGGATGATCAGTTCATTCTCCGCCCGGCTGAATCCAACATATAAAAGACGGAGCGTATCCGCATCAGTAATATCACAACCGTCCAATAGAAGATAAACATTCTCAAACTCCTTTCCCTTCGCTTTATGGATCGTCGACACAAGAATGGTTTGCCTATCCCCCTGTATAAAATCTTCAATCTTTGACTCTCTAACAAACTCATGCCAATCGCTTTTATACTTTTTCCCCGGCGTGATTTCAGCGAACTTGTAAATCATGCTCAATGCAAGCGGCAGTTGCTCACTACCTGCTAGTGATTCTTTTAACTGCAGGATAGCCGCCTCCCAATCTTCATCACTTACAATGGGTGACGAATCATCCAGCAATTGTATCATCGTATTGAACTTATGCAGCTCATAAAGCTGATTCAGATTGAACTTATCCGTATTCTGGATCAGCTTTGCTTTCAATCCTTTCTTGCGCAAAAGTCCTGCAACATTCAATGCTTCCTGGTTTGTTTTTGTTAGAACGCAGGTTGTTCCCACGGGTCTTTGCTTTTCAATAGCCGTCACTAACGGCACGATCATCTCCGACCCGGCATGTTGAACGACCTTTATGTGACCACCTTCTTTTTTCACCGAAACAATTGGCTTCGATTTAAGCCGGTCCGGAATCTTCTCAGCCCATCGATTGATCAACTGCGTAATACTACTCCGGCTTCTATAATTGTCGAGGAGCTCATACTTTGTAGCCTGTTTTTCGATAGCAAACTGTTGCATGAATTTATAAGATGACCCCCTGAAGCCGTAGATATGCTGGTCATCATCACCAACCAAAATCACCCGCATGTCTTCATTCTGCTGTATTAGTGCTTCAAGCAGTCCATACTCATTCTTACTCATATCCTGCGCCTCATCTATCACCAACACCGTCTTGGTGATCTGGGATTGCTCAATCTCTCCGTTATTGATCTTTTCTACTGCCAGGGGAATTACAGTATCTACCTGTGTGAGATTGCCGATCTTACCCAACAGGTCAAAACAATAAGAGTGAAATGTCTTCATCTCCACATGACGGGCAGAAGGGCCTATCAATTTCAACAACCGGCTTTTGAATTCAGTCGCCGCGGCACGGGAAAACGTCAGCATCAACAAATGTTCCTGCTTTGTATCTTCCATTAATAAGAGCGAGGCAAGTTTGTGTACTAATGTTCGCGTCTTGCCACTGCCGGGACCAGCAGTTACAACAATGTATTGACTTTCCTGATCGTTGATAATATCCAATTGAGAATGTGACAGGTCTTTCAACAGCTTCTCATATCTACCCGGCGTCATGCTGCGCGTTATTTCAACTTTACGTTTACCGGCAAAATACTTGTTGAGAAAAGTGTTGTGCGGAGTGTTGAAATATTCATCAGCAAACCGTTGAGCATCTGGCGGGCTGGCGATCATCTTCTTTGCATACTCTCCCACAATATGGATCTGCTGAACTTTCTGTTCATAGAACTGGCGCAGTTTTTCATAATCTGCTTTCTTGTACTGAACCTTATTATCCATTTCAAGCCGCTCGATCGTCAGCCGGTTATACGAAACCAGGAAACCTCCATCCATGATGATCGCTTCGATCTTCGACAGGTAAAACAACGCATCTTCGATATCGTCCATAGCCGGAGAGCCGATAAACATATCCCGGTCTGCAACTGCCCGCAGATCTTGCATCGAAAAATCAACCAGCACATTTTCCTTATCATCTTTTGCGCCGATCTCTTTGCTTCGGTTCACGAGGTATTCTGCAATAGCGCCTGAGAGAGCATGCCTTTCTTCTATTTTCTTTCTGATCTCCGCTCTTTCTTTTTTGAACTCGAGCATCACATGATATTTGGATTGGTCGAGATTATGCCTGGTGATCCACTTCCGTGAAGCCCAGAAATTGAGGATCGTTCGGATACTCGCAGGAGAACAATCCAGCTCCGCTAGCTGGTCATTCAACTCTTTTAAATTACAAACCTGCTTGCCATCTGCCAGCTTGTCTAGGATCTGTGATTCCAGCTTGCTGAATTTCTTCACTACAGCAAGCGTTTTGCTGGAAGTGTCTGTTTTTCGAACAAAAGCCGTCAGATCCTGCGTTTCAGACAGGATTTTTTCCTGTTTTAACTGTTCAATGATCCGAAGAACTTCAATGACCTCAATGCCTAATACATCAGAAAGATGATCTGCTCTCGATTCTGCAGGCTCTTCTGTCGCAAGACGTTTGCTTTTACTGGAAAACAGTTTCCGGATGATCCTGATCGCACTTTCTTTATCACTGATAGTTGCCGACGCTTTGATCGTGGCAATTGCCTCATTTGCATGCTGGCTCAGGATGCTGGTGGCAAACACCCTTGCTGAATTCTGTGTTCTTTTCAGATATCCTGCTTCTTCCAGCGCAGCAATTGATGTGGTTACTTTTGTTTCAATATCACTTCCCTGGTCTTCCCAACCAGCTTTACGCGCAATCTCCAATGCGGAATAAGAAATTCTAGTTCTTGTCTTCGTTATACCCTTAATAGCCTTCCATACCTGGTTGATCTCCTTTATATCAAGTTTTGTTTGATTCAACAGCGTAAAATGATGATCAAGATCTTCTTCGTTGAACAGGATATGACAATTGGCGGTCATCGTTTCATCACGTCCGGCGCGACCGGCTTCCTGGATATAATTCTCCAGCGAATCGGCAATATCATAATGGATCACCGTAGCCACATCCGATTTGTCAACGCCCATCCCAAACGCAGAGGTCGCGACAATGATCCGAACCTCACCGGAGACAAAAGCGTTTTGATTTTTGATGCGGACCTCTTTGCCCATCTTTCCATGATAAGGAAGAGCGCTGAAATGATCCTCCGAAAGTTTCTCCGCCAGCACATCCGCTTTTTTGGTGCGGGAAACATAAACAATGGTGGGACGATCCGTCTGTTCAAGCAGCTCTCTCAGTTTAGGATATTTCTCGTCTTCGTTATTGATGGGATGAACATGATAGTACAAATTAGTCCGGCCAACATTAGCAGAGAACACATTCAATTGCAACGACAGCTTTGTTTTGAAATATTCTCTGATATCATCCACCACTTTTTGCCTGGCCGTTGCGGTAAAACAGGATACCGGGATTGGGTAAGACAGGTTTTTACTCTCCTGCAGGCGCCTGATAAAATCACCGACATACAAATAATCCACCCTGAAATCGTGCCCCCATGACGAGAAGCAATGCGCCTCATCGATAACGAAACGCTCGATCTTGCGTTTGGACAATAGCCGTTCAATACTTGCCGAGCGTAAAGACTCCGGCGAAATGTACAGCATACTGGCCACTCCATCCGCCACACGCTTACCCGATTCTATTCTTTCAGTAAAATCAAGGGAACCGTTGATCGTTACGGCCTGAACGATCTCCTTTTTTGCGAGGTTATCCACCTGGTCTTTCATCAGTGATTGCAGCGGCGAAATGACGACGGTAAGACCGCGTATATTCTGCCCTGCCATCAGTGCAGGCAACTGGAACGTGAGCGATTTACCGCCGCCTGTCGGAAAAAGAGCAAGCAGTGATTCTCCGGCGATGGCTGCTCTGACGGAGTTCTCCTGTAACGGCTGTTGACCGTATTGCCGGAATTGATGATAACGGAAATAGCGCAGCAAAGCGGTTTTGGGATTGAGTGCATTTTTGCAGTAATCGCATTCATCTGCACAGCTGGTATGTTTTAGCTGAACAAGGACCTGTTCGATCTCTTTGAATTGATGGGTAACCCAGCCGAGAGTTACAGGATGCTGATCTTCGCAATTGATGAGGGCAATGGCGTAGGAAAGCGTCACCGGATCATGATGAATGAGTGTTGAAAGATCTGCATTGGCACAGATCCTTTCTTTAAGAAATGTGTGGATCAGCGCCGGCAACTGATCGGTACTGATCGATGGATTGAAGTTGATAAACCTGAAAAAACCATCGAAGCCTTTGCTATCCTTCAGCAAATGGTGAAAAATATGTTGAAGTGTATCGGGGAGTTTTTTGAAAGCATCGATCTCATCGTAGAAGAGTTCTTTGGCTTTGATGGAGTCGTGCAACGGGTTATTGCGCTCTTCTAATTCCAGCTTATCGTCTTTGATCAGATGGTGATATGGATTGCAGGGGAATAATAGCGGGGAAAGAAGGAGTGTATCGATGATCTGATGTGAATCGGTAATCTGTTGACCGGTGGCTGCGGTAAGGTATTTCAGGTCATGTTCGACAATGTTGTGGCCGCACCAGAACGCATACTGTTGAAGGAATGTCAGCAGCTTTCCGGCGTTATTTTCCCGGAAGTTTTTTCCGTCGGAAGCTGTTGCGCCGGCATCAACAATTTTGTCATGGGAGGGATTGACTTCCAGGTCAAAAAAGGCGATGGAGTTCAAGCGGGATAAGGGTTTGGTTTAAAGTTAAGCTTTTGGATTTTTATATGCAAGTCCGAACTCAAGGCTTTACGGATCGCGATACGGATCAATTTTACGTTCAAAGGGCGAAATAAGTTCTTCATTTTGGCTCAAC
Source organism: Terrimonas ginsenosidimutans (assembly GCF_022012415.1). Lineage (GTDB taxonomy): Bacteria > Bacteroidota > Bacteroidia > Chitinophagales > Chitinophagaceae > Terrimonas_A > Terrimonas_A ginsenosidimutans. The sequence goes on from NZ_JAKLTR010000001.1 coordinate 209,700, forward strand.
ACACAATTTAATGCAATATCAAATCCACAATTTTGTGGTATGATGGAACCCCTGCCGGAACATATTAAACTCTTCAGATCCCTTTTCCACGGAAGACAAGACATTTTCGCCACCCGCTGGGAACTCCCCTCCAAAAGCGGCTACATGCCTGCTTACCACTACGATCCCTATCATTACCGCGTTCACAAAATGAAAGGCGGTACTTTTCAGAACTATACTGATAAATCATTTCTTCCATTAACAGACGATCAGATCATCAAACACCTGAACGGTGAACATTTTATCGGGATCTATCCTTTATTGCAGGACAATACTTCCTGGTTTATCGCCGCCGACTTCGACGAAGGCAATTGGTCTTCCGCCGCTCTGCAATTCATCCGCAAATGCGGAGAACACAATCTCCCGGCTTACCTCGAACGTTCCCGTTCAGGCAATGGCGGTCATGTCTGGATCTTCTTCGATAAACCCGTATCGGCGTATAAAAGTCGCAAGCTGATTTTATCGTTACTGATATCTTCTGGTGCAGTTTCAGCCTTCGACAAAAACACCAGCTTCGACCGGCTCTTCCCCAACCAGGATCAGCTTTCCGGGAAAGGCTTCGGTAATCTCATTGCACTGCCCTTAAATGGCACAGCCGCTCAACAGGGAAACACCTGCTTTCTTGATCCGCAAACGCTAACCGCTTACACGGATCAATGGCAATTTATTTCACAAATCAAACGCGCCTCTGCCGAAACAATAGAAAAGCTGTTGGCGAACTTACACGGAAGCTCAACCACAGAACCATCTGATGGAAAGCTGAACATTATACTCGCTAATGATATCCGTTTAAACCGCTTAGCCATTTCACCCCTTCTTCTCTCTTTCATCAAAGAAGAATTGAACTTTCCCAACTCCGAATTTATCATCCAACAAAAAACCGGGAGAAACACGTTCGGACTTGAACGGTATTCCGGTTCATCGAAGAAGATAACAACACTGTCCGTCTTCCCAAAGGATTTACCGGCAAGTTGATCCGCTTCTGCCGGGAAAACCAACTGGATCATCAATTCGCCGACGAACGTATACTTCATAAACCTGTTGCCTATTCTTTTCAAGCCGTATTACGACCGCACCAGGAGGAATGCATACAAGCACTCAGTAAAAAGGAAATGGGCGTGATCGTCGCGCCACCAGGATCAGGAAAGACTGTTGTGGCGTTAAAGGTTATTGCCGACAAACAACAACCAACACTGATCGTTGTACATCGAAAGCAACTGGCCAATCAATGGATGGAACGAATCGAATCATTCCTTGGCATTCCGCAAAAGCAGATCGGCAGGGTCGGTCAGGGCAAATCAGTGATCGGTAAACAGGTCACTGTCGCAACCATTCAAAGCCTGGCAAAAGCAAATCTTAGCGAAATGCACAAAGCTTTCGGATTGATCATCGTGGACGAATGTCATCACATACCTGCGGAAACATTCCGGAACACTATTGCCAAATTCAACTCCAAATATCTGTACGGACTTACCGCTACTCCTTTCCGGAAATACAACGACGGTAAGATCATATTCATCCATTTGGGAGAGATCATAGCGCAAATAAACAGCACAGCTTTGCCGGCCTCGCATCATCCAACAATCATTATCCGTAATACTGAATTGAATGTTCCGTTCAACGCTAAGACTGATCAGTTTGAAACGCTGTCAAAAATACTCGTGCATGACTCTGCAAGGAACCGGCTTATCTTGAAAGACGTTATTGACGAATTACAAAAAGGCAGAAAATGCGTGATCCTCACAGAACGTAAAGAGCACATCCAAACACTTGAGCAATACCTGAAACAATCTTTCGAAACAATAACATTAAGCGGCGAAGATCCCGAAACTACACGTAAAGCAAAATGGAAGATCCTGCAGCAAGGAAATTACCAAGTGCTGATCACTACCGGCCAGTTTTTTGGAGAAGGGTCTGACCTGCAGAATGCGGCATGTCTTTTCCTGGTATACCCGTTTTCTTTCGAAGGCAAGCTGATCCAATATATGGGAAGAGTGCAGCGCTCGGAGATCAGTCCGACCATTTACGACTATAAGGATTCCCAGATCGACTACCTGAACCTTATGTTTCTCAAAAGAAATGTCTATTACCGGAAACTGGAGAAGCAGCGGACGCTATTTGATTTTCCGGAAGAAGAACAGAAAGAGATTCCTGTTAGCAATCAGCAGGATACTATTATTGAAAAGGTCATCAAGGTGAAGATCACTGAACTGGAATTTCTATATGGCAGCATCCAGTTTCAGCATACTCTTTCAGAACATCCTGTTGCTTTGAAGTTTGATATCGAACAATTGCATATCCGACCCGAGTTTGAAGTATTAAAGCCCTACTTTGAAAAGTTTTTTCAATCAAAGACAGTCGACGTTCATATAACTTGTGGTGATTGACCGGCAGCAAGTGACGGCCTTATCCGCCAGCTCGATCGCGTTGGAACGATTGAATCGCGAAGTAGTGGAAGGCGTCCGGTTCAGGTTTATGGAGCGGAATTTTCTGAATAAGAAACAGTTTGCTGGTCAGCAGGAAACCGCGGAGGAATCAGGTCTTTCAATGACCAATGTCCTTTATGATTCCGGGGAGGAGTTGTTGGCGGATGTATTAGCTAAAGGAAACTACCGTCATCAACGGCAGTTACATTATCTATCGGAGAATCATCTTGGTCAGGTCTTGAAAATCCGCTTTGTTCTTTCTCCGTTTTCGTTCGTATTCCTCCTGGAAGGAAATGAACGATATCACCTTGTAATGGAAACGCTGGATACAGACGAAGCGACGTATTTATGGCACCTTCCGAAGAATACGATTGATCTCCGGTCAGCTATTCAGCGGATTGATCAGCAATTGACGCAGATCAGGAATGAGGGAAGGCAGCGATTTCTGGAAACGAATCCGGAGGATTTTAGTAGGGTGGTGCATGATTATTCAGATGAGAAGAAGGGGTTTGTGGTTTGGAAGGGGCTTTTGGAGGAGAGGTTGTATTGAGATTTTTCCCGTGAGTTCTCCAAAGCCAATCCCCACACCTATTATTACTTTACGAGCATTGACCCGCCTAGTTAAGCAGATATATCTTATCAAACATCTTCTCCATCTTCTTAAGCAGGTTTTCTTCTGGATTATCCCGGTTGATTAACACATAAGCACTATGCTTTGCTGATTCTCTATGCTCAAAAGCAACGGGAGAAACGACCTGTCTTACCACTTTCGAATACAACTTAAATCTCTTTGTATTCTCCTTTGCTTCTTCAGGAAGAGGAGAGCCGATAAATCCAAAGGACGCATACGGGTTCTTCTGATAAAGCTCTTTTATGATTTGACCAATTGTAGTTAAAACCCTGCTGCATTCATTTAAACGACTAAGCCTCGTAAATCGATCTTCATGAATTTTTCTTTCCTGAAGACAAAATTTAATGATATAAGTAAAGTAATTATATTCTTCTGCGATAGCAATGTACCGTTTCCCGGTCTTCCCTCTGAAAGCGTAAGTATGTTCAATAACATTATACTCCCCTATAGGTTTAGGGCGAGAATGGTTAAGTTTTGTAAAAGGATATCCAGCATCAAACATTTGAGATTACATCCAATATTGATAAGCCTGATTTCTGTCCTTCCACAATTCTTTTTCTGAAACAAATTTGAAAAGATTAGACTCTCCTTTAAAGCGCTCTTCGTTTAGGACATCGAGCCTTTTCTTCAACCAGGAGTTATATGTAACAAGCGTAGATGTCATCTTTTGCATTTGTCCGAGCGTATACCTTATCGGCCATGGAGCACGCCTGGCATTGTAATTATGCACTTTTTTCAAAGACGGCATTAACGCATCCAGCTCGCCCAGTTGCTTTTTAAACGTTGAATAATCCTTATGAGTTTTAAACAAAGGCAGATCCTTCTTCATTTGTCTTTGGAATTTCTTTCTTTTTAACTTAAGTCTGTAGCCAAAGAACAATACAAGGGGTAAACCAAGGGACACAACCAGAACGACCACCAGTAGTTTGCTTAGATTGCTGCGGACATCTTCATATAACCACTCAAGCCCGACTACCGTTTTAGCGTTATTCAGGCTTGATTTTAAAGAAGCATTATATGATTGGTCAACCGCGAGCATGTCGATAAGATGTTTACTCTATAACGTAAATTTATTGTTTTAAGTTATTAAAAATGTGCCGTTTTTAAAGGGAGGGCAAAGGTATAGCTTTCGATAAAATGAAAGCATGCTGAAAATCAATTTATTACCCATACGACACTGTCAATAAGCTGCTATTTTCCCCGATACTATCAGGAAAAAACATAAAAATGCGTGGTAATAACCGCTTTTTAGCGAGAATTAGCGGTGAAAGGGTAGAAATCAACAGATCAGATGTGACGCTGGAAAGATTATATCTATTTTTATAACTGTCTTTCTGATACTTTAAAACACCAGGCATTCTACCAACGAACCCGGCAAGTCACAAGGCCGTGTCATAATATACTCTTGACTGTTCCGAACAAACTATCGAATGAATTCAAACAGGACGTACCAGCTTGCAGACAGTGTGGTCTTTCAAAAGACCAAAGAAGAATTTGGAGGCCTCTCCAATATGGCTGCTGGCTATAGCCTGAATATCAACGATGTAATTATTCCGACCGCAGAACATTTATACCAGGCCTGCAGGTTTCCGCACAGTCCTGAACTTCAACTGGCGATCATTTCTGAACCAAGCCCGATGACTGCGAAAAAACTGGGCCGTCAGAAAATCGAAATGACCAGGAAGGACTGGGACAAGATCCAATTCAAAGTAATGAAATGGGTGCTGGAAGTAAAGCTTTCTCAAAATTGGGAGAGCTTTGGAAAGCTTCTTAGAGAAACCGGCGATAAACATATTGTTGAGCTGGCTCCAAAGAACAAGATCTGGGGAGCGGCAAAGGATGGAAGTGTTTTGACGGGCACAAACGCACTTGGCCGTCTCCTGATGCAACTTCGTGAAACTTATGTGAAGCCTGATCATTACCAGGCTTGCGTCAATCCTTTAGAAATAGAAGATTTTCTTCTGTTGGGTAATCCGATTGGGATTGTTTGTAATGAAGAGTATGAATCGGAAATTGAATGGAGTTTGAATAGAAGCATTCTTCCTACATCTTAATTTCTTTATATGTTGAGTAATTTACGTGCTATAGAGAATATGGCCGCCCTAGACGACAATTGGGATGAAGACGATGCAATTGCTCCGTGCTCAGAAGTTATTCAACTGGCAAAAGGGATAGTGCACTCTCTAAATGCTGCGGGGCAGGGGATTTATAATGCAGTTCCTGGTCCAAATGGAGAGATCATGTTAGACCTGCGTTCTGGCAATAAGTCACTGGAGATTATCATTTATCCTGATAAGATGAAGTTTGTTAAATTCTCTCCATCGGAGCCGCCGGCTCAAGGCTATTTTACTCCGAGTCTTCTTTTTACAGATCTTATTGCATGGCTTAATGAATAATGAACCTAATAGGGCAGAAACTATCATCAGATTAGCATTTGTATAGCCGCGGCTTTTTTCACCGATAAACGGCTACTATATCAAATGAGGGGTACCTCGCGTTTAAAGTGGAATAAAGGCTAATGAATTAACTATTGAGAATTCTATAGAAATCAAATCCTCCTCCCTTCTTCCACTTAAACTCCTTCGATATCCCTCCCTGCTCACCTTCCAATACCTTACTGAGTCTTTTTACAGCAAAATCAACGATCTTCTTGTCGTATTCTATACCGATAAATCGTCTCCCCATTTTAATTGCGGTAGATGCTGTGGAACCAGATCCGAGGTAACAATCCAGCACCAGATCGCCTTCATTGGATGCAATATTCAAAATTCTGCTTATCAGTCTTTCCGGTTTAGGGGTTTCGAAAACGCCTTCTTTTAAAAAAAGATCGAGGAAGTGCTTTTTTGCTTCATCATTTGTCCCCACGTCTTCTGCCATCCATAATGTTTGAGGTGTCAGACCTTTTTTTGCTCCGTTTAAAAATTTTTTAATCCTGGGAACACCGCTTCCATCCTTACCGAACCATATATTGTTACTCTCGATTTCTTTCCCCATCCGGGATTTATTATACACCCAACAACGACCATTAGGAGGTTCATGCAGTAGTCCGCTCGGTGACTTGACAGTATAAAACTGACTTGCTGTGCCATGTCCGGCCTGCACATTTGCTGACACTGATTGCCAGGCTCCCCTTATATCATTATCCGGATTTTTATACCGACTTAATACTGTTTGTGTAAGTGGCAAAAGATTGCGGGAAGCCTTAAATAATTCGGGATCATTGGCATAAACCAGAATGTATTCATGATTATTTGAAAACGTGCTTCTGTTTTCTCTGGATGTTCGTTGCTGCCAGATAATGGTCGAAACATAATTTTCTCTGCCGAAGACTTTGTCAGCTGCAACTTTCAAATAAGGCATTTCATTGTCATCGATCGAGATCCAGATACTCCCATCTTCAGTCATTAAGGGGTGCAGCTTTTTTAAAACTATTACGACTTCAGCAAGCCATTCTTCATGACTTTTATTATCATTGTAATGATAGTTATCCTTATTATTATAGGGGGGATCTATATAAATGCATTTTATTTTCTTCCTGTAATCTTTTGCTAAATGATCAAGTACAATTTTATTGTCACCATGAAATAGATAATTCCCGGAATCACGTTCACCAAAAATTCGCTCGCCTGTGATCTTTTTGCCAGATATAACACCCATGATGATTATCTATTATTAAGTAAAATCAAAACTAACGAACCCTAAATATTTTAGCATATATTTGCCAATCTAAAATTATCCACAGCTGTGCAAATTAGCATACTTCAAGACGAAATTCTAAGACAAGAAGTTTTTCGCCCTATTCACTACCTGGGAAGTAAATATCGAATTTTAGATTTTATTGAAGAGACTGTTGATAAAATAGATGGTTCTAAAGGAAGAGTTTGCGATTTATTTGCAGGTTCCTGCTCTGTAGCATTTAAGCTGGCGCACAGTCGCCCGGTTATTGCTGCAGATGTTCAGGAATATTCGAGGGTTATTGGAAGCGCACTTCTGCTAGCCTCTCCCAAGCCTCCGGATAATATCGCGGCTGCCTTCCGATCTCTTGAAAGAATAAGCGAATTAAATCATGCCATAAAACCTTTGGTTGATTATGAAGAAAACTGCCTCAAACAGGCAGTAGAAAAAAATGTGCTTCCACTATGCGACCTCATTGAACACGGATCTGTTATTGCTTATCAACTTCAGGGCTCCAAAGCAAGTGACGAACTCTCAACCCTTCTCTCTGATACAATCAAACGGCTTAAAAAAGCAAACCTTTTTGATGGTACTCAAGCGTTGGCTGTTAAATACTTTGGAGGTTTATACTTTTCCTATCACCAAGCCTCACAGATTGATTCAATCCTCTATTATATTAGTGAAGTAGCAGATCAGCCCGTACAGAACTTGCTCCTCGCTTCGCTTCTGAGTACCGTAAGTGAAGCTGTGAATACTGTCGGTAAACAATTTGCTCAGCCCTTGAGGGCTTATAATTCTGATGGTCACCCGAAAAGCGGGGTTGCAAAGGCTGCGTTCAAAGACCGGACGAAAGATCTCTTCAGGGAGTTTGAAAAATGGGTTAGGCGTTACTCCGATGTTCCTTCATTTTCGCATTCAAATCTGGTTAGAAGGTCAGATTATATTGAGACCCTCGATCATTTGCCATCCGACACAAGTCTTATATATGCAGATCCACCATATACACGCGATCACTACAGTAGATTTTATCATGTACTTGAAACCTTATGTCTAAGGGATAATCCGTCAGTTTCAAAAAATACCGCCAATGGAGTGACGCAAATAAGCAGGGGTATCTACCGTTCGGAAAGACACCAGTCTCCTTTCTGCATTAAATCTCAAGCTCCTGTTGCTTTTGAAAACTTATTTAAGAAATCGCTTCAATCCGATTGCCAGTTGCTTGTATCTTATTCTCCTTTTGATGAGTCTAAGAAATCCCATCCAAGGCTGTTAACACTGACTGACTTGCTGGCCCTTGCGAAAAAATATTACAGGAACGTTGAAATATTATCTCCTGGAAAGTTCTCGCACAGTAAGCTCAATCACTCCGATAAACACCTACATTCTTCAGATGAAGCAGAAGTATTGATTGCATGTCTCTTATAAGCTCCAGAGTTGCAATTGAGGTAACGCGACACTAAGCTCCGATGCAGAAAGACGTATCCTTTTATTCCGCGAAGAGCCGCCTGCAAATCTTGAAGCTAAAACTGCCATTATTGCACTGTACCCAGAATCCTGAGGCATGTATAACGTATACACAAACTGCCTTAACGCAACTTTGACAAAAATGCCAATTGGCTTTCCGTTGGAGGGATATGGCTTACCGGCAGCAGCACTAAGTTCAAACCGGTAGTTACTGCTTGCGACAGTAACCGCCTGGCTTGACTGAATGCCATCGAGTGATCCATCCTGGTGAATATATATCAAGTCTATAAAATAGTCGCTTGTTCCTACAGTAGCTCCGAAAAAATTCGTGAAATTATTGAGGTCGAAATTTGCCTGTTCCCATCTGCCAGGACCAGAAATCTCCGCGATCAAGACTTCTGAATCTGCGGATATACTCCAATTAGGTATGACGTGGACTGGCCAAAGGATACCGGGAGAACCAGCATTATTATTCAGCTCCGCTGATTCTTCACCTGCAATATCTTCCGTTTCATCGGTCGGGAAAAGTTCTGGAGAACCGCCTGTTCTGGTGTTTGTAGGTCCTGACTCAGGATTTGAAGACTTATCCTTTTTGCTCCTGACCGGTTTGAAATCGGACGGTGCTTTTTGCACTGGTATACTACTGAATATTTCATTTAAAACATCTTCACTGCCTTCCACATCCGAATTATCAATTTCGCCTTCACCTTCTTTCTCTTTTTCATAAACTTCCGATCTATTACTTTCAGAAGGAATTTTAAACGACCGTTTTAGTTTATCTAGAAGCTCTTGCGTTAGTCGCTTCAGATTTGCATCAGAACCATCAAATAGCGATGAAAAATATTGCTTCATCGTCTGAACAAATTCAATACCCTGGGTATCACCTTTATCGAACTCAATAATAGTGGATGCCTCAATATTATGAATCAAGCCGGTTTGTGTGAGATTATTTGATCCAATAATTACAAGATTTCTTTCATCACCTTCAAATAAATAGATTTTGGGATGAAAAATTATCCTTTGTGTAGTGTAATAGATATAGGTATCCACTTCCAGTGCCAGCAACTCTTCCAACGCCTCCAGGGATGTAGCTTTCTGATCAATGCCGACAACTAGTTTGTATTCCTTTATATGGCCCTTGCTTTTGTGTATATGAGGAGCAAGACCAGAAACACCACTTCGACTTGCAAATGCCACGAGGCAGGCAAATTTATAGTATGCAGGATCCTTTAACGCATTGATCAGAATCTGAGCCATTGAATCGGTCTGCTGTGTGTTATACCCCTGACCTAAAAAGCGAATTTTCATTTAAACGTATTTAAACACTAAAAGTGAAGTTAATAAATAAAGTTGGGGTGGATTCTTACAGGAGCCAATAGCGTTGTCATCCTTGCCAGTTGATGATGTACTCCGAAAAGTTTCTTTTCAAGAATGCAGCGTCTCGGCAACTATTATATTGTATAAAGTAGACACGTTAAATTCATTCATTCTGGTACCTTCAATTTTTTTCTGTTCCTATCACATTATGTGCTGAAAATTTATTTATCCGGTAAGACCTAAGTATAGCAACTCGGAGTCTTCATAATAATTGACAGCAAATGGCTCTACACACGTACAAAGAATACAATGAACCACCGATAAACGGCTATACTTTCTTAAATAAGTGACTGTTCGACTCGATGAGGTCTCTAATATCTACTTTTAATAAGACAGAAATCTCAAAAAGAACTTCGAGGGGCGGCTGCTTTGTGTTAGATACCCATCTTGAAATCATACCCTCCGTATAGCCAATTTCTTCAGCTAGCCATCTATTAGTCTTATCTTTTTCTGCCAATACGACCTTCAGCCTATTAATCTTCCTTTCTGCCATGTAAACTTTATTATTTGAAAGTTAAATACTTAGACGCTGGCTAAAAATATTTGCGTTAAAAACGCAAATATTAATCTTAAAAATGACTAAATTGATATTCAAAAGCAATTCTAACCATAAAACCTATTCATATGCAAATCCGCCTCTCCCCCTCCCGCAACCTCCACATCCAAACCTCCTCCGACATCTTCCACCTCCTCCAACCCGCTTTCCTCCGTCAATCCAAACTCAATCGCGATCGCGAGCATCTCTGGCTCATGTGTCTAGATCACTCCCAAACCGTCCGCACCCTCGAACTCCTCGGCCTCGGCACCCAGCAGACCGTCCTCATCGATGCCATGGAAGTGTTTCATCGCGCCTTGATAAGACGGGCGGCGTCGATCGTCGTCGCGCATAACCATCCCGCCGGCAGCTTAAAGCCGTCCCGGTCCGATATCACCGCCACAGAAAAACTCGTGGATGCCAGTCACTTCCTGAACGTCAAACTGCTTGATCACCTGATCATTTCTGAAACCGACTTCTACAGCTTTAAAGATGGCGGTGAATTCGAAAAAATGAACACAAGAAAATTCATCCTATTCAACAGTGTCCTGGCGATGGAGTGATCCCGACGCATGGCTACGCCACACTATTCAATCAATGCCTGATCACCTGAACCACTTAAATAAGCTACCCATGAAAATAACTGAACCAATAAAAACCATCGAAGCCGGTAACCAATACATCCGCTCCGCTGCTGATATCTTCTCCCTGCTCCAACCCGTTTTGCTCAGCACACCCTTTCCGCACCGCAACCGCGAGCATGTCTGGACGATCAGTCTTGATTCAGCGAACAAGATCCTCCATATCGAACTCGTCACCATGGGCAGTGTGAACCGCGCGATGGTGGAACCAATGGAGGTCTTCAGCACACCGCTGCAGAAAAGAGCGGTGAAGCTGATCGTGGTGCATAATCATCCCGGAGGATTGTTGCGCCCGTCGCCGTCGGACCGGTTTATGGCATCGGATCTTAATCGTCTCGGCAGGGAGTTGAAAATTCCGGTGATCGATCATGTGATCATTTCGGAGGAAGGGTATTACAGTTTCGCAGAGCAGGATCAACTAACAGAGCTGCCGCGAAAAGATATCATGCATGCAACGATGGAAATGAGCACAACGAGCTTTAGAAGGATAAAAAGGAGAGGTAAGTTGAGAAGGAGGTTTGTATAAACTCGCTAAGAATTTAATATTGATCTTTCAAAACAAAAAAGCATTCTTCACTCAATTGGAAGGTTCTACTTTAAAAACATCTTTAGATATCGCTTTCCCATCCTGACCGTATACTACTGAAGACACTGTTAAAGACATATTTTCTTGTCGGTCGCAAATCATTAGAACAAACAGCCCAATAAGTTCACTCTCTTTTACAAAATCTTCAAAAATATAATCCCAATTTGTTTCATGCCCTTCAATCTCGGCCTTCAGTTCAGGGGTTAGGTCGTATTGTATCAATATCTTTAACGGAGCATTTAGACTGCAAAGTTTAATAGCCTCTTCGTAAGAAGACTCCCAGCTGTTCTCTGACTCTATAAATATCTGGGGAACTTTCCATTTGTGGGCATCTCCTTTTTTAAAAAAAGTATAATCTACGCGCAAGAACTCTGTGCTTTCAAATACCAACCCAAGGTGTCTATTGAGATTTGTGGAAACAACTCTTTAAAGAAGTACTTCCTGTCACGGGGAGTATTTAACCGTTCTATTTCAATCTTGCTAAGAGTTTGAATGTTTTTTTTGAACGAATCTTCGAATTTCTTCCAAAGATCCAGGCTGCGTTGTTGCATTATCTTTCGGTACACTGGTTTGGTTATCAACGTAATTCTATAAATCTGTAGAGTTCCTTAAACTTACAATATCTCCTTGAGCAGGGATTAAAGCACTCGGCACAATAATCGGCAACACCGCCCCATGCAACGGCGTCCCTCTAAACTCAGAATACATCACACCCCTTGTCGTAGAAATCGATATTGACTTCAGCATGTCATCCAAATCCGGGGGAATGATCTTCTTTCCATCCTCTCCCCGTTCAAATACCGTGTTGAGATCTTCGATTTTACAGGTGCATCCAACCGTGATTTTCCCAAGCGCAATTTTATTATCATTCCAGATATCAACCGCAACAAATACAACAATGATCTGCTGCTGTTCATCAACATAAGCCTGTGTTTTGACTTCAAAATTAAACGCAGCATTGGGTGCAATCGTTGAGTTGAACATTGCCTTCTCGACAATGTCAATTCGCTCAAATCGTATGTTAAACGTCTGTATGCTCATTGTAAGAAAAATATCTAATCGTTTAACCGAATTTTCTTGTCATTGAATCGAATTTAATAACCGCTGTGCCGGCGACTATACTATGTGTAGTCTCAGACAAGTTTTCCGGGAAGGTTACTGCTTTTTGAAGTGGGTTGACCTCATAGTTAAAAGGAGGGAATGTTTTGGTGACATAGCTATACTTGTACTGCGGGAAACTGATCAGCTCGGTATCTAATGCTTTCGAGAGCTTATAGATCGTTTCCAGGGTCAGGTTCTCCTGGCCTTTCACGATCTTACTTATTTGCTGCGGAGAAACCTGTAGCGCCTCTGCCAGCTTTGCCTGTGAAAGATCCTCCCTGTCTCCGATAATAGCAAGTATCCGCCGGGCTATTTGAGATGAATATTGTTTTAGCCAGGGCTTGCTTCTTCTTGCCTGTGCTTTTTCCTTCCAGGATGAAGGATTCTCCGAATCTGTTATCTTATTGATCTGCTCTTTAAAATTTTTCATAATAATAATCATTTAGATCTCCATCATTCCCCAGACCATTCTTTTTAAGAAAGGCTTTTACTTCAGCCAGTTTTTCTAATTCCCGTGCAGTGTCAGGATGTTCATCCATTGTTCTGGTTAATTTGATCGCACCACCTGTTATCACGATGGTATTCTTTCCCAATCTTATACCATAAAGCCTGAGTATTGGTTTCGGAAATATCTTTTGGTCCTGCACTTTGGCTTTCGTTTCCTGATGCTCCGGCAATTCATATTGCCTGTTATGCAAAGGGCGGAATAACATCTGCAGATTATCGCCTCCTCTAAAACCCTTCTCTGAAAAATCTTCCAGAAGATATTCAAGTTCAGCAGCCTCATCACGAACTCTGGTTACCGTCTGATCAATCGACTGGCCATTAAAATGCCCCGCTTTTAAATATGCCGCGTTGGCCACACAGTATTGCAGGACTTTCTGAGTATCTGCCCAGCGGTCAAATAATCTCTCGAATTCATCCAACTCCTCCTCCGGAAAGCGAACCGCGTAGAGTCCTTCGCCAGTTAACTCGTCTACAAAAATAGGCACTAATATCATTAAAGTCAACTTATAGGTTGATAAAATTGCAGCGAACCTACCGCTATCTCCTGCGTCACAACTTCAAAAGTTCACTTTTAATCAATTGTGAGATTCAGTTTCAGGCAGTTTCCAACGGAGAGAATGCATGAAGCATTTCAAGACCTGGCGCGTCCGGAACAGCCGCGAGTATCAAATGCCGATCTGCGAAAGTCATTTCACCTTACTATTCACTCCACTGATTGATTATGCATTAATTGGACAATCTGATTGAATTGATCAGAAGAGATAGATGTTATATTGTATACACCTACGGATGACCAAAAAGGCTGAAGCAAACCTAATTTCCAGTCCATTTAAAACCATGGGAAAAACACCGGCAGATCATGCTTTTTTGCCGAATTAAGCACTCCGGCAGATGAGCGAATAACTGATAAAATGCAGATTAAAACGAAGTTGAAGTTCTTCGTCCTTATGATGTGGTCCTACTACTATTGAACTATCCGGTATTTCCGGATAGTTGCTCGTCATCTTAAATAAACAGATAACCGAATCCGGCACAGCACCCTATTTCTTAGTGAACCAGTTCAAAATCTCTTATAAACCAGTCTAAAGTCTATGTCACATCATTTACTGTATCACGGATGATATAGTAAATGATACAGTAAAATCCATACACTAGTCAATCAACAATTAAGCATTTTGAAAATAATATTATTATACGCAGTCTGACTTTGTCAGATCTCCATATCCCTCGCCTTCACCTTCACCACTTTCCCATTTTCCCAAACCACCAGGTAAGAATCATCCTTCCTTTCCTGTTCAATCAGCTTCTTCCGCGCACGCATCATTCCCTCAATCACTTTCGCTTTTATCTCTTCGTGCGTGAGCCGCTTTCCTGTATTTTTTGCCATATTGTTGAATTATGAATGGTAGTATTTGATTCCTTCCCTCCTTCAGCGATCAGCGATAATTGCTGACCGGAATTATCAATAAAGATCCAATAGTCAACCAGTGACTGATATAACGCGGTAAAATTTTTCAACCCAGCCTGGTAACGCCTGATCACAACCTCATCAGGAATATGATGCCCTCCTTTTGATACGCGCTTCCTCACCCTTTCAATAGCCTGGTCAGTTGATGGCAGCCACAAAAATATTATATAGATATCATACCCTTTACTTCTCGCTTCCTCACAAAGTATGATAAAGCTTCGGGTGGATAATGTTGTTTCGAAAGCAAAGTCTTTCCCTTCTGCAACCAGTTCATCCAATCTTCTTAGCATAATTTTACCAGCCTGGATGGAAACACTCTCCGGTTGGAACGGAGATAACCCTCTCGCTATTTCATCCGCATTCACGAACTCGCGGATATTCAGCAACTCCGGAAACACGGTAAAAGACGCTGTTGTTTTACCGGCACCGTTGCAACCTGCTATGATATATAATGAAGGCATGTTACTGCAATTTAACTCAAAATGCTCCGAACGTGGTTCTCACTGCATAAAAACATGATTTCCGTTCATAAAGCCTGATATCGCCCGCATCAGATATCGTTACAGCAATTGCTGAATTCATTTAAAAGGCGACCACTATAAATATAAACCAGTACGCTTTACTGCGGACCTTTTGATCCGGCCCCGCAGCATTACAACGAACTCGTCACCACAGGCAGTGTGAACCGCGCAATGATTGAAATTCCGGTGATCGATCAGGTGATCATCGCAGACGTGAGATATTACAATTTTGCAGAGCAGGATCAGATGGCAGAACTGCCGCGAAAAGAGATCATGCACGTAACAATAGAGATGAATACGAGCAGTTTGCGAAGGATAACGATGCGGAAGAAAATGAAGAGGCGATTTGTATGAAAAGGTCAACTATTCGAAAATCTCGAATAGTTGAAATAACACTTCACTATTCCAGTTATCCGGTAATTCCGGATAACTGAACTGATCATACCGGGAGAAATTAAATGCTCTTCAAGCTATCTTTCCCAGGACTGATTTTCTTGCTATACCTTACTCATACATACTGGCTCCCATCAGCATATCCGCGAAAACTTTCCAGCCTGGGATGTCCGCATTAACGGATGGTGTCATATTATCATAATATCCCTGGATATCCTCCGCATAAGCAGCTAATGCTTCAAGAAACTGATCAAGTGTTTTATTCTCCCATTGCTCGCCGTCCTGAAGAAAGTTATTGCGCAGTTCCTGCACAAAGTGAATAAATGATTCTCTGTCATGAATGGTAGATGTATCCATATTAAAACTGCATTATCAAAAAAGTAAATAGGTTATCTGTCGATGCTATCAAGTTTCAGCAGCGCCGAATCGAAATCATCAAAAAACAACACATTATCCACTATATCCTGCTTCGTATCAATACCGAAAGCCAATGTGGACATCGCTTTTCTGCACTTATCGCCGACAACCACCACTACCCTGGATGATTCTGCATCCTCGAAAGACAGATCAAAGTTATCTCCCCAGGTATACTCCATATCTCTAAAATCAATAATTATTGACGTTGGATCGTAAACGGCAACACCTGTTTTAATGATACCGCGAATCAAACCTGCGTCCTCTTTACCGGCAGATCCATACCTGTATTCGCCATGAAAGGAAATAAGCAGCAACTCTACCAGATGAGTATTTCTTAACTGTTGAATCGCGAATCGATAAGTGAGCGTTGGACAAGTCCCGGACAAAGATGTTTGTTTGAATGCCATGATCTTTTTAATTAAACTAGGCGGCCCGCCGATATGAAACAGGTTCGTTTACACCACTTGCTTTCTAAGTGAACCAGTTACCTGCCTTAGTAAACCAAGTCTAAACTCTATGTGTGTTGTTATATTCTATCATATCCACTTCATTCTTCCCGCATTCCCAAGTATAATCTCCTTAAACTGCCCCTTCATATCTTCAGGCAGAAATGACACATCAATCCAATTACATGCTTCTTTTATCTTCCCCGCAAAACGGGCATAGGTATTCTGTGTAGATTTCGCGGGTATTTTCAGGTTCGCGGCAAGCACATCAAAATCCTTCAGCGTTATTTTTCTTTTCCTGGCGTTCAGCGTCAGCGCCAGTTCCTCTTTGTCATCGGGCATGGCGATCCTGGTACAAACCATGTCATAGGCAGGAGCCAGGCTGATATTACCCGTGGCATCGGTCAGTAAAGCAAAATTCTTCAAATGCATATCTGCATTCCCGGTAAGCCAGGAAAATAATGACAACTCAAAATAGGCGATGGCGGCCAACCCGGGACTTGTTGCATAAGTGCGCACATGCCGCCCAACTTTTTCCATCGAACTGTGATACTTATCGGCGGTAAGTGTTTCAGTAAGCTGACACATGTCTTCCATGGCGAGTTTTTGATCTCCCTCCCTGTCAAACCGCTTGGTTATATAGGCCAGTTCGCCGGAAGAGAGCCTGATAAGACTGTGTTCTGCCACAGGCAGTCCGAAAATGGCAGCGAGGTGCATCGTGCAATCTTCATTTTCGGGCAGGTGCGGGAATCCGCTGGTCGGTGGCTTCAGGATATAGTGTCCCCATAGCCCGACGATGGTGAAACGCGACCGTTTAGTGTCCCCGGGAACCACCTCAATGGCGAGTGATAATTTCGGTTGTACACCCGTGACCGTTATGCTTTTCAGCACTATTTCTTTGGCAAGTTCGTCCAGCCTTTCGCGGCCAAGATCAAGCGAGGGAGGCAGCTCTTTCTCAAAAAAGGTTTTGCTGCAGGCCGGGTGAAAGTCGGCCGTACTTTCATCCATCAGCTGGTAACAATATAAACATCTGTTTTGCATCACGCGATCATCTATTATTTGATTCAACACTTACGGCACCAATACAGTCCCTGCAAACTGTCAGTAACAATTGCATTCGATCATTCGGATTAAGTTTCCAGTTCTTTACGGTTATATCGAGCAGCCATCCTTCGGGTATCAGCCCATCGAAAAAAGGGAGCATCGTCCGGGAGAGATAGGGTTCTTTTCGCATTGGCATTGTCAGACTGATGGGCTCAGCAGACTCCTCCTCCAGGTAAGCGGCTGTATAGCTAAAGCCATAGCCCTCATCGTCCTGCCAGACGATCCCGGCTACTTTTCCTTTGAATAAAACAGTACCTTCTCTACGCATGTTATATAATTTCGACAGTCATTAGTTCGTCCCTGTTGATCTGGCGGATTAAAGATTCGTCTTTAGTTGCCCGGTACCTGATCGCATCGTTGTTTGATACAAATTTCCAGTACACCAGCTGGTTGTCGACCATCTTGTAATCCAATAAAAATCCCACCAGTACGGACTTATCCTTCAGATATACATGGACAGTACGATTCATATAATTCATGATAATGTCCCATTGATCCGTTCTGCGATTATCGCCCGGTGTAAGATTATAGCCAAACAAGGAAAGGACCTGGTTGATTTTATCCAGCCGCAGCGACTCTTTGCCCTGCTCCAGATCTCTGATAAAGCGCAGCCCAACACCCGCCTTGAGAGCCAGCTCCTCCTGGGTCAGCTTGTTCTTTTTACGGATGTACTTTAAAAAGCTTGAAAGATGATTATCCTGGTTCATATTATACCCCTTCAGGTATAAAGGTACAGAAAAGTAATAAATTATACCTTTAAGGGTATAATTTAGATGAAATCACTGGAATTATACCTTATCAGGTATAGTATATGGACATACAATCTTGCATTCGATTGATAATGAGCTTAGAACATTTTTTTTAAGTCCTAACTCCCTCCGGATAGTATCTGATCCAACCCTTCCCTGGACCTCCAACATCTTTGCCCTATTAAACACCTTATGCTCCCCAACCCTCACATACCCCAGCTGATTCGTGGTAACCAACGTCTCCGCAATCATAAAGTCCTCCGTATTATAATGAATATGCCCATACACCTACGCCTTCACTCCCGATCCCTCAATAAAATCATACAACTCGGTTGCAAACCCTTCATTCAATTCACTATCCTTATACTTTGGCGGATAATGTAAAAACGTCGGCGCATGATGCGTCACCACCACTGTCTTCATTCCATCATCCTTACCCAACTCCCTGCTCAAAAAATCCATACTCTCCGCATGCAACCTGTTTACATCTTCCACAGAAAAGAAACGATCACCATTTCTGATCACCTGAAAATCATTCAGACTTCTTTCGATCTGCCATTCCCTCGCCTCGCTGATCTTCGACCATAACGTAGAAAACACCAGCTTAACCCCATCATGCAAAATCGCCTGGTTATTCACCAGTAAAACATTTTCCCGGATCTTCTCACAGAACGACCCGGACCGTTCCGCAATATCACTATGATAATACTCATGATTCCCCGGCACCCAGTAAACGATTTCAAAACTATCCGATAACTGATCGAAGAATTCGCCGTGCTTACTGAGTTCATAAAAAGGAATGATATCCCCGGCCAGTATCAACACCGGCGCCACAGGTTGAAGCGGATTTCTCGCTAACCATTGCTTATTCTCACGAAATTCCAGATGCAGATCAGAACAATATTGCAATAACATGTTGGGATATTTTGCTCGTTTGCTACAAAAATAAATACACGCGCACACACTATCTCAGTGACTATCCGTGAACCAGATCATTTGGCCGATTACGCCATCTTACCCGATTCACAATTCGCGAATTGCAAATCGTATCTACAAACAAAATGCTCATTCAAACCTGTCAGGCCGCATTCGCGTCCATTCGCGTTCATTCGTGCCCATTCGCGTCCGAAGCGAAATCTTGATATCCCATTGGCGGAGGGTAACGCAGCGGACGCAACGAACCGCGGCGATCGCAACGAGAACAGCCATAAAATACATTGTATTTCGTTGCGGCCGCCGCGGTTCGTTGCGTCCGCTGCGTTACCCCTACACCACTAAAACTTATTAAACCTGGTAGTTAACACAGAATCTGATGGCAATGCCCGAAATACTGATCGACCTGTCAAAAACGTCAAAACCGGCCAAAAGCGCAAAAAGCGCAAAAAGCGCCGTTTCATTTTTCGCTCGCAAAAACTCGTGCTACGTTTGTATTGCAAATTCAAATGCACGTATCAACACAAGCAACAGAAGCTAGCGCTGTCGCGAACTGTTGATCCGGGCATTACCTGCGCAGGTCATTTGCTAAACCTTATTCTTTAATTTTTAAAACACAAACAACATGGCAATTTCGAGATACAATGTCGTTATGCATAACACCAGCGGCATAGTTGGCGACCTGGTTCAGTTCAGCCAGCGCCACGGAAAAACAATTATCGGTAAACGACGCAAAAAGGCCGCAACAGCTTCGGAAGGACAGCTTGAGATCAGGCGGCGGTTCAAAAAAGCATCGAATTACGCGAAGGCGAGCATGGAAATTCCTGAGCGCCGTGCGCTCTACGAAGCGAAAGCTGTGCCTGGCGTAACACCCTACAATTTAGCGTTGGGGAATTATTTCACTGCTCCCGAGATCGTTGAGATCATCAATACCAGTTACACGGGTGCAGCAGGTGGCCGCATAGACATCCTTGCAGAAGACGATGTAAGTGTACGATCACTGGACGTCAGCGTTTTTACGGCGCAAGGCACGCCCGTGGAATCTGGCGCAGCGGTAAAAACGGCTGAAGGCTTCTGGCATTACACAACCACTGGCATTTCTCCTCAACTGGAAGGAACCAGGGTAGTTGTTACGGCTACAAACATTCCCGGTAATACAAGCACTGCTGAATTAGTGCTGTAGTAAAACATACTATCTTCAATTATCAGCGTGCAATACTTATTGCATGAAGGGGCCCCGCGAGGGGTCCTTTTGTTCTATTTTCAATCGACTCCGCATATCATCACATACCCGCGGAAACATTCCGGAACACTGTTGCGAAGTTCAATTCCAAATATCTATATGGGCTCACCGCTATTCCGTTCCGGAAATACAACGACGGGTAAGATCATATCCATCCATTGGGGAGAGATCATAGCGCAAATAAACAGTTCAGCTTTGCCGGCCCCGCATCGTCCAACAATCACTGATCCGTAATACTGAAGTGACTGTTCCGTTCAACGCTAAGACTGATCAGTTTGAAACGCTGTCAAAAATACTGGTGCATGATTGTGCAAGGAACCGGCTTATATCGAAAGATTTATTAGCGATTGAGGTCTCCACCGTTATAAACACCTGATCAATTACCGTCTTTTAACCCGGTGAAGCCTGGCCGGGCATGCCTATATTTATTTCCGGCTAACTTCTACTTAATACCGACCTATTAAACCTACCAGGCGAAGTCGCAGTTCGCGGCTTACCGTTATCCCGTACTCCGTAGATCAACTGTACTTATCAATTTTCTCCATAACCAAAACCAGGAATATGAAAAGAGTGTTTCTTCTTTGCATGCTGATTGCGCATCTCACCTCCTTTTCTCAAACAACTAAAGTCCCACCCGCGTCATATGAACCGGTTCAGATAGACCCCCGGCAATACGTAAATGTCTTGTATAAAAAGAATCCGGCCCATGAGTTGTTCGATACTATCTGGAACTGGGAACTGAGAAAAAATGTACCAAGTCAGAAACGTTCGAAGCTGGATGTGGACGGAGAATTGAAAATCACTTTTGACCTGGGCAATCTCATCAAAAACGAGGAGTTCGAAGGGAATATTTCACTTGAAGCAGAAATAACGGGAAAAGATGGATTACGCAAGATAGAGGTGAGCCCATATTCTGAAGTCGGCCTTCAACGGCAGGAAATAGGTTATGAATCGGAACCGCCTGGGGAAATTGCCAGGAAGTTTTTGAACATGATCCTCGCATTGAAAGATATCAAGCAAATAAATTCGGTCATTTCCGGTTCAGGTTATTTATATGATACGGCAGTTTTTTTTGAAAAATACCTGGATCCCCGGGAATTTGCCGGGATCAAAACATATATCGACTCGCTTACAGAAATAAACAAGAATAAACCTATCCAGCAGGAGGACCATCAATACCTTCTATCCTACATATTACACTGGAAAGCCGCGATTGAAGATAAAATGCCTCAGTACCCGCAATTAAGCACGCTGTTTCGAAGTATGAAAACAGATTTCGATGCATTTTTGGAAGTACCAACACGAAAGACGTATAATAATTTGTTGACTTTTTACACAACGTTCCGGGACAGGGTCAATGATATAAATGCCCGTAGACTTAGAACAGATAACCAAGCTTCCCTAAACACACTGATCACAAATGTAGGTCTGCTGAAAAACCTAACCCGTGTTGTTGCCAGCTATCTCAATTCATTCACACTTAAAAATAATGACGCGCGTAAAGCATTTTTTTCGCTGATCAATACAGATACAATAGCATATGCACAGCTAAGCAATATCATTAAAACGGGAGCAGATACACTCGAAAAGATCAACGTAAACGGGCAGCCGGACTCAGCGTTCGTAAAGATATTTGAGAATATCAGGTTACTCCGTCAACTTTCCGCACAATTAACTCAGCTGTCTAACATTGATGGCTCTAAGCTAAATGATCTGATCGGCCGCATCTATATAAAGTCAGATTCAGATTCGGTTAAACAAAAATCACGCGCACTGGAATTTTATTCACTGCCCGTGTCAAACCCGCAAAGCCCGGAACGCGATAGAATCATTTTTGAAACAATCCGGGAGCATTACGATGAGCTAACACGCGATCTCTGCATTGAAGCAGGGAAAACCATCTATAAAAGATTAGTATACGCGACCATTGATCTTGGTAAAAGTGGTGCGAAAGCCGGCGAGGTCATGCACCTCTATGTAACGTGGAAATTTAACCAGCCCGGATCAACCACTACAATACCCCCCAGAGTCAATATCGGAAAGTATTATATACGTGAAACCGGGTGGAATGTAGAGATCTCAGACGTATTTGCTATGGTAGAGCGGCTTGGAGAAAGCCATGATCAAAGCGGAACAGTATCTCCCTCCAACTTCAAAGGTGCCGGTGGCGCTGTACTGATGCTCACCTACTATGGAGAAGACCGGGGTGTAAAAATCACTCCGCATATCAATGGTCAGGATACCGCTTACTCTCTACAAAAGAAAAGCAGGCTGCTTAATGCCCTGCAACCATCGTTCGGCATAAATGTCTCCTACCTGGATTTCAGCACCGCAAAAGATGTAGAGATTGGCACCGGATTTCAATTAGGTCTTTTCCGAAATAAACTATTCTTTGGAATGGGCTGTAACCTTCACATGATCAGAAAGACCGATAGCGCTCCGCTTTATTTCTTTTTGGGTTTCAGCTTTGCAAAACTGCAGGACCTCTTCAAACCAAACCAGGCCAAAGGAGTTTCCGACTGATCCCGGCAGAGAACTGATAACGCGATGATCCATGACTCGATGGCCGATGACCGATGACCGATGACCGCATTTGGATGGAAGCTATTGCTACTGATTGGTAAAGGGTATTGACACTAGTAGGTATATGTATTTTCGGCCAACGGTCATCGGCCATCGAATGAACTTTCGGAAAAATCCTTAACTAAACGGTATTGAATTTTATTCCAACTGATTATATGATGATCGCATTTCGCTAAACACATTTAAACAATTCTTATGGCTATTCAAAGCATAGATCGCAAGCGGGCAGTTACGCCTGAAACAAGAAGCAAACTTGCGCTTTTGTCATTTAAAATGATGCGCAAATGGGTGGGCATTTTAGGTTTATCCATTGGCGCGCTACTACCATTGGTAACGGCAACCGTGACAGACTGCGGCATCATCCAGGAATCGATCAGTCATTACTACTATACTATTGCGGGAAATATATTTGTTGGGTTATTATGCGCTGTAAGCTTCTTCCTGATCATTTATCCGGGAAATGGAAAGTGGGAGGACCTGTGGACCAATATTGCCGGTATTCTCGCGATCGCAGTTGCTTTTTTCCCGACCTCCTTCAATCAGCTGGATCAGTCCTGCACACGACAGGGTTTTGTCTATGACAGTTGGGTTTCCGACGTCCATCTTTCATCTGCCGCTGCCTTTTTTATAATCCTCGGTTATGTGGCCTTCCGTCAATTCCCTCAAAAAAATTCTGGTGATAAAAACAATAAAAGACAAGCCGCCAGAAATCTTTTTTATAAGGGATGTGGCATTATCATGTGGGCTTGCATCGGGATCCTTGCGCCTATGGTCCTATCGAAAAGTTATGGCCATTATCTATCCATTAACAAACTTGTATTTGCACTCGAGGTGATCGCATTGCTGGCCTTCGGCTCCTGCTGGCTGGTAAAAGGATTTGAATTGGATCAGGCGGCTACACCCCATTCCGGTTCGCCTGCAGGCCCAGGAGTTTCAGGTAGCCAGGCCGGCACGGACGACAATAATTTTCCCCCTGTAAGAACCGATCAATGGGTAGCAATACTCGCATTGGTTGTCAGCATCATCTCCGTCATATTCACCGTCACCTCGTACAATAAAAGTGTCTCGTCCCAACAGGAAACGCAGGCGTATAGTTACTGGCAGGACTATCTCCAGTTAGCAATACAGAAACCATTACTGGCGAATGGTGATGACAGTCAATATTATGAGACTCATCGTCAGGATTCTTCACGCATTGAATATGCCTGGTTTGTCGCCAACATGCTTGGTGCAGCAGAAATGGTGTACCGCCTCCAACCATATGATAAGAACTGGGCGCAGACATTGAAAGAAGTCATCGGCCTGCATGCTGTTTATTTGAAGGAAGAGCAAATTGATTTCCGGCACTACAGTGCGGATTTTGTTACACTGATTGATACGGCCATTCGAAAATAATAAAGAAGCCTGATCTGACAGAATGCAGGATGCCGTCACGCCATCCTGCGTTGTAATCTCAACAGATTTCCCGGTTGCAAACTTGTGAATATTGCAAATAGTCAGCGCGGACCTGCACATCAACACGGCTCGTGTGAACTACGAGATCATCGAGTCAAAGGAAGTACTCAATACACTACGGGAGTAAAGGCCGTGAATCTGATCGTAATAACAACTATTCCGCAGGATTATTATCGCGCCCACCGGTAACGCCGCTCATGCCAGCCGTACCCTCTCTCAAAAATCCGAACACCCGGCCGGATATAAAAAGTAAATATGGATCTTCGAAACATTGTTCTGATACTCCGGCATCGCCGATAATTTCTTCCAAGCCGCATCATCTCCAAACATCTTCCAGTGTTCATCACGGCTTGCTTTATTGGTAAAGCTCGTCATATACACCAGGTTTGGTTGCTGGCTGCCGGCAATCGCTTCTGCATAGAACACCGCATTGAAGCCAAGCCTGTGGAAAATATCGATCTCGCCTTTATTGAACATCTGCACCTTGTTGGCGAAATATTTTTCGGTCGGGGATTCATAACTGCGCAGCTCATACACGCGCTGCTCTTTCGGCCCTGTCAACTTCGGCACAAATGGCATGGGCATTCCTTCGAATGCCTGCAGCAATACGGTTTCGATGCGTTGATATGGCTGATCATTATGTGCCGCTTGCAGGTAATCCTTTCCGGAGCTGAGATACTGGTCATCTTTCTCCAGAGTCTTTGCGATCGCATCGATCTGCTTCAACTCTTTATACGGGATCAGTACATAGATGCGCTTCACCGAATCCGTTTCCATCGTTTTGAATACGCCCACACTGTTGATACCGGCCCGATGAAGCGCGGGAACATAAGCGCTTTCGAGAAATTTCTCCACGCGTTGCTGCTGTGCGGTGGATTGCAGCTGGTAGATCTTCAAATGGTAGTAATAACGTGCGGGTGCTTTGGCAAAGCTCGCGGAAGAAGAGAGCCACAACAAGATGAACAGGCAAAGACGGGATAACAAGCGCATCGGTAGATTTTTAGCAAAAGTAGACTTTTTGATTTGAGGAGTAGTCGTTTGCCGCGTAAGATCTGCTGAGCCACTTTGCTACAGCGGGCATAGCGCGTATGCCTGCAGGTCTTGTCATTCGTACATGAAAGGTATCCCCTTAAAAATTTGCGGCTGCATGGTCAGAGCCGAACCGGCTGTTGCCAACTCTCCTGTAATTCAATCGACCCCGCCCATATACGTGACCATTCCGATCCGTCTGATACAGGATGGTCCTTTATTGATCCGTACGGCGATGGTCGCCCGGCTTTAGAAGCAATCTGCCCCAGCCCTTACTTACTTTGCCCAACAGGCACCTCCGGCCCAGGCCTGCAACTTTCCCTGCTCCCTCCACACACTAAGTTGCCGAAATACCCGTTCAATACCCGCCCGGTTTCTGTTGTCCGGCAAATTCAATATCTCCCAAAAGCTTAAAAAATCGCCGCACGCATGCATAAAATCACCCTGATCTTACTGGCAACGATCCTGTTTGCCATTCCTTCTTTCGCACAATCATCCGCCTCCAACACAAAAAAACTACTCACCGCCAATGAATGGGAGTTGAAATACTATCTCGAAAATGGGCGCAAGACCGAGCTCCGGGAGGGACTAGCCGGCCTGCGACTGGTATTCATACCTTCAAAAGACCTGGTCTATGAATATACGCCCGGGCAAGAGGAGACCATTCATATCAGGAAAGGAAAGATCATGGAGCAAAGCTTCAAATACCAGGACAGGATCGAAGAACCGGATATGCTCATTAAAATGGATCTGCTGGAAAAGGAAGGCAAACTCGCTTTTATCGATGAATTCAGCAGCGATTCAAAGTATTTCGTTTATGAAAAAGCGGGCAGTCTTCAAAACAAAGGATATCCTTCAACGAAATATGAAGTGGAGAAACTCGAAGTACCGATGCAACGGATCCACCCGGAGCTGCTTAAAATGATCGACGCGCTGAATACTGAGCTGAAAAAGAATATCGGCAATTTATACTTCCACGACAAAAACAAAACCCGGTACCTGATGAAAGAGCTGAAGCTGGAAGCATCCGACTATGGTCTGCGATACTCTTACGTATACGAGACCAGGGATAAAAAGAATCTTTCCGTCTCGCATGACTTCATGCCGGAAAATATCAAGGCAATTACCGACATGAAGCTCGATCCCGAATCCAGCCTCGGGCTGCTAAAGCTTGACATGAATAATGAAAACTCGTTTTACAGAGACCCGGCGGGCAAGCCATCGGCCAACTCTGTGCTCAAATTGATCCACCTTCATTACCTCAAAGAATCCAGCAGTTCGTTTGATGATATCAAAACACAACTGGAAGATATCAGCGACGCCTTCGTATTCGCCCGCGCAAACAGGCTGGAGTTTATAACAGAAGTAGTGGAGACAGGAAGAAAGATCCGTCTCTCCCTCGATGGGAAAACAAGCAATTTTGAGCTGACGGCCATCGACATTGCTGCCAATAAGCTGTACATCCATTACAATCTTGACATGGTGGGTTTATCCGAAACCAAAAAAGGTTCTTACCTCTCTATCATACCATTGAAAGACATCACGGGCCTTACGATAGAAAAATCAAAAACTAATCCCAATACACTGTTAATGCATGGCAAGAGAGGCTTTGAAACTTTTGCGTTTAAAACAGACATGTATCTTCCCGGTGACAGGATCTATACCCTCCCCTTGTTCAATTTGATCGGGAAAGGAGCAGACCCGCAAAGGATCGGACAGATCCTGGCTCAGCTGATTGATGATGATGGAGGTGAAAAGGTCAAACTTGTGATCAATCCTTAGTTAGTGATGGATAGCGATTGAGCTGCTTTGTTTTAATTTTATTAAGAGCACCTCCTTAGGGGGGCGAATGTGCGAAGTCTCCCCTTCGGGCTACCGTGTAGCCATAAGTATTTAAATGGCGTAGAAGTAACGCGGCGATACGCGGAGAGCGCGACGAAAATACAAGATTTTCCATGGCTGTTTCGCTGCGTCCGCCGCGTATCGCCGCGCCCGCCGCGTTACTTCTACGCCAGGCAAACCTATCTGAAGGAAGCAGAAGCCCATCGAAAAATTTGGGTAACGATCAGCCCTTCGGCGGAGATTTAGAAAGGGCCATACGCAGGGCGGCAGACAAGACAGTTAGCTACCTTGTTCTACCTTGACCAATGTCTTATAATCTGCGGAACCTGTCAACCGGAGAAAGAAGCAAACACTTCAAAACCTCGGACATCTCACCGCATTCAATGCTCCATTCTCCCGATCCAATGACTTCACAAATGACACAGACAACTCCACGCCACCCCGCCCCAAACTACTTGTCCGCAACCTGGACACGTTCACATCATAACTCAGCGCAAAGGAGAACGGAAAATAATCCAGCTTTATGACCGGTATCAACGCATCATTCAACCGCAGATATGCTCCCGCATGGAACACGTAGGGCGGATTGACGGGGTCAGGTCCCAGCTTCAATCCAACCATCGCACCCGCCACCGTTTCGGTAAAACTTCCCTGGCGGGAATGATCCGCCTGCACGGTGAGGTATGCATATTCACTCACGCCAAATCGCAGTCCGCCGGAGAACACCCATTTGGGATTTAACTCAACAGAAGGGTCACGATAAAAAGATTGATTCGGTCTGGTGAAATGATGATACGCCATCCCCAGGTAATAGTTATCCTCCGGGTTGTCTTTGATGGTAGCATTATAGCTGATACCAACTGATCCATCGAGATAAGAATAACTGGTATTGGTCAACGGCTCTCCATCACCCACCCCGTCATAGTTGCTGTTAGTGGTCATCTTGGAACGATCGAAACGCTTCTGTACCCATCCACCCATAAAGCCGACAGAGAGATACCGGTTAAAATCGGCGCTTAATGATTTATGATACGTGAGGGCAGGCAGCATCTGCACCGTCGTCCAGCCGATGGTTCCCGCGCGATCATACAACGCCAGCATGCCGAGAGTGAGAAAATCATCTGAAGGACCAACCGGCTGTTTATACTCTGCATTCAGCGAACCCGTTTTATACGCATTGGCAACATTGTTCCATTGATCACGGAACACCGCCTGCACGCGTACATCACCGGTGAAGATCCCGGATAGCGCCGGATTGCGGTAAAGCGGCGACTCAAAGAATTGTGAGAAATGAGGATCCTGCGCGGTGCCGGTTCCGGATAGCAGCTGCAATAAGCTGAATGTTATGATCGCAGTTTTTATGTAGATCCGCTTCATATACTTTCATTTTACAGTAGCAGGGCAATATCGCCGCTGAGTTTGATCACTTCGCCGTTTTCGCAGATGAACTCCAGCTGATAGATGTACACATCAGGCTGCGCCGCTCTTCCTTTATAGGTGCCATCCCATCCGACACCCGCATCATTCGCCTGAAAATTCTGCCGTTCGAAGACCACTTCGCCCCACCGGTTAAACACCCGCAATGCACGCACTGAATACAATCCCTTTCCTCTCGGGTAGAAGCGATCATTATTCCCATCGCCGTTCGGCGAAAAAGTATTGGGTATAAAGAAATTTCCTTCTGCGCAACGGACGATCACTTCCACCGTATCCCTGTTGCGGCAGTTATCTGCATTGCGGAAGCTGACCTCGTATATGGTCGTAGTTCTTGGTTTCGCAATGGGCTGCGGGCAATTCGCGCAACTCAGGCTGTTCGATGGCGTCCATGACCATCGGTTCACGTCTTCCGAGTACGTAGCGCGGATCGTATCTGATCCGCCGGAAAGCAGTACGATCGGAGAAGGTATGTCTGATGTCGGCAACGCGATCACCTGGATGATCTGCCGCGCTGTATCCGTACAACCATTGCTGTTCCGCGCAATCACCATCACGATCTTCTCACCCGGCGTTTGATAAGTTTGATCTGGCGGGTTCTGTTGCGTGGAACTGTTCCCATTCGGGAAGATCCATTGCCACGTAAGCGGTGCGGCACCGGTCCGCTGGATCACGCCCGAATGACGGAGCGGTTCGCCCACGCATACTCGCGTTCTGCCGGAGATACTGACGCGCGGGCTTTCTACCACGCGCACCGTAGTGCTCTTACTATTGATACAACCGCTTTGCGTTCGGACAGTCAGCGTTACCACATAAGTTCCAGGCCGGGTATAGTTATGCGAAGGATGTTGCAGGGATGACGTGGTGCCATCTCCGAAGGTCCAGGCATAATTGATGATCGGATCACTCGCTTTTGTTGAGTCCGTAAACCAGACCGGTCCGTTATCACAGATGAGCGAGTCTGACAGGCCGAAGTTCACATTCGCACCACGGATGCGGATCGTATCAAAGCCTTTCACCGGTATCGCACAGCCAGGAGGGTCAAGCATGATCACCGTGGGAAGGAAGTTACCGAACGATGTATAGGTATGCGAGATACTGTCTGAACCAGTCTGCGTATAACCATCACCAAAATCCCAGAAATAAGACTGAACAGAAGTTGGCGCGGTAGCGGTAAGATTTACGACTAATGGATTGCAACCCTGGAGCGGTGCATAATCGATCTTCATGCCAATCGTCTCAAACACGGTGACGTTGGTGAAAGCCGAATCAACACAACCACCCGGACTGGTGATCGTCAGCTTCACGCGATAGGTGCCAGGCTTTGAATAAAAGTGGGCAGGATTGGGTAATGCCGATACGCCTTCACCCGGACCAAAATTCCATAATACAGAACTGAAGTAGGTGGAGGTATTGGTGAACTGCACTTCCAACGGCGTACAGGTGCTTGCTGAATCATTCACGGTAAAGCTTGCCTTCGGCCTTACCACGCGGATATAATCAGGTTTGACAATAGAATCCATACAACGGGCATTGTCCGTCATAAAGAGTTTAACCGTATACGATCCTGTATCTGCATAACGATGAGTCGGCGAAAATGCGGTGGAGGTAGTGCCATCGCCAAAGTCCCAGATGAACGATGCTGTCGGCGATGTGGATGTATTAACAAACCGCACTGTTCCGCCTGGGCAACTCAAGGTATCAACACTGGCAAAACGCGGCACCGGATCAGTGATCAGGATATAATTAGGTTGAATAGTTGTGTGGCTGCATCCGGATGCATCCGTAACGGTAAGTCTTACGGTAAAGTTGCCGGTGGTGTTATATGTGTGCTGGAATGGTGGCGCAGTAAATGTTTGGGTTGTGCCATCACCAAAATCCCAGCGCCAGCTGACGATGGCGTGTTGTCCATCTGTGGTTGACTGATCATTGAACAGGATATTGGTACCGGAGCAACCCGAACGATTCGTCGCAGTGAACACAGCGCGCGGGCCATTCACGCGAATCAGCGAACTTCGCGTAATACTGTCGCGGCATCCATTGATATCCGTTGTGATCAGCTTCACATTGTAATTTCCGGCGGCAGGGTAACTGTACGTCACCGGGGAAGATCCCGCGGCAGTGATCCGTACTCCATTGCCAAAGTCCCAGGTCAGCGACGCCGTAAGTGCTGCGGGAAGACCTACCGGTGTGAACACCACCGGCGCACCATGACAGGTTGTTGTTGCACTGGCAGTGAACTCAGGCTTCAGTTGTGTTGGACGCACTACCTGTGTGGTCGAGTGCGTACAATTGCCATTCGTTACAGTGAGCCGAACCACATATGTTCCCAATGCAGGAAAACGATGCGAAGGGTTTTGCTCGGTCGATGTAGTTCCATCACCAAAATCCCAGAGCCATGTTTGAGGTTGAACTGACTGATCGGTAAAGGTGAATCGAAGCCTGTCACTGCAATCTGGCTGCGGTTTAAATCGCGCAATCGGCGGAAGGATGCGGATATAATTGTTACGAACGATGGTATCCGGGCAACCGTTGTTGATCGCGATCAGCCGCACATTGAAAGTGCCGGTGGATGAATACGCATAGGATGGATTTTGTTGTGTTGACCCACCGCCGTCCCCGAAGCTCCAGATCCATTGATCAACAGGAGTGGATGAAAGATCAGTGAATTGGATCGGTTGAAACGCGCAACTTACTAACGGATCCGCAACAAAATCAGCTTTGGGTTTTGTCCCCACTCTCACCGCTGCATCGATCACGAGGCTGTCCGTACAACCGCTTGCCGTGGTAATAAAAAGTTTTACGGTATAGGTTCCCTGTTGCGTATACGTATGCGTAGGTTGTTGCGTTGACGAAGTGGTGCCATCTCCAAAATCCCATAACACACTTGTTACCGGATCAGTTGTCGTGATCACCGCCTGCGGAGTAAGTGTATATGGCACGCAGCCACTGACGGGTAAATTCCGGATAGATAATTCAGGTTTGCCCAAGCGGATATAATTGTTCATCACTACAGTATCTGCACATTGATTCGCATTCATCACGATCAGCGTGACGTTGTAGTTTCCATATCCATTATAAGTATGGGAAGGATTTTGTTCTGAAGAAGTCGTTTCATCACCAAAATTCCAAAGCCAGGATGAAGCACCGGATGAGCTATCCTGGAAATTCACGGTCAGGCCAGGAAGGCAACCGGTTGTTGTATTTGCGCCAAACTTTGCAACCGGCGGTTCAGTGATCGTTACTGTTTTGCTGATGGAGTCGCGGCAGGCGCCATAGTTATTATACATCCACACCGTATATGTTCCCGGTGCTGCATAAGCATGCGTGGGGTTTTGTTGAGTGGAGGTGGCTCCATCGCCAAAGGTCCAGCGCACATTTGCCGGCAATGGCCTGGACGTATTGGCAAAGATCACCGGTTTGCCGGGGCAGGCACCATCGTTGCTGATAGTGAAGTCTGGTTGAAAACCACCTACCTGTATCTGCCTCATCGCCGTATCACTGCAACCGATCGGGCTGCTGACAGTAAGTATCACATTGTAAATGCCCGTTGCTGTGTAAGTATGATCAGGCGCCGAAAGTGTTGAGGTGGTACCGTCTCCGAAATCCCAGCTGTAAGAAAGCGTACCGGCGCCCGTAGATGAATTATTGAATTGAAGGCTTGCCGATGCGGTACAGAATACAGAGGGTGTAGTTGAGAACGAGGCCGAGACACCCTGCGTAACGCGGATGTATGCATTGCGCCCGATCACTTTTGTACAACCTTTATCATCGGTTACTTTCAGCGTCACCGCAAAACTTCCCGCTGTCGTATAGCTGGTGACCGGGTTCTGCTGTGTGGATGTAACCCCGTTTCCAAAATCCCATTGCCATGCAACGATCCGGTTGCCTCCGGGAGAAGAAGACAGATCTGTAAAGCGGACAGGCAGCGGGAAACATCCCGTGAGTGTATCTGCCTTGAAGTCCGCTACAGGCGGACTGTATACCGTAATATAACTTGTTCTTCGCAACGTATTGCTGCCATTGGCATTCGTGGCGGTCAGTGTAACAGTATAGGTACCGGGAGAAAGATAGGTTGCTGACGGATTCTGTAAAGTTGAAGTGTTCCCATTACCGAAATCCCATAACCAGCTTTGCGGACTGCCACCCGAAAGGTCCTGGAACCTGACAATAACAGGTGAGCATCCTGATTGCTGATCGCTGGTGAAGTTGGCAGATGGCAATTGCGCTATCACCGGAAGCTGTTTCAACAGAAGGAATCCAAAGAGGAGGAATACTTTGGCAAAGGTTGTTTGGTTTGATTTAGTCAGGGTAAAGATCGTTTACATGCTCTATGCGCGGCAAAAACTAATCCCGCCTGCATCTATATATATACTCTAAGTATTTGCACGGATCGCGTCCTTATCCGGGTGTTACTATTACGAATGATGCGACTGCAGGAAATACGGTGATCGGCGAGCTTGCAGATCATTGCCAGATTTGAAGAGACGATAGCACATCTATATCCAGTGGCTTACAAACGATACGACACGGGTATCTGCAGAAGTTCGCGTAATAAAGAAAGATGACGCCTACCTGATCGAAATCATCAGGAAATATATTCGTATTAATTGAGGTTGCCTGATGCGGATCATCTGCGTTAAAACTGCAATGTGAATGCGGGCGGGTATGCTTTGAAAATTTTAGGGAACGAAGGATACTATGCTGTCGTTTATCTGTCTGATTAAATCGAGCAAGGACATGCAATATCATTTGCAAATGACCTTAATAGGGTCGTAAAAGTTCGATCACGGGTGATGTAGAAAGGCGGCCTCATCTGTGAGAAGAAGGAACAGAAACGGGAAATTTTTCATCAGGGAAGGTGTATGATGATTGAACAATAGACTACCCGTCTCTGAACAAATGAACCCTGGTTATCGCCGGATGGGATCTTAAATAAAATGATCTATCTATCATTCATCAGGTTTTCATCAAACAACATATTCATCAACACTCTCAAAATAAAGGCCTCCATCAGGAAGCAAGATCCAGATACTCTCGTACGCGAGGGAGTGAGCGACCATGGTCGTGTTCCTTTGCGAAATAGTGCCGGATATTTTCGGAAGCCTCCTGGCTGATCAGCTATATACGTTTACTTATCTTTACCTAACGTCATTATATGCCTGCACAAAACATTATTCTGCTAATAGCTATGCTCTTTTTGTCAGGATCATGCCGGCTATCTTCGGAAAAAGAAAAAGAATTTACATCCGTCAAGATCCCCAGTTCAGAAAAGATAGCTCAAGCGGCAAATGATAGCATCGCTCTTGCCAAAGACAGTCTTCGCATTGACAGTGCGCTGAATGCAGCTCTCCAACTCGCACAGCAAAATAATCAGGAAGCATATACTGATAGTTTATTCTTCGTTTATGATAGTTCGACTGTTTTACAATTGCATCTTTCCGTTGGCCGTTTCTTTTCTTCAAAATTCAGGCACATGCATGTGCGTATTCGCTATAACGGTACAGTCGGAAATACAATCCATAATGTTTACAGGCTCGATGAAAAAAAGCCGGCTCATGTTTTAAGCTCAATACACTGGGACCTGGAATCGCCTGCGGATTCTATTGGGGATATCAATGGGGATGGCTTTAAAGATCTATCGCTTTGCTGGTATGGGGTAACTGGGTGCTGCATGCGTCATACTTACGACGTATATGTATACAATCCATCTGACGGCTCATTCCAGGATGCGCAATATTTTTTAAGCCCAAGCTTTTCTCCCGTCGAAAAAGCAGTTAGAGGTGTTGGGTATGGTCACCCGGGCGAAACTGATCTGTATAAATACATATGGGTTGGACCAACTGCTAATCTGGTTGAGAAGATCATTCCGGACAAAACACATAAAGATCAATATTTGAGAAAGATCTTTAAATCCGGGAAGCTTCTATTACGGGAAGAAAAGATGAGGAAATTGCCAAAGGAATATGAGAAGATAACCGGTCTTGATTGGTTTCTTGGTACAATCTAATGAAGCGTCGGATACAGGATCTCAGCTTAGATCAAATATTCAAAGGGCTGGTACGTCTGGCAGGCAACCCGCATGTTCATTGGATTATTATCACATATTCAGCATTTACCTCCTTTTTAATCTTCAGATAATCCTTATTTTAAATTGCCGGGAGTGCTCCCTGGTCTTTTTCTTACCACCGGCGAATCCCTTAAACCTTAAATATGAACGTCAAATCGATTATTCCGCTTTTACTGGTCCTCTTCTTTTGGGAGAATGCGAGTAGCCAGTCAGGCAGTTTCCGTACCACCAAAAATGTCACCTACGGCATGGTATCCAATCTCGCATTGCTGCTGGATGTTCATCAGCCGGCTAAACCGAACGGCAAAGCCATCATCTTCATCCAGGGAAGTGCCTGGGGTTTTGGTTATCCAACAGACTTTAACCAGAAAGAATTGAAAGCCGAGTTTTTTACAGATACCATGTACGCGGCTCAATATGTACCAGCACTGGTAAAACAAGGCTATACGGTGTTTGTGATCAATCACCGATTTGCCCCGCTGTTCAAATCAACGGACATCATTGCAGATTGCCAGCGCGCTGTTCGGTTTATCCGTTTTCATGCAAAAGAATATAAGATCGACCCGGATCATATTGGTGCCATTGGTCATTCATCTGGTGCCAACCTGGTGGCAATCCTTGGCACAGCGGACGAGCCTTCACGGGAAAGCAAAAACCCTGTAGACAACGTCAGTTCAAAAGTACAGGCTGTTGTTACACTCGCTGGTCCGTTTGACCTTATGGATGTAAACAAAGCAGAAGACAGTGTACTTGACCGCGATTTTATGATGGCGGTGCTGGACGGTTATATTGGCGGGCCGCCTACGAATAAAGAACTTGGCGACAAATATCTTGCAGCCTCACCGGTTAACCATATCAATAAAGGCGATGCGCCAATGCTGATCTATTACTCAGATGATGATCCGGTGATACCAGCACGGCATGCTATTGCGATGAATAAAAAATTAAAGGAAAATGATGTGCCTGCAAAACTGGTGGTCAGACATAAGCAAAGTCATTTTCCTATGCCGGATGGAACAGAGGTTCTTAACTGGTTCAAGACTTATTTACAGTAGCCATATTCACTGCGGTGTTGTTTAGTTCAACGCCTTTTATTTCCTGCATTCTTCCCGGCTTACCGGTAAAGATCAAACCGGTAAGCTGGGAAGAACGGCAAGAAAGTGCAGCGTAAGACGAATCCATCGTTAATGTGCGTCAATAAATAATGACGTATTCATCCACGTGTTATTGAGGAAAAGACACTGATTAGTTCCATTAATTATTCCGGTTGATCAGGTTGACCACCACCTTTACCATCATCTCTTTTTCGTCTGGCTTGCTCTCGGCAATCATTAATGTTAGTGCGACCAGTGCATTATCTGCGATCCGGCGTACACCGGCCGCCTTATACAGCAATCCATTCTTCTCTAAAAACCACACAAAGAGGAATGCGGCAATACGCTTGTTGCCGTCACTGAAGGAATGATTTTTAACCACGAAATACAAAAGGTTGGCAGCCTTTTCCTCAACACTTGGGTAAAGGAACTGGCCATCAAAAGTTTGATAGATGGCCGCCAGGGAACCCTGAAAAGAATCATCTTTTTCGTTGCCGAAAAGAGAACTGCCGCCGAATTTGTCACGCAAACTGTGAATGGCAGACATCGCTTCGCTATAGTTTATTTGAAACAGGTCCTCTTTGGTGATTCCCCTGATCTCAAGATTTTGATGATCATATTGATCGAGTACATCAAGCGCGTATGAATAATCACTTAGAATTTTCAGAACGCCTGTCGCCTCCTCAGAGTTGAGATCTTTTCTCATTGCGATATCCGTGAGCAACCGGACCGTTTGCTGGAGTTCTGCAAGACGATCATGCTCCTCCTTCATCTTCTGCTGATTTATAATAAATCCATTGATCAGAAAACTTTTCAGAACCCTGTTTGCCCAGATCCGGAATTGTGTGCCCTGTGGTGATTTGACTCTGTATCCTACAGAAATAATTACGTCCAGGTTGTAGTAGTTCGTCGGTTTGTCAGAAAATTCGGAATTTCCGGATTTCCTTTTCGTTTCGCTTTCAACCAGTTCCTGCTCTATATAAATATTCTTAATGTGTTCATTAATAGTGGATTTGGCTTTGTTAAATAGTTGAGCCATTTGATCCTGAGTGAGCCAAACTGTTTCATTCTCCAATTGAACATCAATTCGGATATTGCCTTCTTCAGATTGATATATAACAATTTCTCCCGTTGTCATTTTATTAAAATTATAATGGTGAAGGATAGGTTTTGTCATTCAAATCTCGCCTGTATAGCGCAATTGAACATGATATCCGCTCGTGTTTTTTACCCGGAAAAACATGTTTTTCCCTCGGCAAGAGCCGACCGCGCAAATAGTTGAATATGCCTTTTGCGTATATTTTCTCATGCAAACAGTCAAATTCGATGAGCCACACAGACAACTAATTTGAGCCGGCTACGACATGTCCCACCTCTGATCTTCCACCAACTTTGTGTCTTCAATCAACAACAATGACACAAGTAAAGAAAATACCTCTCGGCGCCAATGGCCCACTCGTTTCCAAACTCGGCCTCGGCTGCATGCGCATGTCTCCCACCTGGGGCAAAACCTTTCCGGACACAACTGAAAGCATCGCTACCATTCACGCTGCACTGGATAATGGCATCAATTTCCTGAATACAGGTGATTTTTATGGCGCGGGGCACAACGAACTTCTTGTTGGGAAGGCAGTAAAAGACCGTCGCGACCAGGCTTTCATCAGCGTAAAATTTGGAGCCATCTTCTATAACGGCGCCTGGATTGGCCTTGACCTTCGCCCTGTAGCCATCAAAAACTTCATTAACTATTCGCTGGTACGTCTGGGCGTTGACTACATCGATCTCTATCAACCGTGCCGCATGGATAACAGCGTGCCCATCGAAGATATCATCGGAACCGTAGCCGATCTGATCAAAGAAGGAAAGGTCCGTCATCTCGGTGTATCAGAGATCACAGCAGAGCAACTGCGCAAAGCGCACAGCGTTCACCCCGTAACAGCACTGGAGATCGGGTATTCACTGGCTGAGAGACAAATCGAAAGCGATCTTCTACCCACCGCCAAAGAGCTCGGTATTGGTGTTGTCGCCTTTGCAAATACAGCAGAAGGGCTGCTCTCCGGGGATATGAAAGCGCCGCTTCCCGCCGGAAGCTACCAGCTTCATTTCCCCCGTTTCCAGGGCGAGAACCTCGTGAAAAACCTGGAAAAAGTTGAAGTATTAAAGTCGATGGCAAAAGAGAAAGGCTTTACGCCAACACAGCTTGCGATCGCCTGGGTGAATCATCAGGGAGAACACATCATGCCGCTCGTAAGCATGGCGCGAAGATCCCGTTTGTCGGAGAACCTTTCTGCCATGCAGATCCAGTTCACCGAAACGGAAATGCAGATACTGAACACGCATTTTTCTCCGGGGAGTATGCTTGGCGGTACCTATCTGCAGCGCTAACCTCGCTAAGCGCGTTCCTTCGTAACTTTGATGGCGGATGATTTAAGATACAGTAGCTATGCTGAATATTGACACGCTCCATCTAACATAGAACATCGCTTCATGCAAAACCCAACAGAAATAGTCCCCGGCCTTCTCTTCTTCTCCTATCTCTCTGCCGCGAGAAAGGAGAAGGTCGGTTTTTTTGGAGACAGCGCGCTTGTGTTACAGGTCTCCGGTGAAATGAAGTTTGAGGCCGCCCATCACAAAGTGACGACAAAACGTGGAGAGCTCCTGCTTATCCGTAAGAACCAACTTGCTGAACTGACCAAGCAACCGCTACCCGGAGAAGATTATCAAACCATGGTCATTCGTTTAAAGGAAGACCTGCTGCGACAGATCGCGCTGGAGGAGCAGATCACTGCTTCGACAAGATACAGCGGACCTTCTGCGATCGTCCTCCCGGCGAATGATTTCCTCCAGGGCTTTTTCCAATCCATCATGCCGTATGCCCGTCACCCCGAGCAACATCAGCTTTCCGATACACTCGGCATCCTCAAAGTAAAAGAAGCCGTGCAATTGCTGCTGCATGCAATGCCTTCATTAAAAGACTTCCTGTTTGATTTCTCCGAGCCACATAAGATAGACCTGGAGAAGTTCATGATCACGAATTACCATTTCAATATAACCATTGAAAAGTTTGCGCAACTGACAGGCCGCAGCCTGGCAGCGTTCAAACGTGATTTTCAAAAAACGTTCAGTACATCTCCCCGGCAATGGCTGCAGGAAAAAAGACTGACAGAAGCAAAGCAACTGATCGAACAGAAGCAGTTGAAACCTTCCGCTATTTACCTGGAACTGGGCTTTGAAAGCCTATCGCATTTTTCACATGCGTTCAAGAAGAAGTTTGGGAAGACGCCGAGAGAATGGGCTTTATAAGGCCCCTCCTTCTTCCGCTTCCCTTCTTTTAATAGAGCCGGCCACCGAGCCCGCCATTTCCGTTTGCACTTCTGTAAACCCCAACAGTCCGGCAGAAGGCACCAGGATCACCCCGGATCATTCACATTTCAACACGTTCAATCAGCTAGTCAGATTTCACTGCGCCTGCCTGCCAGGGCAATGCATGATCCGTACAATTCCAGGCACCATCCATCCAATAAATCAACTGCCCACTGCTTTTCTGCCCCATCGGCTCTCACTATATTTAGTAAAAACTGACAGTTAGATCCGCCTGCCGATCAAATTGAGCATAGTGCTGAACTCTTTCTTTTTAACCCAGCCCATCATATACCAGCCTTTCAAATTAGTTTCTCATGAAAAAAAGATCTTTCCTGATCGCCGTAATACTGCTCACTGTATGCAACGTTGCAGCACAGCATTCCGGATCGAACGACGGCGATCAGTTTCAAATCAACTCAAAGGATCAGCAACAGATCGAACAATGGGTCAAAAGAAGCTGGTACTTTATTGATAAAAGCGGAACTAAAAAAAAAGATCTTGACTCGGCATTCGCCATTGCTCAAAAGGCTGCCGCACTGAGTAATTCCCTGCATTATGTAAAAGGATTTAATCAATCCACACTTGCCGCCAGCGTGGCGAAAATGGAAAATGGCGAAACTGGTTTTGCACACAGATCATTAAGCAGCCTGAATGATACCACACAGGTACTGATGCTGACCTACCTCCAGAAATATTTCCTGGATGGCGAATCAGTTCCCAAAAACCTGGACAGTGCTGTTGCATCGATCAATACCGCGTTGTCCATAGCCCGCAAAAAAAAGGACTATCGCCTGGAATTAAGGACTTACAAGATCGCACTGGGAGAGATCTTGAAATATGGTCATGCCAAACAGATCGAAGAATATAAAAGCAAAGCACTCTTGCTCAAAAGCCGGGTGAAGCCGGAGGACATGATCATTTATTATTTTCATGTGAGCAACTATGCCCATCGCGCTACTGACGATACGAAGTCGCTGGAGTTTGCTCTGGAAGGGATCGCCCTTTCTGAAAGCACGAACGGCTATATGCTGGATCGCCTTTATGGAATGCTGGGTGTAGCCTACTCAGGATTAAAACAATTCCGCAACAGCGTGGAAGCCTGTAAGAAAGCGATTGAACTCGGCGTCAAAAAAGGTGATACAGGAAATGCGTGGATCCTGACAGAGTATGTTGCTCACGACATGTCACACCTGCATGCAGAAGATGAAGCTTTACAATATCTTGAAGACTCCAAAATAAGGATGGGGTTTTCACGGTTGAAAGACTCGATCATTTATTACAGGTCAATCGCGTTTGTTCAAAATCATGCAAAAAGATTTGACGAGGCAAACCGGGCCTACCTCGCTATGACAAGGCTGTCCGAAACAAATGAAGTGGATGATCCGATCACCTATAACCATATTGGAAAATACTACTTCGATACAAAAAAATACGACTCGGCGCGTACTTACCTCGAAAGGACCCTGACCCTAAAAAACATTACTGTCAGTCAATCGATCGGTGCTTATTCCATGCTATTCCGTCTTGATACCGTTGAAGGAAATTATCGCTCAGCGATGTTTACCCTGATGAGGATGCGGAAACTTCAGGACTCGGCAAAAAAGAATGAACACAAAAGCGAAATGCAGCAACTACTTGTTCAATATGAGGCGCAGAAAAAAGATAAAGATCTGCAGCTGCAGCAACAATCCATAGAATTGCTCACGCAGAAAAATGCGCTCCGGGAAAAAGATCTTGAACAAACACAATTGAATTTCGCGCACGAAAGAACTATCCGTGAAACAAACTTAAAACTATCGCAGGCAGATGCCGCTGAAAAATCCAGGAACCTGCAGATCCAGCAAGCCAGCATCACGCTGTTACAGCAGGAAACATCCTTGAAGCAGGCGGCCATAAACAAGGCGTCTTTTACCCGCGATATGCTGATCGCCGGTGCGGTGCTCTTATTCATCATTCTGTCACTTGTATTGAACCGGTATATGCTGAAGCGAAAGAATGCAGCGAAATTATCGGAACGGAATGAAAAGCTTGAACAGTTGGTGCATGAGAAAGAGTTGCTGGTTAAAGAAGTGCACCACCGCGTCAAGAACAATCTTCATACTATCCTCAGCCTGCTGGAATCGCAGGCTGTATTTCTCCAGGATGATGCGCTGGCGGCGGTTCAGAAAAGCCAAAGCCGGGTATACGCTATGTCTCTGATCCATCAGAAACTTTATAAGCAGGAAAACACAACATCCGTGAATATGGAAGAATATCTCCCGGAGCTGCTGATGCACCTGGAGAACAGTTTCGCAGAAAGCCGCCCTGTCGTATTCCGCAAAAATATCGAACCGATCCAGCTCGATGTCAGTCAGGCTATTCCTCTTGGCCTGATCCTGAATGAAGCCATCAGCAACTCGATCAAGTATGCATTCCCATCTAACCAGAAAGGATTGATCCACGTAGCACTCATCCGCGAAGGATCTTCTGAGATCTGCCTTACTATCCGTGATAATGGAATCGGCCTGCCACCAAACTGGGAAAAGCATCTTAACCAATCCCTTGGCATCAAACTGATCCGTGGGTTGAGCCAGGATATCCACGGAGAATGCAGGATCTATAATGATAAAGGAACAACGGTTTCCATCAGGTTCAGGAAGACAGACTTTACGGAAATATATGCTACCGCCAAGAATATGGGAAGAACGACACTTGTAACGGTGACCGATGAACGATGATCGATATCCGATGATCGAGCATCGACCATCGAAATGCTTAAGCAGGATCATCATTTTTAAGAAATCCCGTACATTCCTACTACCCCTTCTCGCCATTCTCCCCTAATTTCACCGTTCATGCCAACGGATAAAAAAAACATAACTGCGCCATCAAACCCCCGGGAACTTCTTGCGCAGCTGCAACGAAAAGAACAGGAACAATCATTGCTGCTGTCCCTGAATAGCCGCATGGCTGCAGTCCGCACACGCAGTGATCTCTGGGAGCTTGTCTCTCATGAATTGCTCCAGGCATTCAATGCGAAGTATTATACCCTCTGCCTGATCAATGAGGACGGAGAAACCCATAGCCCGTTCCTGCATTCGCGGGAGCGGATCTCAACACTGACGGATGAAAACCCTATCATTCACAGCAAACACCCAATAGCGGACAGCATCTTTGATACTACGCTGCGCGAAACACAACCGCTGGTCCATGATCTGCGCAAAGTTTTGCAACGGAAGAATGCCCCTCCTTATATCGTTCACTGGTTCAATGCCGGCATTGCCGAAATGCTTACCGTAAAGATCGATGGCCTTTCTGCAAAAGGCGTTTTATACTTCTATGCCGCAGAAAAAGGCACATTCACTGACGATCAGTTTTCTTTACTTACAGCCATCGCCAATCAACTTGCTATTGCTTCAGCAAATATCCTGGCGAATGAACAGTTGACAAAATCGCTGGAGGATCTTGAACAATTGAAGCAAAAGTTAGAGCAGGAAAATCACTACCTGCAGGAGCGCATACTTCCCGCAGGAAATAAACTCATCGGAGAATCTGCAGCAGTTAATGAATTGCGGCGACTGATCGCCCAGGTAGCACCCTCTTCATCAACCATTTTAATACAGGGAGAAACGGGTACAGGTAAAGAAGTTGTTGCCAGTACGATCCATGAGAATTCTCCAAGAAAAGACAGGTTGATGATCCGCGTGAATTGTGCCGCTATTCCTGAAACACTGATCGAAAGCGAGCTCTTCGGTCATGAAAAAGGAAGCTTCACCAATGCAACGCAGCAGCGCATCGGGAAGTTTGAACTGGCGAGCGGCAGCACGATCTTCCTTGATGAAATAGGCGAATTGCCGTTGCTTCTTCAATCAAAATTGCTGCGGGTGATACAGGAAAAAGAGATTGAACGGATTGGCGGCAATCAACCGGTGAAAGTTGATGTGCGGATCATTGCCGCTACCAACCGTGATCTGCAGGCCGAAGTACAAAAGGGACGCTTCCGCGGCGACCTGTTTTTCCGGTTGAATGTTGTGCCTCTGCACCTGCAACCATTGCGCAATCGCAAAGAAGATATTGCTCCACTAACGAATTATTTTCTAAGCAAATACAGTCATAAGAATGCCGGCATCACCATTTCCGCGAAAGTCCTTAAGTTGCTTGAATCATACCAGTGGCCCGGTAATATCCGCGAGCTCGAGCATCTGGTAGAACGGACGGTTTTACTTTTAAAAGGAAAAAGCATTACAGAGATTTCGCTGCCAACAAAACAAGTAAGAATCTCGCCGGCTGAAGACTCAGCCATTCAAACACTGGCGATGATGGAAAGGGAATATATCTTAAAAGTGCTGGATCTCTGTCATGGAAGAATATCAGGACCGAATGGCGCTGCAATGAAATTAGGATTACCAGCAACAACATTGATATCAAAGATGCAGAAGCTGGGTATAAAGAAGGAGCATGTGTCGATGATCGATGGCCGATGATCGAACGACTATAAAGCTACTGGCCAGTACACTAATTATACTGCTGCCTTATTCCCAGTTTTTTCATCTTCGAATACAATGTCTGCGCAGGAATACCCAGCAACTCCGCCGCACCACCAACCCCAGACACCTTGCCTCCCGCATGCTGCAACGTTGCTACAATATGATCCCGCTCCAGTTCCTCCATTGTTTTGATTCCAGCGCCTTCCACTGGCTTTGATACCTGCTTTGGCAGATCCATCTTCAATATTTCTCCATTTGCAAACAATACATTCCGCTCTATGAGGTGCTGCATCTCGCGGATATTTCCCGGCCAGTTGTATTGCATGAACTGCTCCATAGTATCGGCATCAATTGTATTGACCTGCTTGCCGTTTTGCGTACTGTATACCTGAAGAAAATGCCGGGCCAGCAATGGAATATCTTTCTTTCTTCCACGCAGCGGGGTTAATTCGATCGGAAATACATTGAGCCGGTAATAAAGATCCAAACGGAAACGTCCTTCGGCCACTTCTTTCTCGAGATTTCGGTTGGTAGCGGCAATGATCCGGATATCCACTTTAATTGTCTGGCTGCTTCCCAATCGTTCGATCTCTTTCTCCTGTAATACCCGCAGCAGTTTTACCTGCATCTCCAACGGAAGCTCTCCGATTTCATCAAGAAAGACAGTACCTCCATCAGCCTGCTCGAATTTCCCTGCATGCCGCTGATTCGCGCCGGTAAAAGCTCCTTTTTCATATCCGAACAGCTCCGACTCAACAAGCGTTTGCGGCAATGCACCACAATTCACCGTGATCAATGGCTTCTTCGCCCGTGCTGATAGCTGATGAATAGCTTTTGCCACAACTTCCTTACCCGTTCCGCTTTCTCCCGTGATCAATACAGACGTATCACCCGGGGCAACCGTTCTGATCTGTTCAATAGTTACTTTTAGCTGCGGGCTCTCGCCTATCAACCCCGATATGGCCGTTACGGGTGCTTGTA
The DNA here is from genome assembly GCF_022012415.1 of Terrimonas ginsenosidimutans. GTDB lineage: Bacteria > Bacteroidota > Bacteroidia > Chitinophagales > Chitinophagaceae > Terrimonas_A > Terrimonas_A ginsenosidimutans. The sequence goes on from NZ_JAKLTR010000001.1 coordinate 254,273, forward strand.
TAGCTGTTACTTTTTTTGTCTCCACCCCAAACCTGTGTCTTGCGATATCGAGCATCACAAACAGATCTTTTTCACGGAAGGGTTTTACCAGAAATCCGTAAGGCTCTGTTTGCTTGGCGGCTTCAAGGATCTGCTGATTGGTGTTTGCCGATATATAGAGGAATGGCCGTTGCTGCTCCTTCAATTCGAATCCAAGATCAATACCGGTGAGATCTCCTTTGAGCATGATATCAAGCAACACCCAGTCCGGCTTCTTATCAGCGATCATTTTTCTTGCCTGCTCAACCGATGCAGCAATACCTGCCACACGATATCCTTCTTTCAGCAGGATGTGCCGAAGATCGTTTGCTACGATAAATTCATCTTCAACAATAAGAATGTTTTCTTTTTGCATTATAATTTGAATGTCTTTAAGTGATCGCCCCGCTCCATAGCTTCGGCTGACGGCGTTGGCTGCGCTTTATTTCCGGAAAGTTCGCGCACTGCAAAAATCAGCCGGATGCGGAACCCTTTATCAGTGTTTTCCATGCTCAGCTCACCATCGAGTTGGCCGGCAAGTCCCTCGATCAGGCTCAGGCCAAGTGTTCCTTTTTGTAATACTTCCTCCATCTCCTTTATCCCCGTTCCATTATCTTCTATCGTCAAAGTATACAGTCCGTTCTTTCCTGGCAGCATACTGATCTCTACCAGTCCCCCTGAGTTTTCGGGAAAGGCATATTTGATCGCATTACTTACTGCTTCGTTTACGATCAATCCAAGCGGCACCGCCTGCACTACGTCCAGTTCGAGCGGCTTTGCATCTATACTGATACTGATGCGCGATCCGGTGGTGAAACTTTCTTTCATGTAACTGATCAGCTCCTGCAGATACCATTTCACATCGATCGTACCCAGATTCTCGGTTTGATAAAGGCGCTGATGGATGATCGACATGGCATACATTCTATGCTGGCTGTTCCTGATCGCGGCAATTGCATCTTCATTATCGAGAAACCTGGATTGTGTATTGAGCAGGCTGATCACGATCTGAAGATTGTTCTTCACGCGGTGATGGACCTCTTTTAAAAGCCATTCTTTATCATCCAGCAGGCGCTTCAATCGTTCATTCTGCTCATTGATCTCCGTTTGTTTGTTTTCCAGCTGCTGGTTGACCTTTTGCTTCAACCGGTATCGATTATAAAAAAGAGCAAGCAACAACAGCATCAAAGCCGCCACCGCAATAAACGCACTGCGAAACACTTTCTCTCTTTGAAGCGAAGCTTCCTGCAACTGGCTTTTCTGCGTGAGTAACTGGATATCCTTATCCTTTTGTTTTGTTTCAAATTCAACCTGCAACACGCCGATCTCTTTCGCTCTCAATTCGCGTTGTATCGAATCATTAAGTTCCAAAAACTTCAGCAAATGGATATTTGCGGCCTGCCAGTTTCCATTGACAGAATCTACGCGGAACATGAATTTTTCTGCCGCCGCCGCCTTGCGTAAAGTGATCGGTGTTTCTTTTTCATGTTCGGCATATGCCCTGAGCAATTGATCAGATTCGGCCCAACGTTTTCTTTGCTGCAGATAACTTGCCGCCGTCACACGGATCTGCTGTCTTCCTTTCTCAGAGGTCGCCGGATTATTATAAATGACAAGTAGTCGCTGATATGATCTCTCTGCTTCCGGGAAGTTTTCTGCGGCGGAATAGATAGCGAAGCAGGCGATCTCAAAAAACAAGGTTCCCCAGGCGGGAATAGGTGCGATCGTGATCGATGCTTTTGCAGAATCAAGTGCTTCATCAATTCGTCCAAGCCTGCGCAGAGCGTCTGCAACATTCATCTGCATGGTCTGGATCGAAGCAGTATCTCGGATAGCATAAGCGATCTTCAAACCGCGTTCAAAGTATTTCAATGTATTGGAAAAAGACTCCATTGAATAATAGCTTTGTCCAACGCGGTTGTAGATCGCGATCATCAGGTTTCCGGAGTCTTTCGCCGCTTCACCGGTTTCCACTGCCATGAGGTTATACTTCAATGACTGTGCGAAGTCATCTTTTGCACTGTACACGGCGCCGATCAGGCTATAAACCCCCTGCAGGTTTTTCATGCCGAGCTCTTGATACAACCTGACAGCTTCAAACAAATTATCCAGCGCTGGCTGGTATTGCTGATTAAGCTGGTAAAGGTCTCCTACGAATTCTTTCAGTCGAGACACAGTTGCCTTGTCATTTATTTGCTTGTAAAGCTCTACGCCCTGTTCATAATATTTTATTTTGGATGATAGCTGATCAGCGTCGTTTGAGTAGCTCCCTCCGATCTCGATCAATGCTTCCGCCTGCGCTCTTATATGTCCCATCTGTTTGAACACTTCCAGCGCCTGCAGGGCTGGCTGACGTGCCTGAGATGCTTCACCATTTTCCCGTTTGATCTTTGCCGTTAACAATAAACCCCATCCCTGCGCTACCTGCAAACCGGGGTTCGTCCCCAGGCGTTTCAGCAGCCCACTGATCTTTTCCGCTTCCGTTATATTTACCGGCGCCGGACCATGCTTATCGAGAGCGGCGTCGCCGGCATGGTATAGCTTTTCTATTGCTTCAGTATCTGTCCGCTCATTGCCGGTGATCTTTTTTATGAGTTGCAGGTCTGCTGCTGTTTGTGCATGCCCGATCTGCTGCACAAAAAAAGTGAAGAAAAACAAAAGGCTCCATTGATAAACTCTCTGCGACAAGATCATTTAGTCGTTTTATTAAAGATTGACCGGGAAGAAAGATGATCGGGTTGATCGTGCAGCAGGTAACACATGCTCATTATAAGTCCTGGTAATACCAATGCTGCTAATCCCAGCCATCCGCTTAGTGAAGCACCTGCCACGCAGCCTGATGCGAATCCACCTACCAGGACCGCCTGCTCTTTTATTTTCGCCGCCGCCGTCATATTGCTTCGCTGTGCAAGATACTCCCGAATAGCGAGTGCGGCCTGAGTTACATTTCCCGTCATTACAGTGGTTTGTCCAAAAGTGAGTGCCGGCGCAAGTCTGCTGAATGCATTCTGAAATCCCATTGCTGTTACTGCGATCATTACAACGATCACATTCATATTGGAATGTGGGCCTGTCCAGATCGTGAACACGCAGGCGGTGACCCCTGCGAGGAGCAGCAGGAGGCTTTCCAACAGCAATAATGAGCGGGATGTCCGGCCACTGCTTACCCACCACCCGCCGGTCATCACCGCCATCACAAAGACGGGAAACGTCAACAGGCTCATCCACGTGTGCTGATCTGCCTGCTGCCCTACCAGCTTGGCTCCGAAAATGATAAAGTTTCCCGTTACGTGCGCGGAAAACGTTTCATTCCCTGCGATGAACGTGGTGCTGTCCGCAAACCCCGCAGCAAAGGACAAAGTGATGCTTGTCCAAAGCACATGCTTTGCCGCTGGTGGCTCAATGACTTTACTCTCATTCATGCCGGAAATTTTCAATTGTGATGCCATTTATCAAAAGATTCATTATCATTAACTTAATAAATATTTCGCGTGGATGCATTTTACGACATACCGTTAATTTATGCTTCATCATAATGCGAAAGATGCAGTGCTGCGAAAGGTAGTAAAGTTCATCCCCGTATTCTTTTTGAAGAATTTGCTGAAATGTGCCTGGTCATCAAAACCCAGATCATAAGCAACTTCCTTCATGGATTTGGAAGACATCAGTGCCTGCTTTTTTGCTTCTTTAGCGATCTGTTGCTGGATAAAGTAGCTGGGGGTTTCGCCCGTCACTTCCTTTACTACCTGGCTGAGGTAATGCGGGCTAATGCAGAGTTCGCTCGCGTAATCAGTCACCATTTTCCTGGCGCGAAAATGTTTGCCAACAAGATTAAAAAATAATCCGGCTAGTGCATGCTGTCTTTTTGCAGTAACAGCCCGGTTTGTTTCCGGCATTGATTTATGCAGATAGAGAAGCAATAATTTGATCAGAGTAGCGGTGATGGACTCGTCCTGCCCATTGGTGAAGTTCTGCAACAGGCTGATCTTTTTTACCAGGTAAACGATCTCCTCTGCGGCTGGCGATTGCAGGGAAAAACCATTGCAGCGGGTAAACGGCAGTAATTCAATAGCGAGGTTATTTCGCTGAATAAAAGCTTTACTGAGTTTGATCTCATAACCGGACCTGAATGAGCTTTCTTTGATAATGTAATTGCAATCATCATTTAAAGGGCATGCATAAGTCCCCTCCCAGCTTATCTGACCGCCATCAATATTTATTGTGCCTGAACCTTCGCTAAGCACGATAAGAGTAAAGCCCTCCGTGTTATCGTTAACTGTTCCCGACGCGCGAACAGGTTGAATAGAAATTCCGGCATCACTAAATCGGGGTTGATTCATCAAGCCTGTTACGGGATCGTGTAGTTGCGTTGTACTCATCTGAAGAAGCATATGCTGTAGATTTTGTACTCAACATCAGTCCAACGGAATGCCAGTGAAAGGTTATGCTGTAAATCAATTCATTAGTTCATCGAATAGAAGAATTCGATTACGATATTTCGTAAATTTTTGAATCGCCGGGGTGATTTTTATGAAAAGGACCATAGAGTCGATCTGTCGGCAGAGATAAGAAGCGCGCAGGGGACACCATGTCTATGGTCTATCTACTTAACTTTTTTCTTAAAAAACGGATTGAACGAAACGCCTACATTAAAATATCCTCCGGGCTTCGGCGAAGTTTCAAAAACCCCGTCTGCAAACGTTTTGCTTTTTTCAAAGATCCGCCCATTGGTTGTGACGCGTAACCCGGCTTTTCCTGTTAAGATAAAATGCTTGCCGAGCAGGTGTTCATATATTAATCCGTTCAAAATATCTGTTTGCCTGTATTCGAACTTCTGCGTTGTATTCGCTCCCAATCCCTGCATATAAAAAATTGTTACGTCCAGCTGTGTACCGATCGATAAACGACCATGACCGGGAATATACTTTCTCAGCAAAAACTGTCTTGGGAGAATAATATCTGCCGTCCAGCCTTTGCCAAGTTTGTTCTCATACATAAACAATGGAAATACGGGAAGCTGCGATCCTCCGTCTATGTTCACTAACAAACCGGCGCTCATTCTTACTTTCGCATCTGCTCTTAAGACCATCGTTGCCGATAAAAGGCCCTTTATTCTTCCAAAACTTTCTTCACTGCCATCCGCGATCAGGCTGCCTGAATAAATAACGGTCTTATTGAACAGCCTTGAAAAATGGTTGACATTAACTGATGCAAAAAGGTAGTGAAAATCATTGTCAACCTCCTGTATTTGCGTACCGGTGAGCGACCTCATTGTTGTGGACAGATCCGTGTACCTGTATCCCACCGTGGCTCCGGCTAACCATTTGCTGCTTTTTAAAAAACTCACATTCGCACTTGCTTTTAACTGTGAGAAATGATTCATCCGCGCTGGCGGCAATTTGGTGTTCTCATATTTCGGGGTATAGTTGAACGGCAACGATCCAGTGTATTCCAGGTTGAATGGCCGTGCGACGGCAAATTGTCCTGCCAGATAATTCAGCACCCGCTGTGAAGTACTGTCCGCCGTTTTCTGAGCTGAAGCACTAACACTTAGAAAAAGTAAACTGACCGGCAGGGCACGTCTGCTCAATAAAGTATGCATGTTGAAAAAAATTGGGATGAAGCATCATCCATTATAAAACATGTTGATCCTGGTAAATACGCTCCAAAGAAACGGTTGAATATTCAGTCAACTGAGCATATTATACCAACCCTGATTACTTTTATACGAAATCAGCAAACCCGCCATTTTCGTAGGTCCCGCGGGACTGTTGGTATAATTTCACGTTTCCTGTTGGGATGGGGGCTTAACTTTACTGCTGAATTTATTCCTGCTATGCAAGAGGGTTATCCGGAGTTCCGAAACAGTGCAGTAGTGGATTTTATCGTTCACGATAAATACCGCGTCTTACGTCATATTTCGTTATGCCTGGGATTTCTGGCGCTGATATATTATTCAACATGGGTAAAGGACTATGAAGGTGAATATAAGACCCTGCGCCCGCTGATCGTATGGGTTGTATTTGCCATTATGTTCTACATCAACATGTACTTGCTGGTACCCAAAATCTTCTTCAAGGGCAAATACCTGCTTTATCTTCTACTTGTGTTCATACTGGTAAAAGCGGGACTGACTCTCCTATCCTTTATAATTACGGCTTATCTCGGACCTGAATATCTTTCATTAGATGACATGCGTTTGTCAAAACCCCGGAAGGAATATGAAGGCATGCTGATCGTAATTCCGATCATACTGATGACCACCACCATCAAACTTTTTCAAAGATGGGCAAAAGATAATGAGCGGATCGCGGCACTAAATCAATCCAATCTTACCATGGAATTGAACGGTCTCCGCAATCAGATCAACCCCCACTTTCTTTTTAATATGCTGAACAGCATCAAGGCCCTTGTCCGGATCGACCAGGAGAAAGCAACCACCGTAATTGTAAAGTTCTCTGAATTCCTCCGTTACCAGTTATATGAGAATAATGAGAACCGGGCATCCTTGCGTAACGAGATCAATTTCATCTCCAACTTCCTCAACCTGGAAAAATTACGCCGGGACAATCTCCGGATCAACATCAGTTGTCTACCGGCCTACGGGGAGATGAATGATATCCAGCTTCCATCAAATCTGTTCACCGCATTTATTGAGAATGCAGTCAAACATAGTGTGACCATTCAGCAAAGCGATTCTTTTATTAACGTCATCATCGAAGTAACAGACAGCAGGCTGACCTTCACGTGTAAGAATTCCACCGATCCGGCCTACGTTCCTTCTTCAGCCAATAGCGGCGGGCTCGGCTTACCCAATATCAAAAGGCGGCTTAACCTTCTTTACAACGATATGCATGAGCTGGACATCCGTACAACACCAGGTTGCTATTCTGTACATTTAATTATTCCTGTATGATCTGTTTGATAATAGATGATGAGCCTCTTGCCCGCCAGGAAATGCAGGCAATGATCAGCATCATACCAGAGATTCACATCGCCGGCACCTTTTCAAACGCGCCCGCTGCTATGGATTTCCTGCAGAACAATAAGGTCGATCTGATCTTTCTTGATATTGAAATGCCGTTGGTCTCCGGATTGGAATTTGCGGCGCAAATACCAAAAGAAATACTTACCATCTTTACCACCGCCTACTCACAATACGCCGCAAAAAGTTATGAGCTTGATGCGATCGATTATCTTCTAAAGCCGATCGGTAAAGACCGGCTGGAAAAAGCCATCCGCAAAGCAAAGCTTTACAAGAGCATGCTTTCCAATGATACAGAAAAAAACCAGGTGGAAGGAACGACAGACAATTTTCTGCTGATCAAGGCAGATAGAAAGTTTCATCGCGTGAACTTTGAAGACATCCTGTATATCGAAGGTCTGAAAGATTATGTAGTGATCTATACGAAACGCCAAAAACTCATCACTGCAATGAACCTGCGTACGATCCATCAGCGGATCCCTCACCAGCTCTTCCTGCGCGTCAGCAAGTCATATCTCGTCAATCAGTCACATATTGACTCTTTCGACCATCACACGATCTATATTGGTGACACAGAAATTCCGTTGGGTGAAGTATATAAAAAAGAATTCTTCCAGGTGTATTCGGCCGGATCGGTTAACCCGGATAACGTGTAAGGAAATATTTCGTCCATCAACCGGCGAAGCGCCTGTTTTGTATAAGAACGCTCCCTCTTCGTAGAAAACCAACGGTACGTATCAGGGGTTCTGCTTTCTTTGTATACTCAATCGTTACCAATATGAATCCAACCGAATTCCAACAGCTGGTGGAAAGATCCGTCCTGCAGTATCCGCAGAATGACCATCTGCAGGAAGAACGGATCATAGAACTGGCGGACCTTGTCCACTTTGTTCACAACTTCCGACCCTCACTCAGGATCAACCAGGACCAACCTCTCGGATTTAATATTGTAGAAGAGCAGGAAGACCGTATCGGTGTCATTCTACGGGAGAAACGCTTGAGCGGTGATCAGGATCTCTTTACCAGCGATGAAGATCTGGCCACACTCAAGCGTAATGAAGACCTCAAAAGCATCTGGCTTGTTCTTGTGAGCAGCTCATTACATACGAACAACAGATCTGCTGAAGGGTTGCCATCGGATCTGCCGGATACATATTTTGATCACATATTCTCTTTTGATTTCTTTACTCAAACCGTCTGCCAGTTCAAATAGCAGAAAACTTTCTGACGGGATCTTCCGATCGTTGCCACAGGTCATGCCAATACCAACGCTGTGCTATAGTTTTACCCTGAATGTGCCGGTGATCTTCTTTGTATTTAGCTGACAACCCATATCGTCATAAAGTGTCGCAGCAAATTCTCCTGCGATCAATCCGCTGTTCTGGTAGGTGCTGATCGTCATTCCGCCAGCGGTATAAGACGTAGATACCGGCGGGCCACAAAGTGTGTAACTCGTCTCGTACATAGTTCCGGTGATATCAGCTCTGATATCCGCCTTCCCTGCCTCCGATGGATCGCCATACGGATAAGTCCCGACCGTGGTCCCTTTTACGAATATCAATATCTTTTTGCTGGTTGTAACATCGCCCTGTATCACGGTAACACCTGAGGCAACAAACGCTGAGACACTAATACAATTAAAGGGTACGCCGTCAAAAAATCCCGCCATAAAACTGTCCGACGACATGGTTATTTTTTTACGCAGTGTCAGTTTATCATTGGTCAGTCTTCCCGGCCGTTTGATGTTTTTAACTACAACACTTATATCGGATATGATATGACCGCTGATCGATGCCGGCGCTTTGAACTCAGCCGTGCTGCCACGTGGCATGATCTGACCTTCACCCTGCAAAGTCCAGGTTTCAAGATCGCCTGCCTTAATGATCGTGGAAAAACTCCCGAGCTCAGCCTCCTTTTCGTTGTCACCAGTGCTCTTTTCCTGCAGTACGCTTACAGTGAGTATCGTAGACTCTCCCTGTCCCAGCCCGGCTTTATCCGGAGACAACAGGTAGCCGCCGGTAAAAGAATAATCACCGAGGTGATTGGATTCAGCTATAAGCGTTCTGCTTGTTTTATTGAGTTGTGTATTCTTGATCCGCTTCCAGGTGCCGTTCTGATCCTGCGTGGCAAGATCAAGGGCATCCTCATCCATTCCATCAAGTTCTGTTGCCTCATATGCAAGAGTGATGGTTACGGGTTTTGAAAGGGTCAGATCAGCGGGCAACACCCTGTATGCGGTTCCTGTTCCGAGAGGAAGTGTATTGGAGATCTGCTGTACCGTCACAACAGTTGGGGTTGTTAGAGCGCCGGCGGGGATGAGCACGGTCAGTTTTCCATCGGGGCTGGTAATAGTGCCGCCGGAAGCGCCGAAATTATTCTGCATGACGAGGCCATCTGTCTCTCCCTTTGGATATGTTCTTGGGCGAAAAATATTCGGATCGTCGTGTACAGGTTTTATACAGGAGGTCATCAGGAGGATCGAAACCGAACAGGTAATCAGCGTTGAGAACAGGGCAGAATTCCTCAGCATAGGTGAAGTTTAAGCGGTAAAGCTATCCTGCGGAATATATCGGCGAATGCATATCGGGATGAATTGAGGCAATCCCGTGCTGAAGCGATGCTTTTTGGGCTATACCTTCCGGGAAGAGACCCGTTTATGTTCAAGCCTGTTTACCCCTTGAACGTAAGGTCATAATGAAGGATGAATTTGGGGGCAAGGGCGCTGTTTTTCGAGGGGGCCTCGAAGACTCTGTTTACATTTTTGCCGGACGGGCAAGGCGCTTTTTTTCGACGGGAGGTCGAAAGACTCCGTTTACATTTTTGCCGGACGGGCAAGGCGTTTTTTTTTGACGGGGAGGTCGAAAGACTCCGTTTACTTTTTTTGCCTTGATGCAAAAAAAGTAACAAAAAAAGATCAAGGCTACGCGCAAATGGCTAAAAATTATGGGCTGCACCTGGCACTAAAATAAACTCGCCGGAGGAGGGTTTTGGATTGGTTTGCGTGCCGGCTCAGACAGTATTTTAGCGCCCTCGCCTTCGGCTCGTCGGTTACGCCCATAATTTTCTTAACGCCATTTGCGCTAGGCCACTCCTCTTAAAGCGGGCAGAAGCCCTCGACAGGATTGTAACCTTACGGTTCTAGTAGGTTTTCTATTCGCTTAATACAGAAGGTATCTGTAAAGAATGTCAGCATCAATTATAATACAGGATCGGAACTATAACGAATCTTCCTCGCAAACGAATCCTCCTCTCTCAACGCCCCGGCCTTGGAAAAAATGGCGTTAAGAAAATGGGAGGCTGGCACCGTCTGAGTCACACCGCAGGTGTGCGAAGGCGCCAAAAACTGTCTGAGCCCAACACGCCAATCAATCCTAAACCTGGACGGGCGAGTTTTTTTGGTGCAGGTGACATCCTCCCATTTTTAGCCATTTTTTCCCAGCCTTGATCTTTTTTTGTTACTTTTTTTGCATCAAGGCAAAAAAAGTAAACGGAGTCTTTCGACCTCCCGTCGAAAAAAAAGCGCCTTGCCCGTCCGGCAAAAAAACAGAGTCTTTCGACCTCCCGTCGAAAAAAAGAGATCTTGCCCCTCCGACGAAACTCCAAACAGAGCCCTTCGACCTCCCGTCGAAAAAAATATCACTGCGGTTGACACCGCCATTAACGCCATTCCCCGATATAATCCCCCTGTTCAACGGAATTGCATCATTTCACTTTTTTAATGGCATTAATTTAGCACCCTCATGTACAAAACATGCGTTAGCACGCCAGGAAGAAAAATGTTGCTGTGTTGTGTTTGGTAATTGACTAACACTTTCAGATATGGTTAGAAGGCTTTTATTGATCCTGTTGGTTTTTATTATAGCGGATATTTATTTCTATCAGGCTGTCACCACATTGACGCAGCATTCAGGCTTGCGTCTGGCTTACTGGTTACTGGATAGTTTACTGATCGCAGGGATGGTCTCTATTGTATTTTTACGCCGGGCTGGTCAAAATACGCAACGCTGGATCGCCGGCCTGATGTCATTGATGCTGGTGATCTTTATTCCCAAATTGGTGGCAACACCTGTACTGATCGCAGAAGATATCGTCCGGATCTTCGAGGGATTTCCGCCAAGAAGTGTTTATGTCAGCGAAGCGGCAGTGGTGATTGCGCTCGCTGTATTTCTTATTATCGTTTTTGGCCTGACGCGTGGAAGGCATTTTTATAAAGTGCGGAAAGAGACGCTCTACTTTGCAGACCTGCCAGAATCATTTGACGGATTTACCATTACCCAGATCTCCGATATTCATTCAGGAAGCTTCAGCGATGTAAAAGGCGTTCAGAAAGGTATTGACCTCGTAAATGCACAGAACAGCGATCTGCTATTGTTCACAGGAGATCTTGTAAATAATCTCGCTACCGAGATGGATCCGTGGATCCCCGGCTTCACAACACTTAAGGCCCCGTATGGAAAGTACTCGGTATTAGGGAATCACGACTACGGCGACTATATCCGCTGGGAAACAAGAGCCGCAAAGGATGCAAACCTGCATCGCCTGAAAGAGGTCCATGACGAGATCGGTTTTAAACTTTTACTAAATGAATCGGTGACGATCACCAAGCAGGGAAACAGCATCGCATTGGTTGGTGTTGAGAACTGGGGTAAAGGTGGCTTTCATAAATATGGCGACCTTAAAACAGCAACAGAGAATGTCCCGGACAATGCATTCAAAATACTGATGTCTCATGATCCTTCGCACTGGGATGAAGTAACTATAGACCATCATCAACACGTTCATCTTACGCTTGCCGGACATACACACGGAATGCAGTTTGGTATAGATCTGTTTGGCTTTAAATGGAGCCCTATCAAATATGTTTACAAACAATGGGCTGGTCTTTATGAGCAGGATGGGAAATACCTGTATGTTAACAGAGGGTTTGGCTATCACGGATTAAAAGGAAGAGTTGGCATGTGGCCGGAGATAACTGTACTCACTTTAAAACGCGGCGAAAGTAAAGACGCTGTTCAGTGAACCCGTTTATGATCAGTTCCTGGCTGATGGATAGCTTTATTGCTATATGAACACACCAGCCTGTAACACCTTTCACATTCCCGGCCAATACAACACATTATACTTGTGGCCATCAGGATCTGCAAATCCGCATTGGTAGCCCGACTGGTATACATGAGGCTCAAGGAAAATGGTGGCTCCAATGTCTTTCGCCGCCTGCGCCCATTGCTCCACTTCTTCCTTATTAGCCGCAGAAAGTGAGAACAAAATTTCCTGGCCCTTGTCGAGGTCGGCAGCTTTGTCTGAAATATTCTCCTCAAACCGCTTACGCGCGCAGAAGTTAATGACGAAATTATTTTGACCCACCTCAAAACTAAGCAGATCACCACCTGAATACTCTCCATTCTGCTTAAACCCCAATGCCGTATAAAATTTTCTTGTCCGCTCAAGATCATCCACCATCAGGTTTGCCCAGATCATTTTTGTATGCATAATCAAAACATTATTGACCAGAATGAGATCAATATTAGTGCCATCGAAGCGTTGTGCGGAGAGAACGCTGTTTGTGATAGAAGTGCCCGACAACACAAAGCCGCCCATTTAGTTCCCTGCCCGCGCTCCGGGCACGATCTCTAATCCCATCCCCCCCGTCAGTTTACCTACCTTCAATATTGGTATATTTGGTGCACCTCAACGCTGCCTTTATGTCAATCAAACATTGTCTTCTGGCGATGGCTCTCTTCGTCGCTGGCCTAACATCAGGTCAAACCAAACAGTCGCGCCTTGCATCACTTATGCAAACCTATCATCGATACAACATGTTCGATGGCGCAGTACTGGTTGCAGAAAACGGGCGTATCATTTACAAAGCAGCTTTTGGTCTTGCAAACAGGGAATGGAATATTCCAAATGCGGTGGATACAAAATTCATGATCGGTTCTGTATCCAAGCCACTAACCGCTATGCTGGTATTGGTCCAGGTGCAAAAAGGGCTGATCAACCTTGACAAAACGGTTGCAGATTACCTGCCAGGATTCAAGGACAAACCTGCGGGCCATGTAACGATCCGGCAGTTGCTCAGTCATACCTCCGGAATACCGAACTACGACATCATGCCCGATTTCTTTCCCGTCATAAGTCGCAGATATTTTGAAAGAGACGATTACATAAAATTATTCATGGACTCTTCGCTGGCTTTTACGCCAGGAACGAAATACAATTACAGCAGCTGGGGTTATTTCACGCTCGGACATATAGTAGAAAAAGTAACAGGCCGGTCATACGCTGAAGCAATGAAAGAAGATGTGTACGATAAACTTGGCATGAGAAATTCGGGTTCGTACTATCATACACAAATAGTCCATAACCGCGCAACCGGATATGACTATAGCCCGGGAGGCTATACAAGTGCAGACTTTCGTGATCAATCGAACACTATGGGCACCGGCGATATTTATTCGACCGTTGAAGATCTCTACAAGTTTCATCTGGGAATAACAAATCATACTACGCTCAATAAAGAGTTGACGGATGCAATGCTGACACCGGGGATCAAACCCGCCGATTATGGCTTTGGATGGTTCAATAAAAATTTCCGGTACACGAATACAGACAGCGTTACAAGTAATTTTCATTTAGGCATGACAGAGGGGTTTATCTCTTTTATGCTTCGTATTCCGTCATCCAACAGTATGGTGGTGATCTTATGTAACAGCTCTCCTACTGATTTTTTCGGGATAACAAAAAGCCTGGTAAGCATTCTTTATAACAAACCCGTCACGCTAAAGCAGCCTGTTCATAAGGTCGTAGAATCTTTTATCGGAACTAAAGGAGCAGTAGCGGCAGTGAATGAATACAACCGGATCAAAGACGATACGGTGAAGTATTACACCGACTGGATCTCGATGAACTTTATTGCAGAGCAATTACTGCAGCTGAAACGGTATGAGGACGCGCGGATCATTTCGGAGAACAATGTTTTAGCATTTCCCGGCAAAGACCTCGTGATGGTGACCATGGCAAATATCTACCTGAAATTAAACCGGCGCGAAGACGCCATCCGCTTTTATAAAAAGGCGCTGGAGATCTACCCTGGATATGAGGAAGCGAGGAACCGGTTGAAAGCTCTTGAAAGCAGATAGGAAGAGCGATCTTTCGGCAATTTTACGGGCATGCGGAATATTGCAAACCCCTACAATGCCCGTAAAAAGTCAGGCTTTCATTAGTTAGTGTCTTGAATAATAATCCCAGGCCAGCTTTGCAATTCTGGCAATTGCTTCCGAACAACGCTGTGGAGCATCCACTGCTTCCGCGATGAATACAGAGATCACCAGGTGTTTGCCATTGGGAAGAAAGATGATGCCAACATCATTATAGCTTCCGAATCCCGTTCCGGTGCGATGCGCTACCCGGATATCCCTCGGCAGAAGACCTTTAATCCTGTCGGCACCTGTTAAAGTCTCTGCCATCTTATCCCATAAAAAATCATGGTTCTTTGTTGTGAGGTATGATTCTGTAAAGGCGATTGAAAGCAACCGGTTCATTTCAACAGGCGTAGTCCAGTTATCATATCGTCTCAGGGAATCTGTCTGTACTTCCCGCTCTGTTGCATTGATCCCCATATCTACTACATTAAGTTCTCTCAAATAATTTTGAAGATTTGCCGGGCCTTTCAATAAAGCGAGCAATTGATCGCAGGCTGTATTGCTTCCCCTGACGAGCATCAATGTCAGCAGCTGCCCTACAGTCACTTTGCCTCCAGGAAAATTAGCTTCGGTGTACACCTCTTCTTCTCTTGTGAAAATGGAATCCCGGCTGTAGGGCGCATATTTCTCCATCCATAAGTTGCCGCGGTCCATTTCTTTCAGCACGGCGATGGCAATGGGAAATTTATACACGCTCAGCATGGGAAATCGTTCATCACCTCTGTAAAGGATAGCACTGTCGGAAGATCCGGGCTGGGTGATACATACACCAACCCGGGCGTTGATGCTTCCAGCTATACGGCTGACATTTGCCCGAAGCGAATCCATCTCTTTTACGGTTAATTGGGAATGAGCGGATTGACAGAACATCAACGAAATGATCAACAGAATATTTATCAGGGACCGGGATTGTGTAGAAAGTTCCATAGGCTTGATTTAATGGTGAACACCGCTAAAAAGAAGCAATTTTACTGCCAGTCATTTCTGCATGATCTACACTGACCTCCGCTCATCCCGCAAGAATCTCATCCCGATATTTTCATCTTGTTTCTTCCTTTTACTGTTGCTGGGAATGAGAGAAGAATATCAAATCAAATATTTGAAGGCCGGGAACACCGTTTAAGCTAAGCAATGCCCGTTGATATAAAGGTTCCCTGCCCCATTTGCCCGCTGATGATCTCCTGCTTACCGAAATATTAAGTTGAACAACGTTCAATTAGATGTTGGAATCATTTCAATTTATCCTACATTTATCACCTTACCCACCGGCATTGAAAAATTTACTTAATCTTCTTTCAGGCAATCAACAGCAACAACTACTGGCACTGTTGATCTCAGGTCCTGACTTTGTCAGCCTCTCATCGAATGAAGGCATTATTACATATGTCAATGATGCCGGACGTAACATGCTTGGACTTGCTTCGCTCAATGAAGCCAGGCTGCCCGATCATGAATACCTGATGCCAGGAGAAGCAGAGAGGTTGAAGGAGGTGATCAGCAACGATCTTTGTAAAAAAGGGAACTGGACCGGCCGCATCAACTATCGTCATTTTCAAACAGGTGAAGCGGTTCCTATGCATGGGACCACCATGCTGATCTATGACGAAGAAACCGGTGCTGCCCAGGGCTGGGCCACTATCGCCCGGGATCTCAGGAGCGAACTCGCTGCCCAGGAACAGCAACGCAAACTGATGACACTTGCGGAAAACTCTGTTGACCTGATGTCGCTGCTTGAGTTGAACGGAACAAATTCCTATATCAACCCGGCAGGAAGAAAAATGCTGGGAATTTCGCCGGAAGAGGACATCACCCGGATCCCCATCTCTTCCTTTCATACCAGCGAGCAGATCAATTTCGTAGAGAAAGAATTGCTTCCGAAGGTAATGTCCTCCGGCAGCTGGTCAGGGCGGTTTGCCATAAAGAATATTAAAACAGGCGAGATCATTCCTCTTGAGAATAACTGTATCCGCATCGATGATCCGAATACTGGTTTGCCAGTGGGCGTCGGGGCTATTATGCGAGACCTGCGGCCTGAACTTATTGCACAGGATGCCATCCGGCAAAGCGAGTTGCAATTCCGCCAGATGATCATGGAAGCTCCGGTCGCTATTGCACTGGTGGAAGGGCCGGAACTAAAGATCGTGGCATCCAACCCGCTGATGCTTGAGTTCTGGCGAAAAGATAAAACCGTGATCGGCCTGCCTTTTAAAGAAGCGCTCCCCGAACTGGAAGATCAGGGCTTTCGACAAATGATCGAACTTGTCAGCGATACCGGTGAAACGTACAATGCGATCGAAGCTCCTGCAAGGCTGCAACGCAATGGAGTGACGGAAGAAAGCTATTACAACTTCGTGGTGGCTCGCATAGGTACTTTGTCATCCGGAGAACAACGTGTGCTCCTGATCGCAACGGATGTATCAGAACAGGTCGCTGCGCGAAAAACGATCGAACAAAGCGAAAAGCGTTTTCGCAGCCTTATACTTGAAGCACCGATGGCGACGGCCCTGTATGTTGGCGAGGACCTTACTATCGAAGTTGCCAATGAGGCAATGATCCGCCTTTGGGGCAAGGATAGTTCTGTCATTGGGAAAAACCTCATCGATGCCGTGCCGGAACTCAAAGGCCAGCATTTTATCGACACCCTGAAAAAAGTGTTGCATACAGGCGAAGCTTACCATACAGACCAGGAGCAGGCTGATCTTATCGTGGACGGACGCCTGCAGTCTTTCTGGTTCAACTATACTTACAAACCATTACATGATGCATCCGGCAACGTGTATGGTATTCTCAATATGGCCACCGATGTTACCAAGCTCACACACCTGCAACAGCAGAAAGACGAGTTTATCGGTATTGCCAGTCATGAATTAAAAACACCAGTCACCAGTATCAAAGCCTATGCACAGGTGCTGGAAGCGATCTTCCGTGAAAAAGGGTACGAAAAAGAAAGCTCGATGCTCACGCGAATGGGCGTGCAGATCAACCGGCTTACCAACCTGATCAGCGATCTGCTGGATACGACCAAGATCCAGGCAGGCAAGCTGATGTTCAATGAACGCTTTTTTAGTTTCAATCAGATAGTAGACGAAGTGGTGGAAGACATGCGCCGGACCACCAGCAAACACGAGATCATTGTAAAACTCAGCGAAACGGATGATGTATTTGCAGATCCCGAACGCATTGCCCAGGTATTGGCCAACCTTTTGAGCAATGCTATCAAATATTCCCCTAATTCCGATCAGATCCGCGTGAGCACGAGTGCAGACGATCAGTATGTAAAGGTCTGCGTGCAGGATTTTGGTGTGGGTATTGCCGCTGATAAGCACGAAAAGGTATTCGAGCAATTCTATCGGGTAAGCGGCGACAAACAACATACATTCCCGGGCCTCGGTCTTGGCTTATACATCTCTTCTGAAATAATCAAACGTGAAGGCGGCCGGATCTGGGTCGAGAGCGCAGAAGGAAAGGGGTCTAATTTTTGCTTCACCCTGCCACGGAAAACAAAAACCGGGTTTTAACAGGGCAAAAAAACGGTACTCTGCTATTTTATAGATCGCAGATTTTACCAATATTACTGTCCCGTCCACCACCGGGCTTTGAACTAACGAACCCAATTGAACCGAATCCATGCAAAGTAGACCCACCATTACCAAGACAATCCTGGTTGTTGATGACGACGAAGGCATTCTCGACGCCACTTCTGCAATACTTGAATATGAAGGCTATCTGGTACATAGCACTCTCGACGGCGCATCTGTTTTGCAACTGGAAGGGCCATTGCCCGATCTTTTATTGCTGGACATCTGGATGTCCGGGACCGACGGTACTGATGTTTGCCGTCAGCTGAAAAGCAATGCAGATACACGGCATTTACCCGTGATCATGATCTCTGCCAGCAGGGATATTGAACAGTATGCAAGAGATGCGGGTGCTGATGATTTTTTAGCGAAGCCTTATGAAATGAAGGAATTGCTGGAAAAGGTGAAGAGGTGGTTGTGAAGGCTCTGCTCCAATGATCCTTTTGCTACTTGCTGATCCCGGGAACGTGTAGCGCCCGCTACCAGTTAATTCAACAATACCTGCCAGGCTGATCTTGTATTAAAATTCCATCTGAAAAATAGTCGCTGATGGTTTACGTGGTTCAAGACCTAAGTCTTCGGCTCATAGATTCGTACATCTGCATCCACCATTTCCATATAAGAGATCATCATTGGTTTCACAATCGCCCAATCCAATCCACCAAGTCCGCAGCCAAGCGGTGGGATGGCAATGCTTTTTATCTTCTCTTCACTGATCAGCTTTACGAGAGCCTTTAACCCTTCTTCGACATATTCGTATTGGGAAGGCAGGCGCCAGTGTATTTTCGTTGGAAAATTGACGATCACCCTTTCCTCCCCTGCCGGATTATGATCACGGCAGAGCAATAGTTTTCCCGGCTGCAACCCGCCGTTCTTGCAAGCCACTTGATACTTTTTATAATTCAGGGGAAACTCATTTCTAAATTGCAATGCGAGCCCCTTTCCCATTACGCCGACAGTATTGACCGCATTAACGATTGCATCTGTGTCAGATCGGAGCAGGTCTCCGCTATAATAACTGATCATTCAGAGATCATTTCCTTGTGAATATTAATTGTCTGTCCCCACTCTTTCCATCTTCCACATACCAAAAGGGTTTGTAAAGAGATCATGATCCTTGTAAGGAGGATCAGATTCTTCTTCGATCACGAAAACCGGTGCCCCAACTTCCGGAGAAAATGTTTGCCCCGGCATTATTTCAGGATCTTCAAGCAATTGATAGTAGCAGAAGATCCGGATCAGGCTTGCTGCATCCTGAAACTCTTCTCCATATACGATCGTGTCTTTATACCCCAGATTATGCATGCCACACGAATAAACTGACCCATCTTCATTTGTCAAAGAATAAATAACAAACAGATCGAATAACCTGTCATATTCATCGTCATTCACCAATTGTTCCCAGCTCTCTCTGTCAAATGCTTTTCCCGCCGATTCCACCTTTACACCCAGCCCTGCCGTCTTTAAAATTGCCAGGCCGGCATCGGCAAGTGCCCGGGCGCCTTCCAATCCAATATCATTGGAGATCAGGTAAACTACATAGTTATGATCCGCTATCTGATCAAGACAGCTGTCTGAAATGCCGGTCACTTTTCCCGCATAGGTAAAAGCCTGTTGCATTTGTTCATCATGTTCGTCAAACTGTATCTCAAAAAAGTTTTTTGTTTGACTATTCATAAGAATGTTACCGGCAACCAGGTACTCTCCGTTTGTTTTTCCGACGATCAAAATTTTCAGGGCATCTATGCTTTCACATTGCACAGGAATACAAAGGATCGACTGTGTGACCTGCTCTTCCGCATTTGACATACGCTAACCTTTACGTTGAATAATTTCCTTTAGTTTATAAAGATAAATGCATCGGCTGTATAACATGTACTATCCTATAATTTGTATTTTATATTTCTTTCGTTCCGGCTATTTTACTTAATATTAGTCCGGCTGTCGGCCACAAAAATAACCGGGATGACAGTGTTCTGTATGATTACGGCGGTTGCAAAAAAAAATCTTCACAGATCCCTGACTATTCTGATCTCACTGATATGGTTGATCAACGGGCTTTACTGCAAGCTTCTGAACCAAATTCCACGTCATCGAATGATCGTTGCCCGTATTCTTGGGGAAGAACACGCAGAAGTATTAACAAACCTTATCGGCTCAGCAGAGGTTCTTATGGCAATATGGGTCCTAAGCAGGTTTAAGTCGCGAATCAATGCCATCCTGCAGATCATCATTATTGCCACGATGAACATCATCGAATTCTTCCTGGCAAAAGACCTGCTGCTGTTTGGTCCCTGGAATGCAGTTTGGGCAGCAGCTCTTAGCACCATGATCTATTTAAATGAATTCCAATTCAACAGATCACGAAATCTGCAGCCAAAGTAGATTTCATTGCAGTCTTTGGGTTATCTTTCTTTACAGATAAAAACGTATTTTGTAAGAGATCATCCAATTGAAATAAGCAGTGGTTAAACCAGGCCCCTATGTTGCCTTTTCTAAAAAATCATCCTTTTGCTGTTGAAGCATTCTTCGAAAGCTCCATTGTGGTAAGCTTTGCAGTACCAAAAGAAGAGCTTCTGCCTTTATTGCCAGAGTGCCTTGAACCTGATACATTCCAGGAAAAATGGGGGTTTGTAGCACTCGCTATGGTAAAAACGAAAGGCCTTCGGCCGAAAGGATTCCCCGCAATAATGGGAGATGACTTCTTTCTTACCGGTTACCGGATCTTTTCGAGGTATACGACTAATGCTGGCAAACGCTTGCGTGGACTATATATAATCAGATCGGAAACTGACAAGCGGAAGATGCAATTTTTTGGAAATATCTTCACGCATTATCATTATACTACTACTGATATTTCAACCGAACATAAGAACAACACTGTTCTTATCGTTTCTCAAAAATCCGGGCTTCATGTTGAAGTAGATATGGCTAAAGAAATTGTGCCATTGCCCGCTGGCTCTCCATTTTCTGACTGGAAGGAGGCAAGACGTTTTGCCGGTCCGCTGCCATTTACATTCACTTATAATCCCAACAACAGAAAGGTTTTGATCATTGAAGGCGTAAGGGAAAACTGGACGCCCGCCCCAGTGGAATTGAAATCATGGAGATCGGACTTTATACAAAGCCTTTCTTTAAAAGGGGTCGTCCCCGCAAATGCGTTCATCATCCGCAATATTCCCTATCACTGGAAAAAAGGAAAGACCGAATTATGGAAAGGATAAGAATGCCATTTCAGGGAGTTTATAATATTATAAGATTCAACTGGCATTTCTATCTGATTGCGCTGGCAGCGTTGACGGCGTTACTCATCATTTCCAACTCTTTTTCAACACCGGTGCAATTCACTATACGTATACTTTGCATCTTATTGGCCCTGTCTGTTTCTAGTTCTGTATTTGTATCATACTATATTTATGATGCTTCAGGGTTTTATGAAATGAATTGGCTTTCTTCTGCTGATTTGAAAACAGCTAAAGACCTGGTAAATATTCATGCGGGATTTGATGAAACAAGTGCATTAATTC
The DNA here is from genome assembly GCF_022012415.1 of Terrimonas ginsenosidimutans. GTDB lineage: Bacteria > Bacteroidota > Bacteroidia > Chitinophagales > Chitinophagaceae > Terrimonas_A > Terrimonas_A ginsenosidimutans. Next base: position 275,583 of record NZ_JAKLTR010000001.1, read on the forward strand.
AGGAAAAATTTAAAGACTGCTCTTTACAGGTTTTCGACTTCTACGATCCAAAACAACACACAGAGATCTCCATCCGTCGGGCAAGGGCGGCTTATCCAGCCTATCCCAACACGCAGAATATAAATACAACTCAGGTTCCCCTACCAGACTCTTCTGTCGATGTGGTATTTCTCATTTTTGCCGCTCATGAGATCAGGCAGGAAAAAGAGCGGGTCAATTTTATCAGGGATATATCCCGCACTCTTCGTGCGGACGGGAAGATCATTCTTATAGAACATCTGCGTGATGTACCCAATTTCGCCGCTTTCAATATTGGCTTTTTTCATTTTTATTCAAAGAGAATATGGCTTAAAGTGGTGGAAGATGCGGGATTGGCGAATGTCCAGATCAGACCAATAAACCCTTTTGTAAAACTATTCGTTATATCGAAAGAATGATATTGCACCTTCAAATCACCGGATATCTGCTGATGATCCTGGCGATCGTCCATATTGTGTTTCCCCGTTATTTTAACTGGAAGGAAGAGTTGAAAGATGTAAGTCTGATCAACCGGCAAATGATGTATATCCATACGTTATTTATCGGACTCGTTGTTTTCATGATGGGTGCGCTTTGCGTTAGTTCCGCGGACGATCTGCTTTATACTCCGCTTGGCAATAAGATCTGCCTTGGGCTATGTGCGTTCTGGAGTACCCGGTTCGTAATCCAGTTCATCGGCTATTCTTCCCGGCTTTGGAAAGGAAAACGGTTTGAAACGTCCATGCATATTATATTCAGCATTCTATGGGGATATATCAGCTGGGTATTCCTGATGGGGTGCTGGCGGATGTATGCATAAGGCAGGCAACCGGCTGCGTACTATGCTCCAAGATCGATTGGCGCGCCAACTATTCTCATCCACCGGATACTAGATTCATAAAGAATCACCCGCCAGCTCCTCAAATATAAATTTGCACCCGAGGGAAAAACATTTTTTTGCGTTGTAAAACACGCGGTTTCGCCTTCACGCTATGTTAGTTTTAGACAAACTAAAGCATAGCTTATGAACGACATCCTTCATTACAAAGGTTATTACGCCTCCATCCACTTTAATGCTGATGAGAATACTTTCTATGGGAAGATCCAGGGAATCGCGGAAACGATCCTCTTTGATGCACGATCATTAAAGGAGCTCAAAGCCGTTTTTCTTGAGTCCGTAGAGGAATACATAGACAGCATGAACAGATCCGCCGGATCAACGGAAGAGAACGGAATCAGGCCGGATACCACTAAAGACACAACGTCATGAAGTTTACAGGAGAGCAGCAGCAGATCTTCAGATTTGTAAGTAAGGGCAAGGGCCATGGCATCATTGATGCCGTGGCTGGCGCCGGGAAAACCACCACCATTATGGAATGCGCGCGTTTAGTTGACGATCCATCGTCGGTCCTGTTCTGTGCATTCAATAACAGTATTGCTGGCGAGATCGCTCAGCGGTTCAGGCGTTTGGGGCTGCATGAGGTAACAGTAAGAACAATTCACTCCCTGGGCAGGCAAATATTGACCGACAATAATCTTACCGGTGAATCCTGGAGTCTACGGGATAATAAATACCGGGAATTACTGGAAAGTAAAACTACTTATAAGAAGATCAAACCATTTCTCAAGACGATTTTCCAGATCAACGGCTTTTTACCCGCTGACGTGGATAACAGGAACAATTTCGCGGCAACTAATCTGCTGTTTCGGATCAATACGCGGATACTGGAGATCAATCAGAAATTCAGAGCGACACTGACAGCGAACAATCCAAAGGATATAGAAGAACTGGCCACACATTTTGGTATTTTCTCCAGCTCTGAAGTACGCAGAAAATATTTCGGGGGAAGAGATCAATGCGTACTTCAGGTGCCATCAACAACTACTGGAGGCGGGAAACCTCCTGGCCCTGCAAAAAAAGGTAATTGACTATACAGATATGCTCTATCTGCCGCATGAATGGAAGCTATATCCCGAAAAACGGTATCGGTTCCTGTTCATTGATGAATGCCAGGATCTGTCGAAATCTCAATTTGCCGTGGCCTCAAAGTTTGGAAAGAAAGATGGGCGAATAATGGCAGTGGGCGATCCACAACAATCCATTTATGGATTCACGGGCGCGGATATTCATTCCTTTGACCGGGTAAAAGAATATACAAAGGCATCATTGTTCACACTCACAAGTTGCTTCCGTTGTCCGCAGAATGTTATTCAACTGGCGCAGGAATTACGCCCGGATATGACCGGTTGCAAAGCGGATGCTGGCATTGTCAGCACCATTCAATTTGACGAAGTAGCCAGTACCACTCAACCCGGTGATCTTATTATATCGCGTTTGAGAGCGCCAATGGTGCTGCTTATTTTCAATTTTATCGATAAAAATATCAAAGTCAAAATACATGAAGACGAGGTACGTGAGATCATAAATGAGATCAAAAATATTTTCAAGCAGGAAGAGCTCCTGACACCTGTATCCTCTATGCCCGGCGGATTTGAACGGCTCAAACAAACGGTAAGAAGACGCTGGGACTTTATAATAGAAAAGAATGCCGGACGCATTACACACCATACCGAACGTGAGGTCTATATTAAAACGGAAAAAATGTTCCTGAACAGGAAGCTTGAATTTCTTCATAAAAAATTCATACAATGGGAGATCAGGAATGCGTGTATTAACGATCTTCTTTTAAAGATCAAAGACTATGTTTCCGGAACAGACAATCCGATCAAACTATCAACGATCCACCGCGCTAAGGGATTGGAAAATGATCGAGTCTTTATTCTGAATTATGATGAACTTCCTTACTACAGGCAGCAGCAGAAAGACTGGGAACGGGTGCAGGAAATGAATCTTAAATATGTGGCAGTAACGCGAGCCTTGAAGGAACTGTTCCTGATCGAAAGTAAAAAAACGGATGCTATTGAACAAAATGAAACACTCTTTGATAATCTACCCTTTTATGGAGACGAGATCTTGTAATTTGTCAGGCGTATAGAGATAGGTCGCCTGCAGTTTGGTTAAGATCCTAAATACTTTGCATGGTGTAAGACTTCCGCAGATCTCACATTACATAGATGGCAGGAACAGACCGTCGCTATCTGCGCATCCGATAACACTTTGTATCTGCGTTAAAACGCTTTTGTCAATAGAAAAGATGAGATCTGCGGGAATCTACGCCAGTCAATTTAGCCTTTCGGTTATGGCATCTCACCAGGAGAAAGATGTAAGATGCGTCACTTGATAATGAAGTCGGGGTAACCTGCAACAAAAGATTGATTACCTATCGTCACGGCATCCGGATAAAGAGGAACTGTAGTCAGTTTGCTGTGAAATGCTTCATACACAATATTGCCGGCGGTGAACGGATACAAACTTGCTGTTGAAGATTTTCTTTGGCTGATATAATAAGGCCGCTTAACGCCTTCTGTAACGTTATTAACTGATATCACAAACCGTTGATTCGCCATTGCAGGAATATCAACAATGTCCGCATAAGAAAATCTGTCAGGATAGTTATCGATCATTTCTGACGCCAGTAACTGTTTGGAACCATGGTCCCATAGGGAAACGGTGAATTTACCCGCATAAGGCATTTTACATCCCAGATGTGTGATCTTTCCGGCATTGATCGAATAGAATCGCATTCCCAGTTCAAGTGCGTTAACATTGGCCAGGAGAACGGTATCGACAATTTCAGTATGTTCCAGGAGATTCTCCAGTACTTTTTGTCCTAACGGTTCCTGCTTATTGATCTCCACCTGATCCTTTTTACATGACCACATCAATGGGGTCAGGATGATTGCTATAAGTAGTATCTTTTTCATGATAAGGTTATCTACACTGCAATTCTTTAGTCTTTTGCATCGCAAAGATGTTATCATTCAAAAGAAGCATGAAGTAGTTTTAAGTAAATGGTTTCTTTCACCCTGCAACTTTCCGGATAGCTTTAGTAGATGGGTAAGGCATCGAAGTGCTTAGGTTGGAAACACTTCGGCCCCGGTTGATCCGGGGCCGAAATTAAAAACTTCAACAAAATGAAATTGCTTAACGTGAAATCCAGGCATACTCCTAAACGAAAGCACTCATGCCAGTGATCGCTCTTCCTACGATCAGGGAATTGATCTCCTTCGTTCCTTCATATGAATAGATTGCTTCCGCGTCTGCAACAAATCTTGCAACGTTATGCTCCAGCAGAATACCATTTCCTCCCATCACTTCGCGCGCGCGGCTTACGATGTCTCTTGTTCTTAAAGAGCAAAAAACTTTCGCGAGAGACGCATGTTCGTCTTTTAACAACCCCTGATCCTGCAATTCTGAAAGGCGGAACACAAGGGATTGCATTGCCGTCAGGTTTGAAAGCATTTCGACGAGATGATTTTGTATGAGCTGGAACGACGCGATCGGCTTTCCGAATTGTTTTCTGTTGCGGGTATAATCCAGCGCATTTTCATAAGCGCCACGAGCGGTTCCGACCGCCATCCACGCAACACCAGCGCGGGTCATCTGTAATACACGCGCAGTGTCTTTAAACGATTCAGCATTCTGTAAACGATCTTTTTCTTCTATGAGACAGTTTTTCATCGTGATCAGTCCATTCTGAACTATCCGCAAAGCCATCTTGCCTTTGATCTTTTCCACTTCAAACCCTGGCGTACCTTTTCTGACAAGAAAGCCTTTTACCTGGTTATCGTCAACGTCCCGTGCCCAGATAATAGTAACGTCAGCAAAAGTAGCATTGCCGATCCATTTTTTCTGTCCGTTCAGCAGCCATCCATCAGCCGTTTTCTTTGCCGTGGTGGTCAGGCCTCCCGCCGCGCCAGAACCGACCTCCGGCTCCGTTAGTCCAAACGCCCCGATGATCTTCATCTCATGCATGCCTGGCAACCATTCCTGTTTCTGTTCTTCCGAACCGCACATATAAATTGATCCCATTGACAGTCCACTTTGCACGCCAAAAAACGTAGCGATCGATGCATCGATCCTCGCCATCTCCATAGCGATAATGCCTTCCATAAGAAACGATTTGCCCGGGCAACCATAGCCTTTATACGTAACGCCACAGAGCCCAAGCTCTGCAAATTTTGGAATTACTTCATGAGGGAACTCGTCATGCAGCCAATAATTATTTACAATCGGTTTGATCTCTCTCTCCATGAACTCCCGCACTTTCAATTGAACCGCACGGTCTTCCTCATTCAACCGGAGATGAATTTCATAAAAGTCACCATTAATAGGCGGAAGCACTTTCTCTTTTTTCTCATCCTTCATCATCTTCATCAATGCTTTCAATTGGTTATCGTCCAATTTGGAAAAACTGTTCATCACTTCCTGAAGATCTACTTTTTCAGAAAGCTTGCTGAGCTGGTTGAAATCAATTTTACGAAGAAGATTGAACGTGCTTTTGATCTTAGAGAATGTTCCTGCCATTGGTTAACATTTTAAAGGAAGAATCCTTAAAGTTAGCCAAGAGTTTAAAGAGGTGAAAGAGATAAAAGGTTTTTTTTGGGCAAACTGTTTATTTATCTTTTTCATAATACGCGCTTAAACAGCGAAAAGGACATTAGGCAAAAGAGGATGTGAGACTTCGAGAGGGGCGGCTCCGCCACCGGGAACGGTTCTGAAGTTTTGCATGCACGAAAGGATCTGCCTGATTGCAGACTGATGATCCTCAATCCTGCGTGTCGCACTTGTTTGAATAGTTCTCATGCTGAGGTCTGAAGGAGTGCTGCCTGGCGTCATGATGGTTACATCAATTCCGAAAGATTGCACTTCGACAGCAAGAGATTCCAGGATTGCGATCATTGCCAGTTCCGTTGCACGATAGATGCCAAGACCAGCGCCACTCATTCTGCCTAAAGAGGATAGATTGAAAATATGTCCGGACCGCTGCTCTTTCAAATAGGGCAATGTAGCACGCACAACATTTAGTCCGGAAAAGATATTGACCTCAAAGTTATGACGGATCTCTTCGTCTGAAAGTTCTTCAATATTTCCGGCGATTCCTTCTTTATCCGCATTGATGACAATGTCCAGTCGTCCAAAATGCCGGACTGCATCATAAGCTGCGCGAGAAACGGAATCTTCATCGCAAAGAGCTATTTCGAGCATCAGTAGATTCTTACTACCTGCGTTAGACATTTTGCGCAGCGATTGAATATTTTCAGCAACGGCCGCTACTTTGTGCCCCTGCTTCAGTAATTGCTTTACCAGCGCGAGCCCAAAACCATGACCCGCACCTGTAACAAACCAGATCTTTTCCATGGCCAATTATTTTTTGTTCAAACAAAGTTACTTCGATCAGGGGCGTTTTCTCTTGTACACTTCAAACCAATGATTACAAAATTCAAACAGCTTTTTATAAAAGAAGAGGGGGGCGGCCCGGGAAAGTATTAAGAAGAATGCTGTATTTTTATTCAGTTCATCCAAACTAACCTTAACATGCACGATACTTTCAGTATTTATATTATTCTTTTGCTGGTCATTCTGTTCCTGATCATGCTGGCGCAGAAGCTGAAAGTTTCCTATCCGATCGTGCTGGTGTTGGGCGGACTTGCATTAAGTTTTTTCCCGTGGTTGCCTGAAATAAAGATTGATCCGGATCTCATATTCGTCATTTTTCTTCCTCCTCTTCTATATGAAGCTGCATGGCATACTTCATGGAAAGAGTTTTGGAAATGGCGCCGCGTAATTTCGAGCTTTGCGTTCCTGATCGTCATTCTTACTTCCTGTGTGATCGCCTTCGTATCCAGCAGTCTTATTCCCGGTTTCACTTTAGCATTAGGCTTTTTACTGGGTGGCATCATTTCACCCCCGGATGCAGTTTCCGCAACTTCGATCATGAAGCAGATCAAAGTGCCGCGCAGGCTTGTAACGATCATTGAAGGGGAAAGCCTGTTGAATGATGCAGCGAGTTTGATCGTTTTCCGTTTCGCGATGGCGGCTGTTGATTCTGGTGAGTTTGTTTTTAAAGATGCTGTCTTTAGCTTTTTTGTCGTGATCGTGATGGGTATTGCCACCGGTATAGCGATCGCAATGGTTTTTTACGCGATCCATCGTTGGTTGCCCGTAACAGCAAATATCAATACCCTTTTTACACTTATTGCTCCATATATAATGTATATCGCGGCAGAGCAGATGCACTTTTCCGGTGTGCTGTCCGTCGTAAGCGGAGGGCTGTTTCTTTCGATCAGGAGCCACCGCATCTTTGATCACCGAAGCCGTTTAAGAACGGAGAATGTTTGGTCGGCCCTTAGTTTTGGATTGAATGGTATCGTCTTCATGCTGATCGGTCTTGAGCTGCCGGTGATCATTGCAGAGCTTGGCGACACCAGTCTTTCAGAAGCGATCAAGTACGGATTGATCATTACGGGAGTATTGATCATCGTAAGGTTGCTCTCAACACTTGGCGCATCCGCGTTCACGGTTGTTATAAGCCGATTTATCACCACCGCGGACAACAGACCAGGGTGGCGCGGCCCGTTGATCTTTGGTTGGGCCGGTATGCGAGGAGTAGTTTCACTCGCTGCGGCGCTATCTATCCCGGTTTATCTGACGAACGGACAGGCATTTCCGCAGCGAAACCTGATCCTGTTCATTACATTTATCGTAATACTTGTGACGTTAGTGTTCCAGGGTTTAACACTTCCTGCTTTGGTCAAGTGGCTCAAAGTCGAAGACCGTGACGAAACAATACCAAAGGAAAGGCAGGAATCTATTATTCAGAAAAAACTAGCCGTCGCCGCGCTGAAAGTACTCGACGGGAAATATGCTGATGCCGTAAACAAAGACGAAATTCTTCAAAGCATTAAGCTCAAACATTCTGGTAATGCCCGGTTATTTGAGGGGCGACTGGCCGAGCATTCTATTGATCGCCCGATCACAGACGAAGAATACCGTAAGATCATAGCCGAAGTGGTGCTTGCGCAACGGGAGCTACTTCACCAGCTGAACAGGAAACAGGAAATAGATGAAGAGGTGATCCGGAAATATAACGCGATCCTGGATCTTGAAGAAGAGAACTTCAGCGTCCGCTTCAGCAAGAATGCCGACTAGCCATTAAATCCTGAAAGAAGAAGGCGTATAGGTTGTCTGTTTCTTGAAAAAATTATTGAAATGGGCCGGCTCTTCAAAGCCAAGGCAGTAAGCTATTTCGGAAATGTTCCAGTTCGTATGCCTGAGTAATGCTTTTGCTTCGCTTACCAGCCGCTCAGCGATATGTTCGGTTGTTGTTTTGCCTGTCGTTTCCCTGATTGCCCGGTTGAGGTGATTTACATGCACCGCTAATCTTTCTGCGAAATCACGCGCAGACCTTAATTTGAATTGCTGTGAAGGCGACTCTATCGGGAATTGCCTCTCAAGCATATCCGTAAATACAGCGGTGATTCGGCTGTTAGCATTAGGGTGCTGATACAAGGTTTCGGCTGGTTGCAGCTTCATCGCGTGATGAATGATCTCCATCAGATAATTGCGAAGCAGATCAAATTTATATGCATAATCTGAATTGATCTCTTCCAGCATTTTATCATACACTGCACTTACCTTTTTATCCTGTTCCGCATCCAGCACGTAAGCGGGTTTACCACCAGGCGTGAACATTGGCAGCTCATTGAAGTTGCGGCGCACATTTGCATCAAAAAAAGCATCCTTGAAGATGCAGAAGTAACCATGATAATCTTCAGACATTGATTCGAAAGTATACGGAACATATGGGTTAAAGAACAACAGGGTTGACCCGCTGATTTCGATACTCTTATCCGCATAATGCAGAATACCACCACCGCGTGCAAGACTTACTTTATAAAAGTCGCGCCTTGCATATTTGGGAGGTGCTGTATGCTGCTTCTTGTTTGCCTCCACTTTGAATACATTGAAGTGTCCTATATCTTTTTGCAGGTTATCCGGCAACCATTCACACTTCTGCTTATAAAAGTCTTCAATTGTTTCGGGTTTGGGCATAATAAAAAGGTTTATGATCAGCCACAGTTAACGGCGGGGTTACAATATTGATACAAAAATAAATACGGGAACGGACGGTTCCCTTACGGCAATCAAATCATTCCTTACAAAATTCAAACAAAGGTTGCTGGTATTGGTTTAAACTATTTCTAAAGACATGAAAATCAATGCCCCGCCTGCTCAATAAATTGTTCATTCGCTCATTGTAACAGCGTTATCATTCCGTAGCAGAATACTTTTGCGCCTTCTGACTCCGTACTCCTTGAACTGGTGGAGGGTGCACACTGGTTGATACCGCTGCTCGGAGAATGTTAGAGATCATTGGTGGTGTTGCGTTGTAGTACCCCTGTACGAAATGAAGAGTCTTGTACCGGCAAGCAGCGGCACCACGCGTTCAAGCCACCCGCTTTGTGAGGTGCGGGCACGCAGGTGATCAGATAAGTATTGATCCTATGCTTCTCTTATTACGGGTTAGAACGTAGGGTTGAGTTCCGGCCTGGCGATGCTGTTTTTTCACAGACCAAAGCGCCTGACTTCAATTACGATGAGGGCGTTTCGAGCGGCAAGTTGTACTCAGTTCTTACCGGCCTAACCCTCCTGTTTTTCGTGTTATTTTCCCTCAAGGTTTTGTGTTTTACCCATGGAATCGCTTCGTGTCTGAGCGATATTTACAACGAGATATCTTACTTAGTAGCCTCCGCTTATGGCGGATGGGGGGTGTGGGGGTGTCCGCCATAAGCGGAGGCACTATTTTATATTATTCGAAAACTCGAAACAAAGAAAAATAAAGCGGATGGATAAATAGAAAGATGATAATAAAAGAATTGATATTGACTGGAGGATAAATAAGATCCCCGGGCACCAGTCCGGTTATGTTCGATTGGCAACCGCCTGTCATGTTCAGCGATCTTGATCCCTTCAGTAAAATCATTAACTAATTTGATTACAGAAGAGCAGAAGAAAATTCTCTTCGCCCCCGGGCCGGGATTCGGGGAATTCTGTCCAAATAGTGGAGAGCGCAGGCAAACTGCGGCCGGCACTGCCGGTTACCCCCGCTTGGACTCCTCATTCATTTGGATCCAGTACAATACAACTTCGAACCCTGGAAGATTCATCCACTCGCAACAAGTTCAATGATAACACGCTGGATAACTCCGGCAGCTCACACGTTCTATCAATAATAAGGGCTGATCATAAAATAGATAACCACACCTGTAACGGCTACATACAGCCAGATAGGCCAGGTGATCCTGGCGAGTTTTCGATGGCCCGGCCACTCTCCGATCTGAGCACGATAAGCCGTGTAAAGAATAAAAGGGAGTATAACGCCAGCCAATACAATATGCGGGAAAAGTATGAGCCTGTAGATCGTTCTTGACGAGCCTACTGCTGCTATTTCTGCTGCATCTGCTACTCCATCATGATTTGCATCTCCATATACGGATTCGCCTGCAAGTAAATGGTGACAGATATAGCTAACCAAAAACAGGATAGAAAGTACCATCGCTGTCATCATCAGATTTTTGTGCAACAGATATTGTTTGCTTTTTACAGCAATCAGCGCAACGATAAGCAATACCGATACCAAGGAATTGATCACGGCATTCGCTTTCGCGAAGATGTGCACATCAAAGCCGAGGTCAACCTTTACCTGTACGCGGGAAAGAACTGATACCGCAATAAATACGATCAGCGAAAAGGTGATGATCAGGAAGGACGCCTTTTTATCATTTCGTTTCCACGCTGGTGCTAACATTGTTGTTTCTTTTTTTGATGATGAATATCAGTAAGCCTACGCCGATGATCGCCGCTATAAAGGCAACACCGATGATCTCCAGTTTGCCGGCCAGAAAGCTTTTACGCTTCGGATCCTTTTCCATGTTCAGGAAAATGATATCATTTGATAAACGGGCAAGTTCAGCTTTGTCAAGCCCATGGTAATAGCCACGGACCTGGCGATTTGAGTCGATCAGTACAAAGTAATCTGAATGTACAAAATTGGTATCAATGCCCTGCCCATCAATAGTGCCGAGTTTCATTTCATTGATGGCCATATCGTAGATCGCTTTCCGGTCACCGGTCAGCAACCACCATTGTTCCGGATTGATCTGGAACCGGTCAGCCCATTTCTTTATTTGCTTTACGGAGTCTCTCTCCGGGTCTATGCTGAAAGAAAGGAAGTGCAGAAAATCCGGGGTCTTATCTCCTACCCGTTGGGCATTAGTGATAGAGGTCTGCACCCATTTCATGTTGCGGGTCATTGGCGGGCAAATGGTGGGGCAATGGGTAAAAAAGAAATCGGCAACGATCACTTTACCTCTAAGCTTCTCCCAGGTCACTGAGTCCCCAAGTTGATTCACCAGTGCAAAATCCGCGAGCTTATGCCAGACGGTATCAGTTTCCTGTTTTCCGCGCACCGTTTTGGTGGTCACAGAATCAGGATAATAATGGCGGGGCATGTGGATGGCAGAATCGCTAAAGCCTTTTACAATGAAATAGCAGACGAGCGGCAGAAAGGCCGCGAGAAGAATAGCGTAGAGGGCAGTCTTGTTCAAAACACTTCGTTTTAATGATCAAACATCACACAGAGGTCCGCGGGCGCAAAATTACCCAATTTTAGGGTTAGATGGACAGAAGCAACGGATTTAATTGCACTGTCGTTCAGTCAAGAGATCGTCCTACACTGGCTCGATGGCCGATGACTGATGGCCGATGGCCTAGTGTCGCATTTGGATGGAAGCTATTGCTGCTAATTGGTATAGGGTATTGACACTAGCAGGTATATGTATTTTCGGCCATCGGCCATCGAATGAACTATCGGAAAAATTCTTACCTAAACGATATTGGATTTAATTGACGTGATCATGGCTGTTCTGCTGGCTGGCAACGGCCCGCCGGGCGGCAGCTGCATAGCTTAAGAAGCCTCCCGGGGATAAAAAAAGCACCAATCTTTCGATTGATGCTCTTCCTGTAAATTAGTTCCGTTATTATTGCTTTCCTGGCTTTGGCTCCTCTACTTTATGTTCTTCAGCCTTATGATGACCTTTCGGCATAGTGCTTTCCTTAAAGTGCTTATCATAGTCGTTTCTCAGGTTCTTGTACGAATTACCATCATAAATAAATGCCGCAATAAACCAAATGAACAACAACAGTGGCACAACGATCGTCATGATCATGTTGCGGATCTCATCACCGAGGTGCATAAACACCGCTACGATGTAGTAAGCCTTTGCAATTGTCAGGATACAAACGACACCCTTGAATGCAAGTACTAAAAATGCACTTGGTTCAGGTCCCTTGTGGATATTATAGATGATCAGGCCAATGATCAATTCGATCACAGTGATCACAGAAAGAATTACAGTCGTTCTGATTACCTTCTTTCTGAAGTCCGCATCCGATGTATGGTGCGTGAACGTTACTTCGGGTGATGCTGATTGATGTTCCATCGAAATTCTTTTATTGATAGTTACTTTAATTCGAATTAAAAATTCAAAAGTAAAAAGTAAAAAACTCGAATCGAATCAGACGCTTCACTTCGTACAGTCTGATATTTTGAATTTTTACTTTTTAATTTTTACTTAGATAAGGTAGAAGCACAAGAATACAAATACCCAAACCAGGTCTACGAAGTGCCAGTACAGTCCAGCTTTCTCAATCATCAGGTAGTGGCCTCTTTTAGCAAAAACATCATTTTTAGCCATCAGCAGCATGACGATATTGATCACTACACCTGACAATACGTGGAATCCGTGGAAACCAGTGATGCCGTAGAAGTAGCCACCGAATGCAACTGGTCCTTTCTCACGGATGTGTAATTCCGCGGTGTTGACCATGTTCAACAGCTGATCTTTTGGCAAGCCCAGCAGTTGCTCATGAGACATTGTATTACCATGTTGCTCATGTACAACCTGAGCGATAGATTGAACAGTTGAATTTTTCAGCGCTGCAGTAAGGGTCTCGGCATCCACCAGGTTACCCCATGGGTTAACTGTTGTAGTTTGACCAACCCACTGGATCTGCCCGTCGATCAACGTAGCATGTGTGCCGGTGATCAGGTGATGCCACTCCCATGCCTGGCAGGAAAGGAACGCGATACCACCAACGATGGTCCAGCCGAGCCACTTGATAACAGCCTTTTTATCGTTGTTATGACCTGCATGTACTGCCAGCACCATTGTTACGGAGCTGATGATCAGGATAAAGGTCATAACGCTCACGAATGCCAGCGGCAGATTCGCATGTCCGGCGCCAGGAAAGGCGTTGAACACCACGTTAGGATCGGGCCAGAAGTTTTGGCTGAAGCGGATCGAACCGTAAGAGATCAGGAAAGCACCGAAGGTGAACGCATCACTCATCAGGAAGTACCACATCATCAACTTACCGTATTCGATGTTGAAGGGACTTTTTCCTCCACTCCACCATTTTGTCTGCTGCGTAGCTGTTGTCGCCATGTCAGTTATTTCTATTTAAAAAACCTTATTCAATTAAACTTAAAAAGTCACCCCGCTTAACTGCTGAAAGCCTCCGCAATTCGAAAGCGGGGTTAATTTTTACTTCGCCTAGCCGATGATCAAAAAAAACACCAGCAGGTAAAGCCACAAAATATCTACAAAGTGCCAGTAGGTTGACATCACCTCAACAGGTACTGCACTGTATAATTTGATCTTCCCAAAGAACGCTTTCACAAACATTATCGCCAGCGCAACAATCCCGCCGATCACGTGCAATGCGTGTGCGCCAAATATCACGTAAAGGAACTGTCCGGCACCCGCAGAACCACTGAACTGGATTCCCTGGTCCCACAGCTTGTTAAAGCCGATCCACTGTAAAATAACAAAGAGCGTTCCCAGCACAAAAGTGATCCCCATCAGTAGACGGTACTGGCTCATCTCGCGTTGACGGAATGATCTCAGTGCCATTTGAATGGTGAGACTGCTAACCAGGATCACACCAGTCGACACCCAGAAGATCCCCGGGATCTCGATATCCTTCCAGCCAACCAGGTTGCTTTTTACAATAAAAGCACTGGTCAAACCAGCAAACATCATCAATATGCTGGCTATTGCCACCCACAAGGTAAACTTGTGCGGATGTAATTTTTTCTTTTCTATCTGATTCATCGCTACTGTCTCCATCACACTGATTATCTTAAATTGTTATAGTCTGTTTTTCGAATTCAAAAGTCAAAATTAAAAAGTAAAAAATGCAGCCAGGAGAGACATTTCGTTTCGCAAAACCTGATATTTTGAATTTTACTTTTGACTTTTTACTTAGCTTTTGCTCATTAACAGCGCCAGCAACACAACCGGCAGATAGAGATAACTTCCAAACATCACTTTTCTTGCTGAGCTGACATCCATTTTTACGTAAAGCGTAATGCAACGCATCAGCATAAAAATATTTGCCAGTACTATCAGGACCACGCTGATCAATCCTGTCGTTCCCTCGTAAGTCGTCATCCCGGTGAAGTACGGCATTACTGTTATTGGAAACAACAGCAATGAATAGATCACTGTCTGTAATGCGGTGAACTTCGTTGGCCCTTTATCAGCAGGTAACAATTTGAAACCTGCAGTGCTGTAATCCGTATGTGCGATCCAGGCAATTGCCCAGAAATGGGGAAACTGCCAGAGAAATTGCAAGGCAAACAGAACCCAGCCACCTGTTGACAACTGGTCTTCACCAGCAGTCCAACCGATCAAACAGGGCAGCGCTCCCGGAACAGCTCCCATCAATACCGCCATTGAACTTACTTTCTTCATCGGCGTGTAGATGAATGCATAAAGGAACAAACTGAAAGCCGCCAGACCTGCCGATAACAAATTGAAGAAATAGCCAAGGATGAACACCCCAAGCGCGCCGGTGATAATGGCAAAAGCCCATCCTTCCTGCGGACTCATTCTGCCTGATGCGATCGGACGCTTTCCCGTCCTCTTCATCATAGCATCTGTGTCTCTTTCCACAACCTGGTTAATGGCATTGGCACTTCCCGTCACCAACATCCCACCTGCAAAGAGCAATAACACCCAAACCCACTTTGTCTCATACCTCTCAAAACCCGGCGTCAGCACAAAACTCATCACACTGCTGAATACCACCATTATACTGAGCGAAAGCTTAACTAACTGCAAATAATCCCTAACCTTATTCATTCGCTTCGCTTTACAAGTAAAAAGTAAAAAGTCAAAATTACCCCGCTTAACTGTTGAAAGGTTCCCCAATTGAAAGCGGGGTTAATTTTTACTTTTTAATTTTTAATTTATCAATGCTTGCTTTCATTCGCCCCTATCGGCTCAGTCTGCGGAATAAACTCTCTTCCGTCTTTACCATAATCATAAGGCCAGCGGTGTACTTCAGGGATCTCGCCGGTCCAGTTACCGTGACCAGGCAGGATCGGAGTCGTCCACTCAAGTGTTGTAGCGCCCCATGGATTCGTACTGGTAACTTTTCTTCCTTTGAAAATAGAGTAGAAGAAGTTGAATACGAACATCAGCTGAACAGCGAATACAATTACTGTTACGATCGTGATCATCTGGTCGAGGCTTCCAAACTGGTTGAAAGAAACCCAGATGCTCTTATCCAAGTAACGGCGTGGCATACCTGCAAGACCTTCGTAGTGCATAGGCCAGAAGATCAGGTAAGCACCGATAATCGTTACCCAGAAGTGGAAATAAGCCAGTGTATTGTTCAGATAGCGGCCGAACATCTTCGGGAACCAGTGATAGATACCCGCGAACATACCGAACATAGATGCAACACCCATTACAATGTGGAAGTGCGCAATTACGAACATGGTATCGTGCAGGTGAATATCGATGGTTGAGTTTCCGAGGAAGATACCGGTCAAACCACCAGAGATGAACAAGCTAACGAAACCGATGGCGAAGAGCATCGCAGGTGTGAAGCGGATATTACCTCTCCACAGTGTCGTTAACCAGTTAAATACTTTAATTGCTGAAGGAACCGCGATCAGGAGCGTAAGGAGTACGAATACCGAACCAAGGAACGGATTCAAACCTGTTACGAACATGTGGTGAGCCCATACCAGGAACGCGAGGATCGCGATCGCAAACATGGAACCAAGCATCGCCATATAACCGAAGATCGGTTTGCGGCTGTTAACAGATAATACTTCAGAACACATTCCCATCGCCGGCAGAAGGATGATATATACTTCAGGGTGACCGAGGAACCAGAATAAATGCTGGAACAGGATCGCGCTACCACCTTCATTCGGGAGGATCTGGCCATTCACCACGATGTCACTCAGGAAGAAGCTGGTGCCCAGGTTACGGTCGAACAATAGCAACACCGCGCCTGAAAGAAGTACAGGGAAAGAAAGTACACCCAGTACAGCGGTAAAGAACAGCGCCCAGATCGTGAGCGGCATACGCGTCATACTCATGCCTTTTGTACGCATGTTCAGGATCGTAGAAATATAGTTAAGACCGGCGAGCAGCTGAGACACGATAAAGAGCGCCATACTGATCAGCCAGAGATCCGCACCAAGTTTAGAACCATCACTTGCCTGACCGAGCGCACTGAGTGGAGGATACATCGTCCAACCTCCAGATGCGGGACCTGTTTGAATGAACAGGGAAGAGATCATGATGATACTCGCCATGAAGAAGAACCAGTAAGAAAGCATATTCATCAGCGGAGACGCCATATCCCTTGCTCCGATCTGCAGCGGAATAAGGAAGTTTGAGAACGTACCGGACAAACCTGCTGTCAATACGAAGAACACGAGTACCGTACCGTGCATCGTCACCAACGCATAGTAGAACTCAGGCTGGATCGTACCTCCTTTTGCCCAATGCCCGAAAAATGTTTCGAGGATAGGGAAAGACTGGCCGGGAAAACCGAGTTGTAAACGGAACAGTACAGAAAAGAGACCGCCGATGATCGCCCACACAATACCTGTGATCAAAAACTGCTTACCGATGGTCTTGTGGTCCATCGAGAAGATATATTTTGAAATAAAGGATTGATGGTGATGACCATGATCATCGTGATGAACATCGTGGCCTACCGCTGTGTCGTGATGTACGTGCAATGCTTCGCTCATAATCTTTTATTTGGGTCCGCCCTGGAGCGGGAATGAATCAATTTAATATCAAAATTAAAAATTAACCCCGCTTATCGCCTGAATGAAACTCTCTTTCGAGAGCGGGGAATTTTTACTTTTTAATTTTTACTTCGCCAGCATAGCTACCGGTTCTGGTTTTGTTGTGTCCGCTACTGGCGCCGCTGCCGGTTGTTTTGCTGATGGGTCTTTATCAGGGAAAGCAGCCCAGTATTTCGGTTTCTTGGTTGCCATCCATGCGTCATATTCTGCCTGAGTTTCTACAACGATCTCACCACGCATACTCCAGTGACCTTTACCACACATCTGATCGCAGGAGATCTCGTATACAAAGTTCGGGTTGTTCGTTTCTTCTTTCATCTGCTTGCTGGTCTTTGTCGGCGTGAACCACATGGTGGTTGGCATACCGGGCACAGCGTCCATTTTCATACGGAAGTGAACCAGACCCACATCGTGAATTACATCCTTCGCACCGATCACCATTTTAACTGGCTTGTTCACTATAAGGTGAAGGGGTTCGCCGGCAACATAGATATCATCATGGTTTGCAGGATCATCCCAAATTTGGCCTAAAGGATTGTTATTCGCGTCACTGATTTGTTTGAAATATTTTTTTCCGAGAATATTGTCTTTACCCGGATAGCGGAACTCCCATTTGAACTGGCTGCCTGTTACCTCTACCACCATCGCGTCTTTCGGAGCTTCCCCTGTGATCTTGAACCAGTAGAAGATACCAAAACCCACGAGGATCGTCAGCGTGATTGCAGGAATAACTGTCCAGATCAGCTCCAGCTTATTGTTATGCGGGAAATAAAATGCCTTACGGTTTTCTTTTTCCTGGTATTTGAATGAGAACCAGAATAATGCGATCTGAGTAATGAAGAACACAACCCCTGTAAGCGCAAGCGTGATGTACAGCATCATGTCAATATTCTTTCCATGATCAGACGCAGCTTCTCCGAGGATCTTTCCTTTCAATGTTGCATTGCAATAAAACACACCGATCAAACCGAACACCAGGAATGCAAGCAGCATAAAGGCATTGATCTTATTTGTCTGTTTCCTGGTCTTCTCTTCCCCACGCAGCACAGCTACATATTCACTGGCCTTGGCTATCTGAAACGTAACCAGGAAGCCCAATGCCAAAATCGCTACAATGAAAAAAGTTTGCATATTCTATCGTTCAAAAGTTATTGTTCAAATTCAAGTTTAAGAGTTTAAAGGTTTAATAGTTTAAAAGTTATAGCTGGTCTGTCTCAGGTTGAACATTGAAACTTTTAAACATTAAAACTTTTAAACTTTTTACGTATGGTGTATCAGGCTCTCCTTCATGAATGGGTGGTTCTTCGCAACAAGTGGTGCTTTTGAAAGCGCACGGCCGGTTGCAAACATGATGACACCAACAAAGCCTAACGCGATACCCAGGTCATAAAGAATATTCGGAACATGTGTTACACCAGTTTTAGGATCAGTCATCGGGCTTGGGAACACCATCTGGAAGAAATCCAGCCAGTGACCAAACAGGATCAATACCGCCATGATCGAAATAACTGCATAGTTTCTTTTTGAATCACGGCTCATCAGGATCAGGATCGGAGCGATAAAGTTGATGATGAACATTAACCAGAATACCCCGCTGAATTCGCCCTGAGCCCTTGGTTTGAAGTATACAGTTTCTTCAGGAATGTTAGCGTACCAGATCAACATAAATTGAGAGAACCAGAGATACGTCCAGAAGATCGAGAACGCAAACATGAATTTACCGATATCATGCAGGTGCTCTGTATTTGTATGCTCGAGATAACCGTTGTTCTTCAGGAACACAACAAACAGCGCGATCAATGCCATACCCGCAACAAATGTGCTGGCGAATGTATACCAGCTGTACATGGTGCTATACCAGTGTGCATCGATACTCATCAGCCACAACCATGGAATAGAAGACATGACAGTCAGTGCAAACACGATCATGAACAAAGCCGCCCAGATTGTATTGTTCCACATGTATTTCTTTCTTCCTTCAACAGTTGGGATCGGGTTTTCATCCAGGCTGCGTGAAAGTTTTCTCATTTTCCAGCCGAGGAGTGACCAGAGAACGATTGTCAGCACAGTCACTGTTGCAAAGAACCCTTTATTCAAAAATCCTTTCTTATGGTCGAGTGTTGGATCGTGAGCTACGTGAGCTGAATCTGTCCAGTGGTAGATCTCATGATTGCTGCTGAAGCAGATGGACAGGAGGATCGCACCTGCGATCACACCAACTACGGGCACGCAGGCAGAAATTGCTTCCGGCACGCGGCGGAAAGCCATTTGCCAGCCACCCCAGGCCAGTGTCGTAGCACAGATGAAGAACATAGCCGCGTTCACAACCAGCAGGAAGTATACGCTGTTCTGTAATAAACTGCCCCAGAACCTTGCCTGCTGGTGCGGATCATCTTTTGATCCCGCAGTGATATACAAAGTAATCGTAGACAGGATACCGATAGCGATCAATGCGATTGCTATAGTATTATATCTCTTAGGCGCTACAAAATTTTCCCTGTTTGCCATCAGTGTTCTTTTATAAAATTCTTTCAATCAGTGATCTTACTTAGTTGCTGCTTTAGCGGTAGTGTCTGCTGCTGCAGTTTGTGGAGCTTTTGCTCCTGTTGAATCAGATTTCGCAGTGGCTGCTGCGCTTCCTCCACCTTGTTTTGCTTTGATATAAGCCGCCACCATCCAGCGTTGTTTGGTAGTAAGCTGAGAAGCATAGCTTCCCATTTGCCCCTTTCCATAAGTAGCTACGTGATAGATAGTACCGATAGAAGTTCCCTTCATATCATCACCCATCAGGTTTTTCGGAGCAACTGGATAAGGGCCATTACCATCTTTCCAGAGTGGTCCCTGACCATCAAGCTTGGCGCCGTGACAGATCCCGCAATTGATCAGGTAAAGTCTTTCAGCTTCTTTCTGATCAACATCTGTTACAGGATTTACCAGCGCGGCAGACGTTGCGTAAGCACCTGCTGTATCCTTCAGCAGCTTATAACCAGTCAATTCACCACGTGCCACAGTTCCCGGAACCGGACCGCCATGAAATGAAGGCTCGCTTTCTGCACCAGACGCATTCAGCCTGTCCTGTACAGGAGCATATGTTTCATACGCTCTGCTGTAAGTCATATCTGGCATATACGCGCGTCCGGGATTACGGTCGCTACAGCTCACAGCAAGTACTGTAACCGCTACACATCCACCTATGATCAAGAATTTTTTCATCCTATATGTTATTTCCGTTTTAGCCAGTGGCTAATATGATTGTTATACTCTGATTCTCGTTTTGTTTAAAAGTTTCAAGGTTTAATAGTTTAAAAGTTGGCCTTGATGTCTGGAAAACTTTAAACTTTTCAACTATTAAACTTTTAAACTCTTCTCGTCTACGCTGCTTCGATCTTCTTACCGTACTTAACCGTATCCTGATCGTAGCGGCCAAGCCACCAACCGGTTTCGCGGTATTGTACAGACACTTCCGTTGCACCAACGCTATTCAGGAATGCTACTGCGTCAGCTTCATTTGTTTTGTCGGTGCACTCGATCGCCATTACAAATGTGTCATCAGTTGAACGGGGATTGAAGTGGTCTTTCTTGATGAAAGGAGCCAGTTGACACAGCCAGCAGAATGTAAGTACCATGCCCACCGCCGCAAACAGTACCGTCAGCTCAAATGTGATAGGAATCCACGCTGGCAAAGAGAAGAACGGTTTACCACCGAAGTTTACCTGCCAGTCGATCGTCAGCGCCCATGTGATAAAGCTTACCGCAGTAGTCGTTCCGGTAATACCGTAAATGAACCCTGCCACGTGCAAACTGGTATCCTTCAGGCCCATTGCCTTATCCAGACCATGGATAGGGAATGGTGTGAATACGTCATGGATCTTATAACCGGCACGGCGAACCTTTTTCACTGCTGGAAAAAGTACGTTCTCGTCATAAAAGTTGCCTACCACGAATTTTTTAACTCCCATAAGTATTAATTCAAAAGTTACCCCGCTTAGATTTTGAGTCCTAACTCTCCAGTCAGGCGGGGTTATTTTTTTCTTTTATTTCTTTTTGATGTCGCAAGTAAAAACGCTCTTTTTTCAATTTTTACTTTTGACTTTTACTTCACTAGTGATGATCGTCGTGATGAACATTGTCATGCGCAAACTCATCATAGTTCTGTCCTTCTTCTTTGTTGTATCCTTCTTTCCAGTTGTCTCCGTTCTTCTTCAGGATATGCTTGATCTCAGCGATCGCGATAACCGGGAAGAATTTCGAGAAGAGGAAGTAACAAACAAAGAACAATCCGAAGGTACCCATGTAGAACCCGATCTCCCAGATTGTCGGAGTATAGTAAGTACTCCAGGAAGAAGGCAGGTAGTCACGGTAAAGAGAAGTAACGATGATCACAAAACGTTCGAACCACATACCGATGTTCACCAGGATACTCATGAAGAACGTCAGCAGCAGGTTGCGGCGGAGTTTCTTAGACCAGAATACCTGTGGAGAAAGTACGTTACAACCCATCATGATCCAGTAGCTCCATCCATAAGGGCTGCTCAGGTTAACACGGTTCTCTTTGAACGCAAACCACTCATAACCTACGTGTGAGTACCAAGCCATGAAGAGCTCCGTGAGGTATGCGATACCTACGATAGAACCCGTCAACACGATAACCTTGTTCATTACCTCGATATGCTCGATTGTGATATAGTCTTTAAGTCCAAGAACTTTACGTGTGATCAGCAGAAGCGTTTGTACCATCGCGAAGCCAGAGAATACCGCACCCGCAACGAAGTACGGAGGGAAGATGGTCGTGTGCCATCCCGGGATCACTGAAGTGGCGAAGTCAAATGATACGATCGTGTGTACAGAAAGTACGAGTGGTGTACTCAAACCGGCAAGTACAAGTGAAAGTGCCTCATGTCTCTGCCAGTGCTTTGTAGAACCAGTCCAACCGAACGCTGCCAGACCATAGAACATCTTTCTCCATTTCAGTTTTGCACGGTCACGAAGTGTAGCCAGATCAGGCAACAGACCAGAGTACCAGAACAACAATGAAACAGTGAAGTATGTAGAGATCGCGAATACGTCCCAGAGAAGTGGAGAGTTGAAGTTTACCCAGAGCGGTCCGCGTGTGTTAGGATAAGGCAGTACGAAGAAGGCATCCCAAACACGACCCATGTGCCAGATCGGGAACTGACCCGCACACATTACCGCGAAGATCGTCATCGCTTCCGCCGCACGGTTCACACCTGTTCTCCAACCCTGACGGAACAGCAGAAGGATCGCAGAGATCAGCGTACCCGCGTGACCAATACCTACCCACCATACGAAGTTGGTGATATCCCATCCCCAACCGATCGTCTTGTTCAGGTTCCACTGACCTGTACCATAAATTACCTCAACGACGATGGAAACAACACCAAATAACAACAAGGCAACTGAGATGATAAAACCAATCCACCATGCTTTGGTCGGCTTGGCTTCCACCGGAGCGCAAATATCCTCCGTTACCTGATGATAATCTTTAGATCCATCTACAATCGGCGGTCTGACCTGTGATTCGTATCTGAGTAATGACATATTAAATCGCTTTTAGCTTTGCCCTTCGCGGAGGCCAGCTTTTTATTTTTATGTTGTCAAACTTTTCTTCTATCCTATTGTTCTATTCCTTAAATCGCCCTCTCTCAGCGACCCCTATCCCCACTCAATGCAAGCCTGTGCTTGCAAATCCGCCATTCTATCTGTTCAGAAGATCTTACAACTCCGAGAATCCCTGCCCACTTCTTCAGC
Organism: Terrimonas ginsenosidimutans; assembly: GCF_022012415.1. Taxonomy (GTDB): domain Bacteria; phylum Bacteroidota; class Bacteroidia; order Chitinophagales; family Chitinophagaceae; genus Terrimonas_A; species Terrimonas_A ginsenosidimutans. The sequence continues at coordinate 298,457 of NZ_JAKLTR010000001.1, forward strand.
AGGCAGTTCATCTCAATATTGTTAACCTCGTTCTACTGCTTTAGCCTCTTAATGATGTGCTTCCGCTTCCTTAGGCTGAGCTGAAGGAACTGCTTCACCATGACCTTCCGCTTTTCCGTGTCCATCGTTTGCCGGCGCACTATCTTCGCCATGACCTTCCGCTGCAGCACCGTGCCCGCCTCTGTGAAGGATCTCTTCCGTGTTTCTCACTTTAGAGAGGTAAGTCACGTTAGGCAGTACGTGGATCTGTTCAAGCACCTGGTACATACGCTTAGGATTCTCTTTGCGCACCAGTGAGATCTGGCTGTTATGATCATTTACGTTACCGAAGATGATCGCGTCACCGGCACAAGCCTGCTGACAAGCGGTTTTCGCTTCGCCATCCTGCAACGGACGTCCTTCTTTCTTCGCATTCAGCTTGGCAGCCTGTGTACGTTGAATACAGAAGCTACATTTTTCCATCACACCTCTTGAACGAACAGTTACATCTGGGTTCAACACCATTCTTGTCAGTTCATCATTCATCTGGTGAACAACAGGATCGAGTTTACCAACGATCTGCTGATCCTGGTTATTCGGGAAGCTGTCAGCTCCTGTGTAATCAGACCAGTTAAAGCGACGTACTTTGAATGGACAGTTGTTAGCGCAATATCTTGTACCGATACAACGGTTATAAGCCATTTGGTTGATACCTTCTGCACTGTGGTTGGTTGCCGCAACCGGGCAAACGTTTTCGCAAGGAGCGTTATCGCAATGCTGACACATCATCGGCTGGAATACCACGCCTTTCAGATCATCAGGATTATTCTCATCGCTTACGAAATAACGGTCGATACGAAGCCAGTGCATATCATGGAAGCGAAGTACTTCGCTTTTACCCACAACAGGCACGTTGTTTTCTGTATGGCAGGCTACCACGCAGGCACCGCAGCCATAGCAGGCATTCATATCAATGTTCATTCCCCATTTCAGACCTGGCATATCATGCACACCGTACAATGTTGCGTCCTTGCGGAAGTCATTGTTCGCTTTTGCATATTTGTCAAGCAGATCCTGGCGGAAATCAGTGATCTCATTCGGATCCTTGATAAAAGAAGCAAGGGTTGTTTCCCTTACAACTTCCACACGTCCTTCGTATGAGTTGTGGATCTGCATCTGAGCGATCTTTTCTTTACGTTTTGCATCGGTGATCTCAGCACCTGCAACATAAGAGAAAGTAGATCCGTTAAAGCTACCCAGGTGATAAACACCCTGGCCTACACCAGCAGCTGTTTTACCCAGTGCTTCATTTCTTCCATAACCAACAGCGATCGCGATCGTGTTAGCATTCATACCCGGGATCACCAGGATCGGAAGTTCAATTTCTTTTTTTCCTGCCACCGCAATTTTGATCACCGGTTTATCAGGATAGTATTCGTAGTTGTTATTCGCTCTTTCGTTGTCTTTGTTTGCGAGATCAATACCGAGCATTTCTTTCGCCATGCTCATAGAGATCAGCGCGTAGTTACCCCATGTAGCTTTAGAGATCGGGTCAGGCAGCTCCTGCAACCATGGGTTGTAAGCGCCAGTACCTGTACCGATAGAAACTTTTTGATAGAGAACTACTTCATATTTACCGGCTGGTTTTTTCGCGGAAGCGATACCAGCAATACCGTTTCCGACACCACCTCCATTGTAAGTGCCGATGGACAGGGTTGTCATCAGTTCAAGCACACCATCCTGCAGCGCTTTTTCGAAAGCCGCTTCAGAACCGAGTTGTGCAGACCAGTAGTTACGGAAATATGTTTCGTAGTCAGTATTGTTACCAGCCCATTTCAACAGGGATGTCTGATAAGGGCGTGTTTTGAACAGCGGATAGATCGTAGGCTGCAGGAAGCTTACCAAATTGTTCTTTGGTGCAGCATCACCCCAGCTTTCGAGGTAGTTATGTGTTGGAACGATGTACTGGCAGAGCTCAGTTGTTTCGTCCATTTTCTCTCCGAAAGAAACAGAGAGTTTCACTTTTTTCAGTGCTGCTTTGAACTTGTCCGCATCATGGTAGTGGTAAGCAGGGTTTGCACCGTAAACGAGGAGTGCGCCAACCTGACCAGCTTCCATCTGTGCGATAAGGTCAACCAGGTCTTTATCGATACCAGCGCGGTAGTTGGATGTAGTAGCCCATGAAACGGTCGTTCCATAAGCGCCAACCGCGTTATTGATCGCATTTACGAGGATCTGAACATTTACATCATTGCTTCCAGAAACAACCAGTGAAGAACCGTTGTTTGCTTTCAGCGCATTGACCACTTTCGCGATACCAGCTTTCAGTTTCGCGTCAGCGATAGAAGGAGCAGCAACAGAACCGTCGAGACCAGCGAGGATCGCCTGCGCAACGACACCGGTTTCAGAAGGACGGTGAGTGAAACGCTCATCGGCATTTGCGCCGGTTGTGCTGAGGTAACCTTCAAACTGGAAGTGTTTGCTCATTGTAGGGTTCTTCTCGTCGATCTTTCTTCCTTTACCGTAACCGAGACCGTTCTCAACCGGGTTCATCCAGTTACCGAGGAAGTCAGCGTCCAGGCTCACGATCACTTTAGCAGCGCCAAAGTTGTAAGTTGGAAGGTTTCTGCCGAAACCGCTTGCTTCATTCGCGAGTAGCATACCGCTGTAAGAAACAGCATCCGCTGTTACGTGGCGGCTGCCGGGATATTTAGCGAGAAATTCAGTGATGATCTGTTTGGTAGAAGGGGAAACAACCGTGCTTGTCAGCAAAACAACACCTGAAGCGCCTGCAAGACCTTCAGCAATCGCTTTGTCTACAAATTCATACGTGGTTTCTTCAAACTTGTCGCCTGCTTTCCTTTTCGGGTGAGTAATCCGGAACATGTCATACAGATCCAGCACGGATGCCTGTGCACGTGCGGTAGTACCACCTTTTGTATAGGGAGACAGTGTATTTCCTTCGATCTTGATCGGGCGGCCATCACGAACTTTAGCCACAACAGGGATCACGTCCCCATCCTGGATATAAGTGGTCGCGTAGTACTTAGCTTCACCCGGAATGATATTCTCGGGTTTGTTAGCGAAAGGAATGGCTTTACGAACAGGAACTTTACAGCTGGCAGCCAGTGTGGCAGCTGCTGTGCTGAAGCCCAGGTATTTCAGAAAGTCACGGCGTGGCGCTTTGGCATCAACCAATTTGCCATCAATGTCCTCAAAAGGGAGTTCCTCTTTGAATTCATCCTGCACTTGCTTCTGAAATTTTTCCGGGTCTGTGACCTGTCCGAAATTCTGCCAGTACTTGTTTTGGCTCATATTTATCTGAGTTAGCAGCCGGTGTTTGCCTTTGGGGTAAGCCGGCTGTTTTGTTGAAATTTATTACAGAGACTTTTCAATATCGTCCCGGGCTCCGACCCGGGATCTCCTCGATCAGAAGACTATTAATAGTGACACTTCTGACACTCCAATCCACCAATATCTTTCACCGTCACACTATCCATTTTACCGCTCTTGATATCGTTATGGAATTTCTCGTAAATGCTGTAGAACTTGTTGCCGCTGGTGCTGTCATAGTTGAACTGCACTTTTGTTTGACGGTGACAGTTAACGCACCAACCCATGCTCAGTTCAGAGAACTGCTGGATAGTGTTCATTGATGTTACTTCGCCGTGGCAGGTCTGACATTGTACGTTACCAGCTTTTACGTGCTGAGCGTGACTGAAGAATACGTGGTCAGGCAGGTTGTGTACTTTATTCCATTCGATCGGTTTCGCTTTGGAAGGATCCCATGCTGCTGCATTCTTAGGATCGAAACCGGCGTATTTGTAGAGTTTAGCGATCTCTGCAGTTCCGTCGATCTTGGTTTCACCATCAAACAATTCAGGTCCTTTTTCGTAAGACTGGATCGCTTTGTGACAGTTCATACACACATTCGTCGAAGGAATTGCGGCAGATTTGCTTTCCCATGCATTACCGTGGCAGTATAAGCAGTTGATCTGGTTAATGCCTGCGTGTACTTTATGAGAGAAGAAGATTGGTTGTTCAGGGTGATAGTTTGTCTGGCGCTGCAGACCGATCATTCCTTTTGTAGTGAAGTAACCGCCGATGATAAAGAATACGATGGCAAACATTGCGATGTAAACTTTATTGCGATAGAAAGCAACCGGCTCTGGTCTGTCAATGCCTTCTGCATCATCAGACATTTTTTTCAGGTTGCTGTTCACCTGCATCAGCACAAGCGCGATGATGGCAAGGATCAGAGAGATAACACCGAAGATAACTGCGTTCTGTGATTTGTCTGGAGCGTTGGAACTTACTGTGTCATCGCCCGGGCCTTTTGGACCACCTGGGCCAGCGGCATATGTCTTGTTGATGTAATCAACGATAGCAGTAACTTCTGGAAGGGTAACATCAGGGAAAGATGTCATCACAGAGCCATACTTAGCTTTCAGGCCTTGCGTGTAAGCGTCTTTAGCCATGTATCCACCGGGATTATTGATCCAGGCTTTAAGCTCATTGTGATCAGCCCATTTATGCCTTTCCTCCAGGCCTCCCAGCGCCGGGCCGGTCAAGTCCTTGAAGATATTGTGACAACTTTGACACTTAGCTTGGAATAGTGCCTTACCATCCTGGGCCGAAACACTCTTGAACGCGAAAACAACTACAAACGAGAGTATAAACAGTTTGAGTTTTGTGGCCGTTGGTTTACAAGGAATCATAGACGCAATTAATCTGAAAAATGTGGATAAATAGCTCTAACCGGCTGCAAAAATAAGCTACAGCGGTTATAAATAACAATCCATTTTAAAAAAATTTTAACCCGCTACCAGCCTGCATTTCAGCGGATTTATGACAATTTTCTTTATTGGGTCAAAATCGATTGTCATAAAATCGTCAACAAGTTCTAACGGTTGTTAACAGACAAATGGATGACGGACGTTTTACAATTTCACGACGTGGAAGGAGCGCGGCGAACCACAGCGACACGCAGCGAACGCGGCGAAATACAATATTTCCTTCTCTGTATTTCGCCGCGTTCGCTGCGTGTCGCCGCGCCCGTCGCGTTCCTTTTATGCCAATTCAAGGATGATCAGCCTCATCCGCTGTCATGATTTACAGCTTATCCACAATTAATGGAGGATGAACGACGAGATACCGGTCTCATCGGGGACAAATCCGGTTCCGGAAAGCAATCACCCGATTCCCCCTTTTAGTTTACTTTCGCGCCTACTTTTATATGTTTAACCGCCTGCAACAGAAATGGAAAGTCAGCGCCGCTCAGGTCGGTCTGATCCTTTGCACCTTCGCCATCGGCGGCAGCCTCACCGGCTATACCGGCCGGAAACTGATGAACCTGTTCGATATCTCGCCACAATGGCTTTGGGTCGTTGTATATGTAGTAATCGTAACTATCATTTGGCCGCTGGCCGTTCTCCTGATCAGCATCCCGTTCGGGCAATTCCGGTTCTTTACGAAATATCTCGCTAAAATGGGACAGCGGCTGGGACTGGGAAAGCCACAACCAACCATTGATAATCAAAATAGTAAAGTGAAAAAGATTGCGATTTTCGCCTCCGGCGCCGGCTCCAATGCACAAAAGATCATCGACCATTTTAAAGGGAATAAAGAAGTGGAGGTCGCCGTCATCGCCTGCAATAAACCAGGTGCCGGCGTATTGAATATCGCGGAGAAAGAAGGCATCCCGGTACTGATGATAGAAAAAGAACCATTCTTCCGGGGAGACGCTTATGTGCCGGTCTTGAAAGAAAAAAAGATCGACCTGATCGTTCTCGCGGGCTTTTTATGGAAGATCCCGGATGCGCTGATTTCTGCATTTCCACGTCAAATTATCAATATTCACCCCGCTTTATTGCCAAAATATGGTGGAAAAGGCATGTATGGGCAGTTTGTGCATGCGGCAGTTGTTGCAGCCGGAGAGAAGGAAAGCGGCATCACGATCCATTTTGTGGATGAGCATTATGACCATGGCGATATCATTTTTCAGGCAACCTGTGAAGTTACTTCCGCAGATACGGCAGAAACAGTAGCTGCGAAGGTGCATGCACTCGAGCACCAGCATTTTCCGAGGGTAGTGGAAGAGGTTTTGGGTCGACCGGCGTCCTCCTGAGCTAAAACTTCGGCGGACAGGTAAGGAACGCGGCGGACCACGATACGCGGCGGACACGGCGAAAACAGCCAAAGAATGTATTGTATTTCGTTGCGTCCTCCGCGTATCGTTGCGTCGCCGCGTTCCTTAATACGCCAGCCGTCCAGATTTCAGTATCTTGGTTCATAATACCATTACGCATATGAAATCTCTCCTGACACTTCTTGCCCTGCTCATTACAGCAGCCAGCTTCGCCCAGTTAAAAGAAGCCGCTCCGGAAACTGCCGGCGCCTCTTCTGAAAGACTGAAACGCATCGACCAGCTTTTCAAAACCTATATAGATAACAAATGGATCAGCGGCGGCACCGCCATCATCGTCAAAGACGGTAAGATCATTTATTATAAAGCAGCCGGCGTCAGCAGTCTCGACACGAAAGCACCTATGCAGAAAGACGCCATTTTTCGCATCGCTTCACAAACCAAAGCGGTCACGACAGTAGCTATTATGATGCTTTACGAAGAAGGCAAACTGCTGCTGGACGACCCGGTTGAGAAATACATTCCCTCTTTCGCTAAACCCCAGGTCCTGGATAAATTCAACGCCGCCGATTCTTCCTATACAACGGTTCCGGCCAAAAGGTCCGTTACCCTTCGCGACCTGCTTACCCATTCTTCCGGTGTTGGTTACGCGCAGATCGGCTCAAAAGAGGCGAGATCGATTTATGCGAAAAATGGCATTTGGGGTGGAATTGGGGTTGAAAATGGGATGATTTTGGGCGAAAAGATCAAAAAACTGGGTAGTTTACCCCTTTTACACCAGCCAGGGGAAAAATGGACGTACGGGCTGAATACGGATATTCTTGGCTACGTGGTGGAAGTGGTAAGCGGTCAATCTCTCGACCAATTCTTCAAAAAACAGATCTTCGAACCACTCGGTATGAATGACACATATTTCTATCTACCTAAAGAAAAAACCAGCCGCCTGGTAAAACTGACTGCAGAAGATGAGAACCACCTGGTTAAATCCGTCAAAGAAGAAGCATTGAACCTTAGTGGCCCTGTCCGGGTGAACTATCCCGCAGAGCCAGGCACTTATTACTCAGGTGGCGGCGGACTCTCTTCAACAGCTCTCGACTATGCCATTTTCATGCAAATGCTGGTAAATGGCGGAGAATATAATGGAAAACGCATCCTTAGCCCCTTCTCGATCCGTATGATGGCGGCAAAACAATTCGACAAATTCACCTCTCCTGATACTGACATGGGGCTTGGCTTCACGGTGTACACAGACAGAAGCGTTGCCTATTCACCCCTTTCTCCCGGCTCTTTCGAATGGGGCGGCATGTTCAGCTCCACCTACTGGATAGATCCAAAACAAAAATTGGTTGCCCAGCTTTTCCTGAATCAATACCCTAATTCGCATTCAGAGATACACGCAAAATTCAAAGTCCTGGTCTATCAGGCGCTGCGCGAATGAACACAAATGGCCGCTAATGGGCGCGAATAAAGTTTTTCCGGTATAAGAAAGTGCTTACAGCCGACCTGGGATAATTTCCCGGCGATAAAACTCTATTCGCGCTCATTAGCGGCCATTTGCGTTTAATTCGCGTTTAGCGTTTTTTTAGCGTTTTGTTTCGTTACTTGTGGACCCTTAATCGCTTTGTTTGAATAGATTTTTACTTTTCACCGGAACATGTCTTGCTTTTATTTTGATCAGTGTTTCGCACGTCAGTGCGCAATACAAGATCAGGGGAACGGTGTATGACAGCACAAAAACCTATGCCGTGCCTTCGGTTTCGGTATTGTCAACTTCCGGGAAAGGCGCTGTCACCAATTCAAATGGCGATTATGAGATCGAGGTGAATGAAAGGGATTCTATATGGTTCAGCTATCTCAATAAGCCGACGGTAAAGTTCCCTGTATTGAAAATAACTTCCCCGCATGCGTTTGATATTTCCATTCAGTTAAGTATTACGGTGATGAAGGAAGTAAAGATCCGGCAACGCAATTACCGGCAGGATTCGATCCAGAACAGGGAAGATTATGCAAAGGTGTTCAATTATGAGAAGCCGGGGCTCAAGATCGGATCGCGACCCGCTTATACGGGAACGCCTGTTGCGGCTGGCTTCGATCTCGAATCGATCATTGAGATCTTTAACTTCAAGAAGAAACGGCAAATGGCTTCCTTCCAGCGAAGACTTATCCAGCAGGAACAGGACAGGTACGTTGACCACCGTTTCAGCAAAGCGCTGGTAAGAAGGCTCACCGGGCTGGATTCATCAGGCATCGTGAAATTCATGAACCTTTACCGCCCTCCATACGAGTTCACCGTGATGCTTGGTGAATACGATTTCCAGAAATATATCAAAGACTCTTACGAACGATATCGCCGCGGCCTGCCGCCTTTACCATTTTATAAAGTAGAAGAAGAGGAGGATGGAGTGATCTATCCCAATAAAAGATAGTCAAACGCGTTTAAGGTTCAGCCTTAATTGCCGCTTATGAAGCATCTTTTTGTTAGCCTGTCGCTGCTATTTGTATTGCCTGTATTTTCCCAGGAAATTGTTTTTACTTCGGCGCAAACATTCAGTAAAGAGGATATGAATAGCTTTTATTCCTCCGTTGCGATCAATGCCGACCTGGTATTATTCAACGCCAATGATTTCAAGCTTTATGCTTACCGCAAAGACGGGACGCTTGCCTGGGAGACTTCGATCAACCGCAAATCAAATATCCCGCCTTTTTTTGTTGACAATTCTATCTGGGTAAACGGGAATGAAAACCGGAACACGTATATAAGGGTTCTTAGCCGGAGCGATGGCACGTTAAAGAAAACGACCAGCTTTGAAATGTGGACGACACCGATGATCCGTAACGGGGTTCTGTACAGCACCGGCATCTCTAAAGGCGGGTGCGTTTTTGCTTATGACCTTCGGGCTGACAGCCTGATCTGGGAGCGGTTCATCGCTCATGGAATTTCCCAAAAGCCATATTATCAGTCTGGAAAAATCATCGCCAACGCAGAAGGCGACAACTGGCTGGAGCTGGATTATGAAGGCCGCTTGATCGATCCCCAATGTGAAGACTCAACCGTCTCATTTCCATCAGAACTTAAATGCGTAAAAACCTTCGACCTACTCACGCACGACGGGATCCCCGTCTCCGGAAAGAAAGCCGAACGCCTGATGGCAAACGACGCAATCACCCGCAATAGTACGAGTCATACTTTTTTCCTTCAAAATGATAAACTGATCATCCTCGGAAACAAGCTGCGCGAAAAAGCCTCCATCAGGTTAGACGCCTGGTTTAAGGACAAAGAATTCGACGAATACGCCATCAAATCCATCATTGAAACAAACGATGAAAAGATCTGGCTTCTCCTGAACAATCACGTCATCTCCTACAATCATAAAGCTAAAAAACTCGAAACCCAACTCGATCTATCCAACTGGGAACCTCACCAGGTTGTAATAGATGAGGACAGGATCTGGTTCATCTCAAAAAAAGACGGTCTCCTCTACGCTGTCAGGAGAGGTTAATAAGAAGAAGAGGCCAGAAAAAGTACATTACTCTTTTTATCTTTAATTCTCAATAATAAACCACTTTACTCTTTAACTCTTTTTAAACTCTTATCCAGATGGAGGAAAATCAGTTAGTGCTGGGAATAGGCACACGTCTGCAGCATACACAGTTCGGTCCGGGTGTGATCGTAGGGATCAGGTATGCCACCTATCTTATTTCTTTTATCAATCATGGAATAAAAGAGATCGATAAAACGGACCCAAAACTGGACGAGATCATCCCTGAGAATCTTAGTGTGGAAGTCGAAACCCATTCCGAAACGGAGCGTTCATTGCTTAAGATCCTTCGTCTATGGGGAGGGATCACAGAGCCGGTTCCTCTGGGGGACAGATGGACCGGAGGTACGCTGATCCTCCAGCCTGCAGACAAGAATCTGAAAGGAAAAGAAATTCCGGTAGAGGATTTCTTTCACAAAGTGGTGATGCTGCGTGACAGGTTGCGGGTTCTCGAGCAAAACATCAATAGTAATAAAAAGCTCTCTGACGAGGATAAAGTGGGCATGCAACAGTACGTAACACGTTGCTATGGCTCGCTTACAACGTTCAATGTGCTGTTCCGCAATAAAGAGGATTGGTTTGTGGGCGAAAAAAGCTCCAAAGACGAGTAACGTTTCCGGGCGTTCTGTGTAGAATACACCACACGATACCATCTATCCTTACACACTAAAAAATTTATACGTGCCGTATTGCACGTATATAAAAATGAAAGCCAGTGTCTTGCATGTGTTTGCAAGGCACTGGCTTTCGACGTTCCGGCAGCATTGGCGCAAGAATTGGCGGAATGGAGGTATTAACCAATTTGCACGATATGAAACATTCAACTATTATGCGTAGCATCCGTGTTATATTTACCGGTTTGCTGTTATTCGCAATACAGACTTTTCTTTTTGCTCAGGAGAAAGCGATCGAAGTGAACGAGGCCCAGATCGGCAACTGGTTTGAACGAAACTGGAAATGGGTGGTTGGCGGCGTCGTATTGGTGATACTAATCGGACTGTTCAGCGGCGGCGGCTCAAGACGCAGAACAACAACTGTTGTCAGGAAAGACGACTTGGGAAATGTAAAGAGTGTTACAACAACGGAAGTAAGTGATTAGTGTCGCAGCAGTGGCACGTCCATGTTAAACCTTCCCCCGCAAAGAAGCGGAACCAAACAGATTACATTGAAGGCTTTTTACAGCAAAGCATCTATGTAATCTGTTTTTCTTTTGTCAATAATCAGATGGCCGATGAGCGATGGCCGATGGCCGATGAGCGATGAGCGATGACCGATGGCCGATGGCCGATGACCGATGGCCGATGACCGATGGCCAATGACCGATGGCCGATGGCCGATGAGCGATGGCTGATGAGCGATGGCTGAAAATACAGTTACAGCTTCTTTTCTATTAGCCTGTATCAAAACGCGGAGCTCGGCCATCGGCCATCAGCCATCGGTCATCGCCTTTAGTTAAACACAGCAGATTGCCGCATTTGTTATTACCTTCCATTTATGAAACGCCTTTTCACCCTCTGCTGCCTGATCTCTCTTCAGGCATTTGCGCAAAATAACACCTGTGATATACTCATAGAAAATGGGAAGGTCATTGACGGATCAGGTAATAACTGGTATTATGGCAGCGTAGCGGTCAGTGACGGTAAGATCGTGGCTATTGGCCGTAACATTTCATTTAAAGGAAAGAAAACGATTGATGCAAAAGGCCTGATCGTCGCGCCCGGTTTTATCGACGTACATACGCATCTAGAAGGTGATGAAGACAAAGATCCCAAAGCGACAAGCTTCATCCTGGATGGTGTTACTACCTGCATCACGGGAAACTGCGGCAGCTCCAATATTGATGTAGCCCGGTACCTGAAATGGATAGACTCCTTAAAACTGTCGATCAATGTTGCCACACTTGCCGGCCACAATGATATCCGCAAACAGGTGTTGGGCCGTGCAAATCGTGATGCCTCTTCAACCGAGATGCGACAGATGGAACAGCTGATGGAAAAAGCCATGCAGGATGGCGCACTGGGCTTATCGACCGGCCTGATATACATTCCCGGTACTTATACCAAAACCCCGGAGATCATATCCCTGGCTAAAATTGCCGCAAACTATGACGGCTTATATGCAACGCACATGCGTGATGAAGGCGATAGCGTTACGCAGGCGATCGAAGAGGCGCTTGCAATTGGCCGCGGCGCCAATATCCCTGTTGAGATCTCACATTTCAAGCTAAGCGGTCAGCAGAACTGGGGCAGAAGCCGGGAAACTGTTGCCATGATAGAAGCGGCAAGACGTGAAGGGATTGAAGTGACGATCGATCAGTACCCCTATACTGCAAGCAGCACATCTATAAGCACGCTGATCCCCGAAGAGATCCTTGCCGATGGCCAGGATTCGATCAAAGCAAGATTGCAACGTCCTGAAGTCCGCAGGTACGTCACCCGATCTATGCTGGAACGTTTAAAGAAAAGAAAGCTCAAGCATTTCAGTTATGCTGTAGTTGCGTACTATCAGTCAGACACAAGTTTTAACGGCAAAAGCATTGAACAGATCAATCTGATGAACGGCCGTAAGCATAATGCAAAGACAGAAACCGAGACCGTAATGGAGATCATGATCAATGGAGGAGCGAGTGCTGTCTTTCACGGTATGGGCGAGGAAGATGTAAAGCGTATCATGCAATATCCGTTCAATATGTTTGCCAGCGATGCAACGATCCGCGTATTAAATGCGGGCATGCCGCATCCGAGAGGATATGGAACGAATGCACGTGTCCTGGCAAAATATGTTCGGGAAGAGAAAGTAATTTCTCTCGAAGAAGCGATCCGCAGGATGACTTCGCTACCTGCTCAGAAATTTCAACTGCAGGACCGGGGGCTGCTTCGTGAAGGGTTTGCCGCTGACATTGTTGTGTTTGATGAAAAGACCGTAAAGGATGTATCAACCTTTGAAAAGCCTCATGCTTATTCAAAAGGCTTTCATTACGTATTGGTCAATGGCGTAATGACCGTTGACCATGAACAACACACGGGAGCCAGGGCTGGAAAAAGCTTGTACGGACCAATGAAAAAGAAGGATGCCGCGAGGTAGCTCCGGGGTCCGGCAGTCTTTATTTAATACTTGCCTAAAAGGAACAGGCGGATGCGACGGAACAGTCTGTAAATAGTGTATCTCGTTGCGTCCGCCACTTTGTGACGATCACTACTTATCATTATTTAACAAGTAGATCAAATGCGGGAAACTGCTGATATTATTCTTCTGCAGCATTCGCCTCCTGTGGGTCTTCACCGTCTCCAAACTGATTCCCAACTTATTCGCAATTTGTTTTGAAGAAAGTCCTTTCGCTACCAGAAGCGCCACTTCTCTTTCACGTTCTGTCAGTTCAAGCCCGGGCAAAACTTCATTTTCCTGTCGGAATAGTTTATGGAACGCCATCTGGATCGCTACCAGTAACTGCGCATCGGAATATGGCTTTACCACATACATCACAGGATCAGTTGAAAACGCTGCCTGTAATGTTTTTGCATCGGAATAGGCTGTTAAGAAAATGATCTCGCACCCGTGCATTTTCTTGAGCTGGCCAGCCAGTTCAATTCCGCTGGTATCTCCCTTGATATGAATATCGCAGATCACCACCTGCGGCAAAGCATCAGCCTGGCTGCATAGCAGTAATGCAGTAGCGGCATCTCTTGCCACCCCGATCACCTTGAAGTCTTCATCCTCCAGCAACTCAACAATGCTTTCGGCCGTGATCAATTCGTCTTCTACTATCAGAATATTTGTGTTCTCTTTCCTGCTCATGTGGTGCTGATTTCGATAGTGTATGCGGTACCGGGATTTGAACGGACCGATAGCTGGCCATTCATTTGTCTTACCAGGGTCTGAACCAGTTTCATGCCGAAGGAAGTTGGTTTTTCTTCACCCATTCCTTTTCCATTGTCCATCACCTGCAATTCAAGTTTTTTCTCCTGCAGCTGCTGCAGACGGATCGTGATTGCCGGATCCCTGATCCCCGCAAAAGCATGTTTGAAGGCATTGGTCACCAACTCGTTTACGATCAGGCCTATTGGCATCGCCAGATCAATATCGATATTCGGGTCCTTCAATCTCACCTCGGTCTGGATACTGCCGGTCTTATACCCGAAGCTTCCTGCGAGCGAGCCTGATAAATTTTCCAGGTAGTCTTTGATATCGACGGCGGCAAGATCTGTTTCTGTGTAGAGCTTCTGATGGATCAGCGCCATCGCATTGATCCGGCTTCTTCCTTCCTGCATCGCTGCGCGGGCGGATTCATCCTCCGTTCTGTTTGACTGTAATGACAGTAGCCCGGAAACTACCTGCAGGTTATTTTTAACCCGGTGATGCAGCTCTTTCACCAGGGTTTCAATTTTTTCATTCTTTTGTGTAAGGGCTAGCGCCGCTCTCTTTTTCAATTGATAACTGCGGAAATAGAGCAGCATTCCGGCAAACAGTAATAAAGCCAGTCCGATCATCAGCGCGATCGTTCGGTTGCGGTTAGCAAGACGCACAGCATTCAGCTCCTCAGATGCTTTTGCCAATGCGAGCTGATTTTCTTTCTTCTCGATCTCGTATTTCGATTGCGCCTTTACCATATTGACCGTCTCTCCTTCGGTAAGTAATGTGTCGCTGATGCTGATATATTTTGCCTGGTAAGCCGCTGCCTTTTCGAAATCTCCTGTTTCCTGGTAATGATCTCCGAGAGCCCGGTATATGGTCTGCTGCAGTGCTGAACCATCATTGCGTACCATATTGAGCGACTTCACAAGGTGTTGCTCGGCCTCTTCATAACGTTTCAGTTTTCTCAATACAACCCCTATTGTATTAGTAGTTGACGCTATATCATATATGCTCCCTGTTCCTTTTCGCATCTCCAGTGCTTTCCGTAGTTCTTCGAGTGCCTGATCATATTTGCCCGTCTCATGATAATAATTGCCGAGATTGTTACGCACCATCGCAGTGCCCGGCTTATCATTCGTTTCAAGAAAAAGAGAAAGGGATCGCTGATAGAAATACTCGATAGAATCCAATCGTTTGATCCTGGCGGATGCGATCGCCATATTACTGAATGCAAGTGCCAGTGAAGTTTTGTTTCCGGTTTTCTCGCTCATGGTTGCGGCCAGGCGATAGTAGTGTAATGCCTCTTCAAACTGACCGGTAGTGTTGTAAACGTTTGCAAGATTGTTGTATGATTGTACCAGGCTTCGGTTGTCTTTCAGCCTGTCCTTTATGCGGATACTCTGCAGGTGAAGATCAATTGCCTCATCATATTTTGCTGATTCATTCAGGGTATTGGCCTTATTCATTAGCAGGTTTGCCAGCGATGGTCCGAGATCGTATTTTCTGGCAACAGCAATCCCATTATCATAATGCTGTAGTGATGCACTGAAGTCAGAAAGCCTCCGGCTGATAATTCCAAGACGATTATAGACTTCAGCGGTCTCCCGCTCCTGACCTGTTTCTTTAAAGAGAAGAAGGCTTTTTGTCAGCAGATCATGCGCCTCTTTGAATCGCCCGATCTGCTGGAGATTCCTGCCCATATTACTGCTTGAAAACGCAAGCCCCTGTTTGTAATTATTTTTTTCAGAAAGTGAATAGGAGATAGAGTCGACCGATAATGCGAGAAGATATTTGTTCTGACGGCTGTAAAGTCCGGATAGTTGAACATATGCATCAACCTGTCCTTTCTCGTCTTTTTCCTGTTGATAGATGGCCAGCGCCTGTTGTGCATCTGCTAAGGCCAGCGGGGTCTGCGGTGCGGCATAAGACCGGCTGCGAAGGATCAGCAGCTTTGCCTTACCGGCTTCATCCCTGGCTTGATCGATCAGTTTTCCCAGACTGTCAGTACGGGACGATTGCGTACAGGCAGACAGCCCTGCAAAAAGCAGGCTTAGAGCCCAGATTAGTTTCTTCATACGAGGTGGTAACCGCAATATAGGGATAATGCGGGACGGATGATGTAAAAGTTTAATGGTTCAACTGTTTAGGGTTGCGCGAACAAGGATCCAAAAACTTCGAATTATACGCTCTTACCCTGCCCCGCCTAGTACTCCTTCAATTTTACTATCATCTCCTCCAATCTCGCTTTTGCCATAAACTTCTTTTCCAGTTCTATATTGAAGGGGATCGGTGTATCGAGAGAGCCGCATCTCATGACGGGTGCATCCAGCTTATCAAAACAATGTTCGCCGATCCAGGCGGCAATTTCTCCACCGATACCGCCGGTCAGGGTATCTTCATGCAACACCAGCACGCGGCCCGTACGGCTCACAGCTTCGCGGATAGCGTGATAGTCCAGTGGCAGCAAGGTTCGCAGATCAAGAATGTCGATTGAGATCTCGCGATGACTATTCGCGAACTCTTCTGCCCAGTGCACACCGCTTCCATAAGTTATTATACTGATCTCATTTCCTGTTCGTACACGACGGGCTTTGCCGATCTCGATCTCGTAGTATTCCTCCGGCACATCGCCAGACACGCTCCGGTAAAGAGCCTTGTGCTCAAAGAACATCACGGGATTGGGATCATTGATCGCGGCGATCAGCAACCCTTTCGCATCAAGCGGATTTGACGGATAAACGACTTTCAATCCGGGAGTATGCGTGAACCATGCCTCATTGCTCTGCGAATGGAACGGACCGGCTCCAACTCCTCCGCCAGACGGCATCCTGATCACTACATCCGCATTTTGCCCCCATCGATAGTGGATCTTCGCGAGGTTGTTTATTATCTGGTTGAATCCAACAGTCACAAAATCCGCAAACTGCATTTCCATCATACTCTTATACCCTTTAAGGCTAAGGCCCAATGCGGCTCCCACGATCGCGCTTTCACACAATGGCGTATTACGTACGCGCTGCTTACCAAACTCCTCCACAAATCCCTCCGTGATCTTGAAGGCACCGCCGTATTCAGCAATATCCTGGCCCAACAGTAAAAGATTGGAATGTTGCTGCATGCTCTGCTGCAAGCCTTCTTTGATCGCATCAATAAGCCTTAGTTCACGATGAACAGAAGTTCCTTCATACGGGGAAACGGAATTATCAATAACGGTGACCTCCGCGGACGAACCCTTCTCTGCATAAACATCATTCAGCTCCAGCTCCTCATCTACGATGACTGGTAATGTATCAAATCCTTTCTGCAATTCGGATTCTATCAGTTCTTTCAACTCAGTTTTTATCGAGTTGATATCTTCTGTTGACAAGACCCTTGCAGACAGGAGATAATCTTCATAATTTTTTACAGGGTCTTTTTGTTCCCACAAATCAAACAGGTTCTGCGGAACGTATTTGGTGCCGCTTGCTTCCTCATGTCCGCGCATGCGGAAAGTGATCGCTTCAATAAGAAACGGCTTCTGATGTTTTATACAGTAATCACGCACGCCGGCGATCGTATCATAGACTGCAAGAAGATTGTTGCCATCTACCTGCACGCCATCCATTCCGTACCCTTTAGCCTTATCCACGAGACTGATGCAACGGAATTGTTCGGAAGTGGGAGTACTCAAACCATAGCCATTGTTCTCAATCAGAAAGATCACGGGAAGATCCCATACTGCAGCTACATTCAGTGCTTCGTGAAAATCACCTTCGCTTGTTCCGCCTTCTCCGGAAAATGCAAGAGAAACTTTCGCTTCGCCCGCAAGCTTGTTTGCCAGAGATACGCCGTCAGCAATCGCAAGTTGAGGCCCCAGGTGGGAAATCATGCCACAAATATGGTGGTCGCGGCTGCCGAAGTGAAAACTCCTTTCCCGTCCTTTACTATAACCCTCCTGCATTCCCTGCCATTGATGAAACAATTTGTGCAGCGGCATTTCACGGGTCGTGAATACGCCGAGGTTCCGGTGCAACGGCATGATCCATTCGTCCGGTTGCAGGGCAAGCGTCGAGCCTACGGCGATCGCTTCCTGGCCAATACCACTAAACCATTTGGAGATCTTGCCCTGCCTTAACAGGATCAGCATCTTTTCCTCTATCATCCGGGGATAAAGAATGCTGCGATAAAAATGAACAAGCTGTTCGTTGGAGAGGTGTTTGCGATCGAAGGTCATATGCGAATTTAACGGGGATTTTGGGGATTACGTGCGTCCGGGGAGAAATCAATCGCCAACGCAAGATGGCCGCTGACCATCATCTCTCCTTCAAAAACATTCCCCCAAAACCCACATTGGCATTAATTTTAATTTACTTTGAGCATGTTAGCCACACAAACTCGTTCTACCCGGTTGTACCGACCTGGTTTTGCTGTTGCCCTGCTGCTTTTTGCATTCGGTTCAGCTTCCGGGCAAAAACTTCCCGCCCCGGAATATGACAGCACGTATTATAAAAAATATCCCAAGCAGATCACCGGCAGGGTTTACCTGTCAAAAAAATACACTTCCCTGTCGCTGGAAGGAAAGGATCGTTTGAAACCGATGCGTTATCGGCCAAATACACCCGTGACAATGGGTGTGGGTGCCACTTATGGGATTCTCACCCTCAATGTAGGTTTCCCCATTCCGTTCCTTAGCCGCGATAGTAAGGAAACAGGCCGAAGCAAATACCTCGATCTGCAATCCCATATCTACGCTACCGATTGGTTGATCGACCTGTATGGTCAGTTCTATAAGGGATATCATGCTACGCCCAGAGGTTCTGCCTCACTGAGGCCCGACTCTTTTTATGTCCGGCCCGACGTCCGGGTGAACATGATCGGGGCTTCGGTTTATCGCCTGTTGAACGGCGAACGATTTTCGTATCGCGCGGCATTCCTGCAAAATGAATGGCAGCGAAAATCTGCAGGGTCATTGCTCATAGGCGGTGAAGCATATACCGGAGTGATCAAAGGTGACAGCGCTTTGATCCCCAACCATCTTGATTCGTTCTATCGTCAGCACGACATTGATCGCATAAGGTTTACCGAATTCGGTCCCGGCATTGGTTATGCATACACGCATGTACATAAGGAAAATTACTTTGTAACAGGAAGTATTACGGCAACCGGAGATATTTCTTTTGTTAGAGAATTCAAAGGAAAAGAGTCGGAAACACGCACATCCATTTCTCCTAACCTGATGGTCAGGATCGTAGCGGGATATAACAGTGATAACTGGACCTTCAATCTCGCCTGGATCAATAGCAGTACAAATCTTAAAGGAAAATCATCCAACGACCAATACCTGATCAGCATCGGAAGCTTCCGGCTCGCTTTGGCGAAAAGGCTCACACCAGGGAAGAAGTTAAAAAAACAGCTGAAGGTGATCGATGATCTGCAGGCGCCAACGATGTAAGAGAAAGTAAAAAGTCAACAGTAAAAAACGCTACACCGTTGAGGTTATCTCCGGTAAGATTCTTTTACTGTTGACTTTTAACTTTTCTAAACCACTACCAATTCATAAAACTCTTCGGGATTCAGATACTTCTGTGCGAGGGCCTGCAGCTCTTCTGCGGTAACTGTTTTGATCGCATTGATAGAGTTGTAGAAATATTGTTCATCCAGATTATTCAGAATGATATTCTTCCAGCGCGCCATGATCTGGAACGGGCCGTCAAGATCCCCGAGAATGCTTCCCATCATATAATTGCGGACCAGCAACAGCTCTTCATCATCTACAGGTTCTTCGCGGAGAAGCTTCATTTCGCTGTGGATCTCTTCGATCGTTGCTTCAGATACATCGCGTCCTGCTTCTGTGGAAACCATCCACGCAGATTGAGAGACGTGATTTTGAAGATAGCTGTGAATACCGTAAGTATACCCTTTGTCTTCCCTGATATTCTCCATTAGTCTTGAACCAAAGAACCCTCCGAATAAAGTGTTCAGCACCTGTACTTTCAGGAAGTCGGGGTGATGACGATTAGGAAACTGTCTCGCAAGACGGATAGACCCCTGTACGCCATCGGCATCATTAGTTATACGGTACTTCTTTTCCGACGCAGGCGTTGGGGGGATTTCCAGCTGAGGCACTTCTCCACCCGGCAGGTCGCCGAAGTATTTATTCAGCAGCTCTTCCAGGTTCGCGGGCAGGCGGCCTGATACAAAGATGATCAGTTTGCCTTGCTGATAATATTTTTTATAGAACGCTTTCACCTGTTCCTGTTGCAACGCATCAAAA
Organism: Terrimonas ginsenosidimutans; assembly: GCF_022012415.1. Taxonomy (GTDB): domain Bacteria; phylum Bacteroidota; class Bacteroidia; order Chitinophagales; family Chitinophagaceae; genus Terrimonas_A; species Terrimonas_A ginsenosidimutans. Next base: position 318,225 of record NZ_JAKLTR010000001.1, read on the forward strand.
TCTTCTGCTGATGAATATTTTCCGTATGGATGTTTTTCACCAAAGAGATAAACATCGATCAGGCGGCCCGCAACAAAATCTGCTTTCTTGAGACTCACTTTAAGCCGCTGCTTCATATTCTGCCGGTAAATGTCAAGCTCTTCCTGCGGAAGTGTAGCATCGGTGAGTAATTCACGAACCGATGGAAGCAGTTGCTCCAGGTGGCGTGTAAGCGTGTGAAGAGAAAGCGTTGCGGTTTCGTTATAACAGGCCCTGTTCAGATACGAGCCATAATAATCAAAATGCTCATTGATCTGAAATGCGGTCTTTGTACTGGTTCCGTTCTTCAATAAAAAATTTGCCGTGGCTGCGATAAGGTTTTGGTCTTCATACGCATTACCTGCGCGAAAAACCCATTCAATTGCCATTACTTCTTCTGCTCCCGCATGTACCGAATAAACTTCCACACCATTTTTAAGTGTGAACTTCTGATAGGGCTTCAATTGTAAGTTAAAGTTGACTGCGTCAACAATGGGAGGCGCGATATTTCTGTTTAACATTTTAATCTGGTAAGTCTTTGAGGTGAGTGCAACATGCGTTGTGTTCATGAAGACACACAACGGCTCTTTGTTCTCTGAAATTAATTCTCTGCGAGATAATATAGCGTATTGCTGTTCTCTGGTCTGAAGATCGCTTTGCTTTCCGCAGTGATCTCCTGTGATGTCACTTTTGCATACAGGTCCAGCTCTGTGTTCATCAGATCCGCATTGCCAAGCAATTCGTAATAGGCAAGACTGTTCGCCCGGTTCATCACGCTCATATCTTCAAAAGCCATCATGCTTTCTGTTTTATTTTTCACTTTTTCAAGCTCGATGTCCTGAACGGGTTCGTCCTGTAATTGTTTCAGGATATCTTCCACCGCTCTTTCGGCATCTTCGATCTTAACTCCTTTTACCAGTTTGCCTTCGATGGTAAGAAGGCCGGCATCTGAGCTTCCGGAATGATGGCAATCGATATTGCTGAACATTTTTTTCTCTTTCACGAGGATCTGATGTAATCTGGATGATGCGCCGCCGCCAAGGATATCGCTCAGCAGGTCGATCGCATGGTAACGTTTGTCCATCCTGGCAGGGATATGCCAGCATTTGTAGAAAGCATCAACCGGCACTTTCGCTTTCACTTCCAGCCTGCGTGGAGCGGTCTGCTCCGGCTCTACCGGCAGGTTCCGCTGATATTTTTCTCCTGCGGGAATGTCTCCAAACCATTTTTCCGCAAGTTCTTTTACTTTTTCAGTGGTAACGTTTCCTGCCACAACAAGGATCGCATTTACGGGGCGGTAGTATTTGAAGAAGAATGCTTTCACATCTTCCAGTTTTGCATTTTCTATATGGGAAAGCTCTTTTCCGATGGTCATCCAGCGGTACGGATGCGTGGTATAGGCGAGTTCCCGCATTTTATGCCATACATCGCCATAAGGTTTTGTGAGATAATGCTCTTTGAATTCTTCACAGACCACTTTCCGCTGCACATCCAGGCTTTTCTCACCAAATGCGAGGGAAAGCATACGGTCGCTTTCCAGCCAGAAAGCTGTTTCGAGGTTTTCGGCCGGCAATTGTATGTAGTAGTTGGTTAGATCGTTCGTGGTATAAGCATTGTTTTCGCCGCCGGCCATCTGGAGCGGTTCATCATAGCTGGGAATATTCACAGAACCGCCAAACATCAGGTGTTCGAATAAATGCGCAAAACCTGTCTTAGCGGGATCTTCGTCGCGGGCTCCGATATCATACATCACATTCATCACCGCCATTGGCGTGGAAATATCCTGGTGCACGATTACCCTCAAGCCATTATTCAGAGTAAATTTTTCGAAATGAATCATAGTATTGAGTTAAACAACAAAAGTAGAGGAATGTTGGGAGAAGACCGCAGGTGAGGGACAGGCCGGCCGGTTCATGCAAATCGAAAATCATTTTATCGCCGGAAAGTTTCCGGTCTTCTCTCAATAAATACTTTTCACCTTGAATTCTTTCTGTAACAGCGCCCCTTCGCGGCTCAGCAACATTCTGATCCTTTCCCCGGTGGACTGGAGCGCGATCTTGTATTGAGAGAAATTCTGGGAGAGATTATTATTGATCCCGAGGACCTGGTCACCTTCCCTGATGCCGGCAATCCAGGCCGGAGAGCTTTCGGCCACATCTCCGATATAGATCTTGTTGTCTATATAATAAAGCTCTATACCGGAATATGAATAATCGAAGGGGTCACGGTAATGGGAATTGGGCAACAGGTGTATATCCCTTTTTGCATAATTGAACACCACGTTGAACCTGCGAAAGATATCATTACCGATCAGGCCGCCGAGAAACGGGTAAGAGGTGACATTAAATTCATCCTGGAATATATATGTGGGGATGTTCCGGAATTTATATGGACCGAATTTCAATTCCTTCACGACCGTCAGGTGCATGCTCACTTTTCCTCCGATACCCTCCCCTTCCTTTGGATAAAGTTTTCTTTTGCGGTGAAGGAGATTACTGTCATCCACAAAATCCTGCGACAGCATTAAGCAAACCCCCGCCCCTATATCATGTAAAAACCGGGAAGTATACGTGTATTCGTCTTTGACCCGGGCGGTTTGCACGGGTAAGGTATTGAGGATCGGCTTGATCAGGAAGCCGCCACGCGGATAACGAAGGGAGCCTTTACTGCAGATATCCATTTGAAGACTATCATAATCAAGCTTCACAATGTAGCGGATGAGTAAAGAATAGCCGATGATGCCATCTACCTTTTCGCCATAAACGCTACTTAGCGAGGAATAGTCATTAACGTGAAAATTGAGGCTGTCAACGACCAACCCCGGGAAACGCAGACTCCTGTTGTACAGAAACCCGACTTTCTTGATTCCGGCAATCCCGCGAATGGTACGGTCCGAGGCTTGCGGCTTGAGCTTAAAATAATCGACGGTCGTGGAGTCCAGCGAAATACCGCTGCTGCCGCTGTCCAGTATAAAGTTGAGTGTATCCGGAAAATTGTCCAGTTGGGCTTTGATAATAACGACGCCGCCAGTGACCTGCAGTATTGGGATCCGGGTCAGTAGCCGGGATGGAGGCTCAACAAATTCTTCCTGGGCCCGCAGATAGGCAGATGAAAGCAACGCAAAAGTTGCCAGCGCAGTTAGTTGGAGTACTTTTTTCATATGACCGGTTAAGACCGCATTCATTAGCCCGGCAATTTGACCGAAAGCTGTCCGGTCTCATTACTCAGTGACCTTTGTTAGCGTTCCTGTAATGAAAATAGAAAAGAAAAGCGCTTCTAAGCAGGCAATAACGACGACAACAGTCATTTAACGACGAAGGGCGGTTTTCAACTTACGAATAACCTGTACCACCCCCATTAATGATCAATAACCTTTCCTAAATTAACTCTTTCAGCCTCATTTATGCAACCGTTCAGCCATTTTCTTGTTATTGATCGTATTTTTGCAACTGATCCACTCCCCGCTTCAGTTTTGTTATGAACAAATTGCAGCAGAACGGGCAAATCCCGGTTCTGCTCTGTGAAGAGCAAAACGGACGCCGGGCGGAAAAAGCTCCCTGTATGTACCTGCATGGTAATTAATACGGATGGGGCAAGCACAAAAACCTCAAGCATGGAAGTACCTGATTTGTTAGCCCGAGCCCTCAATTTCGAGTTCCTGACCGTAGAAGAAGGCGTTCACCTTTATCATAATGCGCCTTTGACGGACCTGATGTTTGTCGCCAATGAGCTGCGCAAAAAACAGGTGCCTCACGGAAAAGTGACCTGGCAGATCGATCGCAACGTGAATACAACCAACGTCTGCATCGCTAACTGCAAGTTTTGCAACTTCTTCCGGATCCCAGGACATGCTGACGCGTATATCACCGATATGTCGGTATACCGGAAAAAAATCTCTGAAACACTCAAATACGGCGGCGATCAACTGCTTTTGCAGGGAGGCCACCATCCGGAACTGGGGCTTCAGTTCTATATTGATACTTTCAGCCAGATCAAGGCGGAATTCCCTGATATCAGGCTGCATGCTCTCGGACCACCCGAGATCGCGCACATCACCAAGCTGGAAAAAAGTACCCACCGCGAAGTGTTGCAGGCGCTGCAGAATGCGGGATTGGATTCGCTTCCGGGCGCCGGTGCGGAGATCCTGACGGACCGCGTGCGCAGATTGATCTCTAAGGGAAAATGCGGCTCGAAGGAATGGCTCGACATTATGCATGAGGCACATAAGCTCAACATCACCACATCTGCCACCATGATGTTCGGTCATGTCGAAACGATCGAAGAACGTTTTCAGCACCTCGCCAGCATCCGTGAAGTTCAAAGCCGTAAACCTGCGGACGCAAAAGGCTTCCTTGCATTTATTCCATGGACTTTCCAGGATGTAGACACGCTTCTGACGAGGATCCGCGGGGTGCACAACCTGACAACCCCGGATGAATACATCCGGATGATCTCGCTCAGCCGGATCATGCTGCCGAACGTGAAAAATATCCAGGCGTCCTGGCTGACGGTGGGTAAGCAAACTGCTTCCATCTGTCTCCACTCCGGTGCAAATGATTTCGGATCGATCATGATCGAAGAGAACGTGGTCAGCGCAGCCGGCGCTCCTCACCGTTTCACTTATCGTACCATCCAGGACGCGATCCGTGAAGCAGGCTTTGAACCACAACTCAGAAACCAGCAATATGAATGGAGAGCCATCCCTGAAATGATCGAAGAACAGGTGATCAACTATTAATATTGTCTTTACAGACGGACAGTATGAGTAACGGAGCAGGATTGGAATTAATAGAATGCTTCCGCACCTTTACTGTCCGTTTGTGTTTACCGATCAGAAGGGAGGCATCATTTCAATTTGCCCTGGGCAAAATATCCGCGTTCAACGCCATCGCTTCTCCTGCTTGCTTCAGCAAATAAAAAAATCACTATCTGAAAGATAGTCTCACAAACATGAATAAAAAGAAAACATTCAGCCAATTCCGTAAGATCGCCTTTGCAGAAGGGATATCATTTTTAGTATTGTTATTTATCGCGATGCCTTTGAAATACTTCGCAGATTCTCCGCTGGCGGTTCGCTATGTTGGAATGGCACACGGCGTATTGTTTGTAGCATTTATTGTGTGGGCTTTCCTGGTGAAGTCAGAGACCAATAGATCCTTTGGATGGTTGGCAAAATCATTCATCGCATCTGTCATTCCATTTGGCACTTTTTATATGGAGAAGCAGTGGAAACGAGAAGAAGATGCGATCACCGAATAGGTCTGTCCCTGAAACATAAAATTCTAACCTGGCTTTCATCGCCGGATCTTCGTATATCAGACCGGTGGGCGAATAACGCAAATCAATTTGACAGAAAATCACTTTCCCATTATTCTCTTCCTGTGTTGTACGCCCCACTTACGCAGCTCCCCGATCACCGCATGCAGCGATTCTCCATATTCCGTTAAAGAATATTCCACTGTTACCGGCATCGTGTCATACACGGTACGTTTCACCAATTGATTCTCCTCAAGATCACGAAGTTCTTTGGAAAGCATCCGGTCTGTGATCTGCTCGATCTCTTTCGAAATTTCACCAAAGCGTTTATCGCCAAGCGTTAAACACACGATAATCGGGAGCTTCCATTTTCCGCTTAACACTTCCAACGCATCTCTTACCGGAAGCAGCATTCCCATACACTGCTCTTTGTTGAGCTCCTTTGTTTTTGTTGTCATTCGTTAACAATTTATTGTCACTATACTCTTGTATAGTACTATACAAGAGTATAGTACTTACAAAAGTATAGCAAAGATAGATACTTTTGTTCTCGCATTAGCAAACAGATTTACCACACACAAAAAAATGTTATGAAATTTGTATTAATAACAGGACGTATCCTGTTCTCCCTGCTTTTTATTCTTTCCTCTTTTGGTCATTTTAAGGCAGAAACAATCGCCTTCGCGGGGTCACAGGGGCTACCATTGGCTTCAGTCCTCGTGCCGCTATCAGGAGTTGTCGAGTTGATCGGCGGACTAAGTATCCTGGTAGGTTATCGCGCAAAACTTGGCGCGTGGTTATTAGTGATCTTCCTGATCCCGGTAACGTTCATGTTTCATCAATTCTGGACAATCACGGATCCGATGACTTACCAGATGCAGTTTGTTATGTTCATGAAAAACATTTCGATCACAGGCGGTGCATTGCTGATCGCCTATTTCGGTTCCGGTGAGCTGAGCATCGACGCAGCAGGAAAGTCCAGGTCTTACAGTCATTCTTCAGGGAAAGAAGTAGTCGCATAAGGCATGTCATTCCCGTTTCCCGTAGCATTCTCACCTAATTATTCTAATTGTCTTTGCAGACATTAACTGATCATTTATGAAAACAATTCTTAAAATCACCTCCAGTGCAAGAGGGCCTTTGTCCAACAGCAACAAGCTCGTAGAAAAAATCGTAGAGGAATTACAGCATCAGCATCCTGATGCCAGTATAATAGAACGCAATCTCGTTTCAAAAACCTATCCTCACCTGGAAGAAGCTCATCTGGCTGCGTTCTTCGCGCCGGCGGAAGATAATAGTGAAGCGACACTTGTAGCTGCTTCGCATTCTGACCAGGCCATTGCGGAAATAAATCAGGCAGACGTAATCGTGATTGGCGTACCGATCTACAACTTTAATATTCCATCTGCCTTAAAAGCCTGGATCGATCATATTGTGAGAGCACAGAAAACCTTTTCATACGGCTCCGGAGCTCCGGAAGGGCTTATAAAAGGCAAAAAAGTATACCTGGCAGTTGCTTCTGGCGGCATTTATTCTGAGGGTCCGTTGGCGGCAATATCGTATGCGGAGCCTTATCTTAAAACGATCCTCGGCTTTATAGGCATTGACGATGTAACCATCTTCAGGGTAGAGGGAGTAAATGTTCCCGGCATTAAAGAATCTGCCCTGGAAAAAGGACTGGCGAGTGTAGTAGTATAAGATGAATCTAAGAGGTTAAGACGGGTAGTAGTTCAAATTGTAAAAGGCTTCGCGAACATTTAAAAAAGTGTAACGAAGCCTTTACTTTGATAATCATTTGCTTTTCTTCCCGCCGGCGGCCAGCGCAGCCGCAGCCGGAAAAAGCTTTTCCATCCACTGCACGAAAGGCAACAGGTCCTCAGGCTCCACGATCTCGGCAACACTGCAGGCAGACAACGCCCCTGTTTGCCAGCTGTGCAGCCAGGACTTCCAAACTGCCAGAGGCTTTGCTTTAAAAAACTGACGGACAACCTGGGCAGGACTTTCATCGGTTCTGCTTATAGGACCCTTCGTTGTCTTGAACCATGCCATTAAAATAAAACAGCCTTCGATCAGCTGTTCGAGCTCTTCCACAAACCGAACCAGCGCCCCTGGCGTTTTTGACTTCCAGATATAAGCCGGGGCGATCGCCGCTTCACAAAAATCCGAAAACAGCTCCTGCATTTCTTCCAGGGGCACATCGCTGAATAGTTGTTGTAACACCCAATAGGGGTCAAGCGACTGGGGGTCACACTCGTGCTCAAGAGCAAGACGATTTAAGTAGTAACGTTTATCCGGAGTAGATCTGGCTGCCATAAAAGTTTTCTAATTACACGTAAAAAAGATCAGTAAACGATATTGGTATCACCTCTTTTTTAACGCGTCGTTTGCAATATTACAACAGTATTAGAGTCATTTTAATTCCATGCGCATAGACTTTAGTCTAACTTTTCGAAAGAATTTTGAACAGTATTCTGCGCAGGTTTGACAGACGCAGTTGATCCAGTTGATTTTTTACGCTGCATGCAAGAAGATTGAAGCCGGATTTTATACCTGTCGATTGGCAGCCTCATTCGAAAAGCAGGGATTTAGTTATAAGTAATATAAAAACATTGAACAAGCTCTGATCTGTTTGTTGCTTTTTGTAAGTTGCCATTATTGATCAAAACCATACTATATGAAGTTCATTTTACACACGCTTTCCCTGCTCTTTCTCTCCGCTGTTTGTTTTGCCCAGGACAATACTTTTTTCCGGAATATACCCACAGACACAACGGTCCGCACGGCCGTTGAAACCGTCCTGCGACAAAAAAACAGCCATCAAAAAGTAGAGTACATTGATGGCGCCTCCATTGGAGGCATTTATTACAGCATCATCGTTGTTCAAAATATGACGACCGGAGCCTTTGAAAAGGGTGTTTATGTTAACAGCGACTCCTGGCCTAATACTTATAGCTTCAATAACCGCACAACACCTCATGCTTACATTGATGACAATGAATTGTCCGGTCTGATCTCTTTCTTCGAAAATTGCGACAGCATCTGGAAAAAAGAAACTCCGGATAACCGGACAAGTTATGAGTACGAGTCACTCGATGGGTTTCGTGTTTCATTTGGCGCAGGCTCGATGAGTGCCGGCTGGCGGTTTGCATTTCAGTTTCGTAACTACCAGATGTATTTTACGGAAACAACCGGCAAAGGAAAATCCGTTGACCTGTTATATATGTTCCGATCACTTAAAACCAAGATCGATAAGATCGCGGACCCCGGTGTCAAAAAATTTGATATTAATTAGACTCACTAATTAAGTCCGGATCACACATAAAATAAAGGCTGAACAAAATGTTCAGCCTTTATTTTATCACCGTATGGTACGCTGTTAGGAATTATCTTTCGACTTGTCCTTGTCCTTCTTCTTTTTCTTCATTATCTCTTTGAACTTAGCTTGTTGCTCCGGCGTCAGGAACTCAGCCATTTTAGTTTCTTTCTCTTTTTTTAACGCCATCTTTCTTTCCTTCTGCGCATCTTCGTTTAATGTCGCATCATTCTTTATCTCACTTATTTTCCCTTCGTATTCCTTACTCAGCGCATCGTACTTTGTTACCTGGTCTGGGGTGAGTGCCAGTTCTGTTTTGATCTTGTTGTCCCATTCTTCATGAGACTTGTCCCTGTCCTGGGCCATAGCTGGTGCAGCAAAAAATGCCGAAACCAACAAGGCCATTGCTAGTTTTTTCATAATGTCAAGTTTATATGATTAGAGAAAAATTACGAGTTGATTAAGTCCGGTAGCATTGTGGACTCGTAGGTTTACTTGAAAAAATAATGCCAACACACGTTCATTCAACATTAATTTGTACACGATAACGCGCAGATCTATTTAGATAATATTAACAAATCGTTGCCAGGCATTGCGTATTTTCCAGGTATACAATTCATTTATCTATGCGCATTATGCGTAAGTCTTTTCTTGTCATTTGTTTACTATTATCTATCTGGATATTGCTTGCGAAATGTGTCATCATGCAAAACCGCTGGAGTGACCAAAAAGCTCAGCGGATCTTCCAGGCAAAAAAAATACCGCTGGGCATACATGACACCCTGATCGGTAACCGGCATTTACACTATGCTATTACCGGTTCAGACAGCTTACCGGCACTTGTTTTTATCCATGGAAGCCCGGGCAGCTGGATGAATTATTCCAGATACATGTGGGACTCCCTAATGTTAAAGAAGTTCAGGATGATTAGTATCGACCGTCCCGGATTTGGACATAGTGACTTCGGGAAAGCCGTGCATCTGCAAGAGCAGACAGCTCTTATATTACCCGTTTTGAAGTCCTTGAAAAACGGGCAACCGATGTATCTCTGTGGACATAGCATGGGTGGTCCCGTTGTAGTAGATCTTGCTTCTAAAGAACCCGGTTTATTCAAAAAGGTAATTATCGTTGCCGGAGCGCTCGATATCAACCAGGAAGCAAAAGAAACATGGAGACATATAATGAACGTCAGGCCGCTTTACTGGTTATTACCCGGAGCATTTGCCCCAAGTAATACGGAGCTGTTATACCTGAAGAAAGACCTCGTTCAACTGCAATTATCTTTCGATAAAGTAAAGTCTGATATTTTATTTATTCATGGAGACGAAGACACCTGGGTGTCAATCAAAAACATAGGATACGGTCAGCAAAAAATGATCAATGCGGGAAATATCCAAGCGGACACTATTTTCGGCGCCGATCATATGATCCCGTGGAAAAACCAGGAAAAGTTCAGGGAAATTCTGCTCAGCCTGCACTGACCGTTTTATCTCACACTGAATCTTTTTGTACATTAGCTACGATTAAACCACCGAATGTCAAATCAGAAAGTAACGCCCGCAGACCCTGCCTTATGGAAAAAAATCAGGGAATTTGATTTTGATTCTCCTATGAGTGAATATGGTTTTACGGTCAGATTGATTGACGAAAACCATTGGACCATCCGGTTTGCGGAAAATGCGATCCTGGAATACAAGAAGTTTATGTACCTCGCAGCAACTTCGAATTCCATGGTTTCTCCTTCTCCAGTGATCGATGCTGTCTGGCATCAGCACCTCATTTTCACCCAATCCTATTCTCAGTTCTGCGAAATACTCGGGAAGTTTATCCAACATGTTCCTTCAACCCACAACAGGGAGGATCAGAAGAAGTTCATACAGGCGAAACAATATACCGTCGAGCTGTACATAGAAAACTTTGGCGATCTTCCTGCTGATCTCTGGGAAGCAGAAACCATGTACGACACAGTAGGATGGCCAAAAGCAAAACTGAAGATCAGGGGATTTGTACTGATAGGCATCCTGGGCATCATTCTGTCTCTGGTACCTGCTTATTATGTGCTGAGGCCGCTGTACATTCATATCAACGGACCGCAGTTCCTGGTAATGTATATCATACTTGCTGTAATTATCTTTTTTGCGCTTTTCTACGACAGCCGCGAGCATTTCTCCAAGAAGATCGACAAGATCGGTGCAGCATCGTTCATCTATGACCTTTCTCCCTCAGAACTTGTTTACCTGAAAACCCGCGACCTCAATAGTGTGGTGGATGACAGGATAAATCAGCTGATCGAGAGTTGCAAACTCTCAGAAGAGAACGGGCTTATAGACGCCGGAAAAGTATCGTTGGATGAAAATGAACTCCTCGAATACCAGGTAAGCCAGGAATTAAAAACGGCAGGCGGCAAGATAAAATACCAGGGTCTGCGCAAAAAGCTGGTTACAAAACCAGTCTTCACCACTATCGCCGGCAGCATGAAAGCCGTTGATAAGTACTTTATCAAATCGAAAGAACTGGGAAATCTTTTCTATAAACAATTTATCATTCTTTCTCTTCTGCTGATATTGGGGATCGTGCGTGTCGCAACGGGCATCATGAGAGACCGGCCATTTATTTTAGTCCTGTTTCTTGTATTGGCGATCGGCGTAGCCATTGTTATACATCTGCAGGAGCTGACAAAAAGAGTTTCCAGATCACTGATCCCACGTTTGTATTTGGAAAAGATCCTTCCCTCTCAAAATAAACAACAGAATACAGAATGGAGATATTTCAGACTGGGAGCCGCAGCGCTGAGTGCGGGATTTTTTGTTGTTGCTGAACCGCGTGTAAGATCAACTGACAGCGGCTCTTCTTCTGCAGATGCATCCGGCAGCGGTTGTGGAAGCTCCTGTGGAAGCAGTTGCGGCAGCTCCTGTGGTGGCTGCGGCGGCGGAGATTAAGAGATTAACAGGTAAACCTTTTGTATGAAAATAAAACTACATGAAGTTGAATTGGGCGTAAGCAATCCCAACGCCAGTAAAGATTTCTACAGGTCGCTGCCGGGCATGTCAATGTCTGTAGATCAGCCCGCGTTGAAAGTCTTCCATTCCGGAATACCACAACTGGATCTGAATTTCTCCACCCATCTGGCCCAAGGAGAAGTGATGTTGAGTTTTATCTGCGATGATCTTGAATCGGCAATGGAACTGCTGTCTAATAAAAATATTTCTTATGAAGGGCCGGTCACCTCTCATCTTGGCATGAGAAGCATTTCTTTCAGAGATCCGGGCGGCTATAAAGTAAAGATCAACCAGGCTTCAACAGATTCTCCCGCATGGTTAAAAGACCTTTTATAAAATACAGTCTGCGAGGGTGCGGATTATCGTTCCTGTAAGAAACTATACACTTGTTGGATAGCCTCCACAAATGAAAATTTCAAATGCATACGTTCAATACGCTAATAAATTTCTATTCGTTGTAACAATGTTCCTATCAATTTCTTAAGCCAAATTGTGGAAAAAAGCATTTTCAACTGGCATGATGTTTCCAGTATTGATCCCGAAATATATATTGTAGAACTTTTAAATTGGCTTATTATGAAACGTGAGACTTTAAAACAAGATCAGGCAAGCCAGCTGTCAGTTAAAGATCGGAACCAGCAAAAAAATCAGCAGAGTAAAATTGTACCGCAAACAGGAAACACTCCGAATGCAACAGATACCGGAGGTTCTATGAGTGAGGGAAACCTATCAAATAGCAGATACAGCAGGGAAAGAACACGACTCCTGCGTGATAAGCAGTTCATCATGGGTTCAGATAGTGATGGACAGGCGAATTAACTTTCGTCGCTTATAAAGAAAATCCCGGCTAAGAATTTTTCCAGCCGGGATTTTCATTTTTACAATGGAGGTTATTGTAACTTCATCCTGAATATCTCTTATGAAAGCGGAAACAACCCAATCATTAAAAGACCAGGTAGATAAAGATGGATTCGCTGTTATTTACAATGTGTTTGATCAATCTTCGATAGCAGACCTGAAGAATATAATTAACAAGACCACTGCAAATAGTGATACTTTCAGGAAAACCGCCGACCTTTTTGCCATCCGGCGATTTCTCTTCGAGATCCCTGAGATGCGCACAAATATTTTTACCGCATCCCTAAATAATATACTCCGCTCCTTATTTTCTGATCATCACTTTTCTTCCAAATCAATTTATTTCGACAAGCCGGGTTCATCCAATTGGTTTGTTGCGTATCACCAGGATCTTACAATTTCCGTTGATCAGAAAATAGAAGTTCCGGGGTTCGGACCCTGGACAGTAAAGCCCGGTCAATTTGCCGTACAGCCACCACTGCAGATCCTTGAAAACAGTTATACGTTTAGGATCCACCTTGACGATACAAACAGGGATAATGGCGCGCTTCGCGTGATCCGGGGCTCACATCTCAAAGGGATAAACCGGGTAAATGGCATAAAACCGGATCAGGAGGAGGAAGTGACCTGCGAAGTCCCCGCAGGCGGTGTAATGATTATGAAGCCATTGATAATGCACGCTTCCAGCAGAACGGTAAACGACGCGAGGCGGCGCGTGATACACCTCGAGTTTTGTGACCAGGAACTCCCCAAACCGCTAAAATGGGCAGAACGTCTCCCCGTTCAATTCCAATGATAAATTATGTTCTCCCCTTGAGATGAACAACATCGAACTTTATTTCCGCAATACGGGACTGGCAGAAAAAACTTTCGTTCCTTTGACCTAACCTCAACTCTTCTGACATGGTTCAACTTAAACGCACCAACAACCAGGACCCCGACTTTCGTTACCTTATTCCGCTACTTGATCAGGATCTCAGAAGCCGGTATAATGATCTGCAGGATACCTATGACCAGCATAATGTTATTGTAAATGTTGATACCGTGATCATTGCTTATGCGGAAAACAAACCAGTCGGATGCGGCTGTTTCAAGCAATTCGATGATACATCCGTCGAAATGAAACGCATGTACGTGAAGCCGGATTTCCGAAGGAAAGGCATTTCTTCATCAATCCTGAACGAGTTGGAAAAATGGGCCACAGAAAGCGGTTTCCAAAAAGCTGTTCTGGAGACGGGCAATCGTCAGGAAGAAGCAATTGCGCTGTATGAAAAACGCGGATATAAGATAATTCCAAACTATCCTCCTTATGAATCCATCGAGTCCAGTATTTGCATGCAGAAGGATTTGTAATCCTGGGAATTTGCTAAACATCGCAAGTTCCGGGTTTCCTTCCCCGCAGACGTACGCTAGCTTTGGATTCTAAACAGGGTACAATGACAACGCAGGATCATATCGATTATAACCGGATCGCTGAAGCGATCCAATATATCCGCCAGCATTTTAAGCAGCAGCCTTCACTGGAAGAAGTGGCAGAACGGGTTCATTTAAGTCCTTTTCACTTTCAGCGCCTGTTCAGCGATTGGGCCGGAGTAAGCCCTAAAAAATTCCTACAGTTCCTTAGTGTGCAGCATGCAAAAGAATTGCTCGCTGATCCTCAAATAAAACTTTCCGATGCCGCCTTTGATACAGGCCTCTCTGGTCCAGGCCGGCTGCATGACTTATTCATTTCTATTGAAGGAATGACGCCCGGAGAGTTTAAGAACGGCGGCGAAAATCTTTCTATCAATTATAGTTACGCTGAAAGCCCGTTTGGAAATGTATTGGTCGCTTCCACGTTAAAAGGTATCTGCTATATGGCGTTTGCAGAAGACAAAAATATAGCGCTCCAGGAATTACACGATCGGTTTCCCAATGCCCACTATCAACAAATGCTTGATCTCTCTCAGCAAAATGCGTTGTACATTTTTACGCAAGACTGGAAAGAGTTAACCAAGATCAAACTACATCTGAAAGGAACTGATTTTCAACTTAAGGTTTGGGAAACATTGTTGAGAATTCCTCTCGGCGGTTTAACAACTTATGGAAAGATTGCTGCGCAATTAAACGCGGCGGGAGCATCCCGTGCAGTGGGAACCGCCGTTGGAGACAACCCTGTTGTTTTTTTAATCCCATGTCATCGCGTAATTCAATCCACCGGCGCTATTGGCCAGTATCATTGGGGAAGCAATCGCAAAGCAGCCATGATCGGTTGGGAATCTGCAAAGACAAGCCATAACCTCTAATCAGATCAAATGAAAAGTCCGGATCAAATTATCAGCAATGCTGACTGGATCTCTATTGCCGATCAGCTGAACGAATGCGGCTTTGCACATGTTCCCGGCATCTTGAACAGCGAGGCTTGCGATCTCCTGATCGATGAGTATGATGATCGATCAATTTACAGGAAGACTGTTATAATGGAACGTCATCGTTTCGGCAAAGGAGAATATAAATACTTTCGTTATCCCCTTCCGGAACCGGTACAAACATTACGGGAGAACCTGTACCCGTTCCTGGCGCCGATCGCAAATGGATGGATGGAACTGCTAAAAATCGACACCCGGTTCCCCGGATCATTAAAGCAGCTTAAAGCCACCTGTCATGCTGAAGAACAAAAGCTTCCTACGCCACTGATTCTTCGGTATGGGAAAGGCGGCTTCAACACGCTGCATCAGGACCTGTACGGAAAGATCTTCTTTCCAATGCAGGCCGTGCTACTGCTCAATGATCCGTTAAAAGATTTTCAGGGAGGAGAATTCATTTTGCTTGAACAGATCCCAAGAGCACAATCAAAAGCAATCGTACTTACTCCTTCAAAAGGCGATATGATCATTTTCACAACGCAATTCAGACCGGCAAAAGGAAGCAAAGGTTTTTACCGGGTGAACATGAAGCATGGCGTAAGCGAAGTACGCTCCGGTCGGCGGCACAGTCTCGGGATCATTTTTCATGATGCTACTTCCTGATCATGATCACACACCTTTCCCTTGGAGAAAAATTCTCCGCGAAACGCAAACTTTATCACCTCATATCTGCCGGGGAGATAAGGCTGGCCGGTAATCGGAGACTACTTATTTATGGAACGCTGACATGTTATTCCGGCAAAAGGATGAAGCCGGAGAACAGGGTATTCTTTTCGTCGGAAGATGAAGCAATCGCAATGGGGTACAGATGCTGCAAAAATTGCTGGCGCCCGCAGAAAAACAAACCTGGCCGGAATACCGGTGAATTGTAATTTTATCTTTTATGGACCTTTTCAATCCCGATCCGCTTTCAAATCTTCTGCCATCCGATGGTATCGTTCAGTATTATGGGCCGGTAATGACGCGTGCCCGGGCAGATCATTACTGCAAGAAACTGTTTGATACATTAGACTGGCAACCTGATACAGCCTTGATATTTGGAAAACTGATCACTACGTCCCGAAAAGTCGCCTGGTATGGCAATGAGCCTTATGCGTACACCTATTCCGGGGCAACAAAGTTTGCCTTACCATGGACCGAAGAACTACTCGAACTAAAAAGTCTCGCCGAAGAAAGATCGGGAGAAACATTCAATTCATGCCTCGCAAACCTTTACCATAGTGGGGAAGAAGGAATGGCCTGGCATAGCGATGCGGAAAAAATGCTGCGGAAAGATGGGGCAATTGCTTCAATGAGCTTTGGCGCTGAAAGAAAATTTGCATTCAAGCACAAGCAAACACAACAAATAATTTCTGTTATACTTCAAACAGGAAGTCTCCTGATCATGAAAGGCACAACGCAGACACACTGGCTTCACCGGTTACCTCCAACTACAAAAATCAAGACACTACGAGTGAACCTGACATTCAGGACAATTGAGAAAGGTTGAAAAAAAGTGCTCGCCTTAATAAACACCAAAAACGGCGCACTCTAAATTCAATACTGATACATCTGCCAGTAAAGCAAAGAAGGTTAAGATCATTGGCGGCGGAAAAGTTTGCTTATAAAAACTCAGCATTTACCGCGCACGAAAGCCAGTTTGACGGGCGTAGCAGAAATGCCACGGAACGCTCCGGGCGAAATGAATCCGATGAAGTGATAAGTTGCACTCATTGCCTTCATTCTTGCTGCCCGGTGAAAAAACATTTTTATGCGTTGTTTTTCCCCTTGTGAAGGTTCTGCGTTCTGCTAGCTTTAGTAAAAAATAAAGCCTATGAGTTCAACAGTGATCGATTCATCCTAGCGCGCCTTAATAACCGGCTCTTGGAAACAGGATTGTGGCCTAAGCACCGCATTCCGGAGGATTGGCGCCGTAGTGGGAGCTGCGGCCCAATTTCTTTCCCTGGAGATCCTTTTTACTCGTGTCCGATCGTATCTATCTTTTCAAGACCCAGTTGCTTTCGCAGATCCAGGTTGAGAAAATACTGTTCTTCGGCAGGTATTGCTTTTCGAGCATTTTTTTCGATCTCTTTTCCTTCTTTCGACCAAAGCATTGGCGAAAAATTAAAGATCTTATCTCCTGCAAGCGCAGACACGTCTTTTTTCCAGGTTTTCCATCGATATCCTTTATAATAGTTTTCAAGATCTCCATTGAAACAGAAAGATAAAAACGCGGAGTATCCAAGCGACATCGGTTCAAATTCAAGATTGTCCGGCGAGAAATAGTAGATCTTTCCGATATCATCTCCCAGACCACCGCCATTTTCTAAATAAAATCCGCCGATCGCGTCATCGGCCACAATGATGTATCCCGGGTTCTGTGCAGGGTATAATTTCCTATGCCACTCCATTATCCCCCGCTCGAACTTTGCGCTACCAGATCCAAGTATCCTGATCCATCCATGATCTACCAGAATGCCGCCTGTATTCAATGTAACAGCGCCGAGCGGAGTCTGGCTGTTCATCTGCAGATCATACAAGGCCGTTCTCGCACGCACGCTGTCTGCCGGTAAAACTTCAACCTTATTGGTAGCGCTATCGATCATTTGTTTCACTACTGTCCAGCCCGGAGCTTGTGCAATGATCAGCTCCTCGAGCGGACGCTTTTTTATCTGTGCGCTTATTTCCTGATTAAAAATCAAAAGAAGGAAGACTATAATTGATCTGTACACGATCTTTCTTTTGGCCGCAATATCTGCTTATTATTTTATGCGACCCAGTTTTTTCAATACCTCCATTACTTCCTCGGGCATCGCCGTTGAGATCATTACAGAGGATTGATTTTTAAGTATGATGTAAATACCGGTATCTCCGGGAATAGTGTACCCGCGTCCATTAGGACTTAGCCTAACACCAAACCCGTATTCCTTTGCAGGGTTGAACTTCCTGACATGGATTTCCTCGATATCTTCCCATGCAAATTTTGCGAATTGAGTCTGATACGGAGGGAAACGCACATATATTCCATCATCCCTGATCTGGGTTATAAGTTGAAAGCTTGAGGACGCAAGGATCTGAAGAAAGATAAAGACGACAAACCCACCCCATAGAAACCCGGAAAACACCGGCATCTCCTTTGCTGAAAAGTGGTTGAATAATAGAACGACGCCAAATATGAGCGCAATGATACCGTTAAACCACTTGTTCTTTGTTCGGCCGGAAGATTGTATTTCCTGAAATAAAATAACCCGGTTTTCCATACTTAAAAGTTACGCCAATTCCGCGCAACAAAAAACAAAAAACCAGGCCCATATAAGTTCATAAGAATGAACAAATGAACCTGGTCAACACACGCCAGCTATTTATTGATAGATAACACTTAATGTGATCGGAGTAGCGGCAAGCGCTTTAGAAAGCGGGCAATTTTCTTTTGCGATCTTCGCGATTCCTTCAAATTGTTCTTGCGAAACACCATCGATCAAGGAAGCCGTCAGTTCAAGACTGATCCCTTTGATCGTTTGCGTTGTAACATCCAGTTCGACGATCGCATTTGTATCAAGGTCGCCTGCTTTGATGCCTTGTTGTGAAAGCACTGCGCTTACTGCCATTGTGAAGCATCCCGCATGCGCCGCACCCAGCAGTTCTTCCGGATTGGTACCAACGCCTTCCGCAAAACGGGTGTTAAAAGAATACTGTGTATTGCTAAGCGTTGTGCTTTGCGTGGAGATCTGGCCACTGCCTTGCTTAAGGTCGCCGTTCCAATGTGCATGGGCTGTTCTTTTCATATACTTTGTTTTAAGGTTGAATGTATCGGTGTAAAATTGTGAGAACAAAGTTGCTTCATCCGGCACGGGAATTATTGTACATTTTGACGAATCTCCTGTATTTTTTTCCCGCAATCCTCCAACCGATCTACTTTGGAAAAAGTGAGTGTGCTTTCGTTCACAAATCCTTAACCATGCCTTGCAACAAAAGCTTTTCCGCATTGTTGTAATAAGGTCAGACCCGCCCACCCCGGATCTCCATTATTTCACTGTCATTAAACTTTATTGAGTATATGTCTACAAAAACAAAACCTTCAAGGTCTTATGTACTGGGCGGTGATCTCACCATCGATCGTCTTGGGTATGGTGCCATGCAACTGACCGGGACCGGCGTATTTGGTGAAACTTCTGACCGGGTAAAGGCGATAAAAGTACTCCAGGAAGCGGTCGCCTCCGGTGTGAATTTTATCGATACTGCGGAGGCCTATGGCCCTAAATTGAATGAGTCGTTAATAGCGGATGCGCTTCATCCATATAAAAATGGTGTTGTTATCGCTACAAAGGGAGGCTTCAACCGCCCGGGCCCAAATCAATGGATCCCTAATGGTGATCCTTCGTATATCAAAAGCAATATCGATGGTAGTCTGCAGCGTTTGAAGACAGACACCATCGATCTTTGGCAATTGCATCGTATAGATCCCAATTACCCAGTTGAAGAAACATTAAAGCCCGTTGCGGAAGCCGTAAAGGCCGGAAAGATCCGTCACGTTGGTTTATCAGAAGTGAACGTCGAACAGATCGAAAGAGCAGAGAAAGTAGTGCCCATCGTATCCGTCCAGAACCTGTACAATCTTGGCAACCGCCAGTGGGAAGAAGTGGTTGATTATACAACTGAACGCGGTATTGCATTCATTCCATGGTATCCTCTCGCATCCGGACCGCAAACATTGGCTGACAAGATCGGGAAGATTGCACAGGCGCATAATGCAACAATCGCACAGATCGCGCTGGCATGGTTATTAAAACGTGCCGGCAATATATTGTTGATACCGGGAACCAGTTCTGTTCAGCATTTACACGAAAACATCAAAGCGGGGGAAATACAGCTGTCAGATGAAGAATTTGAATCATTATCAAAATAAAGAAGCTTACGCAGTGAGGTAAGACGTGAACAATGTCCGTTTCCAAATGGGATCCGGAAGATCTGATCCCTGAGTTGAAAGAAAGAATACCCCCCTGTTCCGGATCCAGATCCGTGGCAGAGGGGTTTCTTCTTACAGCTTTACCGGATATGTTTCACTCACGCAGCCTGCACATCATCATGATCAGTACCTGTCACTACTTCATACCAATCCTCAATATCCTGTTCAAATGCTGCCGTCTTTTCTCTGAAACGATTTAGTGTATCAGTTCCCAATGGGAGGTGTACGGGAGGTCTTTCTGCATTGGCCAGTGTAATAAATGCCTGGGCAAGCTTTTCCGGATCACCCGGCTGTTTCCTGTTGATCTGCGTCGCGATCTCACGCATTTTGCCAACGGTGTCTGCATAGTCATCGATCACGTTGGATGACCGGGTTAAAGAAGATTCATCAAGAAAGTTTGTCCGGAAAAATCCCGGAGCAACTACTGTTGCGTGAATACCCAGAGGAGCGAGTTCAAGAGCCAGCGCTTCGGTGATACCTTCTACCGCAAATTTTGTTGAGCCGTAAAGGCCCCATCCGAAATATGCGCTCAGTCCACCTATTGACGAAATGTTTATGATATGACCTGAACGTTGTTTGCGCATATATGGCAACACTGCTTTGGTCACATTAAGCAGACCGAATACGTTCACTTCGTAGTTCTTCTTCACTTCTTCCGTAGTTGCTTCTTCCACCGCGGAGAGCAGTCCATAACCGGCATTGTTTACCAGCACATCGATCTTTCCGAAGTGACCAATAGCATCTGCTACCGCTGCACGAGCCTGTGTTTCATTAGTGACATCAAGGATGACCGCGTAGAGGTTGGGGTTATTATCGAACTGGCTGATAAATTCGTCCGGGGTGTTGCGAACTGTTGCAACAACTTTATCGCCGCTGGCAAGAACCGCTTTGGTGATCGTATGGCCGAAACCTCTTGAGGCGCCGGTTATAAACCATGTTTTTTGTGTTTTCATTTTTGTTTGTTTTTGATAACACAAAGATGAAAACTAACGGGCATTGGCTCCTTATAGTAAGTAAAGTTGGAATTATGAATTTCAAAGATGTTTTCAGACGGTGCCTTCAGACATTTCTGCAGAAGGCCGGAATAGTTCAGGCAGTGGCATGGTAGCCTTTTCTGAACTCTGAAGGCGTCAGCCCTGTATTCTTTTTGAAGAACAGATTGAAGTTCGGCTGATCACTGAAGCCCATAGTAAAACTGATATCCTGCAGACTCCAGTCGGTTTGCAGCAGCAATACTTTCGTTTCTTCCAGCATCCTGCTTTTGATATGTGTGCTCACATTCTGACCGGTATGCTTTTTCAGCAGCGCATTCAGATGATTTGGATGTACCGCAAGATCAGCCGCAAACTCTTTTGCCGTTTTTATCCGGATAGGATTATTGATATTCACCTGTGCGGTCTCCTGTTCAAGGAGATTGAAGAATTGATGAATATGGCGGAATTCGTCAGCCACATTTTCCGGCTCAGGGTATTGAGCGGCTCGAAGGGATTCAACCATCAGCAGCTGAATATATGCCTGGAGAGCTGCTTCGCGCAAGCCGTCACCAGCGTCCTCGTCATGCATACGGGAAAATATTGACATGGCGCTTTCGAGGTTCGGTCCTTCAAGCTTTACCACACTTTTCTTTTTATCCGAAAACAATTGCAACTTATCTATGGTCGCTTTCAATAAAGGATTATCCGTAATAAAACTTTTTCTGAACAACACATAATATCCTCCAGGATCACCGGAGGTGTTCTTCCAGGAAATGATATCATTGGGATGAATGAATAAAATAGTCGGCTGCTCGATCACGTAAGTATTGAGGCCCAAAGTAAACACACCTGTGCCTGATGAAACGAGCAGGATCTTATAGAAGTCGCGGCGATTCGGAGAGAGGTAGTTCCTGCATTCGTATTGTTTGCGGTTAAATACCCTGATCGTCCATGGTTCAAAAGATTCCCGAAGCACCGGTATCATATCCGGAACATCACGCAACAGATCAATTTTTTTGGAATCGAGTGTGAGGGATTTCATGAAAAAGTGTCTCCGGAATCAAAGGTAGAGTTTCGTATGGAAAAACATAATTATTGTATTGGCGGCCTGTTAGCGGGCATTGGACAAATAAATACAACCAGGCAGAACATCAGTGCATAACAGACACCAGGGACCAGGAAAAGTTCAGGGTCAAAGCCTGAGATAATCCGCGGTACAGACGAAAACATTAGGATAAGTATGACTCCGCAGATCAAAAACACAGTTTTTTTTCTCCAGGAACTCAGCTGCGTACGTTTCAAATATTCCGCAAGAGCGTACAGGAAAATAAAGACAGGTACAAGCAGGATCACTGTCAGCGAAAAATATTGAAGCGGGCCGTTCATTGCATTGCTGATCAATATTTGCAGGTCACCCGGCATTGTCAAGAGAATTATCACCCCGCACATTATGGGTCCTGATACAAGAGTCAATATCGATATCCTGATCATGTACTTCATCATGCTATCTATTTTTTCAATGTACCCAAGGGACCAAAAACTGTCCGCGCTTCTCTGCATTAATTTCAACACTGTGAAAGCCGAGTTTTCCGTGAGCGTGTTCCACTTTCGTGTCAGCTGTGTTTTAGCTGGCCATCTCCTTTTTCTCTCCCGCAAATTTGAAAAACCATGTTACTGCAATATTGGAGGCGATATATGCACAGGCAAATAGCCGCAGGCTTTTGTCCTCAAAGTCGATATCGGAGATGAGTCCAATCGTCAAAAGGATCATTGCCGCCGCAACCAGGCAAAGCGTCAGCCTGACCGCATTGTTTTTATTTTGCCGTTCAATCAACAGATCATACAGATACCAGTGAATACACAGAAATGGCAGTGTTGCCAGTAAACTGAACACGAAACACAGTCCCGCGAAGGAGATGAGCGATTCCAGCCTTTCCTCTTTATTAAAAGCTGCAGCCAGTATGATGAGTACCGGCCCGAAAAAAAGTGTCGACAGCCATACCCGGAATGGATAGAAGTCAACCGTCTTTTTCTTCTCCGGAAACTCAAATTCTGTTCTTAATGGGTCCATACCATTCCCTGCGGGTTTATATTCCAGTGATATTTTTGTGCTTCACCGAAGTTGTTGAAGTCCATTCTTTCGCCAAGAATAATTTCTTTATAAGCCTGATACATTTGCCGCGCGGCGATCACTGGTTGCATTCGGCCAACGCCGGTGCAAAGTCCGGGCACGGCGACTGAAGCAATTTTATCCTCACGTGTTGCCATGATCAGCACCGCTTTCATTGCCAGATAAGCATTAACGGATGTGTCTATATTGAAATTGGTCGGGATGCGCATCGTCGGTGCCGAAATGAGATATGGCACTTTCGTATCTCCTGTTTCCATTAGCAATGCCTGTCCGACCAGGAGTTCTCCTTCTGGCAGGGCTTTGATCCGATGCTGTAGTTTTTTCTCCAGGTCCCAGCCAAAGCGAACGGATAGGGCGTAGTCGAGGCCGCCATCCATAAAGCCAAAAGAATTTGCCGGGCTTACGATGGCGTCACATTCAAGTGTGGTAATATCACTTTCCGTGATCGAAACATTATCTTCTTCAGAAAAGAATTCCTCCCAGGCAGAGATCAGTTTGGGTTCAATGGCAGATAATATAATTTTCATTATGAGTTAGTGATGGTTTAATCGCTTTTCCTTTGTGTTTTCACGTTGAGATATTGTGTTTTTCCCATTTGATTTTTAGGTTGAGTATTGATATTTGCATGGAAGGTATTCTGGTTGCGCAGCAGAATATGTTCAGTGGATGAATAGCCAAGCCTGAGGGAGGTATACAGCCAGTTGCAAACTGGTTACGGTCCGTCATTTGCCCGGCCCGGTCTTACCAACTCAAAATCCCGGTGGTGGTGGCGGGGGAGGGCCCAGGGCCGATGGTGGGTTGGGGAAGGTTGCTCCCCTAATCGAATGCCCCTCTTCCACCCGAACGACACCCGCAAAAATCATTTTACCTTCCTGTACCCAGCCCCATTACCAACATAATCTTCAAACAACACGCCATCCTTCAACACAAACATCTTCTCTTTCCCCGCCGCAGATTTCCTGCCATTCTCGAAAAAATCATCGACCTCCAGCAAGACCTGCTCCGGCAGAACCGTCCATTTCCCCAACCATCGTCCTTCTCCAAAACAACCACTGTTCTCCAATCTGAATGTATTATTTCTTTTCAGGATCAATTTACACATCAACGT
This sequence comes from Terrimonas ginsenosidimutans, assembly GCF_022012415.1. Lineage (GTDB taxonomy): Bacteria > Bacteroidota > Bacteroidia > Chitinophagales > Chitinophagaceae > Terrimonas_A > Terrimonas_A ginsenosidimutans. The sequence continues at coordinate 342,232 of NZ_JAKLTR010000001.1, forward strand.
GGATCCATCATCCTGCCAGATACCATAAAACTGATTGCGTAGCTGTCGGATCTCAGCAGGCTCTCCATCGGCGTTTGAAGAACAGGCACTGAAAAACATCATCATTATGATTAACAAAAAGATCCGCATTTTTAAAAATAATGTATAATCCGTGAATTCAAAAACCGCCACTACTATACTAAAAAACGCGGCCCGTGTTAACCGGCCGCGTTTTTTTCTCTTATGCTATAACAGTTCAATCAGCTTTTAAACTCCTTACCGGATCACTCACCGCCGCTTTCACTGCCTCAAAACTCACCGTCGTCACACCAACTGCCAATGCAAACAGACCCGACATTCCGAAAACAAGCCAGCCAATATCCACTCTATATGCAAATGCATCCAACCACCTGCTTGTCGCCCACCATGCAATCGGCCAGGCTATTACAATGGCGATCGCAACCAGCTTCACAAAATCTTTTGATAACAACAACACTACTCCGGCTACAGATGCGCCCAGCGTTTTCCTGATCCCAACTTCTTTCACACGCAAGCGGATACTATACGCGGACAGTCCAAATAAACCAACCGCAGAAATGAATATCGCCAGTATCGCAAACAATTGGATGATCTGGCTCATCTTGTTTTCGGAAGAATAAAGCTGGTCAAGCTTTTCATCAAGAAATGTATAGGTAAACAAACTTTCCGGATACATTTGTTTCATAACAATGGCCATATTCGCCACACTTGCTTTTAGCTTTTCCGGCTGAACTTTAAGCAACAAATAATTCGCCCTGTATGGATTGTATTGCAACACCAATGGCTCAACGGAAGAATGAAGTGAGGCAAAATTAAAATCCTTTATCACCCCTACCACCTCTCCTGTATCAATGTCCAATATCGCCTGCTGCCCAACAGGATCGGCCATTTTGTAAAGTTTTACGGCCGCTTCATTTAAAATAAACTCATTCCTTTTGATCTGGGGAAACTGGCTCACAAAATTCCTACCCTGCACAACCGGCACATTCAATGTCTTCAACAGATCCTCGTCGCACATCAATGTCCTGGTACCGGGCAGATCTTCCGCACCCGTCGCCGCGTTTACCGGAGAAAACGATAACATACTGAATCTTTCACCCGGCAACGTTGACGTGACGGAAGTCTCCTCTATTGCCGGGTCCTTTTTTAATTCGCCAAGTAATGCACCAAACTTCTGCCACATATTTTCATACATGGTTACCGCCACGAGTTGCTCCTTATCAAAACCAAGATCTTTGTTATGGAACAGTTTCATTTGCCTGTAAACAACAACGGTTGAAAAGATCATAAATACCGCAACGGCAAACTGAAAAACGATCAGGCTTTTGCGAACGACATTGACAGTAGACAGAGAATCCCGTTTCCCTTTGAGCGAGTTGACCGGATTGAATTTTGCCACAAACCATGCAGGGTATGCTCCGGAAAGCAGGGCTATTAATAGTATCAATCCTCCAAGCAGTAAAAGATTCTGAAAATCTATCAGTTGATCAAACCGAAAATTTTTATCCGTCAGCTCATTGTAAAAAGGCAATGCTTCATAAAAAAGACCAAGGGCCAATACTGCGGCCAGTATCGTTGTTAATAAAGATTCTCCCAGGAATTGTTTTACCAACTGGCTCTTCGAGGCTCCGATCACTTTCCGCAGGCCGATCTCTTTCATCCGGTTGAACGCTTGCGCAGTGAATACATTCACAAAATTCACCGAAGCCAGTAACAAAATGAGAAATGCCGCCACAGAAAAAATATAGATATAGGTGATATCGCTATTAGGGCGCAGCTCTTTTTCCAACCGGGAATGTAGGTGAATAGAGGTAATTGGTTGCAGATTCAGCTTCGTAGATGCGAGCACCTGGGATATTGTTTGCCCGGGTTCCGCGTAAAAGCTCCCGGTGAACGCAGGAATCTTGGAAGCCGCCTTTTGCACAGAGCCTTCGCGTAACATCACATATGTATGAAATCCGCTCCATGTACGCCTATCAAACATTTCCTGGTTCATATAGGCGGTGAGCGTGCTCATGGATACCAGGTAATCAAAATCCAGGTGAGAGTTGAACGATGTCTTTTTCAACACGCCCGTAACTGTTAGCGGCTGTTTTACTTTTTCATCCTGCAGTATCTTACCGATCGGATCATCGTCTCCAAAATATTTACGGGCAAATTGTTCGCTGATCACAACAGAGTTTATTTTGGACAACGCAATATCTGCATTCCCCTTCAGCAAGGGAAAATCAAACATTTTCAACGTGTTGGAATCTGCAAACAACCCGCCTTTCTCCTGGAAACGCTTTGCTTCACCCTTTACATTTGTATAACTCAATAACTGATAGGGATACAACTTGTGCAGGCGAACGATCTGCTCCACTTCGGGAAGGTCTTTCTGCAGCATGGTGCCTAGTGGAAATGGAGTGGCAGCCCAGTGACGCGTATCATTACCCAGACCTTCCTGTGTGACACGGAAGATCCTGTCTGCATTTGAAAAGCCTTTATCATAGTTAAGTTCTTCTTTCACATGAAAGATGATAAGCAGCGAACTGGCAATTCCAAGTGCAAGCCCGAGGATATTGATCAACGAAAAGGACTTATTCTTCCATAGATTTCTCCAGGCAATCTTAAAATAGTTCTTCAGCATGGATCAGTGTATTAATGGTTGCCGAAAGATAACGAAGAGAATGCCAGAGAGGTAAATATTTGCTTTTCAAAGAATTGATCGGAAAAGAAATGATCAGGGTGTTCGAATATGAACAGTAGCTACATCAGATGCGGACGCACTGGCCGAATGCGGGCTGGCAGGGAAGTCCCCCGGATCGATGGCCGATGGCCAATAGCAAACAAAAAGCGGACATCTCCTGCCTTTATCGAATCTCCCCTTCGAAGATGCCCGCTTTTTTCGGGAATTATCAAATTGCGAAGCCCGGCAATCGGCCAAACCCAGTGCAAACCCTGACTTGACCACATTGGCACCAGACATAAAAACTATTTCACCAATTGCAGCTTCGCAAGCTCAGTAGAGATGCTATTCACCTCATCCGGTGTAAGTGAAACAGCTGCTGCTTTTGCATTTTGCTCCGCCTGCTCTTTGTTACGTGCTCCTGCTAAAGCAATCGTAATACCCGGCTGAGCAATCGTCCAAAGTAAAACAAGCTGCCCGGCAGAAAGCCCTTTCGACTCTGCGAGCGGCTTTATTTTCGCCAGGAATGCATTCGTGCGGATGATGTTCTCATCAGTAAAATAGAACAGGCCCGCGCGGTGATCACCTTCACTGAAGGACTGGCCGGGTCTCATTTTGCCGGTCAGCAGCCCTCTTTCCATCGGGCTGTAGGCAAGAATAGACAGATCATTGTCAAGGCAATAAGGCACCACATCCGCCTCAATATTTCGTTTTACCATACTGTATGGAACCTGGTTAGACACAAGGGGAACATACTTGCGTGCCTCCTCGAGCTGCTCCGTATTGTAATTACAGACTCCCGCATATCTCACTTTTCCCTGCTCTATCAGTTGGGCAACTGCCTCCATCGTCTCCTGGATTGGGGTCGTACTATCCGGCCAGTGGATCTGGTACAGGTCAATATAATCCGTGCCCAGCCGGCGCAGACTATTCTCGCATTCCAGGATAATGCTTTCCTTTCCGGCATATTTATAAATATCGATCTCGTTTCCATTGTTGTCTTTGGAAGAAAAGCCAAAATCACCTTTTTCGAGATCCCAACGCATCCCGAATTTATTGAGAATAAGTACTTTGTCGCGAGGCAAGCCCTTGATCGCTTCCCCAACGATCTCTTCACTCGTCCCCTGGCCATAGATCGGAGCAGTGTCTATTGCATTCACTCCCAGATCGTAAGAAGCCCTGATCGCATCAATTGCATCCTTTCTTTCCGCACCACCCCACATCCATCCCCCGGCAGCCCAGGCGCCAAATGTTATTACGGACGGAGTAAGTGTACTGTTCCCTAATTTCCTGTATTCCATATCGTGATTTTTAGAAATGTAAATGTTTAACTTAGTGTGACGCCAACTTTTTGGCGCAAGTACGGTTTAATTAGAGACGTCTTATCAAACTGAACCATATTTCAACGATTATGAGGAAAACAAGTTCAACGAATTTTCAGAACCAGGCTTACCTGGAAGAAAAATGCGCGCTCAATGAACTCATCTACCTGCTCAGCAAGCGGTGGATCACAGAAGTGCTGTTCAGCATCGAATCCGGAAATGTGCGCTTCTCCAGCCTGAAAGAAGACCTCCGCTTCATCAGCGACAATATTCTTGCGGATCGCCTCAAACTGCTGGAGCAACACAAACTGATCACCAGGAATGACCATGGCCCGGAAGTTTCTTCACGAATTGAATATTCATTGACAGAAAGCGGCTACCAACTGAGCGATCAACTGGACCTGCTTTGCAAATTTGCAACAGGCAATATTTATTTCCCATCCAAAGCCGCCGCGTTAACAGAATAATAATGCTTATCGCCTAAACAAAAGCCAGCCCTCTGCAAAAGATGGCTGGCTTTTGTTTAATGAATGACTCAGCGATTCGTAATATTTTCGCTCCGTTATTGACAGAAATATCCCTGCTTATACCCTGATCATTACCGACCCCGCTACCATGTCGTGTATCGCCCTTCTATCTGCATTGAAATGGATTGTTATAAATGAAAGCCAACCCAATCCAACTTTAACAATGTAACGGAGAAATGCCTGAAGAATGTTTATCCTGGCAGAAGTATTATCCGCCTGTCTTACGCGAATTCCTTTAATATAATTTCCGATCGTACATCCGCACGCCGTGCAAACAGGCTCATAAATCCCAAACAGTCCAAAAAAAAGAGCGATCCTTATCCAGTCCGGAGGTCTGCTTATTTTATCAAGCGCTGCGGCAAATACAAACATCATTATAACGATAAAAACGGAGTCGATAAATGTTGATTGCACTCTATCTGTCAGCAGGGGGTAGGGTGAAGGCTGTTGTATATTCCCGGTCGTGGCTGAGGTATTCATTTTGAAAATCGTTATCCTCCAAAATAAATAAAACATTCCATACTTCTAGGGTAACTGATACCGCTGAAAAAATTCCCACAACAGATCGTTTGCGCTAATAGCGGTGGATGGTGTATCTCCAAGCCAGCTTCCGGGCAAACCTCCGGGCCATGCATGACCTCCATCTTTTGTGAGATAATATTCGATCGTTACACTGTTATTACAGCCCAGCCATTTACGGAGTGTATATTTTGTGTTTGATGTGGCGACCTGGTTAGGGATCGTACATACATTCTTTTGCGACCATACATTGAATACAGAATCCAATGGATGGAAATAAGCGCCCGAAGGCCCCGTTCCAAACCCGCCATCCACCGGTACATTTGTATCGCGCTCCGAGTGCATATGAAGGATCGGTACGGAACGTGATGCATTACATGGCTGAGTCACCATCATAGAACAACCACTTACAGCGATCGCTGCAACCTTATCCGCCATCTCGCAGGCCAAACGATAGGATAACATGCCGCCATTCGAATGACCTGTTGCATACACCTTTTTCGGGTTGATCTTATAGCTGCCGGTAAGCCGGGTGATCAACTGACGGATAAAATTCACGTCATTGATATTTTTCGTCATAGCATAATCGCAACACGCTCCGGCATTCCAGGTACGCGCCTGAAGAGCGCCATCTCCTTTCACCCCGTCAGGATAAACGACAATAAATCCGGAAGCATCAGCTTTTTTCGTCAGCAGAGAAGTGCTTTCAAACTGTTCGCCACTGCCACCGCCACCATGCATGGCGATCACAAGTGAAAAATCTTTTGACTCATAATAGTTTGGTGGAAGATTAACGGTATAGGTTCTTAAAAGACCGTCAACTGTAATAGATGCCTGGATCCGGTATTCTTTTTCACCAGGCGGCGTATCATTTTTTTTACACCCGGAAAAAACAAAGAAGAACAGCGGTAAGAGATATAGCGTTTTGGTTGACATAGGCTCTGCATTGAGTTGATTGGACTGATAAAACGACAAAAGTTTAACCATAGTATTGATTTTTCTGCTCTTCTGCCGGCAGCCGTTTTTTTACGTCAAACTTTTGTGTTTTTCCCATTGTCTTAATTGCTGGTGAAAGGATATTTGTCCGGATGATATTCGGGTTGCGCATCCTAAATATGATCGATGGATGATAGCCAAGCCTGAGGGAGGTGGTACGATCAGTGGGAACTGGTCGCTAGCGGGTATTTGCCCGATCCGTTTCACAAACTCAAAATCCCGGTGGTGGTGGCGGGGGAGGGCCCAGGGCGCAAGGTGGGTGCAGGAAGTCCCCAGTCGAAACAGCCCACCGCCCCATGACCAATCACCATCTCCCTCCACAAGATCACACCACCTACTATTCATCCACCTGCCACCCACCCCACCCACCTCACCAACATATTCCCGGGAATACAGGTATCTTCGACCCCTAATCCAAGTTAACAGCATGACACGCTTACTTACTCTTTTCCTCGCAGGCTCTCTCACGTTGCCTGCCCTCTCGCAAAACAACGCTGACAATTATTTCAAACTTAACCGCACAGGCTTCAATCAAAAAAATGCATACACCACCACAGGTTATGTTGAACAGCGCTGGCGCGTACCCGGAAACACCGGATTTAACGAAAGCATCTACTACGTCGAAAAAATATTGAAGAATGCTGGCTTCGTACTTCAAAAAGAAAACGAACAGGAAGCCCCCATGACCTACCGGCTCGAAACACGTCCGCTCAAACAAGATACCTGGGAACCCATCGACGCATCCGCAACCATCGAAGGAGAATCAACACCGCTCATTGCCTTCAAAACAAACAGGAATATGATCCCTATCAATTGCCCCTCTACCAATGGCAATGTGACTGCAGAGGTCGTCTATATCAACAAAAGCGAGATCAGTAAGATCGGTACCATGGACCTGAAAGGAAAGATCCTCTTCAGCGAAACCTCCGCCGGATCATTGCTCAACCAGGCCGCAAAAGCAGGGGTGATCGGCGTCATGGGATACAACCTCCCGGCTTACACACAACCGGAAAAACACCAGACATCAATCCAGTTCGGCAGCATTCCTTCAAAAAGCACAGCATGGGCGATACTATTATCCTACGCTGCAAAAGAAAAATTAAAAGCCGCCTGCCAGAAAGGAAAGACCATGGTTAACGTGAATATCCAGACTAAAAGCTACCCGTCAACAGAACTCACACTTGTTGCCAATGTCAGAGGTTCTGTCAAACCCGATGAGCGGTTTGTATACAGCGCTCACGTCCAGGAGCCCGGCGCTAATGATAATGCCAGCGGAGTCGGTTGCCTCGCGGAAATGGCAAGGCTCTATGCATCATTGATCAAAACAAAAAAATTCAGCCCACAACGTACCATGACATTCCTCTGGGGAACAGAGATCTCCGCAACCCAACGCTATATCGTTGAAGACAGCGTTCGCGCAAAAGGAATTCTTTGGGGAATGAGCCTTGATATGGTTGGTGAAGACACAAAAAAAACCGGCGGAAGCTTCCTCATCGAAAAAATGCCCGACCCATCCGCAATCTGGACCCGCGGAGAAGATAAACATACCGAATGGGGTGCCGGCGATGTTAAAGAAGAAAACCTGTTTCCCCATTACTTCAACGATTTTATTCTCGATATCTGTAACCAGCAAGGCCGTTTCGCAAAATGGACCGTTAATGCAAACCCATTCGAAGGAGGTAGCGATCACACTCCTTTCCTTCGCAATAAGATCCCCGGATTGCTGATGTGGCACTTTACCGACGTGTTTTATCATACAGATAACGACCGGCTCGATAAAGTGTCCGCGACCACTTTAAAAAACGTTGGTGTAAGCGCCCTGACCGCTGGTATGACACTGGTGAATGCTGATGAAAATACCGCATTAGCCATCGCCAAAACAGTTGCGGCAGCCGCTAACACCCGTATGAACGCAGAGTTCCTGCTGAGCCAGAAAGCCGTCAAAGATGGAAAAGACCTGACTCAAGAAAAACACATTCTTGAAACATGGAGGAACTGGTACGTAACCGCACTGACTACCATCGGTGATCTGCCGGTAAAAAAAGAAACAACAAGAGTCGGATCAAATCTTAAATTCCTGGTACTTGATCTTGAAAAAACAACCGGAGACATGTTGGAAAAATTAGGCAAATAAACCTCCCGTCCTGGCAACAATACTTCAAAACAAAAAGCATGCACCCCGCATGCTTTTTGTTTTCAGCAATCCTATTCATAATTCATCGAAGACCTGTAAGCGCCATCCACCGGCGTTAACAATACAAGATCATTTTTTACGATGAGATCCAATTCCTGCTTACTCTTCACTTTCATCTTTCCTGACAATATGAGCAATCGCATCGGCCGCAGATCAATGACAGTCCACTTTGTAGAATCCGTCTGAGAAATAATATTAGGATACACCTCATATCCATCATTATAAAAATCTGCCACCGTCCCATCTTCCCGGTATCGATAGCGCCGCATACCATGAATATGCAACGAAGTATTTCCATTCGAAGCCGCGATCTCCGTCAATAGGTTGCCCACATCAAAATGCCAGTAATAACTTATTCCGCGCTCCGCATGCACATTCCCAAACTTTACAATTGCCTTAAACCCCGACGGACCTCCCGGATATTTATAATACAACTGGCCAAAGTTCTTCTTTACATTCGCTAACCGGACCTCTTCGCTCTGATAATACTGTCCTCCCTCATTCAATCCATAGATCAAAAAACTTTTTCGTAACTCGTCCACGATAAAACGCGCATCCTTATTCTCCCCGGCTACATGATCAAGGAATCGGCTAATGACGGTATCACGTCCGCTCTCAGTAATATGAGGATAGTTGTCAGTCTCCACTTCCATTTTCTTATGAAATGCCGCCCGCAGCAACGCTGCATCATATTCGGCCTTCAACCCCTTTGTACTGTATCTGCCAAGTTCGTTCAGCAAGTAATCAACGCTGCTGGCATATTCCTTGTCCAGGCCAATGACTTTGTATTTGTTTGCGAATGCCGCGGCATACATCGTCACGTCATTCTTCATCGCAATAAACTCCGCCGGCGGCGACCCTGCTTTCATTTTAAATTCCGAAAGAAAATCATGCAGCCGTTTTCCAAAGACTTTTTCGTCCGGACTGTAAAGAGAAGCCAGTTTGCGGGAGGCGACAGGACCTGTTTCCAGTAAGAAATGATCGAACCCGCTTTTCGCCGCGGCATTCAACAAATGCTTCGTAAAAAATGATAATAACGGTGAACTGTGGTTTTCACCAAGCATAATGAATTGCGCGCGTTTTATATCCTGCTGCAACGAATCCCAACCGGGGCCCCGGATAGAAACACTATCTAACTCAAATGTATAAGCAAAGCGGTTTACGAAAGCACGGCTTAATGTGTCCTGGGAAAAAGATGTGGAAACCGTTAACCCAAAGAAGATCAGACAAAGCAATTTCATGGTGGTGTGGTTTATACAATTTGACAGACTGTTCCTGCCGCCAGGATGCGTCTATGTCAAAGTATAAAAAATATCAGAAATGTTGCACACCTGCGCATCAGCTCTATCTTGTACCCTGCCCGGGCGCTCCCTCATATCCGGCAATGGACTTCTGTAAGCGCTTTTGTATACGGCCTGCAAGGATCCTGGGATAGATCACTTTCATACATTCCCCAAAACCAAGGATCTCCCGCTCCAGTTCAAAATTCATCACCACATCAATTCTGATGATCACCCCGTCTTCCAATTCCTTCTCAACTTTCTGAGAATGATGGATCGGCTTGGTAAGAACATACGGCGCGTTTCGCTCATCAACCCAAAGCAATACTTTATGTGCACGATCGGCATGGCTCTTCGTGACGCCGATCAGGTCAGAAAAATATCTTTCGAAATCAACTCCTCCATATTCCACAAAAAGCTCTTTTCCCAATTCCTGGAATTCAATGATCCGGTCAAGCGCCATGATCTGCAGCTGGGTTTGATTCTTTAATTGGGCGATCAGGAACCAACGGTTCCTGTATTCCTTCAATAAATAGGGATAGACGATCTGCTGTTGGGATTGCTTTGCTTTAAACGATTTATACTCAACCAGCAAGGCCGTCTTCTTAAGAATTGCCTGGTACAACGGATTGATATGTGAAAGCCCTTTCAACAGCTTATTATCTTCAAACTGGATACAGTTGCGATGCTGTTTGGTAGATCTGTAAAGATTATTCTCCAGCCGCGCGATCATCTCACTCATTTCCTCGAAATAGTTAAACCCGTTGAATTGTTTCAGCACACCCACGATCTCTTTCATCTTTTCAACATCCGCATCATTGATCGGCGCATTGGTAATGCTATAGGAAGGATCTTCATACTGATAGAACTTCTTTTCCAGCACAATGATCGGCGCATTATAGCCGAGCTTATCGCTTCGCATGGTCTGAATATCCGCCTGGATCGTCCTCCTGCTTACGCCGGAAGAAATGCCTTCATATTCATATAATACAGCGCCAACCTTTTCGATCAGACCTTCCAGCGTCCATTTGCGATAACGGTTACGCAGGCATTCATCGATTGTTTTATAACGGATCAGCGCAAGCTTGTTGGCAGACATACTTCAATATTGTGATTATAAAGCTAAAGATTCAAAATCAACTACGCAATATACTTGCGCAGTTGATTTCATTACGGACAATTTTAAAATTATTTCAGCCGATAACCATTTCGTAATCAATAAATAATTCCGAGTGCCGCAAAATATTTTTTTCTGCGCACTTACCCTGCGCAGTTGTGATCGCATATTTGCTTTATCAAAGATGACGGTCAAGAAAAAGTTACTTCAATACACCATTTGTCAAACTCTTTCAATTACCCTTCTTTGTATTCGAAGCAGTAGCTCAGCTGGTAGAGCAACGTAAAGGATTGAGATTACCGTTTTCTTTACAGGTCAATTAACCCTTACACCCAGATTATTAATCCGTGGGTCGTTGGTTCGAATCCAACCTGCTTCGCTAATCAAGGTCAACTTTCGCTTACTTCAAAAACTAATGGGTAGATAGCGAAAAAATTACCGGGTTTTAAAATTGAACAACATGAAATCAGTATTAACTGCAAGTCTTCGCCAAAGCGCAATCTACATTCCCGAAGCCCTCACAACCGTTGAGGTGCACAACCTGCGCGAAACAACCGCCGTGCTCGTTGCCAATCTCGCAAAACTTGGCTATGGTGTTTCCGAGCCATTACTAAAAGCGCTGAACCAGGCAGCACCTTCTTTTCAATCAATGATCCTTGAAAGAATGAAAGAGATTGCCGGCGTGAATAAGAACTGGACCCCGCTTGTGAAAGGATGGGACAATCCAACCGGTGAAGGGCTGCTTGATCATATTGTTACCTGGTTTGTAAATAAATATAACCTTCCGGGAACAACGCTTACCTGTGGCCATAAGATCCCTGCAAATACTTTTCCATTAAACCGTTACAATGGCTGTCCCTTCTGCGGAACCCCATTCACAATGGGGGAGATCGAACATTACAAACAAAACAGCTCGCAGAAAATACTTGAACTGTGGAGAGAAGGTGATGCAAGGTCATTCCTTTCAGACCTGTTGACATCAAAGACCGCACTGGATGCAACACAAATGGATAGCCTCCATATTCTGTTGGCTGAGTTTGGCTTCCCCGCCGGTATACAGGTTGGCATAAAAGAAACATTGATGTGCGTGATCGATTTCTATCGTAGTGTTGGAGAAGCGGAAAAAGCCCAAAGCCTTTTCACGTCTCCAACCGATATACTGCGCTACCTCTGGTACAAGCATACCGGTTTCCTGCAGATAGTCGAGCCCAAAACGATCATTCAACGGGCTACGAAGAATAAAGTTGCCTCCAACCGGTTCTTCTTTAACAAGAACGCATTTGCTATCGTTGAGGAAAGAGCAAAACTGAAACTGAAATATTCCCGCAGGGATTGCCTGATCGTCGCAAACTGGCTGAATAACCTCGAACTGGCGCCTGAGAAGATCTGTGAGATCATGCATCCTAAACGTGGAATGTGGGTTCGTTTTATCCGTGCGCTCCGCCTGGTCGAGTACAGCAAGCGCCCGAACTTTGAAAAACTGGCAACCGTGCTTGACCTGTTCTACAAAGAAGAATACGAAGTATGGCAGGGGCGTGTAGAACACTTCAGGTTGCGGTATGATGCCGCCAACACCTTTCGGTTATTGCAGCAAAGGCCTGGCCTGTTTGCCCGTTCTCTTTTTGCCAATATGCTTTGGTTCGGAGCAGACGAAGCAACTGCTGCTTTTGCAAATATCATAGGAAAAGTACCTGCCCGGTTGGTCTTTACGCTGGATATGTATGCAGAGGCCTATTTCGACGCAAGCGCTCAGCGCTCTGTAAAACCATTAGGAGGAGTCTCTAAGAAGGTTTCCGCGAATCACTTATTGTCACTGTATGAAAAAGACCAGTTGAATGAAATGAAAGCGGCCGTAGGTAAACTTTGCCGTCTGTCTTTAATGGAGCGCTTTGCGGCAAAAAATGTAACTGCAAAAACCATTTACATTGATCCTGTTCTGTACACGATCCCTTTGCCTCTTAGTGATCGTAGCAGCGCTATCCAGGACATTCCTGCGGCAATCGCCGGAAGCCGGTTCCCTGTGGAAGGAAACACTGTCCGACTCTTCATGCAATGGGGCAAAGGCTTAAAGGCCCAGCCGCTGGATATGGACCTGAGCTGTACGGTACTTTATGATCATAAAAGCGAATTCTGTTCGTTCAGCTCTTTGAGCATCGCCGGTTGTAAACACTCCGGCGATATACGCAGCATTCCTGATATGGTGGGCACGGCTGAATATATAGAGATCGACCTCCCTGCGTTGCAGAAAAATAAAGCCAACCTGGTCGTGTTTGCCTGTAACGCCTATTCATCAGGTGGCATTACGCCAAACCTGGTGCTTGGGTGGATGAATAGCGGATTTCCTATGAAGATTTCTGAAACTACCGGTGTAGCATACGACCCCTCTTGTGTACAGCACCAGGTGCGTGTGATCAATACCCTCACCAAAGGTCTGGTATTTGGAGCGCTTGATGTAAACAGCCGGGAGATCATCTGGTTGGAACATCCTTTTGATGGTCAGGTAGTGCAAAACCTCGGGATGAGCGCCGTCAACGCAATGCTGCAAAAACTGCGAAGCAAGATGAGCATTGGAGAAGCCCTCGGGATCAAAGCAGCTGCTCAGCAATTAGCCATTGCGTCTGATGAAGAGGCAGACGAAGTATACACTTCCAAATGGGCGCGGAACGCAGCAGCCGTTTCAAACCTGTTATTTGACTGATAATAAACCTTCATCTTATAAAACGACCAAAGGCTCCAGGAATGGAGCCTTTGACATTTAACATACACTAAAAACTGAAAAACTTATTCGCTCCGCAAACTATCCACCGGGTTAGACCTTGCGGCTTTGATCGTTTGAAAACTTACTGTAATAATTGCGATCAGCAACACCAACCCGGCAGCCAGTGCAAACAATGGCCAGCCCGGCTCTATCCTGTAGGCAAAGGTGTCCAGCCAATGATTGGTCGCCCAGTACCCGATCGGTATCGCAATGATCACCGACAGGATCACCAGCCGTATAAAATCCCTGCTTAACAGGGAAGCCAGGTTGGAAACACTTGCACCCAGAACTTTCCGCACGCCGATCTCTTTCTTGCGCTGACCTGTCAGATATGCTGCCATTGCGAATAATCCCATGATGGATATCACGATCGCAATGACCGCAAATACACTGATGATCTGTTGCAATCTTACATGCGCTGCAAACAATCGCTGAAAATTATCGTCGATAAATGAATAGCGGATCGGCAGGTCCGGTTCCACGCTTTTCCATATCTGAGTCAATCCCGCTATCGTACCCGCTGCTTTATCCGAGTTTATTTTTACCAGCAAGGCGCCGCCTGACTGGAACATACATGCCTTATTCCCGATCGTGTAGACCATCGGTTGCACCGCTGTTTCAAGTCCCTGCACATTAAAATCACGAACGATCCCGACCACCTGTACCGGCACAGTATCGCATCCTTCAAAGAACACGGGTTTACCTAATACATTATCTCCTCCAAGCTTCCGCGCGGCCGTTTCGTTTATGATAGCCGAACGCGTTTGCTGATCTGTCTGGCGATCATCGAACAGCCTTCCTTTTACCAGCTTCACGTCCAGCGTTGAAAAATAATCCGCACTTACTTTCACGGATGAAAGGCGGTGCTGCGCGCCGGCATAGCTAAAACGGAAAGTGGACGTGTCTGCGTATTTGTCGCCCGGAACCTTGGTCGACTTGGATACATACCTCACTCCCGGCACACTCAACAACTTTGTGCGCGTAGCATCAAAATTCCGGTCTCTTGAATTCTGTGTCGCTTCTATCCGGACAACCTGCTGCCCTGAAAATCCCTTATCCCGTGTTTCCATAAACCGGATCTGCCGGTTGATCACAAGTATTGCAAATACAAAAAATGCGGCAACCACAAACTGCGCGACGATCAGACCATTACGAAGAGTACGGCCCTTTGATCCGCTGGAATACTCCCCTTTCAACACTTTGTTCGTATTCACCAGTGAAAGGACCACCGCAGGATAAAGTCCGGATAAAACTATAACAACCACGAGACTTATCAGGATCTGCAACAGGATGAACCCTAAATTATTCGCTCCGAAAAATGAAAGTTGGATCCCGAAGCTTTTCGAAAAAAATGGCAAAGCCAGCTGAGCGATCACCACCGCAAGTACCAGGCTGATCAGACACTGCAAAGCCGTCTCCCCCAGGAATTGCCTGACCAGTTGCCAGCGGCTTGATCCAAGCGTTTTCCGGATCCCAACCTCCTTTGCACGCCGGATAGATGCGGCAATGGAAAGATTACTGAAGTTGATGGCGCCCGCAACCAGCAGCAGAAATGCCAGCACGACCAACACCGCCACTGTTTTAAAATTCGTTGCCCCATGACGCGGAAAGTTATGGATACTTCCTACTGCATCCGCAAACAACCCCTGCGTATGCCCCGCTGCACGAAATGCCTCATACGACTGATCGTCTTTCTTCACACGTTCATTATAATAAAGCGGGTTGATTGCTGCGTCCAGCTTTTCAACACTCAGCTCATTCTTTGTTTTGACATATGTCTCATATGACATGTTCCCCCAATGGTTATTACCATTCGCCCAGGGACTTAACCAGGCGAACTGGATATCGAGGTGGGATGGCCCTGATGGTGCTGAAAAAACCGCCGTCACTTCCGCATCAATATTGCTATAGATCCTGACCATTTTGCCTACCGGATCTGTATCGCCAAACAGCTTCTTGCTTAATGCCGCGGAAAGGATCAGCGCATTTGGTTTATGCAACGGACTCACCCGGTCACCCGCTACGATCTCAAGCGGAAATACTTTCAGAAAATTGGAATCAACCTCCACACTTCCCGTCGCATACAGTTTTGTATCGCCTGCCGCAAGTGGAACTTCATAATCTCCGCCCGACTGAATCCGTGTAGCCGTTTCGATCTCAGATGACTTGCCCGCAAGAAAAGAAGCCAGCGGTGCAGCCGTTGTTTCAAAGACTTCTTCATCAGAACGCAGGCTGACCTTGTACACTTTCTTTAACTCCGGGCTCCATTTATCGTAATTGAGCTCATGATTCAGATATAGCAACACAACAATGAAACCCGCAAGGCCAACCGCAAGACCCGCAATGTTGATACTGCTGTACACTTTACTTCGCGCCATGTTGCGAAGGCTGATCCTGAAGAAATGTTTTATCATAATACAGTGATATGGTGGCATACCGCCATCAAAAACATGCCATTCAGGTAATTCTTTATTTATCAGAGAGTTGAAATCATTTTAGCAAGCCTTTCGTTCGCTTTTGATACAGTCATCGCGTGAAATTGATACAGTGCCGTACCCAAGAAGCCGCGCTGTTAAAATTTCATTAGCGGGGCTCCCGCAGATCGTCGCAGATAAATGGGGATGCTCAGTCCCAGCGGCAACTTACGCAACACCTGCAAAAAGAAGGGTGAGCCAAATGGCCCACCCTTTGTTCTTCTCCTATGCAGATAGCCTTAGCAGGCGCTTGAAAATTTTTCCACTGTCATCCAGTACTTATCACGGCAGATCGTGTAGTCTGCATCAATTACCCCTCTATATTCTGCGATCATCAGTTTCGCAATACGCGAAGCATGGCGAAACTCTGCGCAAGCGAAATAAACGGTCCGCATTCCGTTATACGTTTGCCTGCCGATATTGAGATACCCCTTCTCGTCCACAAGCAGATCACAGAGATCTTTCTCAAATCGATCCATCTTCCTGAACATTTGCTTATCAGGCATCCCGTTTATATGGTTGCCGGCATAATTGATCGTGATCGTCATCATCCATGGGTGCGATCCTTTCGCATCCCACTGAAGCAGATCAGTATTCATCAGTCCTATCGAAGTAAAGCCATTCGAATCCTGACCGCTGAATGTTGCATATCTGTCGGCCTCCGTATTATAGCGTCCGCCTTTATATTTCTCTACAAACTCGGCCTCCCGCCATTTCAGGTATGGGATCAGTTTCTCAAGCGCAATAGTTTCGTCCTCCAGCTGTGCAGGGCCGGAGACCTCAATGCCATCGATCAATGTTGCCAGGTTCAATTCTCCTAAAGCATTCTCCAGGAAAACAAAAGTTCCGTTCTCTATCTGTTGCGCATTCTCCCTGTTATAATCTTTGTGCACGAACACCAGTGATATTTCGTCAGGATGTACCGGATCTTTTTTTGCATAGAAGCCGATCTTTTCCCGGCTGAATTCATATCCCTTCTGGTTAGTCGATACGGCATCAAGACCTGCTGCCGGTTTCAACGCAGTAAATCTCCATCCGGGGATCATCGGCGCTTTTGAGATCAGGTCTTCTGCAAAAACAAAGTTCTTAACATTGCCTTCGGCAGATATAATAAGTTCTGTGGTATCATCATCGCCGATGCCGCAAACACAAAAAAGGCCGGGATTGAGTTTATGCAATGCCGGTAACAACCGGTTCATCAAACGGGTGTCTACGTTCGTCCGGGATTGAAGTATTGAGTAAAATTCTTTCTCGTGAAAGGAAAACCATTTCCAGAAACTATCATAATCGGAAATGATCACCTCCCTTGCCGGGGTAAAAAGCTTTTTTAGCAAGCTCATAATTACGCTGCTCTTAAAATATAGTTGGTTGCTTGTATCAAAAATAAAATCATTCATTTCTGACACAATTCCAATAGTAAGCAGCATGTTTTTTATGGAAACCCGTTACGGGTAGTTGTTTGCCTATGTTAAGCGGCCAGAGGAAACGCAATAAGCACAGACCTTCCTTTTGAGCTTTTTGTGATACTTCCCGGGCTCAGCATTAAGTTTTCCCACTTCAAACTTTATCTTCCCAAACCCCTTTAACTTTATCTACTATAAAACTCTTCACTATGCTAGACAATCTTCTTAACCTCGTAAAACAACAAGCCGGCTCATCTATTCTGAACAACCCGGAAGTCCCTAATGAAAAGAATGAAGCAGCTGTTGAAGCAGCAGGCCAGGGTATTACCGGCGGTTTGCAGCAACTGCTTTCGCAGGGCGGTATTAAAGATGTAATGTCTTTATTCAGTGGTAAAAACGAGATCAATTCAGGCAACCCCGCGGTGCAGCAGGTTTCAGGGAATGTGATCCAGAATCTAATGGACAAGGTTGGATTAAACCAGCAGCAAGCCTCATCCGTTGCAGGAGGTCTTGTTCCGGATGTTCTCAAAAACCTGGTCAACAAAACGAACGATCCGAACGATAACAGCTTCGATATACAGAGTATCTTCAACTCTCTCAGCGGCGGAAGTACATCGGGATTGAATGTGCAGAACCTGCTCAACAAATTCAAAGGAGGTCTCGATCAGGATGGTGATGGCGACGTGGATCTGCAGGACCTCTCCGCGGCATTCTCCGGCAAAGGCGGTGGTGTAATGGATAAACTGAAGGGGCTGTTTAACTAGGCGAGCATCATGCATGCTGACTAATATCGTGCAGTACGCAATTATCCACGCATTTCTGATTCGGCCTCTGCCAGGCTTCTATCAAACTAACGGAACCGGGGCTTCCACGAAAAGATGAAAGCCCCGGTTTCAATTCGCGCAGGAAGATCGTTCTGGATCTCCTGATCTTTATTCGTTAATCACTGAAATTCCAGTTAAGGATCGGCAAACTCCTTTTCTCATTCCTATTCCAAAGTCCCAGTTGTATTCCTCTTGTTCTCGAACTTTTATTCATAAACCCGATCTGGATTCCATTCATCTTATAGGTTTGGCTGAATATCGACAGTTGTATTCCGTTATGGACTTCAGTAAAACTTATCGGGCTGAAAGAGATCCCATTCACCCGCCCCTGGATCTGCGCAATTCCTCCTACAGACACACCATTCACCGTGCAATTACAAGCGGTTCCTGTTAATGATACACTCAGACCATACACTTTCTCAGAAACTACCTTCTTTTTAAATACCTGGAAAGCACTATCTGTTTCAGATACGGGACTTGACGGTACAAATGCTGCGAGTAACCCAACACCGGGAGCTTCGAGTTTTAAGCCGATAGATGTTGTTTTTCTGGCACTATCCATGGAAGACCATAATCCGCCAGAGACCCCAAGGATCACCGCATTCCTTTTATGATATGTCCATCCAGGAAAATAGAATTTCTTCTTTTGCGCTGCCACAGTTCCACTCATAAAACAAATACAGAGCAGCAAAAGCAGGCACGATCTGGTTGCGGGAATAAAAACAACCTTCTTACTATTTATAAATAGAGAGGTTGCAGTGTTTTGCGTTATCATTACGGTGGCTTTGTACAGGTTGCAATTCCAGAGATCAGGCTCCTGATTGCATTTTTTTGTTGTGAATATAGTGGTTGATCTCAACAATAACGAACACTTCATCTCCGCAATTGATTAAAACCCGATCATCCGCCTTCACCATAATGCTCAACTTATTTTCTCCGCACCTATCCAAATGAAAAAGGACTCCCCGCCCCCACATGCTTCACCGGTATCGCCGGAAACTTCTGTTTTACCCATTCCGCCATATAAGCCGACCCGGGCTCCTCGCTCGGAATATGCCCCAGCACGATCAATGACAGCTTATCTCCTTTTGATCTTGCATCCCTCACATATTCCGCTGTTTCCCACTCCTGGATCTCTCCGCACATTAACACATCCGGTTTGCGGCTGCCGATAGCTGTGATCTGCCGTTGACCACCTGCCGCCCCAGGCATCAGGAGGATCTTCTTACAAACCTGCCGCGGATCACCGATATAACGAAGCTGTTTTATACCCAGCGACTTCTTCGCATGCATGATCAGCGTCTGCAATGATGACGATTGAATATCCGCCACCCAGCTTTCTGTATCGTATTGCTTTGTCCACCCCAATCGCCTTACCACATAGTCGCGCACGCCATCCGGTTGATGCATATGTATATAGTCATGATTTCTCCAGACCGCAATATTATGTTTCTTCAAAAGGTCCATTTTATAATTGAACACATCATCGTTCTTTAACCATGCTGTCTCATCGGCATGATTATAAAATGTTGGCTCATGTGCAATGATAAAATTTGCATTCAATGCGATCGCCTTGTTGATCACATCGATCGTTGCAAACATCGTGGTGATAATTCCTTTGACTTTTATATTCCGGTCACCGGATTTTAATGTATCGACCGTTTTTTCAAACGGACTACCAGGAACTTCCTTTATGAATGCATCCATGATCTGACCAACATTCAGTTCCTCCTGATGCGAGGCCAAAACACCCGCTGAAGAAGTCAGCAATGCCGCCGACGCCAGCACTTTTCCAGACAGGGAAATAAATTCACGGCGGGAATGAGAAGGATTCTCTTTTTGCATATCGTTATGTGTTAAGGAAGAAAGGTACGTCAAGGCCGTTGATTTAATTATTTGTACGCGCTTAATAAGCCGCCCAACCTTTCCGTGTCAAAATTGTTTGCCATTTTTCAGGACATATTTTCTTTATTCAGGACATCAATCTCTGCTTTTCGCTGTCAGTCCGTCAGAGATCCGGTCTGGTCAACGCTTTGATGTATTGCAGTTATGATCCAGACCATTTCCTTTCAGCCCGTTGATGACAACCGGCTGTTAGATTCCTATAGCAATACAGTCAGTTCAGTTGCGGAGACATCCGCCGGCTCTGTCGTTCATATCATTGTCCAGAAAAAGGTCATTGATCGCCAGACAAAGCAGAAACAGCTTGTCCCCGGCAGCGGTACCGGGTTTATCATCAGCAGTGATGGTTATATCGTAACCAATAATCATGTGGTGGAAGATGCGCAGACCATCCGTGTGATCCTGTCAAATGGCAATGAAGTGAATGCCCAACTCCGCGGAACAGATCCCAGTACAGACATCGCCGTTTTAAAGATCCATGAATATGGTTTGAAAAGTCTTCAGTTTGCCAACAGCAAACAATTGAAGCCCGGCCAGATCGCAATTGCTATCGGCAACCCGATGGGGCTACAGTTCACCGTTACAGCGGGAGTCGTCAGCGCATTGGGACGAAGCCTTCGTGCATCCAACGGAAGGCTGATCGATGATGTGATCCAAACCGACGCGGCGCTTAATCCCGGAAACAGCGGCGGTCCGCTGATCAACAGTGCGGGGCAGGTGATCGGCGTAAATACCGCGATCATTAACGGCGGGCAGGGTCTTTGTTTTGCGGTAAGCAGCAATCTTGCCGCTTACGTGGCCGGTAAACTTATCATTGAGGGAAAAGTGCGGCGGGCTTACCTTGGCATTGCAGGCAATAATGTTTCGCTGACTGAAAGAATGATCGCCTCCAACAAACTACAAAACCGGTCCGGCGTCTATGTTACCGAAGTCGTTGCTGATGCCCCCGCACTGAACAACGCGATCAGGGTTGGAGATATCATCATTTCTTTTAACGAACATGCTATCGGTGGTATCGATGACCTGCACAGTAAACTATCCGGAGAAATGATCGGAGAATATGCAAAGCTCGGCGTGCTGCGTAACGGTTACAAACAGCAACTGGATGTAATGCCGGGTGAAACGCCGTAACGATAACAACAGCTTCGCCCACGGCGAAAGTCTTTGCCTTGCAGGCCTAATCTGCCGGGTAGGCTCCGACCGCATCAACCCCATCCTCATCAAACTTCAACACTTCCGTTGTAAGCGGATACCCGGATTTCCGGTACTCGTCAACGATCACCGTTCCTATTCTTGCCGTAAAGAAGTCAAAGTCTTCTTCAGAAAAGATGTAACAGAAATCGCGCACAGGCATTACCGCATAAAAAGGAAAGCCAAACTCCGGTTCGGCCTTCTGCCTGAATGAAGGCGCAAACAGCAACGCCGTTTTCAGCGAAGCAAAGGGATGTTCGATCATGCCCAGCTTCCGCCCTTCCACGAGGCCGGCTTCAATAGAAGCCTGCTCTACCAGCAGGTCTGCATTTTTGTTTGCCTGGTCTGCCAGTTGTTCCAGGGAGATCCCCCACCGTTCAAGTTCACTGTAGTCGATAAACACAAGTTTACTATCACTCACCAGAACATATACTTTTCCGAATACCATCGTGACCGGCTGATATATCGGATCACCGATCAGCGCACTCAGCGGGAGTAAGCTGACATAGATATGCTCTTTTACATCTGTCCATAAAGCCAGCTCTGTTCCTGTCGTTGCTGTGATCGTTTCGATCAGATCCGTAATAAAACGTTCATCCCTGTCCCGCTCGTAATTCCTGGTCACATTCTCAAGGCTTACGGTCACATCCGTATCACCACGGCGAATGCGGATCAGGCCGTCCGGGTCAACCGAACTGATCGACAATCCTTTTTTCTCAAGATTGTTCTTAAATATTCCGAACACAACTTCATTAATACTGACATCAGGCATAAAACAAATTAAGCGTCTTGCAATGGAGAATGGCAAAGCTCAATAAAAACTTTCTACTTTCCATACAAAACCAGGTAGCCCCATGCCGGCAATTCAATCACATCGTCTCCTTTGATCACATAGTCTTTCCCTGTGAACAATTCTTTGTAATTGCCCGTAAAATAATCCGACTGCAACCTGACCCTGACAGGCTTCTCGCTGAAGTTGATCACAGGCATTACCTTGTCGCCATTCTTTTCTCGGAAGAAAGAGATCACCTGTTGAGGCTTGTCATTATACACTCTTACCATTTCTCCCCCCGCAGCGCCATTCCACAAAGCCTGGCTGGTATGCTTCAGCGCAAACAGCTTTTTATACATTCCATAGAAAGGGTGTGCTTTCCACGTGATCGGATCTTTGTCAAAGAATTTGAGGGAATGATCAAGCCCGGCCTCCTGTCCGCTGTAAACCAGCGGCATTCCGTTTACAGTGGACGCCATTACCATAGACGCTTCAAGCCCTTTACCAAAATTGGAGTACTGGTTCCCTTCCCAGGAATTTTTATCATGGTTATCGGTGAATGTCATCCTGTATGCATCAGGTGGAACTGTATTCACGTCATGGGCCATGTATTCGACCAGGCCGCCTATTCCTTTCCTGCTGGTCGTTGCGTCTTTGAGCTTATCCCACAAGGTCCAGGAATAGGTCATATCAAATGCTTTCTTGTAGAGATCTCTCGACTCCCATTCTGCCAGCATGAAGACGGGTTTGATCGCGTCAAGTTCCTCCCGGACATTATCCCAGAAATCAACAGGAATAAAACCGGCAACATCGCAGCGGTAGCCATCTATACCGGCTTCTTTTACCCAGAATTTCAGCGCTTCGGTCATGTACTTGCGAAGACCGGGCTGGTTGTAATCAAAATCGATGATATCTTCCCAGTCATACCAGGGTGTTGGCTGAAAATTTCCTTCCCTTGTCTTCGTGTACCATTCGGGATGTTCGGTCACGAGCTTGTTGTCCCACGCAGAATGATTTGCAACCCAGTCGATGATCACGTGCATTCCCATTTTATGGATCGTATCCACCAATGCCCTGAGATCATTCATCGTTCCGAATTCAGGATTGACCGCATAGTAATCCTTTACAGAGTATTCACTGCCTAACGAACCCTTCCTGTTCTTTACGCCGATCGGATGGATCGGCATCAGCCAGATGATATCAATGCCCATCTCCTTCAACCTCGGCAAATGTGGCGTGAATGCGTTGAAGGTTCCCTCCGGTGTATACTGCCGGATATTCACTTCATAGATCGTCGCAGCTTTACTCCATTCCGGATGTTTAAGCTCAACATAGTTGACGGGCTTATAACGGGTGCTGTCTTCATAATTTGCAACAAGGGCATCCGTTGCCGGGTGGTTATTTTTACTGCGGCATTGCGTGAACGCAGTGACAAGGAAAAGACCGGCGATCAGTATTTGTTTCATTGGCATGGGTTGATTTTTTTGTCAGGCATTGGTTCCTGAAGTTATTTTATTCCGGGGATGTTCGGCTACAGGAATGAACTTCAGGAATCATGCCTGAAATCGATCTGTAATGCGTATTGTTGGCGTGGAAGGAATACCCTGCCCGCAACAAAATACAGGATGAGTAACGATAAACATTGCGCACTTTGCGATACTCCTGCGCTTGTTCAACTTATAGGTCAGCGCAATCTCATCGCGTAAGCTGACGGCGATATTCCCAAACGTATAAGAGCGTGAAGAATACTGCATCAGTGCAATATCCCTCACGCTCTTCAGTTTAGAATTGAGATGGGTGCCTAGATCTCCGTGTACTTAATCGTCACCACGGGCCTTGTCTGCGTCAGCTTTTTCAGGTACGGCTGATGCGTAAAGATGCACTCGCTGTCCTTATACGCGAAGTCAAACTCCTGGATATATCCGCCGGGAAAATTTCCCGAACGGTCCAGTAGTTCTTCAAACCTCTGGCGATACTCTCTTCTTTGTTTTTCCTTCAACACCGTTTTCCAGTACTTCATCGCGTCATATCTTGAAAGCTTTCGTCCGGCGCCATGAGCGCAGGAATACAACGCTTCAGAAAGTGATGCCGATGCGGCAGCCGTCACCAGCAGACTCCCTCTCGACATGGACAATGGTATCACCACGGTTCTGCCCGGCAGCAACTCCGTGCTTCCTTTGCGATGAACGATCCTGTCCTTTTCAAACCGCAAATGGTTATGAATAGAATCCTGCATCGAATAGGGTGTTCCGTACAGTTCTCCTGTTTCAGCAATTGTACTGAAATCGTTTTTCAGGTAGTCTTTCGGAATGTCCTTCTTTCCGGACTTTATGTAGCCGGCCTGCTGCAGGAAGATCATCGTTTTCACGACAAAGTTCTTACGGCGTTCATAACCCGACCTCAGCACTTTCTCATACTCGTCCAGGAAAGCAGAGGAAATGAAGCTGCGGTGAACATACCCCGCATCCTCTCCTGTTTGCGCCGCAAACTGACGGGATAATTCAACTCCCGACTGATACAACGCTATACCACGGTTACGGGTACCTGTATGACAAATGATGTAGACGTCATTGTCATCTTCTTCGATTGAAAGAAAATGATTGCCGCCGCCAAGTCCTTCATCCGTCATTTTTTGATGAGCAAAGTTCAGCGCGGTATAATGTTTCGGCTTATCAAAAGTCCTGGTCCAGCAGGCTTTATTTAATTTCAGAAACATCACACCGCAGCCAATATCCTTCCCGGTGATAGAAAGGTACGCGTGTTCGCCGGTTTCAAATGCTACGCCAACCGGCAGGGATTTTTCCTGGCAAAAATGTATGTCGGTAAACGCATTGATCTTATTTACAAACGGCTTGCCGGCATACTGTTGCAGTTGCTCCAGGGCATTGTTTTCAATGTCCGAAGCATTGCAATAAAATGCAATAGACTTCATTGTCTTTGATTTCTTATGAATAAAGATTAGTTCCAGGGGCCTGGCGGGAACATCTGCCCCTTACAGAGATGTCAGCAGCCGAATTGTATTCGGAAAGGCAAAGGTAATAAAAAAAGAATGTTGCTGTGGTGAGTTGCTGAACATTGGGACCGCCACTGCCCTGATATGGCTATAACGGCCTGTTCTACTGTATGATCAGTTTTAACTTAGGTCGCAACCGGCCCCTTTTTTGCCGCATTTACACGCCGCCGTTTCAGCTCTGGCACGTTAATTTTACTATTACTGACAATGGCCAAAAGCCCGTCATCAAAAATTCATTAACCAAACTCAAAACATATGGAAAAGCTTCATTTCGACATTGACATCGATGCTCCCGCTGTGGCGGTATTTAACGCGATCACGGATAAGAAAAAATATGTAGAATGGTCAAGCGCCTTCAACCCTACTTCAACTTTCGAGGGCGGATGGGAAAAGGGTGATAAGATCCATTTTATCGGTACCAACAAGGAAGGAAAGAAAGAAGGAATGGTTTCGAGGATCAAAGAAAATATTCCTTACAAACAGATCTCTATTCAACATCTTGGATTCCTTGACGGAGACAAAGAGATCACTGAAGGACCAGGAATTGAAAAATGGGCCAATGCAATGGAAGAATATTTCCTGGAAGAGACAAACGGGAAAACGAAATTCAGCGTCTCGATGGATATCACCGAAGACTTTAAAGATTATATGTCCAACACCTGGCCTAAAGCCCTGGAAAAGCTAAAAGAAGTAGCGGAAAGAGGATAGACAGGTGCGAGGGCGCATCTTTTTATTCGATTGACAATGGTTCCCGCAGATGAACGCAGATCAATGCGCAGATACGCAGATAATTTCTGACGTATCGCTATTTATCTGCGGATCTGCGGTTTTTTATGTGCATTCATCTGCGGGAAACTATGACCGGCAGCATTAAAAATGCCGAAGCCTTTGACCGTGCCCGTGTCTCCTTAGCTTGCTTCTGCTTCCCCGGTCCAGACGCTTTGGCTCCCCGGTTTCCGGGAACGAACAGAGAAGGATCCGGGGAAGCAATGAGGAGGCAATGAGGAGGATCCGGGGAGAAATTACCGAACGCCATACGTTTTGAAGCCTGTCGCACCTGGTTTTAAGCTCTTCACCCAATTTTTCCGGGCGTTTTCAGGCCGCACGGGTGCGTAGCCCGTCTGTCTACTGCTGTTAAATTAAGGTTGGTGTCCGATGACCGATGACCGGGCGCCGCAGTTTGATAGTTCCCGAAGAAAAGCAGGCATCTACCAAATAGATTTCGATAAACACAAGAGATCTCCTGTTTGATGTTTGATTTCGGCCATCGGCCATCGATCTGATGCAGGAAATTGAACTTAACGATATTGCCCCGTCCGCCTTGCTCTAAAAATCCATTTACTGTAATTTTAGAGACAATAATAGCAAAGAAGTCTATGTCTTATATAATGGTTGATATTGAAGCAGACGGCCCGATCCCGGGAGACTACTCCATGATATCTTTTGGTGCAGTTGTGGTAAATGAAACACTCGACAAAAGTTTCTATGGAAAACTTAAACCTATTTCTGAAAGATATATCCCGGAGGCGTTGGCTGTTTCCGGATTCTCCCGGGAGGATACGATTATGTTTGACGATCCGGCCATGGTAATGCAGCAGTTTGCAGACTGGTTAAAGGAACACTCGAAGGGCCGGCCGATCTTTATCAGCGATAATAATGGGTTCGACTGGATGTTCATTTGCTGGTATTTCCATCATTTCACCGGCAGCAACCCTTTTGGTCATAGCTCTCAGAATCTCGGCAGCTTGTATAAAGGCGTTGTAAAAGACGCTTCGAAAAACTTCAAACACCTTCGGAAAACGAAACATACGCATCATCCTGTAGATGACGCGAGGGGCAATGCAGAGGCTTTATGGGAGATAAAACGTACCCACGGCTTAAAGATCGGTCTTTAGTTCAGCTGGCCATTTCGGATTACTTTTTGACAACCAGGGTATTGCAAAATTGAAAATGGTTTTTTATTTTGTATGCCCAAACCACCAACCACCAGCCAACATCCACATGAAAAGAACCATCCTCTTATCAGGAATAGCCTGTCTGTTATTGACAGCCTCCTGTAAAAAACACCAGGACCCACTGATCGAATTACGCAACAACTGGTATTCCTTTATCAGCGCAGAAATTCCCGGTTACCATTTTATCGGCTTTGAAAGCAACCAACTCATGGATCTGCCAGTAACAAACAACACGGATTTTACAATAGACGAAATTGTCGTGTCTGTTAATTACATCGGCAAAACGGGAGAGATCCGTCGTTCAGAAGAGTTATCGCTATTTAATGTTCCGCCACATTCGGTAAGATCTGTTCAGGCGCCTTATGCTCCGGCCGATATGGCCATGGATATTCAATTTCGTAACATCACTTCAAAGCAAATGAGTTTCGCTTATCCCGGTTCAAGCACAAACGCAACCGACCCTTATTTCTTCCATTAACGGCAAAGCCGGTATTGCAAAGTTGGGATATCTTTATTCGCATCTGTACGCCAGGCCGGCGGACAGATGCGAATCTCTTCCCCAGACAGGAAGTTCATCCAGAATATCTAAACTTTCCCGTATGCAAATCCGACTATTAACAACGGTTACAGCGCTCTTTCTCTCTGTTCTTATCCATGCACAATCCTATCAGTACACGGTTGATCTTAATGACACGACCGGCGACCGCCTGAAAGTAGAACTTATCTGCCCGGCGGTATCGCAATCCGAGATCCGGTTCTATATGCCTAAGATCCTGCCAGGCACTTACATGAACAGCAATTTTGGAAAATACGTGCAGGACTTCCAGGCTTTTGATAAAAATGGCACCAAACTGGCCGTCAGCAAAAAAGATGATAACAGCTGGAGCATCAAACAAGCCGATCGTCTTCATCGCATCACCTATTCTGTTGACGATACCTGGGACGCGACCATCGACAACCCCGTGTATGAAATGGTGGGGACCAACTTCGAAGGAGGAAAGAACTTTGTCATCAACACCTGCGGCGTATTTGGCTACCTTGACGGAATGAAGAAAGTTCCCTTTGAACTCAACTTCACAAAACCTGCCGGATTTTATGCCGCAACAGGCCTGAAGCCATCGGCCACCACGAATACATCAGACAAGTTCCTTTGCGGGAACGTTGACGAACTATATGATTCACCGATCATGTATTCGCTACCAGACACGGCAACACTAAAAGTAGGTGGCGCGGATATCATGATCGCCGTATATTCACCTCACAAAGCAGCCACCGCAAAATTCATCGCAACCAATTTTGAAAAGCTGATGAAAGGATCCGCAGCTTATCTCAAAGGAAAATTACCCGTTGATAAATACGCTTTCATCTTTTACTTCAACGGAGAACAAAAAGCATTTAAAACATCCGGTGCATGGGAGCACTCGTACTCGTCTTTCTATGCATTGCAGGAGCAGGATCAGCAGCAGGCGATCGGTAGCTGGATAGATATAGCAGCACATGAATTCTTTCATATCGTTACACCACTTACCATCAGCTCAAAAGAAGTAAAAGAATTCAACTTCAATGAACCCATTCTCTCAAAGCATCTCTGGCTTTATGAGGGAAGTACCGAATACTATGCAAACCACATGCAGGTATGGGCGGGTATTGTTTCTCCCGAAGAATTTATCAGCGCACTCGAAACAAAGATCAAATATTCGCGCGGCTATTTTAAGGATGATCTCTCATTGGCAGAACTTGGAAAGGAAAGTGCCGGCAAATGGCATGAACAATACGGAAACATTTACATGAAAGGCGCGCTCGTATCCGCAGCACTGGATCTTTACCTGATGAAGCTCTCCGGCGGACAATATGCTCTCCGCGACCTGAAGCATGACCTCGGCATCCTTTATGGAAAAGATAAATACTTCCTCGATGATGAATTATATGACGCCATTGCTAAACTCACCTTTCCTGAAGTAAAAGATTTCCTTGTGAAATATGTCGACGGTAGTAATCCAACACCCTACGAAGAGTTTTTCAGCATCGCAGGCATAGATTATCTCAGGAAAAAAACCATTCAGGCCATCTCCTTCGGGCGTATTGATATCAAAGAACAAAAGGGTAAGATCGTTATCACAGACGTTTCTAACATGAATCAGTTCGGGCAGAAAATGGGTTACCAGAAAGATGATGAGCTTATAAGCATAAATGGAGAAGCTGTGACGAAAATAAATATGGACCTGGTGATCCGCAAATTCAACGCAACGGCAAAAGAAGGCGATGATCTGACGGTGGTCGTATCCCGGAAGGTGAATGGCAAAAAGAACACCCAGGTTACGCTCTCACAAAAGGTTTTCAAAGCAGACCGCGTGATCGAACACGTACTGGAGATCAACCCTAACCCTACAGCTGAACAGGCCGCGATCAGAAAGATCTGGTGGGGCCAGGGCTTTTGTAAGTAAGATTATGTTGACCCTGATGCGCCGGGACCCGCATGTGTTCCCGGCTAAGGACCCCGCTGATGTGCGCGGATTCATTGCCGCAGGTAAGCTGATAATGATAAGCCTGATCCGGTTAATAACCGTGTAGCAACATTAGATCATTTCCTGTAGGTTTGTACCTCATTTTTTCAATATGAAGTTTAATCTCTTTCCCGCAGAAACATACAGCAGCAGAAGACAACAACTTGCGACCGCTGTGAACAAAGGCCTCATTTTGCTTCCCGGAAATACGGAAAGCAGCATGAACTATAAAGACAATCAGTATCCGTTCCGGCAAGACAGCTCCTTTCTTTACTATGCCGGGCTTGATATCCCCGGGCTTGTACTGATCATCGATACAGATAACGGAACCACCACATTGTTCGGCAATGAACTCAGCATGGATGATATCATCTGGACCGGTCCCCTGCCTTCATTGCAGGAGCAGGCTGCTGCGGTTGGGATCACTTCCATACAGCCACTTTCACAGGTTGGCAGTGTTTTATCTAAAGCCCGGGATAAAAAACAAACGATCCATATTCTTGATCCGTATCGGGGAGACACCGCCATACAGCTTTCAGAATGGCTGGGAGTAAATACTCCCGCTCTTGCATCCTTTGTATCAGAACCGCTGATCCGTGCAATAGTGCAGCAACGGGAGATCAAAGAAACCGCAGAAGTAAGCGAGTTGCATGAAGCAAATTCGATCAGTGCAGATATGCATGTTGCCGGCATGGAACTGACGCGCGAAGGCCTTTACGAATACGAGATCGCAGCACGCGTGGAAAGCATTGCCCTGTCGGGAAATGGACGCCTTGCCTACCCGATCATCCTTTCTGTAAATGGTCAGACCCTGCACAACCATTATCATGGCAATAAGCTCGATTCCGGCAGAATGATCCTCTGCGACGCAGGAGCCGAAAACGGCAAGCATTACGCCGGCGACCTTACAAGAACATTCCCCGTGGCTAAACGTTTCTCCGTTCAGCAAAAGGAAGTATATGAGGTTGTGCTGGACTCAATGAATCATGCGATCAGCCTGCTGCGCCCGGGCATTACTTTCAGGGAAGTACACAAACAAGCTGCTATATGGATCGTTGCCGGGTTAAAAAATATCGGACTGATCAATGGTGATGTAAATGAAGCGGTAGAAGCAGGCGTTCACACATTGTTCTTTCCGCATGGGCTGGGCCATATGATCGGACTCGATGTTCATGACATGGAGAACCTTGGCGAAAACTTTGTTGGCTATACAGACACAATGCATCGGAGCAAAGAATTTGGCTGGAAATCCCTTCGCCTTGCCAAAGAACTGAAGCAGGGCTTTGTATTAACGATCGAACCTGGCATCTACTTCATCCCTGAGCTGATCGCCAAATGGAGCTCAGAGAAAAAGCTGGAAGAATTCATTAACTACAAATCGCTTGAAAGCTATCTTTCCTTTGGAGGTATCCGGATCGAGGACAATTTCCTGATCACAGCAGACGGCAGCCAGAAGCTGGGCAAGCATCTTGCAAAAACCGTAAAAGAGCTGGAGGAGCTCAGGGGATAATTTGCTATCACTGGTTACTTCCCGCCCGCCTGGAACGGAAGAAACCCGTTTTTATGTATAAAGCCTGGCAGGTAACGGGTGTTGCAGGTCCGGCCTGAATATGTTATTTTACTGACGGTTTCATCAATATGATGAAGCCGTTTTTTGTAAACCATTCCTAATAAAATAACCACCCCCTCATGATCATTTACGGAACAAGAGCTAAAGAACTGGCTGCGGAAAACATCGTAGACAGATGTCCGAACTGCGGCTCTCAAAACACCCTATCGATCCACGTTTATCAGCAGTATGCTCATGTTTTCTGGATCCCATTTTTCCCGGTCAGGAAAGTTGGCGCTTCTGTTTGCAGCCATTGCAAAGGAGTAATGAAACACAAGGAGCTTCCTCCGAACCTCCAGGAATCTTATAAAACGATCAAAGCGCAAACAAAAACACCGGTTTGGATGTTTGCCGGCATCGCACTGTTTGCTGTACTTATTTCCGCTGTGGCCGTAAGTATCAGCCAGGATAACAAGCGCAATGCCGCTTATCTCGCCTCTCCACAGGATGGTGATGTATATGAATTGAAAACGGAGGGAAATCATTATGGTTTGATCCTTGTTGAACAGATCAAAGGAGACTCTGCCTATGTCCGTTTGAGTGACTATGAAGTAGACAAGAAAGTTACGATCAGCAAACTGCAGTCAATGAATAAAGGAAAGTTTTCAGAAGACCTGTTCGTGTTTTCAAAAGCCGAGTTAAAGAATATGTGGGATAAAGGAGAGATTGTGGATGCAAAAAGGGGAAGCGAATAGAACAGCAGCATAAACGTTGAAGCGCATAGATCAAAACTCTATGCGCTTTTTTTGTGGCGTTTGATAGTGCGTATGAAGGAACCAACTGCTTATCCGGTTCTTACCGGTACAAATAAACCGGTAAGAACTGGAAGGATGCTTTTGAGTAGCGGCGTCACCAGTGGGCATCCAACTCTTTATTGTTTTGGCACTGTTATCCGGTAGCTGCTATTATTGCGCAGGCGGAGCAGTGTCAGCTCTATCCTCAACCGGAACGGGCGCCGGGGTCGGCACATAGGAAAGATCCTGCTCTCTATTCTTTCTTCGTCCGGTAATAAAGCGCCAGATCGCACCTCCGGCAAGAACAACACCTGCAATGATCAGTTTCAGATACTTGAGGATGATCGCAAAAAAACCAACTTTCGCAAGCATTTTACCTGCTACGAGACCGCCGATTGTCCAGGCAGCAACGTTATCCGTACTCGAATCAAAATCGCTGTAACGGTTACCATCTGTAAAAGCCGCCATCGTGATCACGTCGTTTATATGGGCATTCACACTGTCGAGCTGTGTCATCGTAGCTACAGCGCGGAGATTCAGCACGCCTTTTCTTCCCAATACGCGAACATCATAGTTCAATGTATTCTCGTCCTCATCTTCAACCTGGAACTCTTTAGCCCAATGAAGAATTTTCTTATCCTTGTCGTAATACGGTTTTGCAGCCCAGCCAACAAGCGTCATTTTCGAAAGGTTTAACCTGGCACGTTCAGCATTCGATTCAAGATTATCTTTCTTCATGGTGCCAAGCAGTTCATCATAGTCAACTTTCGAGGCATCATCATCTTTTACATAACCAATGTCTTCAAAACTTACGACAAATGCATAAAAGTCTCCGATCACATTGCCATCAGCAGGTAACAGCAGGCCTAATGGTGCGTCTCCGGGAGGGTTTCCCCAAACGTCTTCGATCACATACTTTGCCTCTGCAGATTCCAGGAATTTGAAACCGGGAGGCACATTGAGAGAGATCGCTCCGCCAGAAAGTGCAATTTTCCCGGTTTTGTAATGCAGCGAGCCTTCAACAGAATCGATCATTTTTTGCCAGGCTTCTTTTGCCAGTTGCAGCGAATCGGTTTTGTCATTTGCAGAAATAGCCGTAACCATAAAAAGGCCGGCCAGGAATAGAGAGATTTTTCTCATAGTGAGGGGTGGTTTAGTGTAGAAAGATAGGGAACTGTTGGACTGTATACAAGCTGATTTGCTTCTAATTGATACAGATTCCGGCATCCAAAAATTATGGGCGGTAACCATAACGTCCGGCTCCCGCAACGCCTTGATAATTAGTGTTTGCTTTTCCCCATATCCCTTGTTAGTGATTGCCGGCTCCTATTTCCACACCGGTAGCCGGCCTTTTCAGGATCAAGCACTATCTGCATCACAAACCTCACATATTCAACGATCGCTCCCGGAGTTGCCTGATTATATTTGAAAGGCAAAACATCTGCATGAGAAAACTTCTGGCACTTATCCTTTCCTTCATGGCCTTTTACGCAACAGCACAAGAGGCCGACTCGATCGTTCTAAAAAATGCGGTCCTCTACTATTATTCTTACGGATCCGGTGAGGCGGTGATCATTCTCAGCGGGGGACCCGGCGTCTCTGCGCACCAGGAAGACGATCTCGCTATCGTTCTTTCGAAAAAATATCGTGCAATACTCTTCGATCAGCGCGGCACGGGCAGATCCCGGGTTCAGCCATTTGACAGCACAACGATCAATCTTGGCACTGCATTAAGCGACCTCGATACACTTCGAAAACATTTAAAACAAAAGCAACTGACAATCTCAGGCCATTCATGGGGCGCGATCCTTGCGGCCGCATATGCTGAAAAATATCCGGCAAACGTCCGCTCTCTGATGCTGATCGGACCGGGCGAGCTCGACCTTCAGATGACACCGGTCGTTAATGCCAGTATTCATGTCCGGGATCAGATCGCTGATGATTCCGCTTTTTATTACTGGTCAGATTCCGCCCGCGCAGCCGCGGAGCCAGCCCGGTCAGATTCCGTTTTGCGCAGGATCACCTGGTCAAACTTTACGTGCGACCGCAAAAAGCTCGATAGCGTGATGATACAGGTAAACCATGGCAGCTACTCCCGCAAAATGGGTTCCCTCATGTGGTACAGCCTTGTAAAGCAGAAGTTCAACATTGTGCAGTCCCTTCGCAAAAAATACAAAGGCGATGCGCTCATCATTTTTGGCTGGCAGGACCCTGTTGGCTCCATTACCTATCCCATGTATGAAAAAGCTTTTCCAAAAGCCACGATCAAAGGCATAAACAAATGCGGACACATGCCTTCTGTTGAACAGCCCACCGTCTTTTACGAAGCCATTTTGAATTTCCTGGACAAGAGACCCCCTCTTAAAAACCGTTGAATCCGGAGACGGCAGATCGAACTGTTAATAATAACTCCTGACATGCCGTATAAATCAGCTGGAATGGCGTAACCTGCTCTCTCTTTGCGTTGTCTTATATACTTTATCACCAACCTCGTTATAATGAAGCATTTCTTGACAGGCATCGTATCGCTGATCGGTATTACCGCAGTTTCGCAGGACCTCTCTTCCAAAATGGACCAATTGGTAACCGCTTATTCCTCTGAAATGCGGTTCAATGGAAGCATACTCGTAGCCCATCAGGGCAAAATTGTTTTTAGCAAAGCATACGGATACCAGAAGATAAAAGACAGTGTACCGAATACCACCGAAACGGTTTATAAGATCGGTTCCATTTCAAAACAGTTTACTGCCGCACTGATCCTGAAACTGCAGGAAATGAAAAAACTTTCGGTAAATGACAGGATCAGCAAATACTTCCCGGCTTATCCCAAAGGAGACAGCATTACCATTGATCAGCTTATTCACCATACATCAGGGATCGCGAACTACACAAGCAACCGAGAGTTCATGCGCAATGAAGTGACGAAATCCCATAGCCGCGATTCGATGATGGCACTGTTCAAAGACAAGCCGCTTGATTTTTCTCCCGGAACTCAGTGGCGCTATTCTAACTCTGCATATAATATGCTTGGTTATATCATAGAAGAAGTGACCGGCATGAGCTACTATGCCGCCATGCGGAAATATATCCTGGACCCGCTTTCTCTTAAAAATTCTGGCTTCAACTTTCTTTCAGTAGATAAAAAGAAAAAGTCAAATGGCTATTTCCGTTTTACGGAGCTGACGAATCAACAGGCTCCCGATGTTGACTCTTCGGTTTCATATTCCGCCGGAGCTATTTACTCTACAACCACCGACCTCTATCGCTGGAACAATGCTTTATGGCAGAATGCCGTTTTTAATAAAGAATCCGCAAAAGCGGCAATCACGCCGGGAAAGAACAAGTATGGATATGGCATCTTTATCGATTCCATTTATGGAAAACAGAAAATTGAACACAGCGGAAGTATTCACGGATTTAACAGCAATATGGTGACGATCCCTTCAGACGGCACTTGCGTGATACTGCTTGCTAATGTCGGAACACCGTTCCTCGATACCATTACCAAAAGCCTGCTGGCGATCATGTATGATAAGCCCTACACTCTACCTGTGCCATTCAAACCTATGGCAATCACCACCGCTGAACTGAAACAGTTTGAAGGCTCTTTTGTAAGTGAGGGTATGCCTGGATTCAGGATCTGGGTAGAAAATGAAAAGCTGCTTAGTCAGCCAGAAGGCCAGGATATTCTTGAGCTCAGACCAGAAAAGAAAGATCTGTTCTACGTTCGCGAAGAGGAAGCGCGCGTCAGGTTCAACAGAAATGAGCAACAGGTAATCGAAAGTATGACCATTATTCAGGGGAAGGGTGAAATAGTGTTGAAGAAAAAATAGGCATCCGCTCAAGCACCCCGTGACATGATCACCATTATCTCTGAACTAAGGTTGTAACTGTCGTAGGAATATCGCAAAGTGCGCTAAGGAAGCGCAGGGAACGCAATGAAATTTCCTTTAACACGGGATCTCTTTGCGGTCTTTGCGATTCCTTAGCGCACTTTGCGATACTCCTACGCCAATTAAGCTGAATAAAGATTTTTCGAATCCTCCACTGATTATTAACCCATTGTACAACCAATCCTCGAAAAATGTTAAGAAAACAGAAAAATACATAGAATTATGATGTATTCTGATCCGATGTATTATCTTAGCCTCATGAATTCGACAGAACTGCTGAAAGGCACGCTTACTACCATCATCATCAAACTCCTTGCGGAGAACAAGAAGATGTATGGTTACGAGATCGCGCAGCACGTAAAAACGCTGTCAGATAATAAGATCCTTTTGAAAGAAGGATCTTTGTACCCGGCGCTTCATAAGCTGGAACAGGAAGGACTCGTTGACGTGGAAAAGGTTTTTATCGGTAAACGTGTCCGCAAGTATTATTCCCTGACTCAAAAGGGAACGGCACAGAAGAAAGCACAGTTCGACGAACTGCTGGACTTTCTTCAGACCATAGAAAAAATCGTTTTCTCCAAACCCAATGTTTCCCCGCAATGACTTTATCTGAATGGCAGATCAGCCAGGTTGAAAACCGGATTGACGAGAGCAATATTGGCATTGAAGAGCTGCGGAATGATCTGATCGACCATCTCTGCTGCTGTATCGAAGCGGACATGAATGCCGGTCTGAGCTTTGACGAGGCTCTTCGGCGGGCATGGATCCAGGTGTGCCCGAATGGTGCAAAAGAGATTGAAACGGAAACCCTTTTTCTTTTACATAAAACCATCTATCTCATGAAAAAGATCACTTATCTCAGCGGATTATTTGCTTCTGTTTTTATGATCATCGGGTCATTGATGAGATTTCTTCACTGGTCGAATTCCAACAGCGTATTTGCCATCGGTATTCTTTCGTTCGTTTTTGTTTTTCTTCCTTTATTTCTCTCCATCCGATTCCGTCATTCAGCCAGCCCCGCAGAAAAGGCCGGCAACCTTGCGGGAATTGCGGGAGCAGTCATCACCGGTGCGGGAGTGAGCTTTAAAATGCTGCATTATCCCGGTGCAGATCTATTAATTACAACAGGTATCTGCCTGCTCACATTTGTGCTGTTGCCTTTCCTTTTTTACTCCGCGTATAAAAAAGCGATTTAGCGTATTCAGCCATGCTCAGGCATCTTACAGCAGGCATAATGCGGTGATCTTATTAAATCATCACCGCATTATCTATTCGGATTTGCGGCGTTTGCTTCTCAGACTTTGTCGCCCTTCACAAATCTTCTAAGCATTTTCTCCGTTAGCTTCTTTGGGGTTCCATACCAGATGATCCTGTTCTTGTCGTCGATCAAAACGGTTCTTGGAAGTGGGGTTGTTCCTTTATACTGAATCCCCAAACCACGATGAATTGATCTTGTCTGATCACTTACAACAATAGTTTCGAATGAAACTTTCTCCAGCGTTGCCTTTACCTTCTCTGCAGATTCATAGCCCACGGAAACAAAAACAATATTCTCTCCCTTCATTTTCTCCTGAAGCTTATTCATGTGTGGTACCGCTTTCAAACATGGAAGACACCAGGTCGCCCAGAATTCAAGAACCTTGTATTTTCCGGTAAAATTCGTATCGGCGGGTATATTTTGAAGCCAGTCGGTGATCGTTAGA
This sequence comes from Terrimonas ginsenosidimutans, assembly GCF_022012415.1. Classification (GTDB taxonomy): domain Bacteria; phylum Bacteroidota; class Bacteroidia; order Chitinophagales; family Chitinophagaceae; genus Terrimonas_A; species Terrimonas_A ginsenosidimutans. The sequence continues at coordinate 379,608 of NZ_JAKLTR010000001.1, forward strand.
GGAGGAGCTTCTGTTCCAAGTAGCTGCTCCTGGTATTTCATCACATCCATTGCCCCTGCATCCTCCTGCGCAAAAACATCAACGGCAATCAATAACAGCATCATAAGAAAACTTCTCATCATTTAAGCTTTGAAGTGAATGTATGAAATATCATGCTACATTCCGGACGCATACAGCAGAAGTGGCGATACCTCGTATTCCTTTGCAACAGAGTGGGGTTTTTCATTCAGCTCCAGGTTCTGCGGGTCACCTTTCTTCAATTGTCGTATAAATCTTTACAGAAAGCCGTATAATGAAAAGACTATTCAGGTTTTTATTCCGTACCCTTATTACGATTGTTGGGATCGTTTTACTTTACCTGCTTTGTGCATGGTTGTTTTCCCGCATCACCGTCAAGGCAGAGCCGGGTCAATCGCCCGACATAATGGTTTACCTGAAAACAAATGGTGTACACGCAGACATTGTATTGCCTGTAAAGAACGAATTCAAAGACTGGAGTGCAGATATTCCTTATGCGCATACGCGCAGCGGCGATACTGCCGTTTCCTATCTCGCATTTGGGTGGGGCGACAAAGCATTTTACCTCGAAACTCCGACATGGGCTGACCTGAAATTCAAAACAGCTTTTCGTGCCGCATTCGCCTTAAGCAGCACCGCGATGCACACAACATACTATCCCGCATTAAAAGAAGATGAGTCCTGCATAAAACTCGCCATGGGCGCTGACCAGTATAAACGATTGATAAAATTCATTGAGAACGGTTTTGAAAAAGACAGCTCGGGCAAACCGATCGTCATTCCTACTGAAGCCCGCTACGGTCAGTATGATGCATTCTATGAAGCAACGGGCACATACAGTCTTTTTCAAACCTGCAATACCTGGACCAACAAGGCATTAAAAGCATCCGGACAGAAAGCCTGCTGGTGGACTCCTTTTGATAAAGGGATCTTTTATCAGTACAAAAAATAAAGATCACTCATTGCGCAGCGATTTGACCGGGCTCATTAACGCAGCCTTCAAAGATTGAACGCTGACGGTGATAAGTGTGATCAGCAGGATTGAAGCAACAGTGACCACAAATATACCCGCCGGTATCGACGTTCTGTATGCAAACCCATTCAGCCATCCAGTCATCGTCAGCCAAACCAATGGCAATGCAATAAGTGCTGCAATAAATATTAATTGCAAAAATCCTTTTGACAACATAAAGACCACACCGGAGACCGAAGCTCCAACGACCTTCCTGATCCCTATTTCTTTCTGCCTTTTTTGTGCGGTAAAGGCTGCAAGGCCAAACAAACCAAGACAGGAGATCAGGATTGCCAGTCCCGCAAAATATTTAGATAATGCCGCTACGCGGTTTTCCGACTGATACATCGCCTGGTAGTCCTCATCCATAAACCGATAGTCGAACGCCAGTCCTTTATTGAATTGTTCAAATATCGTCCTGATCCGGGCCAGGGATTGTTTTTCCGTGCCGGCTTTGATCTTTACAATGATATTTGGCATTACAGGAAATGCCTGGAAAAAACACGGCTTGACCTTTTCGTACAGCGATTCAAAATGGAAGTCTTCCGTTACTCCAACGATCACACGTTGCCGGTCCCAGAATTTTACCATTTTACCAATTGGGTCAGAAAGTCCCATCGCCTTAATAGCAGACTCATTGAATACGATCTCATTTGAAGGGCTGAAGAATTCGCCCGGCTTTATTCTCAAACTCCTTCCTTCTTTCATTTTAATACCAACCGTTTCAATAAAACCATCGCCAACTTCAAGGTTTACAAAATCGATATTGGTGTTCGGATCTTTTCCAGGCCAGGAGAAGTCGCCGATATTTCCGTGACCGCCCGTCAGATTATGATAGTAGCTTGATACGTTGGTCACTCCGGGGATCTTTTTCAGCTCGTTTATAAAGCTTGATGCAGATGCAAGCTGATCGGAATCGAATCCGATCGGCAGGTCAAAATGGATTAAGTTATCTCTCTTATAACCAAGATTCTTTGATTGAATGAATGCTGCCTGCCGGTAGATGATCAACACTGTTGCGATAGCAAAAATTGAAAGGGCAAACTGGAAGACAACCAGTCCTTTTCTCGTCCAGAGCTCGGCAATGGAGGTTTTTAGCTGCCCCTTTAAAACAGCCACCGGTCTGAATCCTGAAATATACAAAGCGGGATAGCTTCCCGCAATCAATCCGGTAACAAATGTGATCGCCACCGTGGCAGTGATAATGGAAGGATTCAGGTCAAAAGAAAGTGATTTTCCGGTAATGCTGTTGAACGCCGGCATTAATGCAGCGATCAGAACAACGGCGAGTAAAAGTGCAAAAAAACTTGTCAACACCGATTCGCTCAGGTACTGCAGGATCAAGCGGCTGCGCGATGCACCCATCGCTTTTTGAATGCCAACCTCCTTCATCCGCCTTGCAGCCCTGGCCGTAGAAAGGTTCATAAAATTGATACAGGCGATCGCCAAAATAAACACAGCTGTTGCTCCAAACAGTTTTATATAAGCGATCCTTCCTCCCGTCGGTACGCCATCTGTATATTGACCATACAGATACTTATCAGAAAACCTTCTTGTAAAAAGGGTGCTGCCTGCTTTTCTGTCTTTTGTCTTCAGGTAATCTTTCAGTCGTGAATTGAACAGGCCTACATCCGCCCTCTTTTTCAGCAGTACATAAGTGCTGGGGTCACTATTGCCCCAGGCGAGGATCGTCGGACGCTTTTCTTCAAACAATGCATAGTTAAAAAGGATGTCGAACCTCTCCGATGCATTTACGGGGTTCTTTTTAAAAACAGCAATGATCCGGTAAGTTCCGTTAAAATCGTCCTGCGTCCACTCTATAGTTTTCCCGATGGGGTTTTCTTTCCTGAAGATCTTTTCTGACAGTTCATCTGATATGGCTATCGATTGCCGGTCAGCAAACAAAGTCTCCTTATTACCCCCGATGATCGGGCAGTTGAATATATTGAAGTAGTCTGCGCTGACAAACTGCCCGCCGGTTTTTAATTTCGTCTCCCCCGTTGAAATAATTCCTTTCGAACTAAACCACGATGCAGGTACAACGGTGGCGGCAAATTCAACCTCGGGCATTTCCTTTGCCAGCCCATTTGCAAGCAATCCCGGAGTGTGTTCGATCGTCTCTATTCCATTTTCGTGCGGAATGTTCTGCATTACCTGGTAAAGCTGCTCATCTTTGGAGTTGTATTTATCAACGTTGCGCTCGTCTACGATCCATAGATAGATCATCAGGGCGCATGCAAGGCCTGAAGCAAGCCCAACCAGGTTGAGAATGGTGAACTGACGGTCTTTGACAAGACTTCTCCAGGCCATTTTGAAGTGACTGATGAACATAAGGTTTAAGTTAAGGTTAAAGAGATTTTCCAACAGCCATGCCAGTAACATAAAATATTGAATGCTGCTGGATTGTATTTCCCGGGCGGCATTGATTGTCCGTTTCCGGACAGTCAGTGTGCACTTACGGGCAATGATCTGTTGCAAAAAGACCGGACAACTTAAACCTTCTGTAATTATTTCGACCTGATCAGTGAAAGTTCCTTCCGCAGGTTTTCAATTTCCTGCTTTTGCTCTATGAGGTGCAGCGTAAGCTCTTCCACTTTCTGAAGTAGTTTGATGCTCATCTCTGTTAACTCGATGCCGTTTGTCTCCATTTCCTTTGCCGAAGGGATTTCTGGAAGATGCTTATGTTCCTGTATAAATCTTTTTACTTCCTCAAGGTTTTTTAGACGATACCCGGGTTCGAAAACAAAGTCAGCTCCCGCATTGACGGTAACTTTTACTTTCTGTGCATGAATGTTACCCGCTACGACAAGTTTTTCCTGGGGAGTCAGCGTTCCGATGCCAATATTTCCGGTGTGTGTAATTGTCATCCTGGTCGTAGCAGTATTCTGATTGCCATCCGTACTTTTTCCTGTACCTAATGCTAAAGAATACTCACTTAAACCGGTATTGTAGAACTGCCCAATAAAAGCGTTGTGCTGCTGCTGGGCCGTTCCTGTCCATCTTGTAAACCGGATGGAAGGCACTTCTTCATCCACTACCAAACGGGTATTTATTTCGTGAAAGATCGGGTGACTTAATTGGATCGATCCGTTTTGCACGTGCAGTTTGCTGGTCGGGCTAACCGTACCTATCCCAACATTTCCTGACGCTTTTAAGACAAGGAAGTCTGCATAAGGACTATTCTGATTATACAGGAAAATGTCTTCCCGGTCTGTGGACCCATTGAATATTCCCATTGCATTTGCACTAAACCCGCGGTTATAAAGATTACCGCCGAGTCCGATATACATCAGGTCATTTTGCTGGAATCCCCACTTAGTGGAAGGACCGTTTGACTTGAAGCCCTGCCAGTGGGTACCGCTTGCTCCGGCGACTACATTGTCGCTGATAAATTGCTGCCCGTGGGTGTTGATCGTGATGCATAAAAGCACCGCTGCTACAGAAGAATATTTCATAAGAAATTGAATTGGATTTTGAAAAGGTTTGGTTATAGAATGGTACAGATCCGGTTTAAAAATAAAACGGCTCAAATTTGAATCGTTTTTGTTACCACTCCAAAGCACAGCAATCATTTCTTGTGTCAGAAAGATAAATGGCGCAGCTATTCCTTAGGGAAAATACGAAGATGGCGAACAGTTATAGTGCCGGGCCGGTTGCGCGCACGACGCTAAGATCACTGATCCCAGTCACAAACCTCTCCTGTAAAAGTCGGCGGAAAGTCTGGTTACAGGTTTTATCTTTCCCTAATTGATCGAGATCTTCCACGATATACGCCGCCTCTATAAGTTCCGGCAACCATGCCCGGAACTGGAAAGCCTTGTCGAGTTTTATTCAGAAACCTCCGATGAACATTCGCGGCATTGCATCGGTGATCAGCCATTCACAGTAAAACTCTTCCCCAGTTATACTCCTACGATCTGGATCAATCTCGGCGCTCCCTATCACCTCAGGAACGGAAGCGACCTGCATTTTATTTCCGCTGACCAGGACATTCTGCTTTTAAGGGATCGAATAGTAGAACGGCAAAACCTTCCTTCCGATAATATCTTCACGGTAAAATTCAATCCCGGCGCATTGGAGATCATCATGGGAGTTGAACAACGTAAACTGGTTAATGATGTATTCGATGCAAATGGGATCATTCCCGCTGAGCTATTAACGCGCATGAAGAAACAGGACTCTTTTGAGCAACGCTATCAGCTGCTCGAATCTTTTTTGCTGGACAGGTTTGTTCGCAATAAGACAGAAACCTCGCTACTTTCCCCCGTAACGCAGGCTGTTACCAGCTTTATCAATTCAGGCATGAAGCTGCAAACAGAAGAACTCGCCCAGCAATTATTTGTTTCTTCAAGAACATTCAACAGATATTTTCACGCTGTTACCGGTACGAATCCCAAAAGCTTTCTGGCAAGTATCAGGGCCAGAACAGCATTAACTGCTTATAAGCAAAACCGAACGTCATTCTCCGTATATGATTTCGGTTATTTTGATCCGGGTCATTTTTACAAAGATGCATTCCGCTTCACCGGAATGAAACTCTCCGCGATCCACTGATTGTCCGTTTTTTACTTTTTTGCGCAAGCTGCAGGTCTTTCCTTTGCTGTGTCAATCGTTGTTATGAAAAAGTATGGCCCTTTCTTATTAAGCATTTTATTCTCAACCCCTGTCTTATCCCAGGAAAACAGATCTGTCATAGAAGTCACGGGTTGCCCGGTGAAGATCGGACCAGGGGTGGTCAGCGTATGCGGATATCTTGTCGCCCCGGAAAACCGGAAAAAGCCCGCAGGGAATAAAGTGAAAGTGCCCTTTATTTTTGTGAGAAAGGCGCAAAGTTCTGCTACAAAGAATATCACGCTGTTCACAACGGGTGGACCGGGATACAGTACCGTCAGTAACATAGACAGTATTGGAGAAGGTTCGGGGTGGCTTGCCTATGGAGGCTTTATCGCCTTTGACCAGCGGGGCTCTAAAAGGTCAATCCCGAATCTTGAATGTACAGGCGTTTCTGCCGCCATTCAACGAAGCTACCGGGAGGGACTGGACCGTGATAGCCTGTCGCTTATCGCGATCAGGCAATGCCGGAAAGAGTTCACCTCCCGTGGTATTGATCTGTCTTCCTATACGACAATTGAAAGCGCAGCCGACATCAACGACCTCAGGATTGGACTTGGCATCGACTCGTTGAATTTGGTTGGCATTTCTTACAGTGGCGGATTAATGCTGACTGTTGCAAGAAACCATCCCGAAGCCGTGCGCACATTGGTGTTAGGGTCGCCCTTACCCGGCTTTGTAAACTATGAAGAACAGGCATTGTTCAATATAAATGAAGCGCTGGAAAACTTCTTTGATTACTGCAACTCCGATACAGCAGTGATCAGACAATACGGCGATCTCCGGAGCAGGTTCAGGACTTACTTCACCAGTATCACAAACAAAGCGTTCCATTTGAAATACAGCGACAAACAAAAGAATGACTCGTTTTCTGTAAAATATGGCAAGGAGGAGCTGATGGAAGTGATCCTTAATGGGCTTTCAACAAACGGTTTCAGCCATCTTCCCAAAGTCATGTCTGACATTATAAATGGAAATCATGCCGCACATGTCACAAACATACTGGATGGCATTTTCTCATCTGACCAATCCCTGTCTCACGGTATGCGATACTCCTTGTATTGTACAGAACAGATCGCTTATGCGGATCCAGCTTTGATCAAAAAGCAATCAGGCATATTACCCTGGCTCGCCGGGTTTTCCTTCAATAATGTTGACCATGAAATCTGTAAGTGCTGGAATGTAAGATCAGAATCGCCGGTGGCCAAGACCCCTGTCTATTCAGCCGTGCCGGCATTGATCGCTGCTGGAGATATAGACCCGTGGTGCAGTCCGTTTTATAACAGGCTCATCAAACGTACAATGCCCAATGCGCAACTCCTGTTCTTTAAAAAACGAGGACATGTTCCGGGATACGGAGCTGATGGCGTTGATTACCTTGGCGCCTTCTTTGCAAATCCCCTTCAACCGCTAACCGTTAAATCAGTCAAAGTCTGGAAAGAATAACATTCTATGCCAACGTGTTAAAGCAGGAAAGACATTCACAGATTGCCTGTATTCTTATCGCCGGCGTACCTTTCACCGGCAGATGCGGCAAGAAAGCATTTAGAGCATTGTTTCTTCTAATGCCAGGCCGGATTGTTGGTTATTTACTCGACCAGGCTTTATCTCCTTTTTTGTACTCCATGGCGCCGTCATATCTTCCCGGTACTGCCACATGCCGTAACGCCTGAGTAGCACCTGTTTTGGAGGTAAAGAATCCGATCATCACCAGTTGCTTCATCATGGTAAAATAATGTGGTTGCATTCTCTCCTTTTTAAATTGAAGATCGCCTTTCTCCTGTGCCTGTGTATATAGTTTGCCCTGCTCATTGTCGAACAGTGTTTTCTTTTTGCTGTAGTCTTTTGCTTCCTTGTCCAGCGCTATCAGGAATTGCTCTCGTTGTTGTGCCGTTGCCTCCAGGAATGTTTTACCCTGCATTTTTTTACAGGCCAGATCCAATTCTTTTATCCCTTTTTGGAAGGTTTGCTGATCATCCGTTTCGTAACAGTCCCGGATCATCACGTTGATGAACTTACCCACTTCAGCAGCTTTTGCACCGGGACTAGCCGTTGCCGGCAAAATAGTTTCACCTACCTCATCGAGAAAAGCGATCTCCTCTGCGGTAAGGGATGCAAAGGCTGTGTTGCTGTCTGTAGTATTACAACCGGATAAGAGCAATTCACTTCCGATCAGTACGCTTCCGGTAGCCATCGTTACGAGTCGTAATAATTCTCTTCGATTCATATTTTAGAGATTACCTTTTTTTAATTCACCAACGGCATAGTCTGCTGCTCTTGCTGTTAATGCCATGTAAGTAAGTGATGGATTTACGCAAGAAGCGGAAGTCATGGCGGCACCATCTGTCACGAACACATTAATGGCATCCCATACCTGGTTGTGTGCATTGAGAACGGATGTTTTAGGATCGCGTCCCATCCGGGCGGTGCCCATTTCATGGATCCCCATGCCGGGTTGATACTTTTCGTCCAGTTCCGGTTTGATCTTTTTCACGCCGGCCGCTTCAAGCATTTCAATCGCATCATTCATCATATCCTTCCGCATGCGGCGTTCGTTTTCTTTGATCTCTACATCCATGTCAAGAACTGGAAGACCCCATTTATCGGTCTTATTCTTATTAAGGGTCACTTTGTTTTCATGATAAGGCAGCATTTCTCCAAAGCCGCTCAGGCCCATTTTCCAGGAACCCGCTTCGCAGGTTGCATCTTTGAATGCGCCTCCGATGGTAAGCTCTGCCACATCGTGTTTCCATCCTTCGCGGCTGGCACTGCCCTGGTATCCAAAACCGCGAACATAGTCCCGCTTATCATCGTATATGTTACGATAGCGGGGGACATATATACCGGTTGGTCTTCTCCCGAAAATGTATTTGTCTTCATAACCTTCCACAAACCCTGAGGCTCCTGCATTCAGGTGATGATCCATCACATTGTGTCCGAGCTCGCCGCTGCTGCTTCCCAAACCATCGGGCCAGATCCCGGTAGCAGAGTTCATCAGCACCCAGGTTGAGTTCAATGCCGATGCATTCAAAAAAATGATCTTCGCTTTGTACTCATATGTTTTATTTGTTTCCGCATCCAGTATTTCAACACCTGTCGCCTTCTTTGTATTCTTGTCATACAGCACCTGCTTTACGATAGCAAAAGGGCGAAGTGTAAGGTTACCGGTTGCCATCGCCGCAGGAAGTGTTGCCGATTGCGTACTGAAGTATGCCCCATAAGGACACCCTCTCCAGCATCTGTCGCGATACTGGCAGTTGATCCGCTTCTGTTCCGGCTTTGGTTGTGTGATGTTGGCAGAGCGACCGATAAAGAAATGCCGCTTGCCTTCGAACTTTTCTTTGATCCGCTTCGCTACGTCTTTTTCTACAATATTCATGTCCATTGCCGGAAGGAATTCACCATCCGGCAATACATCAAGGCCTTCTTTACTTCCCTGTATACCTGCAAATTTTTCTACATAGCTATACCATGGAGCAAGATCATTGTAGCGGATTGGCCAGTCGACACCGATGCCTTCTTTTCCATTCGCTTCAAAATCCCATTTATTGAATCGATAGCTTTGCCGGCCCCATGTCAGGGAACGCCCGCCTACCTGATAGCCGCGGAACCAGGCGAACGGTTTTGTTTCAGTGTATGGCGACTCGCTGTCTTTCGCCCAGAAATCAAGGTTCGCTTCGTTCAATACATAATCGCGACGCAATACAGGATAGTCTTTCAACATCTGCACTGTGGGGCGGTTTGTTCTGTGCTCAAATTCCCATACTTCTTTATTGGCGTTCACATAATCCTTTACGTGTTCTACATTGCGGCCTCTCTCGAGAAGCAATACTTTGAGGCCCTTTTCTGTGAGCTCTTTCGCAGCCCATCCTCCGCTGATACCCGAGCCAACAACAATTGCATCGTAAACATTATCTGCCATAATCGGTGATTTATTTAGCGCAAACCAATATACGCTGATGTGGATCTTTTTTACGTTAACAGAACGACAAATTACATAATTATTTCTATTTCCGGGTACGTTACCGGGAAATGGATTTTCGATCCGATTGTTCTTCCGGTCTGGTTACCCACCTCGCATCTTTTATCAGGAAAGGTGCAAACCCGTATGGGCACTTAAGAGTAAGCTCCTATATTTCTGATGCTTTAAAATAATGTTTATCAACACTCTTTGAAATGTATGCCGATTGTTTTTATTTGGGATCTCTGTATAAAAAAGTCGGGTTCAACCAACACACTTCCGCTCAATTTTTATCAATCATAAATACACCTTACCATGCAAGCCACTATTTTCCGACAACTCTTTTTCATACTGTTCATTCCATTTACAGCAAAAGCTCAATGGGGTAATTCCGGTACAACGGTAAATAACAATGGAAATGTTGGCGTTAACGCTCCTACGCCATTGTATCCCCTTCATGTAAAAGCGTATAACAACTTTGGGTCGGCAGGAACGTATTTGTGGGGTCAGGGTTACGGAACGGCAGTGGGTGTGGCAAACCTATCATCGTCTTCCTACGCCTTTGCAGTATATGGAAATTTTAATGAGGACGGTAATCCGTTGGCAGGACATAAAAGCCTGATGTATGTGCGGGGTGATGGCAACGTTGGTCTTGGAACAGCCACGCCTTCAGAAAAGCTTACTGTTGACGGTAATATTCAGCTTGCCGGATACGGTAAAATTCAGATACTCGACAGGGCCGCATTACAGGTAGTTCTTTCACAACAAAATAACTTCACGCGTTCCATCCTTGCACAAAACCTCACCTGGGATTTCTCAAAGAATAAATGGGTGATCTCCGATGCGGCATATCCGGATTTCTCAATGATGAGATTCGAAAACGGTGGAGACATTAGTTTTTATGCCGGACAACCAACTGGCCAAACGGAATTAACCAACCTGGAAATTTCTCCTTACTCCCGGATGACAATAGGAGTAAATGGTAATATCGGTATTGGTACTGCCCCACTGACCGATCATAAACTTGCCGTTAATGGCACGGCTCTCTTCACAAAAGTAAAAGTGAAAGCATTCAGTAACTGGCCCGACTATGTTTTTAGCCCGGACTATAAATTAATGCCTCTGAAAGACGTGGAAAACTACATCACACAGCACCGTCACTTACCAGGCGTAGTTCCCGCAGAAGATGTTGAGAAAAATGGTCTTGATCTGGGAGAAAATCAAGCCATCCTTTTACAGAAGATCGAAGAGCTCACCCTGTATATTATCCAGCAACAAAAAAAGATAGAAGAGCTGGAAAAGCGCATGAACAAATAGCATTTCTTCTTCTTGCTGTTCTTACCCATTTTTCTTTCTCTTAAGGAAATGGGCGGAGCAGCAAGAAAAAGGGCACACAATTGTATGCTCTTCATTTTTGTTTATATCTTTCTGTCTCATCTTTGTTTCAATATGAAGTACTTTTCCCTTCTGTTACCGCTGCTGATCTGTTTGCAGCTTCAGCAAACTACCGGCAAAGGTTTTTATTACTGTATCGATCATAAAGAAAAGAAAGTGTATCATAGCACTGGTGACGTCACGATAAAGAAAGGGCTTCAGAAAGACGAGTACTATCAGTACGGCTTCATGAAGCAGAAGGGGTGGATCAATCGCAGCTGGGAAGGACTTGAGTATAAGTTGCTTCTTTATCCGAAAACCAGTTTCGAAAAAAGAAGCAAACAATCTGCCGACAGCCTGTTCAGCATTTTAAGAGCAAAAGGCTATCTTAATGAGAAAGTGCCAATGCCTTACCCGATGAAACCATACAACAACTACAAAAAAGATGGCACGAATTAACACCCGGGCATAGATCCATTAACGGTCCTTAAGCCAACCAATATTGACCCTCCAGGTAAACCCGGCCTGCAACACCCTGGGCTGGAGCAGCAAATAGAAAGCGTTTTTTCTTCGGTACCTTCTCATTGCTTTCTCGGTCTTCCTACGGTCTCGCTACGTTCTTTCTACGCTCTATAAGCGTTCTGAGCTCCGGACCCGTCCGGGACTGGATTAAATTTCAACGTTCGTTTTGACGTTGTGTAATCGCCACAACAGTTGACTGAAGACCGCACCCCGGATTCTGCTTACGGTTCGTCTCGCGGAAACCGTACATTTGCGCATCTATAAACAATCACATATGAAAAAGACCCCGTTTACGGAAAAACACATAGCGTTTGGCGCCAAGATGGCGGAGTTCGCCGGGTACAATATGCCTATTTCTTATTCAGGTATCAATGACGAACATGCAGCCGTCCGCAAGAATGCCGGAGTGTTTGATGTAAGCCACATGGGCGAATTCATCCTTAAAGGAGAGAATGCGCTTGACCTGATCCAACGTGTAACCACTAACGATGCTTCCAAACTGAAAGCCGGACAGGCCCAGTACAGTTCCCTGCCAAACAATAATGGCGGGCTGGTTGATGACCTGCTGGTTTACTGCATCGAAGAAAACAAAGTGTATATGCTGGTGGTTAACGCATCAAATATCGAAAAAGACTGGAATTGGATCAGCCAGCACAATTCGAAGAATGTTGAAATGCATAACGTTTCTGAAAAAACCGGCCTGCTGGCCATTCAGGGACCAAACGCAACCAGTATCCTGCAGCCACTGACAGAGATCGACATCATGAATATGAAGTATTACACCTTCGCAAAAGGCAGATTTGCGGGTGTTGACAACGTTTTGATCAGCGCTACCGGATATACAGGAGCAGGCGGCGTAGAGATCTATTTTGAAGACAAGGACGATTGTGCGGAAAAGATCTGGAATGCCATTTTTGAAGTTGGCGCCGCACAGGGGATCAAACCGGTAGGCCTTGGCGCGAGGGACACACTCCGCCTCGAAATGGGCTACTGCCTTTATGGGAACGATATCGATGACGGCACTTCTCCGATCGAAGCTGGCCTCAGCTGGATCACCAAGTTTACAAAAGACTTCCCGTCCAAAGAACTGTTTGCTGAACAAAAAGCCAAAGGCGTTGAAAAGAAACTGGTGGGTTTTGAAATGATCGATAAAGGAATTCCTCGCCATGGCTATGAGATAAAGGACCACCAGGGCGCCACGATCGGTGTGGTTACCTCCGGAACACAATCTCCAAGCCTCGGCAAGGCGATCGGTCTTGGCTACGTAAGCACAGCCTTTGCAGCGATCGATTCAGACATTTATATCAAAGTGAGAGACAAATTATTGCAGGCAAAGGTTTCCAAAATACCTTTTGTATAAAAAGACTCTGGTGGGATTTTTGATGTAATAGCCTTCGCTGAATGAATTTGCCCTATCGGCAAATACGTGGCGAAGGCTATTACACTTCCTCTTTGTTCAGGTCAGCGGACAGACCGCCCAACCTTCGCAAAGCAGAATGGGTAAGCCGAAAATTCCATCCTAATGCAAAACCAAACTCTGTAAAGCGACTATGCCTACCATCCATCTGACTACTTTCGTTGCCGCCCCGGTAGAAAGAGTATTCGATCTCGCCCGCAGCATCGACCTGCACAAACAATCCATGACCAAACATAAGGAAGAAGCCGTTGCCGGTGTTCGCTTTGGATTGATCGAAAAAGACGAAACTGTTACCTGGAAAGCAAGGCATCTCTTTAAAGACCGTATTCTCAAAACCCGTATCACAGAAATGAAAAAGCCGGAAATGTTCACCGACGAACAGGCTGAAGGCGATTTCAAACTATTGAAGCATGAGCACCATTTCAAACCCTGTGATAACGGAACGATCATGATCGATATCCTCAATTTTGAGTCACCTTACGGAGCCGTCGGCAAAGGCTTTAATAAAGTCTATCTGACCAGGTACATGAAAAAACTGATCGAAGAACGGAATCTGGTGATCAAGAAATTTGCAGAAGGGTCCGACTGGAAAAAACTCCTGGAACGCTAATGATCCGGAAGGGCCGCGAATTGACACGAATGCAGCAATAGGGGCAGGGTTTCCTTGCAGGTCATTCCTCAAAACACTTAGAAAATGCGCGTGAACCCTCTTCTGATGAGGAACAAGAACACGTCAAAGCCCCTGCAAACCTCGTGTTCAGCCTCCCCAACACACTTTAAATCAATCACTTCACAGTTTCCACGACTAGCCGGCCCTCGCGATAGACCGGTAATACGTTCGCTCCATCTTCTGTAAGGCAGAATTTGATATCGTCTATCAACCCGAACCTTTCCACCAGGCGGTGGTAGTGAGTAAGCTTTGTTGCAAAGCCCATCAGGTTATTCTTGTGTTTATTATACATTGCCTCTGCCATCAGTGAACTATCGCAGTGGATCTCAAAGTGTTTTTTGATACGGGTGATAACAGCTCCGGCAAACAAAGTGTCTTCAAGGTTGAAGCGGTCTTTCCAACCCGCGCATCCCAGTACAACATTCTTATTCTGCGCGAGCAGGAATTCGCAAACTGCGGAAAGGTTTGGAAAAGAGCCAGACACGATGGTATCCGCGCCTCTTTCAAGGGCCATATGAAGCAGCCTTGTACCATTCGTAGTAGTAAGCACCAGGGTACGGCCACCTATAAATTCGCGATTATATTCTAATGGGGAGTTTCCATGAGCAAGACCTTCGGCAATCTGCCCGTCACGTTCACCTGCGGCGATGCCATCGATATTCCGGCTGATCTCGATCGCCTTGGGCACCGAATCAACAGGAATTACGCATTTGGCGCCATTATAAAGGGCTGAAGATATGGTCGATGTGGCACGAAACACATCAATGATCACCACCACGCTATTACTCAGATCATACAAATGCAAAAGGGCTGGCGACAGTGACGTGTGCAAAGTTGGCTTACTGCTCATAAATTTTTTCAGGCCGCAAAGGTACGGATTTCAGAGATGGGAATGGCCCCTGTTTGTTCGATGGCCGATGAGCGAATGGCCGATGGCCAGATTTCCTGACTTGTTAAATTAAACCAATCCGTCGATAGCGTTTGTTCGAAAAATAATATCCAGCTCCGGCTATCAAGGTCGGCCATCGGCCATCGCTTCCCTCGGGGCAAATCTTCTAAGGTACCTCTTTTCCCCCTCCAAAAATTATTTATTATTTATGCGTTTTTGCAAGGAAATCCGGCTCACATTCCTTTAGATTTGCCGATTGCCCTCGCATGAGAAATATAGGGCAATAGCCTCACAGTCTAAGCCTCCGGCGCTGTGCCCGGCTTATTGTTAACCGGAAATTGAACTATGGCTTTACCTCATTTGCTCAAGTACGTTTACACTCATGGTACGGATGAAGTGATCCGCCGCGGTAAAAAAATTCACGCGATCGGATTTGTGGAATTGATAGAGTATGATGATCTCTTCGGCTCTGCCGTATTTCGTGTAAAAGACGATAGCTACTCCACCTTTTACAAGGTTTATATTCAGAAATTCAAAGACCCCAAAGGTCTTTCACTGCGTTGCAGCTGCCCGTATAATATCGGTGATATCTGCCGCCATGAAACAGCCTCCCTCTTTCAGTTGCAGGAAATGATCGATAAAGGACATCTGCAAGCGGAAGAAGTAGAATATGATCAGCGACATACGGTCGCGAAGATGAAGTCCATCGAACTTAAAACACTTCGACTTCTCTCATCTCCCACCGTTTTCTCAGACGCTGAAACCTATTTGCGTACGCAAAAGGCAACGATCGAGCTGGCCGAAAACGAAACCGTAAAAGCCGCCGTTCCTTTAGATGGTCAGATCTACAAAGTGCTGATCCGGAAAAATGAGGAGCGGAACTTTGATACAAGCTGCGACTACCAGGATACCGAGCATCCGCTCTGCCTTCCTAAAGTGATCGTATTCCTTCAGCTGCTGAACGCTTTCGGCGCGAATTATTTTGATAGTATCCGTAACTGGGATAAAGAAAAGAATAAGCTGCTGGAAGCCTATGGCTATTCCCTCGCAGATGATCTGAAAGGAAAATTCGAGTTCGTATATAAAGAAGGAAAACCGTTTCTCCGCGTGCTGGACACGGGTATCAAACGTGTCGCAACAGTCGCGGCACCGGTTAAACCTGTTCTGATCCCACAGAAAGAAAAAGAGATTGAGATTCCGGAAGAAGAGGAACCGGAAAAACCAAGACCGTCGCAGCGTCTCGGTGTGATATTCAACCTGAATAAAAAGAACTATCCCTATTTCACCGTCGATGCAGTGATTGGAGAATCCAACGCGGCTGCCGATGGCTTTGCCGGCAAAGTGGAAAAACCTGATATCAGCAGATATATTGATACAGATAAATTATCCGAAGAAGACAAGCAGGTGCTTACGCTTCTTCGCAAATTGCAGGAAGCTGAGATCAATAAATATATCAGCCGAAATTCTCCTTTCTCCGGCATCTGGGAAAATATCATTCATCAGGAAGATGATGATATCCCTGCTGAAACAAAAGAGCTGATGGCGGAATACCTTTTTCCCCGCCTGAAAAAACTCTGTACCGAACAGGCAGAGAATACCCTCTTTTTTGTACTGGATGAGGGCAAGCTGTTCAAATCGGCCAATCTTACGCCGCTTCAGGTATCCGCGGAAGAAGCAAAGCCGCATTTTATCATCAAAAAGAATGGTAATTACTCTATCCAGTGCCGTGTTCAGGCGGGTAGCATGGAATACGATCTTGGCGAGAACGAAACACAAAGTCCGCTTTTCTTTCTTTATAACTACCAGTTGTTTCTCTGGAAAAGCAATGAAGTTGTCCATCTCGCAGAAAAGTTTCTCCCTTCCGGTAAAATAGATATCGAGGAGGATGACTGGGAGAAAACAATGCAGGAAATGATCCTTCCTCTTGCAAAGGAACATAAAGTTGATTTCGATAAAAGTCTGATCAAAGAAGTAAAAGACGGGGAACCTGAGGTAAAACTGTTCCTGCTTGAAAAAGGCGACTATCTTATATTCCAGCCTTCTTTCTCTTATAAAGGTTACGAGACAAAAGCCAAGGATCGTGATGAGATCGTAGTACCACAGGGAGATAAGCTGCTGATCGTACACCGGAACCGCGAGGCTGAAGGTGTGTTCATTGCGAAACTCCAGAACCTTCACTCAAACTTTATCACGAATGAAGAGAACGGTTCGCTGGCATTGAAAGGTTCGGACGTTTTGAAAAACAACTGGTTCTTCCTTTTTGTGGATGCGATGAGAGACATGAAGACACCGGTCTTTGGATTCGAAGCACTCAAGAACTTCCGTTTCAATACAGCCAAGCCTCAGACCAAGATCTTTATCAGCAGCAATACCGACTGGTTTGATGCAAAAGTGGATATCGTCTTTGGTGATCAGAAAGTAACGGTGGCAGAAGTTAAACGTGCGCTGGCAAATAAGCAGCAATTCGTTCAGCTGAATGATGGCACCCTGGGGATCCTGCCGGAAGAATGGCTAAAAAAGTATTCCCTGCTCTTCCGGGTGGGTGAAGGCAACTCCAACAACCTGAAACTTTCCCGCTATCACCTGAGTGTGGTGGATGAGCTATATGAAAACCGTGATGAAGAAGAGCTGGTTGTTCAACTGGAAGAGAAATATGAGAACCTCCGCCAGTTCAACCAGATAAAAGAAATTGAGCCGCCAGAGCATTTAAGACCGATCCTTCGCCCTTATCAGGCAGCGGGATTTCAATGGTTGAATTATCTCCGCGAGATCAAATGGGGTGGTATCCTTGCTGATGACATGGGTCTGGGTAAAACCGTTCAGGCTCTATCTTTCCTTGAGCACCGCCGGGCAGAAGAAGGTGGGATCAAGGCGCTGGTTGTTTGTCCCACTACGCTGATCTATAACTGGGAAAGTGAGATCCGCAAATTCACCCCAAAGCTTACGTACCGCATTCACCACGGAGCCACGCGCACGCGTACCCGTGAAGAGATCATGGATCATGACGTAACGATCACTACTTATGGCACACTGCGGAGTGATATCAAGCTGCTGATGAGCGTAACCCTGGATTATGTCGTACTTGATGAAAGCCAGGCGATCAAGAACCCGTCAAGCAAGGTAACCAAAGCGGCCTGCCTGCTAAATGCGAAACATCGCATTTGTATGAGTGGTACTCCGCTGCAGAATAATACGTTTGACATCTTTGCGCAAATGCACTTCCTGAACCCGGGAATGCTTGGCACAATGGAATTCTTCCGCCAGGAATTTGCGATCCCGATCGATAAGTTTGGGGAACAGGACCGGAAAGAGCACCTTAAAAAGATCCTCTACCCGTTCATCCTCAGAAGAACAAAAGAACAGGTAGCAAAAGACCTTCCTGAAAAACAGGAAATGATCCTTTGGTGTGAAATGGAAGATGAACAAAGAAAGATCTATGATGCTTACCGCAATGACTTCCGCGACAGGATCCTCGGCACCATCCAGGAACAGGGTATTCAGCGCTCGCAACTGACCATCCTTCAGGGCTTGATGAAGCTCCGCCAGATCTGCGATTCGCCGGCAATCCTGAATGAAGAAGAGAAGTTTGATAATCATTCCATTAAACTTGAAGAGCTGGGCCGTGAGATCACAGAAAACATCAGCAATCACAAGGCACTGGTATTCTCGCAATTCCTCGGCATGCTCGCCCTGATCAAAGGCAAACTGGATGAACTTGGTGTTAAGTATGAATACTTTGACGGTAGTACTTCTGCACCTGACAGAGAAAAAGCTATTCAAAGCTTCCAGAATGATGACACGGTTCGCGTATTCCTGATCTCATTAAAAGCCGGTGGTGTGGGTCTTAACCTTACCGCAGCCGACTATGTATACATCGTTGACCCCTGGTGGAACCCGGCTGTTGAGCAACAAGCCATCGACCGGACTCACCGTATTGGACAAACAAAGAACATTTTTGCATACAGGATGATCTGCCGCGACACGATCGAGGATAAGATCCTTCAGCTGCAGGACAAGAAACGCGCTCTGGCAAAAGACCTTATCGCAGACGACTCGTCATTTGTTAAGAGCCTGACGAGGGAGGATGTGGAGTACCTGTTCAGCTAAGTAAGAAAGCAAAATCCAAAAGTAAAAACTACAGTCCCCTGCCAGCAAATACCAACGCTGCAGGGGCTTTTTCTTTTTACTTTGACCATCCGCCGGTACATTTCACCCATTCATCCGGTTTTGAGCTTTTCCCGGTATTGATTACGCAGGTTACGTCACACTCTTACGTCTAACTTCGTACAAGCTTATAACCGATTATGAGAAAAATTCTAGCACTACTTTTTGTATGCCTTTTTGGCTATTTCGCGCAAGCCCAGAAAGCTGATGGCAGCATTTCCGGCAAATTGATGGACACCACCAATAAGAAGCCCATCGCAGACGCGACCATTTCCCTTTTACACGAAAAAGATTCGTCTCTCGTAACCTTTACTCTCTCAAACAAGCAGGGGCTATTTGAGATCAAGGGTCTCGCTGCGGGAAACTATCGATTGATCATTACCCACCAGGAGTATACCGAGATCAAAAAAAGCGTATCACTGACCGAAGATCAGAAGCAATTGAACGTAGGGGAGATCGCCTCTACCAACAACTTCAAGGAAATGACAGGAGTTGTCGTCACCAATGAAGCACCGATCGTTGTAAAGAATGATACGGTTCAGTTCAACGCCAGCGGATTCAAAACACTGCCGAATGCTACGGCAGAAGACTTCCTGAAAAAACTTCCCGGAATGGAAGTGGACAAAGAAGGTAATGTAAAGTCACAGGGCGAAACCGTTCAGAAAGTATATGTAGATGGTAAAGAGTTCTTTGGAAACGATCCAAAACTTGCTACAAAGAATATTACGGCCGATATGATCGAAAGTGTCCAGGTATTTGATGATATGAGCGACCAGGCAAAATTCACCAAGATCGATGACGGAAGCCGTGCGAAAACATTGAACATCAAACTGAAGAAAGACCGTAATAAAGGCTATTTCGGAAGAGCGACCGCTGCTTATGGCAGCAATGACCGCTACGAAGGAAATGTCAGCGTGAATAAGTTCAATGGCAACCAGCGTATTTCGCTTTTATTCAATGCCAACAACATCAATAAACAGGGCTTTTCCTTTTCCGATATCATCAGCTCCATGGGCGGATTCAGTGGATTCGGCGGCGGCGGCGGTATGGGAGGAGGAATGATGGGCGGCGGCGGATTCGGCGGCGGTGGCGGAGGCATGACCATCCGCGCGGGCGGAGGCGGCGGCGGAGGCTTTAGCTCGGGAGGAAGCACCGGCCTGATCAAATCACTCTCTGCAGGCATCAACTACACCGACCAATGGAGCAATAAGATGAAAGTTACCGGGAGCTATTTCTTCTCCAACTCCGATAACCGACAGGAACAAAGCACGCTTCGCAGAACCACTTATGGCGACTCTGTGGTGACCCGCGACCGGGAAACCTGGTCTACCAGCAAAAATCAAAATCACCGGTTCAATCTGCGGTTCGAATATGAGATCGATTCGATGAACTCTATTCTGTACACCCCTTCCATTACACAACAACACTCTGAAAGCTATTCATTCGACACCTCCTCTTCGACCACACAGCAACTGGGAAAACAATTCCTGGGTGTTGTTGGCAAAACAAACAACGAGAATGTACGTGATGGTTTCACCTGGAATAACAACCTTCTGTTCCGTCATAAATTCGGCAAAACAGGCAGAACGATCACACTGGGATGGAATAATACATTCGGGAACAGTGATGCCAATGGTTTGACAATTTCCAACAATACATTTTACCAGGAAAGCGGTCTCGTAGACCGGGCCGTTAACCAGAACCAGCGGACATTTCAGAAAACAAATACCAACAATAATGCATTCAGCACTTCTTATACGGAGCCGTTCGGGCTTAACAAATTACTGGAACTGAATTACCGGTATACACGAAATGTCGGAACATCAGACCGCGAAGCCTATAACTATGATGCAGCTTCCGGAAAGTATGAAACGCCAAATCTGTTGCTGACAAATGAGTTCAAAAATATCTTCGAAGGCCATCGCGTGGGAGCTAACTTCAGAGTGCAAAAACCGAAGTACAATTACCAGTTTGGTCTGGGCGTTGAAAGGTCATCTCTCGAAAGTCAGAGCTATCAGGCAAGTACACAGAAAGATTCGGTGAACAAAGCAAGCTATACTAATTTGTTCCCAACAGCCAATTTCAACTTCACTCCTACCAAAAGCAAGAATCTGAGATTTGCGTACAATGGCAGGACCAATCAGCCAACTTTGTCGCAGTTGCAGAACGTACGTGATGTAACAGATACGCTGAACATCATCATTGGTAATCCGTTCCTGAAGCAGGAGTTCAACCACAACCTCACGATCGGTTACAATAGTTTCAATATTATGACCTTCCGCCTGATCGCGGCAAACCTGAGCTTTTCCACAACGCAAAACAAGATCGTTAACAGCATCAGTGTCAACAATGGTGTGCAGACCACTGAATACCTGAACCTTGATGGATACTACCGCGGAAGTGCGTTCATCACACTGGGGTTACCATTTAAAAACCCAAAATGGAAAGGATCAAGCCTGAACTTCAGCAATAACACGTCTTACACACAGGATGTAAGCATGATCCAGGTGGACAATAAACTGGTTAAGAACCTTGCCCGTACATTCATGGTTTCGCAGGGAGCCGGAATAAACCTTAACAAATCGAAGTACGATCTCGGCCTGCGTTTAAACCTGGCATATAATGATGTGAAGAATACAAAGGCTAAAAGCGTGGATGAGGATTACCTTACACAGACCTACTCTGTGGATGCCTCTTATAACCTGCCCTTCAGTTTTATCCTTGCAACAGACTTCAATTATCTGATCAATACGGGACGCGCGGAAGGTTATAACCAGAGCATCCCGTTGTGGAATGCCAGCCTGAGAAAACAGATCTTCAAGAAGAAGAATGGAGAGCTTCGCTTCTCAGTGAATGATATCCTTAATCAGAACCAGAGCATTCTGCGGACGATAACAACGAACTACGTTGAGGATACGCGCAGCATGGTATTGCGTCGTTACTTTATGGTCAGCTTCCTGTTCAATCTTACAAAGATGGGCGGCCAGTCAATGCCTCAGGGCCCTCCGGGGATGCCGGGTATGAGGATGATGAACAGGAATATGGATAATATCCGAATTTCTCAATAACAGGTATAGATTTCCGCAGATGATGCGAAACAGCAAATGCGCAGATAAGATAATTATCTGCGCATTTGTTTTATGACTAATGTCCGGCCGGGTCCAATGCAGTCTGCCGGGATCAGGGGTAAGCGGTGGGGAGGGAAAGGCTGAAAGGTTGAAGGTTTAAGAGTTTAAAAGTTTCACAGGTTCCCTAGGTTTCTCAGGTCCATAGGTTAATAGGTTGATATCTTGCTACAGGTTTGGAAAGTCTGGTAGGTTTCAGAGGTACTATATTGATACTGGCAAAGGTGTAAGTACCGGAGGCTTATGCGTTCTAGGGGGGGCGGTTGAGATTCCGTTGCGCGATACGATCCATTTACCGTCGCGCACGCAGAGTCATTCACTGCCGCGCGCGCAGGCCAGAAATGGGCATACGACAGCAACCGCATTGCTGCGTTTGACTGTCGTCGCCCACTTTTCAATTGTATCATTCCATATTTCCTATCTCATTCTTCCTTTTTTTGATCATAGATGAAATAAAAAAACGCACCGCCCTTTTCAGGACTGCCCTCCTCCACCAGTCCTGAAAATGACGGTGACTAAGAAATTTCTCTGTTGTAAAGATCACTTTATGCAAAAGGGAATCCATGGGAAAAACACAAGATCTGCCGGGAAAATAACGGGAGTATGACTGTGAATAAACGACCGGAAACATAGTCGGAGAACTCATTCACCCAAATCTTGCGACTCATCCCTGACCTGGTCACGATCCAGTGCTATGCTTTGCGGAGGGAATAAAAAAAGGCTTCGTTCATAACGAGGCCTTGCTATTCAGTAAGGGTTAGTAAGGGAAAAGTTTACTTATCTTCTTCTCGCTACAGCACTCGCCGCTGGTGATGAACCAGAGATGAATACACATAAAATAGACTTGAGAAAGTGAAGCGGGTTAAGAGATGGCTTATAGTAACGTTGGTAAATCCTTGCCTCTTCGTGAGAGTGGATAATGCTCCTGTTTTTCATACTGGACTTGTTTAATAATTGGTTTAACGAAAAAACTTTGCTGAAATTATATAATCGTTCTGATATTTTATAATCTTTGCACCACTTATTAACTCTTATAATCCATTACTTGTGAAAAGAATCGTAAAAACCCTATTCTTTACAGGGCTATCTATTGCCCTATCAATTCCATCCATCTCTCAGGTTCGTATTCCAGGCGCCAATCCATTAAGCACAGACATGAAGAAAGTGATAAGGGAATACCCTCATCATTTCGCAGGTTTACAGGGAACTGTCATTGAAGAAAATCCACAGTCGGTAAACTATGCATGCAACTTCAAAGTTAGTGGTGCAGAGTCAGCAACTATTACGCGCTATTCTTCAAAAGCCAATGATGTGTTCAGCTGGCAGGCAACGATGTTGACCACTGAGGACTTTAATGAGGCAAAGAAAAAATTTCATTCACTCTTCAGTTCATTGAACAATCTTGCTGTTAAGATGGACTATGGCGAAACCTTCTACCTGAATGGCCGCTATGAAACCCCGACAGAAGAAATGAAATTTACCAGCGTCGTCATGGCTTTTCAAAATGCCGATCGTATCACTCAGAAAATGAAACTGGAGATCTCCATGCAGTATGAGATGCTGGAATGGAAGGTTCGCGTGCTTATTTACGAGAAGGAGCGGGATGATGACGAGCAGGGCGAGACCATCGAGTAAGAAAGGCTAACGGACCACGGAAGATGCATGCGCTCTGTCGCGTCCTCTTAATGTTCCCGTTTAGAAAGCAACTTCAAGTACAATGAATGGACTGCAGTCTGTTGACTGCGGTCCATTCATTAACGTCCATTAACATTAATCCAAGACTCATTAACTGCCTTTCCCTTCTACTAAGAATACTTTCGTAGCCCAAAATCAAAACCACCGGCTATGCGAAAGCTTTACTTTCTGCTGCTTATCCTTGCAGTAAACAATTCAGTTCAGGCACAAAAAGGTAGTGTTAAAGGTGTCGCATTTGACACGCTATCAAAAAACCCGGTCGCAGATGCGACCATTACCATTCTTCAGAAAAAAGATTCATCGCTGATCTCCTTTGGAATGACGGATGCATCGGGAAGATTTACGATCGATGCGCTTCCTGTCGGAGAGTATCGCCTGCTTATCACTCACGTAGCCTATCACAATGCTAATCGAATGTTCTCTATAACGGAAACAGAAAAGAGTCCGGACCTGGGGAATGTTACAATGAACGACAGGACAAAAGTGCTCGATGAAGTGATCGTAAGAAGCGAAGCTCCCCCAGTTACCCTGATCGGGGATACAGTTCAATACAACGCCGGGTCTTTCAGAACACAACCCAATGCAAACGTGGAACAGCTGCTAAAGAAACTCCCCGGCATCTCTGTTGATAAAAACGGAGCCATCACGGCACAGGGGCAGAAGGTGAACCGCGTGTTGGTGGACGGGAAAGAGTTCTTTGGCAATGATCCCAAAATGGCGACCAAGAACCTTCCTGCTGACGCGATCGACAAGATCCAGTCATACGACAAAAAAAGCGATCAGTCGCTGCTCACTGGCTTTGACGATGGCAACAGCGAGAAGGTCATCAATCTTAAACTAAAAGAGGATAAAAGAAAAGGTGTGTTCGGAAAGGTCATGGGCGGCGGGGGAACAGATGATCGCCTCGAAGGCCGATTCAATGTAAACTCTTTCAAAGGCGCCCGTCAGATGTCTGTGCTGGGAATGGGTAATAACACCAATACCGAGGGCTTCTCTTTTATGGACATGATGAATTTTTCCGGCGAACTCAGCCGTATGATGCGCGGCGGCGGTCCCATCAGAATGAGTGGCGATGACCCTATGGCGTCCATACTGGGCAACTCGAATCGCGGGATCCGGACGATCTGGGGAGGCGGGGCAAATTATAACAACATCATCGGAAAGAAGGCGGAACTCACCAGCAACTACTTTTATAATCATTTTAACCCCAAAACCCTGTCTGACATAGAGCGTCAGTACATTCTGCCCGACTCCTCTTATTTCTACAGACAAAACAGTCTCTCAGACAATATAAACAACAGCCACCGGTTAAACCTGACCCTGGATTACGTGATCGACTCCTTCCATTCGATCAAAGTATCTCCCTCCATCGGCTATCAAAAAACAGATAACCATTCCATCCGTGACTATTCCCAGTTTGGAAGTGATGGTCAGATCAGCAACCTGGGGAATTCATCCTCTTTCACTAAAAGCTCGGCAACCAACCTGAGAAATGATCTATTGTTCCGCAAAAAATTCAGACGCCGGGGCCGTACATTATCCTTCAGCCTGCAAAATACTTTCAATGATTCCGAAGGCAACGGAAGCCTGGAGTCTTTGAACGAATTCTATGACAGGACTGGCCAAAAATATCGTACAGACTCCATTAATCAGCGCATCCAAAATACCAGTGACCTGGTAGGTTATACAGCGCGCGCCGTATATACCGAACCGCTTTTTAAACGCTCTTTACTTGAGTTCAGCCTTGGTAAGAGCTTTACAAAAAGCAACTCCGACAAGATCACTTACGATTATGACAAAGGCTCGGGTAAATACGACGAACTCAATGATTCGCTGACAAACAACTTCCGCAATACATACAGTACTGCCAATGCAGGCTTCCGTATCAGAACACAAAGGAAGAAATATAACTATGCGCTTGGGCTGACAGTTCAGGAAGCAGAACTGGAAGGCAAGATCGTAAGTGGAATAAAGGATTCGGTGATCAACAAGAAATTCACCAACCTGTTGCCGAACGCAAGAGCCCAGTATTACTTCACGCGGTTCAAGAGCCTTACACTGACGTACAGCACCTCTACCAACCAACCAACCGTATCGCAACTTCAGCCGGTTCCTGACATCTCTGACCGCCTGAATATCCGGAACGGTAATCCTAACCTGAAACAAGAGTATACGCACAACCTTCAGATCAACTACAATGGACTTAACCCATATAAAAACAAATCGCTGTTTGCCTTCTTTAATCTCAGCCGTACGGAGAACAAGATCGTAAACTTTGATTCGCTGTTCTCAAACGGTGTGAAATCAACGCGCCCGGTAAACGTAGATGGTGTATATAATATGACCGGCGACGTGAGTGTCGGGTTTCCTGTCAGACCGATCAAGGGCAATTTCCGCATTGGAAGCAATTTGTTCTACAACAGCGGTGCTCAATTTATCAATGGTCTCCGGAACAACATCAGCACTTTTATTGCAGGTCCGCGTGTTAACCTCGACATGGACCTTTCTGATAAGATCACCTGGTCACTCGGAAGTACATTCAACTTCAATCGCAGCACTTATTCCCTGCAAAAAGCCTTCAACACAAGTTATTTTTCGCAGGAATATGAAACGCAGCTTGACCTTGTATTGCCAAAGGGTTTCAACTTCAGCACGGAATTCACCTATACGATCAACAACCAGCTCAGCAATGCCTTCAATACTAAAGTGCCGCTATGGGGAGCGTCTCTCAGCAAGCAAATGCTGCGTCATAACCGGGGTGAGTTGAAGCTAAGAGTGAATGATATTCTCAATAGAAATGTTGGTGTGAGCAGAAACAGTAATCAGAACTATATCGAAGATTCAAGAGTGAACACCCTTCGCCGTTATGCGATCCTTTCGTTTACTTACAGTTTAAGTAAGACCGGATTGAATAGCACAGGCAGTGGTGGTGGAATGATCATGAGGTCCAGATAAGCCGTCAGGACATTAGCATATTATCCCGCTGCAGACATGGTTCTGCAGCGGGATTTTTTATGAGACCAATGTCCGGCACCGAATAAGAATTGGCTGTTGGGCCACTATCTTTTGAACCCCTCCGGCGTTTGCATTTGTTGGTTGTGGCCAAACGTTTGCTTCATTACCGGCTTTCTACCCTGGTCTTACAGCAGCCCAGGGTATTTTATTGCTAGAGAACAGTAAGGAACGTTTGATCTTTCGCCAAACTAGCCGTGAGCAGGTCTGGGTTCATTATACAGGTGCCGTCCCCTCCAGCTCTGTCTGACCTCGAATCTTCACCACAGATCATTCAATATTGCTTCCGTTTTTAATCTATCCGAAGTTCGTTTCACTTTCATAGCTTGATGCGATTACACTTTTCTGTCTGTGCTGCCGTCGTTTTTCTCCCGGAATTTTACCGTTATTTTCTCCTGAGGTTTTGTGTTTTAACCTTGTCTTCGGCTTCGCGTTAGGCGATATTTACAAAAGGAAATTTCTGTATTTGCCGTCCGTCTTCAGGCGGGCCAGGGCGTCGGGAGGTCCGCCGGGATGGGCGGCAATTTTTATATTGGCCGAAATGGCCGGAAACATGAAAAAGAAAGAAATGAAAAGATAAAGGGAAAGAAAATATAAAATGAAGGTTCTATTGGAAATGGAAGCAGTAGCAGGGAACAAGGTTATGCCCGGCTATACATTTTCTTTGGAAAGACCTTTAGGTACAGGTTATACAGCTCTTAGGTTTTGGAAAAGAAGGTAGAGAGAGAGACTGTCTTTCCCGGCCCGGGGTTTAGGGAAGGTGGGTTCCGAAATATGAGTGCGTCGTCGAATTAGCGCTGGCCTGGTGCCGGTTAGCCTGGTATGTGGCCAACCCAGAGCTATGCATACTTGCGTCAGCAAGGCCCTCTTCTTCTGTAAAGGGCAACCCTCACTTCTGATAATAGCGCGCAGAGTAAATCGGCGTCCTGCCCTTTTTCCCAGTCATATATAAAAGCAGATACCGTAACGAGCATTACTGCCGTTACGGTATCTATATTCATGGCTATACTTGTTTATCCTGCTCTGAACCTCATTCCTCCGTTCTTCTGCATTTCATCCATCAGCTTTTTTGTTTCTTCTGCATATTCCACTCTGGTTACTTTTTTACCTTTTGTAGGTTCTTTGATGGCGGAAAGGCTCGGTTTCTGAGAAATTTCCAGCGCCTTATAAATGGTTCTGCCGCGATTCATTTCCAATTCAAGGACCAAACCGGGTAATTGGCCATACGTTTCAGGTCCAATAGCAACCGGGATGTCTGTGGTGAACCAGGCAATGACGCTGATCGTGTCGTCCACTTCTTTCCGGATCATTTGGCCGTTTTCCATGGTCATCATATTACGCTTGCCCATACGTTCAGAAACTGCTTTCCGGCAAAGGTGGTTGAGGATGGTTTTCGTTTCTTCGGTCAGTTTCCAGGTTCCGGTTTTTTTAATGCTATCGATAATAAGAAACTGTTTGTCGATATAGGAGCGTTGCTCAACAAGTCGGGACTGCGAGAAGTCGCAGAAAGTAACATCATCCGCGCCTGGCCCGATACTGCGGACGATCATATTACCGCCTCCGCCAGTGATCCCCGACAGGCCGTCGTCTCCCATTTCATCTTCCAGTTGATGCCAGGAACTTTTGCCATTAGCAAAATTCAATTCAAACCGGTTGGTTCTGGTAATATTCTGGGTAGTTGGTGCAGCGCCATTCAT
This sequence comes from Terrimonas ginsenosidimutans, assembly GCF_022012415.1. GTDB lineage: Bacteria > Bacteroidota > Bacteroidia > Chitinophagales > Chitinophagaceae > Terrimonas_A > Terrimonas_A ginsenosidimutans. The sequence goes on from NZ_JAKLTR010000001.1 coordinate 407,775, forward strand.
GGCCAGTGTCATCTGTGCCTGAGTCGTACGCTCGTACGTCACCTTTCCTTCTTTCTGTTGCGCAAGCAGTCCTCCGGCAAGGATAAGGGAGACGCCGGAAAATAAAATTCTTCTCATTTAAGTAGTTTTTTTATAGGTTTCAAAACTACTGATAGGTGTTTCGGAAGGAAGTTAAGGCACCTTGCATTAAGGTTAATAAAGGTTAATAGCCATAGCAGGCGCCGGAAGTATTGGCTAAATTTGATCTCGAATCGAAAAAAATGAAACTATTTTCAACCAGTCACCAGAGAGGAAAAGGAGCCCGGCAGGCCTGGCTTCTGTTGTGTTTTATGTTGCTGACCATACTGGTCATTGCGGGCTTCCAGGGCTACTGGTTGCGCGACAACTATAACCGTGAGAAGCAAACCCTCGACATCAAAACGAACGCAGCTTTCCGGCAAACGATCCTGCGTTTGCAGGCTTCAAAGTTTCAGATCGAGGGCATGACTGTAAATTACGATTCGGCCAACACACGCCAGCATGGAATGGTTCCGCAGCCAGAAAGACCGCGGCCGCCGGCAACCATGCGCATCAGGACCAGAAAACCAGATCCTGATGTGACGATAACTTATTCCCGCAATGAACCCACGATCACCGTTGCAAACCTGATACAGGAGCGTCTCAAGGACATAGACATTCCCGATAGCATTTCTCACGCATTCGGGCGCGTTGTACTCTCCGGAGTGAAAGATACTTTGCGCAGAGTGACAGATTCCCTGCAAAAATACCTCAGGCTTCCTCTGAATGGTTTTATAGGTGACCTGGACCTCGACGAAGAAGACTCCATCGCCCTGAACAGGATCAAACACGTAAAAGTTAAACGGGCCGGAGTAAACAAAACCGCCAAAAACTCCGTGACCATCCACTATTCGGAAGACGATAAAGATGAGCGCGAAGAAATGCCGAGAGGATTGGCTGTTACACGGGCCACCCCGTCCGTTACCGCCTCACAAAGCTCTTCTGTTCGCGTAATGGCCCCGATGCATTTGAGGGACTCGGGAAAAAACAATGTGTTCCGTTTCCTGTATGATATGGACTCCTTATCACAAAAAGATTCTGTAACGATCAAGGAGATCGATAGCGCCTTTGCAAAGAGACTGGAAGCCGAAAAGCTTAAGGTCGACTTTGCTGTAAGCCGGGTAAATCGTGCAAAGCCTGACTCATCCGCAATAAATGAAGTAACAGTTGGATTCGCCAGCCCAATGACCTACCGCCTCTCAATCGATAATGAAATGGGGTTTTTGTTCGGAAAGCTGAAGCTTCCCATCCTGTTTTCCTTATTGCTTGTTACGGTCACCATTGCCTCGTTCGTGGCGCTATACCGAAGCCTCATGAAGCAGCATCGCCTTGCTCAAATGAAAAACGACCTGATCAGCAATATTACTCATGAACTCAAAACGCCGATCGCAACGGTTGGTGTTGCTATTGAAGCGTTGAAAAACTTCAACGCGCTCCAGGATCCTCAGCGTACCAGGGAGTATCTTGATATTTCCCAGAACGAACTGCAGCGGCTCGGATTGCTGGTAGATAAGGTCCTGAAACTTTCGATGTTTGAAAAAAAGGATATCGAACTCAAATCGGAATATTTCGACCTCAGGGATGTTTTAAACGAAGTTGTTGCGTCATTAAGATTGCAGCTGGAAAAATATCATGCAAAAATTGATATCCAGACAGAGGGTGACACCGCACTGAAAGGCGATCGTCTCCACATGTTGAGCGTAGTGTTTAATTTGCTTGATAACGCATTGAAATATAGCAAAGAAAACCCTTTCCTTGAAGTGAGCCTAAAACAGGTCAATGACGATGTCGAACTTATCGTGAAAGATAATGGCATTGGCATCCCTTCCCAGTATAAAGAAAAAGTATTTGAAAAGTTCTTCCGGGTGCCGACCGGCGATACACACAACGCCAAAGGACACGGGTTAGGACTTAGTTACGTCGCCCAGGTGATCCGTCAGCACAACGGAACAATTAAAGTGGATAGTCGTGATGGATTCGGTAGTACCTTTACCATCGTACTGCCAAAATCTATTACATGAGTGCTACAAAAATTTTTTACGTAGAAGATGAATTGTTTCTCGGAAAGATCGTTAAAGAAAGCCTCGAAAGCCGCGGGTTTGAGGTAATAATGGAAAGTGACGGGGCAAAAGCCACCGCCGCTTTTCAAAAGTCAAATGCCGATATCTGCGTGCTTGATGTGATGTTGCCCAATAAAGACGGATTCACCATCGCCGATGAGATCCGCGATATAAATGAAGATATTCCTATCATTTTCCTGACCGCAAAAACCCAAACTGAAGACGTGGTAAAAGGGTTTGCCCTCGGTGGAAATGATTATATCCGCAAGCCGTTCAGCATGGAAGAACTGATCGTAAGGATCCAGAATGCGCTTCGCAATAAAAACGCAGCACCGGAGAAGATCACCGGAGATCAGATCACACTTGGCAAATACACCTTCCACCTGAACCGGCAGCTGCTGCAAAGCGGAAACGAAGAAAAAAAGCTTTCGTACCGGGAAGCTGAGTTACTGAAACTTCTGTACCAGAACAGGGATAAGATCATCGATCGCAGGGAAATACTTAATCTTCTGTGGGGAAATGACTCGTTCTTTAACAGCCGCAACCTGGATGTATATATTACCAAGCTCCGGGGTTATCTGAAAGAAGATACAGCCCTCGAAATTCTTACAATAAAGGGAATCGGCTACCGGTTTGTAACAGGGTGACCTAACTCCCTCCAGGGAATTGCACGCAAAAAACCGCAATAAATAACAGAGAACACCCTGTCATTTATTGCGGTTTTTAATATATTGAACCATACCTCCTTTTATAAATCCGCAGATAATGATTTAGCCGCCTCAATACCGTGAAGCTCTCTATCTTTATAAAAAACTCCCCATGAAGTTCCGCACGCTCGTTTTCTTATTCATCGCTCTCATTTTATTGATCGGCGCTTTCACTAAGCCGGGTCTGGATCAGTTCAAAGCGTTTTATGCAAAAGAATACGGCATTCAATCTCCTCCCATGATTGAACACACGGATGGTATCTCCTATTCTCTTTTTTCGATCACCGCATTCTCGATCACAAAAGATGCGAATAACAAACAGGTGGCAGTGGCAGCCCCTAAAATAAAATACCTCGGCTTATTTGGGCGCTTCTGGAAACTTTGATCAGGTCCATACCAAAAAATATTTTATGTCAGCAAAAAAAGCATACATCGCTGAATCAATTTTCACTGGCGAAGAATGGCTTGCCGGCTACGGCGTGATCACAGACAACGGGAAGATCGAAAGCATCATACCTGCGGCCGAAATACCTGCATCTATTCCCGTTGAACATTATGAAGAAGGCATGCTTGTGCCTGCCTTTATCGACCTGCAGATCTATGGCGCACACGGGAAGCTTTTCTCCGTTTTTCCGGAGCCAGCCTCTTTATATGAATTAGATCAATATTGCCGCAATGGCGGTGCCGCCTGGTGCATGCCAACCGTTGCAACAAACAGCTACGAAGTATTCCGGCAGTGCATAGACGCGGTTCGTCAATACTGGAATGAAGGGGGAAAAGGTATTCTTGGTCTGCATATGGAAGGTCCGTGGCTCAACCCTGTAAAACGCGGGGCACATATTGAAGCCTTTATTCATCAGCCAACAGCAGAGCAGGTGAGGGAAATTCTTGACTATGGTAAAGATGTGGTAAAAATCATCACACTTGCACCCGAAGTTTGCGGCCCTTCTTTAATGAGTTATATAGCCGGACAGGGGATCATAATTTCCGCAGGACACAGCAATGCAACCTATACAGAAGCTAAACAGGGCTTCCAAAATGGCGCGACAACCGTTACCCATTTGTATAATGCGATGTCGCCCCTGCAACATCGATCACCGGGCCTGGTTGGTGCGTCGATGGATGATGATAACGTAATGGCGAGTATCATTCCGGATGGTCATCATGTTGACTATGCTGCGATCCGCATTGCGAAACAGGTGATGAAGGATCGTCTTTTTGTAATTACTGATGCCGTGACTGAAACGAACAGCGGTCCCTATCCACACGTTTTCGCTGGGGATAAATACGAAGCCGGTGGGATTCTCAGTGGGTCTGCTCTCACAATGAATAAATCAATTCAGCGACTTACTTCTTTTTGCGATATCGAACTGGAAGAAGCATTGCGGATGTGTTCACTGTATCCTGCTAAAGTGATGGGAATGCAAAAGCAGCTCGGAATGATCGCCAGCGGGTTTGATGCAAAGATGACGGTGATGAATAAAGAACTGGAAGTTTTAAAAGTGATAGATAACTAACCGCGTAGCGGTCGATTTTTTTTAATGCAGTAATAGTGTTTCTATATGTCAAGAAAAGTGTTTCTTTTTATTGCAATGAGCCTGGACGGATATATTGCCGGCAACAATGACAATATTGATTTTCTATCTACAGTAGAAGTGCCTGGTGAAGACTATGGATATGCCGCATTTCAACAGGAAGTGGATACGGTGATCTGGGGAAGAAAAACGTATGACAAAGTTCTGACGATCGACCCGCAATTCAGCCATAAGGATAAACGATGCATCGTTCTGTCAAGAACCAGGCAGGGACGCGATAATCATGTCGAATTCTTTAATGGACCTGTTACAGAACTGATCGGTTCATTAAAGCAACAGGAGGGAAAGAATATCTATTGTGATGGTGGCGGGGAAGTAATTTACGAGTTGCTGCAACATGGTTTGATCGACAGGATGATCGTGTCAGTTATACCTCATCTGGTTGGTGACGGCGTTCACCTTTTCAAAGGCGGACGCCCGGAGCAGGCATTAAAGTTGACACGCAGTTTGACATTCCCTTCTGGTCTTGTACAGCTATGGTATGAAAAAAAATGATACCGATAATATACCGGAGCGCTTCAAATGGGTTTTGAATATTATTCAGGCACGCCCATCGGATAAGATCCTGGAGATTGGCTGCGGTCCGGGGATATTAACCTCACTGATCGCCGGGCAATTAAAAACCGGGCAGATCTCTGCGATCGACAGATCTGCTTCAATGATCCGTCATGCAACAAACCGGAACAGGGAATTTATAGATGACGGGAAAGTCGCCATTATTCATTCTTCCCTTGAAAAATGGACGCCCGTGGCCACCTTCAATAAGATCATCGCTTTTAATGTAAATATCTTCTGGCAGAACCCCGAACGCTTTTTACCAGATGTCAAAAATATGCTTAGACCCAAAGGCCGGTTCTTCGTATGTTATCAGCCGCCATCAGGCAAAAACAAAGATGCAATTAAAACCATCAAAAATATATTTCAGGCAAACGGATTGTTTATAGAAGATATACTAACAAAAAAATTTCACCCGGCACCGGCTTGTTGTTTCATCACAACATTTATAAAAATCCCCTAACCTAAATCACAACAAATTGTATATTGGGTCCTAAACCTTCCCTATGTTTCGGCTCAACAAGATTTATCTTACTCTTGCTATTATTCTATTCTTTGTAGAAGTTTACATCGCCCTGTACGTTAATGATGCTATTGTCAGACCTTATGTTGGCGACCTATTGGTTGTGATTCTTCTTTATTGCTGCGTCAGGGCATTCCTGAATACTCCGCCTTTGAAAACGGCATTGGGCGTACTGGTCTTCGCTTACATTATTGAATTCCTCCAATACCTTAAGCTCGTAAAGTTATTAGGGCTTGAGCGATCAAGACTTGCAAACGTAGTTATCGGTAATTCTTTTGAATGGATCGATATGATCGCATATACACTTGGTGCAATAGTGGTGATAGTTGCTGAGCGCTGTGCGGCAAAGATCAGAATCCAAAAAGTCATCCGGAATATTGAGCTGTAGCTGCGCCCTTTGACAATGTAATTCTGATCAATATTCGCTCACCTGTTTTCCGTTGGTTTTTTGGACTGACCGTCTATCCATTTGCCCACTGCTTAAAGCGGAAGGCTTCTTAATTTGCTGAACCCACACGCTCGTATCAGTCTAATTATTTATTTATGGAAGCGACTACTGTTTTCGGAACCAACTGGTTTTCCGAAGAAAAAACTATTGATACGCGGGTCTGTGGTAAGGTTACTTTCCGCGATATTGAACTATGGGAAGAGTCCCTGCATCTCGCCCTTCAGCAGATTGAGTCAGGAGGTGTGTTCAGGATCATGGTAGACCTGTTTGGCTTTAGCCCCAATAATATTGAAACGCATAAACGTTTTCGGTCAATAATTCCTGTTACTCTTTCCCAATACGGATGGAAAGTTGGTTATGTAGATCTGTTTAATGAGGAAGCGGAAAAGCTACAATACGTCAACACCCGTGATATAAAATGTATTGCCGCAGCGCATGCTCACCAGGATGAAACCAAGATTGGTTTGTATCAACGCAGTTACAGCCGATATAATGAACACTTTTTCACCGATCCTTTACTGGCGCGCAAATGGCTTAAAGAACTGTCAGTCTAACTACGTTTATCATTGTCTTCTATTTTCTTAACCCGTTTAATAACTTTTATGATCAGGGGAACTATTGCGTTGCTGATGCTGATGTTTTATCTGCCTTCAATAGCCGCAGATACGACCTGGATAAAAAATGCACAGCGAAAAATTCAGCCTTTTGAACGACGCTATCTTCAGTATACAGAGCAGAAGGATGGAAAGGTCCGGCTATCATGCATTCTTACAAGAAAAGCACAAAAGATCTCTTATGAAGGATCCGGTGCTATGTTGTTTACGCAGAAATATCAGCTTGAAAAAGGAACCGATACAGACTCAAGCATTGTGAATAGCGAAACTCTTCTGCCTCTTGGATATTTTACTGAAATTCAATCGGAGGGTCATCGGGAGAAAGTATTGTTTTCTCCTGAACGTGTTCATAACACTGTCATTTATAAAGACAGTACTTCTATTTTCGAGAAGGCCGGTCATCAATGGTTCAATGGTGTGATCACGGATGATATTATCGGCAGCTTGCCAATGAAGAAAGGTGCTGTATTTTCCTTTCAGGCGATCAATCCGGGAAAAAGATATTATGAATATGTTGTTGTCATAACAATAGAAGGAAAGGAGGATCTGTCAATTCCCGGAGTAGGAAATCTGCCTTGCTGGCGTGTGCGAATCGGGGATGAGAAAGATGGCGTCACTGAGTGGTATACAATAAAAGAACAGTTACAGGTTAAGAAAATAGCACGGCTAAGGAACGGTAATGTATTTCATCGTGTTTTAATCGCTGGTTAATATAAAGAATCGGTCAGTTAATGATATTTACCGGCGCTCTCACACGCCAGTAAATATTTTAAGCCCTTTTACCATGCAGGCAGATGTTCTGCCTCCTTCCTCATCTTTTTAATAATCAACGTTTTCAATATTCTTTTATAAAAATCTGTTGAAAACAGATTGGTATTGCTAAATACTTTAGTAATTTCATGCGCAAACCCATTAGTAAAATGCTGATTTTCAACCTCAATTATGTTGGCGTGCCCAAACGATATTATTTCCCGCCTTCAAAAGGAAATCCTGTGTTTGCAGGGTTATAAAACTATTCAGTCAACCCATTTATTTGCTACAGGGCTGGGCCCAATCAGGGACGCTTTTCCCAATAAACATATCCCGGTTTCCACTATTCATGAATTCATTTGCTCTAATACAGAGTCAACATCATCAACAAACGGATTTGTCTCTGCACTCACCGCGTCATTAATGAAGAATGGGGGTGCCTGTATATGGATCAGCTCTTCGATGAAAGCATTTCCTTCAGCAATGCCGCTTTTCGGTATGGAGCCTCACAGGGTAATTTTTGTTCATGCAACAAAAGAAAAAGATATCCTTTGGGCCGCAGAAGAAGCACTAAAAAGTAATGGGCTTGCAGCAGTTATTGCAGAAACAAAAGAGTTAAGCTTTACGGCCAGCCGCCGTCTTCAACTCGCCGTTGAAAAAAGTCAGGTTACAGGATTTCTGATCCGCCAGCAACCCCGGATCCTTACTCCAAATGTCTGCTCGGCAAGATGGGCGATCAGTCCTGTTGCAAGCGAATTACCGGCAGATATGCCCGGCGTCGGATTTCCCCGATGGAAGGTCGCGTTATTAAAAGTTCGTAATGGGAAAACAGGCGAGTGGATCATAGAATGGGATGGAACCAGCTTCAAAACGATCACTCCTGTTTTCCGGGAATCAAAATTTCTACATCGTAAAACCGGGTAGTGAATAAAAGATACATTTCTATATGGTTCCGGTTTCTTAAAACCGATTGGTTTGCCAAGCAAAGAAACAGCCCGGCCGATTCTCCGTTTGTATTGGTGACACAGGATCATGGCAGGAAGATCATTTGTGCCTGCAATAATGTCGCATTGCAACAAGGTATTGATATTGGAATGGTTCTCGCCGATGCACGTGCAATATATCCGTCTTTGTTTGTAGAAGATGATATCCCGGATCTTTCATCGCGACTTTTAAATAAGCTCGCAGAATGGAGCATTCGCTTTTCTCCTTGTGTGTCTGCAGACCTTCCTGATGGACTTATTATAGACGCAAGTGGTTGTGCGCATCTCTGGGGAACAGAACAATTGTATCTCAACGATATTATTTCCGGGTTAAATAAACTTGGTTACCAGACCCGCGCGGCTATGGCAGATACAGTCGGGGCTGCATGGGCAGTTACCCGGTTTGGGACCAATGGTTCAGTGATAGACAATGGTGCTCAGCTCTCCGCCTTATTATCCCTTCCGCCGCAGGCATTGCGTTTGGAAAAAGAGCAGGCTGATTTACTTCATAAATTAGGGCTGCGTCGTATTGCTCAATTCATCAATATTCCGCGCCCGGCATTAAGACGAAGGTTTGGGAAAACGCTGCTGCAACGGATCGACCAGGCTACCGGTTCAGAAGAAGAATTTATAGTGTCGATCATTCCAATTGAAGCATACCAGGAGAGACTTCCTTGTCTTGAACCAATATCAACGGCCACAGGCATTGAGATCGCTTTAGAAAAGCTGCTGGATGTTCTTTGTTCTCGCTTGCAAAAAGAGCAAAAGGGCTTGCGTGAAGCTAGTTTCAAAGGTTATAGAATTGATGGCAAGACCGTTTCGATCTCAATCGGAACTCACCGTGCATCGTCTAATCCAAAACATTTGTTCAAACTATTTGCACTGAACATCGATTCAATAGAGCCGGACCTTGGTATTGAAGTCTTTCTTATCGAAGCAAAAAAAATCGAAGATGCGCCAGCTTACCAGGAACAGATCTGGACTACGTCCTGCGGACTTGAGAATATTCAATTGGCCGAACTGATCGATCGCATTGCAGGACGTATTGGAGAAAACAGGATCTATCGTTTTCTGCCAGACGAGCATTACTGGCCTGAGCGATCAATAAAGAAGGCGCTATCTATTAACGAAAAACCGTCAACACAGTGGCGAACTGACAGGCCCCGGCCAACAATTCTATTGTCAAACCCTGAATTGATAGACGTTACCGCGCCAATCCCGGATTATCCACCGATGTTGTTTCGCTATAAAGGTGTTCTGCATAAAATAAAACGAGCCGATGGGCCAGAGCGCATCGAGCAGGAATGGTGGTTGCAGCAAGGACAGCACCGTGACTATTACTATGTTGAAGATGAAGAAGGCCGGCGTTACTGGATCTTTCGCCTGGGTCATTATGATGCAGACAAGACCTATCAATGGTTTATTCACGGGTTTTTTGCATAAAAAGAATAGTGTGTATGAGTTATTCAGAATTACAGGTTACAAGCAATTTCAGCTTTCTCCGTGGTGCCTCTCATCCGGAAGAACTGATCGATCAGGCAATTGCATTAGGTTATAAAGAAATTGCGATCACGGACCGGAATACACTGGCCGGCATTGTACGTGCATATAAAGCCGCTAAGGGTAAAGAGATCCGGCTGATCCCCGCTTGCCGGCTCGACCTGTTAGATGGTCCTTCCCTTCTCGCCTATCCAACTGATAAAACCGCTTATGCCCTGCTTTCATCCTTATTAAGCAAAGGAAATCTTCGTGCAGAGAAAGGCGAATGTCATTTATATAAAAAAGATATTTATGATCATGCCGAAGGCATGAAATTTATCGCCGTTCCACCGGAAAAACTGGATGAACACTTTGATCTTGATCCCTCTTTTCAAAAGCAATTAAAAGAATATAAGGATAAATTAGGCGACCATCTTTACCTGGCTTGTTTTCGTTTATATAACGGTAATGATTCAAAACTGCAATTCCGCCTCGCAGAGCTATCAGAAAGATTGTCTATTCCGCTTGTTGCAACAAATGATGTTCACTATCATCATCCTCTTCGCAGGGAACTGCAGGATGTAATGACCTGTATCCGGGAAAAATGCACGATCCACAATGCAGGTTTTCGTTTACACGCGAATGCAGAAAGATACCTGAAACCGCAGGAAGAGATGAATCGCCTTTTCAGACAGTATCCCGATGCGATCCGGCGGACAAAAGAGATTGCAGATGCCTGTACTTTTTGCCTGAGCGAATTAAAATATGAATACCCTGAAGAAATAACCACTGAAGGACGAACACCTCAGCAGGAACTAACGCATCTTGCCTGGATCGGCGCGAATGAAAAGTTCAATGGACATATACCACAAAAGACAAAAGAGGCTATCAATTATGAATTAGGCTTCATTGAACAGATGAATTATGCAGCCTACTTTTTAACCGTATATGATATCGTTCGCTTCGCCCGTGAAAAAGAAATCCTTTGCCAGGGAAGAGGGTCTGCCGCCAACTCAACAGTATGTTATTGCCTCGGTATCACGTCTGTCAATCCGGAAAAGTTCGATCTTCTCTTTGAACGATTTATTTCTTCGGCAAGAAATGAACCGCCGGATATTGATGTCGACTTTGAACATGAACGTCGGGAAGAAGTAATACAATATATCTATGAAAAGTATGGCCGTGACAGAGCCGCGATCATCGCAACCGTTACACAACAGCACCAGAAAGGAGCCATCCGTGATGTAGGAAAAGCAATGGGATTATCTGTGGATACGATCACCCGTCTATCTGGTTCCATATGGGAGTTTACAGATGAATGGTTTGAAGGAAACCGCATCACAGAACAAGGTCTTAACCCAAATGATCAACATCTTCGAAAAGTATTACAGCTTACACGTGAATTTATGGGCTTTCCGCGTCAGCTTGGACAACATACAGGAGGATTTGTGATCACGCAGGGAAAACTATTTAACCTCTGTCCCATTCTTAATGCGCGGATGGAAAATCGCACCTGTATCGAATGGAATAAAGACGATATTGATGTTTTAGGCTTTATGAAGATCGACGTGCTTGCTCTTGGAATGCTTACCTGTATCCGTAAAGCATTTGATAAAGCAAAACAGCATTATGGATTACATCTCACGCTGGCGAATATAGAGCAGGATGTAAAAGATGTGTATGACATGATCTCGCAGGGCGATACGATCGGTGTTTTTCAGATAGAAAGCCGCGCACAACAATCCATGCTGCCACGGTTAAGACCAGAGAACTTCTATGATCTTGTAATAGAAGTTGCGATTGTAAGGCCGGGTCCTATTCAGGGCGACATGGTGCATCCATACCTGCGCCGCAGGAATAATGAAGAGCCGGTAGAGTATCCATCAAAAGACCTGGAAGATATTCTGAAAAAAACGCTTGGCGTTCCTCTTTTCCAGGAGCAGGCGATGAAGATCGCGATCGTTGCGGCCGGCTTTTCTCCTACAGAAGCTGATGAGCTCAGACGCAGCATGGCCACATTCAAAGCACATGGACAGGTAGTTAAGTTTGGAGAAAAGCTGATCAATGGAATGATCAGTCGCGGTTATGAACAGGAATATGCAGAACGTGTATTTCGTCAATTGGAAGGCTTTGGCAGTTATGGTTTCCCAGAAAGCCATGCGGCCAGTTTTGCATTACTGGTTTATGTTTCTTCCTGGATCAAATGCTTTTACCCGGATGTGTTTGCTTGCGCATTATTGAACAGTATGCCAATGGGATTTTATCAGCCGGCGCAAATCGTGATCGACGCACAAAAGCATGATGTGATAGTAAGGCCTGTCGACATCAATCATTCTGATTGGGATAATACGCTTGAAGAAAGAGATGGAGAGTATTGTGCGTTGCGATTGGGATTCAGACAGGTCAAAGGCTTACGGCAGGAGGAAATGGAGATGTTGATTGCGGCAAGAAAACGATCCTTCACACATATTGATCAATTACGAGATGCTGGCATTTCAGATGCCACAATGGAAAAACTTGCCGGTGCAGATGCATTCAGATCCATCGATCTTGACCGGCGACAGGCGCTTTGGGATGCGTCTACCAAAGATCGTCCGGAAGCATTATTTCAGGGTCAGTATTTAAAGGAAGAGACGGAGCAGATTGCATTACCGGATATGAGTTTATCAGAACATGTTGTGCAAGATTATGCCAGCGTCTCTTTATCTCTTAAAGCTCACCCGGTAAGTTTCGTCCGCGAGAAATTAAACCTGTTGCGTATCCTGCCGACAAATGATCTTCAACATCAACAACCCGGGAAAGTAGTAAAAGTAGCAGGACTTGTATTAGTCAGGCAAAGACCGGGCACAGCTGGAGGTGTTTGCTTTATGACGATCGAAGATGAAACCGGAGTGGCAAACCTTGTGATCTTCGAAAGTTTGTTTGAGAAATTCAGGAAAGAAATTCTTCAATCAAAATTGATCATGGTAGAAGGACAATTACAAATAGAAAAGAGTGTGATCCATGTGGTGGTTCGAAGCTGTCATAACTTTTCGAAGATGCTTCGCTCGCTTACTCCGGAAGAAAACGAAGAGCCACCCGTTCTTACTTTATCTAAAGCAGATGAAAAATCCATCCCGCCAGGATTAAACAAACGTGCTCAGGTTCGAAAGACCTCCGAAGAAGATGCATTTCATGGAGGTAGAAATTTCAGGTAAATAGTCCTATTAAACAGATCATTTATGTTAACTCTTTTTGAAGACACGCAACTATTTAATTCCGGAGAACTCCGCATAAAAGCATTCGATATACCGGATGCAGAATTAACTCTTTGGGAGCATTTTATAAAGCGGGACGAAGCCGACACTTTCTATAATACGCTCCTTGCAGAGACCCCGTGGAAACAGGAGGAGATCACGGTTTATGACAAAACTCATTTGACTCCACGGATGTGCGTCTGGTACGGGAAAAACCGAGATCCATTAAAACCCGTTCGCGCTCTTACTCCAACACTTGAAACGATTAAACAAAAAGTTGAGAACGCCTGCGGCGTGCAGTTTACAAGTGTATTGGTAAATCTTTACAGAGATGGAAAGGACGGCGTTGGATGGCATCGTGATCATGACAGAGAGCTTGGTCCAAGACCTGTAGTGGCCTCTGTCAGCTTTGGAGAAACCAGACCTTTTGAGATAAGGCACAAGTTCAAAAAGGAGATAGAAAAGATCCGGATCCTTTTGAATCATGGCAGTTTTCTATTGATGGCTGGCGAAATGCAGCATTTCTGGGAGCATCAGGTGCCAAAAACAGCGAAGGAGATCAAGCCGAGAATAAATCTGACATTCCGGATAGTATATTAGAGGCGTATTGAAGAGTGGTTTAGATTGCCATTCGGTCTGATATTTCAAAAAGTCTTTGAATGCAAACAGTCTATTTGTTCCGGATACTGAAAGTAATCTGCCATCATAACAGAGGTGTTTTTATCTTCACTCAACTACTCGATGAGGATACAACGATACTGGTAAAAGAGGGATCTCTGCTGAAAGGAATGAGCGTATATCATTATGAAAGCTTGTATCCATATAAGGATGATAATGGATCTCCCTTGTTAGACGTCTTTGTTTTCCGGCCAACAGACTGGAAGATGCTGACATGTACGCTGTTTACAGAAGGAGAAATAGTTGAACTGGTATTAGTCTTTTGATCTTTTGCAGAGAACAGCTAATGCTGTTGTTAATAATAGCCTTTCTTATTGCATTCACAACAAATTCGTTTCGGCAGCGATAAATGGAACATGGATCATATCAAGCGATGAATAACAGGATCTGTCAGGATAACTCATTGATCAAACCCGAATAGGGTAAGATATAATGGCCTTATGCCGTGAGAGCCTTCTTTCTAAGGGTTGTTACTTTGCGCTTTGATGGTTGCGGCATCATTCCTATCAACTGTTGTTACCGAGAGGGACGAGAGTGGTAATAAACAGCATTCGCCTGTTATTTTCCCGTTTTTATTCGTTTTTTTCTCGAGGTTTTCCTTCTCCTGTGATCGATATTTGGATTGTTAGAGATCTTGATCCTATTGGGAGAAGGTTTCTGCTTATTTATTGCAATAGATAACGTTGAGTTTTTAAGCCAGATGGCTGTCAAAGTTGGAGGGAGTTAGAACTGTTTGGATTGGTGTATGTCTTAAATGTCATTTGCCAGGCCGGGTGTTGTTATTACACCCCCTCTCAGACCAACTTTCGGTGGTGGTGGCGGGGGAGGGAGGGCCCAAAGGGCGGAAAGGGTGAAGGCAAGAGGCGTGGTCCCCATTAGGAAGCCCTCACGGCCCTCCAGGAAATTTAACCTCCCTCAAATAACCTCTCCCTCTGCCAGCCAAGACACCCACCGCCCTGCCTATGACTTCCTATTCCCCATTTCCTCCTCCCCCAAGAACTCACTTTACCCTCCCAACTCTCATATGTACCGGAAATACTACCCTCCTCTTTTCACTCCAATATGGCCGGATCTTTATGATCAACGCTTCCACCGGATCAAATCCGTTCGACTTTACAAAATTCTGATACGCCGACCAGGTTTGTAAATACCCTTCCAGGTTTTCAAGCGACCAGTCATATGTAATAACAAAATCAGGACTTGCTATCTCATCAAAAGGAAAAGGTATGCTCTCGTATCGTTCGTCAACAAATCGTCTCTCTTCATCCCAATGATCTTTCAGGATATTAAAATGGTAATCCCTTATATACTCGTCGATCTCCGGTGAAATTGTCAACAGTGAATATGCCCAGGCAGCAAAGACTCCGCCTGTTTTTGTAACACGATAAACCTCTTTATAAAAAGCATCAAACTGGAACCAATGCAACGCTTGTGATACCGTGACCAGGTTAAATTTATCATCTTCGAATGCCGTATGCTCGGCAGCCTGCAAGCTGTAGGTAATGTTGGGCCCAAACTGAGCGTTATTTAATTGCTGCTGGCTAATATCAGTCGCATAAACCTGTTCAAAGTATTTAGCAAGCGCTACGGCTGTTTGACCATTTCCCGTTGCACAATCCCAGACCGCCTCACGCTGGTTTACATGCTCCATCAGAAACTCGAATAATTCCGGAGGGTATGTGGGCCGGTATATTGCATACTGCCGGGCCTGATCGGAAAAGTTATTTTTCATGCTGTACGGTTTGGTTTTATCATGCCATTGCTCCGGAACAGATCAATTTTCATTCCCTATTTCCGTGAACCATCTCTAACTCATTGATAATGGGGCCGCACGAAAGCGTTTTTTGTTTTCTTTAAATGTTTGGTCTATCGCCCGGTGATAAAATCTGTATAGGCTTTGTCAGCCGGCAGAACACCAGTGCACAGAAGTCGACTGAGATTTTTAACCCCTGACCGGTGGTAAGGATCAAATGATAAACGTTAGGCCTGCCAGAGCCGGGACCAGCGTCGTTAAGTTCGCTCAGAAGATTGATCAACATTAGATTTCTCTCGCCTGCTTCAAAATAGAAAAGCCCCGTGAACGGGGCCTTTGTACGTCGCCTGGGCGACTTTCAACTTCAACCAAGTTTGGATAATCTGACGCAACCGCCTGGTTTCGGTTACAGTTTAGGGTAATATTTTTTACAGCCATCTTACAATAGAGAATACTCCTGAAGGAGATCCTATCGCATCGTCCTGGTTGTTATCGAGCTTTTCCATTTCAACAGCACTGGTAGATTGTGATTTCTTTTGTTGCTCTTGCAACTCGCGGATAACACGTTCACTTTCGTCTTTTTTACGCTTCTCTTCTTCGATCTTCCTTTCCAGGTCGATTGAATCCGCAGCCTTTCTTTCGTATCTGTAATCACTGCTGCGGGACCTGCCGTCCGATGAAGACTCTGTCTCCTCAGGATCGCTGGCTGTGTTGATCCGACTCAGGCTTTTCAATCCCTCGGCGGTCATTACGTAATCTGTATTCGTAGAATAATTGAACCCGTAATCATTGTCGATGTTAACACCACTGAAGCGGCGTCTGCTTCTTTTTACGGTGAATTTCGAAGGGTTCAACTTTTCTCTGACCGACCGATCGAACCGGATCTTTTTACCAACAGGAACATGTATTTCGACTTCCACCTGCTGCAAACGGAACTTGACATCCTTGCCTACATTATAACCATTTCCAATATCCAGAATGCTATCCGCAGCGGAGATCGAATAATTCATTGATTGTGCTCTTTTCAATGCATCGTTCCTATCACGTCCGTAACTGTGCTTCTTTTCAAAAACATGGAAACTGCTATCAGCGCTTGGAATAACATTGATCCTGATCGTAGACATTCTCATCGTGTCATCAGAAATATCCCATCCTTCGATATCATCATTCAGCCATCCAAAGTTTCCTCTGTAATCTAAACCCTGCTCCTTTACCATTACGATCATCTTGCCATTGGAAGGTTGTTTTGACAAAGCGATTTCATTGCTGACCTGTTGATAATCCTTGAAATCGCGTGTAATACTCGATACTAACAGGATCAGACAAACCCAACCGATCGTCCAGAGAAATCCGAATGTCCATCCGAGGTAACTGTTTCTGGAACGGACCCCGATCAGGCGGCGGATGACCCAGGTAATTAACCCGACCAGGGGAACTACCAGGAAGAATAACAATGTTCCCAATGCCAGGATCTTTTGCGTATTGCTCGTCCAAAGGAAATTTGTTACAGGCCACCATGCCATGCCACCGAAAAGTAATGCGAGCAGTACAACAAACAGTGCAAGCACGATTGAGCCAAAGACGAACAGGAAGAAAGCTTTGAAGATCACGCCGATCATATGTCCGATGCCCTGCCCGCTGCGCCGCGCGGTGTCGTTTACTTCCGATGTGAATGCTTTTCCTTTCGTATTTGCAAACTCCTTTGCTCGATTCCCAAAATTCTGGGCAGACTCTTTCACCTCTTCGCTCCAGTTTTTCACACGATCCCTTACGCCGCCCATTTCCTGGCGAACATTATCACGTATCCGGTTCACGTCAACCTTTTCACCACGCATTTCCATCTTTTCATAGTTCGTTTTCGCTTCAGGTAATACCATCCACAATACGATATAGATCAAAAACAACGTACCATTCAGCGACCCGAATACTATATTAGGAAACACATCGAAATGATAACTCCAGGTAAGTCCACCAATGATACCAAACAGGATATTCAATGCGAGAGGACCGACAAAGATCAACCTGATCAACCAGGATTCTTTATTAAAATATGCAGCAAGACCGCCGGCAACACCGCCGATCACTTTATCGTCCGAATTACGGTATAGTCTTTTCCCGGTATATCCTTCAAGGTCTTTGGTAGGCAATACCATCCAGAGAATGATATAGATCAAAAAGCCTACACCGAAACCTCCAAATGTGATGATCGCAAACAGGATCCGGACAATGGAAGGATCCACATTCATATAAGCCGCCAGACCACTACATACACCGCCGATAAGCTTGTCGCTCGTGTCACGGAATAAACGTGTCCGGGGCCTTGTATTTGAAGAGTCATAATACTGTTGCTGCGATTGACCAGCCTGAGTGTTACTCTCTGCGTCCGCAGCATCGTCATCAAAATCTTCCGGTCTTCCCATAGAAGCAATGATCTCGTCGACATCAGCATCCGTTACACAGCTTGCGCCTTTACGGATCTTATCATTCATCAATTCCGCGATACGGCTTTCGATATCATTAATGATCTCGTCACGACCTTCTTCATTGGCAAAGTGACGGCGCAGGCTTTCGATATAACCCTGCAGCTTTTCATAAGCCGAATCTTCGATAGGTATTACCCTGCCGCTAAGGTTTATGTTAATGATCTTTTTCATGTCAAATATTTTGGGTTGAAGCGATGTGGTTATGGTTGGTTAAACGTCTTATCGTTCTTGTTTGCCAGAGCATTTACTCCGTTTGATAATTCGTTCCAGGTTTGTTCAAGTTCTTTGTAAAAAGTTTCGCCTTTTTCCGTCAGCGAAAAGTATTTGCGTGGCGGCCCTGAATTGCTTTCTACCCATCGGTAAGTGAGCATGTCGGCATTTTTCAGGCGGGTCAAAAGTGGATAGAGCGTACCCTCAAGGATCTGGAGATTTGCGGCCCGCATCTCCTCCACAATATCGCTGGGGTAGGCCTCACCCCGGCGAATAATGGAGAGAATACAAAACTCCAAAATACCTTTCCGCATCTGGCTCTGTGTGTTCTCTATATTCATAAACTCGATTTTGTGGAGAGGGCAAGGATAAGGTTCAGCGCCCTTTTCTCCGTTTGTAAAACAAAGATAGGGTGATATTTGGTACTATGCAACACAAAGTACCAGCTTTTTTAAAGTAATGTTTTATGACCAGTGCCTTACCGATCTCGCAACTATTTGAAAATCACGTCGCTCGGGGTTTTCTGACAAAAGGCGATGTCATTTGAGATTGTACGGAAGGAGCTTTTCACCGGACGAACGGCAGATTTTGTCGGTAAATATTCCGGTATTTCATAAAAAACACAACGCAGTGACTGGCCATTTTCTGCCCGTCGCTGCGTTGTGTTTTTTATTTAACAAGGCGAAATCCGTCATTTCCGGGCGAGAAGAGCTGATTCTTCCTCGCCAGGAGAAACGATGACATACCTCTTAACTCCGTTGATCTGCGTTTCGTCCATCGCGTCAATTACCTGTTGATAATTAGCCTCTTTTCCTGGCTTTATCAGAAAAACCAGTCCGTCACGACCCTCCCCGGAGATTTTCTCTTTACCTAACCATGCCTGCCGCTCACGGATAACTTTACCAATTCCGTCTTTTACAGAAAAGCTTGTTTCATAAACCTCACCGGCATCTTGCGCTTGTTCCCAATCACCGACATAATAATAAAGCTTCTCTCCTCCGATCAAAAGAGTCAGCGCAGTGGAATTGCAAATCTTGTTGACATGACCATCTGTTGTTTCCTTTGGCATGACCAGCTTTGTAACCGCCGGCTTACTCATCTCGGTTGTCATCACAAAAAATGCGATCAACAAAAAACCAAGATCTACCATTGGAGTCATGTCTGTTCTTGCGGAATGCCTTTTCACGCGAGCTGCGCTGCGCGAACGGGAATTGTTAGTTGCTTGTTCGGTTATGTTTGCCATAATGCAGGGTTTTCAGCATGAGACGCTTAGCATACCTAAATCCATAAACACTATCGCCCGGCATTCTTCTTGCTTGCTAATTATAAACAGCTTATACATGAAAACAATCATCGTCCCCACCGATTTCTCACCCGTTGCGATCAATGCGACAAACTATGCCATCGATATGGCTCTTGCGATCAACGCAAGCCTCATGCTTTTACATATATACCAGATCCCTGTAGCCATTACAGATACGCCACTGATCCTTGTCTCTGTTGAGGATCTAAAAGCCGATGCGGAAAAAAGACTTGATATTGCCCGTCAGGAACTGGAACGTGTTACGGGAGGGAAAATAAAGATCTATACAGAAGCCCGGCTGGGAAATGTAACGGACGAGTTAGAAGATCTTGGTTCAAAAACGCAGCCATATGCGATCATCATGGGTACCACAGGAAGCTCCGCTGTCGAACGCGTAATTTTCGGAAGTAATACTTTAAATGTTATCAAACATGTTACCTGGCCGGTCATCTGCGTACCAACCGGCAAAGGTTATGGCAATGGCATCAAAAAAATTGGTCTTGCCTGTGATCTTCGTGAAGTTGCAGAAACAATTCCTGCGGAAGGCCTCAAAAAATTCGCGGCACAATTTGACGCCGAATTTCATATCCTGAACATTCATTTCGAAGAAACGCCGGAAGCGTCCTCCGAGCAATCATCTTTGCTTCAGGCGGCCCTTAGCGAATTGAACCCTCAATTTCATTTTATCAAACATAAAGACATAGAAGACGGTGTTCATGAGTTTGCAGAAAAAAATAATCTCGATCTCATCATCACCATTCCTAAAAAACATAAACTCCTGGAAGGTCTCTTTAAAAAAAGTTCCACGAAACAACTCATCTATCACTCTCATATTCCCGTAGTGACACTTCACAATTAGTCTGCTGTCACACAATAAAAAAAGGAGAATGTTTTTCATTCTCCTTTTTTACTTATTTCCCTTTAGCCTAGAATTCAGCAGAACCAGGAGTACGGGGAAACGCAATCACGTCTCTGATATTTGTCATACCTGTCACGAACAATACCATTCTCTCGAATCCAAGTCCAAACCCTGCATGCGGTACAGTTCCGAACCGCCTGGTATCAAGATACCACCAAAGTTCTTCCGCCGGAATATGCATTTCACTCATTCTTTCGAGGAGGCGATCATATCGTTCTTCTCTTTGTGATCCACCAACGATCTCACCAATGCCGGGAGCAAGAATATCCATTGCCGCCACAGTAGGACCGCGGCCCAATTCCGGATTTGCATCATCATTCGAACGCATGTAAAACGCCTTGATGGCTGCCGGATAGTTCGTAACGATCACAGGCTTCTTAAAATGCTTCTCTACAAGATATCTTTCATGTTCACTCTGCATATCGATCCCCCACTTTACTTCGTATGCAAACTTCTTCTTTTTGTACGCTGGAGATTGTAAAAGAATATCGATCGCTTCTGTATAAGTAACACGCTCAAAGTCGTTGTTCATAACAAACTCCAGCTTTTCTATCAATCCCATTTCACTTCTCTTATCCTGCGGAAGTTGCTTTTCTTCTTCTGCAAGGCGCTGCGCAAGGAAATCAAGATCGTCCCTGTTATTTTCCATCGCATAACGGATCAGATACTTGATAAATTCTTCAGCCAGGTTTGCGTTATCTTCAAGATCATTGAACGCCACCTCTGGTTCAATCATCCAGAACTCAGCAAGGTGACGGGCCGTATTCGAGTTCTCTGCACGGAATGTTGGCCCGAAAGTATAGATCTCACCAAATGCAGTAGCACCAAGTTCTCCTTCAAGCTGACCGCTTACGGTGAGATTGGTCGTTTTACCAAAGAAGTCTTCTCTGAAGTTGATGGAGCCGTCATCATTTTTTGGCGGATTGTCTAATGGCAACGTTGATACCCGGAACATTTCACCAGCACCTTCTGCATCACTTGCGGTAATGATGGGCGTATGCAGGTACACAAATCCTTTATCGTTAAAAAATTTATGAATAGCGAATGCGAGCGCGTGGCGAACGCGGAATACTGCTCCAAATGTATTTGTACGGAAGCGCAGATGCGCGATCTCTCTGAGATATTCCAGTGTTGGTTTATTCTTTAACTGCAACGGGTATTTCATCGGATCACTATCTCCGAGTATTTCCAGGGTATCCGCAACAAGATCCATCTTCTGTCCTTTGCCCAATGAAGCGATCGCTTTACCGGTAACTTTCACAGAAGCGGATGAGGTGATTCTTTTGAGCGTTTCGTCATCCAACTTTCCGAGCTCAAGAACAACCTGCACATTATTATTTGTCGAACCGTCATTCACTGCCATAAACTGATTATTCCGGAATGATCTTACCCATCCCATCACGGTTACTTCCTGGCCTGTTGGTTCCTGAACCAATAGGTCTTTGATCTTTGTGCGTTTGTTGAACATAGTTTGATTTTCGGAGAGCAAAGATAAGGGCTTAATGCCCAGGGCATTTACACCCAAAGTCAAATTTTGGAATTTACGAAAAAGGCCGTATACTTGCAGCGGAAAGAAACGACTGGTTAGTTCATTACTCCCTTAGTTAGCTCATCACGTTTTGATCATTTCCATTCAACAAAAATTCAACCTTTTTTCATTTTTCAGATTCGTGATCACGGTATACTGTGTTAACCTTCAACATTTTGTATGTACGACATCCTGCAATTGAACGACATGCTCGTTCCTGAGTTGCTTGACATTGCTGAGCAACTGCGTATCCCCAACGCAAAAAAACTAGACAAACAAGAACTCGTTTACAAGATCCTCGATAGTCAAGCTATAGCCGGTTCTAAAGGCGGCACTCCTACTGATGACAAAGGCAAACGTAAGCGTATTATTAAAACTTCCACTGGAATTACTACTGAAGAAGCGGTGGTTGAAGACAGCGGTGAAGACAAAAAATCCAACAATAAAAAACCCGCCCCTATGCCTAAAAAGGAAGAAAAGGCTCCCGCGAAAAGAGGCCGTAAAAAGCCAGAGGACAAAGAGGTTTCTGAACAACAGGAGCTGATTTCCGAAGCCCAGCCAGAGTCGATCCAGGAAGAAGAGCAACAACCATCCATTCAGCCGGCAGAAGATCACCAGGTTGCAGAGTCTGCTCCCCAGCAGCCCGCTAAGGTTTATCCGCAAAGACGCGAACAGCATTTCAATATAGAGTTTGATGGAATCATTCTTTCAGAGGGTGTACTCGAAATGATGCCTGACGGATACGGATTCCTTCGCTCTTCTGACTACAACTATCTCTCCTCTCCAGATGACGTATATGTTTCTCCCTCGCAGATAAAATTATTCGGCCTTAAAACCGGAGATACTGTTGCGGGAGCTGTCCGTCCTCCTAAAGAAGGTGAAAAATATTTTGCGCTGCTGAAGGTTGACGCTATCAACAATAAGAGCCCTGAAGAAGTAAGAGACCGCGTTCCGTTTGATTATCTCACTCCGCTGTTCCCTTTCGAAAAGCTCAACCTGTTCACAGCTCCCAGCGATTATTCAACACGCATCATGGACCTCTTTACCCCTATCGGTAAAGGTCAGCGTGGCCTGATCGTTGCACAGCCTAAAACCGGTAAAACGATGCTGCTCAAAGCCGTCGCAAACGCGATCGCTGCGAACCACCCGGAATGCTACCTGATGGTCGTTCTGGTGGATGAGCGCCCTGAGGAAGTTACCGATATGGAAAGAAGTGTCAGAGCTGAAGTTATCGCATCTACATTCGATGAGCCTGCTGAAAAACACGTTAAGGTTTCAACGATAGCCCTGCAAAAAGCAAAACGCCTTGTAGAGTGCGGACATGACGTCGTGATCCTCCTTGATTCTATCACCCGCCTTGCTCGTGCACACAATACCGTTGCTCCGGCTTCTGGTAAAGTTCTTTCAGGTGGTGTGGAAGCAAATGCAATGCAAAAGCCAAAGCAGTTCTTTGGCGCAGCCCGTAAAATTGAAAACGGAGGCTCGCTTACCATCATCGCAACGGCCCTCGTAGATACAGGTAGCAAAATGGACGAGGTGATCTTCGAGGAATTCAAAGGTACCGGCAACATGGAGCTTCAGCTCGATCGCCGCCTGGCAAATAAACGCATCTATCCCGCAATTGACCTCACAGCGTCTTCTACCCGCCGTGATGACCTGTTGCTTGAAAAAGATGTACTACAACGAATGAACCTCCTTCGCGTTTTCCTTTCAGATATGAATACCGAAGAAGCTATGCGTGAGTTGCAAAACAGAATGAAAGGGACCAAAAACAATGAAGAGTTCCTTGCAAGCATGAACAGATAATCTATTCAAAATACCAGTACAGGCCCCGGATCCACAATCCGGGGCTTTTTTATTGGCATTATTAATGCCGCTTCCAAACACGACCTTTCACAAGAAATGATCGTTTTCTACGTTGTAGACCTGCAAATCTTATATCTATTGACAGTATGAAAACTCTTCGGTATTTACTCTTATTTCTTTTGCTTCCTGCAGCCTCTCAGGCGCAACAGAGCCTTACAGGTCTGTGGACCGGAACATTGAGCAACGATAGCTCAACTGTAAGGAAAGACCAATCCTTTGAACTGGCATTAACCGAATACAGAGGGAAAGTGTATGGATACACCCGCACGGCCTTCGTCGTTCGGGACACTCTTTTTTATACCATAAAGCGGGTTAAAGGAATAGTAGCGGATGGTGTTTGTGAAGTAAAAGACGACGAAGTGATCTCCACCAATTTTCCGGGACGGCAGGATAAAGGCGTGAAGGTTTCCTACATATTCAGGCAACGCCTGGAAGATACCACCTGGCATCTTGACGGAAACTGGAAGACAAATAAGACCAAGACGTTTTATTCCATCTCGGGAGGCGTTGCCCTTCGTTCAGAAAAAAATCTTGACAACTCTAAGATCTTTCCGCATCTGCAGGAATTAGGAAAGTCTGATGATGTCGCGTTTTACAGGGAAAGCAAAGAGACTAAGCCTTCCGTCGCAAAAAACAATCCTGAAAAAACGCCGTCACCCGCCAGGCTGGAAGAGAGTGTAAAGCCCCCTGTAAAAAAACAGGAGAAGGCCATAGCGAAAACAGAGAAAGCAGAAAACAAAATAAACAAGGATCTCTCCCGCACTGAATCAGCGCCGGCGAACGGGACAATACCACCGCCAACAGCACCAGCTCTTCCTGCTGCTTTTGTAAAAGAAAGAAAGAATAGCGTTCCCAAAGTTGTAACGTTCAAATCTGACAGCCTTGTTCTTGCCCTGTATGACAATGGCGAAGTGGACGGGGATACAGTCAGTCTGCTATTGAACGGTGAAGTTATCATCGCAAAACAAATGCTGAAAGCGTCGGCTCTTAAAAAAACGATCTATCTGCCTGCTGATCAGGAAGAAACAACGTTGTTGTTATATGCAGAAAATCTTGGTAAATTTCCTCCAAATACCGGTCTGCTTGTGATACACGACGGCGAAGAAACCTATCAACTCCATTTCAGCGCTGACCTTCAAACAAACGCATCGGTGATATTCCGGCGAAAGAAAAAGTAGACCCCAATTTTTTAAAATATTCCATAACAATCCTGGTCAAAGCTTGTCGATTAATGCGGCAAGCTTTTTATCTTTTTCGGTAACCACATTGCCGGCATCATGGGTGGATAACCAAACCTCAACGGTGTTGTAAACATTTTTCCACTCGGGATGATGATCCATTTTTTCCGCAGCCAGGGCCACCCTTGTCATAAATGAAAAAGCCTCTGAAAAGTCCTTAAACTGGAACTTTTGATAGAGCTTATTATTTTCTTCTTTCCACATAATACTTGTTTAGGGAAGAGCTGCAATTATTGGGCTAAAGAAGATCCGCGAACAATTTTCCACCATTTTCGCTGATTCCTGCGGAGGGCATTCTGTGTTTTCAGGTAATGATCATCAGGAAACACAATTAAAAAACGAGGTGTTCTTTATTCTTTATTCTTTCGTTGGTAAGTTCAGCTACGAGTTGAACGCCGTTAAGAGATTTGACCTGTTGAATGAACTGCTGAAGATCGGGATCCGAGACCCAGTCATCTTTCATTAACCACAGGAAATCGAGGTGTTTGAATTCCGGAAGAAGGTATTCCCCATCAAACTGATTTTTATAAACATAGTGAGCGAGAGAGCCCGTTGGCTCTTTGAATTCAAAAACAGAAAAGTAGTAATCGCGCTTTTTTTTATTCAGGCGGATCTCTATGTCGTTATTGATCCGGAAGTCCATTCCCAGCATACTATTCAATTGCCAGCAAAACTGATAGTCTTTTACAGGCGCCATGATCCCAAGCAAACGCGTGTCTTCGAAAAACGCTTCCGCGAGGTCATGGTTATTGATCGCTAATTTCAGGCTTCTATCCGACAATGTGATCTGTTTAAAGGATTGTACAATTGAATTTAACTAATAAATTTTGTACCAGGCTCAAAGATCATGAATAAAACCCAATCTTATTTTGCTGATCTTCTTTATTCTGCTGGATTGTGATTTTATTATTTCTGTCCGTGAACCTCTTCGCTTTTTAATCGTATTCCTTACGTTATTTTCCCGGATTATTTTGTGTTTTCCCCTTGGCTTACCCTATCGCTATGAGCGATATTTACAAAGAGATATCTCAATTTAGTTGCCTCCGCTTACAGCGGATGGGAGGGTGGGTGCCCGTCGTAGGCGGAGGCATTATTTTATATTATTGGAAAATAAAAAACAGAGACGATGAGAAGATAAAAAGAAAGAAAAACAGGAAAATGAAGCTGCCTTAATAGCGGCAGGATGACATGCGAACATGAATGATCGTATTCAGTTAGCAAGTACTCTGTCAACGACGCCCGCTTCATCATCAGCACATGATCATGCGCTGATCTGAAAAGAAAGAAAACACTTTTTGACCCGGGCCGGGATTGGGAAGGTTGTGTTTAAATATTTGAGTGCGCAGTCAAACTGTGACCGGCAGCAATGACCGGTTAGGGGCGTTTATGGAAGCGCGAACTTTATAATTGTTCATCGCAGCGCACCCCGAGCCTGATTAGTATTTCCGCATGCTAACGGCGCTCGAACTGCAACATCAGTTGCAAGATCAGTCCAACAAGCACTCACGGAATACAATGATCAAAAGCAGAAAATATTGTCACTCTGCCTTTTGCCCTTCGTTCGTTACTTCCGGCAAGACCAGAAGAATGCAAAGAGATCTTCGCAGAGAAGACTGTTGATATTACATCAGGAATATCGCTCCAACGATATTTCACCCGCCATTTTACGGAAGATCCATCGCCTGATTCACAAAAATATTCTGCTGGTGCTTAACTCTGCCAGCGTGATTGCTGTCTGCATAAAAACAAAAAGCCCGACAGTAAATACTATCGGGCTTTAAAACTTTTCTATCTATCAGAACACGACCTCTGACTCCATCACCTGGTTACCTCTTTTATATTTAACCTTTGCCTTTTCTCCTTTATTAAATGAGTTAAGCGCCTGCATATATGTCTCCACCGAATTTACCTTATGTGAACCTAACTGGATGATCACATCTCCCGTTTTCAAACCCGCTTTCGCTGCAGGCCTTCCTTCTGTTACCCCATCTGCCCTGACCCCTTCTCCCGGGTACGTATAGTCAGGCATAATTCCCATGGTCACTTTGAATGAAGATGTTGACACCTGTGTTTCCCTGGTCTTTGTAAATGCCAGTTTCGTTTTCTGTTTGTTCAGCTTACTGATGATCGATTCTATATAATTGATCACATACAATTCGCCGGTATAATTGATCCGGTCAGCATCATCTGTCGGACGATGATAATCCTTATGCTGGCCTGTAAAGAAAAATAATACAGGAATGTCTTTGCGGTAGAATGATGTATGATCGCTCGGACCCGAACCGCTTGAGTCTATCTTAATTCCAAATTGCAACTTCTTATCCTGGGGGTTGATCACACCAGACCACTCAGGTGATGTGCCGTATCCGCCCACAGTTAACATTTTAGTACTGTCATTCAATCTGCCTACCATATCCATATTGATCATATAGTTTACAGACTTAAGATCAATCGTTGGATTTTCCGTGTAGTATTTTGAGCCAAACAAACCCAGCTCTTCTCCGGAAAATGCAAGAAATAGATAGTTGCTGCTTTTATCCTTGCTTGACTTAAGTATCCGGGCCAGTTCAAGCATTGCTGCTGTTCCGCTTGCATTGTCATCTGCACCATTATGAATAAGCTTTTCGCCGGTGCGCAGCATTGAGTTATTGTCTTCGCCATATCCGAGGTGATCGAAGTGCGCTCCGAGCACAACGGTCGATGCCGCACCATTATCCAGGTATGCTGCCACATTATGTCCTGTCCTGTTTTTTTCGCCAATATCTACTTTCAGCTTTATGTTCAAGGTTGCAGTAGCGTCATTAAAAAACTTTTTCGCGGCATCCCCTTTTACATATACAACCGGCACCGGAGCCAGCGGCGATTTATCTTTTGCATTAAATGAAAGCTTATCATCGGTAGAAGATGTGTTATAAATGATCACCGCCGTAGCTCCTCTGTCAGCAGCTTTGCGGGAATTATTGCGGATGTACTCATTGAGATCAAAATGCGGGTTATTCTGATTTTCGATCAGGATCTCTTTCAGGTCTACAAACCATGGCTCGCCGGCCTCCTGAAGAGCGATCGCCGGAGCGCCTTCGATCGATTTCAATGCGCTGAATGAAAAGGGGAAAAAGTCTTTCTCTTTCGCCAGGGCTACGCCGTTGACCGAAAACATTGTTCCTTCTTTTATCTGCTTGCCCTCCTGGATCTCAAATGGCTGAAAAAAACCGTCCGATCCTTTGGGGCTTAACCCCAGATTCTTGAATTGTGCGGCAATGTATTCCATTGCAAGTTTCTCGCCGGGGCTTCCAGCCCTTCTTCCCTCCAGTTTATCATCTGCCAAATAAGAGATATGCGTTTGCAAATTCGCAATGATCAGTTTGTCTGTCTTTTTAAGCTTTTGAGCAGACCCGGCTGTAGCCAGTAAGATCAGGGAGAATGCAAGCTTTGCGCGCAACGAAATCATAAGAATAAATGTTTGCGCAAAGGTATTAACCCTCTCGCTTTTTCCGGGACGATTGCTCATTTAATTACCCCGAATCCGGCATTCGGACCGCTTTTTAACATCGCGGTTTGTCATAAAACCGTAATTCGTAAACCGCTTTGGTATATGAGTTCTATTTTTGCGGACCTTGAACAAGCTACTACATATCGCATTGGTGGGCAATCCCAATAGTGGGAAAAGCTCACTATTCAACTGCCTAACGGGATTGAACCAGAAAGTGGGCAATTTTCCCGGTGTTACGGTTGATAAAAAGACAGGCTCTACAACATTATCTTCAGGAGAAGCCGAAATCATTGATCTTCCGGGAACGTATAGCCTCTACCCGCGCCGTCTCGATGAGTGGGTGAGTTACCGCGTTTTGCTCGGTCAGGACGAAAAAGTTAAGCCAGACGTTGTGGTTGCGGTAGCTGATGCCAGCAACCTCAAACGAAATCTTCTCTTTTGTACTCAATTGATCGACCTCAAGATTCCGGTTGTCGTTGCCCTTACGATGATGGACCTTGCCAATAAAAAGGGGATCAAGATCGATCTCGCCGAACTGGAACGTGAACTGGGAGTACCGGTTGTGTCCATCAACCCACGAAAACAAAAAGGCATTCCCCAGTTAAAAAAAGCCATTGAGCAAACAGCCCAGGGTTTGTATAAATCACCGGTAAAAGACTTTATCGATAATAAAGCACTTGCTCCGGCATCAATTGAAGATTTCAAAAAAATCAGATCAGATATCAGCGATTACGGCGCAATCCATTACCTGATCAATCACGAATCCTTTGAACTCGACGGAGGGACACAAAGCCTTATCGAAGATATCGAGCGCCGTAACCAGTTCAATCCTACAAAAACCCAGGCCGAAGAAATTCTCCAGCGCTATTCACGGATCAAACATATTATGCAGGTGTCCGTTTCTGAACCAGACCCCCTGCAGAAATCGCTTTTTACCGAAAAACTTGATAATATATTACTCCATCGCCGCTGGGGATACCTGATCCTGCTCGGTGTTCTTTTTGTACTATTCCAATGTGTATTCTGGCTGGCAAGTTATCCAATGGACTGGATTGACGGCGGAACCGCATCCTTCTCCGGTTGGCTTTCGTCGGTCCTTCCGGAAAATAACTGGACCGACCTGCTGGTCAACGGAATTGTGGCCGGCCTGGGAGGGATCATCATTTTTGTTCCGCAGATCGCGATCCTGTTCGGCCTGATCACAATTCTTGAAGACACCGGCTATATGGCCAGGATAAGTTTTCTTACCGATCGTCTTATGCGCTCTGTTGGACTAAACGGGAAAAGCGTCATGCCCATGATCAGTGGTTTTGCCTGCGCAATTCCTGCTGTGATGAGCGCCCGTAATATTGAAAACCGCAAAGAGCGACTTCTTACAATATTGATCACTCCATTGATGAGCTGCTCTGCGCGACTTCCGGTTTACACAATCCTGATCGGGTTAGTAATTCCAAATAAGTATATCGGTGGATTTATTGGTATCCAGGGACTGGTGATGCTCGGCCTGTACCTCATCGGATTTCTTATGGCCCTCGTCGTTTCTTATGTTGCCAAATGGTTCATCCGGATCAACGAAAAAAGTTTCTTTATTCTTGAACTTCCAACATATCGCTCACCAAGATGGAAGAATGTATTCCAGACAATGTGGAGTAAAGCGAAGATCTTTGTGGTGGATGCCGGGAAAGTGATCATGGTGATCAGTCTTATCCTTTGGGCGCTTAGTTCATTTGGTCCGGCATCAGGTATGCACGAAGCAACTGTGACTTACGAACAGGCGCTTGCTTCACCAGAGGCAGATTCGGCACAGATTGAATTCAATTATGCCAATGCAAAACTCGAAAACTCCTATGTTGGGATTGCAGGTAAAGCAATTGAACCGGTTGTTGAACCCCTGGGATATGACTGGAAGATCGGTATCGCCCTTATCACTTCTTTCGCGGCCCGCGAAGTTTTTGTAGGAACGATGGCTACATTATATGCCGTTGGCGATGAAGAAAACGAAGGTCCGCTGAAAGAAAAAATGAGAGAAGCAAAAAGAGCAGATGGTTCTCCGATTTACACACTGGCAACCGGCGTATCTCTTATGTTATTTTACGTATTCGCAATGCAATGCATGAGTACACTCGCCATCGTAAAAAGGGAAACCCGTAGTTGGAAATGGCCGATGATACAGCTGGTGTATATGACAGCACTGGCGTATCTCGCAAGTTGGATTGCCTATCAATTATTGAAGTAACACATCATCGAAATAAAAAAGGCGCTACCCTGGTAGCGCCTTTTTTATACTTTGCCAATACAAAGAATTATGGTTTTATCCATTTATCCCGGGGTTCAAAATATTTCCACAACAAGGAAGAAATTTCTCTTTGCAGTGTCCAGGCCTCATTGGAATATGTCCAGCTTTTGTCCTTATTGTTTTTTGTGAATACACAAAAAACGTACGGGTTGGTCGGTCCGTTCACCACCATGACCTCGCTTCGTGATGCATCCACGCAACCATTTTTACTGAAGACTTCTATATAAGGCGGTATCATAGAAATGGCTTCGTTCTCGTCCCAGAAATTTCTGCCAAGGATCCGCATCATCCGCTCGCAAGCTTTCTTTGAAAAAATATCGCTGCGATAGATTTTCTCCAGCAAGGTTCCCAATTCTGCCGGAGAGGTTTGTCCCCAACCATAAATTTTTCTGATATCTTCCCTACCTGGCGTTCTTGAATTAACGCGGGTATTTCTGAATCCAAAACTATCCAGCAGCTGATTGATCCGGACTCCGGTTCCTGCCAATTTTTGCAACCAAAGACTTGCGGTGTTATCACTTGTCGTTAGCATCAGCATCATGATCTTTTTCAGCGCGATTTTTTCCCCATCTTTAAACGATCCGAGAATATCTTCTCCTTCATACAACAAAGAATCTTTGTAAATATGGCTGGAGTCATAGTGCATTTCGCCCTTTTCAATTTTGTCCATTATACCGATCATGATCGGAACCTTTACAATACTTGCTGTTGGGAATACAGTATCACTGTTAATATTTACCACTGCTCCTGTTCTCAGGCTTTTCACATATATGCCGATCTGCCCCTCAAATCCTTTAATGGACGTTTCGAGTAACGCCTGCAGTTTCTTATCTGTTTTCTGAGAAAAGGATTGGATAGACAACACACAGCAAAGTATTATCAGGAGGCCGTTTTTCATTATTATATTCATTTAATAAAAAAGAAAAACGCATACGGCAGATTATCGAAACTTTCTGCTGTATGCGTTTTTTATAAATTGGTCCGGCTCATTTAATGTTCATATAGTCTGTCACCAGTTGGCAGAAAGCCTGCACTCCGGTTTTCATAGCGCCATCGGTCACAAAGAAATCAGCCGTATGATGTGGGGGCGCTTTTTTGGGGTCATTTCCCCTGGGCATTCCTCCAAGATAAAGAAACAGGGATGGTGCTTTTGTTCCATAGTATGAGAAGTCTTCCGCGCCAGTTACCCATTCTCTCTCTTTTACATTCTGCGGCCCGATTGCTTTTTCGAGAGAGGGCAACATTTTTTTTGTAAGCGCAGGATCATTGTAAGTAACCAATGTTTTTGTGTCGATGATCACTTCCGTAGAAACACCAGAGGCATCGCCGATCGTTTTGATCGTATGACGAAACGCCTGGTGCACTTTTTTCTGCATATCACTATCCAGTGTGCGAATAGTTCCGAGCATGATTGCTTCTTCGGGAATAATATTATTCCTTACACCGCTTTGTATTTTTCCAACGGTGATCACGACAGGCGCTTTTGTAAGCTCCGATTGACGGCTGACAATATTTTGTAAACCCTGGATGATTTGCGCAGATGCTGCGATCGGGTCAATTCCCAACCAGGGTTGCGAGCCGTGGCTTGGTTTTCCTTTTACTTTGATAGTGAAGAAATCCGCAGCAGCCATAAAGGAGCCGGACTTATATTCAATCGTTCCTTCTTCAATTGCAGATTCTATATGCAGACCAAAAACGGCATCGACTTTTGGGTTTTCCATTACACCCTCTTTGACCATTAACGCAGCTCCCCCTTCTTCTCCTTCCGGAGCACCTTCTTCAGCAGGTTGAAAAATAAATTTTACAGACCCTTTTAAATCGTTCTTCACGCCGGCAAGAACTTCGGCAACACTCATAAGAATGGCGACGTGTGTATCATGACCGCAAGCATGCATCACTCCAACCTGTTCGCCATTGTAAGTCGTTTTATCTTTCGATGCATACGGAATGTTTACTCTCTCTGTTACCGGAAGCCCGTCCATATCAGCCCGAAGCGCAATGCACGGACCCGGTTTTCCTCCCTGCAACACGGCAACAACGCCTGTTTTTGCAACACCTTCTTTTACTTCGAGACCCAGTTTTCTCAGATGGGCGGCGACCATTTTCGCAGTATTTACTTCCCGGTTGCCAAGCTCAGGATGTTTATGTATTTCCTGGCGCCAGGCAATACACTGCGGTTCTATCTTGTTGATGGCCGCATCAATTTTTTGCTTAAGCTGAGCACTGGTAATTATCGAGAGTGAAATGGCGGTGGTAGATAGCAGGAGTCGTTTCATCCGAAAATTTTTATGAATATAACATAAAATGCTTTTTATCCCTATCTTCAATCGCGGGTACAAGGCCTGTTCCAGTCTTTCATTTTTATTAATCGACTAATGCCGCTTCGCCACTTATCATTTTTGAAGGCAGTGCTGCTGCATAGTGTTTCGGCTTTTGGTGGGCCTCAGGCTCATATTGCCATGATGATGAAAACATTTGTCAGGCAAACCAATTATGTAACAGAGCAGGAGTTGATCGAGTACAATGCATTTTGCAATCTGTTACCAGGAGCCTCCTCCACGCAAACACTCACACTCATCGGATATAAACTCGGAGGCGTACCACTCGCCATTCTTACCTTATTAGTATGGATTCTCCCGGCTTGCATTTTCATGGGTTCACTCTCCTTTTTACTTCCCTATATTGATAGCAAAGCACTGCACACAGACATCTTCAAGTTTATCGCGCCGATGGCGGCAGGATTTCTTGTGTATGCATGTATTAAAGCTTTTCCACATGCGATAAATAATACGATCACCTGGGTGATCATGCTGATCGGAACGGCCGTGACTTTTTTCTTTTTCAAAGCTCCATTGATCTTTCCGTTGTTGATCGTTGCCGGCGGATTTGCGACCAATCTAAGCGCAAAACGCATCCCACAAACAGAGCAGGTTCCGAGGAAAATAAAATGGTGGAATTTCTGGTTGTTCGGGATCATTTTTATCATCGCTGGTATTCTGAGCGAAAAAGCGAGGAAGGAAGATTGGGCACACCGGAAACCAATCAACTTATTCGAAAACACCTATCGGATGGGAAGCTTCGTTTTTGGTGGAGGCCAGGTACTGATGCCGATCATGTATGAACAATTCAGTGTTCGCCCTGAAGCGATCAGGGAGAAGAACCCCAATGTGGTTCAGATAAACAAAGAAGAAATGTATACAGGAATGGGAATTGTGAGAGCTGTTCCAGGCCCAGTATTTTCTATTGCCTCCTTTACGGGAGGAATGGCGTTGAAAGATATGGGAACGGAAATGCAGGTACTCGGATGTATCATCGGCTCGATCGCCATTTTTCTTCCAAGTGCCTTACTGGTTTTATTCTTCTTTCCTATCTGGCATAACCTGAAAAAATATGCGGTTATCCACAGATCACTGGAAGGGATCAATGCCGTCGTGATCGGGATCATGGTAGGTTCCACGCTTTTCATCATGAAAGACATTTCAATGATAGAAGCAAAAACAGTAAGTGTTTTGAATCTTGTGGTGATCGTCGGCACAACTTTACTTCTCTGTTATTCCAGGATCCCCTCGCCTGTCATCGTTGCAGCATGTTTGTTGCTCGGATATTTTATCTAAAAAGAACTTCTACTTTTTACTTTTATAGTATCCGCCTTTATCGATCTCCTGACGGACATTTTCCGGGATCATATAGCGAATCGATTTTCCTTCACGGATCAGCTCACGAATTTCGGTCGCCGAAATCTGCAAAAGAGGCGCATCAAGCTCGATCACTTTAGCACCAATATTATTTTCTATGGCGAAACCCGGCCGTGTATATATATATATGGAGTGGTTGGAGATGATGTATTCATAATTCTTCCATTTGTGAAGGTTCTGAAAACTATCACTTCCCATCACGACTGAAAAATCGTATCCCGGATAACGTTCTGAAAGATGTGCAAGGGTAACGCTTGTGAAAGAAGGTTTGGGCAGGGAAAACTCGATTTCTGACGCTTTCATTCTTGGATCATCTGCGATGGCGGTGCGAAGCAGGTGAAGGCGGTCATATTCGTTGAGTAAAGAGTGGTTTACTTTGAAAGGATTTTGCGGAGAGAGTACAAACCAGATCTTTTCAATATCAGTTACGTTCAGCAAATGATTGGCGATGATCAGATGACCAATATGAACAGGATTGAAGGAGCCGAAGTACAGACCGATTTTCATAATGATGAAGTGAACGCGAACGAATTATTTAATAACACCTAAGTTGTTGACAATCAGCCGCTTGTGTCTGATTCGGTTCCAATCTTTTCTTCCTTCAAGACACAAATTGTTTATAATCAATTAATTATATCAACAAGAATATGCTCTGCCTCATCCAGACGAAGACTTAATGTATAACCCGCAACCTGCACAGAAACAGGATCTCCCATCGGCGCAACTTGCTCCAAAGAGATCGGTTCACCAGGAAGACATCCCATCTCCATCAACTTGAGATGAATTTCCTCTGAGCCGAACTCTTTAATAATGGCTTTTTGCCCCGGTTTTAACTCTGACAATTTTTTATTCATATAGATCTACCTCAGCAGCAAATCTAACATTGTATTCTGTCCATTGTTTACGAATTTTGAAATTATGCATTCAACATCATCGCCCAGTCTTAGTTTTTTTTATGAGGAACCTGTTACGTTACGAAACCGGAACTCGCTGAAGCTTTTTCTCCATGAGATCTTTCGGAAGGAGAAGAAAAAACTCTCTTCCCTCAATTATATCTTTTGCTCTGATAAACGTGTGCTGGAGATCAATCGCCAGTTTTTACAGCATGACTACTATACCGACATTATCACGTTTGAGCTTTCACCTGCGGGAGCTCCTGTGGAGGGCGAGATTTATATCAGCATCGACCGCGTGAAAGATAACGCCCGGCAACACGACACAACGTTTACCCGTGAGCTTCACCGGGTGATCTTTCACGGCGTACTTCATCTTTGTGGTTACAAGGATAAAAGCACGGCTCAGGAAAAACTGATGAGGGAAAAAGAGGACTATTATCTAAATCGCTACTTCGCAAAGAAGTAAACTATCTGCTTATATTGATAAAGAGCGCTCGCTAATAACATTCATCTCTGCTCAGGTTTTTGAATACAGCCAGGCGTCCTTCCGAGGTTCCTACAAGGAGTTCCGAGGGGGTGTAAATGCGCATAAGGATAGCATGCCTCCTGTCTGAGGTTTAGAGTCTCGCAGTTGCCGGTCGCCTTAAAAAATGCAGCGCTTACAAACTTCCCTTCCTGACCCAAGCTCAAAAACGATATTCCGTTCATTTTTCCCATTTATCGGCTGATCCGATACGCTTTCTATGGATAGAAAGCGTGTTTCTGTCTTGATCCTCTGTTGTTCTTCCGTTCATTCCATTCATCCTCCATAAAATAACGGAAGATAAACGGAGGAACAATGGTGGATGAACGGACATGCAGGCTTTGATCGAAGCACAAATGCACAGCTGATCTTTGCCATTCTTGTGTTTCCCCTTGCTGCATAATCAGTAATGCCTTCGTCAACATGAATGCTATGCAATGCCCAGAACACCTTTAAGCGCAGAAGTATCCTGAATTGCGGCGGTTATACTAAAACATTCGGAGCGGTTCGCCTCTAAATCTCCCCTGGGAGATTCGTGGTTTTAGGGGGAACTGTCAAACTGTGCAGCTTGGCAAGCGGTCATGGGCCATGGAACAAATCCGTTGATAGACCTTATCCAAACCTTATTACTACCAAGCTTCTCTGTCAACCTTCATTTAGCCGGAGTCCAATGGAAAAGAACCCCTGTTTCTGGGTCCTACAACACTCGCGGTCATTGCGGCTCCCTTCGTTCAAAATGAACACGTCTTTACCCCTAAGTCTGAGGCTACTGACCCGCAACTCCCCTGCATTATATCTTTCCTCAACACGGAGATCGGCCCGGGCCGGCTGAAGACTTGCAGAACTTAGAAAGAAACACACTTTTACTGATACTTATACTGCCTGTAATATTCTGTTCATTGGATTCAGCTGCCAACAGCTCCTACCCACTCCCGTTATTCCTGAAGGCCCATGGTAAACGACGGGTCTTTGCCTAATAAATGCACACACGTCCTGATCAGGTGCGAATAAATGATAAGGTCCTGCAACAGGGACCTCCAGGCTTCCTTCCCGAAGGCTATACCAGAGGAACTCCCCTACATCCCGGGTATCAGCCCTACTTATTCCAAAAGCATATAAGCAGGCGAGCCGCCTTGCTGACACCTTAATAAATCCGCTGCTGCGAGCAGAGAATAACACAATGTGGCGCGCATAGGCTTGTTCCACGTGGAAACATCGACTAGCTAAACATACCACGCCCGTCACCCACCGCTCCTCTTACTGTGGAATGTTCCATGTGGAACATTCCACAGCGATACCTCGATGAAGTTAGAAGGCGCCCACCAGATGGGAAGGGTTGTTGCCGTTACCGTTTGAAGCCATAACACGGTGTATATATATTATACAGCAAACAAAACAATAGTCCCGGCTGAAGCAAAGCGGGAGTATCCAGAAGAAGGAGGCAATTGCCGGTAAGTCAATTCCTGCCGGGCAACCCGCATATCAGTCTTAAAAACTTTGTATCCTATAGGTGTCACAAGAAAGAGGCAGTCTGCGCACAGGTATACCATCCCGGTCCTGAAGTTTACTGTAACTTTGCGCCGATGTTTCCAGAATATGATATAATAGTAGTTGGGGCCGGCCATGCGGGATGCGAGGCCGCCGCCGCAGCCGCGAACCTTGGGTCAAAGGTTTTGCTGATCACCATGAATATGCAAACCATCGCACAGATGAGTTGTAACCCGGCAATGGGCGGTATAGCAAAAGGGCAGATCGTTCGCGAAGTTGACGCGCTCGGAGGTTACTCCGGCATCGTCACAGACCTGTCTATGATACAGTTCAGAATGCTGAACAGATCCAAAGGCCCGGCAATGTGGAGCCCAAGAGCTCAGAGTGACCGAATGATGTTTGCCACTAAGTGGAGGGAAATGTTAGAGCAAACGCCTAACGTCGACTTCTACCAGGATATGGTGAAAGGGTTGGTCATAAAGGATGGAAGAGCTTGTGGGGTTGTAACCGGTCTTGGTCACGAGATCAGATCGAAAGCCGTCGTCCTTACAAACGGGACATTCCTGAATGGCATCATTCACATAGGTGAGAAAAATTTCGGTGGTGGGCGTGCCGCAGAAAAAGCAGCCACCGGCATAACAGAACAACTAGTCAGTCTCGGCTTTGAAAGCGATCGCCTGAAAACAGGAACACCGCCAAGAGTCGACGGGCGAAGTCTCGACTATTCAAAAATGGAAGAACAACCTGGTGATGAAGAAATAGGCGGCTTCTCTTATACCGATACTAAAAAACCGCTAAAGCAAAGAAGCTGCTGGATCACCTACACAAATCAAACTGTGCACGATGTTCTGAAAACAGGTTTTGACCGCAGCCCTATGTTCGCTGGAAGAATTGACGGAGTTGGTCCGAGATACTGTCCCAGTATAGAAGACAAAATAAACCGATTTGCAGAGAGAGAGCGTCATCAACTCTTCATTGAGCCGGAAGGATGGGATACGGTTGAAATATACGTTAACGGATTCTCAACCTCCTTACCAGAAGAAATACAATACGAAGCGCTTCGTATAATTCCGGGCTTTGAGAATGTCCGGATCTTCCGCCCGGGCTACGCAATCGAATACGACTATTTTCCACCAACGCAGCTAACACATACATTAGAGACAAAATTAATATCAAATCTATTTTTTGCAGGTCAAATAAATGGAACAACCGGTTACGAAGAGGCGGCCTGCCAGGGCTTGATGGCCGGAATCAATGCGCACCAAAAAGTGCGCGAGCTGGATCCGTTTATCCTGAAAAGAAGTGAAGCGTACATCGGGGTTCTTGTTGACGACCTGATCAGCAAAGGCACCGAAGAGCCCTATCGCATGTTCACCTCCCGCGCAGAATTCCGCACCTTACTCCGCCAGGATAACGCCGATCTTCGATTGACAGAAAAGAGCCATCTTCTCGGACTCGCATCGCAGGAAAGAATGGACAATGTATCCGCGAAAAAAGACGCTGTTGCAGAGATCTGGCAAGTCCTTAAAGAGATGTCTGTGGATCCGAATGAGATCAACGGCTTCTTACAATCCATAGGAAATACGCCGATCCCGGAAAAACAAAAAGCCGAGAAAATACTCCGTCGCCCGGATGTGGAACTCGATCAACTGGCCGCCACACTTCCAAAGCTGGGGACTGCTCTCGCTAAATTCTCCAAAGAACAAATTGAGCAGGCCTCGATCCAGGTGAAGTATGATGTTTACATAAATAAAGAAAAAGAACTTGTCGCAAGAATGAGCCAACTGGAAGATCTCGAAATTCCATCAAGCTTTGATTACAAAAAAATTCAGGCCCTCGGTAATGAAGCGCGAGAAAAGTTGAACCGAATAAGGCCACGAACCCTCGGACAAGCAAGCCGCATCTCTGGAATCAATCCAAGCGATGTTCAAATCCTCATGGTCTATATGGGAAGATAATTTCTGAGAATATAGTTGATGCGCGTAAAACCTCATTCCACACACGCATCAACTATATTTTTCCATTCACCATTTCTTTGTGGAAACCTGAAGCGCGCGCTATCTCATGAGTAATTAAAACCTCTACCATGGATAGCAAACAAATTCTCACCTCCGATCTTCTCGACGTAATCTTCGATCAACGCAACAAAGCATATGGCGCCTATGAACTACGCCGCCACTACAATCGAAGAATTGGAAGAGCACTGCTTGTAACAGCGACAATTGTCGGTGTCACTATTACATCAGTTACTTTAGCCAACAAATGGAAACCGGCAGCAGACCCAATCGCACCGAAAGAAAGTCTCACGATTATCGAAATTCCAAAAGAAGAAAAACTTCCTGAGCCAAAACCTGAAACTCCACCTCCGGCAGACGTACAACCACCAAAATCGGAAATATATGTAGAACCAAAGATCGTGGAAGATCACCTGGTTGAGGAACCGATGACTACGATCGAAGCCCTTGACAGTGCTGCCGTCAGTACTGTAAAGAGGGACGGACCCGTTGACATCGGACTATCCCAACCGACTGCAGATGCAACCGTCGGTGAAGGGAAAGGAATCATCGAAGAACCGGCGCCAAAGGATCCCGGGCCTTTCGTCGAAGTCCAGGTTCAGGCAAAGTTCATCGGTAACTGGGAAAAATTCCTGCTCCGTAATTTAAATGGAAATGTCCCCGTCGATAACGGAGCAAACCCCGGCCGCTATCAGGTAGTCGTACAATTCGTTGTTGACATAGACGGCTCAGTCAGTGATATCAAACCTATCAGCAATGCCGGTTTCGGAATGGAGCAGGAAGCAATTCGCGTATTAAAAAAAGCAACCAAATGGGAACCGGCTATACAAAACGGCCGCCAGGTAAAAGCATACCGCAGACAACCGATCACCTTTCAAGTTGACGGTGAATAAAACGACAAAGGGTTTATAGAACTAATCATTCTATAAACCCTTTACTATTAAATTAATGACCCTATTAACGCCCTGCTGAATGACCGCAGCACCCTTTCCGGGATACAAATTCGCAGCGGTTATTCAGCTCTTCGAAACAGGAACGATCATTTGCACCTTTTGCTCACGACTGTTCACTGAATTAAAAGAGACCCCGCGAACCACTCCCTTACAACAAGAAGATCCACACTTACACTCAAACGGTTCCATTGTATCATCAAGGAACTGGGAATAATCAAGGGTCAATTCCTCATTGCGAGAAATGTCTCTCATTGCGATAACATTCAATCCATCGAGGCACGTATTCGCATCACAACTATGATTCTGGGGAGCCCACTCAGAAGGATCTTCATCCCACAAAATAAAAACCTCCTCGCTTATAGCATACGCATATCTGCGAAAGTTCAACTTCTGCTCCTCGTTCCAGTTAGTTTCCACAAAGCGTTTCGTCACGATTCGCTGAGCTCTCTCCTCTCCCGTGAAAATAACATCCCCCTTTCGGATCGGCCTTGCCGCATAAATTCCAAAACCCGAAATAGAATTACCTCTCATTGTATAAGGCTTCCTGTTTCTCTTATGTCTCGCTATACCCTCGGAGATAATTGTATCAAGAAAGCCCTTCTGACCTGCCTCATCAAATTTCAATATAAAGTCTGCAGAACCCTCATATCCATCTTTGTAAAAAACAGAACACGTAAAATTAATCTCGAGGAAAAAAATCTCGTTCTTTTCATTTACCCTGAAATCAAGACGCGCATATCCAACACCATTAAAACCTTTAAAGATCCTCTCCGTCGCCATCCGCAATTCCTTATCAAGTACAGGATCAGTGCACGGGAAATTACAGTCCGGGTGCAATTCAGATGTCTTTAAAGAATACGTCTTAAAAGATTTTCCTTCTGGAAAAACATATTCAACCGGTTTGAAAACGCGACACGATTTTCCGTCGGGAAGCGCTGCAACCAACACAGTAAACTCTCTGCCATCTACGTATTCCTCTACAAGTAAAGGCCCATAATCATTATAGATCTCTACCACCTTCTTCAACAGATCCTGTTTGCTATATAGAACTGAATTCTCATCGATGCCTAAACTGTCTCCCGCCTTAGACGGCTTAATGAACATTGGATAAGTGAGATACCTCTCTACTCTATCGATATCTTCAGGTTTCTCGATCATAAAATACCCCGGCGTCCTTACACCCTCGCAATGGGCAACATATTTCATCAACTCTTTGGTGGGGTCATACAACTTGGCCGTAGGTCCGGTGTAAGGAAGATCGAGAAGATCGAACGAGTGAATAACATCAATTGATGGAACCTCCCATTCGAGATAACCCTCGCATAAATTGATGAACACATCATAATTCTTTCTCTTCAACTCCTTCAATTGCTTATAGGTCGTAAGCTTATTAAGAAATACGTGATCCACCTCATCAGTAGGCAACAGATCATTAAGATACCGGGGAGGATCATAATTCTTATAATCAACACCGGTTGTTGAATAGTCTGGCTGAAGAACACAAACTTTCATACAGTCATTTGATTTTGCAGTAAATAAAAAAAGAGAATTGCCCTAGAGACGCATTTGCCTTCTGGTGAAAGCGTCATCGATAATGCTCCTGATAACGCTGGAAAAAGACCTTTGTGAAAAACGAAGAATAGCTCCGATCGATGTATAATTCTCATCCTCACTTAATCCGCACTGCGCATTTACTTCAAGCATATACAACTCCCCGGTCTCTTTATCCATCCGAACATCCAGTCTTCCATATCCCATACCACCTACCGATCTATATGCATCCAATGTGATCTGGTTCAAACGTTGATCCAAAGACATCGGGGCTCTATGATACTCATAAAAATTCTCGTCTCCCGGCATTGGCTTTTCCTCTTCATAAATCTCCCACAGCCTGTCGAACGACAGAAACTTTTCTTCTTCCGGTAAAGAATTATGGAAAATGCGCTCGACACCGGCAAAAACCTCGCATTTCCCTGGGTCGGTAGAAGATCCGACCACAAAAGTTGTAAACTCCGGCCCGGCGATGAACTGCTCAACTATCAGCCCATCTGCGAGCAAATTCCATCCGCGGTACCCCTGGCTTAACTCCTTCACCCTTTCACTCAGCTCCTTGTCGGTATAAACAACATTCTTTACGGACACGCCCATACTTCCGCCAGAAACAGCCGGCTTAATAATTAATGGTGCTCCGAGTTTTTCACAAAATCCGTCGAAGGAAATATTTGTGTCCCGGATAACAGCCCATTTAGCCGTCTTAACCCCGGAAGCAAGAAAGG
Organism: Terrimonas ginsenosidimutans; assembly: GCF_022012415.1. Taxonomy (GTDB): domain Bacteria; phylum Bacteroidota; class Bacteroidia; order Chitinophagales; family Chitinophagaceae; genus Terrimonas_A; species Terrimonas_A ginsenosidimutans. The sequence goes on from NZ_JAKLTR010000001.1 coordinate 450,392, forward strand.
CTTCCTTCATCGGAATCTTGGATGTAGTAATATTATAATAGTGTGTGTCTGAGCCGGTGTAAATCAACCTGTGTTTTTCGAGCTCCGCTATAATGGATACCCCAGGAGTTCCGTTGATCTCGTCACCATCACATAGATTAAGAATAAGAGGAATTTTCCTTCCGGACCGCTTCTTTATACCGGCGATAACTTCTTTAAAATCCAGCATGGTTACTGGTTGCCATAACCAATCCGCGTCCAATTCTTCAAATACCCTGGAATACTCCTGGAGGCTCTGAGAAAAGTCGTAATAATATTGAAGATTCGGATCCTCCGTTTGGAGATAGGGATAGAGCACCCAGATCTTTAACTTTTGGAGAGGGTTATTTTCTGCTTTCTTTCCGGAAATCTTTTTCTTAAGCTCTTTTTTCCCTGTTTGAGCGATCATGCAGTTGCTGTTGTATAAATCGGGTAAGTGTGTAAGTCTTAATTATATCCTGATTGATGTGGGCGGCTCCCCGGATCTGTCCAAGACAATTTCTGCATCCACAATGACAATCGAAAGGCTGTGCCATGTCCCACTCAGTAGATGGATAGAAAAAAGTCATCTCATCGCCGGTAGAGATTTGCTTTAAGGCAACAATTTTCATCAAATAAGTATCAAAGAAAACATTGGGATCACAACTATGATTTATGTATTGCAGATGCTCCGGCTGTAAAAGTATATGTTCAGTCAGACCAATCTGAACAGTCAGGTAGGTTGGCTCCTTCAATATAGCCCCAGCGGAAAACTCGGCTACAACATCGCCCGGAAGATACTCCCTCTTCGCAAAGAAAGCATTCTGTTTACTCTCGATATTCTGCTGCACAGCAGCAAATACATGATCGCTGATCAAACGATAGCCGGGGCGAGTAGCTGTTACCATAAAATAATTGATATGAAAAGATAGACATAAACACTTACGTAAGATCCATCCAATATCAAATGTGCATAATTCAGACTTTATGCTTAATAAACCCGTCACGCAGATCTACCAAAATCACGCACTGCCACTGATCAGCTATCCTGGCTATTCTTCCAGGCAAGAACAAACCTGATCTCTCCGAACGAAGCCGACTCTCCAAGAAGACTTTTCAAGCCTCCGATTGAAACAACTTCCATGCGGCCAATAGCCTCTGTAACCGAAGAAATCACATCGGCTGACACCAGCTCGCTAATCTCTATATCCCCTTGCTGAACGTAATGAGCCAGATGACCCTCAATGGTTGACAAAGCCAGTCCCCTTGCAGACGCAACCTCGGAAATAGTCGACCCTTCTCTGAACATCCTGTAAGACTCTGACTTTGTATCCGGCTTTTTTGAAGAGCCTTTAACCTTCTTCTCTTCTTTCTCACCTGGTAGTTTCTCTGCCCTGGCTTTCTTCTTCTCTTTTCCTGGCGGCATATTCGAAGAAAGATTGTTTTCTTCGCAATACGCGCGGATGATCTGCAAAAACTCTACACCATAGCTCCCAACCTTCACCTTTCCAAATCCGGAGATTCTCTCCAATTCCGTCTCGTCCTGTGGCAAATAGTTAACGAGCTCTTCCAACGTCTTACTACTTGCCACCAGATATAAGGGTTGCTCCTTCCTCGCACTGATTGCATCGCGCAACTGCTTCAATTGCCAGTACAATGAAGGGTGGGGCAAATTCTTCTTCACCTCCGCCGACCCGCCAAAAACATTTACAGAAAAAGACGAAGGCTGAAAAGACCTTTTCTTAAGTTGCCATGCTTCAAGGTCGATATCAACAGAAAAGCCATTTACCAGATATTGATGGACCGATAAAGCGGAGAACAACTCCTTGATCCTCTCATTCACCTCTCTCGCAAAATTTTTATTATCCGTGCTAACCGTACAGGCTTGCAGATGTCCTATCATCTTATGGATCTCTCCGGAAAAATGCGGACAAGCTCGTTTGACCCGCTCGGATACCTGAGTATTCAGCGTTAACTCTGGCTCCACTCCAAGCTGTTGCTTGATCCATTCGTGGAACTTCAGCCCGGTCTCTCTCATTGACGCGACCAACTGGCCTGCTTTATCAACCCAGCTTACAGAGTCATCCCGGAAAGAAGATTCATGTTTCCTCACAAAACCGGCCAGTACTGTTACCTGTTCAGACTCCTTCCGGAAATCAAATACATCCATTAACAATTCAACCCTTGCAGCCAGGCTGGCTTCCCGCAACTCTCCCTTCAAAGCCTCCGCCGATGCACTATTCCTGGCAAACTCGGAGATCCTTGGATCATTCCTTAAACTGGAAGAGTTGATCCTGCTTTTCAAAACCAAACCATCCAAATCTGTACAGCGGCTGAGAGCTACATATACCTGTCCCGGCGCAAAAGCCTTACCCACATCAATTATCGCCCGTTCGAATGTGAGACCCTGGCTCTTGTGGACAGTAATTGCCCAGGCCAGGCGAAGCGGGTACTGAGAAAACGATCCTAAAGTTTCCTCCTCCAGTAGCCTATTTGAAGGGTTAACTGAATACCTGATATTATCCCATTTATCCTTTTTAACTTCTATCTCCTCTTCTTCTGCACACTGCACCCAGATCTTTTCACCTTCGACCCTGCTAACAAAACCGATCTTTCCATTGAAAAAACGCTTTCCCCGTTCCGCCGCATCATTCCTAATGAACATTACCTGGGCGCCTTCGCAAAGAACCAGTGTCTCATCCGCGGGATAACTGGTACCGGGAAATTCACCGGTGACTTCCGCATTAAAATAAAAATGCTCTGCTGTCAACTTTTGAAGCTCATCAGAATTGATCTTCCTTACGATCTCATTATGAGTTGTAAGCATAATATAGCCATCATTCGAACTCCGCTCAAAGGAAGGAAGATATCGACTCTCCAATATCTCAAATCCGTCCTCGTCAAGCTCATCATTCCTCACCTGGTTCAACAAATTGATAAACTTCTCCTCATTCTGCCTGTACACTTTGTTAAACTCAACATATACCGGCAACTCGTCGCGAAGCACATGACTATCAAAAAAGTAAGGACTGCGATAATGTTCAGATAACCACTGCCAAACGTCCTCCCTTGTAACAGGTGGCAACTGGAACATATCACCAATGAACAGGACCTGAACACCACCAAACCTCTCAGCCGGCCGTTTTCTGACATGACGCAATACTGTATCTATGGCATCAAGCGTATCTGCTCTTACCATACTGATCTCATCTATTACCAGCAGTTCAAGCTCCTCCAGGACGCGGATCTTTTCCCGCGTCATCTTCAGCCTGTCTATCAAGGCTGAAGCGTTGGTGAACTCTTCAGAGGAAGACCTCGAAAATGGTTGACTCGCTGCCGGAATAAACGGTCCGAACGGCAATTGAAATAATGAGTGAATGGTAACTCCACCTGCATTTATAGCAGCAACTCCCGTAGGAGCAACCACCGCGATCTGCTTGGCACAATTCGCCCTGATATATCTAAGGAAGGTCGTCTTCCCTGTACCAGCCTTACCTGTCAGGAAAATATTCCTTGTACTCTGATTGACCAACGCCAGCGCCAGTTGGAACATCGTATTTGCCTTATCAATATTATTTCCTGCTTCCACTTCTTAAAATCTGGTAATTTGACAAAATAAAGTAAAAAAAGAGTATAAAACCCTACCGTTACACCAGGGACAAATAATACTCACAATCATCCTGAACCAATTTGTCCAATATCAGTAACTCGCTTACCAGCACTTCGGTTACTGTCTTAGAGATTCCCCGGCTATTCCGGAAGTTCCTGTTCACCAATCTCCCCAATACAGCCACCTGCGTATCCTTCTCAAGATACTTCTCTGCAATGACTGCTATCTTACCCTGCGCAACCAAAACGTGTGACTGAGATTCTGTTACTTTAGCCCCCTTCGCATTATAATAACAGTCATCTATAAATATGGAAAACCTCGCTGTCTTCTTCCCCTCCTCGCTTCCCCTGACAATTGGCTTGTCAACAACAACTCCTACTAACTGAACATTATTCTTGATCGCATACATACACTGATTTTTCTAAGCAATTTACTACTGCTCATAACCCATACAAAGGTGAAAACCCCGCGAAAGAATGTTTTAATACAGCACCTTTAGATGAAAACACATCGCCATGAACCCTCCTTTGATATTATTTTCAACAGGTTCAAACGTATAACTGCGAAAAGCCTATTGGTATACATACGAAATAAAAATATCAAACCACTGTAACCTAATAGCTTAAGAAAAATCCATCTAATACCCATAGACAAAAGAATAAAAGAATAGTAGTTTAAAGGTCATCCTATAATCATCTAAAACTACCTTATGAAAACCATATCCATCGCACGCCTTGCAGGCTTCAGCTTTTTTAGCCTGACATTTCTTTCTCCAACGACCGAGCAAACCACCGGCAACAACTTTGAAAACTTTGAACTACCTACCGTCCTTAAGCAAAGCATGCTCAGTATTTCAACGCTCATAAACAACTGTTCCGAAAAAATAGAAACATCGCTATCCTATATGAACAGGCAAGCGATCCGGAATAATACTACCGTCACCGGCGAACGCTCGCCGGATTCGTCAATCAATATAGAGCAATTCAGACCATCAAACAGGGATGACGAAGTAGTAACAAATACAATCGCAAAAAAAATAACATCGAAATTCCCAACAAACTCTACTGTCAGCCCTGTGAGTGATAAAGCACTTTCACAAGTACACACACACGCTAATAATCAAACCCCGACAGAAAACATAATCATATACAAGCCCAGAACAGATGAACAAGAAACAATGACTGCTCCTGATTTCTATGTCGATGAAGAAATCGAAACCATCACCCGCTCAACGTCCACTGCGCCCGTGCCTATGATCACCAATTCACAGGAAGCAGGAATCAAATCATACCCTGAAGACCTACTGCAAATACAAATTGATAAACTGAAAGAACTATCAATCTCAAAAGGGTACTCCAAACAATATGCGCTGATGATCAACCTCGGAATGAGGTCCGGGAAAAAACGGTTTCACATAGTTGACCTGGTCAATAATAAAATAATTCAAAGCGGCCTGGTTGCACACGGAAAAGGAAAAGAAAAATTCACTCTGAATAAAACCTACTCCAACCAATATGGAAGTTCCTGTAGTTCACTCGGACTGTATAAGGTTGGTGACACATACAATGGCTCTTTCGGGAAATCTTTCCGGCTTATAGGACTCGAAAAGACAAACAGCAATGCATTATCCAGAGCAATAGTGCTGCATTCTATGGGGTGTATTCCCGATGAAGAGAGCGACTACCCAATTTGTCAAAGCGAGGGTTGCCCTTCTGTATCTCCAAACTTCCTGAATACACTAAGCCAGATAATCAAAACAAGCAGGGAACCGATACTTCTGTGGATGTTCGATCCACTGATAGATACAGCAACACACAGGAAATAAAATACAGCTAACTGCAACATATAAACTGCCCTTATGGGGCAGTTTTCGTTTGTATACGAATCCATACATTTGTCTTAACAACCCAGCTTTAGTGAAAGAACAACTCAAATCGATATTAAAGTCAATCGGTGTCTACCATCCGCTCCAATCCCTGTACAGATCAATACTGCGAAACTTTGAAAACCTGCGCTACAAAATAACTTACAACCGCTACAAAGGAAAAGGCTATACCTGCAATTTCTGCAACGCTACTTATAGTAAATTCGTTCCGGAATATCCTTCACAGGAAATCAGCAATGCTATTTACACAAACAAAGTAATAGCCGGCTATGGCGAAAATGTATTTTGCCCAAACTGCCTGAGTAAAAACAGGGAAAGACTTGTAAAAGACGTTCTGGATAACTTCATTCATTTTCAGGAAAAAAAAATACTACACTTTTCTCCGGAGAAACATCTATTCAGATATCTTAAACCACTCTCGGATATTACCACCATAGACATATTTCCCGGCTTCTATAAATACATAGACAAAAAAATCATTTATGGAGACGCGACAGACCTGCGGTTTGCGGACAACAGCTTCGACATTGTCATTGCCAATCATATTCTCGAACATATACCAGACGACCGCAAAGCAATGAAAGAAATTCACAGGGTTCTTCTTAAAGGTGGCGTTGCTCTTCTTCAATGTCCCTGGTCAGTATCACTCGCCAAGACAATTGAAGACCCATCTATAAACGACAAAGCAAAACAAGCTGAGCTATATGGGCAAGCAGATCATGTCCGTATCTATACCCTGGAAGATTATATAGAAAGACTAAAGCATTCAGGCTTCACAGTGAGAACGATTCCTTATGAAGAGCTACTGCAATTCAGCAGACACGCAACCCAGGTTGGAGAACCGGTCGTATTGGCGTATAAAGGAAACGCCTGAATATTTCAGGAAGAAAAGTGAATACATGAAGTCGAATACCTTGGATAAATTTAAATAAATTGAACGTTCAGGCTTCGATACACCTGACCCGGATTACCTTATTCACACGGATCTCACCTACTCGAAATACACGGCAACCCCATGGCAAGCAGAACCTACAACCTATTAAACTTTCAAACTGATTCGGATCAGGAACAAAAGTTGGGGAATGGTCTACAAAATGGACTTGGTTGAAATGTTCCGGATGAGCATCGCCCGCATAAACTTCTGCCGACTCTTCCACCCTAGCGAAGCGGAGGAGGGAACCCAGGACAGTCGCCAAAAACGATCTATCGCCCTCAGCGTGTCAGCTTGTCACCATTTTTCACTGCCTGAAATCCCGTCAAACTTTGGACGGCCAAAGGACGACCAAGAGACGGACTAACGACGACTAACAAGCATTTCAAAAACACGCGAAGTTTGACCCTGAATGATTATCATCAGTCAACACATAGCTGGCTTCTCGTGCCAGAATGTCGTATCTGAGAAGTATATATCGCTTCAGGGCGTGCTCAGGTTTTTTGTGCCCGATCAGACAGCTATCGCTTAAAAACTTGTAAGTAGCCAAGTGATGATAACCCGTTTGCAGAATACCGGCAAGCCTGATTACACCAGGCGAAAGACCGAAGCAAAAAGGAAAAACTTTAAACTTTTAAACCATTAAACATTTAAACAACCATCCCACAGCTTCTGAATGTAAGCCACTACCCATCTCCTGCTAAGTTGTATAAACAAAAAACCCCGGAATAAATTCCAGGGTCTTTGTGGTGTGGGGCGGGATCGAACCGCCGACACAAGGATTTTCAGTCCTTTGCTCTACCGACTGAGCTACCGCACCTAATTCTTTCCGTATTCACTTTCTAAAGTCAGCTACTGTACCGAAAGGGCAGCAAAAATAGAGGTTTTTGCACAATTGCTAAACTTTTATGTGAATTATTTTAAAGAAAAAATTGAATTACATACCGTATTCGCTCAAAAACTTAATCCGCATGATCTTCAACTGCTCCCAGTTAAAGTTATGATCAGATAATTCTTCTTGCGCCACCTGCAATGAAGAAGTATCACAGCCTTTGAAATAATCAATGATCTCATCCTGTTCATCCTCATCGAGCATTTCATCAATAGCGTAATCAAGGTTCAACTTTGTACCACTCGCTGCGATGGTTTCCATCTCTTCCAGCATCTCATCAATTCTCCAACCCTTGTTCTTTGCAATAGTCTCCAGGGAAACCTTCTTATCAGTGTTCTGTATAATATATACCTTGTTACCACTCTTATTCACCACACTTTTCATCACAAAATCATCGGGCTTCTCAATATTATTCTCCTCAACATACTTTGCAACCATTTCCACGAATGGTTTACCATACCGGATAGCCTTTCCTTTACTCACTCCCTGACATTTATCCAGATCAGCTACGTTAGTCGGATAAAGAGTGGCCATATCCTGCAATGAACTCTCCAGGAAGATCACAAAAGGAGGAAGATTCTTCTTCTTCGCTTCTCTCTGCCTTAATTCCTTAAGCATTTCAAACAACTTCTCATCAGTAGCTGCACCAGAGCTGGCTTCTGCAGTTTCTTCATCATCCGCATTTGCCTCTTCGTACAAATTATTCAATACAATCTCAAAGGTCTTTGGCTTCTTCAGGAATGCCTCTCCTTTCTTTGTAAATTTCAGTACGCCATACTCCTCGATATCTTTAGAGAGCAAACCTTCCAGGAGCATTTGTCTGATCAAAGAATTCCAGAAATGCGGTTCTCTCTGATTACCGCTGGCAAAAGCAGTAATTCCTTCGTGACGGAACATTTTGATCTGTGGGGTCAGTTTTCCGGTAATGATCTGAACAACATACTCTGTAGCAAAACGCTCATCCAACTGCTTTAGCGCTTTTAATACGATCACTGCTTCATCCTTCGCCTCCACTCTCTCTTTCGGATGTTTGCAGTTATCGCATTGCCCACAATTTTCAGTAGTGAATTCCTCGCCGAAATAACTCATCAGCACCTTACGACGACAAACACCACTCTCTGCATATGCAACAGTTTCATTGATCAGCTGCGCACCCACTTCTCTCTCGCTAAGCGGCTTGTCGCGCATCAAATGCTCAAGCTTGCTTACATCCTTATGAGAATAATAGAGAATACATCTTCCCTCCATTCCGTCGCGACCGGCACGACCAGTTTCCTGGTAATAATTCTCGATAGACTTTGGAATATTATAGTGAATTACGAAACGGATATCGGGCTTATCGATCCCCATTCCAAAAGCAATAGTTGCGCAGATAACCTGAACATCTTCATTCAGGAACTGGTCCTGACGGTCCGCACGAACTTTACTATCGAGTCCTGCGTGATACGCAACTGCTTTCACTCCATTCGCAACAAGGATAGCGGCCAGTTCCTCTGTTGTTTTTCTATTCAATGTATAGATGATACCACTCTTCGATTTCATGCTTTTGATGAATCGAACGATATTCTCATCGGTCTGTGACTTCTTGATCTTCGGTTGTATCTCATAATACAGATTTGGTCTGTTGAAGGATGAGATGAAGACATTTGTATTTTGAAGATCCAGGTTCTTGATAATATCACTTTGCACCTTTGGTGTTGCTGTGGCAGTAAGCGCGATAACCGGAATATCCGGGTTGATCTGCGTCATCATTTCACGAAGGCGGCGATACTCCGGACGGAAATCATGTCCCCATTCAGAAATACAATGCGCCTCGTCCACAGCAAAAAAAGAAAGCTTAAGATCAGAGAAAAATTCCAGGTTCTCCTGCTTTGTCAACGTTTCCGGAGCGACGTATAACATCTTGGTCTTTCCACTCAGCAGGTCGTCATGAACTTCTTTTATTTCCTTTTTAGTAAGAGTAGAGTTCAAAAAGTGCGCAACCTCATCATTACTGCTGTAGCCACGAACCAGATCCACCTGATTCTTCATCAGCGCGATCAATGGGGAAACGATTATTGCTACCCCTTCCATCACCATTGCTGGTAACTGATAACACAGGCTCTTTCCTCCGCCCGTCGGCATGATAACAAATGTATCGTGCCCGGCCAGCAGAGACTCAATAACCTTCTCTTGTGTGCCTTTGAATTTATTGAACCCGAAATGTTCCTGTAATGCCTTGTGCAGGTCGAAGCGTTGCTTCGGTTGACTTTCCTCTTTCGATTGTTTTTTTGAAGTTGCTTTCTTAGCAGTTGTTGTTCCCATTTGCTCTCAATTATTACACCCGGAAAAACACCGGGATCTTAACCCATTATAAGATACTTTTTTTCACCCAAACCTGCAATTCACAGCCTTGGTTATGCAAGCATCAATCCACTAAACAGAATAAGGTTTCTCTTGCAAAAAGCCGGGAAGATGATCGGCTGTTGGTATAAAAACTAGTCCGGCCACCACGGCCAGGGAGCAATTTTCGACACAGATCTTAACCCCGCTCAAGAGGACTGCGAATTTACAACTCGTGTACCGTTTAACATAGCCCTAATCGTTAAAATTCGGGGAAATGAATGGTTAACGGTAATTTGCCCTGAAAAGCTCTAATTTTGCCGGGCATTCATCATTGGCGAACAATTTCTTATGGCTGTTTCCGTTAAACAGATCGCGCTGCAAACGATTGGCCTGGAAGCCCAGGCAATAGCAGATCTCCGGTCTCACATCAATGAAGACTTTGAAAAAGCTGTTTCGGCCATTGCTGGTTGTAAAGGGCGCATTGTGATAAGTGGCATTGGAAAGAGCGCTGTAATTGCACAAAAGATCGTGGCAACTTTCAATTCGACCGGGACGCCATCTATCTTCATGCACGCGGCAGACGCCATCCATGGTGACCTAGGGATCGTACAACAGGATGATATCGTTATTGTTATAAGCAAAAGTGGAGAAAGTCCGGAAATAAAATTGCTTATTCCCCTGCTCAGAAACTTTGGAAACACTATCATAGCTATGGTAGGCAATATCCAATCTTTTCTGGCTAAACAGGCACAGATAATACTTGACACAACCGTCAGCCAGGAAGCATGCCCGAACAACCTGGCCCCAACATCCAGCACAACGGCACAGCTCGTAATGGGAGACGTTCTCGCTGTCTGCCTGATGGAGTTAAAAGGCTTTCGTTCAGAAGATTTTGCAAAATTCCACCCAGGTGGAACTCTTGGTAAAAAACTATACCTACGGGTATCAGATCTTTATCCATCAAACGAAAAACCCATGGTCAAGCCTGATCAGCCCCTGCAGGAAGTGATCATGGAAATGACGCAAAAACGACTGGGAGTTACAGCGGTGGTAGACGGCAAACAGCATCTCCTCGGAATAATTACGGACGGCGACCTTAGGAGAATGCTTCGCAATAATATCAGGTTTGACGACAAAATAAAAGCGGCCGATATTATGACAAAAGCTCCAAAAACGATCGCACCGGGCGAACTCGCGGTCCAGGCACTTGATATATTGCGAAAAAATGAGATTACACAACTGGCAGTAATCGAAAACGGAGCCTATCTTGGCATTATACATTTACACGACCTTATAAAAGAAGGCATCATTTAACCAAATCCTGATTTTACTTCACATTCACTATGAACAAACATCACTACGTTGCAATCATGGCCGGCGGAATCGGCAGCCGATTCTGGCCAATGAGCAGAACCAATTATCCAAAACAATTCCTGGACATTCTGGGCACCGGTAAGACACTGATTCAGCAAACGTTCGACCGCTACAAACATCTCGTGCCCGAAGAGAATATATATGTTGTGACATCCGCCGAATATGTGGATCTGGTAAAACAACAGCTCGAAACAATTCCCCATGAAAACATCGTTGCCGAACCATCCCGGAAAAATACAGCACCTTGCGTTGCATATATTTCCTTTAAGATCGCACAAAAAGATCCGAAGGCGCTGATGATGGTAGCACCTGCAGATCATCTTGTTCTTGACATTAATGCATTCGTGGCAACCGCTACCAAAGCGCTCGATTTCGTGGATAACATCAACGCACTTGTAACTATCGGTATCAAACCAACATACCCGAACACCGGATATGGCTATATCCAGCATGACGCACCGGAAGTTACCCCAGGTGTTTACAAGGTGAAAACCTTTACAGAAAAACCTAACCTGGAACTTGCCAAGACCTTCCTGTCCAGCGGAGATTTCCTGTGGAATGCCGGCATCTTTACCTGGAAAGTAAAAACGATCATTGATTCGTTTGAAAAATTCCTTCCTGAAATGTATGAAGTATTTCATGCTGAAGAAAGCAAGTTCAATACTCCGGAAGAGAAAGAAGCTATCGATCGGATATATCCGCAGTGTACCAACATTTCCATAGATTTCGGCATTATGGAAAAAGCAGACAATGTATACGTTATCCCTGCGTCATTTGAATGGAGTGATCTCGGTACCTGGAACAGTGCCTGGGAAAACATGGAAAAAGACTATTTCCAAAATGCAGTTGTAGGCAACTATGTAATGGTATACGACACAAAGAATACTATGGTACATGTTCCGGATAACAAACTTGTCTTGCTCCAGGGTCTTGAAGGCTACATCGTGGTTGACACAAAAGATGTCCTCCTGATCTGTCAGAAAGATAAAGAACAGGAGATCAAGGAATATGTGGCAGAGATCAAAAGAAACAAAGGCGATCGTTTTTTATAAAAAAATCTATGTTCAAAAAACTCAGAACAGTTATCTACCATGTAAAAGACCTCGAAGGAGCTAAACAATGGTATACAAAAGCTACCGGAATAAATCCCTACTTTTCGGAGATATTCTATGTCGGGTTTGACATAAATGGGTTCGAACTTGGCCTCGACCCTGATATGAGCAATGTTGAACAGGGTAACCATACCGTTTCGTACTGGGATGTGGATGATGTATCGAAAGAAATTGAACATCTCCTTTCAATAGGCGCGAAACTGGTTCAGGACAAGACAAATGTTGGTGGAAACATCAATGTCGGAATTGTCGAGGACCCGTTCGGAAATCATTTGGGCCTGATCGAAGGAGAATAAAACGTCAAAATCTTGTTTTTACACAACCTTGTTAACGCAAGGTTTTTTTATTTTTATAGCACAAACTTTTATATGTCTCCTTATCCATTACATAATATCCTGTTCGTCGATATAGAAACCGTTCCCCAATATCCGGGCTATGAACAGCTGGCAACTGAATGGAAAGAACTTTGGGGCAAAAAAGCCGAGATCCTTCTCCGAAACCGGGAAGATGAAACAATAGAAAGCATCTATGAACGCGCAGGTATATATGCAGAGTTCGGAAAGATCATCTGCATCAGCTGTGGAGTTATACAGGGAACAGGAAACGAAAGGAAACTGCTATTGAAATCATTTGCCGGCGATAGTGAACAGGTGCTGTTGCACGATTTCTCGGAGATGCTTCGAAAATGGGCGGGCAATGAAACAAAATACCTGTGTGCACATAACGGAAAAGAGTTCGACTTTCCTTATATGTGCCGCAGGATGATCATCAATGGTCTCCCCATTCCAACAATTCTTAACTCAAGCGGGAAAAAACCCTGGGAGGTAAATTTTCTGGATACTATGGAACTCTGGAAGTTTGGAGATTTTAAAAACTATACCTCACTAAACCTGCTCGCTACGGCCTTGTCCGTCCCTACACCGAAAGATGACATCGATGGAAGCATGGTCGGAGAAGTATACTGGAAAGAAAAAAATATAGACCGGATCGTAAACTACTGTCAGAAAGACGTTGCTACAACTGTACAGGTATTTCTCAAAATGATGGGGGAAGTTTCAATTAAATCAAATAACATCGAGATCAAACAATAACGAAGATCTTAGATCATCAAAACACTATAATGAAAAGAACAAACTATTCATCAGGTGCAAAATGGGAAGATATCGTCGGCTACAGCCGGGCAGTTAGAACAGGAAATACAGTTGAGATAACAGGAACAGTAGCAGTGAACGAAAATAATCAACTGGTCGGAGGAAATGACGCATATGAACAAACCAGGTTTATACTTCAGAAAATAGAAAAGGTATTAGTGCAAACAGGGGCTTCGCTCAAAGACGTGGTCAGAACAAGAATGTTTGTCACAGACATTACCCGCTGGCAGGAATATGGAAGAGCACATGGCGAAGTCTTTGCTGACATAAAACCGTGCACATCCATGATAGAAGTGAAAGGGCTTATAGAACCAGCATACCTGATAGAGATCGAAGCAACCGCAGTAATAACCGATTAGTATGAATATAGAAACCCTGCAGGAATACTGCCTCTCCAAACCTGGAGCAGAAGAAACACTTCCCTTCGGTCCTGATACACTGGTTTATAAGATCAACGGCAAAGTATTTCTACTGGTAGGCCTTGAAAGCAACCCGCTTCAGTTCAATGTAAAATGTGATCCGGATACAGCTTTGGAACTCCGCGAAGAATACCCTTGTGTCCTTCCCGGATACCATATGAATAAGAAGCACTGGAATACGATCATAGTAGATGGATCCGTAGCAATGGCTACATTGAAACAATGGATCGATTGGTCTTATGATCTGGTAAAAGGTAAACCAAAAGCGAAGAAAAAATAACTATAAAAGAGAAAACGTGTCAACATTCATATCCAAACTACCAGATACCGGAACCAGTATTTTCACAGTGATGAGTGCGCTTGCAAGTGAACATAATGCGGTTAATCTTGGCCAGGGATTTCCCGATTTCCCCATGAACCAGGAATTGATTGGTCTTGTAGAAAAAGCAATGAAGGCAGGGTTCAACCAGTACGCGCCAATGCAGGGATATACACCGTTGCGAAATATCCTCTCTGAGAAAATTGCTTCGCTGTATTCAACAGCTGTTGACCCCGATTCTCAAATCACGATCACGCCGGGAGGAACCTATGCTATATATACAGCTCTTACGACGATCCTTCGTCCGGGCGATGAAGTGATCATATTCGAACCAGCTTATGACAGCTATATCCCAAATGTTGTGGCGAACGGCGCAACGCCGGTACTGGTCAACCTTCAATTTCCGGAATACAAAATAGACTGGGATGAAGTTGAAAAAAAGATCACTTCAAAAACGAAGATGATCATGTTAAATACGCCTCACAATCCTACGGGGGCTATTATATCCGACAACGATATTCAACGGTTGAGAAAGATTGTCTCAAATACAGGCATCTATATTCTCAGTGATGAAGTGTATGAACATCTGATATTCGATAATTCTAAACACTGCAGCATACTAAGGTATCCCGACCTCCTGGAAAGAAGCTTTGTCTGCTTCTCGTTCGGTAAAGTATATCATTGCACGGGTTGGAAACTGGGCTATATTGTCTCCTCACCATTATTGATGAAAGAATTCAGAAAACTTCATCAGTTCAATTGTTTCTCCTGCCATACACCCTCACAGGTTGCACTTGCGCAATTTCTTGAAAATACTGAAGCATATACAAGCCTCGGAACTTTCCTTCAAAAGAAAAGAGACTATTTTATCAACCTGATGAGCTCAACCAGGTTTGACCTCCTCGACAGTAAAGGCAGCTACTTCATATGCGCCAGGTATGAAAGAATAAGTGATGAAAGCGACAAAGATTTTGCTGTCAGAATTACCAAAGAATATGGTGTCGCTACCATTCCTGTGTCCGCATTCTATAGATCAGGAACAGACAATAAAGTCATCAGATTCTGTTTCGCGAAAAAGGAAGAAACCCTGGAACAGGCAATTGAAAGATTGAATAAGATAAACTAATGATCCTTCAGTAAAAAATAACCGGATCCTCTTCAGAGAGATCCGGTCATCTTTTACTTATAAAAATGCTTCTATAACTACAAACCAGCTTTAGCGCTGATCTCGAGCATGCGATCGATGGGCTTCTTAGCAGCAAGACGCAGCTCCTCATCCATATTAATGTCCGGAGTTTCATACTCCATACACAGGTACAGCTTCTCCAATGAATTCAACTTCATATGCGGACAATCATTGCAGGCACAACTATTAGTTGGTGGTGCTGGAATGAAAGTCTTACCAGGTGATGATTTCATCATCTGATGCAGAATACCGGTCTCTGTTGCCACAATAAACTCATTAGCAGGATCTGTCTGTGTAAACTTCAGGAGACCCGTAGTGGAGCCTATATAGTCTGCAATGCGAAGTACGGGTTCCTCACATTCAGGGTGAGCAATAAACTTAGCGTTTGGATGTCGTTGCTTAAGCTTGGTGATCTTCTCCAGGCTAAAGATCTCATGAACCATGCAGGCACCGTTCCACAATAGCATATCCCTGCCGGTCACTTTGTTGATATAGCCACCAAGGTTCTTATCGGGTGCGAAAATGATCTTCTGATCTTTCGGAAAGCTATCCACAATGACCCTGGCATTACTGCTCGTCACAATCACATCGCTCAGCGCCTTGATACCTGCACTGCAGTTGATGTAACTGACAACGATATGATCCGGATGCTCTTCTTTGAATCGCTTGAATAAGGGAGGAGGACAGCTATCACTGAGGGAACAACCAGCCATCAGGTCGGGAATGACAACCTTTTTCGTTGGGTTAAGGATCTTGGCAGTCTCTGCCATGAAGTGTACTCCGGCGAAAACGATCATATCCGCAGTAGTCTTTTCAGCTTGTTGAGCCAAACCAAGACTGTCCCCGATGTAGTCCGCTACGTCCTGGATGTCTGGCTCCTGGTAGTAGTGTGCCAACACAACGGCATTCTTTTCCTTCTTCAACCTTTCGATCTCCGCGAAAAGATCAAGTGTCGGATCCAGATCGATGTCGAGGAAACCTCTTTGTTGAACTTTTTGTTTTGCCGCCGCGATTGTTGCTGTGTCCATAACCCGATTTTTTTGACTGCCTGATTGATTGGGGGAGCAATATTCCTTCAGCTTTCCCGATTTTTCAAATCAATTTTTTTTTAGCCCCCCTCTAGTTCTAATATTAATAATATAATATTTTATAAAAAAGAGTTTATTATTATTAGGGCTGTGAATTAGTGGATAACGTCCTCCTGCGAAATTAGTCATTCATCGTAATCCACATTAAAAACAGAGAAATCCACATAATGTTTTAGCGAGTTTACTGTATTGTAGCTATGCTATCCACATGTTTGTTGAAAACAGTTCTGGAAAAATAGACCGGATAAGCGGAGGTGGATATGTGTGGATTAAGGTCGAACAAATGATGAATTACGGACCGGCCTGGTAGTACCCCGAGGGTGATCAACAACTTCTATCCTTAAAGTTCCATTTCATACTAACGTTTCACATTGGATTATTAACATCCGACAAAGGATATTCACAGGTTATTGTGGGTAAAAACCCGTTTTCGGATCAGGATTTTTACTAATAATAGCCTGTTTCAGAGCTTTTATTGAATAGCCAGGAGCCTTGACATACTTATCTTTTGATATACGTTATCGGCTTTCTGTCCGGAAAAAGCTGCAAATTCCCGCAAGGGCTATTAATTCCGGCCATATTTCCTTTACTTGAGCCTTAATCAAGCAAAATGAAGGGGTTTTGTTGTGGTCAGGATAGTATCTGTCAGGAATCGTTCTGGAAATCTAATTTTTGGCTGGAAGCTTCGGAAATATGTTGCGAACAGACAGTTTGACAAGTCACTTTTAAGCGCCGAATTTAAGGTAGGCGAATCCTCCAAAAGCCTTGAAAAACTTGAGTTTTAGGCGGTTTTCCACAATTTGTTCATAAGCATAATTCCCCTATTTTTGCCATCCGTTTTTTTAACCTTACATATTAATATGTCAGTAATTCAGAACATACAGGACAAGTATGCAAAACTAATGGCGGTTATCATCGCCCTCGCGCTTATCATTTTTGTCGTAATGCTAGCCTTTGAGAATGGAGGAAGTCTTTTCCGCGGCGGTAACACCACCGTTGTTGGTAAAGTAGATGGCAAAGAAATCGACTACAATTCAATTGAACCAAGAGTTAAACAACAGGAAGATGCCAACAGGCAACAGGGTTATCCTGCAGATATGGCCCGCCAGACTGCCCTTGAGCAGGTGTGGAGCCAGGAAGTAGGAAAGATCATCCTGGAAAGTGAAGCTGATAAATTGGGTATGCAGATCGGTAAGAAAGAATTAGGTGATATATTATATGGTGCAAATCCACCTGAAGATCTTAAAAGAATGTTCTCTGATCCAAACACAGGAGTATATAATGCACAAAAAGCTAAACAGGACATCGATCAGATGCTGAAAGCGAAAACAACTCCCAAAGAGCAGAAAGCACAATTCAATACTTTCCTGAACTATCTGGAACTGATCCGGATCAACGATAAGTATAACTCTTTGCTGCTTAACACAACGAATTTCCCAAAATGGTTTATCGAAAAGCAAAATGCTGAAAATAGCCAGATCGCAAATATCTCCCTGGTGAGACAGGCATACAGCAGCATTCCTGACAGTGTTGTAAAAGTAACCGATAAGGAAGTCCAGGACTATATCAGCAAACATAAAGAACAGTTTAAACAGGAAGAAAGCCGCGCTATCTCTTATGTGTCTTTCAGTGCACTACCAACTGGTACTGACAGCTCTGCTGCACATGAAAGATTAATGCAGCTGAAACCTGGTTTTGACAGTGCTTCTAATATGCAGGATTACCTGGAAGCGCAGGGTGTTGAAACATTCTACAATGGTTATATCAAAGGCGAGAAGATCCAGGTTCCTTCTAAAGATTCTATCATCCGTGTTCCGGTTGGTACAACTTACGGACCTTACATTGATGGTGGAAACTATTCAATCGCGAAACTCCTCGGTGCAAGAACACAACCTGATTCTGTAACGGTACGTCACATCCTTATTGCCACAGCGCAACAGGATCCTCAGACTGGCGCATTGACACCTGTAAGAGATTCGGCTTCTGCAAAGAAGATCATCGACAGTATCCGCACTGCAATTAATACAGGTTCTAATTTCGATTCGCTTGTTGCACAGCTTTCCGAAGATCCGGGCAGCAAACAAACTGGTGGTAAATATGAGAACATGGTTTCAGGCCCACCATTGGATGTAGCCTTTAACGAATTCATTTTCGGTAACCCGGTTGGTTCAAAAGGAATAGTAAAAACTGTATTCGGTTATCACTACATAGAGATCCTTTCTGCAAAAGGTGCTTCAACTGCTTATAAAATTGCTTATCTCGGAGTTCCTATCGAAGCCAGCAACGAAACAGACGGAAGTGCAAACAACGCAGCTTCACAATTTGCAAGCTCAAGCCGCGACAAAAAAGCATTTGATGCCAATGCAGAAAAACTCCAGGCAAAAGGTATCAACAAAGCGTTTGCCCAGGATATCACCCCAACTGCTTCGCAGGTAATGGGTCTTGGTTCTTCAAGAACATTTGTAAAAGCTATCTATGATGCAGATCTGGGCGATGTTCTGGATCCGATCAAAGTTGGTGACAATTATGTTGTAGCACTGGTTACTGAAGTAAATGAGAAAGGTACACAGTCAGTTGCCAAATCACGTATGATGGTTGAACCTTTGCTCCGTAATCAAAAGAAAGCGGAAGAGATCACTAAAAAGATCGGTAACATCACCACACTCGAAGCTGCGGCAGCTGCCATGGGCAACCAACCAATTGAAAGAGCTGACAGTATCCGTATTTCAGGTATGCCGCCTTCACCACTGGTAAGCTCAGAGCCGAAAGTGTTGGGAGCAGCATTTAACCCTGCAAACAAAGGCAAGGTAGTTACACAGGCTATTCCTGGTAACAATGGAGTTTATGTTCTTCGTGTTGATAACGTATCTGCTACCGCGGTGGCTGATGCGAATGTTGCTGAACAGCGTAAGCAACGCTATGAGCAGGCTAAAATGAGAGGTGCTGGCTACTACCAGCAAGCACTGATGCAAGCTGCCAATATCAAGGATAATCGCGCTAAGTTCTTCTGATAAAAGCGATAAATAGTAGAAAAGGGCCTTGTCATTCGACAAGGCCCTTTTGTTTTAAACAAACCCGGTGACCAGGTGTTATCTTTGTAATTAAATCACTGGAAATGGAACAGCCGATCATAAATAAAGTAGCAGAAAGCGGATTGATCACACTCGACCCGGCCAGTTTCTTACCTCAAGGTGAGACCAAGGTATTTGACCTAAAGGAATATCTCTTTATGGGTCTCATACTCAAGGAAAAGGATTTCCGTGAAGCATTAAAGAACCTCGATTGGGAACAATTCCGCGGTAAGAATGTTGCCCTGACCTGTACGGCAGACGCCATCATACCCGTTTGGGCATACATGCTTGTGGCAGTATATCTTGAGCCCGTCGCCGCAGAAATAGTGGTTGGAGATGTGACTCAGCTTAACCGCGAACTCTTCCTGAAAAATATTGCTGCTATAAATCCTGAAGAATACCAGGGAAAAAGGATCGTCGTAAAAGGATGCGGCGATACACCTATCGGAGAATTCGTATACATGGAAATAACCAAACGTCTTCGCCCGGTAGTGAAAAGTATCATGTATGGAGAACCATGCAGTACGGTTCCCGTCTACAAGTCCAAGAGTTAAAAGAGGTTACTGATAAAGAAGCCTCTTTAGGGTTTATATTTATTACCACTATGCTTTTGCAGGAAAAAATGCACCAGCAATAAAAACCTCTGCCTCATTAATCTTCTTCTAACCTTAGCTTAGAACCAACCTTTCTTGCGGAACATCCAGATCATCCATACAGGAATAAACAGCATGAGGCCAACAGCGATCCAGAAGCCGTAGGTATTATGCAGGTAGGGTATGTCATCGAAATTCATTCCGAATATACCACCTATAACTGTAGCAGGGGCGAGAAGACAGGTTACGATCGCCATTACCTTCATCACTTCGTTCAGCCGGAGATTTACATTACTAACATAGAGGTCCTGCATACTGACCATTATATCACGATAGTTCTCGCCGAGATCGATCGCCTGAACGATGTGATCATAAATATCTTTGTAGTATTTGGTATTCCTGTCGTCGAGAAGATCGCTCTCGCTACGTATGATATTTCCTATAAGATCACGAACGGGAACAGTGTTTCTTTTAAGAACGATAAGTTCTTTTCGGAGCTGGTTGATCTTTGCAAGGGAGCGTTTATCGCTTTTACGGATCACCTCTTCCTCCAGTGATTCAATTCGCTCTCCAAGTTTTTCCATTACGATGTAGTAATTATCTACGATCAGATCCAGCATTGTATAGCAGAGATAATCAGCCGTTCGCTGACGGGCTTTGCTGTTTGCCATTTTCAACCGGTCGCGTAAAGGATTGAAAACATCTCTGTTTGCATCTTCCTGGAAACTTAGCACATAATTTTTTCCCAGTACAATACTGATCTGTTCCTGTTCTACGGTTTGTTTTTCATCATTGTAATAGAGCATGTTTAACAAACAGAAAAGAACCCCTTCTACTTCGTCCATTTTAGGGCGTTGATTGATGCTAAGAATATCTTCGATCAGCAACGGGTGTATGCCGAATTGATTTGACATTGCTTCCACATCAGCTTTTCTCAGACCATCAACATTTATCCAGGTGATCCGGTTGCTGTCTTTGTATTTGAAAGCATCCTGCACGCAGGAGAGTTTTTTCTCTTCAATATGATCTGCGTCGTAGTTATATACACAAACAATGACTTCCTGTGCCTCTGCCCGTTGGGGTATGATAGTAGGATTAACAGAAAGGATCTCTTTCGTTCTTTCCGTTCCGAATAAGGCCGGTAGATACAGATAGCGGAGATATTTTTCAGGGTTCAATTTTACGCTCATTCGAGAAAGTTATGAAAAGATGTGGAAATTGGATGTTGACACGGAAATACAAAAAAAATCTTAAAGCAAAAACCCGGCTAAACCATCAGGAACATCTTCGGTCAAAAGGAAAAGGTCTTTTATGAAGAAGATATTCCTTTTAATGATGCTTGCTGTAGGGATCGTTTTTTATGCGGATGCACAGCATGTGAGAGTAAGGTTGGATTTCCCGGGGAATGTAGTTCTGCGGCCGGCTGGCCCGGCACCATTCAGGTCCGCAGTTTGGGTTAGCCCGCAATGGCGCTGGCGGTCGGGAAGATATGTAGCTGTTTCGGGATATTGGGCCCGCCCACACCGTCATCGAAGCGTTTGGATGGATGGGTACTGGCGTCATTCCCGGAAGGGCTACGTCTGGGTACCAGGTTACTGGATATAGGGCTTTTTTTCATTGTGTTTGTATACGGCCTGCCATTATTGGCAGGCTTTTTTATATAATTAGTTGATCTTATACGAGCATGGAAACAAAACACAACCGAATATTGTCCTTTCTTGGTCTTTTCCCCCGTTCTTTCCGGGAATTGAAAAGAAATGATCCATTGCGTATGGCGGGGGCGACGGCATTCTTTACCACATTTGCATTGCCTCCCATATTGATCATTCTCTTCCAGGTGTTCAGCCTTTTCCTAAGCCGAAAAATGGTAGGTTCACAGTTAATGGAGGTAATGTCTTCCACACTGGGTCAGGCAGGTGCGGAGCAGATCAGGCAAACAACCCGCGGATTCAGAATGCTGATCACTAATTGGTACATCTCGGTCATTCTTTTTGTTTTCTTACTGTTTGTTGCTACAACACTTTTTGTTGTTGTGAAAAACACTCTTAACGATATATGGCAGGTAAGAATAAAAGAGAAGCCGGGAATTTTTTTCGGACTGAAGAATCGAGCGAGATCATTTGCAGCAATCATACTTGCAGGAATATTTTTTATGGCAAGTATAGTGATAGATAGCTTCGAGGTTTTTGCAGGGAAATATATGACGCGGATCTGGCCGGGCGGAGGGCAATATTTTTCTGGTATTTTAAACGATCTGTTGGGAGCTGTGGTTGTGTCTATATGGTTTACGATCTTGTTCCGATATCTCGCCAATGCACATCCCTCCTGGAAAGTTTCCATGGTGGGCGGTGTGATCACAGGTGTACTTTTCTCCATTGGGAAAAATATACTTGCTGCGCTGATGCGCAATAGTAATCTTGACAATATCTACGGGACATCCGCTTCGATTGTCCTGATCCTTTTGTTTGTATTTTATTCTTCTTTTATCCTGTACTTTGGAGCTTGTTTTATAAAAGTATATTCTGATGAAATCCAGGACCCCTTACGAACTGCCCGAAAGGCATATCGTTTTCATTTCGCAGAGTTAAAAGAAAAGGCGTAAGATTGTTTAATGTTAATGCTCGGCATCATAAAGATCTCCCTGCGAGTCGAGGATCTCCCGATACTTGCTGAAAAGCTTGCTTTTGGAAATGAAGCCAAGAAAATTTCTTTCTTTATCAAGAACAGGTAAATACCAGCTTTGCGTAATGTCAAACTTCTCCATTACTATGTGCATATCCTGGTCTTCACCGATTGTATCAGCAGGTTTCTTTACCAATTTCCGGAGAGGCGTTTTGTCAAAAAGTTCTGGTTGAAACAATAGTTGCTTGATATCATTCAATTCGATAATTCCAGCAAATTTTCCTTTCTGATCATGTACTGCGAAAATATTACGCTCGCTTTTCTTGATGATATCCACAAGAGCGCGCAGGTTCTGATCTATGCTGATGTTATCATATCGATCCTGCAACATGTCCGTCAGCTGGATCGACGTAAGAATATTTTTTTCCTTCTTGTGTGTGAAGATCTGCCCTTCTTTTGCAAGCTGTCGCGTTTCCATTGAATAAGGATCATAGCTTTTCACAATGAAAAATGAGATGGCTGATACGATCATCAGCGGAATGAAGAGCTCATATCCGTTAGTTATTTCAGCAATAAGGAATATTGCTGAAAGCGGACAATACATAACGCCACTGAGCACGCCAGCCATTCCAACGAGGCTAAAGTTTCCTTCAGGAATTTTTACCCAGCCTGTAATGTTGAGTAATTTCGAAAAGAAGAATCCAAGATAGGAACCAGTAAAAAGAGAAGGCGCGAAGTTGCCGCCATTACCACCACTTCCGATCGTGATCGCGGCGGAAAGTGGTTTTAATAGAACGATCAAACCGGTGAAGATCACTAAAGACCAGTCTTCGTTCAGCAGGGAAAAGACTGCGGTATTATCATTGATCTCTCCGGGCGTACCATTAGCGAGAGAAGTAATGCTTTCATATCCTTCGCCAAAAAGCGGAGGGAAGATAAAGTACAGGGCCATAAGCATCGTGCCGCCAATGATTGCTTTTCCATAGGCATTGAGTTTCCAGTGATGCAACCGGGTTTCCGTTCCTTTAAAAGTGCGGGCGTAATATCTTGAAACGAATCCTGCAAGAACCCCCAGCAATACATAGAAAGGCACATTGCGATAGTCAAATGTAGATTTCAGAACGAAATTAAAAAGGAAAGATTCCTGTAAAATGATCTTTGAACATAGCGCGCCAACAACAGATGAAATGATTAGTGGGATAAAATAACTAACAACAATTGCTTCTGTTAACAATACTTCGATGGCGAAAATAACACCAGCGATCGGCGCATTGAATACCGCAGCGATCCCGGCAGCCGCGCCGCAACCTATGAGTAAAGACCGCTCACGGTAATTGAGATCGCTGATCCTGGCCGTGTTTGATCCGATAGCGGAACCGGTTGCCACGATGGGAGCTTCAAGACCTGCTGAACCCCCAAGCCCTACGGTCAATGAGCTCGTGACAATATGCAGATACGTATGTTTTAATGGAATGAAAGAAGATTTTCTTGCGATAGACCGCAAGACCATTGCTATACCTTTTTCTATATGTGAATGAAAGAACAGTTTTATCACCAAAACTGTCAGAAGTAAACCAATTACAGGAAACAGCAGATAGGAAAACCGGCTTACATCAATATGCTTGATCCAATCCTGCAGATAATGCACAAGTGTTTTCAAAAGAACCGCAGCAAGCCCTGAAAACAAGCCGGTGAGTGTTGCCACGAGCATGATGTATTGCACCCGTGTCAACTTTGTACGTAAAGAATAAACGACAAACTGATACACTTGCTTTACTGGCCGCATGTAAGTATTACGTTTTATAAGTTATATCAACTGATGCTGTTCGAATTGAACAGATTTTAGCCAAGCAGCTTTTTTGCCACTTCCAGATCTTCGGGTGTATCGATCGCAACATTTTGAAAGGTAACTTCTGCCATCCGAATACTCACTCCGTTCTCCAGATATCTGAGCTGCTCAAGTTTTTCCTCTTTTTCAAGAACACCGGCCGGCCAGTTAGTAAAATCGAGCAGCGTTTGCTTGCGGAACGCATAAACTCCGATATGCAGGAAATAAGGAGCTTCGATGACTGTATTGGCTCTGAATGGGAGTGGACTTCTGCTAAAATACAGCGCATCCATTTTTTTATTAACCACCACTTTTACCTGGCTGGGACTATTAACGTCATTGATGCCACTCATTCGTCTCATCAGAGAACCAACTTTAACAGTGGGGTCATCAAAAAGGCGGACAAGTTTTTCAAGCGGTTCTCTTTTTACAAATGGCTCATCTCCCTGAACATTGACAACCACGTCTACATCCATATCCTGGATTGCTTCAGCGATCCGGTCGCTGCCACTTTCATGCGTCTTTTTACTCATTATGGCTTTGCCTCCATGGGAGGTGACTTCGTCAAAAATGATGTCGCTATCTGTTACCACGACCACCTCATCAAAAAGTCCGGTAGCAACGCTGCCGTCATAGGTATGTCGGATGACGGATTTATCACCTAACTGTTGCATGAGCTTGGCAGGGAACCGGCTTGCGGCATAGCGGGCCGGAATCATCGCAATGATCTTCATAGTTGCAAAAGTAGGTAATGGGGAGGGATTAGCAGTATTGATAGAGAAGGGTTTGAGCTGGTGTGAGGCAGATAAAGAGCAAGGCGGGCTCTGATCAGAAATAAGGAAGAATAACTGCGTTTTGTTTCAATGGCCAGTTTGATCGGCAGAGCGTTCGCCCACGGAGCCCGCACGCCAGGTATAAAAGCATTCTTGCCAGGGAGAAAGAATAAGTAATATGAAACAAAAATCCAAAACGAATCAAAATGGCGCCTTTTCTAAAAAAAGTGGATAAAAGCGCTGAAAATTATCGTGAGAGTAAATATTCTCAATTTATTTGATGCCGACCATCAGCTGAACCACTATCTAGCAAGAGCAGATCGAAATGGATGGATGATCAGGCAAGTGGCAATGATATACTCCTGCGGTATACAATATGATGTATGATTATCGACACGGGACTGATTTTTCGGGACCCGGAGAGCAGTATTGACGGAATTTCCTAACGACAGGAGGATAGTTGAGGGGGAAGAAAGGGGAACGTAATTCGTTTGGGTCCGGGAAGGAGGGGTAGAATCCGGGGCGATACTTTCCGCGGGAGGTATTATTGATTGGGGGGTCATGGCAGGTCGTTAGATGGGGAGCATTACGTTTGAAAATATCCTCATAACCTTCCCCGCCCTGCCGGGCTCCCTCCCCCGCCTCCACCACCATGATGCCTGTCTTAGGAGAGGGTAATAGGTTCCTCCGGCGGAGATTGCCAGCCAGGCAAAATCACCCATCAACAAAGCATGACCATCCCTCACCCTTTGTGCTGAAAGCTTTCTGGCTAAAAACAAACTTCCGGAATATGTTTAACAGCCAGGATGTAAATATCAGGCTGTTCAAACCTATCCCCATGAGGAAAAAACAATTTATAAAGGGAAAAAACTGATGGTTTTCCGACAGGTCATCCACAGCTCATGGTTCCATTTTCTGGAAAGGCTTCTTTAATAAACTAACAAAATCCTCGTCCTTTTCATTCGGATAATACCTGTCCAAACCATAACGGATCTTGCCGGCATCCAGTATCTTAAACGTTCCAAAAAGACGGTCCCAGATAGAAAAGACAGCGCCATAATTAGAGTCAGTAAAAGGTTGTTTCCAGTGATGGTGAACCTTATGCATATTCGGAGAGATCAAAAAATAGCTGAGCGTATGATCCAGCTTTTTGGGTAAACTGATATTGGCATGGGTAAATGCCGTAGCCAGTACAACCAGGGTTTGATAGATCATCACACTGAACATTGGCGCTCCGGAGACAAATATCAATAGCAGAAAGAAAATACCGCGTAGCAAACTATCGCCCGGATGGTGGCGCAATCCTGTCGTTACATCAACATTATTATCGCTGTGATGGATCAGGTGAAACCGCCATAACAAAGCCGTTTTATGCATCACAAAATGAACCAGCCAGCTACTGAAATCCAAAGCAAGCACACCGATCAGTATCGTAAAAAATAGATTGGCATTGAACCAGTATACAAGACCAAACCCCGTTTGATTACACCAGTCTGATAGTTTTACGATCAGGACCGCAAGAAGAGTGTGAATGATCAGATGAATAACAGTAAAACCGAAGTTTACCGACGCATGCCGCAGCTTATTCTTTTTATACTGCATCGGAAGCAAAGGAATTGCTCCTTCGATTATCCAGAAAATAAGCAATCCGCCTACCAGGATAGCCATCCGCTCCAGCGGTCTTTGCTCAAGAGTAGAAAAGTATTCAATGATACGATCCATGACAAGCGATTGTATCAGTAAGTTACGAAGTTAATCCGGAATAGTAAGTTCAGCAGACTTGCCATCAACAGGCTCTTTAAATTGAGTGTTGCAATTAGAACACAAATAAAGCTTCTCTGTCCCAAGGATGGATTTTCCAAGGAAAAAAGCCATCATCGACTCAAGCCAGTATCCCGGCTTGGAAGGAATACTGATAGAGCCAAAATTATGAGAGCCACAGTTTGGACAGCTAAGCGTGGCTATATACGCCGCCTGTTCGCGGATCAGAATATCAGTTGCCTGTTGTGCCATTTCTGCCGGCACCATTAATTTGATACCACCGACAGCATTGGTCAGAACAGGATTTACTGTTACAGAATTTTCATCCTTCAACCAGCCGTCTATTCCTTCTTCCTTCAACCGGCCCAGGTCAATGTGAGCGGGAACATAATTGTCATATGTGCGGATGGGAACAAATTTCATTAGCGTAAAGTACAAAAAAAGGGTTGACAATCCGGAAGGAATCCGTGTCAACCCTGACTATTTTCAAAGCTAAATATTTACTGATTCAACATCAGCGGCATAACCAGCATCAGCAGCTCTTCTTCCTCGTCCTGGTCTGTAGGTTTGATCAGGCCGGCTTTTGTTGGTGTGGATAATTCAACATTTACTTCATCTCCATCCGCTGCATTCAGCATTTCGATGAGAAATTTAGCGTTAAATGCGATCATCAGATCTTCGCCATTATACTGACATTTCATCCGTTCCGTTCCTTCAAAGCTGAAGTCAACGTCTTGTGCTGCCAGCTGCAGTTCACTTCCACTGATATTGAGGGCAACCTGGTTGGTGCTTTTATTACTGAAAATGCTTACACGGCGCAACGCACTCTGGAAATCACTTTTATTTACGGTTAGACGATACGGATTGTCTGCCGGGATCACCACTTTATAATCCGGGAATCTGGCGTCGATCAATCGGCAGCTCATTTGAGTTGTACCGTGTTTTACAAACAGGTGATTGCTATTGTAGCTGATCGTTAATTCATCACCATTTCCAGGAATGGCAGTTTTTAAAAGATTCAGCGGTTTGCGTGGTACGATGAACGTGTCAGATTTCGGACAGCTGACGTCTTTTCTCTTATAACGAACCAGGCGATGAGCGTCAGTGGCAACGCACTGCATGCCTTTTTTATCTAATTCAAAGAAAACACCGGTCATTGCGGGACGAAGATCGTCTGTACTTGTCGCGAACAGTGTTTTGTTGATCGCCGTAATAAGAGCGGAGGCGGTCACGGTAAAAGACGTTGTGTCGTCTGAAACCGGTTCTTTTGGAAAGTTATCCGGGTTTTCGCCCATAACCTTATACTTACCATTATCGCTGGTGATTTCAATCGCGAAATTCTTATCGATATTGAAAGTCAACGGCTGATCAGGGATATTTTTAAGAGAATCCAGCAGGATTTTCGCGGGAATACAAACTTTTCCACTGTCTTTCGCCTCTATATCCAGTTGTATACGCATTACCGTCTCAAGATCGGTAGCCACTACGGTGAGCTTATTCTTTTCAACCTCAAAAAGGAAATCTTCAAGGATGGGTAAAACGGTGTTGGCGTTGATCACACCAGAAATATGCTGCAGCTGCTTTAAGAGAGAAGAAGATGATACAATAAACTTCATCGTACAAATCGTTTGGGCGAAACTACTGATTTTTAATATATCTAAAATATAGTTTGTCCACCGATTGTTGGTTGTTTGCTGGCCATTGTCCGTTGACAGGGAAAACCAGCGCCAGCTGTTTCACGCATTTAAAAAGAAGGGAGGGAAACCGCCGGGATTCACCTGTTTTTCAGGCAGAATCCAGCCCGTTTTTCACGATAAGCGGCCAACAGATAATGGTCAACGGACAACGAAACAAAATGGCACATTTTCATACGTAAACGCGTATCTTTCAGGCACCCAAATCTTGTGCTGATTATGTTTGAGAAACTCTTTGGATGGGGAAAAAAGAAACCGGCGTCCGCGCCCGAATCGGAAATCCCCTTTGGCCGCTATTCGGATAATAATAAACCCGTATCGAAAGTAAACCGATGGACCGACGCAGATAATTTCTTCAAGGAAAAAAAATACCCTGAAGGCCTTGACGCTTTTTTTGACTACCTGCGCGATGATAATGCGAAAAACGTCGTGTATGAGAGAAATGGCGCCGAAGGTCGTTTCGAGTTCTATCAGGGATCTAAGATCGTCCGGGGGATATTCGACAGCCGTGCACTGAAAGCAGAAGTTACACTGGCCAAAATGCCCCAGTCATCTGTGCCAGTAATGAGGCGACTCCTCGAAATGAACTTTAGTCTATACTACAGCCGTTTCGCCCTGGACAATGACCGCCTTTGCATGCGATTCGATAGCCATATCGAAGC
Organism: Terrimonas ginsenosidimutans; assembly: GCF_022012415.1. Classification (GTDB taxonomy): domain Bacteria; phylum Bacteroidota; class Bacteroidia; order Chitinophagales; family Chitinophagaceae; genus Terrimonas_A; species Terrimonas_A ginsenosidimutans. Next base: position 479,685 of record NZ_JAKLTR010000001.1, read on the forward strand.
CGCAAATCCCAGCAAACTGTATTACGGACTGAAAGAGCTTTCCACAAAGGCCGACAAACAGGATGATCTGCTCGTGCAGGATTTTTCCTCACTCGAAACCGTGGACAGTGAACATGTGATCACCATTCCTGTCACAGAGAAAGAGATCAAGTATGAGTACATGCAGAAATGGATCGCGCAAACACTCGATACCATCACAGGCCTCGACGCGGATAAGTTCTCCGGGGGAATTGCCTACATGCTGCTTTCTCTCGTTTACCGGATTGACTATCTCGTTACCCCGGAGGGAAAACTCTTGTATGATCTCGAAAAAATAGCAAACATCTATTTCAAAAAAGACGAGCGTCCCGCTGTGGAAAAAAACCGAGATATGGTGGAAGAATTCCGCAAACTACAGGCTCGCACCAAAGAAGAGATCTTCACCTACTTATTCAGATCCAAATACACCTTCGCAATCGTTGCCCCGCAAAATTATAAAGCCGTATCCGATTCCATTCACGGGGCCAACCAAAGCATGGTCTGGTATCGCGATAATAACTATCCATTTATCGCCACGCAGGTAACAGAATATGGCATTTCCTATTGCCAGTATTCGTACAGTCTGCCGAAAGTGATCACCCAACTGTTCCATCTTTACATGCAGGTGAACTACAGCGAATATTTTGCTGCAATCGGAAATAAGAAGGGATATTACAATACCGCCAATAACCATTTTGATAACGAGGCCATCATTGACCAGGTTAAAACAATACAGGAAAAATGGAGGGATAAGTATCCAAATATGGATTTCAAAACGCATAACCTGCGGTTTGATACCCTTGTTAATTTCAACCAGACATTTACAACAGAGCTGGAGTTTCTTAATATGGAGAGCAAGTAGGCCTGAAATACCTTGTGAAGAAAACAAAAAACTTCGAAATGGACGCGCAGCAAATTATTGAACAATACCAGAATGCCGTAATTCAAATAGCAACCGCCACCGGTACAGGAACAGGCTTTTACGTGAAAGAGTTTGACATCATTGTAACAAATGATCACGTGGTTGCGGAAAATGCGGAAGTTACCGTTGCCGGTAAAACTTTTGACAAGTCAATGTCACGCGTCTGGTATACGGACCGTAAACATGACCTTGCGTTTCTTGAGGCGCCGAAAGATATTCTTCTTCCGGAAGTAAAACTTGGATCTTATGAAAAAATGAAAGATGGCGACCAGGTTGTCGCGATCGGACACCCATACGGACTGAACTACACCGCCACACAGGGAGTGATCTCGAAAGTGGACCGTATTCGTGACGGCCTGAAATTTATTCAGATAGATGCAGCGATCAACCCGGGTAACAGCGGTGGTCCATTGGTGAACTATGATGGCGAGGTGATCGGCGTAAATTCATTCATCATTCGCGGTGGCGATAACCTGGGCTTTGCACTCCCGGTAAACTACCTCCGCGAAGCCTTACAATTATACAGTCCTAATCGCGGACTCGCATCCACCCGTTGTTTCAGCTGCGGATACCTTGTAACCAGCTCCAATATTGACTCTACAAAATATTGCCCCAGTTGCGGTACGGAAGTAAAACTTCCCGAGATCCCTGAAAAAGAGATCGAGCCCGTTGGAGCAGCAAAAACGATAGAAGAGATACTAAAAGATCTTGGTAAGAATGTCCGCCTCGCCCGTGAAGGCGCCAATAACTGGAGCGTCAAAGAAGGTTCTGCAAAGATCAAGATCACCTATAATCCCGAGAACTTTTTCGTTGCCGGAGACGCGTATCTCTGTCAAATGCCATCCGATCCTACAAAGATCAAACCGCTGTACCAATTCCTCCTGCAGGAAAATTATCAGATATCCGGAATGGTGCTCAGCTGCATGAAGCAAAACATTGTCCTCAGCTGTATCATGTATGACATGGATATGAATAAAGAGAACGGTGCAGAATCGTTTCGGAATCTTTTCAAACAGGCTGACTACTACGACGATTTCCTCAAAAAAGAATATGGCTGCCTCGACAGGCTGGAAGAATAGCAAAAAGAACAGGTAACAACATAACCCGTTACTGATTTCTTAAAACTATTCTCATGTATAAAAAACAACTCACTAAAGAACAGGCGCTGCAGAAGCTGCGTCACTATTGCGCTTACCAGGAACGAAGCCATAGCGAAGTAAAGGATAAACTGTACCAGCTGGGCATTTGGAAAAAAGATCATGATGAGATCATCGCTTCACTTATTGAGGACAATTACCTGAATGAAGAGCGTTTCGCCATTGCTTTTGCCGGTGGAAAATTCAGAATGAAACAATGGGGACGCGTTAAAATCAAATACGAACTTAAACAAAAACAGGTAAGCGATTACAGCATTAAAAAGGCGATGAAGCAGATCGATGAAGAAGATTATTTAAGACTGCTGGAAAAACTGGCAGAAGAAAAATATGCAAGCCTGAAGAATGAGCAATACCTGGTTCGGAAAAAAAAGACACAGGACTATTTAATGCAAAAAGGCTTTGAGCCGGATCTGATCATGCGGACGGTGAACGCCCTTACACAAAACTGACAAATAACAGATGATAAACAGCCCATCGCTATATCATGGCGATGGGCTGTTTTCATTAATCATTCAATAATTATCTTAGTGGTAAATCTTTCTCCCTCTCCTTCAAGAAGGACAACATAAAATCCTTTTTTCAACGAAGGCAGATCAAGGATGAAAAAGCCGGAATTCCCATTCAGCGATTTATTATAAACCTCCTGCCCGCTGATGGTAGAGATCCGCACCCTGTCGATCACGGATCCGCTCACCACATTAAGTCTGGAGTTGTTTACAATCGTTGGATATACTTTCACATCGCGGGATCTTTCAGTTCTTATAGAGATCACTGCGGAGTAACTACGCGAGTTATTAACTTCGTTTATGCGCAATCTGTAATAAGCATTACCGGGGGAATTAACCGGATGTTTATACGAATATTGATTTGTTCTTCCGTCACTAAACGATGCGACCTGCCCCACAGCCGAGAAGTTTGTCCCATCCTTGCTGTATTCAACAATGAACTCGATGATCCCTTCCTCCGATTCAGCTGTCCACGATAATTCATTATATGAAGAGAAAGACGTTCCTGAAAATCTTGTCAGCTTGAGAGGAGTCACAACGGGAACGATCACTCTGTGAACAGTACCTCCTGAAAGAGAAACGGCATATAACTCTCCCGCCGCATCCTCACTGATGGAGGCAATATTGGCCAGCGCGGGAGTTGGTGTAACTTCGTTCACAGTCCAGCCCGGGCCGTTTGGCTGTATTGCAACAAGCCTGTTGGAGAAAAAGTCAGTCAGTAAATAGGTGCCCTGCAGCGAGGGAAATGCAGCCCCTCTGTAAACATATCCGCCGATCACTGATCGACCCGCTCCGCCTATCTGGTAATCGTAGATCGGATTAATTGCAACGGGATTTACCGTATCACAATCGGCAACACCCGGAGCCCCGCTATTCGCGATCAGCCCTTCACGGCAGGGCCATCCGAAATTTGGACTAACGGAGGCCGCCGGCAGATAATTGATCTCTTCACGAGCACCCTGGCCCACGTCCGCAATCCACATATCTCCCGTTGTACGGTCAAAACTCCAGCGGAATGGATTTCTCAAACCTCTACCCCAGGTTTCTACAGTTGGGGAACCGGCGTCCACATTTACCCGGAGGATCTTCCCCAATTGTGAGGCCGGGTTCTGCGCATTATTAAAAGGATCATTCCCGCTACCACCATCACCCGTTGCAAAATACAGGTAGTTAACCCCACCTTCCACGCGGAACTGCAGATGTCCGCCATTATGATTCGTAAACGGCTTGGAGATATTTACGTAGGGAGTTGCGCCGGTCGGATCTGCAATATCAGGATCACCCGCCGATCGCTGATAACGCCTGACCACGATGTTTCCATTATTTGCATTGTAGTACACATAGAAAAATCCATTAGTCGCATATTGCGGATGAAATGCCATGCTTAGCAAACCCTGTTCGCCACTGACATCATCAATTACCAGCGAATTGATGTTAAGAAACGGCGTACCTAACAATGCCCCATTATCCCAGATCCGGATCTCACCTGTTTTCTGAACAATAAAAAAACGGTTGGCTGCATCTCCCGGAGCAGAGGCAAGTTCGATCGGCTGGGTCAGTCCCGCCGATGCCGGGATCACTTCCATATAGCCAATCGTGGGCTGGCTGTAAACGGCAGAAGAAAAAACTAAAACGAAAAAAACCGTGCAAAGAGCACGGAAGGAAAAGAAGTAAAGGTTGATGCGCATAGCTTGGTTTTAATCTTGGTCAACAAAATCAATGCCCTAACCGGTCAACGATGCCTGTATCCGGAAAGTTGACCGTTGCGGATTGCTTACAGGCAATGGTCACAACGGTCGAACGGTCTGATCGGACTATTAACTATAAAGTCATAAACCGTGTTCCTGGCGGACCATTCCTGGTGTTCCCTTCATCGTAATAGATCCCGCGCTTATCCGGCTTTTTGCGTGAACACCCCGGTTCATCAGCTTTTTGAGACAAGGTGTATTCCAGGAAGAATTCAGATAAAAATCGGGGGCGAACGCCGTCAATCGTGATCACCACTACATGATCGGCTCAAGCAAAAATGCTGACAGCAAAGAAGGGCGGATAAAAAGGAAGCGTTTTTATGTAGATCATTCTTTGAGATTTCAAACACTATCCGCACAAAGTACTTCCGGTAATGAACAGTTTATTAAGCGAATATTAAATGATGGAGCGCCTGGAGTCAGCACCATGTGGATAGATGATACGAAGCATACAAAATGACAAATCTCTACGGTATTCTTACCTTTATGGTCATTAGCCCGATTCAATATGTCATCACTTACGATAAGTACTATTCAAACAAGCCTTCATTGGGAGAACAAAGAGGCAAATTTGTCGATGCTGGAAGAGAAGATCATGGCCATTAAAGAAAAGACCGAGATCGTAATTCTCCCGGAGATGTTCAGCACAGGATTTAGTATGCGACCAGAGGCACTGGCGGAAAAGATGGATGGCGTTACTGTGGAATGGATGAAGCGGATTGCGGCCTTTAAAAGAATTATTCTTACCGGCAGTCTTATTATCGAAGAAGATGGTAATTATTATAACCGGTTGATCTGGATGTTGCCGAACGGCCAATACGGAGTATACGATAAACGTCACCGGTTTGCATATGCCGGAGAAGATGATCATTATACAGCCGGCTCAAAACGGTTGATCGCATCGGTTAAGGGCTGGCGCATTAATTTGCTGATCTGCTATGACCTGAGATTTCCTGTCTGGGCAAGGCAACAGTCGCAACCAGAAGGCCCTGAATATGATCTGCTCATATATGTTGCCAACTGGCCTGAAAGGCGCAACCTTGCATGGAAAACACTTTTACAGGCAAGAGCTATCGAAAATCAATCTTATGTCGTTGGCGTGAACAGGGTCGGCGATGACGGGAATGGAATTCATCACTCCGGGGATAGTATGGTGATCGATGCAATGGGAGAAGTGCTTTATCATAAGCAGGAGGATGAAGACATATTCACCATAACTCTTCAGAAAGAGCCACAGGAGACGATCCGTGAAAAGCTGCCTTTCCTCAAGGACGCGGACGGATTCATGTTACTGCATGATTAGCCTCATTGCTGTGCATTGCCCGCCTTGCTTTCATTGATCAGCTGCATCGTTTTCTCCAGCTTATAATCAACTCCTTTTCTGACTGCATCAACTGTTGGTAAAGAAGGAATTTCAGGTTGCACGCCACGTCCGTCTTTCGGTACATTTTTATCAATGACAAGCCTGAATAATGGTAAACGGAAACGCACTTTTGTATTCGGCAATGTCATGTCGGGGATCAGCCACGCCGAATTACCATAGGCGCCGCCGCCGGTTTCTTCACCGACCAGCGTTACGTTTTCCTGGTCTTTCACTGCGCCCGCAAATAATGTTGTGGCAGAGAAAGAATTCCCCCCGATCAGGATATAGGTTTTACCATTAAAATGATTTCTTTTCTTTGGCTTGAACGCATGTCGTTCATAGTACCGGAAGTGATACCTGCCGTCTTTTCTTTTTGTTGCAAACAATGTCATAAAAAGACGATTGAAGAAATCGCTTTCAATGTAACGGCTGTATGTCTTCCGTTTTTTTACAGCATATAAAGAGTCAGATACCTTGAAAGGATGATCTGCAATAAATTTTGTGAGTAAGGTTGAATTAGTAACACTTCCGCCGCCATTTCCTCGAACATCAATGATCAGGTGGGTGATATTGTTCTTGCGCAGTGCCTTGAATGATCGACGGAAGAACGGCTTCAAACCATAACCGCGGCCAAAAGAGTTCAGATCCATCATCGCCACGTGGGTGGTCGTGTCCATTTTCAACAGCCGCACATTATTCCTTCGCATCTGCTTTCTTTCTCTTCGTGATGGCTGCGGCATCTGGCGCCGGGGAAATGCCTGTGATCTCACTGTTGTGTCTGCTACGGGCAGATAAGGCCTTACCTGCACTGTTCCTGACCTCCCGGCACTGTCAATAAACCCTATCCTGTAATAGGAAGGATACCCGAATATCGTGCTGTAAAGAGATCCGAAGAACCCCCGATTGCTTAGCACCTGGTACTTATTGGTTCTGTTATAACCGTCTGTGCCGAGATAAGAGAATAGGGTATCGACAATGCTGTCCATCGGCATACCATTAATGGATGTGATGATCGTTCCGCGTTTCAGAATCGTATCGCGACGATTTAAATTAGCAGCAACGACCGCAGTATCCTGCCAGAGTTTTAAACTGATGGGAAATACACGGCCGACCCTGACCGTGTCCTGGTATTTTAAAAAAGACTTCGAGGGCCTTACCGCAGTGTGACCGCAGTTTATTTTAGCGGTAACATACGAAAGTATTTTCCTGAATGCTGATTCAGATAGAGAATCGTTCAGCAACGCACGGCCTTTGTCAAAAAAGAAATCCATGCTGTCTTTGCTGGTATACCAGTAAAGACCCGGATGCGCTTCTTCCAGGGTTTTCCTGTAGATCGCATAATCCTTTTGTAATGCTTCCGGGGAGTATTTTTTTTCCGGCGAGAAGGAAGATTTTGCGACACCGCAACCGGTTATTATAGCTAAAAGATATAAGAGGAACAGTTGTCGCATAAGGTGTAATTCGCTACGGGATCAGATCAGGATGTCATTTTAGCTATAAAAATCCAAAACGACAATAAATCCGGTGAATTTTAAGAACGGCAGGCGTGGGGAGATAGTACGCCTGCCGGTTTAAATAATTATTGCGCTTTCAAATGATTCCAGCCCTGGGCTGTGATCGCATGTTTGCTGCCGCCTTTCGTGATAATGTTAGCACCCTCTTCGGCTTCGGTCATATAACCGATCACGCTGATCTGCTCATTCAGCACAAGTTTGTCATATTCTGCCTGTGGTATCGTGAACAGCAATTCATAATCTTCGCCGCCACTTAGTGCACAGGCCGTAGGATCGATCTCAAACTTGAACGCCGCCTTCTTCATGTCTTCGGAGATCGGCAATTTATCTTCATAGATCACACAGCCAACATTGCTGTCTTTGCAGATATGAAGGATCTCTGAGCTCAAACCATCGCTGATATCCATCATGGATGTGGGAGTGATAGCTGACTCAGCAAGAAAATCGACAATGTCTTTCCTTGCTTCAGGCTTCAGCAGCCTTCCGATGACATAGGATTCACCCTCAAGATCCGGCTGGACATTTGGGCTTTCCCTGTAAATGCGCTTTTCTCTTTCAAGAAAGAGCAAGCCGACGTAAGCACCGCCAAGATCTCCGCTTACGCAAAGAAGATCACCCTTTTGTGCCGTATTTCTTTTTACGAATTTATCCGGAGCCACTTCACCGATCGCCGTAACTGAAATGATAAAGCCTTTTTGCGAAGAGGTGGTGTCTCCACCCACCAGGTCTACGCCATAAGCGGCACAAGCAGCATATACGCCTTCATAAAACTCGTCCAGGGCTTCAAGGCTGAAACGGTTACTGATGCCCAAACCGATCATGATCTGAGTAGGCGTAGCATTCATTGCATAGATATCGCTAAGATTTACCACCACACTTTTATAACCGAGGTGCTTCAGCGGCGTATACATCAGGTCAAAATGAACGCCTTCGACCAGGAGATCGGTCGTAAGGACGGTTTGCTTACCGAAATGATCGATTACGGCCGCATCATCTCCAACACCCAAAAGTGAAGAAGCATTCTGCAGTTCAATATTTTTGGTGAGATGATCAATCAATCCAAATTCCCCAAGACTGGAGAGCTCTGTTCTTTCCATAGAATCCCATTTAAAGTGATCAAAAGATAGTTTGTTTTAACCATTGCCGAACAGCATCCTTAAAGGTCTTTCTTCAGATTGATTATGTCGAGCATTTCATCATGGATCAGGCCATTAGTAGCCAGAATACGATGACGGTAAGGAGAATAGGGTTTGCCTTCAAAGTCTGTTACTTTTCCCCCTGCCTCTTCAACCATCAGATACCCGGCAGCGCTGTCCCACGCTTCGAGCTTATGCTCATAGAACCCATCGAATCTGCCGCAGGCAACCCAGCAGAGATCGATCGCAGCGGAACCCAGCCGCCTGACAGGTACCCCCTGCCTGATAAAACGGTCAAAAACCTCCAGCGGGCCATTTGCTGAATTGATATATGTGTATGGGAAACCGGTGACCAGGCAGGAATGTAAGGCAGACGTTTGCTGACTCACCCGGATCGGCTGATCATTCAGCGTTGCGCCTGCACCTTTTTCTGCAAGAAAGAACTCATTCAGGTGCGGGTTGAATACGGCGCCAAGGATCATTTGCCCGTCTTTTTCGACACCAATGGAAACGCAGTTCAGCGGGATCCCATGGGCGAAATTGATCGTACCATCAATCGGATCGATGATCCATTTATAATTGGAATCCTGGATGATCTCCCCAGCCTCCTCACTTAATACATAATGATCGGGAAAGCGCGACTTTATCACGTTCAGGATTGCTTTCTCTGAGGCATGATCGGCTTCGGTAACGGGATTATTGATCCCTTCTTTATTGGTGATCTTAAACTCTTTCTGAAAAAAACGCTGCACTTCGGCAGCTCCGGCCCGGGCGGCCTCAATAAGGGTTGTTTTAAGCATGCGCAAAGATACAAATGATGATCGACTGTGAAAGCCGTGACCAGCTCAGTGGGCGGCTTACAGGTACTGAGATTGTCCGTGATTTCCGGCCGTATAACCATTATTCCTCCGTTATTCTTCCGGTCATCTTCCGTTATTTTATGGAGGATGAACGGAGGATTAATGAAAGAAGAGGCTTTAGATCAGCCTCGGATGGCGCAGCTTTCGGGGGTAAGGGCTCACGGAAAGCAAGACATGGCTGGAAGATGCCGGCACTGTCAACAGGCATTTAGAAATCATATCCCAGAAGGGCACTTCACTAAGTCGAAAAGAGAAGCATGATAGAACTCACCCCTCCCCATTTATAACGGAAAGAGAGCGCGCGAAATGGAGAGGTGCCGGCAGCAGAAGGTCAAAAGTCTGTACCTGAAGCGTAATGATATCGCCGGCCCGGGTTCACAGAGGACACCGGCCTTTCCGGAGCCAAAGAGTTGAGGACAGTAAATCTTTTTATCGCAAATCTTCAACTGGTTTTCATTTATTTGCAATACTTATCCAAATTAAACGCTGCTGGTGGATCTATCGGTTATCATAGTCAATTACAACGTCAAATACTTTCTGGAGCAATGCCTTTTTTCCCTGCGGGAAGCATCAAAAGGACTTCGGGTGGAAACGATCGTTGTTGACAATCACTCCAGCGATAATACCCTTGCCTATCTGCAGCCCAAGTTTCCGGCGGTCCGGTTTATTGCTAATGCGGAAAACAGGGGTTTTGCGCAGGCGTGTAACCAGGGCTTGCATCTGGCTAGCGGAAAATTCATTTTATTCCTGAATCCGGACACAGTTCTTCCCGAAGATTGCCTTCATAAATCAATAGCATATCTCCAAAATACTCCCGGAGCCGGAGCTTTGGGTATAAAAATGCTCGATGGAAGCGGAAACTTTCTAAGGGAATCGAAACGGTCATTTCCGTCGCCGATGACGTCTTTTTTTAAACTTACCGGCCTGGCCCGATTATTCCCGCGGTCAAAAGTGTTTGCGCGCTATCATCTCGGAAACCTCGATGAGAACAAAAGCCATGGCGTGGACGTGCTGGCGGGTGCGTTTATGCTCATCAAAAAGGATGTGCTGGATAAAATAGGTTCATTTGATGAAACTTTTTTCATGTACGGTGAAGACGTTGATCTGAGTTACCGGATTCAGAAGGCGGGGTTTGCCAACCATTATTTTGCGGGTTGCAGTATTATTCATTTCAAGGGAGAAAGTACCAAGCGTGGAAGCTTGAATTATGTGAAAATGTTCTATAACGCCATGAGCATTTTCGTACGGAAACACTATGGCGGAAAAAAAGCCGGGATTTTCAGCTCATTGATCCAATTGGCAATCTGGGTGAGAGCTGCTCTTTCTGCAATAGCTACCTTCATCAGGCGGATAGGCCTGCCGATGATTGACGCCCTGCTGATGCTGGTTTCTTTCTGGGTGATGAAAAACGTCTGGAACCAATACGTCAGAACTGATACACAATATGAAACAAGGATCCTGTGGATGGCTTTTCCGGGCTTCACCTTTGTATACCTCGTGGCAGCATACTACGCTGGGTTGTATGATAAATGGTACAAAACTTCAGAGCTGATCCGGTCGACCCTGATCGCTACAATAGTTCTGCTGGCAGGGTATTCATTGCTGCCGGAAGGGCTAAGATTTTCCCGCGGCATTATATTATTCGGCGCAGTTCTGGCTTTTCTGCTGATCGCAATTTTCAGGAAAATATTGACAAAAACAGGAGTTTTGAGCGAAAATGACGGCGAAACCCACGCAAATACGCTGATTATTGGGAATACTGAAGAATACATGCATTGCGTGTCGCTGATCAAAAATGCAGGAACAGGGCAAAATATTGTAGGACGGCTGGCGATCAGCCCGGAAGATACTTCGGCCATCGGTCAGTGGACGGACTTGAATAAAATCGGAAGAACACTTTCCCTGCAGGAGATCATTTTTTGTCAGGGAACATTGGGGTTTAAGGACATTGTAGATTTTTTGCCCCGGGTTGACAAGAAAGCAAGAATTATGATACATGCTGCCGGAAGTGGAAGTATGGTGGGCAGCAGATCAGGAAAAACCCCGGGCGAATTCGTATCTACAGAGGGCAGCTTCCAACTTTCAAGTCCTTACCTGAGAAGATTGAAAAGACTGCTGGATGTTTCTTTTGCGATTATGGCTTTGCTGAGTTTTCCCATACAACTGATAGCGGTGAAAAACCCTTTTCGATTTTTCACAAATTGCTTTCTGATAATTTTTGGTAAGAGAACATGGGTTGGCTACTTCAGATCATCACCGGCTTTGCCGCGGTTAAGAACAGGAGTGCTGGCAAGTAATGGAATACCCTTCTCGATGATACAATCGCTGCCAGCGGAAAGTCTGCACATGATCGATTACTGGTATGCGCGCGATTATGAACTGTCAACCGATATCAAACTCATATGGGCAGGATATAGAAATCTTGGAAATTAAACACCGGATCAGAGCCTTGTTGGCCCGAATAATGTGTTGAAGTAGTGAGGTATAGTAATTACCGATCAAGTATAAAGTAAATACCTATTGCGGTCTTCTGCATATATTCGCATATTCGCGTGTATTTGCGTTCATCGCATATTAAATTATGGCATCGATCATCGATATAAAGTTACCCAGAGCGCTTGCAACTGCCCTGCGGATCCCTCAAAATGATCCAAAGCGTCAGCAAGTGAAGGTGTTGAAAAAGTTGTTGAAGAAAGCTCGGTTTACAGAATTCGGGCAAAAGTATCGTTTCGATGAAGCGCTGCTTAACCGGAACACAGCTAAACGCTTCCAGGAATTGGTGCCGGTGCATGATTACAATAAGATCTATAATGAATGGTGGGAAAAAACGCTGGAAGGCGTTCCTGATGTGACCTGGCCGGGGAAAATAAAATTCTACGCACTTAGCTCCGGTACTTCTGAATCCGCCAGCAAATATATTCCTGTTACCAAAGACCTGCTTCGAAGCAATACGATCAATTATATAAGACAACTGATCAGTGTGTTTGGTTATGAAGATGCAAATCGCAAAGCACTGACCAAAGGATTTCTTATGCTTGGGGGAGCAACGGATCTGCAAAAGGGTGCAGCCGGCTGGTATGCAGGCGATCTTAGCGGTATTCTCGCCAAGAAAAGACCATTCTGGTTTCAGACATTTTACAAACCGGGAGGAAGGATCGCAGCAATTAAAGACTGGAATCAGAAACTGAACGAGATCGTTGAACATGCAAAAGAATGGGACATCGGTTATATAGTAGGCGTACCTGCCTGGTGCCAGATGTGCATGGAAATGATCATAGAGCACTATAAGGTTAAAAATATTCATGAGATCTGGCCAAACTTCGGTGTGTTTGTTCATGGAGGAGTAGCATTCGAGCCATATAAGAAGGGCTTCGAAAAGCTGCTTGGCAAACCGATCGTGTATATCGAAAATTATCTTTCCAGTGAGGGATTTATCGGCTATAAAACGAGAGAACATGCAAAAGGAATGCAGCTCGTATTAAACAATAATATATTCTTTGAATTTGTTCCATTTGATGATAAAAACTTTGATGCAGATGGAAAAATTAACGCGAATCCAGAAGCAAAAATGATCCACGAAGTGGAAGCAGGGAAAGAATATGCACTTTTGATGAGTACTAATGCGGGGGCATGGCGATATATGATCGGGGATACTATCAAGTTTGTAGACCTGGAGAAAAGTGAAGTGGTGATCACCGGCAGAACAAAACACTTTCTTAGCCTTGTAGGTGAACACCTGAGCGTGGAGAACATGAACAAAGCCATCGAGGACATAAGCGAAGAATACAATATCAGCGTGCCGGAATACACGGTCGTGGGATTTCCGTACGAAGGGTTTTTCGCCCATAAATGGTATATCGCGACAGATGATCAGATCGATGCAGAAAAGGTGCGCCAGCGGATCGACGATACACTTCGAAAAATTAATGATGATTACGCGACTGAGCGTGATAGTGCATTAAAAGGAATGTTTCTTGAAGTGTTATCGGAGGAACAGTTTTTGAAGTTCATGGAACTAAAGGGGAAGCTGGGAAGCCAGCATAAGTTTCCCCGGGTAATGAAAGGAAAGATGCTCGAAGAATGGAACCGTTTCCTTGAAACGGGGACTATCTAATATTTTAAAAGCGATTAAGAGGCCTCTTTCATAATTTTGAAAGAGGTTTATCTTTTTCAGACATTCTTTACTTGTATGTGGGAATCCTTACTTAAGGGAATCGTATTGGGATTATGGCTGACGATTTCAGTAGGACCCGTCATGTTCTCAATCATCAAACAGAGTTTGAACAACGGGCATAGAGGGGGTATTGCATTTGTGCTTGGCGTTTCGTTCAGCGATATATTACTTGTATTGGTGAGCAACGTATTTACTGAACTCTTCAGTAGTATCAGCAGTCATCGGGTGCCCATTGGCATATCCGGCAGCATCTTTTTGATTGGCCTGGGCGTATACTTTGTTTTTTTCAAAAAAGTGAAAGTAAATGAACAGGGTCAGCAGGCAACGATCAGTTTCAGGAAAAGTGATTATGCCAAGATATTTCTGTCAGGGTTCTTCATGAATCTTTTAAACCCCGGAATTTTTCTGTTCTGGATCACCGCATCTTCTACGATGCTAAGCCACACTGTTGAACAAAGGATCATAATCTATGCGACCTGTTTGTTAATGGTGCTTGCCAGTGATATAGCCAAAGTGATGCTGGCCGGCAAGATCCGGAACCGGCTTACTCCTCATAATATTCATATCATTAACCGGATCAATGGAATCATTTTAATAGGCTTCGGGATTGCATTGATCTGGGGACTTCTTGTTTACCTGAAACGAATGTAAGGACGCTCCCCAAGGCCATCTTCTGCAAAGGGTTAAACCCTTTTAACAATTAAAAAGAGCGGGAGATTGTAAGTTTGGGACATGAACCGCCTGCTTATATCCTTCCTGTTATTGTTTTCTTTTTCTACCGCGTCGGCCCAGTCCGGCTATCTTTTCGTAAAAAAAGGATTGAAGAAAAAGAGAACCTATACAGAATATGATAATATTTATCTGAAATTGACCAGCGGAGCCTATAAATATGGCATGATCACACGTCTAATGAATGATACGATCTGGCTGTCCGGCAACCCCATCCCTAAAAATGATGTGGCAGAGGTGGTGATCAGGAGGAAGGAAAAAAAGAGTTTTCATGTTGGTGTAACGAATATGCTCCTGGTTACGGCGGGTGTTGCACTTACAACGGCTGGTTTGTCCGCAAGTAAGCAAGCGACATTTAAAGAAGCACTTACTGCAGGCCTTGTGCTCGGTTACGGGCCGCTTGTTATCGGATACGCCAGCAAGAAGATCTCCCTGAGCCGTAAGAGCTATAAGATCGGTCGAAAATTCCGCTTACAGATGCTGGACTTTTACATACCAAGAAAACGTGCATTCTGATCTCAGCGACGTGATCCTTCGCTTTTTGCTATAACAATCGTCCAAAACCTGCCAACAATAAACACTATTGTGTATTATTGTAATGAATGAAGGAGTCAGGATTTTTTCAGAAATTTTGGTGGTGGACCAAGCGGATCTTCCTCGCGCTTTTTATCGCACAGTTCGTGTATATCATCCTGTTGAAATGGGTTGACCCTCCTGTAACAATGACCCAATTCTGGAGTTGGGTGACCGGGCACGGTTTAAAACGCGACTATGTAGACCGTGACGAAATCTCCCCTAATGCCAAACTTGCTGTCATCGCTTCGGAGGATCAATTGTTTGTTGATCACAATGGCTTCGACTGGAAAAGCATCCAGAAAGCAATGAAGTATAATGAGAAAAAGCCGGGACGAGTTCGCGGGGGGAGCACCATCAGCCAGCAGGTTGCAAAAAATGTTTTCCTGTGGCAGGGCCGGGGGTGGTTTCGCAAAGGCCTCGAAGCTTATTTCACATTTATGATCGAGAAGATCTGGGGTAAAAAGAGGATAATGGAGGTTTATTTGAATGTAATTGAAATGGGCGATGGGATCTTTGGGATAGAAAAAGCAGCAAACATTTATTTCAATAAATCCGCAGCACAACTTAGTCAGGCCGAAGCGGCGCTTATTGCAGCGTGTTTACCAAGTCCGAAGAGATACAAAGTGAAACCCGCGTCTTCGTTTATGATAGGCCGGCAGAGAAAGATCATGCAACAGATGAATTTCCTGCGTTCTGACCCGGATATCCAGGAAGTTATTTTTCCTGATAATGTCAAACAGGTAAAAGCAAAAAAATAACCGGAATACAGGCGTATAGTAGCCCTGGGAGTGTTTTAGAAAGGTGGCGGTGGAGGTTTGCCCTAGAACGATCCATCCAGTTGGTTTACCGCGCTGATAGCAATTGCTAACCGATCTTCGTAGTTGCCACTAATATCAACCCATGGGGTCGATTGATTGATCATTATGTCTTTATAGATATTGTACAACTTTTGCCTGGTCTCCAGATCAGGATACTCCCTTAGTTCATCCTGGGTCCAGGGAAGGTCCACATTACACAAAAGATAGAGATCATATTTACGGGAGACGATATTATCAAGGATGAAGCGGTGACAATCTCCAAAGACGAATTCGCACCACACCTTCATAACATACATATCTGTGTCAATAAACAAGGGGATATGCCCGCCATCTTCAAGTAGCGGCAATGAGTGTTCTTCCAGTTTTTCTGTGCATTCATCCTCGAGAGTGAGCTGACCCTTAGCAATGGTCAGAAGGTCTTCATAAGCATATTCCTTTCCATTTGACAACAAAAATTCCCGCGCGAATTCGGGAACCCAATCGGTTTCATAATGCTCCGCCAGTTGTGCTGCCAGGGTGCTTTTACCTGTACTTTCCGGCCCTATGATAACGATTTTTTTAAGCATGATTTTCTTTGGCTCTTTTCCGCCATTCGATCAGGCCGAATATAGCCATAATGAATAATACAATGTAGAAGACACTTGTAAATGTGAGCCCTTTTACAAAATAGAGAGGCACGGACGCTGTATTCGTAGCCAACCACCAATACCAGCTTTCGACCTTTTTTCTGGCCATCAGCAACATCCCTGTAAAGGCTGTAGCCGTTGCAAGAGCATCTCCAAAAGGAATTGTTCCGGGAGAAAAGCTTTTCTGAAGCAAGGTTAACGCCGTATAGAAGACAATATAAAAGGCACCAAAAAATAAAAATTGATCCCGCAACTCGCGACGGGAAGAAAAAGAAATTTTTACAACGTGCTGCTCCTGCGGGTCCCGCTTTGCCCACAGTATCCAACCATAAATACTCATAGCTGTATAGTAAAGATTTACGGTTGCTTCGCCAAAAAGCTGGTACTTGAAACTAAGGAAGACATAGCTGATCGTGCTGACCAGCCCGACCGGATATACCCAAATATTTTCAAGCCGGCTGAACCAAACACTCGCAATGCCAGTAATGATTGCGATATATTCAACCCAGGTTGCGTTTCTAAAACCTGTAATAAATTGCTGGTAGATTTCCTGTAATTGCACGTTTACAAAGCTAAGCGTTAAAAGGGGGAAAAGAGTATGTGAGAGTTTTGGACCGGGTTGTTTTGAGGTTATTATGGATCTGTGCGCGGTTTTTTATATCGCTTAATACTTTTAAGATATCGCGTACCTTTTGTGGTTTCAAATCTTGTGGGCACCTGTTGCCACTTTCCCTCATTGTCAAAGTCCCAAACAAGGAAATGAAGATGCGGAAATGCTGCGTAACCAGTTTTACCACTTAGTGCGATGACCTGTCCTTTTTTGACCGTATCACCAACATTTACCAGTGCACCATCTTTTTGAAGATGCCAGTATCCAGCCCTGGAACCATCTGCATGTTGAATAACGATGTTATTTCCATCTGCCCGGTATTTTTTGTTAAGACCTCCACGCTCTCCATCTTCCTTCACCCGGACCACAATACCATCACGTGCTGCACAGATCTTTGTTCCGCGTTTCATTTTGAAATCCAGGGCTGCCCTTTCTTTGTGTGAGAACCGGCTGAAATACCCCTGAACCATCCAGTAACTTTTTCCCTGTTCATAAGGAAGCGCATATACATAACTGCTGTCGTCTACAATGATCCCACGCTGTAACTTTCTTACTTCTTCACGTAGTGGATTTTTGCTGACAGAACATCCAGCACCCAGGAAAGAAGCAAAAAGAAGAAGTTTCGTTATCGAAAGCCTGCTAAAGTTCATGGCTGGAAATTAAGCAGCGCAGGCCGAATAAAGGGTTAAAATTTTGTAAGAAGATTAAAAATACGGAAGGATACCTGGAGCTTTAAGATCTGTTTGACCATCATGATTTAAAGCCCTCACACATTTTTTTTAGGTTGACCAGTCCCTGTTCAAATTGTTTGTTGAGACTTTTATTCAGCATTGGCCCCATTAGGCGGGCGATGGGCCAGGGCAATTCGCCGCTGTTCTGCCAGGTTACTTTTGTATCCTCATTGCCCCAATGTTCGAAAAGCCAGTTGTCTTTGGCCTTACTTGCAAAAGGTTTTACAAACTCCAGTTGAAAATGAATATGTTTACTATCAAGGCTTAACAAGGTTAGACTCCCAATACCGACTTTTCTTCCCTCCCAGCTGTAACGATGCCCCTTTGTTTTAGGCTCTCCTGTAATGGTCGCTTTAGAAGAAGGATCCATTTGCTGCCAGGGGTTCCAGGCCCGATAGTGATTAAGATCTCCAACATTGTTCATCACAATATCCGCCGGGCAATGTATAACGATTGTCTTTTCGATGTTAAACCGTTTGGGCAGAAAGGCGGCCACAAATAGTAATAAGGCAATAAAGCTGGCAAAAACTATTACAAAAGTGATCATGTAGGTGGTTTTGGTCTGTCAAATTACTGAATTGGCGTGGAAGACGCAAGATTCGTATTTGCAGACTGTTCAGAACGAACTTTCCAGGGCGAATAGCCGGAATTGAATGCCTGGCATGTATGGGCATATTTTTGCCTCCCGATTTGTTATCAGGCAGAAGATGACGATTAATATTTTATCCGGTTGATCTTTAACTGATTCGTTTTGTCTTTATTTAATATCCCTCACTCTTATCAGCGTGAAGGTGCTGAATAATATTAAGCATCGCCTCTTACGAAAAGGGTGTTGCTCGAGCACGCCCCCTTTCATAAGAGACGATGCAGTAACATTCGCGAAACACGAATATCACACAATGTGGAAGCCAAACAAGGTGAAAAAAACAAAGATCTGTGGGAAAAAAACATATTTCATCGGAGGACAAGACGGGCACAAAATCCGGAAGTTCAACAGCTGGCTTTCCTAACTTTGACTAAATAGTTGTCATATGAAAATTGCTGTTCTTGGCGCCGGAATGGTCGGTCGGGCGATAGCGCTCGATCTGGTAAAAGACCACCAGGTAAGTTCATTTGATATAAGCCAATCCAACCTTGACCTTCTCTCTTCTTATAGAACAGCCGTCCAGCTTAACCAGGCAGATCTTTCCTTGGTCTCTGATTACCCCGGTTGGTTAAGTGCTTTTGATCTGGTTGTTACCGCCGTTCCTGGCTTTATGGGCTACGCTACACTTGAGGCCGTGATCAAATCAGGAAAGAATGTGGTCGACATATCTTTTTTTCCTGAAAACGCTCTCGAGCTGGATCACCTGGCTATCCAAAACAACTGCACTGTAATTACCGACTGCGGTGTTGCTCCCGGAATGAGCAATTTCATAATTGGCCGCTACAATTCAGAAATGGATATAGCATCGATCAGCTGCTATGTTGGCGGACTACCCAAAAACAAAATACCTCCGTTTGAATACAAAGCGCCATTCTCTCCGGTCGATGTCATACAGGAATATATAAGACCCGCAAGACTTAAAGAAAACGGCGTGATCGTAACAAAGCCGGCAATGAGTGAAATCGAAAACCTGACCTTTGATGGAGTTGGAACGCTCGAAGCATTTAATACAGATGGCCTCCGCAGTCTGCTATTCACAATGTCACACATTCCTGATATGAAAGAGAAAACGCTGCGTTATCCCGGACATGCAAAACTCATTACAGATCTGCAGAACGCTGGTTTTTTTAGTGAAACGCCGATGATCGTGAATGGGCAATCCATCAAGCCCCTGGATTTTACCTCCCAGCTGCTGATCGATCAATGGAAACTTCATCCGGGAGAAGAAGAACTGACCGTCATGCGTGTTACATTGAAAGGAAAAAACAACACAATCGAGTATGAGCTGCTTGATCATTATGACACACGAACAGGATTGTCTTCAATGGCCAGAACCACTGGGTTCACCTGTACGGCAGCAGTAAACCTTATAACCAAGGGACTATTCGACAGGAAGGGTGTTTTCCCTCCGGAATTGATCGGGAAAGACAGAGAATGCTTTGACTTCGTTATTGATTATCTGAAAGAGCGCGGCGTAAACTGGAGACGAACGAATCGTTAGGGAATGCCGGTTTATACGAACGCGAACAGGATCGGCATATAAAAAAAGAGGCGCGTAAGAGAACTTACACGCCTGAAATATTTCAAAAATAAAAATCCTTATTCAGCTTCAGCGACAACCTCTTTGACCTCAGGGATCATCCTTTTCATCATCCCTTCAATACCAGCTTTCAAGGTGATCATTGATGATGGGCAGCCGCTACAGCTTCCCTGCATTGCCAGATTTACCGTGCCGGCATCATAGCTTTTGAACTGGATAGCACCGCCATCCATTTCAACCGCCGGGCGAACATAGTTATCGAGCAGTTCTTTAATGCGTTTTACCACGTCATCATCGTCAGCTGCCACTTCATTGCTGCTTACCGGTTTAACAGCAGCGATCTCTTCTTCATTTACCACCGTTTTACCTTCTTCCAGATAATCTTTTAAAAACTGGCGAATAGAAGGAATAACATCATTCCAATCCGTATCCACAGTCTTTGTCAGCGTAACGAAGTTACTGGCGATAAAAACTGCTTTAATAAAAGGGAATCCAAAGAGCTCAGTGGCCAATGGAGAGGGTTTTGCGCTTTCTGCATCAGGAAAGTCAATGCTTCTGCCTGGATAAAGAAGTTTATTTGCAACAAACTTCATTGTCTCCGGGTTGGGAGTCATTTCAGTATAAATGCTGATGATCGGATTACCAGTTTTTATCATAACACACGAGGTTTAAAATTGTGCATCCCTTGTTCAGTAGTTCAGCCGCCGCTTAAGTTCAGGCTGACGGGACGGCACAAAAATAACAATAAAAGCGCATGGATGTTCAGAATAAATCCAATCGATTTTTCCTTAAAAAGCGGATCGGTGCCTAGATTTGCGTCGCCAAATCGCTATAAATGAAAAAAATGTACCATCTGGCCACCTGTACGACCTGCCAGGCAATCATCAAAGAAACGGGTGTTGATAAACTTGCAGCCGCAGACAGGATCAAAATGCAGGATATCAAGACAGAAAAGATTACTGCGGGTCAGCTTGAAGAAATGAAGAAAATGTCTGGAACATATGAGGCGTTATTCAGCCGTAGGGCGATGAAATACAAAGAACTTGGACTGAAGGAGAAGAGCCTTTCTGAAAAAGACTACCGGGACTATATTCTTGATGAATACACATTTCTCAAACGACCGGTAACGATCCTGGATAACCAGATCTTTATCGGAAATGATAAGAAGACAGTTGCAGCGTTGAAAGCTGCTGTCAGCGACATTTAGTGAGCCTGCGTTTGGTCGCTTTCAGGCTTCCCTTCAATAACACCGATCATCTCCGGATGCTGTTTCTTTTCAACTTTCAACACGCGGTACGCCAGTGCGGCACTGATCAACATCAGGATAGCACCAAGGAAAAATGCTGCTCCGGGAAAATACATTGCAGAGCCATCTTTCCGGGTGAAATGTGAGAAAACATAAGACATCAGGAGGGGCCCGATGATCATTGTAACGCTCATCAGGCTCGTCATCGTTCCCTGCAACTCGCCCTGCTCTTTTGGAGACACGTGTCCGGAAATGATCGCCTGTAACGAAGGTCCTGCAATTCCACCAAGACAATAAGGGATCAGAAAGACAAACATCATCCAACCCGCACTCGCAAACGAAAACAGGAAGAGACCGATCGAGTAAAGAAACAATCCAAGATAGATACTTTTCTCATTGCCGATCTTCGGATTGATCACCCGCACCAGTCCGCCCTGCACAGCACCTACCAGCAACCCCACAATAGCCAGCGAAACGCCGATCATGCCCTTGGTCCAGTTGAATTTTTCGATCGTAAAAAAGTTCCAGGTGCTTTGAACGGAATAACCCGCAATATAGACCAGCACAAGCGCTGATGCCAGACCCCAGATGGCCGGGTATCTTTTCAACAACATAAATGCGCCAACCGGATTGGCTCTTTTCCAGTCGAAACTTCTTCTTCGTTCCAGGGGAAGTGATTCCGGTAAAACGAAATAACCAAATAACCAGTTAAGAGCGGTCAATACTGCTGCGGCCATAAATGGCACTCTTGTGCCAAACTCTCCCAGTAATCCGCCTAATGCCGGACCGATAATAAAGCCCAAACCGAAGGCCGCTCCTATCATTCCGAAATTCTTTGCACGGGTCTCGGTTGTACTGATATCTGCTATATAGGCTGTTGCTGTAGAAAAACTTGCGCCGGTCAGTCCTGCGATTATACGGCCAACAAACAACCACAGCAAGGTAGGCGCCCAGGAAAGAAATACATAATCAATAGCAAAGCCGAGCATCGATGCAAGCAATACAGGCCTTCTTCCAAAACGATCGCTAAGGTTTCCGATCAGGGGGGCAAAGACAAATTGAGGAACAGCATACGCT
The DNA here is from genome assembly GCF_022012415.1 of Terrimonas ginsenosidimutans. Taxonomy (GTDB): domain Bacteria; phylum Bacteroidota; class Bacteroidia; order Chitinophagales; family Chitinophagaceae; genus Terrimonas_A; species Terrimonas_A ginsenosidimutans. The sequence continues at coordinate 501,682 of NZ_JAKLTR010000001.1, forward strand.
AGTGTCAACCATCCGTTGATCCGTGCCGCATCACTAAGGCCTCCATGCGATACCTCTTCCAGTAAAGAAGGCAGCACGGGGTAGATCAACCCCATACCTGTCACATCGATCACCATCGTAATAAAAATGAAACCCATTGCAGCTTTGCCCGATGCAGCCATATCTTGTATTATATCGTCAAAGGTGTGATTTTTTCTTAATCAGGGACATATTTGTTGATAAACAGGCATGTTTTTGGTTAAAACTGAATTAACAAACCGGAAGGATTTCGCCAGATTTAAGGGATTATCTTTGCGGCCTTGCCACCATGCTGTTATGAAAGTGGCAGCAAACCAAAACAATTTTTTTAATAAAAAACAGGACCAATGAATTTCAGACAAATTATGCTTCCTGCCGTATCAACGGTTTTTTTGTTTTCATGCGTAAGCTCTAAAAAGTTTAAAGCTGCACAGGCAGAGTACACAACTCTTCAGGGTCAGTACAGCCAACTACAGGGAAATTTGAACGATTGTAACACAGCAAAAAGTCAATTGACCAGCGATAAAGCCGGTCTTGAAAAAACAATCGCAGATCTCAACAAACAACTCGACCTATTAAAACAAAACAATACACAGGCATTGAAACAGCTGGAAGATATGTCTGTAATCTCTTCAGCGCAGGCAGAGAGCATCAAAAAATCGATGGATAACATTGGTGCAAAAGACGCATACATCCAAACTCTCCAGCAGCAAATGGCCCGCAAGGATTCTCTCAACATGGCTCTCGTGATGAATCTGAAAGGCGCGATCGGTAATCTCGATGACAAAGACATCAATATCAAAGTGGATAAAGGCGTTGTATACATCGATATCTCCGACAGGCTTCTGTTCAAAAGTGGTAAATACGATATCACTGACCAGGCAAAAACTGTTCTGGGCAAAGTGGCAGCCGTTCTGAAAAATCAACCGGATATTGAATTCATGGTTGAAGGTCATACAGACAACGTTGCCTACAAAGGCGCAGGAGTACTGGCTGATAACTGGGATCTCTCTGTTAAAAGGGCAACATCCGTAGTTCGTATACTGCAGAACCAGTACGGCCTCGATCCTTCTAAAATGGCAGCAGCTGGTCGCGGTGAATACAAACCAATTGCAGACAACAGTACTGCAGAAGGTAAAGCTACAAACCGTCGTACACGTATCGTGATCCTGCCTCAGCTTGATCAGTTCTTCAAACTGCTTGAGCCAAACGCTGGCAAATAAGTAAAAAATTGAAAAGTCAAAAGTAAAAAAGCTTCTTCCGGTCCAGGAAGAGGCTTTTTTACTTTCGACTTTTTAATTTTTACTTCTGATCGCTTACCTTTCAAAAAACAATATCTATGCGTCGATACATTTTACCGGCCTGCATTGCAGTTGCGGCTCTTAGCTCTTGCGGAGAAACCAAAACCGCTGCTGACGAACAAGATGGGTTCGCAGCATTTAATGTTGACTCTCTGAAAAAAGACATTTCCATTCTCGCTTCCGATGAATTCCAGGGAAGAAAACCTTTTTCAGCAGGCGAAACGAAAACGATCGATTTCCTGAAAACACAATTTGCTGCAGCAGGACTTGAACCTGGTAACGGCGATAGTTACATCCAGGATGTGCCAATGGTGAAGATAACCACAGCCGCGGCTCCCACGATGGCTGTCGAAGGCCCTAAAGGCAAATTCAATCTGAAAGGATTTGACGACTATGTGATCTGGACAGATAAAACTGATCCGTCGATTTCACTCGACAAAGCTGAGCTCGTGTTTGCCGGCTACGGCGTTGTTGCACCGGAATATAACTGGAATGATTATGCTGGTCTTGATGTTAAAGGAAAAGTTGTACTGGTTCTTGTAAATGATCCGGGTTACAATGCGCAGGACTCATCTCTTTTCAAAGGAAGCACGATGACCTATTACGGAAGATGGACGTATAAATTTGAAGAGGCGGCACGCCAGGGCGCAAAAGGTTGTCTCATTGTGCACAATACCGCCGGTGCAAGCTATCCTTTTACCGTCGTACAGAATAACTGGAATGGTTCAAGGCTACGACTTGATAATCGTGGTAAAGACGAAACATTATGTGATGTGATCGGTTGGGTCTCTGCTCCCGCCGCCAAACAATTACTCGCAGCAGCTGGCACTGATTCTTCAATTCTGACCCTTGCGGATAAAAAAGGATACAAGGGTGGATCATTAGGCCTGAAGCTTTCAACTACAATGAAAGTTGCAACAGAGTATAACATGTCTCATAATGTGATAGGTAAGATTTCCGGGTCAAAACATCCTGACGAAGTGATCATCTACAGCGCGCACTGGGATCATCTCGGCATAGGCAAGCCAGACGAAACGGGCGACTCTATTTATAATGGAGCATTGGACAACGCTTCCGCAACTGCAGGATTGCTCGAGCTGGCAAGAGCATTTAAAAGTCTCAAAACAAAACCTGAAAGAACTGTAGTCTTCCTCGCTGTAACGGCGGAGGAACAGGGGTTATGGGGCTCTGCTTACTATGCGCAAAATCCTGTCTATCCAACAGCAAAAACGCTTGCGAATATCAATATGGACGGGTTGAATTCATACGGCAAGACCAAAGATATCATCGTTATAGGCCGTGATCAGAATCAACTTGAAGATTATCTGAAAGAAGAAGCCGGTAAATCGGGAAGAGAGATCTCTTATGAAACTCACCCCGAAGCCGGATACTATTATAGATCGGATCACTTCAATTTTGCAAAAGTTGGTATACCTGCTTTATACACTGAAAGCGGTGTAGACGTGATCGGCAAAGGGAAGGCCTTCGGCGAAGCAAAAAAAGATGAATACACAGAAAAGAACTATCACAGACCTTCTGATGAATATACACCAGAGAATTGGGTGCTGGACGGCGCTATCGATGACCTGAAACTATTCTTCCAGGTAGGTAAAAAACTGGCGTCTGACGAGAAATGGCCAGAATGGAAAAGCGGCTCCGAGTTCAAAGCGTTGAGAGAAAAAGATCTCAAAAAGCAGTAATTCCAAACATATTCATTCGAGCCCTGGTTTTAACCGGGGCGTCTTCATTTAATAAAACGGATACAATGTTTGCAGGCGGCGGTCGTTTTTTTGCGCCCGGTTGTTCAAGGTCAGATAATGGTTCACGCGCATTTTCTAAGTGCTATTTAAAAGCTTCTCCAGTGGGGTAGATGGCCGGAGTCAAACAACAAGTCCGTAACTTTTCCCGACTACCGACTCCTTTTTTTAAAAAAACGCCCTTTTACCGGAAATTATCAAATTGCGAAGCTCTGCTATAGGTCACTGGCGAACGGCATCGAAGAGCAGGGCATAGCCATGTAAAAAACGGACACCGGGTGTTTAAGCAGCTTCCTTCGGCGTATCCTAATAGCTACCCGCATAGATTAACCACGCAGCCGCGTAGCAGCAACGCATCTTGCAACTATGAAAAAGCTGCTTATACTTTGCGTTGCGCTCGTTCACTGCTTATTATCATTGGCGCAGTCCTCAAAAGGGACCATTTCTTTTACGATAAAAGATCAACGGGGCCATGCTCTTGAAAATATGACTGTTGAAGTGCTGAAAAAATCCGATTCAACATTGATGAAAACGGCATTCAGCGGAAAAGATGGTTATGCAGAGATCAATAACCTGAACCTAGGCACTTACATGATACGCGTCACCGGAATTGGTTACACCCACTTCTATTCGAACACCATTGAACTCACTTCAGCAAATGCCTCGATTCAACTGCCGGCCATCCTGATGACAAACCAGACAGCAGAAATGTCTGCGGTAACGGTAACAGCTAAAAAGCCATTTATCCAGAAGCTCAGCGACAGGATCGTCGTAAATGTGGAAAGCAGCATCATCGGAGCTGGGAGCTCGGCTATGGATGTACTGGAAAGATCACCGGGAGTGAATATCGATCAAAATGATGTAATCAGTCTTCGCGGCCGTTCAGGGCTTATTATAATGATAGATGGAAAACCCACACCAATGACGGGGGCTGACCTTGCCAACTATCTCCGTGGTCTGCCATCAGGTGCCATAGACAGGATCGATATCATCACCAACCCTTCAGCAAAATATGATGCAGCGGGTAACGCGGGAATCATTGATATCCGTTTGAAAAAAGATCAGCGAAAAGGAATGAATGGAACACTTACTGCCGGGTACGGCCAGGGAGTATACCCGAAGGCGAACGGAGGTGTTGTATTCAATTATCGCGACAAAGCAGTGAATGTATTCGGTAATTATAATTATGCATACCGGATTGTTTTCAACAACCTTCTACTCGACCGCAGGTTTTTCAATAACGGTGCATACGTTGGCGGAGACCTGAAAGACAATTATGGGAAAACGCCGATCAATACACACACGGCAAGAGCTGGCGCGGATTTCTTTCTTTCTAAAAAAACGATCCTCGGCTTTGTAGTCAATGCAAATTTCAACCAATACTCACGCGACAACAGAAATAGCTCTATCGTGCTGAATTCACAGGCACAAAAAGAAAGCACTTTTAATGCAAATGCGACCAATGATGACAATGCCCGGAATTTTGTAGCAAACATTAATCTCAAACACAGTATTGATACAACAGGCCAGGAAATTTCCGCCGACCTGGATTATGGCTCTTATAATTCAAATTCGCTGTCGCTGAATTCCACAAGCTATAGTAAGCTTGATGGTACACCGCTCCAACCCAATTATATTCTCCAGGGAGATCAGTCAGGACAGCTTGATTTCAAGATCGGAAAGATTGACTATGTAAGACCATTGAATAAAACGGCGCGGATAGAAGCCGGAATGAAAACAAGCTTTGTTTCTTCTGATAATGATGCAAAGTTTTTTGATGTAAGCTCCGGGTCTCCTGTAAATGATGTTAATAAAACCAACCATTTCCTTTACAAGGAAAACAATAACGCAGGTTATGTGAACTTCAGCAAGACCTTTAAGAAGTTTGATCTTCAGCTCGGTCTTCGGGGAGAACATACAAATTTGAAAACGCAGCAGCTCTCAGGAAACATTAAATTTGATTCCAGTTACTTCCAGTTATTCCCCAGCGCTTTTTTCAATTACAAGCTTAAGGAGAACCAGGTGCTGGGCATTTCTGTAAGCAGAAGGATAGACAGGCCGGGTTATTCCCAATTGAATCCATTTTTGTTTCTTATTGATGTTACAACCTATGCAACAGGCAGGCCCGGGCTCCTACCGCAGCTGACCTGGTCTTACGAGATGAGTTATACATTGAAGAATTTGAGCTTTACAGCAAATTACAGTCATACGAAAAACCATCAGGATATTGCTATCGCAAGATTCAAGGATGTATTTCCTTCTGTTCCCTCTGATGATAACGTAACGGTTCAGATCCCCATCAATCTCAGCTCTTCAGATTATTACGGACTGAATATTTCAGCACCAGTTCGTATTAACGCATGGTGGAATATGGTGAATGACGGGAACTTCTATTACAACCAGTTCAATGGTCAGTTAGGCGTAACAAGACTTAACCGCGGACGACCCGCAGCATCTATCCGGAATAATAATATGTTTACTTTCAAAAAAGGCTGGAGCGCTGAACTGAGTGGAACATGGAACAGCGCGGGGCAATCCGGGTTTATGGTCTTCGATCCCAGATGGAATTTATCGGCAGGTGTACAAAAAACAATTTTAAAAGGGAAAGGAACACTTCGAGCGAATGTGTCCGACATCTTCTGGACGGATCTGCCGCAAGCCGTGATCACTTATGATAATTACATTGAAAAGTGGAAAGCTTATCGGGAAACAAGAGTCGCCAATCTGACATTCTCTTATCGTTTTGGAAACAATAAAGTTCAGGCTGCCAGAAGAAGAGCGACGGCTTCTGAAGAAGAGCGCAGACGGGCGAATTAGTTCGGATTTTTTACTTCCATTCATACCATCGCGGAACGATGTAGTTTCTCCAGCAATTTTATATAAGGTCTGTCATTCTTCAATGTATTTTTTTCCAGGAACTGCCGCAGATGTTTGTAAAAGTGGCTGTGATCATAATAGCCATAAAGTGCATGGTCAAATGTTTCAGGGGAATGAACGAGATGAGTGGTGGCTTTCCTGATCCGCATGATCTGCAACGCTTGTTTGCTGCTGATGCCGGTGAATGTTTCAAAATACCTTTGTAGTGTTCGGCTTGATACGCCGTGCTGTGCTGCAAGCTGTTCAACAGTTACTGTGAACAGGTTGTTTTGAAAACAGCTGTCCAGTATAGAACTTACTTTGTTCACCGGATGAAGGGGACCGTCATAGTCTGCCAGCAGGGCGAGAAAATGACGACTTGCAACATGAACACGATCCTCAAACGAAGCGGCCTTCTTGATATCTGAGATGACCTGTGGATCTATAAGATAGCTGAGCGGAAAAATATAGCCATGGTATTCTGAGAAGTCGACATCTTTTTGAAAAGCGATGGGTGATACGCGGAATTTGATCCCAAACAGACGATTATTCCTTTTGTGAAAACATTCGATCGCATTGTATCTCGGTAGAAAGCCATCGGTTTTCATTTCGAAACGCTGATCATTCACCTGCATGGTAAACGGCGTGCCGAGGTTGACCAGGTAAGTATATCCAATATTCGCAAATTGTGCATCTGAGAATCCCCTGGGGTACTGATCCCACAATTCATCGAATCTTGTTTCCCAGAAAAAGTCTATGTATGGAGAGAGGTTCGACGGCGGCGGAATGCGGAAATAGTTGTTTTCAAAATGATCCGTATGGAAAAACTCGATGTGTTGCATAAGTCCCCTGATAGATAATTAGGAAAATTATCTCAAACAGGGAAGATCATTGCTACCGAATATGTATTTGTACGACCGGAAGACCTATTTGGTTTCTTCAAATACCCCGGTTTGGCGGTTTTTGCGAACATTATCCCAATGAAAGTAACGGCCATTCATTGCTACATAAACACCCGGAGGAAGTGTTTGTGCAAATGCCAGTGCGCTTCCCAGGTTAAAGAGGCCGTCTGAGCTACCAAATTTGATGGGGATCATGGCGCCGGTCAGAACCACCGTTTTGTTCTTGACCTTTTCTGCCAGCCATTTGGCTGTCAGGCTCATCGTATCGGTTCCGTGAGTAATAATAATCTGATTTTCTTCGCATTGGATGCACTGATGGGCGATCAGCTCCCTGTCTTCGTTTGTCATTTCCAGACTGTCGATCATCATTAGTGTACGGATCTCGACATCGATGCGGTTTCTTCCCATTTCCAGCAGGTCCGACATATGCGTGTCTTTGAAATAGAGCTGGCCATTCAATTCATTATACTCCTTGTCAAAAGTGCCACCTGTGATAAATATGCGGATTCCCATGCTACGATTAATTTGGACAGTGAAATTAATGATCTCCAATGGCACGCCAAGATAAGCAGCCGATTTTGGAACAGATTTCTAAGTTGGAAATCAAAATGGCTTGAAAATTAGATGATTTTCAAGCTTTAAGGAGTTTTCTTGGAGAATGCTGATCCGATATATCCTTGACCCTTTTAGAGCATGAAATTCATTGTCAATCAGCACAATAAAAGAATTTTCACATTTTTTTGTATAATACAATTATGCTACTTAATTTAGCCCCGCCACAAATGAAAAAAGGCCCTTCCGTAGAAACGGACTGACCTCTAACGATTGCTTGCCATATGAAAATTCTTCGAAGTAAATTTTATGTCCTGTTTTACCAGGATTAGTTCTTACAGATTTGCTTCACTCACTTTGACCTCTGACGACTTGCCCCTATTTTTAACGATTGCCTGCCGTATGAACTATTATGACACAAATGTAGCGCGGCTTACATCAGCTTTCAAAACAACTTAAACCTGTTTTGAGCATGTCAAACAGGTTCAAAAAACAGCGAAACCCTTACTGGTAGCCGATTCTGTGAAAATTTCTGCACGATGTCCAACCGTACACATGACATATTATTCCAGTTAATAAAGTCGCTCGAAAAGGCCGAGAAAAGGCATTTTAAGCTCTATATCACCCGTAGCTCGGGTAAGGAGGAGCTGAAAATTGTCCGTCTTTTCGACGTTTTGGACAAGCAGGACGTATATGATGAAAAATCTTTATTGAAAAAACTGCCCGGAACGGAGAAGAGGCAGTTGTACAACCTCAAGACGCACCTTTACAAACAGATACTTGCCAGTTTACGACTGCTCAAAAGTGCAGACAGCATTGACCTTCAACTGAATGAGCAGTTTGATTATGCTCATATTCTCTATAAAAAAGGGCTGTTTGTGCAAAGCCTCAAATTACTTGAGCGTGCTAAAGAGCTGGCAAAAGCTCACCAGAAATTTTACTTCACAGCCCAGGTTATTGCGTTAGAAAAAAGGATAGAAAACCTTCATATAACGCACAGTGTACAAAATCGTGCGAATATTCTCGCTGAAGAAGCCAATGCTGTGAGCAAACACATAGATGTGGTTTCCCGCGTGAGTAACCTTTCCCTGCAACTATTCAGCTGGTTCACCTTACATGGCCATGCGCGCAATGAAAAGGATGAGGCCGGTGTGCGGAAGTTCATGCAGCAGAACCTGCCGCCTGAAACCCACCTGCTGACAGGGTTCTATGAAAGGCTTTATCTGTACCAGAGTTATTGCTGGTACGCGTTTATCAGGCAGGATTTTATTCAGTATTACCGTTATGCGCAAAAATGGGTGGATATTTTTGAATCGAACCCATTAATGATCCGTGTAGAAACAAGCCACTATATCAAAGGGCTGCACTATCTGCTAAATGCGCACTTCGACTTACGTAATTATCGAGAATTTTCTGTTGTATTGAAAAAATTCGAACAGTTTGCGCGAACCCCGCGTGTACAGGAGCATGATAACTTCCGGATCCAGGCATTCGTGTATATCAGTACGGCAAAGATCAACCAGCATTTTATGCATGGAACCTTCAAAGATGGGTTAAAGATCGTTCCGGAAATCGAAGCTAAACTGGAAGAATATGCACTTTTTCTTGATCAGCATCGCATAATGGTGATGAATTACAAGATCGCCACACTTTACTTCGGCAGTGGAGATTACAGTACCTGTATCGATTATCTTCAGCAGATCATGCACAACAGCGGCGAACTTCGTACAGATCTTCAGTGTTACGCACGCGTTTTGCACCTGCTGGCCCATTACGAATTGGGAAACTATGAGCTGATGGAGTCTCTGACAAAATCAGTTTACCGGTTTATGGCGAAAATGGAAAACCTCACAGTAGTGGAAGAAGAAATGTTCAAATTCCTCCGCCATTCCTTCCATAACATCCCGGCCAAAAAACTAAAACCGGAACTCGAATTATTCCTCCAAAAGATCAAACACCTCGAAAAGAACAGGTTTGAAACACGGGCCTTTGCCTACCTTGACCTCGTATCATGGGTGGAAAGCAAAGTGTATAGCAAACCAATGAGCGATGTGATCCGTGAAAAATATCTCGCAAGTAAGAGAAAGAATTAATTGCGCGATCGGATTTAATCGTACGTTTTTCTTTATCCAGAGATAAAATTCTAATATTTAATTCTTTTCTACTCACACTGAAAGTGTGCAAAAAAATCATTGCCTGCTCTTTCAACAAACCTCCTCATCCTAACGTAAATTGCACCCATGCAGGATTACATAAAAGGATTGAATGAGCGGCAGAAAGAAGCAGTGCTCCACATCAACGGACCTATCATGATCGTTGCCGGTGCAGGCAGCGGCAAAACAAAAGTATTGACTACCCGTATCGCCCACCTCATGGCAAGCGGCGTGGATTCGTTTAATATTCTGGCGCTGACCTTTACCAACAAAGCGGCGAAAGAAATGAAAGAGCGTATCGGAAAGATCCTGGGTAATGGCGAGGCCCGCAACCTTTATATCGGAACCTTCCACAGCGTTTTTGCCCGTATTCTTCGCACAGAAGCGACAAGACTCGGCTATCCCAGCAACTTTACGATTTACGATACCGACGACGCAAAGAGCGTTGTAAAAGCGGTGATCAATGAAATGAATCTGGATGATAAGCATTACAAACCAAATGTTGTTTACAATCGCATATCCGCTGCGAAGAATGCATTGGTTGGTCCGGGAGAATATGCAAATGACTATCATCTGCAGCAGGAAGATATGCGTGGTAATAAACCCGCCATTGGTCAGATCTATGATGCCTATGTAAAGCGTTGCTTTAAAAACGGCGCAATGGATTTTGATGACCTGTTACTGAAATTTTACGAACTGTTGAAAAACTTTCCTGATTGCCTGAGCCGCTATCAGCACAAGTTCAAGTACATCCTGATCGACGAGTATCAGGATACAAACCCTGCCCAATATGAAGTGATCAAACTCCTCGGCGCCATGCATGAAAATGTTTGCGTGGTAGGCGATGATGCACAAAGTATCTATTCTTTTCGCGGCGCAACGATCGAGAACATTTTACAATTTCAAAAGGACTATGATAATGTGAAAGTGGTAAAGCTGGAACAGAACTATCGTAGTACACAAACGATCCTCAAAGTCGCCAACGATGTAATAGCAAATAATAAGGGCCAGATCGAAAAAACGCTGTTTACAGAAAACAGCGAAGGAGAGAAGATCAAACTGGTCCGCACAATGTCAGATAACGAAGAAGGAAAGTATGTTGCGGATACGATCCAGGAGCAGAAACTCCGCAATCATTTTAATAACCGGGATTTCGCGATCCTGTACAGAACAAATGCTCAAAGCCGTGCATTCGAGGAAAGCCTTCGCAGAATGGCGATCCCCTATACGATCTACGGGGGTATGAGTTTCTACCAGCGAAAAGAGGTGAAAGATCTGGTAGCTTACCTGAGGCTCATCGTAAACCCGAATGACGAAGAAGCACTGAAAAGAATCATCAATTACCCGGCCCGCGGAATCGGTAAAACAACCATTGATAAATCAATACTTCTTGCAAACCACGCAAACATACCGATGTGGGATGTTCTCGAAAATGCAGAAAAAGTCGGTTTCCGCGCAGGTACGCTCTCGGCGATTGAAGAGTTTGTGATCATGATCAAAAGCTTCAGCAGCATGCTCGGAAAGCAAAATGCATATGAAGTTGCGTTCCATGTTGGGAAACAAACCAATATCGTTAAAGAACTTTTCAATGATAAAAGTACGGAGGGTGTACAGCGGTATGAGAACGTACAGGAATTATTGAACAGTATTAAAGAGTGGGTGGAAAGTCCGGATAACGAAGACGGTGAAGTGGTCGATAAATCACTCGGCTCTTATCTTCAGCAGATCACATTGCTTACAGACACGGACAATAAGGATCCGGATGCGGATACTGTAAAACTGATGACCATTCACGCCGCGAAAGGGCTTGAATTCAGCTGTGTATTTGCCGGAGGGCTTGAAGAAGGGCTGTTCCCAAGCGGAATGAGCATTAACACCAGAGAAGAACTCGAGGAAGAAAGAAGGCTTTTCTATGTAGTGATCACCCGCGCGAAGCAAAGGCTGTGGATCTCTTATGCCAACACACGATATAAGTTTGGACAGCTTGTACAAAACGAACCAAGCCGCTTTCTGGAGGAATTACCTGAACAATATCTTGACAGATCATTTGCCGGCGGTGGAACACGGAATCAATCCGGGTTCGGAAATTCGTCTTCAGGCTTGTCGGCATATCAACGGATGAACGGGAATAGCTTTGGGTCGGCAAACCAGGCTGAGAAGCGTTATGGTCCGCCTCCGGCAAAAAAGGACGAAACGCCGTCCTATATGAAACCGCAAAGCCCCTATCCTAAGGTTGTGGAACATAAACCATCTACCGATTTTGTTGCCAGCGATACATCTGCGCTGCAGGCCGGGCAGCGTGTAGAACATCAGAAATTCGGTTTTGGTGAAGTAATGAAAATGGAAGGAGCCTCCCACAACCCGATCGCTACGGTAAAGTTTGATCAGAACGGTGAAAAGAAGATCATGCTTAACTATGCAAAGCTGCGTATCCTGAGCTAAGAGGATACAATATAAAAGGAGTAAAAAGAGAAATTTCAGATTCGTCTTTTTACTCCTTTTTCTTTTAAACCCGGCAGATAGATGATCTCTATGTAATATAGAATATCATTATCACAAGCTATTGTCTCCTTATCTATATTTGCGCCATCTAACGATGAATTACAAGTAACGCATACGTTACAAGCTTTGCCTCCAACATATTTTTATTTTTCAAACAATCATTAATCAAATTATGAGCAACAGAGTATTATCTGTAGGAAGCCAGTTTCCTGCATTCAAGAAGAAAGCAGTAGTATCTATCGAGAAAGGCAAAGAGTTTACCGATCTGACCAACGAATTCGCTTCAAAAGATGGCAAATGGACGGTGATGTTCTGGTGGCCGAAAGATTTCACTTTTGTTTGCCCAACAGAGATTGCAGAATTCAACAAGAAAGCAGGTGAGTTTTCGGATCGTGACACAGTACTGATAGGCGCTTCTACCGATTCTGAATTTGTACATGCTGCCTGGAGAAGAGATCATGCTGATCTGCGTGACCTGAAATTCCCAATGCTGGCTGACACTTCAAAATCTCTCGCTGATGAACTCGGCATTCTTGATCAGGACGAAAAGATCGCTTACCGCGCTACTTATATCATCGATCCTCAGGGTATCGTTCGTTGGGTTAGCATCAACGATCTGAACGTCGGCCGCAATGTGCAGGAAGTGATCCGTGTGCTGGATGCCCTGCAAACTGACGAGCTCTGCCCTTGCAACTGGAAAAAAGGCGAAGAGACGCTGACAACACAACTCAGCCTTAACTAATAAACCCTCCTTACAGCTGGCTTCCGCTATGGATCTTTTCAGCCGGAAATGAAAAGGTGGCCGGAAGCCGGTCAGGAGGAGATAAAAAAAGATCAACGATGAGCGAAATACTTACGATACAAAACGAAACGCTGAACAACCTTCTGGCCGACCTCCAGATCAGTGGATATATTCCTTCTGCCAATGTAATGGCGCTGGTACAGGCTGAGTCGCGTTTTATAAAAGACCTTAAGATCAATGTCGGCAACGCGATCAATAATACACAATATCTAAGCCGCAAGGAAGCAGTGCTGATCGCTTTGGCTGTTGCGGTAAATGAGAAGTTTGTATTGCTGCAGGAAAGCTTTACCACGCTCGCGAAAGAAACCGGAGCTTCGGATGCAGAGATCGCCGAAGTGGTGGCCTGTACTTCTTTAATGAATACCAACAATGTATTCTATCGGTTCCGTCACTTTATGCAGAAGGACTTTTACAATAACCAGCCGGCCGGTATCAAAATGAGCATCATGATGAACCCGGTAACAGGGAAAGAGTTTTTCGAATTGCTGAGCCTTGTCATTTCGGCGGTGAACGGTTGTGAAATGTGTGTTTCCTCCCATGAGCAATCTGTTTTACAGCACGGAGCAAGCGAGTCAAAGATCTTTGAAGCGGTTAAAGCCGGTTCAATCATCAAAGGACTCATCACTGTACTTGCCTGATAATACAGCTCCTCTATATAAATAACTGCGAAGAAAAAATGCCAGTCATATGCGGCATTTGATCTTCGCAGTTTAAGTTTAGGGCAACAGTGCCTAACCGATGTCAGCAATGCCCCGGATCCAACAGATTTTTTTTATCGCGATATTTTCGCTGACCGCAGCAATATCATCCGGGCAGGACTCTTTATTTTCTGTTGTGAATTTGTGCAATAGAGTTCAGGATGTAACCGTATGGCTGAATGTGTTTTCAAACGACCCTGCTTTTGCAAACGCAAAGAACGCAATAGAGAAGGCTGCAATTGATAAGAACGAACATGGAGTAATGTTCGGCAGAGATGCATCGGGAAAGATGATCCATTCCGGGATAGTGAGTGAAAAGACAAGGAACGCTTCTTCCGTAAATATCAATTTTCCCGGAGCTTTTGCAGATATGCATAATCATCCGGGAAATACAGCACCTTCTGCAGGGGATATTTACAATCTGATCAAGGTCAACAGGCATCACTCCGCATTTGATACGAGATGTGCAATGCTTGCCAACGGAACAATTTATGCCATTGTAATAACTGACAGGCAAAAGGCAGACTCTTTTATAAGCAAATATCCGCCCGAACAAACTGCCGGATATTCTCCCCGGTTCCCGGAGAAGCTGTTCAGCGAATTCGCCGAGATCAAATCTTACCTGATCAATATCCAGGAAATGGATAGAATGAAAGCGGATGAGATTGCGACTGCGTTTATTCTTGACAAATACAATTGTGGAGTCGATTTGTTTCTCTATGATGGATCAAAACGATTTTCACGGGTTGTGGTCAGGGAAATGATCAGTGGGAATGGAAACAGATTCTACCAAATGGAGCTGTGCGCAGAATAGTTAAAGAAAGCCTCTGCTGCATGTCTCTCGAACCCCAGATCTGTAGTATTGCGGCGCATTAATAACCCCATAGACAACCATGAAAGCAGTTGATATCCCAGCCATATTTTGTACATCAGGAGAATGACCGACGATATCAGGGATAGGGCTCTCGCCTTATAAGGTAAACGTCTTCAGGGGTTTTAATTCAAATGCCGTTTAATTGACCGGTCATGGGTCAATTAAACGGCATTGTATTCATTTAACTAAATAGTCGGCCGCCAGGATTGATCGTCTACTTTAACGGAAAATCCCAGATAGGGTTTACTCCCAGCAAATGTTCAACAAAGTAATTCCACTTTTTCTTGGTGAAATAATCATTGTACTTGCCGGTATATCCGTGATGCTGGCTTGGAAGTATCAGCATATCAAATTCTTTGTCCGCTTTCACGAGTGCCTCCGCTAGCTTGAATGTAGCCGATGGATTAACATTTTCATCGATGCCTCCATGCACGATCAATAGCTTTCCTTTAAGGTTACCTGCCATCGTGATATTTGATACCTGGTGATAAGTAGAATCCACTGGCCAGCCCATATACATTTCCGGCCACCAGTCTTTTTCCATACGGAAATCGTGGTCAGCAGAACTTGCTACGGATACTTTATAAAAGTCCGGAAACTCCAGTACGGCATGTCCCGCATCATAGCCTCCCGCGGAGTGTCCAAAAATTCCCACGCGCGAGGTATCGATCCAGCTATAACGCCTGCCAAGATCTTTTATGGCAATAACATGGTCTGTCAGGTTTTTGCCCATGTTTTTATAGGAAACATTATGAAATGCTTTGGAACGATTAGCGGTTCCGAGTCCATCAACAGCAACGACAATAAAACCCAGCTCAGCCAGGGCCTGGTTTGATCTTGAAATACCGGTCATGAAATTTCTTGGGAACATATAAGTATGCGGTCCTGTATAAGTCTGATCAATAACAGGGTATTTTTTGCTGGCATCGAAGTTGCTCGGCTTCCAGACAGCGCCGTAAATCGTTGTTACTCCATCACGGCCAATGGTTGAAAAAGCTTCCGGCATTGGGAAGTTCATTGCCTGTAGCGCTGTTATATCAGCTTGAGCAATCGTGGTAACTTGTTTCCCGGTCTTTCCATCCCGCAGCAGGAAAACAGGTGCTTTATCCAGTGTAGAGATATTATCTATGAAGTACTTTCCCCCGGGTGCTATTGAAACATCGTGATTGGCAATTTCCGGAGTAAGCAGGGTTAAGCCTGTTCCGTTCATTTGTATCCGGTAAAGATGTTGGTAGTAAGGATTCCGGCCAGGTTCCTTTCCAGAGGCCGTAAAAAAGATCGTCTGGCCCTTTTCATCAACGTCGATAATATCATTTACATAAAAATCGCCACTCGTGATTGGCTTGAGGCTTTTATCCTTTGTGTTCAACAGGTAAAGCTGACGCCAGCCACTGCGTTCTGAGATCAGCAACATGCGGGATGGATCATCCAGCTGAGATGACCTGAAATTATCGATATTTGTTTTGCTTGTTTCTGTATAAATGAGCTCTTGTTTCTTCGATGCCGGCTCAAAACGAAAGATATCTATCTGCTGATAACCGCGCACCTGCCTTTCTATGAACGATACGCCTGGTTCTTTTCCCCATTCACATGAAGCGGCATTCACATCCCTGAATTCATCTTTACGGATCTCTTCACCTGTTGCGACATTGAAATACACGGGAGTCATATACACCATGTTTGTATCGCCGGGGGAACCACGGTAGTAAGAAAGCAATTTGGGTTTGAAAAGCGTGTCTATGCTCCAGTCGAGGAGATACATCTTTTCACCCTTACGCAGATCGCAGATATATGCCTGGATCCATTTGGAATCCGGCGACCAGCTTACAGAAAAGTGCTGTGGACGTTCGCCATTTTCTCCTTCGATCAGTTCTCCCCATCCATAGTACGTCGCATATTCATAGTTTTTGAAACCTGCTGTACTGAGTTGTTTTACTTCTCCGCTGGCGGTGTTTTTTATGAACAGGTTATAGTCCTTTGAATAAGCAACCCAGAGACCATCGGGGGATTTTTGTTCCATTCGGTTGTTCCCGGATCGTTTCTTCCGTGTAAGAGAATAGTTACTGAGATCAAGTGAGTACTCACGTCCCTCCACGTTCAGATCTATATGCGTCCTATCTGCGTAACGCGCAATACTGATGGGAAGGTCTGTTGGTTTAACATCTCTTTTTAATGAATCGGAAAGAATTTTTGAAAGGCGATCATGATCAAAGAGTGTTTCCTGTTTCATCTTCTTCCACTCTATCTTGTAAAAGGACTTCCTGTCTTTATCCTGCAATTGATAAGACACCCCTGTACTGTCGCCAAACCAGGAGTAAGGCACATTTACATTAAAGATCTTTTTATTGACTACGTTGGAATACATAAAGGAAACAGCCCTTGCATAATCGGTTTTGCTGAGTTGCTGCGAAAAACAATTGACGAATAGAAACAGGAACACAAAAGAGAACGAAGATTTCTTCATTTGAATGGTTTTGGCTCTTAAATGTAAGTCATTTTCTGCCGCATCAGTAAACACCGGTTATTGCTTTGTTCTTCCGCGCCTGCTGGTAAGCGCAACGCCCATAAGAACGAGCAGAGCCCCGAGGATCTGCCAGACGGTAACTTTCTCGCTCAGGAAAATAATGGCTATAGCGGCTCCGATCACCGGGTCAAAGTTCATGAAGTTGCCCACCTGTACCCCCGACAGGGTTTTTAACACCCGGTTGTAAAGAATATAGCAAATAGCGGAAGAAAAAATACCGAGATAAAGAACCGCCAGCCAGGCTTTGAATGAGACCGAAGGAAACTCCGCAGTCCGCCACAATTCAATGGCAACAGCCGGAATCAATACCAGCGTGCCGATCGTTGTACTTATGGCGGTAAGCTGAACCGCATCATAACGTTCAAGGCTTTTCGAAATAATGGTGTAAAATCCCCATGCCAGTACAGCGAAGATCATCAGTGTATTTCCAAGGATGGCATTCCTGGCACCATAAAATTCCCCTACGAATCCGATCAGCACAACGCCTGCCATAGAACACACAACGCCTGCGATCTGAACTTTCCTCAACCGCTCTTTCAGAAAGATAATCGAGAGAAGAATGATCGAGATAGGAATAAAGCCCTGGATCAATGCGCCGGCAGCCGCCGTTGTATAGTATAACGCCATATTAAAGAACAGGTAGAAGAAAGTGATGCCTGTCAGACCCATTAACGCTACCTTTTTCATTGGCGGACCTGCCTGGAGGAGCTGCATCTTTTTCTTATGGATCAAATAATATGGGATCAGGCAAATCGCCGCTACACCATTCCGCAGAAATGCAAAGAAATAAGGAGGGATGCTTTCTACAGCCACCTTTGTTACAGCTGAAGCGCTACCCCAGATGGTTACGATCAATATGATGCTCAGTAAAGCGCCGGTTTTGCTTTTAGGAGACGGCATTATGTCTATAGATTAATGACGTTGAATTTAATCATTTAGCCGGAAATCAAAGGTTTCATAAGTCAGGAGCGGATTTATCTCGCTGAATGACCGTTGAACGGCTATTTCGCCCAATTGAACCGTTTATGCTTCCCTCGTTGGGCTGGCCAGTTAATTTTGTAAAATGAAGAGATTTGCCTTTTCCACGCTATTGTTGTTTTTGCTTTCTGGTCTGTCAGCACAGATAAGGATTGCCACATATCAGTATGCAGATAATGATCGAATCGCTAATATAGAACCGTTCGCGAAGCATTTGAAAACTGTATATGGACTGGACACCCGGGTGAAAAGTTACCCGACGGTACATGCATTTATAGATGCTATCAGGAATAATGAGGCAGACGTTGCGCTCATCAATACATTCGGGTATTTCCTTTTACAGGTAGCTGACAAGCCGTATCCAATGCGCCCCTTACTCACGCTTGCGATCAGGGAAGATGCAAAGGATAATTACAAAACGGCTTTTCTCTCTTCGACAAAATCAACGATCACAGCGTTGGAAGACGTAAAAAAATCTGCTGCTGATACAAGGCTGGCGCTTGTTGCAAAAGGTTCCACTTCTGGTAATATGCTACCAAGGCTGGCGCTTAGCTATGCCGGGATCAAAGATGCGGAGCAATCTTTTGCGAAAGTAATGTATGCAGGCACTCATGCCAGGGCGATCGATGCGGTATTAAATAATGAAGCGGATCTTGCAACAATGGGATTGACGGAGTACCAGCGGTATCTTGAAAGAGATTCAGCAAATGCATCAAAGCTTCGTCTTGTTTGGGTTTCTCCCGAAATCCCTCTCGGACCTGTATTGTTTAATAATAAACTGTCAAAGCAAGATATAGAAACATTAAGCAGGGCTTTTCTTGAGTTGAATGAAAAAGATCCGGAATCGCTTAATGCAATAAAAGCCGGATGGTCGGAAGCAAAACAGGCAACAAAATATATCACGATCACCGATTCTTTCTACAACCCGTTCAGGAAAGTTTTGGGAAATCAAAAGGATCTTGAGCGCATCCTTCGTCAGTTTGCAGAATGATAATTATACGAGTAGTTTAAGCACTTCGTTCCGGTAAAGCTTGCCAATGGGCAGTTCTGTTTTTCCGATCTCAATGATCTCCGAAGTAAACGATTTGATCTGTGTCAACGAAACGATATACGATCTGTGTATCCTGACGAATTCGCGTTCCGGCAACATTGCTTCCACGGAACTGATGGATTGCTTGGTAATGATCGTTTCCGTATTTGTGATCACTTTGATATAATCCTTCATGCTTTCGATATAGAGCACATCGCGCAGCATTACTTTTATCATTTTCCGGTCAGCACGGAAATAAACAAATGAGTCGTTTTTCTTTTCCTCCACCCCGGCCGGTTCGGGCTTTGTCTGTGAGAGTTGAAATGCCTTATCGACAGCTTTAAGAAAACGGTCGAACTGAATTGGCTTAAGGAGATAGTCCACAATATCGAGTTCATAGCCTTCCAGCGCATACTCTGCAAATGCTGTCGTAAATATTACTTTTGGCGGAAACTTTAGTGTTTTAAGGAAATCATTGCCATTTAGTTGAGGCATTCTTATATCAAGAAAGATCAGGTCAACGGAATTCTTTTGCAAAAAGGCAAATGCCTGAAGAGCATTACCGCATTCGCCGGAGAACTGTAGCCCGGGAATTTGTTCTATATACCTTCGAATGATCTCGCGCGCTGGCGGCTCATCGTCCACAACCAGGCAACGGATGAGATTTTGTTCAGCCATGGGATGATCCGGTTTTGTTTGTATGAATGGAGTTGCCCGCCATTGGTTCAAGTTCGACTTTCAGGTTCACAATGAATACATCATCATCATTTGTGACCACAAGATCGTGTTTGTTCGGATATAATAATTCAAGCCGCTTCTCAACATTTCTGACTCCGATACCAGATGCGCTTTCGATGATTTGGGATTCCGCTGATTTCCCGTTCATTAATTTCATTCGCATCATATCACCTTTCAGAGTGATCTGCAGATTGATCCAGGGTTGTTCAAGAATGCGACTGGTACCATGTTTAAAGCTGTTTTCGATCAGGGGAAGAACAAGCAACGGTGCGATCTGAAGATCGTTCGTGTCTTCCGGTATGTCGACATGCAGATCCAATGCATTCCCATAGCGAACTTTTTCCAATTCAATATAATCCCTGATCATCTTTAACTCTTGGGAAAGAGGAACAAGTGGTTGATTACACTCATAAAGAATGAATCGAAGCAGATCAGAAAGACCGGTTACCAACCTGGATGCTTCGGGGGATGTATTCTGTGTGTAGGAATAAATATTGTTCAGCGTGTTAAAAAGGAAGTGTGGATGAACCTGTGCCTTTAAGAGCTGCAATTGGCTTTCCACGTTTTCTTTTTGCAGTTGAAGATTTCGCTGTTCTTTCAGATAAAGAGATTTCATCAGTTTGATTGCAGCCGCAACACCGGCAATAGTTAGCCCGCCGCGGAGACCTGCCATAAGAGAAAGATGGATAGAAAGCCAGGAGCCACGGGGAGGTCTGTAGTAAGATTCACCGGAAATAGCCAGTCTGATCGGCTCAACTATCGTGAGAGCGATCGTGGCAGAAAGGCCGGCAGCAGCGAGCGCAAGAATGGCCACCCCTATAGCACTCATGAGGTATTTCTGTTTCAGAATATATCTCGGGATCAGGAAGTACATCAATGAATAAGACAGGAACATGTGCACTACCAGAAAGATCAGTGACTCCAGTAAGGAAAGCGGCAGGCGTTGCAGGAATGCCTGTGCACTGTACATGGCAACGAACGAATAAAGAAATCCCTGGAAAAGCCACCAGGTGATCCAGAACAGCAGATGCCGCCGCAGGCGGTATTTTCGTTCATCTGAAAATATAAAAGGATAGCGACCCATATCTGTATTAAAAATACAACGCATGCTTCGATCGGCATGAGCTTATAGCCGTTTATCGCTATACGGCTGGTTTCCGGCGACAAACGGCGCAGAAGATGTCCGGTAGCCGAAAGTCATGGTATTCGCCCGACGATCACGGGCATTGCTACGCGCAAAGACAGTGACAGACCAACGGTGATGATCTCCCTGCCAACACCTTCCTACGAACAAAAAAAGACCCCATTCTGTATGGACAGAGCAGGGTCTGACTCACCGCGGTGAGTAACCACAATCACGAGGTATATCTTAGAGAGTACTTTTCACAAGCGCCAGGCCTTCCATGTTCTGTTCTTTATTCTCGAATGCCAGAAGAGCGGATTCAAGAGCCCGTTTCAATTTCATTTTTACCTTACGTTTGTTTGTGTTCAATTTAACTCCTTCAATATTTTCAGCATAAATAAGCACATCGTTATTGTTATAAAACCGAACGATGTGGTTCAGGGGAGTTTTGACATTTCCTTCGACAACCCAATAGCCTTTATCAGAAGCCCATTTGGGTTTGTAAATTGTTTGTTCCTGCGCCGGAGCAACAAGAGTACTAAGCATAAATATGGCGATAAGAAGGCCACAGGTGATCATTTTTTTCATTGGTTTAATGGTTAATTGTTCAAAAATCAGGATCCGCGGGCGTTGTATCGTTCCTCTTTAACAATATGAAGCTACGCATGAAAATCACGGAGAAATTTGATAATAGATGAACAGATGCATTACTCTGCCATAGAATGACCGACAGTGGACAAGCGATGTATGTACGCTAAAAAGGACGTTTATCATCGAAAACATGCGTTTAGTCGATAAAGGGGATGTTTTACGGCTAATGGCTGTCGATAAAAGGCTAATTCATTTCGTTTACGCTGCTTGCCCGGCCGAGTTATTCACATTTTTCCTGTTTGGAACAGCATTTGCCAATTGCAGGTCAAGGTTTGTCCAGGTAGTATTTTTTTAGCGTAAAACTGATTATATGTGGAATCATGACATGTACCAACCAGGAAAGCAAGCCAGCCATTTTCTCACCCTGAACACGGTGGACTGTGTTGATATTTTTATCCGCCCGGTTTATAAGCAGGTGATCGTACATACACTGAACCATTTTATCGACAGCAAAGGCCTCGTCGTATTTTCATGGTGTTTAATGACCAATCATCTTCATCTTCTCGTTCAGCCACAGGATGGTTATTCAATAGAAGAGATCGAACAGGAATACAAAGCATTCACCACACAAAAGATCCTTGCGGCAATGGAAACAGAGCCGGAAACCAGGAAGGACTGGATGTTGAAACGTTTTGAAGGGTATGTAAACGATCCTGGTAAGATCCGTCAGTATAATATTTGGCAGAATCGCAGCAGTCGCAGCATAATAGAAATGGATAAGCCCGCTGGCCTCGTTGAATATTATGAGTACATCCATGAAAATCCGGTTCGCGAAAGGTTTGTTGACCACGCACCCGATTTTCCATATAGCTCCGCCCGCGATTATGCAGGTTCCCGTGGCCTTGTCAACATTACAAAACTCCCTTCGATCGAACAGCTGCTGGCAGCATCCGAAAGCTTCAGTGGAAGTTTTCTGGTGAAGCACGTGCGGAATTAATGAAGGATCACACACGAGCTTCCTGGCTTAAGCAAAACTTCACCCGGACCGATGACGTTTAAAGATCTATCCAGTTTTAAATGACTGCCTGGTCCCAGGGTTCACCGTCAATCGTCCTATCCCTCATAATACCTATATTTGTCGCTCAGACAAAAGCGAAGTCCCTGCATGGCCACCCGCCCTAAAAAGAAGGTTTTACGCGCTATATTTATTCTTTCAGTTCTCCTCTTCGTCTCCGTTGCGGGTTGGTTTATTTACAAATGGTTGATGTATCGCCAGGTGAAGTTTACCCGCTATCCTGAATTCGGGATCACCATTCCGAACAACTATACGATCCATGGTATTGATGTATCCCGGTATCAGAATATTATTGCCTGGGAAGAAGTGAAGAAAATGCAGGTCCATGATGTACAGCTTGGCTTTGCATTTATCAAGGCAACAGAAGGCATCGGGAATATGGATCCTCAATTTCAGCGTAACTGGAAAAAGACGAAATCGAGTGAAATGATCAGGGGGGCTTATCATTTCTTTATTGCCAGTAAGGACGGGAAATTACAGGCGGAGAATTTTATCAAACGCGTTGAGCTGGAATCGGGCGATCTCCCTCCTGTCCTGGATGTTGAACAACGCTTTGGCGTGCCCAAAGCACGTTTGCAAAAAGAAGTAAAGAAATGGCTGGAAACAGTGGAGGCGTATTACGGAGTGAAACCGGTGATCTACACAAATGTTGACTTCTACAAGCAAAACCTTGGTGCTGATTTCGATAAATACCCTCTCTGGGTGGCTCATTACTATCAGCAGGAACAACCACGCATAGAGAGAAGCTGGTCTTTCTGGCAGCACAATGATCAGGGTAACGTGAACGGAATAACGGCAAAGGTGGATTTCAATGTATTCAAAGGAGACTCAACCGACTTCAAAGCGCTGCTCGTTCCTTAGAACATTTTCCCAATTGAATTTATTGCGCTCAGATCAATGGTCGCAATCATCCGCATGCGCATGATCATGGATCCGGCATTTGCGGTAATTAGTGAAGTGGGCGGTAACAATGAGGATCACAGCCGGGATCAGCAACCAGGTATCATAATGAACGAAAAACAGCTTTATGATCAAAAGAATGATCCCGACGCTGAACAAGATAAAAGGCCATTTGTTGTGATGATGCTTCCTGTATCCATGATAGAGTGAATATGCGCCGATACAGAAAGCAAGAAGCACCATAACGGCTTCAAAGACCATATTATGGATGATGTTTATGCCAAACAACGGAAGGGATGACAGAAACAGCGGCAATACCGCGCAATGAATAGCGCACGCGACAGAAGCCGTGATACCTAAAGCGTCCCAATTTATTCTTCCTTGCATAATGGACGGCAAATATAAGGATAAAAGCAACGCTGTTGCAAAAAATAGATCTGAATGTGGCAAAATGATGGTCCTGTGGTAACTTTGCGGCACAAACAGGTATATGTCAAAAAAATGGAAGTTATACACCGGCTTTTTCGCCGTACTGGTCCTGGTTTTTTTCCTGTCCGTAAAAAAATGGCTGGTAAAAAAAGATACGATCTCTGTGGTTCAACCTTTTGCTTTTACGAACCAGGATGGTCAGAAAGTGACGGATAAAGATGTTGAAGGCAAGGTTTATGTGGCGGAGTATTTTTTTACTACCTGTCCGGGAATCTGTCCTACGATGAACAGGAATATGCGGCAGGTTTATGACAAATTCAAAGGGGAGAAAGATTTTCTGATCCTCTCCCATACCTGTCAGCCCGAAGTTGATTCGGTAGCGCAGTTAAAACATTACGCAGATTCCATGCAGGTAGATACCAAACAGTGGATCTTCCTCACCGGCCGCAAGGACAGTCTTTACACCATGGCGAGAACGAGCTATACGATCGATGACCCGGCAAACAATCTCAAGAGTATTGAAGATGATTTTATGCATACGCAGTTCTGGGCATTGGTTAACCAGAAAGGTGAGGTCAAAAAGATCTATGATGGTTTGAAGCCGAGTGAGATCAGGGAAATGGAAAAAGACATTGAAAAATTGCTTGGAAAGTAACGTCTATGAATAGCGATATCAAAGAACTACTCAAGAAAAGTCAGCTGAGCGTTACCGCCAGCCGAGAGAAGATACTTCAGCTTTTCCTCGAGCAGGAAGGTGCGCTTGCGCATGGTGATATAGAAAAAAAAGCGGGAGAAAAATTCGATCGTGTTACCGTTTATCGCACGTTACAAACTTTTGTAGAGAAGGGGATCATCCATACTATTCCAACCTCGGACAACTCTATCCGGTATGCACTCTGCAAGGATGATTGTGCATCGGGCCATCATCATGATCATCATGTTCACTTTGTTTGCAACGAATGCAACAATACATTCTGCCTTGACGATGTTGTAACCCCTACCATTAAATTACCCTCCGGCTATTCCCAGGAACATATCGAGGTGGTGGTTAAAGGTGTTTGTAAACATTGCTCCTAACGCTAAGAGTCAATAAGAGGAAAGAAGGAAAAAGAGCGTATGAAGTTGTGGAATGGTTGTCTAAGTGTCTAAGTGTTTAATGGTTTAAAAGTTTAAAGTTTTTGCTTTTGCTTCGGGCCCTCGCCTGATGTAATCAGGCTTGGCGGTATGCTGCAAACGGGTTATTATCACTTGTCCACTTACAGGTTTTTAAGCGATAGCTACCTGATCGGGTACAAAAAAAGTGAGCACGCCTTGAAGAGATATATGCCACTTAGATACGACATTCTGGCACGCGAAGCAGTTGAGGTGTTGCCTGATAATAATCATTCAGGGTCAAACTCCGCGTGTTTTTGAAATGCTTGTTAGTCGTCGTTAGTTCGTCTCTTGGTCGTCCTTTGGCCGTCCAAAGTTTGACGGGATTTTAAGCAGTGAAAAATGGTGACAAGCTGACACGCTGAGGGCGATAAATCTTTTGAGCGACTGGTCCAGGTTTCCTTCTCCGCTTCGCTACGGTGCAAGATCCGGCAGAAGTTTATGCGAGCGATGCTCATCCGGAACATTTCAACCCAAGCCATTTGTGGACCATCCCCCAACTTTTCAACATGATCCCTCTTTTCCCATTCGCCGGCCTCCTTAAAAATAAAAAGCCCCTGTATAGAAATACAGGGACTTAGGTTAAGGCTCTGATTAGTAGCTATTTTAAAATACGGCCGCAAATTGAATCGAGACGCGTATAATTAGATGAAACTTAATTCCTATTCAAAAATAACGCGGGGAAACGAGATTTCCGAATTTGTCTCATACCACTTTGGGGGTATTTTTTAGCCCTCCGGGTGCAAATTGTCCAGTTCCGATTTTACAAATTGCATTAATCCACTGATATGGTCGGGTGAAAGGTCGAATTTCAGCCCGGCCGCCTGGAAAAGCTCCGGTAAAGTTCGTGTTCCTCCAAGTTGTAACGCTGTTATATAATTATTAATAGCCGCGTCCGGATTAGCTTTGAATTGTTGCCATAAACCGATTGCACCAAGCTGTGCGATTCCGTATTCGATATAATAGAATGGAACCTCGAACAGGTGTAGTTGCCTTTGCCAGGAGTGTTCCCGGTAAGATGATAAGCCGGAGAAATCGATCACCGGGGAGGTGAACTCATCAAGAATTCTAAGCCAGTTTGAGACTCTTTCAGCATCCGTATGATTTTGGTTTTCATAGATCCAGTGCTGAAACTTATCTATTGTCGCAATCCATGGGAAAATGGTTATTACCCGCTCCAGTTGCTGTTCTTTTGCCCGGGTAAGTTCTTCTTTGTTATCAAAGAACACCTGCCAGCTGTCCATGCTGAACAATTCCATGCTCATGCTGGCCACTTCCGCGATCTCGGTTGGATATTCTTTAAAACCATTCAATTCAAGCGGATGGGCAAGAAAAGAATGGATGGCATGTCCGCCCTCATGTACCATGGTGGTGACATCATCCAGTTGGCCTGCAGCATTCATGAAAATAAAAGGCGCACCACTTTCTGCCAAAGGGCAATTATAGCCACCCGGAGCCTTACCCTTGCGGCTTTCAAGGTCCAGATGCCCCATGTTTCTCATCATTTCCAGGCAGTCTCCAAAGAACGGGCGCATAGTACGGAAGCAGTCAATTGTTTTAGCCACCAGTTCCTCTCCCGTAGTAAACGGGCGAAGAGGCTGCACTCCTGCTGGCTCTGCTTCAACATCCCATGGACGAAGCGTATCAAGCCCCAGCTTTTTCTTTTTAGCCTCAAGCAGCTGATTGACCAGTGGCATTACATGCAATTTCACTGCTTCATGAAACTGGAAGCAATCCTCTTTAGAGTAATCGAACCTTCCCAATTCAGCAAAGCGGAAATCGCGGTAGTTTGAAAAACCTGTATTCCTGGCCACCTGGTTTCGCTTTTGCAGGAGGGAACTGTAAAGCCCGTTCAGTTCTTCTTTATCCTGCAACCGGCGTTCATTTATTTTTCTGTATGCTTGTTCGCGAATGCTACGGTCTGGGTCTTCCAGGAATTTCGTGGCCTGCTGCAGCGTGTATTCCTGCCCATTCATGGTAATGGTCATCTTTCCGGAGATCATTCCAAACCGCTGCGCTTCTACAGCCAGGGATGCCTGCAGTGGGATGTTCTCTTCTCGGAACAGGTCGATATTCTTTCTGACATTTCGGAGATACGTAAAGAACTTCTTACTGTCAAGTTCGGCTGCAAAAGGACTTTCAACCAATTTCTTATTCAGCTGATCTGCGAGTGGCTGGATCTTCGGTTGAATTTCCATCATGAAGAAATTAAAAGCCTCTTCGAGTGTTTTATTTTCTGTATCGCAGGTCATTTTGATCTGGCGCCAGCAGGCATCTTCGCTTACGATCGATTCAAGTTCGCTAAGATCTTTCAACCATTGTTCAAGGGAAGATGCAGAGTCGATGGGTCTCTCAAGGAGGTTCGTGAAATAAGGTTCAAGGCTTGCCCAATCTTTCACTTCAAAATCCTTCGGCAGAAAATGGCGGGGCAGCTTTTTTATATCCGCACTGTATGTCATAAATGTTTGGGTTTAAAAAATAAAAGCTACAAACATCCAGGGTTGTTGGGTTTGTAGCTTAAAATATTTGGCAGAAAAAAGTACTGAAAGGGTGAATGTGCAGCTAAAGGATTACTCTGCTGACTTCTTCTTGGCTGCCGCTTTTTTCTTTGGCGCTTCAGCTTTGTCTTCTGTATCTTCCTTTTTAGCAGTAGCTTTTTTCTTAGCCGCTGTTTTTTCTTTAGCCGGCTCTTCCGTCGCAGCAGCTTTCTTTTTAGGCGCTTCAGCCTTTTCTTCCTTCTCTTCTTTTTTAGCGGCTGCTTTTTTCTTTGGAGTTTCTTCAACCACGGCTACTTCTTCGGCTTCAGCGACTTCTTCTTCCGCAGGAAGTTCAGACAATTTGATCTCAACATTCTTCTTTTTGAGAACGTCGAACCATTTAACCATCTTTTTCAGATCGCTTGCATATACACGCTCAAAGTCCAGTTCAGGATAGGCGTTCTCGAAATATTTTTTCAATGCTGCATTGTCTTTTCCGTCAGGTAAAGTGCCGCCGGCTTTATCCATTGCATTAAACACTTCCACGAGGTTCACATTCTCCCCTGTTGTGTATACTTCTATACTTTCCAGGTGTGAAAAGTTGTGAATACGTGATGATGCGAATTTGGTGCTGTTATCATCCAGAGAGCGGACAATAGCTCCATCATTCTTACTACTGATCAGTTCATACAGCCCGGGCAAACCGGTTACGGCGACAAGTTTACTATACTCCATAATTTCTTCTTACAAGTTTAAAGGAGCTGCAAGATACTTGAGTTCTGCGAAATGGGTAAAAGCTGTCTTAATTTTCCCAAAGAACGTTGGCTCATGCGGCGTTTTTTCCTGAAAATATCGGGCCACAAAGTACGAAATACCATGGCTGAACTTTTGCTGCATTCCGGGTATGGGCGAAAGTTGTTACGAAATTCGTCGTCCTATACACGTAATAACAATATAAGATGCATTTAAGATTACTTTTCTCCGTGTTATTGGTGTCTACTCTATCCGCTCATTCTCAAAGTGTTAAGGGAAAACTTGTAGACCTTGTCGACAGTAAACCGCTCCAGGGCGCGACCGTTACAATTTCATCCCTGAAGGATTCGACCAAATCATACAATGAAATATCGGACAGCACAGGTGTTTTTCTGTTCCGCGACCTGCCGATCGATTCTTTTTTCGTAAAAGTGAACTATAGTGGTTATGCCCAATATCGTCAGATCGTGGCCACTAATGATTCCATTCCCCAGATCAACCTGGGAACATTATTTATTCCAAAGTCTGTTAAAGAGATCGAAGGGGTGACCGTTGTCTCAAAAGTGCCCCCCGCACAGCAAAAAGGAGATACACTTCAGTTGAACGCTAGTCAATTCAAAGTAAACCCTGACGCAACAACAGAAGACCTGATCAAGAAAATGCCGGGAATTACCGTGGACCGCGATGGTACCGTAACTGCCCAGGGCGAACAGGTCCGGAAAGTAACGATTGATGGCCGTGAATTCTTTGGTGATGATGCAACCGCGGCTCTTCGTAACCTGCCTTCCGATGTGGTAGATAAGATCCAGGTTTTTGATCGTCTGAGTGATCAGGCTGCATTTACCGGGTTTGATGATGGAAACTCCCAAAAGGCATTGAACATTGTTACAAAATCTGGAATTAAAAACGGTCAGTTCGGCCGAATTTTCGCCGGATATGGAACAGATGAAAGGTACTCTGCCGGCGGTAACGTGAGCTTTTTCAAAGGAGACAGACGTCTTTCTTTCGTCGGAAATTTCAATAATATCAATCAGCAGAACTTCGCTTCACAGGACCTGTTAGGCGTTACAAGCAGTGGCAATAACCGCGGCGGTGGTAATTTCGGCGGCGGCGGTGGCGGTCGTGGTGGAGCCGGTGGCGGTAACTTTGGC
Organism: Terrimonas ginsenosidimutans; assembly: GCF_022012415.1. GTDB lineage: Bacteria > Bacteroidota > Bacteroidia > Chitinophagales > Chitinophagaceae > Terrimonas_A > Terrimonas_A ginsenosidimutans. Next base: position 531,018 of record NZ_JAKLTR010000001.1, read on the forward strand.
GGCGGCGGTGGCAACTTTGGTGGTGGTGGAAATAACTTTTCTGTCGGCCAGCAAAGCGGTATCAGCAAAACGAATTCCGTCGGTATCAACTTCTCCGATAAATACGGTAAGAAAGTAGATATGCAAGCCAGTTATTTCTTTAATAACAGCACAACCACGAATGAAAGGATCGTTAGAAGCCAGCTGCCTGTTGATATCAAAACACAGTTCACCGATCAGAATAGCCGGTCATCAACAACAAATACGAACCATCGCTTCAATATGCGTTTGGAGTACCGGATAGACTCAAGCAATTCGATCATTATCAACCCAAGCCTCAGTTTCCAGAACAATGAGTCTGTTTCACAATCGATCGGTAAAACCTACTATGGATTGAATGATTCGCTCAATACATCTGACAACATCAGCCGCTCAAACCGGGATGGATACAATATCAGGAACAACATTCTCTATCGCCACAACTTCAAAAAAAGAGGCCGCACTTTCTCGCTGAACCTGAATACCACGTTCAACAAGAATAATGGCGAAAGCTTCAACAATGTGGCATACCGTTTCTTCGATTCAAATCCTCCAACAGATTCTTTGCAGAACCAGTACAGGGATAATCCGACAAGTGGTTATAATCTTTCTGCTAATTTCTCCTATACAGAACCGATCGGTAAAGGACAATTGCAGTTCAGCTATAACCCGTCTTATCAGAAGAATAAGGCTGACCAGCAAACGTTTGCTTATGAGCCTTTTACAGATAAGTATTCTGTATTTGATCCGGCACTTTCCAATAGGTTTGATAATACGGTGACCACACAGAATGGTGGTCTGACTTACAGGCTCGGACCGTCAAGAGACAATCAATTCTCGGTAGGCGTGAATTTTCAGAATTCAAGACTGCAGAGTGACAGGATCCTGCCCACTCCGACAACGGTTGACCAGTCGTTCAATAACTTCCTGCCAAACCTGATGTGGAGCAAAAGAATGAATGCGAAGAACAGCTTCAGGATCTTCTATCGGGCGAACGTGAACTTCCCGTCTGTTACACAATTGCAGGATGTGGTTGACATCAGCAACCCGTTGCGTGTTTCAATGGGAAACCCTGGTCTGAAACAGTCGTACACTCATTTTGTATCAGGCAGGTACACTTTCACCAACACGCAAAAGGGTCAAACCTTTTTTGCAAACATCTTTTTACAAACAGCACAGGATTATATTACCAGCGCGATCTTCTCTCCGCGTCTGGGCGACTCGACCATTGCTCCCGGAACAGAACTTAAAAGAGGATCTCAGCTGACAAAGCCGGTAAACCTGGATGGATACAAAAGCCTGAGTACATTCTTTACGTACAGCATGCCTGTCAACTTTATCAAGTCTACCATCAACCTTAATGCAGGGTTTACTTATAACAGGCTCCCGGGCCTGTTCAACCAGGAACAGACTGTCACGAACAATTTTGTGTATAGCGGAGGACTGGTTGTGGCAAGTAATATCAGCGAATTTGTCGATTTCAACCTGTCTTATAATGCGAGGATCAATAATGCGAATACAACCACACAATCAACCGGTGATAACAGTTATGTAAACCAGGCCGTGGGCGGACAGGTGAACCTGTTGACAAAGAATGGATGGTTTATTCAGAACGATGTGATCTATCAGTCCAACACAGGTCTTGCGGAAGGGCTTAACACGAACTTTGTGTTGTGGAATGCAGGATTTGGTAAAAAGTTCCTGAAAAACCGTGCGGGGGAATTGAAGCTTTCTGTATTCGATCTGCTTAAGCAAAACCAAAGTGTAACAAGAACAGTAACAGGCCTCGAAATTGTTGATGAGCAGAATAATGTTTTACAGCAATATTTCATGCTGACATTTACATACAGCTTAAAAAACTTTGGAACAGCCAGACCGTCAAGAGGGCCTCAGGGAGGCGGAGGTCGCCCGATGATGAACTTCTAAGCAATTAAAAGTCAAAATTAAAAAGTAAAAAATAAACTCCCTGCAAGGTAAAATACCTTTCATAGGGGGCACGTTTTTTACTTTTTAATTTTGACTTTTTGCTTTAAAATTTGCGTAATATCGTTTTTGCAAAAAAATCAGGGCTTGGACGAGAGAATACTGGTCAACCAGTTAAAACAAGGAGATGAGACCGCGTTTAAAACCATTGTTGCGAATTGGCAGGATATGGTTTATAACACGGCGCTAGGCATTGTCCAAAATGCTGAGGATGCAGAAGATATTGCGCAGGAGGTTTTTGTTCAGGTATATCAATCCATCAATTCTTTCAAAGGGGATTCAAAGTTTTCTACCTGGCTTTACCGGATCACCATTACCAAATCACTGGATCATGAGCGGCGGAAAAAGCGGAAAAAGCGATTTGCGTTCGTAAAAAGCCTGTTCGGAGAAGAAAGTGAGGTTGTGATCCATCCTCCGGATTTCAACCACCCGGGAGTTGTACTTGACAAAAAAGAAGACGCGGCCGCTCTTTTTGCCGCCATCGCGGGACTACCGGAAAATCAACGGATCGCATTTACACTTCATAAAGTAGAAGGCCTTAGTTATCAGGAAGTTAGCGATGTTATGAAAACAACGGTATCTTCTGTAGAGTCGCTAATGCACCGGGCGAGAATCAATTTGAAGAAATTATTAGAAGTATATTATAAAGAGAAGGGATAGCAAAAGTTTTTTTACCAATCAACGTCAAATCTTAGGTCATGGAACATAAAAAGACGATAGACGCAAAAATTGAAAGAGCACTGGAAGGCCTTGACGGCATTCAGCGGGCAGCTGCGCAACCATGGTTGTATTCCAGGGTAATGGGCAGATTGCAGCGCGAAGAGAAGACGGTATGGGAATCAATAGGGTCTTTTCTGTCAAAACCGGCGGTAGCAATGGCTGGTTTAACAACGATTCTTGTCCTGAACTTATTTGTGCTTTTCAAACAAAACAGTTTGCAGGATGCAACGGCGGTGGCGGGAGCTAACCAGGGCGTCCAGATCACAGACAGTGAGTCGATCATTGCAAGCAACAGCAGTTTTGATTATGAAAACCTTGTACAACCATGAGCAGACCGGGAAATAAGAATCTTCTGATCATTATCGCCGTTCTTCTGCTCACCAACATTGGTGTACTCGGCTACTTCCTGTGGTTCAAAAAGCCGGGGAAGCAGCAGCAGGAATCGCGATGGGACTCAAAAGGCAATTCCAATGGCATTTATGAATCCCTGCAGAAAGATGTGGGCTTTTCTGCAGACCAGCTCTCGCAATACAAACAAATGAAGGACAAACAGCGTGAAACGCTCCGTCCGATGTTTGACGAAATGCGCAGAGTAAAAGATAGCCTGTTCCGTTTGCTGAAAGAATCAAATGTTCCAGATTCGATCTCCGAAAACGCAGCCGAACAGATCGGTCGCCAGCAAACAAAGCTTGATCTGCAGACATTCGCATATTTCCGTAAGGTCAGAACACTTTGCACGCCTGATCAATTACCGAAGTACGACTCTCTTATCCAGAATATGTTCAGTAAAATGAGCAAACCTCAACGGAGATCGGATAGCGACAGTACAAAAACAGATAAAAAGAACTAAGTAATAAGCCTCTTAGTAAAAATCAACTAAAAAAGTCAAATATGAAAAAGATCGGTTTGTTCCTCGCATTTATGGTAGCTGGCGTTATCATGGTAAATGCACAAGGCGGCGGAGGCGGTGGTTTCCGTCAGCGCACTGTTGAAGAAAGAGTAAAAACTGTACACGAAAAGATCGACAGCGCATTCAAACTGGATGCTGAAAAGCTTACGAAAGTAGACGCAGCTTTTACAACATTCTACAAAGGCCAGGACAAAGTAAGAGAAGAATTGATGAGTGGTGGTGAGCGCCCTGACAGGGAGGCAATGATGGCGAAACTTGCTCCGGTAACAGAAGCAAGAGATAAAGAACTCAAAACGATTTTCACAGAAGAACAATTCAAGAAATTTAAAGATGAGATTGAACCAGCCCTGAATCCACGTCGTGGCCCAGGTGGTGGCGGTGGAAATCGTCAATGATAGTTTAGGGTTAATGGTAGTTACACCCATCCCGGTAGTCTTGTTCTCAAGGCTCCGGGATTTTTGTTTTCCGGAGGATAAAAGAACAGCAGAAGATCAATTGCTATGTAAGGATTTCTCTTAAAGAGAAATGAGCGAAACTTTTTAAAGCCTGAAAATGAAGGCAGTTTTATATTTTCTTTTGGAAGCCACAACCTTCAGGCCGGAGTTTCGCAGAACACATGCGGATCGCCAATAATGGAAATATGAGATAGGAACAGGAAGTCATGATCGAAGCAAACAAATCGGTGGAACACACTTCTGAATGATCGTCAATCCACGGAAAGTCAGTTGAACAAATTGAATGATCTCGAAAAGCGCTTGCAGCAGCTTGAATCAAAATAATAAAATGAACGAAGAAAAGAGGTTTCGATCATAACTTCTTTTCTCTCCTTAAACCTTAGCTGCTCATCCATTCTTTAAATGCCGTGACATTATCCTGGCTGATGATAATGTCTTCATTGATCTCGGGTTCGAGCTCCAGCTGTAGCTTACTTTTGGGAAAGGTCCTGATCTTTCTGATCGCATTGAGATGTACGAGATACTTGCGGTTGACACGATAGAACATGGAAGGGTCCAGTTGTTTTTCGATCTCGGACAATGACTGATCAAGAATAAACTTTTGATTCTTCTGATCGATCATACACACGAGCTTATGCGTTGCATAGAAATAGGCGATGTCATCGGTTTTCACACTGATATAGTCCGTGCCGCGTTTTACCAGGAACCTTTTCTTATAGTCGGCCAACTGTTGCTGACGCGATTGCAGGAACTGCCGGACATCGGCAGAGAAATGCTGTTTTAATTTATCGTACTTTTTTAATGCGGCATCCAGCTTTTCCTGCCTGACCGGTTTCAGAAGATAATCAATACTGTTATGTTCAAAAGCTTCCTGCCAGTATTCATCGAAGGCTGTACAGAAGATAACAGGGCTGGTGATATTCACTGCATCAAAGATCTTGAAAGACAGGCCATCGCTTAGTTCTATGTCCATAAACAGAAGATTGGGCATATCGTTTTCTTCCAGCCATTCTATGGCAGATTTAACGCTGCTGAGTGTTGCTACAACGTCTATACCGGTGTCTGCTTTCAGGATCGCTTTCTGCAGCTTTTCTGCTGCCGGCTTTTCGTCTTCAATGATGATCGCTCGCATACAATTCAGGTTTTCAGGTAAGGTTCAGAACAGGTAATTTGACGATGAACTCGTTTTGATCGTCTGATATACTGATCTCTTTGCCGGTGGTAAGTTTGTAACGTTCTTTCAGATTGTTCAGCCCGATCCTTGAGGAAGGTTTCCGAAGCTCTTTACGCTGTAGTTTATTCCTTATTACCAACGCTTCGTTTTCCAGACATATACTCAACACAAGGGGGCTTTCCTCCGAAAACTCGTTATGTTTGATCGCATTTTCTGCAAGTAACTGCAGGCAAATGGGAGGCAACAGAAAATGTTCTAAAGCTGCATCATCTATCATTTTTTCCAGGTGAACGGCTTTTTCAAAGCGGATCTTCAATAACAGAAAGTAGCTGTTTAAAAAGTCGATCTCGTCCCGAAGCAACACGAGATCACGGGCTTTATTCTGCAGAATATAACGATATACATCAGCCAGCGTGTCATTAAATTGTTTCGCCCTTGCCGGCTTCTCTTCTATTAAATGACTTAGCGTGTTAAGCGAATTGAAAATAAAATGCGGGTCGATCTGATTTTTTAGTGCTTCAAGTTCTGCCTCAGCCCGTGCGCGCTCGAGTTGTTCATTCCGGATCATTTCATTTTCTGATTGCTTGACCAGGATCACCGTTTCATAGACATGCGTGATAAAGATTACCGCGATCAGGATGATGAGTGTTGCCTGGGAAACGATCTGCCAGTTGACTGTGTCATTGGTAAAAAGTTCATACCATCCGACGATCAGCAATACACTTACAGGGACAGTATAGAATACGACGGACAGGATCAGTACCATTACTTTTTGCAGAGGCTTGTTGATCCAGTCAAAATAGTTGCGGAGTGAGGAGTGCAAATAACGATTCCCCTGCCATACGACCAGCGCGATCATGATCGTATAGAGAAAACTCCACCTGACAGATCCGTTTGAAATATTCTGTCGATTGATCAGGCCGGTAATAAGAGGGATTGCAATACCAAAAAAGGGGATCAGGATCAGCCTGAATCCAAGATCATTCACCCTGTATTCTGTCAGATTTTCTGTCTTTCCTTTTACGATGTTGATCCTCTCCTTTTCCACTTTCAGCAGCTTTGGTAATGCGATGTAAAAATTAGGGAATAGTTTAGACAAATGTTTATCAACCACTAAAAACTTATTCATATGCTGGAGACCATCAACTGGCTGGCCGTGCTGGTTGCGGGCATTTCATCGTTTGTAGTTGGAGGAATATGGTATTCTCCCGGGATGTTTGGCGGAATATGGATGAAAGATAATGGATTGACCGTAGGGGAGGTAAGAAAGAAAGCGAAAGAGAAGATCGTAGCATGGACAGTGTTGTTTTCATTGCTGATGTCCGCAAGCCTTGCAATGTTTCTTGCACTTTCAAAAGATGGATGTAATGGGTGTATTCCGACAGTGGGGATGTCCCGCGGGGCAACGATCGGTTTGATCGGAGGGGTGTGGGCGTTCTGTGCCACCGCTATTCATAGCATATTTGAAGAGAAGACCTGGCGACTGGTGTTGATCAATGGATTCTACAGCATAGTTTCATTGACAATGATGGGCGCGATAATTGGAATATGGCGGTAGTACATATTTATTAAGCAACAATGTATAATAATGCTGAACGATTTTGATAAAACCCGCTTTGCGGTGAGGATACCAGTGAATGCTCCGGTAGAGAGAATATTCAACGCCTGGTCAACACCAGGCGGTCTTGAGCAATTCTTTTTACGGCAGGCAGTATTTCATTCTCCCGAGGGAATTGAGAGAAATGCGCATGATCCGGTAGAAGTGGGTGACACCTATCACTGGCTTTGGTGGGGTTATTCAGACGATGATTCCGAACGGGGTGAAGTCCTGGAGCAGAACGGAAAAGACCTCCTTCGGTTCAGTTTCGGAAAAGCTGGAGTATGTACATTGTCCATTTACCAGGAAGAAGGGGAAACGGTCGCGGAGCTTATACAGGAAAACATTCCTACGGATGATAATGGGTTCCGTTATTATCACATGGGTTGCAAGCAGGGCTGGACTTTCTATCTTACGAACCTGAAGTCTGTCCTGGAAGGCGGGCTGGATCTTCGTAACAGGAATAATAAGATTACCAGAGTGATTTCTTCCTGATAGAAGAGACCTATAGATAAAGGATCTGCAACCGGTATCACGGGGTTATCCCTGGCGTGAGAACGCTATGGCCCGGTGCTTCCGGCCGGTGTTGTTAAATAAAAAGCCGGATGATGTATATCACGTCATCCGGCTTTTTTGTGTGTTTTAACCCTTTATTTCTTGCGGGTGTATTTTATTTCCATTGTCTTGAATTCTTTGCCGTCCACTCCGTCACAATACATTTCCATTACTTGTGTATTATCATCGATGACTTTAAAAACCTCTCTGAAATTCTGTTCTCTTCCATCACCGGCTTCAGGATTGACCATTTTACCTTTCAGGTTGATCGTTTTTGTTGCTGCATCCCAGGTTCCTGTTGCGATCATGGTGCCTGTTCCCACGTTATCGAGCCAGGTAGAGGTGAATTGTTTTTTTGCATTGTCATACCCCATTGTTGATTGTCCTTCGAATGGCATACCCATCATGTCACCGGTATGGTTTGACTGTTGATAACGGCCGCCCATGATCATTTTATTTACCGTTTTTGATTTGCTGACCTGTGGTGGAGCGTCTGCAGCCATCCACATAGAAACGTCGCCATCCCAATTGCCGTTCCAGGACGCCATCATTTTGTGTACGTCTCCCGGGGTGGAATAGGCCATCCAGTTATTCATCCTGGTGGCAGAGTCTGGCATGGGTGCGGGAGGAGGAGGTGTGCTGGCGGCAGACATCGTATCCTTAGATGCCGCCGGAGTTTCATCCGTTTTGGATTCATTGTTACAGGCGCCAAATGTGATTGCCGCGCAAAAAAGCAAGGTTAGAGGTTTCATGTTTGCAGGTTTTATATGAAAAAGTACATTATTATCCTGTCAGAGCAATGAGAACTGCCGATGAAACCGGAAACCAGGGGGACGAATCATCTCGACGGTAATGGAATACGGACCTGCAGGTTGCATCCCTTACCGGAGGACGAAATCAGTTGAATGGATCCGTTGTAGTAAGCTGTACGGTTAAAGATATTATTAAGGCCAAGACCTTTTTTGGTATTCACTGTGTCAAACCCGTTACCATTATCATTGATCAGCAATAAGATCTTCTGCTCATCAATATTCAGTGAAATGGATGCCTCGGAAGCGTTGGCATGTTTCAGGATATTGTTGCATTGTTCCTGCACTATACGAAGTACCGCCAGCTGAATTTCCGGTGCGATCATCTTTACATTACTACCGATTGCTTTTTCATAGATGATGCGTAGCTTTTCCGTCGCATTGATATTCTGGACCACTTCTTCAATCGCCGCTTCAAGGCTGATATCGCGAAGTGTACCGGGAATAAGGCTATGGCTGATCTTGCGGAGTTCTGTGATCGCGTTTTGAAGATAGCCAAGGCTGCGGCCCATAAACTCCTGGCTGATGTCTGGCTTTTCTATTGCCACCTCAAGCATCAGTCTTGACGAGGACAGGATCTGATTTACGTTATCGTGCAGTTCATAGGCCAGCTCTTTCCGCTCCTTTTCCTGTGCGCTCATAATAGCCTGAATGATCTCCCGTTTCCTGGTTTCCTGTTCTTCCGCGAGTCGTTTCTCCAGAATGACTTTTTGAGTGATGTCAAGCGCAACACCACCAAGTAAGCGGACCCCGTCCTCTGTTTCCAGAGGAAACTTAAAGATGTGGTAGATCTGCGGATCGCCGTTTGGCCCTACGCCGTCTTCTATCGTTTCTATCGCTTTATTGCTATTCCACACCTTCCAGTTGTTTTCGACGAACAGATCACAGATATGCTTTGGAAAAATCTCATAAATGGATCTGCCTATATCGCCTTCCTGCAGGTTAAATGCCTTCAGGTAAGGAGCGTTCAGGTAACGGAAAATGGCGTTTTCGTCGATGATCCAGGTCATGGTTGGTGTGTTGGCCATGAAAGAACCGAATCTTTTTCGCGACTGGATCAGTGCTTCTTCGCGTCTTTTCTGTTCTGTAATGTTTTTATGAGTGCCGATAAGTTTAAGCGGCATTCCATCAGCTGTTCGTTCAAGCAACATTCCTCTGTCAAGGATCCAAACGTAATCACCCGATTTGCTTTTAAGCCGGTATTCCACAGAATGATTTTCTATAGTACGGGTTTCATACTGCTGATCGATCATTTTTACTTTGTCCACATCTTCCGGGTGGATCCGTGTGTGCCACTCATAAGCTTCGTTCTGGAATTCCTTATCAGAAAAGCCCAGCATGTTTTTATAGATAGTCGAGTAGTAGGATTCTTTTGTTTGAAAGTTGTATTCCCATACTCCATCACCGGCACCATCAAGAGCGAACTTCCATCGTTGCTCACTTTTGTAAAGGGCAAATTCGTTTTCCTTTATTGCGGTGATATCATTTGCGCTGAAACAGATCCCCGTGATCGTTCCGTCTGCGTTTTTGACGGGCGTATAATTGGCAAGCAACCACACGTCCTGGTTATCTGATTTTGTATACACGATCTCGTACTCAACCGCGTCTCCCCTTAATATGCTGTCCAGTGTTTCTTTTACCGGCATCCGTCTGTGTTCCGGAAGGAGGTCCAGGAAGTTCATTCCTGGTTCGATAAGGATCGCCCCTGGCATCAGCAGCTGATGATCGATCGCGATATCATTTGCCAGCAGGATCTTGTATTGGTGATCGATAAGTAGCACGCCACTCTTGCTATTGTTGATGACAGCACGCCATCTTTCCTCGGAGTTCTTTAATTCCTGTCTTGCAGCCTTGATCGCTGTGATATCGGTGAAGGAAGTAACTGTTCCGATCAGGCGTCCGTTTTCTTCTATAACGGGGTGAGAGTTGATGTTTATCCAGCGGACGGAGCCTTCTGTTTGCAGCCATCCGATCACGATATCCGTTTGCGGCAAGCCGCTTCTTCTTGCGATGATCGCAGGAAAATTATCCCATGAGAAGGGATTGCCGTCTTCAGTAAAATAACTTCTTTCTTTTTCAAGAAAATCACGGTCAATGATCTGATCACGGGTCAATCCTGATATAGATTCCGCGACGGTGTTGTAAACAATGATCTCTCCTTTATCATCCTGTACAATGAGCCCTTCCGCGAGGGCATTGAAAAAAGGCTTGTTGTAAATAAGTTCTTTGATATTGGAGATCTGTACCGGTTGTGTGCCCGCGGCTGGACGGATCATTGCAGCATACCCGGGTTTATCACTTGACAGGGAGAAGATGGCCAGTTCAATGCGGATCTTCTGGTCCGTACTCAATTCGATCATTGTTTCGCCTTTCCATTTTCCGGATGCGATCAGCGAAGAATGAATATTTTCTTTTGATGAAGGATGAAGACCGGGTATGATCTGGTGGAGTTTTGAACCGAGCAAAACATTGGCCGGCAGGCCAAACAAGCGGGATGCCGCTTTATTCCACAGCGTAATGGTAAACTGTTCATCAGTTGACACCAATGCATCTGTGAGCTGGTCTGCGAGTTGTGGCGGAATGTTTTCCAGCAGATCATCGCTGAACATGATGCCCGACTCACTTGTCGCAGCAAACACCTTGTTGTTGTCGATCTTCATAGAATGAGGGTAGCAAAGCTACCCGTCGCTTTATTATTAAAAACAGGACTTTAATGCGCTTCCAACCAGTTTGTACCTTGTCCGCATTCCGCGATCACCGGAACACCCTCAGGTAACGGCAAAGCGGACTGCATATTTTCAAGGATCAATGGTCTTAATTCAGCAACTTCTTCTTTGACGGCGTCAAAAAGCAACTCATCATGCACTTGCAGGATCATCCTGCTTTTCATGTTGGCGTTCTTGATGGCCGCATGAACTTTTTGCATGGCGAGCTTGATCATATCAGCCGCCGTTCCCTGTATCGGCGAGTTGATGGCGTTTCTTTCCGCAAAACCTCTGACAGTGAAGTTGGCGGAGTTAATGTCTTTTAACCATCTTTTTCTGCCCATCAGTGTTTCAACATAGCCATGTTCACGGGCAAAGTTGATCGTATTGTCCATATACTGCTGGATCCCTGGAAATTGCTTCTTGTAATTATCAATGATCTCTTTGGCTTCTGTGCGCGATATCCCAAGATTATCAGCCAAACCAAACGCACCCTGACCATAAATGATGCCGAAGTTCACGCTTTTTGCTTTGTATCTCATTTCCTTCGTTACGTCTGCTTCGGCAACATTGAACACTTTTGCGGCTGTTGCGGTATGAATATCAATGCCCGATCTAAAGGCTTCACACATGTTAACATCTGCGCTGATCGCCGCAACGATCCGTAACTCTATTTGTGAATAATCGGCAGACAACAACAGGTGGTTCTGGTCGCGGGCGATGAACGCCTTTCTGATCTCCTTACCTCTTTCCGTTCTCACAGGGATATTCTGAAGGTTCGGGTTGTTGCTGGCAAGTCTTCCGGTAACTGCAACTGCCTGACCGTAAGTGGTATGTACGCGGCCGGTCTTTGGGTTTACCAGTTGCGGCAACGCATCAACATACGTAGATTTCAACTTGGTCAGTTCTCTGAACGTCAGGATATCTTCAACGATCTCATTTCCGCGGGCAGCAAGTTTCAACAGGACGTCTTCACCTGTCTGGTACTGACCCGTTTTGGTTTTTTTAGCGGAAGGGTCAAGTTTCAGTTTATCAAACAAGACTTCACCCAGTTGTTTCGGCGAAGCGAGGTTGAACCTGACCCCTGCTTTTTCATATACGTTCTCTTCGGCGATCTTAGCGTCCTTTTCAAGCTGACGGGAATAATCGTTGAGAAATGGCTCATCAATCCTGATCCCTTCAAATTCCATGTCTACCAGCACTTTTACAAGCGGGCTTTCAACCTCCTCAAAAACTTTCTGCACATCTTTCGTGGCCAGTAAAGGCGTAAACGTATTCTTCAATTGAAGTGTGATATCAGCATCCTCTGCCGCGTAATCTGTGATCTTATCGAGCTCAACATCGCGCATGTTGCCTTGCGACTTTCCTTTTTTTCCGATCAGTTCTTCAATATGAACGGGTTCATAAGAAAGGTATTTGTTACTCAGCAGATCCATGCTCCGTTTTCCGTCTGGTTCTATCACGTAATGCGCGAGCATTGTGTCAAACAATTTTCCCGGAAGTTCTACGCCATACCACTTCAATACCAGCAGATCATATTTTGTGTTCTGTCCGATCCAGATCTTTTCAGGGTCGGAGAATAAGGGTTGAAAGAGCGCGAGCATTTCTTTTGCGCTTTCGTGATCCGTGGGACATGGAATGTAATAGGCTTCACCGGGAGTAACGGAAAAACTAAGTCCAACGAGCTCCGCGAGATTGGCGTCAATGCCGGTTGTTTCTGTATCAAAGCAGATCTCCTGGTGTTGCGAAAGCATTTCCACGAGTTCTTTAATACCCGCTTCGCCGGTTACCGCGGTGTAAGTATGCGGCGTATTATGTATGTTCTTGTCTGCCGCGCCAATTGTCTCGTCTGATTCAGTGGCCGCAGCAGGTTTTGCAGCGGAGGTTTTTGGGGCCGGCGGTTCTATGATATTGCCGAAAAGATCTGTCTGTACACCTTCGGGAGCTGTTTTTACTTCAGCGCCGATCTCTTCACCAAGGATCCGTTTAGCGAGTGTTTTGAATTCCAGGTCACCAAAGACTGTTTTCAATTTGTCTTTATCAACATCTTTGATACGGAAGTCTTCTTCGTGAAAAGCGACAGGAACGCTGGTGATGATCGTAGCGAGGCGCTTTGATAATAACGCATCTTCTTTTCCCTTACGGACCTTTTCTCCCAGTGCACCTTTGATCTGATCAGCTTTTTCGAGAACGCCTTCAAGCGTGCCATATTCTCCAAGCAGTTTGGCCGCCGTTTTTTCTCCCACGCCTGCGATCCCCGGAATGTTATCAACGGCATCACCCATAAGACCGAGAATGTCTATCACCTGGGCTACATCTTTGATGTTCCATTTCGCACAAACCTCTTCGGGGCCAAGGATCTCAACATCTCCACCCTGATAGCCAGGTTTGTATATTTTAATGTGCTCGCTTACCAGCTGGCCGTAATCTTTGTCCGGCGTGACCATAAAGACTTCATAACCGGCAGCTTCAGCCTGCTTGCTGAGGGTGCCGATTATGTCGTCCGCTTCGTAACCATCAAGTTCGATGCAGGGAATATTAAACGCTTTGACGATTGCTTTGATATCCGGGATCGCTTCAAGAATATCTTCCGGAGCTTCCTGCCTGTTTGCTTTATAGTCCTGGAACTCAGTATGACGCTCTGTTGGAGCGGCTGTGTCAAAACAAACAGCCATATGTGATGGCTTCTGTTTATTGATGAGTTCCACAAGGGTATTGGTAAAACCAAACTGTGCGTTGGTATTCTTCCCCTTCGATGTTAAGCGGGGGCTCCTGATCAATGCATAATAGGCACGGAAAACCAGTGCCATCGCGTCCAGTAAAAAAACTTTCTTTGCCATGCCGCTAAGGTACTATTTCGGTGGTGTATGACGGCAAGGACAGTCAGGACAGCAAGCTGATTAATGGGTGCCTTTAGCCGGAGCGATCTTTTCCGTGTTTACCGGCTGGGCAACCGGATGGGTTGTTTCTGTTTTGTTGTCGACAAGTGTTCCACTAAAAGCAGCCGGTTCTTGCTGGTTTTTTACTGAAACAGGAATGGAAGTGGGGTCTTTGTAAATGAAATTCAGATACAGTGCGAAGAAAAGCAGGTTGAATGCAAGAAAGTTTGCAACCCGGTGTACGCGTTTTCTCATAAAATTTGAGCGGTGGTTTTTAATTGGATAATGGTGGTGGTTCTGAAGATAAAAATAGATATGCGGGCGTTTTCCACCAATTAACAAGGCAAAAGCCTTGTCAAATTGAGGGCAAACACTCGCATTCGGGTAGGAAATCTACGCGTCTACTTTTTCATTTCCTCCAGTTTCTTCTGAAGTACGAACATTTCATCGCGTAAACGGGCAGCTTCCATAAAATCCAGGTCCCGGGCAGCTTTTTCCATTTCCTTTTTGATCCTGCTGACCGCTTTTTCCGTTTGCGGAATGGTTTTGTACTCTGTTTGCTCTTCTGCGGCCACAGGAACGAGGTCTTCGTTTGGTGCCACAGCGTATGGATTGGCGGGGTCGTAGCCTTTGATATCCAGGACAGATGTTTGGGCAAAAACCTGCTGTTTTGATTTCACCACGGTCCTTGGCGTGATGCCATGCTCGAGGTTATGTGCCACCTGCTTTTCCCGGCGCCGGTTGGTTTCATCAATGGTTTTTTGCATGCTTTCGGTCATTTTATCAGCATAAAAAATAACCTTGCCATCGACATTTCTTGCGGCTCGCCCCGCGGTCTGTGTCAGCGATTTTTCATTTCGTAAAAAGCCTTCCTTATCTGCATCAAGGATGGCAACAAGAGAAACCTCGGGCAGATCAAGACCTTCCCGGAGAAGGTTTACACCGACGAGTACATCGATATCACCCAGACGCAATTGCCGGAGGATCTCGATGCGTTCGAGCGTGTCTACTTCGCTATGGATATATTTTGATTTTATATTGATCCGGTGCAGATACTTATCCATTTCCTCCGCCATTCTTTTGGTGAGGGTGGTTACAAGTATGCGGTCTCCTTTTTTAACGGTTTTATCAATCTCATCAAGAAGGTCATCGATCTGGTTGACGCTGGGCCTGATCTCGATCGGCGGATCGAGCAATCCTGTTGGCCGCACGACCTGCTCAATGACCACACCGCCTGTTTTTTCCAGTTCATAATCATCCGGTGTTGCCGAAACATATACGGTCTGGTTCAGCAGTGCTTCAAACTCGTGGAAGTTCAATGGGCGGTTATCCAGCGCACTGGGTAAACGGAAGCCATAGTCGACAAGGATCAGTTTACGACTTCTGTCACCACCATACATGCCGCTTACCTGCGGTACGGTCTGATGGCTTTCATCGATCACACAAATAAAGTCTTTCGGAAAATAGTCTAACAGACAGAATGGTCTTGTGCCGGGTACACGGCGATCAAAGAACCGCGAATAGTTTTCGATCCCGTTACAGTAGCCGAGTTCTTTGATCATTTCAATATCGTACTCGACGCGCTCTTTCAATCGCTGTGCTTCGATCAGTTTTCCGTTCGATTTGTAGTAATCCACCTGTGCATGCATTTCATCCTGGATCTCATAGATCACCTGTTGCATGATATCTTTCGGCGCTACATAAAGATTTGCGGGGAAGATGGCTGCGTTTTCGAGTTTACCGATCCGCTTGCTGGTGACAACGTCAATACTTTCAATTTCTTCGATCTCATCTCCGAAGAAAGTGACCCTGTAACCAAAATCCACATAAGGAAGATTGATATCAACCGTATCGCCTTTTACCCGGAAGGTTCCCCTGTTGAATTCAATGGTAGTCCTGTTATAAAGCGAGTTGACAAGAGCGTGAAGAAATGCCTGCCTCGAAATGGTTTGCCCTTTTCCGATCCGGATGATCCCATTCTCATAATCAGTCGGGTTTCCCATACCATATATGCAGCTCACTGAAGCAACAACGATGATATCCCGGCGTCCGCTAAGCAAACTTGTTGTGGCGCGTAACCGTAATTTATCCAGTTCATCATTTATGCTGAGATCTTTTTCAATATAGACATCGCTTACCGGGAGATATGCTTCGGGTTGGTAATAGTCGTAATATGACACGAAATATTCCACCGCATTCTCGGGAAAAAACTGCCTGAACTCTCCATACAGCTGGGCTACAAGCGTTTTATTATGTGTGATCACCAGTGTCGGCCGCTGCACGTTCTGGATCATATTGGCAATAGTATACGTTTTCCCGCTACCGGTCACGCCCAGCAATGTCTGGAATTGTTCACCATTCAGAATACCTTCTGTAAGCTGACGTATTGCTTCCGGTTGATCGCCGGCGGGAGGAAAGGGTGAATGAAGTTTAAATGCCATAGTTCTCAAAGTTATCGTATTCGATCCAATGTCGTTTTTGCAAGACCAATGACTGAAAAACTGCATGGACTCGACGACCATTCTTTTGCAAAAAATGTGCAACGTTCGCCAGTAATGATCTGTCAACTGATCAAATGACTTCAAAATGAAAAAACTGCTGATCCTTATACTGATGTTTTCGCTTGTAAGCGGATGCAAGAAGAGCACGGAGATCAAATGCGAAGGATTGGTGGCGGCATTGGAGATGGAAAACCTGGAAATGATGAAGCAGCTGGTGAGCGAGCTTGGTGCAGACCAGGATCCGAAAGAGACTGATACAGACAGGGACGGGCATTATAACAGCTATCTGGAAGTGATCAGACGGCTGAAAAATTGTGGGTTGGAGGTGGCCGGCATTTGTTATGGCTGCATCCAGACACTGCCGGCAATGTCGGAGATCAGGATCTCTGTTAATAATGGTTCCGGTTCGATTACGCGGATCATCGATCTATCCCGGGATGATTCTGGCCGGTTTGTCTGCAAGAATATGCACCGATAGCTGAATTCCGATCACCGAAAAATAGACACATCTTTTAATTACGGTCATTGATATCCTCCGGAAGCGATGCTACGTTCCGAATGCAGTCGCAGATCTGCTGTTATCGAATGCAGCAAATCGCTTCTCCGGATGACACTGGATCTTATTTTCTGAGCCGGTTCAGATAAGTAGAATAGTCAGGGAGCGTTGGCTGATATTCAGAGAACATAAGCGGAGAGGTGAGCATGAAGTCTGCTGTTGAGCGGTTACATGCGGTAGGAATGTTCCAGGTAGCTGCTACGCGAAGAAGGGCTTTGATATCCGGATCGTGTGGTTGAGCTTCCATTGGATCCCAGAAAAAGATCAGTACATCCAGTTTCCCTTCAGCGATGCTGGCCCCTATCTGCTGGTCCCCGCCAAGCGGCCCACTGAGAAACTTTGCGATGGGTTGTTCAAGTGCGGCTTCCAGCAATGTGCCGGTTGTGCCGGTAGCGAAAAGGCTATGTTTGGCAAGCGCCTCGCGGTTTGTTGTTGCCCATTGGATCAATTCATCTTTCATATTATCATGAGCAACCAGGGCGATCCGTTTAACTGTATTAAGTATCCGCATGCTAAAAATTATGGAGGTAGTGAATAAATCCGGCGCTAAGCTAAGTATTCGATATAATTTTCTGGCAAAAGAAAACCAGCTGATAGTGCTCTTGGGCTGATAAATATGTTTGAAGTAGGTTACTGCGGATTGGCAGATATAAATACGGCAGATACGCGGATCATATTAACTTATCAGTTTATTATCTGGGAAATCAGTGGGAGCCTTACGTAAGGGTTAAAACAGATAATTCGTGGATATCCAGATAGCCCGGAAAGATGTTTGCCACAGGCACGGGAAGGGGCCGTTTAGTAATACCCGGAAGATCAGATCAAACAAAAAATACCAGGACCAATAAGAGTTTTAAAGGAACAATGGGTTACACTGTACTTTTAAAAGCCTTACCAGGCCTGGCATTTTAGTTTATCAGATCGAAGTCTTAGAATGGCAGATCGTCGTCGCTGCTGGAGAATGTCGTGTTATGCACGTCATCTTCCACAGGTGCGGCAGCTGTTCCGGCAGCAGCCCCTGCTTCCACTTTCCATGCTTTTACATCCGTGTACCAACGGCCATTATATTCACGGCTTTCCACGTCAAAAGAAAAAGTCAGACTTCTGCCTACCTGGAGAAGACTGGTATTGATCTTATCTCCCCAAATGGAGATACAAACTTTTTTTGGGTATTGGCCATCCGTTTCCACGATGACGTCCTGCTTTTTCCATTCCCCATTCTTGCCATTGCCTGTTTGCAAAGGCAGCAATTGAACTAATTTGGCGGTAAGTTGCACGTGCTTAAATTTTAAGTATTATCCCGCAAAATTACGACGCATTGAGCAACTACCCGATCCGGGTTATCCCCATAACTTTCAGGTTAACTGGCCGCAGGATACATCATTTTTAGCTGGGCTGCGTTGATTCCCCCTGTTTACGCAGAATTTAGCGTATCCGGGGCTTTTATTCATTTCGGGTCGCAAGATGCCGCTGATTAGTTTCCGACGCATTTAATTCATCTGCTGAGCTGAGGGAACAGTGAGGCAAGGTTTTTAGAACTGAAGGTAGATCGGCATCACCGGCTCAGCCGACTTAAAATAGCCGTAAAGGATCACAAACGCGAAGAAAACAACCAGGTAGGCTATCAACGGGATCCGCCTGAATCTGGCAATCACCTGGTCTGCATAAGAATCCGGGATCGCATGGATCATGTAGGCTACGCCCATCATGACCAGCACTGACCAATAGTTGTTCGCGAAAGCCGGCCAGACAGTAAGACTGAAGTCATACCAGATCTGGTGGATCATTGAGATGGCTGAGTCATAATCCGAAGCCTTGAAAAAGATCCAGCAGAAACAAACAAAGTGGAAAGTGATCAGGATCGCGATCGCATTATACCACCATTTGTTATTTACTTTTCCTAGCGCATTACCGGTGATCAGCATCCAGATCTTATGTACAGCCAGTGATATACCGTGAAGCGAGCCCCAGATAATAAAGTTCCAGCTTGCACCATGCCAGAACCCGCCAAGTAACATTGTCGTCAGGAGGTTCATATTCGCAGCTACACCTTTCTTTTCTTTTTTGATAATGGCGGGAAGAAGGAACAGCAGCAGGATCCCGGCACTTAAGATCGATGCCTGCCACCAGTTCATTTTCAGCAAATGTTCTCCTGCCAGAAAGACTCCGGCAAAGAACAATAAGGAAAAGATCCAGGTGCCTGCACTTCCTTTCCGGTTACCGCCTAATGGAATATAGAGGTAATCGCGAAGCCATGACGACAGTGAAATATGCCATCGACGCCAGAACTCGGTTATGTTCTTGCTTTGATAAGGCGAAAGAAAGTTGGTAGGGATATGAAAACCCAGCCATCGTGCGATCCCGATCGCGACATCACTATAACCGCTGAAATCGCAGTAGATCACCACGGCGTATCCATATACAGCAAACAGGTTTTCCAACCCGGTATACCTGGACGGATCGTCAAAAACATAGTCCACGAAATTCAACGTGATATAATCCGAGATCACGAGTTTCTTGAAAAGTCCCGATACGATCAGGTAAAACCCTTTTGCAAAGTCTGTTTCAGAGATCACATAAGGTTTATTGATCTGTGGGACGAAATCGTGCGCGCGGACTATCGGGCCCATCACCAGTTTCGGAAAGAAGGAGAGGAATAAAAGATAATCGCTGAATTTCCGGGCCGGCTTAAATTCTCCGCGATATACATCCATCGTATAACTCAGGTTCTCGAAAGTATAGAACGAGATGCCGACGGGCAATACGAGGTTCAGCGGGTTAAACCCTGTTTTAAGCAGGTCATTACTAACCGAGATGAAGAAGTCGGTGTACTTGAAATAAACCAGCAGGCCAAGATTAAAAACGATACTGCAGATCAGTAAAAGCTTCCGTTTGAGTTTATGCTGTTGCCGGTAGATGGCATTGGATAAAACGAAATCGACAATGGCCGATACAATAACAAGTGCGACGAACTCACCGCTGGCCTTATAAAAAAAGTAAAGGGAAAATGCGCAGAATATATAACGCCGGATATTGATCTTGTTCCGGAATCCATAATAGAGAGCGATAAAAATGGCAAAGAAGAAAACGAAAAAGCCATTATTAAACAATAATGGATGTTCCTTATCGTACAAAAACTGGCGCCAGAAAGCATCTAGATCAAATGACGGCATACAGACTCATCCATTATACTGCGAATAAACGCCAATTATCAATAATTATTAGAATGAAAAGTCAAAAGTATGTTATAAAACTGAATTGACCAGAACAGACGACGGACCGCGCCCATCGAAGACGATACCTGGAATAAGAAAGATCCTGCATGAGCAGTGGCTGTCGTGTATTCAAAGCATGATCAATGGGTGATGACGATACATTTCAAGGCGAACGCCTGTGCTCGGCTCTTACTTCATCTTGGAGAACTCCCTTATAAAAGCATCAAACAGGTAGTTGGCGAGGATCTCCGCGCCACGGTGATTGGGGTGTACGTAATCCTGATTGGCAAGTGAAGGTTTTGCTTTCGCCCATTCTACAATGGAGTTTGTGCCGCCCATTGCGGCAAACTGGTTATAGAAACTGCTGTTGGTTTCATATGCCAACGCTGCCTGTACTTTAATAAGGGAATCTATACCTATAGCAGATTTGTACTCGCCGCCATAGCGGAAAGCGCGGTCTGCTGTACTTACCAGGAGGAAATCGGTTTCCGGAAAACAATTCCGGATCTTTTTTACCACCGGCAGCATCACTTTAGCATACCAGCTGAAGTTCTTATCATTCGGACGGAATAACAGGTTCACGCCATATTGGAAAATGATCAGGTCGTATGGGTTGTTTTCTGAAACGGCGGAAAGAAAAGAAGAATCGATCTTCGAGAACTCGACACCGGTGATACCGCGAAAGGAGAAATTATCTACGATCACGCCAGACTCCGACTCAAACGAAATACCGTAGACTGGCAGCTCGGGGTTATTTACTCCCAGTTTAATGGTCCGGCCTGCATCGTTGGACAGCGAAATGCGGTTGACCGGTTTATCTGTATTCACTGCAAGGCTTACCCCGTTCGCTACAATATTGACTGTTGCATTGACAGCACCGCACAGCAATGTCTTTTCCAGGATCACGGCACTGTCTTTCACCGTTTGATCTGTCATCTGAACAGTTGCGCCATTGCCCCGGAAGATATGGCCGGAAGGATAAAGGCGACTGGTCTTCGCATCTTTGAAATTTTCGTCGTCCCAGGATCCGGCAGTTGATGTTGAAACGGTTTGACGGAACTTCGAGACCGGCGAAGTGATGGGTACGAAGCCAACACCGCTACCGCCGAATGACTGCTGCATCAGCTGTCTGAAAGTCTGGGTCAGCAGATCCCCTTCGATCATACTGTCACCAAAGTAGGCGATCCTTACTTTCCGTTTTTCGCCATTTTTCAGCGCCTTTAGTTTTCCCAGGAAACCCTGGAGAGAGGCGGTGTTTGTATCAGCATTAAAATTTGTGATCAGACGGGGTTGCTGGTAAAGCATAAACTCTTTACTGGGCAGCTTTTCGATCACCACGGGGGCAGTAATGCTATCGCCGGCATCAGCCAATTTCGCCTGTGCCGTGTCCTTTGCGCTGTAAACATCAGATACAAGGTTGACCCGGTTAAAGGGCAACCACTTAAAGCCGAGTAACACACCGGCAATTGATACGGCAAGAAGAATTCCCACGCTATACAGAACGAAATGAAAAACACGGCGGTTACTATTCATAATGATCTCCTTTTAAGGAATTTCCTGCGAATGTTCAGCGTCAGATGAACGATGGCAGACGTCGAAATTACAATATCCTATTGTTCGTGAAGTGTTAATCGTTGAGCGGTGGTCGTTTCAGCCAGAGCGATCCCTGCTACCTTCTTCGATTAGTATACGGCAATCAGGCCGGTCATTTAAAAATCGAAATCAACTTTCCTTACGGGGAGCGGTAGCAAGCTTATTCTTGCGGATGGTGGCGTTAATTCTTTTCTTCCATTCGGCCGGAGCTTCTGAATAACCGGTTTTGCTGATAGCCTCGGTCCACAAGTGGTAATCTGTTTTGCCTTTAAGTGTCTGATAGAATTTGCGCCGGGAGAGCAGTTTGCAGAAATCATCATAAGAAGCTGCAACATTGCTGTACTGTTTATAGCGGCTTTTTATACCTTTTGTTTTCAGAAGGTTGTTTTTTCCAACGATGCCAAAATGGTTGTGAAGCAGTTTGGCGTTGCGGCTGTTGCCGCCGCCTGACTCAACAATAGCGACACCAAGAATGATCGAGGCAGGGATCTCATATATTGCAGAAAGGGAGTCCGCCAGCTGGCGATACTTTTTCACATACTTCGATTGTGCCTGCACCTGGCAGTTCAGCAAAAGAAGCATCAGAAGAACAGGCAATGCCCGTTTTGAACGGCAGGCATTCGTTAGTATGTTTTTCGCAGGCGTCATTCGGCGGTAAATATAGTACGCGACTGGCTATTTTGCAATCATACATGAAAACATAATAGTATATGATTAAACCTGCGGCTGACCATCAGCTATATCCTTCTGTAAAATACCCGGGAAGGATGCTTTTGAATGCTTTATTTTGCAAAAAAATGAACGGATGGAAACAAGGCTGACGGCAGATGACGGAATTGAACTGAAGGAAATCACTGTGGAGGATTATCGTCCGAAAAATACGGTTTTAAGGGTCATAGCGATTGTACTGTCTTATATTTTCCATCCGTTGTTCATTCCTGTATATATTATCTGGCTTTTGCTGAACACGCAGGCCTATATGTTCGCTCAGTTCACGCCGGCGGAGAAGGCGATAGCGCTGGTCCGTTTCTTTATTATTTACAGCTTTTTTCCGTTGGTGACAGTATTGCTGGCGAAGGGGCTTGGCTTTTTGAAATCTGTTTATCTCAAAACGCAGAAGGAGCGGATCATTCCATATATAGCATCCAACCTCTATTATTTCTGGATGTGTTATGTCCTGCGTCATCAGCCGGATTTCCCCAAGGAAGCGGTGTACCTGTCCATGGCGATCTTCATTGCTTCCTGTGCGGGTCTGATGGCGAATATTTACATGAAGGTGAGCATGCACACGATGGGAATGGGCATTATGCTGGGTTTTACAGGGATGATGGCGATGGGGGAAGCGACCAACTACACGATTTACTTTTCTATATCATTGTTGATCGCGGGGCTGGTTTCCAGTGCGAGAATGATCGTTTCTGATCATACACCGAGGGAGATCTATACGGGTCTGCTGATCGGCGTACTGTCTATGGCAGCAGCTGTTTGGGCGGATGGAATTCTTCCGTAAGCTTACTGGCGGACCATGTCAAAGAAAGGCTCGTACTCTTTTTTTCTTCCCTGTTCCAAAAAAAATTAGCAAGATATTGCTAAATCATTTAGTTTTGTTCTGTTCATAACATTTTTAGCCCGGCACTACGTAAATCATAATTTTGGACATGGCAAAAACAGAAAAAACAACCGATACGTCAAACAACAGTGAAAAGTTGAAAGCGCTCAAACTTACTATTGACAAGATCGAAAAGGATTTTGGCAAAGGGAGTGTGATGATGATGAATGAGCGCGGAGAAGTGACCCAGGAGGTCGTATCTACCGGTTCTATTGGATTGGATGTGGCATTAGGTATCGGTGGTTTACCGAGAGGCCGTGTGATTGAGATTTACGGGCCGGAGTCTTCTGGTAAAACAACTATCGCAACGCATGTGATTGCAGAAGCACAAAAGAAGGGTGGAATGTGTGCGATCATCGATGCTGAGCATGCTTTTGACAGTTCCTATGCGCAGAAGCTTGGTGTTGATGTGGATAACCTTTTGATCTCGCAGCCCGATTATGGTGAGCAGGCCCTGGAGATCGCGGATCGTCTGATCCTTTCCGGCGCACTGGATGTTGTGGTGATTGACTCAGTAGCTGCGCTGGTTCCAAAAGGGGAGCTTGAGGGAGAGATGGGTGATAGCAAAATGGGTCTGCAGGCAAGATTGATGAGCCAGGCTTTGCGGAAACTGACTGCAACCATTGCGAAGACAAATACCATCTGTATTTTCATCAACCAGCTTCGTGAGAAGATCGGTGTGATGTTCGGAAACCCTGAAACAACTACTGGTGGTAACGCGCTGAAGTTCTATGCTTCGGTAAGACTGGATATCCGTCGCAGTTCACAAATCAAAGACGGAGATGAGGCGATAGGCAACCGTGTCAAAGTAAAGGTCGTTAAGAATAAAGTTGCGCCACCTTTCAGAGCTGCTGAGTTTGATATCATCTTCGGTGAGGGTGTTTCAAAGAACGGCGAGATCATTGACATGGGCGTCGAATTAGGCATCGTACAGAAAAGCGGATCCTGGTTTAGCTACAATAGCGATAAACTTGGTCAGGGCCGTGAAGCAGTGAAACAGCTTTTGATCGATAATCCGGAACTGGCGAAAGAGATCGAAGCTAAGATCCGCGAAAAGATCAAAGAAGTACAATCAGCATAAAATACTCATTCACAAGCTTTTTAGTTTGTAAATGGGTTAGTAAATACAAGCTGTCCGCCTAAAGGTGGACAGCTTTTTTGTTTATTTTAAGATTAAAAAGATATATTTCAATGTTTAAACATTGTATATTTGTCTACCAATTCGGTGAACCATTTGGTTGGTAAGCCGTTAAACCGAACAAATTAAATGTATGATCCCTCTTAAGAAAAAGAATCCCTGGAAAAAGCGGATACTTTTGACTGTCCTGGCCCTTATTCTTATAGGCGCAGGAATTTACTGGTATGTAGCAACGGAAAAGTTTGCCGATACCAATGACCGGGAAGCTGCTTACACCGTTAACGCACTGGATTTCATTCGTGAATTTCATGATAACGATAGCGCAGCGAACGCGAAATACCGGGATAAGATCATCACGGTAAATGGCACAATTTCTGCCATTGAGCCAGCCGATTCGAGCACAGTGAACGTAAAATTTATTGATACAACTACAAGTTCCTATGTCATTTTCGCTTTCCAGGAACAGCATGCTGCTGAAGCACAAACGCTCAAAGAAGGTGATGTTGTATCCATAAAAGGCTCCTGCAGCGGAGGAACGTTCAGTGAAATTCTTGGCGTTGAGAAGATCGACTTCAAAAGAAGCGCTTTAAATAAAGACAAAAAATAAAACACCCCCAATTAAAAAGACAATCATGAAAAAAACTATCCTCGCGTTAGCATTGGTAGCTATTACCGGCAGCCTCTTCGCTCAGAAAAAAACTACCACTTCGGCTACTGTTGCCTTCGACGCAAGCACAGCGATCGACGCTCTGCCTAAAGCAGAAAACAAAACTGTAGTAGCTGCTCTTGATGCTAAAGCTGGTACTGTTGCATTCGAAGCTACTGTTAAAAACTTCGCGTTCACTAACCCTACTATCCAGGAACATTTCAATGGTGAAAAATGGCTGAACTCTGATAAGTTCCCGACGTTCACTTTCAAAGGAAACATACTTGATGCATCTAAAGTTAACTTCGCAAAAGATGGTACTTACAACACGAACGTTGAAGGAACTCTTTCTGTAAAAGGTGTTGAGCAAAAAGTAAAAGCTCCGGCTACGATCGTAGTAAAAAGCGGGGTTGTAACTGCTACTTCTAATTTCTCTTTCAAACTTGCTGACTTTGGTATTACCGGTGCTCCTATTGATGGTGGCAAAGTTGCAAAAGAACCTAAAGTAACTGTCAGCGCTGAGTTCAAATAAGCCTGCAAAATAATTGCCCGCTTTGTAAAAGCCTGGCGGGTTGACGAAAAGAGGTTGTCTCAAAAATGAGACAACCTCTTTTCTATTTGCCGGCACAGGAGTATCGCAAAGAGCGCAAAGTGACTGCAAAGTTCGCTAAGTATTCTCCTGCGTTCTGTACGATACTGCTAAGAGGATGCTCGTTGAAGCAGATCGCGATCTGTGACGATACGGGTTGCCGAATGCAGAGAATCTTTTACTCTATTGGACTAAAAATGACTGGTGATTCAGCGACCGTGCTCCTGCCTGCAGGAATGGAGATTAAGCTGATCAGGCAATTTGCGATTTCATCTGCGAGCGGGTCACGGGTTATTATTTATTTCCGGCGAGTGTATTCAACTCTTTCAGCGTCGCTTTTAGAGTATTATCCCCGGGTTGAATGCTCAGGGCCAGTTCAATATCTTCAATGGCACCAATGTAATTGCCAAGGCATCTTTTTACCGCAGCCCTGTCAGCGTAGTAGTCCGAGGTGGTAAATTTTTCTCTTTCCTTTCTGTACAGGCGGATCGCCTCGTCATAGAATTTAAGCGCCTCTGCGCATTTGTTCTGGCATTTTAAGATGGATCCTTTCGTGTGATTGTTAAAGGAAGTGCTCTTAACGTTGATCGACTTGTTGGCATTCTCCAGGGCTTCGTTGCAGTTGCCATTGAGGAACTGAGCCCATGAGAGGTTGTTGTAAGTAGTTTCATCTGTATTGCCGTCAGCTACGGCAACCTTATATAAGCGGATCGCTTCAGGATAGTTTTTCTCGTTAAGCTGTTCCTGGGCTTTTTCCCTGTTTGTTCTTAAGTTCTTATCTAAGTTCTCGCGGTTTCCGAAAAGCTGCAAGCGTTCGAAGTCGTCCATTTCATACATATCACGGGAAAAGGCAAGCGTGCTGATACGACGGTTTTTGTCCCATTGCTCTTTGATCTTCGCTGATGGAAAATCCTTTTGCGGGTTGAAGATGGTTTCCGAAAGAAGTGAAGTATGTTTTGTCATGATGAGATGCCATTCGAATCCATCATGTTCAACGGAGGTAATATTATAATTGTCTTTGTATTTCTCGTTGATCCAATCTGTTGGAAAATCTTCACTGTGTTTGAAGGACTGGGCCTCGTAGGTTTTCAATAAGGACATTACTATATACCATTTGCCATCGCCGTAGGCGATATCGGTAATATTGAATTTGGTGTCTTCTTTCCATTTGCCTCGGGCGAATTCAATCACTTCTTCCCATGTTTCCCGGCTTGCCCAGCTTTGAGAAACGAATGGGGTTTGATCTGTCATGATCGCGAGCCATTGATCATCGCCGTAGGTAAGTTTGGTTATATACTTATCGTCGTCCCACTGCTGTTTGATCCAGGATTGAGGAAAGGCTTCGTCCCATTTCCACCGGATATTTGTTTTTACAGCTGTTTCAGTTGCGACAGCATGCCATCTTCCGCGGGCGTATACGACCTCGCTTATGACCCGGCTTTTCTGTGCCTGTTCACGAATATAGGTCTCCAATTCAGGAAGGGTCTTAAAATCGTTATATGACTGACCAAGTGAGCTCTGGGTCATAACTGCCGTCCATTCGGAATCAGATTGAGCAGATGTTACAAATGCCTGCAGGGAAAACAGGCATGCTACCAAAAAGGATTTCATGAGGTGTGGTTATTACGCGCGAAAAATAGTCTCCATTGATCGGTCCTGCAATACCCCTTTGAAGTGACGGAGCTACGTAGTCAACAACAGGGTTAATGTCAACGAACTGGGGCGGGTTTCACCGGAAATCATTATTTACACCATTCGCGATATCGTCTGTTTGAAAGTGAGCTTCTGTTACCCCATGACGGGTGTGCCCCTCCGGCCCGAATATTGTTTTCTTAAAAGAAATTATGTGGTATGAGTAAGCAAAAGTTAAACTTAGAAACGCCCTGGCCGGAGGTGAAGGAAAAGATCAAGGAAGTGAATTATGACCTTACGGATGCTGATCTTATGCTAGAGCCGGGTAAAGAGGATGAACTGATCAGCAGGCTGGCCAAAAAAATGCATAAAACAGAGGAAGAGGTCAAGGGATGGATAGAAAGTGTTGCGCACACGAAAAACCGTGCATCCTAGCTAAGGGGCACCCAACGAACTTACATAATCATTAAAACCTTTTGCCAGGGCGTTGAAAAGTAAAGATCCCTGCAAGCGGTATCCATCAGCCGTGAAATGTACTTTATCACGGCTCATCAGGCCGCGCCTGGACCAACTATAGGCAGAGCCATAACCATTGGTGATGCGATAGAGATCCCAGAGAGGAATAAATTTTTTGTTGCAATAGGCAGAGAGTGATTTGTTGAGTGACTGCAAAACTGCATTTGAGGCACGTCGCTGCCGGTACGAATCCGGGGCCGTAGTAATAAGTATAGAGGCTCCGGGGGATGTTTGACGGAGTTTTTCCAAAAATGTTTCGAGGTCTTTGAGGAACATTGCTTCGAAAAAGCTGGCGCGCTGTGCTTCATTCGTCCCAAGGGAAATAATATAAAGATCTGCTTTAAGCGCCGGCAGTTGTTTCCAGAATAATGGTGCAATATTGTACTGATCGTAACGGGCTCCGTTCACACCTATCGTATGATAGAGAATGCCAGGTGCGGAATTTTCAAGAGAAACCCCATAAAAGGCTTTTGGCTCACTGGTAGGAAGACTGGTGAGCGTGAATCCGGTAATAGGCTGTTTTAGTTCAACTTCCCGATAGACCGATGAGTCATTTGACTCACGTGATAAGGTATGAGGAATATCGAGATTATCTGCCTGGAAGATCCAGCTGGTGTTTGCACTGGTATCAAGGAAAAACTTCATCTTATTAAAAACCTGTAGACCTTCGGTGAAGCTGGTACGCAATGAAACACGCAGGTTTGCGGCTTCTGAGGTGGTGGTAATAGCATATCCGGAGATACCGGAACTTATTTGTATTTCAGGGTGAGCGACGCGATTAAATTGCCAACGGATACTGGAGGAGCTGATAATATCCTGTGGTGCATTGGACAGGGCGATCTGGTATGGAAATACAAGTCCGCGGCCTGCATTTCCAAAGAAGTCCTGCAGATTTTTCCTGACCGTTCCGGAAAGAAAGTCGGCCTGAATATGTGAGTCTCCGATGTGCACGATGGAAACGACGGAGTTACTATCTTTTTTCAGGGTATAAAGTTTTTGGTAGAAGGAGTCGAGGCTGGTGTTATTAAAAATGCGGTTGAAGACAGCGCTGACGAAGGGGTATCGTTGAGCGAGTGCGTGATCGTCTGTGGGAATTCGCTGGCAGAAGCCGTTGAGATGGATGATGCAGGCGAGGGCGAGGGTATAGAGTAGGCGGAGGATCATTCAGTCGGGTTGGAGGATGATGGATGAAGAGTGGGAGTATCGTGGAGGCAGTCCTTTTCAGACACCGCCAGCAGCCCTTCGGGCCCTCCCTCCCCCGCCACCAACCTGCCGATGGATGTTTGGGTTTATAGAAATATTGTTAGGGCAGAATCACTCCCGCCATACTTACACGTATTCCCTTACCGAATCCCGGTTGCTAAGCTAGTTGCTACGATCTTTACCTTAATCTTCAGATCACTAATCAATGACACTGTAAAGATCAGTTCCAGCCAAGCCAAAACCATGGGAAAAACCACGGAATCGGCGGGAAAATAACGGAGATCTTCCGTCAAAAAACATGTATCAATGCCAAACTACAGCTCTTTACGCAAACGAGCAACCGGAATATTCAACTGCTCCCGGTATTTCGCAACAGTACGACGCGCAATATTGTATCCTTTCTCCTGCAACAATTCCGTCAATCGTTCATCACTCAACGGGCGTTTTTTATTTTCGCCTTCGATCAGGTCACTAAGGATCTTCTTCACCTCACGGGTAGACACTTCTTCTCCGCTATCTGTGCTCAGGGATTCACTAAAGAAGAATTTAAGCCGATACGTTCCGAATTCAGTTTGCACAAATTTGCTGTTAGCCACGCGGCTTACAGTTGAAATGTCAAGCCCTGTTTTTTCAGCAATATCTTTCAGGATCATCGGGCGGAGTGTTGTTTCGTCTCCGGTCAGGAAAAAGTCATGCTGATGATTCATGATCGCTGTCATCGTGCTCAACAATGTATGCTGGCGCTGTTTGATGGCATCAATAAACCATTTTGCGGCATCGATCTTTTGCTTGATAAATAAGACGGCTTCCTTTTGGCGTTTGTCTTTTTTTGCTCCGCGATCATATTCTTTCATCATATCGCGATACCCTTCACTGATGCGTAGCTCCGGTGCATTCCTTGAATTGAGGGTAAGTTCCAGTTTGCCGCCATTGTTCATAATAAAGAAGTCCGGCACAACATAGCTTTCCGCTTTATTGATACCTCCAACATTACCGCCCGGCTTGGGGTTAAGGCGGATGATCTGCTGCATTACTTCTTTCAGCTGGTCCTCATCTATATTGAGCCCTCGTTGGATCTTTTCGTAGTGTTTCTTGGTAAACTCGTCGAAGTACCGGCGGATCGCCATGATTGCGGTATCAACATCGCGGCCTTCGTCTTTCTGACGTTGCAGCTGTAGTAGCAGGCATTCCTGGAGATCGCGTGCAGCAACTCCGGGAGGATCAAACCGCTGGATCCGTTGAATGATCGCCTCCACCTCCTCGTCTGTAGCGGAAACATTCTGACGGAATGCAAGATCATCCACGATCGCAGATGTTTCGCGGCGCAGATAGCCGTCCTCATCAATACTTCCAACGATCTGCTCAGCTATACGTTGCTCCTTCTCGCTGAGTTTTAAAAGCCCCAGCTGGTTCAACAGGGTCTCATAAAAGCTCGCTTCCGTTTTAAACGGGATCTGCTTCTGTTCCTCGTCAGGATAATTATCGTCGCGCAATTTATAATCGGCAACATCATCATCTCCATCATGGACATATTCGCTTACATCGATATTATCATACTCATCCTCGCTTCCGCTCTTTTCTTCGTATTCTGTATCACCGGTATCGGTAAACTCGTCTTTCAACTCATCTGCATTATCATCATGCTTCTCGTCGTCGAGTTCCAGTGCAGGGTTTTCCTCCAGCTCCTCTTTGATACGTTCTTCGAGGTTCGCGGTCGGAACTTGCAGCAGTTTCATCAACTGGATCTGCTGAGGCGATAATTTTTGTAAAAGCTTCTGCTGTAACGTTTGGCTAAGGGCCATAATATTCAGACATTTAGTGGCTGGTAAATGTGTAAGGCATTAGACTTAGACAAAAATCCGGCCGTTTATCAAAAATCAGGCCGTAAATTTACAAAACAAAGGAATACGACATGGCGGAACGATCCATTTGTTTGTTTGTTGTGATCATTCTCCTCTTAAATGGGGAAATTTTTGCACAAGATAAAAATGTGGAAAACTTGACTACCGGGGGCTTGGAAAAGACGATCGAAAGGCGTTTCCTGGAGGGAAAAGACGGTGCGCATTTGCTTAGAAAGAAGACGATTATGTGGGGAAAGCCTGATATGATAAGCCAGCCGAGGATATTGTTGAGAGCGCCTATTCCTGAGAGTTTCTTTTGCAGGAAGGAGTGGCAGTTTGAGAAAGCGACATCAATACCGTTGAGATTCCGGTTGGGGTCGTTGGCGTATACAGATTATTTGGAAGGCAAACCGAACGCATTCAAGCCCTGATGACATATCTTGAAAAGAAAAGCGGCATTTCGAGAAAGATCGAAATGCCGCTTTTTATTTGAGGGATTACTTCCTGGGTTTTTCGGGGAGCCAATCCATAACCGGGATCTTAGCTGCGGTTTTATAATAGTTAGTGCGAAGGCTATCGTTCCAGTTATTGGGATTTCGTTTGAAAGAAGAGCTGTTGTAGAACACACTTCCTTTGATCTCGGGGTATTCGCGGACGAGATTGATCTGGTTCGGCAGCTCAGCGGGCCTTTTCCAGGGAGCGCTGTTCTCATAGAAGCGATAGATGCCGTGGCCAATATAAACGTGCCGGCCGTAGCTATGCTTATTCCACCAATCAACCATTGTTTCGAAAGGGATCTTACTGTGACCGATCTCAAGGTATAATTGCGGGGCCACATAGTCGATCCAGCCGGTTTTCAACCAAAGAAGAATATCTGCATAGAGATCGTCATAGTTTGTAACACCGGCTTTTGTATCACTTCCTTCAGGGTCCTGCGAAGCATTGCGCCAGACGCTGAACGGAGAGATCCCGAATTTGCAATACGGTTTTTCGGCTTTAATGGCTATGCTGATCTTTTCAATGATGGAATCAACATTCGCTCTTCTCCAGTCATCTTTTGAGAGGGTGCTGCCTGATCTTTTATACGATAAAGCATCGGGAAATTCCTTGCCTGGTAAGCGATAGGGGTAAAAATAGTCGTCCATGTGAATGGCATCTATATCGTACCGCTTCACAATATCGCGGACGACATTGACCACGAACTCCTGTGCGAGTTTATTTGCGGGGTCAAAATATTTCTTATCTCCATAAGTAAGAAACCATTCAGGGTGCGTGCGTGTAACATGGTCCGGGGCGATGGACGCTGTGCGGATATTAAAGTTTGCGCGATAGGGATTTAGCCAGGCGTGAAATTCCATTCCCCGTTTATGCGCTTCTTCGATCATAAAAACAAGCGGGTCATAGAAAGGGAACGTCGGCTTCCCCTGGATCCCCGTCAGCCACTGGCTCCAGGGTTCATAAGGTGATGCATAAAACGCGTCTGCCGCAGGTCTGATCTGAACGATCACGGCATTCATGCCGTTGCGCTGGTGCATGTCCAGCAACTGAATAAAACTGGCTTTTTGCTCGGCGGGATTACTTACGCCACGCGGAGGCCAGTCGATATTATCAACAGTTGCTATCCAAACACCACGGAACTCGTATTCGGGCTGGGCGAATGAGGACAGGCAGAAAAGGCAAGAAAGGGTCAGAAAAAACAGCTTCATTGTTGTAAATCAAGTGAAATACAAAACTAGGCCATTGGTGGTTACTGACTAAGTAAAAAGTCAAAATTAAAAATTAAAAAAGAGCCCGAAGAGACTCTTTAACTTTTTGTTGCTTACTTGCTTCCGCGAAGTTTATCCAGCAATTCGCTGAGGGTCGCTGCTTCCTTTTTGCTGAGGTTGGCGAGAACATTGTCCATTTCGTCCTGACGGGTATCCAGCTTTTCAAGCACTTTCTTTCCCTTGTCAGTGATCATTACATCCACCAGGCGCCGGTCTGACTTGCAGGTACCCTTTTTCACCAGACCTTTTGCGATCAACCGGTCGACGATCCTGCTGGTATCACTCATCTTATCCAGCATTCGCTCCCTGATCTGAAGCGTGGACAATGGATTTGGAAGACTTCCTCTTAAAATACGGAGAATATTGAACTGTTGAGGGGTGATGTCTGCCGATGCAAAAATCTCTTTTGTTTGCTCAGACATCCAGTTAAAAGTGTAGATCAGGTTAACTGCCGCTTTATGGTAGTCGCTGCGAAATTTCGTTTGTATGTCCTGGTCGATGCCCATAGTCATAAGGTTAAAGTAGTAAATAATAAAGCGTCAGTTCCGGAAGGAAGTACAAAATTAATGTTATAACATTGACTTCCCAAAAAAATCGATGTAATCCAATAAGGGCCTGAATTTGGCCGGATCCGGGTGCCCGCTTCATTCCGCACCGAAATTAGGATTTTTTGATCTCTGGAGAACTTTCCGGAAAATGTGTCTGCATCTATCTTTTCTGGAATTCTATGATCTGATATGCCACAACTGTTATACTAAGTATCTTCTTTTTATGCTTTCTGCGTATCTGTTTTCATCAGGGGTTGGGCTTTGCCGGATCTGTTTGACTTTCAGGTATACCAGGAAAACCCGGTGCAGATCGTTATTGCAATGATCATTTGCCTGGCCGTATTCTTCTTCTCCGGAAATACGCAACTTCTTTTGTATGATGATAAGGTGACAGAGAGAAATTCTTCGTTCGCGGTCATATTTTTTTGATGGGACACAAGGAATGGCCTTTAGCAACTATTAACAGGCGGGTGTTCCAAAGAAATACCGCCGGGCGCGGCTATGGGCATAATGCTTATTCTATCTATGATCATTCCGACGCCTGCCCGGTCAACAAAAACTGATCTTAAGCTGAAATTTAATGACGGAACATCTCCGGTCCTTCGATCGGAAGCCAGTTAACAAAAGCTCACTGTATTTACCTCCAGGACCAATGAGCGATTGACGCATAAAGAACCTTGTAGCCGAAATCTTTAAATACCCGGAGAGTGGTATTGTCTTGCTTTGTTAAAATCGGGTCCTTTGCAGTCTCAACTATCAACATGCAACTGCTTACTAACTTCGTCCGCCCTTTCTGCGAGGGTTTTGTTTCCTTCTACACACTGGTGTATGAAAAATTTTCCGGCAGGTAGATTTCTAGTGTTGACCAGGATTCTTCTTCAATTCAGCGGAAAGCTTAAAGATGGTGAACAGGTGGTGAGCTTCATGTAACAGGAAGAAGTTAAGCCACTGGATCATATGCATCGATCCGTAGACCGGGTGATTACCTGTTCTTGCCAGGTCAGTTTCATTAAAGCTGAGCATGCCTGAAGAGATCTCCTTGCGGACACTAAGCAGTTCCTGGATTATTTCACGCGATGATTTGATCACATGCTCATGAAAAAGCGGATCGCCTTCTGCGGAATACACGTCAAATGAAGGATTTCCTCCTTCAAGCATCTGCCGTACGCGATGGACAAACGTGTGCTGATAGGTTTCGAGATGTACAATGTTCTCAAAAATAGACCACTTTCCGGGAAAGATCTGCATCCTGATCTGATCATCTGATAGTCCGTCGATCAGTTCTATTAACGACTTGTGCTGATACTGTAACCGGGTGGAGATGGAAGATGGCATTTGCATGGTAAACTCTTTGACTTGTGTGGCAATTCATAGAGTATGGACGGTGGTTATGAACGATCATCATC
The DNA here is from genome assembly GCF_022012415.1 of Terrimonas ginsenosidimutans. Classification (GTDB taxonomy): domain Bacteria; phylum Bacteroidota; class Bacteroidia; order Chitinophagales; family Chitinophagaceae; genus Terrimonas_A; species Terrimonas_A ginsenosidimutans. The sequence continues at coordinate 565,582 of NZ_JAKLTR010000001.1, forward strand.
CGTTTCCCGTTATTTCAAACTTACGCCGTGAATAAGGAGAAAACAGACGCTAAAGTTAAGTAATTAGTACAACCGAATCTTTCTCCAATGCATTTTAACTAAATATAATGCGGACAATTCAGCGATGATCGTGCCGGCAGATATGTGTATTCTCTTATTGGGCACTTCAGGATGATGTTACAACACGGGGGTGTCAGCGCAGTGGGATATTTTAATCGTCACTCCAAACTTTTGTTCCTTCAGAACAATTTGCGCAGATATCGATATTCTTCCTGCCTTTCAATATTTGTGTACGGAACTTTGTGTACTCTCCGTTTTTCCAGATCTCTTTGAATGATCTTTCCCGAAGGTTTCCCAGCCTGTGTTGTGCATCTTTATCAAAGCAGCATGGAGCAACGAGGCCATCCCAGGTGATCACCGGGTCATGCCACAAACGCCAGCACTGATTGGCCAGCTTGCCTTTGAACTCTGTGCCTTTTGATGTTTTGCGATAGCGGCTGTATTTATCGATAGTGGGAATAAGCTGATTGGGATCTTTTTCGAAATCGTATACCTGTGCTGTTTTAAACCAGACATCGTCGACGCCGATCTCTTTTGCCAGCCTTTTCACTTCTTCGATCTGATGTTCGTTATGACGCACTACCAGGAACTGAAAGATCACAAACGGTGTCTTGCTTTTCAATTCTTTCTTCCATTTCACAATGTTTGCGGCACCTTCCAGCACTTTCTTAAGCTGTCCACCCACGCGATATTGCTGATAGACTTCCTGTGTGGTTCCGTCAATTGATATGATCAGCCTGTCGAGCCCGCTTTCAATGGTCCGTTTTGCATTGGCATCAGTGAGGTAATGAGCATTGGTGGAAGTGGCGGTATAGATCTTTTTTTCAGAGGCATATTTCACCATATCCAGGAAAGAAGGATTCAGATATGGTTCTCCCTGGAAATAGAACACGAGATAAAGGAGTTCCTTATGTAACTGATCGATCGTTTCCCTGAAGAAATCGCGTTGCAGCATTCCGGTAGGCCGGGTAAATGCCCGAAGTCCGCTTGGGCATTCCGGGCAGCGTAAATTGCAGGATGTGGTGGGTTCAAAAGAAATAGACACGGGCATGCCCCATTGAACAGCTTTTTTCGTCCATTTGCTGAGATAATAACTGCTCAGTACTTTTAACCCATTCCAGGCCCGCCGGGGGGTGAGCTTGGATAAAAGATTGATACTATCGTTTCTATTCACTCTGGCCATCCGGGAGTAAAGTTAAGTTGGTATCTTCAAATGCTTTTCAATGAGTTTAACTATTCCATATCATATTTTTCCGCTGGGGGATTCTGCGATGACAGTGGATTTTGGCAGCAGGATCAGCCCGGAGTTGAATAGTGCTGTGATGAAGCTATATCATGAGCTTCAACTTACTCCCCTCCCGGGAATGGTAGAAGCGGTGCCGGCATACAGCTCCCTGAGCGTGCATTATGATCTGCTGTATTGCAGCCGCCACCGGCCTGCGGAGCAGACGGTATTTGAGTGGATGGGGGAATTGCTGGATAAGCGCCTTAGGAAACTTGATTATGAAGAGATCATTCCTTCCCGGGAAGTGGTCGTGCCTGTTTGTTACGATATCTCTTTGGCCCCGGATCTTGAGATGCTGGCGCGGGAGAGAAATCTCTCTGTAGAGGAAGTGATCCATCTGCATCAGGCTGCTCCGTATCGTGTATACCTGTTGGGCTTTCTGCCGGGATTTACCTATCTCGGGGAGACCGATGAACGGATCGCAATGCCAAGAAAAATGCAGCCAAGCCCGGTAGTTGCGGGAAGTGTGGGAATTGCGGGCCGGCAAACGGGGATCTATTCCCTGTCATCGCCGGGAGGCTGGAATATCATCGGCCGCACTCCGCTGAAATTATTTGATAAAGACCGTGAACCGCTTACGCTTCTTAAGCCGGGCGATATCATAAAATTCGTTTCAATCAGTAAAGATGAATTTGAGGATCATTAAATCAGGGGTGCTGGACACTGTTCAGGATCAGGGGCGATATGGCTGGCAGCATATCGGGATCAATGCGTCTGGCGCGATGGATCGTTTTTCTGCAGAGCTGGCAAATGCGCTGGTAGGAAATGATTCTGCACAGCCTGTATTGGAAATGCATTTTCCCGCGGCCTCCCTTTTCTTTGAGCAACCATCATTGATCGCAATATGTGGCGCCAATTTTTCGGCTGTTCTGAATGGAGAACCTGTACCCTGCTATCAGCCGATCCTCGTAAATAAATACAGCATTCTCCAGTTCGAACGCCTGAACCAGGGGGCTCGCGCCTACCTCGCCATAGAAGGCGGAATGAATATCGGTAAATGGCTAAATAGTTACAGTACGCATCTTAAAGCGGGGGCGGGCGGTCACGCCGGACGACCCTTGTCAACAGATGACGAGATCAGGCTGAATTCATCGGTCGACTGGCAATCTTATCTGGAGCGAAATGAGTTTCGTGTACTACCCTGGCGCGCGTCAGACTTTTGGGAAAAAGAGCCGGTTGATGAGATCTATATTTTACCGGGAAGGGAGTTTTCGGGTCTAACGGAATTGTCGCAACTCAGTCTCACGGGTAAAACATTTACCCTTACACCTCAGTCGGACCGGATGGGTTACCGGTTGCTGGGAGATCCTCTTGAGATGCAGAACAGGGAGGAAATGATCTCCACTGCCGTTACGTTTGGAACGATCCAGTTACTGCCGAATGGACAGCTCACCATTCTCATGGCAGATCATCAGACGACAGGGGGCTACCCACGGATAGCGCACGTTATATCTGCTCATCATTCAAGACTCGCGCAGCTTTCCCCCGCAGAAAAGTTGCGTTTCCGGATAACAGACTACAGTATGGCGGAGGTGCTTTATCGCAGGCAACAACAGCATTTGCACCAGATCAGGTATGCCTGTCAATTAAAACTTGAATGGTTTATTCATGCCGGTCATTGACATCAACTGCGATATGGGTGAAGGTGTCGGTAATGATGCCGCGCTGATGCCTTACATCAGCTCTGCAAATATTGCCTGCGGTTATCACGCAGGAGATATGGATACGATGAACACGGTGATAGAACTTGCCATGGCGCATGATGTTTCCATAGGCGCTCATGTCTCGTTTCCCGATAAAGAGAATTTCGGCAGAAGTGAAATGCAGCTGCCGTTGAACGAAATTTATGTCCTGGTGCAGGACCAGCTCCGGTTGATGATCCAACTTGCAAAGGGTAAGAACGCTTCTGTAAAACATATCAAGCCGCATGGAGCGTTGTATAATATGTCTGCGAGGCAGGTCCGTCTTGCAAAGGTGATCGCGCAGGCTGTTGCAGATATCGATCCGTCCATGGTACTGATGGGTTTGAGCGGGAGCTGTTCTATTATCGAGGCGGATAAGCTCGGGTTGAAAACAGCAAGTGAAGTGTTTGCCGACCGACGGTATGAGGAGGATGGCAGTCTTCGTTCCCGGTCTTTGCCCGGTGCAATGATCGAAAATGAGGAGGAGGCGTTGCAACAGGTGCTGCAAATGATCATGCGAAAATCAATCACGGCCTTTTCCGGCAAGCAGATCCCTGTTTCTGCAGATACGATATGCATACATGGTGATGGAGCACACGCGGTCGAGTTTGCAAAAAGAATTCATCACACACTAAAAGATCAATCTGTTGCCATCAAAGCTTTTTAAGTTCAAGCAATGGGGCGGTGCCGGCCTGGGTGCCGCATTCCTGATGGCGAATTCATCCATCGGCCCGGGATTTCTCACGCAGACAACCGTATTCACGCAACAACTATTGACCAGCTTTGGCTTTGTTATTCTTATATCAATCCTGATCGACATTGGTGCGCAGCTGAATACCTGGAGGATCCTTGCGGCAAGTGAGCTACGGGCGCAGGATATCTCCAACAAGCTACTGCCAGGCCTCGGTTATGTTTTATCTGTACTGGTCGTATTAGGCGGTTTTGCATTTAACATCGGCAATATTGCGGGTTGTGGGCTGGGGTTGAATGTTCTAACGGGAATGTCCTTTGAAAAAGGTGCAATGATCAGCGCAGTATTTGCGCTTTTACTTTTCTGGGCGAGAGAGATCGGGTCAATGCTGGATGGTTTTACCAAGATCGTTGGAACGGTAAAGATCCTGTTAACGCTTTTCATCGCGTTCAGTGCTCATCCGCCTTTGGCAACAGCCATACATCATACGATAATTCCAGAGAAGATCAGTGTTGCCGCAATCGTAACAATCGTTGGGGGAACAGTTGGAGGATATCTTACGTTTTCAGGAGCACACAGGCTGCTTGATGCCGGTATAAAAGGCAAACAAAATCTTGGAAAGGTGAACAGAAGTGCAATACAGGGAATTGCCATTTCTACCCTGATGCGTTTTGTACTATTCCTTGCAACGGTTGGCGTACTACTTCAGGGAGCGGTGCTTGACAGGAATAACCCGGCCTCAACGGTATTTGGTTTTGCGGCCGGCGAGATCGGGTTAAGAATATTCGGCGTTGTATTATGGAGCGCGGCAATCTCTTCGGTGATCGGAGCATCCTATACATCCGTGTCGTTCATCAAAACATTTCATCCTTCATTGCAGAAACATGAACGGCTCTGTATTTCGATCTTCATCATCCTCACAACGTTTGTGTTTGTTGCTGTGGGAAAGCCAACAGAGCTGCTGCTGCTTGCCGGTGCTGTGAATGGACTGATCCTCCCCATTGCCTTATCGATAATGTTGATTGCGGCAACAAAGCCACGTATCATGCAGGATTATAAACATCCGGTCTGGATGCAGTTGACCGGGTGGACGGTTGTGGCAGTAATGGGATGGATGGGTGGTATAGCTATCCAGGAAACGATACACAAAATGTTCTAATAGTTATCCGGTTTGTTTGTTCTCCATTCTCCGGGAGGAAGTCCATATTTTTTTCTGAAGGCGGTAATAAATCCCGCAACCGTTTCATAGCCGGCCTTTTCGGCAATATCTTTTATCAGTATTGGTGTTGTTTCCAATAGCTCTAATGCGTACTGCATCCGCAGGTTCATCAGGTGGCCAAACATACCTACATGGAAAACTGAACGGAAGTCTTTCTTTAATTTGAATTCATTTGTACCGGTCTTCCTTGCCAGGTCCTGGATAGAAAAATGCTGAAGGAGGTTTTCACGAATGATCCTGTCTGCTTCATATACAGCATTTAATTCAGCCGCAGAAAGATGATCATACGATGAGGGTTGTAAGGAAAGATGTGAAAAGAAGAGTTCGCGGACGGAGTTCTCATAATAAAAATTATGGAGAGTGGGTTGATACTTGTTGAACAACAGGTCACTGCAAAGCCTTTGCATACCTGCCGGAAGGGTCATGATCTGGCCGGCAGTTTTTCCGATCTGAATTGCATCTGCCTCATCCATGATCATTGAGGCACTAAGATAACGGCACCGGGCGTCCGGGGAAATGTTAAAGACAGATACATTGTCTTTTGTGACGCGGTATTGACCAGCCCTTATTGTTGTGCCGCCGTTTTGCAGATCATTTACCTGTGCTGTGCCATCGAGCATGATCTCTATTCGCCAGCGATCACTGTCTTCTTTTATAGAGAAAGAAAGTTGCGCATTCTTAAATGTTTGGAAAATTCTATAGCTGATCCTGAAATCGGGTTGATCGTATTCCTGGAAATCTGCGGCAAATGCTGTCCCTTCTGCGCACCAGTAATTACTGCCGGGCAGTCGCGCACCTTTAAACTTTCTGAGAGATGATGCAACAAGCTGAACAGTCTGACCACCGGATAAGGTTAGTTCAGGAATCATTCCGTTTGAACGCGTTTCTATCTATCAAATATCTTTAGATGGGTATTAAAAAAGTTTATTGAATGGGATTATTTTGCGCGATTTCAAAAAAGCGGATAATATATCAGGAAAGTATGCTGCAATCGGGTCAGATTGTTTTTTCTGCGATGACAGGATCCGCTTTTGTGATATGGTAAACGCGGTATTCACCAGGTTCCAGTGAGTAGGTTTCTTTGCGGGCAACGACTACTGTTTTTTCAGAGAATAATTCTTTGTACACACCAGCAACTGCAGGATGATTGAAATGACAAATGCTTTTTGACGGCGCAAGATTCAGGCACACAAAAACCGTATCATCCCGGCGCCTGCAGAGATAGATGAGCACGTCCGGGTGGCCTGATGGAATCAGTAACACCGATGCACTGTCTTTGAGCGCTTTGCTTTTTTTACGGAACGTAAGTAAAGTTTTATAGAACTCATGAAGCTCTATCTCTCCATTCCAGTCGATCGAATCCTTTTCAAAGAAAGCAAGCCGTTTGAGGTTAGGTTTTTCCTGGCCTGAATAGATCAGTGGGATACCGGGCCATGTACAACTGAAAACGGCCAGCGCCTTTGCGGCTGCTCCGTATTTTTCATATTCAGTTCCCCAGTAAGTGTTTTCATCATGATTTGATGTGAATAGCAGTTTTCTTGCGCCGACCGGGTAGCGGGCGTAAGAATGCAATATGGGTAATACATTGGCGAGTGTGAGTTCCGGCGGATCCTTTTTGTATTTGTCAAGTGCGCGCATGGCTTCCCATCCATAAGTGAGATCGAAGGCTTCATGATATTCCAGTATTTCACATTCTGCCAGCCAGAACAATGGCTTTAAGGAATCACATTGTGCGCGTGCTTCTATCCAGAAGTCGAGCGGAACGGTACGCGCCATGTCACAACGAAATCCGTCGATGTCATACTCACTGATCCAGTATTTCATAGACCGGAGCATTTCTATACGCATCTCCGGGATATCATAATTGAGATCTATCACATCAACCCAACCGTAGAGTTCGGTGAAATTTCCTTTATCATCTTTCCGGTACCATTGCGGATACTTTTGCGTCCATTGATGATCATAACCTGTATGGTTTGCCACCCAGTCAATAATGACTTTCATTCCCAGTGAATGAGCCGAGCGGATCAATTCTTTGAAGTCTTCTGCATTTCCATAGGCGGGATCAATTTCTGTATAAGAGCTGGCGGCGTAGTAACTACCATAAGTGCCCTGTCTTTTTTCAACACTGATCGGAGTGATGGGCATCAACCAGATAATTTCAATACCCATGTCATGCAGGCGCGGAAGATGTGTCGCGAAAGCCTGCAGCGTTCCTTCTGGAGTGTATTGCCGGACATTCACTTCGTAAATGTTTGTTCCGTCTGCCCAGGAAATAATTGGAAAAGCGGTGCTCATTCTTTCTTTTTTATGCTCTTGAAAAACAACTAGCATACCATTGATGAATATGATGCTGCTTATTTAACGAATGGCAACAGTTTTAAATGAATTTTAATGAGTATCTAATAGTTAGCACGATCATTTCCGGTATGATTATTTGTTATAGTACCGGGTTGTGGTTACACAATGCTTGTGAATCACCTGTTTAACTTAAAAATCAACTCTTCCCCACCTCAAATATGGAAAACTTTACCCTTTTTCAATTCTTCCACTGGTATTATGATGCAGATGGTAATTTGTGGCAACATGCAAAAAATGAAGCGGATCGGTTGGCTGATTGGGGCGTAACGCATATTTGGCTTCCACCGGCATATAAATCTTTTAAAGGCATACATGAGCCCGGTTATGCAGTATATGACCTTTATGATCTGGGTGAGTTTGATCAGCAGGGCAGTGTGCGTACGCGATACGGAACAAAACAGGAGTATCTTGATTGCATCAAAGCATTACAGGCAAAGGGGATCAATGTGCTGGCAGATATCGTTCTCAATCATAAACTCGGTGCTGATGAAATGGAGAACATTCCTGTCCGCAAAGTAAGTGATGAGAATCGCAATGAATACACTAGCGAACCGATTATGATCGACGCGTATACAAAATTCACCTTTCCCGGAAGAAAAGGGAAGTATTCAACGTATGAATGGGACTGGCATTCATTCACCGGTGTTTGTAATGATAACGACATTCACATTATTCTCAATGAATACAGCAATGGTACCTGGGAAGAAATGCTTGAGGAGGAAAACGGTAATTATGATTACCTGATGGGGAATGATATTGAATTCAGAAACCCGCATGTAAGAAAGGAATTGAAGAAGTGGGGTGAGTGGTACGTAAAAACAACCGGTGTGGATGGTTTCCGACTTGATGCATTAAAACATATTACGCCTAATTTCTTCCCGGAATGGCTGGACCATCTTGATAAGCGGTTTAAAAAGCATTTTTTCTGTGTGGGAGAATACTGGCAGAATAATGTGTATGCGTTAATGAATTATATCGCTACAACAGGCGAGCGTGTGCGTTTATTCGATGTTCCTCTTCATTTTAATTTCTATGATGCTTCACAACGCGGAGAGGATTATGACCTTCGGCAGATCTTTGATAATTCACTTGTGAAAGAAAAACCTGAATCTGCGATCACTTTTGTGGATAATCATGATACGCAGCCATTACAGGCGTTACAATCAACTGTTGAGTACTGGTTCAAGCCGCTGGCTAATGCAATGACGCTGCTACGTGACCAGGGAATTCCCTGTCTTTTTTATCCCACGATCTATGAAGCGAAATATGTTGACTACCAGGATGGCGAGGAGATCTATATAGAACTCAATAATATCGAAGCGGTGATCACGATGGCAAAAGTGAGAAGTCGTTTGGCGTATGGTCCTCAGCACGATTATTTCACTCATGCGAACATGATCGGATGGACGAGAGAGGGTATTGATGAAAAGCCGTCAAGCGGTTGCGCGGTTCTGCTGAGCAACAATACTGATGGGCAGGAGGAAATGTATGTTGGCGAACGGCTGGCAAATAAAGTATTTATCGATGTCTGCGGCGGGCGGGAAGAAAGAGTTCAGATCGATGAAGCGGGGAAAGGGATCTTCTTTACAAACGGAAGATCTGTATCCGTTTGGGTGCAGGAAGGCAGTTTAAGCTGAGAGAAAGGGTTACAGGCATGCACTTTGCTTTGGTATCTTATAAGCCTTAATTAAAATTTATGACACCATTTTTTGATGAAGCAAAGCTTAGCCAGCTGAAGGTTGAGCTGAGCGACCTGGATCGGGAATATGTAGATGTGGATGGCATCAAGCTGAAACCAAGTCAGTGCTATCGTATTGAAACCGATCCTGCGCATGTGTTGTTCAATACAAATTGCCCGGGTCAGTTAAAAGACAGAATTCAAGCTTTACTGCAAAAGTATTTGCCAGGGGATGAAAGTAGCGCATCAAAATAAGGAGCTTCCGGTATCCGGAGAAGACATCCTGAAGCAGGCTCAACGGTTTGAAAAAGACGGGGAGCTGGCGGATGCGGCAAAACTGTATCTGCGTCATCTTAAGATGCTGCCGGGAAATGAATATGCTTTTTCCCGGTTGATGATCATTTACCGGAAGCAGCGGGATGTGGAGAAGGAGCTGGCAGTAATAGACCGTGCGATAAAAGCATTGCAGGCAATATTTAAGAAGAGCTTAAAGGTTGCGCCGACGAGAAAAACGGTTGAGATCAGCAGAAAACTGATGAAGGCGATGGGCCTTGCTGATAACAGAGGTGTTGAGCTGAATGAAAGGGAACCATTGCGGAAGTGGAGAAAACGGAAGGAATTGCTGGAGAGGCGATTGCATGGGGCAAAAAAGAAAGCACGGTGATAGAGGGGTAAAGAAAGATGTATGCTTAAAAAGCGAAGAGACAATGCCGGGAGTACGTAGAGAATATGGGTTGACTGTAGGAGTGCGGTAAGACCTTTGTACAGTTATGGTACACTTAGCGACCGTTTTACCGGGGAAAATTGTAGAGAAACGGTACACTTATTTTTCACGCTGCCGTATGCCGGGGATCGTTCATTCCCCAGCTCCGGGATGTAGCCGGTATGTTTCAGCTTTCAGGGATAAGGTGTACCCTGGGTAAAGCCGGCCGATGACTGGTATCATTTCACATTTGCCGGGCATGGCAGAATCATCAACATTATTACCGTTGCGCACGCAAGAAAAATATTCATCCAAAGATCAAGCGCATCAAGAATGTATAAAGTAAAAAGCCGTATTGCAATCGCAATACGGCTTTTTACTTTATACATTCTTGTCTTATTCCATTATTTCCTCATAATGAGCCAATCTTCCATCCCTGGTCATTCCTTCAATGATCACCCGGAAAGCTTTGGTAACATCATTATTATAGAAGGTTAGCACTACAGGCTTTCTTGAAGTCATTTCAATATTCGGGTTCCAGTAGAGGGTGCTGCGCAGATCGCGTTGTTCGTTTTCCTGGTTAAAGCTGCTGTAATTGGGGGAATAAAACTCACGGATCGCGGTATAACCTTCCACTTTGTTATTCGCAAGGCCTTTGCCGGGTTCATTACGAACATCATTACCGCGTCGGGTATAGATGGCAATAGCGCCATTACCGCCATTGAAACCTCCCATGAATGGCGGGCGGAATACTTTGATATAGGCGACATCCTGTACGGAGATCGATGAGACCATCTGTACATCGCTGTTCATTTCATCCAGGTACAGAGCCGGAGTACCCTGGCGCCAGGTAAGCGTTGTGTTTGAGCCGTTGCCGGAGATCTGCAGACCGGCAACTTTTCCCTGGAGGTATGTAAAGATGTCGATCGCGCTTTTAGCGAAGGGATCATTGACCAGATCAAACTGGTAGCCATCTCCTCCGGAAAATAAACCCGAAGCATATTTTTCATCAAGCACCTGTACGGGAGACTTGGTCTTGCTTTTTACGATCACATTTTCCAGGGTCTTGATCTTGTTTTTCTCAGCGATATCATTTGATTCATTTGCCATCAGCCACTGACGATAGTTTCCGAGAGTATCTGCAAGGATGGCAAAGCCGAAACGTCCGACCGTTTTTCTCACCGTTGGAGGTTGCAGCCGGTCGGTCATAAACTGCAGTGTTGCATTCTTGAGGTCTTTATTCTGGAATTGATAATAGATCTGTGCGGTATCGAAAATAATGACCGAGCGCTCATTGATTGTACCGTTACTTTCGATCGGGACCAGTAATACCTGGCCTTCCGATTTTTTCTGTTTCAGCATCAAAACGACCGCAGCACCCGGGGGGATCTGACCGGGAATAGCGCCGAAAACTGTTCCGGACAAAGTCATGTAGCTCGTATCTTTTGCGAAAAGAGGCTTTGGCGTTTTTCCGCTTAATACCTCGTCCCATTTAAAACGGCGCCAGCCATGGGTCAGCATGACGAGATCGAGTTTCTGGGACATCAGCTCATCATTCGACGTGAAGTAATGTGATGCATTGTAAACATCGCCCCTGATCTCACTGCTTAACAATAAGTGGGAAACGATATTCCTTGAGGTGTCTTTGCCTATTGCTTCGTCCGTAACAGCGATGGATAAGCTTCCGACCAGGCTGTCCGGTAAAGTGATCTTAATTTCATTTCTTGCTCTTTTGTTCAATCCCCAGTGTTGAACTTCAAACTCGGGTTTGAAAATGAGGTCTTCATTATTTATAAAGGAAACGCGTTCTGCGAGCGGGGCCCAGTTTTTATCAAATACGGTAAATGTCAGCAAGCCTGTTGGTAAATTTTGAGTGGGAACAGCGCCTTTAACTTCGCTGCCTGCCGTTGCCTTACTCACCCTGAAAACTTCGTGCTGATACATCGTTCCTATGATATGGAGGGAGTCGTTTGCTTTAGCAATGTCTGCGGAGTAATTGACCTGGAAGCGGCGTGTTGTTCCTGCAACCTGCACCTGGAGGCTGGCGCCGGAGGTTTTAGCAGCCGGAAGTTTGGTTGTATGGCCAACTTCTTTTTCATCTTTCCAGTTAGCGGTATAAGTTGACCCATCGGGAATAAGCATAAAAAAACCCATGCCATTGTGAAGTGGGCGCAGGCTGTCTACAAATTTTCCCTGTGCGTCAGTGATCGTGCCTTTTATTTTCACAGGCTTGCCCCACTGGTCATTTGCCTTGAAAGCGATCTTGGTTGGCTGACCAACAATTGCATCACCACCTTCCGGGAAAAACTGTAGTGTAGCTATTGTTTGCGGGCGGGCAGCAGCGGTTTTAGGATCGTTCCCTAAAACTCTGATCTGCTTTGTAAAAAGAAATGCGGAGTCAAAATTCAGCATCCACCGTGTATACGCCCGGAAAAAAACAAACTGGCCTTTATAATCGAGCGGAATTTCGAATTGTCCATTTGTTACGCCATCCACCATCGGGCTGGTGATATGCTGCAATAAATTGCCTTTCTCATCAAGAACATCGGTATAGAACGATTTCGATTCAATGGCGGGGAGGACTTCGTTCATTACATAGGCCTTGAACCAGATCGTTTCACCGGGCGAATAAGCCTGTTTATCATAGTGCAGATAAGCGCGCTCGGGCCCGAATTTTTCAGCAAAATCAGCTATAGAGGCATCCACCTGCTGCATAGTTTTCTGGGCATGTGCCGGGGCGAATGCAGCACTTGCTATAACAAGCAGAGAAAGAGCGGCCTGTGGTAAAAATGAGATCTTTTTCATACGAATCAATGAAGCCCTAAATTACGTATGATCAGGTATGAAAAGAAACTGTTAACAGATTTGCAACAAAAAAAGGAGATTGACCAGGGAGCTGCGGTTCAAATCAGCGGCAGGAAGTACAAATATCTCCCGCACGCGCTGAAATGGATCGTCCACACTGTCCTTACCCCGGTCTTATCCTGCTACTGCTATTCTATCAGGGTTCATCTATGATACGTACACGTACAGAGTTCTCGATCTTCCCCGTACCATATTTATCCCAGAAAGTGACTTTTACACCGTAATGTTCATCCGGCAGCATTGGAGCTCCGGTGTTGACCCTGCATTGCAGGTACTGAACACTGTCTTTATTGAACAGGCCATGATCGGCAAACAGGTCCGGTTCTGAAAAAATGGCCCTGCCTGCAGTATCTGTGATGACGAGCGAGCAGCCTACGGAGACCTGCCTGTCTTTTATGGTAAGACCGTCAATGCCGTCATTGATCAGTGTGAAGTTCTCGCCGAGCGGAATATCTGTGTGGTTCAAGGTTTCACCATTCATCACCAGCCTGGATTCTTTGGTTGAAATGCCATCATATTTCACGCTTAGTCCGGTTGTGCCGTCAATGGAGAAACCTTTCCGGAAGCCTCCTGTCTGGCAGGCATATAATGATACAGAAAGCAGGATCAGGATCATCCATCTTACCGCTCCTGAACTGCGGATCAAAGCCGGCCGCAATGCCCCGATCATTCGCAGCAATAAATACCAGAAGATCCTGAATACTCCCATGATCAGCCATGAGGTCAGAATTGTTTTAATCAGTGTCATACTGTCTTCGCTTAGAGAGAAAGGTACTTCAAAAAACAGCAGTCTGACCCAGGCGAAAACAATTACCGCCATAAAAAGGCCGAGAAGAAAAGTTTCCTTCAGGAATTTTTTTAAGCGTTGTGAGAAAAGAATTTCGATCATAAAATAAAGTTGATAAGGTTTAAAGAGGGCGCAAAGGTGCGTTGGTTTGTATTGCCGGAAAAAGGAAAGAGAACAGAGTGTGGCATTTCTTAAACAGGGTGTGCTCTTCTTCATTTGCGCCAGCAGAATCTTACTTCAGCTTACGGTACTGGTAAGTGTGACCTTTTAATAAAGGATGACCGCCTTCAAGACCGTCTTCGGTTGGTTTGAGCATCACATTGTCAAAGTATACATCGGTGATCCATGGTTCAAAGCGGAATTCGAAATAAGAATGCGTGCTATCCTTCACGTCTATTGTCGAGAACTTTTCGGGGCATAGTTCAAACAGCAGATCGATCTTATTGACCGGTTGAACTGGCATGGTGAATACACCTTTTTCATCAGCGTTTCCTTCAATGATGCCATTCGCAGTATGAACGCGTACCTGTGTATATCGCAGTAAGTAAGTATTCGGATCTGTGATTCTGATCTCCATTAGTTTGCCAGATCCTTTGCGGCTGTTTACCAGTGCATAGTCTGATGCGTGCCTGTTAATGGTGTTCAGGATAAGCATACTGTCTTTTTCATTCCACTGCCATTTACCACTGCCTCCACGGTCCATAGCCCCGTAGGAAAAGAAAAACTCAAATGTGCTGTCTGGCTTTAACAAAAGTCCTGACGCCATTTCCATGACGCCGCGTAATTGATATTCACCTGAGATAGTTGCGTTTGATTGTGCCTGCATGAGATTGGTGTTAAGGTTTAAAAGGTATATGATGAATAATAGCTTCTTCATGATCTTCAAAATTTACTAACGGTCGTTGTTAGGGATCGCAAAGCTATCTGTATGCCTTCGTCTGAGAAAGGGTGCATGAGTGAAGGGAGGAAAACGACCTGTGAATAGCAATGCAAAGTCCGTTGACCGTTGTCCGTTGTCCGGAGGAAGGGAGCATCATGACTGCCTGTAATGAATATGCTAAGATCAATTTGTATACGAAGATGCAATTCTATTCCACCTCGCTTGAATTCCGGTCAACGGACAACGGTGAACGGACAACGGTCAACGGTCAACGGACAACGGACTTTGCATTGCACTCAATGCAACCTACACTTCATCACGTGTTTCCTACACCTCACCGGTTTGTCTTTTTCTGTAAGGCAATGTTGTTACATCTTTGTGTTGTCAATCGATAATGACCATTAACCTTAAACCTTAAACTATGAATTACCCGTAACAGTTGTTGCGGGTTCATACGGGTGGCGGACAACAACGCCAGGTTCTTTCATGATCATATTGACTGACAGATGAGCTCTTCCATTTACGTTGGCCTCAAGATATTTCATAACAGGACGGTGATTTATATAAAAAGGCCTGCTCTTTTCCGGACGCAGGCCTTTTATTTCGACTAAATGGATTTTTGCTACGCTTTACATAAACAAAATTGAAGGGAAGTCTGAGCAGTACGAATTTCGCTTTGTGTAAAGAAGATTTATGGGATTAACGCTGGAACAAATACAACTGATCAAAAGTAGCTGGAGCCCTTTCAGGCGGATCGATCCGAAGCTGGTGGGTGATGTTTTTTACAGCCGGCTTTTTCTTGAACATCCGTACCTCAGAAAGCTTTTTCCAAAGAATATGGAAGAGCAATATCAGAAACTGCTGGCAATGGTCAACGTTGTCGTTGGCCGCTTGAATCAGCTGGATAAACTGACCGAAGATATTGCAGCACTGGCCCGGCGGCATGTAAGATATGGTGTGAAGAAGGAACATTATGCCGCAGTGGGAAGCGCGTTGCTCTGGACGTTGGAACAGGGAATGGGCAAAGACTGGAGACCCGATGTACGGGATGCCTGGATGGCCTGCTATTCTATTCTGTCCGAAACGATGATCAACGCATCGTACCCAAAAAATGCATAACAGATAACGCTTACTATAACGTACCCTTTCCCGTACCCACGTACCCTTCAGTTCAAATGGCGCTAAGCCATTACAAAAACCTAAAATGCTTCGATGGCCGATGACGGACGAGAAACTTCAGGGGTTGAAGTGATCTTGTCAAACTGAGATGAAACAGGTTGTCAATACTCTTCCATCAGATTTCGGTCATCTGCCATCGGGCAACTTTAGGAAGGATGCCACAAATGCCCAAACGGCTCAGTTGAATTTTGCCACACTTCGCGGGCAAAATTTTGAAGATCGTTACAGGTAGTTTATTTTCAAGGGTTATGCGATCACTCTACCTGTTAATGTTGTTCTCTATCATCAGCCTCTCGGCTGATGCCCAAACAGCTTCCTACAATTTCAGACGGGTAAGTTCAAAAGACGGATTGGCTGACGGTGTTGTTGCTCCCATCGGACGGGATAAGTACGGCTATATCTGGTTCGGCTCTCTCAGCGGGTTGAACCGGTATGATGGTTACCGGGTCACCAACTTCTTCCACAACAGTAAAGACAGTTTTTCCGTTCCGACACAATTCGTTCACACGATATTCGGTGATAAGTATGGAGATATCTATTTTGGTTATCGCGCAGGTTTGTACCGATTCGACTATCCCACCAATCGCTTTGAGCTGGTACAAGGCTCAAAAGGCGTAACCGTAAATGAAATAAGGCCTGCTGGTGACAGCCTGATGCTTCTTACAGAAAAAGGGATCGCCTTTTATAACTCAGTAGCGAAACGGTTCTCTTTTGCAGGATCCGCAAACAATGATCCGATGGTGAAAGTGCCCATGTATGAAGGATATGTTTACGGAAAAGAGGCCTATATCGCCACGATGAAAGGCATTTTGGTTTACAATACAGTGAGCAGGATCAGTAAGATGCTTTACCTCAAACCCGGTAAGGAAATCCCGGTTTTCAAAGTAGCAATAGACAGCAGTGGCGTGGTCTGGGCCTGCCGGAATGAAAAGGGAGCACTTCTCTATAAAGGCAAAGAAAACAATACATCATTTGAAGAGATCCGTTCACATTATTATAATAAGAACGGGTTGATCGACAGGATCATCGATATTCAGGTCGACCGCAGCAACCGTCTTTGGCTTGGTACGATCTGGAATGGACTGGTGAATGTAAATACAAAAGACAATTCGTTCACCTCGGTCACAAACGATTCCCGCATTGCGAACAGTCTGCCCGAAAACCATGTAACGCGCATCTTCACCGATGAGCAGGGTTTTTTATGGCTTGGTACGGAAGGATCGGGAGCAGCATATTTTCAGCCGGACTATAACCTGTTCAATATATTTTTTCCCGAACCGCTCAAATATGCACGGCCGCATATCTGGTGCAGGACCATTGCAGAAGATCTGCAGGGTAACCTCTGGATGGGAACGGGTACGGGGCTGGTGAAGCAATCTGCTGACGGCAGGAAGTCAGAACTGTTCCAGCAAAAGGAAAATGCTGCTGATAAAGTAATTCACGACAACTCTATCCGCTCTTTGCTTTGTGATGACGAGGGTAATATGTGGATAGGCACATCAGCTGGTGTAAACCTTTATGAGAATGCCACAAAACGGATCCGCTTTTTTTCTTATGAAGATTCTCTGCCGAATTACTTCTACTGGCAGATCATGCAGGATAAGAAAAAGGTGATCTGGTTTGCCAGCAGCGGCGGTTTATTCTATAAGACGCCGGGCGAGTACAAATTCAATAGCCTTCATCAGCACCCAGCCTTAAAGAAATATGCCCGTTACGGCGCCCGTTCGGTGCTGGAAGATAAGCGCGGCAACTTATGGGTCGGATTAAATGGTCGCGGGCTTCTGATGTATGATGATACCAAAAAAACAGCGCGTTACTGGGAAAAACCGGGTGCAGCAGATAATCCGCTTGGGAATATGGTTACTTCTATTGTCGAGGATAACAAGGGACAGATCTGGTTCAGCACATACTTTGGCGTTGCATCCTATGACTATTCAACAGACAAATTCACTTCCTACGCGGATGTCAGTGTAATGGGATCTTTGCAGATCTCCGGTTTGAAGGTGGATAAAGAGGACAGGCTCTGGCTTGCGACCGCACGCGGCCTGCTGATGCTGGATAAGGACAGAAAAGTTTTTAAACGATTTGATGTGGAAGACGGTTTGCCGGATATCCAATTCAATGATCAAACCTCTTATACCATGAAGAATGGTTGGTTTGTCTATCCCACATACGATGGATTTGTATCGTTCGATCCGCTTAAGTACAATGAAAAGAATATTTCCAGCAATATCATCATCTCTTCATTCAGTATTCCGGATAACCCTTCCCCACGTTTACTGGATGCTACTGATAAAAACGAGATAGAGCTTGCGGCATCGCAGGACTTTTTTACGATCGAGCTGACAGCATTCAACTACTCGAACCCGCGTGAAACATGGTATGCATACAAGCTGGACGGATTTGATAAAGACTGGCGATATACCAGGAACAGGCAGGCCAACTATACAAATGTTCCGGGAGGAAAGTATGTTTTCAGATATAAGGCATCATCGGATCCTAAAAACTGGAATACGGAGGAGAAGACGCTGACAATAAATATCAACACCGTTTTTTACAAAACCTGGATCTTCCGAATAGGATTTATTTTGTCTTTGCTGGCCTTGTTATTCTTTGTATACCGGTACCGCATTTCTCAAAGAGAAAAACTGCTGCGGCTTGAAAGCAAGTCACAATTGCTGGAAAAAGAGAAAGCACAGATCATGTATGACAATCTGAAGCAACAATTGAATCCGCACTTCCTGTTCAATTCACTTACATCACTGAGCAGCCTTATCAGGGTTAACCCTTCGCTTGCCGGAGAGTTTCTCGAAAGCCTCAGCAAAACGTACCGGTATATTTTGAAAAGCAGGGATAGCGAGATCGTTCCCCTGGTAAGTGAGATCCGTTTTGCAGAAACCTATGTGCGCCTGCAGCAAACAAGATTTGAGAAAGGATTGATCGTAAACTTTAATGTGCCGGAAGAATTCTTTCACCGAAAAATTGCGCCCGTCACATTGCAGAATATGATCGAGAACGCGATCAAGCATAATATTATTGATGAAGAAAGCCCACTGGTGATCGACATCTTTATCGAAGACGATTATATTATTGTAAAAAACAACCTTCAGCGCAAGAACTTTGTGGAAACAAGTAACAGGCAGGGATTGAACAATCTTCAGTCTCTCTACCATTATCTGTCTGAAAAGTCGGTCCTGGTAGTTGAAGAGAAGGATCATTTCATTGTCAAAATACCTTTACTATGATAAAAGCGGTAATTGTGGAAGACGAAAGCCTGATTGCCAGGGAGCTTGAGAATAAGATCGGGTTGGTGGCGCCGGATGTGCAGGTGATAGACGTATTGCCAAGTTTGAAAACGGCGAAGAAATGGTTTATGCAGAATGCTGAACCGGATCTGTTGTTTATGGATATTCAGTTAAGCGATGGCGTAAGCTTTGAGTTATTCGATCATTTTCAACTCTCCTGCCCTGTTATATTTACAACAGCTTATGATGAATATGCGATCAGGGCATTCAGGGTGAACGGTGTCGATTACCTGTTAAAGCCGGTGGATATGGAGGAATTAAAGAATGCGATCGGTAAATGCAGAAAAGTGATAGAGAGCAGCACGCCGTCTTCTTTTCAGATCAAAGATCTGATGCAGGTCCTGCAGCACCCGCAGTCTCCCGGGTCATTGTATAAAGAGAAGTTCATTGTCAGTATCCGTAACAACTGGATCCCGGTGCAGACGAAAGATATTGCTTGTTTTACGAGAGATAACCTCAATTATCTCTACACCTTCACGGGAGATAAATACATACTTGATTATGCTACGCTGGAAGAAGTGGAAGAGTTACTTGATCCGAAGATCTTCTACCGGGCAAACCGCCAGAGCATTATTCATACAGATTCAATTCAAAGCGTAAAGCCGCACGAAAATCAAAAACTGACGATTACATTGAAAGCGCCGTTGAAGATGGAAGTGGATATCAGCAGGGAGAAGGCGCCGGCGTTTAAGAAGTGGTTTGACCGCTGAACGAACAGTGAAATAAAAAATCCCTTTGGGACAGGTTTCCTCCTCACTAAGGTCGCAATAATTTTGTTAGGACATTGCTTTTTGGAACCTATCCCAAAGGGACCGACTGGAAGAATCCAGTATCCCCTTGAGGTTAATTCGGACTGAAAGAGGTAATTATCATTGGAACTTTGTCAAATTCGTTTGTTTTGTCGAGAAAATGAGTGACCCCAAGCTTCAGGCACTGCTGTTTGTAGTAGCTGGCTGAGGAGTTGGTGATCATGATCACATTGCAATTCCAGCCAAGTTCCTGGATCTTTTGCAGCAGATGGATCCCGCTCTTGCCGGGCAGACTGATGTCCAGCAGAACCACATCATGTATTTTATTGTCGAGCATTCTGAACGCTTCATTGTAATCAGTAGCGGTTTGGATGCTGCTGATATTATCCACGTCGACAAGCATGTCGACCATGCGGTTAACAAACTCTTCGCTGTCATCAACGATAAGAACGGAGAGCATTTTGTTTGTCTTTCTGTAATGCATCATGAGAACAAAGGAATGAAGAAGTGAGGCTGAAAAAAATAGATCAGTTTATCATTAGAATGTACAAATGTTTCGGGTGTTTTTGTAGCTGTGGCACTACAGTGTTCATTGGTAGCAGAAGGGAGATGGATACGGTGCTGCTCAGCTTTTCAGTATACGGCGAATGGAAGGGATCAGCTGGTTGAAAAACGTGTCTTTGCTGATGAAGTCGTCGGCCCCGGCTTCCATAACGCGTGATTTATACTGATCGGCGGGATAGGTGCTGACGATGATCACAGGGAGATCTTTTCTGTCCTGTTTGATCCTCCTCAATGCTTCCAGCCCATTGCCTCCGGGCATGACCATGTCAGAGATCACCAGATCCCATGAGCCCGAGGAGACCTTGCTGAACAATTCTTCCCCATTACCTGCTTCTTCAATGTACAGGTTATCAAATTCTTCTTCCAGCAGCTGAACGATGCCTTTCCGTATATGGACGTGATCGTC
The DNA here is from genome assembly GCF_022012415.1 of Terrimonas ginsenosidimutans. GTDB lineage: Bacteria > Bacteroidota > Bacteroidia > Chitinophagales > Chitinophagaceae > Terrimonas_A > Terrimonas_A ginsenosidimutans. The sequence goes on from NZ_JAKLTR010000001.1 coordinate 585,996, forward strand.
AGCGATAATAATTCGTAGCATAATACTAATTGCGTCAGTTCGATTACACCCGGCAGACGCTTGGTGCAAAATATCCGATTTCTATGGAAGTGGTTGTAGGAGAGGATTTCCTATTCGTGTAGATTTTATACTACAAGGGGGTACAGTGGGCCGGGGCCCATAGCCTTCAGGTTGACACAGCCGGGATTATTTTATAACCTGTCCTGATCTGCCGGTCGTCATGGTATTACCACTCAAATGATCCCCTTCTCAATGGCATACCTCGTGAGTGCAGCATTTGAGCGGAGGTTCATTTTTTCTATGATCCTTGCGCGGTATGTGCTTACTGTCGTAGAGCTGAGGGAAAGCTGGCCTGCGATCTCTGAAACGGATTTTCCCGCAGCGAGCAGTTTAAATACGTCAAACTCGCGGTCGGACAGCAGTTCGTGCGGTTGCTGGCCGGAATCATCCCGATAGGCATTCGCCAAACGTTCGGCGACGGTAGGTGTGATAAATTTCTTTCCGAGGAGTACTGTCTGTACGGCTTTTATGATATCGTCATGAATGGTTTCCTTTCCCAGATAACCTGCCGCGCCTGCTTTCAGAACGCGCAATGCGTACTGGTCTTCGGGGTACATGCTCATGATCAGTACGGGAACATTAGGGGCGACCTGCTTCAGCTGGCTTAATGCATCGAGTCCGCTACGGCCGGGCATATTCATATCGCAGATGACAATATCCCACCCATTATTCATTACCTGGGCAACGAGGGTTTCGGCATCGGCGACTTCTCCTACATTTGCCGATGGATATTCTTCCAGTAGGATTTGTTTGAGGCCCTTTCTAACAACTGCGTGATCGTCTGCAATTAAAATGTTCAGCATTTTCATCTATTTTCTTTTTCAAAAACAGGAACGGGAACAGAGACATCGACAATAGTGCCTTTCCCGGGAATACCTGTTATTTTATACTCTCCCCCAATCATCAGGGTCCGTTCTTTCATTCCAAGCAGCCCCAGCGTCTTTTTATTACTACTCTCTGCATCAAATCCTTTACCATTGTCTTCAATCGTTAAAAATAGTGTATTCTCTTTTTGCAGCAGCGTTACTATTACCCGTTCTGCGCCAGAATGTCTCGCAACATTCGTAAGTGACTCCTGCAATATCCGGAACAGACCAATTTTTACCGGTTCCGGTAAGGCCAGCTCCGTTGCGGGCAGGTTGCTTTCCAGCTCAATGCCCGATCTCTTCTGAAATTCCTCGATATGCCATTCCAGGGCGGCCACCAGGCCCAGGTCATCCAGGAGGCTTGGCCGGAGCTCCGAAGAGATATGTCTCACCTTTTTAACGGTTGTATCTATCAGGGAGAGCAAATCTTTAAGTTTCGCCTGGATCGGTTCCGTAGTTGGCTGGAGTTTCCGGTTCAGCCAGGAAACATCCATTTTTAAGACTGTCAGCAGTTGACCTAACTCGTCATGTATCTCCCGTGCGATATGCATCCGCTCTTCTTCTCTCACTGTTTGCAGGTGATCCGTAAGCTTCCTGGTCTGCTCATAGGCATCTTTCAGGCGCTCTTCCGCGAGATGCTGCTCTGTGACCTCATTCGCGAGAACAAGGCGCGTGGGCTTCCCTTCGTAATAGATATCGTGCGTGACAATGTCGACAAACAGGATCGTTCCGTCCTTCTTTTTATGGCGCCAGGTGCCTGCATAGTAAATCCCACGGAACTGGCGGTTCGTGTTTGCTTTTAACCGTTCAATGTCTTCGTCCGGGCGCAGGTTGAAAATGTCCAGCGCCATAAATTCGCTTCTGGTATAGCCGTACTGTGTTAAGGCGGCTGTATTTACTTCAGTAATATGATATTCAGGTAAACTCAACATCCACATGGGAAGCGGATTGCTTTCGAAAAGCAGTTTATATTTCTGTTCAGAATTCCGGAGCTTTTCTTCGGCCTTTTTTATTTCAGTGATATCGATGCCGGTCCCCAACAAACAGGGCTCTCCTTCATACACCAGTTTTACTGCTTTGAAATAATAGGGGATCTTATATCCCTCACGGGAGATGAAATGCGCTTCGGCATCATTCATTCCTTTTTCGAAGACGCCCATGATCCTGTTGGTGATATATTCTCTTTCATCCTCGGGGAAAAAATCAGCTGGGTGCATCCTGGCGATCTCTTCACTGGAATAACCGGTAACAATTTCAAACTGCTTATTCCATTTGATAAAGTTTCCCTGCTGATCATAAAAATAGAAGACACCGGGTAAACTATCTATCAATTTATCTGCAAGGTCTCTTGCCTCGGTAATTTCCTGCGCAGCACGTTTTTTCTCGGTGATATCACGAATAAAAACAGACAAACCTTTTGGCGACGGATAAATGTGATTTTCCTGCCAGAGATGGAGTGGTTCGTAGTAATCAGTGTTACTGATATACTGCTGCGTGCTCATGGCTTCATTAAACGCCTTGTACGTTGCAGAGCCGATCGCCGCGGGAAACACATCCCAGATCTGTTTGCCGATCAGTGAGGCGGGTTCCATGTGTATCAATTGCCCTGCTTTAGTATTCATGTAAGTATACCGGAAGTTTTCATCCAGTGCGATAAATCCGTCTGTGATCCGTTCGAAGATATCGGTGATCTCCGCGGTTTTTTCGTGTACCTGGCGGCTAAGCTCGTCATTGAATGATTTAAGCGTATTCTCCAGCAATTTTCTGGCTGTAACATCCCGGATAAAGCCGATAAACTGCCGCTGGTCCTCCAGTAGCAGCGGGGAGATCCTCAGTGATACATCAACGAGAGAGCCGTTTTTTCGCAAAGCACGCAGGTCAAAGGTCTTGCCCGGAATATCTCCGTCCCCGGCCAGCATGAACTGTTTCATATTGTTCTTGTGCTCCATCCGGGAGTCTTCGGGGATGATAATATGATAAAGGGACTGTCGGATGGCTTCCTTATCCGTCCAGCCAAAGATCTGTTCAGCCTGTTTATTCCACCGGATAATGGTGCCATTCTCGTCAATCACTACGATGGCATCAGGGGCATTGTCGAAGATGGCCCGCGTGTGAGCTTCGTTTGTGCGCAGAAGGTTTTCAGCGTCATGCTCCTGCAGTTCGCGCCGGTTCATAGATACGGCGTTGTACCAGGTGATGGCAACAAAGATCAGAATGGTAACTGCGGCATATAAAACCAGGCCGAACTCATGACTATAGATCCCGGCAGATTGGCCCCATCCTCTGAGCAGGCCGAGTGCGGCAGGAATAATGATCGCTGCGGGGATCAGCAAGCGGGCTGTTCTGCTTCCATTAAGAGATGAAGTAAATTCTTTCATGAATCCGGCATCGGGATTCGAAAAGAAAACGGCTGTGGCGAAAAGAAAAAAGCAGATAGCGGTGTTCAACGCCATGGCCAGGTAATTGAATACTCCGTAAAATTCATCTACCTGGTAAAGGTATCCAAGCAGTGAAAGAAGGCTGATCAGGCCAATGATCAGCGCCACATAATGTGCAAACATCCTTCCTTTGCGGCTTTCATAATGCAGCAACAGCAGCGAGACACCGGTAAGAAGAAAGCAGGTTGCCGTATTTGGCGCCATCCTGTTAGGAGAGCCTGTGTTCGATATGTTTTCCGGAGCCCCATTGAATAGTATGCCGTCGGGTCTGATGCCGGTATCAATCAAAAAATTTATCAGGATAATAGCGGCGATTGCAGTAATGATAATGGCGAAGAGCTGAGCCAGCAAATTGATCTTCCCTGTTTTCTGGCGGCGGGTTCTCCAGAAAAATGAGAGTGAAGCAAGAACAAAGCAAACGGCAGAGGTAGGGTTCATTGCCACCGTTTTTGTTGACAGGCTTTTAAGGAGGCTGATATCGAAGTTCCAGCCAATGAGCACCAGGGCTGCTATCGCACCAATACCAACATTGAGATAACCAGACCATCGTCGCAAGCGCTGCTGTATATGTAGATCCGGAGGTAATTGCATAAATCAGTTTTATTCGACCTGACAACTGCACGTTTGATTCAAACCTGTTTAATGTTACAACAGTATCGTTTGATTTTAACGCATAGCACCTGCCAACAACCTGAGGCAACCTTCGGTTTTAACGCTGTATTTTTTTCCGAAAAGAATTGGATGCGGTCAACGACCAAGATCGCTAACGGCTTTTCAATCTTTCAGTTACCTGTCATTTCAGTAATGAAAGTAAACGAAAAAGAGGTTTGTGAAGAAGTTTCACACTTAAAAATTGCAAGAGAATATAATTTAAGAAAATACTCTTAGGGGATAATTGACCCCATCCAAGCATGAAAATATTCCGGAAGTCCGGTTATGGCGATGGCCTGGTTCAGTCAACACAGGGAAATGAAACAGAGAGTGTGCAGCCCTCACCCGGTGCGGCGGCTACTTCAACAGTGCCGCTATAGAATTCAGATCGCTCACGGATGTTTGAAAAGCCGATCCCCTGGTATGTCTGGCGGGGATCAAATCCGTTTCCATTATCCTGGATGACAAGCCGCACATCATTATCGCTGTTACAAAGTGTGATCTGGGTTAGTGAAGCCTGACTGTGTTTCAGAATATTTTTCAGTTGTTCCTGTACGATACGGAAGATCGTGATCTTTTTTCCGGCGGAGAGCGTTTCTATCTCTCCGTTATACCGGAATTGAATTTTCATATCGCCGGCGAGTTGTATATCCCTGATCATCGTTTGGATATTGCCGGTAAGACTTTCTTCTTTTAATTGAGGGGCCACCAGTTCTTTGGAAAGCTTTCGGATCTCTTCAATGGCCAGTGAGATATAATCAAATCCTTTTTCTTTGAATTCCTGCTGACCATCGCGGCAAACCTGTATTTTATCAATGAACAATTTTGCGGTAAGAAGGATCTGATTTACGTTATCATGCAATTCATGACCGATACGTGTTTTTTCTTTTTCCTGTGCCCTGATCACGGTTTCGGCAATTTCTTTCTGGCGTTGGAGGCGTTCATCGGCCAGTTCGTTTTGCAATTGCTTCAGGGGTGAAATATCCTGGAGAGAACCGATCATCTTAACCGGCAGTCCGTTTTCATACACAACAAATCCTTTATCCTGTACATGTTTATAGGAGCCGTCAGCGCATTTGAAACGGTATTCGTCTTCCCATGATTTACGGTAGTGATCGGTCGCGTCCCTTACTTTATCGGAAACTCTGTCGCGGTCTTCCGGATGGATACGACGAAGCCACCATGACAAGCCTTTCGAATTGTCCCACTGATATCCGATCATTTCCATCAGCGTTTCATTCCGGAAGATCTGGCCGGTTTGCATATCCCATTCCCAGATCGCATCAGACGTTGCACGGGTGAGGTAAACAATGCGCTCTTTTGCAACTCTGAGTTCTTTCTCCAGTGCGGATTGTTCGGGTACGTTAACGGCCTGACCCGCTAATAAAAGTTTTCCGGTGTGGGGACAATTAAGCGGGAATATATTGATCTGGAAATTGAACGAGTTTCCGTTTACCGACTGAACCTGTTTGGTCAGACTTACGTAAGTCCGGGTTTCGGCGGCCTGAACGTGTTTTTGAAATACGGCACGGAGAAAGGTTGGAGGAATAAACGATGTGACCCGTCTACCGATACATGCTCCGGCATTCAGGTTAAAGTGCTTGAAAAAAGATTCGCTGGCAGAAACGAGGTTTGTTTGTTCGTCTATGACCCAGGCCAGGCTAAGTGGATGCGGCATACGATATTGGACAGTGATTGTAATACGTTCTCGTGGCGTTCAGCCGTAACTGGCAGCCATTGAATTTTCCGCACCTTGATGGTTGGTTGAATGCTCGCTTTACAGCGTTGCATCCTCAGGGTGGCTGGCAGGGAATTATTGGGTCGATATTATCGATCAATACCTGCCATGACAGGATGCTGTGAAGCGATGGGCATTGGCCCGTTGTTTACAGCGGATAAGGTTAGCACTAAGAAAGATAAAAAAAATCCCTTAAGCAAGTGATCCACTGCATTTCATCAAAATAATCGCCACTTATTTTTGATTTTAAGAATAAACTCTTAGTGACATTAATTGAATACACGGTTGCGGGTAGAGGAGGGGGGTGGGAAGTTTAAGAGTTTAAAAGTTTAAAGGTTTCATGGGTTTCAAAGGTTACATAGGTTGATATTTCGCAAAAGGGTTTGGTAAGTCCCGGGGTTTTATGCGTTCCCGGGGGGATGAGATACCGGTTGCGCGATACGATCCATTTACTGCCGCGCGCGCTGATTCATTCATAGCCGCGCGCGCAGGCCAGAAATGGGCATACGACGGCAACCGCATTGCTGCGTTTGACCGTCGTCGCCCACTTTTTCAATTGTATCATTCCACAATTCCTATCTCATTCTTCTGTTTTTTGATCATAGATGCAATAAAAAAACGCACCGCCCTTTTCAGGACTGCCCTCCTCCACCAGTCCTGAAAATGACGGTGACTAAGAAATTTCTCTGTTGTAAAGATCGCTTTAGGCAAAAGGGAATCCATGAGAAAAACACAGGATCTCGCGGGAAAATAACGGAAGTATCGCCGTGAATAAACGAACGGTAACATAAGCTGAAGAACTCATCTCCGCATCTTTTGCACCTGATCCGAAGATGGCGGATGAGCCGCAGCTTAGGCATTCGTCAAGCAACGCTTGCCTGTCAGGGAGAGAATTACGCAGGATCTTTCTACAATCGGTCATCCGCCATCGATCTCATCGGCCGTTTATCCAGTTTCGTCCGGGAAGTTTTGTTGGGGTGTGGCAAGCTACTATCTTTGTGGTCCTTCAAGCAATGCATATGATCATCTGTTAAGGTTCGCCCCCATTGTAACAGAACCTGAAAATACTGGCTTCACGATATACATCCGCCTGCGGCGTGAGGAATAATTTCTATTCAAACTATTTATAAATGTCTCAAGTAGTCAATTCTTCGAAGGCAAAGAGTGCCTTTGATTTTATAGTACGCGCCATCCGCGGTGAAGAGATGGATTATACAAGCGGCAGTTTGCGTAAAGCCGTGTTCATGCTGGCGATCCCCATGATGATCGAAATGATCATGGAATCTGTTTTTGCATTGGTAGATCTTTACTTCGTTGGCCATTTAGAAGACAGCAGCCATGCGATACAAACCGTTGGCCTGACTGAATCTGTGCTGACCATCATCTATTCACTGGCAGTGGGTATGAGTATGGCTGCAACAGCAACAGTAGCCCGCAGGGTGGGTGAAAAAAATCCTGCAGCAGCTGGTCACGCGGCCATGCAGTCTTTAGTGATCGCATTTGGGGTATCTCTGCTGGTCAGCGTAGCTGGATTTATTTTCGCTACAGATATTCTTCTTTTAATGGGAGCTTCCGCGGAAACGGCAGAGAAGGGAACAACCTTTGTGCGGATCATGATGGGCGGGAGTCTTGTGATCGTCTTACTATTTCTGATCAATGGGATCTTTCGGGGAGCAGGTAATGCGGCTATCGCGATGAAGAGCCTGATGGTGGCAAATATCTGTAACATTATTCTCTGCCCGCTGCTGATACGCGGATTTGGTCCTATTCCCGCCATGGGGTTGAACGGCGCGGCGATTGCCACGACCATTGGCCGCGGCATAGGGGTATGTTACCAGTTATACTACCTGTTTGGAAAAAAGAACGGCCTTCAGATCTCTTCAAAGCACTGGAAAGTTGACTTGACAGTGATCCGGTCGCTGATCAAAATAGCGACACCGGCTATCTTCCAGTTTCTGATCGCATCATGCAGCTGGATATTCCTGGCCAACCTGGTGGCAACCACCGGCGGCGAGAACGCATCCGCGGGATACCAGACAGCGCTGCGCCTGATGATGTTCTTTATATTGCCAGCATGGGGTATGAGCAATGCCGCAGCTACACTGGTTGGACAAAACCTTGGGGCCAAACAAGCCGATCGTGCAGAAGCGGCGGTTTTAAAGACCATGAAGTACAATGTAATATTCATGGCTGTGGTGACGGTCCTGTTTTTTGCATTGGGTGATTGGTTCGTGTCTTTCTTTACGCCAGATCTGCAGGTTCGTGCGCAGGCGGTAAAAGCGGTGCATATTATCACGGCAGGATACATCTTCTATGGGATCGGAATGGTGCTGATCAATGCATTTAATGGAGCGGGAGATACCTGGACGCCGACCTGGGTAAACCTTTTCGGATTCTGGCTTTTTCAAATACCATTTGCCTACCTGCTGGCGAAATATTTTGAATGGGGCCCTACCGGTGTATTTGTTGCGGTACCTGTAGCAGAAACACTGATCACGATCACTTCATTTATCTTATTCCGGAAAGGAAGATGGAAGAAAGTTACGGTATGATCCAGATCCTCCGAATCTATATATATAATATAGTGTAACGGGTGCGACAGTTTGTTGCGCCCGTTGCTTTTTTATCATTTAGCAGAAAAAAGACCTTCAACAGGCATGGTATTTCTTTCTAAAATTCAACTCGTGCAGAATCAACAGTAATATATACTCAAAGACTGTTGTATTTTTTCTTTTATGCATGCGTATATATGCGAAATAAGAATAAAAACCAAACTTTCTTTCTTGCTTTAGAGTGTTAGTCATACTATTTTAGCCATGACCGCGTTTAATAACACGAAATCCGTATCGAATTGAAAAACACACTGACAACAACCCTCTATTGTCTGTGCCTTGCAGCCCTTTCATTATCATGGAAGCCTGCTGCGAACGCCGACAAAAGCACTGAAAAACCAACCGTCGTTCTCAACGCGGGGAGTTCTGCAGCCAGTGCAAAAATTCATTCACTTTACGTATCGATGGACTTACGCGCCATGGGACTTTCTGAAGAAGCATTTACATATGCCTGTAAAGGGTATGAGAATATGCTCGAAAAAAGATTGATCCGCAAGGAAGGATATCTTATGATTTGCGACTTCAGCCAATCATCTGCAAGAAAGCGTATGTATATCATAGATATGGAGAACCAGGAATTAGTGAAGAATACATATGTCGCTCATGGGAAAAATTCCGGCGGTGAGTATGCCCGTGCATTTTCAAACAGGAATGGTTCATTGCAAAGCAGCCTTGGTTTTTATGTAACCAGGCAGACTTATTATGGAGAGCATGGTTTATCCCTTCGTGTGAATGGAGTGGAAAGAGGTGTTAATGATAAGGCGTATGCGCGTGCGATCGTAGTGCATGGTGCGAACTATATTGGCAGTCAGAAGAAAGGCCGCAGCTTTGGATGCCCTGCGGTACCTCAGCAGGAAAGCGCAGAGATCATTAATACGATGAAAGATGGTCATTGCATTTTCATCTATCATCCCTCGAAAAAGTATTTATCTACATCGAAGATATTGAACGACTGATTGGACTCAGACAACAAGGATGGACAAACAACAGCCCTAACCTATCATGGTTGGGCTTTTTTATTTGGTTTATAGATCCCCTGAGAATATCGATAGCAGATGACCGATGTCCGATGGCAGAGTGCCACATTTGGATGCAAGCTGTGGCTGTTAATTGGTAGAGGCCCCCTCTTTGCCTTCCCGAAGCATAATCCTTGTTTCCCCGGTTTTCGGGGACGAACAGAGGAAGATTCGGGGAGGATTAGGGGAGGCAATGAGGAGGATCCGGGGAGAAATAGCCGAACGCCTGCATTTCAACACTGGTCACAACAGAATTTAAGCCCTTCACCCATTATTTTCAAGGCCTTTTAGTCGGTGTCATATCCAACCGGTCAGTTAGGGGGAGCCTGTCACCAGGATAGCCGCCACTACGTTCAGCCATCTCTCAGGGTCATGCAGGCTCCTTCATGGTAATTTGCGTCTATCCCGCATCATTTTTTCTTTGCAGCCTTCTTCTTCGCATCCCGTTTCTGCTTTTCGATCTGCATGAGCGCTTCCTCATCGGTGATCGTTTGAAACATCGCGGCGAGATCAGATACAGGAATATTGAATCCAGCTGCAATAGAAACCAACGTTGTAAACTGCGGATCTTTTTTCCCGGAAGAAATTTTCTGAACGATATAATATTCTATGTCTGCGCTAACACCAAGCTGGCGAAGACTGTCAACAGTCTCGCCTGAAGCATCCTGCATATTCTGCAACACGAGCTTTTGGACTGCAATACCAAGCCTGTGGCGGATAATTAATTTCTGGTGATCGTTCATCAACGCTCAAAGTCGATCCATTCGAATTTCTTTTTGACGTTCGTACGAATACCAGTTCGCGGAAATCCTTATCTTTAATAACATCAGTTGAACAACTGGACTACACTTTAGCCCGGAACGAAATAAGGGACAATGCTATTCGCCTGCTGCGGGCGGATCTGATAATCTATTCTTCATTCATAATCATTTTGACATTGCCGTTGAAGCGTGGCGATATAGGATCTTTATCTGTACAGGATGTATGGGATGGAAACGAAACAGTATTCAACCAATTGTTTCGTGAACATTTCCGTGCACTGTCTTTCTTTGCCCATTCCATAATTGGCCAGGATCTCTACGCACAGGATATCGTGCAGGAGTGTTTTATCAGAGTATGGAACCGTCGACACGTATTGAAAGACGTGTCTGAGCTAAAGCCTTATTTGTATACCGCCGTGAAAAATGACTGTATCAATTATCTGCGCCAGCAGAATGTCCGGGATAAAAAGCAACAGCAATTCCTGGACCTTGAGAAAGAGCATACCGAGCCTTCCATAGATACAGACATGATCAGGGCCGAGTCGATCCGTGAATTAAATGACCGGATAGATCAATTGCCGGATAAAATGCGGGAAGTGGTCCGCCTGTATTATTTCGAAGGGAAAAGCTCAGGAGAGATTGGCCGTCTTCTGCAAAAAAGTCCAGACACTGTCCAGCATCAGCGTAAAACGGCCTTGCGTTTGCTGCGGAATCTGAAAAGTTTCTTTTTCTGTTAAAAAATATTTCCCATGCCGATACCGGTTTCTGTTCATTTTGTTGTGTTACTTATAGGGAACGAAATACTACCTTAACAGTATGAAAACCGAAAGTTCATATATGGATTTCGAGGCCTTCAGGAAACAGGAGCGTATTGCATACCTGCTGGCCGGCTATTTCCATTATGATCTGAATATTGAAGAAGAAGAAGAGCTGGATCAATGGATCACGTCCAGCGAACGCAATCAACGACTCTTTGAAGAACTAACTGATGAGAAGACGATGGCCGGATTTCTTCGCTGGTATTCTTCCCTGAATGTTGAAAGCCGGTTGGAAGAAACGAAAAAGCGTATTGAATTCGAACAGCGATCGCCACGCATCAAATGGTGGAAGTATGCTGCTGCAGCAGCTGTACTGATCACTGCCGGAATGACCCTTTATTTTTTGAGGTCATCGGGCCTGCCATCGAAACCTCCGGAGATCATCACCCAATTATCGGATGAAGAGTACCCGGTACTGAGGACAAATAATGATGGGCCCGAAATTCTTTTAAGAAGTAAGGACACTACGATTGCAAACGGGATCCGCATTCATAATGGTGTGCTTGAATATCAAAAGGACGCAGCGCCTGGTCAGCACGCACTCATTGTTCCGCGGAAAATATCAGCAAAGATCACGCTGGCGGATGGAACAAAGGTCTGGTTGAATGATGCATCCGCTATAAGTTATCCGGCTTCTTTCAACGGTTCAACACGAGAAGTGAATGTGACCGGTGAATCTTACTTTGAAGTGGCGAAGGATGCAGCCAAACCATTCATCGTAATGGTGAATGGTGTAAAGGTGCAGGCAACAGGAACGGCGTTCAATATCAAAGCATATCCGGGAACTCCGGTTAGTATAGCGCTTACTGAAGGATCTGTGAAAGTATCTGGAAACGGCAGAACAGAAGATCTCCGGAGAAATGAATGCTTAAAGATCACACCATCAGGTAAATGGCAGTTGGTAAAAACGGAGGATGAGGATCCGGCTGCCTGGACAAACAATAAGTTTCAGCTTGATGATGCCAGCAACGAGGAATTCAAGCAAAGCCTCGAACGCTGGTTTGACGTAACAGTTATTATAGAAGATACGGTCGATAGACACTTAAACGGCACCTTTCACCGTAATATCACACTCCCCACACTACTGCGGCACCTTGAAAGCACGAATGACATCCGGCTCCGTCTCGAAGGAAACCGTGTAACGGTACTTAAATAATCAAAACTATTTCTTTATGCAACTGCACACAATACTGCGTGCACTGGCGTTTGCATGCCTGCTATTCTCCTATGTGCAGGTATCAGCATCAGGGCACCCCGGACAGGGAATTACACTCTCGGTTACTCAGGAAAAAATGGAAAAGGTGTTCAAAGAGATCGAGTCTCAGGTGGATGTCTCTTTTGTTTATACAAGAGAAACCCTGATGCGTGCGAAGCCGGTAACCATTTCCGTAAAAGGTGAACAGCTTGACCGCATTCTGCCAGCGCTTTTCCGGGATCAGCCCGTTAGCTACCTGGTTGATGGCTCCTACATCATTATACGCGCGATAGTTGCAGTAAAAGATACCACACCGGTCGTATCTTCTTTCAAGGGAAAACTGATAAATGAAGCCGGCAATGCAATTGCCGGGGCAACTGTGCAGGTTAAAGGCACTGCAAGTATCACATCGAGCGATAATAATGGTGCATTCTCTCTCCGTGACCTTTCTCCAAACGCCACTCTGCTGATCACTGGTGCAGAGCTGGAGCCAATGGAGATCAAAGTCGGGAACGAAACTTTTATGACGATCACGTTGAAGCCGAAGGTCAACGAGCTTGACCAGGTATTGGTAATGGCTTATGGTGAAACAACGCGCCGCCTGAATACCGGCAGCATTGGGAAGGTGAGTGCTGAAGAGATACAGCGCCAGCCGGTGAGCAATCCATTGGCGGCACTTCATGGGCGGGTACCAGGAGTGATCGTTACGCAATCGAGCGGTGTACCCGGAGCGCATGTAAAGATCGAGATCCGGGGGCAGAACTCGATCACACAGGGCTCTGATCCGTTGTTTGTGATCGATGGGATTCCGTTTGGGCCGAATAATAATATTGTGAATCAGATCAGTTCCGTTGCAGGCAGGGGTACTGCTGTTAATCCGGGAGGATTGAGCCCATTCAACTCGATCAATCCCGGTGATATCGAAAGCATCGAGATCCTGAAAGACGCCGATGCTACTTCTATCTACGGAAGCCGTGGTGCAAATGGGGTTGTGTTGATCACGACAAAAAAGGGAAAGGCAGGGAAAACGCAGGTAACGGTGAATGCCTTCAGCGGCTTCAGCAAGCTGACCCGTGTTATGCCAATGCTCAATACGCAGCAATATGTTATGATGCGGAAAGAGGCTTTCGCGAATGATGGGATAGTGATGGATGCGATCAATGCGCCGGAGATCGTTCTTTGGGATACGACCCGGTATACTGATCTTAATAAGGTACTGATGGGGCATACTCCACGTGTGAATGATATACAGCTGGCTGTTTCAGGCGGCAATCAGTTCAACCAGTTTATACTTCGTACGGCATACCACCGGGAAACAACCCCTTTTCCCGGAGATATGTTTCAGCATCGATCTTCTGTTCATTTCAATTTTAATCACACATCAGCGGATAACAGGTTTAAGCTGCTATTAAATACGGGTTACTCTGCGGATATAAATAATCTTGTCAATTCGAGTTTACCAAATTACACATCACTACAGCCGAATCTTCCGGCGTTGTATACTGCAACGGGCGAGTTGAATTGGTTTGATCAGGGTGTGATGTTTGAAAACCCAATGGCATACCTCTATCGGGAGTATCGTTCGGTAACAAGCACACTGCTCGCTAATACCGTGATATCATACCGACTGATCGGAGATTTGTCGTTACGCGCGTTGGCGGGCTATAACAGCATCGACATTGGTGAACAAGATATAATACCCAAGAGGGCATTCGCTCCGGGCAGCCCCATTGCGGGATCCACACAACTATCTGACCAGCGAATCAATTCATGGAGTATAGAACCTCAAGTGGAATGGATAAAAAAAGCAGGCAATTTAAAACTGACATTTTTAGGAGGTATGACTGTACAGACGATGACCAGTACCGGTTTATTTATGACGGGTGCTGGTTTCGCATCAGATGCATTGATAAAAGATGTACGCTCAGCAAGTTCTGTTACAGCTAATAATTCCGTTTCCGAGTATAGGTATCTTGCAGGCTTTGCACGTATAAACTTCAACGTGTCAGATAAGTACTTGCTTAATTTATCTGGCCGCAGAGATGGGAGTACACGGTTTGGCCCTGGGAACCGATATGCAAATTTCGGCGCGGTCGGTGCTGCGTGGGTTTTTAGTAAAGACCTTGATCCTGGCATAATACCAGGCTTAAGCTTTGGTAAGCTGCGTGCCAGCTATGGAACAACTGGAAATGATCAGATTGGTAATTACCAATTTTTGGATACATGGTCGCCAATCTCTGGTGGATTTCAGGGAAGCCTCGCATTGAGACCAACTCGTCTGTATAATCCTGACTACAATTGGGAAATAAATAAAAAAGCTGAAATCGCCTTAGAACTTGGATTTTTTAAAGACAGGCTGCTGCTCTCTGCCGCTTATTTCCGAAATAGAAGCGACAATCAACTTATCAACTATAATATTTCGTCTCAAACGGGATTTGCATCAACAATCAAGAATTTTCCGGCGGTAGTTCAGAATACAGGAGTTGAAATTTCTTTCACAGCAACTATTTATCAAACACCAGAACTCAGATGGTCGGTCAATAGTAATATCAGCTTCCCTGATAATAAACTGGTTGAATTTCCAGGAATTGAAAATACAAGCTATGCTTCCCAGCTCGAAGTAGGAAGGCCTTTGAGGTTGATAAAGAGTTTTGAGTTTCTGGGAGTAAACCCACAAACAGGTGTATATCATTTTACAGATGTTAACCTGGATGGACTTTTCAATTCGCTGGATAGGAAATACCTTGGAAGCCTCGTACCGAAATATACAGGGGGAATAAGTCAACAACTTGCATATAGAGAATTTCAGCTCGATGTTTTTTTTATGTTTGTAAGACAAACCGGTAGAAACTTCAGAGCATATGGTGCTGTAATTCCAGGAGATGTTTTAAACCAACCGGCTTACGTTTTAAATAGATGGCAGAAGCCTGGAGATATTACGGATGTTCAGAAATTTTCGTCCGATTTCAGTTCAGATGCATATAAGATCTTATCAACTCTCAATTCTTCCAGTGGTGTTTATGGGGATGCTTCATTTTGGAGATTAAAGAATCTCTCATTGAGTTATAGTTTTCCAAGGGCCTGGCTGGCTAAGATAAAAGCAAGCCAGTGCAGGCTTTTCCTTCAGGGACAAAACTTGCTGACGTTTACCTCCTTTCTAGGCTCAGATCCCGAAAATCAGGCTTTATACGGTACGCTGCCTTTGATGAAAACATTCACAGGCGGCATTCAGGTCACCTTTTAAACCAGCATATGAAATTTACATATTTAGTACTGCTGTTAGCAGTAGCTGCATCTTCATGCAAAAAGTATCTTGACATACCCTTTCCGCAAGGTCAGGTGTCAACAGGTGTGATATTCACAGATGATTCGACAGCTGAAGCATCTATAAACGGGCTATACGCACAGATGATGGTCAGCCCTCCTATTTTTCTTAATGGGGCATTAACAATTTATCCCGGGTTATCTGCAGATGAACTGTTTAATACATCTGCAAATACAACAAGTGATCAGTTTTATAAGAACGCCCTTTTACCAAATGAAAGTGCTCAGGTTTACAATGGTCTTTGGAAGTGGGGATATACAAATGTTTTTCATTCAAATGCAATACTTGAGGGCCTGGAAAATGCGAAAGGAATATCTGTCGGAGTAAAGACGAGATTACGAGGTGAAGCTCTTTCCATTCGGGCTCTGTTTTATTTCTATCTCACGAACCTGTATGGAGATATACCGTTGGAGCTATCTACGAGTTTCGAAAAAAATAGCATACATCCCAGAACCGATAGCCGGGAAATTTATCGGCAGATCATTGAAGACCTGAGAGAGGCAGTCACAATACTTCCAGAAACTTATCCCAGGTCAAACCGGACTCGTATCAATCGTTTTGCGGCGGCGTCTATACTTGCCCGGGTTTATTTGTATAATAAAGACTACCGGCTGGCGGAGGAAACATCAACCAGTGTTATAGATCAGCAAGCTTTGTACTCATTGGAGAATGACCTTAGCAAGACATTTCTTTTGCCGAGCAGGGAAACAATCTTTCAATTATATCCTACAGCCATTTCACAAAATAGCGGAGATGGTTTTATGTTGATACCGCTCGCCACAGCCTCTGCCAGGCCTTCGTTTGCGTTAAGCCCGGCCTTAATAGCTGCATTTGAATCGGGAGATAAACGCAGGATAGAGTGGATTAGAAGCAAAGCTATAGGACCAGATGTGTTTTATTACCCATTTAAGTACCGGGTAAAAAGCGGCACCGCTATCACCGAAGCAAATGTTGTCATGCGTCTTGCTGAGCAACTGCTTATCCGGGCCGAGGCGCGTTTGAATCAAAATAATATTTCAGGAGCACTTAATGATCTCAATTTGATAAGAAAGCGTGCCGGCCTTGTTGAGATAGGCATTTCAGACCGTGATGAACTACTGAGGGCCGTTATCCAGGAGCGTCGAGTAGAGTTAATGGTGGAAAAAGGTCATCGGTGGTTTGATCTCAAACGCCTTGGACTTGCAGACGTGGTGCTGGCCCCTATGAAACCAGGCTGGTCTCCATCAGATGCGTTGTATCCGATCCCGCAAGCAGATATAGATAGAAACCCTTTTTTGCACCAAAACCCAGGTTACTAGTATGAAAAACTGTCTTATTTCGATTTTTAAAAATTTAGCAATATTCCTGGTCTTTCTAACTAGTAGTGAGGATTGCTTGGCCCAGCCTTATAAAGCCGGGCAAAAGGTCCCGGAGTTTTCGAGTGATCAAATGTATAACTACACGTCATCGCTCTTTAAGTTATCAGACATAAAGAAAAAATGGGTGCTCCTGGATTTTTGGGGAACTGGATGTGCGAGCTGTATTGGGAACTTTGCCAAAATAGAGAGGATACAAAAGAAGTTTGACAATGACCTTCAGGTGATTTTGGTAAACAGGCAATCATTGGACTCAACGACAAAGTTTTTTCAGAAGAAGAAAAAAATAATTAAGCCTGACGTTCCATACATTACAGACGATCAACAGTTAAGTAGCTTCTTTCCTCACGAAGCTATTCCTTTTTTTGTGTTGTTGGATGAGAATAGAAATGTCAAGGGGTTTCCCGAACTTAACTACGTTACAGAAAAGACATTCGAACTTTTGATTGACAGTGGTATAGTACAATTAGGCGTTGAAGGGAGTAAAAGATTGCCCAGAAATGGGACCTTACTTGAATTACTTGATTCTTCCAACCGAAACCAATTGCAATCTTATTTTATGGTTACTGGAGAGTTGAAGGGTTTTGGTGGCGTAAAACTGGATATGATCGGTGGATCTTCAATACCAAACAGGATATGCCAATATAACGGATCGGTCGCGGAGATAATAAGCGTTACGTTGAGCCGTGACAGAGAGCCCTATAAGAAAAGTGCGTTTATAATAGAGTCAACGCGTAAAAAAGAATTTCAAAGACCTGTCGATATAACCGAGTTCGATATCTGGAGAAAGAAGAATTTGTATTGCATAGATATGCTTGTAAATTCTCAACAAGCACCAGATCTCAGAAAAATATTCGTTAACAAGGTTGCAGACTATTTCAATATTATTCTTTCAAGGGAAAAACGTGTTGTTCCGTGTTATGTTTTAAAAAGAAAAAACAAGAAAAGCATTTCATCTGTGAATCGTGATGTTCAACAGAGCTCGTCAGGGATTAAAGAAGATAGAAAACTATTTTTGTTGAAGGATCAACCGTTTTCGGAGTTTGTTGATATCCTAAAGTTATATTTTGATGCTCGTGTTGTGCAGAAGCCGTTTGTTGATGACAGCGGCATAAAAGGAAACGTGAGTATGGAAGTGGATATGTCGGTTTTCGACAAGTTTCAGAAGACCAGATTTTCAAATGCAAATGAGGAACTGGCAAAGTACGACCTGATCATAGTTGAAGAAGATCGCCTCGTCAATGTACTTGTGATCAAAGATAAAAAGTAAAGCAATGGCCATAAGCCATTGCTTTATCTCCTTTACTGCTCTTCGACATAGATGATGTCGATCGGGCTGTTTTTCTCACTTGTCTTGACACCGGAACTTGGCTGTCCAGGAATTACCAACTGGTCATCCCTGTATGCTCTTTCGCATTCGACCTCCGTAAGTAATTCAATGCACTCATTCTGCAAAGTGCGTGCTTCAGCAGTTTGAGTCGTTGATTCAAAATCAGATGAGTTGTAAGGAGCCGTGAACCAATGCATGTCGCCAGGATCACTTGTTTTGACGGGCTTTTTGTAATCCCCCGTAAACGCACTCAAACTCAGCGCAACCATCACCACGCAAATGCTCAAAAAATACTTTTTCATAATTGTTTAATTTAATTCCTGATAATTGATTGCCTACTTTTTTATACAGGTGTTCGGCTATGCCTGCGTTATTGCAACAACAAGTTTTTTCTTTTCCAGTCGTATCCCCCACCATGAAATGGCCATGAAGAATACATTGAAGAACAAATGCTGAACCCAGCTCATCTTCCTGATCACACCGCCACATGAACATGGCAGGTGCGGTGTGAACAGGATCATGTACCCGATATACAATGTGAACAGGAGCATTAATGCAAATGACAACCTGAAACCGGAAAGCCGCCATGCAGGATTGAATAGCAACACGCTCACCGCAATCTCGATCACCGGCACTGCCCAGGACACCGGCAATGCTACCTGCTTCAGCAATGGTGATTTTGCCAGCACCATTACAAACCGTTCGTGCTCATTGATCTTCGATACAGCGGTGTAGAGAAACAACAGCAGGAGCAGCGCCGCGAGGATCTCTATTATGACAGATCTTGTTTTCATTTGCATAAAACAAAGGTGAAGCATAATCCCGCCAACAGGATTTATCAATCGGGAGTAAAAGTTTTTCAATCGGGAGTAATAGTATTCCGTTCAGGACATTTTAAGGGTTTGGGCTTAGCTGAATGTAAGTAGATCACGCATCGCAAGTAAGCTGAGCGCCGGGCATGCCTCTTCTTTAAGTCAACTTAAGAAATCGCCAGAATAGATTCCCGCAGATCTACGCTGATCAACCCACAGGGACGCAGATCAGCAGGCACTTTATGTCTATGAATGGGAGAGATTTCTTTCAGTTGAGGCTGTGATGAGGGCGGCGGCGCTCCTACTCAATATTTGGTATTTCCCGCTGTTTTCTGTTCCCCGATTTTTACCGGACAAACACAAAACCATGAAATATGCTATCATCGCAGTGCTCGGTCTGTTAATACTGAGCAGCTGCAGCAAGTCTGATAAAAAGATCGAAGAACCAGCAAAGACAGGCGTTACTACACCACCCTCCTCACTCGGGCTGAATAGTTTTTACAAAAAATACCTTGATGCGGGTGGTATTCCTGTTGTTAGCTCGGCACAGGTGGCGGATGAAGCATTGATCAGGGCGAGAGATATTATCAACAGCATGGTCAGTAAGATCCCATCTGAGAAACAGAAAATGATCCAGAATAAACTGCGGGTTGGGATCATCGGGATCAATGAAAAGCCGACAGATATGCCAGAATACAGCGATCTGTATACTGCGTTTCCGGGAACGGACTGGAATAATCGAGCCCGTGCATATGGTGCAACAGTAGATCGTCCGCTTACAACAAACTGCGAAGAGAATATGCTTTGCAAAGGAACAAGTGACAGGTATAAAGGAGAAGAGATCCTTACGCATGAATTTGCACATGCTATCCATGAGTTGGGGATCCGGTTTACTACGCCCGGCTTTGACGCGCAATTACAGGCTGCATTTAATAACGCTGTGTCCAAAAATCTTTGGGCAAATACGTATGCCAGGGCTGATGTCCGCGAGTACTGGTCAGAAGGTGTGCAATGCTGGTTCAACAGCAACCTGGAAGCGATCCCGGCGGATGGTGTGCATAACCAGATCAATACAAGAGCGGAATTGAAAGCGTATGATCCAACTTTACATGATCTGATCAGCAAGTATTTTACGAGCGATGATAAGAAGCATGGCTGCTATTGAGTGCAGATCCCAATAAGACATTCCTGTGAATAACAATAGTTACGTCAACAACGGATCATTATCCAAACCGTAAAGGGCCAATTGCCATATGAAGTGTGTGTGGAACCTGTGTGCCGGGGCCGTTTGGGAAGCTCGTTTCTTAACTTTCGTACCGTCCTTACGGGTTTATCTTACCGGAATGTGTAAGGACGGTATGAAAGTCTTTGTCAGATCGCCCTGGTTTTATTTTTTCGATGCTAACCTGAAGTCGACCCTCTTCAGAACATACTTCGATGTATCCGAATAGCGCTTCACCGCATTGTTTAATTGCTTTTTCGCATCTGCCTTTGAGAAGTAATAATTGAAGTCGCTTGTGACCTTTGTTTCTCCAGCTTCCTGATTCACCCAATTTGCCCATTCATGAGCCGGTTGCCAGCCAGCCGTGTCCGACGCGGGAATGGCATAGAGAGGGGAAATTCTGACAACCTTTTTTCCGGAGGAATTCATTGTCCTGGAATCACAGAAATAATAGATGTAGTTTTTAGTGGTAAATGAACTGATCGCAACGCTGGCGACCGCCATGATCAGCAGTGTGTAAATGATCTTCATACCGGGAATTTATATGGTTAAGAATTAATAATACCCTTACACCGATCTTTTGACACCAGAGCTAAAATATCGAATTTCAAACGGATTAAAAATGGCAGGATTTATTTTATACTTTTCTTACCAATTAGGTCAAGATGATGCCGGTTGTAAAGCGCGGGTAAGGCTGTCGGCAGGCGGAGTCGATTACTTGTATACTACTTTTAATAAAGGCTGATAAAGCAATGTGCGGAGAGCCGATTCAAAACCCCAGCTCTTCTACCGGATCCCAAAAATGTTTTTCGAGATCCACGACCTTATTCTCTCTGACATTTATTCCTTCCTTCTTTAGCAAAAGCTCCATCTTATTGCCACCAAAATGAGCGGCACCACTTAACATTCCAAGCCTGTTCACCACACGGTGTGCAGGTATAGGAGGTTTTACTTTCCCTGCACCGTTCATGGCCCAGCCAACCATTCTTGCCGAAAGCTTTGTTCCAAGACAAGCGGCAATGGCACCATAAGAAGTGACTTTTCCTTTTGGGATCTGCCGGGCCACTTCATACACCAGTTCGAAGAAGTTTTCATCCCGTTTGCCTGAAGGCTTGACGGGTTTTAATTTTCCTGCAACTTTCTTTTTAGTGGCCATAGATATAATTGAAGGGTCGAATGAGTGCGTTCGGGGAAGACACTAGCTATCTTTCTTCGTTCCAGTGTTCTGTTCTTCCGCTCTTTTCTTTAGCAACGCTGACTTCTTCGGTTCGAATACATTTTCGTAGTCGAATGGGCAGTGTTTGCAGCCGTTGCCGCAACAGTATCCCCGGGCCAGGTGGAACTTCTCGGTCAGGACAAAAAGCCCCTGCTCATTTTTATAATAATGTTCACCTTCAATCCACTGTTGCATCTTTCAGGATTTGCTTCAATTCCTCATCTTTATCTTTCCCCGGTAAAATGGCAGGAAGAGAAAAGCTGAGATAGTGAATACGGTTGCTTTGTGCGATATCGAGCGATTCGTAATGTGTTTTGATCTTAAGATCTTCTGATAATTCCGGCTGCTTATACACGTTGTCATAATCCGCATGCAAAGTGCAGCCGAACATTTCTATGACAAGTTTCGTGAACTGGTAAAGCTCAGGACTGTCTGTTTTCAGGTGTATTTTACCGCCGGGAATCAATACCTGTTGATATAACCGAAGGAACTTCGGGTGTGTCAGGCGCTTTTTCGTTTTTGACCAGCGAAGTTGCGGATCAGGGAATGTGATCCAGATCTCCTGTACTTCACCCGGTGCAAAGTACTCACCGATCTTATCAATATGAGTTCGGAGGAAGCCAATATTTGTGAGTTGATGTTGCAATGCTTTCTTCGCGCCAACCCATATCCGGTTACCTTTAAGGTCAACGCCTATAAAATTTCTTGATGGATAAAGCAATCCAAGCCCTACCGCATACTCTCCTTTACCACACGCAAGCTCCAGCGTGATGCCATTTTTGTTATTGAAAAAGCTATCCCATTTGCCGGCCATTCCTTCCGGGTATTGCAGCACATTGGGGAAACCTTTTAACTCTTCAAAGCGAACTAACTTTTTTTGTCCCATGAGGCTGCAAAGTTACGGTTTTGAAAATCCATTCGCATCCGGCATTGGGTTTGAACTATTATCATAAGCAAAATCGATTGTTTAATAAAATCAGATGTATGAAAATCAATCAATTAAGAACAGCGGTTCAGGGAATGGCCACCGTATTCGGATTTTCCCTTTTAATGGTTGCCTGTAATAACTCAGATGAATCGGCAAATAATTCCACAACGGCTAATAGTGAATCAGCCGCAAAGGATTCAATGGATAAAGCGACTGGTTCCGGTGCTACAACGCCTTCAGGCAGTACAACCGTAGCCGCTAAAAAGAAAGGCCGTGCATCTGCTGCTGCGATGGCAGCTGAAGATGAAAAAGTGAAAATTGAAAAAGATAAGATGGGGATCTATACCCGTGCAGAAGTAGCGCCTACGTATGCAGGGGGATATCCAAACATCGAAAGTTATATCCAGGATAACATTGAATACCCACAGAATGCGATTGACAATACAATAGAAGGTACCGTTCAGGTTCAGTTTGCTGTTGATGAGAATGGCAAAGTGACCAATGTGTCTACTGTTGGAAATAAGTTGGGATATGGCCTGGAGGAAGAAGCGATCAAAGTAGTTTCCAACATGCCTAAATGGACTCCCGGTAAGGTGAAAGGCAAAGCCGTGAAAACCTGGAGAACGCTTCCTATTACGTATCAACTTGAATCCTAACCCTGATAAACTCTTCGATATAAGAGTTGAGGATGTGTAGAAAGAATGAGGCCCGGTGTTAGCCGGGCTTCATTTATTTAAGAATGCGATGTCGTTTAAAATTTCACCAGAAAACCAGCGCCTACTACTGACTTAAGCTGCGTTCTCGCTCCTTCTTTAGCCGGTCCGAATAAGCGGACATCGTCATCATAGATCATGTCGAGACTGTATGTCAGAGAAAGTATGCGGGTAAGTTTTACATTAAGCACGTTTGTAAAGAATACGTCTACATTCTTTGCTTTTGATTTATAGTTTGAAAAAAGATCGAGGCGCCCTTTATAGCTCAGGATCTTGTTAAAGTCTTTGATATAGTTCGCAGAAGCAAATGCTCCGATTTCGTTCCGTGAGTGTTTGCCCGGATCAACGCCATAGTCGCCACGCGACGATAAAGTATCATCCAGCACGATTGTCCAGCGTGAAGTAACGGGAGATATAAAAAATGAGAATGAAGGAGCTGGTTTATAATCAAAACCTGGGCTCACCAACACGTAAGCCGGAGATAGAATGGTTGAGGCAAATGTGCGCGTATCATTGGCATAGGTATAGCCGTCAAATAACTGTGAACGGAAGTTGAACAGTCCTGAGATATTCCATTTTGAACCCAATGCATAACCATACTTGGAAACGATATCGATCCTGTCATCGTTCTTGCGAGATCCCAGGCTGGTGGTGTTTACATAACCAAAGTTGAAATCGAGTGTATTGTCCCAGCTGTGTTTTCCATTTTTGTAGAATCCATAAAGGTTCACAACGGTATTAATTGCCAGCGAGAAATCGTCGCCACCCGCAGCCCAGTTGCTCAATGAGCCCTGTGAGATATTAAGACCAGCGCTTCCGCCTTTTTTCCATCTTTTTTGTGTTGTGTCTGCGGCATCTTTTGCAATAGTTCTTTCTGAGTCAGCTTTTAATGCTTTGATCGTTCCATCCTGGGCAAGAGTAGCTGTTGTAATACTACAGATCGTCAAAAGTGCAAGTATCCTTTTCATAAAACTGATTTTGCGCAAAAATAAGGGTTGAGGGATAAATCTATCGGTATTCAGGGTAACATATGTAGAAGGATATTAGCCTGTGATGCAGGTGTTCAGGCGTGTAAAAAAAGTGAGAGAATTGTTCTGGCAGTGGTTCTATAAAACAGGCCTTCCCGGTCAAATTATAAAATTCGATCGGGAAGAATCTCTGATGCTACCAATAAATAGTCTTAGCCGGGTGTATTAGGTTACGGATCAAATAGCTTTCCGTTTGTGCCCCGGGCTCTGTTCAGGTATATAATGTGTAATTAGCGGGCTCAGACTTCTGTAGTGATGTCTACCAATCTTGCGGCTTCGTCCGCGCCAGGAATAAAGCCTCTCATGTGTGTTATACAATTTACGATGATAAATAACGGAAGTCCATACCCTGCCAAGGGTATAATTGTTTGGTCGCGGGAAACAAATGACCTCACTATAATTCAATCAGCTCGTTTTGATAGCACAATCATCCCATGTTTTAAGCATGATTGCCGTTTAGCACGATCAGGATTAAAAAATTCAATGCCGTTCAGTTAAGAAATCCTTCTACACTAGCTCGATGGTCGATGGTCGAGCGCCGCATTGAGATTGAAGCCATTGCTGCTAAACAATAGATATTCACGTAACAGGTCTTTGTATTTCGGCCAACGGTCATCGACCATCAAGTAAACTTTCGGGAAAATCCTTGACTAAACGACATTGGTAATAAATTGGGGGACGAGTTCTTCAGCATGTGTTACTGATCGTTTATTCATCATAATACGTCCGTTATTTTCCCGGGAGATCCTGTGTTTTTCCCATGGATTCGCTTTTGTATAAAGCGATATTTACAGCAGAGAAATTTCTTAGTCACCGTCATTTTCAGGACTGGTGGAGGAGGGCAGTCCTGAAAAGGGCGGTGCGTTTTTTTTATTGCATCTATGATCAAAAAAAGGAAGAATGAGATAGGAATTGTGGAATGATACAATTGAAAAATGGGCGACGACAGTCAAACGTAGCAATGCGGTTGCTGTCGTATACCCATTTCTGACCTGCGCGCGCGGCGATGAATCAGCGCGTGCGGCGGACGAATGGCTCGTAGCGCGCGACGTGCATATTAGCCCGCTCCCCGGGGAGGCATAGAACCCCGGGACTTACTAAACCTTTCGCGGATATCAACCTCTGGAACCTCTGAAACATAAGGAAGCTCTGGAATCACTGAACTTTTACCCCTTCCTTCGGATCAAGCGTAGAAGTTGTGGGATGGTTGTTTAAATGTTTAATAGTTTAAAAGTTTAAGGTTTTGCATTATCACTTGTCCACTTACAAGTTTTTAAGCGATAGCAGTCTGATGGGGCACAAAAAACGTGAGTACGCCTTGAAGCGATATATGCTCCTTAGATACGACATTCTGGCA
The DNA here is from genome assembly GCF_022012415.1 of Terrimonas ginsenosidimutans. Classification (GTDB taxonomy): domain Bacteria; phylum Bacteroidota; class Bacteroidia; order Chitinophagales; family Chitinophagaceae; genus Terrimonas_A; species Terrimonas_A ginsenosidimutans. Next base: position 611,437 of record NZ_JAKLTR010000001.1, read on the forward strand.
CGCGAAGCCAGCTGATGTGTTGACTGATGATAATCATTCAGGGTCAAATTCCACGTGTTTTTGAAATGGTTGTTAGTCGTCGTTAGTTCGTCTCTTGGTCGTCCTTTGGCCGTCCAAAATTTGACGTGATCTTAGGCAGTGAAAAATGGTGACAAGCTGACACGCTGAGGGCGATAGATCTTTTGAACGACTGGCATAGTTCCCTCCTCCGCTTCGCTACGGTGGAAGGGCCGCCAGAGTTTATGCGAGCGATGCTCATCCGGAACATTTTAACCCAAGCCATTTTGCAGACCACCCCCAACTTTTCAAAATGATCCCTCCCATCCCCCAACCTTTGTTCCTGATCCGTTAGACGGTCGGGCAAGCAAAGCAAAAAAAATTGCCAGTCTGGAAAGACCGGCAAACACGTAACTAAAACCAAATAAAAATCTTTAGTCTGTTTCTCTCAGGGATGTATTAAAAAAAGGCCCGTCCGCAAAGGAGGACAGGCAAACAATCACAATCACATGAGAAAAATAAGACCCGGAATGAACCGGGCTCGCTGTAGGGGGAGGAGTCGAACCTCCACGGAGCAGTTAGCCTTAGCACAAAGAGTTAGTGGTCAATCCTGGTCGGCCTGACGGTCGGCTCTATGCTATGTTTGTCCTGTGATCTCCACCCTCGAGACGAGAGGGCATGTCTGCCAAAAATTTCATCACCCCACAGTATAATAAGCGCTTTAAAAACTATTCAACCTCCACTGTCTGTCGGCGGATTTATCCGCCGTAGCTTCAGCAAAAGCAGCAACGCTTTTTAAAGAACTTGATAGAACAAAATTAAGGGAAATGGCTATTTGGTTCAAAGTTTTTCAAGAAATATTTTGAAAATATAGATAAATTTCAAATATTTGATGATATAACCTTAAAGTATCAAAAATAGACTTCAAAAATGAGTGCCAAATTGAATCTTGACAAACTTGATCTGGACATCATTCATCACATGATGGAGAATGCTGAAATATCTTATGCCGACCTGGGCAAAAAGCTATTTGTTTCAGGCGGAACGATACATGTTCGTATCAAAAAACTCCAGGAAGCGAAAGTAGTTAAAGGTACTAAACTCTCTGCAGACCTAAAACTATTGGGCTATGATGTAATCGCCTTTATTGGCATTTATCTGAAGGAAAGTTCGCTGTATGATGCTGTCGCAAAAGAACTGCAGAAAATTCCAGAGATAGTAAGGCTGAATTACACTACCGGAAACTATAGCATGTTTGCCGAGATCGTTTGTAAAGACATCTCCCAGTTACGCTATGTATTGCATGATCAGCTGCAGAAGATCAAAGGAATTGAGCGTACTGAAACATTCATTTCACTCGAAGAAAGCTTCAACCGTAACGTAAAAGTTGCGAGCTGATGAAGGTTCGCGCCAGTTTCTACTCTTCTCTTGTATGGATGATCGTACTGAATGTCGTGATCAAGCCTGCATGGATCTTTGGTATTGACCGGCAGGTTCAAAACCGGGTTGGTGTAGAGCAGTATGGCATTTACTTTTCACTATTCAACCTATCTGTTGTCTTTGCCTTTTTGCTGGATTGGGGGCTTACGACATATCTTAATCGCCGGCTGGCGATGCAATCTTCGGCAGACACTTCTGCTTCCAGCTCCCTTCTCCTGGCGAAGCTTTTGTTCAGCCTGACCTATGCGATAATCGTATCAATCGCCGCATGGATCACAGATGTTCAGCATTGGGACATTGTGCTCTATGTGATACTGATCCAGGTATTTTATTCGCTTCTTCTTTTTCTCCGTGCTGTTATAACAGCAAAACAGTTCTTCAATACGGATGCATGGCTTTCGATCATTGATAAGTCGCTGATGTTGCTCATCGCCGGTATCTTGCTGTATATCCCATCCTTCCAGGGTTTGCTTACAATTGAAATGTTTGCATGGTTACAGGCGGCCTGTCTGGCCATAGCTGTATTGATCGCACTAATATGCCTTTGGCAAAAAGGCTTATTACATTATTTACGGCTTTCCGGATTTCCATCGATGAAGATATTTCGCCAGGCATTTCCGTTCGCCCTGGTGTTTTTGCTGATGTCCGTTCATGCACGGATTGACGCATTCCTTCTCGAACGGATGAGTACGAATGGCGCTTATGAGACCGGATTGTATGCTGGTGCTTACCGGCTGCTTGATGCAGCAAATATGGTCGGAATGCTTACCTCGTCTTTTCTGCTTCCGTTCATCGTTAAACGATGGAGCACCAAAGAAGATATTGACGAAGTCATTTTGTCCGGAAGACATTTCCTTGTAATGTTAGCGACCGGCATTGCGCTGATCGCTTATTTCATGGGTGACTGGATCCAGGCAATTCTTTATCATCACAGCAATGACCAGGCGGTGGATGTATTACGGTGGTGCCTTCCGGCATTGATCGGTTATTCAATCACGCATATCTATGGAACAGTATTAACAGCAACAGGCCATATCAGGCTTTTTTGTCTGATCGTTTCAATCGCTGCCGCGCTGAACATTGTCCTGAATGTGCTGCTGATCCCAAAATACGGCGCGATCGGGTGCTGTTTGTCCGCAATTTGCAGCCAGGGTATAGGGTCTGTAGTCGTAATGTACTTCGCCTGCCAAAAATTGGCCCTCAAGGTCCATTTTCGTTCTGTTTTAGTTTATATTTTTACCGCCATAGTTTTGGGCGTGGTCCTGTACATGGGAGTGACCTGGTCTGTTAACCAATTTCTACTGATCGGAGTTGCAGGGGCTCTAACATTGCTGATCATGCTTTTTACCGGCATGATCAATGTGCGCAGATGGATCATCCGGTAAAAAAATCAATAATTATCACATGCCAGATATAATTCAACTGATCGCTTCCTGGAAAAAACAGATCTTTTTTGTCGTATTGATCTCCATGATCGTGGCGACGGCGGCAGTATTCTTCATCAGTCCAAAATATCTTGCATCCGCAACGGCACTCCCGGCGAACCCGGTAACGGCAGACAAATCGATCGTGTTCAGCAATAGTATCCGGGATCTTAATAGTAGTATTGGAACAGCTGAGGAGCTTGACCGGGTTGTAGGAACGGCTCAATCTGATACGATCTATCTTTCCGTAGCCAGAAAGTTTGATCTGGTTACATTTTATCAGATCAAAGACAACCCGGAATTCGCATTAATGAAAGCAGCCAAAACACTGAAGCATGATACAAAAGTGACAAAAAGCGAGTTCGGTGAGTTAATGATACGTGTTTGGTGTCACGACAGATCACTGGCTCCTCAGCTTGCAAATGCATTAATGGAAGAACTTGCTCTCATCCACCAGGAGATCCTTAATCGGAACAATCAACTCGTATTGCAGAATATCAAAGCGGCTATCTTATCTATTCAGATGGGAAATGATTCCCTGCAAAAAGGAGAAGAGTCGGAATTGCTAAGCAGCTATAGAAAACTGGAGCTGGAGTATTCTTTAATGCTCCATACAAAACCTCCGGCTCTCCTGCCTGTTGAAAAAGCAAGGATAAGTAACCGTCCAGACAAACCACGGAAGCTGCTTATCCTGATCGCTACCGCAGCAGGTTCTTTTATTTTTGCGTTATGGCTCGTGTTGCTTTTGGATAAAAGGAAAACATCCGGTAAATGACATCGTTGACCGCGAATAACAGGATCTTCTTCTTTACCGCAACAGCGTTATTTGTATTAACACTGGCGTTGTCAATCATTACAGAGTACTATTATCTTTTAGCGATCCCGTTTGCAGTGTTATTGTTCCAAACAGGCTGGGTCTCTTTTTCGGCAATATTTCTTCTGTTGATTGCTTCAATACCTTTTTCGACTGAAGTGCTGATCACGGAAAGCCTGGGAACCGATCTGCCCGATGAAATGCTGATGCTGTTGGTTTCAGTACTGTTTTTCTTTCATTTGATCAATAATACAACCGCCTTCTTTAAAATAATCTGGCATCCCCTGGTCTGGCTGGTTTTAGTATCCTTCTGCTGGTCAGCCATCTCCCTGGCCTTTTCCACGCACATTGTTTTGTCTGTAAAATTCTTATTGGCAAAGTCGTGGTATATGTGTGCATTTCTTGCAGCCACATTTCTTGTTAATAGTAAAAAGGATGAATTAAAAAGGATAGCGACGACACTTGCGCTTTCCATGTTTGTCTGCACGATGATAATATTCATCCGCCATGCTGCTCTTGGTTTTAGTTTTGCCGGTATCAATGATGCGGTAGATCCATTTTTCAGGAACCACGTGAATTACTCGGCACTGCTTGTGTGTACGCTGCCGGTCTGGTATGGATACTGGAAGTTATTTCCCGCAAGCCAAAAGTTGGTAGCGGTGGTTATTGCTATCCTGCTGATCGCGCTTTTTTTGTCTTACGCGCGGGGTGCATGGCTGGCATTACTTGTTGCAATAATAACCGGCTGGCTGATGATGAAGAAGGTGGTTATTCGTGTATTGATGATCACGGTGATGGTGACAACCATTGCTGTAGGCTGGTTGGCATATGATGATCAGTATCTGCGATTCGCACCGGACCAGAGCGAAACGATTTTTCATGAAGACTTCAGAGAGCATCTTGTTGCCACATATGAGATGAAAGATCTTTCGGCTGCGGAACGTTTTTACAGATGGATCGCCGGCGTTAGAATGATCCCAGACCATTGGTTGACCGGGTTTGGCCCGGGCACATTTTACCACAACTATAAACCATATGCCGTTCCGGCATTTGAAACCTGGGTCAGCGAAAATGAAGAACATTCAACCGTGCATAATTATTTTTTACTGACAGCCATCGAGCAGGGAATTCCCGGGCTGGTCTTACTGTTGCTGCTTGCAGGGTCAATATTATTTTATGCGCAGCGTTTGTACCACCGCATCAAAGATCCATTTTACCGCATAGCGTCCTTCATCACCGGGCTTATCTTTTCAATGATACTTACGCTGAACCTGCTGAGTGATCTGATCGAAACGGATAAGATCGGAAGCCTGTTCTTTTTATGTATCGCAGTGCTAGTAATACTTGATAAAAAGACAGCAGGAAAAGCAGAAAATGTCTAGATCTTTCCGCGAACATTGAGCGCGTCTCTCAAGCCATTTCCCAATAAATTGAAGGCAAGTACAAGTAACATGATCGCAAAACCGGGTGCCAGGGCAAGCATTGGATTTTGTGTGATCACGAAATTATAGTTCTCTTTGATCATCAAGCCCCAGCTTGGTTGCGGAGCCTGAACACCGATGCCAAGAAAGCTAAGACCTGCTTCGATCACGATCGCCGAGGCGAAGTTTGCGGCGGCAATAACCATTACCGGTCCCATGATATTTGGCCAGATATGACGCACGATGGCACGCATGTGCGAATATCCTAAAGCGCGTGTTGCTTCGATGTATTCAAGTTCACGAACCGCAAGGACCTGTCCTCTTACAAGCCTGGCGACGTTGACCCACATCGTGAGGCCGATGGCGATAAAGATCTGCCAGAATCCTTTTCCGAGAGCGAGTGTGATCGCAAAGACCAGCAATAAGGTAGGGATGCTCCAAAGAACATTGATGAACCACATTATAATGTCGTCTGTTCTTCCCCGGAAATATCCTGCGAGCGAGCCTAAGATCAATCCGATGGTCAGGGAAATGATCACGGTAATAAGCCCGACGCTTAGGCTCACCCGTGTGCCGATCAGCAAACGACTGAAAATATCACGACCGAATTTGTCTGTACCCAGTATAAATCGTTGGTTGATGACGGGAGATGAAGCGAGTTGGTCTTTGACGAATGCCTGCCTCTCAGAAAGCCCTTCGTCAATAAATTTCTGAATGATCACACTATCACCAATAAGCTGGTGTGAGTCGATCGGGACATAGTAGTATGGGTCTTCCTTCCCATTCATCAAGCGGTTAAAAAATGAAGTGGAGGCAACGTTCTTATCTTTCTTCAATAAAAGAAAATCCTGCTTGAATCCTGGCTTGTTACCACCAATTTCAAGAATGATCCGATTTGCAAATGGCGATGGGTCCGGGGCGATGAAGTAAGCGAAGACCGCAACGATAATCGATACGGCAATAATGACCAGTCCAAACAATGCGCCCTTGTTCCTGCGCAATCTGCGCCAGGAGGCTGATTGAAAAGACGGTTCTTTACTCATAGCGGAAAGATATTAATAAGCGCGCAATTGTGTCGATTATCGGACCGGTCTATTTTATTTTGCGACCCTTCCATTCGTATTTGCCGAATTGACCGAGAAATCCCGAGACGAGTGTGTAGGCAATGTGCAAGGGCTGGAAAAACGGAAACAATTTGACCGACCATCTTTTTTCAAAGAAACCGGCGAGCGATGCGTAAAGAGGTAGTTCAACGATTGTTTTCAACAGCCAAAGCAACATCGCATAAAGAAAGAATGTTGTGTTCCAGATACCCGCGATCAATAGAAAGGGAAGAGACAAATTGAAGAGATAAACAAGAAGTAGTACGGGAAGGATGCGTGGATCATTATATTGAGTGGCTTTGCTCGCCCAGCGTATGCGCTGATTGATGAACTTACGCCAGGTGGTCATCGGCAATGTGCTAACGATGGCCTCTTTTGATTTGAGATAATGTATGCCATCCGGGTAGCGCTGAGCGATCTTATGCATGAGGAGCATGTCATCTCCCGATGCAATATGGTCTATCTTATTAAAGCCATCTACTTCGATAAAAGCCCTTCGTTCATATGCGAGATTCGCGCCATTGCTCATGGAAAGATGTTTTTTGAAAACGGCGGCACCTGTAATCCCCTGCAGGACCATGAAATCCATCAGCTGGAAGATCTGCAGTAATGAACCATTGCACGTGAAGCTGACCGGGGCTGCAATAAAGATGGCGCCGGTTTGCTGTTTGAAAGCCACGATCGTCGACAGCCATTCAGTGCGGGGAATACAATCAGCATCGGTTGTTACAATGAGCTCTCCGCTTGACAAAGAAATGCCTGTTTCAATCGCTTTTTTCTTATAGGAATTGATCCCGTCCTCCCGCAGGGAGATCACGTTGACTCCGCTGAATTTTTTTGCAATTTCAGCAGTTCTGTCAGTGGAGTGATCATCGATCACCACGATCTCGATATGGGAGGAAGGGTATGTTTGCGCCTGAAGGGCAGTGAGAAGTTGTCCGATATTCTCTTCTTCATTTCTGGCAGGGATGATCACAGAGATCTTAATAAGACCTTTGCCGGTGGTGCTAAAAACAGGGATACTATTCCAGCTTTTCCAGTAGAATAACAATAGTACACCGTAGAGTGTAAAAAGCAGAAGAATTATAAAAAGGATTGTATTCATTTATCGAACCCGTATCACAAAGCACTAAGGTAACTCCAGGGCCTCAATTATATCAGCAATAAATTTCTCCTGCAGGATCTGATGGCCGCCGTTAAGTACTTTGATGGAACAGTACTCTTCAATGCCTTTCCGGAATTTTTCTCCCCTTTCAGGAAGAATGATCCGGTCGTACTTACCATAGATAAGTTTTACGCGTGTTTGATGCTGGCGGATCAGTGTGCGTATCGTTTTAAGATCCGGCTTGAGCTTTCGCAGAATGGTCCAGCGGTCATACAAAACCAGACGCAGTTCACGATTGCCGATATAGGCGTTTACAAACTTGAATACACTTGCATTGACCTGCCCGGTCTTGTTCATCAGTTTCAACAGGGAGAAGAACCACCCGGGATGATGCATCGTAAGGCGGAAAAGCCGGTTTCCCGGCAGTGTTTGTGTAGCGAACCAATACCATGGGTTCATCAGCAGGCCATCCGGTGCAAGCAAAATAAGTTTGCTGTAGCATTCGGGTGATCTTTGGTAGAGGGATAGCGCGATCCGTCCACCAAGGCTGTAACCTATCAAAACAGGTTTCGTATCCGGTGGGAGGCCGATCAGTTTAATGATCGCATCCAGATCACCTGCAGTGAAGCGGAGGCCGTCCCTCCAGGCTGTATTTCCATGAAAAGGCAGTTCAATGGCATGGAAAGAATACCGTCGATCCGGGATGTGCTCCAAAAAGCTGAACGAGCTGGCGTTTTCACCATAGCCATGAAAGCATAGAACAGGAACCGGCCCATTACCGAAGCGGTAATAGCTGATAAAAGAAGCTTTATAGGTCAATAACCGGTGATACATCGGATAAAAGATGGGCGGAAAAATTAATTGTAAGAATTCAAATTTAATATTATTTTTGGATAGTTGCACAAACAACTATATGTCAAACAACCATTTTAAAAAAGGGGAGCTTTATAGCTTTATTACCGGTAAAGCGTCTACTGCGATCGCACGTCGTTTGCAGAAGAAGTTCAATGCAGCCGGTTTGAACATTACCATAGAGCAGTGGAGCGTATTGTATCATCTCTGGAAGGAAGATGGCAGAAGTCAGCAGCAGCTTTGTAATGCAACTTTCCGTGACAAGCCGAGTATCACGCGACTGGTCGATAATCTTGAAAAATTGAATCTTGTAAAAAGGGTTGCGTCAGAAAGTGACAGGCGGATCAACCTGATCTATCTAACCAAACAGGCGCAAAAGCTGGAAGAGGAAACGATGCAGATAGCAGACGACACGCTTAATGAAGCGCTGAAAACTGTGCCCCCCGAAAGAATAGATGTCTGTAAAGAAGTTCTGCAAATTGTATATGATAACCTCAAATAGAGGTTGGCTGAGAATAGTTGTATGAAGGCTTAAAAGTTTTACTGTTTAATAGTTTTTATTATTCAGCAAAATCAATGGCCCTTCAATAACAGATCGTTCGACTGTAAAACTTTTAAACTCTTAACCTTTTAAACTTTATAACCATGAGTACTGCCACAGATGCCAAGAACTTGCTGAAGGGAGGAGAATGGCTGATTAAAGAATCCTCGCCATTTGAAACATTTACGCCTGAAGATTTTACTGAGGAACAGCGAATGATCCGCGATATGTGTAATCAATTCCTGGATGCGGAAGTATTTCCTATTTTAGACAGGATCGATAGTCTGGAACCCGGCCTGATGAAATCGCTGGTTACAAAGGCGGGTGAACAGGGCTTGCTGGCCACAGCATTTCCCGAGGAGTATGGCGGGTTGGGGAAAGACTTTGTTACCTCCACTATCATCAATGAATACCTGGGGGCGGGCCACTCTTTCTCGGTAGCGGTGGCGGCACATACAGGCATTGGCACCTTACCCATCCTTTATTTCGGTACTCCGGAGCAAAAAGAAAAATATATTCCCAAACTTATTACCGGTGAATGGGCTGGCGCCTATGGACTCACCGAACCTAATGCCGGCAGTGACGCATTAAGTGCGAAAACGACGGCTAAATTAAGTGCAGATGGCAAACACTACTTATTGAATGGCCAGAAGTGCTGGATCACGAACGGAGGTTTTGCGCAGGTGTATACAGTATTTGCCAAAGTTGATGGTGATAAGTTCACCGGCTTTATCGTAGAAAGAGGGATGGAAGGGTTTACGCAAGGTCCCGAGGAACATAAGATGGGGATCAAGGGCTCATCCACGGTGCAGTTATATTTCCAGGATGCAAAGATCCCGGTTGAAAATGTATTAGGTGAGATCGGTAAAGGACATAAGATAGCGTTTAATATTCTGAATATCGGCCGACTTAAACTTTGTGCTGCTACTATCGGCGCTGCAAGAAAATCCATGAGCAGCACTATAGAGTATGCAAAAACAAGGGAACAATTCAAGCAGGCTATCGCCAACTTCGGGGCAATCAAACATAAGCTGGCGGAAATGGCGATCGGGTTATTTGTAGCAGAGTCGGCATTATACCGCACCGCCAACTGGATTGCTGAAAAAGAAAAAGAATTATTATCCGCCGGAAAGCCATTCAATGAATCTTTACTGGGCGCTGCCGAAGAATATGCTATTGAGTGTGCTATTCTGAAAGTGGCAGGAAGTGAAGTGCTGAACCTGGTTGTTGACGAAGGTGTGCAGATCCACGGTGGTAACGGGTTCAGTGCGGAGTATAACATTTCGCGCGCGTATCGCGACAGCCGTATCAATCGGATTTTTGAAGGAACCAATGAGATCAACCGCCTGCTTATTCTCGACATGACATTGAAAAGAGCGATGGGAGGAAAACTTGATCTTATGGGGCCCGCTTTCGCTGTGCAAAAAGAACTGATGAGCATTCCGGACTTCGGAGCGGAAGATGAAGCGCCATTTGCCAAAGAAAAGAAGCTTGTCGCAAACTTAAAGAAGGCGATCCTGATGACAGCCGGAGCTGCTGTGCAAAAACTGATGATGAAGATCGACAGCGAACAGGAGATCCTGATGAATCTTGCCGATATGGCCATCCTGACCTTTAATGCCGAAAGTGTTTTGCTTCGTGTAATGAATATGACTGATAAACAGGGAGACGCAGCAACTTCACTGCAACAGGATATCCTGCGTACTTATCTGTTTGATGCGGCGGATAAGGTGAACAAGGCTGGTAAGGATGCCATCAATGCGTTCGCGGATGGAGACGAGCAGAGAATGATCCTGATGGGGTTGAAACGATTCACAAAAGCCGAGCCTTTCAATATGAAAGATGCCCGCAGAAGAATTGCTGAAAAGGTGATTGCTGACGGTAAGTATAGCTTTTAATCGTACATCGATTCAGAAGCTTCAAGATTACCGTGCTGCTTCCCGATAACACTTTTAGCACTTTCACGCTTCCAGTGATTCTCCATATTAAAAACGATTGCCTCAAGCGAGGCAGTCGTTTTTATTTGCTCATCCACGTAAAGAGCCTTTAATTCCTCACGGGTTGTTTTTATCTCAAATAATTTGGCAACACGTTTTCTTTCGAACAGAAGTCCGACAGACATAACGAGTGCAGAAACAATACTGAGAGCAAAGAATACCAGGCGTGCATCATCCTGGAAGCTGTTATTCATGAAATAGAAAACATAGTAGACGTATGTAAAACCGACATAAGTGAAGAATAGCGTGCTTGCAAAAATTGCTTTACCGGCAGCCTTGTGATAAACAACGGTGATCTTGATCTGATGTATGGCGAAGATCAATGCAAGCCCCATGGTGAGTACCAGGCCAGGTATCGTAATGATCGTAGACGCTTCTACAGTATAGCCATAAAAAGAAAGGATCACTGCTTCATAAAGAGCAAAGGCTCCGATCAGCCAGTAGATCTTCTGCTTGAAAGCAGTTGATCTGGCCATATAGGCGAGGAAGAACAATGTAAGCGGAGCATCCAGCAAATTTGTCAGGATGCCGAAATAGCTTCCTATCGGACTGGAAAGATTAATTACACCAATGGACATCAGCATAAATGCGAGTCCCAATATATAATAAGCAAACAGGGCTATAAAATTCTTATACCATCCCAGTTTCGTTGCAATCATTACAATGATGGGTGCGGACAGGGCAAAAATAGCAATTCGTTCCAGTAGACTTGATAAGTGCATGTAGTTTGAATGTTTCTTTAGAACAAGGTTTACCTTACAAGTATGTTGAATTTTCGCTATAAATGTAGTAACACTTAGCCGTACATCCTTCTTGCGACTAAGGGTTTATGCTAAAATTCAGTAAAAGCGAATACAACTGGCGTAATTATACGAGATAAGCGTATGGGGCAAAAGAAGGGAAACTTACTAGTTTTTGATTTTTGTCATAAAAACACGGAAGGATGGTTAAACAAAAGGCGTCAGCTACCCCATTTCTATAGATCCGGATAAGCTTCTCCCCGGTGACATGTTTTACATGTTACCACATTCAGGTATTCGGGGCGGACAGTTTTATCGAAATAGAAGTTATTCTTGTTGATATCGATGGTCATCCGCATCATCTTGCGTGCTTCTTCTTTCATCGGTTTTTCATCACTTGCATAATCGAGGCTGTCAGTCATGTTCTTTGCCGGAGCATGGCAAAAGCTGCAGCCAATGCCGAGCGCCTTGTTGTAGGACTCCATAATACTGTCAAGCTTCTGGTCACTGATATCTTTTGGAAGGATCTGCAGGTTCTTATGTGTGCCTTCCGGAGGCGTCGTTGCTGCAATACCCAACAATACAAAGACAACGATTGCAAATGCGGTGAAAGCTTTTCCTGGTTGCATGTGGAAGATTTAATTGGCTAGATGGTAAAAAACAAAAGAGGGTTGTATAAGATAAAACTTTCAGATGTTATTCCCCGGCTGGGGTGAAAATAAAACCCCGTGCCGGCAGGCACGGGGCTATGCTGACTACATTTCCTGATGTTATAGTGCGGTCGCAGCGGCTTCATCCAGGAACCAGTACAGCTCATTACCTGCTGGCTGGATCACCTGGGCGGGATATTTCTCCGGGTTGCTTTCACCGTGCAACACGGCTTTTAATGCATTTACTTTTCCTGCCCCACTCACGAGGAATGCAATGCGCGCAGACCGGTTGACCACGGCTTTGGTAAGCGTTATGCGATACATATTCTGCTCTTCCAGGAAGAACGCACTCATCCATTTTGTATTTTCCGCGATCACGGGATACCCGGGAAACAGCGATAATGTATGCGCATCATCTCCAAGGCCAAGCATCACGAGATCAAAAGTGAATTGTCTTCCATCAAAATACTGATGAAGCTTGGTATCATAATCTTCAACAGCTTCGTCAGGAGGAAGATCTGTTCTCATTACATGGATCTGACTTTTAGTTACCGGTACATGATCGAGCAGTTCATCAAAAGTCATTTTTGCATTGTTCCTGTCATCAGTGAACGGCACAAAGCGCTCATCTCCCCAAAAGAAATGCAGTTTGGGCCAGTCGATTTTACCCGCATATTCAGGGGTCGCGAGCAATTGGTACAGCTTTTTTGGAGTACTTCCTCCGGAGAGCGAGATAGTAAAACGATCCTGTTTCTGTAAGGTATCTTCAATATATTCCACGAGCCAGTCTGCAAAAAGGCGGCTTAGGTCATCTGTATTCTTTGCAACAATTGTCTGCATGTTTTTTTATTTGTGTGATCCGCTTTTACCGGTGTTGGTGGGAAGGTTTGCCCAGAAATGTCCATCGCGTGCGATAAGCGCTTCCGCGTCTTCGGGACCCCAGCTGTCTGGTGAATAATTAGCAAAATCGACCGGAGCTCTTTTGTGCCATGCTTCAAGTATTGGCGTGATCACTTCCCATGCGGCTTCCACCTGGTCTGCACGCATAAAGAGTGTCTGATTACCTTCGATCACATCTTCAAGCAATGTTTCATATGCTTCAGGTTCCTGCTCTTCGTATGCTTCCGCATAATTGAACACCATATCAACCGGCGTGAGTACCATTTCAGTTCCCGGACGTTTTGCCTGGAAGCGGATACGGATATCCATTTGAGGTTGTATGCTGAATGTAAGACGGTTTGGTCTCCATGTATCAGCGGCTTCTGCGGGGAATGAATAGTGCGGTGCTTCTTTGAACTGAATAGTGACCAGGGTTGTTTTTTCATGGAGGCGTTTACCCGTGCGGATATAGAACGGAACATTTTTCCAGCGCCAGTTATCAACGAAGAATTTTGCGGCTACAAATGTTTCCACTGGTGAATCCGGCTCCACTCCTTTTTCTTCCCTGTATCCCGGCACTTCTTTTCCTTTTTGCCAGCCGGCGGCATATTGCCCGCGAACAGCATTCTCATGTACATCTTCGACATTAATTCGTCTTATAGCCGAAAGAACATCTACTTTCTTATTGCGGATCTCATTTGAGTCAAAGGAAGTTGGCGGTTCCATAGCGATCATGCAAAGAAGCTGCAGTACGTGATTCTGCACCATGTCGCGCAATGCGCCTGACTGGTCATAGTATCCTCCGCGGTCCTCCACGCCGATCGTTTCAGCGGCCGTGATCTGGATATGGTCGATATAATGATTATTCCAGATCGGCTCAAATAATGCGTTGGCAAAACGGAACGCCAGAATGTTCTGTACGGTTTCTTTTCCGAGATAGTGATCGATCCGGTAGATCTGCTCTTCTTTGAAAAGGCTGTCGAGCAGCTTGTTCAATTCTTTTGCGCTTTGCAGATCATGCCCGAATGGTTTTTCAAATACGATCCGTGTATGCTGTGTATCATCACAGATCTTGTGTTGTGCAAGTTTTGTTGCTATGACAGGAGCAAGCTGTGGTGCGACGGAAAGATAGAACATCACGTTTGGTTGTACGCCCCAGGTCTTTCCCTGTTGTTCTATATACTCGTAAATGCCTTTATATGATTCATCCGATTCCAGGTCGCGGGATTGATAAAATACGTTTTCCGCAAATGCCGGCCATGATTTTCCGTTATGATCTTTTCTCCGCGAGAACTCCTCCATGCCTTCCAGCAATTTCGAACGATAATCTTCATCAGATACAGGAGAGCGGCCGATGCCGACTACAATATATTTCTCCGGCATGAAATGGTCCAGATAGAGGTTGTATAAAGCCGGGATCAATTTGCGTTTGGTCAGATCACCACTTCCTCCAAAAATGAAAATGATTGTAGGAGGTAGCTTTTTTTTCGTATCCATAAATATTTTTTAAACTGATAGTTTTATTATTCCCATTCTGTGTGAAAACTTCCTTCCCTGTCGAGGCGCTGATAGGTATGTGCGCCAAAAAAATCTCGCTGTGCCTGGATCAGATTGGTCGACATTCTGGCGCTGGTGTATGCATCAAAATATGCGAGAGAACTGGTCAACGCTGCTGAAGGAACTTTTGCAGCACTGAATTGCTGTGCCAGTTTGCGTAAGCCCGCCACTTTCTTTTTCGCGATCGCAGCGATCTTTTTATCAAGCAGGATGTTTGGCAGTGTGTCATTCTTTTTAAACGCTGCCGTAAATACTTCAAGCATGGATGAACGGATGATGCAGCCGCCTCTCCAGATCTTCACAACATCATGCAAAGGAATATCCATTTTATGTTCAACAGAGGCTTTTTGCAACATGGCCAGCCCCTGTGCGTAGCAGATCAATGTAGCTGCATATAGTGCGTCCTGCAACTGAGGAAGAATTTTCTCTTTGCTTCCTGCGAAGGATTTCACTTTTGGTTTGTAAATATCGGCTGCCTGAACGCGTTCGGCTTTATAACCGGAAATATCGCGCATGGCAACGGCCATATCGATCGTTGGCAGGGAAACGGGAAGGTTCATGGCTTCCTGCGAGGTCCATTTACCCGTGCCTTTGGAACCGGCTTTATCGAGAATGGCATCTACAAGATATCCATCGCCTTTATCATCTTTTTTAGTGAAGATGCTTGCAGTGATCTCCATGAGGAAAGATTGCAGTTCACCTTCATTCCACTGTTTGAATGCCTGGTGGATCTCATCATTGTTCATTTCGAGGCCACGCTTCATGAAGTCATACACTTCGCTGATCAGCTGCATGATGGCGTATTCGATACCGTTATGTACCATTTTCACATAATGCCCTGCCGCATCTTTACCCATATAAGCCACGCAAGGCTCATCATTTACTTTTGCTGCAATTGATTCGAGGATCGGTTTTACATGCTCCCAGGCCGCAACGTCACCACCGGGCATAATGCTCGGTCCTGTGCGCGCGCCATGTTCGCCACCGCTTACACCCATTCCCATGAAATGGATATTCTTGCCTTCAACTGATTTTACTCTTCTTACTGTATCGGAAAAATGGGAGTTACCACCATCGATGATGATGTCTCCCGGTTCAACCAAAGGAAGAAGATCGTTGATGACTGCATCAACAGGCGCTCCGGCAGGAACGAGCATCATGATCTTGCGCGGTGTTTTCAATTGCGCGATCATATCTGCCAGGCTATCCACTCCTTTTACTGTTGTGCCTTTGCTTGCGGAAGCCTCAAGTGCTTCGCCTTTTGAAATGTCTTTATCAAAGCCAATAGCTGCGAAACCATGGTCGGCAATATTCAGAAGGAGATTGCGCCCCATTACACCGAGACCGACCATTCCAAAGTCAAACTTATTTTCCATTTCCAGTAATTAAAAATTCAAAAATAAAAAGTCAAAAGATCATATCATTGAATTGGAAGTGTATTAACAACCAAATAATAATGTAATGGCAAGTGAACCGTAGTTATGCAACCGATTTAATCCTGATCGGTTGATTTGATAACGCAATTTAGCAGCTTCGGGTCAATAACAATCATTTTGCCGTATTGATCCATCGTTCAAAAAACTCCCATGTCCGCAACATCTGATCCATCCGCTGACGATTATTGCCGCTGCGTGTTAGCTCGTGCGTTCCTCCGGGATGACGGACATACTCTACGGGGCGGTCGAGAACTTTCAGGCTTCTGTAAAGCATTTCGCTTTGTACAAAGCCTGTACGGCGATCATTCTCCCCATGGAAAATGATAAAGGGCGTACGGATGTTTTGGACATAGTTGATAGGGGATTCACGACTAAGAACAGTCCGTGTTGAATCCTGCCATGGATATCCGCCAAAATACCCGGGTACCAATCTCCAGGCATTTCCCTCGCCGAAAAACGTTGGCAGATCGTATACACCTCGTTGAGCGCAGGCAGCTTTAAAACGATTGTCATGACCAACTATCCACGCAACGAGATACCCGGCATAAGACCCGCCGGTGACGAGTAACTTTGACGTGTCTGCCCAGCCTTGCGCAACGGCTTTATCAAGCGCCGTCAGGACATCGTTTGTCGGGCCCGTCCCCCAGTCCAGTATATTGCCTCTCAGAAAGTCGACGCCATAACCGCCGCTACCACGAGGATTGCAGTATACGACACCGTAACCTTTACTGCAGTAATATTGATACTCGTGCCACATGCTGGCTTCTCCCGGTCCCCACATGGCCGCAGGTCCTCCATGTATTTCCAGCAGTAGCGGATATTTTTTGCCTGGTTCAAAGTTTGAAGGTTTCATGACCCAGTATTCGACCGTCATTCCCTTTTCATTTACGAAAGTTTGTTTTTCGGGAAATGAAAGCTTTTTACTTTTCAGCCAGCCGGTATTCAGGTCGGTGATCCTTTTCATGTTTTTAGCAGCAGCATCGGCCAGATAAACTTCTGCGGGATCGGCCACTTCAACCTTTGAAAGGATAAGTTTGTTGCCAACCAGATCAAAGCTTGTGATTCCGCCATTTTGATCTGTAAGCTGTTCAACTTTTTTTGTTTTAACATCAGCCCTGTAAACGGGTGTGCCGCCATTACTCGGAGAGGTGAAGTACACGTATTTATCATCGGCGCTCCAGGTCAGCGATGTCTTGATACGATCGAACGGTATATCGGTAATACTGTTTTTATCTCCGCTGATCGACATAATACCCAGTACCGGAATACCCACTTTATTTTTAAGACTTGGCCCGTACTGGAAAGCGATCCATTTGCCGGAATTGGAGATCCTGGGGTTGGCAAAAGCTTTTCCCTGTTCCCAAAGCAGGGTCGTCATTCCGCTGCCATCCGAATTGACCAGGTAAATGCCGGTTTCTAGTGCCCGGTCGGGGTGCTGTCTTGAATTAATATCTCCGGTGAGGATGACTTGTTTTCCGTCAGCCGTAAATTCTGCGCTGCCAAAGGAGAAAAAGCCTTTGGTTAGGGCAACAGGTCTTGCATCGGGCGCTATTCCGAGTGTAAAGAAGTGATTAAAGCTCATTTCGGCGTTTACGTCTGTTTCGTCCTGGAAGTCCAGCCGTGTTACAACTTTCGCTTTCCGGTCTGTTACGTTCGTTTCCAGCCAGGCTCTGACTTCCTCCAGGTTCCCGTCGGGGTCAGCTTTAACGGATGGGTTACTAAAAACCTGATTGTTTGCGATACCGGGCTTCTCAACCGCCCATTCAGGTGCTTTTCTGCCAGGGTTTAAAATGGAATCTTTTATCAGTTCCCGAAGGGGAATGCTGGCTGAGAATAGCAATTGTTTTCCATCCCGGCTCCATTTGGGTGAGCTGGCGCCATATTTTGAACGGGTGATCTGGCGGGGTTCGCCGCCGTTCAGGGAAAGAAGGAACAGCTGCGGCTTCCCTTCCGTAAAACGCACGAATACAAGCTCTTTTCCATCCGGGCTCCAGGCTGGTTGCGATGCATTTTCCCGCGTAGTAAGCTGGGTTGGAGGGGCAGAACCATCTGAGGGCATCATCCACAACTGGTTTACATATTTGTATTCTCCTTTATTCTCATTATCTGCTTCGATCGAGTTAATTCCGATCACGGCTTTGCTTCCATCAGCAGTGAGTGATAAAGCTGTAACAGATTTGATCTTTAACATATCTGTCAGCTTTACAGGCTCAGTGCCTTGCTGGGCGTGCATATCAATCGCAAATACCAGACAAAAGGCAGGGAGAAGAATTTTCAGCATAGAGGAGATTTGGAGTGATGAAAGTACGATTTCGTAGGGAAACAGATCGGTAATAGTCTGGTAAGAAGCGTGGAATAAATTGTATAAATGAATAAGGTCCTGTTCGTTGTCCGTAGGCCGTTGTGCGTTATCCGGCAAGATCGGGGAACGCGTGACCAGGTGCCGTCGGCGTCCGGTAACTCCAGGAATGCCGCTGGTCAATAGTCAATCTAGCATGGACAACCAACCCGGCCACGAATCGCTAAACTTTATCACGGTAAACTCGTAATTTTGCGGGAATCTAAAAGTATGAGTGAGACTGCAACAGCGCCGGTATTGACGGCCAAAGATTTTGCAACCGACCAGGAAGTTCGCTGGTGCCCGGGTTGCGGTGATTATTCCATTCTTGCGCAAGTACAGAAAGTGATGCCTACTTTAGGTATCCCCAGGGAAAATATTGTGATCATTTCAGGGATCGGTTGCAGCAGCCGTTTTCCTTATTATATGAATACCTATGGCATGCACTCGATCCATGGACGGGCAACCGCCATTGCCTCGGGTCTTAAAGCAAGCCGTCCGGAACTGAGCGTATGGATAGTAAGTGGTGATGGAGACAGCCTTAGCATCGGCGGTAACCATACCATTCACCTGCTGCGCCGCAACTTCGACGTAAATCTGCTCGTATTCAACAACCAGATCTACGGTCTGACCAAAGGCCAGTACTCTCCTACTTCTGAAGAGAATAAAGTAACAAAGTCGACCCCTTTTGGCAGTATTGACCATCCATTCAATCCCCTGGCGCTGGCGATGGGGGCTGATGCGAGTTTTGTCGCCCGTACAATGGATCGCGATCCAAAGCACCTCCAGGCAATGTTGCTGCGCACAAATCAGCATAAAGGCGCTTCTTTCCTGGAGATCTACCAGAATTGTAACATCTTCAATGATGGTGCATTTGAGGTCTTTACTGAAAAAGGCTCCAAAGCACAGGAGACGCTGTTCCTGGAACAGGGCAAACCATTGCTTTTTGGTGCTGGTAGCGACAAAGGAATTAAACTGGATGGATTTACACCAAAAGTGGTGAACCTCGCTGACGGATACAGTGCTGATGACCTCTGGATCCATGACGAACAGGACATTTATAAAGCGCAGATCCTTACACGGATCTTCGATGATCCAAAAGTGGAAGGGCATCTTCCCCGTCCGTTTGGCGTGTTTTATGAAAACGACCGCCCCTGTTACGAAGAAATAATGGCTTTACAGATAGAGGATGCAAAGGCAAGGAAAACGGCCGACCTGGATGCACTTTTAAAGGGAAAAGAAACCTGGACGATCGTATAAAGAAAATTAAGGGAAAGTACCTACTTAGTGGTATTGTGCGGGTTGGTTTTGCGGGTTATTTTAGCATACAAAAAATGCAAGCCAAAACCATCCTCGCTGTTCTTTTTACCGCCACCCTCGTTTCTGCTTTCAAATGCAGCAAAGACGATAAAGACGCAGACTACAGTCTTCCGAAAGAGATCAGTCTCAAGGCAATCTCTACTTCGAATAACGGAACTACGTTTACGGCCAGTGGAATAACATTCACTGGTTCCGGACGCCCAAATCCAAATGGTAGTTTTACCGGTTGGTTAGATTGCCCGGCTTCGTCGAACGCCACCATCCGCTATCAGACCGGTGAATTCGGCGGAATTGAACTTGCTTATGGCGATTTCTGCCGGATCATTGCAGATGTAAGCCCATTACCTGCGATCAATAAAGTGACGGTTACATTGTTCAACAATGGCGGTACAACAACTGAGCTTAGTGTTTGCGACGCTAATGGGATCATTGGCAAAGTGAATACGGGCACAGGTTCAGGAGCGAACCAAACCTATCAACTGAACGTAGGTGGAAAGAAAGCTACAAAAATTGTACTGTCAAGCGTAGAAGCAATAATATATTCGATAAAGATCGAGTAAATAAAAAGCCCCGGATTTTTGATCCGGGGCTTTTTTCTGAGATCATGCTGAGGTCCATCCGGATCGATTCAAATTTGAAGGACCTCGGGATCATCAGCATGAAGAGTAGCACCGCTCAAAGCTTTCTGCTCAGACATTGCCTTCAATTATATCATTTAGCAATTCTAATTAGCTGGCTGAGAATACCATTAAGACGATTGTTGAGTCAAAGAATACATGCTGCCCGGAAACAGGGGTTTAATACCAATGTCGTTTAGTTTAGTAGCCCTGGCGTACTTCAATACACGTCAACTTAAGGTTGTTTGCCTGGTGTATAAGTAACGCGGTGGAGCGAAAACAACCATAGAACATCTTGTATTTTCGCCGCGCTCTCCGCGTATCGCCGCGTCTGCCGCGTTCCTTCGGGGCTGGTAACTAAACGACATTTGATTTAATAGCACTGAATTGAATGTTTAGGGGGAACGCTTTGAAATGGAAGAGATATGGCAGAGAGTACGTAGAGAGGACGGGTGGACGGTAGGAGCGCGGTAGAAGGTTTGTACAGTTCTGGTACACTTACCGGCCGTTTTACCGGGGAAATTGTAGAGTATCGGTACACTTTTTTTCGCACCATATTTTCTCAAACGGGTCAAAGCTCCTATATCCGGGCGCCAGCGACGCATAGACCTCTCTACAGCGCACCCGCGCGGCCGCGCTGGCTACAAACGGGCATACGACAGCACCCGCATTAATGCGTTTGACTGTCGTTGCCCGCTTGATTTGATATAATTCCACTATCCTAACTCACAGTTCCTTTTTTTGATCATAGATGAAATAAAAAAACGCACCGCCCTTTTCAGGACTGCCCTCCTCCACCAGTCCTGAAAATGACGGTGACTAAGAAATTTCTCTGTTGTAAAGATCGGCCCAACGGCAAGGTAGAAACAAGTGAAAAACACAAAATCCGGAGGGAAAATAACGACGATAATATGATGAAAACGGCAGAATTCTTCGTTGTAAAAATGAAGGTCCGGGAGTTAAAAGGAAGGGCTTCTGAATTTTTCCGGTTGAGCCATCAATTCTTTGTCTGCATTTGCATAGATCTGCTTCTTTTTGTTTTCATACCACCATTTCGGAGCAGTCTTTTTCATCAGTGTATCGATACTGCGCATTCCGAACAGGTTCCACACCCCTTTCAATTTGCCACTTAAGGAAGGCTGCAATGCGCGAAGGCTCATCGCGAAGCCACTGTCGAGATATTCCATGTGATGCCAGTAACCTGCCGGCATAAAAAGCGTATCTCCGTGTTCAAGTATCAGATCGAAACCCTGCGCAAGCTTCAGCGCGGGAAATGAATGATAATCCGGAGTGCCGTTTCCTTCATAGTAGTGGGAAAAATCTGCGAGGCTCAATACTTCAAATGGCTTACGGTAAAGTTTATGTTGTTCATGATGCGGGAATATCAGCACTCTTTTTCTGCCAACAAACTGAGTGTGCATGATATGAGACAGATCGATATCAAAGTGCATGTGCGTGATACTGCTTGCGCCACCGGTGAACAACATCGGATATTTTTTTACAAAGCCTTTCATCAGATGTTCGGGCCAGGTAAAATCGTTGATCAACTGTGGTGCATGATCAAAAATATTAAAGAGGAAGATCCGCCAGGCGGCAGGTCCCGCACTTATCATATCTATATATTCCCCGAATGATTTGTAATCATCTGCTTTATTAATTGGCGTGTAAGCGTCGCTTTTAACATTGTTGTAAAGAGGAACCTGCTTATCTCCGACCAGTTGTTTGAAGTACTCCCAGTTCCATTTTGTGAAAGCGGGCCAGTTATGAGACAGATTTTTAATCACCACAGGAATACCGGGGTCATAAAATTCTTTTTTGAAGATTTCTGGCGTAATCGAATTTAGAGTAGTAACCGGCTTTAACAGCATACACTATGATTTATCACCTGATTCAACTGGAAAAATAGAAATTGTAGGTCAATTAGCAATCAACTACTCGCAAATTTGGCAAAACACTTGTAGATTTGGCTAAGAGGGGAATGGGAGGAGAAAGAAGATTGTTGAGGAACGCTGCTCAGTTTTCCTGGCAAGTTGACCGCGAAATAGCCGGACCCTATTAAAAACCGTTGATCCATGTTACTGCACATCCATCCACAGAATCCGCAACCGCGTCAGATCAAAACAGCGGTCGAAACTTTACAGAATGGCGGCGTTATAATCTACCCGACTGATACAATTTATGGGTTAGGTTGTGATATATTACAACATAAAGCTATAGAAAGGATCTGCAGGATCAAAAAAGTTGAGCCGAAGAAAGCCCAGCTGTCATTTATTTGTTCTGACCTGAGTCATTTGAGCGAGTATGCCAAGCAGATGCCCACCGCAACCTATCGCCTGCTGAAAGAATATTTGCCCGGACCATACACCTTCATTCTGCCGGCAAGTAAAATGGTGCCGAAGATCCTGCAAAGTAAAAAAGATACGATCGGATTGAGGATCCCTGACAATGAGATCGCACTCGCGATCATCAGAGAACTCGGACGTCCTATACTCAGTGCTTCGCTTCCTGGCGACATGGTGGAAGACTATACGGATCCCGAAATAATGCAAGAGAATTTTCATCGCGAAGTGGATATTGTAGTGGATGGTGGCATTGGCGGAACAGTTCCTTCAACCATCATCGACTGCACCGGAGATGAACCTGTCATGACAAGACAGGGACTTGGCAAATGGGAAGAATAAAAAAAGCACCGCCCTGTGAGAGGCGATGCGTAAACCCAAGCTATGCAACTACACTATTGAGATGATCTATGAACGCTTCCTGTTGTTATGATGGAAACGGTATTTCATATGACGGTCATGCTGTTTCATCTTATACAATTTCCTTTTTTCTCCACGTGACATATGGCCATCGCGTTTGAATTTTCGTTCGGTGCGATTGTAATCCACTTTGTTTTTATGAAGCTTGAATCGTTCACCACGAGTGAGCTGACCTGTCTCGAAACGATGTTTGTCTGGGCGAACATCTCTGCCTTTCTGCGCAGAAGCGGCAACTGTAAAAAGGGTGAAAATGGTTCCTAATAAGAGTAACTTTTTCATGGCTGTGAAATTTTGTTGTTGTGTAATGTTGTTTAAGTATAAGACAGGATGTGGAAGGGAGAGTTTAATGGAGGCATAGTCCTTTAACCTTATTTAACTAAGAGGGAAATGATGGAAGAACGGGAAGGAAGTGTTGGGGTTTCTTTAACAGAAAGACAGTCAGGTTATAGAGAAGATGTAGACGCTTCGGAAGGGAAAAGATTTAATTGATCGGGAAGTAAGCGGAAGCTTTTGCGGTGATATTTGCAGATCCCGTATTGCTCCAGGGCTTTGCGGTGTTCGAGAGTTCCATAGCCTTTGTTGTTGTTCCAGCCATAGAAAGGATACTCCTGGTGGAGCCTGAGCATGTATTCGTCGCGATATGTTTTCGCGAGGATACTTGCTGCAGCGATGGACGTGTAGAGTCCATCGCCTTTGATGATACATTCGTGTGGAATGTTCTTGTATTTATAAAAACGATTGCCATCGATAAGAAGCATGCCGGGAGCTTCGGGAAGCTGATCGATTGCGAGATGCATTGCTTTGAAGGATGCTTTGAGAATATTGATCGAGTCGATCTCATTATTGTCTACGCTGGCGACAGCGTAAGAGATGGCCTTTTCTTCAATGATATATCTCAACTCTGTACGATTTTCCGCTGTAACCTGTTTTGAGTCGTTCAGCAGTTTATGCCTGAAGTTTTTTGGCAGGATAACGGCAGCAGCGAATACGGGCCCCGCATAGCAACCGCGCCCGGCTTCGTCACAGCCCGCCTCTGTTAATGTACTTTGGTAAAACTTTTTCAGCATTCCGGGAACGAAATTAGGAAGATGCGGGAAAAATTGAAAGCGAAGTTATTCAGAGCATCCTTCGCCCGGGCTACGGGTGCCGGGAAAAGACGGTGGATGACAGACAACCGATCGCAGACGGTTCCTATTCCAACCAATTTTCCTGATGAAAATCATTTTTCGCCTCCGTCAACGTCCTAACTTTGCGCCGTGGTAAAGAATCATCAACAATATATACGCTATACCTGGTTTTTGCTGGTAATGGTCTTCCTGGTAATTATTGCAGGAGGGGTTGTAAGAATGACGCAAAGCGGCATGGGGTGTCCTGACTGGCCGCGTTGCTTTGGGCGTTGGGTACCGCCAACAGATGCAAGTCAGCTTCCACCGGATTTTGAGAAGTACCTTGGCAAACAGGATATCGACCACACCTTCAATGCGTACCATACCTGGATAGAATATATCAACCGCCTCCTCGGGGCATTACTGGGCGTATTTATTTTTATCCATTTCATCTGGAGTTTTGTACGCTTCAGAAAAAACCATAAGGCCATTGTCTGGCTATCGTTCTTCCTGCTCATCACAACGGGTTTTCAGGGATGGCTTGGCAAAAAAGTGGTTGATCATAACCTGGCAGTAGTTAAGGTAACCATTCACATGCTGGTTGCGTTACTGATCGCGGCAATTCCTTTAATAATAATACATCTTGTAAAGAAGAGAGAAAGATCAGCAGCAGGGGGGGCATCGCGGGACGGCGTTTCCGGCAATTGGCTGAAATATCTGACAACAGGAGCTGTAGTTGTCTTATTGATACAGATTGTCCTGGGTACGCAGGTAAGGGAGCAGATTGATGAGATCTCAAAATCGCTGGGCTACCAGGAAAGGGAAGTCTGGATCAGTCGTCTTGACCAGGCATTTCTCATACATCGCAGTTTTTCCTGGCTGGTGCTCGCAATATGTATTGCGATCATGTGGAAAGCAAGGCCCTATCCCGCTTTGCAGAAGGATTCCCGGCTGATCTTGCTACTGGTTCTGGCTACCGTCGGACTTGGTTTGATCATGATGTGGGCCGCCATTCCTGCATGGGCTCAGCCGGCACATTTACTGCTTGCGAGTATGTTGGTCCTGGCTGTTTTTAATCTTAGATTAAGGTTAAAATAAGCCCACGCTATGACTATACACCTTAAATGAGTAATTTAGCCGTCACCAAGCTACCTTACTCATGAAAGCATGGCTTAGAGGCTTTTATTATTCTTTTCCCGTTCAACTACTGTTTCTCCATTTCAGGAAGTATCAGATATTACTTGTATTCTGGTTTATCCTGTTTGCCACAGTAAGTGGCTATTTCATGAAAGGGTTTGGAGCAGACTCGCTTTACCTTGCACCGGAATATTTAGGGAACGTAAATGCGGTGAGCACTGCCCTGGTCGGCCTTTCTATCGGAATGTTCATCATGAGTTGGAACATCAGTACGTTTGTACTATTCAGTAAGCACTTCCGTTTTCTTGCCGCCACGACCAATCCCTTTTTAAAATACTGTATTAATAACACGGTCATTCCGCTGATCTTTCTTGCATTTTACTTTTTTCATGCATATGAACATACGAGGTATAAAGAACTGGTCAGCCCGGTAGAAATCCTGTTTCTGGCAGGAGGTTTCGCCTGCGGACTGATCCTGATCCTTGCCATTTCGTTTATTTACTTTTTCAGGGCAGACAGATCGATCCTTCGACGTTTATTTCCCAAAATGACGAATCCTGATGATTATATCACCCATCTGCTTCCGGTCAAAGAAACTTATCATACAGACAGCCTGATCCATGTTGAATGGTACTTTGATTCACCTGTGCGCCTAAGACCTACACGGGATGTAAGACATTACACACCGGAATTCATCGGATCACTCTTCAAACGCCATCACTTTGCCGCTATACTTTGCGTATTTGTTGCCTTCATATTCCTGATCGGTATCGGCTTTTTTCTTGAATCGCCGGTTTTCCAGATCCCTGCTGCGGCCAGCATTACGATCTTCTTTTCGATCCTGATCGGCGTAGCTGGTGCATTCTCCTATTTTCTGCAAAGCTGGAGTATTCCTTATCTGATCGGTTTGTTGCTGCTCGTAAACTTCTTCTATAAGATAGACTGGATCGATCCCCGCAACAAAGGCTACGGATTGAATTATCAGAACGTCACAGAGCGGCCCACTTATACCCGGGAAGGGTTGTTGAAGATCTGTACGCCGGAAAAGGTTGATGCCGACCGGAGGAACATGATCAGCATTCTTAATAAATGGAAGGCGAAGCAGGACACAGACCTGCCCTACCTTGTAATGCTGAACACGAGTGGCGGAGGGCATCGTAGTGCGACATTTACCATGAGCATACTGCAACAGCTGGACAGCCTTACGAATGGTAAGATCATGAAGAATATCTTCCTGATCAATGGCGCTTCGGGAGGAATGATCGGCGCAACGTATTTCAGAGAACTTTTTCTGCAAAAACAAAAAGGAAAAAATATCCGTTTGCAGGATAGAAAATATGTGGATGATATCGCAAGCGATGTCTTGAATCCGTTATTCTCTTCATTTGTTGCGCGTGATCTGCTTGCTCCGGCACAGAAATTTACTTCGAACGGGTTTACTTATGTAAAGGATCGCGGCTATGCTTTCGAGGAGAGGCTTAATCTGAATACACATGGCCTGCTGGACAAGGAGATCAGTGATTATGCACAGGATGAAAAGAATGCGAATATCCCATTGATGTTTTTTAATTCGGTGGTGACACGAGACAGCCGTAAAATGCTGATCAGTACACAGCCGGTAAGCTTTATGATGCAGGGCTGGCAGGATACTACACGGATCCCTGAAATGGATCCGGATGTTATCGACTTTGGCGCATTCTTCAGCAAGCAGGATCCGTACGGTTTGCGTGTGCTGTCTGCGTTACGGATGAATGCCACTTTCCCGATCGTGTTGCCAAACGTATGGCTTCCTTCCGAACCGGTTGTGGATGTAATGGATGCAGGTCTGCGTGATAACTATGGACAGGAAACAAATCTTCGTTTCCTTGAAGCCTTTGATGACTGGATACAGGAAAACACGGCCGGCGTGCTGATCATCCAGGTTCGTGACCGCAGTCCGGGAGGATGGGAGAATCCTTATCTATCTGATGATATCACCGATCATGCGACGAAGCCATTCCTGTTATTGCAGCATAACTGGTTCAAGATGATGGAATATTTCCAGAATGATATGCTGAGCTATTATGGCGAACATCCAGGAAGGAAAGTGAATAAGATCCTGTTCCAGTATGCGGCAGCGAATGAAGAGAATAAGGCAGCCCTCAATTTCCATTTGGGAAAAAGAGAGAAACTGGATATTATCTCCTCAGTACGCTCACAAGCGAATCAGGTGAATGTTAAGAAACTGCTGGAGTTGCTGAAGCAGAATAACAAATGATCTTCAGGAGAAATGATCATTTTCTCCTGGCAAAAATGTCTTTGGGGATGCGGCCTTCCTGCATGCCGCGTAAGATGCTGTCAGCGATCTTTTTTGCGGCGGCAGTTCTTTCAGGAAATACGCTTTTTCCGTTTGTCAATTGTAAAATAGCAAGGAGTCCTCTTTCTTCCTCCTCTGTTAGCGGATCAGCAGGGTTTAGTTTTTTAGTAGGCCGATTTCTTTTTTCCATACAGGTAAATTTAAATTTTTTTAATAAATATTGATCGATAAGAAATTCCAATTTGAAAGGGCTCAAAAGTCATCTGCTCATCCCATGAAAACCTGCTTCCAAAAAAGCGGTATGCACCTGATAAAGAATCATAATTCTTTTCGACATATTTTTTATAGATATTAATCCGCCGATTTTCATTGCGGCAAAGACCGTCACAATTTTTGGTACAGGATATTCGGCATCTACTCACATATTGTTCGCCCGAATCGCTTCCTGAAATCATCAGCAGCGCGTTAGGTTCAAGCGAGAAAAATAGCGGTATGGACGATAATATCGTATTGAAAACTTTGAACACGTCTCCATTATTACTGACCTCTCCATCCAAAACTTTTCTTTCAAACTTATTATATGTCCCAAATCCGAGATTAAAAATATCAAACTCTTCTGTTCTGGATATCAGACTATACTCTATAATCTTAGGTATTTTCTCTCTGCCTAAACTTTTAAACGTAAAAAAAATAGCAGACTCCAGTTCAAGCATCCTCAGGTTATATCTCGCTCCAATTCCCATTTTCCAAGTGCCATATAGCTATAGCAAATTGGATAAAATCGAAGGGAATGCCTCGTGATCTTCCTCAGCAGTTCGCGTTTTTTTAATCAAATTTCAACGAGCAAAAAAAACAGATTATGAGCAATAAAAAAGCGCAGACAATTCTGCGCTTTTTCTATACAAATTTGTATTTGATTATTCTTCCTCTACCATCTGCAATAGCCGGAAACATTTTTTCTTTATCACAATATCCAAACTCTCAGGGGTCTCTGCCGGATCTCCATCAATATGTAGCGGAGCTTCTCCAATATTTTTAATAGACAAATGATCTGTTTGAAAATAGATCACGGCCTTCTCCGTATTAATAGCCGAAATAGGTTGCAGCTTTATCTTGCCCATTACCTGACGGAATGTTTGCAACAGTAAACTCAGTTTGCTTTGTTCTGTTACAATAACAATATCGAGCTTGCCATCACTCAAACTTGCTTTTGGTGCGATCGTAAAATTGTTGCCAAACTGGTTACTGTTCGCAACACTTATAAAAAACGCATCCGTCTTAAATTTACGCTCATGAATTTTTAATTCGAATGTATAGCTTGAGGCAGAAAAGAAATTCTTTACCACTTCTTTGATATAGGTGGTCAAACCGCGCTTGGGTTGCTGTGCAAAATCATGGGCTACTTTGGCATCGAATCCGAGACCGCACAGCATGCACGCGAAATGTTTATTTATATAAAAACCATCGGAGAGAACGGCCTTGCCATAGAAAACAACATCAAGCGCTTTCTGCGGATTTTTCGGAATGCCAGCTGCATAGGCAAGTCCATTTCCGGAGCCGCAGGGGATAATGCCAAAGTTCAGCCGGTAATCCATCAGGCTTGCAACAACCTGGCTGACCGTTCCGTCACCTCCTGCCACCACTACATCCGTTACATTATTCTCCTCTATATAACTATTTAAAAAACTATAATCGCCGCTGGCCACGGATGGAAAGATCTGGTAAGGGATACCCTGTTCAGCTGTCTTTTTCTCTATCAGCTTCCGGAGATCCTTTTTGGTCCTGGTGCCGGAAATGGGATTGACGATGTACAATATATGTCGGGCCATAAGGCTGCAAAGCTAAGATTACCATCGCAATAAAGCGCTACCCCAGGTAAAGCCGCTGCCAAAAGCTGCGAGACAAACGAGGTTTCCCTCCTGGATCTTACCCATCTCCCAGGCTTCGCAGAGCGCGATGGGAACGGAAGCGGCGGTTGTATTCCCATACTTCTGGATATTATTATGTACCTGGTGATCCTTGAGTTGCAATAGCTGCTGCACGTATTGTGCGATCCGCAGGTTGGCCTGATGCGGGATCAGCATATCGATGTCGGATGGTTTCAGTCCATTTTCGTTCAGCGCTTCCATAATTACCTCAGGAAATTTGACGATCGCTTTTTTGAAGACTGCCGGTCCGTCCATATTCGGGTAGAGATCATCTTTCTTCAGCAGGTCGTCTGTAATGAACATACCGCCGAATGGTTGATCGGGTTGAATGGGTTTTTTATCATCCCAGAACTTTCCTGCATGAAATCCGGGATTGGGCATACTTAATAGTTCTGCGTCATTTCCATCGCTGTGAAGATGCGTGCTTAAAATGCCCTGGTTATCTTTTTCGGTTGGCTGCAGGATAACTGCCCCGGCACCGTCTCCAAAGATCACCGATACGTTCCGGCCCCTGGTACTAAAGTCGAGGGCATAGGAATGTGTCTCCGATCCGATCAACAGGATATTCTTATACATGCCGGTTTTAATGAACTGGTCGGCAATACTGATACCATATAAAAAGCCGCTGCATTGATTGCGTACATCCAGCGCCCCGATCTCTTTCATTCCAAGGATCCGCTGCACCAGCACACCGCAGCCGGGAAAATAATAGTCCGGGCTCAACGTGGCAAAAATGATAAAGTCGACATCCGCAGCCGTAATTCCTGCCCTTTCCATCGCAATCTTTGCGGCTTCAGCACCCATTGTTGCGGTTGTATCCTCAAAGCGGGTTGCAAAACGACGCTCTTTGATCCCCGTTCTTTCCTGTATCCATGCATCATTTGTGTCCATTACCTGCTTCAGGTCATCATTTTTCACAACATTTTCGGGAACATACATTCCTATTCCGCCTATTCTTGTACGTGGCATAGCAATCTTTTAGGCAATTTAGGAAGAAAATGCAACTGTTTCAAAGTGAACCAATGCAGGTCGTTGTCCGTTGCCCGTTCAGCGTTGTCCGACCCGGCATAAAAGTGGGACTATCTTTGCGTGAGTGTACTCCGGACAACGATGAACGGGCAACGGGCAACGATCCTAGGCATGATATTTTCTAAATACCAATACATCCCTTTGATTCCCGGACAAGCATACTGAATGGAGCAAGCACCAAAGAAAAGAAGCATTGGCAAACGTATACTACGGATAGTTCTAAAGACTGTCATGTGGATTTTTTTGCTCATAGTTGTCGTATTCCTACTGATACTCACGCCACCTGTGCAGCGGTTTATCACGGGAAAAGCAACTAATTATCTTGAAAATAAACTGCACACCCGTGTTGAGATCGGACGGTTGTTCATCACGCTTTCCGGTAAGATAGCCATCGATGATATTTATCTGGAAGATCAGTCGAAAGACACATTGATCTCGGCGGGAAAGATCAGGGTTAATATGAGTTTCAGAAAATTACTGTTCGGTGACAAGAAACTTCAGATCAATAGCGTCCTGCTCGAAGATGCGACTGCCAAAATAAAGCGACAGTTACCCGACACAACTTTTAACTTCCAGTTCATCGCCGATGCCTTCGGTGGGAGTTCGCCCGATTCAATAAAAACAACTGATACCACAGCAGGTATGCCCGTCGATATCGGATCAGTCGAGCTGAACCGGATCCGGTTTGTATACAAAGACATTGTTAGTGGCAATGATGTGGAGACCGGCCTCGGGCATTTCTTTACGAGGATCGATAAGTTTGACCTCGATAAAATGCATTTTATCATCCCCCGTACGTCTATTCAGGAACTGGATGCCAGGGTGATCCAAACCACGCCACTGGTCATTATTCCGGAAGAAGAAATACAGGAAGTAAAAACCGAGAATGCAGGATCAACCGCTCCCATGCTTCAGATTGAATTTACCGAAATAGATCTGCAGAAATCAAAAGTTGATTACAGGGACAGTGTTAATGCAATGTTTGCCTCTGTTGATCTTGGAAAGCTAAATATCCGGCCCAAAAAGCTGGATCTGGGTAATATCAACTTCGATCTCGGAGATATCCTTTTGCAGCAAACAAAGGCCAGCATCCAGATGGGAAAAAAAGCCGGGGCAAATACAAACGCAAAAGGCAAGAACACTGCGCCCGATACCGCATCAGGAAAGACGCCCATCCGCTTTGCAGTCAATTCCCTTCAACTGGATCAGGTTGCAGTTAAGTTTGATGATGATAACATGCCCCGTCAATCGTATGGAATGGACTATCTGCATTTGAATGCTGCCATCCCTGAGCTTGATGTAGATCGCTTTGTGTTTACCAATGACTCGATCTCAGGGGTCATTGCGAAAGCATCTATGAAAGAACAAAGCGGGTTTCAGCTGGACCAGTTAAAAGCAGATTTCCTTTATACAAATAACCAGGCATACATACATGATCTCTATCTCAAAACACCGGGAACTGAGATCAAAAGAGATATTGCTATCCGTTATGCATCCATTGAATCACTTGCTGAAAATATCGGCAACCTTCAGATCGATGCAGATATCGACGGAAGCAAGATCCAGGTGAAAGATGTGCTAACCTTTGTGCCAATGCTTCGCGAGCAGCCTGCTTTTTCTTCACCTGATGCAACCTGGTATCTCGATAGTAAGATCGAAGGCCGTGTTTCTGATCTGCGGATCGAGCGGCTTAAGATCGCCGGATTTGCAGACACGCGTGTTGATGTTTCCGGAAGGATCACCGGTTTACCCGAAGCCAATAAGATCCAGGCAAATCTTGCCATACGCGAACTCTCCAGCAGCCGCCGGGATATCATGTCTTTTTTACCGAAAGGAACTTTGCCATCCAATATCGCGCTGCCAAACAGGATGAATCTTGCAGGAACCATCAGAGGAAATGGTTCGCAAATGAATACCGACCTGTTGCTGACCACCGATATGGGAAACGTTTCTGTTAAAGGCCTGCTGAGTGAATACGGTAATGCCCAGCGTGCGAAATATGATCTCGTATTAAGAACTTCAGGTCTTAACCTGAATGCGCTTATGAAGGATACTGCCTATGGACCAGTAAATCTTTCTCTCACCGCAAAAGGGCGTGGTTATGATATGAAAACAGCCAACGCCACTATCAAAGGACAACTTCATTCCGCCACCTATAATAAATATGTTTATAAGGATCTGCTGATTGATGGTGAGATCGCCAATCAGCAACTGACAGCAAAAGCGACCATGCAGGATCCGAACATCCATTTTGCCATGGATGCATCGGCCAATCTTTCACAACAGTATCCCACAGCTGTGAAACTGGAATTGATGGTAGATAGCGTGAAGGCACATCAGCTGCATTTAACTCCGGACGTTCTTACCTATCATGGAAAAGTAAGTGCTGATTTTGCGACAGTGAACCCCGACGACCTGGATGGAAAATTGTTCGTTACGGAATCTGTACTTGTGCAAGGAGAACGACGTATACAACTTGACACGATCCAGCTGCTTGCAGGAAGATCAGAAGGAGGAAACTATGTGCAGTTCAACAGTGATATTGTAAATGCCCGGATGCAGGGAAAATACCGACTTACTCAACTGGGCGATGTATTTATGCAGACCATAGATAAGTACTACGCCATGTCCGGTCCGGAAAAAACAGCTCCTGCATCCAAACCTGAGCCTTACGATTTTACGCTTAACGCGTATGTGGTGGATAAACCCTTGCTGCGCTCGCTTGTTCCGGGTCTGCAAAAAATTAAAGGAACGGCATTGGAAGCGCGGTTCTCTTCTGAACAGGAAGCAAAGGCAATGCTGAAGTCTGACGAGATCCTGATCGGTGCAAACCATATTCAGAATCTCCGTATGGACATTAATACAGCCGATTCTGGTTTAACAGTAAGGCTGGGGGCTCAACAGATAAAGGTCGGCAGCAGTCTGCTGCTTGACAGTACCGTACTGAACGCAACTGTACTTAACAATATCATCGATTTTGATCTGGGAATAAAAGATAAAGAAGCAAAAGACAGGTACGCGATCGGCGGTAAACTGGAACAGGCTTCGAATGGAGACCTCCTATTCTCCCTTAACCCCAATGATCTGCTACTTAATTATGATCCATGGCAGGTGGCACAGCAGAACAAAATTGTTGTTGCATCGGCAGGAGGCTTCTATGCCACAGACTTTACATTGAGCAGAACCGGTCAGCAATTGAGTATTAACAGTAACACTCCTGCTCCCACATCACCGATGAAAGTCAGCTTTAAAGACTTCCGCATCGGAACAATCACGGAGATCGCCATGTCTGATTCTATGATGATGGATGGCGTACTGAATGGGGATGTGGAACTGCAGAACCTGACCACTCAGCCTTTGTTTACGGGAAACCTGAATGTTCGTGATTTCAGTTATCACAAAGACACATTGGGTAATATCGACGTAAAAGTAAATAACAATAATCCTGACGTTTACCAGGCGAACATCTCTCTGAGCGGAAAAGGGAATGATGTGGCCATTGACGGAAGTTTTAATGCAAAGGCATCAAGTTTTGATGCGGTCATTGACCTGAAGCAGTTTCCAATGAAAACCGCAGAGATCCTTTCCGGCGGTATGCTGAGGGATACAAAAGGAAATCTGGACGGCCGATTCAAAGTGGCCGGCACTACTACAAAACCAACTGTGACCGGCGCCCTTAATTTCAAGCAGGTTGGTCTGAATGTGGCAATGCTGAACAACTATTTCAACATAGAGAATGAAAAGCTGGAGATCACAGAGCAGGGCCTTCGTTTCAACCGGTTCCAGGTGAAAGATTCTGCGGGAAATCCGTTGACGTTGAATGGAGCCATCACTACAAAAGATTACACAGCATTTGCATTTGATCTGGATATCCGCGCAAATGATTTCCGTGCATTGAACAGTACAAAGAAGGATAATAAACTCTTCTATGGCCAGCTTTATTTTAACACCAATCTTAAAGTGACAGGTACTGATAAGGCGCCAAAGGTTGACGGCCGCCTGGCAGTAAATGATAAAACGAAAATGACCATTGTTTTACCGCAGCCTGATCCGGGTGTTGTAAACAGAGAGGGTATTATCGAGTTTGTGGATTTTGATGCGCCGGTTGATGACTCTCTCTTCATGGTCGCATATGACTCGCTCAATACATCCACATATACAGGAATGGATGTGTCTCTTAATATACAGGTAGACAGAGCTGCAGACTTCTCACTGGTGATTGACGAATCAAATGGTGACATGCTGAACATAAGAGGAGAAGCCGATCTGAACGCAGGTATTGACCCAAGTGGAAAGATAAATATGACGGGGGTGTACGAAGTGGAAGGAGGAAGTTATCAACTTTCACTGAACGTCTTAAAAAGAAAGTTTGATATTCAAAAAGGCAGTAAGATCACCTGGGAAGGAGAGCCGACTTCTGCAAATGTTGATATCACCGCGATCTATACATCAAAGGCTGCGCCTTTTGATCTGGTAAAAGGTCTTATTGATGATGAAAGCGCACGTAACCTTTATCTTCAGCGCATTCCGTTTGATGTTCACCTCAATATGCAGGGAGAGCTCCTGAAGCCGGATATCAGCTTCGACATTACTCTCCCGGAAAACAGGAGCTATGGTGTTCAGGGAGACGTGATCACGCTCACAAGAACACAACTTGAGACATTGCGTCAGCAACCCGGAGAAATGAATAAACAGGTCTTTTCATTGTTATTAATGAACCGGTTTGTGCCGGAGAATCCATTCTCGCTTGCTTCCGGCGGCGGCGGCTCGAATAATCTCATCAAACAAAGTGTGAGTGCGTTGATGGCAGATCAGTTGAACCGTCTGGCAGAAGGCTTGGTTGATGGCGTGGATATCAATTTTGGTATAGAATCTTCAGATGATTATACAAGCGGAACAAGGGAAGACAGAACAGATCTGAACGTCGGTGTATCCAAGCGTTTACTGGATGATCGTCTGACGGTCACGGTCGGTAGTGATATTACCCTCGAAGGTCCACAGGCTTCCAATAATTCCTCCATGATAGGCGGGAATGTGGCTGTTGACTATGCATTAAGCCGGGATGGACGCTATAAACTTCGTGCTTACGTAAATAATGATTACCAGGGTGTGATCGATGGATATGTAACCGAGACAGGCGTTGGTTTTATTATCACGGTCGACTATAATAGATTCAAACAGATATTCCAGAGTAAAAAGAAACGGGACGAAGAAAGGGAAAGACGCAGGCAGCAACGCTTACGTGAGCAGCAAAGTCAGGAAGGTGAGCAGAAAAAGGAATCCGCACCAACTTCGCCGGCACGTAAACCAGAATCAGGATCGGAATAAACCAAACGCATGATGTTTCGAAAGGCTAAATACTTTTATCTTCTTATTTCCTGCGCCATCATTGGCGGTGCCTGTAATAATCTTAAAAAGATTCCTGCAGGGGATGCATTGTATACAGGTGCAACAGTTAAGATTGACAGCACAGAGCTCTCCAAAAAGAAAAAGAAATCACTTGAGAGTGAGCTGCATTCTCTTGTGCGGCCGAAGCCGAACAAAAAAATACTGGGCATGCGGTTCAAGCTGTCTATGTACAATCTCGCCGGAAATCCAAAGAAGGAAACTTCCCTGCGCGGGTGGTTAAAGAATAAAATGGGAGAACCGCCGGTTCTGCTAAGTGATGTCAACGTTGAAAGAAATATCCAGGTATTGCAAAGTACGCTGGAAAATACAGGGTATTTCAAGGCTGTGGTGGAGGGCGACACTACCATCGATGGTAAAACCGCCACCGCACAGTACACCGTTCAAACAGGGATTCAATATAAGAACCGTAATGTTTTTTTCGATACTTCCGGCCTGATCCAGAAGGCTATTGCAGAAGACAGTTCAATCTCTTTACTAAAAAAAGGAGATCCGTTTGACCTGGCAGCTATTAAGAGCGAGCGGATCCGTATCGATGGCATACTGAAAGAAAAAGGATACTATTTCTTTGATCCCAACTTTATTATCGTTCAAACGGATACAACGGCGGGCAATAACCAGGTTGATCTGAAAGTTAAGGTCAAACCCGGTATTGCGCCAACATCATTGCAGCCTTATACGATCAATGATATTTTCTTTTTTCCGACTTTCCGTCCAAACACAGGCAGTGGAAATGCAAACGCAAATGCCAACGCCATGGATACATCGAAAAAGGATATGATATTCTATGACGGCTATTATGTCCTTGACAGGCAAAAGCAATATAAGCCGCGCATCTTTGAAGATGCAATTCAATTCCATAAAGGAGAATTATACAACCGGACGGATCATAGTGCAACCGTCAGCAGATTGGTAAACCTTGGGTTATTCCGTTTTGTCAGAAACCGTATGGAGCCTGTTCCAGGAGATTCAGCAAAACTTAATGTGTATTATTACATGACGCCAATGCAGCGTCAGTCTTTAAGAGCTGAAATAAACGGCAGTACCAAATCGAACAACCTTACCGGTTCTTCAATTACGCTGGGATGGAGAAAGCGAAACACTTTCCATGGCGGCGAATTGTTGTCTATTGATGCAACCGGAGGTTTTGAGGTGCAGGTGGGTGGACAATTGCGCGGTTACAATACATTCCGGTATGGATTGAGGTCGACACTCTCGATTCCAAGATTTGTTGTTCCTTTTATTAAATGGAATAATGCCGGCGGTTTTGTGCCAAGAACAGAGATCGCACTTGGCTTTGAAAAGCTCATCCGGAACAAGCTTTATACCATGAACTCCTTCCAGGCTTCATTTGGCTATATCTGGAAAACTGATATAAAGAACGAACAGAAATTCAACCCCATCGCCATCACTTATGTACAACCCGCAAGCATATCAGATCAATACCTGGACAGCGTTGCGAAAAATCCTATTCTTGGAAGAACTATTGCAAAGCAATTTATTCTCGGCGCAACATATAACTATAACTATAGCGAACTCCAGGATAATATTTATAAAACCGGTATTTATTTCAATGGTAATGCTGACGTTTCCGGAAATATTATAGGACTTCTGACAGGTGCTTCAGAAAGCAACCCTAAAAGTATCTTTGACGCACAGTTCTCACAATACATCCGGCTTGAAGCGGATTTCCGTTACTATTTAAAACTGGCGAAATGGACTGTGCTTGCTAACAGGATCATTCTTGGTGGCTCGGTGCCCTATGGCAATTCCCGGTCATTACCATTTGTGAAGCAATTTTTTTCTGGTGGTAATAACAGCTTGCGTGGTTTCAGAAGCCGCTCAGTCGGTCCAGGTACTTACGTAAGTGATACGATCAGTACAGGTTTTCTTCCTGACCAGCCTGGTGATATGAAACTGGAATTGAATACAGAATTGCGTACAAAGCTTTTCAGCATTGTACACGGAGCGATCTTCATCGATGCCGGTAACGTTTGGCTGACCCACGAAGATTCATTAACCGGTGCAGGGTTCAGCAAAAGCTTCCTGAAGGAGCTGGCTGTGGATGCGGGCGTTGGTTTGCGCTTTGATGCATCGTTCCTTGTGTTGCGACTGGATGTAGCGTTCCCTCTGCGTAAGCCATTCCTTCCGGAAGGAGACCGGTGGGTGCTGGATGAAATTAAATTCGGAAGCGGCCCATGGAGAAGGCAGAACCTGATCTTTAATATTGGTATCGGATATCCGTTCTGATTCGGGAGTCCCCCTCTAAATCTCTCCCTTCAGGGGAGACTTAACAATCCTGTTTAAAAAAGTTCAATTCGATATCGTACATAATGTCCGCTATGAAATTGAACTTTCTTTATTAAACGACTTAAAGTCTCTGCTGGAGGGGGAGATTTAGAAAGGCTTCTTTGTGTTACATTTTTATTTCCATCACTTTATGATTCATGCGGCTTTCTTCCGCCATAAAGCACATTACATGACTTTCGATAGAGGCATCTATCGTCGATGTCAACAGGCTGGGATTTTCCTGTGATACAGCCTGTACCCAATCTGCAACCAGCCGCCAGTCGCCACCACCATGACCTTCATTTTTATAATTCTCCACATCCAGCACTTTACTCTCCAGTGTTTTTGATGTGTCTGTACGGAAATCATAGATAGTGAACTTGCTCATATCTCCCTCGATGAAACCCATGCTTCCCATTACGCGGGTTCGTCGGCCACCCCAGGGCGTGAATGCTTCCATGCTGAAGCTGGCGGTGACGTTGTTCTGGAACTGAATATTGGTTGTGTAATGGTCACACTGGTCATTATCCATCCGGTAAACACAACGCCCGTAATTGCTGGTCTTCAGAAACTCCATAATGGCATCACCTTGTTTTTCTTTGTCTTCCGGCAGATCAAAAACATATGTACGTTGTCTTTTACGATAATATTGTTTCAATGCGGAATAGGGGCATGTTTTTTCGACGGAACATCCATCGGTGCAGCGGGCCGTACTTCCCGCAGGGGCATTTTCTTTTTTGAACCATTTCAGATCTCCGAAGGCCTGGATCCTTTGCGATTCTGTGCCAAGCATCCATTTGATGATATCGAGATCGTGACAGGATTTCGCCAGAAGGATCGGCGTGGTCGTTTTGCTATTATGCCAGTTGCCGCGCACGTAAGAATGCGCCATATGTGTATGCTCGATCGGCTCGAGGTGTTGCAGACTGATGACCTCCCCGATCGCGCCGCTTTGCATTAATTCACGAAGCTTGATGAAGTATGGGGCATAGCGAAGCACGTGACAAACAGCCACAACTTTACCTGTTTTCTTGGCTAAGCCAAGTATATCCCGGCACTCTTTTTCTGAAGGAGAAATAGGTTTTTCCAACAGAATATGATAGCCCATTTTCAGAGCGGCCATACATGGTCCGTAGTGCAACTGGTCAGGAGTGGAAATTATCACCGCATCGGCAAACTTTGGTTTCTTGAAAACATCTTCCCAGGTCTTGAACCGGTTTGCATCAGCGATCTTATGTTTTTTTGCGTATCGTTCATTACGAAGGGGAATGGGTTCGGCAACACCCACAATATCCAGCTGCTCCGGGTATTCGACAGAATAGTCACCATACACATTTCCACGGGCTCCCGCGCCAAGCGTGATCGCTGTTACTGGTTTAGCGAGTGGCTTATGCAAAGGGTTATCCGGCAGGATAAGCCTTTCACCGGTTTCTGTTTTTCCCCAGAGTGAAAAAGGGAAAAAGCTGCCACCAACTGTAATTCCAAATGCTTTAAGTAAGTTACGGCGTGACCATCTCGAAGAAGAATACATGAGAAAACAATTTTAGTGAACGGATCCGGATGGTGGTCGGATGAAAGCTGTATTAAAATTAGCCATTAAATATAAAATCACCGATACCACTAACAGATAAATTCACCGGATATGGATTTTTTAAACTCTCTTAACTTTTATATAACTGTGTGACCGGAAATATATTGCCTGTATTAGGAAATCCTAATGTTTGAATACTGGTTGGCGTTCGCAACGTAGATTGAAGGCTGGCGCAAGGGCTTCCGCAGATGAACACAGATGAAGCACCGCAGATATGCCGGCAATATATGCCTGTTAGAAAGCGATCCGCGTTTCTACACATTTACAAAGGCTGGCCAGATACATCTCCCGCAGCTCGTGTCATTACGGCGCTGAACTGGAAACGCCTGAGAAACCCAGTCGCATCATATGCCCGGTTTTTGCAGCCCGAATTTCGAATAAGGGTTGAACAGGGGAAGTCGGAACAACGGGGTGTGACAATGTCAGTATGGCGCAAAGTAAGGGGCGGCCCGTTATTCAATCCTTCCCGGCTGCAATTCCGTATGTGTACAGCAAAATAGGGCTTTGGCAAGCAGTTTTGCATAGGCTGGCTGGTTGGTCAGTTCTGGAGGGCTCAAGCAAAATCGGCAGGGATCGATCTCTTAATAAGATTTAATTACTCTCTAATTTTTCTCTAATTTCATGGGGCCGACTGATAATCATGTAATTAGGGATAGTTTATGTACTGGAGAAAAGGGTTTTTGACCAAACCGCTGTTATATGTTTAACCTTCCGCTTATCGGCCCGTTATTCAGTTATACTTTTACCCAAAACCACCCTACGTATGAACATATTACTTGTAGAAGATGAACCTGCGGTTGCTACGATGTTAAATAAAGGACTTACAGAAGAGGGCTATACAGTGACGATCGCTCCGGATGGAAAGATCGGCCTGCAGATGGCAACCGATCACCCTTTTAATATTATCATACTGGACGTGATGCTTCCCGGGTTGAACGGGATCGAGCTTTGCAAACAATTGCGCCAGCAAAAGAATCATACGCCCGTGCTGATGCTGACGGCGCTTGGTACAACAGAAAATGTTGTAACCGGGCTCGATGCGGGTGCAGACGATTATAT
Source organism: Terrimonas ginsenosidimutans (assembly GCF_022012415.1). Classification (GTDB taxonomy): domain Bacteria; phylum Bacteroidota; class Bacteroidia; order Chitinophagales; family Chitinophagaceae; genus Terrimonas_A; species Terrimonas_A ginsenosidimutans. The sequence continues at coordinate 652,268 of NZ_JAKLTR010000001.1, forward strand.
TACGAAGCCATTCAAATTCCGCGAACTTTCCGCGAGGCTCCGGTCATTGTCAAGACGCGGCTTGCCATCTGATCCGGTGGAAATATTGAAGCTTTCTGATCTGGAAATGAACCTTACTGCCAAAACCGTTCAACGCGGCGGCCAGGATATTACTCTCACCTCAACAGAATACCGCTTACTCGAGTACCTGCTGCGCAACAAAGGCCGCGTTGTGTCCAGGCTTGATATGCTGGAAAATGTATGGGGTATTGATTTCAATATGGGAACAAACGTGGTGGATGTATATGTGAATTATCTCAGAAAGAAAATCGACAAAGCCGGACCCGTTAAACTGATCCAAACCGTGATCGGCATGGGTTACGTGATGAAGGAACCTTCAGTATGAAAATACAGACTCAGACAGCCATTCTTTTTACGGTGCTTGCCGCAGCAGTGATCCTGCTGTTGAACGCTATTATTTATTATGTGGCCACACGTGACACCTCCAACGACTTCAAAAAAAGACTGGAGTTGCGCGTGATCGTCGCTGCAAAAATCCATTTCGAGAAAGACACCACTTCTTCCGCAGCCTACACAGAGTTGCGTCAGCAGTATCTGGAAGTGCTGCCTAATGAACGCGAATACCTGGTTGTGGCAAATCACCGGAAAGACAGCTTCAGGATCCCTGATGGCCTGGCTCTGCCAAACGCCTTTTATAACGAAGCTATTCAAACAGATACCACTGTTTTCTATAAGAAAGATGATGTGTATTATGCAGGGCGGGGATTAGCTGTTGGAAATGAAAAGTATGTGATGGTTAAGTCTGCCGTAAACCTGTACGGTTTGCAGGCATTGAAAAACCTTAAACGCATCCTGCTTATAGCCCTTGTGGGTAAAGTGATCCTGGTATTCACCGTCAGCTTTTTCTTCTCCAGGAAAGCATTTAAACCATTCCGGGATATTATTGCGAGAGTTAAAAGTATTGGGGTTGAAAATCTTTCCATGCGGCTGGAAGAACAAAAGGGGCGGGGCAAAGATGAGATCGCGGAGCTGACCAAGACATTTAACCGCATGCTGGACAGGCTTGAAACGTCTTTCGAGATCCAGAATAACTTTGTAAGTAATGCGTCACATGAGTTGAAGACCCCGCTTACCGCGATAATCGGTGAAGCTGATATCACTCTTTCAAAAGAAAGGAAGGCGGAAGATTACCGGCAGTCGCTGGAAGTGATCCTGCGTGAAGCAGAAAGACTTGAGACGCTAACGACTGCACTGCTGAGCCTTGCACAATCTGGTTTTAATAAGAACAGGGAAGGATATGTTCCTGTACGCCTCGACGAATTATTGTTCGATATAAAAGGAACGATCGACAGGATCGACCCTGAAAACCATATCAGGCTGGTGCTCCAGGATATGCCAATGGATGAGAACCGGCTTTTGGTAAACGGTAATTTGCAGTTATTGAAACTTGCCATCAGTAATATCATTCTTAATGCATGCAAATATTCCAACAATCAGCCGGTAGAAGTAAAGCTGACCTGCCCTGGTGACCAGGGCGTGATAAAAATATCCGATATAGGCATCGGTATTCCGCATGATGACATCAAACATGTGTTCGTACCATTCTTCCGTGCATCCAACACAAGTTCGTTCAAAGGGTATGGTGTTGGCTTGCCCTTATCAATGAATATTATAAGGCAGCATGATGGTAATATCAAGGTTGCCTCCGAAGAAGGAAGAGGGACAGAAGTGACTGTATTGCTTCCACTTGCAAAGGCCTGATCACTCTGTTTTTATTAGTAAGAACACGATGATCCTACGATAGTGGATTTGCGTATTATTAAAAACATCTAAGAACTAAGCATAAGAAACCAGCAACTTATCACTCTCTCTAATTTCTTTCTTATCTACATTTTAATATCCCTTAATTCAATTATTAGACGTCTGTAATGTCTGTGTTGCAACTTTGTGATCTGTTTATTTCCTTCATTATTAAAACAACGAAAATGAGAAATGTACTGATCCCAACTGATTTCAGCATTGAATCACTTAACCTGGTGGAAAGAGCGGTGGCTGCATTGGATGATCAAACTGCTAACATTATACTGTTTCATGCATTTGATATGAACATAAATGCGCCTGACCGGTTAGGCAACGGTACGCGGGTACCTTATGCGCATTTGCTGACGGATGAATTCCGCAACGCATGTAAGCGTATTAAAACCTCTAATGCACGCGTAGTGCAGAATATCCATGTCCGTCATTTGTATGGTTCAACTGTGCCATTGTTCAGAAATTTTATCGACGCAAATGATATTGATATGATTGTTTGTCCAGATCATTTCGTGTTCAACCCGGTTACCTCGCAAAGTGTTAACCCTGTTAAACTGTTTAAGAAAAGTGGCATTCCTGTGATCACAGAATTGGCGAGAAGAAGAACGGTGGTTCACAGTGCAGCACCACTTGCAGAAGCTGTTGCAGTGCTGATCAATTAATTACAAATCCGAAAGGCTTATGCTGTTAAAAAAGAATATTCCGTTTTCCTATATCATGGGGAAAATCAGAACGGAATTAATACTTATTACCCTTTACTCGGTGATCATTACGATCATCTATGAGAACTTCCATGTCACGAGGATCTCCATTCCTATTGCGATCCCAACTATTATGGGGACGGTTATCTCGCTGTTGCTCGGTTTCCGGAGTAACCAGGCTTATGATCGCTGGTGGGAAGCCAGGCATATCTGGGGTGGTATTGTAAACGATTCCAGAACACTTTCCAGGCAGGTACTCTGCTTTACTGAAGTTGTGTTCGAAGGAGATGAAGTGCAGCAATACCGGGAGCGGATGATCCGTCGCCAGATTGCCTGGAACTACAGTCTTGGACAAATGCTTCGCGGGCAAAACGCCACACGCGGATTGGATAAATATCTTACACGACAGGAGATGGATTTTATCCGTCACTATGATCACGTACCTGGTGCATTGCTTGAATTGCATGCACGCGATCTGCGGGTTGGCCTTGAGCAGGGTTGGATCAACCGTTTTCAGCAAGTGGAAATGGACAGAACATTAACCCGCCTTTGTGATGCAATGGGAAAATGTGAGCGGATCAAGAATACGGTCTTCCCGGTTACATACAGCATGTATATTCATTTTTCTATGCTGTTGTTTATAGCATTCCTTCCTTTTGCGGTGATCCAGTATTTCGGAATTTTTGAAGTACCCGTTGTTGTGGCCATTGCGACATCGTTCCTGTTGATAGAAAAAATGGCGATCCACCTGCAGGATCCGTTTGAGAATAAACCAACGGATACGCCGGTAACAACCATTGCAAGAAATATTGAAAAGAACCTCACACAGATGTTGCGTGACCAGGAGATACTTGAAGTGAAGGAGAACAACAAGTTCTATGTTTTATAGAGGGTAAGTAAGTACGCAAAGTCCGCAAAGAAAACGCAAAGGGCGCAACGTTTATCTCAAGATTTCGTTGCGCCCTTTGCGTTTTCTTTGCGGACTTTGCGATACTTCTCAGTGCGGAATAAGAATTACTGTAAATGCAAAATATTCTCTCCAAATAAGATACACTCCTTCTTCACCCCATCCACATCTTTCGATTTAATATAGGACCCGATCACATGAGCTTGTGTATTCGGCAGAGCGGCTTCTCTTTTCAGGCTATCGGGTGTTCCAAGCTGCCGGAACATTCTCTGCATCGCAGAAACTTTTACCGTTGGATCCTGGTGATCTTCGTCCTTATAATAATAAAGAAGCAGCGCAGGCTGTTTGATCTTTTCAAACAGTGAAGCTTTCATTGTTGTTTCCAGCAATTCCTGTAATTCAGAAACGGCTTCCATCCTGTATTTTGAATTCCAGTAGCGGGTATTCAGCAGAGCTGTATCATGATCCTCATTGTACTTCCCTTTTACCATTCGCGCAACGGTTAATCCCCAGTGATTATTGGCAACCCAGGCGAGCGGGTCATTGATCGCGATATTGGGTGACAGGAGGATCAGTCCTGCGATCTCAGGATATTCGGCCGCGAGTTTGAGCGCAAGTGTGCCGCCGGTGGACGTTCCCATGAGGATCACTTTCTTCCCCAGCTTTTTTCCGATCGCATAAGCTTCTTTGGCGGAGTTCCAGAGTTTATCAGCTGTCATTGCCGCAAGCGGTTCCGTTGTATCAATTCCATGTTCTGCCAGTCTCGCCAGGTACAGGTTACAGCCGAACCTTGAAGCAAAGAATTGGTGAACGGGATCTCCCTCTTCCTGGCTGGCTGAAAACCCGTGCAGGTAAACCACTGAATATTCCGTTGCCTGCCGTACTGAGTCGTTAGCCCAGATGATCCGGGCTTCGTTATCGGGCTTTATTTTATGATGTGATTCGCCGGCTGACACGTATTGGGTTAGCATAGCCGTTTCGGGCACAGCTGGCAATGACGGATCATACACGGGAGGCTTTGGACGCGGTCCGAGAAAGTATACAACGATCAGTATCAAGAGAATGAGACCCAGCCATTTGGCGAATTTCATATAATTGGTTTTGATAAAGCTAATATAAATATGGCTGGATTGAGGTTTAAGAATACATTAATTCGTTACCCGTTATCCGTTGTCCGTTGTCCGGTAGTTCTGAGACACTAAACGAGATCTCGTTGAAAAACGCGGTCAACTGTCAACGGACAATTGGCACCTAAAGCTATCTTCAAGTTAAATGTCCCTCACTTCTTGCCCCGCCGACTAAATTAGCGTACCTTTGCACCTTCAAAAAAATGGGCTTTTGCCCAAAACGTAAAACAATGGAAATCAGAAACATCGCCATCATCGCGCACGTTGACCACGGTAAAACGACGCTGGTGGACAAAATCTTACACGCTACCAAGGTATTCCGGGACAACCAGGAAACCGGTGAATTGATCATGGATAGCAACGATCTCGAAAGAGAACGCGGGATCACTATCTTCAGTAAGAATGCGGCGGTAACTTATAAAGGCGTAAAAATCAATGTAATCGATACTCCAGGTCACGCCGACTTCGGTGGTGAAGTGGAAAGGGTATTGAAAATGGCTGATGGTGTGATCCTTTTGGTTGACGCCTTCGAAGGGCCAATGCCTCAAACCCGTTTCGTACTTCAGAAAGCGTTGTCGCTGAACCTGAAGCCGATCGTTGTAATTAATAAGGTAGATAAACCTAACTGCCGCCCTGACGAAGTGCATGACGCGGTTTTCGAACTGTTCTTCAACCTCGACGCATCTGAAGATCAGCTTGACTTCCCTACCTTCTACGGAAGCGGTAAGAACGGCTGGTTCAATGATTCACTCACTCAGATCGACAATATCAATCCTTTGCTGGATGGTATTCTTAAATATGTTCCACCACCAAAAGTAAATGAAGGTCCGGTGCAGATGCAGATCACTTCACTGGATTACTCATCGTTCCTTGGCCGTATCGCTATCGGAAAAGTTAGCCGCGGTTCAATCAGAGAAGGTCAGAACGTGGTGTTGATGCAGGCTAACGGCACTATTAAAAAGACCAAAGTGCGTGAGCTTTATGTGTTCGAAGGAATGGGTAAGAAAAAAGCTACAGAAGTTTTCGCTGGTGACCTTTGCGCTGTGGTAGGTATTGAAGATTTCAACATCGGTGATACCATCGCTGATTCTGAAAACCCTGAAGCATTACCGGTGATCAGCGTGGATGAGCCAACGATGAACATGTTGTTCTCTGTTAACAACTCTCCATTCTTCGGTAAAGACGGAAAATTCGTTACAAGCCGTCACCTGCGTGACCGTTTGGCAAAAGAAACTGAAAAGAACCTCGCATTGCGGGTTACGGATAGCCCTGATGGTGATAGCCTGATCGTTTATGGTCGTGGTATCCTTCACCTCGGTATCCTGATCGAAACAATGCGTCGTGAAGGATATGAGTTGACTGTTGGTCAGCCTCAGGTTATCGTGAAAGATATCGATGGTAAAAAATGTGAGCCGTACGAGAACCTGGTGGTCGACGTACCTCAGGAGTTTGCAAGTAAGGTGATCGATCTTGTTACTCGCCGTAAAGGTGAAATGCTGATCATGGAAACAAAAGGTGAAATGCAACACCTGGAGTTTGACATCCCTTCACGTGGTCTGATCGGTCTGCGTACGCAAATGCTGACTGCTACAACCGGCGAAGCTGTAATGGCTCACCGTTTCAGCGAATACAAGCCATGGAAAGGGCCAATCCCCGGACGTAACAACGGTGTTTTGCTGTCAAAGAATACGGAAAAAACTACCGGTTACTCTATCGATAAACTGCAGGACCGCGGAACCTTCTTCGTAGACCCGGGTGAAGATGTTTATGTAGGACAGATCATTGCAGAAAACATTAAACCAGGCGATCTCGTAGTAAACGCGACGGAAGGTAAAAAGCTGACGAACCACCGTGCAAGCGGTAGTGATGACGCTACACGTATCGCTCCAAAAACGTTGATGACGCTGGAAGAATGCATGGAGTATATCCAGCAGGACGAGTGCATCGAGGTAACGCCGAACTTCATCCGGATGCGTAAAGTGATCCTGGACGAAAATGAAAGGCTGAAACAAAGTAAGAAAATGGGCGCAGCTGTTTAATCAGATAGCTGAATCAATAAAAAGAAGCGGTACCGGAAGGTGCCGCTTTTTTTATTGATTCAGGTTCCGGCAGACCACACAGATCGGCTTATGGCAACCACCTGCTCTCTTGTCTGATCGCATCCAGGCAGGGAATGCCTGACGGCCAGGTGAGTTTTCAATATAAGGAAGAAGAAGATCCGGGGTGAATTGCAGGAACCTGGGCCAACGCTTGAAACGGAATTTCCCACATTCCACTAACCCATTCCGGCCATTCACTCGAAATTCCGCCACCATCCTCCCTATCTTCTTAAATTTCATTCCTGTACGACCATTAACCATTGACCTTACCGCGTTTATCTGTAATTTGAACTAATAACCTTCCTTGAAAAAAGCATTTTCAATAAGGCAGTTGCTTTTCGCGATCGTATTGGTCACAATGGCTGGTACGGCCTGCGCACAATTGCCGGACTATCATCTTCAATTATTTGACTACACTTCCGGTATTCAACCCGGTACCATCTCTTCCGTTTCGCGCGATAAAAAAGGATGTCTTTGGGTCTTATACCGACGGCAGGTACAGCGGTTTGACGGAAAACGTACGGTTACATTCAAGCAGGGACAATTGCTGGATAACCTGCTGTGTGACGAAGCGGGGCATATCTGGGTAACCGGGTCTAATAAGATCTATCTTTTTTCGGAAGAGAACGGCGACTTCAGGCAGGTGTATCTCTCTTCTCCCGACTCATCGATCATTTCGGGCCCCGTCTTTCAATTGAACGATAAAACCATCGTACTCTTAACGAGTAAAGGCATTTTCAAATATGATGCAGCAGCGGGCTTGTTCAAACCATGGGTGAATAAACTTCCGATGCCCGCGATCTTTGCCCTGCCTCTTTCTGTATTGCACGATGACCTGCTGTTTTACCAGAGTGGGCATCATATTGTACGCTATGATATTCATTCAACAGAGATCGACAGTATTCCTTCGCTGGACTTTAACCGTCTTTACCCGGTAAGCAGAGACAGTATTGCCGTCAGCAGCTGGGACAATAAAACTTACTGGGTCAATTTTAAGGAGAAAACAGAGCATGTGATCGAATTACCTGCCGCGTTAAAAAAACCGGGCTTCGCGTTCTTCTCTGTAAGAAGCATGGTCGAGTTTATACCTAACCGCTTTCTGATCGCATCAAGGGAAGGCATCTACGAGTACAACAACAAAACCAAAGAGTTCTGCCACCCGCACTTTTTCCTTAATGGCCGGAAGGTTGGAACCAGCGATTACGTTAACCATCTTTATCTTGACAATGACGGCTATGCATGGATGGCAACGATCGATGGTGTTGCCCGTTTTGCCATCAAAAATTCTCCTATTGGTCTTGCGCGCATCCGGCAGCTAAACGATGAGCTTCCTGCAGGTATCGATAATATCCGCAAAATTGAAGAGGATGAAAAAGGCAATCTTTGGCTCGCTACCGGCAACGGATTTGTGTCATGGAAGGCAAACAGGCGTGACCTGGAATTCTTCCTCCCGTCCCAGGATAGAAATGATAAACTAAATCATCCTTCGGTAAGAGGACTGATGTATGATGGAAAGAATATCATTCTCGGCCCTACTGACAAGGGCATGTGGATCTATGATCCCGCTACGCGGAAATACCGCAGGCCCGTGTATGCATCAGACAGTGTAAAGACCTTAAGCGAAACTGACTTTATCGATGATATTGCAAAATTGAACAATGGCGATGGTATCGTGATGGGGAGAAGGGGAATATATGTCATCAGTGCAAAAACCTATCAGCTGGTCCAATTGCCTCTGGCAATGATCACTTTTGAAAATCCCAACTTTGCGCATCAGGGCAAAGATGGGATCATCTGGATCACTACTAACCGTGGATTGCATTGTCTCGATTCAAATTATCGCTATCTCCAAAAATCGCTATTCCCTGACGCATCTGCACAGATCATTACCAGCTCATTTATGACGTCAAATGACCGGTTGTTGTTTTCCTGTGAACAGGGATTATATACAGCGAGATATCATCAGGGTAAAATTGTGATCGAAAAGGAAACGAATGTATTTGATCATGTCAATCTTTATACGATCTACCAGGATGATCATGAGGTGATCTGGGCCAGCTCGCAAAACGGGATCTATCGATATGACCCGGCAACGTTCAAACTTAATCTGTTTGACTACTCAGATAACGTACAGGGCTATGGTTTTAATGGAAACAGTTGGTTCCGTGACCGGCAGGGTGTGTTGTATTTCGGCGGAGTGAACGGCATCAATTACTGGAACCCGGATACGTTCACACCCCCAGCAGAATCTTTCCAGGTATACATTAACCAGGCATCGATCGGGAATAAGGATTCGCTGATCTACTCCTTCGCTAATGAAGTTTCGATCCCTTATACTGATCGGTCGATGGAAGTCGAATTTGCCGTAGCATATTTCAACAATGCGGAGAAAGTCACTTATCGGTATCAACTGGAAGGATTTGATAAGGACTGGAAATATCTTGGCAATAACAATGTCGTCAGGTTCACATCATTGCCGCCGGGGAATTACAGGCTGAAGGTTCAGGCAAGTCTCAACCGGGTGGATTGGGTGGACGCAAAGAACTCGTTCCTCTTTGAAATAAAATCGCCGTACTGGATGGCGTGGTGGTTTATCAGCGTACTTGTCATCGCCGCGGCAAGCATTATCTGGATGGTTGTGCGGAACAGGAATAAGAAGATCCAGGAAAAGCAGGAGGAGCTGGAGGCAGAACAGGCCATCAATTATTTTGCAGCGAGCATTTATGAAACTAACTCCGTTAAAGCGATTCTTTGGGATGTGGCGAAGAACTGCATCGGTCGTCTTCATTTTGAAGATTGTGTGATCTATCTGCTGGATCACGAACGGAAGGTCCTTATCCAGCGGGCAGCGCATGGCCCCAAAAGCCCTGCTTCTTTTGAAATAAAAGAACCCATGGAGATCCCGCTGGGTAAAGGTATTACCGGTTCTGTTGCGGCAAGCGGCAAAGCCGAGCTCATCCCAGATACGACAAAAGACCCGCGTTATATTGTAGATGACGAACGCCGGTTTTCCGAGATCACCGTCCCGATCATCTCGAACGGTCGCGTTTTAGGCGTAATAGACTGCGAACACTCAAAAAAAGGGTTCTTTACTCAAAAGCATTTGTCGATCCTCACAACAATTGCGTCCTTGTGTGCAAATAAAATAGTTAAAGCAAAAGCAGAAGCGGAACGGGCGAAAGCAGAAGCGATATTGATGGACACGCAGAAGAAAATGGCCGATGTGGAAATGCAGGCACTAAGGGCACAAATGAATCCACATTTCATTTTTAACTGTCTCAACTCGATCAACAGGTACATTGTAAAAAGCGATCAGGCAACAGCTTCGCTTTACCTTACGCGGTTTGCAAAACTGATCCGGCTGATCCTTGACAATTCAAACAGCAAATCGGTCACGCTCTCGAATGAAATGGAAGCACTCCGCTTGTATATCGAAATGGAGAGCATCCGTTTCGATAAGAAGTTCTCTTACAAGATCACACTGGGAGAAGGGGTTCAGTCAGACAGCATTTATGTACCGCCGCTGATCATCCAGCCGTATGTAGAGAACGCCATCTGGCATGGACTGCTGCATAAGGAAACGGCAGGACATCTGACCATTCATATCAGCCGTGAAAGTAATTGCCTGCTGGAATGTTCGATCGAAGACAATGGTGTTGGCCGTGAAAAAGCAAAGGAGTTAAGGAGTAAGTCTGCACCGACAAAAAAATCGCTGGGAATGAAGCTGACCGAAGACAGGCTGGCTCTTTTGAATAAGCAAATACAGGCAGAGGCTTCCGTCGAAGTGCTTGATCTGATAGCAAGCGATGGTGAACCTGCCGGCACAAAAGTAATCCTTAAAATCCCTATAGACGGGTAAAAACTGATTAGTATGATAAAATGTATTTTGGTAGACGACGAAAAAAACGCTCTTGAAATGATGGAGTGGTTATTGAAAACGTATTGCCCGCAGGTGGAGATCGTTGGCATGTGCAGCTCTGCCGAAGAAGGCATCGCTGCCATTAATGCCACCAGGCCCGATGTTGTTTTTCTGGATATTGAAATGCCCAAGATGAATGGCTTCGATATGCTGGAGCAATTTGATAAACTCTTTTTTGATGTAGTTTTTTGTACAGCCTACGATCAGTTTGCGATCAAGGCATTCAAATATGCCGCGTTGAACTATTTGCTCAAGCCTGTTGATCCGGATGATCTTAAGGCAACGATCGAGCGCATCGAAGAAAGAAAAAACGTGCCAACGCGCGAGCAATTCGACCTGTTGCTGCAGAACATTCATCAGCCGGCAAAACCGACTCCTCAACGGATCGCGCTGACCACGGGTGATGGTCTTGTATTTGTGTCAACCCAGGACATTGTTTACTGTGAAGCAGAGAGCAATTACACTCATGTTGTGTTGTCTGGTGGGAAAAAGATCCTTGTATCGAAAGTGCTGAAAGAAATTGACGAAGCTTTAAGCGGTCCGGATTTCTATCGTGTACACAGTTCCTTTCTGATCAATATCAACAGGATCAAAAAATTCGTCCGTGGTGATGGCGGCTATATCGTAATGGACAATGATGCAACTATAAATATTTCAAGAAACCGCCGCCAGGAATTCATGGAGCTGTTTTCAAGATTTTAACACCCTAAACTACAACCGTATCCATTTTTAG
>NZ_JAKLTR010000010.1 GCF_022012415.1 Terrimonas ginsenosidimutans
TTCTAATCAATTGAATATGTTTGACTAATATCAAAACGCTAGTGAAATGTTTAATGGTTTAAAAGTTTAAAGTTTTTGCTTTTGCTTCGGTCCCAAGTTTTTAAGCGATCGCTGTCTGATCGGGCACAAAAAAGGTGAGCACGCCTTGAAGCCATATATGCTCCTTAGATACGACATTCTGGCACGCGAAGCCAGCTGATGTGTTGACTGATGATAATCATTCAAGGTCAAACTTCGCGTGTTTTTAAAATGCTTGTTAGTCGTCGTTAGTTCGTCTCTTGGTCGTCCTTTGGCCGTCCAAAGTTTGACGGGGTTTTAGGCAGTGAAAAATGGTGACAAGCTGACACGCTGAGGGCGATAAATCTTTTGAGCGACTGGCGTCGGTTCCCTTCTCCGCTTAGATACGGTGGAAGGGCCGGCAGATATTTATGCGAGCGATGCTCATCCCGAACATTTCAACCCAAGCCATTTTGTAGACCATCCCCCAACCTTTGTTAATGATCCGTCGCCATGTGCCGCGAGCCCGGCGAAATACAATGCTTTCCATAGCGGTGTTCGCGGCGTCTTTTGCGAACAGACGTATACGCCGCAGCCTCAGGAATCTGGCAGCTATGGATCAAGTCCGGGTGATGGATAATATATCCTTCTATCCTAACCTAAATACCCGCCAGGAAGGCAACATTCGACGAAGAAAAACTGATCTACCAGTTATCGATCTTGCCCGATTTATCCAGGATACTTTTTATAAGCCCATTGAAAAATTTATTGACGCCATCCACATGCTTTTCTGATTTAACATCCCCATTCTTCTTAAAGTAAGCGCGGGAAACGTTCAGCTTAGCCCAGGTGCCGTTGTAATTTTTCATCGAGGCCTCAAAGGTTGGACTGTTTACCCGGATCTTGCCGTCTTTGAACAGGAAGGACAGGGTATAGTCAACATCATAGTCGTATGTCATTATTCCAGCACTGGCCTTGATCGCTTTTCGTTGGTATGCACTCAGCGTTATACTTTCGCCGGCAACGACACTCAGGCCATCTTGTGGATTGGAGTAGAGCGTATTGATGGCGTTCAATACGTTCCTGTAAAGATCATTTTTGGTAACGCCGGGAAAATCGATCACGACATAGTCGGCTTTACTGTCCGAAGCAAATCCATCGGGAGTCAGGGTAAAATACTGACCGTAGCTTAGCTGTGCAACCAGGAGGAACATCAAAAAGAACCGGGCTTTTTTCATCGACATTTTTTTAGTGATATGCAGGGTAGCTACAAAAGAACAGAATCATTTCAGATCACCCAAATTGTATATCAGATCCGGCAATCCTGACTTTTTATCGGGCACCAGCCCCCTCCCATCCTATATCTCCGGACGCGCTACGTTCGTGGGCTGGAAGCCGGCATTAAAGGTTCTACACGACGGACAGCCCCGGGACGATCTCTTCTCATTTGCTGCAGTGATGGATAGTGCGTTTTAACTTAAAAACGTGATGACCGGATCACATATTAATTCTTGTCAATCAACTGGTGTTTAAGGGACTATGTCTCCAGGTTTTTTTAAAAAATCTTTGAACTTTTTTTGGCGGGAAAGAATCGCGCCCTTATCTTCGCACTCCCAAAACAACGGGTACGGATCGGTAGTTCAGTTGGTTAGAATGCCGCCCTGTCACGGCGGAGGTCGCGGGTTCGAGTCCCGTCCGGTCCGCAAAAAGCTTCGAAGAAATTCGGAGCTTTTTTGCGTTTAATACTACCGGGGGGATACATTAAAACTAGATATTATCAATACTTTTAATGACCGCCGAAACAAAGAGGATCACGTGTTATTAACGTCAGAAGCAGGTAAACGATCTGTTACATCTCCGATCATTTGGCGAAACAATAGTTTTACTTTAAAGAGCCTGCCCAAAGACATCAGCACGTTAGCAGCCCCGAAGTAATGCGGCGAATGCGGCGATTCGCGGGAGCACGGCGAAATACAGGATGTTCTATGGCTGTTTACGTTGCGTATCGCCGCGTCCGCCGCGCTACTTCTACGCCAGGCAAACCTTAAGTTGACGTGCAGTAAGGCACGCACCAGGGCTGCTAAACTAAACGACCTTGAATTGAAATCGTGGAAGGAGGAAATATTCGATCATACATACTACACCCTGTCAGTCTGATTCACCCCGTACCGTATCGCTTCTTCAAGAACATCGATCTTTATATCTTTTAGCGACTTGAATTTAATGCAATAACCGGTTACTGTAGCCTTGCCAATGGTCGTACCGAAATGCTCAGACAAGTATTTTTTGTCTGCAAGCCCCATGATATAGACTGAAATACCGGATGTGTTGGCGCTTAACCCTATCTGATAGAATTCTTTTGTTGACCCGTCTTTGTAATGAATCGTGTATTGCCCATAGCCGATGTTGGGATTGGAAACGATTTTTCCTTTATCATCTTTACCGTCTAAAAACCATAGTTTGCCTTCGGGAATAATTCGAAGAACCTGGCTATGCAATGCTAGCAGATCAGCACGTTTCTGATCGTCCTGACTGTCGATATAGTTTTTGATCTGAGTTTTGATGGTCATAGTTCCGTTGATCGCTTATTTGTTGCCTGGTTAATATGTGGCATGCATGACTTGTCTTTAAAGATACCCAATTATCTAAATGCCTCAACACGCTTTCATTGCTACTGGCGGCGTAAGGTTCTCCCTCGTTTCGCTAAGGCGAACAGGCCAGTTTGTTTACAGATATCATCGCTCAAAAGTTCGTGAAAGGTCAGCGTATTGGATCAATATTCCTTTTTACAAGACAGAGATTGAAACGAAAGGGAATATGCTGAACAGGTGGGTGATCGCAAAATGATATAGAACGCCACAGGCACTGATAAACCCAGCATTACACCACCTTAAAAATTAATCTTGTCTCCTCTGCTTGCGGTACCGGCATATATTGCTTCCATCACAAAAACAGAAATCCTCACCAGTGCGGAGTGGAATAATCCGTAACTTAAGTGTATTACTATAACCTTTAAACCTCTGCTATGAAACGCAACTCATTCCTGAAGCGGCTTCTGACCGGCTGTGCGGCTATCGCTGCTGCGCCGGCTGCATTCGCTAATCATAATCCTTTTCGTCGTGCTGGAAAAGGCTTTCTTGTGGGGGCCGGCAAAGACAGGTTCGGCAAAAGTATTTCGCTAATGGAAGGAGACACTTTCTTTACAAAAGTATCAACAAAAGATACCAGTGCCGATCTGTATGTATTTGAATCAACCCGCGACAAAAAAGGCGGCCCATCTCTGCATTACCATTACGAACAGGATGAATGGTGGTACGTGCTCGAAGGAGAATTCCTGATCCGCATCGGAGAAGAGACTTTCACTATGAAAGCTGGTGACAGCGCATTCGGCCCGCGCGGAGTACCTCATACATTTGCAAAAACAAGTGAAGGTCCCGGCAGGCTGCTCATGCTCTTTCAACCAGCTGGCAAAATGGAAGAATGGTTCCAGGCTGTCAGCGAAGGGAAACTTGCTAAACTTTCGGAGGAACAACAACAGGAATTCAGGAAAAAATATGGATTTGAAAAAGTAGGGCCGGGCATCGGTTACGAAAAGAAATTATAAGCCGCTACGCACTTCATCTCTAAACTCCGGTCTAAATTTATCTCCTGGTCCGTGTCTCCACGCACCCGGGCCGTTTACTAAACGACATTAAACTTAAATGGAGGATCTGGCTATACAATGGTTTGCGCATTACCGTTCACAAATTTCAGCAAGACAAACAGTGATCGGAAATTAATCACGTATATTAGGGAAAATGAATGGCCCCGTGTGTATTATGTAATACCAATACTAAAAGCTCATTTCTTTTCTTTCTCCAAACCATTTATATGAAGAATAAGTTCCTCTTCCTGTTCCTGCTGATCAGTATCGCTGGTTTTGCTCAAACCGACAGCACCGATATCATCGTTCAAAAATTCATGAAAGACCAACGCATCACCGGTCTTTCGCTTGCCGTTATAAAAAACGGTAAGGCTGTTGTCAACAAAGGCTACGGTCTTGCCAATGTAGAACACAATGTACCGGTCAATTCAGAAACTGTGATCCGGCTTGGCTCTGTCAGCAAACAGTTCTTTACCACCGCCATTCTCAAACTGCAGGAAGATGGTCAACTCAGTATTGAAGATCCTGTTCATAAATTCTTTCCGGATGCGCCGGAAACATGGCGGCCGATACAGGTGAAACACCTGATGTCTCACACTTCAGGATTGAAACGGGAAGGACCTGCCTATAATAACAACATCATTCAGCCTGACCTGGTGATCATCAAATCTGCTTATAAACTACCGCTTGATTTCAAGACCGGTGAAAAATATCAATACTGCAATCTTGCATATTACATGCTGGCGGAGATCATTACGCAGGTGAGTAAGAAACCCTGGCAGGATTATATCAAAGAGAAGCTTTTTATCCCTGCGGGGATGAAGAACAGCGTTATGACCGACTTCTACCCTATCATCCCTCATCGCGCCAGCGGGTACATGCATAAAGGAGATACACTCATCAATGCCGATGCGATGTATGCCGTGCGTCCAAGCGGAGGTTTTCTTTCCACCAGCAGCGATATGATCCTTTGGAACAAAGTGCTGGAGGAGAAAAAGATCATTCTGTCAAAGAAGAGTTGGGAATTATTATGGACCCCAGTTATCAAGATCTCCGAAAAAGCAGAAAGCAAAAGCTTCTATGCTTTTGGATGGATGGTGGATGAACATAAAGGGCATAAGCTGATCATGCACGGAGGCGCGAATGTTGGTTTCCGTTCACAATATGACCGCTATGTTGATGATGGTTTATCGATCATTATTATGACAAATACAGATGAGGCGATGCCGGGAGTGATTACGAGGGCGCTGGCGGACCACTACTTAAGGAAACGCGAATGAAGCACGAATGGCCGCGACACGCGAATGAAGCGCGAAGGGCCGCGAATGAACGCGAATAGGTCGTTTATGATATTGAAAGGTGTTCTTTGAGGAACACCTTTTTCAGTGAATGGATGTGATGATTCCGATTGTGGCCGAGAGGGTTTGTTTCTGATGAAGATATAATGCTGGCTGCGTCTTCATGTTTTTCACTGCCTTTTTCATATATACAGGACAGAGACCTTTGTGCTGAAAGGTATTTCTGCTGGATGAAGTGACGTAATTCTTTCAAATAAAAACTTATACCCATTATAAATCCAATAAATACGTTTTTTTCACTATTTTGTTTGCCGATTCTGTTTAAACCAACTTCTTTTAACCACCGACCTGGTTCCAAATTTTTCCTATGCGTAAAGCCTTTGCATTACTGGTGCTTTCTTTATTTTCTACGCTTTATATTTTTTCCCAGACGCTCGTAAGTGATTTTTATGTACCGAATGGCCCCGTATCAGCTGTTGTGTCAAATGGCGACAAGGTCTTCATTGGGGGAAACTTTGATTATATAGGTCCGAACGTGCCGTACGGAGCAGCGATCAATAGCGCCGGTGTGCAGGACCCGGCATTTGCCAGGGCGAACAGCCAGGTGAACATAGCTGTACCGGATGGTAGTGGAGGCTGGTATATCGGTGGCACCTTTACCCGCGTGGGCACACAGGCCAGAAACCGTATTGCACGGATCAATGCCGACGGTAGTCTGCATCCGTGGAATCCAGGGGCAAATAATGCTGTTAACACGATCTTTGTTGATGGCAATACTGTGTATGCTGGTGGTACTTTTACTAATATAGGAGGTCTGACGAGGAACAGGATTGCGGCGCTGGATGCGACTTCGGGTCTGGCGACAAGCTGGAACCCCTCGACAAACAACTCTGTTAATATGATCATCGTGGACGGAAACACGGTGTATGTTGGCGGTCTCTTTACAACGATCGCAGGTCAGCCAAGAAACAGGATCGCAGCGCTGGATGCATCTACAGGACTGACCACGTCATGGAACCCTAATGCAAACAACACTGTGTCCTCGATCGGGATAAGTGGCACCACGGTGTATATAGCAGGAAGTTTCACCACTGTTGGGGGGCAAGCCAGGCGCGGGGTGGCCGCACTTGATGCTACAACAGGTCTGCCTACATCTCTTGATTTTGCTTCCAATAATAATGTGACCGCGTTGGAAATAGACGGGAATACCTTATATGCTGCCGGAACATTTACAACGATCGGAGGCCAGTCAAGAAACACCATTGCTGCACTCGATCTTACTACCGGTTTAGCTACATCCTGGAACCCTAATTCAACCGGCAGTGTTACTTCTTTGAAAGTAAGCGGCGGTATCATCTACCTGAGTGGGAGCTTCAGCACTATCGGAGGACAGGAAAGGAGCAGACTTGCAGCGGTGGATGCCGTCACCGGGCTGGCCACCAGTTGGAATCCGAGTATATCCAATCCCGCCGCTACGATTGCCACAGACGGAACCACCGTTTATGTTGGCGGAACTTTCACTTCCATCGGAGGTGAATCAAGGAACTACGCGGCGGCTTTTGATATAGTTACAAACGCGCTCACTCCCTGGAATCCTCCTTCCGGCGGGGTAATAACAACGATGGTTGCTGACGGCAATACACTGTATGTGGCAGGAAGCTTCACGCAAATGGGCGGACAACCGAGAAACAGAATTGCGGCACTGGACGCAACGACAGCCCTCGCCACTACATGGAATCCGAATTCAAACAGTAGCTTTAGTACGATGACGCTTAGTGGTAACACAATTTATGCAGGAGGGGATTTTACAAACATCGGTGGGCAAACCAGAAACAGGATCGTGGCGCTGGATGCAACTACAGGACTTCCTACTGCATTTAATGCGAACGCGAATAGTACAGTCAGAACAATAGCGGTGGAAGGCAACATCGTGTATGCAGGCGGAAACTTTGGAATGATGGGCGGACAGACAAGAATCGGGATCGCGGCGGTGGACGCCACCACAGGATCACTCGCTGCATGGAACGTGAACTCAAATACTGGAGTGCTCGCCATAATTGCTGATGGCAACACCATCTACGCAGGAGGAGGCTTCTCAACGATTGGCGGACAGACAAGAAGCAGAATTGCTGCACTGGATGCAACTACCGGACTTGCCACTGCATGGAACCCTAATGCAAACGCTGGTATTACTAGTCTGTTCCGACATGGCAGCACCATCTATGCGAGCGGTTCATTTAACACGATTGGTGGCCAATCGAGAGCGGGGTTCGCAAGTATTGACGCTTCCACCGGGCTTGCAACTTCCTGGGATCCTGCCTTTACCGGAACTGTCACTCAAACTTTGGTCACTGGCAGCATGATCTATACGGTCGGATCATTTACTGCAGTATCTCAAAATCCAAGATACGCGCTTGCGGCATTTGCGACCGGCTCAGCTTTACCCGTACAATTGGTTTCGTTTACATCAAACAGAGTTAATAGCACTTCTACCGGCTCCGCCGTCGTTTGCCAATGGAATACCGCATCCGAAGAAAACAGCGCTCATTTTGTTGTTGAACGAAGTGATAATGGAACGACATTTCACCCGATAGGACAAGTAGCAGCAGCCGGGAATTCATCTTTATCTAACCATTACACATTTACTGATGCGACACCGTTGAACGGCACTTCATATTACCGGTTGAAACAGGTGGATATTGACGAACGATTTACTTATTCAAGAGTTGTATCAGTAAGTGCCGACAGATCTGCAACTTCATTTACGATCTATCCCAATCCTGCTAAAGAAGAAATAACAATGTCTGTTTTTTCAGACAGGCAACAGAGTGGATCTTATCACATCTTTGATCAGTCAGGAAAGAAATTGGTGACGAATGCAGTTAAACTGAATAAGGGAGGTAATACTGTTCTGGTGGCTGTGGGTTCATTAACTGCCGGAATTTACTTTGTGCAGGTGATCAGTGAGACGGGGGTGAAACAAAGTCAATTCATCAAACAGTAATCAAGTTATCCTGGCGTAGGGGGATCGCAAAGAGCGCAAAGTAGTCGCAAGGAACGCAAAGAAGAACTTAGCGGCCTTTGCGTCCACTTTGCGCTCTTTGCGATACTCCTACGCCGATCCTGCGTCAACCCGCCGGCCATGTATTTCGCATCACTTTGAATTTCACTTCCCCAATCCTCTCAACACAAGCATCATCTCTTTCAAAAAGCCGTCCCTGCCTTCCCAGACAGATTGCTCCACCCCGGAATAGTTATGCACGATCCGGTTCCGGAATGCCCGGATACTTTTCCAGGGGATGCCCGGATGCTTCTGTTTGAAATCACGCGGTAGCTTTCCCACCGCTTCACCAATGATCTGGAAATTTCTAACTACCGCATCCACTGTTTTGGGATCGCGGATAAATTCTTTAAAGGTCAGACTGTCTGTATAGATCATGATCCGATCCCCGCATTTAAGTATATCGGCAATAAGCGACGTGGATTTTTTCAGTGGCATAGTTCACCTCCCTCCTCTTTCTTTATAATGGATATTTGACCGCCGCTACACGTTTGTCAACGGGAAGAGCAATCATGTTCTTAGAAAAAAGTAAAGTTGTAATAGACCCCGGACGAATAGCCGTGCAGCTATTCCTGGTAAACCGGGATTGAAGATGGAGTAAGCGTTGCTATAAGAAAGGATGTAAGCGCATATACCCAAATATAGATAAAGGTGAGCACTAAAAAAACAGAAGATGCATGAAAGATGTTTCTTCTTTATTTAATAAAAGTGAAGGTGCCGGGTCGGAAGCGATGATCTGTATACGAGTGAAAATATCTTAACAAACGCAGCTATCGTCTACGTTCGCTAAGATATTTATCTATACTAACCAAAGCGGTTATTCACAAATGGGTCATTCCGACATTTTCGCCCTGACACTTTTGCCATAGATCACGATCGCAAAAAAATCATTCTCGTCAGTATCATCTTTTACATATTGGGAGATCAGTTTCATTATTTCATGCCCTTCCTTGTTCTTAAGAACAGTCACCGTTTTGCCTTTTCCGTCCGAGAGATCTTCGCCTGTAAAGGTTCCTTTCTTTGCCTGATCATTGGCGAGTTCGAGTGCATCTGCGATTAGCTTATGCGCTTCGAGTATTGAAACGGTGCAGGAATAAAAGGCCATGTCTGATGTATTCGCCTTGATGATCATTTCTGTGCCGATACCTAATTTTTCTGTAGGCTGATAGTTTGCAGCTTCGAGTTCAGGTTCTTCAGAGATCTTTGCACCGCGAATGTTTTTGAAATCATTATCGGAATACTGGAGCATCAGCAGAAGAGCAGGTTTGTAATCTTTCTGAGCATTTGCCTTCCATGAGAATGCTGTAAGTAAGATGGTGAAAGACAGTAAGAATAAATTGTTGCGCATATGGTGTAAATGAGTGGTGAATAATGATACAAAATTGCGCAAGAGCCCGGCGGATTTCAATAGGGAGTGATGCTAAATATGGTGGGTATATATACCTAGTGTGTGGCGTTCCGGTGCGTGCCTCACTACTACGTCAACTTAAGGTTTGCTGGCGTAGAAGCAACGCGGCGGACGCGGCGATACGCAGCGGACGCAGCGAAAACAGCCATAGAACATCTTGTATTTTCGCCGCGCTCTCCGCGTATCGCCGCGTCCGCCGCGCTACTTCTACGTTACTAACTAAACGATATTGAAATTAAATCCTGATCAGCGGGAACATATCATCCCCCAAATGAGGTAATTTGATGAAATCCGCTGCTGTAAAGGATTTTATTCAACCTCATTGCTATAAAAAACGGCAACTAAAATTTACATTCGTGTATGAGAAAACATCACGTTACCCACCGTTTATTACAAGCAACTATCCTCGTCTTCGCTCTCTTTGTCTTCACTGCATGTTCCAAGGATAAGAGCGACGGCGATGGCCCCGATACAAACACTCCGCAACCACGTATAGCCTCAGGATTTACACACAATTTTATGATCAAAGCAGATGGCAAACTGTTTGGCTCCGGAGAAAATACGGCGGGCCAATTAGGACTGGGTACCACAACCACCATCAACGTTCCTGCAGAGATCACGTCGAATGTTTTAATGGTGGCGGCAGGAAGCCAGATGACGGCGATCCTGAAAAGAGATAATACATTATGGACGACAGGCCGCAATCAATATGGCGATCTTGGCGATGGTACAAATATTAACAGAAACACTCCTGTGAAGATCATGGATGATGTAACCATGATCGAAACCGGCAGATCTCATATCGTTATTCTTAAGAAAGACGGATCTGTTTGGACGACTGGTTTGAATGGGTCGGGACAGTTAGGTGATGGAACGAGGGTGGACAGGAATACACCGGTCAAAATAACTGAGGGCGCAAAATCAATCGGTGCCAATGGAAACTTCACTTTAGTGATCAAGAACGATAATAGTTTGTGGGGAACGGGACAAAACGTTAATGGACAGTTAGGAGATGGAACTACAACAGATAAAAGTTCCCTGGTAAAAATAATGGATGGCGTACTCGCTGCATCTGCTGGTCCAAGTCACGCAATGATCATTAAGCAGGATCATTCACTTTGGGTATGCGGATGGAATTCACATGGTCAATTGGGAAAGGAAGGTTTGGTAACCTTGTGGGCATATCCAACTCCATTTAAAATATTCGACGGAGTGGAGAAAGTAAGAGCCGGTACAGCCCATACGGTGATCCTGAAACAGGATAAAACGCTTTGGGCAACGGGCAGGAATAATTTGGGACAGCTCGGTGATGGAACAAATACAGACAAGGCAGCCCCGGTGAAGATCATGGATGGTGTTGCTGATATTGCTGCTGCGATCAATCACAGCCTGATCGTTAAAAGCGATGGGAGCTTTTGGGCTGTTGGAGATAATTCCAATGGGCAGCTTGGAGATGGGAGTAATACGAGCAGGAGTAGTTATGTGAAGGTGATGATCCAGTAATGATCAGAAGTAAATCATATGAGATATTGCTACCAATTTGTATCAATTCAAAGATGGGACTGTCATAAGTTTTAATCCTTTATTCCTAAAATCATATAACCCATACTGACAACAAAGGGCTATTTGGTTCATGGTAAACATATGAGCTGTCTTAAAAGAAATCACTCTGCCAATTCTGTTGCCTTAAAAACATAAAACCCAAAAAGACCCCGAGAATACTTAAGCACGACGCTGCGCGCCCGCGTCACCAACTCTTCTTCATGACAATAAAAGACCAACTGCTTTTCAGTTTCTTCAAACCTGATCATGACATAAGGCTGTTGACAACCGGATTTACCTGCTGCCAAACTTCCTTTCCCCACTATTTCACATTTCAATTCCTTAGTTTCCTGGTCACCAAATTGCTTGTTAAGAGAAAGTATTGCGGCAGATAAAAACACAGAACCGATCACTACCCGAACCAGGAAAATCAGGCTTTTCGGCAGACTATTTTTGCCAATAACTGAAAGACCTAATACGCCAAGTGTCCCTCCTCCCAAAATAAAACCTATTAAATATTTATTTTCGACAATAGTTTCCCGGTAAATACCTATAGTCCATATCCCTAAAAATATAGCTATCAGAAAAAGGACTGAAAGTACCTGATCACCTTTAGTACCAAAAAATCTTCTATTGACTGTACCCATTTCATTTATTAAAAAACAGACAGTCAACATTTCTAATATGCCTGCCTGCGTCTATCAAAATTCAATAACCCGAGTTAATCAACCAAAAATATAGAAAACTTGATCACTCATTCGATCAAAGCTGCACCCACAAGATATAAGAGATTTTCACTTAGCCAGGAAGACTTTTAATTTTGGAATCGATATAAGCAAATACCTCTCGTTCGCATTGGAATAAACTTCAACCCTGCTTTTCGTTCCATAATCACCTTCTAAGCAACATCAGGATCTTTGCTGACTATTCTCATATTTCCTTCTCAGACGCGCCAATACCTTCGGCTCTCAAACAACAGTTTATGAAAAGGATCATTATCTCCGCTGCGTTGATCGCGATCAGTGCAGCAGCGTTCAGTCAGGAAAAAGGTGAATGGCGGGCCAGATTAAGAGCTACCTATGTTGTCCCGGATGCAAGTGCAACAATAACGAAGATCGGCGGAAGCGCTGATATATCGAAAACGTTGATACCGGAACTCGACTTTACCTATTTCCTATTAAATAGATTCTCTGCGAACCTGATACTCGGTACAACAAAGCATAAAGTAACAGCCACAAATACGGCACTCGGGAATGTTGACCTCGGCAAAGTATGGCTATTGCCTCCTACCCTTACCTTTCTTTATCATCAGCCATTGACGAAATGTATTTTGCCATACGCTGGTGCAGGTATAAATTATACGATCTTTTATGGAGAGAAGAAAGGTCCGGCCATTGCAAAGATCACGTATAAGGACAAGTTCAGCTTTGCCGCACAGGCTGGTATCGACTTTGATATCAACAAGAAATTGCTACTGAACCTGGATGCCAAAAGACTTTGGCTGAAAACGGAGAATAGCGTTACAACGATACCATCTGTAGCGGAAGGCGCTACCGTGTATTCTGATACGAAGATCAATCCCTGGCTGATCAGTGTGGGGTTGGGATTGAAATTCTGATGATGACTAACCCAATATACCTATAAAAACATGTTCAGTTTTTGAACCGTCCAGGAAGGCTTCGAAGAAATTCGGAGCTTTTTTCGTCACAACCTCCCCCCGGCATCTGGTACCGTTTACCCGCATCTTGTCAGATAACCGGGAGGGAAACGTATGCAGGACATAATTCCGGATACAAGGCAGCCCGGATCATCCACATTATCCGTAACTTAAAATATTCAACCCAATAAAACACATTATGGAAACAACTTTTCTTCATACCGTTCCGGTATTTCCGAGTCAGGATATCATTCGCGATGTCCAGTGGTACCAGGAAAAGATGGGTATGAGTGTTTACTTCGCTGACAATATGTACGCAGTGCTATACAGGGAAAACCTGATCCTTCACCTGCAATGGCATGCAGACACGGCGGATGACCCTTTGCTGGGAGGATCAGTAGTCCGGATACTCGTGAAGAACATTCAACCCATTTTCGAAGAGTTCCAGGAGCGCGGCTGCATAACGGCCGATAAGTTAAGGGTCGACACTCCCTGGAATACAACTGAGTTTGGATTCTTTGATCTCAATAGTAACGCAATCTTTCTTGCGGAAGACACCAGACAGTAATGCTTCCAGAATACTTTGCAGGTGTGTGTTAATCATTGCAGACTTACACATATCGTTGCCCGATACAACGCTTTTCTCAATTCATGACAAGAAAAAGACACAGGAGCCATCCCCTGTTTATCTTTACAATAACACTACACCATGAATCATTTACAGGAGGAAATCAAGACTGATTCGCTACTAAAAGCAGGCGCTGCCGCGCTAAGAAAAGCTGCAATGAATCCAGAAGCGAAACAATTTCTGATGGACAATCCTCAATTGTTTCAACTACTGAGAAAAGCAGCCGACCGCTATATTGGAGGAGAAACGATCGAAGAGACAATATTGAAAGTAAAAAACTGGAATGCACAAGAGCTGAAATGCTCGATCGAGTTCATGGGAGAGAATGTGCAATCTGTTCAGGAAGCAACGGAAGCAACAGACGAATTTGTCCGCATCTGCAATGCGATCCATTCGCAAAAACTTGATTCAACTGTATCACTTGATCTTTCACATATCGGCCTTGAACTCTCCCATGATCTTTGCATCGGAAATCTTGACCGGATCTGTGAAGCCGCAGGAGATCAGATTGAAGTGATCATTTCAGCGGAAGATGCCGCAAAAACTGATCGTGTATTAAATGCTTACAGAACAGCAAGTGAAAAATACGAGCATCTTGCTATTACCCTGCAAGCCTATTTATACAGGACGAAAGACGACCTGGCGTCTATAAAAAATAATAAAGGACGCGTCCGGATCGTGAAAGGAGCTTTTGAAACGGCGCCGGGTATCTCTATGCCCCGTGGGGCGGAACTGAATGAAAAATATCTTTCGTATGTAGAAGAACTCCTTGCCGCCGGTCGAAAATGTGCTATCGCAACGCATGATGCCTATATACAGCAAGAAGCTTCAGCACTGATCGACCGGTATAAGCCTGCACATGATCGGTATGAATTTGAAAGTTTGTATGGTATACAAACAGATCGCCTGATTGACCTGAAAGATCGTGGCTATAAAACGAAACTGTATTTCGTTTATGGCAAGGAATGGTATCTATATCTGTGCAACAGGATTGCGGAAAATCCGATGAATATATTTCAGGCCCTGGCAGATATCACCCGCTGAAGTAAAATCGTAACTTAGGAGTCAGTTTAACCTTAATACCATAGCATGAACTGGCAAAAAACGCGCGTAACGGAATCGATCGGCATTGATTACCCCATTCTGCAAGGGCCATTTGGAGGAGGCTTTTCTTCTGTAAAATTGTTATCCACGGTATCAAATGCAGGTGGACTCGGTGCCTATGGAGCCTATACATTAAGCCCGCAGGAGATCTATGAAACCGATAAGCAGATCAAAGCGGCAACAAACAAGCCTTATAATATTAATCTTTGGGTGTCAGATACAGACACAAAAGACGGCTCCGTAAGTGATGACCAGTACGAGAAAACGAAAAAGATCTTTCAACCCTACTTTGATGAACTGGGAATTCCTGTTCCGCCGAAGCCCGCTCCTTTCCAATCAAGATTCGAAAATCAACTACAGGTGATCCTGGACATAAAGCCTAAAGTATTCAGCTATATGTTCGGCACTTTACCGGAGGACGTATTGCAGGAATGCAGAAAGCGTGGCATCAAAACAGTTGGTACGGCCACAACACTCGATGAAGCAATCACGCTTGAAGCAACAGGCACAGACATGATCATTGCAACGGGTTTTGAAGCAGGTGGTCACCGGCCATCATTTCTGGAAGCGTCCGAACAATCATTGACAGGCACGTTTGTTCTGCTACAACTGATGCGGGAGAAAATAAAGGCGCCGGTAATTTCAGCGGGTGGAATTGCAGACAGCCGCGGTGCAAAGGCAGCATTCCTCCTGGGTGCTGATGCAGTACAGGTCGGCACTGCCTTTCTTGCCTGCGAGGAATCGAATGCCTCTCCCCTGCACCGCCAGATGTTATTCTCTGATGCAGCGAAACAAACAGCCTTAACAAGATCTTTTACAGGAAGGCTTGGCCGCGGTTTGAGTGGCCGATTGGTTAAAGAGCTTTTGGCGAAAGAAGCGCCACATCTTCCATTTCCATTACAAACAACGTTTATGGCACCGTTAAGACAGGCGGCTACAGAGCAACATCGGGCTGATATGATCTTTTTCTGGGGAGGACAGATCGCACCATTGGTGAAGCATAGAAAAGCCGCCGAACTGATGGAGGAATTGTGCCGGGCTTTTGTTTAATGTTCAAGGATGAAACATTGGCGGGAGAACTGATCAGCCATTTCCTTCATTTGCTTCATAATATCTATCTTCATAAAAACCTGATCCATGGTCGAAACAATGCGTACAACGGTTGAGTTATTCCCAAAGCTGGACTCATTTTTCATACAAGTTTTAAAATCGCTTACGGAAGACGACTGGAAAAAGCGAACGCTTGCAAAGCAATGGACCGTTAAAGACATAGCATTGCATCTTCTTGACGGAAACTTCCGGGTGATCAGCATGTACCGCGATGGATTCTTTGGCGAAGCGCCTCCGGCCATCAACTCCTACCAGGATCTCATCAACTACCTGAATGAACTAAACGGTTCCTGGGTAAAAGCAACAAGGAGGATGAGTACACCGCTGTTGATAGAGTTGCTGGAGTCGTCAGGCAAAGAATACAGTAAGCAAATGGCAGCGCTGGATCCTGACGCCGATGCCGTTTTTTCCGTATCATGGGCGGGAGAAGATGTTTCTAAAAACTGGTTTCATATTGCACGTGAATACACGGAGAAGTTTCATCACCAGATGCAGATCCGGGAAGCCGTATCTAAAACGGATGCGTTGATGACCAGGGAACTCTTCTACCCATTTATACAAACAATGTTAATGGGCTTGCCGCATACTTACAGAAATATCGATTCAACAGATGGGACCTGCATCGAGATAGAAGTATCTTCCTCTATTGGTGGCCTTTGGTTCCTCAGCAGAAAGGCAGGGCGCTGGGAGTTAACCGATACTTCTCCGGGCCTGGAGGCCATTGCACACGTTAGTTTTCCTCCGGCCGTTGCCTGGAAATTATTCACAAAAGGAATTACGGCTGCCGAAGCATTGAAAGAGGTAAAGATCACCGGCAATACAGAGATCGGCAATGTCGCATTGAATATGATCTCGGTAATGGCATAGTGGCGATCACTGAACGATCTGTTTGGTAGTTTCTATTATTTTTCCGGTCCGGTCTGACACTCTCAGGATGTATGTACCAGGCAATACACCAGTCATGTCAATTGAAATCGGCAGTGACGCATACTGTCGGATCGTTCTTCCTAACAGATCAAGTACCTGCAACCTGCAGTCGGGAGATATTCCTTGTTTTACCACATACAAAAGTTTTGAAGACTGCCGGACAGGGTTCGGGTAAAAAAGTATGTTTGAGGCTCCTGAGCTTAGTACCTCTATTATATCTGTTTTGATGTATACACCATTCCGCAGCTGAATCCTCGCCCTGATGTATATCGTGCCGGAGACCGGGTCGTCCATCAGATGAGTGTAGTCCAATTGACCTGCATTAACTTTTAAATCTCCAAGCACCTGCAGCAATTGACCATTTACACTCACTCTTTCGAAGCGGATGCTGTCTACGCCGGATGTTGTGCTGAGTTCAAGTTTCAAACGAAGTCTGTTCTCATCTTCCAATATATAATTGAGTGCCCTTAAAAAACATTGCACACCCTGCAGTTCAATATTCATGGCAATGCTTCTCGCCGCAGGAAGGTGATTGGAAAGAATGGGTTGAACTGCATAGACAAGCGACGGAAAAGTCTTCCGATCGATAGTTACAAATGTATCAACCGTATTCATTACTGGCTTAAGATGAGAGCTGTCAGTAAGGGAATAGATCACATACGATTGAGCATAGACGTGCCTCTTCCATGACAACCTGAATGAATCTGTACAAACAAAATCCGGTTGCGGTCTGAGAAGTTTAATGATAACAAAATCACCGGATGAGAATTCGCCGAAGGCTGTCCTCATTTTCAATCTGGCCATTGAAGTTGTATCCGGAATAATCCAGTTGACTATTCGCGAGGAAAGAGGCACGGCCGTGGCAATTGAAGTCCATACACTGCCTTTATCATAGCTTATGAAAAGATCCCCGGTCTCGCCAGCATCGGCTATTTGAGTGGCCCAGCGAATGGAAAGAGATGGATTATTTTCAGGATTGATATCGGATGCCTGCTGAGGGCTGGTGAAACGGAATGAGTGAAGTGTATCAACAAACCACGCAACCGAGAATGGAACGGCTCCGGCGTTGCCTGCGCGTACCGATACACTGATCTCGTAACTACCGGCCGCTGGTAATTGAATACTGATCTGTTCGGACGTGTTTAAAGAATCCCGTCCGCGCGAAGCAAGTTTCTCCAGGGAATCTTTTAAAGGGAAGCTACTGAGAACCCAGGGACGATATATCTCCCCGGTTTGACTGTTCCTTAATTCAAGATCAAGATCGTTGATCAGGGCGCTTATATTATTGACTGCCGCGGGCGGATCATTCCAGCAAAGCGTCATTTTCAGCTGAGACGTATTTACCGGAACGTCGATGGTTGCAGACCAGCTATCGCCGGAAGCAACAGCAGCGGAATGATACTTCTTCTGCTGGATCAGCCTGACGGCCTTGTAGCTGTTAAGCAAACCATAGCCCGTCTTATGATCAATACCTCTGTTATAAATATCATCCGTTGTTGAATACAGCGCGGATCTTATCAATGATGAAGAAGGAATGTTTTGTTGATTACTATCCGCATACACCTGTTGCAGGACGGCGATCGTTCCGCTGACCATTGCGGCTGCATCTGAAGTGCCATTCGGACCG
This sequence comes from Terrimonas ginsenosidimutans, assembly GCF_022012415.1. Classification (GTDB taxonomy): domain Bacteria; phylum Bacteroidota; class Bacteroidia; order Chitinophagales; family Chitinophagaceae; genus Terrimonas_A; species Terrimonas_A ginsenosidimutans. Next base: position 18,003 of record NZ_JAKLTR010000010.1, read on the forward strand.
AGCGCGATCAATTGCGGAGCCAGCCGCCCATCATATAACGGGCCGGCCGAACTCTCCGCAACAAGACTTCCCTGGTTATCAACCGCACCAACGGTGATCACATTTTTTGCCGATTTAAAATTTCCTGTCAGGTTTCCATACCCTTCTATTCCTGCATATCTCCCTTCAGCCGGTGTGGCCTTACCCTGGTTGCCCGCAGAGAATACATGGAGGATAATATTATTGAAACTTTGCGCATCATAACTTATCGCTTCAACGCCATAGAATGTTTGAATAAGCGTGCCATAAGAATGATTCTGAACAGTAACCTTCGCGTTCTTCAAGACCGAGATCTCATCTGCAAAAAGATCGGAAAACGAGGTGGGAAAAAAACGGCAATCATTGGCTATTCCTAATCCATCATAATAACTGTTGCCAGCCCCTCCGATAATAGAAGAGATCACCGTGGCGTGATTACTGACCGAGGACGAGGCAAGAGATGAAGGCAAGACACGCTTATACAGATCGAGATCTTCCGCCTCCATTGTCTGCTCCTTTACACCTACTGTGATCCCCTTTCCGTTTGCATATGGTATTAAGTTGCTCAATTCATTGATCCCATGAAATCCCTGGTCGTAACCAATAATACCGATCTCGGTAGTTGGCTTGGGCTGTATATCCAAGAATGTAATGAGTGGGCTTTGGAGGATCAGGTTAAGATCTTTAGCAGCACCCTTAAAAAGAACAGCTCTTGAAATGCTGTCAATTTTGATGATAGAATTACTTCCGGCGATCTGCGTGACGAAAGAAATAAGCGGACCAAGCTCATTTCCGGACACGATCAGTTTTATATTATTGCCCTTATCGTTCAACAATGCATGGGAAGAAAGTTTCCATTTATCGCTAGCTGGTTCATTTCGGATAAGTTGTGAAGATGGTATCAAATTCGTTTGTGCGGTGGAGATAATGGCTGTACTACTGCTTAATGAGCGAATGATCTTTATTTCCGGCGGCAGAGAGCCCCGGTATTCGATCACGGAAAAGGAGGACAGGCGATTAGAGGTCAGTACATCTGACCGGTAATATTCAAACAGGTCATTACTCCTGCCTTGTTGAGCAAGAGAAATTTTTGTGATCAATAAAATGACCAGGAAACTGAAGAAGCGACATCGCATAAGCAAAGCGTAAAAAGCCGGACGTGATACTATCGCGGATCACGTCCGGCAAAAGATCATTCAATTAGTACACATAATTCAGTGCAGTGTTGTCTGCAGCGCTGAATGAAGGGCTTCCATTCGTACAAGCCATCATCCATGAATTGTAGGAACCTGTAACGGTTGTAGGTGTGTTTGGAATATGCACGGCGCCAACACCAGCGGAACCTTCGTTCACGTTCTGGCCGCAGCTTGATCTGTTCATGTAATCTGTATGACGGAAACCGATACAATGCCCGATCTCATGAGCGATCACTTCATCTGCCTTATTGGCCGTATTCAGATAGCTGGTTGCGCAGCTGCTCGTGCTTAGCACGAAACCTGAAGACGGATTACCGCTTGAAGTAGGGAAACCGGCGGCTTGTCCGAGGATACATCCCCCGCCAGATGTTCCCAGGTTTGCGCCAGTGATCACAATATTCCCACCAGAGCTCACGCGTTGAAAGCGGATCTTCAGGTTAAGGTTATTGTATCTGGCCAGTGCCTGATCGAGACCGGTTGAATAATGCGCAGGAAAACCGGAGCCAAGGCGAACAGTGATAGTCCGTTGTCCGGACGCGGGAGTACTAACCACATTCGTGGTGCGATAGTGTTCTTCATTTGCATAAATGATCTCATGCGATACAACGCCTTTGAGCTCATTCAACTGAGCTCTCGAGAGAAGGATATCTCCTTCTACGAGATAGTTGCCATCAGAAGTGCGTTCAGCCCAATTGCCGTTGAAACCGGCGGCTACAATAAGCGCACGTTCATCATCTGATAGTTGTTGATACGATGTATCAGCCGAATCGTTGGCGGATTTTTTACAGCTGAAGAAGGCAAGTGTGAGCAGCAGGCCAAAGCCCACAGGAGCGATTAGTTTTTTCATGTGAAGGTGTTTTGGTGAGAGTAAAAAAGTATACCGAACTGAAGGTAGAGATAGTAAATAAGAAACGTTGCCCGTAAAGATCTAATCGTAATAGGGGTTTGTCATTAATGAGAAGAATAGACATGTGTAACGATGAAGGGAAACGATTAGGCGAACTAATTGGATATAATTATTTTGACCGGAAGGGAGTGGATGAAGCCTGTGCTGGGAAGAGGTTGTAGATGGCGATACACCGATGATCGAAAAAAATGATCTAATACACGAACTAAAGGAATTTTCCGAGTGCGGTGCGTAGCCCACGATTTCAATCGTGGGCGGACAATGGGAATGAAAATACAAGTGAGGAATTGACAAGACTGCTCGATCATTAAATGAGTTTGCGAAAGATACCTGAACATTCGTTTTCCCACGATTGAAATCGTGGGCTGGGGCGATACGCTGATGATCGAAAAAAATGGTGCAATACACGAACTAAAGGAATTTTTCCGAATGCCGTGCGTAGTCCACGATTTCAATCGTGGGCGGACAATATGAATGAAAATACAAGCGAGGAATTGAACAAGAGCGCTCGATCATTAAAAGAGTTTGCGAAGGATACCTGAACATTCATTTTCCCACGATTAAAATCGTGGGCTGGGGCGATACACTGATGATCGAAAAAAATGATGCAATACACGAACTAAATGAATTTCCGAATGCCGTGCGTAGCCCACGATTGAAATCGTGGGCGGACAACTAGCCTCTATCCCCTACGTCTCTTAAATGCTCTGACCAAATTAATTTCCATGTTTTTTTCACCAGATTTATTGTTTTTTTCACAGTTTTTTGCGAGGGAAAACCCATTGCCCAAAACAATGCGCAAACTAATTTCGTCTTAAATAAAAAATATGTCTCACTCCTTTTCGAGAATATGGGTCCATGCAATATGGGCAACAAAAGAACGGGCATTGGCTATCAAACCTGAAATTGAGATGGAGGTTTATAGCGTTATGCAAAATCAGTTAGCCGCTTTAGAATCTCCTGCAAAGATCATTAACGGCATGCCAGATCATGTGCATATGCTCTTCCTACTGAACCCGAAGCATGCATTGATGAACGTTGTAAAGCAAGTGAAAGGAAGCTGTTCAGAACATATCAATAGAAATAACCTGACGTCCAAACGGTTTTCATGGCAGACAGGCTATTCAGCCTATTCAGTGAGCGAATCAGCTCTGCAACGCGTGTACAACTACATACTCAGGCAAAAGCAACATCATCAAAATAAATTGTTCGAAGATGAATACAATGAATTTTTGCGTAAGCACGGATTCTTTCCCGACTGATCATTACTTTCGTCGATCCCTCATCCGTACTCTATCTGCGTCTCCACACTCCTCTACCACCTTCTTTCCTTATAGGCTCCATCCCAAAAATCAAATTCCAACCGGCTTGCTGCGATAAAAGCTTCTGTCATCATTGTCCGTCCATTTTCTGTTGTTGCCTCTGCCGCTTCATCACAGATCGCTATTGCAAGGCGCACCGCTTCACCAAATTCTTCTCCCGCATATGTATCGATCCATTTTTTATACGGATTATTTTCCTTCTGCTGCGTGCTATAAATATGATCGCCGATCTGCTTGTAGATCCAGAAACACGGAAGCACTGCAGCCATGCCAACTTCAACAGCATCCAATGCAGCTGTACTCTTCAGGAAATGAATATAATGATGGCAGGCCGGTTCGGGCAGCTGCGCTGCTGTGACGTTGAAATCGATGAAATATGATTCATGTAAGGCATTTTCAACCACGATCGCATTCTCAGCAAAACGGATAAATGATAGTGCATCGCCAACCTGTGTTGCGCGGGCACCAATGAGAGCAAGAGCGCGGGCAAAATGCTCGAGATAACAGGCATCCTGCTGCATATAAAACCTAAACTTTTCAACTGCCAATGTCCCCTCTTTCAGTTCATTAATAAAAGCCATTCCCTTTATTGATTGATAGATCGGGCCAATAGCAGCCCATGCCTGTTCAGACCATTTCATGTTTGATCAATTGCTTTGGGTTAAAAAAGTGGTTTAACGGACCGTTACCTTTCCCGGTTTGCACCTCTGCTCCATGCATGATCGCCTGATGAGTATATTCCTGCGCTGACGCAACCGCATCTTCGAGGGAACTCCCTTGCGACAAATATGCGGCAATGGCGGAAGAAAGCGTACAACCAGAACCATGCGTGTTGTTTGTATCGAACTTGGTATATGAAAACTCCAGTGGCTTAACTCCAGTTTCCTGGAAATAGAGCGATGTGATAACGCGCGATTGAAGGTGGCCTCCTTTCAGCAAAACAGACCTGCATCCCAGTTTCAGGATCTTTTCCCCTGCAACATACATATCATCCAGATCCTTTACCGGCATTTCGGCCAGGATAGACGCTTCATCCATATTCGGAGTGATCACGTCGGCTAATGGAAACAATAATTCAACAATCGCAGCGATGGTCTTTTCCTCGATCAGTTTGTGTCCGCTTGTTGCGACCATCACCGGATCAAACACAACCGGTGTCACGGGGTATCGTTTTAACGTGGACACAATGCACTCTACAAGTTCAGCCGTATGTACCATTCCGATCTTGATCGCTCCGGGAAAGATATCATCCATGATCGCTTCGATCTGTTCACGAACTGCTTCCACAGGAATTGGATAAATACTCCGGACCCCTTGCGTATTTTGAACGGGCAGGGCGGTCAGCACCGATGTAGCAAACGAACCCAACGAAGAAAACGTTTTGATATCCGCCTGAATCCCTGCGCCACCGCTTCCATCAAATCCGGCAATCGTAAGTGCCGAAGGGTATCTATATTTTTTTTGCATGAGTGATTTCTTTTTTGATTGTTAACGCCGCCTCCCAGGGATCATCGGATGCGCAAATAGCAGACACCACCGAGATGCAGTCGGCGCCTGCGCGTATCACGTCACCAGCATTTGACCTGTTCATACTTCCAATCGCTACAAGCGGCTTGTCAGAGAGACGACGGATAGCAGCCACTCCATCCAGGCCCCATTCGATAATTGTATTGGTTTTTGTTCCTGTATTGAAGACAGGACTTGCCGCTATATAGTCTGATACCAGTGCTTTACCGCTTTGAACCTGATCAAGATGCTCGATCGAATACCCGATCACAAATGCATCTTCATGATCCTTGCGGATGTCTATTGGCGATGCATCGCTATTACCGACGTGGATCCCATACGCATTTGTTGCCAGCATTACCTCAACATCATCATTAATGATCAGTGGTACATTATACCGGTCCGTGACCGATTTTAATTTAAGCGAACGGTAAACGTATTCATTGAACGGCAGATCCTTCTCACGGATCTGTATCACATCAACGCCACCCCTGATCGCCTGCTCGGCGACCTGCAGGAAATCTCTCCCTGCACATCCATCGGAAGACAGGACCAGATACAAATCAAATGGAAACAACGAATGCATGATCAGTTTCTTGAAATACGGATCGTGTTCATAAATTCTGTTTCAGTAATGTTATGCAACTTGTCAAGCAGCTCTACCTGTAAAGTTCCCGGACCGGAAGATTGCTTTGATCCCAGTTCTCCGCTGATCGCAAGTAGTGACATAGCCGCGGCAACAGCCTCGCTTTTGTTACTGACCACGCCGATAAAAGCACCGATGATCGAAGTGGCTGAACAACCCAGTCCCGTCACTTTTGTCATCAACGGACTCCCATTGCGCAGATAAAGTGTCTGATCATTATCCACCACAATATCGATCGCACCAGAAACACAAACCACGGAACCATATTCTTTATTGAGGGAAATAGCAGCATCAATCGCTTCGTTGCTCTCGGCGGTGCTGTCAACGCCTTTTGTATGAGATACATTGGCTTTAGCCAGCGCCATGATCTCCGAGGCATTACCCCGTATAACTGTTGGCCGGAGCGCCAGCAGATCAGATAATGTCCTGTTTCGATAATCAGTGGCGCCCGCACCTACCGGATCCAGCACCCAGGGTTTTGAAAGTTCATTCGCTTTATTGACAGCGAGGATCATCGATCTGACCCAGTAGGGATCAAGCGTTCCGATATTGATCACCAGCGCCTGGCAAATACCAACCATGTCCCCTACCTCTTCCTGCGCGTGGGACATGATCGGCGATGCTCCTGCGGCAAGGAGGGCATTCGCCGTATTGTTCATCACCACATAATTCGTGATATTATGAACAAGCGGAGAAGTCTTTTTTACAGTTTGAATGTGTTGCCAAAGAATTTTTTCCATTCGGTAATTTTTTGAATGGCCAGGGGAACAATTCTTTGAATTAAAAGTGCAGACAATACTCGACGAGTATGCAACGCTTTTCCCTACGCCGGTATAAACCGGATCAGGTTCAAAGGGACTCTCTCAATTCTTTTCAGAATACCCCTAAAGCCGGAGCGAAGATAAAGGAAAATAGCTTAATAGATCCATGCCGCTGGTTGGTGGCCTATGCCTGGACAAATGAGTCATGGGAAGGCGACAGAAAGATACTTAAAGAATTGCCTTTTATAAAAAATCATTACATTAGGGCTTGGCCCGACGTTTACCAAAAGCCAGGTCAGACCCGGAGTCCGCGACCTTCCGCATCATAGGTTCTCAAAGAAGTTTTCAATCACACTATCAAATGAAATTACCAGACTACGAACTATATAACCACCTAAACCTTCTCCATGAAAAGATCTCTCAAGATATCAATTACATTGGTTTCTGTTCTGGCGATCGCCTATGTACTTGCCTGTACTTCATTCCCGTTCTTTCCCGATAAAACAAAATGCATGAGCGATGCAGATCGGTTGACCAGCACACACTGGAAACAAATGGGTGGCTTCGAAAAATTTACCCCGGATTCCCTGCGCACTGGTTGCTGGAGTACCGCACTTGCACAGATCGTGTACTTCCATAAACTAAAACCCTATGGGCAAGTTGAATATACGTCGAGACAGGGTTATAAGATCAATGAAAACATGGACAGTACGCAATTTGATTTCGCGGCATTTACTGAAACAATTGATTCAACAACAAGTACTGAAAGTATTGAACAGCTTGCAAAATATAACTACTATGCAGCCCTTGCCGTTCAGAAAGATTTCGGAACAGACCGGTATATGAATAAACTTGCCCCGGCGAATTTACTGGAGCAACATTATAACATGAAAGTGGAACGGTTCATTGCATGGCACAAACTTGTTCCGAATACACTCGGAAAATTAGAGAAGATCATTTATAACGAATTAAATAAGAAGCAACCTGTGTTCCTGCACTTCGGCAATCTCAAAGATTTTGGTCATTCAGTTGTAGTTGACGCTTATTGCTATAAAGATGGGCAATTCATGGTGCATACGAACCAGGGGCAGGGTGGCCCAACAGACGGATGGTATGATTTCTATAAAGGCATTCTGAGGGAGGATGATAATGAGCTGAGGGTCGTATATACGTTTCAGCCCGGATAAATCCAAACGGGTTCCTGTCTATACATCCACCTGATACATCATCCAGAGAATTAAATTAGAGTCAGGACCGCGAAAAATCTTGTGCCCGAACCCCGTTTAACTATCTGCAGGAATATTATATATCACTACGCGTTGCAAAATCCGGCAGACAGGTTGCATCCTTCCCATTAGAATTTTTCTAATCAATTCTAATCTTGCGTTATAAAGCATTTACGCTTATAGTTCTCTAATTTTGCTGCCTGGGATATGTACATCAAAAGGCTCATACAATTACTGTCAGTATTACTGCTTGGGCTCGCTGCCGAAGCGGCACCGTCGTTCTCGCCGTGGAAGAAACATGCGCCCAACAATTTTCTGCATCATGATGCCGTCAATCATGATTCGATGGCAGGCGGAAGATTCGAAACAGATGTCTTCTTTACTGATCTGAAATCAGGAAAGCTCAAACGCTGCCGTACAAAATTCCGGGCGCCGGGGCAATTCACCCAGCTATCTGTACGTGAAACCAACGCCAATACATCTAAATCCTTCGTTGTATACAGAGAGTCATTGCAATCCAGCGGTGACGACTTCCCTCCTCCTTTTTATTATGTCTTTCTATTCAGGCTTACTTTGTTCTGAGCTGTTTTATCTACACCCTAAGGGGATTTTGCTGCTTGCCTAGATAACCTCCCTGTTTCCCTGGTCAGCTTTATGGGATGGGGCAACCCTTTCTCCAAGCTTCGGCTGGCGGAGACAGAGTTTTCATGCTATTCAACCAAGCCTTGTAATTAAAACATACTACAGATGAGATTTCTATTATACCTGGCTGTCATAAGCAGCTTTATCATCGCAGGCTGTTCCGCAAAAGCGAACAAACCTGACGCTTCAGAAGAAATTGAATTACCCGTATTACAGATCGACGCCCGGGATACATTGCTGCAACGGTCTTATGTTGCCAATATCAATGCATTTCAGAATACAGAACTGCGGGCAAAAGTGCCTGGCTACCTTGACAGGATCCTGGTTGATGAGGGAACGTTTGTCAAAAAAGGACAAGTGCTGTTCGCGCTCAATGACGCCGAATACAAAGTTCAGCTTTCAGAGGCTTCAGCTGTGCTGGCAAGCGCACGCGCAGAAGTAAAGATGGCACAGGTAGAAATGACAAGAGTGGAAGGCCTCGTCAATAAAAATATCGTTACCAGATCCGAACTGGATCTTGCGAAAGCAAAACTATCCGCCGCAGAGGCAAAGGTGCAGGAAGCCGTGGCCCGGGAAGAAAAGGCAAAGATCGGTCTTTCGCAAACTATGGTTCGCGCTCCCTTCAGCGGGATCATTGATCGAATCCCGCTAAAGGTCGGCAGCCTGATCACTGAAGGAACACTACTCACTACTCTATCCGACGTTCATTCTGTTCATGTTTATTTCAATGTTTCTGAAAATGAATACCTGCAGTTTGTCAGAAGCGGCGGCATGAAAGAAAATGCCGGCCAGGAGATCAGGCTTGAATTATCTGACGGATCTGATTATCCGCATTCAGGAAAGATAGAAACGATGGAAGGCGAGATTGATAAAGAGACAGGATCAATCGCTTTCCGTGCGGGTTTTCCAAATCCTGATAATATCCTTAAACACGGAGCAAGTGGCAAGATCGTATTAAAGTCATCCGTTTCCGGCGCGATACTGATACCACAACGATCTGTATTTGAAATACAGGACAAGAACTATGTATTCGTTCTGAACAAAGACAATAAGGTGAACATGCGCAGTATTGAAGCTGATACCAGGCTTGAAGATCTGATAGTGGTCAAATCCGGCCTGAAGAATGGAGACCGCATTGTTTATGAAGGTGTCCAAAACGTCCGCGAAGGGAATACAGTGAAGCCGCGCCTGCTCTCATTTAATACATTACTGGGTATTCCTCCAAAGTAAATAACCCTGACGATAACAGGTTTTAAAATAGCAACGTTCGGGTTTCCCGGGCAGGATGATACCTCCTGCCTACACCCTATACACAGAATACAAAATCATCCACTCACATGCTCGAAAGATTTATACGCCGTCCGGTGTTATCACTGGTCATATCTATACTGATCGTTTTACTGGGTGCTTTGGCACTGTTCACCCTTCCGATCACTCAATTTCCTGATATCGTTCCGCCATCAGTTGTTGTGACAGCCAATTACAACGGCGCCAATGCTGATGTGTGCGCCAAAGCTGTTGCTACGCCTCTTGAAAGAGCCATCAACGGCGTTCCGGGAATGACGTATATGAATTCCGTCAGCAGCAACAATGGGGTAACCCTGGTTCAGGTGTTCTTTGAAGTAGGAACTGATCCGGATCAGGCCGCTGTGAATGTGCAGAACAGGGTTACAACTGTATTGGATGAACTGCCGGAAGAGGTGATCAAGGCTGGTGTAACAACAGAGAAGGAAGTGAACAGTATGCTGCTCTACCTCAACATCATGAGCACGGACACAGCAGCCGACGAGGAATTTATTTACAACTTTACTGACATCAATGTACTTCAGGAACTTAAACGGATCGATGGTGTGGGTTTTGTTGATATCATGGGAGCCCGCGATTATTCCATGCGCGTCTGGCTAAAGCCTGATCGCTTACTTTCCTATAATATTTCCACAGAAGAGATCATCGCCGCCTTGCGCGCACAGAATATCGAAGCAGCTCCCGGCGTTACAGGAGAGAATTCAGGTAAAGACCAGCAGGCGAAACAATATGTATTGAAATACACGGGCAAATTCAATACGCCGCAACAGTACAGGGAACTTGTTCTTCGCTCAGACAATGACGGATCCGTTCTCCGATTAAAGGATATTGCTGATGTTGAATTTGGGACCGTCAGTTATGACATGGTCTCTAAAACAGATGGAAAGCCTTCCGCATCGATCATGATCAAACAACGACCGGGCTCCAATGCACAGGAAGTAATACAGACGATCAAGAATAAAATGGAAGAGCTGAAAGAAACCAGTTTTCCTCCCGGCATGGTGTATAACTATGCCTATGATGTATCACGCTTTCTGGATGCAAGTATTCATGAAGTATTGCGGACGCTGATCGAAGCTTTCATTCTCGTATTTATTGTAGTATTCATCTTCCTGCAGGATTTCCGGTCAACCCTGATCCCTGCACTTGCCGTACCGGTGGCATTGATCGGGACACTCGCCTTTATGCAATGGCTTGGCTTTTCTATCAACATGCTCACCCTTTTTGCACTCGTACTGGCAATCGGTATCGTGGTGGACAATGCGATCGTTGTGGTAGAAGCGGTACACGTAAAAATGACCCAGGATCATCTGCCGCCCCTTGAAGCAACGATTGCAGCAATGAAAGAGATCGGCAGCGCTATTGTGGCAATCACGCTGGTAATGTCCGCAGTGTTCGTCCCTGTTGCATTTCTGTCCGGCCCGGTCGGCGTGTTCTACCGGCAATTCTCCTTAACACTGGCAATGGCGATCGTGATCTCAGGGATCAATGCATTAACATTAACGCCGGCACTTTGTGCATTATTGATGAAGCATAAGCCGCAGGATCCAAAGAAGAAAAAGAACTGGCTCCAGCGCTTCTATGGCTCCTTCAACCGCGTGTATGATAAAACGGAGAACAGGTACGGGAGTGCCGTGCAATGGCTGGCCAGCAGAAAGATCGTAACGCTGTTGATGCTCGGGTTATTTCTTGTTTTAACCTGGGGCACCTCAAGCCTGCTCCCCACTGGATTTATTCCAGCAGAAGACCAAAGCATGGTCTACGTGAACGTAACAACCCCGCCGGGATCTACTGTTGAAAGAACTGAAGCAGTACTGGACGAAGTGCAGCGGGTGCTTTTGCAGGAAGAAGACATTGAGAACACGAGCACTCTCGCCGGATACAGTCTTTTAAGCGATATCTCAGGCGCCTCTTATGGCATGGCAATGATCAACCTGAAAAGCTGGGATGAAAGGTCGGGATCACTCAATTCCATCATCGATAGTTTAAAAAAGAAAACACGGCATATTTCAGATGCGAATGTCGAGTTCTTCCTCCCTCCTACGGTTCCGGGGTTTGGCAATGCCGGGGGATTCGAGCTTCGCCTGCTCAATAAGAAACGCGGTGACGACCTGAATGAAACAGCGAAAGTATCAGAGGCATTCCTTTCAGCGCTGAATAAACACCCGGTGATCGAGGGCGCATTCAGCAGCTTTGACCCGAACTTTCCTCAATATATGATCCACATTGATCAGGAAATGGCGGCAAAGCAAGGTGTAACGATCGACAATGCAATGAGTACTTTACAGACACTGCTTGGAAGTTACTACGCTACAAACTTCATCCGTTTCGGACAAATGTATAAGGTCATGCTGCAGGCTTTGCCGGAATACAGGGCAACTCCTGAAGACGTATTGAAGCTGTATGTCAAAAACAGTTCCGGCGAAATGGTTCCTTTCTCCAATTTTATCCGCATGGAAAAAGTGTTCGGCCCGGAACAGATCACCCGCTACAACATGTATACAGCAGCGATGATCAATGGAGATGCAGCGCCAGGATTTACAAGCGGCGAAGCGATCACGGCGATACAGGAAGTTGCAGACAGTACACTCCCGGGAGGATATACATTTGAATGGAGTGGCATGACACGTGAACAGATCATCTCCGGTAACCAGGCCGTATATATTTTTATCATCTGCTTATTGTTTGTCTACCTCCTGCTCGCTGCGCAGTATGAAAGTTTTGGGCTTCCTCTCGCGGTTATCCTTTCATTACCGGTTGGGATAGCCGGCGCATTCGGCGTGCTACTGATAGCGGGATTGGAAAACAACATCTACGCCCAGGTTGCGCTGATCATGTTGATCGGCTTGCTGGGTAAGAATGCGATCCTGATCGTTGAAGTGGCGCTGCAGAAACAACAACAGGGATATCCGGTGCTTGAGGCGGCTAAAGCCGGAGCTGTATCAAGACTGCGGCCGATACTAATGACATCATTTGCCTTCATCGCAGGATTGATCCCACTCTGCATTGCAACCGGTGCCGGCGCCATGGGCAATCGTTCCATCGGCACTGCAGCCGCCGGTGGAATGCTGGTGGGAACATTGTTTGGCATCTTCATCGTACCCGGTCTGTATGTTCTGTTCGCAGGCAAAAAGCGCGGAAACAAAAATAAAGAGCTGGCAACTGTTACCGTGCAAAATGATGACATCGCTCATTCACCAAATCAAGACAAAAATGAACAATAAGCATATATCTTTTTTCCGGATGCACCCGACAGCTATCGCGATCGGCTTACTGGTGACAACTATAGCCGCCACATCCTGCAAGACAATGGCTCCGCAAACCATGCCAGCCGTAAAGCCATTACCTGCTCAATATCCCGGGGCGGACACATTAACACAAGCTGACACCTTACAGCTTTCGTTCGATCAGTTTTTTAAAGACAGGAACCTGCAGGCATTCATAGATTCTGCCATGAGAAATAACACCGATCTTCAGATTGCCCTGCAACGGATCATTAAAGCAGAAGCAAGATTAATGGCAAGAAAAGGAGCACTCGGGCCAAACGTATCCGCGGTGATCTCCGGCAGCGCTGATAAGTATGGCGACTACACATTGAATGGCGTGGGCAATTTTGATACAAATCTTTCACCCAATATCAGCAAAGACCAAAAGATCCCGGTAAGCCCGACCACTGATATGTTTGTCGGCCTGCGAAGCGATTGGGAGATCGATATCTGGGGAAAACTCAAGAGCCTCCGAAAAGCGGCACTTGCTGAAGCGTTGGCAACACGCGAAGCAAGACAATTCATCGTCACAAATCTGATCGCGGAATTAACAGAGAAGTACTATCAGCTCCTCTCACTCGATACAGAGCTCGGCATCGTTCAGAAAAATATCCGTCTCCAGGAACAGGCCCTTGATATCGTAAAAGCGCAGAAGGAAGGTGGCCGTGCCAATGAACTCGCCGTTCAGCAATTCGCAGCGCAGTTGCTCAATACAAGAAGTATCGCTTACACTCTGCAACAGGACAGGGTTGAAACGGAAAATGAGATGAATGCGCTGGCTGGTCATTATCCGCAATACATTAAACGGGATACGAGCCTGTTTGAGGTACCCGATAATATTCCATTATTTACAGGCGTGCCGGTAGCGCTGTTATCCAACCGCCCGGATATCCGTCAGATTGAACTTGAGCTCCTGGCCGCCAGCGAAAATGTAAAAGCCGCGCGGAAATCTTTCTTACCGTCTTTGGTAATAAGTCCGTACCTGGCATTTAATGCCTTTACTCCGGCGCTTCTGTTCAGAGGCGGTTCAAGTGCATTCGGATTACTGGGCGGACTCTCAACTCCTTTACTTCAGCAAAAAAAATTGCGGGCTGATTATACAATTGCCAATGCGGAGAACCGCGAAACTGTATTCAGGTACCAGCAAATATTGCTGGATGCTTACAGTGAAGTGACGACGAATATGTCAGCCGTAAAAAATCATCAGCTTACTTACAATTTGAAAAAGAAGGAGGTAAAGCAATTGCAGGAAGCTGTCACTACATCTCACGAGTTATATCAATCGGGATATGCGAGTTATCTTGAAGTGATCACCGCGCAGAAGAACAGGTTGGATGCAGAGTTAGAAATGGTGAGAAAGAAGAAAGACATCTATTCTGCAGCAGTGCATTTATATCGGGCACTGGGAGGTGGATGGAAAAATAGTGCTACTCCGTAGTTTTAGGCATACCAGTATTCAACGAGCTCAACAACCGCATTGAAAGTGTCATTGTACTCATTTCTGAGCTTCAGAGTGACACTGAAGGCAACAACCTGCTGAGCGAACAATACGATAGCAACTGCTGTTCTGCAAATCCCAAAAGAAATTAAACTTTGTTGCCAGCATTGCCTGTAAATTCTGAAATCTTCCTGAAGAACACCAACAGTAAAATGAAGAGCGCCTGGAAAGGCGCTCTTTTGCTTCAACCTGCTATGCGAATCATACGAGAAGAATTGTCTTTTTAAGAATGTCTATCTGTTTTCAGAACTGGGACGATCCAGGACTACCGGTTCGCCAGTTCTGCCACTGCGTTCGCAAATGCTTCGGGTGCTTCCTGCGGAAGATTGTGTCCCACCCGCGGAATGATCATATGCTGTCTTGAAGCCGTAAAGAACTTAGCTGTTGACTCCCCATTTGTAGCAGCCACTACTCCATCTCCATCTCCGTCAAGCGTTATGCTGGGTACGGTGATCTTTGGCAACGTTGCCAGCTTTTGCTGTATTGCCTCATATTGCTTATCTCCTTTTACCAAACCGAAGCGGTGCCGATAGGAATGGATCACGACGTCTACATAATCCGGATTCTGAAATGCTGTAGCCGCACGTTCAAATGTTGTTTGGTCAAAATTCCAGTTTGGCGACCACTGCTTCCATAAAGTATTTGCAATCTCTGAGCGATATTTCTCCAGGCCCTGACGTCCCCGTTCCTGGTGAAAATAATATTGATACCAAAGCGGCACTTCATGATCCGGATGAACAGGTTTTTGCGCGTTGGCGATATCCTGGATCAGGTAACTGTTTACACATACGAGTCCTGTACAATGTTGTGGAAACAATGCCGCCGCCACACATGCAGCGCGTCCGCCCCAATCATATCCGGCCAGAACTGCCTTGTCGATTTTCAATGCGACCATCAGTGCCATCAGATCCATGCCTACCGCGGCCTGCTCACCGGACCGCATCGTTTGCTTATCCAGGAATCGTGTTGGCCCGAAGCCGCGCAGATACGGAACTATTACCCGCATGCCTTTTTCTGCGAGAATCGGGGCAACATCAACGTAACTATGAATATCATAAGGAAATCCATGCAGGAGCAATGTAACAGGCCCATCGGCCGGTCCTGTTTCATAATAAGCAATGTTCAGAACACCTGCGTTTATGAATTTCAGCGGCTCAAGTTTTTTTATCGGAGAATCCATCAATGATATTTTTTGAGATCCATTGTCAGATCGGGCAAACAACGGGCCGGATAAAGCTCCCAGTTGTGACGCAGCAATCCCCATCGCAGCCTGAGCGATGAACCGGCGGCGTGTGTGACGATGATCTACCATAAGTGCTATTGTTATATTCATCAATGATACATTCTCCTTAAACTCACACAATCAAAAGAACACCAGGCTGGCGCCATCATAGCTGCACCGGGAACTAACACCAAGCAAGGATCCCGGTTATGAAGCGCCGCACCCGGCGTCTTTGTGGATCATTATGCACATTAATGATCCGGTTCTACCCTTAGCCCGTGGGTAGTTTGCCACTCTCGCGGGATAGCCGCTGATCATTCCTTTCAGGCACACCTTGCGTAGACCCCTTAAACCGAACGCAACGAGTGAGATCAGCGGAGCTGCCCCGCGGGAGGAGAGAGACGATAACTGATGGCCGCTCTTCCATCCGATTATTTCAAGGTTTAGCCGAAACAGTACGTAGTTGTGCAATTGAATACAGCAGGCCTTCCATCGTCATCGTTTCTCTTACAGTTTCTCTGCCGCACTCACGATGAACGCAGCCACTTTCCCTGGTTGTGACACCATTGGTACGTGGCTGGATTGTAGTTCAAGAGCCGTGGCGTTCAATCTTTTTACCTGTGCTCTTGCGAGTTCGAGATTTACCATATGATCATTGATGGCAACAATGCACCAGGAGGGTTTTGATTTCCACGCTGCTTTGGTAACTTTTGTTGTGGTAGCGCCCTCATACCAGGGAATTTGAGTAGCATACACAACTTTCCGTTCTGCAGCCGGAAGATCCTGCGCAAAGAATTTGTGTATACCGGTTTCAGTCAGTGAAATAAAACCGGAAGCATCTTTTCTCATTTCAATATTACCCGGAGCTGCAGGATATTTGCCAGCTGCATCAACAAGCGATTGTCCTTCATCAGGGATCACTGCGGCGATATATAATAATCCGGCCACTTTGGGATCATTACCAGATTCAGTCACCACCACTCCGCCATAAGAGTGCCCTACAAGCAACACGGGGCCGTCAGCCAAAGCGATGGCCCGTTTGGTTGCTGCCACATCTGCTTCAAGAGATGTAAGAGGATTCTGAACAGCGATCACATTGTATCCTTTCCCCTGAAGGATCGGAATGAGTTTTGCATAGCTAGATCCATCAGCAAATGCGCCATGCACAAGCAATATATTCCTGACACCTTTGCTGATCTTTTGGGCATTTACACTGTCGATTGAAAAAAGCGATAAAGACGCGAACATGGCGCCAAGAGTGAATTGTTTAATTTTTGACATCGGTTTGAGTTTAAAAGTTTAAGTTGATTTTTGCTCACTGATCCTGGTGATCATTCATTGGGAGCTCATTGCGTTTTCAGCCAGTCTTCGAAAAGTATCTTTCCAAGTGTCGGATGTTCACCCGGCACCAAAGAACGATCATCAACGCTGATCCCGAGGTATGTGGCCCGCTCGTCGGTGATCACCTGGCGCTCATCATTTATCCCTTTCAGATATTTCCGGATAAACTCATCCATTCCCATTTTTTCAGGACCGGCGATTTCAATGGTTTCATCAAGGGGCCCTGCTACAGCGATCTCTGCCAGCATTGCCGCCACATCATCTGCGGCAATAGTTTGCACGGAAGTGTGGGGTAGATGTACATATTTTCCAATGGAAGATCCGTTTGCGATCGTGCCGGCAAATTCATGAAACTGGGTTGAGCGCAGAATCGTGTATGGAATACCGGACGCTTTCAGCATATTTTCCTGCGCAAGCTTTCCCCGGAAATAGCCGCTCTCCTGCAACCTGTCTGTTCCCACGATCGATAATACTACGTGATGTTTTATTCCGGCTTTCTTTCCGGCATCTACAAGATTTTTACCGGAGGTTTCAAAGAAATGGACCGCAGCATCCGGTTCAAGCGACGGTGAGTTGGAAACATCTACGACTGAATAAGCGCCTTCAAAGCTTTTTGCAAGTCCTTCCCCTGTGATCGTATTCACGCCTGAGATCGGGGAAGCTGCAATAACATCATGACCCTGGCTACGCAATAATTTTACAAGCCGGGCCCCAATAAGGCCTGTGCCGCCTATCACAACTATTTTCATATATATTTTTTTCGATGTTGAGTGTTGGGTTATTCCTGTACTTAATCCTGCATGACTCTTTTAATAGAAGCTGCCGCCTGGAAGATCGCCACTCTGATGGCAGGCATCATCGTGATCGGGTTGAGTAGGCCATAATCGTGGATCATCCCTCCGTGGCGGGTCAGTGATACAGCCACCCCTGCTTCATCCAGTTTGTGAGCGAAGGCTTCACCTTCATCCCGCAATACATCATTCTCTGCTGTTTGAATAATTACGGGAGGAAGCCCTTTCAATTGCTCAAGCGATGCCTCCAGCGGCGAGGCATAGATCTCTTTTCTTTTACTGAGATCAGGGAGATAGTTATCCCAAAACCAGATCATCATTTTTTTTGAAAGGAATCTTCCTTCTCCAAACTGATGGTAAGAACCTGTTTCAAAATCTGCATTGGTAACCGGCCAGAGCATTACGAGTAATTTGATCTCAGGGCCGCCTTTATCCTTCGCCATAAGTCCCACGGCAGCGGTCATGTTCCCGCCAACACTATTACCTACCACCGCCAGCTTTTTCGGATTGACGCCTATCTCTTCGCCATGCTCGGCTACCCATTTCGTTGCAGCATAGATCTGGTTGATCGCAACAGGATATTGCGCTTCAGGAGAAGGCGTATAATCAGGAAATACAGCGACAGCCCCGCTTGCAAACACCAGGTCTCTTACAAGCCGGCGATGTGTAGGATAGTCGCCAAGCACCCATCCTCCTCCATGAATAAATATAAAAACCGGGCTTGACGGTTTTGCATCAACGGGCTTAACGATGTGAATGTTGACCGTTTGTCCATCTTGCGTGATAGTGCGCTCAGATTCTTCAACACCGGAAAGATTCACTTCCACGGAACGCTGCGCCCCGGCCAGCACCTCCCGTGCATCCTCCGGGCTCAGCTCTTCGATGGGCGTTCCTCCTGCAGAATTAAGCGCTTTCAAAAATGTTCTGATATTCCTGTAGATCCGCGGATCATCCTCCGGCTTTACATCTCCTGTCGATTGTGTCATTGTTTTTGGTTTTATTGATAAATGATCGTCTTAGTTTCTTATAAACATTCTCTGTTCACCCTTGCTCCCTCCCCGGTTCAGCAAGCAGGACTCCCTTCAAGCCTTCAGAAGATGAGATGGCATACAACAGGCAGCCAGCTTCTTCTCCCGCCTTTGTACCAAAATGGTATACTTCATCCACTTTAAATTCTTCCGGAGCGAGTCTCAAACGGAGATCCTGGCAATAAAGACAATGCTCATCTTCTTCAAAGCTTTCTGTGTATCCCCTGTTCTCCAGGTCGCTGATGGCGTCTTGCACTGATCCGTAATTCTTCATGCCTTGTCTTTTGGTAGTCAAGCCCAGCCAAGTAGCATGCCACGTTATAATCATCTATTTTTCATACAATTACACAAGAACATCGCTTATGGAGGTAACGATATTTAATGGATCCGCGAAAAACCTGTTGCTATTTCGTGAGCAGCACATGAAATCATATTTCTTTAGAGAATATGGTCAAACGGGTCGTACATTTAGCCACGCCAACTTATCAAACAAAACAGCACAGTCAATAACAGGAACTGCAACCATCACCCCGTGTTCAAAAGTTCAATCACCTGTTTTTCCTGGATCATTTGTGTTGTGTGAGAAAAATGCTACGCACATGAAAAAGAAAATATGCCTGTCGCTGTTCTTACTCCTGTACGTCTTATCAGCGCAAGCGCAAAAGAAGCGACCGGAACAAAATGCAGAGACACGATTTGCGGTGTTAATGAAAGAGCTGGGAGAATCGAAAGATGATACCAACAAAGTATACCTGCTGGTAGAGTTAGCCGATTATTACTGGCGTACCGCACGAGCTAATGACAGTATCATCTTCTACGCAGAAAACGCGAGGCAACTCGCCCGGCGGTTGAAATTTGACAAGGGTTATAATGAAGGCACATACAATTTATGCCGCATATATGTGCGTAATAAAATGTTCGATAAAGCCAGAGGGCTCCTTTCGAATCTTTCAACAGATCAACAGTCCCGCCTGCATATTGTCATCGGAGAAAATTTCCTTTTCCGCCCTGCATTGGAAAAGCATGATCTTGACTCGGCTTATAAATACTTTACACGTGCATTGACCCTGGCCAATTCCGTCAGATCTGATAGATGGAAACATGAAAGCCTGATCGCAATGGGAAAATATTATTTCTCGGCCGGCGAATTTGCTAAAGCAAAAAACTCTTTTCATCAGATCATTGCTGACCATCAGCGAAACAAAGACAGCGCGGCTGAAGCGAATATCTGGTCGGAACTTGGATTATACATGCCCGACACAGACAGCACACTTGCGGATCAGATAGAAGCTCACGGCAATGCCAATAAAATATACAGAGCATTAAAAGATACGGTCAAGGTGATTGAAACCTTAGGCAATATGGGAGGCGTCTATATTTATCACGCAGCCTTTGATACAGCAAAAAAGATACATCTTGAATCATTGCAGCTCCGCAAGTTTGCAAAGATCAAAAAGACATTCAATGATACACGGTCGCTCGCCTGGATCGCCTACGCACAGGGAAATTTTGATGAATCACTCGAGTACACACTCGATGCAGAAAAGAACTTCCGTGAGATGGGTGGCAAAGAAGATGTTGTTGTCAATGTCATCCTTGGCACCATTTACAGCGAGAATGGAGATCATCAAAAAAGCCTCATGCATCTTCAAAAGACCGAAGGCACCAAACTCTGGCGATTCTATGTTGCCAGAAAAATCGCCGAGCAATATGTTCATCTGAAAAAGCCAGCTGAAGGAATAAACTTCATAAACGGGTTCGAAAAAAAATATCCGCCGGTAAGCCCGGCCGACAGGGAATCGATAGCCGCAGCGAAAGGAGACTGTTACGCGGCGATGAGAGACGATCTGAAGGCAGAACGTTATTATCTCGAAATGATGAAGCTGGATGATGAGGCACAGAAGTTGAAAAGCCGCGAAGTCATCGTACTACCCGTATATATCACCGGGGCGGAAGCCTATCATAAGATAGCTGATTTTTATGTATCGCGCGGCCGGTTCAAAGCGGCGTCGAATTATATTCCCAAAGCGCTGAACACTGCTTCCTTTTCGGCAAATCAATTCTACACACAAGGGCTGATCAGAAATCTGTGGCGCTTGCAATACAAAGTGGATTCGGCAAATGGGGATTATGCTACTGCTCTTCATAGCTACCAGCGATTTGTTCAATTGAAAGATTCCATCTTTGATGTTAATAAAACAAAACAGGTGCTGAATTTGCAGGTGTCGTTCGAAACCAAAAAAAAGGAATTGGACATTGAAGCAAAAGATGCACAGATAAGAGCATTCGAGCAGAATGAAAAACTCCGCCAGGCCAACCTGCAACAGGAAAAATTCATCCGTAATATTACGCTTGGTGCCGCATTCATCTTCCTGATGCTTGGAGCGTTAGCTTACCGGCAATACAGACAAAAGCGAAAGGCAAATACGCTGATCGTATCTAAAAATGATCAGCTGCATCATGTACTGAAGGAAAAAGAGTGGTTGCTGAAAGAAGTACATCACCGCGTAAAAAACAATCTGCATACTATCATCTGCCTGCTTGAATCTCAGGCTACATTTCTTCAGAACGATGCGCTGAAAGCGATCGAGAACAGTCAGCACCGTGTTTATGCAATGTCGCTCATACATCAGAAACTTTATCAGACTGATAATTTGCAGAGTATTGCGATGCACCAGTATCTGCCCGAGTTCATCTGTTATCTTAAAGATAGTTTTGACCTTTCACAGGGAATTGTTTTCGAACTCAATATCGATCCGGTTGAGCTTGAACCATCGAAGGCCATTCCTGTTGCGCTGATCCTGAATGAAGCTGTTACCAATTCCATTAAATATGCTTTTCCAGGCAGCCGGAAGGGAAAGATCCGGATCAGCCTGCGGTTAAATCAGGAGGAAGTTGAATTGGTGGTTTCAGATAATGGAATTGGCATTCCGAATGATATAAAGGAAAGAAAATTAAACTCTCTTGGAGTAGAGCTTATTAAAGGGCTAAGTGAGGATCTCAACGGAAAAATTGAATTTGAAAATGCGGATGGTACAAAAATCACGCTTACCTTCAGATTTGATTCGCCGGAAGGCCCGGCAAATCGTCGCTATCAACTCAAAGAATCACACACATTGCTATGAGCACCAGATTACTTATCGTAGAAGATCAGTTCATTGAGGCTAACAACCTCAAGCTTATTCTGAAAAGCGCAGGCTATGAAGTTTGCTCTATTGCCAGGTCAGTGCCGATCGCAATATCAATTGTCGAAAAAGAACGGCCGGACCTGGTTCTACTTGATATTTTTCTTCAGGGTGATCTGACAGGCATTGATCTTGCCAAAACACTCGAAAACCGGAATATTCCCTTTGTATACATCTCCGCCAATTCCAATAAAGAGGTGCTGGATGCCGCCAAAGCAACGCAGCCTTACGGCTTCCTGGTAAAACCTTTCCGAAAAAAAGATGTGCTGGTAATGCTGGATGTTGCCTGGTATCTGTACCAGCAAAGACAGGAAAAGAAAAGAATGGATTCTGCGGAGCCTGATATGGTGTTAAAGCAGATCCCAAAACAGGAAGAGATCACCACGATCATTGGAGACAGTGCAGGAATAAAGGAACTATTAAAGAATATCAGGATCGTTAGTCAATCGAATACTTCTGTGTTGATACTTGGTGAAAATGGTACAGGCAAGGAGCTTGTTGCAAAAGCTATCCACGAAAATTCCGCGCGTAAACACAAGCCGCTGGTCGTTGTGAATTGTGCCGCATTACCGGCTAACCTGATCGAGTCGGAATTATTCGGACATGAAAAAGGCGCTTTCACCGGCGCTACATCCAAACGGATCGGCAAGTTTGAACAGGCAAATGAAGGCACTATCTTTTTAGATGAGATCGGAGAGTTGCCGATGGATGTACAGGCAAAGTTTCTGCGCGTATTACAGGAAAAGGAGATTGAAAGTGTTGGCGGGGAAACAAGGAAAGTAAATGTGCGTGTGGTTGCGGCAACAAATCGTAATCTGGAGGAAGAAGTAGCGTCCAATAATTTCCGTGTTGATCTTTATTACAGGCTGAATGTTTTTCCGCTTGAGTTGCCGCCTTTACGCGAAAGGAAGGAAGACATTCTCCCGCTGGCGCATCATTTTCTGAAGCTTCATGCTGCTGCCCAGGGAAAACTGATCAGCAGGTTCGCTCCAAGGGTAGAGGATGCGCTGGTCCAACATAACTGGCCGGGGAATGTACGTGAGTTGCAAAACCTGATCGAGCGAGCCGTTTTACTGGCAGAGGGATCTCAGATCGAAAGCCTGCACTGGCAGGTGGCGCAAAAAGCAAAAACATCTGTGTCGGCCGCCCAAACGAAAATAAAAACGATGACAGAGAATGAGCGGAGTCATATCATTTCAGTGCTGGAGAGCTGCAACTGGAAAATTGCCGGTCGCGGCGGGGCTGCTGAAATCCTTGATGTGAACGTAAGTACACTGAATTCGAGGATAAAGAAACTGGGGATCTCGAAGGAGATCGTGCTCAGGAGGGAGAAGGGGGAGTAAGGATCATGATGGACCATCCCGTCTCCTGCCCCTACGCCCGGGCTTCCGCGTGCAGCAAAGAGGTTCTCCTACTGAAATCTGCTACCTTTGCAGCTATTCGTATTAATACAAATGGATCTCAATAAAATTTACTCAGCCAGCCGCCTTGGCTACAACGCTCCCAACCAGGATCACCGCACTGTATTTCAACGTGATTTTGACCGGATCATCTTTTCGTCGTCATTCAGAAGGCTGCAAAACAAAACACAGGTATTTCCGCTGCCGGGCAGTGTATTCGTTCACAACCGGCTGACACATTCGCTGGAGGTGGCCTCTGTTGGCCGCTCCCTCGGCACACTGGCCGGAGAATTTATCGCAGAAGCATACAAGCCTTCGCTCACACCCGAAAGCATTGAGTTTTATAAATACAATCTGTACAATGTTGTGGCGGCGGCAGCGCTTTGTCATGATATTGGCAATCCGGCATTTGGTCATTCCGGGGAAGATGCGATCGCGTCTTATTTTGTAAAAAACAGTACTTTCCTGAGCGCTCAATTTGAACCGGGGGAATGGGATGATTTTCTGAATTTTGAAGGAAACGCAAATGCGATCAGGATCCTGACTCAGCAGCAGACCGGTAAAAGTGGCGGCAGTTTCAACCTGACCACTTCAACACTTGCAGCCATTGCAAAATATCCATGTGAATCCTCTGCAAAGAAAAAAGGAGTTCTTCACCGTAAGAAGTTTGGGTTCTTCCGTTCTGAAACAGCAGCCTTCGAAGAAATCGCACGAAATACATGTATGATCCGTGAGAGTCAATCACCGGTCATTTATAAACGTCATCCTTTTGTATGGCTGGTAGAAGCCGCTGACGACATCTGTTATACGATCATCGATCTGGAAGATGCCCATCGATTGTCGATCATCGAGCATACTGCGTGTATTGACCTCCTTGTAAATCTGATCGCATGCGTGGGAAAGGGCGATATCAACAGAACAAAAGATCAGCTGACAAAGATTGGTGATAAGAACGAAAAGATCGGTTTTCTCAGAGCCAAATCGATCCATGCATTAACGATGAGGTCAACTGAGCTCTACAAAGAGAACTTTGAAAAGATCCTTACCGGCGAACATGACCGTTCCATTATGGATATGATCGGAGACGAATGCAAGGCACTGAAAGATATTGTCGAGTTCTCTATCCGGTTCATCTATAATCACCGTTCCGTGGTGGAGATAGAAAATGCCGGTTATAACGTAATGTCTGAATTGTTATCGCATTTTATCCCACCGGTGCTCGCTTCCCCGGAGGCGATAACGAAATCACAGGACAAGGCGGTAAAGCTGATACCGGAACAGTTCCGTTATAATGAGGGAACCAATTACGAAAAGGTAATGGGTGTGTTGGATTATGTGTCTGGAATGACGGATAACTAT
Organism: Terrimonas ginsenosidimutans; assembly: GCF_022012415.1. Lineage (GTDB taxonomy): Bacteria > Bacteroidota > Bacteroidia > Chitinophagales > Chitinophagaceae > Terrimonas_A > Terrimonas_A ginsenosidimutans. The sequence goes on from NZ_JAKLTR010000010.1 coordinate 42,622, forward strand.
GCAACGGATCTTTACAGGAAAATAAAAGGGATCGAGATCGGGATGACTGTGTAGTGCACATTCTTAGACATGTCTGACGAATAACATTTCAAAGGCACTGGTACTCGAGACACGCACCGGTGCCTTTGAATATTATTGCAACACGTCCACCTCTATAAAACTTCCCTGAGATCCATAATGAACCCGCTGTACCGCTTTGATAAAATCTTTCTTTTCCGCTTTGTAAATATTTGGAACAAATTTCTGCGGGTTAATATCTATCAGCGGGAACCAGGTGCTTTGTACCTGCACCATCACGCGATGTCCTTTTTTAAATGTATGTAAGACATCCTGCAGTTTGAATGTAACCTTTGTTGGCTTACCCGCGATCACAGGCTCCGGTCTTTCAAACGAGTTACGCCAGCGGCTACGCATTACATCACCCCGCACCAATTGCTGATAGCCACCGAGGGAAACATTCCTGGGCGTATACGGCGTATTCTGTTCACCCGGCGGATAAACATCGATGAGTTTAACTACCCAATCAGCATCCGTTCCCGTCGTACTTGCCTGCAGGTTTACGGTTATTTCACCACCCAGTGTGAGATCATTTTCCAGAACAGGTGTTTCAAATACGATCACATCAGGACGGCTGGCTGCAAATCGCTGATCTTCGTTCATGTAATTGCGTGGCGTTATCCCAAATGAACCAGGCACATCCATTGTATACGGAACCGGTTTCGCCGGATCACTTATGTATTCCGAAAATCCGTTTGCAGTAGAAGGATTCAGCGATATCAATCCGTCTTTACCTAAATGCAACTTCTTCTTCGTCACCTGAACAGCAGGCCAGGATGAAAAAGTTTTCCATTCTTTTACTCCCGTATCAAACATGTAAGCTTCGGGAAGATCAACGGCTTTTTGCTCACCTGTTTTTAAATAGTGATGAAAGAATTTCGCTTCGATATTCCGTTGATAAAATCCAGATATGCTATCTCCATAATAGATCTGATGCTGCATAGTATGCTGTTCGTCTTTCGCCCAATCTCCATGACCAAACGGTCCCATGACGATCGAATTGAAAATTCCCTTATTGTTTTGCTCTATCCCTTTGTAGGTAGCCAGCGTTCCATACAGGTCTTCCGCGTCATACCATCCGCCAACGATCAGATAAGCCGGCTTCAGGTTTTTATAATGATCAGTGATCCTCCTTTTTTTCCAGAATGTATCATAGTCAGGATGCGAGGTCATCTGCTTCCAAAGAATATTTTCTTTGAGTAAACTGTCCGCAGCTTGTTTGACAGTTCCCATCCTTTTGAAAAAGTCATAACTGTCATCTGTATTTCTTTGCAGGTCCTGGAACCAGGGATGATCTGTCGGTTCTTTTCTTGTTGACCCAACCAGGGGAAAGAACGGGAAATAAGCCTGAACGAAGGCTCCATTATGATGAAAATCATCAAAGAAAAAGTCGGCAACAGGAGCCTGGGGAGAGACCGCTTTCAGTGCAGGATGAGCATCAATTGATCCGGCAGCTGCGTAAAATCCGGGATAGGAAATGCCCCACTGTCCCGCTTTTCCGTTATTATGCTGGATATTTTTCAATAGCCAGTCGATCGTATCCCAGGTATCTGTGCTTTCATCCACATCGTTTTGAGAACTTTTGACCGGGATATGGGGCGTCATGTTCTGCCAGATACCTTCACTCTTGAATCTGCCACGAACATCCTGGTGCACAAAAATGTATCCTTCTTCCATCATTGCATTTCCGGGCGCCATATTAAAGGGATACATATCAGTTCCGTAAGGTCCGATGCCGTAGGGTGTCCGGTGTAGCATAAAAGGAAACTTCTGATCAGAAGAAGCTGCCTTAGGAATATAGACGGCTGTAAACAATTTTACCCCATCCCGCATAGGCACATAAAACTCCTTTTTGACGTAATGCTGCTTTGCATAGGCAGATTTACGCATAAAGGTGACACCAGCAAGATCAACATTTCCTATTCCCGTTATACTTAATATAGATTTCCCTTCCGGTGCATTCCCACTGACCGTGTGGAAGGTGAATTGTGAAGAAGCGCGACCAACAATCCATCCGGCGGGAAGTTTGCCCGGTGAAGGAGATTCTTCAAAACCTGCATTGGTTAACAGGATTTGTTTCCACAACCCGGGAGTTTCTTCAATCTGTAGTTTCGCATTGTCATAATAACCCGCCCCGTTTCCCATACAAACAATTACCAGGTTCAGGGTTTCCGCATCGGCATCGATCACTCCTTCAATAGAGCGGCTTGTCCAACTGCTATCGGTTACCGGCATTTCTACACCGCTGTTGAAATATCCCCATTCGCCATTTTTCCTGGTGACCTGTGCACCTACCAGGGTAACCACGTCGGAAGAACCATCCGTTCTGGCAGTCAGGGAGAACTTAAATTTTTTTCCGGCATAATCTTTTACCGGGACAGGCTGTTGAATACTGCTCCAATTTTGCTGAGCAGAAACGGAAACACTGAAGTAGCAATATATTATGGCCAGAACGGAATGCAATCTCATACAGCGGAAATTTCCGTAAAGTACGAATGACATCTATGGAGCAAAGACCTTAGTGTATGAACTGGGCAAAATGATAACCGGACAGAGGTAAAAAAACGTTGAACCATGGCGCGACATGCCGGAAACCCCTCTCAGATAATGAGATGCTTTTGAATCTTCTTCCTCCATGTCCTGCGAATGTCTTACCAAACCAGTTTGTATCCCATTCCGCGTACATTAATGATCTGTACCCCCGGGTCTTCCTGGAGAAGTTTACGGAGCTTCGTGATGAATACATCCAGCGTGCGTGAATTGAAAAAATTATCATCACCCCAGATGGCCTCCAGGATCGTTTTCTTACTGCTAAGTTGTTGATGATTCTTGTACAGTAGCCAAAGTAATTCGGCTTCCCTGGCAGTTAATGTCTGAACGCGAAGATTGAAGATGAGTTGCTGCTTAACCGAGTCAAATTGATACTGACCAATGGAAACTTTCGCGGGCGTTGTATCTTTTTTCAGTAAGCGCCCCTCACTTACCAGCACCTTGATGCGGATCACCAGCTCCTGCATGGCAAATGGCTTCCTGAGATAGTCGTTACCTCCGCTTTCGAACCCTTCCACGACATCCTGCGGCATTGTTTTGCTGGTGAGAAAAATGATCGGCACAGTTTGATCACTTTGCCGGACGGTCCGGGCAAGTTCAAACCCATCGATCCCCGGCATCATCACATCAAAAATAAGAAGAGTAAATTCGTTCTTTTTCAATAGTTCAAGCGCCTGCTCCCCGCTCATGACATGGGTAACCTGAAATCCGGCGGCCCCGAGGTTTTCTGCAATGATAGAACCGAGCGACTGCTCGTCCTCCACTAATAATATGGAAATGCTGTTGGCCAAATTATGATATCGGTAAACTGATCACGAAACTAAGTCCTTCTTTGCTTTCAACCATCACCGTTCCGTTATGTGCTTTGACAATGCCGGCGACCCTGTACAATCCCAGGCCAAACCCTTTCACCTCACCTGCTCCGGGCACACGATAGAACTTATTGAATATATAAGGAAGATAAGCTTTGTCTATTCCCGGGCCGTTATCACGAATTACGATCCTGAGCAGGTCTCCTTCTCTTTCAGCTTCAAAATGCATCAGCGTATTTTTTCCACCATATTTGATGGCATTCTCTATCAGGTTCTGGAACAAAGAAGAAAGCTTTTCTTTATCAGCATAGACCTTCAGATCTTCATCGATCGAGAGCTGCCAACTGAAACCTGATTGCACGTCAAATGAAGAAAGTAACTGTTCAACAAATGGCCTGAGTAAGAACTTCTCTTTCATAAGAACTCCGGAAATATTCTGCTCGATGGATAACTCCAATGCTTTCGAAACCATTCCGTCGAGGCGGTTCAACTCCTTCCGGGATATCTCCAGGTAACGTTTGGTTCGTTCTTTATCATTCAACGCGTCATAGAACTGCAACCCATCGATTGCCGCGCCAACGGTCGCGATCGGTGTTTTGAGTTCATGCGTCATATTGCTGATAAAATCATCTTTTAACTCATCCAGTTGTTTCTGCCGGATGATTGTTTTGAACATACGATACAGACACCAGAAGGTCAGCCCCAGCAATGCCAGAGACCCCGCTCCTATGAGCCACAGGCGTTTTAGAATAACAATGCCGGGATCGTAAACGTTCGCCTGAGAAACGTACCTTCTCTCCGGATCATTGATTTGCTTTAAATGGACAAGAACCGGTTTACTGTGCAACGATTTTCCTTTCCTGTCATACAGTTCGTTACGGATCGTGTCTATATAGACAATAGAAAACCCTGCGTCGATTTTATTCTGCCCGAGTTCTTCCTGGAATAGTCTGTTCAGCAGAGAAGTATCCAGTGCAAGGTCATCATGTTTTTTCGTCCAGATCTTCCCAAAACGCTGCGTATAAAAAAAGATAACATCCGTCGCAATGCTCTTTCTTAGGTTTTCCTGTATAAAGCGATTGATCACTCCCTCACGTTCTTCATTGGACAAATGCTCCGACACAGGGTATAGTTTATTTGACCAGGTAAAATAATCTTTGGGGTTCGCCGGATCATACAGAGTGGTCATCCAGACCTTTTCTCTTTCATTGAACCGTGTGCCGAATTTTACGAAGTTGGTGTCATGTAAAAAATCGCTGAGGTAAGATGTTAACGTATCTTTTCGCCGTTCCCATTCCTTGTCTACGGCTTGCTGGAAAGAATAATCTACCTCCCGCTGCAGAAGATCTCCTGACCGGATCCATTCTTTATAGATCCAGTACACCTGCAGGCAAAGCAAGCCTGCAGCCGATACTACTGCCAAAAGAAAAAGCTGCCGGAGGCGATTGTTCATACCAACAAAAATATCCGCTTTGACTATAAACCGGAAACCCGGTTAACAAACATTAACAATGATTCGAACCGCTTAACTGTTTTCCCGGGCCCGGGCCGGTATGTTTGTGTTCTAAAAAAGTAAAACCATGAAAAAACAATTTCTCTCCCTTTTGCTGATCTGCAGCCTGGCCGGTAACACACAGGAACTGGTCCCGCAGGATCAAATGCCGGATATCGCGCTACCGCGCACACTGGATGGCACTATCAGCAAAACAAGTTCCTATAAGGGGAAGCTGCTGGTGATCGATTTCTGGGCAACCTGGTGCAGCCCGTGTATCACAGCCATGAAAGAACTGGAGGATTACAAAAAAGCGCTGGGCGATAAAATCGAAGTGATTGCCATCTCAGACGAGCCTGAAGAAAGGTTACGCAAGTTCATGAAAGCAAGGCCGACAACGCTGACCCTTGCCAGTGACACGGCGGGCGATTTCCGCAAATATTTTCCGCACCACACGATCCCCCACACCGTGCTGATAGGCCCTGAAGGGAAGGTCTATGCAATCACAAACGCCTCCAACATCACGCTGGATGTTTTAAAAGTTGCATTAAAAGGAGTGAATGTAAACCTGCCATATAAAAAAGATAAGATCGGATTTGACATCAATACTTATTTCACAGCAGACTCCACCAGGCCCCGCCAGTTCTCTTTGCTGCCAGCAGTGGAAGGAACCGGCACAATGTCCAAAAACTATATGGACGGCTCCTATAAAAACAGACGCTTTACTATCGTGAATATGCCGATTGAGGGTTTGTTCAGGCTTGCTTATAATAAGAACTATTCATCGGTGATCAATGAGTATGACACTGTAAAAAGAAAATATGCAGATGAAGAAAAATACTGCCTCGATGCCTGGATAGAAGAACCTGATCAAAAAAAACTGATGGCTTTCATCCAGGAAGAACTGAAAAGAAATTTCATAGATGTTGAAGTTTCCCTGGAAAAGAGAAAGAGAAAAGTTCTCGTATTAAAAGCAAAGAAAGATGCGATCAGCTTTCTGAAGCCTTCAAAGGAAAACAATGATCTTTACGGCGGAGGCGGGGCACATTTTGAAGGAAATGGCGTGAAGCTGGACGCACTGGCGGACTACATAGAAAGCTTTGGATTATATAACGGGAAGGTGGTGAATGAAACCGGGATCGCTGGACGCTTTGATCTGTTTATACAATTTCAACCGGAGAAGAAAGACAGTTTCAAAGATGAACTCGCAAAGTCAGGCCTGTATTTGGAAACGGCAGAGCGAGAGGTAGAAATGCTGGTGTTGAAGAAGAAATAGAACAGATCTGCGTAGTAGCAACGAAGAGCGCAAAGAACAGCAATGGGCGCAGCGAAAACAGTTCCATGTGTTTTACCGCTGCGTTCATTGCATTGCTACCACGCCGGACTGTATCAGTTATGGCCAATCTTAAAACACGGAACTCATCAATCCTGCCTCTCCTCGAGGTTCAATTTTGAAGTCTTCTTCGTGTCTCTCATAAAAAGATAAATAGTCAGGGAGATCGCGACACAAACCGTCACATACCAATAAAACCAGCTTTCATGGCCGATCTCCTTTAGCCAGAGTGCTATATATTCCGCAGTTCCGCCAAAGATGGCAACAGTCAATGCATAAGGTAATCCCACTCCTAAAGCCCTTACCTCTGCAGGGAAGAGCTCTGCTTTAACAACTGCGTTGATGCTGGTATACCCGCTTACGATAATGAGTGCAGCCATCAGTAAAAAGAAAGCTGTAATCATCGATTGTGTATTACTCAGTGTGGTTAATAACGGAACGGTGAACAGGACGCCGAGTACTCCGAAACCGATCAACAAAGGTTTTCTTCCGATCCTATCTGATAAAGAACCAAAGACGGGTTGCAGCGCGGCGAATAATAAAAGCGTAACAAAAGAAAGCAGCGTCGATTGTTCTTTTGACAGGTGAACGGTGTTCACGAGAAACTTCTGCATATAAGTCGTGTAGGTGTAAAATGCAAGTGTCCCTCCCAGCGTCAATCCGGCCACTGTCAGTACGGCTTTCGGATGTTTCATCAATTCGCTGATCGTTCCCTTCTTTTGCAGCTTCTTATTGGCATTTGATTCGAATGATGGAGTTTCATGCAGGTTACTGCGCAGGTATAGCGCGATCACGGAAAGGATCGCTCCGATCACAAACGGGATCCGCCAGCCCCAGTCGTGTAATTGCTGTTCGGTCAGCAGGAGTTTTTGCAATATCAACTGTATGCCCAACGCGATCAACTGCCCTCCGATCAATGTCACATACTGGAAGCTCGAATAGAAGCCTCTCCTGCTACGCGTAGCCATTTCACTCAGATAAGTAGCAGACACACCATATTCTCCTCCAACACTCAGCCCCTGCAGTAATCTTGCCATCAGTAAAATAACAGGCGCAGCCAGCCCGATCGTAGCATAGGTTGGTGTTAACGCGATCAGCAGTGAACCGAATGACATCAGTAATACTGACCATGTCATTGCTTTCTTTCTGCCAAGCCTGTCTGCAACATGACCAAATATCCAACCTCCAATCGGGCGCATTAGAAACCCAAGAGCAAAGACTCCGGCTGTATTCAGCAGTTGCGCCGTTGCATCTCCTTTTGGAAAAAAGGAGGATGAAAAATAAAGTGCGAATGCGGAATAGGCATACCAATCGTACCACTCAACAAGGTTTCCGATGGAACCGCCGATAATGGCTTTGAGACGCTGGACGGATATTTTTTCTGTAGTCATGTCAGAGTTCAGCAAAGTCAGGCATGAAAATAACAAAAAATCCTTCCTGGCACATTCGTTAGTACGAAGCACCAGGAAGGACCCGGATCTCTTTTAGCAGGATGGTCAGAAATTTTTCCGCACCCTGAATTTCCCTTCGACAACCGCTCTGCCCAACAGATTGGGGCCACATCCCGCCGGATTGATACTGAAACTTCCCTTAACAAAGCCATCAGTTTCGCCCATACTGGTAATTGTCACACCTCCTCCACTGGCGACAGGTCCATCGGGCTGGGCCAGAATACACGTGTAGTTGTCGACTCCCGTAATATGATATTGTGCATGCGTTCCTGCAGTCGAAAAAGGAGATTTATATGCATGCGTGCCAACTCCACCCTGCCAGGTCAAGAGTACAAACCGGCCAACATCATCCCCATCACTGTCGGCAATGCTATAATAATTTGCGGCCAGTTTTGTAGCGGCTGAAGTTGCTTGCCTGAACCATTCTCCACCATTTACCCTAACTTCTATCTCGCCATCGTCAGGCTGAATGGTGATGTTTTTGACTAGAAGAAATACACCACGCTGTTTCAGGTCAAGCCGGACACTTACTGCAACGGGGTTTCTGGCCGGAATAGCCGCAGGTGCCTTGTACATGGCATTAGACCCATTGGAAGTAAGGTTACCGGCACCGGCAAGGGTCCATTCTTTTACATACTTTGCAGCCATCGTTTGCTTTTTCCCTATGGCAATATCTTTTCCGGAATCAAGAGGGATGAGAAGGTCTTCTGTTGAAAATACTTCCAGCTTAGTAGCAGCACTTACCGGTATGACGGGTTGCTCCACCATCAGATAAACACTTTCAAACAGGCTCCAGTCACTGAAGTGATCTGTTATGGTAGTGATGCGGTGATTTACCTTATCGAGTTCCGTACCTCCCCGCGCCTGCCACACACCTTTTGAATCCTGGTAAGCAATACCAAGCGCTTCGGGTATGGTCCTTTTTAGATCATCATCATCATAGCTGACCTGAATGCTTACGGGTTTTGCAAACTGAACGCCATGCGGTTCTATGCGATAGGCTTGCTGCAACCCAAGCGGGTTTTGATTGCTGATCGTTTTGATGCTGATCTCTTTGTCGCTACTGAGTGCGCCCTGCGGAATCACCAGTTTCATACGCCCGTCAAAGCTTGTAACCGATCCTCCTGCACTACCAACGATCTTCCTGACGATCGGATCTGAGTCGGGAGTACCAACAGACGTAACCTCTCCTGACGGATTTGGACCAGGCTGATCCGGATCAGTTGAACCGTCTTTTTTGCATGCAAGGAAGGTCAGCGCTAACAGTGAGACAAACAGAGCTACGGATGTTTTTTTCATTATAAGGTTGTTTGGTTAAATAATTTGATCAACAACAACCCGAAAATCGTAGGAATTTTTTCGTAGGTACAATTGTATCTGAATGAATTGAGAGAAGAAGTGTATAGGACGGGATGTGGCAGGTGGCAGATTCACAACATTCAGCTGTTCATTATTCTTACAGTCTAATCCTCAACAGCAGGCTCAACTCTCCTGTTGGTAACCTATTAAGTTCTTGAATTTCATAACTTTTTTGAACACATGATCAAGATCATGTCACCGGATAACGTTCCTCATTTCCCTCCGCTGGTCAAGGGTATAGCTTTGTGTCATAAAACTTATCAATCATGAAACATAATACTGCTCCTGCACTGAACCACAATCATTCTCTTCATGCTGACAGAGTTTCTGTATTCAGCGGGCTCAATACCTGGATCAAAGCAAAATCTCCTGTTTGGGAAGAGAACAGGATCGGGATCACCGCTACTGCAATTTTTTTACAGGTAACTTTTGCCGCGATCATGATCTGCGTGGCAGGTATGGCCGGCGCTTCTCCTTTTGCATTTGGCGCCGGGATCCTTTTCGCTTTTATGGCGGACGCCCTTGTACTGGCTCAGTCTCCTATGCGCTGGATCATGGCTATGATGTTAGCCAGCCTTATCGTTAATATATCTCTGGTGATCTATTTTATAACCCTGCTTTAAAGCGGGGTCGCCGGTCCGCTCCCTCTGAAAAGGATAACGTACTGGAAAATTTTTGATGTAACAACGGCCTGATTTGTTGGCTTCAGGGATTGAAAGCCGCTGATAATTGCAAGATCGTCTGACCGGTTAAACGGACTGTTTTCGCCAGTCAGCCTGAATAGTGTGATCGCATTGGGCTTTGAGCAGGCTTTCAACTCCTGAATTCCTTTGATCAGCATCATGGAGTTGTCATTGGAAAGAGTATAAGGGACGTAACGCTGATCTGTCGGAAACCCAGGTGTTTCGCTGATGAATTTCTCGATCACCGGCTTTGGCATCATTGTTTTGATCGGCGCGACAATTGGCATCATCATTTTTGATTCAAACACCATCATTTGCATAGAAGCAACCTTACCGGTTGCTTTTTTATGCTTAACCAGTAAGGATGCAAATGGCTCTATGTTATTATACCCCGTTTGAAGCGTATGAAAATACCCGATAAAGCCATACATTTTTTTATCTTCCCAATTATTGATCGCAAGAAGACTCTCGAGGTTCCGGTAAAAGATGCTATCCCTTGTCATCCCGGCTCCGATGAAACCCAGGCTTGTCACGAAATGCTTAAAAGCCGGGTAGCGATCCTTCATCTCTGCTTTTGCTTTGGATTCCTGGGCGATCAACCGGGGTAATAATCTTCTTGCGTATTCATTCAACCCGGCCCGGTCATCGTTTGTAGCCCCTTGCGTGATCTTCAATAAAGAATCGACCGACTTCCGAAGCGACACGTCTTTAAGACCTTCGGTAAGATATACTGCATGTTCATGAACGAGAGAGTAATCCTGGAAAACATCCAGTCCGATCACCTGGAATTTCTGACCAGCGGGTAGTTCACGATAGAACTTTTGCAAGCCCTGAAACTTCCGGTAGTTCTCCTGGCTTGCCCATTGCGCCGTATCGGCCTTCCAGCTACGAAACACCTTGGAGAGTGAGCTCGTATCACCCGTTTGCAGGTATTTATTAATCAACCATGCTTTAGTAGCGTCCATCTCTGCAACATAAAATCGCACGCCGGCTTGCTGATACAGATTTTTGAACAGTGCAAGATCTACCGCCAGCGGTGCTGCGACTCCATGATTTTCGCCAAACAGGAAATATTGGTTTTTATAGAAATCTGCATCAAACAGTTTGTTGGCGATATTACTTGTGTCCAGCACGGAAGCGTTGTTACAAACAAAGCTCCCGGATGAATCGGCCTGCGAAAAGGCGTTCAATGAAGCGAACAGGAAGGTAATGGCGATAAAAGATCTCATAGTGTGTGTTTTGCGGCAGGCAGACGTCAGGCTATTGCCAAATATAGGAAATGAATTAAGAACAGGAACACTGTCTGCCAACGTCCTTGCGGAAGAAAAAAGAAAGCTGCAGACCAGGGTGGCGTGCTGGCAGCGTTCACCATACCGGAAACCTGACCCGGATGCGGAGGGAACGGGAATAAGCCGTTTTGAGTGCAGTGTACCCAATTATGGCAGCCCGGGATCTGATTGTGCGTTACCTCTTATGGTATGCCAGCAGGCAGGTATCCGTCACAGCTTCTTACCTGTTCATCACATGTTTTCTGAGGATAAAAACGGTTGGATTATTCTTGCAGAAAGAATTACAGCCATGAAAATAAGGTGGAGACAGCAGGAAATGTTTTTCGCGATTTTTACTTTTCTTCTTTTGGTGATCGATAATTTAATGTCACCTGACAGGGAATATGTAAGAACGATCATGAATGGACAGGGGCATATCATCAAATCGAGTTATACGGTCCCATTCCTGCTGCTTTATACCTTGCCCTTTCTCCTGCTGTTGGTCATCAACGGATTCCTGATCCCGCGCTACATTAAAGACCGGCGACGTGGCTGGATCTTCGCAGGCTCATTCTTCGGCAGTTGGATATTGCTGATGATCTCCTTCTCGCTTCACTATTACGTGCAATATCACTATCTCATACCAACAAACGTGACCGAGTTGCAAGCGAGATTTGATGCCCGTAAATCCGGCATCTATGCAAGCTCCACTGTTAGTCTTGTCTATATCGCTTATCTCGGGTTCAGAGAGTCGTTGATCAATTGGCTGGAAAGCGGGAAGGAAAACAATGAGTTTCGGATCATGGTTTGTAACCGGATCACGTTCACCGCCTTCCTGTATATATTAGTAGCGATATTCGCCGGTGTATTCGGAATTTTTAAAGCAGATGGGCCGGCAATATTTTACGTATTCTTCGTTCTGCCGGTGATCGTGGTATGCTTCATCAACCTGTATGTCATCTTCCCCCGGCATCACAAAAAGGGTCTTTCATCTTTAAAAAAGGTGATGGAGCTTTCGATCGCGCCATTTATACTGACTTTGATTGCATGGTTCTGCCTGATGCTTGGCTCCGGCCAATTCGCTCCTCCATCCATATTCCTGGCCACGTTCGTGTTTATGACGCTGATCGCAACATCGATCTCCTGGCTGTTCTATCTGCAACAAAGGGAAAAGATCACCACGTTGCTACAATTACAGCAGAAACTGGGACAAACGACTGCTGATCTTGCCTTCCTTCGTTCACAGATCAATCCACACTTTCTGTTCAATACGCTTAACACGCTGTATGGAACAGCACTACAGGAAAATGCAGAAAGAACTTCAAACGGGATCCAGCGGCTTGGAGATATGATGAGATTTATGCTGCATGAAAATCACCGCGACAGTATTCCATTGACAAGAGAGATAGAATATGTGCAAAACTATATTGCCTTGCAAAGTCTGAGGATCGTGAATACACCCGGGGTAAGAATAGAAACGTCGATCAGTGAATCGCAATGCGACTACTCTGTTGCGCCAATGCTGCTGATCCCATTTATTGAAAATGCGTTCAAACATGGGATCAGGCTGACAAAACCGTCTTATATAATTATCAAATTCCACTGTGATACGAAAGGCATCTACCTTGATGTTGTAAACAGCCGTCATCCAAAAACTGCCGGCCCGGGAGAGGAAGAACATTCAGGTGTTGGATTGGAAAATGTAAAACAACGATTGCAGCTGATCTATCCGGAAAAATACACACTGCAGGTACATGAAGATGATGCCGCCTTCCAGATCAGGCTGTTTATTCAACTTACCTGATGCCTCCGTTGCCATTAACCATTAGCTTATCCTTTTACCAACAAACTCTTATAGACATGAAAAAGTCCTGCCTCGCCCTGCTTATCAATTTGCTGTTCAAAGTCTCCGGAGCCCAGTGTGTGATCACAGGGTCAATTCAAACAACAAGACAATTGCCTGTTCAGCTGATCCTGCTGACGGCTGATGGTCATTACCGGCTTCCATCAATGATACTTTCCGCATCGGGTACAGGATCATTCAAAGAAACGGTGCCGGTATCGCATCCGACCTTTGCTTTGCTCAAAACAGACGAATGGCAAAAACGCATCCTGTTAAGTCCCGGCCGCAACCTGCATGCAGATATTAAGGTCGACAGTACTGCACATATCAATTTCAAATCAACAGCCGCGATAGAAAACCAGTTAATACAAAAAAGCATTCTCACTGAAAGACCATTTTTTGCCGAAGGCAATATCGAAGATCATCCTTACGGAAAAATAACTCTTAAAGAATGGAATGAAAAGATCATTACACCTATTAATAAAGAGATCAGTGAAGTTGAAAAGACAATTACCAAAAGTTCCATTCCTGAAGATCTGAAAGCATTGTTGATCAGCGAAACAAAATATGCCTATCAATGCTACTTAAATGATTTTACCAACAATACGCTCAGATGGGCGAAAAATCCGGATGAGGACACACTTCTTAAACTCGCCATGGAGTGGCAGGAAAAACCAGACAGTCTCACGCTGATCAGCGGCTTTTATGCAAACATGTCTATGAGCAGGCAATCTCAATATGCTGTCAATAGTATGGCAAGAAAAGCAAAACAAAACAAAGCAACGCTGCCTGAAGAGTTTGAGAAATTCCTGCATGTTCCATTCAGAGTAGCAGACAGCCTGGTGAAAAAATATGGAGAACGATATATTGTGGACTGGCTGTATGCGCGCATTTACTCCCCTGCTCAAATCAGAGACAAGATCCTCTATAATAAGATCATGGACGCCGCAAACGATGCAAGTTTCTCGGCCGGATATTACCTTCTTGATACGATGCAGTTCTATTATCCGAATAGCCCCTATCTTCCAGGTGCACGCGATGAGATGTCAAAGATCTCCAGGAAGCTCGCACAAAACAACAGTAACGACAAGATCCGCTATATCAAGCCCGGAAGCGTCAGCAATTTGAGTGATCTTGTAAAACCATATACCGGTAAATTGATTTATCTGGATGTATGGGGAACGTGGTGTGGCCCCTGCCGCGTTGAAATGGGATATGTAAAAGATCTGAAGAAAAAGTTTGCGGGAAAAGATGTGGTATTCATTTATCTTGATATGGATGACCCACTAAAGGAAAACTCATGGAAAGAATATATCGCCTATTTCAATATTGAAGGAGAGCACTACCGGATGAGCAGGGAAGAGATCCAGCCGATCTGGGAAGAGATCAAAAAAGCGGGTGGGTCTGCATCCGGCTATCCTACCTATGTTCTGTTTGACCGTGCGGGAAAGATCATCAGTCCTGAAGCTGAACGACCCAGCTCCCGTGAAAAATTATACACACAACTCGAAAAGGCTTTATAGATTTGTTGCAATGATAAAAGCGATCGCAATAGATGATGAACCCATTGCACTGGAAGTGATCCGGCAGCATTGCCGTTCCATTCCGTTCATTCAATTGGAACAGTGCTTTACAGATCCGGATGCAGCAATGAGCTGGTTAAATGACAATAAAGTTGACCTTCTATTTCTTGACATCCGGATGCCGGACATTTCAGGGATCGATTTTCTGAAACAGTTAAATCCCGCACCACCAACCATATTCACTACAGCGCATAGTGAACATGCCGTTCAAAGTTTTGAACTTGATGCACTCGACTACCTGTTGAAGCCCTTTTCCACCGAGCGGTTTTTGAAAGCCTGCCTGAAGGCGAAAGACTGGCTCGAACTTCGCTCCGCTGCAAAAAGAGACGCCTTTCTTTTTATCAAAACAGGGTATGAACAGGTAAAAGTGCAATTGAACGAGATCATTTATATTCAAAGCGCTGGTAACTATGTGCAGTTCGTACTACAGGGACAAAAAAAACTTCTGTCCCGCTCAACAATGGCGGAAACCATGGCCATGTTACCACCAGAAGATTTTGTGAGGATACACCGGCAATATATAGCGGGGAAACAGCACATCAGCCGTATTGAAAAAAATACAGTGTATTGCGAAGAGATGGCTTTACCAGTTGGTGCAGGATATGGATTCAACCTTTAATCAAGTTGACAAACTTCGGTATGGCCACTTAAACTGCCTGAAGGCTCAACCTTATATTATTTCCACTTTCCCGGTACAATAAACCGGGAAGGTGGAAATAATATAAGGCACGATAGCCCTGGAATGAAACAAAATTTCCATTTGCGAAAGTGAAACAGGTGGCTCAAAACACCTACTTACCATTGAATGCCTTTTCCAATTCCGCCAGGTCAAGCTTCTTCATTTGCATCAGTGCGGCCATCATGCGGTTTACCTTCTCTTTGTCCGGATCCACCGCCATCTCTTCAATCGCAATGGGAGACACCTGCCAGGAAACGCCAAACTTGTCTTTTAACCAGCCGCATTGCTGCGCTTTTGGATCACCGCCTTCCTTAAGCTTGTCCCAGTAATAATCGATCTCCTCCTGATCCTTACAGTTGACTACAAATGATATCGCCTCATTGAATTTGAAGATGGGGCCGCCATTCAGAGCAAGGAAACGGTGACCATCCAGTTCAAATTCCACGGTAAGAACAGACCCCGGCTCTTTGCCATGAATTTCTTTACCGGCTTCCGTGTAATGAGCAATACGCCCGACAGAAGAATTCTTAAAAATTCCTACATAAAAGTTCGCCGCTTCTTCAGCCCGGGTATCAAACCAGAGGCTGTTGGTAAACCGTTTGAAAGTTGCCATGAGTTTCTATTTTTGTTGTTATGCAAAGCTGTTTTTGACGAAACGTTACTCTGATGTGCCGATACGACAAAGGCATGATTCCTCAATCTGCCTTTCGTACCATACAATGGACATCATTGTCATTATAATACCACTCCACACAATACCCTTCCTGATCTATATCTTCCAGCTCCAGGATCTGTTGAAATGCTTCCCCGATCGCGGAAACATTTTTCATAAAATTGACGATCGTGATACTGTAATAATCTCCTTTGCGCAGTACCAGCGTCTCACAACCAAGCGACGCGCCCTCATTCGGAGTCAATTCCTCCGCAGCTGCTTTATACCGGATGATACCATCATCCGGGCGGGAAACACCAAAATACTTTCGTTCCCGGCTGAAAGGCACCATTGAATGAAGTTGCTGATGTGCAGCCAGCACGCCATCAGGGAAAGATGCTGCGTTCACATAAAAGACAACAATGTCTTTATCCACTTTTCTTGTTTCCATAAAAAAATATCTGTTTATTGATACAAGGTATCAAATACCGCACCGGGGGAGCAGGGCCGGATGCGACAAAGACAGGGATGATCCTGCAGGTATTTGCATTGCACTCAGGATTTCTACCGGTTTACTGGAAAAAGACGTTGAACCCCGCTCATTTGCACTTATTTAGCATCTCCGCGCAAATCCATTCAAACACTGCCAAAAAGCATTTCATCAAAAAAAACTTTGACATTCCAGGAATAAGTTCTACTTTGTGTCAAATTAACGCAAACAGATGAAAGCATTTGATCAATACCGAAATCCTGCACTTGCTGTGGACCTTGTGGTATTTGGCTATTATGAGAACAGCCTGAATGTGTTACTGCTGAACAGGAAGGAAGAGCCATTTAAAAACCGGTGGACATTGCCAGGCGCTTTCCTTCAAATGGAAGAAACATTTCTTGACACCTGCAACAGGGTACTGAATACCAAATTAGGAATGGATAACTTTTTCCTCGAACAGCTTTATTCATTTGATGCCCCGGAACGTGACCCACGCGGGAGAGTGATCGCGGTAGCGTACTATGCATTGATCAATCCCTCGAAATTTGAGATCGTTGCAGGAAATATGGCAAATGATGTGCAGTGGTTTTCCATCGATGAATTACCAAAGCTCGGGTTCGATCACAAAGACATTCTTGATGCAGCCGTTAAGCGCCTTCGTGCAAAGATCCTCTACAACCCGGTAGGATTTGAATTACTGAATGATGAATTCACGATGCCGGAACTGCACCGGTTATATGAAACGATCCTGCAAACAAGTATCGATCGAAGGAATTTCCGTAGGAAGATCCTCGATTCAGACTACCTCGTAAGCTCGGGATCCAAACGAGAAGGGTTACAGAACAGACCTCCTGATCTGTATCAATTCAATAAAGCACTTAAACCAAATAAATTTCAAATCAATATTGACCTGTCATGAAAGTATCACCTATTATTCTGAAAGACGGCTATAAAGTCGGGCACAAATTCCAGTACCCCGAAGGCACTACACTTGTTTACTCTAACCTTACACCAAGAAAGGCCCGCAATCCGGAAGTGGATGAGATCGTTTTTTTCGGTCTGCAATACTTTATCAAAGAATACCTGATCAAACAATTTGATGAATTGTTTTTCAAACAACCGAAGGATGACGTGATAAAAGCATACGCAAGAAGATTAGATAATTATCTTGGCAAGGACAGCATCTCTTATGATCATATTGAAAAGCTTCATGACCTCGGGTATCTCCCTCTTGAAATAAAAGCACTACCAGAAGGAACGCTTGTACCCATGAAAGTGCCGATTTTTACGATCAGAAATACAAAGCCTGAATTCTTCTGGGTAACCAATATGCTGGAGACGGTATTGAGTGCTATCATCTGGAAGCCCTGTACATCTGCAACAACTGCATTCCAGTATTTGAGAACCTTCACCAAATATGCAAATGAAACAGTGGGTGAAGACAAAGGCTTTATCCCATGGCAGGGACATGATTTCTCTTTCCGGGGTATGAGCGGGATCGAAGATGCAATTATGAGTGGTGCGGGCCACCTGCTTTCTTTCGCCGGTACAGACACAATTCCGGCAATTGACTTCCTTGAACAGTACTACAATGCTGATTGCGAAAAGGAACTGGTCGGCGGGTCTGTTCCCGCTACCGAGCATAGCGTGATGTGTATGGGAACACAAGGAGATGAGATCAACACTTTCGATCGCCTGATCTCTAAAGTATATCCTGCCGGTATCGTTTCTATTGTAAGCGATACATGGGATTTCTGGCAGGTGATCACTGAATTCCTGCCGCAACTGAAAGAAAAGATCCTTGCAAGAGACGGTAAAGTGGTGATCCGCCCCGACAGTGGTGATCCTGTAAAAATCATTATTGGAGATAAAGACGCAAAACCAGGAACTCCTGAATTCAAAGGAGCGATCGAATGCATGTGGGAAACATTTGGCGGCACCATTACAGACAAAGGATTTAAGTTGCTTGATGGACACATTGGCCTTATCTATGGTGACAGCATCACAACAGAAAGACAGGAGTCCATCCTCGCGGGATTAAAAGAAAAAGGATTTGCAAGTTATAATGTCGTTCTGGGAATTGGCTCTTTTACCTATGAATATGTAACCCGTGATACATTCGGCTTTGCCATGAAAGCTACGTATGGCGAAGTAAATGGAGATGGCCGCGATATATACAAAGACCCTAAAACCGATGACGGCACAAAAAAATCGGCCAAAGGTCTGATGCAGGTGTATCGTGATCACAATGGAAAATTAGCATTAAAAGATCAATGCACATGGGAAGAAGAAGCCCAGGGAGAATTGAAAACCGTATTTAAAGACGGCAAGCTGGTAGTTGATCTGACTTTGGAGGAAATACGTAAACGGGTCAAAGCACAACTTTAACGCGAATGGACAAAAACACTCACGAATGGACGGAAATCAGCACTGACGGCCGGAGCAGAATTAAAGACAGATTTGATCATGAGGAATATTGAGATTGGGAATTATGAAACAATAAACAGTTCACTTCCACGCTCGGGACAACAGATAGTTGCCCAGCATACAGAAAACGACATTATTGTCTATCAGGCGTATAATCCATCTATTGCAGATTACGCCGTAAAGGAACAACGTTTAGGAGGAAATGCTTTCAGTTACAACCGCATGTCCTGGATCAAACCGAATTTCCTCTGGATGATGTACAGATGCGGATGGGCGGCTAAAGAAAACCAGGAAAGAGTGCTAGCTATCCGCATCAGAAAGAAAAGCTTTCTTGAGATATTGGAGAATGCTGCTATTTCCAGTTTCAGAACTGGTCATCACGAAAGCTTTGACGCGTGGAAAAATGAACTTGCTGACAAAGAAGTAAGGCTCCAATGGGATCCGGATCATGACCCGTTTGGAAACAAACTCACAAGACGTGCGATCCAGCTTGGCTTAAAGGGAACATCGTTAAAGAACTTCGGACAACGTGATATTCTGCAAATAGATGATATCACTCCATTCGTTGAAGAGCAAAGACAATTCTTAAAAAAAGAACAGCTCCATCAGCTTAGGATACCGGTTGAAACGGTGTGGAATATAGGCCATCCTTTAATTGAAAGAAAAGTAGGCATCATCAATGAAAACAGTAACGCTTTATAGACCTGTAGGCATAAAAGAGCTGCAACTGATCGAAGGATCCGGGTGGAAGGAATTCCCTCCGCGGCTTTTCTGGCAACCTATCTTTTACCCGGTCCTCAATCAGCCATATGCTGAGCAGATCGCCAATGACTGGAACACACAGGATGAATCTTCCGGCTATTGTGGCATCGTGACACGTTTCGACCTCGCAGAGAAACACTACAGGTTGTATGAAACGCAAAACGTTGGCGGAGAAATTCACAATGAACTTTGGGTTCCGGCAGAGGATCTGAAAGAGTTCAATCGCCATATATCAGGTACGATCACTATCGTCAACGCTTTTTTCGGAGAAAAATTTGTGATGCCTGAACATCGGGCATTGAGCCTGGAACTTATAAAATTTCTTTGAAATGAAATACCATAATGAATGGCTCATCAAAAAGGCCGAATCATCTGAGCAGATCAGGTTTCTCTTTTTTTGGGGACATCAGCCTTCAAAAAATGGCGAAATCACTAAAACCTGTTTTAGCCAGTGGTGGGAATCTTCTTTCACCGTTGATGGGATCACCTACCATACCGCTGAGCATTGGATGATGGCAGGCAAAGCCCGTATGTTCAATGATGAACAGACGCTGACAAAAATTATCAGTGCCGGCAGCGCGCCTGAAGCGAAAAAACTGGGAAGAGAAGTGTCTGGCTTTGATCCCCAAAAATGGGACGAAGAAAAATATCCATTGGTGGTAAAGGGAAATCTTGCAAAATTCTCTTCAAATCCGCTTTTGGAGAACTTTCTGGTTGGTACAGGAGACATAGTTATTGCAGAAGCCAGCCCGGTTGACAGCATCTGGGGAATCGGACTGGCAGCGGACCATCCAGATGTATTAAAGCCATCAAAATGGAAAGGTGAAAACCTTCTGGGTTATGCTTTGATGGAGGTACGTGATCTGCTGATGCAAAATAAATAATGATGGAAAATAATAATAATGCTAAAAATATTCTGCTGGGTGTCGCAGTCGGTGATGCATTAGGTGTACCTGTTGAATTCAAATCGAGGGAATACCTGAAACGTGAACCTGTTCAGGCAATGATCGGATACGGTACACATCATCAACCTGCCGGCACCTGGTCTGATGACAGCTCGTTGACCTTCTGCCTGGCCGAAACACTTGCAGGGAAATTCGATCTTACAAAACTGGCAGAGACGTTTGTGAACTGGAAAAATCATGGCTACTGGAGTGCACATGGTGAAGTATTTGATATTGGTATCAGTACTAACTACGCAATCGACAGACTTTCGCGGGGCACACATCCTGTTAATGCTGGTGGAGATACAGAAGGGGATAATGGGAATGGCTCGCTTATGCGGATCCTTCCACTTGCTCTCGCTTTCAAAGGAAAAAATGTCGATCAGCAATTTCAGCTGACAAAAGAAGTATCTTCCCTTACGCATGGCCATATCCGCTCGGTGTTATGCTGCTTTATCTATTTGCAGATCGCATCAGCGATCCTCGAGGGAATGAATATGAGCGATGCGCTGCGAACTGCCTGCAGCACGGTAAATAAGTACCTCGATGAAACGGCAACATGCACCATAAAAGAAAGAACGGTGCTGGTTCGCATCCTGAATGATCAACTTCGAGTTCTTGAAGAATCACAGATACCCTCTTCAGGATATGTTGTAAGTACATTGGAAGCATCCATCTGGTGTCTGTTAAACACTGACAACTTCAGAGATGCAGTATTGAAAGCTGTCAACCTTGGAAATGACACAGATACAACCGGTGCCGTAACGGGAGGTCTTGCCGCATTATTATATGGCTGGGAGAGCATTCCGCCGGAATGGCTCAACATACTGGCAAGGAAAGACGCGATCATAGACCTCGCAGAAAGACTTTCTGTAAAAACGAACTAATCATGAGCAGAACGATCGCTATAGGAGACATACACGGTGGGCTTAAAGCTCTTCAGCAGGTCATCGATCTGGTTAAACCGACTGACGAGGATCTGCTGATCTTTCTCGGCGACTATGTTGACGGCTGGTCACAATCAGCACAGGTGATCGACTACCTGATCGCCCTTTCAAAAAGGCAGTTCTGCATTTTTATAAAAGGAAATCATGACGCCTGGTGCGAGGCATGGCTTTCTTATGAACGTTTGGATAAAGAATGGCTCAACAATGGCAGCGGACAAAGCACTGTCGATTCATATAAAGACCATACTCCGGAAGAGAAAGAACAGCACGCTATATTCTTTAACAGCATGCGCTCTTATTATGCAGATGAACATAACCGGCTTTTTATTCACGCTGGTTTCAGCTCCATGCACGGACCGGAAAAGGAACGGTATGAAACCACATATTTCTGGGATCGCACACTTTGGGAAACTGCTTTGGCCCTGGATAAGGAGCTTATGCCTGAAAGTAAATTATATCCAAGACGTCTGAAGCTTTTCAAAGAGATCTTTATTGGTCATACTCCTACCACAAACTATGATGTAAACACACCCATGCATTATGCCAATGTGTGGAATATCGATACCGGAGCAGCTTTCACCGGAGCAGTTACAGCTATCGATGCAGATACAAAAGAATACTGGCAAAGCGATATTGTTCAAAAACTTTACCCCTCCGAAAAAGGGAGACATAAATAAACGACATGAAAACATTCAACCTGATCAACCCAGACCGTTCTGACATCCGGTATAGCGTTATGACGTTTCCCGATAGTCAGCCGCATATAAAGATAGACACCGCCAGCGCCAACATACTTGATAAAACAGAGCCATTACGTATTCTCACCCGTGTATCCAACGCGAATGATCTGCTGCTTGCACTGTTTATCAAAAATACGCTGGATTACTGGGAGTTTGAAAAAGTGGAGCTTCATATCTCCTACCTTCTGGCCGCCCGTATGGATCGTGTAATGCTGGACGGAGAGCCCTTTTCACTCAGGGTAATGGCCGGAATAATCAACCAGGCAAATTTCAGGAAGGTGAAGATCTTTGATCCTCACTCTGAAGTTTCCACCGCATTGATCGACCGTTCTTATGCCATCACAAACCATGAGTATGTAAGTGATGTACTTACCGACTATTTTGCAAAGAACAAAGGTGGTGATTATGCACTGGTTTCTCCGGATGGAGGCGCATTAAAAAAGATACATAAGCTGGCACATTACCTGAATGTCGAAAATGTGGTTGAATGCATGAAAGAACGTGATGTGCGTACCGGCGCACTGACAAGTTTCAAGACGACGACAGAAAACCTTTCCGGGCAGATCTGCTTCATCATCGATGATATCTGCGATGGCGGAGGCACGTTTGCAGGTACTGCGAAAATGCTGAAAGAGAAGGGTGCATCAAAAGTAATACTCGTTGTTTCTCACGGGATCTTCAGCAAGGGTACAAAAATTGAATCGGTGGATGAGATCTACAGTACGGATTCTTTTAAGCCGCTGGAAGGCTTAAATTGTTTTGGAATCGAGAAGTACTTGTACTGATATTTTATTGTTACAGTGAAATAGCTTAAGATAGAAGGTGCCGCCGGCAGCAAAAAGGGCAGAGGAAATCCCCCTGCCCTTTTTTAGAAGCTACTATCAGTATGTTTTCCCTTACAACACGATCTTACTTGATCTCAACCGGCCTTCTGAATGCTGTTGAGAAAATATCTACATAGAATTGATCAGTTTTATTCTCCTGTATCTGCACTTCCATTCTTCTTGTACCAGCAACAGCGCTGTTCAGCAGCTTGATATACACCGTATCAGTGGCCTGCACTGCTTTGGGAAATGTAATTGAATAAGCACCATTTCCGTCCGGAGTGATCTTATTGCCGTTCTTATCAACGATAGAATAATCCTGGTCAAGTACAGCTGCACCTGTAGCCGGATTCACAATAGCATATTTCGCTACTGCATCATAATTACGTGTGAACGTAGAATAAAACTGAACAGGGAACTTGATCAACGCAGCCTGGTTACGGGTCACGCTAACGCCGGTATTATTATTCGGAACAAAAATGGCGTAGTAATGATGTTCGTATTCAGGTAAGCCTGCCGGATAATCTTTCTTTTCGCAGGAACTTAAGAGAATGCCACCGACAACGAGTGAGGCGATATATTTGATAAACTTCATGATCTTTCTTTTAATGATTATTGCCAATTAGGATTCTGGGTAACATTTCCCTTGCTGAGATTGATCTCATTTACCGGTACGGGATAGAGATAGTCGCGATCCGCCCGGAAGAACCGTGTCGCAGCGGTTTCTGCAACGATCACCCGATCAGCGTTCAGATTAAGCGTATTTGCATTGGTACCTGGCCAATCTGCCTCCACAAATTTTGCCCCGAGGAGTGATTGTGGCAGGACTGTTTCTGCAGTTTTCCAACGGCGGATATCATTATACCTGAAACCTTCAAGTGCGAGTTCTACTGATCGTTCACGACGGATCTCTTCGCGCATGCTGAGATTATTTGCTGTTGCAAAAGCATTTGTCAGCTTCGCTGCCAGCCCTGCTCTCGTACGCAACGCATTGACAGTACGATTCAGATCAGCATCACTTATCGAACCATCTCTTTCATAAAGCGCTTCAGCGAGGGTGATCAATACTTCGCCATAACGGATCAGGATCTTATCAACTGTTGCAGCTCCGTTGATGGTTTGATCTTCGATATTGAAGCCTTTTTTAGCAGCATAGCCCGAACGCGATCCTAACGTGGTAGTTGGAAGCCATGGGCCTTTATATGCCGTTTCGCCGGAAAGATATACGGTAAAGCCTAAACGTGGATCACGGTTCTGAAGGATCGTGTTATAAGATGGCTCTGCGCCTTCTGCTACGAACAACGTTGACCTGGTTGCGGACGGGGTGTTATCCGTGTTGAATGCAGGCAGTCCATCTGTATACAGGTATTGACGAAGTAAATTACGTGTAGGTGCGATACGTCCATTCTCAAGATCTCTTGAGTTATTATGCCCCAGGAAGAGATTGGAATTGCTTACACCAAATATCTTCACCAGAATGTTCTCTGTATTGGCCGGCCCCTCTCCTGCCTGCAGGAACAGGTTACCATAGTTTGGATACAAGGTATGTCCCTGGGAGAGAACTTGCTCCGCAGCAGCAACTGCTACCGCCAGATGAGCCTGCGCGTCACCGGCGTTGTGAAACTTATTCCAGGTACCTGCGAATAATCCCGCACGTGCTTTCAAAGCCCATGCAGTGCTTTTGGTTACGCGGCCAAATTGAGCTGCGGGTAACGCTGCACGGGTAGGCAACCATTGCGCAGCGAAATCAAGATCTTCATAAATAGCATTCATCACATCATTACGTGATGTACGCGGTACAAACAGATCTTCAGAATTATAGCTCAGTGTTTTCAATACTAACGGCACATCTCCGTATTTCATTACCAGGTCGAGGTAAGCATATGCCCTGAAAAAACGTGCTTCTCCAAAATAACGGTTCCGGATCGCGTCAGTAACAGAGGCTTTCAATCCTTTCTCAAGGATATTGTTGGCTGTGAAGATCTCGTCATACCGCCCGCTCCAGTCACCACTGGTTCCGGGAATATTGCGGGTACCATTGCTGATGTTATTAGGTCCGCCCTGGCTGACATTATCATCGCCACGGTTATCGATCCAGTTGGCCGCCAGTTGCTGATATAGACGGTTCGCCGCATTCTGCAGATCTGTCTCTGTATTCCAGAAATCCGTATCGGAAAAATTTGTTTCCGGTGTGCGGTTAATTGAGCAGGCAGAGAGTGTAAAACCCGCAACAATCAGTATATAAAAATATCGGTTAATCTTTTTCATAATAAATTCCTCCTTGAATTAAAGGGTGAAGCTGAGACCAAAAGAAATCGTACGATAGAATGGATAAGAAGTTGCGCTTACGTTGTTACCCACTTCAGGGTCAAATACGCTCAGCACTTTTGTTGACTCCCAGAGATCCTGGCCAGATACGTACACTTTCATATCGCGTACATATTTCTTGTTGATCGGCAGCACGTATCCTACCTGGATGTTTTTTAAACGCAGATAGTTCCCATTCTGGGCCCATCTGTCTGACGCCAGGTAGTTATGTGCACTTGTCTGGTACATACGCGGGAAATAGGCATTGTTGTTTTCCGGAGTCCAGCGATCCATATGAATTGTCCATGGCATATCCGCCGTTCCAAACATCGGAGCAAGCGTTCCCTGGTCCACAAGAAAAGTTCTTTTCAATGCCCCCTGGAAAAATGCAGAGAAGTCAAAACGTTTCCAGGTGAATCCAACATCGAATCCATATGTATAACGTGCATTCGTTGTGCCAAGGAAAATAAGATCGCCAGGATTAGAAGGGTTATTCTCACCCGCATCGATCCTGCCATTGCCGTTCAGATCCAGGTATTGTATATCGCCAGGCCCGATACCAGGAAAGAGTGGAGTAACTTTTGATTTGTAGGCATTTACTTCATCCACTGAATTAAAATATCCGGGAGCTGTACGATAACCCCAAACTGTATTCATTGGATATCCCTCAAGGAAGCCAACAACGCCAGGTCCATTGATCGTATTTGCTGCATTATATTTAACGAGTTCATTCTGGTTGTCTGCGATATTGAATCCTACGCGGTATTCAAAGTCTTTACCAACCCTGTCTCTCCATTTCACTTCAAGTTCGGTACCCCAGCTTTTCAACTCACCTACGTTAAACGAAGGAGTAGCGATACCAATGATATTAGGCAGGTTCAAAGGCGCAAGCATGTCAATGTTACGCTTCACATAATATTCAGCGGTAATGCTCAGCCTGTTTTTCAGCAAACCGATATCAAGGCCCACGTTTGTCTGACGAACAGTTTCCCAGGTCACATCCGGTGAAGCAAGCACACCCTGGTAAAAATATTGTGTGCGTTGACCATTGAACACGAGATTATTCGAAGTAGAAAGACCGCTTGTCAGCAAAGGAATATAAGGATACAGTCCCAAAGGAGAGCCATTACCCAGGTTACCCCATGAAGCTCTCAGTTTCAGATTGTCAATAAAACTTAAATTATCCTTAATGAAATTTTCTTCGCTGATCCTCCAGGCGGCTGACATGGAAGGGAAAAGATCCCAACGGTTTTGCGGAGCAAGACGTGAGCTTCCGTCATAACGATACGATGCTTCAAAGAAGTATTTGCTGCGGAAGTTATAATTGAATCGTCCGAACATGGAACCAAGCGCCCATGTTTCAACTCTGTCATTGCTCGTTGTAAGCAAAGGATCACCCAGGCCTATTGCAAAGAAATCATTCGTGATCATCTTCTTCGCATTGGCGGTGAATTCATCCTTCCGGTATTCTTCATAAGAAGCTCCCTGCATGATCTTAAAGTCATGATCGCCCTTTTTCAGCGAATAGGTTAAGTAGCCCTGCAGGTTATTCTGATAAGCCTTGTTTTTTGTAAGCGTGATCGAGTTTGGATCATTGACGCTGAAACGAACAGTTCCTGCAGTACGTCCGTACCAGAATAAACTGCGGCTGTTGTTTTCCATATTGTATGTGTTCTGGTTTCTCCACCCGATCACATCAAATGTCAAACCCTTTACGACATTCTTTATCTGGACACCCACACGACCTGTAAAGGTCTCGTAGTCGCGCTTTTCCATGCCGGCATTCTTTTCAATATCAACCGCATTGATCTGCAGGTCACCATTGTAGATCTGGCCGTTTACCATTTCAGGCGCATAAAGCGTTTGCCTGGCGCGGCTGCGGTAAAGCCGGTTAATGATCTGGTCTGTACCAAATGAATTCTCCCTGGTGACAGAACCGATATAGTTTGTAGTCACTGAAACGCTGACATACTTGCTCACTTCTGCATTTACGTTCAGCTTCAGGTTTGTACGGAAGTTATCATCAGGCCCGTATCTCAATACGCCATCGCGTTTGTAATAGCTTCCCGAAAGGAGATAGTTCAGTTTCTGTTCGCCACCGCTAACATTCATGGAATAGTTTTGCATGTGGTTGATCTTATCCATCCCTTCTTTGATCCAATCATTATTTCCAAAATACTCCCATCTGTCTTGTGTCGGGTTTGGACGAACGGAGAAGTTAGGGTTCATCAACCATTCGATCTGCTCTGCGTTGAACTCAGGGCTACCGGTTGCGTTTACCCGTGATTCGTTGATCAGGATCTGCTCGTCCCATGAATTCAATCTTTGTGGCTGACGTGCTGTGATATTAACACCATAATAGCTGTTGAAACCAATACGCGTTTTTCCTGGTGCACCTTTTTTAGTTGTGATCAGGATTACACCCGCGGCCGCACGTGCACCGTAGATAGCGGAAGCAGAGGCGTCTTTCAAAACAGAGATCGACTCAACATCATTCGCATCGATCAGGTTCATATCCTGCTCTACTCCATCGACAAGAACCAGCGCATCAGCGCCATTCGCAGAGGTGAAACCACGGATCCGGACACCTAAGCCTTCACCACCAGGCTTTCCGCTTCCTCTCACAACAGTTACGCCAGGAAGTACTCCCTGCAATGCACCGGTAACGTTAGGAACAGGACGGTTGATCAGATCTTTACCACCAACCTGGGCCACTGCACCGCTAAGATTTGCCTTACGTTGTGTTCCATAACCGATCACGACAACATTCTCTAGCGACTGAGGATTCTCGGTAAGATTTACATTAAAGGTTTCACGTCCATCAACAGTCTGATCGACACTGTTATACCCGGCAAAAGAGAAGGTAAGTACGGCGCCTACTTCAGCGCTGATCGAATACGCACCTTTCGTGTCAGTTACCACACCATTGTTGGTTCCTTTCACTGTTACGTTCACCCCCGGCATTGGTGCACCCTTTGCATCATTCACGATGCCGGATACAGTCTTCGCCTGTGCGAAAAGAAGGGAATTGTGCAGTTGTACAATAGATAGAAGGAAAAAACATACTAGCCATTTCCGCACACGGAAAGGCTGAATGCCTGAGGAGGATTCGACTCTCATACAGCAATCGTTTTTGTTTACAGTTAGATTCTAAAAAAGTTACAGTGTACCCATTTGCTACCCGGTACCGGCAGGAATATCATTTTTCAATGATGGCCTGTGTCGAAAATCACAGACCTTATTATACAAACAAGAAAAAGATTAAGCCGCTATCGGCAACTCCGTTTTTAAAACGAGACGTTCTAAAAACAGACACTACCAACATCCAGCTTGTTCTTTTCTCAGTCGGACAATTGTAATTCCGCTGTTAAGTTGTCTAAATTTTATTACACAGGGAACGAAAACGTCCGCTTTTTTTACGAAAACGTTTTCTAAAACGAAGAAAAAAACAATACCTTGGCCGAAAGTTGAACCTTTATCATGAAATCAGTGAACCTGAAAGAGCTTGCCCTGCAACTGAATTTATCTATCTCAACCGTCTCAAAAGCACTTAACGATAGCTATGAGATCACACCCGAAACAAAAAGGCGCGTACAGGAACTTGCAGATGCGCTGCACTATCAACCCAACCCGTATGCCCGCAGTTTGCGCAAGCAAAAGAGCAAAACGATCGCAGTGATCATTCCCGAGATCGCCAATAACTTTTTTACGTTAGCTATTAATGGTATTGAGTCCATTGCCCGGCAACACGGCTATCACGTGCTGATCTATCTCACGCATGAAGACTATCAAAAGGAAGTAGAGATCACACAACTGCTTCAGAACGGACGCGTAGACGGAGTATTGATGTCCCTTTCTTCCAATAACAATGAGAATGAACATCTTTATGATCTGCATAAGAAAATGCTGCCCCTTGTGTTCTTTGACCGGGTGTTTGAAGACCTTGAAGCAGCTAAAGTGACAACGGATGATTATGAAAGTGGGTATAAGGCAACTGCTCACCTGATAGAACAGGGGTGTCGCCGTATTGCCCATCTCGCCATACCAAAGGATCTTTCCATTGGCAAAAAGAGAATGCAGGGATATATGCAGGCATTGAATGATCATCAGATCCCTGTTCAGGAAGATCTTATCATCGCCTGTACAGATAATCAGCAAATGAATTATGCATTTATCCGTGAGCTGATGGAAAGAAAAGACCGGCCGGATGGAATTTTTGCATCAGTCGAAAAACTTGCTATCAATACATACCAGGCTTGCGCGGAGCTTCACATACCTATTCCTGAAGAAGTAAAAGTGATCAGCTTTGCAAACCTTGAAACAGCTGCATTTCTTAACCCGTCACTTACAACGATCACTCAGCCTGCATTTGAAATAGGTAAACAAGCTGCTTCTATTTTGTTCGAAGCAATCAAAATGAAAAATATTAAAAATCATTACTCGATCCTGAAATCAGTATTGATCAAAAGGAAGTCAACCGGATGCTAAAAGGAATAGATATCTCAGGCCTTTTTTGTTCCTTTCTCCCTTTGCCTGCGCTCCTCACGGAACAAAGTTGAGGTTGTAAAGGAAAGGATCAGGCTGAAGAGTAGTCCATGCCAGAAACTATCCACCTGGAAATTTTTGATCCACTCGCCGGCGATTAGTACCATCAGGGTGTTGATGACAAAAATGAATAAGCCGAAGGTGAATATGGTCAGAGGCAGGGTGACCAGGATCAGTAACGGGCGGAGAAATACGTTCAACAGACCAAGTACGATTGCAAATATGATGGCCGTACCATAACTTTTGATATGAACGCCCGGCAATACCTGCGAAAGTATATAAGCGATCGCCGCAATGACGAGGAGATGAAGGATCAGTCTCATAAGCCAAAAGTATCTAAAAGTTTCAATGTTGAATAGTTAAAAACGCTAAAAGTTAGCCCTCGCGGGTATGCGGCAAATTCGTCATTGCTAAACGACCGAACACCACGATCATTACAACCCCGTTAC
This sequence comes from Terrimonas ginsenosidimutans, assembly GCF_022012415.1. Taxonomy (GTDB): domain Bacteria; phylum Bacteroidota; class Bacteroidia; order Chitinophagales; family Chitinophagaceae; genus Terrimonas_A; species Terrimonas_A ginsenosidimutans. The sequence goes on from NZ_JAKLTR010000010.1 coordinate 72,819, forward strand.
CGCTTGCCCTAACGCTCTCCAATCGGTTATCCCTTTAAAGCCGGCCTTCTCTCCTATTAACGAGAAAATATCTTTCGAGGTTCTCCCTTCATTTCTCAGGAAATTGATCGACGTCGCACCGGCCGACTTGGAAAATTTCTGTCCGTCAGATGAGGATAATAAAAGATGATGGAAAAAATGCGTCTCTGAAAATGCTGGCCTGTTCATGATCTGGGCGAGAAAGAGTTGCGCGAGGGTGGACGGCAGCAGGTCAGCTCCCCGTACGATCAGATCGACCTTCCAGAACAGGTCATCCATCAACGAAGTCAGCTGGTAAGCGGGATATCCATCTCTCTTCCGGACTATAAAGTCATACATATTCTTCGGCAATTGCTGGCTTATCTGATCACCCGAAACCCCGATGATCGTTAATGGCCGCTCATCGGTATATAAACGCCAGGCAGCGCCAGGTGTATCTAAAGGAATATTCTTATGACGGCAGGTTCCGGGATATATACTGTCAATCCCATCTGAGGCAAGCTGCGTTCGTGAGCAGGTGCAGGCAAATAGTGCATTCATGCTCCTCAGCTCAGATAAAGCTTTTTCATATAGGCTCATCCGTTGTCTTTGTGAAAAAGAAACTTCGAACGAGGCTGCATTGACAGGCCCCTTATCAAAAGGTATGTCGAGATATGCCAGTGTATCAAAGACATCCTGTATGTATCCTGGCTGTACGCGCTCCCTGTCCATATCATCTATCCGTAGCAGGATGCCTGCACCGGATCGCCTTGCGAGGTATGCAGTAACGGCGAACGATAAAACATTGCCGAGATGCAGAAAACCACTTGGAGTTGGGGCCAGACGTGTTTGGCGGTATACCATTTGTGTCTTTTAACAGCTTTAAAGATAACGCTGCCTGCCGGTCTGACAAATACCATGGACGTACGCTGCATCCGACTGTGTAAAACGATCCTCACCCGGGAATCTAATTACACAGCGACTGTCTACAGGAAATAACTGCGCCCCTTCCTGACCGCCATCGACCATAGGAGCTACCGCGATTTCGGAGCCAGACCAATAAGGTTCAGTTTTTGATACAAAAAGAAAAACTCTGTGATGGCAAAGCTCGACGAAAATGACGCTGCACGCCTGCGTACATATGAAGACCAGAAAATTGAGCAGGAAATTCACCGCAAACTGTCTGCGGTGATGGGGTGGGATACATCAGATGTTCAAACAACGGTGCAGGACAGTTCAGTGGTATTATCAGGCACCGTCGCGGATACGAAAGCAGCGGAACAAACAGTTCTGGTTGTATTTACCGTAAAAGGAGTCAGGAAGATCGATAACAAGATAAAGATCCGGAGAGAAAGCGCTGCCTCCAGCATGGCATCGATGACGAATGATGATCAGGAGAAAGAAAAAGACGAATGATGATATGTCCACCAGATATACACCGAACAACAACATAAAACTCGTACATAGCGGCAGTGATTTTTTTGATACTGTGTGCAGGATGGTAGATTCAGCGCGGCATACCATCCATCTGCAGACATATATTCTTGGTGATGACACAACCGGCACCAGGATCGTTAACTGCCTGATAGCTGCGGCAAAAAGAAATGTCCAGGTATATGTTCTCGCGGATGGGTATGCATCGCAGGATCTTTCTGAGAAGACCCAACTGGAAATGAAAGACGCCGGGATCAATTTCCGGTTTTTCGAGCCGCTGATCCAAAGCAGGCATCTTTATTTTGGCCGGCGCCTTCACCATAAGATCATCGTAACAGATGCCCGGTTTTCTCTTGTAGGAGGGCTGAATATTGCAGACCGTTACAACGATCTGCCGGATACACCTGCGTGGCTCGACGTCGCGCTCTTTACGGATGGATCCGTTTCTGCTGAATTGCACAAGATCTGCGAAGAATTGTGGGCGAAGAAAAGACGCTCCCGCAAAAGGAAGCCTGATAAACACAGCTACACGGAAACAGACACACAGCATCATATTTCTGTCAGGGTAAGGAGGAATGACTGGGTCAAACGAAAGCAGGAGATCACCAGAACCTATACGGAGGTCTTTAGATCAGCACAACATTCAATCACTATTGTCTGCGCTTACTTTTTGCCCGGAACCAAATTCCGGCAGCTTTTAAAGAAAGCAGCAGCAAGAGGCGTTAAGATTCGCGTGGTGATGGCATCTATATCGGATGTACCTGTTTCAAAATATGCCGAACGATACCTGTATCGCTGGATGCTCCGTCATCATTTTGAACTGTACGAATACCAACCAACTGTTCTTCATGCGAAAATGGCCATTGCCGATGATGAATTCCTTACCATTGGTTCCTACAACATCAATAACATCAGCCGTTATGCCAGCATTGAATTAAACCTCGATGTTAAGGACAACCATTTTGTCAATTCTGTAAGCAAAGAAATAGAGCAGATCATTACAGAAAAATGCATTGCCGTTACATCATCGACGTACAAAACGAAATTATTCTCCGTAAAACAATTTTTCCAATGGAGTGCATTTCAAATGGTAAGGATGATGATGACGGTAAGTACGTTCTACTTCAGGCAACGCGAGTAAAGGCACTGAACGGAAAGGGGTGACCCAAGAACATATTCCGTTATAATTGGATCTTCGCTGCGGTTGTTCTAAACGCCGGAACTATTCAATGCCACGAAAAGTATTCGCGCCTATCAGCGGCCATTTGCGAATATTCGCGTCAAAAAAGATTTAGTCGTATTCCTGTCCCAGGCTTCAAAACGGCCGCGCTGAACAACCATATTATTGGCCCCGGGCCGGTCACAGTAATAATAGAAGGCAAAGCGCGCATGCGGATTGTCCCAGCCGGCTATCTGGCCAAAGCGGATCACATTGAAAAGAAGTGTGTCATTCCGCTTGTCGACGGTATAATAACCTGCGGCAAATTGTTCGAGGTCGCGCACTTCATCCTTATTTTCAACAAGATCGAGTAGCGAATCCTGGCGGGGGAACCAGGCAAAATCCATTTTATCATTCCTGTCAAACACGGAACGATAGGCGATGTGATACCCATTCCCATCACGAACGGTAACCTGCCACAGCAACGTATTAAAAAGTGTTGGAGTGGTGAAGTATTCATCTGCCGGCAAATGCTGCGCCTCCAGGTTTCTGCGAACAGCTTTATCTGTATCCCATTTGTTATAAAGTGCATAGAAAAGATAGATCACGCTCAGCCCAATACCTATCTTCCAAAAAAGCGGCCGCCGGAGATTGTTTCTCCGGATGATGAGCAATAGCAACGCAGCAAAAAAAGGCCAGACCGAGAATAACGGATCAGCAACGTATAACACATTAAAGGAAAACCTGGCTGAAGAAAATGGCTCAAACCAGCCTGTACCATACGCATTGAAACTGTCTATGAATACATGAACGAACATATTCACACCAAACAGCAGGATCCACCGCTTTAAACTCATCGACCGGTCGCGGAACATCCTCGCCCCTAACTGCGCAAGCAGTAAAGAAACAACGATCACAAACAGCAGTGAATGCGTAATGCCGCGGTGAGCCACGATATCTTTTGTATCGCTCAGAAAAAATGCCGCAATAAAATCAATATCCGGAATACTTTGAGCAATAGCACCGATCAGCATGGCTTTTTTACCCAACTGCCTTCCGGCAACAGCTTCGCCGATACAGGCACCAAGAACGATATGCGTTAAAGAATCCAATACCTTTTAAATTAATAAGTACAAAAGCCTTACCAGTTAGAGATCATTCGTCCCGCTATTATTACTTTTGTGACCAGAAATAATTTGTTGCCAGCCGTAAAAATAATTTCCGATGGACGCATTGACAAAAAAACATCTTGAGAATCTTCATAATACAGATGCCAATTCAAGATATGAGTCTTTTCAATATCTGATCAAGGAAACCCAGCAACCCGTGGATTGGGCTTATGATGTATGGAATGATCTGCTGAAAATGCTGAAAGAGGGAGATAATCACCAGCGATCGATCGCTGCTCAACTCCTCAGCAACCTGGCTAAGAGCGATCCAGAAGAGCGGATGAAAACGGATCTTGATAAACTGATGGAAGGCACGAAGGATGAAAAATTTGTAACTGCAAGACATACGCTGCAATCACTATGGAAACCTGCACTTGTTTCTCCCGTCATGCGGGACCTGGTCGTCTCCAAACTTTCTGAACGGTTCAGGTCGTGCAAAAGCGAAAAAAACTATACACTGATCCGTTATGATATAACCGAAGTACTTCGGAAAATATATAACAGTCAGAAGAACGAGAATGTCAGAAAAATATCAATTGATCTGATTGAATCCGAGCCTGACCCTAAGTATCAAAAAAAGTACATGTCTGTATGGACCAGCCTCATCCGGGCGGAAAAAAAAGCAGCGGCAAAAAAAGAAGGAGAGTCCTGAACTCAGGCTTCCTTCAGTTCAGGCTTAGGTCCATACTTACGTAAGAAATCTTTTTTGGAATCGTGATAGGAAGCTACCACCCCTATTTTGTACATACAGTAAATATAGATCCACGCGAGGTCTATCTGGTTAGGTAAGAATCCGGCTCTTGCGCTTCCGGGATACAGGTGGTGATTATTATGCCATTCTCCGGCAAATAGGCCAGGTCTTGTCTGATTGATGGATAAGTTGCTTCTGTCAAAGTCTATCCCGTCAACGTGCATTTCCTTCCCTTTTCCATGGCCGGTGTAATTGAATCCGCGTACTCCAACAAACCAGATCATCGCTGCGGAAAACATTGCACAGGCAAGACCATGTCCGCCGATCAGGAAAAAGGCAGCATACCAGAAAGCCCAGTTCAGGATCCATAAAGTGATCGTGTATAAGGGAGTGGCAACAGAGCCCCATTTCTGGTACTGCTTATAGGTATTGATGCTGACACCGGTATGCTTAAGGAATTTCGCAACACGGCCATAGTCCGCTTCATTAAGGTCTTTCGAAATGCTTTGATGGTTTACATCGGAAAGCATGCAGTACATAAATCCACCCTGTGGATTGTAGGGATCACCCGGCTGGTCGGATTTTGCATGATGCACATGGTGAGAGACCACATAGATCTCTTCCGGGAATGTCTTGATCACAAGATTCTGGGTCATCAACCGCCAGATTGGATGACGGAACTGGTAGGCTTTATGGGTACAGAAACGGTGAAACCAAATGGTACCGTGGGTTCCCATGATGATCATCGTGTATAGCACGATTGCTCCCACCAGCCACCAGGAAAAATAAAACCAGAAGAAAAAAATAAGAAATGGCAACATACAGACAGCCATCGCCCAGCTGATAAGGGAGATCCAGTTTTTCCTGGACTTAAAAATATTGATCCTGGAAAATGCTTCTGCCCAAAGCTGACGTGTCGAAGGAACGATCAGTTCGCCCTTTTCATCACTCCAACCATAAGAAGGTTTCTGCAGGATATTGTCTATAAATGCCATGTCCTCAAAACGGGGTTATTGATAATAAATTGCCCCGCCAGAAACTGGACGGGGCTAATTTCTTTATAAGAAAAATCAGATTTTGCTAACGTTGATCGCTGAAGGTCCACGATCTCCCATCTCCACTTCAAAACTCACTTTATCGCCCTCATTCAGCGGCTCTTTCAAGTTGTTGATGTGTACGAATATACGCTGACCGGTTTCTTTGGCCATGATGAAACCAAAACCTTTCGCCAAATTAAAAAAGGATACTGTTCCTGTAAGTATCGGGTCATCTACATGCAAACGCTTTGGAACACCAATTTCAATATCCTCGGTGTTGAACACTTTTGCTTTGCTTGGGTCAGGAGGTGTTGAAGAGATGTTTCCATTCTCATCAATATAGGCCATCATCTCCTCGAGACTTTTGCCTTTCTTCGCCCCTGCTTTACGTTCTTCCTTTCTTTCCTCTTTCTCCTGTCTTTGTTTTTGCTTCTTTTTTTCCTTTTCTTTTTTGTTGAATGATTCTTTTGATTTCGCCATAGTTTACTTTAAGTTTCCGATTATTGTTATATAAGATGGTTTAAAATCGATTGCAAATATTATTTGGTGCCGGTTGCTTCAAGCTTTGTGAATTCCGCGCCATTAAAGATCCTGGCAAGATCAGTATTGCCTGAAGAGCTGAACTCATCAAACTTGGTTTCACTGACGATCCTCCAAAGATTTTTGCGGCTCAGTTCACCATAATCAGGTTCTTCGATGAACAAGCCGAGGAATGGCTTCCTTGTCTTGAAATTGATACGCACAGGTGTATTTTTTTTCATCTTCGTTTTAAGAAACTTTTCTATATCCTCGTTGTTCATATTCTTGTATTTAATACTGAGCCAATGTTTGCGTCATTTTCAGAAGATATATTGATCCAGTTAAAAACGGACAATTCACTCCTGAGGTCTATCGGAAGATCCTGTGAGATCTTTCTTTCAAGCACCTGACAATATTCTTTCGAAAATTTATTGGTCAGTGTTACGTAATAATTGATAATATAGAGCACATGATGACCATTGAAACGGTCAAATGCGCGGCGGCTCGGCGCCCTGTCAACCGCATCAGACATTTTATCGCTTTCCCATTGATAGAACTCGCCGATCATATCTTCTTTCTGATACTGCATCTGTAATGTTTGATAATAAATGAAGAAATCCTACCCGCAGAAACCAACGTTTCAATTTCTACTATTCAAAATCAACATTACCATTTGCTATTTGATCTTGGAGCCTTATCCCTTGCCTGCGTAACAGAAATAGCTCTGCCTTCCACATCTTTGCCATTCAACTTTTCCATTGCCTGCCTGGATTCATCTTCAGAGTCCATTTCGACAAAACCAAACCCCCTGCTTCTACCAGTTTCCCTGTCGGTCACTATTTTTGCTGAAGAAACTGCTCCAAATTGTTCAAATAAAGCTTTCAGATCATCTCCGGTAACGTGGTACCCTAGATTTGATACATACATGTTCATACACTACTATTTTTTTGTGATAAATAGTGATAAAGGGACGCCAGCAAGGAGCAAAGAGGAAATTACGATTAATTACTTGATTCTAAGAGTAAAAAATTAAACCGATCCGGACTGATTGTTGAAGTAGCTTAAATCACTTTCAATGAAGGTAGTCTATTTAAAGCCGTTTCAGGGATTTATTTGGACGGTACATGGGTAAGCTTCCCGTAAAAGACAGGCCCTTAGCTATTTAAGAAATCATAATTCTTTTAAAGCAAGCTCAATGTTGCGGGTCATGACCGGTACTAACGCGATGCTTCAAGATCCACTACAAGCTTTTTGCCCCTGTATAAGACCTTCCTTCCGGAAGGTTTGAAATCCATCCCCGAAGGCTTTCCTGGTTTGACCAGTTGGATGTATAACGTCCGGCTCTGCAACATTCCGCTAAAACTTCCTTTCCGGTCACCAATGGTTAATGTGCGCGCCGCATCATTATATTCAAATCTTATCCCGGAAAAAGCCCCTTTCTCATAGTTATAATTAAGCCCCTCATCTTCATACAGATCGAATGAGCCATTGCTTCCCGCGTACACATACACGATCAGTGGATCTGCTGAACGTTGCGCTGTATATTCAATTTCCGGCCCGGTCGGAATGATCGATCCTGCTTTTACGTACACAGGTATGACCCCGTAAGGAGATTCGGCAGCAATGGTCTGCCCACCGGCAAAGTGACCGCCCGTATACAGATCATACCAGTCGACACCTGCTGGCAGGTACAATTTCCGCTGTGTTTGCTGATACGTATACACCGGATTGATCAGTAACGAAGGGCCAAACATGAACTGATCCCCAATATTCTTCACCACAGGATCTTTTCCGAAATCCATTACCAGCCCGCGCATGATGGTCGCATTATGATGATACGCATTGCCGGCAAGAGTATAGATGTAAGGCATCAGCCGGTAGCGGAGTTTGTTATAATACAGCATGCTCTTGTAAGCAGGATGTTCTTCCGGTGCAATATTATAGATCTCGCGGAAAGGAAACTGCCCGTGAGAGCGGAACAATGGAACAAACGCACCAAACTGATACCACCTTGTCATCAGCTCCCGCCATTCAGCAAGATCTGCGTCATTCGGCTTTTCAAACCTCGGCTCGACAGAAAAGCCACCAATATCCATGGTCCAGTAAGGAAGTCCCGACATAGAAAAATTCAAACCGGCGCTGATCTGTGATTTCATATCCTCCCAGCGGGACGCAATGTCTCCGCTCCAGATGGTAGCGGCGTATCGTTGTGAGCCGGCAAAGCCTGAACGGGTAAGAAGGAACACCCTTTTATTTGGATCAACACTTCGCTGCCCTTCATAAATGCCTTTCGCATTCTGAAGAGGGTACATGTTGAGCGACTCCGCTGCTGTTCCGAATGCGTTAGGCGTCATCTGCTCTTTCCGCTTTTGCGGGGATACATTGGACAGGATATCCGGCTCACTGGCATCCATCCACCATGCATCAATACCCCTCACATAAAGTTTGTAATGGATCAGATCCCAAAAGCCTTTACGCGCGTTTTCATTGAATGCATCATAAAAAGTGGACGTGTAGCCCTGCGCGATCCAGTCGCGCTGGCGGTCAGCAATATTTCTTTTATACAACCATCCATTTGCATCAAACTTTTTATATGCCTCAATGCCTTCATAAAATTTTGGCCAAACAGAGATCATCAGTTGCATTTTATAGTCCTTATGCAACTGATCGATCATGGCGGTTGGGTTTGGGAAACGGGTGCTGTCAAAGTCCTGGCTACCCCAGTCATCCTGTTTCCAGTAACTCCAGTCCAGCACAATATTGTCCAGCGGGATCTTTCTTTTCCTGAATTCCGCCGCTGTATTCAGTAATTCGGCCTGTGTTTTATATCGCTCCCGGCTCTGCCAGAAGCCCATCGCCCATTTCGGAACGATCTGAGCTTTGCCGGTAAGTTCCCGGTAACCGCTGATCACTTCATCCATGTTATTACCCGCAACCACATAGTAATCGATCTGCCGGCCTGCTTCGGAATCAAAGCTGAATGCATTTTCCCAGCCCGGATCCGCGGGTGGAAGCCAGTTGGCGGTCAGGTATGATTCACCTCCATCCGGTATCCACTCGATCTTTATATTTTTCTTCTTGTCCTTCTCCATTGGAAGATTGATCACACCCGCCCCAGGATTCCATGCCTGCCTCCATTTATCGAACAGAAGTTTTCCATCGATCCAGACTTTCAGATATCCCGCGTATGTAAAGCGGAGTTTATACTCACCGGTACGCGGACCCGCAATTGCACCTTCCCAGGTGACGCTTCCCTTCTGGATCGCAAAATCTGCAGGCAACTTCATTTTGGTGTCGCCGAGATAGGCATAGTCGATGACCGACTCTGCCTTTTCAAATGCAATCTCCTGTTGCTTATTTTTATCATTCCGGTAGATAGCTGTAAGCCATCCGGCATTGTTGTTCCTGTCAAAGAGCTGTAAGGAAGATAACGGAAGAAATGACCTGGTATCCCCAACTTTGGAATAAGAGCCGTTATCCCACAATACGCCATAATTTTTCGATGATAGTATAAATGGGACGGCAACTTCTGTATTATTCTGAAATAAAATGACCTGTTGCCCCCTGTAATTAAATGCATCTTCCTGGTGCTGACCCAGGCCATAGATGGCATCATCGCCGGCGAGTTCGAAGGACTGCTGAAGGCGGTACAGCGATTGGCCTTCCCAGATGACAGGGGTGATATTCCGCCCTCCGGATTTTCTTTCTTCAAACAGGGTTCTGCCGCTGGCATCACTAAAGTAGACGGCGCCGGAAAACAGGTTTGCGGTAGCACTTATTCCGGCGGTTTTTATAGTGATCGAACTGTCCGTCACAGAAGTGTTAAATTTCCCGGCAGGGATAGCAAGGGTCACCACGAGGTTATTACCCGCCACGATCTCCTGTGGTGAAGCAATGACCCTGAGTATCCGGTCTGTTACAACCTGCACCTTCACCGTTCTGATCCCGGGAGAAAATCGCTGGTCGGGGAAGATCAGCACACCATCATCCACCAGACGGAATCGTTGGTCGCCTGGAGCAGCATTGAGCAATTGGGAAAAAATAGTAGTTATAAAAAGGAAAAAAATATGATATATGGCTGCTTTCATCTCGGGGATGCTTTTATGGATAATCTATGAAAATTAGAACATTTTCCGGGAGAAGATCCCATTAGATAATTTATACAAAGAAACTGCTATTATAATATTACAAATAAGAGTATTCTATTAATCATATTAAGAGAAGATAATTTTTTTATTAGAAAACTATAAGAAAAACGATACTTGCGGCATACTAATTGCTAATATTGCATCTCTTCGAATACGCTTCCGGCGTATCAAAACCATAACCGTCTTTGTCTTTTGGGAAGGATATCAATAGCATATCAACTCTGAGAAATTTTATTGCGTTTTATATTTTTCTTTAAATTTAATGTCCTGCCCAAAAGGCAGATGGTTAAACAATGTCTATGAAAAACAAATTGAAAGGAGTCTACCTCCTGCTATCCTCCATTATTATTGCGATCTTACATCTGCCATTTGCGTTCGGGAAGAACGTTTTTGGCTCCCGGACGTTTTCGGCTTTCGCCACCACTGGTGAAGATTCCACCGGTACAGGGATGCCGGTAATGTCTGTGTACGACAGCCTGCATCTTGAAACAATTGGGCTGAGCCGTCAGGCATTTGACTATGCACAGAAAGGCTGGAACAAATTGTTTCGCGAAGGAAAGCTGAGCAATGATTCCATCCTGGCGATCGCTGATTTCAGTCAGCCAAGCAGCCAGAAACGTTTGTACATCCTCGACTTGAAGGAATACAAAGTTCTTTTCAATACGCTGGTAGCGCACGGCCGTAATTCAGGCAAAGAGGTTGCTACCTCCTTCTCAAACAGTTCTTCTTCCTATAAAAGCAGTCCCGGTTTTTATGTTACCGGCGAAACATACAACGGCAAACACGGCTATTCATTAAAACTGAATGGTGTTGAGAAAGGGATCAATGACAATGCGTATAACCGCGCGATCGTGGTGCATGGAGCCGATTATGTAGACGAATCATATGTCGCTAACCAGGGGTATATCGGCCGCAGCCAGGGCTGCCCAGCAGTACCTGAAAGGGAAGCTCAACCAATCATTAATACGATCAAGAACAATACCTGCTTTTTCATTTACGAACCGGGAAAGAGCTACACCAGCAGGTCAGCGATGTTGAATTAGGCGTCGGGCTGCTGACGATTCAATTATTGAAAGAAGATCGTTCAGCCGATCGAATAACAAACTGAAAGAGCAGAACCTTCCTGATGGAAGGTTTTTTTATTTCCGGTCACTATAGCCTTCCCTTCAAATAACATCTCTCTTACTAATTGCTTCTCAATCTTTATCTTTGAATATTAATTCTTTTCTATGCTAAAGATCGGAGTGTATGGCGTGGGTCATCTGGGCAAATTTCATTTGAATAACTGGAAGGAAATTCCCGATGTGGAGATCGTCGGATTCTACGATCCGCATGATGATACGGCGAAGGAAGTGTCTGAAAAATATCAGCTCGTCCGTTTTCTTGATCCGGACGCCCTGATGGATGCCTGCGATGCCATCGATGTAGTTACTCCGACGAACCACCATTTTCAGTGGTGTGAGAAAGCTATCAAAAAAGGGAAGCATGTTTTCGTGGAAAAACCGCTGGCCCATACAATGGAGGAAGCCCGTCAACTGGTAGCTCTTGCCAAGGAATCAGGGAGTAAAGTTCAGGTAGGTCATGTGGAAAGATTCAACCCGGCCTTCCTCGCACTGAAAGATGCCGCCCTGAGCCCGATGTTCATTGAAGTACATCGTCTTGCACAATTCAATCCGCGCGGCACAGAAGTAAGCGTGATCCTGGACCTGATGATCCATGATATCGATATCGTATTAAGTATTGTCAAAAGCGATGTAAAAAATATTTCAGCAAGCGGTGTTGGTGTGATGACAGAAACGCCGGATATCGCTAACGTACGTATAGAATTCCACAATGGCTGCGTGGCAAACCTCACCAGCAGCCGCATCTCGATGAAGAAGATGAGAAAAATGCGTTTATTCCAGAAAGATGCTTATATCGGGATAGATTTTCTTAATAAGAAAACAGAGATCATTAAACTGAAAGAAGCGCAGGATTCCAACGTATTTGCATTCGATATCGAAACCCCTTCCGGTGTAAAAACGATCGCAGTGGCAAACCCGGCTGTTCCCGAAGTGAACGCGATCAAACGTGAGCTGGAAGAATTCAAAGCAGCCATCCAGAACAATACAAAACCAATCGTGTCCGAGATCGATGGGTTCATGGCCATGGATGTTGCACACAAGATCCTTGGAAAGATAGGCAACAACATTATCACCCGTTGAAATAAATGAGTACAGGCAAACAAATATCCATCGCCTGGTATGTTGTATCGGATTACCTGATGGCTGGCCTGGCCTGGGCTGTTTGCTATTTCATCCGCAGATCGTTACTGAATGACCCATCTGCCGATACTGAATTTCAGGTACTGGATAAGTACTTCATAACCGCCACACTCCTGATCCCATTGGGATGGCTTGCCCTGTTTACCATAGCCGGCTCCTATCATTCCCTGTATCCGAAATCCAGATTGAACGAATTCAGCTCCACTCTCTTTTGCTGCATTGTTGGCACAACCTTGCTGTTTTTCATTTTTGTGATGGACGACGTACAAACATCATCGGCCGCCGGCTATTATAACCGGGCGTTGCCTGCTTTATTTTTTACTCATTTCTTTCTCATCTTTTTTGGACGCTGGCTGATCCTCCGGAAAGTAAAAACGCAATTGCTTGGTGGAGACGTTTTCTTTAATACACTTATTGTTGGCCGCAGTAGCAATGCATCCGTTATTTATCAGAAAACACAAAAGCATCTGCAGAACGGAGGCTACCGTTATACGGGCTTCATTCCAACTATAGACGGGGATCACCTTTCTGGAAATCCGCAACTCCCGGTGGCCGGAGACTTCGCCGACCTCGAACGCGTGATCGACAGAAATGATATCAGGCTTATCGTTCTGGCGTTGGATAAAACACAAAGTGATCTGCTGGAAGATCTCCTGGGCCGGCTCAGCGAAAAGGATGTGCGCATCAAGATCCAGCCGGATATGATGGATATTCTTTCAGGATCAGTAAAAACGAACAATGTAATGGGACCGGTACTGATCGATCTCAATACAGGACTGATGCCGCTGTGGCAGGAACATGTAAAGCGGCTGATCGATGTGGTCGCTTCTATTACCGGGCTGATTTTTTTGTCCCCGCTGATGATCCTGGCCATGATCCGCGTTACCTTATCCTCCAAAGGTCCTGTCTTCTACTCACAGGAAAGGATCGGATACAAAGGCCGCCCGTTCAGAATGTACAAGTTCAGATCAATGATCGTGGAGGCAGAAACCGGTGGACCCGCATTATCATCAGATAACGATCCCCGGATCACACGCTGGGGAAAGGTTATGCGAAAATGGAGGATCGATGAACTGCCGCAACTGTGGAATATCCTGAAAGGCGATATGAGCCTTGTAGGCCCTCGCCCGGAACGACGCTATTTTATCGACCAGATCATCCGCCAACACCCCTATTACAAATACCTGCTGAAGGTAAAACCAGGGCTCACCAGCTGGGGAATGCTGCAGTTCGGCTACGCTGAAAACGTAGACCAGATGATAGAACGCAGCAAATTCGACCTGCTCTATATCGAAAACACCTCCCTCGCACTGGATTTTAAGATCATGATACATACAGTGCGGATCATCTTCAAAGGAAAGGGTAAATAGTTCACAGATCCTCTGGATTAGCCGCGGACACACGCGACTGGTTGGTCTCCTACAAAGACAACATCGCTCCGATCCTCGTTCTAAAAAAATCTCCATGTCCGAAAACTGTATTCGTGATAATTAGCGGCCATTCGTGCGCATTCGCGTATTTTTGGAAAAACGAATCCGGTGAAAAAAAACATCCTTTTCCTGACTATTGCCCAGCTATTATGCTTTGCTTCCTTTGCCCAGTACTGGCAGCAGGAAGTCAATTACTCCATCAACGTTGCTCTTAATGATAAAGCGCATACATTAAAAGGAGATCTCAGGCTCGAATACATTAATAATTCCCCAGACACACTCCGCTATATCTGGTTCCACCTGTGGCCCAATGCCTATAAAAATGAAAACACCGCTTATGCAAAACAGATCCTGAAAGAAGCAGACGGCCGTAAAAGATGGGACGCAATGAAAGAGAACGGTTATATTGATCAGCTTGACTTCAATGTCAATGGACAAAAAGCAACAACAGAACCCGATCCGGAAAATATAGACATCATCAAAGTATTGTTGCCAAAAGAACTTTTGCCCAAACAACAGGTGACCATTACCACCCCGTTCTCTGTTAAGATCCCCACTTATTCTTCCCGCTCCGGTCATCTTGATCAATCCTATATCATCTGTCAGTGGTATCCTAAACCCGCCGTCTACGACCGCAAAGGATGGCATCCCATCCCGTACCTCGACCATGGTGAGTTCTATAGCGAATTCGGAAGCTTTGCCGTAAACATTACCGTTCCATCAGCCTATGTAGTAGGAGCAACCGGAACGATGCAGAATGAAGAAGAATTCAAAACATATAAAGCTCTCGGGGAAGCCAATAACAAAACCGGGGCAAAACTGAAGAAGTACAGCACCAAAGAGAAAAAAGAAAAAACACTTTCTTTCAAAGGCGAGAATATCCACGACTTTGCCTGGTTTGCCGATAAAGATTTTATCATTCGATACGATACAGCTGCTCTCGCAAGCGGAAAGGTCATAGATGTATTAACCTACAGCTACGAGCAGGGAAACAAGAACTGGGATAAAAGCGTAGGCTATGTGGAAGATGCTGTACGTCGTTATTCCGGCTGGATCGGTGAATATCCCTATCCTGTGGTTCAGGCAGTGGAAGGTCCCAAGAATGTCGCTTCAGGAGGCATGGAATACCCGATGATCACATTGATCACCAGCCCTGAAGCCAATGGAGAAGGCCTCGATGGAGTGATCACACACGAAGTAGGTCACAACTGGTTCTACGGCATCATCGGCAGCAATGAACGCGATCATGCATGGATGGACGAAGGCATCAATTCCTATTACCAGTTTCGCTATGAAGCGGAGAAATACAGAAGCAGCAGCATTTTTGGCGATGCCATTCCCGAAGAAGTAAAGAAAAAGAGCGTGGGCGAATTCCAGGATGCGATCTATGGCGCAATGATACAGATCCCTATGGACGGTGCGATCGAAACACCATCGGCTGACTTCCCCGATAAAGACAAATATGCCGCCGTCATTTATCTGAAAACCGCCATCTGGATGTTTATTGTTGAAAGCTCCATCGGACGTGAAAAGGTAGACGAAGCTCTCCAAAAGTATTATTCTGACTGGAAGTTCAAACATCCTTACCCGGAAGATTTTAAAGCAGCGTTTGAAAAAGTTCTTAATAAAAGCGTTGATAACCTGTTTATGCTTCTCAATAGAAAAGAAGGGTTTTAATATTTTATTGCAAATTCAATTCTCATGCTGCTTGTAAGGTTTACAATTTTAGTCGTTGCCCTGTGCTCTGCAAGAATCGCCGGCGCACAATCTTACTGGCAGCAGGAAGTAAATTATTCCATTGATGTATCACTGAATGACAAACAACATTCGCTGGAAGGTTTTGAAAGAATGGAATACATTAACCATTCGCCTGACACACTCCGGTTCATCTGGATACATCTTTGGCCAAACGCTTATAAAAACGACCGCACAGCTTTTACAGATCAGCAATTGCAAAATGGTAACACCGCATTTTATTTCTCCGGTAGCGATGACAAAGGCTATATCAATAAGCTGAATTTCAAAGTGGACAATGAGACAGCTGAAACCGTTGATCATCCTAATTATATAGACATCGTCCAGTTAGTTCTTCCATCCCCATTGTTGCCCGGAAAGAAAATAGTCATCACTACCCCATTTCATGTTCAGCTACCCTACAACTTTTCAAGAGGCGGACATATTGGTGAAAGCTACCAGGCAACGCAATGGTACCCCAAGCCGGCGGTATATGACCGCCAGGGATGGCATCCGATGCCTTACCTCGATCAGGGAGAATTCTACAGCGAATTCGGAAGCTTTGAAGTCCGCGTAACGGTTCCTGAAAACTATGTTGTTGCAGCAACGGGAGAACTTCAGGATGACGCTGAGAAGAACTGGCTGCGTACAAGATCTTCTTTTGACTGGAAACCTGAAAAGATAAAGATCAAAACAAAAGCAGGATCTTATAAGACTACGTACCAGCAATATCCCTCCTCAGCAGTAAAAACAAAAACGCTTACGTTCAAAGAAAGCCGTATTCATGATTTCGCATGGTTTGCTGATAAACGTTTTATTGTTGATATGGACACGTGTCGCCTCCCTTCAGGAAAACTTGTGGATGTGGCGAGCTATTATCTTCCGGAGGAAAAATCCCAGTGGCAGCATAGTGTAGCCTATGCAAAAACTGCTGTAAGGAACAGGAGCCGCTGGATCGGCGAATATCCTTACAAAAATGTCAGCGTGGTACAGGGGCCGAAGGGATATGGCGCCGGAATGGAATACCCGACAATCACACTGATCCCCCCTGCAGAAAGTGAGATCGCACTTGACAAAGTGATCGAACACGAAATTGGCCACAACTGGTTCTATGGGATCCTCGGCAGCAATGAAAGGCAATATCCATGGATGGATGAGGGACTGAATTCCTACTATGAAAACCGGCATAGCCAATTGAAGTACCCTGCCGGAGATGCTAAATTCGGGAATACATCTTATCATTCGAAAGACATGGCAACACTTTTCGTAAATACTGTTGTCGCACTAAAAAAAGACCAACCCATCAATACGCCAAGCGACAGCTTATCGGAGATCAATTATGCGTTAATGGCTTATCTCAAAACCGCAGATTGGTTATCTTATCTCGAAGCAAAATACGGTCGTGACAAATTGGATAATGCAATACAGGCATATTACGAACAGTGGAAATTCAGGCATCCTCAACCAGCGGATCTGAAAGAAAGCATCTCAAAAAGTTTGGGGGTTCCCCAGGATAGTTTATTTTCTTACCTTGATAAGACAGGGCCATTACCTAATTCTATTCCGGGAGGTACGCGCGTTGTATTTACCAGCCCACGATCTATCGCAAATTACATTTCGTCTCCCGTAAAAAATCTCATCAGTATCGGTCCGGCTATCGGAACAAACAAATATGATAATATCGCTCTTGGATTATTTTTTACCAATTATAAATTCCCTCCCTCTCCCCTTCAGTTCTTTGTAGCCCCAATGTACAGCACAGGTATTAAAAAGCTGGCCGGTACGGGCCTTGTTAATTACTCCTTTCACCCGGATAATGGAGCATTCAGAAAGATCAGGATTGGTGTTAGTGCTTCCGCATTTGGTATAAATGAATTTAAAGACAGCGGGAAAACGACTTCCCTGTCTTTTCACAAGATCGTTCCTTCGGTAAGATTTGTACTGACGGAAAAGAATCCTAAAAGCACCATGAACCGTTACATACAGTTCAAAACCTTTATGATCTCGGAAGATGCTTTACAGTTCTATAATGATACTACGATCGTCGGTACAGATACCTCTGTTGCCAGCAAGTATCGGGTCATAAACAATAACAGAACGCTCAACCAGCTGATGCTTGTTTGGGAAAACAACCGGGCATTATATCCCTACCGGGGAGAATTAAAGATCGAGCAGGGAACAGATTTTGTTCGCGCCGGATTTACCGGAAATTACTTCTTTAACTATGCAAAAGGCGGAGGCCTGGATCTTCGCTTGTTTGCCGGTAAGTTTTTCTATACTTCCTCAAAAACGTTTTCCAAACAAATTCAGACGGACCGCTACCATCTTAACATGACTGGCGCTAACGGAAGAGAAGACTATACCTATAGCGATTACTTCGCCGGACGCAATGCCTTCGAAGGAACAGCCAGTCAGCAGATCATGGTGAGGGACGGTGCTTTCAAAGTCAGAACAGATCTGCTTGCTGATAAGATAGGTAAAACAGATAACTGGCTTGCCGCGATCAATCTGAGCTCGAGTATACCGTCATCTATCAATCCTCTCAGCCTGCTACCCATTAAGATCCCGCTGAAGTTCTTTCTTGACATCGGAACCTATGCAGATGCCTGGAAAAGAAATTCCAATGAAGACCGTTTTCTTTACGATGCGGGTTTACAGATCCCTTTGCTGAATGAGACCGTGAATATCTACATTCCCCTCCTGTACAGCTCCGTATACAAGGATTATATCAATTCAACGATCGCAGATAAGAAATTCTGGAAAAAGATCTCCTTCTCCATCGATATTTCTCATTTCAGTCTGCGCAAGATCAACCGTAACTTAGCGCTTGAATGAGCAGACATTACCCGATAAAATATCTTACGAATAAAGAGATTGACCAGCAGAAGTGGGACCGGTGTATTGCCGGTGCGAAGAATGGAGTGATATATGGTTACTCCTACTATTTAAACCAGATGGCCATTCACTGGGACGGCCTTGTATTCGGCGACTACGACGCAGTAATGCCGCTTACCTGGAATAAGAAATATGGTATCGCTTACCTGTATCAGCCATTCCTTGCCGCACAGCTGGGTGTATTTGGGAATGATCTGAGCAGTGATCTCCTTAGATCTTTTTTCGATGCCGTTCCTTCGAGATTCCGTCACTGGGACATTTACCTCAATCACCACAATCTACTTCCGGTAGAGAACTACCCCCTATACATCCGCAAAAACTTCGTATTGCCCTTGAATCAATCTTATGAACAACTGTACAATGCATACCGGGAGAATACACAACGGAACATAAAGAAATCCAAACAGTTTGGTTGCAGAGCTATAAAGGATATCGAAGCCGACCGTGTGATTGAACTGGCCGTTGCGCAAATGCGTCATTATACCAAAGAATCAACGGACAATATAGAGCGTTTTAAAATGCTGTATGATCAGCTTCATCAGCGGAAGCAGGCTATTTGCTACGGGATCCTTTCCGCAAAAGATATATTGATCGCATCATGCATTTTTTTCTTTTCGCACAACCGGGCTTATTACATCCTCGTTGGTAATCATCCTGACGGAAGAACCCTTGGAGCATCCCATGCCCTGATCGACGCATTTATACAGGACCACGCGGGCAGGGATCTGCTACTTGATTTCGAAGGCTCAGATGTAAGAAATCTTGCTTTTTTCTATAGCAGCTTCGGAGCCGTAGAAGAAAATTATTCAGCTCTACGGTTAAACAGGCTGCCTTTCTATCTTAGATGGGCAAAGAAGGAGTAGTGTGGGATCAGGAGGAAGAGGTGGGAATGGAGGGATGGGAAGGTTTGGTAGGTTTAGTAAGTAAAAGTTTGAAAGTTTAAAGGTTACAAAGGGTAGTACATCGCAGAAGGTTTAATAAGTCCCGGGGCTCTATACTTTCCCTGGGGCGGGTTAATATACCCGTCGTTCGCTACGATCCTTTGGCCGCTGCGCACGCCACAACACGTTCACTTCCCCACGCGCAGATTCATTCGCCGCGCGCGCAGGCCAGAAATGGGCATACGACAGCAATCGCATTGCTGCGTTTGACTGTCGTCGCCCACTTTTCAATTGTATCATTCCACATTTCCTATCTCATTCTTCCTTTTTTTGATCATAGATGCAATAAAAAAAACGCACCGCCCTTTTCAGGACTGCCCTCCTCCACCAGTCCTGAAAATGACGGTGACTAAGAAATTTCTCTGTTGTAAATATCGCTGTACGCAAAAGTGAATCCATGGGAAAAACACAACATCTCCGGGGAAAATAACGGGAGTATAACGGTGAATAGACAACCGGCAATATAAGGGGAAGAAACTCGTCCTCTCAACTTTGCTTCAGATCCATAGTTAATCAATGAGGTATTTTCAGAATGACAATTCTATCCATTCATCTCCTCCCAATTAAACACAAAAAAGCTGCACTCTCTGCAGCTTTCAAGAACGATACCCTTCAGTTTTATTTATCGCTACGGAACATTAAACATTGAAATTATTGAACCTAACACTTCTATGCCCCCTCAACCAATAACTTTTCCGCCACGAGCATATCCACGGGCTTTGTAATTTTAATATTCCGTTCTTCACCTTCTACCAGCGAGATCTTTAAGCCGAAAGCCTCCACAACCGTTGCCTCATCAGTAAATTTATCTTTATAGTCGATCTGAAACGCAGGGATCAGTATTTTGCTATGAAAAACCTGTGGCGTTTGCACAAGCATGATCGTATTCCTGTCAGCTGCTTCATTCCCATCTTCGGTCAGCACACGAATGCTGTCTTTGCTCGGCACAACAGGCACAGCACTGCCTGTTTCTGTCGCCATGGCATAGCAGCGGCGAATAAGATCAGACGAGATCAGGCAACGAACGCCATCATGCACAAATACAACGGAATCTTCTTCAACCAGGCTGAGTCCGTTTTTTACAGACTGAAAACGTGAATCGCCACCAGCCGTGATACGGATGCGGTCTTTATCAAAGTATGCATCAATGATCTCCTGTCCCATATCAGTATACTCCACGGGCAATACCAGTATCACCTGGAGATCTATATAAGTTTCCAGAAAAGTTTTTATGGAGTAATACAGAACGGGCTTGTCTTTAAGAAGCATGAACTGCTTTGGAACACTTCCTCCCATCCTGCTGCCGGATCCACCAGCCACGATTATTGCATATTTTTTCATAGACACAAATGTAACACGAATGAGAGTTCGAATTAGCACGAATAGCATCCTTCCCCTTTAAAATATCACTGCGTTCTGCCTTTGCGGGGATCATAACGGAAGCCATCAGATACCGCCGTAATTGAATCAGCGGATATAATATAAAAACGGTTTGAATGCGACCAATTCTCCTTTCTTATCTTTTCCAAGAAGACAGTACAATGACAACACATTCCGGCTCTTCATTCCCTGAAGGAGTTTCAGGTCCTCTTCTGAAAATGTATCCCCTTCAACCGTTCGTTCCCCACCTTCACAGTCTTCGCCGCAATCAATGAGATAAGTGAAGCGGATGATCTTTACACCGGAATCTTCTGACTTCAGTTTTTTGATCTTCAGCACATCTTCCGGAGACAACATTCCTTTTGCCGTAATGCCGTCAAAGCCTGCAGCATATTTTGGAGTAATACCGCAGGAATCTTCCCCGGCCTGGGCAAAACATAGCTGGCTGCTGCAAATCAGTAAAAACAGTACGAAAATATTCTTCATGACTTATAAATGTTCACTTGCTTTACTCCCGCATTATTCCAGATGCCGCGATACATTCCCGCGCTATTGAATACCAGTGCCGCGTTTCCTTTCGCGTCTACGCCGATCATACCACCCTCGCCTTCCATCTTCACCAACTTGTCCAATACAACTTTGTCCATCGCTTCCTGTAATGACATACCGCGGTATTCCATCAGACAGCTTACATCATAAGCAGCAACGGCGCGGATAAATATTTCTCCATGACCGGTACAACTGATCGCGCAGGTGTTATTGTTAGCATAGGTACCAGCTCCGATAATGGGACTATCCCCTACTCTTCCCCATTGTTTGTTTGTCATCCCTCCAGTGCTGGTTGCGGCAGCGATATTGCCAAACTGATCACAGGCCGCGGCGCCAACTGTTCCGAACTTTTTATCCTTTACCTGCACGTTATGATCGAGTGCCGCGTTCGTTGTACCGCGTACCTGCATCCATTGATCATACCGTAGTTGTGAAAAGAAATATTCATCCGGCTCTGTTTGAATTCCGCTGGATGCGGCAAACGCATTCGCACCATCGCCGGTAAGCATTACGTGGCCACTGTTCACCATTACCACATGCGCCAGTTCAACCGGGTTGCGGATATTCTTCACTCCGCTTACGGCACCAGCCATGAGATTACTTCCATCCATGATCGACGCATCCATTTCCTGGCTGCCATCGCTGGCAAAAACAGATCCGCGACCGGCATTGAACAGGACATTATCTTCCAGGGAAACAACCGCAGCCTTTACAGCATCTATTGCGGTGCCGCCTTTTTCCAATAACTGATACCCGGCTTTCAATGCGTCTTCAAGGCCCTGGCGGTATGCCTGCTCCATCTCCGGTGTCATATTCTCCCGCAGAATTGTTCCCGCCCCGCCATGTATTACCAGTGTCTGTTTATTCATCAGTCTCGTATTTGAACTATTGTTCCCTGGCAGCTTTCTTATTGGATGAGATCGCGATGTAATAGAGCGGTACTCCCAACAATACTATGATCAGACCCGGCCAGGTAAATTGAGGTTTATAGATGATCAGCAACAAACAAAATGCCGATCCCATCAAAATATAAAGCAATGGCAGAAACGGGTACCCGAATGCTTTATAAGGGCGGTCTGCGTCCGGACGTTTCTTACGAAGGATAAATATGCCAATGATCGTAAGGATATAGAATAAAACGACAACAAAGGAGATCATATCCAACAGCTGACCGTATTTACCGCTCAAACACCATGCAGAGGCTACCAGGCATTGGATCCACAGTGCGAACTGCGGAACGGAATGCTGATTTAGCGTTCCTACTTTTCTGAAGAACAACCCGTCTTTTGCCATCGTGTAGTAAACGCGCGCACCCGCCAGGATCAGACCGTTATTGCAGCCGAACGTCGATACCATGATCAGTACGGCGATCAGGATCGTGCCAAATGAAGGAAAGATCCTGTTCGCGGCAGCTACCGCTACACGATCGTCCTGCGGCAAAGCCAGCTCATTCAAAGGAAGCGCATTCAGATACATCAGATTTGCACATACATAAATGACCGTAACGATCAATGTGCCGAGAAACAAGCTCAATCCGATATTACGCTTCGGGTTCTTCATTTCACCTGCGATAAACGTCACGTTATTCCATGCATCGCTGCTGAATATTGAGCCCACCATCGATGATGCTATAGCCCCCAGCAATGCAGCACCCGCAATCCCTTCCCATGCGCCGGGAATAAAGCCGCCATCAGCCCCCTGTGTCAGCGTGCGTGCGGTAAAACCGGTTTCCCAATTCTCAGCCCAGAAACTTTCTTTCACCAGTACAAATCCAAAAACGATCAGACCGAATAAGGCAAGAAGCTTTGCTGAGGTAAAAACAGTCTGGATGAACTTTCCCTCTTTCACCCCGCGTGAATTGATATAGGTCAGCAGGATCACGATCGCTATCGCTACCAGCTGCCCGGAATAAATGTTAAGCCCTGCAACATTAAAAAGTAAATACTCATTACCTAATTCCGGAACCATATAGGCCAGGAACTTGGAAAATGCCACACCAACCGCAGCGATCGTGGCTGTTTGTATCACGGCAAAAAAGCTCCAGCCGTACAGGAAGGCCATCAGCGGGTTATAAGCTTCTTTGAGATAAACATACTGACCACCGGCTTTGGGAAACATGCCGCTCAGCTCACCATAGCTCAGCGCTGCGGTAAGGGTCATAAACCCTGTCAGCAGCCATACAACGATCAGCCAGCCGGCACTGCCCGTATTACGTGTAATGTCAGCGCTGACAATAAAAATACCGGACCCGATCATGGACCCGGCAACGATCATAGTACCGTCGAATAATCCCAGTGTTGGTTTGAAGGAAGATTGTTCCTGACTCATGCAGTTTGTGATTTGGACTAAAGCTAAGAGAAAAAAGGGACAAAAAAGAGAGAAAGGAAAACAGGGAAAGTCACGCTTTTTCCCGTGAACTTTCCCTGCTTTCCTTTCTCTCCCTGATCCTGTGAGAAGCTATGTCAGCTTCGCTGGAATATTGCTTACTTCTTTCCTTTTTTATAGCTTTCATTGAGCCCTTTGATCACATCCTGTGTGACATCGTATGCAGTGTCTTTGTAATAGAACACCCCCGGATCATTTGCTACAATATATGCATATGCCCGGTCCTTATTATAATCTGCGATGAACTTCTCAATCTCCTTTTTCAGCGAGAGATTCTGATGGGTCACAAATTCCTGGTAACGCTGATCGAGGTCCTGCTTGCGGCCTTTCAGAACATCTTCCAGCTGTTTTAGATCCATTTGAGCCTTTTCATAATCGGCTTGCGTCATGGTCGATTGTTTTGCCTGATACTCCTGGATCTTTTTACGGTAAGTAAGATCAAGCTGGGAAAGATTGTTGCTGTATTCCTTTTCTTTTCCTTCGATCTCTGATTTTACATCTCTTACCATATCAAAATGAGCTTCTATGGAATCCATTTCAAAATATGCAATACGGAATGGCGCTCCGGATGAAAGGGAATCTGTAGTCGCTCGTTTAGCAGCTGAACCACCTTCTTTCTTATTGAACTGAGCAAAAAGAAGATAGCCTGCAAGAAGCGTTAAAACTACATTCCATATCACGATACCATTTTTCATGAGTGTCTGCTTTTGTTTTAGTAAATCGTCCTTTTGCAAAACAAGGACTTATTTCTGGAAAACCGAATAGTCTTGGCCGGGCAAATATAAGGAATACGGGTACTTTATGAAACTCTTAACCCATCTGCACTTTCACTGGCGTAAGAGTATCGCAAAGAACGCTGAGATGACGCAAAGAACGCAAAGATCCTTTGCGCACTTTGCGTTTTCTTCGCGCTCTTTGCGATACTCCTACGCCAAGCAGTGCAAAAAGTGTCGCAATTAAATAAAAAAGGAGTCCGCAGATCGCGGACTCCTTATATAGAGTTTTCAAATACTATTACTCGTCGTCATCGAAAGTCATCGCCTCACGTGTCGTCTGCAGCAATTCATATTCTTCCTTGCTACCTACGATCATGTTCTCGAACTCACGCAGACCTGTACCAGCAGGGATCGGGTGACCAGTGATTACGTTCTCTTTCAGACCGAGCATGTCATCAGTTTTACCATGAATGGCTGCTGAAGACAGTACTTTGGTTGTTTCCTGGAATGATGCAGCAGAGATCCAGCTTTGTACACCCAGAGAAGCTTTAGTGATACCGAGGAGCGTTGGTGCTGATGTAGCAGGTTTCGCATCACGATATTCAACCAGTGCTTTATCTGAACGGCGCAGGATAGAGTTCTCTTCGCGAACGTCACGCAGGCTTACGATCTGGCCAGCACGCAGTTTGGAAGATTCTCCCGGCTCTGTTACAACTTTCTTATCAAAGATGTAATCGTTCTCTTCGATGAATTCAAATTTATCAGTTGAATCATCTTCGAGGAACTTGGTATCACCTGGGTCAACGATGTTTACTTTACGCATCATCTGGCGAACGATCACCTCGATGTGTTTATCGTTGATCTTTACACCCTGCAAACGGTATACTTCCTGGATCTCATTCACAACGTACTGTTGTACAGCGAATGGTCCCTGGATAGAAAGGATATCCTGCGGAGATGTCTGACCATCAGAAAGCGGAGAACCAGCTTTTACGAAGTCACCGTCCTGCGCCAGGATCTGGCGTGTCAACGGAACCAGGTATTTCTTGGTTACACCATCTTTTGCTTCGATCACGATCTCACGGTTACCACGTTTAACAGCTCCCATAGACACCACACCATCGATCTCTGAAACCACAGCAGGATTGCTTGGGTTACGAGCCTCGAACAACTCCGTTACACGAGGCAGACCACCGGTGATATCACGCAGCTTTCCGAGTACACGTGGGATCTTCACCAGGACCTGGCCGGCTTTCACCTGATCGCCCGCATCCGGGATGATATGTGAACCGGTAGGAAGGTTATATGATTTCAGCTCTTTGCCTTCTACAACGATTGAAGGGATCTTCGTTTTATCACGGGTTTCAATAACCACTTTCTCACGGTGACCGGTTTGCTCATCGGATTCCTCACGATAAGTTACACCCTCGATCACGTTCTCGAATTTCAGTTCACCGTTGATCTCAGCAACGATAACGTTGTTGAACGGATCCCATGTACAGATCACATCACCTTTATTGATCTTCTGACCGTCTTTCACCATCAGGGTAGAACCGTAAGGAATGTTGTTTGTGATCAGCAGACGGTCATTCTTCGTATCAATGATACGAACCTCACCTGTACGGCCGATTACGATCTGAACTTTATCGCCTTCGTTATTTTCAGTTGTTACAGTACGCAGACCATCGAACTGGATAGTTCCTTCGAATTTAGCCAGCAATGTTGAGTCAACCGAAGCAGAACCAGCCACACCACCCACGTGGAAGGTACGGAGTGTAAGCTGTGTACCAGGCTCACCGATCGACTGTGCAGCGATGATACCTACAGCATCACCTCTTTGTGCAAGTATACCGGAAGCAAGGTTCTTACCATAACACTTCACGCAGCATCCGCGTTTGCTTTCGCAGGTCAGTACAGAACGGATCTCTACCGTTTCGATACCTGCATCTTCAATACGCTTAGCCAGTATTTCAGAGATCTCATCACCAGCAGCAATGATCAGTTCTTCTGTTGCAGGATTGTAGATATCGTGCAATGAAGTACGCCCCATGATACGGTCTGATAATGGCTCGATAATGTCTTCATTATCTTTCAATGCAGAAGTTGCAATACCACGGAGTGTTCCGCAATCTTCTTCAGTGATCACCACATCCTGGGCAACGTCTACAAGACGACGGGTCAGGTAACCCGCATCTGCCGTTTTAAGGGCGGTATCCGCAAGACCTTTACGCGCACCGTGCGTTGAGATGAAGTAGTCAAGTACGTTCAGACCACCTTTAAAGTTGGAAAGGATCGGGTTCTCAATGATCTCAGATCCTGTAGAACCTGATTTCCTTGGCTTCGCCATCAGACCCCTGATACCTGCCAGCTGTTTGATCTGCTGTTTTGAACCACGCGCACCTGAATCAAGCATCATATATACCGAGTTAAAGCCCTGCTTATCGCTGGCCAGCTCGCGGATCAATGTTTCTGTGATACGGGTATCGACACGGCTCCAGATGTCAACGATCTGGTTATAACGTTCGTTATTGGTGATCAGACCCATGTTGTAGTTCTCCCACACCTCCTCTACTTCCACTTTGGCGTTGTCAAGCAACTCTTCCTTCACATCAGGGATGATCAGGTCATTGATGTTGAACGACAGACCACCCTGGAAGGCTGTGCGGAAACCAAGCTGTTTGATATCATCCAGGAACTTCGCCGTTTTAGGAACGTTGGTGATCTCGATGATGTCACCGATGATATCACGCAGGTTCTTTTTAGTCAGCAATGCATTCACGAAACCTACTTCCGCAGGAACGTGCTGGTTGAAGATCACACGACCAACCGTAGTCTCGATCAGTTTATGTTCCAGCAGACCATCATTGTTACGGATATTGGCTTTCACCTTGATCCATGCATGCAGGTCAATTACTTTTTCATTATAAGCGATAATAACCTCCTCCGCTGAATAGAAAGCTTTGCCTTCTCCACGGATGGTTTCCTTATCGTTTGTTTTCTTACCCTTGGTGATGTAATACAGACCGAGTACCATGTCCTGTGAAGGCAGGGTGATCGGCGTACCATTCTGCGGGTTCAAAATGTTATGAGAAGCGAGCATCAGCAATTGCGCTTCCAGAACGGCCGCATTGCTGAGCGGTACGTGCACCGCCATCTGGTCACCGTCAAAGTCGGCGTTGAACGCAGAGGTTACAAGCGGGTGCAGCTGGATCGCTTTACCTTCGATCAGTTTAGGCTGGAATGCCTGGATAGAAAGACGGTGAAGCGTTGGGGCACGGTTCAGCATGATCGGGTGCCCTTTCAATATGTTCTCGAGGATATCCCAAACCACCGCTTCCTTCTTGTCTACCAGTTTACGTGCAGACTTCACGGTTTTAACGATACCTCTTTCAATCAATTTACGGATGATGAACGGCTTGAAGAGCTCGGCAGCCATATCTTTTGGCAGACCGCACTCATGCAGTTTCATTTCAGGTCCTACAACGATTACAGAACGACCAGAGTAGTCAACACGTTTACCGAGGAGGTTCTGACGGAAACGCCCTTGTTTACCTTTCAGTACATCAGACAGTGATTTCAATGCACGTCCACCTTCTGCTTTAACAGCATTCGATTTACGGCTATTGTCAAACAAGCTGTCGATCGCTTCCTGCAGCATACGTTTTTCGTTACGCAGGATCACCTCAGGCGCTTTGATCTCCAACAAACGTTTCAGACGGTTGTTACGGATGATCACACGGCGATAGAGGTCATTCAGGTCAGAAGACGCGAAACGGCCACCATCCAGTGGAACGAGCGGACGCAGTTCCGGTGGAATAACAGGAATATATTGCATCACCATCCACTCAGGGCGGTTCGTGATACGTGTATTTGCATCACGGAAAGCTTCTACCACTGAAAGACGTTTCAGGGCATCCGCTTTACGTTGCTGTGATGTTTCTGTAGCAGCAGCATTACGCAGATCGAATGACAACTGGTCAAGATCGATGCGTTGCAGCATGTCATGTACCGCTTCAGCACCCATCTTCGCGATGAACTTGTTCGGATCATCATCAGGCAGATACTGGTTGTCTTTTGGCAATGCGTCAAGAATGTCAAGATATTCTTCTTCCGTAAGAAGATCACCTACATTCTGACCTTTCTCTGCACGGATACCAGTCTGGATCACCACGAATCTTTCATAGTAGATGATCGTTTCCAGTTTCTTGGAGCTTACCCCAAGCAGATAACCGATTTTGTTAGGAAGAGATTTAAAATACCAGATATGTACAACAGGCACCACCAGTTTGATGTGGCCCATTCTTTCACGACGAACTTTTTTCTCTGTTACTTCCACACCGCAACGGTCACACACGATACCCTTGTAACGGATACGTTTGTATTTACCGCAAGCACACTCGTAATCTTTTACAGGACCGAAGATCCTTTCGCAGAATAAACCATCACGCTCCGGTTTGTAAGTCCGGTAGTTAATCGTTTCAGGCTTCAACACCTCACCATAACTTCTTTCCAGGATGGTATCCGGAGAAGCCAGACCAATAGTGATCTTGGAGAATGCTGGCCGGGGACGATTGTCTTTTTTGATAGCCATATTTGAGTTTCTAAATTTTAAAGTTGAATGAGTCAGAAGTTTAAACGTTTTAAAGTTTAAGAGTTTAAAAGTTTAAAAGCTGTGGGCTTTCGCCGGAACCAACTTTCAAACTTTTAAACCTTTAAACTTTTAAACTTATTCAAACTTCAAGTCCAGACCGAGTCCACGCAGCTCATGCACCAATACGTTGAACGATTCAGGGATGCCCGCTCTTGGAACGTTATCACCTTTCACGATCGATTCGTATGTTTTCGCACGGCCGATGATATCATCCGATTTGATCGTAAGCAATTCCTGCAGGATGTTGGATGCACCATATGCTTCCAGTGCCCAAACCTCCATCTCACCGAAACGCTGACCACCGAACTGGGCTTTACCACCAAGCGGCTGCTGAGTGATCAAGCTGTATGGCCCGATAGAACGTGCGTGCATTTTATCATCCACCATGTGGTGCAGTTTGATCACATAGATGATACCCACCGTTGCTCTCTGGTGGAAACGTTCACCGGTCTCACCATCATACAGGTAAGTGTGACCAAATTTCGGAATGCCTGCTTCAGCACAGTAATTCTCGATCTCTTCCGTAGAAGCTCCATCGAAGATCGGCGTTGCGAACTTCAGTTTCAACTTCTCACCAGCCCAACCCAGTACAGTCTCATAGATCTGTCCAAGGTTCATACGGGAAGGTACACCGAGTGGGTTCAATACCACGTCAACCGGCGTTCCGTCTTCGAGGAATGGCATGTCTTCAGCACGAACGATCTTCGCAACGATACCTTTATTACCGTGGCGTCCCGCCATTTTATCACCCACTTTCAGCTTACGCTTAACAGCGAGATAAACTTTTGCCAGTTTCAGTACACCGGCAGGCAGTTCGTCACCGATAGAAATATTGAACTTCTCGCGTTTGTAACGTCCGAGTTCTTCGTTGTATTTGATGTTATAGTTGTGCAACAGGATGTTGATCTGGTCGTCCACTTTCGCATCACCAGTCCAGCCAAGCGGGTTGATATTTGCATAATCAAGACCTGCAAGGTTCTTATTGGTGAATTTCGCGCCTTTACCGATCTGCACTTCACCGAAGTTGTTGCTTACACCTGTAGAAACGTGGTCTCTCAGCAGTGTGGTCAGTTTCTCCAGCAATACTTCGAGCAGGTCTGCTTCGTTCTTTTCGTGAACTTTCTCGAGTTTCTCGATCGCAGCTTTCTCGCGTACTTTTGCATTCTTGTCTTTCTTCGCGCGTTGGAAAAGTTTCTTACCGATCACGATACCTTCCACACCATTTGGTGCTTTCAGAGAAGCGTCTTTAGCGTCACCGGCTTTATCACCGAAGATCGCGCGGAGCAGTTTCTCTTCCGGAGTAGGATCGCTTTCACCTTTCGGAGTGATCTTACCGATCAGGATATCACCTTCCTTGATCGTGGCGCCGATACGGATAATACCGTTCTCATCCAGATCTTTGGTCGCTTCTTCCGAAACGTTCGGGATATCCGGGGTCAGTTCTTCTTCACCCAGTTTTGTATCACGCACTTCCAGTTCATATTCAGAGATGTGAACGGAAGTATACATATCTTCTTTTACAACCCTTTCGCTGATCACGATCGCATCCTCGAAGTTGTAACCTTTCCATGGCATGAATGCCACTTTCAGGTTCTTACCAAGAGCGAGTTCGCCATTCTGTGTAGCATAACCTTCCGTTAAGAAATCGCCTTTCACAACGTTCTGGCCTTTCTTCACGGCTGGTTTCAGGTTGATACAGGTTTCCTGGTTCGTTTTGATGAATTTAGTGAGCCTGTACACACGCAGATCTTCTTCGAAGCTCACCAGTTTCTCTGCTTCATCACGATCATAACGTACATGGATCTCATTAGCATCAACGAATTCAACAATACCATTACCTTCTGCGTGGATCTGGATACGTGCATCGCGCGCAGCTTTGCCTTCGAGACCGGTACCAACGATTGGTTCGTCAGGACGGATCAGCGGCACAGCCTGGCGTTGCATGTTTGATCCCATGAGCGCACGGTTGGCGTCATCATGCTCAAGGAACGGGATCAGGGAAGCACTCAAACCTACGATCTGGTTAGGTGCAACGTCCATGAATTCCACATCGCTTTTATCGAGGATCGGGAAGTCGCCTGTTTCGCGGCTGATGATCTTCTCTTCAACGAAGTTTCCTTTATCATCGAGTGGCGTATTCGCCTGCGCGATCTTCGCCAGATCTTCCTCTTCTGCACTCAGGAATTCCAGTTCTTTCATGTTCACTTTACCTTCTGTTACCTTGCGGTAAGGAGTTTCGATAAAGCCCATGTCATTGATCTTCGCGTGTACGCAAAGAGTAGAGATCAGACCGATGTTCGGTCCTTCCGGTGTTTCGATCGTACACAGACGGCCGTAGTGGGAGTAGTGTACGTCACGAACCTCAAAGCCCGCACGCTCACGGCTCAGACCGCCTGGTCCGAGTGCGGAGATACGACGCTTGTGGGTGATCTCGGAAAGTGGGTTGGTCTGATCAAGGAACTGGGACAACTGTGAGGTTCCGAAGAACGAGTTGATCACAGAAGAAAGTGTTCTTGCATTGATCAGGTCAACAGGAGTAAACACCTCGTTGTCACGTACGTTCATACGCTCACGGATGGTACGCGCCATACGCGCGAGACCAACACCGAACTGAGCATAGAGCTGTTCGCCCACGGTACGTACACGACGGTTGGACAGGTGATCGATATCATCGATCTCTGCTTTACCGTTGGTCAGTTTGACCAGGTATTTAATGATCAGGATGATGTCATCACGGGTCAGTGTTTTCTGATCCAGAGGAGCATCACGGTTCAGCTTGCGGTTGATCTTGTAACGGCCTACTTCGCCGAGATCATAACGCTTGTCGCTGAAGAATAATTTATCGATGATACCACGCGCTGTTTCGTTATCAGGAGCATCCGCACCGCGCAACTGGCGGTAGATGAACTGAACCGCTTCCAGCTCGGAGTTCGAAGTATCTTTATTAAGCGTGTTATAGATGATCGCATAATCACCGCCAACGTCTTCACGCTGGATGAATACGCTTTTCACATCCATTTCTGAGATCGTTTCAACGGCTTCGTCATCCAGAACTGTATCACGCTCCATTACGATCTCGTTACGCTCGATAGAAACCACCTCACCGGTATCCTCATCCACGAAGTCTTCCACCCATGTTCTGAGAACACGTGCAGCCAGACGGCGTCCAAGGTATTTTTCCAGTGTCTTCTTGTCGGTGTTCACTTCATCCGCCATACCGAAGAGTTCCAGGATGTCCTTATCTGTTTCGTATCCGATAGAACGAAGCAGGGTGGTTACCGGGAATTTCTTCTTACGATCGATGTAAGCGTACATCACGTTATTGATATCAGTAGCAAACTCCATCCAGGCACCTTTGAAAGGAATCACACGGGCGGAGTAGATCTTGGTTCCGTTAGGGTGAACTGACTGTCCAAAGAATACGCCGGGAGAACGGTGCAGCTGGGAAACAACCACACGCTCAGCACCGTTGATCACAAACGTACCACGGGGAGTCATGTAAGGGATGTTACCCAGGAATACGTCCTGAACGATAGTTTGGAAATCCACGTGCTCCTCATCATTACAGCTCAGGCGCAACTTTGCTTTCAGGGGCACAGCGTAGGTCAGACCACGCTCCATACACTCTTCGATGGTGTAACGGGGCGGATCGATGAAGTAATCCAGGAATTCCAGCACAAAGATGTTCCTCGTATCAGTGATCGGGAAATTGTCTTTGAACACCCGGAACAAACCTTCTATATTACGCTTGTCCGGAGTTGTTTCTAATTGGAAAAACTCTTTGAAAGACTGAATCTGGACTTCGAGAAGATCGGGAGTCTCAGCCAGATGCTTGATCTTACCAAAACTTACCCTTGGATTCAATTTTGTTGAAGACATATGTATAATAACCGGTTTAAAAAAGGTAATGACATACAAATCACGCCCAGCTCTCATTTTAGAAAAAACGAAAGACTGTGATTTTCAACTAGTTAACCATGATTCGGGATGTCAAAATATATTTGGCCAAAATAAAGGACTGCAAAAGTAAGGATAAATAACCATCCTACAAAAAAAATGACCTGACAAAAACCCCGCCAAAAAGCTGTGAAAAACACGCTGTTATGTTTCCACGGAAAAATAAATTGGGGATAAATCAGTTCATTATGAAAACGAAACAAAATTTTGGCGACTACCTGCAGTTTTCAAAAAAAGACCGGATCGCAATAATAATAATTGCCTCCATCCTCCTGACCGCTTTCTTACTGCCCTCCCTTCTTGAACATTCCGCATCCCTGCCAGAAAGCAAAGTTCCCAGAGACACCGCCTGGATCGCAGCCCTGAAAAAGCTGGAAAGGCCGGCAGCAGTAACCGGGCTGTATGAAAGGAACGAGGAAAACTCAAATGGAAAGTATAATGCGCAGCCGCTTGCAGACAGGTATAATAACGGGCATCAAGCCGAATTGTTCATTTTCGACCCGAACACCCTCGACAAAGCCGGCTGGGCAAGGCTGGGTGTCAGGGAAAAGACGATCGGGACGATCCATAAATATCTTGAGAAAGGCGGGAAATTCAGGCAGGCCGGCGACCTGCGGAAGATCTACGGCCTCCAGCCGGACCAAATAGAGCGCCTGATCCCATACATACGGATCAGCAGCGCTCATCCCTCTCCCATTCTTCCCGGAGCAGAAACAAGCCGGGAACGTGACAACTTCCGGGGTTCACGCAGTATCAGACCTGTCGATATAAATAAAGGTGACAGTCTTGCCTTTGAAAGCCTGCCAGGCATTGGCCCCGTACTGGCATCCCGCATCATCCGTTTCAGGGAAAAACTGGGAGGTTTCTTCTCCATCGTCCAGGTGAGAGAAACATTCGGGATCAGTGATTCCTTATTCTCGGTTATCAAACCATATCTACAGATAAGCGAACTTGATCTCCTGCAAAAAATCGATATCAATTCAATTGATCTGAACGGGCTGAGAAAACATCCATATATAAAATACGATGTCGCAACAGCTATTATTAATTATCGCACACAACATGGAATGTTCACTTCAGCAGAAAAACTAAAACATGTTCTTGCAATTGATGAAGTGTTGTATGAAAAACTTATCCCGTATTTCAATTTCAGTCAATGATTCTGGCTACACCCGGCGCGAACATCAGTTGTCTCAATCAGAGGTGCTCATTGATAGTAAAAAAAGAACTGTAATTAACGGCTACTACCTGTAGCCCGGGTAAGTTTATTAGCAGTATTTTAGCCCCTTATGAACGATGATTTTTGTAAATTGCAACAGGATCATCCGGCTGGTACTGTTCATCCAGTCACAGGGTATGAGGTTACTCAATCGTCAGTATAAAGGCCTGAAGTTGGCCTGAAGTTTACCTGAAGTTGGCCTGAAGTTGACCTGATGTTGACCTGACTTTCTCCTGATGTTTACGAGACCTTAACGAGACACATATCCAGCATCTGTATAGTGTCACTATATCTCCGCTATAGTGCTAACGTACCATCAACCTGAGTACGCAATTCGAAGACCGGCTGATGAGTGCGATAACTGTCTGCGAAAAAACAACGGATGCCTACAGCATGTTTCTTGAAACGGGCCGCCTCAATTCCAAACGGATCAGCGACCTGCTACTGTATTGCAAAAAAAACGCATCCGGGAAAATGTAGGTTATAACAAAACGTGAATAATCTGCTTTTACCTCAGGTAATCCTCTTCTAACTAGAAAAATCAACCGTAACAGATCATCATAAAACAGGGCCACCTCAATGAAGAGATGACCCTTGATTATTAACAACAAAAGAACTACATAATTTATTACCCGCTCTCTTATAAGTGAACTTCTCGTGGAAGCAGGTACGTGAGGTTTCCGCATCTCCCTGGGTCATCACATGGTAAACCACTTAATTTTCCGTAGGTGGTATTTGTTATACGAGCCGGAGCCACAGTTTTGCTGAAATCATATGCAGACATCGTTCACTACTGAAATTTCAAGAATATCGCCTGTCCTTGGCTGAAAGTAAGAAGCAATCATCTGTT
The DNA here is from genome assembly GCF_022012415.1 of Terrimonas ginsenosidimutans. Lineage (GTDB taxonomy): Bacteria > Bacteroidota > Bacteroidia > Chitinophagales > Chitinophagaceae > Terrimonas_A > Terrimonas_A ginsenosidimutans. The sequence continues at coordinate 107,944 of NZ_JAKLTR010000010.1, forward strand.
CATGCAGTAGTACCTGAAGAAGTGCCTTTGATCGTGATGGTGGTACCACTAATTGAAGATCCGGCTTTGTCAGGGACTTTACCGGTAATTTGTCTTTGCTGAGCGATGATCCCTGAAGCGCAAAGCAGCAGCAAAGAAAACATCACAGGAAGTTTTCTCATGCGAAAATTAGTTTTGAAAGTTTAGAAAGAAATAATGGATAAGGTATATTCTCACTTATGCAGGCAATCGAAAAGGAATTTCATCAGGGATAAGAAGGAGGGCATGACTTGATCTTGGGGGAGATTGATATGATCTGGCCTTGACCTGAGACTAAGATATAGGATTCGTTGACAAAACATAACATATGTTAAAAGAATAGATAAAATATCGTACGGAGTACATTTTTTAAATTTTATTCAAGTTTTTTAAAGACTATACCAAATAAACCACTGCCCCGAGTGCCTGAGTGACAAAGGAGCTACGCAAAGAGCGCAAAGGTTCCGCTAAGAGCGCAAAGAAGAACTTAGCGGCCTTTGCGGGATCTCTGCGCCCTTTGCGATACTCCTACGCCACTCAACTTTACCCAGGCCCCGCTTCCAGGCCACCATTTCCGGTGCACGATGTCCAATAAAAAAAGGGCCGAAGCCCTTTGTAATTTAACCAGCTGCTGAATGATCCCAGCTGAACGGATCAGTACAGGGATCACATTTGAATTTTAATACTTTTCCAAGAGACTGAGCTTTCTTACCTTTCTTTACGAAAACATAAGCGAGGTCAACATACTCCTCTACTTCTTTACCTTCTTCATTACGGCCTTTAACAACTACTGAATAATATTTGCCGTTCTTATCTGCTTTCATGAAAACCTCGTTAACAGTTATCCTCGCCATTGTTTCGTTCTCGCAACAGCTGCACCATAAAATGATCGTAGACTCTTTCTTTAAATAAGCAACTGCTTTTTCCGCCTGTTCGCGTGTTAACGCAGCAAGCTGATCTGCTTTGGCGAAGAATGTTGTCAGAAGCAATGACAATACAATGAGTGATTTTTTCATTGAGAAACGTTTTGTTTTTGGTGCTGCTGATGGATCAAATATTATACCCAAATCAGGTTAACGGTCATTTCAAAACATTTGTACTATCGAATAACTTAACGGAAACTATTATGTTGCGTATCCGATCAGTCGGGATACCTGAAACTTCACTTCTCCCAGCTTCCCCCGGCTTTGAGTCTGACAACAGTGGGGCGTTGTTTTGATCCTGGTGTACTTTTACAGTCCGGTCTTCTTGCTTTTTATTTAGTCGAAATATTTTATCTGTAACTCTCCGCGATAATCCGCACTGTTCGTATTCGCAGTTTTGCAATTTATCGCCCTGCCTCTGTCGTCATACTGCCAGTTATATAAAAGAGCATTTTCTCCATTAACAGGAGATTCAACAAATGATCCATCAGGTTGCGCAGTAAAATGCTGCAGCTTAAGTTTAGTTACAGATCCTTTCGCTAGCATCAGGGTTTGCTCAAACCTCTCTGGAATGCTTAATACCGATGGTGTAAAATAACCCGGACTCTGATCTGCATAATATAATCTCCAACGCATATCCCTGCCGACCAGTTTTTCTAAAACATAGATGAGATAACTGTTGGAAGCATTATCTGTTGATACGTTATAATGATGTACTAAGCGGTTGCCTGCGACAAGGGAATGAACAGTATCGCTCATTCCCGTCAGTTTATGACTGGCGTCATACGTGTACGCAATGTTATGCCCGTCAAGACCCAAGCTCATCAATTGCTCACGCTGGGAAACCAACAAGGCATCCCGGTTGAAAGTAAGCGTGAGGAATACTGCGGAATTGTCAGTCGATTCAACCAATATTTTCTCACCTCCGTCCGGAGATACTGACCTGTTTGCTTTTTGTAAAAGGATTTTATCATTTTTCCAGATCTCGAATTGACCTGCTGCCGGTCTTTTAATGATTACAGAATCCAATGACCGTGATGTTCCATCAGAAAAGCTGATCACGATCTTCACCAGGTTTCCATCATTGTCATAATGGTGTCGACGGAAGTTTTTATCAGACAGGCTAAACCATTCGGTAACTGTTCTGTTCGCTGCATCTTCTGTAATAATGCATATATTCTTTGCTGAACTTCCTGCAGTTGAATAGGACGTTGCCAGCTCAAGCAACTTTGTCTCCTTATCCATTAATAGCGGGTCGGAAACCGGTGGTGGAAGATCATTATCACCAGAACATGAAAAAGATATTGGTACAAGAATGATAAACAGGCAAAGACGGAGTAACGGTGTCAGGTGAGTAAATTGGCTCATTGGCATGATATGACAAATATAATAACGCCACCAGAAAGTGCAAATCGATTGATTTTTCAATGAATGAATCCGGTCGCTTGCCCGCATGTCGTGCTCTGGCAGCACAAAAAAACCCCGGTTCAAAACCGGGGCTTTATCCCGGCTCTGAACCGGGAGAATATTCTTTATTACAAGAATTAAGCAACTTCTACGTCAGCACCTGCTTCTTTCAGTTTAGCAGCGATTTCGTCAGCTTCTGCTTTAGAAACACCTTCTTTAACTGGTTTTGGAGCACCGTCAACGAGGTCTTTCGCTTCTTTCAGACCGAGGCCAGTCAGATCTTTAACGATCTTAACTACGTTCAGTTTAGAAGCACCACCGCTTTTCAGGATAACGTCGAAAGCAGTTTTCTCTTCTGCTTTTGCAGCACCACCGCCATCAGCAGCTACTACTACTGCTGCTGCAGCTGGCTCGATGCCATACTCAGATTTCAGGAAATCTGCTAATTCTTGTACGTCTTTTACAGTCAGGGCCACCAGGCTCTCTGCTAATGCTTTAATGTCTGCCATTGTTTGAAATTTTTCCCGTCTTCATTCCCCTTACAAGGAGTCCGACGGAGTTTAAAAAAATTGTTTTTCCGTTTTTTAGACACTACGGAGAGTGCTGTTATTAACTCGGAATAAAAAGGAAAAGCTGAATAAAGAAACAGGCTTTTTTTACTTTTTACTTTTGAATTTTTACTTATTCTGCAGCAGCAGGTGTCGCTTCCGCTCCGCCAGCTTTCTGCTCGTGATGGTGCAACAAAGCAGCCAGTACACGTTTTGCAGGAGACTGCAGCAATCCGATAACTTCGCCGATGAGCTCGTTCTTCGTTTTGATCTGAGTCAGTGCTTTCAGTTGGTTGTCGCCAGTGTACACATCACCATTGATGAAGGCAGCTTTCAATACTGGTTTTTCACCATTGTTTGCTTTACGGAAAGAGCTGATGATCAGAGCTGGTTCTTTAGGGTTCTCAGAGAACATCAGCGCAGTTACTTTATTCAGCGCTTCGTAAACACCTGAATATTTTTCAGCATCCAGAGATTCCAGTGCTTTTTTGATCAGGGTGTTCTTAGCTACTTTCATTTCCACTTGCTTGCTGAAGCATTCGCGGCGGAGTTTGCCAACCTGCTCAACAGACAGTGATTCTGTATCGGCGATATAGAAGTTGTTATATTGGGAGAACTTACCTTTCAGCAGTTCAATCACTTCGTTTTTTTGATCTTTAGTCATGATAATAAGTTTTTAAACCACTTAAGATTAGTGAACAAATGCTTTTGTATCGATCGCAACACCAGGGCTCATAGAGCTGGCCATGCTGATGCCTTTCAGGTAAGTTCCTTTTGCTGTAGCAGGTTTTGCTTTAATGATAGCATTAAGCAGTTCCTGGCTGTTTTCAGCAATTTTTTCAGGAGCAAAGCTGATACGGCCGATAGAAGCGTGGATGATACCCACTTTGTCAACTTTGAAAGCGATCTTACCACCTTTAACATCATTGATAGCTGTTGCCACATCGTTGGTTACCGTACCTGTTTTAGGGTTTGGCATCAGGTTACGTGGGCCTAACACTTTACCCAGCTTACCGATCTTAGGCATTACAGACGGAGTAGCGATGATCACATCAACGTCTACCCAGCCGCCTTCGATCTTAGCAACGAATTCGTCCAGACCAACATAGTCAGCACCGGCGTTCTTTGCTTCAGCTTCTTTATCAGGAGTACAGAGTACCAACACTTTTTTAGTTTTACCAGTACCATGAGGTAAAATAACCGTACCACGGATAGCCTGGTCAGCCTTCTTAGGGTCTACACCAAGACGAACGTGCAGGTCAACAGAAGCATCGAATTTGCAGGTAGTGATTGATTTTACCAGTGCAGATGCGTCTTTTAAGCTATATTGTTTATTGCCATCGACTTTACCGTTGACAGCTTTTCTTTTTTTAGGGATGAATGCCATTTTGATTCGAGTTTAGTTTTCCTCCTTCGCTACGCTTTGCCGGACAAGCCGCTTACGTTCCGAATTTGGGTTTGATTAATTAGTTCTCCCATGGAGCTTTACCGTCCACGTTCAGGCCCATGCTGCGAGCTGTACCAGCAACCATTTTCATAGCGCTTTCTACAGTAAAGCAGTTCAGGTCAGGCATCTTGTCTTTCGCGATAGCTTCAACCTGATCCCAGGATACTTTACCAACTTTCGCGCGATTGCTCTCTTTTGAACCTTTCTGGATTTTAGCAGCTTCCATCAGCTGGATAGCAGCAGGAGGAGTTTTAATTACAAACTCAAAACTCTTGTCAGAATAAACTGTGATCAAGACCGGGAGTACTTTTCCCATTTTGTCTTGTGTGCGGGCATTGAATTGTTTGCAGAATTCCATGATGTTCACACCTTTGGAACCCAATGCCGGACCGATTGGAGGTGCAGGGTTGGCCTGGCCACCTTTGCACTGAAGCTTTACAAAGCCTGAGATTTCTTTTGCCATTTTAAAATACTTTTTGGTGTTAACGACTGTTCTTCCACCTTCGGTGGCTTACTGGGTCTCCCATTGTCCCCCCGGACTTGATCCGGGGTCTCCCCGTTTTACCGGGTACTCTTAAAGAACTCTTTGGGGCTGCAAAGGTAGGTAGATTAAGGGATTTCCGGAAGAGTTTGGGCAAAAATCTTAGGCACCTGTATTTGATATAGCAACTACCTGGTTTGCTGCGTGTTGCGAGGAGACATCCAGGGCAACGCTTTTGGGATACCTCTTTGAACCTATGCAGGTCCGTTCAAAAGATGTAACCTAACGGCAGATGACCAGGGTGGGCCTGAAATTGATCAATTGCCGGTAGTAGAAAAATGTCGTTCCCTTCACAACCAGAGGATCATTTCTTTAAAAAATCATCATACACGGATTGCATCATCGCCTTACCTGCTTCGATCTGCTTGGCGCCCGTCGTACCCTCCCGTTCAATAGGGCGTTTGCCGATATTGTCAAAAACCAGCCTTCCCGTGCTGTCCACAAATCCGAATGCATCATTGTAGGTGAAAAATGCCCAGGGTTTTACAGCCGGGTCAAATACATTTTTGCTGAATGGGAATTTGGTTTTATCTAATCCAAACTGAGCAGAAATAGTTGCGGCAATATCGAGCTGAGAAACGTTCTTTTCGATCACCACCCCTTCCCGGTTCAATGCTCCACCAAGCCATAACATGGGCGTGCGGAAATCATCTGCACGATGATCTGAGTCGGGAAGAATATGTCCATGATCACCCGTAATAATGACCAGCGTATTCTTCCACCAGGGCTGAGTTTTACATGAGTCAATAAACTCTCCAATCACCGCATCTGTATAATGCAGCGAGTTCATGAATTTTGCTTTTGTATCCATCCCCGGAAATACAACGGGAACAGGCGTTTCAAATGGTTCATGGCTTGTGAGCGTAAGCCACGCTGCGAAGAACGGCTGCTTTTCCTTATCCAGGTCGTGCAATACCCTTTTCATTACAACTCCATCATGAGCCCCCCATTTTGAGTTCATGTCCTTCGCATCGAAATCACTTTTGCCGATGATGGGATTAAACCCTCCCTGCAACAGGTAAGATTTAATGTTGGCAAACTCAGGTTCTCCCCCATAAAAGAAAGGCGTTGTGTACCCTTTTTCTGAAAACAAATGTGCAAGCACCTGCAGCTTGATCGACTTCGCCGGCGAATGAATGATGGTGCCATTTGGCATGGCGGGATAACCACTGAATATCGCAGGCAGGCCTTTGTAGGTACGATCACCACTCGCGTACATGTTATTAAAATAGATCCCTTCTTTTCTCAATTGATTGAAACGAGGTGTTACCTGCTGATCACGGATCGATACATGCAATGCTTTTTCAGTAAAACTTTCCCATACAACTACCAACACGTTAATAGCGGAATCGGATGAACGAAGAACAGATTCCGTCAACGGTCCTTGCTGATACAGACTGTCCGTGACCTTCTTTACCGTTTCTTCAGACAGATACAGGTAAGGGTTATGAGATGCGGCGGCTTTACTCATCGCACTACGCAGCAGGTTCCATACCGGATTGATGGCCGCCTGGTTCGCATAGTTATGCGTTGAGAAGTAAACACTGCTTTGGTTCAATGGCGTTTGCTGCAGTCCTCCTCTGATAGGGATGATCAGTGCGCCGGTAAACAACAGCAATGCTACAGCAGTATGTGGCTTGTATCTGTTTTGCTCCTGGAAGAAGACGCGCTTGAGGATAAAGACAAAGCAGAAATAGAACAATGCATAGGCCACAGCGAAGGTCAGACCAACAAATACAAGCGGAATATGGCTGATCGACGCGTAAGCTTCTTTAGGGGTAACCACGAACCGGAGCGGCGTCATATCCAAACGGACACCCCAGGAGGAATAGATCTCGAGATCAGCCAAACAGATGACACAGACGATCAGCAGTACAATAACCGTATAGATCCTGTAAACGGGCAGCCGTTTGAAAAAACGGATCCAGAGACTCAGAAGCACAAAAAGGCAAACCGGAGCCGTAACGTAAGCTGCAACGGACATGTCCATCTTTAATCCGTAGCAAAGGCTGCCGAGAATGGTACGGAAAGGCAATTGTTTGGTTTTGCTGAAATGGTATAACAGGAACACCACCCGCATGAGGTCGAAAAAGAAGACCCAGCTAATAAAATAGATCAGGATGAATTTGAATTTGGCAGCCATTATCTGTGCATCACATGCACGTGTTTGGTTTATGTCTTCTCCTCGGTGTGGTCCTTTGGGGAAATGAAAGAAAGGTGCAAAATTAAAACTTAAAGGTGTCAAAAGGTGCAGCTGGCGGGAAAGTCTCTTAGAGGTTTCTAATTTTAACGTTTGGAGGAAGGAGGAAAAAAGTTTAATAGTTTAAGGGTTTAAGGGTTTAATAGTTTAAGAGGGGTAGGGTAGGTTAGGCTGGGAGGTTTAGAAGGTTTGGGAAGTTTGGCAGGGATAATTCCATGATTTTTAAATAGGATTGTCTCTCTTAACCTTTTAAAATGATCTTAATCCCCGCGCCCTTGAATGTATAAAACATCTTAAACCCTAAACACATTAAACTATTAAACCCTTAAACTATTAAACTTTTAAACTCCCCCTCCCCCCCGGAAAGCGCAAAGCCACTCCTTTCGGAATGGCTTTGACAAATTATCTATGGGGATCTTTTTAGCTGATCTTTTCAACCTGCATGTAGTTCAGTTCTACCGGAGTTGAACGACCGAAGATCTTAACGGTAACTTTGAGTTTCTTTTTCTCGTCGTTTACTTCTTCGATGACACCATTGAAGTCGTTGAAGGCACCTTCGATGATCTTGATGGTTTCACCTACGATGAATGGTTCGCTAACGCTTACGCCACCGGCTTCGGCCATTTCATCCATTTTACCGAGCATTTTATTTACTTCGGCTTTACGGAGAGCGATAGGGTTATCTTTTCCGAGGAAGTGGATAACACTATTGGTGTTTTTGATAGTATCGCGAAGATCGTCATTGAGTTTGCCATCGAGCACCTCGATCATTACATAACCGGGATAGTAGTTGCGTTCACGCACAACCTTCTTTCCATTGGCAACCTTGTATACTTTTTCAACTGGCAGGAATACTTGCTTTACAACTTCGCTCCAGCCGCCGCGTGAAATCTCCCTGTCGAGGTATTCTTTTACCTTTCTTTCCTTTCCGCTCACGACACGAAGCACAAACCACTTTGTCTCCTGCTGCTGTGCGTTGTCTGTAGTATTTGCCGTAGTAGCTTCCATTATTTAAACAGTTCGTTGTAAACTAATTTCAGTACGCCACCGGCACCGAGGTCCATCAGAGAAACAAGGGCAGTGATCACGAGCGTTGCTGCGAGAACGATCATGGTAGACTGCTGGAGCTGAGCCCAGTTCGGCCAGGTCACTTTCTCCGTCAGTTCCTTGTAAGACTCTTTGAAATAGGTTGATATCTTGTTCATGCTCTTAAAGTTAAGAGTTTTAAAAGTTTAAAGGTTTAAAAGTGAAAGAGTTTAAATTCCAGGCCTAAAATGCATTTTAAACCTTTAAACTTTTGAACTTTTAAACCTTTGTTTGCACGGGCAGAGAGATTCGAACTCCCATCAACGGTTTTGGAGACCGCTATTCTGCCGTTGAACTATGCCCGTATAATACAAAGTACCCGGGATGTACCCAAGTACTTTGTAAATGTATATAAAGCTTGTCGTAAGTCCTCTTTTTGGGAGGAAATAGATTGCTTATTTGATGATTTCAGTCACCTGACCTGCACCTACTGTACGGCCACCTTCGCGGATCGCGAATTTCAGACCTTTTTCCATCGCGATAGGCTGGATCAGTTTAACTGTCAATGAAGTGTTATCACCAGGCATGATCATTTCAGTACCTGCGTTCAGCTCAACTTCACCAGTTACGTCAGTTGTACGGAAGTAGAACTGAGGACGGTATTTGTTGAAGAACGGAGTGTGACGGCCACCTTCATCTTTGCTCAGTACGTATACTTCGCATTTGAATTCTGTGTGTGGAGTGATAGAACCTGGTTTGCAGATTACCATACCACGACGGATCTGAGTTTTCTCAATACCGCGGAGGAGCAGACCTGCGTTGTCTCCAGCTTCACCTGAATCAAGGATCTTGCGGAACATTTCCACACCTGTGATAGTTGAAGTCAAAGGAGCTTCGATCAGACCTACGATCTCAACACCTTCACCAGTTTTGATACGACCTCTTTCGATACGGCCGGTAGCAACAGTACCACGACCAGTGATAGAGAATACGTCTTCAACTGACATCAGGAACGGAAGATCAACCGGACGTGGAGGCAGTGGGATATAAGTATCTACAGCATCCATCAGTTCAGTGATAGCACCAACCCATTTTTCGTCACCAGCGAGTGCGCCAGTAGCAGAACCTTTGATGATTGGAGTATTGTCACCGTCAAAGCCACGTTTAGTCAGCTCATCACGGATTTCCATTTCAACGAGATCCAACAGTTCAGGATCATCAACAAGGTCAACCTTGTTCATGAATACCACGATACGAGGAACACCTACCTGACGAGCCAGGAGGATGTGCTCTTTTGTTTGTGGCATAGGACCGTCTGTAGCAGCTACTACGAGGATTGCACCATCCATCTGAGCAGCACCTGTGATCATGTTTTTTACGTAGTCAGCGTGACCCGGGCAATCTACGTGTGCGTAGTGACGAGTGTCAGTTTGATATTCTACGTGTGCAGTATTGATCGTGATACCCCTTTCTTTTTCTTCAGGAGCACCGTCGATTTCGTCATATTTTTTCGCTGTCGCAAGACCTTTTTTTGCAAGGATCTCTGTAATCGCGGCAGTCAATGTGGTTTTACCATGGTCAACGTGACCAATCGTACCAATGTTTACGTGGGGTTTGTCCCTCTTAAAGGTCTCTTTTGACATTGTTATCTGTTTTTAGTTGTGTTTACCCAATTATTGTTTCTTATAATGAGCGGTAATATCACTATTAGCCGCTTTCTTCCCATCTTCGATTCACTCCTTCCTCATTGATCTGGCTTAAGAGCCGCTAGTGAGCTTTTAAACTCACCACCTTCCCGGTCGCCCGTCGGACCTGAGCCCATTGATAAGACTCAATGAGCCGTTAGTGAGAATCGAACTCACGACCTCTTCCCTACCAAGGAAGTGCTCTACCACTGAGCTACAACGGCTTTCACCCAAAGTAGACAAGCCGTTGTTGCTGGTTCAATCCAGCTGGTCGATTCTTGTCTGTGATCTCTGTGGAGCGGGAGACGAGGCTCGAACTCGCCACCTATAGCTTGGAAGGCTATCGCTCTACCAAATGAGCTACTCCCGCTTTTGTTCCTTTTCTAAGAACTCTCAATTAAGCGTTCAAAGGTTTAAAAGTTTAAATGTTTTATCTGAACTATTAAACCTTTAAACCTTAAAACTGTCTTCCCCGAAGGGTGTGGGCAGAGAAGGATTCGAACCTCCGTACTCGTGAGAGAACAGATTTACAGTCTGTCGCCTTTAGCCACTCGGCCATCTGCCCATCCAGAGCCACCTGCCAGAATCGAACTGGCGACCTACTGATTACAAATCAGTTGCTCTACCAGCTGAGCTAAGGTGGCTTGTGTCCCAAAAATCTGTCTGCTGGTTAACTAAGACAGAAAACGTTAAAGAACTACTCCCCGTTTTTGGGAAGGCAAAGGTAAGGGAAATTAAATACGAGAAAAAATTTGTGAAAGAAATTTCTGTTGAAAATCAACTTTTTTTTGCGGATAGTTTCAATTCTTACGATGGTTGATGCCCCATGGCCGTTGGCCGGGTGCTTCGCCATTCGACAAGGTAATTTTGCGATGGCATTTTCTAACATCAGATGGCTTCAAAAACATTACAAACTTTCAAATCGCGAAGCTCCCTGTCATCGGACAACGGACAACCGACAACGGTCAACGCACAATGCGTACCGACAGCGGTTACTAAAAAACAAAAACCCGGGGTTACCCGGGTCTTTGCTGTTTTTAGGCAGCTTGCTTTTCTTTTTTTCGCTTTATCTGTGTTACGATAGAATCAAATGCATTGTCGAATGATCCTTCAAATGATTTACTGGTTGACTTTACAAAAAATTCGTGGCGCGGAACATGAATTCTGATCTCAGCAATTTTGTCTTTGATCGTATGAACCACGTTATCTAATTTCAGATACACCTGAACCTGTATGATACGATCATGAAAAGTGTTGAGTTTTTGTAATTTTCGGTTGATGTACTCAACTAACCTTGCATCCGCATCAAAGCGAACTGTCTGAATGTTTACGTTCATAGTCGTCTTTTTTTAAAACATGAAACAATTAAAATAAAGAACTGATCGCCACTGTAGTCAACCTCCAGTGACTCCTATGAAGTTACTGTAAACAGAACGCTTTTGCAACAAATTTTTTCTTAAAATAATATTGTGTAAGGAGGCATTTTTTTATGCCTTCGGATGTGCTTTTTTATGTACGTCTTTCAGCTTCTCGATCGTTGTATGCGTATACACCTGGGTCGCCGCCAGGCTGGCATGACCAAGCAGTTCTTTAACCGCATTCAGGTCGGCCCCGTTATTCATCAGATGGGTGGCAAAGGTATGCCGCAAAACGTGTGGGCTTTTTTTATCAAGCGTACTTGCCTGCCCCAGATATTTATTTACCAGGATCCAGGCATACTTTGGGTATAGCTTCTTCCCTTTCTCCGTTACCAGCAGAAAGCCTTCCTCCGGCGCTTCAAACTCCTTCTTCTTCCACTCCCGGTAGTCATTTATGCTTTTCACCACATCCTCACTGACCGGGATGATCCGCTCCTTATTCCCTTTTCCCAGCACCTTGATCCGCTGACGGCCCAGGTCAAGCTGCTTTTCTTTCAACCCTATCAGCTCACTTAACCGCATCCCCGTCGCATAAAACATCAGGATAAGCATTTTCGCATTCAGACTTTTCCAGTCCTCCGAAGCCTGGCTGAGCGAACTGATCAACTCCCTTGTTTCTGACTCCTTCACAAACACCGGCAGCCGCTTGCTGATCTTTGGGGAGATCACATTTGCCGTCGGCAACACACCAATCTCACCCCGCCGCAGATGGTACTTAAAAAAAGAACGCAGACTTGAGATCTTCCTGTTGATCGTCCTCGAACTAAGCTTTAACTCTTTCAACCCGGCCAGCCAGGTCCTGATAAAGCCATGCGTGATCTCCTTTAATCCCAGCCCACTATACTCCTTATCCATAAAGGACCAGAAATCAACCAGATCGGTCTGGTAAGAAATGATCGTATGCTGAGAATACCTCTTCTCATATTTTAGATAATCCAGAAAGGGTTGTATGCGCAGGTCTGTTTCTTGCATGAAGTCCTTAAAGCTACAAAGAAAGAAATGAAGAAGGCCGGGCCGGTTGGGAGAAGTTTGGGCGGTTGGGGAAATTTGGAAGATTTCAAAAGTCTCCGGATCGCTTATCCGCTCTGCCCTCTTTCCACTCCTTCCCTCTTAGCTAAAAAAATAGCTGCTGGACGACAGTCCCGCAGCTATGCTCTTATTGATGATGATCAGAACGATTAAACGTCGATCTTTCCGCTTGCTATGTTTTGCTTGTAGATTGCTTTCAAAACCTCACCACGGCGCTTCACTGAAGGCTTGGTAAAACTTTGACGCTCACGCAGTTGCAACAAAGTCTTCGATTTCTCGAATTTCTTTTTGTACTTCTTCAGCGCCTTGTCGATGTTTTCGCAATCTTTAGAATCAATAATAAGCATGTTAAATACCTCCTTGGTATGTTTTTTTAGGAGCGGCGAAGATAGGAAGGTTTTTTGAAAAAGAGAAACTTTTTAGAGAGACTACTAACGGCATTAACGGACCGCGGACCTTCGGTGAAGCCTGCCTTGTGTTCCGTTTTGGAACAGCCTGGTGATGAGGGCCTTCACACCTGCAGGCGACCGTCCCCGGTCTGCCGTCCACGATCCGCTTTTCGCATTCCTTTCATAGCTTTGCACCATGTTTACAGGAATCGTTGAAGCAACAGGAAGGATCAAAGAAATAACACATAACGGCACAAACAGTACCTTTTGGGTGGAATCGCCCCTTTCTCCGGAATTCAAAATAGACCAGAGTGTGAGCCATAGCGGCGTATGCCTCACCGTAGAGGAGGTCAAAGACGGAATGCACCGGGTGACCGCGATAAGCGAAACCCTTGAAAAGACAAATCTGAATAACTGGGTCAGCAACTCGATCGTAAACATCGAGCGGTGCCTGCCGTTTAATGGCCGCCTGGATGGTCATTTCGTCCAGGGCCATGTTGATACGACCGGCACCTGCGTCGCCAAAACCGATAAACAGGGAAGCTGGGAATTTGACATTGAATTCCCCCGTGAGTTTGCCGCATTGGTCATCGAAAAAGGATCGATCAGCCTGAATGGGATCAGCCTAACGGTATTCAATGTAAAGGAAAACCGTTTCACCGTTGCCATCATCCCCTACACTTATACTCACACCGATATCTGCGATGTGAAAACGGGAAGCGTTGTCAATCTTGAATTCGATATCCTTGGAAAATATATCCAGCGGCATATCTCGCTTAATCCCGCACTGAAACCCTAGATCACCCGAAGACGGTCTTTCAAACGAAGAAACGGCGTTTCCAGGTAACGGAAGCTCAGATAGGCTACTGAAAAGTTGAAAGCAAAGATCACCGGCACCACCAGCAAAGGAGAAATGACTGTTCCTGAATGAACGATAAACTGCTCAAAGGCGGTGATGCTGATCCCGTGAAAACAATAAAGCCCAAATGATATACGACCGGTCAATATCAAAAACCGGTTTCGCTGCAGAATGCCGGTACGGTTTTCATTTCCTAACTGCTCAATGAGCAACAGGCAGAGATATGTGATAAACAAAAATCTGTTCAATAAATTTAAAAGATCCGTTTCCACCTTCAGCTGGATAAAAAAGAAAACCGTTAGCTGGATCAGGGGCCAGAGATAAAATACTTTCAGCCTCCCTCCTCTGAGTCTTTCCGTCCAGGTTATTAATGATGATCTGCCAGTGTACAGCAAGGCAGCCAATCCTCCCATAGCAAAATCCACACAATAGGTCAGCGTATGAAAGTAATGGCTGATCCCGGATCGATGGCAATAGATGGAAAACCCAAGGCTGACGATGGTCAGTACCACAAAGATGACCCGCAGGTATCTGAAGAAAAATCGCATGACCAGGCCGAGAAAAATATAGAACTGTTCTTCTACCGAGATCGTCCACAGGATCTGCAGAAAGAACACCTGTTCGGCTTTATAAAAATTAGCAATGAAGAAATAATAATAAAATGGATCAGGCATACTCATCGGGTGGCCTGCGCGCGCCGCAACCGGAGCCAGTAAAAGAAATGAAATGGTCAGCAATAGAAAATACAGCGGCCAGATCCTCAGGATGCGCCGTTGAAAAAATTTACCCAATGAAACTCTCTGTTGCTTTTGAAATTCTTTTACCCCAAGCCAGGTGAGTAAAAAGGAAGAAAGAATAAAGAACACATCGATCGCCAGCGGCAACTGATCATAATAATACAGGAACAATTTAGCCAGAACAGATTCTCCGCGTTCGGGATGGACTGCATGAAAAAAGAAGATCGCTAAAAACGATAGCCCTCTTACCGAATCAAGTTGAGGAAAATAATTGGTTCTCGTCATCAGCCATCTTTGATTGTCGGATAAATGCAGCCGCTTAGTGAAACGGGGCTGACTGCAGTGGTTGCCCGTCATGCCCGGCGAAAATAATTTGTTTTAATAAAAAACCCCGGATTTGATCCGGGGCTTTTATGAACTGTTTTATCTCATCAGGTACATTTTACCGTAACCGTTATTAAAGAATTTATCAGTGTTATCATTATCGGCTTTGTATTTATCAAGTGCCTTGCCGTGCTGATTGGTGATCACCCGATAGAGATACACACCGTTTGCCAGCTTTTGTCCGTACTGATCAGTTCCATCCCATTTGAATTCTGTGATGTTCCGTCCTATATGCAGAGGGCCCAATTCTTCTTTCGTAATATCCCGAACGATCTTACCCGTAATGGTCAGGATCTGGATCCGTATATTCTGCGGCACTTCCGAGCCTGTCAGCGTGAATACGAAAGCCGTAGATGTGGTGAACGGGTTGGGGTAGTTCAGCATATTTGAGATCATTGGCTTGTTGATCACTTTGAAGTTAACCCGATAGGCTACTCCGCCTGCTGAATTTTCACTCTTATCCTTACCCGTCAGCAGGAGTTCATAATCCCCATCCTCGTTAAAGAACGGTTTGAAGTCGATACTTGCAGAATTTTCTGTGTTAGGCGCCTGGTTAGCTGCATGGAACTGCAATGTGTCCGTGTTGGCAAATGAATAGCTGCGTGTAACTCCGCTCGGGAATCTCACCTGAACTGACACGAGGCTTGGATCATCCAGTGGCATCCATTTAGCTTCGTCCTTCAATTTGATCAGTATAGATGGTTTGGAAGATACGATATCACTGTTAAGGATATGAATTCCATCAAACGTAACATCAAGTAATGGTTGCAGTGTATCCGGCCTTACATACACCGTCTTGAATGCATAGTTATTGAACACATAATGTTCTGGCTGCGTTCTATCCGGATTGAAATTGATGTACAGTGTATTGTCTCCGGCGAAGTTTTTTGTATCGATCGGTATATTCACCTGGAGGACTTCGCCCTTATTCAGCGGCTTTTGGTTCGGCACCGGTATCAGGTGCTCCACATTATGCCTGTCTGTAAGAGAGATATTGACCTTAATGCTGTCGAAAGGAATATTGCTGACGTTCTTGAAGCCGATCCCTACATTGAGCGGCTCGCCAACATCCACAGTATCTTTTATGTTCAAAAATGTATTGGAAGCGATCGCACCTTCGGGAACAGGATCATAGGTCACCATCCAGTATTTGAGCTGGAATGGCGTGAAATTGACAGAGTCTCTTGTGTGCAGTCGAAGTTTTATATTAGGGTAAACGGCTGCATCTATTGAGGCGAGTGAAGCCGTAAGGTTTCCTTCTGTAACGGTTACCAGGGTATCTACCTGACCGCTGGTCCGCACACCAAGTACCTTGATCTCCGGATGATCAGATGTAGATGGTTCAATGGAGCTTCCGTTCCATTTCAATGTCTCCCATCTTGTTGAAGGTCCTATCAGGTCTGACTCCATTGAGCCGTCTGGTTGAACACCGCGGATCTCAAAGATCGCTACGGGCAATTCATACTGGTACGATGATACGATCTCTTTGATAGGCTGTGTATCACCCTTTTTTACTACGAAAATGAATGGAACATATGATGTGATAGCTGGCAATTGCGTAATACCTAAAGACTGAATCTTATGATACAGAGATTTGCCCGAACCAAGGGTCATTGTATCGTTCAACCATACAGGAGGTAAAATAGTGGAACCATAACCGCTATTGGTCATAATGATATAATTCCCGTCAGGTATCTGGTCGATAAAATTCATAGCATTTTGCCTTCCGGTAGTACCGGCAAGGTCAAACAGGAAAAACCCCGGCAGAACGGTGCTGTTAAGCGGAGTGGGATTATAACTTCCGTACAGGCCGGTAGCTCCCTGGGAAACGTTCTTCCATGGTTTGTTTGTAGTTCTGTCAATTACGTAAAAACGGATGGAGTTAGCGTTCACTGCAAGCGGGGAATAGAAGCCTGCCTGTGCCCTCACACCGTTTATGGCCAGTGAATAGTTACCTGTCTCATGTCCGGCCTGGTAGACCCCGGTCTTAACGTCTATATCGCTGACTGATTCAGTGAATCTGAATTTCCTGTCTTCGGTATATCGAATTTTGTCAAACTTATTTTTCAGGAACTGATAGTAGTGCGCTTGTGAGTAGCCAGGCTGGCCATTGGCGATATACTGGAAGGAAGAGTAGTTCCAGACGGGTTCGCCGGCAATGTTTGCTGGTGCAACTCTCCAGTAATAGACGCTGCTGTCCGTCAGGCTCATGGGTGGATGAAATTCAAAGACCCCGCCAGCGGATGTCGCATTGCTTGTCGTCATCAATGGCGAATTAAACGCCTGCGTGGTGTCTACTTCCACACGGTAGTTCCGGACGGGCGCGAAAGGATTGGCAGATGAAGCTACAAGCGTAGGACTTGTTTCATTAACGATCGTATAGTTGAACGGGGAGACGGGTCGCACATCATCTTCAATGATATAAAAGTCTTTGGTGACGATATTGTTCGTCTCATACAACTCATCTATCTCATTCGCTTCGTCCAGTGTAACAGTAAGTTTGTTAAGTCCAACATCCCTGGAGGCCACTATCGGAATAGTGTATGTCAGTGAATCTGCATACTTGCGAAGAACGACAGTATCTCTTCTGATCAATTCGGTTGTATTATCGGGATAGGTCCTTCTCAGGGACACAATAAACTTTTTATTTACGGTTTTACCAAGATTCGCGTATTGGGCGACGACCTTGAATTCCGTTTCTGAAATAGGAATAAATGCCGGCGTAACCTTCACCATTTGTGCTTCAACGGCGAGATCAGGCTTTTCAAAACTGTATGGCTTTACCGCAGGATCACCATGAAGGGTGAATTGCTCGCACTGGAAACGCGCATAGAAATCTTCACTGCCGGTAGAGCTCAGCATCTGGGTAATCGCTTCATCCATGATATCGCCAAGGGCGCGACCATAATGCGTTGAAGTCATCGCCCGGTAGAACCGGGTATTATATATATCCAGGTAGTGAACAACTCCAAGGTGGGTACTCGCAAGGAAAGCGACGGCGCCCTTTCCCGGAGCCAGCACATAGTTTTCCGAGATCGTTTCTTTGACTACCAGTCGCGCTTCATTATAGAGATAAAAATTACCCGCATTACAACCCATGACAATGAAGATGGGGTACTTCCCTGAGTTATCGTACGCATTCGGATTATCCAGGTTGAACTCCAGTGTTGTAGCAGAGGAGTGGCCAAAATAGGTAAGTATGCCTACGCCTGCGCGGAAAAGATTTGAGATCTGCGTAGAGCTGACCTGCTGCACAGCGTCAGCGGAAGTTTTGGTGAATGTGCTTACATTTCCCCCGTAGGCGGTGTCTTCAATGATCCGTTTATGACCATTGAGTGCATCGGCCAGCAGCCTTGATGTTTCTTCATCACTGGCTCCGGTAACATGAATGATATTTTTTTTCCAGCCGGCATCTGCCACGCCGGGCGCTGTCTGTTTTGCTATTTGTTCGTGCGTTTTAAGCTTTTCGAGGTAAGCGGTGATCTCAGCCTTATTGATAACAGCTAACCTGCCTATCGGCACAAGGGGAACTGAACTGTTACCCTGAGCTGTTAGCAGATTATCCGAAGCGGGATTACCGAAAGTGGGCACCAATTGCAACTTCGCCATATTTGCGAGATATTCTCCATTACGGTACGAGGCATAGGTCACCCCTTTCCCGATGAGCAGAACGTAGCGGGGTTTAATCGTATTTTTCTCTCTTGCCCTGCGGACAAAATTGCGGATAGAAAGCGGGTGCATCTTTATACCAAATGCATATTGATCGATCAGCTGATCCATCAAATATACTTTTGACGTAAATCCACCACCAGCGGCAGAAGATCTGTACTGGCGATAGTCTTCAACAGGGTCTCCGGCACCGGATGCTGCTGTCAATAGCGAACTCGTAATGATCAGGAAATCTCCCTGACTGGCTGTGGACGAATAATCAATAAAATCGCGACGTTCCATTTCGCTTATCACCTTGATATTGGTGGCAGCCTCACTTACAAGTACGAGCGATCTTTCTACAGATGAAGGTTGCAATAATACTTTGAGTAATCCAGGCGTAGCTGTATTCATTTCGTATCTTCGCCCATTGGTCAGATCATATAATACAGGGGCACCTCCTGAATAGGAGAAATTTGAAATTTCCAGATAATTACCGGCAACATTTGCGGGAAGGGTGAATGAGAAATTTGCAGCACCGCTGAAGTCAAACCGGTGAGGGTACGTGAGTTCCAGTTGCGCAACGGTCATGCGGTCGTTGGAGAATGCACTGAAGCTGGTAACCTCAATATTCGCTGTGCCGCTGGCAATGGCAGAAACCGGGAAGATCTTGCCTGTTTTGGTATATTCAAAATAATCGAGTGAAGCTCCCAGAATAGAATCCCCATTTAAACGGATCCTGTAGCGACGCTCATTCATGATTGCTCCGCACATATTGATTCTGAATGTTGCAGAGGGGGCTCCGCTTCCTGAATATACATTAAGACCGCTTAACATGTAAGACTCACTTGATTGTGGGCCGATGTAACCACCCGTCCAGCCTTCACCATAATCATAAGAAGATGAAAACACTGTACTGGTCAGCACCTGTTCCGCACGTCCCGGATTGATCTGCGCACGCGGATAGCGTCCTTCAACATGCATAAAATATGGCTCAGCGGGAAGAGTATTGGATGCTACATTATTAGCAGTGGGTAAAAGACGGAAATTAGCACTGGCACCGTTCACTGTCAGAAAGTAGGCAGCTGTATCTGTCTGAAGGCTCCAGTGATCGCTGATCTGGTAGTCCGATTCCCTGTACAACGGATTATCCGCCTTTCCGTCATTCATTTCACCCCAGAACTCGATATAGTCGGCAGCCCCCAGCACACCTGTCTGCACAGATGTATAGATCGGTACCTGCTTACCATTTCTCCAAAGCTGGAAATGCTCCGCATTGGTTGATCCAAGGTTCATTTGGCTCAGCAGGGATTGTGGCAAACGGTGAAGTCCCGTTGCGCCTACTTTGAATTTATAATAAGTCCTGGAGTAGTCGATCCATTCGTTATTATAAGTCTGGGCTCCGGCAGTCAGCGACAAAGCGGTCAACCAAACAAGTAAAAATCTCTTCATTGAACGGTGTTTATGTAGTAGTACGGTTATTTTTTCTTTTTCCTGGTCTTGCTTTTATTCTTATCACTATTTGCCAGATCCAACCGGAGGGAAAAAACGTGTGTGAACAGCGGATTGGATTGGTTGGCCAGGTTCGTAAATGCATAGTCGATCGTAACACTCTGGATCTTGAAACCGGCACCGGCACTTGGCTGATAGATCCACACTTTTTTCTGGTTCAGCGTGTCTTCATCGGCCAGCGCCCTCTGAAAATTATTAATGCCTGCGCGCAGGAAGAACACGTTATTCATGTTATACTCGAGGCCAAGTTTAGGATCAGCACTTACGGGGTCAGCGCTGACAAGCGTGTTCCGCCTGCCATCAAATGTGAGGTCGATATTCGTTTCCGCGAGAATGGTCGATTTGCGGCCAACTTTGAATTCGCGACCGATCCCCAGAACAAGTCTTGGCGCCGTCATCTCCGTGGATTTTACAGGGATCTCGTTATTGGTTAAATAAAGCGCTTCTTTTTCCCGCTCAGTGAAGTTGAACGTCCATGCGTTGAATGTGGTGGTAATGTCCCGTCCCGTAATGCCAAACCGCCATTTCCCCTGATGGATCTGCAGGCCGGCGTCGATACCAAAACCCCATGCTTTGGCGAACTTACCCACGTTCCGGTGGATCACTTTGGCATTGATCCCGAACTGTACCTTCTTTTTTTCCGTGTCTTTCAGGCGCTGTGCGAATGAAAGAAGGAAGGCATAGTCAGCGGAGGAAAACGACTGAATATTGTTATAGTTGATCGAACCATCCGGTTCTACCAGGAATAGCGTGTTCATGATATCGTCTACCGCGAAGCGGAGACCTGTTACCGCAAAAGTTCTTTTGTTATTAGCCGATGGAAACGCAACGCTGGCGAAATCGTATTTGCCGATACCTGCAAAGTACTCGGCATGCATCAGGTTGACCTGTGGGTTATCCTTCACACCAACCAGGCCGGCGGGATTCCAGTAGCCGGCCGTACCATCCGCAACAGAAGCGATCTGGGCACTTCCCATCGCAAGCCCTCGTGCGCCTGCGCCAATGTTCAAAAATTCATTGGAATACTTCCGGAACTGTGCTGTTGCAGCAAAAGGCAGGGAGAATAAAATCACCAACAGGTATAAACGGCACGATTTCATCAGGATAGATTGTTTTCTAATAAGCAATTAAAATGGCTGCTTGATCTTAGGGTAAAACGTTACTGTAAAAGTAGCAATTCGACCGTGTAAATCATAGTTTGCAGGTTTAAAGGTTTGATAGTTCAGAAGTTGTACCGGGGTCAACTCCTAAGCCGTTGAAACATTAAACTTTTAAACTTTTCTGCGCTGATCCGGATGCTGAAAACGAACGGATTAGAAAAATATTGCTTTATAGGCGAAGCTTCCCCGTTCTGGTGTAATTTCGCGAACCTCACCGCCGTGTAAAGCGGTGAAACCGAACAGGGTAGTTATTGATGCCCGGGCCGGTCCAAGTTTGAACGTCATAAAAAGTTAACGGATGAATCTCATTGAGGAATTACGCTGGAGAGGTATGATACAGGACATCATGCCCGGCACAGAAGATCAACTGAAAAAGGAAATGACCACTGCCTATATCGGTTTTGACCCTACGGCAGACAGTCTTCATATCGGCAGCCTCGTGCCGATCCTGCTCCTCGTCCATTTGCAAAAGGCAGGACATAAACCCATTGCGCTCGTTGGCGGAGCTACCGGGATGATCGGCGACCCGAGCATGAAAAGCGAAGAACGGAACCTGCTTGATGAAGCGACGCTGAACCGCAATGTGGCAGGCGTAAAAGCTCAGCTGGAAAAATTCCTCGACTTTGATGCTTCAAAGCCAAATGCGGCGGAAATGGCGAATAACTATGACTGGTTCAAAACGATCTCTTTCATTGATTTTCTGCGGGATACCGGTAAACATATCACTGTCAACTACATGATGGCGAAAGACAGTGTAAAAAAACGGATCGAAGGCGATACCGGCATTAGCTATACAGAATTCGCATACCAGATGATGCAGGGATACGACTTCTACTGGCTTTACGAAAACAAGAACTGTAAGCTCCAGATGGGCGGTAGCGATCAGTGGGGCAATATAACCACCGGCACCGAGCTCATCCGCCGCAAGGCCAATGGCGAAGCTTTTGCCTTTACCTGCCCGTTGATCAAAAAGGCAGACGGAACCAAGTTTGGGAAAACGGAATCGGGCAATATCTGGCTTGATCTCAACCGTACTTCCCAATACCAGTTCTACCAGTTCTGGCTGAATGCCACCGATGCGGACGCCAGCTCCTGGATCAGGATCTTCACTTTCCTTGGAAAGGAAGAAGTGGATCAACTGCTGGCCGAGCATGCAAAAGATCCCGGGCAGCGCCTGTTACAGAAAAAACTCGCGGAAGAGATCACCGTGTTTGTACACGGACGGGAAGAATACCAGAAAGCCATTGAAACTACCACCAAATTGTTTGCCAATGCAACCGCACCGGCGGAAAGTCTGAGCATTGAAGACCTGGAAGGCATGAATGGTGTGGTAAAATCAGACTACCCAAAAGAAAAGATCATAGCCGGGGTTGATGTTGTCAGCTTTCTTGCTGAAACAGGCATTTTCCCGAGCAAGGGAGAAGCAAGAAAACTCGTACAGGGTGGCGGTGTGAGCATCAACAGGAATAAGGTTGAAGAAGTTCAAATGAGTGTCGATCAGAAATTGCTTTTACACAACACATATATTCTAATTCAGAAAGGAAAAAGAAATTTTTATCTTGTAAAAGCTATTTAATAAACAAAATCAGGTCTTTGCCATTTCTTGTCCCCGGGCAACAAAGGCACGATGAATTATTATGAAAGATCCAGTAATGAAAATGTATTTTATCAGCGGACTTGGCGCAGACAGGCGCGTATTTTCATTGCTGGACCTCTCCTTTTGTGAGCCGGTATTCCTGGATTGGGTAACGCCCGATCCATCAGATACACTTGCGACCTATGCCGCGAAAATGCGTGCGCTGATCCCCGAAGAGGCTCCGGTAATAGTTGGCCTGTCGCTGGGCGGCATGCTGGCCACTGAGATCGCGAAAGCAGATCCCCGGGTGAAATCGATCCTGATCTCCAGCAACAAAACCAGCAATGAATTTCCTTCCTACCTGAAAATGTTCCGCTATTTTCCGCTGTACAAATGGATACCGGGGGTAGTTATGAAAAATATGCAAAGCCTTTACACCTATTCCTTTGGAGTAAAGGATCCTGAACAAAAGAAGATCCTGTATGCGATCATCAAAGATGCGGATATACCTTTCGTAAGATGGGCTCTCGGGGCCATTATGAACTGGGAAAGTTCCGTCGCTCCCTCAAACATTGTTCAGATCCACGGTACGGGCGACCGGCTTTTCCGTGCGAAATATATCAAGGCTGATTATATAATTGATGGCGGAAGTCATACAATGACGATGGATAAGCATGCGGAGATTTCAGTTTTGCTGAAACAACTGACCACGGACCGCAAGGTTTAGCCTGATTAAATATTCTTTGCGTCCACTGCGGTCCTTTGCGTTGCGTTGCTCCTACGCCCATTAATTCTCAGCCTGGTCACTCCACACTCACCTGTTTTCTGACCACTGCTCCTTCCCTCGCTTCAGGCAGGAATTTGCGTTCATCGAGAATATATCCATTTCCTTTTTCACAGAAATGTACTTTCAGGTTTTCGATGCTGATCGGGTTTCCGTCGGGAATGTCAGCGATATTGCAATGACCAATATCAAAGCCATCGATGATCACAACAAGCCCGCTGCCGATCGCTTCCATTTTGTTGCCGCCTTCGGTGATCAGCATACCGGTATCTTCACCCAGTCCAATACCGATCGCCTGGGGATTGGTGGCAACTGCCTGGGCAAGGCGACCAAATCTTCCGCGCTTTTCAAAGTGCGAATCAATGATCACATCATCTATGAAACCAAGACCGGTGGTCATTTTTACTTCGCCTTTCAGGTGCGCCCGCATCGCATTTCCCTCATAGATCATGGTATTGCTCATAGCCATTGCGCCGGCACTTGTCCCTGCAATAGTGAAACTTTCCTCCGAATAACGGTTCAGCATCACCCGCAGGATTTCCGTTCCTCCAAATATGGCACTTAAACGTAATTGATTACCTCCTGAGAACATTACTCCATCGCATCGGCGGATCCTCTCAATATACTCCGGACGGGCAGCATCCTGACGATTACGGATATGCATCAGGTCTACATTCGTACACCCCATCTTACCAAAAGCGTCCATATAGTGATTGCCTACTTCGGTGGGGATCATCGATGCAGTGGTAATGATCTCGATTCTTGATGAAGGACCGCCGATCTCTTCCACAATACGGCGCAGAATGCCAAGCTCAAAGAAGTTCAGGTTACTTCTGTGTATTTCTCCTTTTTCCAGATCGGTGCCTTTATCTTCCGCACCGCCTACGGCGATCAGTTTTCCCTTAGGATGACTCATTCATTGGGGTTTGATATAACGCAAAAATAATCAAAACCGCTAACAAGGCTTTCATTTAATGATACTGATCATCTTCGATCAGACTTACATGAAAACCAATGCACATACTAGCGATCTATACTTAAACGTTTGAAGCTAATACTTCAGCATGTCCAAACCAGTTTTTTTATTATTGTGTATCCTTCTTACCTGCACTTATCATTGCCATACGCAGGAAAACAGCAGGTTGATGGTCTATTTCGACTCGGATAGATCCCTGATCAGAAATGACGCGAAAGATTCACTGCAAAAGCTTCTGCAAACATTAAGATCTGCCGGAAATGTAACGCAAATAGAGATCGCCGCACATTGCGATGGGCGGGGAACGGAAGCTTATAACCTGGCATTGTCTGACCGGCGGGCTACCGCTGTAGAGGCTTTCCTTAGATCAAATGGTCTGGCTGCGGGAATTCCTATTACAAAACAGGCTCTCGGCGAAATGGCCTTGCTGAATACAGACCAGCGTGCTGAGGACCAGGCGATGAACAGACGCGCAGAGATAATCCTTCATATTGCTCCAGCTCCCCCCCCGCCGCCGGCCCCTCCTGCCCCCGCAGCGGCAGACACCACTGAAGTGGAAGAAATGCCGGCTCCGGTAAAGGATACCGTCATCGGACAATTGTTTGATCCAACTGCTTATGAAAATATCAAAGTAGGTGATCAGCTCATTCTGAATAATATCAATTTTCAACCCGGGCGTCATGTGCTGCTCAGCTGGTCGATGCCAAATCTCGAAGAATTATTGAAAGTGATGAAAGATCACCCAACATTGAAGATCGAGATCCAGGGACATATCTGCTGCATCAATACGGGAGCAGATGGCCCAGACGCAGATCTCGGCACTTACAACCTTTCAGAAGAAAGAGCAAAAACGGTTTATCGCTACCTCATCGATAAAGGCATCAGGAAATCAAGATTATCATATAAAGGTTTTGGCAGCCGGCAGAAATTGTATCCGTACGAAAGGACTGAAAAAGAAAGAACACTGAACAGAAGGGTGGAAATAAAGATCCTGAGTAAATAGAACTAGTTCCTTTTCTTCCTATTAATGATGTTGTATACTAAAATTCCAATCGCGGCAATAAGCATTCCCCACAACGCGAATTTGCCTGTAGAGTAAAACAGGAATAACCAGATCAGAATCGAAAGAATCACAGGAACCGGAAACAACCACATTTTAAAGGGAAGGCCTTCCGTGCCATGCTTTTTCCGCAGCAGTACCACACCCACAGCCTGGGCGATGAACTGTACCAGGATCCGCATGGCGAGTATCGCTTTGATCACATCACTCATTTTCATAAATAAACTGAAAACAAAACCTATTGAGCAGAGAACGATCAGTGAGATATAAGGAAAGTTTTTGGTAGGGTGCAGCTTTGCAAAGATCTTAAAGAAATTCCCATCCACCGCGGCAGCATACGGCACACGTGAATACCCCAGTACGATAGCGAAAAGAGAAGATAACGCAATGCAAAGGATCAGGATCGTCACCACAACGGCCGCTGTTTTTCCATAGACCAATTGCATGAAATGGCTCACCAGGTATTTCTCGTCTTCACGCACCGAATGCCAGTCGACCACACGCATTACGCTCGTATTCATCAACAGGTATAATACTGCAATACCCAGAACGGAAATAAAAATACTCCGGGGAATATTCCTGCCGGGCTCTTTGATCTCGCCTCCAAGATGACAAACATTGTAATATCCGAGGTAACTGTAAACCGTTTGCAATGACCCCTGCCCTACTGCTGCCCAGAATGCAAATGAAAAGAAAGTTGAAGGGCCTTCAGGCAGCAGCTTCACTTCCTGTGTACCATGTGAAAGCCCGCTGAAAATTATCCACGAAACCGTCAGTATCACAATTGACCACATGGCCACTGAGATCTTTCCGATCGCTTCAATACGGCGATAAAGCAAGAAGAAAATAAACAGGACCGATCCCCCGGAAACCATTTTTTGCTGCCATACTTCCAGGTCTACGATATAAGTAAGGTATTGTGCAAAGCCGATGGCTGCAGACGCTACTACCAGGGGCGCCTGTATGGCTGTTTGCCAGACGAACAGGAAACTCATCAGGCGGCCATTCTTTTCACCGAATGCAATCCTGTTGAAATTGTATGTACCACCTGCCAGCGGATATTTCGCGCCGAGTTCGCTCCAGATCATCGCATCCACAAAGGCGGTAAATGCACCAAAGATCCATGCCCACAAAAAAAGCCCGTCATGAAACTGGCTCACCACAAACGGCATCACCACAAACGGCCCGATCCCCACCATATCGATCATATTGATAGAGGTAGCCTGCAGTAGGGTGATTCGCCGGTTGAGTTGTGTGGACACTGTGGAATCGTTTTGGTTTGTTATTTTACTGTATCGTCGTTGTCCGTTGTCCGTTCACCGTTGTCCGTCGAGCGGAGATTACCTGCAATCGGGCTTCGGACAAGGCCGGTCAACGGACAACGGACAACGGACAACGATCAACGAGCCTGTTTCGCGAAAGCCGTAATACCCTCCACTAACACATCAAGGTTCTTAATTGTTGTATAGATATTCGGCGTAATTCTTACGCCATGGATATTTTCCCATACAACAGTGGTCGTGTGGATCTTGTATTTATCCATCAGGAATGCGTCGAGTTCACCCGGTTTGCGGCCGTCAAAGCCGATATTGCCGATGGCTCCGCTCCATTTGGGAGAAAGTGAGGTGTTGAATCTGACGTTGGGAAGGTCCTTTACGCGCTCCATCCAGTAATTTTTGAGATAGTGCAGCCGTTTGAACTTCCGTTCACTGCCGATCATATCATAAAATTCGATCGCTTTACCTATCGCCTGTTCAATAAAGAAAGGCCGTGTTCCCAACGCCTCAAATTTCCGGATATCGTCTTTCAGGGGATCGTCGGCGGCAGCGAACATTGGATAGATATTCTTGATCTTCTCCTTTTTTATATAGAGCATTCCGCTTCCGATAGGTGCGTATAGCCATTTGTGCAGGCTGGTAGCGAAATAATCAGCTCCCAGATCAGGCACTTTATAATCAAGATGCGCAAAGCTATGGGCGCCATCAACCAACACTTCGATATTCTTCTTATGTGCTTCATCAGCGATCTTTCTTGCAGGCAACACCTGGCCATTCCAGTTGATCACATGCGTCACATTCACCAGCTTCGTTCGGGCGGTAAAGGCTTTGGTATACTGAGAGACCAGGTAGTCCTCGTTTTCACTTGGCAGTTCAAGATTTACCCAAACCAGTTTAATCCCATCGCGTTTTTCCCGTTGCCTGAATGCATTGATCACGTTAGGATAATCCTGTTTGGACAATACCACTTCGTCACCAGCTTTCAGCTGTATCCCAAAGATGACGGTCTCCAGTCCTTCGGAAGAATTGCGGTTGATTGCGATCTCTTCCGTACTGGCACCTGCTGCTTTCGCGAGATTGGCACGAAGCGGCTCTCTTCCCTGGTCAAGGATCCGCCACATGTAATAGCTGGGGGCTTCATTGGACAGATCATAATACCGTTTCATGGCATCCTGCACCGTTTTCGGCGCGGGAGACACGCCTCCATTGTTCAGGTTTATGATGCCCGGGGAAACTGTAAAAGCCTGCTGAATGTAATACCAGAATTCTTCCTCCGTAGCCATCTTATCTGCGGAAATTCCTTCTGACGATTGCAGTGCTACAGTAAGATCACGTGCCCAGATCGGCACAGATGAAAGCAAAGCTGCTGAAGACAATGCAGTTGCTTTCCGGAGGAATTTTCGGCGGTCACTCATTGCAGTTGGTTTTTGTTAAATGTACAATTTAGTCGGCAGAAAGGATGATCGTTGATCGATGGCCGATGACCGATGGCCGATGACCGTTGTCCGTTGACCGTTGACCGCATTTATTACTCAGTGTTAATGGTTCCCGGTCCGGGCAGGTTGTACAATATAAAGATGCGTCTGCCAACGGACAACGGTCAACGGACAACGAAAAAGCCCTATCTTCCAGCAAAACAATCACGCATGCAGATCCTCGAAATAAAAGTGCTGAGAGGCCCCAACTACTGGAGTGTCCGACGGCCAAAGCTTATCCAGATGAAACTGGACCTGGAAGAACTGGAACAGCGACCGACCAATACGATCGCGGGGTTCAGGGAACGGCTGGAAAAACTGATCCCGACATTATACGAGCACAGATGCAGTGAAGGCGTGGCCGGCGGCTTTTTCAGCCGCGTGGATGAAGGCACCTGGATGGGGCACGTTATCGAACACATCGCCCTGGAGATCCAGACGCTCGCTGGAATGGATTGCGGATTCGGACGCACACGCAGCACGGGCGAACGCGAAGGCGTTTACTCTGTGGTCTTTGATTATATCGAAGAAGATGCCGGCATATACGCAGCAAGGTCAGCGGTGCGGATCGCAGAAGCACTGATCAATGATCAACCCTATGATATCGCGCCGGATATCCAGGCAATGCGGGAGATCAGGGAAGATACGAGGCTTGGACCTTCTACCGGCTGCATCGTGGACGAAGCGGCAAAACGCGGAATTCCCTATATCCGATTGAACAAGCAAAGTCTTGTGCAATTAGGTTATGGCGTAAATCAGAAAAGGATCAGGGCAACTATTGCCTCCACTACATCCAATATAGCAGTGGATATTGCGTGTGACAAAGAAGAAACCAAAAGCCTGCTGCAGGCAGCGGAGATCCCGGTACCAAGGGGCACCGTGATCCGCACAGAAGAAGGATTGCAGGAAGCCATTGACAAGTTTGGCTTTCCCCTCGTGATCAAGCCGATCGACGGAAATCATGGCAAAGGAAACACCACCAATATCACCACCTGGGAACAGGCCGTAAAAGCACTGGAAGCAGCAAAGCTGTATGGCCGTAGTGTGATCGTGGAGAAGTACATTACCGGTTTTGATTTTCGCATATTGGTAGTGAACTATAAATTTATCTGTGCCGCACTTCGTACACCGGCTTCTGTTATTGGCGATGGCATTAGTACGATCCAGGCGCTTGTAAATAAAATCAATGAAGACCCACGCCGTGGCTATGGTCATGAAAAAGTGCTGACCCAGATCACGATTGACAACTTCACGCAAAAGATGCTCGATGAGAAAGGTTATACACTTGAAACAGTTCCAGCAAAAGGCGAACTCGTTCTATTAAAACCAACCGCCAATCTTTCTACCGGCGGTACATCTACCGATGTTACAGATGAAGTGCATCCCGCAAACATCTTTATGTGTGAAAGGATCGCGCGCATCATCGGCCTGGATATTTGCGGTATAGATATCATGGCTGCAGATCTTCGTACACCGGTGACCGAAAATGGCGGAGCTATTCTCGAAGTGAATGCAGCACCGGGCTTCCGCATGCATATCGAACCATCTGAAGGCCTGCCGCGCAATGCTGCGGAACCTGTGGTGGATATGCTTTTTCCAAAGGGAAGTGCCGGCCGTATCCCGATCATTGCCATTACAGGTACAAATGGAAAAACCACGACGACAAGACTAACGGCACATATCGCGAAAAACTCAGGTAAAAAGGTTGGCTATACTACCAGTGATGGAGTATATATCCAAAACCAATTGATGATGAAAGGTGATTGCACAGGGCCGGTGAGTTCAGCATTTGTACTGAAAGACCCTACGGTTGACTTTGCCGTACTCGAATGTGCGCGGGGTGGTATTCTTAAATCAGGACTTTCATTCCAGCATTGCGATGTGGCCATCGTAACCAATGTTGCGGCTGATCATATGGGCCTCGGCGGCATTCATACACTGGAGCAAATGGCCAAGGTAAAAGCCGTACTTCCGGAAACTGTTTTTCCTCATGGCTATGCCATCCTTAACGCAGACGATGATCTCGTTTATAAAATGAAAGAGGGGCTGGATTGCAATGTAGCCCTGTTCAGTATGGACGAAAATAATCCGCGGATCAAAAAGCATTGTGCCAAAGGAGGACTGGCCTCCGTTTTTGAAAATGGATACGTCAGCATTATGAAGGGCACCTGGAAGATCCGCGTAATGCCGGTGAAGGATATTCCGCTGACCTATGAAGGAAAAGCAATGCATAATATACAGAACTGTCTGCCGTCTGTACTGGCTACTTATCTGTTCCGGGATATCACCATTGAAGATATCCGGACAGCCCTGAGTTCATTTATCCCTTCTTCGACGCAAACGCCCGGCCGTCTGAATTTCTTCCATTTCAGGAATTATGACATGCTGGCTGACTTTGCACACAATCCACATGGATTAAAATTGTTATGTGACTTTATCAGCAAGCTTGATTATCCGACCAAAATCGGCATTATCTCCGGAACCGGTGACCGCCGCGACGAGGATATCCGCGCACTTGGCGAGATCTCGGCGCAGTATTTTGACGAGATCATCATCCGGTGCGACAAAAATCTGCGCGGGCGCACAGCTGAGGAGATCATCACGCTTTTAAAAGAGGGGATCGAAAAGGTAAACCCTGCACTGCCTACAATGGTCATTGCCAATGAAAACGAGGCCCTCGAATACATTTATGCAAACCCGAAAACAGGCGCCCTGTACACGATCATGTGCGATGTGGTAGCGGGCGCGCTGGACAAGATCAAGGAGTTGAAAGACAGGGAAGACGGCCGTTAAAAACTCTTCCAAATATTTTTTTCAAAACCATTTGGGAGAAAAGATACGATCCCCTATTTTTGCACTCCCAAATCCGAAAGGAACGGGATACCGGATTGACCCATGGTGTAACGGTAGCACAGCAGATTTTGGTTCTGTTTGTTAAGGTTCGAATCCTTATGGGTCAACACAAAAAGGAAGGTTTCATAACCTTCCTTTTTTTTATGTCATTTTGTAAACAAAGTGGCCGCGAAGTGCCGGGCAAATCAGGGATCAAGCGTAAAAGCTGTGGGATGGTTGTTTAAATGTTTAATAGTTTAAAAGTTTAAAGTTTTTGCATTATCACTTGTCTACTTACAGGTTTTTAAGCGATAGCTGTCTGATCGGGCACAAAAAACGGGAGCACGCCCTGAAGCGATATATACTTCTCAGATACGACATTC
Organism: Terrimonas ginsenosidimutans; assembly: GCF_022012415.1. Taxonomy (GTDB): domain Bacteria; phylum Bacteroidota; class Bacteroidia; order Chitinophagales; family Chitinophagaceae; genus Terrimonas_A; species Terrimonas_A ginsenosidimutans. The sequence continues at coordinate 139,238 of NZ_JAKLTR010000010.1, forward strand.
TGGCACGAGAAGCCAGCTATGTGTTGACTGATGATAATCATTCAAGGTCAAACTTCGCGTGTTTTTGAAATGCTTGTTAGTCGTCGTTAGTTCGTCTCTTGGTCGTCCTTTGGCCGTCCAAAGTTCGACGGGGTTTTAAGCAGTGAAAAATGGTGACAAGCTGACACGCGGAGGGCGATAAATTTTTTGAGCGACTGGCGGAGGTTCCCTCCTCCGCTTCGATACGGTGGAAGGGCCGCCAGAAGTTTATGCGAGCGATGCTCATCCGGAACATTTCAAACCAAGCCATTTTGTAGACCATCCCAACTTTTCAACATGATCCCAAATCAGTCCTGATCTGTTAAAGCCCGTTTATGTTACCATCGGTTTGATTTCTTTTTCTACCTCATTGGTACGCCGGCGCCCGGGGACCAACAGAGGATGATCCGGGAAGGCAATGAGGAGGCAAAGAGGAGGATCCGGGGAGAAAGCACCGTTCATAAGCGCTTTTCGGGAGGCTCACCCCGGGATTCCGGGAAACTCACCCATTTTTTCAATACACCTACAAACCTCGCTTACCTTTTACCCACTGAAAAGCAGTGAACAGATCACGCGATCAAAAGACCTGATCAAATTTCGCCGAAAATGAAAAAAGAGCGTCATATCCTTTCGAAAGGCAGGAACAGCACCCAGGCCGGGATCGACCAGGTCATCAAGGATCTGCAATTTGACAAGGATCGTCTCAGGGTTTTAGGTATTCAGGAAAACTGGAAAGCGATCGAAGAGAAGGTCTGCGAGACTTTCTTTAAACCTGATCATCCCACCCACAGGCCGGCTTGTTTTGGAGATCCACTCAAACAGGAAGCGTATACGTTGTCAGGCAACGATCCATTCGATCGCGCGGCTCAGAACCTGGACAGCAATGAAAAACTTTGGTTGATTGTGACGGACGATCATCAAAAATTCTGGTGCTGTGAAGGATTTATAGATGAGATCGTCAGGGCGATCAGTGAAATGACCAATGCGATAAAAGACATTTACTTCGTATCAAAAAAATATGACTGGTTGATCCGCATAGACGAATATGACCAGCTTGTGATAACGGGAAAAAATTTACCGGAGAAATTTTGTCAGCTGATACAAAAGCCATGAACATTGTGTAGTCCACGATACTTTCATTCAATAGTTCATTGGGGCGCCTTCACTTCTGCCTGTTTCGCCAATAAACAAACGCGCCAGTGCTCCAAAGAGCCAACGCTATCAATACTGGCTGAAAAAACAACCGGGCTAAACGTTTTCCATCCGTATCCAAACCAAATGCGTCAATTCCATTGAGGTATTGCGCGATGTTTCCGGGAAAAACGAGCACATAAAAGACTGCGAGTACAATTCCTGTCTGCGCCCTGTACTTCCTGGCAAGCAGCATAGCCAGGCCAAGGGAGATCTCTACAAGCCCGGACAGAACGACCACGTTGTCCTTTCCCATAGGAACCCAATTGGGAACCTGGGCCTGGAATTCCTGCCGCTGAAAAGTCAGGTGCCCTACACCCGCCAGCAGCATAAACAGCCCCAGCACAACACGTGCGATATTCTGAGATCTGGTTGTTTGTACCTCTTTCATACAACAAAGAACTCAAATCCTGTACCACAGGCATCATCAATCCATAAAGGTCACCAATTGCAGGAATACGCGGCTATCTCTTCCGGTGATCCTGACACGGATGGAACATTCTTCCCCACCAATACTTTCTGTTTTCCTTTATCCTTTCTCAATTTCATCTTCACCCCGGCTCCAAAACTCCAGATCTCTGTAAATCTTATAGAAGAGGAGTTGTTGACAAAGCTGATCATATCTCTGTCTGCCGCCACCACTTCATAATAAAAACGATAAGGCCCTTTTTTATATGATCCTCCAACAACAAGCCCAACAAATGCAGCCGTTGGGAACCGGTAATAGTTATAGGGATAATTTTCTGGTGAGAACAGAAAGTACTGAGCTCCGAATGCATAGTTCACCAGGAACCCAAGATTTAAAAAGGAAACATCTGCCTTCTTATAATTCTTATCGACAAGACTTGCGGTGAATTTTCCCGTAATAGAATGTATAGTTGTACCTCCGATACTTTTAGGCAGATAGCCATAATAAACATCTGCCTGCAACTTTTCATTTTTTGTAGCGTACCCGATACCAGCCGAAACAAAACCTATATTCCCGGCATATTGAACCTGGGCATGGTGGGGTAACAAACTACTGCCTTTATTAAATTGTGCAAATACAAGGCTACTCAGGCATTGAAAGCCTATCAAAAATAAATAATACCACTTCATTAGTCGCTCGTTTCATCAGTAATAACGTTCTTCTATCGTATAATGCTCTCCTTTAACAGTGATCTTTGCATAGTTCCGTGCGCCTGTTGCACCTACATGCAGGTAATCGATCCCATCTTCATAGGGCTCCAGTAACTTGTACTGGTGATCATGTCCGTGCATGGAGATCCTTGTCCGGGGATTGGACTGCAGTAATTCAACCCAGTTCATTTCAAGATTTCTGTCGAACGCTGCAGAAGATGGACTTACATGTGATAAGAGAAAAATATTTCGTGCAGTTGTGTCAGCCATTTCGCCGGCCAGAAAATTCAGATCAGGAAGAGAACCATTGAATCCCACTTCTTCTGAATTTGTGTTCAATCCTATGAATTTGCTGTTACCATAGTAGAAGGAAAAGTTTTCAGGACCAAACATCTTATCATATATCAGACGGCCATTGGCAAGCATGTCATGATTGCCGATAGTTGCAACAAACGGGGCTTTCAACTTCAGCAATCGCTGCGCGATCCAGTTGTATTCTTTATTCAGACCAAAATCAACCAGGTCCCCATTCAACAGAACAAAGCGAATATCAGGAAGACCATTTACATGACTCACGAAGTCATCCAGTTGCTCATAGAACCGTTGTGTATCTCCCACAAGGATGAAGGAAAATGTATCACCAACAACATCTTTCTTCAGCCTGTCAATATTGGTTACATTTAAATTTGTGTGGTCTGGTCGCACCTCACTCGGATGATATTGCATCTTACACCCGGCAACGCACAACACCACCAATAGTAGTATTGTTGTCTTCATACGCCTCATTCTTTTACCCTGCAAAATTATTCAGGACGCCTGTGTAGAAAAATGTCAAAAACGCCCCAAAATTTGTCGTTTTAGAAGAATTGATGTACCTGTGGAAGGATAACGGTGTGAGAGCTTAAAAGTTTAATAGTTTAAAAGTTTAAGAGTTTAAGAGTTTAAGAGCCCTGGGGCGAAACGCAGTCTCCTCACAACTTCTAAACCACCAACCTATTAAACTTTTAAACTCTTAAACTTTTAAACTTTTACCCCCCTTCCCTCCCATTCCTCGGCGGCCTCCTCCGGTTACTCATTCAGACTTACCAATAATCATTTTCTGGATATGTTTGCATCATGATCAACAGCCGCATATATCTCTTCATAATTATTCTGCTGGTGCTGGGCCGCCCGGTTGAGGGATGGTCACAAAGCAAGGATTCCAGCGATGGTCGCTTTGGCAACTACTTCCTGTTCAATATGAACACGACGGAAAAGCAGCACATGGTGCGCCAGCCCGTCTATTTCCCGATCAGCGATACCGCCATCTACCAGATCTTTGAACGGATCAATGACCGCAATGCCGCCAGCCTCACCGCAACGTCTCCCGCCAGCGCAATTATACTGGGCGTAAAATTGAACCCATCACTCAAACACTACTTCTCTGCTACAGTAGGGTCTATCTCGAAGGAATATTATTCATTCCTGATACAGGACAGTTCTGAAGCAATCCTTGTGGCCATGGGTATCAATTCATCCAACTATAAGGACTTCCGGTATCATGTTGTGCAAAATGACAGCGTAGAGCTTGTTCCCTGGAGCCCTGTCACTGATCTTCGAAAAGACTACGGAGCAAAAGAACCATTTGCGCTGATCGGTAAATTCAATCATCCCGGTAAATGGATTGTGGTGGAAGTATACAATGTAAAAGATTACAGAACGCGGGAAGGCGTGGTCTTCGACTGGCGAACCGATCTCAAACCAAAGCTTGAACAGATCATAGCAGAAGTGCCCGGAAATTATTTCAACATACTTCATCCATCCGTTAACCGGCAATATGCAACACGGTTCAATAAAATAACGGGCGCACCTGATGATATGCGATTGCCTGCAGACAGTATCCGGAATCTTATTTTCCAATTCAAGAAAAGCGGAACATTACTCTCCGCGGCATACCTGATCTCCAAAACCGATAAAACCACTGACACTTCAAAACTTGGCCTGATCGATAACCACGGATACTTCACGCTTGATGGAGACCAGATCCGTGAAGCCGGGAAATATGAGATCATATTCCAGCGGCAAACCTTAAAAGCCTCGTGGGAAGAAGATCAACTACTCCGGATCCCGTTTGAAGTCATTGCCACGCCATCCAACTCCGCGATCGCAAAAAAATTGCTGATCAGCATATTGATCACCATCATTGCTCTGCTGATTTCCTTCTGGATCTACCGAAGAACGATGAGAAAGCACCTGAAAAAAATGGAGCTTCAAAAAGAAATGGCAACGCTGAAGCTGAACAGTATTAAATCACAACTGAACCCGCATTTTATCTTCAATGCACTTTCCTCCATACAAAACCTGATGAACAAACAGGCTATCCCGGAAGCAAATCATTACCTGAACAAATTCGCTTTGCTTACCCGTTCCACACTGGAGAGCAGCGCACAGGATATGATCAGCCTTGAGCAGGAATGGGCCATTGCTGATAATTATCTCAGAATGGAACAACTCCGTTTTGGCTTCCACTATGATCTGCAAATGGATGGAACATTAAATTCCTCCCTTATTGAAGTACCTCCCCTGCTGCTGCAGCCACTGATCGAAAACGCTGTAAAGCATGGAATTGCCGCAAAAAAAGAGGGAACTATATTTGTGTCCGCCAAACCTTCCGGCAAAGACCTTGTATTGTACATAACAGATAATGGGAAAGGCTTTGATGCCAATATGGATCAAACCGGGTTTGGTATCAGGCTCAGCAAAGAACGACTTGAATTACTGAATACCATTTATGCTGATAAACCATTCAGCATGCAGATCCTGTCTGATAACAATGGAACGATTGTAACGATCACTTTAAAAAACTGGCTGTAATGAGTATCCGCTATATACTTATAGACGATGAACTTAACAACATTGAGAATCTCAGTTTTATGCTTACTCAAAACTGTCCTTCGCTGGAAAGGGTTGGAAGTGCAGGTTCAGGAGAAGAAGGCAGACGCCTGATCCAAAACACGCAGCCTGATCTTGTATTCCTGGATATTCAAATGCCGGGAGTAAATGGATTTGATATGCTCCGTAGCCTGGCATCCGTCAACTTTGAGGTGATCTTTGTGACAGCCTATGATCAATATGGCATACAGGCCATCAAATTCTCTGCTTTGGATTACCTGCTAAAACCAATCGATGTGGAAGATCTGAAAAAAGCGGTGAACAAAGCCATTCAAAAGATCGAAGCCAAACAACAGAATACAAACATCAGCAATCTTCTGAAATACCTTCAAACACCAAAACAGGAATCTCCCAGGATTGCGCTGCCTACATTACAGGAAACGCATTATGTGAAGCTGGAAGATATTGTACGGTGTGAGGCATCTGATAATTACACCGCGTTCTTTCTGTCTGGTGGCGACAAAATACTTGTGAGCCGCACCTTGAAGGAGTATGCGGATCTGCTAAAACCTCATCATTTTATCCGAACGCACCAATCTCACCTCGTAAATAGTAAGTTCATAAAAAGCCTGCTGAAAGAAGATGGCGGAAATCTGCTCTTGCTGGATAAAACGCGAGTACCCATTTCCAGGCAATACCTTGATCCCGTAAAAAAATCGCTGAACAACATTATTCATCCCTGATCAATCAGAACTCTTATGCTGCGTAAACTATCAGTGTTCCTGGTGGCATGGCATTGCCTTGCCACAACATCAGGACAAGAAGCCAAACAAGTAACAATTACAGCAACATTAATAAAAGCCGACAGCACCACTCCGCGTGCTATGGTTTTTAATTTCCTCAACCCTTTTATCCGGACCAGGAAAAGTGCATCGTTTGAAGGAGGAGACCAATTGAAGATAACCGGAGAAATGTTGTTCAGGCAAAATATGACGGTGCAGTACAACGGCAGTTTTATCAATCTACTGGTTAAACCAGGAGATTCAGTACATCTCGAAATCGATGGAAGCAAAATAAAAAAGGAGAACTTCGACTGGCTTACTATCAGCGGCGACAATGCGCAAATAAGCACAGAAGTAAATCAATGGCACCATTATTTCAACACCAGTCACTTTAAAGATTTCGGACCGGCATCATCAATTGAAAACATGAAAGACAGCGTCAGGCGTTGCTATCAGCAATACATTCAGGTGCTGGATAGTTTTTCAAAAGCCAGGGGAATGTCAACAGCAACATATCAATGGGCGTTGAACGATCTGAAATATACAGTTTCCTATTTCGCCGCCGGTTACCTGACAACAAAAGACAGTGCTTCCGGAAAGCTCCATTACAATCATGCGCTTTACAGGGACAGCTTGTTTGATCAGTATTCATCCAACGGCTTCCAGTCGATGATGTTTCCTTATCACCTGATGAATTACTCAACTACGTTGCTTAAAACCGACACAACGATCCGGATAAATAAATTGAAGGGAAACTACAAAGCAGCAGCGGGAAAAGCCATCCAACTGATCATGCGGGAGCCAAAAGGTATAACCAGGGATTACATGCTGTTCAGCACTCTCAACAGCTACCTGGAAGCTTCGCCGTTCTTGCTTGACTCGATCCCAAACACAGCATCTTATTTTTCCACGCCCCTGGCCTACAAATATTTGCTGAATGCATCCAGTACAGCGAGACATCCTTCATTGACCGAAAGGTCAATTGAGGGCCTGACTTTCCTTGACAGGAAGAAAGGAAAGACACGAATTGCACGCACGGAGATCTTCAACCATTTTAAGCGCATTTATCCGGGAAAGATCATTTACCTGGATGTGTATGCAACCTGGTGTGTCCCCTGTCTGCAGGAAATGGAATATACACCGGCATTAAAAAAGCAAACAGATACCAGTAAAATTGTATTTATCAATATTTGTCTTCAATCAACCGAACAAAACTGGATAGACCTTGTGAGCAGGAAAGATCTGCAGGGAGAAAATTATTTCCTTGACGATGATGCATCAAAACTGTTCATGGGAATGTACCAGGTCGGAGGTTTTCCAACCTATATGCTGATTGATGGGCAGGGTAAACTTATTACAAGAACTGCTCCCCGGCCATCTGAAGGGTATCAGTTTTTACAGGCGATCAACAAACTGCTGAAGGTAAAGTAATGCCAGCGGACCAATACAGGAGTAACATAACAATGCTCCAAATTCATTCAGCCTTATACCAACGCCTTAATTACCACGAAAAGCACTGTTAGTACAGCGCAGCGCTTCGCCGGTTGAATTGCCATTTTTGGCTTGCAGCGACTTCTCAATTTCAGTGATCTTGGAACTGCCAGCATGAGCTGGTTAAACCTAAACTGATTATCATGAGAAAAGTTCTGTTGCTATGCCTTTTCCTGGCATCGATGAGCAGCCTGCTGGCGCAAGATCGTACTGTTAAGGGACGGGTAACAAATGAAAAAGGTGAAGCTGTCAGCTCAGCTTCCGTCAGGATCAAAAACACGAAAGCTGGTACAGTTACGGGTAGTGATGGAAGCTTCTCTATCATTGCCAATGATAAAACAATCCTCATTATCAGTTCGCTGGGGTTTGAATCAAATGAAGTCACTGTAGGATCACAAACGGAGATCAATATCGAACTTAAAGCCACTGCAGGAAATCTTGGAGAGGTGGTTGTGGTCGGTTATCAGCAATTACGGAAAGCCAATCTCACCGGGGCGGTTGCAAGAGTGGATGGCAAGGAAGTTGCCAATCGCCCTGTGATGAGTTTTGATCAGGCATTAACCGGTAAGGCAGCCGGAGTACAGGTCAATACGTCTTCCGGGCTTGTAGGCGACAACGTCCTCATCCGGATCAGAGGAGCCGCATCCATTTCCTCGGGAAGTCAGCCATTGATCGTGATCGATGGAGTTCCTGTCACCCAGGGTAATGACCAGCAATTGTATAATCCTGTAAATACACTGGCGGACATTAACCCGAATGATATCGAAAGCGTGGAAGTACTGAAGGATGCTTCTGCAGCAGCCATCTATGGCAGCCGTGGATCTGCCGGAGTATTGCTGATCACAACAAAAAAGGGCAAAAGCGGAACAGCCACGGTGTCTTATGATGGATATACGGGATTCAGCAACGCATCCCGAATGATGAAAGTGCTGGATGGCGAGCAATATAACACTGTCATCAACAAGCTTGCCACCAACAGTGGTTCGCCGCCTTACGCCGCTTATGGAGATTACGATGGCGACGGTCAGCCAGATGCCTATAGTACGAACTGGCAGGACGAATTATACAGAAATGGCGGCACACAAAATCATCAGGTCGGCATCAGCGGAGGTTCCGGGAAAACAACCTACTACGGATCGATCGGATACAATGATTTTAAAAATTATATCATGGTCAACAGGTTGAGACGTTCATCTGCACGACTCAATCTTACCACCCAGGCAACAAACTGGCTGGAAACCGGTATCAAAATGCAGTACTCCCAAACCAACTCCTTTGGCCTGGGAAGCGGTACGGGCGGATCTTTAAGCGGTGTTCCTTTCGGACCGCTGACCGCCTACCCTAATGTGCCGGTTTACAATGATGATGGGTCGTATTATATCGGGAATGGCGGTAATTCTCCATTAAACAATACACCCAACCCTCTGGCAGTACAAACATTGAACTATGATAATCGCGATACCCGGCGTCTCCTCGGAACTATCTATGGTGAAGCAAAGATCATTGAAGGCCTGCGCTTCAAATCACAGTATGCCGTTGATCAGCTTTCTGCTTATACTGATCAATACTGGGATCCTTCGGTCGGTGATGGGAACGGATCTGCGGGTATCGCGCAAACTGTCGCAAACGAAAAACGGATCTGGAGCTGGACCAATACACTGAACTATGTTCAAAAATCAGGCGATCACGACTTCAACGTTTTGCTTGGAACGGAGTACACAAGAAGGAACGGAACCGGATTTTACGCGTTAGGGATAGGGATCAACGATGTTTCACTCCGGTTGGTTGACCCGGCAAATTATGCAAGCGTAAACCTGCAAAACTTCAATACCGAGAACAATGGCCTGGCATCGTACTTCGGCGGAATAAACTACGGCTTCAAGAGTAAATATATTGCAACATTCAACCTGCGCGCTGACGCGTATTCAGGATTCGGAAAGGATAACCGGTGGGGATACTTTCCTTCAGGAGCAATAGCGTGGCGGATCAGCAAGGAAACGTTCATGGAATCCGTTTCTTCCATTGCAGATCTGAAGCTTCGCGCCAGCTATGGGATAACCGGCAATTCGAACATCGGCGACTTCCCGGCACTTGCCACATTTATTCCAACGCAGTATGCAGACATCCCTTCCAGTAATCTGAGCAATCCAGGCAATACATCACTGAAATGGGAAAAAACAGGGCAGCTGGACATTGGTTTCGATATGACACTCCGGAAAGGATTGCAGATCACATTCGACTACTACAACAAAGAAACAAAAGACCTGATCCTGGCAAACCCGGTGCTGGCAACGCTGGGCTTCCCGGGAAACGTGATCACACAAAATATTGGTCAGATCAGGAACCAGGGACTTGAATTATCTGTCAGCGCACCAATCTTCGCTACAAAGAATTTCACCTGGGACCTGAACTTCAATACCGCCTGGAATAAAAACAAAGTGATCTCAACGAACAGTAATAACGACGATATCCTTGGCGGCAATGCTATAATCAGACCAGGTCATAACCTGGGAGCATTCTTCCTGATACGTTGGGGAGGTGTGAATCCGGATAACGGCTTACCGACATTTCTAGATAAGAACGGCGAACGAAAGCAGTATGATCATTCCAAACCAGCAGCCAGCCGGTGGACCACTGTAAAAGATGGAACCGTCACAACAGCTGTTACCGCAACAGACCGCGTATTAATGAATGACAAAACGCCTTATCCGAAAATATTTGGCGGTCTTTCCCAAACTCTTCGCTACAGGAATATCGATATGCTTGTTGACCTGCAGTACTCATTTGGTTCATATGTATATAACTCAACCTTGCAAAACCTGATGTCTTTTACTTCAACGAGGAACAAAAGTGTACATATTCTTGATGCCTGGGCAAAACCCGGCGATCAGACTGATGTGCCACGTCTTTATTTCGGAGATAACCAGTTTGCCCAGGTATCAGAAAGATGGCTTGAAAAAGGAGATTTTGTGCGTATCAGAAATATCCAGTTAGGTTATAGCATTCCAAAAGCATTACTGGAAAAAGTACAATTGACCCGCGTCCGCATTTATGCGCAGGCCCAGAACCTCTTCACCTTCACGGGCTACAAAGGGATGGATCCGGAAGCTAATGCCAATGGCAACGTAAACCTTGGTCTGGGTGTTGATTTCTTCAGGCCCGCATTGCCAAGAACTTATACTATTGGAGTAAACATCGGTCTTTAATCATTCAAACAAAAAATCATGAGACAGTTTTTATATACACTAAGTATCGTCACGTTTCTTGGAGCAACATCCTGCCAGAAGAAAGTAACAGACAACGTAATACCCAATGACCGCGTGTCATCTGATCTTGCTTTTTCAACCACCCAAAAAATTGAGAGTGCCGTTGCGGGAGGGTACAACTCTCTGCAGGACCTGAATTTCCTGTCGGGACGCGCACTGGTTTATATCGATCTTCAGGGAGAAGACATTTTCGACAGGGGAAACTTCTTTGGCGATCTGCCGCGATTCAATATGCTTTCCAACAATGGCATCCCCGCGGGAGTATGGAATGCCGGTTACAGTGCGATCGCTACAGCAAACCGTAACATAGCAGGTATTGAAGCTAATGCTTCTCTTCTTACATCTGCACGTATAAAAGTGCTGATTGCGGAAAGTAAATTTATCAGGGCAGTAAGCCTGTTCTATCTTGTCAACTTCTTTGCACAGCCATTTGTTTTCACACCCGAAGCTTCTCATGCGGGTATACCCCTCATCCTGCAAAGTTTTTCAAGCAATGATCCAGCGGGCAACAAACCAAGATCAACCGTTGCAGAAGTGTATACACAGATCATCAAAGACCTTCAGGAGGCATTAACAGATCTGCCGGTTCAGCAGGATGATCTTTATTCAACAAAAACAAGAGCAACCAAAGCTTCAGCTACCGCATTACTGGCAAGAACGTATTTATACAAGAATGACTATGCAAATGCAAAGACCCTCAGCAAACAGATCATTGACGGACTATATGGAACGTTCGCGCTGCAGCCAACACCGAATGGGGCGTTTGGAACCGGCAACTTCCAGACCAGCGAAACGATCTGGAGCATTCCGAATAGTGTAAACGACAACCCTAACACCAACAACTCCCTTCCTCAACATTATAACCGTTCCGGAAGAGCAGACCTCGCCGTGTCAAAAAGTTTTACCAATACCGTGACCAACCCCTACTTCGCTACTGATGACAGGCGAAGAACAACGATGCTCATAGAAAGCGCTGCTCTTCCCGGATACTTCTTTACCACAAAATATACCGATCCGCAAACGCGGGCAGATTGGGCGCCGATCATCCGCTATGCAGAAATACTACTGACCTATGCAGAAGCAACTGCGCGTCTTGCAACAGGCGTTGACGCCGATGCCATTGCTGCAACAAATCTTGTCAGAGACAGATCAAGGGTAAGCGCCCCGGCATATACAGTAGCTTCTTTCACAACAAAAGATGAACTTATCAATGCAATCGCTGGCGAACGGCGCATTGAACTTGCATTCGAAGGCCACCGGCTGTGGGATATTCTGAGAGTGAAAGGGAATGTGACTAATAAGTATGACAACAATGGAGTGACACTATTACCAGTGCAGATCTTTGGCTCGGATAAAAGCATTATGCCAATTCCACAAGCTGAGATCGACAAGAGCAAAGGAGTACTGACCCAAAATAAAGGATATTAACAGCCATATGCTGAACCGCTTTCTCATTTGGAAGTACGGCTGGTATTTCTATACCGGCTTCTTTTTTCTTAGGAGAAATTGTAAAACACAGGCTGGAGAACTGCACAGCGTAGGAGTATCGCAAAGAGCGCGAAGGGGCGCTATGGACGCAAAGATGTCTGTCTTTAACGGATAATATCTTTGTGTTCTCAGCGGCCCTTCGCGTTCTTCGCGATACTTCTACGCCAATTAAATTTTGTAAAGACACTTCACCTCAAGTGATCATCTGCGGTTCGTGGTCTCCCTAGCTCCCGCAGCCACCACCATCAACCCAACCATCAACACAAAACTGTATTCAATTCCACCGACACCATGTTCTCCTACAAACCATCCATTTGCCCAATGGATCAGGATAATCCCAATCAGCAGAAGCACAAACAATCCGGCAGAGATCAAACGCACCCACACACCCATCGCCAGCAAGACAGCTCCCGCAATCTCGAATACAGAGATCGCGATGACGATCGCTTTACCAAACGGCAACCCGGCATTTTCCAGAAATCCGGCGAACTGCGGGATCGTATGATTGGCTATTCTTACAGCTGCGTGGAGAAAAAAAACAAGTGCCAGGGAACAGCGCAACACAGGTTGCATGACCGAAGCGGAGACAAAAGGAAAAATCCTTTTCATAAAGTAGTTTTATAGATTCTTTTGCAGGAACATTCAAAATCCATCTAAAAATAAAAGCATGGTCCGGGCTGGTAAAACCTGTTTGGCAGGAATTGAGCGACATTGGTTTTGGATTGTTCTGGCTTATCGTAAAAGATCTATCATTGGGAGGTAGATTTCAGCTATTCATGGGTAGATCAGGATCACCCGCTTCTTTTTTGTCTCCTACACATTTTTAGCCGATTTTAGAACCATGAAACGTGTGTTACTGCATGTCGGGTTCTGGAGCCTTTACATTCTTTTTTGCATGGCAACGGAATATATGTGGGCCAAAGGAGCAATACCTGGTCTTTCTACCGGCGCATTACTGCAAGGGATGATCATTGTGGCGGTAGGAACTTCCATCCCGGAGATCCTTTTCTCTTACTTTATGATGTATTATGGATTTGACCGGCTGATCAGAAAGAAAGGCTCCCAGATCATAAATTTCCTGATCATCACGGCAGTATTTATAGCAGGCGTTGTTTTGGTAAGATTGGTCACCTATTATATACTAGGCCATGTAGTTTACAACGGCCGGATGGCGCAGGATCATATCTTCGACCCTCTGATCATCTCCCGCAGTATCATCTTTATGGGCTTCGCCGCAGGCGTATCCGTTTCAATAAAAATGTTGCGCAATCAACTGGTAGCAAAAGAAAGAGAAAAGAACCTGTTGCGTGAAAAGCTTAACACAGAGTTACAATTGCTGCGGAACCAGCTTCATCCGCATTTTCTATTCAATACGCTGAACAATATCTACGCACTGACAAGAAAAAAATCTGATCTCGCTCCTGAAGCAGTACTTAAATTATCAGAACTTCTGAGCTTCATGTTATACGAATCAAGCAAAGAAACCATCCCGGTAAGTATGGAACTTGCTTTTCTTGAGGACTATATTTCCCTGGAACGGATCCGTTATGATCAGCGTCTGAATATCTCCTTTGAAAAAGAGATCGAAAATCCAAATCAGCCGATTGCCGCTTTACTGCTGCTGCCCCTTGTGGAAAATGCATTCAAACATGGCGCGGGAGAGAATCGTTATGACTCTTTTATCAAAATACAGCTGAAACAGGAACAGGGTGATTTCCGGTTTTTCATTGAGAATTCGTTTGAGAACCCCAAAGAGGCAACAGATCAGAATCGTATCGGGTTGAACAATATTCGCAGGCAGCTTGAGCTTCTATACAAAGAATACCATCTTGACGTGAACTGCAGGGAAAACATTTTTGGCGTAAATCTTTATTTAAACCTTCACAGCTATGGAAAGAATTAGTTGCATGATCATTGAAGACGAACCCCTGGCGGCGGAAATACTTATTGACTATATTTCACAGGTTCCATTTCTTGACCTGAAGAAGACCTGCAGCGATGCATTATATGCGCTCGAAGTGCTGCAGCAGCAACGGATCGACCTGCTATTTCTTGACATACATCTCCCACGCCTTAAAGGCCTGGATTTTATTCGTACGCTTAAACATCCACCAAAGGTCATCCTGACAACCGCATATCGTGAATATGCCCTGGATGGTTATGAGCTGAATGTGATGGATTACCTGTTAAAACCAATTCATTTTAACAGGTTCCTGATGGCGGTCAATAAGATCAAAGAGATCAATCTTGCTTCTCCAGCATCCCCAGCTTCCGCGCCTGTTGCGAATGAGCGGCCTCATCTGCTGATCAATGTTAACAAAAAGCGGATCCGGGTTTTCTTTGACGAGATCCTCTATATCGAAAGCAGGAAAGAGTATGTCAACATCGTAACCCAATCAAAAAGCTACCTGACCAAATATCAGATCAGCGAAATTGAAGAGTTGCTTGACAGGAAGAAATTCATCCGGATCCACCGCTCCTTTGTGGTAGCAAGGGAGAAACTGAGCGCTTTCAGTGCGGGAGAAGTGGAGATCAACAGCCAGGTGATCCCGATCGGGAGAAGCTATAAAGAACTGGTACTATCCATTCTCAGTCAACCACTTTGAAGCTGTTAAATAAATCCCAAACTATTTCTTTATGACTCACCACCCACCCCTCTTATCCCCCATTCTTCACCCTTAATCACTTTTAACTCCTTTTTCCCTTTTTCCTCTCAGATTAAAAGCAATATTTTTAATTTTCTGTTCGTTCACTGAGACTGAAAATTACCCCTAATGCTTTCGATTTTAAAGGATAACGTTGACAATAGCCTCAACGGCACGTTTGATTATTGGCTTTGCCTCGGAAAGATCTGCAGTCAGCGGCCGTTTTTCATCTTTCTCATCAATGACAAAGAGACGAGCCGCAGTAGTCAGCAGATCCCGTGGTACAGTTTTATACATCAGTCTTCGGACACCAGCAGCCCGATGGAACTGCTGGACATCTCCGATTTCGATCATGCTAAAAAAAGCAATTTCCTGTTCCCGGTAGGAGCAAATGAGACAGTAGACAACCCTTCCCTGCAAATTGAGGGAAGTGCGGCAAAGACTACCGCTAAGCCAAGTCAACTCATCGGTGTCCATGCAATCAATACCGATGCGTCATTGCTGCTGCTGGACAGCACCGGCAAGAAATTATCGATCAGCTCAGCTCCCGAGCAGGCTTTTCTTGACATCAGGCTTACCTATGCCGCAAATGGCCAAACCTATAGTGCGAACCTCCGGTTCTTTTTTCATACAGAAGATTCATTGTATTTCGAATCATGGCTTGATTTCGGCTCTGAAGCTTCCCAATACGGGATCCTTGATTCCAGCTCCAACGTAACAAAAGTGGTGCATGGAGACATATTCCAGAGTTTCAAAAAAATGTATGGAATGTCCGGCGTTAACGACAATGATTTCTTCCAGCGTGACGGCGGCGGAAATAACCTGATCAAAACACGGATCTATTATTCAGAGAACAATATTGGCAAGAACGATAACGTCCTGCATGCATCTACATTTTCCGACAACGATGTATTGCTCTACCTGAAAAGAATTACAGCTTCACCAGGAAATCCGGGAGACTATCAATTACTGCTGCCCTATCTTAAACTACTATTGAGTCAGTCTGAAAGCGCGCATGTATCCATCAACAGTCCCGATACAGGCCGGTACAATCTTGGATTAAGGAAGACTTTGCTAAGGCTGACTGCATCTATCCTTTGCTCTTATTGCCGTGTCCTGATCGGTGAGATCTGCGGAGACAATCCAAGAAAGAATGTGCTGACCTCTATTCATATATTGTTTCCAAATACACTCAGCCAGTTCACGATCACATATATCCTGAATGAACTTCACTATAACCTGGTGAATCTTTCCCCGGCAGAAAAGCCGGCAAACTTTAAGGGTTTCGAGCTAAATGCTCTTCCGGAAAGCGACGCAACCTATCTGTCAGATCTGAGCCGCGAAGAAAACCTGAAAGACAAAAGCATTGTACTGTGTATTGACTGTGGCAAAGGAACAACTGATATGGGTGTGTACTATTATAATAAACCCACGGCATTCAGGCTAATGCGTACCGGGCTTCCGGTAGCAGGCAACTTCCTCACGTTCTCGGCAGGACTTGGCATTCTTCACAGCTATACCCTTCGATATGCGCCCAACTTTATTGAGAATGGAAAGATCAAAAACTCATTACTGGAGAAATTCCTGAAAGAGATCAGAAATGGTTATATCCAAAGTGAGAATTTCTGGAATTATATTGAGCGGGCAAAGATCCGAATGGCACGGTACAGCTTTGAGGAGCTCGACAGGTTTATGCTTCCCGAATTCGCAGCCGTTCTGAATACGCGGGATGAATCACTCTTTGCGCAGAACCTGATCGCCGCTATCAGTGCCGACACCTTTTATAACACGGACGCTTCTCCAAATGAAGGAACGATCAGCTTCAACCCGTATTACACGAAACATTTATTGAAAGCATTCTTTGAATGTTTGTACACGCCGCTTGAGCGCCTGAATACGCACCATAGAGATTATGGTCTGGCGAATTTTTCCATCAGCCAGATCAAGCTATCAGGAAGAGGCATGCTATTCAATCCGTTCAGATCTTTCCTTAAAGCAGAATTGATCAAACGCTCTGTAGCTAAGGAGAATAGTTTCAGTGACCCGGGCATCAATGATCCGATCTCCTGGAAATCTGCATCGATCGACGGAGTCGGCAATATCAAGATGCTGAAAAGCAATAATGGCATTCTGGATACGGCCCTCATCAATTTCACCGGTTCTTTCAAGTCATTCAACAATGGGTTTGATGCAGGAAGTTTTGACTTTATTCAACGTTCGGACAAATGGACCTTCCGCTTTGATCACCCCATTATTTGTGGTAGTCATAAATTGAAAAAGCCGCAGAACGGATCGATCCAGGATAAGAAAGAATATCGTCTCTGGTTCGATGGCCTGCAGTATCGCTTCAGCCATAAACAAAACGGCAACAATGCTGTGAAGGAAAACTTCAAGTATGAGCCAGAACATGAAATGAAAAATGACCATACTAAATCATTTACGCTGATCTCACAGTTCCCGAATGTAAATGATAACGACATATCACGCATCGTTCACTACTTAGATGAAATTGACAACTAACAAAACCTTTATGAAGTTTTTATCCAATCCGGGGAATTCCGGCGCCAGGCTCCTTTTTCTATTGCTGGCGCTACCACTACTGCTTTATTGTAAACAGGGTATCAGTCAAAATCTGCCAGACAGTGCTTTTGAAAAAGTGACGCTTTCATTCGTGAAAAAAGAAAGCGGCGAAACCAAAATAAAAGACGGGCGACGGTTACTATTTCTTTCGTTCTATGGCTTTACGCCAAATGAACAAAAGAAATTATACTACAAGTATAAAGACAGCCTGCTTATTACAGTACAGGAAGACTCGACGATCAAATCCGAAAGCTGGAAAAAACTTTCGAGTCATTTCGATTCCTCAGGCGTGAGCAAACAGTTATCGTTCTCCTCAGCAATCGACGATCTTATAACTCCGAAAGACACAACAAGTACTCAGCCCGGGTTTACAATATCTAACGTTTTACAGAAGGATGTAGATGCTGCCTATACTTCTATATCGATCCTTAGATATGTAACCTTAGCAGCAATTATTATTGCAGCGATAGCCATTATCATAACCATTATAAAGACCAGAAAGGTATCTACCCGTCTTGCAGAATTGGAAGAGGCCAATAACCAGTTGCTGGCAGTAGAGCCTGAAACAAAATCGGATACGGACAAGAAAGCCAAAAAACTCTCTGAAGAGCTCAGGAAAGCAAAAGACGATAAAAAAATAGCTGACGAACTCAAAGCTAAACTTCAGGAAGAAAAGGATACTCTTGAAAAGGAAAAGGAAACGCTTGCTAAAAAAACGGAAAGCTTAAGCAAATCAGTGGCTGATCTGGAAGCAAAACATAAGACAGCCACAGTTTCACTCGATAAAACGGAAAAAGAAAAAAAGAAACAAGCAGAGGCGATCACAAAGCTGGAAGATGACCTAGGTAAACTTACTGCCATTCAAAAGGAACAGGAAGACCAGACAAAAAAAATGGCGGAGATGGTCGCCAAAATGGAAAGCGTTGCCAAACCAGCATCCTTTCCTGACATCAACACACAGTTGCATGCATGGTTCCTTTTGCAGGATTTTATCAAGGGATATAAGAGCAAAGAATTCAGTGTTCTCAGCACGCCTAATTTCTCTAAGTGGGTACTGCAGCAGGAACATACTTATCCTGAGCTGGACATCACCAACCTTGCAGGCAACGCTCCTATCATCAACTTCATGATAGATCTTAAGAAACGGAAAATAACGAAGATCGCTCCTGATGGAAGCTACCTCGTTCTGATCAATCAAAAAATCACACAACCGATATTCGACTCGCTGGAAACGGGCGAATAAAGCCAATAACATGAACTGGAAAAAACATACTGTTTTTATTATCGCCATCGCGTCGACGCTGCTGGCAGCGACGGGCCTGGTTTTGCTACCGGGGTTGCTTACCGGCAGCTGGCTTTTGTTTTCGCTGTGGGGGCTCATTTATCATATCTGGAGATTTACTTCGGTGGATGTGAATCAATGGCATTCGTCAAAGAATATGCTGCGGCTTCTTTCAGGATTAGCACTGAGCTTTCTATTGACAGGCGTGCTTTTCTCACTGGCTTTTTCCGGCAGCAGGTTCTTTTGGAAAGATCCTGGTAATAATTCGCGCCATCATTTTCTCGTGCATGAAGGTTTTACCAGTTCATCCGCTTTTCCGATCTATATCACCGGAAATATGTACAATGACGTACAGGCAGGTCTCGAAGGAGAGATCAGTTTGTCCAGCACCGGCAACCAATTCACCCTATCCTGCAGAAAGATCCCCTATCCATTGTACATCTCCAGGCAGGCAGACGAACACATTTGGCATTTACAACAATCCGGTCTTCCAGCGTTGACCGGCGAACAGATACTGCGGATCCAAATGCCCGGTACCACCACTACTGATGAGATCAGTGTGAAAGCCCTGCCAAAAGAAAAGAATCAGTTTGATTTCCGGATCGTTTACAAAGGCATCATTGATACGGTTGATAATAAAACGATCGCTTATGGCACACGGTTCTCTGATCTTTTGGAAAATACCAACCTCCCCCTCAACTATGAAGTTATTCAATCACTTCAACGGCTGTATCTGCTAAAGACCAATATCCAGTTTATCTCCAATAAAAATTACAGCAGCCCTGTATGCTGGTATTATGGTAAAGATCCTACCTATCAATACTGGCAAACCAAACTGGTAGTGCCGGAACCGTCCATGCTGCAATTAGCGAGTACGCAGGCAACCTATGACCTGCTTTCCTTGCAATACCAGGACAAAACGATTTCTCTTGGCGATAAGGACCGGTTCTATTTTGGATACGAACCTGCGGCAGGTAAGCAGTTTCTTTCACAGCCAGCTTTTTCTGCGGAACTGACCGGAAGCAATCAGTTCGCGCTAAAATATCTGCAACCGCAGATCTTCCCTCTGCCAGATACCAGGGGCAAAAATCATGAATTGTTTATAACAACGCATAACCGTTTTGCCCTGCAACGTGCGGGAAATACCGGATACATATTACCAGCGATTAATTTCGAGAGAACAGACAGTAACAGCAATCATTTCTGGGCAGATCTGCAATACAGCACGGGCGCAGCTGGTGACAGCATTACCAATGCAAGGCTCCGCATGCAGGAGTTGCAATTGATCCGGTCTGATAAAGAATTTTCTGCCTTACCACCTTCACCATCGCATACAGGATGGCTGCTGAAGCTGCACAACTCCTGGGTAAGCGCAGGAAGCGATGTCATGAACACATTACTTCCGGCGATCATTGTGGCACTCGCGTCAATCGGATTTATCTTTTTGTATTCCAAAAAATATTCCGATGAGAATAACAGCGGAACACCTGTATTCTTCTGGTGGATGCTTAATATCCTTCTTTATTTCTTTATGCTCAGATTGTTTCTTAGCTGGAGAGTTCGATCGTATCCATACACAGAAGCGATCACGAAAAACGAGTACACCGATTTTATTGAAAAGTCATATTTGAAAACATCATTTATCGGGATATCCATTTCGACAAACCTGCTGATCGGATTGCTGATCAGCGCGGCACTCGGAGCGTTTCTTGTATTCCAGTTCATGAAACGATCAAAAAACTGATTCATGCAAAAAGCAAATATCATAACCGTTATTGCACTGCTGTTATTCCCCGCAGCAGGTCTGGTCATCAGCGACAACAATATCACCCGTTGGATCGTCAGCTTATCGCTGATCGCTTATCCGCTTGTGGTATTGCTGATGCAGCCTTTGATCAGGAGAGACTCCATTGAAACAGACAGGCTGGATTACCGCAACTATTTCTTTTCAATAGGATTTCGTTCAAAATATACACACCTGTTCATCCTCATGTGGTTTACCATACTGTTCGCTAAAATGGACATGGGGATGGCATACGTCTTCTTTCTGAGTTCGTCCTTATCGTGGTTCTTTGTCGTATTCCTTGCAGGACTTCGCCATAGAAAAAGGCTGTTGAACATCCTGCCGGTTGGAAGCACCGTGATCCTTATCGCAGGCTTCCTGCTGATGCACGCATTTCTGTTCTTTGAATTTGGAGGCAGTGAAAAAAGGATCTCTTTACCGGTTAATACGAACACTTTCCATTCCCGATTTCTCAGTATTCTGGGTAAAACAGAAACTGCCATTGCACAATCCTCTGCGCTTAACAGCGATAAAACACCGGGTATTGCGGAAATGGAGCGCGCAGAGCAGAACAGATGGTTCATCGAAAACTATGCGGCGGAACAAGGCTGGACAAGCGCTATAAAGCCCCATTTTTCCGTAGGAAGCAACTATGCTACCCAGCTCAGCGATACTTTACCGGTAAGATATATGGTAGCCGAGCACGGATTTCTTGCAACAGCACTGCCGATACTACTATTACTTTCACTGGTGATCTTCCCGATCAGATCTGTTTCAGAAGCGCATAATGAAACAACCGGCTACAGTGCCGGCAATCTTTTCAGCATATATTTCCTGATGCAGTTGATCTGTTTTGGAGGGATTGATATACTGATCAACAGCAATGCTTTTCCTTTTACAGGTATCAGCTACTTCATCTTTGCCGTAAATGACCTTTCATACACGCTGGCTTTTCTGGGAACAGTGGCTATAGCGTGTACCTTATATAAACGCCAGGAAAATGCGAATCTCGCCCGCTGGCATATCCGCCAGTCTTTTTCCTTTTTGCTGCCATTGGCAATTTTTGCAGTGATCGCACTTGGTTTTTCGCTGATCAGAAAGACCGCGGGGAACTACGCACTGGAAACGCTGAAAAGCGACCTTGTGTACTGTTCTGAAAAACTCAATGACGGCATTTCCACAAGGATCGGATCATTACCCCTGGAAGAACAAAAGAAATTCAGACGACTCGACGCCCCTGCTTTCTATCGTGAGCTGATCAGTGATCCAGAAGTTGCCGCGCTCTTCCCTGAGATGCAGCAGCAAAGTCCGGCGGCAAGCGATATCCTGCAAAAATTCCTGAATACCAATACGGACAAGAACAACCCGACGAACCTGCTGTTTGTAGAAAAAGACCGGGAATCAGGATGGAAGATCAAAGTGAATGAATGGTTCTTTATAAAAGCCTCGTTGAACAACCGGGAAACGTTATCTCCTGCCGCTGTTCTCGGATATACGGGAAAGCATTCCGGGCCTGTTGGAGGATTCAATTATAATGGAATTTCGGTTGCTGCAAAAGATGTTTTTAAATCAACGCGTTCCGCCGCAAATGTCAATCTGCTTGCGCTGCCGGCAGCAGCTTTCAGGAGGCTTCCTGCAGAAGAGGCCGATAATTCCTGTGTATATTTTGCCCAGGCAAATGTGCCCGGTGCCATGATCGATGCAAACAATGGTCAACCCGAAAGCCAGCCTTACGCTGTTCGCGTAAATGAACGTGATGGCTTCACGGTAGAAGCTGATGCAAAAAAAGGAGATATTACTTTCTTTCACGGTGGTATACTGACCGATGAATTGCTGGCACGACCTTTCTGGATAAATGGTAAATACCAGTACCTGTATCCTGAAAGCAATCATAAGCTATATACATATATGCTTAGCCATAACATGAAGAATTCTGCGAAAGATGCCGCTGTTCAGCTGACGCTTGATGTGCATCTTCAAAAAGATCTTGATAATCTTTTAAGTACTGTATATGACAGTTCCAAAGTAAAAGCAAGTATTACTGTTACGGACGGTGAAGCGAACTTCCGTGCAATGGCGCAAAATGAACTGTACAAAGAAGATCGTACAGATCATATACAGATCGATCCCAATTATTTCACCTCGCTTTCCGAGCTGTTCACGCTTACTTATAAACTGTCTGACGCAAACGCAAACCGATTGATCCAACGGCGCAGTCTTATCAGCGACGGAAAACCTGGAAGCACCATCAAACCATTCACCTGGGCAGCCGTGATCGATGGTTTTGCCGGAAGATGGAACGAACTGGATCTGATGCCTGCCGGCATTAATGAACAGGATATCACCAAAAGCAGCGAAGGGAATGAAAGTGTGAAGTTCTTTGCCGGCAGACAGGTATTCCCTATCTCGCTCGACGAACACGGTTCACTGGCTGCCAAAAACTTCCTCGCTTTCTCAAAAAACAGCTATCATCTGCTGATCAATTATCTTGGTTCATTTGAGAAGGAGCAATTAAAGGCAACTCCGCTCGCGTCCAACTATCGCTATGATGCGCAGCAAACCGGCATCCTGGTTAAAGATAATGGGCCTTCTACTTTGCAAACTTATCCGCAGGTCCGCCTTGGTAGCCAGACATATCATTTTAATAGTAGTCTCGATAAATGGCCTCAGAATGGACTTGATCCGGATAAACTGTTTGGTAATCCCCAAAGTGTAATGGCGAAAGGCTTTGCGCAAAATTTCCATACTATTACCAATAGTGATTCGACCGGCGCAAGGTACAGCCGTCAGAAATGGTACTTTGAAAATATTGAAGACAGCATTCTCGTAACAAACAATCTCTTTACCGATGGTCTGCTGCCACAATTTTCTACGTACGAGGAAGACCGACGTTCTGTAAAACGCAATGACCTTCCAGGAGGGTCTTACCTCACATTCAGAGCATCGCAGGTAGGTGCGGAAATATATAAAGTTTCGCCGGCCACACTCTGCCAGATGGCGGTGAGTATGACAAAGCTGGATAGAAGCCTGAAATTAAAATTCATCCAGCAGCAACGGGCAACCCGGGATACGATCAACTGGATCTATGACCAGGATGGTTATAACAATGCAGAAGCTTTATACAGAATCAGACGCAGCACCGTTTATGAAAGTATGAGACTTTCCAATGCAGAGCCCGGAGGTACCGCCTATTCGATATTCAACGCGCCAGCCCAGGACGGCGTAGCACTGAATAAGGGAACAATGGTGATTGACGGCAAGACCTTCTACCTGTATACAAAAACAGGAACAGCAGATGAGTCGGATCATGACACTTCCGCAAGAAGAAAGAACCTGCTGATCATTATCTCCAACCGCGAAATGCATACGGGAGAATTGAAACAGGATAAACCGATCCGCTGCATGGCGTTATATGTTCAACTGAGAAATCACCCGACACATATCTGGTCTGAACAGGATAAAGCAATGATCAGAAGATCGATCACACTGATCGCAAGATCAGCTTCATTCAGCAATTATTTCAATTGACAGCTATGAACAAGTTTTCAATAACACTGACCGGAGTTCTTCTGGCGGCCACTACCCTTCTCTTTGCGTGTAAGCAAAAGGAACAGGAAAATAAGCCTTCTGCGATCAGCCATGTGGTGAGCGATAGTCTTAAAGTATGGTGTAAAAACAAAATGCCCGCCAGCAGGATCCTGGAAGAGGCTGCAAACTTAAAACTGGTATTTTTTGAAGAAGAGCTTAATCTTTTGTGGAGGCCGGCCTACAGGGAAGATCTTGTAAAGGAAATGGCAGACAGGGGCAATTTTAGCTGGGAAGAATTGCCTGCGCATGAAGGAAACAGGCGCTGGCAATTATCACTCAACTTTCAACAGGAGGACTCCACGTACGCCACGCCCAATAATCTGTTGTTATATTTGTTCCGGTAATGACAGACGATAATATATATAAAGACAAGGATTTTGCAATTTATTGCCTCACACTTTATTTCAGGGGAAATAAGCAGGATCTGTCTATTGCGCTGGCCGATTTAAAAGCGAGCAATAAAACAGCTGTAGAGTTTCTCGAACAATTCTTTCAACGAAAAAACGAGGATAAAGAAGCGATAACCAAACAGATCAATGAATGGAAGAGAACATATAAGAAGAAAAAAAAGCTACGAATTTCTTTCAGAAAACTTCTTCTTCCAATAGGAATACTGGTCCTGTTTGCTGCAGGTTATTTTGCCTGGAAGGCCATAGCGGCAGGAGATCCAGTTAAAGAGCCGGAGAACCCGGACAGGCTCTATGTGATCACGACCTCCGGGTTCCGGGCAAGAAACACTCCCTCTTCACCGGGAGGCAACAGGAAATACTTCCGATATGGAGATACGGTTACCAATCTTCACGACACATTAAATGGCTGGGTAAAGTTCAGCTCCCAGGAGAAGCTACAATACGGCCCTTCGAAATACTTCGCTACTGAAAGTGTATTCAGGGCGCATGATTCGCTTTTTGCGGATTTTCATTACCTCCCTTCGCTTGAAACGATAAACAGTAAGGCTGCATTTTGTATCCGCGAATTCATAGACAGATCGCTTCATTCATCAGTCAAAGAATGGCATATTCCACTGCAGTCACTGGAAATAAAACCCGCGAGGCATGCTGTGTTGAGTTTACCGCGAGCGGTGGATTATGTAAAAGTAGATGGTGAAGGTGAGTTGGAAAAGTATCACCTGTTATTGGTATCAAGGAGGCAAATACAGTCGCCGGACTCGATCAATCACTACGCTTTACTGCTGGAATTGTTACCAAACGGCTCAGTGATCAGGCGGGCTGATTTCCCTTTATCAATTGCAGAAACCAGCTGCTACATTACTGTAAACAATGTCGACAGATTCCTGAGAGGAAACATTAACGGGAATGTGTTTTTGCGAACGGACAAGGAAAGGTTATTGCGACTGAACTGGACAAAGGGAATGGAAGCGCCGAAATGGGAGTGGATGGAATGAATGGAGGAAATAGCAGTCCGATCCTATTGCCTCCCATTTCGCATCTTCACAGATAAGCCTTATGTCGCTGCACTATCAAGCAGCACGGCCAATACGATACGCACGACCTTTTCCCTGTTTTCTTTATTATTGAAAAACTCAAGATCTTTTTGATTGTTTATATAACCACATTGAAGCATTACTGAAGGGACATTGTTCTGGTCAAGCACATACACACCCGCATCATTTCGCTGTTTAACCACTTTTTCCGCTTTATAAACTGAAGATAATTTTTCAAGCAATGCGGAAGCGATCACTTTACCTCCCATATCTTCCCGTTTCCCCGCTATGAAAATATCAAAACCGGAACGATTGGCCTGGTAAGCATCTGCTTTGCCTGTAGAGTTAACATGAAAGCTAAAAAACATGTCCGGCTTAGCTTCTTTAGAGATCCTGAGCCTGTTCATCAGATCTTCCTGCTTCGTTTTTCCAATAGCTTCTTCATTTTCTCTCGTCAATATCACTTTGATCCCGTATTCGGGAGCTAATGACTGCATAAGAGTGGCGAACTCAAGGGTCATCGTAGCTTCTTCAAACCTGTGATCGGGGCTTTTCGCACCCGGATCAAACCCACCATGACCGGCGTCCACAACGACAGTGAGCTCTTTTTTACCGGGAGAATTAACCCTAACAGGTTTCAAACGGAACGCAACCATTCCGAATAATACGGCGGCTAAAGGCAGGATCATGAACTGACGTGCATACCGCGATCTGGTAATACTGGTTTTTGTGATCATGGCTATTCTTCTTTTTATCTGATTATGAAAAAAAGGGTTGACAAGTGATTGTTTTGTTCTTAATGAACGCATCAATAGCAATTCAGCATAGTCTCCACTGCTATTGTCCAGCGCCGCTGGTTCATCTGCAAGAAATTCATGAATAACCCGCAGTTCTTTCTTGATGAGATGAAAAAATGGATTGACCCAATATATGATCGTCAACAGCTCTGTGAGGATCACGTCATAACTATGTTTCTGTTGAACATGTATCATTTCATGATGAAATATCTGCTTTCCCTTCTCGGATTGCAGATCAACCTCATCATCCCAAAAAACAATATTGAAAAAGGAAAAAGGAGTTCCTGCTTCTTTTGTCAGGAACACCTTAACATTTCCCACTTGCTTATAGTGGTAAAACAATGCGGTCTTCCTGAGTTTGTTCAGACCTATAAGTAATCTCCCCAAAAACAATAATGCGACCGACACGTACACCACTGTTAAGATCATTGACCAGGAAACAGTCGATTGCTCGGGCAACGATATGGAGGGAACTCCTGTTGGTTGTTGTTCTGATGGATCGACGTAAACTGTTTCCAGCAAACGAACCATCCCCTGGCTTTCACTACCCGAAGCCGGCCATGTCAGCGGAATGGAGATACAGGGTATCAGTACGCTGAGCACGCACACCATTAAAAGGCAAAAACGGTTAAACCGGTTAAATGATCCGTTTCGCAAAAACAGATGATAATATCCATATAAAAGTCCAGACAGGACGATCACCTGACCGATATAGATAAGCAGCTTCATTTGATAAGATTTAAATCCGCAATGCGAACAAACACTGAAACGAATCTATAACTATTTTATTAGTTTATCAACTAAAATATTAGTTAATTATCCGGTAATTATCGAATTGAGACTTTCGTCGGTCTATCTATCAATTCATCCGAATTGCTGTGGGAAATTTGCATGGATGCCTAGTTTTGCGGATAGTCTTACCACCACCAAGAATATGCAATTAAGAAAATACTGGACTAAAAAAGCTATTTGGGGAATCAGCAGGGGGGAGCTTGGAACCTGGTTTTTATACAATTTTTTCTGGGGCTCTCTATTTTTCCTGGTATTGATCATCGCCTATGAGATCCCGGATCTTAAAAAGCAGACCGTAGTTGTTGGCTTCGACATTGCGATAAAGATGCTTTTGACCATACCAAGCTGGTTCCTCGTCTTCAGGGTCTGGAAGAACAAACCATTGAGCTTCCTGATCTCGTTTCATCTTATCTACATGATCCTGTTCGGGCTGGCCTGGGTATATAGTTTTGGCTATGGCATAAGAGCAATAGAGTTCAAAAGACCGCCATTCGTATTTCATGAAATGATGGTCGATTTTTATATCAGTGTTGTTTTCTACAGTCTGCAGTTCGCCATCTTCCATGCATATCACTATTTGCAACGGACCAAACGGCAGCTGAAACGGGAACAGGAATTGAAGGATCTTGCTTATCAGAGTGAGATCAAAGCATTGAAGGCGCAGATCGAACCTCATTTTCTTTTCAATACCTTAAACTCGATCAGTGCGTCCGTTCCGCCTTCACTTGAAAAAACACGGGTACTGATCGCGCAACTCGCGGATACATTCCGTTACGCGCTAAAAGTGAGCGAACGGCAGATGGTAACACTGGAAGAAGAGTTGGAATTTGTAAAAACCTGGCTGGCATTGGAACATCACCGCTTCGGTGAGCGATTAACTGTCGAATACGACATAGAACCATCTGTTCTTTGCGTCCAGGTTCCTCCAATGATCTTACAACCTCTTATTGAGAATGCATTGAATCATGGCATTAGTCCACTTGTAAAAGGCGGAACAGTATCTGTTACCTGCAGGCAAACAGAGGCGTTCGTTCATATTACAATCAGCGACAGTGGTGTTGGGTACGATGGTAATATTGATGACCTCCTGCAAAAAGGTATAGGTCTGAAAAGTACTGCTGAAAGAATTGACCGGCTGTTTAATGAAAAACTGGAGATAAAGAGAAACGTGCAGGGGCTAAGGGTAATGTTCCGTATCCCTGTTTCTTAAATATAATTTCAGATATGATCGTCATTCCTGCTGCTTGTGGCATACCAGGAACGGCGGTCATCATTCTCCTAACCATTTCCGGAATCTTGCAGCCCGCAACCTGCTTATAATGATCTCTTCATACGGGAGAGGATTCACCTGGACCTTAAGTTTTCCGCTGAACCATGCATGTACTTTTTCTATCGTGGAATAATTCAAGATGAATTGCCTGTTCACTCTGAAAAAATCAGTTCCGTTAATATCTGCTTCTATTTCATCGAGTCGTTTGTCAATGACGAGATCTTCATTTCGTCTCGTTTTAATATACTGTAATTTCCCCTTTGTATAAAAATAGGCAATGTCATTCGCTGCTACTGAAATATACCTTGTGCCGGACTTTGCCAGAAATCTTTCCCTTGCACTGGTCTTGGATGAGATATTATCAAGTATGCAAGCCAGTTCCCGCTGTAGTGAAGGCTTGGACAGGCTATGCCATTTTTTGTACTTATGAATCGCAGCTTCAAGCGCATCTTTTTGCAATGGCTTTAACAGGTAGTCGACGCTGTTGAATCTGAATGCTTTCAATGCGGATTCCTTGCAGGCGCTGATGAAGATCACAGGAGTTTCCGTACATGCCTCCCGGAATATTTCAACCTGAGGATCCTGCTCAGCGGATATGTCAACAAATATCAGGTCGATATCTTTCGATGCTTTCAGATAATTTGTACCGGTCTCCATATTGTCGATCACATCAACAACGTGCACTTCATGGTCAACCTCTACCAGCATTTCTTTCAAACGACGGACAGATAATGGTTCTTCTTCGATTACAAGTACTTTCATGAGAAGTCGGTTTAAGTTTCGCAGATTAACAACCAAACTTAATATCGGCTACGGGTTAATGCTTAGCTTTTCCGCCGGAATGCTTTATTCGTCGACGAAAAAAACAAATCCGCTGTATATGGTTTTTCTTAACAAAAAAGCGCCTGACAATATGGTGTAAAGACCCGTTGCATCAGGAGATCAAAAATTCCAGGATCATGAAATAAGGAGATCACACAGATTGGCAGGGTTATAAGGCAATTCGTCGACAATACCATCGCGTCATACGGGTGGTACTGTTAATTTTAATTCAAACAGACAGATGACACTAAAAAAAGTACTGATCATTGATGATGAAGAAGCATCAAGAACGATCATCCGCCAATACCTGGAAGATCATCCTGAGATAGAGATCGCCGGCGAATGTCATAATGGGATCGAAGCAGTGACCCTCATCGATGAAGTTGAACCTGATCTTGTATTTCTTGATATACAAATGCCCGGCTGCAGTGGCTTCCAGGTACTTCGAAAGATCATACACGTACCTCAGATCATTTTTTCAACAGCCTTTGATCGCTATGCGTTAAAAGCATTTGACTCCAATGCAGTGGATTACCTGCTGAAACCTTATACAAAGGAAAGATTTGAACAAGCCCTTAGTAAAATAATTCGCCAGGGAAATTCCACGGAAAGCATCCAGAATCTTGCACAAAGCACCGGCAGTGTTTATTATGACAAGATCCTCCTTGAGAACGGCAATAAGATGATCAGCATACATATTTCTGATATCACCTATCTTGAAGCTGAAAAGGATTATACACGCGTCTTTACAAACGACAAAAACTACCTGAGTAATTTCGGCATAAGCATCATTGAGCAAAAATTGAATCCTTCTAACTTCACACGTATTCACCGTTCGCATATCATCAACATCAATCAGATCCATGAAGTATACCGCGAGAATGGTGATACTTATCTTGTATTGAAAACGCAGCAATTATTTAAGGTGAGCAAAAGTTATACGGATAACATCAGGAAGATGATGTACTAGGGAGCCATTCCTTAGCATTGATCTTGCAGGTGTTTGCAAAAGTTTGCGGGGCCCATGTGAGCACAGGTAAAGTTTTCAATTATTTTGCGCCTGCCTTTGTCAGGATTTGTTGAATTTCTGCATGTCCTCTTTTCTTTGCCCATCCCAGTGGTGTAGACCACACTGCACCTGCTTTGCCTGGATCAGCACCTTGAGTAAGGAAGTATTGCACCATGGCAGTATATCCCCATCTTGCCGCCATTCCTAACGGCGTGGATTGATATTCTTCATCAAGTGCATTTATGTCAGCACCGTGTTTTAAAAGTAGTTCCGCTTTGTATGAATTTCCTTTCTGCGCCATATCATGAAGAATGGTAACATGATGCCAACTCATTGTATTAGCGTTCATTCCTTTTTCCATCATGCAGGCTGCACCGTCGTCATGCTCAAAATAATAAAACTGTGTCCATTTAAGTATGTCAGGAACTTTTGCACCATAGCTTGTCAACAAGTCAATCATTGCACGATTGTTTTCTTTTGCAGCGAAAGTTAAAATCCCCTCACCCCAAAAATAAGTTTCATCATTTACAAGTTCTGGATATCGTTTCAAAATTTCCTCTGTCTTTTCCAAATCTTCCTCATAAACTGCTTTTTCAAATTCTTTTTGTTCTTCCGTTCTGTTATAAAAAATTTCTCCGTTGTCACCTTTGAATTTATGCAATGAGCTGTCGGCAGCATATTCATTCAATAAGGCTACGATTTCATTGTAGCCTCTATCTTGTGCAACAACTTGCAGTGATTCCTGGAAGGGATAAATTTTATATCGAGCATCATGTGCTCCATGTGCCAATAAAAATCTGACTAAATCTATATGCCCTTCCCGTACAGCAAAATGAATAGGGGGAGTGTAGTTGTATTGGGCATAAATTAATTCCGGGCATTCTTCAACCATTTTCTTTACTGTGTACAAGTCACCAACCTTACTTGCAGCTAAAACTTCCCACACTTTTGTCGTGGTAGAAAGTACATCATTGGAAAGTTTCATTGGCAAGTCCCGCTTTAAATCGTTTGGTTGTATCATGTCTTGAATTTCGGGTCTGTTTTAAAATGACACACTACACTTGCATTGCAGTAACCTTAATGCTGTAATACGGCTAATTTAGCATTACTTGGGTAATAATAACAGAAACAGTTTTATTTGATTTATCCTCGCCTAACAAATACTTGATGAAAAACCAATCAGCAAAGCTGTCAACAAAAAGTTGCTGGAAGCTATAAAAGTCAAGAACCAGTGGACCTTAGAAATTTGCTTCCTGAAGCAAGTTTTCCCGGTCGCAACGATAGTGCACCATTCTTTATACAGGAAACTAAAGAGCGAAGTGGCAAAAAGTTGCCTTAGCCGGCACAGCAATCAACCCTGAATATTTTCCGGCGAATTCTTTTTTCTACAGACGCCTTGCTCTCCATTTCTAGCCATATTTTCCTCAGCCTTGTTCTTTTCTATGTCGACCACAGCGCAGGAGGGTGCTACTTTTTTGCATCAATATGAAAAAGTAGATCGGCATTTTGAGAATCTCCCCCGAAACACTGCTCCGGCAAGGGCCCCCTGTTAAGGTTTCGGGCAAATTGGTTTAATTCAGGCCCGGCAGGGCTCCAACCGTCACGGCTTGCGAAACACTTCCATAAAATCTTCTACCCCCACGTATCAGTTTCCCCAAAATTAAAAAAGGGGCATTATATTAGCTTTCAATACCTTAAGTCCCTAAACAAATTTTTAACACCCCATTTTTGTAAAAAAATTTGTTTCGGACTTAAAAACAACATTAACTTTGCTAACGGTGTTAGGTAAAACACAAGAGATATGGGAATTGCAGAAAGACGTTTAAGACAAAAAGATGAGGTAAGGTCCAGTATACTGGAAACAGCCTGGAACATCGTTCGTGAAGAAGGATGGCAGTCTCTGTCTATCCGCAAGATCGCTGACGCGATTGAATACAGCGTCCCCGTCATCTATGATCACTTCGCTAATAAAGAAGCCATCCTGCTGGAATTCGGTAAGCAGGGTTTCAACCTTCTTGCCAGTAAAATGGAAGAAGCGAAGAAAACGACCGAAGAACCTGGCGAACAATTAAAAGCAATGGCCGATGCATACTGGAACTTTGCTTTCAGGAATAAAGAATATTATCAGTTGATGTTTGGTCTCGGCATCGCCTGTTGTGAAACCGATAAGTGCCTGCCGGGGACGATCACCTTCCGCGATCTAGTTATGGAGCCTATCTCCAGACTGCTCGCAGAGAATACAAATAAGCAGATCAATGGTTGTTTGAAATACCACACTTTCTGGTCTGTGATGCACGGATTAATCTCAATAAAAATGACCGCGAATACCGCCGAAGTTGCGGATGAATTAAACAAAATGGTACTCGACGATGCTATTGATGGATTTATCAGGAACCTGAAGGGATAGCCCTTTTTTTTGCCCGAAAGGTTAACGATGTTAGGAAAGATAGTGACGTTATAACTGATTGTCAGCCAGCCTGCAACCGCCCACCCTCGGGTGCAGATCCAAATTTTTTAGTCAATTATTCAGTAACTGGAAAGTGACCCCGCTTTCCTTAATAACAGTGTTATGCAACAAAAAGTCAACAACCAAACCCGCAACACCGCGTCTCCAGCGACACGGAATCTGATCATTTTCATTTGGGGCCTTATCGTCGCAACTGCATTATACGCCTGCAATTCATCTGCCGGTGCACCAGCAGGGCAACAAGCTGCTCCGGCATTACCTGTAGTGTCGCTTCAACAAGCGCCTGCTACAACTTACCAGGAATTCAATGCCTCGCTCGAAGGAAGCCAGGATATCGAAATACGTCCTCAGGTGGATGGCTATCTTGACAGGATCCTGGTTGATGAAGGTGCTTATGTAAAAAAAGGTCAGGCACTCTTTCAGATCAATACCCGTCCTTACCAGGAACAATTGAATACCGCACGTGCAAGCCTTGCAAGTGCAAAAGCAAACCTTCTGAATGCTGAGATCAATGTTTCCAAACTGGCTCCGCTGGTTCAGAATAACATCGTATCAGATGTTCAATTGAAAACAGCACAGGCTGTACATGATGCCGCAGCAGCGCAGGTTGCGCAGGCGGAAGCAGTCGTGCAAAGTGCTGTGATCAATCTAGGTTATACAACTATTCACGCTCCGGTTGAAGGATATGTAGGAAGAATTCCTTTCCGTACAGGAAGCCTTGTTGGCGTCAGCACGCTGAATCCATTAACGGTTGTATCCTCTGTACGTGATGTTTATGCATACTTCTCCTTTACTGAAAAGGATTTCCTTTCATTTACACAGGAGTTTGCCGGTAAAACAGTGGAAGAAAAGATCAAACAATTCCCCGCAGTGGAGCTGGTAATGGCGGACGAATCGATCTATCCGTTAAAAGGAAAAGTTGAAACGGTAACAGGTCAGTTCAATAACAACAGCGGAACGATCAGCTTCCGCGCAACTTTCGAAAATAAAGACGGGCTGCTTCGCTCTGGGAATACGGGCCGTATTCGTGTCCCACACGCAATGAATACAGCCCTTGCCATTCCACAGGAAAGCACTTTCGAACTGCAGGATAAAGTATTTGTATTCGCGGTAAGCGACAGCAACAAAGTTGTAAGTGTTCCGCTTCAGATCTCCGGTAAATCAGGTAACTACTATCTTGTCGAGAATGGCCTCAAACCAAACCAACGGATCGTGTTCTCCGGATTTGACAGATTAAGGGACGGCGCATTTATTCAACCACAACTTATTTCATTAGACAGCATCATAAAATCAAGGCCTTTGTAAGACAAATTAAAAAGTAAAAATTCAAAATTAAATACCAATAGAAAGGATACTCACGCCAAGGCAGGAACTCAACTTTTTAATTTTGAATTTTTACTTTTTACTTCTCTCTCATTTTCATTTTTCATTCGTTAACTCCTACTGATGTTTAAAAAATTTATAGAACGGCCCGTTCTGTCGACAGTTGTGTCGATACTACTAGCGCTGTTAGGTATTCTATCATTGTTCACACTTCCGGTTACTTTATTTCCGGACATTGCTCCACCAACGGTTCAGGTAACCGCAACCTATCCGGGTGCTAATGCTGAAGTAGTGGCGAGAGCAGTTGCAACACCGATCGAGGAAGCGATCAATGGTGTGGAAGACATGACTTACATGACTTCTACATCGAGTAACGATGGTACTCTTGCGATCAACGTATATTTTAAACTTGGCACAAACCCTGACCTGGCTGCGGTGAACGTGCAGAACAGGGTATCAAAAGCAACCAGTCAGGTTCCACAGGAAGTAGTGCAGGCAGGTATCTCAACTCAAAAACAACAGAACAGTATGATCATGGTGCCGCTTATCTACAGTGTAGACACGGCATATGATGAAACATTTCTGCAGAACTATGCCAAGATCAACATTATTCCCGAGATCCAGCGTGTGAACGGTGTTGGACAGGCACAGGTATTTGGTGCAAGAGATTACTCAATGCGTGTCTGGTTAAAACCTGACCGTCTTAATGCTTATAATTTATCTGTCCAGGATGTATTGAAATCTATCCAGGAACAAAATATTGAAGCAGCGCCTGGCCGTTTTGGTCAGAGCAGTACTGCATCATTTGAATATGTGTTGAAATATAAAGGCAAGCTTTCAAAGAATGAAGAGTATGAGAACATTATCCTGCAAACTGCATCAGATGGTGGTGTGGTTCGCCTGAAAGATGTAGCGCGTGTTGAGTTTGGATCATTCTCTTATAGCGCGAATACCAAGATCGCCGGTCACCCGGGTATCGGCATCGCGATCTTCCAGACAGCGGGTTCAAACGCAAACGATATCCTCACAGAAGTAGACGCCGTATTGAAAAAATCGGCACTCTCCTTCCCTACCGGTGTGGAATACTTCAATATGTATAATGCGAAAGAATTCCTGGATGCATCTATCAGCCAGGTATTGCATACCCTGATCGAAGCATTCATACTGGTGTTTATCGTGGTGTTTATCTTCCTGCAGGATTTCAGATCAACGCTGATCCCTGCGATCGCTGTACCTGTTGCGATCCTCGGTACGTTCTTCTTCATGCAGGTCTTTGGATTCACGATCAACCTGCTTACACTTTTTGCACTGGTACTCGCAATTGGTATCGTGGTGGATGACGCCATCGTGGTGGTGGAAGCGGTGCACTCGAAAATGGAAAGAACAAAACTTAAAGCCAAGCAGGCAACTATTGAATCAATGAATGAGATCTCCGGTGCGATCATTTCTATCACACTGGTGATGACGGCGGTATTCGTTCCGGTTGCATTCATGCAGGGCCCGGCGGGTGTGTTCTATAAACAGTTCGCTTTTACACTTGGTGTTGCGATCCTGATCTCCGCACTGAACGCCCTTACGCTCAGTCCTGCTCTTTCTGCACTGTTCCTGCGTAATACACATGCCGATGAACATCATACTGGCCAGGCGAAGAAAGAAGGGTTTGGAAAAAGATTCTTCCGCGCATTTAATGCCGGCTTTAATGCCACCACCAATAAATATACAAAGA
The DNA here is from genome assembly GCF_022012415.1 of Terrimonas ginsenosidimutans. Taxonomy (GTDB): domain Bacteria; phylum Bacteroidota; class Bacteroidia; order Chitinophagales; family Chitinophagaceae; genus Terrimonas_A; species Terrimonas_A ginsenosidimutans. The sequence continues at coordinate 174,992 of NZ_JAKLTR010000010.1, forward strand.
GCATTCAGTTCCTTTTCCGCAAGAAATGGGTGGCGTTGAGCGGTCTTGCACTGGTGACACTGGCAACAGTTTTCATGGTACGCAAAACACCAACAGGATTTATCCCTACGGAAGACCAGGGCTTTATCATGTACTCACTAAATCTTCCTCCTGGTGCTTCGCTCGATCGTACCGGGAAAGTAATGGACAAGCTGGATAGCATCCTTGCAACCGTTGAAGCAGTGGAAAGACGTGGTAACGTAGCCGGTTTGAATATCGTAGCGAATGCAAACAGTTCTTCTTTCGGCGTTGGCTTCATTCGTATGAAATCAAAAGAAAAACGCGGTGCAAACAATACGATTGAAGGTGTAATGGGTGAGATCAATCAAAAGTTTGCTGCAGTCTCAGAAGGAACAGCATTCCTGTTCATCTTCCCAACAGTGCAGGGCTTTGGTAACACCAGTGGATTTGAATTTATAGTGCAGGACAGGACCGGTGGTCCGCTGGATAAAATGGCCAATGTTTCGTACGGCTTTATCGGTGAATTGATGAAACGCCCTGAGATTGCGTATGCATTCACCACGTTCAACACTGGTAACCCACAGTATATGCTTGACGTCAACGAAGAAAAGGCCAAACAGCTGGGTGTTTCTGTGAGCGACTTAATGCAGACATTGCAAGTGTACTACGGTAGCAGTTTCGCTTCAGACTTCAACCGTTTTGGTAAATTCTATCGAGTGATCGTACAGGCGGATATTGCTAATCGTACAGAAGAATCTTCCATGAATAGTGTATTCGTGAAGAACAGCAGAGGGGAAATGGTTCCGGCAAACGAGATTGTGACGTTAAAGCGTGTGTACGGCCCCGAAGTCGTAAACCGCAACAACCTGTTCAATGCAGTTACGATCAACGGTATGCCGAAACCGGGTTACAGCTCCGGTGACGCCATCAAAGCGATACAGGAAGTAGCTGCCAGCTACCTGCCACGCGGATACTCTTACGAATGGACGGGCATGACCCGTGAAGAAACGGGCTCAAGCACAGAAACAAGTTTGATCTTCCTGCTCAGCCTGGTATTTGTATATTTCCTGCTGGCCGCCCAGTATGAAAGTTACATTCTGCCACTTGCAGTGATACTGTCTGTGCCTACGGGTATATTCGGAGTGTTTGCCTTTATCAACTTAACAGGAATTGACAATAATATATATGTGCAGGTTGGTTTGATCATGCTCGTGGGTCTGTTAGCGAAAAATGCGATCCTGATCATTGAGTATGCAGTGCAACGGAGAAGAGCCGGCATGTCTCTCACGGACTCGGCGATCGAAGCAGCGAAACTTCGTCTGAGGCCGATCCTGATGACATCATTCGCCTTTATCGTGGGCCTGTTACCCCTCACCTGGGCAAGTGGTGGTTCAGCACTCGGCAACCGGTCAATTGGCACGGGTGCCTTAGGAGGAATGCTGACTGGCGTTATATTCGGCCTCTTCGTAATACCTGTTCTCTTTATCATCTTCCAGGGATTACACGAAAGAATAAACAAGAAGAAACCTGTTACAGAAGCAAGCCCGGCATTAACATAAGAATGGATTTAATAACAAATGAAACAGTGACGAAAATTATGACGACGCTTAAAACTTACGTTCTTGCTTTTTTCAGAAAGATCTGGAACAAACGCGGAACAGAAAATACGCAGAAGGGAATCGCCTTCGCGGATTAAGAAAAACAAAAACAAGGAAGAACGACAGCCGTGTGATTGCAGAAAATGATCAGCGGGAAGCTCACACGGCTGGTTTTTCTAATCGAAACAAAAACCTACAAAGAATGAACAACTTCTTAAAACATTTCTACGTTACGACAGCACTGGCTGTGCTGCTTTTAAGCTGCCGCGTAGGAAAGAGTTATAAGCAACCTGAACTGGTACTGCCTGCGCAGTTTGATACAACCACCAGTTTCGCAGATACCAGCAGCATTGCCGATATTCCCTGGACTGATTTCTTTACCGATACAACATTAAAGTCGCTGATCGGTAAAGGCATTCAATATAATCATGATCTCCTGATCGCTGTTAAAAGACTGGAAGCAGCGCAACTACAGGCAAAACAGGCGAAGCTTCTTTATCTTCCTGATGTGAACCTGGGAATCACCGGGCAGTACAACCGCCCTTCTGATAATAGCCTGAACGGATTGAGTGCGCAGGGATTTTTACAGAAAAGTCATATCGAAAGCTATAGTGCAGCGGTTACCCTTTCATGGGAAGCCGACATCTGGGGAAAGATCAAAGGACGCAAAGAGATCGCTTTAACCCAATACCTGCAAACAGGCGAAGCGTTGAAAGCAGTACAGACCCAACTGGTATCTCAGATCGCGCAGGGCTTTTACAATCTGCTGATGCTGGATAAGCAATTGCAGATCGCACAAAAGAACCTCGCGTTGAATGACAGTTTCCTGATCGCTACAAAATTCCTGAAAGATGCAGGGAACATCAGCATACTCGCTGTACAGCAGGCCGAATCACAAAAGCAGGCAACATCATTGTTGATCCCGCAATTGGAACAGGAGATCGCATTGCAGGAGAATATGCTTCAGTTGTTGACAGGTCAATTACCCGGGAAACTTGGTCGCCGTACCTCTCTCGGAGACATTACGTTACAGGATAAGCTCTCAACTGGATTACCGGTGAGCATGGTTAGCCGTCGCCCCGATGTACGTGCAGACGAGCTTGCGCTGGTAATAGCCAATGCACGCGTTGGCGTAGCACAGGCAGATATGTATCCTGCCCTGACCCTGACAGCAGGTGGTGGGCTGGAGTCTTTCAGATCAAGTAACTGGTTCAATATCCCGGGTTCGCTGTTTGGGCTTGCGGCAGGTTCCATACTGCAACCGGTATTTCGTAAAGGTGCGTTGAAAACACAGTTTGAAGTATCAAAGCTGGAGCGTGAGCAGGCTGTTATCAGATTCAGACAGTCAGTGTTGCAGGCAAGTACGGAAGTTTCGAATGCATTGGTGCAAACAGATAAACTGAAACAACAACAGGCTATTGCTTCCTCACAAACTGATACCCTGAAGAAAGCAGTAGTGAACGCGCAATGGCTGTTTAAAAGTGATATGGCCAGCTATCTTGAAGTGATCACGGCACAGGGAAATGCTTTACAGGCAGAACTCAATCTCGCTATGATACAACGAAGCCGTCTGAACGCAATGGTAGAGCTCTACCGCGCTTTAGGTGGCGGATGGAAATAAACGGTTGTCTTTCTTTGTTGCGAATGGCTGTTTCAGGTAACTGAACAGCCATTTTTTATTGCTGAAATGCGGATGGTCCCGCAAGTGACAATTCATCTCCTATGCGACGAAGTGACCTATTATCCGACGAAATATTATTGTGTAGTTCATCTCATCTATTTTGAATTGATCGGAATACCGCGATTCCCCTAAATACGCCGGCATACTTTCGTTCCCCAAAACGGGATTCCATTAACAATTAAACGTAAGTATGAAAAAGAATTTACACAAGTTATTATTAACTGTAACTGCGATTGCGGCTTTAAGCAGTGCGGAAGCAAAGATCTGGAAAGTGAGCAATAACACCGGGGCAAATGCGGATTTCACGCAAATCCAGTCAGCCGGCGCAAGTGCTGCCGTACAGCCCGGAGATACTCTGTACGTCGAAGGTTCTGCCACAGCCTATAGCGGCGCTGATATAAAAAAAAGACTCGTAATTATAGGACCTGGCTATTTTTTATCTGGTAATAACAGCAATCCCGGTCTTCAATACAACGGGTATCCGGCAACAGTAACAATATATATTGACTCAACGGCGTCCGGTAGTTTCGTCACCGGCATGAGCGGAAATTTGTACCTGTATTATCATACTGATGATGTCACGTTCACCAGGAATGATGCGACGATCAGCGGCTATAGCTCCCGTGCAGGATCGAAAGTTTCGAATATTAAGATCACACGAAATTTTGGCGGTGTATCCTTCGGAAACACCGTATTCGAGAATCTCGAATGTACCAATAATATCTTCTCTCAATATTGTGATCTCAGTTCAACAGAGAATATAAACGGCTTGTTCCGGAACAATGTGATCTTAAATACAAACGCCTCGATCAGCGGTGCTTATGTAAGTAATAATATTTTTTCAATATGGGGTTTATCATTCAATAACTGCACTGTAAAATATAATATCAATACAGGTAATCAATTGCCGGCAGGAAACAATAACCGGAACAACATACCCCTTGCTACTATTTTTGTAACAGGTGGCTCCACCGACGGAGCTTACAAGCTGAGCGCAACCTCACCTGCATTAGCGGCAGGAGAACCTATCAATGGTGTAACGCCGGACGCTGGCGCATACGGAACAGCAGACCCCTACAGGCTCAGCGGGATTCCAGCGATTCCTTCAATCTACCAATTGACCGTGCCAGCTTCAGTACCATCCTCAGCGACCACCATGACCGTAACAATCAGCACAAGATCTAACAATTAATCTCCCTTCATGAAAAGAGTACTATCTATTGTGGTTGTGCTGCTATCACTCCGGGCAGCAGCGCAGCCCGCGTATCCAGCTCAGCAACCGGTACCAAACCTTAAAACACTTGAGTACTTTGTTGATAAAGATCCGGGATTCGGGAATGGCCATCCGATCCCCCTTTCCGCTTCCACCAATTTATCGTCATTACAATTCCAGGCAGATCTTACCGGAGTGGCTCCAGGTTTTCATCGCTTATATGTAAGAACACTGGATACTGATAATAAATGGTCCTTGCATAACTGGACATTTTTTGACAACTATGTGCTGCCGCCATATCCAGCCGCTTCATCAACTTTCAATATCACGGCAGTGGAATATTATTTTGACAATGACCCGGGATATGGCAATGCTACTCCATTGCCCCTTCCGCCTTCTAATGATCAGGTAACAAAACCGTTGGTGGTAAATGTATCGGGACTTTCACCCGGTGTTCACAAGATCTTTATCCGCGCGAAGGATGAAAATGGTAAATGGAGTCTCGTCAATTTTGGTCAGTTTGACAACACAGCTGCCGTTCCTTATCCGTCCGCCCCGGCACAAGCCCCACCGATCGGCGAAATGGAATACTACATAGATACTGATCCGGGCTTTGGCAACGGCAACAAGATCACGTTCACAGCGGGAACAGATATCACCAACTTTTCCGTAGATATCCCATTGAGCGGCGTATCACAAGGGCCTCATACTTTCCACATCAGAAGCCGCCAGAATCCGTGGAGTCTTACTGCATTTGTTCCGTTCATATACAGTAGTACACTCCCGGTTACCTGGCTGTATGTAAAAGGCGAAATGAAAACCGACAAAGCCTATATCGACTGGGCTACCGCCAATGAAGAAGATGCCGACAAGTTCATTGTTGAACACAGCACTGATGGAAGACAGTTCGTCACTGCCGGAGAAGTAAAGGCTGCGGGTAACAGCAGTACAACAAAAAAATACCAGTTCATTCATTCATCACCCGCAAGAGGTATGAATTACTATCGGATCAAACAGATTGATAAGAACGGAACCTTTACTTATTCAAAAGCACTGCATCTATTGTATCATCCGGATAGAAAAGAATTGCTCGTTGCACCAAATCCTGCAACAGATCAGGTTTATGTAATTTCCGGAAGCGGAAGAAATGTGACCAGGGCCGAGATGTTTGATATGAGCGGCAAGCAGGTATTCACTAAACAATTGAATGCCGGTCAGCAGGTTTACAGTCTCGATATCTCATCAGTTCAAAAAGGCATCTACCTGTTGAAGTTATATGACGATACAGGCGTAACAACGCAGCGCATTATGAAACAATAGCGTAGCCATTTCCGACATTTTAATCCGGGTTTGAGGCAACTCACCCGGATTTTCGTCATTTAAGGACACTGATCCTACCATTCATCCATCGGGTATGGGTGAAACCCCGTTTAGCGGCTATTTTTATCAGATAACCGAATGCTGCTATGACGGTAAAAAAAGTATTAATTATAGATGACGAAGAAGCTGCCCGCATACTCATCCGTCAGTATCTCGAAGATTACGACCAACTGGAGATCGTCGGAGAATGCAGTGATGGGTTAGTAGCCGTTAATTCTATAGACCGTCTTGAGCCTGATCTCGTGTTTCTTGACGTTCAGATGCCCGGGCTCAGCGGCTTCCAGGTCATACGGCAGGTTGTACATATTCCACAGGTTGTCTTCACCACAGCATTTGATCAATATGCACTAAAAGCATTTGACTCCAATGCTGTGGATTATTTATTGAAGCCTTACACCAAAGAGCGTTTTGATCAGGCACTCGCAAAAGTTCTGATGCGAAATAGCACACTCGCCACTCAGGCAACTTCTCTTACCGAAAGTATATTTCCCGCAACTAATGCCAACAGCTATTACGAGCGCATCCTGCTCGAGAGCGGAAGCAGAATGATCAGCCTGAGCATTCACGATATCATCTATCTCGAAGCGGAAAAAGACTACACACGCGTTCATACTTCCTCAAAAAATTATCTCAGTAATTTTGGTATCAGCACCCTTGAGCTCCGGCTTAACCCTGCCGTATTCACGCGTATCCACCGGTCATTCATTGTCAACATCCATCACATCAAAGAAGTTTACAAGCAGAATAACGACACCTATCTCGTGCTAAAGAATGAGATGACGTTAAAGGTGAGCAAGGGGTATGTGGAGAATATTAAGAAAATGATGTACTGACGCGAATGCATCGCCAATGGCCACGAATGTTCGCGAATGCAGCTTTCAATCAGCACTCGCTCCTATACCTGAAACTACAATACTCAAAATATAGTCTTTTCATTGACAGACCCATTCGCGAACATTTGTGGTCATTCGTGAACATTAGCGTCAATAGAAAAAGGGGAGAATAGAAATTCCCCCCGGGATACAGTATTACCACACACACTGTATGAGATCCTTTATGTTGATTAAAACTGTGTTCAATTAAGTGGAGGAAGTGGAAACCTCCTCCTTTCACCAAAACTAAACGCTTAAGAGAGTTGCTCTGATCGCAGTTGAATGATCGGGAGCTCCTGCTTAATTATTTCATATCACAATGATAAACTGTTCGGCGCGACGATTTTTTGCAAAGTATATGAATTGAGTTTTTTTGGAGTTGAAGTGGTGCAAACACGTTGCCGAGCCAGTTTCACTAAATAAAAAGCCACCGGGGATACCGGCGGCTTTTGAATCAAATCCTATCTTATTGCGAAGGCTGCTTCAATGCAAGATTTCGCGAAGCTGGCGTTCACTAATTCGGGTAAACAGTATGGGCAATCCCCATCTCAAGTCCGCGTAATTCAGCCAAACCACGCAGGCGGCCGATAGCGGAGTAACCCGGGTTGGTTTTCTTCTTCAGATCATCCAGCATCTGATGGCCGTGATCAGGTCGCATAGGAAGGGAAGAACTACGTTGCTGCATCACTTCGAGCAATGCTTTCACTACATCATACATACCGGCATCACCTTCGAGATGATTGTCTTCGTAGAAATCACCCGCCTCATTACGGCGCGTGCTTCGGAGGTGAATGAAATGGATGCGGTCACCAAACTGACGGACCATATCCGGAAGTTTGTTATCTGCGCGAACGCCAAAACTTCCCGTGCAGAAGCACAGGCCATTTGCGGTGGAAGGAACGGCATTAATTAACGCGGTAATATCATCTGCGGTACTTACTACCCGCGGCAGTCCCAGGATCGGGTACGGTGGATCATCTGGGTGGATCGCGAGAACAACACCGCACTCGTCAGCCACAGGTACGATCTGCTGAAGGAAGTAGATCAGATTGGACCGCAGCCTGTCTGCATCTATCCCTTTATAAGTATCCAGTACACCGGCAAATTGTTCGATCGTAAAGCTCTCTTCGCTTCCCGGCAAGCCCGCAATAATATTTCTTACAAGTGTATTTTTCTCATCTTCACCCATGGCCTCCAGGCGTTGCATAGCCGTAGCTAATTGCTCAGCACTGTATTCTGTCAAAGCTGCTTTTCGCTTGAGCAGGTAAGCATCAAAAGCAATGAAGGCCGCCTTTTCAAACCGAAGCGCTTTACTCCCATCCTCGACGGTATAGGCAAGATCCGTACGCGTCCAGTCAAGCACCGGCATGAAATTGTAAGTGATCACCTCAATCCCGCAGGCTGCCACATTACGGATACTTTGTTTGTAATTATCGATGTACTGTTGAAAATCTCCCGATTGGGTTTTGATGTTTTCATGTACAGGAATACTCTCGATCACCTTCCATTCCAAGCCGGCAGCATTCACCTCTTCTACTCTTTTCCTGATCTCATCGATCTCCCAAACTTTGCCATTCGGAATATGATGCAGTGCAGTTACCACACCGGAACATCCTGCCTGACGGATATCTGACAAACTCACCGGATCATTTGGTCCAAACCAGCGCATGGTTTGCGTCATTTTATACATCGTGTCTTGATTTATTTCTGATTATTTAATGCCTTTTCAGCAAAAATATAAACTAAACGGGCAAAGGGAAGCTACAGTTACGAAAACGTATTCGTAATGAAAGAAGTTAAAAGTCAAAAACCGCTATCCTTTGACCGGAAACGCCAGCTTAGGCCAGTAGTTTTTAATTTTTACTTTTGACTTTTTACTTTAGAACTATTCCACAACGAATTCCTTCTTCAACCTGATGTCCTCCGACGAACTCCCCACCCACACTTCAAAAACACCGGGTTCTACAGTCCAGTTCATATTTTTATCAAGCAGTTCCAGGTCCTGAGGCTGGATCAGGAATTTTACGGTTTTCTTTTCGCCGGGCTGCAGAGAGATCCTTTCAAAGCCACGCAGCTGCATTTCATACGGGATCACACTGCCCTGCACATCTTTTATGTAAAGCTGTACCACTTCATCTCCTTTGCGGCTGCCGCTGTTGGTAATGTCTACACTGATCTCCACATTCGCCTGTGATTTCAGTTTTGCTGGTGTTACAACGAGGTTGCTATACGTAAAGCTGGTGTAGCTAAGCCCAAATCCAAATGGGTAAAGAGAACCATTCGCACTGGTGAATCCCGCACCATTCCTCCCCCTGGGAGGCTGATCTGCGTGAGAGCCCGGTTTGAACGGGAAATTGAACTCGATCTGCCCGGTGGATTTCGGGTAGGTCATGGTCAGCTTCCCTCCAGGATTATAATCCCCAAACAAGGTCTCCGCAACTGCTTCACCTGCGGAAGGCCCGGGGAAACCTGCATTCAATATAGCAGGAAGGAACTTGTTAGCCCAGTTGATCGTTAACGGTTGGCCGGTTGTCATTACCAGCACCACAGGTTTTCCTGTCGCGTACAACGCTTCAAGAAGTTGCTGCTGCCTTCCGGGAAGATCCAGTGAGGTCCGTGACAATCCCTCACCTACCGTCTTCTCATCTTCACCCAATACAGCAATAATAATATCAGATTGGCGCGCTGCGGTAACAGCTTTATCGATCCCCGCACGCTCTTCGTTGGTTAAAGGAGTATAAATGATCTCGGATTCAGGCCAGTTATCACCGGTTATATGGCAACCCATCTCATACGTAACGTTTACGTTTGAACCGAGCATGTTTTTGATCCCCTGGAACACCGATGTCACAGGATTATTGGAAGGACCATATCGACTGATCGCATATTTTGTAGCGTCCGCCATCGGGCCTGCAACAAGAATGTTCTTATAAGCGGTTTTACTTAAAGGAAGCAGGTTATTTGTATTTTTCAGCAACACCATGGACTGACGGTTGATCTCTTTTGAGAACGCTTCATCAGACGGAGTATGCACAAGCTTATCGGCCTGCTTCACATCTACATAGGGCTGATCGAACAGTCCTACAATAAATTTCACACGAAGGACATCTCTCACTCTTGCATCAACAACATTGATGGACATCTTTCCCTCTTTCACCAATTCACGTACATTGTTGATATACGCATTGGGCGGGTCAAAGTTCGTCCATACATTCAAACCAGCTTCCACCGCCTGGCGTGTTGCTTCTTTAAAGTCTTGCGCAACATGATGTTTCTCCCAGATATATTCAACAGCGCGACTGTCAGATGTTACATAGCCATTAAATCCATATTGTTCGCGTAACAATTGTGTCAGAAAGTAATGACTTCCTGTTACAGGAACTCCATCCCAGTCATTATAGCTACTCATTACACCAAGCGGCTTTGCTTCCATGATCACCCGTTTGAACGGATACAGGTAAAGCAGATGCATTTCCCGGGGAGCAACATGCGGATCGGTCCGGGCTTCACCATCGCGTCCTCCTTTAGGCACGCTGTATACCGCGAAGTGCTTGATCGTTGCGGCTACTCCCTGACTTTGGATCCCGAGTGTCATTTGCTTTCCCAACTCTGCGATCAGGAATGGATCCTCTCCATAGCATTCTACCGTTCTTCCCCAACGCTGATCACGTGCCGGATCGAGGATCGGCGCATAAATGTTCGTATATCCTAACGCCTTGCCTTCACGGCCAACGATCTCGCCGGCCTGTCTTACCAACTGCTTATTCCAGGTAGCGCCGATCGAGATGGGCGCCGGAAGGGAGGTCGCCCTGTCATGCGTCAGACCATGTATCCCTTCATTGGTGAAATCAACTGGAATACCGAGACGTGTTTGCTCTATAAACCACTTTTGTACAGTATTGATCGCATCCGCATGCTTACTGAAAGGAAATGAATATTGGGATTGCGCTTCCGGCTTGAAAGGAAGGCTGTTCAGGTGCTCGTCAATATTAGCGATACCATCTTTCCAGATACTGTCTTTCCAACCGGCAGTCGGAAGTTCATCTTTCAGTACACGGCCGTAACCATACAAGGTGGCGAGCTGACATGTCTTTTCATTAAGCGTCATTTGCGAAAGCAAATCTTCCACACGTTTATCTACAGGTTGCGCCGGATCTTCGAAAACATCCTTACGTCCATTTTTATTAAAATCGATCCATCCTTTTTTATAGATAGATGATGTTTGCGCGAACAGGCTCAACGACGCACAGCAGGCCACCGTTGTCAGAAATCGTTTCATGAGTGAGATTTTTTATTGGGCAATAGTATCCGGTTCTTAATGTATCGTCTCGTCATTAAGAAGGGCATGATCAAATAAATAACAGATCTGTTCTATATTTTGGCCCTTTCCATTTTTGGCGTCAGCCAATGGATGATCAACCAGGCTAACAGGAATGAAAGACCGCAGAATATGAATAATATATTGTAACCGGCAGAAAGATTGTTGTTGCTTTTGTATACATCCAGAACGGCACCTACTCCCCATTCAAACAATACACCTCCAACTGCCCCGGCCATTCCTCCGATACCAATTACTGAGCTCACAGCTTTGGACGGCATCATGTCAGAAACGATCGTAAAAATGTTTGCGCTCCATGCAGCATTACCGGCGATAGCCAGACATAGCAGTCCTACAACAACCCATATATTATCTGTATATCTTGTTGCAACGATCGGCACCACAGCCAGTGCAGACATCAGCAACGCAAATTTTCTTGCCTTATAAACAAGCCACCCTTTCTTGATCAGTTTGGAAGAAAGATATCCTCCGCCAATTGCACCGACCGTGGCCGCTGTGTATATGATGATCAATGGTGGCGAAGGCTTCTTCAGATCAAGCTGAAATGAACTGGCGAAATAAGAAGGCAGCCAGTACATAAAGAAATACCAGATCGGGTCAGTAAAGAATTTGCCAACGATGAATGCCCATGTTTGCTTCATACCAAACAGCTTCCCCCACTTAACAGGTTCAGCGTTTTCTTCCTGGTCTTTATCATCGCTTCGGATATACTCAAGCTCTGGCTGCTGCAGTCTTCTTTGTTTCTCAGGCACTTCATAAAAAATCCGCCAGGCGATCAGCCATAGGAAACCAACCGCACCCGTAAGAATAAAAGCTGCCTGCCATCCGTAGAATCCAAGGATCCATGGAATAAGCACTGGCGCAAGAACAGCTCCAATATTTGAACCTGAATCAAAAAAGCCCGTAGCAAGCGCTCTTTCTTTCTTCGGAAACCATGATACAACAGTCTTAACAGCAGAAGGGAAATTGCCGGACTCTCCCAATCCTAACAAGGTTCTTACAATACCAAAACCCAATGTTGATTTGACCAATCCATGCAGCATGGCAGCAATACTCCATATCGTAATGGACACTGTATAACCCAGCTTACTACCGATCTTATCAATGATACGTCCGAACACCAGCAAGCCAAATGCATAGGCCGCCGTGAAAGCCATAACGATATAACTGTAATCCTTTTCTGTCCAGCCAAATTCCACCTCGAGTGTCGGCTTCAGGTATCCCATTACCTGTCTGTCGAGATAGTTGATCGTTGTTGCAAAAAACAGAAGACTACATACAACCCAACGGTAGTTACCGATCTTTTGTTGACTGGCTGAATTCTGAGTGGTTGTTGACATGTTGGCTATTTATCTTTTTTTCCAAGAATGCTATAATAGATCAGGAATATATAACAGGGGATAAGGATCCAGTATGCTTGCTGATGGCCGATCTCCTTTGTCAGCCAGCCGAATACGGGAGGAAGTAATGCACCTCCGGCAATACCCATGATCAGTACAGCAGCACCGGTTGACAATTGCTTTCCAGAAAGCCCTTTCAATGCCTGTGGCCAGATCGCCGCCCATAGCATTGCGTTGGCAAAACCAAGAGCCGCCACGAAGGCAATAGAAAGTTTACCAGGGATAAAGATGATCAGAAAACTGATGACCAACCCGAGTAAGGAAGATATGTAAAAGGCTTTTTGCTGGGATATGACACGCGGGATCACAGCGATCCCGACAAGATAACCGACCATCATGCAGCCAAGTGTGTATGACGACAGGTTCTTGGCAAAATCAAGACCGAGGCCATGATATTGTCCATAATTTGAAATGGTATCACCAGCCAGTACTTCCACTCCCACGGCGAAAAAGATCGCAGTAAACCCAAGAAAGAACTGCCAGTTTTTCCTGGATGCTGCCGGTTTTGCTCCTTCAGCAAGAGGCTCAGACTTTATTTCCGGTAGATGAGCGAAGCGGATCAGTATGGCCACCACGATCCAGATCGATGCGAGAATACAGTAAGGAACGATCACGTCCTGAGCTAATTGATTAAGACGAAGTGATCTTTCATTCACACCCATGGTCGCCAGATCAGCGATCAGTTTATCGGAGTTTTTAAGAATGATACTTCCCATGATCAAGGGAGCAATGATCCCGGCAGTTTTATTACAGATCCCCATTATGCTGATACGGCGTGCGGCAGATTCACGTGGCCCAAGTAATGTGATATACGGGTTGACCGCACTTTGCAAAACAGTAAGACCTGTTCCCGTAATAAATAAACCGACAAGGAAAAGAAGATAAGATCTTGTCATTGCTGCGGGGACAAACAACAGGCACCCAAATGCCATTACATAAAGGCCTGCACTGATTCCCTTCACCATCCCTGTCCGCTGCAATAAATATCCTGTTGGAAAAGCCATTACTGTGTACGCGATGTAAAAGGCAGAAGGTACAAGATATGCCTGCCAGTCTTCCAACTCACATGCGATCTTCAGATAGGGGATCAGCGTCGCATTGATCCAGCTTACAAAACCAAAAATGAAAAAGAATGCACCAATGATCAATATATACTTTGTATACTGCTTCCTGGAATGCAACTCACTATTTTCAGATACAGACATGATGTTTTTTATTTTTTATCGATCGCTGCATGAACGCTGCCATATTTCAGCAGCAGCGCCTTTGCTTCTTCATAGTCAGTGATGCCGGTTTTTTCCATCAGCATTTTTGTACCCCGATCAACAAGTTTGTCATTGCTGATCTGCATGTGCACCATTCGATTGTCCTGCACACGGCCCAGCCGGATCATGATCGTTGTGGAGATCATATTCAGCAACATCTTTTGCGCTGTACCGCTTTTCATGCGAGTGCTACCTGTAATGAATTCAGGGCCTACGATCACTTCGACCGGATAATCCGCATGAGAGGCCACCGGCGATCCCGGGTTACAAACAATACATCCCGTTAAAATTCCATTCTTCCTGCACTCCCGCAGCGCCCCCACTACATAAGGAGTGGTACCGCTTGCGGCAATGCCAATCACGAAATCCTTATCAGAAACAGCATACGTCTGAAGATCTTCCCATCCTTTCTCGAAACTATCTTCGGCATCTTCGATGCCAAAACGGAGTGCCGCATCGCCACCAGCCATTAAACCATTCACGATATCTGCATCAACACCATAAGTTGGGGGACACTCACTCGCATCCAGCACGCCCAACCTTCCACTTGTACCTGCTCCCATATAAAAAAGACGCCCGCCGGAAGCCAGCTTTGGCCAGGAAGCATCTACCAGCTTTTCTACCGACGGTAACACCGCTTTTACCGCAATCGCCACTTTCTGATCTTCTTCATTAATATGATCAATAATCTCCGCGGTACTCATTTTTTCAATGTGCCGGTAAATCGATGGAGACTCTGTTATTCTTGATTCAGACATGGGCAGCGGGAGGAGTTTAGTAGTTTAATAGTTTAATAGTTAAACGTTGTCCCTGAATAGCATTCTATTGGACAGAGAGCATCTCAATAATCAAGTACCGGAATCTGATAAGATAAAGGATTACACAGTTAAGCAGCAATAACTATTAAACTGATAAACTTTTAAACACTTAAACCTTATACCTGCTTTTCAACATCCCGCTCATGTATTCATTGATCTCCCATTGGTTCGCAACAGGCTGCCGTGTGAACGGCAACAGAGGCATATAAGGCGCTGGACCAAACTCTGCTGTGAATGTCAGGAATGGCTTCCCGGCTTCCTTATTTGCCTTGTATATTTTATCCCAGCAATCGATGTGAACATTGAGAGACTCCTCCCATTCAGGTGCACGTGGATCATTCACCTGTGCACCCTGCGTATGTCCGACGCGCGCATGAAAATGTCCGGAACGGCTGGCTGCGATCGCAACGGCATCTTGTTGATCATGTAACAGTGTTTCAGCCACTGCTATCCAGTGTGAAAGATCCATTGTCAGCATAAGATCCGGAATGCGTTGAAGATACTCCTTTGTGATATGGGCAGCAAAACTGAATTTCCCCCGGTGTGTTTCATGATAAACCGGGATACCCGTTGCCATAGCCAGCTCGCGGGCCGCTTCGATCAGCAATGCATTTTGTTCAAAAGTGTAATGATCTTTACCGGTTTGTGAATTGATCAGAACGGGATTTGCCAATGCCATGATCTCTAAGCGCTCTTTATATGCCGACAGATGCCGGCTAAAATCGGGCTCCACTGTCTCCCAGTGCTGAGCGATCAATTGCAATCCGTGCCTGGAAAGCGCATTTAATATAATATCCCTCTCTTTTTCATCCGCGGGAATATCCGTTTCAACTCCATCATACCCGCTGCTCTTTACCATGCTGGCAAAATCATCCCAGGTAATGTGGGATTGGCCCCATCTTGGACAAAAAGAATAGATGTGCATGAGGAGTTAATTAAAAATTCAAAAGTCAAAATTAAAAAATACGACCCTGCGTAATTATAATCATTCGGGAGAAAACTAAAAAAATCTACTTTTTACTTTCTCTCGGGTCAAATAACAACGGATAAAACTGTCCCTCCATTTTCTGTCCTTTGGGAATACCTGGTGTTGTAGGGAGAAGTTCATCGTTGGAATTTGAAACAGTGCCGTCTGCAAATACATTCAATACGAATGCACGTCTCGACTTTTCTGACTTATTCGCATATGACCCATGGACCATCAACGGATGATGAAAGCTGGCGTAACCCTTTTTTAACTCAATGGGGACCGGCTTGAATTGTTTTTTTTGTTCTTCTGTGAGATAATCCATCAGGCCTTCCATATCTCCGGCAAGCTCAGGTTTGTCCAGTAAGCCCCAATGCTGGCTGTAAGGAACATAATAGAGACAGCCATTCTCAGTTGTGGCGTCGTCCAAACCAACCCAGCACGTCAGATGCTGCAGTGGGGCTGTACGTGTCCAGTATGAATAATCCTGATGCCAGGCCACTACACCCCCATGCAGTGCCGGCTTACAGAAAAGTTGATCATGCCAGAACCGTACAGCCTTATCGCCAAGTAACTGGCTCGCAGCCATCACGAAAGCGGGATTCCAAAGGATATCATGAAAACCTTCGGTGATCCTCCATGCCCCAAGAGCATGAAAAAGAACGGTATTTACATCAGTTGATTCATTGGAAGCAAACTGGTAAAACAAGTTATTTCCCGGATGTGCAGGATCAGCGATCTGTGATAGTTCATCATTCAGCTTTTCGATCTGCCATTCATCCAGCAAACGGATATTACTAACATATCCGTATTCACGGTAATGGCTTACCTGTTCTTTTGTAAGCCTGTACCGATCCCACTCTGCAGCGGAAGACGGCCACTGAAAAAGATCAGATAGTAACTGATGATATTTTGAAAGATCACTTATCTGCATTGTCTGCATGATCACCCGTTTATTTATGAATAGGTAACGGCTGTCAGTGCTGTTGTTTCAGCAAGAACTTTGGCCGCGCTTTCTTTTTCCAGGAAAAGCAATGCTCCGCCATGTTTTCGGAGTATGGTTGAAGGATACTGTTCACTGACCGCATCCATCAATGTATGATATACCGCCTGTGCCTTTGTTGTTCCCGGAACCATGCAAAAAATCTTTCCGGCTTTAAGCAATGCGGGAATCGTTAATGTAAATGCATCTACCGGCACCTGGCTTACATCAATAAAGCAACCTTCATTCACCTGTTGCTGTTTGCATGCTTCATCAAGATCTACCACCTTTACAAGTTTCGGATCATTGAATTCCGCAACGTGCGGATCATTGAACGCAAGATGTGTGTTCTCACCGATCCCCATACAGGTGATATCTACCGGATGTTCGCGAAGCAATGAAGAATAACGTTCACATTCCGCCGCTGTATCTGTTGCCTGCCCATTCAGGTAAAATATATTACCAAACGGAACCTTATCAAATATTCTTTTCCTAAGAAAAACACCGAACAATTGCGGGTCATTTTTAGGGAGACCGATGTACTCATCCATATGAAATGCCTGCACACGCTGCCATTCAATATCTTCTTTGATCAGTGCTTCCAGAAATTCATTTTGTGAAGCAGCTGCCGCAAAAATGATGTTTACAACCGGCTTCTGCTTCAATAATAAGCGGATAGTTTCCGCCGCCAACTTAGCTGCATCCTCGCCCAAAGCGATCCTGTTTTCATAAATCCGAACCTTCAACTGATCGGCTACAAAATCTGTCATTTGATTATATTTTAGTTCTGAACGTTTTCATGAATAAGCGTTTCCATTTTGCAAAGGGTATGATAAAGGGAGAAGATGGTTTGAGAGGTTTGGGAAGTTTGAGAGATTTGACATGTTAATGTATAATACATGTAAACGCTTTCTCTGAAAACTTACCAAATCTCCCAAACCGCTTAAACCTCTCACTCTCCGGTTAGAGCCTGAACTTAATCCCCGCCCTTCCCCAGAATGAATAATATTGCTTTTGATACATTTGATTCTCTTCACCGAAATAAACTCTCTTCGGAGCGTTGGTCAGGTTCTGAGCCTCTGCGTAGATCGTAAATCTCTTGTTGATCCGATAAGAAGCATTCGCATCAATTTGCGTACGGGCATCCGTGATGATGTCCTGCGCAGCATCCGCACCAAGTGTTTCAGTAAATGAACCATTGTAGTTCAGGTTACCCTGCACAGTCAAACCAGCGATTGAATAAGACAGAGACGCGTTTGCAGTGTGAGTGGCCTGTCCGGGAAGACGAAGGTCTTTACGGAACTGAGCATCAGCACTTGAATGAGAATAGGTGTAGTTAGCCAGTACAGAAAATCCTTTCAGGAAACCAGGCAGGAAAGTAAGGTTCGCCTGTGCATTCAATTCAACACCAAACACATTTGCGGCATCACCATTCAGCACCTGACGATATCTCCAGTTGGGATAACCAGCAGCTCCGGGAAACTCATTGCCAGTGATACGAGTTTCACTCGCATATTGGAATTTGTCGATTTTCTTATAGAACAGACCTGCAGATAAGATACCAAGATTGGAAAGATATTTCTCCGCCATCAGATCGAAGTTCGTAGAGAACGCCGGTTTCAGCTCTGGATTACCGTCTGTGATGATCTCACTCAGGATGCTGATATTTCTACCAGGAACAAGATCAACAAAATTCGGTCTTGAATATCCGAAAGTAACTGCACCACGGATCAATGTTGATTTATTGATGTCATATTTAGCCTGAAGGTTAGGCAGGAATTTCGTGTAGCTTGTTTCCTGACGCGCCGCAGTGGTAGATTGCCATACACCCGCTGCGTCCTGAACAATGATGTTTCCGCGATAGTCGACATCTGTATTTTCAACTCTTAAACCTGCGATCAGCATCCAGCGATTAAATTGAATACGGTTCATCATGTAACCAGAAGTTACCGTTTCAACCGCATCATAATAGTATGCGTCGATGGTAGCACGGGTCGTTGCAGTTTCCGTTCTGAAATAAGCCGGATCATCTTTGTACTGATCAAAATAAGAAATAGTCTTATCACGATCCAGACCCAGGCCGAAATTAGTTGCACCATTCAGCAGGTCGGCGGAAACTTCCGGATCTCCGGAGAAATTTGTCAACCGGCCGGCAGCTGCAGCACCTACATATGTACTTACACGGGTAGTCGCTTCAGGCCTCCATCTTTCGTTGTGCATTCTTTTGATCTTTCCACCCACTTTAAATGTTGCAGAGTTGTTACCCAGCTTATAATCATAGGTAGCATTGATCTTACCAACACCATTTCTTCCTTTTGTATTCCAGTTGTCTCTTTCAATAGTGTTGAAAGTAAAGAGAGACGCATTATTCTTCCAGTCTGTACCGGTAGCCAGCAGGTTATCGGTATGGATATCTGTGATCTGCAGCGGCACACGTGTTGCTGTCCAGAAATTATATGTACCAGCAACTGTTTCGTATTGTGATGTAGTGAAGAATGCGCCCGCATCAAGCTTCACACGGCCAATGCGTGTTTCAAACTGTGCATTGATGTTCACGTTCTTGTTATCTTCGTTCGCGGTGCGCAATTCGTTGTATGAACGACCGCCCGGTGTAACGTAAACTCCTTCCGCATTCTGTGTAGTACGGCCTGTTTCCATGCGCGTACGTTTACGGTAGCGGGTAAGTTCATTATCGTGATCGCTGTACATAAAATTTACCACGAGGTTGGTAACAGCGCTGAAATTAAGATCAGCAGTGGCAGACAAACCCTGGCGTGTACGCTGGTTTTCTACGTATAGATAGCGCACGTCAGTAGGGAACCATACTGTACCACGTCCATAATCTTTAGGCTCCCAAACCTGTGAACGGATCTCATCATACCCGTTCGTTGTTTTGTAATAGCTGCCCGTAGCCATCAGACCGAGAAGACCGTTTGGATTTTTCGCAGTGGCGAAGAAACGTTTTCCCAGAGAGATGTTACCGATACCGTTTGATTTGCCACGGAGGTCGTTGTAACCAAGACCCGCATCCACTGTCAGTTTTGTTTTCAGTGAAGTTGCTGTTGGTGATTTCATATTGATCTGACCAGCGATCGCATCACCGTCAAGATCCGGGGTGAGTGTTTTGATCACTTCCATAGAAGCGAGAACGTTACTGGGGATCACATCCAGCTGCGCATTACGTGCACCTTCTTCAGAAGAGCCCATGATCTGCTCGCCATTCACGTTAATGTTCGTAAAGTTACCGGGAGTACCGCGAAGCTGTACGGTAGCACCTTCACCACTGCTGTTTCTTCCAATGGTCACACCTGGAAGACGCTGCATTGATTCTGCCACGTTAAGATCGGGATAACGTCCCATCAGATCAGCAGAGATCACTTGTTTGATATTATCTGCATTACGCTGTTGGTTCAGCGCTTTCTGCTGTCCTTCCCGGACACTTGAAACCGTTACACCAGTCAGGGCAACTGTGTTGGAAGACATTTTAATGGCGGCATTGACCGGGCGGCCCGGCTGAACCTCCAGATCCTGCTCAACGGATTTAAAGCCCATGTAATTGATCACGAGCGTGTACTTTCCTGGCTTCATGCCAAGAAATTCGAAATTACCAGCGAGGTTGGTCGTGGTTCCGCGGGTAGTTCCTTTAATCATGACAGACGCGCCGGGGAGAGCGCCTCCATCAGTGTCTGTAACCTGTCCTTTGATATCTCCGCCCGTTTGAGCTGAAATATCTGAAAAGGAAAGCAGGGATGCCAGCAGCAGCGATACTGACATGAGCAGTCGGTGGATACTTTGTTTCATTTTGCAGATATTTTTTGGTAAAAAAAGAGTTTTCATTGTTTAAGCAATCGTTTATAGTACTATTTGAATTTGAAATTCTTATAATCAACCAGGAAGCGAAGAGCGAAGCTGGTACCAATGTCCCTGTTGGTAAACCAAACTTTTCCCTTCTGAAAACGTGTACGTGTTTCCAGTACCGCACCCCGAAGGTTCGGATCCGGATGATCCACCGCATAGCGGTTTTTCAAGATCCAGGTGGCTGACTTTTCAATATGGGTATCGAACTCTTTGAAACCTTCTTTAGACAGTTCAATCCAGACAATCCCTGCGAGCGCCACTGCCGACCCGGTAGCAGACCCCTTATCTGGTCTCTGACCATCTGTATAATTATCATAAAAGATAGTTCCGTCTTTCTGTTGTGCTTTCGCAAAAGCCCGTGCTGTTTTTGCCGCACCCTCCAGGTACTTGCGGTCACCTGTTAATTTGAATGCTTCGATCAACGACTCCGCATACCAAAGGGAGAATCTTGGATGAAATGTCTTATTGGCTTCCGAGTTTGGCATAAAGCGCATCCATACACCGTCCGGCCCTTGCTTCTCAAGCAGGCTGTTACAAAGCAGAATAAACGCATCCTTGAATTTTTTATCCCCGGAAAACTCGAATGCATCTTTAAAAAGAGAGCCTTCCGTATTAGGACGGGATACATCGAAAAGCTCCTGGTCCTTCTGATCCTTTTGTTTCCAGAACGGGCTATATTCTTTCAGCACTTCACCTGTGCTCACCTGGATATTATCATAACAAACACCCTTTTCAGGATAGTACATATTCTTCAACATCCAGTCAGCTGCGTTGGTAGCAACTTTTGCATACCTGGGATCTTTGGTCACTTTTGACAATTCATAAATACCCGGGGTTCCATCGGACACCGTAGCAAATACGATGAACTCATCACCAAGCACATCGCCATGACGGGCATCTACCATTCCCTTCAGCTTGGGATTATCTTTTATCTCCATGCTGATCCAGAAATTTCCGCCACGCTTTGCCGCATCCAGATAGGATTTGTTGTTCGTTGCTTTGTACGCAGCTACCAAAGAATTTACGGCTTGTCCTGTATGCCATGGCACTTCATATTCATACCATTTTCCTTCGGTTACGTTATAATCGCATCTGGACTTGCCTTCTTTATCAAGGATCACTTCAGACACATACTTTGCTGTTTCGTTGATGGCTTTTACGATCTCCTCTTTTTTGGGCTGTGCAAAAACGTCTGAACTGAACATAGACGTGCTCACTATTGCCAGACCGATCGCTGTTTGCCTAATCCGCTTCATATACTTTGTCTTTTGCATTCAGTGTATACTTATGTTTATGATTCGTAATTGAAAGATCTTCCTGCATCCTAAAGGTAAATGACCAGGGCCTGTTGTCACGCTTTTTCAGCTTCAACAATACATGATTCACTCCTTCTTTTAAGGGCAATGTCACCACTGCTTCCTGCTGTGCCGAGCCGCCCATTCCTGAAAACACTTTTTCCCCGTTACAAAATACCTCTACTTCATCATTCGCCATAAGAAACCCTTTCACAGATGAATTCTTTGGAGAATTTACAAGACAGTAAGCATATCCGGAAACAGCAAGCGGGTTTTTATAGTTATCATCCAGATCGATAATACCACCATCTGTTGAAGAAAATTTTTGCCACCGGTAAGTTTTACCCAAATAATGGGTGAAATCGCCGGGAGAAGGCGGTTTGTCATACTCTTTATTGGAAGAATAAATAAATGCCGGAAACTCTTTTTTATCATCAAGCGGGAAAGGGCCGCCAAGCATCCAGTTCTTAAAGTAAAAGCGATCACTGACAGCCACATTCAATCTCAAAGAAGAAGGTGCGGGAATGCTACGCTCCGATGCGGAAACAGCAGCAAACTGCAGCGATAATTTCAGTACTTCCAGATCCCGGATCTTTTTCGCATACGGTTCAAATGCTTTATCCAGCCAGTACTCCTGGTTTTCGCGGAGCCAGGATTTCCTGAACCACTCAGCATGTCTCAAATAACGTTCTCCCAATTCACTGACTGCTTTTACTGAAGCGTTTAATAAGGTCTGAGCCTGGCGTGGCTCCTGCGGTGCAAGGCTTGCAGCTTGAGCATATTGTTTAACCACTGCCTCAACCACTTTACGCGTGTCAACGATCAGCTGATACTGACCAATTGCATATTTCAACGCATCTATATCTGACAAATTAATCTTCGCATTTGCTGCATTGATAAAATTTACCGCCTCTTGTAAAATAGCTGCCGCCTGCGGAACCGAGGCATTATTTATGATCAACTGCTTGCCACTATCCGGCAGGATCTTCTGGTGCCAGAGCTGATCATTCAGGTTATATGTCATCTCCACACCGCGAAGCTCCATTAGCTTGAATAGCGCCTTCACATAATTGTCATCGTCAGACTGGTGAGCAGTGATCGAAAATCTTTTATCAAGAGTGGACTCGAACTTATCGGATACGTTCCAGCTTTTATCCGCTGCTACATACACACCATACCAATCTCCGGCAAAAAGATAGGTACCGCCGTCATCCCAAATGGTTGTAAAAGCACCGGTGCTGCCATTTTTCTTTCCTTCTTCCAGGAACCCGTTTATGTTGGCTTTAGCCATCGCCATATCAGGAAACATGCGATAGGAATTCAATATTCCGGGACAAACCATGAATTCTAGTCCGCGCTTTTTAAACGGCAGGATCCATGGATCGAAACTCTTTTTATCGCCATACTCCCAGGTAAGATATATTACATCTTTGGGCAGCATATCCAGTACCTCCTCGTGTTGTAATGCAACGTCACCCCACATCATCATACGCTTGCCCTTTGCCTTTACCACATCGTAAAGGAACTTCAGGTGGTCTGCATAGAATTTCGCAGGGCCAACACTATCTACATATTCTTTTGAACGTCCCTTTCCAAGATCAAAGGTCTCGTCACAATTAACATTGAAATAAGGTGCGCTGAAGGCATCGCAAAGCTCGCCGATTACCGAAGCCAGAAATTTTCGTGCTTCGGGATCACGCGGAGAGATCAGTGTAGAAGTCTCTCCCATCGATTTGTATTTCGGAAGAGCAAGTATCTTCTCAAAATGCCCGAATGACTGGAAGCTTCCTATCAGTTGCATATGAAATTTCGCAGCATAGGCTGACAATTCCCTGATCTGTGCAATCGTCAGTTTACCATTTGCAGGTGCAAAGTCGGGATAAGAAACGGGTTGAACCACGTGCTCTATATAAAAAGAAAGATAGTTGAGCTTAAGCTCTGCCATTCTTTCGATCTGCTGTTTGAAGTAATCCATTGTAGGAATTGGCCCCCGGCTGATATCATCATAAATAACGCGGTGCTCAAAAGACGGCCAGTCTGTAATGGTAACAGCCTTATTCCAACCCGCACGGGTAAGTTGCTTTACTGTTTGCAAACCGTAGAACAGGCCTGTTTCAGTATTGGCAACGATCAGTCTGCGCTTATGATTGATGATAATGACGTATCCTTCTTTGCCGATCTTGTCAAGGTCAGTAATTCCTTCTGCAGCAAGAACTGATTTTATCTTATTGTTGATCAGTGAAACGGATAGAGAAGAAGAAGCAAGCTTATTGTTATTCGTCCTGGAAAAATCATTCCAGACTGTTAGCAAGCGGTCGGCAGAAGCTTTGTCTATCCCCTGGAATTGGATACGAAGCTGCGATGGGAAGCTGATCGCCTCGGAAGAAACCTTTGCTGTCTGAGGATAGGGCAGTACAGGCAGGTCATTAGACCAGCCGTATGCACAGGTAAACAGTGCAAAGATCAACAGCAAGAAGTTTTTACTGATAGTCTTCATTTATATTCAAAGCCTTTTAAAACTATTCAGAATTCTTCCTACTTTAAGCCAGACACGACACCCTCTCTGCACACGCTTCGGAAGAGATTTTTCTTTTAACGCAGGGATCATATAAACATTGGCTGCTACTGCCAAAAATCCCGAAAACTCTCCACCAGATTTATCACCCTTTGACCACTCTATGTTTTGCTTATCGTAGGTTTTCTGCGGCCCCTAAAGCTACGGCATAGGCGGCCAATCGTTAGACAACACTAATATAGGGTTATTTTCCGGTAACGTACCCGGAAATTCTTAAAAAAATTACAAAGAAATACTTAGTTCCCCAATGGCACCGGTGTCCACAATAACACTCTTGATATTGTTATTCAACATGGTAAGCTCTGCTTGCTTACTTTTCACCTCCAGCTGGAATTGCTGCCCCTTCTTGATTTGGCGGGGAGTAAAAACCAGTTTTACCATCCGAGGATCCAGATCATTCGGTGCATCCAATTGCCTGACCGTAAGGCTGTCTACCGCTTTGCCATCAATAGTCATTATTACATTTATTTCCCTTGCAGCCGCATTGCCGATATTATGCACAATTGCGCTTACTTCAAATCCATCTTTCAATTTTGCTATTCTTACATCTCGTGAATGGATCGCAAGATCCGGCCTGGGCGAAACTGCGGCGGCGATGATCTCTACAGGCTCTACTATCAACAACAAGTTCTTTCCAGATGGGGTCAACAGCTCTATATCATTTACGGAGTCAGTTAACCGAACTTCTTTGGTGTATATTTCCTCATCCATGACGCCGTCACTATTTGTATCTGTACCGAGTATTACCTTGTATAACCCTGTGTGCAATTGCCAGGTACGTAGCCCGATCGTCTTTTCTTTCCCGAAATTATACAAAGACACTTTCAGGTTTTGCCTGTCGCCGGTTTGTACAAATACAGCCACATCATTGCCTGTGTTTTTCCATGAAGCCAGCAATGCCGGAAATTCATAACCCGCACCAAAGTGACCGGTATACATTCCCATCAGCAGATTAACGCCTGGTATATAAACACGGTCGGTAAATTTTACTTCGCTGGTCAACAGCGGGAAATTATAGCGAAGTGTTCCCAGTATTCTCTCCAACCCCTTAATGACGATTGCAGTATCTTTTGATAAAGTATATCGGTTAAATGGATGGCCGTATTCACTAAGCAGGGAATCATAATCAGAGGTATTCGTCAGTTGCTTTGCCATACCCAGCAACTTTCCCATCGGGTGCTGTACACTGTCACGATCCTTTCCGCCTTTCAATAATTGCATTCTTACCCAGTCGAGTGATCCCGGATTGAAAGTGTTGATGGTATCATTCCGCTTCTCACTCATTAGCTTCCTGTAGAAATTGACCGTTTGCAAAAACACCTTATCTCCGGTTATTCGATACATGCCCAGTAAATGATACTGCAGTTCATTCACGTGTCCCAGGTGATCCCAATCATAATATTCATACGTAAGCCCGGGCTCGTACCATTCTTTACTGTCCCCTCCTATCCGGTCTCCATTGAATCCTACCGCAGACGGCAATACACCCGCTGGTTTTCCATTCGAAGCACGGGCTGCATCCTCTATCCAGGACCTGCACCATTCATTAAACAACTTTATCAGTTCGGAATTATTCGTGTACCATGCAGCCCACAAACCGGGCAATACAGCTCTGGCATTGAGTGCCACATCAACACCAAACGGATATTGAGGAAGCACTGCAGAACCCGATAAGTAATATGATTTGAAATGACGATGCCCGTTTGCCGTAATCCCTGTCCATACATCTCTGAAATTCTGCATGCTGATCAGGCTTCTTTCTACATATTCGGGATCTCCATAATTTACAAGAAACATTCCGGGATGAGTATCACGGAATAGCTCTGCGGCATGCTCTACATCATCGATCCTTTTTGCAAAACCTCTTTCCAGAATGCCACTGTTCCAGACACCATCTGCCAGGCGCATATATCCCAGGCGGGCAAGGCTGTCATCAGCGCCCAATACTGCAGGTAGCCACCAGCGAAGTATCTCCACATCATCACCCCACTTTCCACCGATCTCGCCATTGTCCGCCTGCTTTTTGGTCACCCACCAGTGGATCACATCAAGCATCTGCTGCATTGATTCATGCTGATATCTTGCCCACAAAGGCGCATGGAGATCCGTGGCAGATGATATATTTTCATTGAGGATCTTTTCCCCGAGATACATACGAATGATCTGATCATCCGGATGCTTTTCTGCAAGCTTCCCGAATAAACGAAGTGCCTCCAGTTCATGCCCTGAATTATTATCCTCCTTATCAAGCCAGTAATAGATCCTTGCAAGTAAATACATCGCCTTTTCATACAACGGATCACCGGGATCTGCGGTAACCTGCTCCAACAGGTCTGCTGCGGCATACATTCTGTATATCAGACTGAAACCTGTTTGCCTGGAAGCCCAGGACCATCCACCACCATTGAAATAAGAACATGCAAGAAGATATTTATTGGCAATATCAAGCTGGTTGACCACGTCAATATCGGAACTGCCCTTTTCATGGTCATGCTGCAACTGATCACGGAATCGCATAACGGCAGCCGTATCC
The DNA here is from genome assembly GCF_022012415.1 of Terrimonas ginsenosidimutans. GTDB lineage: Bacteria > Bacteroidota > Bacteroidia > Chitinophagales > Chitinophagaceae > Terrimonas_A > Terrimonas_A ginsenosidimutans. The sequence continues at coordinate 201,768 of NZ_JAKLTR010000010.1, forward strand.
TGCTCGAGCACGGACTCAAAATTTATCTTTACCGGAGATGCAATTGGCCTGAATTCTATACCATATATTCCAACGCCAGTCCCGATTCCTTTAACGGTAATTTCAGTCTGGGCACTTTCAATATCAATCTTACGTCTCAATGTTCTGTAAGCAAGGCGGTACCATTGAGCCTGTAAGGTATCGCCTATCATCTGCCCGTTTACCGATACAGTCATCTTCATGGCAATGCTATCCTTATTCCCCACCGTTACTATAACAAAATATTCGCCCGCGGGAATATCGGCTTTGAATACAAGGCTATCCTTTGCAGATATGCCTGACCGCAAAACCTGGCTATGCAGTTTGGCATTAGCCGTGTCGAACGCTTCAGAAGGCTGACCAATCCATCCAAAGCCTTTTGACGTGTCATACAGTGAACGAGGGCCAACCCGGGTGTAACCATCCGCCACAGCAACATTCTCCGGGCCCATGTCAAAAAGGAAATTCCGTCCCGCATGTTTTTGACGGCAGGCGGACAATAATACAAATACTACAAATATTGAAATGATCTGCTTCAACAGTGCGTTTGATTTATGGGAGTTTAGCGATCTCGATTCCGGCAGTGATTACCGCACCCAGCCCTCTCGGATCGTTATCAATCGTTTTTCTGTCAAGATAGAATTGCTCATCCATGCCGATCTCTGTTCCCCGGCAAATGCCATGAACGACTCCGCTGTCATCAATTTTCGACGCCACAGCTTCCCAGGCTTTCAATGCGTTTTTTTTGAACGACTTATTTAACCAGCCTTTACGAACGCCTCTCGCCATAGCTAATGCGAACATCGCCGTACAGGAAGTTTCCCTATACGAATCAGGCCTGGTAAGTAGCTGATGCCAGAAGCCATCATCTGATTGATATTTTACAAGACTGGTCATATGCTGACGAAAAGCATCCAGTACTTTTTTATACGAAGGATGATCAGGAGGTAACCATTCTAGCAACTCCGCCGTAGCCCATGCCACCCATCCGTTGGCTCTTCCCCAATATGCAACGGACGGCTGATTGGTTTTACTGAACCATCCATGTTTATACAAACCAGTCTGTGCGTTGAGAAGATATTTCCGGAATTGTAACGCCTGCCGTACGGCATCTTCTGTGTATCGCTTATCATTTGTCACTTTTGCAATACGCAGCAAATAAGGTACGCTCATAAAGAGGTCATCAGCCCATACTGTAAATTCTTCCGGCTCCGGCCGGCAAAATGTACTGTCAGATAAACGGACCTGTCCGTGATAGATATAGTCAGTAAAAGGCTCAAGAAACCTGCCGGTCACACTATCCTTTTCAAGCAAATACAATCCGGCAAAAGAAAGAGCGGGAGCACCGGCATCATCCAGCATGCTTTTCCGGAAGATGCGATGATAACTTCCTCTCCATGCATTCAGTGAATCATACTGCCATTGCAGATAATTTAAATGATCAAGAATAAAGCTGGAATACTTTTTCGCAAAAGAAAGATACTGATCCGAACCAGTTTCCTGTTTCAAAGCAAGAATACTCCATACCATTGATCCATGCGAATACTGCCAGTCGGAATACGGATCACGCTGATAAGCCGCGCTGCTGTCTGTTACCAGTTCAGGCAACATACGTTGCGGGGCAGACTGCCAATTCACAAATCGGCTACCGTTTTCGTAGTAAGGCATTAATGGGAATGGCGCGGCGTCAGTTGCCCTGACCGGACCGGCATACATCCATGGTGCTGATGAAGAAGTAGTGAAGTTGACAGAAAGTTCCTGGTCACCTGCAGCCGTAACTGCGCGCAAAAACAGAACAGGTGCAGACGATCCCCTTGTATACTCGATCAGCATTTCGTTTTGCCCTTTTTTGAAAGGAACGCTGAAGTAGTGATCGAATGTAAATCTATTGTATGCAATTTCTTTGGGATTAGCCGTTTGTGCCTGGTGCTTATCGAAACATAATTGCCTGTTGACCCAAACCTTTATCCTGCCCGAACCAGACAGACCAAACCGGACCGTTGTATCTGCTTTCACTTCAACACTACGCAATGCCAGGGCATTACTGTTTGGCGCCAGAGATAGAAAACGGAGATCCAGCACCTGCATTCCCAATTCATCCTTCTGCGCCACCCATTTCCACTCAAAACGGGTGTCGGTAATAACCTTATCGGCAATTCTGCGCGACAAGCTCAGTGCATCCCTTTGCTGACCCAGTGCGGTCACACTGAAGGAAAGAAAGGACAAAAAGAAAAACAGGCGTCTCGTATGGTGTGGCAATCGCATCGTATTATTTTATTTCCTGGGCTTATCAACAATAATATTTACCGATCCTTTGTCTTTGATGAAGAACTGCTGGACCGGATAATACTGAAGACTATTCGTTATACTTCCATCCTTGCTTTCGCTGATATAGATCGGAGTTTTGGTATCGTTGTTCGTTTGTATATCCAATGCATTAAACGAAAACTGTTGTGTATTATTTACCACAATACCCGGACGGCTTTCCTTACCAGTTGTACGGATGGTGATATCGGACATCTTGATATCCTTTACGTGCCTTACAAAGAATCCATAAGAAGGCAATTTGCCAAACATTGTTCCTTCCGGATATTCCTCCTCCTTTTCTATAACAGGTTTGAATATATCAACCAATGAGTCACCTCCCTTTGTTTCCAGGCGAATATTTCTCAGCGAAATCCCTTCAAGTGGCGCACTGGCTATCCCTGTGATAGAACAGCCGATCTCATCGGCACTTGTTGCGATGATATTCGAAAGGTTGATATTGCGAACCCTTCCTTTGCCAGGTGCAGCCGCACTTGTCATGTACTTTCTGGCACGATTACCCAGACGAATAAAGATGGGAACGGTTGGTCCATCGATCACCACATTATCGATAGTGATATTCTCCATAATACCGCCATCCACTATTTCGAGAGCCAGACCACCCATCCCTGCTGGCTTACCGTAAATAGTACTGGTTTGTCCGGACGGTTTGATTACACAATTGCTCACCGTGACATTACGAAAACCTCCTGTAGATTCAGTTCCGAATTTTATACCATTGCAATGACTGCTGATCACGCAATTGGTAATGGTGATATTTTCAGAAATAAGTGGTGACGTACTTTTGATAGTGATCCCATCATCATCGGAATCACCAATAACATTAGAGATAGTTACATTTCTGCAACCATCAATATCCATCATATCATTATTCTTGTTAGAATGATTCCAGATCTTGATCCCATCGATCATCACAAATTCACATCCGAGATAATGCTGCATCCAGAAGGCGGAATTTCGAAGGCTGATCCCTTTTACGGAAACGTTCTTGCAACCGGCAAACCACAGTAGATAAGGCCTGTCGCGGTAGCGATCTGGCTTCTTGATCGTATTTACAACAAAGCTTCCACCCTGCCCATCAATCGTCCCGCTGCCTTCAATACCAACATTCTGCTGACCTTTGCAAAAGATCAGGGCCTGCCTTGCCCATTCTTCCCCATAAAAATGTATACCTGATTCCTGGTAGGGATATCGTTTTGTGTCGGTATGACCCAATACGGTAGCATTGGAAGAAACGTGCAGCGTCACATTTGATTTTAATACAACCGTCGCTGTAAGGAATTTCCCTCCCGGGAAATATACTTTTCCGCCTGTCTTCGCACATTCATCAATTGCTTTTTGAATAGCCACGGTATTGTCTGTTGAACCATCGCCAATAGCTCCGTAAGAAGTTACGTCATACAACTGAGCATTGACACTGCTTGTGATCAGTACAACAGCAACCGTTAAAAATAAAGATGTGAGGGAACGCGTCATCATTCGTCTGTTACTTGTTTAAAGAATATTTTTTCAGTTTATCCTGCAGCCAAACTGCAGAATCCAGGTAAGCTTTTTTTAGGTCGGGGATACCGGTCTCAGCACCTCCGATATCCAGTCCGAAATTTCCACGAAATCCCACCGCCTGCAGTGCTTCAAAAAAACTATTCCAGGCAATCTCTCCGTCACCGGCAGCTAAATGCTCCACTCTGTTTCCTCCGTTATCCGATATATGAATATAGCTGATCTTTTCAGCAGCACGCAATACGGAAAGAGGAAGATTGTCGCGGAAGTAAAATTGGTTGGCAGTATCCATGTTAAAATACAGGTTCTCCCTGCTCACACCATTGGCAAAGTTCAGAAATGAATCAGCTGTGGTGATCAGGCTGCCCTCGCATGGATGCATATGATAAACAAGCTGATAATGCGCAGCAATATCACAGGCCTCCCCGAATGTCTCAAATAGATCCCGCTCATATTTCTCCCATTTGAACCCTTTCGGTAAATGAAGATGATTCAGCAGCTCTTCGTTATAATGCCGCTGTATCGGAGCATTTTCAGGATATTCAAAGGGAAGCAAAGGCCCATTATCCAGTACACCTGCTGCGCCAAGAGCATTTGCAACCTCACAACCTTTTTTGAAATAAGAAAGACTCTCTGCTCTTTTTGCGGGATCAATTGACCCAAGTTGAGGAAGAACAAGACATAGCACCGGCAATTCACAACCGCTCTCCGCTAACGTATCCTTTATCTGCTGTTGATTATTGAAAAGATAATCGATATTAGCTGGCCCGATGCCTTCAAGTTCGATCGAACGAAAACCCATGGCCGCCATTTCCCTGATATGCGCAACTGTATGCGTGATATCCGGAGGATATCCATAGAGTGTGATGGGATATAAATACGCGCAGGTGATCTGCGGGGGGAACAATTGCATGCTCATACAGCTTTCGTTAAACAATGATAAAGTCGAAAATAAGGGATTTTACGGGTACGTACACGTTTTTTCTGTCCGATATAAATTTTCACATTTCTTTATTGAATCACCGAGAGACGGTACACGAGCTCAGATGCCTGATCTACAACACCTGCGGGCACTTCCAGCACTAAGGCACATGCCTTGAATGCGGGATATGGCGCCCAGTAATTTTGAGGCTGGTCACATGCTGTCAGTCGCGCATTTCCCGATATCAGGCTGAACTTCCATTTTTTCGGACCAGCAGATAACATCACCGTTCTTTCATCCATTGTTTCTATTTTCATCCCCCCATCCAATACAAATGGTTCGATGATCTTTATCACGGGCCATGCGTCGTGATAGATGAGTTGAACAGTTTTTTGAATGGATGTATCAGTAAATACATAATTCATCCGATACCCCACTCCACCGGTGAGCCAATTCTTATCCTTTAGTTCTCCTGCCGCATCAATACTGTATTGCCTGCCACTAACGGAGTCTATACGTAGTCGCGCATCAAATTCAAAGAGGTTTGTAAAGTAACCCGCCGTATCCTCATACTCGATTCGTGATGTAAGAGGTCTGACTCCGGGTGCTTCCGGAAAACTCATGGGTTCCGGCCTGGTGTAGATCGTCGGACTTGAAGCCTGAAGAAATCCATGTCCCTTTGCCCATAAATGACTGATCGTTCCTCCGTCAGGGCGAAACATATACTTCCCTTTCGAACCGGCCAACTGATCTTTATACCGGTAAGCTGTTATCGTTGCCATGAAATTCTTTGTTCTTACTTCCACTACGTCAAGTGTGGGAAAATGCTTTAACCATCTTTCCTGCTGGGATGGTATTGGATGCAGCGAACGAACTTCCCTTGTTTCAAACATATACGCCATTGCCAGGTTTTTCGCTTTCGCAAAACTCGGATAGATACAGGGTGGTTTGTTATAAACCTCAGCATACTGCGGTCCATATCCAAGAAGATCACCTGTAAAATTCTTCCGGAGGAACTGGAGGTTAAGATAAGCGGCAGTGGCATATCTCGGATCTTCGTCTGCAAGTAAACTGAACAATACCTGGCACCCATCCGAAGTTGCACTGCCGTACCCGGTCCATTTATTTGACCGGATGCCCCATGATGCGTCAAGCGAACCATCCGGATAGATAAAGTATAAATGATTTTTCAGCGCAAATTTGACTTTCCCATATACCAATTCATCTTTAGTAAGCTTTGCATACAGCGCCAATCCCCACAGAGACATTTCCATATTGTATGCAAGATCAACACCCATCTTGTTGCCATGGCTTTTCCCTCCTTCCCCATTCAGAAAACCGTCCTCGTCTATCTTACTGATCGTTCTTCGTGCCAGTTGATGGGCTTTGAGGGTGAAAGCTGGTTTGGACAAAATGATACCGGCTTTTGCCAGTGTTGCCGTAGTGGTGGCAACATAGTTGATACTGGCAAACTCCGGGCGCATAACGCTATCCAGGTAGGCTGCTGCACGCTGCATCACGTTTACCCATTTTTGCTTTTCGGCGGAAGAAAACTGGTGCGAAAGTTTTTCGTAAGACAACAGTAACATCAATAGCTGATCAGTGGTTGTACCGGTCCATTCTTCCGGGGTTTCTTTCCAGCTACCGTTTGATTCCTGCTGGCGGAACAGCCAATGGGCCGCGTTCAGCGCAGCCTGTTTGTAACGTTCTTCTTTGGTAATGATATATGCAGTTGTAAACGGATAAACAGTTTCCGCGGCACGGGTGTGCCATACATTACAATGCGCGCATGCTATACCGCCAAAGTTACGATCCGCACTGTCTGTCATTTGCCTTTTCAACAGGGCATCAGACAGCTTGAGCAGCGTTTGCGCATATTCTTTTTTAATGGGAATGGTTTGTGCTACAACAGCACTCATGCTGGTTGCACAAAACAGGAGAAAGAAAGCAGATCGTTTTGCCATTTTACAGAATGGCTGCAGGTATTGCCGTTGAATCATGAACCTTTAAATTAGTTTTCTGTTTCAACCGCAATCCCAACATTTCTCCGGAACAATCTCAATTGCGGTAAAACTGGTAATTTTCTTTTGTGATGATATCAATAGGCATAAGGTAATTTTTCTCTATAGTATTGGAATAAACAAGGTGCTGAAATAACGTCATTACTCCACGATATCCCTGCTCTTGTGGTTTTTCGCAGATCAGAAAATCAATTGATCCGTCTTTAAGAAATTCCACATTGTCTTTTGTGAAATCATACCCCAATAAAAGAACATTTTCTAACCCGGCCTTACGGAGATATTTTGCCACAACTGATACCCTTGAGTTGGTCACAAATATTGCTCCTATATCATTTTCTTTTTTTATCAGTTGATCAAGTTTTTTTGCTACTGCTGCATAGTCGGTCTGCTTCGAGTCCAGTGTCAGGATCTTATTCTGAATTTTGTTATCAGAGAAATATGCTCTGAACCCATCCTCCTTCCTGAGAATAGCGTAGTTATTATCGATCTCGCGGGCAATCTTTACCACCAGTACTTTCTGTGTTTTTGCAACGCAGTAATTAACCAGTTGGGCAGCAAGATATCCGCTATGAAAGATCTCTGCACCGATGTAACATAAAGAGTCATAACCTGGAATATCAGAGTTGATCATCACATACGGAATTCCTTTCTTTTTACAATCCTCCGTGAGCACCAATGACTCTTCAGGAAAGATGGGTGTAAACAAAATCCCGTCTGGCTTTTGACGAATGATCTTCTTCACCTGTTTGTCAAACGAACTTTCATCATTCTGATCAAAAAAATATCGTTCTATTTCGATTCCGTATTGTTTTATTTCGGCTTCGGCCTGATTGATCCCATCAAGTGGGGCCTGCCAGAATTCTGTTTCGCCAGAAATATTAGGAAGCAACACAGCAAGCCGTATGGTTCCCCGTGAGGCCAATGCCAATCGTCTTGCCAATACGTTCGGCTGATAGTTCAGCTTCTGAATAATGGCCTGTATCTTATTTTTTGTTTTCTCAGAAACGCCTTCCCTGTTATGTATCACCCTGTCTACCGTCGCTATGGATACTTTGGCCAGCCGGGCTATTTCTTTAACGCCCGCAGCCGATTTATCAGTACTTTTCTTCATAAAGGTTTAAATGCTAGTAAACAAATCTATTGAATTATTCAGGCACTTCATAGATTCAGCCTGTAAACCTTTATATAGTATGGCTTGGGTTGGCCGGAAATAAATATTTACCATTAGTTCTTCGCATCGGTATTCCTTACATCTCTGTCTCCCGTATGATCAAATCCTCGGTCTCTTTCAAACCGGATCATTTCCTCAGGGCGGAAATTGTTGATGAAAGCCCGGCGCCTCAGATCAGTACTGTTTCCCCTGCTATAATGAAGCGTCCCTCCATGATGCCAGACGCAGGATCCGGCCTTTATTTCTATCGCAACACCTTCAGATTCCTGCGCATCACACTCCAGTGCGCCACCACCTTTTCCCGCCGGACGGTGCGCCCTGACAGGAAGAAGGTGAGAACCGGGTACGTACCACATACAGCCGTTGTCTTTAATGGCATCATCCAGCGCAACCCAGCAACTGGCAGCCCGCACATCTGGCATACTGATCCAGTAAGCGCAATCCTGGTGCCAGGGCGTAGGCGTTACTGAATGAGGAGCCTTATCGATCAGCATATCAAAATCCAGCTCCATATCATTGCCAAGCAACTGTTTAGCAATCTGCCTCGTTTCCCTATGCAAGGCTTTTTCAAGCAATGAAGGCATCAGCCTCGAAGGCAACATGATCTGCGTGATCCTCTCCTTTGGCACCGGCTTATCTCCTTCCACAAAACCGCCAAGATCAGAACGGAACCTCCCCGCATCGATCTTATTCTCCAGGAACTCCTCATATACCGAGCGATAATAACTGATATCTTCAGCTGACAAAATATTATCCACTACCACATAGCCATTACGATTGAAAAAGTCGACCTGCTCTTCGGTGATGTTCATACGAGTGATTTTGATTCTTTTCAAAACTAGTATTGTATCTTCAGGAAATCTTTCAATATTATACACCAGTACTATCTTATACAACGAGAACTCAATGAAAAAAAAACAACCCGTCGAAAGAGATATCATCGACTTCCGCAGATCAGGCTGGAATGATATTATGCTACTTGGTAAATACAATTACAAACAGGCTCACGAAGAACTGCCACCACACTCACACAGACAAACGCTTGAGATATGTTACTGCAGTAAAGGTGAACAGATCTATGAAGTGAACGGTACTCTTTACAAGATTAAAGGAGGCGATCTTTTTGTAACCTTCCCCGGAGAAGTACATAGCACAGGAAAATATCCCGAAGAGAAAGGTGAGCTATACTGGATGATGATCCGCATTCCAACCGGAAAAACAAAACAATCGTTCCTGCAATATGATCTTACCCTGGCGTCGGAATGGCATAAAAGGCTGCTAAACTTACCCAGACATTTTCGGGGCAACAATCATCTCCGGCTTTTACTCGAAGAGATCTTCCGCGTACATAAATCCGCTAAAACCGCATTGCGGCAAATCGAACTTCGTCATTCCATTGCTTCATTCCTGCTTGAAGTCATTTCCGCAGCGCGCACACCTGTATTATCAAGACAAACAGGGCGAATGGAAAAAATAGACTCCTTCATTAAAGAAAAGATAGACGAACCCGTCGTACTGGATGAAGTGGCTAAACTTGTTGGTCTCTCCCTTTCAAGGTTCAAAGCCTGGTTCAAAGAAGAAACCGGGACTACACCGCTTGACTATGTACTAAAATATAAGATCCGTACAGCCTGCGAATGGCTAAGCAAGCCTGATAGATCCATAGCAGACATCGCATTTGAAACAGGCTTTCAAAACCAACAGTACTTCTCCACTGTTTTCAAAAAATACATGGGAATGAGCCCGGGTGAATACAGGAAAGATGCAAACATTCACTAGCAGGAAGCCTGTGACTTAAAAACCGTTCTTACTTCTCCATACTCCTATTTAATAAAGTTGAGCAGCGGCAGCGAAGGAATTTTCTTTAGTTCCCTGATCACGATCGAAGCGTTCAGCTCAGCACCGGCTTTGTCAGTATGTGTATGATCTGCCGGAAAAAAAGCTTTCACTTTTTCGGCTCCCAGCAATTCATACTCAGTTGCAATGATATCATTCAGATCAATGAATAAACACTGTTCTTCTTTCGCAACTTCCTTCGCCCACTTTGCATAGCCGTCTGTTGAGCGGCTTACTTTACCTTCTTTCCAGTTATCACGCGGAACAGGAGAACACACTATAGGAATTGCCCCTTTCGCTTTTGCTTCATGAATGTATTTGCGCATATACCACCCATATGTATGCACTGTCTCATCTTTCCTGGTGATCGGATTATAAATATCTTTTGACTCTTCGCCAATTCCCTGGATAGTACCACGGGCACGGGCTGTATCATCCAGCGGACCTGCATCGTTATGTCCGAACTGCATGATCACATAATCGCCCTTCTTCAATACAGCAGTGATCCGTTCCCACCGGCCTTCGGTAATAAAAGTCCTGCTGCTTCGGCCACCGATAGCCTGGTTACTTACAGAAAGCTTTGTCGTATCAAAATACCCGGCAATAAAACTCCCCCAGCCCCATTGTTGATTTTTTCCACTGCCATCACCATTTCTTACGGTGGAATCTCCTATGATATAAAAGACAGGCTTGTCATTTGTCAGCATTGCAAAGGAACAGCAGATCAGCAATGCTGCTGCTAAACAGGCAAATAATCTATTCATCATTTCACTTTTTTATCTTTTGAAATTACAGGCTTTATTATTGAAATAAATGGCACCGGTGGACTCTTCATCCCTTCTCCAAAAAAGAAACCTGTATGCGGCGGTTGATTATATGCAACATTCTGCCAGGCGATGCTGAGACGGTATTGCGGATCATGCATCAGTGTATAGAACTTTTTATCTGTTGGAATGCTCGTTGAAAAGATCCGTAATTCTTTATTGTCTGAGGAACGATAGATCACTTCTTCGCGCCAGTCGCCAATTATATCGGCCGAAAGTACCGGGTTTGCCTTTGTACCATTATTGCTCACACAATTAAAATCAGCCGCATCGAGAAGCTTCGTTATTTTTTCTTCCTGGTAATTCCATTTCTCGACGTGGGTGCCGTTCAGGATTTCACTTAACACATCTCCATCCCAGAAGATCCCCATATTGCAGGCGGGCGTCTTCTCTCCGATCTTATTACCCTTGCAATCAAAAAGACCGGTGATGCCCGCGCCAGCAACCCAGCATTCATAACCGGGATATCGGGGATCTATGTCAAGGGCGAGTCCCCGGCCCGGACCTTCGCCATCCTCTCCTGCTTTTACAGATGCCTTCTTCCAGATCACCTCTCCTGAACGTGCGTCACGAAAATTTGCGCCCGCATCATCAAATCGTTCCTGTATGTCGAAGACCTCCAACCCCGGCCTCGAAGGATCAAGGTCGGACACATGCAGCGCATCACCATGACCGAGGCCTGTTGTATAAAGGCCTTTCCCATTATCATCGATCGTCATTGCTCCGAATACAATTTCATCTTTTCCATCTTCATCCACATCCGCAATGGTAAGATTATGATTTCCCTGGCCACGGAACGCTCTGTTTGTTGCAGGATTATCGCTGTCGAATGTCCACAGATGCTGCAGCTTTTTATTCCGGAAATTAAAGGCAGCCAGGATCGATCTTGTATAGTACCCCCGGGTCATGACCAGGCTGGGTGTTTTCCCATCCAGGTAGGCGATGGCCGCAAGAAAGCGATCCATGCGATTCCCGTAACCATCCCCCCAAACCTCTTTCAATTGTTCTGTCGTTGGTGTTAATGACGAATCAGATCTTGGGGGAATATATGCGATGGTATGTAAAGCCTCCCCGGTCAACCCATCAAACACGGTAAGATATTCCGGACCTGAAAGAATATACCCGTTATTATTTCGCCAGTCTTTTGTAGAATCTCCGATAACGTTTCCCTTGCCATCAATCGTTCCGTCACCTGTCTTCATTGCTACTTCAGCACGTCCATCACCATCGAGATCATATACCATGAATTGTGTATAGTGCGCTCCTTCACGGATATTTTTGCCAAGATTGATGGCCCACAATAAAGTTCCATCCATCCGGTAAGCCTGCAATACCGGAGGGTCAGTAAAACCAGACTGGCTGTTATCCTTGCCTTTGCCTGCCTGGTGTAATATGATCTCATATTGTCCGTCTCCATCCAGGTCTCCAACGCTCGCATCATTCGGCGCATATCCGGCAGGAGTTTTTAACGGAATAGAAAAATAAGGTTTATTGCCAGGCTGCAACACAAAACTCCGGCTGGTCTCAATTTCCCTCCCCCTGTCAAATACTTTTACAAAGAAAGCGAGCTGGCTGATCGTATCGGGTTCATCATAACTAAAACCTGTAACAGCCTTGATCCTGTCTTTGTTAAGTTTTTGCGGATCTCCATTTGCTTTAGCACGATAAACATCAAAGCTCAGTGTGGAAGATTCAGTTCCTGAAAGTCTCCAGCTAACGAAGACCTGGCCATTCATATTTCGTACAGCCACCACTCCCCTGTCGAGGAACTCCATTCGCCTTTGGGAAAACGAATAAAAAGAAGTGAACAGGATCAATAAAGTGAAGAGGCATTTATTGAATACATTCATAACAAGCAAGAAAATTAATGGACAAAATACAACGCCCTGAAAGCCTGCCTGTCCTGTGGCATCCTGACTCTCTGAACATAACCGTTTTTCTTCCGGTTATACTTAGTGACGTTGCAAGGTCAGTGCGATCAAACCGATGAGCACATCTTTTGCAACAGCTTTGATGGTAATACTTTTCAACTCCCTGCTGTCATCCAACGGAAGGTCAAGAACGGTTGCGGCTCCACCATCTACAGCCCTGTTTGTAAATCCTTTGATCGAAGTGTAGTTCGCAAATGAATCCGTGATCACCCCTGTTTTCAGGTGAACCCTGAGCGGAACGGGAGCATTAGTCCTGAACGCAAAATCATCATTAAAAAGATCCTGTTCGATCGGCCACCAGTTCTCCGGATTTTTTAAGAACAGCGTGGAGGTGGTGCCATCAGTGTACCTGACTTGAACTGTTCCATTTAACATCTGGCTTTGCATGGGGTTGGTAGTTCCAGCCATCAGCAAATAAGCCTGTTTAGCTTTTCCCTTTAATGGTATAGTGGCTGAATCCGGAAAATTATCCCAGGTAGACACAAACGAGATATTATGTCGGTTCGTGTCAGCCTGGTAGGAAAAAGGAATTCCCTGGGGTAATAAGATCTCACCGGACACAGCGGACAATTTCCTCAAACCTGAATCACTGATCTCCGGTTGTATCATCGGATAAGCCCAATTGCCTATTCCCTGTACCGGCAACTGAAGGGTCGTCACAGCAGGACGCGGAGATAGATACTGATGCCTGAAAATGTTGGTCACCCGGTCATTGTGCACAGCGGCTATGTCTATTTTTTCAAATGAAACATTTGTCGCTTTATTCTCCCAACACTGGATTATAGTTTCAACCGAAACTTTATCACTGGTAAATCTGATCAGATTAGATCCGCTTTTAAATTTCGATAATGGATAACGGAATGAAACTTCCGATTGGTGCGGATCAAGCTGAACAGGATCTCCGGGTTGTCCATTTATAAAAAGCTGCCCGTTCACGACTCCCTTTCCATAGCGCCATAATCTCACTTCAATTACGGAGTCACGCCTCCCGGCGCTGATGGATAGCGGTTTCGCTACAAAGAATTTCACCGGTTCAAAGTACTCCGCATCTTCACGCTTCATTTTAATGAAAATTTCATTTTGTCCATCAGCCGCTGCCTTGATCTTTAAACTATTCCTGTTGATTATTGTCAGATTTTCAGATCCGGGCCCTTGTCCGCCGATGTCAGCGGATCTGTTGCCAGCATACAATTTTATCGTATCTCCTTCCAGGTAGAACGGCTGATCAGTATTGATCACTGGTACACGATTTTTTTTCCAGGTAACATTTATCTTGTACTCCACATTTTGCGGAAGGTTGATTATCACGACCGGTGACCCGATCGCTTTTGCATCATAGGACCATTTCACCTGCCTGCCATTCACTTCAACTTTGGCAACCAGTTTTCTTCCCGTACTCAACCGCAGGGACAAATTCATCTTTCGGGGAAAATCCGGCCGGATATAATATTCATCCTTTCCCACTGTGCGGTTTATACTGAACGAAATATCCGGAGTTTCAATAAGCGCATTTTTCCAATCTTCAGGCAATCCGGGTGAAACAACGAGCGTATCATGTAGCGCGTCAGGATTCACGCCAAACAATCCTTCCACAAGGCTTCTTGCCGTCATTGCGACCGGATCTGCAAAGTCACGGTATAACTCTCCCCTCATCGCATCATAAAAAGAAAGCTGTTGAAAATTTCCGGGACTGGCACCCAGGTACATGCTTTCAACCAGGGAAGACTTCCACAATGCAAATGCTTTTTCACTGTTCCCTCCCTGCCAGTAAGCAAGAGATGTATGCATCAGTTCTGCCAATGCAACGTTATTTAGCGACCATGTGTACGGTTGCCAGTTACTTGTAGCAAGCGTAAACAGGGTCGTGTCGTTTAATCCATTTGCCCGGACCGGGATATGCGGAATATGCTGATCAATGTAATGAAGCAGTTGGCGCTGGATCATTGGATCCCCGACTTTTGAATCTATCGTATGATAGATCGTCCATAAACCCGGTGAGGGATGCAGTAATTGCCCACCAAGCAGATCCTTGTATTCCGCAAATACCTTCCGGTCGGCAACCCATAATTTTGAGTGCATTACCTGCAATATCTTTTGGGCCTCTGCTTCATATATGGCACCATCTATTTTCAGGATCCTGGCAATTTCTGCCGCCATCCTGTTCGCTTTATAATTGTATGCCGAACTATGAGTAACGCCCCCACCACTGTATTGAAGTGCATCACTCGCCCAGATGGCAGCATATGCATCATACAGCCCATCTCCATCTGCATCGAAGTTTCTTTTTTCCCACGCAAGATGACGTTCCAGCAAAGGCCACATTTTACGCGCGTATGCTGTATCTCCCGTCCATTGAAGATGATTCAGTAATTGATCTGTGAATACAAGATTCATATCATAGTGATGCGGCCGAAGATCACCGTTAGGGTTTCTGCTGATGTATCCATTGCTGAACATAGACGTCCCCATCTTTTCCAATCCCCTCGCAAGATGCAGCGCTGTATCCATTACCACCGGGCCAGATAAAGGCTTCGTTACCTGGGAAAGTGCATAGCTGTTAAAATGCAGTTTGGCGCGATCATGCCATCCCAGCGCATCGGCTACATAAGCACCACGCCAGCCGTTCAGCCGCATGCGCCAGGCTACCGCGCCATGCATGTAGGACGGAGATTCCCAGATCGCATCAGCGGCCATACTCAGCGCGCCACCGAGTGTATTGATGAAGGGGTCAGGAGTGTCGATGCGAACCCGCTCTGACATCCTGCGCCTTTCCGACTCAGCTTTTACAAATAATCCTGGTAGTTGAGAATAACTATCAGTGATCGCATCCAGATGCTGTAGAAAGAAATAGTAAACGCTATCGCTCTTCAATACGATAGTTGAAGAAAGAAAGGAACTGTCGATGCGTACAGATGGCTGAAGGGAAGATGGAGAGACCTGCCTGCCGGGATCGTTCAATGCAAAAACCGCATGGGTTGGAAATAATCCGTGAACAGACTTCGGAGCGGCTTTCTGGCCTACTGAATCATTCATCCTGACACCATACGTTGCAGAGAACTTGTTTGACTGAATGGCGAATATATTGTTACAGTATGCAGGTTTCAGGTCAAAAGAAGACTCAGGGTCTGCACCGATATCTCCATCCCGGGAAAACTTGCGCCCGGTCACGCCACCAAACGCGGTAAGTAATGTCACACCGTCCGGAATACCAGTTGTTTCCAGTTTCACAATAACAGCCTCCCTGTCAAATAAAGGAAGTACGGTTAATCCGATCTTTCCTTTCCCTAGCAATGGATCACTGATTGAATAGATCATTGATCCCGGGCGATACCTCGTTTCTATTTTATTGGCATTGATCAGCCATTTACTCCTGTCCCCGCTGATCAGCCCGAATTTGAGATTACCACCCATTCCCGGCAGATACAAAGCAAACTCGGGGAGATCGCCCGCTTCCACACGAAAGGCCGTATTGCTTCCATACAATGCACGATTAAACCTTCGCTGCGGATCAACGCAAAGAAAATCCCCATGATCAGGCACATAATGTATTTTTCGCTGGATACCATGCCATACCGATGTGGCTTCTTGTGTATAAGACAACACTGGCGCAAGACAGATCAACGCAGCAATCAATCGTGTAATTTTCATGTACTGAAAGATACTAAAAGAGACACGAGCGCCAAGCGGTGCTCGCAAAACTAAAAAACGCCCATAAATGGGCGTTCAACTATTCTTCCAAAACATTATTAGGACAACCTGCCTATGCAGACCTTCAGGCTTTCTTTCCAGCCGGGAGGTTCGATTGCATACTTTGTATTGATCTTTGAAAGATCCATTGCAGAATACGATGGCCTTTTCGCGGGAGTCGGATACGCACTGCTTGGTATCGGTTTCACCACGCAATTACTTCCGGAAATCTCTTTTATCGCCTCCGCGAATTGAAACCAGCTGATCACTCCGGCATTGCTGTAATGATAGATTCCCGGATACCAGTTTCCTGAAGATATGATCTGCAGAATGGCTTTTGCCAGATCAGCCGCATACGTTGGCGACCCTACCTGATCACTGACCACACTGATCTCAGGCTTCTCGCTCATCAACCGCAACATCGTCTTAACGAAATTCTTACCAAACTCCGAATACACCCAGGAAGTCCGGATGATCACGGACTGATCATTATTTTCGACAGCGCTCTCTTCTCCGGCTAATTTTGATGCACCATATACACCTTGCGGATCCGTCGGAGCATCTGCCGGATAGGGGACTGTGGCCTGACCATCAAAAACGTAATCAGTCGAAATATGTACGAACCGCGTGTTATACTTTCTACTCGCCGCAGCAAGATTTCCAGGACCCGTACCATTCACAGCAAAAGCATTATCACGGTCTGTTTCGGCCTTATCAACAGCAGTATAAGCGGCGCAATTGATACAATATTGCGGAGCATGCTTATCAAAAATTGTATTTACTGAAGCAGCATCATCAATAGCCAGATCTTCTCTCGTGAGAAAGATAAAATCAAACACAGCAAACTCATCGCTGAGCGTCTGAAGCTCTTTACCAAGCTGACCATTAGCACCCGTTACGAGAATCTTTTGCTTTACTACCATGTTGGCTAAAATGTGAAGTTATGCTTGCAATCAGCGAGATTAGGCTGCTTTTGATCTTTTTCAGAAACGATAGCCTTATCTGAAGGTATCTTCCAGTCGATGTTCAATGCCGGATCGCCATAAAATACGCCTCCGTCACTTTCCTTGTTATAAAGCGAATCACATTTATAAAACACTTCAGCCCTTTCGCTTAATACAGAAAATCCATGAGCAAATCCCTGCGGTATAAGCAACTGTTTTTTGTTTTCACCTGAAAGCTCTATTGAAAACACTTTCCCATAAGTGGGAGAGCCTGTTCTGATATCAACAGCAACGTCCAGTATCGTGCCACTCAGCACCCGCACAAGTTTGGTTTGCGCATGGGGCAACAATTGAAAATGCAGACCGCGGATCACACCATAGCTGGATGACGACTGATTATCCTGGACAAATCTGTATTCAATACCCTGGGCAGAAAACGTGTCTGCATTGTAGGCTTCAAAGAAGTAACCCCGGCTATCTTCAAACACCTTCGGTTCGAAGACCAGCAACCCGGAAATTCCTGTTTCAATAAACGGCATAGATTATAAGCTCCAATAAGTTCTGTTAGTAATTTTATTTCTGAAAATACCTTTCAGGTCAGCGATCATTGCATCTTCTTTCGTGATGCCGGAAAAATAGTCTTCCCCAAGTGAGAGATACGACGCATGAGGGACGGTTACGATGACCGCATCATAAGATGATCCTGTTTTTTCCGCCAGTCTGAAACCGTATTCATGATACAATTCATCTGAATCAGCATAAGGGTCTTCTACATCCACATTCACATAAAATGCTTTTAATGCTTTCACCACATCTGCTACTTTCGAGTTACGGATATCACTCACGTTCTCTTTGAATGTAGCACCTTTTACCAGCACTTTTGCATCTTTTACATTACCGACGGTTTTGATGAGATGCTGAACAACATTTTTAGCAACATAATTAGCCATATCATCATTGATGGTGCGGCCTGCCAGTATCACTTGTGACTTATATCCAAGTTCATTGGCTTTATGGGTGAGATAGTATGGATCAACTCCGATGCAATGCCCCCCGACAAGGCCCGGCTGGAATTTCAGAAAGTTCCACTTTGTACCTGCTGCTTCCAGTACTTCAAAAGTGTTGATCCCCATTTTATTGAAGATGATCGAAAGCTCATTCATCAATGCAATGTTCAGATCCCGCTGAGTATTCTCAATGATCTTGGCAGCTTCCGCTACTTTGATGGATGAAGCTTTATGAATTCCGGCTTTCACCACCAATTCATAGACTCCCGCAATCACATCAAGAGACTCCTGATCACAACCAGAAACAACTTTTACAATGGAAGAAAGTGTATGATTTTTATCGCCGGGATTGATCCTCTCCGGTGAGTAACCTAGTTTAAAATCTTTTATGTTTTTCAACCCGGACAGCTTCTCAATCACCGGAAGACAATCTTCTTCTGTACATCCCGGATATACCGTTGATTCGAATACAACGTAATCGCCCTTACTGATCACTTTGCCAATTGTCTCAGACGCACGAAGTACGGGCGTCAGATCAGGCACTTTATGCTCATCAACCGGAGTAGGGACGGCGGCAATGTAAAATGAAGCTTCTTTCAATACTTCCAGGGAATCTGTGAAAGTAATATCGCAGCCATCGAACGCCTCTTTTTCCAACTCATTGCTGGGGTCTATCCCCTGCTTCATAAGCGCAACCCGGTTGGAGTTGATATCGAATCCAATGACGGAAACCTTCCGCGCAAGTTCCAGAGCAATGGGCAGACCTACATATCCCAGCCCTATCACTGCAAGTTTTTTCTTTTTATCTATTAATTCCTGAAGCATAATAATCGGTTGGCTGGCTAATTCGTTTTGTGCGGTATAATATAAACCGCAGAGAAAGTATTACGCAAGATCCTGTCTGCTGCGTTCTTTCTCTGCGGTTTTAACTTCAGTTATCCTAATTTCAGTGACCGTTTATTTGTTGCTCACAAACTCTTTAGGTTGCTTTTTCCATTCCTCTTCCGGTAAAGATTTGAAATAATCATACGTGATCTTCAAACCTTCACTTCTGCTCACTTTCGGCTCCCAGTTAAGTATACTTTTTGCCTTGGAGATATCCGGCTTTCTTTGCTTGGGATCATCAACAGGCAATGGTTTGTAAGCGATCTTCACTTTATCACCAGTCAGCGCAAGGATCTCTTCTGCAAAATCTTTCAGAGAAATCTCGTTCGGGTTACCAATGTTCACCGGCAATTTATAATCGCTCAGCAGAAGACGGTAAATTCCTTCAACAAGATCATCAACATAGCAGAAGCTGCGTGTTTGCGACCCATCACCAAATACGGTCATGTCTTCTCCGCGGAGAGCCTGACCGATGAACGCAGGTAGTGCACGACCGTCATTCAATCGCATTCTCGGCCCATAAGTATTAAAGATCCTGACGATCCTTGTTTCTACTCCATGGAAGCTGTTATAGGCCATAGTGATAGATTCCATGTACCGCTTAGCTTCATCATACACGCCACGCGGACCCACGGGATTTACATTACCCCAGTACTCCTCTGTTTGCGGATGCACCAATGGATCGCCATAGACCTCACTTGTAGAAGCTACCAGGATACGCGCCCCTTTTGCTTTCGCCAGACCCAGGCAGTTGTGTGTCCCCATCGCCCCAACTTTCAATGTCTGGATCGGTATTTTAAGATAGTCGATCGGGCTTGCTGGTGACGCGAAGTGCATGATATAATCCAGCTGACCTGGTATATGAATGAACTTGGTTACATCATGATGATAAAACTCAAACTGAGGCAGTTTGAACAGATGTTCAATATTGCGCAGGTCTCCCGTGATCAGGTTATCCATCGCAATCACAGAATGTCCTTCTTTGATAAAACGGTCGCAAAGGTGTGACCCAAGAAATCCTGCCGCACCGGTAACGAGTACTCTTTTTGACATATATCGCAATTAGTTATTTAATGATCGAAGGAGCTCTGCCTATGCTCTCATAGTGAAATCCGAGTTCACGGATCGCAGACACTTCAAAGAGATTACGGCCGTCGAAAATTGTTTTGTTCTTTAATGTTGATACGATCTTCAGGAAGTCAGGAGTTCTGAACTCATTCCATTCCGTCGCGATGATCAACGCATCTGCACCCTGCAAAGCTGCATACTGGTTCTCTGCATAAGTGATCTTGTCGCCAATGGTTTTCTTCACATTGTTCATTGCTTCAGGATCAAACGCTGTTACAGTGGCTCCTTCAGCAGTCAGCGCATCGATCATGTACAATGCCGGTGCTTCACGGATATCATCTGTATTAGGTTTGAAAGCGAGTCCCCACAGCGCAAAGTGCTTGCCTTTGAGGTCTCCTTTGAAGTAATTCTTGATCTTTGGGAACAGGTGAAGTTTCTGCGTTTCGTTCACTTCCATTACTGCATTCAGGATCTTGAAATCGTATTTCACTTCGTTGGAAGATTTTACGAGCGCCTGAACATCTTTAGGAAAACAGCTTCCGCCATATCCGATACCGGGGAACAGGAAGCGCTTGCCAATACGATCATCACTGCCAACACCGCGGCGGACCATGTCCACATCAGCACCCAGTAATTCGCAAAGGCGGGCAACTTCATTCATGAAAGAGATCTTCGTTGCCAGGAATGAGTTTGCTGCATATTTAGTTAACTCCGCAGAACGCTCATCCATAAAGATCACTGGATTACCCTGACGTACAAATGGAGCATACAGATCACCCATCAGCTTTTTAGCTTTTTCGGAACTTGTTCCGATCACAACCCGGTCAGGTTTCATGAAGTCATCAACGGCAACTCCTTCTCTGAGGAATTCCGGGTTTGACACAACATCAAAAGCTCCTGTCAGGTTAACACCTGCTTTCTTTGCACTCTCCAGTATCGCAGCATTTACTTTTTCTGCCGTACCAACCGGAACGGTACTCTTGTCAATGATCACCTTGTAATCATCTGTCTTCAGCAAAGTACCCAACTGGCTTGCTACACCGAGTATATATTTCAGGTCAGCGGACCCATCTTCCCCGGGAGGCGTAGGAAGAGCAAGGAAAATGATCGAAGCGTCTTTAATTCCGGCCGCCAGATCAGTGGTAAAATGAAGACGATCTTCCTTGAGGTTTCTCAAAAAAAGTTTCTCAAGACCCGGTTCATAGATGGTGATCTCCCCGTTTGTTAGTTTGTTGACTTTTGTACTGTCAATGTCTACGCAGGTTACGGTATTGCCGGTTTCAGCAAAACAGGTTCCGGTTACTAGACCAACGTATCCGGTTCCTACTACAGCGATTTTCATGAATGCGTGTTGATTATTGGTTAAGGTTGTTAATTATTCAAATACTCCAGCACTTTACTGCTGATAAATGTTAGCTGCTCTTCATCCAGCTCTGTGTGCATTGGCAATGAGATCACCCGCTCCGTCAGCCAGTCTGTGACAGGCAGCAACTGCGAAGCAACATTGAATTGCTCGAACATCTTCTGCTTATGTCCCGGTACAGGATAATAGATCATGGATGGGATTTTATGCCCCGCCAGGAACGTGTTAAGCCCGTCTCTGAATGCCGCCACATCAGGCTTTCCATTATCAAGCAATATCGTATACTGGTGAAACACATGCCGGGAGTAGGATGCCCTGAATGGGGTGGTTACCACTGAATGGCCCGACAATGCATTGTCATAGAAATCTGCAGCTGATCGCCTGGCGCCGATATATTCGTCCAGGTGTTTCAGCTTGATATCCAGGATGGCAGCCTGGATGGTATCCAGGCGACTGTTGCATCCTACCACATCGTGATAGTACCTCCGGCTTTGGCCGTGATTTGCAACCATTTTCATCCGATCTGCCAACGCGTCATCGTTAGTAAATATTGCACCGCCATCCCCGAAAGCGCCCAAATTTTTTGAAGGATAGAAGGAAGTGCAGCCGATATGACCGATCGATCCGGCCTTTTGCGTTTTTCCGTCACTGAACGTATAATTACTACCGATCGCCTGCGCATTGTCTTCAATCACCCATAACTTATGCTTTTCAGCGATCTTCATGATCTCTTCCATCGGCGCCACATGACCATACAAATGAACCGGCACGATGGCTTTCGTTTTAGGCGTGATCGCCTTTTCAAGCGCAGCCGGATCCATGCAGAAGGTTTTAGGATCCACTTCAACAAAAACAGGTTTCAATCTTAATAGCGCGATCACTTCCGTAGTGGCGATATACGTGAACGAAGGAGTGATCACCTCATCACCCGGCTGAAGATCCAGTGCCATCATGGCGATTTGCAATGCATCAGTGCCATTCGCACAGGGGATCGTGTGCTTCACGCCCATATAGGCAGACAGATTACTGCAAAAATCCTGCACCGGCTTCCCATTGATGAAAGCTGAACTTTCCATTACCTGCAAAACCGCCTTGTCTACTTCTGTTTTGATTTTTTGATACTGAGTCTGGGTATCAACCATTTGGATAGGCCGCATAAATAAGTCTTTGGAGGGTACAATAACAAGTTCACTTTGCCAGTTCGCAACCACTCAGCTCCGCACCTCGTCACAAAGTGCCGCAAAAATAGTAAAATACGGGATGTTTCACAGTTTGACTTTACATTTGCCGGAATTGGATGAGCGAATGGTTGTCCGTTGATGGTTGTCCGTTGACCGATAACAACTTAGATCACGCAATTTCCGCTGAAGCGCCCTTTTTGGGTATTTTGATTTCAGAAGGGAAAGTCTTTGGAAAATGGATAAGACCATACTCAAAACGATAAAAAACCGACCGATTGAAGCTGATCTTCTACAATATTTTCCTTTTTCTCTTCAGTATAGGCGTACGCATCGCAGCATTTTTCAATAAAAAGGCCGGGCTCTGGATAGAAGGCCGAAAAGACATTTTTGAACGATTGAATACGGCCCTACAAGGTCAATCCCATATTGTCTGGATGCATTGCGCCTCGCTCGGAGAATTTGAACAGGGCCGTCCTGTACTTGAAAAGATCAGACAGCAATATCCCTCCTACAAACTGCTGGTAACTTTCTTCTCTCCTTCCGGGTATGAGACCATGAAAAATTATAAAGGCGCAGACTGGATATTCTATCTGCCAATGGATGGACGTTCGAATGCAAAACGCTTCCTGGAGATCGTCAACCCTTCGCTGGTTGTTTTTGTTAAATACGAGTACTGGTATTATTATCTAAACACCGTTCAGCAAAGAAACATTCCCCTCCTGATGGTCTCCGCTATCTTCAGGGAGAACGCTGCCTTCTTTAAATGGTACGGAGGCCTTCATCGTAAAATGCTGAATAGCTTTACACACCTCTTTATTCAAACAGAAGAGTCCCTGCGCCTACTGTCTGCACTGCTTCCGGCAGACAGATTCACGCTTGCCGGGGATACCAGGTTTGACCGGGTGATAGACATCGCAGAGAAAGCAGAACCAATTCCGCTCATTGAACAATTCACCGCCCATAGCAAGACGATCATCGCTGGTAGCAGCTGGCCTCCTGATGAAGCGATCTTACAAACGGCCTTTAACACGATGAAAGGCACTTTCAAACTCATTATCGCTCCTCACCAGGTGGATGAAGAGCACATTTCACAGATCCGGGGATTGTTTCCCGGCTGTCTGCTCTACTCACAACTGCTTTCCGGCGAGCGCCAGCCAACCGAAAGCAATGTGCTCATCATAAACAATATCGGTCTTCTTTCGAGGATCTATCGCTATGCCCACACCACCTATATCGGCGGAGCATTCGGCGCGGGGTTACATAATACCCTTGAAGCAGCTGTATACGGGAAACCGGTCGTGTTTGGAACTGTTTACAGAAAATTCAATGAAGCGATCGGCCTGGTAGAAACCGGCGCCGCATTCAGCATTGCCAATGCAGACAGCTATATCTCCATTCTGCAACAACTTGTTGCAGACGAAGAGTATTACGAAAAAACCTGCTCAGCAGCCCGCGGATATGTATTCCAGCATAAGGGTGCTACAGCAAGGATCATGCATTATATTCAGGAAAAACGCCTTTTGACCAGCTGATCAAACTGCAATACGAGGGGATGATCATTGTCCCAGCCCAGTTTAACTTTCAGTTCCCGGCTGATCCAATAGTCTGCTTCAGGAAAAATATTGAAACCATTGATGGTTTTGATGCTGCGCTCATACATCGCTTCATCACCACGGAAAAGGTCGTTGATGAACACAAACCGGTCATTGATACCGATCGCTTTGCGAAGATCTTTAACAGGAATGTCTTTGAACATTTCCGCAAGCTCGGTTTTTACCTGCTTCAGCTTATCATTGATCGATTCGTCAGACTTATTTACCTGGTGGGAAAGTGTAGGTATTTCATTTAAAGGGTCACTCACGATCTCATGCTGGACCGTTTGCTGATAGGAAGAAGCCTGCTGTGCGAAGGCAATGGTCCTTTTTTCTTCCACTACCACAAATTTCTCAACCTGCCTGGCCACCGGCTCTTCTTTAACAGTTACCGGCTGCGCCTGCACAGTTTTTTCATTCGGGCGTGGCGCATATCTTTCATACTGGCCTGCATCAACCACCTGCGCAACCACCGGTTCCTGATACACTTCAACAGCTGGTTGAACCTGCCTGACCTCTGCCGCCGCCGCCGGAGCCTGCTGGACCGATACGCCTGCCGGCATCACCACGGCCACCTTGGACGTGCCCAGTCGCCTGGCCGATTGCTGGCTAAGCAATTCATTATGTAAACGCGTAACAGTAGCAAGCATATCAGTAGTATCTGCCCCCTGTTCCGCCTGTTCATTTAGTTTCGATATCAATGCCTGTATTCGTTCCATTGCGCTTCATTTGAGTGCTCACATCATCAATTGTGTTCAAAAATCAAAACTCCGGTTTCGTATTTTTATTTTTGAATTTTTACTTTTGACCTTTTTACTCGCGTCACTAAAATTACAAACACTTTGCCAATTAAGTGATTACGCGTTCCGGAATTTAAAATCTTAACAATGTTTATCGAACCCAGCCTGCGCGGAGAACGCCGCGGATGGATAGAAGTGATCTGCGGATCAATGTTCAGTGGCAAAACGGAAGAGCTGATCAGAAGACTGAAAAGAGTGAAGATCGCCAATCTGAAAGTGGAGATCTTCAAACCTGCCGTTGATATCAGGTATGATGAGATCAATATTGTTTCACACGATACAAATGCCATTCTGTCTACACCAATCGATAACTCGCAGAAGATCCTGCTGCTTGCGCAGGATGTAGACGTGATCGGGATCGATGAAGCACAGTTCTTTGATAACGAGCTGCCCAATGTATGTGATGAATTAGCCTATCGCGGCATCCGGGTGATCGTTGCCGGGCTTGACATGGACTACACCGGCAAACCATTCGGCCAAATGCCTTTTATCCTGGCAAAAGCAGATTATGTGACCAAACTCCACGCGATCTGCGTCGTTTGCGGCCATATTGCAAATTATTCTTACAGAAAGATCCCGAATGATGACCAGGTAATGCTCGGCGCTACTGACGTGTATGAACCGAGATGCAGGATCTGCTACAATAAGTAAAAAGTCAAAATTAAAAAGTAAAAAAGATGCGTTACGACTGAACCTTCCTTCAAAACCGGGAGGTTGCGTGCCCTTGGCGCTGTCCCACCATAGCCTCTGAACCGGATGTTTTATTTTTACTTTTTAATTTTGACTTTTTACTTGATTACTTTTGCCCCCTCAGATGAATTCCCTTCGCCAGATATATACGCTTTTAAAAAAAGACCTGCTGCTGGAGATCCGCCAGCAGTATAGTTTTTATGGCATCCTGCTCTATATCGGAGCAACGGTTTTCGTGTTGTTTATGGCAATTGATGAACCGGAAAGTCATGTCTGGAATGGCCTTTTTTGGGTTATCCAACTCTTTATCTGTATAAATGCGGTGGCAAAAAGCTTCATGCAGGAAAGCAGAGGCCGGATGCTCTACTTTTACTCGATTTCATCTCCCGGCAATTTTGTGCTGGCCAAGCTGATCTTTAATTCAGGCCTGATGCTGCTGATGAGCCTGCTCAGTCTCCTGCTTTTTACCATGTTCTTTGGCAATCCCATGGTAAAGGTGGGCGCTTTTATAGGCCTGGTACTCCTTGGAGGATGGAGCCTGAGCCTGATCTTCACCTTTCTCGCTGCTATTGCCGCCCGCGCACAGCAAAATGCCGCCATTATGGCCGTGCTGGGCTTCCCGCTGATCATTCCGCAGCTGTTATTACTGATGAAGATCTCCAACGCAGCCTTTAACCCGATATTGACCATACACGCCGATAATGTCCTCCTGCTTGTCGCCCTGGACCTTATGGTGATCATCCTTTCTGTAATTCTTTTCCCTTTTCTTTGGAAAGACTAGCGATAAAATTCAAAAGTGAAAAGTAAAAATTCAAAAAGACAGGCTGTTTTTTTGAATTTTTACTTTTTACTTTTGAATTTTTACCGGGAGATTGGCGCAATACGGAAATTTTATCCCGGATTAACAGGGGCCGCCTTAATTTTGTGCACTTTTAGGCCTCCCTTTCTAATTGAAAGACAAACCAATGAACCGTAAAAAAAACACATTCGCGCAGTGGTGGTGGAAAATACTTTGTATCGTTTTACTGCTGTTCACTTTTATCAAAGGCCTTACCGTTAAGATCCCGAACCTGCCGGCCCTCGAAGAAACCAGCCGCAACCTGTTCTTTCACGTAGGAATGTGGATGGCCATGATGACCCTGTTCACGGTTTCAGTGGTGAACTCGATCCGCTATCTCCGCACCTTCAATCTCAAATACGATATCTATGCACGCCAGTATTCCGTAATGGGGATCATATTCGGTCTGCTTGGCTATGCAACCGGCGCCATCTGGATGAGCTATACCTGGGCAGACCCCAATAACCCTTTATTCCAGTCATTCGGCGCTCTCGCACGTGAACCCAAACTGATCGGTGCTGCCGTTGCCCTGCTGATATATTTCGCTTATCTCGTATTGCGGGATTCCATTTCCGATATGGACAAACGCGCACGGATCAGCAGCGTTTACAACATATTTGCTTACGCGATGTTATTCCCTTCTATCTGGATCGTTCCGCGCTTGCTGCCAAGCCTTCATCCGGGGCAGGAAGGAAACCCCGCTATGAATTTTAACGATGTGATCCCTGAAATGCGCATGGTGGAATTTCCCGCATTCGTCGGATGGGCATTGCTAGGCGTTTGGATCACTACGCTTAAAATACGTCTGAGTTTAGTAAAAGAAAAAAGAATGAACGCATGAGAAAAATAAAATCACTGCTTTTACTGTTTATAGTACTCAGTTTCACCACCGCAGTTCAGGCACAAACCAATGAAGTGTCAGCGTTTGAACAAACCATGCGCGGCAATGGCCGGATCTACGTAGTGATAGCAGTAATGACCACAATACTGGTCGGATTGTTCCTGTACCTGATCAGGCTTGACAGAAAGATCAGCAAACTGGAAAAAAATTAAAAAGTCAAAATTATAAATTAAAAAAACCTATACAGAACCATTCACTGTCCCACAGTTTTTTAATTTTTAATTTTGACTTTTTACTTATAAAATACGCAGCACAAAATAAAAGTGTCTGCCCTTCGATTGCTATTCGAAAATTAAAATTTGAATTATGTCAGAAAAGCATTACAGTTTTTTTAACGCTGTTGAGAAAAGTTTCGACAAAGCAGCAGGGTTCACCAAATGGGATCCGGGTATTCTGGAACAGATCAAAGCGTGCAACGCTATCTATAGCATGAGATTCCCTGTGAAAAGGGATGACGGCACCATTGAAGTGATCGAAGCTTACCGCGTTCAGCACTCTCATCATAAAACACCTTGTAAAGGTGGTATCCGCTTCGCTGCGGAAGTAAACCAGGATGAAGTGATGGCCCTGGCTGCATTGATGACCTACAAATGCGCTATCGTAAACGTTCCTTTCGGTGGCGGTAAAGGCGGTATCAAGATCAACCCACGCGAATACACCCCATTTGAGCTGGAAAAGATCACACGTCGTTATACATCCGAACTGATCAAGAAAAAATTCATCGGACCAGGCACAGATGTTCCGGCTCCCGATTACGGAACTGGCGAACGCGAAATGGCCTGGATCCTCGATACCTACACCACCATGCACCCGGGCGAGATCGATGCGGCCGGTTGTGTAACCGGTAAACCCGTCTCTCAGGGTGGTGTTCGCGGACGCCGCGAAGCGACCGGCCTCGGCGTATTCTTCGGCCTGCGCGAAGTATGCAACATGCCAGACATCATGGAGAGATTAAAGATGCCCGTTGGTGTTGAAGGAAAACGCATCGTGGTGCAAGGCCTCGGCAACGTAGGCTATCACTCCGCAAAATTCTT
This sequence comes from Terrimonas ginsenosidimutans, assembly GCF_022012415.1. Taxonomy (GTDB): domain Bacteria; phylum Bacteroidota; class Bacteroidia; order Chitinophagales; family Chitinophagaceae; genus Terrimonas_A; species Terrimonas_A ginsenosidimutans. The sequence continues at coordinate 230,306 of NZ_JAKLTR010000010.1, forward strand.
CCAGAATGCCGGCGCAACCATCACTGCCCTCGCAGAATATGAAGGCGCTATCTACAATGAGAAAGGACTTGACGTGGATGAAGTATTCAACCACCGCAAAAAAACCGGATCCATCCTCGACTTTCCCGGTGCTAAAAACCTGGCGAAAAATACGGACGCACTGGAACTGGAATGCGATATCCTGATCCCTGCCGCACTCGAGAACGTGATCAACGGCGACAATGCTCCACGCGTTAAAGCAAAGATCATCGGAGAAGCCGCAAACGGACCACTCACTCCTGAAGCTGATGAAGTGTTTACAAAAAAAGGCATCATCGTTGTTCCGGATATGTACCTGAACGCAGGCGGTGTAACCGTTTCCTACTTCGAATGGCTGAAGAACCTCAGCCACGTTCGCTACGGACGGATGGAAAAACGTTTCAATGAAAATATGAACGCCCACATCGTAAGCCAGATGGAAAATCTTTCCGGCAAAAAAATGCTGCCGAAAGAAAGAGAATATATCGTACACGGCGCCGATGAAGTTGATCTCGTTTACAGCGGTCTCGAAGAAACAATGATCACCGCCACTCACGAGATCATGAACGAATGGAAAAATAATCCTGAAATTCCGAATATGCGTACCGCGGCCTACGTTGTTGCCATCAACAAAGTAGCGACCAGCTATGCAGAACTCGGTATCTTCCCATAACTAAGAGGAAAAAAAGGTCAAAAGGGAAAGAGGGGTCATTGTTTTACAATGATCCCTCTTTCCCTTTTTTTAGGTGAAGAGGGAAAAAGGTTAAAGAAGGGAAAGAGTTAATATCCTTCCTCTTTTTTATTTAGCTTTATCCGGGTTTAAAACATCTTTCCCTTTTCCGCTTTTAACTTTTAGCCATGAGAAGTAGTTTGATTGCCTGCCTTTTTGTTGCCTTCACTTTTTCTGCTTTTGCACAGAATAAAAAATGGAAACTGGTCTGGTCAGACGAGTTTAGTTATACAGGTTTGCCGGATAGTACTAAATGGACTGCTGAAGTGGGGGGCAATGGCTGGGGAAACAATGAATTGCAATATTATACTGCCGGACGTTCAGAGAACGCAAGAGTAGCAAGAGGCGTGTTGACCATTGAAGCAAGAAAAGAAGACTGGAAAGAAAAGAATTATACTTCAGCAAGACTTATTACGAAAAATAAAGGCGACTGGCAGTATGGCAAAGTTGAAGTAAGAGCAAAACTGCCGAAAGGGTTGGGCACCTGGCCCGCTATCTGGATGCTGGGATCCGTGCCAAAACTCCGCTGGCCCGATGATGGTGAGATCGACATAATGGAACATGTTGGTTACAATCACGGAATGGTATATGGTACGATCCATTGTAAAAAATACAACCACGTTATCCATACACAAAAATCAGATTCTGTTTACCTGAAAGACCTCTCTGAAAAGTTTCATGTGTATACCGTGGAATGGGATAAAGATGTTCTGAAGATCGGCGTGGATGGCAGAACATTTTTTACATTCAATAACGATCATACAGGATATGACGCCTGGCCGTTTGACAACAAGATGTTCCTCATTCTTAATATTGCTGTCGGCGGCAACTGGGGCGGATCACGCGGTGTTGCAGACAATATCTGGCCGCAGAAAATGGAGGTGGACTATGTGCGGGTGTATAAGGAGCAGTCAGAATGATCACAGGTGAAGACTATACGGCCCTGTAAAAGAATCATGCAGATCGTTTATCATCACCTTATATCCGTTTATATACCCATGGTAAAATTGCGCTGGCTATTAGCATGATTGTTGTACATTACAATTGGCTTATTTCAGTCAGAAAGAGATTCACCCGTGCTGAAAATAATCTCGTTCGCCTGTAAAACCCGGCCTCAGTTTCGCGGATACTTCGCGGGGTATTTGCCTGATGTTCTCCTGAATTTCTCCTGATGCTGGCCTGATGTTGCCCTGATGTATACCTGACGTTTACGAGATGTTCACGTGATGTTTACGTGACTCATATTCAGTCTCTCTATAGTGTCGCTTCATATTCTCTATATTATCAAAATACTATCCAGCTATCAATCAAGACAAAAGAGAAAAGCACACAAATAGCCCGTTAACAACAGCCAGCTGGCCCGGTTGGCCTTCCCTCCCCTCAGGCATCACTACGGCTTTACTGCCTTTAACAAAGGCCGCTTATCCTGCTCTTCATACGGTTTATAATCCAGCGGAAGCAGGTTGGCGATCTTTTCACCCCAGCCCCAGTAGGACATGCTAAAGACCTCCTGCGGCGGAAAATAACTTCCGTTTGCATCTATAGCGATCGCATTTCGATTCTGGAGCCAGATATGCGAACGCTGATAAAAGGGTTTCCGCTGTTCCTGGTGAAAAAGAAGATAGCCCGGGTCCTCCAGCTCATGCTTATACGTGATATAGAGATAATCTTCAAAGAAAACTGCTTTATACTCACCCTGCTGTTCAATAACAATACTGTCTGCTGTCAATAAATGACGGCCATAAGTATCGATATGGTCTTCCTGCGAAAGCACAGACCTGTAATAATCATTCGAATCTGCAACAAATCTGAACGTGTCAACAGCCGTACCTTGCGGAACCGCTGTAATGCCCGCTTTGCCAATGCTGATCATATTTATTTTCTTCTTTGTTCCTGACGGACCGGACATCGAAGCAGGGCGGTATAATTTACGTACCCTTTCTTTTTCAAGATTTGGCGTTCGCACCATTCTCCTCACTTCAAATCCTTCGTCTGCCAGCGTGTTGCTGTAAACTGATCGCATAAAATGCATCATCGAACCATAATAAGCTTTATCGCGGCTGCGCTGCCAGCGGCGCTGCAAACCTTTCCTGCTTTTTTCTATCTCTTCGAATAAAGGATAGCCTGCGAAATAAGTGACCTTGGTTTTGTAATTGACCTCAAAGTCTTCCAGCTGATATTTAATAATGTAACCAAGCGCCTTATTTTCCAGGATGATCGGCTCGTCCGAATAGGCCACAAGACGATTGCTTTTTTTATAGTAACGAAAACGAATGGATTTCTCATTCCGGATCCTGCATTGCTTCGCATTTGGTGTCTGACCAACAAAATTCGTCATGAATACCTCCCCCCAACGATCCCACCCCTCCTCCACAGAAGGTTCTACCGTTACATTGGCAAGCTCCCTCACCTTCGGCTGCAATTCCACCTTTATACGCGTTGGCAATTTGTCGGTGGTAAAACTGTACACTACGGTTTCATACCCAACAGAGGAAATGATCAGGTCGTATTTACCAGGAGGAATATCAGACAACTCAAAAGATCCGTCCTTTGTGGTAACGGTACCAAACGATGTATTACTGATAAACACACTGCTGCCCGGTAATGGTTCCTGCGATGACGCATTCACAACCTTGCCGGAGATCGTCCGTTGAGCTGCAACACTTCCTGCCATGAACAGGAGCAAGCAAAAAAATGCCGGTATCTTGTACATATCGGCAAATTAGCTATAAAACGGAATAACTAAAAATATAGTTCAAGAAAGATCTTACTATTCCAGGCCAAACATTCCCTTATTCAATTGCTGAAGGATCTGCATTTTATATTTCGCATCGATCAGCAGGGAGATATTATGCGGGCTGCCGCCGTAAGAAACCATCCGCACAGGGATATTCATAATTGAACCGAACAGTTTTTTAACAATATCTGTTGTTTGAGCGATCTCGTTTCCTACAACAGAAATGATCGTCTGGTTGTGATCAACTTCTGTAGTGCCGAACGGCTCAAGCTCTTTCAGGATCTCTTTCAGGAAAGTCGGACTATCGATCGTGAGAGAAACAGCCACTTCAGAAGTAGTGATCATGTCGATCGGGGTACGGTATTTCTCAAATACCTCGAAGATCTTTCTCAGAAAGCCATAAGCCAGCAACATCCGGCTGCTCTTGATACGGATCGCAATGATATTGTCTTTCGCGGCTACAGCCTTAACACCCACACCCGCGGCCTGCTCAGCGATCAATGTACCTTTTGCTTCAGGCGCCATTGTATTCAGCAGCTTGACAGGAATTTTATATGTTTGGGCCGGCCAGATAGAAGCCGGGTGAAGGATCTTTGCACCGAAATAGGCCAACTCTGCCGCTTCATCAAAACTCAACTGTTCGATAGGTACCGTTTTCTTTACCACACGCGGGTCATTGTTATGCATACCATCGATATCGGTCCAGATCTCACACACACTGGCATTGATGGCAGCCCCTATCAGCGAAGCAGAATAATCACTGCCACCACGCTTCAGGTTGTCCACTTCACCACGCGCATTGCGGCAGATATAGCCCTGCGTAATGAACAATTTCTTATCCTTATGTTGCTGCAATTGCTGGGTCAGCTTTATTTTGATGCTGCCTATTTGAGGCTCATCATAGCTGTCGATCGTCATGAACTCTAAGGCCGGCAGCAGTGCATGTCCGATCTCCTGTTCTTCCAGATATGCGGCAAAGAGTTTGGTAGACAGCAATTCTCCCTGCGCCAGTATATCCTTATTCAGCGCTTCGCTGAAAGAAATACGCAGGATGATATTCAGAAATTCGAAATGCTCTGCAACGATCTGCCTTGTTTTTTCGATCGCAGCAGGCTTCTTCACCAGTTCAGCAATGAATTGTTGATAATGTGCTTCCAGCTTATCAATAGTCTGTTTAGCTGCAGAACGGTCACCTTTAGCAATGTTCTCGCCAATTTCTACCAGGGCATTCGTTGTGCCTGAAAGGGCAGAAAGCACTACGATTGTAGGCTCTTCTTCCTTCGTTACGAGCGAAGCGATGTGATGCATACGTTCAGGCTTACCAACACTGGTGCCGCCAAACTTCATTACTTTCATGATTAAACTTCCCTTGCGGTTTTGTTTTAAGGATTTAAAGAGGTGCTGGCAAAGATAGCCAAGAGATAAATGGAAGGGATAACGAAAAACGAAATTTTCGTGCTTTTTTCAAGCTTTTATCGAAAAAAACCCTATACCCGGTGGTTATATAGCAGATAACTATCTTATTTAGTTGCTATGGCCCATATTCATTAAGGTGTTTTCATCCGGTACTGCACAACTGAATCGAGTTAAAAAATCCGATCTCTTTACCATCCTGTCTGGTCAGTTCAGGTTTACCGCTAATGTCGCAGGGATCGCAAGAAAGAATAGCGAACATGCATTGCTGACCGGTTCAACAATATAACGGGGATTGACAGGCGGTTTGCCGTATATAGTTCACTATCCCCTGTCACACTCAGCGCTTCGTATAGATATACCTCCGGATCAGGCTTGGCTCTACCTGATCCTTTGTAAGACGAAGGATGGGATAGCCATCAGCCCTGTACTTATACTCATAGATCTCCAGATAATCATACCCAAATGAAGGAGTAAATTCATACCTGGCTTGCCAGCGGGTAAAATTGTTCACAGCCGATTCGCCCAGAACATTTCCATACGACGTGGATGTTGGATAACGCAGTACTGTTCTCAACAAAGGGTTGGGTTTACTATCATAGGATAACGATTCGATTGAAACAACATTGATGCCCGAGCCAAAATCGAATGTTGTATCTTTTGAGCTGAGCAGGTTGCCGTTTAATCTCACGAAATGACTGTTCGTATAGTTGGTAGATACACCGCTGGCTGATATCTTCTTTCTGTCAATGCGGTAGTGCCCGTCATCGATCCTGGTAAAGGTTGAAACGGTCGTACTTTGATATACCTGATCTTCATTAGCTGAACAAACGGAATCTTTGATCACTATTCCTGCGCTGTTGTAGAATAAATAAGTGGTGTCATAACGGAAGATGGTAAACCCCGCAGAATAGCCTCTGGATCCAGCTAAGTTTACGATTTTGTAAGGAAGAGAGTCACTGCCGTTATAGAAATAATAATAGTCATCTGTAAGATCAGCCCCGGGTACTCCAAGGAAATATTCTCCAAACCAGACATAAGACAACCGTCCCGACGCATCGTATTTATAGATCGTATGCTGTGAAGTGTCCAGACCGGTTGTAAACATTGTATCAAGCTCAATAACCTGGCTGATGTAGATACTGTCATTCGTTTCAGGCGGCGGTAACATGTCGTCCACCGACGGTTGACAGGAAAATAAAACAAACGATGATAGCACTAATACTGGAAATAAAAATCTCATAAAAATAGCTTGATGAGGTTCAAAGATGTATAGATGCGGGAGTTCTTCAGGACAGGTAAAGACCTGTTTTCAATGCCCCCGGCAGTTGCCTGTCCTGGACCGTATCCGGGTTTGTGATTCCGACGGGATCCCGGTGATTATGGAAGAATGGGTTTTCCTGTTATCCAATTGAAAAGATGAGGAACAACGTCCTCCTGCTCTGTTCACAGTTCTTACGTTACAGCCTTGCTGACCATGTTGCTTTCGCAGGTTGAGTACGTACTGAGAACCGTATCTGGAAACATTAACAGGGTTGTCAGAAACATTGCACAGTGGTTTTCATAAAATGATTGAATACTTTCTATAAGCTGACGCCAAATTTCTTTCCTGTTTCCTCCAGATCCTTCACCACGGTTTCCAGTAAAGGAATTCCATTCTTGCTTCTTGCTGCTTCCATTTCTCTTTCCGGATCTCCGGGCACCAGCACCTTTTCTTCACCGGGCATGGGTTGAGCCGCTCTGAAGCCTTCTATCCAATGATCCATACTCTGCTTGAATTCTTCCGCCGGACGGAATGCATCGATCCGCATCGCTCCAAGAAAATGGCCTATTCCCTTTCCGGGTTGCTGAGCCGGCATCGGAACATAAGCCGGAAACGGAGGAACCCAGGGAGCATAATTTGCGCCGCTTAATAAAGCAGAAAACAGGTCAACTATTGCACCCAGGGCATAACCCTTATGACTGCCGTGCTCGCGGTCGCCACCTAATGGCAACAATGCACCACCCTGTTTCAGAATATGCGGATCATTGGACGAATTTCCTTCCTTGTCCTGCACCCAGCCAGTTGGTGTGGGCTGACTTTTTCTTTGCAGGATCTCCAGCTTTCCATTTGCCGCTGTGGTAGTGGCAAGATCGGCGACAAACGCAGGTTGTTTACCCGCAGGCGCTGCAACGCAGATCGGGTTCGTGCCAAGCATTTTATCAATGGAGAAAGTGGGTGCCACCAGCGGACTTGCATTCGTCATTGCCCAACCAATCATATCGTGTTCCAGCGCCATCATCGCATGACTGCCCGCAATCCCGAAATGATTGCTGTTGCGGACACTGACCCAGCCCGTCCCCACCTGTTTAGCCTTGTCAATAGCAACCTGCATCGCATAAGGCGCGATCACCAGACCCAGCCCACTATCACCATCGATCACTGCCGTAGAAGGCGTTTCATGAACGATCCTGATATCCGGCGTTGCATTAACGCGTTTCACCTCCCACAGCCGCACATAACCACTCAAACGAGCCACACCGTGTGAATCGATCCCGCGTATATCAGCAGATAACAACGATCTCATAGCTGTTTGCGCATGCTCCTCAGAACAACCGATCGCCTTAAAAACCCTAACCGTAAAATCAGCCAGCTGCTGATAAGAAAATACTTGTGTTGACATGCCGCAAAGAAACGAAGAAATCGTTGACCGTTGACCGTTGACCGTTGACCGTTGACCGTTGACCGTTGACCGTTGACCGTTGACCGTTGACCGTTGACCGTTGACCGTTGACCGTTGACCGTTGACCGTTGACCGACACAAATTAAAAGCGTGGGGCTATCGTTTATCAACGATAGCCCCACGCTTTTAATTTGTACCCGAAGATCCAATTTTATTCCACCTCACTCGAATTCCGGACAACGGACAACGGTCAACGGACAACGATCTCAAAACGGCAGATCATCAATCTGATCCGCTTCGCTCGAAACGCTTGCCGCCGCAGTATTTCCGGCAGAGGCTCCGTTACCATAAGAACTGCCGCCACCAACAGTATTTTCGCTTCTTCCTCCAAGCAGTTGGATATCACGAACACGCATGGAGAGCGAAGCGCCTGCCGTACCATCCTGGCGGGTAAATGATCTTACCTCCGGTTGGCCTTCCGCAAAAACCTGCTTGCCCTTTGTCAGATAAGGCGCAAGCGCTGTACGATCTGTCCAGTACGCACAATCCACCCAGATTGTTCTCTCCTGGTTAACGCCTTGACTATCTTTATATTTTTCGGTATGTGCTACTGTAAAGTTGATCACGTTCTTCCCATTCACGGTGTTAACCACGCAATCCTTGCCGAGGTTACCAATAACTTGCATTTTAATCATAGTGCTCTGTTTTAATTTTCGTAATAATATGTAGCGGCAAGTTAGCATTATTCTCCACCCGCAGTGCCACACTAACTTGGTTTGCCCGATGCAAAACAGGCTTTGTGAATAACTTTTAACAGTTGCCGCTACTGAATGCAATATCCAACCTTTACGAGGCTATCCCATGAGCAAAAAACATTATTCCGGCGTTTTTTTCTGATGGCAGTCTGACCGTTGTCGGTTGACCGTTGTCCGTTGTCCGTTGACCGTTGACCGTTAACCGATGGCCGATGATCGATGGCCGATGGCCGATATAAACCATAATAGAAAAGAGGCTTTCTGAATCAGAAAGCCTCTTTTCTATTAGCCTGTATCATACCGCGGAGCTCGGCCATCGGCCATCGGCCAACGGCCATCGGACATCGGTCAACGGACATCGGTCAACGGTCAACGGTCAACGGTCAACGGTCAACGGTCAACGGTCAACGATCAACGGTCAACGATCAACGATCAACGCTTCCTACTCCCCTCTCCCACTCGCCGCATCAATCACTCTTCCAAAGAAGATCGCATTCATGAACAGCTTACTGCCGCCCAGCCAAAATGCACGGAAATTCGGGTTATCGGCAATACTGATCACTCTTCCTCCGCCGACTGTATTCACCACTACCGCGGCTGAGTTCTTTACGGCATCGAGATTCTCCCTGCTAACCCAACCACTTTGCATTGGCTTGGCTCCATAGAAGAAAGGTGTTGCATAAGGATTCTTGCTTTTCTCCATAAACACCCGATTCGCTTTGAACAGGCTTACCGTTTTCTGGTTGTACCCATACGCCAGCGGGTGTGTAAGATCAGCTTCCGCACCAAAGATGGCTCCGCTCATACGCTGTGCGCCATCCACCTGTTCGCGGTCTACATACACTGCTTTCTGAGAACTATCCACCGGTGCCTTTGTTTTTTTGAATGAAACATTGCTGATGCCATTCTGTGCCGCCCATTGAACAGCCTCTTCTGTCAGTATCAGTACACCACCGGCCTGCACCCAGCTTTTCAGTTTCTCCTTGTTCAATTCATTATACGAACCGCCCACCATGATCAACGTGTTGTACTTATCTACTTCAACGCGATTGAACGCCGACGGCTCAAGGTGTGTTGCCGGAATGTTCATCCGCTGGTCAAGCAAATGCCATACTTCACCCGCATCTGTTGCATTTACACCAGCCCCGGCAAGCATCGCCACACGCGGCTCAGCAACCGGCGCAAATTTGCTGCTGCCCAGGTCACTGCCGCTGTTCACATTACCACTGTTGACGGCCCATATCCTGATATAGTTGCGGTCAGCCACTCCCTTCAATACCTCTGCCAGCTGCGCGCTTCCCAGCCTTTGCTGCTTTACAGGGATCATGATCGTTCCATAATCAAACGATACATTGGAACCGCTCACGGGGATCTCGAATTTATTTGTGGCAACTTTTACCGTCACACCCGCCTGCTGCAATTCATACAATGCGCGTGGAGCATATAATTCATCCCAGGTGAACAGGTATGCATATTCGCTTTTGCCGGTTAATTCCCCAACCTGCTTCGGCAGATCGGTGATCTTATCGCCCGCAGCCGGTCCATACTGCGCTGCACTCAGCTCTGCAGAAGGAAGACCAAAGGCCAGCGGCATGGTCCAGGACGTGATATCATAGAACAGGCTGTCTTTGTACGTAAATGTTTTCTCAAAGATCGCACGGATCAGCCTGTACTGAGGCTGATTGGTCGGCACTACATACGAGCTGCCCGGCTTGAACTCACTGCCTTCCGCCGAAAACTTATTCTTCACCGACAATACTTCTATCTGATGACGGCGAAGCATCTCCGCAAAATGAAAGGTCTTTGCTTTATCCTGTTCGTCTCCGAACACATACCCCTTCACCGCTACGCCTGCAGATTCTGTCATAGCTGATCTGTAAAAATCTCTTTGCCACTGCAGGAATTCTTTGCGTAACGCTTTTGCGCCTTCGAGTGTTGACAGCGCCGTTACAAACTGATTGCGGATCGTGAATGGGAAGCTCAGCAATCCATTCGATGTCTGCTGCAGATGCCCTCTCGAAGAAGCCTGTTCAAACAGGATGCCTATTGCTCCGTTCACATCAGGATAGGTTGATCCCTTTCCATAATAGAAATCGTCATAGTTCTCTTTCGTGAAATACAATGAACCGATACGATCGAGGAATGCTGCGTGATATTTACCCAGTTTGCCTGTCAGCTCCTGGTTCTTATCCGGCGTGATCGGGTTTACCCTCGATGGAACACCCGGCTGGAAAAAGAATGTTGCATTGCTTCCCTGCTCATGGTGATCGGTAAGAATGTTCGGTTTCCATTTATGAAACCACTCCAGCCTGTTCTGACTTTCCACATGAATGGCCGGCAGCCAGTCGCGGTTCAGATCAAACCAGTAATGATTAAACCGTCCGCCCGGCCATACTTCATTAAACTCGCGGTCATTCGGATCGCTGACAAGGTTTTTGCTGCGATGCTGGTTCACCCATCCGGAGAAGCGTTGCATTCCATCCGGGTTGAAGGAGGGGTCAAAAAGAATAACTGTATTTTCAAGCAGTTCATCTATCTGCCGGCCTTGTGCAGCCGCAAGATAGTAAGCGGTAACAAGCGAGGCATTGGTTCCGCTTTGTTCGTTTCCGTGGATGGAATGACCGATCCAGACAACTATCGGCATATTCTCAATATTCAGTGAACCTGACCGCGCAGGATCTGTCAGCTGCACATGTTGCTGACGGATCTCTTCCAGCCGCTGGTGGTTTTTGGGAGAGGTAATGACGAGCAATACCTGTGGTCTTTTCTCATAAGTAAGTCCCATCAGCTCCAGCTTGATCCTGTCCGGCGCTGCCGTAGCTACCGCCTTCATATAATTCACCAGGCGGTCATGCGTGATGTGATACTCACCCACTTCGTGATAAACAATGTCTTTGGGTTTGGGAATCGCCGGGTTGTAAGACACACTGTCCGGCAAATAATACTTCAGGTCCTGAGCCATAACACATGCGCCCAGCCCCATTAAGGCAATAATCAGAGCAAGTTTCTTCATATACAGTTAGTTAAGTATAAAAAGGGAAGATAAGCAAGAATTTGAAAAAAGCGCGGGATCGTTGATCGTTGACCGTTGTCCGTTCACCGTTGTCCGTTCACTGTTGGTACACAAACAATTGAACTAAATAGCTTTCGGGGTGTTCTTTCGGCAGGGCTAAGATTGATGCATCCAAGCTCAATCGTAATTCACTAATAATCAATATCAGGAAATAAACGTTTCACATCAGGCAACGGTTAACGGACAACGGTCAACGATTTTCTTCATACCTTTGCCTCTTGCAATTTTTGTATTATGAGCCGTAAAGGAAAAGTGCTGGTAGCCATGAGTGGCGGTATCGATAGTACCGTAGCTGCACTCATGCTGAATGATGAAGGGTATGAAGTGGTGGGGATCACCATGAAGACCTGGGATTATGCAGCCAGTGGAGGAAGTAAGAAGGAAACAGGCTGTTGTAATGTAGACAGTTTTAATGATGCGCGGCAAGCCGCCGTTGAGCACGGTTTTGCCCACTATATATTGGATATCCGCGAAGAATTCGGCGGGTTTGTGGTGGAGAATTTTGTGGATGAATACCTTGCAGGGCGGACCCCAAATCCCTGTGTGCTCTGCAATACGCATATCAAATGGCGGGCTTTGATGAAACGCGCGGATGCGCTTGACTGCGAATTCATCGCTACAGGTCACTATGCAAAGATCAAACAGCATGAAAATGGCCGTCATTTCATCAGCAAAGCCATTGATGATACCAAGGATCAGAGCTATGTATTGTGGGGTTTACAGCAGGACCTGCTGAGCCGCACACTGCTGCCTCTTGCTCCTTACCGCAAAACAGAGATCCGCGAAATGGCGCTTAGTTACGGTTATCCCGAACTGGCCAAAAAAAGCGAGAGTTATGAGATCTGTTTTGTACCGGATAATGATTATCGCGGGTTCCTGAAAAGAAAAGTGGAAGGCCTGGAAGAACGTGTTATCGGAGGAAATTTCGTGGACAAGACCGGCCGCATCCTTGGCAAGCATAAAGGCTATCCATTCTACACGATCGGGCAACGCAAAGGCCTGGACATTGCACTGGGGAAACCCGTATTCGTGACCAGCATCAATCCGGATACCAATACCGTTACACTGGGTGATGAAGCAGACCTGGAGCAAAATGAAATGGTCGTCGGAAAGCTGAACATGATGAAGTACGACACAGTTACCCCCGGCATGGAAGCTATTACCAAGATCCGCTATAAAGACAAAGGCAGCCTTTCAAATATCTACCCGGAGAACGGCGGCATGAAAGTCCGTTTTTATGAGAACGCAAAAGGGATCGCTCCCGGGCAAAGCGCTGTGTTCTACGAAGGCGATGACGTGATCGGTGGCGGGATCATCCAGAGAGGTTTTGCCATTGTATAGATGTGTGAAGCGATTACCAGGTTATCATCCGCCGGGTTGATTTGGCTTTCAGACAGCCTCGGGAACCTTCGCGATGGCAGCTACTGCCTGGATAGATCTTTCAGCGAATTGGCGTGGAGATCCCATAGAGGTAACGGCCATTCCTTCCATTAAGCACAGATCAGCTCCTTTCTGTAGAATATCAACTGCGGAATCTGCGGGGCCCTAAGCCAGACAAAGCAATATTTTCTCCATTCAAACGTTAAAGTGTTCGCAGCTAACTAACTGTGTGATAGGCCTTAATCATATCCCTGCATTCTTATGAGAACATTTTCTACCCGCTTTTTCCTGATATTTTCTGTTCTGACACTGGGCCTGATCTCCTGCTCGGAAGAAAAAGAGGAATGGATCGCCACAGAGCCGGTGGCCGAATATCTGCCACTCCAGGTTGGGAAATACATCACTTACAGGGTAGACTCTCTGGTTCCGAATCCCGCGTTCAATACCTCCCTCGAAACACATAGCTACCAGGTAAAGCACGTCGTGGACGCTGCCATTACAGATAACCAGGGACGCCCTTCCTACAGGATCTACCGGTTGATCAATAACGCCGCCGGCACGGGTCCGTGGACTGCCTCCGGTTCCTATTTTATCACACCGCTGACAAACCAGGTTGAAGTGGTTGAAAATAACCTCCGCTTTATCAAACTCCGCGAACCAATGCGCGAAGGATTCACCTGGAAAGGAAATGCCTATCTCCCCAATAATCCATTCGAAGCTTTTGGGTACAACCTGAGCATCGACAATTCAATGGGAACCTGGGATTATACTTATGACCTGTTCGAACCTTCGACGGTGATCGGCGGCCAGACCTATGAGAATGTATGGACCGTTGAACAGATCGATGAGTTCAAAGGCGACCCCGTTTTGTACCCGCGCGACTATGCCAATAAAGTAAGATTTGTTGAAAAATACGCAAAGAACATCGGCCTTGTATACCGTCAGCTGATCCTCTGGGAATACGAGACCAATACCACCGCAACGCCGTCTTATACTGGCTTCGGCATCACCATGTGGATGGTCGATCACAACTGATCAATACTATTTTTCATAATGGAATAATGCAGCAAAGAGCGTGTCAGCACGACGCTCATATCCCTGGAACAATGATGAACGGACCAGCTTAAGCGCCGTATTCTGTGTTGCGAAAGCAACGGCATCCTCATTCTCTTTTTTGTAAACCGAACAGGTGATATACAAAAAGTATCCGCCGGGTTTAAGATGCTTCCAGGTATTGAGAATGATCTGCCGCTGACGGCTTGCATACTCTTCTATTTTCCCCTCGCTGAAAAATACAAGCTGCTCCGGCGTTCGCCCCCAGGTACCGCTTCCTGTACACGGAACATCCGTCACAAGCAGATCAAATGATCCATTTGGCTTAACAGGCTTGCTAAGATCGGCTACAAAACCTTTGTACTGTGTGATCCCCGCTTCGCGAAAACGTTTATTCAGATTTGCCAGAATATTCTCTCTCACATCAGAAACAGTCAGCTGTACTCCAGGATAGCGGTCATAGATAAGCAACGACTTACCTCCGCTTGCAGCACAACAGTCCCAAACACTTTTCGGAACAAACCCTGGTACACTATCGAGTAATTCTATCACGCGCTGAGAGCTGTTATCCTGTATCACCGCATCGTGATTGATACTCACTACATCGTCCAGCTTCGACGCATTGGGAAGCGCAAGACAGTCGTTACTGATCACTTCAAACGAAATACCCGCGTCTGCGAGCCCCGCTTTCACCCGCTCCTCTCTTCCCGGCCTTAATCGCAGAAAAAGATCAGGTTGTATAAAATGGGATAACACGAACGGATGCCGGTCCACCAGTGGCGAAACCTCCGTGATCCCGGGAAACAATTGCCCCGGCTCAAAAACATGCCCTGTCAGCGCCAGTTTCTCCCCAATGCTCAATGAGACATTTGCATTCCACTCAGGCTTTTCCAGGCCCAGCAATCGATCGGGCTCTCCGGCACTAAGAAATAATCCCAGCAGGATCCGCTCCTGCAGCTGAAGCTCCTCCCCGATCTTCCCCAGCCTGAAATAACTGTAACACAATGAAGAGATCCTCTTCCTGTCCTTCGACCCGTATTTTTTATCCGCCTTGAAAAAATCCTTTATAAACAATCCAAACGGCTGCGCTCCTTTGTATTGCGTCAATATCAATGCTGCCGTATTTAAATGTGAATAATGCTTCATGTGATGTGCAAGATACGCAAGGAGAATGGACGACGAACTATAGGCAGCAGGCCATCACCGCTGCAGATGCTGAATAAAGCCCAGACAAAGCATATGCATCACAGATCGTAAAATGCCTGGCCTCATTCACCATCTGCTGTCGGTGGTCCATGGTCCGGGCTCTCCGGCCCACACGAAAATTCCCTATCTTACAACTACCATGCGCCTATCCTTGCTCACAACGATCCTGTGCGTTTTATCCTTTGCAGTTCTTGCGCAGGTCAAACCCTTTTCCTTCCGTAATATCAGCATTGACCAGGGCTTATCTCAAAGCAGCGTTGTGGATATTATGATCGATAAAACCGGCTTTACCTGGCTGGCAACGCAGGATGGGTTGAACCGGTACGATGGACATTCCTTCATCAAGTTTCCACTAAACTTCGATGATATTACAACTCCGGCAAACAATCAGCTCGGTAAGATCGCTAAAGGTGATGCACACTCACTGTGGCTGATAACACGGGGAGGACGCCTGCAGAAAATGGACCTGCTCACACAATCCATCTCCCCTTTTTCCAAGATCAAAAATGAAACGATCCCTCCCGTGAGCTGCATACTGCAGGACTCATCATTCTTAGTCATCGGAACCATCCGCGACGGATTGTGGATCTACGATCACACCAAAGATCAGCTGCATAAACTTTCAACAGGAACCCATCCGGGATTGACCAGCAATGGCATTAAAAAAGTATTCAAAGACAGCAAGAAGTGTTACTGGGTGTTGACCGGCAGCGGTGCAGTATTGTTGTCTCCTGAATTAAAGATCCGGGAGAACTTTTTATCCGACAGTGAGCAGCATATTTCACCAAGCTCTATTACAGAAGATGCGGAAGGCCGTATCTGGATCGGCTCTTTCGGCAAAAGCGTTTTTTATAAAGAACCTGACGATACCAGCTTCAGGCAATTCACTCAAACAGGCAATCATTTGCTGAAGAATGACCTGGTGGTGGAAACGATACATGCTGATCAGAACGGCTTGCTTTGGATCGGAACATTCACTGATGGTCTGTACGTTCTGGATCAGCGCCATCAGATCATACATCATCTGCTGCCTGACAGGAAAAATCCTTTCTCTATCGGGTATCTGGACGTACTCTGCATGGCGGAAGATCAGCATGGCGGACTGTGGATCGGAACAGATGGAGGCGGCGTAAGTTATTACGATAAACGGCTTGACAACTTTGAAACATTCTCGCGGAACAACCTGCCCGATCATATTTCCATCGAACAGGTAAGAGCTATCACAACAGATCGTGAGAATAATATCTGGGTCGGCACTTCGGTAAGTGGCTTGACCTTTTTAGGAAAACAAACAACACCCGTCGGCAATTACAGGAAAATAGGATCATTGCTCACTGATCAGGATGGTGATATCTGGGTCGGAACGCAGGAGAACGGGTTGGACCTGATCGATGCGCGCAGTAAAAAAGTGATCAGGCGCTTTTTACCGGGCCAAACTATCTGGAATATGATACTGGACCCTTCAGGAAATATCTGGGTTGCTACGCGAAATAATGGGATCTCACTGGTCAGTAAAACCAAAGGGCTATTACTTCATTTAGACGAACATTCTTCGCCATCCCTCGCCGAAAACAATGTAAGGGCGCTGGCGATCACCCCGGATCATAAACTCTTTATTGCGTTTGAACGATCAGGCATTCAGCAATTGGACATCGCCCGGCGAAAGCTGATCGCACTGCCTTCCCCGATCGACAGCATATTTGACGGATCGGTCCTCGTCCGCTCAATGTACCTTACCCCAAAGACATTATGGATCGGGACATTTGGAAATGGTCTTCTCGCATTCAGGCTTACGGATGGAAAGGTGACCGCCATTACGGAAAGCCAGGGGCTTCGCAACAATACGATCTACGGGATACTACCCGATCAGGACGGCGGGATCTGGTTAAGCACCAACAAAGGCCTTTGCCGGCTTCGCCTTGCAGATCCGCCTGAAGAAGTCCGTAGATCAGATATGTATTTCTTTTCCATGGAAGATGGGTTGCAAAGCAACGAATTCAATACAGGTGCACATCACCGTTCTCCTGACGGAACACTTTTCTTCGGAGGGATCGCAGGACTCACCCGCTTTCATCCTGCCGGACTCTCTACCGGTGGTAGACCCGCCAACGTGATCATCACCGATGTGCAGGCAGAAGGAGAAACACTGCACACTGATACATTGATCATCTATAAGAAAACACTGAAACTCCCCTACAAACAAAACTCCCTTTCCTTCACATTTGCCGCACCCGATGTGTTGTCTGCGGGCCGCTTGCATTACTCCTATCAACTGGTTGGATTTGATAAAGACTGGATCGACGCCGGCACACGCAATTATGCAGCATACACCCATCTCCCCGCGGGGAAGTATCGGTTCAGGGTAAAAGCAAGCCGGGATCTTTCAACGGAACCATCACAGATCACTTCACTGGAGATCATCATCAAACCTCCATTCTGGCAAACGGTGTGGTTCATCAGCCTCTGTGGGCTTTGCATTGCAGCTTCTTTATATGGCCTTTACCGGAACAGGATCAGCCAACTGATCCGCTTACAGAAAGTGCGCAACCGCATCGCATCGGATCTTCATGATGATATTGGCTCGGCATTGACGCATATTAATATCTTGTCTGAATTAAGTAAAACAGGTATTGATCCAAAATCGGAAACATCCCTTTTCCTCAACAGGATCTCCGAAGAAGTAACCACCTCCGGTCAGGCGCTCGATGATATCGTATGGAGCATTAATTCCAATAACGATACCATGGAGCAAATGGTGGCCAGGATGCGTCGCTACGTGGCTGAGGTATTCGAAACAAATATCGATCACTTCTCTCTTGAATTTGATGACAGATTTGCCCACCGGAAATTGAACATGGAACAGCGAAGGGATTTCTTTCTGTTATTTAAAGAGCTGATCAATAATACATATAAACATGCCCGCGCATCGAAAGTGGATATCAGGATCTGGATAGAAAAGAACAGGCTTAATATGTATATCTCGGATAATGGCTGCGGTTTTGACAAAACAATAGAGACCAGCAGAAATGGATTAAAGAACATGCAGGCAAGAACAGAAAAATGGAGCGGCAGTTTCACCATCAACACGCAACCGGGAAAAGGGACCATCACCAATATCTCAATGCCATTAGTGTAAACCACACAAATGAGTGATTAATGCGCTCTTTAAAACGTTTAATTTTATTACAGCAAGCCATCATTAACCAAAATGCAGATTATGTCGCCCAAGATCATCCTTTTTGAAGATAACGACCGCTTACGCGAATCGCTGGCCTATCTACTTAAGATGAATGGCTATAACGTTGCCGGCGATTTCAACAATTGCAACGACGCAGCTTCCATCGCAAGAACGTATGAGCCGGATGTGGTCCTGATGGATATTGATATGCCGGGCAAGACCGGTATTGATGGAGTATCACTGATCAAAGAAGCCCGCCCTGAAACAGCGGTGATCATGTATACTGTTTTTGAAGAAGAAGAAAAACTCTTCAAATGTCTTTGCGCAGGTGCAAATGGATACCTGCTGAAAAAAACGCCCCCCTCAAAGCTATTTGAAGCAATACATGATGTGGTGGAAGGCGGTGCGCCAATGTCACCAACCATTGCAAAAAAAGTATTAGGAACATTCCAGGTTAAACCTGACAGTACCAAATATAAACTATCGCCCCGCGAGATCGAAGTATTGCAATGGCTGATCAAAGGGTATAGTATCAAACTCATCGCATCAGAAATGCAACTTGCATTTGACACCATCCGGTCTCATCTTAAGAACATTTACCAGAAACTTCACGTCAATTGCGGTAAAGAAGCTATAGCCAAAGCGCTCAGCGAGCGCATCGTTTGAAACCGCCGTCTATGGGCTATCCCGCCACCCTCCGGTGCTCATTTTATTTTAATCTTTGGGCTCATTTCAGTAAATTGACCTTTTCCGATCACACACTAACCAGATCTGACCAGTGTTACAGAAAAGGCGAAATATTTTACTGGCCGTCTTCCTGCAGCTAATACTTCATTTCCTGCCTGCAGATACGTATTCTCAACGCCTGCTCCATACCACGTATCGTTTAAATGAAAACCTGTACGATGCCGGGAGCGAAAATGTTTCCGGGTATATCAGGGTAGTTTATCAGACACGTAACAAACTGCTGTTTGTCGGAACGAAGTTTGGTTTTTGTATTTATGATGGGAATAAATTCAGGAACTATACACGCTTTGGAGAGAAGTATATAGGCGGAGTAAATGATTTCGCCGAACTTGAAGACGGCCGCGTAGCGATACTTTCCAGTACACATGGAATACTTGTCCTGGATAAAAATGTACTGCGGGCAATGCCGGTTCTTCCTCAAACACCGGTCGCCAGATTCTTTAGCTTTCACCGCACAACAGACAATGCATTACTGGTGTCCAGTAATAATGGAATTTATCGTTTCAAACACGATCATTTTGTAAAAACCCCTGTGTCAGGGGGAAGTAATGCGAACTTCTATTATGATATTGAAAACATCGACGACGATCTCCTCATTGCATCAAACGGACCGGGATCGCCATTTATACTGTTCGATTCAAAATACCATATCAGAAAGAAATTTCCCATAAGTAATATTGTCTATGATGTTCAGGAGGATCACCGTGGAAATCTCTGGATGGCAACCCCTGCCGGTCTGAAAAAAGCGTCGAGGCAAAAACTGCTGGATGGCATTCTTGAATTCGAAACAATGCCCGCCCCCCTGGCCCGATCCGGGATCGATAGCAAGATCGTTATCAGCCTGTATGCTGATCCCTACTCCAATCTCTGGGCCGGTACAGCTTTTGGCGGACTGTTCAGGATAGACACCTTATTCAATGTAACGCAATTTCATTTTCCCAATGGGTTCAGCTTTGACAGGGTCAACTGCTTTTTTGAAGATGCCGAACATAATCTCTGGCTGGGCACCGAAAATGGCCTGGTAAAGATCCCTGACCCGCGGATCGTGAAATATATTTCGAATGATGGATTACAGTCCAGTACTATCAACAAAGTTTGGTCATTCAATGGCGATGTGCTTGGTATCAGCACCAGCAATATCTTTCAGGCAAACGAACATGCAAATCCGAAGATCACACTCGTAGATACATTACCCGAAGCAACAAGCGTATTCTCCACAGATAAATACCTTTATGCATACTCAACCCGCTCACTGGTACAGACCCAAAAGATCAATGGACGTTATCAGTCAAAAAAAACAGCGCTGAAATTACCCGCGGATCTTACTTTCAAACGCGGCGCTGTAGCAATAGATGAGCAGACCTTTCTTTTTCCGTTGAATACCGGTGGTATCTTTTTATCCAATGTTGAAAACGGCAGTGTACTGAATGGCATCAGTTATTTGGTGGAACAGATGTATTATGATCATACAGATAAATTACTTTGGACTTCAGAGCTGAATGCCGGCTTAAGGGCATACAGGGTAGATAAGGGTCTATCACTTGTTTGCACGGATACATCAATTTCCAGGAACGTATCCGCCATGTCTGCCGGCAAAAACGGAACCATGTGGCTGGCAACACGTGATAAAGGTATTTTCCTGGTCATTATGGAAAACAACCGTTTAAAAGTATTGCAGCATATTACAAGGCAGAAAGGCCTTTCCTCTGATCTGTATACTTCTATACTGGAAAGTAAGGAGGGTAAGATCTTTGCCGGGAACATTGCCAGCGTTGATATTATTCAGCGGATCAAAGACAATTATGTCATCAATAATCTTGCGGCGCAACTAGGATACTACAATGAAGTGTATTCTCTCGCAGAAGACGGGTTTGGGAATATCTGGGCAGGAGGATTGAATGGCTTGCTGATGCTCCCTGCTGATGCAAATCTTCTTTCGGTGAATAGCTCGCAGACGATGATCACACGGATGCAACTGAACGACAGCATCATTGACCTGCATGATCTCATGAGTGGCAGATCATTCGTACTGATGCCTCATCAGAATGATATTTCGTTTGAATTTTCCAGCCCTTACCTGAAAAGCGAATCGATGGTAAAGTATGTGTACCGTTTGCTTCGTAAAGGAGATACTGCATGGAGCCAGCCTTTTACCAATACAACGCTTGCCCTGAAAGATCTTCCGCCCGGGCAGTTCGTCTTCCAGGTAAAAGCACTTTACGCCGGAGGAAGCATCACCAGCAATATTGCAGCTGTGTCTTTCCGGATCCTTTCTCCATGGTATCGGAGCTGGTGGTTCCTCACGCTTTGTGTGTTGTCGCTCGCAGGGCTGTTGTATGCACTGTACCGCTACAGGCTTCGCCAGGTGATCCGTTTGCAACAGGTGCGTAACCGCATTGCGAGTGACCTGCATGATGATATAGGGTCAACCCTGACCAATATCAATATCCTTTCCTCTTTGGGAAGAAGGAACCTGGATGAACCGGCACAGGCCCGTGAATTTCTCGACAGGATCACAGAAGAAGTAAACAGCTCTTCCCAGGCCCTTGATGATATCATATGGAGTGTCAATACCAGTAATGATGGACTGGATGAGACAGCCGCCCGGATGCGCCGTTATGCTGCGGAACTTTTTGATGCTGGAAATGTCCGGTATGAATTCGATCTTGATTCAGACCTTGCACAGCGAAAATTAAGCATGGAGCAACGCCGTGATTTTTACCTGGTATTCAAAGAGACCCTGAATAACATTTTCAAACACGCAGAAGCCAAAAATGTCTGGATCAATGTTCAGATAGAAAAAGGCAACCTCATTATGTCCGTCAGAGATGATGGTAAAGGCTTTGATGTAAATGCTGACACACACCGCAATGGGTTGAAGAACCTGCGCGCACGCGTAAACCGGTGGAATGGCTACATCCAGGTAAAGTCCGCTCCCGGGATGGGTACGATCATTGTAGTAAGTATGCCTGTAAAAGCGTAACAGCGCCGGTTGAGAAAAACCGATTCAGCAACAGCGTCCAACCTTGCTAAAACCCGGCTGGCACAGTAATACCTCAATTGAGGGATTTGAACACAGCATTTCTACCTTTAATTTCGCTACCATGGCCATTAGAATAATTATCTTCGAAGACAATGAGCGACTCCGCAATTCCCTTACTTACTTATTAAGGAGTATGCCAGAGTATGATGTGGTTGGCGACTATCCCAATTGCCGCGAAGCTACATCCGTCACACTTGCCCTTCAACCTGATGTAGCGCTAATGGATATAGACATGCCCGGCGAAAACGGTATCAAAGGCGTGGGAATGGTAAAGGAAGCCAGACCCGAAACAGCCGTGATCATGTATACTGTTTTCGAAGACGATGAAAAGCTTTTTCAATGCCTTTGCGCAGGAGCAAATGGATATCTTCTGAAGAAAACTCCCCCCGATAAACTATTCGAAGCTATCAGAGAAGTGGTTGATGGAGGTGCGCCAATGAGCCCGTCAATCGCCAGAAGAGTATTGAACAGCTTTCAACAATCAAAAACAGAAAACAAATACCAGCTTTCTACAAGAGAACTTGAAGTATTGCAACTCTTAAGTAAAGGATTCAGCGCGAAAGTAATTGCCGGTGAACTGAACATTTCATTCGAAACAGTCCGCTCACACCTGAAGAATATCTATCCCAAACTTCATGTCAACTGTGGCAAAGAAGCCATCGCAAAAGCGTTAAGCGAAAGGATAGTCTGAGGGAGAGAAGTAAAAAGTCAAAATTAAAAAGTAAAAAAATTACCCTGACAATGGAAATCTTTTTCCTGTCAGGGTAATTTTTTTACTTTTTAATTTTGACTTTTTACTTCTCACTAAAGTTCCAGCAAACTCTTCACCGGATCTTTTCCTATCAGCAACTGCTGAGGGTTTTCCAGTAATTCTTTCACACGAACAAGGAAGCTTACAGACTCACGGCCATCGATAATGCGGTGGTCATAGCTCAATGCCAGGTACATCATTGGCCTAACGACTACCTGTCCGTTGATCGCCATCGGGCGTTCCTGGATCTTGTGCATACCAAGGATCGCGCTTTGAGGAATATTAATGATCGGTGTGCTCATCAAAGAGCCGAATACGCCACCGTTTGTAATAGTGAATGTACCACCGGTCAGGTCTTCGGTGGTCAGCTTGCTGTCGCGAGCCTTACCCGCCAGTTCGATCACTTTCTTCTCGATATCCGCCATGCTCAGGCTTTCCACATTGCGGATCACCGGAACAGTGAGACCTCTCGGTGTACTCACCGCTATGCTGATATCTGCATAGTCATGGAATAATAACTGATCGCCATCGATATAGGCATTGACGGTAGGCCATTCTGAAAGCGCAATAGAACATGCTTTTGCAAAGAAGCTCATAAAGCCCAGGCCAACACCATGCGCTTCTTTGAACTTGTCTTTGTATTTAGAACGGATCTCCATGATCGCAGTCATGTCCACTTCATTGAAAGTGGTCAGCATCGCTGTTGTATTCTTCGCTTCAACCAGGCGGCGGCTGATGGTTTTGCGGAGATTGCTCATTTTCTCGGCACGAACATTACGGCTGAAAAGTTCAGCGCCCGCAAATGCTTTCTTCCCGGGGTTAGACAGCGCGGCAAGTACATCATCTTTGGTGATCTTACCTTGATAACCGCTTGGTGTAACAGATTTAGGATCTACTTTTTTATCAGCAATGATTGCAGAAGCGACCGGTGTAGCTTTGATATCATTTGGAGTAGAAGTAACAGGCGCAGAAGACGCTGGCTTTTCAGCAGGTGCCGCTTCTTTCTTTGGCTCCGGCGCTTTATCAGCAGCAGGCGCTTTACCCTCTGGCTTGGCAGCTGTTTCATCAATAGTCGCCATCACATCACCGATCTTGATGGTATCGCCTTCCTGCGCAGAAGTTTTCAAAACACCAGCTTTCTCAGCGTTTACTTCAAAAGTGGCTTTTTCACTTTCTAATTCAGCGATCACTTCGTCTCTCTCCACATAGTCACCATCTTTCTTATTCCATTTCAGCAAGGTCACCTCACTGATTGATTCTCCAACTGTCGGTACTTTAATTTCAATCATAAAATCGCTTATTAATTAAAAATTCAAAAGTAAAAATTAAAAAAAACAGCTGGCGTGTTGCCACGTTATCCTTTTTTAAGCTTTTGACTTTTAAACTCTATTTTTTACTTTTTAATTTTGACTTTTTACTTAGATCGTAAACGCTGTTTCCACGATCTCCTCCTGCTCCTGCTTATGCACTTTTGCATACCCTGTTGCGGTTGCAGCTGATGGCTGTCTGCTGATCACACCATAGTTGATCGTTGTAAGGTTCATCTTCAGGAACGCCGCAGCTCCCATATTCAATGGCTCTTCCTGAACCCAGAACCATGTCGCCTTACTGTATTTCGCATTAAGGGCCTCCAGTTGCTTAAACGGTAATGGATAGAGCTGCTCCAGGCGAATGATCGCAATGTCTTTGCGGTCTTCTTTCTGCTGGCGTTCTGCAAGATCATAATATACTTTACCTGAGCAGAACAATACTTTCTTCACTTTACCGGTATCAGCAAATGTGTCATCGATCACTTCACGGAAACCTCCGCTGGTGAACTCTTCCACCGGAGAATAAGTTCCCGGGTGACGAAGATTGGCTTTCGGGGCAAAGTTGATCAGCGGCTTTCTGAATGGCCATGCCAGCTGACGACGCAGCGCATGGAAGAAGTTTGCCGAGGTGGTAATATTGGTCACCACCATATTCAACTCGGCGCATGATTGAAGGAATCTTTCCAGGCGTGCACTGCTATGCTCAGGTCCCTGACCTTCATAGCCGTGTGGTAATAACATCGTTACCCCATTCATCCGGTTCCATTTCTGTTCTCCGGAAGAAATGAACTGATCGATCATCGTCTGCGCGCCATTTACGAAATCACCAAACTGTGCTTCCCACAGTACAAGTGCATTCGGGTTAGCCAGTGCATATCCATACTCAAAGCCAAGCACACCATATTCACTCAATAACGAGTTGTATATTTTGAATTTCCCGGTAACATCGGGAATGCCGTTCACACGGTTATAAGGCTTGTCCGACACTTCATCCATCAACACAGCATGGCGATGAGAGAAGGTACCGCGTTTTACATCCTGTCCGCTCATCCGTACATCCTTACCTTCGAGGACAAGGCTGCCGTAAGCCATCAACTCAGCCGTAGCCCAGTCTGTTTTCTTTTCCGCATCAAATAGCTTGATCTTATCCTGCAGGATCTTTTCGATCTTGCGGAGCGGCTTGAACTCAGCCGGCCATTGCATCAGGCCATCGAACAGTTTTTTGAAATCCTCCTCTGAGATAGCGGTAGAGGGAGACTGGTCGAAATCTTCATCGGTTGATTTGCGAAGGCTGTTCCACCATTTATCAGGATTCTGAAGATTGTATGGAAGCGGGTTTTGCTTCACTTCATCCAGGCGTTCCTGCAGGTCTGCCCAGAATTTCTTCTCCATTTCTTTTGCCAGTTCCTGCGCATCAGCTTCACCATTCTCCAGCAAATATTTGATGTACACTTCCCGCGGATTTGGATGCTTATCGATCAGTCCGTATAACTGCGGTTGTGTAAATTTCGGGTCATCACCTTCATTATGACCATGGCGGCGATAGCACACCATATCAATGAATACGTCAGAATTGAACTCCTGGCGATAACGTGTTGCGATCTCCACGCATTTGACCACCGCTTCCGGATCATCGCCGTTCACGTGGAATACAGGAGCCTGGATCGCTGCCGCGAGAGACGTACAATAGTCGGAACTACGCGCATCATCGAAGTTGGTAGTAAACCCGATCTGGTTATTGATCACAAAGTGCATCGTACCTCCGGTATAATAACCTTCGAGATTGCTCATTTGCGTTACTTCATATACGATACCCTGACCAGCGATCGACGCATCACCATGGATCAGGATCGGAAGGATCTTGTCAAAATCAGAACCATAAAGCACATCCGCTTTTGCACGTGCAAAGCCCACCACAACAGGATCAACTGCTTCAAGGTGAGAAGGGTTCGGCATCAGTTTCAGATAAATGCCTTTGCCTGCAGGAGTCTTCAGTTCGCTCCCAAAACCCATGTGATATTTAACGTCACCGCTACCCATTGTCTGGTCAACTTTTGCAGTGCCTTCAAATTCGCTGAAGATCTGCTCATAGGTTTTACCCATGATGTTAGCGAGGATGTTGAGACGTCCACGGTGAGCCATTCCAATCACCACTTCCTGCACATCATGGTCGGCTGCGGTGTTAATAATGGCATCGAGTGCCGCGATGGTAGTTTCACCACCTTCCAGCGAGAATCTCTTTTGCCCTACATATTTTGTGTGAAGGAATTTTTCAAACATCACACCCTGGTTCAATTTCTCCAGGATGCGTTTCTTTTTATCGAGTGATAATGGATTAGCGAAGTTCTTTTCCATTTCATTCGCCAGCCAGTTTACTTTTTCCTGGTTGCTGATATATTTGAACTCGATGCCAAGGTGTTCGGCATAAGTCTTTTTCAGATGAGCGAGGATGTTTTTGAGGGTAGTAGCCCCCAAACCAATTCGTTCGCCGACCTGGAAAGTTTTATCCATATCCTCTTCACTCAATCCGAAGAATTCAAGCGTCAGGTTAGCGTTACGATCTTTTCTCTCGCGGATAGGATTGGTTTTCGCGATCAGGTGACCTTTGTTCCGGTAACCAAGGATCATACGATACGCACCGAGCTCCTTTTTCCAGTCGCTCCCAGTACCTGCTGTCGCAGAAACTGTAGAAACCGCAGAGCCATTCGACTGTCCATTCCCCTGCCCCATCGCAAAGTCAAACCCTTCAAAGAACTTTTTCAGGTCAGGATCAACACTGCCTGGATCTTTTGAAAAGTCGCGGTACAGATTTTCGATGTATTCAGGATGAGAATTCGTGATATAGGAAAAATCTTTCATGAAATGTGGATATTTTAGACGGCAATTTTGGGACACAAATATCGCCTAAAAACTCTGAATTAAGTAGGTGTTTTTAGGTAAGAAACGCGTTAAAAATCAAAAAGCTGGGTATTTTCTCTGGAATTGAAGTAGTCTTCGCTCTTTTTCGTTGGCCGGGTAGCGGATGGCCGTTGGCCGAATGGGCGAATGGCCGATAGCCGAATGGGCTGTTTCTGATCGACAATGGTTTAGTTTGAGCCGGTGTCAGTTGGATAAAAAAAGATAATTGCCTTATTATTAGACGTTTCAAAGTTTCAAAATAATATCCGGCCCACGGCGATCGGTCATTCGGCCATCGCCCGGATCCCGGGAATCCAATATTTTCGCCACTTTCCCCGTTTTTAATTTGGTGGTTAAGCATATCAGCCCTACCTTTGCCGTCCTTAAAATTGATACGAAATGGCTAATCATAAGGCAACGAAAAAAGATGTGCGCCAGGCAACAAAACGCCGCGAGAGAAACAAATATTATGGCAAAACTACCCGTAATGCCATCCGTGATCTGAAAGCAGCGAAAGAAGGCGAGGCGGCAGCTCAATTGCCTAATGTTTCCAGCATGATCGACAAATTGGCTAAACGTGGTGTTATCCACAAGAAAAAAGCAGCCAACCTGAAGAGCAAACTGGCTAAGAAAATCGCTGCTGTAGCTAAGTAATTAGCGCACAACTTTTCAATATTATTGAAAGCACCTTCCAGACCGGGAGGTGCTTTTTTAGTTGTTGGTAGTCGATCGAAAATTCCCCCTCGTATTCTTTACGCACTCTGCGATACTATTCTGCGCCAATCGATCTAAAGTGAGTTTTCCTTACTTTTATCGCAACCTAAAACTCACACATGCGAAGACTTCTCCTGGCTATTGCGCTGATCAGCACTTCTGTTTGTTTCGCTCAACCTCTCATCACGCGATTTGAAAGATCAAATGGCACACAAACCCCAACCTATCACGAAGCCATCGATTGGTGGCAGAAACTGGATGCCGCTTCACCAAAAGTGAAAATGGTTCCTATGGGAGTCACCGACGCCGGTTTACCTCTTCACCTGATCTTCATTTCCAATAGCGGTGATCATAACCTGGTCAATATCCGCAAAAGCAACAAACGCATTTTTCTCATTAATAACGGAATTCATCCCGGCGAACCCGACGGCATCGATGCCTGTATGCTGCTCGCAAAAGACATCGTGACCAACAATTATAAATTGCCCGATAATGTAGTCCTGGCTATCATTCCTATCTACAATATCGGCGGCGCATTGAATCGCAGTGCCAATTATCGTGTCGACCAGGATGGTCCTGAAGAATTCGGCTTTCGCGGAAACTCCCAGAACCTGGATCTTAACCGCGACTTTATCAAATGCGACTCGAGAGATGCGAGAGCATTCGCCTCTATCTTCCGCCTTCTTGACCCCGATGTATTTGTCGATAACCATGTAAGCAATGGCGCCGATTATCAGCACGTGATGACCTTGCTGGCGTCACAACACGACAAACTTGGCGGTGCAATGGGTAATTTCATGTTCAACGAATTCGAACCAGGCATCTTCTCAAAAATGAAAGCAAAAGGGATCGATCTCATCCCCTATGTGAACGCATTCGGAGATACTCCTGAAAATGGATGGTCAGCCTTCTGGGACAGTCCGCGCTATGGCACCGGCTATGCCGCTCTTTGGAATACATTTTCATTCATGCCGGAAAGCCATATGCTTAAACCGTATGATCAACGTGTGAAAGCTTCCCACGCATTGATGCAATCATTTATCAGCTTTATTTCCGAACACAGCGCTACCATAAAAAAACTCCGCGATGAAGCGAAGCAGCGTACCAAGACGATGACCACATTGCCCGTAAGCTGGTCGCTCGATCGCAATATCACCAAAGACTACCTGTTCAAAGGCTATACAGCCGGCCGTAAACCCAGCGAGATCTCTGGTCTGCCAAGGTTATATTATGACCGCAATGCACCGTTTGAAAAAACGATCAGGATCATGCATCATTACACACCAAAGGAATCCATCAATAAGCCTTCAGCCTATATAATTCCGCAAGGCTGGTGGAAAGTGATTGATCTGCTGCAACTGAACAAGATCAATATGCAACAGTTAAAACAGGATACCTCCATTGAAGTGGACGTGTACAAGATCGCATCCTACAAAACCTCACCACGGCCTTATGAAATGCACCATGTGAACTCCGAAGTAAAAACAACTTCATTTACAGAAAAAGTAAACTTCAGAAAAGGCGACTGGCTCATTCCTCTTAACCAGGAAGGAAACCGCTTTATTATGGAAGTACTGGAGCCGCAGGCTGAAGACTCTTATTTCACCTGGAACTATTTTGATGGGATACTCGGCCAGAAAGAAGGATACTCCGCCTATGCATTTGAAGAAATTGCCGCCGACTATCTGAAGAAAAACCCCTCATTAAAACAACAACTGGAACAGCAGAAAGCTACTGATTCCACCCTGTCAAAAAGCAGCCGTGCACAACTTGACTTTATCTTTCAACGCTCTCCCTGGTTTGAAC
Organism: Terrimonas ginsenosidimutans; assembly: GCF_022012415.1. GTDB lineage: Bacteria > Bacteroidota > Bacteroidia > Chitinophagales > Chitinophagaceae > Terrimonas_A > Terrimonas_A ginsenosidimutans. The sequence goes on from NZ_JAKLTR010000010.1 coordinate 259,781, forward strand.
CCGCTTACCTGAGATATCCGGTATACCGATTGAGATAGACTGAATGGTGAGAGGAAGTAAAAAGTCAAAATTAAAAAGTAAAAAATATTCCCCTTATACAGGTGTTGATCCCTGATAAACGAAACTGTTTTTTACTTTTTAATTTTGACTTTTTACTTTACCCTCATCCATTTTGCGAAAGATCAACCTCGCCATCACGATCGTGATCACCAGCACGAAAATGCTGATATACCCAAGCCACTCATACCGGTAGATCTTTCCGGATGGATCATCGTATACAATAAAACCAGCGAGTAAAGATGCCAGCCCGGTACCGATCTGCTGTACGCATCCATTAAAACTCATAAAGCTTCCCCGCTGTTCAGGAGGAACCACTTCACTGATCATTGCCTGTGCAGTTAATGCTCTTCCTGTAGCAAATACAAACCAGAAGGCGAAGACCGTCAGCACCAGTGAAAAGGGCATCACCGGCATTTTTGTAAGCAACAACACCATGAACAGAGAAAGGAACACCGACCATGAATAAATAGGCAGCTTCCCCTTCTTATCAGACAGTCGCCCTAATAACAACGCAGCGATCAGGGATGCACCTCCTCCCACGAGATAAATGGTGGGGATCACATTTTTCGAATAGCCTTTATTGAACTCCATATACGGAGTGATAAAAGGGATGATCAGGAAATGCCCGATCATCAACAGGCAAGAAAAGATGAGTGCTGAGATCTGCCGGTTGGTCCGGATCACCTTTCCCAGTAAAACCAATGGGGGCGTCCGTGTAAGCCCGCTATCAAGATGGCCTCTCATTGCCGGCACAAAACGGATCACGAATGGGATCAGCACCAGTCCTATTCCGGCAACAAAAAGAAATGGTACATGCCAGTCCTCATGAAACAGGTTGGCCAAGTACAAAGAAAACGGAACACCTAATATCGATGCAATTGCAAATGAAATAGAAACAGACGCCATTGCCTTACCTCTTCTTTCATAGGGGAAAATATCCGCGATGATCGCCAGCACCTGCGCTCCGATAATGCCGCCAAACAATCCCGCCACGATCCTCGCGGCCAGCAACAACGGATAAGAGGTGGCCAGTCCGCAGGCAATAGTCCCGGCGATAAAGCCTGCATAAGAATAAAGCAGGATCTTCTTCCTGTCATAACTATCCACGATAAACGCCGTCGCAAAACCAGATACCGCCGCACTGATCGAATACGCACTCACCATAAAGCTGAATTGCCTCGGTGAAATATTAAAATACGGAGTGAGATAGTTATTCAGCGGCATCATCACCATAAAATCCAGGAAATGGGTAAAATTGAGGCCTGCCAACAACAAAAGTATGATCAGTTCTTTACGGGTCATGAATGCGCAATATACCTATCTTTAGGGGGAGGGGGTGTGGGAAGTTGAAAAGTTTTGGAGGTTTCAAAGGTTCCATGGGTTCCAGAAGTGCGGGCGACTTAAATCTGAAACTATTGTCACCAGTGGCAATACCAAATATTAAGGAACCTTTGAACCCTATGTGAAACCTCCCCTCCCCCCTCGTTCACCTCTTGTCTTTAAAACAAAACCTAACGATCTATGCGCCGCAGGGATTTCATCCGCAACACTTCACTTGCCACTGCAGGAGTAACCATCCTGAATTTTCCTGTATTTGGAAAAAATGCTCCATCAAACAAAGTTGTACTGGCCGTAATGGGCGTTAACAGCCGCGGCTCCTATCTGGCTGAATGTTTCGCTTCGCTTCCAAACGTAGAGATCGCCTATCTCTGTGATGTGGAAGAAAAGGCTATCGCCAATGGATTGAAGCCTTTTGCCGGAAAATCAAAAAAACCGGCCATAGTAAAGGATATCAGGAAACTGGTAGAGCAGAAAGACTTTGATGCGCTCGTAGTGGCAGCTCCCGATCACTGGCATGCTCCCGCTGCCATCCTTGGCGTTACACATGGTAAACACGTATACGTGGAAAAACCATGCAGCCATAATGCCTATGAAGGAGAACTGCTCATCCAGGCAATGAAAAAATATCCAAAGCAACTGATCGAAATGGGTAACCAGCGCCGTTCATTTCCAAACCTCACTGAAGCCGTACGACTGGTAAGACAGGAAGGAATCATTGGCAATGCCTATTTTGGAAAAGGATGGTACGCGAATAACCGGAAATCTATCGGGATTGGTAAGAAAGTGCCGGTTCCTTCAACGCTCGACTTCGATCTCTGGCAGGGTCCCGCACCGCGCCGTGATTACAAAGACAATCTCGTTCACTATAACTGGCACTGGTTCTGGCATTGGGGAACATCCGAAACCTGCAACAATGGAACACACGAAATAGATTGCTGCCGCTGGTTCCTTGGTGTTGATTATCCAACAAAAGTAACCTCCGCCGGTGGACGATATGCATTCAAAGATGATTGGGAAACCCCGGATACACAGGTTGCCACATTTGAATTCGGTGACCAGAAATCAATCACCTGGGAAAGCCGCAGCTGTAACATATTTCCTGTAGAAGGCGCCGGAAGAGGTTTCGCTATCTATGGCGATAAAGGAACTTTGGTCAACGGAGGGAATGACGATTATAAGATCTTCGACTATAATAATAAACTTGTTAAAGAAGTAAAAAGCGATACAAAGAATGATGCTACCAACGCAGTAAGCGCAAGCGGCAATCTCGATTTCTATCACTTTAATAATTTCGTAAACAGTATCCGGGGCGAAGCAAAACTCACTTCCCCTATTGATGAGGGGCATAAGAGCAACCTGCTTTGCCACCTTGCAAACATTGCACAACGCACAGGAAGAACACTGAAGTGCAACCCGCAGGATGGGCATATCCTGAACGATAAAGAAGCGAGTGCTATGTGGAAACGGGAGTATCAAAAAGGCTGGGCACCGATCGTATAAGTGTAAAAAGTATCGCAGAGTGCGCTAAGGGATCGCAGAGTGCGCAAGGGGATTGCAAAGGGCGCCAAGGGATTGCAAAGGGCTTTAAGGTCTTTGCGTTCTTTGCGATCCCTTAGCGAACTCTGCGATACTTACTTACTACGCAACCACCGGTAAAAGAAAAAGCATAAACCCCAGGAAAAACAAGACGGTAAGCAAATGCGCATATGCATTTCCTTTAGGAAAGAAAATAAACTGCTCCACCAGTCTGCCCAGCCAGAACAAAGAAATGCCCGCCAGTAAAGCCCTCCCAAGCCCGGTTGTATAAAGGTCTCTCGGGTAAAAGAAACACAGAAAAGCAAACAGCAAAAACACAAATACCAGCCGAAGATTCAATACCTGCATAATACCCCGGTTCACCTCACTCAACTTGCGCAGCTCCGTTCTCCATTTGAACAATCTCCAGAACCCCATATGGAATACCGCAAACAGCAGGCTGTGCACGCCGCATACGTATATCCATATCTCTTTCTGCATCTGCTATAGCTTTCTGATTTTAATGCTGCGGAAGCTTACCGCATTTCCGTGATCCTGCAACAGGATATAGCCTTGCTTTGCCTCTCCAAAAGCCGGCCACACTTTGTATTTACTTAACGCAACCAGGTCGCGGTAAGCCTGTGATCCTCTCTGATACTCCAGCACTTTTATTCCGTTCAGGTAATGTTCTACCCTATTGTCCGGATGAACGATAACCCTTCCTGAATTCCATTCTCCCGGTTGTTTGATAAATCGTTTTTGCTTATCCGCTTTGATCAGGTCATACAGGGAAGCAAGCGTACGGTTGCCATCGCGGCCAAGCTTCGCATCCGGATGAAGTGTGTCGTCCAGTAACTGATACTCCAGTCCGATGGCAGAACCCTGGTTGTTCTCTGAAAGCGTAACAAAATATTTGACGCCGCTATTCGCACCGGCCGTTAATTTAAAATCAAAAGAGAGATCAAATGCGCTGAATTGTTCTTCCGTTACAATATCACCGCCATTGGTTGATTCCGCACCGGTTGACGCCAGTACACGCAATTCACCATCCCTGATCTCCCAGCCATTCTGCGGGAACCCGGGTTTGTAAGCTCCTTTCCATCCTTTGTTACTTACACCATCAAACAGCAGCTTCCACCCGGCTTTCTTTTCTTCTTCAGTTAGTGTATTCGGAATTGTATTCACTGTATAAATGTTTGAAGGAAATGAAGCGGGTTTCAGGTCGCTGGTCTTTATCCGGATATTTTTCCAGAATATTTTCTTTCCGGCCATTTCCGGTTTACCTATACTATGCACCTGTAATGCGATGATCCCTTTCGCATCCACACTATCCACCACATAAGCTGCCGGCTTATCGTTGATCCATGTCTTGATTTTATTGCCGATACATTCAACTCTTACCTTATTGTAAACGCCGGTCTTCAAAAGATCCTGCGCGGAAGGATTCAGCATCAGCGGATACAACCAGTCCCTCCTGCTTTCATCATACACACCAGCCGTCCACTTACGGGAAGAAGGATCCAACTCATATTGATAACCGAAGACTTTGCCTTTTCCTTTATTTCCCGCGGCATCATACTGACTGCGGAACTGTATGCCTGAGTTCGATGTTGTATCCATGATCTTTACTTCAAGCTCCAGTACAAAATCGCCATACTCTTTATCCGTGATCAGGAAAGTATTGGGCGTATTGGGAACGGTGATACCGACAATTGCATTCTCTTCAATTTTGTATTCCGCGTCTCCGGCAACCTTTTTCCAGCCGTTGAGAGACTTACCATCAAAAAGGTTTGTCCAGCCTTTTTGAGCATTTACAGAAACCGCGAGACTTAACAATGCGAACGCTGTGATAGTGCTTTTCTTCATCTTAAACCAGGTTATAAGCTGTTTTCCAATTTTGAATAGTATGAGAATACATGGCTTTGTTTGCCAGGTGTACGCAAATGGCGGTAGTGGCTCCGGTCTTCACATTTGACACAGGGATCTTCCCCTGTGTAATGCATTCATGAAATTCCTTCAGCGCATACCATGTTCCGTCTTTCATCTTTTCCTTCATGATAGATGTTCCGCCGTCGTTATTCCACTCTATGGGAGAAGCTCCCGTAACGCCATCTACTGTCTGCAACTGTTTTCGTGTTTCGGCTTCGGGATAGAAGATGCCTTCATGCGGCAATAGAGAGACCATTCCGCGCGTGCCTTTGATCTTGAAGATGTATCCTTCTTTTGCGTTCCCACAGGTTGCACCGAAGTTGCCGATCATTCCCTTCCTGCTATAACGGAGAATGGCCTGCACATTATCATATGTTTCTCTTCCATCTTTATAAAAATCAATTCCCCCGGTTCCAAGTATCTCATCAGGGTGCGTGTCAAAAGCCCAGTTGATAAAATCCATCTGATGGGAAAGCAATTCCGCTGTCAGCCCACCGGATCTGCGTTTATACATCCGCCAGTTGATCTGCTCGTCGGAATATCCTGCCGGCACAGGTCTTCTCCAGTTCCAGTTCCTGTCCCAGCGGCAATCGATCTGTGTAACGGCTCCAAGATAACCGCTCCCGATCATCTGCTTCACCTTGAAATAAAGTGGCGTATAGCGGTACTGATGACCGACCATCAATGTTTGTGAAGAAAGTTTCTGACTGAGCTTTACAAGGTCCAGGGCTTCCTCAATGGAGAATGTCATTGCCTTCTCGAGATAAATATGCTTGCCGGCCAGCAGCGCATCTTTGGCAACTGGATAATGCATATCCAGGGAAGTAGCGATGACTACAGCCTGGATGGATTTATCGTCAAGAAGTTTACGGTAGTCTTTATAGATAGCAGCAGCAGAAGCCGCAGCTACTTTTTTTGCGGCATCCAGGCGAAAATCAAGGACGTCGCAGAGCGCAGCAATAGTGAATTGATCTTTGAATTCACCAAGAACAGATGCGATGCCTTTACCACGATCTCCACAGCCAATGATGCCTACACGGATCGGTCCGGAAGCTCTTTTCCAACTGGCGTTGAGCAGCAAACCGCCGGTTAACAAACTGGTATTCAGGAGAAAATCCCTTCTTTTCATATTTGAGCAAAACGGAGTTTCTCAAATGTACGGTTTCGTGGTCTTTTAGGCTAACCAAATTTTCGAAAGGTGAGGGAGTATCGCAAAGGACGCAAGGGACACGCAGAGGGCGCAAAGATGGTCTTTGCGTTCTCTGCGATCTCTTTTGCGCCCTTTGCGATACTCTTACAAAAACTGAATTTATCAGCATGGGCAGCACACGAACGGCACTTCCGTCAGCGGTGAGGTCCGCAAGATCCTGTAATGCCCCAGCCCGCTGCTCAACGGCCGTATCTGCACCGTGGCGGCTACATCTTCCCTGTTCTCACCGGTTGTATGCACCATTCTGGCAAATACTTCCTGCTCCTTTTCATCTTTTACAGAGCTGCTTCTCGCCGTTGCGATCACATTGTCTCTAACGCCGGCATCCTGCAAATTGGTGATATGCTCTCTGAAACTTCTGATATTGCCAAACAATTCCACCACCACTACGCTTAACGGAGATTCTTCCGGCAACCCGTACAGATCCAGCATCTCTTCAATTTCCTTATTCTCCCAAACGCAAGTGCCGACAACCGGCATATCTTTTCTGATCGCTTTGATGATCGCTTTATCGACCTTCACCTTTCCTATTTCAACGATCTCTTTCTTGAACAGGAACTGTGACCGGTCTCTTCTCATCTCACGGAACAGCGTGGTGTTCAACTCTGTCACTTCAGCAGTTTCAAAAACACGTCTTCGCCAGTCGAGCGGCTTTTCCCCCAATAGAATATTCCTGAATTCCTTCCCGTCAGCCTGTTTCACCTGCGCATACAACAATGCCCATAGTTGCGTTCTTGGCGGAGCGGAAGTAACATTTCTTCCATTTGCTACGGCTTTTGCATAGGGAGCATTCACGTAAAGACGTTTATTATCCCGGTTAAGTGTACACAACAAGGTTGGCGCAGGATGTTGTATTCCCGTTACGCGCAGTGCTCTTCCAAATCTTCCCTGTGCGGTGCTCCAGAGATTTTCATTCCTGTCAGTCCAGTGATTGTGGCCGATCCGGAATTCGTACGTGAAGAACCCAAACATCTCATCACTCTCCGCGTGAAGACCCGGAGGCAGCGGCAAGATATAATGCCTGTTACTGTCTGTTGCTTTGATCAATGGCTGCATCGCATTCAAACCGGCCTTCTCATCACTTTGCAACGGGGTGATCACCCGCATATATTCCGGATCTATCGGCAATGCAGGTTCCTGCGGCGCAATGAACAGTTCCGGGTTGTTATTGCTTAATAACTGGTCCGGTGCATAAGCCAGCACTCTTGCGAAGATCGTATCATTGGGATCTTCAACCGGCTCTTCAAATTCAAGCCAGAGGAATTTCTTCCTGGCTTCCGTTGCACTGTACCGGGCATTGCGTTGATAAGGAGAAAAGGCGATACCCGCACTGGCGAGCTTAGGCACCTGGGAAGGCCGAATGGTGGTTGGCAGATCAAGCTGAGCAGGCTGTTCAATCGTTGTTCCTTCTCCGTGATCAGCTTTGAACCGCGGCGTGATAGTATAATTCACCTGCATCTCATCCGGGAAACGTGGTAATCCGTTCGCCCGTTTTAATGCTGTCTTCGGTTCTATTGCATCAATGAATACGATCGTTGTATGATCCCGGTTGATCAATCCAAACTCATCCGGTTGTAATGCTTCAAACGATACGGAGTGATTGATCTCTATCTCCCCTACAATATCCTGGTGTTCAATTTCGTCATCTTTCCTGAACTTTTTATCTCTGCCGATCCGGAAGCTGGTGATCTGCATCGCATCCCAACTCCAGTCACGATTCATTTTGTACACGATACACCCGAGCCAATGTCCGTCGAGCTCAGCTTTGGACGAGAAGGTGATAGAAGAATTATCCGGCGCAAGGCTGTGCCTGATACGGCTGCTGCATCCGAACACAACGCGTTCTCCTTTCTTTCCTACGATCGTCAGGCCTTTGCTTTCCATTCCAAGCTGCTTGGCTAATCGCTGTACAATGTCGGGCTGATTTGGTATTGATGATTCTCTTCTGAATAATGTTGCAGGGATCAGGTTCCTGCGGATGAATGCAGGATCAGGTTGCAGGTACAACGCCTGTACCATTGGCACATTTGCTTTCGGTTGCAGCAGTTCATTCTCTGCGCCTGATTCTTTATAGAAGAAGAACTGTGTCGTTTTACCATAACGAGTATCCAGATCATGATTTCCTTCATTAATGAATTTGTAGTACTGATCATCTCCTTCGCAAACAGCGCGTAAAGTGATCCGGATCTTTCTTGCCGTTGGCAGAATGATCTCACTCATTGCATCTATTTCTGTTTTGTTGAGATCCGGGTCATTGAAAGGATTGCTGTTACTATTCAGCGGATCACCACTGTTGCTAAGGTTCAATACAGGAAAATCGCGGAAACGAACCTGGAGATCCAGTTCTTCATCAAATGCGGCAGGGAACTCCCGGGTCGTACTGTAAAGCAACGCATAGTTCTCGCGGCCTGAAGCACTCATCAGGTTGTCCAGGCGAAGCGTTTCCACTTCAACCACTACTTCCACTCTTCTTACATCAGGATCATCAAGTGCCGGCTCCAGCTGCTGTGCTTCCAGTTCGCCATCAGGCAATTTCTTTACAGGAAGAGTTTTCAGCAACTGAACAGGATCCTGGCCAGCCAGTTGATATTTATTGGTAAAAACAACCGCAGGATAACCAAGCGTAGGCCGTTTGATCACCAACCTCGGATTGGCGTCATACACTTCTTTGCCATTCTCTATTTTCTCATTAAAGAATTCGATATGCTTTGTCGTATTGGCATTGCTCTCAAAAGCAGATTCAATATTGATAATGCGCAGATTTGCCGGAGCGATATACCGCTTAAAATGTACCGAGGCGTTAGGAGAAGCACTTTGATACAAAGGATCGTGCCCTACCGTTGGTCCGCCATTGCTGATATCACAAAGACGCACGCGGAAATCGTACATCTTGCCATAATGCAGCGGGATCTTTGATGGCCCCGGGTTGAACAGTTGCACAGGACTTACCGCATTGTCCTTGCTCTGGTGAAGATAGTTGATCTCAATAGCATCGGTATCTTTCATCACGATACTCTTACCTATCCAGTTACCATAATACATCGGCAACCAGAAACTTTCGTTCGTGTCACTATCCACTCTTGACGGGAATACCTGGAATGGAAGTTCCAGCGACTGGCCAATGGCATTTCCAACTGAAGCCGTTCCTATCTTATATTCAGCATTGGTAATGACTGTATTCAAACTCTCCCAATCAGCATTGGGTACATCTGCTTCTTTTACATCCACCCGGTATCCCGCTACGCCAAACAGTGCATCGATACGGTCTTTTCCATCGGGCAGCGGCGCATTGAAATTGGTTTCATCCCCACGAAGCTGACGGATGAACCAGACCAGCAATTGTTCATCATCCCATCCAAGCCGGATGCCTGCATCATGTACCGGATGTGTTCCATCAAACTGCTCCGCCAGTATATTCTTACTGATAGGTTGATTTGCGTGAACGATCTTGGCGAATCCGTCATTGTATTCATTGCTTTCAGCAAAGATCTTATCCCAGTTCCCATAGGGGATCGGCTCCACCGGATCATTGGGATCTGCTTTTGCCAATACCGGGAAGAGTACGGGAGCGAATAATGTTCTTGCCTGCCCCTGCTTCAGCTTAGGTATTCTTGCTGCATATTGTTTGATCAGCGGTCCGTTTGCATGCAAAAGAGAATGCGCTTGAACCGGCGCATAATCCGCATTTTCAACGCTTACAAAAATGTATCCCCCTTTGACAAACCAGGCAGGATCTGTAACAGGTATTGTGGCTTCATACACCAGGCCGGTTGCCCTTGCCAGCAATGGCTGACGAAGAATATAAGCATATACCTTACCCCAGCTGATATCATCGGAAGATGGCGTAAAAGGCGTAGCGGGAGGCGGGTTACGCATCGCGCAATGATAGCTGTCATCCGTTTTTGCATTCGGATGTTTCGGGCTGGTGAAATTGAATGAGGTGCGATAAGACTCCGGTAAATATTTCTTTACTGACCTCTCCATCGGCAATGAATCACCGGCTTTATCCTGCACATGCGTTTTGGTGATCTTCAACCCGGATTGATCCCGCAACGCCGTCAGCAACGCTTTCTTATTCGGAGCAGAGGTAAGCCCCTGTAATGTTGCTTCCTTTGGCTTGCGCAGCGGTGCATTGGTATTGGCTACCGGAAAGTCCTCAAGCGAGTTCACCACATATGCTTTGAACTGCGGAACAAGATCCGCAAAACCCGTCAGGTTATTTGCCGGCGCACCGGCATAAGTATCCAATGGATTGAACGGATCACGATTTCTTGGTATTAAAGCGATATGAACCTTAATAGCATTGCCATCAAAATATTGCGGAAAAACCATTGTTGTGTACCGGCGGTTTGCTTCCATGAGAGAAAAGTTTAAAGGTTTAAGAGTTTAATGGTTTCGAAAGGTGGAGACTATACCGGGAATGATTTGCGTAGAAGTATCGCAAAGAGCGCTAAGAATCGCTAAGCTCACTAAAGCATCCTTTGCGTCCTCTGCGGTCCTTTGCTAACTTCGCGATACTCTTACTCAAGTCCTGTCGCGGACTATGCAATCCTCCTCTTCTCACTCCACGATTCTTCAAAGCTCAGGTCAATGACCCATGCAACGGTGATATCAAGCGCGAAGGTCAGTTTGGCTTCACAATAAGTTGGCGTACCGGGCAGCATATTGCTTCTTTCGATCGTTCCCTTGGCTTCGATCGTGATCGTGATCCCGACCAGCCCTCCGAGTATTTCGGCATGTCCGCGGAACATCATGGCCGCAGCGATCCTGATGGTGCCTGAATCAATATGCATTTCCACACTGATCATATACTGCAGGTTGACGCCACCTATCACTGGCAATCCAACAACGATCTCAGCTCCAAAGCCGAATTTCATATCAAGCGTTGGGCCGACCTGCGTGTTAGCCCCGATACGAAGATCAACGGCGCCTTTTGCATAGATGGTCGCAGCTGCAAGTGAAACACACATCACACTGAGTGCGCCATGGAACTGGATAAATGCACCCGCAGTAGGAAGCAATTGATTAAGATCCGTGGTTACTTTCAACGCTGCATTGAAGTAAACGCCCAATGCCATGGAAGCTTCCAGCTTCAGCGGTGTTGTTGGAGAGTCATACAGTGTTTTTGTTGGCGGGAAACGAACAAGCGGGATCTCTTTAGTGGCCTCAAACTTATACTCCCAGATCTCACCGGCATTACTCATGGCGATCTTAAGACCTTTCTGCATTACATCCTTATAGTCGCCGGTAGAAATGCTGGCCAGTATTTCGAGGATCTTGATCACCGGTTCGAGGTCTTTATGAAATTCGATCTCAGGGTAAGGCATACCTCCATCGTCCGAACCATTTGGCTGACCTTCATACCCGGTCTCCTTGCCTTTCTTCGCATCAAAATTGCCTTTGATCTTCATCAGGCCAGTCATGCTGCCCAGATCAACAACCATGGCCAGGTCGTTCAAACGGCTCTTCCATGTTTTGGTCGCATCATCCACTACATCCATCGCAGAATCGATATCAAAACTCAGCTTGGAGTTTGCCGGAGATGAACCTGATTGCGCTGTCTTCGCTTTATATTCTATGTATATCTTCAGTACATCAATATCAACCAGCGGTATATTAAAATCAGGTACATCAAACTTCAGTGCTTTATCAACAAGTTCACCCGCTCCGGTCTGCAGTAATTTCATACCCTGGCTCACGACCGTATCCAAGGTTTTCGTTGCTTTGACCTCCAACAACTCGAGTACTTTCCTGCCGCCATCCAACAGATCATTTGTTTTGAACATGTCGACCGCATTACCCAGCTTATCAACACCTTTCAGCAATGGAACCGTTTTACCAAAACTGCTGATCGCATCACCGATGTTCGGGAAGATCCCATTGCCTGTCATCAACCTGTATGCATCCGCGAAAAGAGGAGGCGTTTTGCTCATCAGTGTGTGCACGTTATTGGCAAATGCGGGTGTAAGGAACAATGCTTTCTGCGTTCCTGTATTCTGCAGAAGACCGAAGTTGATCGTTTCCGCCACGGTATTGCGGACAATATCCAGCGGATTGGCGATCCTAACCAACGCCTTTACCGCATCTGCTGCTTTCACTACTTTCTCCGCAACCCATTCCCCTTCGCGGATCACAGGCAGTGTAACACTTTCGTCCAGCGGAGTTACTTCACCTGAACCCACTTCATGCTGCACCATACTCCATGATCCATCCTGAGGTAACAATACATTACCGCGTATCGCCGCAACAAATGCAGGTTGTCCATTCTTATCAACGGAGGCATTGATATCAAAACGATTGATCCGCATCTGCTGATTGGTGGCATGAAGAGATACCTGGCAATTGATATCACCACCAATTGCTCCACCCTGATCGTTCAACAAATTGATGAACTGGTGCGGAGTGATCGGCACACCTGAAGGGGCCAGCTGAACATATCCAAGGATCTTCTTGCAAGCGACCCTTCCTGTTTTTATATTTTCCCGGTCAAGCAATGCGTGATGCCCCTGCACAACATTCTCTATTTCTACATCCGCATCAAACCAAACCGGCCTGCAAAGTACTTCCTGCTGAAATGCATTACCGGTATAATGGATCTCCTGTCCATCCACTACAATATTTGTATTCTTTGCAATGTTGTTATATGCCTTGAAATCGGCCACACTATCATCTTCCCGGATGTTTTGGATATTATACAGTCCGCGCACAACGCCCGGGTGAATGGTGTAAGGCTTTTGCACGGGCGATTCTGTTCCATCTATCTTCAGGTATTTATAACGGAAATCAAACAGTCCTTCGCTTTCCGGTTGCCATCCGCTATCAACGCGATACACATAGTTGCTGCTCGTCCGGAACAGGGTGATCGTTCGCACCACGCGAATGCCCCATGGATAAAGTATACTGCGAACCTGGATCACTTCATGCCCCGTACGTCCATTCACCACATCAAATTTCGCCTGGCTTGTCTGCGCGATCACTGCATTCGGACTAAGCCAGTTGCTGAACAGGTTTGAACCGTAACCGCTCCAATCGATCCGAGTCACAGGTACCCCTTTTTGTATGTTGAATGCAAACGGGTCTGCCCAAAAGTTTTTATTAAAGATGGTAGATACGCTATCACCTAAAGTGGAAGTTCCATTAGGTGTTCCGTTCATATCAAGAATGTTGTTCAGCTGCAGCGTATACCCTCCAAACATCGGGCTATCGTTCTGACTTGGTTCGCTGGGGAACTCTTTACCAAAGTTTCCCGCCCTGGCTTTGATCTGAATGCCACCGGCCATATTGTTCTTGAAGGTTGGCGCATTCTTTTCAAATTCGGGTTTGATGGTTTCCTTTCCACCCTTTGTCATGATCGCAATTGCTTTCAATCCGAACGGAAGTGTGAAGAAGGATAAAGTTTGCGTTTTGGGATCCTTGAATGATTCCAGCAAATGCTCCACCACCGGGATGGGCGCAAGCGGAACCGGCTGCACGTTTGTATTGAAGATCCTTGTAGGGCCGCCATCATTCGGATAGTAGTTAAAGAATACCTGCGGGTCCATCGGCTTCACAGGTGGGGTAAGATTGAATACCGGTTCCCAGGCGATCTGCGGAACTGTAAATGCCCTCACAGAAGATCCCGGCGCATGCACCGCCATATCCTTCACAATAAAAGGGAACGCCGTATTTGATGCGGCCGCTGCCACCGCTACTGTTGCAGTTCTCTCCATCACCATCCTTCCTAAAGGAAAATACTGGAAGCTGACACCCATCTGGTTTGCATTGCTGCTTACATCGAGAAGAGCGAATGCATCATTCTCCAGTTGCCCTACTTTATCATCCCATGCTTTTCCATAATCAGGGATCTTGTTGACGACCATCATTCTTGTCGTCATGGCGCTCTCATCCATTTCACCGCTTTTGAATGCGGCCTTTTTCATTGCGATCACAGCATCCGGGTGAAGCATACGGGACGCAAGTGAGGTCTTGATCACGCCGGCATCCTTTAAAACAGGCGCGCCTGTTGCTGCGGTGGCACCTGTTGCTGCAGTGGCATCGCTGCCTGCCGCAGCCGTTGCATCAGTGGTGACCTGCAGACTTGTATCTCCCGGCATGTTACCGAAATGGAAGGCAACTTTGACATCGTCTTTGTTACGGTCGACCGGAGCTGCACTAACCTGGCAGATCAGCCACAGCCACATTCTTCTTTCGGCAGTCACCCCTCTTGCAGGTTTTAGCCTTTCGAATTGCGCCCGAAGCAGACCGAGATTGGCTGCATATGGATCAGGTAATGTTGGCAGGTAGCTGAACATTCCAAATGTTAGCAATAGCTGGCTTTTAATGATCTTCTTCCATTCCTTATCACATTCGCCAACAAGCATACAGCCATTAACGGGAGATACGGTGAACAATGCATTTTCCAGCGCGAGCCCAATGGGTTTGATCACCGGCGTTTTGGTTCCAGGTAATGTATGATCCCAGATAATATTATCATCGAACAGGCCGATCACATTTCTCGTTGCATTTGCAGCAAGCATCAGCATACTGTTCTTCGTTCTTACTTCGACAGGTTCGCCATTTACTTTGACCGGGCGATCAGTCCGTATATCTGCATCAACCCTCGCTACATATATCTCGTCGCCTTGCGCAAGACTGTTATACATCAGGTTTGCGCTGGCCAGGTAAGTAAGTTTGATACTTGTGCCGTGTGGGTTCAGCTCATCCTTCCACATATTCAACTCCTGTGAAGCACCGGAAGTGTTGCTTAACTGGTCAGTAAAACCGATCCGCCCCTGTTCAAGGATGAACATCGGAGCCAGCAGGGCCGATTCATTTCCTTCCTGCCCCTGGTGAATACAACTAAGTCCTTTTGCTGTCTGAAAGATCATTGCACCACCACCCTCCGCTTCAAGAGGATTGGCAATATCCATTTGCGCCGCCGGTAATCCCCACCATGATTTCGTTAATGGCGCCACGCCGGACAATTGCTGAAAAGGCGAGAGACACTCTTTTACTTCAAACGATGCAATAGTTGTTTTGAGTGGAATTAATACACGATTCAACTCGGAATTATATGCAATAGTCTGTTTTCCATCCCAGCTGCTGACAGCTTCCTGACCGTATACATTCCATTCGATAGGATCGATAGCGGTAATGGCGCGTGTTGTTCCATTTGCCGTGAAATGCCAGTGTGCCGGAAGGCTCAGGGATGATTTACGGGCATCCGCACCATGATCGCTTGCCGGGCTGTATGACTGTGCAGCCGCAGGCTCTAGATCGATCTTACATTGAATGTTATTGGTTGCAGCGATCGTAAGTTTTCCGTTGGTCAGCGTCGGAACGGCGTCTAACGTGATCGTTCCCGACTTGACACGCAAGCCACAGTATCTGTCTGCAGGAGCGCTGTTTGTAAGGAGTTTCGCCTGTATCCAGATACTTCCGGGAACGATGGTGTACTGTTTGGTAAGCTCCGGGTTTGCGGGTTTGATAACACGGGAAGAGAAGGATGCATTGAAAAGCAATGCGGGTAATGTTTGTCCCTGGATATACAGCGCGATCAGTTTTTCGATGCGGTAAAAATCGAGCCAGATCCTCCGTCCATCGGGGTTAAGGATGGGGCCTACAGTCTCCACTACTTTCGCGCCGGCAGCCCAGGCAGGCTTACTACCGGGCAATTGTGTTGTTCTTACCGGCGTATCGCGTACGAATACGCGAAGGTCACGTGCTTCGGCTTTAGTGGAAAGAATCCGTTTTACAGTTTCGTCTATCTTCTCCAATTGCTTTCCTGCCCGATTCTGACTGAAAAACGTATCCGCAGATTCAAAGGAGAATTCCTGGTTGGTTGGCGCTGCTATTTCCTCCTCCATTAATGTGGATCCAAGAAGGTCGGTAAGCTGCGTTAACTGATTTTCGTTTTTGGAGAAGTCTGTGTGGAGATGGCCGATGATAGAGGCCAGTATGGCATGCAAGTTATCCTGCTTCATGTCGAAGGTTTAATAGTGATAAGGTGAATAACAGAGAGACAGGTGGCTTGTACTAGGAAGGTACTTGCATGCAGCAAGGTTGGAAAAAGCAAATTAGCTGATGTGTGATGGAATTGAGTGAATGGGTGCGTGGGTGCTGTATTCTACAAAAGGGGTATTAGCCACTGCACCAGACTATGAGTATTTCATTAAGGTCGTCCAATTGGACAAATGGGAGGTTAGTGCATCACACAAATGTGGTATTGAATCCTGTTACTTATGAAAGAAGGCATATTAGCGCGTGATAGAAAACAGGGTTCAAAGTTTTTGAGCGGGCGGGAAATGTTATTGGGGGATGGTACAGTATAGTTGTTCCGGGTCGCAGTAGTATCGCCAGGGCCGCAAAGGCTCCGCGAAGTGCGCAAAGCTCATCGGGCATTCTTTGCGCCCTTTGCGGAGCCTTTGCGCACTTTGCGATCCTCCAGAGCCACCT
>NZ_JAKLTR010000011.1 GCF_022012415.1 Terrimonas ginsenosidimutans
GTAATATATTAATATAAGTGTCAGTAATCATGTCGTTTTTTTATTCAATAAAACTAGTAATTGACTAAGTGAAGACCTCGATGATTTCACCGGATCCTGGAGCTGTTTTTCGTATTTATTATGGTGGTTTCAACGCGCAGAGCTGTATTATTCTGAATCCATTACTCTGAATCAGTATTTCCTTAAATTGAATCATGAATACTTATCAATTCATCAAAGAGCCAACCGGCTGGTATATTGATCTTCCTGAATATATATTACAGGGAGGAACAAAAGAAGGATTACAAATGGTGGAGGGAGCCGACGTAATGCTGGATATCATTGCAGAAGGAAGAGATAAAGTCATCCTTGACATAGATCTGCATGCATTACCAGGTTCCACGACACTTTTACTTGTCGAGAAATGTGATCCGTATATCGGTGGAGGTTTTTATCTGCTCGAAGAATGGAATGGCAAAAAGGTCGGCATGAAGATGTGGCTGTGTGAGGTGACGGAATGGTTATTTGGACATTTGCCTGCCGCCATTCACATAAAAGAAGTGGCGACTGAATGAACTATACTTTAACGCTAATGAAGCCAGCAGGGTTTTCATCCCGAAGTAGTCACGTGTATATTTTTTTAATGCCATTCTAAAAACTGAGTTTATACCAATGTCATTTAGTTAAGCATTTCCCCGAAAGTTCATTTGATGGCCGATGGTCGCATTGGATTGAGGCCGTTGCTGCTAGCCGGTACAGGTTATTGCGTCTAATAGATCGTTATATTTTCGACCATCGAGATACTGACGAAGGATCTCTCAGCTAAACGAAATTGGATTTTATTCTGCGGAAGGAAAAGTATAGAAGATAATTTACCATTTGTCATCGCTCCAGCAGAAAACCGCAGAAGTAATTGACAGGACAATTGCTCTTTTCGTACTGATGGCTGGAAATATTACAGTAAGATCATAAAGGTAGTTGTCTGTTTACAGCTTCTTGCTGTTGTATCACGGCTACCGAAGTAAAAACATCACGCCAATAATTCCCACTTACGGATTTAGTAATACTTTTACATACCGAAGGCGTAATGAAAGATGTATTGCACATAAAATGGTTGCTTGAACAGGTGGCTCTTCAACAAAGTGAAGAAGCCTACAAAAAACTGTTCCTGTTGCTTCATAAGCCGCTCTGTCAATTTGCTTTCGGTATTCTCAAGTCGAATGATCATGCACAGGAAGTTGTGTCAGACGTTTTTATTCATATCTGGGAACACAAGACAAAACTTCCGGCGATCGAATCTCCTCTTATTTATTTATACAAGGCGGTAAAGAACCGGGCGTTGAACAGCATTGCCAAAGAACGCCGCCAGCAGGCACTTGATTCCGGAGAATGGCTGGTGCCCATGCCGAGCGTTTATTTCGATCCTGAAAAGCTGATGATGACGGAGGAGCTGATGCAGAAACTGCAGCAGGCTGTTGAAGATCTGCCCAGCCGGTGCCGCCTAATCTTTAAGTTGATCAAAGATGATGGGCTGAGATATAAGGAAGTGGCCGATCTTCTCCAGATCTCTGTCAAAACAGTTGAGGCTCAAATGACTATCGCCATGCGCCGGCTCGGAAAATGCATGGAGGTGGAAGTCTCCAGCCTCAACGTTAAAATTTCTAAAAAATAACCGCGCTTCTTTTAGGGGTAATGTTTCCCGGGCTTTGTCTTATTGGGTGATAAGCCGTATGACTGCATGAGCCAGGAACAATTTTGGATCTTACTGACACGAAAAATTGCCGGTGAAGCTTCGCCGGAAGACCTCACTGAGCTCGAACAGCTGATGCAGCAGCATCCCGAATGGCAGTTCGCCTCCCAGAACCTGGAAGATATCTGGAACTCCAAACCACACGTTGATATTTCAGAAGAAGAAGAAGCGTACCTTCTTCACCTGCATCGGCTGCAGCAAAAGAATATTCCTTTTGGCAAACAGCTCCAGCCGGAAGAGGAAGCGGCGGTAGCCGAACTTTCTTCAAATTCTTCCCGCAAACGTATCCGCTGGCTGATCGCCGGTCTTACAGTGGCCGCCTCTGTAGCAGCATTCCTTTTCTTTAACCCGTTTTCCGGGAAATCCGGAGCGTCACCCGCGCAGCTTGCAAACATAAACGAGATCAGCACCCGCCTTGGTTCTAAAACACGGATCCAGCTCCCGGATGGCTCAGTTGTTTGGTTAAATGCAGGCAGTAAACTTACCTATGACAAGGATTACAACCAGGAAGACCGGCAGGTAACGCTGACCGGCGAGGGTTTTTTCGACGTTATCAAAGATCCGGCAAAACCGTTCCTGGTACATACTTCAACGGTTGACGTCCGTGTGCTTGGTACCGTATTCAATGTAAAAGCCTACCCTGAGGATAAAGCTACCGAAACCAGCCTCATACGTGGGAGTCTCGAAGTATCCATAAAAAGCCGTCCCCTTGATAAGATCATACTTGCCAGCAATGAAAAGCTTGTAGTGGAGAATAAAAAGGATACCGTAGCAGCGTGGAAAGCTGATGAAGAAACGGACCAGCCATTGATGACATTGAACCAGATCAAACGCAATTCCCGCGACAGTACCATCAATGAAACGCAATGGACGGAGAACAAATTGGTGTTTGACAATGAGCCATTCGAAGATGTTGCTGTGAAAATGGGAAGATGGTTTGCTGTTGATATAGAGATAACGGACTGGGCCCTTAAACAGAAACGATTGACAGGAACGTTCGAGCGCGAGAGCGTGGAGCAGGCTCTTGAAGGACTGGCTTATGCCTCCACCACCCCATTTATATTTAAACGGTCAGGAAATAAAATAATTATTCACCGATAATGCCATATGCCAAATGAATTACAACTCTTCCTGATAAGATTCTCTTAAAAGAATTGGGAGCTCCCTGGCCGGGGAGCCCCCAAGGCTAAGTACATAGTAAATCGTCTCCAGCGGGGAGATAACCAGTAATTAACCCTTCAATTGACAAATTATGAAAAAAAATGAAGTGGGCTCCTTTATTTGTGGCCTGCTATCACCAAAGCTCTACAGGATTATGAAACTGACGATGCTGCTGCTGCTCATTGGATGCCTTCATGCTTCCGCCGAAACTTTCTCGCAGGATAAAATCACACTGCGCCTGGAAACGACGGACATTAAAAAAGTTCTGCTTGCGATCGAAAAGAACAGCAACTACCGCTTTCTTTTTGACGAGCAGGTGATAAAGGGTAAACGCCCTGTAAGTTTAGCTGTTGAAAACGCGCCGATAGATGATGTGCTGGCAAAGGTTCTTTCGAACACCGGCATTTCCTACAAGATCCTGAACACAAATCTTGTGGTATTAAAAGAGGTAGCTTCTTCAACGGAGATCGCGGCTAAAGAAGTGCGCGTAACCGGTAAGGTGGTTTCTGCTGCCGGCGCACCGCTTGCCGGTGTTTCGGTTTCTATCAAAGGATCAAGTGTGGGAACGGTTACCGATGAGTCTGGTAATTACGCTCTTACTGTTCCCGATGATGCTACGCTGCAATTCACTTCTGTGGGTTATCAGCCGATGGAAGAAAAAGTGAATGGCCAGACAACCATCAACGTAACGCTTCAGCCCGCAGAAACTTCGCTCAATGAAGTGGTTGTGGTTGGTTACAGTACACAACGCAAACGGGATCTGACAGGAGCTGTTGCATCTGTAAAAGGCGAGGAGATTGCGAAAATGCCGAACACGAACCCTCTTGCTTCTCTGCAGGGAAAAGTTGCCGGTCTCACAGTTTCCAACCCTGGTAACGCAGGCGGAGCACCTGTAGTACGGATCCGTGGTGTGAACAGTACGAACAGTGCCAACCCTGTCTATGTAGTGGATGGTATTTTGCAGGACAATATCGACTACCTTAACCCTGCAGATATCGAGGCAATGGATGTCTTGCGTGATCCTTCCTCTATCGCGATCTATGGTCTGCGTGGAGCAAACGGTGTGATAGCCATCACTACCAAAAGAGCGGCACGCGGGCAGACAAGAATCAATCTTGTAAGTTCCGTGGGTGTACAAAGAGTGACCGATAAAATAGATGTTGTAGACGCAGAAGGATATAAAACATTGCTGAGAGCACAGCTTGCCAACAGAGGCGCGGGTGAATTTGATTTTGACAACTACACGGCTAATACCGACTGGCAGGATCAGATCTTCCGCGATGCGGTTATCAATACCAACAGTATCAGTATCTCCAACAGCGGCGAAAAAAGCTCCACCCATTTCAACCTGGGCTACAATACACAGGACGGTGTGCTGAAATATGAGAACTACCAGAAATACATCGCCCGTCTTAACCAGGAGATCCGGTTTACACAAAATATCAAAATAGGTGCGGATATAAGCGGGTTTCACTGGAAACAAAATCCAACAGGAGTAAGCGTGACAAATGCGCTTTGGGCTGCTCCTATTGTGCCTGTTCAATTCGATGACAATACTTACTATGCGATGCCTTCCCTGCAGCGTGTACAGGTAGGTAACCCGGTTGCCGCTTTGAACAGAAGCAATCGTAACTCTATTAACCAGGGCTTCCGTTTTGTAGGAAGCGTGTTTGCAGAGATCAAGTTCCTGAAAGATTTCACATTCAAATCAACTTTCTATACCGATCTCGGATTCAATTCCAGCCGCAGCTATTCTCCCCTTGCTTATTCCTTTATCGAGCTTGGAGAAGGACCTGTGGCGACGCGGACTGTTCTCGATACGACTGTCAGAACAAGTGTTGGTCAACGTCAGGATGAATTTCGCAGATTCCAGCAGGATCACACACTATCATGGAATAAACGACTGGGTGGCGGCCACAATTTAACAGCGCTTGCTGGTTTTACTACGATCTATGATCAAAGCTCGAACGTGAGCGGAAACCGGGTTGGCGCCGATGTGGCCATTCCAAGAGACCCTGACTTCTGGTATATCAATGTCGCCAACTTAAGCAATCCGGGGAACTTTGGTGGCGGCGGCGGAAAAAACTCTACGGTGGGTGCATTTGGCCGTGTCAGCTATTCCTACAATAATAAATACCTGCTGAATGCAACGATCCGTAGAGACGGAAGCTCCAAATTTGCTCCTTCCAACCGTTGGGGTACTTTCGGAAGCGTTGGTCTAGGATGGGTTGTTTCAGATGAGGACTTTTTTGTTGTAAAAGGGATCGACTTCCTGAAACTTCGCGCAGCCTGGGGTCAAACAGGTAATTCGAACGGCTTCCAGAACGATTTCTGGAGACCAGGTATCAGGAACTCTGTAAACGCTATATTCGGTGACAATGTGTTCACGGCCATTCAATCGGCTTACATCGTCTCACCCAATCTCCGTTGGGAAGTGGTGAATGGTCTTGATTTCGGTTTGGATATGCGTGTGCTGAAAGACCGCTTGTCTGCCGAGATCAATTTCTATAACAGAACGACAAAAGATATCCTGACAAGTATCGTTCTTCCAAATGAAAACCGTCCGTATTTTGATAACCTCGGAGAGATCAGCAACAAAGGTATCGAAGTCAGCCTGGGATGGAAAGATGCTATTGGTAAAGACTTTACTTATGGAGCCACGGCTAATTTCAGCTACAACCGGAACCGGGTAGAATCCATCGGGGACCGGTTCAATTTCCGGATCGCACAAGGTAATAATGTGACGGAAAGCGGTCGTTCTATCGGGTACTTCTTCGGATACAAACAAGTTGGAGTTTTTCAAACCACAGCTGATATCGAAAAGAGCCCGGCTTTTGCCAGCACGCTGCCTGGTGATATTGCCTATGCAGATCTTAACGGAGATGGTTTTATCAGCGATGCTGACCGTACTTATCTCGGCACTCCATTCCCTCCTTACAGCTTTGGCTTCAGTGTAAACGCTGCATATAAAGGCTTTGATGTGATGATCGATGGACAGGGTTTTGCAGGCAACAAGATCTATACGCAACGCCGCACAGCAATTTTTACGGATCTCAACTACGAATCAAACCGACTGAATGCATGGACCGCTCCAGGAAGCACCAATGTTGAACCAATCATGGATAATGGAAGAGGAAACAACTACCTGTTCAGCACGTATTTCCTTGAACCAGGCGATTATTTCCGTTTGAGGACGGTTCAGTTTGGTTATACATTCCCGGCAAGAATGCTTGGCAACATCGTTAAGCAGGCCAGGGTATATATCAGCGGACAGAATATCAAAACATGGAGCCAGGCTACCGGTTATTCACCCGAACCTCAGCTGGGTAATATCCTGCAAAGTGGTGCAGACAATGGAACATATCCTGTACCTGCTATTTACTCTTTTGGCTTCAATCTTACTTTTTAACTGACTGAAAAACGAATTGAACATGAAATATTCCAACATCATTACACGTAAGCTTCTCCCAGTGCTTGCCATCGTGATGATCGCAACATTCTCGGGTTGTAAAAAATTCCTCGACACCCCGAGACAGGGAGAATATAATGAAGAGAACTATCCTTATCCCGGAGGAGCCGGTCCGTATGACCAGTTCATCCTCGGTGCATATACTGACCTGAGAGGTTATAATGTACATGCAGATGGCTTCATCGTTGCTACCAGTATCCGCAGTGATGATGCCGATAAAGGCAGCACCGCATCTGATGGCGGTCCAGATGTTATCACGATGGATAATTTTCCTGTATTAACCAACAATGGACGCGCAAATGCGCTTTGGACGGGATATTACGGACTGATCAACAAGTGTAATAACACCATTCATCAGATCACGATAAGGAATGAAATTGTTGCAACCGAGGAAGCAAAGATGCAGGCAAGGGCGGAAGCAAGGTTTATCCGTGGCTATGGTTACTTTATGCTGGTGCGCCTGTTCGGTCGTGTTCCCAAAATCGATACACTTTTTGCTGACCCTGCCGCACAGAATAACGTTCCGCAAAGCACTCCCGCTGAGATCTATTCATTAATTGAAAGCGATCTCACATTTGCAGCATCCTTCCTTCCGGCAGAATGGGATAAAAAATTCATTGGCCGTGCAACAAGTGGTGCAGCAAATGGCATCCTGGCCAAAGTATACCTTACACAGAAGAAATGGGCGATGGCTAAAGCAACTGCAGCTTTGGTGATGAATTCGGGCAAGTATGATCTTTCCACTCCTTATGCGACAATCTTTGGAGAATCAGGAGAAAACTCAAAAGAGTCTGTATTTGAGATCCAGGGTCGTGCAGATGCGCAGATCAAAACGGACCAGGGGATTCAGTATGCAAGTATCCAGGGCGTACGTGGCGCCACTGAATGGAACATGGGATGGGGTTGGAATACACCGAGTACATTTCTTGAAGCGGCATACGAAGCAAATGATCCGCGTAAAGCAAGAACGATCCTGTATACCAGTACACCCACCACTCCCGGCATAACTATATATGGCGAAACGACTCCGCTCGGTCTTCCTAATCCCCGCTACAATCAGAAAGTGTATACATTACCTTCTGAACGTGCAAGGGTAAACGACCGCTTCGGTTACTGGATGAATGTCCGTATTCTCCGTTATGCTGATATAGTACTCATGTTTGCCGAAGCATCGAATGAAATGGGCGGTGCTGATAATATAGAAGCTGCAAGAGTTGCCTTGAATACCGTGCGTGCAAGAGCAAGAACAGGAGCTCCGGTAGGAACACTGGCTGATCGTGTTACAACCGACCAGGGTGAACTGCGTGATTTTATCCGTCATGAAAGAAGGATCGAACTGGCAATGGAACACGACCGCTTCTTTGATATTGTCCGCTGGGGTATTGCTGATGATGCCATGCATAACGCGGGCAAACCAAACTTCAGCGCAGCACGCGATGCATTGCTGCCAATTCCTCAGGCCCAGATCGACCTGAGTAATAATGTCCTGACTCAGAACTTTGGTTACTAATTCTATACCGAAAAACGAATTCAATGAAACAACAACAATATAAAAAAATCCTGCTTTGCACCGGCATTGCTGCCAGCATGAGCTTGTTCTCCTGCAAAAAGGATGGCAATCCAAACAATCTTCCGGGAGTTGATCCGGGAGATTATGAAGGAACAATCGATGGATTCAGTAGTTCCGATGAGATCTTCCCGGGCAACCTTGTTGCCTACTGGCCTTTTGACAATTCATTAAATGAAACGAAAACGGGTACTGCACCGGCAGAAAAAGCAAATGAGTCTTTTATCACCACTGGCGTAAAAGGCGCAGCCCTGAAGCTTGCGGGCGGTTATCTGTACTTTCCAACCAATTTCCCGGCATTCAAAACAGGCGTATTCAAAAGCTTCGCGATCAGTGCATGGGTGCAGATCCTGAACAACGGTTCAAAACGGACCATGCTTTTTCAGCTCGCCCGCCCGAATACATTTGTTGGAAATATCAATTTTCACCTGAATACACAATCTTTCCCGGCAACAAACACTGCTGAACTGAAGATCAACCCAACCTTCGCAACTGTTGGTGGGGGTACGCAGGATAATATCAATACAAAGAGAGACAATCCGGGAGATGCGAACTACTTCCCGTATATCACTCCGGCAATTGGTGCGGATAAGTGGGTTCATCTTGTGATCAACTATAATGGAACCAATGGTATTTTCGATATATGGGCAAATGGTATTCGCGCCGGAGCTTTCTTCAGCAGAGGTACGGGTAATAACCTGTTCAACTCGTACGAGCCAAATGAAGTGATCATTGGAGGTAACTACAACGTGATCCCGGGCAAGTCTGTAAATGCCGATGTGTCTGTTGGCGCAATGACCGGCAGCATCGATGAATTACGTGTGTTCAATATCAATTTACCAGATGCACATATCAAAGCTTTATATGCATTAGGCAAAGCGAATAAATAATCTTTTCTTTTTAAAAGCACACAGATCGCTTCGGCGTCTGTGTGCTTTGCTTTTTGTACTACTTATGAAAAAGTATTCTTTTATAGTATTCCTGGTGTTCCTGCTGGGTATTCTCAGTGGCTGTAATTCTTCAAAACAGGCAGTAACTGCCCAGCCCGCAATTTCTCCCGCAGATACATCTCTCTTCCGTCTTGTTCAGCAACAAACCTTCCATTATTTCTGGGATGGTGCTGAGCCCAGCAGTGGCCTGGCCCGTGAGCGCATCCACACAGATGGCGTTTACCCGCAAAAAGATCAAAGTACTGTCACCAGTGGTGGCGGTGGTTTTGGTGTAATGGCTATTCTTGTCGGGATCGAGCGCAACTTTATCACCCGTCAGCAGGGTTTTGAAAGATTTGAAAAGATCGTCGGCTTTCTCGAAAAAGCAGACCGCTTTCATGGTGCCTGGCCGCATTGGTGGTATGGTGAAACGGGAAAGGTGAAGCCATTCAGTAAGAAGGATGATGGTGGTGATCTTGTTGAAACTTCCTTTATGATACAGGGATTGCTTTGCGTTCGCCAGTATTATAAAGATGGTTCACCCGCAGAAAAGGCCCTTGCCGCAAGGATTGATAAGCTTTGGAGAGAAATAGAATTTGACTGGTACAGGAACGGTAAAAATGCATTGTACTGGCACTGGAGCCCTAACTACGGATGGGACATGAACTTTGCTGTCAGCGGATACAACGAATGCCTGATCATGTATATATTGGCTGCCGCATCTCCAACACATGGCGTGGCTGCGGAAGTGTATCATGATGGTTGGGCAGAGAATGGAAAGATCAGAGAGCCGCGTGAAGCGCTTGGCTATACGTTGCAGTTGCGTCATCATGGCGCTCCCAATGGCGGCCCGCTTTTCTGGGCACATTATTCTTACCTTGGGCTTGATCCGCGCGGACTCAAAGATCAGTATGCGGATTACTGGATGGAAAATCAACACCAGGCATTAATAAATTATCAGTGGTGTGTGAACAATGCGAAAGGATTCAAAGGATATGGTCCTGACAGCTGGGGGCTTACTTCAAGTTATTCTGTAAAAGGTTACTCAGGTCATGCGCCTTCAGCAGAACGCGATCTTGGTGTGATCTCGCCAACAGCCGCTCTTTCATCTTTTCCTTATACGCCGGATCAGTCAATGGCTGCCATGAAACACTGGTATAATGACAAAAAAGATAAACTCTGGGGGAGCTACGGTTTCTATGATGCATTCAGTGAAACAGATAACTGGTTTCTTCCAAGATATCTTGCTATTGACCAGGGTCCGATCGTCGTAATGATGGAAAACCACCGGACAGGGTTACTTTGGAACTTATTTATGAGTTGCCCTGAAGTAAAAACAGGACTAAAGAAGTTGGGCTTTAGCAGTCCGCACCTGACAAAACCGAACTGATAAAGACGGTAAATGCTTTTCGTGATCGGGTATTAACGTTATAAATATGACATGTATGATAAGAAGTTTTTTTCTGTTGATATTGCTCACTAATGTTGTTGTTCTTAAAGCTCAGGACAGGTCGTTATATGAAAAATTTCAGTTCATTCAGAATGGCGACACGTTACCATATCGTATACTGTTGCCTGAGAACTATGATTCCTCAAAATCGTACCCGCTTGTTTACTTTCTGCACGGAAGAGGTGAGAGTGGGCGCGACAATGAAAAGCAACTTGCGAATGGCAGTGCTATGTTTTTGAGTGATAGCGTGCGGAAGCAATATCCTGCGATCGTTGTATTTCCGCAGTGTTCAGCTACCAGTTACTGGAGCAATGTGCATACGATCGCTGATGCGAAGGGAAAACGCTCATTTTATTTTGTAGCAGATGGTGATGCTTCGTTGCCAATGAAGTTACTATTGTCTTTATCACAAAACCTTGAAGTGAGGTATAAGATAAAGAAAGACCAGGTGTATGTGATGGGCCTGAGTATGGGAGGGATGGGGACCTTTGAATTTGTAAGGAGAAAGCCGGGTTATTTTGCAGCGGCGGTTGCTATATGTGGCGGCGCAAACCCTGCAACAGCGTCAGCTGTCAGGAAAACGAAATGGTGGATCTTTCATGGAGCGAAAGATGATATCGTATTGCCGGAGCATTCGGAAAAAATGCAGGCGGCGTTAAAGAAAGCGGGGGCGACAGTTAGATATACCGTTTATCCCGAGGCAAATCATAATAGCTGGGATCCGGCATTCAGGGAGCCGGGATTGTTCAGGTGGATGTTCGCCCAGCGGCTGGTAAAATAGACAGTATATGGTGCGCTTGTCGTAAAGCGACGCAGTGACAAGGCGGCGAAACCCGATACTCTCCGGGCTGCTCTCGCCGCGCCTGCTGCGTTGCTTTTACGTCAGGCGTAAAAAATATTGCATAGGGATTTGATAAGTTCCTATGCCATCCCGATGATCTTTCCTTTCTTTGTAGCAGCCATGCCTGCAATCAAATTCACAGAATCCATCATCGTTAAAAGAAGCGCTGCAGAAGTGTTTGACTTCACGCAGGATTATAATCAGCGTCTTTCCTGGGATACATTCCTGAAGCAAGCAGATCTCATGGGTGGAGTCACCAGCGCCGGTAAGGGAGTAAAAGCCTGGTGCGTAGCAAAAAACGGACTTGGCATGGAAACGGAATACATCACCTTCAATCCTCCGAAAGCAACTGCTGTCCGGATGACAAAGGGTCCTTTTTTGTTTAAAAAATTTCTGGGTTCCTGGAATTTCAAAGAAGTGGATGGGCAGACGACTGAAGTGATTTTTTTGTATTCGTATGATCTGCGATTCCCATTCAGTATTTTTTCTTTTTTGGTAAAAGGCAATTTGCAGAAGAATGTCCGCCAGCGGCTGAATGATCTGAAGAAGTGTTTGGAAGGTTAGCTGAAATAAGGGCTTCTAAAATTCTACGCCTTCTTTCGAACAGACATTGATTTGCTATATTGGTATACCAAAATACACCCACCGCCATGTCAAGCCGAAGTCTTTTCATTCTTGTTATCCGTATTCTCGGGAATCTTTAGCGGCCCTCTGAAAGAAATGATCCTTGCTGAAAAACAAATCCGGTCTTGTTCAGTTAATAGAGTATGCATTCTCCTGCCACATCCGGTGCTCTGGCGATCAAGGGGGAAGTTGGGTGACATTTACAGAGTGCACGACGACAGGAAACAACACCAAAGAGGTCAATTCTTCTAATAACCTAAACTTCAAATGTATGCGTTACCAGTTGATCTTCATTTTTCTGGTCATCTCATTCGCAGTGAAGGCGCAGGAAAAAACCACTGAACTGTATCTGAGTTTCAGGAATTGCATCAGTGGAGATCAGGTTGATTATGATCAGCCTGTTTATTTCTATACATTGCCCCAGGATTCTTTAGCGTATACCATTTCTACCGAGGCATTAAACGAAAAAGGTTTCGTCAGGTGCAGCGATATTATTCCGGGTAAGTATAGAATTGCTTACAAAGGATATGATGGAGCAGTGGTCAATACGCAACATGATTTAAGCGGCCGGGTGAATATGCTTCATCTTTGCTATAACGGAATGCAACCGCCTGTCGATAGCGCACTGTCGTTTCTTCAGAACGGCGATAGCCTAACGATCCTTCAGACTGTTTATTCTTGTTTTGCAACGGCTTCGCAGCGCATCCGTTTTATAAAAAATGAGGAAGGTTACCAGGTTAGTCTTTGCCCGGAAAATAACAAGTTCGATCGGTTTGTAAAAGACCGGATCCCCGTCTCTATTGAGGTTGTTTCAATCCGGCATGATGAAACAAATGAAGTTAGGAGATTTGTAACTGAAGTGGCGCATACGGAAAGTTTTGGATTGTCGTCTACGTCGGTGTATGTGATAACTGCGGGTAAGCTGAAGTGGATGTTCACTCTTCATAACGACCGGTGGGATGCATACCGGGAAATGTACCGGTCTTTAAAGGAGCGATCTGCGCAAATGGTTCTACGCCATTGATTTTGCATCATCTGCCGGATATATACAACTGGTGGCGGTATGTGTAATCCATTCACAATTATGTTTTGTGTAATTTGCAGGTTCATTTTCACACATCGCCGGCATGAAAAAAGAAGCTGATACGCTCAATGTATCCCCCACATCTTCCAAAGCATCTTTGGAAAGAGAAAGAAAGATCCTGCTCGATCTTGGAAATGATATTACCAAGGTGCGGGACAAAAATGATCTGATCGTTCTTTTTTCCAAAAGGATCAAATGCCTGTATTACTTCACGCATACGATCGTTACGCTGATCGATCATAAAGATGAAACCTATTCCGCATTCCTGCTTGATAATGAAGCTTCTCCTATCCGTACACATGCGCAGTACCAGCAAATGGTAAAGGCCCGATTCCCATTGAATGAGCCATTCATTCAGGCGGCACTTGCTTCAGATGATCCGATCTCTTTTGTGCTGGAGGATATTATGAACAACCCGCAAAGTCCGCCATTTCTGAAAGTGAATTATGAAGGTGGCGTACGGGAGATCCTGATGACAAAACTGATGAATGCAGATAAGCCAATGGGATTTATTCACATTTATACAGATAAGCCGGGAGGCTTCAGCACAGAGTTCAGAAGTATCATGAAAGGAATTGCATCTCAGCTCTCAGGAGCCGTATCTAATATTCTTAAAAACGAGGATATTCTTAACCAGGAAAAGGAAAAATCTTTCCTGCTTGATTTCAGCAATGATATCTCATGCGTAAGAACAAAAGAAGACCTCGAAAAAGCGGTGAGTGCGTCATTGCGCAAAATAAATCCGCTTGGAGGATATGTGATCAGGAAGATCAATGATGACGGACTTACGATGAGCGCCTATGTCTACGGGTCGGAAGCAATACCGCCCGATGATGAACTGCTTCAGGAAGTGCTGAGTGCAAAATTTCCCATAGAGGATGGTTTGCAGAACAGGGTGCTGGATAGCTATATCCCTCTTTTGTTCAGCACAGAAAGAGAGATCTCACGGGGAATCAAATCGATATACCTGCAGCTTTGGAAGAGAACGGGCTATAAAACGATGGTTGGGATCCGGCTGAGAATAGCGGATCGTAATCTCGGTATTCTCTGGCTGGCAATTGATGAAGTCAATATTCAGCTTCTGAAAGGGATCTGCCATCAGATCTCGATCGCTATGGCCAATATAATGGCAAATGAAGAAGTGGAAACGAAGCAGCGGGAACAGGGGTTCCTGATCGATTTCAGTAATGATATCGCATCGGTTAAAACAAAACCGGAGTTTGAAACGGCTGTCTTTAAGGTGCTGGAAAACCTGCTGCATACTAAACTTGCAATGATACAGGTGATCGCTTCCGACGGGTTTCACCTTGATCCTTTTATGTACGACCGGTCATTGTATCAGAATGCGGTCAAAGATTTTGATGAGATCGTTGCCAATCGTATCAACATAGAAGAGCCATACACAGCACGTGTGCTTTCCAGCGAAAGTGGTGTTGTATTCAGTGTAGAGGATGAGGCAAAAACGGGGAATGTTTTTGCGCTTTTATGGAAAACTACCGGCTTTAAGAACATGTACAGCCTGCCATTGCGTGCGGGAAATCAGAATCTGGGGACTATCTGGTTGCTGGCAGATAGTTTGAGTCAGTTGATGCTGAAAGGGATCTGCGCACAGATATCAATTGCTATTGCCAATATACAGGCCAACGAAAAGGTGCTGGCATATAAAAAGCAACTGGAGCAGGAAAATGACTATCTCAAAGAACAGATCCGGACGATCTATAATTTTGCCGAGATCATTGGAAGTGGAGATGAAATGGAAAAAGTGTATCACCTGATGTCGCTGGTTGCAGATTCGAATTCTACCGTGTTGGTTTTGGGTGAAACAGGAACGGGAAAAGAACTCATTGCGCGGGCTATTCATAATGCCTCTCCGCGTAAGGATAAGCTGATGGTAAAAGTTAATTGCGCAGCGTTGCCGGCAAATCTGATAGAGAGTGAATTGTTTGGTCACGAACGTGGTGCCTTTACGGGAGCGCTGGACAGGCGTATCGGCAAGTTTGAGCTGGCCAATCACAGCACGCTGTTTCTTGATGAGATAGGCGAGATGCCGTTGGAAGCCCAGGCAAAGCTGCTTCGTGTGATCCAGGAACGGGAATTAGAGCGCATTGGCGGTAAGCAAACGATCAAGATCGACGTCCGGATCATAGCTGCAACTAATCGTGATCTCGAAGAGGAAGTAAAAGCAGGAAGGTTCCGTGCGGACCTTTATTACAGGTTGAATGTATTTCCGATCAGTTTGCCTCCGCTTAGAGACAGAATGGAAGATATCGAACCGCTGTCCTACTTCTTTGTATCGAAATTCAGTAAGAATACCGGAAGACGGATCACAAAAATTGCACCCGGGGTGATCCAGCAATTGCGGACCTATACATGGCCTGGCAACGTTCGCGAGTTGGAACATCTGATAGAACGCAGCGTATTGCTGTCACCGGAAGGGGTACTGAAAGAGGTGTTTATCCCGAAAACGAGCGCCAGCGAAAAGAATGAGGTTGCGTTACTGCCCAATCAATCACTTGAAGAAGTGGAACGGAGCTATATCATCGAAGTGCTGAAACGCAGTTCCGGGAAGATCTCAGGTGTTGGCGGCGCAGCAGAGATACTTGATATTCCCGGCAATACGTTACACTCAAAAATGAAGAAGTTGAATATTGGGAAAGCGGATTATTTTGGGAAGTGAGTGAGTATCGCAGGCAATTTAGTCATAAAGGATAATCTTCATTGATTGAACGTTCAGCTTTCTGCGGAAACTATCAGTCATCATTGCAATTTCGGGTTCCGGTCAGGCGGTCTTTCTCAACCACCAGCCGCCTCTTTCCCTACCACAGATGCATTCACATTATACTGCTTTTTAAAGGCAAAGGAAAAATGTGAAGCATCTTCAAACCCAACTTCCGCATACACGTCAGATACTTTCATCTTTCTTTCCTTCAGCAGAAAATGTGCTTTGTCGAGCCTCTTTTGTAATAACCATTTTGCAGGGGTAATGCCATAGATCTTTTCGAAATCACGTTTAAAGGCAGAAAGACTTCTCCCGGTGAGATAAGCAAATTGCGACAAGGGGAGGTTGAACTGAAAATTATTTTCCATGAATGCTGCCAGATCTGTCTTATGCGGATCTGAAAAATCGAAAAGCAGGTCTTTCAATTCCGGTTGACATTTTAGTAGTACGACCAGCGCTTCTTTCAGTTTCAGTTTCATTAAGGGGTCATCGTCGGAAAAAGAGAATGAAGCATAGGGTGCCAGGCCGGCAAAGAAGCTTTTTAATAATGGGTGCTCCTTTAAGGTAATAACAGGAGCCGTATTCTTTATCTTTTTAGAGGAGCTGATCTCATATTCATGACTGAAATTAAGTAGTTCCTGATCAGGGAAAGTAACAGATATTGCCTTGTATTCTTCTTCCCGGTCCGACACATACCGGAACCTGGCCAATTTGTTTTTAACTGCCAGCCAGTAAGTTCCTGTTTTTAGCTGGAAGTTCTTCACGCCGTCAAATACATGCAAAGAACCCTCCGTTTGATAACCTAAAACAAAATGCTGTACAAGGCTTTCTCCCGAAGAAGTTTCGCAGTAATCACAACTTGTTTGTATGACCGGAGGGTTCAATGCTGGCATAGATATTTTTTTAATGCTGCGACAAACTATCCAGGGTTGCCAGCAGCGCTTCTTCTTTTGTATACGGTGTCCACTGAAGAATTGTACGTGCTTTCTGATTTGACATATGCACGTATAATTCTTTACTGGCAGCGGGAAAGTCAACAACGTTTTCCGCTAGTTCCGGTCTTTCCTTCCGGATCAGGTCAGCTACATATTTAAGACTTATTGTTCCGTCGCTTGTGGCGAGGAAACGCTCTCCTTTTGCTTCCGGAAGTGTCATCGCTTTGACATGCAGGCTGGCCACATCTCTGACGTCAACCACTCCGAAGAAGTACGGCATGTCTTCTTTAATAGCACCGGCAAGAATTCCTTCAACAAGCTGAATAGAAGTAGATCTGTCCTTAGCCATCACCGGTCCGAATATACCAACAGGATTAATAACGGAAAGTTCAGGGTTACTACCATCTTTGCCTATAAAATCCCAGGCAGCTTTTTCGGCAATTGTTTTTGACTTTATATATGCACGTACATCTGCATGGATGTTTGTCCAGTCCTCTTCTGTAAAAACATGGTCTTTAGATGACTGCCCATAGCCGATTGCGGCAAATGATGAGGTTAGTACAACCCGCTTCACACCAGCGTTGCGTGCAGCTTTTAATACACGCAGGGCGCCATCACGCGCGGGTATGATCAGCTCATTTTCGTCATCCGGCTGAACCATTGGAAAGGGTGAGGCAACGTGCAACACATACGTACAGCCTTTCACGGCTTCGTCCCAACCGTCGTCTTTGGTAAGATCTGCCGCGGCAAATTCTATTTCGTCTACGTGGTGTGCACCTGCAGCCGTTAAACTGTCTTTTACTTCCTGAACCCGGGCTAAAGATCTCAGCGTTGTTTTAACAGAATAACCTTCATTAAGCAGGGCAAGGATGCAATATCCTCCAACAAAGCCAGATCCTCCAGTCACAAGGACTTTGATATTTTTCTTTTCTTCCATTTAATTGATCTTTTAATGTTAATCAGGCAAAGGTCGCTGTTAGGACATTGACTGGTACTTGTTGTAAAGTCCAAACAATCTTGTTCTGAGGTTCACTAAAAACGCGCTTCACTTTATTTAGTGCACCACTGAATGCTTTCACTGTATTTAGTGAAAACGGAGTAGCGCATTTTTTGCCAAGTTGCTGTACAGTAATGATTTAACCCATTGGTATGTCGTTTGGCATATATGGATCGAACGAGAACAGGCGAACAAAAAATAAAACATAAAAACAAGATCATGAAAATCGTAGTCATCGGAGGCACTGGCCTCATCGGAAGCAAAGTGGTAAGCAAACTTCGTCAGAAAGGACATGAAGCGATCGCGGCGGCACCATCAACAGGTGTGAATACCATTACGGGCGAAGGCCTCGCAGAAGCATTCATGAACACAGAAGTTGTGGTAGACCTTTCCAACTCTCCCGACTTTGAAGAGAAGGCTGCAACAGTTTTTTTCGAAACAGCAACAAAAAACCTGTTGGCGGCAGAAACCAATGCCTCTGTTAGGCATCATGTGATCCTTTCAGTTGTGGGAACAGAGCGTCTCAACAGTTATGGTTATTTCAAAGCAAAACAACGCCAGGAAGATCTGGTTAAAGGCGGCGGCATCCCTTACACAATTATCCATTCAACGCAGTTCATGGAATTTCTTCCGCAAATTACTTCTACTACCACGGAAGATGGAACCGTTCATTTATCAACAGCGAATATTCAGCCGATCGCTGCCGAAGATGTTGCATCATTCGTGGTTGATATTCTTTTGGAGGGGCCGACAAATAGAATTGTCGAAATCGGAGGTCCTGAAAAATTCAGCATGGCTGAATTAGGAGAACGTTATCTGGAAAGCAGGGGTGATGAACGCCTGGTCACCGGTGATGCAAACGCCCTGTATTTCGGATACAAACTCGAGCCCGATACGCTGATCCCTTCTGTCGGTGCACGACTTAGTAAGCAGACTGTCGGGGAATGGATTGACCAGCAATTGCAAAAAGCATAAAGTTTTCGCAGAACATAAATGGATCATCGAAGCAGACTACATAAATAATCAATAATGCACGTAGGCCGTTCTTATAAATTAAAGGAGTTTATTATCTGGACCAGGAGAAGGACATATCAGCTGATCTTGCTCGGTATTATTCCTGTGATAATTTATGAGGTAATAGGATGGAAATGGGTCAATATTCCCTGGACTGTAGTTGCTTTATTAGGAACGGCTACGGCATTCATTGTTGGATTTAAAAATACGCAAACTTATAACCGTACACAGGAAGCTCACCAGGTATGGGCGACCATATTGACGAACAGCCGGGGTTGGGCTATTATGTGCAGGGACTTTATAGGAGATGAAACCATAACGAAGAAGCTGATCAGGAGACATCTTGCCTGGGTTACGGCCTTACGATTCCATATGCGGGAAGCAAGGATCTGGGAGACGACCGAATATAAACATAATGTAGAATACCAGTCGTCTTATCATGTTCCGGAATGGGAAACTTTTATGGAGGACGAGATCCTTAAATACCTTGAGCCGGCTGAAGCGAAAGTGGTGTTGCGCAAAAGTAACCCGGCCACGCAGATCCTCGGTATGCAAAGCAGAACGATCACGGATGTATTCGAAGAAGAGCCAGGCTCAATGGGTAAATACATTGAGATGGAAAAATCGATAAAGGAATTTTTTGTGTTACAGGGCAGAAGTGAACGTATCAAAGATACTCCGTATCCACGTCAGTACTCAATCATCAATACATTTTTCGTCCGTCTGTTCTGTTTCCTGCTTCCCTATGGAATGCTGAGGGAATTCGATGACCTGAATAGCGTAGCGGATGGATTTATGAATGGCTATATGATCTGGCTGGTGGTCCCTTTTAGCATCATCATATCCTGGATGTATGTATCACTGGAGCAGGTCGGAGAGAGTACCGAGAATCCGTTTGAAGGTGGCGCAAATGATGTCCCTATTTCTCAGATCTCACGGATGATCGAGATAGAGATGCTTGAGTTTTTAGGAGAGAATGATGTGCCAGTGCAAATGCAAGCCCAGAATAATATCCTGGTTTAGACCTGGCCAAATCTATGGCCGATGACCATCGAGCCTATTGCAGGAGGATCTCTTAACTGAACGACATACAAATAAAATCAATCAATCATGAGCAAATTTATCATTGGCGATAACGATCCAAACGCGCCAAAAGCTGACAATGACTATACACCATCGCTGAATTATTATCAGCCGGATCTTCATGATAAAAGCGAAGGAAGCGAATACCTGGACGAAGAATTGCGAATGACGGAGCAACCACTCATGTTCGACTCTGCGAAAACAGATGGACAAGAGTGATCTTAAATTTTTCTTTACACTTAAATTAAATTGACATGCAAGAATTCCTTTTAGTGATCCATAGAGATCTCACAAGCAAAAAACCAGTTCCAACGCCAGAGCAAATGCAAGCAGCTATGCAGCCGTACAAAGACTGGATCGGCAGTATCGCAGCAAAAGACAGACTCGTGGCGCCCCCAAAGCGCTGGGATGCTGACGGAAGGTTTATAACTCATGGAAAAGTTAAGAACCATATCAGCGTTGGACCGTTTGCTGAAGATAAGTTATCGATCGGCGGTTTGTTCCTGATCCGTGCGAACGATTATGACGAGGCTGTTGAATTGGCGAAAGGTTGTCCCATCATTCAGTATGGAGCAATAGTGGAGGTAAGACTGGCTGTACCAGCCGCGTGATTAGTGAAAAGGTTGCTTCCGCCGGAAGCAACCTTTTTTTATTCAGTATATTTTACACAAAAAAATAAAGTGAAAACGAATTTCGATGTACCACAACTTCTGTTAAGAATTGCGCTTGGCCTTGGATTTATATTTCCTGTAATGGATAGGATGGGATGGCTTGGACTGCCGGGGGAAATGGGGAATGCATGGGGCAACTGGCATAATTTCATTTCTTATACGTATACACTAATGCCTTACCTTGACTTGCCGGTGGTGAACATTATTGGAGCGATCGCAACGGTCATGGAAGCCTTATTTGGCATAGCCATGATCATCGGTTTCAAAACAAGAATGGCCGCATATGGGAGCGCTTTCCTGACGCTGGCGTTTGCTGTCAGCATGTTGCTGTTTGCAGGATATCGGGCTCCATTCAGTTATTCCGTTTTTGTTTGCAGCGCTGCATCATGGCTGCTCGCGAAAATTCCATATTATAAATGGAGCGCAGACAACATAGCATAAAATTGATCTGCAGAAATAGCTGTTTCATTACATAAAAATGACGGATCGGTAAGCTTGTCAGAAAGACAGGTGACGTTTTCATAGAATTGTAAAAATATTCAGTATGAAAATGATCGTATCGCTCCTGCTACTGATGACATTGAATGCATCTGCCCAGCAACCAACCAGTGGGAAGGGCAGGGTCTATGATCTGTCAGTAGCCCTGGATTCTTCTCTGAAAGGTCCTTATACAGGCGTACTGAGATTATATACGCAGAAAGATACGACCCGCGGATTTGGCGGCGAACACTCACTCGATGAACCTGCGTTTTCCATAAATGTGAAAGACTGGAAATATGGTGAGCGTAAGTTTTTTGATCATACGGCCCGCGCCCAGTATCTGAAGATGACAGATGTCAAACCGGGTTACTATAAAATGATCGCGATACTGGATACAAATACCTTTGAACGCGGTAACGGGGCACCCGGTAATTTATATACACGAAAAGAAATGATCCTGCAGGTGTCCGATATCAGTGTTAAAGGATCGCTGGTCCTGAGTAATATTTTCCAGGAGCGACCATTTCCTGTTTCGGATTCAACGAAGGAAGTTGTATTGCTTTCCCGGAAATTATCTGCATTCAGAAAGAGAGATATTTATCTTAAAGCAGGAATTTTTCTTCCGCCATCATATTTTACAGATACCCGGCGTGAGTTCCCTGTTGTGTATATCATTCCCGGATGGGGCGGCACACATCACCAGGCAGCCGTAGCACGTATCCGAAAATTGTATGGCGCAGGTGTTGGGGCTGAAAAAATCTTTGTATTTCTTAATCCGGAAAATCAAACACCCTATGGCCTTCATGCATATGTTGATTCAAGAGTGAATGGACCATGGGGGACAGCGCTGACCGAAGAATTAATGCCGTATATACAAAGTACGTTTCGCGTAAGCAGAGATCCGCGATTGACATTTATTCAGGGACAAAGTAGTGGAGGATATGGTGCTTTATGGCTTGCGCTTCATTTTCCAGAAAAGATCGGCGGCGCGTGGATCACAGCACCTGATCCCATAGACTTTTCAAACTTTACTGGTATTGATATCTATCAGGATAAAAATGCGTTCATTGATCAGAATGGAAAAGATCGGGGGATTAATCTGACAGAAGGTAAATTCCTTTCTACGATCCGTGAAGGAAGGATCAAAGAAACATTTGATGGAGATGGTGGTCAGCAGCAGTCTTTCGAAGCTGAATTTGGACTGTTGGACAAGCACGGAAGGCCGGCAAGACTTTATGATGATAATGGCAAGATCGACTCTCGTGTGGCTGCGAGCTGGAAGCCCTATGATCTCTCTCTGTATGTGCAAGAACATGCGGGTAAATTAAAGAAAGAGATGATCGGGCCGGTTAGGATCTATGCCGGAAGTGCGGATAACTTTCTTTTGAACCACGCGGTGGAGGCGTTTGATCGAAAGATCAATAAATTTGGGCTGCCCATTCATACCCGGGTGATCGATGGCGGTACCCATTTTAACTTACGTTCGGAGGCGTTGATAAAGGAGATAGATCAAGAGATGCAGGCCTTGATAGACCGGACTAAATAAGATAATAGCATGACCTGTGCGTGAGATACCCGGTGCGATAGAAATTAAGGCGATCAACTGTCCTTGAAAATTAAATGAAAGCCGGTTTGAATTTCCGGAAGAGGCGTATATAACCTCTTCCGGATTTTTTATTGCTCCTATTTGATGATCCACTT
The DNA here is from genome assembly GCF_022012415.1 of Terrimonas ginsenosidimutans. Classification (GTDB taxonomy): domain Bacteria; phylum Bacteroidota; class Bacteroidia; order Chitinophagales; family Chitinophagaceae; genus Terrimonas_A; species Terrimonas_A ginsenosidimutans. The sequence goes on from NZ_JAKLTR010000011.1 coordinate 22,455, forward strand.
AACAACGCTAACTCAACACGCCTGCTTATAAGAACGCTCCGGCCTACCACTTTTGTTGTATTGAATTCCTGTCACTGATCGGTTAATTTAGCGGGATAAGCCTAATCGCTCAGCAAGATTGAATGATCCTGTTTTCTGTAATTTCATTAAAACAATGTTATATGAAATCGATACGCAAGTCCGAAAACCTGAAAAAGGTAAACAATGAAAAATTAAACCTAAGTAAACTTGCTATAACGAAATCGCTCAAAGACCGGTTATTGCCGGTACTGGAGCAAATGAGTACGCGTAAGGGTGGTTCGCTTACGGCGGAGGAGAATATCATTTGGCTGGATGGAATGGATAAACAACGATCGTTGATTTCTGCCGAATTGATCGCTAAGGAAGTGGGCAGGGATCTGTTGCGTATTGATCTGTCACAGATTATTTCCAAACACACCGGTGAAACCGAGCGAAACCTTGATGTAATATTTAAAGAAGCGAGTTCAACCAATAGTGCTGTGTATTTCGAAGAAGCAGATGCTTTATTTGGAAAGCGAACGGAAGTACGGGATGCGCATGATCGTTATGCGAACATCGAAGTGAATGCATTCTTGAAAAGAGTGGAGATGTTTGGCGGTGTTGTGATTTTGACTTCCGCCAGGAAGAGCGATATAGATCCGGCTTTTTTAAGAAGGTTACGATTTGTCGTGCAACTGTGAATATCAGACTCTGTCTTCGATCATTTCATCATCTCACTATTCATAAAGAAAAGTTTAATTGAGCAAACAATCAGAACAAGGTGGTGACAGACATGAATTTTGTGTATTTGACTTGAGCTGTTCTTTTTATTGACTGATCTGTTTTTCCGCCAGTCCAACTATACCGGATTGGTGCCGTTTATACTATTGTAAGTTGGCGAATGTCTCTCTGTCATAGCTTCGCTTTCAGAAACCTCATTCTTGCGATTCTTATCAGCCATATCATTTACATCCCTGCTCGTGCTATTTGTAGAACTGGTAGCATTGCCGTTTTTCCTTCATGCGGGAGAACAGCCGGGACAGAGAATAGCGAAGGTTGAAACATGCTGTGCGAAGAAATCAGCAATGGGCACCTGTTCGAAGACTACTGATACCGGGAATGACGGCCCTGAATGCTGCGTAAATTGCCCGCTCTTCTACGTCATGTTAACTGCGCCGTTCATACTGCCAGGAGCAAACATTACCACCATTAAAAGAAACTATGCAGATCACTCTCCAGGCTATCTCTTCACCTATTATTGTTCTGCGTGGAAGCCACCTGATACGTGCTGATATACATCGTATCAGTAATTTATTTTCAACATTTAAGTAATTGATCAATATGAAAAAAATAGTTGTATTGGCTGCAATGGCCATGCTTGTTGGCGGCGGTATCGCTTTCGCAAACGAAGGCGGTAAAGACAAAAAGAAAGGTGAAAAGGCAAAAACAGAGGATTGTGTTAAGAAATGCACGAAACCATGTACCAAGCCTCCTTGCTGCGATAAAAGCAAATGCAAGAAAAGCTAATCAAATAGCAAACAAAAAGCCCCGGAAACCCCGGGGCTTTTATATGTCATACAGGGAGGTTATCTCATCAGTCGGGCCAAACCAGCTTTTCCAGCTTACCCTTTCTTTTCACAATGTTCTTATAGTCCCATTGAATGCTTTTAGCTTTCGACAGCCAACGCGCGAGGTCCTCTTTATTGATCTCCTTTTTGGAGGTATATCTTGCCTCGGCTGCTTTGAAACTTCCTTCCGCTTGTAGTCCCGCCTCTTCGAATGATTGACCGCTCCAGAACAACAGGCGGACGTTTCCCTTTAATTTGCTGTAGCCTGCCACAGGGTTTCCTTCTAGGAACCAAACCGGGTGACGATGCCAGATCTTACTTTCTGCATCCGGGAGATGCTTGTCGATCTCCTTTGCCAGCGCATTGCAAATTGCTGCATCTTCTGGTAACTGTTCGTCGTTGTAAGCCTTTACGTCTTTGTTCATTTTATTTTATTCAGCGTAACTAAGTTACCGAAAAATAGTTGTTTGTCCTCTGTCAACCGACGATCCCGGAAAATATGCCTATCGGTGCCGTTTTTTGCTGATAACAGTTTATGGCAGTTGAACCATTATAGCCAGTGATCTATATTGATCTGGGTATCGAGCAACGAGGCCGCGCGGTTTGAGCGGACGTTTTTCATGCTGCGGATCTGATGCTCCGATGTAGTGCAACCAGGGCAGCTGTCAGGATTTCGGATTACTTCATCAGCACTTTTTCAATTTCTTTTCTATTAAAGCCCCTGCTGGCGTAGATCACTACACCATTTTCGTCCGTAATTACCACAGACGGATAGCTGTAAATCCCCATTTTCGTAGCCAGTTTTTCTCCTCCATAAAGCATGCTGTATGGTGGCTTTTCGCGGTTGTAAAAGAAGTTTACATCATCACGTTCTTCGTAGGCATTGACAGATACGATGTTTGCAGTGTTGCCAAATTTTTTGTGCAGCTCTTTCATTTCGGGAAAAGCAAGCATGCAATAGCCACAATTTTTTATCCAGAATTCCATTATGGTCTTCTTTCCCTTTAATGAAGCAGATAGAAGCGTATCAGGTTTTTTTTCATTCAACATTGCCAGTTTCCATTCAGGTATTTTGCTACCTGTCGTGATGAGCGGAAGCTGCTTTTCTTCCTTCCTGATCGTATATCCATCGTAGTCAGATATGAACCAAGATCTGGATAAGGCGGATGCTGGTTTTGTATCAATATTGGTGAAGATGGTTTTTGTGTGATACTGATCCTTCATTATGCTGTTTCGGTCAATGATCATATAAGGGAGATTCGAAGCCGGATCAACCAGTAATTCATAATACCTGGTCACATCTGCATCGAATGAAACAAATCCTCCCGGGAACTCAATAGCTTTCTTGTAAAGCTCGAATTTTAAAAGCCTGAAAGCTCTGCCATCAACAGATGTATCCTTTACTGATTTTGGAATCGCAGCGTCGGCCGTGATCAATGGCAATGCAACTCTCAAGGTAGTAATAGAGTTGTAGATCAACGATAGACTGCTAAATGAAGATGTTTTTCTTTTCCCGCCTTCGTATGTTTTGTCGTCAAAAAGGATGTAATACTCAGTTCCATTGTAAAGCTGGGACGTTTTATCTGATTGCATCTGGAACCTGGAAATCCCTCCTTCTTTAGTTGGATCGTATTCGAAATAACTGGTGCCTGAGTTCTTCGCGAAGTAATTATCCTGTTTGTTGTTGATCTCACGATAGGAATCATACCGGATCCTTGTCAGGCTTTCGAGAGTTGAAGAGACTTTTTGAAACGCTTCTTCTGCCGGTTGAGCAAGTACGCGGTTTGCAAACAGGCAAAAAAGAAAAAGAATGATCTTTGTGTTTGTTGACATGGCTGTTATTTTTTCAAACATAAACCGGATAAGTCGTTCAAAAAGATTGATTAGATCAATCCAACCAGGAATTAGACAGAAAAGGTTTAATCGAAAAAAAGACGGGTTTAGTCGAAAGGAAACTGATAAATGAATCACTATTCATTTAATTTGCCGTATGTCTTTTAACTGGCGAAAAAAGGTCAATGATAAGTATTTCTGGATGGAGATACTTATGCTATGTTGTTTCACTTATTTTATTGCGATATTAAGCGATGTTGAATACACGATCTATGAATCAGGCAAAAGGCATTTTATCAGTGCATTGGAGTACAGGCTTGCCTTCGGGACGTTTCATTTCCTGCTGTACGGGGCTTATTACTGGCTTTGCGTTAAGCCACTTGTGCTCGCCAAAAAGCCCTGGTGGGTGTTTTTTAGTCTGATACTTTTTGTACCCGTTATTCATTATTACAATCACTATGTGGCAACCAACGCACTGATCTATCTCCCATTGTTCTCTGCTGAGTTGAGGAATACGGCCGCCAGGCAGTTCAAAAGCGAGCAAAATTTTGGAATTCTATATGCGTATATGTTGTCTTCCAGATGTCTTCCAATCATCTTTTTTGCTTACCTGGTCAGATCACTTAAACAGGAAAAGTTGGTGAATGAGTTGAAAGCACAACAGCTGCTTGCTGAACTGAATTATCTCCGGGCACAGGTTCAGCCGCACTTTTTCTTTAATACACTGAATAATATTTATGCGCTGGCCATTAAACAATCGCCTGATACGGGTCCGATGGTCCTGAAATTGTCAGAAATGATGAGGTATATTCTTTATCAATCTGGCGAGAAGAAAGTTTCTTTAAAGCAGGAGATCGATTTTCTTTCTAATTATGTTGAGATAGAAAAGATCCGGCATCGGAATAATGTGGCTATATTATTTGATGTGCAGGGTGATATTGCCGGGGTTAACATTGAGCCGCTGCTTTTATTGCCATTTGTTGAAAATGCGTTTAAGCATGGAGCGAGGGAAAGCCTCTTTCAGGCAGAAGTGTCAATCGTGATCTGTGTACAAGACCAAGAGTTGAACTTACAGGTGCGGAACACAAAACCCGATGTCAGTGGGAAGGAGAACGAAAAAGGAATTGGTCTTGAAAATGTCCGTAAACGGTTAGCTCTTTTGTATACGGGAGGGCACTGCCTGAATATTGCAGAGAGCGAACGTCAGTATGAAGTGAACTTAACTATTGAATTGCAATGATCCGATGTATAATTGTTGATGACGAACCACTGGCGCAGGAAGTCCTCGAGGCCCATATCTTACGCTATGGTCACCTGGAAATTGTTGCAAAATGCGCACATGCGCTTGAGGCATTTGATGTATTGCATAAGGAAGCCGTTGACCTGATGTTCCTTGATATCCGCATGCCTTCGATAAGCGGGATCGATTTCCTGCAGTCACTGAAGAACCCACCTAAAGTGATTTTTACAACAGCCTATACAGAGTATGGGCACAAGGGGTTTGAGCTCGATGCGGTGGATTATCTTCTGAAGCCGGTTAGCTATGAGCGCTTTGAGAAGAGCATGCAGAAGCTGATCCGTATGTTGCCGGATGAAAGGCCTGAAGGAAAGAGCTACACGTATTTCAAAGTATCCGGGAAGCTGATCAAAGTACATCACGAAGACCTTATGTACGCGCAATCGGTGAAAGATTATATTATGATCAAAACGACGAAAGGGAGTTTGCTTACCCATCTTACGATGAAGTCACTGACAGAGCTGTTGCCCGGTAATACGTTTATTAGGGTACACCGGTCGTATCTGGTCAATATTGCAAAAGTTGATCGTGTTGATCGGACCTGTTTAAAGTTGGCGGGCGCGGAAATCCCGATAGGCGAGAACTACCGCGATAGTGTGTGGAAGCATCTTAAATAGTCAGGTAGGAAAATACTGCCACCTGTTCCCGGTAAACATGTTTCAGACCTAAACAGGTATGATATTAGCCGTATAAAATGTTCTAAAAACTTCGGCTATGACCAAACATCAATTAAAAGTAGAGACTCAGGGTACAGATTTGATCCTGACGCGCGAATTTGATGCTCCAAAGGAAAAAGTATTTGAAGCATATACAGATTGTAAACACCTGCGGAATTGGTGGGGCCCAAGAGAATGGCCTGTAAGTGATTGCACAATCGATTTTCGTGCCGGCGGCCGCTGGCATTATTGTATGAAAGGCCCCGATGGGACTGAAGCGTGGGGACTTGCCACATTCAGTGAGATCAAAGAATCTGATCTGATCGTCTACCAGGATCATTTTTCTGATAAAGAAGGTAATATCAGTTCTTCAATGCCTTCCGCACATATCCGGAACGAGTTTACAGAGGAAGATGGCCTGACCACTGTCCGGAGCACGGCCCGCTATGCATCTGAAGATGATCTGAATAAAGTTAAAGAAATGGGGATGATCGCTGGTATAGAGGAAACGCTTGACCGCCTTGAGGAATATCTTTCCAAATAGTAAAGTATTTACCTTGAAGTGGGTACCGGATGGATGCGCGTAGTGTACTGCGCGCATTCATTCGGTTTTTTTTTGCCGGGCGGGCAAGGGCGCTTTTTTCGACGGGAGGTCGAAGGGTTCGTTTACTTTTTTTGCCTTGATGCAAAAAAAGTAACAAAAAAAGATCAAGGCTACGCGCAAATAGCCAGCCCCGCACTCGATGCGGGGGCTAAAAATTATGGGCTGCACCTGGCACTAAAATAAACTCGCCGGAGGAGTGTTTTGGATTGATTGGCGTGTTGGCTCAGACAATATTTTAGCGCCCTCACCTTCGGCTCGTCGGTTATGCCCATAATTTTTTTAACGCCATTTGCGCTATGCCGCCCCCTCTTAAAGCAGGCAGAAGGCCTTTACATAAATGTAACCTAACGGTTCTTGTAAGTGTTGTTGTCTTTTATCAGGATAGCAACACGTCAATTTGTGATACCGCAACTGATATACAACGAATCTTCCTCGCAACCGAATCCTCCTCTCTCAACGCCCCCCGGCCTTGGAAAAAATGGCGTTAAGAAAATGGGAGGCTGGCACCGTCTGAGCCACACCGCAGGTGTGCGAAGGCGCCAAAAACTGTCTGAGCCAGCACGCTAATCAATTCATCATACTTTCCCGGCGAGTTTTTTTGGTGCAGGTGACATCCTCCCATTTTTAGCCATTTTTTCCCAGCCTTGATCTTTTTTTGTTACTTTTTTTGCATCAAGGCAAAAAAAGTAAACGGAGTCTTTCGACCTCCCGTCGAAAAAAAACGCCTTGCCCGTACGGCAAAAAAAGAGCCTTTCGACGCTCCCGTCGAAAAAAAAGCCTGCCGGGCTTCCGGCAAATAAGTCCTCAATGATTCGGCTACAACAATCATAGATTTGACCACATCCAACGAATAAATCCGTTTCATTTTTGTGTTGTCAAAAACAATAAAACAATATGAAAAAGAACAAAGTCTGGTTTGTAACCGGCGCATCAAAAGGTCTCGGTTTATCACTTGTAAAGGCATTGATCAAAGAAGGTTACCAGGTAGCCGCCACAACACGCGACCTCGACGCGATCACAAAGGCGGTTGGCGCTTCTTCTTCCTTCCTTCCCTTGCAGATGAATCTGCTGGATGAGCAGAGTGTGGAAACCTCCATCGCAAAAGCGATCCGGTTTTTCGGACGGATCGATGTGGTAGTAAACAATGCGGGGTATGGTCAGTTAGGAACTATTGAAGAGCTGACAGATCAGGAAGCTCGTCAGAATTTCGATGTGAACGTATTTGGTTCGTTGAATGTGATCCGCAAGATAATGCCCTACTGGAGGGAGCAAAGATCAGGAGCGTTTTTCAATATCTCTTCTATAGGAGGATTTTTTGCGGGCTTTCCCGGTTGGGGAATTTATTGCGCCAGCAAATTTGCCGTGGCAGGATTTACCGAATCGCTTGCTGCTGAAGTGAGATCATTTGGCGTGAGCGCTACGGTGGTTTATCCCGGGTATTTCAAAACCAATTTTTTACTGGAAGGTTCGTTGAATCTGCCTAAAAATCCAATTGACTCTTATGTGGAAGCCAGGCAGTTGGAGGCAGTTCATAAGAATGAAATTCCAGGTAATCAGCCCGGAGATCCTGAAAAGGCGGCAACAGCTTTGATCGAAGTGGCGGAAAGAGACGAAAAACCAATCCACCTTTTCCTCGGAAGCGATGCGTTTGGAATGGCTGAAAATCAACTGAGGGCCATTGGTGATGAATTGAAAAAGTATGAAGCGGTGAGCAGGTCAACAGACTTCTGATCAGTGGATGAATTATACCGACCGGTTTGAGGCGAAGGAATGCTTCTGGCCGGTCGTGTAATTCCTGTTTGATCCCTCTGCTTATTTCATCATTTTGTATCTTCACTTTACTGTTATCATGAAGCCAAAGCAAACATTTCAATTCAATACGATCAGCGAATTTCATCAAATGAGCGGGCTGCCCAAGCCCGAACATCCGCTTGTCAGCGTTGTTGATTACAGCCTCGTAGAATACGCAACGGATGAAAAGGAGATCAGTTGGGTACAACATTTTTATTCGGTCGGATTGAAACGCGGCATCAATGGGAAGTTCCGGTATGGTCAGCAACAGTATGATTTTGATGAAGGGTTGATCTCTTTCGTTTCCCCGGGTCAACTGATCAATATAACAGTGGATAAACCCGTTGTGAAACCCACAGGCATTCTCCTGTTCTTTCATCCTGATTTTTTGTGGAATACATCGCTTGCCAAAACCATCAGGCAGTATGATTTTTTTGGTTATGCGGTGAATGAAGCGTTATTTATGTCGGAGAAAGAGGAAATGGTCATTAAAGGAATAATGGAGAATATCCAGCATGAATATCATTCGAATATTGATAAATTCAGCCAGAACATCATTGTAGCGCAGATCGAGTTATTGCTGAATTATTGCGAACGTTTTTATCAGCGCCAGTTCATTACAAGAAAGATCAATAATCATCAGATCTTAACTAAGCTCGAAGACGTGCTTGATCGTTATTTTAATAATGCGGAGTTGTTAAGCAAAGGACTGCCCTCTGTTCAGTTTATTGCGGAAGAATTGGCAGTGTCTCCGAATTATCTCAGCAGTTTATTGAAAGTGCTGACGGGGCAGAGTACGCAGCATCATATTCATGAGAAGCTGATTGAAAAAGCGAAGGAGAAATTGTCTACGACAAGTTTGTCAGTGAGTGAAATTGCGTATGAGTTAGGGTTTGAGCATTCACAATCTTTCAGCAAGTTGTTCAAATCAAAAACGAATTTATCACCGGGAGAGTTCAGGCAGTCGTTTAATTGAGCGGCCGCTCCAGTTTATGTTGGCGCAGGTTCCTGGTTCGATGACTTGCTTCTGAAGGCGGATTGCATCATGAGGATCCTGGTCACTCGGTTTTCCTAAAAAAATGAAAGGGTTCGACGTTTCAAAGTGACAAGATAGTTGAATGCTGTAAGCAATTAAAGTTTATGTAAATGGTTTCAAGAACAATTTTGGCCACATTTATTGCCTTCGTAGGTTGCATGTTTCTTGCATATTTTGCCGTAGACTTAGAACGAAAAGATTTGAATTTCGGTCAATTTCTGGTTTTGGGGCTGGTGTACGGGCTTCCCTTATTCCTTCTTGGCCTCGCTATATTTTTGTTGATAAATTACTTTACGAAGCTTAGAATAAGACGTAAAAGCTTCAGTAATTTTTATTTGTTTTATTTTGGATTATGCTTCGCCTTCGCATTTATCATTATCCTTGGATTCACTCTTTTCGACTTTTCCGACCGCGGCCGATTTTTCCATGAGCCCACATTCGGTGAAATATTAAGTCAATATTTGCCAACCTTATGGCTGTTTCTGGCAGGTGCTATCCTGAACTGTTTAGTGGTCTGGAAGCGCTCGAATGCGAGGAATTATTGAACAGATTTTCATAGATCAAAAGGCCATGGTTCAGGTCTACCTTTTCCTTTCTATTTGGTATGTACACGTGTCGATTTCTTCGCAAAGGGTTGTCGCTATTTTTGCTGAAGGTGACAGACAATAAGCCGGACTATGCATTGACGATATTCAACGATTAAGAAATTTACAAAGGGTATTGTATGTAGCTTGGAATGGTACTAGTGTACATTTGTTTCAGAGAGTAACAGCTCAATTGCCGTCGCCAGTTTATATTCTATTGCCGGGCCTTCAAAACCGATATTCCTGAACTTAATATTCCCGTCCGTAGAAGTGATGAACGTGGCCGGGATCACTCCAAATCCGAAATTCTCCGCAAGCATCTTATCATCCGTATAAAATACCGGGAAGCTGTACTTTTTATTTCCATTCCAGTTCTGCGCATCCTGTAGCGTATTGCCCGATCCGCTATTCACCACCATGAACATCACTTTTGGATTGTCTTTGTACCGGTCATATACCGACTGCAGATACGGCATTTCCTTCATACAGGGAATACACCAGGTGGCCCAGAAATCGATCACCACGATCTTTCCGTTCATAGCTGATGGAGTGACCGGTTCTCCTTTGATATTAACGAGATTGCCCATTACCGGTAATGTTTTGTTGATCCGTTCTTTCTTTAGCGTCGCCAGAATGGACGTTTTCCATTGTTCTCCCACCTCTTTCATTTCTTTTGTCCAGCCTTCTTCTGTTTTTTTCCAGTCTATATAATCTTCATACATCAATCTTTGAGCGGCGGTGTCCTCCTGGTTATTGATCACTATTTTTTTCGAAAGCTGGTATGCATTTTCGTAGTTTTTGTTTACGCGATAATAGATGGCTGCATATTCCAGCGTCGTTCCGTCATCGGATAAGGATAGTGCTTTCTGCAATGCCTCCTTTGCTTTTTGCTGATCGCCTTTCTTTTGAAGGATCAGGGCTTTCAGGGAAAGGCTATTAGCCCGGGCGGCCTGCTCAGATTGCTTTTTTATGAGGGGATCCACGTAAGGGAGTACATATCCTGTTTCCGGCCAGTAACGAATTACACCAGCCGGAAAGCGAACGGCCAGTGAATACGCACGTTCGGTATAGGCGAGTGCTGTATCGGGAAGAATACCATTATCAAGCAGCATCTTCGACCATTTAAGCAACGTCGGCCCGTAATAAGGCGTTGTGTCTGGTTTGAATTGTGAAAGATGGTAACTGACTTTCCGGCTATTTTTCGCCTCCGCATAGTACGTAGCGAGTATCTGATGCAGGTCCAGTACATTCTCCAGGTTTGCAGCGGGTGTCGTCTTCAGCAATGCTTCTGCCTTGTTCTTTCTTTCTTCTTTGTCTTCGATCTCTTCAATTTCTGAGGTAAGCATTTCATAACCGGCTGGCGTATTCGGATATTTCGTTTTGATCACCTGTCGGATGGAGTCAACCCTTGTCTTCTCTCCAATGATCAGGTAACCCATTGTTGTTTTATCACGCAGACCGGCATTACCCGGTTCTTTATAAAAATTATCAGCGATCACTTTTAAGGCCTGTTGACGATACTGTTCTTTTTCTTCACCGTCAGTGCTGTTCATCTTGTTATGCAGGAGCCTGACTTTCGCTTCATAATTATCCGGGTACAATTCAAGTTCTTTTTCCAGCAGTGCGCGCTGAAGTTTGGGAACTTCCGGGCTTTTTCCTACCTGCGATGGAAGGCTGTAATTCTCATAAAGGAAACTATTTTTCGCCCTGACGCCGTTAGCATAAACCGGTATTTCATAATGCTTGTTCTTTGCGGGCTTTTGAATGCGGGCGCCGCTTTCCAGCGTGAAGGTGGCATAAGATGCATAGCGGGGATCAAGATAAATAGAGGCTGTCCATTGTTTGCCCTCCCGCTGCATTGGTAAACGATAGGCTGTATTATAGAAGTTGGAGCTGGAGAATACCATCGTTACAGATGTGTCCGCTTGTGTAATAAGGTTTTGCCCACTCGTATCGATTGCAGGGGTGAATATAACTTTCACTGCTTTCCCGCGTTCGGGCATGGCGGGTTCCAATACCAGCTGCTGTGCTGATCCTGCTTCTGAAGCAAAAGTCATCATAGCAACGCACAGGAATTTTGATACCCGGAAGGATAAATAGAATGGTCGTTTCATCAGTCTGGATGTGGGTTTGAAGAGAGATAAGGCGTAAAAGCAAGTTAAGGAATATATGCCGGACGAATAATAAAACGAAGACTCATTATCAGTATGTGCGCTAACTTTTAGGGGTAAAGAAATTGACAGGCCTTGATCTCGGCATCCGATTTTGCACGTTCAGCTATTACATCGTCCGGTTCACCTCAGTTCTCCTTTCCTCGCCCGTTGTTTTTCTCAACTTTCGCCGAAATTTTTAAAATGAATTTTCTGAGAAAATCCGTACTCTTCGCGCTGTGTCTTTTTTGTTTCAGTTCCGGGACTTTTGCCCAGAAAAAAGACAAAAAACAGAATATTTCGGAAGAGGATATGAAGTTGCTGCAGGAGCATATGAAAGAGCTGGACAAGATGCCGAATGGGGCTGAGATCAAAAAGATGGCACAGGAGGCGCAAAAACGTATCGAAGAGGGACAAAAGAATGGAATGATGGCAGCTTCCATGGCGCCTGAATTTCCAAAGCCTAATACAGCGGTTGTTACCGCTATTCCTAAAACAACGATGAATGCTGCTGAGTTAAAGGAATATGTGGATGCGATCTATAAAAAGATCATTGAGAAGGCCAGTGATGGAGAGAAGAAAGAGATCGCAAAAATGACTGAGCGTTATAAGGACAAGGCAACCCTGCACCAATTATCTGTATACGGATGGTATTTCGCAAAGTCACCCATGGAAGCGATGGCGTTGATGGCACAGGCATGCTTAAAGGACATGAGCGACGGCCTGATGCTGAATAACCTAAGCGCATTACTGATCATTGGGGGAGCTCCGGAAAAAGCGGTTCCCATCCTTCGTTATCTCGTCACCAAACATCCGGAAGATCCACTTGTTGCCAATAATATGGGCCAGGCCTACGCTGCCCTGGGAATAAAAGATACTGCAAAGGTGCACCTGGCACGGGCAGCCAGAGTTTCCAAACATCCTCAGGCAAACAACACTCTTGCGCAGATCGCAAAAGCTGAAGGGAACACCGCCAAAGCAGCTGAATATGCCGCAGCTTCACTGGAAGGTGGTTATTCTGAAACGGCTATGGCGATCCTTGAAGAAACCGGCATGGCGGATAAATATAAAGGCTATACTGGAGAGCCGGAATTGCCCGACTACTTCAATGAATACAAGTTCAAGCTACCCCGCGCACAAATGACCATTAAAGATGCTGAAGCGGTGATCGCAGAGAAAGCAAGTTTCCGGGACAAATTGGATGCAGAGCGTGAAAAACTGGGCCCTGTGAAAAGTGAATACGAGAAAGCAGGTACGCGCCAGTTGGAACAGATGATGAAAAGCATCATGAATGATCCGCGCAAAATGGCTTCCATAGCAACAGGCCGCACATTCGCGGCAATGACTGCCCGGACGATGCCCAAGCGTGTTGCCTACCTCAACCATATGCTGGATGATGAACAAACGAATCAACCAAAATATGAGCAGGAGCAAAAGCAACTCGCAGAGTCCTACCGGAAAAAAGAGGAAAGCATCCGGCAAAGTTATCTCGAGCGGATAAAGAAAATACCCTGTGGCGAAGGAAACGGAAAAGGCTGTGTGGAGATAGATAAACTCCGGAAGGAAATGTGTGTAAAGATTGATGAGGCCACTAATGAATACCTGGCCGACCGTGGTACCAAAGAAAAAAATTATCGCGAAAAGAAACAACGCATTTATTTATACCTGTTCTATGAATATTCCCGTGCAGGATTTTTGTCTGCTCCTAACGAAGCAATGGGTAACGCGGCTTTTTATGGCGCGGCTGCGCAGTACGTAAGCAGGCTACGGGAACTGACTCCGCCGGAACCACTAACATCCTCCTGTATACCGATCGGTCATTCTCCGGATACAATGAGTTTAGCTGCTAAGTGGAATTTCAAATGCCCGGTGAATATCGATCTTCCTTTTATTGTTGGGAAGGTAAATGTGAACTGTGAATCGATCACTATTAAAGGTGGTGAAGGCGCATTGTTCAGCTTCAGCCAGAACTTCAGAACAAAGCAATCTACGCTTAGCATCGGTATCGGCCTTGATCTCGAAGGTAAAAAAGGTGACCTGGGTTTTGTAGGAAATGTCAAACTAAAACTTAGTCAGACCTTCTATATCACACATGATGGTAAGACCGGTATCTATGATATGGGAATGAAATTCGGAGCAGGTCTTTCTGCAGGCTATACCGTTCCGCCGGCTTTGAGTAAGACGGGTGTGATGGACAATGGTTCGGCCAGTGGTGAAGTAGGCTGGCGTTTTGGTATCAATTCCGGGATGGAGCCAAGTATCGAGTTCAATGAAGGTCCGTTCAAAGGTGTCTTTACTCCGGCGCCTGTTCAGGTGAATCCAAACATTGGGATCTATCCGAAATAGTTTTTTGGTTCTAAGGTTTAAGGTAGACAGAGTTGCCCCGTAAGGCAACTCTTTTTTTTACCGGGGAGATAGAAGGAGGGCAAAGAAAATTAGTTTACAAAAGATAAATGCTGCGCAATAGCGCTCGCTATTCTGGTGTGGCAATTACAACAGGCGCTGCAGTTTTAGTTCTACATCACGATGTTCTCCATTCGCAGAGATCGTGATCACGATCGTCTTTCCTTCCTGTTGCAGCAATTTATTGATCCTGTCAAGATCACTGCCTTTATATCCATCTACAGAATAGATCGCCTGTTCCTCTTTAAATCCTTTTTCAGCAGCTGGGCTTCCTTCCACAACACTGGCGACGAATACTTTTCCATTGATCTTTTTAAAGCGCAATCCGGCCATCGGAAATTCAAATGCAGCTGCATGAAGCTGGTTTGGTTTCAGGTAAATGACTTTCTCTCTGTAGTCCAGTACAACATTGAAACGGCTGATGATCTTGTTGCCGAGTATGCCAAGATATCCTTTATAGGAACTTACGCCCTGCTGATCGGAAGAGAGGCTGATTGGTAATGAAGTAAACCTGAACTCACCTAATTGTATTGATTCGATCGCTGTTTCTTCCAGCAGATTTTCTTTGGAAAGATCCCGGCTTTTGGATATGATCGATTTTCCGATCGCATCAGCGGAAAGATTGTCTTTTTTGAAAGGCGAGTTGACCAGCAATGTTAATGCCGCGCCACTGTCAAAAAACACAGATCCTTCCAATTTTTTTCCACCGGACAGGGTGATGGAGAGGGGAAGCTGTGGTATGGTGATGCTGTTCCCAAACGTGAATGGCAGTTTGCTGTATCCATTCAATGCATCCGGAAGTTTCGTATCGAAGATCAGGTCTTTCTTGTCATAATCGATCGATGTGAAATAGTTCTTTAGAAGATCATAGCCAATAATACCAAAGAAATCTTCGCCGTTTCGTTCGCGCAATGCCTGGAGATTAACGACCACACATTGCGTGAGATTAACTGTTTCATCTTTCGCAAGCAGAATATGCTGACCATAAATTACGGGTAATGACACAGGCCCACTTGCGCCAATACTGGTCTGACGCCCTTCTGCTTTCATTTGCAGTGCCTGTGCAGCTGTAGAATCGATTACGGTAGTAGACGCACCAGTGTCAAAAACGAAAGGTATTTTGTTTTTACCGTTGAGATTAAAATCTGCAATGATCAACCCGTTCTTGAAGCGGAAAGGGATGCGAATGGCGGCGAATGCCAGTTGCTGTGATAAGCAGATAATGGCCAGGAAAATAAGTCGGTTACGCATGCGATAAAGATATGACTTGCGTATGCATATTCATGACCATTCTTCAAAATGTTGAGGCCGGCTGGGGTAAGGTTCCCGCAGGTTTCGCAGATCAATGCGCAAATCCGCAGGAATCTTACCGCAGTTGATCTTAGCCTGACGGCGATGGAGGACAACTGTCCGCTCCGCAAATGCCCCACTCTTTAGTCGCGTATCCACCCTTCCCATCAGAAACATTATACAGATATTTGAATATAAAAATCAACTTCAAAAAACGACTTCCATGCGAAAATTAAAACTACAGGTTCAAACAACCATCGATGGTTTTGTGGCTGGCCCTGACGGACAATTAGATTGGATCTGGCTCCCCAATGCCGAAAAAGACCCATCCGCCTTTCTGAAAGTAATTGAACTTGCAGACACCTGCGATACCATCCTGCTTGGCCGCAAGATGACACCGGAGTTTGTCAAACACTGGGAGAACGTTGTCGATAACCTGCCGGATAGTCCTGAGCAACCATTAGCTCAGTTAATGGTGGATCACCGGAAGATCGTTTTCAGCAAAACGCAAACAGAGATCAAAGGTCGGAATGTTGAAGTGGAGAACGGCGACCTTGTAACCGCTGTGAACGCGCTGAAAGATCAGCCAGGCAAAGATATCATGGTATATGGAGGCGCAGATTTTGTTAGTTCACTGATCAGCGCAGACCTGGTGGATGAATATTACATTATTATAAATCCTGTAGCAATTGGGGAAGGGCTTTCCATTTTTAAAGAAAGGAAAGTATTACAGCTGGAGAGTTCGGTGGCGTATAAGAATGGGAAAGTGCTGAATAAATATTTGCGGGGATAAAATAAAGAACGGTTTTCGCACAGTTCTTTGATCAATGATGACCAGGCAAGTGCATTTACTGCGTGGTCCGCATTGATCAAAGCAAGATGAGATGCAAAGAGAAAGTTTATTCCGGATCTCCCGAATAGAAATAAGGGATGATGAATGTCCAGATCAAAATAGCCAGAGATCCAACCCATGGCAGATGGAGATTCCATGGAACAAAAGGAGCTCCCATCCAGTACACCCATATTATAAACGCAATGGAAGATACGAACACTGGAAATTTCTGATACGGCAGATCCTTGTCCTTGTCTTTTGTACCCCAGACCCGGATCAGGATCAGCAGGATGAGACATAACGCAGCCCATACAGCCTGTAATTTGTCATATTCTTTCGGGATAAATCCTGATCCGATCATGTAAAAGCCGATCATCTCTCCCGGGATCATTTTTAATAAACGTTCGAGATACTCTTTGAATCCATTTTCATTGTCATCCTGTGCTGATAATGTCACCTGTGGTTGCTTTGGTGACCGGTTGATAATGCGGAAAACTCCTGGCATGGTGGTAAGTTTAGTGATGGAAAATTTTGCATTGGCAGAGGGGCCAATCAAGCAGTTCAATAAATATTATCTAAAAATTCTGATTATCAATGGGTATACAGCGAAAAGAACATTCTTAAGAGGTCTGTTTGATAATACTTGACCTGACATGAATATTCGTCGAATCCGGCGTGATCAAAAGAATCTGATATTTATGGAGCGTCATTATTCTCTACTCGCCCAGGACAGCCAATACCTCTGCTTTTTTTCTTCTCGAAACCTGGAAGGTCATTCCTCCCGCCACATGGATCAGGCAGGGCCATGTCTTTGAGTAAGACTCAACATACTTCACATTCAGCAGGATCCCCCGGCTGATACGGCAAAATTTCCGTCGAGCGGGCCATAGCTCCTGAAGTTCACTCAACGATTTTGGCACTGTAAAGCATCTGCCATCAGCAAGGACGACCTTGCAATAACGCCGGTTCGCTTCAGCATACACCACGTCTTCAGGATGGACGATCAGGACCTGTGAATGCAGGTGCACGGTCAACGAACCTTCTGTAAAAACAGATTCACCTGTTTCCCTGACAGAAGCCGGAACGGTATGCAGTTTTTTCTTTGCACGTTCTACAGCCTGCTTAAGCTCCAGCACATCCACAGGTTTTAATAAGTAATCAACTGCCTCAGCCCGGATCGCTGGGATTGCATATTCGTCATGCCCCGTTACAAAGATCAGGGCGAATGAACGATGCATTTCATCTTCGAGCAGATCAAAGCCTGATTCCTGGTTCATGCGGATGTCAAGAAAGACAATATCGGGATGCTCTGTACTGATCAGATCACGGGCAGACTCAATAGTGCCGGCCGTTCCGATCAACTCCAGTTCTGGCGTGTATAACTGAAGCAAGCGGCTGAGTACCGCGCGGCCGGAATGTTCATCATCAACGATCAGTGCTTTGTATTTATGCATCTGCATTCAGGTTGTCAGGTATGGAAATAGTTACAGTAGTGCCGGATACAATTTCATTGGATGATGATTGTATCAGCAATGAAAATTTATCCGTGTTATAGATCTTGTTCAATGCTGCGATCCGTTCTGCATTGATCACGGATGACGCCGATTCATGGCCGGGTTTCGATGGGAGCTTGCTGATATTTTTCCTTTTGCCGGCACCATTGTCTTTAATGCTGAAGGATATTGTTCCTGCTGTCGATTGATGAGTGATATGCAACGAGATCTTTCCCTGCGCGCCATTATCTTCAATGCCATGTACGATGGCATTTTCAATGGCGGGCTGCAGGAGCATCACCGGCAGGTATATTCTTGCCGTATTCAATGATGGATCTGCCTGGATCGTATAATCAAATTTATCCGGAAAGCGAAGCTGTTCCAACCCTACATACAGCCTTAAAGTTTCCAGTTCGTCTGATAAGGAAACAAGTGGACTGCGGGACTGCGTCAGTACACGCCGGATCAGTTTGCTGAATTGTGTGAGATAATGATAGGCTTCCTGTTCCTTGTGTTCGAGTATAAATAACTGGATGCTGTTGATCGCGTTGAAAACAAAATGCGGGTTCATCTGTGCCTGTAATGCCTGTAGCCGGATGGAGAGCAGTTCATTTTCCATTTTACGTTTCAGCTGTTCCCTTTGCCGCACGCGGCGGGTGATAAGCCAGGTGATTGCAGCCAGCGTGGAAATGATCGTTATCAATACCAGCGTAATGAACCATGCTGCCTGCCAGAAAGGAGGAGCAATACGGAAGGACTGTGTGAAGACGTTTGAAACGGCGCCATCATTGCGGGTAGCCCAAACCATAAGATCGTATTTCCCGGGACGCAGATTTCCTAATTGCAAATGCTGACCATTAATGAGGCCGGAATCAGCTTGCGGGCCTTTGAGGATATAATGGAGCGTGGCGGGCTGTGAGCGAAAGGAGGCGATATCAAACGTCCAGCTCAATGCTCCTGTTTTATAGTCAAATGTAATGGATGAAGAAGTGTCCTTTATCGAAAGCATTTTATCGCCGGCATTCCATGATTGGAGATATAAGGGGAAGCCGGTTTCTTTTTTTCCGTCGATGTTTATGGGCATACTGATCACACCCATGGTTGTGGCTAAATACATCCGGTCGTGCCGTTTTGCAAAGGAATAAACCGTATGATCGGTAACAGACCGGGCAGTAATGCCGGATCTGGTCAGCAGGTCATTTTCTTTATAAGCCCAAACGCCTTCATTTGACGAGATCCAGATCTCACCGGGGATGCTTTCGGTACCTGCATAGTACATCTGCCCGGGAGAGGAGGGAATGACCGTTCTCAAACTGTCCCGTTGGAAAATGCATAAACCTTTATGCTGTATCAGTGCAAACGTACTGCCTTTAGACGTGCTGATAAATTGGACCACACGACCATTATCGCCCGGAATTTTTTTCATGGATGGGTTATGCGGATCCCTCGCAAAGTATGCGCTGGTCCGGCTGGCGGCTAAAAAGCTGCTGCTATCGGTTTTTAGCAAATGATAGATCAGCTCTGGCGCCCGTGGTAACGATGTTTTCCTTCCATTGCTATACAGGAACGAACTGCTTGGTAAAAACGCGAGCAAGGTACTGTCGTCCCAAAGCATTGCGGCTGTAAATATTTCCGGCCCCATCATTTTTTTTTGCGGTCGGACTTTAAAATGGCTTTGTTCAATGAGGGAAGTATGGTTAAAAAAGAGCCTTGAGTGTTTTGTTTCGAGATATGCCACCAGCGCTTCCGGTTCATTGAATTTTCTCGGGTGGATGTGTGTGACCAGTCCGCGATCGCCGATCAGCATCGTTGGTTTTCCATGCGCTGCTGCGAGAATTCCATCTGCAGAAACGTAAAGTGATTTGTAGGGAGTGGGATCCTGTGCGTCATACGTGTGCTGTAACAGGAAGGTTCCGCTGCTGAAGAGTACGCCACGTTCAAGTGAGGTCATCCAGATACCGCCTTCACGGTCTACACAAATGTCGGAAACCGAAATGCCGGTCAGTCCTGTAACAGGATCCTTCAATGACGGATCATCAAAATAGAAATAACCGTGTTTATATAAGCCGACCCACAATCCATTTTTTTTATCCGCTCTTAACGCAATGATAGGTGACGGGAGGTCCATCTTTTTTATCCGGCCATCATTGAAGATCAGGAGCAAAGTGCGGCTGAAGGTTACAGCGTGGAGATCTTTCCATTTCGTTGTCAGGATCCGGTACTGATCAATTGCGTCAGGCCATTTTTTGATATGGACGTTTGGTGCTTTCGATCCGGGAAAGCAAATTTCCAATGGTTTAACGGGGTTTTCAAATTGTTCGGGATGGTTATTAAAATGCCGGTTAACAGGCAGCAAAAAATCTTTCAGGGTGATCACAGGAAACGCATCCGATAGTGGAGGCTCTATTACTTCAGCGTTGGAATAATCGGTAGAGATCCGGTAAGTGGCGGCGGAACTCTGGATGAACAGGTGTTGATCTATTTCCAGCATGTGATATATGATCTCCCTGTTTTGAAGAAGCCTTCCATTTTTACTGAAAGGTAATTCGATGGCCGTATCCTGTTGAACGAAAAATACTTTTCTGTATATAGTTGCAAAAATGATCGTGCCGTCACTGGTTTCGCAAACACTCATTACAGCTGTATGATTAGCCGATGCGTCGGCGCGGATCGGTGTTGTGCTGCCTTGCTGATGGCGGTAGAGCCCGAATTCTGTTGCAAACCAGAGATAGCCTTTTTTATCCTGGATCACTTTATATACTTCCTGAGTGGGAAGGTTTAGGTCCCTGATACTAGCGGAAAATGAAAATTCCTGGGAGGAGGAGCGGTTTGTAAAAAATACCAGGGTAGCAATCAGTAGAGGCAGTGGTCGTTTCATTACGCTCAAAGCTATGTATATCAAATGAAAGATGCAGAACAGATATCCGGTCGCCTGGACCTTTGAATAGCCGGTCAAACTGCGCCTTTTACGTTCCCAGCGGTCGCTCATTCTTCTGTGCCCTTGATAGATTTGCTTTGCCTCTTTAATCCAAATCATGAAGCATGCCACGCAAAACTATCGCCCGGATCTCCTGCATTTTTTTTATTGAATGTCTGATACTGTTTAAAGCGCACGCGCAAACAATCCTGCTCCAGGGGGATGTTTCTCTTATTGGCTTTAACGCTAACGCAACGCCGAAAAATTATGCATTTGTTGTATGGAAAACGGTCCAGATCGGTACAGTAATAAAGATCACCGACAACGCATTCAATGGACCGGGACTGACGTCCACCTCGACGAATGGCTACCGTAATTCGGAACAAACTGCTGTATGGACCGCCAATGCCGAGCTTGCTCCCGGGTCCGTGATCAGTATAAGCGGCAATACAGCTAATACAGGCACCGTACAGACCTATAACGCTAACGGTGCGACCACAACCACTATTCTGCTCGGCACTTCAACGGGAGATCAACTTTTTATTTTTCAGGGAAATACACCTGCATCAGGCGCTGCGGTCACTTTTACCGGGACGTTGTTATTTGGGATGGGCTATCAATCCACCAGCGGGGAGGCTGGGTGGCTTAGTTCAGGCGCAACAGCCAGCAATACCAGCTACCGTCCAACGGATCTTAAGGATTCCAATCATGTTTATGTGCTGGGAAATGCCAATGGCGGACAATACAATGGAGACAGAACAGGGATGACCATTGCACAATATCGTGCTGCCATTGCAGATTATACAAAATGGACGCTTGCAACTGCTGGGACAGTTCCGCTAAGCAGTACATCGTTTGGAGTTGGCTCCGCACTTCCATTGAACCTGCTATCCTTTTCAGCAAGTTCGCAAAACGGCAAAGCGAAATTGCAATGGAAAACGGCAATGGAGGAGAACGTGAAGGGCTTTTATATAGAAACATCAGCAGATGCATCACGGTTTGAAACGATCGGATTTGTGAATGCAAAGAACCAGCTCAATTATGAGCAGTTATATGCTTATGAATTCACGCTGCCGGTCGCACAGCAGGTATCCTTTTGCAGATTGAGAATGGTGGATATGGATGGAACAACGACCTATTCCAAAACTGTAAAGCTCGAGGCAGAGAGAAGTGCAGTTGCTGCTTTCGGTTTGTATCCGAATTATATTGAACGTGGACAAAGCGAGATCAATCTGAAGAGAATGCAACCGCTGCCCGCAGGAATAAAAGCGGTCAATGTAAAAGTGCTAAGCGGGGATGGCAGGGTCATTAAACAGCAAATGATCACAGATGCTTCAAGTAGTACTTCCTGGAAAATAAATACCGGGGTAACCGGGACGGGCAGATACCTGGTACAGATCAGTGATGCAAACGGAAAATGGACGGAATCGATCTCGTTCATGGTCCGGTAATACTGATATGCAACTGGATTTTATTCTTTAAAGACGGCAGATTTTCCTTTTGTTTATGGGGAAAAACTGCCGTCTTCTTTTTTAGTTGATGAATTTCTTCAACGCCTCTTCCAACGCCTCCTCCCGCAAATTTTTTGCAATGATCTTGCCCTCCGGATCCAGCAGGAAATTTTGCGGAATGGATGTTACCCTATATAGTTTGGCCACTTCGTTGTCCGTATGATCAAGGCTCGAAACATGCGTCCAGTTAAGTCCATCAGTATTGATCGCCTTGATCCATTTGTCCTTATCTTCCGCTTTGTCAAGTGATACACTCAGTATAGTAAAATTTTTGTCCCTGAATTGCTGATAGGCTTTCACTACATAAGGATTTTCCCTGCGGCACGGAACACACCAGCTTGCCCAGAAATCGATCAGTACATATTTCCCTCTGAATGATTGAAGAGAAACGGGTTTGCCCAGCGTATCATTTTGAACGAAAGATGGCGCTATGCTGCCAATTGGAATTTTGAAGGCATCAAGTCTTTTCCATGCCTTGTTTCCAAAATACCCCGTCTGTTCTGCCTCTGAAAATTCCTCAAAAAAAGATTCAACTTTAGCTATGTCGTCAGGATCAGAAGTGCTTTTAAGAGAAGAAGTGTACATGCTAAGTAAATAAGCCCGCAATAAAGACTCCGGGTGCGATTGAAGATAATTCCAGGTGTAACTATTAGAAGTTGCATAGGCAGAATCATAGCTGTTTTTAAGCTTTTGTAATCCTGCTGTATCAGTACTGGCCTTTTTATCACGATACAGTGAACTGTATTTTCCCATAAGATCAACTACTGGTTGCCGGCCGGCTTCATAGCGGGTTTGCTCAACGTGCGCTTTTGACCCGGTGATTTTGGAGTTGACGATGTTATTGGTAGAAACGATATTTACAGTGGCAGGTTCTGTTCTGAATGCCATCAGGTATTTACTGTCCGCATCATATACGTCCGGGGCATGAATGCTTTTAGTGTATAGGGTGATTTCCGTCGGTACGTTTGGCTTAAATCTGAACGAGTATTGATTGTTGACGACAGGCACGCTGTCAACATCCCCTTTGATACCATCAGCCGCAATTATATAGATATAAGGAACAGGATGTGTCATATTTTTCAATGTTCCTTTGATCAGGACCTCGCCGGGCTGTCGTTTAAGGGAGTTGGATTGGCAGCGGGCAAACAGCGGGACAGTTAGCAGTATAAAAGAGACAAGTCTGAACATAGTGCAAGCGTATAAGGTTAATGTAAATATAATCAAAGCCGCCGGTGTGGCAATGAAGGAGGTTATCGGACAAATTTTTATTTCTTTATTGATCAACCTTATCAGTGGCATATAAATGGAAGAGCTGGCAGTGAAATAAGCGAGTGTGTGGTTGCGTTCGACCGGGGAGTGAGCGCCTATGTTACGTCAGGGTGATGCCCCGGTTAAACACCAAGATCACGCGACTGAGAGCAAAGATTTGTAATTTGCTGAGCAATAACCAGTCTGTATGTTCCAGTCAATCATTGAATCGATCAACCGCATTGTGTCTCCGCCGGCAGAGCAACTGTCTTTATTGATCGAAAGACTGAGTATACGGCAAGTGCCTAAGGACGGGTTTCTTATCAGGGAAGCGCAAACATGTTCGTCTGTATATTTTATCAACCAGGGTTATTTCCGGCATTTTAATGTGAATGAGGCAGGCGAAGAATCAACTATTGACCTTTATGTACATAATGAATGGATGCTGGAGTATAAAAGCTTTGTGTCTCAGCAGCCATCACAGAACTGTATACAGGCGACAACCGACAGTGAGGTATTGGCATTGCATGCGCGCGACATCCACGATCTTGCCAGGATCTCCGAAAGGTTTTTTCGCCTGATGATGATTTTAGAGATGGGGATGCGCAGCCAGGAGTTTCAGCAGAACCGGTTGACCCCGGAGGAGAAGTATCAAAAATTATTAAGTACGCGACCGGAATTGCTGCAGCATTTTCCACTGAAGCATATTGCATCTTATATGGGAATGACGCCCGAAACCCTGAGCAGGATAAGAAAGAAGATCAGTCTGTAGGGAAATGCCAGGATAAGCGGCGATCTGGCGGGATACCATATATTTCCCGGCGGTTTTCGCTGCCCCCGCATTTCTTGATTTTCGTCAAGGCTGAAACAAAGCTGCTCCGATAGTTTTGTTGGATGACAAACAATAACCAACCAATTCCAAAGAACGCTGGGATAGCCCTGCTTGTTTTTACCATACTGTTGCTTTTTACGATGGTATTGCATCCTGCCGGCTCTAACATACCGGGATTGATCAGGAAGTCGAACCTGATCATCATCACACATGGTGCTGCCATGCTGGCTTTGCCTATAGGGTGGGCGGGCTTTTGGGGATTAACAGGCTTCTTGGGTACAAATAGATTTTCATCTGTTCTTGGATTTTCTTTTATATCGATCGGTGTTATTGCCGCTATGCTGGCCGGCGCAACCAATGGCGTAGTGCTGCCACTTTTTTTAAGAGGGTATGCTGATGCAACGGAAGAAACAATCAATGGCTTGCAATCTGTGGTGAGATATAGTTTTGCCGTCAACAAGGCGTTTGACTATATCTATACCGGTGCATTCAGCCTGGGCATCCTGTGCTGGTCCGTGCTAATACTTCAAACAAAAAGGATGCAGTCGTGGATAGGTATTGCCGGACTATTGCTCGCAGTAGCAATGATCGCGATATTCTTTGGCGGATTTGCGGGAGCCAACAGGTTAATGGGTTTACGGATCTTTCTGGCTGCTGTGCTGGTTTGGATCGTGATCGTTGCACTTGTACTCGTCAAAAAGAAAGAATGATGTGATTCAGATGGTGGCCATCATGGTGCCAGGAGAAATGAAATAGCGTTTGTGTTTGTTGCAGGTTTGCCGGCTGTTTATGATGACCGCAAGGCCATGATATTTTCCTCATTTTCTTCCGGTGATTTTCCCTGAAAATCCGGCCAAAAAACATGCGCTTTATTTCGGTCAAATTATGCAGGAGATCTACCTTGTAGTACTGATCAGCTGAGTATATACAAATGGATTTTCTACATCGTTAAACCGGATCATTATGCAAAGAGCTACTTTGGATGCCTGTGCTTTATATTCTTCAACTGCGCGTGATTTGTTATTATATTTTGCGACAGTAAAAATGTACAAGCCATTCTGGAATGCGGAGATCCATAAAGAATGGATCGGCAGCCTTGCTTCAACAAGAAAAGAGCTGAATCGTGCAGACCTGGAACGGATGTCTGTGGCGATGAATACCGATTTTCCGGATGCGATGATATCGGGTCTTTCGAGGCTTATAAAGGGATTGACGCTTCCTGATATGCAGGATCGCCATGTTCTGGCTACCGCAATCGTCAGTGAGTCTGATGTAGTGGTTACCTGGAATGTGAAAGACTTTCCGAAAACCTACCTCAAACGTTTTGGGATCACGGCTATTACCCCGGATGAGTTCCTGCTTAGAATGATCGGTGGACGTGCGGGCAAGTTCGAAATGTTTGTGGATGAGCTGGTGAGCCTGAGCGATCCCCCGGTGACGCCAGCAGAATTGTTGCAACGGATGGAAAAATGTCATCTTAAAAAGACTGCCGGGAAATTGCTTCAGATGATGAAAGAAAAAGCGATTGATATCGGTCACTACTTAAAAGAGATTACAGACGATCCGGAAAAAGGAAAGGCACTTGTCGCCAAACGAGCACAGGAACTGCTTTATCCATGCGAGCCCACGGTTCGTCAGTTCTGGACTTTCGAAACCGTTAGTGAGAAAGTAAATCACCAGCAACCTGCGGTTAACGCTGGTTGATTTTTAACCTCATTTTCCACGTTGATCGGAGCAGGTAATTATACCATAGTGAAAATGATTCGATTAAATTGACTTACTGAGATTCCCCGTATATTGAACCTGTTTTATTTTCATGTGTTATCATTGTCTGGTGGAGTCAACATTTAAAAGCATTGATCATGAAAATTATCATTGTCGGAGCATCCGGCACAATCGGTAAGCAGATCGTTTCTGCATTTGAAAAAGAGCATGAGGTGATCCGTGTAGGAAGTAAGAGTGGAGATATACAGGCGGATATTACAGATCCTGCGTCGCTTGAAAATATGTTCAGGCAGTTGAAATCATTTGATGCACTTGTGTCTGCAACAGGTGCTGCATACTTCGGTCCCTGGGAACAGACCACTGATCAGGAGTATCGTATAGGGGTGAACAGCAAGCTCATGGGGCAGGTGAACCTGGTGCTGATCGGGCAGCACTATATCAATCAGAAAGGTTCGTTTACGTTGACGTCTGGCATTCTGTCAAATGATCCCGTTCGCGGAGGTTCGAACGCCTCTATGGTCAACGGAGCGATCAATTCATTTGTTAAAGCAGCATCGGTTGAGCTAAAAGATGGTGTACGCATCAATGCTGTCAGTCCAAATGTGGTGGAAGATTCGCCTGAATATTTCCCTTTCTTTCCAGGGGAAATCCCCGTTGCCATGAAGGAGGTTACAGCTGCGTATGTAAAAAGTGTTCTTGGTGCAGCAACCGGAAAGGTGTTAGAGATTCATTGAGCAAAGAGTCGCATGATAACCTGGATTGATCTGACACGCAGGCCCGGATAGCCAGGAAGACATCTTTCTCTGCATGTATTATTCTTCGAAACCGGCGAATCGCAGCGTTCCTGACTTCTTAAAAAAAGTCTTCCCGTCTTCCTGCCTTATCAGTTCTATAAAAGCGGGAATACGGGAAGACTTTTAATAGCCGGACTATGTATAACGCACGCGCTAGCTCTCGGTATGCTATCAGAACAGCATTTCCTGCGGTGGTGTTTTTCCCGCTAAGCGGATGTATACAGTTGTTTGGCCCCTGTGGTGGGTCTGATGTTCAAAAGCTTTGGCGATAGCTGCAGCTTTGGTCATTTCAAAACGATTGAACATTTTGATCTTTTCACCTGCTTTGGCAGCGTCCATTTTTTTGATGTTCTCGATAGCAAAATCGTAGCTGGCTAAAGTCAGTTCGTCCACTTTCTTTTTTGACTTATCTGTTGATTTTTCTGCGCCACCCATCGGAAGCGGGCTGGTTGCACCGGTGGCCGCAGCGATAAAACCATAATTGGCGTCAGCAAGGTGCAACATCTGCTCTGCAAACGAACGCATCTCTGGTGTCGGTTTCAATGCATAGCCTGAATCAGACATTGCATCGAGATATGCTTTAGTATAAGCTTTAGCACGCTCCCAGTCTTTCACCATGTCGTCAACAGTTTGTGCGTTAACGAACCCTGAAAATGACAGTAAGCAAACGAGGAAGAGTAGTTGGATCTTTTTCATACATTAGTTGTTTGGGTGAGAGTAATTTCTGCGAAGCTAGGCATTTCCTTCTGCCTGAGTATTAACCCTTACATTCCTTTCCGCTGAACGTTTAAAATAGACAAAATGAAAGACCAGTCGGCCCAAAAGGGTCACTCAGGTTCCCGTTCTGGCATTTTCTGAGTACCCTCCACCCGTATTAATTCGTATGTTTTTTCGCCATCAAAAACCCTGATCTTTTGTGCCGGACCATTCATTTTTATGAAGTCAATGGTGATCGGAGAATTTTTCATGAAAAAGCTGGTCTGAGTAGCAGGATAAATGCTGGTAGGTTTTATTCCTGCTGCCTTTGATTCGGCCTTCAGCTTGCCGCCATCTAAAAAGATCCTGACATCGAATTCACCCATGTAGTTGCCTGGATACATTTCGCCCATTTGCCTGGTGAATAAGGCTACAGGCTTAAAAGGCGTGTATCCTTCCCAGTCCCAGGGGATAGATACGCCAGCCAGGGTTTCCACAAGTTCCTTATAGATGCTTTCAGCATTCATGCTATTACTCATGATCACCAGGGCGAATTTTTTCCCTGGAATTGCTATCAGATAATGTTCCCAGCCATCATCGCTATGTCCTTCCTTAAAAAATGCCTGTCCATAATTGGTATTGAAAATTCCCCAGCCGAGCCCGTAAGAAAGATCGATGGGCTTGTAAGCGCTTGTTGTATCGGTGTTCAAAGATGGAAACTGGCGCTTGCTGAAGATCCTGATCTGAGGTGTCAGCATTTCTTTGCGGGCATCATTACTCAGCCCTTTTCCCTGAAGCAACGCAGCCAGGAAGTTGGTATAATCGGTAATGGTGGTTTGCATTGAGCCGGCAGCGTTTGCATTAGCTCTTCTCCGGACGGCAAAAGTGTCTTCATCAACGCTGTGGCCGTTTGCATAATCTTCATTAAATGCTGGTTGCCAGCTAAAGCTTGATTTTGTCATTCCAAACGGAACAAATACGTGCTTTTGCGCCAACGCTTCCAGTTTTTCGCCGGTTATATTTTCAACGACCAGCTGGAGCAATACCAATCCTTCGCCGGAATACGCATATTTTGTACCGGGGTCGAAAAAGAACTCGAGCTTTTGGACACCTTTGGGATTCAGGTTTCGCCAGTTAGGAAATCCTGTTGTGTGACTAAGGCAGTGACGTGCAGTGATCAGTTTCCACCGATCATCTCCCGCAAGATCTTTATAATCGACATATTCAGGTATTGGTTTTGAAAGGTATTGGTACAGCGGTTTGTCAAGATCCAGTTTTTTCTGATCAACCAGTTGCATCACCATAACGGCAAAAAGTGATTTTGTAAATGATGCGGCATAGAAGCTCGTTCCTGGATTATTTAACTGCCGGCGTGTTTTATTCTTGTGACCATAGCTTTTTATGAACGCAGTCTGGTTGTTGTTGATTATTCCGATCTGCAACCCGCTCACGCCGGCAGCAGTCATCAGGCGGTTGAGCGTTTGATCGATCTGCAGGGCAGATATCTTCTTACCATCTGCTTTTGTGATGCTTGCTTGCTGGGAATATGCAAACGAAGTAAAAAATGCCAGGAAGAGCCCGGGAAGAAATTTATTCATGTTATTCAGTTAAGGTTTGTAACCCGAATGTACAAAGCAGCCGTTATGGAATAGATTCCGTTAATTACGTTTAACAAAAATTAACTGCACGCAAGGTTAGCTATCTTCTTATCATTTGTGTTATTCGAACCGGCAATCCCATTCAATTAATCAGTGTTTTTGCTTATTGGCAAAATAAGCCGGGAAGAACAATAAGCCAGGACCATTAAGGGGATATACTACAATTATAGTATTTCCTGGCAATTGCGAATATTGAAACTTGCAGCAAAACGGATGTTTTATGCGAAACACATTCTTCCTGCTGATCCCCTTTTGCTCCATCATTGCATCCTGCGATGCGCAATCACCCAAAAACAAAAAAATGCAAGCGTCTGCCACTACTTCGCAAAACAAGACAGTAAAGCAATCTCCATATGAGCTTCATGGGATCCTTGATCCCGGGATCAACGGTATGGTGGCATTTGCTCTGCAGACGCCTACTTCCTGGAAAATGGAACAAAGCTTTACGCGTGCGTGGAATGGAAGTTCGCCGATCAACCAGGTTTATATCAAGCTTACTTCGCCAGATCTGGGTTCAACAATCGAGTTTCTGCCCGGCAGCCCATATTATTATGCCGATGGACCTACGACACGCAGTCTGAGGGAAACCTCCCGGGCATACGGGATGCCGCAACAATACAATCAGTATGAGATGCCGCCAATGTCACCGGTAGAATATATCAAACGCCTGTTCCTGCCGTATTTGTCACAAAAAGGGTTGCAGGTCCGAATGACCGCTGAAAAAACACTTCCATCAAAGCAAACTTCAGCTACCATGCAGACTTATACTGCATATATCGATGGTGAATCAAATGGCCGGAAGGTGCGGATCGATTGCATGATAAATATGACCACAACGAATATGAATGGAGAAGTATACTACAACTGGGAAGCATATCCCACTCTTATTTTAACGAATGGAGACACCGATCCGCTATATAAGCATATTGCACACGCGAGAAACGCCTTGCTTTCGAATCCGGCCTGGGTCCAGAAAAATACACAACTGGTCAGAAATGGCTTTATCGCGAATGATGAGATCAACAGGAGAAACCGTGACATGGTAAAAAACTATCGTGACCATGTGCAGAAAACCGGTGAAGACATTGCCAATGAGCGGAACCTATCCTCCGATAAACGCCATGAATCATTCAGGGATGTGATCGGTGGTCAGGCAAAATATGCAGATCCTGAAACAGGCGATAGAGTGAAACTCGCTGATAAATACAATCACGTGTATAAGGATAAGCAGGGTAACTACCATGGAACGAACGATGCGGTAAACGATGCTCAGTTTGATTGGGTAGAGCTGCAACGATTGGAGACAAAAAACTATAAATAGTGATCTTCCTTTGCTCCATCTTCTTCCCATTCTCTTTCTTCCGGTTATTTAAACCAGAAACAGGGAGAGGATGAGAGTTTCTTGTATAAAAGTCGGGTTGGTATTGATTGATATTAACATAACAATTGTTGTGGTCCGCACCGGTATGTAGCAATTACGCGGCAGGTATGTTTGCCCGCGTGATTGAACAGCGTAAACTCCGCTAACCGGCAGTGCCGGCCGCAGTCCGGCTGCGCATTTAAATATGTAGACGGATCTTCCCGAATCCCGTTCCCGGGGCAAAGCGCTTCTTTTTTTCTTCCCTCTTTCTGCAAAAGAGGAGACTTTTGTAAGTATGCTGAAGAAGTTTACGGCAGCAGGTCATGCGGCTACTGATAACAAATAGTTATCCGATCATGCAGACTATCCTGCCCGATCTGCCGGGAACTTCAATTCTTGTATTTCTTCTCTTTTAATCTATCCATTTGTTTCATTTTTTAGACTATTGTCGGCCTGATGGCTATTATAAAATAGTGTCTCCACCTATAGCGGACACCCCCACACCCCCTTGCCCGCCATAGGCGGAGACAACTAAATTGAGATATCTCGATGTAAATATCGCTTAGGCGATACCGAAAGCCATGGGTAAAACACAATATATTCAGCGGAAATAACGGCAACAAGATGGGGGAATAACGAACCGCGGAACTGCATGGTAAAAAAGAAGGTGCTTTATCAATGGCGGGAGGGAACTATTCATATGCAAATACACCTTGTTAACGTATCTTGAAGCGTAAACTCCTCCTTTTATTTTTAGCTTCTTTAATTGCTGCTGTTCAATAGGCGACCATTACGTCCATCTATGCAAGGCATTCTTCTTTTGCCGGTTTTCGGTATCTGCTGATCATATTGGAGCAGTTTGTCTCTCATGGATCTTTCACGAGTTCACGCACTGGCTTGCGGAAACGTACCGGGGCATGAGATGGGGATGACGTTAAGCAAGTCTTTTCCGAAATCAGTATTTACCATACTGAAAAAGACTATCACGTAAAAGTGCTGCAGAGCCAGCCGCCAAGATCGTGGAAGCTCTGATCGCATTTTTTATAATGCGAAACAAGCGCGCTAAAGTATTTTACCCTTTTCCGTTCTCATTTTACCTTCGGTTGTTAGCAACTTCGGTGAGCTTTTCCAGGCTGAAAGATGAGGCAAGGATCAGTCAGTTTACCGGAATCGGCATTTACACGCAGCCGCTGATAGTAACAATCTTCCTTTTTGTATTGTTTTATATCATATCAAAGCAATACAGGTTTACCTGGAAGTTCAACACCATCCACTTGGACTGACACTGATTGTTGCTGCTGTGATTATTCTTTTGAATAAATATTTGAGTGTCCGGATTCTATAACATATCAGCGAACCAGCAATTGTTTATTCTTTAAATCAAAGCTGATCTGGCTTCCCAACCAGTTCATCCAGATAATTCCGTCGTAGATCAACCCATCTACGAACTGCACGTTGGGTTTAGCAACTGAAATAGAAGGCTGCGCCGCTGGCGAGATCGTGTTCACCTGTGTAATAAAAATGGAAGAGACAAATGTCGTATCAAACTCACTTTTCTTGTCTATCCGCTTAACGTTGGCAGTATCATTGGTGTTTATCCCAAATGTTTGAAGATGCTTTGAATTAATCCTGTAGATGTCTTTGCCCGCTCCGCTGTCCATCGAGAACTGAAGGGTGAGTTTGTCATTCACTTTGAAATAAGCAAAGATCGTCAATGAGCGATCGCGGGATTGTTCCAATTGAACGGGGATCACTTTTGCTGTCTTTCTGATCGTCGTAAGCGTTGCGGCGGATTCAACACGGATCACCTTTTTGATAAAGTCAAACGTGAACGGATATTCTTCAACAGATTTAAGTGAAATAATTCCATCGATACCTCCCAGGTTCACGTCAAGCCAGCTTACCTCATCTTTCTGTTTTCTCATATTCCCAAGTTCGAAGTTGCTGACTGTGTAAAGGTCAATGTCCAAACGTTCACCCGTTGCACGGAAACCGGTGTAACCTCCATCCTGTTTGACCGTATCTTTTAGCTTTTGAAAAAATGATTTGGTGAAAACCGTGAGTCCTGCGCCCGTGTCGAAAATGAAACTGCCTTCCACACCGTCAACTTTGGCTTTGACAAGAATATGCCCTGAGGGAAGCAGGTCAAACGGGATTTCATTTTTCGAATTGATCTGGGAAAAGCCAGCCATTTGAAACAGAACGATTACAACGGGTAGAAACAACGCCTTCATTTTTTTTCTTTCAAAAATAATTTTTTCTGAAGAGTTGTACAGTGATTTTTTTATTCTCGCAGATCTGAGATGGATGCAGACCGGTTTCTGTTTCGAATGAAGAACCATGTTGCCAGTATTCCCCCTGCAAATATGACGATATGGATGGCGATCCCCAGCGCATCCAACTTTTGTTGGGCGTTAGGAGTATGTCCTTCTTTTAGTTTCAATGCAAAGAAGGCGGCTTCTCCTCCTTTCATACCCAGCACAACTTGTAATATATTCAGCGAAGCGTGTATTCCTGTTGGCATGGCAATGCCCGCGGAGCGAATAGCGGAAAGAGCAAACAGGAATGCCCAGATAAACGGACCCATGAACGCGATATACCAGGTCCAACCGGAGACTATGTGATATAAGGCGAACACGACTGCCGAAAGAAATTGCGCAGTCCACAATCCATATTCGCGGTCCAATCTGACCATTGTGTATGATCTGAATGCCAGTTCTTCCATGAACGCAAACGGGATGATCATCAGGTAGATGCTGGCAGTTTTTAATGGCGATGCAGTCAGAGGCGTTTTGCTGAGTTTGAGTTCGGAAAAAACCAGCAGGACCGCAAGTATACAACTCATTATAATAGCTCCGGCTAAAAGTCCTCCTGCAAAACGCAGCGGTGTCTTTCTATCAATTCTTAAATAGATATCAGCGAAGGACTTTTTCTCAAACCGGAGAAATAAATAGATCAAAACTATCGCAGAAGCAATGCCGAAACCAGCCTGAACCCAACGTACAGCTTCAGGCGGAGCAAACCAGGCCATTTTGCCGGTAGCGAATAATAGGATCTCGAACAGTATCCAGAACAGGATACATCTGAATAATACGATAAACATTATCTGAGATTAATTTCTTCTCCAGAGAAAAAAGAGAGCGGTTGTAATAAACAGCACCATAATGATGGCGAGTACGATGAGTTCAAATGCGGTTTCCGGGAAACGGGGCGATTGTGCGATAAAAGCCCAACAGGCGAGAAAGCTGATGAGGGGCAACCCGGCAGAAATGACGATTTTTTGAGATTTTGTCATACCAGTGGCAGTTTTTAGAGGCGACTCCCGGACTTCGGCTTGCTCAAGAGAAATTTCCAGGGCTGCCGCCAGGGTTTTAAGCGTATAACTCCTGGGAACGATCTCGCCATTTTCAATCCGCTGTATGGAGCGCACGCTGACATTGGTAAGATCAGATAATTCCTTCTGCGTATAGCCCTTGGCAAGCCTTGCTTCCTTTACAGATGCCGCGATCATTTCCTGGGATTTTATTTTCATCCGAAATTACCTAATAGGTCAAAGATAATTCAATAAATGACCCGCCATTAGGCCGTCACTTTGGTGCCAGATGTGTCAAACAGAATGATTTAGGAGTAATCAACTGTAATCAATGGCCTGCCAACCGGCGCTCAAGAAGACCGGTATCATTATTATTGCGTTCGTCTATTAATCCTGTCGCTTGTCGACCAGGCCTTGCCCTCCCTTTTGCCCATCACTAGGTTTGTGTGACAAAACACGAATACCATGCGATCAATATTATTAAGCTTTCTTATCATCTGTCTTACTGGCATTCTTCATGCTCAGGGCCCGGTCGGTAAATGGAAAAAGATCTCCCACGTTTCCGAATATGAGGGTAAAAAATTTGACAGTCACACTGCGCTTCTCCACAGCCGTCCCTGTGCAGCCAATGTGATCTGGGAGATCAATGCGAGCGGAACCTTTCGCCTGGATGCATCTAAAAGCGGCTGTGATGAAAAGTACAGAAATATCCAGGAAAAGCTCTGGTCAAAAACGAAATGGAAACTTGTTGGAAACAAGTTCACTATTTCCGCTACAGACTTTGTCGTTGGACAAAGTTATCTCATCACCATTTCCGGTAATAAACTGATCATGACCGGCACTGAAGGCCAGGGCACCATCACATATCAAAAACTATAACTTATGAAAACGAAACTCTTGCTTTCATCACTCCTGCTGCTATTTTTTTTGCCAGTATTCCAGTCGTGTAAAAAAGATAAAGAGCCAAACAGAACCCAATTGCTTACTGCCAGACCATGGCGCATGATCTCAGGAGTAGTGATCGACGCGGCAGGCAATGAATCGGATGTGTATTCCGGCTTAAAGAGTTGTGAGCAGGACAATGAATTCACCTTTACCACAGATCTCGTGCACGAGCATCGGGAAGGTGCAACAAAATGTCATCCGGCCGATCCTCAGACGATCTATTTCGCCAGCTGGAAATTTTTGAATAACGAATCCATTGTAGAAATTTCTGCAGGGAGCCAGCGATTGGAATATAGAATTGTTTCACTGACAGCAACTGAATTCGTATTTGATGTTTTATTTGGAACGTCAAGGCAACATGTGCGCATGATCCATTAGATAACCCTAACTGTTAGTTATAGACGAAGGTCCTGGCTCTTATTGATCATTTTTAATGCTATAACCAGCAAGTTACATTAGATAAACTATTATGATAAAGATGATCCTTGTAGTGCTTCTTGATATTATCATGATCTGTGCGGATGCACAGGTGTTGAAAGATGGCGAGTACTATATAAAGATAAATGATACCGGAAAATTTCTTGCGATCACCGGGGCAGATAAGAAAAATGGTGCGCGACTGATTCAGTGGGACAATGAATATAAAACGCACTTTTCGTTTATTCTTACGCATCTCGGCAACGATATCTATACGATCAAAGCAAAACATAGCGGGAAGTATTTGAGTACGGAAGGTACTCCGGCTGCGGGCGTCAGGATCATTCAATGGGATTGGTTGAACCAGATGAATCAGCGATGGCATATCGTAAAACAAAAAGGTAGCCGGGGATATGTAATGAGCTCCGCTGAAAATAAGATGCGCGTGGTCATGCAACACTGGAATTCTTCCGTTAGGCCCGGCAATGGAACTTACCTGTTTCTTTCCGGCGACAATACAATGCGGGGAATGGTCATGGATTTTAAAAGAAATGAAATCGAAGCCATCGAAGAAAATGCTGATAAGCAGGAAAGCCCGGAAAAGCCTGCTAAACCTACCATCAAGCCTGTTAAAAGCAAACAGTAGACGTTAAGCTGTCTCTACTCAAACGCATAAACTGATCAATCATGAAATCTATCCATCTTATCGCATTTGTTTGTATGATCTTTAATTGCGGATACGTATTCGCTCAAACCAATGCAGCTTCCTTACCCAAAGACGGGTGGTACAAGATCCGCATAATTCCCAACGGAACCTATTTAACCGTTGAAAATGTAAGCCGGGAGAATGGCGCAAACCTGATCCAGGCGGGCTATGCCGATCAACGAAACCAGCAATTCTATGTTCGGCGTTTCATTGATGGAACTTTTACCATTGAAGCGGCGCACAGTAACAGGTTTGTTTGCGCCAGCAGGGCAATCGAAGGGGAGCGCGTTGTGCAGGGAGATTCGCCTGATATCACCGGTAAGTGGCGGATGAAGTATTCGGGAGAATGCAGCCCCGGTATTGTTATTACCTATGGGTCTACCAGTATTCCGATGAATATGATCGGGCAGGGGCCCAACCTGCTGATAAAATCTCCTGAATACCATGACGGCGCAACGGACTGTGTCTACAAATTCATGTTCGAACCAATACCGACACCAATGATATCGAATGGAACAGAAAAAACACAGACGCAAAAAATGCCAGGAGGCGTGATCCTTAAGAAAACAAAGAATTGATCCAAACTTCAAAAAATAGTCTCTTATGCGAATTGTTATTTTTTTGATGCTGCTTTTTGCGGCGGGCATATCCCAGGCACAACACGGATACAGCCAGATCAAGGTAAAGCTGCCAATGTCCCCGGCGGAAAAAACCTACTATGTAAAAAAAGTAATGAACAAACTTGTACTGAATGATGATATTATCGTGGGAGATGTTGGGGCCACTGTCCGGATTTTTCAAAGTACGAATACCGACGGAGGCTATATCTGGCCAAAAGGAGATGTGCCGGTGAAAATTGATTTAAGTATGAAGAATGAAACAACTGAGAGAGGAAGCAATCTTTATAGCAATGCAGTAAAGGCAATTGATCTGCTGAATGCAGAAACAAACCTGCGACTAGTTGCGTACAAAGGACAGCGCGATTATATCCGGATCATGTTCAGCCCTGAAAAGGGTTTCGGTGGTCTTTCACCAGTTGGCCGACGGGGAGGCGAGCAGATCGTTTACATTACCAGATATTCAACAACTCAGACGATCGTCCACGAATTATTGCATTCTCTTGGATTCTGGCACGAGCAAAACCGGCCAGATCGCGATCAATACATATCTATTGATACAAATAAGGTTAAACCAGAATTCCGATACGCCTTCCAGATCGAGCCCGGCATCACGAATACTCCATATGATTATAATTCCGTGATGCACTACAACCAATATTCGTTTGCCATTGATCCGAATGCGCCGGTAATGAAGTGTAAGAGAAATAATAAAGAAGAAGATTGTGATCTTGGTAGCCTTTATTTTGAATTAAGCGAAAAAGATATAGCGGGCGTCAATACAGCGTATTGGTTTAATAAAGATGTCGCCCGGCGTAACTATGCTGAGTCATTGGGGATGGATGATGCGCCTTCAAGAAAACTAACCAATCGGGTATCGCTGCCTGCGTCAGACCAGAATGGGGGCGCAAAGCCACTTGTCAACGGCGTTTACATGATCAAAGAAACCGCTACGCTAAAATATCTTGATATTAAGGATATCAGTAAATCGGATGGTGCTGTTCTTCAGCAATGGGATAAAGTAGGTGGCGCCAATCAACAGTTTGCTGTGCAGGAGATCGGCAATGGAGTGTATACATTAAAAGCGATGCACAGCGATAAGTTTCTTACAGTCAAAGATCAAAGTAAACTTGAAGAGGCGAAAATCCTGCAGGCGGCCTATAATGGTCAGGATAACCAGAAGTTCTATATTCAATATAACCAGGCTAATAAGGCTTACCGTATAAAAGGGCTGCAAAGCGATAAACAATGGTTTATAAGATCACAGGATAACGGGGATCAGTTTTTTCAGACTTCCGGAGCAACAGCGTATTTCATTTTTGAAAGAATAGGCGATCTGCCAAAGATCCAGTCAACCTCTGATGTTAAGATACGTACAGGATCAAACATAAAAAAAATGTCTGGTAACTGAGGGCTGTTAGATGTATTTGACTGATGGGATCCCTGATGACATATCTGTCAGAAAAAATATTGCATGCTTGTTGACTTTCCGTTACCCATGGCAACCACCAACTATACCCAGTGGCAGGACTGATACAGGTGTTCAAACAGCCGCTAGAGCAGATCCTGGTTTTGTACTATAGTTGCCTGCAGTTCCGCGAGTTCTTTCAAGTCGCTTATTTCTTTTTTGATGCCTTTCCTGATCTGGTAGATCAATACTACAGCCCCTACTGGATAAGATATCATTACAATGAGCGATAACCAGGTTGGGACATGACTTGTAAACTCCGGCATCAGCATGTAAAACCCGGCCGTGTATAACGCCACGATCAGAAAAGTAATGGGCCCGTGTATCTTCTTCCTGAACCTGTAGTAGTGCAGGGCTGAATTGGTGTTTTGCAAAAGTTGTGTGTCAAGCCTGATCCGTTTTGAGCGAAGAATACTCAGCCATTCAATGATCACCCGCAGCAGCATGCTTCCGATCATGAGCCATACCCCTGTCTGACCAAGAAGTGTTCTGTATGGAAACCAGACACCCAGGTACAGGTAGATTATAATGGCAAGTGAAAGGAGGATAATAATATTCACATACTGGAAGATGATACTGCTGCGTTTATTTGCCTTTGCTTTTTGCTGTAGCGCGGCAATGGATACAGGTGCAGGTGCAACAGGTTTGGCTTTTTGCCAGAGATCTCTCAATGATTTCATTTCATTATCCATTGCCGAGAAGTTTTTTTAGTTTTTGTTTTATTCTGTGTATTCTCACCCGAAGGTTTCCTTCACTTATCCCGACGATCTGTGAGATCTCGGGATAGTCTATTTCTTCGAGCACCATCATAATGATCAAACGATCCAGATCATTCAGTTGGCCGATAGCCTGGTAAAGATCTGTAAAGTGGACATCATCGGTTCTTTCCTCTTCTGCGTGATCCTGTAGCTGCTCTTCTCCGACATTCCGTTTGTTCTTTTGTTTACGGAGATATTGCAGGCAGGTGTTTACGGTGATTCGATAGATCCATGTTTTATGGCTTGCCTCACCGCGGTAGGATGACCAGGCATTCCAGGTATTGATGAACACGTCCTGGGTGAGATCCGCTGCCATTTCACGATCACCTTTCAGGAAACCGGTACATAGCTGGAACACCATTTCATGGTATTGCTCATAAAGGGAATCAAACTGTATTGGTTGCAGCGAACTCATTTGGCGAAATACTGACTGATTGAATTGTTCATCCATCCGGCGTCATCAAACATAATGAAATGTTTACTGTTGTTCGAGATAGAGATCATTTTGTCAGGAAGGTTTACGTATTGCGCCTGGAAAGTGGCTTCTGTTGTTTTTCTGTCCGGGAAAGATGCGCCCAGAATGAGCACGGGGATGTTGATCTTTTTCAATTCGTCGCGAAGATCCATTTTCAGCAGTTCGGTATAGCCATACACAAAAGTTTTCCTGTCGGCCTGCATCATCCATTCCTGGATGGTTGCCGATCTCGCAGGCTCGAGCGTCATATTATCAGCCATCATTTTTACATATTTAGCCATCGCTTGCTGATCCATGGCAAGCATTTGATTATTGTAGGGATTGTCATAGGTCAGCTGGCTTGCACTCATACCCGGCGTCATTATTTCCCGCATGCAGGGGAGCGCATCAACT
This sequence comes from Terrimonas ginsenosidimutans, assembly GCF_022012415.1. Classification (GTDB taxonomy): domain Bacteria; phylum Bacteroidota; class Bacteroidia; order Chitinophagales; family Chitinophagaceae; genus Terrimonas_A; species Terrimonas_A ginsenosidimutans. The sequence goes on from NZ_JAKLTR010000011.1 coordinate 61,825, forward strand.
ATCACGAGTTTCGACACGCGATCGGGCAGGGAAGCAGCTATTTCCGTGGCTAAATTTCCTCCCATACTATGACCGATGAGGTGAAGGTTTTTAAGATCTTCTTTTTTTATATAATCGATCAGTGCGTCGCGAAGTGATTTATACCATGGTGTATCTATGGCTGGTAACTGGTTGAAACCGGCGTATGATACCTGGTGTACCTGGTAGTTTTTCAGGCCGGAAGAATATTCGTTCCAGACAGCGCCAGGGCAACCGAACCCGGGCAGCAGCATTACAGGTGCCCCGGACCCTTTCTTTTCGATACTGACCGGTTTTGGCTGGGAGAAGAGGGTTATAGTGATTGCAAGCAGCACTATGGAGCAGAAAAGACGTTTCATGATATTTTTTATTACTTGGATGCAGGGATGCCGGGATTGTTACAGCCGCCCGAACTTTTTTTTAGATTTATGCTATGTGAGGCCCCCGGGCCAACAAAAAGCCCATGCAAGAACATCTTACATGGGCTTTTTTTATCTACAGGGGAGGGATTAACTCATTCTGTCCGTTTCGGGATTTATAAATTTTTTATCCAGGATATGTGAACGCCGACGGTGCAGTCATCCGCACAATTGAGATAATAATAGCCACTGCTGGAGATCATTCCTTGATTGTTCGCTTCAAAAAAATTCGCGGCCCCCGCTCTTTTGACCAGCCAGTCATTTTTTGCCAGATGATAGATCTCGTCAAGTGTTCGTATGGGATACCCGGCAGTGTGCGTATTTAATGTATTTTCATTTTCCTGCCATTCCTCGGCTACTAATACATTTGATAAAATGCCAACGACATAGCGTTTTATAACACAATCCCTGTTAGTTACGCGCCCGGCGCGAACAGTGATGGTAGTCTGAACGCTGGAGCCGGTCCAGGACGACTGCAATACCTGGTACTGGTATGAATTATTTGAACTTTTTTTAAAGTCGAGAAATGCCGAATAACTCCGCATATACTCTATTCCGTGGTCTGTGTTATCTTTACTGCATCCTGTAATACAAAGAGCTGATAGCAATGTGATAAAGAACATCAGGCGTATTTTCATATCAGGGAAGTTTGTATAAACGGCCTGACAAAGGTTTTTGGTTGACCGTTGCATATATACAAAAAAATGGAAATCACGCATGGTGATTTCCATTCAGGGTTTGTTCTTCCTTTTTAGGACAAAAGGATATTATGTTATGATTTAATGAACGCCAGTATGTCTGCGTTGATCGTTGCTGCTTCCGTGGTTGGCATACCGTGCGGAAAGCCAGGATAGGAAATAAGCTTACCATTCTTTAATATCTTCGCTGCAACGGGAGCTGAAATATTATAGGGGACGATCTGGTCATCTTCTCCATGCAATACAAGTACGGGAAGGGTGACTGCTTTCAGGTCTTCAGTGAAGTCCGTTTCAGAGAAAACTTTTACGCAATCATAATGTGCTTTGATGCTACCCATCATCGCCTGGCGCCACCAGTTGTCTCTTATTCCCTGTGAAGCCTGTGCGCCGGGCCTGTTATAACCATAGAACGGAATAGTGAAGTCCTCAAAATATTGCTGGCGTCTTGTTGCAGTATTTTCGCGGATCTCATCGAATACGGAAAGAGGCACACCGTCCGGATTGCTGTCTTTTTTGATCATCACGGGGGTGACGGCACTGATCAGAACAGCTTTTGCAACGCGATCCTTTCCATATTTTGACACATAACGGATCACTTCGCCGCCGCCGGTAGAGTGCCCAACATGGATCGCGTTCTTAAGGTCAAGCGCTGATGCGAGTTCTGCAACGTCCGCTGCATAAGTATCCATATCATGACCTACCGGTGTCTGGGAAGATCTTCCGTGTCCGCGGCGATCATGAGCGATCACCCGGAATCCCTGGCTCAGGAAGAACATCATTTGTGCGTCCCAGTCATCTCCCGACAATGGCCAGCCGTGATGGAATACAATTGGTTGTCCGGTGCCCCAGTCTTTGTAATAAATTTCAGTTCCGTCTTTTACTGTGATTTTGCTCATGGTTAATGTTTTTTGATGTGTTGAAAATTGAGTTGACTTTATATTTCAGAGATAGGTGAAAGCGCAGCTCTGAGCAGATTCAGCACATCTGCTGCGTCCCCATCGAATTTTTTTCCATTGATAAAGAAAGTCGGTGTTCCGTTCACCCCGCTTCTGATCCCGCTTTCGAGATCTGCATCAATCCGGGCATCAAGAAAAGCGGATTGCAGATCTGCCTCAAATCGCTTTTTGTCAAGCTGAAGTTCATCAGCGAGTGTAAACAAAAAAGGCTCATTCAATCGTTCCTGATTTTCATAGATCATATCATGCATTTGCCAGAATTTCCCCTGTATCGCTGCAGACTCTGCCCCAAGCGCTGCGATTGCGGCATATCGGTGTATCTCTTTCAGCGGAAAATTTCTGAATACAAATTTAACATGACCTTCAAACTCTTTCATCAGCCGCACCATCACGGAGTGGGATTCGCGGCAATAAGGACATTGATAATCTCCATACTCTACGATTTCAATGGAGGCTTCTTTGTCACCAAGCAGATGATCGTTTTTGTTAACAGGAGGTTTTAACGACATGAGCTGTCTTTTTAAGATGAATGTTTGGTTAAACAGTGATCAGCATTTCAATCGCACAAGGTGAAATTGAAGCAATTCATTCTTCATAAAAAGTACTTCCCGCCAGGATCAGCAAAACACTCGTTAAAAGCCGGTTTTCAATCGTTCAACCGATTCCCTGCACAATGATATGCATTGTTTATTTCACATGGGTGTTTGTATAACTTATTTACCAATCCGCCCAAGTTTTAGACAACAATTGGAAAGTAACGGGGCCAACTCAGAAAGGAAGAAAGGTTTTGGTGGTCAGAGCGGGGGATCGCAAGTATAAAAAAGCTGCCCCTTCACGACTGTCAATTAAGATAGCCAGGAATGGAGCAGCTTTTAAAATGAAAAAATTGACCGGTCGATCCGGTGAGATACGTTATTTTCCTCCACCAGGAACCGCTTTGGCGCGCAGTCCTATATTCAATTTGGTGATTTGCCTAACCTCGGTTGTACTGATGTATTGGCTGGAGGTGGAAGTGATTTCGATATCATTCAGGCTGATCTGGAAAGCTACATCTTTGAAGTTGGCTGCCAGCCATTCAATGGAGCCCCCTTCTCTTTTTGACGAACTACCCGTTAACCAGTTTTGCCAGTCTTTCGAGTCTGATTCCGCCAACTCTATAGAGAAGGAAGATGGTTGACCGGAAGCGATCCGGATTGCACTGATCTTAGAGACGCGTTTGGTGGGCAATGAACCGATAGCTAACCGGAAATTCGAGTTAACAACAGCTGCGCCACGCCCTATGCCCGCCAGATTCACGGAGCCGGAGTTCTCTTTTACAGACACGGATGTTGCTCTTATTTTAACCTGCACTTTAACAAGGTTTTTGTCTACCGCGTCCATTAGCGGCAAAACGATTTCCTGTATTCCGGCATTCTGATAAAAACGTTCTTCCAGTCCTTTGCCCATTGCGTCCAGTGTTTTGATGGAGAGGCTTAGTTGGCGGTTCTCAGCTATCGCCGCATAAAGCATCTTTAATGCCGAAACGCTTTCATTGCTGCGCATGCTGATTTCAAAAGAAGCTAAATAGATGAGCCTGCCTCCGTTGGAAGAGTCGGTGATCGTAGCCGCATCAATCGGAATATTCAGTTGATCAATTGCAAGGTATTTGCTGTTTTGCGCCATCAGCCGACTTGTGAGCAAGGAGGTGATTACTAAAAAGAGCGATAGAATGGCCTGTTTCATTTTAATGAGTATTTGAAGCTAAAATACAGGCCAGCGTTGGATTTTGCTATCCTCCGAAATAGGGATGTTTGGGAAAGCGGAGATACCGGAAATCCGGTAGGGTGAAGAACGCGGCGGCAGCAACGGCACGTTATGGTCGCAACGGGTTAGCAGTGTTATTTGTATTCATTGCGGTCTTGCGGTACGTTGCAACCTTCGCCGGCCAGCTTGTGTTACAAACCTACAAGCTCAGCCCCGGCCCGATCAATTTCATTCCGTGTTTCAGGTGGATTTTCTTTGCTTCTGCTTCAGTGGGCGGAGCCTTCATTTCGCTCATTTCAATAAAGAACTCCTCCATCGTTCCCGCGGGATGGACGGCATAGATGAGTTGTCCCTTTTCTGTAAGCTGGATCCAACTATGGGGCACATTCCGCGGCAGAAAGATCGAGTCACCCGCTTTCAGTTCCATTATTTCCTCACCAGCCAGAAAACGATAAGTTCCTTCAGTTACAAAGAAGATCTCGTCCTGTGCAAGGTGAAGATGGGTGGAAGGCCCGATCTTGTCAAGACCTGCGTATGCAAATACGCTAAACGCGCCGTTCGTATCTTTCTTTGAGATCACAATATTATTAGGATGCTTTCCTTTGTAGAACATTGGTTTTCCATACCGCGCCTCACCGGACCGGATAACAAATGGCTTTTTAACGGAGGCGGAGAACGTTACGCCTGTTTTTGCGAGTGCAATCATCGGGAGGGCGGAAAGTGCTGTTGCAAGGAATTTTTTTCGCTTCATTATTCAGAATTTATGAAGCAAATCTCAGGCACTTGTGCCGGGCTTTAGTGGTAAAAACAAGACATTCTATCAGGTTTCTGCATCACCAAAAAGACGTTCGGGGGCATTATTGTCGAGTGCAAAAAAACGCGTGGGAGTGTGCCCCGTGAATGTTTTGTAATCTTTTACTAGATGTTGGTAGTCATGATAACCACATTGAACAGCCACAGTTAGCCAGTCTGTTTCCGGGAATTTATTTTTGAGCCGGTAGGCTTTGTCAAACCGGATCACCTGCAGGAATTGCTTTGGAGAAATGCCAACCCGTTGCTTGAACAGTCGGTCAAACTGGCGATGGGAAAGATAGCTATTCTTTAAAAATGGGTCTATACCAAAATGTTCTTCTTCAGCGATCATTTTATTAATAGAATGATCAATCGCCTCCAATGCTTTATGGCCGTTTTTTTTCAATGATAACCGTATCAGGAAAGTCTCCACGATGCTGACCATTTCTTTATAAGAGGCGGCTTCAAAAAGCCGTTCATTTACTTCGTGTATGCCGTTTCCAAAAATATCCGCCGCATCCATATATACATTTGTCAATTCATTCAGGGGAATTCCCGTCAACCGGAATAATGCCGTTGGTTGAAAGACGACCTGGAAACTCAAAAAATTTTTTCCTACACAACGATGCTGCAGGATCGTATGCTGACCAACCAGTGTTGCACGTTTGTTTGAGACTGTAATATTCGATTCAGGATACATTACAGACTCTGTATCTCTGGGATAGAACTGAAGGCAATGCTCAGGGCGCGGAGAATACAATTTTGGGGGAATGCTGAGATGGTCTTCAAAAAAGAAATCGATAATGCGATAAAGCCGGATATATTCCGCCAGAATGGGGCTGGGGTTTATATGGTTTAATAGCATGTAAGAATTTGAGAAAGTAAGTTACATCTTTTCCGGGTATACGGGTAGTAACCGCTGCCGGATTTGATATTTACCGAGGATGCGGGCCGGTCGCGGGGAAGGTTTTGGGGAAGTGTGAGTGACTTACGTTGTTGCGGTGTTGAACATGGCCGCAGGATGATGTACATCCGGCGTTAGGCAAAGCCCCGGGTTCCAGTCCGGGGCTTTGCGGGAAAACGGAAACAACCTTTTAATTCTTTTTACTGATCGCTTTGGCGATCGCTTCCAGATGTTCATTAAAGGAGCTTAGTTGTATCAGCATCTGTCCGGATGTATCATTTTCCTTCATCATGCCGAACTTGTTATTCTTCATAAAGATCTCTTTGATCTGTTGCCAGCGGGCCGCTTCCGCTTCGTTCATAAATCCTGCAATTTCTTTTAAGCGCAACAGATTTGCTTCGGCATCGGATGTAAGCGTTTGTGATTCTCCCTCGTAATGTGAAAGGATCAATGTATTCACCTCTTCCGGGTTCATCAACGGCACTATCTTCCCGGTCATCTTATTCATGTTACGATAGGATCCCTGAAGTTTAAATGCAGGCTCCGTTCGATATGCATCTTTCATCGCTGCACTCGCTATGTATTGCTGATTGACGAGGATCACAATATTTCTGATTCGGATCACATTCTTTAGAACGGCGATAGCATCATCTGTTTCCTGCCGGTTGTAATTTCCTTCCAATTCAGGCAAAAGTTCACTTTCTGTTTCGATATAGTTGATCAGCTTATAAAGATCTTCAAAGCTTCGGTTGCTGATGCGTTGCAGATACCTGTTTTCTGCGACCGAGTTTTCTATCAGGCTAAGTTTGAACAGAAGATCAGATCCGCCGATCACATCACCCAGGTTATACACGTCGGCACGGTTTGCCAGCATGTCCGGGATCTTGAACTGTTCGCCGCTTTCTGTGTACGGGTTACCGGCCATTACAATACAGAAGCGTTTTCCGCGAAGATCATAGGTGCGGCTTTCGCCTTCGAAAATGCCGTCCATTTTACGCTGACCATCTGCCAGGGAAATGAATTTTTGAAGGAACTCCGGACTGCAATGCTGGATATCATCGACGTATAACATCACGTTATCAGCCATTTCAAAGGACAGGTTGATCTTTTTCAATTCTTCACGCGCCCCGGAAGTGGTAGCTTCCTGCGGATCGATGGAAGTGATATGATGACCGATCGTGGGACCATTGATCTTCACAAAATGCAATCCCATCGTTTTGGCAAGATATTCCATCAGTGTTGTTTTGCCGTATCCAGGAGGAGATACGAGTAACAGCATACCCATTCTGGCTGTACGCTTATCGTCGCCTGCCGCACCGATCTGCTTTGCCAGGTTCGCCCCGATCAACGGGAAGTATACCTCATTGATCAGCCTGTTGCGCACAAATGAACTGAGCACCTTTGGTTCAAACTCAGTTATTTTTAACTGTTGACGATAGTCCTTTACTAACTGTTCTTTTAGCTGATTGAAAGACGTAAAAGCCGGAACGACGGTTTCAACATATGTTTGCAGTCTTTTGATGAACTGATGATAACTTAGTTTATATCTTCCTTCAGCTTCAATTACTGAATGCGTTCCTTTTAAACCCTCGAGAACCAGTGTGTCCGATGCCGCTCTTTCTTTGTATGGGTGATCTTTGAATAGCAGCAGGCAAACCGTTTCATCCACATATTGTGCGTCAAATTCTTCTGTGTGCATTTGCGAATAAGCGATCACCCAGCTTTGAATGATATAAAAACGTTCTGTTACATCAAACCCCGTATTGTTTACTTCCTGTTGAAAAAGATCTGTTCTTTTTTTGACTTGCAGATATTCCCTGAATGATTTTTTTAGTTGCATCGCCTGCTGGCTGCACGTGAAATGTTTCGATACAGAAAATTCGCTGTATAGATAGTGAGCAACATCTTCTGCATCTACTGTTTCGTATGCGAGTGATGACTGTAAAAATTTTGATGATAGTTCTTTCTCCACAAATGCCGCGCGACGGCTTTGTGGGAAGCTTTCCTGTATTGAATAGGCGGCTGTGATCAGTTGCTGTAGCTTATTGCGGGAGGCTTCATCCAGTCCGAACCAGAATAGTTGCGCTGCCACCCGAACTGCCGGCGAATACTGAAGGATGCCGAGCTCTTCCTGCAGCTTTTTCAAACCCTGGTAAATAACTGTTGCATCAACATTATGAACTCCTTTTAGATACGCGGCTGCGTAATCCCGCTCTGTACGGTCATTCAGAAATGTCTCAAAACTCCATTGCTCAGCCTGGTGCAGGCTTTCAAGGAAGGTTTGATAAGCGAGATATTCTGACCGGTATACGGTGCTGTTCTCCGAGATCAATTCCTGTTCCCAGATCGTACGATGTGCGTAAAGCGACTCCGCAGTAACTTCCTTATAAAAACTGGTTCCGATCAGGTGATAAAAAAGACGGTCGTTTCTGCGCACGATCGTAAGATCCAGCACCTGTTTGTTTACAATAAACTTGTAAGTGCCAAGCGAAATGATATTCTGGCCATCAACGAACAGGTCAGATTTGTCTTTCAGGTTTCTTAATGCGGTTTCCTGGGCAACCTTAGTAAGGTTTTCCAGATTCTCTGCTTTTGCAACATCTCCGAGCTCTTTTAACTCATCAACAAGATTCCGAACCTTGTCGATCATCAGATCCGTAGAAAAGAAAGCGTAAATGCTTTCCTTGTCGTTGAAGGACTGTGCCTTGTTTTCGATATTCTTCAGCACGCGCATGCCGATCTGCTCAAGAGCCGTTGTTCGCTTGTTGATCTGCGTGACCAGCATCTCCTTTTTGCCGTTGAACGCTTTGATGATCTCGTCGCGCTTGTCTGCAATTTTTATAACGAATTCTTCAAAATCGGCAAACTTGCTCTCGAGTTCTTCGACCTGTATACTGATCTTGGTGAAATAGTCTTCACATTTTTCAGGGGTATTGGAAAGGTCCAGGAAATTCACGATGCTTTGATCGAGCAATGTTAACTGTGCGTGGAACTCACCGGTTGATTCCTGCGTGCGTAATGCGGTTGTGGTGCGTACGAGTTCTGCTTTTACTTCATTCAGAGATGCGAAAATGAGCGAGATCTTCTCAACGATCCTTGTGGTTTGCGTTGTGTCTTCAATTTTGAGACTGTTAAGAATGTCGATCAGCATCTCGAGGCCGGCTGCAATTCCTTTTACCGCTTCCTCAACCGGCTGCGCGTCTATGACTTTTTTTACACCGGCTGCTATTATTTTTTGCTCCGCAACCTTCGCTTCGTATGGGGCGAGTGCTTCTTCTTTCAGGAGGAACTGAATCGTATCCTGAGATAGAGACCCGTTATACTGCTGAAGTGTTTCTTTCAGCTTATTTACTTCTTCCGTGTTGATGTACCGAACGTTCTGAAGATCTATGAGTGCGCCCTGCATGCTTCTCGTAGCGGCGAGAAGTTCCACCAGTTGATCCAGCGAAGTGATGGTCGCATTCTTAACATCAACAACCAGCTGATTAACCCTTTTTTGCATTGCATGCAGTGAGTCTTTTGCATGCTGGCGCTGTGCCTGGACTTTAGCGAACTCATCTATAGCGGTGTTCGCAATATCCCTTATCTGTGCTAAAGGCTGTGCTAAATTGAACGTAGCATCATCCTTTAACCAGAAATAGGAATCTATAATATCATTTGTTCTTTTATTGATGTCTTCATAAAGATCCTCATAGCTGTCTTCTTTTTGCAAAAGCTGTATCACTTCCTGGCTTTCACTCATTGCGCTGACAATATCTTTATTACCGATCTTATACAGCACATTACTGCTCATCGCTGTATTTTCTTTCAGCGTTGCTGTATAAGGCGTTTGCCAGATCTGTACCTGGTGATGCCTGACGGCTTCGTTCTCTGAGCGGAAATAGATCAACGTGCCATCGTCAAACACGGTGAATCCATTACAAATGATCGGTGTTTCTACCTGTTGAATGATCATGTTGTACGACATCAGGACGTATGTATTGGACGTTCTCTGGTAGAAGATATACAGGAAGTCTTCACCATTTGGAGATGCAATGCTGCGGATAAATTCCAGTTCTGTAATTGAAGATTCAAAGATCTTGTATTCACCATTCTGGAGATAGTAACCGTTTGGAAAGATCACGCCCTGGTTATCGGGCAATAAAATTGCGGCGTCAAGCAGGCTGGAGATAGGTACAACCTGTTTGGTGCGGACATTATATATATATGCACGGAAATCTTCCTGGTAAGGTTTGATCTTGATGGGGATCAGGTTGCCAAGATCTGCATAGTAATATTCAGCGTCGTCGAGTTGCTGATCCCTGTTCAATACAGGTTCAGCGTAAATGCCTTTACCTGAATCGGTATTATTTTCGATCTTGAAAGTGATATCACCGTTAACGGCTTCGATAAAAACTTTATCAAGGATAGAAATATGCGGGTACAAGCCGAGGCGGCGGTTGCTGAGATCGGTTTTCAGCCACTCAAAATCGTGCTGCGAAGCTTTTCTTACCTCATGAATACTTCGGTCATCTACGTATACCAGCTGGCTTCCTTTGATCAGCCATTTAAAAGCCTTGCGGTCATCCGGGCTTTTGCTGGTCTGAAAGATCATGTAGAGGTAGTTCTCCGTTTTGGTGAACTTGGCAAATATCGAATCCCGGTAGTATTTATAGAGATTGCTGAAATCTGTGATGAAATTCTGGTCCTCTATTAATGTCAGTGGTTGAGGTTCGAAATGATCTCCGGTAAATTTGTAAATGCTGAATACATCGCTAAGCTTGATATCTTCCCTCAAACCGAAATGAACATTATAGGCAAAGATGGTCAGATCGCCAAAGGCCATGATGCCCCGGGCCACGCCATTATTGTTAGTGGTGATACGCTGGTTGGCGACGAGTTGAAAGCCTGAAGAGTTGAAGATCTCTTTGCGGGCGGTATTCAGTTTAGCCAGGCGTTGCGCCAGAAGGAGCCGTTGTTCTTCAAGACGGTTTCGGATGATCTCGTATGTGCCGGAGTCGAGTACGGCGGATGTGTTGTTGTCAGTACCTGCCATGTTAGTAGAATAGTCGTTTCAATGGAAGTCTAAAATAGTGCCATGTACGTATTGCCGACGGCGCTGGGAGCCGCAAAGGCCGCAAAGATCTCTTTGCGGTCCTTGCGCTTCCTTTGCGTTCTCAGCGATACTCAAACGCGGATGCCGGTAGTGGCATAAAACAATTACAGTTTCTTATTAGAGATCCCCAGGCTGCTTGCCAGGTTCGCCAGGTTCAGCAATGAAGAGCGGTCGCCTTCAGAGCTTTGCTGCTGCATTTTCAGGATAAGGCTTGAAATGGTCAGGTTCTTGATGTCATTCGTTGAGATATTATACTTGTCTGCGAATCCGCGTATACGTTCCATCAGATCGCCACTGTTTGAGCCATCGCCGATCAACGCTGTTTTGATCTGTGTAGCGTTTTCACTCTCGTTGATCAAACGGTCAAAGCCTTTTGCATTGGAGATCTGGTTTACGATATTCTGGAAGAACATCGTTTCACCACCAACGATATCAATTCTTGCAGATTTCAACGCATCACCCAATACCATTGCCTGAGCGTCTGCGATATCTTTCTGGATATTGATCTGTGCAAGTGCGATATCTTTTTCTTTTGCAAGAAGCAGTTTGAACTCTTCGTGATCTTTACCAACTGCGTCAAGCTTCTTCATTGCCTCGGCTTTCTCTTCGATGCCGGCAGCTTCTGCCATCGCTTTCTCTTTGGTTACCTCGGCCTGTGTCAAACCTTCTTTTCGTTTTGCTTCTGCCATTTTCTCCACGACGTTCGCCTCAACGATTCCCTGTCTTTCCGTAGCGTCGGCTTTTGCCATCATTACTTCAGCTTCAGACAGACCCAATGTAGCGTCTTCACGCGCCTGTGCTTCAGCAAGTATCTTGCGGGCTTCGGCTTGTTTGACCGCAGCTTCTTTTTTCGCTTCAGCGTCGATGATCAATTGTTTTGCCTTTTCTTCAGCAGCTTTCTTTTCCGCTTCAGCCTGTTTAACAGTGAAGATCAATTTCTCTTCTGCCTGCTGACTGGCCTGCGTAATACCAACTGTTTTCTTACGTTCCACGTCACGGAAGGCTTCGAGATCTTTCATTCCCTGCTGCTCTTCTACCACGCCTTTTTCCAAACGAACGCGATCGCGGATCACATCCTGGATATTCTTACGTTCAACCTCCAGTGTTTTTTCTTTTTCGATCTGGGCAAGTGTTACGATCTTTTCACGCTCTGTCGCTTCCAATGCGCGGTCTTTTTCCACGCGTTCCGTTTCTACAGCATTTGTACGCTGTTTGTTCTTTTCTGCGATAATGATCTGACGGAGCTTATTTTCTTCCTGAACGGCCAGTGATTCATCTGTTTTAATGCGGACAGTTTCTGCCTTCAACCTTTCTTCTTCACGAACCTTGATGATCTCAGCGTGTTCACGTGCTTTGATATTATCGATCTCGCGGCGTTGTTTTTCTTCCTTCTCTGCCATCTGACGATCCAGTTCGAGAATGGCTTCGCGCGCTTCAACGTTTTGTTTCTTGATCACTTTCTCTTCTTCACGTTTGATGAGGTTTGCCTTTACATTCTGCTCTGCGGTAAGCTCTGTGATCTTTTTGATCCCCTGGGAATCAAGGATATTTTGTGCACTGAGCCACTTGATCTCTGTTTGTTCAAGATAATCAATCGCGCAGTCATCAAGAATGTAACCGTTCAGATCGGTTCCGATGATATCAAGGATCTCTGTTCTGAATTCGCGACGAGCTTCATACAGTTCGATAAAATCAAATTTCTTACCAACTGTTTTTAATGCTTCCGAGAACTTGGCTTCAAAGAGGTTACGGAGTGTATCCACATCACTGGCTCTTTCTGTGCCAATGATCTGGGCAACGTTCAATACGTCGTCAACGTTTTTGTTTACACGTACGAAAAATGCCACTTTGATATCAGCACGGATATTGTCTTTACAGATCAAGCCGTCACCTTCGAGGCGGTCGATCTGTAGTTTTTTTACAGAGATATCCATGATCTCCATTTTATGGAGGATCGGGATCACGTACATACCTTTATTGAAGGCTACTTTACCACCTCCAACACCAGTACGGACGATCGCTTTGCCCTGTGGAATTTTCTTGTAAAAAGTGGCAAAAGCAAAGAGGATAATAAAAATGAGAAATGCGATTCCCCCGATAAGCAGTAAGCTGATTCCGCCAAATGCTCCCATAGTAGTGTGTTTGTTTTAGGTTGAGTGAATAAGGACTTGTTATAGATATTAAGGTTGTCGAACTTTGTCAGACGATATTTTGCAGGTTGATCTCGCGCACAACCAGGTAAAATTTCTTATCAGCTGATTCGTCGGCGATCATTACCTCAGCGTCATAGGGGATAGGTTCGCCGGTTTTACTTTTCACATTGATCCGCAGGATATCACTTTGAACTTTTACTTCTGCTGCACCAATCGTATTGCCCGCAATGGTCGACTTCATTCTGGCGGTTCTTCCCAGCAGTTCCTGTGCTTCTTCCCCATTATAGCCCATAGCGTGGTATACTTTTATAAGTGGTTTCGTAGCGTATCTCGTGATCACAAATGCGACAAAGAAAACGGGGATCAGAATGAAGACTGATTTCCAGCCCCAGTTTGCCAGACCAAATGCGATCGAAGAGGTTAGTGTTACGATCCATGCGATGAACTTAAAGGTAGAATATACTACCATAAATGGCACTTTACCTATATTAACAAATTCGAGTGCTTTCTGGTAAAAGGGCTTATCGCCTGGAGAATCACCTCCCTCTACATCTGCATCGGTGTCTGTATCCACGTCCGCTCCGTGGGCATCAAGGTCGGCATCAACCTCCGCATCGCCAAACAAATCTCCGGCAATGAACGTAAAAATCCAGTAGATGGCGGTAATTCCGGTAAGAACCGTCATTATCGCATTACTAAGCGGGTGAAATAACAGATCAGTGATACTAAGCATAGTTGGAACTAATAAGGTTTATCGGAATTAACGATATAGAGGTATTATTGCCTTATCGTTCTCATTACCTCACAAATTTTATTTGCTGTTGAGGTAATGAGACGGTAGGAATTGCGATCTAATGATTGTTGCCTTCCGTATTATCCTGGATTCCCAGTTTTTCTTTGATTGCTTTCAGATCTTTTTCGATAGACAATGAATCATCTTTCAAAAGAGAATTAAGTTCATCTTTCAGACTGTTCTTGTCACGAGCGATCTCGCCATACGCTTTTGATAAAGCTTCCTGGTCTTCCACTTTCGCTTTCATACGTTCCAGCATGGCGATGGTTCCGTTATTATCGAGTTGAGCCAGTTGCTTATTTACCTGCTCTGTCGCTTTGCTGACTTTTACGCGTGCTTTCAATGTTCTGAGTTCCTTCTCCCATTTCTCCATGTTGGATTTCAGGATCTCTGTATTGCGCAGCATTTCTTTGGATGATTGCTGCAGTGCTACCACCTGGCCTCCGAGTTCTTCCGCCTCTGCGAAATACTTACGGCGGAGTGAAAGCGCTTCACGGGCCAGATCCTCGGCTTTTACCAGATCAACCTGTCCCGACTGTGCTTTTTGCATGATCAAGATAGCTTTTTCTGCATAATTCATCGACTCCTGCTGACAGTGAGCCTGGTCATTTTCTGTACGGATAGCGAGGGCTTTTACTTTTGCATAAGCTTCGGTTGCTTCCGTCAGGTCGTTCCTTAGTTCACGAAGGCCCTGTTCGGTCATTTTTACAGGATCTTCCATTTTATCCACGGCGGCATGTATTTCTGCCTGTCCAATTCTGAAGAGACGTTTGAAAATGTTCATGACGAATAAGTTTTATAGTTTTAAAATGACTTTCTATTATAGTTACAGTTTTGAAAAATCGATGATCTGCCGGGAAAACTCACTTAACAGGAGACCGAGGGAGTTCAGCGCTCCTTCCAACTCATTGAAGTCGATGTTCTCCAACTGCATGGTGTAGCGGAACAAGACCTTATCGCCTTCTTCATTTATCACAAATGCGCCGTGGATCGTATCACGGTTCTTTTGCAGTAATTTTTTGAACATATCCATATTGTCCTCCCGGAAGGAAAACAGGTATTGTTCCATGATCAGGATAGGGGGAGCGATGCCAATAATGAGATTATGGATCCCATCAGGTTGATTGTCGATCTTCAAAATCCCGTTCAATTCGTTCTTGTACACGATCCGGCAATTGAGTTTGAGGGCGAAATCTTCAATGGTATCAATATAATTCATGGGCGTTGGTTTAAGCTGACTTAACAAATCTACAACGTTTTATCATAAATGCAAAAAATATTGGCATTTGTGTTAAAAGAAATTACAACTATCTTTGCAGCCATGACCAAGATCGGGGCAAATATCAAAAAAATCAGGACTACAAAGGGGTTGAGTCAACAAGCCTTTGCGGATCTGTTTACACTAACCAGGGGTAATATCTCTTCTTATGAGGAAAGCAGGGCAGAACCAAGGATCGAGACTGTTGTGCAGATTGCCAATTATTTTTGCATACCCCTTGGCCAATTTGTTACGCAGAACCTCACGATCAACGAGATCCTGAAGTTTAATGGCGACAAGCTCATCGAGGACGAGAACCATATTATCAAGCTGCAGCTGCATGAAGTGCCATTCATAAATGATAATATATATATGAAGTGTTGTTACCGGGAATTGCAGTTCAACGACTGGGGGGCTTTTCCCCGGCTGGTGCTTCCGGAAGCGAACAATCACAATATGATAGCGCTTACGTTCAATCCCAATATTGCGCACCATGAATCGCTGCCTGAATATCGAATGCACGATGTGCTGATCTTTGAAGAGGTGACGGAGGAGAATATTCATCTGTGCCACCATAAGACCGGCCTGTATACCGTCGACCGCGAGATCATGTTAGGCCGTTTTGAAATGAAAGAAGACCGGATCGATCTCGTCTTGAATGATTTTAAAAAGCAACAGTTCGATTTCAAACACCGGATGACATTCTGGAAATTGTTTGCGGTTTACCAGCACGTGCTTTGAGAGGGGCCAAAGAAGACGGACCGCAGACAGTTATCAGGTCCGGGATTAGTGAACCCCATAACCCGAATTCAGAATTCCTATTTTTCTGCGAACTTCAAATGAGCTACAGATTGGATGTTTGATCTGCCATATGGATCTGCGGTCCGTGGTCAATAAATTATCCCTTTCGAACGTATTTCGTCAATATCACAATCATCTGTTCATTGACTTTCCCTTCAATCTGCTCCGTATTATCCGGTACGAGTCTGATCTTTCTGACAACCGTCCCTTTTGTTGCAGTGAAGTTTGCCCCTTTCACATTCAGATTTTGCGTTAATACAACAGTGTCTCCACTTTCGAGTACAGTCCCATTGCTGTCTTTATGAACATCCGCAACAATGAATGCGCTGGTAGCCCAATTAATAACTGGTTCATCCAATTCTACTGAAGACATGATTTCCTGTGCCCATTCCTGGTCCCTGTTATTATACAGGATCCGGTAGCTTAATGCCTGCACAGACGGCTCTGTATTCCAGATGCTGCCGGCAAGGGATTGCCAGTATTGCTGGTCGTCGGTGCTGTCTAATTTGGAAAGACAGGTATTGCAAAGCGCTACCTCATTTTCAATTACATCATTGTTTTTCGGGCTTACCGCATAGGCTATTGTGGCGGTTTCGGTCGTGCAAAGCTCGCAAAGACCCTGACATCTTTCAGCAAGTTTGGCTGTAATAGTAGAGCTCATTTTTTCAATTTTAGTATTTCCCAGAGGCAAAAGAGGTCCTAAAGAAATAAAAATGTTCCAGGTTGAACAAATAAACCTTTTCAGTCGTAGTTTACCTTCATTCTTTCCGGTCCGCAGCTGTTTTGTTTGGAAAGAAAAAACTCTATATTGGAAACTCAACCGGTACTATGAAGTCACTTATGGCAGGTTCATTATTGTTTTCTGCTTTTTTCTGTTCATGTTCGCCGGATCAGGATTCCGGAAAGGCGCAGATCGAAAAGATTGCTGTCGCTGTAAAGTCTAGCCCTGTCTTTGCAAAATCGGATCTGCGGGACTTTCAAAAATTAGATACATTATTTATCACTGCAAACGAGCTTCCAAAATACCGGCGGCTGCTGGATGATATGCATACGTGCGATGACTTGTTGAAAGAGGCTGAAAGTATCAGGGACGGAAAATCTGCGGCTAATAACAAGATCAGCTGCACCATAGGCGATCTTGGCGAATTTATCGAAACCGTCAGGTCTGACAGGGAAAGTAAAAAAGATGAGCTGACAGACCTGATCGATAACGCTACCGACACGATCTATAAAGTTCAATGCATCGAGAACATCAAGAGCAGCAGTAATGTGGTGTCACCAACGCAGGCGACGGTGTATGTCAACAGTCATTTTAAAGTGATCGACTACGACCATTGATATTTGCAAATAAGAACGTTTATTGGCCGTTTTATCGGCTTTATCATTTCTTTTTCTTCAGGCTGATCTTGTAGTCATCCGGCGTTCCTGCAATCCGCAGGTTTACAAAAGCAACTTTCTTATCAGTATCACGATAGATAATGGCATCTTCCTGTTCCGGATCCACTTCTTCGCGTTTTTTACCCCCAAACAGGTGACGGAAGCCGATCTGCGTTACCATCTTTAATGGCACGCGGATGTAATAATCCATGCTGGTGTTAAGTGATTGCGTTCCGCTGATCTCAATAAAACCAAGACTTGAATTGATATTCATACTTGGAAACGACAAAGCCGCATTCTTCAGTGTAAGGAGGTTGCTGAGTGTATCAAACCGGATCATACGAAGATTTTTATCCTTAAAATATTTTGACATTGCCTGCATGGGTGCAAAATCAACAAGCTGACCATCGGTGATCGTGACATTCATTTCGGCTTCTGCTTTATCGAGGAGCGGAACAAGATCAGGGTGCATAAAAACAGTGCTTTTGATGTTGCCTGTGAGCATTCCGTGCAGGTTCTTATTCCAGGCGTAATCCTGCCCGAAATTGTCAAAACGAAGCAGCAGCTTGTCTATATCTACATGATCCAATTGAAGGTCACTTTTAAAATAGATATGCGTCGGATCTGATCCGTTGAAGTATCCGTTCAAAGCGAGTTGTCCTTCGGCAGCCGCCAGCGTGAATGTATCTACATACAGATAATGATCAGGCTGCATACGCAATGCTGCTGTAACATTTTTTAATGCATTGTGATGATAATGTAGTTCTCCTATGTCTGCTGTTAGCGAAAGGTGACCAAATGGCAGGCTGAACAGATTGAATGCTGAATCATGCGAGGCGGATCCTTTTTTCTTCAGATCGAAATTGGAAAGCTCATCTATATCAAGTCTTGCAGAATGTATCTCGATCTTATTGACCTGTTTCTTTAATTCAGCATTGTCTCCTGTATATAAACTCAGGCTTGCTTTCAGGTCGCTTCGTCCCATCCGGGCATAAAGATCTGAAAATCCTATACGCTGTCTGCCGAAGTAAAAAGTTCCATTTGCGTCCTCCAGTTTCAGGGGATGGATTTTCATTTTTGCCTTTACTTTATTGAATGCGATCTGACCGGCTTTTAATGAACTGTCGTACTGTAATCCCATTTCGCCATGAAGCCTGATACCGCTGAGCTCCTCGTGACGGTAGTCTTGGGGGATGTAATTCTCGCCTTTATAACTGAACATATCCTGCAGTTTGATCAGATCACTCCGGAAGTCGAAAGAAAACCTGGTAGTGCCTTTTTTATGGTCGGCAAACCACAGATTATAATTGGATAGTTTGCCGTTAAAATGGAAATCGCTTTTGTCTATCTGGCCGGAAAAATCTTTTAAAGTTGCAGTTGTATCATTGATAAAAAGATCAGCATGGAAATCATGAAACGTATGCGGGTAGTTTTTCAGCTTTGCATAAAGATCATCGATCAGAAATTCTCCTCTTGGTACTCCTGAAACATGCGTGAGGTCGTTGACGGAGGTTTTAAAGGCGAGATTGATGGAGAAATTACTGATCTCTTCATCTGTTTTACTGGCAAGAGATGTGTCAAAAGAAAGAAAGTCTTTTATCTTCAGATGTTTTGAGTTTGCCAGCAGAGACACATTGATCGGCTTGTCTTCAAAATGAAAAATAGCTGGCAGATCATCAAGTGCACCTTTCAGGCTGAGATCGGATGAGCCAAGGCGAAAACGCAGTGTATCCAGATCCAGCTTTCCCTGTTTCATCTGGGCATGTAGGTTGAGATCTTCTATCGGAGCCTTAAATCCAGGCAATAGAACAGAGAGATCTTTGATCTGCAGTTCACTATCGATCCCTTCTTTTAATTTGACAAGATTATTCTCGGGTTGTTGGAAATCTATGAGCTCGTTGAACCGCATGTCGAGCATTACCTTTCCTTTGATACCTTTTAATTGGTCCATATTCAGGAAATCTCCAAGGAAAGCGAGATCCAGATCCGAATGGAGATCTACGTTGATATGCGGGTCTTCGAAATTCTTTATGATCACATTCCCGGAGAATACGCCAGCACCTGGTCGCGCCGCTATGTCCAGCAGCTTGAGTTCTGCTGTTTTCATGGAACTGTCAGCGCCATTATTGAAACTTCCCAGGAACCCGAACTGGTCTACTGTTTTATTGGAAATAGTGTTTTTGAAATAGGCATTTTCGCAACCGAAGTTCGCGTCAATAGCGAATTTATTTCCCGGCGCAAGCCGTCCATTAACACGTGCATCAAAAAATACCCGGCCGGCATTGCTGAACGGTTTGAAGTTTTCCAGTATTGCGGGAGGGGCAAGAGAAAGCAGGAGGTTGAAATCTGGTTTGTTGCCATGAATTTCAAGGTCTGTTTTCAACTGATCATTGATGTCAATACTCCCGGAGAAACCAAATTCCCCATCTTCCAGTGCAAATTCACCTTTCGATATTTTCAGTAATTCATTTTTCTGATCGAAGTCGAGATCCGTAGTGATCGATACATGTTTGTGATTGAAGAAGCTGGTGTCACCGCGTTGAACGATATTCAGTTCCATGCCTGTTTTCAGACGTGCGTGGATGATGTCATCGGTAATACTGAAACTTGCCTTTGCGTCTGTGATATATGTTTCAGCGAGCAGGCTATCGGATTCTTTGTAATAGGTTATGTCAATATCCTTCAGACGCACTCTTTTCAGCTTCAGGTGTAATTTGCTGGTATCATTTTCCCGGGTAGAAGTGCTGTCCAGCTTTACATTTTTTGCCAGCAACAGATTTATATCTCCATTTGCATATTGTACCAGGTCGATATGACCTTTCTCGAGGGAGATCCGTTTTACATCATATTTTCCCTGTATCAGGGCTTTTGCATCAAAGCCAACATAGAGGTCACTGACTTGATAGATCGGGCGCTGTGTGGTATCTTTTGTGCCGAAAAATCTTACACCGGTAAGATCGATCGAAACATACGGAAAGCCGTTGAGCAGCGAGATATGACTGTCTTCGATCACAAGTTTTCCGCCAAATTCTTTGTTCATTTCGCTCACAACATATTGTACGATGGATTTTTGTTTTCTATACAGAACGATCGGTACAATTGTAAGAATTAGAATAACGAGGATCAATAAAGAGAGAAGCGAGCGGAGAATGATTTTCTTCCATTTCATGGGGCTGGATTTTTTTGAAAACAGGAGATGTAAAAGTAAAGCGTGGGAATTGTAGAAACAACATAAAGGGGTCTAAGAGTTGTTAAACAAGCACAAAGATGCTGTTGTTATTAGAAAGAGTTAAGAGTGGAATTGCAGCTGGATAAGAAAGCAGTCAAAGAAGCACCGGACAATATGAGCAGAGGCCTTTGGGCTTCTTTTTCGTGGTGGGACAGTGCAAAGATTGTAACCCTTATTCCTTTTTACAAAAAAGGTGAGCATGAGAACCACACATATCTATGGATAGATTCGACCAAGGGCAAGGTTTACTTCATGGAGTATGATCTCTAAGCTCCTGATAAAGCTATAAAGCGACTCCTTTTCTTCCTTGCGTTTTTTTCAACTGGAAAGAAGGAAAGGAATCGCTTAGTTCATGTTACAAATATCGGGAGATTGAAGTTTCTGCAAACGATATGTAATAACTATTCGGGATCATGGGTTAGTCGACCACAGTCCAAACTCTTTAACAAAAGCTCTTTTAGGTAGCTTCAGGTTGTGCACGATCACATATGCAAGGTCTTCCGGTTGCAGTACTTTTTCTGCGTTACCATCAGTGAAGTTTGCATTCAGGGTCATCTCAGTTGCGATGGTGCTTGGGTTAACGGTTGTTACACGGATATTTGATTTTCTGACTTCCTGCATCAGGCTTTCTGTCATATTGATCACGGCAGCTTTTGAGGCGCCGTAAACACTCATCTTCGCTGAGCCTTTCAAACCTGCCGTTGACGCGATGTTGATAATGTCTCCGCTGCTCTGTTTCAACAAGAGAGGGAGTACTTCATGTGTTACGTAATACGTGCCGAGAACATTCACCTGTATTACTTCTTCCCATTCTTCAACAGGCAATTCGAGGTAACCTCCGGTTTTCAGAATACCTGCATTGTTGATCAATATATCTACGGGGCTTGTCGCGGATATTTTTTCAATAGCAGTTTTCACTTCAGCGTAGCTGCCAACATTCACTGCGAAGCTGCTGACACTGATCCCGCTGTTCAAGGCTTTTGCTTCGGTTGAGACTTTGTCAAGGTCAGTTTTTGTTCTTGCGATTAGTATAAGGTTTACACTTTCTGCCGCCAGTGCAAGTGCCATCGCCTTTCCCAGTCCTTTACCTGCTCCGGTGATCAGTGCTGTTTTACCTTTGAGTGATTCCATATTCATCTGTTGATTGTATTTGTTGTCGGCACAATTTCAATATATTTGAACAAAATGACAAGATTTGTCATTAGAATGGGTAATGTATAGGACAATTATCCTACGCTAACAAAATAAGTAGCGCGATTGTTCTCTCACAAAATCTGCTTACTCCCTCCTAACTTTGCCTGCCAAATTTAAATTTAATGATCGCCAGATGAGCGATCTGTTTTGTTTTATCAGATAAAATAAGTTCAGATAGATGGACAAAAGAGTGATACCTCTTGCGCTTGGAGGATTAGGAATTGGGACAACCGAGTTTGCAATCATGGGTTTGCTGCCGGATATTGCAGGTTCGCTTAACGTAAGTATCGCGGATGCGGGTATCCTGATCTCTGCTTATGCATTAGGCGTCGTGGTTGGTGCGCCGCTACTCATCGGCTTTACGGTGAAGCAACCTCCAAAGAAAGTGCTGATCTGGCTGATGGTGCTGTTCACGATCTTTAATGGTCTTTCTATTATTAGTCCGAATTACTATTTCATGTTCTTCGCGCGGTTTTTATCTGGCTTGCCGCATGGTGCTTTCTTCGGTGCCGGTACCGTAGTGGCGTCCCGCCTTGCTGGAAAAGGGAAAGAGGCACGCTATATCTCCTATATGTTTTCAGGGTTGACCATTGCAAACCTTGCAATGGTACCGCTAGTTACTTATGTTGGGCACGTTTTTCACTGGCGTTGGTATTTCGCTATTGTGACATTCATTGGCCTGGTCACACTGGCGTTCATTCATTTCTGGTTGCCAGACCTTTCACGGAAAGAGAATGCGAACGCGGTTGAAGAGTTGAAGTTCCTGCGACGAAAGAAGCCCTGGTATATTCTGCTGATCACGGCGATCGGATTTGGCGGACTGTTTTGCTGGTTCAGTTACATTACCCCGCTGATGACGGAAGTTGTCGGCATTCCGAAAGATCAGATGGCCTATGTGATGATCCTTGCCGGTGCTGGAATGGTGGTAGGTAATTTGCTCGGGGGATATTTGTCCGACAGGATCGGGGAGGTAAAAGCCACGTTGATGTTAATGATCCTGATGCTTGCAGTTTTGATGGGGATCTTTTTCTTCTCACACAATACAGTGGTGTCTCTGGTGCTTACATTTATTTGTGGTGGTCTTTCGATGTCTGTGTCTGCACCGATCAATATTATGATGATCAAAGCATCACCCGGGTCGGAAATGATGAGTGCTGCTTTTATGCAGGCGGCGTTCAATGTGGCAAACTCATTGGGTGCCTATCTGGGGGGAATTCCATTGAGGAACGGGCTCGGATTTAACTATCCTTCGCTTGTTGGTGCAGCGATGACTGTTGCAGGATTGATCATTTGCCTGCGATATAAGTACAAGTTCAACAGAAAGACCGCTCAACTGGCACCCGCTTTGAATGACGTGAATACTCCGGACGGATTTCAACTGATGGATAAATAAGGTTCCGGGCACGAATGCTGTTGACAGCGCCCTCTCTTTATTTTACTTCCCGGTAACCGATCCTTTTATGAGAAGTATCTTTTTTGGCGCTAACTGCTGTTTGCTTTGCAGTCGTGGACAAACTCCCGCAAAAGAAGCACCGGTTGAAGAGCCGAAGGTTTCCGAGGTAAGCAGGTTTGTCTCTGCTCGGAAAATATCAGGATATTTCGTTTGACAAGCTCGAAGTATTTGCTGCATTTGACATGAACACGGACACGGACGATTTTCTTGAAAATGAACGGGTGACTATTACTAAAAAGCGTCCTCAGCCACCTGAGGCGATACGGCTCTTAGCTTAATAATGCGCCGAAACAGCGTGTGATCTCTTCCCGTTATTTATTTCTTACTTTCTTATCATTTCTTTTGTGGTGATCACGCTATTGCCTGCCTGGAAACAAGATCTGGTTTCAGGTCTTCCCGTATATCGGATTATCGATCGTGATTTGACGAAATACAGTGATCAAAAAAAGCTTGTTATCCCTCAATAGATTGAAAACTATCTGATTGTCCCGCGGCATGCCGATTGGCTGTACTAAGCAAATCATTAACAAGTGAAAGAAATGAAAATGCATATTGGGAAAGAGGCTGATTGGGATACAATGCTACAGGAAAGGGTCAGCGAGTTAAAAGAGAGAAATTATATACTTAAGTTCAGAAGAGAACCTGGTTGTCTTTATTGTTTTGAACTGTCACAATGGCTGCAGCCTGCGGAATTCTCGATCGATGAAGCGTATTTATTTGACGAGGCCGGCAGCCCGGATGCAGCGCGAATGATCTATGCTATTTCACTGGCAGGTGGCCTGAAAGGAGTTCTCGTAGATACCTGCGATGTTTATGCGGATAATATGAGCATGCAGATGGTCTATAAGCTAAAGTCCGAAAGGCTGATGACCAACACAGGGCGAGTTGTCACATATGAAAGAAATCATAAACCACTTGAGCTTGGCAAGCATATTTTTTAGATATGTTTCAGCTTCTGTAATCTATCGACCGTACACTTTCCACTGTCTGTCGCAACGAAGATGACGGATGTCAGTTCATTGAGGCGGCTGTAATGGCTGTGCACTTTCCATCCGTTCGTGCATGGGACAAGCCTACGCCGGTGCGGTGTCCCCGCAAAAACCGGTCAGCAACACAATGAAGCAGCAGACATGGTATTTGCCGGGAGCCATTTATTTTAATCCATGTCCTTTAATTA
This sequence comes from Terrimonas ginsenosidimutans, assembly GCF_022012415.1. Taxonomy (GTDB): domain Bacteria; phylum Bacteroidota; class Bacteroidia; order Chitinophagales; family Chitinophagaceae; genus Terrimonas_A; species Terrimonas_A ginsenosidimutans. The sequence continues at coordinate 85,885 of NZ_JAKLTR010000011.1, forward strand.
AGGATTTTCCCGAAAGTTCATTCGATGGCCGATGACCGATGGCCGATGGCCGATGACCGATGGCCGTTGGCCGATAATACATATACCTACCAGTGTCAATACCCTATACCAATTAGCAGCAATCGCTTCCATCCAAATGAGGCCATCGGCCATCGGCCATCGGTCATCGGCCATCGAGCTAGTGTAGGACGATTATTGAACTAAACGACATTGTATTTTAATCGGCATTGGTTCGGGGTATTCCCGAAAAGAAAGATCATTGCAATCGGGTAAGCAGCAAAAAAAGCCCTCGACCTCCTATCGAATGTAAATCCCCCCATCCATATCATAATTTACCCCCTGCATATTCTTCGAGGACACGATAACTTTAACGCTATTCATATCTTCCAGCATTAAAGACAATTATAATGTCAAATAACGTTTCATCGTTCTTATTACTTGCCAGCTTTGCTGGCCTGGCTGCGACCGGTTCTGCTCAGTCAAGTCCGACACTGTCAGGCCCGGCGAAATCCTCCAAAAAGTACCAGGATACTACATCCGCACGTCCCGGAATTCCCTGGCTCGATGAAACCATTATTGAGCAGAACCGTTTGCCGATGCATGCGTCTTTTTTTAGTTATGAAAATGAATCCACTGCCGCTAAAGGCGACTGGCAACAGTCGCGCAATTATCAAAGCCTGAATGGCGCCTGGAAGTTCAAGTATGTTGATAAGCCAGATGATCTGCCGCAGGGCTTTGAACGACCGGCTTTTGACGATAGCAACTGGCCATTATTCAATGTTCCTGGCAACTGGGAGATGAATGGGTATGGGTTCCCGATGTATACTACTTCCGGGTTTGAATTCCGTTACCTGATGAAGCGTCTTCAACCGCCAGCCGTGCCTCTGAGTTTTGATCCGACGGCCGTGTATCGCCGTGAAGTGGTCATCCCGGAAAATTGGAATGGGAAACAGGTGGTGATGCATATTGGCGCTGCGAAATCAAATCTTTCTGTTTGGGTAAATGGTCAGTATGTCGGTTATGGAGAAGATAGCAAACTACCTTCCGAATTTGATATTACCGCATATTTGCGAAAAGGCAAAAACCTGCTTACACTGAAGATCATGCGGTGGTGTGATGCTAATTATATCGAAGACCAGGATATGTGGCGATTGAGCGGGATCACCCGCAGTTGCTTTCTCGTCGCAAGAAATCCTGTTCATCTTTTTGATATAGAGTTAAAGCCTGAGCTCGATCATGCGTATAAGAATGCGGTACTTAAGACAATTTGCACATTAAACCGTCAACCGGATAAAGGCACCAACGCCGAGGTGATTTTATTAAAGAATGGAAAGATCATTTCTTCACAAACAGAATCGTTCGATTCAAGCCGGCTTCAATTGAATATGCCGGTAACCGCTCCTGCATTATGGACGGCGGAAACCCCGTCACTTTACCAGGTGCAAATAAAGATCAAAAATGCCGGAGGTCAAATGTTGGAAATGACAACCCAGCAGATCGGGTTCAGGAAGATTGAAATTAAAAATGGGTTACTGCTCGTAAATGGGCAGCCTATTCTTATCAAAGGCGTTAACCGTCATGAAACGGATCCCCAAACAGGTCAGGTTATATCCCGCGACGCAATGATCAGGGACATTCAACTGATGAAGCAATATAACATCAATTCAGTCAGAACCAGCCACTATCCGAATAGTGAAACCTGGCTGGAGCTTTGCGACCAGTACGGGTTGTATGTAGTGGATGAAGCAAATATCGAATCGCATGGAATGGGCTATGACCTTACCCAAACCATGGCGAATCGCCCGACCTGGGTAAACGCTCACTTACTTCGAGTACAGCGAATGATGGAACGCGACAAGAATCATGCGTCGGTTATCCTCTGGAGTATGGGTAACGAAGCAGGTAACGGCTATAACTTCTACAATTGTTATCTATGGATGAAGCAGCGTGATAGCAGCCGGCCGGTTCAATACGAACGTGCTGTGGCTGACTATCGTCGTTTCGCCTGGGAATGGGATTCAGATATCGTCAATCCCATGTATCCTACACCAGCAGGCATGTTGGATTACGCAAAGAATAATCAACATCCGGCGAGGCCGTTCATCATGTGCGAATATGCACATGCCATGGGGAACTCATTAGGTAACTTTATCGACTACTGGAAAGTGATCCGCGATAACAAGAACATTTTCCAGGGCGGTTATATCTGGGATTTTGTTGATCAGTGTTTTCAACGGGTGAACAGTAAAGGGGATACTGTTTATACTTATGGCGGAGATTACGAGCCGGAAGAAGCGATCACCGATTGGAACTATGCAGCAAAAGGGATCTTTTATGCGAACCGGACGCCTTATCCACATGCATGGGAGATGAAAAAGATCTACCAGGATATCCATTCAAAAATCAAAGCAGATTCGCTCTCTGTTTACAATGAAAAATTCTTCACTGATCTGTCTGATGTTTATTTGCAATGGGAAGTAGTGGTGAATGGTATACAGCAACAAAAGGGAGAAATGAAGGATGTGAATGTATTACCACAACAAATACGATCATTTTTTATTCCATATAAAAAACCATCGGAGGGCGAAGTGTTTTTGAATCTCGTTTTCAAAACAAAAAAAGAGATGCCTTTGGTTCCGGCTGATCACATCATCGCAACAGAGCAATTACTACTGCATTCCTCTCCGTTTGTGCAAATGAAGATCAGCAATGAAGGCAACATTTTGAAAAAGGAAAACCCTGCCGTACTGCAATTCTTCAGCTCAAAAGCTTCTATCGGGTTTGATAAAAAAACCGGATATATCAGCGAATATAATTATCGTGGAATCTCTTTAGTTGACACGGCCTTTAACGTAAGGCCTAATTTCTGGAGAGCGCCAAATGATAACGATTATGGAGCCAATACGCCCCAAAAACTTCAGATCTGGAAAGAGGCCACTGCAACGCAGGAGCTCGTTTCTTTAACGGAGAATGTAAATGAGGGATTGGCAGTGGTTAAAGCTGTCTACAGGCTTTCATCTGCGAATGCGCAGCTTGAAGTTCGATACAGGTTCAATGCTGAGGGAAAGCTGCTGGTTGAACAGCACATCGAAGTAAATAAAGATTCCGTTGGAAAGCTTGCTGTTCTACCGCGTTTTGGAATGCAATGGATCCTCGCGAAAGGGTTTGAGAAAGTTACCTATTATGGGAGAGGTCCGCAGGAGAACTACCAGGACAGGAATTTTAGTGCACATGTTGGACTCTACAAACAAACGGTGGATGACCAGTATTTTCCTTATGTAGTTCCGCAGGAAACAGGTAATCGTAGTGATATCCGGTGGTACCAGCTTACAAATGAAAAGGGGCGGGGCCTGCGTATTCAGTCGGATTCTTTACTAAGTATCAGTTCACTTCATTTCTTTGATCGTGACCTGGATAATGGACCGAAGCGTCAGCAACGGCATGCAGCGGATCTGGTTAAAAGGCCCCAAATACAGTTAAATATTGACCTGAAGCAGATGGGCGTTGGAGGAATTGACAGCTGGCGATCAATGCCGATGCAGCAGTATCTACTGCCATATGGAAACTATTCTTTCAGCTATCTGGTGGAACCGCTATGATGAAAGCCTGTATGTGCTAAGTAGTTGGACATTTATTTATTTCTTTCAAAGAAGTGAAGGCGATCGAAGGGGGCAGATTACTGCCGACTACGGTTTAATGAGGCGTTTGCCCCCAGATCAACATCTGGTCAATATTTGCAATTCCTAAATTTGATCGCAGGTTTATCTTTTTCAGGAGTTCAGCAAATTCATGCAGATCTGATTCTGCCTGCTTGACTGCTATTTGAAGTTCTGATTGTTCTACCTGTAAAATTTTTTCTGCCGGAGGTGGCGAGAAATGCTCACCCTGGCCTTCTTCAGAGAACTCAAAAGTGATGATGCCTTTATGTATTTCAACTGAGGGAGATGGATGTCCTTCATGTGGCTGGTCAACGATTCCCTTTGCCAGAGATCTCCAGTAATGTATATCGCATAGTTCAGCACAGCATTGAGGAAAGAACTTATCCTTCCCGTTCTTCTTTAAAACGTATCCGCCATCAAGTGAAATAATATCCGGTGTCTTGAATTGGCCTGTGCGAAGTCCTTCAGTATGTTCGATCACGATTTTGGTTACATCCTCTTCCAGAAGGCTGGATATCGAATAAAAGGGGAAGCCAGTCAGGTACGTTTCCATCCGGATAGAATAGCCTTCATGTATCAATGCCTTGCGTGTATACTGCTCCCATAATTCCGTATGCTCCCAAAAAGGATGTTCGGCAGGTGCTGGGATGTCGTTGAGCGATGGTCTGATGTGGAGAACAGGTATGAGATCAATTTTCATTGCCTTAAAGAAATGAATGTTTTGTGAATATCTAACTCATCCAGTGTATATATTTACCGGTTTTAGCGGCACCGTCAATCCGATTTGCAAACAGTAAAAACCCGTGTGATCGCTTCTTTTCCTCTTAGCGCCACTTCTGTAACAAATATTGCGGTATGCCGCTCTTCACCGGAAACGAGCTGAAGGAATGTCTCCGACACAAGCAGGTCTTTTTGTAAACTATTGCAAAGGCTTTGAATCCTCGAAGCTGTATTTAAGACATCGCCATGATACGCGATCTCTGTTTTGATCTCTCCAACTTCTGCAACCGTTACCTTTCCGCTATGAAGTCCCGCTTTGAACTCAGGGAAAAATCCATATTGTGCAAGAAAGTATTCTTTCTTTGATTCCATCTTTTCGCGGAACGCATAAAAGAAATCCAAACAGGAAGAAGCCGTAAAGAAACGACTGATCTTCCAGGACACCACTACCTCGTCTCCTACATATTGATACACCTGACCACGATAGCGGATCAACGGGTCGGTAAGCTCTGCATAGCAGTCCTGCACCATCCGGCTGTACGCCACATGTTCGAGCGACTCTGCAATGCGCGTGGATGATTTCAGATCAAGGAACATGAATGCCCGCTCTTCAACTTTCGGAGTGAAGTATTTCCCGAACGTATATTCCAGCAGAACTCCCGGGCCAAATTTTTTATTGATCTGTAAAATGAAATGATAGAATAAGCTGCAAACGGAAAGATGAAAAAGCACCGTCAACCCTTCCGCCGAAAAAACATAGCGCAATGCAAATTCTATCGTATTGCCGTAGAGACTTGCGAGAAAGATGATCGCCATAAAGAAAAGGACATAGCATCCTGTACCAATAAGCAATACAGAAAGAAAGGATCTTCTTTTATTGAAATGAAATAGCCTGTTTATAGGGAACAATCCGAACAACAGGCCAATAGAAAATCCGACTACGACGCCATAAGCGAGCAGACGGCCGTAGTGCAGTTCCTTAGGCCCGGAAACCCCGAATGCGGCATATATTATCGTGATGAAATAAAATGCCGCCAGTATCCAGTACAATACTGAGAATAAAATGAAGAATGCCCTGAGCTTATTCCTTATCATAGCAGGCGTTGGCTATGTAAAATAAAGAGTTTTTTGCACGTTGAAAGGAGTGATTTAGCAGTGTCAGGCGATGTAATTTAGATAAACGAGTAAGGTGTTTCCTTTACGCCATTTCAACCAGCCGGTTTTTTCCTTTGTGTCTTCATCCCATTTTACCTGAAGCCAATCGCCTTTGACCTTTACGGGGAAAAAGAATTCGACATTGTTATGATAGGCGGCACGTTTCAGACCTGTAGTATCTTGTTTTACCGGATTTTTATCCGCATCAAAATCTACAGAGAATACAGAAGCAACATGATCTTCCCAACGTTGAAAGGTAAGGGTAGGTTCATTCTTTTTTATTTTGCCAATAAGACCTGTTTCCTCGTTAACGATCACATCATAGTATTCGGCCTCAATTCCGGTCACGCGAAATACAAGATTCTGATAGTCGGGATAAGCAGAGTATGGTTTCAATGAATCTGGTATAACGCTATCAGGCTCAAATGCCACCCATTCCTGGTTTTGAAGGTTATAGACCCGGAGTATTCCCTTACCATTTTCCTTTAATGTGAGCACTCCCTCCGTAAGCTGATCAGCCGGGATTTTAGTGTAAGGAACAGATGATGGAGGAACAGGATCGGTTTCGATCTTTGCCACAGATGCAATGGCTGGAACTGCAGCCGTTTGATTTCCGGCAGCTGAGCCTCCGTTTGGTGAATGGCAGGAAGCTGCAACCAGAAGAATAAGGCCGTATCGCATGAATTTTTTTTCACAAAAGTAAAGTGGCTGATCTGTGAAGAAGACTGCGCTTGAGTAGAACGACTGATCCGTCCAGCGAAGCTTCCATTATTTTAGCCTGCTGAACTATGGCCGGGCGATTGGAATGATCTATAAGCTGGGCGATGCGCATCCGTTTGTTACATCTTTATAAATGAGTGTAGCCATCTGAACCGCTTTCTGTATTTTGTGTATCATTATACATTCACATTTTATCTTTCATTGTTATGCAAAAAAGAATTGTATTCCTTTTTTCTACAGCCGTTCTGCTGAACGCCTCCGTTGGTTGCAACAACGCATCTTCGCCCGGCGATGGCAATCAGGCCGATACTTCGAAGCCGGTAACGGCTGGCCTGGAGAAGAATGCAGCCAATTCCAACTATAAACCGGCATTTGAAGGTCAGACGAGGATTGCCGAAGTGGTAAAGACCACAACTCCCTATAAGGTTGATAAAGTTGCTGGTGGCTTGGGTCATCCATGGTCTGTAAAGGTCCTGCCTGGCGGCCGGATCTTACTCACTGACAAGTCCGGCTATTTGCAGTCCCTTGCCGCTGATGGCAGCGATGTAAAGAAGATCACCGGCTTGCCAAAGGTTGATGATTCCGGCCAGGGCGGTTTGCTGGATGTAATAGCAGACCCTGATTTTACAAAGAACAAGATCATTTACTGGTCGTTTTCCGAACCTTATCAGAAAGGTAATCTGACCGCTGTTGCGAAAGGAAAGCTTAATGAAGAAAAAGGAACGGTAGAAACTCCTGTTGTTATTTTCAGAGCCTTACCTGAGTTGAACAACAGTGATCTTCACTATGGGTCACGGCTTGTGTTCGATAAAGACGGGAATCTCTTCGTGAGTGCAGGTGAAAGATCTGTCCTGGAAGGCAGACACCAGGCACAGGAACTGAATTCCGGTCTTGGAAAGATCTTTAAAATCACAAAAGATGGAAAACCTGCTCCGGGCAATCCGTTCCTGAACCAGGCTGATGCTAAGCCTGAAATATTTGCATATGGGGTGCGTAACCCGCAGGGCCTGGCACTAAATCCGGTCACGGGTGAGTTATGGGAAGCCGAGTTTGGTCCGCGTGGTGGTGATGAAGTAAATATCATTCGCGCAGGTAAAAACTATGGCTGGCCGGTGATCACTTATGGTATTGAATATTCAGGTAAGAAGATCGGTGATTCGATTCAGCAGAAAGAAGGGATGGAACAACCCGTTTACTACTGGGATCCCGTTCTGTCTCCAAGCGGCATGAGCTTCTATAAAGGAAATGCTATTCCTGAGTGGGAGAATAACCTGTTCATTTGTGGCCTGAGTGGTTCACGCATCAACCGCCTTGTGATCAAAGATGATAAGGTGGTAGGCGAAGAATGGTTATTGACGGATAAGAAAGAGCGCTTCCGTGATATCGTTTATTCGGATGGAATGTTCTATGTTGTTACGGACAGTGGAAATCTTTACAGGATCAGCAAAGGGTGATCGGGACGATGGACGATGGACGATGGCCGATGATCGATGGCCGATGGCCGATCTACGATGATCGACAATTAGCTGCGTTGCCTGATTGGCATTTTCTTCAATTTCTGATAATGCAATAAAGCCCCGTCAACCGGGGCTTTATTGCATTATCAGACCATCCGACCATCCGACCATCCGACCATCGGCCATCGACCATCGACCATCGGCCATCGACCATCGGCCATCGACCATCGGCCATCGACCATCGGCCATCGACCATCGGCCATCGACCATCGGCCATCGATCATCGGCCATCGGCCATCGACCATCGGCCATCGATCATCGGCCATCGGCCATCGACCATCGGCCATCGATCATCGGCCATCGGCCATCGATCATCGGCCATCGGCCATCGGCCATCGACCATCCGGCCATCGGCCATCGGCCATCGGCCATCGGCCATCGGCCATCGGCCATCGGCCATCACCCCTCACTCTGTATCTTTTCAGTTACTTTCTTTCCGGCGGAAAGCATTAGCACGGTTCCAATGATCAGTAATGCGCCAACCCAATCCATTGCATGGAATGACACACCCAGCCAGGCAACAGCAACGATCGTTGCGGAAAGTGGCTCGGCGGAAGTAAGCAAACTTGCTTTTTGTCCGCCGATAATCTGCACTGCTTTCAGGTAAGTATAGAAAGGGATCAATGTGCCAAAGATGATCACGAAAATGCTGTTTGCAATCGTGTACGGATCCCAGACCCCATCGATCTTCCATGGTGGGTGAACAATTGAAATGGCGACACCTCCTATGAAAAGGCCCCAGCCGATCACGCTCAGCGCACTGTATTTGCTGATCAATGATCCGGGTAAGAGTGTATAAAACGCAAGGCTTACCGCTGACGAAATGCCAAGAATAAATGCCAGTGGCGAAATGTTCAGGTCGCGGATATTTCCATGCGTAACTAAAAAGAAAGTACCGGCTAATGCAAGACCGATCGCTCCGTATTCCGGAAGGCTTAAACGTCGCCCATGACGGACCGCAAAGTAGAGCGCGATCAGCACGGGTGCCATGAACTGAAGGATAGTCGCTGTCGCTGCATTCGAATGCTTGATCGCCGCAAAATAGGTATACTGCACGGTCAGCATTCCGAGTATTCCAAAAATAAGGATCCTCATCCGGTCTGCCTTATTCCGCCAGATCGCCCAGACATGCCGGTCTTTCTTTGCGAGTGCCACTCCTAATAATATTGAACCAGCTCCAAGCATACGTGCAGACATCAACCATTCGACACTCACTCCCCGTTGCTGAAATAAGAACTGCCCACACGTACCGGAAACACCCCATAATGTAGCCGCCACCAATGCCATTACAAAGCCTTTTTTCTGATTATTCTTCACTTTTTTGATCTTTTGCACAAAAATAAATTGCGCTCCGTGCATTTTTGCCTTAAATTAAGGGCTGTTTTGCACTTTTATTTCATTTCCATATGCAGATATTAGATCAGCTCGACCATAAGATCCTGGCCGTTTTACAGGATAATAACATGACTTCTCAGCGGGAGATCGGTGATGCGATCGGATTATCCGCACCCGCCGTTCAACGACGGATCACCCGTCTTCGCGAGATCGGTGCCATTAAAGGAGATATTTCTGTACTGAATCCTGATTATCTCGGGTCGCAGATCACGATCGTTGTACAGGTGGAAATGGAAACGGATAAGGTAGAGCTGATCGCGGAAACCAAGCGCATCTTCAAAAATACGCCGCAGGTGCAGCAATGCTATTATGTAACCGGGGAGAATGATTTTCTGCTGATCATTGTGGTTTATACAATGAAAGAATATGAAGGGCTGACGCATCAGCTGTTTTTCAACAATCCCGGGGTAAAACGGTTCAAGTCATCTATCTGCATGGACATCGTAAAAAGTGGTTTGTCTATCCGGATTCCATCCTAGAGCGTAGTGAAATTTTACTGAAGTTAAGGCCGCAGTAATTTACCGTTATGCATAGCTAAGCTATTATGTTTACGCCATTCATCCACTCAGACAACCGCCTGCAATTTCAAATGAGATCAAGCTTCGACCAATAAACCAGCGTCAGGATCTTTCAAAAGAATACCAGCAGCAGATAACACCATATTAAAGACACTCATCGCCAGCCGCGTTCCTGTATTTTAAAAAGGATTTTCATGGTATCTGGATTTTCTTTACGCAAAACAGCCCTGTATGCGTCTAACTCCGTTACTCTCTGTGATCGTAGTCTTTGTATGTCTGCTTTGTTGTTCCTGCAGTAAAGATGATGATAATAACAACGGCGGAAATTCCCGCACATTGAAATATGAGATCTCCGGCACCTTTACCGGAACAGTATATGCGTCCTATACAACTGATGTGGGAGGAACCAACAATGAAGTTGTTACACCTCCCTGGTCAAAAGAGATCACTTACAAGCCAAACGTCACTGCTGCCATTATCGCAATAACAGGCTTCGGCGGCCAGCCGGGCCAACAAGTGACCGTGGTCATAAAAAGAGGAAATACCCAGGTGTTCGCGCCCACTACGGCTACTGCGGATGCTGATGGTGGGTTTTCAAAGCCAGCTCCCGTGGTGCAGTTTTAAGGGCGGCAAACTCTGGTCGGGGATCTTTCACGGTTAACCGCTCTTCTACATATCACTGAGGGACAGGTTGCCGGCTTTACTTCCGGTAGCCTGAAATCATCGATCTGCTTCAGCAATTCCGCAGTTCACAAATGGTTCATGATCGAAAAGATCGTTTCGGTTTATCTTCGGTCATAAGCTCATTTATTATGAATACAGAGAAGAACAGCGGATCGATGCTGATCCTGGTTGCCGGGCCGTATCGTTCCGGTACGAATGACAACCCTGACCTGATCGCTGCGAATGTAAAAGCTATGACAGATATGGCACTTCAACTTTACCGGATAGGCCATATGCCTGTACTGGGTGAGTGGTTCGCTTTGCCTTTAATAGAAGCAGCGGGCTCGACAAAAACCGGTGATGACATCTTCAATGAATTATTTCATCCGGTAGCAGTTCAGCTGATCGATCATTGTGATGCCGTACTTCGTATAGGTGGCCCCTCGGCAGGCGCTGATGAAATGATCGCCACCGGCGTTAAAAAGAACAAGAAGATCTTTATGAACGTCAGTGAGATCCCAAGACCCACTCAGTAGCGCAATTCCTATTTCCATCGATATAGCGAGTTGTGTTTGAACACCCATTCGGGTGTGTGCAGGCGACTGCCAAACTCCGTGCTGTACCAGGCTGAACCGTTCTCCGGATTTTTTAAAATATGAATATCCTGTGCCGGCATATAGCTTTGAGCCAGCATAAATATTTTCTTTCCGTTTGCGGATCGTGCAACATCAGTGACGGTAACGGCGTGTCCCGGACTGCCTCCTTCCACAAATACATCACCGGGTTTGATATCATTGATATCGTTGACGCGTTGCAGATCCCTGCTGAGGGATAGTGTACCAGCGTAGCTGAACACGACCTCCAGGTACTGGTCGAAGCTTTTCCGCGAGTTGGAAGCCTCCGCTGTTTTTACTTTCTGTAAACGATGTTGACGTAACGGAAATCGGTACCCTTCCTTCCAGCTTTCATAATCGATTGTAGTGCCATCAGTGGCGTTGAAGGAGATCCTGTCGTATTGCTGCTTTGAATATTGATACTCGGCATAGAGCCGGATGACGGCATCAGCGCACTGTTGGAGATCCTTTTTTCCGACTGAAATATCCATTACAGCAAACTGTGCGTCCTGGTTTCTTTTGCGGTTTCCATTGTATAAATAAACGGTATTGTCTGGTTTCAGCTTCACGTCGCGCAGCCATTGTGCAAATGAATCAGGAGAAGCTGCCGTTCGTGTAAATCCCGCAGGCAGGGGGATCTGGCCTGTGTTGGGATAAACGTTCAGCATATCGGTATCGCTGCACTGTGTCAGTGCGAGACCGAGCAGCAAAGGTTTAAGAAAGTTGCTTCCCATAGTCAGTGTGTGTGGAGTTTAGAAGCCCGAAGAATTACTTTCCATACCGGAGCAGATCCGGATTCTCTTAAAGTAATGTTATTGCTTTTAGATACTGCGGCTGCTCTCCCTATCCTTATCATGCAAATTGATGGAGCGCAGGAGTACCGTAACAGGCGCAAAGGACTGCGAAGAGCAAAAAAGATCTTAACATCCGTTACGTTGCTCCTGCGTCAATCGAAAAAGGCTCTGAACCGGCGCATCGATCGGGAGTGATCAGAATTACTATCGGAAATGATATTGATCATCTTTTGATCATCATGATAATTGTTGCTTTGTTCAAAAGCACCGATATGTTTGGAGAAATGGACCGCGAAGAGATACAGCAGTTGATGAGTCGCCAGATACTTGGCCGTCTCGGTTGTCATGCAAACGGCCTGACATACATTGTTCCTGTGAGCTATGCTTACGACAATGGGATCGTGTACTGCCATACGCAGGAAGGCCAGAAGCTGACAATGCTGCGATTGAACCCGCGCATTTGTTTGCAGGTGGACAATACCGCGGACCTGGCGAACTGGCAAAGTGTGATCTGCTGGGGTGTGTTCGAGGAACTGAAAAAAGATGATGAACGACTGTATGCACTGACGGTTCTGAATGGGCGTTCATTTCCAATGCAGACTTCCGGTAAAATGCGGATCAATCTTGAATGGCCGTTCACTGCAAAAGAGGCTTCCGATGTGCCCGGCGTATTCTTCCGGATAGTGATCGATAAGATGACGGGAAGGTTTGAAGAAGCTGTTGGAAAACATTCGCAGATGATTTATTAGACAGTGGGGGTGTGTGCCTTGCCATCATCGTTAGGTTTAGGTCTGACTGACGCAGGAATCACGCAATAGATGCAATGTACCGCAACGGGCGCTATGACACCTTCAACCTTCGGCATTATCGGTTGTATATCGTCATCAGGTTGAGTTTGGGAAAAGCCCGATATTTTCAATGGCGTAAGGAGTGCAGCGGACACCGCACTCCTTACGCCATTGAAAATCAAGAATGCTTATTCCTGACATTAATTGCGTTTCAATTGTTCAAGGACAACTTCTCCCAGGTCCTTCGCCGATTGCGGATTCTGGCCTGTTACCACCCGCTGATCTGCTACAACATGTGATTGCCACAACCCAGATTTTTCAAAGATCGCTCCGCGCTCAATCAGTTTAGTTTCCAAAGCAAACGGAACGACTTTCTCCAGTTTAACGGCAACTTCTTCTTCATTGGTAAAAGCATTTATCTTTTTGCCATCTACAAGATATTTTCCGTTTGAAAGTTTTATGTTCACCAATCCCGCCGGTCCGTGACACACCGCACTCACTATCCCGTTGTTCTCATAGATCTTTGCGGCAATGCTTGCAAGAGCTTTGTTATCGGCAAAATCCCACATTGCACCGTGACCACCAGCGAAATGGATCGCCACATATTGGGAGGGATCTACTTCTGAAGGTTTCTTTGTGTGTTCGATCTTATAGCGATACGCTTGATCATCCCAGAATTTTTTGTTGATGGAATCTCCCAGGTTGAAACCGTCTACCGGAGCGTTACCGCCTTTCGGACTTACAAAGTCAATTTCATAACCGGCAGTTACCAGTACATCCCAGGGATGCGCGACTTCGGATAGATAGTATCCGGTGGCTTCACCGGTGTTTCCTTTTTTGTCGTGGCTTGTAACAACAAATAATATTTTCTTTTTCATCTTGTTTCCATTTTGAGCGCTTACCATGCTGGTGCTGATCAGTACCAGTACCCAGGCCATTAATATTTTCATGATCTGTTTTTATTATGTTGGTTTAGAAATTCAATTGTGAAGAGAGGATAACCTCCCGGTTTTCCAGTTCGGGAACGATTTGTTCAACGACAATTTTTTGGAAGTGGGCAGAATTGCGATGTTCATCCAGTGCTGTTTGGTCAGCATATGCTTCTGCCAGCATTACCGTATTTTCATCTGCGTTGCCCTGATAAGCGTTGTAGAACAGGTTGCCTTTTTCTTCCCGGCTTTTTAGTGCTACTTCAGCCAGCAGTGCTTTTACGGTATCGATCCTTCCCGGTTTCACTTGCCATTTGGCAAATACGTATATAGGGTTTGTATTCATGACTTTTTATTTTAGATGGTGCAAAAGCACAGAACAGACCCTTTCGGGAAAGAGTAGGCCTGTCCGGTGCTTGTTTTATGCTTTGTTTTCCAGGATTGCTACGATCTTTTCTCCAACTCCTTTTGCTGATGCAGGGTTCTGGCCGGTTACAATATTTCCATCGGCAATACTGTTAGCGGTCCAGGGAGCCGCCTCATGGAAGATGGCACCTTGTTCCGTGAGGGCAGATTGAAGGAAGAAAGGAACATCTGCTTTTGCGTAGTTGTTTTCTTCTTCATCTGTGAATGATGCAATATTTTTCCCTTTAACAAGGTATGAGCCATCACTCAGTTTTACATTGAGCAGAGATACGGGCCCGTGACAAACAGCGCCAACCACTCCGCCACGTTCGTAGGTGTCGGCGATCACTTTTTTGAGTAATGGATCTTCTGGCATATCCACCATGGGGGCAAGTCCGCCGGGAACAAATACCGCATCATAAGAATCGGTATCTGCAGTGGAAAGTTTAACGGCTTTTTGCATATCCGCCCAACCTTTCCCGGTGAGGAATGCGAGGTTCTCATGATCGTCAGCAAGATTCAGTGCGTCAAGGTAAGGAGTGTCACCACTCAGGCTTGCAAAATCGATCTGAAAGCCTGCTTTCTCGAATGCTGAATAGGGATGCGCCACTTCCGGAAGGAACGTACCGGTTCTTCGGTTATTCGGGCCGATCGAATTGGCGTTTGATACAATGATCAGGATTTTCTTTTTCATAATGTTTTATTTAAATAGATCAGGGTTATTGATTGTTTCGTGATACAAAGCTACTGTCAGTACGAAGGGGCGAAAAGGAAGGGGATCACTTTTCCGGTGTGATCCGGATCACACTTTTAGTGAATTGCTTTTAAGATGCCGCCGTCAACTCTCACGGCTGCGCCATTGGTAGCGGCTGCGAGAGGGCTTGATGTGAATACAACCGTAGCTGCAACTTCTTCCGGGGAGATAAACCGTTGCAACAGGCTGAGTGGTCTTGTTTCTGAGAAATATTGATGTTCTACTTCCTGGTTGGTGCTGTTCCTTTGTTCGGCAAGTTCTCCAATGAATCTTTCAACGCCGTCGGAGAAGGTGGGTCCGGGGAGAACCGAATTGACGGTTACGCCGGTACCTTTTGTGAGCTGCGCAAGGCCATTCGCGATGGAGAGTTGCGCGGTTTTGGACATGCCGTAATGGATCATCTCTGTTGGGATCTGGATCGCTGATTCACTGGAGATGAAGATCACCCTGCCCCAATTGTTTTCCAGCATTTCCGGCATGTAGAAGCGGGTAAGACGAACTCCGCTGATCACGTTGATATTAAAGAGCTTGAACCAGTCTTCGTCTTTGGATTCGAAAAAAGGAACGGGTTCAAAGATCCCGAGGTTATTGATCAGTATATCAACCTGCGGTAACTCTTTTATTAACTGAGTGAAGCCTTCTTCTGTAACAAGATCGGCTGTGATCCCATGAACGGAGCTGCCCGGTACGGT
This sequence comes from Terrimonas ginsenosidimutans, assembly GCF_022012415.1. Taxonomy (GTDB): domain Bacteria; phylum Bacteroidota; class Bacteroidia; order Chitinophagales; family Chitinophagaceae; genus Terrimonas_A; species Terrimonas_A ginsenosidimutans. The sequence goes on from NZ_JAKLTR010000011.1 coordinate 101,208, forward strand.
TGACAGAATACTGTTTACTGCGGAGGCCACTTTTTGCTTATTGCGGCCATTTATGTAAACGATCGCACCTTCCTCGGCAAAAGCTTTAGCAATGGCAAATCCGATACCGGCGGTTGATCCGGATATAAAAACGCGTTTGTTGTTAAGTTGTAAGTTCATGATCCTGTGTTTTAGTTTGTAAGTCAAAACTAGAACACAGTGAAATGGAGGGGAAGGAGGCTGGTCACAAAAAAAGTGTGATCCGGATCACACTGCTTAATTTATTGCCCGAACGAAGCAAGCTCAGGGTGGGGCGCATTAACTTTAGCGGTCTGGGAGCTCCTGCTACTTTCCTCCATTCGAATACAACCTGCTCAATGTCTCCCGGCTGACGCCAAGAAATTCCGCAATGTATTTTTTAGGGATGCGTTGCAACAGATCAGGGTATAAGCGGGAAAACTCTTCGTAGCGCTGCTGAGGAGTGCTGGAGAGCAATAGCAGTATTCTTTTTTGCAACGCGATATAGCCGTTGGTAAGTTTCACGCGGAAGAAGTGTTCCATCTTATGCAGATCTGCCGCCAGCTTTTCTCTTCCCAGAAGCGTAAGACTAAGAACTTCGCCTTCTTCGAGACATTCGATGAACATGGTGGAAGCCTGTTGTTTGAAATAGGCGGTATAATCAGACATCCACCAATTTTCACGTGCAAATTGCAGGATATGCTCCTTACCGTCATTATCTACATAAAATACTTTGTAGATACCCTGCAGTACGAGGTACTCATGTTTTATTTCGTCTCCGTCGTGGATCAGGAATTGATTTTTTCTTACCTTTTTTAGTGTAAAAAACGTCTTGATGTAATCAAATTCTTCATCACTAAGAGGAGTGACCTGCTCGATATGTGTTCTTAATTTTTCCATTTTTGAAGTAGCAACTAAAAATAGTACTTCTTTTATAAGTTAATGTAGAATCGATGGCAATTTAGTTGCCTCGTGGAGGGAGACTGGCATTGTTTTCCGCTATATACGCAGATCTCTGTCTGCTTGTGGCCAACTAATCTGCGCATCGGCGTCCTGGTCAGCACTACCTGGCGGAAATCCTACGCCGGATCTTAGGTCAATGTCTGTGGAGGTATGCGCAACAGGTCGGTTTCCCTATAGCAAATTCGCTTTAGCAGCAATTTTGATCAGCAGCGCCGTATTATTCACTCCAAACTTCATCAACAGATTTTTCCTGTGCGTATCCACTGTATGCAGGCTGATGAACAACTTTTCGGCAATTTGCGGATTGGTAGAGCCGTCGGCTATCAGCTGCAATACTTCCTTTTCGCGTGAGGTTAGAACCGGTAAATTGTTCAATTCTTTTTTTTCGGCTTCTGCCAGATGAAGATGCTGGCTCATGTAAAGGTATCCTTCATGTACACGTAGCAGCGCTTCTTCTATTTCTTCGCGCGAAGCGCTTTTTAATAAATACCCCACAGCGCCATGTTGCAGCATCTGCGAAATATAACTGCGCTCCTTGAACGTACTCATGGCGATCACTTTTACGCCCGGACATTCTGTTTTGATCTTTTCCGCCAGTTCAATTCCGCTGACCTCTGGCATGTTGATATCTGTAAGAACGATATCCGGTTGGTGCTTTTTGATCAACTCCATCGCTTCGAAAGCATTGGTGGCAAGACCGGCAAGGTCCACAAAACCGAACTGCGCTAACATTGATTGCATACCTTCCAGTACCATCGGATGGTCGTCTACGACCATTACACTGATTTTATCCTTGTTGCTGCTCATTATATTCAATTAAACATTCTATGTGTACTGATGTGCCTTTCCCCGGAGTTGACTGGATATCCAGCTGGCCATGTAAGTAATTTACCCGTGATTGTATATTCCGGATCCCGGCGGTTCTGAATTCTTCCATCGCTTTTACGGCAAACCCTTTGCCATTATCTTCCACCGTAATGGAAATAAGATTATTCTGCCGGATCACCTGTGCTACAATGATCGTTGCCTGCGCATGCTTGATCACATTGTTCAGCAACTCCTGTACGATTCTGTACAGCACTATTTCAATAGACGGCTCCATTCTTTCCTCAAGCCCGTGAAATTCTGTATGAATAGGCGAGGGCAGTGATTCGGAAAGGCCATCACAATAATCCTGCAATGCCTGTTGAAGTCCCATATTGAGTAGCGCTTCCGGCATCATGTTATGGGCAACACGGCGCATTTCACTGATCGATTCGTCCAGTTTTGTAAGGGCAAGATTGAATGACCGGCCATTTTCTTCGCTGAGGATCAGATTGCCTTTCATGGCGCCAAGTTGGAGTTTTACGCCACTTAATAAACCTCCAAGGCCGTCATGCAGGTCTTTTGCAAGACGGCTGCGCTCGTCTTCCTGTCCTTTGAGCAATGATTGGGTAGAAAGCAATTGCCTTTCTGTTTCGAGTTCGCTGATCCGTTGCTGCTGCAGCTTTTGTTTATTTCGGTGGTTACGGTATGCGAGCAGGGCTATGACGAGGATGGCGGCTACACCGCCCATCAGGATATAGTTCAGAAAATTCTTCTGCCGGATAGAAACTGTCTGCAGTTTGATCTGGTTTTCCTTCTTCTCCGTTTCATATTTTTTTTCAAGATCGGCAGCAGACTTGGCTACTTCTTCATTCAGTCCCGCCTGCTGCAGTGAATCTGCTATCCCCTGCGATTTTGCTGACGCAGGGTAATCTCCTTCCCGGGCAGTAATGTATGAAAGAAGGCGATATCCGTTCAGCAATTCATCACGTATTGAATCTTCGATCGCAATTCCAAGCGACTGATCCAGGAAACGGCGTGCTTGTTGATTATTGTTAGTATAATAGTTGGCAGCAGCAAGGCTATAATAGGCGGAAGCTTCCATTTTCCGGCTTTTTAATTCTTTGGCAAGGGCAAGTGATTTTTCTGCCATTCCCCGCATCTTTTCATATTTGCCAAGGCCGGAGTAAAAATTGGTGACGAATTTATAGATCATTCCTTCGGCAAAAACATCATTGATCTCTTTGGAAGCAGTGATCGCCTTTTTATAAAAATGATCGGCGCTGTCAATGACACCGATATGCTGGTACTCCTGTGCGAGACTTGAATAAAGGCGATTGAAATAAGGCGCTTTGGTCTGATAAAGATCCCGCAGGCGAAGACCCGTAAGTGCGGCATCAATTGCTTTGCGCGATTGACCGAGATCGGAATATGCATTGCAAAGACTGTGATAAAGCTGAACCATTTTTTCTTTATCACCGGCCTGTTCTGCTTTTGCCTGTGCCTGCAACACATAGTTAAGTTCATCCTCGTATTTTCCGAGATACTGGTTGCAGATCGCGAGCATATTCAGCATGGCGATCTCAGATCCGGTCTCTTTCAGTTTCCGGGCAATGCCTAAACCAAGCTCGCTTTCGCGCAGCGCTTTTTGGTGATCGCCATTCGTAAATGCTACAACGGCCATGCGCTCGTGATAAAGGACCTGGCCTTTCTCATAGGAAAGTTCTGTAGAAAGCTTCCTGAGCTTTTCAAGGTAGTAGACGGCCGAGTCCAGGTTACTTTTCTCATAATACCTGACCAGGGAATACATGGTCTTTACATTGTTCGTATCACGTGCCTGCTCCTGCAACCTGGCAAGCAGGCTGTCACGCTCTGTTGTTTGTGAAAACAGAATGGATGGGAAGGCCAGCAGCAGGATCAGCGTTTGGAATCCCCTGCTGCGCGGCAAATGAAGGTGGCTGCACATGCTACAAATAAACATCGATTTTGGCAATAAAACGATCCCGTCTTGGGGGGAGACTTAAAAGGAGGCGAATACCGCTTTCCGGGGATAGGCCAGGCTGGTGGAAGTTCTACATTTGAGGAACCAGGAACTAAAAACTTACATCATGAAAATCGCATCTGCCTGTCTTATGCTGCTGATATCAGCAGCCTCATTTTCCCAGGTCAAGCCGAAGGCAAAATCAAAAGAAAAAGCCCCCACCCAAAAGGACATGGATGCTGCACTAAAGGAAATGCAGGGCATGATGGACGAGATGATGAAGGAAATGAGTGATGAAGACAGAAAAATGATGGACAGCATGGGCATCAAGATGCCAAACATGAAAAATGTAAAAGTGCCCAAGGCAACAGATAAGCAATGGGCAGAGGCATTTGAAGACGATAATCGCGTGGTGCCAAAGAAAGATGATAAACGGATAGCCGCTATCCCAAAGCAGGTGACCGCAGCAAAACTCCCTGCATATATCTCCGCGATCCAAAAGAAGATGACCGGGGAGATGGACAGTAAAACAATTACCGCTGGCAATAATATCTACAAAGAAATACAGGGTAAAGCTAAATCAACCCGCCAGGCGGGAAGTATGGCAACCTCTCTGTGGATGAGTGGTCAGCCTGAAATTTCACTTTACCTGCTGGGAAAAGTTTGTGCCGCGGATGCCAGCGATGCAGATAATCTTAGCAGTTATGCTGCTGCTTTGACTATGCTTGATGGCGAACATCTGGCTATTCCGATCCTGCAAATACTTAATACAAAGTATCGTCGTAACACAACCGTGCTAAATAATCTTGGACAGGCATGGTTTGGTTTGGGCGATATCGCAAAAGCAGAGAAATACCTGGATAGTGCACTCACTATCTACCCATTTCATCCTCAGGCAAATCTTACAAAAGCATCTATCGAAGAAAGCCGTGGCAATGTAACAAAGGCAATAGAAGCGGTAAAGAAATCCATCCGCCATTCTTATACAAAGGAGAAAGAGGAAAAGTTGAACAAGCTTGGTCACAAGCTGACACGGAAAGACCTGCGGATCCCTATCAGGGCGAGTGCTGATCCTCTGGGGTTACTGAATACGCGACGTCCTGACTATCCGACATCCGTTGCACAAATGGATGTCCTGGGGCCGGCCTGGGAGGAATTTAATGCCGCTTGTGATAATAAGATCCTGCAGATCCGGAAAGAGATCAATGAGGTCGGGGCCCAATATACAGCCTCTGCTGCTGCGATGGCGAAAGACGTTATTGCAACCGCAGAACAGGGAGGTGCGTACACATTTTCGCAGCCACCGTTCTTGAAAAAAGCCACCATCAACCTGGCAGAATGCAAATCGTTCTACGAACAGAAATTCAAGAAGGAAACAGACCGGTTTATGGCGTTCCGGAACGACCTGGATGCTATAGAAAAAAGATATAGGCCGGCTCCGCCCGAAGCGAGTTGTTCGCAACGCAGGGACGCGATCAATGCACTTATCAAAGCATCGAACGAACGAAAGAAGAAATATGACGAGGAGACACTACCCCTTTATCGTCATTTTTACAATGACATGGCTTATTGGTCCCAATATACCAGCACCAGCCCAACTGAATTCAAACTGATCGTACTTAATTTTCAACTTGGCTGGCTGCAGAAAGTGCGCGAGCTGCAACCTGTTAATCTGTGGGGTCACAAAGGACAGTTCAGGGATTGTGTGGATAAAGAAGATGGCAAACCGGGCAAGCTTGCCGATTTCGATGATGTTGCCTGTAACTACAAAGCAACAATCGACTATGGCATTGCCGTTCAGGAGATCAGCTGCAGCCGTACCAATACCACTTATTTTTTCGGTACACATTCTTACACTACGAAAGAGCTTGGGGAGAAATACATCGGTGCAACAGTAAAGGTAAAACCGCGCCTTAGTGCAGGAGCGGATTCCGGCCCGCTGAGTATTGAAGCTTTTGTTGGCGCGGACTTCACCATTGATCTGGATGAAAATAACAAAGTAAAAGACTGGGGCGGTACCGTAGGTGGGGGAATCGAGACCTCTGCCGGAGGCAACGTCGGACCAGTGAAAGTGCAGGGTACAGTCACTACAGAGATTGAAGTAGAAATCGGACCAAAGGGAATAGGCGACGTAAATATGATAGGCACGGCGGAAATGACAGCCGGCGCCCTCGGCCAGAAAGTGGCGGTTGGCGTACAGGATAAGGTGAGCCTGATCTCTGGCCATGGATCTGTTACAGGAACAGGTATTATGAAAGGCACTGTTTTAAGTGAATGGTGATTTGTTAAGTATATTGAATAGCAGGAGATAAAATTCAAACTGATAAAACAGCCATGCTGGCCAGGCATCAAACAATGAAAAATACATTCCTCGTATTGCTTTATGTGCTGACGACCTTGTCATCCTATTCGCAAAAAGGGACTTATGATATGGTTGATTATACACTTCCGGCAGTGGGCAGCTGGACAAAAGATGAGAAGAACAGTTTTGTGACCTTTACGCATATTAATGCTCAGAACAACTGGTGCCAGATCATTATTTACAAAGCGACAGCTTCGGCCGGTACTATCGATGCAGACTTTAACGCCGAATGGAATGACCTGACGGCGAAGGACCTTTCGATCACTTCAGGCCCAAAGAGATCTCCGGTAAAGAAAACAGGACAATGGACTTCGGTGATTGCGGATGGGAAGGCGGTGTTCGACGGTCTGGATATGTTTATCCGTCATCAGGTGGTCACGGGCTTTGGTAACCGTGTCAGTATAATCGGCAAAACGAACAGTTCAAAGTTTCTCAGTGTTATCGGACAGGTTAACAATTCTGTTCGTCTCAGAAATCCATCGGCTGCTTCTACAGCTGCTGGCGTAAATGGGAACAGGTCGCCGGTAAAAGAACCTCTCACGAACGCAACAGGCAAAGAAGCCTCAGTCAAATTTCAGTTTGAAAATACTAACTGGGATGATGGATGGATCACCACTTCATCGGAAAATTGGGCTGCTGTGACGAAGGGAAACATCCGGGCGTTGATCCACTATCCAAACAAACAAGCGGATGCTTATCATTCTGTATTGAAGCAAGGTCTGCAAAACGCCTGGGATCTCCTGGTTGCTCCCCGTTATTCCAATATCAGGAATTATGAATTGAAGCCTGTTCAGAGTTTTGAGTCCATTGCTTTTGCAGAAGCAGATGCAACGGAGAAACTGACAGGCAGTCAGGTGCATATTGTTCTGTTCAAAAAACATTTCTCAAACGGAAATGGCCGGTATATCGAGTTTATCACAACAGATAAGCGTGCTTATGAGCAGGAGTTTGGCGCTTATCATAACGATGAATTTGGTTGGGATAAAGTTTCGAACATGCAGAATCGTAACCGGTTTGCAGTCGCGGCAACGGACCTTGCCGGTAAATGGTCTGGCAGCGATTATGCATCACTCTCTTACTATTATGTAAATAGTGGAGGGTTTGCAGGAGCAACCGCGACATCCATTTCAAATGAGTTTACGTTCTTTAATACCGGAAAATATGAAAGCGATCATGCCGGCGCATCGGGTGTTGTAGGTAATCAAAAGTTCGCGCGACAGGTATATAAGGGAGATTTTACGGTAAATAATTGGGATATGGAATTAAAGAACCGTTTCGAAGGAGCGTCAGAGAAGTACAGTTGTTATTTTGAAGCAGTCAAAGGAGGCCGGATCCTGATAATGATTGATCGCCAGGGATCGGTTTTATCACTTGTGCGTCAGAATAAATAAGTGGCCGGAGGGCTTAGAACTGCCCGTCATATCTACCCGATTTGATTCCAATGTCATTTAGTTAAGGATTTTTCCGAAAGTTCATTCGATGGCCGATGGCCGATGGCCATCGAGCTAATCTAGGACGATCTCTTAACTAAACGACAGTGGATTTGATTCCCTGATTGATTTTACATTATCAGCAAACTTCGTTTGACACGGTGATTCCGTATAGTTAGCTTCATGCATTCTTTGACCTGCAGAATGCATGAAGCCAAACAGCTACCGATACAGCGTATACATAAGGGGAAAATAGATCTTCGGTGATCATGAACCGGTTATCGGATGGCACACCTTAGTGCATTAAATTGAGTGACCACATGGTCTCTGCCTACAACCGCAAAGACCTTTTCTCCTTTATTTACGAATATTGACAGCTGCTGATACATATAAATATCACGAAAGGCAGACGACAGCCTGTTTACTTTATTGGTGAAAAGCCCGCCGGTCTCTGCCGGATCCTTTGCAGGATCAAACCATGCTTGTGGCGCCTGCCACCATTCCGGCCCATTGGGCCAATAATGCTTATATAGTTTTTCAAGATCAGGAATTGATCGGATCAGCATTGAGTCGCCGGCTATCGCCTGCATTTTTTTGATCATCTCCGTTACCGCTTTATCTATTTGTTCAGGGTTGTAATGCTTTCGTGTTCTGAGTCGCATGGCTTCGCCAAGGAGGAAGAAAAGCTCCACTTGCTGTTGTTCCATTTGAGTGGTCAGGTATTTAAAAAGTGCTGTCGGCGGAGGCTCAAGAGTCATAGCTTTTATGCCGGCACTTTTTGCGAGAAACCGCACATAACCGGATTCGCCAAACTCCCTGATCGTAGCTGTGTCTGAATCCGCGATCCCGCGATCGGGGCCTTCGAAAAAAGCTATCGTTGGAGTGAAAGAGTTCCAGGCTTTCTGTATTTCTGAAAATTGGGCGTCTTTTGTTTCGTTAAGATGCACTGCTCCAAAATAGTAAAGCTTTCCACCGCTCGCTGAACTCAATTGCAACTTATGTTGCGTAGCGTCGCGGTTGCCGTAATTAAAGTTTAAGTTTGTCTGACAACTATCCTGGCAAAAGCAGGCAGAAGAAAGGAATAGCACAAGCGCGCAAGACACTGCGGCCAAATGATTGGTCATATCAAATTGTTTAGAAGTTAATAAAGCATACAGTGTGCTTCCCGGAAAATTCGGGCTTGCTTGTGTGGCGGATGAAGGGTGAGACGCAGGAGGCAACGGAATGTTGCAGCGCTGGAAAATATTTTATAAAGATTTTATTGTAGCGACATAAAATTTTCGAAGAATAGGCGGCTTCCCTTAAAAATTTGTTTCAAATCAATGTTGCCGTAACAATCTGTTAACAGGTAAACCTCACCTTTGCTGCATGCATTATTTAGCAGATCAGCGCGGCCAGGCCGTAGGACTTCTTTATCAGAATATTTTGCTGGACACTTATGGCACGGTCGTGCTCGGTGTTATTCTTGGAAATTGTGTGTTTGACGGACGGGGAGCCGCGCGTGCAAAATATTTTCGCCACACTCTTTTCGATATGGAAGGGAGTATACTGGCGAAGGAGAACGGATTTGTACAACATGTTAAGCTCGATACGACAGCAGTCATGCAGACTGCCTGGGAAATTATTCAGACCATCACTGATCATCAATGCCCAATGATCGATCCTTCAGAAAACTGGTCATCAGTGCCGGTACTCGAACATTTCGCTGGCAAGCCGGTTTTGGAAGCAGAAATGGCCTGATCTGCGAACACAGACCGACCCGCTTGATCTGGTTTGTTATGCACGGAGCACAAAAAGATAAATGAACGGAAAGTGCCGGGGCGCCGGCCAGGTTGGTCGTCACATGATCTTTTTTATCAGGTTTTCGAACGATCATTTCGTACCATTTTTCCGAAAGATTTAATATAGCGGTAGTGCAACGATGATTGCGTTGAGAAGATCATACTTCCAAAATAATAGCTATGCGTTTTTTATTTGTATTACTTGCTATCGCTGCCGTGCTTCCTTTTTGCACGAAAAAGAAAACCAGTGAATCCGTTTATATCGGTACCTGGGAATTGAAAACCTCTGACGGTATGTCCGGACATGTTGAGTATGAGCCAGGCAATGGGTTTAAAATGACGATCACAGAAGATTCCTTATATGAATATGGCAATGGTTCGTTACAATACACACGGGCCTTTGGGTTGGTAAAGGATACGCTCAGAGGTTATGGAACTGATCGTCTGGCGGATAAACTTTCTCCCGATATCGTTAGCGGGTTTGCTACTTTTTTTGAACTCAAAGGAAATACATTGATCCGCTATGCGGGAATCCCTGCGCTGGATGGAGGGAGCAGTACGTATGTCAGGATCAAGTAATGACGTATATTTTTGACTTGTTCTTATTAATTAATGCAGCTGCAAAACAGCGCAACTTTACAGCTGCATTAATGTGTTGATGAGTAAGCGCTATTTTAATCAAACATCTTCGCTACATCGAAGCTCAATCCAACCGAGGCATTAAAACCCCGTGCTCTTATCCTGTTATAGTCTGTCACCGGTTGTGTGTTAAATGTGGTGCTTGCTTCAACAGACATCCATCTTGCGCCGGGAACAGCGCATTGCTGCATTATGGAATATCGATTCTGGAAAAATAACCCAGAGATCCCGGTTGAGTTTTCATCTGTTGTATCCATCGTCAGAAAGGGATCTACGGGTCTGTTCCGGCTTTTTCCTGGCAATTGAGCCAAACTTGTATCGGCCCCGTATGCATTACTGATTACCGCGGCTTTAGTGTAATTTTGCCTGAAATTCCTGATTTTGAGTGTTCCCGTGTTTTTGATCACCCCGCCTTTTACGCAGCTTAATACTCCGTACCCGGCTACCGCCTACCTGAAAGGTTTTCTGAACACGAAAAGCATTCCCTCTTTTCAAAGCGACCTGGGCATCGAAGTTACGCTGGCACTTTTTTGTCATGAAGGCTTGCAGGAATTGTTTAAGCGCATCAACGGGCAGGAAAAGCCGCTGTCCGAAAACGCTGCCCGCATGGTGGCATTACAGGAAGATTATATCTATACGATCAATGATGTGATCCTATTTCTGCAGGGACATAATCCAACACTCGCGCATCGGATCTGCAAACGCGATTTCCTGCCTGAAGCAAGCCGCTTCGGTCAACTGGAAGATCTCGACTGGGCTTTCGGCTCTATGGGTACGCAGGATAAGGCCAAACATCTGGCGACAATGTATCTCGAGGATCTTTCCGATCTGATCACCGAATGCATTGATGAACATTTTGGTTTCAGCCGCTATGCAGAAAAATTGGGTAGAGCCGCGAATAGTTTTGATGAACTCTATGGGGCGCTGCAAAAGGAATACACCTTTATTGACGAGCTACTGATCAGATTACTCAAAGAACATATGGAACGGTTGCAGCCAAAATTGGTCGCTATATCAGTTCCCTTTCCCGGTAATCTGTATACGTCTTTACGTTGCGGTCAGTGGGTTAAACAAAATTATCCCGATACAAAAGTGGCGATGGGCGGCGGCTTCGCTAATACGGAATTACGTTCTCTCAGTGATCCGAGAGTATTTGAATTCTATGACTATATCACGCTGGATGATGGGGAAGCTCCCCTCGAACAATTGGTGCAATTGGTAGAAGGCCATCGATCAACCGAAGACCTGAAACGAACATTCACTTTGCAGGACGGACATGTGCAATACATCAACAATAAAAGCTGCTCCGATTATAAACAGGCGCAGGTGGGCACTCCCGATTACAGCGATTTTCTTTTGGATAAATACATCTCTGCGATTGAAGTGGTTAATCCCATGCATCGCATGTGGAGTGATGGCCGGTGGAATAAGCTGACCATGGCTCATGGATGCTATTGGGGTAAATGTACTTTCTGCGATATCTCACTTGATTACATCAAACTCTATGAACCGATCGCGGCTTCATTGCTGGCAGACCGGATGGAAGAGATGATGAAACAGACTGGCCAGAACGGTTTTCATTTCGTTGATGAAGCCGCACCTCCAGCATTGATGCGTGCGTTGGCACTGGAGATCATCAGGCGTAAGCTAACCGTAAGCTGGTGGGCAAATGTGCGTTTTGAAAAAAGCTTTACGCGGGATCTTTGCATATTGCTCATGCGATCTGGTTGCATCGCGATCTCCGGCGGGCTTGAAGTAGCAAGTGATCGTTTGCTGGGATTGATCAATAAAGGGATCACCGTTGCGCAGGTGGCGCAGGTAAACCGCAACTTCACAGAAGCCGGTATTATGGTGCATGCATACCTGATGTATGGATTTCCTACTCAGACTGACCAGGAAACGATCGATTCATTGGAAATGGTCAGGCAGATGTTTGCCGCCGGTGTTTTGCAATCCGCCTTCTGGCATCTGTTTACAATGACTGTTCATAGCCCGGTTGGTATGCAGCCTGAGAAGTTCCAGGTAAAACGCGAGTCATCACTTGTCGGCACATTCGCTAATAATGATCTTGAACATATCGATGAAGCAGGTGCGGATCATGAAACATTTTCGTTTGCGTTAAAGAAATCGTTGTTGAACTACATGCACGGAATTGGATTGAATGATCCTTTGCAGAAATGGTTCGATTTCAAAGTGCCGAAGACAACGGTTGCGCCTGACTTTATACAGAAAACTCTTGAGGAAGATCTGTATGTAGCAGCTAAACCGACCACCCGGATCGTATATCTTGGAAAACCTCCCGTTGTTGAGCATTTTACTAAGAGTAAAAAGGGAAATACCTGGGAGATGACTTCACTTGTTTTCCAGGACAAGCGTGCAAAGCATAGCATTAGTGTGAGCCGCGAGCAGGGAGATTGGTTAGCACAGGTGCTGAAAGAGGTGTCTATTGCGAATCCGAAAACGCTTACTTTACAGGATGTGATGGATAGTTATAACGCAGCAGGTCTGGAAGATTTTGAATTGTTCTGGGATAATAAACCGGTGAATACCCTACATAAAGTTGGATTGCTCAAGCTGTAGCTCTCCGGATATATCTTTAGTTAAAGCACTGGCTGACCTATAAGGGTTGATTAATTTCTTTCTTACATTTTCTGCAGAGAGATTTAATGATTTTGCGGAGAGGCTTTCTTCCTGTCAAGTTTTGTCATGGCGATCTTCATAAGCTGTTCTGCATCTTTTACGGATCGCGCGATCAGTAAAATAAATTCAGTGTTCATCTTTTTCCCTGCTGATGTTTTGTAAAACTTCCGGAGCTGACCGATTTCTTTCTCTGTGTAAGATTCCCTGTACATGTTCACAAGACAATTCTCTAATAGGCGACCGGTTTCTCCTGTATTCATTTCTTCTAATAGCCTATCATAATATTCGTGCGGGCGCGATTTGTCTTTTTCCTGTTCCTCTTTTATTTTGATCTGAATGACGAGCTCTATGTTGAGTCCACTTTTTTCTTCGCGCAGTTTTTTGATCTTCCGTGTGAAGGCGTCATTGGGAGGAGGGATTGTATCTGTTTTGAGCATATCGCCGGACTCCATTGCTTTGAGGCGTTGCAGAAACGCAGTGTCAATCTGTGAAAAGGCAGTTACAGGAAGAATGAACAAAAGGAGGAAAACGACTTTTCTCATATGATTTATTTCTATGAAAATACCCCTTTAGAAATAAAAAGGCTATTCTAGAACAGGGTTCCAGTTTCCAGCGAAGGCTTTCCGTGGAACAGGTTGATCTTCCCATATACTCCATCGTAGCCAGCTTTTCTGATCACTTCACCGGCGCGCATTCGGCGAATAGCTTCTGCCAGCAACGGATTATAACGATGAATATCGCCTACTGGCACTATTTGTAACAGGTCGAACTCGTTCCCAAAACTCCCCACAGTGTCAGCATAAGCTTTCATCACTTTTTTAGAGTCGACACCAGTGCCATGTATTTCCGAGAGAATTTCTGCCAGTGGAATTATGTATTGAAAAGACGGAGCTTTTTCAGGTTGTAAAGGTTGTTTCCGGTCAGCCAGTTTTTCGATCCGCTGCATCACGCCAACGGTGACCGGTTTCCCGCATTTCGGACAGTGGTTATCGAGGGCCATTGATTCTTCGGGAGAAAGACAGACGCCACAGTTCCGGTGACCATCCCAGGAGTACTTTCCTTCTTCCGGGAAGAATTCATAGGTGCCCAGAAAGCCATCCCGATGCCGGATCGCCTCGAACATTGTCTCATAAGAGACTTTTGTTTCAAACAGATTTGCTTCGCGACCGAGTTTCTGTGCAGAGTGCGCGTCGGAGCTGGAAAGCATGGTCAGGCGGTCGAGCTGGCTCCAGCGCCAGTTCATTGCCGGATCCGAAGAAAGGCCTGTTTCAATGGCAAAGATATAGGACGACAGGTCGCGGAAGCATTCATCAATACTGTCATAGCCGCCTTTAGAACCCAGTGTGGAGAACCAGGGCGTCCAGGCGTGAGCGGGAACGAGATGGGCATTACCGCCGGGAGTTTCGAGTACGATCTCCAGCAGATCACGAGAAGACAGGGAAAGAGTTGGCCGGCCGTCTGCTGAGAGGTCTCCATAACGCGAGAGCCGCTTGCTGATCCACACTGCCGAAGAAAAATCCGGTACATAGATCAGATTGTGGTTTTTTCTAGTCTTGCCACCATAGCTGTAGACTGACGAGACTTCTGTCGAAAGCATGAACCGGACATCCAGCTGTTTTACTTTCGAAGGCGTCAGCCAGGGCTGATCAGGATTTTCCGGCAGGCCGGGTGCTGGGTTTCCTCCAGGTGTATACTTCATCCTGAAAAGGCCCTGTCCGTCCGGCACCAGCTTATCCTGCAATTCCTGCAGCCATGCAGGGTGCGTGAAATCCCCCGAGCTGATCACCGTAATTCCTTTGATCAATGCCCATTGATAGAGGGTTTCCACCGTGAGAAATTTCGAGCAAGCCTGTGCGTAGCGGGAATGGGTATGGAGATCTGCGATAAACAAGTGTTATAAGAATTTTAGTCTGCAAAATTACACGCTCAATTCTAACCCTACGAATTACATAAAACCAGAACATAATGAGATCTCCTCCCTTTTTCGCTCTTTCTTCCAGCTTTTTCCGCTTAGCCTAAAATAATTGTTCAAATAATTTGAACAATTGCTTTTTCCGAAAACTTCTTTTCCCTATTTTTGCTGCCCCGAAAGGGGAGGTAGCGGTGAAAGCTGCGGCCTGTTAAACATAATCCTCCTTAGCTCAGTTGGTTAGAGCATCTGACTGTTAATCAGAGGGTCGCTGGTTCAAGTCCAGCAGGGGGAGCTTCCAAGTACAAAAGTCTTTTTTCGGAAAGACTTTTTTACTTTTAGTAGACATGCTCTTTAGCCCACGAACGCTTGAGTGCCACTCAGGAAATTAATGTAGTGAGAACGGGGCATTTTTATTTGAAAAGATTGTCATTTACTTCAAAGTCTCTCGGCCTAAAATTCCAATGCCTGTAGGGATGCGACCAACGGTCTTCCAGCGAAGTGATTCCCGTACTGCTTCCAATGTTAAAATTTTGCCTTAGCTCAAAGATTTTTGAATGGATGAACTTGTACAGTTTCTCTTTCGCAATTGTCCTTTTTCCTCTTCTTTTCTTTCCTTCAGGAATTAGCTTGTGTTTATTGTTCAACCTAAAGCAGATACTTCCAGGAACTACATCGAGCATCTGTAATAATAGATGTTTTTTTGAATCGATTTCTGCAATGTCTTGTTTCGGGTCAAGTTGAAAAGTTGGGGATGGTCTGCAAAATGGCTTGGGTTGAAATGTTCGGATGAGCATCGCTCGCATAAACTTCTGGCGGCCTTTCCACCGTAGCGAAGCGGAGAAGCGAACCCAGGTCAGTCGCTCAAAAGATTTATCGCCCTCAGCGTGTCAGCTTGTCACCATTTTTCACTGCCTAAGATCCCGTCAAACTTTGGACGACCAAAGGACGACTAAGAGACGAACTAACGACGACTAACAACCATTTCAAAAACACGCGAAATTTGACCCTGAATGATTATCATAAGTTACACATCAGCTGGCTTCGCGTGCCAGAATGTCGTATCTGAGGAGCATATATCGCTTCAAGGCGTGCTCACTTTTTTGTGCCGGATCAGACAGCTATCGCTTAAAAACCTGTAAGTGGACAAGTGATAATAACCCGTTTGCAGAATACCGGCAAGCCTGATTACATCAGGCGAGGGACCGAAGCAAAAGCAAAAACTTTAAACTTTTAAACCATCAAACACTTAGACAACCAGCCCACAACTTTTACGCTTGATCCCATGTTTCCTAATCTTGATATTAGCTAATTGAAATGATCGAAATGTCTGCAATCCTTTAATATATTCTTTAAATCGTTGACGCTTCTCCAATGTAAAAAAATAGCAGCATTAAACATTCCTGCTTTCTTCCCATTAAAACTTAGACTTAAGTCAAAAGGGAATATTCTCTCTGCATCAAGTTTTTGAAATAATATATCGAAATCCTTTAGTTCATGCATAAATAGTTAGAGAATTGTAATTTTCGGCGAGCGAGATTTTTCGAAAGGGTTAATTGCATTCAAAACTTGGATTAATTTTAGAAGACTTGTGCGGCGAAAATGTATTAGTTAATTCCGAAACAATATTCTTCATTAATACGGTTCTATACCATTGCTTCATTTGACCTCTATTAAGGTTGCCGAGACGGCTTTTTGTTTTTTAAGCGATTGGTCTGTTACAACGAACCAAATACACAACTTGGAAGAATTTCAATTTCTCTACGAAGTTTTCTTTGTCATTGATTAGGCAAAGTATGAAAGTGCACACTGTTATTACCATTGCTGAATTATAATACACACCTGTTCATCCCTTAAGGCGAATTCTTTAGCACCCCATGGGCGAAGCGTAACCTCTTTGAGATTTGGATGAAGAAATTCCGGGTGAGATTTGGAAACCTTTTCATAAATTTCTTCAATATTTTTAGTGACAAACCTGAACTCGGGATTATGTTCTTTAGCAAGCTTTGCATGTTCAAAAAGATAAATGCTTAATCGGTCTTTATTCAATACGCAAAAAGGTTGGTCAGATTTTATTTCGTTATGTCCAATAACAAACCCTAAACAGTCGGCGAACATTTTCAAACCGTTGGTAATATTCACATAATATACGTTCGGAACAAGTTGCTCAAAATTCATTGTTCTTTCTTTACTAGGAGTGTTTAATTTAGTTACAGCTGACTATAAATATACTCAATGTTAGTTGTTTCCACATCTGAGAGCAATTCTGTCCAATCAATTGAACCTCAGTATGATTTTAGAAATGTGGAATTTATGCCGTTGTTTCAATAAGCGACACTGCCTCCGGCGCTAACAAAATAGCGCTGGCGCGTTTTTGATCAAAACGAATTTCCAGCCTCAGCCCTTAATGGTGAATACTATGTGGGTTAGATCATTAATGTGCCCTCAGGAACTCGACAAAAAATTACAATACCGGCAAACAACTAAGTGCACTGCCTTTATTTCCAGTCAATACAATAAAAGACCTGCTGCTTGATATCGACTACATTTTGAAATCGAACAATCCGGAGGTCTACGGGATCGATTTTACATTGGATTGCTCGGCAACAGTATGCTTTTGTTTGAGCTATGATAGGAGTTGAAACAGCCCAGCGCTATCTACTGCCTCGCAAATTCAATTTTATCTTTCTTTTCTATTTTATTTCTGGCTGCTGGCTTCAATCTTGATAGGTTATGGCTATGAAAAGCATCCTGGTATTACTTTACATCGCCCTTGGGCTGACAGCTTCTGTTGAGGCGCAGCAGGCGGCCAGCCGGTTAGATATAAAACTTAACAAAAACATCCTGCAACCCGGCGATTCATTATTTATACAAGCGGATTATAAAGACAGTGGCGGACAACTAAGTAATCAATCCCTTGCGACACTGGAGATTGTGATTGAAAACGAAGCAGGTCAGCGCACCCGCCTCCGCTGGCCGGTGATAGATGGGCAGGCCACCGGCACAATCTTCCTGCCTGATTCGTTACGCCCTGGGAAATACACATTGGTGGCAGGTTTGCAGCAACGCTTTTTTGAAGTAATCGGCCAGGTAAAAAACGCCAAGAACATCGGTAGTATACAAGCGATGCTCCTTACTAAAACGGGCGATTGGGACGAGCAGAAAATAATTGTTGCGCAGAATGGCACTTTTGCCATCCGTAACTGGCTGTTTGAGGATAATGCATTGTTGGCATTTCATGAAACAAAAGACAACAGGCAGTCGCTGAATATCAGCATCAGCAGTCAGCTTGATTCCAGCTATCAGCCACTTGCGGTGGCTGGCCGCACATTTTACATAGGTAACCCTCCGGCAGCGGTGCGGTCAACATTGGACAAGCCTGTTGAATCGCCTGAATCGCTTTTCACAGACCGTGGAACTTTACTGCCAGCAGTCATCGTAAAGAGTATTGCCAGAACCCCGTCGCAGCAGTTCGATGAACAATATGTCAGCGGATTGTTCCGGTCGGGAAATGAGCGGTTGATCAGTGTTATGGATGATCCCAGCGCGGTTGGTTCTACAAATATTTTTAACTACCTGCAGGGCAGGGTTGCCGGTCTTCAAATTGCACCAACAGGCGTTGCCAGTTGGCGGGGCGGCCCGGTAACGTTTTTCCTGGATGAAACAAGGGTATCCGCCCAACAGATTGCTAACATACCGATAACAGACATTGCAATTGTGAAAGCATATCCCCCACCTTTCTTCGGCGCTCCCGGTGGGAGTGGCGGTGTTGCCATTTATACCCGCCGGGGTGGTGAAGCCAGTTACCTACCTTCCAACAGACAGGTGTTCAAAATAAGGGGCTACACGCCATCTGCCACGGCGTTGGACATGAATAAGCTACGAATGTAATGGCAGGATCATTTCAATCTTGACCAGAAACTGGACAGTTCTGTGAAAAATAGCCAGCCAGACGATTGAATTCTAATCGAAAGAGTTTGATTATTCAGATTTTCATAATTTGGAAAACAATAAGAATAAGATCGATTTTTTCCGGCCGTCTAAATTTCCCCAAACCTTTATTTAATAAAAATGCTCTTGATTCCCGGATCATACCCTTCCAGGTAGAAAAGTGATATCATTATTTCGGGAAGTGATCTGGGAGACGGATTGTACGCCAGGTGATTAAGTTATAACTCAGTTAAGATGCAATTACAAGTTATGTTAGTGAAAAGGGAAAAATCAGGTCTTCCTTAAAACTGAAGGCTCATGTATGAAATTTTATCGTCTGGTTATATCTTGAAACCTGGCATCGCGCTAAATAGTAGGTCAGATATTTCATCCTTTCGGGAGCGAACGGTTGGACAGGGTTTCAGAAATTTTTTCACTTGCCCATCTTTGAAGAGTAAACATGTCGCCAGGTTTGAAGGCTGATAGCCGTTTCTTCATTGACATCATCGAACACTATCCAGCAATCTGCCTGGTCTGAAAGCGATCTCAGATTTGCAATATCTGTCTCGGTAATAAATCCCTGGCCATAGGCGCAAGGACCGTGCAATAATGCATGCCAAAGTGCAAATTCTAAATTAGCCATCCAGCCCGCACTATAACAACGCTCTGAGATCTTGGACATGAGGTTTGCAAGGGCGAATTGATCAGTTGTCAGGTTTGATAGCATAAGCATCTGGTGATCGGGTAAATATACTGAACCGTTGGAAGTTTATAATATTTCAAATCTTCCAGTCGGATAACAATTGACGCGGGAACAAATGATCATCATTTAAAAGGTCGCCTGGCGACCTTTTGGTTTTAACAGTGTAGCAAAATAAAATTTGCGCAGCTGATCGGCTTCACATACATTTGCAACCGAACGGCTTCATAATACAATCCATGAGACGCGATATCTTTCAAGCAATTGCAGACCCTACCCGACGAGCGATCCTTGTCCTGGTCGCCGTGCAGGCAATGACTCCTAATGCCATTGCGGAGCATTTTGACATCAGACGGCAATCCATATCCAAACACCTGCGGATCCTGTCCGAATGCGACCTATTGGTTCCACGACAGGAAGGCAGGGAGATCTTCTATGAACTGAAAATCGATAAAATGAAAGAGATCGATGCCTGGCTTGATCAGTTCCGTAAGATCATGGAAGATAGTTTCAAACAACTCGATGACGTATTGTTCACCTTAAAAAACAAGAACAAATGAACTTACTGTTTGACTTTACGGTTGACAAGGCCGCGAAAACAATATTCATAACTAGAGAATTTGATGCTGACCTCTCGCTGGTATGGGATGCATTTACTAAACCGGAAATACTTGATCAATGGGTGGCACCTAAACCCTGGATGTCAAAAACAAAATATATGGATTTCAAGGTAGGTGGACGAAGATTCTATGCGATGGTTAGCCCCGAGGGACAGGAGCGTTGGGCAATTCAGAAATACACCTCTATCAGCCCCAAAACCAATTTCAAAATGTTGAATGCTTTTGCGGACAAAGATGAAAACCCTGAATTACCGGGTTCTGACTGGGATTACACTTTTAGTGAAGAGAATGGAAAGACGACCGTGCGTATTACTATTTATAACGAATCACTTGCCCGGATGGAGAAAATGATTGAGATGGGTTTCACCGAAGGATTCAAAATGTCAATGAAAAATTTGGAAAATGTGTTGTCGGATTTATCGCAAAAATGATTTTCGTTTTCAAAATGGTCCTCAAAACAAGTAAGAATGAAACCCATTTAACAACCTAAAAAATAAACATTATGGCACTAATCAACCCTCACATTAATTTCAATGGAAATGCCGAAGAAGCATTTGCCTTTTACAAATCAGTTTTTGGCGGAGAGTTTGAAAAGATTGTCCGTTTCAAAGACCTGGCAAGCCCGGAATTCCCGGTAGCAGAAAATGAAGAAAATAAAATCATGCATATCGCATTACCGATTGGTAAGGGTAGCAGGTTGATGGCAAATGATGTTCCTGAAATTTTTGGGAAAACAAATGAAAATGAGAACAGAAGTAAAATTGTAATAAGCGCAGAAACTAAAGAAGAAGCAGACAGATTATTTAATGGGCTTTCGGTAGGAGGACAAATTGAAGGGCCTATTGGCGATAGCCCCTGGGGTTCATACTTCGGTTGTTTTAGAGATAAATACGGTATTGAATGGATCGTTGAATTTGAGCCCGGCAATAACCAATAATCGCAGCCTGAGAAAATCTGAAAAACTTTGAAATAAGGAGCAGTCCAATTTAAGGTAGGACAACTATCGGATTTGCTTTAAGGAATTTTATTTGAATGGTTTTTGCTGCATTTATCATAGTTTTCAAGAATCAGCGCGGCAACCAATTGCGGATCCTGAAAATGAACTCCATGACTGTATTTAGTTAATAAGACCACCCTGCTATTATCATTTTCTCTGATCAAATCCGAAAAATTCTTTATTCTTATTTCATCATACTCTCTCCACCACTGTTTGATGTTGATGCCAAGTTTGAATGTTTTATTCATTTCCTCTTCATAAGGTTCGATTGGTTTGTTGTAAGAAATAATTACAGTTGCCGGTATATTGATCAAAAGCGGCAGATCCCGATACTCCTGGAAAAAGGAGGGTGTACTTGCTTTTAAAGCTCTTTTAGCGTCATTCTTTACGCCTTCCGGGACGTTTGCCTCCCGGGACATTGTTTGGAGATTTAAGGTCCAGATCTGTTGATAGCTTGTCAGACTTTCGGAACGTCTTTTTGCCGCTGCATCATCTTGCGAACTCAACATAAAATCCGTTGGGTCAATAAAAACAAGTCCGCAAACTTCTTTGGGGAATCTCGCGGTAAACAATCTGATATATGCTCCCCCCACTGAATGCCCGACTAATAGGTATGGTGGTTGAATGTCCAAAGCATGTAAAAGCTCATGCAATCTTTCCGTAACCTGGGCATCCGTTGTGATATTCGTATCTGCTTCCGATTGCCCAAGACCATTTCTGTCATATTGAATTCCGGAAATTGTCTTCGGCAAGAAACGAAATAGTTGTTCAAAACTTCCACCGCCTATCCCATGTTCAAAAACGAGGATTGGATCGTTCTCTTTTCTACCTTCAGGATTGAAGAGTTTATAGGAGATTTTTTTTCCATCGACACTGGCTGATCTAAAGTCGCCTTGCTGAGCAAAAATTATTTGACTAAGACAAAGGGACAATAAAATCCCGGTGACTTTCGGTTTTAAAAACATTGTCATATGGATAAGTTTTTAGTTGTCATTATTCTTTGCTGACGATGTGAAGGCCGGTCTCAGCGATTGTCTTCAAAGTTTAAAACTATTTTTATGCGGATCACCGGAGAGTGACGGACTTGCAGAAAAATGGGATGAAAGTCTTCATAATAAAGTGGAGCCGGACACACTTCCGGGCTTTAAGTTGTCTGGTTTTGAGATCTGCCCTATACCACGCATCATCTTCAGATCCCGCCATGCATATTTTTCAGCCATCTTACCTGCTCCGTCGTATCCGGAACTTTTAAACCGCGAATGCGGGAGATAAATTCGATCACGTCTTCCGTTCTCTTTCCTTCTTTTTGCAGAAGTACACCCGCTATGATCGATGAACGACCGATACCCATCCTGCAGTGGATTACAATATTTTTCCCTTTATGCAGAAGATCCGATAGCGAAGAAACAAGTGAAGAAACGCTGTGTAAAGAATCGGGAACTGATCTGTCCCGTATCGGGAAATTAATAAAGTCAATGCCGGCAGTTTTGCAAAGTGATTCCTCGCGGGCCAGACCAAGTTCTACAATTTCGTGATACTCCAAAAGTGAAATGACCACATCCACGTTCTGTTTTTTGAGATCAATGATTTCATCGGTAAGCCACTCATTTCCTCTGGGGCGAGCCATAATTCCCAGTCTGGCCGAGCTGTTAAACCTGTAGAGCCAATAAACGCGATTAGGCATAAGAATGATATTTAGTTGTGTTGAATAATAAAGACCTCGATTCCTGTAAGCCGATCTCAAATGATCCGTCTCCCGTTTCACTTGAGCATTCCAATCCATCACTTCAGCATTGCAACGATAAACTCCGGCGATGAAAACTTTACTTTCACGCACTAAATTTTGTACTAACATGAAAACAAGTTTAAGATCAGCCGGGAAGATATTGCTGTTCATTGTGCTGCTTTCCTGCAGCAAGAAAGATAAAGGATCAGGGGGTGGTGAAGAACCACAGAAAGGTTATGCCAGTGGTAAGATCACCAATGCTGATGGCAGCCCCTGGCCCGGCGTCAAAGTGATTGTTGAAAATACGCTGTTCTATAACACGTATGTTGCGGCTGTTTCTGATGAAAAAGGAGCATACAAAGTTAAGCTTCCTTCTTCAGGCACTTATCATGCAACCGCAGACATTGAGAAAACCTACAATGGCAAAAAATATACGCTTCGGTTGCACCCGGACAATGATGATCCTTTTGGAACGAATGGCGCAGTGCGCAACTTTACCTTCAAGCTCACAGGAGCATATCCCGATGGCCTTGGGTATTACGGGGGTACTGTCATTGTCGATAAAGATGTAATGAGCGAACTGTATGACTCAGAAAATGTCGAGCTCACTTTGACACCTGTTGGCAAACTGATCGACGGGTCACAGGGACAAACACTGAAGCTGAGACCCGGTCAGCCGCGTACGGATAATTACGGCAAGCTGGTGGATGTACCCATAGGACGTTACAATGTCTCCGCCGTTCATATTTCCGGTAGTACAAGAAGGCCGTTGAAACTACAGAACCGCGTTTCCGATGGCCCGTTTGAATCAGTTCTTCAGATAGATTTCGAACCATCGATTATCTGGGGGAATAATATAGCGGCCCTTGGTTATAAAGAATAATGATTGACTGCAAGACGGCCCTGGTGCTAACAGTATTTTTTTGCACTGTAATATTACTGATAAAATGCGCAAAGCCTTCAGAAGCTTTGCGCATTTTAATATGCTGGAGGATTTTTGTCCGCCATTCCCGGTATTTTTTTTGGCTAGCTGAACAGTTTCAATCCGAAATTCATCAGCCATCAACATACCGTCACTCTCCTAAATGGTCCTGCTCCTTCATCAAAACGAGCGAAAATTGTCCCAGTGCGCTATCCCTTGTTTCATGGTTGATGAATTTGCCGTTGAGTTTGCTTACAGGAAAATAATCGAATTCTTTTGACACAGGAATATCCCGCACCTCGCTGATACTATCAGCTTCTATTTCCGAGGCATACAGTAGATAGGAGTCATAAGGAACAGTAGCGAGCTGTTCCAGGCTATCGATCGTCATTACCGGGGAATCGAGGTAAAATGTCAGTGCATAAGAATAGTCTTTGCGAAGCTGCACCACAGGCATTTTCGGGAAATGAGCATTGCTGTAGAAAGCGGCTTCACTTCCCGCCTGATAGTGCATGATCGATGGATAGGCGACACTGTTCAGGTAAATGTTCACCATAACGGCGGCGATCGCCGTGCGATAGAATAGCATCGGCTTGCCCGAGAACGGCCCAATCTTCGGTAATAAGATCAGTAAGCAAAGCAAAAGGAACAGCACGATCCAGATCGGCCAGGAGAGGGTAGTGGGACGGAAAAAGTAATGTAACAGAAGTGGAGCGGCTACCAGCAGAACGATCACTGCGGTCTGTGTGATCCGGACAAAATTCCATTCGCGTGGCATCCGAAGCTGCTGCAGATAACCGGAGAGAAAGATCGCGAGTAGTGGAAAAATGATATTGCTGTAATGTGGTAACTGGAATTTAGACAATGAAAAAATCAGCAGGGTGAGAAATGCTCCGGAGAACGTGATCCATTCCACATAAAGCCGTGGCCTTTTCCAGTTTTTGATCCAAACCTTTGCGATGGCGATATATAACAGCAAAGACCATGGCAGGAAAGCCCATATCAGTGTGTGCAGGAAAAACGAAGGGTCGCCTTTCCCTTTGATCGGGCCGGTGTTAAAAAATCGGCCAAACTGGCTATCCCAGAAGAAGAACTGAAGTCCGGACACTCCTGTTCTTCCAAATACTACTTTCTCCGGGTGCAAATCAAACTGGTACCAAAGACAATACAATTCGGGAGTGATAAATAATAAGATCAGTATTCCGGCGACCAGCCATCGCGGGTGAAACAATTGTTTCCAGCTTTTTTTCAGGATCAGTTCTCCTGCAATTGCGCCCGCGATCGGGATCAAAGCGAATGGGCCTTTTGTCATCACTGAACAGCCCGCCAGCAATGCGCCCAATACAAGTTGCAGGTGATTCTTTTCCGTATAAGCCCTGTAAAAATGGTAGATGCTGCCAATGATCAGGCCGGTGAGATAAGGTTCCGCGCGAACATCGGTATTGGACAGAATGATATGCTGAGCCGTCAGCAAAATGATCGCAGCCCAATAAGCAGTTTTCTCGTCATATAGTTTTTTCGCGAGGAGAAAAGTATAGAAGACGCCGATCAGTAAAAACATGATCGCCGGTAATTTATATGCCCAGGTAGTAAATCCGAAGATCTCAAAAGAAAGAGCTGTTACCCAAAACGGAAAATGTGGTTTATCCAGCCAGTCGGTGCCGTGAGAGTAAAGTTCTATATAATTTCCCTTTTCCACCATCGTTCGGGAAATACTCGCATAGAGTGGCCCGTCAGCACCGAGAAGCGTAACGAATAGTCCGCTGAAGTTGACTGCGATCGCCAGTATTAACAGAAAGATCAGCCAGGGGCGCTGGCTCGCCGGAAAGATAGGCATAAGCTGGTTTTAGGTGAATGTCTAAAAGTACCCGGCAGATATAAAGAAATTGTAACCTTAATGCTATTGAAGCGTTAAGAGGTCACTGGTGCTGGATGCAGATCGTTACCCGGATTTTAAGCGTCTTCAAACACCGCTTCGCCCGGGCCAGGCCCTCTGACTGACGGTACGGTATTGCGGGTAACAATTATGCTGGCAGAAAGAAGAGTTGATTGACCGGTATCCGTTCGTATCAAAAACCAGACCCACCGGTTTACACAAACACTCATTCTTTACAAAGAAACGCCGCCCTGCTGGTTGCCACAGATGTTGCCGACCTGTCCATGTTCGGAAAACTACGATCCCTGCTGACGGAAATCCCTCATTCCTAGAACTTTCTGCCGGTTTCTCTTTCTGATATATAGTTCGCTGATATATATTTAAGCATCCAATCCTGAAAAGCCATGCAAGCCCGATTTAAAGACAGCGGCTTAACCGCCGTACATGAAACCTTCAACGGACGACCGACTCCTGGTCTCTTTCGCATTTGTTCTTCCTCCAACCGACTTTATTCTTCCCTGTTTATATTATGAGAGCTTTATCACATATAGGCAGGATACGGAGCAGGTTGCTCTTGCTTTGCCTTTTTACCCTGGTATGTCTCGCCGGTTTATTGAAAGCGATCAGCTATAACAGCCAAAAAGAAGAAGAAGGCGGGATTGCGTTAATGCAGGCAAATAAAGTGATGCGGAACCTTGAAGGACTTCGCGCAGCGGTATCCGAAACCGAATCGCTTGTTCAGTCTTTTCTTCTTACCGGGGATCAGCAATGGAAAAAAGAATTGCCTGCTTCCCGCCTCGTAATGTTGCAACTGCTGAAAGAAACTGCCTCACTGGAAGCAGATCAAATGCAACAGCAAAAATTCGCATTGATTAAAAAGTCTATTGAGCAAAAAATCGCCTTCCAGGAAAATATGCTCAGAATGGACAATATCTCACCCGCATATCTCGAAGCGATCGGCTATCATCAGATAAATGGCCGCCTGGATGAAAAGATCCGCCTACCGATACTTCTTGCAACAGAACGGCAGGCTTTACTGATGCAACGGAAGGCCGCCGAAAATGATTCAGCCTCTATGCATGCAAGGTTTATTACCATATTCACCGCTGTATTTATTTACCTGCTGATCCTTTGTGCTCTCTGGCACCTGCGCAACCTGGTAAGAACCGGTCCGGCTGCGAGAATGGATAATACGGATACGGAAGACGATGAAATATTTTCTCGTGAGCAGGGGGCATTCATTGGTGTATTTTCTATTGCAGGAAGTGGTCAGATCATTCGCCGGCAGGAAGGCACCGCTATCGTACGGGTGCTTTGGGCAAAGGAAGAAGTAGAACAGAACTTTAATTATATCGCTGCGAAAATAGACGAACAGCAAAAAAGCCTGAAAAAAGGATCGTCAGACGAAGAGACTGAGTTGATGGAAGAAGATCTCCTGCCGGAATGGATGGCTGCGGGTCTGCCGGAACAACTTACACTAAACGTTGACCGCGGTCATGATCATTTTATGGGGCAGGCCGTAAACGCTAATTATTACCAACCCGGTCCGGTGTACAATCGCCAACCCGGTAATTATATGCCCGGGGGAATGTCTTCTTACCGGATCCTGCCTGTTCCTCCAACCCCCAATCAACCGGAAATCACAAGAACTCCCGGTCAGGAATCGCCAGGCTTCGAACTTTCAACGCTCATACAGGATATACTGAACCCCTATTACGTAGAAGCTGAGGAAAAAAACATCCGCCTGCTATACACGCTCGACCCGTCTATTCCTAATTTCTTATCTGGTGACGCGAGAAAACTCTCTGGTATTCTCCGGAATGTGATCGACAATGCTATGCGTTTCACTTATAAAGGGTATATCCAGTTGACCGTTACAGGCATGAACATCCAGGTGGATAAAGCTGAAATAGCTTTCTCCATCGCAGATACCGGCAAAGGCCTCGATGCTGAACAAATGAACGATCTCCTTAACGGCCCCGGCACAACTGTTCCCGGCCTTTATCAAGCGAAAAAACTCGCAGAATCACAACAATCCCAACTGATGATACACAGCACGGAAGAAGATGGTACGGTGTGCTGCTTCGTCGGAAGTTACAGGTATTGAAAGTAGGAGTGCGGACGGTTGAAGATGCACAATAGCTCTTCCGGTACATACTCAATCAGGGTGTAAATAATGAGAAGTTTCTGTTCGGAATCGTTTGTAGTCCGTTGTCTCCCCCTTCCCTCCTAAAAACCCCCGAAACTATTTCACTAAGTCCTGTAATTGAGATATTTTTATATCAATCCATTGAAAAGCCATGCAAGCTATCACCATTCAGCACCCCGGCACAGCAGGATTGCATTCCTGTTTTACCAATAAACGGGGGCTTATACCCTTCCACGACTAAGAATGAGTTTTGTTTCCAATCATGACAAGGCAGTGAAAACCATTCGTATATACAAATACAGGGTTCAGCGTGGGGTATTGTTAGTGTTCATCTTTGCAGCACTGACCGTAGCTCTGTTTGTAAAAATGATCAGTGACAATATGGCGGAAAGCCATAATACCGAATCATTGGTAAATCATACATACGAGATCATCAAATACATAGAAAATCTGAAATCGACCGTTGCGGAAAGCGAGTCCATGACACACGGATATGTTGCAACCGGAGATTCACAATGGCGAAAAGCACTGACGGCCAGTCACGCAAAAACCATTCAGCTCCTGCAGGAAGCCCGGGAACGGGTGCGCGACAATACGCAGGAAAAACGGCTGAGTCAACTTCAGTTGGAACTGCAGCAAAAAATGGAATTCCAGCAATTCCTGGTTCAGCATGACTCTATCACCGCTTCCGTAAAAGAAAAGATCGGGTACTATGGAGATGAACGCCATCTCTCAACTACCATCAACTCCCTCTTCGATCAGTTCATGGCCAGGCAGCATCAATTACTTCATCAGCGTTCGGACGCCAGCGCGGAAGCCAAGAACCGTGCCCTGGCAACAACCATTATCGGTACCGCACTCACTTTTATCTTTATACTCGGCACATTATGGAAACTGAATAAGGACATACTAGCGAGAAAAGTTGCAGAGGAAGACATTCGCGTAAGCGAACAAAAGCACCGCCGCCTTATTGAAGACGCAGGTGTAACCCTGTTCACTTCTGATCTGAAAGGAGTGTTCTCCTATGTGAGCGCCCGCTGTTTCGAACTTACCGGGTATGCCGTTGACGAACTTGCCGGCGTTAGCTTCGCCAACCTTGTGGCGGCTGACTGGGTAGAACGTGTTAGCGATCAATACCGGCTACAGGTAGCTGAACGCCGGACAGAAAGCGATCTCGAATTTCCGATCATCACCAAAACCGGGAGAAGAAAATGGGTGGAGCAACATGCCGTATTGCTCTACAATGAAGCAGGTCAGCCGTATGGCTTCCAGTGCGTGGTGAAAGATATCAACTCCAAAAAGGAAGCAGAGGAAAAGTGGCGGAAGTCAGAAGAATTGGCAAGAACAGTCCTCGACAATACTCGCGAAGGCTTCTTCATGGTGAACCGGAGCTATGAACTCATGATCCTGAACAAAAAGGCAAAGAACGATATGGAAGCTTTGTCTGGCAGGAAAGTCGAGCCAGGAATGAACCTGCTCGATTTTACGCTCAAAGAAGAACAGGAGATCGCTAAAGCAAATCTCCGCCGCGTTTGGAATGGCGAAGTGGTCGACTATGAGTCGTCTTATATAGTGGCTGGAACCAGAACCTGGGTCCGGATCAGTCACTCCCCTGTTCGCGACAATAACGGAGATATTTTCGGTGCTGCCATCGTCACCCACGACATAACAAGGGCCAAACTCAGCGAAAGAGACGCCGTTCAGGCAGATCAAAAGGTAAGAGCGATGCTTGCAAGTACACACGAAGGCTTTTATATGATCGGGCCCGATTACATGATGATCATGTTCAATGAAGCAGCGAGATCTGTATTGAGAGTATTCTCCGGCAAAGACGCCAGCCTCGGTGATAACATCCTCGAATATGTTCTTCCCGAAAGAAAAGAAGCGTTTAAAGATCTGTTCAATCGGGTAATGACCGGAGAGTCCGTTGAAGTGCAGGCAAACATCATCACAGCAGAAGGGGAAAAATGGTTTCACAATAATTACTTCCCCGTGAAGGATGAAAACCAGGAAGTGATTGCCGTGTGTGTGTCATCAACCGATATTACAGAGAAGAAGCTGGCTGAAAATGCCCTTGAAAAGATCAGGACCGAGAATGAAGAATACCAGTTCCGGCTGCAGTCCATTCTTGACAATACGCCTTTGATCGTTTTTATAAAAGACCTGCAGGGACGTTATCTGCTGACAAACCATTCCTTCCGTGAGATGTTCAACCGTACGGATGAAGAGGTGATCGGTCAGACAGATTTTGATATAGACACACGCGAACAGGCAGAGCATTACCTGGAACTGGATCGGCAAGTGATCGAAACGCAGCAATCGATCGAGCGGGAAGAAACCATCTATGACAGTGAAAGGGGCGTCCGTAACCTGCTCCTGATGAAATTTCCCCTTTTTGATAAGGAGGATAAATTATATGGAGTTGGAGGGATCGCTACGGATTTCACGGAGCGTGTGCTCAACCAGCAAAAGCTCATCGAAGCAAAAAAGAAAGCGGAAACCGCTGAGCAATTGCAGGAGCAGTTCCTTGCTAATATGAGCCACGAGATCAGGACGCCGATGAACGGAATCATAGGGATGACCAATATCCTGATGGGCACCGAACTCGCTGCCGAACAGAAAGAATTTGTACAGATCATTAAACAGTCTTCCGATAACCTCCTTTTCCTGATCAACGATATACTTGATCTGTCGAAGATCAAATCAGGTAAACTGTCGCTGGAAAAAATGCCGTTCAGGATCTCGGAAACACTCGACGCTACACTGGCACCATTCCAGCTCCGCGCAAAGGAAAAAGGCATCCGGCTGATCCTGTCGCTTGACCCGGCCGTGCCGGCCACTTTGTTAGGTGATCCATACAGGCTCACGCAGATCCTGAATAATCTTTTCAGCAATGCGCTGAAATTTACACACAGAGGATATATTCAACTTACGGTTTTCCCGTTATCTGTTACAGACAAAGACTCTGAACTTTCGTTTTCCGTTGCTGATACCGGTGATGGCATTCCGGATGATAAACTGGAAAGCATTTTTCAGGCATTCGAACAGGCCAGCGCATCCACTACCCGTAAGTTTGGTGGTACAGGACTTGGTCTTGCCATTACAAAAAAGCTCGTAGAGATGCAGGGCGGAAATATCATGGTCAGCAGTGCGGAGAATGAAGGAACAGTATTCCGTTTTACTGTAAAGTATGAAATTGGAGAGACAGATGAGCCTGTCCAGAAGATCGGCTCCGAAGCGGGAGCAGATAACCAGAAGCTTGCCGGCAAACGTATACTGGTCGTAGAGGACAATGAGATCAACCAAAAGGTAATGCAGCATATCCTTCAAAAAGAGAAGATCGTACCGGTACTGGCGGGTAATGGTGCCCTTGCAGTGGAAATGCTGGAGAATGGCGAATCCTTCGACCTGATCATTATGGACCTTTCCATGCCGGAGATGGACGGATTTCAGACATCGAGTTATATCAGGCAGAAATTAAAACTGGATACGCCGATCATTGCGATGACGGCTAGTGCATTAAGAAATGAGAAAATTAAATGCTTCGAGGTCGGAATGAATGAGTATCTGACAAAACCTTTTGCACCATCAGAATTGTTCTTTCATTTACACCGCTTCCTGAATCCGGCACACGAAAATGCGCCGGCACAGGTGACCAACACGATCACAGATAATAAAAACGATTCCTATAATCTTTCATTTCTGAATGAAATGGATGATAGCGATTACTTCTGCGAAGTGCTCAGGATCTTCCTTGAAACCACACCAGTAATGCTGGATGAGATCAAAGAAGGTCTTTTATACGAGAACCTTGATATGGTAAGTAAAATATCCCATAAGCTGAAGAGCAGTCTTGGTATCTTGCAGATGAATTCGATGCTGGCAATGGCAGCCGATATTGAACAACACGCGAAGGCGCAAGCCGATACCAACAAGATCTCGGACATATTGAAAAAACTGACTGAGCAGTTTCAACTCGTTAAGCCGATGATCGAGGCTGAATTGAAAACAGAAGAATTGCGCGTAAGCGGCATGTTATGATCGTTTCGTATCCTAAAATAAACCGATTTAAAATTCGACCTGAAAACAATAACTTATGAAGATACTGGTAGCAGAAGACGAACCGATCATGCTGAAAACGATCGAACTTCGCCTTAAGAAAGACGGTCACGAAGTGATCGTGACAGACAATGGGCTGGATGCCATGAAGCAGATCGACGCAGAATTACCCGACCTGATCATTACAGATATAATGATGCCTTATTCTTCGGGACTGGAGATCATCGGAAAGGTCCGCGCACTCGAAGGAAGAAAGATCCCGATTATCGTGCTCAGCGCGATGGGACAGGAGAACGTGGTGCTCGAAGCCTTCAATCTCGGAGCGGATGACTACATCACGAAACCTTTCAGTCCAAATGAACTTTCGATACGTGTAAAAAAACTTACTCACTCTGCATGATGATTATGCAGTGGGAACGCAGGTAAGTTTATTCAGAACCAGCAGTTGACCGGCCTATGTCTCCTCTTAATTATTTTCTCTATACCGTTGGCCCCTTCCAGTTCGTGGAACTGATGTATCTATTCATCAGCATCATCGTATTGGTGGTGGGTTTTATTGCTTTCTATCTTTTTTACCGCGCCCGCCGCACGGCGCGTAAAATGCAGCTTCGCCTGCTTTACAGTGAACACATCAGTATGCTGGCTATCTGTGAGGGAGAACAGGAACTTCAGGAAACGATATATGATATCCACGCTCAGTTGAAACAACAGGGATTGACTGAGGACGAACAGGGCCGGGGCGTGCTGATCAAAGAACTGGTAACTGCTGCCAAAAGCATGAGTGGTGCAGCAAAAGAAAATATAAGCGCGTTCTATCGAGCCGCAGGCCTGGATCAGATCACACTTTCTCAATTGAAGTCAGGCGCATGGCACGTGAAATCCCGCTCTATTCAAACGCTTTCACATCTCGGACAAAAGCAACATATTGCTAAGATCTACCGGCACACTAACAATAGAAATGAACTGATCAGAAGTGAAGCACGCGTGGCAGTGGTAAAGCTGACCGGTTTTCAGGGACTACGCTTCCTGGATGTGATCACCTATCCGTTGACAGAGTGGGAGCAGCTTTGTCTGGTACATGAGCTCTCAGAAAACCATTTACCTGATTTTAAACATATTCCCGATTGGCTTCATTCCGATAATGACAGTGTGGTAGAATTCGCTTTGCGCCTGGTAGAAAGCTATCGTATTCTTGAACTGCATGGGGATGTTGCTTTCTGCCTTGCGCACGGACAATCCTCGATCCGCAAGAAAGCGGTGCAGGCCGTCAGGTCGATAAATCAACCCCAGACAGCACCATTGCTGGCAACACAGCTTTTAAGAGAAGAGGAAGATGTGCAGCTGGTTGTACTTGAAGCAATGGGCGAAGTAGGCTCAGAAAATGACCTGGCCGTGCTGTGGCCGTTTCTGGCGCATCCAAGAACGGTATTCAAGATCGCTGCTGCAAGGGCGATCAGGAATTCACACCCTTACGGAATGGCTATGTTAAGACAACGCGTAGATATGGAAGTGCACCCCTGGTACATTTTAATTCCACAACTTGAAGAGGAGGTAAACGCATGAGCTGGCAACAAGTTGTAGTTGATTTTTTTACTTACGGAATACTGATCTATTCTGTGGTCTTACTGGGATTCTATCTCTTTATTGCCGTCTATTCTATTGGCGAAACAAGACATTATATCCGTAAAAGCAGTTTTACAGATTATTCCATACTGGCCGTTTCAGAAAAAACACCCTCGATCAGCATACTTGCGCCGGCGTATAACGAAGGGGCAACGATCATTGAAAATGTGCGCTCTTTACTGAGCATTCATTACAATCACATGGAGTTGATCGTGATAAACGATGGCAGCAAGGACGACTCATTGCAGAAGCTGATCGATGCCTATGAACTCGTTGAGGTTCCCAGGCTGGTGATCAATCACATTCTGACAAAACCAGTTAGGGGGATCTATAAAAGTACAAATCCTGTTTACCGCAAGCTGGTAGTAGTGGATAAAGAAAATGGCGGCAAGGCCGATGCCTTGAATGTAGGCGTTAATGTGGCATCTAATGATTATATCGTTTGTATCGATGTGGATTGCATACTTGAGCAGGATGCCATGCTTAAGCTGGTAAAGCCTTTCCTCGAAGAAAAAAATAAACGTGTTATTGCGACGGGGGGAGTCGTGAGAATTGCAAATTCATGTGAGATCAGGGATGGCAAAGTGGTTAAAGTAAATCTTCCGGAGAAATTCCTTCCGCGTGTACAAACGCTGGAATACATCCGGGCGTTTTTACTGGGCAGGATGGCATGGAGCCGGTTGAACGGATTGCTCCTTATCTCTGGAGCCTTCGGCGCATTTGACCGGGAGATCGTGATCAAAGCCGGCGGGTACAATCATAACACGGTGGGAGAAGACATGGAGCTGGTGGTCAGGATGAGGCGTTATATGGAAGAGCAAAAAATACCCTACAAAGTGGCCTATATCCCGGATCCGCTATGCTGGACAGAGGCCCCATCCACTTACAAGATACTTGGCCGTCAGCGGAACCGCTGGACCCGCGGTACGATCGAAACCCTCAAGCTGCATAAGGTGATGTTCTTTAACCCCAGATACGGGCGACTCGGTATGATCAGCTACCCGTATTGGTTCTTCTTTGAATTTCTTGCGCCACTGATCGAGTTTGGCGGTTTTGTTGCACTGTTGATCTTTGCCGCATTTGGTCTGCTGGACTGGCCGTTCTTTTTTGCCTTACTTGGGTTCATTCTGTGTTTCGGATTTGTGTATTCTACTTTCGCGATCCTGATGGAGGTGCTGACCTATAATCAATACAAGAGGCATAAAGACATATTTAGACTGATCCTGACCGCTTTTCTGGAACCATTCCTGTTTCACCCATTCGTTGTGTGGTCGGCAGTAAAAGGGAATATAGATCTGTTACGGAACAAGAAGTCCTGGGGAGAAATGACCAGGCAGGGATTTGCGGGGGCGAAAAAACCGGCAGCCAAATAAAACAGGCATATGAATGAAGTGAGATCCAATTTGATAGTACGCATACAAAAAGCGCTGGCAGTATTCGTGTCTTTATTCACGGGCTGGGCCTTGCTGCTGCTCCTGATGCGTATCGCCGAATGGCTGTTGAACGGGTTCATCCATGAATTTCCCGCAGGCGCCGCGTTTATAGGATGGGCATTACTGACAGACCTTTTCTTCCTGGGCAGTACAGGCTTACTGATGCTCGTCTTATTTCTGCTGATCAGCCTCGCATCCATACAGGCGGCACGGATCGTTTTCTTTATCATAGCCCTGCTTCTTACATTTGGCTACTTCGCTTTGTTGCAGTATTTCAGCAGTACAACAGTGTTGCTGGGTGCAGACCTTTATGGGTACTCATTGCAGGATATCCAACAAACGATAGGCGCATCAGGAGGACTTAACTGGAAAACGATCACGTTGATATTACTGCTGATCGCCGGTGTAGTGGTGGTATTCTATTTTACCGGTAAAAAGATCAGGCCCGGTTATAAGATTGCCGTTATCGCGGCAGTGCTTATCGCACTGACGGGAATTGTTTCCCTCGCGATCAATCCGCTGAAACCTTCTTTCAAAAAAGAGTACGATAATGATCTTGCGGAGAATAAACTTGATTTTTTCCTGAGATCTTCGTGGACGCATTTCTTTCCGGACCCTTTCGAAACTGATATTTACAGCGATGCCTATACAGGAGATTATGGTGACGCAGGTAGCGGGACCTCCGTTTCGTTCAACTACCCCGATGAAGCAAACTATCCATTCCTCCGGCTGGACAGTAGCGCAGATGTATTGTCTCCGTTCTTGAAACCAGCCACAGCAACTCCCGATATCGTAATGATCATCATTGAAGGAATGGGCCGGGCGTTCAGCAATGAAGGCGCTTATCTCGGCAGCTTTACACCGTTCCTTGATTCTTTGTCGCAACAATCGCTATACTGGGAGAACTTCCTGAGCGGTGGCGGCCGCACATTTGCAGTGCTGCCCACGGTGCTCGGTTCATTGCCTTTTGAGAAAAATGGCTTCAATGAGAACCGGGAGAACATGCCGCCACATCTTTCCCTGGCCAGCATTTTGAAAAGGAACGGCTATCAGACCTCGTTCTTTTATGCCGGCGATGCTTCTTTTGATAACATGGACATCTTTATGCAGAAGCAATCGATCGATCTGATCAAAGACAGAAAGACATTCCCCGCTGGCTATCCCCAGATGCCGGCCAACAATGGTTTCTCCTGGGGTTACGGAGATAAAGAGTTGTATCGTTATTCCCTGGAACAAACCGTAAATAACACCAGGCCATCACTACAGGTCATACTAACTGTTGCAACGCACAGTCCGTTCCTGATCAATGATCAGCCGTATTACGAACAACTGGCCAGGCAAAGGATGGCAACTCTCCAGTTAAGCAGTGCTCAGCAGGAAGAACATAACAAATACATCAAACAGTATTCAACTGTCATGTATGCTGATGATGCCCTGAGGAGCTTTATAAAAG
This sequence comes from Terrimonas ginsenosidimutans, assembly GCF_022012415.1. GTDB lineage: Bacteria > Bacteroidota > Bacteroidia > Chitinophagales > Chitinophagaceae > Terrimonas_A > Terrimonas_A ginsenosidimutans. Next base: position 137,202 of record NZ_JAKLTR010000011.1, read on the forward strand.
ATTACAGTAAGAAGCCAAATTACAATAACACGATCTTTATCATCACCGGAGATCACCGCATGCCGGAGATCCCGATGGTATCGAAGATCGATCGATATCACGTGCCTTTGCTGATCTATTCGCCGCTGTTACAACGGCCGGCCAGGTTCCAATCGGTCTCCTCCCATTTTGATATTACACCGAGTGTCATTGGTTATCTTAAAAGGAACTATGGTCTGAATGCGCCGTCATTATCCGCCTGGGTGGGCAGCGGGTTGGATACGGCCCGGAGCTTCCGGAATATCCACGCAACACCGCTGATGCAGACAAAAACAGACCTGATAGATTTCGTGATGGGCAACTATCATTTGAACGGGACTGATCTGTTCCGGTTGAACTCTTCGCTTGGCGAAGAAAAGATCGTGGATGAAGCGGTAAAAGAAGGCCTGCTTTCTGCGTTTAACCGGTTCAGGCAAAAGAATGATCAGTTGCAGCAACAGGGAAAGCTTATACCGGATTCGTTAATGAAAAACTATCATCCGTAATTCCCGTGAACTGTTCCGGAGTTACGGCCTGACCATTTAATGTTGAAACAAACAAAGTCTTATGAGGCTTAAGAGAATATTTATCGTAATGATGTGTCTGCCCGTTATCGCTGCAGCACAGAGTGAACCTGGCGCAGATGAGTTACTGGTCCAGGCCAGAAAGACTGCTTTTGACCAAAAGAACTATCCCGCAGCGATCAGGCTTTGTCAGCAGGCATTGAAAGGAAGTCCTGATTACACAGATATCCGTGTATTTCTTGGCAGACTTTATTTCTGGAATGACCAGACGGATAGTGCGCGTTCAACACTTGATCAGGCGGTAAAAGGCAATCCGCAGCATGAGGATGCTGCAGTGGCAGCGGCAAGCGTTGCTTTCTTCACAGATAAGTATGATGACTGCATTTCTTATTGCGATGGCGGATTGGTGCATCATCCCCGATCGCGTGATCTTTTAATGCAAAAAGCAAAATGCCTGACCGCGATGCGCAGATACAGGGATGCCGTTATACTTACAGACACATTGCTAAGCCTGAACAAAAGCGATGCTGACGCAAGGGATCTTGCCTTCAAGATCAAAGATTTCCGCTCGGCAAATAAGATCGGTGTATCGTACGACTACACACATTTCTCAAAGCAGTTTGATGATCCCTGGCACCTGGTCAGCGTCGATTATACCCGGCAAACAAGTGCCGGTTCATTCACGGGCCGGATCAACCATACCAACCGTTTTGGTGAGGGCGGATGGCAGTTTGAAGTGGATGGCTATCCGTCCATCGCAAGAAACCTGTATGCGTATGTGAACTTTGGTTATTCTCCGGACATGCCGTTGTTCCCGAAATATCGCGGAGGGTTTTCCTTGTATGCAAGTCTTCCCCGTTCTTTTGAAGCGGACGCGGGTTTCCGTTATCTTAACTTTGATAGCGACACCTGGATCTATACAGGTTCTATCGGCAAATATTATAAGAGCTGGTGGTTCAATCTGCGGGCATACATTACTCCATCCAATCATCGGATCTCACAATCGTATTCTCTCACCACAAGATATTATCTGGGCGGGGCTGATCATTTTATTTCTGCATCTGTTGCGTCTGGTATCTCGCCCGACGACAGAACCCAGTCAAACCTGCTCAACAGTAGTTATAAGCTGACTACACGCCGGGCAAGTGCAGGCTATCGTTTCAGCCATAAGAAACTCAATATTTTCACCTTCGATATCGGTTATGCCAATGTGGAGTATCTTCCCAAAACCAGGGATAATCAGATCACAGGCAGTGTCGGCTATCAAAGAAGATTTTAAAAATCCTATTGTGAAAAGACGAATCATATTAATGCTGGTGTTGCTGATCGTGCTTTTGCCGCTCTGGATGTGGCTGGCCTGGCTGTTCACACCAAAAAAGAAAATGGTCCTGGCGATTGTAGATAAGACGGAGATAACTACCAGTGGCCAGGAACACGTTTCTTTAAACTGGGTATTAAACCATGAGCGGTTCACGAAAACTTCCCGTGAGCCTTATCAGGTGTCGCGTGATTACTTCGGCTTCTTCCCTTTGCAGAATGAAGCATTCCGCTTGAAAGGTCTTGAACGTTTTTCTCCGCAGCAGCTGGAACAGTTAAGCAACGATTGCAGCGCCGCTTATTTTACAGATACCTATGGTGTGTTCAGCAATGAATGGTATGCACAGAAAAACGTAACTGAGCGATCAGGAATTGTTTATGGAGGAATGAGTCAGCAGGATATTCAAATGCTGGCGAAGATGAAAGAGAAGAAGAAGCTGATCATCACTGAATTTAACAGCATTGGTTCACCTACATCACCAGAGATCAGGCAACAGTTTGAGAATATGTTCGGGATGAAATGGAGTGGCTGGATCGGTCGTTATTTTGAAACCTTTGATACAGCACTCAACCGCGAGTTGCCCCGGTGGCTGATCAATAATTATCTTGCGCAAAACGGCCATCGATGGCCATTTACCAAGCCAGGAGTCGCGTTCGTCAGCGATAAAGATGAAGTGGTGATCCTGGAAGAAGATACCCATCTACAGAACCCGTTGCCACATATTATCACTACCAAAGCGGCACAAAATGAATATGGTCTTCCGGAAAAGATCAAATACAGCTTTTGGTTTGATGTTATATCTCCAGATACAACGATCAATGAAACGGTAGCGCGCTTCTACCTTGATCCCAATAAGGCCGGCTCAGCGCTCTTAAATAAACACAGCATTCCGGCTATCTTCCCGGCAGTGCTGCAGCACAAAAAAACAAACGACTATCAGTTCTATTATTTCTGTGCTGATTTCTGCGATAATCCTGTGTCTATGCTGGCATCATACTTTAAGGGCATTTCCTTCTTTAAATTCCTGTTCTTCGATGAGTCAGATCCGATGGAAAGAAAAAGCTTCTTCTGGAAATATTACCGGCCATTGCTTACGCAGATCTTGTCCGATCACTATCAGAGACTTCAACAGTAAAACGATCCTGATCAGTCTACTTCGTCGCTCATCAATAATTATTGATCAACAGGAAGATCCGTATCATTCGTCGAGCTATCTGCAGGATACCAGATGTCGAGATCCAATGGCCGGTAATGGAGCTGATCAGTGACACTGGTGCCGTGCTTGTAGATCCTCGTGGTATCGCTTGTGTGGATCGTTTTGAATCCGGGTATAAAGGCTTCAGGGTTCCCTGATTTCTTTCCGGTGCAGCCTAGCAGAAACATCAGGGCAATTGCACCCGGGATTTTTTGCATGGTTGGTTTTGATTTGCCGACAAAATACAGAAGCGCGCTTCATGCGCCTGTTAATGCAATTGTAAAGATGGGAAGTTCCGGGTCTTGAAAGCTGGCGGTTGATAGGTCGTTAAGCCAGCTCCGGGATGGCGGGATGGTTTCAAACCGGCTGTTACTGGCAGTAACCTTTGAGTTTTTTGCTTAGTTGGTTTTTATTGACTCCAGAATATAGATAATGCGGTTAGTTCCCTCTGATTTTCGAATCAATAAACAGCTTATTCGTGTTCATTTAAAACAGACCGAAGAGTTTGCTTTCTTCAATTCCCACATACACGCCATCTGCTCTTATTTCAACAGGCCAGTTCTTGAGGTAATAACCTTCACCTGTAACATTTCGCCCGTTCTTCAGATCAAACTTATAGCGGTGCAGCGGGCAAACAACATTACCTGATGCATCAATGAATCCATCACTCATCCAGCCCCCGGCATGCGGGCATTTACGTGCAAAAGCGAATACCTGTTCATTGTGTTGGGCAATGCACATAGCTTTACCACCAGCTTCGGTTTCCGTGATATTATTGGATCCGAAGTTGATCTCGTTGATATGATCAGCGATCTTATGCCAGCGGTATTTTTTTTCCGACATACCTGGTTGGAATTTGGTGCGCTTTTATTATTGTTCGATGACAGAGGGCTGTTGAACTTCGGGGCCGATCATTCAGCGGGTGATTCTGAATTCCTGCTGACCGTCTGATAGCAAGATCGGCCATCTGCCATCAGCCGCTAATACAGGAACTCACTCTTATAAGGATAACGCACCTTATACATATCACGTACCTTACCCAGTATGGCTTCTCTCAGTTTATCAAGATTCCGTTTTTCGATAGCTGATACAAAGATCGCATTGCCGCCTGTTTCATTATTCCATCTGTCGCGCAGATCTTCCAGGATCTCTTTCTTTGTGCTTTCTTCCAGCCATTCATCAAATGTTTTCTCCTCATAGAGATCCATTTTATTGAAGATGGTAATGGTTGGTTTTTCCGCTGCACCGATCTCCTGCAATGTTTTGTTCACAACTCCGAGCTGGTCTTCGTACGCAGGGTGTGAGGTGTCTACAACGTGCAGCAGGATATCCGCTTCTCTCACTTCATCCAGGGTGCTTTTGAAGCTTTCCACAAGATGGTGAGGAAGTTTACGGATGAATCCAACCGTGTCACTGAGCAGGAATGGCGTGGTCTCGAATACAACTTTACGTGTAGTGGTATCGAGCGTTGCAAAGAGTTTGTTTTCTGCAAACACATCACTTTTACTGAGTAGCGTCATCAAAGTTGATTTGCCGACATTGGTATAACCAACAAGTGCCACCCGGATGAATTCGCCCCTGTCTTTTCTTTGCGTAAAAGCCTGCTTATCGATCTCGGCCAGTCTTTTGCGGAGCAGGGATATCTTGTCGCGAACGATACGACGGTCCGTTTCGATCTCTGTTTCCCCCGGGCCTCTTGTACCGATACCGCCTCCGAGACGCTCCAGGTGTTTCCACATACCGCGAAGTCGTGGAAGGATGTACTGGTACTGCGCCAGTTCCACCTGTGCTTTCGCCTGTGCTGTTTTAGCCCTGCGGGCGAAGATGTCCAGGATCAGATCCGACCTGTCAATTGTTTTTACACCGATCGCTTTTTCGATATTGTTGATCTGGGCGCCTGACAGTTCATCATCAAAGATCACGATGCCAATGTCTTTTCCCTGGATATAGAGTCTGATCTCCTCAAGCTTTCCTTTCCCTACAAATGTCTTGCTATCCGGGTGCTGCAGCTTTTGGGTAAACCGTTTAAGGGTTGTAGCTCCGGCTGTTTCAGCCAAAAACGCCAGTTCGTCGAGGTATTCCTGCACCTGCGGTTCTGTCTGGTCTTTATGAACAAGTCCAACCAGCACAGCCTTTTCTTCGTTAAGTATATTCTTCTTTTCTAACATTCTGTGTTTATCCTGCCCGGCTCTGCGGGCTTTTTGCTTTATCCAAACGGACTAAAGCTGTAAGTTAAGAGATGATCCGCAGGATCATCCGTTCTGCAAAATTAAAAAGTCAAAAAGTAAAAACCGTACCGGCTTCACTTTTTGACTTTTTAATTTTGACTTTTAGTTTATTACAGTCCGCTCAGTGTAAGCCCGATCGACCATGGTCTGATCTCCGCGGCTACGCCTTCCTTGAAGAGAGAAGTGATCTGGTAGCTGCCAAACAGGCTGAAATGTCCGATCCCAATGCGCGCCATACCGGAAAGGCGGGTGCTGTTAAAATATCTTTTGCTGGACTCTTTCAGTTTGTAGTTATTGATCGTATTGCCATTTTTATCTTTCAGGTCTTTATTTCTTGTGTGTGCGTCGATCATCGTTCCCACTTTCACGCCAATAGCCCATTTGAAGCTTTTGTCGCTGTTCTCCGGGTTAGCCGTGTAGCGGAATTCGATCGGAGCCTCGAGGTAGGTCGTATTCAGTTTTACTTTATTAAAGTGGTTGGTATCAGCCACGTTCCTGAATTGCAGGGTTGGTGTGGTTTCTTTGATCCCTACATAAGTTTTTGAGAATTTGATATGATCAGACGAGATCCCCGGTCCGAAAGCCATGCTCAGCTTAGGGTTTGTTTTGAACGGGAAATCGAACATGAAGTAGACGTTAAAGGCTTTTGACCAGCCACTTGTGCTAATGGTATCCGGTTTTCCGGACCAACCTGTGTAGCCAAGCTGCAGCATAAAGTGGTCATTCGCGCGGCCGGCAAGATTGATAGGTTCTTTTTTCTTCTTTTCCTTTTTTGGGGGTTCTGGTGTTTCCTGTGCAACTAAAGAGGTGATCAACAAACAACTAACAGCATACAGAACAACTTTCTTCATAAATCAGTTTAAGGTCGCAAATATATTTTTCTTTCGGTTAAAGATAGGTTAAGAAGCAAGGAATAAATTTAATTTGCTACTTTTGCGCCTCCATGGCTGGTAAACAGGCATTTCGCGATGTCGGATGACCAGTCAAAAATACAAGATATTGCTGTTTAAACAGCCCGGATCCTTAGCTCAGTCGGTTAGAGCATCTGACTCATAATCAGAGGGTCGCTGGTTCGAGCCCGGCAGGATCCACTTGAAGATCAATCCGTTGTAGCGTTACTGCTGCAACGGATTTTCATTTTCACGCCATTTGCACGCAAAAAATACTGCCCGCACTTGCATGGATGAAGCGTAAAAGTTGTGGGATGGTTGTTTAAATGTTTAGTGGTTTAAAAGTTTAAAGTTTTTGCTTTGCTTCGGTCCCAGGTTTTTAAGCGATAGCTGTCTGATCGGCCACAAAAACGTGAGCACGCCAGGAAACGATATATGCTCCTTAGATACGACATTCTGGCACACGAAGCCAGTTGATGCGTTGCCTAATGATAATCATCCAGGGTCAAATTCCACGTGTTTTTGCAATGCTTGTTAGTCGTCGTTAGTCCGTCTCTTGGTCGTCCTTTGGCCGTCCAAAGTTTGACGGGATTTTAAGCAGTGAAAAATGGTGACAAGCTGACACGTTGAGGGCGATAAATCTTTTGGGCGACTGGCCCAGGTTCCCTCCTCCGCTTCGCAACGATGGAAGGGCCGGCAGAAGTTTATGCGAGCGATGCTCATCCGGAACATTTCAACCCAAGCCATTTTGCAGACCATCCCCTAACTTTTCAACATGATCCATTGCCATCCCCCAACCTTTGTTCCTGATCCACTTACATTTTCAACCAGCATTTCCAAAATCATAGCGCTGCTGCATAAGCATTGAGCTCCGGAGATGTAAAAGCCTGCATTGAATAAAGGTGTTCTCTTTGCTTAATCGATCAGAAGGGATCTCAATGGATTTGCACAGAAGAAGCATCTTCAAGCCTGCCATTACAAGCAATGGCGTTTAAGAGATCTTCCTACACTAGCTCGATGACCGATGACCGTTCACCGTTGTCCGTTGTCCGTTCACCGTTGTCCGGAATCCAAGCGAGGTGGAATAGAATTGCGTCTTCGTATACAATTGATCTTAGTATATTCATTATATGTAATCAAGATGCCCCTTCCTCCGGTCAACGGTCAACGGTCAACGGTGAACGGACAACGGTGAACGGTCAACGGATATCCGGCTAACCTAAATCGTTTCTCAAGATGAAAAACTTGTAAATTAGACTGGCAGAACTCTCTACCGGGCGGAATTATTAAGGAACGGAGGTTTGGCCAATTGGCCGGTCAATACCCTGAACGTGGTTGAACCGCCACTGAAAATATCTCTTCTTTAAAAGTGTTTATGAAAAAACCGGGTGATCTTTTATTCCTCCTCGTTATTCCGATTGTTTTATACAGTTGCGCTGCCATGCGTGGCAATCCTGTAAGCCGCACAGATTTTACAAACCTGCCGGAGGTAAATGCAACCGAACAGAAGCTGCTTTACACAGAATTGGGTACACCTGAAGCGATGAGGATTTACAAAGATTCACTCTTGTTGATCTCAAATAACCTGAACCGGGAAACTCATCATGTGCGCGTGTTTGACATCGGCAGGAGAAACGCAATCAATAACATTTTACCTGCAAGCAGCAAAAAAGGAGGAACACTATCCTTCATGTCCTTTGATATTTCAGACAGTTTGGTATGGGTGTTCGACGTCGCCAAAAATGGTTTTATCGCAGCCAATTTAGATACGATACTGCATGGGAAAAAAGGGGTGGAGTGGTATTCAGAGTATCGCATCACGCCGCAGGTCTTTTTTTATGACGCCGTGCTTTTGAACCGGAGTGAGGGATTACTTAGCGGGAATTATGATACAGATGAAAAACTTGTACGTATAAATTTTTCAGACAGCACCCGTAATAAAAAACTGTTGTCTTACGAAAAAGACTCTCTTATAGGTTCGTCGAGGATCAGTAAAATGTCCTATGAAAGTTTTATGCTGCTAAGACCGGATAAGAAGAAACTGGCATTGGTTACCCGATATGCTGATCAGTTTGAGCTGGTGGATCTTGAAAGCGGAACACAAAAAAGGATCAGTGGGCCGGAAGGCTTCTCCCCTCAACTTGTCCCTTTTGAAGACAATACCGGGGTAACGGTAGCCACCATCGGCCAGGATTCGAGATACGGCTTTCTCAGAGGTTGTGTTACCGGGAAATTCATCTACCTGCTATTTTCCGGATACAATGTAAGGTCGCCACGTAGATTTTACAGCAATACAATTTTCGTGTTTGACTGGGACGGACATCCTGTTAAACGAATCAGGTTGAAGAATGACATCATCGGTCTGGCGGTTACATCGGATGATAAAATCCTTTACACGCTGAACCCTCAAACAAAAGGAGTTAGTTTTTCTGTGCTGGGCCGATAAAAGATCATCAGGAAATGTTTGCCCTGACTAAAAATAACAAAGAATGAAAAAGTTTACGATCGTTGTTTTTATTCTCCTTCAGTACCTGGATCTCCGGTCTCAGGAAATCCTGGTGTTGAATGTGATGTACGATTTCTCCTATGTCAGGGATCTGGCTGATACAGTGAACCGCTACAAAGCGGAAATGATCCTGTCAGTGGGCAAACAAACCAGTCGCTATACCACCCGTGATCTTTTTAACCGCAATAGCCCCGCAGTCATAAAGCTTAATAAACAAAGGCAAGAGAAGGCAAATACGGCGGCGATCCCCGGACCTGCAGTGGTCGCTGTTGGCGGACCACTCCTTAATGTGACTAACGCAGGTGCGCTGATCAATGAAGAGATCTTTATTGACAGAAATAAATCAACTATTCAAACCGCAGGCAGGGTCGGGTTTAAAAATTTTCATTTTACGGTCTCACTACCCGTTATCAACTGGAAGCTGAGTAGCGATAAGAAGGAGATCTGCGGCTACACCTGCCAAAAAGCAGTAGGTGATTACGGTGGCAGAACATTTGAGGCATGGTTCACAACCGATCTTCCGGATGCTTTTGGCCCCTGGAAGTTGCATGGTTTGCCAGGATTGATCCTTAGTGCCCGCGATACAAAAAATGAGATTTCGTTTGAGTGTAAGGAAATAACGAAAAATGAAGATCCGGAAGAATTACTGAAACCCTTTATGAATGCTGATCGAAGCATACAGGTGAAGCCAAAGGAGTACAGTAAAGTGGCCGGCATGTTTGCGAAAGACCCCGCGGCGGTTGCAGAGGGACAATTACCCGGTACAGTCGTTAATGTCCGGAATCTCGATTCTCCCGAAGATAATAGTATCAGAAAAGTAGTTAAATATAACCCTATGGAGTTGAAGTAAGCATGGCCTTAGGCCTGCCATTGAACACAGGTACAGCCATCCTGGAAAACGCGGGACTTGACCTTACGACGATAGATCAAAGATCAGGATGATGGTAATACGATTTCCAATTGAACGGAACTAAAAACGACGGCCCGCATGTACAGGATCATCATACCCGCCTATCAAAAAAGAAAACCCTTTCTTTTGGAGAAAGGGTTCAGCAGTTAGTTTTCGTTCTTCAAACCTTACATCAAAAATAAAGGATTGCTTCACTGTTTTTTCTCCGGATTAACCCGGAATGTTTCCGCTGATTACGCAGACGGGGCATCAATATCACTGACTATTATTCTGGAAAGGGATACAGATCTTTTGATCGGGTAATTTACTATTTGAGTAACTTCAGGGCTCAACTCTGGCATTGACGAGACATCTTCAGCATTACTCATCATACAAACACACGTCATGCGTTCACTGATCTGTATTCTTGCCCTCTTTCTTTCTTCAATTGTAAAGGCAAATGATAGCCTGACCTTTTTTAAAGGCTCCTGGCAGGAAGTATTGCAGGAAGCAAAAAAGCAAAACAAACCGATTTTCCTCGATGTATACACTTCCTGGTGTGCGCCCTGTAAGCAGATGGACAAATTTGTATTTACGGTTAAGGAAGTGGGGGATAAGTACAATGCAGCATTTATCAATTATAAGATAGATGCTGAAAAAGGAGAAGGCATACAACTGGCAGGGCAATTCAATGTGAAAGCCTATCCGACCTATCTTTTTCTCGATTCACAGGGTTACCCGGTCCATAGGGTGGAAGGATATTTTGATAGCGCGCCCTTCGTTGCGCAGGCAGACCGCGCCATCTCCCTAGTTGGTACAGAAAACCCGGTCAGCGTATATGAAAAGGAATTCAATGAGGGCAACAGGGAGGCTGCTTTCCTTCGGCGCTATATCACAAAAATGACGGAACTAAAACTCGATAATACTCCTGTGCTGAATGCCTATTTCGAAAGTGCGTCAATAAAGCAATTGTCAGAGCCAGCAGCGTTGATCTTTCTTGGTGAGAATGCCGGATCGATCCGGTTCAAAGGATTGCCTTTTTTGCTGAAAGCGTATAAAAACCTTAGTAAGGAAGAGCAGCAAAAGCTCGCAGGCAGGATCTACTCACGTATCATCCATAACGCCGCAGGTGAAGCCTGGAAAGCTGGACGCATGCCAGAGATGCAACAACTGGTCGCTTATATGGATCTCCTGAGACCCGATGTTACAAAGAAACACACAGAGGCCATGGATAACCTCCGGATGATGTACTATGCAGCAGTAAAGGATCTTGAGCAGTTCAGGAAGATCGGCTATGCCAGCGCAAAACCATTATTGCTGATCCCCGTGGATTCCCTTTTTCAACGTGATGATCGGGAGTTCCGGGCGATCATGAAACCTTATCTCACAGGTGAAAAGGATAGCACCAAAGTAGTAGGCTTCCAGGAAGATCAAAAGTATCTCCGGCATATTTATTCCGGGGAAGTGTCTACAAAACTTTATGACCTCGCGAAAATGTTTGCTGAGAATCTTGATGTGACGGATCCTGGAAGAGCCGATGCACTAAAATGGATCCGGCATGCGCAAAAATTGGTGCCAGGTAATAAAGCGATCCTTGAGTTAAAGGAAAAGCTCGAAACCACAACAGCACCGTCCCCCTGACCAATGGCCTGTTCCAAAATCTTAGTCACATTATTAACGGCCTTTGCTGCAAACCGGACTGACCGCAGTGAGCGCGGGTCATGGGCTGTACCTCGCACGGCCGTAATAATATCTTTTAGTAAACACCATCAATTACGTTCGATGAGATCCATTTTGCTGTTGGTTTGCCTGGTTATGCTGTTTTCACGCTGCGCAGACAGTAACTCTCGGAAGAAAGAACCTCCGGTAGAGACAGATTCCATTGCCTCCGCCGCCTATGGAAAATTCCTGGAAGCAAAGGAAGGTGAGGCTGTAAGCCACGAATATGACCATCTGGGGAAGATCATGGGTGTAGTGGAGTTTTCTATCCCAGACACTTCTTTCGAAAATGGTTATCAGCAATGGATCAGCCTGGAGAACCCCGGGCCGGATCTGGCCAGATTGCCGGATGCGGGGGAACTGCTGATCTCTGCCCCGGAAATACGGGTAGCCATAGAGTATCCGCTTAAAGACGAGTTTATTTTTACGCTAAAATCCAATGGTGCGTTTACAAAAGGGCAGTTGGTTCAGCTGATCAGCGACCAGTATCACAAGATCTACAAAACCGAAGAACGATCTGCTTCTGTAAAAACTATTCCGCCGAAACAAAGGAGAGGTTTGTATAACCGCAATGAGACGAATGGAGATTTTGGGATCTGGGGACACGATCTGAGTGATCTTGTTCTTTCCCGTATACGCATCCATCAGAGTGCTGATGGGGAGATCATTCTTTCACTTGATATAGAGTCTTGATAGCCGGCACTCCTTCGGATGGTTTTAAGTAAGGCCGCCAGGATGCTTGAAAGTTCCTGTATTCCCTAAGCCTCTATTCTGCGGAGCCCTGCGCCGATCAGGCTGATCACATCACCAATTCATGGTGAACCGATCTTACCGCATCGATTAATGCCTCGCCATTATCTGTGGTGATCACAAATTCCCGCCCGCTTTTCAAGCGGACCCTTACGCCTTCGCGGCCTCTGAAAATATACCCCGTAGCCCGTTTGTTATACCTCAAACCCCAGCCTCCAAAGTCTTTTACCGGGTTTACCTGTTCCCGGGAAATAGAAGCGATATCCTCCCATTTGATCATCACGGGTTTGGACTGTAGCCAGCGAAGCACGATCCCGATCCCCGTCTCCTGAACGGTTACCACCAGTTTCAGCGACGCTGCGAGCCCTAACACCGCAACTACGATCAGGATGCTCGTCACGTACATCGTCACCAGGCTGCCATTGGCTTTATTGGCCCAGAGGCCCAGGCCCAGAAGGACGAAGATCACCGCGGCGATGATCCATAGAAAATTGTTGCGTAATCGCTGTTCCTCCCGGTAAAGCATGTGGCTGTGTTTAGTCTGCAACAAATATAGCCGTATGATCACGGAAAGGCGCCAATCTTATCAAAGCGGGTCAGTTCGTGTCTTCCCGGGTGGGACTGGCGGGTCTGGAACCTGTTTTTGATAAAAAGGGCCAGGTTCTGACTTTTCCAACCTGTTCCTGTGCTGAGTGCTATGGTACCAGGCACACCAATGCCTGCCAGGTTTGCGCCTTGTTGTATAGATGGATGATGATCGCCTTATTTACGCTGATTACTTAATCTCTTCAAAATCAATATAATCACCAGAAGATTTGGGTTTTGCAGAGCTGGCTGGCTGCTGGGGTTGATAGCCGTTATTTGCCTGTTGCTGGTTCACATGCTGTTGCATATTCTCCTGCATCTGTCTGAATTGTTTTTTCATCTGCCGGCTTGCACGATATACCGGTATCACGAACTTGAAGATAAAGTTGTAAAGAAACCAGGCCAACAAAAAGTAGAGTACATATTTCATTGTGCCGACAAAGCTACAACACTATCAATTATCTGCCCGGCCATAGCCTTAATACTTCGTTAAAGGCCGGTCAATATCCGGTAAACAACCCTCCGTTACCGGCGAAAAGTATAAGTTTTGGAATGAATACTACTAATCCCTTACTTTTGCATCGGAAAAAGCGAAGTAAGAAGGGAACGGAGTCGTTCCCTTCTTCTATTTTCATAATCGTTGACCGTTGTCCGTTGACCGTTGTCCGGGCAGACAACTCCCGGGAGTTAAAAGCGGACAACGGTCAACGGACAACGGTCAACGATACTATGAGCACAGACGCATACATATCAATACTTGAACAAAAAACAAATGCCCTGATCGCGGAAGAGAAAGATGTTTTTCTAGTGGAGATCAGGATCAAGCCGACGAATAATGTGAAGATCTTCCTGGATTCGGACCTGGGGATGAGTATTGACCGGCTGATCCAGATCAACCGGGCTTTATATAAGCAACTGGAAGAGGAAAGTGTCTTTCCGGGAGGGGATTTTTCACTGGAAGTATCATCACCGGGACTGGATGAGCCGCTGAAAAAGCACCGCCAGTATGTAAAGAATATCGGACGATTCGTGGAGGTGGTGTTAATAGATGGTTCAAAAAAAGAAGGAAAGCTGATCAGCACTTCGGACGAAGAAATTGTCATTGAAGAAGAAACAGGGAAAGGCAAGAAAAAAGAGCTGGTTCAGCATGCCATTCCTTTTTCGACGATCAAGGCAACAAAAGTTCAAATCAAATTTTAAACAAAACGAGAAAGTTCAAAATTCAAATTTAACCGCGAGCGAAGCCAGCAATGGTGAGCAGCGAATTACAAACTCAGTTCTATGGCAAGTATCAATCTTATAGAAGCATTCCAGGAGTTTAAGGATGCGGAAAACATTGACCGTCCCACGATGATGAAAGTGGTGGAGGACGTTTTCAAAACCCTGCTTCGCAAAAAGTATGGCAGTGATGAGAACTTTGATGTTATCGTGAATGCTGAGAAGGGTGACCTTGAGATCGTGCGTCACCGGGTGATCGTTGAAGATGGGCAGGTTGAAGATCCGCTGGCCCAGGTTGCGTACTCAGAAGCTACCAAAATAGAACCTGACTTTGAAGTAGGTGAGGAATTATTCCAGGAAATTGACCTGTACGACTTCGGAAGAAGAGCGATCCTGGCAGCCAAACAAACACTGGCCAGCCGCATCAGTGACCTGAAAAAGAACGTACTGGCTAAAAAATATGGTGATAAGATCGGAGAGATCATCAGCGCTGAAGTTTACCAGGTCTGGAAAAAAGAGATCCTCCTGCTGGACGAAGAAAGCAATGAGCTGATCCTCCCTAAAAGCGAACAGATCCCTCAGGATTACTTCAAAAAAGGCGAAAACATCCGGGCTGTGGTGAAAAAGGTAGACATGAAGAATAACAACCCTGTTATTATCCTGTCCCGCACCGCACCTGAGTTTCTGGCTAAATTATTGGAGATAGAAGTGCCCGAAATTTTTGACGGCCTTATCGTGATCAAAAAGATCGTACGCGATCCGGGTGAAAGAGCGAAAGTGGCGGTGGAATCATATGACGACAGGATCGACCCGGTGGGTGCCTGCGTGGGTATGAAAGGAAGCAGGATCCATGGCATCGTTCGCGAACTGAAAAATGAAAATATCGACGTGATCAACTGGACAAGCAATATCCAGCTGCTCATTCAACGCTCACTGACTCCGGCTAAGATCACCAGCATGGACCTGGATAATGATAAAAAACACGCAAGTGTTTACCTGCAGCCAGACCAGGTGTCCCTCGCAATCGGACGCCGCGGTGTTAACATCAAACTGGCGTGTGAACTGACGGGTTTTGAGCTCGATGTTTACCGCGATTCTGAAGCAGGAGTGGAAGAATTTGACGTGGATCTTGAAGAATTCAGCGATGAGATCGAAACATGGGTGATCGAGGAACTGAAACGCGTTGGTTGTGACACAGCCCGCAGCGTCCTCAACCTCACAGCCGAAGAACTCGAACGACGCACCGATCTTGAAAAAGAAACGATTGCGGATGTGAGAAAGGTTCTGCAGGCTGAGTTTGAAAAAGAATAACGGTAATTAGAAATTAAAAAGTAAAAAATTAAAAAGATCCCCTCGTGATCGTAAAGTATTTACGGGTTTGATTTTTTTAATTTTTAATTTTGACTTTTTAATTTTTACCAGATGGCAAGAATTAGAAATTTATAAAACACTTAATGGCAGAATTAAAACTTCCAAGAGTATTAGCGGCCGCCAAAGAATTCAACGTTGGCCAGGAAACATTAGTTGATTTCCTGGTTGGCAAAGGATTTCAAAAAGACGACCTGAAGTCTACGTCCAAGCTGACGGAAGACATGTACCGCGCGTTGCAGCAGGAATTTCAGGGCGACAAGGCTGCAAAAATGAAGAGCGACCAGGTGGACCTGCCAAAAGGTGCACAGGCCGAGGCGAAAAAGAAGAAAGAAGAAGAAGAGATCAACTTCAGAAAAGAAGAGAAGAAACCAATTGTAGTTAAGAAGGAAGAGCCTGCTGTTGCACCGCCGACACCTCCGCCGCCAGTGGTGGAAGTGGAAGAGCCTGTAAAACCACAGGAAGTTGAACAACCTAAGGAGAAAGAAGAAGAAGTGGTGAAGATCGAAGCTCCTGAGATTGTTTCCCCTAAGATCATCGATAAAATTGATCTCTCTACGATCGACTCATCAACCCGTCCGAAGAAGGTCATCAAGAAGAAAGGTGAGGCTGAACAGGACGAAACGGCTCCCGTTGCAGAAGAAAAACCTGTACCGGTTGAACCTGAGACTCCTGTAGTGCAGGAAGAAAAGAAAGAGAAGAAAGAAGAGAAGAAAGAGGAAAAAGCCGTTGAACAGGCACCTGTTGTAGAGATCAAAAAAGAAGAAGTGGCACCCCCGGTTGCGGCGCAGCAGGAAGAGAAACCTGTTGTGGAAGAAGATGCTCCAACGGTGATCACTAATATCAGGGCTGATAAGATCGAAGGTCCAAAGATCCTCGGTAAGATCGACCTGCCGGTTGATAACGATACCCGTCCTAAAAAGGACGAAAAGCGCAAACGCAAGCGTATCCCGATCGAGAAAAGAGACAACACTACCGGCGGTGGCCAGCAAGGTCAGCAGCAGGGTGGTGGCCAGCAGCAAGGTGGCGGTAACTTCAATCGCGGTGGTGGTCAGCAAGGCGGCGGATTCAACCGCGGTGGCCAGCAGGGCGGCGGCGGATTCAATCGTGGCGGACAGCAAGGCGGCGGCGGAAGACAGGGCGCTCCCCAGCAGGGTGGCAACCGTACCGGCAACCGGCCTACGATCAGTCGCCGTGGTGATGACAGACAGATTGACGAAAAAGAAATTCAAAGAAAGATACAGGAAACGCAGGCCAAACTTTCCGGCGGCGGTGGCAGAGGGAAGAACATGAAGTCCAAAATGCGCCGTGAAAAACGCCAGGAAATGGCTGACGCAGCGGGCGGAATGGGCGATGATAACAAACTGCAGGTAACAGAATTCATCAGTGTAAGCGAACTCGCGAACCTGATGGACGTAAGTTTTGCGGAGGTGATCAGCAAATGTATGAGCCTGGGTATCATGGTTTCTATCAACCAGCGACTCGATGCGGAAGTAATTGAACTGGTAGCAAGCGAATTCGGTTTCGATGTTGAGTTCATCAACATGGAAAAACAAGCCGAAATGGAAGAGGAAGATGATGTTGATAATGAAGAAGACCTGAGTCCCCGCTCTCCTATCGTTACGATCATGGGTCACGTTGACCATGGTAAAACATCCCTGCTCGATTATATCCGTAGCGCAAACGTGGTAGCCGGTGAGGCAGGTGGTATCACCCAGCACATTGGTGCTTACCAGGTATCATTACCAAATGGCAAAGAGATCACCTTCCTGGATACTCCTGGTCACGAAGCGTTCACCGCGATGCGTGCCCGTGGTGCCAAAGTAACCGATATCGCTGTGATCGTGGTGGCCGCGGATGATGCAGTAATGCCACAAACCCGTGAGGCGATCAGCCACGCACAGGCAGCAGGCGTTCCGATGATCTTTGCAGTCAACAAGATCGATAAAGACGGCGCTAACCCACAGAAAATTTATGAGCAGCTTTCACAGATGAACATTCTCGTTGAAGAATGGGGCGGTAAGTTCCAGAGCCAGGAGATCGCTGCGAAAAAAGGACTGAATATCGACAAGCTCCTTGAAAAGATCCTCCTTGAAGCGGAATTGCTTGATCTGAAAGCAAACCCGAACAGGGAAGGAACAGGTACCATCATCGAAGCATCACTTGACAAAGGCCGTGGTTATGTGGCAACCCTTCTTGTAGAGAATGGTACGCTCCGCGCCGGTGACCTTGTGGTGAGCGGTCAGCATTACGGACGTGTAAAAGCGATGTTCAACGAACGTAACAAACGGGAAGACGCGGCGGGTCCATCAGCTCCGGCTGTGATCCTCGGTCTGAACGGTGCTCCCCAGGCTGGTGAGAAATTCAAAGTATACGCAGACGAAGCAGAAGCAAAAGAGATCGCCAACCGCCGTGCCCAGATCCTCCGCGAACAGGGTATGCGTGCGAAAAAACATATCACACTCGATGAGATCGGCCGCCGTCTGGCACTCGGAAACTTCAAAGAACTGAACGTGATCATCAAAGGTGACGTGGATGGTTCGGTAGAAGCGTTGAGTGACTCATTGCAGAAACTTTCAACAGAAGAGATCGCGGTTCGTGTACTCCTGAAAGGTGTAGGTCAGATCTCTGAAAGTGATGTGGTACTCGCTACCGCTTCAGATGCTGTGATCCTCGGCTTTAACGTTCGTCCTTCTGTTCAGGCTAACAGGCTTGCAGAGAACGAAGGGGTGGAGATCAAACTTTACTCTATCATCTACACCGCGATCGATGAGATCCGCAGTGCGATGGAAGGTATGTTGGAGCCAAAAGTTCAGGAGAAGATCGTTGCAAACGTTGAAGTACGTGACGTATTCAAATTCGATAAAGCTACCGTTGCCGGTTGTTATGTACGCGATGGTAAGATCAAGCGTGATTCCAAGATCCGCCTGATCCGCGACGGTATCGTTGTCTATCCTGTAGGCGAAGGCGCTGTTGCCGAACTTGCCTCTCTGAAACGTTTCAAAGACGACGTGAAAGACGTTCAGGCAGGTATGGAATGCGGTCTGACCATCAAGAACTATAGTGATGTTAAGGTGGGTGACGTGGTGGAAGCGTATGAGGAAGAGGAAGTTAAGAGAACACTTTAATAAGTAATAAGTCAAAAGTAAAAATTAACCCCGCTTAACAGTTTGCAACGCATTCAACTTGTAAGCGGGGTGACTTTTTACTTTGTAACTGTAACATTTTGTTAAATGCCCACCGACTGCCGGAAGGGTAAACTATTTTTGACTCATGCTGAACACAAAAAGAATATTGCCTGTTCTCTGCCTGCTGTTTGCAGGGGCGGTGACGGCAAAAGCACAACCTCGTAAAGCGGTGGTAGACAAGATCGTTGCGGTGGTTGGTGACCGGATCATTCTTCATTCCGATATCCGCAATTCCATCGAGGATGCGAAGCGCCAGGGCGGAACCGTTCCTGACAATGCGGAGTGCCTTCTGATGGAGCAGGCGCTTGTGTCAAAAGTGCTGATGCTCCAGGCTGAAAAAGATTCCCTGCCTGTAACCGATGAAGAAGTGGAAGCTGAGCTTGATCAGCGTGTACGTTACTTCGTCTCCCAGCTCGGAACCCGCGAAGCCCTTGAAGAATATGCCGGCAAAACGATCTACCAGATCAAGGACGATGCCCGCGAATCCGTAAAAGAAAGAAAACTGGCGGAAGCCATGCAGCAGAAGATCGTTGGCGGCGTTAAGATCACGCCAAACGAAGTAAAAGCTTTCTTTGACAGGATACCGAAAGACAGTCTTCCATTCTTTGAATCAGAACTGGAAGTTGGCCAGATCGCGATCTATCCAAAAGCTTCCCGTGATCTCGAAGGTTATATCATTACAGAAATGAATAACTATAAACGCCAGGTTGAATCCAAACAGGTTACTTTCGAACAACTGGCACAACGTTATTCTGAAGACCCGGGAAGTAAAGACCGTGGTGGTCAGTATCAGCTGAACAGGAATGAAAAATCATGGGATCCGGTGTTCCTTTCAACCGCTTTCCGTTTAAAAGACGGGGAGATCTCCGCTCCGGTAAAAGGCAAATTCGGCTATCACATCATTCAGATGGTTAAACGTTCCGGTGATGATGCGATCGTTCGTCATATTCTCCGCACTCCCCCGATCACTGACGAAGAAGTAAACCTCGCTAAAGCTAAACTGGACTCTATCCGCACAAAGATCATTGCCGGTACCATCGGCTTTAACGAAGCGGCAAAGAAGTTCAGCGAAGGCGATGCAGCCAAATACCAGGGCGCATTTATCCTGAATAATGACGGTTCTCCTTATGTGACCATTGATCAGCTGGATAAAGACATGGTTGGCGCTATCCGGAATATGAAAGTGGGAGATTATTCAATGCCGACCGTATTTACGGATGAGCAGGCTAAAAAAGGTGTTCGTATCGTATACCTGAAATCGCGCTCAGAACCACACCGTATGAACATGCGTGATGACTATAGCAAGATCGCTCATGGCGCACTTGAGCAAAAGAAATCAGAAGCGCTGAACAAATGGATCACGACCAAATTGCCTACCTATTATATTATGGTGGATAATGATTCCGCCGGTAGTTGCGAACAACTGGCGAAGTATAAATCAGAAGAAGAAAAAGGATTCTGATCCTTTACAGAACAGATATTGAAGTCCCCCGGAGTTGCTCCGGGGGATTTTTTGTTGTGCTCCTTCGAATTTTCTATGCGGCGTTCATAAGATGGAAACCGGCCCGGAGGCCATCGGCCTTAAAGCGGGGGAGGCGTTGACGGGGTTGCCGGGCGGGCAAGGGGTTTTTTTTCGAGGGTTGCCTCGAAGACTCCGTTTACTTTTTTTGCCTTGATGCAAAAAAAGTAACAAAAAAAGATCAAGGCTACGCGCAAATGGCTAAAAATTATGGGCTGCACCTGGCACTAAAATAAACTCGCCGGAAGAGGGTTTGAGATTGAGTGGCGTGTTGGCTCAGACAATATTTTAGCGCCCTCGCCTTCGGCTCGTCGGTTACGCCCATAATTTTCTTAACGCCATTTGCGCTAGGCCACCGTTCTTAAAGCGGGCAGAAGGCCTTTAAATGAATGTAGCCTTACGGTTCTTGTAAGTTTTGTCTCTTTCTGTCATGAAGTGCGCGCCAGTATCAAATTATGATACAGCTACTGAGTTACAACGAATCTTCTTCGCAAGCGAATCCTCCTCTCTCAACGCCCCCGGCCTTGGAAAAAATGGCGTTAAGAAAATGGGAGGCTGGCACCGTCTGAGCCACACCGCAGGTGTGCGAAGGCGCCAAAAACTGTCTGAGCCAGCACGCCAGACGAACTGAAACACTCCTCCGGCGAGTTTTTTTGGTGCAGGTGACATCCTCCCATTTTTAGCCAGTTTTTCCCAGCCTTGATCTTTTTTTGTTACTTTTTTTGCATCAAGGCAAAAAAAGTAAACGGAGTCTTCGAGGAACCCCTCGAAAAAAAGCGCCCTTGCCCGCCCGGCAAAAGAAGAGTCTTTCGACACTCCCGTCGACAAAAGCGCCTTGCCCGCCCGGCAAACTTTTGTTAAATGAAATTCAGGTTGTTGGAGAACCCTTCTCCAGAATTTAGATTTGGATATGCCAACAACCAATCTCACTACTCCAATTTTGTATCGCCTCACTGACCGCGCCTTTCCGATCTTTAACACCTGCAGAAGTTATAAAAAAACAACCATCTGTCTGATGATAACGGTGCTGAGCGCGATCGGTTCCAGCGCTCAATCGTACAAAGCGGTTGCCGACAAGATCGTTACTACTGTAGGAGACCGGATCATTCTCTATTCAGATATTCGAAATGCCGCTGAAGCTTCGCGATTGCCGGACGGCAGCCTTCCCGCTGATGCAATATGCAATGCAACTGAACGCGCGCTGATCTCAAAAATGATGTTGCTGCAGGCAGAGAAAGACTCCATCCGGGTGTCTGACGAGGAAGTGGATGCAGAGCTTGACCTGCGTATCAAGTATCATGCACGGGCGCTTGGCGGCATCAGCGCTCTCGAACAGGTTGCCAATAAGTCCGTGTTCAGGTTAAAGGAAGATATGTGGGATGCGATCCGTGAAAACCTCCTGGTGGAGACCATGCAACGAAAAATCATGAGTTCGGCGAAGATCACACCAGCCGAGGTAACAATATTTTTTAATCAGATCCCCAAAGACAGCTTACCGTTTTTTGAGTCAGAGCTGGAAGTGGGATACATAACAATTTACCCTAAAACATCGCGCGACCTTGAGGCTTATGTGATCAGTGAACTGAACCGTTACAGAGCTGAGATCGAATCAAAAGCGATTTCTTTCGAACAACTGGCGCAACGATTTTCGGAACGGTCAGCTGATCCCGAAAAGGACAAAGGCCTGCAGTATGTCTTATCGCGGAATGATAGAAGTGTTGATCCAAAGCTGATGGCAGCTGTATTTAAAATGAAAGAAGGCGCTTTATCTGCACCAGTCAAAACAGGCGATGGATATTTTCTCGTACAGCTGCTCGGGAAGAACGGGGACGAAGCGATCATCCGGCACATTTTCCGCCGGGTACCCGTTGCGGAAGAGGAGATCGGGTATACCAAAGCACGGCTGGACTCCATCAGATCGGCCTTATATGCGGGGACCATCGCGTTTAACCAGGCCGCGAAAAAATTTGACGAATCAGCTGAGGGCAGGAACGGAGAATTTTATTACCGAAATAGCCATCATTCCCGTTTGTTGACGATAGATCAGCTGGACAGGGAAACGGTAAATGCCCTGACAAAGATGAGTTTGGGAGACTATTCAGCGCCATTTGTGTATCAGGACCAGGAAGGAAAAACGGCGGTACGAATGGTCTATCTGCATTCCCGGTCACAGCCTCACCGGATGAACCTGAAAGATGATTATGGAAGAATTGCGGAAGCCGCTTTGGAACACAAACGTGCGGAGATGATGGGGAAATGGGTAAGGGAGAAAATGTCTTCCAGCCTGATCGAAGTAGATCCCGAAATGGCGGCAGTTTGCGGGAATTTGCCGGCGGGTGTTCGTGAAGCCGACCGGTAGGCTTTCGTTTTCAGAAGTTTAGCAAGTGTTGTACAGGGGTCAGAACAAAATGAAGTTAACCGGTGTTATGCAAGTGTAACCGTTCATTCATGCAATTGAAGAGATTAACAGGTTCTGTGTATGAAGTCTGCCTGAATGAACCTACCTTTGCACCTCCCAAATAAATACATGAGCGACCCGATCAAACACGAATGCGGTTTAGCGTTCATCCGGTTAAGGAAACCCTTCTCATACTTTCAGCAAAGATATGGCACCGTCATGTGGGGGCTTAATAAGCTCTACCTGCTGATGGAAAAACAGCATAACCGCGGCCAGGATGGTGCGGGTGTGGCTGCCGTAAAACTGAATGTAGAGCCCGGTTATCCTTTTATGCACCGCCGCCGCAGTAATGCACCCCAGGCCATTGCAGATATTTTCGAACAGATAGGATCTGAAGTTGCTGAGCTGGAGAAATACCATCCCGGCATCAAGTCTCACCCCGGACTGATGAAAGGACATGTTCCTTTCCTGGGAGAGATCCTGCTGGGGCATCTACGCTACGGTACACAGGGTAAAAATAAACTGGAATACTGCCACCCGTTCATCAACCGTGATACGGTTCCTGCCCGGAATCTTGCTCTGGCAGGTAACTTCAACCTGGTAAATACTGACGAATTGTTCACGCTGGTAGGTAAAGAGCCGAGTGAAAACATGCGATTCAGCGACCTCGCAGCGATGATCGAACTGATGCACAAGCATCTCTGCGATGCAGATGAAACCTCCCCTGAAAAGATGGACATCAAGAAGGTGCTGAAGAAAACACTGCCTTTGTTTGATGGAGGATTTCACGTTGGCGGCATGACTGGCGACGGAATCGGTTTTGTATTCCGCGATGCACACGGGATCCGGCCTTCTTACTACTATGTGGATGATGAAGTGGTGGTAGCAGCGTCAGAACGCGCTGCGATCCGCACAACCTTCAACGTCGCAGAGAACGAAGTGAAAGAACTGATGCCGGGACAGGCACTCATCGTTGATGAGAAAGGCGAGATCGAGATCTGCCAGGTACTTGAGCCGAAAGAAAGAAAAGCCTGCAGCTTTGAAAGAATTTACTTCTCGCGCGGCAGTGACGAAAAGATCTATAAAGAAAGAAAAGCATTGGGTTTCAACCTTAGTGAACCTGTGCTGAATATGATCGACAATGATCTGAAAAATACCATTTTCTCCTTTATCCCTAATACAGCCGAAGTGGCTTTCCTGGGAATGCAGAAAGGAATGGAGCGTTACCTGAACAAGATCAAACTTGAAAGGATCCTCAGCTGGAATAAAGACTATGATGCAGAGAAGCTGGAGGAAATGATCAACCGCAGGATCCGTGTTGAAAAGATCGCGATCAAAGACGTAAAGATGCGCACCTTCATTACTGAAGACGCAAGCCGCAACGAAATGGTGCAGCACGTTTATGACATCACCTACGGTACTGTTCGCCCCGGCGAAGACACCTTAGTGGTAATAGATGACTCGATCGTTAGGGGAACAACATTAAAAGAAAGCATCATCCGGATGCTCGCAAGACTGAAGCCGAAACGCATCATCATTGTTTCTTCTTCTCCTCAGATCCGTTATCCTGACTGCTACGGTATAGACATGAGCAAGATGGGCGATTTCATCGCATTCAATGCTGCTGTTGAGTTGCTGAAGGAAAGAGGGAAAACAGATGTTTTGCAGAAGATGCTGGATAAATGCAAACACCTGCAAAACAACAATCAACTGCACACAGAGAACGTGGTAAAAGAGTTGTATAAAGACTTTACTCCTGAAGAGATCTCTGACAAGATCGCTCAGCTGATCACTCCTCGTGATGTAAAGATCCCCGTTGATGTGCTTTTCCAGACCGTAGACGGACTGCATAATGCCTGCCCGAATAACCTTGGAGACTGGTACTTCACGGGTGATTATCCAACACCTGGCGGTAATAAAGTGGTGAATAAGGCTTTCATGAATTACATGGAAGGAAAGAATGAGAGGGGGTATTAAGGAGAAGAAGTTTAATAGTTTAAAAGTTTAATAGCTTCAGGTTTTAATGGTTTGAGTGTTTAAAGGTCAATGGCAATTGCTATGACTTTTAAACACTCAAACCATTAAACTTTAAACCCCGACTGCTTCCCTTTTTAAACTTTCCCTATCTTTCCTCTATGAGCAAACAACTCCTCCTCATCCGTCATGCAAAGAGCAGCTGGGCTGATTTTTCTGTAAAAGATTTTGACAGGCCATTGAATGACCGCGGAAAGCGTGATGCGCCGGTGATGGCACAGCGTCTGCTGGACAAGAAGATTACGATCGACGCGTTTGTGGCGAGTCCGGCAAAGCGTGCAAAGAAAACAGCTGAGTATTTTATTTCGGCGTACGACCGACAAAAGAGTGAGATCATTTTTATTGATGAGTTATATCTTGCCACACCAGTTGTATTTGAATCAGTGATCGCGCAGCTGGACGACCGTTATAATACAATTGCAGTATTCTCGCATAATAATGGCATTACTGATTATGCAAACACGCTTACTCATACACGAGTGGATGAAATGCCGACCTGCGCAATCTTTGCGGTGAAGGCAACAGCAAGTAGCTGGAAGGATTTCACAGCGGCTGAGAAAGAGTTTTTGTTTTTTGATTACCCAAAGTCTGATCGGGTAGAGGAGTCTTGATATTGAATTGCGTAGGAGTAACGCGGCGATGCGCAACGATGCGCGGCGATATGCGGAGAAAGACAATTTTATCCCGGGCTGTTTTCGCTGTGTCCGTTGCGGATCGCCGCGTTCGCCGCGTTACTCCTACGCCAAGTATCACACAAACACCTTACGAACCAGTTGCTCCACCACTTCTGCAACTGTATTTCTGTTGTTGTCAAATGGCCGGTATGTATAATCAGATGCAATTGACAATGCCCGTTCCAGTGTAAAATCCTTTTGTGAAATGAATGGCGCAAAGCCATTATTGTGAAGATGCTGTGCAAGGTACTCTTGTTCGGGTTGCCCCGGAGTGGGAACCAGGATCGCTTTCTTTCCCATTTTCGCAAGGTCCATTACAGTGGAGTATCCGCTTCTGCAGATCACCCATTCGGCTTTGCCGAGTTCTTCAGCGAACGCTTGTGAACCAAGATGGTTGAAAAAGCGGATATCATTAGTGGAAGGCATCAGTCGGTCCGAATCAGGTAGTCCGCGGACAACAGTTGCTGTTCCTTTGTAATTGAACAGATCATTGATCAGCCGGTCTTCCCAGATGGTCCGTTGTGGCTCGGGGCCCGATAAGGAGATGAACAGGTGCCGTTGTGTGATCGGAGTGTTGTTTTGCTGAAGTCTGGACAGGATGCCGGTATAGAAACAGGGAATATCAGGGAAAACGATGGGATGAGCAAGCGAGCCTGCCAGGTTGGGTTCTGTTTTATAATCCGGGATCCAGCATTCCTGGAACCTGCGGATGAACTGGTAGTTCATCCGCTGTGCCTGTTTATCAAGCCATTTGCCCAATGAAGTTTTAATGGTCAGTTGGTGGGTGATAAAGACGCAGGGGACGCCGGGATGGGACAATCCAAATCGGTTGTCGCTGATCACCAGGTCGAATTGATGCTGTTCGATCATAGCGGAAAGCCATTTCTTCTCGCGCTGTACGGAACCCCACAGACCCGGCATTTGGCGCAGCAATGCCCGCCAGAGACCGGATGCCTTTTTGGAATACCTTACCCTGTAACCCCGGAGCGGCAGAAATGGAAGACCGGGAAACTCCTGCCTGAGCAAATGTTCCTGGGAGCGTTCTCCGGCCAGCCAGACGTCTGCCTGTTGTTTCTGTAATTCGTAAATAACAGGAATACAACGTGTGGCGTGTCCGAGGCCCCAATCGAGCGGGGCAACGAGCACGCGGGGACGATCATGCCGGTTCTTTACTACGTGTTTATCGGAAGAAAATTTTGCCATTTTATCCCCGCTGTATACTATTTTGGTCGTAAAATAGTTTTAAATTACAACTCTTAAAATGAAGACGATAAATAAAATAGCATTATTGCTTTTGCTGGCAGGCATGGTTGTTGTCTCTGCGTGTAACAAGAACTATTATTCAGGCAATGGTAAGGGTGGAGGCGGTTGCGGCTGTCCGAGCCATAAAGGAATGTCAGGCTATTAACTTTTAAAAGGCGATGAAGATGCCCAACCGTGATTTACTGGTATTGCTGAAGAATGAATTCATGAGCCAACAGGCGATTGACCATGAGGTGGAATGTTTAAATGATATCCTGCTGATTGCTGAGTCTGACGAGCACTTTTGTGTTGCACATGAATTGGTGAACAGGAACAAGATCACTTCGAAACCTGCAAGAATATTAAAAGCGATCCGCTTTTCCGAGCTTAAGCCGTTCCGGTTTCTGATCAATAAGAATTAACCTCAACATATGAGTTTAAAAGTTTAAAGGTTTAATAGTTTAAAGTTTGAGAAATCAACTTTTAAACTATTAAACCTTTCACTTTTTTAACAATGCTACTCCGGCCTTATTTCAACTTCGACAGTGCTTCCCTGAGTTTGCCGATCATTTCGCTGATCTGCTCTTTTTTGCAGGTGCCTACGCTGAGCCGGTACCAGGCTGAATCTTTGCTTGCACCGAATGCATAGAAAGGAACAACGGCGAGTTTTGCCTCATTCAATATATAAGCGGTCACTTCAGATTGATCTTTCAGTGTGTTGCCTTCCGCGGTTGTTTTGCCGGCGAGGTCAATTTTGATGGTAAGGTAGATCGCAGCTTCCGGCGCGATAGCATCTACAGGCAGTCCCTCTTTTTTGAGTTGCATGAAGCCATCGTAAATGCTGCGAAGTCTTTCTTCGATCTCGCTTTTAAAGTTACCCAGGTAGCTTTTGATCGCATCACGTTGTGCAAGGAATTGTGCGGTCGCTTTCTGTTCAGCCATTGGAGCCCATGCACCGAGATGCGATAAGATCGCGTTCATTTTTTTGATGATCGTTGCAGGCCCAAAGCTCCAGCCTACTCTCACACCCGTTGCTGCAAAAACCTTACTGACCGCATCGATAAAGATGGTGTATTCACGCATCTCAGGTCTCAGCGAAACTGGGTTATAATGTTCTATCTTTCCGTAAGTCAGGTGCCAGTACATCTGATCATACATCACATAAAGTTTCTTTTCACCGTCACCACGGCGTTTATTTTCCTCGATCACAAGGTCACAGATCGCTTCAAGATCTTTTTTCTTGAAGGTCGTACCTGTCGGATTTTGTGGTGAACACAAAGCGATCAGAGACGCCTCTTTTACATAGGGCCTGATATCATCGGCTGAAGGCATAAAGTTGTTTTCTGCTTTTGCCTCCACAACCACGTGTTGTCCTTCTACGAAATGTGTATAGTGATTATTATTCCAGCTTGGAACGGCATAAACGATCTTATCGCCTTTATCACAGATCGCCCTGAATAAAGAATAGATCAGGGGACGCCCGCCGGACGCCACCAGCACTTCACTTACACCATAATCAAGTCCCTCTGTTTCTTTGGTAAACGAAGAAATAGCTTCGCGAAGGTCAAGATTGCCTTCAGCAGCCGGGTAATTGGTGAAATGCTTGCGGTAAGCTTCCACGATCGCATCTTCAAGTTCTTTTGGTATCGGAAAAATGGAAGGGTCAAAATCCCCCACTGTGAAATTGTAAATGCGTTCACCCTGACGGATCTTTTCCCTGATCTCGCCACCCAGTTTCACGATTTCCGACCCGATCAGCGTTTCCGATAAATGCGAAAGTTTCATCCTTGAATTTTTTAAAAATTAACGATCGTTAGCGTTTTCGTCCGCAAAGCTAAGAGATTAAGCGGTGAAAAAGAGGGGAAAGAGTTCAGGCCTCGTGGTTTTAAAGTTTAAAGGTTTAATAGTTTACAAGTTGAGGGAACGCCCCTGGCAACCTTTAAACTATTAAACCTTTAAACTTTAAAACTATCAGAATGTGCGGATTACTCGTCTTTTTTGGCTTTATCCTGGTAGGTTTTTTCTGCTTCTTTTGCTTTTTCGAAATCAAGGACAACCCCATTGATACAGTATCTCAGGCCGGTAGGAGGTGGGCCATCTTCGAATACGTGACCGAGGTGGGCCTTGCATCGGCCGCATTGTACTTCGACGCGTTCCATACCGTGAGTATTGTCGGGAGTATAAATGATGCTCGTTTTGCTGATCGGCTGATAAAAACTCGGCCAGCCGCAACCACTTTCGAATTTTGTATCACTTTGGAACAAAGCATTCCCACAGGCTGCGCAGTAATAAGTTCCCTTGTCTTTCAAGGCTTCGTACTTGCTGGTCCAGGGGCGTTCTGTGCCTTTTTGCCTTGCGATATAATACACATCTTCCGGCAGGATCTTCTTCCATTCAGCTTCACTGATCTCTACTTTGGACGTATCTGACTGAGAATAGACGGGGTTATTTTTCTTTGTTGAATCCATTTCTTTTCCTGCTTTATTGGTTGAATTATTGGTTTGAGAGTAACTGCATTGCTGCAGCAAACCCACAAAAGCCAGTATTAAAATATTCCTGAGCATCGGTATCATATAACTGTTTAACAAATTTACGTCCAGCTTGTTTGACTGGATTTTTTTAGGTTGCCACCTTAACATCTCCTTAGAAAACATCAATGAATTTACCGGATCGCCGGATTATTTAGGCGGTTACGTTATATTTGTTGCTCATTAAGGCTTATTGCAAATATGTTTAATTTGATCTTATTTGGTCCGCCTGGTAGCGGAAAAGGTACACAGTCGGCTAAATTGGTTGAAAAATATGGTCTGATCCACCTTTCCACGGGGGATTTACTCAGAAAAGAATTAAAATTAAAGACTCCACTTGGAGTTGAAGCACAGCAGTTTATTGACAAAGGGCAGCTAGTTCCGGATGAAGTTGTGATCGGCATGATCAGCTCGGCGCTCGATGAAAATGCAAGTGCCCGTGGATTTCTGTTCGACGGCTTTCCCCGCACAACGGCGCAGGCTGAAGCGTTGGACAAACTGCTTGAGTTGAAAAAATCTTCCATCGCCCTGGTTCTGTTCCTTGATGTAAATGAAGAAGAACTGATCCAGCGTTTGATCAACCGGGCTAAAACTTCCGGTCGCAGCGACGATGCGGACGAAACTATCCAGCGGAAACGCCAGGATGTTTACCGTAAAGAGACTTTGCCTGTGGCTGCTCATTACGACAAATTCAAAAAAGTGATCCATGTGGATGGAATGGCGGAGATTGATGTGGTATTCTCTGGTCTGACCTCCCATATCGACAAAAAGATAGCCTGATCTGTTTATCTGACCGGCGCAGCGATCGTGAGCATTGATATCACGATCCTGCGCCGGTTTGTTTTTTACAATCGCTGGGCGTAGCTTAGTCAGGAAATGCCCGATCGTTGTTCGATGGTCGATGTCAAATGGTTGGATCGGAGGAAGGAGACGTCTGAAAAAATAAATGCCTCATACCAGCGTGGTTTATTTTCAAGGTCTTTACTAAAATAAAATCGAGCATCGAGCATCGACCATTGGCCATCGAACAAATGCCTGACCGTTTCATTAATTAGGACAACAACTTGCCACATGAGTTTCGAAAAGGAAAACTTTCTTCGCACGCGTTTTATACGCCACCTGCAACAACTGGATGGATCTGCTCCGCCGCTTTGGGGAAAGATGTCTGTACAGCAGATGATCGAACATTTTGGGGGAGATGTGCTGCAGGTAGCGAATGGCAGGCTTGTTATAGAAATGTTCACCCCGGCAGATCAGCTGCCACAGATGATTGAGTTTCTGCTGAGCGAGAAACCTTTCAAAAAGAATTTGCGTAACCCGCTGCTGGGAGAAGAGCCTTTACCGCTCCGTTTTAATACCGTTCAGGCGTCAATCGCCAATTTGCATGGCGAACTGATCCATTTCTTTGAGGTATTTGAGCAAAAACCAATGATGACCACATTGAACCCCATCTTCGGGCCATTGAATTTCGACCAGAATGTACAGCTGCTGTACAAACATGCCCTGCATCATCTTCGCCAGTTCGGTGTTAACCCGTACATATAATTTAATTGACGCAACGAACCGCCGTTCTCGATGGCGGATGAACGAATGGTCACTGGCTGAAAGTTGGTGTCATTTGTGATGCACTTTGCTGCCGGCCTGCGCTGCCTGTCAGGGTTAACCCTCCTGGTCATTCGCATCCGGCCAATGCTTCTCGGAACAAACGGAATCCGGCGGGATCATGAGGTTGAATTACTTTTTCTTAAGCAGGGTATCTGCCTTTGCGATCGAAGAAAGGATTGCTGCCGTTACCCGGTCTACTTTCACCTTTTCGTCGGCAAGATATTTTTCACGTACCGGCTGATTGTCTATTGCAGAATCAAGATTAAACTCCGTCATCCAGGTATTCATTCCCACTTCAGCGTTATAAAGATCTTTCGCCAGTGAATCCAACTTTGCGAGATAAGGGGCAGTTGCCAGCTTCGTTTTTGCCGGAAGCTTTTGTATGGAATCGATCATTCTTTTTGTGTCTGTCTGCAATTGCGTAAGCTTTCTTGATTTCGCCATCCCTACATTATGCCCGTCAAGCACCTCTTTCTGTAAGCTGTCAGCCAGCGATTTCTCCTGCGGCCCGGATTCATTTCCACAAGACATAAATACTAAAGAACAAAGAGCCGCGGCAAAGAATAAAACTTTCATAATGATCACAATTAAGGCCACAAAGCTAGGGCTAAGCGGATAAAAGAGGATGTTGGGGGAAAGGAGTTTTTTAAATGGAAATTTAATTAACCTCTTTTTCCTCTTTGGAACTCTTAGCTTACTTTGCGGGACTAACGAGTGTTACTATGAATACATTTAAAAATTATGTTACAGGGGCCTGGGTTACCGGCGATGGTGAGGGGCAGGCGCTCTATAATGCGGTGACCGGTGAGTTGCTGGGTGCGGCTTCTTCAAAAGGAATTGATTTTGCGTCAGTACTGGAGTATGGGCGTAAAGTGGGAAATCCTGCATTAAGAAGAATGACCTTTCATGAAAGGGGAAATATGCTGAAAGCATTAGCACTTCATCTGCAGAAGCATCTTGAAAAATTTTATGCGATCAGTTATCAGAGCGGGGCTACGAAAGCAGATAGCTGGATCGATATCGAAGGCGGGATCGGGAATCTATTCGCCAATGCGTCTCTCCGCCGGAAACTGCCGGACGAGCCGTTTTGCATAGATGGTGAATCACACAATCTTGGCAGGCATAACAGCTTTATGGCAACACATATCCTGGTACCGAAAGAAGGGGTGGCGATACATATCAATGCCTTTAATTTTCCTGTGTGGGGAATGCTGGAAAAGATCGCCGTGAATCTGCTGGCCGGTGTGCCGGCGGTAGTGAAACCTGCGACTGTTACCTGTTATCTTACTGAAGCGGTAGTGCGGGAGATCATCGCTTCAGGGATCCTTCCTGAAGGTTCGCTGCAACTGATCTGTGGCAGTGCGGGCGATATGCTGGATCATGTGGGTTCGCAGGATGTGGTAACATTCACTGGTAGTGCGGTAACCGGGTTGAAGCTGCGGTCGCATCCCGCGATCCTTGCGGAATCGGTTCCTTTCAACATGGAAGCGGATTCTCTCAACTGTATCGTACTGGGTGAGGATGTGATGCCGGGCCAGCCTGAGTGGGATATCTTTATTAAAGAGATCAGAAAGGAAATGACCGTGAAGGCAGGACAGAAATGTACCGCAGTCAGACGCATATTTGTGCCGGAGAGTAAAATGGAAGATGTATGGAAGGCGATCACGGCTTCTTTATCGCAAACGGTGATCGGAAATCCGTTGAATGAAAAGGTAAGGATGGGATCGCTCGCCGGGGAAACGCAACGGAAAGAAGTGAGAACGCAGGTGCAGAAGTTGCTTGCTTCTTCACAGCTCATTTATGGCTCACTTGAAGATGTATCGGTGATCGATGCAGACCCGCAGAAGGGTGCATTTATTTCTCCTTTATTACTGCTGAATGATCAGCCTTTTGTTCATTCGGCTCCGCATGAAGTAGAGGCTTTTGGCCCGGTAAGTACGATCATGCCGTATAAAGGAATGGAGGAGGCGATCGAGTTAAGTAAAAAGGGTAGGGGAAGTTTGTGCAGTTCAATTGTAACAGCCGACGAAAAAATTGCCCGCTCTTATGTACTGGGTGCGGCAACCTATCATGGCCGGATCCTGATATTAAATGAAGCCTGTGCGAAAGAATCTACGGGTCATGGTTCTCCGCTGCCCCTGCTTGTTCACGGTGGTCCCGGGCGCGCCGGTGGTGGCGAGGAAATGGGTGGGCTGCGCGGTGTTAAACACTATATGCAGCGGGTGGCGGTGCAGGGTTCGCCGGGTATGATCCGCGCGGTAACGAGCGTGCATCAGCCAAATGCTCCGGGGAAAGATCCCGGGCAGCATCCGTTCCGGAAATATTATGAAGAACTGGCGATCGGAGACCAGTTAGTCACGGAAAAAAGGCTGATCACGGCGGAGGATATTGATCGTTTCGCCGATCTGAGCGGGGATCATTTCTATGCGCATTTGCAGGACACAGATTTTTCCGGTACTATGTTTGAAAAACAGGTAGCTCATGGGTATTTTATTATGAGCGCTGCCGCGGGATTGTTTGTGGACAGTTATGAAAAGAATCCCGTTCTGCTGAATTACGGCATTGATGAGCTAAGGTTCACAAAGCCGGTTTACGCGGGGACATCTGTGTATGTGCGGTTCACCTGCAAGGAAAAGCTGCCACAGGACAAAAAAGAAGACACGGATATCGCAAAAGGCATTGTGAAATGGCTGGTGGAGATTTTTGATGAATCGGAGGAGCCGGTGGTTGGAATTGCTACCATATTGACGATGGTGGCAAGAAAGGATCTGTCGTAAAACATGGTTAACTTACTATTGACAAATACAAAATTTATTTTTAATATTTTTATTAAAACATTCTTGAAAACCCTCTTAAAATGGATTTTATGAGCACAGGAGTAAAGGAAGCATATGTTAGAACGGAGTTACACAATGGAGTGGCAACAATCGAATTTTTTCATTCTCAGAGCAATGCGTTACCGGCACAGATCCTTGATGAACTGGCGCAGGCATTTCACAGTGCTGCGTTGGACAGCGAAGTGAAAGTGGTGTTGTTGCGGTCGGGTGGAGACAAGGCGTTTTGTGCCGGAGCCTCTTTCGATGAGCTGGCGGCGATAAAAACGGTGGAGGCCGGAACGGAGTTTTTCAGCGGCTTTGCGAAAGTGATCAATGCGATGCGTACCTGCCCCAAATTGATCATTGCGCGGGTTCATGGTAAATGCGTTGGCGGTGGCGTTGGATTAGTGGCAGCGGCAGACTATGCAATTGCGTGTGAAGATGCCGAAATAAAGCTAAGCGAACTATCTATTGGGATCGGCCCGTTCGTGGTGGGCCCGGCCGTGGAGAGGAAGATCGGTGTTTCTGCATTTTCTCAGCTGGCAATAGACGCGACCATGTGGCGGAATGGGGATTGGGCAAGAAGAAAAGGGCTTTTTGCGGAACTGCATCCGACTGTGGAAGGGATGGATGAGTCTATCGCGAGATTGACTTTCACGCTCGCTCATTCAAGTCCGGAAGCGATGCGCGAGATTAAAAAGATAAGCTGGAAGGATACAGATCACTGGGATAAGCTGTTGTTTGAAAGGGCGGCGATCAGCGGTCGGCTGCTTCTAAGCGAGTTTTCGGGAAAAGCTATTGAGACCATCCTTAAAAAACAGGCAACGAAAGCCGTATAGTGATCGGTAAATAATTCTCTCGGAAACCCAACCATTAATTTATTCTGGTAGTATATAATTTGTCTGCCCGGCACACGCCGGGCAGTTTTTTAATGTCATGAACTGCATGACCCTATAACTCAATGAAATATGGTGATGTTTTGCTATTTGTTTTGACAGCATTTTTTCATAAGTAGAAACGATTAGAAAAGTTAATAAATGTGGAAATAAATCATCAAAATAGGGCAGGAAGCGGATCGGGGGCTGCTTTTTCTAATAACGAAAACCTTAATTTTGCCGGTGAAAATTTATAACCGGTTTAAGGGTTTTTGCGGATTAGGATTTTAAAGAAAGAAGGGATAATCAGGTAAGTGCACGGTTGTTTATTTTTTTCTTTAAAAGAAATGTAATTCATCTTGTTCTGCATCTAATGTGGGAAATGAGATTCGGTAAATACCTATGAACGATCCAATGGAGATTCAAATGAAATTATCATTCGGGATGCTGGCGGAAGCGAGTGAACAGAACTTGCCGGCTGTCCTACTCAAACTGTTGCCGGGCACATCAATCTGCAATGATGTGAATGCACTGTCACCTACACCGCTGAACGCACATTTCTTTCGGACTCTGAAAAGTCATTTTCTAAATCAGCTCAATTTATTCACGCAAATCAATTCAGCTTTCCATCTGCTGTAATCTTATAGCTCCGTAACAACAAGCACATGAACTTCAAAGGCTTTTTCCTGCTTCTTTTTTCCGTGATAAGTTTGAACCTGATGGCACAGGTGCCATCAGACATGAGTAATGTGAAAGCTTCACAAATATCAAACGCTCAGCTAAGGGAGTTTTTGAACCGGGCGAAATCTTCTGGTCTTTCGCAGGCTCAGCTTGAAGCAGAGTTTACCAGGAGAGGGCTTCCGGCGACTGAAATGGAGATTCTTCGTCAGCGGATCTCTGATATTGAAAGCGGTATAGAAACTGCCGATGAAACCACTTCTGTTGATTCTACAGGTGCTGATGGCACAAATATGCGGGCAAATACTAAACGCCAGGTGGCCAAAAGTAATAACAGGCTCCTGGAAATTGTTGAAGACATAAACGATAAGAAGCCAAAGATCTTTGGTTCTGAGCTTTTCGCGAATGCAAACCTGAGTTTTGAACCAGATCTCCGGATGGCTACTCCGAAGAACTACACGATCGGGCCTGATGATGAATTATTGCTTAACATATATGGGTTGAACATTTCCCAACAAACATTGAAGGTAACTCCTGAAGGAACTGTCAATGTAAAATATGCCGGGGTTATCAATGTCAGCGGGTTGACCGTTGATGTTCTCACAACCATTCTGAAAAACCGTCTCACGAGATATTATCCTGGTCTTTCTTCAGGACAAACAAAAATGCAGCTGACCCTTGGAAATATCCGTAGTATTCGCGTCATATTGATCGGAGCAATAAAACGGCCGGGGACTTACTCGTTACCTTCTCTTGTTACGCTTTTTAATGCATTATATGCGAGTGGAGGGCCTGCTGAGAATGGATCTTTCAGAAATATCGAGCTGATCAGGAACAACCAAGTGATTCAAACAGCAGACTTATATGACTTTTTGGTTCGCGGTAATCAATTGACAAATGTGCGGCTGGAAGACAACGATGTAATCCGTGTTCCGTTTGCAACCCTTCTTGTAACGCTTACAGGACAACTGAACCGCAGCGGTATTTTTGAATTGAAAGCTGATGAGAACCTTGATAAAGCGCTTGAATATGCTGGCGGGTTTAAAAGTTATGCATTCAGAGGACGTTTAACCGGTTCCAGAATTACGGGATATGAAAGAAGGATCGTTGATGTATCAGGAGATTCACTTGCTTATTTCAAGCCGCATAACGGGGATGAATTTGTTGTTGATTCGGTCATCAACAGGTTTCAGAACAGGGTTCAGATCACCGGAGCGGTGTTTAAGCCGGGGTCTTATGCCCTGGAGAATGGGATGTCATTAAAACAGCTGATATCTAAAGCATATGGGTTACGTGAAGATGTTTATAATGGCAGAGCGATAGTGGTACGCAAGGGGCTGGATCTGGTGAAGGAATATATTTCGGTTGACCTGAAGGCGATTTTGAATGGGCGAGAGAATGGGCTGACTTTATTCAGGGAGGATAGTATTCACGTCGCATCCATTTTCGACCTGAGAGATACTGCAATTGTAACGATCAATGGAGCTGTTCGCAAGCCGGGTATTTTTCGCTTTGAGGAAGGCCTGACATTAAAGTCACTGATCATGAAAGCAGAAGGGTTTGCAGACGATGCTACCGGTACCGGGATAGAGATATCACGGAGGAAGCGTGATATAAACGTAAATGCAGCAGGCAGCGATATCGTTCAGATAATCAAAGTGAATGACACACTTGATCTTAGTAGTTCTGCTGCGGATATTACGTTAATGCCTTTTGATATCGTGGCGGTTAAAGAAAATCCTTTTTATCAGCCACAGATCAGCGTAAAAGTATCGGGTGAGGTGCTATCACCTTCGACCTATTCACTTCAAAGCCGTGAAGAGCGGCTTAGTTCACTGATTAATCGCGCCGGCGGTTTGCTATATACCGCAAATATTGCGGGGGCAAAGTTGGTTAGACAGAAGAAAGATTTAGCGGATTCCGCAGATCTGAAGCGCCTTTTCCGCTCTCTCGAAAATGATTCTACGAAATCCGCTTCTGCATTTGAGATGAAAAAAGCTACTGATGTAGCAATCGACCTGGCTTACATTCTGAAACATCCGGGTAGTGCTGATGATATTACGCTGGAAGAAGGGGATGAGTTGATAGTACCTCGCATCAATAATACTGTGAGTATTGGTGGTGAAGTGTTCAAGCCGTTGGATATCATGTATGAGAAGGGAAAGTCGATGGATGATTATATCAGTGCGGCGGGGGGAAATACTCCATCAGGGAGTAAGAAGCGTGCATTTGTGATATATGCGAATGGCAGCGCAGCGAAGATCAAGAAGCCGCTGGGTATTTTCAGGAGTTATCCGAAAATAACTCCGGGTGCAAGCATTTTTGTGCCGCAGAAACCGAAGAGAGAAGGGTTTGATGTCGGCAAGGCAGGCATTTTTATTTCGGCAATTACAGCCTTAATTACGGCCGCTACACTAATAACCCGATAGGGTTGACTTTATAGCAAGGATAGTGTGCTGATCTTTTGTGACTCAGGTGGCGAAGCCATATCCTGCCGGTAATGAAATTTAATAAATAATAAATGGACAATACGGTTGAAAAGGAAATCCGGTTAAGTGATCTGTTCCGGCATATCAAACCTTTTCTGAGATTTTTCCTGTCACGCTTGCTCTTGATGCTTCTTGCAATCGCATTAGGCATAGGGTTAGGTCTAGTGTACTATTATAAACAAAAGCCCCGTTTCGAATCTGTCTGCACCTTCATGATAGAAGACAAGCAGCCATCAATGGGAGGACTTGGCGGAATTGCCAGCCAATTCGGATTCGATCTCGGAGGCCTTAGCGGTGGTGGAAGCCTCTTCTCGGGGGAAAATATTTTTGAAATTCTTCGTTCAAAAAGAATCGTTAACAAAGTATTGTTATCGAAAGTTGATTCAGTTCAGCCTGCAGGTATGACACTGGCTGATCTTTATCTCACTTTTTCTGATGAAGGGAAGAAGATCAGAAAAAAGCCGCAGCTTGCTTCCGTCAATTTCAATAGCGTGGCATCTTCTCTCACTCCATTGCAGGATACTGTTCTAAATATTATTTATAATAAGATAGTAAAAAAGAGCCTGATTGTTGACCGCGTAAGTAAAAGAGGAAACCTGACGAAGGTGCAGATCGATGCCTCAGACCGCAAATTTGCCATCCTGATGTCTCAAAGAATTGTTGAAGAGGCAATGAGTCTTTATGTACATATTAAAGTCGGGAATGCAAAGATGAATATTTCGAGAATGCAAGTGCGTGCGGATTCTTTGCTGATGTTGTTGAATGGCAAATATTATTCCGCGGCAGTTGCGCAGACGCTTGATGCGAACCCTGGTATTGCCTCTTCCCGAGTGCCTGCGGAACTTGCCTTACGGGACCGGGGAGTGATATCGACGTTGTATTCGGAAGTGGTTAAGAATCTTGAGGCGAGTAAAATGTTGCTTTCTCAGCAAACTCCTGTTATAGAGATCATAGACTACCCAAGTATATCGACTGAAGACAACCTGGTATCGCCGGTGGTCACTTGCTTTATAGGTGTGTTTGCGCTGAGTTTTCTAGCCTTCGTTACAATCTTTGTTCAATACTTAATAAGATACAAACACTAAATTCAATAGAATAATGAACCTGGATCATAAGACATTATTGATCACCGGAGGAACGGGCTCTTTCGGTAAGGCTTTTGCGAAATATGTTTTAACAAAATGGCCGAATATCAAGCGGTTGGTAATTTATTCACGCGATGAACAAAAGCAGTTTCAGATGGCTTTTGAATTTCCGATACAAAAGTATCCGCAGATACGCTTTTTGATCGGGGACGTTCGGGATCTTGACCGTTTAAAAAGAGCATGCCACGGGATAGATTATATCATTCATGCCGCGGCAATGAAGCATGTCCATATTGCTGAATACAACCCTGATGAATGCGTGAAAACCAATATCGGTGGCGCGGAAAATGTTATCAGAGCTGCGCTTGAAGCAGGTGTGGAAAAGGTCGTGGCGCTTTCAACAGACAAAGCTTGTGCGCCAATCAATTTGTATGGTGCTACAAAACTGGCTTCGGACAAATTATTTATAGCTGCAAACAATATAAAGGGGGATAAAAAACTTACCTTCTCAGTGGTCCGCTATGGAAATGTGATGGGCTCAAACGGGTCTGTAATGCCATTCTTTATGAAAAAGGCAAAAGAAGGCTTGATCCCGATCACTGATCCGCATATGACCCGTTTCAATATTTCCCTGAAAGAAGGTGTGGAAATGGTACTTCATGCGCTGGAAACGGCATGGGGAGGAGAATTGTTCGTGCCAAAAATTCCTTCCTATAAGATTATGGATGTTGCGAGAGCGATTGCTCCAAACGCAGAATACAAAGTGATTGGTATCAGGCCGGGTGAAAAGATACATGAAGAGATGATCACTTCTTCCGATTCATTTGTGACATATGACCTTGGTAAGTATTATGCGATTCTTCCCCAGTTGCCAATCTGGGATCTTTCGGATTTTCTTGCTCATTTCAAGGCGACAAAAGTAGAGAATGGGTTTTTCTATAACTCTGGGACCAATACAGAATGGTTAGATGTGGAATCTATCCGAAATCTTATAAATGAACATATCGACGATCAATACCAATTTAACTGATAGCCTTTTATACAATGAAACCAATTCCTTACGGCCGGCAGCACATTACGGAGGAAGACCTTGCTGCAGTTGTCAATGCCCTGAAATCTGATTTTTTGACACAAGGCCCGGCCATTCCCGAGTTCGAGGCAGCATTTGCGGCCTATATAGGATGTAAGTTTGCTGTTGCTGTTAACAATGGAACCGCTGCCCTTCATCTTGCCGCACTTGCGATTGGAGTGAATGAGAACAGCCATGTCATCACAACACCTGTCACCTTTGCTGCTTCTGCGAACTGTGTCAGATACTGCGGAGGAAAAGTTTCCTTTGTGGATATTGATTCAGAGACCGCACTGATGGATATCGATAAGCTGGAAGCTCTGTTAAAAGCTTCGCCCAGGGGAACGTATAGTGGCATCATTCCCGTTGACTTTGCAGGATATCCCATCAATGCAGAACAGTTCAGAGCCCTGGCAGACGAATACGGTTTATGGATCATTGAGGACGCCTGTCACGCCCCCGGCGCCTTTTTTATAGATAAGAACGGCGAAAAGCAGATCAGTGGTAACGGAAGGTTCTCTGAAATGGCTATATATTCTTTTCATCCTGTAAAGCATATCGCCTGTGGTGAAGGTGGGATGATCACTACCAATGATGAAGAATTGTACAAAAAACTTCAGTTGTTGCGTACACATGGTATCACAAAAGATCCCAGCATCATGGAGGAGAATGACGGAGGTTGGTATTATGAAATGGTGGATCTTGGGTATAACTACAGGCTCACCGATTTTCAGGCGGCGCTTGGGTCTTCACAACTGAAAAGGGCGGATAACGGCCTGGCAGCAAGAAAGGCGATTGCCAAAAAATATGATGCAGCGTTTGCCGGTACAACGATACGGCCGTTACAGCCTCATCCACAGGATGGGCATGCCTATCATTTGTATGTGATCAGGGTAGATGATAGAAAAGGATTGTACGACCATCTCAGGCGCAAAGACATATTTGCGCAGGTTCACTATATCCCAGTGCATACATTGCCTTACTATCAATCACTGGGATTCAAACAGGGAGATTTTCCAGTGGCTGAGAAATATTACAGCCAGTGTCTCAGCCTGCCAATGTATCCGACGCTGACACATGAAGAACAGGAATTTGTTATCAATGAGGTAAAATCTTTCGGGAAATGATAAAAGCAGATGTGTATACATTAAAGGCTCCTTTCGAGCTGATAATGGAAGAGCAGATCATTGACCCTTCACAATTAGGACCGACGGAGCTGATCGCCAAAACAGTTTATTCAGTTGTATCTCCCGGTACTGAGGTTGCTGCTTATTCAGGTGCATCGCCTTTACGCCCCATGAAAGTATATCCGCGTGTGGTGGGTTATTGCAATATAGCACGTGTGGAGTTTACGGGAACGGGTGTTTCCAGTGTATCTTCAGGGGACTATATACTTACATTCCAGTCGCACAGGACTTATTTTAAAATAAACGAAAGCGAATGTATTCTGAAGTTTGATCAGGGATCTCCTTTAAAGAAGTTGACAGCAACATATCTGTATCATCTAGGATACGCTGCGCTTCTTTCAGGTGAAGCAAAGCCTGGCTATACAGTCGGGATCATCGGAGCCGGTACCTTAGGGTATACTTCTTATGAGCTTTCAGCGGCATGTGGCTTTAATACGGTGATTTTTTCAGCACAAAAGGAATTGGTCAGCACGTTCAAAAAC
Organism: Terrimonas ginsenosidimutans; assembly: GCF_022012415.1. Taxonomy (GTDB): domain Bacteria; phylum Bacteroidota; class Bacteroidia; order Chitinophagales; family Chitinophagaceae; genus Terrimonas_A; species Terrimonas_A ginsenosidimutans. The sequence continues at coordinate 178,279 of NZ_JAKLTR010000011.1, forward strand.
AATGGTATAAAGGGATGCTTGAAAGATAATGAAGCTGTTTCATCTTCTTTGAAGAATTTAAATACGGATGGTTTTGATATTGTAATTAATACATCCAATTCATGGCATGATTGGCTACTCGCGCTTCAGATTGTCAGAAAATCAGGTAGTGTAATCAATCTCGGGTTTCCTGGCAGAGACCAGCCAATTCCCGATTTCAATCCACTTGATTCACGTTATCTGTATGATAAGCAGATAACGATCAAAAGTACAGGGCATATGCCTGACCTGGATATAAGTGCTTCAGACCTCCGGTTTACGGTAAAAAGAAATATGCAGTATCTCGCAGGCCTGATCACCGAAAACAGACTGGATCCATCTTTCATCATTTCGTCGGTTTCGCCATTCAGCGAACTGGATGCGGAGTATAAAAAAATGTTGAAAAGGGACGGTATTTTTTTTACCTCTTTACTTGAATGGGAATGATATTAAGATCGGCCATTATTGGATTGGGCCGTATGGGTGCTCAGCCATCCATCAGGCTTGAAGGAAAAATATGCGCTGGCTGGCTCCCGGTGTCGCATGCAGAAGCAATTTTATCAGTTCCCGGACTGTCGCTTTCTGCGATGTGTGATAATGATGAAGAACGACGAAACACCTATAGTGCGTATTACAATGTAAAGAATATATTCGCGGACTATGAAGAAATGCTTGGTGCAATCAGACCGGATATTTTATCAATCGCCACCAGGACGGATATTCGTTGTGATGTGATCCGTAAAGCCGTGTCTGCCGGAGTAAAAGGCATTTATGCTGAAAAGCCGATCAGCAGAAGCGTGGCAGATTGCAAAGACGCTATCTCTGCCATCCGGTCTGGAAACGTTAAACTTGTTTATGGTGCCACGCGGCGAGCAATGGATATTTACAGGAAAGCAAAAAAGATCTGCTGGTCTGGCGAGTTGGGAGATGTTCAGCATATCAGTACGGAATTTGGACGCGCGGCACTGTTATGGACACTACCGCATGCTACCGATCTTATCCTTTTTTTCAGTAATTCACATGTATGGAAAGAAGTTCAAGGGAATTGCCGGATAAACCAGGCAAGCTATAAGCATGATCGTGATGAGCTGGATGATGACCCAATTGTAAATAATGCATATTTCAGTTTTGACAATGGCATATCGGCGTCTATGATTCCGGGAGATGGGCTGAATGTCCGCATATTCTGTTCCAAAGGGATACTAACAGTTAATGGGGACGGCCACCACATCGAGATATCCAGAGAAGGAAACTTTCCTAATTACTTCCACAAATCAGAGATCATTACTGTTGATCCGTTATTAAGCGGAACACAAAGAATTTTTACAGCCTTAAAAAATGCAGTGGTCTCAGATTCTGAAGTAAGTATTGTAACAGCTGAAGAAATTCTTGCCGGTCAGGAACTTCTTTTTGGCATTGTTCAATCATTCCTGGCAAAGGGTAGGATCATCACCCCCGGCGAGCTAAACGAAAACTTTGTCATTACGGGGAGATCAGGAGATTTTTATGCATAAGCAAAGTGATAAAGGCCGGGTGATATTCCGTACCGTAGGAAGTAACAAAATTGGTTTAGGTCATATTGTACGAAGCATGGCCGTTGCGGACCTGGTTAAGTACGATTTTAAACCTGTTTTCTGGCTAAACAGACCAGATGATATTATCATCAATATGATCACTCCTTTTTATGATGTCAGGGTTTTCGATTTTGCCAATAACAGGCAAGAGATTGAAGAAATCCCGTCTGAACTGACGCCTGATGATATACTTGTATTGGACGGCTACCAGTTTGACAGCGAATATCAGCAAGCGTTAAAACGCGAAGTAAAAAAAATGGTTTGTATTGATGATCTGGCGCACACGCATTTTTGGGCTGATATTGTTATCAACCATGGTCACAGTGAGCGGGTGAAACGTTATGAAACCGAGGCCTATACACGTTTGTTAACCGGCGCCGATTATGTAATCCTGCGAGAACCTTTTATGAGGGCAGCACGCGAAGTCCGCGCTGAGATAGAGGTGATTGATACCATTTTTATCTGCATGGGCGGTGCGGATCCATTCAATGCTACAAATAAAGTTCTCTGTTCTTCCATAAAGGTGGATTTTATCAAGAGGATAATCGTGGTAACAGGAAGTGCCTATTCATTTGGCGATGAAATGCAACAGATCATTGAAAGATCGAAAACGGATAAGGAAATAATTATCAGGAAGAGTATTAGTGCAGATGAAATGGTGAGCCTGATCCATGATGCGCAGATTGCAGTTTGCCCGGCTAGTTCGGTTTCGCTGGAAGTAATAAGCGTTAAATGTGGGCTAATGACAGGAATGGTTGTCGATAACCAGCTGGCCATTCATGACATGATCACAGAATCTGGCTGCGCGGTGTCTGTTGGTGATTTTAACAACATTGACAGCTATGAACTTTCTTTAAAACTGGCGGCCATGAATGATACAAAACTGGTGAATGAGCTGCTTGATAAGCAGGCAAGATTTATTGACGGTCAGTCCGGAAATCGAATACTTAATGAATTCAAAGCGTTTGCCTGATGTTGAGATTCAGATTAGCCGAATTGAATGATGCAGATCTTTATTATAGGTGGTCTAATGAAAAGCAGACCAGGCAGAATTCATACAATCAGGACGTTATCCCTTATGAATCTCATATAAAATGGTTCGAGGAAAGAATCAGATCTGACGATGCGTATATGTATCTTTTTTTGAATGAACAGGATATAGCTATCGGCCAGGTAAGGATTGAGAGGAGTAAGGGCCCGGATGCGGGCATGGCAGTCATAGGTTTGAGTGTCGACAGTGAGCAGAGAGGGAAAGCATATAGTGCAGAAATGTTGCAGATTGCTACAGCTGATTTCTTAAGTAAGAATGCCGGCTACTCAATTCACGCATATGTATTTGTGTCAAATGAGGCTTCGTACAAAAGCTTTCTTAGAGCCGGGTACAAATTGATTGAAAAAAAGCTTGAGAAAGGAATATTAAGTTATATACTGGAAAAAAAGAGTTAATGAAACACGATATCCAAATAGGAGGATTAACAATAGGCGATCAACACAGGCCTTTCATCATAGCAGAAATGAGTGGTAATCATAATCAATCACTTGAACGTGCGTTGCAGATTGTGGATGCAGCAGCTGACGCTGGTGCTGATGCTATCAAGCTTCAAACCTATACGGCTGATACGATTACAGTGGAAGGCGCATTTACTATCCATGATGAGAACTCTTTATGGAATGGGAGGGAGTTATATGACCTGTATAAACAAGCGTATACCCCTTGGGAATGGCATAAGCCGATTTTTGAGCATGCTGCGAAAAGAGGGTTGATGGCGTTCAGCTCGCCATTTGACGAGACAGCGGTTGAATTTCTTGAGTCGTTGAACGTGCCGGCTTATAAGATCGCGTCTTTCGAGAACACGGACTGGACGTTGTTGAAGAAGGTGGCTGAAACCGGAAGGCCGGTGATCATGTCAACCGGCGTTTCGCAAATCTCCGATATTGATGAATCCGTAAGAATTTTAAAAGGAAATGGTTGCAAAGATCTGGTGATATTGAAATGCACCAGCACATATCCCGCTACGCCGGAAAATACCAATCTCCTTACCATTCCGCATATGGCTGATCTGTTCAATTGTCATGTTGGCTTATCTGATCATACGATGGGTATTGGCGCTGCTGTTGCCGCTGTTGCACTTGGTGCCCGCGTCATAGAAAAGCATTTTACTCTAAGAAGGGCAGATGGCGGTGTTGATTCAGCTTTCTCTCTGGAGCCTGAAGAATTGAAGGCACTGGTAACGGAGACAAAAACAGGATTTCTGGCGCTCGGCAATATTCAATATGGCATTCAGAAATCCGAAGAAAAAAACATTCAGTTCAAAAGATCCTTGTATGCTATCAGGGATATTCAACAGGGGGAGTTATTCACTACTGAAAATGTGCAGTCAAAGCGACCGGCACTGGGATTGCACACACGTTATTACGACCAGGTGCTCGGCAAAAAAGCTACTGGTTTCATAAAGAAAGGTACGCCAATTCAGTGGGGGCTGTTATCAAACGCATGAGTTGTATTGCAATTATTCCGGCAAGGGGAGGAAGCAAAAGAATCCCGCGAAAGAATATCAAGCATTTTCTTGGTAAGCCCATCATCGCGTATTCGATTGAAGCAGCCTTAACTTCAAACTGCTTCGATGAAGTGATGGTTTCTACAGATGATATAGAGATTGCTGAAGTTGCTAAGGCGTATGGCGCCATAGTCCCTTTTCTAAGAAGTAAAGGAACTGCAGATGATCATGCAACAACCGCAGCCGTTGTTTCTGAGGTTCTGCGAGATTATGAGATCAACTTCAGGCGTTCTTTTAATGCCTTTAGCTGTATTTACCCAACAGCTCCTTTTGTTACTGCGGCCAAATTGAAAGAAGCGTATTCTTATCTGACAAAAGACTCTGTAAAGTCTGTTGTGCCGGTCGTGGGATTCAGCTTTCCAATTATGCGATCCTTCAAGATAGAGAACGACCGGTTATTCTTCAATTGGCCGGAATACAACCTTATACGCTCACAGGATATCCCGCCTGCCTATCATGATTCTGGTCAGTTCTATTTTGTAAAGACGGCATCATTCAATGAAGAGGGTATTTTTTTTACGGACAGCACTGTACCGATTATCTTAGATGAACTTCATGCGCAGGACATAGATAACGAGAGCGATTGGCAGATCGCGGAAATGAAATACAGAATAATAAATGATTTATGATCGGCATTATTAATTACGGTATGGGCAACCTCGCCTCCGTCAGGAATGCGCTGGAACATCTTTCTATCCCATGCAAAATAGTGACAGACGCCACGGAGCTGCGAGAGGCGGATAAACTTATACTCCCCGGTGTCGGCGCTTTTGGGATGGCAATGGATAATTTGAACCGATCAGGTCTTTCAGATGAAATACGTGAACTTGTGCTGGTAAAAAAGAAGCCGATTCTTGGGATCTGCCTCGGTATGCAGTTGTTGCTTGATCAGAGTGTCGAGCACGGTGTGCACAATGGCTTGTCTATCGTAAACGGCGAAGTGTTGTTTTTCGGAGAGGTAGTAAAAGATCAGCCAATTCCACATATGGGCTGGAACGATGTAGAAGTGAAAAATAATGCTGTATTGTTTAATGGAATTGAATCACCATCTTCCTACTATTTTGTTCATAGCTATTATTGCGCATTGAAAAGACATGAGGATGTTGCAGCAGTAACGGACTACGGCATTAATTTCCACAGCAGTATTGAGAGTGGCCATATTTTTGGTTGTCAGTTCCATCCAGAAAAAAGTCAGCAAAAAGGCCTGTGTATATTTAAGAATTTTAATTCGCTTTGATCAATGCTTAAGACCCGGTTGATCCCTGTCCTGTACATAAAGAACGGCCTAATCGTTCGCAGTGAAGGATTTGAATATCACCAGAATATCGGAAATATAATTAATCAGGCCAGCCGGTATAATGAGTGGGATGTTGATGAGTTGATCTATATAGATATCAGTCATCAGAAAGAGTATGATCTCAGGCGTGATGATCATAAAATAAAATCATATTCCTCAATCGAAGAAATTATAAAACAGATTTCAAAAATCTGCTTCATGCCTTTAACATTTGGAGGGGGCATCAGGACGATTGAGGACATTGATCTGCGTATTCAGAATGGTGCTGATAAGATCAGCATTAACACAGAGGCGTTGCTAAATATTGATATAGTTAAAAAAGCATCTCTGAAATACGGTAATCAATGTGTAGTTATTTCTGTTGATTACAGAATAATCGACAATGAACCTGTTGTGTTTTCACATTATGGCCAAAAAAACACCGGTATTAATTTATTGACATGGATCCGCCGTTGTGAAGAAGCGGGTGCAGGAGAGATCTTCATCAATGCCATCGACAGAGATGGTATGGCGAACGGATATGATACTGAAACTATAAAAAAGGTTGCGAAAGAAACATCACTGCCAATTATTGCATGTGGAGGGGCCGGCGATCCTTATGATTTTGTAGACCTCGCATCAGAAGTAAAAATATCAGGCATTGCGGCAGGGAATATTTTTCACTTCACTGAGCGAAGCTATCCACGAGCAAAGCAATTACTTAAAAAAAGCAACATAAATGTCAGATAAAGAAATTTCAGAAGCAGCGCTTGCTCTTCCAAAAATGCGGTATTGCAAGAAATGTGTCTATCCCGCCAGTTCAGCCGTGCCATTGGCATTTGATGAAGACGGAATATGCTCAGGTTGCCGTACCTCAAGTCAAAGCATCAGCATCGATTGGAATCGGAGACAGAAGCTTTTTGAGCGACTCATCGAAGACTATCGTTCGAAAGACGGATCCAACTATGATTGTATCATTCCTGTTAGTGGGGGGAAAGACAGTTACTGGCAGATACATATTATCAAGTCCTATGGGCTGAATCCATTGCTTGTTACTTATCATGGAAATAATTACACTCCAACGGGGATGAAAAACCTGCTTAACATGCGGGAAGCATTCGGATGTGATCATATCTTTTTTACACCAAGCATTGATGTATTGAAGGCAATGAACAGATTGGGCCAGGTGATCATGGGAGATATGAATTGGCATGCCCACGCGGGTATTTTCACTTATCCGATCAGAGTAGCGGTGCAGCAAAATGTTCCCCTGATGATCTGGGGCGAACATGGTTTTATGGATTTGGGAGGAATGCATTCTTACAATGATCTTGTTGAGTTTACTTACCGGTACCGGCATGAACATTGTCTCAGAGGATATGAATGGACAGATTTTGTTGACGCTGCCGCGAAATACGGCGAGAAGATTGAAAAGAAAGATATGTTCACCTGGATGTATCCTTCTGATGAAGAGATTGAAAGAGTAGGAGTAAGGGGTATTTATATTTCTAATTTTTTCAAGTGGGATGCCAATTCACATGGGCCATTAATGAAAGAAAAATATGGCTTTCTGGAGGCCGAGGAACCTTTCGAAAGAACTTACCGTACAATGTCCAATCTGGACGATATGCATGAAAACGGAATCCATGATTATATGAAATTTGTAAAGTTCGGGTACGGACGTGCATCAGATCATGTTTGTAAGGATATAAGAGCTGGTCTGATGACAAGGGAGGAAGGGGTTAAGATCATACAGGAGCGAGACCCGGTGAAATCAAGAGATCTGCAACGTTGGTTAAAATATGTCGGCTGGAGTGAAGAGAAATTTGACTATGAGGCTGACCGTTTCCGGGACCCCCGGGTGTGGTGGATCCAGGAGGGACTGTGGTATAAAAATGATATCACCGGAATTCCGGGATGCTATGGTAAAGTGCATTTAAATGCTGAAGAGCAGAAAAGATATAAATCGATATAACCGGACAGTGAGAAATTTTGATCATTTTTCTGAGGTAGACAATTATTTTGCTCAATTGTTTCTTGAAGAAGATAACGCTTTTTCTAAAGTGATCTACAGGGATGCGCCGGTAGGGCTTGCCCTGCAGCACAATTTGTATGACTATTTCAGGCGTTTTGTTTTCGCAGCCCAATCACGTGGCTCGTTATTTCAGCGACTTGCGTTTAAGGTTCGGACATATGGGTGGGATCACCGGATCAAGTTCCTTATGAATCGGGCAATTGCAAGCTCTTCTCACGGGAATATTAGAGGAAGAATCGTTTTTTTTGCAGATAATTTCGTGCCGAGGATACTGGACGACTTTTTGAAAGTGATCGTGAAAATGGATAGCCGGAAAGTAGCTTTCTGCACTTCAGATTATCGGGCATATTCTTACATAAAAAAAAACAAGAGAGCAAATTATCCTGTAATTCTGTTTGGCGGAAAATCAAAACGAAGAAATATAGCTGCTAAAAAGCAGGCCGTTCAGGATCTTGAGCTTCAGGTTTATCCCATCCTCGAAAAGGAGTTTGGCTATCTCGCGGCAAAAATGCGCAATATCATTAAAGCCAATCTCAATATCCTTACAGATTATTATGACTTATTCTACGACCAGTTGGATGAATTGAAACCGGAAAAAATCGTACTTGGTAGTGATGGTTTTTCTGTTTCAAGGGTGATCTGTTTTGCTGCCCGGCAATTAGGAATAGAGACATGCGTACTACAACACGGATTTATTGATTCGCAGAATGGCTACCTTCCTCTTATTGCGGATAATTTGTTTTGCTGGTCAGTTTACGAAAAAAAGTTCTTTGAGAGAAAAGGCGTGTCCTCTGAACGGTTATTTGTTGCCGGGTCTCCGAGGTTTGAAAATACAAGCTGGTTGCAAGGGCAAACTGATCCGAAAAGTGCAGATGAACTACTGTTTGTTATTTGCCCGGGTATCCCGCAGGATGTATATGATCAGATAGATCAGATAAGGGATATTGGCAGTCAGTTGAAAACAGGGTATAAGATCCGTGTAAGGCCGCATCCGTATTATAAAGACCTGGCAGTTTCTTATTTTAAAACGAAACAGATTGACAATGCAGTCTTGGATGAAGACCCATTCTTGCAGTCGATAAACCAATCCAGTCTCGTTGTTTTCGGTAATGTTTCGACGGGCGTATTCGAAACCGTGGGTTTGGGTAGAAGTGTATATATACTTTCGGGGACTCAGAACAAGTTTGATATATATGGCTTTCCGCGTATCGAAAAATCACTTTTATTGAAAGGGTTGAACGAAGGTGTTTCTTTAATAAAAGAATACGATATTCTGAATGCGCCAATGGCCGGATCCGCATCTCTTGTCGGTGCAGAATCTTCATCTGTTATTGCTGATATGCTAATTGCGCATAAAGGTGCCACATCGAATTTATGAGTCTAGTAATCAGGATCGCGTCAATTACGAAAAAGTACGGCACTAACTTCATCGCGAATATCTTTCAGCAATGTCTTCGGTTCATCATCATGTATATGGCGGCAAAGCAACTCGGTCCGAAAGAATTCGGCATTGTAAGCCTGCTGATAATGATCAGTAGCTATCTGATGAATGCTAATTTTGGAGCCGTCAACGGATTAAAAAGACAGATTCCTGTGTCTTATTCAAGACAAGGAGAAAATGTTGCCCGCGACGCCTTCTATTCGGTCTTCAATTTTAATATCGTAAGCACACTTGTTGTGTCGCTGGTAGTGGCAGGCATACTGTTATTGCGCACGGACTACGATATATTTACCTGTGCTGTCCTGGTATTGCTTTCGCTTTCCGTTAATGTTTATTTTAGTGTACAGACATATTTCACTGCGACCGCAAGCTGGAAGGATTTGTTCAAGTTGCAGTTGACCTGCGGCCTGTTGTTAGTTGGGGCGCTGGTGAGTTTATTCTTTTCGGACTACCTGATTTTATTGCTGGCATATTCAGGCGCTTTTCTTTTTGCAAGTCTTCGTTTCTTTCTAAAGGCGCCGGTCCGTTTCTCGTTCGATAGCCAGATAGTCCGTGACAATATATATATCGGGTTTCCCATTATGATTGCCGGATTGATCTACTTTCTGTTCCAGACAACAGACAGATTGATCATTTCCCGCTACTATTTGAAAGAAGAGTTTGGATTCTATTCATTTGCATGGCTACTTGCCATGTCTTTAAATCTGATAGTAAGCCTGGCTTCAGAGTTGATTCTGCAGCGTGCGGCAAGCCGCTATGCAGGTGAATTTTACAATAACCAGATATTCCGGTTCCTGCTCCGGTATTCATTATTGGTTCAGGCCGGACTTGTGATACTGGCAGCTATACTTATTACAGGTGCATATTATGTTTTACCGGTTTATCTCACCGACTATGTAGCAGCCCTACCGGTGATACGCAATATCCTGATCGCGTATGTTATACAACAGCTTGGTCTTACAGCCGGTAACTATTACCTGATTGTGGGAAGGCAGAGGGTGTATAATATACTGCTGGTAATCGCTTGTGTCCTGAATGCAGGGCTATTGTTGGGCATTATCTTTTTCAGCAGGATACGCCCGTCCATTGAGCAGATGAGCTCGTTCTATATTATTAGCAGCGTTTTGTACATTATTGTGCTTTACATACCCTTACGAAAACAGCTTTTCTCTAAATGAACATTTCTGCAAACACTGGAATGAAAGTTTCCGGCACACTGCTGATCCTTATCGCTTTACTGCTCGGTCTTGCCATCGTTGCACATCTCTCCACCAGTGCATTCCTTGGTATGTACCTTGGAATGTTCCTTTTATTGTTGATTCCGGTATTTATACAGTTGAAAGGGTGGTGGGTGCCGTTGATAATCGGACTCATTATCCTGTTACCGGGTCCGCTGGATCGTACGCTGATTGCAGTGCAGTTGACACCGGAAGAAGGATATAATCCGTATGGGCTTTTTTCGGTGATCGATATACTGATGTTTCTTTCAATTGTTATCCATTTTGCATACGAAAGAAATTTGAAAGGTAGCTTTGACGCAACAGTAAACTATCTTACGCTTTGTCTGATGGCTATTACGGTCTTAGCCTGCATTTCAACAATTTTTTCCGCATTTAATTCTTCTACGTTCTATTTGCCAATGGCTTTGCGTGGGATCTTTTACAGCATAAGGTTCCTGCTGGTATTTGCATGGGTCAAGCTTTTTTTTAAGGACATCTCCTATGTCAGGCAGATGCCTTATGCTATATTTATTATCACGCTGGGTTTTGTACTACTCGCTGTTTTATCTCCATCGGATAATTATGAAGGTGGTAACCGTTTGTCTGTGGCAACCTATGGCGTAAACACATTTGGCCATTTGCTTACATTTGTTTCTCTATTGTGTATCCCTTTCATTTCACATTTTTATGCAAGTAAGCGGTATATGATGTTTCTGCTTGCGCTCGGCTCCCTCGTGATATGTTTTACTTTCCAGCTGATGTCGGCTAACCGTATGAGCTTTGGATTGCTTCTTATGGGCGCGGGCATCTATTATCTATACCTTCCGATACCTTTTCGGAAAAAGATGCGTCTTGCTTTTTTTATGCTGACAGGTCTCGTGATGTGCGTAGGTGTTTTTTTTGTCTTTAAGCCTGATCTTTTTGAACGGATCTTCGGTATTTTTCAGCTGGTCAGTGGCGAGAATGCATTGGAAGATGTAAAAGAATTGCAGGCAAGGTTTGTGGTATGGGGATTGAGCTACAACATGATTGTTGAACATCCTTTTCTTGGTGTGGGGCCAGGCCAGTGGAATTATCTAAAAGACTATTTTGGCACCATGCCTCCGTGGATGACATCCATTCTCGATCCACACAACGGCTATCTTTTATATGCATCGGAAATGGGGCTTATTTGCGTCATGATCTATTATAGTGTTATTTTCACCACCATCAGAAGAGGCATCAAAGCCTTTAAAATACTGAAGCAGCAGTATAAGATAAAACCTTCTGCTGACCTAAGTCTATATTTGTCATTCATTCTGATCCTGAATGTGATTATTGTTTGCTGGCTTTTATCAGATCTGACAAATGCGAGCGGCCTTAACATACGTGTTCAATCGCTGATGTGGTCATTGTGCAGCATTTGTTTTATAGCGCCGTCTCTGGCAAGAAAGTATATCCATAGTTTATGAAAATTGTTTTATGCCCGGTTTGCGGAAGCTCTGACGCAGAAAAGAATCTGTACAAGCCATTCGTTGTAGACTCGCTGTCTTACGAGATCGTCCGTTGTAAAAAATGCAGACACTATTTCACTTTCTTCAATGTGCCGGTCGATATAGATAAGTACTATGACGAAAAGGACTATACGGTCAAAGACACCCGTAACTCAGTTTTCTATAAGATTCAGGAGGCTGAGTATAAGAAAGTGCTGAAAAGGCTTGAGCAGCTGGCGCCCAAAGAAAGGGCGCTGATCGATTTTGGTGCAGGGAAAGGCCTCTTCCTTTCTTTCGCCGCAAATGCGGGTTATGAGGTTGCAGGAGTGGAAACCTCCACTCCGCGGGCTGAATATGCTAGAAAAGTATTCGACGTACAGATAAGCTCGGATTTCTATAGCGGGGGAGTGGTGTTCGGAAAAAGGTTTCCTGTTATCACAATGTTCCATGTTCTCGAACACATACCCGATGCAAAATCACTGCTTGGAAACCTGCTGAACGACAACCTTGATAATGATGGTGTGGCAGTTGTAGAAGTCCCGAATTTTGGTAGCTGGCAATCAAAATGGGGCCGCGAACGCTGGTTGCATATTGATATTCCAAGGCATGTCAGCCATTTTACCAGTGAATCTTTAACACGGCTGCTTGATTCACTAGGCTATAAAATAATAAGAAAAGATACCTTTTCCCTTCACCTGGGAATTATCGGAATGATCCAAACGATCATGTCAAAATTCGGCTACCGGGGATTCCTTATTGGTGATCTAAAGGCAAAAAAAAATATACGACTCATGGCCGGATTAATGGCAGCACTGCCATTTGCTTTTATACTGGAATGGTTCAGCAGCCTGACCGGCCGCGGAGGTGTGCTTAGATACTATGTAAGAAAAGAAGTAAAAGGATGAAAATTGCAATTATAGGATCAAGAGGCTATCCTTATGTATACAGTGGGTATGAAACGTTTGTTTCCGAGGTGGCACCGCGTTTAGTCGCTAAGGGAGTCGAAGTGCATGTGTACTGTCACAAGAAGTTATTCAAGGAACGACCAAAAGAAGTCAATGGTATCAGGCTTCATTATTTCTCCTCAATCAAATCCAAAAGCCTTAGCCAATGGTCTAACACGTTTCTTTGTACGATGCATGCGGTATTCTCAAAGTACGATGTGATATTATATGTTAACTCTGCCAATGGAATATTTGGCCCGCTGACAAGGATCTTTCGCAAACGTACCGCGATCAATGTAGACGGATTGGAATGGCTGCGGCCGAAATGGAAAGGACTCGGAGCAAAAGTATTTTACCTTTCGTCGAAAATGGCTACCCGTTGGATGGACAGGATTATCACAGATGCGGATGCCATGAAGGATGTTTATATCGAAGAATTTAAAACAGAATCTGTTGTTATTGCCTACGGCGCCAATATTCGTTATTCCCGTCAGCCAGAACTTATCAGTCAGTGGCAGTTAGAGAAAGACGGCTATTATCTCATTGTTGGACGTCTTATCCCTGATAACAACGCATTGCTGATATTGGAAGAGTTCATCAGGTCAGACTCAGGAAAAAAACTGGTTATTGTCGGAGATGTTCCTTATCAGGATGAGTATGCGACACGAATCAAGGCGATAAAAGATGCCCGGGTGATTTTTACAGGATATGTTAATGGCAGTGATCAATTGGCTGAACTATATCATAATTGTTTTGCCTATTTTCATGGGCATGAGTTTGGCGGAACCAACCCGACTTTGTTGAAGGCCCTTGCTTACGGCTGCGCGGTCATCGCACTGGACACGAAATTCAGCCGGGAGGTATTGAAAAGTGAAGAGCATGGTGTCTATTTCTCAAAAGATAAGGATGACCTTTGTCAGTTGATCCGTGAGATTGAAAAAAAACCTGAAAAACTTGCAACTTTGAAGGGAAAGTCACGTTTACGTATTACAGAAAATTATACTTGGGAGAAGATTACTGGCCAATATTTCGACTTATTTCAAGAGATGTATACATCGCAAAAATAATTTGACGTAGAAACCATTTAATGTTCCCGTAAAAACCACCGGAACCGCGCGAACAATAATTCCCGATTTTATTCTTATTTATAAAGCAACGAATAATTCAGTTACTTTGTCATGATTCCCGCTGGTGAAGACCAATTATTAAACCTTACATAACCTTTATCTGATGCAAAAAATCTATAACCCTTCCACCAGGGCGAAAATCACGTTGGACTTTTTGTTCATCAGCTTGATCTGTGTTTTTTTACAGAATGGGTTTAAAGTGCCTTCAAATGAGTTTCTTTCCAGCACGCATGTATTACTGACCTGTATCACGACTGGTTGCTGGTTTTTCTGCGGACGGGCAATGGGACTTTACAAGGATTACCGGGCCACGCCCTTCTCATATGAGTGGATAGTCTTCCTGAAAACCATGATCATCTATTTTCTTCTCACCTCTTTCATTTTTTCGCAACTTGTATCAGCATATCGTTTCGGACTTTCTCAATTGGCTTTTCATTGTGCCTGGATATTCGTGTTGTTGCCAGTTCAGAAATTGGCGATCCGGGTATTTTTCAAAAGACTTCGAAACAGTAAGCAGGTGAGACGAAAGGTATTGATTGTAGGAGCCGGAGATTCGGGAGTGAACTTTTATCAGCAATATGTGAAGGATAATCATTATGGTTATGCGCTGACCGGGTTTATTGACGATACCACAAATCCACTTGTAAACGGTCATTATCTTGGCAAAACCGCTGATATAGACGAGATCATTGCGAACTATGAACTCGATGATATTGTCGTAGCCATGCCGATCAACGATGATATTCAACTCAGCAAGATCATCAAAGCAGGCGAAAGGGAAGGTAAACGGGTTAAGATTATACCTCATTACCAACGATTTAGCGCGGGTAGAATTCATGTGGGCACCCTAGGTTCTCTCCCCATCATTACCCTTCGCTCACTCCCGCTGGATGTAACCGATAACAAGGTTTATAAAAGATCTTTTGATATCATTTTCGCGGGCCTGGTAACAATCCTTATCCTAAGTTGGCTGATCCCCATCATCAGCCTGGCAATAAAATTTACCTCCAAAGGGCCTGTTTTCTTTAAACAGGAGCGTTGGGGGTTAAATAACAAGCCGATTGTTTGTTATAAATTCAGGACCATGGTACATAACAGCCGTGATCTTGATGAAAGTGGCAAGTACCAGCAGGCTAAAAAGAACGACCCCCGGATCACGAAAATCGGCGCTTTTCTCCGGAAAACCAGTCTTGATGAGATGCCTCAGTTCCTCAATGTGCTGCTGGGCTCGATGTCTGTTGTAGGCCCACGCCCCCATCCGGTTCCACTAAATATACAATCTAAAGACAGTGTCGAAAATTATATGATGCGCCATTGGGTCAAACCCGGCATCACAGGTTGGGCCCAAACAAACGGATACCGTGGTGAAACGCGCAAACCTTACCTAATGCAAAAAAGGGTTGAATTTGACGTTTGGTACATGGAGAACTGGACGTTCTGGCTCGATCTCCAGATCATTCTTCAAACTCTCGTCAATATGGTGAAAACTGAAAAGAACGCTTATTAATCACCGCTTTTCCCCTTCGTCTCCTATATAAACCCAATCGAAATGCCGAAACGTGTCGCATTCGGCTTGCTGTTGATAATGGCAGCAGGTCATTCATATTCCCAAAACCTTCCTGTTGGTAGTCAAGTGTTAGAAGATGCCCTTCGCCGGCTGCAGATCACGGGAGAAAGGCCAACAGATATATCCTACACTATCAGACCGGTTTCTGCATATGCTGCCGGTGATGCCGATTCTATATATAATCTTCTGCAGTGGGCAGGAGGCAATGGGCCTAAAACCGCTAATTTCGCCCACGGAAAAGGCAGCCTGGTCATTCTTCCCGCAACCATCCGCCAGCAATTCAATTCGCACCATCCCTACGGCTGGAATGACGGATCCATGATCCAGGCAAAAGGATATCAAACACAGATATCTGCGGGGATTTACACAAAACTCGGCCCGCTCAGCATTCAATTCAGGCCAGAATTTGTGTATGCACAGAACGCAAACTTTGAACAATTTCCCGGATGGCAGAATGATAGTTTATGGCGCGACTATTACTACATCCTGAACAGGATAGATAATCCTGAAAAATTCGGAAATGGCAGTTACACAAAAGTGTTTCCTGGCCAATCCAGTGTCCGGTTCAACTATAAAAAGCTTTCACTTGGGGTTTCAACTGAGAATCTCTGGTGGGGCCCAGGTATACGTAATTCCCTGCTGATGAGCAATACGGCGCCAGGCTTTCCTCATATTACGTTCAACACAACGGCCCCGGTAAAAACAGGCATCGGCTCATTCGAATGGCAGATCGTAAGTGGAATGACCAAAGGCTCAGGTATTCTTCCACAGGATACGGCCAGAACTTTCGATGGCTTATCGCTCTACCAGCCTAAACAGGAAGACAGCAAGCGATATATGAACGGGATGACGATAACCTGGCAACCTAAATGGACAAAAGGTCTCTACCTTGGTTTCTCAAGAATGTTCTATCTCTACAACTCTGATGTAGATAAGTCGTTTGATGGCTATCTCCCTATCTTCGGTACTTTCTTCAAAGGCGCCACCAACGGGGAAGATGAAAAGCGCAGGGACCAACTCCTGTCATTATTTGCCAGACTCGTACTCCCGAAAGAGAAAGCAGAATTCTATGCAGAGTTTGGCCGAAACGATCATTCGCAAAACTTTACTGATGCAGTGCTTGAACCTGAGCATGCACGCGCTTATATCGTCGGCGGAAGGAAAATCATCACAACTCCAAAGAATCTGGATATTGAAGTAATGTTTGAACTCACCCAGCTGGAAAATTCCCCAACGGCATGGCTTCGCGCACAGGAAGGCTGGTATACACATTACCAGGTTAGACATGGTTACACTCATCGCGGCCAGGTGATCGGAGCGGGTATCGGACCCGGCTCCAATAGTCAGACCATCGGGATCAGTTGGTTAAAAGGGATCGAAAAGATTGGCTTTACCGTTGAGCGGGTGGTAAGAAATAATGATTACTATTATCGCGCTTTTCAACGGCTTCAGAACCCACGTTTTCACTGGGTGGACATGTCGTTGAATGCGTATAAAGACTGGTATTATAAACGCCTTTTATTCTCAGCGAATCTTTCATTTGTCCGTTCCTTCAATTACCAGTGGAGGTATCAGCATGACGCAGCGGGCGAGGAAGTGTATACTAATGTAAATCAGCTACACGCCGGTCTATCTGTTTCCTATATGTTTTGATAATAATTGCAATTCTCCCCATAAAAAAAGCCGTGGATCATCCACGGCTTTTTTTATATTAGTTTATGAACGTCAGATATTCAACCCGCCACACACACTGATCGTCTGTCCCGTGATATAAGACCCCATGTCAGACGCCAGGAATAAAGTCGTATTCGCAATATCTTCCGCTGAAGCAAATCTTCCCAAAGGAATTCCCGCCTTATACTTATCGCCAGCCTCACCTTCTTTCAGATAACTGGTCATATCCGTTTCAACAAAACCGGGAGCAATGGAATTGCAACGGATATTGCGGCTACCTAACTCCTTAGCCACACTTTTGGTAAAACCAATGATGCCTGCTTTGCTTGCCGCATAGCTGCTCTGGCCCGCATTTCCCATTTCACCGATCACAGAACTCATATTGATAATGCTTCCTGATTTTGCTTTCATCATCGGACGGATCACCTGTTTGGTCATATAAAATACACTGTTCAGGTTCACTTTGATCACATCGTCCCACTGATCAGGCGAAAGGCGGAGCAACAGGTTGTCTTTTGAAATCCCCGCATTATTTACACAGATATCAACGGTTCCGAACTCCTTTAGCACGTCATTTACAAATGCCTCGCATTGCGCAAAATCGCCTGCATTACTCTGGTAAGCTTTCGCCTTCACTCCCTGCCCTTTCAGTTTCTCTTCCAGCGCAAGTGCTTTTTCTTTGCTGCTGTCGCTAACATATGTGAACGCAACGTGCGCGCCATGCTGTGCAAATTTTAAAGCAATAGCCTCGCCGATCCCGCGGGCTGCACCTGTTACGATCGCTACTTTGTTTTCTACCAGTTTCATTTAGTTATTTTAGTTGTAAGACAAAAGTCAAAATAAGTCAAAAGTAAAAATTCAAAAGTAAAAAAGCTTCTGCGAAAACCGTCAAACCGCATCGTATAGAATGTCACTCTTTTACTTTGACTTTTTACTTATCTCGCTGCAATTTCCTTCATCGCAAGTATCGCATCCACATACTCTCTTTCATTGCTTAATCGCGGCACTTTATGCTGCCCTCCCAGTTTCCCCTTACTTCTCAGCCATTCTTTAAAACTTCCTTTGGGCATTGCATGAACGATGGGAGAACGGAGCGCCATATTTTTGTGACGTTTCGCTTCGTAATCGCTATTGATACTTTTTAGTGCGGCATCAAGTTCATAAATAAAAGCATCAAGATCGGCGGGTTCCTGTTCAAACTCGATCAGCCACTCATGTGCACCGTTTGAGTCGCTGGAAAAATAGACCGGTGCGGCTGTATAATCATTTACTACAGCGCCTGTTTTTTCGCAGGCTTTGGTAATTGCTTTATCGGTGTTGTCTACGATCACTTCTTCGCCGAAGGCATTCATATAATGTTTCAGCCTCCCGGATACTTTGATACGATAGGGAGAAAGAGAGGTAAAGCTGATGGTATCACCCAGCAGATATCTCCAGAGGCCGCCATTGGTACTGATGATAAGGGCGTAGTTCTTATTCAACTCCACATCCTGCAAGCCAATAGTATTTGGGAATTTCTTTCCGTATTCGCTGACAGGCATAAATTCCATAAAGATGCCATGGTCAGTGAACAGCAGCATGCCGTCATCACCCGGTTTTTCCTGTGCGGCGAAAAATCCTTCACTGGCATTGTACATTTCAAGATAATGAATGTCTTTGCCGATCAGTTTTCTGAACTGTTCACGGTATGGTGTAAAGGAAACGCCTCCATGCATGTACAATTCCAGAGATGGCCATACTTCCGCCATGGTGGATTTGCCGGTGATCTCCAGGATGCGGCGGAAAAGAACAAGCGTCCAGGTAGGTACGCCGGAAATGGAGGTGACGTTTTCGTGTATAGTACTTGCAGCGAGTTTTTCGATCTTGCTTTCCCACTCGTCCATCAATGCGATGCTGAGATCCGGCGTGCGTAACCAATGCCCCCAGAATGGTGTATTCTGCAGCAACACGGCACTAAGGTCGCCATACTGGGCATCATTATTCATCGGATTGATATTATGACTTCCGCCGAGCACCAGTCCTTTTCCCGTAAGCAAAGCAGACTCCGGATTGAACTGATAATACATTGTCAGCACATCTTTTGCAGCCTTGAAATGACAGTCTTCCAGGCTTTCTTCACTGATAGGAATGAACTTGCTTTTATCGCTTGTGGTACCGCTGCTCTTGGCAAACCAGTAAACAGGCGTATTCCACAGAATATTCTGTTCTCCCTGCATAATGCGTTCGATATAGGGCTTCAGGTCGTTGTACTCATGTACGGGCACAGACTGTTTGAAGGAACGTATATTGAACAGTTCATGAAAGTTATACTTGCGACCGAATTCTGTGTACTGGGCAGAGGTTACCAGGTCCTGCAGGACCTCGCGTTGTGCATCCGCAGGATTCGTTTTCCATCCTTCTATGCGCCACTGGCGCATACGGGCAAGGGATGATATGGCTGGACTAAGCAGGCTCATCGCCCGGCAAGATAAGGAAAATGGTTTTTCGATGAACTAAAAGCGTTTAGTTCTGTCAGGTTGCTTTCAGGTGAAAACAAACCGGAGCAATTGTTGGGGATGGCTGCCTGGGAGTTTAAAGGTTTGAGAGTTCAAAAGTTTAAAAGTTGGAGACCCTTTCAATTTGTATTGAGCCGGTCAGGAGCAAACGGGTTTGACCAATAACTGCTTCCGAAAACGGGTATACCATGAACAGAGAGGGCTGGGATTGCGGCAGGTGGTAACTACCCGGTACTATGACTATACACCTAAGACGGGTCTATGCGGACGTCGGACGCGCCCATATCCGCATGGCCGTCAGCCTGACACGGTATTGGCGTAGGGGCATTGCAGAGAGCGCAAAGGGCGCTAATATTCCTTGCGTTCTCTGCGGGAGCTTTGCGTTCTCTGCGATACTCCTACGCCAAAATAATCTTATAATATCTTACCCTGAGGGCATCAGCCTGCAGCCTTCGCAGTGTTTTGCACGATCACAATAATTTGCCGGAGATTTCCGGCGATTTCATGGAGATCTTCTTTTAGCTGATCAATAACAGATCCATCGAAGTCGGTTGGTGTATCGTCTCCGGCGGCTTTGCCGGTCTTTACAGGGCGGTACCTGGAAAGATCCACCAGCGGAAGTGTTGACGCGGCAGATTTGAGCTCTCCGATATCTTTCTTTCCGGCATATTGCAATAAGCTGGCTTTTAATTCCGGGAGAAAGTTTGATAGTTCTTTCAGTCCGAAGCTTTCGGGATCGGCGAAGTCCTGTACGCTCAACCCGCGATCCTGGATCTGGCTGATCATTGCCAGCGCATTTTCTACCGAGGAGATTACTTTTTCCGGATTCAGTTCAGTTGCCTGTCTGCCGGCGGTGGTCGCCTTAAAAGCTTCTTCGTGGAGATAATCTTTTCGTTTCAGTTCGAAGTTTCGTCCGAGGTATAGCTTCTTTACCTGCTCATCCGCAGCGAGCGCCTCTGCTGTACCCTGCTGGAAGATCTTGCCATCGATCAGGAGATAGGCCCGGTCACATATAGAAAGGGTTTCTGTTACGTTATGATCCGTGATCAATATGCCGATATTCTTGTATTTGAGCCGTGCAACGATTGCCTGGATATCCTCTACCGCGATAGGGTCGATACCGGCAAATGGTTCATCGAGGAGAATGAATTTCGGACTCACGGCCAGGGCCCGGGCGATCTCTGTGCGTCTTCTTTCCCCGCCGCTCAACACATCGCCGTTGCTTTTACGAACGTGGTGGAGGCGGAACTCATCAAGCAATGATTCCAGCCTTTCCCTTTGCTCTGCTTTGCTCAGGCTGGTCATTTCCAGCACCGCGGAGATATTATCTTCCACGCTGAGTTTGCGGAACACGGAAGCTTCCTGCGGAAGATAGCCAATCCCCATTTTTGCCCTTTTATACATCGGAAGTGCGGTAATATCTTCTTCCTGCAGATATACATGCCCTTCATCCGGACGGACAAGACCCACCACCTGGTAAAAGGACGTCGTTTTACCCGCTCCATTAGGGCCCAGCAGACCCACGATCTCTCCCTGTTGTACCTCAAAACTCACATGATTAACAACAGTTCGCTTACCGTAGCGCTTAACGAGATCCTTTGCGTAAATGGCTATTGACATCCGGCAAAGCTAAGCTAAGCGTCAAAAGAGGCAAAAGGGAAAGAGATGTTTTGGGTAATCTTTGTCATTTTTATCCTGAGCAGCGGTCGAAAAGGTGTCAAACGGAGGAAAACTTCAAAAAATATGAAATAACTTCTTCTCCTCTTTTGCCTCTTTTGACGCTTAGCTTAGCTTTGTGGGTCGGCGAAAACCCGTCATAAAACATCTATGAAAGTTATTGATCACATTAACCAGGCAAAGGACACGCTGGTTTCTTTTGAAGTATTACCCCCTCTTAAGGGAAAAGGCATTGAGGCATTATATAAGCACCTGGACCCGCTGATGGAGTTCAAGCCATCATTCATCAATGTTACTTACCATCGCAGTGAGCATATTTTTAAGAAGCGGGCGGACGGGAGTTTTGAGAAGGTGGTAGTGCGCAAGCGTCCTGGTACGGAGGCGATCTGTGCCGCCATCATGAATAAATACAATGTGGATACGGTGCCGCACCTGATCTGTGGTGGTTTCAATATCAATGAAACAGAGGATGCGCTGATCAACCTGCGCTACCTCGGGATCGATAACGTGCTTGTACTGCGCGGCGACGCTGCAAAAAATGAAACCACGTTTGATGCAGAACCCGGAGGTCACCGTTACGCAAACGAATTGCTGAAGCAAGTGACAAATCTCAATGCAGGGATCTATATCGAGGAGGACCTGAAAGGTACCCAGCAAAGAACAGAATTCTGCATCGGGGTGGCGGGTTATCCTGAAAAACATTTTGAAGCCCCAAATATGCAGACTGACCTTCGTTACCTGAAAGAGAAGGTCGACTGCGGTGCTGATTATATTGTTACGCAGATGTTCTTCGATAACGAGAAGTATTACGCGTTTGTGAAATCATGCCGCGAAGCCGGTATCAATGTGCCGATCATTCCCGGATTAAAGCCGATCTATAACAAGAAGCAGCTGACCGTTCTTCCCAAAACCTTTCATATCGATCTTCCCGCAGATCTTGCCAATGAGATCCAGAAATGCAAGACTGATCAGGATGTTGAAGAAGTGGGCAAGCGCTGGTTGCTGGAACAGTCAAAAGACCTGAAGAAGAACGGGGTTCCTGTACTGCACTATTACACGCTGGGTAAGCCACATATCGTGGCAGACGTAGTCCGTGAGATCCGCTGACCCAGTCCACGAATTTTACGAATCAGAATCTCATTATAAAGAAAGATCCGCAACCAGGGCAATTGTCTGCCTTGATTGCGGATCCTTTTTTATCGTGTGCCAATTCGTGAAATCCGCGTTATTTGATCAGCGTATTTAATGCCGGCTGATTGACAGATACAGGGTATTTTGCTCTGAGCTTTTTGATCCATTCGGTTTCAAGCAGTGTCTGGTAATCGTTCATCACCAAACCCTTTGCTTCGTTGAAGGACCGTATGCCCTGTTGCGGATACACTTTGATAATGTAGGCAAAAGAGGCGGTATTATCGGCCTGGTTCAGGGTCATGGAAGTGACGGTGCCGGCTTTGGGCGTTTCTTTGGTTTGGCCGGGGAGCTGGGTCCATTCATAACGGGCAGAATCTCCCACAACTTTCTCATTATATTTTTCTGCGAGGGCCTTCCAGGCGGTGGGGCTTTTTTTAAGCTCTTCCGCAAGTGATTTGGCAACGCCCTGGTCATTGGAGAAGAATACGATCGCATCAGCGCTTGGTTGCCAGATATACTGCGCTTTATTCTTCTCATAAAGTTTTTCCAGTTCAGCAGTATCTGTTTGCGCTTTGTTCCATACTTCGCGTTGCATTACCTCGAAGAAGAGATTGCCATCCCGGAATTCGGCCATCTGGTTCCTGAAGTCTTCATTATAGTCCTCCAGGTGATCGCGGTAGTACTGGTACATCGCATTGTTTTTAAACTCTTCCATCAGCGACGGATAAGGGCGGACAGTGGCGCCACCTGGCATGTAACGGTATGATTGCACATGTTGCAACCAGTCAGAAAAACGGAATATTGAAGTGCCGATATGAAATACCTCCGTATCCATATTGATGTTCTGTGCCTGCCGGCCTGCGATCATACTGTCTGTAACGGCCCAAATAGTCGACTCCTTAATGCCTGATTGCTGAATGCCCGGCTTGCTTTTTACGCGGGTGTAAATGAAATCTTTTGCCGTTTTCCAGCGGTCATCGGCCCTAACACGCATTTCGAGCTGCTGATTGTTTTCCTTATCAGCTGCATTGGTTATAACCGGGATGAGCCGAAGCCGTTTTACAATATGATAGCCATGAGATGTTTTAAAAGGTTTGCTTACATCCCCGTCCTTTGCAAGGGCCCATACTGCTTTTTCGAATTGCTGATCATATTCACCAACACCGATCTCCGGCGTCAATCCATCGCGGGCAGCGCTGTTATGGTCATCGCTGAATGAAGCTGCCAGTTTTCCAAAGTCATCGCCTTTGAGAATGCGCAGATAAAGGGAGTCCGCAAGTTGTGCGGTTTTCCTGTCTACGGCATCACTTGCTGCCGGAGGAAAAGCCAGCAGGATCTGCTGGACCCTGATCTTCCCAAGGGCTTTTCGTTCGCTGATGTTTTTGAAAATATGATAACCAGCTTTTGATGTATACACTTTTGAATGACGGCCTGCGGGTGTTGAGTAAAGCAGGGTTTCCAGTTCATAAGGCAGGGTGAATACCGTTACAAAGCCGAGATCACCTTTGTTGGATGCAGCTGCAGGATCGTCTGAAAGTTGTTGTGCCACTGTAAGAAAGTCATCACCCTTTGCCAGCCGCTTCTCTGCGCCGGTCAGCTTCGCTTTTGCTGCCGCTGTATCTGACAGGCCATCTTTAGAGGTAAATGAGATGAAAATATGTGCTGCGCGAATGTCTTTGAGGCTTCGCTGAAAGGCTTCTTTGGAAAGACGGGTTACGGCTTCAGGATCGCTCATATAGTTATCAACGATCGTATTCCTCAGGTTTTCTGTTTCGAGCTTGATTTGTGCAAGGGTATCGTAGCCAAGATCGTAAGCCGTCTGGATCTTCAGCTTTGAATTGATATACAACTCAAGATATTCCTTCATGGCCTCCGCCTTTGATCTGTTGCCGGGCGGATTATTCTTGTGGAACGCTTTCATAAACTCTTCTGAACTGGCCTTATGCGAGCCGTAGGTAAAGAGTGTTTGTGACGAAGCCGATGCTGTTATCAGGCAAAACAGGGTTGCGTGCAGCCAGTGTTTGATCATAGTGATGGTTTCAAAAAGAGTATAACGGTATAAGGTCAGGGTTAGTGCCCTCCTGTCGTAAAGCTTCCGCCTTCACCAGTGCTATGGCGGATAGAACGGTGGGCGTGGTGCCGGCGTTTGGCACCGTCAGCCGCGCCTGAACTCAGGGTTGTTTTAATTTCAGCTGAAGGATCTCATCTGTCTGTTGCCAGGTCAGTTTTTTTGCAACGATCCTTTTCTCTTTATCCAGCAGGTAAACGGTTGGTACAATCTGTGCATCATAAAGTTGCGAATAGCCAGGGATACCGGCCGATATACGTTTATCCTCTTCTTCTTTTGAATAATAGACATTGGTCCATTCGCCCAGGCGATGTTCGCGGACGAATTTGAGCCAGTCATTCTTCGTGCCGTCTGTTTCTTTCGCTACAGAGAACATTTTTACGCCGGCAGCTTTCCATTTTGCCCGGTACATCGAGTCCAGCAAGGGAAGTGTTTCCCGGCAATGGCCGCAGGTAGGATCCCAGAAAGTGACAACCGTAAAGCGTGCGGTATCACCATAAAGATTCTTTACCACACCTGCTGTATCCGGCAGGGAGATATTTTCTGCTGGATTGCCCATGATATTTGCCATCAGGCTGTACGCACGGTCAGTGATCATCTTTTTCCCCTGAGGCGTAAGCCAGTCATATTCTTTCTGGGAAAAGTATTTTGTAAACAGGTTGACAAAAACGGCATCTTCCCACATATAGCGCATATTCAGGTAGCGGGTCACAAAGCGGACGAGCAGGATGCGGGTCACTTCCTTGCTCGGGCTCGCAAAGGCCAGCATGCGGTCGATCTCTTTATTTACCGAGTCCGGCGAAGGATAAACAAGTGTGTTGAAGTACTTGTCGACGCGTTCTTCAAACAGGGATGCCGGGGTACGGGTGATACGGTCATCCCAGAAATCGATACCGTCCCAGTAATGATCTTTAAAATAGCGATAGGCAAAGGTCGAATCGTATTTTCCACCAGGATGCTGGCTGGCGGGAGGGACTTTGGGTTCCTCCATCAGGTGCATCAGCACCGTGAGCAGGCTGTTAGGGTTTGTAGACGAAACCTGTTTGCGGAATGCGGTGATCTCATCAGTAGCTTTTTTCATTTCCGCAGTAAAGCGAGCGGAATCTCCCGGATTCCGGGTTGCTCTCAGCAAAGAATTGAGGGAATCGATCTTTCTTCCTTTGTTGGACATCTCCTGCTGATACAGGGAGAAAGCGTCATTTTCTGGTGAATTCACAAACTTTCTCTTCCGGATCGGGTCACTTGTATCAGCGATCACACTGAAATGCTGTTGTTTATCCACGAGTACTTCAAGGAAACGGTCTTTTTTCGGATAGGCGATAATATAGATCCCGCCTCCAAGGGCTTTATCTCCTTTAAAAACACCTTCACTTTTGTCATTCAGCATCACCGAGTCTACCACCGGGAACTGCTTACCCGAATAATGCCCCAGGTATACATACTGGTTTACGATGGGCTTCAGCGTCACTTTTATTTCATATCCTTTTTGAGCGGCCACCCAGGCACTTACTCCAATTAAAGGAATGAGGATCAATTTCTTCATAAGAGATGAATAGTCGGATAAAGTTAGAAATAGTTTTCCGGCCAGCAAAAGGCGATGACAGATGGCTGTTGCGCGGTTTGCTGGCTGCGGAAGGTAAATCACCTTGCCCGGACGCGTTCGCAGACAAAATGGTTCGATAAGACAAGACATTTACTTTGAATGATTGATGATCGTCCAATGGTCATCGACCATCGGCCATCGCCTTTTTCGTACATTCGCGCCCGTGAGCAGAAAAAAGAAAAATATCGTTCTCCCCCAGGTTTTGGTGGAAGATTATGCGGCTGAAGGGAAATCCCTCGCCAAAGTGGACGGAAAAGTGGTTTTTATTGAGGGTGTGGTACCCGGAGATGTAGTGGATGTCCGGCTGGGTAAGAATAAAAAAGACTGGGCGGAAGGATTCCCACTGAAATTTCATAGTTATTCGCCGGAAAGAGTAGAGCCTTTTTGCCAGCATTTTGGCGTTTGCGGGGGCTGCCAATGGCAGATGCTGCCATATACAAAGCAGTTGCAATACAAGGAAAAGCAGGTGAGAGACAATCTGCAGCGCATCGGGAAAGTGGCTCTGCCGGTGATCCAACCGATCCTGGGCGCGAAAGAGACGAGATATTACCGCAATAAGATCGAGTATACCTTCGGGAACAAGCGCTACCTGCGCAAAGAAGAACTGAATGATCCGGCTGTGAATGGTATGCAGGATGTGGCGGGCTTCCATGCACGGGGGATGTTCGACAAGATCGTAGATATTGAAACCTGTCATCTGCAGGAAGAGCCAACCAACCAGATCCGCCTCGCGATCCGGGAATTCGCCCGGAAGAATGACTATTCCTTCTATGATATCCGGAATCACCAGGGATTCATGCGGACCATGCTTGTCCGCCTTTGCACGACGGGTGAACTGATGATCAACATTGTGTTTGGTGAAGACAATCGTGAAAAGCGGGAGGCTTTGCTGAACTATGTACTGGATAAATTTCCTTCCATCACCACGCTGCTTTACACGATCAACACGAAAAAGAACGATAGCATGTTTGATCTTGAGCCGGTAGCATATCATGGCAAAGGCTACGTGATGGAAAAGCTGGCTATTGCTGATGGCGGAAAAGAGTTTTTCTTCAAGATCGGACCGAAATCATTTTTCCAAACAAATACCCGCCAGGGAGAACAGCTTTACCGCATTACCAGCGAGTTCGCAGAACTGACAGGTAAGGAAACGGTCTATGATCTTTATTGCGGCACGGGCAGCATTGGCATTTTTGTTAGCCCCGGTGCGAAAAAGATCATCGGTGTGGAGGTGATCCCGGCAGCGATCGAGGATGCTAAAGTGAATGCGTCGATCAACCAGCTTCAGGATGCGGAGTTTTATGCAGGTGATGTGATCGATATCTGTGATGATGCGTTTTTTGAAAAACATGGCAAACCGGATGTGATCATTACCGATCCGCCACGGGCAGGAATGCATGAAAAGCTGGTGAGGAAGATCCTCGATATGGCTGCGCCAACTGTGGTGTATGTGAGCTGTAACCCGGCGACGCAGGCGCGCGACCTGAACTGGCTGGATGAAAAGTATGAGGTGACAAAGATCCAACCCGTCGATATGTTCCCCCACACACTGCATATTGAGAATGTGGTGCAACTGAAACTCAAAACGAAAGACTAAAAAACGTAAGAAAGCTGTACATCCTTTCTCCTCTTATTCCGTTAGCTTAAATTTGCTGTCATGAATGACTACCGTTATACGCGGCCGGAGCAATTTCCCCCGATCGTAAAAAACCTTATCATCATTAATGCGCTGGTTTTTGTCGCGCAATTATTGTTTGATAGCCAGATCAATCTTACGCATAAGCTGGCAATGTGGCCTATCATACCTGAGCAACTCAAGGCGCAATTGATACTTTCGGGTATTATTACGGATGATCAGACGTTCAAGCCTTATCAGATTGCGACCCATTTCTTCACGCATTCTACCTCGTCGTTTTTCCATATCCTGTTCAATATGTTCACCCTGTGGATGTTTGGACGAACGCTGGAGAATATCTGGGGCCCTAAACGGTTTCTTTTCTTTTACCTCTGCAGTGGGGTAGGTGCGGCGGCGCTTCACCTGACCATTCAATATTTCAGGGCAGAACCGTTGCTGGCTGCGTTAGAGTCTAACAATGAGCAGGCAATAATCAGCAATATTGGAGCCCTTGCTCCGGCCGTGGGCGCATCGGGTGCGGTAATGGGACTTATGGCGGCGTTCGCTTATCTGTTCCCGAATACAGAATTTTATATGATGTTCATTCCCGTACCGATCAAAGCAAAATGGCTGGTCCTCGGATATGCTGCGATCGATCTATTCGGAGGAGTAGCCAATATTGCAGGAGATAATATCGCCCACTTTGCCCACCTTGGAGGCGCAATAACCGGCTTTATTATTGTATTTATCTGGAACAAAAACAACCGCCGGACGTTTTATTAGAAGCTGGTAGTAATTGTCCAGTCCTTTCACCCTTTTTCGCTCTAATTACAAGCTGTATGGCATACCACGAACAGGAATATCAAAAACGTCTTTCCCTTGCACAGGCTAAAAATGCGCTGATCATGCTGGTCGCCATAAACCTTGTGCTGTTCGTGATACTCATCTTCATCCAGGCGATCTATTATCTTCAGTTCGGGGATGGTGCATCTGTTGCATTCCAGTCACGTGTACTCAAGTGGTTTGCGCTACCGGCTGAGCCAGCGCAGATCCTGGGCAGACCATGGACGATCCTGACCCATATGTTCGTTCACATTGACACCTGGCATGTATTGGGTAATATGCTCTGGTTATGGACATTCGGTTATATTCTGCAGGACCTTACCGGCAACCGGAAGATCTTCCCGATCTATATCTATGGCGCATTGCTGGGAGCCCTGGCCTTTATCCTTTCGTATAATATTCTTCCCACATTGAAGCCGTTTTTAGGTGTTACAAGCGCCTTCGGCGCTTCCGCGGGTGTAATGGCGATTGCCGCAGCAGTGACCACCATCGCTCCCGGTTACAGGATCTTTCCCATGCTTAACGGTGGTATTCCGATCTGGGTGATCACTATTTTGTACCTGATCATAGATCTTGCCTCCATCAATATCTCAAACCCCGGCGGTCATATTGCTCACCTGGCCGGCGCCCTCGCAGGTTTCCTCTTTGTAGTGGCATTCCGCCGCGGGCATGACCTCGGAGCCTGGATGAATAATGCATTTGACTGGGTAAATGATCTGTTCGATCCTGAAAAGCCGAGAAAAGGCAGGAACGTAAAGACGGACCTTTTCTATAAATCAGGCACACGCCCCTATAAAAAGACGCCTAATGTAACTTCTCAACGGGTGGATGAGATCCTGGACAAGATCAGTCAGAAAGGCTACAGCGCACTTACAGATGACGAAAAGGAACTTCTTCGCCGGGCCAGCAAAGAAGATATTTAGCTCCCGCATATTTCCGCAGATCAGCCTGTAACTGTTTTTTAGCAAAAACATTACTGCAAATTGGCTTGAAATCAGGAAATTCGTCATATGGCCAGTAAGGTGCGTGTATTTACAAAAGGTTTCCTGGTTTTTCTCAACGTGGTGGCGGCAATTGCCTTTCTGCTGGCATGCATTGCGCCTTCGCTTGACCCTGATAAATGGTGGTTCATTTCATTTACCGGCCTCGGGTTTCCTGTTTTGTTATTGATCGTTATCCTGTTTATGATCGGCTGGTTGTTTGTAAAAAAGCGACTCGCGCTTATCTCCGCTATCGTATTGATATTCGGCATCCGCGGCATCAGCACATTGTTTGCTTTTCATGTTTCATCCGCAAACGGATTGCCTCCACACGCAAAGGATTCATCAACAGTTCGCCTTGCTACATGGAATGTAGCCCGGTTTGTTGAAATGAAACGAAATAACAACAAAGGAAGCCAGACACGTCTGCGCATGATGGAACAGATACAGCAAAGCAATGCTGATATCCTCTGCCTCCAGGAATTCTTTCATTCACGGGCTTCCGATTATTATCCGAATCTTACTTATATCAGCCGTCATTTCAATTACCCATACTATTTCTTTTCACATGATGATGACGGTGACAGTCACTACACTGGCAGCGTCATATTCTCCCGTTACCCGATCATTGACAGCGGGCTGATCCGTTATCCAAGGCCAACGCTTCCTGATGCATTGATGCATGCAGATATAAAAGTCGGTAAGGATACGATCCGCGTTTATACAACGCATCTCCAGTCGCTTCAGTTCAATAGCGGCGACTATGAGAGGATCCAGCAGATCAGCGAAGGGAAGGATGGGATGGTTTCAAACTCAAAAGCCATTTTTGGCAAGTTGAGAACGGCAATGTCTAACCGGAAGATCCAATCTGATATTATCGCACAGGTATTGGGTGATAGCCCGTATCCTGTGCTGTTTTGCGGAGACCTGAACGATATACCTCATTCTTATACTTACAAACAGATCCGCGGCGATATGCAGGATGCTTTTTTGAAAAAAGGTTTCGGCATTGGCCGGACATTTTCGGGACTAGCGCCCACCTTGAGGATCGACTACATTTTTGCAGATCCGTTGTTTCGGATAAGCGGTTTTGAAAGGGTTGTGAAACCGTATTCCGATCATTTTATGCTCATGGCGGATATTGGGCTGGGGAAGTGAAGGGAGGCCCGGCGTAGGAGTATCGCAGAGTGCGCAAAGAATCGCAGAGCGCGCAAAGTATCGCAGAGCGCGCGATACTCCTGCCGATCTAACCCTGTCGAAGGGTGAGGTCCATCCGCTCTCCCTCATTTCACCTATTTTTGCACTTCACTTGAATTTTATGAGCGAGTTAAAAGTTTACAATTCTTACAGCAGACAAAAAGAAGTATTTACCCCGATCACGCCGGGACATGTGGGTATGTATGTGTGCGGGCCAACAGTAAGCGGAGAGAGTCATCTTGGACATGCCCGCCCTTATGTGACATTTGATGTCGTTTTCCGTTATCTCAGTCATCTCGGATATAAAGTCCGTTATGTGCGCAATATCACTGATGCAGGACATTTCGAAGAAGAAGGAAGGGAAGCAGAAGATAAGATCTCTAAAAAAGCAATGCTGGAGAGGTTGGAGCCGATGGAACTCGTGCAGAAATACACGAATCTTTTTCATTGGGCAATGGAGCAGTTCAACACACTGCGTCCTTCTATTGAACCAACCGCAACCGGGCATATCGTTGAGCAGATCGGAATGATTCAGGAGATCATCAAAGCAGGATATGCTTATGAAGTAAATGGTTCTGTTTATTTTGATGTAAAGAAATATGCAGCCAGCCATGACTACGGAAAACTAAGCGGACGCGTGATCGATGATCTGCTGGAAACTACACGTGATCTGGACGGGCAGGAAGAAAAACGTGACCGTGCGGATTTCGCTTTGTGGAAAAATGCAGCGCCTGAGCATATCATGCGCTGGCAAAGTCCGTGGGGTGTTGGTTTCCCCGGCTGGCATATTGAATGCTCTGCGATGGCGACAAAATACCTCGGTAGTAAATTCGATATCCATGGCGGTGGAATGGACCTGATGTTCCCTCACCATGAAAGTGAAATTGCGCAAAGCACGATCTGCAATCATGAAGCGCCGGTGCGTTACTGGATCCATAACAATATGATCACCATCAATGGTAAAAAGATGGGAAAGAGTTATGGGAACCAGATCACCCTGACGCAAATGTTCAGTGGAGATAACCCTATTCTCGAAAAGGCCTATCACCCGATGGTGATCCGTTTCTTTATTCTGCAAACACACTATCGCAGTACACTTGATTTCGGGAATGAAGCCCTGCAGGCTTCTGAAAAAGGATTGAGAAGACTTTGGGACGCATACGAACACTTAAAGAAACTGAACTGGGAGGAGACGTCGCCGGTAAATGATGAGCAGGATAAAAAGGTAGTCAGGCTTATTTCAGAGTTCGACGAGTTTATGAACGATGATTTCAGCACGGCAAAGGTGCTCGCAAATATGTTCGAACTGGTCAGTATGATCAATTCAATGAAGGATAAAGCGATCGCCGTTTCGTCCATCTCGAAAGAAACATTCGACCTGATGCAAAAGCAATTCACGGTGTATATCGAAGATATCCTTGGATTGAAAAGTGTAACGGAAGCTGACAGCAACAAACTACAGGGGATCATGCAATTGCTGATCGACATCCGCAAGGATGCGAAAGGCAAAAAAGACTTTGTTACTTCGGATATGATCAGGAATCAACTGGCAAAACTGGGAATTTCACTGAAAGATGAAAAAGGTGGTGAAATGTCCTGGACAATTGAATAGTGCATACGCGTGCAAATAACTGCTAAGAGCGCTAAGGAATACAAAATATGCTTAACGCTCTTAGCATTTTTCCCATCCTCTGCGATACTCCTTCGCCACTCAACTGTCACCCTTTTACCCGCTTGTTCAACTTCCCCATCACTTTACGGAACAGTGTTTTTATATGATCGATCTCCTGCTGATGAGACGTAAGTTTTCGTGTGCCGAAGTACAATGTATTCGTTGATCTCTCATAACCATCCCAAAGTAATTGTATCTGCCCGGCTTCTATTTCGCTGAAGCAAAGAAAATCCGGTATGACCGCCAGCCCTGTTCCGCCACTTAAGCAACGAACGATCGAGTTCAGATTGGGCACAATGTAGTTCGGCCGGAACGCAGGTTTCTTTCCGAAGTTATGGTTCCAGAAATGAAACAGGTGCTCCATATCGCCGGTTGTTCCATACCATTTTTGCTGCTTCAGCCAGTCTTCAAGCTGTAGTTTGTTCTTTGCTTTCAGTACTTTTTTGAAGGCTGCCGTATCTACATCTTTTCCGCCTACGAGAACGATAGTCTCTGTAGAAAATGCTTCATGTTCGATCGCGTCAGAAATTCCTTTCTTAGGAGTGATGATCAGATCAAGAATCCCCTTTTCCAGGTGATCCAGCATTTCAGGATACTCTCCAAAACTGATGATCAGGTTGAAGGGTAATGAGGAAACGTATTGCTCCAGCGTGATCTGAAATGTCTCAAAGCACATTCCGACACTGATCGTTGGGGTATGCTTTTCAATCGCCCGCTGAAAATTCTTTTCGACATCTTCCAGTTTTGCCAGCGGTTCTGCGATGGCGTTATATAAGATCTTCCCGCGTTCTGTGGCGATCATTTTACGTCCTGTCCGGTCGAACAACTTATATCCAACATAAGCCTCCAGCGAGCTCAAATGCAAACTCACGCCGGGTTGGGAGACAAACAACGCTTCCGCCGCGCCGGTTAAAGTGCCTGTTTTATAGATCGCTTTGAATGTGCGATACCACTCCAGGTTGACCATACTGCTATTAGTTTTATAATACAAATGTATTAATCATCTTATTTCTATGATACATCTAACGGGTTTAATTTTGCTGTCTATAATAAATGAAAACAAATGAAAAAGATATTTATAATCAATGGAGGTCAGCATTTTGGTCACTCCGGCGGACGGTATAATGATACCGTAGCGGCTGAAACGAACTCATTTTTTGCCGGCCAGGAAGGGGCGGAGATAAAGCAAACGAATATCTCTGAAGGTTACGATCCTGTGGAAGAAGTAGAGAAGTTTGTATGGGCGGACGTAGTGGTCTATCATACACCCATCTGGTGGTTTCAACTACCATATGGGTTTAAGAAATATATTGACGAAGTGTTTACCGCTGGTCATCAGAAAGGGATTTATCATAGTGATGGCCGCAGATCGGATAACCCGAAGATTAACTATGGCACGGGTGGTATGTTGCATGGTAGACAATACATGCTTACGACGAGTTGGAATGCTCCCGACACTGCGTTCACTCTTCCCGGTGAATTTTTTAATGAGAAGAGTGTAGACGAGGGCCCGCTGTTTGGCTTCCACCGCATGAATGCTTTCACAGGAATGAAACCGCTGACCAGTTTTCATTTTCATGATGTTGAGAAGAATGCAGATGTGAACAGGGATATGGCGAAGTACCGTCAACACCTTGAACAACATTTTACCGCTGAACTTAAAGAACTGGCAGCATGAAGATCTATTTAACTGCGATCGTTAAAGCAAAAGAAAGCAGCAGCGCAAAAGTGCTTTCCGTATTGCACCACATGGTGGAAGAAACACGTAAGGAACCTGCGAATGAACTTTACCAGCTTCACCAGGATCTTACAGAGGAGAATGTTTTTGTTTTCTATGAGATCTGGAAAAGCGCTGAAGGACTTGCTTCGCACAATGAACAGCCTTACATAAAAGCATTCGCGGACCTGGTCAACGATCACTTGACAGAACCTCCGGCTATTTATCAAACAACACTGATCACCTAGAGAGTATTTGTTCTTCGCAAATGATGCGTAGAATAAGATCGACGACCATATTTTCAGTAGGAGAAGGGCGGTAAGTATCGGAGCATCCGGTTACTTTATCGCCCTTAACATTTCCCGTTTCCCCCAGGGCCCTTGTGGTTTGGTTACCTTGAACCCGGCGGCTTCCATTGCCCTGCGAACAACCGACTTGCTGCAATAGGTGACAAGTATACCTCCCGGTATAATGGCCCTGTACAGTTTCTCAAACATTTCTGTTGTCCATAACTCTGCCTGGGCTGTAGGCGCAAACGCGTCAAAGTAGACCACATGAAATTGCGGTGACGAGGAAAAGTCCTGCAGCAGGATTTTTTTCTTGCACAAAGTAAAGTTGCTGAGAAGGCGGACCTCTTTCTCCCATTCACTGTTATGCAGCTGGTCAAAATACTTTTCCAGCTCCGGGGATTCCAGTAAGGCAGGATAATTCAGCAAAGAAGTCTTTTCTTTTTCGAGAGGATAGGGCTCGAGGGAGGTGTATCCGATAGCGACGGGCGACCGCAGGCATTCATGCAGAGTGAGTAATGCGTTCAAGCCTGTGCCGAATCCCACTTCCAGTATATTCAACGCCTGATCCGGAAACTTTTCCTGTATATGATGCAGCCCTGCCCTGATAAATACATGTATCGACTCCTGCAAAGCCCCATGGATGGAATGATACATCACATTCATCTCCGGTATGGATATGGAGTGTGAACCATCCCTTGTAGTAAAGATCTCCCGTTGCATGCGGCAAAGTTAGCAAGTCATCGGTATTGTTGTAGTTCATCCGGGCCATTTCCTTAATTTCACTCATGCATTATATAGAACATCTTTCTAAAGACAGAAGGCTGAAGAAGTTGTTTGCGGGTGGTACCACTTACCAGCTGAAGAAGCGGAAGAACATTCCTCTTTACCTGTGTGCGTCCATCATGAGCCAACAATTGTCTGTTAAAGTAGCGGATGTGATCTATCAGCGGTTTTTGAACCTGTTCGACGGGGAAGAACCTACCCCGCAACAGGTGATCGATACACCTTCGGAAACCTTGCGGGCCATCGGGCTTAGTAATGCAAAAGTGAGTTATGTAAAAAATGTAGCAACATTCGCTGTAGAGTTTGGGATGGAACACAGGAAGCTGGCAAAAATGACGGATGAAGAGGTGATCATGTATCTTACCCGGATCAAGGGAGTTGGCCGGTGGACAGTTGAAATGCTGCTGATGTTTGCGTTGGGAAGGGAAGATGTATTTGCCATAGATGATCTCGGCATTCAGAATGCCATGATCGGGATCTATAAGCTGAAGAGGGAGGATAAAAAGAAGTTCAGGGCGGATATGCTGCGGATCTCTTCCAAATGGACACCTTACAGGACCTATGCGTGCAGGCATCTCTGGCGCTGGAAGGATAATGCACCGGAGAAAAAAGGATGACCTGATTTTTTAGTATAAATAATATAACTCATGTCGCTGAAAATAGAACAAATTGAACTGTACAAGTTATTCATTCCGTTGAAGGAACCATTTGTGATCTCGCTGGGCCCGATCTACAATG
Organism: Terrimonas ginsenosidimutans; assembly: GCF_022012415.1. Lineage (GTDB taxonomy): Bacteria > Bacteroidota > Bacteroidia > Chitinophagales > Chitinophagaceae > Terrimonas_A > Terrimonas_A ginsenosidimutans. The sequence continues at coordinate 213,994 of NZ_JAKLTR010000011.1, forward strand.
CGGAAAGTGTGATCGTGATCATCCGGACGAACGAGGGCATTACCGGCTTTGGCGAATGCAGTCCGTTCATGAGCATCAACGGGGAAAGCGCAGATACCGGGATGGTGGTGGGGCAGTATTTCGCTCAATTACTGAAAGGAAAAGATCCGCTGCAGATAGAAGACCATATCGACGCGATGGATAAGCTGATGTATGGGAATGCAAGCATCAAGAGTGCATTTGACATGGCGCTTTATGATATCGCTTCTCAGAAAGCCGGACTGCCTTTGTACGCGTTTCTGGGAGGAAATACGAATAAAACGATCATCACCGATTATACGGTGAGTATCGGTGAGCCAATGAAAATGGCGGAGGATGCCTGGAAGATAAAAGAAGAGGGATATCCTGCGATCAAGATCAAGCTGGGTAAGAACGGAGAAACGGATGTGCAGCGCATCCGCGCGATCCGCGAAAGGGTTGGCAATGAAATCCCGCTTCGTATAGACGCCAACCAGGGCTGGGGTGTAGATGAAGCGATCACCACCCTCAGGGCGCTGGAGCCATATGGCATTCAGCATTGCGAGGAACCGATCGCGCGATGGAACTTTATGCAATTGCCCTGGGTGCGCCAGGAAAGCCCGATCCCGATCATGGCCGATGAAAGCTGTGGCGATGATCATGATGTGGAAAGACTGATCCAACTGGGAGCCTGCGATTATATGAATATCAAACTGGGGAAGTCAGGCGGTATATTCAAAGGATTGAAAATGGTGAAACTGGCGGAAGCCGCGCGCATCCATTTGCAGGTAGGGGCCTTCATGGAGTCCCGACTGGCAATGACGGCTTTCGCGCATTTTTCACTTTCCAGTCCGGCGATCGAGCATTTTGATTTTGATACGGCGCTGATGTTTTCTGAAGACCCTGTCACTGGAGGCATCGTTTATGAGAGAAATGGCGTGGTGAGGGTGCCGGAAGTTGCGGGGCTGGGAGCAACGATCAGCGAGAGCTGGCTCAGAAAGATGCAACAGGTGGTGGTTTAGTTATTCGGGAAAGAATATTGGAATTGAAGTAACGCAAAGCCCGCGGAGTAACCGAAACGAACGCAAAGTAATACATGGCGTCCTTTTGGGTTATTTTGCGGGCTTTGCAGTGCTTATACGCAGGCTCTATTCAGGATCTACCGGTGTATTCAATACTTTCCAAAGCATGTCCTTCAATTCAGTCAAACCTTTATTGGTGACCGAGGAGATGAACAGATGCGGGATGTCTTCCGGAAGTTCCTTTTTGATCGCTGCCGTCAGTTCATCATCAAGCATATCGCTTTTGCTGATCGCGATCACAAACTGTTTGTGAAGCAGTTCCGCATTATATTGTTCCAGTTCAGATACGAGGATATCGAATTCTTTCCTGTGGTCATTGCTGTCTGCGGGGATGAGGAACAGGAGGATGGAGTTCCGTTCGATATGGCGCAGGAAACGATGTCCGAGTCCTTTTCCTTCGGCAGCTCCTTCAATGATCCCAGGCAGGTCGGCAATACAAAAGCTTTTCCCGTCCCGGTATTCAACCATTCCAAGGTTAGGGGTGATGGTGGTAAACGCGTAGTCGGCGATCTTAGGCTTTGCCGCGGTGATCACGGACAGCAGGGTTGATTTTCCCGCATTAGGGAAGCCGACGAGGCCCACATCTGCCAGAACCTTAAGTTCGAGTACTTTCCAGCCTTCAAGGCCGGGAAGGCCGGGTTGTGCATATTCGGGAGCCTGGTTGGTGGAGGTGGCAAAATTGCTGTTGCCCAATCCGCCTTTACCGCCAGGCATCCAGATCACCTCCTGTCCGTCATTCAGGATCTCTACTTCCTGTGCGCCTGTTTCTTCGTCACGAGCGATGGTACCGAGGGGCACTTCGATGACAATGTCTTTTCCGAATCGGCCTGTCTTATTATTATCTCCGCCGCCCTCACCGTCTTCTGCCAGCACGTTCTTGTAATAACGCAGGTGAAGGAGGGTCCAGAGGTTCCGGTTGCCTTTCAGGATGATATGGGCACCTCTTCCGCCGTCGCCACCGTCCGGACCGCCCAGGGCGGTCAACTTGTTACGCATAAAATGCCTCTTTCCTGGTCCACCGTGGCCGCTGCGGCAGAATATGCGTATCTGGTCTACAAAATTGCTCTTCTCCAATGTCAAAAAATTTGAATGTGCGAAGATACGGAGAAAGCAGCTGTTGCCCGTTCTCCATTCACCGCTGCCAGATCAACGGTGAATGGAGAACGAACAACGGCCATTCATTTCACATTTCCCGCTTTCGGGGGTGAATATTCCACAAAAAAATGATCAGGTATCTAAAGCTATGGCGTGAATCGGTGCGGCACGGTTTTTTTAAAGAGTAATACATGGACGCAAAAGTCAAAATAGAAAAAAAGCCTTATTTACGGGTAGTGAGAACTACCGAAACCAAACCGGCTGACCGGATGAAAATTCATAGTAAGACGCAAAGCCCTGGAAAGATAGTTATGCCAGTTCAACCGGTGAGGTACATTAAGGCCAGGAAACATGATTGTTTATAACCTTAAATTATTTGTTATGTTACGTTGGACAGTAGTATTTCTGATCATTGCCATTGTTGCAGCAATTTTCGGATTCGGTGGGATCGCAGCTGGTGCCGCATCCATCGCTAAGATTTTATTCTTTATTTTTCTGATCCTGTTTATTCTTTCACTTATATTCGGTCGTTCGGTTAGAAGTGATGTTTAACAACGATGGAAAAACAGAATGATAAACCGGCGACAAAACGTTGCCGGTTTTTTTTGTCCGGAAGCAAAAAACATTTTGAGAAAATGACCCGATCCGGAAATCCACTGGCATCATTTTTTCCTTACACACTATATAATTCTGAGAAAATGAAAAGAGCATTATTTATTATAGCGGCCCTGTTAATATTGAGTTGGGTACTTGGGTTTTTCGTCTGGAACGCAGGAACCTTTATTCATATCTGCCTGATCATTGCAGCTATCTTCTGTATGCAGGCAATCATATTGACCCCAAAAGCACTTATGGAACCAAAGACGAAACCAGCATGATCGTACTTTTCATTTATGCATCTGGAAGAAATCTGTAATAATATTTAGTATTTTAGTAATGCTTTACAGATTAGACAGATTAACCAGTCATATGCCGCTATCTAAAGGGACGATCCGTTGGGGTTATTTCATCGCTTTCGTGTTATTGCTGACTTCCTATTTTCTGGTTTTTTTTACGATATACAAACAGAAAAGCGAAACAAGGCAGGTAACTCATTCTCATCTCGTAATTGCCAATCTTGAAACACTCAAGGCAGAGCTAATCGATGCCGAAACAGGTGTCAGAGGATTTTTTCTGACAAAAGATGAGCGCTTTCTTTCCCCTTATATCAGTGGTTCGAAAAATGTCATTCCTCTTTTCAGCGAACTGAAAAATCTTACATCAGATAATAAGTCATACAAAGAAGAACTTGATACGCTGCAGCGGCTGATCATTCGCAGAATGGATCATCTCGATAAAGTGATCACGGTATTCCGGAATAACGGTCTTGTTGTTTCCGATTCCCTGTTGTCCAAAAGAGAATCTGCGAGGCTGAACGTGGACAGTATACGAGCACTGATCTCGAAGATCAAAAGTGAAGAACAGGTTTTGCGAAGCGAACGTAACGACAGGCTGCAGAACTTTTTTGCCGGTACCGAGATCATCTCTATCAGCTCATTGGTTGTAGTACTCGTTACTATCTTTTACTCATTGTTCATTTATAACAGAGGCAGCAAGGAAAAAGAAGCGTCAGATGACAAGGCAAAGCGGTACAGCCTGGAACTGGAAGAGCGGGTAAAGGAATTGAAGCAGGTGAACGAAGAGCTTGAGGTGCTTAAAAGCGTGGAGAAATTTACGTCCACAGGGCGTATCGCACGTACGATCGCACATGAAGTCAGAAATCCATTGACGAATATTTCACTGGCATCGGAGCAATTAAAAGACTTCGCAACAAATAATCCTGAGTCTGAGCTGTTGCTGGATATGATCAGCCGGAACGTCGTACGGATCAACCAGTTGGTATCAGACCTTCTGAACTCAACGAGATTTGCCCAACTGGAATATACTTCCGGTGACATCAATCAGCTTCTTGACGAAACGCTTGAACTGGCTGGTGACAGGATCGAGCTTAATAAGATCAAAGTCAAGAAGACCTATGAGCCGGGGATCGGCACCATCCTGATGGATCGGGAAAAAATGAAACTGGCATTCCTGAATATCATCGTCAATGCTATCGAGGCAATGCCGCAGGAACGGGGGATACTGACTATTTCCACGCGTAAAGCAGGGGATCGATGTGTGGTCGAGATCTCTGACAACGGGTTGGGTATGGACGAGGATACCCTGCAGAAACTGTTTGAACCTTATTTTACGGGTAAACCAAAAGGCAATGGTCTTGGCCTGACAAATACGCAGAATATCATCCTTAATCATAAAGGAAATATAAATGTCAGAAGTGAAGAAGGAATGGGTTCGTCGTTTATTGTATCACTGAGTACGAGAAAGGAAAAAATGGACTAATGGGGAAATGTTTCCCCGTTTTCTGAAGTCATCAGCCCGATCTTTTCAATGGTTTTCAATATAATATCTCTCGTAAAGGGCTTTCCGATGAAAAAATCAGCTCCGGCGTTATAGGCCCGCTCACGATCATTTGCGGTATCGTGCGCTGTGATCATTACAAGTTTACACTTAGGGAACTTGCTTTTGAAATAGCTGATATTTTCAATCCCAAAGCCGTCTTTCAGGTAATTATCAAGGAATATAACGCTGGGTGCCTGCTCTATTACCTTGTTTTTAGCGGCAGTGAGGCTGGTCACGTATTCCGATTGAATATTTTTATAGCGCAAAATGCCCTTTAGCAGATAACAGATATCTACTTCGTCATCAATAATAAGAGCCTGTGGCTTACTTTTTTCATCAACCATTACAACGGGTGAGAGGGTGTTGGGTATTACACTTTTCATATTCACGGCAACAATGAAACAATTTTTTTGCCAAACGAATTAAGGGTATTCACGGATAGCGAATTTTCTAAGTCCGGCATGATTTTATGCTTATTACAAAGCGTTACTCAAAAGAAAGCGTTAATTTCATCTATTAAACAATCTGCGTGTTATGAGCAAAAAAATCCTCATTATTGATGATGATATGGATTTATGTACCCTACTGGGCAGGTTTCTCACCAAGAATGGTTACGAAGTAGAAATGGCATATTCCGGTAGTAAGGGAATTACAAAGTTCACCGAGGGCAAATTTGATCTTGTTATCTGCGATTATCGTCTTGGCGATATGGAGGGTATAAATGTGCTCACTTCATTGCGAAAAGAAAATCCATCTGTAAAGGTGCTGATGATCACGGGCTACTCCGACATAAAAACGGCCGTTGAAGTGATCAAGATGGGCGCATATGACTATATAGTTAAACCATTGATTCCTGATGAGGTGTTGAATGTGGTGAATAAGGCAATTCAGTCAACAGCTCCGGTTGCCGCCGCTCCGGTTGATAATACTGCTTCTGGCAACAAGGTCAGGGCTGGAAAAACGAGTGGTGCCGATGGTGAATTCATGATCGGGAAAGCTTCCGCTACCAGGGCATTATATGATCAGATCAATATCGTAGCCGGAACCAATTACAGTATTATATTATATGGAGAGAGCGGAACCGGTAAAGAAGTAATTGCGAAAACTATACATGACCGCAGCAACCGTAACGGCAAGCCGTTCGTGGCAATGGACTGTGGTACATTATCTAAAGAGCTGGCAGGCAGTGAATTGTTCGGCCATGTGAAAGGGGCATTCACCGGTGCATTACAGGATAAAGAAGGTCATTTTGAACTTGCCGATGGCGGTACCCTGTTTCTTGATGAAGTGGGAAATCTCTCCCTGGATGTTCAGGCAACACTCTTGCGGGTGATCCAGGAAAGAAAGTTCAAGCGTGTGGGTGGCAATAAGGAAATGAATGTGGATGTACGGATCATTGTTGCATCAAATGAGAACCTCCAGGATGCCTACCGCAAAGGAAAGTTCCGCGAAGATCTTTATCACCGTTTCAATGAGTTTTCTGTTAACCTGCCGCCATTGAGGCAACGGCAGGATGATATACTGGCGTTTGCTGAATTCTTCCTTGACAAAACAAGCACAGAGTTAGGCAAGGAAGTAGCTGGGATCGAGGATAGTGTTATGCAAACTTTCCTGCAATATTCATGGCCGGGAAACCTCCGCGAATTCAGGAATGTGGTGCGCAGAGCAGTGCTGCTGACCCCTGCCGGAGAGAAGATCTCGGCTGCATCACTTCCCTGGGAGATCACCAACGCTAATTCGCTTGCGGCAGCCGCAGGACCTGAAAAGCCGGCCGCTACGACTTCGCCCATTTCAATACCGGCTCCAAAAAAAGAGCTGGATCTAAAGGATGCAGCGAGCCGTGCAGAATATGAAACCATCATGGCTGTTTTGCAACAGGTTAACTTCAATAAAAAGAAAGCGGCAGAGATGCTGAATATTGACAGAAAAACGCTGTATAACAAGATCAAGAACTTCCAGGACCAGGAATAGTCATACATCCGAAACATTGTTTTTGTTTTGATAATATGCCCCTTTAACAAAGGGGCATATCTTTTGCAATATTGTTACTCCGTCCTTATCCTCCTACGTTCCAACTGTTTTTATGAAAGTGTTACTACTAATTATCGCCATATATGCGCTGATCTTTAATCAGGCATCGAAGCAAGTGGATGTCAAAGCATCCATGGAGGTGAAACATATAAAAAAAGGGCCTGGCCCGGGTGAAAATATCTATCTGCATCGTGGATCCGTTCCCGTTGAAGGCTCCCCGCTGCGTCAGATCTCGGAAAAAATGATACGGTCGGCAACGCCCGGTTATATGTTTCAGCCGGCGGTCATGCGGGAAAACGAATTACAACAGTCATTATTCCACCCGGTATACTACCCGAATCCGGTCAATATTGAAGGAAGAAAATCCTGAACGCTACATTGCATAAAAAAGTCCCGGACATCAACCCCGGGACTTTTTTTATACAGAACGCTGTATTAGTTATTGCACCAGGATCTTTTTACTGTAGATAGCCTTGCCATTCCCATCCAGTACCCTGACAAGATACATCCCGTTTTGCGTGGACGCAGGCAGCTGAACATTCTCCGTTTGCGTTCCTTTGATATTGATCACGGATTGCACCAGTGACTGACGGCCGATCATATCTGTCATGGACAGCGTATAATTCCCTTCAGGCAAATTCAGGCGCACCGCAAACTGTTTACCCACTACCGGGTTAGGGTAAAGCTGCACCTGTTTATTGGAGATCTCGTTGGTAGACGCGATCAGGGTCGGAATAGCGGCTGATCTGTGCGTTGCCAGCAGATTACTGTTTGCAAGATCGGCACTCTTCCATGCGCCATCAGTGACCTTTGTAGCCCTGAGCGTTTTCATATCAACACTGTATACTGCTGAATTGTCAACCGCACTCGTGATCCATACCGAGTTATCACCGGCAACAGCTACACCGTTTGCCGTGAACGCTTCAGGGATCTCGCTCAGCCGTCCCAGAAGGGTGGCAACTTTTGTTTCGATATTTATTTTGAACACATAATTGCGCGCGGAGAAAACGTAGAGATTGCCGTCATCGTCAGCGATCATATCTCCGCCAAAACTGCTGCAGGAGTTATGAATCGAAACGTGCGTGTTCGTTGGGTCGTCTGTGACGATCCCGAGATTTGTTACGGTGATCTTTTTACCGGTTGTAAACCTGATCAGGCTGTTCGCATCATTGGTAAGGGCGTAACCATTTCCATCAGAAGCGATCGACATACGTGTGATGATATTACTTTGATCGGCTGCTTTTGCAGTTGCGCCTGTAAGACCGGCATCGTTTACAAAGTAAACTTTCATTGTTTTAAGATCGACATAACGCAGCTGATCCATCAGCATGGGCGTGTAGTAAAGACGTTGTGATTTCCGGTCAAAGGCAATGGCTGCCACCCCTGTTCCGAAAGGAATATTGGCAAGAGCACCGAATTGCTTGTCCTGCAATGGTTCCGTCATTTGTTTTTTCGTAGCTGCATCATGTGGTTTGGTTGATGCATCGAGGCCATTCAGCATAATGTCTCCAAATGTTCCTGTTTGAAGATCCAGCTTTCGCAGGGAAGACCAGTTAGCGCCATCCTTCACCGCATCGGTGATGGCATAGGCAAAACGATCCTGAGCAGAGACCAGGGATACGCTACCGCAAAGTAAAAGTGTAAAGGGTAAAAATCTTTTCATAGACCAGTATTTTGGTTATACATAACGGGAAGAGCATAAAAGTTACGACTATTCCCTTGCAGGCGAAAGGAATTCCTGCTTTGCGGGAAAAGATAATATTACCTGAGCGATCAGGGTTTGCCTTTGTTTTGCTTTTGCCGGTTCCGCCAGGTTTCATAACTGGCTTTGGCAGTGATTGTTGTTGCAGGCTTTTTGCGCAAAGGCTCGCAAGGATGGCTGAACGAGTGGAGCTGAGCAGGAAGTGCCTGGTACAGTGCAGTGCCGTCTTTTTTCCAGGCCATCATTTCATTGCTGACCTTTTTGATGAATTTAGCCGGAAGGCCGGCGATCAGGCTACGCCGTGCGAATTGCCCTCCCTCTTTTATAAATGCCAAAGCGCCAACGATGCATTCATCTCCCAGCACAACATGGTCCATGATCACAGCATTAATGCCGATCAGGCAGTGACGCCCTATAGTCGCTCCATGGATCACGGCACCGTGGCCAATATGTGCTCCTTTTTTTAAAGTAACCGTCAGCCCGGGAAACATATGCACCGTGCAATTTTCCTGCACATTGCACCCATCTTCCAGGATGATCTGTCCCCAGTCGCCACGAAGCGCCGCCCCCGGACCGATATAACAATCTTTACCGATGATGACATTGCCGGTAACTGCAGCCTGAGGGTGGACGTAGGAACTTGGATGACAGACGGGCGTATGCCCATTGAACGTATAAAACATGGTACGCTAATTATGATACGCTAATTACGCGAATTATTTTTCAATGAGAGCGGATTTCAAGGATTCAGGAACTCCAATTCGCGGAATTCGCGTTTAAAATCCGCGTCTTACATTTGAGCTATGAAGATCATTATTGCTCCGGATAAGTTCAAGGGTTCTTTAACGAGTGAAGATGTTTGTAAAGCAATTGAAGAAGGGATAGTTAGTGTGAGAGAAGAAGCGCTGGAAATACTGCGTTTTCCGATGGCTGATGGAGGTGATGGGTTCAATATCGTCCTGCAGCATTATTTCCATACAGAAACAATTGAAGTGGATACGGTTGATCCGCTTGGCCGCCCGATCAAAGCGCCTTATCAGTGGAATGCGGAAACGAAGGTGGCGATCATTGAAATGGCAACCGCGAGTGGGCTGGTGTTACTTGAACCGGAAGAGAGAAATCCGCTCCATACCTCTACTTATGGAACAGGGTTGCTGCTGAAAGATGCATTGACGCGCGGTGCCACCCGCGTTATCCTGGGGCTTGGAGGAAGCGCGACCAATGATGCTGGTATCGGGATCCTGTCAGCGCTTGGTTTTTCTTTTATCAGTGAAACCGGCAAAGAACTTGAGCCAACGGGAGGCAATCTTTCTCTGGTTCATTCGATCGTATCTCCCGATAGATTACCGGAGATCTCATTTCAGATCGCGGCAGATGTAGAAAATCCTTTGTACGGTGCAAAGGGAGCTGCTTATGTTTACGGTCCTCAGAAAGGTGCCGATCAGGAAATGGTGAAGCAGCTGGACAATGGCTTGCGTAATTTCGCGCAGCTGATCGAAGCCCGCCGGTCCGTTGATATCGCCTCTTTTCCTGGTGCGGGTGCGGCTGGTGGTATTGCGGCAGGGCTGAGCGCTTTCTTCAAGCTGGATATGAGTAAAGGGGTAGAGCTGGTCTTGCAAGCCAATAAACTGGAAGACGAGTTGCACAATGCGGATCTTCTTATTACAGGTGAAGGGCGTATCGATGATCAGAGCGGTTCCGGAAAGGTAGTTGGCACCATCGCATCTCTCGCGAAAAAGTATAAAATCCCCTGCATTGCTTTTTGTGGTTTGCTGGAAGCTTCAAAGGAAGAGCTTGAAGACCTTGGCGTAACCGAAGCTTTCGCCATTGCAGCTCCTGATAGAAGTGCAGAAGAGAATATGAAGAACGGTTATACGCTCTTAAAAGCGACGGTTATTCAATACTTCGGAGAGAGTTTTAAATTTAAACAGCCAAATAAATAAAAGTATATTTCCATGCTACAGCAACGGTTTCCCCGTTCTGAAACAGGTGCCCTTGAACACTGCCACGATATGATCCCGCTGATTGATGATCGTGATATGATACAATCCTGTTGATCGCCCGTTATGGATCTCTTTCGCCTCGGCGATCAGTTCATCGCCAACATGAACAGGCTTTGTGAAATTGATGGAAGTATCCAGCGCAACAGACAGATTGTTGCGGTTATTGCAAGCAAACGCAAACGCGCTATCACCCAAAGAGAAGGCAACGCCCCCATGAACGATCCCAAAACCGTTGATCATCTCGGCACGGACCGTCATTTTTATTTTACTGTAACCTTCACGTACTTCAATAACAGAAATTCCAAGCCACTGACTGAAGAGATCATCTCTCATCATTTTATCGACCACCTGTGCTGGACTTGCGGGAGTACTTGTCATAGCTTGTTATTTTCCTTTGAATGATGGTTTTCTTTTTTCAAGGAAGGCGTTCACACCTTCCTTGTAATCTTCGGTCTGCGCACTTTTTTGCTGGTAATCGTCTTCTGCAAGCAATTGCTGGTCGAGTGTATTGCTGAAGGAAAGGCTTAGTACTTTTTTTGTATAAGCCAGACCTTTTGTTGGCATGGCTGCGAGGTAGGAGGTTGTTTGTTTTATCTGTTCAGTAAAAGCCGTGTCTTCGGCAACTTTATAGATCATGCCCGCTTTCTCTGCGTCGGCGGCTGTGATCTTCTCGCCCATCATCATCAGTGCGGATGCTTTTTGCCACCCGATCAATCGCGGGAGGAAGTAAGTGCCGCCGCTATCGGGTATCAGGCCGATCTTGCTGAAAGCCTGGATAAATGATGCGGAGGAGGCGGCGATGACGAGATCGCAGCATAACGCAATGTTGGCACCGGCACCGGCGGCCACACCGTTTACGGCTGCCACCACCGGTTTTTCCAGGTTGCGGATGCGCGTAATGATGGGGTTGTAGTGTTCTGATAAGATCCGCTGCATGCCTGGCCCTTCGGGATCTGTTACTTCGGCAAGATCCTGACCGGCGGAAAAAGCTTTTCCCGAACCGGTGATGCATACACAGCGCACCTGTTCATCTTTGCATGCATCAAGTTTATCCTGCATCAGCAAGGCCATCTCACGGTTGAAGGAATTCAGCTTATCCGGACGATTGAGCGTGATAGTGGCCACCTGCTGATCGATCTCAAAAAGAATAGATGACATGTAATATGTTTAATGACATTTAAAATAATCAAAAGGCTCCTGGCAGTCTTTGCATTGATAAAGTGATTTGCAGGCTGTACTGCCGAATTCACTGATCAGTCGCGTATGCCATGATTCGCAATGGGGGCACTGAATCGCTTCATCATTCATGAACAGGTCATGATGACAAACCTGCTGAAGAGGATTCGGCGGAGCGATGCCATATTCTTTCAGCTTCTTTTTTCCCTGTTCGCTCATCCATTCAGTGGTCCACGCGGGAGACAGCACCTGCAATACACTGACGTTCTTATAGCCAGCTGCAAGCAGTTCCATCCTGACAGATGCACTGATCATATCCATAGCAGGGCAACCGGTATACGTGGGCGTGATCACCACTTCCACGTCATCATCGTTCACTGTTACCTTTCTGACAATGCCAAGGTCCAGTATCGACAAAACAGGTACTTCCGGATCCATGATATTGGAGAGGATGGTCCAGACAGGTTGGGTTGATATGTCTACCGGGTAGATCATGTGTTTGATGGATCAGTTTATTACCATTCGGCACCGGGATAAGCCCTTTGCAGGAATTGCATTTCTGCGAGCACGAATCCGATATGTTCAGTATGATTTCCTTCTTTGCCACCGGTATGCATGAAAACATTTCCCGGGAGATCAAGTGTAGCAGCATGGAAGATCTCTGCTGTCTTTTCCATCCACGCGTCTTTTAAAGATCCCGGATCAGGGGCTGTTTGTTTGTTTGCTATTTCTTTTTCAAATGGTACGGGGATGAACATTTCGCCGGTATATGGCCATAACTCCTGTAATGCATCATTCATACGGCGATGACTTTCCGCTGTTCCATCGCCGAGTCGTATCACCCACTCGCTGCTCCAGCGAAGATGATACGTTACTTCTTTCAATGCTTTTGCGGCAATAGCGGCAAGCTGTTCGTCATTGCTTTGCTGCAGCTTTGTGTATAACAGATGCTGATAGTTGCTGAAAAAGAATTGCCGGAGTATTGTTGAGCCCCAGTCTCCGTTCGGCAGTTCAACCAGCAAAAGATTCCTGAATTCCCTTGCATCACGCAGGTAAGCCAGTGTATCTTCAGTAGATCCGTCATTCCGGATAATGGCAGCATACTGATAAAAGTTTCTTGCCTGTCCGATCAGATCAAGCGAAATATTCGTGATCGCGATATCCTGCTCCAGTACCGGTCCATGCCCGCACCATTCGCTGTTGCGTTGGCCGAGGAGAAGGGTGGAGTCGGCGAGGGAGAGGGAGTAGTTGAGTAGAGACATTCTTTAGTTGTTCGTTGTTCGTTGACCGTTGTCCGTTGACCGTTGACCGGAGCTGTGCTTCAATTGTATTCCGGTGAACGGTGAACGGACAACGGACAACAATTGGCCTGTTCAGATTTCTACATATGCCCCACTTCATCCGGCAGATCATAAAACGTTGGGTGCCGGTAGATCTTATCATTGGAGGGTTCGTAGAGACTGGCAGATTCGTCAGGGTTGCTGGCGTGAATATGTTTGGATTCTATGGCCCAGATGCTGACGCCTTCCATGCGGCGGGTGTATACGTCACGGGCGTTCTCGATGGCCATCTGAGCATCTGCGGCGTGAAGGCTGCCGACGTGTTTATGGTCGAGGCCCTGTTTGCTGCGGATAAAGATCTCCCAGAGCGGCCAGTCGTTGTTCGTTTGTTGCGTTACGATCCCTCCCCCGGCCTTGTCTTCAGGAATATCACCGTAATAAAATAATCTTATCTGGATGGACATATAGCGGTAAGTAAAAAGTAAAAAGTAAAAAGTAAAAATTTTTAAACAGCCTTTCTTATATCAGCATCGTTATTTAGGCTTTCTAATTTTGACTTTTGCCTTTTGTTCGCAAAAGCCGTGGCCGCTTCCCGCACCCACTCGCCTTCAGCCCAGGCTTTTTTCCTGGCATCGAGGCGTTGTTTGTTGCAGGGGCCGTTGCCTTTAACAACGTTCCAGAATTCGTCCCAGTTTATTTCGCCAAAATCATGACAGCCTTTTGCTTCATTCCATTTCAGATCGGGATCGGGCAGTGTCATTCCCAGTACTTTTATCTGCTGCACGCACATATCCACGAAGCTTTGTCTAAGTTCATCGTTGCTTTTTCGTTTGATCTTCCATTTCATGCTTTGATCGCTGTTGGTGCTTTCGGTGTCTTTTGGGCCGAACATCATAAGGCTTGGCCACCACCAGCGGTTGATCGCATCCTGGCACATGGCTTTCTGCGCGTCTGTTCCTTTGGATAAAGCGATGAGGATATCGAAACCCTGCCGCTGGTGGAAACTTTCTTCCTTACAGATCCGCACCATGGCCCTTGCATAAGGTCCGTAGGAAGTGCGGCAGAGCATTACCTGGTTTAAGATGGCGGCACCATCCACCAGCCAGCCGATCGCACCGATATCTGCCCAGGTAAGTGTGGGGTAATTAAAAATGGATGAATACTTGGCTTTCCCACTATGCAGGTCGTTGATCATCTGCTCGCGGGAGGTTCCCAGGGTTTCAGCGGCAGAGTAAAGGTATAACCCATGGCCGGCTTCGTCCTGCACCTTGGCGATCAGGATCGCTTTGCGTTTCAGGGACGGAGCGCGGGAGATCCAGTTACCTTCCGGCAGCATGCCTACTATTTCGCTGTGAGCGTGCTGGCTGATCTGGCGTACCAGGGTTTTCCGGTAAGCTTCCGGCATCCAGTCGCGGGGCTCGATCTTGATCTCCTGATCGACCCTCTCCTGGAAAAGCGTATCGTTATGTTGAGCTGTGGACATAGGTACAAAGCTAGTAAAAACTAACGGGTGTATGTGCCTTTTGTGGCAGGAAACTGCAGGAAGGCTGTTTCCGGGATAGCTCCTTATGTCTGGCGGATTATTGCCCTGGGGACTGGCGTAACAGTATCGCAAAGCACGCAAAGGCTCCGCCAGGAACGCAAAGAAATTGTTAGTGTCCCTTGCGGGGCCTTTGCGCGCTTTGTGATACTTCCCTTCGGCCGATTCAGGGATCCGTCTTGGACGCCGGTGATCGTGAGGTTCTTATTCTTTAATATGTTGATTTTCAATGTCTTTTTCATCTGATTGAACAGTGGCCGATACCCTTCGCAGATCATCGGAACCGCTATACCCTTAATGTGGTAGACCGAAGCTGTGTTTAATTCTATATTTTCGGTAACAGTTTCCCGGAACACAACCACATGATCCACAAGGATTATGCGCTCCTCAAACCGATTAAACCCTCCTGCATGAAAAAGACTCTTCGCAAAACGCGTCTGCTGCTGTGGATACGCGGTAGTTTCTTTATCCTTGGCCGCATCCCATTTTTACTGGTATTGCTTTTTTTCGGGCTTTTTGCTTTCCAGGTGAATGACCAGGGGATGGATATGATGATGGCCTTTGGTTCAATGGATCTGTTCCACCCATACGTGCTTGCGTTCATCGGATTGCTGGTGATCTGGAGTGGGGTGATATGGTATGTATCAAGAATTGCGCTGACCATCTCCAATCTTGGGAGGATCGTTGAAAGAAGAGTTCGCCTTACGGATTCACTCGAAGACCCAAACTGCGGTAGGGATTGCGGGTTGAAGAAAGATCATATTGTTGTAACAGTCGATAGTGCATACGAACATACCACCGGCGTACTGGCAAAGGTAATTCCGCGTATACTCGGTGCTGTTCCATACATCATCTTTATATGGGCTTATATTTCGGTAAATGGTTTTAATGATGGCCGGGTGATCAAAGTGCTGTTTGTATTACTCATCGGCATCATTCATATCACTTATCTCTGTTATCGTACGGATCTGCTGGTAAGAAATAAGCGGATCATCAAACCAACTGATGCAAGGTTTGCAATGCCGGAAAAAACGGATGTGAAAACGGTGGTGAAAATGCAGCATCTTCATTCCACGACAAAGTTCTTTATACCTGCGGCTTTTATAGGATCGTTCGTATATGCGTGGATCACTGCAAGCGGCACTCCATCCCTGAATGGCAAACCGGGGTTAGTGATCCTGTGCGGACTGATCTTTTACACGATCATCAGCTTGTTTGTGATGTATATCTCCAACTGGCTGCGTTTTCCATTCTTCACATTTGTGCTTGTTCTTGCCTTGCTGTTTTTCCTTCCCCGCAACAATAACCATGCATTGGCTAAGGTAAAGGATCAGCACCAGGAAGAGCAGATCGCTGCGAGATTGCCGGACAGTACCTATTTTGAAAGCTGGCTTACCTATAAAAAGGAGAAAGGATCACTGTTTCAAAAAGATTCTATCACCCCGGTGTTCATCATAGCGGCTGAAGGTGGCGGCATCCGTGCGTGTTACTGGACTGCACAGGTTTTGAAAAAGCTTCATATTGCGCATCCGGAAATGTATGAAAACACTTTTGCGGTAACCGGTGCTTCAGGAGGAACAGTAGGACTGAGTTTTTTCTACAACTATATTTTTGAAAGGGCGAAAGCAGGTGTTCCGGCATTGAGTGATCCGGCATTTTATGCGCCACTGGATACGATCACTTCCGCTGATTTTCTTACAGGGGTGACGTATGGTTTTATGTTCCCGGATCTTTTTCAACGGGTACTGCCCTGGCCGATCCAATCCTGGGACCGTGCGGCGTTCCTGAATAAAGGGTTCTCGAAAGTTTTTGCAGCACATACGCGCGTGAACGATGCCGGATCGACTTTACTGGATCAGTCAATACTCACGCCATGGCTGAAGGACGCCAACCCTTTTCATCGCCCGGCGATCCTTTTTAATAGTTTGTATGTGGAAGAAGGACAGAAAGCCGTTTTTTCTCCTTACAGGATAACAAAGGAGTATTACGAAGATGCGCTGGATATTCTCGATGCAACTAAAATGCTGGTGCCGATGAAAGAAGGGATGGTGTCTTCCGCAAGGTTTCCGGTTATTACGCCGCCGGGTCTGATGATGCAGAATGTAAACGGGCGCGAAGAGAAATTCGGTCACCTGGTAGATGGAGGATACTTTGAAAACACAGCCGTTCAGACTGCGCAGCAGACGGTGATGATGATAAAGTCTGTGGTAAAACGCATCAAGCCGGCCGGCAGGATCGTACCGGTGATCATTTCACTGTCCTATGGTTCTGACACGAGCGGCCACCGTGAGGCGATGGGGGCCGGTTATGAAGCAGCGCCGCTTGCGGGTGGGATCAATACCTTATTCCGCTGGATCGACGGCGTGAAAGCCATGTCTGTCAAGCTCGACCCGGATCTGAACAGCATCAATTTCCGGCTCACCAAATTCAAAGGAGACCGCATCCCGCTCGGCTGGTATCTGTCGGAACCGGCTCGAAAGCTGATAGAGAAGTATGCGGATGTAAACCATTTCAAATTCCAAAAGCCTTACAAGGCGTTGAAGCCGTTTTTGAAATGACGGGATCGTTGTCCGTTGCCCGTTGACCGTTCACCGTCTTAACCCGTAAGAGAATATTGTTCCCGTCGCTGTATTTCGGACAACGGTCAACGGACAGCGGTCAACGAACACGGCTAGCACAATCGTGTCTCCCCTGTTCATAAAAAACAAAATTTGTTTCAAGTTCTAAAGTTGTTCTAATTTTAAGTAACGATTGACGATTGCCTGCATGAACAACATTATTGTTTTGACTGATCAAGCATTGCACTTACTGCAAAAGCAAATAGCCGTTGGTGACCAACGGGCATTTCGGCAATTGTTCGATTTCTATGCCGAAAGGCTGACGCGTTTTGCTTACTCCATTTTAAAAAATAAGGACGCTGCCACGGAGATCGTGGATGAAGTATTTGTAAAGGTCTGGAAGAATAAAGAGACCATTACAGAGATCGAGCATCTTACTACCTATCTATATACAGCTACAAAAAATGCCTCGCTGAATTTTCTTTCACGGAAGGCGAATGAGCAGATCACGGATTCGTTTGACTTTATCAATATTCAACTGCAGGATGAGGAATGCCCTGATCAGCAGATGATCACGTCCGAGATCTTCAAAAGTATCCGCGCGGCGGTGGATGAATTACCTCCACGTTGTAAAATGATATTCAAACTTGTGCGGGAGGATGGCCTGAAATACCAGGAAGTAGCGGATATACTCCATATCTCTGTCAATACAGTTGATGCGCAAATGGTGATTGCCGTGAAGAAGATCAGTGAAAAAGTGAAAGGGCATTTTGATTTCCTGCCAAGGTTTGTGACAAAGAAATCCTGAGGTTGCGTTCAACAGAAGACCAGCACTACCGATGCTTTCAGTGTCGGGTGCAGATGCCACGCTGGTTATTCGTTACTTTAAACCGATTGCAAAAATTTTCCTAAAAAAAGTTAAAGTTCTTTTAAGGTCATCCTTTCGAATTCCGGTCTATTCATTTATCGCTTTGCCATATGATGAATGACCGGCTAACTGAATTACTGTCCCGCAACCTCGCGGGAGAAGCTACTGACGCAGAAGTGCAGGAGTTGCAGCAATGGCTGCAATTGCATCCCGGCGATCAGTATTTTGCCGAGATCCTTCATACCTACTGGCAACATCATCGGGCCGTTCAACCTTTACAGGATCATACACCAGACCAGCATTTTGCACATATTCTTGAAATGGCTACCGGTCAACCGGAGCAGGAGTTTGCACGGCCTGGAATTCTTCGCCGCATGTTCAGGATCGCTGCTGCTGCCGCAATTGTTGCAGCAATTGCCGGAACGGTATGGGCACTAATTCCCCGGAAACAGCATGATGTGATCGCTGCGCAGCCCAAAGTAAATGAAGTGGTGGCAGGCCGCGGCATCCGCTCTAAAATGGTCTTGCCTGATGGAACGCAGGTGTGGCTTAACTCGGACAGTAAGCTCCAATACAGCGCAGGGTTCAGTGATTCTACCCGCGAAGTGGAATTGGAAGGTGAAGCGTTTTTTGATGTCGTCAAAGATCCCGCACATCCGTTCATAGTACATACATCAGCTATAGATATCAAAGTGCTGGGTACGGCATTTAATGTGAAGTCGTATTCGCAGGATAAAACGATCGAAACAACCCTGATACACGGGCTGATTGAAGTGACGAATAAGACGAAGCCGGAGCTGCCCAAGATCATTCTTAAGCCGAAGGAGAAACTTGTGTTCAACAAGTTTGCCGGGGCAGAGTCTGCAGGAGCAGATAGGGCGGATCTTACTGTCAGGACGGGTACAGCCGCCGCCGCTATTGCGATCACCGCTTTGCCGGCGCATATCGCCGATACATCGTTGGTGGAAACATCATGGGTATATAACAGGCTGATCTTTGAAGGAGATACATTCCAGGACGTGGCGGTAAAAATGGAACGCTGGTTCAATACCCGCATTCATTTCCGGAATGAGAAGGTCTCCAAATACCGCCTCAGTGGTTCGTTTGATAAGGAGAGCGTGGAAGAGGCTTTACAGGCTTTACAGTACATCGCACCATTCCAATACAAAATAAATAATAATGAAGTGGAAATCACAGACTAAACGCACCAATACCAGCTAACGAAAAAGTAAAAAACCGGAAAATGCGGCAACATTTCCCGGCAAGAAAAAACTGAAACCTTCTAACTAACTGCGTAGATGGGGTTTCATATTGTTAACTCTTAACCCAAATGTATGAAAAAAAGTGTACCTCTGGGGAGGGCATTCCCAACACGGTCGCTTCTGAAAATCCTGACGGTAATGAAGCTCACCATCTTTGTAATTCTATTCACAACTTTCCAGGTCCAGGCTCATGAAGGGCGTGGGCAAAGCATCAATGTAAGTGCTAAAAACACGGAGATCCGCAAGGTCCTAAAGGCGATCGAGCGGGGTGGCGATTATCGCTTCCTCTACAATTATGACCTTAAAGGCCTGAAAGCCAGGGTCAATATCAATGTGGCCAATGGTTCTCTTAAAGAAACGCTTGAAGAGCTTTTTTCAGGGAACAGTCTTACCTATAAGCTCGTCAACAAGAACCTGGTGGTTGTATTATCTACCAATGCTGCTGAAAATGTGGACGTCCGCATTACCGGCAGGGTCACCGGCGGAGAGAATGAACCGCTTGCCGGTGTTTCGATCCTGGAAAAGGGTACGAGTAATGGTACTACCACAAACAACAATGGCGAGTTCTCACTCACCGTGGCAGACAACGCAACGATCGTTGTCTCTGCCATTGGTCATGAAACACAGGAAGTAGCCGTTAGTGGCAGGCCGGTGATCGATCTGAAGCTGGTGCCAGCGGTGAAACTGATCGACCAGGTAGTTGTGATCGGTTATGGTACAGCCAGCAAAAGAGACCTTACCGGTTCCATCGTCAAGGTGGCTGGTAAAGATGTTGCTGACAAGCCAAACTCTAACCCGATCGCTTCACTCCAGGGACGTGTGGCCGGTCTTTCAGTAGTGAACAACGGAACTCCGGGAAAGGCTCCTGACATCCGTATACGTGGTACCGTCAGTATCGGCCAGGTAAACCCGCTGTATGTTGTTGACGGGATCTTCAATGATAATATCGATTACCTTAACCCAAATGATATCGAATCTATTGAGGTGCTTAAAGACCCTTCTTCGCTTGCCATCTTCGGGGTAAGGGGTGCTACGGGTGTGATCGCGATCACTACCAAAAAAGCAAAAGCGGGTCAGGTAACGGTGAACTTCAATACGAGCTGGGGTTTCAAAAAGCTGGTGGATAAGATCAAGCTTGCAAACGCAGATCAGTTCGCCACACTTTTCGCCGAGGAAAGAGCCAATAACGGAAACACGGATCCGTATGATTATACCGGCCTGTCGGCAAATACAGATTGGATCGATGCTGTTACCCGCAGGGGAAATTTCACCAACAATAACCTCAGCATTTCAGGTAGCACCGAAAAGAACAGGTTTAATCTTGGTCTCGGCTACATTTCCGATGAAGGCATCATCCGTCATGAACGCCTGCAAAAGATGCAGCTTTCTTTCAGCGATGAACTGAAAGTAAGTAAGGCGATCAAAGTCGGCGTGATCTTCAATACCTCCAGGCAACAAAATCCATATGATGCCACATCCGTACTGGATGATGCACGTAAAGTAATGCCGCAGGTTTCTTCCGGAACAAAGCGTTACTATGTCAGAAATCCTTATGGTACGGATAGTCTTAATATGGATCTTTATTCTTCACTGGATGTGGGTTTGCAAAACTCCGGTGTGGTGAATCCATTACTGCGTGTCGAAAATGAATGGAATAAAGTAAAAGGCATTGAGTTCAGAAATGTTGGTAGCATATACGCAGAGGTCGCATTCCTGAAAAATTTCACTTTCCGTTCAACTTTCTATGCAGATATCAGCAACCTCAATAAGCGTCAGTATACGCCGCTTTATTATGCGTACAATCCTAAAACAGATCAACCGGAACTTTACAGTGCTGTTACAAGAGTGCAGGAGGATGATCAGACCTGGAGAAAATATCAGCAGGATCACGTGTTGAATTTCAAAAAGCAATTCGGTGATCATAGTCTTACACTTACCGGGGGCTTTACAACATACTACTTCGGTAATTTTAACCGTACCGGAAGAGTGAGCCAGGATATCGGACCGGCGGGCGTTCCCATTCCGAATGATCCCCGTTTCTGGTATATGTCTAATGGCTTCGAAGATCCGACAACGACATCCAGTACTTCCAGTCAAAGTGAATACAGCACTGTGTCATATCTCGCACGTGCATTGTACAACTATCAGAACAAATATTTTCTGAATGCGTCTTTCCGTAATGATGCTTCTTCAAGAATCCCTGAAAAGAACCGTAACCAGAAATTCTGGGCATTGGGCGCTGCATGGGATCTTACCAGGGAAAGGTTCATGGATGGACAGAGCATGCTGGGAATGCTGAAACTGAAAGGCTCGATCGGTGTGCTGGGTAATCAGACAGCTTCCAGGCTGGATGGAACTCCGCTTAACTATCCGTTCTATCCCAATCTCACTTCTGGTTCAAACGCAGTATTTGGAACGAATGTTTATACAGCTGCAACAGAAGATTATCTCGCGAACCCTGACCTGAAATGGGAAACTGTTAATGCGAAAGAGATCGGCGTTGAGCTGAGTGCATTCCAGAACCGCTTGCATTTTGAAGCAAACTATTTCAGCAGAACAACGAATGATCTGATGACTTATGTGGATCGTTCTTCTATCGGTTTGAAAAATAAACTGGAGAACGGTGGCAGCATCCGCAACTGGGGTGCTGAGATTTCAGCTGCCTGGACACAAACATTCAGCAGCGATCTCCGCCTCGAAGTAAGCGGTAATATTACTTTCCTGAAGAACAAAGTGCTTAGTTTGAGTCAAGACCTTCCTACAGGCTATCTGTTCAGAAGCTTCCAGAATAATGGTAGCGCAGAAAGCCGTACACAGGTTGGACATCCGATCGGTTCATTCTACGGCTATCAGGTTGCCGGTATTTTCCAGTCTTATGCAGACATCCTTGGTTCTCCTAACCAGGCTGCTGTGGGTGCTTATGGTCCCGGCGACTTCAAATTTGCTGACATCAGCGGACCGGACGGTAAAGGTCCTGACGGGAAGATCACCTCAGATGACAGAACATTCATAGGCAATCCGACGCCGGACTTTACTTATGGTACATCCGTTAATCTTATCTATAAAGGATTCAATCTTGGCATAGATCTGATCGGTGTTTATGGTAATGAAGTCTTCAGAACATGGGGTTCCCTTGAATCGCCGTTCCAGCGTGTGAATTATCCGGAAGAAAAACTGAACCGCTGGCATGGAGCTGGTACATCTAACTGGACTCCAATATTAGGTCAGGGCAATCGGATCAACTATAATGGATCTACTTACAATATTGAAGATGGTAGTTATTTCAGGGTGAGAAATATTCAGCTGGGCTACAATTTCGGCAAATCACTTCTATCCAAATGGAGTATTCAGAACCTGCGTCTTTTTGTGAACGTCCAGAATCTGAAAACATGGAAGAACAACCTCGGTTATACACCGGAGTTTGGTGGTGATGCAACTGCATTCGGATATGATAATGCGGGCGGGGCGATTCCTGTTGTGAGCACTGTAGGTCTGAATATTACCTTTTAATCCTATAAACTGATTTATTATGAAACTGAAAAGAAGATTTTTATGGACGCTCCTGTTAGCGCTTCCCGTAGCGATCAGTATATCGGGATGTAAGAAATTCCTTGATCGCAAACCGTTACAATCAACACTTGATGATCTTAACCAGGGTGCACTTGAAGGGCAGATCTTTGCGATCTATAATATCCTGCGCACGACATCCGGATTTTCCGAACTCGTTTGGCTCGACTTCCACAGCATCCGTGATGATGATGCACAAAAAGGAAGTGATGCAAACGATGGTAAAGAGATCGTTACCGAGTTTGAGACATTCCAGTATGCGAAAGACGACTGGGCTCCCAATACCTACTGGAATGACCACTATTCGATGATCAATGCAGCTAATAATGCATTGCATACTGCGGACTCCTTAAAAGTGAACGATCCCGCTTCACTGAGAAACGTCGGAGAAGCACTGTTCTTCAGAGCGTATGCTTATTTCGAACTGGTGAAAACATATGGTGAAGTACCATTGATCAATTACAAGATCGTTAACCCATCGGATGGTATCAGGGCTAAATCATCTGTAGCTACGCTGTATGCATTTATTGATTCAAATCTCACCGCGGCAGTAGCATTATTACCGCTGCGTTCGGAAGAGTATGGCAATGGATTTGACGGTCGCGTTACACGTGGCTCTGCAAACACATTGTGGGCACAATCTTATTTGTTCCGCGGAGATTGGGGACGTGTTTCCGGTCTTTGCAAAGAGATCATTGCGTCCAACGTATATACCCTTTCGCCAAACTTTGAAGATATCTGGAAAGATGGCGTAAATGGTGTTGGGAAGAACGGGCCGGAATCAATTTTCGAAACACAGGCAAATGTTGGCCAGAATGGCCAAAGCAACTCTAAAGTGGATAATGGAAATCAGTGGGGTACCTGTCAGCAGGTAAGACGTAATGGTGCGCCTGTTGAATGGAACCTCGGCTGGGGCTGGAACACGCCAACCGATAACCTGGAGAGTGCATGGGATAATGCGGATCCAAGAAAACGCAAAACGATCCTTTACTCCGGCCAGTCTGATGGTGGACCTGCACAAGGCGGCTATGGAGCAACCCTGCCTGCGTATACAAATCCTGATGGAGCTGGTGGGCTGGCACAGAAGTACTGGAATAAGAAAGTATATTCTGATCCTTCCATGCGTTCCTTTACTGGTATGATCAATAACAATGGAGCTGCGCGATGGATCAACCACCGGATCTTCCGCTATGCGGATGTGATATTAATGCTCGCTGAAGCGGCCAATGAAATGAATGACGGGCCAACAGCAGAGGCAAATCTTGAATTGATCCGCAACAGGGCGAGCGGTAACCTGGGTGCTACGCGAACGGTTGTTCCCAAGATCCTCTTTACAACCAAAGAAGCAATGAGGACCGCTATCAAGGCAGAACGAAGATTTGAATTCGCCATGGAAGGCTATCGATTCTATGATCTTGTTCGCTGGGGTGACGCACAATCAGTGTTGGGTGGTCTCGGTTACACCAGCCGTTGCCGTTATTATCCGATCCCGCAAAAGGCAATCGATCTTTCGGGAGGAGTGTTGAAACAAAATCCTGAATGGTAGAAATGTCTGAACGTTACAAAGTTCAAAGGCCCTGTTGCTTAAAATTTTACAGCCTGGATCCTGAAAACGATCTGATGGCCAAGAGGAAATTTTGATTTCATCCTTTGAACCGCTTTTTTCTGTTCATCAAAAAATCTATAGTTATGTTTACTAAAAATAAAATTACCGGAAGCGCTTTGCTGATCCTGATGATCGCACTGGCGGGTACAGGTTGTCAAAAAGAAGAACGCCCTGCATTGGGTGATTATCCAAAGGATTCAAATCCTCCCGGAGGTCCGTTGAAATTCTACGCCGCTTATGAAAATACAAGCGTTGACAGCATACGTGCAAATTTTGGTTCTGAAACAAATACCACCTTCACTCAGGGGATCACTGGAATGGCCATACAGGGAGGCGCAAACGGATATGTGGTGTATCCTTCCGCAAATGACTTTAAGAAGTCAACGAGTATGACCGTCGCATTCTGGCTCAAGAAAAATGGTCCGAATCCGGCAGGTGGAGGAACTTCTTTTGTATTCGGTCTTTCTACTACAAAAGATATCTGGACAAGAATGGATATGTTCCTGGAATTTGAAGATGCAGGGAATCCCAGTAGTGCAGATCTGGCTTCAGCGAAATTTTACCTGAGAGATCAGTGGTTCGAGTTTACCGGCGCCAAAAGAATTCCGAACATTCTGAATAATCAATGGCACCATATTGCTTTCAGTTTTGATGCATCTACTTCTATGCTGACAACTTATGTTGATGGCGCAGAGCTGACAGGGTTGCCAGCTGGTTTTGGCAAATTCAACAATGATGGAGGTAAACCTGATTTTTCTCAAAGCGCAGGTATAGTAGTGGGTGGTCCAGGACACTTTGCTGTTGGTAAAACTCCTGATGGATGGATGGGCAATTTCGGCGGCGCGATCGATCAGTTCAGATTGTACGGTGTCGCATTGAGTGCTGCAGAAGTGAAGAGCCTGTTCGATAGTAAAAAATAAAAAACAGGAGCAAACAAAATAATGGTTTTGCGTAAGTTTCCGCAGATTACGCAAATGATACGTCCTTTGTTTTGATATTACTTTATTCAAAGTACCTCCTTATACATTGAATGTTTCGCAGGTTACGCTGATATCAGCGTAACCTGCGAAACATCTTTTTATCCGGCCATACAGCAATGAACAACCTTTAATTTGATGAATGGACCATCTGCGTAATCTGCGGGAACTTACGCAACACCATCTGTTGTGCAGCTCAGTTGTTCATGCATTCAGATGTTTACTAACGAAAACATGAATCTTGTTCCATGCATAGACGATCTGTTATTATTGTTCTTATTCTGACGGCCAGCATCTTTATTCTTTGTAAATGCTCTGGTGGGGCAAGACATGATGCAACAATAATTACGGACAATAATGGAGAGGTATTTGCCGGGTACACTGCCTGCGCAGGTTGCCATAAGGACGTATATGAGCAACATCTGAGGAGTGCGCATTTTTCGAGTTCAGCTTTCTCTTCCGCAGATAATATCAAAGGAAGTTTCGACGCGGGTGCAAATTCTTTCGTCTATACCCGTCATGCCGCGATAGAGATGCAGAAAAGAGACTCTTCTTTTTACCAGGTGGCATTTGAAGATGGCAGGGAAACGAAGGCCCGCAGGTTTGATATTACTATCGGTTCGGGTAATAAGGGGCAAACATATCTTTATTGGATGGAGAACCGTTTGTTCCAGCTTCCCATCAGTTACTTTACTCCTGCATCGCAATGGTCGAACAGTCCCGGGTTTCCAAACAGGATCGTCTTTAACCGGCCGATCACTTCACGTTGCCTGGAATGTCATGCAACATTTGCGAAGGTTACTTCACCACAGGGAAAGGAGCCGGAAGAATTTGACAGAATGCAAACGGTATTAACGATCAGCTGTGAAAAATGCCATGGTCCGGGCGCTGAACATATAAAATTTCAGCAGGCACATCCAACGGATACAGTGGGCCAGGAGATAATAAAGCCAGGCTTGTTCTCACGTCAGCAACAGTTGGATCTTTGTGCTTCATGTCATGGCGGACGCCTCAGGAAGACACAGCCCTCTTTTTCTTATCAATCCGGCGCGAAACTCACCGATCATTTCATCTTAGACACAGCAAATGGAAATGCGGCTGATATAGATGTTCATGGCAACCAGTATGGATTACTTTCAGCCAGTGAATGTTTCAAACAAAGTGACATGACGTGCGGTTCGTGTCACAGCCCGCATGGTAACGAAAAAAATAACTTAAAAGAATTTTCCCGGAAGTGCATGACTTGTCATAGTGAATCACACGACAATTTTTGCACCCTTGCAGGTAAAGTTAAGGCAGATTTAACGGGGAATTGTATAGATTGTCACATGCCAAAACAGCCCTCAAGGGCAATAGCCGTATTTTTGCAGGGAGCTGATGCTGCCGCTGCAATAAGAATGCGGACACATTATATAAAAGTGTATCCTGAAGAAACAGCCAAAGCCGTTGTCAGCCTTGGTAATTTAATGAAAGAAAAGAAGTGATCATGGATTTAGCCAATATCAAAATGTGCAATAAGAATACCGCGCTCCTGTCTCTACTGTTTGTTTCTTCCTTACTGTCTGTTCGGTGTGGCAAGAGCCCCGGAGATACGGAACCACCAACACCGCCGCCCGCACCCTTCCGTGTAACGGCAACGACACTGAATAATTCCAATGGCACAACATTTATATCGGTCAATCCGAAGAATCTCAGATTAAGCTTTGCGTTCAACGCGCCGGTGGATCGCGCCACAACTGCCTCTGCCTTTACACTAAAAGATGCGAATGCCCAGTCTTATACATTTGATATCGGGTATGATAAAAGTGACAGTGTGGTGCTTATCACTCCGTCGGCGAGTATCCCTTTCCTTTCGAAATTCACCAGTCTTGTTTCTGCGAATCTCAGATCCAAAGCCGGCTCTATATTAACAACGAATGTACAGATCGACTTTGCAACATCGCTTGATTCATCCCGGAAGTTTCCTGCGATCAGTGACGACGAATTGCTGACCAAAGTACAGCAGCAGACGTTCAAGTATTTCTGGGATTTCGGTCATCCGGTTTCCGGGTTAGCACGTGAAAGAAGCAACGGAGATAATAATCTTGTTACTTCCGGTGGGTCAGGTTTTGGAATTCTTGCGATCATCACAGGGATAGAACGCGGATTTGTAACACGTGCGGAGGGTTTTGCGCGGATGCAAAAGATCGTTGCATTTCTTAAGAACACAGCGCAGACTTTTCATGGTGCCTATCCGCATTGGTTGAACGGTACAACGGGAGCCGTGATCCCTTTCAGCGCAAATGATAACGGCGCTGATCTTGTTGAAACATCCTATCTTATCCAGGGGTTGTTAACTGCCCGTCAGTATTTCACTGCAGGTGGGGCTGAAGCAACCTTGCGTGATGACATCAACGTGATCTGGAATCGTGTGGAATGGAGTTGGTTCAGAAAAGAAACTGCGGAAAATCAGTTGTACTGGCATTGGAGCCCTGATAAAACATGGCAGCTGAATCTTCCGATCCGCGGATGGAACGAATGCCTGATAACCTATGTGCTCGCTGCGTCTTCCACCTCGCATGGCATTCCCAAAACCGTGTATGAGACAGGGTGGGCGAGAAATGGCAGTATGAAGAATGGCAAGACCTTTTATGGTATTCAATTACCATTGGGGCCGGATCTTGGCGGACCGATGTTTCTTTCCCAGTATTCTTTTCTCGGCATCAATCCGAATGGTCTGTCTGATGTCTATGCAGATTATGCTGTTCAAACAAAAAATCATGCACAGATCAATTTCAGTTACTGCGTAACAAATCCTAAGAAATTTTATGGGTACAGCGATTCAGTGTGGGGGCTTACGGCAAGTGATATACAGGGTGGATATAAAGCAAGTTCGCCTTCTGATGATGCAGGATTTATTGCACCTACAGCGGCGCTTGCGTCCTTTCCCTATACGCCCACTGAATCAATGAAGGCGTTGAAATTCTTTTACTATGTATTAGGGGACAAACTTTGGAAGGAATATGGATTTATTGATGCCTTCTCTTTAACCAATCCCTGGTTCGCCAGTTCTTTCCTCGCGATCGACCAGGGGCCGATCATTACAATGATCGAAAATCACAGAACAGGATTACTCTGGAATCTTTTTACGAGTTGCCCGGAAGTAAAAACCGGAATGAAGAATCTCGGGTTCACAGCGCCCTATTTATAACTTAAACAAGAGAACATGAAAGTTGCAGGTCTCTTATTATTCGCAGCAGTTCTTATCGGATCCTGTAATTCCGGTGAGCCGTCATCAGGAAACAACGAAGAGGTGGTGTCCGGCCCGCCCAATTTACCGGATACAGCATTATTCCGTTTGGTGCAGCAACAGACCTTTCAGTATTTCTGGGATGGGGCTGAACCTGTCAGCGGGTTAGCGCGCGAACGTTTTCATACAGATGATAAGTATCCGCAGAATGATAAAAGCACTGTTACCAGTGGTGGCGCCGGCTTCGGCGTAATGGCATTGCTTGTCGGTATCGAACGAGGTTTTATCACGCGCGATCAGGGGCGTGAACGGTTGGAGAAGATCGTTGGCTTTTTGGAAAAGGCGGATAAATTCCATGGGGCCTGGCCGCACTGGTGGTATGGAGAAACCGGTAAAGTAAGACCGTTCAGTCCAAATGATAACGGTGCTGATCTGGTAGAAACATCGTTCATGGTGCAGGGACTATTATGCGCCAGACAATATTTCGCGGAAGGAAATGAAGCGGAGAAGTTGCTGGCAGCGAGAATGGATGCGTTATGGAAAGCGGTGGAATTTGATTGGTTCAGAAATGGGAAGAACGTATTGTACTGGCACTGGAGTCCTGATCTTGGCTGGAAGATGAATTTCGCGGTTCATGGTTATAATGAATGTCTGATCATGTACGTACTGGCGGCCTCTTCGCCAACGCATGGTGTGCCCGCTGAAGTATATCATCAGGGCTGGGCGGAGAATGGTAAAATAAAAGATTCAAGCTCCTATGGTGGTTACAAACTCGGTATGCATTACCAGGGCAATCCTCCTCATGGCGGCCCGTTGTTCTGGGCGCATTATTCCTATCTCGGTCTCGATCCACGTGGATTGAAAGACAAGTATGGCAACTATGAAGAGGAAACACGCAACCAGGCAT
The DNA here is from genome assembly GCF_022012415.1 of Terrimonas ginsenosidimutans. Classification (GTDB taxonomy): domain Bacteria; phylum Bacteroidota; class Bacteroidia; order Chitinophagales; family Chitinophagaceae; genus Terrimonas_A; species Terrimonas_A ginsenosidimutans. The sequence continues at coordinate 243,313 of NZ_JAKLTR010000011.1, forward strand.
TGATCAATTATCAATGGTGCGTGGACAATCCCAAAAAATATAAAGGATATGGTCCGAATAACTGGGGATTGACGGCAAGTTATTCTGTTGATGGATATGCGGCGCATGCACCTGACTCCTCCAGTGATCTGGGGGTGATCTCTCCGACAGCAGCACTATCATCTTTCCCGTATACGCCGGAACAATCAATGGCAGCGATGAAGCATTGGTACAATAGTGAATTGAAAGGTAAGATATGGGGGCAGTATGGTTTTTATGATGCGTTCAGTGAAACGGCGAACTGGTTTCCGCCGCATTACCTGGCAATCGATCAGGGGCCTGCGGTAGTGATGATGGAAAATCACAGAACGGGGTTATTGTGGAAGTTGTTTATGAGTTCGCCCGAGATCAAAGAGGGGTTAAAAAAGTTGGGATTCAGCAGTCCCTGGCTTGGTAAATAAACGCTGAATAGTCTGGCGTAGAAGGAACGCTGCGGACGCAACGATGCGCGGCGAAACAGCCAGTGAAGAAATTGTATTTCGTTGCGCTCGCCGCGTATCGCCGCGCCCGTTGCGTTCCTTCCACGCCATCCTGAGATTAACAAATGTTGATACCATAGAAGCTGATTTCCTGATAAAAAAGAATATATGCCAAAGAAGTTTCTACTGATATTATTATTTATAGCGCCTTTGAAAAGCCCTGTCCTTGCACAGCAGAACACCTATTGCAATCCGATCAACATCGATTATGGATACACGCCTATCCCGAACTTTTCCGAATGGGGCCGCCACCGTGCAACCGCCGATCCGGTGATCGTGAATTACAAAGGGGATTACTATCTCTTCAGCACTAATCAATGGGGCTATTGGTGGAGCAGCGATATGCTCAACTGGAATTTCGTTTCGAAGAAGTTTTTGCGCCCCTGGAATAAGGGTTATGATGAATTATGTGCACCTGCTGTCGGGATCATTGGTGATACGATGCTCGTGTTTGGATCAACGTATACAAGTCAGTTCTCCATCTGGATGAGTACCAATCCGAAAGCAAATGAGTGGAAGCCGTTGGTGGATTCATTTGAGATCGGTGGATGGGACCCCGCATTTTTTACCGATGATGACGGACGTTTTTATATTTACAATGGCAGCAGCAACCGGTTCCCTTTATATGGAATCGAACTGAACCGCAAGACCATGCAACCAATTGGTACGCGTAAGGAAATGTATCTGCTGGACTCCTGGCGTTACGGCTGGCAGCGTTTTGGTGAATACATGGATGATACATTCCTTGATCCTTTTATGGAAGGAGCCTGGATGACAAAGCATAATGGGAAATATTACCTGCAATATGGCGCACCCGGGACCGAGTTCAGCGGGTACGCGGATGGAGTGGTGGTGGGTGATAGTCCGCTTGGTCCGTTCTCTCCACAGTCGGACCCCCTTAGCTTTAAGCCTGGCGGTTTTGCAAGAGGAGCGGGACATGGAGCAACATTCCAGGATGGCTATAAAAATTACTGGCATGTGTCAACAATGGTTGTTGCGGTGAAAAATAATTTTGAGAGGAGGATCGGTATCTGGCCGGCCGGTTTCGACCAGGAAGGCGTAATGTATACCAATACGGCGTTCGGCGACTATCCTCATTATTTACCGATGGCCCGGTATTTTGCTTTGCCCTATGTAAAAAACCAGCGCCGGGGCGAATTCACGGGGTGGATGCTGCTCAATTATAAAAAACCCGTACAGGTTTCCTCCACAATGGGCGGTTATTCAGCCAATAATGCCGTGGATGAGAACATTAAATCCTACTGGAGTGCGTCTACCGGGAATAAGGGGGAATGGATCCAAACGGACCTGGGAACCCTTTCGACGGTCAGGGCGGTACAGATCAATTATGCTGACCAGGACGTTGACAGTGCATTTTTGGGGAAGCAGCTTGGTACTTTTCACCAGTATAAACTGTCTTATTCAATAGACGGGAAGAAATGGAGTATTCTGAAGGACAAAAGTGCTAATAAGACCGATGTTCCGCATGATTATGTAGAGTTGGAGAAGCCGGTCCGGGCCCGATTTATCCGCCTGGAAAATGTACACATGCCTACAGGCATGTTCGCGATCAGCGGCTTACGTGTGTTTGGAAACGCCGATGGCCCAAAGCCTGAGCAGGTAAAGCAATTGATCATTCTGCGGACAGAAAAGGATAAGCGCAGCGCGTGGATCAAATGGGGGCCGGTCAACAATGCATATGCCTACAATATCTATTATGGCACAGAGCCTGATAAATTATACAATTGCGTAATGGTGCATGATGCGATTGAATACTGGTTCAAAGTAATGGATAAACAAAAATCATATTATTTCTCTATAGAAGCGATCAGCGAAAACGGCGTTTCCGAACGTACAAATGTGACCAGGGCAGACTGAAGCGTGGATGTGTAGTGTACATTTGCGGACGCAAAAACAGCATATGAAAGTAAAAAAGACCCTCAATTGTTTTATTCTTTTAGCAAGCTTATTCTTCTCTGCAACGAATTTGCAGGCACAACCATTTGCGCAGGAGATAAGGGAGTTTAAAAGGCAGGATAGCCTGCATTTTCCGGCATCCAACCAGATCCTTCTGATAGGCAGTTCTTCCTTTACGAAATGGAAGGATGTGCAGTCGTACTTTCCATCTTATCCGATCCTCAATCGTGGATTTGGCGGGTCACAATTGCCAGACCAGGTCCGGTATGTGAATGAGATCGTTTTTCCCTATAAGCCGAAGCAGATCATCATTTATTGCGGAGAAAATGATATGGCGTCTCATGACAGTGTGACGGCACAGGTGGTGTTAAGAAGATTTAAGGAACTCTTTACCCTCATCAGGAGCAAATTGCCTAATGTTCCTGTTGCTTTCATTTCCATGAAGCCGAGTCCGAGCAGGCAATTGATACAGCCAAAGGTGATAGAAGGAAATGCATTGATCAGAGCATTTTTAAAAAAGCAAAAACGCACCGCTTTTATCGATGTGTACAAAGAGATGATCAATGATGAAGGAAAGCCGGTAGCCGATCTTTTTGTAGACGATAATTTGCACATGAATGCAAAGGGATATGCAATCTGGAAGAAAGTAATGGAGCCTCATTTAATGAAAAAATAAAAGAAGAGTACAATGAAAAGGTTACAAAGATTAATGGTCGGTGTGGCAGTCGTAGCGTCTGTGCAGTTGAATGCACAAACGGCACAGAATGCGAAGATGAACACGTTCATCTCCACACTGATGAAGAAAATGACATTAGAGGAGAAGCTTGGGCAATTGAATCTTCCGGGTGCCGGTGATATTACTACCGGTCAGGCAAGTAATTCAGATATCGCAAAAAAGATCAAAGAAGGAAAGGTAGGCGGTCTGTTCAATATCAAATCAGTTGCAAAGATCAGGGACGTGCAGAAAGTTGCAGTGGAGCAAAGCCGCTTAAAGATCCCGATGATCTTTGGAATGGATGTTATACACGGGTATCAGACAGTGTTCCCGATCCCTCTCGGCCTTTCCTGTACCTGGGATATGCAACTGATCGAACAAAGTGCACGCATTGCTGCCATTGAAGCGAGTGCGGATGGTATCAACTGGACGTTCAGCCCGATGGTAGACATTGCACGAGATCCGCGTTGGGGTCGTGTCTCCGAGGGGAATGGAGAAGACGCCTACCTGGGTTCACAGATCGCCAAAGCAATGGTGCACGGATACCAGGGAAATGATCTTTCGAAAAATAATACCATCATGGCCTGTGTAAAGCACTATGCGCTATATGGTGCTGCAGAGGCAGGACGTGATTACAATACAACAGATATGAGCCGGGTACGGATGTACAATGAGTATTTCCCGCCGTATAAAGCTGCGGTTGATGCAGGTGTTGGAAGTGTGATGGCCTCATTCAATGAAGTGGATGGTGTTCCGGCTACTGCCAATAAGTGGCTGATGACGGAAGTGTTGCGTAACCAATGGAAGTTTGGCGGATTTATCGTTACAGACTACACCGGTATCAATGAAATGGTTGACCATGGACTGGGTGATCTGCAAACTGTTTCGGGACGTGCGCTTGCAGCGGGGATTGATATGGATATGGTCGGAGAAGGGTTTCTGACAACGCTTGCAAAATCGCTCAAAGAAGGAAAAGTTACCCAGGCACAGATAGACGCTGCCTGCAGAAGAATACTTGAGGCAAAGTATAAGCTTGGTTTATTTGATGATCCATATCGTTATTGCGATGAAAAACGTGCAGCAACAGAGATCTTCACCGATGCTCACCGCAAGATCGCACGCAATACCGCTGCACAAAGTTTTGTCTTACTGAAAAACAGCAACAATATTCTTCCATTGAAAAAAGCGGGTACGGTTGCGCTGATCGGACCACTCGCGGATGCAAGGGAGAATATGACGGGCACATGGAGCGTTGCTGCGGATAATACCAAGTCAACAACACTGCTTGCCGGTATCAAAGAAGTGGCAGGGGCGAATGCGAAGATCCTGTATGCAAAAGGTTCTAACCTGGATGCCGACAGTGTGCTGGAAACAAACTCGACTCTGTTCGGAAAAAGTTTGAATCGTGATCGTCGTCCTGCTGCGGAAATTCTGCAGGAAGCGCTGGCAATCGCAAATCAGTCGGATGTGATCGTTGCTGCATTGGGCGAATCTGCCGAAATGAGTGGAGAAGCATCAAGCCGTACGAATATTGAAATTCCCGCGATACAAAAGGAGCTGCTGGCTGCTTTGCTAAAAACAGGAAAACCGGTAGTACTGGTATTATTTACCGGTCGCCCGCTGGCATTGAAGTGGGAGCAGGAGAATGTTCCGTCCATCTTGAATGTTTGGTTCGGTGGATCAGAAGCGGGTTCAGCCATCGCTGACGTATTGTTCGGTGATGCGAATCCATCAGGTAAACTGTCAACAACATTCCCGCAGAATGTTGGGCAGGTCCCATTGTTCTACAATCATAAGAATACAGGCCGTCCGTTGGAACAAGGCAAATGGTTCTCAAAATTCCGTTCCAATTATCTTGATGTAAGTAATGATCCGCTTTATCCTTTCGGATTTGGTTTGAGCTATACAAATTTCACTTATAGCGATATTACGTTAAGCAGCACTTCGCTGAAAGGTGCTCAGACGTTGAAAGCGAGCGTTACCGTTACGAATGCCGGTCAGGTAACAGGGAAAGAAGTTGTTCAGCTTTATATCCGTGACATTGTTGGGACAAGTACCCGTCCCATAAAAGAATTAAAAGGATTTCAGAAGATCGAGTTGAGAGCAGGAGAGAGTCGTACTGTTACCTTTAACATCACTCCTGAAGACCTGAAGTTTTATAATTATGACCTTAAATATGATTGGGAAGCAGGTGACTTCACGATCATGATCGGAGGGAATTCGAGGGATGTAAAGGGAGCGAATGTGAAGTGGATGAAGTAAGGATAGATATTGTTGTCCGTTGACCGTTCGCCGGAATACAGCCGGTGAACGGACAACGGGCAGACGAATTTCAGATCACACAAACTAACACCTTAAAAATATGCAATCAAAAAGATGGCTGGTCATGCTGGCCTGGATGGCTATTGCCCAAACCAGTTGTGGTAAAAAATCGGGTGGAGATGGAGGTGGAACCACTCCGCCACCGCCGGACCCGCCCCCGGTAACGGGTACAAACGATGTGGCTTTCTGGTTGACCAAAGGTGATCAGACGGCTTTATTGCAAAAGCAATCAACCGTACTTACGTTCACGTCAACGGCGAATGGAAGTTCAACTATCACAGTTGATAGTACGCAGAAGTTTCAAACGATCGATGGCTTTGGTTATACTCTTACGGGTGGAAGTGCTTCATTGATCTCTGGTTTGCCGGCAGCTGCCAAATCAACGTTACTGCAGGAGTTGTTTGGTAATGGTGATGAAGCCGCGCCCATCGGCGTAAGCTATCTTCGGATCAGTATCGGCGCGTCTGATCTGAGTTCGACGACCTATAGTTATAACGATATCAGCCCTGGCCAGACAGATCTTCCCCTGGCTAATTTCAGTCTTGATGGAGACCGGGCATTCGGAACAGGATTAATTCCGCTGTTAAAAGAAATTCTGGCTATCAACCCCAAAATCAAAATACTGGCAACACCCTGGAGTGCTCCGGTTTGGATGAAAGATAACGGCAACTTTAAGGGAGGAAGTCTTAAGCCGGAGTACTATAGCGTGTATGCAAACTATTTTGTGAAGTATATCCAGCAAATGAAAGCGGAAGGTATCACGATCGATGCCGTTACTCCACAAAATGAACCTATGCATGATGGCAATAACCCCAGCATGAAAATGACGTCTGTGCAGCAGGGTGATTTCATCAAAAATCATCTTGGTCCGGCCTTCAGAACGGCGGGGTTAACAACAAAGATCATTATCTGGGATCATAACTGCGATATGCCGCAATATCCACTTGATATCCTGAATGATCCTGCCGCACGCCCTTTTGTTGATGGCTCTGCATTTCACCTGTATGCGGGGAACATCACCGCATTATCCGGCGTTCATGCCGCATATCCCGACAAGAATATTTATTTCACGGAACAGTACACTGCCTCTAATGGTGATTTCGGTGGTGATCTGAAATGGCATATCAAAAATGTGATCATTGGATCAATGCGCAACTGGAGCAGGAATGCGTTGGAATGGAACCTTGCCAACGATCCCGCCTATGGCCCGCATACTGTAGGAGGTTGCACTACCTGTAAAGGAGGATTGACGATCAATGGAAGCTCTTATTCCCGGAACGTAGCCTATTATATCATCGCTCACGCAGCCAAGTTTGTGCCGGCTGGCTCTGTCAGAATTGCGAGTGATGAGTTGTCTGCAGCCAATCTATACACCGTCGCATTTGTTACTCCGGCAAATAAAAAGGTGCTGATCGTATTGAATGAAGGAAATGCAAACACGACATTCAATCTTAAATTTAAAGACAAGGCGGTATTGACAACGATGCCTGCAAATAGTGTAGGCACCTATATCTGGTAATCAACATCTGTTTTATAAACCGAAACAATAGACAATGAAAAAAATATGGTTTGCCTCTTTTGCCGCTGTTTTGTTTGCGTGCAATAATGATAAGAAGGAGACGCCGGCAACAGGTGCAGCTTCTTCAACTTCGTCTTATTCAGTGAATGGCAAAACTGTTACTGTTTATACCACAGCAGACAGTAGCGATCTTCGCCTCTCACGCACGGATAGCAGCCTGCAGTTTACTGATTTTGGACAACCAAAGGAGACGCAGGTTTGCGTATTCGTTGATCCGACAAAAACCTTTCAAACAATGCTTGGTATTGGTGGTGCGATCACTGACGCTTCAGCAGAAACGCTTGCTAAATTACCGAAGGACAAGCAGGAGGAGATCATGAAAGCATATTATGATCCGGTTAATGGAATTGGCTATACGCTTGCGCGTACGAATATCCACAGTTGTGATTTTTCAAGTGGCAGCTATACTTATATTAAGGAAGGTGACAAGGAGTTGGCATCTTTCAGCGTTGATCATGATAAACAATATCGCATTCCCATGATCAAACAGGCAATCGCATTGGCAGGTGGCAAGCTTACCACTTATGCGAGCCCCTGGAGCCCTCCCGGTTTTATGAAAGACAGTACACATATGCTGCAGGGTGGAAAATTGAAACCTGAATATTACCAGGCATGGGGGAATTACTTCGCGAAGTTTATCAAGGCATATGAGAAAGAAGGTATTCCTATCTGGGGAGTAAGCGTTCAGAATGAGCCGATGGCGAAGCAAACATGGGAGTCTTGCATCTATACAGCGGAAGAGGAAGGTGAATTCCTGAAAACAAGTCTTGGGCCGATTTTAGAGAAAGAAGGTCTGAAGGATAAGAAAGTTATTATATGGGATCATAACCGCGATCTGATCTATCAACGGGTAAGCACCACATTAAGTGATCCTGAGGTAGCGAAATATGTTTGGGGTATTGGGTACCACTGGTATGAAACCTGGACGGGTAGTGATATGATGTTTGAGAACCTGAAGCGCGTGGCAGAGACCTTCCCTGACAAGCATTTATTGTTTACAGAAGGATGTGCGGAAAGCTTTAACCCGACTCGGTTGTCAGCATGGGCATTGGGTGAAAGGTATGGCATGTCAATGATCAATGATTTTAATGCAGGCACTGTGGGCTGGACTGACTGGAATGTGTTGCTTGATGAGATCGGTGGTCCGAATCATGTGGGAAATTTCTGCTTTGCGCCCGTGCATGGAGATACAAAAACCGGGAAGGTTCATTACACAAATTCGTACTATTATATCGGGCACTTTTCCAAGTTCATTAAACCCGGGGCAAGAAGGATCATTGCGTCTTCAAACAGAACCGATCTTTTGACGACAGGGTTTGTCAATGAAGATGGCAAAGTTGCCGTGGTGGTGATGAATAAAGGCAGCAAGTCTTTGCCATACAATTTATGGATCGGCGGAAAGGCGGTAGAGATCATTAGCAAGCCGCATTCTATTGCAACACTGGTGTTTTAGGGGTCAGGAGCAAGAGAGGGGCGTTTGGGTGGGTGAAAGGTTGAAGGTTTTATGGGGTCCAAAGGTTCTGAGGTTCCAATGTTTCATAGGTTCCAGAGGTTTCATTGGTTTTGGTGGTTCCATAGGTTGATATCGCGCAAAGGTTAGTAAGTCCGGGCGGTATGTCTTCCATAGGCTTCGGGTCAGATAGCCGTCGCGCGCTATGATCCATCCGCCGCCGCGCGCTTGTTTCATTGAACGCTGCGCGCGCAGGCCGGAAATGGGCATACGACAGCAATCGCATTGCTGCGTTTGACTGTCGTTGCCCATTTTCATTTGTATAATTCCACAATTTCTATCTCACTATCCCTTTTTTTGATCATACTAATAAATGAAAAAAAACGCACCGCCCTTTTCAGGACTGCCCTCCTCCACCAGTCCTGAAAATGACGGTGACTAAGAAATTTCTCTGTTGTAAATATCGCTTTATGCAAAAGCGAATCCATGGGAAAAAGACAGGATTTTCCGGGAAAATAACGGAAGCATGACGGTGAGTAAACGACCGGTAACATAAGCTGAAGAACTCCCCAAACTTCTGCACCGGATCCATTTTAAGTAAATCGCAGGCGTAACCTAACGAATGCAAAGGACGCAATGTAATCCTTCATTCATTGGGAATTACATTGCGTCCTTTGCGTTATGCCATGCAAACTTATTTCACATCGAAGTCGACAACTACCTTAGCGGAGCGTGGGTGGCTCATGCAGGTCAGGATGTATCCCTGCTTTACCTCTTCTTCTTCCAATCCCCAGTTCATTTCCATCTCTACTTTTCCTTCAGTGAGTTTGGCTTTGCAGGTGCAGCAAACGCCGCCACGGCATGAGTAGGGGAGATCTGCACCGAGTTTGAGCGCCGTGTCAAGAATAGAATCTTCGCTGTCAGGTGCCAGCTCGAACTCCAGCGTTCTTCCATCGAGCTTAATGGTTATATGACTTTTGTCCGAAGCTTTCTTCTTACTAAAAAACATGGGGTTTGTATTTTTTTTCTGACCGGGGGTAGTAAACAATTCGAAATGAACTTTCTTACTGTCGATCTGCTGCGCCTCCATAAAATCCTTTATAGTGAAGATCATTTCTTCCGGTCCACAGATAAAGATTTCATCCATTGATGGATAATTGATCAGGCGGGAAAGTTCGTTGAGTTTGTTGCCGTCGATCCTGCCGGCATGTATGCTGGTATCCGTGCCTTCGCGACTTAGTATATGAATGATGTTCAGGCGCTGGAGATATTTATTCTTCAACGCTTCCAGTTCTTCGAAGAAAATGATGGAGTGCCTGCTACGGTTGCCGTATACCAGTGTAAATGTGCTGGCGGGTTCAGTCTGTAATACCGTTTTAATGATCGAGATCACCGGCGTAATACCACTGCCGGCAGCAAATGCAAGATATTTTTTTGCCTGTCCGGGATGAAGACCTGTATTGAATTTTCCTGTTGGTGGCAGTACGTCCACTACATCACCGGCTTTTAGTGTTGAGTGTGCAAAACCAGAGAAAAGCCCCCCTTCTACTTTTTTTACAGCCACCCTTAGTTCGTTGTCAAAAGGAGAAGTGCAAATAGAATAGGAACGACGTGTTTCCCCGCCCTGGAGATCATGTTTCAGTGTAATATTCTGGCCGTGCTGGAAAACGAAAGTATCCTTTAGCTCTTCGGGAATTGCAAAGCTGATAGAGATGCAGTCATCCGTTTCTTTACGGATATCTTTTATCCGCAGTTTATGAAAATGAATGGACATGGGTTGTAGGGTTTTCGAAGTGGCAAGTGCATAAATTCAAAATCAAAAGTAAAAAGTACTTTACTGAATACAGACGAACGTTTCGATTCGGGAGTCTTTGTTTTACTTTTTAATTTTTAAGTCCGTTGATCAGGTGGTTGACCATATTGTCTTCCATTTCGACAGGAGTGATGTGTTGGCGGCTGCGGTGCCAGAATTCCAATCCTCTAACGGAAGAGAGGATGGTGAGTACGGCCACATAAGGAATGACCGCTTTCATCTCTTTGTTGTCTATGCCCTGCCGGATGATATCCTCCATTTTTTGGACGTAGTTACGCCGCTGGAGGCTGAACTCGGTCAGGTGTGGTTCGGAAAGATGGATCCATTCATTGACCATTACATAGTAATCTTCGAAGCGGTTGATCATCATCTGAACGTGAAAGCGGATGAGGGACTCTATTTTCTGGGTAGAGTTCATCCCGTTATTATCCAGGCTGGCGAGATGTTCATTACAATCGGTTGCCATGCGAAAAGTAATATCCTGAAGGATCTCGGATTTTGACTGGATATGATTGTACAGGCTGGCAGCTTCGATCCCTACCGTTTCGGCAAGATCTCTCATGGACGTGGCGGCGAAGCCTTTTTCCCGGAACATCAAAGCTGCTTTTTGCAGGATCAGGTCTTTTTTAGATGCCTTTCTGCGCTGTATTTTGGCCATACCCAAAGATAAGCCCTGATCTGGTTTTATTCCTGCAATTCATGTTGAAATTTCATGTAGGTTTGCACGCCGTTTCATAACCTCCCAGCTATGCCAGCAGGGCTTTTCCGGCTTTTTTAGAACTTAATTTTAATCTATGTCTTTAATTACAGTAGGCACAATGGCCTTTGATGCGATCGAAACCCCTTTTGGTAAAACCGACAAGATCATAGGGGGCTCCGCTACTTATGTTGCCTATGCTGCGGCAAACTTCGTTCAGCCGGTGCAACAGGTTTCTATTGTAGGTTATGATTTCCCCCAGGAAGAAATGGATGAGCTGAAAAGCCGGGGAGTGCAACTGGAAGGAGTAGAGATCGTCGCAGATAAAAAATCGTTCTTCTGGAGCGGCCGCTATCATGAAGATATGAACAGCCGTGATACGCTGGTGACCGACCTGAACGTTCTGGCTGATTTCAACCCCCAGATCCCTGACTCGTACCAGGGTGCGGAGTTCCTGATGCTGGGTAATCTTGTTCCTGCCATCCAGCTCAGTGTGATCAAACAAATGAAGAAAAGACCAAAGCTCATCGTAATGGATACGATGAATTTCTGGATGGAAGTGGCAATGCCCGATCTGAAGGAAGTGCTTAAGCATGTTGACCTGCTGATGGTAAATGATGCGGAAGCGCGCCAGCTCAGCGGCCAGTTTTCTCTTGTTAAAGCTGCAAAATCCATCATGGCGATGGGACCTAAATACCTGATCATTAAGAAAGGGGAGCACGGAGCCCTGCTTTTCCACGGGGATAATGTGTTCTTTGCGCCAGCTTTGCCGCTGGAAGAGGTTTTCGATCCGACTGGTGCCGGCGATACCTTTGCTGGTGGTTTTATCGGTCACCTGGCTAAAACGGGTGATATCTCTTTTGAGAACATGAAGAGAGCCATCATTGTGGGCTCAGCCCTGGCGAGCTTCTGCGTCGAGAAATTTGGACCTACGAGGTTAAAAGAAGTGAGCAAAGAGGATATTGACAGGAGGATCGAGCAGTTCAGACAGCTGGTGAGCTTTGAGATTGAACTGGTTTAGTAGCATTAAAGGCTTTGTGCCTTTAACATAATCATAAGGCGCCGGGAATAACCGGCGCTTTTTTATTTCCTACACTTAAATGGGCTGAACGTGTTCGGAAACAGCAGGTACCCGGGGGATGCCGTTGCCCACTGCTTAGTATCGATGACCTATTCCCGCCATCGTTTCCTGACCAGAGATGACCAAACATGACTCCTTTCTATCAGATCTTTTTCCTCACTGATCTCCGGCGTTATTTTCCCCTTAAGTTTTGTGTTTTACCCATGGGTTTGGCTCCGCCAGTGGCGATATTTACATCGAGATATCTTACTTAACTCAATTTGCTGGTTATAGGTTTATCGTTGTTCGATGGCCGATAAACGATGGCGGATGCCTGATCTGGGTTCATTCAGTGAAAGGTCCATCGCCTTATTGATCCTTTTAAGGCTCATTGCATGGGCTCATTTCCCGTTCTGGGTTTACATCATCAACCATCAGGCTATAACCAGCAGGTTGCATCATTAGTGTTCTCCGCTTATAGCGGATAGGGGGAGGGGGTGATTGTCCGCTATAAGCGGAGAACACTAATTCTTATTGCCATGAGGCCGATGAAATTAAAAAATGAGAAATATGGATAGATAAAAGAAAGGAATATAAGAATTGAAAGTAGCCTGAAAAGAGGGCAGGATAAAGTGTATACCTGAGTGATGATAATCAGTTTACAAGTGCTTTGCCATTTCAGCAAAGCCTGGATCAGTACGATCTATCCTCCTTCGAACCTGAAGAGCAAATTCTCTTCGCCCCCGGTCCCGGGATTACGAGGATTCTGTCTATATGTTTGAGAGCGCAGCCGAACTGCGGCCGGCACTGCCGGTTAGCCGGGTTTGCGCTGGTGGGTTCGTCAAGCCCCGGCCCTGTCCTACGATCCCAAACTGCCATTTCGGTGAGGATCTACCTGCACCCTGCCCGGATCCGCAAGTTTCCCACCGAATGCAACCCTTGCAAAACTTCCCTGATCTTGCATGCATGAATAACAAACACAACTCACCATCGCTTGCTTTTTGCCTGCTGATGGATGCGGCTGGTTATCTCACTTATACGATCCCCGTTCTGGGGGAGTTTGGCGACTTGTTCTGGGCACCCATATCCGCCGTGATCTTTATGATCAGCTTTGGTGGATGGAAGGGAATACTGGGTGGTGCATTCAACTTTATAGAAGAGATCTTACCCGGAACTGACTTTATTCCCTCTTTTACAATTGCGTGGTTATTAAAACGCCGTCAGGTTCCCGGCGTCAACAAGATCTGAGGGTTCATTTTTTAAAGAACCTTTCAAAATGCTTTTTTAATTTTCGCCGGGCTTTATTGGTAAAGTCTTCCTGGCTTTTTGTCCACCGGAATCTCTCGATGCGTATCCGGGTGTCTTTGTCGAAGTTCTTTTTAAAGATGAAGATCTTTACGTTTTCCAGTTCTATGCCATCAAAGTTATATTTCGAAAGCGTATAGTATAAGCCTTCGTTCCGGCGAACATATAATGCAGAGTCTGCCCGATTATCTATCGGAATCCACTTAACGCTATCCGGCCCCGCAGTAGTGATCCGCATAACGTAGGTGTAGGGAGGACCGAATTCGCGGGCAGGATAATAACTGAGGGAATCTGCTGTGAAAGGGATGTTCTGTTGGCGAAGGTTATCCAATATCTGTTGCTCCGATTGCGGCGTATCGATAGTATGGTCGAAGGCGATTTCATCCGGGGCATAAGAGCGATAGCCGTATCGGGACATTGAAGTGAAGCAGAACGAAAAGATAGTGATGCATCCGATCAATGGAATAAATAGCTTTTTGTATTTTATTACCGGGTTGACATTTTTTTCAGCAATAACCACAGCGAATGGTAAAACAACCAGAGCGAGGAGATCGCTGTAATCAATCACTCTTGTAATAGAGATAAAAGGCAAACCGTTCCACCATTCAATAAAGAATGTCGACAGAGGTGACTTCCACCAGGCAAAAAGAATAGCCGCCATAAGGGCGATGCTTTTTTTGTACAAAGGAAGAAATGTCAAGCAGAACAAAGAGAACACAAACAACCCGGTGAAGTCCGATAGCTTACCGGTAAAAGCATTAGCAAACTGATATTTGAGGCTGATATCATTCAGCAGGAGTAGAAAGAGGCTAATAATAAAAGCTGGGTGCAATAGCAGATTGTATTGGCGCTTCATGAAAGGAAGATAAAGTATTTGATGTAAAGGGAATCCTAAATTACGGGCAGCTTCTCTTTTCCTTCCGACGGCGTCAGTGTTTGCGGCATTAATGAACTTGCGGACAGATCGTAATGTTTATCCATTTAAGATATCTGGATTTAGCGTAACCTCTTCGCTAATACAACAACCTTTTTGATTCTCCGGTTTTCTCCAGACAGGGTAAACAGTTCAACCTGTATGATATACCTGCCAACAGGCAAAAGTTGCTGACGGTCATCGATGCCGTCCCAGTTCCAGTACCCGCTGGCACCGAGCAACTGATTTCTGACAAGGTCCCTGACCAACCGTCCATCTATATCGAAGATCATCACGTTCGCCATCAATCCGGAGGTTGCGGTTCTGTATATGATCTGCACCTGATCATGAATGCCGTCGTTATCGGGAGAAAAGACCTTGGGTAAGAGATCTATTTCAGCATTCATCACAGGTGTGGTCATGAACTGAGAGTTCTGATAGGTCGGCGTTCCGTGACCAACGGTTGATGCGGCTGAATGCCAGTTAGACCCCGCCGCCGCAGGCATCTGCGGATCGACGCGCTCAAGGGCCACTCCGTCGGGATCCGCAATGAGCTTGAAATGCCAGTCCTTTGAATAATTTACTTCATCAAGTATCCCGCCCTGTAGGCTCATGAGAATTACGGTTCCCCTGTCATCGGGATAAGAGGGCAATGACACTTCAAGCACTTTGTTTGGATACATGACAAAGTATTGAGTGTTTAATACCGATGGGTTTGCCGTCGCAACAAGATATTCGCCGGGAAACAGTGTGTAAGGCGTTGAACTGATTCTTACTGTGTTGCTCACGAGGCCCGATGCGTTCCTGTTTGCAAGATAGAGCTGATTCACATCAATGATCAGTGGGCCAGGGTTGAAGATCTCTACATAATCGTAGCCATTCGGGCGTGGATTAAACAGTATCTCGTTAATGACGGGTTTTGCTGCAGCAGAAGAAGAGGAAATACCTGCCTTGATTGTGATGGGACGGAGCATTTCATTTTGCTGGCAATCCCTGACGTTGTTGATCATGAGTTCATACACGGTCAGGCTGTCGAGCGGCTGATCTGTTTCCAGTTCAACTTCCTCAAATAACGGCGATCGGCATACCACTTTTATGATATTGATGGCGGGTATAAGCCGGTAATTTGAAAGGTTCACAGCAGTAATGCTGTCCAGTGGCTCATTGAAAACAACTATGAGACGGTTTAAAGTGGAGTGATAGCTGCGAAGCGGTACAGGGGCTGAGTTGTCTGTATTGATGCCGGCAATAGTGTTTGGTTGACCCGGTGTTCCGCCAGCCGGAGAGTTGGAAGAACTCCAGTTAGACTGGCCTGAGCATGGATTTTGCGCGTCGATCATTTCCAGGCTCCAGCCTCCTTCTTTCTTTAGCGTGTTATCATGCCAGTTATCGGCATAGCGGATGGCATGAATGACTTTGTTATCAGGAGATAGCAGGTATAGTTGTTCTCCGGCATTATCCAATGATGGGAAAGAGGGTACAGCAAGAACCTCCCCATATGGCTGCATGGCGGTTCGTGCAGATGATGCACAGAGGATCAGATACTGCTTCGCGGCAAGAGTCTGGTCAGGAAAATAGCCGGATAAGGTTGTATTATCTCCCAGCCTCCATCCCCGTAAATTGATCGGGTGCTCACTTGTATTCAGGATCTCGATCCACTCGTGATCAGGAAGACCTACCCGTGGCGCCGGATCGGCCATTATTTCATTAATGACTATGGAATACCGGGTTTGGGCGTCAGCCAGGACAGGGATAATGGTGCATAACAAAAGTAAGAGGACCTTCATTCCATGAATTTCGGCAGGTGTTGGAACCTGGAAATGGGAAAAAAACATTATTTGGAGTTAATAAAACCGGGGATTATTTTTGCTCCGCTGCCGAAAAACGTGTAGCGATCAGATATGAAATTAATGAAACACACAAAGCGCATTAAGAAACGTTCCTAGGAAGGTTTGCAGCGTTATGTGTGGTAACATAAAAACTTAGCAGGCCTTCCTTACGGAGGGCCTGTTTTATTTTAACCCTTATTATTAATCAATCCCGGATCAGGTCCGGGATGACATCCGGAATAAAGTCCAATGTAAAAGCGGATCAATCCGGGGCAAAAACAAAAAAAATGAAAGTTGCAGTCGTAGGTGCTACAGGATTGGTTGGCACAAAAATGTTGCAGGTTCTTGCAGAACGTAATTTTCCGGTAACTGAATTGGTGCCGGTCGCTTCAGAAAGATCAGTTGGCAAGGAAGTGGAGTTCAAAGGCAAGAAATACAAGATTGTCGGCCTGAAAGATGCGATTGCAGCGAAACCTGCCGTAGCGTTGTTTTCAGCAGGAGGAAGTACTTCCCTGGAATGGGCTCCTCAGTTTGCAGAAGCAGGTATTACGGTGATCGATAACTCTTCGGCCTGGAGAATGGATCCCTCAAAACCATTGATCGTACCTGAGATCAATGCGGATATACTAACAGCCGGTGATAAGATCATTGCCAACCCAAATTGTTCGACAATCCAGATGGTGGTTGCATTGAATCCTTTGCATAAAAAATATGGTATCAAGCGTGTGGTGGTAAGTACTTACCAGAGCGTAACAGGTACAGGCGTGAAAGCGGTAAATCAATTGATGAATGAGCGCCAGGGTGTAAGCGGTGAAATGGCTTACAAATATCCGATCGATCTGAACGTGATACCCCAGATAGATGTGTTCCTTGAAAATGGTTACACCAAGGAAGAAATGAAAATGGTGAAAGAAACCATGAAGATCATGCGTGATGAATCGATCCGTGTTACCGCAACCACGGTCCGTATCCCTGTAATGGGTGGTCACAGCGAAAGTGCAAACGTTGAGTTTGAAAAAGACTATACGCTGGATGATGTCCGGTCATTGCTGTCATCTGCTCCAGGCGTAGTATTGGTAGATGATATCGCCAATGCTCAATACCCAATGCCCAAAGACGCACATGAGAGAGATGAAGTATTCGTCGGTCGTTTAAGAAGAGATGAGTCACAGGCAAATACCCTCAACATGTGGATCGTGTCGGATAACCTGCGTAAAGGGGCTGCAACGAATGCGGTACAGATTGCGGAGTACCTGACGGGCAAAGGCCTGCTGTAATAGTTGTTTAAAAGTTTAAAGGTTTAATAGTTTTGAAGTTCATTGCTGAATGCAACTTTAAAACTATTAAACCTTTAAACTTTTAAACAATCTTACGTCTTAGTCTTGCTTGATGAGCTCGAGGTTAGCTGCCAGTTTCACTTCATCACCTACTACCACTCCACCTGCTTCGGTTACAGCGCTCCAGGTAAGGCCATAATCCTGGCGGTTGATCTTACCGGTTACTTCGAAACCAGCTACAGTCTGGCCGTAAAGGCTTTTCTGTACACCACCGAATTCTACATTCAGCGTAACAGGTTTGGTAACGCCTTTCAATGTAAGGTTGCCATTCACTTTATAGTCGTCTCCTTTCTTTTCAATCGAAGTAGATTGGAAAGTAAGTTTAGGATGTGCAGCAGCATCAAAGAAGTCGCCTGATTTCAGGTGGCCATCGCGCTGCTCGTTGCCGGTATGGATACTTTCTATGTCAGCAGAGAAAGAAATTTTTGAATTAAGAAGATCATCTGGTTCGCCTTCGAGTTTGCCTTCAAATGCGTTGAATTTTCCAGATACTGTAGAGATTACAAGGTGTTTTACTTTAAAACCTATCTCTGAGTGTGCGGTGTCAATAGTCCAAGTTGCCATGATTTTTGAATTTAGAATACAAATTTAATGTTTAAACATTGATACTTCCAAATTAAAATTGTTAACCTTTTTAATATATTGATCATCAATCGTGTTTGGGCACTATATACAAGCAGGTGTATTCTTGAACGGCCAATAAAAG
The DNA here is from genome assembly GCF_022012415.1 of Terrimonas ginsenosidimutans. Classification (GTDB taxonomy): domain Bacteria; phylum Bacteroidota; class Bacteroidia; order Chitinophagales; family Chitinophagaceae; genus Terrimonas_A; species Terrimonas_A ginsenosidimutans. Next base: position 261,474 of record NZ_JAKLTR010000011.1, read on the forward strand.
GCAGATGGGGATTTTATCAGCGTCGCGCTGGAAGGGGGAGACAATTTCATTAGGAGAATAGTGTGTGGAGATTGCCTGCGTCAACCTGCACTGCTCTGCTCTTCCGGGAAAGGAAGAAGGCAAAACATGTCTGAATGGCTGTTTTTAGAACTCAGCCGGATAGAAGACGAAAAACATACTCTGTTAAGGTCGCTATCTACCGGTATCATGAAGCTTCATCAGATCTTCATCTGATCATCCACAACAACACATCAAGAATACTTGGGGAATTCATCAGTTGGCAGGCATGACAAAATGCCACCTTCAGCGACTTCATTTTGAAAACCAGGCGCGCGGGCATCTGGAAATGAATCAGAGCAAGTTGGTCAGGGTAACCCCCTGACTTTGGTTGGGTCATATCAGGCCAATGCGGCCATCAGGCATTCAGCCTGAGATACAAGTCTTAACTCAGCGGAAGCCTAACGAATGGACTTATCCATCATCATCCCTGCATACTCTCATTAATAAATTCAATCAGCGGCTGTAAAGCCTCAAATGCCGCCAGCGTTCTTTTTATCCCTTCTTTGTCTGTCAGCTCTGTATCACTGATAGCGATCTGCGCGATAAAACTTTTTAATTTCAAATATTCGCCGGCAGGATTATCTGCTTCATAACCTTTTGGCAAACGCGTCAGTTTATATTCAGCTTCGTGAGAAAGATCTCCGTAAACGGACTTAAATTTTTTCGATCCTATGATCTTTTTAAATTCGTCAAAATTATAATCGATCTCCTGTCTCACTTTTTTAAGATCTTCTGCTGCCGGCATCCAGATCCCGCCACCGGTAAATGACTGGCCTGGTTCGAGGTGAAAATAGTAACCGGCTGTATTCATCGATTGCTTGCCACCTTTATTGATCGATGCGCCGAAGTTTGTTTTGTAGGGAGACTTATCTTTTGAAAAACGGATATCGCGATTGATACGGAATAGACAGTCCTTTGCTACAAGGTGACTGATAGACGGATCTTTCTTCGCATGTGTATCGATCAGCTGTTGTACGAACTTTATAAAGTCTGATTTTGCTTCATCATATTTTGAGCGGTTCGTGTCAAACCAGGGCTTGTTATTATTTTTCCTGAGACCTTTTAAGAACTGAAGTGTTGATGTTTGTAACATAAAATGATTCAATAAAAACCAGGATTATTTTTTAAAACGGGAAGGAATATTGTTATCCTTTTCCAATCAATTGCAGGAATTCGGCTTCAGATATGATCTTAATCGTATTGATCTTCTTTGCTTTTTCCAGCTTGCTTCCCGCTGCTTCTCCAACAACGAGATAATTTAGTTTAGCGCTTACTCCACTTACGATCTTGCCTCCCAGTTCTTCCGCCATTGCTTCCGCTTCATCGCGTTTAAGTGTAGGTAAAGTGCCGGTGAAAAGAAATGTTTGTCCGGTAAAATTCCCGTCTCCCGCAGGCTGACCTTTCTTTTCATTTTTTAAAGACAGACCCAGCGTTTCCAGTTCTTCGAGCATGTGAATGTTACTTTCGTTACTGAAGAAATGATGAATGCTGCCGGCTACTTTAGGTCCGACATCTTCGAGATTGAGCAGATCTTCTTTGGAGAATTTGCGGAAGTCCATAAGATGTTCTACCGCATGCGCAAGGGTTTTCGCTGTTGTTTCGCCGACAAAGCGTATACCTAACCCGAAGATCAGCCGGTGAAGAGGTTGTGCTTTGGATTTTTCAACAGCAGTCTGAAGATTGTCCATCGATTTTTTCCCAAAGCCTTCCAGTGTTCCGATCTTTTCAAAGTCAAGCCGGTAAATACCGGGAATGTCTTTCAGTATACCAAGATCAAAGAATTTCCGGACGTTAGCATCTCCAAAACCTCGGATGTCCATCGCGTCTTTGCTGTTAAAATGAATGATACGTTCAACTACCTGTGCCGGGCATTCGATGTTGATGCAACGCCAAACCGCTTCTCCTTCTTCTTTGAATAATTTGCTTTCACAAACAGGACAGTCTTTTGGAAACGCGATCTGCTTTTCTTCGCCTGTTCTAAGCTCTGCCTGGGATTTAACGATATAAGGGATCACATCACCGGCTCGTTCAACCAGTACTGTATCGCCGATCATCAGATCCTTCTCTTTGATCACGTCTTCATTAAACAAAGAAATGGAGGAAACAGTTACGCCACCGATCGGCACCGGTTGGATTTTAGCAACAGGCGTAATGGAGCCGGTACGTCCCACCTGGAATTCTACACCCAATAGTTTGCTGGTTGCCTGGCGGGCTTTGAATTTAAAAGCAATAGCCCAACGAGGGTGATGGGAAGTCATGCCGAGTTTATCCTGCAGATCGAGATCATTAACTTTTACCACCATTCCGTCGATCTCATAGGGAAGGGCATCGCGGCCCTGTTCGTATTCATTGCAGTAATCGATCACCTGCTGAATGCCGCTGAACACGCGTTTCTCCTGTTTCGGGCTGCGGAAACCGAGATCCCAGAGAAGGTCCAGCGATTGAGCATGTGTTGTAAAGGGAAGCTCTTTTGTAGCGGAAGATGTGTAATAACTGATATGATATACGAATGCTTCCAGCCCGCGTTTGGCCACCTCGGCAGGGTCCTTGATCCGCAATGTTCCGGAAGCTGCATTGCGTGGATTGGCGAGCGGGGCAAGGCCCTGATCGACCAGTTGCTGGTTATACTTTGCGAAATTGTTTTTATTGATCAATACTTCACCCCTGATCTCAACGGTTTGTATTCCGTATTTGGAGAACTGCGCCGATAAAGGGATAGATCGGATCTGCCTGATATTGGCCGTGATCTCATCGCCTTCCACGCCGTTACCGCGGGTAGCGCCGCGGGCGAGCAGGTCATCTTCATAGATCAGCGAGATGCTGCCGCCATCGAATTTTGGTTCGACGCAATATTCTATTTCATTGAGTCCGGTGAGTTCTCTTGCTTTACGGTCGAAACTGATCAGGTCATCTGCATTGTAAGAGTTATCCAGCGAAAGCATGGGCACCAGATGCTGAGCCGCGGGAAAGTCTTTGGTAAGACCACGGGCAACGCGCTGAGTGGGAGAGTCTGCCGTTACAATGGCCGGATCATCTTTTTCGAGACGTTCCAGCTCTTTGAACAGCTGGTCATATTCGCCATCCGCGATGAATGGATCATTCAATACATAATAGCGGTATTCATGAAACCGCAGAACATCCCGAAGTTCGCGGATCTCCATCGGTGATACCTGGTGTGTAGCGCTGCTTTTTAATAGGGCGACGGTTTGTTGCTGCAATTGTTTGGTTGCATCTTGGGTGTACATAGTGTTCAGTTTCAGGGTAAAGGTACTGGGTTGCCGGATTGCAACGAAATCTCTGTTTGTAGTTTTGCCGGGCGGGCAAGGGCGCTTTTTTTTCGAGGGATT
>NZ_JAKLTR010000012.1 GCF_022012415.1 Terrimonas ginsenosidimutans
GGCTGGCTATTGCGCGTAGCCTTGATCTTTTTTTGTTACTTTTTTTGCATCAAGGCAAAAAAAGTAAACAGAGTCTTCGGCCTCCCGTCGAAAAAAAACGCCCTTGCCCGTCCGGCAAAAAATGTAATCAGAATCTTCGCGGCAACCCCTCGAAAAAAAAGCGCCCTTGCCCGCCCGGCAACCCCTATATTTAGAAAATGTTATCATCACCAAACCCCTCCCCATGCGCTCTACTCCACTCCTCGCCTTTGTAATAGCTTTCACTATAACATCGTGTAACCAACCACCCAAAAATCCGGAAACGCTTACGGATTACTTTTCCTACAATGACTCGATCGAAGGAGCCGGAGTAAAGATGATCCCCATCCAAACGCCCGTGGGCGATTTCAAGGTTTGGACAAAACGCTTCGGTTCAAATCCCAAAATAAAAGTGCTTTTACTGCATGGCGGCCCATCATTGACCCACGAATACATGGAATGCTTTGAAACCTTTTTTCAGCGCCAGGGGTTCGAGTTTTATGAATATGATCAGCTAGGCTCCTATTATAGTGATCAACCGACGGACAGCAGCTTATGGACAACGGAAAGATTTGTAGAAGAAGTAGAGCAGGTGCGGCAGGCTATTGGTGCCGACAGTACAAATTTCTATATACTTGGCAACTCCTGGGGTGGTATTCTCGGAATGGAGTATGCGCTAAAGTATCAGCAGAACCTGAAAGGCCTGATCGTCGCCAATATGATGGCAAGCGCCCCTGAATACACCAGGTATGCAGAAGACGTGTTAATGAAACAAATGAAGCCGGAAGTACTTGCCGAAATAAAATCCATCGAAGCAAAAAAAGACTATGCCAATCCCAGGTATTTCGAGCTGCTGATGCCCAACTACTACACAGAACATGTTTGTCGCCTCAAAGAATGGCCTGATGCCGTAAACCGTGCACTAAAACATGCAAACAACGCCGTATACACTTTAATGCAAGGTCCAAGCGAAATGGGTATGACACCGGAAGCGCGACTGGCAAACTGGGATATCAAAGCAAGATTGAAAGAAATTGCCGTCCCCACCCTGATGATCGGTGCAAAACATGACACCATGGATCCCAAAGCAATGGAAGAACAAAGCAAGATGGTTCAAAAAGGCAGATACCTCTACTGCCCTGATGGAAGCCACCTCGCGATGTGGGATGATCAAAAAGTATTTATGCAGGGTGTAATCGGATTTATTAATGATGTTGATGATAACAAATTCTAGCCGCACTGTTATTCAGCATTTTTCATAAAGCGGGTAGCGTGACTGAACGCATCAATACTCAGAGAACTTCTCAATTGTTTTAACTGATACAGCATTCAGGGCGTTATCCGCTTTACACACAAGGATTTTCTTCCCAAAGCCATCTAAGAAAGTATTCGCGGGCATATTAAACTTTATTGTTTTAATGCCCTGGGTTGGATGATAAAGTCCGTTTGCATCTTTAAAATACAAGGTAAGCTCTACCTGTTCGATCTTCCACGCATCAAGCAGAAAATTTGCTTTGTATTCCATTGCCAGTCCAAGCCCGTTTTGATTAAAGGAAGCGAGACTCGTTGCCGGGTTCACCAAATTTGCCGTGGCGGACATGAATAGGTTCAGTGGAAATGTAGCAGATGAGTTGGGTGAGAATGATTGCTGGTTTTTTGGAACTTTAGCAATGAACTCATTCTGCGTATTGCTTAAGTCTTTTGTCATTGCAGGGATCAAACGAAAATTCACCTCAGATTCTTTCTCTTTATTATCAGCCCCTGTCCGGATGGTAATAAACGCGTTCGTCAGGTAATATTGAGAAGCAGATACAGCTGGTTGATATTGGCCCTGGTAACCTCTGAATTTGTACACTGCGAAATTATTGGCCTCATTGGCTTCACTGATCTTTTTGTCTTTATCAACCCAAACCATATAAGTATACTCAGCCGCCGTATTGAAATAATGATCCCTCGCAAGGTTGAAGCAATTGAACACCCCCTCCTTCTCCTGCCCCGGACTCAGCACCGCAGGCATGCTTGACAGAACATGACCTCCCGCTATAAAATAATTCTTGCCATTGACCGGCCATGATGGCGCAGGATCGGTTGGTCTGGCGGGACTGTAATCAAGGTAACCCTGAATACCAATGTTATTAATGTCCAGTGCTTCTGTACCGTTATTCTTAACAACATAATTCACCTGAACCGATCCGCCATTAGCCGGGTTATACTGCAAGCTCCTGATCTGGACGCTGAGATCCTTCCCAGGCGTGAGATTAGCTGTCGACACAGGATCCGGAGTTGACGCAACCGGCGAAGGGAGCGTATTGACAGGTGTTTTCCTCATCACTTCAGTAGACTGCAGCTTTTTGACTTCTGTGGGTCGTTGCACCGAAACCTGGGAACTGGCAGTTAATGATAGCAGGAGTATCGTGGTGGTAAGGCTTGCGATCTTCATATCTTATTTTGCTGTAAATATGATAACTCAGCAGACAGGTTGCAATCGCTGAAAAGTGGTATTTTTCAACGCCCGCTGTGAATGATCACCCCACTGAACGACCGGCTGAACTTTCGCCCCAGCTTCCTGAACATAAAACCTTCAAAAAAGATTATCCCATCAAAATCAACACCCTCATTCCACTTTATACCGTTCAAAGAACGCCTTCTCCAAAGCTTCCCGGTGATCCGGATGAGCAATGCTTATGAGCGCATGCCCGCGCTGCTTGAGATTCTTTCCAAATAAATTGACTTTTCCGTATTCAGTTACAACCCAGTGAATATGCCCGCGCGTAGTGACCACCCCCGCTCCTTCTTTCAGATAAGGAACAATGCGCGATTGATTTTTTGAAGTAACAGAAGGCAGTGCAATGATCGGCTTTCCATCTTCCGACAAAGACGCGCCCCGCATAAAATCCATTTGCCCGCCAATACCCGAGTACTGATACACTCCGATGGAATCAGCACAAACCTGGCCAGTCAGATCAACTTCGATTGCACTATTGATCGCCGTTGCTTTAGGATTCTGACGAATAACGCTTGTATCATTTACATAAGCAATATCCATTACCCGGATCTGCGGATTGTCATTAACAAAATCGTACAATTTGCGGGTACCCGCCATAAAACCCGTCACGGTTCTCCCTACATTCAGCTTCTTCTTACGGTTATTGATCACACCTTTCTCCAACAAAGGGATGATACCATCAGACAACATCTCCGTATGAATACCCAGATCTTTATGATTAAGAAGATTCTGCAACACCTGGTCGGGAATACTGCCGATCCCCATCTGCAGTGTGGCACCATCATCGATCAGCGAGGCGACATTCTTTCCGATCTCTGCAATAGCCGGAGAGATCTTTGCAGAGTAATTCACTTCCGGAAGCTCCGCCTCCTCCCACACCATGTAATTGATCCGGTCTTTATGAATAAAACCATCGCCATGCGTTCTGGGCATTTTCGGATTTACCTGTGCAACGATGATCTTTGCAGTATCAACTGCGGCCTTCGCTATATCTACAGAAGTACCGAGAGAACAATAACCATGACTATCCGGAGGAGAGACATGTATCAATGCCACATCTATCGGAAGAATATTACGCCGGAACAATTGCGGGATCTGACTTAAGAAGACCGGTACATAATCGCCCGCACTGCTATTGACCACAGCTCTCGTATTGGCGGACACAAACAAAGAGTTAAAATAAAAACTTCTGCTGAAATCTTCGCCTGTAAAATCAACCTCACCAAGATTGGTAATACTTACCAGCTCTACATTCTTTAGCCTGTCATGCATCGTCAGCAATTCTTTGATCAAAGCAACGGGCGTGGCCGCACTGCCATGAATAAAAACACGATTACCGGACTGAATGCAATCCAGTGCCTGCTTTGCCGAAATAAAACCCTCTCCGTTGAACATGCTGAAAAGTTTATTAAAAGATGTGGTGTAAAGATAATTGAACAGTTTGCAGCATTTGATCAATCGGTAGCAGATCAGCTTCAGAAATGACAATAATCATACTTCGTACAAGATAAAGCACGATCGGTCCGAAGGGCACCGGCGACTTCCCGGAAGGGCTATCATTGCATCAGAAAAACGGACCGTTCTTTGCCGTTCAAACAGGCGGCGATCAGGCCTGGGCCCATAGCAATATCACCGTGAAGCCCCGCACACAACCTTGCCCGATACGCGACAACTACGCTGCTAATACGCGACAACCACGCCTGAAGAACGCGACAAGCATACAGATAGAGCAAAGAAACATAGGAGATACAGCAAATATGCAATACTTCTGACAAGCCTAAAATATACAGGCGTTGACCAATCGTAGTACATAATCATGAAAATCAGCCATTTGCAAAACGCTACTATCCAGCTGAAGGCAGGCTCACCCTTCTTTCAAAAAAACCAATGTCGTTTAGTTCAATGATTTTCCCGAAAGTTCATTCGATCGCCGATGACTGATGGCCGTTGGCCAAAATACATATCCCTACTCGTGTCAATATCCTATACCAATTAGCAGCAATAGCTTCCATCCAAATGCGGCACCCGGCCATCGGCCATCAGTCATCGGCCATCGAGCCAGTGTAGGATGATCTCCAACTAAACGACATTGCATAAAAAACCCCGGCTTCTGTAAAGCCGGGGTCGAATGACCACCATTAAGGTTTATAAGGTTAAGGTTGTACGATCGGTTAATTGAATTTCCTGGTAATGATGATGATCACACTATTATAAAGAAGATAAAGTCTATGCCTTAGAGGATTTCTTGTAAACGCTCCACTGAGAACCATTCTCCGATTTCAGTATAACTTTTGAATCGGCCTGCTCAAGCGTAATGTAGTAGCTGGTTCCTTCTGCGTTAGACATTTCAAACAGCTCTGTGATCCAGCGTCCACCATATTCTTTCTTCAAAGAACGCTGGAGGCTCATCGGAAGATCCAGTGATCTGATATTTCTCGCCAGACCAAGCATTTCACCTTCATAAGAATAGAAAGCGGCAACATGCTGCTCATTGTAAACAAATGAGGCTTTATAGAAACCCGTTCCGCTTGTCCAGCTCACTTCTTTTGCACCGGCAAATTCACGGCTAAAGGCGGTCTGTACGGCTGCGCTGACATTTGTTTCATTGGCAAATGCGAGGAAACTGCTGATTGCGATTGCGATTGTAAGGATGATCTTTTTCATAATGTTGTATTTGTGTGGTTTACTTTTTTGTTTTTCCCGTTACCGTGTTCAGCAACGATGACAGGACAAAAGTAAAACGCAAATGCACTGAAGGCAAGGCAATTGTGAAGGATGGAACGCCATGTTAAACAGCGTTAATGAGCGTTACGATCCTTTAACAATGGAAGAAAAAACCGGTGTTTTTGTACGGGAAAATGCAGGAAGGTTAATCTCCGTTAACATTAAAAGCAGGGAGATGATCCGAAAACCGGAAGAAGGTTGGACTGGTGGCAGAACAGCCAGGGGAAACTGGCTGGCCAGTGAATGATCAGGATGAACGTGTGGGCCGCTCAGCCTTATCCAAAGTCTGTTCAACTATCCAGTTGAATACAGAACGCTCGCTTTTTAATCCAACAGGAAGATTATAGGCGATCTTATTTTCTATTTCATGAACCTGTTTCAATGTCAGACTGCCGGCCTCAAAGCCATAACAATTGATCAGGAACAGTACCTGGTTGCCATTGAAGGGATCAAATGTCCTGCGGGTTGGGCCACCTGAATAAATAGTCCCTTCTTCATCAACCTCCGGCACCCATCTGTAATGCAAAAAATTCAGATCGTTTTTACAAAATATCATAACAAGTCTTAGGTGAAGGCGTGGAAATGATCCACACCAAATTCATTATCATTTCAGGAAGACCTGTTCCCCCTGAAACGGCCAATGGAAGGAATATTGATAAAATGGTTCATGCTGTTTTCAATACCGATCCCGATAACCGGATACAAGTCAGGCAGACCTTGATCTCTTATCATCCATTAAAGTCAGATTGAAAGATCCAGCCAGATCTATGCACTACAGTGAATCAACTTTACCCATGAACGCAGAAATATTATGAGATACCTGCTCGGTCAAACATACTCTCAATCCTTGCTTATTTCCCTGGAAATTGATCAACAGTTTTTCAGCCGTTTGCTGCAATGAAGTTTTCAAAGCTTCTGCATAGCGGGTGCGCAACTGCTGAAATACATTTTCATCTTCTTTTCTGTTCAGGTTTTTCACCTTTAGTTCAAAATCATACCAAAAGAAAAGAAACGATCTTACTGCTGATTCCCTGAAATTGGCCACAGTTATCTCTGAATTCGACCTCATACTGATTCCGTTTTACGTTTAAAATAAAAAGTGTTTAAGCATCCTTAAGCTCCATATCAAACACATGCTTGCCACGCACACAATTTTGAAATAAGCTGACAACGAAAGCGTACATAGAGACTACAATAAGCAAAAGAGAGAGGGCAGGTAAGGAAAGATCTTTCGGATCTGGCGAATCTGTCTGTGAATATCGATAAATAACTCTTCTGTACTTGAATGAAGATAAGCTTAATAATCGGGCTTTCCCGGAAACTTCGATAATACATGGCGCACCGGAACGCCTGAGGCAAAGTTGTTGGTCAGGCCCCGATCTTCCTTTTCCGGGTTTCAGAGACCGGTTTTGGGTACTCTTTCTTTGATTTGCACTTCTCCTGCCCTGCCATTTTCCCAGATCTTCTCAAACTCACTGGCGGATATGAAGTCCTTTTGATCCGGATCGAGGTCATCTATTGATTGATCGTATAGTGTAGTATCATCAGCGTCTGGCTGTTCTGATGACAGATACACTTTTTTTACCGGAGTCAGCTCAATTTGCCTTACCGCCCTTGCATTATGAAAATGAAGATAGAACAACGTATTTTCTTCTTCCCAGTACTTTTTGATGAATTGATCTTGCATAGCTAACATTTCAGGAAAAGGTGCGAAAAGGGTGCCGCTGTCTGAGCTAATTTATCAGCATGTTATAAAAACGATCAGCACCAATTTGCCCATACCAGACGTAAATACCCAATTTCCTGTCATAAAGACCCCTTAACAGGGCCAAACAGCCAACTGTCCGGCCACGTGAACAACAAAGCCGTTTGATGATCGTTTTAACAGCTGAAGTCCCCCCGGTCATTCTAACCGAAGGCTCAAACCACCCAATTGCCATGAAAAAAAAGACTGTACTTATTTGCGATGACGATCCCGGTATACTTGAAGTGCTGGACCTGATGATCGGACGACATTACAAGACTATCGCGGAGCCTGACAGCTCAAAAGTGCTGCAACTGATCCTCACACATTCTCCGGACCTTTTACTGGTAGATCTATGGATGCCCGTTCTTCCGGGAGATCAACTGACACGGTTGATCAGAAAGGAAGAAGCAGGTAAAAAAATAAAGATCGTTGCGATCTCTGCCAATACTGACGGGTCCGCCGTCGCTCTTTCTGCGGGTGCAGACAGCTTTATTCCTAAGCCTTTTGAAATGCATGAATTAATGAATGAACTCAGCAGGCTGATCGATGAAGCATAGAAAGCACCTCTGTTGATAACCAGAGAGGTCTTCATGAAGAACGATCACCTGCTTTCAGGCAACTTTACCGGAAGCATCCGCTGAGATCTTATAACATAGCTTTCCGTCAGCACCAACCTGCATGCTCACTTCATATCCCTGGAACCGGAGTTCATCTACCATCAACGCATAATATTCGCTGTAGCCGATGGCAAGCGCCTCCTGTTCCCTGGCTGCACCGAAATGCTGAGCAACCACAAAACGGAATATATCAATATCGATCATCGGTTGATAAATTGACTCAGTCGGAATTACTGACTCCGGGTTTTCATTTTGACGGATGAAAACTGATTGGAAAAATTTACGCCAGGTTGTCATTTCAGGGATATTAGCGGGTGATGGATAATTTTGATCGACAGTCCAAAGCTACCCATCCAAATTATCTTCAGCTGTAGTCCATTCAAGGAAAATGGCTGTCGGATGATGACTACAAAATGCCGCTGATTGACCGTTTGCCACTACCGAAGGCTGCTTGATCAGCCGTATAATTATTGCGGAGTAAGCTGAGAAACCAAAGAGCGCTTCGTCGTTTGCTACAACGTAACAAAACCAGCGTCAAGACAAAACTGTTAACGCCTTGCAACAAACGACATTGGATTATAATCATTCGCCTTTTTGCTCTATCTTCACTTCCGATGAAATTATTCGCCTGTATCATGACCATGATAATCTTTGCAGTGAGCCTTGCTCCCTGTAAAGACCTGTCTGCCGGCTTGAAAGACAGTAAGGCGAAAACACAACTCGTCCAGGACGACCATCATGAACATGAAGATGGCTCTGACGACTGCCCGCCATTCTGCGCCTGCTCCTGCTGCGCAGCCTATGGATACCCGAAGTCCTACACCGGCAGTCTCCAGGCAACCCTTTCCTTTGCACCAGCATATGCCGACCGCTATACGGGTGCGTTGATCTCCATCTCGCTCCCTATCTGGCAGCCGCCTCAATTAGTATCCTAAGCGTCATCGCACAAAGGTTATCATTCGTAACCCGGATTTTACTACCGATCAAATTTCCTGACACCCTTGTTCTATGACTTAGCAAAAGTCATCAGACCGTCAGCGTAACACAATATTTAGAGCCGGAGAACATATGCGTCCCAAAGGATGCGGATGGCCGGTATCATTACCATTGTACCGTTCTCTATTGTCGTTTCGCTGCCGGTGATGATGTCTGTTTACAGATACTATTACCTCTTTATATCATTGATCCGTCATGCTAAATAAGATAATTGATTTCTCGATCAGGAATAAACTGATCATAGGATTGTTCACACTTGCCCTGATCATCTGGGGTCTCTGGAGCGCCGGAAAATTACCGGTCGATGCTGTACCCGATATTACCAACAACCAGGTACAGATCATCACTTCCACGCCCACGCTCGCTGCGCAGGAAACCGAACAACTGGTTACCTATCCCATTGAACAAAGTCTTGCCAATTTACCTGACCTGGAAGAAATGCGTTCTATTTCCCGGTTTGGCTTATCGGTGATCACGGTCGTCTTCAGAGACGAAGTTGACATTTACTTCGCGCGGCAGCTCATCTCGGAAAAATTAAAGGAAGCCGGAGAAAAGATCCCGAAGGGGATCGGCAATCCGGAACTTGCTCCTGTGAGCACCGGCCTCGGTGAGATCTATCAGTATGTAGTGCATCCCAAAAAGGGATCGGAAGATAAGTATACTGCCATGGACCTGCGCACTATGCAGGACTGGATCGTTGCCCGTCAGCTATATGGCACCGAGGGTGTTGCCGAGGTCAACAGCTTTGGCGGCTTACTGAAACAATACGAAGTGGCCATCAATCCCGATCGCCTGAAAGGGATGAACATTAATATGGCGGAAGTATTCACCGCACTCGAAAAGAATAATGCCAATACCGGCGGTGCTTATATCGATAAAAAACCAAACGCGTATTTCATCCGCGGGATCGGCCTTGTTTCATCACTACAGGATATTGAGAATATCGTGATCAAAACAGTAAGCGGCATCCCTGTGTTGATCAAAGATGTTGCAACCGTTCAACTCGGAAGCGCAGTCCGCTATGGCGCTGTCACCTTCAACGGCGAAAAGGAAGTAGTGGGAGGAATTGTAATGATGCTGAAAGGTTCCAACAGCGCAGCCGTGGTAACAAGGGTCAAAGAAAAGATGAAGACCATACAGCAATCGCTTCCGCCTGACGTGATCATCGAAGCTTATCTCGACAGGACAGATCTTGTAAACCGCGCGGTTGATACAGTAAAGAAAAACCTGATCGAGGGGGCGTTGATCGTGATCCTGGTACTTGTGCTGTTTCTCGGAAACTTCCGCGCAGGCCTCATCGTTGCTTCCGCCATTCCGCTTTCCCTGTTATTCGCACTGGGAATGATGAATGCCTTTGGCGTAAGTGCTAACCTGATGAGCCTTGGAGCGATCGATTTCGGACTGATCGTGGATGGTGCCGTGATCATTGTGGAAGCCACGTTGCATCACCTGGCATCCCGAAAATCTACCAGCACGCTGACTCAGCAGCAAATGGATGATGAAGTATTCGCATCAGCATCAAAGATCCGCAGCAGTGCTGCATTCGGCGAGATCATCATCCTGATCGTATATATCCCGATCCTGACGCTCGTTGGCATAGAAGGGAAAATGTTCCGCCCGATGGCGCAAACAGTGAGCTTTGCAATCCTTGGAGCGCTGATACTTTCGCTTACCTATATCCCGATGATGTCTGCACTGATCCTCCCTAAAAGACCATTGCATAAGAAAACATTATCTGATAAGATGATAAACTTCCTGCAACGCGCGTATACACCATTGCTGAAGAAAGCCGTAAAGGTCCGTATGGCCCTCGTGGCGGTGACCGTAGGCATATTTGCAGTTGCGCTGTTTTTATTCTCGCGTTTGGGTGGTGAGTTCATTCCCCAATTGCGCGAAGGAGATTATGCATTTCACTGTATCCTCCCCCAGGGAACATCGCTTTCTCAAAGCGTGGAAACATCCATGCAGGCAAGCCGGATCATCAAGTCATTTCCCGAAGTGAAAATGGTTGTTGGCAAAACAGGTTCCGCGGAAGTGCCAACCGACCCGATGCCTCCTGAAGCCACTGACCTGATCATTGTACTGAAGCCACAGAAAGAATGGACAACCACAAAAGATTATGATGAGCTTGCAGAAATGATCAGGGAAAAACTGGAAGTGATCCCGGGTGTTTTTTTTGAAGCAAATCAGCCGATCCAAATGCGTTTCAACGAACTGATGACCGGTGTCCGCCAGGATGTGGCCGTGAAGATCTTCGGAGAGAATATCGACACACTCGCCAGCCTGGCAAACCGTGCAGCACGCCTGGTCCAATCTGTAAAAGGCACCACCTCTCCGCAGATAGAACGCACTACAGGATTGCCACAGATCACGATCAATTATGATCGTGCACGCATTGCTGCGTATGTCATGAACATCGATGATATCAACCGGACCATCAGTACCGCATTTGCCGGACAGGCCGCTGGTGTTGTTTTTGAGAATGAGCGGAAGTTTGATCTCGTTGTAAGGCTGGATAGTGCAAACCGTACATCCATTGATGATGTTAGCAATCTTTTCCTTTCAACAACGGATAGCAAACAGATCCCGCTGTCACAAGTCGCATCTGTATCATTTAAAGAGGGACCGGCGCAGATCAGCCGGGAAGATGGCAAACGACGGATCGTTGTTGGATTCAATGTAGCTGGCCGCGACGTAGAGAGTGTTGTGGAAGAGATCCGGCAAAAACTGAATGCCGCCAACTTGTTGCCACCGGGATATTACTACACTTATGGTGGAACGTTTGAAAACCTTCAGCAGGCTTCCGCACGTTTACAGATCGCCGTACCTGTCGCCCTGGCGCTGATCTTCCTGTTACTCTTTTTAACCTTCAATTCCATGCGCGAAGCTCTGTTGATCTATACCGCGATCCCGATGAGTGCTATCGGCGGAGTGTTTGCACTGCTGATAAGAGGGATGCCTTTCAGTATCTCTGCGGGCGTTGGTTTTATTGCACTGTTTGGTGTGGCCGTCCTGAACGGGATCGTTCTGATCAGCACATTCAATCAACTGGAAAAAGAGGGCATGCACGATGTTTTTCAGCGGGTATTCGAAGGAACCAAAACGCGCCTCCGCCCCGTACTCATGACAGCACTGGTTGCATCGCTGGGCTTCATCCCGATGGCACTCTCCACAGGTGCGGGTGCGGAAGTTCAAAAACCACTCGCAACCGTAGTGATCGGAGGACTCATCAGTGCGACCTTCCTCACGCTCTTCGTTCTCCCACTGCTCTACATTATTTTCTCCAACAAGAAAAAACGCAGCATGAAAATACCGGTAAGTCCTGCATTGATCACAATCGGATTATTCATTTCAGTTTTATCCAATGCACAGCAGGAAACCAACACACGCGTAACGATCCGGCAGGTGCTGACCGCGGCAGACAACAATATGCAACTGGACATTAATAAAGAACAGATCCAACGTGGTAAAGCAATGGTGAATACAGCAAGCGCATTACCAAAGACGGGTGTATTCGCAGAAAACGAAGATCTGCGCCCAGGTGATAAAAAAGGCATCATGAAGATCGGGCTTTCACAATCCGTCGCATGGCCCGGCTTATACAAAGCACAGCGCAATCTGTACCAGGAACAGCTTGAATATTCTGAACTGAATACGGATGTACTGCATACAGAGATCAAACGCAACGTCCGTTCAGTTTACTACCAGCTTTGGTATCTGCAGGACAAACAGGGCCTGTATCGCCGCCTGGATAGCATCTACCGTTCCCTTAGTGATGCTTCGACATTAAAAGTCAAGACCGGTGACAGCCCCGGCCTTGACAGTATTGCCGCAAACGTTCGCCGGAATGAACTACAGGCCATGCTGGAGCAGATCGAAACGGACGTGGAAGTACAACAACAATCGCTGATGCAACTATTGAACACAGACACCAGTTTTCTTCCCGCAGATACGCGGCTTGAAAAGTTAACGATGCCCGTGCTGTCAACAGACTCATCACATCCCCTGATGATCCTGCAAAAGCAGAACCTGGATATCGCCAATGCCGGCATTGCCGTCGTTAAAAATGAGAACCGGCCTGAGTTCTCCGGGCGCTTCTTCAGTCAGCGGTTGTATGGCCTTAATGATCCGTTCTCCGGTTTTTCTGTATCGGTTGCGGTTCCTTTATTCGGTGCAGGCGCTAATCGAAACAGGATAAAAGCCGCCCAGGCTGAAGCAATAATTCAACGGAAGCAATACGAATACGGGCAGCAGGTCTTCAAAACAGAATTGATCAAGGCAGAAAAAGAGGTCAGAAAAAATAACGCCATGCTAAAATTCTATGAAGCGACGGGGCTTCGACAGGCGGGTGAGATCATCAAAGCTTCTTCATTAGCCTATCGCGCAGGCGAGATCAGCTTCGCTGAGCTATCACAATTCCTTTCACAGGCTATCGATATTCAGCGCAATTACCTGGAGAACCTGAATGCATACAATCAATCCGTCATCCAGCTTTATTACTACAATAATCAATAAGATCAAAAGAATACAGATGAAAAATGCAGCAACAATATTAATTTTCACCCTTCTTGCTTGGAAACTGCAATCATGCGGAAGCGCAGACGAAAAATCGCCGGCAGCGCAAACAGAGGAAAAGGGGCACAATGACGAATACGGAAACGGCAATACTGCAACGCTTACGGCGGAGCAGATCAAAAGCATCGGCATTGAGATCGGTGGTATTGAAGAAAAACAACTGACTGCTTCTATCAGGGCGAACGGGGCTCTTCGCGTACCAAACCAAAACAAAGCATCTGTCAACTCGCTATACAGCGGCATCATCAGATCCTTACTGATCCAACCTGGTAACATTGTCAAAAAAGGACAGGTGATCGCAACTGTTGCCAATCCGGATTTTATCCAGTCGCAGGAAGAATATCTTAGTATCAATCCCCGCATTACACTGGCTGAGCAGGAATATAGCAGGCAGAAAGAACTTAATGCGGGAAATGCAGGGGCCCTGAAAAATCTGCAATCCGCCGAATCATCCCTGAACGCGTTGCGTACCAGGAAATCAGCCTTAGCGCAGCAGATCCTGTTAATGGGCATCAATCCATCATCGCTGGAAAATGGCCAGCTGATCTCCGTGCTGTCTCTTCGTGCTCCCATCTCAGGCATCGTCAGCAATGTGTCCGTAAAGATCGGCAGCTACATTGACCTGAATACACCTGTGGCAGATATCGTCGACAACAGCCAGCTTCACCTGGATCTTTTTGTATACGAAAAAGATCTGCCGAGACTGAAAGATAACCAGAGCATTCATTTCACGCTCACCAACAACCCGGGCAAAGAATACGATGCCGAGATCTATTCACTTGGTTCATCGTTTGAAGATGAAAGTAAAGCAGTAAGTGTTCACGCAACAGTGAAGGGAGATAAAACAGGCCTGATCGACGGAATGAATATCACCGCCCTTATCAGTCTTGATAAGATCACCACACCAGCTGTACCGAACGATGCTATCGTGACCCATCAGGGACAGGACTATATATTCCTTGTAAAAGAACCGCAGGATCATAAAGAAACACATGAAGAAACGGGCAATAGCACGACATTTGAAAAAATACCGGTGGCAAAGGGAACTTCTGAAGTCGGCTATACACAGATCACCGTTCTGAAACAAATCCCGGCAAATGCAAGGATCGTCACCAAAGGCGCATTCTTTGTATTAGCCAGGATCACCAATTCCGGCGAGGGAGAGCATGGCCATTGACGAACGATGATCGTTGACCAGGCTTTAAGATTTCAGGAAGGCCGTCAGGATCAGGAATTCCCTGCAGCTATCCGTTTAATTACGCAGGCACGAACGCGGAGGATGCAGCGACATGCAACAGACGTGGTGTGTCGTTGCTCCGCCGCAGGGCCTGCTTCGCAAGAACGTGTAATCTGACCGCGTTCTCTTCCGGCAATACAGCTGGAGTTCTCGCACAACCATCCGTTGACCCGGCTGATCAATAGACATTTTGCCTTAACTTTCGCGCGTGAAACCCTTCTATCCGCAAAAATTCCCGGTCAGCGCGCTGGTCTTTGTGTTCATTATCTGCCTCTGCTTCTGCTCAATCACCGAAGCACAGGAGACCGCTTCCGATACGATCCGCCGCCCATCATTTATCAGACGGCAGATCAATCGCGTATTCAACGATACCGCTGATGAGAACCAGCCAAGTTTCACTTATTATCCTTCCCTGGGCTATTCCCCTGAAACAGGTGTAGAAATGGGTGGCTCGATCCTCAAACTCTTCCGCGCAAAGAAAAACATCAATAACCGCCTCAGTGAGATCAAGGCCAGCGGATTCTTTACTTTCAAAGCACAATATGGAGCCATGCTGGAAAACGCCATCTATGGCGATAAAGACAAATGGTTCTTTCTTGGCCGTACAACCATTCAACGTTTCCCTTTATTTTACTATGGAATTGGCCCGGATACAAAATCCGATAACTATGCAGTGGTTGACGCTCATAATATCATCTTCCGTCAACGCATCCTGCGGAAAGTGAAGAAAAACTTTTTCATTGGACCGGAAATAGACTTCCAGTCATTGTGGAATGTACATTTTGAGCAGCCCCTGCAACAGCCGCATGTCTTACCTGCAGGAAGTGATGGATCAACCAATCTCGGGCTTGGCGTTGCACTGGTTTATGACACACGACATAATGTACTCAACGTCCGGAAGGGCATGTTCGCAGAACTTGCCTTTCTGCAGTATGCTCCGGCCTGGGGAAGTGATTTTCGTTTCAATGTTATCAATGCAGACCTGCGTTCGTATCACAGGCTCAGTCTTCGCAATACACTTGCCTGGCAGGTTTACGGAACTTTTGTAAATGGCAATGCCCCGTTCAACCAACTTGCCTTAATGGGCGGAGACCTGCTGATGCGGGGTTACTACCAGGGTCGCTTCCGCGACAAGAACCTGATAGGCACACAAACAGAATTCAGGATGCTCCCATTCGCATTCCATAAAAGATTTGGCGCGGCGGTATTTGCGGGCGCCGCGGTAGTCGGACCAAAGATCGGCGATATGCGCGTGGCCAACCTGCGCTATTCCGGCGGCTTCGGTATCCGTTACCTGTTGTTCAGGAAAAAAGATATCTATTTAAGATTTGATATAGGATTTACCTCTGAAGGATCGAGCTTCTATTTTCATAGTGGCGAAGCCTTCTGACCACATCAAATCACAGAACACCCAATGAAACTAATTCTAATCTATTTCTTCTGTCCGTTCCCTTTTTGAACGCGTTCATAAAGCACATCAATCAGGAAGACCCTGACGCCCTGACTAACCAAGTCGAAGTAAATGACCTGGGTATTGGCTCTCTTACCGTAAAGCAATAGTTTCTGATCAGGGTCAAGCTACTGTTTCTTTTTCTTTCGCTTGCCCCACCAGATACAAAATCCTGTAACCGGCAATGAAGCAGCGATCAGCGCCACACAAAAAATAAGTATGCGCGTCGCCAGTCCGCCTATTCCACCTGTATGGATATCATACGTCATGCGGTTAGCTTTCTCCCCGCCATTTGCATCTTCGTACAGTCCCCAGTTAGCAGGTTTAAAACGTTGCCCGCTATATTGATCAAAGTACAGGTTATCTGTTCGTGCAAATTTACCTTCATCATAATACATCATCACCTGGTAAGAGGCTGAGTCTGTTTCCGGAAGTCTTACCTGATAATGTTCGAAACCGGGATAAGCCGCTGTGGCCGATGCCAGCACTTCATCGATAACCGATACGTCCGCAGCAGTATCGTCTTTGTAAGATTTGAATACTGGCGGTTTCGGTCTTGTCTTACCTCCGCTGAACACCCAGTATTCCGCAGCCATTACATTTTCAAAGCTCCATGCAAGTCCTGTTACGAGGGTGAATATGAGCACCCAGCTGGCATAAAAGCCCAACACATTGTGGAGATCATAATTCAGTCGCTTTGGAGACGCCCCCATTTCACTTTGAAGCTCGTTTTTCGTGCGCCACGGTTACGGGGCCACCACAAAACGATACCGCTGATGATCATGATTGTAAAAATGATCATGGAAATTCCGGTGATCGTCTTCCCGACAGTCTGCGGAAACCATAGATACATATGGCCACGGAGCATGAACCGGAAGAATTCATCATCCATATTCTGCACTTTCAATACCTCGCCGGAATATGGATTCAGGAATACAGCCCAGTAGTAAGCTTCCTTACCGCGTTTTATAAAATGAACGACCACCGGTTCATCCCGATCTTTATAAATGATCCGTGTCGGCTTTTTATCCGGCAATTGCTGTGCGGCTATTTCTTTTAATCGCGATACCGCCAAATATGGACCGGTTTCTTTTTTGATGCTCAGATGAGATTGCGTCAGCTTTGACAACTCGGGTTGAAAGCAATAGATCGCGCCGGTCAGGGCCATTATAAAAAACACCAGCCCGGACACAAGTCCGAGCCAGAGGTGGATAAAACCCACAATATTTTTGAACCGTCGCTTAGAATTTGAACGAGACACTGCTTATAAAATTTGCTGGTTTCTGTGGTGAACCGTTATTATTCCAGTAACGTTCATTTGAAAGATTATTTCCTTTTAACGAGATCCGGAATTTTGGCGCATCATAAAAAATGGTGCTGCTCAACAGCGTGTACGCAGGGATCTTGAAAGAGTTGGCTGCATCAAACCAGGAAGCACCTGTATAATTCACACCTGCCCCGATCCCCAATCCTTTTATCTCGCCAGCCGGCACTGTATAGCTCACCCACATATTGCCGATATGGTTAGGGCTGAAAATAACATTCTTGTCTTTTAATGCAACTGCTGAGTTCACATATTTGTTCTCATTATAACCATAGCCGGCAACGATCGTCAATCCTTTAACCGGGCTTGCAATAATTTCGGCCTCTATACCACGGCTCCGTTGCGTTCCATCCTGACGGGTGAAATTCAGTCCGTTTACCAGTTCAGTCCTTGTCGAGTTCGTTACATCGATATTATAGAAGCTGACACTACCATTCAGATGAGTATTGAACAGATCGAATTTCACGCCTCCCTCCCATTGATTGCCATATTGCGGCTTCAATTCCAGGATCGTATTATCTGGTTGTGTAACGGGTGCGACATTCACAAAACCGTTCATATAGTTTCCAAACAGAGAGATGCGGTTGCGGATGATCTGATAAACAAGACCAAACTTCGGCGAAACGGAAGTCTGTTCATAGGCTCCGGTGTAGATCCCTGTTGCCGGCGCGTAAGTTCCTTTCGTCGAAAACCGGTCGACACGTACACTCAGCATCGCCATTAACTCTTCCGTAATATTTACAACGTCGGAAACATATACGCTTGCATTCCTGGACACCGTATTGGTAGCTGCAAAGCGGGTTGCTGAAGCGGCTTCGAGAGCCGGCACACTCATTACGCGTGTCGGCCGAAGAATATTGATAGTATCGAAATTAACGGTCGCACGATACAGTTCATTATAGTTATAGTTGTAATCGATACCGGCTACCACGCGGTTTCGGATACCGGCGATCTTGAAATCGCCAATAAAATTCTGCTGGATCTCGATATTGCCGAATGTTTCCGGCGTCTGGTTTCTTACCACGCGGGCAAACATAGAATCATTGATCATGTTCAGCGCGGTCCAGTAAAGATCTTTATAGAAGCCTACGGAATACAAATAGTTAGTTTGGGATTTCCACTGATCAGATATTTTATACTCTATCTGCGCCTGCAGGTTATTGATACCGTTGTTAACATCAACGCTGTTGTTGATATAAGATTTCTTGTAATCCAGCGGAAGATCTTTGAAATTGCGCGCGGTGATATTTGCAAGATTTCCCAAACCGAATGAAACAACGGTATAGTTGCCTCTTGTCATTTCCATATCCAGGGTGAACTTCAAACGATCATTCACCTGGTAGGAGAAGGTTGGTGCAAACGTGTAGTTCTTATTAAATCCCTGATCCTGGAAACTTCCTTCCGATTGGGCCGCTGCATTCATGCGCAGGAGTATGGTCTTCTCTTTATTCAGGGGTGTATTGATATCAGCCGTGATCCTTCCGAACTCGTAACTACCGGCAGCAAAACTGATCTCACCACCGAATTGGTCATACGGGCGTTTGGTGACATAATTGTATACTCCCCCAAAAGTAACGTTCCGGTTGCTGCCAAACAGGGTTCCTGACGGGCCTTTGATCGATTCTATTCTTTCCAGTATCGCAGGATTCAGGGGCACGATCGCACTGGTCGCCATCCCATTCCTCATACCGATGGTAGTGGAAAAGCCACGCATGCTCAATCCCATTGATCCTCCGGCCGAAAAATTCGGTACAGCGCCGGGAATGTTCCGGAACAGATCGGTACGCTCGATGATCACCTGGTCTTGCATCAGTGCCCTGCCTACCACATTATATACCTGTGGATTTTCCAGGTTGCGCAAAGGCATGCGCGCAACATATTCGCTTGATTTGAAAACAAACTTGCTTTTGGAGCTTGTAACCGTTACTTCCTGCAGCTGACTGTTAGAGATCGTAACCTGCAGGTCTGCACTGGCGGCCTGATTTTCTACAATCTCCACCGGCTGACGCAGTGTTTCATAACCAATAAGGGAAACCTCAAGTTGTTGTGCCCCCACCGGTACCTTATTGATTGAAAAATATCCGCCTTCATCACTGATCGCATTCCGGTCAGTGCCGATAACAATAATGGAAACAAAAGCAGCCGGTTGATTATCCTTTGTGGTAACACGTCCTTTCACAGAGCCAGTCGATGTATTTTTCTGCGCAACCCCTACCATCGGTAGTAGTGCGAAGAACAGGTACAGGATCTTCTTCATAACAGTCAGTAAATTTTTTGCAAATGTCCTGCATGATGATCTTGCTACCTTTACACATTAGGAAAACCGATTTACTAGATCGGGAAAACTGTTACTGCACAATAACGACTGTTAGTATTATCGTTAGATTATGACTAGGATTTTTATACACTATTCATACACCACTTTCAGCAATGACACCGCCTGCCTCGGCAACCTCACACTCAACTTCAACTCCCCATTCACCACTTTCTGCCCAGCTGGCTTTGTCAACATCTCCAACTGCCCTGCCTTTTCAAGCACCGCATACTGCTTCGGCGTTGGCGATTCCGGTGAGCCCATCTTCTTCCATACTTCATAGGAATTGCTATGGTCCTGATCGATCCGGTAATGGAAGACCTTTACCTTCTTTGCCGGGATATTCTTCAGGGATAGCTCCACCAGCGCTTCCCCTTCTAAAATATCATCGTCATGATAATTCCAGAGCATTACGGCAGTTGCCTTTTTATCGGTGGATGCCAGGGCGTTTACATCCGTAGCTGTTCCCCGCACACCAGATTCCAGTATCGACTTTGCATCATATGGCAGATCCCCGGAAACGCTTACCCGGTTTCCCGACATCATTCCCAGCATTCTGAAAACGTTCAGCACTGGCTTATCGACGCCATTGGTAGCAAGATCCCTGAAGCCATAGAACCAGGGCTGGTTCTCGAATTCAAAAGACCAGTTCACCGCACCGATGATATTCGTTCCATACGACTCATCGAGATCCATGATCCTTGCAAGCGAAGCTGCCGTATAGCTGGAATACATGGTTCCATTCCTGTACGCATTCTGCGGATCAGTCTTCATACCGCAGGCCGCACATCCTTCAGGGTCGGATTCTCCTATAATGATCGGGATATTCTTCAATTCAGGAAAGGAACTGATGATCTTCAGATGCCTGTTCACATCTTTCAGCTGGTTGCTCATCCCCATTCTCACCCTGTTATTGGTGAACGTCGGCCAACCTTTTGCATGGAAGGCGAGGAAATCGAATGGGGCGCCGGTCTTACCCGTTGCGGCATTCTTTTCATTAAGACAATGCGCAATGAATTTTCTCATAAACTCGCCCGCGCCGCCTGTCGCGTGCGGCCCACCCATCTTCGCAGTTGGCAATGCTCTTTTCACCGCGTCGGCTGCATAATCATACATCTTGCAGTATGTCCCGATCTTATCCTCTACCATCAGGTAATATCCGTCGGCTTCATTCCAGAGTTCCCAGTACCAGGACTCTACTTCTTCCTTTCCATAGCGGTCCACGCAGTGTCTGACCCATTGATAGATCAGCTCTGCCCATTTATTATAATCCTTCGGAGGGTAGGCCCAACCTGTGCAGATCTCCTTATAGTTGATCCCGGGCTTCCAGTAGTGCCTGTATGGCGTCGGATTGGTCGATAAGGCCTCGGGCATAAAACCGATCTGGGCGAGCGGTTTCATTTTACGCTGGATATAGGTATCAAAGATCGAATCGACGATCGTCCAGCTATAAACAGGGTTTCCATCTTTATCTTCCGTATACATATTGGTGGAACCCCATTTCAGGGCCGCAGCACCATCACCGGTGTTCATGAGATTATGAGCACGAACATAAACAGGTACCGGGCTTAATGCCGACAGCTCAGAAAGCAATTTCCTGCCGTCTTTCATATAGGTATAATTCGGCTCGTCGTAGCCAAACCAGGCCCAGATCGGTTTCAGCGGGGATCTTTGCTTTGCAATGTCTACTTCGATGGGAACGACCTGGGTTTGGGCAAGCGCCGGAAAACAAAAAACAGGTAAGAGCAGAAGGGAGAATAAAAGCTTTTTCATAAACAAGAGGAACGCATTTCGTTAAAATGGTCCGGTGAATTTAATTATTTTTTGCGCAGCCCGGGAGCAATGTTGCTTCCTCAGGAATCAACAGTTTGTTCTCCCATCCGGCAGCTTATGCTGATTGCGGTTACGGAGTAGTAAAACCAGTCTAATCTCCTGGAGATCGATGAATGAAGAACGGCACTGGTGCCTGCAGCGCCACGGGCAGGAATAAAAGCTGTTTGCCTGTACCAAAAAACCTTGTCACAAAAACACACAAATAGAAAACCCTTTCGCCACCACGAAAGGGTTTTAACAGCTAAGACTGCTAACAAGCCACCATCTACAAACTTAATCAGTCAGAAGCTAATAATATGATTAGGAAACAACTATTTCAGCAATTAAGCATATTCACTTGTTTGTAAAAAACAAAACACTTAGTTCTTTATGTTTTTGGTGAATCGTCATGGGTATCATTTGACTTATCCAACAAAGCATCTGCATCCTGGTGTAAAGCCTGCAACTGCTCGCAGGTCTTTTTAGACTCTTCCTTCAATTCGCGGCTCTTCTCGATCAGCTGATCGATCGTTGGCTTATCCGGAGTGAATGGTGAAGATATTTTATCATTCATAACGTGCATTTTGACTCAACAAATAGGCTGAATGACGTTACTGAACAATAATGGAGCCACGTGCACTGTCCTGGCATTAAAATGACGAAAGAAAGAGGATAAAGGTAGATATGCCGGTAACTTTCAGGGTTTTCCATGAATCCGAACAAATCTAATCACGCCCCAATGAGAATACTTTTGTTTTTCCCGCCATGCGCTCAATAGCATAAATTCACCTACATTAAAACCTTAACTATGCCACAACATTCATCCTCAGAACACGAACCAAAAGAGCTCAATGTCATCACACTCGAAGAAGCGATGACAAAAACAAATAACTGGCGCGAGGCGATCAAAAGCCAGTTTGATAATAGACCAGGCAAGGTCCCACATGGTTTCTACATCAGTCTAACTGATCTTACCGAGATTGTGAACGATTTTAAGGATCACAAAGTGAATGGCCAGCCTAGACCTTGCGTTGGTGCACGTATTTATTTCACCCTCCCTGACGCAGTCGCTCCGGGAGGCAGTATTCCCGCTGACGCGATCTCCGGCATACTTGTCCCCTGCTATGAAGAAGCTATTCGTACCTCCAGTCAAACAAACAACGATTCTCTTTTCCGGGACATCATTGTTCCGGTAAAATCGGCTGTCAAAGGAGCATACTCGATCTATAATGTTACACAACCCTGTCCCCCTATGTGCGATCCCAATAGTCCCCTGGTATAATTTTCTTACAACCAACCGGAATGAAATACATATTCGCGGGAATAATTGTGCCAGCCAGCATTATTATTCCCGTTATCACGGCTATTGTAAAATGGCGCAAATGGAACAACGCGTTTGGGTTCATCTTTCTTTATCTGTGTTTCTCCCTCGCAGCCAATATTGCCTCGCATATCATGGCCAGGCATGGTATCAATAATATGCCTTTGCTACATGCGGATACTATTATTGAAATGCTGCTGTTCGGTTTCTTCTTTATCAAACTATTTAAAGAACGCCGGGTGCGGCAGTTCATTGGTATCTGCCTGGTACTTTTCTGCCTGTTTACTCTGATCAACTTCCTCTTTATTCAAAGCATATATCAATTCAATACCTATCCCAGGCCGGTTGAAGCGATCCTGATCATCAGCTTCGCGCTGATCTACTGGTGGCAGGGAGATTTCGATCAGGTTTCGGAAGAAAGATGGACAGATATTCCCGTAAACTGGATCATCAGCGGCATCCTGCTTTATTTCTCCAGTACGATGTTCCTGTTCATTTTCTCCAACTACCTGATCCATCAGTTCAGTAAACAGGCCAATATCTTTATCTGGAATCTTCACGCAGCGATGGCGATGCTGATGTATTTACTTTTTTCTATCGGTTTTTATAAATGCAGGAAATGACAGACAATCTTTACATTCTCATCCTACTGGCAATGACAGGCACAGCTATACTTGTGTTCTTCTTCATCCTCCTGCAAATGCGTCATCAGAACAGGATGCATAGCGGAAGAAGAAAGATGCAGGAAGCCGAAATACAACATCAGAAAGAATTGCTCGAATCAGTCATCACTTCGCAGGAGGCGGAACGAAAACGGATCGGCATGGACCTTCATGATGAAATAGGCGCAGCATTGTCCGCGCTCCGCATCAATATCGAAAGAAAATCAGCGGAACTATCATATCCTGTTTTCTTTTCGCAATGCAAAACAGAGATCGATCAGATCATTGATAATATGCGCAACATCGCTCACCACCTGTCTCCCCGGATATCAGGCAGCTTCGGGCTTCATGATGCCATTCACGAGCTGGCGGATATGATCAACAAAACAGGGAAAATAAAGATGCAGGTCCTTTTTGATGAAAACAAAATCCCCGTGTTTACCAATGAGCAATCGCCCATGGCGCTTTACCGCGTATTGGCGGAGCTCGTAAATAACACCCTGAAGCATGCATCGGCCAGCCAGATCATACTATCAGTTGAGATCAAGGACGGCAAAATGGAGTTGATCTACCAGGATAATGGCGATGGCCTGCAAACCACTGATATGGGCAAACAGGGTATGGGTATGCGCAATATCGAAAGCCGCCTCAGTATTATCGGCGCTGGCTGGAAGTTAGCTCAACTACAGTTACAAGGCTATCAAATGATCATAAATGTACCGGTGGATACGCGCCATTTTAAACAACTCCAAAAACCAAACCCAGATGACCAGCATACGCATTGGACTGGTTGATGACCAGGTCCTTTTTCGCCAGGGGCTTTCAGCATTGATCCGCTCAGAACCAGGTTTTTTACTCATACTGGAAGCCGGAGACGGATCGGATTGCCTGCAGCAACTGGCAAATACAAAGGAGTTGCCGGATATCATCCTTGCCGATATGGAAATGCCCGGCATGGACGGGATAGAGTTAAATGAACGCCTGCAAAAAGAATATCCCTCTGTTAAGATCATCGTCGTATCAGTACATACAACAGAAAGACTTATTGCAAGGATGATCGAACAGGGAGCTTCCGGATATCTTGCAAAAAATTGTGATAAAGCGGAGTTGCTGATAGCGATCAAGACGGTTGCCTCAACAGGTTTCTATATAAATGCGCGGGTGTTAAAAGCGATACAAAACACATCAGCCATTCATCATAATCAATCACTGAAAAATATGAATGGCATACCCGTGGAACTTTCTCCCCGGGAAAAAGAGATCCTGCTGCTGATCTGCAAAGAATACACAGCAGGAGAAATTGCCTCACAATTATTTTTAAGCGCCCGCACGGTAGAAGGACACCGTAATAACCTGCTGCAAAAAACCGGCAGGCGGAATACGGCCGGCCTCGTATTATTTGCCGTCAAATACCATCTTCATGAAGTAACATTCTAACGATCACACTATTTACAGATCGCTTTGCGCCCCCGCAATACGGAAACGTCATCAGGTATTTCTACCTGTTCTGAATTAACGCATTTCTGCCTGCATAAAGCATTGGATTGCCCTGTACTTTGGACATCTGTTGCAGTTGACCCGCCCCTGCGGCAAACTGATCAGTTAACCATTTTTTTACAGGAAAAATCTTTATATGCAAACGCTTTCCAAAAACAACTCGGACATTCATTTCCCCGGAAGCAAAATGACCCGGATCGTGGATACAACAAATTTCATCTTCCCTTTCATCTGCTTACTGCAAATAAAATTCGGATCTGGCATTAAGGGACATGCCACCGGCACATTGATCAACGGAAAATATGTACTCACTGCTGCCCATAATGTACACAACAAACAATATGGAAAAGCTATTGAAGTGACCGTAATCCCTGGTCAGAATGGCGATCTGAAACCCTTTGGGGAATTCCAGATGGAAAGATTTTTTGTCCCGGATGAATATGCTGACGATCCGGCTTCTATTCCGGCTGAAGAAGAAAACATCGTGCAGGAAGATCATGTATATGATTATGCTTTGATCGAGTTAAAGGAAGCAGACAACAGGCAAAACCCACTATCCATTCATGTAGCGACAAACGAGGAACTCACCCAGGGAGATGCGTCGATCACCGGCTACCCTGGTGATAAACCAGCAGGCTCTATGTGGGAAGCATCAGGCCAGTTGCGCATTAAGAAGGAAGTTCCTGCATTGCTTTTCTATCAGATCTCCACCTTCCGCGGTGACAGCGGTTCGGGCATCCAAAAGAATATCGATAAAAATTGTTTCATCACCGGCATACACGTGGCAGGTTCAAGTGAAGAGAACACCAATTTCGGTGTACGCATTACACAGGAAGTATCAGCGCGCATCAGCCAGTGGATGCAACAGAAATGATAGCTGTCCGGTAAATAACATGTTCTAAAATTCTAATTTTTAACCATAAAACCTTAATAAAATGGGACAAGGACCAACAATCCAGGAACTCGCGGACAAAGACACAGAATTCCGGAAATATCTTGCACAGATCAATGACGAGGTGCAGGCGGATAAAACGAGGGATATTGATTCCCTGAAAGAAAAGATGACCGAATTCTATAAAGAAGGCGGGTGGAATGATCATAAACCAATCATGCAGCTCGACAAAGTGGAGGTGCAACAGGTCTCATCCTGGTCACTTGATAACGTCACCAAGATGATCACCGCTGTTAAAGATGCTATCTTCGGAAATTCGGAACCTCCTGATGGCGTACAAATAGAGAAACCGGCAGAGTTGCTGCAATCCGTCGCACAGATGAGCAATCTTGGCCTGATGGTCATGAACAAAGCATTTTCAGCAATCCAGGGAATCCTGCAGGCGTTTGCAACCGAAAGCTCCTACAAGGGATCGGCCATTCAGCGTATAGAGGTGATCGCTCCCGGTCTGACTTTGTTTATTTCCATCCGTTCCGACGTGTGGAGAAGCAAAGGCTTCTTTAACAATGATTCCATCGCTCAGTACCTGTTCGTGATCAGATCTCAATTTTCACTTAAACAGGCTGGTGACCTGGCCGACTACAACGCACTAATCGGCTACCAGGAAGTGCATTCCGCTTTTGTAACCCGGTTAAAGGCTTTAGCCAAAGTGATCGCCGATCCGGCAACACCTTACAGGGCACTCCTGGAGCTGGAGGAAGAAATGGGATATTATGCTGAGCAGATCAGTGAACTACAGGCAATGATCAATGCACTGTCAAGTGAAAAGATCAGAAAACACCTCGCTGACGCGAAAGGCGCCATTCACGAACGGAGAAGGGCTGCCGCCTTACAGGAAGCTTAGAAAGTAGCATATGCTTAAACATAAAGCGACAAAGGGAAATTCGGTTACTTTCCCTTTGTCGCTTGTTTATTTTCAAGAAAAAACTCCACCACTACAGAAAAATAAAGCGGTAATATGACTACGGATCTTTCGCTGATAGACTTCCGCTGCTGTTGCCGAAGTGTAAGCAATTACCTCCCTGCAAAGCTGGTACTGTCAAAATAAACATCTTTCAATTTGCCTTCCTTTGTTTTTATCCGGACAACATCATAATGCTTTGCCCCCCGCTTAACCTCTGATCTTTTTACCAGGCTATACCCCGGATACAGATTCTTAAGCCATTTATATTCTTCATCCTTACCCTCTCTCTCAGTAGTAACCTTAAGCACCACGGCGTTGCTGAAAGAAGTCCCGCCATTCAACAGATCGGCACGCGTTACAGTCGGCTCCGCCTTTACCGGCGCCTTTTTAGGGGAGGAACAGGAAGCTAAGGCGATAAGAAGAATAAAGAGTGGTTTTATGATCTTCATAGCAGCCGCATTGCTTTTAGGGAAAAAATTTGCCTTTAAACTCATGTCACATAACGTTTATGTCATCCATGTATACAAACAATATACCTTTTTCCTGCCGCCGGGCATTTGTTTTTCCGGCATCGCAGGTTTCCTGACATTTTCGCCCTGGATCCCTGTTATTTTTACAGGCTTGATCCTATGTATTTGTATTGTCAGCCAAATTGTTAATTACCGTCAGGCTTGCTTAGAGGACGCACTGAACTTTGCGGCAATGTCCAGTTCTCATACGGCATCGGCTTCGCCGGATCGAAATTAAATGCAGGAGATCGCAGCTGTTTTGCCAATTCCGGAATTTTCCGTTTTATTTCCATTACCACGCAGCTCGCCAACTCATACGCGCCATAGGAAGTAAAATGTGTATTATCTTTCAACTCATTGGGCTGGTTAGGGAAACTGTTCGCCGGAAAATGCACAAACGCTTTCAGCGATCTCTCCGGCCCCCATGCTTCATATAAGATCTTACTCATCGCATTCAGATCGATCAGCGGAGTTCCTTCTTCAGCAGCCACCTGCCGCATCGCTTCGGGATAGTCACCAAGTGTATTATTGATCTTCCCAGTTGAATCGAAACTTCTTCGGTGCATGGAAGTAACCAATACCGGAGCCACCCTCCTGCTTTTCGCCGCAGCGATCCACGATCTCAGCGTATCCTTATAACTGGTAAAAGCATCGAGGTGATTACCGCCAGGCTTTTGATCGTTATGGGTAAACTCGATGAATAAGTAGTCGCCGGGTTGAGCACGTGACCAGATCTTTTCAAGCCGTTTTTCTCTTGCAAATGCTTTCAATGTCTCTCCCGATTCAGCATAATTAGCTACAGCAATTTTATGCGGCACAAAGAATGCCGGGATCATTTGCCCCCATGCAGCCCATGGTTCATGTGCCTGATCAACTACCGTAGAGTTGCCGGCCAGAAAGATCGTCTTAGATGAATTGTTCGGAAGGATCTCCAACTGCCGGATCAGGGGAGCTTCATTATTGAATTCGATCGTGAGTTTATTATCCCAATGGCGATAATCCCGTTCTCCCGGCTTTAACCGAACGACTTCCTTTGCCGGTCTGATGATACTGTCACGCACATGCACCGTAAACCATTCTGCACTGAATTTCCCCGGAGCTGTCTCTACCCTTTCCAGCATCAAACGCCTGTTCTCCACTTTGACCGTTGTAACAGTTCGCTGCCTTTCATCTCCCAGCACGAGCTTCATATCATAATTACCTTCCGGCAGGTTCACCGAGAAATAAAGAGGTTTGAATACGGCTGCGTTCGTCACTGTCCGGGAAACAGCAGAGGTATCAAGCCAGCTTTCAGGCTCCCAACCGTATCCTTTTATGGGATCATAAATATCCCCGCGGCTGACATAAATTATTCCCTTTGCTTTTACAGGTTGACTGAAAGAAAATTTCCAGTTGGATTGCGCAGCGCCATTCATTGTGCTGGCAAGTAAGAGTAATAGGCATATAGCAAAAGCAAGTACGTTCTTCATCGTCGCTTGATTAAATAGCAGGACCGGGTTACACAATGCAGGTATACTCTGTTGCGTATCTCAGTAACGCCGCATTGAATTTAGAAAGAAAAAATCATCGTTCGTCCTGTACTGTCAGTTGACCGCACAGGATGAATGATGACATAGTGGACAGATACGCGACATTCAGAGAAATCTGTACCGATCTTATTTATTTATTGCTGAAGATGCCGTTGACGAAAGTTTTATGCGACCTTCTTTCAACTTATCCCCTGTAACAACCAGTTCTATTGGCCCGGCGGATTCACCTGCCTGTACAAGCACCACCAGTTTCCCATTGAACACCTTCATCGTTGGTAAATGAAATTGCTCCACCGAAGTTGCATCACCATTGCATGCGGCCCTGTACTTCCCAGCGCCTTTCACCGAAAACTTCAGCTGATTTGCAGCCTGCGGGCATTCATTTCCGTTCTTATCAACGATCGAAACAGTGACGAAAGAAAGATCTTCTCCATCAGCCTGGATCGTTCTTCTATCCGGATCCAGTTTGATCGCGTAAGGTTTGCCCGGAGTAGAGATCGTTTTCTCAGCAGCAACCTTGCCATCGTTGCCGTAAGCAACCACTTTTACGGTTCCTGGTTCGTATTTTACATCCATCCACATCAACCGGTAACGGTGCTGCGGGGAAGTATTATTTTTTTTCTGAACACCCATGCTTTTCCCATTGATGAACAACTCGGCACTTTCGTAATTGGTATATACGAAGATGGGTGTCACCTCGCCTTCACGCCCTTTCCAATCCCAGTGCGGCAATATGTGCAATGTTTCTTTTTCCTTATTCCACCGGCTCCGGTAGAGATAATAACGGTCTTTAGGCAGACCGGCAAGATCATTGATGCCAAAATAAGAACTACGGGAAGGCCATTTGTCATCATAAGGTGTCGGCTCGCCAAGATAGTCGAATCCCGTCCACACAAACTCCCCGATCACCCATGGCTTATCGTCCTGCAATACAAAATCATCCTCCGGCAGATTTGACCAGCTGCAATACTCAAGATCATAAGACGAAGATTGATTGTCGGGATATTGCTTTTCAACCTGTTTTTGAACAGGGAACTTATACACGCCTCTCGAACTTACTGTTGACGCGGTTTCTGACCCGAGAATGAATCCCTGCGGGAAAACGCGATATGCCTCCTCATATAAATGTGTGCGGTAATTCAGTCCCGGAATATCCAGCAATGCACCAAACCCGGATTGCAGCGTGGCTTTTACCTGGTCCATACCCACTGTTACCGGCCTGGTCGGATCCTCCCGGTGAAACAGTTCCTGCAACCATTTGGCACGTTTCACTCCTTCGGCACCATGCTGATCCGGCACTTCATTGCCTGCGCTCCACATGATGATCGATGGATGATTCTTAGTTGCACGCACCAGGTTTACCACATCCTTTTCCGCATCCGCGTTAAAAAAACGGGCGTATCCGTTTTTCACTTTAGGCTTAGCCCATTCATCAAAAGATTCTGCCAGGAACATAAAGCCCATTTCATCTGCCAGCTCCAGTTGCTCCAATGATGGCATATTATGCGAACTTCGGATCGCATCGCAGCCCATCTCTTTAAGAATACGCATCTGTCTTCTCAGGGCTGCAACATTTACCGCAGCACCTAAGGGGCCAAGATCATGATGCAGGCACACCCCTTTGAATTTCCGCGTCTTTCCATTCAGACTGAACCCGGTTGACGGACTGTATTCGATCTGCCTGATGCCAAAACGCGTTTTCAGCTCATCTTTCAATTCATTACCTGCATAAACTTTTGAAACAGCATAGTACAGGTTAGGTGATTCAGGGCTCCATAGCTTTGGATCTTTGATCAGGAAATTCTGATCAAATTCTTTTCCAAACCGGATATCAGTTTGCCCGGCCACTACCCTGACGCCTGCCGGATCAAAGATCTCTGTAACAAGCCGTACGTTTTCGCCGGATACAGCTGTCCGGATATTCACTTTTGCCAGATCCGTTGTTGCCATTGGCGTCGTAACAGTAGTTCCCCATTGGTCAATGCTTTCTTCATTTTTGAAGATCACGCTGACCTTCCGGTAAAGACCTGCTCCCGGATACCATCTCGATGACTGATCAGGATTATTCAAATGCACAGCCAGTACATTTACTCCGTCATTTTTTATGTAAGAGGTTATATCAAAATAAAAATAGCTGTAGCCATAATTCCACTGACCCACTTTCTGATCATTGAGATAAACCACAGGTTCACTCATCGCCCCTTCGAACAGCAGTATAACACGTTTATTTTTGCCGGAAGCAGGAATACTGAACTTCTGGCGGTACCATCCCTGACCAATATAGGGCAACGATCCGGTCCTTCCTGTTTTCTCCGTTGCAACCTTTTCATTGTTTTGCGTTACAGCAACCGTTTGCTTGTCGATCTCCTTATCAAATGGTCCGTAAATAGCCCAGTCGTGCGGCACGGAGACGGTTTCCCAGCCAGCATCGTCATACTGTGAGCGATAGGCGGCTTCATCAGCATTTCGCGTAAATTTCCAACCACTTTTCAACTCCATCACTTCACGGGATTGTGCCTGTGCCAGCCCGGAAAAACACACCGTCAACAGAATGAAAAAACTGATACTCTTCAGCAATCTCATAGAATCAATTTAAATGTCTGCGTAAACAATTATACTGATGCAAGTTACTGGTAAGTATCGTCTGAACCTCAGCTTATTTTTTCGCCGGAAATTGGTAAAGTTTGAGAATGATGCAAACTTCTCGCCTATGATCTGGGTCCGATGTGCTTTTGTTATAACATCAATGCTTTGGCGCAGGAGTTTAAGAATTCAGTTGGCGAAAATTTCGGACACATCATAAAAGAAGAACAATCATTGTTGCTATTTCGACAACAGATCACGGGTAAAAATCAGCTTAAAAAAATGAATTCATTGCACGTACCATTACAGGTTCAGGGAAACTCCAGTGACGAATTGCTCACCACCAGCATGCTTATTTAATATTCCGTTTACTGATCACCTTATCTATCCCGAGTTTTTTGATCCTTGAAGTAAGGGTATTAGGATTGATCTTAAGTATCTCGGCGGCTCCGCCCGGCCCGGACACTTTCCATTGGCAACTTTCAAGTACACTGATGATATGATCCCGTTCGTTTTCCATGATAGATTTAGGGCGCGCCTTTTCACTGCTGTCGGTTAGAAGCCAGTTGACAGGAAATTTCACGATGGTATCGATCACTTCATCCTTCGTGAGCAGGATCGTTCGTTCAATCGTATTCTCCAGCTCGCGGATATTGCCAGGCCAGTCATATGCCTCCAGCAATTGCATGGCTTCCGCCGAAAAAGACTTCGGAGCATCCTTTTTTATATCGCGGTATTTCTTCAGAAAATATTGGGCCAGCAAAGGAATATCTGTTCTCCTGTCGCGCAGCGAGGGCATTATGATCGGGAAAATATTCAAGCGGTAGTAGAGATCCATCCTGAATCGGCCTGAAGCGACTTCTTCTTCAAGCACACGGTTGGTTGCAGCAATGACCCGTACATCGATCTTCCGGGGCGCACCTCCGATCGATTCGATCTCTTTCTCCTGTAATACACGGAGAAATCTTATCTGAAGATCCAACGGCAACTCGCCCACTTCATCCAGGAAGATTGTGCCGCCCTCCGCCATTTCAAATTTCCCTGTCTTCTTTTGCAGCGCGCCGGTGAAAGCCCCTTTCTCATGACCAAATAATTCAGATTCGATCAGATGTGGCGGAATAGCGGCGCAGTTCACCACCACAAATGGCCCTTTCGATCTTGGAGAGATATCATGAATTGACTTTGCGATCAGTTCTTTACCCGTGCCGCTTTCGCCAAAGATCAATACAGAAGTACCGGACACACCCACCGTTTTTGCCAGCTCAAGGATCTTCAGGAATTGTGGACTTTCTCCTATGAGATGCCTAAACGATATTACCGGCGCTTCGGCAATCACGCCTGGAGACTGCGCACTACCCATTTTTTGCTTTTCCTTTATGCTATGCAGATGAAGCGCAATATCCAGCATGATCAATACATCTTTTGCCCTGAAGGGTTTGATCATATATCCATAAGGTTCGGTCTGCTTTGCTTCATCGAGTATGGAACGATTGGAGTTCGCTGTAAGATATACAAATGCAATACTTCGCCGCTGCAGGATCCTTCCCAGGTCAATACCTGTCCTATCCCCTTTGAGAAAAATATCAACAAGCACGATATCCGGCTTCTGCAGGCCGATCGCCTCCAATGCGGAAGAAACGGAATTAGCAATTCCACAAACAAAAAAACCAGCCGCTTTCAGGATCACGTTGAGGCTCCTGGCTTCGATATATTGGTCTTCTACAATAAGTATTTTGGGCTTCACTACACTAAGTTGAATAAGGTTATCTCAGGCTAAATGTACGATGCAAATCAATTTCAGATCCGGATTCGTTGATCAGAAAAGTGATTAGCGAAAAAACAAAATCGGTTTTACGATATTTCAAAAATGAACAGTGCCAATAAAATCCACCTCGCTGATATGCAGCCATTTATTTTTCGGGCACAATATTGTAAAATGATAAGAGATCATCACTGCTTTCAATCGAAAGCACGATAAAAAATATTATAAAGTCAACGAGAAAATATGAAAAGCTCATACAACAAGCAGTAATTACAGAAAAGCAACTGGTAGAAGTTCGTTTTCTTTATCATGGAGAAGTTCCACGGAAACAAAGACAACCAAACCACTATAACATGATAACATAAGTAAAATCAGGATCAATAGTTATGGACGGGTCGGCTTATTCTCAAGTTAGAGCCATAGCATTAGTATATAAGTTTTCACTCGCGTAAGCATAAGAAAATAATTATATCAATATTAGTGTGAACCAGATTGACGCAACGGTCTACGAAGTAGTTGAAAATATACCGAATGAAATATATGTGAATGTTTGCTACCGGGCTGATACCTGGTCCGAAGATCCGGACCAAATTATTCAACAGTAAACACGCCTTAGATAATGCATACCGGCTTGATCTGAACAGCAGAACATGAAGGCAACGCAGCCTGGATAATTTGCATGCAAACAAATTCTTGAAATATCAAAAACGCATGGACCACAGCGGGCAAGTTGCTCAGTTTCAGAGCAACCAACTACCGGAGTTCTCTTAACCTCTCGGCTTTGAATAAAAGTCCGGGCTTACTTCCACGCTTACTTACCGGTATGTCGCAGCCAAATCAGCCCTGCTCTATTGCTCCTTCCGGCAGATTAAAATTGATCTCTATCCTCGTTCCTTTGTCCGAGGAGATATTAAGGTAACCACCGATCTCTTCTGTAAGTCCCTGCAGCAGATCCATTCCCATTGATCCGCCATTATCAGTCAGCTGATTCATATTGATCCCCTTCCCATCATCCTGAATAACCATGCACAACTCAGATGCAGAAACCAGCTTTAACATCACACGGATCTTTCCTGGATGATCACCGGGAAAAGCATACTTGATCGAATTCGTCACACATTCATTCAGGATCAATCCAAGATTTGTCGCCAGCGAATGATTAAGCCTGATCTGCTCTACTTCCAGCATGATCATGATCCTTCCGCGTATACCAAAACTATCCTGCAAATATTCGATCAGCTCACGAACGTATTCCGGCATATGAATGAATGAAAGCATTTCTGACTGATACAATTTCTGATGCACCAATGACATGGAATAGATCCTGTGCTGACTTTCCTTGATCGAAGACAAAACATCTTCCGTTGCAGGATAGCTTGATTGGATCTCCAGTAAACTGGACACAACCTGGAAGTTATTTTTAACCCGGTGATGGATCTCTTTGATCAACCACTCCTTCTCGGCAACCAGGTGTTGAAGCTGATCGTTTTTGACTGAAATGATCCCGTTAACCCGTTTCTTCAGCTTATACTGCCGGTACACAAGGGCAAAAACCAGCAGCAGGATCACAATGCCGGTAATAGTTATATTGATCAGCAGGTTGGCTCTTTTGGCAGACTGATCCTGCAATTCATTTCTTTGTCTAAGCATCAGGATATCCTGTTCACGGATCCTTAGCTCCTTTCTTGCATTTTCTGTTTCGTATTCCACTTCCAGCTGCTGGATCTGCTTCTTACTTGTCTCGGTATAGATGGAATCGTTAATTACATTATACGCAAGAATGTTGTCAATGGCAGAACTATATCTTTTCATTGCGGTATCAAGCCGAAACCGGTACAGATAAGCGATCCGCATATTATAAGGTTGGCCCATTTTACCACTAAGGGAATCCAGCTTCCGTACATAAACCGACGCATTTACATAGTCGCCCTTTTCGATATAAAGTCTCGACATGCTATGATAAAAATTATGAAGGTTATTATCCAGAGGAGGATAAAGCTCCATCAGTCTAAAAACTTCCCGGCCATACCTCTCAGCACGGGGATAATCTTTCAACATTGTATAAATGATCAGGTAGCAGGATGGGATCACGAACTTCTTTTCATTGGAGGGAGACACCAGGAATTTCGGGTCGATGCTCTCTAAAAAATGCAGTGCCTTTTTTCCCTCGTCCAGGTAAATGTAACTGTTCACTACATTCTGAGCGATCGTAAGAACAGCTTCATTATCATTAAGCCGTTTGGCCACTTCCAGCGCTTCGATAAAATAGCCGATGGATTTTTCCGGCTCTTTAAGATTTGTGTAAGTAACGCCTATCCGGTTATTGATCTGGCACATGGTCATCGTGCTGTCTTTCGCCGCCTTCGCGTCCTTCAATGCCATCAGGCTGTACTGGA
Source organism: Terrimonas ginsenosidimutans (assembly GCF_022012415.1). Taxonomy (GTDB): domain Bacteria; phylum Bacteroidota; class Bacteroidia; order Chitinophagales; family Chitinophagaceae; genus Terrimonas_A; species Terrimonas_A ginsenosidimutans. Next base: position 35,436 of record NZ_JAKLTR010000012.1, read on the forward strand.
TCGACTTCTTGAAATTTGCATCATCAAAATAGGCAGAGGCATACATGATATAAACGGCCGACAATCTTGTATATCCTATGGACTGATAGATCAGCAATGCCCGGTCAAGCAGCTCTATCGTTTGTTGCCTTTTGCCGCGCAAAATATAAAGGTCTGCCAGGTAAACCAGTGTGGCGGCATACTTCGCACGATCCGTCGACGCAGACAGTGCTTCAACTGCGAGGTTCGTCAAACGGATCTTCTCTTCATACTCCTTCTCTTTTTCATAATGATAGTATCCCCCGACTGCCAGGTAAGCATTTCCGAGGTATAACTTATTCGTTCCTTTGAGCAGTACCGCAAGTGCTTCCTCCGCCAGTTTCTTTCCGCGATCATATTGCTTCAGTTCCCTGGCCAGTTGGGATCGCTGGAGCAGATGATTCCCCATGAGATCATCGCTCTTACGTTTTGCGATCAGCCGCCCCGATTCATTTATAAAGCGATTCGCTTTATCCAGATCAGCGGGATACTCACCGGGCTTTAGCATGTAATGATCCGCCAGTTCGAAAAGCGTGTTGATCTGACCAGTATCCGTTTTATCAATAGAAAGTGCGTGCATAAGAGAATCCGCTTTTAGATCGGCGACTGCTTGCGCATTGCCCGCAAGCGGTATCACAAGGGATAGCATCAGAAAGCAAATCAGGACTCGCTTCATTAGATTGGCGGTTTAAAAAAAGACAAACCAATATTATACAATTCCGGGCAAATAATATGCTGTTATTCTGCAGCAGGATCTTAAGATCAAGAAGCAATCAGTAACCGTGCTCACTTGCATCGCCAATACAAACCACGAAGAAGGAATTATACATGAAAAACAACAGGAAGTACATTTACGCAGAACAGGCTTTATCTCATCTTTGATCATGGCTCAGATCTCTGCAAAATGCAGGTAAGAACCCGGGTGCGCTTATCTGCTTAAAACAAAAAAAACATAAAACATGTCCACTAAAAAAACATTTGGATTGGGTATGCCATGGGAAAAGGAATATGGGTATGCACAGGGCGTAAGAATAGACAACATGGCCTGGATATCAGGGCAGCTTGGCCATGATGAACAAGGCAATCTTGCCGAAGGGATGGACAAACAATTTGCGTATAGTTACACAAATATTGAACGGGTTCTTGCGGGACTGGAAATGTCCATAGATGATGTAGTGGAAGAAGTGATCTATGTACTGGATATGGCATCCGCGTTCGAAGCGAGAAGCCGGTATGGCCAGGTGTTCTATAAAGAACCGATGCAGGTAGCCAGTACGATTGTTGTGGTACAGGCACTGGCGATACCCGGACAGCTGGTGGAAATAAAGGTGGTAGCCAAAAAAGCGTAAACGACATTTGGACTGCCTGTGCGGTCGTCGGGTTGAAAAGTTCCGCAGCGGCTTTCATGATATTCAACGATAAATTCAGCGATCAAACAACTGACCTCCCTGCGTTCCCTTCACCATACCTCAGTGGGAAGACCATTCGCGTTCCTTCGCGGCCATTCGCGCCCCATTCGCGTTCCTTCGCGGCCATTCGCGCCCATTCGCGTATGTTAAATTATTATTACCTCCCTCCAATTCCCATTCCGCCCACCCACTTTTGCAAAATGAAAACATTTCCCGCCTGGCCAGGCATCTTCCTTAGCTGGTGCATTTGCCTCATCATGCCATCAGCAGTTGATGCGCAAACAAACTCACTGGCCGTTCCGGTGAGTCAACCTTATCTATCCAGCCTGCATCCAGACTCCGCATTCAACCTCATCAAAGAAAAAATGGCGGCATATATACAGGAGAAAGATGAAGCCGGCCAGGCGCATTGCCTGCAACAAATGGGGCAACTGCTTTTTCACCTCGGCAGCTATACACAGGCCGTCGATCATCTCCTGCAGGCGGATAAGATCCTTCGCCAACAACAGCCCGCATCGCTGGCAGCGAACCTGAACATTCTTGGCACTGTATATTATTATAACCAGCAACCAACTCAGGCACGCTTACAGTTTGATGAAGCGCTGGATATATATAAGAAGCAAAACAATGGATCGGGAATTGCCGAAACCTACGGCCTGATCGGCCATATGTTTGAAAAACAATTGAAATACGATTCCTCTTACCTGTTCCAGCGCACGGCACTTTCCTATGCATTGTCAGCAGGAGACACCGTTGTTACTGCCAAGATCTATGAAAATATCGGCAGCATTTATGAAGACAAGGCCATGTACGATTCCGCTGAATATTATTTCGCCCTCTCCCTGCATGCTTATCAGCACTCCGGGCGTGTGATCGAACAGATCGAAGTGATCAACAATCTTGGTGATGTTTGGAGCAAAAGAGGCAACTATAGTAAAGGAATGGTTTATGCCAGGCAGGCTGCCGCCCTCGCCATTCTCACCGGTGAAAAATACCAGTTACAGAGCGCTTATCGCGATATCGCACAAAACTTTGAAGGCCTCAAACAATATGACAGCGCGTATCATTACCTGGAAAAAAGCCGTCAGCTTGTTCAATCGATCTACAGTTTGGAGAACAGCTACCAGATCGGCGTACTTCAGACATTATATGATACTGAAAAAAAGAATGCACAGATCCTTAGCCTGAATGCAGCCAGAAAAGCCAATAAGGTATTGAGTTGGGCCAGTATCATTGTACTGATCCTGATCGCACTGCTCGCTGCTGTCATTATCAACCATCAAAAGCTCAGGATCCGGAATGAAAAAGCGATCAATCTCACCCGCAGCAAAGTATACGAAACAGAAAAAGGCCTGATGGAGTCCGAATTGAAACGCCAGCAACTGGAAGAAAACTCCTTAAAAGAACAACTTGATCTTAAAAGCCGGCAGCTTTCTTCCCACCTGCTTCATCTGATCCAGAAGAACGAAGTGATGGAAGAGCTCAAACAAGGCCTCGCCACGATCATCCGCGATGATAAACGCGATCAGAAAAAACAGATCCGCCAGTTATTACAGCAGATCAATGTCAGCTTCACACAGGATTCATACTGGGAAGAATTCCGGCTGATCTTCGACAAGGTGCACCCTTCATTTGTAACAAGCCTGCAACAAAAATATGCCGGACTGACTGCCGGGGAAATGCGGCTCATGACTTTGATCAAAATGAACTTAAGCTCCGGAGACATGTCCACTTTATTGGGTGTTACGCCTGACAGCCTGCGTGTGCAGCGCTATCGCCTGAAGAAAAAGCTGAACCTGGGACAGGATGATTCGCTGACTTCTTTTGTGCAGGCAGTTTCTTGATATGATCGCGTGTCAGAGCAAGGCAGAGGACGCAAGTAGACCGCCAGGTTCGCAAAGATCTCCTGGCTCTCTTGCGATACTCCACATCTAAAACGGAGGAAATATTCCGGCAACATTGGCGTAATAATTCCTTAATGTACGTTTCTCCGTTTCCCAATCCGATGATTACCAAACAATAAACCTTGATTGATACATGCTTGTTGCTGCCCTGTATACGGTCCAAACCACCCTGTTGCCTTATTGTTCACGCCCCGGATCAGCATCCCTCCGTTTTCATCTTAACATTTGCTGACGAAAATGTTTTTTATGAAAAAACTGATACTTCTTCTTTCCACCATCGTGCCGGCGCTGATCGGGTTCAGTCAATCGGCTGCCGAAACGGCTTTGCTCAAAGGCACCATTTCCGATGCAGCTAACCGGAGCAAACTCGCCGGAGCATCTGTCAGAATTTCCGGTACCACCAACGGCACGGTCGCCGATCTCAACGGGCAATTCACTTTGTACTGTCCGCCGGGAAACGCCTCTGTTGTTATAAGCTTTCTCGGTTATCGGGATACAACCCTCCAGGTAACCCTCCAACAAAACCAGGTGACCACGCTTTCTGTTTCCCTTTCAAGTGGCGTGGCTCAGTTAGGAAATGTACTGATCACCGGCTTTTTGCAGGGACAAGCCAAAGCACTGACCCAGCAAAAAAATGCTGACAATATCCGCAATATCATCTCCTCTGACCAGATCGGCCGTTTCCCCGATCCCAATGCAGCAGAAGCGCTGCAACGTGTTCCGGGGGTGAACATCGAACGCGACCAGGGAGAGGGACGCTATGTACTGATCCGTGGTCTGGCACCGCAGTTCACCAACATCAATATCAACGGCGAACAGATCCCTTCTCCTGAAGCAGATGTCCGCTTTGTTGCACTGGATGCCATCCCAAGCGATCAGCTCGCTTCTATCGAAGTAAGCAAAACCCTTACACCGGATATGGACGGCGATGCAGTAGGCGGATCCGTAAACCTCATCACGCGGACCGCACAAAACAAGTTCACGCATATCAACGGTTCTCTCGCCGGCGGCTATAATAACCTTACAGGGAAACCCAACGTGCAAGGCCAGCTCCAGTTTGACCAGCGCTTTGGCGCCAGAGAAAAACTTGGGGTCATGATCAATGGGAACTATTATCATAATCATCTCGCCAGCGACAACTGGGAATACGCACCGTCTGATAATGAACTCGAATTGCGCGACTATGAACTGGTAAGAACCAGAACGGGATTAAGCTCAACGATCGACTATAAGTTCAACGATCGCCATGAGATCTATTTCCGTTCTATTTACAGCCGGTTCACTGACCGTGAATGGAGAAGACGATATGTATTCATACCGGAAGATGATGAGATCGAGAAACTGATGAAAGATCGTTTTGAAGCTCAATCCATCGCATCTTTCAACCTTGGAGGCAAACACAACTTCCGCAAGTTCTATTTGAACTATGAAGGCCAGTATTCTCAAGGTCGTCAGAACACGCCTTATGATCACGAAGTAGGTTTTATCGCAGGAATGCCATCCAGCTTTGATGTAACAGGTGGTAAATATCCTGTGCTGAATGCAGCAGGCTTTAATGATAACAGCAATTACGAATTTGATGAAGTGGCTTATGGTCACACATTAGCAAAAGACCGGAACATCACGGCTAAATTCGAGATCGGTATTCCTTATAAAACCGGCCGCAGCAGCGGTACGATCAAATTCGGCGGCAAGACGAGATTCAAAAAGAAAAGCTATACCATCAACAGCGAAGCTTATGGCAGCGATGGCGGCGTACCTGAAGCAAACGGGTTTGATGAAGATCCCATCAAAGACAATGGTACGATCCTCGGAGGCCGTTTCAACATGGGCCGCCCCGTGAACGTTGCGTCTTTCAACCGCTTCTTTAACCAGAATCCCGGTTTGTTTGAACTGGATGTAGAATCAAAATCCATTGACGAGGCGCTCGAGTCATTCCAGGCTGAAGAAAATGTATATGCCGCATTCCTGATGGCAAGACATCAACTTAAAAAAGTATTACTCGTTGGCGGACTTCGTTATGAAAGGACCAATGTAAAATACAATTCAAAAGATGTGGTGATCGATCCTGCCGGTGATCTGCAGGAGATCATTCCAGTAAGCGGATCATCCAACTACGACTTCCTGCTGCCGCAGGTACAGGCACGTTTCGAATTAGGCAAGATGACCAACCTGCGTGCATCTGCCGCCTATTCTTATGCCCGCCCAAACTTCAGCGAGATCATTCCCGCACAGGAGATCAACCGGGAAGACGAAGTAGCAACGATCGGGAATGCCAACCTGAAGCCAACCAAATCACTCAACCTTGACCTGATGCTGGAACATTATTTTGGTAATGTCGGTATCGTATCAGCAGGTATCTTCCATAAAAAACTGGATGATTTTATTTACCGCAGAGTATTGTTCAATTCGCCTTACCCGCTAACAGGTACGCCGATCATTCCTGCCATTGACGTGATACAGGCGCAGAACGGCAATGATGCCAATCTCACGGGTGTAGAACTGGCCTTCCAGCGTAAACTGGATTTCCTCCCGGGCTTCCTGAACAAATTCAGTCTTTATACCAACTACACTTACACACACTCAAAAGCAAACCTGCAAAGCCGAACAGCTGATCCATCCAAGCCGAACGAGATAAAAAGCCTGCGTTTACCGGGTCAGGCTACACACGTTGGCAATATCGCTCTGGCTTTTGAATCAAAGAAGCTGCTTGTACGTCTGGCAGCAAACTTTAACGGAGAATACCTTAGCGAGATCGGGGGAGAGCCGGCAGAAGATCTTTATGTAAAAAGCAGGATGCAACTGGATCTCAGCGCAAGCTATGTGATCAACCCACGCTTCCGCTTGTTTGCCGAAGGCCTTAACCTCACCAATCAACCGTTTGAAAGCTACATGGGTAGCAAAAACGTGATCAGTCAGCGTGAATTCTATTCATGGTGGATGCGCTTCGGTCTGAAATTCGATCTGCACGCAAAAAAATAATTTAAACGAACTTTTATGAAATCAATTCAATTGTTGCTATGCGGCCTGCTGCTCCTTTCAGCATGGAGCTGCGATAAAAAAAATGACGACCTGGTTATGCCCAATACGGGTGATAACTTTCCCCAGGTGATCCGCTTTGATGATGAAGGTGACGGGGACCTGGAAGATGCCGACGAATTCAGTTTTAAACTGGTGCTGAATGATCGCTCTGATGCATCCGGCGAAAATCCCGGCGGCAAGATCACTCCATTAAAAGAAGATGTCACCGTTCTTTTTGAAGTGAAAGAAAAAGAAGGATTTAACAACCTGGCCAGTTACATCAAAGGCGTAAAAGCTTTCTACGAGATCGATGATTGCACAACCTCTGAAGACCAGGGAATCGACCTCGATGTAATATTTGACGCGGCGACTGGAAAAGGCTCAGTCAGTTTTCCCAAAGATGTGGAAGAGGTCGAAGTGGTTTTTGAAACAGATGAAGACTTCTTTAATGATAATGTCCTGAACAAAGACGAACGCAGCATTACCATGATCGTAACAGCTGTGCAAACTTCAGGCGCAGAAAAAGTAACGTTCAACAATGCGCTCGAATTCAAATATGAAGTATTGGATGACGAAGGCGTACATGGCGATTGGGAACTCGATCATGAAGATGCCACTGAGTTTGCCCGCTTCAAAGCATTGTTCGGAAAAGTGAATGAAGATATCGCGGGACTTGACGCAGATGATGTAGACAAGATCGAGATCAGCATAGAATACAATGAGGTGAAGGTTGTGGTTGAATTAAAAGAAATGGAGGAGATTGACGAATGCGATGGTCCCGAGATGGTCAACAAAGTGATCGAACTGGAAGCTGACCTCGAAGATCTTTCCACGCTGACAGATGAAGGTGAGATCGAATTTGTCGGCGAAGTAGAGCAACCAGATGGCAGTATCAAAGAATTTGTCTACAAGGGCGAATTCAAGATCACGTCTGCCGGAATTGAACTGGTGCTGAAAGGTGAGTATGATGATGAAGAAACAGATAAAATTACTTTACTGCTAAAAAAATAATATACAATGAATCTGCCCGCATATAAAATTACAACACTTGCGTTCCTGGCTTCAGTGCTTGTCGCCTGTCAGGATACGGAGAACAAACCAACTGAAACAACACCGGAGCAACCGGCCGTTCTTCAACCCGTGGTCATCACTGATACTGTACCCAATGACACGGACGACCCTGCTGTATGGATCAATCACGCAAACCCCGCCGAAAGCCTGATCATCGGCACTGATAAAGACTCCAGTGGCGGATTGTATGTATTCGACCTGAAAGGAAAGATGGATACGGTAAGATCCGTGCGCGGACTCGGTCGCCCGAACAATGTCGACATTGAATACGGTTTGATCCTGAACGGTAAACCTGTTGACATCGCCGTTACTACCGAACGTTTCACCCACAAGCTTCGTATCTACAGTTTGCCGGACATGAAGCCGGTTGACAATGGCGGCATCCCCGTATTCGAAGGAGAAAAACAACCGGAATTCCGGGACCTGATGGGCATCTCCCTATACAAGGATCCCGCAGGAAATATCTATGCCATTGCAGGCCGTAAAACCGGTCCGACGGACAATACTTATTTATGGCAATACCTGCTGAAAGATGATGGCAAAGGAAATGTAAAAGCTGAGCTTGCGCGCAAGTTTGGTAAATACAGTGGCAAGAAAGAGATCGAAGCCATCGCCGTGGATGACAAGCTCGGTTATATCTATTATTCGGACGAACAGGTTGGCGTACGAAAGTATTATGCAGATCCGGCAAAAGGAAATCAAGAACTCGCTTTATTTGCAGATACAGGTTTTGCGGGAGATCATGAAGGCATTTCTATCTATAGCACTTCAGATTCAACCGGGTTTATCATTGTATCAGACCAACAGGCAGATCAGTTCAAAATATTTGCACGTGAGGGTACAGCAGGTGCTCCGCATCAGCACACCTTGCTTCGTACGGTAAAAGTTGCCGCGCATGAAAGTGACGGCAGTGAATCTGTATCTGTACCGTTAGGCCCCGATTTCCCAAAAGGAATATTTGTAGCAATGAGCGATGAACGGACATTTCACTATTATAAACCAGAGCAACTCCTGGGAGATTCGTTGTTAAAGAAGTAAGAGAATTAGTTTATTAAATTGAACGTCCTGCATTACAGCGGGACGTTTGTTTTTTGGAGTAGGAGTATCGCAAAGGGCGCAAAGAGCCGCAACGGGCGCAAAGAGATCAGTCTGTGGCTCAGAATTTCTTAGCGCTCTCTGCGGTTCTCTGCGCCCTTTGCGATACTCCTACGCCATGCTACCCTTAAGTTAACGGACAAGCTTACTCATGTGCACCAGGGTGTAGAAGGGGTTAATTTCCTTGAGGCCTATCACGACCAATAAACCGCTCTTTCCCCAGCAAAAACGCTATCGCCCGCGCAACGTTCCTTTCCACACTTTCGGGTGTCTTTAAATGATCGATGTAGCGGATGATCTCGTGCTGCAATGAAGGTCGCAAGCCATCAAAAACTCTCCTTGCCCCGGGATCATCCTTTAACGCCTTTGCCAGGCTGGGATGAGGCTGAATGCTCCTGTCTGCCTTGTCAACTGCGATTGAAACTTTGATCTTTTCGCCGATGTGCTCCGGTGAATTCTTCAGCATGGTGGTGTTGATGTATAACCGCCACTCACCTCTGTATCTTACGAGCGTTTGCTTATAGGGAACATTATTGATAGTTCCGGATACAGGAATGGGTCCCTTCTCCTTTCCGGCGGCCTTGAAGATCGATGCCAGTACAGCCGGAGGGATAAAGACAAAAGGATTTATCCCAATGATGTGTAATTCAGCAGTAAACTTCTTCACGGCTAATTAGTTTAAGCCGAATATACAATTAGTATTGCATCCTCTTTTCAGTTCGCCATTCCCCACCATTGCTAGGGTCATGCCTGTTCTCCGGGCTACGCCGGGTCATTTGCTTAAACCCATCGGGATCAGTCCCTATCTGTAAGAAGCTCCCGCTCATGTTTCATTTTCGTAGAAAAATGTTTGATCTGCGCAGTTTTTCCAGCTTTATATGTTTGACATTTGCCTGTATATTATCCTAAATCTCTCCATTCAGCCATGAGTACAGCATTGCAAGATCATAAACAACACGTTTGGATGCCTGACTATCTGCAAAGAGAAATGGGGCAATTCAATGTATTTCCTATTTCCAGCACGCCTGCCGATCGTGTAAATTGTCAACCTTATAACCGCAAAGGATTTTATAAGATCAGCCTGCTCAACGGAGGCACCCGGTTATTCTATGCAGACAAGACACTCGAATTTCCCGAGAGCGCGCTTTTGTTCTCCAATCCGTATATCCCCTATTCCTGGGAACATATCGGGGAAGACCGGCAAACAGGCTTCTACTGCATATTTACCGAGGCATTCTTCCAGGAGCGGCAGCATGTCAAAGACTATCCGGTCTTCAAACCGGGAAACAACTGTCTGTTTGAGCTGACCTCTAACCAGGTGGCGGATATTACCCAAACCTTTGAACGCATGCTGGCCGAGATCGATACGGACTTCGCTTATAAGTATGATATCCTCCGTAACCTTACCCTGGATCTTGTTTATAAAGCATTGAAGATGCAGCCCGCAGAAAGCAGGCCTGCGGAATCTAACGGGCCGCTGCGCATTGCCTCTCTTTTTACTGAATTACTCGAGCGCCAGTTTCCGATCGAATCGCCACAGCAGCGCATACGGCTCCGCTTTCCCGCGGAATATGCGGAACATTTGTCGGTGCATATCAATCACCTGAACCGGTGCTTAAAAAAAGTGACCGGCAAAACTACTTCAGAACTGATCGCTGCGAGGATAATGCAGGAAGCCCGCATCTTATTGCAACATACCGACTGGAATATCTCTGAGATCAGTTGGTGCCTTGGCTTCGAAGAATTGCCGCATTTTATCAATTTCTTCAAGAAGAATGAATCCCATACACCAAGGCATTTCAGAAGTCTCCATTAACTGATCCTCTGCACTGTTTTTTTAGATGAAGGGACAGATCTGTCCCTTTTCCTGTTTCATCCACTTCTCCATTTCTCCAAATCTCTTTCGTGTTTGTTTTTTGCAATTTTCGGTTTGGCATTCGCATCAACGATGGCTGTGATCCGCAATAGCTTTGTTCTATCAAAAACAAATGATCATGGCAAATCAAAATTATGTTGGAATGTGGGTCACCGTCGACGGTTATATCCGGCAGGAGCTATTACCAAATGGACGGTATGATGAGGCCCGTGGAAACAAGCCACACGCTTACCAGGGACGATATGAGATCACTGGTGACTCTATCTATTACTGGGATGATACCGGGTTCGAAGCTGATGGCAGATTCACAGCTGCCGACATACTGCATCATGGCGGTTATATCTTCTACAGAGAAAAAAACACAAACAAAAAAGTATAAAATGAAACACTACAGCAAACTGCTCAACCCCTTGAAATTAAAACAAGGTATCGAGTTGAAAAACCGGATCGTCATGGCCCCCATGACGACCTGGGCGGGCAACGAGGACTTTACCGTCTCCGACGAAGAAATAGCATGGTATAAGGAACGGGTGAACGGAGTGGGAATGGTTATTACGGGTTGCACTCATGTCAGGCCTGAAGGCATTGGCTTCACGCATGAATTCGCGGCATTTGATGACAGGTTTGTACCAGGTCTCGCAAAGCTGGCAACCGTTGCAAAAAGCGGCGGGGCACCAGCTATCTTGCAGATCTTTCATGCGGGACATAAGGCAATTCCGGGCCTTATCCCCGGAGGAGACGTGGTTAGTTCCAGTGCCGTCCGGTCAGAGATCACACCCTTTAGTGCTCCAGACCTGATCACACCGCGCGCATTGGAAGAAGCGGAGATCCTGGATATCATCAAAGCATTCGGCGCTGCAACATTAAGGGCGATCAAAGCAGGCTTCGATGGTGTGGAGATACACGGAGCACACGGCTTCCTTAATCAAAACTTCCTCTCGCCCATGATCAACCAGCGTAGCGATCAATGGGGCGGCTCAATAGAGAATAGGCTGCGCTTCTCCACTGAAGTAGTTCGCGAAGTAAGGCGCGTGATCGCTGAATATGCGGACCGTCCATTTGTATTGGGCTTCCGGATCTCACCGGAAGAATCGGCAAAGAACGGCTTGCGGTTGCAGGATACTTTTGCACTGATCGACCGCCTGATCCAACAGCAGGTGGACTACCTTCATTTTTCCTTATTTAATGTGCTGGCACAGAAACCACTTGAAAGCGAAACAAATAAAACTATCGCACAGGTGCTGACATCTTACATCGATGATCGCATTCCCGTGATCGCAGCCGGACAATTGACCACTCCTTCCGAAGCTGACCAGGCGCTCCAGGCAGGGCTTGACATGGTTGCGATCGGAAGGGGAATGGTCATTCATCCACAATGGGCGCTATGGGCAAATGACGGAGAAGAAAAAGAGATCACCATGATCCTGGAAACTCATTTGTCTTCTGAAAAGAAGATCCCGGTGAACATGATGGGAATTGTGCGAAGTGCAAAAGGATGGATCGCGACGGCATAAATTAAAAGCCTCTGATTTCGTATCAGAGGCTTTCATTATTCGTCTGCAGCGGGAATACTACAATTACCTATTCTATATTCGTCACAGTGATATGCTCCAGGTTAGCGTCATCTTTCCAGGACGGTCCGGCAACAGTGATCTTTTCGCCTTCTTTGTATCGTTTGAACTGCCCGCCGCTTTTTTGCAGGTTGATAATGCTGATGGTCGCCACAAATTCTTTTCCCGTTGAATCTTTCAGCGTGGCCATGTATCCGTCTTTGCCATTTTCAATCTTCGAGATCACTCCTGTTACTTTCAACGTGTCTGATTTTGACTGCGCCGAAGTAGTATCCTGCTGGAGCGTTTGCTCTGCTTTGATAGTATCTTCATTAACGGCAGATTCGGGATTGGACGAAGACTCACAACTTGTCATTACTGATGCAAAAACAGCTAAACCAAGGATCTTTACTTTGTTCATTTTAATGTATTCAATTGATAAAAAAGTTAATTACTTACCTAAAAATGATGCCAGCCTTTCAGTTAATACATAAAGATCTTTCCGGCGCTGTTTACTTTTAACATTCTAAAGGAATTGCCTGTAATGAAACCTTCAACCCGACTGTCATACAATAATTGTTCGTAATTTATTCATCACGATAAACATTTTCTATCGCGGCGTTGATCAAATCCAACTCTTCCCCGGTGAGAGTCAGATCCGCTGCCCGGGCATTGCTGATTGCCTGCTCCCTGGTGCGGGCACCGGCAAGCACCACTGAAATACCGGGCTGAACAGTTGTCCATTTAAGAACAAGCTGGCCTAATGTTGCTCCTTTATCTCTCGCGATGGGTTCAATTTTATCCAGCAGTATCCTTACTTTGTTCAGATCAAATTGTCCAAAATAATTATTCCGGTGATCGGTAGCGGCAAGCACATCGCCATGAAAAAATTTACCGGTCAATAAGCCTCGCTCAAGCGGGCTGTAAGCAATGATGCCGATATTATTGTCAATAGCCGCAGGCACCACCGAGTCTTCGATCCTTCTATTTAACATACTGTACGGAACCTGGTTAGCTGCAAGTTTGACATATTGATTTGCCTTCAGCATTTGCGCGGCGTCAAAATTGCTGACTCCCGCTGCCAGAATTTTGCCCTGATCGATCAGGCGCTGCAACGCCTCCATTGTCTCTTCGATAGGCGTTGTCGTGTCAGGCCAGTGAAGCTGCAAAAGGTCAAGATAATCCGTTTGAAGACGCTTCAGGCTTTCTTCCGCCTCTTTGATCACATTAGCAGCCGATGCATACTTATATAACGGATAGAACTTTCCTTCATTCTCCTGGTTCCACATAAAATCACCACGGCCATTATTACTTCCATCCCATACCATTCCAAATTTAGTCAGCAGCTGGATCTTTGACCTGTCCCGGCCTTTGATCGTTTCTCCGATCATTTCTTCACTTAATCCCAGGCCATAAAACGGGGCTGTATCAATGGTTGTTATTCCATTATCCAGCGAAGCTCTGATAGCATCCTGTGCTTCGGACTTTTCAGTGCCTCCCCACATTGTGCCACCGATCGCAAAGCTTCCGTAGGTGATCACTGATAAATGAAGATCAGTGGCTCCTAATTTTTTGTATTCCATCACTCTTGTTTTTTATCCCGGACCGGGAGAAGAGTTGTTCATTTCAATGCCATGCAAACAACTCTTCCTGATCCATTCCTTTATTTTTTTACCAGCCAGCTTTCCACCGCTCTTGAAAAATCCGCCACATCAATTGGATGCCTGCTGGTGATCAGGTTACCATCTGTTACAACTGGCTGTTCCAGTACAGTCCCGCCGGCATTTTTCAGATCAACCTGGATATTCCAGTAACCGGTCAATTTCTTTCCTTTCAAAATATCTGCCGATGCAAGCACTACCGGAGCATGACAGATCGCAGCGATCAGCTTCCCCGACTTATTGAATTCCTGGATAAACCTGATCACATCTTTATCATAACGAAGATTATCCGGGTTCCAAGCACCACCTGGTATAAATACCGCATCATAATCTTTTACGCTGATCTGATCGGCTGTGCGATCAAATTTGATCCAACCAACCGGTTGCAAATATTGAATGGCCATGATATGCGTCTTTGACATTTCAGGATGGCTCAAACCATATCTCTCAGGAGCCGGATTGAATTTCGGCGCTATGATATCCACCGTGGCACCCAGTTGTTTAAAATACCACACCGGTCCTGTTAGTTCAATCTCTTCAAAACCATCTGCTGCGATCACTGCGATCTTCTTACCCTGTAATGTTTTTGTTTTAACCGGCGTAAAGAAGAAAGATTTCAGGGCTTCATTACCCGGAGCGTTCAATAATTTCGAGACAGGCATATTCACGACCGCTGTAGAAGTGGCCAGTTGATTCATTACTTCCAGCTCATGGGATGTATCCTGCGCATTTACTTTACTTACAGCAGCCGCAAAAAAAAGAGCTGCTATAGCGAATGAAGAAAACTTTTTCATTGTTTGATGTTTAATTGTTCTTGATATAAAATTTTACTACTGACGTGTAAGCGGAGAAAATTCAATCAAGCGGTGAAGACCTGATTGGAAAGGTTGCTTCTTGATACTTGTATTCAGGTAATCGATCACCGGCTGTATCGGCGGAAAGTTCAGGTGATACTGAAAAGCCTCTTCACCCCTGAATTTTTCGTAAGTCACAAATTGCGTACTGTCTTCTTCCAGTTGCGAAAGCTGGTAGTTGACCACACCAGGTTCGCTTCGGAAAGGCGGCATTGCTTTATGATATACCTCTTTAAAAAGATTCGCTGTCCCGGGTTTGGCATCCACAAACAACATAATGGTGATCGGCTTATCTTCTTTCCGCGCAACCTTGCGCCATTGTTGCCTGGATAAAGGTTCAAGGTCTTTTACATAGATCGCTCTCGCCGGTTGCTTCAACGAACTGGCCGATAAAGACTCAATGGCCTTGAACGAACGATCTTTTCCCGCTTTCTCAAACGCTTCCCGGCTGCTCCATCTTTCGATCAGCCACAGCACCGCAGTATCCGATTCTTCATGATACCCTTCAGATAAAATGTTTGCCGGATTTTTTAATGACTGCTCTACATAAAGACTGATCGCTTTGCGAAAGTCACCGAGCGTTTCAGTTTTCACTTCATACCGGGTAAGGCGTGCCACCTGCTGAGCAGTCGCCCGTACCTGAATCACGGAAAGAAATATAACAGTCACTATGGTGAGTATCGTTTTAACATTCCGTCCGGAAAAAATTATTGAACGTTTCATCGCTATGCATTTATTTTTTACTTCAATCATACGTGTGATGCAATTTCCTGTTGTTGCTGATACAAATCTACCGCTGTCAGCTGCCGCCGTACAAGGTCAGAGATCACAAAAAAAGTGTGACGCAGATCACACCATTATTTTTTGATCTTCAGCAACAATGATGACACTTCATGTGGCTTTGATAAAAAAGGGGAATGGGATGTGTTAACGCTTTCAACTGTCTGGATCCCCGCAGCAGCGATCATACGATCCTGCAGTGCCGGAGAGATCACGACATCCTGCATTGTCTTGATATACACTTTCTCTACGGAACCGAAGTTTTCTTTTGTCACCTTAACCTTATTGGTGAAAGGAATAGCAGGTTCGGCCCTGTAATGATCAATCACGCGTTGCTTTTCCACATCAGTTCCATCGTTGATGAACAGCCAGCTCAGGCTGTCGCGCTTTACATCAAGCATCAGCCGGTCTGCCGACGGGACCAGCAACGGCCCTAACCTGGAATCGGCATCCGATGAAGCCAGGTCGGTAAGCGCTTCTCCCGATGCGGGGAGGAATGCTCCGATATATACCAGTTTACTGATCTTCGCAGGGATCTTCTCCACCACGCTGGTGATCACCATGCCGCCCATGCTATGTCCGACAAGGATCACACTGCTGTCGGCACTGGAGATTGCATCGATCACCTCGTCCCTGTACACATCGAGACTCAACAGATGCGGAGGCGTTGTATCAGAACCATGCCCGGGAAGCTCCACTACTATGACCTTATTCCCATCAGCAGAAAGATGAGCCTTCACAGAATCCCATACATAAGGTGCCTGCCATGCGCCATGTACCAGTACATAAGTTTGTTGAACAGTCGGAGGTTCGTCTTCTTCATTGTTACATCCGCCTGCAGTGGAAAGGACTGCTGCTGCGAGCAGCGATAGGATCGTCGTTCTCATTTTTTGATTTTTTTGTTTAAACATGAATTGATTAGTTCATTTCGCTGAACGATAATATTGGTAGCGGTAACTACGTCAGATAATAGCGATACCGTCAAACGTTATTACCCGGCGCAGGCATATCAAATCCGTTTAAGATCACTGCAAGAAGTCCGTAGCCTCCGATCAGGAAGAAAAGTTCGGCTACACCATCTTTACCAAGAAGCTTAACAGCCCGGGCATACGTTGTGTCCGGAAGAACATTCCCTTTCGTCAGCACCTGTGTAACGATATAAGCAATATTTTCCTGGTCATTCAGATCATGTGGTTGTATGCCTGCGGCAAGTGACGCGATCGTGTCGTTCGGTATACCAAATGCAGCCCCCATGATCTGATGGGCATATAACTCGAAGCGTGCGCCGTAAGCGGCGGCAACAGTCAGGATCGCCACTTCCCTTACACGCTTATCGAGTATTGCATGAGCGTCCAGTGCGCGCATCAAACTCAATGCAGGTACGCCAAATGCGGGATAGTGTAACATCGCAGGAAACGGCCCGAGTAATGCGCCGGTCTCATCCTGCATCTTCACCGGGCTCTGACTCCGGCGGGTAAGGTTGGCGATCTCGTCATGGACATAGCGGGTTGCCTCCGGTAGTTGCTCCGGTGGTATAGGAGTGATACGCATATTTTGAAATTGAACGTTAAGGATTTTTTTAGCTGCCGCCGTGCATGTCTTACGTTAGCGATCAACTTTAGATCTGAACGGCCTAGGAGTAACGCAGCGAACGCAACGATACGCGGCGAGCGCAACGAAATATAATATCTTCCACGGCTGCTTCGCCGCGTCCGCCGCGTGTACCGTTGTGTTCGCTGCGTTACTAATACGCCATGCCGGTTTATTCAGCTGCACCATCAATCAGTATAAAAACCATCCGGCAGATCTTCCCGGAGCGGTTGGCCCATGCATGATTGGTACCGTTCTGAATCACGATATCCCCTGCACTTAAGGTAGTTTCATCCTTATCCAATACTAATGTGATCTCTCCTTCCAGAACGATCCCATAATCGACCGTCTTGGTCTTATGCATCAACGGATGAGGAGCTGAACTGCTGGATGTTGAAGCCTCTGCCTCTCCCATTGATCTGAATTTTGCAACAGCATCGGCCACCGTAAGTTTTCTGATCTCCTCTCCTTCCGGAGGAAACTCGATCATCCTTAAACGTGTTCCGTTCCCGGGCGGGGGAAGCATCAACCCTTCTTCATCGCGATCGCCCGGTTGCGCCATGATCAGTGCAGGCGTTTCGTTCGTATGCCAGATCTCAAAAAAAGTGGGGCCTCCCGGGCCGCCGACCAATTGCGTGTGCACCGGCGGCGCATCAGATACGATGACTGCATTGCCCTTATCATCATGTCCTGTCACAATACGCCTGAATGTTTTCTGTTGCTGACTCATAAGATATAGTTTAATGGTTACTGCGTTTTCTGAAAACATATACACCGAGGTAATGGAAGAGTACTCCTATACCCCATGCAAGCGTTGACCAAAGCGGCCATGGATAGGTTCTGTCAGTGAAGTACCAAACCAGCCAGCTGACCGGAGTAGCGAGAACAAAAACAATTAAATGGATCCTGAAACCTTTCTTCGGATCGATCGGCGAGGGTGTACCCCAGGGAGATTGATGTGTCATAACAGTTGGTTTCCTACAATATGGCTATATGCATGCCAGCAGAACCTGTTACCGGTGCCAATGGAATCGCATCTTCCAATCAACTGAAATGCAGGCGTCTAAGAAATAAACACTGATTGAAACTTTACGTATTCAATAACACCCGGTCCATAATATCGGAGATTTTAGCGACGAACTCCAATGTTTCGGAGTTTTTTGGACCAGGCATTTCTTTCTGGAATCTCTCTTAAATTTATCAGGCCAAAGGATCAGCCGACTGATCCATTCCGTTCAACTTCATTACAGCTGCTTTGTTAAGATGATCTTTTAAATCAGCGTTTGATAATCAAAAATCGACTCAATTTCTTCCTATGCATCCTGTCCGACATTTCTGTATGATCGCCAAACATCTAAAAATGCTCCGGATAAACATGCTGTGCTTTTTATTTTGCGGATTGATTACATTTTGTGCAAGTTCACAATCCATACAGCCGCGAAATCAGTCTTACACTTATTATCCTCCCTCCAAAGACAGTGAATCCTGGCAGCGTCTGAACCTGCAGCAGAGCTCTACCTTTTTGGTAGTGGCGAGTGAAGGGCAGAGAGACCACGACACCTCCCTGTACCTGGCCAGCCGCTCCATTGGCCTGAGCCGTTATCCGCTTCTTGCGGAAGGGCTGAACGACCCTGAATTAAAAGCACAGTCCTGGTGGATCGATACCCACCAACCGGGTACCGGTGTTCACTTACTATCAGCAGCAACGGGCCAACAACGGTTGAAGTTACTGGTCTTGCTCGGCGCATATTATGCATTTGAACCCGGGAATTACCGACGATACCGTGACAGTGTTGAATACTTTCTGAACAGGGCGATAAAGGAAAGTAATGCGGCGGGAGATAACCGGCTTCGAAGGATCGCACAGTGTTTGCTGGGAAAGATGTACGTCCAGGTGAATGATGCCAAAGGCGATATCATTTTCAATCAGCTGATCGAAGACTGCCGTAAAAGCGGCGACCGGGAAATGACAGCAAGAGCATTCACCTGTCGCGGTATTTATACAGGACCAACGCACGTAACGTTCGCTCAAAAGATCAGTGATCTGCAGAAAGCGACAGACCTTTATGATAGTTTAAATAATAAAGAAGCAGCGATCAATACATTGACCGGTCTCGGTTACATGCTTGTCGTATCCCTGCAACTGGATGGTGCTAAACAAGCACTATTGAAAGGATTAACACTGGCGGAAGATATACACTTTCCGTATACACAGTATATATCAGACGCCTTATCGCTTGTCACGCTGATGCAGGGTAAATTTGGTGAACCCTTCAGGTATTCTCTTCAGTCAATGAAAGCAGCCAGGGAAACAAGGGATAGTCTCGGATGGGGTTTCTTTTATTCCCGGCGGGCCGATCTGTATGATATCGAGGGACGATATAACGAGAGTTTTGAAATGATGGAACAGGCTGCGAATCGCTTTATAGCCGACCGGAACCTGGCCGTGTACACAATACTGGGAACGATTGTTGACCGGATGGGGAATGCAGGCCAGGCAAAGGAAGCATTTCAACTTGCAAGAGATGTAGCCGGTAAGGTCGGGCCGCCGCAAACACTTGTCGAACAATTCCACTACTACCAGATCCTTTCCAACTGCCATATTTATCTTGGGATGCTGGATACGGCCTATTTCTTTGCAAAAAAAATGGACTCACTGGAGGCCCGCGCCGAATTGATCCGCGGGCCATTTCGCAGGGAAACTGTAAATGAACAATTCGGTTACATCCATCTCAGGCGCCGAGAATACCTCAAAGCAAGGGAATACCTGGAGAAATATTTCTCCAACCCCTCCAATGCAAACCGGCTTCTTTCCACCCAACTCGCTAACTACAGGATGCTCATCAGGGTCGATTCAGCATTAGGCGATAAGACAGCAGCTTTATTACATTATGAAAAATATGTGCAATTGCTCGACTCGAATTTCCGCATCACAAAGATCAGGCAGGCCGAGGAATTACAGGTATTGTATAATACGCAGGAAAAAGAGAAAGAGATCATCATGCTTAACCAGTCCTCAACCCTCAAAGACGCCAATTTAAAGCAGGCAAACCTTCTCAGAAACCTCACCCTTGCCGGTATTGCGGGTATGATCGTCATTGCTGTATTATTATACCGTCAGAACAAGTTGCGTAAACGCAACAGTAATCTGATCTCACAAAAGAATGAACAACTGGAGGAATTGCTGGAAGACAGGGAATGGCTGCTGAAAGAGATCCACCACCGCGTGAAAAACAATCTTCAGATCGTAACCAGCCTGCTGAGTTCACAGGCGATCTATATCAACAACGAGGCAGCTCACGCAGCGATACAGGACAGCAAGCGTCGTGTATTCGCCATGTCGCTGATCCACCAGAAGCTTTACCAGTCAAACAATATCGCTACCATTGCAATGGCCGGCTATGTGAACGAATTGATCATGCATGTGCAAACAAGCCTCGGTTCCGGCAACAGGATCACGATCGAACAGGATATTGCACCGCTGAATCTTGATGTATCGCAAGCCATCCCGATTGGATTGATCATCAATGAATGCGTGGTAAACAGCATCAAATATGCTTTTCCTGATAATGTCAGGGGCATGGTCAGGATCAGTCTGCAAAAAGATGAAGCGGATCATATAACCCTTACAATCGCTGATAACGGTATTGGCTTACCGCTGGATTTTGACATTACCGAACAGAACTCTCTTGGCATGGAACTCGTTCGTGGGCTTGCAAAACAATTGAAAGGTCACCTGAATGTTGAAAGCGGTAGCGGTTTGCATATCGTGATCCGTTTTGCTTTGCTGAAAAAACAGATAGAGGAAACTCCCGCAACAATTCATTAAGCATTAATGTATGGGCAAGAAAGTGCTGATCGTCGAAGATGAATTTATTGTCGCCAATGACCTGCGGCTGCTATTATTGCAGGCGGGACATAAAGTAACAGGCATTGCTGTTTCAGCAGAAGAAGCTGAAGAACTGCTGGAACGTCAGAAGCCCGATATGGTGATCGTTGATATAGTGCTGGAAGGAAATCGATCCGGCATCGATCTGGCACGAAAACTACGCGCAGAGAATATCGCTTTTCTTTATCTGTCCGCCAATTCAAACCAGGAGGTCCTGGAACAGGCAAAAGCCACGGAGCCCTACGGCTTCCTCGTAAAACCCTTCCGGGAACAGGACCTGCTCATCGCACTCGATATCGCGTGGTACAGGCATACCCACGGCCTGGAGGCAAAACTGCGGCGCGAAGAATCATTGCAAAAACGGCTGACAGATATCGGGAAAGATGCCACGAATGTCGCGGACAAGTTGCTGCAGGTCGCGCGGGCCCTGCAATCATTCATTCCATTTGACCTGATCACTTCAGGCATGCGCCCTCCCGAGGCAGGTGAGTTCAGTGATATCGCCTTTGTCCGGATCGGCTTTGACGAATATCAGTTCATCGGCAAAACGGAGTTGGAAACGATCACCGGTCATAGCAAAAAACAACTGGCAATTATTGCCAAAGACAACTGTGCTCCCGTCCTTCCTGCCATCTGTGATCTGGAAGCCGAGATCAAGCGAAAAATAAATCCTTCATTGCAAGGGATGATGGCCCATCACTTCCGTCAGAACACGGTGTTGGTGTTTCCTGTCACACTGGGTTATGGTCTGTCTATCCATTATAGCTTGTACAGTCGTCAACCACATGCATATACCAAAGATCATATTGAACTACTGAACAGACTAAAGCCTTCACTGGAACAATTGACAGAACAAACACGCTATTACGCTCCCTCAGGAAAATCACCGCACAATGCTTCCCCTGCTCACAAGACGCCACGTGAGACCGCATCAAACAGCGCTTTTGCCAATATCATCGGCAGCCATCACCTGTTGCTGACAGCGCTGGACCTCGCGGCACAGGTGGCGCCATATACCACGTCGGCCTTATTGTTGGGTGAAAGCGGCACAGGAAAGGAAAGAGTGGCAGCGCTTATTCACGCCCTATCCTCCCGGTCTCAAGGTCCGTTCATCAAAGTAAATTGTGCCGCCATTCCGCCCACCCTGATCGAGTCGGAGTTATTTGGTCATGAAAAGGGCGCATTCACCGGTGCTATCGAAAAAAGAAAAGGCAAGTTCGAATTGGCAAATGGAGGAACCATCTTCCTGGATGAGATCGGCGAGTTACCGGTGGCAATGCAGGTAAAACTATTGCGCGTATTGCAGGAAAGGGAATTTGAATATGTTGGTGGCAATGTTCCTGTGAAAGTGGATGTGCGGATCATCACCGCCACACACCGGAATCTTGAAAAAGAAGTTGGCGAAGGAAATTTCAGGCTGGACCTTTATTACCGGCTGAACGTGTTCCCTATCACGCTGCCCCCATTGCGGGAACGAAGATCGGATATCCCGGCACTGGCTGACTACTTTGCACATAAATTCTGCAGGTTGTTCAACAAACCATTCCATGGCATTACCACTTCCATGTCCGACGAATTGTATGGATATCAATGGCCCGGCAATATCCGTGAACTGGAAAATATAATTGAACAGGTTGTTGTGCTGAACGATGGTCATTCTCCACTGGATCTGACCAAAAAGCTGTCGGCAGATATTATAAGAACTCCCGTGGATGTTACGGTACACACCATGGAGAGCATCCGCGAATCCCAACGCGAAACAGAACGGGCCTATATCAAGGCAGCACTCAAACAAACCAAAGGTCGTATCAGGGGAAAAAATGGTGCCGCCGAATTATTGAAGATCAAACCCACTACACTGGAATCGAAAATGGCAAAACTTCACATTAACCGGATGGATTTCATGGAGCCGTGAAGTACAGGAAGAAGTTATTGGCATAGGGCCACTGACCGGTTTGCGGATGATCCCGCTGGCAGTCGGTCATATAATGAATTCCGGAAGAACGCGTGAGGATACGCCGTAAGTTGATCTTGGTATAGCCCTCTCCTTTTCCGCAATATCAGATTCCCCTTGGTGGTTCAGGAGCATTGAATCAAAGCACCCCTGAATGCACCAGATTGGTCGTATGTGAACATCGTTGAAAGAGCGCCGGCGATCCATAAAACAATTTGCTTCATACAGCTGTAACGGACGATTTTCTGGAAGCTACAATGCACAACGATCCTGGCAGATGGAAGTAAGCGAGAGCCAAAGCAGTTCACCGGATCTCATCCAGCATACACCCACTTCTTTGGCTTCCAGGTTATGTTCCGGTCACTCGAGCGCCTGCTTTTGTGAAAAAAATGCCGTAAAACATGCCTCTTATTAAACTGACTCGTTGCTCCTTACTCAACCAAACCTACCGTTAGCCCTTGAGACAAGTCGCTCGCAACATAGGTACCCATACCGGCTTGAACACAAAGTAATTTACAGCATCACTAATATGAAACGCCAGGCTTAGCAAGTTGTTCTCTTGCTAAGCTGCGCCTTATTACATAATACCAACAAGATTCATTCACTCTTCAAATGAAAAAAAGATGGACCAGAAAACTGCAAAAAAAATAATTGACGACAGGAGGTCAGAAGGTAAAAATGATCAACAGATCTATGATGAACTTTCAGGGCACTTCGACAATAAGAAAAATCTCGCCTTGCTTATCACCGGTACCGCCTCGGTACAAACCAGAAGACAATACAAACTGTACAACAATGTACTGATCGGGTTGCTGGCGATCACCCTTTTATTTCGTTTAATAGGCGCATTTTCACTGGTGGGCGAAGGCGAGATCCTGGGGTTTATTGTTAGCCTGGTAGGCATTTTGCTCCCGGCTCTATTCATTTACGGATTCATTAATTACATGGGGCCTATGTACAAATTTTGCGGCTTTTTAACCCTGTTGGGCATTGTACAATTGATTGCCAGATGGGATAATTCTATTTTAGTGATCATAAGTTTATTGATATTGATTCCCATGGCTTTTTTGTCGTTCTACTTAGCCAGCAAAATGTTCCCCAAATTCAGCCCTGGTAAATTACGGAAAGATGAAAATGGCGCTTATCTATTGAATTAATATTTTGTCATCAATCCCTGCAAAGCGATGTCAACCCGTATCTCATTAGCCGCTGTTACCAGTTGGCTGATACTTACTGCGTGTTCCATCGGCGGAGGCGCAAATAAAGACCTGGCAACGGGCCTGACTTACCGTTATACGCATTGTTCTGTTCGTGATGTGCAACTCGTAGATGTCAGGAACATACCTTTTACCAGCAATGTAGTTCATATGGGGACCACCTTCCTCGTATCTGCTTCCGGTATACAAAATTTCACCCTTACAGACGGTAAAGCCTATCCCGGTTGCGAGCTTACGTTAAAGGATAAACTTGGCAAAACGATCGCCCAGGTGCCTGATTTACTGGAATCAACCGCAAAAGATGGCATCATCACACCCGGGCCGCTAGATCTGGCAGCAACGATTACCATGTCTCCGCCATTGACGAGTGGTGAAACCTATAGGATCACTGCTCGTTTTTTTGATAAGAAAGAAGTTAAAAGAGAAGTGGTAGCCGAGGTGGTGGTACAGCTTGTAGATTGATGATCGTGGTAGAACGTAATGGAAAGTTGAACTTGTACTGCGCTTTTGCAATAAAAGAAGTTATTGATGCTATCGGTGTTATCGAACCAAACCAATACAAAATCGCAATCAAAAATAATAAGCAGTCACCCAACAGATCAGCCGATGCGTTGCATCGGCTGAAAACATTCTTGATGAGTAAAACTAAATAATTGGGTAGGCACCACCGTCCACATGATAATTCACACCAGTAATGTAGTTTGCTTCCGGTGAAACCAGGAAAGCAACCAAACCGGCGACTTCTTCCGGTTCCGACATTCTTCCCAGCGGAACATCCACTTTTTGCGTGACCATTTTAAATGCTTCTTCCAGGGATATTCCTGATGCTGCAGCTATATTTTCCAGGAAAGCGATCATGAGCGGTGTTTTTACAACGCCCGGGGAAACAACATTGACACGAATACCTTTCCCTCCAAGTTCGTTAGATAAGGCTTTGCTGTAAGTATTCAGCGCAGCTTTTGCCGCGGAATAGGTCATGGTCATATCCCAAAGAGGTTTATCCGCAGCACCCGTAGAAATATGAATGATAACGCCGGAGTGTTGGGAAATCATAACAGGTAACAGCGCTTTGTTCATTCGAACGGCGGATAAAAAATTCAGATCAAAATCACGTTGCCAGTGTTCATCGGAAAGAGTATTGTAGCCGCCACCTGGCCCTTGGTTGGCACCGGCGTTGTTAATGATTATATCGATCCTTCCGTATGTATCAATGATTTCACGGGCGATATCCCCGGCACTTTCCGGCACCGTGTGATCGGCTGCAATGAAATGGAACCCTTCAGCAGTTTCTTCGGGTGCACTACGTGCGGTAATCACTACTTTTGCTCCGCATTTTCTAAGTTTCTCAGCGATGGCTTTACCAATACCTTTCGTACCTCCGGTTACCAGAGCAACGTGTTTTGCTAATGAAATTGTCATAATTAATGTCATTTTGAAGATGAAGCCGCAAAAGTAGACCCAATACTGTACATTTGAAAGTAGTTACACGAATGTGAAGTAAGAACACAAAGTACTGTTAAGCAGGTAATCAATTAGTTATGAGACATAAAAATGTAGAGATAGTTGCAGAAAAATGCGCATTACAGGAGATTTTAGATGTTATCGGCGGAAAATGGGCGATGTCAATCATCTATGCATTGTTTTCGGGTACTCGAAGATTCAGTGAATTGGAGCGAATGATCCCCGGCATCAATACCCGCATGTTGGTCAAAGAATTGAAGAACCTGACCCAAAACGGCATCGTTACCCGGAAAGTTTATCCTACTGTTCCGCCGACTGTAGAATACACGCTGACACCTAAAGGCAGAAAACTGGAACCAAGTATTGCTGAACTGTACAAATGGGGGCAGGAATATGTGAAATGACATGGATCATCGGTATAAAGTTGGGAACCTGGATACTCCTTTGCAAACCTTCTTATATAATGGAGGGTAGTGCATCAAATCCTTTCAGATCCGAAGAAACTAAATTAAGACGGAATTGCATCCATTCAAGAAAATGGAAATAAAAGTTGGGTCTCATTTACAATGAGAAGGAACTCTGGGCTCCAAAATCGTCAAATCAAGTTTTAATACACTGGAAAGGATACATTTTAACACTCAATATAGCCCCTAACCGGCACGTCATCACTTCGGGCAACATGCATCTTTTCTACAGGACCCTATCGAACATCCCTTACCCACGATTAAAATCGTGGGCTATGCGCAATCCCCTCATTGTACGAAATCAAAACCGGGCATCATATATTCAGCAAATTACAGCGCACACTGCTCAAATCATATCCAACGATTTCAATCATGGGATATATACAACTCACCCCTTCCCGATCAATTTCAGAAACTCCTCCCGGTAACTGTTCCCAATAGGAATTCCCTTTTCGCCAATATACAACAGGTAGCCATCTACCATCCGGACCTTATCTAAGGAAACTATATACGATTTATGAATGCGGCAGAATGATGCCTTAGGCAACACGTCTTCCAGATCCCTGAGCGACTGGTACGTTACTATTCTTTGCGAAGCAGTAAAAATAGAAACGTAGTTCTTTAGTCCTTCAACATACAGGATCTCATCATAATTTACCTTTATAAACTTGTTCTTGCTCTCCCCCTTTACAAAAAGATAATTTACGTTGCTTTCCTGCATAACCCTGACATGACCGCTAACCGGTTCGATGATCTCCAACGCCTTCTCTGCCGCTTTAAAAAATCGTTCGAAGGCAATAGGCTTTAAGAGATAATCGATCACATTGAACTCATATCCTTCCAGTGCATATTCCGAATAAGCAGTGGTCAGGATCACTTTGCATTTGTTCCCGCAAAGCTTTAAAAAATCCAATCCGGAAAGCTGTGGCATCCTGATATCGAGGAAGACCAGGTCGATGCCGCCTGCCCGGACTCTCTCCAGCGCATCAATAGCATTGTTCGATACTCCGGCTAATTCCAAATAAGGAACCTTTGCGATAAAATCAGCAAGCATCCTGGTAGCGTAGGCTTCATCATCAACTGCGAGGCAACGAATCATAGTAAGAAGTGTAGAAAGTAAATATTATAGACTAGTCAAGTAGGATCTTCAGCGTTGCTTTATATAACTGGTCATCCTGATCAATATGCAGTTCATGTGCATTGGGATAAATAAGCTCCAGGCGACGCCTGATATTCGCCAGGCCGATCCCGCCGGAACTATCTTTATCTCCAAAACTGATATAGTTGGTCACGCTAAAGAACAAGCTTCCGTTATTGGCATTGATGAATATCGTCACAGGCTTTCCGGCATCATCCACTACCCCATGCTTGAATGCATTCTCCACAAAAGGGATCAGCATAAGCGAAGCGACCCGTTTACCAGCGAACGTCCCTTCCACCCTGAAATCAACAAAAAAACTTTCCTGGAAACGCAGTTTGTAGATCCCGATGTAGTTATGAAGATAATCAATTTCCAACTGCAGGTCAATCATACCATCCACGCTGTTGTGCAGCATATAGCGCATCAGGTTGGACAGCTTTACAATGGCCTGCGCTAATGCATCCGAAACCGGGTAAGCCATTGCATACATATAATTGAGTGTATTATAAAGGAAGTGTGGATTGATCTGCGTTTTGAGAAACAATAACTCCGCCTGGATCCTTTCCTTCTTCAGTTGTTCCGTTTCGCGTTCTCTTTTCAATGTCTCCACCAATGCCCAGGCCATAAAACTAAAAATGATTGGTTTCAACGCCCTCCACCAGTTGTCGCCGATATAATGAAGCATCTTTACGCCAGGATCATAGTTCCCATATCCCAGTGTCCACAAATAGATCACTTCCTCGATCAGATATCTCGATCCAACAAATAACGCATCTGCAGCGATCAACCCCAGGACAAAAAGATGGATCTTTTTCCGGCGCAACAGGTATGGATAAACGATAAAAAAACAGAAACTGAACTCGATAAAACTTGCGCAAAGGTTTGACCAAACATAGGGCTGAGAGCCTCTCCTGTTGGCCACATTGTCTGTATAGAGATACGCGACAAGCAAGGCCCACGCCAGTAAATAATATAAAAGCAGTCTGTTCTTTTTCATCAACCCGGTGATTTTGCAGATCAAATATATCGCGGGATATGACTTTGGGATGTTTTTATTATGCAAAACACGGAAAACATTATCCAAACGATGATTTCTATTATACCAATGCAAGCAATTGCAGAATTCCTGAGTTTGAGTAATAGATGAACAGTTTGGGATAATAAACTTCCCCGGGGCCCTCTCTATTCGGATTTTTGACCAGCTGCTGAACAGTACCATTATTTTAGATCAGCAGATAGCACACCAGGTTCACGAAAACAAAAACATATTCACAACCCAACTACTAAAATGAAACATTTACTATTCCCCCTGCTTCTGTTTATTTCCTTTTGCAGTTCTGCCCAGGCAAAGAAAAAGCTGAGCGACCAGGACAAACTGAACAATTGCATTTCGACACATACGCAATATTTCACGTTCAATGATGAAAATCCTTCGGGTAACGCTTGGGACACGCTTAAAAGCTTGTTCGAAAAAAACGAATTCGTAGCCTGGGGAGAATATCACAACTCCCCACTTCTTTCCAGGCTTACAGCCCTTGCGATGGCTGCTGCCAGCAAACACGGTTATCGAACACTGTGCGTGGAAACAAGTCCATTCGTTGCAAGTGAGCTGATGAGGATCTCGCGCACCAATAGTCCTTCTAACACCCTGGAAAAGATCTTTAATGCAGGATATCCGGGTATCGGGACCTTACCCTTCTTTCGTACTAAAGAAGATGCCCAGATACTTCATGCAGCTGATAAACTGAAGTATGATATTTGGGGAATAGATCAGGAGTTTCAAATGGCTTTCTCTTACGGAATAAAAAAGGTTTATGATGCTCAATCGCTAAAAACCAGAACGCGCTTTCAACCGTTAGTTGACAGTTTACTGGCTAGATGGTGGTATCCGGACACAAAGCTGATCGACAGTTTAAAGAATGCAATTCGTCACAAAAAACTCAAATCGATCTTAGATGATATCAGGATCTCGAAAGAGATCTATCGCGATGGCGATAATGAAGGCAGGGCTATGCTGATGAAAAAGAATTTCTTCCGCTACTATAATAAGTCTCCAAACAGTAAGGTCTTTTTCAAAATGGGCAGCAATCATCTGGCGAAAGGCATCAATCTGCAAACCAACGTGTACGATATAGGAAATGCGGTTTATGAACTGGCACAAAGAAGCGGGCGAAACTTTACCAATGTTTACATCATGGTAAGATATACTACAGAAAAAGGCCAGCTGATTGATGACTTCTATTGCGAAAACAATGAAAATCCAAAAGTATTTTCCGGTTTATATGATCAGTCCAAATGGGTACTGGTGGATATCCGTTCGTTGCGAACCAGGCTAAACTACGACAATTCCCTTAGCAGGGATGCCTATGCGGTGATCGAAAAATATGATTATGTCCTGGTTTCTCCTGAAGTAATGCAATGACGAAGAAATGCTATACTACACTCTTACTATTAATTGACGTAAGGCCCCCTCTAAATCTCCCCCTTCAGGCTACCGTGTACCCATAAGTATTTGAATGGCGTATCGCCGCGTCCGCCGCGTTCCTTTGCGCCATCAAGCTATCAAGAAATTATTCGGTCATATAAAAGGAAAATGTGGGTACACGACAGCCATTCAGGGGAGATTTAGAGGGGGCCTTACGCAAGCCAACATAATCTAACCGTTAGCCACCTTTATTCTACATTGACCAGTGTCTTATAATCTGCGGGAACCTACACCGCAAATAAAGAAAGGGAAAAGTAGACACTTCTCCCTTTTGTCGACTGCCTGTCGAATATTAACGGTTAAAACACCACTCGAGCTGCATGGTGCACTCTTCATGTGGCAAAAAATGTATCGGCAGTCACATTAAACTGCTGTTCCGTTTGATTTTTTAATAGGATAAAACGGCCGACCAATTATACCAGGCTTGTTACTGTACTTTTTTTCCGGAGCAGAACCCGCTGTACGGCCTTGACGATATGTTCTGCATCCAGGCCATACTTCTTCATCAGTTGGGCAGGCGTACCGCTTTGGCCGAATTGATCGTTCACGGCCACATATTCCATCGGCACAGGATCATGTTGTATCAATACCTGCGCAATGCTGTCACCCAGTCCGCCGAGGCGATTGTGTTCTTCCGCACTTACCACACACCGGGTTTTCGCAACAGAGCGCAGTACTGATTCTACGTCCAAAGGTTTTATTGTATGTATGTTGATGATCTCTGCACTGATGCCCATCTTCTCCAGCTCTTCCCCAGCTTGTATCGCTTCCCATACCAGGTGCCCCGTTGCGAAGATCGTTACATCTTCTCCTTCATTCACTGTCCAGGCTTTACCGATCTCGAATGGCTGATCTGCCGGTGTAAAAACAGGAACAACCGGCCTGCCGAATCTGAGGTAAACCGGCCCATGATGTTCGGCGATGGCAATGGTTGCAGCTTTCGTCTGGTTATAATCACACGGATTGATCACCGTCATCCCCGGCAACATTTTCATCAGCCCGATATCTTCCAGGATCTGGTGCGTTGCGCCATCTTCTCCCAAAGTCAGGCCCGCATGAGAAGCACAGATCTTTACATTCTTGTCACTGTAAGCGATGCTTTGACGGATCTGATCATATACCCTGCCCGTGGAAAAATTGGCGAAGGTTCCTGTATAGGGAATAGCGCCACCGATCGTCATCCCTGCAGCAATTCCCATCATATTCGCTTCCGCGATGCCTATCTGGAAAAAGCGTTCAGGAAATTCTTTTATAAAAGCTTCCATCTTCAGTGAACCGACAAGATCGGCACACAAGGCCACCACATCCGGATTCCTTCTTCCGGCTTCCAGCAATCCGGCACCAAAGCCGGAACGCGTGTCTTTCTTTTCCGTGAATGTATACTTCTTCATGTTGTGTTAATAATCTTCAAGTGTACTGTTCAATTGCTTTAATGCAAGTTCAAGTTGTTCATCATTGGGAGCAACGCCATGCCATTTGTGCGAGCCCATCATAAAGTCGACCCCATGTCCCATATTGGTTTGCATCAGCAGCATGATCGGCACACCTTTGAACGCGCTTTCTTTTGCAAGCTCCAGTACACGGATGATCTCGGGCATCTCATTTCCATTCACCTCAAATACTTTCCATCCGAATGCAAGCCATTTTGCTTTCAGATCACCCAGTGAAAGCACCTTCTCCGTTGGACCATCTATCTGCTGTCCATTCACGTCAATGGCCGCAATAAGATTATCCACTTTGTTGTGCGCAGCATACATGGCTGCTTCCCAGATCTGTCCTTCCTGCAGTTCTCCATCGCCATGCAGTGAATAGATCAGGCTGTTATCTCCTTTCAGTTTCTTGGTCTGTGCAGCGCCAATGGCTACAGACAAACCCTGTCCAAGCGAACCGGAGGAGATCCTTACACCAGGCAATCCTTCGTGTGTTGTCGGATGCCCCTGCAAACGCGAATCCAGTTTACGGAAAGTCGCCAGTTCTTTAACTGGGAAGTATCCTGCTCTTGCCAGCACACTATAGAAAACAGGAGAGATATGGCCATTGGATAAGAAGAACAGATCCTCACCTCTTCCATTCATGTTGAACGAAGGATCGTGTTTCATGATCTGGAAGTAAAGAGCCACGAGGTAATCTGTACATCCCAATGATCCGCCCGGATGCCCGCTCTGGCATCCATGTACCATGCGAACAATATCGCGTCTGACCTGACCGGCAATATTGGTCAGGTAAGTATAACTTGTCGATTGCATTTTGATAAAATCAATAATTGAAAGATGATCAATTGCTCATTTTCTTCGCATCCTCTACAAATTTTGCAAGGCCGATATCCGTGAGCGGATGTTTTAATAAGGCAAGTATGGAGGACAGCGGAGATGTGCAAACATGTGCACCTGCTTCCGCGCAGGCGATGATATGATTTCCTGTACGGATCGAAGCTGCCAGGATCTTGGTCTGCATTCCCTGCACCGTATAAATATGCGAGATCTGCCTGATCAGGTCAATACCGTCCCAACCTGAATCATCGATGCGGCCAATGAAAGGTGATACATAAGTAGCACCCGCTTTTGCGGCGAGAATGGCCTGTCCGGCAGAGAAGACCAGGGTACAATTCGTCTTGATGCCGTTATTGGTAAACCATTTGATCGCCTTGATCCCATCTTTGATCATCGGAACCTTCACCACTATATTCGGATGCAGGGCAGCCAGCTCTTTTCCTTCTTCAATGATACCATCGAAATCCGTCGATAAGACCTCTGCACTGATATCACCATCGACCATATTGCATATCGTTATATAATGGTTCAGTACAGCTTCTTTCCCGACAACTTTCTCCCTCGCCATCAAAGAAGGGTTGGTAGTTACACCATCTAAAATACCGAGGTCGAAAGCTTCCTGTATCTCTGATAAGTTCGCCGTATCTATAAAAAACTGCAAATGAGGGTGAGACATAAATGTTTTGAATTGATGTTTTGGTTGCGCAAAGCTAAAGTTGACCGTTTGCGGTGGGTAGTATGAATGTTTAAAATGATGGAACAAATGTTCAGATCTGTCGCTTATTCCTGCATTACATATGGTTGCTCACCGTTAGGTCTGAAAAGCTAAAATAAACAAGATTGATTAAAATGCAATCGATTTAAATAAATTATGCCAAAAATGGCGTTTTCGCCGGAAGGTTCCCATCATTTTTCTTTTGACCGAACATATTATATATAATACTGGCTACAACAGACCGTGATCAGTATTGGAGCATTTCATTTCAATCCCCGGTCAAATATTTTCCTGTAAATCAATTTATTAAACTTCATTTACAGTTAAACACTACCTGCTAATGTATTTCAGGCCGTCCCATCCCGCAGGATTTTATCGATTCCGCAGCAAATCAGCACATTGTTCAAGAATAAAATTTGCCGATAGAAAACAAAATAATAGATTTGAAATCGATTGCATTACTTATAGCATTTTGCGGCCCGCATCTGTGCAGTGAGTGGAAATTAAACGCTTTAACGAAATCGCCTGCCATGTCCTCTGTTCGTTGTTCATCTCTTACTTTTTACAGGAAAAAGACACTCCTGCCAATTGTCGTATCACTGCTATTGGGTTGCTTTCTCCCCGTAGGTGTTCTGGCACAAAAAGGCAAAGACTCACGCGCTGCGGCATTCACGGATCAATACCCTAACCTGTTCAAACAAAAAGGCTACACGCAGCAGGCAATAGACAACAAACTGAATAAAGCATTCCACGATGTATTTGAAGGTCCGGAAAAGATCTACTTCGAAGTGGGTGATTCGATGGCCTTCCTCTCTGATCTGAAAAATAAAGATGCCAGAACGGAAGGCCTTTCATACGGAATGATGATCGCCGTCCAACTTGATAAAAAAGAGATGTTCGACCGCGTCTGGCGCTGGTCAAAAAAATACCTGCAGCACCAGGAAGGGCCCCGGGAAGGATACTTTGCGTGGAGCATTAACACGCAAACCATGAAGAAGAATTCCGAAGGTTCCGCATCTGACGGTGAACTGTATTATATCACCAGTCTGCTATTTGCTGCGAACAAGTGGGGAAACAATACCGGAATTCATTACTATAATGAAGCCAGAAGGATCCTCGACGCAATGTGGAAGAAAGATGGCACCGGCAATATCTACCACCTCATCAACACCGAACATAAGCAGATCACTTTTGTACCCGAAGGAAATAATTATAACTGGACCGATCCTTCCTATCACCTTCCCGCCTTCTATGAAGTATGGGCGATGTATGCGAAAGATGGACATGAACAATTTTATAAAGATTGTGCCGATACCTCGCGGGCCTTTCTTCAGCGTGCCTGCCATCCGGTAACCGCACTCAATTCAGACTATACAGAATTTTCCGGCGCACCGCATCCCACTCGCTGGATGCCGCCCGGTTTCAGGTATGATTCATGGCGTGTCCCTATGAATATCGCGATGGATTATGTCTGGTTCAAAAAAGATAAGCAATGGCAGGAAGATTATGCAAAAAAATTCCAGGCATTCCTGCGGTCGAAAGGACTGGATAACTATGACGACCAGTTCAATCTTGATGGAACCAAACCCGAGTTCATCCTTCAGGCAGGTCCCGTAAAAAAACTGCGCCATTCCATTGGACTCGTTTCCACCGCAGCAACTACCGCATTGATCAATAAAGACAAAAGCAGTGACGACTTTGTCAAAGCCATCTGGAATGCAAAGCTGGAACCGTATGAAGATGGCTATTTCGATCCTTACTATGACGGCCTCATGTATGTCTTCAGCCTGATGCACCTGAGCGGAAAATATCAATTGATCAAACCAGCTACCAAATAATATTAGTTAACCAACAGTATAAAACCGATACATGAAACCGATCTGTTCCGCCATCCTGCTATCACTTTTCTCCGTTGCGGCATACAGCCAGCCAACAGAAATGCAGGCGCCTAAAGGATTTGATACACCGCAGGCCGACATTCCTCATGGAACCATTGACACACTCAGCTATTCATCCAAAACCGTTGGAGGTACCCGCAAAACTTTAGTCTACACGCCGCCGGGCTTCTCAAAGAAAAAAAAGTATCCTGTACTTTATCTGCTGCATGGCATCGGTGGTGATGAAAAAGAATGGCTCAATGGCGGAAAGCCACAGGTGATCCTGGATAATCTTTACGCACAGGGGAAACTGGAACCCATGATCGTTGTATTGCCGAATGGCAGGGCCATGAAAGATGACCGTGCGACAGGGAACATCATGGCACCTGACAAAGTACAGGCCTTTGCAACATTTGAGCAGGACCTGCTCAATGACCTCATCCCTTTTATCGAGAAAAAATTTCCCGTATTGAAAGACAGAGAACACCGTGCCATTGCTGGCTTGTCTATGGGCGGTGGCCAATCGCTCAACTTCGGATTAGGCAACCTTGATAAATTCGCTTGGGTGGGCGGCTTTTCTTCAGCACCCAATACAAAACCTCCGAAAGAACTACTGCCTGATCCCGCAGCGGCAATCGACAAATTGAACCTGCTTTGGATCTCCTGTGGTGATAATGACGGACTGCTTATCAACAGCAAGCGCACACACGATTATCTTGTACTGCACAACGTTCCGCATATCTATTATCTTGAACCAGGCGTTCATGATTTTAAAGTATGGAAGAACGGATTGTACATGTTCTCGCAGTTCCTGTTCAAACCAGTTGACAAAAGCAAGTATAGCAAGTACTCCATTTTGGGAACACCTGCCACCTCCAACATCCGCTCAGCCAAATACCCGCAGGTACTCAATGACAGCCGCGTGGCATTCCGCGTAAAAGCACCGGAAGCACAACGGGTACAGATCGATCTGGGCAAGAAATATGACCTGGCAAAGGATACTGGAGGATACTGGGTTGGCGTGACCGACTCCATCTCCGAAGGATTTCATTACTATTCCCTGTTGATCGACGGTGTAGCAGTAGCAGATCCTTCCAGCGAAACCTTTTATGGCATGAGCCGCATGGCCAGTGGCATTGAGATCCCCTTCAAAGGTGATAGCATCTATGCATTAAAAGATGTGCCGCACGGTGATGTCCGCATTAAGAAATATTTTTCAAACAGCACCCGTTCATGGAGGCAGATGTATATCTATACTCCTCCGGGGTACGACGAGAACAGACAGGATAAATTTCCTGTATTGTATTTACTCCATGGCGGTGGTGAAGATGAAAGAGGCTGGTCCACACAGGGAAAAACTGATATCATTCTCGACAACCTGATCGCGGAGAAAAAAGCAAAGCCTATGCTGATCGTAATGATGGACGGCAATTTCGGCAGCGGTGGCATCGCCGGTTTTGGCGAACAATCGCTGCGGATGTTCGAAAACGAATTGAAGCAAAGCGTCATTCCTTTTGTAGAAAAAAACTACCGCTTGGCGACAGATGCCGGAAGCCGCGCATTGGCTGGTTTATCCATGGGCGGATTGCAAACCCTGTATGCAGGTATTAAGAACACGCCGATGTTTTCAAGCCTCGGTGTATTCAGCTCCGGCTGGTGGGCAAATCAACCTGCGCTGTCCGATCCACAATATGCCTACATGAAAACAAATGCAGCAACGATCAATAAGGATCTGAAAAACTTCTGGATAGCGATGGGCGGTAAAGAAGATATCGCTCATGCCAATTGCAAGATCATGCTGAGCAAATTCGATGAGATGAATATCAAATACAGTTACAGCGAATATCCCGGTGGCCATACATGGCCGGTCTGGCGCAACAACCTGTACAATTTCGCACAGCTGTTATTCAAGTGATCAGGAACAAAGACTGCTGCTTCGGATCCTTCCAGGTTTGAAGCGCAGTTTTTTTAGCAACGTATACTTATTAGTCAAAATGACAATTATTTACCAGAAAAGACTTCTTTATCTATGCTGACTCGTGTAGTACCGCTTATTTTTTTACTGCTGTTCAACCTGGCTTCTTTTGCAGAGGTCCGTTTACCGAAACTGATCAGTGATGGCATGGTATTGCAACGCGATGCCCGCACACGCATCTGGGGATGGGCTGCTCCCGGAGAAAAGATCAGTGTCACCTTTCTGAATAAAACACACTACGCAACAACCGCAACCGATGGTAAGTGGCAGATCCTGCTGACCAGTCTTAAAGCCGGCGGGCCTTACGAAATGCAGATCAGCGGAAGCAACATGATCAAGTTGAAAGATATACTGATCGGTGATGTATGGATCTGCTCGGGACAATCGAACATGGAAATGGCCATGAGCGGCGTGCAATCTAAATACCCGGATGATATTGCTTCATCTGAAAACAAATTCATCCGTCAGTTTGCCGTTCCCAAAAAGCACCTCTTTTCCCGGCAGATGGATGATCTCTCCTCCGGCTCATGGATCAGTGCAGACCCGAACAGCGTGCTGAAATTCACGGCTGCGGGATATTATTTCGCCCGCGATCTCTATGCAAAATATAAAGTACCCATCGGATTGATCAACTCCACACTGGGCGGATCAAGAACAGAATCATGGATGAGCGAACAAGCATTGAAACCTTTTCCGGAACTCCATGCCGAAGCGTTGCATTTTAAGGATACGAACAATATAATACAGACAGAAGCCAGCGACCGGCAGCGCATCTCCGAATGGAATAAACGTGCAAGAGAAAATGATGCCGCCTATGCTGATCCTATCGGTCCATGGAACAAGACTGATCATAACACCAGCACATGGGACGAAATAAAAATGCCTGCCCGTTGGGAAACCACGAAGCTCGGTAATATCACGGGCGTAGTATGGCTCAAAAGAGATTTCACTATGCCCCCTTCATCAGAAGGGAAAACGGCGAAGCTCGTGCTTGGCAATATCGTTGAAGCTGACTCTACCTTCATCAATGGAAAATATGTCGGTGGAATGGGTTCTCAATACATTCCACGTAACTATACCGTTCCGGCAGGCCTGTTGAAAGCCGGCAAGAACTCGATCACGGTCCGGGTGGTTTGTCCTTCAGGACGAGGAGGTTTCATCGGAGACAAACAATATGCGCTCATATCAGGTGATCAAACGATCGATCTCAGCGGCACCTGGAAATATAAGTTGGGAGTAAAAATGGAGAACCTCATCGGATCTTCTTTCATTCAATGGAAATCGACGGGCCTCTATAACGCGATGCTCGCTCCACTCCTTCCCTATACGATCAAAGGAGCTCTATGGTACCAGGGCGAATCAAACATTGGAAGGCACATTCAGCAACGTTCATTGTTCACTGCACTGATCAACTCCTGGCGCGAAAGCTGGCAGCAAGGCAACTTTCCCTTCCTGTTTGTACAACTTCCCAATTTCAATGCACCGGTGAACGAACCTTCTGATGGCGGTTGGGCAAGATTCAGGGAAGCACAAACTGCGGCACTTGCTTTACCTAACACAGGAATGGCCGTTGCCATCGATATTGGAGAATGGAATGATATCCACCCGCTCAATAAAAAAGATCTGGGCTACAGGCTTTCTCTGGCGGCGCAGAGAGTGGCATATCATGATAAAAAGATCGTCTATGCCGGACCAGTTTATCAATCAATGAGAGCAGAAGGCAATAAGATCATTCTGTCGTTCGACAATACTGGCGGCGGCTTGATTTCGAAAGGAGACAGCCTTCATTATTTCGCTATTGCTGGTGCGGATAAAAAATTCGTATGGGCCAAAGCGAGCATTCAGAACAACAAAGTGGTGGTTTGGTCTGAAAGCATTGTTCAGCCTGTTGCTGTGCGTTATGCGTGGGCGGATGACCCCAAAGGTGCGAACCTGTATAACAAGGAGGGTTTGCCGGCCGCGCCTTTCAGAACGGATGATTACTGATGAGGTACATTGACAGGTCTGCGTAGGGTTCCCGCAGATTGCGCAGATTTTGTCATAACTATTATTGAAGAGTATTTCAATGAAGGGAAAAGCTTTGATCCGGTTGCACAGATTACGCAGATGGCTAATGATAGCAGCGGATCATCTGCGAAACCAACTATCAATCTATTCGATGATCTAATGAAGGTGTAACGTTCGTTGTATAAAAATCCGCGGAATCTGCGGGAACCACCCCACTTTTCAAAATCAATGTATGTTCAGACAACTCAGCATAATCCTTATACTTTCAACAGCAATCGTGAATGGTTATTCACAAGCGAACGGAGCTGCCAGGAATTCATCCACTCGTGAATTCCGTTACACCAATCCGATCACCCGCGATTCCGCGATCTCGATGCGCGATCATTTTATCATCAAAGCGGATGATCGATGGTATTGCGTAGGCACTTCAGAACCAGTATGGACAGGTCCCAATCCCGGTGTACGAATGCTCGTATCCGATGACCTGATCAATTGGAAACAACATTCCTGGTTGATCGATGCATCCAAACTTCCAGCTGATTGCCCCTATAACGGAAGATTCTGGGCGCCGGAGATCCACTTCATTCAAAATAAATACTGGATGACGGTAAACAGTGGTAAAGTCACCAAAGATGATCCCAAGGGAATGAAAACGCACAGTGTTTGGTTATTCTCCGCAGATAAAATAACAGGCCCTTACCAACTCGTGAATGGTCCGTTAATGCCGCAATATAACAACGACGCAACGCTGTTTGAAGATGAAGACGGACAAACCTATCTCTATTGCAGTGGCAACGGTTTATTCCAGGCAAAGATTGATCTTCCTTCCGGCAAACTCACCACGCCTATTGAAAAGTTTCTCGATAAAAAACAACCCGGCTATCCCGAATGGATGGTCGGTGGAATAGAAGGTCCATTTGTGATCAAAAAAGAGGGCAACTATTTCATGTTCTTTTCCACCTGGACTAGAGGATATGAAGTGGGCCTGTTAAAATCAACAACACCCCTGGGTCCGTGGGAGCTTGTATCACGCGAACCAATCTTCGGCACCCGTAAAAAAGGTTATCGCCCGGAGCTGGCGCAACAGGGAGGCTACGCTCATCTTCAATTCCAGGATACAGAAGATCCCTACCAGGAAACAGGTCACAATGCCTTATTCAAAGGCCCGGATGGCCAGCTCTGGAGCTCCTGCCATTACTTTATGTACGAAAAGCGCCCCTATCCCTATAGTCAAACATTTTTATCCTGGGAAAAAACACCGCAGATGGGATTCGAACCTGTCTACTATAAAGATGGTCGGTTCTATATAAACGGACCTACCTGGACAGAACAGATCATCAAATATTAAAACGCCAATGACTTGACTTTGCCCATGTAGAAGTGATCTAAATACGTCAATGGTCCGCGTTTGAATAGTAACGCCAGTAATGAAATAAATATAAAATGAAATATCGCAACCTGTTATTCGCCATCTTGCTGGCAACATCAGCCAGCGCGCAAAACCCGATCATCTCCGATGTATTCACCGCAGATCCGGCACCGCTGGTTTATCGTGACACCTTGTATCTGTATACCAGTCATGATACCGCATCCGAGAAAGCCACCAACTATAAAATGCCTGACTGGTATGTTTTCTCCACAACTGATATGAAGAACTGGAAAAATCATGGCCCTCTCCTTTCCACCAAAACCTTTTCCTGGGCCACTGGTGATGCCTATGCCGCACAATGCGTAGAACGAAATGGAAAGTTCTATTGGTTCGTATCCACTTTCCACAAGAAAGACAGCACCAGCGGCGGCGGGGCAGCGATTGGCGTGGCTGTATCGGACAGACCCACTGGTCCATTCGTTGACGCCATCGGAAAAGCACTGATCACAAACGAAATGACCACTGACATGAAACACGGATGGGATGATATTGACCCCACCGTGTTCGTAGACGACGATGGACAGGCCTATATGTATTGGGGAAACGGAAGCTGCAAATACGTTAAGCTGAAACAGAACATGACCGAACTGGCTGATACGATCAAAACATTCAAACCGGAACATTACATTGAAGGACCATGGCTGTACAAACGCAATGGCATCTATTACCTTTTGTATGCAGGTGCGGGTACGAAACCGGAGATGACGGAATATTGCACCGCGCCAAGCGCTACCGGCCCGTGGACCTATCGCGGCATCATCCAGGAGAATTCACCCAACAGCTTTACCACTCACCCGGGCGTGATCGATTACAAAGGCAAATCCTACTATTTCTACCATAACGGCGCATTGCCGACCGGCGGCAGTTACAGGCGGTCGATCTGCATTGAGTACATGCATTACAATGCGGATGGAACGATTCAAAAGATCGTGCAGACCACAAAAGGCGTCGACAAAGTAAAATAACTGATCGTTGACTGAACTAAAACTATCACAAACCAATGCTCATGTCAAGTTTCAAACTTTCAATCATCTCCGGCTGCATATTTCTCTCCTGTTGCGATGTACAGGCCCAAAACCCGCTGATACGCGACCAGTTTACAGCAGATCCTACCGCCCGTGTATTCGGAGACAGGATCTATGTATTTCCCTCGCATGATATACTTGCCCGGGAAGGAAAAGGAAGACCCGGCTGGTTCTGCATGGAAGATTATCATGTATTCTCTTCAGACAATTTAACCGAATGGACTGACCACGGCATGATCGTTACGCAGAACGAAGTGCCCTGGGTCAGACCCAACAGCTACAGTATGTGGGCACCTGATTGCATTTATCGCAACGGTAAATACTATTTCTACTTTCCAACATCAGCAGCAGACACGGTTGCATACGGACGCGGCTTCAATATCGGCGTTGCTGTTGCTTCTCACCCTGAAGGACCTTATACAGCACAACCATCACCGATAAAAGGCGTGAAAGGAATTGACCCGAACGTTTTTATTGATAAGGACGGACAGGCCTACCTGTACTGGTCGCAGGGAGACATCTTCGGTGCCAAACTCAAAGACAATATGCTGGAACTGGATGGCGAAGTAAAGACTCTCGGCGAGCTGCCCACAAAAGGATTGAAAGAAGGACCGTTCCTGTTTGAACGGAACGGTATTTACTATATGACCTATCCGCATGTAGAGAACAAGATAGAAAGACTGGAATATGCGATAGGCAATAACCCGCTGGGACCATTCAAATTTTCCGGCGTCATCATGGATGAATCTCCAACCGGCTGCTGGACCAACCATCATTCCATTCTTCCCTTCAAAGAGCAATGGTATTTGTTTTATCATCACAATGACTACTCTCCTTCTTTTGACAAGGCGAGATCGATACGGGCTGACAGTCTCTCATTCAATGACGACGGCACTATCCGCAAAGTGATACCCACTTTGCGCGGCATCGGCATTACCCAGGCTAACAGCCAGATCCAGATCGATCGTTACAGTGAGAAAAGTGCTGAAGGTGCAACCATCGCGTTCCTTGACACGGCCAATAAGTTCGCCGGATGGATGGCCATCCTCGATCAACCAAACGCCTGGTTCAAATACAACACCGTACAATTCACAAAGCCTGTAAAAAAACTGATCATTAAAGCAAAGGCAGCGACGGCCGGAACTATCGTCATTCGCTCGGGCAGTAGCAATGGTCCTGTGATCGCAGAGATCAACATACCGGCAGGGAATGAATGGAAAGAGATCAGTAAAAACATTTCCAGGCCTCCATCAGGAATACAACATCTCGTAATGCAATTAAAGGGCTCAGGAAAGGTGGACACCGACTGGATAAAGTTTGAATAACACCTGTCTCCCCAACCTTCATTTTATCTACACACATAACACACATCAATAGCATGACAACTAAAAACACTTTTCTGATTGCAGGTATGGCTCTCCTGACTTCCTGTACTGCCAGTAAAACAAATACGATCATTCCGGAACCAACTCCATCGTCCGGTAATATTGCCTCATTGAAAGAAGTATTCAAAAAAGATTTCGGGATAGGGACAGCTATGAATACACCGCAGATCGAAGAGCGCGACCCAAAGGTAAATGCGTTTATCAAAGAGCAGTTCAACATGGTTACCCCGGAGAACATCATGAAAGCCGAGGAGCTTCATCCGCAATGGGATGTTTATAATTTCACGCTTGCTGATAAGCTGGTGGAATATGGAAAGAAGAATAATATCAGGATCAATGCACACGCGCTCATCTGGCACAGTCAATTGCCGGCATTCGCGAGAAGGATCCAGGATGTTGAT
Organism: Terrimonas ginsenosidimutans; assembly: GCF_022012415.1. GTDB lineage: Bacteria > Bacteroidota > Bacteroidia > Chitinophagales > Chitinophagaceae > Terrimonas_A > Terrimonas_A ginsenosidimutans. The sequence continues at coordinate 77,960 of NZ_JAKLTR010000012.1, forward strand.
TCGTTCAAAACATTCTTCAAAAATCATATAACCACAGTAGCTACCCGATATGAAGGCAAAGTATTCTCCTGGGATGTAGTGAACGAAGCATTGAACGAAGATGGCACCATGCGCAAATCGATCTTCCTTTCCAAATTGGGAGACGATTTTGTCACCGAAGCATTCCGCCTTGCACAGGCCGCCACGCCTACTGCTGAATTATACTACAACGATTACAATAATGAGCAACCAAAGAAAAGAGCTGGCTGCCTGGCACTCGTCAAAAAAGTAAAAGACGCTGGTGTAAGGATTGATGGCGTAGGAATACAGGGACACTGGCATGCAGGAAAAGTTCCTTTCAAAGAGATCGAAGAGAGCCTCCTGCAATACGCCGCACTCGGATTGAAAGTAATGTTCACCGAACTGGATATTGAAGTATTGCCGCGTAATTTTTCCGGCGCTGATATCAGCCAGCGAATGAAAGAAGATCCATCACTCAATCCTTATGCGAACGGATTACCTGATAGCGTACAGCAACAACTGGCCAGCGACTATGAGCAACTGTTCAAACTTTTCCTGAAACATAAAGACAAGATCACGAGAGTGACATTCTGGGGAGTACACGACGGGCAAAGCTGGCTGAATGGATGGCCTGTCAGGGGAAGAACAAACTACCCTTTATTGTTCGATCGCCAGCTTCAACCTAAACCGGCTTTTTATAGTGTGGTGGGGCTTAAACAGGCGAAGAAATGATCAGCAAAGCCGTCAGGATCGATAGGCGTAGGTTCCCGGTGATTACGTTGATTTTCTCTTACTTTATCAGAGAGTTGCTTATATATTTTGAAGCAATTATTGTTAGTGTAGCGCAGATCTCGCAGATCGCTTTAAAAGAAACGACCGATCCGCGTCATCCGCGCTATAAAACAGAAAGAAAGCTCATTAACTGCACATAACTTCAGATATAGTAAGCGTAAATCTGCGTAATCCGCGGGAACATACGCCAATCACATAAAATCGAATCTCGCTCCTTTAAAACAATAACAATGAAGCTAAAAAAATTCCCTTTCCTGCCATTGCTCATCTTCCTGGCAAGTTGTGCCGGCAAAGAGAACGCAAACACGATCACGATCAATGTCGCGGAAGCAAAAGACACGATCAACAAAAACATCTATGGCCATTTCTCCGAACACCTCGGCAGATGCATCTATGATGGATTATACATCGGAGACAGCAACACAACGATCCCCAATAAGAACGGCATCCGCCTGGATGTGCTCGCTGCACTCAAAAAAATGAAAGTCCCTGTCCTAAGATGGCCCGGCGGATGCTTCGCTGATACCTATCACTGGAAAGACGGTGTTGGTCCAAAAGCCAACCGCCCCAGCATGCTGAACGTCTGGTGGGGAAACACCAAAGAAGATAACAGCTTCGGTACAAATGAATTCCTGAACCTCTGCGAAGAGTTGGGTGCCGAAGCTTATCTCAGCGGAAACGTCGGAAGCGGAACACCCGGTGAACTGAGCGACTGGATCAAATACACCACACATCCAAACGGCAGCAGCCCTATGACCGATCTGCGTCAGGCAAGCGGACGCACCATACCCTGGAAAGTAGGATTCTGGGGATTGGGCAATGAAGCCTGGGGTTGCGGCGGCAACATGACCGCTGAACACTATGCAAATATTTACCGCCAGTATGCCACATTCATGACTGATTGGAATAATAGCGATAAACTTTATCGCATCGCCAGCGGCGCCAGTGACGACGATTATCACTGGACGGAAGTGCTGATGAAGAATCTCCCTGCCTCCATGTTTGACGCGCTGGGCCTGCACCATTACAGCGTGATCGACTGGGGCAAAAAAGGACCTGCCACCAACTTCAGCGAGAAAGAATATTTCATCACCATGCAGCGTGCTTTACTGATGGAAGAACTGATCACCAAACACAGTGCGGTCATGGACAAGTATGATCCGGAAAAGAAAAAGGCGTTAGCGGTGGACGAATGGGGCGGATGGTATGAAGTGGAACCAGGCACTAACCCGGCATTTCTTTACCAGCAGAATACCATGCGTGATGCGATGATCGCAGGAAGCAATCTCAACATCTTCAATAACCATGCAGACCGTGTGAAGATGGCCAACCTGGCACAGATCATCAACGTATTGCAGGCAGTGATCCTAACGGAAGGAGAAAAGATGATCCTTACACCAACGTATCACGTAATGGAAATGTACAACGTCCACCATGATGCACTGATGCTGCCACTACAGGTCACGAGCCAGGACTATGTTCATGAGAAAGAATCATTGAAGGCCATTAACGCATCGGCTTCAAAAGACAAAGACGGTGTCACACATATTTCACTGGTGAACATCGATCCGAATAAAGAGCATTCCATTACGATCAATGTAAACGGCGCTTCTTATAAAACAGTGTCAGGGCGGATCCTGCGATCTGCCAAAATGCAGGACTATAACAGTTTTGAGAATCCTGGGAAGATCAGCCCTGCAGAATTTAAAGATGCTTCACTGTCAGGAAACAGCCTTACAGTGAAGTTACCGCCGACGAGCGTGGTAGTGCTCGCGCTGAAATAAGCTATGACTCTCTTAAATATGACTGACATAGGGTTCCCGCAGATGAGCGCAGAAAAAATGATCTGCGTTCATCTGCGGGAACCTACGCCGCTCGATATTAAAGAATGTAATAGCCGAACAAGGCACTATGTTTGAGGGTTATTTCGCTATTCAATCATTTCATCAACCGATAAGTTTGCCGATATGAAAAAAACAACAACATCATCCCGCCGCCAGTTCATCTACAATTTCGGAATGGCAGGTGTAGGTATACATCTTCTCGGCTTATCTAACAGCATGGCTCAAATGACAGACATCAGCACGCAATCTAAAAAGGAAGGTAAATTAGGGATCGCCCTCGTTGGCCTCGGAGGATATGCCACCGGGCAGCTCGGTCCTGCATTGCTCCAAACAGAACATTGTTACCTCGCAGGTATTGTGACCGGTTCTCCAGATAAGATCCCCGCCTGGAAAGAAAAATACAAGATCCCCGATAAGAATATCTACTCCTACGACAATTACGATAGCATCAGGAATAATCCGGATATCGATATTGTGTATGTGGTGTTGCCTAACAACATGCATGCGGAGTATAGCATCCGGGCATTCCAGGCAGGTAAACATGTAGTGTCGGAGAAACCAATGGCCATCACCGTTGCCGATTGCGATCGTATGATCGCTGCCGCGAAGAAGGCAGACCGGCAGTTATCGGTTGGGTATCGCCTGCATTTCGATCCTTTCAACAAGGAAATGATGCGACTGGGAACACAAAAAGTATATGGCGATCTTCAAAAGATCAGGGGAGGATTTGGTTTTAAAGCAGAAGCCGGACAATGGCGACTGAGTAAAGAATATGCCGGTGGCGGACCTTTAATGGATGTTGGCATTTATGTAGTGCAGGGCATGTGTTATACATCGGGAATGGAGCCTATAGCGGTGACGGCTATCGAAGGACAGAAAACAGATCCTGCACGGTTCAAAGATGTGGAGCAATCGCTGAGCTGGAAATTTGATTTTCCCGGTAATATTGTTGGTGAAGGAGAAGCAACTTATGACGGGTCCATGAACTATCTCACAGCAACGGCGGAGAAAGGACAGTTTGAATTGAAACCTGCTTATAATTATGGCGGACAGAAAGGCACGACGCCTGAAGGCGCGATGAATTTTACACCAGTGAATCAGCAAGCGAAACAGATGGATGCTTTTGCATTGGCTCTTAAAAATAAAACGCGCAGTATCGTACCCGGTGAAATGGGAAAGCGGGATGTGAAGTATCTGCAGGCGATCTATGAGGCGATGAGAACGGGGAAGAAAGTGGAGATCAGGTAAATGTTTTCAATTTGTCCGGCGTAGAAGGAACGCGGCGGACGCAACGATACGCAACGGACGCAGCGAAAACAGCCCTTAGTATATTAGATTTCGTTGCGCTCGCCGCGTATCGTTGCGTCCGCCGCGTTCTCCTACGCCCGGCGAATCAAACCCCCTCACTCGAAAAACGGCACTCCCTTCACCGCATACTTCTTCATCGCCTCCACATTCATATCCACCCCGATCCCCGGCTTTTCAGACAACGTAATAAAACTATCTTTCACCCACTCGCCCTCATATATCACGATCTCTTTGAACATCGGATCAGTATGAAAATAAGACTGCCACTCCAGTATTAAAAAATTCGGGACCGATGCACACACATGGCAGGAAGCCATGCAACCCAGGAACGACGCCACCATATGCGGCGCAAAGGGTGTATAATATAAATTCGCCAGGTTCGCAATGCGCTGCCCCTCTCCCAATCCTCCGGCCTTCTGCAGATCCGGCATGATGATATCCACCGCACCGATCTCCAGCATCTCCCGGAAACCATACGCGAGATACTGGTTCTCTCCCGCTGCAATCGGTGTGCCCGATGAATCCTTGATAGATTTATACGCCTGTACATTCTCTGCCGGTGTTGGTTCCTCCAGCCAGAGAAGATTCAACGGTTCCATTCTTTTCGCTACTGCATGACCCGTAAAAGCATCATACCGTCCATGCATATCCACCAGAATATCGACGTTCGGCCCCACCGCTTCCCTTGCCGCCGCGATCTGATCATACATGCGTTGCAGTTCCCCCGGACTGGCCGTCCAATTATACCGGTCATATTTGTTCGGATCATTCGCCTGATCAAGATCAAACTTGATCGCATTAAATCCCATGCTCTTTGATTTCTTCGCCGCTTCAGCAAAATCCTTTGGTAATGGAAGATTACGCTGATACAACGCCGTATCGCAATACACCCTGATCTTATCACGAAACTTTCCACCCAATAATCGGTACACGGGTACACCTAATGCTTTCCCGGCGATATCCCATAAAGCCGTTTCTATAGCCGACAACACCGCTACATACATTCCGGCCTGCGCTCCCTGGAAGAATCCGCCTTTGCGGATATCTTCAAACAAACGGTTCACGTCGAGAGGATTCCGGCCTTTCAACCGCATCTCAAAATTCTTGACCAGGTAATACGTTCCCATCACAGCATCCACTCCTTCCCCGCAACCATAAATATCCTGGTTGGTGAACACCTTCACAAACAAACTTCCCTTGATATAGCAACATTTGATCTCTGTGATCTTGAGATCGGAAGGCGCAGAAGGTTTAGCGTATTTATCAATAGCAGTTTCATATCCGTTACCAAACGAAGTAAGTGATACGAACGGCGCCATCGCTGAAGCGATCGCAGCTTTGCTTAAAAAAAATCTTCTTGAATTTTTATGCATCATACGGCTTAGCTTTAGTAGTTAAGGAAGAATTTGCTACCAGGTACGGTCTTTCAGGAATTCTTGTATCTGTTCTTTTGCCACCGGCAGTTCATTGATATGATCATTCAGCCATTTGGAAAAATCCTTCTCGATCTCATCAGACCATCTCGCATCGATCTGCCCTGCGGTATACTTCCCTTCCCTCAAACGCTGATGACCGAAGAGATCACGCAACCGGACGATCTCTGAGGTGGTGACCACTTTTTCCGCGAGATGAGGCGGAATAAAAACAACCACACCAAGTTTCCCCAGCACCACATCACCTGGCATAACAGTCACTGTTCTGATCCTTGTCGGTTGATTGATACCAACGATCATCGTTGTAAGATCGCCCGGCGGGTTATGATATGAAGGATCGTAACTCGTATAGTAGGAAGTAAAACCACCAATCTCTCTTAATCCTTCCACATCGCGAAGCGCGCCATCATACACGATACCATTGCCGGTCTTTGCATAGATCGCGTTGCCGACATTATCTCCGATCGTCGGGCCATTGCGTTTGGCACCGAACTGATCCGCTACATAAACATCCCCTTTCACAAGAATATCAACGGGCCAGGAGTTCTGCCCCTTTTTCCCTTGTTTCTTCCCGAAGGAGTCAATCGCCTTCCATACGTCGGGGCGACCGGGCATGAAAGTGGTGGTGACTGCGCGGCCAACGAGTACACTATCGGGATTGATGATCTCCCAACCTTCTGCCACCTGGTAACCATAGCCCGCATTTTTCATTACGGCCCAGGCTTCTTCCACACTGACGGCTTTCATGCGTTTCAGTAGTGCATCGGGAACCTTTGGTCTTCCATCGGCAAAACGTTCTCCTTTCCATTCGGGTGTTAAGGCGACCAGCTGTTCTTTGCTGATCTGCACCTGTTGAGCGAACAGCTGGTAACCGGCTAGCAGCAGGAGTGCAAGGACAATGAGTTTTCGCTTGATCATATGGTTTGATTTTTTTGATAGAGTATGTGAATTGTTCAGCGTAAGAGGAACGCCGCGGACGCAGCGGTACGCAACGGACGCGGCGAAAACAGCCCTTAGTATATTAGATTTCGTTGCGATCGCCGCGTATCGCCGCGTCCCCCCCTACGCCACGCACATCTAAATGTCTACCACTTCTTCCTCCGGATCACGGTTGTGCCACCAACTAGCCAGCGATGACCCCGTCACATTCATCATCGTACCGAAGATCACAGACGCCAATCCAACCGTCGCGATCTTCCCCATGGCTTTTGCCAGTGCAGATGCCAACCCCGCATTCTGCATCCCCACTTCAAGCGCAATCGTCCGGCAATCTTTCTCCGGAAACTTTAGTACACGCGCCGACCAATAACCAAGGGAATACCCTGCAATATTGTGAATGAATGTTGCCACGATCAGCAAGCCGCCAACCTTCAGCAGGTTATCCCTGCCTGCTGCTGTGATCACCAGCAGGACGAGCGCAATCCCCACCATCGACAGCACCGGCATCGCTTTATCGATCCACTTGACCCGGCCACGCACGAGATAATGAAAGATCAATCCCGCAGCGATCGGCAGGATCACGATCTTGGTGATATCCCACACCATTTCCCAGAAATTTATTTGTATATAATCTCCCCCAAGCAACTTCATCAGCAGCGGTGTTAAAAACGGCGCCACCAGTGTTGATACGGTCGTTACGGATACAGACAGCGCAAGATTCGCCTTCGCGAGATAACACATCACATTTGAAGCAAGCCCACTCGGGCAACAGCCGATGAGGATGATCCCCGCAGCGATCTCACCGGGGAAACTGAACAGATGAGCAACCGCAAAACCTACCAGTGGCATGATCGTATAATGACAAACAACGCCGACGATCACGCCCTTAGGCATGCGCAATACCTGCGCAAAATCTTTCAGACTTAATTCAGTACCCATACCGAACATGATCGCCTGTAATAAAATCGGGATAAAAAATGAAGCATCCCTTGATCCGACAGTACGGAAATATCCGGGAAAGAACATTGCCATTGTTGCAACTGCCAGGATCAACACACTGTACCAGTAGCCTTTCAACACTCTTGTCCCCCTGAATGCGATCGCAAGAGAAATAAAGAATAAGGTCAGGAACAATCCCGTAAGCTCTGGCTTTCCATTAAACCAGCCCACCGCTGCTGCCAGTAAAAAGCCAATAGAAAAACCGTACGCTGGTTTAGCATAGAATAATAAAGGCATAACAATCGTATTGATCGATAAAAAGAATAATCAACTGGATTAGTGCTGCAGCGCAGCGATCGCCGCAAACTCACCCGACAACTTTGTACTCAGCCTCGCGAACAGTTTATAGTACTTCAGATAAGTTTGATGCGCCTGCTTATCAGGTGTAACCATATCCACAAGCGATACCGTTTTCGCCGCATCATCCAGCGACTTGAAAATGCCCATCTCTGTTGCGCTAAGGAGATAAGAACCATAGCTGACGCTATGATAGTTCTGACGTAAACGAACAGGTTTATTATAGATATCGGCTACCATCTGTGTCACGAAAGGCTGACTGCCAAAACTACCATTGATGCATAATGTATCTATCTTCCTGTGTTCTTCCAGCGTTTTTCCTATGCTGTAAATACCATAAAGTATTCCCTCGATCGTACTCCGCACAAAATGTGCTTTTTCATGTTTGATATTCACACCGAAGTATACGCCGCGTGCATTCGCATTCCAGATCGGTGCACGCTCCCCTAACAGGTATGGCAAAAAGAGCAGGCCATTTGAACCTGGTGCCACACGCGATGCTTCACTGATCAGTTCACGCATGCTGTGTTCTATATCAAATGGATTTTTGAAATCTCCGAACTGGCGTGTGAACCATTCAAAGATATTCCCGCCATTATTCGTAGGCCCGCCTGATACGTATCGGTTCTCGGTCAGCAAATAATTGAAGAACCTGTGCTGATCATCCTGCAACACCTTGTCACCCATTACACGAACGGCACCACTGTCTTCAATAGTGATCGTAGCTGCTCCTTCACCATTTACACCGTCTCCCAGGATCGCCATACATCCATCACTGGAACCGATCAGGATCTTCGTGCTTGCCGGCAGCCCTAATGATGTTTGATAAGCCTTGCTTAGCTTACCAGCGCGGGTGAACACGGGCACCAGTTCAGGCAGCATAGATGAGTTGATGCCCGCAAACTTCAATGCATCGGCATCCCAGTTGATCTTATGAATATTCAGCAGCCCTGTTGCCGAAGCGATACTGTAATCGATCATGTATTCGCCGGTCAACTGTTGCAGAATGTATGTCTTTATTGAAATGAATTTACTTACCTGTTTGAACTTATCTTTCTCATTATTCTTGATCCACGCGATCTTGGTCAACGGAGACATCGGATGCAAAGGAGTTCCTGTTGCTTTATAGATCTTATCGCCCAGAGTGGTTTGCTTTAAATCCGTCGCTTCTTTGATCGCCCTGTTGTCCGCCCAGGTGATGGCTTTGCCCATCGGGTTCCCGCGTTTATCCACCGCAAGCACGCTATGCATGGACGAGCTGAAACAGATGCACGCCACCTTATATTTTTTAGGATGGATCTTCTCTGTAAGAAGATTCTTCAGCACATACAACATGGTGATGAAAACCTGGTCAGGATCCTGCTCGCTATAATCAGGCTCGCTATGGAACGTTGGGCAATAGCCTTTGAGAGACCCGATAATGTTCCCCTGCAGATCAAATGCATACACCCTCACAGCATTTGTTCCCAATTCAATGGTGATGATACATTCCATAAACAATTATTTATCCTTTAAGTGGTTTTTCCGGAACTGGCTGGGCGTATATCCCGTCAGCTTCTTGAACGTGGTGGAAAAATGTTGTGATGAATAGAAACCTGTATCCAGTGCGATATCCGTCAGACTGATATCGGGATCCTTAAGTAACTTGATCGCTTGCGAGATCCTGATATTGATCAGGTAACTTAATGGCGAAAACCCTGAATAGCTTCTTACCCTTTCATTGAATAAGGTCGTTCCCATACCGATCAATGCAGCCATCTCTTCAACTGTCCATTGATGTGAAAGGTTTTTCCTCAGTTGCTGTTCAAACTCCATGAATGTTCTCGGAAAATCACGGCCAGGATTGGTGACCTTCGTGAATTGCCGCGCGATATGTATCAGCAACTCATCCAGCAGGCCGTTTACTTTCGCACGGTAACCAACTGATTGTGCTGATAATTCAGCTTGTATATTCTTTAATATATTACCTGCGTCAGTGAATTTCTGAAGGATCGGCGGATGTCCCGAGCAAATAACGCTGCCAACCTGCTCACGCTCTTCTTTGTTCAAACGGCTCCATTCACCCGGCACCCAATACCTATTCTGTTGAATACCATCTCCTTCTATTTTGATCCAGGAAAAACTACCGATCTCAAGTACTCCATTTGGATTACCAAAGGCTGCGCCAGGTAACAGTATCACCACATCACCAGGGTAAGCATAGAAAACATTGCCATCAACGCACCACTCAAATTTTCCATCCTGAACATAATAAATTTCGAAATCGGTTGCGGGAGAGTAAGGGAAACCACCAAGACGTATCGAGGAATTTTTGATGACGCCTATCTCCTTTATATGAGGAAACAAGCGGAGATACTGGTCATCGCTTCTACTATGATCAAGTACAAACTGGTTCATAAGCAATGTCAAACAACTTCACTGGTTGTTTAGCGCAATCATTAATGTCAACAAACAGGTAAAGAAAGTGAAAATTGTTTTACCGCCTTTACAAATTCCAACGAAGTTTTTTATTGGAAGTCTTCGTGTTTAAGTATGAATAGTTTAGCAGCAGATTGTCAGCTTACGGATCAGCGTAATCACAGGCATCTTCCTTTAACTAAAACGACTTGCTTTATGAATGTTCATGATCGTTGCACACCCATGCCGGGTGTATTGCGGCTTGCTCTCCCGATCTTTTTTACGCTCTTCCTCTCTGCCGGATATGCACAGACCATAACCGGAACCATCCTGGAGTCGAAAAAGCCCGGTTATTCTGCGGAGACAGTTCGCCTGGATGAGATCCGGCAGAACCGGACTGTCAACGTAATGGGTGCGCTGGAAGGTAAGGTCACGGGCTCTGACGTCTCAACTCCCTCCGCTGGCGCGGGTATAAGCACCGGGATCCACTTACGAGACCGGGCGTCAATGCACGGGTATAGTGTGTTTCCGAATGTGCAAAGCCCTGCCATTCCGGGAGGCTGGCCAGCATGGGAGGAAATGACGCCCTGACTATCCGCGTATAGATGAACAAATAAATTCTCTCAACGATTTTTAACAATCATCGTTTGCGCTACAATAGCAGCAGTTACATAGGCATAAGACCTGTTGTTTCTACATCAGGTCTTTCACTTTGCTAAGCACGGACGACCAATAAAACGAAATGACCGAAGAAAAACAATTGATCGGATTTTCCTTTTCAGCTGAAGGATCAGAAAAATTCACTTCATATAATCCCTCTTCCGGAACAGACAACCCGTTTTCTTTTTATAAAGCAACGGCAGCAGAAGCAGATCGTGCAGCAGAGAAAGCGGCGTCGGCTTTTCCGTTATACTACAGGAAGACGGGAAAAGAGAAAGCGTTATTCCTCGAAGCTATCGCAACAGGGCTCATCGAAGCCGGCGGAGCACTCATTGAAACCTGTCACCAGGAAACGGCACTGCCCCCTGAAAGAATATTGGGAGAACGTGGCAGAACGGTGAACCAGCTGAAAATGTTCGCGGAGCTGCTCCGCGAAGGTTCATGGGTGGATGCGCGTATTGAAACAGGTATTCCGGATCGGCCGCCCGTTCCCAAACCAGACCTGCGTTTTATGCAGATCGCGATAGGACCGGTCGTCGTATTTGGTGCAAGCAATTTCCCGCTTGCGTTTTCTGTTGCGGGCGGAGATACAGCATCTGCATTGGCGGCTGGCTGCCCCGTGATCGTGAAAGCACACAGTGCGCATCCCGCCACTTCAGCCATTGTCGGAAAAGCTATTCAAAAAGCAGCGAAAGAAACAGGCATGCCCGATGGCGTGTTCTCTTTATTGTATGGCGACGGACAAACCACCGGCATACAACTTGTCAAACATCCCGCCATCAAAGCCGTTGGCTTTACCGGTTCTTACAAGGCGGGGAAAGCCTTGTTCGATGCGGCTGTTGCAAGACCGGCCCCGATTCCTGTCTATGCCGAAATGGGCAGCACCAATCCCGTATTCGTTCTTCCGGCAGCAATGAAAGAGCATGGCCGTAAGATCGCTGCCGGATATGCCGCATCTGTTACGTTAGGGGTCGGACAGTTTTGCACCAATCCCGGTATGTTGTTCTATCAGAAAGACGATCAACCAGATTTCACCGACTGGCTGAAAGAATCATTTGAGAATACATCCGGTGCCGTAATGCTTACTCCTGGCATGTCTGCTGCGTATGCCGATGGCGTTGAGAAAAATTTACAGATCAATGGCGTTTCCATTCTAGCGAAGGGCAGTACACCTGAAAGATCAGGCGGACATATCGTAACTCCTCTCTTATCATACACAGATAGTCAGACTTTCCAAAACAATCCCGAACTTGGAGAAGAGATATTCGGGCCAGCAAGTATGGCCGTTGCAACGAACTCTAAAGAAGAAATGCTTGACATTGCCAGCAATCTTTCCGGCCATCTCACAGCAACCGTACACGGTACGGAAAGCGAGTTAGCTCAATATGGAGAATTGATCAGCATACTTGAACAAAAGGCAGGCCGTGTAGTGATCAATGGATTTCCAACTGGTGTGGAAGTTTGTTCAGCAATGGTCCATGGCGGACCATTTCCCGCCACAACAGATAGCCGAAGTACCTCTGTTGGAACAGCCGCCATTTACCGGTTTACACGCCCCGTCTCTTATCAGCAAATGCCACAGGCATTATTGCCGGAAGAACTCAGAGATAAGAATTCGCTGAAAATACTGCGGCTGGTGAATGGCAAACGAACTGAAAATGATATAGATTAGTTGAACAACATTTGTTACCAATTATAATACCATGAGCAAAAGATTAAGAAGCAGAGATTGGTTTGGCAGGAAAGACAAAGATGGAATAATATACCGCAGCTGGATGAAGAACCAGGGCATGCCGACAGATATGTTTGACGGCCGCCCGGTGATCGGCATCTGCAATACATTTAGTGAACTGACGCCATGTAATGCGCATTTTCATAGTCACGCTGAAGCGGTGAAACGCGGTGTGCTGGAAGCAGGCGGGTTCCCTGTAGAATTCCCTATCATGAGCCTTGGTGAAACATTGTTAAAACCAACAGCTATGCTGTTCAGGAACCTCGCGAGCATGGATGCCGAAGAATCCATCAGGGGCAATCCGTTGGATGGTGTGGTGTTACTGACAGGTTGTGATAAAACAACACCCTCAACAGTGATGGGTGCTGCCAGTGTGGGATTGCCGACGATCGTAGTTCCCGGTGGACCGATGCTGAATGGCCGCTATAAAGGACAAACGATCGGCAGCGGCACGCATGTCTGGAAATTTGATGAAGACATGAAGACCGGCCTGATGACACAGGAAGAATGCGAAGTGGCGGAAAGCTGCATGAGCCGCAGTATCGGGCATTGCATGACGATGGGCACCGCTTCCACAATGGCCTGCATGGTAGAAGCACTGGGACTCACCTTAAGCGGAGCAGCAGCTATACCGGCTGCAGACTCAAGGAAGAAGGTGATGGCCCAATTGAGCGGAAGAAGAATTGTAGAAATGGTCAAAGAAGACCTGACGATCGATAAAATATTAACAAGGGGAGCATTTGAGAACGCGATCAAAGTAAATGCAGCCGTAGGTGGATCATCTAACTTTATCATTCACCTGATGGCGATCGCCGGCAGGATCGGTGTTGACATCAGCCTGGAAGATTTTGACAGGCTCGGCAGCAAGATCCCTTTATTATTGAACCTGATGCCATCCGGTAAATACCTGATGGAAGATTTCTACTATGCAGGCGGATTGCCAGTGATACTGGAACAACTGAAAGAAGAGCTGCATAAGAATGTAATAACCGTGTCCGGGAAAAATCACCATGAAAATATTGCTGGCGCCACCGACTGTTACAACAAAGAAGTGATCGCTTCCATCGATACGCCATTCATTCCTGAAGCAGGTTGCGTGGTAGTAAAAGGAAATCTGGCACTGAACGGAGCCGTGATCAAACCTTCTGCGGCCACACCTGCATTGATGAAACATACCGGCCGCGCTGTTGTTTTCGAAAGCATCGAAGATTATAATGCGCGAATAGATGATCCGGAACTTGATATTGATGAAACCTGTGTAATGGTACTGAAATATGTTGGTCCAGTTGGTTATCCCGGCATGCCGGAAGTAGGCAATATGGCATTGCCCAAAAAGATCCTGCAGAAAGGAATTAAGGACATGGTACGCATCAGCGATGGCCGTATGAGCGGCACCGCGTATGGTACGGCCGTACTGCATGTATCTCCTGAAAGCGCGATCGGAGGAAATCTTGCATTGGTCCAAAATGGCGATCTCATAGAACTGGACGTAGAGCAGCGCAAACTTCACCTGCACGTTAACGACGAGGAACTGGAGAAAAGAAAAGCAGCCTGGCTCAAACCGAAGCCTGCAGCAGATCGGGGTTATGTAAGCCTGTACGTGCAGACAGTTATGGGAGCTGACAAGGGAGCCGATCTTGATTTTCTTCGCGGCAGCAGCGGAAGCAGAGTTTCGCGAGACTCGCATTAACAGGTTGGAGAGGTTCAATAGGACAATATTTACTAAACTATCCGCAAATGTCGATGTTCAATATTTTCATGTTACAGGTTAAGAAACCTATGGAAACTCTCGCATCTCCCTCATAACAACAAAAACCTCACTATCTTTTCTCAACATCCCTAAATCAAAAAAATGAAATTATACAACACCCGGGACGGCATTGTGATTGAAAAAGATCAGCAATTATATCTTGTCACAACACAACAATGGGATTCGTTTATCAGTCAGGATGATGTATTGGAGAAGGCCACTGCATCGATCAAAGAACTTTCTCCGGTGCCAGCCATATCGATCAACGAAACCCTTGCTCCCATTGGAAAGAACCAGGAATTATGGGCCTGCGGCGTCACTTACTACAGAAGTATGGTTGGGCGGCAGGAAGAAAGCAAAGCTGCTGGCGGTGCCGATTTTTATGCAAAAGTGTATGAAGCCGAAAGGCCTGAATGTTTTTTCAAAAGCACACCATCACGGGTATCAGGCAACGGGGGATTTGTGAGGATCAGGAAAGACAGCACCTGGGATGTGCCGGAACCGGAATTGACACTGGTGGTCACCTCTTCGGGAAAGATCATTGGTTACACTATCGGAAATGATATGAGCAGCCGCAGCATCGAGGGTGAAAATCCACTTTATCTTCCACAGGCAAAGACATATGATGGTTGCGCTGCACTGGGGCCCTGTGTTTATCTCACTGATAAGCCGCTTGATCCATCAACCAGTATTCATTTGACCATCAAGCGTGGTGGGACTATAGCTTTCAATGCCAGCATTGCGATCAGCCAGATGAAAAGAACACCGGAAGAATTAGTATCATTTATCTACAGGGAATGTAGTTTTCCTTACGGTTGCCTGATCATGACGGGGACGGGTATTGTGCCGGGAAGTGATTTTACGCTGAGATCCGGGGATGAGATTGCCATTGCTATAGATGGGATTGGAGAGTTGGTTAATACTGTTGAATAGCTTGATAAAGGTGCGGCGTAAGGTCCCCGCAGATTACGCAGATCAGTTCCCGATAGCAGATTTTATTCTGCGTAATCCGGGCATGTGATAAAGCCGATAAGAGCATTTAAAGGCCTTCGTTCGATCATAGTGGCAAAATCTGCGTTGATCCGCGGGAACCTGCGCCAGGCATTCATACACCAAATTACCGTCATGGAATTACTTGTCATATTATGCGCCGTATGCCTCCAGATCTTTCTGACATACAAAAAACTTGCACCGTTTCTGTCACTGCTGATCATTTCCATCTTTGCAGGTTTCTTATTGGGAATGACGCCTGCACAGATCATCCAGTCGTTTGAGAAAGGCGTGGGCAACACCATGGGCGGGCTCGCGCTCGTGATCTTCCTCGGCGCTGTGCTGGGAAAGATCCTCGAAAGCGGTGGTGCCACCGGGAAGATCGCATCCACGCTGATCGATGCGTTTGGGGAACGGCGGATCCAATGGGCCGTTATGCTCACCGGCTTCCTGATCGGCATCCCGCTTTATTACAATGCCGGCTTTGTGATACTCGTGCCGCTGGTGTTTTCCATTTCAAGAAAAGCAAACCTTCCGTTGTTATACGTTGCCATACCCATGGCCGCGTCATTATCCACCACACATTGCTTTCTTCCTCCTCATCCCAGTCCTATCTTCCTGGCGAATGCATTCCAGGCTGATATCGGTAAAACGCTGGTGTTAGGCCTGATCATCACCATACCAACGGTGATCATTGCCGGTCCGTTGCTGGGAAGGATCCTCAAAAATGTAGCGTCTTCCTCCACCACATCCTTCTTTACGGCAACCGAAGATCCTTCCAGGCCAACACCTGCCGCTGCCCCAAGCTTCCTGATCGGTCTTTTACCGGTGATACTGATCGCGATCGCAGTAATTGCGGAAGCTGTTTTACCAGGATCTTCCGTCAATGCGATCGCACAATTCATCGGAAATCCGGTGATCGCTTTGCTGATCGCCGCGCTGGTGGCGATCTGGTATTTCGGCATAAGAGCTGGCCAGGGAATGGACGCCACGATGAAGTGGCTGAATGAGGCAATAGCAGGCATTGCCGGCATTGTGCTGATCATTACCTGCGGCGGCGTATTCAAACAGATCTTGCAGGATAGCGGAACGGACGAACATATTGCCGCGATCAGCAGCCAGTGGCAAATGCCACCGCTGGTTTTCGGGTGGATGATCACGGCCTTGCTCAGGGTATCTATTGGATCGGCAACGGTTGCCGGCATCACGGCTGCGGGCGTGGTCAGTCCGCTGGTCGCATCCGGAGCAGTCTCGCCCGAATTGATGGTACTGGCAGTCGGAACCGGAAGCGTCTTCGGATCTCATGTAAATGATTCAGGCTTCTGGATGTTCAAGGAGTTTTTCAGACTATCGCTGAAACAGACCTTTCTTTCCTGGTCGGTGATGGAAACGCTGATCTCGATACTGGGTTTGGCGGGAGTACTGATACTCGACATATTCGTCTAGGAGGAGAGGCCGCTTAATAGTTCAACTGGCGTGATGGGCTCCCGTCTTCAGCCTTTACAGATAAACCTTAAATACAGCCGCTATCTCATCAGGAATGGTCGATGGCTTTATAATCTCCAATCCAGCGGCCTGCTGTTTCCAGTTCAGCTTCACCCTGCTGCCCAATAATTCTACCTTTTTAATTTTTATTCCGGGACTCAAAGACGTTCCCAGATTTTTAATGATGATATTTTCATCAGGCTTACCCATCAGGGTCACATACAAGACATTTCCGTTTTGATTGAACCTGATATCCTTCGCGGTGAATTTAATTTTTCCTTCATTAAAACCCTGTGCGTTGATCGGATTAGAAGCTTCAACGGAAGGCCCCTCGCCAAAAACTTTCCAGGGTCTTGTATCGAAAATACTTTCCTTGTTGATCTCCATCCACGCAGCAATATCCTCCAATACAGCGATCTCCTTATCATCAATCGATCCATCTCCACGGACAGGAATATTTAAAAGCAGGTTACCATTTTTGCTGATCACATCCACCAGCATATGAATAACGCTTTTCCCGGTCTTATACCTGTTGTTTTCGTACACTGCATCATTATAATGCCAGTCGCCTATACAGGTACAGGTCTGCCAGGGAAGGTCCTGGATCTTATCCGGAGCGCCCCGTTCAACATCCCAAACCAAACATTCTTTTTGTTCTGCCGTTAAGATCTTTCCAAACAGTACGGCATCCAGTTTCCCGTTATGAGAGGCCATATTGCTGTTATAAAAATGTGCCGCGATCTTTAGTCCTGCATCGCTGACAGGGTACAGAGGCAAAGCGGTGTCATCAAAATATAATAATTCCGGCTTGAAACGATTGATCATATCAACCGTTCTGTTATAGAATTTTTCACAGTATTCAACGGATGGAACAGACACGCCATTTCCCCAATCCCACTGGCTGTGTATTTTGCCAGTGTGCTCACTACCCTGGCTGAGCGGGTGGTTTTGTGTATACAGGGCCTGCGGATCCAGGCCTTCCCACCATGTTCCCTTGCCATCCGCTTTTGTCAATTTCCCATCATACGGCACTCCTTTGAACGGCCCTGCGGTATCTGAACGTTGTGCGGTTTCAAACCATGACCACGCATGTGCTGCATGCACACTCAGACCGAGCGGTAGGTTGTGTTTTTTCGCAGCTTTTGCCCAACCTTCCAGGATATCCTTTTGCGGCCCCACCTTTACAGCATTCCATTCCTGGTATTTACTATCCCACAGATCAAGGTTATCATGATGATTGGCCATTGCAAAAAAATACTGCGCTCCTGCCCTTTTGTATAATGCTACCAGTTTTTCCGGATCCCATTTATCTGCCTTCCAGCTATGGATCACTTCTTTGAAACCGGCTTTCGAAGGATGACCGTAATTTTTCACATGCCAGTTGTATTGCGCACTGCCCTCATTATACATAAATCGCGCATACCAATCGCCCTGGCCGGGCTGACACTGTGGCCCCCAATGCGCCCAGATGCCAAACTTGGCATTACGATACCATTCCGGCACTTTGTATTGCTTAAGGGACCGCCAGTTTGGTTGAAATTTCCCCGGGGCAACAGGCTCTGCATCCGGACCAACCGGCGATATAAATTTCTCTTGTGCGGCAAGCGAACATTGTAAAAATGTTGCTGCAATCAGCAGCTTATGCTTCATAACGATATTTTTTAAAGTCGGAGATTAGGAGCAGTACCTGTATTTCGCACAGGTTGCAAAGGCTTAACTGCTGACCGGAAAGCCTTTCAATAATTGAAATGATGACATTTATTCTAAGAACGTCTAAGATACTGACAGAAGGCAACATATTGCAATACTGAATGGACTTAAGATAAGTCAGATTGTGAAAAATAGCAGTATGTAACCGCTGACTCTGTATTGCCCGGATCAGGCTTATCAAAGCAGATCGGTTGACGTGCTTTACACATTTCATCCTACTGGTATGGATCTAAACATTCAGCACCTGCAAAACCACGTAACACAATCAGCCAGTCTAATTATCAGCGACTATTGATAATCAATACCAAATCGATCAGTATAGATAGGCCGCCTCTCTCCATTTAGACATTTGTGTGGTTTATTTTGACAAATGTGCCATATAACCGTTTGGCCAAAACCTAGCTTTATTCGTTGTGTATTCCCTTAGGCCTTACCAGAATCCGGTTTTAACCAAGCTTGCTGAAACAATATGAAGAGAGAGATTACTATATACGATATAGCGAAGGAACTAAATGTATCATCCTCAACTGTTAGCCGTGCCTTGCAGGATCATCCCGAGATAAGTCAGAAAACGATCAGCAAAGTGAAAGACACAGCTGAAAAGCTGGGTTACCGTCATAACACCTTTGCCAGTAACCTCCGGACCCGCAAAACTTACACTATCGGGGTGCTCGTGCATGAACTGCAGAGTAATTTCATGGTCTCCGTCCTGGCCGGAATAGAGAAAGTGACATCCGAAGCAGGGTATGACCTGATCATTGCCCATTCTTCGGAAAGCTTCGACAAAGAAGCCGCCAACGCAAAAAATCTTTTCCATAAGCGTGTGGACGGGCTGTTTGTCTCCCTTTCGCTTCAAACAACCAATCTTAAACATTTCAAGCCATTCCAGGAGAAAAACATCCCGATCATGTTCTTTGACCGGGTGGATGAAAACTCCGATGCCACCAAGATCGTGATCGATAATTACCGTTGTGGCTACCAGGCTACCACTCACCTGATCGAACAGGGGTGCAAACGGATAGTGATGGTAACTTCCGATCTGCGCCGGAATGTTTATTCCCAACGGCACAAGGGTTACCAGGACGCCCTGTTTGACCATAAAATAGCTTATGATAGCGACCTGGTCCTGATCAGAGATCTGAGCGAGGAAGGTGGCAGAACTTCCGCTTTGGAAATTCTTAAAAAGACACCTTTCCCGGACGGCGCATTTATTACCAATGATTTCACGGCGGCGGTTTGTTTACAAACACTCAAAGAGCATGGAGTCCGGATCCCGGAAGACATTGCTATCGTTGGCTTCAATAACGACAAGATCTGCAAATTTGTAGACCCAAATCTTACCACCATCAACTACCCGGGATTTGACATGGGGGCCATTGCCGCCAAAAACATGATCCAGCATCTCGAAGGCAAATCAACCATTGATACCACCAGCAAAATCGTTATCCATTCAGAGCTTATTGTGAGAGAATCAAGCCGCCGTAAGAAGGGTTGATAAGCCGCTTACCACAGCCTCCGGGTTCCCGCCAATTTACGTTTACAACTTTATGATGGATTGTTACACAACCTGCTCTTTTCACCGTGCTGGAAGGGACAAGTCATTTTGGCATTTGCAATGAGAAAGTTTCGGTTGGAACGATAACCAGTATTAAACAACCGGAGGCATTTTTCTGACCGCTTCTTGTTCGACGTTAGTTCGGTTCTTGGTCGTCGTTTGCAGGGAATAATAAAATGACCGTAAGAGATAATTTTAACGCATTTAGGAGCCAAAAAAGGAAGAGAAAGGCGACAGGTTGACAGTTTCCGACTAACCTGCTCCAATTAAAATCTGTTTTAGCCATCGTCTATTACTTCCCTAACTTGTTCTTCACTGATGCCGCTGTGCCGGCGCCGAAAAAAAGGAGGGGTGAAGAATCACCCCTCCGACGATTGCTATATAACTAGCTAACTGCTGAATGAAACACTGATTAGAAATCAATGTTGTCTAGTTAAGGATTTCCCGAAAGTTCATTCGATGGCCGTTGGCCGAAAAGACATATACCCACTGGTGTCAATAGCCAATACCAATTAGCAGCAATTGCTTCCATCCAAATGCGACACTCAGCCATCAGTCATCGGCCATCGAGCTAGTGTAGGGCGATCTCTCAACTAAACGACATTGGATTAGAAATATCCCGGGTTCTGCGGAAACGCAGGACCTTCCGTAACGAGATTGATCTGTGTCTGCGGGATAGGTCTTAACATATTATATGGCTGCACACCTGCTGCTCCTTCTGAATTGTACAACTGCACTCTTTCCACCAGCTTTTTTGTTCTTGAAAGATCCCACCACCTGGTATCTTCTGCGAAGAGTTCGCGGCTTCTTTCATTCAGGATAAAATCGATGGTAACCTGCGCCGGTGTCACCTGTTGCGCGAGTACGTTTGCGGTATACTGTGCCGGAGTTTGATTTGCTTTCAACGCCGCTCTTGTTCTCAGCACATTGATCATATCCGCAGCCTGCTGCGGTGTGCCGCCTCCTTTGAACGCTGCTTCTGCGGCTATCAAATACAGGTCAGAAAACCGGAACATGATATACGGCCGGTCCGAATAATCGTTCATATCAATCCTTGTGGAGTCGTCAAACTTGCGCACGCTTGGATAGAAAGCAGTGGTGAAAGGAACCGTAACGCCAGGCAGATGCTCCGGCTCGAAGATCACTCCTTTGAAAGCGGCTCTTTGTGCGGGTGTTATCACCCGGTCTGCCATCCAGATCGATGTATCAACCTGGTTGATGAGCGTACCTCTGGGCGTTGTTGCACCAGTTGTTCCCCTGACGGAATTGGCAACGCTGTTGGACAACCAGGCGGTCTGAAATGTGCCATCATAACGCGAATCTGTTTCTCTGTTGGCAAAAGCTACATCATAAATATATCTTGAATTTGGTCTGATCCGCTGGTAAGGCCGCCCATTTGCCGGATCGCGGACAGTCATATTAGCACCACCTGTTGCCGGATAGTTTGCATTGATATTGGTATAAGTAGGGCGCCAGAAGAAATTCGATTGGTTCGCTCCTGCGCCTCCACCACCTGAACCGGGGGCATTGTTCTGACCGTATTTCAGGTCCCTTGTATGATCGATCACGAACATAACTTCCCTGCTATATTCGTTGCCTTCCCGGAAAACGTCTGGGAAATAAGGGAGAAGATCAAGACCATAGGTCGTTTTATTATCAATCACACCTTTGGCCGTCGTATACGCGTTCTGAAAATCCGTTGCCTGTGCCGCATCAGACCATCCTCTCCATAAATATGTTTTCGCCAACAGGTATAACGCGGTGGCTTTAGTGGCAGGTTTACCCGTGCCGGCAGCCGGCGTATTTGGAAGATCAACGGACGATTCCGTAAAATCCTTTATGATCTGCGCATACACATCCGCTATTGGTGCTCTTGAATCGGCAGTTGATGCAGATGTATTAAATGTTGTATGTAAAGGAACTGCTCCGAAAGTGGTCACTAGATAATAGTAACAAAATCCACGCAGGAATTTTGCTTCGGCCAGCAGCTGCGTTTTCGTAGCAGGCGGAACATTCGCATCGGCACCATACTGCAGGATCCCATTCGCGGTATTGATATCAATATATAGTGTATTCCAGAACCCAAGGTAATCATCCGTATTGCTCTTGATACTCGCATTATTATAAGTGAACCACCAAACCACATCAGCAGCAGATCCGCGTTTCGATTCATCTGTACCCGTGTTGAATAGTTGCGTAAAGATCTGTGTACCCCAGAGTCCGCGGAAACTGGAATAGATCCCGGCAACGCCGCCCTGAAGACCATCTGCCGTCGTAAAAAAGCTGGGAGCGAAGAATGTTCGCGGTTGTTCTTCCAGGACTTTTTTACAGCCTGTGCCGGAAAAGATCACGATAGCAAGCACGACTATGATATATCGGTAATTTCTATATTTCATGTTAGTGTATTTATAAGTTAAAATCTCAGGTTGACTCCGAAAATGAACTGACGGGTAGATGGAACTCCCATGCCAACCAGAACTGCACTGGTTGGAACGGCTCGTTGACCACCCTGTGCACTGATAGCTGCATTATTGGTATTGGATCCATTTCCTTCCGGATCGATACCAAGCCCATCTTTCACCAATGGAGCCCATAGTATAAATGGATTCTGAGCAGATACATATAATCTCAATGATTGAATGCCTGCTTTGGTCAGCCATCTGTTCGGAACTGTATAACCCAGATCGATCGTTCTTACTTTGATGAAAGATCCATCGCGATAAGTAAGTGTTGAGGTGAAATTCTGGCCATCTCTTCCGGCATCAGGTTGCGGAAAATCATTGGTAGGATTGGTTGGCGTCCAGTAATCGACCTTATGTTGCTGCACACGGCTGTTGCCAAAGAAAGGAAAACCTGCTGCACTGCCATCGGCGGACAGATACGTAACAACGGCGTTCTGTCCAAAGCGACCGAACATCACCACGTTCAGGTCAAAGTTTTTATACGCAAAATGGTTAGTTAAACCTGCCACGAAATCCGGCTGATAGTTGCCAATGATCTGCTTATCGTCTGCGGTGATAGCGTTATCCTTGTTCACATCTTCGATCTTGATATCACCTGGTGCTACTCCGTAAACAGCAGCTTGTGCAGCCTCGCTTGTTTGCCAGATGCCAACTTTCCTGTAATCAAAGATCACGGCAATAGGTTGACCAACGAACCAGCCGTTTCCGATATCTCTTTGCAGATTATTTTGCAGGGCTACGATCTTCTCCCTGTTGAAGAACGCATTGAGATCTGTGCGCCAGGTAAATCCGCTTTTTGTCTCCACGTTCAGACTGCTCAATGTAAACTCCATACCATGAGAAGATGTTTTACCCACGTTGGTCAGCTGCGAGTTCACACCAACGCTGCGCGGAAGTTCTTTACTCAGCAGGATATCTTTTGTGCTGGTCCTGTAATACTCAATTGTACCAGACAGTCGATTATTGAATAGAGCGAAATCAACACCTATATTGGTTCCGGCGGTCTTTTCCCAGGTCAGCAGTGGATTTGGTGCAGTGTTGATGGTATAGCCGTTAGCGAGGTTTGTTCCGGCTGTTGTACCTGCTCCAAAATTGTAGAAGTTTGAGTTCAGGCTTCCAAGTGTTGTATATGCATTGATGCCCGCGTTGGAACTGATACCCCAACCTGCTCTCAATTTCAGGCTGGATACAAAGCTCACATTCTCCATGAATTTTTCACGATCGATATTCCATCCGATAGATGCTGCCGGATATGTTGTATACTGATGACCTGGCGCCAGCACCGACGCACCATCTGTGCGAACGGTTGCTGTGAGCAGATACTTATCATCAAAAGAATAGATCGCCCTGCCCATGTAGCCAATGAGGCCGGTCTCGTTGAAATTTCCGCCCTGTGGAGTAACGGTATTCACCAGCACCCAGTTGTAATCCTGGATAAAATCTGCAGGCACACCAAAACCATTGAACTGCTGAGCCTGGAAATGATTCTTCTGAACTTCCTGGAGGGCTTGTACCGTTAACTTATGTTTGTCAAAGGTCCTGCTATATTCAAGTGAGTTATTGATAGTATACTGCCATCCTTCGGAATTGTTCTGGCTAAGGTTAGCCCCTGCTGCGGTTGTATTCGAATTGAATACAGTGTTAGGACCTGTATAGTTGTTGTTCATCGTTTGCGACCATCCATAGCCGAAGGTTGTTCTGAATTTCAGGTCTTTCAATATTTTCACTTCTCCATAAAAGTTATGCTGGAACTGGTACCTGCGCTGATAAGCCCTGATCAGGTCATCATTGCCAATAGATGTCAGCGGGTTGATCTGTTGCTGATCTGCCCCCTGCTGGATCGCGGGTCTGAAGTTGAGTGAACCATCGTCATTATACGGCTTGAACAGCGGCGATAGTCTTGTTGCCGCGCCATAGGCATTTGTTCCGATCCTGTTCGATTTATTGAGTGTATTGAAACTTGTAAACCCGACCTTGATGCGCTCAGAGATCTTATGATCGATATTTACACTGAAAGAAAAACGGTCAAGATTCTGATCATGTACCACACCGGTTTCCCTGAAGTAACCAAGGCCAAAATAGAACTGGGTTCTTTCATTACCACCACGTACACTCACATCGTGTGAGGTTCTGATGCCTGTAGTGAGCAGAAGATCCTGCCAGTCTGTGCTGATCCCCTGGGCAAGATTCGCCTGCTCATCCGCCGTAAGCGCGTACAGATTCTGGCCCGCCGTGTTGGAGTTACCCGCCGCTGCATCTGCTTTGAATTGTGCATACTCCGCTCCGTTGAAAAGATCGTAAGTGCCGATCACATTCTTAAATCCCATGTACCCGTTATAAGAAGTAGTGGCCTTACCCGCAGAACCGCGCTTAGTGGTAATGATCAGTACACCATTGGAACCGCGTGAGCCATAAATAGCGGTGGCAGATGCGTCTTTAAGGATATCCACATTGGCGATGCTTTCGGGATCCAGGTCATTGATGCTGCCACCATAGACCATCCCATCGACCACAAGAAGAGGATTATTATTGCCACTTAAAGAGCGGCTTCCCCTGATGAGAATTCTGCCTCCTGCGCCGATATCAGAGCTATTGCTCACAATATCCACACCGGCAGCACGCCCCTGTAACTGATTATAGATGTTGGGAGCTTTGATCTCATTCAGCGTTTCCCCTTTCACGGAAACAGTAGAACCTGTTACATCCCTTTTCCGCTGAGTGCCATAACCGATCACCACGACATCTCCGAGGGACTTCTCATCCCTGGCAAGTGTGATGGTAATTTCGGATGACGTAACAGTGACTTCTTTTTCAACATAGTTGATAGCACTGATCACAAGTGTGGTTCCGCTGGAAACCGAAATAGAAAAATTACCGGAAGCATCAGAGGCTGTACCTGCAGTACCGCCTTTTACGATAACAGAAGCATCGGGAATGGCTTCTCCTTTATCATTGGTGATACGCCCTTTGACATTGATGCTCTGTGCAAAGGTCATAAAAGCAAAGGCCTGCAAAACCAGCGTAATGCAGAATGCTTTACTGATCCGTTCAAACATGGTTGTTGTTTTTTTAAGCATAGTTAATATTTGGTAGTTATCACATCAGAAATGAGTGCAGCAGTAAGATCGATCCGGCTGAGAATGCCAGATCGGGAACAATTATAAGGAGGGGGTCTGTCAGGATTATCGGGTAAAGGAAATGAGCCGTGTGGCGCCTTGCAGGAAATGATGGCAGATGGACCCGCAGAGATGGGTCTGACTACAGCAGATAGCATTGACGATCTATGTTTCATACAGCAGCAAGTTGGGTTTTACATCAAAAATGAAATCGATTGCATTTTTTTGGCTAAAAAAACAACTTTTCAGTTGTTAAAGCCTACAATCATATTTTTCTTTCCGTTTGTAAAAGGGAGCAAACACAATCTTTTGTTACAGGCAAATTATTCAGAACCTGATAATAACCAGATTCAATAGATGCAATATAGATTATTTTCTGAAAAATACAATCGATTTCATTTTTTTTAGAAAAATACATCCGTGGGTGATATTGGCCCCGAGGACCCTTGCATAAGTCATATCAGCGATGCACCCATCCGTGGAGCTCATTCACAATGCAATCGATTTCACACATTTTCGTGAATATCTTTTACCTTCGCGGCCATAGCAAGCAGCCATCGTATGAAGAAAGGAAAAGACATCACGATATATGATATTGCCAGGGAATTGAAAATCTCTGCTGCAACGGTCAGCCGTGGATTGCAGGATCATCCTGCCGTTAATAAGAAGACCAAAAAGAAAATCAACGACTTTGCGGAAGAGATCGGCTATCGCACCAATCACTTTGCCAGCAGCCTCCGTAAACAGCAAACCAAGACCATTGGTATCATCGTCCACGAGCTGAACAGTAATTTCATCACTTCTGTACTGGCGGGAATTGAAAAGATCACGGCACAGGAAGGTTATGATATCATCATCACGCACTCTTCCGAAAGTTCAAAAAAAGAGATCGCCAATGCCAAAAACCTGTTGTATAAAAGAGTGGATGGCCTGATCGTTTCTTTATCGGCTGATACTGAGAATCTCGACCACTTTCAACCTTTCTTTGATAAGAACATTCCGGTCCTTTTCTTCGACCGCGTTGAGCAGGACGGAGACAAGACGGTCGTTGTGATAGATAACGTGAAATGCGGCTATATGGCTACCCAGCACCTGATCGACCAGGGTTGTAAGCGTATTGCCCACGTCACATCCAGCCTGACACGGAACGTTTATGAAGAACGTTTTCGCGGCTATAAACAGGCTTTGACGGACAATGGGAAAACATTTGACAAAAGCCTGCTCATCGTTGAAGATCTCGACAAGAACGGGGGCATCGAGGCGGCCAACAGGATCCTTGCCATGAAATCGAGGCCGGACGGGGTTTTTATCACCAATGATTTTGTAGCAGCTTTTTGTATGCGCACCCTGATCAGGAACGGGATATCCGTACCAAAGGATATCGCGATCGTAGGTTTCAATAACGATGCGATCGGCGAGTTGATCGAACCTGAGCTGACCACCATCAACTATCCGGGCGAAGACATGGGCGAGATTGCTGCCAGAAACCTGATCAATCATTTAAAAGGAACAGGCAATCTGCATCAGACGAATACAATCGTGGTGAAATCGAACCTGCTGGTACGCCAATCATCATTACGCTTATCAGCGAATGGTAAGGCAGCCAAGAAATGAGCATTCGGCTGAGAAGTACTTTATAGTTTGGCTGGCGTGGGTTCCCGGATCGTAAACCTGCTCAGTTCGGATCCACCGATATCTTATTGCTGATCCTGAAATAATCAAAATCCGCATATCCGCCCTCTGTTTTCGTTGCATAGTTAAAGAGTCCGAACCGGTATCCCATAAAATGCGGAATCGTATAGGCCATCTTCAATATTGAACCGATCTTTTTCCAATCCTTTCCATTCAAACTGTAATAGAAGTATCCTTTATCCGCTCTCTCTTTAAAATCACCATCAGCCTTAAAGTATACCACAGCCTTTTCAACCGGAATGCGTTCAACTTCCAAAGGTTTGCCAGAATCTGCGTTTACCATCACGATAAATCTCTTTCCGCTTTCCAGCTTTATTCCTACCCAACCATACTTCTGCTGAAAAAGTGTAAGTCCGGCCACATCGCCATCCTTCATACCTGATGCATCAATAGAAGTGATCGCGGAAGAATAGGGACCAAATGTCCGCTGCGTCAGCATATTCCTCACCAGCAGAAAGGAAGTATCTATACGGCCGGTTATAATACGCAGGTAACCCGGGCGTTTTTTTAAAGACCAGCGTGCATTATCCGGATTATGATTCCATTGCCATACCAACGGAAGCGGTGCATCATTTTTCTTCCGGCTGAATTCATCTGAGTTGACAATGCCAGGAATAAGTCCGCGGCTTACAGGAAGACCAGTCAGCGAATCCGGTACTTTTCCATCCACTCCCAGTACAGGCCAGCCATCTTCCCAGGTAACAGGTACCCAGTATGGAATGCGGCCAACTGCACCGTAGTCGCGGAACAGGTATGCATACCAATCCCCTTTAGGTGTGCTGATCAATCCGCCCTGCGCAACTCCTTTATCCTGCAATACAACTTTGCCTTCATAAGGCCCCAAGATCCGGTCTGCCCGGTGCACGATCACCGTACGCATGCCACCTTTCGGCCAGGCGATGTTGAACAAATAGTATTTGCCATTCACCTTAAAGAGTTGCGATCCTTCGGCCGGAAGGCCAACATTCGGACCAGCCGGTAAACTCGCATTTTCGATCACTACTTTCGGCTCTGTTCCCGGCCTGATACCAGACAGATCATCTTTTAATTCATTCAAAATGATCCTGCCGCCACCATTCATCAGGTAAACTTTTCCGTCATCATCAAAGAATAATGTATGATCGTGAAGGGATGGCTTGAATGAAATGGCCTTCCATGGTCCTTTCTCTATATTCTTTGTTGTATAAACATAGGTCTTACCGGTCGTCTGCGCGAAAGTGGTTACGTAATACGTTCCATTATGATACCGCATCGAACTGGCCCATGATCCACGTCCGTACGTGCTTTGACCATTATTGAGCGTCAATGCATCAACAGTATCAAGCACATCATAAGCATAGCTGACAAGCGTCCAGTTGACCATGTCTTTTGACTTCATGATCGGCACACCAGGACTCATGTGCATGGTGGTACTGCTCATGTAATAGGTATCTCCCACCCTGATCATGGACAGATCGGGTACATCCGCGAAGATGATCGGGTTTTGCGCGTGCTGCGCTGAGGCAGTTGACAAAAAGGATAAGCCGACGATCGCGGAGAGCAATGCAGGCTTAATGGTTAACGGCTTTATCCGGAAAGATAGTTTCATAATTAAGCTTGAATAATACAAGGCGATATTGTTGAATGCAGTTATCACTACTCGTTCACGATTAATGTGTATACGGCTCCAATCCTCGTAGGCAGGTCATATATAAAAGTGGGCTTTAACTGTGGTTGCTGTTTAGGGACTTTCGGGGATACGATTGCGGTGGCCACCTCTTCTACCGCGAAATACGGGTTGATATTTATTCCTTTTGCCGGCATTAACGCAATTCCATTTGCACTGTTTATAGCATTGGGAACTCTCAATCTTAAATTTCCACCCAGGTTCGACCGGATAACTGCTTTTACCAGTTTACCATCTTTCCATTGCAGATCCTGTATTTCGAAACCGCCAACGGCCCGAATGCCTCTGATGCTGCCTGATGGCCATACATCAGGCAATGCAGGTAATAAATGAATTTCCCCATTTGCGCTCTGAATGAGCATTTCTGTGATACCGGAAGTGCAACCGAAATTTCCATCTATCTGAAAAGGCGCATGTGCATCAAAGAGGTTGTTGTAAGTACCGCCGCCGCCTGCATTTGTACCAACCGGGGTAAGCTGGTTCTGTATAAGTTTGTATGCATGATTGCCATCCAGCATCCGCGCCCACCAGTTCACTTTCCATCCCATGCTCCAGCCGGTTGAGATATCGCCGCGTTGGAGCAACGTCGTTTTTGCGGCATTGTATAATTCGGGTGTACGATAGGCTGAGATCTGGTTGGACGGGAACAAACCGTACAAATGCGAGACATGCCGGTGGTTATCCTTGGGATCATCGAGATCATCCAACCATTCCTGCAACTGACCATATTGTCCTATTTGCATGGGAGGAAGCCGTTTGCGCATCTGCCGCAATGTATCAGCAAATGCAGCGTCTTTCTTTAAAATACCGGCAGCCCTGATCGTACTGGAAAAGATATCAAAGATGATCTGGTTGGTCATGGTTGTACCCGCATCGATGGACGCACCTGAACGGCCGCGTGGTGAATTTTCAGGCGACATATCGGGATTGCTGACCAGCCAGTGATGTACAGGCTCTTCCACCAGGAAGTCTACATAAAATGTAGCTGCCTCTTTCATCACCGGGTAAACAGATGCCAGAAACTTCTTGTCTCCGCTATACAGGTAATGTTCCCATAAATGCTGGCTTGTCCATCCACCGGCTGCACTCCAGACGCCCCAAAGCGCGCCGTCAACAGCACCCGTTACCCGCCAGATATCCGTATTATGATGCGCGACCCATCCGCGTGCGCCATACATATCGCGAGCGGTTTGTTTTCCTGTCACAGAAAGATCCTTAACCATCTGAATAAATGGCTCGTGCAATTCAGCAAGATTTGTTTTCTCCGCCGGCCAGTAATTCATCTGGGCATTGATATTGATCGTGTACTTGCTATCCCATGGCGGCCTGATCTTATCATTCCAGATCCCCTGCAGGTTAGCCGGCTGTCCACCAGGCTGTGAGGAAGAGATCAGCAGATAGCGTCCAAACTGAAAATACAATGTCACAAATTGCGGATCATTCGCCGATGCAAAACTCTTCAGCCGCTCATCTGTTGGCGCGTTGATGGCATCAGTTGCTCCAAGATCCAATGACGATCTGTTGAAAAATTTTTGATACGCTGCAATATGCTGTTGCAGGGTAACAGGATAAGGCCTTCTGATCGCTTTCGCAAGATAATTCATCGCCTGTTTACCCTCATCACCGCTGATATCACTGTAGTTGATAAAATTAGTGGCGATAGAAGTATAAATTGTTGCCGTGGTAGCTTTATCCACGATCAAAGCTGTATCATTAGCCGTTAACGAGCCGCCTTCGAGCCGGATCTGTGTGAGGCCTTTGAACTTCACCATCCCTTTCACTCCTTCATGATCCATGGCTGTGCCTTCTATCGTCAGCAATTTAACCGGCGATATACTGACCGATGCCTTCGGTTGCGGAGTAGACATGGAAGCGATAAAAGAAAGGCTATTCGGTTTGCTTGCCGTCAGTCTTGTCACAAGTACCCTGTCAGGAAATGACGCAAACACCTCTCTTGTATACTTTACGCCGTCCACCGTATATGTGGTTTTTGTTACAGCTCTTTCAAGGTCAAGCTCGCGGTAATAATCACTGTAGTTATTATGGTTATTAAAGCTCAAGAGCAAATTACCGACCGGTTGGAACATCTGCCCGTGTGACTTTTTCGTAATGATCGCACGATTGGCCACCCGTTCTGCATCCTTGTGCTTTCCATCAAAGATCAGCTGGCGGATGGTTGCCAGGGAATCCAGCGCCATGGGATTGTCGTTGCGGTTAGGGCTTCCACTCCAGACTGTATGTTCGTTCAGCTGGATGATCTCCTTTTCAACATTTCCATACACCATCGCGCCAATACGTCCATTTCCAACAGGTAAAGCATTTTCCCATACTTTCCCTGCGGGCTGCTTATACCAAAGTTTCAGACCATGTTTTACCTGGCCCTGGCTCGATAATGCGGAAAGTAAAAGAGAACATAGCAACAATCGCTTCATCAGGTTATTCTTTATCGTATGAGTGATGTTATGAAATAAGAAAGCGGGGCAAGATCTTTCTATTGGCCATTCCGCAATAGCCTGACGTAGTACACCGGTCCCGCAGTGCTGCCGGCTACCGATTGAAATTTTACGACAACCGACTTTTTCCCTTTCAATAATTCCGCCGGAATCTTATATTCCACTTCCTGAAACCGCTGATCGGGCCATTTGCCGGTATTATCAACTGAAACGAGTTGCTGATCATCCAGGTAGATATCAAACTTCCTGTTACCACGATCACCACCAAGAAAACGCAAGCCAAGTGAAAGACCGGTTTCTCCATTCGTAGATAGTTTATATGAGAAGGAACCTCCATCTCTTGCGTCGCGCCAGAAATGATCAAGGGTATTGCCCGAATTGGAATTTTTCCGCTCCATGAAATGGTCGGCTTCAGGCTGTTGTTCCCCCGGCGCTACAAAATCAACCGTGCGTTTCTGTAAAGCGATATTCACTGCTTCTACCCTTGCCAGTGAGTCAAGGTAGGACCGGTAGCCGGTAGAAGACAAATTCATCCAGTATATCATATACCGTGCGTCATGAATACCAAAGAACGGTTCAAGCAAGATCTTTTCAGCTTTAGCAGTTTTCAATGAAGACGCGATAAAATGAAGGGGTTGTTTATTCACAGGCTTCAATGCAGCAGCAATACGCTTCGCATCATTTTCAATAATGATCGGTGCTTCGTTGACCGGTAATTTCTTTCCACTGGCAATGTGGCCCCAGCGACTATCACCTGCTACTAGACCACGCAGATCTTCTGTACCAGCCCTGGCACCCAGCAGCACAGGTCCGTGAAGCACCGCTATGTAGTTGGATATACCCGGCATCTGCTCTATCCTGTTCTGCATTGGCAATGCCACGTTCACCTTATCTCCATCCTTCCACTCCCGCTCAATGACAACGTAGGAAGACGCATCTTTTTTAACCGGATAGGACTTACCGTTGACGGAGATCTTCAAGGCACCTTCTTTTACCCAAGATGGATAACGGATCATCAGTTTGAATTTCGCGGCCCCTTTAATGAGGATACTTGTTTGCTCTTCAAAAGGAAATTTCGTCTGCTGCGTGATCTTTACATTCTTCTCTTTCCAATCAAGTTCAGAAGCGACAAATAAGTTCACGAACAGTGAATCAGACTGATGCGTGTAAATAAACTGACCATACTTTCCATGATTCTCCATACCCGAGCCAACGCAACACCACATCGCTTCATTCGGCGCGGAATAAACCCGGTAATGACGCGGACGTGCAGAGGTGAAATACACATAGCCGCCATGTACAGGATGCTGCGTTGACAAAATATGATTATACAAAGTCCTTTCATAATAGTCAACGTATTTGGCTAAAGGTTTTTCCCTGAACAGCCCTTCGGTGAGTTTGAGCATATTGTAGGAGTTACAGGACTCAGGTCCTTCCACCTCATTTACAAAATCGATCGAAGCCGCTGCACTTGGGAAGAACTCACGGCGACTGTTACCTCCAAATGCCAGCGTCCTGTTTCCGGTAACTGTTTCCCAGAAAAATGATGCGGCTTTATCATAATGATCATCTCCTGTCAATTCAGCTATACGCTGAAAGCCTACAACTTTAGGAACTTGTGTGTTGGCATGTTTGTTATCAAGGTTATCACGTCTTTCTGACATTGCATCAAGCAATACTTTGTGCGAAAACCGCTTTGCTGCAACAGCATACTTCTCCTGGGAAGTCATTTTGTAGGCATCAATCAGCACTTCATTCATTCCTCCATATTCGATGTCAAGCATGGTCTGCATTTGCTGATCGCTTAATGCAGAGGTAATATCGATCGTCCAATCACAAAAGCCGAGGAACAATTTTCCTGCATCTTCATTGCCGGCATACAGCCATGCATCACGGAGCCCCGCAAACATCTTGTGTACATTATACCACGGAACCCATGCTGCGCGTAGCGCACCAAAGTCAGCCTTCCGCAGACCTGTCCATATAGCTTTACTATTTGGAACACCGCCGACATAACCTTTTGCCCAGTCAGGATTATTGGCAGCATTCGCCTGCTCACAGGCCTTCAGTTCCCCGATCATGTATTCCATCTTTGCCTTGCATTGCTGATCTCCCGTTGCAGCATAATTCATCGCTAAGGCAGTGAGGTAATGCCCGCCAACGTGGCCATCCAGTCCATCCCAATTGGCATACCCTTTCGCCTTTGCCGGTAAGCCGGCTTCTTTGCGGAAAGGATAGATCAGACGGTCAATATCATACTGCAACAGGTGTTTGATGTTAAGGTCACGCGCATGACGAAAAAGGCTGTCCTGCAGCTTAACATCCTGCAGCGGAAATTCGTTTTTATACAGCCTGTTCTGAGCAACAGCGTTCTGTAAACAAACAGATATAAACAGAAGGAAGAAAGAGAAGGAAAGAAAAATTCCTTTTCTGAAAAAACGTTTTGCAGGCATGATGAATCGTTTAATTCGGTTAACGGGGGCTGATCGAAAATAATTGTCAACTTTACAATAATTATCCCGGTTACAGGTACAATTATAGGTAATTTTCCGTTTCTTGCAATCGATTTCATTTTTTAATTAATAATAAATTGCTAAACAGACTTTATTTCACTGTTCCTGAAATCTTTTAATAACGAATTATGCTTACCACGTCAATCCCGGACATCAAGTCCCGGCATGTCCTCTTGCCCGTTAATATTAAAAAATGGCTCATAGTACATCTACCTTTCCTGTTTGCCATTGTTTTAGTGTATTCAACAAGTAATTGCCAGGCTCAGCAAGGCACCATTCAAAGCCCTGATAAAAACATTACGGTAACGGTGCAACATACTGATGGCATGCCCTCGTACAGTGTCAGCTACAGGCATAACACTGTGATCAGATCTTCGCGGCTTGGTTTGATAACTTCACTGGCAGATTACTCCAAATCACTTCAGCTGCGCAGTGTTTCAGAAACAAAAGCTGTAAAAGAATCCTATGAACTATTCACAGGGAAAAAAAGCACGGTAAATTTCAAAGCTAACAGGAAAGTATTTTCCTATGCAACAGCGGATGGCAAACCCCTGAATATCCAGTTCCATGTTTCAGATGATGGAGTAGCTTTCCAGTATATTATACCCCGAACCAATGCAGATTCTATTTCTGTATCAGACGAACTGACCACCTTTACTTTTGATACCGCCGCAAAGGGCTTTCTCCAACCAATGCAGGTTGCTAAAACCGGCTTTGAAAGTACCAACCCGGCTTATGAAGATAACTACCGGCAGAATATTCCGGCAGGTACAGCAGCCACGGCAGGTTGGGTATATCCGGCATTGTTTCAAACAGGTGACACATGGGTGCTGATCACGGAAGCGGGAATGGACGGCACATATTGCGCAACGCGTCTCACTAATGCAAAAGGTGACCCATCCTATAAAATCAGCTTTCCCGACCCAAGGGAAACCATGGCACCGGATGGTATCCTGCCACTATCAGGTCAGCCATTCACTTCTCCGTGGCGCGTCATTACCATCGGAAGCCTTGGCACCATCGTCGAATCAACCAACGGAACTGATCTCGCTGCGAAATTCGCCGGTGGCAACACAAAATGGATCAAACCCGGTAAATCATCCTGGAGCTGGATCATGTCCAAAGATGATTTTATTACCTATGACGAGCAGAAAAAATACATCGATTTTGCAGCCGACATGAAATGGCAGTATTGCCTTGTTGATGCAAGCTGGGACACGAAGATCGGGTACGATAAGATCAAAGAACTTGCTGCATACGCCAATTCAAAGAACGTAGGATTGCTATTATGGTATAACTCGGCAGGCAACTGGAATACTGTTAAGATGACGCCAAAGGATAAAATGTTAACGCATGAGAGCCGCGTAAAAGAATTTACACGTTTAAAAGAAATGGGCGTAAAAGGTGTTAAGATCGATTTCTTTGGCGGTGACGGCCGGTCTGTAATACAATACTACATCGACATACTGAAAGACGCCGCACAATTCGAAATGCTTGTTAACTTCCATGGAGCAACCCTTCCAAGAGGATGGAGCCGGACTTATCCAAACCTGGTGACCACTGAAGCGGTGAAAGGATTTGAAATGATCACCTTCAGCCAGGGTGACGCTGACCGCGAAGCCAATCACTGTGCGATGCTTCCATTCACCCGTAATGCTTTTGATCCGATGGATTTCACCCCAATGAATCTTTACCGGATCCCGACCCAGGTCAAAAGAAAAACAACCAGTGCCTTTGAACTGGCCACGTCCGTACTGTTCTTATCCGGTATACAGCATTTTGCCGAATCAGCGGATGGTATGAGCCATGTGCCCGCGGACGTAAAAGCATTTCTTCAACGTTTACCTGTACGCTGGGATGAGGTTAAATTCATTGAAGGTTTTCCCGGTAAGTATGCAGTGATCGCAAGAAAGGCGGGGAATAAATGGTATGTTGCCGGATTTAACGGAGAAAGTACGGCAAGAACGATCAGGCTGGATATAAAATCTTTTAAAGCAAAAAAAGCACTGCTGATCAAAGACGGAGCGAGCCAGCTGGAGTTTGACATTTCAACGCCGGGATTAACGTCAACCATCGATGTGGTGATGCAGGGCGCTGGCGGCTTTGTGTTAGAGTTGGATTGAATCAGGCTGGCGTAGTTTCCCGGAGATTACGCCAGGTCTGCATCTTCAAAGCTGCAGGAATGTGCAGATCACGCAGATAATATGTTTCTAAACAGGAATTATCTGCACGATCTGCACATTTTCCATTTTAATTATACCTCAACAGTTAAACATCTTCCTGAAGACAGAATAATAGAATCAGCAGGAAAGATGCCTGTCTATCATTCAGACTTTTTCTTCTTCTGCGCCGCATACTCCGAAGGCGACAAATTAAACTTCAGCTTGAATGCCTTTGTAAAATAACTCGGTGTTGCAAACCCGACCGCATAGCTGATCTCCACGATCCGCATATCCGTATTCTCCAGGAATTCTGCTGCTTTATTAAGCCTCACCGAACGTATGAACTCAACCGGTGTTTCGCCTGTGAGATCAACCACTTTATTGTACAGTGTAGCGCGGCTCATGAACAGGTGCTTGCTTAATTGCTCAACAGACAAATCATCGGCATCTAATTTCTCTTCAATATATTCTGTGATCTTCAAAAGCAACTTATCATTTTCTGACTGTACCTCAACCGGTGCGGTGTCGACCTTCAATCGCCGTTCATAGGTTTCTTTCAACTGATGGCTTAACAACAGAATATTGCGGATCTTCACTTTCAGTATATCCGCACTGAATGGTTTGGTAAGATAATCACTCGCCCCCGTCTTCAATCCTTTCAACTGATTTGCATCTCCGGTCATGGCAGTAAGGAGAATGATGGGAATATGCGCAGTGCGCTTATCTGCTTTGATCTTATTGCTCAATGTAATACCATCCATCTGTGGCATACTGATATCACTGATGATCACATGCGGATGTGAGGACAGGGCTTTCTGCCAGCCTTCCTTTCCATCAGCAGCCTCTATCACTTTGTAATGTGCTTTCAAATGATCCCTGAGGTATACTCTGAAATCCTCATTATCCTCGATCAAAAGTACTTTCAGCAGTTCATCGCTTTTAAAAGTCATTTGTTCGTCCTCTGCATTTACTATTGCCTCTTCAATCAATTCGCCTGAAGATTGCACTAATAACGGACGCACCGCTTCCAATTCCTGTAACGGCAACGAAACAACAAAATCACTTCCCTTTCCCAAAATGCTGTTAACATCTATTGATCCACCGTGTAAGCGAACAAACTCTTTCGTAATGGATAAGCCGATACCGCTACCCTGGTTCATCACATCGGCAGACGTTTCCCCCTGGAAGAATCTTTCGAATATCTTATCACGATCTTCTGCAGACATGCCGATACCGGTATCCATTATATGGATCATCACTCCTTCCTTACCGGGACTGGCCCGTCCGATCATAACGGTCACCTCGCCATCGGCCCCGGTGAACTTAAAGGCATTACTTAAAAGATTGAATAATACCCGTTCGATCTTGTCTTTATCGAATACCGTATAATAACTTTCAACGGATGAATTGAGGGCAAACCTTATTCTTCTGCGGTCTGCCAGATCTTTGAAGGCCTCGCTCACATCCCGGACGAATGCTACAAGATCAGCCTGAACAGTATTCAGCTTGAGTTCCTTCTCTTCCAGTTTCCTGAAATCAAGCAATTGATTGACCAGGTTAAGCAAACGCCGCGCATTCCGCTTCACCATATTCAACTGTCCGGCCTTCTCCCTGTTCGTTTCCTTATCCAGCAGATTTTCCACCGGCCCGGAGATCAGCGAAATAGGCGTTCTGAATTCGTGGCTGAGATTGGTAAGGAACTTGATCTTCGCCTGGTCAAATTCACGCTGTCTTTCTGCTTCTTTCCTTTCATCCTCGATCATTTGTTTTATCCGGAGCCGCTCCTGCTCGTCGGCAAACTTTCTCTTTAATTTTTGTATGCCCCTGTACCGTATGGCCCATAATATCAATCCGGCTACCAGGGCATACAAAATATATGCATACGCGGTACGCCAGAACGGCGGCTTTATATAAATAAAAATAACCTTCGCTTCTGTGCTCCAGCCTTCATTAAGACTGGTGGCCTTTACCAGCAGTTTATAGTTACCGGGATCAAGATTGGTGAACACAACTGTTTTTAAAGCCCCCACTTCATTCCATTTCTTATCAAATCCTTCAAGAAAGTAGGAATACTGACATTCGGTAGGATTGGTAAAATCAAGCGCCGTGAAATCCACTGAAAAATTCTGCCGGTATTTCAGCCTGATCTTTTCTGCAACACTGATATCTGAATCAATGATTGCGTTTCCCGGAAGCACATCCTGGTTATCTACTTTCAGGCCCGTAAACACAACCTTTGGAATATTCTGGTTATAATGAAGCTTCGCCGGAACGAAATGATTGAAACCTTCGAGGCCCCCAAAATACAATTCGCCACCAGATGTGCGTAAACCGGCTCCCGGAGCAAAAGAGCTTTGCTGCAATCCATTTTCGTAAGTATAGTTGCGTAAGCTTTTCGTTTTTACATCCAGCGAGCTGATGCCTTTATTCGTACTGAACCAGATCCGTCCCGCTTCATCCTGGAGAATTTTGAAGATCATTGAATTGGGCACACGCTGGCTGGTTTCCACACTTTTAATACCAGCAGTTGATGCATCAAAATAATACAATCCATTACCGGCTGTTCCAAGCCATACCCGGCCATCAGTCGTTGCAAGAAATGTATGGATGTCCTCGATCTGCAGCCCGGTATTACCGCGGTTATAAATTTTCAGCGTTTTCAGGACAGGATTGAACACATCGATGCCCCTGCCTGTAGATGCGATCCAGATATTACCGGCATTATCTTCTTCGATTGCTCTTACGAACGCAAGCGTTGCAGGTTTGTCTCCTGTTGCTCCGTGTATATATTCTTCGAATTTTTGAAACTTCCCCGTCTTCGGATCAAAAATGTCAACGCTTTGTCCGTTTGTTCCAGCCCATACATTGCCATAGCGGTCTCTTTTCAACGCAAAGATCTCATTGTTCGATAACCCTGAGACTCCGTCCTCCTTCGTAAAATGCCTGATCCTACCTGTTATGGTATTCATTACAAAGATGCCCTGGCGGTAGGTACCCACCCAAAGGTCATCCCCGGAGCGCTCCATTGACAGGATAGTCAGTGGCGTTTCACCCAAACTGATTTTTTTGAACAGCCCCGTGAACGGATTATACAGGCTTAATCCCCCATCGTCTGTACCAACATAGATCTTTCCACCGGGAGCTTCAGCAAAGCTGGTCACTTTAGGAGAAGAAAGCCCCGACGGATCAAAGGGATTACTCTGCACCAGCGCAAAAGAGGTAAGGTTCTTATCATACTTACTGACCCCGCTTTGAAAGGTGCCTACCCAGTAAATACCTGCGGTATCTATATAAAAACTTCTGAGCGACTTTCCTTTCAGGCTGAACTTATTCCTTGCATCATTAACAACACGCTGAGCTCTGCCCGTTTGCGGATCGAAGATATCCAGTCCGTTTTCCGTACCCACCCAAAGTTTTCCTTCCGGGTCTGCCGCCAGGCAATAGATCCGGTTACTTCTGATGGAATAGGGATCAGCATCTGCGTGCATGTACCGGACGAAGGAAGAATCTGAAGCAATAAATTTGTTCAGCCCCCCATCATTCGTGCCTATCCAAAGATCACCGCGTTGGTCCTGCAGAATCGCTTTGATGATGTTGTCGCTGATAGAACCAGTATTCGGACCAGCCGCAAATAAAAGAAACTGATCAGTTGCCGGTTGATATAACTGCAGGCCGGCATTGGTACCTATCCACATCCTGCCATGATTATCTTCAAACAGGCTGGTCACGGTATTGGAAGCCAGGTGGCCCGGCACAGGATCCTCTACTACATAACGTTTAACCACACCCGTGGAATGATTGTAGCGAAATACGCCACCATAGCCACCCACCCAAAGATTGCCCTGCTTGTCGCCGCACATCACCCTGGCAGCGTTTCCGTAAGTAAGATTGATATGCTCAAATGTATTCCGGCTCCTGTTATACAAAGACAACGATGCGCTTGTACCAACCCATACATTCCCGTCCTTATCTTCATACAGTCCCAGTACGCGGTTGGAGCGGAGCGTGGTAGAATCATTCACATTATGCCGGTAAACTGTAAAACGCAGCCCATCGAACTTGTTCAAACCATCATCCGTCGCGAACCACATAAAACCGTATTTGTCTTTGATGATGGCATTTACGGTGCTGGAAGAAAGTCCTTCCCTGCTTCCGAAGTTCACAAAGTGCAGGTCGATATCCTGCGCAAATAAGTCGGCAGAAAATAAAAGCAGCAGTATCCAAAAAACTTTATACTTCATGAGGCAAAACTTCACAGTATGGATGATGATCTGTATCAATGTTCAATCGCCGGACCAAGGTACGACTTTGAAAGGGTTCCCGCCGATTCCGCAGATTTTATCTTGTCTATTATTAAGATGACAATATTTAACCGACTTTTAGTAGCCCGGATGCGCAGGTTACACAGACAATATCCATCGATAAAAACTAATCTGCGAAATCCGCGCCTTCGTATAAAATACCTGCCTTTGCAAAGGGTGCTCTAACACTACGATTAATAAGATCTGCGAAATCGGCGGGAACTTACGCCAGTCTTTTCGAAAACGCCATCATTTCTTGAACTGCCACCAATCGAATTCAAACAATCGCCCCTCCCCTCCTTTAAAAACAAAGAAAACATCATGCACGCCGGATGCGCGCAATACCCGTGCAGACAAAGTCTTCCAGGGCGAATTGGCCTTCACGCCAAGTGTTCCGATCTTTACTCCATCCAGTGAATCCAACCTCACCTCTATCACACCACCACCAAGACCTAAAACATTCGATATAAAATTTCTTGCCCCTCTTTTAAAATCTACATCCCGTACTTTGATGTAGTCACCGGAATGAATATCCGTAACGAATATATTTCCTCCGCTATGGCTGCTTGTCTCCACTCCTGTCGACCAGGCGATCGTTTCCGCTTGCTGCCGTTGATAGGGATCGGGTTTACCGACACCGGTTGCAAGGGATTCCGTTTGTTTAACCCGTTGCAACGACCCATCCAGGTCGAAAAAAGCTTCATCCACACATACAGAGCGGGTAAAACCACCGCCACCGGGAAGGCCCGCATTGTGATAGAACATAAAGGTCCGGCTCTTATAATCCACTAAACCCGGATGATTGGTAAAAGCAGGCTTTACAGGCAATCTCGTCATAACAGTATCCTGGTACTTCCATGGACCGGTCGGACTGTTACTTGTAGAGTACGCCAAATGCTCGGGAACACCGCCAGCTGCATATAGCAGGTAATAAAGACCATTCCGCTTATACAGCCAGGGCCCTTCTTCATACGCCGAAGGTCTTTTATCAGCTCCTTTATCACGATAATGAAACCCTTGCTTATCGAGCGGTACTTTCACCACGCCGACAGCATTATCATAAGAGATCATATCACTGTTCAGCTTCACATACCAGAGATCAGGATTTCCCCAATACAGGTAGGCCTGTCCATCATCATCAATAAACGCCGCCGGATCGATATCTCCCCAGTGTGCGGCAACCAGCGGCTTGCCCAGCGGATCAATGAACGGACCTGTGGGCTTATCAGCTACAGCCACCCCGATCGCCATTCTTTTCACCGTTGTATCCTTCACACATACATACCAGTAAAACTTTCCATCGCGTTCAATGCAATGACTTGCCCACGCATCCTGCGTAGCCCACTTAAATGTTTTTAAAGAAAGTGGTGATCCACGGTCTGTCCAGTTCACCATATCTGTAGTTGAATATACATGCCAGTCCTTCATCGTAAACCAGGTTGAACCATCTTCATCATGACCAGTATATAAAAAAAGCGTGTCTTTGTGCACGAGTGCGGCAGGATCAGCCGTGTAGATTGCTTGAATGATCGGATTCTGTGCATTTAACTGCAAAAAGCATAAACTGCTCAGAACGAAGTAAAGTATGGAACGTTTCATGATTTTTTTATTCTGTACGATCTTGTTATTGTCTCTCCGCATTTATTTGAAGGGTAGTATGAGAATGGAAGAAATGCATGGCAAAGACATTTATTTACTCTCGTATTTGAAGAAGTCCACATCAACCCATCCTCCCAGGCTTTTAGTTGCGTAGTTAAAGATCGCAAACTTGCTGCCCATAAAAAGTTTGGTATAATCAAAGCGCATTGCAAAATCGATCCCGATCTTATTCCAGTCTTTATTATTTAAACTGTAATAAAAAGTTGCGATATCCCTATTAAGATTAAAATCCGCATCCACGCGCAGGTAAATGATATCAGTAGTAAGATCAACACGAGCTTTCTCCTCCGGGTTTACGCCCAACACAGTCTTGGCGTTGTCCATATCCACTACATTGGTTGCCATGGTCAGAAACTTCTTTCCGTTTTCCATTATCACTGCCAGATTTCCGGCATGTCCGTTAAAGGCACTCAGACCGGCCACATCACCATCCTTCATCTTTGACACGTCAAGACCAATGATACCCGAACAGGTTGGGCCCTCCATCCGTTGCGTGATCGAATTCGGTGCAAGAAATAAATTGTCGACCACCCTGCTCGTTTTCAACCGAAGATAGCCAGGCCTCTCTGTGAGCGACCATGCTTCATTCACCGGGTTATGATTCCATTGCCAGTTGATCTTTAATTTCCTATCTGAAAAATCATCACTTTCCACAAGCCGTTTTCCATTGTCATATGTTTGCAAAGGTATCTCTGCACTCAGTGGTACTTTCCCTGTTGAATCACCAAGCATAGGCCAGCCATCAATCCAGCGCACGGGCATTAGTAAAGGAACACGGCCTACACCACCTCTGTCCTGGAAGATCAGTCCATACCAGTTACCTTTTTCATCATCGATTATCGCGCCCTGACCCGCGTAAGGAAACCCCGCGAAATTATCCTGCAGGATCACTTGCTTTTCGTAAGGACCGGTGATCTTATCTGCGCGATTGCAAACCTGTCGCCTTGGTTTCCCCCTCGGCCAGGAGATCATCAACAGATAGTACCTGCCATTATATTTCACCACCTGGCTGCCTTCCAGCAATCCTGTTTCCGTTCCATCGCGTTCGAAGATCTTCCTGTTAACACCATTGGGTTCCACATCCGAAAGATCTTTCTTCAATTCCCTTAAAGAGCCAGTACCGGAAAAAACATATACACGGCCATCATCATCAAAGAATAATGACGCGTCATGAAAATGCTGGGTGCGCGAGACGAGTGACCATTTTTCCGTTGACGGATTATTGGTTGAATAGATATAAGGCCGGTACGGTTGATCATTCGGTGAAAAGAGTACATAATATTTCCCGCTGTGATAACGGATGGAAGAGGCCCACTGGCCCCTTCCGTAAACCGTCCCATTCAATAAATTATACTTTGAATTATCTGTCAGGCTATCGAATACATAACTGGCAATTTCCCAGTGCACAAGGTCTTTCGACTTCATCACAGGCGCACCCGGCATCAGATGCATAGTGGTACTGATCAAATAATAATCGCTGCCCGAACGCGTGACAGACATATCCGGTACATCAGCCCACATTACCGGGTTAGTGTAACCTGTAAACCCTTTTCCAGCCTCAGTTCCAGTGGATGCATTTTTTGCACCTGCGCATCCGTTGATCAGCATTGCACCTAATGCAGCAACAAGGATTGTTGTAAAAATGGAATGATTCAAATTTCTACATTTAGCTTATGGGATAACAATATCGTTACCTGTTGTCGCATACAAGCCGATCATCTGACCAGTAAAACCACCTGCCACATTCGTTGATAAAATATCACCGGAAACCGTACCCCCAAGGTTTTCGAAATTCACGCCATCAACGGAATAATTGAAGCGGTAATCATCATGGTTGCCGGACACCTGTAGTTGAACAGGTTTCTTTACATCGATCTGTTTGCTTGCTACGATAGTTGACTTTCCATTCTCGGTCCGCTCCAGCACGATATAATAACTTTCACCTTTCCTGGTCAAGCCAAACACATAGTTGAACGATTCTTTCTGGTAACAAACCAACCCGGCAAGTTCTTTTTCGGAAGCGGGCACATATTTCAAGGTTACCGTAGCATCGAATGTAATATGCTGCTGGCGATGGAAGAGTGTGGAGGTAGGTGTATTCGCTTTGATGTTCGCCGCAAAAGGTTTGATGCGCAGTCCCTCTTTCGAAACCACGCTGAACGAATCGCGTGGGCCTCTGATACCAACCCACCGAAAATCAAGCGGACCATTCAGTTCATCTTTGAAAGTGAAATTGCCGTTCGGAAAGAAGCCGGCTTCTCCAGTGCGGTTCGTAATGCCGGCCGGAACTTTCAGCTTCGGCTTCATAGGAACGAGTCCATTCTCAAACACAGGGAACTCACCTGACCAGTCCACCGG
Source organism: Terrimonas ginsenosidimutans (assembly GCF_022012415.1). Lineage (GTDB taxonomy): Bacteria > Bacteroidota > Bacteroidia > Chitinophagales > Chitinophagaceae > Terrimonas_A > Terrimonas_A ginsenosidimutans. The sequence goes on from NZ_JAKLTR010000012.1 coordinate 122,233, forward strand.
GAGAATGAATGTCTCCCGGCCAATATTCACCCGGTTCTTGTCATTCGGCCTGATACCAAGGAACACGCCATAATATTTTCCGCCGGGACCTTCAACCAGATCTGCATGGCCAGCCCAATCCACTTTATCTTTTCTGTTGGGCGGAAAATAGCGTTGGGTGAGGATCGGATTGCTGGGTGCAGGTTTGAATGGGCCTTTCGGGCTGTCACTGACAAAGATCACTTCACTATGCCATCCGCCTGTACCACCTTCCGCACACATCAGGTAGTATTTACCATTTTTCTTGTACATGTGCGGTCCTTCGATCCAGATCGGCTTTTGAGTAATATCAACACCGCCGTCCACAATGATCTTATCTGATCCTGCAATCACCTGGTCTTTCTCCAGGTCATATTCCCAGATCTTGATCACACGATGCCCGTTATACAACTCCTTTCCTTTATCAGGTCCGTCATTGTGCACCACATACGCTTTACCATCTTCATCAAAAAACAAAGCAGGATCAATTCCGGCGAAATTTAATTTATACACCTCACTCCAGCCCTTCATCGGGTCTTTGGTCTTCACCACCATATTACCGATACCGCCGGCGATCTGCGTGGTGATCATGTAAAATGTTTCATTATACTGGTTGTATACGATAGCCGGAGCATAGATACCAGCAGAGATCCCCGACTTCTCTACTTTTAGTTGTGAAGGTCTGTCCAACACATGACCGATCTGCTTCCAGTTCACCAGGTCATTTGAATGAAAAATGGGCACACCCGGGAACATAGCAAAGGATGAGTTCACGAGATAATAATCATTCCCCTTACGCGTGATACTTGGATCAGGATAACATCCCTGCAAAATGGGTGAATAGAACTCATCTTTCCCAAGGGGATTATCCGCATAGATCTTATCATTCCCCTTGTAAACAAACTGTGAGAACAAAGGCAAGTCCTTTTGCCCTTTCTTGTTTTTCTGAGCATTTGTACTTAGAGAGCAGACCATGCCGGAAACCAACAGGAATGCCGATACTTTCTTGATCAGCTCAAACCTTGATACAACTGTTTTCATCATAAGAATTTTGTATAGAGAATAAATGTGTGTTTTATTTTTTATCTGCATTGTGAAGTACCGGAGGTGCCCCGAAATAACTTGCACGTTTATTATCAGGATTTACAACAATGTTTTCCAGCACCAATTCCGGATCGATCATAAATACTTTAAGGGTATGCAACCCGGCTGTTTTCACATCAAGCTCAACATCCAGCCAGCGGAGGTTATCAAATACATCGCTGCGGCGTAACATTCTCGCGCCTGATAGTGCATACTGTTTTTCTGCACGGGGCAATGGCTTCAATACTTTTGACAAGGCAAGATTAGCCGGGGTATATTCGCCGAACGTATCGACGAGGCCCTTTCGTGCATCAATGACTTTTGGTTCCGCACCGTCAATGGAAACGGCGATCCTTAACCCGCGTTCAGGATTTACATCCTGCGTCGGAAGTATACCTAACATTACCGTCGTTTTATCGGATGCCGGTAAATAAACTTTGTATTCCAATCGCGGAGCATTTGCCGGTTCTGCACTGACAGCTGTAACAGGATGAATACCCATATTACCAGCCGAACGGCCGAGATCAGGCAGCAGGATCCATTTAGCCTGGCCGGAAGGAATATTGGCAGCAAAGCCGCGTGCAGGGATCGAAAATTCAGCCCCGCTGAAATTACCATAGAACTTCTCCTTTGTATCGGGTAATACCTGTTTCACTGCTGCCACATTAACGGGAACAACTATATTTCCCTGTTTGATTTCTATGATCCCGGAAAATTGGCCATTGCCCATTGCATTCCAATCCAGCTCTACGAATAAACGGTCCTCTTTTGCAACAGTTCCCTGTTTCTTGCTCAACCTGATCCAGGGTTGATCAGCACTTGCCGTGAAATTGAAATCACCTGTCCCTTTATTGAACACATCTATAAAGTAACGCTGCTTTAACAGACCGTCGAACACGGGTAAGGCCGCTTTTTCATTCGCCGATGGCCATGCCTGCTCAGTTCCTTCAACGGCTACGCCCATAGCAGGCAGTGAGTGCGCAACAACTTCCTTCAGCTCCGGTAGCTTTCTTTTATCAGGCATATTCCAACGATCATAGCCGATGTGAATATCCTGCATCATATTCTTCCATTTTCCGCCTGCCATAGGCCCGTTATACCGGTCACTTAATTGCTGATCGAGCTCAAACAGCTGTCTTGCTCTCGCTGCAAGGTCGTTAGCAGACACACGCCCTTGCTTTGCATAAAGATTATTCCTGCCGGCAGCCAGATAGATCTCTGCTACGCCTGCGGAAGCTTTAGCAGGATATAACACCAGTTGATAATAGGCATCTTTCGCATCAGCAGGGATCTTCTTTTCAAGTGCTTCCGCTTCTGCAGCCAATTCCTGCCACTGCTTCAACACGCTGTCAGCTTCATGGTAATTCACCAAACTAAATATCCGGGGATCCTGCACCTCCGGCTTTCTCCATAAATTATACTTAGAATATTTCGATACAACAGAAGCCACTTCTTTTGCATGTTCCTTTCCAAAAATGCTTTCAGCCCAACCAAGAGTATAATCCATCGTTTTTTCGGCCGGAATAGCTTCCGGGTTCCAGGCATACCGCATAATAAAGTCGATCGGCAATTCCTTCGGCTTGAGATCACCAACATTCACGATCCAGATACGATCGATACCCGTCTGATAAGCGAGATTGAATTGTTCTCTTAATTTAGGGATTGTAGTGGTATTAATCCACCGGTCATTCCATGGCCCGCCATTCATATCAATGTGATAATACATTCCAAGGCCGCCTTTACGTTGTCGCTCAGTCAGCGGTCCGGTACGGCGGATATAGCCCCAATTGTTATCGCAGAAAAGCAGGGTCACATCATCGGGTACAGTCAAACCCGCATCATAGTAACGCTGCACTTCTGTGAATATGGCCCATAGCTGAGGGATTTCAGCCGGGTCTTTCCTGTACACATTCTTAATAATGTCCCGCTGTGCACTGACAACATTCCGCAATGTTTGAATATTGGCCGCATCATCGCCATCTCCCATTGCTACATCACCATCACCCCGCATGCCGATCGTAATGAGATTATCGAAAGACCTGTTGCGTTCCAGGCCCTCTGTGAAAAATTTTCTCAGATTTTTCTCATTGGTCACGAAGTTCCAATCCCCCACTTCTGCTTTCCGGGATGTATATTCTTTATGAGACCGCATCATGGGTTCATGATGTGATGTACCCATCACAATACCGTATTCATCTGCCTTCACAGGATTTAAAGAGTCATCTTCGTTGAACGACTTGCCCCACATGGCCGGCCATAGATAATTTGCTTTCAACCGCAGCAACAACTCAAACATAGTAGTGTACATTTTTGAATTGATGCCGCCGAACTTAGCCCTCGACCATTGCCCAAAGGACGGTTCTTCGTCATTAATGAAGATGCCTCGGTATTTTACCTTTGGAGAAGGCTGCACATATCTTCCTGCTTTAACGAACAGGCTTTTACTTTTTTTAACGGGCGCATCTGCCCACCAGTACCACGGGGAAACCCCGATCTTTTCAGACACATCATAAATGCCGAAAATAGTTCCACGTTTATCACTACCTGCAATCACCAGGTCATTTCCCACTGTCTGTATCAGGAAAGATTCCCACTGGCCCTTAATACCTGAAACATCAATTTTATTTTCCGCGATCAACCTGTCGATAAGCCGGCTCCTGCCGATCGTACCGGCAATAATGCTGCCTTTCTTCACGGAAACATCTCTGATCATTTCTGCTGATGTTCCTGACACTTTTTTCACATCATCACCCAGATCAGCCGCCGCGCGTATAACACCTGGCCAATCTTCCGGATCAACATAGATCTTCGCAGCTTTGCCTTTATTGACAATGCAGAAAGAGCTGGAAGATGATTGGTATTGAACGTAAGCCGGGGTTGTGAGACGCTCACCTTCCGGGTTGAATTGTCCATTTACAACACCTGTTTCCATTATGAAGACACCAATAAAAATGAGTTTTACCCTGATTCCTATCATCATGAACATTTAAAATAAAATAGAGTTCCTTTATAAACCGGACAAGTAATCCTCGGCCATCATCCTGATCACTAAATAAATCTGTTCACCAGGTTTTCCAGGTACTCCTGTTTTCCACTGAGAACTTTTGGCTCACCGTTCTGTACTGCATATTCACGAAGTTCTTCCAGTGATAGTTTCCCTGCTTCAAACTCCGCGCCTTTGCCATTATCAAAACTTGCATAGCGTTCCTGCCTGATCTTTTTGTAATCGGACTTTTCAAGGATAGCTTCAGCGATCAGCAATGCTCTCGCAAACATGTCCATTCCCCCGATATGTGCATAGAACAGATCTTCTGCGTCCGTACTGTTACGCCTGATCTTCGCATCGAAATTGATACCACCGCCCGCAAATCCCCCTGCCTGCAGGATGATCAGCATTGCTTCAGCCAGTTCATTGATATCGTTGGGAAATTGATCCGTGTCCCATCCGTTCTGATAATCGCCACGGTTGGCATCGATGCTGCCAAGCAGTCCGGCATCAGCGGCCACCTGTAATTCATGGGTGAAGGTGTGACCAGCAAGCGTAGCGTGGTTCACTTCAATATTTAAACTGAAATCATCCAGCAATCCATACTGGCGCAGAAAACCGATCACTGTTTCTGAATCATAATCGTACTGATGCTTGCTGGGCTCACAGGGTTTGGGTTCAATAAAGAATTTCCCTTTGAAACCATTATTTCTTGCATAGTCACGCGCCGTTTTCAGGAAGCGGGCCAGGTGTTCCTTCTCCCGTTTCATATCGGTATTGAGCAGGCTCATATAACCTTCGCGGCCACCCCAGAATACATAGTTCTCACCGTCGAGAGCGATCGTTGCATCCAATGCAGCTTTTACCTGTGCAGCACCGTGCGAAAGCACATGAAAGTCAGGGTTAGTAGAAGCTCCATTCATATAACGCCGGTGGCTGAACAGGTTTGCGGTGGCCCATAACAACTTCACACCGGATTCATTTTGCTTTTCTCTGAGGTAGGCGGCAATGGTTTGAAGACGGCGATCATTTTCCGCTATATCATTTCCGTAATCCACAACATCCACATCGTGAAAGCAGTAATAGGGAATACCTAATTTGGTAATGAATTCAAAAGCGGCATCGGCTTTATCTTTTGCGCGCTGTATCACATCTTTGTCTTCATCCCATCCGAAGGAATGCGTTGGCTCTCCAAACGGATCTGCGCCATTCCCGTTGAAGCTGTGCCAGTAAGCACAAGCGAAACGGAGATATTCCCGCATTGTCTTTCCCGCTATTTTCTTATCGGCATCATACCAGCGGAATGCCAGTGGATTGTCTGTATCAAGACCCTCAAATCTGATCTGTCCTACACCTTTGAAATACTCCCTGTTACCTTTTATGATTCTCATGATTATTGTTTATACTATAAAAAACTGAGAGGAAGGGTGAAGAATCACCCTTCCGTATTCTAAAAAACTGCTATACAGAATTTCACGACCTTAAACCCGCACACAGCAAAACAGATATCCATCTATTGCGAAGTGCGGTATTCACCGAAGAAACGAAGTGTGAAGCCCACACTTCGTTACCTGTCGTTAATCACCTCAATACCGGGTTGAAATATTCCGGAGAAACACCGCGGTTACGCATCACCAGGGTATCTGTAGAGGTTATCTTCATCAATGGATGATCGATCGAGTATTCCAGGTAAAGCGCATCCCTGTCGATTCCTCCCCAACTGTTCTTTTCACCTTTCGAAATAAATGCTCCTTTTCCTGTTGCCGTATACCCAGTACCAGAAGCTGCCACAGAACAAACACCCTTGTCATCAAAGGTCAACATCAGGTTCATGGGTATATTAGTTCCGCTTGCATTAGGAAACACCAGGGGTAATTCCACCTGCTTGAAAGCTTTGGTGGTCGTTGCTTTCACTTCATCTTTATCTACGAATTCCTGCCTTCTGACCACGGTTTTATCCAGTGTACTATTTCCAGGCGAGCCTACTATTACATCCCGGCCTCTTCTTAGGTAGAAGCCATGCCAGGGGTTTACATACTTGATCGCATAGACGATGAAGTCCTTTGGTTTTACAGACCAATGAACATCGACATACCGGTTGGGGTTAGCGACATTCGGAGAACCGCGAAGGATCGAATCCGCGTTTTTCACATCTTTCATCAGAAGTGGTATTGCGTAACTGTTAGTCAACGAAAGCGGATCGTTGAAGAAAGCTTCCGTCAGCTTTACTTCTACTCCCCCCAATATCTGACCGGACGGGATAGAGATCTTATTGCTTGCAAGCGTATAGTGCGATGCAGGCAGGGGCAGTATTTTCGGACCGGTGGCAGAAAAATACAGGTTATTCAAAAGGGAGTTGTCAACGTCAAAGCCGATCTCGACGTTACCCGGATTAGATCGTGTGCCGCCGATAGTGGCTTTGATGGAGACCTTCCATTCATTATCGAGTGAGTTATCAACGATCAGATCTTCTCCCAACTCAACGGTTCTTACCGGAAACTGTGAGGCAAAATAGACAGTCTGATAATCATAGTCAGGAAAGTCAAAACCATTATTCTTGGTGCAGGAAGCAAGCGCCCCGGTCATGAGTAACAGGCCTGCAAAAAACTTTTTCATAATCATAGATGATTAAAGTGTTGAAAATCGATTGAAGCGTTACTGCCATCCTTTGTTCTGAACAAGGTTGCTGTATTTCAGCACCTCAGAAAGAGGAATTGGACCGTAATACATATATTCCTGGAAAGCTCTGTTCTCTACCACAAGAGGTGTTATCGTTGCACCGTTAACATTAAGCCCACGGGCTGATTCATTAAGCGGCGCTTTCCAACGACGCAGATCCCAGAACCGGAAACTTTCGAAGCACAGTTCCAGCCGGCGTTCGTTGCGGATCAGTTCTCTCATCTTATCCTTATCACTTTTGATCTCTTCAAGGTAAGCATCAGAATTGCTGGTACCCACACCGGCACGCTTACGTATTGCTTTGATAATATCGTATGCAGAGTAGGCATGCGTACCTGTCCCCAAAGGCCCCCATGCTTCATTAGCGGCTTCCGCATAGGCAAGATAGAATTCCGTATAACGAAGCCTTGGCTGGTATTTGTTTTTGCCCGTTGTTGACGCGGGGTTGCGGTTAACATCCATCCGCAAACGTTTTTTCATGTAATAACCCGTGCGCGTCGAAGTTGGCCTGATGTTAATCCCATTGTCAGTGCCGGAAGCACTTCCCGTGTATATTACCTGGTTCCCAACGCCGGCCGTACTACCATTGTAAATAATATAGCGGGCAAGGCGTGGATCCCTTCCTGTATATGGCGCGGCAGCATTGTAATTACTGTTGGAATTATTAATCGGGTAGCCATTCGCCATTGGAAACGCATCCACCAGATTTTGGGTAGGGTTCATATACCCCGTGCCAAATAAGGTCGGTGGAAAATTCTGCGCTTCCTGGTCTCCATTATTGGTTTGGATATTATCTCTCCAGATCATTTCCGGAGGATTACTGCCATTGCTCAAACCGTCTATTTCACCGGTATTGGTGTAGAAAGTTCCACCATTTGCAGGGAGACCATTAACACCCCCTTTGTAGTCTACAACTGCAGCCGCAAAATCAGCAGCTTTTGCCCAGGTGGTTGTATTGGAAGCATGCTGGAAAGCCGGGCTTGCAGCCAGTAATCCCACTCTTGTCCTGTATGACCTTGAAATAAGCCCGTTGAACAACTGCCGTGCGAACGCGCCCATCACGCGGTTGTAAGCTTCTGTCTTTTGAGTGATGGCGCGGAAGCGTTCAGGGATCTGTGCGGTAGCAGACACATCGACATATTCAACAGGCAGATTATAGTCCGCACTATCCAGGTCCTTGTAGATCTGCTGCAAACAGGCCTCAAACGATGCGCGGGGAGTATTCAGTTCAGAAGTAACTGTCTGAAATTCGGTAACTATAGGAACACCCAATAACTGTCCATCGGCTGAAAAACCACCGTGGGCCCTTAGCAGATAGAACATATAGAGGGAACGAAGACCGAATGCTTCACCTCTCATCCTCATCCGGAAAAGTGCTGACACTTCAGGATCTGCGGCCCACTTAACTTTATCAGTGTTTGCAAGAAACAGGTTGATATACTGCAACGCACCATACGCATTATTCCAAACGGAAACAGGACTATTTGCCGCTGTCCAGGAACCGGTAGCAAGTTGAAGATATCCGTTACTTAACTGATTGGTCACCGCATCATCAGTGGCATAATCACTGTTATCATAATAACCCGGCATCGTACGATAGCCATTGAGCAGAAATCCCTGAGCATACGAAGGATCGGTGTACATCTGCTCAACAGACCGCAGGTTCTCCTCGTCGGGAGTCAGGATCTTTTTACAACCAGTAGCCATCAGTGCTACCGCTGTAACTATTATCAAATTTCTTTTCATACAGAAAATGCAATTTTTAGTTCGTTAAAATGTAGCCCTGAGACCAAGATTATAGAAACGGTACTGAGGCTCCATGCCTACATTCGTTTCCATCAATTTCCGTTCTTTGGAAAGAACAAGCAGATTGTCTCCAAGAACATATACACTCATGCCGTGCACAAAAGAATTCTTGAAGATCTTTGAATTGAAATCGTAGGTCAACTGAACACGGCTAAGATTGAACCGGTTGTTTTTATACATCCAGAAAGTGGAATTCTGAAAGTTATTAGCGCCTGCTGTTGACGTAAGGCGGGGATAAGTGGCTGTATTCTTTGTATCCTCCGTCCAACGTCCCCAAACAACATCGGAGTATTTGCTTGCACCTCTCACCCAGAAGTAAGGAGTATTCTTGAAAGCAATTGCGCCTGACTGTCCGTTACCAAGAGCGAACAGCGTGAAATTCTTATACTTCACGGTGAAATTAATCCCATATGAAAAAGGATTGGCAGCCCAGCCATTGCGGCCAAGATCAACCTGGTCCCTGCTGTCGATGATACCGTCACCATTCACATCTTTATATTTCAGATCTCCCGGCTTTACTACACCGCCGAATGTCTGTCTTGCATGCGCATCGATCTCCGCCTGGTTCTGGAAGAATCCTTCATTGATCAATCCCCAGTAAGCATCGAGGTCGCGGCCCGCTCTGTTCTGATAGTCGACTGCCTGGATCTCATCCCGAACCAGCGCCTTTGAAGAGAACAGCATTCCAACAACACCAACTGACAATTGAACATCACCGATCTTGTTGTTTACGTTAAGAGCAAAATCTAAACCTGTACGTCTGTCATTATTGTAGTTAAGCCATGGACGGAAATCTCCCGAGCCAGTGAAATAAGAAGGAATAACGGATACACCTCTTGTAAGCAACCCACTGGTGGTCTGATGAAAATAATTAGCTTCCAGGTTGATCAGGTTCTTCAGGAACGAAGCCTGCATGCCTGCACGATATTCCTTTCGCTCAATAAAATTCAGATTGGGATTCTCTCCCTGTCCGGACATGGTTGCTACCCAACCACCGGCAGCAGCATCTCTCCATTGATACCATCCGCCCAACACGCTGTTATTGCCATAGTATCCTGAATACAGATAATAATCCGTGGCTACGCCATTCTGTTTTGTACCCGTGATATCGATATCCTGTTTGATAGAAGCATAGGAGGCGGTGAATTTCAGATCATCAATAAAAGACACATTGTCTTTAAAGAAATCTTCCTGGCTGACCCTCCATCCCAATGTTACTGTTGGTGATACAGCATTTCGGTTTTGGTCAGGAAGTTTTGCCGAATGCACATAAGCCCCGGAAAAATCAACATAATATTTCTTACGGAAATTATAACCTGCCTGGAAACCAAGATTCGTGTTTCTGTCAGGATGATAGTCACTGCCGCCATCATTATCGGGATCGCTGGAGAACTGTGTCATGTACCACCAGCCCAGCATGTTGGCCGTTACATTATGATCATTGCCAAAAGTCCTGTTGTAACCGAGTTGCGCCCTGTAAGACATCGTTTGAGAATAAGTCGTTCTTCCGATGAATTCATTGGTTGAGTTCTGGTCGTTATTGAACTTCTCCAGCGAAGTGATCACGTCCTGTCCATTTACAGTAGACCAGGTCGGACGATAAACAGCATAAGGCAACTGATAAGCTTCCGAATAAACGGCTGTATAATCAAGACTGTACGTAGACTTAAAAGACAAGCCTTTTACCAAAGCACCGAGATCAGCATTTACACCGACATTATACATGAAGGCCCTGAATCGCGTTTTGATATAACCCGCAGCGACCATATCCCCGAATACGTTGGTCAGGTTGGTCGACTGACCACCGAGCAGGAACTGTCCGTCAATCAGGTGATTGCTGTTATCAGCGATCGTTTGAAGTCCTGGTTTGGAAGGATCGAACATGCTTACAGGCACAAACGGAGAGTAGCGGTTGAAATTAGGAGCGATCGTCGAAGATGCACCCCAGAAATCACCTCTTCCCGCATACCTGTTTCCGAAATTCACAGCAACATCAGTGGACGCCGTCAACCAGCTGTTCAGATCCATGTCCACATTTCCCCTGACATTGAAACCAAAATCGTTGTTGTTCTTTTGGTCTCCGAACTTCATGATGCTGTTATTATAGTTCAGACCGATGTTGGTATAATAACGTGTCCGTTCATTTCCTCCGGAGATCTCTGTAGTAAGATCAGAGCGTGTATATGCTTTTTTGAGATAATCAGAACTGAAAAAATCAATATCCGCATATCTGAATGGATTTACACCGGATCTTGTTTTATCAATCTCATCCTGCGTATACCCTGCACCGCTGGTTGATATACCATCATTTGTCAACGCTTCGTTATACAGGGTCATATAGTCCGCGGCATTCAGATACCCGGGATATCCTTTTGGCACAAATACTCCGGAGTTTGCCCGTACATCGATCGTTAATGGCTTGACCGCTCCTCTTTTCGTGGTGATCAGTACCACGCCTTTTGCTGCATTGCTGCCATAGAGAACTACAGCGTTTGCTCCCTTCAGCACGGTGATCGATTCCACCTCCGTCAGTCTTACATCACTTGCCCGGCGCGGAATGCCGTCAACGAGGATCAATCCAATTTGTCCCCAGATATTTCCCGTGTACCCGCCAACAAAACTCTGGAGATTGTCCAGGCTGGATACGGCATAATTTTTCTTTAATAATTCAGCCACATTGACCGTTGACACAGCACCCAGCAGATCCTCCCGGGCAACTGTTCCGAAAGCCACGTTCACCAGGCTATCTTGTTTTTCCTGTGCATTTCCTCCCAGCGCACTGAATACAGCGCACGCGAGAAGAATACAGGAAACCTTTATATTTTTTTTCTTCATTGTTTCTAGTTTTTTAATTACCAACCCGGGTTCTGCTTGAAATCAGGATAGATATTCACATCACTCAAAAGGAAAGGGAACCAGTAATGACGTTCACCATATTGTCTTTCAAATAGGATGCTTTCCCTGAGGTTCTTTACATGTCCGTTTTTCGGATCTGCATAAAGCACACTTGTCGGAACATCATTGGCACGGTCAAAATCCACGGCTTTCTTCAGCGTGTAAGGACGTTGTGTCAGCAATAACCAGCGGCGCAGATCTACAAAGCGGTGTGCTTCGAAGGCGAGTTCGACAGCGCGTTCACGCCTCAGTTCACTCATGAATGCTTCTGTATTCCCCAGGAATTTAGCAGCCACATTCGCCACCCCTGCCCTCGCTCGAACTTTATTTACCGCATCTACAGCAGAAAGAGAAAATCCGCCGGCTGTGCTTTGAGGAGTACCATAACCATTCGCGGTAGCTTCGGCATACAACAGGTAAACATCAGCGAGACGCATCAGGCTGAGTACCATCGCGAGATTCTCGCGGTATCCGTCCCATTCATTTAAAAGTTTGTTGGAAAATTTGGATTGCATATATCCGGTCCAAACCCTTTTATTAGCGTTGTTCACCCGGTACCATCCCCCGGTGAAAAGACTTGCATATTGTCTGAATTGATCGTTACCTACCTGGGAAGCTCCTGAAGAAAGTTTCTCTCCGTCATAAACTATATCGTGATAGAATCTCGGATCCCTGTTTCTCCATGGATATTCTGGATCATAACCCGATTCTGCATCAGCCTGCTCGGGGTTTACAATCGGAAGGCCATTAGCCATACCATAATAGTCGACATAGTTGGCGGTTGGATATACTTTGATACCTGTTGTCAACAACGGCGCCGGACGATAGTCATTGATCTGGTTCCAGCGGAAACGGGCTTCGTTGATCTCCGCCAGATTCTCCAGCAGGATCGCTTCTTTAAGGCCAGGCAAACGGAACGCCTGGTTATGCGTATAAAATATCTGTGTATACTGATTGAAAGGAGCCAATTCATATCTGCCGGTAGTTTCACAGATCTTCAATGCTTCACCGAACACATCCGCGGCTTTTTTACAATAGTCGGCATTATAAGTACTGTTTCCTGTTGATGACCTGTTCATTAACGGACTTCCGGCCCACAGGTAATTCTTTCCCAAAAAACCCAGCGCCATGATCTTGTTGATACGCATACTATTGTTGCCGAGTGTTTGCTGGCCGATAGTGGTTTCATCCCAGTCTAGAGGCAACAGCTCAGATGCTTTCTGCAGATCAGCTGCCACTTTATCGGCGGTCTGATGATAATTCAGGCGCGGAAGCCTTGGAGCAACATCACTTGGTATCACCTGGTCAACATAAGGAAGGCCACCCCAATATTCCATCAACACATGATGAAAGAAGCCACGGAAAAAGTAAAGCTGACCAGCGATCAGTTTTTTCTCTTCCTCTGTTGCATCTGCAAGTTTATCCAGATTCGCTATCCCTATGTTGGCTTTACGGATAGCGTACCAGGAAAGGCCCCAGAGCTTTCCTTTCCGGTTTCTTGCAGTAGATGCTGGATCAAAGTCCCTGGCACCAAACCAGTTGTAGAAGGCTCCATTCCATGCCCAGTAATCGCCCTGGTCAACGTTATACGAAATAAGACGCGTCTCCCCTATTTCCCAGAACTCATCTTCTCCCAAATTGAAACAATTGTGTGCTTCAACGGAGCTAAGCAGCGGAATACAGTTATATAATTCTTCAGTAAAGCCCTGAAAATTCCTGAAGTTTTTAAACGGATCATCGTCCTGGATATCTGTGAGCGGCGAACGCTCCAGGTATTTTTTACAGGAGCTGACAGACAATACGCCGAGCAGCATGATCGCCGAATAGAATATATTTCTGAGAATATTTTTCATGTCAAGCATTTTTATAAGGTTATATCAACACCGAGGTTGAAACGTTTAACGGTGGGATAAGCTCCGAGAGTAGAGTTGCCACCAGTAGCAAAATTCGACTCACGATCATCCGGCATCTTGGTCCATAAAAGCAGGTTGTTGCCATTCACAAAAACACGGCAGCTTTTCAGACCTATTCTTTTGATCATGCCTGCTGGTAACGCATAATTTATTTCAGCATTCTTTAACCGTACATAAGAACCATCAAATTGATAACGTGTACCACTGCCTCCACCGCCTTCAAGGTTCGACCAGCGCGGCAGCGGTATTTCGCCCCCTTCACCTTTTGTCCAGTAAACACCTTCTACATACGCCACATTCGACGATGAGTGAAAGGTTGGGAAAGCTACTTCGCGCGTTACATTATTCACACCATAGAACTGAACAAAGGCCGTGAATCCTCTCCAGTCAACCCCGATCGTTGCATTGTACGTGTTCTGAGGCGTAGTGGCATAGCCATAGGGAGCTGTATCATTTCCGTCAATGATACCATCACCGTTGAAGTCGATAATATTAAAATCACCCGGAAGTTTATTCTGGTTATTGGTGGAACGCTGCGTGCTGCCATATATATCATCCCAGCTTGCAAGAAATCCGTTATCGATATACGTTCTTGTTTGACCAAGCGCATAGCCGGCCTGGCGTTGATAAGAAAGGCGCAGTTCCGGATCATCACGCTCAATGATCTTATTGGTCGCATGCGTCATATTGGTGTTGATCCATACACGCAGATCCTTAGTGATCGATTGATTGAATTTGAGTTCGATCTCAAACCCTTTACTCGTCACGCGGCCAAGATTCACACTTGGTGCGGCTACACCGAAATAAGTTGGAATAGCCCGGCTACCGCCGCCGATAATAATATCTGTCCTGTTATCGCTGAACACGTCAACATTACCCATGACCTTTCCGTTGAACAGGGAATATTCGATACCTATATTCCGTTTCTCCACATTCTCCCAGGCGATATTCGGATTACCCAAACTGGCAATACGATAGAATGTATATGGCGATGCTACCGTTGGGCTACCCATCCTTGCCGCGCCACCAAATGTAAGTTGATCACGGAACGGCCAGCGGCCCACACTCACGGCATCATCACCGATCTTCCCCCAGGATGCACGCACTTTCAACATGTCCAGGAAATCTACCTTCGACATGAAGTTTTCATTACCGATCATCCAGCCGGCTGAAACGGAAGGGAAGAACGCAAACCGGTAGTCCGGTCCAAATTGCTCAGACCCGTTATATGCTCCATTCGCCTCAACATAATATTTGGACGCATAGTTATAAGTAGTCCTGAACACCCAATCCTCCCGGTAGCGGGCAAACTGAGAACCGGTAGCCACTCTTTCTCTTTGCATCAGCCCCATGGCTGTTACATCATGCTTGCCAAATCTGCGTTTATAATCCAACTGCAGTATGTAGTTAGACCTGCGGTAAGTAGCGCCACGGTCAACTGATCCTGCCTGGTTTGACCAGCGAACAACGTCTACAAAATCGAGTTGGGTACCCGGGTTAAGCGGTTGCTCCAGGAAAACAATACCACTCGTAGGATCGATCCATTTACGCTGCGCCGGATTGAACTGGTCATTCAGTCCCCTGCCGGCTTCCCTGAATGTATTATCCAGGGCAAGGCTTCCCCTGAAGCTAAGTCCCGTTAACACCATGTCCAGTTTCTGCTGTAAAATGAAATCCGTTGTGATCTGCGTATTCGTCCTTTTTTCAACGCCGGACACCGCAAGGTTATAAACGGAATTAGGCACATCCGCGATACGGTCTTTGAAGAAGCCCCATGTTCCGTCGGAATAGATGGGACGCATCGCGTCAGGTGAAGTGCGGTAAGCAGACACCCAAAAACTCTGATCACCATCACCAGCGCCAAATGGCACCTGGCGAACACCGTTTGAACCAAATAATTTTGTAGAGAAAGTGGTTGTTTTAGTGAGATTGAAATCAAGATTGCTGCGGAGGTTAACACGCGTATAGCCATAACCGGATTCGTAGCCGCGGCCATTCTCAAATCTGCGGAAGAGATCGCCCTCTTTCACATAATCGATCGCCGCAAAATATGTCACGAACTGTGAACCACCCGAAACATTCACCGCAGTATTATAAGACATCGCCCTGTCTTTGAATAATGCATCTACCCAATCTACATTTGGGTAACGATCCCATTCTGCAGCATCCAGGGGATTCCGGTATTTATCCAGGACCTGTACGGGTGTATAAAGGTTCCAGGCATTGCCTGATAATAATAACTCACGTTCCAATGTGCGGTTCTTGATCGCTAAACCATCATAGGAATCGAATTTCTCCGGCAGTTTCGAAGGAGTCTTAGCCGTCACATTCGTACGCACCTGTATCACCGCTCTGCCCGAAGTTCCTTTCTTCGTTGTGATCAGGATCACGCCATTTGCTCCTTTCACACCATATACTGCGGTGGCGGAGGCATCCTTTAATATGGAGATATTCTCAACGGAAGAGATATCGATTGAATTCATAGAACGTTCAATACCATCTACAAGTACCAGCGGAGCACTGTTATTCCATGAGCTTTGCGCCCTGATCACGATCTGGGGATCTTCCGCGCCCGGCATACCTGAAGAAGACGTTGTGATCACACCTGGCAGGTTACCCGTGAGCGCCTGGCCAAGATTGGTCACACCACCGGTACGTTCCAGCACTTTGCCGGAGACCTGGGAGATCGCTCCTATTATACTCGCTTTCTTTTGCTGTCCATAACCGATCACGACCACATTATCGAGCTCCGCGACAGCTTCAGCCAGCGTTATCGTAACGCTGCTTTCGCTGTTCACCCTGATCTCCTTGTTCGCTTTACCGACATGGCTGACAACAAGGGTCTGGGGACCTGAACGAATAGACAAAGAGAACTTACCATCTTTATCGGTTTTGGTGGAAGGGCCATTCTGCACACTGACGGTGGCATCTGACAACGGCACCTTCTGAACATCAAGCACTACCCCTGTAATGACGCGCGTTGCTTGTGCGCTGACCGGGGAGTTGTGAAGCATGACTGAAAGCACCAGCATAAGCATGGGCAAGCCTTTCAGCATCATTGATCTGAGCATCATGATGAGCTTTATTTTTTGATTTGATTGGAATTTTTTGAAGAACCGGCTTGACTGTCCGGGTATGCATAGCCTTATTGCAGGGGTCATCCCCGATACCGGACAGCATGATCTACCGCTTAATAAATGTTATTATGACACTAATTGGAACGCGACAGAAGACGTCGCAGCAGCGTGAGCTCACAGGCTTCATAAGCAATCGTTTTTGGTTTGGTTAGTTAGAAAGGCCGCTTTTCTATAAAGCGCAACAGTTTTCAATGACAGTTACCAAAACTATGTTTGCACTCAAAAAAGGCATGGCAGGAATCGCTAAATAACTAGCAATAATGTCAATTGAGAGGGAAATGCAATCGGTACTCTATATTATAAATAGCTACTTTTCAATAATTTAATAAAAATGCAACCGATTTACTTTTGAGCCGGGGTGCAACCGCCTGCGGAATAATTGAAAGGAACGAGACATTAAAAAACTGAAGGGCAAAGTCATTTAAACTGAACTGTGATGTATCGCGGATAGAATAAAAAGAGATTTAACCGGGCGCTCAGCTTCATATTATTGTTGAGGATTCGAATGTCATTTAGTCAGAGAATGCAAGAGAACTTCAGGCAGTTTATTTCGACCCGCCTGGCATAAGGTTCCTGCAGATGCACGCAGATCAAGCGCAGGTACGCAGACTAATTCCTGACAGCAGACAGATATCTGCGTGTAAATCTCCATCCACCTGCTGGAACCTTACGCCATCCCCACGATCTGTTTAATCCGGTGTTGACACGTATTTCTAAAAAAATGTATTCTCGTTTTGACATTAATGCCAGTATTCTAAACAAATGTCACCCTGTACCGGATAATGGAACTGTATTTTTAGAACCAGCGGAGTCAGGTCGGAACAAGAGCCTGTACGCCCCGTTTGCCATATCTGCCCGCACATGCATAAACTGTTCTGCTTTATTCACCCGGTATTACTACCGCATTCTCCCGTCCCGTGACACTGGCCGGTTGACCGCTAACCCTTCCTAACCTCGCTTCACTTGCCAACAATCATGAAACACCTTATCCTTCTTTTCTACAGCTGTTTTATATCCTTTGCCGCAAGGGCGCAAGCTCCGGGCATACAATGGCAACGCATCTATGGCAGTTCGGATGGCGATGGGCCAAAAGCCATCCGCGCAACTCCGGACGGTGGTTTCATCGCGGCAGGCATCAGTTATGGTAATGATCAGGATGTTTCCGGACATAACGCCACTTCGTTCTTCAGCGATGCCTGGGTTGTCAAACTGAACAGTTCCGGCGCTATCGGATGGCAAAGAAGTCTTGGAGGAGGTCTGACGGACCAGGCTGCCGACATCTGGCCTACGCCCGATAACGGATACATGCTTTTCGGATCCACCAGTTCATACGATTGCGGTATGCCCGGTACAAAAGGCGGCAGTGATTACTGGCTGGCGAAACTGGATGCTGAAGGGAACATTTTATGGGAACGGACTTATGGCGGATCAAATGAGGAACAGGCAAAAAGCCTCTGCCCAACGCCGGACGGCGGCTATATTCTCGCAGGCACTGCTCTCTCCGCTGATGGCGATGTCACCGGTCATCATGGTAATGGCAGCGGAGATTACTGGTTTCTCAAGGTAAATGCCAGCGGTGATCCCGAATGGAATCTCGCAACCGGTGGCAGTTCCGTGGAATGGCTGCTACAGGCCGTTGCGACCCGCGATGGTGGTTGCATTGCTGCCGGTTATGCAGAGTCTTCCAACGGAGATCTCACAGGTAATAAAGGTAGCCTCGATGCATGGATCGTTAAGATCAGTCCCGGTGGAACCATTGCATGGCAAAAGAATCTCGGTAGTTCGGGAGGCGACCAGGCAAGATCGATCCTGCAAACACCAGACGACGGTTATGTTTTCGCCGGCTATGCAAGCGAAAACGATGGGGATCTTGCCGGTATCCTACCCAGCCCGGGCAGGGAAGAAGACTATTGGATCGTCCGGCTGGACGCTGCCGGAAATGTACTCTGGCAAAGAACCTACGGAGGTTTTTCATCCGATATCGCAAACAGCGTCGTCATCACAAGTGATGGAGGGTTTGTTGTTGCGGGATATTCAGCTTCTTCCAACGAAGATTTTACCTGCAATAACGGCGGCCTCGATACCTGGATCATCAAGCTGAATACAGCCGGGGTACTGCAATGGCAGCGCAACATCGGAGGCAACAACAACGATGCCCCCGAGCAGATCATACAAACAACTGATGGAAACCTGCTGGCAGCCATCACCACCTGTTCTACGGATATTCCCGGCTATCATTCATCTGCTACAACTCATTGCCAGGATATGCTCATCGTAAAACTAAGCGGTGGAGGCGCACCACTGCCGGGTCCATCTTTAACGATCGAGCCTGTCTCCGGCAGCATTTGCGGCGAAACGATCAACACATTCAGGGCATCGGCATCAAACATGAGCGCAACGGTTCGCTATCAATGGACGAAGAACGGATCGCCCGTGGGTACCAATCACCCTGTATACCAGGCAAACGATATCGTCACAGGTGATATGATCTCCTGCACTGCAACCGATCCATCAGGCTGCGATAATGCTGGCCAGGCAACGGCCACCATTACAACAACTGCAAAAACGATATTGCAACCTTCCATCAACATATATTCTTCTTCACAGGTTGCGTGCAATTGCAAACCGATCAGTTTCTCGGCAACTGTGACCGGCGGCGGCAGCAATCCGGTTTATGAATGGCGGATCAATGGAAAGAAGACCGGTGCCACCACTCAGCATTTTATCGTCAGCAATATTTATACGGGGGATATCGTCACCTGCGTTTATCGCGACAATAGTGGCTGCATTGCAAATGGAGAAGTAATATCCAATGCGATCACAATGTCTACCACGCAGACCCAAACCATCACGGCGTCCATTACTCCTTCAACAAACAATATCTGTCAGGGAATGAATGTCGGCTTTACCGTGACAGCGATCGATCCTGATCTTCAACCTTCCTATCAATGGATGATCAATAACAATACTGCTGGAACAGATAGCCCGTCTTTCTGGTATTCTTCGTTAACAAACGGAGACCGGGTCACCTGCGTGATCACACTCGCACCCGGGCCATGCGGATCCATTCCATTCACGACTGATCCCGTTTCTGTTACCGTTCGCCCCAAAACAACGCCATCGATCCTCATATCGTCCACCTCCACCAACAATGAATTTTGCCCAGGTGTTCCTGCCAGCTTCAGAGCATTGTACGCAAATGCTGGTGATAACCCATTATTCCAATGGATGATCAATGGAGTGAATGCTACAGGAGGTAATGACGCGATATTCAACACGACTGCACTGCAGAACGGCGACCAGGTGAGCTGTATATTAATGGTTGACCCAGCTTTTGCAGAGTGTGCCACTGTTCCATCTGTGGCGTCAACGAGCATCACCGCTTCTATCATCAATAGGCCAGCGCCTGTTATCAGTATCAGTGCTGACAAGCCTGCTATCTGCCAGGGAGAAACGCTGAGCTTTAGTGCCGCTTTCAGTAACGCTGGCACGGATCCAGTTATGCAATGGCTGGTTGATGGAGTGATTCGCGGAAACGGTTCCGGCTTCTCCACCAACTCACTCATGAACGGCTCAACCGTTCAGTGCACACTTGAGCCCGGCGCGGGAGCTTGCAACATTCCGCTTGTTTCCAATACGATCATTCCGGTCATTCACCCAAGGGCAACTGTCAGTATACAACCGGCCGACACCATTATCAAGCCCGGTACTAAGGCCTTCCTAAAAGTGCAGGCAGGTCCGGCACCGCTGACTTATCAATGGTCACCCGCATCACAACTGGAAACTCCTGCTACAGGTTCCTCCTATACGACGGCGCTGGATAAAACTGTACATTATACGCTTACTGTCAGAACACCGAACGGATGCATCGCTTCTGCATCAAATCTGGTCAGCGTCAGTGGCCCCTTCCTGATGCCTTCCGCCTTTACACCAAACCGTGATGGATTGAATGATCTGTTCATCATCCCCGCTCATGCAAGCATAGAGCTCGAAGAATTCAGCATTTTCGATCGCTGGGGCATCAGGATCTTCAGTACGAAAGACATTGGTAAAGGTTGGGATGGGACAGTGCAGGGCGTTCCTGTTGAATCCGGAGCTTTTGTGTATCTCATCAGGGGGAAAAACAATGAAGGGAGCATAGCGCTGAAAGGAACGGTTACACTGGTAAGATAAGAATCAAGATGGCCACATCCGCTTCCTGAAACATTTAAAACATCACAAAAGAACAGATACACCATTTTTGTGTAATTCACGGGACAGGAGCTCATTCTCCCTCAGGCTTATTCTTATTTAACAAAAAAAGCCGGCAGGAAATATCTCTCCCACCGGCATCGCTATGGAACGTTTCTCAATAGGACTCCAGCAAATGTTATGGCAGCAATACCCTGTCAATCACATGAACCACACCATTGGTAGCCATAACATTGGTGGCGATTATATTGGATCTTGCACCCGCATTGCCATTTCCGGTGATGGTCGGTCCGCCCGCTGTACCATTGGTTAGATTGATGGCAGCAGAACCTCCGGCAAACATGCTAACCGTTCCGTTCGCCAGTGCTGAAGAAAACACGCGTCCGGCCACCAGGTGGTAAGCCAGCACAGCCTGCAGCGTAGCAATCGGAATCTGATTAACATTACTGAGTGACAATGCGCCCAGCAGATCACGGAAGGCTTTATTGGTAGGTGCAAAAACAGTCAGAATATTAGAATTGATCAGGGTGATCAACCCTGGTGCGGCAGCATCCGCGCGCACGATGGCTTTTACCAGAGAGTCAAGTCCATTGTCACCACCGAGATTAGCCTGTGCAGTCGTTACTATATTGCCCCCCGGAGGTAACAGCACTTTTTCCATTACGTGGATCACCCCATTATCAGCATCCACATCAGCGGTGGCTACTTTGACCCCATTCACAAAAACACCTGAAGCATTTTTTGTAACAAAAATGGAATCCGCGGGAGAATTGGCGGTGCTTACTTTCGCATTAGGTCCGGCAGGTACATTTGCGGCAACTACCTCAGATGTAAGGGTGTGATACAACAAAAGCTTTTTCAAAGCATCTGGGGACATTCCATCAATAGATGCAGATGAAATGCCTGATGCTGCAAATGCCGCATCATTCGGCGCAAAAACAGTAAACGGCCCGGTACCTGACAGCGTGCCTGCCAGTCCTGCTTTTACGACGGCCTTTTCAAGCAGGGAGAAATTTGCATCAGCGACTACCTTCCCTGTAATGGTATTGTCCGCTGGCGGGTTATCATCGTCATCCTTGTCGCAGGATACAGCAGTTGACAGTAATGCGGCAAAACCCATGTACAGAAGCGACCGTTTCATGCTAATAGTTGGTAACATAGTGTATTTTTTTTGTTTAACTTTTGTTTGAAATAGTTATGCAAAATTCTATCCGGATTTCGTGCGTAAAGAGTGAATCGTCATAAAACCGGAGTAGATAGTGTGGAAGAGTCGCTGAGCGGATAAGCGGTATTTTAAAGAAGAAGTTTTGACTTGTACAGGGGGATTTATATGGACATATTGGCGTGGCTTCCCGCAGATTTCGCAGATTTAATTCCCACGAAACACGAAATTTCTACATGACAAGGAGTAGCCTTTAATTGACTGAGCAGATAAACCAAATCACTGTGATACTAAAGAAATGAATCCGGGCAATCTGCATCACCAGGTAACAAACATCATCAGCGCCAGGTTCCCTTTTTGTGAAATGGAACATAAAATCTGCGCAATCCGCGGGACGTGTCCGCTTGTGGAGGAATCCAAGCCCATTGATGCAAAGCAAAAGGTTAAACAAGATATCTCAACAGATCATGCGGAGACTGTAGCAAGTGCGTATGCTTACCTGCATTTAGAGATTGCGTCACAACAGAAGAACCTGTATACAATAAGGGAAGATCTTTCGGCAGCCCCATCAGTTTCCGGATCTCTTCCAGATCTGTTTGTACAGGACGTGTAACAAAAAATAACAGTACATGCGAGAATTCCGTTTTTGACAGCACAGATCTCACCTGTTCATAAGGAACATTCTGGCCCAGATAGATCGTCTCAATTTCTTTTGAGCGGATCATATAATTTGCAAAAAGCAGTCCTATTTCATGCCATTCACCCGGCGGCAACATCAGCAGAAATTTTTTACGGCGCTTCCTTTTCAGCACCAGCGCATCTGCCGCGGCGATCAGTTTACGTCTCACCACAGCGGACGCAAAGTGTTCCTGGACAGGCATCATATCATCTGTGATCCACATGATCCCTATCTTCTCCAATAAAGGATAAAACACTTTTAGCATCGCATCAAACACGCCATACCGCTTTACCGCTGAAACATAAGTTTGCTCAAACGTATGCTCATCAAACGTCAGCATGGCCATCACCAGTTCATTAATTAGTGATGTCGCAATCGCATCCGGATCAGTCGACACACCCTGTAATCCCAGCACCATCGCATGAATATCCTCCTCGTCCAATTCGGCGATCTTCGCCAACTTATAGCCATTGGACAGCAGGGTCACAATATTCAATAGCTTACGCACCTGATGATCATCATACATCCGGATGTTTGTATCAGTCCGGCCGGGCTGAATGAAATTATACCGCCGTTCCCACGCACGAATGGTCGGAGCTTTGATGCCCGATAACTGCTCCAGCTCTGATATGTGATATAATTTCATAATGACGGCAAAGTTAGTAGTCTGTCGTCATTCCCGCATATCGCAAAAATTCCTCTTTCACATTACTGTTATTGAATTTCCCGCCATAATAAGAAGTAACAGTTGCGGAGTGTGTATCCCTGATTCCCCTTGAAGCCACACAAAGATGCTTTGCATCGATCACTATTGCTACATTCTCCGTATCCAGTATCTGCTGCAGTGCGCGGCCGATCTGCACGGTCAGTCTTTCCTGCACCTGGGGCCGGCGTGCGTAATAATCCACCAGCCGGTTAAGTTTTGACAAGCCGATCACCTTACCCGATGAGATATACGCAACATGAGCTTTTCCATAAATCGGAACAAAATGATGTTCGCAATGACTGTATACAGTAATGTCCTTCTCCACCAGCATTTGATCATACCGGTATTTATTGTCGAAAAGAGTCACATCGGGCTTATTTGCCGGATCAAGCCCGCCGAATACTTCTTCCACGTACATTTTGGCAACACGAAGCGGCGTCCCGCTTAGACTGTCATCGTTCAGATCAAGTCCCAGGGTCTCCATCACCTGGCCGAATAAACCTGCTATCCGGTTGATCTTCTGCTCACTGCTTAATAAAAATGCGTCGGCCCGTAACGGCGTTTCTTCCGACCCAGCCAAATGATTATCTCCTATTTCCTTCATCAGATCAGTTAACACCACCCTATTCCTTTTACACATACAAAGGCCATTCTGTCCGTTTTCCATCAGATTATTTTTATTGACACCATAAAGGTAAGATTATTTCTGTTCAACTTTTTACTAAATTTGTTGAACAAAAAAATAACGAGTTGTTACATACCATAAAAACGCGTCAGCTGATCAAAAGCGATCTCAGCTCCATCTGGTCCTTTATGAGTGATCCGGGTAATCTCGCCAGGATCACTCCTGCTTACCTGGGTTTCAAGATCCTGAGTGAGGATACTGGCAGAGGAATGCATGCCGGTCAGATCATTGAATATTACGTACGCCCCTTGCTGGGCATCAAGCTTCACTGGGTTACCGAGATCACGCATGTGGAACAAGGAAAGCTTTTTGTGGATGAACAACGCTTTGGTCCTTATTCTTTCTGGCATCATAAACATTTTCTGGAAGAGACACAGGAGGGAGTTATCATGACGGACCTGGTGCATTATAAACTGCCGCTTGGCCCCCTGGGAAAATTGGCCAATACGCTGTTTGTAAAACGTCAGTTAGATGGCATCTTCCGTTACAGGTATCAGCAGGTTGAACAATGGTTTACTGGACCAATTACTAACTGACAAGAATCCCTGGATATGTATACGATAAGAGAGGGGGCCGATCACTTCTTTTAAAAGACAGTTTTTTACACGGGTACGGCTAAAATAATTTGAAAAACTGACCGTAAAAATAAAAAGGCTGATAACATTCGACAGTTCGCTCCGGAATTTCGCGGATTCACTCCCGGAGCGTTTCCGACGGCAGGATTTAGGCTGTTATAAATCATATTTTAAGCGCTGAAATTCAGTGCAGGAACAAATCAGGTTTCTGATCAGTACAGTAACAGCTTTTCCTATGCCATTAATGATATGATCTATGTTCACTCATAAATACAGATATCTGTTCATCGCGTTGCTGTCGGCCTATGCCTACATCAATACCGTATTGTGTGAGGTGTACCGTTATTTCAATATCCGTGTTGCCTGGTACGACGCACTGATGACGATCATCCTGATCACTTTGTTAAGTTGGGAGGGCAACCGTTTGGCAGAAAGAAAAATACGGAAGCGCTTTCCGCCAGACCAACAGCGGATCAGGTTTCTGCTGCTCTTTTTTACCACTGGTATCATTATTTCGTGCGTAGCAGCCTCTTTGGTGGTTGGTATTAACGGCGCCTGGAAGTATCGTTATTCCTGGTCGGAACTTGAGATGCCGCTTAAATTAAATCTGATCTATGCAGGACTGATCAACCTATTCTTTCATCTCTTGAACACCATCCTTTTTTTCTTCCGTGAATACAGGATGAAATCACTTGAAGCGGAAGAACTCAAACGCATCAGCGCGCAGGCTCAATTGCAGGCCGTAAAAACACAGGTCAATCCTCATTTCCTGTTCAACAACCTGAATGTGCTTTCAGGCATGGTGATCAAAGACAACCCGAAAGCCAACCGGTTCATCGAGGAGTTTTCAAAAGTATACAGATACATCCTCAATAGTCAGGATAAAGAATTGGTGGAATTAGACCAGGAACTTGCATTCATTAAACCCTATGTTTACCTGTTGCAGGAGCGCTATCCCGATGGATTGAAAGTGGATATCGGCATACCTGAGAAATATCATTCCAGTTATATCATTCCCGTTGCTTTGCAGATGCTTATTGAGAACGCCATTAAACATAATGTTATTTCGCGAAGCAATCCTCTTTGCATAGAAGTTAAGGCAAATGGATCCGGGATGCTGACCGTTCGCAACAACCGTCAGCCGCGCCATTCGGTGGAGCAGTCAAACAGGATCGGGCTTACCAATATCGCCAAACGGTACGAGCTAGTATGCGGCCGTCAGATAGAAATACAAATAACACCGGAAGTATTTGAAGTGAGTGTTCCATTACTGAATGTAAACTGACTATATGAAAGTATTAATTGTGGAAGACGAACTGCTGGCCGCAAGCCGCCTGCAACTGATGATCACGCAATATGATCCATCTATCACTGATATACATTGCACCGACAGTGTGGAAGAAACGATTGCCTGGTTAGATGATCATGCAACACCAGATCTCATCCTGTCAGACATTCAACTCTCCGATGGCCATAGCTTCGACATTTATCGCCGTACGGAATACAAGGGCCCCGTAGTGTTCACCACCGCGTATGATCAATATGCACTGGAAGCGTTCCGTCATTTCAGCATAGATTACATCCTGAAGCCTGTGACGGCTGAGGCGCTTTCCATAGCGCTGGACAAATACAAACAGATCATTGTGCCGCAGGTGGATTACCAGCAGTTGCAGCTTAAAGTGCAGCAGGGAACATCAGCCCCCTATAAAAGCCGGTTTCTCGGCCGCATCGGTCAGCGCCTGCAATTTGTAAAAGCGGAGGATATTTCGTTCTTCCATGCAGATAACAAGATTGTTTATCTCACCGATACGCAAGGCGGCCGTTACCTGATCGATTATACGCTGGAAAAACTGGAGCAGGTGCTCAACCCACAGATGTTCTTCCGTCTTAACCGTCGTTACATTGTTCGTTACTCAGCCATCGAATACATCAAACCGTATCTCAACAGCCGGCTGAAATTGACCCTGAAAGGCGCAGGCATGCAGGAAGAATTCATCATCAGCCGGGATAGGGTAGCAGAGTTTAAGACCTGGGCAGAATCGTAAAAACAATACCGCACAATAAGCGAAATATAAGCGAATGAGAAAAAGAATAGCAATTATAGGTTCAGGCTTTTCAGGATTATCAGCTGCCGCTTACGCAGCGAAGGAAGGTCATGATGTGCATGTATTTGAGAAAAACAGCATACCCGGAGGCAGGGCCCGCCAATTCAAAACGGATAATGGATATACGTTTGATATGGGGCCAAGCTGGTACTGGATGCCTGATATGATCAATGCATTTTTCAACGACTTTGGCTATGAAGCTACCGACTTTTACAAACTGGTAAAGCTAGACCCACAATTTGAAATGATCTTCGCGGATGGCAGACTGAATATACCGTCAGCCTATTCGGATCTCAAAACTTTATGCGAAGACATTGAGCCCGGCGCCGGCGAAAAGCTTGAGGCCTTTATGAATGCAGCGCGATATAAATACGAGGTGGGGATGCGTCAGTTTGTACAGAAGCCCTGTCACTCGTGGTGGGAATTTGTCACTCCGCAAATAGCTGCAAGCGCTGTCAAACTGGATCTGCTCTCCAACTTCCGCAGCTATGTGAAGCGATATTTCAAACATCCCTGGCTTGTTGCATTAATGGAGTTTCCCGTGATCTTTCTCGGCGCTTCACCAAAAAAAATCCCTGCACTTTATAGTTTAATGAATTATGGCGGCTATGTTCTTGGCACCTGGTACCCGATGGGCGGATTCTATGAACTGGTGCTGGCCATGCAACGGATCGCGGAAAGCGAAGGAGCGAGCTTTCATTTCAATCAACCCGTGGAAGAGATCTGCACCAATAAAGGAAAAGTAACCGGACTGATCGTTAAAGGTGAAGAGCTGGCTTTCGATGCAGTGATCGCCTCTTCCGATTATCATCATACCGAAACCTTGCTGGATGCACCTCTCCGTAATTACCGGGAAGACTATTGGGAAAGCAGGACTTTCGCCCCATCTTCCCTCATCTATTATCTCGGCTTCAACGAACCGATACCAAATCTTAAACATCATACATTATTTTTAGAGCATGATTTCGACGGCCACATTGACGATATCTATACCGATAAAAAATGGCCGGGGCAACCTTTGTTCTATGCCTGCTGCCCATCAAAGACAGACCCTTCTGTAGCACCAACCGGTCACGAGAACCTCTTCCTGCTGATGCCTTTGGCACCCGGTCTTGAGGATAACGTAGCAATGCGTGAAAAATACTTCCGCGAAATGATCACCCGGATAGAAAAAGCCACCGGCGTAACCAACCTTGTCAGCAAGATCGATTATAAGCATAGCTACTGCGTCAACGACTTCATTGGTGACTATAATGCGTATAAAGGCAACGCATATGGGCTGGCCAATACACTGGCGCAAACTGCCGTGCTTAAACCAGCGATCCGAAATAAACAACTGAGTAATCTTTTTTATGCCGGACAACTTACAGTGCCGGGTCCGGGAGTGCCGCCTTCATTGATCTCGGGGAAGATCGCCGCAACTGCCGTCAATAATCTTAAATCATTCCGTTTTGAAAAAACTTTTTGACCAGGTCTCGCGGCAGGTGAGCAAAGACATCACCCGAACATACAGCACCAGTTTTTCACTGGGCATCCTGGCGTTGAGTTCATCCATCCGACCTGCTATCTATGCTATTTATGGATATGTTCGTCTTGCTGATGAGATCGTTGACAGCTTTCACGACTATGACAAACAAGTGCTGCTGAACAGATTTGAAGAGCAGACATGGCAGGCACTTGATGAAGGCATTTCGCTGAATCCTGTTCTGCAGTCGTTCCAGGAAACTGTCAGCCAGTTCAGGATCGACAGAGCGTTGATCGCGCAGTTTCTCAACAGCATGCGAATGGATCTCTCTTCCATTGAATATGACGCTGACCGCTACGAGGAGTACATACTTGGATCGGCCGAAGTGGTAGGATTGATGTGCCTGCATGTGTTTGTCGAAGGCAATGTGTCAGCATACGACGCATTAAAGCCTTACGCCATGAAGCTGGGATCTGCATTTCAGAAGGTGAATTTCCTGCGTGATCTGAAAGATGATTACCATGTGCTGGGACGCATTTATTTTCCGGATATTAAACAAGGTATTTTTGATAACGAGATCAAATCAGCCATTGAAGAAGATATTGAGAAAGAATTTAAAGAAGCGCTGACGGGGATCGAAAGATTGCCCGCCTGTTCGAAATTTGGTGTATATCTCGCTTATAAATATTATCTGTCGCTGTTCAGGAAAATAAAACAAACGCCGGCGCAGCGGATCATGCAGGAGCGGATCAGGATCCCCAACTCAAAAAAACTTTCAGTGATGATGAGAAGTTATGTCAGGTATAAGCTTGCTTATCTGTGACACGATCAGATCGTTGAATAGCGTAGGACTGGTCGAAAAGATCAGCGAACACGTTAAGTATACAGGCCGGGAAATCCAGGCAATTAGCAAACATCATTGCATTTTCTTTTAACCTGAAATGCTGCTTTATAAAAACGTTATACTGAAATCGGTGACACAATTCGACAACAGTGTGGCAAACTCCAAAAACTGATTGTACAATCTGGTTTTTGTAATAATGATCCGCACGAAGGACAATCTCAGTAACTGGACTGAGCTTGTTCGTCAACACAGGTGATGATCCTTCTTCTACAGATCGTCCATACGATCAAGACAATCCGCCGCACGCAGTAAAATTGCTTTACGTTCGGTCGGCCTCATCTTATCCCATAGCCTGTACACCATACTCAACCGTGGATTCTTCTCCAGCTTATCGCGATGCCGGTCATGAAAATCCCAGTAAAGACTATTGAACGGACAAGCAGCATCCCCTGTTTTCGCAGACCGGTCATAGTAACAGGATCCGCAGTAATTGCTCATCTTGTGTATATAGTTCGCGCTGCCTGTATATGGTTTTGATGCAGTGATTCCTCCATCCGCATACTGACTCATTCCCCTCGTATTAGGCAACTCCACCCACTGGATCGCATCGATATAAATACCCAGGTACCAGAAATCGACATCCGCCGGCTTGATACCCGCCAGCAACGCGAAATTACCCGTGATCATCAATCGTTGGATATGATGTGCGTATGCATACTGCAGTGACTGGCTGATGCACTGTTTCAAACAATTCATTTTTGTTGCGCCGGTCCAGTACCAGTCCGGCAGTTTGCGCTGGTGGTCAAAGAAATTCACTTCCTCAAACGACGGCATCTTCATCCAGTATAACCCGCGCATGTATTCCCTCCAACCGAGGATCTGTCGCACAAAACCTTCGAGTTGATTCAATGCAATTATTTTGCTGTTGCTCTTCCATTCCTGCAGAGCCGCATTCACAACTTCTGCGGGACTGATCATTTTTGTATTCAGACTGAATGACAGCCGCGAATGATAGAGCGACCATTCATGTTGCTGCATCGCATCCTGGAATGTACCGAACAATGGCAGGCATTCCTTCAGGAAATGATCCAGCAAGGCAAGGGACTGTTTCCTGTTCAATGGCCAGCCAAGATCATCAGGCATAATGGCGCCGATCGTTTTCATACCTGTTTTGCTGATGCGTTCATACGTTTTCCTTACATCATTATGAAAAAGCAGCGGCGGGGTTGGTTTATGTTTGGCAGGCAGTTTCTTCCGGTTTTCTTCATCAAAATTCCATTGATCACCCAGAGGGTCCCTGCCGATCATCAACACATCGTGTTTGCGCCGCATGGCCCTGTAGAAATTCTCCATCAGGATGGTTTTCTTTCCTTCGAAAAAAACAGCCAGTTCATCACGCGTAGTATAAAAATGTTCCGAATCCAACATTGCAGATGAAATGTGTAGGCTTGTGCAAAACTCCTTCAACTCAGAATCGACTCGGTATTCATCCGGTTGCTGATATTCAAAATGCCTGATCTGAAATTGCCGGATGAGGTGTGCGCAGTTGGAGGAAAATGTCTGCAGATTTTCAGGATCATCAAGTTTATAATAAACAACAGTGTGTCCTTCAGCATTGAGCATTGAAGCAAATTCTTCCATAGCGGCTAAAAACGCGCAGACCTTCTGGAGATGATGCCAGACATAATCTGTTTCTGATCTTAATTCCATCAACACATACAATACATCATCGCGCTTTTCTTTGAACCAGGAGTGTTGCAGGTTCAATTGATCGCCGAGCAACAGACGTAAGGTGGTATATTTAATTTTCATTGCAAAACAACGATTAAGCATATTGATTTTACTCTGCCTCCTACTTCCCTCCAGCTATCTTCCTGATCATTCCATTAAAAATAAAGTAGTGAAATGGTAACACGGCATACCAGTACAACCTTCCCCCAATCCCCAGCGGGCGGAAAGTGGCTGTCTGCATTACCTCATCGCCTTTCACCGTGAATTCGAGCCAGGCTTCTCCCGGCAATTTCATTTCAGCATATAGCAAGAGCCGCTGTTCTTTTCTATCAGCATAAATCACTCGCCAGAAATCAAGCGACTCACCCGCTGCGATCTTTACCGGGTTCTTTCTCCCCCTCTTCAAACCAACGCCGCCAAACAGTTTGTCCAGGAAGCCACGAAAACTCCACAACCAATCGGCATAGTACCAGCCCGATTGTCCTCCGATCGCAAAGATCCTGTTCAATGCCTGCCCAGGATCTTTTGTTACAACCTCCTTCTTATCGGTGAACACACCAAAGGTGGGCACCTGCACATGTTGTGAAAGGCGATGTATGGAAGGTCCTCCGAAAGCATCTTTCCAGGTGGACAGCACCATGTTCTGCTCGATCTTATCGAATGCAATGCGGATCGCTTCTTTGTAGGGGATCAGTGTGATGCCGAGGCGATCTTTCAGGTCATTCGGCGTAGCCACCACATCTACCTTCATGCTCTCCACCAGGTTTCGCGCAAGGGCATAGGAAGTGGATGTTACGAAATATAACCAGTATGATGATAACTTCGGCGTCATCACCGGAACTGTCAGGATAGACCTTTTCAAACCGCGCACTTCAGCAAATTGAAGCAGCATTTGTTTATACGTAAGAATATCCGGGCCATAGATATCATAGTGCTGACCATAACTAAATTCCTTCCCAAGTACGCGGGATAGGAATTCGATCACGTTCCGGATGGCAACCGGCTGGCATTTCGTGTAAAGCCATCTCGGTGCGACCATTACGGGAAGTTTCTCCACCAGGTCGCGGATGATCTCGAACGAAGCACTTCCTGAGCCAACGATAATGCCTGCACGCAACGTAGTTACTGGTACGTTGCCCCCAGACAGGATCTCTTCCACCTTCTTCCGCGAAGAAAGATGCGCTGATAATTCCTTGTCATTGATGATGCCACTCAGGTAGATCACCTGCTTTGCATGAGTGGCTTGTATGGCCTGCACAAAGTTGTTGGCCGACTGTTCCTCCAGTGAACTGAAGCCGCCCCTGGCACTCATGGAATGCACGAGGTAATAAGCCGCATCGATATCGGACGGGAATGAAAGACTGCCAACATCCAGCAGGTCTGCTTCCACCACCCGGATCCGTTCCGGATGACTATACTGGCTTTTGTCAAAGCGGTTTGCATCACGGCTGATGCAAACCAATTCATGACCGTTCTCCAGCAATACAGGCAAAAGCCGCTGCGCGATATAGCCGGTAGAACCGGTCACAAGTATTTTCATATTTATTTTATAATTGACCCTAAACCACCATTTACGCCGATCACCTGTCCGGTGATCCACGTCGAATCTGTAAGCAGGTAGTATGCGAGAGAGGCATGCTCGTCCACCGATCCGACCGTGCGCAACGGATGTCGTAGTTTCGCAGCCTCCACCTTAGCCTCTGTATTCAGCAATCCTGATGCCAGCGGCGTATCGGTTAGTGACGGCGCAATGGCATTCACCCTGATCGCCGGCGCCAGTTCTGCTGCCAGTGCCCGACTGAGTCCTTCGACTGCTCCTTTCGCCATCGCAACGCTTGCATGAAAGGGCATGCCTGTTTGTACCGCTACCGTACTGAACAACACAACAGACGCGCTGCCGCTTTCTCTCAACTGCGGAAGATATTGCCGGACGAATAAGAATGCAGCTTTCGCATTCAGCGTAAAATCCCGGTCGACATCCGCAGTGGTCAGGCGCTCCACCGGTTTAAGCATGATACTGCCAGGACAAAAAGCCAGGCCGTGTATTGGTCCGATTACGACGGGCAGGGAATATTCCTGCAGAAGATCAACTGCATAATGCGTGTATCCTTGCCGATCCTGCAGTGGGCCCGGCGTCCGGCTTACGCCATGCACACGATGACCTGCATCCAATAATCTTTTCGCAAGTGCCAGACCTATACCGCTGCTTGCGCCTGCTATGATGAAAGTTCTGACTAAAAGACTCATCTTGTTGTGTTTTTATAGCTGAAGGATGTATGTTTCTTCAACAATTCAATGGCGCTGCCGCAATGGCTGAACAGCGAACAATCTTTGCTATAAATCGATGAGATGGAAAATTGTTCACGGGCGTGCTGAATTCTCCCGGAAATATTTTCGGACTGACGAGTGCCGCATTCCTAATGCCAGGAAATTTTCCCCTGAACGGCAGAGGCTCCCGCTGATTACGCTCACAAACATGGCCGACAGGATTTGACACCCGATGAACAAAACTTCCTTTCACTCGTTTTCCGTAGACAATGAATGACGGCTGCTCTGTCTCTGTTGCTACTGAAAGCATGATCATTATTTTGCTTCAGAGGGCAGGCAAATAAATGAAAACGGATCAGTTTGTGCTTTACTCGCAGATATAAACTCAGACACCAATGAAAAAATGGCAATTATTAACTTTAAGCCTGGCTTTGCCACTTGCGGTCGGGGTTATCGCTGGATTAGTCACAGCCCAGAATGTACAGGAATGGTATCCCACCATCAGGAAGCCTGGTTTTACCCCACCGAACTTTTTATTTGGCCCGGTATGGGCGGTACTTTACATAACAATGGGCATCTCACTATATCTTATTCTTAAACAGCCCGCCTCCCGCTACCGCCAGAATGCAGTCATCAGCTTCGGCATTCAGCTTTTCTTGAACTTCTGGTGGGGCTTTGCTTTTTTCCAGTTCCATTTGATCGCTCTTGCTGCCATCATCATCATCGCACTGTGGATCTGCATCCTGGTAATGATCCGGCAATTTTATAAGGTCTCGCCACTGGCTTCCAACCTTCAGTGGCCTTACCTGGCCTGGGTCAGTTTCGCCTCTGCATTGAATATTTCGATATGGTATCTGAATTAGTGCGTCTACTGCGCATGGGAAGGCCTCGGACGCGGCGATACGCAACGGACGCGTCGAAATAGCCGGGAGGTAACATTGCATTTCTCCGCGCTCGCCGCATCCGCAGCGTTCCTAATAAGCCCCGGCTTGCATTAACATTGTGTCAGGAATTAAGCCTCCCGACCACAATACAATCAGGATGCCTCTACGACAACGCCGCTTCTGTTTAACGCCCTTTCAAATGTACTGGTGACATTGGCCTTGCCGATGGCGAACAATAAACGTGCAGTTTTCAGTTCCCGCAGCACCTGTTCGGTGGAGATCAATATGAGCCGCAGCGGTCTCGCGGGCCTTTTGTAGACGGTAAGGGAAAATGTGGTGAGGATCCTGGGAGAGTTCAAGGAAGAGGCGATAATTGAAACGAAGGGAAGAAAGATCATCGTGCATAATATTAATAAATTGCTTGCTATTGCGGATTACCGGTAGACATTTTTTACTATCCGGCTTCCTACTCCGCCGCCATCAACCCCGCTGCCCATCGGATCCCATAAGCAGCTTTGCGATACTTTACCTGCAACTCAATCACTTTCTGCTGCATTTCCAGTGTCTTATTCTCTCTTGCATTGATCAGGAACATCGAACTCTCGCCCTGTGTGAATTTCAATTCCTCCGTTCTTAACAATGCGGTGTAGGCGGTAGTCATCTCCCGCGCAGCCTGCAACTGATCCTGCAACTGAACAGCTTCTGCATAATACTTCCTGACCTTATTCTGCAGGTCCCATTGCTTCTTTTGCAATTCAATATTGTTATCCCTGATCTTGATCAGCACATTTTTATAGTCGCCGCGCTCCTGCCGTAGAAGCAATGGAACACGTACGTTGATACCCCACTTGTAATTATTATCGAGGTAAGCCCAGGACATTTTATCATACTGGTAATAATCCTTGCTGAGTACATTTGCCTGCAGGTTGACTACAGGCAGTAGGTTCTGACGTTTCAGCCTGCGTTCGGCATCGAGGATATCTAATTTGAAAAGGGCCGACTGAATCGCGGGATGAGCACTGGTTAGTTCTGTGATCAACGAAGTTGTGTCTGGCAGCAACTGCAAAGCCGGAAGTGCGAGCGTATCGGGTGTATATTCTTCGGGCAACAGGTAAGGGGCTTCATTCGCTGTCCAGAGATAAGCGGAAAGATCCAGTATTTTTTTATTAAGGTTCAACAAGGCGTCTGATTGCAGCAGCCTGACGTTCTGCAACTGTGCCCAGGCCTCTACCGTATCGGCCATGGCCCGGTCACCATTCTGAAAAGAGATGCTGACAAGCCGTGCCCGTTTTGCTGCTATGCCTATGTAATTTGTATAAACGCGATAGAGATACCATGCACCCGCCCATTCCCAATAAGAAGTGCGGGCATCAAATAACAGATCATTGATCACTAGCAGTCGCTCCTGTGCCGTCTGCTTTGTATAAATTTCCGCCTGGCGGAGCGTAGTGCGTTTCTTATCTGTCAGCAATCCGTTCAGCAACGGCAGCTCCATGCCGATATAACTGGCAACCCCACGGGTGCGTTCAGGATTGATGTATTGACCTTCCGCTTTTTCAAAGCCTGTTTTCAGGTTAACGCCTGCAGCCGTCGGGATCTTCAGTTCGGGATTGGCGTAATGATAATAGTTAACCCCATCCAGCGTTTTAGCAGTATTGCCCGTTTCAAATAGCGGATCGAACGCGCCACGTGCACTGAGAAGATCGGCCGCTGCTTTTTGCGTCAGCAGATCGGCTTGCTTTATGACCGGGTGATATTGCTTCACCTGCTGAATGAATGACTCTTCCGTTAGCAACTGCGTATCCTGTGCAGATGCTGTAATGTAACGCATCAGTAGCAGCATGACGGTAACTGGTATATATTTCAATATCACGTGTCTCATTTGTCGACTGATCTATTTGTACATGACCTTTTCTTTCTGACCGGATTCTTCCAGCTGATAATACTCAGGTGGAAAGCCGTTGATGTTCCGCCACAGTTCATAATATACAGGAACATCTTTCAGCAACATGATGCCTTCCGCGCCACCGCCTATCCGCAACAGTGCTGGCCATTTCCTGTCTGCTGTATCTTCCACTACCAACACGCGGAATTTACCATTGGCGCTCACTGAATTCTCCACAGCCACCACCTTACCGCCAAATGTGCCGTAACTGCCACCCGGCCAGCCACTGAAGACGATGGCCGGAAAACCATCGAATACAAACCTCACTGTCTGCCCCCGGCTGATCAACGGAAGATCCATCGGCTTTACAAACAGTTCGATCGCATACTGGATCTTATCCGGAACGATCTCAACGATCATATCGCCTTCTTTGAGGAACTCTCCTATCCCGGCCTTCCTGGCCTTCGTGATCTGTCCGCTCTGCGGTGCAATGATATAATACAGCTTACTCCGCGCATCGTAGTTTGCCAGTTGATTCTGTAGTTTCAAGAGCTCCGCTTCGGTGCTGGCAGCGTCAGATAACGAGGAGAACCTGTCACCGCTCACTTTGGCGATCTTATCCGTATATTCCTGCAAAGTTGACTGTTGCTCGATCCGGAGATTGATCATCTCCTGTTTGCTCTGTTGAAGTTTATTGCTGGCACTGTTCCATTTCGCAAGTCCGTTCTGGTAATTGATCTTCCTTCTTTCAAAGTCGGTCAGCGAGATCGCTCCGCTATCGAGCATCACACGGGCAGCTTCCGACTGGCGTTTATAAGCTTCCAGTTCATTGGTTGCCGCTGAAAGATCAGCCTCTTCAGTCCTGATCTTTAATTCCTGCTGCGCGATCTTGTTGTCCAGCGACTGCAGCTTGAGTTCCCTTGCTTGTTGCAGGGCTTGTGATTGGACGACAGTCGTTGCTGCTTTTCCCCGGTAACTTTCCATGGTCTGTTGCTTGGCGCTGATCTGCTGCTGCGTTCTGTTAAGCAATTGAGGATCGAAATAATCCACTTTCACCTCACCAAGTTGCAACAGTGTATCTCCCGCCTTTACAAAATCGCCCTCTTTGATATGCCATTTCATAATACTGCCGCCGATCATGGTGTTCACCTGTTGAGGGCGTTGTTCCTGCCGCAGTGTTGTCACCGTTCCTCTTGCACGGATGTTCTGCGTCCACGGTAAGAACATGATCGCTAACAGCAGTAAGAGCAGTCCCCATAGCCATCTTTTTATCCTGCTCTTACGATAGAACAGGTAAATATTGGAAAAACATCGAAGCTTGCTTTCGCCCGCTATGGTGTCTATATCTGATTGTAAATACTTGCTCATGTTATACGTTTTTAGGACAGTACTTCTCCCTCAGGGCTAAGTTGGATCAACTGGTCGCAATACTGGCTGAGCGTTTCATCCTGTGAAGCGATAAGTGTGGTAGACGCTGCCTCTTTCCTGATATAGGCAATCATCTTCGCTTTATTTTCATTCGGAAGGTGTGCAAATGGCTCCTCCAGCAACAGCAATTTATGTTCGGCAAGCAATGCTCTTACGAGAAGGATATTCCTGCGGACATTTTCTGACAGTTTATTACCTACGGGCAGCAACTGCGTATCGTATCCCTTCCCAGAAGATTTCACAAAATTGATCAGACCTGTTCTCTCGCAAAGCTCATTTACCTGCTGCATAGTGATGGCATCATTGCCCATCGTGAGGTTTTCCCAAAGCGTTCCCTGGAAGATATCCTGGCTACCGAGCAGTATGCCAGTGTTCCTGCGCAGGTTGGCCACATCGTAATTAGCTACAGGTGCGCTGTTCAGCAAAACATGTCCTGTATAATTTTTAAAAGCCCCTGTCAGCAGCCGCAGCACGGTGGACTTACCTGAACCGGATACGCCTTTGATCTGCACCATTTGTCCTGCCTTTATGCTGAAGTTGATATCCTTCAGCACAGGTTTGTTATTGCCATAAGCAAACCCCACCTGCTTGAATTCAACAGAAACGCCCTCCTGTTCTACCGGCAGTTGCAGGCTGCCGCTTTGTTCTGTTTCCGCATTAGTGATCGCGCTTAACTTTTCCACTGAAACGATCGCATCATAAACAGTATCAAGATTGACGATCAGCTTTTCGATAGAAGCGATGATCGCAATGATCACAATGTCTGCGGCGATAAACTGACCGACATTGATCTGCTGATCTACCAGCAGGTAGGCTCCGATGATCAGCATCGCGGCAGTGATGATGATCTTAAAAGAGATCAGGCTCCAGAACTGCGTTAAAAGAATGCCGAAATAACTGGTTCTGGAAGAAAGGTAATCACTCACCAATGCGTCGGTCTTGTTCATATGAAGTGAAGTGCCTTTCGTATATTTAAAAGACTTAATTGTACGGGCGATCTCCTGCACCCAGGCGGCAACGGCGTATTTATAGTCGCTGGCTTTATAGGCAGTCTGCAGCCCCTTCGTGGAGGTGAGCCGGATGATCGTGAGTACGATCCCAATCAGCACGATCCCAAAGGCAATGAACAAGGGGTGATAAAAAGAAAGCAGCACCACACCCAGTATGACTTGTATCACTGACGCAGGCAACTCGATCATGAGTTTATCAATGCCTTTTTGCAGGGAAACGCTGTCGAAATACCTGTTGACCACTTCCGGCAGATATTCATGATCGAGGTTTTCGATATTGAGTTTCGGAATGCGGTCACTGTATTCAAGCGAATACCTGACGAACAGTTTCTGCTTCACCTTCTCAATGATCTGCAGCTGCCTGACCTGCAAGAGTCCGTTGATGAACACGCCGAAGACAACCATGGCGATCAGCACCACGATGGAGGTTGAGATGGTACCGGCCAGTACAAAGCTGATGATGGATTGAATGCCCAGCGGAAGGGATAGCTGAACGAGCCCTGCCAGCAGGGCGAATACGCAAGCTGCCGCAAAGTCTCTCTTTTCGAGCAGCAGTATCCGGTTGAGCCTCAACACGGATTTTACGAGTGAAACGGTTTTTTCTGCCATTGCGGTTAGTTATGCCTGAGCGAATATTTTTGCAAATATAATAATCAAACTTTTACGAATAATAGTATTACTATCACAAAAGATTGTAAAAATATACCAGTCAATAGTTTAACTTCGGAAAGAATTCTCATTTTTGCGTTATGGAATTTCAGTTGCAGATTAAAATGAATCCCAAGCTCTATTTGCGCGACCCGGAGCAATCCCCGCTTGGAAGGAATATCATCCAGCATAGCATCCGGATGATCCATAAGATCGGGTTTGAGGATTTTACCTTCAAGAAACTGGCAACAGAGATCGGCACAACAGAAGCGAGCATCTACCGGTATTTTGAGAACAAGCACAAGCTGCTCACCTATCTTATCGCCTGGCTATGGACCTGGCTGGAATACCAGTTGATTTATCATACCAATAATGTAACATCGCCAAAGGAAAAGATCAACGTGGTCATCAAACTGCTCACCTTCCAACTATCTGATCAGTTCACCTTCACTCATATCGATAAGAACCTGCTCTACCAGATCGCAATCACAGAGGGCAGCAAGTCCTATCTCACCAAACATGTGACGCAGGATAATAAAGATCGCTTCTTCAAGCCATACAAAGACCTTTGCGGCAGGATCGCTGAGATCTTTAAGGAATACAACAACTCCTATAAATACCCCAGATCGCTGTCAAGCACTTTGCTTGAAATGGCGCATTACCAGTTCTTCTTCAAAAAGAACTTGCCATCGCTGACAGATTTTGGCAACGATAAAGATGATACGGGTGTGGTGCAGTTTTTACAACACATGGTTTTTACATCCCTGAAGAAGGAACGTTAGGTTCCGATAGTAGTCAGATCCTGTAAAAATCAGGATCTGCTGAGTTTCATCTGACAACACGAAATCCATAAGGATTGCACCGGGTGTAAAATGCTATTAAGTTAATCCTTGTTACAGGTTTACCGGATGATAAAAACCTTCGTTGCCTGTCCAGCCCTGATGAAATAAATTCCTTTAGCAAGATTCGCAAGCGAAATCACATGGCTTCCTTTGTTCAGTTGCTTTTCCATTATCACGCTCCCCGCAGCATTCAAGAATTGAACACTGCCTGTCGACGCAAGGGTAAGAGCAACCGACCCATTGACGACAGGATTCGGGTAAATCTTCAATTCACTAATGATGGAAGCAATATGGATGCTGATCGTTTTGCTGAAAGAACCTGATCCATCCGCGTCTACCTGGTATAAGCGGTAATAGTTCATTCCTGCTGCGGGTTGTTTATGTAAATAACTATAACGGCTCTCCAGTTGGGCGTTACCGGTGGCGGCAATCGTTCCGAGGTCCTTCCAGTTTTGTGCATCGGTACCATGCTGGACCCGGTAATGTACAGCACGCTCTTCCATAGCAGTTCTCCAATCCAGCACTACTGCTCCCTGTTCAAGTTTAGCGGTGAAATCCATCCAGGTTACCGGCAACACCACCGCAGCATCTCCCACCACAAATGGCGAAAAGCTTCCTGTATATCCCTGGTATGTCAGCGTATTGGATGTAAAGGACGTACTACCAGTTTGCTTTTGCCAGCCTGATGCATAATGATACAAGGCAGCACTCGAAAACGAAGAATTTATTTCATCGCTATTCCAGTTGAACAACAGATCTATCCCACTACCACCATTGGCATTTGCCTTGCCTATATCCCAGGTGCGTTTGACATATTTACCGGATACAGGTGTGCCACTATACCCATTCATATAAACATCATCCAGCACACGCACGCGGAATTCATCAGTGGAGCCTGTGCGGTTAGTGATCGTCACCGGGTTAAAGCTGCTGTTGCCTGTTGCAAAACTGAACGTTGCATTGTTGACAAGTGTCTTCCTGAGTTGTCCCGCCCCATTTGTCCGGATATAGTTTGTAGCATTCACATCATAAAGAACGCCGTTGACAGTAAGATCAAAGTTTCCCAGAATGATTTTACGGTTACTTCCGTTAAAATGAAGATCACCAATGATTCTTGAAGCATCGAGGACAAGATCGGCGGTGGCAGAAGGATCAATGATAATGTTTGCGCCGGTAGCCGGAACGGCCGCGTCCCTCCAGTTTGTACCAGTATTGTAATCCGTGGTAGATCCCGTCCACACTGCACCGTTCTCCCTGAGCAGAATGTTGATGCCGCTTGTCAGTACAGGATTAAAAACCGACGTATTGATATCGGTATTGTAACGTACTTTGCCGATCTGTGTGCTGACCAACTGATACAGTCCACTGCTGCCGGCAAGTGTTCCCGAATGTAGCCGTATGCTTCCGCCTGTTCCTGCGGATAAGGCAGGTGTACCCGTTACAGTGATGTCTCCCCCGGCAATTGTACCGGCAGTGCTTCCGGATCCGGCAGCGATCACCATAGCTGTTGCGCTTGTGCTCTGCGAAGCAATGTTCCCGCTGATCGTGATGCCATGCGCGGGTGTGCGGATACTGATCGTTCCTGTGGCTGCGATATTCTTCAACTCAAGTGCGGCATTGTTAATGAAACTGATCGCCGTGGCGTTGCCCGATAATTTCGACACATTGTTACTTGTATTCGTAAGGGCGAAACTGCCCCTCTCAAGATCCAATTGTTGCGCGGCTGCAGTGATTGCACCTGTTTGCGTCACTGCGCCCGATGTTTGCAGGCTGATATCATCATTAAAAGAGACTGTGGCCACAGAGATATTCCCGGTCTGCGTGCTATTCCCAATCACGATGCGGCTAAAGCCATCCACAAAGTTGGTGGAGAAATAGGTCGCGGGTAGTGCAAGCGTACCGGTAGCTCCGCCAATGCCGATCACTGTTGATGCTGTAAGAGGCTCGAGGGAAAGTTCCCCGGTCGACTGAAAACGTGCGGCTGCAGGTAGCGCGGCCAGTCGGTTGGTCCTGATACCGATGTTGCCACTGCAGGTATTAACGCCGTCATATCCTACATTGATGCCCCCACTGATCGCAATGCCATTCAATGAAGCATTGGCACTGCGTCCGATAAATGTAATATTGCCGGTTTGGCTATAGACCCGGCGGCTGCCCGACCCTCCACCGGAAAATACCAATCCTCCATAGGATGTGTTTGACACATTCTTATTATTCCCATCGATCGTTACCGCTCCGCTGACAGAGCTGATCTCATTAATACCAAGTGTGCCTACCAGCCATTCGAAAATACCCACTCCCCCACTGTGATTGAAATTATAGCTCGTGATAGATTCCCCCACCAGTGATATCCCACCAGAAGTTGACCGAATAGTGTTCGGCTCGGTTGATCTGTCGGAGGCCAGCAGGATACCCCAGAACCAACCACTGGCATTTCTTACAGAAGCTGATATCCCTGTCAGTGAAATGCTGCCTGCGTCTGAAATTATACTGGATCCTCTTTGTACCAGCACACCTATATGCCCATAGGCAACACTTTCCCCGGAAGATTCACCGGCGAGATAGATATTTCCACCGCCAGAGCTGATAGAAGAATTATCGATGGTGATTGCATTCTGGTAATCCTGCGACTGGTTATTCAATTGTTGTATCTGCGAAACGGATAAGACTGTTTTGGCGCGGGCATATCCGTTTCCAACGGTCAGCCCGTTCCAGATGGTAGAGCCTGACCCGCCGGCCATCCATAGATGACCGCCGTTCGTGGTGATGCGGCTGCCGGGTTTACAATGGATCATTCCTCCGCCCGTGCCATCAGCATCTGACCAGCATACCAAGTTCAGAGAACTTCCGGTGGCGGTGATTGCACGGCTGCCCGTTAGTGTGATATCCCCATTGGTTTTTAAAGTCAGCGTGCGTATGGTATTCAATGCCGGCAGGATATCCTGATCAATAATGATCTCTCCTGATGCAACAATGATAAGGCTTCCTGTGCTCTCCAAATGGTTAGTGATAACAGATGCCTGAATGCTTGCTGCTCCGCCTGAAACAGTTAATATATTCCCTGATAGCGACCAGTTAGTGCCGGAAACCCCTGTTTGCCCTGAGGAAATAACAGATAATGTATTCTGTGCTGATACTCCCGAGACGCAGATACCCGTCACAAGCAGTAAGAGCATTCGAAGATGGTTTTGTAAAAATGGTTTCATTGGATTGTTTTTTAGAATAAGGGATTTTTATGCGACCGGCGCTAAGTATTCAGGAAATAGTCAAGCCGTCAATGGCTATAAAATCGGATGAGTATGATATTTACTACAGTATAACAGAAGCGCTGGTGTTTTGTCTGGCCGGAAGCTGCCGGAAACTGATGAGGTTGAACAACTGATCTCATGGTAGTGGATTTATGTAAGCGATTTTTACAATCTCACATCACGAAACTAATATCCCATTCATGTCTGCGCAAGCCGCGCATCCGGAAAAACCGTTTTATTGACAATTACCAATATTTTTTTTACAAGGCACACACCGCCGCCTAAGAAGCCTTGCCAAGCTTCCCGTTGATCATACAGAAGGTATGCTTGGATAGAACAGACCTGGTGTTGATCAGGAATAATCATGCTGTCGGCGAAATCTGCGTTTCCTGCTGCCAGGAAGATCAGCGCTTAAAGATAAATTATTGAGAAAGAGATATAAATCTGCGGAATCAGCGGGGATATACGCCAGCCAATAAAAAATGTGCGCTACCAACAGGCCAAAGAAGGGTCAATAAAAAAAGCTCCGGGTAGAAACCGGGAGCTTTCCTGATTAATATTTTTATTAACCATTAACCTTATCCTATGAAAATTCAGGTCAAAGATAGATGCTTGTTAAATACATGAATAGGAAAATTGTGAATTTAACAATGCATATCAGGCACCAGCGGTCTACAGGTCAAGAGAAGATGTCCGGCAACACTGTCAGCCATTTCAGCGGGCGGATTATTGAAATGGACTTCACTAATTGCTGACACACAATTACTAATTCAAGCCGGCAATAATAAAAACAATACATTTGCTGCAAACAACCTTCCACCTTGTTTGATCATAACGTACAGCCATCATTGATTACAATCAACAACGATCCGGGTTTTATAAAGAATGTGAATGAACTCATCGCAGCACTCTCCTGGTTTCATCCAGTTTCTGATGAAATTGCTGAATTCTTCCGGCATCATCTATTTCCCATAAAACTCCCAAAAAAGAAACTGCTGCTCAAGGCTGGTATGGTTTGCGGACATTTGTATTTTATCAAGAAGGGTGCGATCCGCGGATTTTTAAAACACGGAGCAAAAGAGATCACCACCTGGATAACCGTCGATGGAGAAATTGTCACTTCTATCGGCGGGCTGAATGGTCAACAGGCCTCCAAAGAATACATTCAATCTGTTGAAGCAAGCGAATTACTCGCTATGAAATTTGAGGACCTTGAAAAATTATATGACACTTTTCCAGCCTTCAATATCATTGGCAGAAAGTTGCTGCAGAAATATTATCACGATGCCGAAAACCGGGCATTACTGGTCCGCATACCTAAAGCGGAACACCGCTATCTTCATTTTATCGATACGCAGTCGCACCTGGCCAACCGTATACCCCTCACATATATTGCGTCATACCTGGGGCTCAGATTAGAAACCCTGAGTAAAGTCCGCAGCAAGATTGCCAGACATGCACGCTAAAGTATCCCGGTTGTAGATTCCCGCAGATGAATACAACCTTGACGGTTGTCAGAAAATTGCCGGAGGAAGGC
Source organism: Terrimonas ginsenosidimutans (assembly GCF_022012415.1). GTDB lineage: Bacteria > Bacteroidota > Bacteroidia > Chitinophagales > Chitinophagaceae > Terrimonas_A > Terrimonas_A ginsenosidimutans. The sequence continues at coordinate 166,643 of NZ_JAKLTR010000012.1, forward strand.
GATGCAATGTGTTTGGCCCGAAATCAGCCCAGGCCTTATGCGGGCGGCCTGCATACACAATGGGGATAATATTCCTCCGGGTGCGGAAAGTTCCAGAATTCGTTTAACGTTTAGCGAAGAAGTTGCAGACAACATTTAACACAGGATCAGATCATCAATGATTTTGAGCTGGCATGTTGATTGGTTTGTGATGGCAGTCCCACAAAATCTTGTTTTAAATGACACGCATTCTACTTGTTGACGACGACGTTGATTTGCTTATCTCTCTTAAAACATTTCTTAAGAAGCAGGGATATGAGATCACCACAACGACCACCTGTTCAAGTGGATTGAACATTCTGAGATCAGTTGAGCCCAATCTGGTAATATTGGATATAAATGTAGGCGAGGAAGACGGAAGATCGATGTGCCGGCAGATCAAAAGAGAAGCTGAGCTGCAACATATACCGGTCATCCTCATCTCAGCTAACCATCAGGAGCTCGGGTTTTACAAAAATTACGGAGCCAATGCATCCTTACCCAAGCCATTCCGCCTCAACGATCTGTCTGAACTGATACAGAAGACCTTATCTGGTGATAACACAATTCAGCAATAATATCGCTCATCACCGCCTCCGGAGCTGCACGAACCAATGTTCCGGTCCGGTGTTATAGTCATGCAGACGTTTAAATGGCCACCTTTGCTGAAGGAATTAAATTTTCTTCATCTGAATGAAAGAATCTTAATGCATCATTTTAGCTCATTTTCCACCCGGATGATAGTTTTGGGCCGCGTTAAAGAATTGGGTATATGAATTGCCACCTAAAGAAGATATTAGAATCTGCATCCGTTCTCTGTTCTGTTAGCTAATCATTTTGCCAGTAACTTTTAATCCGCCCTGTGTCACCAGTTTAACCGATGAAAATTTTATTAATAGAGGACGAACCTAAAATTGGACTTTTTCTATGCGAGGGGTTAACAGATCTTGGACATACCTGTGATCATATTACCGATGGAGCAGCAGCGCTGAAAGCCGCCTTCTCCGGAGGTTACGATCTGATCATACTGGATTTGTTACTGCCGACCTACAATGGTTTCGAAATCCTGGAGACACTTAAGGGCATTCCATCACAAGCACCTCCAATACTTGTACTAAGTGCGTTGAGTGATACAAAACATGTAATACGAGCGTTGGACCTTGGCGCGATAGACTACATAAAAAAGCCATTTGATTTTGAAGAACTGCTGGCGCGTATCAGGAAAATAAAGCGCATGCAGTCCCAAAATCCGATCTATCATCTGCAGATCGATGACCTGCAGCTCGATCTTCTCACCCGTGAAGTAACCAGAAGCGGCCATAATATACAATTAAGCTCCAGGGAATTCATGCTACTGGAATTTTTGATGAATCGCCCTAACCAGGTAGTAACCAAGGCTGAGATCCTTAAAGGCGTATGGAAGATCAACTTTGATCCCGGAAGCAATATCGTAGAAGTACATATGTACCAGTTGAGAAAGAAACTGGAATTAGACAATTCTAATTCCCTTATTCAGACAGTTGTTGGTAGAGGTTACATGATCATGGGAGACATCATTAAGAGCTAACTTATGTCACCACTGAAAAAGTATATCGGGCTCAAAAGAAAGATCTCAATCATTTTTAGCATTATTTTCCTTTTCCTCGGACTTTGTTTTAATAGCTGGGATTACCGTCGTATCAAAGGACTGCTGATTTCAAATCATGACTGGTATCTCACTACAAAAGCTGGTGAAGAAATAACGAAACCCGATACCGGGAGATGTATTGCATATATACGCGAAGACACTTTACTGCAGAAAAGAATAGGGGCCAGAACAGACACCTCAGTCACCTGCACTATTGCGGGGTTTCCTGATCTGACAAAGCTTAAGCCCGGTATCACAGATACGCTGGGCTACCGCTTCGCCCTGGTTGAAAGTAATAACCCAGCAAAGAAGCAGCTAATTGTTTTTGGACTAAAAAACAGTAAGCTTTATGCCCATTTATCTACGATATTGTACTGGCTGGTGTTGTCTACTATTTTAAGTGCTGTGCTTGCCGGAGTATTATTCTATTTCACCCTCAGGCTTATCTTATCGCCTCTACAATTGCTGATCGAACGCGTAAAAAACTTTACCGCCACTCACTCACCCCAGCCGCTGCACCTGCAGCCCGCCGGAGATGAATTGTACGAACTGACCTCTTCGATCAACGGCATGATGAAACGGATAGAAGATTCCATCCGGCAGCAGCAGGGCTTCTTCGCATCTGCTTCACATGAATTAAAGACACCGTTGGCTATACTACGCACAGAGTTGGAGGTAAGATTGGCTAAACCAGATGCAGATACACACAACAGCGTGTTCTTAAGAAATCAACTGGAGGAAATTGTACGATTGCAGGATGTGGTCAACCATTTTCTCGTGGTAAGCCAGGCAAGAACCGGCAGCCTTTCCATCTTTTGTCAGCCATTTGATATAATGTTACTGCTCTTGCAGGTATTTGAACGTCTTCAACCGATCCTGCATAAAACCCGCCTCATTCCTACTCTTCATTTTGATAACGAAATTGCCGGAAAACTGATCAATGCGGATAAGGACATGCTGCGGATCGTGCTGATGAATTTACTGACCAATTGCACTAAATATGGCATCCCGGGTTCAAGACTGAATTGCACAGTTTCCGCATCCGGTGAAACAAATCAGTTGAGCATACAGATCACCAACGCTATTGAAGAAGAATCGCTGAATACAGACAAACTGCGCAATGCGTTTGTTCGCGGATCGGTATCCGGGGAGGGCTCAGGGTTGGGTTTGTGGCTGGCAAACGAGATCATTACACAGCATAACGGAAAATTAAAGATCCTCAGCATTGATCAGACTTTCACCGCCATCATCCTGATCCCGGGGCTACAGGCCGCAGATGAACTGGTCATGAAGGAAAATAACGTTCAATGACACCTGTAAGATCTGCAAGCTCACATGGCTTCCTGATATAACCATCTGCACCAACCTCCTTCGCCAGATCTGCAAGCTCGTTATGCGCACTGAAGTAAATCACCGGGATCGACCTGTGATCGGCATGTGCTTTCAGCATTCTGATAGCGTCTGCGCCATTCATACCCGGCATATGATGATCCATAATGATCAACCGCGGGCGATATTGCTCTATTACTTCAACCAAACGTGAACAATCCGGTATGGTAAAAACATCGTATCCCCTGCTGTTAAAAAGGGTCTCGCAAATAAAACGGTGCTCGGGTTCGTCGTCAACTATTAAAATCTTCTTTTCACCTGTCATGGTAACAACAAATAAGCCTTCAAGGTAGTTACAATGTTTGTGTATACTGCCGTTTCTCCTGCCTATGAAGAGAATTTAATAACCGGGGAATTATTTTCCCTCCCTTTTACTTTAGATCAGAGGGGTATAACCATTGTTAGTACCGGTATTGACTTAGCCCATAAGATCTGATTGAGATTTTTATTGACCTAACTCAAGAAGAATAACCCCTCACACTCCATATCCTCGTTAATGAATTCTAAATTAACAGCTATGTGCAGACAACTATTGGGAATATTGCAACGATTATGTAACTTATACATATAAATGAAAAGATCCGGCGCGATAGTATTTTTCCTCATCTACCTGGCAGCGGTCATCCAGATCGAACAACTGGTCAAGATCCCCGTCCTGTTCCAGCATTACCGGGAACACATCCGTATGGAGGGGAAAATCTCTTTTCTGGCCTTCCTGCAGGAACACTACGTTCAGGATGACGGCCCTGATGCCGACTATGCACGCGACATGCAGTTACCGTTTAAAACGTCCCATCACTTTTTTATACTGATGACCGCTGCAGCGCCCAAACCTGCTGCGGATTATGTTAGTCCCGCGGTCGATCCCAGGAGCCATTATATAAGCCCGTTCGATGATCCAGGCCCTGCAAATCTTTTTACAGATCAGATCTTCCAGCCTCCGCGACGCAGCTCACTCATTTAAAAGTTAAAAGGTTTAAAAATTTAACGTTTGCATTGAACTGGTAAACATTAAACTTTAAAAACTCCACTTCTCTATCCATTTTATTTCACTACACCCTTAAAGTATGAGATATATTTTAATGGCATGGTTATGCCTTGCCTTGCCGTTCTCACAGGATTGGATGAGCGATATGAGTAAAGCTGCAGCCATCGCCCGTGATCAGAAAAAACTGATCCTGCTTAATTTCTCCGGATCCGACTGGTGCGCGCCCTGTGTGCGACTGAAAAAAGAGATCCTGCAGTCAACCGAATTCGGCGAGGCCGCTAGTTCGCTGGTTCTCGTGAATGCAGATTTTCCGCGCAACAGAAAAAACCAACTGAGCAAAGAACAGCAGCAATTGAACAATGAACTTGCAGATCGCTACAATCCCGAGGGAAAGTTTCCCTATACGCTTTTGCTTAATGCCGAAGGAAAAGTATTACGTGCATGGGACGGGTTCCCATCCAACGGCAAAACAGCTTTCCTCGAAGAATTAAAAAAACAATCCATACAAAATGCACCTAAGTGACCAATGAAAGAATATAGACGATCGTCACGGCTGATGGGCAATCATTTTGAGATCACTGTTCTTGCCGGCAATGAACAGAACGCTCATGAGTTTATCGAAACAGGATTTAACGAAATAGAGCGGATCGAAAAACTACTGACGACTTTTGATGAGTCCAGCCAGGTGAATAAAGTGAACGCGAAAGCCGGTATTAGCTCCGTTAAGGTAGATCGCGAAGTATTCGATCTTATTGCACGATCTATCCGGATATCAGGCATCACTGACGGCGCATTTGATATCACCTACGGTTCTATTGACAAGCGGCTCTGGAATTTTGACCGGACAATGACCGCATTACCCGACCCGGAAACAGCACGCCGGATGGTCCGCCTGATCGATTATCGCAAAGTGATCCTCGATGAACAAGCCGCCACCGTTTACCTGCCGGAAAAAGGCATGCGGATCGGCTTTGGCGGTATCGGCAAAGGCTATGCGGCTGAAAAAGCAAAGACCTTACTTATGCAGCAGGGAATTCCCGGCGGGATCATTAACGCTTCCGGAGATCTTGCTGCCTGGGGAAAAGATGCATCAGGAAATGACTGGACGGTCGGCATCAGTAATCCCGACAACGCCACCGATGTTTTTTCCTGGCTGCCGCTAAAGGATATGGCCATTGCAACTTCCGGCAATTATGAAAAATATGTGCTCATCAATGGTCAAAAGTATTCGCATACCATCAACCCCAAAACAGGATTGCCGGTAACCGGTATCAAAAGCGTAACCGTTCTTGCCCCGAATGCCGAACTCGCAGATGCTATGACCACACCCGTCATGATCATGGGCATCAAAGCTGGCCTTTCCCTCATCAACCAGGTAAAAGGACTGGCTTGTATAATCATCGACGATCATAAACACATCTATTCATCTTCAAACATTCGATTACAATGAAACAGAATAAACAGATTTTATCCATGCTCGCTGTCATAGCAAGCGTAAGTGCAATGACATTAACTTCCTGCACAACAGTCAAAGAATATCAAAAGAACAAACTCAATGATGGAGAAATGACATTGGGAAACCGGAAAGTAGAAAAAACCGAATTGAGTTTCCAGTCATACAGAGAAGGCGCATCCGGCGCCAACGCCGGCAAATCAGGAGGTGGTTGCGGCTGCAACTAATGTGGTTGCAAATTTAAGAATCAGTTGTACAGCCAGGCAGCGCCGGCTTTAACTAAACACCGTTTAAACATTATGAAAAGAATATTTCTGAGTGCCGCAGGACTCTTCATGCTGTCGCAGCTCATTGCGCAACAAAGAGATTCAACAGGCTTCCAGGCAAGAAAATTAAAGGTCGAAGAAGTGAACCTCGTTTCCAGCTACTATAGCCAGAACGGAAATAATGCTGCCGTTACCGGTGGCATTGGATCGCAAAAACTCACTGATATAGCCAACGTGTTTGACGTAAAATTAGTGGGCTATGATAAGAGAAAAAGAAAGCATTCACTGGATGTGGAGCTTGGTATTGATCATTACACTTCCGCATCCTCTGACAAGGTTGACCTGAAAAGTAATTCATCTGCCTCACATGCCGATACAAGATTTTATCCTTCTGCTGTGTGGACCATCGAAAATGAATTGAAAGGTCACTCTTTTTCTATCGGGCTTTCGTCTTCTACAGAATTTGACTACCAGTCTTTCGGAGGCAATCTTAGCTACTCGAAAAAAACAAAGAACAAAAGCGGGGAATTCACTGCAAAGGCACAGGTTTATCTTGACCAGGTGAAACAGGTGACTCCTGTGGAATTGCGCCCGGGTGGTGAACGTGATGAACATTATCCTGGCGAGAACAGGAATACATTTGCCGGATCACTTTCCTATACGCAGATCATCAATCAGCGGCTACAGGTGGCAGTACTCGCCGACGTCGTGCGGCAACAGGGATTTTTAAGTCTTCCGTTCTACCGCGTTTATTTCAACGACGGCTCTGTTCACCAGGAAAAACTACCGGATAGCCGTTTCAAGCTTCCCCTTGGATTACGCGCGAATTACTTCGTCGGAGATAACATTATCCTTCGAAGCTACTACAGGTTTTATACTGACAACTGGGGGATCCGATCACACACTGCGGAAATGGAAGTGCCTGTGAAACTGAACGCTTTTCTTTCGGTGAGTCCGTTCTACCGGTATTATACGCAAACATCTGTCAAATATTTTGCGCCTTATGAAAAACATACCGCGCAGGATGCGTATTACACGAGCAACTATGATCTGTCAAAATTCAACAGTTCTTTCTTTGGAGCAGGCCTTCGCTGGTTACCGCCACAGGGCCTGTTCGGTTTACAGCATTTCAACATGATTGAGGTGAGGTATGGACACTATAAAAAGAACATTGACATGCAGTCGAACATCATCTCATTGAACTTGCGGTTCAAATAACGCACCTGTGCGACCGGGAGCTGATTAAAGTTGCCTGTTATAGGCTCCCGCTGATTACACAGATGATACTCTCATCTCCAGTGAGATCACGTTAGCTAATGTACAATCCTGACCCTGGAGGCGCTTCGAATATTACGGAGACGATCAGCGTAATCTGCGAAGCGCCTCCAGGATCAGGGTTATTCGATGAAAAAATGATCGCTCCATAGACGAACAGTGTCATCTGCGTAATCAACGGGAACCCAAGCCAGGCAGCTTTTAATCACTCTGTTGCATAAATCTTTCAGAAAAAGTTGTCCGCCCCGCCCACTGACCACAATCATTAAACCCGCTGACACGACTCAGCATCTGTTATCATGTATCTACAGACATTTACATAAAATCAACACCATGAAATATACTGACATAAAAAATCTTGGATTCAAATCCAATGAGTGGCTGGGCTCCCTTGGATTTTACCGTGAGGAATTTGAGATTTTGGGAAAATGTCTCGCAGAGGTTGCTAATAAAAACACACGCGAAGAAGCGTTAAAAGGCGTCGAGCATTTTCAGAACCAGCTCGAAGTACAAAACAGGAATATTGATGCCTATATCCGTCGCATAAAGACCTACCAGCATTTTTGCGCTGAAGATGTTAAAGCTCATGCAGGAAAGGTCAATGTTTCACTAGATAAGGACCAGGAAGAACTTGAACGTGATCTGCTTTTTTTTGAAGAGCGGATCAAGCAGCTCAGGGAAGAGTTTAACCTATTCCTGGTGAAATGGATGTGACCGTAAAACAGAGGTAATACTGTGATCAATACAGCTTTTAAAAAAAATATGCGTCAAAATACAGTGCGCCTGGGGTATGTTTCCGCCAGCATAGCTTTTATCGCCACGCTGGGTTTTGGTATAGCACAATTGCTACAGGTAGCGGGCGTCCTTCACTATCCTCTCGATGAGATCCTGATCTACGCGTTTTCTTTTTGTATCAGTGTCCCACTATTGGTCTCCCTGAACGTACTTCATGAGTTCGTATCAGATAACCGGAAAACCTGGAGCAGGATCGCCATATCACTGGCCATCTGCTACGTTGTATTTGCGGCGATGGTGTACACTGTTCAACTGGCAGTTGTTCTTCCCAAATCACACGAAACCGCCTCCAGCCAGGTTTTAATCCTCTCCCCGCACTCCTTATTCTGGATGCTGGACGGGTTGGCTTATCTCTTTATGGGTTTGGCTGTACTGTTCCTGATCCCCGCATTGCTCGGTGATCATCAGGCAAAGTTGCTAAGGCTGTTTTTTCTTGCACATGGCCTGATGACTCCCGTGGTAGTATTGGAATATATCTATCCGGATTTTTCGATCATGCTCCTTTTCCTGGCCTCGCCCTGGATCATTAGCGCCTGCGGTTCGTGGTTGCTGATGGCATTGTATTTCCGAAAAAAACTCAGGGATACACAAACTACCTGAAAAGCGATCAGCCAAGTCTATTCGATACTTGTCCCTGACATGATCGTTGGATGATGGCCGATGAGCGATGGCCGTTGGCCGAAAATACAGAGACCTGTTATTGGCAATCCACTATACCAATTAGCAACAATAGCTTCCATCCAAATGCAATACCCGGGCATCGAGCTACTGTAGGAGGATCTCTTAAACGACATTGCATCGCAATGGTTGAGCGACAGGCATGACTTATATCATCCTTCCTTCTGTCCGTCCTCATAAAACCGATCCAGCAGGTAAATTAACTTCATCAAACAACATGGTAATATGAAAAAGATCTTACTTGCATTTGACGGCACACATTATTCACAGGCTGCACTAGAATTTGCTTACCTGATACATCAAAAAGACCACATCTTTCTCACCGGTGCATTTCTACCACAGGTCGACTACTCAAGCCTGTGGAGCTATGCCACAACAGAAAGAGAAGGAAGAGTTGTGGCGCCTTTACTGGAAGATTCCACTGCGGAGGAAGTTCAACAGAATATTCTGCGCTTTACTGACTATTGCCAGCAGCGTGGAATACCGTGTAAAACACATACCACCTACCTTGATTTTGCGATGCCTGAACTAAAGAAAGAATCCCGTTTTGCCGATCTGCTGATCGTGAGCAGCCAGGAATTTTACAAACAGGCGGGATCGGAAGTATCAAATTACTACCTGAAAGAAATACTGCATGAACTGGAGTGTCCATTGATCGTTATACCCGAAAAGTCAATCGCCCCGTCAACCAACATCCTGGCCTATGATGGAAGTGCTTCTTCCATGTATGCGATTAAACAATTTGCCTACCTGTTTCCCGCATGGGCTAACAACCCCACAACCATTGTTTACGCAACACCGCAGGCCGGGCGGGAATGGCCCTACGATACAGAGATCAGGGAATTCATTGAATCCCATTTTAAGAACGTGAACTGGCAACGGCTCGTGATCCCAAACAGGAACTTCTTCTCAAGCTGGCTGATGGAAAATAATGATGCCATCCTGGTAAGCGGGTCCTTTGGCCGGTCTGGCTTATCGATGTTATTCCGAAAAAGTTTCATCGCAGAAGCCATTAACGAACACTACATGCCCGTATTTATTGCGCATCAATAACATTAAAATTCTTCACTAAATAGATTTCATATGAAAAGGATACTCCTGGCAGTTGATGCAACCAAACCCGATTCACAGGCAATCGATTTTGCCTGTTATATTGGCCGGCTGACAAAATCTGTAATTACCGGAATGTTTCTGGAGAATTTTGTGGCCGATGAAAAACCGGTGATAAGGGAAACGCCCGGACTACCACATGTTGAATGGGACGCTGATAAGGAAGGAACAGCCTTCTGGAATAAGAAAGCGCTGATTGAAAAGAATGTAGAAAACTTCAGCGACTGTTGCGAACGTAAGTCGGTTCGAAGCAGCTTCCGGCTGGCCGGCGGCATTCCGGAAAAAGAACTGGTTACAGAAAGCCGATATGCAGACCTGATCATCGTTGATGCGTCCACGTCCTTCAACAGGCTGTACGATGGACGGCCAACGGAATTTGTCAGAAGTATTCTGCAGCACGCTGAATGCCCCGTCATCATTGCTCCCGGTTCATTCGAAGGTATCGATGAGATCGTGTTTGCGTATGACGGTTCCAAATCTTCAGCATTTGCGATCAAACAATTCGCCATACTCCTGCCGGAACTGCATGATAAAAAAGCAACAGTGCTTCACGTCAGGAAAAATGGAGAATGGAGCAATGAAGAAAAACAACATTTCCTTGACTGGATCCAAAATCATTATTCCAATATCGGTTTCAGGGTAATCGAAGGAAATACGGATGACGGTTTGTTTGACTACCTTTTTAAACGAAAGAATTCCTTTATTGTGATGGGAGCATACGGTCGCAGCAATATTTCACGGTTCTTCCGCCACAGCGAGGCTGACCTGCTGATCAATGTGATGACACAACCCATTTTCATTGCCCATTACTAACGCAATGCCATGCACAAGATCATTGTGGCGATAAATGGCCTTAATTTTTCACCAAGTGCAGTATGGTATACCATTTAATTATCGCAGCCCGGTAAACTGCATATCACCGCAGTATTTCTTGATAATGCCAGTAATAACAGCAACACTATATAAGACATGGTAAAAGCAAAAACCACCCCTATTGGTTCAGCAGAAGATCGGTTCTCAGGCTGTAACACAATTTGAGGCCGACTGCCGGGATGTCCTGGGGTTGATTGGCAGCAAACACATGACAGGAATCATATTCTTATGAAACGCCCGTCAGCAGATACAAGACAGCAGAGAATTACATTCGGAGAAAATTACCAATGAAAGCGCTTATCTATCATGGTCCCGGAAATAAATCCTGGAGCGAAAAAGACAAACCCGTCGTTCAACAACCAACCGATGCGATCGTTAGGATCCATAAAACGACCATCTGTGGAACAGATCTTCATATCCTGAAAGGTGATGTGGCAACAGTGACGGGGGGCCGCACCCTCGGGCATGAAGGGGTGGGTATTATAGAAGAGACCGGCGCATCCGTGGCTAATTTCAAGACAGGAGACCATGTGCTGATCTCCTGTATTACATCCTGTGGCAAATGCGCCTATTGCCGCAAAGGAATGTACTCGCATTGTGCCGATGGAGGGTGGATACTCGGTAATACGATCGATGGCACACAGGCTGAATACGTACGCATCCCCCATGCAGATACAAGCTTGTACCAGATCCCTGCCGGAGCTGATGAAGAGGCACTGGTCATGCTGAGCGATATATTTCCCACCGGCTTTGAGTGTGGTGTGCTGAATGGTAAAGTCAATCCGGGAGATACTGTTGCAATTGTCGGAGCCGGACCTATCGGTCTTGCCTCATTACTGACTGCACAGTTCTATTCACCGGCAAAGATCATCCTGATCGATCCCGACGAAAACCGATTGGATACAGCTAAAAAGTTCGGCGCTACTCACGTGATCAATAATAGCTCGGGCAGTGTTGTCGACAAGATCAACGAACTTACGGACGGCGTTGGTGTGGATGTAGCCATCGAAGCCGTGGGCATTCCCGAAACCTTCGGTATCTGCCAGGACATTATTGCACCCGGCGGCAGGATTGCAAACGTTGGCGTGCATGGCAAAAGTGCTCAACTTCACCTGGAGACACTTTGGTCAAAAAATATCACCATCACCACCCGTCTCGTTGATACGGTCACCACGCCTATGCTGTTGAAAACCGTGCTGTCCTCCAAACTTCAACCAGCCCAGCTGATCACACACCGGTTTAAATTATCCGAGATCATGAAAGCCTATGATACATTTTCAAAAGCGGCGGAGACAAAATCACTCAAAGTGATCATGACCAACGAATAAAATGAATGTCGTTCAAGAAACCTATGCCCATCGATACAATGAATTGCCGTACTCTCAAAGCCGCCATGAACGAACATGATGGAGTCTCCCGTTCGCTGGAAAAACAATCCTGTTATGAGATCACCACACTGCATATATATCCTGATGCTGTTGCTGATTTTACTCACCACCAGCCATCCATCTTCCTATGCTCAGCCCAACAATAAACCGGATACCACTAACGGGTTGACTATCTACCTGACCTTCGATGACGGGCCTATGGACGGTAGCCGATTCATCGATTCACTGGTAAAAAACGACAGTATTCCTCTTGAAGTACTGGTAACAGGTTTTCGTATCCGGGACAATGTAAAAATGACAGCGCAGTTGAATTCCTACAGAGACGAGCCACTGATCGAGATCGCCAATCACAGTTTCTCCCATGCAAATGGTCATTTCAGGATGTACTATTCAGCCCCCGCTGAGGTTGTCAATGATATCTTAAGAAACGAAAACAGCCTGCAACTGCTCTCAAGAATCGTGCGTTTACCGGGAAGAAATACCTGGAGGATCGGGGGACGGAAAAGAACAGATCTGCCGGATGCGAACGCTGCAGCGGATTCATTGGCGTCGATCGGCTACTTCATTTTCGGATGGGACCTGGAATGGAGATACGATACTTGCGAGAACCGCTACTACTCAGCGAAACAAATGCTCACGCTGGTAAAACGATACAGACAATCAAAAAAACTCTTCACTCCGGGACACCTGGTGATCCTTTGCCATGACTGGATGCTTCCCGATGTCTATTTCAGAGAGCAACTGTCTTTGTTTGTAAAAGCGGTAAAATCAACAAACACTGACCGGTTTGCCCACCTCAGTGCCTATCCTTGCTTACCATGGAACTCCGTAACGACTCCAGAACACCTTGAATGAATATTATCTGTTATTAAATTTGTCAATCATGCGCCGTAATTATTCCTACCATAAAATAGCTACTCTTTATAAAAGATTCCAATTTCATGCGTCTGCCTTTGTTTTGACTATTGCCGGCCTGTGGATAGCCTGGAAGATCTCACGGCAGCCTTTTGTTCCGGAATGGATGTTCACCATCCTGATCATATGGATAGTGGCGCTGATTATCGAGATGCTCAGATTTGCCTATGTTTTCAAACGTCGTAAGCGTAGTAAATAATGATCCTGCCGTCCTTATCGCTGACCATCGTTATCAGCAATCGCGAATGTAGGAACAATCAACCGTCTTGCTTAATTCACCACCAGCATGACCACTGTCAACCCTGTAGATGATGAAGATCAAACATTCGCTCAACAGGATTGAATAGCTTTAGTGACACTGATGAATGTTAGCGGAAGTAAAAGCCAGTATTCATTAGTTGCCTGTTGAACACCGGCCTATAGATCCCTTTTATTCAACCCTAAATCATCCCTGGTCATGAAATCAATAGTTGCAGCAACCAATTTCTCAGACGCTTCCACGAATGCAGTGAATTATGCCGCCGATATGGCTGCTTTCCTGGATGCAAATCTGTGTATCGTCTATATCAATCCACTGCCGATCATGTATAATGATGTGCCGCTGCCGGGGGATGCTTTTGCAAGCAAGGTCACCGATGCGGCAGGTGAACTGAAAGAGCTAAAAAAAAGCATCAGTTCCAGAACAAACAACCGTTGCGTCATTCACACACAGCTGTTGGAGGGAACCGTGGAATATCAACTCGAACAATACTGTAAAAAAGTAAAACCATTCGCCGTGGTTATGGGTTCCGAAATCTCTTCTGCGATAGAACGGACTTTATTCGGCGCGAAAACAATCACCGCTATGAAGCATCTTCACTGGCCATTGGTCATCGTACCGAAAGATGCTCAATTTTCGCCCGCAAAAAAGATAGGTTTCGCCTGCGACTTCAGGAATGTTCGTGATACTATACCCGTAAAAGAGATCATTGAACTGGTTACCACCTTCAAAGCTGAATTGCATATAATTCACGCCAGCCCGGAAAGCGGCAGCTCATTCAACGCAGAAACAGTTTCCCAGGCGGAACATATAAGAGACCTGTTTGCTGAGATCAATCCTAAATATCACTTTATCCAGACATTGAATATCGAAGAACCCGTCCTGGACTTTGCGGAGAAAAACAAATTTGATCTTCTGATCATCGTTCCCAAAAAGCATGACCTGTTTACACAACTCTTCGCGCATAGCCATTCAAAACGAATGGCAATGCAGGCACATCTCCCGATAATTGCAGTACACTAAAATCAGCAACCATGGATAAATATATCGTTGGTTTCTCGCAGATCTCCATCCAGGATGTTGGAAAAGTGGGTGGAAAAAATGCTTCCCTCGGTGAAATGTTTTCCAGGCTTACAGCTAAAGGAATTCCTGTGCCTGATGGATTTGCCACCACTGCTTTTGCCTTTGATCAATTTCTTTCCACCAACGCTCTAAATGAACCCTTACAACGGCTGATGAGGAAACTTGACAAAGTGAATTACAGGGATCTCGAAGCAACAGGTGAGCAGGCCCGGAGATTAATATTACAGGGCAAGTTGCCGGACCACATCCGTGAATCCGTTCTCTATGCATATCGTCGTATGCAGGAAAAGCATCCTGGATCTGTGGCTGTCCGCAGTAGTGCAACCGCTGAAGACCTTCCACAGGCGAGCTTTGCCGGCCAGCATGAATCTTACCTGAATATCAGCGGCGAGGAAGAGTTGCTCAAAGCCATCCAGCGATGTTATGCATCCCTGTATACCGCCAGGGCTATTAAATACCGGGAGGATAATGGCTTTGCACATGACAGAGTGTTATTATCCGTCGGTATTCAGCAAATGGTTCGCAGCGATCTTGCCAGCTCGGGTGTGGCATTTACACTGGAACCCGAATCAGGCTTCAAAAATGTGATCTCCATCAGCGGCGTATGGGGATTGGGCGAGAACATGGTGCAGGGAACAGTAACGCCTGACGAGTTCACTGTGTTTAAGCCAACCCTCCGGTTGAACAAACAGGCGATCCTCCAGAGGAAGCTGGGTGATAAGGTCAAGACCATGCAATATAACAATGATGCCGCTGCTCTGGAGACCATTGTCAATATTGATACTTCTGCTGAAAAAAGGAAGCAGTTCACCTTGTCTGACGATGAAGTCATATCCATTTCCCGCTGGTGTCTGATCATCGAAGAGCACTATGGGAAACCCATGGATATTGAATGGGCGAAAGACGGGATCTCCGGAAAGATCTTTATTATACAGGCCAGACCCGAAACGGTGCATTCCCAACAAAATCCGTATATACAGAAAGTGTTTGAACTGCAGGAAAAAGGGCAACGTATTGCGGAAGGTAATGCAGTCGGAGAAAAGATCGCCGCAGGTATCGCCCGCGTTCTTTCGGGCCCCGGCGAGGGAGAACAGGTCAAACCTGGCGAGATCGTCGTTACTGATATCACCAGCCCGGATTGGGATCCGGTATTGAAAAGATCTGCCGCTATTGTTACCAACAAAGGAGGCAGAACAAGTCATGCTTCCATTGTCGCCAGAGAACTCGGCGTTCCGGCCATCGTGGGAACGGGCAATGCCACCAGTGTAATAAAAGATGGAGAAGTCATTACGGTTTCCTGCGCCGGAGGCAAAACTGGTTATGTATACAGGGGAAGTTTAAGTTACAGAACAAGGGACATTGATTTCAGCAAAATAACCAAACCATCGTCCACAAAAGCCATGCTGATCGTAGGCGATCCCGATCAGGCATTTAAACTCTCCTTCTATCCTAATGATGGCGTGGGGTTGATGAGGCTGGAATTCATTGTTACGCATTCTATCCTGATACATCCGATGGCCCTGATCAGGTTTGATCTGCTGACAGACGCTGCCGTCAAAACCCGGATTGAAGAACTGACATACGGATACCCTGATAAAAAACAGTATTTCATCGATCAGCTATCCCAGGGAATTGCTACCATCGCGGCAGCATTCTATCCGAAAGACGTCATCGTGCGCACAAGTGATTTTAAAACCAACGAATATGCCAACCTGATCGGCGGAAGCATCTTCGAGCCCATTGAAGAAAATCCTATGCTGGGGTTCAGAGGAGCATCGAGGTATTATAACGAACGTTACAGGGAAGCGTTCGCTCTTGAATGTGAAGCATTGAAAAAAGTACGGGAGGATATGGGACTGACAAATGTAAAAGTGATGATCCCTTTCTGTAGAACAATAGAGGAAGCGAATAAGGTGGTGACTGTTATGCAGCAGAACGGGCTCGACAGGGAAAAAGACAGCACCCTTGAGTTCTATATGATGGTGGAAATTCCGTCCAACGTATTACTGGCCGAAGAGTTCGCCAAAATATTCGACGGCTTCTCCATCGGCTCCAATGACCTTACTCAACTGGTGCTGGGTGTAGACCGGGACTCATCTGTTATCAGTACGGTTTTCAACGAACAGGATCCAGCAGTAAAAAAAATGATCGCAATGGCCATACATAAGGCAAACCTGTCGGGAGTAAAGATTGGCTTGTGTGGTCAGGCGCCAAGTGATTTCCCGGCATTTGCAGAATTCCTGGTACAGCAGGGGATATCAAGCATCTCCTTTAATCCGGATGCGCTGTTGAGCGGACTAGAAAACATCAATAAGGCAGAACATGAATCCCGTATCGGAGCGCACATCTGAGACGAAGAAATCAATATAACATCTCACCATGACAAAATACGGATAAACTATACGTATGCAATGGATAAAAAGATTTGGCTGGTTGTTCCTCTCGCTGGGCGGCATTATCCTGTTGGCAACAGGGATCGCTTGCTTTGTGAACCCTTTTACAACCTATGTTAACCTGGTAAAATATACCGGGCTGGGATTAATATTGAACAGCATACTATTACTGGTCGCGGCTTTTTTACATGGCCAATCGAAAGCCGAACGGAACTGGTTCATCGCGAAAAGTGCGCTGGATCTGTCCTTTGCCCTGATCCTTTGCTTTAATCCTTTCCTGACCTTTATAGCTTTCCCTCTGTTCCTTGGGTTGATCATCCTTTGCTTGGGAATGTTCAAAACCGCCGCCTTCCTTTTGTTAAAGGTCAGAACAGAAGTCCGCCATGCGCCCCTTGTTACAGGAGTGTTGTTCATTACATTTGGCATACTACTGATGCGGACACCCTCGCGGCCACTCATGGACGTAAATATTATTCTCGGCCTGTTTGGGTCTTCACTAGGACTGCTATATCTGTACGACTCGATCAGGGGCCATATAAAAACCGGCTACCAAATTTCCCTGAAGGAGAAGGCCACTTCGTAAGTGTATTCAACCTTTTTTATATTCACTCTATTTCCATGAAAAAGATAATTGTGCCAACTGATTTTTCTGATGCAGCTTTCAATGCTGCCACTTATGCAGTTGAAATGGCACTTGAACTTCAGTTGGAACTTCTGCTGCTGAATGTTTACCAGATACCTGTCGGATATGTAATAGAGCCTCCGATCTTTCCGCTTTCGATGGAAGAAATAAAAGCAGACTGTAAAAGGAAGCTAGACGGATTACGCCTCCATCTCGAGCGCATTACCGCAGGAAAAATAAAGATCTCAACCATCATACAGTTAGGAGGTTATTGAGGCACTGGAAGAAACCTGCAAAAAAACAGAACTTTTTGCTGTAATCATGGGGACTTCCGGAAAAAGTGTCAAGCCTCATCTTTCGTGGGGAAGCAATACCGTTACAGCAATCAGGCACCTCGATACCCCCCTGATCTGCATTGACGCCAGCCAGACATATAAAAAAATAAGAAAGATCGCTTTCGCCTGTGATTTTAAAGACGTAAATGAAACAATTCCGGTCGAATTGATCAAACAGACGGTGAAAATATTCCAGGCGGAGCTTCACATAATACATATACATCATCCGGGAGAACATCTATTACAATCAACACATGTACATCAGTTGTTTGACGATCTGCACCCAACCTATCATTTCCCGAATCATCAAGAAATCGAAAAAGCCATCAATGGGATAATCCGCCAGGAGGCGCTGGACCTGTTGATCGCTGTACCAAAAAAACATAAATTATTTGACGGCATATTCCACCCCAGCGATACAAAAAAAATGCTTTTCCATTCCATTGTGCCGCTGATGTTCATCCGGAATTAATCATTTACTTAACTGATCCACCAATGTTAAAAAAATCACCTGATACAAACAGCGAAACACTGCTAAAAAAACTGCAGGATCTGATAGCAGACAACAACATCAGGAAGATCACCATCTATAACAGAGATTGCAAAGAGATGCTAAAATGCACTCTTGAAATTAATAGTACGCATAAGATCTTCCTTGCGCTACCGGAATCCATCATTGATAAACTGTCTGATCCCCCGGTTAAAGTCGAAGAACGAAAGGAAACCGGCACTATTATCCAACAACCGGTACTTATCGCAATCATAGACCATTCACTAAAAAAAATAATGAAGTACCGGCAGAATATGCAGCGGGATATGGCCGCGGAAGACGTACATCAATTCAGGGTAGAGGTAAAAAAACTTCGGGCTTTTCCACGCATGATCTCCGCCGATCAGAGAAATAAAATAAAAATTCCGGGAAGACTACGAGATGAGTATCGAAAAGCCGGCGCTATCAGGGATCTGCAATTATTGACCGGTCACACAACCGGCGCAGTGGTTAAAACTAAATATGCGCGTGAACTGGATGGAAAGAGAAAAAGTTTGATCAGCCATGCCGGAAAAACCGGGATAATCCGCTGGATAAAAAAGGCAGATAAAAAAATAAGGAAAGGGCTGCCGCAATATTTACCGGTCGCAGTTGCTGCAAAGTTCATTGAAGGTAAATTAGCGTTTACACGTTCAATTACCAGGAAGAGAGCTATCTCCAACGAAGAGATGCACTCAGTGAGAAAAAACCTTAAGGACATCCTGTATGATGTAAAAAATATAGGCGAAAATGTTCCGGCCATTTTGTGGGAACTGCACTGGTCTAAAGAAAAGCAGGAATTTTATGCGCGGCTTGCCGAAGATCTGGGGAAGTACCATGACTGTACTATTGAACTGCAAAAACTGGAGGAGACAAGCTATACCAAAGACACGGAAAACAACAGGGAAATGATACGCCGGTGTGACGAACAGCGAACAATCAGAAGGCAGTTAAACACTTCAATACGGAAGCAATTTTCTGATAACAGGATCCAGGATGATTAAGCAATTCCTGCACGCGTTGATCGGAAGAAAACACTATACGATTATCGGCTTACTTCTTTCACCAACTTATAGAGACGCTCACAATCAGCCAGGTGGCATAGTTCGGTTCCTTCATGCAGTGTAGCCGCTGTTCCGCACGCAACACCAAACTTCACGGCATCCTGCAACGATCGGCCCATTGACAAAAAACGGATCATTCCTGCCACCATGCTATCGCCGGCACCGACGGTAGTTTTAACATCGGTGTCAGGACCTTTGAATAAAAATGTATTGAGACGTGTTACAAGCATGGCTCCTTCTTTTCCGAGAGAAACCACCAATGCCTCGCATGAATATTTCGACAGGATCCCTTTGGCTGCGGCTTCAGCTTCTGCCATGTCAATAACCGGCAGGCCGGTCAGCTTCCTTAATTCATTAAGGTTTGGCTTTGCCAGATAGATGCCCGCTTCCAGTGCATGGACCAGCGAGGTGCCGGACGTATCAACAACCAGGCGACAATCCTGTTGAAGCGCATATGAACGAATATTGCTGAACATATCTGAAGGGAAATTAGCGGGCATACTCCCGCTGATCACCAGGTAATCCAGGTGAGCTGTTGCGCCCCTCAACACCTGGAAGACGGCTTCATATTCCTCTGCGCTAAATTCGGGTGGAGGCAATATGAACTGGTAGTGACGGGAAGGATCCAGTTCAGTGATCATGATATTCTCTCTTGTATCGCTTTTTACCTTAACCTCCACCAGAGGTACCTCTTCACGTCGCAGCAGCATCGCCAGCAACTCCCCCGTCCTTCCGCCCGATGGAAATATGGCCGTGGCACTGCCACCCAAACGCCGCAAAGCCCTGGCGACATTGATACCTCCTCCGCCGGCATTATACCGCGGAGCAGAGCAATACAACTTTTTAGAGGGAATAAACCTGGGAGAAGAGAAACTTTTATCAACGCTGGGGCTGAATGTCAGCGTAACAATATTTGTCATCGGCGAAGTTCCTTGTGTGATTGTTAAAAAGCCCGCTGCGGGCGCAGCGGGCAATTTGCCGGGCCTTTCAGCCTATTTCACAGCTATCTGTTTAGCTGCTTCCTTCCTGGTTTCCGACTTGAGCGGAAGAGAAAGACTTAATACGCCATTCTCATACCGGGCTTCAATTTTTTCCTTGTTCACTTCCTCCGGTAAATTAAAACTCCGGCTGAAGGAGGAATAGCTGTACTCTTTTCGGGTGAACTTCTTTTCCTTCTCTGTTTTGTTCTCTTCATTTTCAGCGCTGATCGTCAGCATATCGCCATGAATATCAACTTTAAAATCGTCTTTCTTCATGCCGGGTACCGCAAGGGATACTTCATAGTGATCTTTATCTTCGGAAATATTTACCGCAGGAACAGAAAGTGTTCGACTCCAAAGGCTGTCTCCATTACCAAACCATTCATTCCAGGGTTTGAAGAGATCGTCAAAAGCAGCAGGAAATCTTTCCGCTCTTTTTACAAGTGATTGATTGGACATAATTGCCTCCTTTTTATTTTTAATAATTATAGAATGAATTTACAGGATCCCTTTCCGGTATTTAATGACGATGGTCAGAGCCATATATGAAAGATGTCAGCGCAATTGCCTCTGTTATAACCCATCGGCTCAGTGATTCATTTAATGGCATGTCGCCCTATCAAAGCAATGTGATGATAACCTGCCAGTTTACCATCCGGTACAATTTCAACATCACCACCAGCCGCCAGCACCATTTCAATGGTTTCATCAACGGCATTCCTGGCAACAGTTCCTTCTGCAAAACGTTCGTCGATCCGGGAATTGGGAAGAATGATGGCTGGCACGAAATGCTCTTCGACGATCAGCAAGCGCGCATTGTGATGCCCGGCCTGTTTCCAAACCTCCCGGATGCCCACCCCAAGCTTATTGAAATCAGCGGCGTCTTCTATTTGATTCAGCAGATCCCGCATCCTGATTGACTGCCATTCCATCAGGTGAGGCGCCAGTATTTCCAGCACCTCCTTCGGACTTATATCGGGATGATCTCCATGAACGATCTTCACAATGTTTTTGGAGCAGGATGTAAGGGCCATAAAATGTTCCGCAAGGCGTGGTGATCCCATTAAAAACACTGGCAGCGGATAATCTTTTAACAACTGTCGCAACGATTTATCGGCGCTTCTCAGGAAATTATCGAGATGTACTCCCCTGATATCATTCGCATCCCAAAAATTCCCAACCTTTTCTGGCAGGCCTTTTTCAAATGATGCGATATCAACCGCTGTATTTTTATTCATTGTGCATACTGATCTGCCGTCATACCTCAGTATGGTTGTATGATGCCCGTCAAGCTTCAGGATCAGAATTTCCCTGGAATCTTTTTTTGCGCGGATTATCTCCCGGATATCAAAGTACTCCCCAATGGATATTTTTTCATTGAGAGGAATATCCATGTAAATGACCCGTTCAACAAGGGATGAGACATATATCGCCACACTTTTTTTCAGTTTGTTGTAATCAAGCTCCGTTATAACTTTTTTCAATTTAGCGAGAATAAGATCGCTCGTTCTATAATGGTAGCGGATGCGTAGTTCATTTCCAATCAGACCAATCGCCTTCCTCATCCTGGCTGCTACTGTCTCTTTTGATGTCATGTGGGGTTCAAAAGGCATCAGTATTGATACCGCCGGAGCACTGGCAGTAAGGCTCTTCTTATCCAGAGGATGATTTTTGATCGTTTGCATAAACATGATTTTTTCAGATGGCATAAAGAGGCATGGATGAGAAACTCATTCCTGCCAGAACTGAGTAATAATTTGAACACCTCCAAGCTACCTTCATTTTTACCGGGAAAACATGACGCTGCTCAGGAAGGAACATGATATAAATGCAATGACGTTCAGTTAAGAGATCCACCCACAGTAGATCTATGGGTGATGACTGATGGCCGCATTTGGATTGAAGCCATTGTTGCTAAACGACCATAGATATTCGTAATAGTTTTTTTGGGGCCATCGGTCATCGAACGATCTTTAAACTACTGCTCTTATAAGTCAATAAAGCGTTTTTCCCAAACCTTTTCGTTTACTACACAGTAGCATGTTGCCGTTACACCTTCAATGGTTTCTTTGGCCACATTCATTGAAGCCGAATTAATTTACCACATAATACATGCAGGCTGATACGGAATTCCCCAGACAGGCAACTACTGTCGGCTGATCATGACTTATGATCGCAAACATATCTTAATCAGCAAAGTCACTGATCCATGTCATAGGTATAGCAGTACTATTGACCTACCTTGAGGGACACTATAAACTTATTCAATGATCAGTCATTTGTCCTTTAAGGATCATTTGCACGAATACGAGTCATGGTTTGACCGCCATGCGTACGTATTTGAAAGCGAATTAGCGGCACTTCGCAAAGTATGGCCACAGGAGCCTGGCCTAATGAGCCTTGAAATTGGAGCAGCAACAGGCCGGTTCTCCAAGGAGTTAAAAATCACCGAAGCGCTCGACCCGGATTCAAGCCTTTTACTGATCGCGGAAAGCCGTGGCGTACATATCATGCCAGGCATGGCTGAAGAACTGCCTTATGCATCTAACCAATTCGACGTGGTTTTTATTGGAACAAGTATTCACTATTTCGCCAATCCGCCCAAGGCACTGAAAGAAGCCTACAGGGTATTAAGAAACTCAGGAAAACTAATAACAGCTTTCATCGATAAAGATAGTGAGATCGGCAAGAGTTATGAAAGCCGGAAAGATCACAGCACATTTTATGCAACGGCCCGTTTCTTTGCAATAGACGAATTAGAAAACGAAATTGTCAATGCAGGTTTTGTAAGCCTGGAATTATCACAAACCCTGTTTGGCAGCCTTGACAATATTCAGCAGCTCCAGGATAGCAAAAGCGGTTATGGTGAAGGTTCTTACATCATCATCAAGGCGGAAAAACCCGGGTATGATTACCCATGGCACTCACAATAAGCAGTATCCATTGGCATTAAACAAATCCTCCGGTGCATCAACACCAGTATCAGCAAAAAGCGCCTGGATTGATCTGAAATCAGCTGGCGCTCATACTCAGCGAAAACAGGAATTACCCGACAGTAATCGAACCTTAATGCAACAAAGGAAAATATGACCGCGTATTGCCCGGTATGCAGAAAGAAATGTACAACGGCTTTTCTTGCCGGTCACCGTTGAACATTTGAGCAATGCAGCCTGCCCGTCTGCAGTAAGTAAGCGGCATAATCACTGGCCAAAATAAAGGAGGCTGCTCAAATACTGAGACAGCCTCGCTGACACATACATTATCAATCAAAAAAATCTTTTATCAATTGCCATCCGAATCGAATACATAGGAAGGACTTTCAACACTCAGCAGGCTTTCTACCCTGCTTATACCGGGAGCAGACCATGCCGCTTTTTCCGCATCTTCCTTTTCGGCAAACGATCTTACAGCGCCGCGAAGCGTAGCCGTGTTTCCTGTTACCTCCACCGAGATCTTCTCCGCATCAACAGTAGCACTTCTGACAAGCGCCGCGCTTATTTTATCCCTGATATCAGCTGAAGGAAGCGTCGGCTTGATCGTGATGTAATTATACACCCGCTTTACTCCCGTCAGCAGCTCAACCGCTTTTTCTGTCGCCTGCTTCTGATATCCCCACTCAACCTGGCCCTCCAGCGATACAACTCCTCCCTCAACTTTCACCCTGATATTATCCTCCTCTATCTCACCATGCCACTTTAGTGTCTGTAAAATGGATGCTGCAATTTCAGCATCTGTTCGTTGAAGAGACGTCAACATCCCCACCTCGATCTCTTCAGCAACCGCTCTGACTTCACTTACCCTTTTTGCCGCTTTCTCTGCAGCCAGCTTTTGATTGTAGCTGTTTACCTTTCCCGATAGTGTTACTACCCCCTGTTTTACAGCTACACCGATCTCGGCAGCTTTCAATAGAGGTTCCCAACGGAGTTCGTTCATCACGTCCTGCTGGACCTCAAGATCTGTCTTCATAATAAATGATTTAAGAGATCTAAAAAACCTTTTTTAAAAGCGTGGGCATTCTGTTTGTAACGATCATGCACGGCGAAACAGAGCAGACCGATCAAAGGACAAAGCAGCGTCATGCAAAAGACCGTTCACTCAGGTTGCAAACTGTCCGCTGGCATCAGCGTGTTCAAAACGGCCGGTTTTATTATCTACTTTTATCCTGAAAAAAATTCCTTTAACTTCCCCGGTTTCTGCCTCTACAAATGGCCACTCAGCATTGATCTGCATCTTTTGAGATGTTCTCACAGGAAAATGCCTCTTATTCAACAGTGACAAGGCTTCGATCCTCCCGGCTTCTTCGTCCAATTCTTCAAAATCCCCCCAGCAGATCACGCTTCGCCAATTTGAGAGCTCTTTTGTATCATCTACCTGGAAACATACTTGCCCGTTTTTACGCAACATGGCCATCTTCAATCCGTCCATGCTATGGCAGTAAATATACCCATCTGTATAAGCGTAGCTGATCGGAACAACATAAGTCATCCCATCAGCATGGCAGCCTAACCTGCCGATCATCTGCCGGCCAAGCAGCTCTTCTATCTCCTGTTGATCAAGTGTTCCAAACATATTCACTGTTTTACCAAAGCAACATATTTTTTCGTTACCGAAAGATGACAGATATCAGTTACAGTACTGACTTTGAATGGAGTTTCCGACAGACAGAAAGAACTGTCTTTCTTATATAGCAAAAATCATTTTTTGGTGACTATATAAACGCGAATAGTATTCACCCATCATTCGCCTACTGTCAAAGAAGGGAAGAACATCCCTCATTCCATTTTTGACCATATTCATCCATTGCCCGGGAGCATCATAATAAAGGGAAATGATCTCTTTTTCGAGAAGATCATATAGCACGGAAGCTTCTTTTTCATCCTGTTCGTGATCCTGCAGTGTGGAGTCTGCCGGGGGAATGACAAAGCAGTTGATCTTGTCCTGCGCAAATTCGGGAAACCATCCATCCGGCATTGAAACATTCAATGCGCCATTCATAGCCGCAGACATCCCGCTTGTGCCTGAGGCTTCATGCCCCATCCGGGGAATGTTCAACCAGATATCTGCACCAGCTTTCAGTAATTTTGACAATTTCATTTCATATCCAACCAGTACGGAACAATTGGTATAAGTCTTACAAATCTCGACGATCCTGTTAAACAGGGAAATGGCAGGGAAATCCATCGGGTAAGGCTTACCCGCCCAGATTAGTTGTACCGGGCGCGTGGCATTGCTGATGATCCGCTTAAAACGATCCATATCCGACAGTAACAATTCCGCTCTTTTATATCCTGCAAATCGCCTGGCAAACACAATGGTGCACACATCGGGGTCATATACCTCTCCTGTCTGGTCCGCCACTTCCTCAAATAAGAGCCGTTTGGTTTCCTTTTTTCTTTCCCGGAGTGCCGCATTATCGTCATTAGCTATTGCCTGGTACATTGACTCATCATGCCAATAGGTAAAATCCTGGGCATTTGTAATGGAAATAAGGCTGTCTGTATCCTGAAGGGATTTCATCTTCCTCAATGCTTGCTCATGTAATTTAGATACGCCGTTCGAAATGCCGGCCATCTGTAAGGCAACAGCTGTATTGTCCAGCAGATCATTATCCGGATGAAGAAGGGATTTTACCTCCGCCATGTTCAATGAACCAAAAAAGCCAAGCCTGGCAAGCAGGGACAACGATGTTTTTTCATTGCCCCCAGGCTCACAGGTATGATTTGTAAAAACCAGCCTTTGTCTTACATCTTCCATATTTCCGAATTTTCCATACAGGTAGAATGCAAGAGGCAGTCCATGTGATTCGTTGAGATGATAGATCTCCGGGAGCCAGTTGATCTTCTCCAGCAGCATTGCTCCACCCTGCCCCAAAAGAATAGCCGCGGCAATTTTTGTTTCGGGGTTGGAGTCATATAGCTTATGGCAAATGGTCCGGGAGAGATAATCATTTTCCGGGATATCTGTTGTCAGGAAGAACACCGGCGCGGTGTTAAAAATATCCGGTGGCAGGTAGTATGCCGCAACCCAAACGTCATGACCGGACACACGGATAGAAAACTGGATATTGGTTTTCTCCAGGAACCCGTATGATTTTTCCTGGAAAAGAACATCCATCCCCTGGTCTTGTTTTCTTACCTGATCATAATAGCCGAACTTCCAAAGAATACCAATACCGACAACCGCCTGCTTTAATTCAAACGCACCACGCATCTGAGAACCCGCCAGGTAGCCCAATCCACCAGCATACGTTTTTAGTGGTTGATGAATTGCATACTCCATGCAAAAGTAGGCTACACGTTTGGAGTACCTGCTGTCGGTAGTATACGGAAAGTGAAACGGAGTATACATTCAGAAAAATTAATAGACAACGATCTGCTGATCTGCCTGCTGCTTTTTTGCCACACCTTTTGAAATACAAATCTCCAGCGTTCCCTGCCGGTATTCTGCACTGGAGAAAGCAATATCCGCAGTATCAGGCAACAGAATCTCTGCAATAAAATAGTTACCGGTCCGCAGCCTGTCCTGTTTTTGCTTGCCATTCCCCTTCTCCCTGAAAGCGACGATCAGTTCACCGGCATGAAAATACAACAGCACCTCATCTTTGTTGGAAGCGTGTGCCGTAACTTCAACCTTATAGTGATGGTCGTATTCCTGGATAGAATAGGGCAGGTTGGTAAATTTTTGCCTTCGGACACGGGAAAGTTGTTTTAGAAGATTCTCAGAACCCGCTGTTGGTATATACCAACCCGGATAAGAACAACAACCGTCAAAAGATGTCTGCATATTCATGATTGGTATTTTATGTAAGGTACGAATGGAGGTATCCTGGAAAAATGATCATTGAATGAATGGCGGATGACATTCGTCAGGTTTAGGGGAATACTGGTAGAAAATTTCCGTGTATTTTAAGACATTAAGCTTGTTAGATGGCTGAACGCAGATCAATTTGAGAACCTTAAGCCCACCGGAAAACGCCTCAGCTCCTATTTCGGCCGTCTCTCCTGAACACAAGCAGAAACTGCAGCAGGAGCAGCAATCCCCAAACAATGACCGCAAAGAAAGGCCAGTACATCATCACCTGTAACGATGACCTGTATAGCAGTGCGATAAATGTGATCACAACAAAATAGACCTCCAGATTAAGATTGAAGATCCATACGGAAAACCGTCGCTTTTCAAATCTGTGCTTTACGTCCTTCATATAGTCCGGGTTTTATATTTTCAGTATCTCCTGTTGCTTCCTGTTAATTACTTAAGATCACACCTGTTGATACATAGTAGTCTCCAGGTACTTATATAAACCCGCCAGATTTTCTTCCTTAACGCCGTCATATCCCTTCAGCATCTTGCGACCATTTATTTTTCCGGCGAAAAATGCACCGACCCGTAACATGAATCTATCTTTCAATGATAGTTTCTGATAGTCCAATCGCCCTTCCAGAAAAAATATCTTACATTTTTCAGCAATTACTGCCGGAACTGAAGATTTAATATAACCCTGCAGTTTATCCCTTTCACCGGATGGTGTGCCGCTCACAACAAACAGTATCAACTGCCTCCCTCTTAAATAGTCGAGATGCTGGCGTATCCATTTTGTCATTTCCAGTTTTCCGATATATACACTCGACCCAAGAACAAGCAATTCAGCATTCCTAAGCTCTTCCGCCGTACAATCTTCAGTTGTGCGAACAGTCAGGGCCAACTTCTGGTGCAACCATTCTGCATATTGCCGGGTAGCACCATATCTTCCACGATAAATGATCATACTTTTCATAAAACCCTTCTTTAAACTGTTTTTTCTCTTCATTACCACGCCGTACAAACCGGCGGCCGATAAAACCATCAATAGACCGGCAAAAAGAACTTGTATATTCAAAATATCAGCTCAAGCAAGCGACATAAGTCCCACGTTCAATGCAAATAGACAAAAACGTATCTGCAAATTGCATGACCGCCGTCAGCAATACGAATGATTCAAAAGGCATTGTTATCTGCAGGCAGAGCCTTTTTCAGCCCGAAAGTGAATATTGAAGAGCCAAGTACTCTATTACGGTCGCAGGACTTGCCGATTCTCTCAGCATAAGGCGATTAGTTAAAGAACTGCGGTTTCGATCAGGATAAACAGATCATATCGGCCAACATTACCTACCTTTAGATACTATCAGAACTCCTCTGGATTTTACTACACTTATTTAAGGCAGTTGCCTGCAGTCAACTGATGCCGGTTGTTTTGTTTGACCGGTTCGTTAGGCGTTAGGAAGTACTTACTATATCTAAGATCAGCAAGATCATTCAGTCAAATAGATTGAAGTACTTCGGAAAGGCTTGTTATTTGCAACACAGGGCATGCAACTATGTTAGAAAGTTCAAATTAAAATATGCGTATGTCTTACGGGGAGTCATCGTCGAATATCAATAGCGAAACGATTGTAGAAGCGCTGTTTAACAGCATCCGGGAGAGCGCGGCGATCATATCGAAGAATGCAAACCAGCCGGTTTTCTGTAATGCTGCCTGGCGAAAAATGTTCGGGGCAGGCACTTCAGATCAACTGGCTTTTCATCAATTTAACCAATTGCGTAAGATCCCGCTTTCCGTCAGGGAACTGCAAATCCAGACCAGGATGATCGAAGAAAAAGGGGTTTTCACAGAGCAGGTCGAATATTTGTCTGCAAACAGTAAGCCTTTCCGGGGAGATACTACCATCCGTACCATGGCAAATAATGGTGATCTTTTCTACCTGATTGTCATTGACAGGATCGACAGCCTGAAAGAAAGCAAGCTAAGGCTGATCCGGAACAGGCAGGGATTCAACGTATTACTGGAATATGCCAGCATTGGAATACTGGAGGTAAATCGTAACGCGGAGATCATCAACATCAATTTATTTGCACTGCGTCTTTTCGGATACAACAAACAAGACGTATTGAGTAAGAATATCGAAATGCTGATCCCCCATCGTTTCCGTAATGATCACCAGCAGCACAGAGATCAGTATTTCAACCAGCCAGAGCACAGGCTTATGGGTATGGGAATAGACTTATATGCCTTAAAGAAAAATGGGGCGGAATTTCCTGTAGAGATCAGTTTATCAAATTACACATTTGATAATGAAAAACTCACCATTGCTTTTATCAGCGACATCTCTGTTCGGAAAAAGAATGAACAGGAAATCAGAAATTTGAACAATGCACTGGAGCAACCAGTTGAATCGAGAACAAAAGAACTGAAAAACGCGATCCACAACCTGGAGGTCTCCAAAGATGAACTTTCAAAATCCCTGCTAAAAGAGAGAGAATTAAGCGAGCTGAAATCAAGATTTATCTCGATGGCCTCTCATGAATTCAGAACACCGTTAAGCACTATCCTGTCCTCCGCATTTTTATTAGACCAATATAATACCGGCGAAGAACAACCGAAAAGAGAAAAACACATCAGGAGGATCGTATCATCAGCCAATATGCTGACAGATACATTGAATGATTTCCTCAGCGTGGGCATGATCGAAGAAGGAAAAATTCACACGAGGATCTCGGAAATAAATATTCAAAATGCAATTGGTTCGGCCATTGAAGAAATAACAGTGAACCTGAAAAAAGGCCAGAAGATCAGTTATATCCATGACGGGGATCTCTCGGTCAGGCTTGACCCTTCTCTGTTGAAACACATCATCATGAATCTTGTTTCAAATGCCAGTAAATTTTCTCCCGAGAATAGCATCATACAGATCCGTACGTCGACCCAGCAATATGTGCTGATGCTTTCAGTAAAGGATCAGGGAATTGGAATTTCCCGGGATGATCAGAAGCATTTAATGGAGCGCTTTTTTCGCGGCACCAATGCTGTCAACATACAAGGTACGGGGATTGGCCTGCATATCGTAGCTAAATACGCCGAGCTTATGCACGGAAAGATTCAATGTATTAGTGAACTGAAAAAAGGAACAAAATTTATTCTCTCATTTAACTTAAATGAAACACCTGATGAAAAAGATCCTGCTAATTGAAGACAATGAGAATATCCGCGCAAACACTTTGGAGATCCTTGAACTCTCCGGGTATGAGGTAATAGAAGCTGAGGAAGGTAAAACCGGCATTGTCAAAGCTATTCAGAATAAACCTGATCTTATTATTTGTGATATCATGATGCCCGAGTTGGATGGATATGGCGTGCTGCGTGCCATTCAAAATAACGACACCATCAGGAATACACCGTTCATATTTCTTACGGCAAAAACAGAGCATAGCGATTTCCGCAAAGGAATGGAATCGGGTGCAGATGATTATCTTACCAAGCCTTTTGACGGCAATGAACTGCTGAATGCCGTCAGTGTCCGTCTGAAAAAGATGGATCTCGCCCATGCAGAAGTTCAGCCTGGCATGAATACAGCTCAGCAATTGCCGGAGGTCTCATCCGGTAAAAAAGAATTCGAGAACCTGACCGTCGGCAGGAACATTAACCACTACGCAAAAAAGCAGGTCATTTATTCCGAGGGTAATCACCCCAACCGGCTTTACTATGTATTGAAGGGACAAATCAAGGTATTCAAGACCAACGGAAACGGTAAGGAACTGGTGACTGATCTCTTCAGTGAAGGTGAGTTTTTGGGCCACACAGCACTGCTGGAAAACTCAGCCTATAAAGATACTGCCGCTGCCCTCGAGGATGCTGAACTTGCAGTCATTCCAAAAGAAGATTTCGATAAACTGATAGACTGCTACCCGGAAATAGCTAAGAAATTCATCCAGCTGCTCGCCAGGAATATCTCCGATAAAGAACTGCAGCTTTTAAAACTGGCGTATAGTTCCCTGCGAAAAAAGGTTGCCAATGCACTGTTGCTGATCCAGAAGAAACACAAGGGAAGTTCCAGAGACTTTACGATTGAATTGAGCCGGCAAAACCTGTCCAACATAGCCGGTACAGCCACTGAATCGCTGATACGAACATTAACTGACTTCAAAAATGAAAACCTGATAGACATACAGGAGGGATGCATCTCTATCCTCAATCAGAAGAAACTGGAGAATCTGCCTGATTGAATAACCAATGTCGTTTAGAGATCCTCCTACAGTAGCTAGATGGCTGATGACCGATGGCCGAGTGCCGCATTTTGATGGAAGCTATTACTGCAAATTGGTATAGGGTATTGACACTAGTAGGTATATTTATTTTCGGCCAACGGCCATCGGTCATCGGCCATCGGTCATCGGCCATCGGTCATCGGCCATCGGTCATCGGCCATCGGTCATCGGCCATCGGCCATCGGTCATCGGCCATCGGTCATCGGCCATCGAATGAACTTTCGGGAAATTCCATAACTAAATGACATCGGATTGAGTGCACAATTACAGAGTCATTTGACCTCGTCATGAAGCATCTCATTTCCGGTCACAGTTGCCTCTATTGTTGTCATATAACCAACCTTTATTTGCACGGCCCTCCCGGATTTCCGGTAACTGGATTGCATGCCGTAACGCCTTCGGTCCAAGGGCCCGGACATTGACTCTTCTCAGAAATTATGTAAGGCGAAGCGATTGAACCTGTTCGCCAGATCATCGAATTTTGTCTTTGCCGCTTCGATCCTTGAAGTGATACTCTTGCGGCTGGCAAGCACCGCATCAATCGTCAATCTCCCCACAGATTCTAGTTTTATCGAAGACTCAAAACCTGCTATAGCATTCCTTAACACCCTGATCAGATCATCCTGGTCAATAAATTTGTTCTGAAAATCTTCTGTTTCATCCAACAACTCCTGGCTTAACTTGTGTTGAAGTAGTTCAGACAGCCGGGCCTTCATACGAACGTTTCCCTCCGTCATGAATTTCAGACTGTTCTTCCAGTTGTCGCTTTCGAATTCCAACTGTTTTATTTTAATTGTCGATAACATTGCATCTCATTTAATCTTCCTCATTCTTCAGGGCCTTACAAAAGTACAGTTCGTTCTACAGTTTGAAAACGACTGCCGTCAATGGGTTTGCTGACACTGGTCAGGCTGCAGAATGCGGATCATGTTGAAAAGTTGGGGGATGGTCTGCAAAATGGCTTGGGTTGAAATGTTCCGGATGAGCATCGCTCGTATAAACTTCTGCCGGCCCTTCCACCGTAGCGAAGCGGAGTAGGGAACCTGGGCCAGTCGCTCAAAAGATTTATCACCCTCGGCGTGTCAGCTTGTCACCATTTTTCACTGCCTGAAATCCCGTCAAACTTTGGACGGCCAAAGGACGACCAAGAGACGAACTAACGACGACCAACAACCATTTCAAAAACACGCGAAGTTTGACCCTGAATGATTATCATCAGCAACACATCAGCTGGCTTCGCGTGCCAGAATGTCGTATCTACGGAGCAAATATCGCTTCAAGGCGTGCTCACGTTTTTGGTGCCCGATCAGACAGCTATCGCTTAAAAACCTGTAAGTGGACAAGTGATAATAACCCGTTTGCAGAATACCGGCAAGCCTGATTACATCAGGCGGGGAACCGAAGCAAAAGCAAAAACTTTAAACTTTTAAACCATTAAACATTTAAACAACCATCCCACAACTTTTACGCTTGATCCCAGAATGCCGCGTTTTGTAATTTTCCGGTAAGATCTGTGTAACTTAAGTCACGCAGGCCTGTTCATTCAGCAATATTTTTGCAGTCAAAAGAATACAAAAGAATTAACGCATACTACCTCAAATGACTACCGCACAACTAACTAAAAGCTTCCCTGGACTAGAACGGGCATTGTATGAAGAACTCGGTAAGGAAGGCCAATTAAAAGAGTTCAGGGAGGGAGAGATCATTCTCCGGAAAGGACAGTTCATCCGCTCAGCCGTTCTGCTGCTTGAAGGAACCATCAAACTTTACCAGGAGGACGAAGACGGAGGTGAATTTTTCATGTATTATATCCAGCCTGGTGAAGCCTGTGCGGTTTCAATGATCTGCAGCCATGAACAGGAGACCAGCAGTGTTCTGGCAACTGCGGCAACAGACTCGACCGTACTTCTTATACCGCTTTCCTGTATGGATCAATGGATGAGCCACTACAAAAGCTGGAGGCAGTTCGTCATACAGGCCTACCGCTCGAGATACCAGGAATTGCTGAATACGATAAGTGAGATCGCATTCCGCAATATGGATGACCGCCTGGAATTCTATCTGCGGAAGCAGGTGAAACAATTCGGGAAGATCATCAGGTTCACCCACCAGGAGATCGCTAACGATCTTAACTCATCGCGTGAAGTGATCAGCCGCCTGATGAAAAAGATGGAAAACAATGGATGGGTGATCCTTCACCGAAACTCCATTGAATGGATAAAAGATGATTTTAACGCGGCGTGACAATAGTCACTGAAGAACGATCCGTTCTGTGTGATCTTGCAGCATAATCTTGATCATGGAAATAATCGGATATGTTGCTGCAGTGCTCATTGGACTGTCTTTAGGCCTGATCGGTGGCGGGGGCTCAATTATGACCATGCCGGTGTTGGTTTACCTGTTCCGCGTTCCTCCCATGCTGGCCACTTCTTATTCTCTGATCGTTGTAGGCATTATCAGCCTTTTCGGGTTTGCCGGGCACCTGAAAAGAAAGACCGTATCAGTACAAACCGGCCTTTTATTCGGTACCGCCTCTGTTATTTCAATCTTCCTGACAAGACATTTTCTCCTTCCGGCGATCCCTTCTGTTATCTTGAGGACAGGCAACACCATCATCCATTTCAGCACACTGACCATGATCCTGTTCGCCCTGCTGATGATCGCAGCGGCTATTGCGATGATCTTTCAGCGGGCCAGGCCGGACGAGAAGGAACATTCAACAAAGAAACGTCCCGTATTGCTTTTGGTATACGGAGGACTTATCGGGCTGACCACCGGCCTACTGGGCGCCGGCGGCGGATTCCTGCTGATCCCGGCACTTGTATTGTTTGCACGGTTGCCAATGAAGGAGGCCATTGGTACATCCCTGATGATCATCACACTGAATTCCTTTTTCGGCATGCTGGCAGATCTTGGTCATGTTCATCTGGACATGGCACTATTACTGCGCATTACCCTTGTTGCCACTGGCGGACTCGCAGCTGGTATGTATCTCGGGCGATTTATCCAATCTTCCCGGTTGAAATTGGGTTTCGCGGTTTTCGTATTGCTGATGGGCGCCTATATGCTGATCACAGAACTGATCAAATAAATTATTCAATGTGACATAAGTCATAGATAAGCTTTGCCAGTCAATCGATCTTTGGAAATATAAAATATGTTATTATGAAAATAGAACAGATCTATACAGGATGCCTTGCTCACGGTGCCTACTATATCGAAAGTGATGGAGAAGCCGCCATCGTTGATCCGCTACGGGAAGTAGATCCCTATATCAAAAAAGCGGCGCACAATGGAGCAACGATCAAATACGTACTGGAAACCCATTTTCATGCGGATTTCGTTTCCGGCCATCTCGATCTTGCAAAGAAAACCGGTGCGAAGATCGTTTACGGCCCCACTGCAGAACCGGCTTTTGATTTCTATCCTGCCTGGGACGAGGAAGAACTGCCCTTAGGCAAAATAAAGATCCGCGTGATCCATACCCCCGGCCATACTATGGAAAGCACCTGTTATCTCGTACTGAATGAGAACGGAAAAGAAGTTGCACTCTTCAGCGGAGACACGCTCTTTATCGGAGATGTGGGCCGCCCTGATCTTGCGCAGAAAGTGAACGCCACCCTCACCCCCGAAAAGCTGGCCGGTCATCTCTATGATTCCCTGCAGGAAAAGATACTGCCACTGCCGGATGACGTGATCATTTATCCCGGACATGGCGCCGGTAGCGCCTGCGGAAAAAATATGAGCAGCGAAACAACCGATACGTTGGGGCATCAGAAAAAAGTGAACTATGCATTAAGGCCCGGACTTGCCAAAGAAACATTCATCAGGGAACTAAATGAAGGGCTCGTTCCCTCTCCTGCTTATTTTCCAGCTAACGTACTCATGAACCTTCGCGGCTATGAAAGTATGGACCAGATCCTGCTGCGAGGCCTCAACCCGCTTGATCCCGCTGCATTTGAACAGCTAGCCAATGAACAGGATGCACTGATCCTGGATACAAGATCCGCGGACGCATTTGCAGAAGCGTTTGTCCCGGGTTCGATCAATATCGGGCTGGATGGTTCATTCGCACCATGGGTCGGCACGCTGATCACAGATATCCGTCAGCCGATCTTGCTGGTGGCAGATGAAGGGCGTGCAGAAGAAGTGATCATCCGGCTCAGCCGTGTGGGATATGATCATGTACTTGGTTATCTCGAAGGCGGACTTACTGCATGGATCAAAGAAGCTAAAGAAACGGATCATATAGAAAGAGTCAACGCAACACAACTGTCCGGCATCGTATCATCAGGCTTACCTGCCAACATACTGGATGTCAGAAAAAGAAGCGAGTTCCTCAGCGAACATGTAGTTGGAGCAACCAACATACCGCTTGATTTTATCAACGAAGAAACCAGCACACTGGATAAACACAAAAAATGGTTTGTTCATTGCGCAGGAGGCTATCGCTCCATGATATTCACCTCGATCCTCCGTGCCCGCGGATACCGCAACCTGGTAGATGTGCGTGGCGGTTTTAAATCCCTTAAGGAACAGGGAACTTTAAAATTGACAGAGTATGTTTGTCCTACAACGATGTTATGATAACGGACGTTTGCCGTATCGTGGGAATAAGGTTGAGGTTTCACGGGTTTGATAGATCATACAAGTCTATGTTTGAAAATGAAACTGACCCTATAAAGCCTCATGAACATATGGAAACTATCAACCTATGGAACCTGCGAAACCTCGTTAGCGTTGAATAGCGAACTGTATTTACAAAACAACTTCCTTTATGACAGATTTCCTGAAACATCCCTGGCCCTGGTATGTGGCCGGGCCGCTGATAGGACTGATGGTGCCCGCATTGCTCCTGATAGGTAATAAGCATTTTGGCATCTCAGCGAACCTGCGTCATATCTGTGCAGCCTGTATTCCTGCAAAGATCCCTTTCTTTCAATATAACTGGCGGAAAGAGAGCTGGAACCTCTTTTTTGTAGCCGGGATATTCGTTGGCGCAGTGATCGCTTCCAACCTGCTCCGCGATCCTGATCCGCTTGTAATAGCCCCGGCTTTAAGCGAGGAAATGGACAGCTACCATCTGGCTCAGACGGGCACGCTATTACCGGCCGGTCTTTTTTCCTGGAACAGCTTACTGACGTTAAGAGGATTGGTGATCATGGTCATTGGCGGATTCCTGGTTGGCTTTGGTACACGCTATGCCGGCGGCTGTACCTCGGGCCATGCGATCCTGGGATTAAGTACCCTTCAATGGCCATCGCTGGTTGCGACTATTATGTTCATGGCTGGAGGCTTTATCACGGCAAACCTGCTTCTCCCCGTCATTTTGAAACTATAACCAATACGATCACGTCTTTCCATAGATAATAATACTATGATACAAACAAAGAACAACGATCAGCATGATTTTGAGGTGCGTTCACAAGACACCATTTGCATAAATGAATCAACGCAACAACATCCCTGGTGGTACAACATGAAGTATCTTGCGGCAGGAATACTACTAGGTATCGTATTTGTCAAAGCGGAGATCATTTCCTGGTACAGGATCCAGGAAATGTTCCGTCTTCAGAACGTTCACATGTATGGAGTGATTGGGTCTGCTGTTGCAACAGGAATGTTATCCGTGTGGCTGATCAAACGCTTCCGAATCAAAACAATCTATGGCGAACCAATTGTTTTTCATCCAAAAAAATTCAATAAGGGGCAGATATACGGCGGCCTGCTTTTTGGCGCAGGTTGGGCGTTAACGGGTGCTTGCCCCGGCCCTTTATTCGCACAGATCGGTACAGGCGCAACGGTAGTAATCGTTGTATTGTTAAGCGCAGTGGCGGGTACATGGGTATATGGAAGATTGCGTGAGAAGCTGCCGCATTAGATTTTAAGACACCTCGGTGCGTGTCTCACCATAGCCTAGCCGTCAACTTTAGGTTTGGTTCGTGTAGAAGGAACGCGGTGGATGCGGCGATACACAGCGAGCGCCGCAAAATACAAGGTATTGTATGGCTGTTTTCGCTGCGTATCGCCGTTTTCCTTCTATGCTGGTTCTACTGTGACGGCGTGCAATTGATTCGTTTAAATTGAGGGAATTCGAGGGATTTTGCCCCTATCCAAATCTCTTCACAATCTCCCTTTCCAATTCATCCCGCTGTGCCGGGTGCGCGATCTTCGCCAACGCTTCTGCCCGTTGCCGTAAGTTCTTTCCAAACAAATACGCCACGCCGTACTCCGTAACGACATAATGCATATGCGCACGTGTTGTCACGACCCCTGCTCCTGCTTTCAGGAAAGGGACGATCTTGGAGCCGCCTTTGCTCGTTGCACGGGTGTAGCCGCACTGCCATGAACAAAAACCCTGTCGCCGCTTTTTACAGCCTTCAATGCTTCTTCAGCAGGAACAAATACCGGATCCACCATTTAATAAAACTTAAACTTGAAAATCATGAGATGCGATTGCTACGGTCAACACCCGGGAAAGTTAAGAGCGGATCAGCATGGCAGGTCAGCTCCGCCAAATGGTCTTACTCCGGTTATTTCATCGAATATAGCAGGTTGCAGATCACTATGATATGATGATCATCTTTGTTGTGGATGATTAAGAACACTCCCCTTACTCAATTAAGGACGTATGAGTTAAATCAGTTAACCTGTTGACGGTCGTCAAAGAAAATCGTACACCACCTATTTATCTTGCTGGAGACACGGAACCAGTACCGCTTAGTTAACTTAACCTGCTGGTTGTTTCCATAATTAAAAATTCAAAAGTAAAAAAATATAAGCGTTCTGGCCGTTTTCTCTGAGAAAGATGAGATCCTGCCTCTTTCCGGATCTTTTACTTTTTGCTTTGAATTTTGCCTTCGCTTGTAATGCCATCACCAGTATAAATTCAATTTATGGCAAATAGAGACACACTCGTAACTATCAGCGCATTCATCCTATCCATCTTTGGCTTTTTTGCATTGGCGGTAAAGTTTGGATCATCAGTCATGAGGGCCTTGCTGGCAAAACTGTATGATCTCATTTTCCGTCACAAAGCCAAAAGCCTCTAAACAGATCGTTATGGATAAAATACATGAAACAGAAAACCTGGATCAGTTTGCAGAAAATATGAAACAGCTGGCACAGGATTACTTTTCGCTGCAAAAGCGCATTGCCCGGCTTACGCTGATCCGCTACCTGGCAAAGGCCGGTGGAGGTATTATGGATGGAGTAATCCGGTTCATTCTATTGACTGCCGTACTGGTTTTCGCTGCAATAACGGGCGCATTTTTTTTGAGTGAGCAACTGAAAACTTATGCCGGCGGATTCGGATTAATGACGCTTATCCTGCTCATGATCTCCATACTGATCCACCTCGCAAGAAAGGTCCTCTTTGTAAATCCGATCATTCACCGCCTGGTCAAAAAGCTACATGCGGAAACTGATCTAAAGCCGGAAGAATATGAAGACAACAATTCAAATCAATAATCTCAATGATCTTGAAAAAGAATTGGCCAGGCTTCACCAGCAGCTATCGGCAAAAGAAACTGCAATAACGCAGCATTGGGTTGGTCTTAAAAGAAATGCCTTAAAGCTTTGCTGGAATTCATTCAGAGCAGGATTCGCTTCGAGCATGCTGAAGTCTGTGCTGGGTGGTGAAGCCGACCATCCTGTAACAATAGCTTTGCGGGATGGTATTAAATGGATAGCTGCCAGGTTTAAGAAGCAGGGAGGCTGAGTTGTTACAACCTTCTTCCGTCTGGCGTACAAGTAACGCGGCGGACGCAACGATACGCAGCGAGCGCGGCAAAATACAGAATAACTCCATGCTTGTTTCGCGGCGGACGCAACGATATGCAGCGAGTGCGGCAAAATACAGAATAAGTTCATGGTTGTTTCGCCGCGTCCGCTGCGTATCGTTGCGGACGCCGCGTTACTCCTCCTTCCTTCCAGAAATACCGACTCAAAAAAGAAACCCTACGCTATTCATCTGTCAGGATCACCATTCAATGAACAGTCCTCTTCCTCGCGCACGTGTTGAGTCCAAACAAACTATACGCCGGGCAGACGCCGACCAAACTCGTCAGCAGGAAAACTGCAGCAACAACCATCAGGACTATAAAACTAAGCCCGTTTACTACGTGGGTCACACACAATAGTATTAAGCCGATCGCAATGATCGCACGGATGATCCGGTCAGCCAATCCCATATTCTTTTTCATATTCTTTGTTTTAAATAATCAAAAATTTCTTTAAAAGAACAATAGATTCAAAACTTCCAGTTAAAAAGCTTTCATTTTTTCTGACTGCTTCGCCAGCACATCCTTTCGCATCATGTCCTTTACGACCAGCAAACCGAATTGATGCGCCATCGCATTAACAGTTGTCGGGTCGAAAGAACGTGTCTGCGCTGAATACACCTGTCCGTGGTCACTGAGATCATACAGGTTGGTCTCCCAGAAATAACTGGTGGTTTCAATTGACTTATCTGACTGGTATACGCGATCATAAGTACTTTGGTAATAGTCCCACAATTGATGGTTGTTACCGGGATTATGATCGACACCTCCGGGCTGATACTTCTGTTTTTCTTTACTGAGCAGAACAATGGTCAATACCGCATCAAAAGAGTTCTCTTCCATTTGGGCAAGCATCTGCGCTTCTGTCAGTCCATAAAAGGTATTCGGTTGAAACGCTTCGCATGCACATACGGCCACATAGCCGAGTTTACGAAGATCATCCGCAATATGAGTTTCGATCTTTTCTCTTACGGTACGGTCTGGCTCATTGATAAGTCCCAGTATGAGTATTTTATTATAGGCCTTACTGACCATCCCCGGACGGGTCCAGGAGCTGACCATATCGGATGAAGCGCAACTGACCAGCAGCACCAGTAAAGAAAGGGAAATGGCGGGCAAAGGTTTTCTCATACCTCCAAAGTATGAATGAAATGATCACCAGCGTATGAGCCAGATCAGTAGCGGAACCAATTGATGTCAGTTGTCGGCATGACAGGCATTTTCAGGAAAGAACATGAAGGATAAGCGAAAATGGAAAATGACCGTAACATAACTCTCCCGTCGTCAGTCTCAACGGGCCTGCTGTAGCCAACAGGCTGATCACAAGTTGACCTGGGCGCAAGCACATCGTAGCATCATGCTTTCCAACGGCGCTTCTTCCATTTAACAATTTCATACCAGATAACGCTTACACACCCAATTCCAATACTTAACAGCAATTCGCCGATTCTTAACGCGCCAAAAGAAAAGAAATGGGTCAATGGCTCTATGTATAGTAAGAGTGCCGTCAACGCAACCGTCGCAATAATGATGATCAATACCAGGTTGTTCTTATAGGTGAGCGTCGTAAAAACAGAATAGTAAAATGAGCGGTTCACCAGGGTCAGAAATATATTGGCGGTGACAAGACAGGTGAAAACCATTGTCCGGGTAACAGCCTCGTTTGCCCCTTCACGCACTGCATACCGGTAACATAGTAAGGTCCCTGCCGTTATCAGCAAGCCCTGAACGATACTGGTCATTAGTTCTTTCCTGTTGAAAAATGTACTGCTGAACGGGCGGGGATTGTTTAGCATAGTGTTTTTTTCCATCGGTTCATTCTCATAGATGATCGAGCAGGTTGGTCCCATGATCAATTCCAGGAAAATAATATGCACAGGGGTAAAAATGTTCGGATAGATCCATCCCAGTGACAAAGGAATAAAAACCGTTAGTATGATGGGTATGTGAATGGATATAATATACCGGATCGCTTTCTTAAGATTGGTATATATTTTTCTTCCCATCGCCACCGCATCTACCATTTTTGAAAGGTCATCCTCAACAAGGATCAGCGAAGCAGCCTGTTTGGCAATCTGTGTCCCCTTCTTGCCCATGGCAATACCTATATGAGCGGCCTTTAATGCGGGACCATCGTTCACACCATCGCCGGTCATCGCCACGATCTCCTTGTTCGCCTTCAGCGCATTGATGATCCTTAATTTGGCATCGGGGAACATCCGGGTAAAAATATTGGTATCAGCAACAGTTTTTTTTAAGGATGCATCTGGTAGCTTCATCAGTTCGTCTCCGCTGATACTTTTTTCATATCCCCTGAAGCCGATCTGTTTGGCGATCGCACCCGTTGTCGCCGCATTGTCACCTGTAATGATCTTTACGGAAATTCCCGCCGTATAAAAATCCGAAAGCACTTTATGGATATTATCTTTAGGAGGATCGTAGAAGGCAACAATACCTTTGAAGACGAATGGAAATTCCTGTTGGCTGGCGGGATAATTATTGCCGGTGAAACCTGATGCCCCTACCGCCAGTACACGATACCCATCCGCGGCAATCGTTTTAATCGCTTCCTGGACCTGTTGTAGTTCCGGAATTGATAACCCAGCGATATTCATCAAAGCCTCCGGTGCGCCCTTCGCCGCAATGATGCGCCTGCCCTCCGCATTCTCAAAAATATGTGTCATCATCGGCGGCTTGCCGCTTAATGGATATTCATGGATCATTTTAAACGACGGTCTGTCATCAGCTGTTGTCAGCTTTTCATATTCTTTGTGTAAAGCGATCTCCATAGGATCAAACGGGATCGGCTCACTTGCCCACATGGCCAGCGTGATCAGTTGCTTTTCATTGTCCGTTAATTCATCAGTAGCTGTTGTGATCTTACCGGATGTCAATACAAACAATTTTGCCAGGCTCATTTTATTTTCCGTGATCGTTCCCGTTTTATCCGTACAGATCACGGTGGCGCTGCCAAGCGTTTCAACCGTCTTCATTTGTTTTACCACGATACCGAGTTTCATCAGGCGCCAGGCGCCCAGTGCCATAAAGGTGGTGAATGCCACGGGGATCTCTTCCGGAAGCACACTCATGGCAAGTGTCAGCGCTTTGAGCAGGCTGTCCAGTATATCGTATGTTTTAAAATAATTGATGGCCCATACAATGACGAACACCACAGCCCCCGCTATGACCATCTTCTTTACAAAGTTGTTTATCTGTAACTCCAGTGGTGTTTTTTCTTCTTTGATGGATTCAAGACTTTTCCCGATCTTCCCGAGCCTCGTGGAGTTGCCGGTATGGGTAATCGTAGCAATCGCCAATCCACTTGATACGGTTGTCCCAAAATAGACGATGTTGTCCGTGGACGTTTTATCCTTTTCAACGGCAAAGGATTCACCTGTTAATATCGATTCGTTTACAGAGAAATCATTTGAATGCACAATGATCCCATCTGCCGCCACCGCTTCGCCTTCTTCCATCATAAGACTGTCGCCAACAACCAACTCATCACTCTTTATTTCCGTTACCACACCATTCCTGATCACTTTGCATTTAGGCTGAATAAAATTCTTTAACTGTGATAATGCATTGCGGCTTCGTGCATCCTGGTACAGGGAGATAGCTGATACTAGTACGATCGCCGATACCATAAAAAGACCGTCGCCGGTATCACCACTGATAAAATAGATGGAAGATGCCGCCAGCAGTAAGATCAGCATCGGTTCTTTCAGCAGCCCCACCAGGGTGCTAACAAACCCGGATTCCTTTTTGTACTTCAGTTCATTTGAACCAAAACTGGCTCTTGCGGCGACGACTTCGCTATCCGTTAATCCC
This sequence comes from Terrimonas ginsenosidimutans, assembly GCF_022012415.1. GTDB lineage: Bacteria > Bacteroidota > Bacteroidia > Chitinophagales > Chitinophagaceae > Terrimonas_A > Terrimonas_A ginsenosidimutans. Next base: position 209,374 of record NZ_JAKLTR010000012.1, read on the forward strand.
TGTATATTGAAATTATCTACCGGCATGAATGATACTGAATTAATGATTACTCATCCTTCTTTACAGGCAATCTCCCCCATAAAGACACTTTGAGTATCTGAAGATAGCGATTGTTGATGGTAAACGCTGGACCTGCCGGGTGAACGGTGAACATAGTTTAGGATGCCGCAAATGTGGGATAGTAATCGCGTTGCAGGAATCCTTATTGGTTCTGTACATGTTTCATTTAGCCGGGATGAATCTAAACTCCTTAAAGTACCCTTCGGTCCCAATATCAACCCAAAGCCCGATCGCACCATACGATTGAGTACCGCGCGGCTCCATGACGCTCAGGACAGGTATTTTCCCTTCATTGATGTATAAGCGTCGCGCGTATTTTGTAATCTCCAGTCTGAGGCTGATCCATTCATTCAGGCCTATGTCCGCCCCTGATTCATAAATGCCCGGCGCTTCACGGCGCAGGCGATCAAACTTATGATCGGGGTAAGCAAAGTATTGAACGGCATGGCTTCGCATGGCAGAATCCGTTGATCGTCCGTTGGAAGGGCGAAGATAAACGGATTCAAAAGCCTTATCATCCTCTCCGATATAAAAAACGAGACCAATAAAACCACGCGCCTGTTTAAAGGGTGAATCAGGTTTTATCCGGCTGAACACCTTAACTTCGATCACTCCTGCACTCACATCATGGGCAAGCCATTTCACATACGTCGGCTGGTCGACTGTTGCCGCCAGCCTTGCAGTATCAAATGGTAAGGCTTTAAGGTCGCGTTCCACTTTCAGTATTTGTTCACTACCAGAATCTACAACAGTAGCCTTAACATTAATAGGTTGCCAGGCTCCGCCCTGCCAGCTGAACTTTTGGTTGCAACCGGCAAGTGCAAGGGCCAGGACGGTGATTATAGTAGGCGTTTTATTCATCTTGACGGAAGAATGCGATGATCCGCGACGGTGTGATAGCGGATCATTCCCTTTTCTATAATAAAAGTATCTGAACCCATCGGTATAGATGCCGTTGGCGATTCGCTGCTCCAGGCAATATAAGCGACCGGGCCGGAGAGTTCCTGCCGGATCATCTCAAAGGATGAACCGGTAGGAATCAATTGGAAGAAATGTTCAAAGAACGTTCTGATGTTGGCCAGACCAACAACCGCACCATCTTTGGTCAGGATCACCGATTCTTCCGAATAATCTTCTAAAATGGCCTCCAGGTCATTTGATCCAAATGCCGAGAGATGATGATGTAGAACCTCAGCGATGGTTCGTGTTTGCTCTACAGGCATGCTTAAATTTTTGTTTTGGCTTCTGCCAGGGTTACCGTCTTGCCGAGTGCGCCAAACTGGTGCAGATCGCCGAATACTTCCATCCGGATGGATTGGTCGATGCCGCCAATGCGCAGTGGTTCAAAACCTACAGCACGGATCAGGTCTTCAACAGGTCCATTGACCGCTGCATCATCTGCTGCATAAAATAACACGGCTTGCTCAGGTGAGCCAAATGCAGCAGCACTCAATGATTCGGCACCGAGGCTTCCCAATGCTTTAGCAAACCTTGCTCCGGCTGGCAATATTGAGGCGAGTACCTGTCCTGAAGACTGGTCCTGCGGAATGATCTTTTTAAATCCACCTTTTTCATCAGGGGCGATCGGGTTAGATGGGTCTATGATGAGTTTGCCGTTCAGTTCGCTTGCGTAAGCTTTCAAAAATTGTTGAATACCATCAAAATAAATGGCGGGGACGATGATGTCCGCTTTCGCAATCGCGTCCCTGATCTCAAGCGGTATAGCAAGCGACCCTAGTTCATCAGCGGTCTTTTGCGCTTTTGCCAGTGTTCTTTCTGCTACCAGGACGGGGCTCCCTGCTTTCACGATGTTTGCCGCCACTACCCGGCCAATACTACCCAGGCCGACCACGGCGATGGTTGAAGTCTTTGTCATTGTTTTTGGGGGAAGGTTTGATTTGCTTCCGGGTACAAAGCTCCGGCCATACCGTGTGTTCAACCAATGATCTTGTTCAATAAATAGACTTGATGTAGTTTAAGAATTGTCTGATCCCTGCTTTGCTTTCTGATTGCGGAGGCGGCTTAAGAACTCTGGAGTTACACCGAGATAGCTGGCAATCTGGACCTGCGACAAGCGAGCACTTAACTCGGGATAACGGTCCAGAAATGCCTGGTAGCGGTGCTCCGCTGTCGAGCTGATATTGTGCAGTAAACGCTCCTGCAGATTGATAAAGGCGTTTTCCACCAGCACACGAAAGATGCGATTTAACCGGACAGACTTCTCATAGAGTCTGACTAATTCATCACGCGTGATCTGCAGCACCACCGTATCTTCGAGTGCATCAATCGATAACGCGGTGGGCTTCAGGCCATGAAAACTGCCAAGGTCACTGATCCAATGATTCTCCGGAGCGAATTGCAAAGTATGTATGGCGCCTTTTTCATCGATTTTGTACAAACGCAGGCAACCGCGTACTACAAAATTGAAATGCAAGCACGAATCTCCTTCCTGAAGTACGTACTGTTTTTTGCGGTAGAGCCGGGCATGAAACGAGGCGGCAACCCACGCAACCTCTTCCGCACTTAACGGAAGTATGTTGTTGAAGTAGGTAGTCAGTATATCCGGGGATACATCCGTTTGAGAGCGGCGCATGCGTTGTACGTTTAATCCTTCTGTAGCGGCAAAGATAGGTTTTCAGGGATTGCTATTGATCCGTAGGACAATACTTATAATCGCTGCTCCTTACGCCTAACCAACAGGATTTTTCATGGTTAAGCATATTTTCCCGCCAAACATAAAAAAGTGGGCGCAAATCGCAAAAGCCCGAATCAGGTTGTAAAGCCTCAGGATGATCTTTTTTCAAGGACAGTATAAAATTTCCACGGATTTCGCTGATTTGGTCTTTACTATTACCTGACTTTGATTTGAGATGATGAATATTCTTTACCCGGACGTATAGCTCCCGCAGACAATTAGCTGAATCCGGAAGCCATTGGTGAATCTGCGGATCCAATAAAGGTTTTTACTGCTTTTGAAACATGTGTCGCTGGTAGTGATCCAAGATCTGCGAACTCTGCGGGAACCTTACGCCAGGCGACTTAATCTGCTGATCTGGCGGCCCGGGTAAGTTGTGTTTGAGACTGCCTAATCATTGTCCGGTATACCACAAATTCCTGTTCTCTTCAATTGCCGGGCGCAGATATTTGTTGAAGATCTCGATCAAATAGGGATAACTCAATGCATCATCCGGATAAATGCTGCAACGATATCTTTCATCGTGGTTATGTTCATCATATTCAACAGATATGACAAATCCCCTTTCGGGTTCAGAAAAATCAAACCGAAAAGTCCCTTTACGATTTGCCTTTTCCGAAACGGCGGTGAACCGGAATTGCTGGCCAAAATCGCTCACCCTGATCTCATTGATCCATGTTTGATGCATAGTCGAAGGAGTTGATTACTGTAAACAGCAAAAAATCGACCGCTTATTCACAAAGTCCCCTGTACTTGTAAGAAACTTTCAAAAAAAATTGCCGGATTCAAAATACATCGTAATATTGCGATATAAATGGGACTTACAAAAACGGAAATATTCACTGAAAAGCAGAATAAGCTGGCCACAATGCTGAAAGCAATCGCTCATCCGGCCAGGATTGCTATTATTCAGCACCTCATCAAAGCGCAGGCCTGTATATGTGGTGACTTGGTGGAAGAACTGGGACTGGCCCAGGCAACCATCAGCCAGCACTTGAAAGAACTGAAAAACGCCGGTCTGATCCAGGGTACGATCGAAGGAACCAGTGTATGCTATTGCATCGATCCGAAAGTTTGGAAACAATACAAAACAGCCCTCGAAGGATTCTTTGCAATGGAGATCAGCAATAACTGCTGCTGATTTTTTTTGAACTTATTCATCGCAATATTGCGTTATACCAATAAAGATCACAAACATGGAAACACCCGAACAATTAAAAGAACTGGTACGGCAGAAGTACAGCGAAATTGCCCTCCAGGATAAAGAAGAGAACGCTGCTTCCTGCTGCGGTTCAGGCGGCTGCTCAACAGAAGTGTATAATATCATGACGGACGACTACAGTGACATGAAGGGGTATACTCCCGATGCCGACCTGGGTTTAGGTTGCGGTCTTCCCACTCAATTTGCAAGGATCAAAAAGGGTGATGTAGTCGTAGATCTCGGCTCCGGCGCCGGCAACGATGCCTTTATTGCACGCGCGGAGACAGGTGAAACCGGAAAAGTAATTGGCATTGACTTCACCCCTGCCATGATCAGCAAAGCACGGCTTAACGCGGAAAAACTTGGCTTTCACAATGTAGAATTCCGCGAGGGAGATATCGAGCACATGCCGGTGAATGATAGTATTGCAGACGTGATCGTCAGCAACTGTGTGCTGAACCTTGTTCCGAATAAGGAAGGAGTGATAAAAGATATATTCCGCGTACTGAAGCCCGGCGCTCACTTCAGCATTTCCGATATCGTATTGGAGGGCGATCTGCCGTTGAACATTAAAACAGCCGCAGAAATGTATGCCGGTTGCGTATCCGGTGCTATCCAGAAAAAAGACTATCTCTCCCTGATTGAAAAAACCGGTTTCAGTGACATCACAGTTCAAAAGGAAAAAAAGATCATCGTTCCGGATGACATCCTTTCTCAATTCCTCGATGCAGAACAGTTGACCGCTTTCAAACAAAGTGATACCGGCATCTACAGCATTACGGTGTTTGCAAAAAAACCGGGCGGGCAAACTGCGTGCTGCGCACCCGGTTGCTGCGATTGATCCGATGAAAGCTCATACAGTTAAAACGCTACAGATGCCCGATGGCCACTGGATGATGGCCGTTGTCTCAAAAAATACACATACATGAGTGCTAATAATTGCGCACCCGCTGCTGAACGGAAAAAACTAAGTTTTCCCGACCGTTACCTGACATTGTGGATCTTTCTGGCGATGGCTTCAGGAGTGGGTATTGGTTATTTCTTTCCCCGCTCTTCGGCCTGGATCAATTCTTTTTCATCTGGCACAACAAATATCCCGCTGGCGATCGGGCTAATACTGATGATGTATCCTCCGCTGGCAAAAGTACGTTACGAAAAGATGGGCGAAGTATTTAAGAATGTGAAGATCCTTGGAACTTCCCTGTTACTCAACTGGGTGATCGGACCGCTATTGATGTTCTTTCTGGCAATCATCTTTTTGAAGGATCACCCCGCTTATATGACCGGTCTGATCCTGATCGGACTTGCAAGATGTATCGCCATGGTGATCGTCTGGAATGAACTCGCGGAAGGGAACAGGGAATATGCAGCGGGATTGGTTGCCCTCAACAGCATCTTCCAGGTGATCTTCTTTAGCTTCTATGCTTACCTGTTCATTACCGTGTTGCCGCCGCTGTTTGGAATGACGGGAGCAGCCGTCGATATCAGCATTGGCCAGATTGCAGAAAGTGTAGCGATCTATTTAGGAATTCCTTTTGCCGCAGGTATCCTGACCCGTTTCGCCTTACTTAGGTTAAAGGGAGAAGAATGGTATCAAAACAAATTTGTTCCTCTTATTTCTCCTGTCACTTTGATAGCATTGCTGTTCACAATTATTGTTATGTTCAGCCTGAAAGGAGAATTGATCGTTAAGATCCCAATGGATGTGGTACGCATTGCGATTCCGCTGATGATCTATTTCGCGATCATGTTCCTGGTGAGTTTCTTCATCGGCAAAGCTCTCGGGGCAGACTATTCGAAGAACGCTTCGATCGCCTTCACTGCAGCAGGCAATAATTTTGAGCTCGCTATAGCGGTGGCTATTGGAGTTTTCGGGATTAACAGCGGTCAGGCATTTGCCGGAGTTATCGGACCATTGGTGGAAGTGCCGGCGTTAATTGCCCTGGTGAATGTAGCGTTCTGGCTCCGGCGGAAATATTATCTTCCGAAAGACGCAAATACCCAACCATCATGAATCAATAAAACTAAATCCATTTATATTTTTTATGAGAATTGCTTTATTCAGTGACATTCATGCCAACCTGCCGGCATTGGAAGCCTTTTTCGACCATGTAGAAAAGCAGCAGGCAGATGCGATCTACTGCCTCGGAGATCTGGTTGGCTACAATATCTGGCCCAACGAAGTGATCAATGAGATCAGAAAAAGAAAGATCCCCACTATTGCAGGAAATTATGATTTTGGGATTGGCAGGGAAAGCAATGATTGCGGTTGCGCCTATAAGTCAGACGAAGAAAAGGCTAATGGCGCGATCTCTATCAGCATGACCAACCAACTTATCAATGAACAGGAGCGCGCATATCTGCGCACCTTACCCGCTCATATCAACGTTGAGTTTCAGTTGAACAATGACAAGCTGAATTTATTACTGGTACATGGCAGCCCGCGACGTATCAATGAATACCTGTTTGAAGACCGGGAAGAAAAAAGCATGTTACGGATCATGCAGGATGCCGGTGCGGATATTTTATGCTTTGGACACACGCACAAACCTTATCACCGGATCCTGCCTTCGATTCCGGAAGAAAACGAACATTATCGGCATGCGATCAATATAGGATCTGTCGGTAAACCAAAAGATGGCGATAGTCGCGGCGGTTATGTGCTCCTTACTATCCATCCTGACAGCAGCATTTTTTCAAAAGAAACGGTACAGGTTGAATTCGTCCGGTTCGACTATGATATTGAGAAAGCTGCAAGAGCGGTTGAGAATAGTGCGCTACCTGATGCCTATGCAGAAAGCCTGCGCAAAGGTGTGTGACTTACGATAGAGACTTCTTCGCGGCGACGAACTCATGAGTATGCCCTGCGTAAGGTTTCCGAAGATTTCGCTGATTTTACCTCCACCGTGGTTGCAATATCGCTTAGTAAATGAATACTTCTTTTTTTTGGAGTGCGCAGATTTCAAATACAGGCTATCCATATGAATCAACACTGTACGATAATGGTAAGGATAAAATCTGCGTAATCCACAGGAAACTTATGCTAGGCTTATTGGGGATCACTATCGCAGGAAAGACAATTTTGCGCAAACCAATCTCATTCAGACTGACGGATTCGTTGTATACCTTCCAGCGGATGTTCACCCTAGCGGTATTTTTGTGTTTGATTGTTTCAGTAATTCTTTCCTGTTCCTTCTATTCAGCCTTGTTTTGGTCCGATTTACCATTGTGGGTTGGATAGACGTATTCACGCGGCAGCCTTCCCGGAATATACTGCTCGAAAATATCCGTAATTCAACAAAACAGGGAGCTATTACTTCACGCGTGGTGCTTTATGGGCAACCATATTCGCCTGCCGGTTACAGCTGACAAAACGGATCTCCGTGTGTTATCCGGGAGAGATACGTATGTCTCTGCCTAAGCAGGACTCCTGACTGTTCGTCGGTTCAATACCTGTTAGGTCGAGGATTAAAGAGAATAGTCGTTTTTGTTAACGGTCACTTCGGAAAAATACTTCACTCATAACAACGTTGCATGAACTTTACCTGATTCGTTTCATGGGAAAAGCTTGTCTGCGCTCCTGCCCGTTTCTACTCCCTCCTATTTCCGCAACTAATGAGTCTGTAGCAATTTGGGTATACGAAATTGTTTTTGGAAAATCGTGTTGGGGATTTTCAAACACCATTTTAGTTGCTGAAATAGTTGTGGCGGCAAATCGAACAGGAAAAGCATCATTTTGATTTTTAACCGTGGGGACATAAAACAATCCGTCTGTTTCCTGCACCAGTCGTATTGTTTCAAAAACAATAGTATCCCGATCCTTTAGGATGTAGCTCTTCCCGGAGAATTCGTCTGCGCTCACTTTCCTCCAGGTTTCGTAAATAGTTCCTTTTGGGGTCTTGTTCTCCCAGGTTCCGATCAGCCATTCCGTTTTCTTGATATCTCTTGCCGGCTTTGTCGTCCAGGCATAAATAAAAACGAGGCTGACAATAACAATGAAAAGTTTCATTTCTTTTTTCATGTTGTTAATTGATTGAATGAACAGCTAGTCTATTACCTTCTGTGTCTATAAACATACCGAAATATCCCATTTCAGGACTGATCTGGGTTTTGGGAACAATTACTGTCCCCTTGTTTTTCCCTACCTTATCTAATACAGTCTGCAGATCATTCCCACCATTCAGATATACAACCACTCCTTCTTCTGAGGGTTTATAATCATCGCCCTGCACGATCGCTCCGGAAACGTTTGTTCCATCGGTTGGGAAAAAGCCCATTTTGGTACCAAACATGTCGGTCTCTTTGATTTCCAGATCCAGAACGGATGTGTAAAAAGACACGGCCCTGTTAAAATCTGTTGCCGGAATCTCAAACCAGGTGATTAAATTCTCCATTGTTAATTATTTATGTCAGGCCACAAAGTTGATTTGCATTTGAAACTAAAAATTGTAAAAATGCGACAAGACTAATCCGTACCGTAAAAAAGAGAGGACATTTTCAGGTTCGTTCCGTAAAATTCTTTGGGTGTAAATCCTGTAAATTCTTTAAAGTCTTTAATAAAATGAGCCTGGTCATAATATTCATTCTCGTATGCGAGGGCGGTAAGGCTGGTAAATTTTTTATTGAGCAGCATTTTTAGCGTGGCCTGTAATCTTATGGTTTTGGAAAGCTGTTTGGGACTTAAACCAATCGCTGACGAGAACTTTCGTTCCAGTTGTCTCCGGTTCGTGTTGATCTGCCTGGAAAGTTCATCTATAGAAAGCTGTCCGTTGGCTGTCAGGATCGTTTCAACTGTTGATTTAACGATGCGGTCAATGGTTTCGCTGGCCGACAAACGTTCCAGTAAAAATGTTTCGATCAGCTCAATCCTTTCCATTGTGGAGTTCGCATTTATGATCTTTTGTTCGATCTCCTGCCCGCTCTTACCAAACAATTTCTCCAACGACACGGCTGTATTTTCCATTTCCTTTATCGGAATCGTAGTAACAGGCAAGAATCCGTCAGGCTGAAAGCGAACAGAAAATATGCCGGTCTCCCCGGTTGGTTCTATTTCAAGCGGTCGTGTCAGTTGCCCCATGACAAAACATTTAGGCTGAATGATACTATTGCAGTTTTCAGTGTATTGCTTATAGAGATCGCCATAATGAAAAATCATTTCCATGCAGCCGTCGGGAACGATCGTTTGCTTTTCGGATTTATCTTGCTTTGGGCTTTCCAATGTCCAGTAGCATTTGATAAGTGGGGCTAAGTCATTATGCGGTTGAAAAGTTTGATAGTTCATTTGTTTCCTGTTTGCGGCTTAAAAAAATACAGGCTACAGCGATTGATCTTCAGAATGATCTGATCCGCTAAAAAATTCTTTAGCAAAATGAAGAGGCTGTCAAAATCTTGGCGACCTTCCTACAGTTTCACTTTTACCTGTTTCCCCGCATAATTAACGTTCGAGGTTTTACCAGCCTGCTGCTGCACTAAGGTCACATTGAATTTTCTGTTGGAAAGCATTCCCGGAAATGCGCCCGCCCTGTCCGCAATCGTCAATATCTTTTTCTTATCATCCCAGCGGAAAGTGATGGTTGAGAAGACCCCTTTCTCATAGTTGTAATTATCGTTCTCGTCTTCATACAATACAAACTCACCGTCTGCGCCGGGATATACACGGATCTCTAACTCATCCCATTTCTTTTCAGTGGCATACTGAACGGAAGGCCCCGCAGGAAGAATTGAACCAGCTTTTACAAAAACAGGGATGATATCGATCGGCGTTTCCTTCTTCACCCACTGTCCTCCGTTGTTTGGCTCACTGGTCCAGAAATCAAACCACTTGCTGCCGGCTGGCAGGTAGGCATCTCTTGTTCTGACCGTACTGAAATCTTCCGCCATAGTTGTATCCTTTCCTGCGATAACCTTCTTTACATACATCGGTTTCACTACAGGGCAAACCAGTAACGATTTTCCAAACATGAACTGATCGCTGATCGGAAGAACATTCTTATCCGAAGGAAAGTCCATCATCAGTGCACGCATCATGCTCGATTGATTGGCCGTTACCTGGTAAGAGGTGGAGTAGATATAAGGCAGCAAAGTATACCGAAGCCGGATGAACTTTTCTATAGCATCATAGACCTTGTCTCCTTTCTTACCAAACTGATAGATCTCTCGCGGCGCATCTGCACCATGGGAACGCATCATGGGGTTAAATGCACCGAATTCCAACCAGCGCGTATACAACTCACGATATTCCGGATCATCCAGTTTTCTCCTGAAATTCCAAAGAAAGAATCCTCCGATATCACTGTTCCAATGCGGAATGCCTGTCAATGAAAAATTCAATCCTGCAATGACCTGGTTATGCAAAGCATCCCAGGAAGACACGACATCACCCGACCATGTATTGGCACCATAACGCTGTTGACCTGCAAAGGCCGAACGCGTCAAGATGAAGACACGTTTGCTGTTATCAACCTTTCTTTGATTCTGATAAACACCACCAACCGTCATCAACGGATAAGCATTGCGGACGCGACGGAAAGAACCGAGAAACGTTTTTGTATTGAGATCAGCATCCGTCGCATTGAAATGATCCGGCTCAGAGGAATCCATCCACCAGCCATCTATACCGATCGAATGCATATTCTTCAGGTATTTCCAATAGATATCACGCGCTGCCGGGTTGTATGCATCATACACCCGTACACCAGAGGGATAGTTCGGGTTGGGTGGCCATTTCTCAGAACCCGATTCGGGCCATGTTTTGAAATTGAACAACGCATTGATCTTCTCGAGTTCTTTATACTGTAATGTTTGCGGCCCGAAGCTCGACCAGATCGAAATGATCATGTGAGCATTTAACCGGCGAACATCTTCCACCATTTTTTTGGGATCAGGAAAGTCCACATTCAGAAAATCCATTGCATTCCAGAGATAGTTGTTCCCCCAATACTGCCAGTCCTGTATCACACCATCCAACGGCACATTCAGCTGCCTGTACTTTCGCACTACGTCAACCAATTCGGCCTGGCTCTTATAACGCTCCCTGCTTTGCCAGAAACCATAAGTCCATAGCGGGAACATAGGAGCCTGACCAGTGAGGCTGCGCATCTGTGCGATCACGCCGTCTGCATTACCGCCGTACATAAAGTAATAGTCGACGCAATCACCCACTTGTGAACTGAATGAAGTTGCGGCTGTATTATCTTCAAATATTGTAGGAGAATAATTATCCCAGAAAAGGCCGTATCCTTTTACTGATTGAAAGAAGGGTACATAGTCGTCTGTATTACCCTGCACCATATTCATCTTCAGGTTACGCTGGATCATCTTGCCACGCTGTTGTGAACCGAGGCCATAGATCGCTTCCTCCGGATCCAGCTCAAAAGCCTGTTTGATCGCATAAGAACTTACGCCCGCATCATTGAATGGCTCAAACGATGTACTTCCGGCTTTCTCTTTCAGCAAAGGAGTTTTGCTTTTCTGACCGAGAAAACTGACCTGCCCGTCACTCAAATTAACAGCAACGTTCACCTGACCACTGCTAACGGTTACTGTTCCTGCTGAACGCTTCAGGGAAACATTCACCTTTACCGGCGTTGCAATCACCGACAAACTTTTCGGATCCGTTTCTTTCCCTGCAGGATATTTCAATACACGAACAGTCGATGCGTTATAAAATTGCAGTTCAACAGTTGTTGTGTTCAAGGCCAGCTTTACTCCACGTTCTGTTTGCTGAACGTCCTGTGCAATACACTGCAGCATGATTACCATAAAAAATACGGTGAAAACATGTTTGCTGAATTTCATTACTATCATTCGCATTCGTTTTTTGTTTCTTAAGAATATCCGCCGATAGCGGTATAGGCAGAGCCGGCCCACCTATTCATTGCCCAATAAAATACCTGTTTTCTTACCCGTATAAGTGATTGTTTTCAGGGACCGGCTTTCCCCCACGCCATAACCATTTGTGTGATCTGCGGGCACGAGCTTAAAAACATACTGTTTGCTGGTGGTCATATATTTTCCTTCCTGCGCCCCAATCGTTAGTGTATTCAACTTGTCATTCCAGGAAAAAGGGATCGCCTGGTAGTTACCTTTCTCATAATTATAATTATCACCTTCATCATTGTACAGGGTAAATTGGCCATCAGCACCGCGATAGATCCTGATCTCCAAAGTATCCGTTTTCTTCTCTCCAGTATATTGCATAAATGGCCCCATAGGAACAATAGATCCGGCTTTTACGAGCAATGGTAGCCGGTCCTGCGGAGCATTGACAGCAACGCTTTGTCCACCGTTGAAATGCTGCCCCGACCAGAAGTCATACCACCCACCTGCAGTGACGGGGAGATACACCGGCCAGTCTTTTACTCCCGGCGAAGTGACCGGTGCCACAAGAAAAGCTTTACCAAACATATACTGGTAGGCTTGTGAGATCGCAGCCGTATCATTTTTAAAATCCATCACCATCGGGCGCATCATCGTTGAGCCTTTGCTGGAGATCTGCCATCCTTCGGAATAAATGTACGGCATTAAACGGTAACGAAGATCAAGCATGGCACGCATGCCATTCATCACCGTATCACCATATTTCCACGGCTCCGTCTCGGTCTGATACCCATGCATGCGGAAGATGGTATTAAAAGCACCCCATTGAAACCAACGCAATAAAATATCGTGATATTTTGGATCCGTGTATTGCGTTCTGCCCGGCCGGAAGAATCCGCCGATATCGGTTGTCCAGTAAGGCATACCGGTCAGCGAAAAATTCAGTCCTGCCACGATCTGTCTCTTATACGCATCCCAATCCCAACCAATATCGCCAGACCAGTTGATCGTCCCGAAACGTTGTTGTCCCGGAAAAGCCGAACGCGTCAATGTCACAACTCTTTTATTCGGATCAGTCATACGCTGACCATCATACACTGCTTTACTGACGAAGAAGGGATAGACCAAACGGTAAAATTCACCGGGACCAAAAAAAGTTTGCTTTCCTTTCAACGCATCATTCTCGGGCTCGGTTGCATCCATCCACCAGGAGTCTACACCATAAGCAAACAGGTTTTTATTTAATGCATTCCAATGCGTTTGCTGCGTTTGCGGGTTAAAAATATCTATCCAAGGGCTGTTCGGGATGTACAGGTTCTTATCAAGATAATCTTTCGCGACCTCAGATTTCTTATCAAGATTCTCCCAAACAGAGATAGAGAACTTTGCATTAAGATCGTGTAATTGCCGTATGAATTTTTCCGGTTCAGGATAGTTCGCTTCATCAAACTTAGGAACACCCCAACCATATTTCCCCCAGTATTGCCAATCCTGCACGATCACATCAACAGGAAGTTTACGCTTGCGGAATTCCTGCACCGTTTCCACCAGATGTTTACCTGATGTATAACGTTCACGGCATTGCCAGAATCCATACGCCCAAAGTGGTAACATCGGTACATTGCCGGTGAGATTGCGGTAACCCGCGATCACTTCATCAGCACCATTGCCCTGGAGAACGATATAGTCGAGCGATTTTGCATTTGGTGACCGGAACGTGGTTACATCTTCCGTCATCTTCCAGGAGAGCGAAGGGCGATTATTGCCCTGGCACACCACCTGCACTTTATGCCGTCCTGCTTTCAACCGTATATTTTTACTGGCGGCAGGTGGCAGCCATTGATTTGACTGATCGATCAGGGGCACGCCATCAATCACTACCAGGTGCCGGCTATCCATTCCGCCGAGATCAAGCATGATGGTATAGGCACCATCTTTCGGCATATTAAATTCACCAGAATACAACGCCTGGCGGCGAAATACTTTCTGAGTCCCCGCTGTGGTCGTCACTTCCAATTCTCCGCCACCGGCCGCTGAAGTATCCGTCTTTATTAGCGTGATGCGATTGTCAGCAGGATTAAAATCAGTGATCCCATACTGATGCCACAAGATGCCATATCCTTTGCTTGAATAAAGGAACGGGATCGCAATCTGTGAATTCACCTGTATCAGTTGACGCGTGATATTTTTCAAATTATAATGACCATCCTGGAACTGCCCTAATCCAAACAGGTATTCATCAGCAGGTGATTCGAATTGTTGTTCTGCAATAAAACAGGATTGTCCCGCAACCGTGTCCGGTTGCAACCTGCGGCCTCCGGCTTTTTCGCGAAGAAAGGTTTTACCTGCCGCGTCTTTGTATTCAATACTGCCGGTTTGTTTATCAAAATACACTGATACAAACCTTGTGCTTAACCGGAGCTTTTGTCCCTCCGCTGATACTTTGAACGCTATATTTTTCTGCAGCGCATTCAGCACAAATTGTTGCTCTTCTTTCACACCATTTTTTTCCCACTGTACCCTGATCGCTCTGTCTGCCAGTGGATGGATATTCAGTACTCCTTCCCCCAGACGAATTGAAAGCCGATCCCGTTTCACTTCATGGCCGCGATAGACCTGCGCTGACACAAAACACGGCAGAATGAATAAACAAAAAATAAATAATGATCTCATCTTGTTGTACCAGGTTTATAATTTCCTATTGAACAGGTTTGAAGGATGCTGCGAAGCCGCCGCGACGCAAGAGACGCACATCAACGGAATCCGATCGCTGCACCATGCGATAAGATGGCAACAACTCTTTATCATGTTTGCCATCTGCGATCAGTATCATTTTATACTTCACTCCTTCCTGTAAAAAATCAAGTTTGATGGTCTTTTTCTTTTCACGGTTCTGGCCATTGATGGATCCTACGTACCAGTTATCGCCCTTCCGGCGCGCCATAGAGATCTCCTGGCCGGGATAACCATCCAGCAGTTTAATATCATCCCAGGCATTGGGCACATCACGCAGAAAAGTTCTTGCCGCATCCGGCAATGAATAATAACCATCGGGACGATCAGCAAGGTGCTGCAGTCCCGATTCGAATAATACACTCAGGGCAAGTTCATGTCCATACGAGGTAATATGCGGATGTTGTGAATTGGTGAATGTTACCGGTGTATAATCCATCGCCCCCACTACATTCCTGGTGAAGGGAAGAATGGTATTGTGTGAAGGGGCAGCATTCGTAAAGTCAGGAACATTGTTATACCATTCAGCTCCTCTCACCGCTTCATACGTCATCAGGTTCGGATATGTTCTTGCCCATCCACGCGGTACAAGACAGCCGTGGAAATAAACCATGATCTCGAATTGCGCAGCATCGCGGACAATATCGAGATAATATTTGATCATATCCTGCTTCTCGCTTTCAAAGAAATCCACTTTGATCCCGTCCACACCAAGCTTTTTCAATTTTGCAAATTCTTCCACGCGATTCTCATGGGTCAGCATCCGATCCTTCGGCGTGGCATTGACCCATGTATGATTGCCCCCAGAGTTATACCACATAAGCGGTTTAACCCCTTTGGCATGAATATACCTGATTGCATCTTCAAGCTTTCCGCCATTGCCCATGGCATCCCATTCCCAGTCGAGCAAAGTATATGGCCAGCCCATCGCCGCAGCCAGGTCGGCAAACTCGCAAACCGTTTTAAAATCTTTTGTACCGTGATTGTCTGACCAGTAGTTCCAGGATACCAATCCCGGTCTGATCCACGCAGTATTCGTGATCCGTGATGGCGGCGACACATCATCCACCAGTGTGGATTCAACAATATCTGACAGGCTTCCGATATTGATCACACGCCAGGGCGACTTCCACGGCAAATTGATCGTGGGCGTTGACTCTCCCTGCCCTCTCCCATCTTTAGGGTTCGGAAAGCTTAATTTGTATTTCGATGAATCAGCCATATTGCTCAGCTTTGTTCCGCAGTAGGTTTCATCCAGGTCAGCTTCATGCAGTAAAAACCAACAGGTGCTGTCGGTCGATTTGAACAATGCCGGATAACACCACTCGCCCGGAGTAGCCTGTGCATTCTTCATTTCCGTATAATAACCTTCATTCGCGGGATTCCATTTCTCCAGCCATCTTGTTGTCTCGCGGCTGATGCTATAGCTTGTCAGTTCATCCTTCACCACGAAACTTCCCTGCTTATCAGGAAACTCATAGCGGAAAACAACCCCATCATTGTAAGCGGCTATGATAATATTGAGCTTTGCTTTTGAAGGATTTTCAAAGCTGGCTACCACCTGGTTGCCCGTATTGCTGTGAACGGATCTTTTTCCATGCACCGTCGTGTATTGTTCTTTCAGCAACGCCGGCTTGCCTGCTCTAATGAACTTTAACTGTTTGGAAAAATCCTGGTCATTGCGGATCAACCCGAGATCAATACGCGGAATAGCTGTTACTGCTGTATTATTATGCTGATAGGAAACTTTCAGGTACCACTCACCTGTATTGTTTTGCTGCTGGCATAGCAGTTCAGCTTTGATCCTTTTATCGGGCGATTGTATAGTGATGCTTTGTGAAAAGACCTTTCCACCGCTGATCAATTGCAGCAGAAGCACCAGGACCAACGACCGTATATATTTATTCACTCAGCGGTGGTTTAATGATCAATTTTATTTCACTATTTATAAACGAAGGATCTACTGAACAGACACTGTCAGTTTACGCAGATCTTTATCCGCAGAACTCGTTCCGTATAAGATCTCATACTGTCCCGGTATTACTTTCATTTCAAGTTGTTGCTCACCATAAAATTCAAAGGAATTATACGGAAGAGACAACACGGCATTGGCCGACTTACCCGCCATCAACTCTATCTTTTTAAATGCCCTCATTGTTTTCAGAGGGCCCTCTGTATCATTTGTTCTCCGGATATAAACCTGCAATACTTCCGTACCTGCGCGTTTGCCGTTGTTACTGACCGGAACGGTCAGTGTAAGCTGATCATTTTGTTTGATGAATGATGAAGAGAGACGGCCTTCACCTATCGCAAATCTTGTGTAGCTCAATCCGTATCCAAAAGGGAAAAGCGCATCGTTCATGAAACGATAGGTCTTTCCTTTTAATGAATAATCTTCAAAATTGTCGGGCAGTTGTTTGGTGTTCCTGTAAAATGTAACAGGCAATTTACCTGATGGGTTATGATCACCGAAGAGTACATCTGCTACAGCCTGCCCGCCTGATTGCCCGCCATACCAGGCTTGCAATATCGCATCGCAGCTCTCTGTTTCTGGTGTCAATGCGATCGCGGAACCGGAACAGTTCACGAAGATCACTTTCTTACCCGCTGCTTTCAATGCTTTCAGGCAATTGCGCTGCACTTCGGGCAATTCGATATCTGTTCTGTCGCCACCTTTAAAACCCGGGAAAGACACAGGCATTTCTTCACCTTCCAGCAAGGTGGACAAGCCTCCGGCGTATACCACGACATCAATGCCTTTCAATTGATCGATCAGCAGGCCGAAATCGATCGGGTTCTCTTTACCAAAATCAATTTCAAGATTGGCCTGCCAGTTGTTCGACTGTGCGAAGCGGATCTCGATCTTGTATGTTTTACCGCGTTCAACTTTATAAGGGAATCGGGCTGGTACGGTTCTCCAGTTGGTATATTTTACAAGAGACTGGCCATTCACCAGTAATTCAAATTCACCGGTTGCGCCACCTTTGAAGACTACTTCTTCCGTTTCAGGTGCGGTAAATTCTGCTTCGTACAAAGCGGAGAAACCCTCGAGTTTCACACCCGAAGCAAATTCATGCTGGCCTGCCGTGGTCAGCTTCAAGGGTTCAGTTACCTGGACGGTGATCGCGGGCTGACCACTTCTCTCTTTGTTGTTCCAGTAAGTTGCTTTGAAGCCTTTTTTGCCTTCGTGCAAAAGTTTGGAGAAATAAGTTTCCGTCACTTTGTTCTCCACAAGATCTGTGGCTTTATTATAGAATACATTGCCGGGTTTAAGTTTGGACTGAATGCCTTTGAGGATGGTCACAGTGCTGACCGGCGTACCGTTATAGTTACCCCACAGCATCGGTTCATTATCTGCATTGGGCCCGATCACAGCGATCTTCTTCGCGGATCTGCTCAGTGGAAGAAGATTATTGTTGTTCTGCAAAAGCGTCATGGACTGCCGCGCCATATCTAGTGCCAGTTGCTGATGTTTTTTACTGTTGATCACTGATGCCGGTGTAGCGGCCCATGGCACAATGCCATCGGGATCCATTTCACCGAGTTCAAAGCGCCCTATCAGTACACGCAGCAGGCTTTCATCGATCTTTTTTTCATTGATCAATCCTTTCTTCACTGCATCCGGAAGATTCGCATACGCGTATCCTTCCCATACACATTCCACATCTGTTCCGGCGAGGACGCCTTTCGCAGCAGCGTGTGAAGGAGTGGACGATACTTTATGGCTGGTATAAAAATCCGTGATCGCACCACAATCGGAGACAACCAGATGTTTAAAGCCCCATTGTTCGCGAAGGATATTTTGCAGCAGGCGGTTATTTGCACAGCAGGGTTCATCATCCAGGCGCTGATAGGCGCACATCACCTGGCGTACATCAGCATCCTGCACCAGGGCCTTGAAAGCGGGCAGGTAGGTTTCCCAGAGATCGCGGGGTTTAACCGCATTCAGATTCAGTTCATGCCGGCTCCATTCCGGACCTGAATGCACGGCATAATGTTTCGCACAGGCGAGCAGCTTCCGGTATTTTGCGTTGGGTGGACCCTGCAGACCTTTGACTACGGATACACCCATGCGGGTGGTGAGATAGGGATCTTCGCCGTATGTCTCCTGCCCCCGCCCCCAGCGCGGGTCGCGGAAGATGTTGACATTGGGCGTCCAAACCGACAAGCTTAAAAACCGTTTATTCTCGCCACCATTGCGGATCGTTTCGTGATACCTGGCCCGCGTTTCATCGGATACGGCGTCGAAGATGATCTGCACCAGTGAATCGTTGAACGAAGCCGCCATCCCTATCGGTTCGGGAAAAACAGTAACACCATTATTATTGGCCAGGCCGTGAAGCGCTTCACTCCACCAGTTGAATTTTTTAATACCCAGCCGCGGAATGGCGGGCGACTGGTCCTGCATCAGGAGTACTTTTTCCTGGAGGGTCATTCGCGAGATCAGATCTTTCGCGCGCGCTTCCGAAGTCAGTGCAGCATTACGAAAGGGAAGTTCCTGGGAAAATGACGCGTTACAGCAGAGCAGGTTTATGGCAATAAATACACAGAGATACCTGTATAACAGACTGCCCGGTATTTTCTTCATCATATTTAATTAGGCTGATGGATCAGGTTAAAGTAGCCAGGGAAAGAATCGGTAAGAGAGACCGGGATGATCCGGCGCCAGTCAGGCACTGATCGGATTGGCTTGTTTGGAAACATAATGCAATCGTTTTAGCTCCGGTGGAAAGAATAACCGGAAATACCCGATGAAAATAAGGCTATAGCGACGGCATACCTGATAATTTTGTCTAATCCTCTACAACAAATGTATAATTGAATAATTTCAGCATTGATATTCAACCTAATATAATGAGGCCTTTTCCGACATTGGTCGCAATCGGTTGTGCTGGATGGAAGGGCGGCCCGCTCTTCGCGGATGGATCATGCAGATAAGGTTCCCGCTGATTTGCGCAGATAGCGGCGCAGATACGCAGATATCTCTCTGTCATCCGCGACTGATCTGCGCATCTGCGTCTTGATCTGCGCTTGATCTGCGGGAACCTTACGATCTCCGAAACTTCATTTTTTGGCTTCGATCAGTTTCTTTATCGCTGAAACGGTTTTATCGGTTACATCCCAACCCGCAATTTCCCGGTCCACAAGATCCTTGTACTTCTTCCGGATATCCCGTAACGCATTGCCAACGGATTTTACCAGGTACTCTGTTTCATCAGCTTTGACCCTTAGTTGGGATATGAGTTGGATCGCTATCTCCGGGTTTTCTT
Organism: Terrimonas ginsenosidimutans; assembly: GCF_022012415.1. GTDB lineage: Bacteria > Bacteroidota > Bacteroidia > Chitinophagales > Chitinophagaceae > Terrimonas_A > Terrimonas_A ginsenosidimutans. Next base: position 229,151 of record NZ_JAKLTR010000012.1, read on the forward strand.
TGAAGAAAGGCCGGCCGGTCCAGATCCGGAGGCCTTCCACCACCGCCCTTCTTAGGTTCGGATCTTTAGCCGAAAGCCATTTCTTAATAAGCGGCAAAGATTCCTTATATCCTTTAGAGTGGCAATAATGATCGAATGCCTTGGCCAGCATTTCCTGCACACGCCAGTTGTCGTCCGCCGCCACTTTTGTTTCGAGCACCTTCAAGGCCTTCACATTAACGGTGGAAAGTTGTCCCAAAAGATAGGTTGCCAGCATTCTTACCTGGTAACTATCATCTTTCAGGTATGTTGTTGCGAGGGCAAAATGATCAGCAGAAGCGTCGGCCAGTATGCTGTCACCCGCAGCACAGATATGTTTGAATCCGTGTTCGACACCTTTAATTTGATCAATTGTTTTGTTCACCTTATCCCTGGTATGGCTCATTGATCATGTTTTGAATTCAAACACGAACTTAGTTAATATCTGCTGCAGACTTTATGACTTTGATCAGGGTTGACCGGGATAATGGAGGATAAACCCATGGGCCAATGACGCATTTCAGCGAATCCGATAAGCGGCATTAAGAAGCAAATAGCAGAGTGGCCGGCCATTGGAGACCACTGCTGCTTTCTGTTGAAAGTCAAACGAACCATACTAAGACCAGTCGGCAATCGCTGATCAAAAACAATCTGCCCAGCGATAGATCATGTTAATCAGATAGTAATCCGCTTTGCAGCATAGATCACACCGGTTGCCCGGTCCTGGAGGAAGCCGATCAGTTCCCACTCATTAATATTGAAATCCCGTGGCAATTCCAATTTGAACTGATTCTTTGGAGCAACATCGATATCAAAACTGTGCAGCCTCCGAACAATTTGCGAGTGAGATAGCGTTCTTCCTTTATTCTCGCCGGCCTTTACTCCGCTCGTCGCATGCTTCTGCACTACGGCGATCATCAGCTTAAGATGACTCCGCCTGCTTTCAACCTGGTAACTGGCTTTCAACGAATCATTTTCTATCGATGCGGTAACGGAGAGAGAACCGGCCGAAGATGTTGCCAGCGCTTTGCTGATCGCGATATCAGCTGCCTCCGCATCTGACCCTACAAACTCGGTTGTGCCATTTACGATCACCTGTGGTGTGTATACCTGGTCTGCAAATCTGCGACTGTATTGGTATTGCCTCTCTGTAAAAGCGGGATCACTAAAAACATCTTTCCACCCATTCCGGTCCCAATAATCAACATGATAGGCGAGTACATATACCGGCTTGTCTCCTGCAGACTGCTGTATCCGGTTCATCAGTTCATCTGCAGGCGGGCAACTGGAACACCCTTCTGAAGTGAAAAGTTCGAGGAGGGCAAAGCCGGGTTCAGGAAAAGCCGGGACTGCTTCGGATGTGTCAGTTTTGTTTGCAAATAAAAGCCCCGTTAATACCAGAGATGTGATAACAATGATAAAGGGAATTCTGAATAGTTTCATCTTGTTGAATTTATTTGACACAAAACTATTTATGCGCGACGTTCCCGATCGGGTTGAATCCCGTGTAGTGGACATATCGGTCCTTCAATGGGAAATAGGGGCGGACGAAATTCAACGTCGGTCATTGAAATGATCAAACAAGATGTCTTCATGATCGGAACATGCCCCAAAGTGGGCAAAAATGGTTCCCGCAGACGAACGCGGATAAGAAAACCGCAGATGCGCAGATAAAGTCTGTTCGTAAGAGAGCTATCTGCGCATCTGCGGTTTTCTTATCCGCGTAATCTGAGAGAACCTACGCCACTCAGCGACCAAAATAATCAACACTTCTTTTATCTGTCTTCCATCCATGACAGAAAACTCTGTGATTTCTCTTTATTGATCAGTAAAACATCCGGAGTATCCACCGTCAGTTTCACAAATAACTTCCGGAGGAAATAATGCTCCACATCCCTGATCGCTTTGAAATTTACAAGGTATTGCCGGTTAACACGGAAAAACTGTTTAGATGAAACCAATGCCATGATCTGATCAAGCGACTGACTGATCGCAAATTTTTGCTTGTCGAAACACTGGATCCACGTCCCCTCATTCTTTACATAAAAGAAAGCAATATCTTCTGTTTGCACAGTGGTATACTTCTGATTATGAAAAACAAGAAAGCTCGTTTTGCCGGAGGGTGTATTCAGTTTAGCCAGAAGACCATTCAGATCAGGCACCACCTGTTGCTGGAAAAAATTTTTCAACTCATCTACTTTGCTGAAGGCGTCGGCAATATCCTTTTCTGAAAATGGCTTCAACACATAGTCCACACCATTTCTCTTGAAAGCTTCCAGTGAATATTCATCGAAGGCAGTGCAAAAGATCACCGGGCAGTTGATCTTAACAGATTTGAAGATCTCGAAAGAAAGCCCATCTGCCAACTGAATATCCATGAAGATCAGATCGGGCTGTGAAGACAGCAACGCTTCTACAGATTTCTCCACACTTTGATACTGGCCAGTGATCTTTGCACCAGGGCGGAGCTTCAATATCATACTCTCTAAAGACCGTGCTGTTTTAAGTTCGTCTTCAATGATGACTATGTTCATAAATTACAGGAAGTTTGATTTGAAAAATATTGCCGTCGTTCAGTACCTCCACCTGCCGGCTCAATAAATGATCATATCGTAGTTGTATATTCTTCAGGCCCACGCCAAGCGAATTACCCTCACCCGATCTCAAACGGATCCTGTTCGCCATCACAATTTTATCCGCTTCGTTATACAACCGGATCTCCAGTGGTTTATCCAGCGACACTACGTTATGCTTTATGCAGTTCTCCACGAGCAATTGCAGGGTGAAGGGAGGAATGAGCGTATCCATTACTGTTTCGTCGAGATCATTCTGAAACCTGAATCCACCTTCAAACCTTGCCATCTGTAGAAATAAATAGGCTTTAACGATCTCCATTTCTTCATGAACAGGTATCAGGTCCAGCTTACGGCTTTCGAGAGTGAACCTGTAAAAATTGGACAGCTTAAGAATAAAATCAACACTGTCCTTATCGCTTGTTTCAACCATTGACTTCAGCGTATTCAGGCTATTGAATAAGAAATGAGGATTCACCTGTTGCTTAAGCAGTTCATACTGCGCACCAAGATTATCACTCCTCATCCGCTCCAGTTCCATATTGACTGTTTGGTTCTCATAGTTCTGTTGCACGAGATGAAGGAACATATAGAACACAAGATTGATCAGAATTCCCCGTACCTCCACCATCAGCATCACCGGACCAAAATTTATGTGCGACAGTATCAATTGCTGGATCCATGCCAGGGCAAACATCACCACCATACCGAACAACAAACTTTTGAACAGGCGGGAGTACGATATGGTTTGCCTTGTTTTGCCATCCGGCTGCCTTGTCAGAATGAAAATATTGAAATACCACATCACCAGTGCAAATGCCGTGGTAATCCCTGCATTCACAGCTGCCTCCAATGGATTAAAATGAAGAGCGGCTATCTGGGGAACGGATGATAATAATCCGATAAAGACCGAACTACCCCAGATAATTCCGGGGGAGATCTTTATCTTTCTAATGATACCGGTTTCATTCATTTCATTTCAGTTAAAGTCATTCATTTTGCACTCAAATATAAGCGGCATTCATGCGTCTCTTTTCATCGCTGTCAAAATAAGCCTGAATAGCCCAGGAGGAAGCAGTTACTTGTGTGTCATCGATATCGCTTCCAGCACAGCGTCTGCAAATGCTCCCGGTACTTCCTGCGGCGGATTATGCCCCACCCCTCCCGTCAACGTGATATGCTTGTACGGGCCCTTGAAACGGCGCGCATAGTCCGCGGGATTGGGATGCGGAGCTCCATTAGCATCCCCTTCAATAGTGATCGCTGGTACATGGATATCCGGGAAGGCAGCCAGCTTCTCCTCATACAGATCGTACTTACTTTCTCCATCAGCCAGTCCAAGCCGCCAACGGTAGTTACTGATCACGATCGCTGCATGATCGGGATTTGCCAGCGAAGCGGCAGAGTGGTTGAACGTGGCATCATCAAAATTCCATTTCGGAGAAGCCGTTTGCCAGATCAGTTTTGCAAATTCATTGCGATTCTCCATATATCCTTTATAGCCACGGTCTGTGGCGAAATAATACTGATACCACCAGCTCAACTCCGCCTTTGGCGAAAGGGGTTTCTGATTGGCTTGCTGACTGCCGATCAGGTAGCCACTCACAGCTATCAGCGCCTGGCATCTTTCCGGCCATAAAGCAGCAATGATATTGGCTGTTCTGGCGCCCCAGTCAAACCCGCCAATCACCGCACTGCGGATCTTCAACGCATCCATCATCTCAATGATATCCGCCGCGATGGCCGATTGTTGCCCATTGCGCGGAGTAGCTTTTGAAAGGAAAGTAGTGGTGCCATGCCCCCGCAAATGAGGAACAATCACGCGGAACCCCTGGGCGGCCAGCAATGATGATACATCGGTATAACTATGGATATCATACGGCCAGCCATGAAGAAGTATGATAACAGCTCCGTCGGCAGGGCCTTCTTCTGCATACCCGATGTCCAGTATTGAAGTTTTTACCTGTTTTATACTGGCGAACTCCCTCAAAACTGGAAGCGTCATAATATTTTTTTCCGTTTGTACTTCGTACGACGCATGCAATGCTTTAATTCCCAGCAATTGTGTTGAAGCTGCACCGAGGGCCGCGAGACTTAAAAACCGGCGGCGGTTAAAAATGTTCTGCATATCCATGTCTTTAAAAAATGGTTGATTTGTTTTTGCTGACCCTGCGATCAGCGTGATAAAACAAATGTAGTCATGCCTTAAACCTATGGAATGAACTGATCTTCCGGAACGGACAAATAAAGGCGCTGACTAGACGATCAGGAAGGTGAACCAGCCAGCCCCGGGAGGATCATCGCACTATTTTTTTACCGCACGCATGGTCTTCTTAATTCTTTCCCGATGCATTTTACCCCAGATGATCATTTCAAGGATGATCGCGCCGAAGGATAAGCAGTAGTCAGTCTCCGAATATTCGACGGTAACAGTCGTATCTTCTGTAACAGTCCGCCTGATCAACTGATTCGCCTCCATATCTTTTAACTCACGGGAAAGCATCCTCGTGGTTAACCCGGGGATGCTTCGCTGGATATCCCTGAAACGCCTGTTGCCTGTACAGATAGAGTTGATGATCAGCAAGCGCCATTTGCCGCCGATGGCATATATCGTATCCTGCAAAGCCTGCACTTCTTCTTTCTGGTTTCGCGGGTTAGATAAAACGATGCCTGCTTTTCTGATTTGATCTTCTGTCATTGCCATAATTAGAATATCTGTTGACCACTAAGTTATCGGATTTGTTCTTCAAACGGGAATGCGCAGGCATTTACCGCCTGCGCATGTCTGCGTTCAAGAAGATTTGCATACAGCCGCGATTTGTTACAGGCTCATGCCTCCATCGATCACCACCTCGGCTCCCGTGATAAAGCTTGCGTTGTCTCCGGAGAAATAGCTGACCAGTTTGGCCACATCTTCCGCGTTACCGATCTTCTTTAGCGGGATCCGGTCGATCATCCAGTCGTCCAGGCCCTTCCTTGAAGCTTCGTCCAATCCGAGTTTGTTAAGGATCTCTGTTTGCGTCGGCCCCGGGCTCACTGCATTCACACGGATCTTTCGCGGAGCCAGTTCTTTTGCGGCGATCTTCATTACCGCATTCAGTGCCGCTTTGCTGGATGAATAGATCGAGGCATTCATACCATTCATACTTGCCACATTGGAAGAAAGGAACACGACGGATCCCCCATCATTGATCAAGGGAATGAATCTGCTCAGTGTAAAAAAAGCCCCCTTGAAATTCACATCCATCACATAGTCGAAATCAGCTTCAGCCGCACCTTCGATGCCTGCACCTCCCAGTACACCGGCATTGATGAACAGTATATCGATCCTGCCAAACTTCTCTTTCACCTCGCCGGCCAACTGCTCAATAGCGTTAACCTTTCCCTGGTCCGCAACAAAACCTGTTGCACCTATTTCTTCCGCAGCTTGCCTCACTGCTTCTTCGCGCCTTCCGGTAATGATCACTTCCGCTCCCTGCGCTCTTAGCTCTTTGGCCGCTGCATAACCAATACCACTATTACCTCCAGTTACCAGCGCGATCTTTCCATTTAATGTTTTCATTGTTCTTCTTATTGATTTTTGTAAAGGTAAAAACGGGATGGTATCACTTTTATACCAGTATCATCGATGATACCAGTTTGGTGGCTGTTAAATTCTTTTATATCGCCAGGCGTAGGATTTCCGCGGATCATTGTACGCTCTCTACCTAACCACTAAGCCTGTCACGGATGAACCGCAGCAGGCTGACCCGTCATGAACCTGATACGGGAAGTCTCATCAACCCCTTCAGTCATCAACTTCCCATTCCCGCTCCGCCGCATATAATCAAAGCCAACTCCTCCTTCTTCCGTAACAACAGCCGTTGCATACTCAACGCATAAGATAGCTCCATTCATGTTCGTTCCATACCAGTGTGGCATGGGTCTTTGATCGGAAGTCACCATCACATACTTTTCTCCTGCCTGGTGTTCTCTTTGAACATTCCCGGCAAAAGCAGCCGCCAGTTGATTTCCATAAATGATCGAGATCGTTTTGTTCTTGTTATTGATCAGCGAGGTAATTACCTGCATGCCGTCCTCATGATGCAGGTATTCAGCAGCAAGAACAGGCCCGGCTTTCTGTTTGCACGATAACATAACAAGCACTAAGGTTAAAGCAGAAAATATTTTATTCATGATCGTTAACTTATTTAGTTGGAATGTTGAATACAAAATCATTCTCTGGCGCGAGTAGCCGGTGACAGTTGATACAGGTTGTTTGGAATATGGCAGAAGCCCCGAATGGTTTAAGCTGAAGACCATCGAACTTTGCAAAGCCCCATCCTTCTGTGGAAGAGAACCGTTTACTATCCTTGATCATCAGCTGAACGTTCTGAAAATTTCCGGGAAACACATTACCTAAGCTATCCTCTAGATGCTTACCCCATACTACTTTGACGATTTGCGCGCCGTCCGGGAAAGGCAATTTATTTGCTGCAATGGCATTCACCATAATATCATTCCCGTAAACAATTCTCATGCTCCCTCCGTCATATTTGTCCGTAGTACTGATGATCTTCCAGTTTTTGTAGTCGTCTGAATATTCGATCCCGTTTGCTGATACCGGAACGGCCTTCATTAACTGTTGGATCTGGCTATCAGGCAAGGCTCTGGCAATGGCCATCGTGTCCACTTTATGCCTGCCCGGAAGTGTGTTGACGTATCGTTTCAGGATCTCCAGCTCTGTAGTGGAGACAGCTGCTTCAGGATGCATTCGCAGGTATCGCTGCAAAGGCATTTTCCTTTCCTCGATGGCATTCACCATTTCCCAGAGCAACAGCTCACGCACTACTGGCGGATTTCTTTCCCATTCAGAAAAGTTGAACCGCGACCGCCCTTCGTTGATATCATGCGAAACCAGGTATGACACCGGTGCGATCCGGTCAAACCATTCTACCGAAGAATTATTCGAATGACAATCGAAACAGGCCCTCTTTAATATCGCCATCACATCAGCAGGCAAAGCGATTTCGCTGGTTGAAGGCGGATTCTTTATTGATGGAGAAGTAAACTGAATGCCGGCCAGGATGAATAAAATGGTACCGAAGACCACGACCAGCTTTTTCTTTTTTACCGTTAGCCCTGACTTTTTCATGTTCGTGCGATCAGTATTTTATTGAATGATCTGCATAAAATTATGCGCATGAATCACAAAAATTGACAGTGATCTGGCGATCCGGACAAATCACGGGCTGAAATGGACATTCAAAACCTGCAACAGTAATGAGTTACCTCACAGAGCTTCGCTTTATATAAATGTTGACCAAGATGAAAGCTGATCCTGCAATTCGTTCAACAAAAAACATATCAGCAAAGGCCCTGACAGATGAAGTGTCTGCCTCACCGTCGCAATTGTCCGGGTCAGAAAGTTTGTCCTGTTCTCCTGTTTTTCTTTATCGCAGTTTTACACCATCATCTTAAAAACAAACAACATGACAATCAAAACAACAAAAGCAATTTACTGGATCAGCGCGGCACTCATCTCATTATGGTTTGGAGCAAGCGGCTTTTTCGAATTAACAACAAATCCGATCGTGTGGGAGATCACGGTACAATTGGGTTACCCGGCACACTTCATCTATATCCTCGGCGTGGCCAAGTTAACAGGTATAGTGGTATTGCTAACACCAAATAAATTCTTACGATTGAAGGAATGGGTATTCGCGGGAATTTTCTTTGATATCATTTTTGCCTTCTTCTCCAAACTGACTGTACTTGGAGTAGCGGCAACCGGAGATGCGATCATTGCGTTCATCATAGCCAGCACGGCGTACCTGATGTTCCGTAAACTCTACCCCGCAAACTATGACAAACTACAGGAAGGAAAACAGGTGATCACGAACAGCGGCGCTGCCCGGACAGCGTAAAGAACTGAACACAACTGAATAGGTTTCGATTCGGTTTCTCCATTGATACATTGAATATCATTTCCTGTTACTCAACCGATACAGGCTGAAGTAACAGGAAATGTTTGTTGATTGGAATAGATACGCAGAGTACTATCTTCACTATTCTTTCGTCCTCTACTTCCCTATCTTCTCCCTCAACTGGGCCGGGTATCGTTCACCTGAAATTTTGATGACCGACAATGCAGCAGCCATCTCCTCCAATTCATCAGCCGACAGTAAAACATTTACGCTTCCGGTATTCTCCTGCAAACGATGCAGCCTGGACGTACCGGGTATGGGAACGATGAACGGCTTTTGTGCCAACAGCCACGCCAACGCGATCTGTGCCGGTGTAGCTTTTTTTCTTCCCGCTATTTCAACCACAAGATCAACCAGTACCTGGTTTGCCGCCCTGTTCTCTTTACTGAACCGCGGCAGCATGTTCCTGGCATCAGATTTATTAAATTCCGTATCGGCGTTAATAGTGCCGGTCAGATAGCCTTTACCCAGCGGACTGAATGATACGAAGCCGATTCCTAATTCTCCCAGTGTGGGAATAATGTCCGTTTCCGGTTCACGGAAAAACAACGAGTATTCGCTTTGCAATGCAGTGACCGGTAAAACAGCATGCGCCCTTCGGATCGTCTGCGCGTCCGCCTCGCTCAAGCCAAAGTGTTTCACCTTTCCCTGTGCGATCAACTCTTGTACCGCGCCGGCAACTTCTTCAATCGGAACAGCAGGATCAACACGATGCTGGTAGAAGAGATCTATGTGATCAGTCCTGAGTTTTCTTAACGAAGCATCTGCCGTAGCCCTGATCGTTTCCGGACGGCTATCCAAACCCAATTGGATATTTCCCTCCCGGAATCCAAACTTGGTGGCAATGACAACTTCATTGCGGAACGGCGCCAATGCCTCTCCCACCAATTCTTCATTGTTTCCATAAGCCTGTGCTGTATCAAAAAATGTAACGCCCTGTTCGAACGCATCACGTATCAATTGGATCGATTGTCCCCTGGATGGTGCATCCGGAAAGCTCAGCCCCATACACCCGAATCCGATCGCAGACACTTTCAGTCCACTGTTCCCTAATGTTCTTGATTTCATTTCTATTGATTTAAGTCCCGCAAAGGTTGATCAATAGCTCAGGAAATCATTTGCCATATGGCAAAAAGCGTTCTACCGGATATTTTTCCTGATCCGGCTTAATGATGATTGCGTAATACCAAGGTAAGAAGCAATGTACGCTAATGGCACACGATTTAGTAAGGCAGGATACTTGTTAATGAAATCCAGGTAACGCTCGGTCGCGTCCTGGGAGATCAGTTCACTCCTTCGCTCAATTTTTTCACGATGCGTCTTAGCGGTTATTTTCTGAACAATATTCTCCCATCCAATGATCGTATCGTTGATCTCTTTCCAGTCTTTTTTGGAGAATACAACCAGGTGGCAGTCAGTAATAGCCTGCAAATAAACTGAAGGGATGTAATGCTCATCAATATCATCACCGGCAAGGATAAGATGATTTTCATCAATAAAATAACGGGTGATCTCCTCTGCTTTATTATTGTAATAACAGATGCGGATCACTCCTTCAGTTAAAAATCCTATCTGCCTCACCATTTTCCCGGCTTCCCAAAAATAGTCGTCTTTCGACAATTTTAAAGAGGTTGCCTTTTTGCTGATAAGATCTATCTGTTGTTGGTTCAGGCTGCCAAATTGAAGTAAATAAGATAAAAACTCTTGCATACGGCAAAACTACTGTTTGTAATTGACCTGCTATTTGTCAAATGGCAAATAGCGGTGGAAGTATATTCATATTTTCGCCGGTTTGGGATTTATTCAAGCATGTATTGCGTAGGTTCCCGCAGATCACGCAGATCTATCCTCACAAATAACGCCCTTTCCTTTACCAAAGCCTTTTCCTATTGTGAAGACAGATCTGCGTGGTCCGCGTGAACCCGGTATTTCGATCAGTTGAACAACTGCCTGAATTGCAGCGGCGCCATCCCGGTTTTGCTTTTGAACAACTTACTGAACGATTGCGAGTGTTCAAATCCCAATTCATACGCGATCTCGCTCACCGACAGATCCGTTGCAGAAAGTTTTTCTTTTGCTTTTTCGATCAGCTTCTCATGAATGATCTGCTGTGTCGTTTGCCCCGTATGCTGCTTCAGCAAACTGCCAAGATATTTGACCGAAAGATGGAGCTTGTCCGCAACATACTGAACCGTAGGAAGACCACTTGACTGTACATCTTCATTACTGAAATAGTTCGATAACACCTCTTCCAGGCGTACGAGGATCTTACTATTGCTGATCTTCCGGGTAATGAACTGGCGCTCATAAAAACGCGTCGCATAAGTGAACAACAATTCCAGTTGTGCGATGATCACCTGCTGGCTGAATTTATCGATATTCGAATGATACTCCTGCCTGATATTCTCCACGATCCTGTTGATCAGACTCTCTTCCTTATCCGAAAGAAAAAGTGCTTCATGAGTAGCATAACCAAAATATTCATACTGTTTGATGCTCTTCGCCAGCGGTGTGCCCCATAAAAAATCCGGATGTATGAATAACATCCATCCTTCAAGGTTGTGCGGAACACCATTGTCTTCTCCTCTTAATACCTGCCCCGGCGCCATGAACCCCATCAGTCCCTCATCAAAATCGTATTGCTGCTGACCATAAAAGAGTTTATCACATCCCCTTTTCATTGAGACTACATAGAAGTCAAACGTAACAGCCGGTATATCCGGATGATTTTTCAAGCCTTTCAGATCCACGATCCCCACGAGCGGGTGATGCGGCTTGGGGAGGTCCATCAGGCGATGAACTTCCGTTATCGACTTTATCCTGTAAGGCTTACTCATGATGTAAATTTTAAATTAAAAGGATATTTCAACCAGATCAATAACAGCGGCATAGCCAGGAATGGAATTTCTATCAACGCCATTTTATGATCCCCCGCTTTTAATGACAATGCCATTATCAGCAATATGGTGATCGCATTCAGCAGATTGCTGATAAAAAATGTCTGGGGAAATAAAAGCATCAACCCGGTAATGATTGAAAATACGCCGAAATAAGGCATTACTGATCTTGATACACCAAGATTGGCCATCATCTTCGCCTGTTCCGCATTAGCAGGTTGAAACGCATCCCAACCATGTTTCAGGCTAAGTGCCAGAGAAATGATCAGCAACGCCGAACCAATTATCGTTTTTATCATCGTATCCAGTATTTAGTGAAGAATTCATTTCAAATTTACTCGATGACCATTAATGCACCGAATACATCACAATCCCGTTGTTATTGATCCGGTAGCGAATGCTTCCGTACGAAGCACGCATCAGGTATTTAATCCCGGGTCAATGTCATCGAAAGAGCAAAGTCATTTATTCTTTTGTTGTTCCCTGAACTTTTGAAATTCCCTGTGCCCGAGCCTGATCAAAAGGCCTGGAGCGATCCTGCTCGCCGCTTTGATGATCCTTATCAGGAATGGCCTGATCTCCGCTTGATTTTTGCGCATCCCTTTAACGGCAATGTTCACCATTTTATCTGCATTGATCATCATACCCGGGTTGGGTTGTACCACCCAATCATTCTGCAGGTTGGTATTGACGCCTGGAGGTATCAATTCCATCACTTGCACATTCGTCTTTTCCAGCTGCAGTCGCAATGCCTGTGTATACGCACGTACACCGGCTTTTGCGGCACTGTAAACCGGGGCGGAGGAGTATGGCATAAAAGCGATGCCAGAAGACACATTGATGATCGCAGCGTTTTGCCGGGTAAGGAGATGCGGTAAAAACTGGTGCACCATCTGAATGGTCCCGGACAGGTTGATCCCGATCTCGCGGGTGATATCTTCGAGATCCATCGACGCATCCTGCAGATCGATCAGCCGCATTACACCCGCGTTGTTGATGAGGATGTTAAGCGCAGGAAACTGCTTTATAACATCATTATATAACTCTTCGATATCGTCCGGGCTGCTCACATCACTTCTAAAGGCGTGAATTCCCGGAAACTTTTTCCTGACTTCGTTCAACATATCAGGGTTACGACCGGTAATGATGACGGTGGCTCCGATCGCGGTAAGTTGCTTAACGAGTTCCAAACCAATACCGCTAGACCCGCCGGTGATCAGGATCGTGCTGTTTTTCAAGTCCATGTTTCAAACTTTTGATACAGCAAAGCTCCCTCCGATCACGGTAAAGATTGTAGCCGGAAATCGGAATATTGTAGCTAAAAGGTTGTTTAGCGGCCAGTTGACCGGCAGATTGATTTTTAAAAAGGAGATCATATACAGAACATCTGCTACGTATCGGATGCCCGGATAATGTCATTAGCTAATCGTTACCCAAACTGTATCTCACGATTTCAATCCAATGTCGTTTAGTTAGAAGCCCCGAAGGAACGCGGCGGACGATACGCGGAGAG
>NZ_JAKLTR010000013.1 GCF_022012415.1 Terrimonas ginsenosidimutans
TCTCCCAAGAAACTAGTCCACAAACTTGGTGGGGTATTCATTTCCCCCTATTTTTGTTAACTACTTAAAAGAAAAATTATGGGATTACGTCTTGGCGATGCAGCACCAAACTTTAAAGCACAGACCACCGCAGGTGAAATTGATCTGTATGAATACCTGGGTAATGGCTGGGGTGTTTTGTTTTCACACCCTGCTGACTATACTCCTGTTTGCACAACAGAGCTGGGCAGGACCGCCTTGCTTGGTGATGAATTTGCGAAAAGAAATGTGAAGGTACTTGCAGTAAGTATTGACCCGCTGGATAAGCATCATGGCTGGGTAAAAGACATTAATGAAACACAGAATACAACGGTCAACTTCCCGATCATCGCTGATGAGGACAGGAATGTTGCCACATTGTACGATATGATCCATCCGAATGCATCGGCAACAGCGACAGTACGTTCACTGTTCATCATCGGCCCGGATAAAGCAGTTAAACTCATCATTACCTATCCTGCATCAACAGGCCGGAATTTTGTGGAAGTACTGCGGGTGATCGATTCATTACAGCTGACCGCCAGCCATAGCGTGGCCACACCCGCTAACTGGACTCATGGCGAAGACGTGATCGTTGTACCAGCCGTATCAACAGAAGATGCGATCAAAAAATTCCCTAAAGGTGTGAAAGTGGTGAAGCCTTATTTGAGGTATACACCGCAGCCAGATCTTTAAGTAAAAAGTAACCCCGCTTGTCGGTTTAAAGAGATTTTCTTTGCTAAGCGGGGTGACTTTTTAATTTGAAGTGCTACTACTAACGAAATAACTTTTTTTGGGTGCTGACAAACGAGCAGATACAACAGCTGGAAGAGCTTTCCTTGCCGGAGGGCATTGCGCATATAGCCGCAATGTTCCCCGGCAAAGTCGTTTTCTCCACTTCGCTCGGTCAGGAAGACCAGGTATTGACAGATGTGATCTTCCGGAATAAACTGGATGTAAAGATCTTCACGATCGATACAGGACGTTTGTTCAATGAAACGTATGAATTGCTTGACCGCATAGAAGCGAGATACCGTAATAAAGTATCCATCTTTTTTCCGGAAGCGGCAGATGTGGAAACGTTCGTCCAGACAAAAGGGATCAACAGTTTTTATGAATCTGTGGATAACCGGAAAGAGTGTTGTCATGTCAGAAAAGTAAAACCGTTGAACCGTGCGTTGGCGGGAGCGAGGGTGTGGATCACGGGTTTACGTGCGGAGCAGTCGGGTAACCGGCAGCAGATGCCAATGATCGAATGGATGGAAGACCGGCAGCTGTACAAATTCAATCCGCTGATCAGGTGGAGCTTTGAGGAAATGATGGACTATATCCGGGAACATAATGTTCCTTACAGTCCTTTGCATGATAAAGGTTTTGTGAGCATTGGTTGTGCTCCCTGTACAAGAGCGATCGAGCCGGGCGAAGATGCCCGTGCGGGACGCTGGTGGTGGGAAACATCACATAAGGAATGTGGTTTGCATTCCACCATCGCAAACGTTATTAACAAACAAGTAGAGGCTAAATAAGAAATGTAGCGTATGAGTAAACATCACCTCGATTACCTGGAGCAACTCGAAGCGGAAAGTATTTTTATCTTCCGCGAAATTGCTGCACAGTTTGAAAAGCCTGCCTTGCTGTTCAGTGGCGGGAAGGATTCGATCACGCTCGTGCATCTTGCCAGAAAGGCATTTGCTCCGGGTAAGATCCCTTTTCCATTGGTACATATAGATACAGGGCATAACTTTCCAGAAGCACTCGCATTCCGTGATCAGCTGGCTGCGGAAGTAAATGCGAATCTGGTGGTACGGAAGGTTGAAGACACGATCCGTGAAAGAAAGCTGACTGAGCAAAAGGGAAAATTCGCCAGCCGTAACTGGCTACAAACATATACACTCCTTGATACGATCGAAGAATTTGGCTTCGATGCCTGCATTGGAGGCGCCAGGCGCGATGAAGAAAAAGCACGGGCTAAAGAGCGCATCTTTTCTGTAAGAGATGAATTTGGACAATGGAATCCGAAACTGCAGCGACCGGAATTGTGGAACCTGTATAATGGAAGAATACATAAAGGTGAGAACGTTCGCGTATTCCCGATCAGCAACTGGACAGAGCTGGACATCTGGAATTATATACGCAAAGAAAAGATCGAACTGCCTTCGATCTACTTCGCACATGACCGTGAAGTGCTGGTGCATGAAGGACAGCTGATCGCTATATCCGAATTTATACAGATAGAAGATACCGACACTGTTGTCAACAAGACTGTTCGATACAGGACCGTTGGCGATATGACCTGTACCGCAGCCGTTGAATCATCTGCGTCAACACTCGATGATGTCATCAATGAGATCACCGCCGCAAGGATCAGTGAGCGTGGCGAAACAAGGATCGATGACAGGGTCACGGAAGCAGCGATGGAAGACAGGAAAAAGAATGGATATTTTTAAGTAAAAAGTAAAAAGTAAAAAGTAAAAAGTAAAAAGTAAAAAGTAAAAAGTAAAAAGTAAAAAGTATTTCTTTTAAACAGCTTTTCTTGTACCGTATCCGTAATTTTTAATTTTGATTTTTTAATTTTTACTTCCCTTCATACACTAATAAACTCACATGGATTTACTAAGGTTTATAACAGCGGGCAGTGTGGATGACGGTAAGAGTACGCTTATCGGGCGTCTGCTGTATGATAGCAAGAATATACTGGTAGACCAGCTGGAGGCGTTGGAAAAGCAGACGAAGAATAAGGATGCCGGCCCGATTGATCTTGCTTTGCTGACGGATGGTTTGAGGGCCGAGCGTGAGCAGGGGATTACGATCGATGTGGCTTACCGTTATTTTTCGACCCCGAAAAGAAAATTTATAATAGCGGATGCTCCCGGGCATGTGCAGTACACGAGGAATATGATCACCGGGGCTTCGAATGCGAATCTCATTATTATCCTGGTAGATGCACGGCAGGGAGTGGTAGAGCAAACCCGCCGCCACTCCATTATCGCATCTCTTTTAAAAATACCGCATGTGGTGGTGGCGGTGAATAAAATGGACCTGGTCGAGTATTCACAGGATATCTATAACAATATCCTGATCGATTATGCAGAAGTAGCACGCCAATTGGGATTGAAGGATGTTACTTATATCCCGATCAGTGCGCTAAATGGAGACAATATCGTAGATAAGTCGGTTTCGATCCCCTGGTATGACGGCAAGCCTTTGCTTGAAATGCTGGAGGAGGTTGAAACTGATCAGGACATCAATCTTGAAGACCCGCGTTTCCAGGTGCAGTTGGTGATCCGGCCGCAGACAAGTGATCTGCATGATTACCGCGGCTATGCCGGGAAAGTGATCAGCGGGATCTACAGAAAAGGAGATAAAGTGGCTGTGCTGCCTTCTGGTATTGAAACAGAGATCTCAAAGCTTGAAGTAAGCGGGGTGGAAGCAGAGGAAGTATTTGCGCCACAGAGTGTGACGATCCATTTGAAAGATGATATAGATATCAGCCGGGGTGATTCTATCGTGAGCGTTAACAATCAGCCCAGGGTTGCTAACGAACTGGACGTGGTTCTTTGCTGGCTTGATGAGAAACCGTTACAGCCTGGAAATAAGTATTACCTGCAGCACAATAGCCGGCTGGTTCGTGCCGTAGTACGTAATGTAGAATACAAGCTGGATGTAAATACATTACAGCAGCTGCCGGTTGACAGCGGCGTAAAACTCAATGAAGTGGTGAAGGCTACAATTAAAGTAGCATCACCGTTGGTATATGATCCTTATTCCTCTATTCAGGGAACAGGTAGTGCTATCCTGATTGATGAAACAAGCAATAATACTGTAGCAGCGCTGCTGCTGCAGTAATATTTTTTTACTTATTAAATCTACTAAACTGGTAGACTATGAATGTACAGCGTATACAAGGGAAGGTAATTCTTGCCGGAGCTGGTCCCGGCGACCCCGAGCTTATTTCTGTCAAGGCTGTTCGCTGGTTGCAGAAGGCGGATGTTGTGTTGACGGACAGATTAGTCAGTCATGAGATCCTCGATGAGTATGTCGGCCCGAAAGCCGAAGTGATCTGTGTCGGTAAACAGGGCAGGTATGGGACTTCCACGCCGCAGAAAAGGATCAACCAGTTGATGATCGAACATAGTAAAGCGGGTAAGACCGTGGTCCGGCTGAAAGGCGGCGACGTTTCTGTGTTTGCCAATATGCTTGATGAGCTGCAAGTGCTTGTAGAGAATGGGATCGCCTATGAGATCATTCCCGGCATCTCTGCTGCATTTGGAGCTGCTGCTTATGCCGGTATTCCTCTTACTGCCAGGAATTACGCCAACGCCGTAAGGTTTCTGACGTTCTATAAAACAGACCTTCTTTCCGATACATACTGGAAGGAGCTTGCACAAACGGATGATACGCTTGTATTCTACATGTCATCGGGTACGCTTGATGATATTGTTGAGAACCTGAAGAAGAATGGCATTACCTCCGATAAATTTCTTGCGGTGGTAGAACAGGCGACTACACGTCTGCAGAATGTGCATGTTTCTAATATTTACCAGCACAGACAGAATTTTGATGGGAGGGAGTTCGCGTCTCCTTCTTTGCTGATCATTGGTAAAGTAGTGGCATTGCATGAGCAGTTTGCGTGGATCCGGAATAGCAATAGCCAGGAACAGTATTTTGAACCCGTTGAATCTCTGCGCAGGCAGGCCGTTTAAAAGTCAAAGTATGCTCTCAGCTCCTAAACTAAAAACACTAGAGGAATTGATCCAAACTTCTTCACGTGAAGAACTGGTTTGGATCAACGGCTATCTGTCGGCTCTTGTCTCAAATGGCAATAAAGAGGTAGCCGCGCCACCTGCTGCTCAGCAAACGGCTGTACCTGCATCTGTAAAGAAGATCAGTCTTGTATTCGGTACAGAAACGGGAAATTCCAAAAAGCTTGCTACGCAACTGGCGGCCGTGGCGAAGAAGAAGGGTGTGAATGCAAAGCTGACCGGGCTTGATCAGTATCGTGTAGCTGATCTTGCTAAAGAAGAGTACCTGTTTGTTGTGATCAGCACGCAGGGGGAAGGTGAGCCTCCGATCCCGGCAAAAAAGTTTTATGAGTACATTCATGAAAACAAACTTCAACTACCTAATCTGAAGTATGGTGTACTTGCATTGGGTGATACATCTTATCCTATGTATTGTAAGACGGGTGAAGACGTGGACACACAGTTTCAACTTTTCGGAGCGAACAGGATCCTGCCATTGCAGAAATGTGATGTGGATTATGAAGATGATGCGATGCAATGGTTTGACAGGGTTTTGTCGGTGATCAGTGCCGAAGCAAAGTCGCCAGTTGTTGTTCCCGTGGCCCCGGTCCAATCTGTGGTGTCAAAGAAGAAAACCGAGAAGAAATTTTACCATTCCACCATACAGGCGAATATTAACCTGAATGATCGCGGGTCAAATAAGCAGACCTATCATATTGAACTCGTCACAGAGGAAGAGATCGAATACGAGCCGGGGGATACAATAGGTATTGTTCCGCGTAACAGACCTGAAGTTATCAGGCGTATCATTGAGCTGACTGGCGTCGACCCTGAAGAGGAAGTACAGACAGCGAAGGCCTCCGGATCAGTTAGTGATCTTTTGGCGACACAATTGAATATCTGTTACCTGCTGACGAGTACCGTAAAAAAGTATGCATCGATCATTGGACAGGAGATTCCGGATACAAGAATGGATCTTGTCGATCTTTTGCGGATCTATCCGGTTAAAGATGCGGATCAATTCAAAGAGGTATTGCAGATCCTGATCCCGATAGCGCCGCGTTTGTATTCCGTTGCATCATCTCCTGAAGGCCATGGCAGGAACGAGGTACATATCACCGTGGCAAGAGATCGCTTCCTTGCACAGGAAGAGCAGCGCTTTGGATTGTGCAGTGAGTTCCTGGGAGATCAGCCGATAGGATCGGGGATCACATTTTATGTGCATAAGGATAAGAATTTTAAACTTCCGTCAGCTGATAAGGATATAATTATGATCGGGCCGGGCACCGGCGTTGCGCCGTTCCGCGCATTTCTTGCTGAGAGAGATGCAACCGGCGCCACTGGAAGGAACTGGTTCTTTTTCGGTGATCAGCACTTTGTAACGGATTTCCTATATCAGACGGAGATGCAGCATTTCGTGCAGACCGGTGTGTTGACAAAACTTGATCTGGCATTCTCCAGGGATCAGCAGGAGAAATTATATGTCCAGCACCGGATGCAACAGCATGCGCAGGAATTATTCAATTGGATAGAAGGAGGAGCGGCTATATATGTTAGTGGCACCAAGGACCCCATGAGTAAAGATGTGGAGATCTCTCTGATAAAGATTATTGAAGAGCAGGGTAATCTATCTGCTGATGCCGCCGTGAAATACCTTGAACAACTGCGGAAGGAAGGCAGATACAGTAAGGATGTTTATTGATTTTAAAGTAACGACCAACCATGAGTGAAGGAAAAAATCTGTCACCAGTCGAACGCATCAAGAAGGCCAGTGATGGTTTGCGTGGCACATTGAAAGAAAGCCTGAAGGATGATATCACCGGAGCGTTGCGTGAAGACGATCAGTCGCTGATCAAATTCCACGGAATGTATCAGCAGGATGATCGTGACCGGCGGGAAGAGCGCAGTGCCAGGAAATTGGAGTGGTTGTATTCTTATATGATCAGGCTTAGGTTGCCTGGCGGTTTTCTGAAACCGGAGCAGTGGATAGGATTGCATCATGTGGCCGGGGATTATTCAACCGGCACGATCAAGATCACTACTAGGCAGACCGTGCAATTGCATGGTATTCTCAAATCATCCATCAAACCTACGATCAAGGCGTTTAATACGCTGGCGCTGGACTCTATTGCTGCCTGCGGTGATGTGAACCGGAATGTGATGTGCAGTGCGCACCCGGGTGAGTCGCCTTTGCATGAAGAAGTCTTTCGTTATGCGGATAAGATCAGTTTGCTGGCACTTCCGAAGACACGTGCCTATTATGAAGTATGGCTCGATGAAGAACAGTTGGCCGATAAGAAAGAAGATGACCCACTGTACCAGGACAGGTATCTGCCACGGAAATTCAAGATCGCGATAGCGATACCTCCTAATAATGATATAGATGTATTTACCAATGATATTGGTTTGATCGCTGTGATTGAAGGTGGAAAACTAAAAGGATTCAATATCGCAGCGGGTGGTGGTTTAAGCGCAACGCATGGAAATCCGCAAACTTATCCCAGACTGGGAAGTATGCTCGGGTTTGTTGCCACTGAAGAAAAGGTTTTGAAAACGGTGTACGAGATCATGACGATCCAGCGTGACTATGGGAACCGGGCAGATCGTAAACTGGCCAGGCTGAAATATACGATCGACCGGATCGGCGTTCCTGAATTCATCGAGGAGCTGCAGAGAAGAACAGGATTTAAGCTTGAAGAAGCGAAGCCATATAAATTCACGGAAAGGAAAGATCATTTTGGATGGCAACAAAATCATGAAGGGAAGTGGAATTACACGTTGTTTGTTGAAAATGGGCGCGTTCTCGATAGTGATGAGTTACCAATGAAGACCGGACTGCTGGAAGTTGCAAAGTCAGGGAAAGCAAATTTCCGCTTTACAGGCAATCAGAATGTGATCATTGCCGATGTTGATGAAAAAGATAGAACAGTTGTCGGTGAGATACTGGATCGTTTTGGTTTGATTCAGCACACGGAAAAGGCTGGGAAGATCAGGAAGAATTCGATAGCTTGTGTTGCGTTCAATACCTGTCCGCTCGCCCTGGCTGAAGCGCAGCGCTATTTGCCAACGCTTATTTCAAAGATCGAGCCGATAGTGGAGAAATATGGTTTGGAAGACGAGGAGATCACACTACGGATGACAGGTTGCCCTAATGGATGTGGAAGATCCCCTGCCGCGGAAATAGGTTTTGTGGGAACAAGTTATGGTCAGTACAATCTGCATATCGGGGGAGACAGGATCGGCGAGCGGTTGAATACAAAGTATAAAGACAATATTGGCGAGGATGTTATTCTTCAGAGCCTCGATGAATTGTTCTCTGCCTACAGTTCAGAACGGGAAGCAGGGGAAACCTTCGGTGATTTTTCGTACAGAAAATGGATCGCTAAGCATTAAAAAATGATCATGGAGAATACAACAACGGTTACTACAGCTATTAAGCAGGATACGAATGAGCTGTTCCCTGTATTTCTGAAACTGGATCAACTGAATGTACTGATCGTTGGAGGTGGGAAGGTTGGGTTGGAGAAATTGCATGCCCTAGTGCATAATTCTCCTGCGTCAGGTATCACGCTGGTTGCAACCGAGATCAGTCATGCGATCAAAACACTTGTGCAGGATTACCCGAAAGTTGAGTTACATGAAAGACCATTTGAAGAGAGTGACATAGAAGGGCGTGACATTATCATTGTTGCGGTAAATAAGCGGGACGTAAGCGCTTCGATACATGAAATTGCGAAACGTTCGGGAAAGCTGGTGAACGTGGCAGATACTCCTGATCTCTGTGATTTTTACCTGAGCTCTGTTGTAAAGAAAGGGAATCTTAAGCTGGCTATTTCCACTAACGGAAAATCTCCGACGGCGGCCAAGCGAATAAAGGAAGTATTGAATGATGCTTTGCCTGCGGAGCTTGACGAGGTGATCCGGAATCTGCACCAGGTGCGGGGTAAGCTGAATGGAAATTTTGAGAACAAGGTGAAAAAGCTGAATGCGCTTACAAAGGTATTAGTGGAGAGTGATTCCAGTTTTAGTGAAAAGCGGTGGAAAAGGGTTGCCAGCTATTCGGTGGCTGCGTTTGCATTCATGCTGATCGGGCATTTTATCTTTTCATATTTGCCATTACAGGTGATCGCTGAAAAAACGTTGACCCTTTATCGTGGGCTCGATGCAAATTTTCACTGGATGGTGCTGGCGGGGTTTCTTGCGCAGATGGTGGATGGTGCAACGAGTATGGGATATGGCGTAACGAGTGCGATCGCACTGATGTCTGCTAATGTAAGCCCGGCAGCGATCAGTGGCAGTATTCACACTGCGGAGATGTTTGCAAGTGGTGCTTCAGGATATAGCCACTATAAATTTGGGAACGTAAATAAGAAGCTTTTCAAAGCGCTATTGGTCCCCGGAGTGATAGGTGCGGTGTTAGGTGCGGTATTATTAGTGAAGTTCGGAGAAACCCATATTGCCTACATACGGCCTATTATGGCTATGTATACTTTAGTGCTGGGCATCCGTATTTTTATTACTGCTTTTAAGAAATCGAATGTGAAAAAGAAATTTAAACGCTACGGCTGGTTGGCTGGGGCTGGTGGTTTTTTTGATTCATTCGGAGGAGGGGGCTGGGGCCCGATCGTGACAGCTACATTGATCACCAAGGGGCGTACTCCGAGGTATGTTGTAGGTTCTGTTAGTCTGACTGAGTTTTTTGTTACGCTTGCGAGTGCTTTCACGTTCTTTACGCTGATAGGGGTTCAGCACTGGCAGGTTATTATAGCGTTGATCGTTGGTGGGCTGATCGCAGCGCCTCTTGCTGCGCGGCTTAATGGAAAGCTTCCCCGAAAGGCGTCTTTCATCTTGTTGGGAGTAGTGGTGGTTGCCTGGAGCATCCGGATACTTGTCAGGGCGATTTAGCACAAAAATACCAGCACTTTTGCAGTAAAAAATTATTTAGTCTACAAGTATTGTGGACTAAACTTTATATACTATGTTTGCACTCACGGGACCACGAGTCCTTTTTTTATAAACTATTAGTATACTAAAACAGTAGACTAATTTACTTCAACAGAGGAACTGCAAGCTGATTGAAATATCTAAAAAAGTTTTGCTTATCGTTTTAAAGCAAACGTTAGAGTAGTAACGGCGTCCCGGTTCTCCGGGATGCCCTATTTCAGCCGTGTGGCCGAGAGGAGAGGTAGAGGTTTGCAAAACCTGATACGTCGGTTCGAATCCGACCACGGTGTCAAAAACAAAATTATGGCGAGAATCGCATCGGTAAGCAGGCAGGAGTTATCACCCGCAGTGAAGGTGGCTTTTGAGCGTCATGTGGAGCAGTATCAGGCGCGTGTGACCAATATGAAAAACATACTCGGTCATTCCCTTCTTGCGTTTGACGTGTATACGCAGTGGTATCCGCTTTATGAGGAAGTTGAAAAGATCGTAGGAAAACGTATGGCGTATTTATTTGCGTATGCGATCTCTTATTCTGCCGATTGTCCTTTGTGTGCAACATTTTTTAGAAAGCAGATCATAGATGGAGGTGAAAGACCTGAATCGTTGGTATTAACAAAAGAGGAAAGGTTGCTGCTTGATTTTGGGAGCAGTATTGCGAAGTGCCAGGGAAATATTGCTGATCATGTCTATGATCCTCTTGGCAATAGATATTCCAAGCAGCAGATCGTGATACTGGTTGCTTTTGCTGGTCAGATGATAGCGACCAATATTTTCAATAATGTGATGGAAACAGATATGGATGAATTCTTGCTTGACTATCTGCCGCCGGTACGGTCGATCTGGCAAAACGCGAGATAAGAGAACCTGGGCGAAAAGGAGACCCGGCTATTGCTTTAGCATTTACAAATACTCTACTCTAACTTTAAAACGAACAGAATGCAGAAAATTTATTTAAGCGACTCAGGACCTAAAGTGTCTCCGGCCGTATACGGTTTCTGGAGATGGGAAGATACCAGTGCAAGTGGTGTGACTGCCATGGAAAAGCTGATCAATCTTTGCCTGGAACTTGGTATCAATACATTTGATCATGCGGATATCTATGGCGGGTATCAGTGTGAAGAGCTTTTTGGCAATGTGATGAAGCAGAAATCTTTCAGGCGTGAAGATGTTGTATTATTTTCAAAATGCGGCGTAAATCTTCCTCATCCCGCGAGACCCGATATCAGGGTGAAGTACTATGATACTTCGGCAACGCATATTTTGAAAAGTGTGGATAGTTCGCTGCAAAAACTTCGGACCGACTATATCGATATCTTTTTGCTTGACCAGCTGGACCCTCTTTCAGATCTCGAGGAAACCGCTCTTGCACTGGAGCGTCTGCGAACATCGGGCAAGATCCGGAATATAGGGGTGGCCAATTTTTCTGTTTTCCAGCATCAGTTACTGGCATCTTATCTGCGTGTTCCGATCGTTACGAATCATATCGACCTGAATCTGTTGAATACGACGGCGCTGGACAATGGGCAGATCGACTATATCAAGCAACGTTATATGCGTCCTATTGCAGCGGCTCCGCTTGCGGGAGGGCGTATTGAGAACGGTACGGATCCTGTTGCGTTGCGGGTTAATTATAAGCTGGATGAGATAGGTAAGAAGTACGGGGCAAATCTTGAATCCATTGCCGTAGCCTGGCTGATCAAACTGGGTGCGCTCCCGCTGATCGGTACGTTGAAGGAACAGCGGATCCGCAACATTGTTAAAGCCTTCGAGATCCAGCTGGATCGCCAGGATTGGTATGATCTTTATATTACCTCCAAGGGTGAAGAAGCTCCAGCAGCCGGCGCGGAGTAAAGAAGCTATACAGGGCCGGCCGGATATCTCTTACCTGCCGGCCTATTTTTATCCCGCTCAAAACAAACATCTCTTTCTCCTTTCCCTCTTTCCTTGCTTAGCTTATCTTTGCGGTCACACAAAAATGACCCTATATGGCATATCGTCCCGAGACACAGGCTATCCGTTTGCAGACTGCCCGCACGCAAGAAAAAGAACATGCGACGCCATTGTTTCTGACCAGCAGCTTTGTTTATGACTCAGCAGAAGATATGGCAGCTGCTTTTTCGGACGACACGCTTGATGTGAATATCTATTCGCGGTTCTCGAACCCGACGGTTGATGAGTTTATTAATAAAGTTGCCGCGCTTGAAGGTGCTGAGGATGGTATTGCAACCGGTACGGGGATGGCGGCGATCTTCTCAACATTCATGACGTTCTTAAGTAAGGGGGATCATATCGTTTCTGCTTCTGCTGTGTTCGGTTCCACACATACGATACTGACCAAGTATCTGCCAAAATGGGGAATTGATTTTTCTTATTTTGACATGACCAGGCCTGAAACAATAGAAGCACTGATAAAGCCAAACACCAGGATGCTTTACCTGGAAACGCCTTCCAATCCGGGTCTTGATATCATCGATCTTGAATACGTTTCTGCGATCTGTAAAAAGCATAACGTATTGTTTGTAGTAGACAATTGCTTTGCCACACCTGCAGTACAACAGCCGATTAAATTTGGCGCTGATCTTGTGTTGCATTCTGCCACGAAATTTATGGATGGTCAGGGGCGTGTACTTGGTGGTGTTGTGGTTGGTCGCAAGGAATTGATCAACCCGCTTTATCTCTTCGTCAGAAATACGGGTCCGTCAATGAGTGCGTTCAATGCGTGGGTACTCACGAAGAGTCTTGAAACACTTTTTGTAAGAATGGATCGTCATGCTGAAAGTGCGATGAAAGTTGCACAGGGGTTACAGGGCCATGCGAAAGTGAATTCAGTAAAGTATCCGATGCTGGAGAATCATCCACAGCATGCTATTGCCAAAAAGCAGATGCGCAATGGTGGAGCGATCGTATCGTTTGAAATAAAAGGGGGAGTGGATGCAGGGCGTAAATTTTTGAATGCGCTGCAGATGATCTCTATGACGAATAACCTGGGTGACAGCCGAACGATCGCATCGCATCCGGCTTCAACGACACACTCGAAACTAACAGAGACGGAGAGGAGTTCGGTAGGTATCACCGCGGGGTTGATCCGTGTGTCAGTTGGCCTGGAGCATGTGGATGATATCCTGGAGGATCTGCGCCAGGCTTTGGATAAGAGCTAATAATAACAAGAGCTGAAGAAGTATTTATTCTTTTATAGTTTTTCTTCTGATAATAATTTGTTGAGGAGCCCATGACGAAAGTTGTGGGCTTTTTTTGTGACGGCGAGGGTGTTGAAGATTTCGGTATGACGATCTTCCGGCGGTGATTGGTGATTTTAGGTGGCAGCTTTTGGAACTGGTTGAAGACTGCGCTGGCGTAGTATGAGTTCGGTGAGGTTGGATCTATGCGGAGTTGAGCCGGGGTTCTATGGAGGGGTTGATTATTGGGGTTTTGGCAGCGGTTATTTTGAGGGTGGGTTTCCAGAGCGGGAAGTTGGGGATCCGCTGATTGATCATTCGCTCCTCCTTCACCCACTCCGCCCTGACGGGCTCCCTCCCCCGCCTCCACCACCAATGTTTGATTGGGTGCTGAAGGGCATGACAGTGCGGATGAGGCAGGAGTGATCTATACCCGTACCTCGCCCTTATGCCATCTTCAGCAGGAGACTTGAACAACTCTTCAACACACCGATCAATCAGTTCTCAAATCTCGCGCTATCTCCAAAAATGTCAATGGGAAAAAAACATTAATTGCCGGGAAAAAAACCTGGCTATTTCTTCTTCCTTTTTTCTAACTGTCGCAATGTAGCCCGAAGGTCCTTTGGTAATGGCGCCTCCAGTTCAATTTTTTGACCATCCATTCCATTCAACTTCAACTGGAATGCATGAAGTGCAAGGCGGCCAAGTATCGGCCTTTCTTCTAATTCATTCTTTGACAACTTGAACTTGCTCTTGAAGGAAGATAGCAACACCGGTTTCCCGTCACCATACAGTTCATCACAAACGATCGGGTTGCCGATCTCTTTCATATGAACCCTGATCTGGTGTGTGCGGCCTGTGTGGATCCGGAACTGCATCCAGGAATAAATGCCAAAGTCTTCCAGGAGCTTATAATCTGTCAATGAATCTTTTCCTCTGGAATGGATCATCATCAATCCTTTTCTGACGGTATTCTCAGCGATGCGTGCATCGATGCTGCCTTCGTGATTAACCGGCGTACCAATCACTAATCCCTGGTAGATCTTTTCTGTCAACCTGGCTTCAAATTGTTGCGAAAAATGTTTGTGCGCAGCTTCATTAAAAGCAAAAATGATGAGACCACTGGTGTCTTTGTCGAGGCGATGGACAGTATACACATGGCCGAACGTCTCCTGTAACATGGCCTTCAGAGAAATGTCTTTACCCATTCTGTCCGGGATGGACAGAAGGCCGGAGGGTTTATTTATCGCAATGAAATCTTCGTTCTTAAAGATGATCCAATCCTTCATAATCAGGAGTGCGTATGCTTTGAGATGGGTAGTAAATTATTTTCCTTTTCTGAAATGCTTAAGATCCCTTACTTCTTTTTCAGACAGGAAACGATACTTGCCACGTTCTACATTCTTTTTTGTCAAACCGGCAAAAGTAACGCGGTCAAGATTCTTTACATCATATCCCAGCGATTCAAAGATGCGGCGAACGATCCTGTTACGGCCACTATGGATCTCAACACCAATCTGCGTTTTGTCTTTCAGATCAGCGTATGCAAGTACATCTACATTGGCAAGGCCATCCTCAAGCGTCACACCTTTGAGGATCTGCTCAAAATCTTTTTTATCTAAAGGTTTGTCGAGAGTAACAGCGTAGATCTTTTTTATCTCGTTGCTTGGGTGCGTGAGTTTTTGAGCAAGCTCACCATCATTGGTCAGTAAGAGGACACCGGACGTATTACGATCGAGTCGTCCAACCGGGTAAACTCTTTCTTTTGTAGCCTGTTTGATCAGGTCAAGCACTGTCTTTCTTTTCTGCGGATCGTCTGTTGTAGTGATATAGTCTTTCGGTTTATTAAGAAGAATATAAACCAGGTTTTTTGCGAGGAAGATCTTTTTCCCGTTTACAACAACTTCGTCTTGCGGTGAAACTTTATGGCCAGGTTCAGTCACGACTTCTTTATTGACTTTCACCACACCGCTCTTTACAATATCGGCCGCTTCTCTGCGTCCGCAAATACCTGCATGGGCGATGTATTTGTTCAGCGGCATAGTGCCTGCCGATTCGGGGCGGTTGATCACCGGCGCTGGAACAGGCTTATCGCCTGCCTGCTTACCCATCCTGCTGCGGCCATCTGTTCCGCCCTGCAGTTTACGGGTTTCCGCTTTCTTCTTCTCGAAGTATTCTTCGCGTTCTTTCTTGTATTTTCTTTTCTCTGCTTTGAATTCTTCTTTCTTGGCAGCGTTGCTTTTCGTTTTTGTAAACTTAACGAATTGGGAAGGAGCTTTTTTCATGATTGCTGTTTTACAACAGGATTTATAATTAAAAATTAAAAAGTAAAAAGTAAAAAGTAAAAAGTAAAAAGTAAAAAGTAAAAAGTAAAAAGTAATGTTTGTTAGATACTCCTGTTCACATGAGTTCTTTTTAATTTTGACTTTTACTTAATGCTTAATGAGTGTCTTTATTTGCCAGCTGTCCGCAAGCTGCGTCGATATCTTTACCCCGGCTGCGGCGTAAGCGTGCATTGACCCTGTTCTTTTCGAGATATGCCATAAAGGCTTCCACTTTTTCTTCAGTGGGTTTGGTAAATTTTGCGAAATCGATCGGGTTGTATTCAATTATATTGACGAGATCGGCTGGCACCTGGCGATAGATCTTGATCAGTTCATCGGCATCCATCAGGCTGTCGTTGAAGTTGTTGAACAGAATGTATTCAAAGGTGATCTCGTTCTTGGTCTTCTTATAGAAATAGTTCAGTGCTTCGATGAGCGACTGGATATTATTACTGTCATTGATCGGCATGATCTCATGACGTTTCCTGTCATTCGCTGCATGTAATGAGAGAGCGAGTTTGAATTTCACATTATCGTCACCCAGTTGCCTGATCTGTTTTGCCACGCCAGCGGTCGATACGGTGATCCTTCGGGGACTCATGCCGAGGCCGTCAGGAGAAGTGATTCTTTCGATCGCTTTCAATACGTTCTTATAGTTAAGCAACGGTTCGCCCATGCCCATAAAAACAATATTGGTCAGTTTTTTTCCGTGAATACGTTCGCTTTGCTGGTTGATCAGCACCACTTCGTCATATATCTCGTCAAAATCGAGGTTTCGTTTCCGGTCGATATACCCTGTTGCGCAGAATTTACAGCTGAGAGAACAGCCGATCTGTGATGATACACAAGCTGTTACCCTGCTTTCGGTTGGGATCAGCACGCCTTCTACCAGGTGGCCATCATGGGTCCTGAACCTGGATTTCACGGTTCCGTCGGAGGAATATTGTGTTGTGTCGACTGTAAGTGCCGGAAGGGTAAAATCTTCTTTAAGCTTGGTGCGGATCTCTTTGCTGAGATTGGTCATGGCTTCGATGTCCTGTGCCTGCTTCAGCCAGAGCCATTCATATACCTGCTTGGCTCTGAACTTCTTCTCTCCCATTTCTTCAAAATAAGCCTCCATATCCCTGAGCGACAGCGTCCGGATATTTTGCTTTACTGCTTTTGCCATGCTGCAAAGATAGTATATTGCACGGCTACCAGAGAAAGTATACGATCGCCCCATGTTCTGTTTGTGTATTTATTTTTACGTTTTCCTCTTGATCAGGTACACCGCCATGCCCGGGCAAATCCCACCTAATATAAATAAAATCAATCCATTACGTGAATACAGCTTATATCATTGATGCTACCCGTACGCCCATTGGTAAATACGGTGGTGCCCTTTCTGCCTTTCGCCCGGATGACCTTTTGGCCCAGGTGATCAGCGTGTTGATAGAGAGAAATCCTTCGATTGATGTGAATGCAATTGAGGATGTGATCGCTGGTGCGGCAAACCAGTCGGGAGAAGATAACCGGAATGTGGCCCGGATGGCAGCGCTACTGGCCGGTCTGCCGGTGTCAGTTCCCGGAAATACGGTCAATCGCCTCTGTGCTTCCGGGTTGCAGGCTATTGCTGATTCGGCGAGGCAGGTCATGTGCGGAGATGCGGAACTGATCATTGCATGCGGTGTGGAGAGTATGACCCGGGCTCCTTTCGTCACTGCTAAGGCAACGACCGCTTTTCAGCGCAGCACGGAAACGTTCGACACTACACTGGGGTGGCGTTTTGTGAACAAGAAGCTTGCAGGCATGTACCATCCGTTCAGCATGGGTGAAACCGCGGAGAATGTCGCAAGACAATGGAATGTTTCGCGTGAAGAGCAGGATGCATTCGCTCTGTCATCCCAAAAAAAATATTTTGCAGCGAAGGCCGCTAATAAATGGGATGATGAGATCACCAGCCTTGAGGTTTTTCAAAACGGATTGGTAAGCTGGGTTGTAAATGATGAGCATCCGCGGCAGACCTCGCTTGAAAAACTTTCCTCATTGAAGCCGGCGTTTGCAAAAGATGGAACAGTAACGGCAGGTAATGCTGCAGGTATTAATGATGGAGCTGCTGCCATGCTGCTGGCGAGTGAAGCTGCCGTAAAAAAATATGGATTGAAGCCGATGGCGAAAGTGGTTTCTATCGGGATGAACGGTGTTGATCCTTCGATAATGGGCGTTGGTCCAGTGATGGCAACAAAGAAGGCATTGCAACGCGCAAATATTGGTATTGATCAGATAGGCTTGATCGAGTTGAACGAAGCGTTTGCTTCGCAAACGATTGCTTGTATGCGAGAGTTATCGCTTGATGAAAAAAGAGTGAACGTGAACGGCGGAGCAATAGCATTGGGCCACCCTTTAGGTTGCAGTGGTGTGAGAATTTCTACAACATTATTATATGAAATGCAGCGTTCGGATATCAGATATGGTCTCGCTACTATGTGTGTGGGTGTTGGCCAAGGTGCTGCGATAATCTTTGAAAAAATTTGACGAATGGAATTCAAATTATTTCCATTTTATTTTTTTGTTAAGGTATTTCACCTATTTTAGTCACTTCTTAACTATTGTTAAGGAACTCTGATTATTTACGTCAACCACATGAGAGAATTAATGGGACTATCCCTGCTTGCCGCCTAAATCCAAGAAATAGAAAAGCCACGCAATTTAGTAACCGAACTAAAGATTTAAACCAAATAAACTACACTGCATGATGAAACGACTAGTACTCGTTTTATCGGTGATCCTTTTTGCCAGTCAGCTCTGGGCACAAAAGGTTATCACTGGTAAAGTGACAGATGACAAAGGCGCGCCACTTCGCGACGTATCAGTAACAGTAAAAGGAACATTAACCGGTACCACTACCAATGCCGAAGGTGTTTATTCGATCTCAGTACCTGCTGGCCGAACTGTTCTTGTTTATTCTTCTGTTGACATGGAGCCGACTGAAATGAACATTGGCTCATCTTCTACCATTAACGTTTCAATGAGACAGGCCGAGAAAGCACTTGAAGAAGTGGTTGTAACCGGCTATCAGACGGTCCGTAAAAAGGATGTTGCTTCTGCGATTTCCCGTATCGGTGCTTCTGAGATTGATAATCTGGCTATGCCGAACTTTGCTCAGGCGATGCAGGGGCGTGCAGCTGGTGTGATCGTATCTTCTGCAAACGGTATCCCGGGTGGTTCATTAAGCGTGATCATTCGTGGTGTTGGTTCTATCAATGCCGGAACTGTTCCATTATATGTAGTGGACGGAGTTCAGATCAATACAAGCGTTGGTTCTATCAACACGCAGAACAACCCGCTTAACTTCCTGAATACTGATGATATCGAATCGATTGAGATACTGAAAGATGCGGCGGCGGCTTCTATCTATGGAGCACGTGCTGCAAACGGTGTTGTACTTGTAACTACAAAACGTGGTAAACAAGGCAAGCCTAAATTCAACGTAAGCGTTTACGGAGGTAAAACAAAAGAGCTCGGAAGAATAGAAGTTCTTACTACCCAACAGTGGTTTGAACTCCGTAAGGAAGCGTTGATCAATGCTGGCGCCACTCCAGCAAGTGCGCATACGACTGCATTGAGTAACCTCGGTCTTCCTTCCAACACAACTCAGGGAAAAATCGATAGCTTGCCTACCTATGACTGGCAGGATGCTGTTTTCGGTCAGGGAGACATTTTCTCTGCGGAAGCGTCTATCAACGGAGGTTCACAGAATGTGAGCTACTACCTCTCAGGTTCTTATCAGAAATTCAATGCATTCATCGCTCCAACCAACTTCCAGCGTGGGTCTTTGCTTTCAAAAGTCAGCTTTAAGATCAACCCAAAAGTTACATTGGACAATACACTTAGCATCAGTACTTCAGGCCAGAATGCGCCGTACAGTACTGGTAACACTGGTTTTGGTAACGCAGCTTATGCAGCCGGCATGATGCTACCGATCAACCCGATCTATAACCCTGATGGTACCTATTATGGTATGCCAGGGTCTGGCCAGGCGATCGTTGGTACATTTAACCATAACATCATGGCGATCGGTGAGTATGTGAACTACAGTACAAGAACCAATCAACTGGTAGGTAACAGTGCTCTTACATACAAAGTAACTCCTGAGCTGACGCTGAGAGGTATGGCCGGTATCGATTACCGTCTTACCCAGGATCACCGTTATCAGGATCCAAGGGTGAACGATGCTTTTGCAGTAAACGGTCGTTTGTCTGATCAGAGCGATTGGAATACTAACTTTATCACCAACGCCACAGTTAACTACAACAAAACTTTCAAAGAGGACCATAACATTAATTTGCTCGGAGGTATCGAATACCGCAGAGACCAGAACCAATGGTTCCAGGCTGACGGTCAGGGCTTCCCTTCTTATATGTTGCAATACCTTAACTCTGCATCTACTCCAACCGGTGTAAGCGGTGCATGGTCTGCAAGTGCAACATTCTCTCAGTTCGCGAAAGTTGGCTACTCTTTCAGAAGCAAGTATATCTTTAACTATACTGCCAGAAGAGATGCATCCAGCAGGTTCGGCCTGAACAACAAATATGGTATTTTCCAGTCTGCGCAGGTAGCATGGAATGCGAAAGAAGAGTCTTTCCTGAGAAATGTATCGGCTATCAATGATCTGAAACTGAGATACTCTTTCGGACAGGCTGGTAATGATCAGATCGGCAACGTTCTGTACGCACAGCTTTATGGTGCAACGAGAATCTATGGTAACTCCTCTGGTATCTTCCCAAGCCAGTTAGGTAACCCCGATCTGAGCTGGGAAACAAGGGAAGAGCATAACGTAGGTCTTGATCTGACCGTACTGGAAAACAGACTGACGATCACTGTTGATGCTTACCGTAAGCTTAACAAAGACATCCTGCTGAGCCGTGCACTCTATAACACAACAGGTTTCTCCAGCATTACACAGAACCTTGGTAAGATCGAGAATAAGGGTCTTGAGCTGATGGTGTCTATCGATCCTTTCAAAGGCGCCTTCAAATGGAGATCTTCTTTCAATATCGCATGGCAGAAGAACAAAGTGGTTGAACTGTATGACGGATTGGAATCACTCCCTTCTGATGCCTCTATCCGCGTAGGCTACCCGCTTGGTTCATTCTTTACTTCAGAGTGGGCTGGTGTTAACCCTGCAACTGGTCGCGGTATGTGGTATGATATCAATGGTAACATCACTTACAACCCAACTGCTGCTGACAGAAAGATCGTTGGTAATATCTACCCTGAATACTTCGGTGGATGGAATAACACTTTTTCTTATAAAGGATTCTCAGTAGACGCGATGTTCCAGTATGAGATTGGTCGTGTTAGGCAAGATGGCCAGTACACTCAAATGATGCGTATGGCTGGAGCTACAGTGAACACACTGCTTTCCGGTTACAATGACCGCTGGCAGAATCCAGGTGATATCGTAGCTACTCCACGTACATTTAATGGTCTGGCTGATTACAACAGCGTAGGCTGGGGTAGCGGTACAAGATACCTGTTCAGAACAGACTATATCCGTCTGAAACAACTGACAGTTGGGTATGACCTGCCTGCAAGTAAGGTTAAAAAATTGTCGCTGGATGGCGTGAGAGTATATGTACAGGCAATCAACCTTTGGACCAGATCTAAATGGCCAAGCTACGATCCTGAATTTACCGGTGACAACTTCGGTATCATTCCGGTGTCTAAAAACTTTACAGCTGGTGTACAGGTTAGATTCTAGTACTTATTGTTAAAAAAATTACCATGACAAAAATGAGAGTCAAGATATTAATGCTAAGCGTTATTGCGGGAGTTTTCGCTCAGTCCTGCAAGAAGCAATTGGATATTCCTTCACGTACATCGCTGGATGCGGATCTGGCTTTGAGAACAAAGAGCGGTATTGAAGCTTCACTCAATTCAGTATACTCGGTTTTAAAAAGTGAACGCCAGTATGGCCGTGACATGTTTTCTGTTCCTGATGCGATGGCTGATATCGCTTTTGCAAACGGACGTTCTTCACGTTTATTAGGTGAAAACCGAAACCAGTCTTTGTCAAACATGGCAAACTGGACTACTTCCTACGGTGCGATCAATGAGATCAACCTGACACTGGCAGCTATCGGCGGAGTTGGAGATGCTACAGATGCTGAAAAGCTGAGATGGGAGGGTGAGTTTAAATTTTTACGGGCGCTGTATTACTTCGATCTTGTAAAGAACTACGCATACATTCCAACATTCACCGTTCCTTCTCAGGATAAAGGTGGCGTCGTGCTTACTTTACAGGGGTTCAATTCAGCTGCTGCTGCTGCTGAGTTCAGACCTTCACGCGCCGCAACAGCTGACGTTTACAACCAGATCATGAATGATCTGTACGCTGCTGTTGGTCTGTTGAGCAATGCGAACAAAGGCCGTAACTATGCAAGCAAACATGCTGCGCTGGCTCTCGGATCACGCGTAGCATTGTATCAGGGTAACTGGCAGAGAGCAGATTCGTTCGCAACTGCTGCGATCACACTGACAGGTGGTATCGGAACGATGACCACTACCGCTAACTATATCACCGGCTGGAGAGCTGCTGACCATCCGGAAGGGATCTTCCAGGTTTGGTTTGCAACCCTGGGTGAAAACCTTGGTGTAAACACCTCTCTCGCGGCAACACATACTACACTTGCATCTCCAGGTGCAGTTGGTGGTGTTAGAACCGGTCAGGGTGACCTCGTACCAAACGGATTCCTGCTGAGCCAGCTTGGCATCGCGGGATATCCTGTATTATTATCTGCATCAGCACCTCTTCCTGCTTTGACTTTTAGTAGTGACGTTCGTAACAGACTGTTCGAATGGGGCGTGAATGCTTCCGGTCACTATATAGAGTGCACAAAATGGATGGGTAAGAATGGTTCTGCCAATTGGGATAACACAGTTGTACTTCGCTGGCCTGAGCTTTACCTGAACAGAGCTGAAGCTCGCTACCATCTTAGCAACGAGGTCGGTGCTAACGCTGATCTTACCACGATCTATACTGCAAGGATCGTTGGTTACACTCCAGGCGCTCCTTTAGCGGGTCAGCCATTGCTGGATGAGATCCTCCGTCAACGCATGCTGGAGTTCGCATTCGAAGGACACCGTTTCTACGATCTGAAAAGATATGGCCTGACCATCACCAAGTCGAACCCTACTGTTACTTTACCAGCGAACGACTTCAGACTGCTCCCCAGAATACCTGTAGGAGAAGTAGATGGCAACCCTAACATGGTTCAAAATTTCGGGTATTAAAAATTGAATGAAACACGAATTATGAAAAAAGTACTTTTATTTATAGGTATTCCTTTGGTTTTAAGCTCATGCGTAAAGCAATTGGATAAAACTTTCAAAGGAGAGACAGTCGTAGAAATTGACGCTGCTCCACTCAACTCCAATGCAACTGGAGCAACTTATCCCATTCTTACAAGAATCCCGTTTGGTGGACGTCCGCTGGTTACAGCTTCTGACTCTACTTTGAGAAGATTCAACGGAACCGTAAGGATCAGGGTTAACCTGGTTGGACCGCAATCTCCCCAGGATCAAACAATCGGTTATAAAGTGTTCACCACTTCACCGACACCAACTGCTGCGTTTGCCGCAACAATGACTGGCCAAACTCCAACCAGAGCTGCTGCTACGCTGAATCTGCAAAGCGCCGCTGCAGGCACTCACTTTACAGCGCTTCCGGGTACGGTAACCATTCCAGCTAATAGCTCGTATGGTTTTATCGAGGTTAATGTACTGAATACAGGTACGGCAGCAACCGAAGCAAGATTCCTCGGAATCCAACTGGATTCGACAGGTTCGTTAAGGCCAAATCCGAACTACGCAAGAGTCGGTCTGGCTATCGATCAACGTTAATTCCAGTCTTCAATAAAAGAGAAAAGGTTATCCAATCGGATAACCTTTTCTCTTTTATTATGTATATGGTCGGTCCGGCAGTTCTTAGTTGTTATGCAGCTTGTACAGCAATGATCTCACAAGCCGGTTATTGGTAAATACAGAAAGCAGTATCAGCAAAAACGCCACACAAAGAACCGACCAATGAAGCACTGAAGACAACTCCGGTCGATCGTACATCACAAAATGATGAAACGACCATTGCATTAATTGTGTCACAAGCACCGCGGCAATTACTACTGTCGCATACACTGGAATAAATAAGGCAGACACCTTCGTGCTAAGCCAGCGTGGAGAATAACCAAGCGTCAGCAATAATTGTAAACTGTCCTTGCTTCTTGCAATCACCAGTTGCAAATAGAAAGAGAACAACATCAATGCCAGCAGAACGACCAGCAGCCCAAAGATCCCCAGCCCGCTGAATATCCCCTGTATCACCATCTTATTTCTACCCAGCAGCGTTTTGTCTTTATTAAGACTGTACTTCTTGCTGTCTACAAATTGCAGCAATTCAGTACTGTTCGCATCTTTTGTTTTAACAAAGATCCTGGAAGCCTTTACTTCCTGTCCCTTGCCGAACTTCCTGTTTGACCAAACAAGGAAATTCTTGGGAACAAGTACAGAATTTACCCGATCACTGAATGCTACGATCTTCCCGATGAACACCTCAGACACTCCATTCCCTTCGCAGGTGATCTGAACAGGAATACCCATAGCCGTTTCTCTTGAGATCTGTGGGAGACCCTGCCCGGGCGCGAAGACATTATATATTTCAAAAAAGTCAGAGGATAGAATGAGCGGTATATTGGTTTCACCTTCCTGCCATTTGAAAGTAGGGGGAAGTGTATCAATAAAGTCGTCATCCAACGTTTCAAGAAACATGTCTGTATTGAATGCGAGAACACTGCCGGCTCCCAGTGTTACACGGAAATCGTTGGGAAGAAGGGGAGATACGCCGGTTATAAAAGGTTGTGCGCGCAATTCAGCAAGGTCTTTGTCACTGAACTGATTCTTATCAGGCGTTCCCATCGTTTCATTCGTCACAGATTTTGTGATCGAAATATAATCGAACCCATCTTTACGGATACTTCCTTCTTTAAGTAAGCGTTGAATGTTGATGAACATTTGTATTGAACAAAGCAACAGCAGCACCCCTATACCAAGACCTGCATAGGAAAACCATCTTGACGCAGAATTGGTCCCTGTTTGCAGCAATGGTTTTATCGGTTTAAATGATACAGCCACAATAAAAGATTATAAGTGATAAAGACTGGTAAATGGGAAGAATTCTATCCGTTCAAGATCTGCAAATACGATCGAAGCCTGACGGGCTCTTGTTTCTTCCAGCATCAATTGCATCGCGAGCTCGGAATTCCTGTTGTCCAAATGACTGAAAGGCTCATCCAGTAACAGGAAATCGAACGGCTGCATCAATGCGCGAATGATTGCCACACGTTGCTGTTCTCCATAAGAACATGTCCTTGCTAAAGACGGTAATTTCTTTCCGATACCGAGGCGTTCTGCCATTTCGGCGATCTTCTCTTTCGGATGATATGGATTCAATTGTCGTTTGATCTCCAGATTTTCCTGGACGGTCTGGTGAGGAAATAACCGCAGATCCTGAAACACAATACTTATATGATCCTTTCTTAACGAGGCGAGAGATTCCGCATCTGTCTTATCAAGATCGTGTTGGTCGTAACGGATGTTGCCTTCATAGTCTTTCCGCATTCCATACAGAAAATTGATCAGTGATGATTTGCCGCTGCCGGATGGTGCGACGATCTTGATCATCTCTCCTTTTTTCCATAGGAGATCTTTACCCCAGATCTCTGAAGTTTCGGAGCGGCTTTTCTCAAAATACGTCGGAAGTAATTTGCTTATCGCTAATTGCATGTGACGTTTTTATAAATGGTCTTTAAAAAAATTGTTCGTTGCCCGATGCTCAATAAAACATCGCACAACGAACAATCCTGTTATTGAAATGATTAATTAAATGCTTTTGGTGGAGCTTCTGTTGATGCAGAATCTACCGTTACTTCGTTCCAGCGGCTGCGCTCCTGCAGTCGGATGGCATTAAGCTTTTCCGCATATTGGTTCATCTGTTTAAGACTATTAGTGCCTTTATCCAGCAGATTCACCTCAAAATGGAATTCGCCTTCACCGCCTTTGTAGTCAGCACTCATCACAACGTCCTGCCATGTTTTTCTTGATTCTTCAAGAATTTTGACGCCAGTGCTGTCTCTTACGTCTGTTGATATTACACTGAACAATTTCTGCAGGTTGAAGAAAACACCAAACTGGTGACCTTGGATCTTATCTGCGTAAGCAGGTTTATTATTGCCAGCATAGAAGGACGCAGTTACATCATTTGAGTTGGAGATCAGCAACCAGCCTTTTTCAGTTTTTACTGTTCCTGCGGTTGATGGAACCTTCTTGATCTCTTCGCCAAAGATGTTGTACAGTTTATCAAATGATTTTTGATCGTCAATAGCTGCTCCGAATACATAAGTAGGGTCGGTTTTGGTCGTCGCATAGCTTTGTGTTTTGCCATCATAGCCTTCGTATTTAACGGTGTCAATACGCTGCTCAACATCAGTAACAGCAAATGCCATTTCGCCTTTGAAGGCTTT
Organism: Terrimonas ginsenosidimutans; assembly: GCF_022012415.1. Taxonomy (GTDB): domain Bacteria; phylum Bacteroidota; class Bacteroidia; order Chitinophagales; family Chitinophagaceae; genus Terrimonas_A; species Terrimonas_A ginsenosidimutans. The sequence goes on from NZ_JAKLTR010000013.1 coordinate 25,761, forward strand.
TCCTATATCATCAAGGGTAATGCCTTTCTGTCCGAGGAACATGTTTGCCAGGCCATCAGCGCCAACGAGTTTAACAATATCCATGATCACTCCCATAGGGTAGCTGTAAGCACCTGCCACGAGTACATCTCCTGCGGGCAGTCTCCCGGTCAGTTCATCGCCGATCCCTTTTGAACTGTATTTTGAGAGTAGCTTGGTCAGCTCTTTACCATAGTATTGTTTGCCGTCAAAATTGATCTTGCCTTCATCGAAGCTCAACGTAGCTGTACCGATGTTTCCTTCTGTCAGGGTACTTAACTTAAGCATGTTCGTCATCATTTCCATACCCATGCCAGCACTGCTGTAAAGGTTGGATACGCTAAGCCACATATGCATATCGCCTTTGCTTTTGATCAGGTCAGCAAACCTTGAGTCTTCATCAAGCAATGCTTTTCCTTTTAATGCGTAGGTGTTTTTTGCGAACAGCGTGAGACTGTCGTTAGAGAAGCGTTGGGCGCCCGGGTTGTTTGCGCCACTGACCGGTGCGTCGGCAATGATCACGAACGTAGAGGCATTCCATGTAAGAATGGCACCCTCAGACTCGAGTACGTTCAGATCGCCCGACTTCTTTGGAGCGCCTGCTTCGCCTGAAGATCTTACCATCGCTTCAAATGCAGCCTGATCTTTTATTGAGCCCTGGAAAGAAACGTATGCACCACGGCCTCTTGGTGCCATAAAGAAGCAAAAACCTTTGTCTGTATCAAGACCGGAAACGGCAGGGTCATTCATCAGCTTACGGGCAAGTGAGTCAGAAGTTTCTTTCTGCAGTTCTTTGAACCATTCACTTTGTTTGATCTCAGCCCAGCTGAGTTTGGAAGAAAGGGAGCCAGCGTTGAAGTAGATCACCACAGCGGCTTCTTTCGGGACAAGCAGGCCTGTTTTGCCACCTTTTTTACAGGAAGCGGCAAAAAGGATTATTGCTGCGGCAAGCGCAAGCAATAGAGGGTTACGTTTCATCATGATTGGGTCATTGATTTTTGGAGTCTAAAGAAAAGAAAAATTCACCAGTTCATCTAATGATACTGATTTTTGTTCGCCAGTGCGCAAATCCTTGATTACACAGTTGTTTTCGGCTAGTTCCTTACTGCCGATAATAATCACAAACGGTATATTCTTCTTTTCCGCGTATTTGAATTGCTTGTCGAATTTGGTGTTCTCATGAAACAGTTCTGCCCTGACACCGGCATTACGCAGATGCTGCAACAGGCTGAATGCCTTCCGGCCCTCAGCATCTCCCAGGTTAAAGAACAGGGCCTGGCTGCCGACCTGTACGTCCGGAGGGAACAGGTTCAGTTCGTCCATTACATCATAAATCCTGTCAACCCCAAAGGAAATCCCCACGCCGGGAATGCCCGGTACGCCGAAAAGGCCGGTCAGGTCATCATAACGGCCGCCGCCGCCGATGCTGCCCATATTCGCGCCGAGGGCTTTGACCTCGAAAATAGTGCCTGTATAATAGTTGAGGCCACGGGCAAGTGTAAAGTCAACGGCAACCGGCGGCCTGTCCAACTGATCGAAATAGCCGAGGATAAATTCCAATTCGCTGATTCCTGCCGCTCCGGAAGTGGTGCTGCCAAGCAGCGCTTTGATCTGCCCGATCCTTTCTTCATTCGATCCGGTTACCTGAAGGTACTTGCGGATAGTTGCGATCTGATCAGCATCAAGGCCCCGCTGCTCTAACTCTCCCTCAACTTTCTCGATCCCGATCTTGTCCAGTTTATCAATTGCCACGGTTATATCGATCATCTTTTCGACACCTCCGCAGACTTCAGCAAGGGCTGCCAGTATTTTCCTGTTATTGAGCTTGATCTCAACCGGAACGCCAAGACGTTTGAAGGTTTCAGCATATAAAATAGTGAGTTCAACTTCATTAAGAAGAGAGGTGCTGCCAACCACATCCGCGTCGCACTGGTAGAATTCCCGGTAACGCCCCCGTTGTGGCTTATCCGCCCGCCATACCGGCTGGATCTGGTAACGTTTGAACGGAAAACTAAGCTGGCCCTGGTTCATCGCCACGTAACGCGCAAAAGGAATGGTGAGATCATACCTCAGCGCTCTTTCGGTAATGTCTTTTGTGTTCTTGCCCTGGAGGATCTTTTCAAACCCATCCCGAAAAAGTTGTTCTTTGTTTTTATTGTCAACCCCGTTATTCAGGATCTTGAAAATAAGTTTATCACCTTCTTCTCCATATTTCCCCATCAGGGTTTCGAGGTTTTCCATGGCAGGTGTTTCCAATGGCTGGAAGCCGTAGAGTTCAAACACGGAGCGTATGGTTGAGAAGATATATTGACGTTTGCGAACAGTGTCAGGACCAAAATCGCGGGTCCCCTGTGGTAAGCTGACAGTTGGTTTTGCCATTATTTTATTGAGAATTGACTCCGTTGTTCACGGAAATGTTAGCGTATTTTTCGATGATCACATCGCAGGCATCTGCGATCATTTTATAGACATCATGATAGCCCGGCTCTGTACCATACCATGGATCCGGCACATCCATATCGCTGCCCGGATGCAATTCATTCATGAGCAGTTCTACCTTTGACGCATCATATTTTCCCCTGGCAATGCGTCTGATCTCGCTTTTCACGTCTCCGGCAAGGGCATAGATGCGGTCGTACACATCGAAATCATCCGGTGTAAGCTTGCGTGAGCGCTGGCTGCAGATATCAAGGCCATTGAGCTTCGCCACTTTTTGAGAAAGATGATGGGGCGCCTCGCCGTTATGATACCCATTCGTACCGGCGCTTTCAACACTCCAGTTGAGCCCCGCCTTAAAGGCCTTATCCTGCAGAATACCTTCTGCCAGCGGACTGCGGCAGATGTTTCCGAGGCATACCATTAGGATTTTCATGGGGCAAAGATAGGGCTCACTGACCGTTGTCCGCTGACCGTTCATCGTTGTCCCTGTCCCCGGTTTTCGATTCTTAACGGAGCGAAATGAACAATTCTGAGAAAATGGCTATTGTCTGGTCAACGGTGGCCGGTCAACCCTGAACGATCAATGGGCAACTATACTAACAATCGTTATGGAAAACTCCCTCCCTTTGCATCTCAATATTTAATCGTGAAAAACTCAAAAAATCAATAATTTGCCCGTTCCGAAAACAACATACATGATTGAAGAATATGAAAAGAAGAGGAAAAAACAGGTATCTTCCATGCGCGCAGTATTCGACTACGGCATCGGAGCGGTGATCCTGTTTTTTGGTGTGTTCCTTTTCTTCAGAGATCAGTTTGATATCGCATTCAATGAACGTTTCAAACCCGATGTTTGGGATAAGGTGGCTGGTGTCATGTTCTTTGCATATGGAAGCTGGAGGATATACCGGGGGTATAAGAAAAACTATTTTAAATGAAAGGGTATAGAAGCTTCGTTTTCTTTACTGCGCTTGTCTTATCCTGTGTGTTGTTTGCAGGATGCGAATCATACCAGGAAAAGCGAGCAAAACTGACGGATACAGAAAAGAGGGGAAGGATCATTATCAGTGCTGATGAATCTTTCAAACCAGTAGTGGACGCACAGGTTGCGGTGTATGAATCCAATAACCCGGGGACAACGATTGCCGTCCAGTATAAACCGGAAGCGGAATGTCTTAAAGACCTGTTGAATGACAGTATCCGGATGATCATTGCGACAAGAAAAGCAAGTCCTGCCGAAGAAAAATTTCTGACAGACTCATTGCTGGTAGGGCCGGTACAGTTAACGGTTGCAAGAGATGCTGTTGCTGTGATCGTTCATCCCGGAGCGCCTGATTCGTTATTTACGATGAATGAGCTGAAAGCAGTGCTGACGGGGAAATTTAAGAAAAATTTAATCCCCGTTTTTGACGGAGTACAGGCAACCAGCACGGTACGGTTCATCGTCGATTCTGTATTGCATGACGAAGCACTGACGCCCAAAGCGATGGCTGCATCTACAAGTGAAGAAGTGATCAATTATGTGGCAACACATCCTGATGCTGTAGGGTTTATCGGCGTAAGCTGGATCGGGAATAAAGATGATGGAAATCAACTTAGCTTTCTTAAGAAGGTCAGAATAGCGCAGTTAGAAAGCACAGATACGGAGGGAAGTTATGTTTTGCCCGTGCAGCTAAATATTTACATGAAAAGGTACCCAATGGTACGTGATTTGGTATACATACTGAAAGAGAAGCACAAAGGCCTTGGAAACGGATTTGCGGACTTTATGAGCGGTCAGATCGGGCAGCTGATTTTCAGAAGAGCATACCTGGTTCCGACACAGAAAAAATTTACGCTCCGGCCTGTGCAACTCAGGGATGAATGAACAAAGTAGTTATATTTACAACTCTTAAAAAAAAGCGAAAAGTAACATGAAGAAATTTTCAATCGCATTTTTGGTGACGGCATTGCTGGCGTTCAGTGGTGTTGGTATGGCGCAGTCACTGCAGGATGGCATTAATGATGTTTACGCAGAACGTTTCAAGAGTGCACAATCTACTTTTGAAAAGCTTGTCGCGTCAAATCCTAACAATCTTGAAGCCATCTACTGGTTGGGTCAGACCTTCATCGAAACGAACAATATCAAAGCGGCCAATGATGTATACGACAAAGCATTACTGGCGAGCGCAAACGCTCCTCTGGTAATCGTGGGTAAAGGCCATGTTGAACTGATCGAAAACAAGGTCAGTGAAGCCCGCCAGCGATTCGAATCTGCTATCGTGATGTCCCGCGGTAAAAAAGGTGACGATCCTGCTATCCTCAATGCAGTTGGTCGTGCGATCACAGAAGTATATACTGACAAAGAGAAAAAAGGTGATATCAATTATGCAATCGAGAAACTGGAAGCAGCGGCAGCGCGCGATCAGAAGAATGCAGAGATCTACCTGAACCTTGGTAACGCTTACCGCAAAGCTCGTCCGGGCGAAGGCGGTGGAAAAGCGTTTGAAAATTATAGAAAAGCAACGGAGATCAATCCTGCTTTCGGCGCACCTTACTATCGTCTTGCACAACTGTTCTATTCTCAGCGCAACTGGGAATTGTATGAGCAATACCTGAATGATGCGGTAGCAAAAGATCCAAAGTTCGCTCCTGCATATTATGACCTGTATTACTACAAGCTGTTGGTGAAAAAAGATTTCGCAGCTGCGGAACTGGATGCTGCAAAGTTTATACAAAATACAGATCCTGATCCACAGAACGCATACCTTGCTATTCAGACAAAATGGGCGAAGAAAGAATTTGACCAGGCTATCGCAGAGGCGAAAAACCTGATCTCCCAGGCTGGTGATAAAACCAAGCCGATCGTTTACCGTCTGATCGCTGATGCGTATGTTCAGAAAAAAGACACTACGCCTGCAAAACAATACATCGATCTGCTGTTTGCAAAAGCGCCACGCGAAGAACTGAATGCAAATGACTACCGACTGAAAGCGGATATCTATTCAGTAATTCCGGGTATGGAAGATTCTTTGTTTGCTTTTTACAAAGCAGGTGTGGAAGCTGATACGATCCTTGAAAATAAGATCGAATTGCTGAAAAGAGGTGCTGAAGTGTTCAGAACAAAAGCGCTGGCTCCCGATAAAAAATTCCTTCGTGAAAAAGAGGGTGACCTGGCAAGCATGCTTGTTGACCTGAAACCTAAAGCAACTATCAACGAAATGTTTGACGTTGGTCGTGCATATTACTTCGGTGGTGCTAATGCCAAATCATACGCCGCATTCGTGAAGTTCACAGAGAAATATCCTGACGAAGTGTACGGTTGGGAATGGAAATTCAATAATGCACGTGTGATCGATTCCACCAAAAAAGATAGCATTGCAGTTCCTGACGCATTGAGACTTGTTGAATTCGCAGAGAAAGATACAGCGAAGTACAAAAAACAATTCCTCAGTGCTGCTGGTTTCCTGGTAGAATATTATGCTAACGTTGCAAAAGACGGTGCTAAAGCCCTGGAGTTTGTAAACAAAATGCTGGTACTGGATCCGGCGAACCAAAGTTTGCTGAGCATCAAACAGCAGTTGGAGAAATCGGGTAGCCAAAGAGCTCCATCCACTCAGCCAAGAACAGGTTCCTCTGGTAAAACTGATTCCGGTAAACGGGAGACAAGCGCCGGATAACAGAAAGATAATATTTTAAAAAGCCCCTCTCATAGGGGCTTTTTTTATTCCCCGGCACCTCTCCAGGTGCGATTGACAAGCTGGTCGACCTCTCTTAAAACCTTCTTATCCACAATTAATGTAGGATTATTGATGTTGCTACCTTATTTTTGCCCGAGGCTTAGAAATTATGATCCATCTCCTCCAGATTAATCCATCCACAGCTGAAGCCGGCTCCTATCTGCCGGTTGCTATTCAGTTAATATTCGCCGTTGGCCTGGTTTCCGTACTTATGGTTGCCACACACCTGCTTGGACCAAAGCGAAAAACAAGTGACAAACTTCAAAACTTTGCCAGTGGTATTGAGTCGCACGGTGATGCGCGGCAGCCTATGGCTATCAAATACTTTCTCACTGCTATTTTATTTGTTCTTTTTGATGTAGAAGTGATCTTCTTCTACCCTTATGCCGTGAACTTCAAAGAATTAGGTTGGAGCGGCTTCTGGGCAGTACTGATGTTTGTAGGGTTCTTCCTCTGCGGTTTCACTTATATTATCAAAAAAGGTGCTTTGAAGTGGGAAGATTAACCGGGCATCCGGCAAACTGGTTTGCCCGGACAGCCATGAGGGCAGGATTGTTGTACCTGTTATAGTGTTAACTCGCGGTTTATGTAGTTCCTGAGATTGCCAGTCTTCTGCATGATTCATGATCAACATACTTCGCGCATTGCTTAATTGCGTAATTCGCTGATCCGCAGAATGATCAATTCGCGGAATTCGCGTTTTTAATTTGTGTAACTATGTCACGTCCAGTATCATATAACGTAAACGAAAAGAAGCTTGTAAGCGATATCAGCATGGCTGAAATGCCTGCAGGCCACCAGGGTGAAGGTTTTTTCGCCACTTCTTTAAATAGTGTGATCGGTCTTGCCCGTAAAAATTCAATCTGGCCGTTGCCTTTTGCAACTTCGTGCTGCGGCATTGAGTTCATGGCAACCATGGCTGCTCACTATGATCTTGCGCGCTTCGGTAGCGAACGTGTAGGATTCTCACCCCGTCAGTGCGACCTGTTGATGGTGATGGGGACGATCGCAAAGAAAATGGGCCCCGTGGTAAAACAGGTTTATCTCCAGATGGCGGAGCCCCGTTGGGTGATCGCTGTAGGAGCCTGCGCGTCAAGCGGCGGAGTATTTGATACGTACAGCGTATTGCAGGGAATCGACCAGGTTGTGCCTGTGGACGTTTACGTGCCCGGATGTCCTCCACGCCCGGAAGCGATCATCGACGGCGTTATGCGTATCCAGGACCTCGTAGGAAAAGAAAGCCTGAGAAGAAGAAACAGTGATCAGTATAAAGCCTTACTCGAAAGTTACGGTATTCAATAGCATCGAAAGGTCAAAAGTGTTATGCTTTTGGCTTTAATTTTTTTGACTTTATGGCATTGACCAACGAACATATCAAACAACGGTTAATAGAGAAATTCGACACAGAAGTCAGCGGATTTGAAGAAACTTACGGCATGCTCACCTTTGAAGCGCCGAAAGATCTCAACCTGAAAGTGCTTCAATTCCTCTATGATGATTCAGAATTGAAATTCCGTTTCATGACCGATCTCTGCGCTGTTCATTATCCTGATCAGCCCGGCCGTGAACTGGCGGTAGTGTATCACCTGCATAACCTGGTAGATAACATACGCCTCCGCTTCAAGGTATTTACGCCTGTTGCAAAGCCGGATGTCTACACGGCAACAGCATTATTTTCTGCAGCTAACTGGATGGAAAGGGAAACATATGATTTCTACGGGGTCAACTTCGTAGGTCACCCTAACCTGAAACGCATCCTGAACGTAGATGAAATGGAATATTTCCCGATGCGGAAAGAGTTTCCGCTTGAAGACCAGACAAGGGTTGATAAAGACGATGAAATGTTCGGCCGTGGCGGATCAATGGGATTTGGTACAGAGAAGACAGAACAAGGAACGATCATCGAATCAGATAAGGACAACGTAGGAGAAGAAATCATATAAAGTAAAAATTAAAAAGTAAAAAATAGAGACATCTGATCTGGCAACGGTTATTGTATCGGGTTTTTAAATTTTTACTTTTGACTTTTTAATTTGCGCAGCACATGTCAGAACAACATATAAAATTACCGGAAGGAAGCATTGAGAAAACTACCACCACGCTGAACCTGGGGCCAACGCACCCGGCAACGCATGGTGTGATGCAGAATATACTTGAGCTCGACGGCGAACGTATTGTGTCTACCGAACAGACCATCGGCTATATCCACCGGGCATTTGAAAAGATTGCTGAACGCAGAAACCTTTACCAGATCACTCCATTGACAGACAGGTTGAACTATTGTTCATCACCTATCAACAATATGGGATGGCATCTTACCTGCGAGAAGCTGCTTGGAGTAAAAACTCCTAAGCGTGTCGATTATCTCCGCGTGATCATCATGGAGCTGGCCAGGATCTCTGATCACCTGATCTGTAACTCAATCGTTGGCGTGGATAGCGGAGCATTCACTGGCTTCCTTTATGTAATGCAATACCGAGAACTGATCTACGAGATCTACGAAGAGATCTGCGGTTCAAGGTTGACTACAAATATTGGCCGTATCGGTGGTTTCGAAAGGAACTTCAACGATATCGCTTTTACCAAGATCCAGAAGTTCCTGGACGAATATCCAAGAGTATTGACTGAATTTGAGAACCTGTTCAACCGTAACAGGATCTTTATGGAACGTACCATTGGTGCCGGTGCGATCAGTGCAGAACGTGCATTGAATTATGGATTCACCGGTCCAAATCTGCGCGCAGCAGGTGTTGACTACGATGTACGTATCCACAGCCCATACAGCAGCTACGAAGATTTTCAATTCGATATTCCTGTTGGTACAACAGGTGATTGTTATGATCGCTTCCTTGTACGTAACCAGGAGATGTGGCAGTCTATGAGCATCATCAAACAGGCGATGCAAAAATTACAGGATTTCAAAGGCGCTGAAGCAGACGTATATCACGCAGATGTTCCGGAGTATTATCTTCCTGAAAAGAAAGATGTATATACAAAAATGGAAGCGCTGATCTGGCATTTCAAGATCATTATGGGTGAGATCAACATGCCGGCAGGTGAAGTATACAATGCTGTCGAGGGAGGAAATGGTGAATTAGGTTTTTATTTTGTCAGTGACGGCGGAAGAACGCCTTACCGTCTTCATTTCCGCAGGCCTTGCTTTATCTATTACCAGGCTTTCGAAGAACTGACAAAAGGTGCTATGCTTAGCGATGCGATCATTGTGATGAGTAGTTTAAACCTGATCGCAGGAGAAATGGACGCGTAAAAAAGTAAAAAGTCAAAAGTAACCCCGCTTTTGACTTGAATGTGCTGACAATTGTTAAGCGGGGTGCTTTTTAATTTTTACTTTGTTTATGATACAGTTTTCAGATAATAAACTAAAAGAAGTAGAAAAGATCGTCGCACGGTATCCGGAAGGAAGACAAAAGAGTGCGCTGATACCTGTACTTCATTTGGCACAACAGGAGTTCGGTGGGTGGCTGGATGTTCCCGTAATGGATTATGTGGCTTCGATCCTGAAACTCTCCCCGATCGAGGTGTATGAAGTAGCTACATTCTATAGCATGTTCAACCTGAAACCGGTCGGCCGCTACATGTTTGAAGTCTGCCAGACAGGTCCATGTATGGTTCGCGGCGCTGATGATATCGTGTCTTATATCGGTCAGAAACTGGGTATCAAACCTGGTCAGACTACTGAAGACGGTATGTTCACATTAAAAGCTGTAGAATGTCTTGGCGCATGCGGTTATGCTCCGATGATGCAGATGGGTAAACATTACAAAGAACATTTGACACCGCAACGTGTGGATGAGATCATTGAAGAGTGCCGGAAATCAGCAGCGACAAATAATTAAAAAGTAAAAATTAAAAAGTAAAAAGTAAAAAACTTCAAGTAGTGATTACTTTATTGCTTTTGAAAAACATAAATCAAATAAAGGGAAGTACCAGTTAAAAAAGAAAATGCGGATAGCAGGGCTTTTTTAATTTTTACTTTTGACTTTTGAATTTTTTCAGATGGGAAGAAAATTATTACTGGAAAAAGCACACGTAGAGAACATCAGGTATTTTGATGTATACCGTCGTGAAGGTGGCTATCGCTCAGTGGAAAAAGCATTGAAGTCGATGGCTCCTGATGCCGTTACTGAAGAAGTGAAGAAGGCAGGCCTCCGTGGCCGGGGTGGTGCGGGTTTCCCTGCAGGCATGAAGTGGAGCTTCCTGGCAAAGCCAGAAGGAGTTCCCCGTCACCTGGTGGTGAATGCAGATGAATCAGAGCCAGGCACATTCAAAGACCGTTACCTGATGGAGTTCCTTCCGCATATCCTGATCGAAGGAATGATCGTTGCTTCCTTTGCATTAGGCAGCAATAACTCCTATATCTATATCCGCGGGGAATACTGGTGGATAGTCGATATCCTTGAACAGGCTATCGAAGAGGCACGCAGCAATGGATTCCTGGGTAAGAATATACTGGGAACCGGTTTTGATTGTGAGATCTATGTACATCGTGGTGCCGGTGCCTATATCTGTGGTGAAGAGACAGCGTTGATCGAATCCCTGGAAGGTAAAAGAGGTAACCCGCGTATCAAGCCTCCGTTCCCTGCGATCAAAGGTGTATGGGATCGTCCAACGGTAGTGAATAACGTTGAAACCATTTGTGCGGTTGTTCCTATCATCAATGAAGGTGGTGATGAATATGCGAAGATCGGTGTGGGTAAGTCAACCGGTACGAAGCTGATCTCTGCCTGCGGCAATATAAACAAGCCGGGTGTATACGAGATCGATATGACCATCAGTGTGGAAGAGTTCATTTACAGCGATGAATATTGTGGCGGTATTCCAAATGGAAAAAGATTGAAAGCCTGTATCCCGGGTGGTTCATCTGTTCCTATTCTTCCTGCCAACCTCCTGCTGAAAACAGCAAAAGGCGAAACACGTATGATGAACTATGAAAGCCTGAGTGATGGCGGTTTTGCGACCGGTACCATGATGGGGTCTGGTGGTTTCATCGTACTCGACGAAGATCAGTGCGTAGTTAAGAATACATATACACTTGCGCGTTTCTACCGTCATGAAAGCTGCGGACAATGTTCGCCATGCCGTGAAGGAACAGGGTGGATGGAGAAATTATTGCTGCGTTTGGAGAAAGGCCAGGGCAAGATGAGTGATATCGATCTGCTTTGGGATATCCAGCGCAAGATCGAAGGAAATACAATTTGTCCTTTAGGTGATGCAGCTGCATGGCCGGTGGCGGCAGCGATCCGTCACTTCAGGGATGAGTTTGAATGGCACGTGTTGAATCCGGATGAAGCAGTGAAGCGGAATTACGGGCTTGCGCATTATGCGGATCCGCTGGAGATAGCGGCCACTGTGTGAGTTAAAAATTAAAAAGTAAAAATTAAAAATATGGCAGACGTGAAGAGTGAACAGGAGGCAGAGAATAAAAAACCGTATAAAATAAGTCATCGTTGTTTTTACTTTTCAAAAGAAGTTATACTGTTTGTAAAGTCTTGCAGATATAACCATGTATATAGTTCTTTATTTGATTAGCTGATCAGGAGTGCCACTTCAATAGGAGCTAACGTTATTGAAGGTAAAGCAGGAACTTCCCGGAAAGATTGGAGAAACTTTTTCTCGATAGCATTGAAATCAGCTAATGAAACGATTTATTGGTTATGTCTGATAAGGGATACAATAGATCTGATCGATAAAGAAGTGATTGAATCGCTTATCAAAGAAGCGGATGAAATATCAAAAATCATTGCCCGGATCATTATTAGTTCGCGGCTCTAAGATTTTTTAATTTTTAATTTTGACTTTTGAATTAACATAATGGCTGACGAACAACAATTATTCAAGGTTACGATAGACAACATCACTGTTGAAGTGGAGCCGGGAACGACCATCCTCATGGCGGCCCGCAAGATCGGTGGTGATGTCACGCCTCCTGCTATGTGCTTCTATAGCAAATTGCAGGGAAGTGGCGGTAAATGCCGTACCTGCCTTGTAGAGGTGAGCAAAGGTTCAGAGAAAGATCCACGCCCGATGCCTAAGCTTGTCGCAAGCTGCCGCACTACGGTGATGGACGGAATGGAAGTGAAGAATATCACCAGTGCAAAAGTTCCTGAAGCGCGCGCAGGTGTGGTTGAATTTCTCCTCCTGAACCATCCATTGGACTGCCCGATCTGTGACCAGGCTGGTGAATGTCACCTCCAGGATCTCGGATATGAGCACGGAAAGGAAGGTACACGCTACGAATTCTCCCGCCGCACATTTGAGAAAGAAGATATCGGACCATACATCCAGCTGCATATGACACGATGCATCCTTTGCTATCGTTGTACATACGTGGCAGCACAGCTGACTGATAACCGCGTGCATGGTGTCCTGGATCGTGGTGATCACGCAGAGATCTCTACCTATATATCAAAAGCGATCTCCAACGACTTCAGCGGAAACATGATCGATGTTTGCCCTGTAGGCGCATTGACTGATAAAACCTTCCGCTTCAAGAACAGGGTCTGGTTTACCAAACCGGTTTCAGCACATCGTAACTGCGATAAATGCTGTGGTAAAGTGACCATTTGGAACCGTGGCGATGAAGTGTTGCGCGTAACAGCAAGAAAAGACGAATGGGGTGAAGTGGAAAGCTATGATGGCAAACCAGGATGGATCTGCAATACCTGCCGCTTCGATAAAAAGAAGATGAGCGACTGGACGATCGAAGGCCCGGCAAACATCAACCGTCATTCTGTTATCTCAACAAATCATTACGTAGGCGCACAAAAACCTGCTGAGTTCCTGCCAGAGCTGATGGGGGGACGTAATCCGAAAATGTTGATGGATATTCATGATGTAAGTGATGTGAATGACCCGAAAGTAGACCTGAGCTTATTGCCTGGTCCGGCAACTGGTGCAACTTTTACTAAAACAAAAGAACAATAAGCAGACATGGAGTTATTCTATTTGATTCTTGAAAAGTTACTACTCGTCGGCTTGATCGTTTCACTCTCGATGGTGGTGGCCATGTACGCAACCTGGGGCGAGCGCAAGGTGGCCGCATGGCTGCAGGATCGTATTGGTCCGAACCGTGCAGGACCTTTTGGATTGTTCCAACCTCTTGCCGATGGCGGTAAGTTGTTCTTTAAGGAAGAGATCATCCCATTGGTTTCTTCTAAATTCCTGTTCATTCTCGGGCCTGCGCTGGCAATGATCACCGCACTTCTTACAAGCGCGGTTATTCCCTGGAGTACGCCGCTGCATTTGTTTGATCGCAATATCGATCTGCAGGTAGCAGATGTGAATATTGGGATCCTGTTTGTATTCGGTGTCGTGAGTCTGGGTGTATATGGTATCATGATCGGTGGCTGGGCTTCAAATAATAAATTCTCTCTGCTCGCAGCTATCCGGGGTGCTTCTCAAATGGTATCTTATGAACTGCCGATGGGCCTTGCCCTGATTGCCGTATTGATGCTGGTGGGAGATCTCCGCATGAGTTCCATTGTGGCTAACCAGTTGGAGAATGGCTGGCATATCATCTATCAGCCACTGGGATTCCTGATCTTTTTTATCTGTGCACTGGCTGAATGTAACCGTACACCATTCGATCTGCCTGAAGCGGAAAACGAATTGAACTTCGGTTACCACCAGGAATATTCATCCATGAAGTTAGGCTTCTACCTGTTCGCTGAATACATCAACATGTTCATCAGCGGCGTCGTAATGGCATCCCTGTACTTTGGTGGGTATGATATTCCATTTGTTAATGAAGCAAGCTGGGGACTGAACCAGAACCTGCTTGCTATTATAGGATTCGTCGTATTGCTGTCAAAAGCGTTCTTCTTTGTATTCGTGTTCATGTGGATACGATGGACGATCCCGAGGTTCCGTTATGACCAGCTGATGAAACTGGGCTGGACAAGATTGATCCCATTGGCATTGCTGAATATGATTTTGACTGCGGCAATTGTACTCTGGCTGAAAAAATAATTAAAAATTAAAAAGTAAAAGTTCAAAAAATAGAGACTTAAGATAGTAGAGACCTGCACGGTTCAAGCTTTTTTAATTTTTAATTTTGACTTTTTACTTAGCTATACTTAGCAATTATATTTGCAACATGACGCAACTGACACAAAGAGCTAAACAGGTAGATCGTAAACCGATGACATTGCTGGAAAGGATATACCTCTGGAATATCCTGAAGGGAATGATGATCACGATCAGTCACCTGTTCAAACGTAAAGCAACGATCAAGTATCCTGAGGAGAAAAGAACATTCTCCAAGGTGTTTCGTGGTGTTCAGATCCTGAACCGCGATGAAGAAGGACGTGAGAAATGCACTGCATGCGGACTTTGCGCTGTTGCGTGCCCGGCTGAAGCCATAACCATGGAAGCAGCAGAGCGGCAGGCGGGAGAGGAGCATCTGTACAAAGAAGAAAAATATGCGGCAAAGTATGAGATCAACATGCTGCGTTGCATCTTCTGCGGCTATTGTGAAGAAGCCTGCCCGAAAGACGCCATTTATCTGTCACAAACATTTGCGCCTTCAAACTACGGACGCGAGGGTTTTATCTATAAAAAAGAAGACCTGTTGATCCCACACCCGATAGAAAACCCGGAAGCTTATAAGAAAGCACTGGGCGAAAAAGGCGGCAACGCATAAGACGCATCTGTTAAACGGATTAAATAAACGAATGGCTTAAGCATACAGCTCAGCCAACAGCTTAGAGAAGATGATTACACAAATACTATTTTGGATTTTATCAGTAATGGCATTGTTCGGGGCAATGATGGTGATCACCAGCAAGAACCCCGTGTACAGCGTATTATGGCTGATCCTTACATTTTTCTCCATATCAGGCCATTACATTTTGCTGAATGCACAATTCCTCGCTATCGTAAACATCATTGTTTACGCTGGTGCTATCATGGTACTGTTCCTCTTCGTGATCATGCTCATGAACCTTAATCATACTGCCGAGCCAAAAAAGAACCGATGGGTCAAACTGGCCGGCGTTGTGGCGGGAGGATGTTTGTTACTGGTGCTCGTCGCGGCATTAAAAGATACCGAGATCAAGCAACAGACAGCAGAAGTAGCAACCGGAGGTATAGGCCTTATCAAAAATCTTGGAAAAGAATTATTCAGCACTTATGTAGTGCCATTTGAAATAAGCAGCATTTTATTCCTGAGCGCAATGGTTGGAGCTGTTCTAATTGGAAAGAAAGATTAAAAAAGTGGCTAATTAAAAAGTAAGAATTCAAAAGTAGAAAATGGGGTCTTCAAATTGAAACTGACTTACGCGAGACGAGATTTTTTTACTTTCTTCTGTCGGCCGATAACAAATTATAAGAAAAGATGCCAATTAATTATTACATAATCTTATCGATAGCATTATTCTGCATTGGTATAGTGGGAGTACTGACACGCCGCAATGCGATCATTATCTTCATGTGCATCGAATTAATGCTGAATGCAGTGAATCTTCTTTTGGTGGCATTTTCCAAAATGCATCACCTGGCAGGTAAAGCTGTGCTGGAAACTGCGGGTACAGATGGGCAGCTGTTTGTATTCTTCATCATGGTCGTAGCCGCAGCTGAAGTAAGCGTTGGCCTGGCGATCATTGTGATGATGTACAGGAATATCCATTCTGTGGATGTAAACTTCCTGAACAGGTTGAAACACTAGATCATAACGTTGAAAAGCGGATATGGTTCAATGAATAAATGAAATCCCGGTGAAAGCCGGGGACTAATACTTCCGGATCAAGGCCGGATAAAATCCGGGATGAGATCCGGGATAAATGGGTTTTATGAACAACGTTTTACATTTGGCTTACTTAGTGCCACTGTTTCCCTTGCTGGGATTTCTGATCAATGGACTCGGACGGAAATCCATGTCGAAATCATTGATCGGTATCGTTGGTAGTGGGGCCATACTCGCATCGTTTATTGTGAGTGTCTGGATCTTCATGCAGGTAAAAGGCGGAAACACGTTCACTGCTGAGTACTTCAATTTCATCTCAGCCGATAAACTCACGATCCCGTTCGCATTCAAGATCGATCAGCTTTCCTCTCTATTCCTGTTGATCATTACCGGCGTTGGTTTTCTCATACATGTATACTCAACGTCTTACATGCATGAAGAAAAACGCGAACACTTTGGAAGATATTTTGCCTATCTGAATCTCTTCGTATTCTCTATGTTGCTGCTCGTGATGGGTGGTAACTACGTGATCATGTTCATCGGTTGGGAAGGCGTGGGTCTTTGTTCTTATCTGCTGATCGGTTTCTGGTTCAAAAAACCAGAGTACAATAAAGCAGCGAACAAGGCCTTTATCATGAACCGTATTGGTGACCTTGCATTCCTGATCGCTGTATTCTGGCTGATCTGGAAGACAGGTTCTGTTTCTTATGATACCATTCTTCCTGCAGTAAAAGAGGGAACATCCGGGTTGAATAACACCGATATCCTGGTGATCACATTGTTGCTCTTTGTGGGTGCCACCGGTAAAAGTGCCCAGATCCCGTTATATACATGGTTGCCGGACGCGATGGCGGGTCCTACACCTGTCTCTGCCCTGATCCACGCTGCAACGATGGTTACCGCAGGTATCTATATGATCGTGCGAAGCAATGTTCTTTATTCGCTTTCGCCGGTTACTTTGAATGTCATTGCGATCGTCGGTCTCGCGACAGCATTGCTTGCTGCAACGATCGCGCTGAAGCAGAACGATATCAAAAAGGTTTTGGCCTATTCAACTGTATCCCAACTTGGTTATATGTTCCTGGCTCTGGGAACCGGTTCTTATATCGCTGCTGTATTCCATGTAATGACGCACGCGTTCTTCAAAGCGCTGTTGTTCCTTGGAAGTGGTAGTGTGATCCACGCAATGGGTGGCGAACAGGATATCCGTAAAATGGGTGGCCTGGCGAAATACATGAAGATCACGAACATCACGTTCCTGATCGGATGTCTCGCCATTGCAGGTATTCCCGGCCTGTCTGGTTTCTTCTCCAAAGATGAGATCCTGGCTGGTGCGTTCATGAAGTCACCGATCCTGTACGGCATTGGTTTATTTACCGCATTGCTGACAGCATTCTATATGTTCCGTCTTTATGCTACCACCTTCAAAGGCAGCTTCAGGGGAACACATGAGCAGGAGCATCATCTGCATGAAAGTCCCGCAGCGATCACTTTTCCGCTGATCGTTCTGGCTATACTTTCTATCGTTGGCGGTTATGTTGGCGTACCTGAATTTATCATGCATGGAGCGCATTCGCTCAATGATTTCCTTGCTCCGGTCATTGTTTCGGTTGATCATGGTGCAGCGCATGCGGCAGGACACCTATCTCATTCTGAAGAATGGATGCTTACCGGTATCTCTACCGCACTGATCGTTATTGTGGTGGTATTCGCCTGGACCAGGTTCAGCAAAAAGCCTGATACAGCCGAACCAACCGGGTTTGGAAAAATTCTCGCTAACAAATGGTATGTGGATGAGTTCTATGACGCGGCAGTAGTAAGGCCGTTGAATAAGCTTGGAGACTTCCTCGATAATATGCTCGAGAAACCTGTGATCGATGGATTGGTGAACGGTGTTGGTAAGCTTGTGAACTACAGCAGCCGTCAGCTGCGCTTATTGCAGAGCGGTCAGGTTGGCAGCTATGTGTTGCTGATGGTGATCAGCATGCTGTTGATCTTCGCATTGCAATTCTTCCTGAGGAAGTAAGCATCGAAATAATAAATGACGCAGGGTATTCCCTGGCTGTTGATATAACTAATTTTTAAAACAGAACCCCGTCGTAAACGGGGTGACAGGAATTATGATTGCAGTTTTATTGATATTGATTCCGCTGTTAACGGGCCTGGCGGCTTTCTTTTTCAGGAATGAAAAGGCAGCCCGTTCATGGGCACTGTTCTCATCGGTGTTAACGCTGGCGGTTTCGATCCTGGGATTGACCGTTCTCAAGCAGGCAAAATATCTTTCCCATCAGTGTGAGTGGATGCAGGGTTTAGGTAGTAGCTTTTCAGTTGGTCTGGATGGGATGGGGCAGATCCTTTGTTTGCTGACAGCTGTTTCCTATCCGATCATCTTTTTATCTACCTGGCACTCTAACTACAAAAAGGCAAACAACTTCTTTGCCTTGATGTTGCTTGCTCAGGCGGGATTAATGGGTGTATTCCTCGCGATGGATGCGCTGTTGTTCTACTTCTTCTGGGAGCTTGCGCTGATCCCTGTCTATTTCCTTTGCTCTCAGTGGGGTGGTGAAAGAAGGATCCAGGTCACCTTCAAATTCTTTATTTATACGTTCGTAGGTTCTGTATTGATGCTGATCGGGATCCTGTTTGTTTACACACATACGGCTGATCATTCTTTTGCGATCGGGTCTTTTTATAAAGCCAATCTGCCCCTCGGTTCACAACACTGGTTGTTCTGGCTGTTCTTTGTAGCCTTCGCGATCAAGATGCCGATCTTCCCGCTGCATACATGGCAACCGGACGCTTATGAGCAGTCACCGACCGCAACCACAATGGTGCTGAGCGGTATCATGGTTAAAATGGGAGTACTTGGTTTGCTGCGCTGGTTATTGCCTGTACTGCCTATTGCTTCCTACTCTTATGGAGATACGGTTTCCAGACTGGCGATCATCGGTATGATCTATGCTTCGATCATTGCTATACGGCAGGATGATATCAAGCGACTGATCGCTTACTCATCTATCGCGCATATCGGCCTGATGTGCCTGACGATCTTCTCAGAAAATAAGATCGGTTTTCAGGGTGTTATGGTGCAGATGTTCAACCACGGGGTGAACATTATAGGGCTCTGGATAATGGTTGAGCTCATCGAACGCCAGTTCGGAACACGCAAGATGTCTGAGCTGGGTGGTCTGGCCCAGAAAGCTCCTGCAATGGTCATCTTCTTTGTGATCATTTCACTGGCAAACATTGCGCTTCCACTCACGAATGCATTCGTTGGTGAATTCCTGATGTTCACAGGTGTATTTACATCAACTGTAACAAAGTATAATATCCTGTTCACTGTACTCGCTGGTTTGTGTATCATTCTTGCAGCGGTTTATACATTGAACATGATCCGCAAGATATTTTTCGGAGAGGCAAATACATTAACGGCAACGGCAACAGATCTTCGTCTGAATGAAAAAATTGCACTGGGTGCGATTGTGGCGCTGATCATCTGGATGGGTGTATATCCGAAGCCAATGCTTGACCTCACCAACGAGATAAGCGATTCGATTTTAAAAATTACAGACGTACAACATCTGTTAAAGAAGTAAGAGAAAGGTATGAACGCATTAATATTATCGGCAGTTTTAGGGGTGATCATGATGTTCAGCGGGATCCTGCTGAAACAGAAAAGCGCTGTTCGCGGCGTAGCTATTACCGGCCTTGCTGCCTTGCTCCTTGTTAACATTCTTGAATTGCGCGGCATCCATTTCTTTAAGATCGATGTTGCGGGCATGATGTATTTTGACAGGTTTGCCCTGTTATTTATTTCGATCGCGCTGTTTGCCACCCTGGTCTATTTCATCCTGTCTGCAAAAGATATGGAGAAAGTAGGGGCAGACTATGCCGAATATTTTGCACTGATATTTTTTATCATTTGCGGAATCATCCTGGTTGCTTCCTTCAAATCGTTGCTGATCCTGTTCCTTGGTATCGAGATCATTTCTATTCCATTGTATATACTTACCGGCGCGGATAAACGGAACCTTAAGGGAAATGAAGGATCATTGAAATACTTTTTAATGGGTGCCTTCTCTACCGGCCTGATGCTGATGGGTATCGCCCTGATATACGGTGCCGCGGGTACGTTTGATGTAGAGAAAATGAAGTTTGCGATTGAAACGCCGGCTGTACTTCCCGTAACAGGTATGCTGCTGCTGCTGTTCTCTATGTCATTCAAAGTTTCCGCAGCTCCTTTTCATTTCTGGACGCCTGATGTTTATGATGGAGCCCCGACTGTATTTACGTCTTTCATGGCAACAGTGGTGAAGGCAGCTGTATTCATTGGTTTCATCCGTTTGTTTGATGAAACGTTTGGAACATTCCAGGTAAAATGGCAGATGTGGCTTGCGGTGATAGCGGCCGTGACCTTGTTCATTGGCAATATCACCGCAGTATTCCAGCAAAGCGTCAAGCGTATGCTCGCTTACTCGAGTATTGCCCAGGCTGGCTTTATGCTGCTTGCCGTGTATGCCATGAATACTTCCGCGAAAGAAGGGATCCTGCTGTATGCTGCAGCTTACAGCCTTGCTACGATCGGGATCTTCTCTGTACTGAATAAACTGAATGATTATACATTCGAAGGCTTTAACGGGCTGGCAAAACAGCAGCCGGTGGTCGCCGGTGCATTGACGATCTTTCTGCTCTCCCTTGCGGGTATCCCGTTAACCGCAGGATTTCTTGCCAAGTTCTTTATGCTGAA
Organism: Terrimonas ginsenosidimutans; assembly: GCF_022012415.1. Taxonomy (GTDB): domain Bacteria; phylum Bacteroidota; class Bacteroidia; order Chitinophagales; family Chitinophagaceae; genus Terrimonas_A; species Terrimonas_A ginsenosidimutans. The sequence goes on from NZ_JAKLTR010000013.1 coordinate 46,387, forward strand.
ATCTGTGATCGATACAGGTACAGGTCTTTGGCTGGTGATCTTTGCTGTACTGATGGCGGCAGTAAGCGTTTATTATTATTTCCGGGTGATACAGGCCATGTACTTTAAAGAGGGCAAGGCGGATATTACGGTAACCGGACGTTTCAAATGGGCTCTTGTGACGATCGCTGCGCTGATCATCATCCTGGGCACCTTCCCCAACATACTCATCAACTGGCTTTATTTTTAAGCCGGCACTGCATATTACCGCATAGTCAAAAAGAGGCCCTCAGGGCCTCTTTTTGCATTTTAGCCTCTTTTTTACGGCTTAAACTGAGCATTTCCCGGAGATCCGGGAAGTCTTCATCTATAGTATTGCTGGCCAACCCTTTAAATGGATGTTTATGGCTGCCCTGATGCGGATCTCATCTGGCTTTCTCCTTTCATCGTCCACTCATCTTCCGTTGTTCTTCCGTTTTTCAATGGAGGATAATGGACGATGAACGGAAAAAGAAAGGAGTTATTCAGGTCAGATCCCGACGGAATACGATCCTTTAAGCCCACAAGAGCTGTTACGCGGCCCAGGAGGCTACCTTGCTTGTATTTTGGTTATGTAAGTTCAGCCGGGTCCCGGGAGCCCGCCAGGCGAAGCTGAAGTGCTCATTTCAGTCGTCAGGCCTGTCGTTCAGGCCTTCGCCGACGGGGAAATCCCAAACTTCTCTTTTTCCGCTTTTGTGCCTCTCAAACGCTTAGCTTTGTAGGGATACGCTCCAATATGAATTTCTACGATACTTTTTCGCTGTCATTCCGTACGGTGCGGAATAATAAACTTAGGACCGGCCTTACGGTGGCGATCATCGCATTCGGCATCATGGCGCTGGTCGGCATTATCACTGCTATAGAAGCAATGAACCAGAAGTTTTCGGAAAGCTTTTCCACGATGGGAGCGAATGCTTTTTCGATCCGGTTCAGGGAAAGGAATATCCGTTTTGGCGGTGGCGGCAATGAGGTTAAGCTGTCAAAAAAGACCAACAGGAAAGAGAAGAAATCTAACCTGGGAAAACGGATCAACAAAAAAGAGGCAGAGCTTTTTGTGACTAATTTTCGTTATCCGGCAACGGTGGGTATTTCAGTATTTGGTAACAGGAATGCCATTGCTTCATTTGGGGATCGCAAGACCAGTCCCAATCTTACATTAATGGGTGGCGACGAAAATTACCTGTTGCTGAACAGTTTTTCGCTGGCGGCGGGACGAAATATTAATCGCTCCGAGGTGCAAACAGGGTCGTATGTGTGTCTTCTGGGTTATGATGTGGCAAGGAAACTTTTTGGGGAAGACAAGATCGTCGCATCGGCAAACGCCATGATCCGTGTGAATAATATTCCTTTTCGCGTCATAGGCATTATGGCGAGCAGGGGATCGTCGTTTGGTTTCAGCAGGGATAATATGATCGTGACAAGTTATACGTCGATGGACAGGGTATTTCCATCGAACAGTTCTTATACGATCGCGGTAATGACAAACAATATGACGCAGGTGCCTGCGGCAATGGGGGAGGCGGAGGCGATCTTCCGGCCGATCAGAAGGTTGACCACGATAGAGGACAATAACTTTATCCTGGAAAGAAGCGATAGTGTTGCGGAGAAAGCGATGAACAGCCTTGGGTTTCTGACAACGGCTTCCAAGATCATCGGGATGATCACGTTGATCGGAGCGGGCATTGCATTGATGAATATCATGCTGGTATCCGTTTCGGAGAGAACGAAGGAGGTCGGCCTTATAAAAGCGATAGGCGGTAAGAAAAGAATGGTACGCATGCAGTTTCTGCTGGAAGCGATCATCATTAGTTTGATGGGTGCATTTTTCGGAATTATTCTGGGGGTTGTAGTGGGAAATGTGTTTTCGCTTGTATTAAACACGGGTTTTGTTGTACCATGGGATTGGGTGGGTCTGGCAATACTGATATGCAGCCTGGTTGGGTTGGCAGCAGGATTGTACCCGGCATTCAAAGCGGGTAAGCTAAATCCGATAGAGGCATTGAGGTATGAATAACAAATGAAATTTCTATATTATAAGAATGTTATGACGTTATTTTCTTCAGCCGAACGGGTTGTTCAGTTAAAAAAATCCTTACCTTGACCCCCCTTCGTTGAAAAAAACATCGCGAGGAGATTTTTGTATAAACTTTTTCAGTAGAATTGTAGCCTTAAAGTAAGGCTCATTTAACATTTAAAAACACTAAAAATTAAGATCATGGCTGAGACTAAACCAACTGCCACCGCATCGGTTAAGGCTACTTCTGTTCAACCTAAAAAAAGCGGCAATGCTATTTCCTGGATTGCTCCTCTCGTTTGTGTGATTGCCGGTTTTTTAATCTGGCGTTTTGTTCTTGGTGCTGCCAGCGGGTTTAATAATCCTGATGCAGCTGGTGGTTTCTGGCCTGAGCACAAAGGACCAAAAGATGCCCTTCACAGGATCTACGAAGGTGGTATCATCGTTCCTTTGTTGATTGGTATGCTCCTGATGGTAATCGTTTTCTCTATTGAAAGATTCCTGACTATCCAGAAAGCTTTGGGTGCAGGTTCTATCTCTGACTTCGTTCGTAAAGTACAATATCACCTCGCTAACCGCAACGTTGACGCTGCGCTGGCTGAGTGTGACAAACAACGCGGTTCTGTAGCTAACGTTATGAAAGCTGGTCTGCGTCGTTACAAAGAAATGATCAACGAAACTGGTCTGGATACTGAGCAAAAAGTTCTTTCTATCCAGAAAGAAGTAGAAGAAGCAACTGCACTGGAGCTGCCTATGCTGCAGAAAAACCTGGTGTTCCTGTCTACGATCACTTCAGTAGGTACACTCGTTGCCCTTCTCGGTACGGTAATCGGTATGATCAAATCGTTCTCTGCTCTTGGTGAATCAGGTGGTGGTAACTCAGCTGACCTCGCGGTAGGTATCTCTGAGGCCCTCTATAATACAGCACTGGGTATCGGTACTTCAGCCCTGGCTCTGATCATGTACAACGTATTTACTACTAAGATCGACTCTATCACTTATGGTATTGATGAATCTGGTTTCACACTTACCCAAAGCTTTGCTTCCCTGTATAAATAATCAGGCGGGTTTGTGGATTTTTCCCAATCATTCATCTCATACTAAACTGAAGTAGAAATGCCAAGTATTAAAATGCCTAAGAAGAGTACGGACACGGACATGACTCCATTCGTGGATATCGCGTTCCTGATCCTGTCCTTCTTCATTATGGCAACAAAGTTTAAACCTGAAGAGCCCGTTAAGGTTGAGACTCCGAACTCGGTTTCTTCAGACATTTTGAAGGAAAGCAATGCGATGCTGATCACGATCGACAAAGACAGCAAAGTATATGTGAACTTCTCGTCTGTAAATGATGCGAATAAGGATAAGTTGGGCACTATTATCGACGGAGTGGCTACTTCAAGAGGAATTGCTCTTACTGATGCTGAAAAGCAGAACTTTAAGGGCGCGCCGATCCTCGGTGTTCCTTTTGCAAGCCTTAAAAGCTACCTCGATATCCCTAACGCTCAACAAGGTGCAACGCCTCAGCCAGGCATCCCCGTTCTCGACTCATTAAATAATGAGCTGATCTGGTGGATCGCTGAAACCAAGAAGGCGTTCGCCGGCGAAAAACTGCTTTATCTGATCAAAGGTGACAATACTTCCAAGTATCCAGCTTTTGAAGCAGTGATCAACGCCCTGCGTCGTAATGAGGAGTTCAAATACAACCTCATCACTGCACAGGAAGGAGCTCCTGAAGGAACTGAGTTGTTCATTCAACGACTTAAAAAGCAACAATAATCTGTAAATTAATTTATTATGGCAAGTATAGAAGGCGGCGGCGATAGTGGCGGCCACAAGAAAGGCCCGGGCGTGAAGAAAGCCAAGAGAATGTCTACCCGTGTGGACATGACTCCGATGGTGGATCTTGGATTCTTGCTGATCACATTCTTCATCTTTACCGCAACAATGAGCTCTCCAACAACCATGGATCTCAATATGCCGAAGGATACGGATAAACAGGAAGAAGAAACCAAGGTTAAGCAATCTGGCGCTCTGACAATCATGCTGGGTAGTAAAGACCAGGTCTATTACTACGAAGGCGAATTGTTGCCCGATGGTTCGAACTTTAAGCAGACTACTTTCAAAGGTATTCGCGACGAGATCATCAGAAAGAAAAAAGCAGTTATCGCTGCTTACACCGGAGATGCTGCTTGCGAGCAAAAAGCCCGCGAAAAAGGTAAAGCTGACCCAAGAGCTGAATGCCAGGACCAAGACCTGGTGATAGTGATCAAACCAATGGAAGATGCCACTTACAAGAACACGGTGGATATCCTTGACGAAATGACTATCAATGCAGTAAAGCGTTTTGCCATGGTTAAAATCTCTGATACTGAGAGAGACCTGGTAAGAGCTACTGAGGGAAGTGCTCCGGCCACGAAATAAATCCTGATTTTCCTTATGGAATGAACCAGGACAAGCATCTAATCTTAAATAAAAAGCAAAAATGGAAGCCAATAAAATATTATCCTCCGATCTTCTTGACCTCGTATTCGAGGGCAGGAACAAGGAGTATGGGGCTTATGAGCTGCGCAGACGCTATAACAAGCGGATCACGCTGGCTTTGATCATCACAGGCTCCGTTGCGCTGCTGGCCCTCATCGGCTCTATTATAGCCAGTGAGCTGAAGCCTTCAGACGATGGAAAGCTGGAAATCAAAGAAGTAACGCTGCAGAAAGTGGAACAGCAAGAGGAGCCAAAAGAGCTGCCTCCGCCGCCTCCGCCGAAGCCACCAGATCCTCCGAAAATTGAAATGAAACAGTTCACACCTCCTAAGATCGTAAAAGATGAGGAAGTGCAGGAACCACCACCCGCTCAGGAAGAGCTGAAAGAAGCTAAAATTGACGTGGTGAGCCAGGAAGGTATCAAAGACGAAGGTATCGTTGCCCCTGCCGTGATCGATGACGGTAAAGGTGTTGTGGAAGAGAAAAAAGTAGAAGATGAGAACAAGATCTTCGAAAAAGTGGAGATCGAAGCATCTTTTAAAGGTGGTGAAGGTGCCTGGAGGAAATTCCTCGAAAGAAACCTGAACGGTAACACACCAGTGGACAATGGTGCAGCTGAAGGTACCTACACTGTTTATATCCAGTTCGTTGTAAGTAAAGACGGTTCTATCTCTGATATCAAACCTCTTACAAACCACGGCTTTGGTATGGAACAGGAAGCGATGCGTGTAATTAAAAAAGCACCATCCTGGACTCCAGCGGTTCAAAACGGCCGTAGCGTAAACGCCTACCGTAAACAACCGATCACCTTCCAGGTGACTGGCGAATAAGAAACGCGAATTTCTTAACGCGAATCTCTTAACGCGGATTCCGCGAATAGGCTGGTAATAAATTGAATCCTCCTCCGAAGTTCGGAGGAGGATTTTTCATTTAACGCGAATGAGTGCGAATGGCCGCGAATGATCGCGAATAGACCTTATAAAGCAGAGGCCTTACTGACGAAGTAAGGCCTCTGCTTTTATTAATTAGTTGAATACTTGATTGGTAGGAGGAAGAGAGTTTTTTCGGATCAGGAACAAAGGTTGGGGCAAGGGAGTGATCAGGTTGAAAAGTTGGGGGATGGTCTGCAAAATGGCTTCCGTTGAAATGTTCGGGAGCATCGCTCGCATAAACTTCTGCCGGCCCTTCCACCGTAGCGAAGCGGAGGAGGGCACCTGGGCCAGTCGCTCAAAAGATTTATCGCCCTCAGCGTGTCAGCTTGTCACCATTTTTCACTGCTTAAAATCCCGTCAAACTTTGGACGGCCAAAGGACGACCAAGAGACGAACTAACGACGACTAACAAGCATTTCAAAAACACGCGAAGTTTGACCCTGAATGATCATCATCAGTCAACACATCAGCTGGCTTCACGTGCCAGAATGTCGTATCTAAGGAGCATACATCGCTTCAAGGCGTGCTCACGTTTTTTGTGCCCGATCAGACAGCTATCGCTTAAAAACTTTTAAGTGGACAAGTATAATAACCCGTTTGCAGGATACCGGCAAGCCTGATCAAATCAGGCGAGGGACCGAAGCAAAAGCAAAAACTTTAAACTTTTAAACCATTAAACACTTAGACAACCATCCCACAACTTTTACGCTTGATCCGTTTTTTCGAGATTAAGTGGTCGAAAGTGCCTGCTGTGGATCGTTTACTGGGCCGCGTAGCGCAACCAGGATGGGCGGGAGAGCGTTTGGTTGCGAGGGCTTTATCTGAAGGCGCACCAGCCATATGCAGGGGCTGACAACAGCCAGGCATGGGCCGCCAATGAATGCCGCGCTTTCTACCTGCGCAGTGAATGATCGTTGCGCTCCACTTGCCACAGCGATTGCTTCCAGCTCGTTCAGTCTAAAATAGTGAGTATCGGCTGCAAATGGGCATACGACAGCAACCGCATTACTGCGTCTGACCGTCGTCGCCCACTTTCATCTGTATATAATTCCACTTTCCTATCTCACTTTTCCTTTTTTGATTACACCAACAATGAAAAATAAAAGCACCGCCCTTTTCAGGACTGCCCTCCTCCACCAGTCCTGAAAATGACGGTGACTAAAGAAATTTCTCTGCTGTAAATATCGCTCCAACAAGTAGGGCAAAACAAGGGTAAAACACAAGATCTCAGCAGAAAATAACAGGAAAATCAGTTGAAAAAACGCGATAAGTATTGAATAAAAATATACTTCATTAGCTCAGTGAGCGGTGTTTTCCGCTGATCAAAATTGGGTTTGAACTTTCGTATGGCCCGCACTGTTTCATCTCTTGTTATCTAATTCGCGAAATTCGCGTTATGAAATCCGCGTTTCTTAATTTTGGTGCACATGAATAACTCACTTTCAGGTTGGGATGATACAATTATCGCCCTGGCAACGCCACCGGGTATTGGGGCAATAGGCGTGATAAGACTGAGCGGAAAGCTCAGCTTTCCAATAGTGAATGAACTTTTCCCTTCTAAAAATCTGCTGGAAGCGGCCTCTCATACGATCCAGGTTGGTTACCTGCAGGAAGACGGTAAGCCTGTAGATGAGGTGGTGCTTTCCCTTTTTCGCGGTCCGCGTTCCTATACCGGTGAAGATGTGATCGAGATCAGTTGCCATGGTTCGCCTTACATTCATCAACAGGTGATCGATGCATGTATGCGGAAAGGAGCACGACTTGCAAAACCGGGAGAGTTTACTCAACGGGCTTTCCTTGCCGGTAAAATGGATCTTGCGCAAGCAGAATCCGTAGCAGATATTATTGCAAGCAATACAGCAGCATCTCTTAAAACTGCACTGCATGCGATGCGGGGTGGATTCTCTGCACGGCTAAAGGATCTCCGTGAGCAGTTGATACGTTTTTCGGCATTGATCGAACTGGAGCTGGATTTCTCACAGGAGGATGTTGAGTTTGCAGATCGCGGAGCCTTTTATTCGCTGGTTAATGAACTGACCCATTCCACAAAACAACTGATAGAATCCTTCCGTCTTGGCAACGTGATCCGAAATGGAGTGAGTGTTGCAATCATAGGAAAACCAAACGCAGGCAAATCAACTTTGCTGAATACCCTGCTGAATGAGAATCGCGCGATCGTTAGCGATATACCGGGAACAACGCGCGATACTATTGAAGAGGTGATCAATATCGGCGGAATACTATTCAGGCTGATCGATACAGCGGGTATACGTCAGCATACCAGTGATATTATCGAAACGGCCGGTGTTGAACGTAGCCTCGAAAAAATGAAGCAGGCCGATCTTGTACTGTTTTTGTTTGATGCATCTGATGATCTCGCTGAGATCACTCAGCGTGTTGATGACCTGAAACAACAACAGATAAAATATCTGCTTGTTGCAAACAAAATAGATCAGGCCCCGGGTCATAAAGAGAAGTTTGCCGGATGGGAAGATCTGATCTTTATTTCAGCAAGACAGCATTTGCATATCGAAGAACTGAAAGAGCAAATGACGGCAACGGTAGTTGAAGGAGAGGTGCAATCCGAAAATAATATTGTCACGAATGCCCGTCACTACCATGCATTGAAACAAGCATTGCAGTCGCTGGAGGATATACAGACCGGCCTGGATAATCTGATCCCCGGAGATCTGCTGGCACCGGACATCAGGCGCGCCCTTCATTACCTGGGAGAGATCACGGGGCAGGTGAGTAATGAGGATATGCTGGATTATATTTTTAGTAAGTTCTGTATTGGGAAATAGAGGGGCTCTATTCTTTGATGTTTTTTGCCTTCCTGTTTTGTAGAATTGTACTTGTAGCACGCGATAAAGCTTGCCAGTAGTATTATCATCTATTTAATAGCCTCCTGGTAAAGAAATGCGGTTGACCCGTGACAAGAATGAGGATGATTTATCGGAATGATAACTTTTTCCTGCTTGTTTTCTTCAAGGTTTCTATACGTATTTAATGAGAATTTAGTTGTCTTTTTTTTTTCGGCTGGTAGCCTTACATGCGCAGCAAAGGCGGTACGGTCTAATTGGTGGAAAAGAGGGAACACAAATGAATTTGTGAAATATTCAAGTGGGCAGCCAACGACAAATGTTGCTCAAATTCTAGACAGGGTTGTAGATGTTGCGGGTGTCTGTACTGGCTTAACTATAGATTACATTTTACGTCAATAGTAGCGATAACGAACTATACAGGCACAACGAGTAGTGATGGGAGTCAAGGTAAAAAGGGGATAGTGATTGTACATCCATTGGAAAACAGGGCACCTTCGAATAGCAAATAAAGGGTGGCATAATTTAAATTAATGTAATGAGAAGAGGATATATTTTTATTATATTTTTTTCACTGATTATAGCAATTTTACAATCATTGAGATATCGGCTTTTTACGAAGCAAGACTTGAGTGAAGGAGTCTTTAATAATTTGATTATACAAATAGTTATTTTATTTTTATTCCAAACAGTTGCAGGGGTCTTGGCCGTTCGGTGGTATTTTAAACTAAAAGACAAGTAGAATACATTCCAATGGTATCCCGAAGAGCCTTTTCAATCTTAAAGAATCATACGTTGTAGTCTGGCTGAATATGTTTTTGAAAGGACTGTTTGTCCTCGGTTGAGGAAAGGGCTATCGTCAATGAATAGAATTTATCGGGTCCGGTGCTTGCCGGACTTTTTTATGCCATATTTCGCGGGATGTTCTGGTGAAAGAACTCCTGGAGCTTTTGTTTGGTACGCTTGAAAAGGCTCATGCACCACTTCCCTCAGGGAATTTATTCGACTGAATAAAACACGATTAAGTATGAAAGAACTAATAATATTGTTCGGAGCTATTTCAGGCGTGATGGCTTTTGCAAGGAGACTTGTAGAACATTTGGCTGCGATACATTTTGGTGCATTTGCAAATAACTTATCATCAGGTACTGCAGCGGATGATCATGTTGGGCTATCTGCTTTTGGTGTACCGTTGCCACCCTTCGAAAGAGGTGCTCTTTATGAAATGGCGGCTTATGGTAATATTGGTTCAACAAACAGTAGTTACGGGATATACAGTCAGTATAGTTTAGTTCGGAATAAGCCAACAGGTGTGCTGCCCGGGCAAACCAATGACCGCATTAGTAGAGCTGAGGAGTTTAAGCTTGAAAAAATAAATTAGACCTATGAGAACAAAATACAATCAAAATATGGCTATCAATGTAAAGTAGGTGTCTGAGAAAACCTGGCAATGGCCGGAATTTAATCTAGATATTTCAAAGAATTTCAGCCATTCAATCATAAGAGCAAAAACCCTTTTTGAATCTAGCCTCACTCAGGACGATCCTTCCTTCCCCTTCGCTATATACTTCAACTCATACACATCCGTCCTCCTGTCCTTCAGATTACGTACACTACCCAATGAATGCAATTCATCCAGTAATGAAAGATCAACATCAGAGATCACCACCATCTCCGTTCCCGGAGTTGCTTCACTTTTGATACCATTGTATGGAAACGCATAATCACAAGGCGTGAACACTACCGATTGCGAGTACTGGATATCCATATTTTCTACATTCGGCAAATTCCCAACGCTCCCTGAAATAGCCACAAAGCATTCGTTTTCTATCGCCCTTGCCTGCGCACAGCAACGCACACGCATGTAGGAGTTTTGGGTGTCGGTAAGAAAAGGAACGAAGAGGATCTGCATTCCCTGGCCGGCCAGTAGCCGTGCCAGTTCTGGAAATTCGACATCATAGCAGATCAGTATGCCCACCCGGCCTGCGTCTGTGTCGAAAGTCTGCAGTTGTGAGCCGCCCTGCATTCCCCAGTATAGTGATTCGTCCGGCGTAACGTGGATCTTTTCGTAAGTGTCAAGTTTGCCATTCCGGTGGCAGAGAAAGCCAACATTCTTCAGCTGACCATCTTCGATACTTGGCATGCTGCCGGTAATGATGTTGACATTGTATTTGATAGCGAGGTAAAGGAATTTTTCCTTTATCTCTGGTGTAAACTGCGCGATAGCACGCATTGCTTCCGCTTCTCCGAGATGATTGAATGGTGCCATCAATGGCCCGTTGAATAGTTCAGGAAATAAGGCGAAGTCACTTTTATAACCAGATACAGCATCCACAAAATACTCCACTTGCGAAAAAAGTGCATTCAGATCGGCATAAGGTCTCATCTGCCATTGTATCAAACCAAGCCGTACATAACTGGAGGGACCGAAAGCTTTTCTTGCACGTGGCGAATAGTAAATATTATCCCATTCCAGCAAGGTTGCAAACTCTTTACTTTCGGTATCATCCGGCATATATCCTTTCAATACCTTTTTTACGTGAAAATCATTGGACAGTTGAAAACTGAGCACCGGGTCATAGATCTCTTTTGTTCGTACTTTATGGATGTATTCTTTCGGACTTAATTCAGTTGCATGTTTATAATAATTCGGGATCCTTCCACCGAAAATAATACTCTGCAGGTTGAGCCGTTCGCAAAGCTCCTTGCGCGCATCATACAGGCGCCGCCCCATGCGCAAGCCACGGAAGTCGGGATGAATAAAGATCTCTATCCCGTAAAGAGTATCTCCTTTTGGATCATGCGTGCTGAACGTGTAATTTCCCGTGATCTGCTTGTAAGTATGTTCATCCTCGAACTTTTCATAGTTCACTATGATCGAGAGCGCACACCCGATCACTTTTCCATCTGCTTTTATTACGATCTGGCCATCTGAAAATTTCTGTATCAGATTACTGATCGAAGTAAGGCTCCAGTAGCTTCCAGCCCATTCGGGGTAGGATGCTTTCATAACAGACAATAGTTGCTGATAATCGTCGGTAGAGAGCTTTTCGGTGGTCAGCTCGTTGATATTCATATCCATATTGCTGAGGTGGCTGTATTCTTCGGCTACGATTCATCCGGGCCGCGATAAGCCAAATATCCAGCTGCAATTTTCATGCTGACCGGTTATGAGCAGACATGATCATCCCGTCCGGGCAAGTGTGAGGAAAGATGTGCCCGTTCAAGGTGTTCCGCGAACAATCTGGTGAGGACTTATAGGGGCAGCAAAAAGGCTGCTCAATAGAACAGCCTCATCGTCATTTTTTATCCTTTTTATCTTTTTGATCTTTGTCGTCGTTTTCCTCCGCCTCTTCTTTGATGTTTTGCATGATGGAAGAAACAGGGCCTTCCATATTTTCCTGCGGATCAGTTTTGTGCAGTGTTTCCGGATCCGGTTTGGTAACGGGGTTATCTTCTTTTTTCTTTTTATCCTTATCGTTTGCCATAAATGGTTGTTTAGAATAAAAAAACAAACACCGGACCATAAAACTGGCACATCTAAAGATCAAGGCCGATCTCCCTCAGGAAGGCTTCCTTGTAATTACTGCCAATGGGAATTTCCTTATCGGCAATAAATACCCTGTTTCCTTCAATATGACTGATCCTGGTCTTATTGATGATAAAAGAACGATGCACCCGCAGGAATATATGGCCCGGAAGATGTTCTTCAGCATTGGAGAACGTCATTGAGGGGGACAGTACCTGCGACTGCATAACGAATTTGGTAAAGTTGCCAGCCGCCTCCGCATATAGAAGTTCATCAAAGCGGATCTTGAATATCTTCCGGTCTGTTTTTACAAAGAAGAAATCTTCGGTTGTTTTCTCGTCCGGGATCATCGTGCTGGTACTTATTTGCTGTGCGGAAGATTGCAGGCGTTCTACTGCTTTATCTACCGCGATCATGAACCGGTCGAGAGAAAAAGGTTTGAGAAGATAGTCAATGACCGAAAGATCGAAAGCATCGATCGCGTATTCCTTATAGGCAGTGGTTAAAATAACCTGTGGCTGGGTTTTCAGGGTTTTCAGGAAAGTAATTCCATCCATCACGGGCATGTTGATGTCAAGAAACAGGATATCCACTTTTTGATTTTGCAGAACCATTTTTGCTTCCAGGGCATTCGCGCAGGTTGCAACGACTTCCAGATAGGGCAGTTGATTGCAGTAAGCCTGGATGATGTCTCTGGCAATCGGCTCATCTTCTGCTATTACACAGTTATATTTCATCGTCTTGCTTTTAGTTGGAGCATGATCGTATATTGTTCCGGCTCCTGGTTGATATTCAGAATATGCTCGAACGGATAAAGCAATTCCAGTCTTTTATATACATTCGTTAATCCCATCCCGCTGTTTTTCCCGGGAAGTTTACGTTGATCTTGCTCGCTGCTGTACGAGTTGCTGGCTTTAAAAATGATCACGTCATTCTCAATAGCCATTTTTATATCAATGAAACATTGACGGGCTGATGTATTTCCCGCAAACTTAAACGCATTCTCTACAAATACGATCAACAGCATCGGAGCAATTTTTATATCAGCACTGATGCTGGTTGCCAGATCAGTTTCCAGCACCAAGCGTTGCCCCATTCTGATCTTTTCAAATTCGATGTAGTTACTGATATATTCCATTTCCATCTTCAACGGCACATACGTTTCTCCTGCCTCATAAACAGAATAACGCAGAAGATCCGACAGACGCAGCAGTAAAGGCGGGATCTTTTCATGCTGAGTGATGGATAGACCGTAAAGATTATTCAGTGTATTAAAAAGAAAATGCGGACTGAGCTGCGATTGAAGTAATTGCAGTTCTCCCTTACTTTGAGCAGCGGCATTTCGTGCTTCGCTGAGCTGCCGCTGCGTATTGGCGCGGATCATTTTAGCAACAGCACCTATGCCGAACCCGGACATCAGCAGCGGAAGCAGGAAAGTGGCAAGGTTTAATCCTGTTCTGCGGCCAAAAGGGAAGGCTGCATGGAAGCAAAGCCATGAAACAAGGAGGACCGTGATCACTGCAATGGTCCCAATGAAATTATTGGAAAATCTTCCGGTACGATCAGTCCAGGATCCGATAATAAAACGGCCCGAGAATACAGATAAAAAGAAACCGGCCGTCATACTACCGGCAACAGCTTCCGAATCCGGTACGTTCAGGGTTTCAACGTACGCATTTACTGCGATCCACACCGGTATTGCCAGCAGCCCCGCAAAAAAGAAATAATTCCGGCTCCCAAAAAAATCTTTAAAACGAATTGTGCTCATAGTCTTTTTTTACTCACCGCGTAAATTTCAGCTGTTCGGCTATACCAGGTAAGTTTTAGTGACGGAAACGAGTCCTTCCCTGTCGTAATGCCCGTAATGCAGGACCAGATGGTTTGTCCATGCGTGGAAGCATTCCGTCAGTTGAATACCAAGTTACAACACTATTATTTCCGAACCCTTCCACGCTGATCAATATTTGCCTATCAAATGATGATCATGAAAAAACTGACCTTATTTCTTGCCGTTCTGTTGATTTCGAACAGCATTTTCTCTCAAAATGTTTCCGGTATTGTTGTTACGGGCAATCAACAGCCTGTGGCGGGTGCCACGATAAAGTTTATCAGCCAGGTCGATTCAACTATAACGGGAACCACAACCACGCAGGTTGATGGCCGCTTTAGCATAAATCTCCGGGCGGGTTCCTGGAAGATCACTGTTGATGCTATGGGATTTCGTCTCTACAAAGCAGACGTAGGTGTCGAAACGGGAAGCAATCTGCAGCTGCCACAAATTATCGTACAGCCCGCGGAAGTTAAGGAATTGGAAGAGGTGATCACGAAAGCAAAAAAAACATTGCTGGAGCATTCCATTGACCGGACCACCGTAAATGTGGACGCTATGATCAGCAGCTCTTCCAGCAATGCACTTGAAGTACTTGCCCGCACACCTGGTGTAAACGTGGATAATAACGGGAATATCAGTATGAACGGGAAATCCGGTGTAATGGTGCTGATAGACGGAAGACAAACATATATGTCTTCACAGGACCTGTCCAATTATCTTAAATCAATACCCGGAGCTACTTTGGAGAAGATCGAGCTTATTGATAATCCCCCGGCGAGATATGATGCCGCTGGAAACTCGATCATCAATCTCCAGTTAAAAAAGAAACGTGTAGCCGGTTGGACAGGTAGTGTTTCCACAGGATATTCCCAGGGACGATATGGACGGCAGAATTATGCAGGCAACCTCAATTTCAACTATAAAAAAGTCACCTGGTATACAAACATCGGCCATAACAGGGACAGGATCTTTTCCGATGATGTTTTTAACCGAAGGTATTTTGATCAGCAGGGGCAACTGGCGTCGTTGGTATTGCTCAATAATGCACAGCGATTTCGCGGAAGATTGGTCAACCTGGTTTCAGGTATCGATTATCAGCTAAGTACTAAAACGAACATCGGCGTAATGGTAAATCTGAATGGAGGAAAACGTGTAGGGGATTTTGACTACAATAGTACAACGCGGTCTCCCATGCATATGATAACAGCAGAAGGATACGGGAGTACTTATTCAACAGATAAGCGAAACAATTTAACTGTTAATATGAATATGCTGCATAAACTGAAGCAAAAAGGGCAGGAGATCAGTGTGGAAGCAAATCATATGCGTTATCGCATACGGATGGATCAGGATCTGCTGAATTTTCAGGGGCCTGAGTTTGGCGGCAATGTTGCGGTTTCGAAGTTTGCCTATATCGTTCCCGCTGATATTTCGATCTACACGGCAAAATCAGACTACGTGCAGCCTTTCCTGAAAGGAACATTTGAGGCGGGCATAAAAACAAGCTTTGTTACAAATGACAACGTTTCCGATTTCTATGATAAGAAGCCGGGCACACCCGAATGGATTGAAGCAATGTCCAACCATTTTATTTATAAAGAGAATATCAATGCGGGCTATTTCAACTTTAATCAGCGTTTCAAAAGGTTCTCGCTGCAGGCTGGATTCCGGGCAGAACAAACCATTATCAATGGTCATCAGGTAGGCAATTCAGTAGTGAAGGATAGTAGCTTCAGGCGCGATTACTGGAAATTCTTTCCTTCTGCTGCGATCGGATACAAATTGGACAGTAGCGGTACAAGGCAATTGATTTTTCTGTACAGCCGCCGGATCAACAGACCAAGCTATCAGTCACTGAATCCTTTTGTTTTTTACAGGGACAATTTTTCCTATAGCGGAGGTAATCCGATGTTGAACCCCCAGATCCAAACCCGGTACGAATTAAAGTATCAGCACGGGCAGCGGTGGTGGACCGGATTAAGCTACAACAATTTCACCAGCGTGATCCTGCCGATCACCACCGTGCAGGACAGTCTTTATATCACAAGGCCGGACAACTATGCACGGGGTTATATGGTACTGCTGAATGTTGGTGTAAGCATATCTCCTGCAAAATGGTGGACGATCAACTCTACGATCCGTTTGTCAAGAATTGGGCTTCGCGGCAACTTTGATAACACAAAACTGCGTCCGAATACAAATATCCTGCGCTGGGAATTCAATAGCTATTTCCCCATCAACGATAAGTTCTCGGCTGAGCTGAACAGCTATTACGCCAGTGCAGACCTGAATGGACAAAACAAAACCAGTGGAATGTACAGGGTCAACACCGGGTTTCAATATAAACTGAGTGAGAAAGGAAGCATAAGACTGAATCTTGATGATATCTTTTATTCATGGAAATATCATAACCGATCTGTTGGGTTAACGCAGGCGGACTATACGCAGGTGAGTACATCAGATACGCAGCGTTTCGGCATTTCGTTCAATTACCGGTTTGGTAAAAAGGCATCAAAGACAAGGAGAGGGACCGATGAGGAAGAGGCTGGGAGGGTACAGTAAGTGATTTGGAATAGTAAAAGAATCCTTTTTTTGCAATCAGCATTGTAAAGACTTTCTTCTGTTTCTTCCTGCCTTGCCGGTTGTTTTGCCGGTAAGGCAGAAAGAATGTCTCCAGGTCAACTCGTTTTTAGTTCAATATGTATTGATGTTCCTTTTTGAGGCGCAGACTGTATATCGGTTTTCCCTTTCAGGTACTCGACACGAGTTTGAATATTTGTCCAGCCAATGCCCCGTGCTCCGTTGAGTATGGAAATATCAAAACCTTTCCCGTCATCTTCGACGGTCAGGCTGATGGTATCTTCCGAATGGCTCAACTGTACTATCGCCGTTTTTGCGGCTGCATGCTTCATGATGTTGTTAAGTAACTCCTGTGAGATGCGGTAAATAGTGATGGCTGTTGTTTGATCAATTGATAAATTTTCCAGGCCGATCGATTGATAAGTTACTTTTAGTGCGCCCGATTGATTTATGTCATTACAAAAATCTTTCAGTGCGGTATCGAGTCCGAACTTTACCAGAGCTTCCGGCATCATGTTGTGTGCTACGCGACGCATTTCTGCGATGGAACTGTCCAGCATGTCCATGCTGCGTTCAAACGCCCGGGCATTTTCGGGCGTCATGATCAGATTTCCTTTCATAGTTGAAAAAGAGTATTTAATGCCTGACAGCATGCCTCCAAGTCCGTCATGAAGGTCTTTTGCCAGACGGGTTCTTTCCTGTTCTTCACCTTTCAATACGGCTTCGGTCGCCGCAAGTTTCTTTTCTGTTTCCAGTTCTGCAATTCTTTGCTCCTGTATTTTCTGTTTCTGCTTATAGTTACGGTAGGCCAGCAAAGAGATGATCACGACTGCAGCACCAGCGGCGAGCAATATCTTATTAAGAAAATTCTTACGCTCGATTGAAAGTTGCTGTACTTTCTGGTTTGCGGTCAAAGCTTTTATCTGCGTCTCTTTTTTCTCTGCTTCGAATTTCTTTTCTATCTCTATTGTATTTTTCTGAATGGTTTCGCTTAACAGACTATCCCCGACACGCGTCGACATACGCAGATATTCTTCTCCTTTTTCAATATCCTGCATGGCAATATAAATACTTGATAAAGTTTCGAGTGTTTTTCTCTTCTCGAAGGCGAGATTGAGCTCGTTGGTAATTGCCAAGCCCTGTTCTCCGTATTTTGCCGCAACGGGATAGTTCCGTTGAAACAGATAATAGATTGCAAGTCCCCTGTAAGAGATCACCAGGCTTTCTTTGGCATCAAGTTCCAGGAATATCTTTTCTGCCTTGGAGAAGTACTTCTCCAATTCACTATAACGGCTTTGTTGTAATGCAATATCTCCAAGATTGAGCATTGAACTTCCCTGCGCATTCAGATCGTGTATTTTAAGACCGATGTTATACGTCTCATTGAATAATGCTTTGGCTTTTTCATACTCATGTTTTCTTGCATAGCTGATGCCAAGATTACTTGCAGCTGTTGCGAGGAATGGTAGATTCTGTACTTTACGGAGATAGGTTACAGCGGCGGTTCCATATTCTATAGCTTTGTCAAATTGCTCAAGACTATAATAGAGCAGTTGCAGAATGTCATTCGCGATAGCCTGCGTCTCTTCGCTGCCATGCCGTTCAAATACTTTCTTGCCTTCTTCGTAGTAACGTATAGCAGATTCAAAGTCGCTCCTGACCCGGTAAGAAGTACCTGTATTGAATAAGGCTTTCCCAAGATTGATGGAATCTTTTGTCTCTCTTGCAATTTCAACCGCTTGCTTGTTCAGAAGCAATGACGAGTCGAATTGTCCCTGCATATTCAGTACAAACGTATAGTTATTGATGTACTTGATGATCCCTGCGGGATAATTTATCTTCCTGCTCAATGCTCCCGCCTCGCGATAATATTGTTTCGCGATTTCAGGATGATTGGATTCATATTGCTGACCGATGTTTATATACAATAATACTTTACCGGAATCTTCCTTTGCCGCCGGAACCAGTTTCAGCAGGCTGTCCAGGTTAGGCAAAGCCTGCCCCTGGCCTATCGCCACGAAGAACAGCAGGAATATAGTGTTGGTTAGTTTTTGCATATAATCAAGCCGGTATACAATTACGGTTAAAATTGCCTGCAGGAAAATCCTCCTTTCAGGTGATTTTTTAAACATGGATGGTTGGACATTTATTTCGCTTATTGCTTTACCCGGGCGGGCCAACGTTTGAAGAAACGGAGGACATGGGCCGATTTTGGAAACCCGGTTTACGCAACTCGTGTTATATTATCTGCATCTGAGCGGCCTTCCTGATCAGAGAGGCCGTATTCTTTGTTGCAAATTTTGCAAGCAGGTTCTTACGGTGGGTGTCTACCGTAGCGGGACTGATAAACAATTGCGCGGCGATCTCATTATTCGTCAATCCTTCCGCAATAAGAGAAAGCACTTCCTTTTCACGTCTTGTAAGAATAGGGTTGTCAGATGTTTCGTCGGATTTTCTGAAGGTAAGTGCGGCGTCAAAGCTGAGATATTGTTTGCCTTTAATCACGGTATTGATGGCATCCAGGATCTCCTGTTGAGTTGCATTTTTCAACACATAACCAGATGCTCCATTGGACAACATCTTTTCAATAAAGCTCTGTTGGTTGAACGTGCTCAGTCCAAGTATGAATATGGAAGGGTAACGTTGTTTAACTTCTTTACAAAGGTCAATGCCGCTTTGATCCGGGAGATTAATATCCATCAGAATGACATCTGGCTGTTCCTGACTGAGGAAGGCCAGGCAGGATGAAGCGCTTGTAGCATGCCCCATCCATTCGATGCCTTTTTCGTGCTGTAAAAGAGAACGGATCCCTTCAATTACCATGTAATGGTCATCGGTTATGAATACTTTAACTGACATGTAGTTTTGGTAGGTTTGCTCGTTGATCCTGTTAAAATACCTCTTTTTCTCAATTTGCAAATAAACGTAACAGGGCGAACCATGTACTCCTGTTTTTCAGTGATTTTTACGCGCTGTCGTTTAGTTAACAGATCGTCCTACACTAGCTCGATAGCCGATGAATGATGGCCGATGGGCGCATTTGAATGGAAGCGATTGCTGCTAATTGGTATAGGGTATTGACACTGGCAGGTATGTGTATTTTCGGCCAACGGCCATAGGTCGTCGAATGAACTTTCGGGAAAATCCTTAACTGAACAACATTGGATTTTTATACAGTGTCGTTTGGTAAGGTATCAACAGCCCGTTATTCCGTCCGGGAAAATTTCATTCACTATGGAATTTAATGCAAATAAGGATCGGGCCTTTGCAATTATGAGAGGTCCGGGCTCTGGAGGTGCTGAATCTGCATCAGGCTGCCCGGCCGGGACAATTTGTTGATCGTTGAACGAAACAATATGAACGCTGCAAAATATCCCGGAGGTTTAATGGCTGTCAATGTGTTGTGACCAGTCTTCCTGTGTCCAGCCACTTTCCGTTAAAAAAATATACTGGATCGTTAAACTTTCCTTTCATTTTCAGCTCTATTAACCCGGGCCGGCCTTCACTTTAACAACAACACAAAACGTAAATCATTTACTATGAAATCAGCGCTCGTAATGTCTGTAAAACAGGCAGGTCTTTATCTCGCGGCAACGCTTTTGATGATCACATCCTGCAAAAAGGATAGCGATCCACCCGATACAACCATCGTTTCAGAAGAAGAAGCTGTAGAAGTTATAACAGCGGGCATCTCTGCGGAGACAGGAGGTTTGGCTGAACAGACGACCAGTGCGGCACGCGTTGCGGGCGTATCCGCACGGATCTTGTGTGGCCAGACGATTGACACAACCTACAGTGGCCAGAATATTCCCGGGGCAACTGTCACTTACAATTACAACGTACACATCAATCGATCGCTGCTATGTAACGCAGGAATTCCGCAGACATTCAATTTTGCTTTGGATGGAAGAATGATCTACGCTACACCGCGAATGTCTTCAGATGATCAAACAATAGCCAGCTTTGCCATAGGAGGATTTCAGCCGGGCTCATCGGTATATACATTCGTCCAGGAATATGAACGCAACGGCATTCAGCAATCAAAAGTAAGGCAACACCGATCTTTCAGTAGTAAACTTGTGATCAGATCCACCGATGTAAAAGTTGATAAGACCACGATGAAAATAATTTCAGGTACCGCAAGTGTTCAATTTTCAGGGACCATCACAGGGGGCAGATCTGTTGACTACAGTGCAACCCTTACCTTCCTGGGAGACAGAAAAGGGTTGCTTACTTTGGGAAACGGGAATACTTACGCTATTCAATGGTAAGGTGGCAGATCCGGCAGGACGTGATATGGAAGGAAAAGATACCGGGGATATACTTAATATGATCCCGGTTGACAATAAAAAGAGAAGCGATGAACAGTATTCATCGCTTCTCTTTTATGAAAACATCATTCAATTGAACGCTGTTCATCGGGAAACAACTTTTCCTTTTTTGTATAGAACCGAAAGAAGGTGTTACTCTTTTTCAGTACTATCGCTACCAACACCATACCTGCGATGAGTATAGCTAGTGTTATTTCCTGGGTCACGTTACGCAGAAGATATACCTCGATCAGTACCAGGGCATGTACAAAGCAGATCACGCGTACGGCAAAGACATGACCGAAGCCATTGTTCGTCAGCAGGTGATGGATATGAGTTCTGTCTGCCTGAAATGGCGAGCCTCCCTTCCATGTGCGAGTGAAGAACACACGCAGTGTATCAAAGACCGGCACGAGTGTAATCCCGAGGACAAAAACCGGGGCATTGGGTAACACAGGGAATGTTGAAAATGTATTTACCTGCAGCAGCCGGACACACAGTACCGATATGGTGAAGCCAAGCACCAGGGAACCCGTGTCTCCCATAAAAATTCTTGCAGGGTTGAAATTGAAATAAAGAAAAGCAAGGACACCGCCGGCAGCGGCAAACGCGATCAGGGCAGTATTTGTATCTCCGCTTAATGTAAGAAAGATCCCGAGTGTGATCAGGCTCATGAATGCCAGGCCGCCGGCCAGACCATCAATACCATCAACAAGATTGAATGCATTTGTAATGCCGACGATAGCAAGGACGGTGAAGAAGAACTGGCTGTACAATGGCAAAGTGTCTATTCCAAATAACCCATTGAATGAGGTGATCCTGATACCCGAGACTGCGATCAGCAACGCAATAGCGATCTGTATCGCAAATTTGTATTTAGCAGAAAGATCTTTAAGGTCGTCCATGATGCCGGTGAACATAAGCGCCAGCAGGGAAAAGAAAAATGCAAGCTGACCGAACTCAGCTGTCAGCGGCAACCAGATCAGGGAAGAAGCAAGAAGGCCGGCCATGATCGCGATCCCCCCCATCGTTGGTACCGGGATCTTGTGTTTTTTGCGTTCATCCGGTATGTCGTAGAGCTTGTAACGCCTGATCAGCTGGATCAATGGAGGAATAGTCAGCAATGTGACGATAAAGGCGGTGACGAAGCTCAACAAGGGAGATTGATAGTCTCCAAGAAAAGAATGCACCTGCAGCAGGTAGAATTGGTTGTTCATGCCGGATCGGTTTCAGACAGATTAAGATATTGGATATGCAAAATAGTTTTAATCGGACTACCGTCCAATAGGATTTTTATTGTGTAAACCCGGTGTTTTTTCACGGAGAATGACCAGAAAAAGAACGGTTTGTTTTAGTGTTTTGTTGTGAGCACAGGCGGGTAGTCATACGCTGATTGCGTTATTTTTGCGCAAATTAATTTGCTATATCTTCTTCACAAGCCATATTAGACAGCCCAATCGAATATTTGAAGGGAGTGGGACCGCAACGGGCGGATCTGCTGAAAAAGGAGCTCAATATCTTCACTTTCCGTGATCTGCTGGAGCTTTTTCCTTACCGGCATGTCGATAAAACACGGGTCAATCTGATCAGGGATTTGATGCCCGGGATGGACTATGTGCAGGTGGCCGTTAAGATCCTGCGCTTTAGCCTGCTGGGTGAAGGCCGCGCTAAGAGGCTGGTGGCGCAGGTTGCAGACTCCACCGGTACCATGGAGCTGGCCTGGTTCCAGGGGATCAGCTGGATCCAGAAAAACCTGGTCGAAGGACAATCATACCTGGTTTATGGCCGGCTTGGTTTTTTTAACCAGATGCCGCAGATCGTGCATCCTGAGACAGAGCCCTGGACGCCAGAGAAAAAAGAAGGCCGGGAATTCCTGGAACCTGTCTATCCGGCTACGGAAAAGCTAAAAACCAGGAACCTCGGCGGACGCCAGCTTGCAAAACTGACCCACGCACTTCTTGCGCAGATCCATGAAAAAGATGTGCAGGAAAATCTTCCGGACAGTATTCTCAGTAAATTGCAACTGATGAGCCGGTACCAGGCTTTCCGGCAAATTCATTTTCCTTCAAGCAACGTTCAATATTCTGCGGCGGTCAGACGTTTAAAGCTTGAGGAACTTTTCCTGGCCCAACTCCGGATGAATTTACTGCGTTCAAAGCGCCACCGGTTCTCCAAAGGAGTTGTGTTTGATAAAGTCGGCGAACAATTCAATACCTTTTATAAGAAATACCTTCCTTTTGATCTCACAGGGGCACAAAAACGCGTACTGCGGGAAATAAGGAACGATTCGGGCAGCGGTAAACAAATGAACCGCCTCTTGCAGGGGGATGTGGGCAGTGGGAAAACCATTGTAGCACTTCTGACCATGCTGCTGGCGGTAGACAATGGCTACCAGGCCTGCCTGATGGCACCAACTGAAATACTGGCAAAACAACATTTTGCCACGATCAGTTCCCTGCTTAAAGAAATGCCGGTTAATGTAGAACTGCTGACCGGCTCTACCAAAACATCTGCGAGAAAAAAGCTGGCAAAAAGCCTGGCTGAAGGCAATCTGGAAATCTTAATCGGCACGCATGCCGTAATTGAAGAAGCGGTACAATTCCAGCGCCTCGGCATGGTGATCATTGACGAGCAACACCGGTTCGGCGTCGCCCAACGCGCAAGACTTTGGGAAAAAGCTGAAATACCACCGCACATACTCGTCATGACAGCTACCCCGATCCCCAGGACACTGGCGATGACTGCTTATGGAGACCTTGACTACAGCGTAATTGATGAATTGCCACCCGGCAGGCAACCTATTACAACAGTTCACCGCTTTGAAACACAGCGGAGCTTTGTAATGAACTTCCTGCAGGCCGAGATTGATAAAGGAAGACAGGCATATATCATTTTTCCGCTGATCGAAGAAAGTGACAAACTCGACTATGAAAACCTTTACCGTGGATATGAGACAGTAAAAACGTATTTCCCCGAGCCTAAATACTGGATCAGTATGGTACATGGGCGGCAACCGGCAGACCAGAAAGAACAAAATATGCAAAGGTTTGTTACGGGTGATACACAGATCATGGTCTCAACTACGGTAATCGAAGTAGGCGTGAATGTCCCGAATGCGAGTGTAATGGTGATAGAGAGCAGTGAGAAATTCGGGCTTTCCCAGCTGCATCAGCTGCGGGGACGCGTTGGCCGGGGAGCGGAAAAAAGCTATTGTGTGCTTTTAACCGGTTCCAAATTAGGTAATGACGCCCGCGAACGCATCAAGATCATGACCTCTACGAGTAACGGATTCGAGATCGCGGAAAAAGATCTCGAATTACGCGGACCAGGTGATATTGAGGGTACCCGACAAAGCGGAATGCTCAGTTTCAAGCTGGCGAATATCGTAGAAGACCGGCCATTGATCGAAGAAGCGAAAGCTGCGGTAGCAGAATTACTCGAAAATGACCCGGATCTTGTTTCGGCCGAAAATTTGCGGCTTAAAAGTTTCCTGCAGCAGCAAAAAGGCAAGATGGCCTGGAGCAAGATCTCCTGATTCAGGAACATACAGGCCCAGACGTTGATGGTTCAAAAGTTTAACAGTTTAAATGTTCAGAAATTTCCCCGCTTTGAACAACGTTTAAACCATCAAACTTTTAAACCTTGAACCAGGTCCTCTCTGAGATTTACCGTTTTTATTGTGTACTTTAATAGAACAATGTTGATGAAGAAACATTTTACAGTCTTCGTACTCCTGCTTGCCATTAGTTTTGACATTGCTGCGCAAAACTATGACAACATAGAATTCGTTGAGAACAAAGGACAGTGGGATAGCCGAGTGAAATTCAGAGGCGAGGTAAGTAATGGTGCCGTATTCGTCCGTTCCTCCGGCTTTACCATATTGCAGCATAACCCACAGGATCTTGCACAGATCGAGGTCGCCCGGCATGGCGGACAATCACCTGAGTCGACCAAAAGAATGCCTGTTCCGGATAAAATGACGCTAAGGTCGCATGCATGGAATGTCGACTTTGTGAATGCGTCTCCCAGTATGCGGGTCCGTCCGGATAAAGCGATCACCACGATCAACAACTATTTTATTGGGAATGACCCGTCGAAATGGGGAGAAGGTTGCCAGATCTTCCAGGCGATCACACTGGAAGAAGTGTACCCGAATGTCGATGTCAGGTATTATACCTACAACGGAACACTCAAATATGACATTATCGCGAAGCCCGGTGCAGACATCAGCCGTATTGCTCTCAAGTATGATGGTGTTGACAAAATACAGGTAAAGAGCAAGCAGTTGGTGCTTTCTACATCGCTTGGCGAAAAGATAGAATCATATCCTTATACTTATCAGGGAACTGCAAAAGGCAGAACGGAGGTATCAGCCAAATATATTGTGAAGGATAACATCGTGAAATTTGACGTGAAAGATTATGATCGTTCTTCCACGCTGATCATTGATCCGTCACTGGTATTCTGCTCTCTTTCTGGAAGTACGGCGAATAACTGGGGCTTTACAGCCACGTATGGTCCTGACGGAAGTTTCTTTGGAGGTGGGATCGTTTTTGACGGCGGATCTTTCCCTGTTTCGCCCGGAGCATTTCAAACATCATTTCAGAATGGTGATGCGGCTGGTGGACCGCCCATTGATATAGGTATCATCAAATTATCCGCAGATGGAAGCCAGCGTCTCTACGCTACTTACCTGGGAGGCAATGGAAATGAACAACCTCACAGTCTTTTTTCTGATGCTCAGGGCAATCTGGTAGTTACCGGACGAACCAGTTCTTCAAACTACCCGGGGCAACTGATCGGTAGCGGCGGTGGATTTGATATCATTGTTACAAAACTTAATGCGACCGGTTCCGGTCTGATCGGCTCAAAGAGGATCGGTGGCGAGCAAAATGACGGTGTAAATATATCAGCGGGAAGGGGCTCGCGGACTTCTCTTCAGCGCAATTATGGAGATGATGGCCGGGGCGAGGTGATCCTGGATGCCGCTGGCAATATCTATGTAGCCGGATGTACACAATCTACCAGCGCGAACCCTGGCGCTGCATTTCCTACAACTGCTGGAGCTTTTCAGCGGAATTTCGGAGGTGGCGGTCAGGACGGTGTCATAATGAAATTTACACCGGATGTTGGCGTAATGACCTTTTCCAGTTACCTGGGAGGCTCCGGGAATGATGCGGCTTATGTGCTCAAGCTTGCGCCTTCAGGTGACATATTTGTCGCGGGTGGTACAGCCAGTGCTGATTTCCCCGGGAACAGGACCGGAACTGTCGGACCTAATTTTAATCCGGGCAGTACAACAGATGCAAGTATTGATGGCTTTATAGCACAGATCACCAACAACGGATCTGCCATTATACGATCAACTTATCTTGGAACAAATGCTGCCGACCAGGTATATGGTATCCAGTTTGACAAAAATGGATTTCCCTATGTGACCGGGCAGACGGAAGGTGCGTGGCCGGTGCAGAATGCTCCTTATTCAGAAACCAACGGCAAACAGTTTATTGCTAAACTGGAGCCGGATCTTTCCGGATATGTCTATAGCACCGTATTCGGCAAGGGAGATGCCCGCCCTGATATTTCGATCACTGCTTTTCTTGTTGATCGTTGCGAAAACGTTTATGTGTCCGGCTGGGGATCAAGTGCCAGTGGTGATCCTTACCAGAGTGCCGGTACGACGCGGCTGGGTGTTACACCCGATGCCTACCGTGCCACTACCGATGGAAGTGACTTTTATTTCTTTGTACTGCAACGGAATGCTTCGGCGAGACTGTATGCTTCGTTCTTTGGTCAGGTAAATGGCGCGTATGGTGATCACGTAGATGGTGGTACCAGCCGCTTTGATCCAAACGGAGTGATCTACCAGGGGGTTTGTGCGAATTGTGAGGGAGGGGCCGCATTCCCCGTAACTCCGGGTGCCTGGGGCCAGGTCAATGGAGCGCTGCCACGGGGATGTAATCTCGGCATGATCAAAATGGCGTTCAACCTTGCCGGCGTCGGCGCTTCCGTTGGCGCAGCTATCGGAGGTGTGCCTAATGATACCGCTGGATGTGTGCCGTTAACGGTGGATTTTACAGACCAGGTGAGAAATGCGACAGAATACATCTGGAACTTTGGTGACGGAACAGCGGATGTCGGCCCGCTTCCTGCTGCTACCGGCTACACGCAAAGCCATACATTTATGAATGTCGGCAACTATCGCGTGATGCTGATCGCGATCGACCCTAACAGTTGTAATGAAAGAGATACCGCTTATATCAACATTCGGGTCGGAGATCTTAAAGCTAATATGGCGCTAAGCTTCGATAAGGTTGGAGCCTGTACGGCGCTGGATTACCAGTTCAATAACCTGTCCACCACAAATCCCATCAGACCATTTACAGATACATCATTTATCTGGGATTTCGGCGACGGAAGCCCGCGTATAAGAGCTGGTCTTACTCCTGTTCCGCACACATTCCCGGCTCCCGGCTCGTACACCATTCAATTGATATTGAATGACACTACCTATTGCAATAACCCGGAGATCCTGGACACGGTGATCCGTGTTGCTGCGAACGTAGATGCATTATTTGACACGCCTCCGACAGGATGCGCACCATATACCGCAATTTTTACCAATACTTCAGTTGGAGGAGTAACGTTCGAATGGAATTTTGGGGATCCTGCTTCGGGAGCCAATAACACATCCACACTGGTCAACCCGACACACGATTTCGCAGTTCCCGGAACTTACACCATCACCATGGTAGCCAATGACCCGAATACGTGTAACAGAACTGATACCGTAAGGTACACAATCATCGTATATGATAAGCCGGCAGCTAACTTCACATACACACCGATAGCTCCGGTGGTGAATACGCCAAACGTTTTCAATAATACATCTTCAGCAAATGCTGTACGATTCAAATGGCTTTTTGGAGACGGCGATTCATTGTTGACCACGTCAAGATCACCGGTAACACACCAGTACAATGCAACCGGTACGTTCAATGCCTGTCTTATAGCATTCAATGCCCTGGATTGTACTGATACATTGTGTATGCAGGTGAGCACGATCATTGTTCCTGCGCTCGATGTTCCAAACGCGTTCACACCAAACAGCGGCGATATTAACAGCGTGGTCATGCCAAAAGGATTTGGTATCTCTAAAATGAGGTTTATCATTTACAACCGCTGGGGACAAAAAGTATTTCAGACAGAGAACCGTTCGCAGGGATGGGACGGCCGTGTGAAAGGCGTTGTTCAGCCAATGGATGTATATGCTTATACGCTCGAAGTTGAATTCTTCGATGGAACGAAAGCCAGTCGAAAAGGTGATATAACATTGATCAGATAGATATATTGAAAGAATTGGGCTTTAGCCTGTTTACCGATAAACCATCCGGCCTGTAGTAGCAAACCGGGAAAAGGAGGATCAGAGATATGAAGGAACTAAAAAGACTCGCATTCATGATATGTATTGGCTGTGCCGCGGTGCCGTCAATACACGCACAGGATCTGCATTTCTCACAGTTTATGAATTCCCCACTGGTAACTAATCCGGCCAACACAGGGTTTATACCAGAGGGAGACTATCGACTCGGTGCAAACTTCCGGAATCAGTGGTCTTCCGTGATGGCGATCCCCTATAAGACCATGAGCGCCTTCGGCGATGTTCAGATTGCAGAACGGGATAATAGCTGGGTTGGCGTTGGTGGTGTGATCATGCGGGATGTTGCGGGCAGTGGCAATCTTACGTCAACCAAAGTGTATGGCTCTGTGGCTTATCACCAGATGCTGAATCTGGGAAGCCTGCTGAGTATGGGTTTCAATGTTGGCTGGTCTAACAAACAGATCAATGTCACCAACCTGAAATTTCCAGATCAGTTCGACGGCCATTTCTTCGATAGTCATTTACCAACCAGCGTTGCCCTTGCCGCCAATAATATCAGCTATCTTGACATACAGGCTGGCTTGAACTATGCGTTTTTCCCTGATGAAAGAACCTATTTCAATGTGGGCTTTTCTACGATGCATATCAACCGGCCACGTGAATCTTTCTTTGCTGAACAGCCCGGGATCAGCAACAGGATCCCTGTTCGTCATACGGCATTTATAAACGGAAGTTTCAAACTGAACGACCAGTGGATCATTAATCCTAACAGCTATTTCTCTCTGCAGGCGAAATCCTATGAATGGCTGCTCGGCGCCAATGCACGGTATAATCTTTCCGGTGATGGTGAAAATATCCTGATCGGAGGATTGTATTACCGGAACAGTGATGCTATCATTCCCATGGTTGGGCTGGGCTACAAGGATTTTGTGTTCACGTTCACCTATGACGCCACGATCTCAACACTGAAGAACTATAACAACAGCAGGGGGGCATTTGAGCTTTCACTGGTGAAAGAAGGTTTGTTTGATCAGTATAAAGGCAACAGGAGAGAAGCCATGTGCCCGTCTTTCAAAACCTATTGAACAGCTTCGATTAATCTTGATAATCAACTGGCATAAGCAAGCATCACGAGATGAACGGAAAGAGCGCAACGGAATCACCTGTTAAAGAGGGATTCGTTGCGCTCTTTGCAGCTCCTGACATTGTTCCTGCGGCGCCCTGTCTGTAAGCGGGCGGCTATGGGAAAGTAGGAGGGAAACCCGTCGGACTTAGCAGGATCAGGAACAAAAGTTGGGGATGGAAGGTTTGGTGGGTTTGGTAAGTTTAAAAGTTTAAAGATTAGTATATCACAGAAGGTTTAATAAGTCCCGGGGCTCTATACCTTCCCGGGCGGGGTAATATGCACATCGCGCACTGCGATCCATTCACCGCCGCGCGCTACGATCCATATACCCGTCGCGCACGCTAATTCATTCATAGCCGCGCGCGCAGGCCAGAAATGGGCATACGACAGCAACCGCATTGCTGCGTTTGACTGTCGTCGCCCACTTTTCAATTGTATCATTCCACAATTCCTATCTCATTCTTCTTTGTTTTGATCATAGATGCAATAAAAAAACGCACCGCCCTTTTCAGGACTGCCCTCCTCCACCAGTCCTGAAAATGACGGTGACTAAGAAATTTCTCTGTTGTAAAGATCGCTTTAGGCTAAAGCGAATCCATGGGAAAAACACAGGATCTTCCGGGAAAATAACGGGAGTATGGCGGTGAATAAACGACAGGTAACATAGGCTGAAGAACTCATTGCATCAACTTTTGCACCTGATCCTTTTTTGCGGCCTCTTCAATATTTCCTAAATGTGTCGGCCGGCAGGCCAACCATCGCACATTTTCCCGATTTTTACACCATGAACAACCTGAAGAGAGAGCATATCCAGGCTTTCAAAGAGATCTGTGGCGACAACTACATATTTGTTGACGAAGAATCGCTGCAGCACTATTCCCATGATGAAACAGAAACGTTGAGCTTTCTTCCCGACGTGGTCGTTAAACCCAGAACCGCGCAGGAGATCAGTGCGATCATGAAGATCTGTAATGAACACCGCATCCCTGTTACACCGAGAGGTGCCGGTACAGGCCTGAGCGGTGGTGCATTGCCGCATCTGGGAGGAGTATTGCTGTCGACTGAAAGGATGAACACCATCATTGAGATTGACGAAAGAAATCTACAGGTGACTACCGAACCGGGCGTGATAACTGAAGTGCTGCAGGATGCAGTAAAAGCCAGGGGATTGTTCTATCCCCCGGATCCGAGCAGCCGTGGCTCCTGCTTTATCGGAGGCAATATCGCTGAGAACAGTGGTGGCCCCAAAGCGGTGAAATATGGTGTGGTGCGGGACTATGTGCTGAACCTGGAAATAGTACTGCCTTCCGGCGATATTATCTGGACAGGTGCCAATGTATTGAAAAATTCCACTGGTTATAATCTTACACAGCTGATCGTCGGAAGTGAAGGCACACTTGGGATTGTTACCAAAATAGTGCTGAAGCTGATCCCGCTTCCAAAATATGATCTGCTGATGCTGGTGCCTTTTGCGTCTCTCGAAAAAGCCAGCGAAGCGGTGAGCGCCATCTTCCGGGCCGGCTTTACGCCCAGCGCACTCGAATTGGTGGAGATAGACGCCCTGCAGATCGTCAGCCGTATGGTGGATAGCTACGCAGTACCCGTAAGCGATGATATTGCTGCTCACCTGATCATTGAAGTGGACGGCAATAATATGGATATCCTCATGAGCGAGATGGAACAGATCGCAGAGCTGATGATGCAATATGAAGGCGGCGAAGTTTTCTTTGCAGACGACGCGCAGCAAAAAGCGGAGCTCTGGAAGCTGCGCAGACGTACCGCGGAAGCAGTAAAGATCGCCGGTTATACCATCGAAGAAGACACCGTCGTTCCCCGGGCGGAATTGCCTGCATTGGTGAAAGGCGTAAAAGAGCTGGGGAAACAACAGGGTTTTCATGCGGTTTGCTATGGTCATGCCGGTGACGGCAACCTCCATATCCGCATCAAAAAAGAGGGTACACCAGACAGTTACGGAGACGAGGCAATGACAAAAAGCCTGCGTGATCTGTTCGAACTTACCCGTAGTCTGGGAGGAACGATCAGCGGTGAACACGGTGTAGGCCTCATCCAAAAGCCTTATGTCGATATCGTATTTGACCCGGTTCAACTTGCGCTGATGAAAGGGATCAAAAAAACATTTGACCCCAATAATATCCTGAATGCAGGAAAAATCTTCGATGCCTGAATATGAATGAAACACTAACACCACAGGAGAAGCGCCAGCTTAAGACCATCCGGCTGATCTTTATCGCAATGGCTGCATTTTTATGTTTTATGTTGCTGGGAGCGATCGTTTTTGTAACGGCTGAAGGGCCTCTGCAACCTGACATAAATGTACACCGCACCTGGTTGCTGGTGGCGTCCGTTTCGTTAACTTTTATCTGCGGATGGATTGGCAGAAGGCATTTCCTGAAAACCACGCAGATGGCGAAGAATTCATCGGAACCATTATCTGCGAAGCTTACGAAATATCAATCGTCATTGATCGTTTATCTGGCATTGATAGAAGCGCCGGTACTCTTTTGCATTGTATTGCTGCTGCTCACCAGCGACTCATTCTACCAGATCTTCGGCGCAGCATTGCTGGGGTCCTTTCTGGTAAAATATCCACGTGAAGAAAGGGTATTAGGTCAGTTGACATAGCGAAGTATAGATTTGATAAACAAAAAACAACTTAGATGAAAAAGACCGTTATTCTGCTTTTAACAGCTTCTTTATTCGTCTTGTCTGTGAAGGCACAGGATGAGGATGCAGAGAAAAAGGGGTTTAAGAAAGAAAACCTGTTTACCGGGGGTAGCCTCACTGTTTCGTTTTTTAACAGCCAGACAGTGCTTGGCACAAATCCGATCTTTGGTTATAAACTTGCAGATTGGGTAGATGCGGGCGTTGTGGTCAATTATGTTTATAGCAGCATCCGCAATTATCGTGGAGTGCCGGGTGATAAACTCAGGCAAACCACTTTCGGTCCCGGCGTATTCACCCGCCTGTACCCCGTGAACTTCCTGTTTGCCCAGGCACAATATGAAAAGAACTTTTTCAATGTTAAATATATTCCCTCTGGTGCAGGCTCGGCAACGTTCAAGGAAACGGGCAACGCACCTTCATTCCTGCTGGGCGGCGGTTTTGCGTCGGGAAGGCAACCGGGATCGAATACCTTTTTTTATATCGCGGTATTATTCGACGTGATCAAAGATGTGAACTCACCTTATGTGAATGTTGTGTATGATCCCGCAAACCCTTCTTCATACGTGGTGGATATGGTGCCGATCATCCGGGCCGGAGTGAATGTCGGCCTTTTCCAGAATCGCTACAGGTAACCATTGCGTGTTTATGCGGGTCAGTCAAAAATTGACTGATTACATTTTTGTTTACCTTCAGAAAATTTTAACCCTCACCGGGTTGCTAAAAACTGTCTTATGTCCGCAGGTCTGTTATTCTCTTTCGTTATAGGTTACTTCGTTTTGTTATTGATCGTTGCCTGGTATACATCACGCAATTCCAATAATGACTCTTTCTTTATCGGTAACCGTAACAGTAACTGGATCCTTGTAGCCTTCGGTATGATCGGAACGTCGCTTTCCGGTGTAACTTTCGTGAGTGTACCCGGGGCAGTCGGCAAACCTTTCGGTGCGGGATATGAGGGCTTCACCTATTTCCAGATAGTGATCGGATATATCATTGGCTATTTTATCATCGCCTATGTATTATTGCCGCTTTACTACCGGCTGAATCTGACTTCCATTTATAGTTATCTGAATACGAGGCTTGGGTTTGTGTCTTATAAAACCGGCTCCAGTTTTTTTATTCTTTCGAGAACACTTGGCGCAACCGCCAGGCTTTACCTCGTGGTAAAAATTCTGCAGGATTCTATCCTCTCCAGCTTTGGAATGCCGTTCTGGCTTACCACACTCATCATCCTGCTGATGATCTTATTGTATACGTTTGAAGGGGGTGTTAAAACGATCGTGTGGACGGATACACTCCAGACAACCTGTATGCTTGCAGGTCTTATCATCTGTGTGATCTATATTCTCCAGGCAATGAACCTTAGTTTCGGAGAAGGCCTCGCAGCAATGAAGGAAAGCAAACTCACCGACATATTTGTTTGGGATCCCTCCAGCAGGCTATTCTTTGTAAAGCAAATACTGGCGGGGGCATTCATTACTATTACGATGACAGGCATGGATCAGGAGATGATGCAAAAAAATATCAGTGTAAAGAATTTGTCAGATTCAAGAAAGAACATGCTGACTTTCTCTTTCATACAGGGCGGTGTGGTACTCCTGTTCCTGTTTCTTGGCGGATTGCTATACCTCTATGCGGGAACAAATGGAGTGAACGTTCCGCCGGACAAACTTTTCCCAACGATCGCACTTGGCTCCGGAATGCCTCCTGTGATCTCCGTCATTTTTATCATTGCCCTCATCTCAGCCTTATTCCCGAGTGCTGATGGAGCAATTACCGCACTTACTTCATCCTTTTGTATTGATATTCTTGGAATGAAAAGAAGAGCGGACTGGGATGAAAAGAAACAAAGTAAAACACGTAAATCCGTTCACCTGATCTTCGCGGCAGTCTTCCTTCTATTCGTTATGATCTTTAAGGCAGTTGACAGCCCCAGTATGATCACGGTGATATTAAAAGTGGCGGGTTATACCTATGGTCCGTTGCTGGGTCTGTTTATTTTTGGGATTATCACTAAGCGCAGTGTGAACGATAAACTTGTTCCGGCGATAGCAATAGCAGCTCCGTTATTATGCCTTGTGATCGATTACAACCAGAAAAGCCTGTTTGGGGGCTTTGAGATTGGGCTGGAGCTGATCATTATCAATGGCTTGCTGACATTTATAGGCCTGTGGATGATCTCCAAAAAACAGCAACCCGTGGCTCAATAGCGGGCGAATGGCGTTAACTTTGTGAAAAGTTAATCCCGTGGATCTCATCAACCCTCTTGTTCAATCTTATGCTGAAAAGTATTCTTCCCCGGAAGATGCACTGCTGCAAGAGATAGCAGAATATACCACACACCAACATTCCGAGCCGCATATGCTCAGCGGCCATCTGCAGGGTAAATTGCTGGAGATGGTGAGCCATATGATCAAACCCAGAAGGATCCTCGAGATAGGCACCTTCACAGGGTACAGCGCATTGTGTCTTGCAAAAGGACTACAGCAGGATGGAGTACTCCACACGATCGAACTGCGGGAGAAAGATGCAGCCATAGCTCGAGCTTATTTTGACCGTTCTGTTTACCAGGATCAGATCATCCTGCACAATGGCACAGCAAAAGATATCATTCCCACATTGACGGAGACATGGGATCTGGTATTCATCGATGCCGATAAAGTCTCGTATACCGAATATTTGGAATTGGTTTTGCCTGATTTAAGGCAAAACGGTTTTATATTAGCCGATAATATTTTCTTTCATGGAGAAGTACTTACCGAACCCGTGAAAGGCAAAAGCGCCAAAGCTATCCAGGCTTTTAACGAAGCGGTGATGAAAAGAGACGATATTGATAAAATGATCATTACCCTGCGTGACGGGCTTTACCTGCTACGCAAACTGTGATAAAAGAATATTCATGAAAAAGATCAGAGCTTTTTGGGTTATTGCAATGCTGACGGCGAGTGTAGTTTTACATGCGCAGGAGGCGGGAATCATCGAGGAGTATATTGAAAAGTATAAAGAACTGGCGATCGCAGAAATGCAACGCACAGGCGTTCCTGCTTCGATAAAACTCGCCCAGGGAATTCACGAAACGATGGCCGGCACCAGCGTTCTGGTCCAGAAGTCAAACAACCATTTCGGGATCAAGTGTAAGTCCAACTGGGCCGGTGAATCTGTGTCGCATGACGATGATGCGAGGGGCGAGTGCTTCCGAAAATATCCTGCTGCCGAAGACTCTTATAAGGATCATTCCAATTTTCTGAAGAATAACCAGCGATATGCAGGTCTTTTCAAACTTGATCCACTCGATTATGAAGGTTGGGCCAATGGCCTGAAAAAAGCGGGATATGCCACCAATCCTAAATACCCCGTGATCATTATCCGCCTAATAGAAACCTACAAATTGCAGGATTACAGCCTGATCGCCCTGGGGAAAATGGAGCGGTCTGACATTGCTGCCGGTGGCAACACACCAACAGATAGCTCAACCACAGCCGGAGAAAACGCTTCTCAGACTACACCAGCGGGTGATGATGATCCCGGGCAAATGGAACTTGCGCCGGTGAGTTATCCCGCCGGCGAATTCCGGATCAACGATACCCGCGTGATCTATGGGGCGAAAGGAACGCCAATGCTTGTCATCGCCCAGCAATACAACGTTCCACTTGGACGCCTGTTTGAATTCAATGAAATGGCACAGGTAGAAACATTACCTTCTGATCAGTTGGTATACATCCAACGAAAACGTTCTAAAGGGCACAACGAGTTCCATATTGTCAGGGCTGGCGAAACGCTTCGCGATATTTCTCAGACCGAAGCAATACGACTCGAATTTCTGCTGGAATACAACCAACTGAAGGAACATATGCGACCAGCAGCAGGAGAAAAGTTGTATCTCCGCGGTCCGGCCCCATCTGTACCTAAACTTGCAAAAAGGGAATCTAACTAAAACGAAACTGTTCAGCCATGGCCTTGATCAAAGTACTTGATAAGTCTTTCGAACCTTATCTCACGGAAGAAATGATACAGCAACGGGTGAAAGCACTCGCGGCACAGATCAACGAAGACTATGCCGGCAAGCGCCCCTACTTTGTAGCGATCCTGAATGGCTCCTTCATGTTCGCCTCAGATCTGTTCAAGCACCTGACAGTGGATGCGGATATCTGTTTCATTAAACTTGCCTCTTACAAAGGAATGCAGTCTTCGGGGAAAGTGCTTACTTCCATCGGCCTGGACGAAGACCTGTTTGGTAAAGATGTGATCATCGTTGAAGATATCGTGGACACTGGCAAAACCCTGCATCACTTCCTGCCGAGGCTGGAACACCAGCAACCTCAATCGCTGCGCATCGCGACTCTGCTCCACAAACCTGAAGCAACCGAGTTCCCGCTTTCCCTCGCCTACGTGGGCTTTGAGATCCCTAACAAATTTGTAGTGGGATACGGGCTTGATTATGACGGGCTGGGACGGAATCTTAAGGAGATCTACCAGGTAAGCGAATGAACGCTAGTGGCCGCGAAAAGTGCGACTGCGGGCTGATTTCAGGGGTAATTCCATAAAAATGTATGACTTACAATTTTTTTCCTACTAATTGCGTTAATTAGCCGTGATTTGGGTTATTCGCAAAGGTTCGCGTTAGTTCGCGAGCATTCCTGTTTGCTCTTATTCCGATATGTTTTGAAGGCCGCCGCTTCCATATTTATCTATCTGCTTTGTTTGGGCTCGTCATTATCTGCACAGCAATACTATTTGCGTGGAGAGGTGAAAGACGAGGCGGGCAACGTTTTGCAGAACGTGGTCATTACCCAACTGCGCACAGGCTATCTTTTCCGAAGTGGATCTTCCGGCACTTTTGGCATTACTACTAACTTTTTGCTGGATAGTTTTCAGTTTGCTCATCCCGGCTATCGAACGGAGAAAGTGGCGGCGAATGCAGAGGCATTCCTGTCGGTGAAATTGAAAACAGCACCCGCTTCAGCGAACTCTGCAAGGCCCTATAAGCTGCTTTCACTGACAAAAGGTATGTTGAAGGAAGATCACCGGAGATGGTTTGCCGGTGATGAGACCTATGTAAGCATCGTCGAGAACCAGTTCGTAAATGCGAAAGGTTATCCGTCCACAGGCGTATCGCTGAATGTTGATCGGGCTTCCTACAGTAATATCCGCCGGTTCATCACGCTTAATTCGATCGTACCTCCGGACGCAGTGAGGGTGGAGGAGATGCTGAACTACTTTAACCTCAATTATACAGAGCCAAAACCGAAAGATCTGTTTTCAATACAGACAAAAGTGACCAACTGTCCCTGGAATCCGGCCAACCAACTCTATTTCGTTAACCTGTCTGCCCGTAAATTGAACCTTGATACCCTGCCACCTAGCAATCTTGTTTTCCTGATCGATGTATCCGGATCGATGGATATGACCAACCGGTTACCGCTTCTCAAGTCTGCCTTCCGGATGCTGGTCAATAACCTTCGTGCAAAAGATTCTGTTTCGATCGTCGTGTATGGCGGCGTTACAGGAATTATGCTTGATGCAACCAGCGGCGCGGATAAGGAAAAGATCATCAAAGCCATTGATGAGCTGGAGCCGGGAGGAACCACTCCGGGCGAGTCGGGCATTAAGCTGGCGTACAGCGTAGCCAAAAAACATTATATGGCGGGTGGAAATAATCGCGTCGTGCTGGCTACTGATGGTGATTTTAATGTTGGGTTACGCTCCGAAGCGGATCTTGATACATTGATCTCCACGCATCGTCAGTCAGGCATCTATCTGACCTGCCTTGGTGTGGGAATGGGGAACTATAAAGACTCCAAGATCCAGACGCTGGCAAGAAAGGGTAATGGAAATTTTGCCTATCTGGACAATTTCGCCGAAGCAGAAAAAGTATTGCTGAAAGAGTTTACACAAACACTGTATTCGGTCGCGGATGATGCTTACCTGAACATTGAATTCAATCCCAATTATGTCAGGCAATATAAGCTGATCGGCTTTGATAATAAGGCCGGAGCTCTCAGCGATACTTTGGCAGTGATCGAAGGTGGAGAGATCGGTTCCGGTTATTCCATGATGGGTGTTTTCGAGATAGAACCTACCCTGAGAACAGATACGGTTATGATCGAACGGATGGCACAACTCAAGCTGCGTTATAACCTGCCAAGGGATTCTGTGGAGAAAGAGTTTTTATACAATAGCTACTACAACTTCGAACCTTTCGATAAAGTAGATCAATGTTATCGCTTCTCTTCAGCGGTGGCTATGTTTGGTTCGATGCTGCGCGCATCAGCAGTATCAAAAGCCCTCAACTGGAATGATCTTGTTTTGCTGGCCAATGCTACCGCCAATCTAAATGATATCAACCAGCGGGAATTCGTATCGTTAGTGCAACAGGCAAAAGTGCTGTACTCCAAAAAACGTAAGAAGCAATCAGGAAACTGATCTTAGGTATAGTTTAAAAGTTTAAAGGTTTAATAGTTTAATGTTACGCTGGTAACTTTTAAACTATTAAACCTTTAAACTTTTGAACTTTTGGACCAAGCTGGAAGCTCCAACCTATCAATGGTGGTGATGCTGATGCGCTTCCACCATTTTCGTAAACTCTTCTGAGCTGATTGCTCTATCCGTAGGATTGATCTTTGTTTCTGTCCATTCAAACACTTTCTGTGTTTGAATACGGTTGTAAGCATCCTCCACGTATTTACGGTCTTTCATCATTTTCTCGATGTAATCCGCTACCCATGGTTGATCGCCAACACCGGCACCCATACCGCCCATATAGCCCATCAGTTGCTGTTTTGCAAACTCACGAACCTCTTCCGGTGTAGCCTGGATATTATTTTCCTGAACGATCTTATCAGTGATCAGGGTCCATTTCAGTTGATTCAGGAAAGTTGGGAATTCATTTTCAACCTGCTCGTCACTTTTCTCTTCCTGTTGTCCTTCCGTACCCTGCGTCTTGATCCATTTTTTCAGGAAAGCTTCAGGGAAACTGATAGAAGTATGGTCAGTCAGCTGATGAAACAGCTGATCGTGGATCTGATTTCTTGCCTGTGAGTTCCAGTAAGCCTGGATCTCTTCTTTGATCTTGTTGCGGAAGTCGGCTTCAGTTTTCACTTCGCCGCCGGGATACAATTGAAGGAAGAATTCTTCATTCAGTTCTTTTTTCTCCAGCAGACCGATCTTGGTGATCTGGATCTTGAAGTGCTTTTGTGCGGCAGCAGGATCATTTTTATCAAGACCGAGATCGCTCAGGATGAACTCCAGTTCTTTCTCTTCAAATGCCTTGTTCAATTCAACAACCACATAATCATTAACAGTCTTACCGATCAGACCTGCGCGGAAGTCCTGTTTGAAATATTTTACGAGGAGAGAATTCTCTTTTCTGATCCCGCCCTCGATCTCGTTGGCGTTTTCGTCAACTTCGGAGAAGGTTACGTTCAGGATGTTTTCTTCATTGGTAACAGAGCCCTGATCCTGCGTATTGCCATAACGCGTTTGCAGACGCTCCAGCTCGTTGTTCACCATTTCATCCGTAACATCAACCACAAAACGGTCGATTTTTGCAGAGCCGAGGTCCATCAGCTGGAACTCAGGTTTCAAACCGATCTCGAAATGGAAACTGTAATCTGCGGGGTTCTGTACGTCCAGCTGGCGAATATCTGTATCCAGCGGAAGGGGCTGTGCGAAGATCTCCACCTTGTCATTCTGCAGATAACCGATCAGTTCACGGTCAACAGAACGCAATACTTCGTCTGTGAACAGAGAAGGACCATACATTTTTTTGATCAGTCCCGCAGGAACCATGCCCTTACGGAAACCAGGCATATTTGCCTTCTTGCTATAATCTTTGAGTGCTTTTTCGAAAGATGGCAGGTAATCCTGCTTTTCCAGCTTCACCGTCAGCTTCTCATGGAGCAAGCCGATGTTTTCTTTAGTAACTGTAGCCATGACGCTTATTTAAAAGTTTAAAAGTTCAAAAGCTTAATAGTTTAGAAGTTTACAATAAACCCTTAAACTTTTAAACCTTTGAACTTTGTTTGTCCGGATGGAGGGACTCGAACCCCCAAGCCTCGCGGCACCAGATCCTAAGTCTGGCGTGTCTACCAATTTCACCACATCCGGTTCAGGTAAGGAGCCATCACTCAATATGGGCGATGTCACCCCGGATTTAATCCGGGGTGCAAATGTAGGTCTTTTCAATGAAAGAAAACGCCCAGTTTTTTCGTAAATTCGTATGTACAACTCTACGGATGGAAACAATCGCGAAAACGCCCACATATAATTTGAATGAAGAGCAGGAGAGGAAATTGATTCTCAGGGAGTATCGTTCACTTTTGCGGTCCCTGAAAGCTAAGATCAAGCCGGGAGACAAGGATCTGCTCCGAAATGCTTTTGAAATGGCGGCGGACGCTCACAAGACCATGCGGCGGAAAAGCGGTGAACCTTACATCCTTCATCCGCTGGCCGTGGCCAAGATCTGTGTGGAGGAGATCGGTCTTGGCGTCCGCTCAACTATTTGTGCCCTGCTTCATGATACGGTGGAGGACACGGATATTTCCCTGGAAGATGTCGAACGCGAATTCGGGGCGGAGATCGCAAGGATCGTAGACGGGCTGACCAAGATCTCTAATGTGATCGACGTAAATGCTTCAGCACAGGCAGAGAACTTTAAAAAGATCCTGCTGACGCTCACCGATGATCCCCGAGTGATCCTGATCAAGCTGGCCGATCGCCTGCATAATATGCGTACGCTCGAAAGCATGAAACGCGAAAAACAGCTGAAGATCGCTTCCGAAACAGTATATGTCTACGCTCCACTCGCTCACCGGATGGGTCTTTATAATATAAAGACCGAAATGGAAGACCTGGCCATGAAATACATGGAGCCGGAAGCATATAAAGACATTGCACAGAAACTCGCGGAAACAAAACGGGAACGGTCCAAATACATCAACGAATTTATCCGGCCTATCAAGGAAAAGCTTGAACGGGCCAATTTTAAGTTCGAACTATACGGCAGACCCAAAAGCATCCATTCCATTTCCAATAAAATGAAGAAGAAAGGAGTGGACTTTGAAGAAGTATATGATCTCTTCGCTATCCGTGTTATCCTCGACTCTCCCACAGAAAGAGAAAAAGAGGATTGCTGGAAAGTATATTCCATGATCACGGATGAATACACGCCGTCGCCGGAGCGTCTGCGCGACTGGCTGAGCAATCCCAAGTCGAACGGTTATGAAGCACTTCATACCACCGTGATGGGCCCTCAGGGTAAATGGGTGGAGGTGCAGATCCGTACAAAACGAATGAATGAGATCGCTGAAAAAGGTCTTGCAGCGCACTGGAAGTACAAAGAGGGAACAGCCGATGAAAGCCGCTTTGATAAATGGTTCCAGCAGATCCGCGAAGTGATCAGCAACCAGGAAGCAGACAGTATCGATTTTCTCCAGGAATTCAAAACAAGCTTCCTCGCGGAAGAGATCTATGTATATACGCCTAAAGGCGATGTAAAGATGCTGCCGGTTGAATCAACGGCGCTGGACTTTGCATTTTCTATCCATAGTGCCATCGGTTCAAAAACCATCGGGGCTAAAGTGAATCATAAGCTGGTTCCGATCAGTCATAAGTTGCGCAGTGGAGATCAGGTTGAGATCATTACCAGCAATAAGCAAAAGCCTTCTGAAGACTGGCTGGGCTTTGTTGTAACGGCAAAGGCACGCGGCAGGATCAAGGATGCGCTGAAAGAAGAGAAGCGCGCCATTGCTGATGAAGGAAAGTATGCTGTACAAAGAAAGATTGAAGGCCTTGGCGCTGCCTTCAGCAAAGAGAATATAGAAGAGGTTGTTCATTTTTACAAACTCCCTTCCCAGCTCGATCTTTTTTACCAGGTAGCCGTAAAGAATATCGATCTGAAAGATCTGAAGGAGTTTACGGTCATCGGGGACAAACTGGAGCCCCCACGTCCGGTAAAAACAGTACAGGAATTCAAGCAGGAATTCTCTCCTAATCATCATTCCAATAAGAAAGATGCGGAATTGATCATTTTTGGTGAAAGCAGTGACCGTATCGTGTATAACCTGGCGAATTGCTGCAAACCCATTCCGGGAGATGATGTATTCGGATTTGTAACAACCGGCAAAGGATTGACCATTCACCGGACGAATTGCCCGAATGCGGCAAAGCTTCTGGCAAACTATGGACACCGGGTCGTAAAAACCAAATGGGCGAAGAACAAAGAGATCTCCTTCCTTACTGGTCTTAAGATCGTGGGTATGGATGACGTAGGTGTGATACATAAGATCACCAGCCTGATCTCGGGAGAAATGAAGATCAATATCAGCGCGCTTAGTGTGGATGCGAGAGAAGGGCTGTTCGAGGGAAACATCAAAGTCTTCGTGCATGACAAGGAAGAACTGGATGAATTGGTTCAACGCCTGAAGTCGCTTCCCGGCATCGAATCTGTTGAACGATATGATACGGAAGACGCTTCAATTTAACACCAGTAAAGGATAGTAAAACATTACGGATTAAATATTGCCTTGCCGCCTTTTCACTTTACCGGTATTTTTCGAGTGGGGGAAAGGATTGTAAACAAATGTGCCCTGTGATACCGTACAGGTTGGTTTAAGCGAAACAATCAGGCAAAAAAGGCTGCTTCCGGCGGTAATTGCAGGTCAGATAATTTCAGCTATCTTGTTACTTGTTTACCCTACACCAAACTGCGCACGACTATGAGACACATTTTCAGCAGGCTCTTGTTTATATGGAGCTTTTCTTTTTGCTGTTGCGTGTCTCTGTATGCCCAGGAGAACTTTACGGGTATCAATGATTCCGTCATCAACCTCGGATGCAGTCAAAGCTGCGCTTCCCTGAAATTCCAGGTACCGCACCTGAAAAGCAGTGATGAATACACCTTGACGAGTATTCCGTTCAGACCTTATGCATTTACCACGCCAACAGGCAATGCATTAAACCTCGACAAAGATGACAGGTTCACAGATGTTATAAACCTTCCCTTTCCCATCTGTTTTTATGGTGCTGCGTCATACGACAAGATCCTCGTTGGATCAAACGGGATTTTGACGTTTGATATCTCCAATGCAACTTGTTTCAATGCGTATAAGATCGACCTTCCCATTCCTTCCGCCGGTACCGGAGACCAATGCGCCGAAGGAACTGTACCTGAGCAGCTTTCCTATTATCCACGGGCATCTATCATGGGGGCATATGTTGATCTTGATCCCGCACAGAAGATCAGTGGTCAGCGGATTGAATGGCGATTAGAAGGTACTGCTCCGTTCAGGCGCTTTGTGGCCAGCTATAATAACATGGCCGTTTATGGCAATGCCAACTGCAGCCAGACTAACCCAACAACGTTCCAGATCGTGGTCAATGAAGGGACTTCCGTGATTGAAGTATTTATCGCCAGGCGTACCTGTGCTCCCGGGGCCGGAAGTACACGAAATGCGATAATTGGCATTCAGAACTGGGACCGTGATAAAGCGGTGACTGTTCCCGGGCGCAACGCCACCGAGTGGACTGCTGAAAAGGAAGCATATCGTTTTATCCCTTCAGGTGTTACTTCAAGATTCGTCAGATCGGAACTGCTGGATTATAGTGGAAATCTTCTGGAAACGGCTACTGCAAGTGAAGTCACGCCAGGCCTCATGGATATCCAGTTCCCAAACAAATGTTTCAATAACCCTTCAGAGAAATTTATCGTCCGCACTACTTACAGCGGAGAATGCGGCAGTCCGACTCCGATTGTAGTAATGGATACGATCACCGTAAATACAGGTACCATACCATTGGCATTTACTGCTACGAACAGCGGTTGCGCTGTGGGCTCAGGGTCGATCAAAGCCACCATTACGCCAATTAGCGGAGTGACCGGGCCTTATATCTATACGATCAATCCCGGTGCAATCTCCATCAGCAGTAATAACACGGAGGAAACATTTTCCAATCTGGAGCCGGGACATTACAGCCTGACGGTAACGAGCGCCAATGGTTGTTCCAACAATGTTCCGGATATAGAAATTCTGACAACCAATACATTTGATGTAACGCATTCGGTCAATCCACCAAGTTGCCTCGGTGCGCAGAACGCCAGCATTACATTGACGCCACCCGCCGGCGGAGGTCCTTATACATATACGATCAATGGAAGTCCACGGCCAACAAACGTGATCACCGGTCTGCCTGCCAGCGGACCTTACCAGATCAATATCACTGCAGGAGCCGGTTGTTCAGCAAGCGTGATCGTTCCCATGATCCCTCAGGGTAGCGGCGCACTAACCGGAACCGCCACAGGAACCAGTACAACCTGTGCCGGTCTTAGCAATGGCAGCATTGCAGTTACGGCAACCAGTGGCAGTGGCCCTTATCAGTATTCTATTGACAATACGAACTGGCAACCTTCAAATGTATTCACCAACCTGGCGCCGGGCAACTATTCCGTTTTGATAAAGGAAGGCCCTTGTACTTCCGCCGCAATTCCTGTTACAGTAAATACAGGTAGTGGATTAAATATTACGGGAACGGCAACACCGGCATCCTGCCAGGGCGTGAACAATGGAACGGTTACTATTCAATTGTTGAATGGGACCGCACCATTTACGGTGTATCTGAACCCTTCCACGGTACTTACTGCAACGGGGTCATCCGTCGTATTCAACAACGTGGCTGCAGGCTCATATAATGTAATGGTTACAGATGCCAATGGATGTTCAACGAATGCCCCAGGCTTCACGGTGAACGTTGGTGTGGGTGGCGGCTTTACTGCTTCTTCGTTGATC
This sequence comes from Terrimonas ginsenosidimutans, assembly GCF_022012415.1. Lineage (GTDB taxonomy): Bacteria > Bacteroidota > Bacteroidia > Chitinophagales > Chitinophagaceae > Terrimonas_A > Terrimonas_A ginsenosidimutans. The sequence continues at coordinate 90,880 of NZ_JAKLTR010000013.1, forward strand.
ACAAACGTTTCCTGTTTCAATGGTGCAGATGGAAGCATCGTTATCACACCGGCAGGAGGGAGCAGTCCTTATTCGTTTACGTTGAATGCGGGTGTGCCGCAAACCGGTGCCAATGCCTATATATATAATGATCTTGCAGCAAATACCTATTCGGTGTTCATAAGAGATGCTGTTGGTTGCACCTTTGATCTGAATGGCCTTCAATTGACCCAACCTGCGGTGCTGGCCATTCCTGCTCCTGTAGTTAAGGCTCCACTTTGCTCCGGCGCAAATGATGGAGAGGTGGTAATAAGCCCCACTGGCGGAACCGCCCCTTTTACTTATAGTTTGAACGGAGGTGCATTCCAGGCAGCCAACACGTTTAAAGTAGCAGCTGGCAACTATACGGTCACCGTATCGGATGCAAAGAACTGCACTGCAACATTGAACAATATTATGGTTAGCGATCCTCCCCCGGTCAGTGCGGCAATTGCAACTGTCTCAAATGCGACCTGCGAAGGTGGCGCGGATGGCGCGATTGAGATCACTGCATCAGGCGGCTCGGCAGGCTACCAGTATAGTTCTGACGGAATGAATTTTCAGACATCCAGTATTCTGCGCGTAAAGCAGGGCACATATACGGTTTTCGTAAAGGATATGAATGGGTGCAGTATCTCCATTACCAATGTTGTGGTTGGTCTGACGAATACACTCACTTACACCCCTCAAACGGATCCTGCTCCGATCTGTGAAGGAACGGGCGTTACATTGCAGGTCGTTTCGAATGCAACATCCTATACATGGTCTTCGAACCAATCGTCGGTCATTGGCAGTCCGTCGGCATCTGCCACTTCAGTACAACCACGGGTAAACACCCTGTTTACCGTAAACCTTCAATTGGGCGTTTGTACCGCGCAGGATGATGTAGCTGTACAGGTGCTTCCTGCACCGGTTGCGAATGCTGGTGATGACATAGAGATCTGCTTTGGCCAGGACTCCCGCTTGCAGGCCAGCGGTGGTATCAGTTATGAATGGAGCCCGCCACGTTTTTTATCTGATCCGACTGTGGCCAGTCCGCAAGTGATCCAGCCGGACAGGACCATGACTTATGCTTTAATGGTCACCGATGCGAACCAATGCCGGTCACTGGATCCGGATCAGGTTACTGTTAAGGTGATTCCACCGATCGAAGTGGATATTTTTCCCGCGGATACAGTTGTGTATGCCGGGGCTCAATTTCAGTACCGGATCAGTTCGATCGCGACCAGTTATTCCTGGACCCCGGCTACCGGCCTCAGCAATCCCAATATCGCCAACCCGGTGATGACAGCACCGGCTAATGACGGCGCAACGGTCCAGTTCAGGGTTGAAGCATCAACCGATGCCGGCTGCAAGGGCCTGGGAACGGCCACCGTGAGGGTTTATAAAGGGCCGGACATTTATGTAGCCAATGCATTTTCGCCGAATAATGACGGCAAAAACGATGTTTTTCTGCCGATCCCTGTCGGGATCAAAGAATTAGGGTATTTCCGGGTATTCAATCGCTGGGGGCAGCTGATGTTTTACAGCAAAACGCTTCGTGAGGGCTGGGATGGCCGCTTTGCCGGCCTCGAACAGCCGACAGGTGTTTATACCTGGATGATCGAAGCAACCACCCAGGATGGGCGGAAAATCGCCAAAAAAGGCACAGTCACCCTTATCCGTTGATAAATCCGGAGCATTTGGGAATAAAAAAAATAATTACCCTCGGGATTTATTCGGTGGCTTTTTACAGAGAGCTTATTTTTGCGACTTCTAAAAGCGACTTAAATACAACCCTCCAATTTTATGGTAGACGTTTTACTTGGCCTCCAATGGGGCGATGAAGGAAAAGGAAAGATCGTAGATTACTTTGCAAAGGACTACGATGTAGTGGCCAGGTTTCAGGGAGGTCCGAACGCGGGCCACACACTCTATGTTGGCGACAAAAAAGTGGTACTCCACCAGATCCCATCAGGTGTCTTTCATGCAAACAAACTTAATCTTATCGGAAACGGTGTGGTGCTTGATCCGGTTACACTGAAAAAAGAGTGCGACACTGTTGCTTCTTTCGGAGTGGATCTGCGTAAAAATCTTTTTATTTCTGAACGTACTCACCTGATCCTGCCAACGCACCGTGCATTGGATAAAGCGGCGGAACTGTCAAAAGGTACGCAAAAGATCGGGTCAACACTGAAAGGGATCAGCCCGGCTTATATGGATAAAACCGGTCGGAACGGACTTCGGGTTGGCGATCTGCTGGATAAGAATTTTACTACCGCTTATATCAAACTGCGCCTGAAACATCAGAAGTTGCTGGACAACTACAATTTCGCAGAAGATATTTCCGTTTGGGAGGAAGAATTTTTTGAAGCAGTTGAGTTCCTGAAGCAGTTGAACATCGTGAATGGTGAATACTTCATCAACGACCAGATCAAAGCCGGTAAAAAAGTTCTTGCGGAAGGCGCACAGGGTAGCATGCTCGATATCGATTTTGGAACATTCCCGTTCGTTACCTCTTCCAATACGATCTCTGCGGGCGTTTGTAATGGCCTCGGCGTTGCACCGCAACTGATCCGCGAAGTGTACGGCGTTACAAAAGCATACTGCACACGGGTTGGTAGCGGACCTTTCCCTACTGAACTGGAAAATGAAACCGGAGAAGAGCTGAGAAAGATCGGTAATGAATTTGGTGCAACAACCGGCCGTCCCCGCCGCTGTGGCTGGATCGATCTAGTTGCGCTCCGCTTCGCCTGCATGGTGAACGGTGTCACAAAGATCGTAATGACCAAAGCTGACGTACTGGACGCATTCAAGGAATTACAGGTATGTACCAGCTATAGCATTAACGGTAAGGAAAGCCAGGAAATTCCTTTCCGGTTAGACAGATTGCCGGTGAATCCAGTATACAAAAGCTTTCCGGGCTGGAATTCCCCAAGCAGCGAGGCCAAATCTGCTGCGGAATTACCTGAAACCATGAAAACTTATGTTTCGTTTATTAATGAATATCTGGGAGTTGAAGTGAAGTATATCTCAAATGGCCCTGGTCGGGACCAGATCATTCTCGTAGATTAAAAAAAGCACGAAAAAAGTATTTAAAAATTTGGCGAATTAAAAACTTCGCTGAAATTTTACACCCATAACCCTAGTTAGATATGGCATCAAAATCCGACAAGGAAAAGAAAGTTCCGGGAAACACTGCAAAGAGCGAGTCTGAAAAAGAATCAGCTAAGAAAGCATCTCCAAGACCTAAAAAGAAGGAAGAGGATGATGATGATGACGATGATTTGGACGAAGACTTTGAAGACGAGACTCCAAAGAAAAAAGGAGCAAAACCTGCTGCATCATCTAAAAAGAAAAAAGAGGAAGACGATGATGATGACGACGATGACGATGCAGGCAGTGACGAAGATGAAGTTGATGATTGGGATAAAGTTGAAGAAGAGGACAACTGGGATCCCGACTTCGATGAATTCGACGTGCCTAAATCAAAAGGTAAAAAGACTGGTGCAGCCGGTGCTGGCGGAAGCGCAGCAGGCGGAAAAAAAGCTGCTGATGATGATGACGATTTCAAAGTCGACGATGAGTTCAAAGATATGTTCAATGATAGTGACGACTTCGGCGACGAAGAAGACGATTATTAATCTCTCCTTTTACCAAGCTAATTACTCTGAATACTTTAATATTTCCGGTAAATGATTTCCGGCAGATAAAAGAAAAAGTGTTGAACTGGTTACAACAGTTCGACACTTTTTCTTTTCTGGATAATCATCAATACCAGATCGAACCTCATACACAGGAGTGCCTCATTGCTGCTGGTGTCAAGGAGCGTTTTGACCATTCCGGGAAAGGATTTCTTCATACACTGCATGAGTTTACCTCCCAATCAAAACGCTGGTTGTTCGGACACCTTGGCTACGATCTGAAAAATGATCTCGAACATCTTTCTTCCTCACATCCGGATCATATCGGCTTTGCCGACCTGTCTTTCTTTGAACCGCAGATCGTCCTTCGGTTAAACGAAACCACTCTCACAATAGAAGCAGAAGATCCGGCGGGTATTTATCTCGATATTCAAAACACAGCTGATATTTTTTCATCTGCAGATATCAATTCATCACTAACTGTGCAGCAAAAGTTCAGTCGTGATGAATACCTTTCGGTGATCAGGAAACTGCAGCAGCATATCCTTCGTGGCGATTGCTATGAAATAAATTTCTGCCAGGAATTCTTTGCGGAGAATGCACAGATCGATCCTTTCCGGATCTATCAGAAACTCAGCAGCATTTCTCCTAACCCATTCTCCGGTATATACCGGCAAAAAGACAAATGGCTTCTTTGCGCAAGCCCCGAAAGATTTATCAAAAAGGAAGGGCAAAAGATCTTGTCGCAACCGATCAAAGGCACAGCAAAGCGGGCACTGTCTGACCAGGCAACCGATGACCAGTTGAAAAATGATCTTTATCTGAACCCCAAAGACCGCTCAGAAAATGTGATGGTGGTTGATCTTGTAAGAAATGATCTTGCAAAAGTGTGCGAAGAGGGTAGCGTTAAAGTAGATGAACTATATGGCATCTATTCATTCCCCCAGGTACACCAGATGATCTCTACGATCAGTGGTGTTCTGAAACAGGATACCTCCTTTGCTGATATCATCGCCGCCACATTCCCCATGGGCTCCATGACCGGCGCACCGAAAAAACGCGTGATGCAGTTGATCGAACAATACGAAAAAACAAAACGCGGAATCTTCTCTGGCGCTATCGGCTATATTTCACCTGATGGTGATTTTGATTTTAATGTTGTGATACGAAGTATCCTTTATAACAGTTCTTCACGATATGTCTCCTTTCTGGCAGGTTCTGCCATTACATTTTATGCTGATGCAGAAGACGAGTGGGAGGAGTGTATGCTGAAAGCATCCGCGATCAAGCAGGTACTGGACGTGGAATAGCCGAATAAGTTAATCGCCCTTTGCAAACCCGCAATCCCGCGTGGCGTTCCTAAAGTCCACATGGTAATACTTTCCTCACTTCCCTTCGAAGCAACCCTTGTGGGTCCTCCCTGACAATTTGCCTGTATTATACTAGTTTTTAAGCGTTTAAGCGCCAAAAAAATCTTGTGGTATGAAGTTTGGAATTGAGCTTGCGTAAACTAAAACGTTAAGTATGGTACAAAGAAGAAAACTTATTGCAGGCGTTTTTGCCCTCGCAGTAATGATGAGCAGTTGTAAGAGTTGGAATAAGACACAAAAAGGTGCAGCAATCGGTGCGGGCGGCGGAGCCGCAGTAGGCGCAGTAATCGGTAAAGCATCTGGTAACACGGCCCTCGGAGCGATTATCGGAGCAACCGTTGGTGGTGTGACCGGAGCAGTGATCGGAAGAAAAATGGACAAGCAGGCAGAAGAGATCAAAAATGAAGTGCCTGGCGCAAAAGTAGAAAGAGTAGAAGAAGGTATCGTTGTTGAGTTCAATAACAAGATCCTCTTCGGCTTTGATAAATCAGATCTCGGCGAAAGCGCAAAAAGCAATTTGAACGAACTGGTAAATGTTCTTAATAAATATCCCGATACCAATATCGAAGTACAGGGGCATACAGACAATACAGGAACAGAAACCTATAACCAGGGCTTATCCGAACGCCGTGCAGGTTCAGTAGCAACCTATCTCCGCTCACGTGGCGTAAGTTCTTCCCGTATCATCACAAAAGGCTTTGGCTTAACAGCTCCAAAGTATGATAACTCTACTGAAGATGGCCGTTCTAATAACCGTCGTGTAGACTTCCTGATCACGGCAAATGAAAAAATGAAAGCGGACGCTAAAAAAGAAGCTAACGCGAACTAACGCAATGGCTTTCGATCTTATATAAATTTTATTTTACTAAACAAATCAATTATGTATGGCCGTTGCGATCAATAGTGAGGATTCATACTGATCGCGGCCATCCATGTACTTAAATTCGTGTGTATGAAAACAGCTAAAATTCTTGCAATAGCCGCTTTAACTCTTTCCGGCTTTGCCGTATCCGCCCAGCAAAAAACTTCTTTCGGTATTCGTGGGGGAGTAAATTTCCAGAATATCAATGGCGATGATGCTTCCGGTGGAAGCCTTGACAATAAACTGAAAGTAGGATTCCTCGCTGGTGTAAATGCCGAGATCCCTGTTGGCATTGACTTTTATGTACAACCAGGTGTACTGTATGCAGTGAAAGGAGCAAAGAATGATATTGGCGATACAAAAGTTAATCTTGGTTATGTTGAAGTGCCCGTTAACTTCCTGTATAAACCAGAGCTTGGTACAGGACATCTTTTGCTCGGTGTTGGTCCCTACATCGCATTCGGTGTGAATGGTAAGATCAAATCAGGCGGTAGCGAAGAAGATATTAAGTTCAAGAATACGGTAACTGTGGCTGAAGCTGCTGCGGATCCTTATCTGAAGCGCATTGATGCCGGTGGTAACCTGCTGTTCGGTTATGAAATGGCAAACCATCTTTCCATACAATTGAATGCTCAGTTGGGTATGGTGAAGATCAACCCTAAAGTTGAAGGTATTTCTAACGATCAAAGCTCTTGGAAGAATACTGGCTTTGGCGTTTCTCTTGGATACCGCTTCTGATCAGCCAAGTGATTTAACTAAATAAGATTCTTACCGCCTTACGGGCTTACCGGTTACCGGCGAGCCGGTAAGGCGGTAAATGTTTTTCTGCATTTGGTTTGTAGTACCGAGCTGAGTTAAACGACTAACATCAAATATAAAGTCATTGCAATCGTACGTGTTAATTACAGGGAAAGAGTTTTAGCAGTTGAGGCAGTAACCATCAAAGGGGGAGCTTCAGAATTAATTTTTAAACTAAAAAGGCCCCGGCAGATGGAACTGCCGGGGCCTTTTTAGTTTCTTCGTCGAATTACTGTTTGCTGAAGCTGTAATTGATATAAAGTGGTTTCCCTTCAAAACTTACTTCAGATTGCAATTGCATGGATGTTTCACTGGCTGATACCAGTTTAAAACGATACCCATCGGTTACATTTTTTGGCTTAACACCTCCCGGCAGGATCTTGTACTGAAAGATCACCTGGTCTCCACTTTTCTGATAAGACCAAACGATATTCCGCTGACCGGGTGTGCAACCTGCTGCTGATGCATTGATCGTATAAGAGCCATTGCCGTTGTTGGGAAGCGACCAGGTACTTCCTGTCAGACATGCTTCACTTCCTTCATCCAGTAAAGTGATCTTTACTTTCTGCCCGGAGGGAACACCATCATACGTAATTGTATTTAATACCCAGTTCCCTTTTACATCTTCCCGTTGTGCCACCGGTGAACTGACTTTTTTTGAAGATGAGCAGGATACTGCCAATAATGCACCTGCAAGGAACGGAGCGATTTTTCTTAAAGTAGTTTGTGCCATAAAATCAGGGTTTTGAGATTTGTTACTCAATATAGATATCTGGAAAATATTATGCCATTACGCGCATTGATAAACGCGAATTGCGCGAATTGGTTCCTGGTAAAGAACCGATCCGCGCAATCCGGCTATTTATTTCACGTGATCCGGGTTATTTAATTCGTGTTACGGGGAAGCATGGATGCTTGCGAACCCGCATCAGGGTTAAGCAGGAGTTCCATGCATTCACTCAGGATGGTGAATTTCTTGGAAAGAAAGATCTCCATCTTTTCATTGGGGAGGCGTAACTCATAACGTCCATTGGTAGCAATGAGTTTGTCAAAATTCGGGTTGATCTTATTGAAGGCCTGCGCGTCCATGGCAACATGCTTTGCGATCACTGCCGAGTTGTACCGGCCTGTGATCATTTGCGCTTTTGCATCTGCGAAAAGTGCGGCGTTGACAGGCGTGTTGAAATTGACCTGGCTGGCCTCTTCTTTTGTCAAAGTAGTTATGCCGCCTTCACCTTCCATGATATAATGCGTAGCGATAAATTTCTTTACATGATTACGGGATTCTGCCGGCAGGTATTCCTGCAGCTCCCAGAAGTCCTGACTGCCGCTTTTCTTGATAGCCGCATTTACTTTCCCTGGTCCGCCATTATAAGCAGCAATCACCAGCAGCCAGTCACCATACAGCTCAAATAAACCATTCAGGTATTTTGAAGCGGCGTGCGTGCTTTTAACGAAGTTGCGGCGCTCATCTACTTTTTTTGTGATACGCAATCCCATGTTGCGGCCTGTTGCGGGCATGAACTGCCATGGACCAACTGCTCCGGCCCAGGAGCGTGCGTTGCTCTTGAGATTTGATTCGATCACGGCGAGATATTTCAGTTCTTTTGGCAATCCGTGAGATTCAAGGATCTCGTCCATCATGTCGAAGTATGGCTTGCCCGAAGTCCGTAAAGCTTCCATGCTTTTTCCGTAACGGTCAATATAGTCCTCAACAAAAGAAATAGCTTGTGGATTAAGCTGCTCTGCATTGATACCATTGACCAGCGTGGCAGACTCAAAAAGATCACGAAACCCGTCTTTCGGATCGGCAGGTGCGTGCAAAGCTACTGGTGTAGCTAACGTATCTTTTTTAGTGATATCAGTCGTGTCATTGGAAGAAGGCTTTACCTGGATTGGTAAGCCCTTGTCTGTACCCGCATAAACAAAGCTCATGGAGGCCAGGGAAAGCAGGCAGGAGATCCCGATTTGTTTTAACATCACAGCGAATTTGTTTTAATGCCCTGACAACTGAATGAGAATTGCCAGTTTTTAACATCCGCTAATTAAAAATTCAAAGTAAAAAGTAAAAAAGCATCCCGCTATCGGCACTTTTTCTTACCTGTTAGTTCTTACTTTTTAATTAAAGGAGGTTGGTTAATTAATAAATTCCGCAGACATATCTGGTTGCTCGAATATCGCTCTGTCACTTACTCTGAAAAGCTCAGCAAAGATAACTCTTGAAGGCGGTTCGTCATCGCCTCTAAGCGAAAAGGATGCCATGAAAGGAGACATGGTTAGCTTGGGTCTGCCCCGGTTTTCCCTAATGCCCTTACTATTAATAGGTTGTAAAATGGGAGGATACCTGCTTTTTTCTAAGAAAAACATAGATTCAGAACAGACTATTCTAAGTGTATGATAATCAGTTCAATACTATATCGTAATATTTTCTTAAGGTTTTCAGGCAGATAGACCGGGTTGGGCTTATGGTTATCACCTGCCAGAGGGCTGTCTTATGGCATATCTGGCGATAGAAGCCTTCTGACAGCAGTTGTCCGCGCAGGAATAGCGAATAAGAACCTATTGAGTCATAACCTGCTCGGAGAAACGAAGCAAAGACAGTTCATCGAATCGTTTCGTCATTACCTGCAGCCCGAAGGGCATGCCGTTACTATGAGTGAAAAGAGGCAGGGAGATTGCCGGAATGCCTGCCAGGTTAGCCATTACCGTATAGATATCAGCGAGGTACATGGCTATCGGATCTTCCATCTTTTCCCCGATTCGGAATGCGGTGGAGGGGGTAGTAGGGAGAAGGATCACATCAAAATTGTTGAAGATCTGCTGGGTTTGGTCCACCAGCAGTTTGCGGACTTTCTGAGCCTGTGTGAAGTAAGCATCATAATAACCGGCACTCAATACAAAAGTACCGAGCATGATCCTGCGTTTGACCTCTCTGCCGAATCCGGCCGAACGGCTTTCTTTGTAAAGTTCGTTAAGGTCAAGCCCTTCTGCTTTGCTCCGGTAGCCGTATTTAATACCATCAAACCGCGAGAGGTTGGAGGAGGCTTCTGCTGTCGTCAGCACATAATAGGCCGGGACGATATGATCGATCAGCTTAAATGCAACAGGTTCCACTTCATGTCCCTGTTCCTTCAGCTTTTCGGCCAGATTTTTTATGGCAGAGGCGATCTCCGGGTCAAGGCTTGGATGGTCCAGCGCTTCGGCAAGATAGGCGATCCTGTATTTTTTATCGGTCTGAAGAAGGCTTGCGTAGGCTTCAACTGGCTGATGGGACACGGTGCTGTCATACTCATCAGCACCGGCCATGACTTCAAACAGGATGGCGACATCGGGAATATTTGTTCCGAATACACCGATCTGATCAAATGAAGAAGCGTAGGCGATCAGGCCATAGCGGGAAATGCGGCCGTAGCTTGGTTTCATTCCAACAATCCCACATAGGTCGGCGGGTTGCCTGACAGATCCGCCCGTATCACTTCCAAGAGACACCATGCAAAGCCCGGCCTGCACTGCAACCGCAGAGCCGCCCGACGAACCACCAGGGATCCTCGATTCATCTCTTGCGTTCAGCACTTTCCCATAGGATGAATTCTCATTGGTAGAGCCCATAGCAAACTCATCACAATTCAGGTTGCCGATAATGATGGCTCCCTCTTCGAGTAAACGAATGACAGCTGTTGCGGAATAAATGGAAGTGAAGTCGCGAAGGATCTTTGATGCGGCCGATACTTTATGCCCTTCATAGCAGATCACGTCTTTCAGCCCGATCACGACTCCGTGGAGCCGGCCCATCGTTGCGCCATTGCTTCTTTTTGCATCCAGGTCTTTGGCCTTTTGAAGAGCCTCTTCTGCGTATACGTCAATAAAGGCATTCAGGTGGCGGGTGGCTTCGATGCGCTGCAGGTAGTGTTCGACGGCCTGAACACAGTTTACCGTTCCCTCACGAAGCGCTTCATGATACTGCCCGATAGATGAAAAAACAAACAAAGCGAGATGGTTTTCAAATTAAAAAGTAAAAATTAAAAAGTAAAAATCAAAAGAGCCTGCCTGGGCAGGAGCTTTTTTAATCTTTACTTTTTAATTTTTAATTCAGAGAAGCGTCTGAACTAGGGATTCTTAATATCGTTAGTGTGATCTTCTATTTCTCTTTTTACATTGGTTTTTGCGTCATTGAACTCACGTACACCTTTACCCAGTCCACGCATCAGCTCAGGAATTTTACGGCCACCGAAAAGCAGCAGCACGATGATCAGGATGATGATGATCTCGTTTGTTCCGAGCACACCTAATAAATTAGCTTGTATCATAGTCATTTGAAGTTAGAGGTCAAAGATAGTGATTACTTAGGGTATATTAGATACGTTAACCGGAGAACAACCAGATTGCAGGGGCAAAAATAAAAACCCCGGATTGGATTCCGGGGTATACTCCCAGACATGGTCCGGGAAATATGATTGAAATATCTTATTTCGCTTTTTCAGAAGAAACAGCCATGCGTTTCTCACGGATACGTGCGCTTTTACCGCTACGGCTACGCTGGTAGAACAGTTTAGCACGGCGTACAGCACCTGTTTTGTTCAGAACAACAGAATCAATGTTTGGAGAAGCGAATGGGAACACACGCTCAACACCAACACCGTCAGAGATCTTACGAACGGTAAAGCTAGCAGTAAAGCCAGAGCCTTGCTTTTTGATCACGTCGCCTTTGAAAGACTGGATCCTTTCTTTATTACCCTCGATGATCTTATAATTCACGGTGATATTATCACCTGCCTTAAAAGCGGGGAATTCTTTCTTAGTGCTCAGCTGCTCATGTACAAATGCAATAGCGTTCATGACTCTCATTTTTAGGGATTGCAAAGGTAGGGGAAATAATTAAAAAGTCAAAAGTAAAAATTAAAAAATGTCCGTTTCAAACAGAATGCTCTGATCGAAACGGACATTTTTTAATTTTTAAAATTATCTCGCGACGTTCACGGTCCGTTTTTCACGGATCACCGTAACCTTGATCTGGCCCGGGAATGTCATTTCCGTCTGGATCTTCTGGGCGATCTCAAAGGAGAGTTTCTCAGAATCACCATCCGTAACTTTATCAGCTTCAACAATTACACGCAATTCACGGCCAGCCTGGATCGCGTAGGCTTTTTCCACACCATTATAGGTCATGGCAAGGTTTTCCAGGTCTTTGATACGCTGGAGGTATTGTTGCATGATCTCGCGGCGGGCCCCGGGTCTTGCGCCGCTGATGGCGTCACAAGCCTGGATGATCGGGGAGATCACGTATTGCATTTCAGCTTCATCGTGGTGAGCAGCAATGGCATTTACCACCGCCGGGTTCTCACCATATTTCTCCGCCAGCTTTGCTCCGAGGAGTGCATGGCTCAGTTCACTTTCTTCATCAGGTACTTTACCGATATCATGCAGAAGACCAGCACGTTTTGCCAGTTTAGGGTTCAGGCCCAGTTCTGCAGCCATCGTAGCGCAAAGATTCGCTGTTTCGCGGCTGTGCATCAGCAGGTTCTGTCCGTAAGAAGAACGGAAGCGCATACGGCCTACCATTCTTACCAGTTCTTTATGCAGGCCATGGATGCCCAGTTCGATCACGGTTCTTTCACCGATCTCCATTACCTGGTCTTCGATCTGTTTGCGGGTTTTTTCCACCACTTCCTCGATACGGGCGGGGTGGATCCGGCCATCCGTTACAAGACGCTGAAGGCTCAGACGGGCAATCTCTCGGCGAAGTGGGTCAAAGCTGGACAGAAGGATTGCTTCCGGGGTATCATCCACGATCAGGTCAACACCTGTTGCTGCTTCGATCGCGCGGATATTACGGCCTTCTCGACCAATGATCTGACCTTTTATCTCATCACTTTCGAGGTTGAAAACGGTGATCGAGTTTTCGATGGCCTGCTCAGCAGCAGTCCGCTGGATCGTCTGGATGATGATCTTACGGGCTTCTTTGTTTGCTTTTTGCTTGGCATCATCGATGATCTCCTGTTGCAACGCGAGCGCCTGCGTGTGGGCTTCATTCTTCAGGCTTTCCACGAGCTGGCTCTTTGCTTCATCGGCAGAAAGGCCTGCTATTTTCTCCAGCCGGCGGATATGCTCTTCCTGATGCTTTTCCAGCTCAGTGCGTTTGATGTTCACCAGGTCGATCTGACGATTAAGGTTCTCCTTGATCGCTTCATTCTCCTTGGTCTGCTTATCGATATTAGTTTCTTTCTGGTTGACACTCTGCTCTTTCTGACGGATCCTGTTTTCAGTGTCATTGATCTTACGGTTCCGGTCATTTACTTCCCTGTCATGAGCCGCCTTCAGTTGAACCAGTTTTTCTTTTGCTTCGAGTTCTTTTTCTTTCTTCAGTGTTTCAGCCCTTAATTCTGCTTCTTTCAATAGGGCTTGAGATTGAAGCTCAGCTTCCTGAATCTTTTTTGACGTGTCTTTCGCGAAGATGAATTTCCCCGCTACAATGCCCACGACCAGGGCAACTGCACCGATGAGAACGGGTATGATAGAGTCCATGAATTTCTAATTTAAAATAGTCCAGTTTGATATAGTTAAAGCTGCGATACATAAAGCTAGCAGCCACCCGGTTATGCCAGGTAACCGGCGAATATACAAATTAACGTAAATCTTCGCGAATGGGCGAGAATAAACGCGAATCGCGGCGAATATTGGGGGATTTATGTGGTTTCAGGCTATTAATTGAGTCCCTGCTTTGGTTGGGGGATGGTCGATGACCGAAGACCGATGGCCGATGACCGATGACCGATGGCCGAAAATACATATACCTAATAGTGTCAATACCCTATACAAATTAGCAGCGAGAGCTTCCATTCAAATGCGGTCATCGGCCATCGGTCATCGGCACCCGGCTATCGGCCATCGGCCATCGGTCATCGGCCATCGGTCAACGGTCAACGTCATTGGATTTAAGGCCAGCCAGGAGAAATGATCCTATAAACAAGGAGTGCTAAAATGATCAATAAGATCAGGGTGTTCCGCCCGGTCTGGCGTCGGACAGTGGTCGGTTTAGTAAGCGGCAGCGTTGATCAGCGGGGATAGAACCTGGTGGCAGCGTCGAAACCGGCGATATTCCCCTACCGGGGTGCTGCGCGAACACAAAAACTCTCAAAAAATTGGGGTGAAGGGCTTAAAACACGGTGCGGCAAGCGCGAAAACGCCTGGTGTTCGGTAATTCCTCCCCGGATCCTCCTCTTTGCCTCCTCTTTGCCTCCTCTTTGCTTCCCCGAAACCTCCTGTATTTGTCCCCGGAAACCGGGGAGGCATAGAAAAGGTTTCGCAGAAACAACGAAGAGATAAAGCGGTCGGAGCGAGGCCGTGGATAAGCAATGGAAAGGCCGGGGGCTTAAACGGGCAAGGACCGGGCTGTTTGAAACGATCCGGATGCTACTATAAATACGGTCTCTCTGCGTAAACCCACCAGTCATTTATCCGCGCTTATATACCTGTCCGCTCATTCCTGTCCACCCGCGTCCAGCAGGCTTTCCAGGGCATTCAGCTTATCGGCCAGCGCTTCTTTCTGGATATCGTTATTGGCAGTGTGACTCTGTTCGGTAGCCAGCCAGATGAGAACCATAGCGATATAGTCCTGCATATCCTTACCCGCAAAATGGGTTTTGAACTCGACGATCTTATCGTTGATGATCTTAACGGTCCGGCGGACCACTTCCTCATCCTTGGGGTCAAGCTTGATCCGGTAGTTTCGGTCGCCTATCACGACGGAGGCGGCAATTAAATGATCCATACCTATTGCATTTTTAAAAAACAGTATCTATTTTACAATCCTTGTTAAATTTTAACAGGAAATTGTTCCAAATCCTATTCGTCCCTAGTGATGTAAAACCAAACTACAGAACCATGTTTGCCAAAATTAAATCATCGTTCTTTATCGATGCCCTTCAGTTCGAACTGATCGCCCTCAATGGATGTCTCCTCAGAGGTGTTCTCAAAGATGATAGTGGTAGTGTCTGCAGCGTGATGGAAAAAAACATTGACGCTGAAAAAATATTTACATGGCAGGGATTGAATGATCTGCCTTACGGCCGCTATACGCTTGAACTTTTTCAGGGTGGTGATGAGATGAAGATGAATTTGGTGAAGAGAGTGTAAGAGTTTGTTGACAGTTCACCGCTGTCCGGGCCGTCAGCCTTTCTGCGTTTCGGAACTCCGTCAGTCGGAGCCGAAGTTTTTAGCGAAGGCTGATCGCGAAAGTTAGCGGCAGCTGTGTGTTCTTTTCAAAATTATTCACTCAACATCGCAATACACCGGTCTATTTCCTTGATATAAGTATTCAGTTTCTTTTCAAATTCTTTCTTATCGTTTTCGCTCATCTCGCCATTACCAAGTTGCAGGATGGAAACCTGTTGTTTCAGACTTTCCGCCGTACCCTGGTACTGGCTGACCTGTTTCTGTGCGTTCTCAAGATCCGCCTTTAACTGCTGATTCTCCTTCTGGATAGCGGCATGTTGCTTCAGCAATTGCTGCAATTTTTCGTGTATCCGTTTTATTTGTTCTTCTCCGAGAGACATTTTCGTTTCTGATTGAGGGTTCAAAAAAGCTGCCAATTAAAAAGTAAAAATTCAAAAGTGAAAAATACCCGTCTTAGTCAGTCTATTCTGTTCGGGCCGCTATTTTTCACTTTTGAATTTTACCATTTACTTATTTTCTTATCTCCGCCTGCAACTCTTTTTCCAGCGTGGTCATGATCTTACTCATCCAGCCATCAATTTCCTTGTCGGTAAGCGTTTTCTCTTCATCAAGGAAAGTGAAGCTGATCGCCATTGATTTTTTGTCGGTGCCGAGTTTGTCGCTTTCGAAAATATCGAACAGGTTCACCTCCTGCAATTTGTTCAGTTTGATCTTCTCTACGGCTTTCTCTACTTCACCATAGGTTAGTTGACGTCCAACAACAATGGCCAGGTCTCGCTGTACAGCGGGAAATTTCGGAATGGCTTTGAAAGCCGGTTTGAATGCCGCGGCTGATCTGGAAAGTATATCCCAGTTCAGGTCGGCAAAGAATACCGGTTGTTTGATATCAAAACGTGTCAGTGATTGTTTATGTACAGCACCTGCCTGTACCACCACCTGTCCGTTCAGGCTTCCTTGCAGGCCCGCTTCAAATTTCGGATGATCCAGCAGTTGCCAGTCCAATGATTGTATGCCGAGCAAGTGAAGCAGGTTATTAACGGCGCCTTTGATCACATAGAAGTCAGCTGCGGTGCCTTTGCCACGCCAGCTGTCTTCCTGGTTCTTACCTGTGATATACAGGCAAAGATGTTCCGGCTCAGTATACTTTCCACTGCCGGTTGTATGATACGTTTTGCCGTACTCAAAGAAACGGAGATCATAATTTCGGCGGTTCAGGTTATGTGAGATCGCTTCCAGGCCGGTTTCCAGCATAAAAGGACGCAGGATATTCAACTCTGCACTCAGGTTGTTCAGCATCTTTACAGAGCCTTCAAGTTCAGCATCACTGAAGTAAGCGGAATTGGTGATAGAGTTGGTCATGATCTCGAAGAAGCCAAGTCCGGTGAGATAGTTAGCGGCTTTCTCACGGTAAACGCTTGCCGCGTAATGATCCTCGGTAGACGGAGTGATGGTGATGGCGTCGGGGATATCAACATTATCCAGGCCATCGATCCGCAAAACTTCTTCCACCAGATCAGCCGGGAGACTGATATCGGGCTTATGATAAGGAACAGCAACTCTTAATTCATCTATCCCTTCTTTAACGATCTCAAAGCCGAGGCTTCCGAGGATGCCTTTCACTGTATCAGGGTGATAGTTCTTTCCACTCAATTTTTTCAGGTAATGATATTTGATCGCCACCTGTACCTTTTCCAGTTTATCCGCATAGAGGTCGATCACTTCAGAAGCGATCTCACCACCACAGATCTCTTTGATCAGGTTTGCCGCGCGTTTAAGCACATTCACAGTGGCAGATATATCCGTTCCTTTTTCAAACCTTGTTGCTGCGTCTGTACGCAGGCCATGACGGAATGATGTTTTGCGGATCGTAATACCATCGAAACATGCACTTTCGAGGAAGATATTTTTTGTATCGCTTGTTACACCGCTATGTAAGCCTCCGAATACGCCGGCAATACACATTCCTTCTTTATCATCGCAGATCATCAGGTCTTCGCTGCTGAGCTTTCTTTCTTTTTCATCCAATGTGACGAACGGAGTGCCTTCGGGAAGATTTTTTACGATCACCGTCTGCCCACCGATCTTATCGGCATCGAATGCATGTAAAGGCTGGCCGGTTTCGTGCTGGATGAAGTTGGTGATGTCAACGATATTGTTGATGGGGCGGAGCCCGATCGATTTCAAACGTTGTTGTAACCACTTTGGAGATTCGCCGATCTTCACATTAGCGATGCTTACACCGGAATAGCGGGGGCATGCTTTTTCATTCTCCACTTTTACCTGGATCTTCAGCGAAGTATTATCAGTTTTGAAACCATTGCTGTTCGGCAGTTTTGGTTTCAGGTCTTTTTTATCATGATGAGAAAGATAAGCGCAAACGTCCCGTGCAACGCCCCAATGGCTCATTGCATCCATGCGGTTGGGCGTAAGGCCGATCTCATAAATGAAATCGTCATAAGGCTTGAAATAATCAGCGGCCGGAGTACCGGGCTTCAGATCGGCAGGCAATACAAGGATGCCCGCATGTGAATCGCCGAGGCCGATCTCATCTTCGGCACAGATCATTCCCATGCTTTCAGAACCGCGGATCTTCGCCAGCTTCATCGTCAACGGTTCTCCGGAAGTTGGATAGATGGTTGTGCCAACAGGGGCAACCACTACTTTCTGGCCGGTGGCAACATTTGGGGCGCCGCAGACAATGCTCAGCGGTTCCGCACCACCGATATTCACTTTGGTCAAAGTCAGTTTATCGGCATTGGGATGCTTCTCCGTGTGGATCACTTCTCCGATCACGAGGCCCTTCAATCCGCCTTTCGCCTCTTCGTATTTATGCAGGCTTTCCACTTCCAGTCCAATTGAAGTCAGAATACGGCTTAATCTTTCAGGCTCAACAGTTACAGGCAGGTATTCACTCAGCCATTTATAAGAGATCGTCATGTTTCGGAAGGTTCTTTTAGATTACGGGCAAAGATAAGCAAAGAAGTCGTTGCACGTTGTCCGGTGATCGTTGTCCAGTGATCGTTGTCCGTTGTCCGTTGACCGTTGACCGGAATCAAGGGAGGTGGAATAAATTGGATCTTCGTATACAAATTAAAAGAGAGGGGTTATCGTTTTTAAACGATAACCCCTCTCTTTTAATTTGTGCGGACAACGGACAACGGACAACGGACAACGGACAACGGACAACGGACAACGGACAACGGACAACGGACAACGGACAACGGACAACGGACAACGGACAACGGACAACGGACAACGGACAACCTTTCTTCGTAATTTGTACTATTAAATCTTACTTATGGCAAAATCAGCGAAAAGCATCGCTAAGACCATTGATGCTGCATTTGAGGAAAAAACCACTCTTGACACTGCTTACCTGGTAGATGGGAGCAACAGGCCGGTAACGCTGGAGATCATCGTGGGAGCGCCGGGGCAGACAGCCGTTACAGATATGATCCTTGGTGATGAGCCTATCCTGCGCGGTAAAAAAGGATCGGTCAATGAGTTTACACTGGACATCAATAAGGCGCTTAACGGAAAGAAACTTCACATTACAACCGTGATGATCGACACGTCGCGGGATACCAATAATGTGGAGTCGATTATCCGGTTGCGTGGAGGGTTCAAGTTTATAGAATATGAGTTATTCAAGGTTGTAAAAAATGAAGGGGATAACGCCATCTTCACTTCTGTCATTGAATTCTTTAAACTGTAAGCAACATGAAAAACCTCTGCACCTTACTAACCTGCTGCATCCTCCTCAACACCGCTTTCTCACAGGTGGATGATACCGCGAAAGTGAAACTCGATCTGTTGCGCGCACCAGCGTCTCCCGCCGCCAATCTGCTGGGATTTGCAACCAGCGATATCGAAAAGCCAACCGATATATCTGCATTCATGGCATCATTGCAAAGTTCATCCGGAAACAACTCTATACTTCCGTCCAATTATGCTGTTGATCTTGCTCCGTTCTGGTTGTTCAGGGCAAAAGGGTTAACAACAGATAAAATGGATTCGAAGAAGTTCTCCGATGTATTCCGGCAAACCTTTGTATTCTCCACAGCCGTCCGCGGAGCTGATTCAACGTCGAAAGAGTATAACCCTGCTAATTTTTACAACTCTTTTGGAATAAAATTCTCTATAAAGCGCGGGGCATTCTCCCGTCAAACTACCGAAACACTTGATACGATCAACCTGCTTGCAAGCCAGGTTGCGGCTGATGTGAATGCAACACTTAAGTCGACGCTTGACAGCAATGCCGCGTATCAGTTGCTCGCGGAGGAAAGAAGAAACAGGATCAGGGAGAACGGAGGTAATATGAATGATCCGCAAGTGCTGGCGATCAACAAAAAGATGGCAGCACTGCAGGAAGAACTTCGCAATGGGATCGTTGCTCAAAAAGAGTTGATCCATAGCCGGCTTGCATTGCTGAAAACAAAAGCGGAGGCATTCAGAATTGAACGGTTTGGTTTCTTTATTGATCTTGCAGGAGGTGCAACACTGGAATATGTTGATAAGATCTTCAGCCAGTCGAATGTTCATAACGCTGGTGCGTGGTTGACCTTCGGGGCGAACTATGAATCCGGATGGACCCTGCTCGGGATCACGAGATACCTGTTCAATCCTAAAAAAGCGTTTGCGGATAATGCAGGATTGTTAAAGACAGGAGATGTGTCGACATTTGATGCTGGAGCGAGAATTATATACAATCATCCGAAAAGCAAATTTGCTTTGAGCGGGGAAGGGATCTACAGAAGTGTATTGAACAATGATATCGTCGACCCTTCGTGGAGGCTGGTGGTGAATGCTGAATACGATCTGGGTAACAATCAACGGTTGACTTTTGCGTTTGGGAGGCATTTCAGCGGGATGGTCACACGGGGGAACGTGATCGCAGCGTTGAACTTCCTTAAAGGCTTTGGAAATCGCCGTTAAATGTTTTGCATGGAATTATTGGACAGGCGGAAGAAACCGTGCAGGACGCCAGGCTGTTCGTGCCCGGTTTCTATCCGTTCTATGCGATGCTTGCTATGCGCGCATTTCGACTTTGAAAGCCAGGCTGAAATAAGAGTAAAAATGCCCTTTCTGGTTTGTTGAGTCTGCGTTCCATTCATGTCCGAAAGTAAAGGGATGTTTGTTATCGCAGGCTGCTTCGCCAAAGCCAACAAGAGCATCGGTGGCTGTGACACGAAACGCATAGGTGCTCATCTTTTTCAGGTTGAGCGTAGGCAGTGCGAACCGGATCCATTTATGCGTGTCTTCTTTCTGAATGGCCATGGTGCACTGGCCGAGTGCCGGTCCCCAGGTTTTGTTCACCGGATCAAACTCGTGCAGGCTGAGTTGGATGTTTCCCGGGTATTGAACGGCTGAGGCGAATAGCTGGATATTATCCAGTTGACCCTGATCGGGACAGGTAAATGTTTGTCCTCCGAAATGATCCGTCGGGTCCGTCTGCAGGTGTCCGATCCATAAAGTAGTGTTGTTTTCGGCCTGTGTGAGTACAGGCCTTGCGGGGCTGCCTGGGTTAAATGTATCCATAGCCATTGTTTTTTAATTAGTTAAATAATAAAACACCTTCAGGGCAGCTTGGTCGGTTTGGGAAGATCTGGGATTAGAACTGATTTTTGCGGGCATTTATTGTGCCGGGATGCATCGTTGATCGTTGTCGGTTGACCGTTGACCGCGAACAAACCTGATCGAGCCTCTGAGATATAAATAGATTATCATATTGATGGTTCAAATTCTGTCGTATTTGAGCCGGTCAACGGTCAACCGACAACGGTTAACGAACCCCGGTGTGGATAACCTCCCCATCCCAGTGCAAACTTGGTGCGAAAAGAAAAATAATATGGAAAGCCCCGGCTTGTCATTTTTCAGGTCTATTTTCGCTGTCTGACTACGGGAACATTCCGATAACACAGAGATAATATTTTCTTAAAGCAAGGCTGGAATACATACCCAACGTCATTGGTGTAAAAACTAATGGTTTAACCCTTTATCGCTATAATCGAACGATGGAACTGACTAACCTGAATAAGGACCGGAAGCAGAAGAAAAAGCCTTCATTTGACCTCGGCACAATGGTTTACGGCAAAGTTCCCCCGCAGGCAAAAGACCTGGAGGAAGCTGTGCTTGGAGCTATGATGCTGGAGAAAAATGCTTTTGACGTGGTGATCGAGATCCTGAAATCAGAGTGTTTTTATGTGGAAGCGCATCAGCGGATCTTCAATGCGATCCAGGGTCTGGCCAATAAAAGCCAGCCGATCGATATCCTTACCGTAGCGGAAGAACTTCGCAGCCGTGGTGAACTGGAGCAGGTGGGCGGTGCGTATTATGTTACCAAACTGACAAATGCGGTTGTATCTGCTGCGCACATTGAAGCGCACTCAAGGATCATTCTTCAGAAATTCATTCAGCGGGAGCTGATCCGCATCAGTGGTGAGATCATTGGTGATGCGTATGAAGATTCCACAGACGTATTCGATCTGCTGGATGATGCGGAGAGCAAGCTGTTCGAGATCACGAACAATCACCTTCGGAAAGATTACAATACGATCGATAGCGTACTCGTAAACACGATCAAGCGTATCGAAGACCTTCGTCAGCGGAATGAAGATATTACCGGTGTTCCGTCAGGCTTTAGTGAACTGGATAAAGTGACCTATGGCTGGCAGAATACGGATCTGATCATCCTTGCTGCACGTCCCGCGGTAGGTAAGACAGCATTCGCGCTTAACCTCGCGCGAAATGCGGCGATGCACCCGACAAAACCAACCGGTGTGGCAGTGTTCTCGCTTGAGATGAGTGCCGCCCAGCTAGTACAGAGGATCCTTTCTGCGGAAAGTGAGATCTGGCTGGAAAAGATCGCGCGGGGTAAGATGGAAGAGCATGAGATGAAACAGCTCTATGCCCGCGGTATCCAGCGCCTGGCACAAGCGCCTTTATTCATTGATGACTCGGCTGCACTGAACATTTTCGAGCTTCGGGCAAAATGCCGCCGTTTGAAGAACAAGCACAATATCGGGATGATCATCATCGACTACCTGCAGCTGATGAGTGGGTCCGGCGAAGGAAAAGGAACGAACCGTGAGCAGGAGATCAGCACCATCTCACGTAACCTGAAAGGCCTTGCGAAAGAACTACAGGTTCCCATCATTGCCCTCTCCCAGTTAAGCCGTGCGGTGGAGCAGCGTGGATCAAAAGAAGGAAGCCGTGTTCCACAGTTGAGTGACCTTCGTGAGTCCGGTGCGATCGAACAGGATGCGGACATGGTAATGTTCCTTTATCGTCCTGAATACTATGATATCAGCCAGAGCGCGGAAGGAGAGAACATTAAAGGGCTGACCGAGGTAAAGATCGCTAAACACCGTAATGGTTCTCTCGAAACAGTTAAACTGAAAGCATTACTTCATATACAGAAATTCATCGGATGGGAAGAAGATCCTTATGGCGGTGTTGGCCTGCCATCCGGCAGCTGGACGCCGGTAGGAGGAGATAGCGGTGCCGGCGGCGGGGAGAAATTGTATATCCAGACCGGCAGTAAGATGAATAACCTGCAGGATGATGATGATGCACCTTTTTAAATAATTATCCGGAGTAATAAATCGCAAAGGATGCAAAGAAACCGCAAAGAGCGCAGAGATTATTCTTTGCGCTCTTTGCGGTTTCTTTGCGTCCTTTGCGATACTTAAACAGCATCTATGGCTCTGCCTTACTTTTATCTTTCGACATACTCTTCCAGTCAGAAAACCATTGTTCTCGATGAAGACACCTCGAGGCATGTAGTACAGGTGCTGCGGATGCAGAATGGCGAGAAACTGAATCTTACCGATGGGAAAGGTCATCTGATCACAACAACCATTTCCGACAATCATAAGAAACATTGCACGGTTGAAGTGAACACTGTGCAACAGACCCCTGCTATTGAAAGAAAAACGGTGATAGCAATTTCCCTGCTCAAGAACACCAACCGCTTCGAATGGTTTTTAGAGAAAGCGACCGAACTGGGTGTAAGCGAGATTGTTCCTGTTATCGGAACCAGAACGGAAAAGGAAAAATTCCGTCATGATCGTTTGCAACAGATCCTTGTAAGTGCGATGCTTCAATCCCAGCAAAGCTGGCTTCCGGTATTGCATGAGCCTGTCGGATATGATTCGTTATTCACCCTCGGAGATGTAAACAATATCCCACATAAATTCATTGCGCATTGTGATGAACAATACAAGACGCCCCTTGTGAACGAATTAGCGGCCGCTTCCGGCAGCCGCATAATATTGATCGGGCCCGAGGGAGATTTCACGCCAGATGAAATTGCACTGGCTTTGTCAAACCAATTCAAACCAGTAATGCTGGGAGATACACGTCTTCGTGCAGAAACCGCTGGCGTGGTTGCTGCCAGTTTAATGTGCCTGGTCTGATTCGTTTGGTGTATTATCTTCAAGACGTGGTTCATTCAGCTTCACCACTTTCTTTGCCGCCTTCTTCATCATGACCATATTCAGCATTTCCACGATGAAGGAGAATGCCATACCGAAATAAATATAGTTTTTCAGGTGAAGCATATGTGCCTGCTCGGCATCCCATCCTTCTATCACGAGGCTCAGTCCGATCATTACGAGGAATGAAAGTGCAAGCATTTTCAGCGTAGGATGTTTATGAATAAAGCCTGCAATCGCGGGGCTGAACAGGAACATTACGATCATGGCGATCACTACTGCTGCGATCATGATCTCTACATGTTTTGCAGTACCACCCGCCGTAATGATGCTGTCAAATGAGAACACTGCATCGATCACCATGATCTGCACAATTGCCTTTCCGAAGCTAAGCGGCTTCTTCTTTACCGCAGATTCATTCGGATCTTCGCCTTCCAGCTTATGATGTATTTCGCGTACCGACTTATAGATCAGGAACAGACCTCCCACAAGCATGACAAGACTTGCAAGGTCAAAGCCTTTATCAAATAAAGTGAAGAGTGATTTTCCCTTCTGACTCAACAACCATCCCAGCGCCAGTAGCAATAAGCTCCTGGAGATAATACCCGTGATCATCCACAGCCGGCGTGCACTGTTCTGCTCTTTTTTAGGGAGACGGTTCAGGATGATACTAACAAAGATGACGTTATCGATACCCAGTACAACTTCGAGTACGACAAGAATTACAAAACTGATAATACTTTCACTCGTGAATAAATGTTCCATGTTGGTTGGTAGTGTGCTGTGTGGTTAAAGCAAGCAAAGGGCCTGCCGTATTTCTTTAGTTGATTTTTTCCTTATTTGCTTGTTGTCCGTTGACCGATGCAGTTCTCTACAATTCCCTGCAGATCTTTTTTACAATCGACGGGCCTTCATAAATAAATCCCGTCCACACCTGTACCAGTGAGGCGCCGGCATTTAGTTTTTCCTTAGCATCTGCACCGGTGAATATGCCGCCGGAAGCAATGATCGGGATCTGGCCGCCGGATCTTTTTGAGATATAGGCTACAACATCGGTTGAGCGTTGCTGAACGGGTTTTCCGCTCAGGCCACCCGCTCCGATACTTTCCAGTTTTTCGGGTGAGGTCTTCAGACCGGCACGGTTGATAGTGGTATTGGAACAAACCAGTCCGTCGAGTTTGATCTCCAGTGCAAGGTCTATTACGTCATCGATCTGATCAGCAGTCAGGTCGGGGGCGATCTTTAACAGGATCGGCTTTGCAACTGCTTTGCCATTATTGATCATTTGCAGATGACGGAGGATCTTGCCCAGTGATTCTTTTTCCTGCAGTTCGCGTAAGCCGGGTGTATTCGGGCTGCTTACATTGACCACGAAATAGTCCACATAAGGATGCAGTTCGCGGAAGCAGATATCGTAATCCTTCCACGCGTCTTCGTTCGGGGTTACTTTATTCTTGCCGATGTTACCGCCGATGATGAGGCGTGGCTGCCTACCGGATCGGGATTCTACTGAATCTTTCCATTGTTTCAATCGCTCTATCACCACTTTTACGCCATCGTTGTTAAATCCCATGCGGTTGATAAGAGCCTGGTCTTCCGGTAAGCGGAATAAGCGGGGCTTATCATTTCCTGCCTGTGGCAAAGGTGTCACTGTTCCTATCTCCACAAAACCGAAGCCCAGGGCCTCCAGCTCGCGGAGATAACGTGCATTCTTATCAAATCCGGCCCCAAGGCCTACCGGATTTTTAGGATCGATGCCAGCCACTGACCACCGGGATCCTGCCATCGGTGCCGGGCTAAATGCCGCAGCCAGTAACTTTTTCCCAATTCCTATGTTACACAATAGTTTAAGTGAGTTCATCGAGAAGTAATGCACCCATTCCGGAGAAAATAAAAAAAGACAACGCCTAATCAGGTTATACATAATGGCGCGAAGATAATTCAAGTTCGGCAGCGTTTGGATGGTATGGAAACAGTGATTAAATTTGGGATAGAAAGTTGCATAAACAACCAATGCGTAAAGTTTGAAAGTTTAATGGTTTAAAAGTTTAATAGTTATATCCTGCTCCGGGAATTCCGGACTATCGGAAACTGTTAAATATTTACACTGAAAAACTTTTAAACGCTTAAACTTTTAAACATTTAAACTTTTGACCTATGCAAGAAGCATATATCATAGCCGGTTATCGCACTGCAGTTGGTAAAGCAAAACGCGGTGGTTTTCGTTTTTATCGCCCGGATGATTTGGCGGTGGACGTGATCAAAGGATTGATGGCATCTGTGCCGCAACTGGAATCATCCCGTGTGGATGACGTGATCGTAGGTAATGCCGTTCCGGAAGCGGAGCAGGGATTGCAGTTTGGCCGTATTATTTCCGCGCGTGCACTGGGGTTTTCTGTGCCGGGTGTGACGGTAAACCGCTATTGTGCATCGGGGCTTGAAACCATTGCGATGGCAACAGCCAAGATCCGCATGGGGCAGGCAGACTGCATAATCGCCGGTGGTACAGAAAGCATGAGCCTTGTTCCGACTGCTGGCTGGAAAACGGTTCCTGCCTATTCCATTGCAAAAGATGATCCCGACTACTACTTAAGCATGGGCCTCACCGCGGAAGCAGTAGCTAAAGAATATAATGTAAGCCGTGCTGACCAGGATGAGTTTTCTTATCAGTCGCACCGCAAAGCGATCAATGCCATAGAAAGTGGTTATTTCAAATCAGGGATCCTTCCGATCAATGTGGAAGAAGTTTACCTGGATGAAAAAGGTAAGAAGCAAAAGCGTAATTATATCGTAGATACAGATGAAGGGCCGCGTGCAGAGACTTCTGTTGATGTACTGGCAAAGCTGAAACCTGCATTTGCTGCCAACGGCGTTGTAACTGCGGGTAACTCTTCGCAAACTTCTGATGGCGCCGCTTTCGTGATCGTGATGGGAGAGAAGATGATGAATGAACTGGGACTGAAACCGATCGCGCGCTTGGTGGCTTGCGCATCAGCGGGTGTTCATCCACGGATCATGGGGATCGGGCCTGTGGCGGCAATTCCGAAAGCGTTGAAACAGGTGGATATGAGTTTGAACGATATTGACCTGGTGGAACTGAATGAAGCGTTTGCTTCGCAGGCACTGGCTGTTATCCGGGAAGCAGGACTTGATCCGGCAAAAGTGAATATCAATGGTGGGGCAATTGCATTGGGACATCCGCTGGGTTGTACAGGTTGTAAGCTGACTATCCAGGTGGTGAATGACATGAAGCGTCTTAATAAGAAGTACGGAATGGTAACGGCTTGTGTTGGCGGTGGACAGGGAATTGCAGGGATCATTGAGAATCTTTGATAGCCGAGCGGCGTAAGGTTCCCGCGGATTTCGCAGATCTTGTCAATCCTTTTGCTGAAAAGGTAAAAGTATATGATCGGTATAAATATGGAGAGCGCAGATGACGCAGACAGTCTTCCGACTTAGGGGGAAGAGATTTGCGTCATCTGCGCTCTCCATGTTTGTACTTAAATACTTCCGATGAATTACGGAAAAAGGACTGACAAGATCTGCGTAATCTGCGGGAAACTTCTACGCCAGTCTACTTTTTCAACTGCTCCTGCAAATACTTTAACGCCCTCTCCATCACAGGGTCTTTTTTCTCCAGGTAATCCTGCAAGCTGCGTTTCACTTCAATGTCAGGCTTAATGCCGTAACCTACAAACTCTCTTCCATCAGGATACATATCCTGTTTGGTGCAAACACGTGCAGATCCTCCGCCCGGCAGATCGAACTGGTATGGCTGACCGGTGCTCCCGAAAGAATTTTCTCCCATCTTTATCATATGCTTTTGATTATCGGCAAAGACGAGAAAGTCTTCTGCTGCAGATGCCGTGTTATGTCCAAGCAGGATCACTGTCGGGATCATGATCCGTTTTTCTGTCAGCAGATTTTTTCTTGGCGTGTAATCAAAATCATGATAAGTAAGATCAAGGAGGTTCAATAATGATTTCTTTGACCATTCATTACCTATTGTATCTTTTGGTTCAGTAAATACGCCCCATGCTTTGAAAGATGGTATATGCAAGCGGCTTCTCGTCTTCGAGCCATAAAGAACAGTATCGGCCGTGAGATACTTCAGGATCTCCAGCCCGATAGTCGTACTTCCGCCACCGTTATAACGAAGATCTATCACCATTGCTTTCGCGGTATACAATTCGGGAAGTTTGTTCCAGAATAAAGTATCGATCTTTTTATCTCCAAATGAGTTCAGGCTCACGTACGCGACCTTTTTGTTATCATACCATTTAAAATCCATCAGTTCGCGTTGTGGTTCGAACTCAGGGAACACGGCTTCTTCTTTGGTTTTGCTGTGCGTGAGGGTCTTCGCAATGATCCGGCCATCCGGCTTCTTGATCCTGATATGGAACGTTTCGCCTTCCAGGCCCTGCAGCAATTTTGAATAACTCCAATCCTTCAGCACATAATCGGTAGAGGAAGAAATGTAGGGGGCAACATTTTCGGCAATGAACGCTGGCGTTGGTTTGCCGTTCACTTCAATCACCTCACTTCCGAAAGGAATCTCCGCTTTCTTACTGGCATTTGTTCTGACAATAATAGCCTTACCGTCGATATTCTCAACAAAAAGCCGGTAGTCGCCAAACATAGTGGTCATCACTTTATCCTGGATCGCTGAGGGCATATACACATTGGTATGCCCGTCATTCAGGAATGCGCAAAATCGCTGCAGTTCGCGGAAGTACACGTAATCATTAGGTGTGTTTCCAATAGAGCCGATAAGTGTTTTGTAAGTGCTGTCCCAGGCTTTACGGTCGACCTTGTTCAGGTACACAAAATTGTAGTTGACTTCCTGCCAGAATTTTGACAGGCCATAGATCTTGTCGGATGGAGAAAGCGTGTTCGGTATCTGCCCAAAACAGGTCAGTACAAGCTGGAAAGAGAGCCCAAGTGAAAGGATCGTTTTTTTCATTTAGTTATGATCTTAGGTTTTGAGTTTTGAAACTGCATGATTGTAACACAGGCTACTGCCCGAAGGCGTCCACGAAATTCTACTTGTTCGCGGTGTATTTTCCCCATTTATACGAATGAGGCTCAATATTTGTTACTAGCGGGTAACCGAATAAACACACAGTATCCAAGAAAAGTGAAAAATCCTATGGATAGAAGAGCCTTCCTGACTGCCGGGCGTACTAAGAACGCGCCGATACCGGCAGCCCCTGAATTCCGGACCGAGTCCGGCCTGAATGAATACCAGGGTGCCTGGACC
This sequence comes from Terrimonas ginsenosidimutans, assembly GCF_022012415.1. Classification (GTDB taxonomy): domain Bacteria; phylum Bacteroidota; class Bacteroidia; order Chitinophagales; family Chitinophagaceae; genus Terrimonas_A; species Terrimonas_A ginsenosidimutans. Next base: position 119,418 of record NZ_JAKLTR010000013.1, read on the forward strand.
CGAAATGAAGCCCAACATTTATTGAAGCGTCTGATGTTTGGATCTGCCAAACAGGATATAGATTATTTCTCGTCCCGGACGATGCAGCAGGCGGTTGATGAGCTGCTGAATCCTGCATCCCAGTTTCCGGCGCCACCGGTCAATGATTACACCGAAGATATGGCTGACCCTGTTGTGGCTCCAGGCGCCACCTGGATCAATGATCCAACAGATAACAACGAGTTGAACGAGTTCCGCCAGGAATCGTTCAAAAAATGGTGGGCAGGTGTGATGCTCAACCAGGATCGGAGTATCCGCGAAAAACTGACCCTCATGTGGGCTGATCATTTCGGTACGGAAACAAACACTATCCGGAATGCACATTTTATTTATAAGCACAATGATCTGCTTCGGAAGGATTGCCTCGGCAACTTCAGGAAAATGGTCAAGGATGTAACGATCGATCCGGGAATGCTGATCTATCTTAATGGCTATCTGAATGAAGCGACAGCGCCAGATGAGAACTACGCACGGGAGCTGATGGAGTTGTATACGCTTGGTAAAGGCCCAACCGTTGCCTATACGGAACCTGATGTGCGTACTGCCGCAAGCGTTCTTACCGGCTGGCGGATCAACCCGGATACACTGGAAGTTTATTTTGATCCAGCAAAGCACGACATCAAGAGCAAAACGTTCTCTTCCTATTATAACAATACGGTGATCCCCGGACGCACCGGCGCGGATGGTGCACTTGAAACGGACGACCTTATTTCAATGCTGTTTGCAAAACAGGAGACATCGAAATATATCTGCCGCTGTATCTATCGCTGGTTTGTTTATTATAAAATAGATGCCGCTGCAGAAGCAAATGTGATCGTGCCGCTGTCCATCATTTTCCGGTCAAACAATTACGAGATCAAACCAGTACTTGAAGCTCTTTTCAAAAGCGAGCATTTCTTTGATGTGCTGAACCAGGGCTGTTTGATCAAAAGCCCGGTTGATCATGTGATAGGTTGCATGCGTGAATTCAATGTTGTTTTTCCTGCTGTGGCAGATTATACGGATGCATATGGTATGTGGAGTTTCATCCGTTCTTTTATGCAGGCAATGGGGCAGAATATTGGTGATCCGCCGGATGTATCCGGCTGGCCTGCATATTACCAGGAACCGGCATATCATGAAATGTGGATCACGCATGATACGCTTCCGAAGCGAAATCAGTTCACCGATCTGATGACCTGGAATGGTCACACACGCAATGAAAAAACGATCATCATTGATGTGATCGCCTTTACTAAAACACTATCAAATCCGGGTGATCCGAACAGGCTTGTGGCGGATGCTCTCGGTGTAATGTACAGGGTGCCGGTTTCTGATACCGCCATTCAATCGATCAAACAATCGATCCTGCTTAGCGGTCAAACACAGGATTACTACTGGACCAATGCATGGAATGGTTATCTCTCGGATCCCGGCAACATGCAGGCGCAAACCATTATCAGCAACAGGTTAAAAAGCCTGTACCAGTATCTTATGAATTTATCAGAATACCAATTATCCTAAACCTATCTTATGAGAAGAAGAGACTTTTTGCGGAATTCCCTGCCGGCGGCTGCCGTGTTGCCAGCTGTTGTAGATGGCTATTCCATCAAGGCATTTGCCGCAGATTCTCCCTTGCTGCAGGCCCTGATGAATCCAACGACTGAAACAGATCATGTGCTCGTCATTGTGCAGCTGAGTGGCGGTAATGATGGATTGAATATGGTGATACCTGTATCTAATTACAGTGGTTACTACAGTGCGCGCAGCAATGTGGCTATCGCGGAAAGTAAGATCCTGAAACTGGAGGGATATGACAAGACCGGTTTACATCCGGCAATGACGGGTTTACAAAGAATGTATAATGATGGCAAGCTGAATATTGTTCAGGCTGTTGGTTATCCAACACCGAACTTCTCACATTTCCGGGCGACCGATATCTGGATGAGTGGCTCAGCCAGTGACGAAGTAGTCAGTACGGGCTGGGCCGGCCGTTATCTTAACACAGAATACCCGAACTATCCGGAAGGTTACCCCAATGAAACGATGCCCGACCCACTGGCCATACAGATCGGATCGATCACCTCACTGGCATTGCAGGGGCCCGCAATGAACATGGCGATGGGTATTACAAACCCGACGAGCTTCTACAACCTGATCAATAATGTGGTTGATCCCGCACCGGATAACCCGATGGGGTATGAGCTTACCTACATTAGAACGATCGCGAAACAAACCAACAAGTTTGCAGAACGCATCATTGCAGCAGCAGGCAAAGTGCCGCAACAGGCCGCTTATCCGCAGGACAATTACCTGGCCGATCAGTTGAAGATCGTTGCACGATTGATAAAAGGCGGGTTGAAAACAAGAATCTACATGGTAGGAATGGGCGGGTTTGATACGCATTCATCGCAGGCTGAATCTTCCGATACTTCCATCGGCACCCATGCAAATCTGCTGAAGACTCTATCTGATGCGATCAAAGCGTTCACAGATGATTGCCAGTTCCTCGGTGTGCAGGACAGGGTCATGGGATTAACCTTTTCAGAGTTTGGGCGCAGGATCAAATCCAACTCAAGTATGGGTACAGATCATGGCGCCGCAGCTCCGATGTTTATTTTCGGTAAACAGGCGATCCCCGGTGTAACAGGCAATAATCCTTCTATTCCGACAGGGGCTTCTGTGCAGGATAATATCCCTTTCCAGTATGATTTCAGGAGTGTATACGCTACGATCCTGGAGAAATGGTTTTGCGTGCCGGCATCAACAATCGAAACAGTCCTGTTCCGCAATTTTCAAAGCCTGAATATTGTGAGCGATGCAACCTGTAAAGGAACGCCGGTCAATGATCCCAACCAGACAGCAGGAGAGCAGCTGGTCACTAATTATCCGAACCCATTTACTACAACCACAACTATACAGTATAAAACACAGGGAGGCCATACGCTTGTGCAGATCATCGATATGCTGGGGCGTGTGATCAAAACACTGGTGGACGCCGACCTTCGTACTACTGGCACTTTTACCGTTACATTTGATAGCGGTGCATTGCCGGCGGGTGTTTATTATGCGAGATTACAGAATGAGGCGAAACAACAGGTGAGGCCAATGCTGAAAGTTCGTTAACCCGCACCGGTTCAGACATCGTTACATTTAGTAACATTCATCAGAAAGGAATTTTTAAGATGTTCCGCGCTATAAAACGCACCATTTATCAAAAACTAATCCCATTAATCCCGCATATCCAATAAATCCCCGTAATATGCGTAAATGGAACCCATCATCAGTATCCGTAATCTTTCCAAGAGTTACGGAACCAAAACCGTTTTACAGGATATCAATGTAGAGATCTATCCCGGTCAGGTGATCGGGTATATCGGTCCAAATGGCGCGGGGAAAAGCACCACCGTAAAAATATTATGCGGATTGCTTACAGACTACCAGGGAACGGTCACTGTCAATGGCCTGGATGTAAAGACGCAGACGCTTGATGTAAAAAAACAGATCGGATACATTCCTGAGCTGGCTGAGTTGTATGATGTACTCACTCCAAACGAATATCTTCAGTTCACTGCTACTTTATATAACCTGGAAAAAGAGGTCGCCACTCAACGCATCGAAAAGATCATGGCGGCATTCGGGCTAGAAGCCAATCTCAATCAGCGGATGGATACGTTCAGCAAAGGCATGCGTCAGAAGGTGCTGATCGCTTCAGGTCTTTTGCATAACCCCGGGATCATCATTCTTGACGAACCTCTTAGTGGCCTCGATGCGAATAGTGTGATCATTATGAAGGAGCTGATCAGCCGCCTTGCAAAAGATGGCAAAACGATATTCTATTGCAGCCACATGATGGATGTTGTTGAAAAAGTAAGCGACAGGATCGTACTGATCAATGGAGGACGGATCGTAGCGGATGGCTCTTTTGAGGAGTTAAAACAGCAGCAGGGAGACAAGAGCCTTGAGCAGATCTTTGCATCATTAACCGCCACAGATTCTTTATCAGCTGCGGCTGATGAGCTGGCTAAAGCAATGGAGAGCCGGTCATGAATATAATCAACAAAGCTTTTCTGAAACTGGCATTGCTGCCTTCACCGGTGTATGACAGGATGGGCGTTGATAAGAGCGCGCTCACCGCGATCCTCAACATTAAGCTTACGATGGATGATCGCAGGGTAAGCGGACTTCAACAGGCACAAAGAAAAAAATCTGATAAGGATGTTTCATCGGCAACGATCATTACGATGGTCGTAAGCGCGGTGCTGGGCCTGCTTTACCTGATGGCTTTCTATATCGGCAATAATATTGTTACCGGACTGACCTTTTATTTCTTCATGTTCTTTTTTATGTTGTCGGCAACATTGATCTCCGATTTTACCTCGGTGCTGATCGATGTGCGGGACACATTTATCATATTGCCCAAGCCGGTAAATGACAGAACGGTGCTGCTGGCGAGATTGCTTCACATCTTTATTCATATCTGCAAGCTGGTCTTGCCGATGGCTTTGCCCGGTGTGATCTACATGGGAGTTAAGTACGGAATTGCATCAGCGGTTTGGATGATCCCGATGATATTATTGCTGACGCTGTTAGCGATCTTTTTTATCAATGCAGTGTACCTTATTATTCTCAGGATCACTACGCCTCAGAAATTCCAGAATGTGATCAGTTATTTTCAGATCGTATTTGCGATCGTGATATATGCAAGTTATCAGATCCTTCCGCGAATGATGGAAACAAAAGGTATTCTTGAATTCGATCTTACCGCTTATGGTTGGTCTGCGGCGTTGCCCATGTACTGGATGGCAGTAGGGTGGCAGAGTCTGACTTCGCTGACATTTACTGCAGAGTCTGTGATCTTCCTGTTTGCCTCGATCGTTGTTCCCTTACTATGTGTATGGGTGGTGGTGAAATTCCTGGCGCCTTCTTTTAATAACAAGCTGGCGTTGATCAACAGTTCCGCAGATGGCCCGGCTGCACCCGTAACGCTTAAAAAGCATAAGAGATCCGGGATTGCCGAAAAGTTAGGTACTATTTTGACCAAAGGAAATGGAGAGACAGCGGGGTTTTTGTTTGCATGGAGGATGTCTGGCCGCAGCCGTGATTTTAAGTTGAAAGTTTACCCATCTATCGGGTATATGCTGGTATTGGTCGTGGCAATGTTTTTACGGTCAAAAAATTTCTCGCTGGCTACGCTTGCTGACAATGGGAAAGAGTTCAAGATCTTTATGATCGTTGGTATTTACCTGATGTCGCTTTTACTGGTGACCGCTATTTCACAGATGGTCTATTCAGAGAAGTACAAAGCGGCCTGGATCTTTCAGGTTGTACCGCTGGAGTATCCGGGAGAAGTGATCCTTGGAGCAGTGAAAGCAATCGTGTTGAAGTTTTATGTGCCTATCATCGTGTTGATCGCTATTCCGGGATTGATGATCGGCGGATGGCCCGCATTGCCAAATTTGCTGTTAGGATTGTTCAATCAATTGCTGATCGCTGCACTGCTTGTGTATATCAACTTCCGGAATCTTCCTTTTTCCCGGAAACAGAATGCAAACCTGAATGGCGGATCGTTTATCCGGAACATGGGTGTAATGCTGATCTCCGTCTTTATTGCCATGCTTCATTATGCTGCGTATGATATACTTGTAGTGGTGTGCATCGCGGCGGTATTGTCGATGATCGCAACCTGGTTGATCACAGGCAGTATCCGGAAAACGTCCTGGGCAAAGATCAAGGCGGAACAGGATGCGTAGTTTACCCCGCCTGAGCATTTAATAGATCGATTGGCGTAGTAGGAACGCGGCGGACACAACGATACGCGGAGAGCGCGGCGAAACAGCCAGGTGACATTTTGTAATTCGCCGCGTCCGCTACGTATCGTTGCGGTCCGCCGCGTTCCTACTACGTTCTTCGGCCGGTTAGGAATCTGAAAGTCAGTAAGTCGCAACAAATTGACACTCATTTCCGGACTGCGTTAACAACCCATTAGCCAGAAAAATGAACCTGTGTTGCAATTTGTGCTACCTTGCAATCTCGATGAAGGCTCGTAGGTTAATATTGCAATCCGCAAGTTTCTTGCTGTTGCTGGTTTTTTCGCAGAAGATGGGTGCAGGTCTTTTCCTGCATAATCTGCTGCATAGCCAGGACATAGACCAGCCTTTCCAATCATCTGAGCAGGGCAAAGCAAATGATAAAAGCATCAGCTTTGCCTGTAATTGTATTGATGATTTTCTGATACCTTTTCACGGCAGTGAAGAGATCGTTCTCCCCAAACCTTTGATTGAGCATAGGGCGCATCCGGAGCACTTTCATGCAGGCGTTTTATTGAGAGCTTCGGTCACCGCGGATCTCCGTGGGCCTCCCGCACTGGTACTTTGATCCGGGCTTTATTGTTTGACAGGTGATGTTCTATTGCCTGATCGTTCTATCATTTGCGTACCAGCGTTTAATCAAATTCATTTATGAAACTTGTAATGTTTTCTATTGTAAGCCTATTCGTGGGCTTAACATCGTGGAGTCAACCCAAATCATTATTATCAGGCAGGATCACAGAAGACGGGACCGGTATTCCGCTTGTGGGAGCAACTATCCGGATACATGATATCAACAGAGATGCTGTAGCGGATGCCCAGGGCGATTACAGGACTTCTTCTTTGCCCGCGGGAAAATACCTTGTGGAGGTTTCTTATATAGGCCATCAAACCATTGTAGAAATGGTTGATATCAATGGCGCCACAGAAAAGAATTTTTCGCTTAAAGATGCCGTCGTGGAGCAGGAGGGCGTAACGGTAACGGGAGTGTCCGCTGCTACAAGGTTGAAGCAATCACCACAACCGGTAGCGATCCTGAAGAAAGCGGAACTGATGAAGATCAGCTCGTCCAATATCATCAATTCGCTTACCCAGATCCCGGGGGTGAATGCGGTAACAACGGGACCCGCAATTTCCAAGCCATTTATACGGGGCCTTGGATATAACCGGGTTGTAGTGGTGAATGACGGCATTCGCCAGGAAGGACAGCAATGGGGGGATGAGCATGGGATCGAGATCGATGACTATAGCGCGCAGCGTGTTGAAGTGTTGAAGGGGCCGGCTTCATTGATGTATGGGTCAGATGCGCTTGCGGGAGTGATCAATATCCAAAGCCTCATGCCTGCGCCGGAAGGAACTATCCGTGCAAACCTGCTGGGGGAATATCAGACCAATAGTATGTTGAGGGGAACTTATGCAGATCTCAGCGGGACGAAAAATGGATTCAGCTTTAATGCTTATGGATCTTACAAAGGAGCGGCGGACTACAAGAATAAATATGATGGCAATGTATTCAATTCCAAATTCTATAACAAGAACTTCGGAGGAATGCTGGGGTATAGTGGATCGTGGGGGCATAGTTTTATCCGCTCGAGTAATTTTGATCAGCACACAGGAATGGTCGAAGGGGAACGTGACGCAGCAACAGGAGCTTTTTTAAAGCCAGTTGCGGGTGGTACAGAGGAAATGGCGACCGGAGATGATTTTGACAAAATAAAACCGTTCGTTCCTTTCCAGCACATACAGCATTTTAAGATCAATACGGATAACAGCTTTAATATAGGAAGAAGCAAGCTGGACGTTTTAGCCGGGTATCAAAGAAATCAGCGTAGGGAATTTGGTGATCCGGATAGTCCTGGTGAACCTGAAGCTTACTTTGATCTGAAGACCGTTAACTATTCAACCAAGCTGACATTGCCCTTCAAAGGTTTCTGGAGAACTAGTATTGGTATTTCAGGGATGAATCAGACAAATACGAATCGTGCGGAAGAAGCGCTGATACCTGATTATCGTCTGTTTGATATAGGTGGATTTGTATTCACACAGTATCATAAAGACAAGCTTTCGTTTAGCGGCGGACTTCGTATGGACCGTCGCCAGGTGGATGGTAAGCAAATGATGGATGGCGCTGATGTGAAATTTGCCGCATTTGAAAAAAGTTTTTCGAATATTTCAGGCAGTGCCGGTCTGACTTATGAACCTTCAAAAGACCTCAGCCTGAAGCTGAATGTAGCACGTGGTTTCAGGGCGCCGACGCTTGCTGAATTGTCGAGTAACGGAGCGCATGAGGGAACCAATCGTTACGAAACAGGAAACCCTGATCTGAAATCCGAAACAAGTTTTCAGGTTGATGCGGGAGTTGAAATAAACAGCGAACATATTTCGCTGGGTGCAGGATTATTTTACAATCATATCAGCAATTTCATTTATTACGAAAGAGTATTGAATCAGGCTGGTGCGGATTCAATTATTGTTGATCCGGATAGCGGGGATGATCTTCATGTTTTCCGGTTTGACCAGCAGACAGCGAACCTGTATGGAGTAGAATTCAATATGGATATTCATCCGCATCCGTTAGACTGGCTGCATTTTGAGAATACATTCTCTTATACCCGCGCTCAATTTACACAGGCTATCGACGGCTCGAAATATGTTCCGAATATTCCCGCGGCAAGACTGCTTTCACAATTGAAAGGTAATTTCCTGCCGAAAGGAGAGTCCGTTAGAAATGTTTATGTCAGCCTGGAAAGCGATTATACTTTCAGGCAGGACCGGGCATTTACCGGTTACAATACAGAAACAGCAACGGGTGGTTATTGGCTGGTGGGTGTTTCCGTGGGTGCTGATTTTGTTAAAAAAGGAAAGACATTATTCAGTCTGAATTTAAGTGGAATGAACCTGGGAGATGTGGCTTATCAGAACCATTTAAGCAGGTTGAAGTATACGGTAGTGAACAATGTTACTGGCCGCCAGGGCGTGTATAACGTTGGCCGTAATTTTGGAATGAAGCTTAGTGTACCGCTGGAATTTAAGTGGTAAGATGTTTAGCTGAAGATGCTAAGCCAGTCAGCATAAAGGTTAAGCGCTCTTTAATGCATTCAATGTAAGAGCCGGGTCTTGTTTGACCCGGCTTTTTTTTATCTTTAAGCAAAGACCAACCAAAATAGCTATGGAAATTACGTTCAACACACCGGCATTGCTTTTTCCCGCGATCAGCTTATTGTTGCTTGCTTATACCAACCGTTACCTCGCATTGGCGGCTCTTATCCGGAAATTGCATGATGAATATATGCGCGGAGAGAAAAATCATTTACTGGTCAAGCAGATCAAGATCCTGCGGCTGCGTATCAACCTGATAAGGTGGATGCAGGCATTTGGGGTATTCAGCTTTGTTTGTTGTGTGCTGACAATGTATGGCGTCTATCAGCAGTGGAAGGTTATGACAGAGCTCGCATTTGCGATCAGCCTGATCACTTTACTGGCATCACTCGTGATCTCACTTGTTGAGATCTCTCAAAGTACCAGGGCGCTGGAGTGGGAGTTGAGTGATATGGAAGAACTGGAAGGGCCCGGATTCTTCAAGAATCTTTTTAAGACGGAACGCGAATGAATACCAATGACCGCGAATAAGCACGAATGACCACCTAAAGAGACCGCACGATCTTGAGTACAGAGGTCCAGTGTCCACCGCTGTAAACTTCTTTTACTCCATGGCTTTCCAGTTTGTACCGGGCTTCGCGTATGGAATCTGAATAGCCGGTGAGGATGATAGGAACATTCATTGCTTTGATGCGCGACAGGTTGATGGAGATCCTGTCTGAGGGAATATTTATAGAGTCGGGAATACGCCCCTGGTCAAATTCACCGGGAGAGCGAAGATCAATAATAACGGCGCCATGGCGCAAGGCATTCTTGAGTTTACTGTTGCCAAACAGGAAGTTGAACATGGTGGATGATTTCGTCGGGCCAAATCTAATAAAATCCCGGATATCGGGAAAGCGGTCCATTTGTGAAGATTAGGTCTGCGAATATTTTGGCGGAGTGATTGGCTTTATGGGCTCAAAGGAATTGTTTCCGTGTAAAAATGCTTTTGCTTTTGAAAAGGTGAAGGCGGCTAAGACGACAAAGGCACAAGGATTTACCTCGTGCCTTTGTCGTCTTAGTAAGCTTATAATGTTCAGCTGGGTTGAAGTTTTCCTTTCCGCTCGCCGATCTGCTGTCTCCACATGGCGTAGTAAAGTCCTTTTTCTTCCAGAAGTTTTTCATGACTGCCCGTTTCCACGACATCTCCTTTTTCAAGCACATATATCCGGTCTGCATGCATGATAGTAGAAAGCCTGTGCGCGATCAGAATTGTGATCTGATTTCCTTCAAGGGAAATAGATCTGATCGTATCGGTTATTTGTTCTTCTGTAAGAGAATCGAGTGCGGATGTAGCTTCATCAAACAGCAGGACTTTGGGCTGTCTCAACAAAGCGCGTGCGATAGAGATACGCTGTCTTTCGCCACCGGAGAGTTTTAAGCCGCCTTCTCCGATAGTGGTATCCAGGCCTTTTTCTGCACGGGAGAGTAAGTTCTGACAAGAAGCTTTCCGCAACGCCTCCTGTACATCTTCATCCGTTGCAGAAGGATTAACAAAAAGAAGATTCTCGCGAATGGTTCCGGAGAAAAGTTGTGTATCCTGTGTAACAAACCCGATCTGGCTGCGGAGATCGTCAAAGTCGATCTCTTCCTCATTGAGGCCGTTATACAGGATCTTTCCCTGTTTTGGACGATAGAGGCCAACCAGCAATTTCATCAACGTTGATTTACCAGAACCTGATGGTCCGACAAATGCAATAGTTTCACCAACGTTTGCCCTAAAGCTGATATTATTGATCGCGTTTTGCTGCGCAGAGTTATGTTTGAATCCAACTTTATCAAACTCGAGTGTTTCTATATCTCCAAGATGCTTTGGGTTGGCAGCCTGAGGCTCAGGCGTTTTTTTCATCAGGTTTTCAAAGTTGTTCAGAGATGCCTCTGCTTCCCGGTAAGAAAGAATGATGTTGCCGATTTCCTGCAGGGGTCCAAACACGAAGAAAGAGAAGATCTGCATGGTAACTATTTCATGGGCGGCCAGTTGATCACGGAACACAAGCCACATCAACATAAAAAGGATCACCTGCCGCAGGGTATTCACAAATGTGCCCTGGATGAAGCTGATGCTTCTGATACGCTTTACTTTAGTAAGTTCAAGCCCCAGGATCTTGAACGTGTTTTTATTCAGACGTTCGACTTCCTGATGTGTCAGGCCAAGGCTTTTTACCAGTTCAATATTGCGCAAAGATTCTGTTGTAGCTCCAGCCAGCGATGTGGTTTGGGATACAATAGCTTTCTGAATTACCTTCACCTTTTTACTCAATAGGTTTGAGATCACTGTCAGTAAAAAGATCCCACCAAAATAGAGAAAGGGCAGGCGCCAATCTTTATTGAAAGCGTAAACTGCAACAAAGACGATCCCGACGATAACAGGGAACAGGATATTGATAAAAGTGGAAATGAACTTCTCTGTATCCGTTCGTACTTTCTGCAAGATCCCTAATGTTTCACCACTTCTCTGATCTTCAAAATCGTGATAAGGAAGCTTCATGGCATGCTGCAATCCATCAGTGAAAATGGTCGCGCCGAACTTTTGTGTAACTAGACTAAGGAAATAGTCTTGAAATGCCTTGGCTATCCGGCTGATCATTGCCACGGTAACCGATCCCAGAAGTAGCCATACCACTCCATAAACGGATTCTTTTTCGCCGGATTTATTGGTTATTTCCATTTTCAGGAACAGGTAATCGTTCCAGGTATAGTGAGCATCCTGATGCAGGGTTGCCAGGCTTACGAGCTTACCGAAGATGATCGGATCTACGAGAGAAAAGCCGATGTTAATTGCAGCCAGTATCAGTACTATGGAAACCAGCCATTTATACGGTTTCAGGTACTTGAAAAGTATCTTCATATATAATCAGGGGAAATCAGTAAAAGAAAAAGAACAAGCAAACCCCGTACAAGTTCGGGAAAAATGACAACTTATCAGGCTGGCAGTTTATCCGCCCCATTTCTCCCTGTCAAGACTCCGGTATTGGATCGCCTCCGCGAGGTATTCCGGCTTTATGTCATTACTGCCCGCTAGATCGGCGATCGTCCGGGAGACTTTGAGGATCCTGTCATAGGCCCGTGCGGATAGATTCAACTTCATCATCGCGGCCTTCAGCAGATTATGCCCGATCTGGCTGATCTCGCAGATCTCCTTCAGCATTTTGCTGCTCATCTGCGCGTTGCAATAAACTCCCGGGTCCGCTTTATAGCGCTCTGCCTGTTTCTCTCTTGCCTGTATTACCCTGTCGCGGATCTGTGCCGAATGTTCCTGCTGCCTGGCAGATGATAGTTCAGCAAAGGCAACAGGTGTTACTTCAACATGTAGGTCTATCCGGTCAAGCAATGGCCCGGACACTTTATTGAGATATTTCTGTACGGTCCCCGGAGGGCAGGTGCATTCCCTGTCAGGGTGGTTATAAAACCCGCAGGGACAGGGATTCATAGAGGCAATCAGCATGAATGAAGCTGGAAAGTCGAGTGCGACTTTTGCCCGTGAAATACTAACCTTTCGTTCTTCCATCGGCTGACGCATCACTTCAAGTACGGTACGTTTGAATTCGGGCAATTCGTCCAAGAAAAGGACGCCATTATGGGCCAGGGAGATCTCTCCGGGTTGGGGCGTGCCTCCACCGCCAACAAGGGCCACATCGCTGATCGTATGATGCGGAGAACGGAATGGACGTCTGGCGATCAGTGTCGCATTTTCCGGAAGCTTTCCTGCCACCGAATGGATCTTTGTTGTTTCCAGCGCTTCCTGCAGGGACAGTGGTGGAAGTATGGTCGGGAGTCGTTTGGCCAGCATTGTCTTACCGGCGCCGGGCGGGCCGATCAGGATCGCATTATGTCCCCCGGCCGCGGCTATTTCCAGCGCACGTTTGATATTTTCCTGGCCCTTGACATCCGCAAAGTCCAACTCGAAATCGTATTGTGAATCAAAGAACTCCTCCCGGGTATTGACGATGACGGGGTCAAGCCCCTTTTCTCCGTTCTCAAAAAAATCGATGACTTCCTTAATATGGGTCACTCCGTAAACAGTGAGATTATTCACCATACCGGCTTCGCGGGCATTTGCTTTGGGAATGATCAACCCTTTGAATCCCTCCTTTCTTGCCTGAATGGCCATTGGAAGAGCTCCTTTGATAGGTCTGACCTGCCCGTCCAGGCTTAATTCACCCATCATGACATAACGCGATATTATATCCGGATTACTGATCTGTTCAGACGCACTCAGGATGCTGACGGCTATCGGCAGATCGAATGCAGTTCCGCTTTTCCGGATATCGGCAGGTGCCATGTTGATCACTACTTTATTCCTCGGCATCTTGTATTCATTCGTTTTGAATACGCTTTCTATCCGCTGAAGACTTTCTTTCACCGCACTGTCCGGCAGCCCAACGATCGTCGAATCCTTGCCGGATGATTCAATCCAGTTGGCTTCAATAGTGATAGTGATCGCTTCTACCCCGTAAACCGCACTCCCGTGAATTTTTACTAGCATAATGGAAAGTTAGATAAAAGGGCGGGAAGGAGTGCGTGTTTTTCATCGCTCGCTGAATGTAAAATCACGTGAAATAGGTGATGGTTTCATCATGATCCAATGATGAATAAACAAGCGTCTGCTGTGTCTCCCACCTTGTTGCCCGGATTTTTACAGACCCAGGGCCATACACCGGGAATGGAGTTTTACGGAAAAGACTCTCTTACTGGTCTTGCCGGTAAAAGAATCTATCCCGGATCAGATCTCTATTTCGCAAGCTCGTGATGCGTGACCGCTTTAAAAAGCAATGTTGTCGCTGGATCAAGCAGGAGTTCCTCTATCTCTCCGTCAAACTCAACATATGTATACCGGTTGCTTACCTGGATATTGTTTGTAGTTACATTTTTTGTTTTGACCTTCAATTGCACCGGCAGTGTGAATACAAAACCATTTTGCTGTAATTGCCTGATCTCGATCCAGGTTTTGTTCGTTTTAAAACCATAGCCCCATTTCACGTCCAGGTCTGGTAAGCCGGGCTTATACAACCATTGATCAAAGAACACAGAAAGGTTTTTTCCGGAAACCTGTTCGATCACTTTCTGAAGATCCCTTGTATCTGCATTGCTATTGGTGTATTGTTTATAGTAAGCCCTGATCGCCTTCTGAAATACTTCATCTCCCAATTCATGCCGAAGCATATGCAGCACCCATCCGCCTTTCTGATAGCTGTTGGTATTTAGTAAGGCCATGTAATTGGTGGTTTCATCCACCACAGACCGTTTACTGGTTACTCCGGATTTGATCACCTGCTCCCGATCGGTTTGCAGCATATGGATGGCTGTATCTTTTCCATATTTATCTTCCATGTAGAGAATGGTCATATAGGTCGCAAAGCCTTCGCTGAGCCATAAGTGAGCAAAGGTTTTTTCCGTAGCCATATTTCCAAACCACTGATGCGCGATCTCGTGCGCCAGCAGGCTTTCGCTTTTACGTGTACCGGTGACCGAGTTTTCAGAATAGAAGATCGTGTTGGCATTTTCCAGGCCGCCGAAGATGGTTTTTGACTGCACATTGGCCAGTTTTTTATAGCCATACGGGCCAACGTATCTGATAAAAAAAGGAAGTACATCTTTTGCCTGACCATAGTCATAAAACCCCTTTACCTTATCCTCAGGGAATACCCAGCTATAAACGGGGATGCTATCCTGTACTTTTCCTGCAAGCTCTACTGCAAAATCGGCCACACCGATCACCATCACTTTTGTTGCGATCGGAACAACTTCTTTCCAGTGTGTGGCTGTCAGGGAGCCGCCCGCCTCAGGAGATTCGCTTTGTAAAAGCCCATTCGATACAACTTTGTAATGAGAGGGCGCCACTACGGTAAAATCGACCGTTGCCTTATCCCCCGGGTGATCAATACATGGAAGCCATTTATGCCCGCGATTTGGCCAGTTGTCTGCAAAAAAAGTGCGATGCTTATGAACGTTATTGGAAATGATCAGGCCGTCTGTCGGAATGCCAGTGTACTGGACAACGATGGTATGCTCACCATCGATCGGCTGGTTTCCCTCCCAGGTAAGATTGATCTTTTCATTGTTTTCTTTCGCCTCAAATTTTACCGCGCGTCCATCGAGCGTACACGAGGTCACGGTCATTCCCTTATCCTTTGCAATTGTAGTGGAAAAATCGAGCAGAATATTCGAGACGGGCTTCTTCATTTTCATCCTGATCCCGGCCTTGCCGATAACGGTGTCTGATCTGTCCGAAAGCTTTACAAAGAAATCGTAATGCTGCACATCATACAGATCTATCTGTGAAAAACAGGAAAGGGATAAACACAAAAATGCCGGTATCAACGCCAGCTTCAATGCGCTTTGAAGCGTTTTTCTCATGTTACGGGTTTTTGTGAAGATAGGAATTATAAATTCTCCAGCATCTCCACTACTTTTTCGCGCTTGAGAATAACATATCCCAGCCGATCATTGCTGATGCCTTCTTTCAATTGGTAAGAGAACTTCAATTGTTCGTCTTCAACATTGGTTTCAAAATACCGGAAGGAAATGTTTGGATATTCTTTTAACTCTTCTCCTATTTCATACAGGTGCGTAGAAAGAATGAAGAGCGAATTTTTCATTTTGATCAAACCCTTGATCACCGTGAGAGAACACTTCATCGCATCCTGCACATTCGTGCCTTTGAAAAGTTCATCGATCAGCACCAGCCATTTCTTGCCATTGTTGATCTTGCTGATGGTATTCTTGATCCGCTGTACTTCATTAAAGAAAAAGCTTTCGCCTTTGGCAATATTGTCGATTACATTGATGTTGCTCAGCAGCCCATCAAATAATGTAAGCCGCATGCTTTGCGCCGGCACGCCCATTCCTATATGTGCGAGGAATACAGATGAACCGACGGATTTGATCAGCGTACTCTTTCCAGCCATATTGGCACCGGTAAGAAAAAGAAAGTTATGTTCGGGACTCATTTGAAGGTCATAGGGCACTGGTTTCGGGATCAGTATATGATACAAGCCTTTTGCCTCCACCAGCGGCGAATCCTGTTCAATGAATTCGGGGAATGACAGATTATAGGTTTTCACAGCCACGGCCATAGAGTACCATGCGTCAAGGCGGCTGTATATGTCCATCATCTCGAGCGTTTTCGCCCTGAGTGGTGTACGCAGATGAAAACCGAATTGCAGGTTTTGTTTTTGGGTAAATGGTTCGCCGCGTTTTGTCAAGGACAATTCATGCAAAGCGGGCTCTTTCAATACCTGGATGATCCGTTCAATATAGATCTTTATATGTGGGGGAAGGTCTACTTCTCCAAGAAGAATAGCGATCTTTTTCAACCCGCGATAGAAATCTCCAAAATGGGTCATGGAATATTTCAGCATGGAATAGTCTTCGAGATGCAACCAGCGATAGAAAAGATTATTCAGGCTGTTTGGGCTTTGACTGATCGGGTCCAGAGAGTAATCCATGAACTTATCCATCACCAGCATGGTGCCATTGGTGATGTCAGATGGCCAGTCGTCCACATGCGCCATCAGTTTTTTGATCACTGTTTGCGTGCCCCTGATCTTTTTAATGTCATCATGCGGCTCCGTGAAGAAACGGCGCAGCCATTCCTTTCCACCAACGGTGCGGGTAAAATTCAGCTTATGAAAGATCGAGAACTCTTCTTCAGCATGAAAGATCGAGATATCGCTAAATGAAATGTTGTCTATCTGCATGATTCTTTATTAAGCTAAACCTGCGTTGTGGAATAAGTTCAGAAATTTGAATGGTTTAAAAGTTTAAGGTTTGAAACTCATAAGGGACTAAGATCTTTCAAATTTCAGGCGTTCGCCCTGTTTAGATTCATCCCATACAGGATTCCATAAATTTCCTTCTCCGGCTTTGAAAACGAGATGGCCATTCACAAATGTGTGCGTAACAGATGCCGGGAACGTGGTCCCTTCCAGCGGGCTCCATCCGCATTTATACAGGATATTTTCTTTTGCGACGGTGAATGGTTTGTCCAGGTCTACAATTACAAGATCAGCATGATATCCTTCCCGGATATATCCCCTTTCTTTGATCTGGAAACAATCCGCCACAGCATGGCTCATTTTCTGCACTATTTTCTCCAGTGATATTTTTCCCTGCTGATAATAGTTCAGCATCATCAGCAATGAGTGCTGAACCAGCGGAAGGCCGGCATGTGCTTTTTCATAGGGTTCATTTTTCTCTTCCATTGTATGCGGGGCATGGTCTGTCGCAATTACATCCAGTCGGTCATCCAGCAAAGCTTCCCATAAAGCCGCTTTATTGGAAGGCGCTTTGATGGCGGGATTGCATTTGATATTATTTCCCAGACGCGGATAATCGTCGCTCGTAAAATGCAGATGATGCACACATACTTCAGCGGTGATGCGCTTATCTTTCAGTGGGAGCATATTCCCGAAAAGCTGCAGTTCTTTCTCTGTACTGATATGAAGGATATGAAGGCGTGTGCCATACTTCTTGGCAAGCTGAATGGCATAAAAAGAAGATTCGAAGCAGGCTTCCTCACTCCGGATGATCGGATGATCTGCCGCGGTGAGTTCGCGGCCGCTGGCTTTTGCTGCCGCAAGGTTTGCCTTGATGATCTTTTCATCTTCACAATGCGTTGCGATAAGCAGTTCGCTATCCGCGAACACTTTTTCAAGCGTGAGCGGGTTGTCAACAAGAAGGTTGCCCGTTGATGAGCCCATAAAGATCTTGATGCCGCAGATATCGTTTTTACGGGAATTTATCTTCAGTGCTTCTGCTGCGTTCTCGTTTGATGTGCCGATATAGAATGAATAGTTGGCAAGAGCTGTTTGTGAGGCAATGGTATATTTTTGCTCCAGCAATTCTTCGGTGAAGGCCGGAGGAACGGTATTGGGCATTTCCATAAAGCTGGTCACGCCACCGGCGACCGCCGCTTTTGCTTCTGTGTAGATATTCGCTTTATGCGTGAGGCCCGGTTCACGGAAGTGCACCTGGTCGTCTATGGCGCCGGGTAATAAAAACTTGCCTTCGCCGTTTATTTCTGTAACCGACAGGCCTTCCGGGGAAATGGTTGACGCAATTTTCTCAATGCGTCCGTTTTTGAGCAGTACATCGGCCGTCTTAATAACTCCTTCGTTGACGACGCGGATATTTTTAATCAGATATATTTGCATACTTTGTTGTATATAATCCAAAATGACTTGCAATGCAATTTATAAAAACCCTTGTAAGACTGCTTGTTTTTCTTTGTCCCTTTGTTGCTGCTGCCCAGTCAACCTATCTTCCACAGGGAGATAAGCAAACAGTACTGCTGGAAAGGCTGGAGATAAAGGCTCAATCAGATTCTGTTCTCAATTTCTCGAAGATCAAGCCGTTTAACCGGGGAAAGTATGTAATGAATGGTGTAAAGAGCTACCTGGAGAAAAACGGGGAGGAGCAGTTGTCCAACATTGATCTGCATAATCTCCGCAGCATTTACATGAACAATACGGAATGGCTGACGGACGAAGAGCGGGCGCTTTATGCCAGTAAAAAGCCGATCTGGAAAAAGCTGTATGCATCTCCAGCTAATTTCTTTGAGACGCATGTGAAAGACTTTGATCTCGTGATCAATCCTGTCGTGCAGTACGTGGTGTCAAAGGAAATTGATAATGACCAGACCTTATTTCTGAATACCCGTGGCTTGAGCCTGCGCGGACGTATTGCAAACAAGATCGGTTTTTCCGCTTACCTGACAGACAACCAGGAACGTGACCCTTTATATGTGCAACAGTATATCAGTGACCGGCTGGCAGTACCCGGGCAGGGGTTTTATAAGGACTTTAAGGCGCCGGGTGGGGTAGATTATTTTGATGCCCGAGGTACGATCACGTTCAACGTAACAAAGTATATCGATGTGTCATTCGGCTATGATAAGAATTTCATAGGTAACGGCTATCGCAGTTTATATCTCAGTGATTTTGGTAACTCTTCGCTGTTTCTTCGCCTGAATACAAGGATCTGGAAGTTCAATTATCAGAACCTTTTTATGGAGCTGGCCAATGCCGATAATAGAGGTATCACCGACAAGCTGATCGGAAAGAAATATGCGGCGATGCACCATCTCGATATAAATCTCACGCGCTGGTTGAATGTTGGCTTGTTTGAAGGTGTTGTATTTGGCAGACCCAACCGGTTTGAGTTCAGCTATCTGAACCCAGTGATCTTTTATCGCTCGATTGAGTTGCAGAATGGAAGTTATGATAACTCCGTCGCCGGTCTTGATTTCAAGGCGAACATTGCGAAGCGTTTCCAGGTATACGGACAGTTATTGCTGGATGAATTCAAGCTCTCCGAGATCCGCGCCGGGGATGGCTGGTGGGGGAATAAATGGGGGTATCAGCTTGGTGCAAAATATATCGATGCATTTGGTGTAAAGAACCTCGATCTCCAGGTAGAAACGAACCGCGTCCGTCCGTTCACTTATTCACACAATGATTCTGTAGCAAATTATACGCATTACAATCAGCCAATGGCGCATCCGCTGATGGCGAATTTCCAGGAGTACATCGGGATAGCGCGTTTTCAGCCCGCACCAAAATGGATGATCCAAGCGAAGGCGATCTATTACACACAGGGTCGGGATTCCAGCAGTGCGAACTACGGAAGCAATATCTTCCTTCCCAATCAATCAAGACCGGCAGACTACGGATTCAACATAGGCTCCGGATGGAAGACGAATGTTTTCTATTCTTCCTTACTGGTATCCTATGAGCTGAAAGAAAATCTCTCACTCGAACTGTTTGGAACGCTAAGAAAGCAGGATGCAAAAACAGCACCCATCAGCTCCACTACATCAAAAGTGATTTCCTTCGGGGTGAGGTGGAATATGCATCGCCGGGAATATGACTTTTAACAGACACGAATGAAGCGCGAATGGCCGCGGATATTCGCGAAAAGCTCATTATAGATCAAATTGGTTCAAACAGCAGAAGCCCGGATATAGCATCCGGGCTTCTGCTGTTTCTATTTAAATGCTTCTTCTATTCTGCAGTACACTATTCGTGTTTATTAGCGCTCATTAGCGTTTCATTCGCGTTAGCCTTCGAAATGAAACGAAAGCATGATCATCCTCGACTGTATCTTGTCAAACACGCTGGAGTATTTCACGCTGGCATCCCTGTTATGAATATTAGGTATGCCGTTGCTGATCTTGATCTCGGGAGAGAAGATGAAACTTTTCAGGAAGAAATTGAATCCAAGGCCGAGTTCGGGTCCGAAATCAGAGCTTTTGATCTGGATCGAACCATCTGATTTTTTGTTTCCAGACAGGGCAATGTCTGCCTTCATCCCGGCGAACATGTACACCCTGAAGTTGTCTATGCGGTCAGACTGCAGTTTTATCTGTATCGGGAAAGAAACAATGATCGGGTTGAAGCTTTGCAGGATTTCTGTTTTTCCGTCTTCAGGATTTTTCAGGTTATAGCGGATCTTTTTTTCTGTGAAGATCAGCTGTGGGTTGAAGCGAAGCTGAAACCGGTCAGAGATCCTGGCTGTAGCCAGCAGGCCCAGATTAAGGCCAACAGAATTCAATGGTTCTGCGGTAAGCACACTGTCGTCCTGCATGAACCGCGAATGCATCTGGGGGTGGAACCGTGTCGAGTTCACACCGAGTGTGAGGCCAAAATAATAAGGTTTTGAATCGTGATCATAGAGATTGATCTCGCGTTCCTGGGCGGATAAATGTTGCGTCATGCTAACCACAAAAATCAGCAAACACAATCCAATCTTTAGCGTACGGGCTTTCTGCCGGTGTAAATACAACATATTCCTAAGCTTAGCGATTTATAACGGGCATCGGCAAAACCAACTTTGGTTAGGATATCCCTGAGATGTTCGCGCGCAGGAAATGCATTGGAAGATTCATTCAGATATTTATAAGCGTCTTTATTCTGTTTGAACCACCGGGCCAGCTGTGGAGCCACGAAACCCATATACCAATTGTATAAACTGCGAACAGGCTGACGCGGCTTTGTAAATTCCACGATAACAAGCTGTCCGCCGGGCTTTAAGACCCGTAAAATTTCGGAGAGCCCTTTTTCGAGGTTTTCAAAGTTCCTCACGCCAAATGCCACCATCCCGGCATCAAACGTATTTTCCGCAAAGTTTATTGTTTCGGAATCCCCGTGCTGTAACTGGATTTTTTCCACAAGTCCCTCTTTCTCAACTTTCTTTTTTCCCACCTCCAGCATCTGCCTTGAGATATCTATCCCTGTCACCTTATCTGGATTAAGCATTTTACATGCCATAATTGCCATATCTCCGGTTCCGGTGGCAATATCAAGAATGGTCCTGGGTTGATCTTTTTTGAACAGGGAGATCGCTTTTCTCCGCCAGGTGACATCGATCCGCGCAGAAAGAAACCTGTTCATAAAATCGTAACGGCCGGCAATGTGGTCGAACATCTCGGCTACCTGCTCTTTCTTTCCTTTCTCTGAACCCTTGAAGGGGGTAACATGATCGTGGGGTAAGGGGTTTGTCATGGGGGGCAAAGGTAACGGGGATTTGTTGGATTTTTCGGGATAATGGGATTTTAACAAGAGATAGGAGACAGTAAGGTTATTATATAAAAGGTTATAGAGGATATAAGATTTTATCATTATTTCGGGATAAATCCACTGATCCCCAAAGCCAACAAATCCCTTTTCATGAGCCTTATCTTATTTGCCATTCTTTTTGCGGGAGTATTGCAGGGAATTATTCTTGTGGTACTGCTTTTCCGGAAAACGGATAACCGCCTGTCCAACCGGATCCTGGGCTGGCTGGTCTCTGTCCTGGTGGTGCATCTATCTCTCGTGGCAATTGATGTGCGTGACCTGTTCCTCGTTTTTCCTCACCTGAGCAGGCTTTCCTGGCTGATCCCGCATTGCTATGGGCCATTGCTGTTGCTGCTGACGCAGAGCATTGTGATCAGGGGATTTCGACTTCAATGGGTGCATCTGACTTATTTCCTGCCGATGCTGGTTTACCTGACCCTGCTTTCGCCCTATTACCTGTCGGGCACAGAAGAGAAGCTCGCTTATCTGTCAGATCCCGTGGGTGTCAACAGGGCTGATTTCGGCATCTATAATCATCTCACGAATTATTTTCATATCGGGTTCACTTCCGCGGCCCTGATCATATTCTATCGCAACCGTAAAGCACTGCCGGATTTCTTTTCGGATCCCGGCCCTGCACGGCTGGCCTGGCTTAAAACATTTCTCTGGGTGATATGGTCGATCATGGTCTTTTCCTGGATCTGCTTTATTTCCAGGCGGTACAACTGGCCCTGGCTCTCGTCTCTTTATCCCAATAACTTTCTGCTCGCTGTTTTTGTAGTGTACTGGCTTTCTTACAAGCTCCTGCTGAATCCTTATCGCTGGGATCAGACCGTGGTGCCTCCGAAAGATGAACCGGTACCAGCGCCCCCAACCCTTATGGTTCAGGAGGAGAGTGCACCTGTTAAATACCAGAAGACCGCGATCCCTGTAAGCGAGATCGCAGCGATCAAAGTCCGTTTGCTGCAATGGATGGTGGAGGCAAAGCCTTATCTCAATCCGGCACTTACGATTGATGATCTGTCGGCGCAGTTGAATGTCAGGCGGCATCATCTTTCTCAGGTGATCAACCAGGAGTTCTCGCGCAATTTCTTCGAGTTTGTGAATGGCTATCGCATCGATGCCTTTAAGCAAATGGCCCTTAAGCCGGAAAACAGTCATCTGTCCATCATGGGATTGGCATTCGACTGCGGCTTTAATTCGAAAGCGACATTCAACCAGGTGTTCAAAAAGCAGGAAGGGATTACCCCATCCGCTTTTTTGAAGCAAGCCCGGGGGGTGAAGACCGAAGGGATATAAGTCTGGCTAACATGATACACCCTTTTAAGCAGTTGTTTCTCATCTTTTTATATCAGTAATTAAAGCGAAGGTGTCCGACCTTATAAGGCGGGGCGGTAAAGGATGTATGAATCTGTTCTTTTGCACAGGTTCATTACAGTAAACAAATCAGCTGATGGGAGTAAATGAAATAATTGCCCTCGTTGCTATAATAGCGACTGTGGTGAATGCGGTGATCGTGATGCTGAAGTACAGGCAGCGCACGAAAAACAACAGAAAAAAATGATGTTCTCCTCATCGCAGGCATCGCAAAAAACAATTAATAATGAAAAAGACTTTTTTGGGTTTCGTGCTGATCCTCATTGCGAGCCGGGGAATTTCTCAACAGGCCCCGGTTTTTTCGGTTGAGCAGTTGTTGGAAGATCATAAGATCCTTGTTACAGCATTACGAGAATTACACCCGGGCATCTACAGGTATCAGTCAAAAAGCGAATTTGACAGGCAGGAACAACAATTGCGAATGGCGATCAACACGCCGATGACAGAGGAACAATATTACAAACTTGTGATGCCCTTTATCGCCCAATTGAAATGTGGTCATACAAAATGGCACCGGAAAGACCGGCCGGATGATCGTTTCCCCTTCCGTCAGGATGAACTCGTGCCGCTGAAACTGTTCTTCAAAGACAACAGGGCCTGGGTCCTCCGCAATTACGCGGTAGCGGACACACTTGCCGCAGGCTTGGAGATAACCCATATTAACGGCCAAAAGATCGATGGGATCATTGCTCAGCTCCGGGGCTTTATTACGATGGATGGAAATGTTCAGTCAGCATTATACCAGGAGTTGAATCAGTCCTTCAACGGTTATTATGCTTCGTTCATAGGAACGACGCCGGCCTATACATTCCATTACAAAGCCGGAAAACAGGAGAAACGATCGACCCTGCCCGCAGTCTCTTTGGATATTATAAAGCAAAAGGACGTTGCCGGCCAAAATCCTGTTCGCCCGGCATTTGAGCTTTCCATGCCGAAGGCATCCGTCGCGGTGCTGCGGATCGGCAGGTTCTATACCAACCCCGGGGAAACGGATTACTACCGGTTCATTGATAGTGCATTTCAGCAGATAAATGCCGCCGGTGCAGGAAACCTCGTGATCGATCTGCGGGGTAATGAGGGCGGCGTGGAAGAATATGGAGGATACCTGTTCTCCTGGTTAGCAGCAAAGCCTTTTACTTATTACAACAGGATCCTCGTTGCTTCGAACAAAGAAAGCTCGGTAAAGAAATATGGATGGTTTCCGCCTGGCATGGATCAGGCTTATGGCCTCATCAAAGAGAAGAACGGAGAGTATTACTGGCCGATGCAGGAATACCTTGCCCAAAAAGACCCGAAAGCAAATGCGTTCG
The DNA here is from genome assembly GCF_022012415.1 of Terrimonas ginsenosidimutans. Classification (GTDB taxonomy): domain Bacteria; phylum Bacteroidota; class Bacteroidia; order Chitinophagales; family Chitinophagaceae; genus Terrimonas_A; species Terrimonas_A ginsenosidimutans. The sequence goes on from NZ_JAKLTR010000013.1 coordinate 143,631, forward strand.
CTGGTAAGGTCTTTATCCTGACAGATGGCTTCAGCTTTTCCGTAACGTCTGAATTTGCTTCGGCGGTAAAAACGGCAGGCCGTGCAGTCTTTATAGGAGAAGAAACAGGTGGCGCGTATGGAGGAGATAATAGTGGTGTATTTGCGAGCATTACGTTGCCGAACACAAAGCTGACCACGGGGATCCCGCTTATGGCGTTTTACATGAACCCGCAAGGACCGAACCCGGCCGACCGGGGGATCTTAGCGGATAAAGTTGTTTCGCCTGCTATCAGCGATGTTTTACAGAAAAGGGATGTAGTGATGGAGAGGGCGCTTGAACTTGCGGGGAAGAGTTTGAAGTAAGGAGTTTTCGTGCCGGGAGCCCGGCGGGGCTTTTCCGTTTTCGACGGCGGTCGAGGGCGCTGTTTGCATTTGCCGGCGGGCAAGGCGTTTTTTTTCGACGGGAGGTCGAAAGACTCTGTTTACTTTTTTTGCCTTGATGCAAAAAAAGTAACAAAAAAAGATCAAGGCTACGCGCAAATGGCTAAAAATTATGGGCTTCACCTGGCACTAAAATAAACTCGCCGGAGGAGGGTTTGGGATGGATTGGGGTGTTGGCTCAGACAATATTTTAGCGCCCTCGCCTTCGGCTCGTCGGTTACGCCCATAATTTTCTTAACGCCATTTGCGCTAGGCCGCCGCTCTTAAAGCGGGCAGAAGGCCTTGACATAAATGTAGCCTTACGGTTCTTGCAGATTTTCTGTTCTCTTATTATAAAACGTATCAATAGAAGAGTACCCTTTTCAAACTATGATACCGCAACTGATATACAACGAATCTTCTTCGCAACCGACTCCTCCTCTCTCAACGCCCCCGGCCTTGGAAAAAATGGCGTTAAGAAAATGGGAGGCTGGCACCGCCTGAGCCACACCGCAGGTGTGCGAAGGCGCCAAAAACTGTTTGAGCCCAACACGCCAATCAATCCTAAACCTGGACGGGCGAGTTTTTTTGGTGCAGGTGACATCCTCCCATTTTTAGCCATTTTTTCCCAGCCTTGATCTTTTTTTGTTACTTTTTTTGCATCAAGGCAAAAAAAGTAAACAGAGTCTTCGAGGCAACCCCTCGAAAAAAAACGCCTTGCCCGTCCGGCAAAAACGCAAACAGAGTCTTCGACGCTCCCGTCGAAAAAAAGCGCCCTTGCCCGCCCGGCAAACCCAACAAAAGACTCTTCCAACCATTCCCCAAAAAGGCGCCTTGCCCGCCCCGGCAACAACATGTATCTCGTCAGTCTTGTCCACATCCCTTAATTTTGCTCCTTCAGCATGGAAATACAAGACGCAAAATACCTCATCAGTAATGCAGATTATGCCCAGTGTCCAGCACCGGACAGGGCCGAATACGCGTTTATTGGTCGCAGTAACGTGGGAAAATCATCCCTGATCAATATGCTTTGCAACAAGCGGGCACTGGCGAAAACATCATCCGCTCCGGGGAAAACACAGCTGATCAACCATTTTGAAGTGCTTTCAAATGCAAAACGTAAGTGGTATCTGGTGGATCTACCCGGATACGGGTATGCAAAAGTGTCGCAAAGCAGCCGGCGCAGATGGGAGCAGATGATCGAAAATTATATCCGCAAACGTGAAAATCTGACCTGCCTGTTCGTATTGGTGGACAGCCGGCATGAGCCACAGAAGATCGACCTTTCCTTTATTGAACAGCTCGGGAAATGGGAAGTGCCCTTCGCTGTGATCTTCACCAAAGCCGACAAAAATAAGCCCGGAGCCACCCGCCGGCATGTGACAGAATTCATCAGCCAGCTGAAAGAAACATGGGAAGAAATCCCCCCATTCTTTGTTACTTCCGCAGAAACCGGCGAGGGCCGCGACCTTGTACTGGATTATATCGATGACCTGAATAAGGCATTTATAAACAAGCAGGTACGCATCTGATTATTCAACATTAATTCTTTACTTTGCAGGTAATCTGATGTTTAGTATGCACAAAATTTTATCCTACCGAAGCGTTGCCTCTTTTCTTTTTATCGCCACATTCTTTGTATTTGTTCTGGCGCAGCGTTATACGAGGAAAAATTCACGCGGAGGAGAAGGCCGGAATACGGTGCAGAGGATGTTTCCAAAAGATTCCGTTAACCCTTTCATGGCTGATAAAGTATCCCCTGAACCAGCCGTAATCACCGTTCAATAGTAACAACACTGAATTCATGATAGAGCCGTAAGATTTCTTATGGCTTTTTTTGTGGCCGATATACTGTAATGCTTGGGGTGTAAGTGATCAGGCTGTTGCAACATGAAGGAAACCTGGGTATTTCCGGAGGAAGATGATCGGAAATGATCAAAAAAATGGGAGGCAAGCCCCTCTACAGAGGATCTCCCCTGTATTAACGGATTAATAGGCTGTTGTGATGATCAGTTCACCACTTTGTTCGCACAACTACTGCTTGCAAATGCTTCTGGTTTTGCCTTGAACGCAAAGCCCATTCCCAGAATGTAGCCCATCGCTTCTTTGAGTGCATCATTACTCTTGAAATGCGGATTTGTGTTGATGTCCGCATGCACTTCCATGTCCACATTGTAAACAGTGAACAGGTTACAAAGATCATAAGCGATTTCGATGCTTTTGGCCACTTCTGTGAGCATCCGTTCTTTGATGGTAAATTGCTGCAGGGTCTTGTAATTGTGGATGAACATAAATCCACCATGACCTTCACGAAGAAATACAATTACAGTCGCGAATTCTGTTTCTTTCCCTTTTACCTGTGAGTCAGTACCAATGCAGACCTTCAGCCGGAATCCGGCAGCAGTCTCGCGTTTGATAGCATGTTCAACAGCACTGATAATCGGCAGATCAATCATTTCGCCATTAAATTTTCTCCAACGCATATAAAAAGAGGTTTTCCTAAGTTATAGAAAAACCTCCGATAATCAAGGGGGTACGGATTATTGTTCTGTTAACGGGAACAACAATATTATTACTGACGAACTATTTTTTCTGTTTGATGAGCATTTTCTGTGCTGTAACGTACAAGGTAGATACCTGGCAGAAGAGCAGGCGCCTGGATCGTATTCAACCCATTCACCAGTTTGCCGGTCATTATAGTACGGCCATTTGCATCAACCAGGGTATAATCAAACTGCCCGGGGCTGCTGATCACGACAGCGTTGCTTTGGATCGGGTTTCCTGCCACCCGCGGCCAGCTACGGTTGTTTTCCTGCTGCAGGGATACATTGTTTGAGTAATAACGGTGGCCATTCTCCAGGATAACGTTAACGCGATACCTGACAGCGGAAGATGATGCAGGTTGATAAATGTAGTTGCGTGCATCGGCAGTCAATTCAACCAGTGATTGAAACGTTCTTCCATCTGTGGAGATCTCCAACACCTGCTGGATGATCTTTTCATCAATATCGATCTGCCAGTTGAGCAGGTGTTTGCTGTTTGCAATAATACCTTTCAGATCAAGTTTCCTTAATGGAAGCACACCTACGCCGTTTGGTTGTATAGTTGCATGCATCGAATAAGAGCCAAGGCTTGCATAGGCGGGTGCATAGAGATTTCCTTTGCCTTCTACCTTGATAAAATAAGTTCCGGCATTCAGCTGCGTATCGGTTACAGAGTTCAAGAGGTTGCCGGGATTATATACACTGAGGAGGTTTTCCTGTTCGTTATAAAGACTGACCTGCATATCGAGATCAGAGCCAGCATTGCCTGTTCCAACATTGTAAGGAACAGCATCTATCTGCAGACGTCCGTTGGTGGGCATAATGAACTTGAAAATATCCTGGTCGGTGTTCCGATCGATCACACCGGTCACATCGAACTGGTTTGCTGAGAATGCCGGTATTGTTGCCGTTGCAAATGTTTTGCCGTGATCATCGGGGCGATAGCCAAATCCGTTATCAGCAGAAGTGATGACATCAAGATCATTTTGACGTGAAGCGCAACCATAGATCGTGGTGCCGTTGTGCCAGAGTGTAAAGTTCTGGTAGTAACCAACGCCCATGATAGGCGCCCAGCCGATCTCTCCAGTACCAACACCCGGATCATAATCTGTCACTTTATTACAGGAACCATCATACTTTGTCTGATGTTGAAGACCGAGTGTATGACCCGCTTCATGTGAAGCGGCTTCTGCGATGTTTTTGGTGTTGTAACCAAGCAGTGCTGTAAATACAAAACAAGGCGCATCAGTTCCCCATGTGAATGAGCCCACCCATGATACGCCGCCGGCACTATTGCTATACCAGCTTGATGAAACAGTGAGTACTACACGTGTGCGCTGGAACAGGGGTGCTGCCCAGTATTTTGTTGAGTCTGTGGTGATGTTAATGTTAAAAGGACGGAAATCTTCTGCGATACGGTTGAATGCTTCGATGATCTGAGGATCGCTCATTCCTGAAGGACCTAATACTACAGGACCAAAAGGAGACCAGCTTCCGGTTTCATCCGTATGACCATCAAAGTCAAGAAAGATGACGGAATTGGCGGCAGGATAACTGTTCAGGACCGGAACAGCCTGAGCCCATGTGCTTAGCTGTACGCAAAGCAGGAGTGCCAGCAGGTGAGGTAAAATGTTTTTCATACAAGGAGGATTGGATATTTCGGATTGGATAAAGAGACCGGACGTATTACTCAGCCATCATTTCATACAGATTTTTTTTGATCCAGTAATAATGATCGCCTTTTTGCTGCAGTTCGAATGCATCTCCATGCTGATAACTGAAGATACGGCCAGTGTACCTGACCGTACCATCAGATTTGGGAACAGATGAAAGGGTGAGTACGGCGCCATTGAAACTGGTGGATTGGACGGTTACCGTGCGCATTCTTTCGTTAGAGAATGCGTACGCGACTTTGCCGGTAAAAGGGCTGAGCTTACCGCTTGCAAGCGGTAATGATATTTCCTGGCTTTTCCGGGTGCCTGGCGCAACAAGTGTTTGCAGATCCAGGTCAGATACCTCGATAGAAGCAGGCAGACTGTTGAATATTTTAGATTTATTGTAATCGGGCTCACGAAGCGGAGCTTTCGTTTTGCTATCCTGCGCCTTCAGGGAAAGACTGGCGAATAAGCAAATGGCATAAATAAGGCGTATGCCCGTAGGTTTGTGGTAGTTCATTGGATACTCAAGTTTATGACAGGATATTACACCCGCAGGAATGCTGCGTTGCTTTCAAAAGGGACGGTATTGCAAGATTGTATAAACTTTTTAAAAGTTCCAAGCAAAATACACCACTAAATTTCTATTTAAAGCAATACTACGATCATGGTGTAGTAGTTGTTCTACGATGGTCATAGGGATAAAACTATTGCATTGATCATCGTGCAAAATACATATGCCCGTTAACGATCATCACTATAAAGTGAGATATTGTTATGTATCACTGAGTATTTGTTTTATATAAATTAACGCAGCAACTAATATTGACCTGTTGAGAGCATCACTAGTGTACATGCTTCCACTGGTTGGATATTATTGCGTTTTGCCAGCTCAGCCAGCTCATCATTTTCCGCACCCGGATTAAAAATGATCCTTTTCGGGTGTAATGATACAATGTAATCATAGTAGTCACGCTGATGCGCCGGATTGAGATAGAGTGTTACAGTATCTATATCATTGAAAGGTGTTTTTTCTTTGATGATATTTACGTCATCCACTTTTGTTTCAAACTTACCGATCGCTTCAACGGGATGCTGATTGTTCCGCAGCTTTTTAATAGCAAGATAGCTGTAACGCGAAGGATTGTCTGAAGCGCCTAATACCAGTGTTTTCTTTTTGTTGCTCATTATTGAATGATTTATATCTGTAAATATTGAAGCCATCGGTTTTCTTTGTAAGGAACCCAGGCAGCCGGGGTGTTGAGTCCGTTTAATACACTTCTGAAACTGCGTCATTTTTCCTTATCTCAAGAGGTCCACGATTCTTCTATGGGTTGTATGCCCATTTTTATGCCAATACATAATGTTGACAAATCAGCAGGTTTTGTATTCAGCAATCATTATAAGCCGAAATATCTTTCCTGATGGGCTTTTATTGCGGTGTCAGGCATGCTGACATATTGCATGTTGCGTCCTGCTGTTTGATACCCCGGAGGAACATAATCGTTACTCAGGCAAGTCCATATTACCTGGATCCTTAAGGGAAGAGGGGAAAATACAAAATATAGATATTTTACCAATCATGTGAATATCATGCAATTGTAACTTATTACGTTTTGGTTGGCCATGCAACGCCCGGGTGTGTCACCATAGCGGTGAATGTAGTGTTTTGGTCGGCGTAAAGGGACGCGGCGGACGCGGCGATACGCAGAGAGCGCGGCGCAATACAAGATGTTTTAATGGCTGTTTTAGCCGCGTCCGCCGCATATCGTCCGCCGCGTTCCTTCTTCGCTCTTTTACCGCGGGCGTGTGCCATAATCGCGGAAATTGCCAGCGATGGCGGGGTTCGCACCAAGTCCGTCTGAGGGGAGTAGTTTCCGTGATTCTTCTCGCTGTGCCCGCTACGCACCTAACAACATGTGCAGAGGGTGGAATCTGCAACAAAAAACTGTATAATAGAATAATAATGCACCGGTGTGCTTTCTGACGGGTCGCATCAGTTGGCTATGGAAAAAGGCTATATTGCCCGCGTGGCACTTTACTGACCACCTCTGTTATCGCTTCCTCCAAAAACGGATAACAGAATACAAACCCCGTTTCAAGAATTCTTGTTGGCACTACCCAGCGGCTTTTCAATACCAGTTCTGTTTCTGTTCCAATGAGTGCAGCGCCTATTTTCAGCATCCATTCGTATGCGGGAAGACCATTCTTATGTCCTGTTACCTTGCGCAGGGTTTGCATGAATTCATTGTTGGTAACGGGAAAAGGTGAGGAGCAGTTGTAATTTCCTTCAAGTGCAGGGTTACCAAAGATCCATTCTATCATTCTACAAGTATCATGTATGTGGATCCAGCTGTACATCTGGCCGCCGTCACCCTGACGCCCTCCGAGGCCGAATTTCAGGAGATTGAAGTAAGGGATCATCACACCGCCGGCGCCGAGCGTAACGGCCATACGGAGGGATATCTTCCGCGTATGAGGAGTGTGCTGATCGTACAATGTTTTCTCCCATTGTTTGCAAACACGAACGGAGAAGTCGTTTTTAATCTCACCATTGAATTCGTCCTGTGCGCGATCTCTTGCATCGCGGTAGATGGTGGCAGAAGAAGCGTTGATCCAGCAGGAGGGAGGATTTTTACAGGAAGAAATGGCTTTTCCCAATGCGTTCACAGGATCGATACGGCTGCTCAGGATCTCAGCCTTATTCTTTTCTGTGTAACGGCAATTGACAGTTTTACCTGCCATGTTAATGAGCAGGTCCGCACCTTCGAGTTCATTTGCCCATTCACCAACCGATCTGCCATCCCATTTGACCCAGCGCGTGCGCACAGTTTCATGCTTCTTAAGAGAAAAGTAACGGTTTTTGTTATTGGCGGCATCCGGTATTTTTCTTGTCAGAATACAGATCTCATTGTCTGTTCCGAAATAGCGGATGAGTTCTTCCCCGATAAAGCCGGAGCCACCAGCAATAACGATCTTTTTACATCTCATAAAAATCAGAAGAGGATGATTTTTTGTTTGAAGGGTTTTCTGAAATTTTTATTTCCTCATAGCAGATCCAGGCATACCAGGCAGCCAGAAAAGGAGAGACGACCAGCATTACCACCCCGAATTCAATCCCCTGACGCGAATTAAAGAGGAATGTAGAGAGCAGGGCAAGGACTAATACGACCATTCCATAAAACTTACGGCTCTTCTGCGGAATATAGTGGCCCGAACAGATCAAATGAATAAGCGCACTGATCACCTGAACACTCCCAACAAGAATGTAAGACCAGATAAACCTGAAGTCGCCAACTGTCAACGCCCATAAAGTGGACATAACGATCAGGATGATCTGTATCCAGAAATCTATCGGTTTAAAACTTCTCATGCAATAGTCTTTTATGTTTGTTTATAATAAGCAGCGTCGATAAAGTTATACCCGCCAGATACAGGAGTTAGAAATCCAAAAAGCAGATACATGCCATCCTAACCCATCAAACGTTCAAAACGCTCCTGACTATCTGTCTTCCCTTACGCGCTATTTCAGATGTATAAAAGCTTTCTTCATCAGCAGGTCATTTTCTTCGCTGCAGGTGAACGCATACCAGCATGCCAGCACCGGAGGAAGAAAGACCATCAGGAACAATAAGAGCAGGACGAGCCCTGTAACATATAATAACAGGGTGCTGATGACAAGACCGAGCAGCGTCCGGTAATACAGCGTCCGCCAGCGATGACTGATGAAATGCCCGGTTAATGATACATGTATTATGCAGCTGAAAAGCTGCCAGCCTCCCACAATGAAATAGGTTGTTATGAAATCAGAGGGCTCGAATGCGATAAATATCAGACTGCCTGCTATCAGGATCACTTGTATCCAAAAATCGATCTTTTTAAATAGTTTCATCGCTTCAGGGTTTATTGCAGCACTGGTGAAAATAGGAAATAGAGAGACAGCATCTTTTGACAAATGTCAAATCAGCCCCGGTTCAGGCATTTACCTGCGATCAGCTTCTTTCTATCTATATTAAACTTTCAGTAAAAAATGAAAGTTTTCGTTTTAAAGAAAGCCGGTAACCCGGCTTTATACTATTGAAAGCTTATTTGAACAGTTTGACCATATTGCTCACAAACCAATTCTCCTCGGCTTTGATCATCAGATCCAGCGTTTTGTCTGCCTGTTTTCCAAGTTTCCTGATCCCACTGACTGTATCAATAAAAGCTTTGACATTCTTATCCCGTTTATCACCTTCCACTTCTTCCAGCTTGTCAAGCAGGCTAAGCATCGGTTCCAGCTCACGTTTCTTTCTTTCCTTAACGATCTGCTTTACCACTTTCCAGATATCTTTTTCCGCAGAGAAATATTCCTTTCTTTCGCCGGGCAGAAGCACCCGTTCAACAAGACCCCAGTTAATAAGCTCGCGGATATTCATGTTCACATTGCCACGGCTCACATTCAACTCTTCCATGATATCGTCCTGCGTTAATGGATCAGGATTTATCAGCAACAGCGCATGGATCTGCGCCATCGTGCGGTTGATGCCCCAATGCGTACCAAATGCTCCCCAGCTACTAATGAACTGCTGCCTTGCTTCCGTCAATTTCATGACATAAAGCTATTGAATCATTTCTGTATTTTCAAAATATTTTGAAAGTTATCCTTTTGTGATCTTTCCCGCATGGTTTTATTATTGCTTAACTTGCGGGCATGAAGAAAGAATTCCTGTACCTATCCACTGCAATTATTATGACTGCATGCTCTGCCAGCCGAAAGGTGAACACGGATACCCCCGCTTTTGCTGCCAACCCGGTAGTGGCGCATCGTGGTGCGTGGAAGACAAAACAGTTGCCCGAGAATTCTATTGCGGCATTACGTGAAGCGATCGCATTGAAGTGTACCGGTTCTGAATTTGATATTCACCGCTCCGCAGATGACTCACTCGTCATAAATCATGACGCAACATTCTTTAAGTTGCCTATAGAGAAGACCAACTACGATGTTCTCACACAGCATACATTATCCAATGGAGAAAAACTTCCAACCCTTCGGGAATACCTCCTTGCGGGGTTAAAGAATAATAGCTCAACAAGACTTATTCTTGAGATCAAACCTTCCACCGTAAGCAAAGATCGCGGCCAGGAAACCGGGGCGCAGGTCGTAAAGCTTGTGCAGGAATTAAAGGCAGAGCCAATGGTGGCCTATATCAGTTTTGACTATGATATCTGTAAAAAGATCATACAGCTAGACCCTAAAGCACATGTTCAGTACCTCGAAGCAAATCAACCTCCGGCACAGGTAAAGGCAGACAGGTTAGGTGGTATTGATTATCATTACTCAGCCTTTCAAAAGCACCCTGAATGGATCCGCGAAGCAAAAGAGCAGAAGCTTGTGCTGAATGCATGGACAGTAAATGATACAGCAACCATGGATTTCTTATTGAAAAATGGCTTTGATCTGATCACAACGAATGAGCCGGAATTATTGATGCAGCGTTTCAACGCATTGAAAAAATAATGTTCCCTCCTACCAGCAGTCAAGCCTTTTATCCGCCTTTTCGCCGGTAAGATCTGACGCTTTCAAAATGATGGCAAGATAACCGATACCCTGCTGCATTCTCTTCTTTGAGAAAAGGTTGGCGAAATTATGCAGTCCGAATAATACAGGCCCGTATCGTACTGCTCCTCCGATCCAAAGTTTATTGGAGCTGTTATACTGTACAGGAAAATAAAAGCCCTTCTTCCGGGTTTCCCAGCGAGGCGTTACGGTGAGAACACTCAGGTCCCTGAGCCGGTTATTTTTTATGGGAAGAAGCCTGGCAACACCGACGGAAAGATCCGCATTGATGAAGAATGCATCACTGATAAACTTATCTACATTGATCACCAGCCTGGTTGGGTGAATGATCTTGAAGTTTCCATTATACGCAACAACATTATCAAACAGACTCGCCAGGCTGTCCCGGAATTGTCCAAAAGTGCTTACGGCACTATCAAATTTTTGATCAAGGAGTTCATCTGTGATACCTGGGCGCAGGCCGGATACCTGCATGCCATACTGCCCGTTCCTGTAAGAAGAAAAGCCCAGATCCAGCAGTGATGCGCCGATCTTCCAGTCATAGTCGTAATACTCTTCTTCCCGCTGACGGTTAGAGGTATAAGGACGTTTGATCAGCAATTCAAGTCCAAAGTCGGCAGATATGCCTGTTTGTGTTCCGGAAGTGAAATCCCGGAAGCTGGATCCCTGATCCTTGTCAAGCTGATCATAATTCTGAGAGTAACCATAGTCAAGGCTCATCGAGTTCGCCCGATAGTTATCGGGGAATGAACCGATCTTACTGAATGAACCGCCATTCATTTGCGCGAATCCCCCTGACAGTCCCCGGTTGATCTTTAATGTACCACCGGCATTTAACCTGAACTGGTCGTTGTCAGCGATCGTTTGCGCATAGGATCCATATACTTCCATCCAGCTTGCACTGGTCATGTCCACGCTCATATCATCACGGTTGTTTTCATTCAACACAAAAAAATCGCGAAAGCTTTGCAGCGTATCATAGAAGTTATATCTGCTTGAACGGGCACGTGTATAAGATCTGAAATTGATACCCATGGCAATGGCACTGCGTTGATTCAGTGCCAGCCTGAAGTTGAGCAGATTTACATTAACGTTGGCATCTCCTTTTCTTTTATACTCGCCCGGCGCAATTTCATATTCTGAATTGGCTGGATTCGACAGTAAGGAGTAGTTATATACATTAACGATGTTGGTGGAATGTTTATCCTGGATACCGAAGAGCGTGAGGTCCCATTTTACCGGAACGTTCACGATCGCCGCCGGATTATTGTGGACGTTCAGTGAGCCGATATAATAAGTTCCATTCAAGCCCTGGTAATACTGGCCCATGCCCGCAAGTGGCAATAGCAAAGCAAATAATATGACACGTATCGTTTTCATAAAAAGACCCGGTGTGTAAAGCCTTATGTATAAATAAAATTAGGCGTTTAATTCTTTAGTTCTGTAGGCAATTGCAGTAGTCAGGGTAGTTTTTTATTTTATGAGAGGAGTTAAAAGAAACAAAAAATGGGGAGGGAGGTTTGCTGGGTTCCATAAGGTTTCAGAAGCTTCAGAGGTTCCGGGTGTTTACTAAGTAAGTACAAGGAAAGAATGTCATTAATTTAACATTCGATAGGTTCATAACTGCTATACTCAACTTGTTTTTCGCAGTAATATTTCTGACGTAGTTTTTGACTATTCCGTGTTTTTATTTCTTGTCAGAGGGCCAACCTATGGGACCTACCAAACTTACCTCAAAAAGAAACGGGACACCTCTTACAGCGTCCCGTTCTATTATTTCTGCATTATTGAAACTATACGAGCATTCTCAGTGGCTCTTCAAGCAGGCCTTTCAATGTTTGAAGGAAGGCTGCGGCAGAAGCTCCGTCCACAACGCGGTGGTCGCTGCTGAGTGTAACTTTCATTACGTTGCCAACAACGATATTGCCGTTTTTCACTACAGGAACCTGGCTGATGCCACCCACAGCGAGGATGCACGCATCCGGCGGGTTGATGATAGCGGTGAATTCTTCTACGCCAAACATCCCGAGGTTAGAGATGGTGAAGGTATTTCCTTCCCAGTCTGAAGGCTGCAGTTTCTTGTCTTTTGCTTTCTGTGCGAACTCTCTTACTTCACCGGAGATCTGCGACAGGGATTTGGTATCCGCGAAGCGAACAACGGGTACAAGCAGGCCGTCTTCAACAGCCACTGCCACACCAATGTTCACGTGATGGTTAATACGGATCTTATCGCCCAGCCAGCTGCTGTTAACAGCAGGGTGTTGTTTCAATGCGATCGCACATGCTTTCAGTACGAGGTCATTGAAAGAGATCTTCACTTTGCTTACCTCATTCAGTTTTGCACGGCTTGCCACTGCGGCATCCATATCGATGGCAACAGTAACATAGAAGTGAGGAGCTGTGAATTTGCTTTCAGCGAGGCGTTTTGCAATTACTTTACGCATCTGCGATACAGGCACTTCATCGAAGCTTACTGTTCCGCCAGCTGTTGCAGCAGGAGCCGCCTTGCCGGTAGCAGTAGCTGCAGGAGCCGAAGCTGCTGGTTTGTAATTGTCGATATCTGATCGTACAATTCTTCCGCCATCACCACTTCCGTTCACTTTGCTGATGTCAATGCCTTTATCAGCCGCCAGTTTTTTGGCAAGTGGGGAAGCTTTAACGCGTCCGTCTGAAGAAGAAGCGGAAGAAGCTGAAGAATTCGAAGAATCCGAAGCTGCGGGTTGTGCTGCTTCTTCTTTTTTTTCAGCGGCAGGGGCCGGTGCCCCTCCGCCTTTTACAGCGGCAACGATCGCATCAACGTCAACTTTCCCTTCTTCACCGATAATGCACAGCAGTTCGTTAACAGCGATCTTTTCTCCTTTTTTCGCACCCTGGTAAAGGAGTTTACCGTTTTTATAGCTCTCAAGCTCCATAGTGGCTTTATCGGTTTCGATCTCCGCCAATACATCGCCTTTTTTTACAGTATCACCTACATTCTTGTTCCAGCCAGCGATCACACCTTCCGTCATCGTGTCGCTCAGGCGGGGCATCAATACCACTTCTTCCATTTTAGAAACGTCCAGTGAGTTGCCGCCAGATGCAGGTTTATTTTCCGCAGGGGCTGGTTTGGACTCTTCTTTAGAGGGAGACGTTTCCTGTTTAGGCGCAGATGCAGCGCTGCCTCCACCTTTTACCAGGGCAGAGATATCTTCGCCGGCATTACCGATAATAGCGAGCAGGTCGTTAACCTGTAGCTTTCCACCCTTTTCGGTTCCGATATGCAGCAACGTACCATCTTTATAGCTTTCAAGCTCCATGGTTGCCTTGTCGGTTTCCACTTCAGCCAGTAAGTCTCCTTTTTTTACGGTGTCGCCCACTTTTTTGTGCCATGCAGCGATAACGCCTTCTGTCATCGTGTCACTCAGGCGGGGCATCAATATCTCTTCAGCCATGTAGGATTAAATTTTCGCCGAAATTAAGATAAAATGACGAATAACAGGATGATGAAAACTGGTAGGGAGACAATGTTTTATGAATCGGGGAGGGTTGGAGCTGCGGCCATTCGGTTTTGTCCGAAACCTGCGGGGTAGGAGTATCGCAAAGGGCGCAAAGGGACCGCTAAGAGCGCAAAGAAGAACTTAGCGGCCTTTGCGGGATCTTTGCGCGCTTTGCGATACCCTCCTACGACCCCATAAATGTCAAAAGTTCCCAAGCCAGGTCGTACAGACCCAAACTTTAGAACTTTTAAACTATTAAACCATTAAACTTTTTTAACCCTCCTCTAAAAATCCAGATCCAGCTTCAACCTGTCCCGCAGCTCTTTCACCAGGGGATACTGTTCCACCATCTTGAGGAACTGTTGCTTGGAGTTTAGTGGGGCTTCTATCGGAGGCCTGTCTGTTTCGAGAGATTCCACCACCACCACCTGGAACTGGAGCAGGCGGTTCTTCAGGCGCTGCTGAAGGAAAGAGAAGAGGTGGTTCCTTTCGGCTTCAATGAATTTTTGTTCGATGTTATTTGCGGTCTCCACCTCGAAAATATTATCGGACTTTACAACCAGCCGGGCCAGCCCGAACGGAGCCGCTGCCGGGTTCTTTTCTGCTCTCAGTTTTTCGATATATTCTTCCCAGCTTAGTTTGAGCAATTCTTCATTCAGCGGCTGATTGACATTTGTACCAGGCAGCGCATTTCCTTTGAATTTATCGCGGATCGCACTAAGCCCTGCGATCTTACCGGCTCCTGCGGCCGGTGTTGCCGAAACGGGTTTTGCCGCCGGTTGGGTAGCAGGGGTGATAGCTTTGGGCGGCGGAGCTTCCTGGCGCGTCGTTGTTTTAGCCGGATTGACAGAAGGTGTTTCGATGATGAGTTTTGCCGGCGATTGCTCTGTGACAGCTCGTTCTTTGAGCTCAAGAGGCACTATCTGGCGAAAAGCGACAGGTTTTGCCGATTCAATCAGTTTTTTTTTACTTAACCCGGTTGAGTCCGCGCTTAGATTGATCGCCTGCTGAAGATAACAGAGCTTGATCAGCACCAGTTCTACATGCAATCGTTTATTACGCGCAGCTTTGAAATTGATCTCGGCTTCGTTCAGGATATTCAGTGTGCTGATCAGGATCGGAGCAGAGACTTTTTTTGCCGTGTCTACATACTTATCCCGGAAGCTTTCCACTACCTCAAGGAGATCAGCGGCTTTTTCGTCTTTACACACCAGCAGGTTGCGCGAAAATTCCGCGAAACCGTTCAATACAAGATCGCCTTCAAATCCTTTCCGGTTGATGCCATCATAAAGCACGAGGGCACCGGCAAGATCCTGTTGAAGCATGGCATCCAGCAGTTTGAAATAGTAATCCGCATCCAGTATGTTGAGATGCTCGAGTGTATTTGTATAGTTGAGCTGGCCGCCGGTAAAGCTCACGATCTTATCCATGATGCTGAGTGCATCACGCATACAGCCTTCGCTTTTCTGGGCGATGATCTGCAGGGCAGCTTTATCGGCCGACACCTCTTCTTTGGTGCAGATTTCCTGGAGATGCTCCACTGTGTCGTTGGTGGTGATCCGTTTGAAGTCGAAGATCTGGCAACGGCTTAAGATCGTTGGTAGGATCTTATGCTTTTCTGTTGTTGCCAGGATGAAGATCGCGTAGGATGGCGGTTCTTCGAGCGTTTTCAGAAATGCGTTGAACGCGGATGAGCTGAGCATGTGCACCTCATCGATGATGTATACCTTGTATTTTCCGGCCTGTGGTGCAAATCTCACCTGCTCTACGAGTGTGCGGATATCGTCTACAGAGTTGTTACTCGCCGCATCCAGCTCGTGGATATTCAGTGAAATACCGTCATTGAATGATACACAGGAATGGCAGGTATTGCAGGCTTCACCTTCAGGTGTTTTTGCTTCGCAGTTGATGGTTTTCGCCAGGATCCTGGCGCAGGTGGTTTTACCAACACCCCTGGGACCGCAGAACAGGAAGGCATGAGCCAACTGGTTATTGCGGATCGCATTTTTTAATGTTGTAGTTATATGCGACTGGCCCACAACCGTATCGAACAGTTGAGGCCTGTATTTTCTGGCTGAAACAATAAATTTATCCATAATACCAGCGGCTAAATTAGGGAAAATGTCTGTAACCGCCGGAGTCATCCGGCGCAGACACGCTTCATCACGTGTAATGCGCAGCCCGTCCTTTTTTTAACGGATCGCTTTCCGGGGATGTATTATTTTCATTGTGCGAAATGCAAGGGAAATGAATAGCAGATTATTATTTATTGTAACGATCGGATTTATTGGTTTATCCTTTACAGGTGCTGCGCAAATGACAGACCGGCCTGTAGAAAAAGTGAATGGATTTATAGGATTACAGGTAGGAATGCCAACGCGGGACATGCAGCCGGCCATCAGGAACAATATGGGCAATGCTGGTTTTGGTATAGGCGGAACGGTATTGACCAATCCTTTCTCATGGGGCCGAAATAAGCGGAACAGCGTATTGAGGATCGGTGCTGAACTCGGCTATACATACTACGGGAGGTTTATTACAAAAGTGGATATACGGGGATACAGGGGTGATTACAAAACAAGCTATGGCATTCTGAACCTGAATGGCATTCTACAGCTGCGTCCTTTTGCTGAAGCACCGGTCAGGCCATTTTTTGAAATTATAGCCGGTGGAAGCTTTTACATTTCACAGATCAGGGAAAATCTTGATGCGATTGAAACGGCACTTGGTATCCAGGCATTCGATCTGGAAGCTTATTCAAGCGCGAGTTTCAATAAAGGTGCTGCGGTGGGTTTTTCGATAGGGAAACGTCGTGATGGGAAGGGATGTCTTACAGTGCGCGGATCTTATAACATTGGTTCTGATATAAAGTATATCATCAGAAATTCTTTGCAGTATAACTCTGCAAATGGATACATGGAGTATTCTGTGGGGAAAGCGCCGGTGCGGTATTTTCTGGTGCAGGCGGGGATCGGGTTTTGAAGTTTCCTGGAGCTGACTTTCGTATGAGTAACGCAGAGAACGCCAGGAATCCGCAAAGGACGCAATGCGATCGGGAGTGTACTAAATTCTTAGCGATCTCCGCGGAATCTTAGCGTTCTCTGCGTTACTCCTACGCAGAACAAATTAAGGCAACTACACCAGCGGATGCGGATGATACTCCCTCGTTCTGTCAAACTGGTAACGATACGTAGTCAGGATCCTGCTTCTATGTGTTCCCAACCCTTCAGCAACATTGACCATCTTTGGGTTGAACTCGCCGATCCACTGCATTTCATAATCTTTGTAAATAGGCTCTCCCATTTCATAAACACCATTCTCAATTTTCAGGTTCTGGATCACGCGTGCACCTTCAACGATCATGTAGCTGTCGATCCCTTTGCCCTGCCATTCGTGAACAACGCCAAAAATGATCCCGACGAACTTTTCGATCTTACGGGTCTTTTTTAACCAGAGGAATTTGAGTTTATGAAAGAGGTCAAACTTTCCGTTCAGGTGTTTGAACCATTGGTTCAGATCCGGAAGATTGATCCATACAGCGATCGGATCTTCGTTGTGATAAACAAACCAGCATAATCTTTCATCCAGCACAGGCTTCATTGATCTGAACATTGTGCGTACAACTTTCTCTTCGATCTGTTTCATACCACCGTGACCGGCCCATGCATTGTTGTAGACAGTGGCAAAATCTTTTGCAAATTTATCCAGCTCATTTATCCTGATATGTTTCGCAGTGATACCCGGAATCCTGGAGCATTCAGCATGGCGATGGTAGAATTTTTCCTGCAATCTTGCTCCTACATCAAGTCCGAAACAGATCTGGTTGAAGAAGGGTTTGAACCCATACGATTCAAAAAGTTGCTTATAGTATGGAGGATTATAGTTCAGGCAATATACAGGCGGTTTGAATCCTTCCACCAGTAAACCCCACCAGCGGTCACGTTCGCCGAAATTGATCGGGCCATCCATTCCCTGCACGCCCCGTTGCATGAGCCAATGTTTGGCTACATCGAACAACATATCTGCAGCCTCCTGGTCGTTAGGACAATCAAAGAAGCCAACCCCACCAACAGGAAATTCATCACCCTTGTTCTTATATTTCTTATTAATAAAAGCGGCAATGCGTCCGATGGTTGTACCGTATTTATCTACAAGTATCCAACGGGTCGCTTCTCCATGACGGAAGGCCTTATTCTTTTTAGGATCAAATACCTGTTCGATGTCTTTATCAAGAGGCCTGATATAATTCGGATCCTGGTTATTGATAAAAAAATTCACTTCCAGGAATTTCTTTGCAGCAGTAGCATCCTTGACCTCTTCCAGCTTAAACATAGCGAATGATTAGTGGGCAAATGTAAGTGGTTAAGTAAAAAGTCAAAATTAAAAAGTAAAAATATTATCCTGCCAGCTCGGAAAACATTTCTACTGGCAGGATGATATTTTTACTTTTTAATTTGACTTTTTACTTATTTCCTGAACAACCTCGCCGCCATTTCCCCAAACCGGCAGGTCAGCATCTGGAGATCTTATCTTCCAACAGCTTTTGTTCAGCGGCTGAGGAGGTGAGATGCAGGGCTTTCTGAAAACTTTCCCTGGCTTTCTGCTTTTGTTGCATCTCAAAAAAGATCTCACCGATAGTGGCAAAATAAAGATGATGTTTTTCGAGGCCCTCTATCCGGTTCAATTCATCCAGTGCATTTTCATGGCTGATCGCGTAAGCCGATGCGATCGCTTTGTTCAGTGCGACAAAAGGGTTGGGTTGCAACTGATAAAGAATTTGGTATAAGTGATAGATCGACTTCCAGTCTGTTCTTTCAAAAGATGGCGCTGCCGCATGCAGTGAGGCGATCCCTGCTTCGAGATGATACGGTGATACTTCAAATGGCTCGGCTGCCATCTCCAGTTGCTCAAAGCCTTTTTGAATGAGTGATCGATCCCACCGGGTGCGGTCCTGGTTTGTCAGTAAGACGATCGCTCCGTTACTATCCAGCCGGCAACTAAGTCGCGAAGACTGAAAATAAAACAGCGAAAGCAATGCATGTGTACGGGGAAAGTTTGTCAATGGATGTTTGGCAAGTATATCACAAAGCCGTATCGCTTCTTCGCAGAGATCAGTGCGTATGAGCAGGTCAGGGTGTGAGGAGTTGTAGCCTTCGTTGAATAGCAGATAAAGCGTTTTTAAAACGACATCTACCCGTTCCGCTATATCGTTCCCTTCAGGGATGTCGAGTCCGATAGCTTCTGATCTGATCTTTTCCTTTGCCCGGTAGATCCGTTTGCTGATCGTTTCTTCGGCACATAAAAAAGCTCTTGAGATCTCTGCGGCACTGAGCCCGCAAAGTGTTTTAAGCGTGAAAGGGATCCTTGATTCGGCCGGAATTGAAGGGTGGCAGGCGGCGAAGATCATTTGCAGCTGGCTGTCCTTTATTTCATTGTCAAGAAAGAGTTGCTGAACGGTGGGCGCGAGTGTCCATTCCGATTCCAGCAGCTTGGCATATTCAGGACTGATCTGCCGGAATCGTTTTTCGCGTCTGAGGAGATCGATGGCTTTATTGCGTGCAACACGATGCAGCCATGCTGCCGGTTGGTCGGGTATTTTCCCATAAGACCAGCTGTTCATGGCCTGCAGCAGTGTGTCCTGTACAATGTCTTCAGCGGCGCTTAGATTCTGCAACCCAAGAAGACGCGACAAGACGGCGATCATCTTTCCCGATTCGTGCCGGAAAAGATGATCGATCAGCCGCGAAATATCATGCTGGGTGTTCATAAATGAGGTAGGAAGTGAAAGTAAAAAGTCAAAATTAAAAGTAAAAAATAAACCGGCCGGTAGAAGTGTTCTCCTCACACGGGTGTTTTTACTTTATAATTTTGACTTTGAAAATCACATTTCTATTTTCAGCACCTGTCTTACCTGAATGGCTCCCCCATACTCAAAGTCCGGATACCCGTCCGTTAGTGCGACAGCTTCGTCATAATCTTTTGCGTTAACAATAAAGTATCCGCCGACAACTTCTTTGCCTTCCGTATAAGGTCCGTCCGTTACAACTTTTCCTTTGGTATTGCCGGTAACCAGTTTTCCGCCCGGAAGCAAAGGTTCGCCTGAATCGTACTTGCCGGCCCTGGTGAGTTGCTCCACCCAGGCCATCCATTTGCCCATATTGGCCTGCATTTCTTCGGGACTCGCATCATGGCTTACGCCGCCATGGAAGATGAACATGAACTTTTCCATACAAAATAGTTTTAAATGAAGAATAGGTTTCTTGTATGACGAATGGGGAAGCGGGTTCCGGACAGGGGAGAAGTAAAAAGTAAAAAGCCAAAATTAAAAAGTAAAAATATCACCCTGCCAGTAGAAATGTTTTCCGAACTGGCAGGGTGATATTTTTACTTTTTAATTTTGATTTTTTACTTATTTCCTGAACAACCTCGCCGCCATTTCCTTATCATGCCCATACACATCGTCCCGGAAATTCAGCTGGCCATTCCTGTCGACCCATGCGGTGAAATAGCAGATAAATACAGGTAATGTTTTTTTCAATGTCACATATTTTTCCTTGCCTGCATTCATGGCTTTTGTGATGCTGGTTGAGTCCCAGGCGGGTTCATTGCGCAGCAGGTAAATGGCCAGTTTCTTTGGCTCTGCGAGGCGGATACATCCGTGGCTGAATGCGCGGCTGCTTTCATTGAACAGGCTTTTTGAAGGAGTATCGTGCAGGTAAATGTTGTAGCTGTTCGGGAATAAGAACTTTACCAGGCCGAGGGAATTCTTGATGCCGGGTTTTTGTCTGACTGCTCCGCCATTCCATTCCATATTGTGATTGGCAAGATAGTTCTTGTTGCGGGCCATGCCGGGCACGACCTCGTTCTTAATGATGCTTGGCGGTACATTCCAGTACGGGCTGAACACGACATATTTCATATCCCCATTGAATATAACGGTGCTGTGAGCCTGTGAGCCAACCACCACATTCATATTCCAGGCATATTTACCGTTTTCATAAACGTGCAGGCGGTATTCGGGAATGTTGACCAGCAGGTAATCTTCTTTAGGCTCTGCCGGTACCCAGCGCAATCTTTCCATATTGATGAGAAGTTGGCGGATCCTGTCACTGACCGGTTTGTTCATTTGTGCAAGAAGTGCAGGGCCGGCTACGCCATCATCTTTCAGCCCGAAACGACGCTGGTAGTTCTTCAATGCTGCAGTAAGGGAGGTATCAAAAAGATTGCTGCTATCGGTCTGCTTCAGGTCTCCATAAAGGAACAGGCGTTGACGTAAAGCGGCAATTGTTTCAGAAGAATCGCCCTCGCGCAGTGATTTCTTTCCTGACGGGATAGGGATAGGCTTCCATCCATCTCCTTTTTCAATAGCATAATATTTTACGAGGTATTCTTTGAGCAGATTGTACTGACGGTTCACCGGCTCGTACGCTGTAAGATTCTGGCCTTTGTGTTTCAGCATGGAATCGAGCACTTCCACAGCGTCGATCTTCTTCCGGGGAATGAACCAGCCCAGGTCTTTTGTGCTGATATCTTTTCTGCCGGCATAGGCGCTGGAAGCATAACGGAAAAATTGTTCGGTAAGCAGCAGCTCTGTTTTCAGTTTTATCGAGTCAGGTGTGCGGATAAAGGTGGTAGAGTCGCTGAGAGAGTCGATCAGCGGCTGCAAAGCAGCAATATAGGTTGAGCTGTCACCGGAGTAATGCAGGTAATCGTTCTGCAGGTTTAGAAAGGTGGTGGCATAGTCAGCCATTCCCTGCGGGAAGAACCAGGCGTATTGAAAGTTTCGCTGATTGTAAAAATTACGCAATGAAACCGCCATGCTGTCATCCAGGTTCTCACTGACCATGAAGCTTTCCAGTTTGGTACTGTCGAAGAACAGTTCGCTGTAGGCGTTCACAATGGAGATCGTGGTATCCCGCTTTACGGGTTCGGGAAGTTTTTTATCCGGAGACTTGCAGGAGAAGGCGATGACAGCAAGCGTGGCGATAAGGAGTTGAGGTAGTTTCATATAAGCAAGTTACTGATTAGATGGGAATTGGCGTAGCTGGAACGCGGCGGACCGCAGCGATACGCAGCGGATGCGGAGAACAGCGGTGGAGGACTTGTATTCGTTGCGATCGCCGCGTATCGCTGCGGTCCGCCGCGCTCCAACTATGCCGGTCGAAAAAAATCTCCCGAAATCACAAATCTTCGAATTGGCAGAACCGTTTACCAACCTTACCTTTGCCGCCAAAATAAACACTCTCCTATATATATGGCCAACGTAGGTAAAGTAAAACAGATCATCGGCGCGGTAATCGACGTGCAATTCGATGGCAAACTCCCTGAGATCTATAACGCATTGGAAATCAAGAAGGAAAACGGGGATATCCTCGTCCTTGAGGTGCAGCAGCACCTTGGAGAAGACAGCGTTCGTACCATTGCAATGGATGGAACGGAAGGTCTTGTCCGTGGTACCACAGTAACAGATACGGGTCGTGCGATCACCATGCCAACCGGCGAGGCGATCAAAGGCCGTCTGTTCAATGTAACAGGGGATCCTATCGATGGATTGCCAGTTGTGTCAAAGGAGGGTGGTCGTGCTATCCACGCTAAGCCGCCGGCATTTGAGAACCTGAGTACAGCTTCTGAAGTATTGTACACGGGTATTAAAGTGATCGACCTGATCGAACCTTATGCAAAAGGTGGTAAGATCGGTTTGTTTGGTGGTGCGGGTGTAGGTAAAACCGTATTGATCCAGGAACTGATCAACAATATCGCGAAAGCGTACTCCGGTCTGTCTGTATTTGCAGGTGTGGGAGAGAGAACACGTGAGGGTAATGACCTGATGCGTGAGATGATCGAAGCGGGTATCATGAAATATGGTGACGCATTCAAGCACAGCATGGAAGAAGGTGGCTGGGATCTGTCTAAAGTGGATATGAATGAACTGGCTGATTCAAAAGCTACCTTCGTATTCGGACAGATGAACGAACCTCCTGGTGCACGTGCGCGTGTAGCCCTGTCTGGTCTGACGATCGCTGAATACTATCGTGATGGTGATGGTTCTGGTAAAGGCCGTGACATCCTGTTCTTCGTAGACAACATCTTCCGTTTCACACAAGCTGGTTCTGAAGTATCCGCCCTCCTCGGTCGTATGCCTTCAGCGGTGGGTTATCAACCTACACTGGCAACGGAAATGGGTCTGATGCAGGAAAGGATCACTTCAACAAAAAATGGTTCGATCACTTCCGTACAGGCGGTTTATGTACCTGCGGATGACTTGACCGATCCGGCTCCTGCAACAACCTTTGCTCACCTTGATGCGACAACAGTATTGAGCCGTAAGATCGCTGACCTTGGTATCTATCCTGCGGTGGATCCACTGGATTCTACTTCAAGGATCCTGACTCCACTGATCGTTGGTGACGCTCACTATAACACGGCAAACCGTGTAAAACTGATGCTGCAGCGTTATAAAGAATTACAGGATATCATCGCGATCCTCGGTCTGGATGAGTTGAGCGACGAAGATAAAATGACCGTTGCCCGTGCACGTAAAGTACAGCGTTTCCTTTCTCAGCCATTCCACGTTGCGGAAGCATTTACTGGTCTGAAAGGTGTACTGGTTCCGATCGAAGAAACCATTCGTGGTTTCAATATGATCATGGACGGCGAAGTAGACGAATACCCTGAAGCTGCATTCAACCTTGTTGGTAGCATTGATGATGCGATCGAAAAAGGTAAGAAATTGCTGGCTCAGGCGCAAGGATAAAGATGTTCAAAAGTTCAAAGGTTTAAAAGTTTAAAAGTTCGTCTGGACGCTTAAACTTTTAAACCTTGAAACTTTTAAACCTTAGAACTATCAAACTTTCAAACTCTTTATGACTCTAGAGATCTTAACTCCCGAAAAAAAGCTCTACAGCGGCGAAGTGTATGGTGTGCAAATGCCAGGCATCAGCGGTTCATTTGAGGTGCTGGAGAAACACGCTCCACTCGTAAGTGCCCTTAAGGCCGGCCGCGTAAAGGTTTTGAAGGATAAACAAAATCATTTTGCTTTCTTCGATATACAAGGCGGATTTGTAGAAGTATTACACAACAAGGTGACTGTACTTGTAGAGGGAGCAACACCGGTGGACGCTGCCTAGATCAGCTCCCCCCTTATTCTACCGATTTATTTCGTGCTTAAGAAACCGAGGGGTAAATAGACTGGGGAAAACCAGCCTATCCGGATTGTGAAAACTATTATTATCCAGCCCTTCTGGTTTTAGCCGGAAGGGTTTTTCTTTTCGTTGATCGTTGACCGTTGTCCGTTGTCCGATTTCGATGAAATGAAGAGACGAAAAAAAGCCTTCCGTCGGCGGAAGGCTCCATATCAAAAGCGAGTTCAAATAAAATCGGACAACGGACAACGGCCAACGGTCGACGGCCATCGATCATCGGCCATCGATCAATCCGGAGCGACCCTCAACCTCAGGACTGCGTCTTCTTCCTCTTCTGCTCCTGCTCTGCATATCCGAATACTTTCTTCATCAGATCCGTTTTGCGGAATTCGTATTTGGTGCGGATCTTTTCTTCTTCGTCGGCGACGGAAGTGAACATGCCGTCAATGGCGCGGGCGGCAATAAAGTCGGTGAGGCTGGTTTCTACCTTGTTGCCGATGAGCGGGATCTTGTTGTATACGTTGGCAAGGTTGCTCCAGGCTTTGTTGGCGCCATTCAGGTTTGCGGTGCTGTCAACAATGGGGCGGAACGCAACCATCAGCGCGGGTGACATGGAGGTTTTGAAATAATCGGTAGCCGCATGCAGGTTGTCTGTCAGCAGGAGACCGGCAGCATCTGTGAGCGACATTTGTTTAACCGAGTTAAGAAAGATCGGTTTTGCAGCAACAACAGCCGAGGTCATTGCGGTGGTGAATTTGCTGGTCACTTCGTTGACCAGGCTGGTCATACCTATGTCTCTTAATGTTTTTTCGATCTTCGCAGCGTCACCTGGTAGTGCGAAGCGCAAAAGGGGATTGCCATTGTTCGGATTTGCGAAAGCATCAAAGCCGGAGAAAAGCCCCTGTGTCAATGCGTCCTTGAGGCCGCCAGCCATTTCTGCCTGTGAGGGGATCAGTACGGAACCAATTTGCTTTAATGTATCACAGGAAGACAGGAAAATAGTGGAGCACAGCGTAATGCTGAGCAATAAGCGCTTCATAGTGTTAGTGTTTTATTGCGCGAAAATAAAGAATCGCTGACCGTTGACCGTTGTCCGTAGTCCGAATTTTCCAAATTCAGCAAACGAACTTTTTACTCTGTAACCCTGTACCGCAGAAAGATACTTTCGGTCATCGGTCATCTTCTCTTAGTTGAGTTGCGGGTCGATCGGGAAATTGATCATCATCTCATAATCACCGCCAAGATGCTTGAGCGCATCTTTCCAGGTATTATTGATATTATCGGTGAAAACAAGGCGTTTGGTAGCGGAAGCGGTGAGCCACGATTTTTCCTTCATTTCTTCCTCAAGCTGACCATCTCCCCAGCCGGAATAGCCGATAAAAAAGCGGATCTTCAGGCTATCCGCGCGACCTGATTTTACGAGTGCCATTGCTTTGTTGAAATCTCCTCCCCAGTACACGCCTTCAGTGATCTCCTGGCCGCCCGGGATCTCGTCTGGATACTGATGCACAAAATGAATGGTGTCCATCTGCACGGGACCTCCGTAGAAAACCGGCAGGGAGAAACCTTCCATCTCCGGAACCAACTGCTCGAGAGTACTTCCGTAAGGGCGGTTTATCACGAAACCAAAGCTTCCTTCCTCATTATGTTCGCAAAGCAAGACCACTGTACGAAGGAAATTCGGGTCCTTCAGGAACGGGTCTGCAATCAGTAAAACACCTGTGCCGGGCTCAATCATAGTTCAATTTAAGAAGATAAAGGTTATGGAGGAAGAAATATCATGCCGGAATCGTCGCCCGTTGTCCGTTGACCGTTGTCCGTTCACCGATGTCCGGGGGAAAAAATGACCAGCAGTATAGGGAGTCTCTCCCCCGGTCAACGGTGGACGGACAACGGTCAACGTTATTCGTGATAGCGAATACAAAAGCCTCGTTAAATTCCATCACCGGTCACCCTTCCTCTTACGCATGCCGCATATCTATAGTATTTTTACAGGATCAAATAGATAAAACCTTTTATCTTTCCGCTAAATAAAGAGGACTTGTTTTGAAAAAAATTTTTCTTGTCATTATTATTCTTATCAGCATTTCTCTGATCGGTATTATCCTGATCCAGCTGTCATGGTTGAAGAACATGATCCTGCTGAAAGAAGAACAGGTGAAAGAAAAGATCGACAGGGCTGTAGATAATGTTGGTCAGGAGCTGAACCAGTATAAAGGCAGCTATTGGAACAACAAGATCACGTCGCAGAGTAATGCACCATTCCCGGATGATTTCACGGAGCTGTTAAGGCCAGTTACGATCGGCAAACGATTTACGACAGCTGAGCTGGAGAGCAAGATCGCCAGCGCGCTGAGAGTACAGCAACTGGCAGGGATGCGGTTCGAATTCATTTTGTATGCCGGTGGTATGCGCAATGCAACGGGGATCGGAACGATTGAACGTGTATCAAAGAACTTCCTGGATATATATGAGGATACGAGCATGAACCATTCGCGGATCTTTAGCCTGTCTGCCCCGAGTGGGTCGGCTGCGGAGAACCTTGCGGTGGATGAGACATTGCATGTGGTAGCTATCAACTGGAAGAATTTCGCACTGAAAGAACTTCGCATGCCGATCGCCATGGCGATCTTCTTTACGGTGGTCATCATTGCTGCATTTTATCTTACGGTATATACCATGCTGCGTCAGAAAAAGCTGGGTGAGATCAAGAATGATTTCATCAATAATATGACGCATGAATTCAAAACGCCGATCGCTACCATCTCACTTGCAGTAGATGCGATGAAGAATGAGAAAGTATTGCAGAGCCGGGAGAAGATGAGTTATTTCAGCTCTATCATCAAAGAGGAAAATCAGCGGATGAACCGCCAGGTGGAAACCATTCTGAAGGCATCACAGCTTGAAAAGCAGGAGGTGAACCTGAACCTTCAGCCGATCAATGTAAACAAAGTGATCAAAGATGTGATCGATACCTTCGCACTTCAGCTGCAGGAGAAGCAGGGAAGGGCAGAAGTGACGCTTGATGCGGAAAATGATGAGATCAATGCGGATGAAGTTCATTTCTCCAACCTGATCAATAACCTCGTTGACAACGCGGTAAAATATTCAAAAGAAAACACGCCGATCCTCATAAAGATCTCTACTTCTTCCAATGATAAATCACTTTTTATAAAAGTGGAAGACAATGGAATTGGTATGAGTAAAGAAACAGTAAAACGCGTATTTGAACGCTTCTATCGTGCGCATACCGGCAACCTCCACAATGTAAAAGGATTTGGCCTTGGATTAAGCTATGTCAAAACAATGGTGAATGCGCATGGCGGCGAGATCAAAGTAGAAAGCACGCTGGGCAAAGGAAGCACGTTCACGTTACAGTTGCCGTTGAGGAAGTGAGAGGGGCAAAAGTTTAAAAGTTTAATAGTTTAAGGGTTTAAAAGTTAAAACATCTGATCAGACATTTTTAAACTATTAAACTTTAAAACTCCTTGTCCCGATCCGCAAGCATCAGGCACCCATCCCCATAGCTGAGAAAGCGGAAGTTATGATCCAGTGCATACTGATAAATTGTTTTCCAGTTTTTGCCTGCAAGTGCGGCAATCAATAATAACAATGTTGATTGCGGCTGATGAAAATTCGTCACCAGTCCTTTAGCAATTCTGAACTTATACCCCGGTGCAATAATGATCTGCGTTTTAGTGATCAGTTGTTGAAGCTTGTTGAGCTCCATCCATCTGATCAGTTGTTTCAATGCCTCCGCTGCATCCATATCCTGAACAGGAAGGTCATATACTTCCCATTGAGATAAGCCATTGACCGGTTCGCCAAGTGACGCTTTTACGCCAAGCCAGTACAAACTTTCTATTGTTCTCATCGAGGTTGTGCCAACGGGGATTACCTGATGATGTGATACTGTTTCAGCCAGTTGCCTGATCGTTTCGATAGAGACGTCAATGAATTCGGCATGCATTTCATGCTCTTCAAGTACATCGGCTTTTACCGGTTTGAATGTACCTGCACCGACATGCAGGGTTACATAAGCCGTATTGATGTTTTTTGAACGGAGTTTAGCAAAGATGTCATTGGTAAAGTGAAGTCCTGCTGTTGGAGCGGCAACAGATCCGTCCATTTTTGCATAAATGGTTTGATATGTTTCGTTATCGGGGCTTTCTGCTTTCCGCTTGATATAGGGTGGAAGCGGGATAGCTCCTGCGAGATGAAGTAGTTCAGCAAAACTTTTATCGGCGGGGCGCCAGCTTAATTCTATTATAAAGCTACCCGTTTTCTTTTCTACATAGCGTGCTTCGAGCAGGAGCTCTCCGGTTGCGGTAGTAATATTTTTTTGCAGCACCTGGCCGGGTTTCCATTTGGAGGCTCCTCCCACCAGGCAATGCCACCAGACTGTTCCGGTTTGTTGTAAAGCGGTGGTGATATCTGTGTATTGTTCATGAGGTTCGAGGCAAAAGATCTCGATCACGCCGCCGGTTGGTTTTTGAAAAAGCAAACGTGCTTCAACAACTTTTGTGTTATTGAAGATCAGCAATGAGTTCTCTGGCAAGTGATCGCTGATGTTTGCATAAATATCTTCACTGATCAGCCCATTTTCCCAGCATAACAGTTTCGATTGGTCACGGGGATTAACGGGGTATTCTGCGATGCGTTCATTTGGAAGTTCATAGGTGAACTCCGCAATGGAGAGATGTTTCGGGTGCATATGTTATGGCGACCAACTGTCGCATTTGATGAGTGGCAAAGGTAAGCAGGCGGCCTTATTCACGTCAGTGTATAATCATGTCTTTTCCTACGGTAATGCACATTTTATCTTTGTAATTCACCGGTTATCCACTGCAATCCACAGCTAATCCACCGGTGTTTTCCTGGATTTTTCCGGGAAACGGCTGAAAGCCCCGCCAGTTAACGTGTATACGTAAAAAAAAGCTGTGGAAAAAATAAAAGCAAGTAAAATTTGGGTCCAAAGTGGGAAAAAGTGTTATTTTGTGTGAATTAATAGACAAATTGATTCAATTCCCTGACACTGATGGACTTTCTCGGAGAATTCGAGGCGACTTTAGACCCGAAAGGGCGTTTTCTTCTACCGGTAGGCTTTAAAAAGCAGCTTCCGGAAGAAGAGCAACATCGCTTTGTTATCAACAGGGGATTTGAAAAATGTTTGAGTCTGTACCCTGTGAAAAATTGGGAGCCATTATTTGCCAAAATCAAGGGGTTGAATGATTTCGATCCGAAAGCAAGGGAGTTCAGGCGGTATTTTTTGAATGGCGCCACTTATGTGGAGCCGGATAGTGCAGGCAGGTTACTGCTACCTGCCAATCTGAAAGCCCATGCCGATCTGCAGAAAGACATTGTGTTGGTGGCGGCGGGCGATAAAATTGAAATCTGGGATAGTAATAAGTACAAACAGTTCTTTGATTCATTCTCACCGGAAGCATTCAGTCAATTGGCGAAAGACGTTATGGTGGGCGATAATGATAATTAGCGTTGATGGAAGAGACGTACCACATACCAGTCTTATTGGAAGAGACAATCGAGGGTCTTCAGATAAAACCTGATGGTATTTACGTGGATTGCACATTTGGAGGTGGAGGTCATTCGCGCGCGATCCTGCAGCAGCTTGGTCCAAACGGGAAGCTGGTTGCATTTGACCAGGATGAAGATGCAAAACGAAATCTGCCCGATGATGACCGGGTGATCTTTGTTCCGCACAACTTCCGCCATATTCAGCGTTTTCTTCGTCTGCATCAGCTTAATGCCGTTGATGGCATTATGGCTGATCTCGGCGTAAGCAGCCACCAGTTTGATGAAGCGGCCCGTGGATTTTCCACCCGCTTTGATGGCGATCTTGACATGCGCATGGATCAGCGTCAGGCGGTAACAGCGTTCACCGTGGTGGATACCTATACAGAAGCGCAGTTGCATAAACTGTTTGAACAGTATGGCGAGGTCACTAATTCAAAAACACTGGCAAGAAAGATCGTTGCGGTTCGTGGACAGGTATCGCTCAAAACCATAGACGCTTTTAAGAATGCACTCCGTGAGGTGGTAAAAGGAAATCCCAATAAGTATTTTGCCCAGGTTTTCCAGGCTTTGCGCATTGAAGTGAATGATGAATTAGGCGCGCTGAAAGAAATGTTGCAACAGCTTCCAAAACTACTGAAGCCAGGCGGTCGCATAGCAATCATCACTTTTCATTCCTTAGAAGACAGATTGGTTAAGAACTTTTTCCGTCGCGGCACTTTTGAAGAGCCGGAGACAACGAATCCTTTTATCAACGACGAACAGGTGAATGAACTGAAGGTGATCACAAAAAAACCGGTCATACCATCAGATACAGAACAAAAGAGGAATTCCCGCTCGCGAAGTTCAAAGCTTCGTGTTGCAGAGAAGGTAATGATGGTGTAGAAGAATAGTTTAAAAGTTTAAATGTTTAAAGTTTAATAGTTGACCGAACATAGACAAAACCTTAAACAGTTAAACTTTTAAACAATTAAACTTTAAAACTTTTAACCCGTGAAAGAGAAAGAAGAGGATATAGTCGACGCAGTTGAACCGGAAACGGAAGAAACTGCTGAGACGGAGAAAAAAGAGCGGAAGCCGCGAAAGCGGAAAGCCGCCGCTACCGGACGGGGTTGGAAACGCTGGTTGAACTACCAGGCTGTTGTAAGACAGATACCGTTCTTTCTCTTTCTCACCTTCCTTGCCGTAGTGTACATATACAACGGACACCTGGCAGACAAAACGGTGAGACAGATCGGAAGAACGTCGAGAGAAGTAAAAGAGCTGCAGTATGAATATAAAACGGTGAAGAGTGAAGTGATGTTCCGCAGCAAGCAAAGCGAAATGGTGAAAGCAGTAGAGCCATTAGGATTGAAAGAACTATTGCAACCTCCGGTGATACTGGAAGAAAAAAAAGAATAGAGGAGAAATAAAGCAGGCTAACCATTGGAAACACGGCGCGACATATTGTGGAGAGTATATGTGAGCTTTCTCGGCATCGTGGTGCTGAGCATGCTGATACTTGGTAAAGCGTTTTATATCCAAAGGTTTGAAGGAGAGCGGTGGAGAAACCTGAGTGATAGCTTACATCAGCGTATTGTAGAGCTGGATGCGGATCGCGGAACGATCTATAGCGAAGATGGACACATGTTGAGCACTTCTCTTCCGCAATTTGATATCTATCTCGATTTCAAAGCAGATGGTCTGAGAGATAAAAATGGAAAAGTGTTCAGGGATAATATCGATTCCTTTTCCATCGCAATGGCGAAGTTCTTTGGTGATAAAAGTTCGGCACAATACAAAGCAGAACTGAAAGAAGGATACCGCAAAAAAAGCAGGTATTATTCGCTGAAGAAGAAAATGTCTTTTGATGAGTATAAGGCTTTCCGGCAATTTCCGCTGGTAAAGCTCGGACGGAATAAAAGTGGAGTGATCGTGGAAGAGAGCAGTAAACGGTTGTCACCGTTTGGTCTGCTGGCCAACAGAACGATCGGCCTTTCACGCGAGCATGTCGCCAGCAACGGTAAAGTGAAAAAGCAGAATGTGGGACTGGAGATGAGTTATGACAGCTTATTGACTGGACAGAAAGGACAGCGCCTGATCAGGTTTGCAGCCGGAGGCGCTATACCGGTAGAAGGCTTCGAAGTGGAACCTGAGAACGGCAAAGACGTTTTCACCACTTTAGATGTAAACATACAGGACATTACTGAGAACGCATTGCTGAGAATGATGGAAACCAGTGAAGCATTGTATGGCACTGCGATCGTAATGGAAACAAAAACAGGAAAGATCAAGTCGATCGCCAATCTGGGCCGCCGCCCTGATGGAAGCTACTGGGAAGACGATAACTACGCATTGCGTGTGACTGAACCCGGTTCGACTATCAAGCTGGTAACGCTGATGGCAATCCTGGAAAAAGGTACTTCAAAACTGAATGACCTCGTAGAAGTAGGAAGCGCCGGAAGGATGATCGTGGGACCGAGAAATGTAAATGATGCGGAAAGATCACCTAAACCTGTGCTGACAGTTGAAGAATGTTTCGCGCATAGCTCGAATGTAGGCATGAGCAAACTGGCCATGAAAGCATTTGCACAAAATCCAAAGGAGTTCCGTGACTACCTGCATAAGTATCACATGGATGTTCCTTCTCCGATAGATCTATCCAATATCCCCAAACCAAGAGTGGCTCCGCTTGAGAAGAGCAGCGGCGGAGTGATGAACATGATTACCATGAGCTTTGGCTATGCCGTTCAGGTGAGTCCATTGCACACGCTGGCGTTGTATAATGCGATCGCTAATAACGGGCGCATGATGAAACCTTACCTGGTAAGCAGTATCCGGCAGGATGGGATCGTGACCAGGCAGTTTGAACCGACCGTGATCGAGGAAAATATTTCAAAGCCTGAAGTAATTGAGGCAGCAAAGAGAAGTATGGAAGCGGTGGTGAAAGAAGGAACGGGCCGTCCGGTTTTTAAAGATTTTCCTTTTGCAGTGGCAGGAAAAACCGGAACCGCGCACGTGGCTGATGGTAATATCAAGTATCAGCATGGCGTATATCAGGCAAGTTTTGTAGGATATTTTCCGGCTAATGATCCGCAATACACCTGCATCGTAGTGATAAGAAGTAAGCCTCATGCGGCAATACATTATGGAGGTTCACTAAGCGGACCGGTATTCAAAGAAATTGCCACAAAGCTTTACTCCAGTTATGTGAACAAGAAAGATCCTGTACAGTGGAACCCGAAAAAAGACAGCGCAGCTTTCTTTTACGCAGGAAACACTGAAGACATCAGAACTGTGTATAAGACGCTCAATATGAGTTATACCGATTCAGCGGCACAGGGAAACTGGAGTAGCGTATATGCTGCTAATTACAGACCGGTAGTAAAGAGTGCCGGAATTAAGCAGCAGGTAATGCCGAATGTGAGGGGGATGGGTTTGAAGGACGCTTTGTTTCTGCTGGAGAATATGGGAATGAAAGTATCCGTCCAGGGAAAAGGAAAAGTATCAGGTCAGTCAGTAAGCCCCGGAACCAATGTGACGAAAGGAATGACTGTAACGATCGATTTGATATAAATGGTAATGTCATTGATAAATAGTAAAACACAAATAACGAGGGCTGTTGTTGAATTTTTACTTTTTATTTTTTAATTGAAGAACAGTGCTATTACGCGATATACTATATAAAGTCAGTATCAGGTCT
Organism: Terrimonas ginsenosidimutans; assembly: GCF_022012415.1. GTDB lineage: Bacteria > Bacteroidota > Bacteroidia > Chitinophagales > Chitinophagaceae > Terrimonas_A > Terrimonas_A ginsenosidimutans. Next base: position 176,622 of record NZ_JAKLTR010000013.1, read on the forward strand.
GTCAGTGGAAGCACAGATGTTGAAGTGAAGGATATTCAGATCGATTCGCGCAAGGTTCAGCCCGGTACGTTGTTCATCGCTATCAAAGGTGTGGCAGCGGACGGACATCAGTTCATTGAAAAAGCAATTGAAAGCGGCGCCGTAGCAGTTATCAGTGAAGCGCAGATCACAGCGCGCGAGGGTGTGACGATGCTTCAGGTGGAGAACAGCTCCGCCGCAGCGGGTTATACTGCCAGCAATTTCTTTGGCCAGCCCTCTTCGAAAATGAAGCTGGTCGGAGTTACCGGCACAAATGGCAAAACGACCATTGCTACGCTGCTTTACAAACTGTTTACAGCGCTTGGTTATAAGTGTGGTCTGCTGAGCACGGTGGATAATCATATTGGAGACAAAGTGGTGCCAGCAACGCATACCACTCCGGATCCGATCAGTTTGAACGGCTTGTTGAGGGAGATGCTGCATGAAGGATGCACCCATGTGTTCATGGAAGTGAGCTCGCATGCGGTGGCGCAACATCGAACGAATGGTTTGGAGTTTGACGGTGGTTTGTTCAGCAATATCACACATGATCACCTGGACTACCACAAGACCTTTGACGAATATATCAGGGTGAAAAAAGCTTTTTTCGACGGCTTGTCATCCAGCGCTTTTGCGATCAGCAACGCAGATGATAAAAGAGGAGAAGTGATGCTGCAGAATACAAACGCAAAGAAGTATTTCTACAGCCTGAAAACGCTGGCCGACTTTAAAGGGAAGATCATTGAAAACGGACTGGCTGGTCTGGTGATGAATGTGAATGACCAGGAAGTGCATTTCCGCCTGATCGGTGAATTCAATGCGTATAACCTGCTGGCTGTGTATGGAGCAGCGATCTGTATGGGTGAGGACAAGCACGAGGTATTGAGGTGCCTGAGCGTACTGACCGGTGCAGAAGGAAGATTTGACTATATGCTGTCTGCCAAAGAAAGAGTGATCGCGATCGTTGACTACGCACATACACCAGATGCATTACTGAATGTGCTGGCAACGATCAAGAAGCTGAAGCGGGGATTCGAGCAGGTGATCACAGTAGTAGGATGCGGGGGAGACAGGGATAAAACGAAAAGGCCGATCATGGCCGAAGTAGCGATAGAGCACAGTGATAAGGTAGTATTTACCAGCGACAATCCGAGAAGTGAAGATCCGGCGCAGATCATAAAAGATATGGAAGACGGACTTCCACCGGCCGCAAGAAGAAAGTACCTGTCGATCGCTGACAGAAAAGAAGCGATCAAAACAGCGATCAGCCTGGCAGGAAAAGAAGATATCATATTAATAGCTGGTAAAGGACACGAGAAATACCAGGAAATAAAAGGAGTAAGAAATCATTTTGACGATAAAGAAGTAGTGAGGGAGATGTTTGAATTACTGGATAAGTAAAAATTAAAAGGCAAAAAACTTTTACTGGCAAAGTCACTAAAGCATAACGCATTCTGAAGAGACAATTTTTACTTTTTATTTTGAATTTTTAATTCTTACAGGATACCCGGTGCCGGATACTGAATTCCATGGACGGTATCAACATCTGGTCCCGGGCATCCTGTAACAACATACCAATATCCTGTCTCAGATCGCAGACAGATCCAACATCCAACTATAAACAAAGCCAACAATGCTGTATCACTTATTTGAATGGTTAAAAGATCAGGGGTACAAGTTTGCCGGAAGCGAACTTTTCCGATTCATCTCTTTCAGAGTGATGCTGGCTGTTTTGTTGTCTTTATTTATCACTGCTTTTTACGGTAAGAAACTGATCAGGTTCTTACAGAAAAAGCAACTGGGTGAAACGGTCAGAGATCTTGGACTCGCGGGTGAGCAGGTGAAGAAAGGAACACCGACAATGGGTGGGATCGTGATCATTCTCGCGATCATCATACCAACGATCCTGTTTGCAAGGCTGACATCGGTATACATTATCCTGATGCTGGTGGCAACGATCTGGTTGGGCATTATCGGATTCATTGATGATTACCTGAAGCTGCGTGCAAAGAAGATCGCGCAACAGCAGGGTGTGAAATATGTAAAAGGTGATAAGGACGGTTTGGCCGGATGGTTCAAGATCCTGGGCCAGGTGGGTTTGGGTATCACGATAGGAGCAGTTCTTTATTTTAATAGCAACGTGAAGATCTGGAGGGAATACCAGGGGAATCCAAAGGGCGGAGATGTGATCGAACGGGTGGTCAATGGCAAGACAAAATATTTTGTAGAAACAAAAGATCCGATCACAACGATCCCTTTTGTAAAAAGCCACGAGTTCAACTATACAAAGTTGTTGCCTGAATCCTTGCGTGACTATTCATGGCTGTTGTATATCGGTGTGGTAATCTTTATCATCACGGCGGTTTCCAACGGTGCAAACATCACGGACGGATTGGATGGGCTGGCTACGGGAACCTCGGCATTGATAGGAGTCTGTTTGGGCATATTCGCTTATGCCAGTGGTAACTTCTTTTTCGCCGACTACCTTAATATAATGTATATACCGGGGTTGGATGAGTTGTCGATATTTATTGCGTCCATGATCGGGGCTTGTATCGGCTTCTTGTGGTACAACTCTTACCCGGCGCAGGTATTCATGGGTGATACAGGGAGTTTGACATTGGGAGGGATCATCGCCTCACTGGCGATCATTGTGCACAAGGAATTGCTGATCCCGATCTTTTGTGGTGTATTCCTGGTGGAACTGGTAAGTGTGATGATGCAGGTAAGCTACTTTAAGTATACGAAGAAAAAATTTGGAGTGGGTAAACGGATCTTTCTGATGAGCCCGCTTCACCATCACTTTCAGAAGAAAGGATATCATGAGGCGAAGATCGTAACGAGGTTCTGGATTGTAACGATCCTTTGCGTTGTATTAAGTATCGTGACGTTGAAGTTGAGATAAAGGGCGGGTCTGAGCAGGAATACGGTAAGACGATTCAAGATAATAAGCCTGGATCTTTCCTGAAGGAAAGATGACAGACAGCAAGGATTTAATGAAAAACCAAACTGCTGATCTTTTGAGAACAGACTCTGATTTGAAGGTATTGTGGTGCATTCCGACCTAATGCCCGTGAAGAACCAATTTCCGTACAGATGTGCCAGAGGAATTAATTCCTAAACATTTCATTATGCTGAGGGATTAGGTACATCTGCGCTGAAATCACAGTGGACAACGCCCGCCAGAACCCTGGTGAAGACGGGCAGAGCAGGATAAAACAATGACGAAACGTTTAGTCATACTAGGTGGTGGGGAAAGCGGCGTAGGTGCCGCACTCCTGGCAAAGCAGAAAGGATATGACGTATTCGTTTCAGACGGAGGTTCTTTGAAGAACAATTATCGTAATGATCTGGAGCAGGCGGGAATTGCATTTGAAGAAGGAATGAATACAGAAGAGAAGATCCTTTCCGCCGATGAAGTAATGAAGAGCCCGGGTATTCCTGAGAAGAATGAGATCGTCAGGAAGATCCGGAAGAAAGGAATACCGGTGATCAGTGAAATAGAACTTGCCTACCGGTTCAAAGGGAACAGCAGGATCATCGCGATCACAGGGAGCAACGGAAAAACAACTACGACTGCGCTGACTTATCATATCTGTGTCAAAGCAGGACTTGAAGCGGCCCTTGTTGGTAATATCGGCTACTCTTTTGCAAGACAGGTGGCCGAGGATCCAAAGCCGCTTTATGTTGCAGAGATCAGCAGTTTTCAATTGGACGATATCCATGAGTTCAGGCCGGATATCGCCATTCTTACCAATATCACTGAAGACCACCTGGACCGCTACGATTATAAATTTGAAAATTATATCCGTAGCAAGTTCCGCATAGCAATGAACCAGCAGGAATCTGACCAGTTCATTTACTGCGCGGATGATGAGATCACAATGAGATATATTAACCAGTTCGATATTCACTCAAACCAACTGCCAATCAGTATGAAAACAGAAGTTAACAAAGGCGCATTTATCAAGGACGGAGATATGTATGTTCGGACAGGAGAAGAGTTCACGAGCATGAGTGTATACGACTTTGCCCTTAAGGGAAAACATAATCAATATAATACCATGGCAGCATGTGTAGCGGGAGCCACAATGGATATCCGTAAGGAAAAGATCCGTGAGGCCGTGCAGGATTTCCAAAGCCTGGAACACCGGATGGAGCCTGTGGCAACTATCCGCGGAGTGGAATTCATCAACGACAGCAAAGCGACCAATGTGAATTCTACCTGGTACGCGTTGGAAAGCATGACCAAACCAACCATCCTCGTACTTGGTGGTGTGGACAAAGGGAATGACTATTCGCTGATCAAAGAGCTGGTTAAGGAAAAAGTTAAAGCGATCATTTGTCTAGGCGCCGACAATCGCAAGATCCATGAAGCTTTTGGAGATATTGTTAACCCTATAGTAAACACCGGCAGCGCCGTGGAATCCGTACATGCTGCTTTTCATTTTGCTGTAAAAGGGGATGTCGTATTGCTGAGCCCTGCCTGCGCCAGCTTCGACCTCTTTAAGAATTATGAAGATCGTGGAAATCAATTCAAGCAGGCGGTAAAAGATCTGTAGAACGAAAGTTTAAAAGTTTAATGGTTTAGATGTTTAAAAGTTTGAGGAATCCGAAAACTATAGCCGCCAAATCACCTCGTACCCGCTCCTTGAACTTTTAAACTTTTAAACAATTAAACGCTTAAACTTCTAAACAAGTTAATGGACGTAACAAAGGACATACGGTTTAACGAAATTGGAAACAGTTTCAACACTCGTAACCTGTTGAGCAAAACAAAAGGCGACAAGGTGATCTGGGCACTGGTTGTATTACTGGCCCTGGTTTCCCTGTTGGCTGTGTATAGCGCAACAGGTTCTTTGGCGTATAAGAACTATAAAGGGAATACGGAGATCTATCTTTTTAAACAGGTGGCATTTATTCTGATCGGGATACTGGTCATTTACTTTGCTCACCTGGTTAATTATACACTTTATTCGAAGATTGCAACAATTCTATTCCTGTTGGTCATACCCCTCCTCGTCTACACCCTTTTCTTTGGTGTAAGGATGAACGAGGGCAGCCGTTGGATCAGGCTGCCCCTTATTAATATGACGATGCAGACTTCTGACCTGGCAAAACTTGCGCTGTTCATGTACATCGCACGGATGCTTAGCCGGAAACAGGAAGTGATCAAGTCTTTCAAACAGGGTTTTTTGCCGGTAATGACGCCGGTTTTTATTGTTTGCGCTTTGATCGCACCGGCAAACCTGTCGACCGCATTATTGCTGGGCGCCAGTTGTATGTTGCTCCTGTTTATTGGTCGTGCCAGTTCAAAGCACTTATTGCTGACAATTGGGATTGCTGCCATTCCCATCGTATTCCTGATCATGGCAGCAGTAATGCGTCATAAAAGTGCGGGTGATGAGGACGCGACTGTACAGAAGAAAGCATCCTCTTCTTTGTTTGCCCGTGTAAACACCTGGATCGGCCGGGTGGAGAATTTCATATACAGCAGCAATGAACCTGACAACGATGAAATGTACCAGGTCAATCAGGCGAAGATGGCTATCGCAAAGGGCGGCATCCTTGGTGTAGGGCCCGGTAACAGTACAACGCGGGATTATCTGCCACAGGCCTATAACGATTTTATTTTCGCGATCATCATCGAAGAATATGGTTTTCTGGGGGGAATCTTTATTGTATTCGTGTATCTCGTTTTCTTATACCGGTGTATCCGGATCTTCAAACGATGTCCGTATGCATTCGGCGCTTTCCTCGCATTGGGATTGAGCTTTACTCTCGCCATACAGGCTGTCGCCAATATGGCTGTTACAGTAAATCTTTTCCCGGTAACAGGCGTAACTCTTCCATTGGTCAGCATGGGAGGTTCCAGCTTCATTTTTACCTGCCTTGCTATTGGTATTATACTTAGTGTAGCAAGAAACGTGGAGCAGTCGGAAGGACAGGCTGCGTTGGCTGCAAGCCAGAGTGGAGGCGAAGAAGTTTAAAAGTTTATTTGTTTAATAATTTCAAAGTTTTATTTGAGGTTCATAAACAATAAACATTGGCAACTATACTAAATAAGGGAGATAAGTTCTTTAATGAGTAGCACTAAAATGGGTACCAACTTTTAAACTGTTAAACATTTAAACTATAAACCTTTCAAACAATTGAGCAAAAAGATCATTATAGCAGGAGGTGGTACAGGAGGGCATATCTTTCCTGCGGTGGCTATTGCGAATGCTTTAAAAAAAGCAGATAGCAGTATTGAGATCTTATTTGTGGGTGCGAGGGGAAAGATGGAAATGGAGAAAGTGCCGCAAGCAGGGTATAAGATCGAGGGATTGGATATTGCGGGGTTTAACAGAAGTTCTTTGTTGAAGAATACCAGCTTACCATTCAAACTGATCAAAAGTTTCTTTCAGGTCAGATCGATCTTCAGATCGTTCCAACCGGATGCGGTGATCGGTGTAGGTGGATATTCAAGCTTTCCGGTATTACGGTTTGCACAATCGAAGGGGATCCCAAGTTTTATCCATGAATCAAACTCGTTTGCGGGTAAATCGAATATCCTTCTGGGGAAAAAGGCAACGATCGTATTTACGGGAACTGACGGAATGGAAAAGTTTTTTCCCCGAGAGAAGATCATGGTGACAGGAAATCCCGTGCGATCCGGTATCGCCCAGACGTCTGTGACACGTGAACAGGGAGTTGAGCATTTTTCTTTAGGAGACCAAAAAAAGACATTGCTCGTCGTCGGCGGCAGTTTGGGCGCTAAGACGATCAATGAAGCGATCGATAAACATCTTGATGAATTGCTTGGGGCAGGTCTTCAGTTGATTTGGCAGACCGGTAAGCCTTATGCCGCAAAAGCGGAAGCGCGTGTAGCCGGAAAAGCTGATGTCTGGGTCAATGATTTTATCACACAGATGGAATACGCTTATGCCGCAGCTGATATTGTTGTTGCCCGTGCAGGAGCCATGACCGTTGCTGAACTATGTGTCGTTAAAAAGCCGGTATTGTTCGTGCCTTTTCCATATGCTGCGGAAGATCACCAAACGGTCAATGCAAGGCAACTGGTCAATAAAGGAGCCGCATTGATGGTGAAGGATAGTGAGGCACTGGATCAGATCGTACCGATGGCAATCGAGCTGGCTGCTGATGAAGCACGGCAGGAAGAAATGAAAAAGAATATTGCAGCACTGGCTGTAACCAATGCTGATAAAATTATAGCAGAGGCTATTTTGAAAAAGCTGAATGCGCAATGAAAACCATAGCCAATACTGTCCTTATGAAATCCCCTTTCCAGGGGCCGGCTTCAATCCGTGAAGTGTATTTTATCGGCATTGGTGGGATCGGAATGAGTGCGATCGCCAGGTTCTTTCATGCGAAAGGCGTGAAAGTTAGTGGATATGATAAAACACCGACACCCCTAACCCGGGATCTTGAGGCCAGCGGCATTGCCATTCACTATGATGAAGACATTTCAAAAGTGAATGAAAATGCGGATATCGTCGTTTATACCCCCGCTATCCCCGCAACTCATAAAGAGTTGTTGTATTACAGGGAGAAAGGGACTAAGATCGTGAAGCGGAGTGATGTGTTGCAACTGATATCGGAAGGTTCTTTTAATATATGTATTGCAGGTACGCATGGCAAAACGACTATCACAACGATGGTGGCGCATTTGCTTCGGGATACGGGATTTGGTTGTAACGCGTTCCTGGGTGGCATAGCTGTGAATTATGACACAAACTTCTGGAGTGATCCCAAGAATGTGTGTGTGATTGAAGCCGATGAATATGACAGGAGCTTTTTGAAACTGAGCCCGGACATAGCTGTGATCACGGCAATGGATGCCGATCATCTTGATATATATGGTACAGCAGAAGCCGTGGAGCAGGGGTTTATCGATTTCAGTAACAGGCTCAGGCCAGGCGGCATCCTGTTCAGGAATTTCGGATTGAAAAGAGGAAAAGATCTTGCGAAGCACCTGCCGGATACGCGATATGCATACAGTGTTCAGAATGATCAGGCAGATGTGTATGGAGAGAATATAAGACTGGATAATGGCGGCTATGATTTTGATGTGGTACTGCCAGGAGACAGGATCGACAATGTGCGGTTGAATATGGGAGGGATGCATAATGTGGAGAATGCGATCGCAGCTATCGCTGTCGCAAGTTCTTTGGGAATAGAAAAGGAAAAGATCCGCGCAGCGGTAGATTCCTTTCGTGGAGTGAAAAGAAGGTTTGAATACCTCATCCGCAACCAGAAATTGGTTTTTGTGGATGATTATGCACACCATCCGGAGGAATTGAGAGCGTTGATCAAAGGTGCAAGATCTTTATTCAGGCAAAAAAAATGTACGATCATTTTTCAGCCACATCTCTTCAGCCGTACACGCGATTTTGCAGATGGCTTTGCAGAAGTGCTGGATCTGGCTGATGAAGTGATCCTGCTGCCCATTTATCCGGCGCGTGAGTTGCCGATCGAAGGCGTTACCAGTGAAATGATACTGGAAAAGATGAAGAACGATAATAAACGTGTGATGGAGAAAGACGATCTATTGAAGTGGATCGGGACAGATTATAAGAGCAATATCAGTGATGAATTTGGCAACCTGTTGATCACGGCAGGTGCAGGAGATATAGATACTTTGTTAACACCTATCAAACAATTGCTGTCAGGCATATAAATTGAGTAGAAGGATATCCATACGGAAAGTAATGTTTTTCACTATGTGGCTGGTGATCGGTGCAGGTATGCTAACCCTGCTCATCGCTGCAATGGGTACGCAGAAGAAGGATACCTGCAAGGATCTTGCTATTGTGATCAAAGGTGTGAGAAGCGATGATTTCTTTCTCGATGAAGCGGATATACTGAAGTTGCTGAAAGTTGCAACAAAAGGAAAGATCAAAGGACAGCCGAAAGAAGCATTTGATCTCCAGCGAATGGAGGAATTACTGGAAAGCAACCAGTGGGTGAAGGATGCGCAGATCTATTTTGATAGCAGGAATGTGTTGCACGTTACGGTGACTGAGCGGGAGCCGGTAGCGAGGGTGTTCACTGTAAATGGCCGTTCATTTTATTTCGATGACCAGGCCCAGATGATGGGATTGTCAGAAAAGTTAAGCACGAGATTGCCTGTATTTACCGGCTTTCCGGACAAAAAAATGGTAGGCTCTTTCGATAGCTTGCTGATGAAAGATATAGTGAAGACAGCATTGTTTATCAGCAGCAACCCATTCTGGTCCTCACAGGTTGCGCAGATCAACATAGATCTCAGCTGTGGCGCGGGTTGCCGCGAAATGGAAATGATCCCGATGATCGGAAATCATGTTGTGAAAGTAGGAGACGGGGAGAGCATTGAATCCAAATTCAATCGCCTGTTTGTTTTTTACAAGCAAGTGTTGAGCAAGTCGGGCTTCGATAAATACAAATCCATCGATGTCCGGTTTGATGGCCAGGTGGTGGCAGCGAAAAGCGAGAATCCGAAAGTGGATTCGGTGCAACTAAGAAAGAACGTGGAGAAATTACTGAAGCAGATCAAAGAGATGGAAGAATTGAATGAAAAACAGGCATTACTGCCAACTCCAACTCCAATGACTCCGGTAATGCCATCGGTTGACAGCTCAAAAGAAAATCTTGAGTCTGATGAAGAACAGCCGGAAAGGGCAGTAGTAGAACCACGCCAACCAGAAAAGAGAGAAGGGAATAAGACCAAGAATAACAAAGACCGTGATAAGAAAAGCCCTGAGCCGGTAAAAAAGCGGCCAAGGGCTGTAATGTCGAAGCGCAACCAGTGAGCAATAGTTTGGAAGCTGCTTTAACTTTTAGACACTTGAACAGGTAACTATTCGGTTTTTTCAGGACGGAACAACTAAAAACAACATAAAAAATGAATAACGAACAACCCATAATCGTTGGCCTCGACATTGGGACAACCAAGATTGCGGTGATAGCCGGACGCAAGAACGAGTTTGGCAAGCTGGAGATCCTTGGCTTTGGCAAAGCCAACTCCAATGGCGTGAAGCATGGACAGGTTTTAAACATCGATGAAACGATCAAAGCGATCCGTACTGCGCTGGACAATTGCTTTGCGTCAAACCCTAACCTTGATATCAAAGAGGTATACGTGGGTATTGCAGGCCATCATATAAAAAGCTTACAGACACGCGGAGATATCGTTCGTCAGTCAACTGACGAAGAAATATCTCAACGTGAGATAGAACAACTGATCGGCGATCAGTATAAAACATATATCCCTGCAGGTGACCAGATCATCGACGTGATCCCTCAGGAGTTTACTGTTGATAATTTCCAGAACATTCCTAACCCGATTGGCTATGGTGGCGTGAAAATTGGAGCAAACTTTCACATCATCACGGGAGATAAGAATGCGATCCGTAATATCAACCGCAGCGTAGAGAAATCCGGCTTATTCACCAAAGATCTCGTGTTGCAACCATTGGCTTCATCCTCTGCGGTAATGTGCCAGGAAGATCTTGAAGCGGGTGTGGCGATCGTTGATATCGGCGGTGGTACAACAGACCTTGCTGTGTTCTATGAAGGTATCCTGAAACATACTGCTGTGATCCCATTCGCGGGTGAAAATATTACCAATGATATCAAAACCGGTCTTGGTGTATTGAAAACGCAGGCAGAACAGATGAAAGTTCAGTTTGGTAGCGCATTGGCGAATGAAGCAAAAGCAAACGCATATATCACTATCCCGGGTTTACGTGGTATGCCGGCGAAAGAGATCAGTGTGAAGAACCTGGCTAATATCATCCAGGCGAGAATGAGTGAGATCATGGATTTTGTGACTTATCATCTGAAACAGGTAGGCCTTGATAACAAAGCATTGAATGGCGGTGTGGTACTGACTGGTGGTGGATCTCAATTGCGTCATTTGATCCAGCTCACAGAATATGTAACAGGTTTGCCAGCAAGGATCGGGTTCCCTAATGAACACCTGGCTGCAGGTCATATTGAAGAGCTTGCAAAGCCGACATATTCAACCTGTATCGGACTTATTCTGAAAGGGTATGATGATTACGAACAGAACCGTAAACAGTTTGAGCGCGAGTATCGCCGTGTAGAAGTACCCGAAAATCTCAAGAAGAATGAAGAACCGGTTGAAGTGCCAGAAGTATTTGAAGAAGAGGAAGAGAACGAAATGCAGACCAGCGGACGTCAGCGTCGCGGGCTCAGCAATTTCTGGGGCAAATTCAAAGACGGTATTATAGATCTTTTCAAAGAGGAAGAAGACAAACACCTTTAAAAAAGTAAAAATCCACCCCGCTTACAAATAGAAAATCCTTTCAATATGAGGGCGGGGTTACTTTTTAATTTTGACTTTTTACTTCGAGAAACTAACCCATTTAAAACGAAGCGAATGATACATTTTGATTTGCCAAAAGAAAAATCATCCATCATCAAGGTAATTGGTGTGGGTGGAGGTGGTGGTAACGCAGTTAACCACATGTTTAAACAGCAGATAGATGGCGTCAATTTTATAATATGTAATACTGATGCGCAGGCATTGTCCAATAGCGGAATTCCAAACCGTGTTCAGTTAGGGCCACACCTGACACAGGGATTGGGTGCAGGTGCAAATCCGGATATTGGCCGTCAGGCGACAGAGGAGTCACTGGAAGAATTGAAGGGCATCCTGGAAGTGAACACCAAAATGGCTTTCATCACTGCGGGTATGGGTGGTGGAACCGGCACCGGTGGCGCGCCAATCATTTCCAAGATCTGTAAAGACCTTGGGATCCTTACCGTGGGTATTGTGACTACGCCGTTCTCTTATGAGGGAAAGAAGCGCCAGCTACAGGCCGAAGAAGGAATTAAAACAATGAAGCAGTATGTTGATACCCTGTTGGTGATCAGCAATGACAAACTTCGTCACCAGTTTGGTAACCTCAAAATGCGCGAAGCTTTTGAGCGTGCAGATAATGTACTGGCTACTGCAGCCAAGTGTATTACGGATGTGATCAACAGTACCGGCCAGATCAACGTTGACTTTGCCGATGTATGTACAGTAATGCGTAACGGTGGAGTAGCGATCCTTGGGAGCGCGGCGGTTTCGGGCGAAGGCCGTGCACACAGAGCGATTGAAGAGGCATTGAACTCTCCATTGCTGAACGATAACGATATCAAAGGTGCAAAATGGATACTGATCAATATCAACTCCGCTGAAGGAGATCATGAATTCACGATGGATGAAGTTGATATCATTCAAACACACCTGGTTAGCCAGGCAGGTGAAGGTACTGATGTGATCATGGGGCTTGGCTATGATGCATCTCTTGGGGATAAACTTGGTATCACCTTGATTGCAACTGGCTTTGAATATAAAGATCCTTTCACAATGCCAGTTTCAAAAAAAGCTGAGCCGAAGAAGGAAGATAAGATCGTATTGGAACTTGGCGCAAAACCAGTACTGAAAAAAGAACCGGAGGTGAAAGCGGAAGAGGAAATGATGGATCCGCTTGCTCCTAAACTGGTAGGTGATCAAACTCTTCAGGAAGTTCCAATGCCTGCCCTGAATGATATGGTAGAGCCTGAATTCGCGCGGGAAGATGAACCCGCAGTCCATTTTGACCTGTTTGGCGGGAAGCTTCCGGCTGAGAAGAGTTCAAAAGCTGCAGAAGTATCAAGTAATAATACCGGTAAGAATTCGACAGAGAAAAAAACACAGCCTGTGCAGCAGGAGGTTTTGTTTTCTGTAAACCAGCCGAAGCCGCAAGCATCAGCGATAAACCATGAGGAGTCTTCCGGGTCTCCGTTTAAGAAAACAGAGGTGCCTGCAAATAAAGCTGGATCGACATCCGGCACTTCAGGTGGATATTTGTCCCGGCCTTCCAATATTTATGCAGAGGCAAAGAAAGAGATGCCGCCTTCCATTCCTGCACCTGAAAAACCAGTTCCTCCTCCAGCTATTACTGCGAAGGATGACGATGAAATTCAGATGCAGCTGGTTGAAAGAAGTGATACTCCAACTGGTGATATTTCAGTCACCCATCATAATCAGCAGCCGAATTCTTCCCAGGCGGAAGAGGCCGCTATGTTTGATGAAGCGGAAGATCAGAAGCGCAAAGCGGCAGAGAGACTGCATAAATTACGCAACTTATCTTTCAACGTAAATGCTGCTGATCCAAACAATGAATTTGAAACGGTGCCGGCTTATATCCGCCGCAACATGGAATTATACAACAGTACTTCGCAGATCGAGAATTTCTATAGCAGTTACGAAGTAAAGAAAGATCATAATAACCAGACTCAGATCAGCACGATCAATACGTTTTTAGAAGGGAAAAAACCCGACTAAAGGCTAAGGGGAAGAAAGAGGGAAAAGGCATGACCGTGTTCCTCTTTCGTTCCCAATGAAGCCAACGTAAGGAACGTGTTTTTAGTTGTTCCCCTGGCGTTTTCGCCAGGGGTTTTGTTTTTATTTAGATAGCATGCCCCTAATCCCTGGCTAGGAGCCGCGGGAGTTCTTCCTTGCCCCATGCGTAGCCGAAGGGTTTTAGAGTCGTTACTAAGGTTAGCGAGGGATTGCATTGCGTTCATGCGCTGTTGCAATTCTTGTCTGTCTTGCAACAGACTAATATCGGTATCTTATCTTTCCCTCTTTATCTATTCATATTCCTTCTCTTTGTAATTGTTATTAGCTTTCTGGAGGTTCTAGAGGTTTCATAGGTTCCAAAGGTTTCCGAGGTTTCCCAGGTTCGAGAGGCTTCGGAGATATAGTAGAATCCGGGTGTCTATGCCTTGCCCGGGTGCGGGTTACTATTCCCGTCGCGCGCTGATCCAGCCGCATGCGCGCGCTGATCCATTCACCGCCGCGCGCGCCGGCCAGAAATGGGCATACCACAGCAACCGCATTGCTGCGTTTGACTGTCGTCGCCCACTTTTCAATTGTATCATTCCACATTTCCTATCTCATTCTTCCTTTTTTTGATCATAGATGCAATAAAAAAAACGCACCGCCCTTTTCAGGACTGCCCTCCTCCACCAGTCCTGAAAATGACGGTGACTAAGAAATTTCTCTGTTGTAAATATCGCTTTATGCAAAAGGGAATCCATGGGAAAAACACAGGATCTCCCGGGAAAATAACGGAAGTATGAGGGTGAATAGACGACCAGTAACAAATGCTGAAGAACTCATCCCCCCCCCAAAAAAATGCACCTGATCTAAAGATCAAGGGGAAATAGCGAAACGAAAAAGTGGTAAAAGCGAATAAGCTTTTAATGGTAGACTGTTAAATTACTTGGCTGAGCATATCGGGAACACCTGCTGACTGGTAGAAATTTAATGATACCTGTATATAATACTTAAGGGTTTAAAAGTCCAGTCGATGAACCTTTAAACCCTTAAGGGATCAAGATCTTAAACTATATTCTAGAGATCATCCACAAGAAACTTCTTCCTGGCAAAGAACACGTAGAGCGTAATATATGCCAGTACGCCAATGATCAGGGCGATTGCTGAAGGTGCATCGGGGTAGAAGACCTTCTCTCCAAATGGGATCGGTATAAGAACGTCTGTTGTTTGCAATGGAAGGAAATAACTGAAAGGAGTTGCCTTTGCCTGGAAGGTCAGTAATCCGCAGATCAGCCATTCGAATATCAGGCCATAGAGAAAGAAAATAATTATGGCTAATCCGCTGCGACGGAACAATACTGCAAGCATCAATGCAAGGAACAGGTAGGCGAGTGATTGAAAGAATATGTATATCAGGTATTCCATCCCCTCAAAACTGAAACCGCCTCCGGATAAGCTGCCAAAAAATATGGAAGTGATGGCATTGAGTACAGTTATCAATACAGAGAACAATACAACAATTGCAATTTTGACACCGATAAATTGCTTCCTGCTCCAGCCATCAATAACATTCTGCCTGTGCGTTTTGAAATTGAATTCATTTACCATCAGCATAATGATGATCATACCGGGGAAATAAAGCAACCAGCTACTGAACCATCCAACCGTCTGCCATACTTTGGGGAAAGCAAATGGGCTGCCAAGTACCATTGACGCGGCAGGCGCTTGAGATTGAGTTCTTTCAACCACACTCCAGGCGATATAATTCACAAGGAAGATGCTGGCTAAATACAATATGGAGAACACCCAGAAGGCACGATAGTTTTTTACTTTCAGCCATTCGATCTTTAAAAGGTGTAACATAAAATAAGTTTATTGATATCAGTTAACGTTCGCTTTTTGTACCGGTAATTTCGAGGAAGGTTGCTTCGAGTGATTTACGTTTCGTATTCAATCGGTTTAGCACTACTCCTTTTTCGAAACAGTATTTATTGAATTGGGAAGCTGTAACCTGTTCTTCACAGGTTACCTGCAGATAGCCTTCGATCGATTGTACCGCTGTGATTCCGGGCATCAGCCTTGCAATATTATCGAGAGTCGCAAGATCGTCCGAGCCTACTTCAAGTACAGTTATTTGCTGACCGCCTCTTGAATCCAGGATCTCGCGTACGCTTCCGACCGCTTTCATATGCCCTTTCTGGATGATCGCGACATGCGTACATACTTTCTCCACTTCATCAAGGATATGGCTTGCCATAATGATGGTCTTGCCCTGCCCGCTCAGCTCTTTGATCAGCGTTCTGATCTCGGCTATACCAGCCGGATCAAGGCCATTTGTCGGCTCATCAAATACCAGTATATCCGGATTCCCCAGAAGCGCGGAAGCAATCGCGAGACGTTGCTTCATACCGAGAGAATAGGTGCTGAATTTCGAATGCTTTCTTTGTGTGAGGTTCACGATTTCAAGAACGCGTGCAATATCTTCCTTCCCTCTCTGTTTGATCTCAGCCGCAATAGCAAGGTTCTTTTCGCCGCTGAGATAATGATAGAAGTTTGGGGTTTCAAGCAGGGTGCCGATCCGCTGACGGATCACCTCCGATCCGGGTTGCCCATTCCATAGAAAGGTACCCGAGCTGGCTTTTAAAATGTCCATCACTATACCCAGCAACGTGGTTTTGCCACTGCCGTTTGGGCCCAGGATGCCGAACACACTTCCCTGCGGTACCTCAAATGAAACATTATCCAGCGCCTTGATCGGCCCGTAAAATTTGGATATTTTGTCAATACTGAGAATGGAACTCATAAGTCTGAGATTGTGATCTGAAGATAGTGGTTTATGGCGCTTTTCAAAATAAAATAGTAAGCGTTCTGGTAAACAGAGGATAAGCGGCGATTATTCAAATAGAGAACGGCAACCTGATCTCAGGTTGCCGTTCCAGTAAAGTAAATTGATCTTAGTCTTTGTGAACAAACAGGTTGTCGATGGCCTGCTGATTGAAATGCGCTACCGGATCTCCGTTGATATTGTGGTAAACTGCACTGATGAAGATCACTTCAGCGGCACTGATAATCGCCACCACTGCAAACGCACCCAGTGATGCAAATACAATACCCACAGCAGGATGGATCAGCGATCCGACCAGGTAAAGAGGTATTGCTACGATGAGTATGCCGATAATTTGTATCAATCCGAAACTGAATGTTGCGCCAAGGCTCTGCCCCCATTTCTCTTTCATCATTTTAGATGAACGCTTGAAGGCTTCCAGTGGGCCGACATTTTCATATGCGATGATCGGTACAACAAAGAACGTTGCAATTCCCCAAACAATACCGATAATCCCTGTGATCACTTTTCCAACAACCCCGGAATTTTCCTGGATAGCTTTGAGGATCGTTCCAACGACTGCCGCAAATATCGCCCAGGAAAAGATCGCGCCGATACGACTAAAGCTGAATTGCAACCCTGCCCGGACCGTAACTTCTTCTCCCCGGAAATACAATCTTGTGCAATGAACCAATGCCATATTGAAAAACACGATCACGAAATAGTTCACGATATAAAACAGGAAAATGGTCCCGTAGATCACAAAAGGATTTTCCGTTTCCATGTTGTCTATATCCCAGCCATTTGCAGCAAGGATCCCGGTGAAGAATGAGCCGATCACCAATATCAGTGAGATGCCCGAAAGGATAGGAAAGATGATCAGTTGTTTATTTTCTTTCAAAACTTTAAAACTGTTCATGGCCATCGTCCAGCCATTTGACAGGCGATCAAAGAAATTCATAAGACTAATTGATTTTGAAGATGAATATACAAATTGAAAGCGGGATTTCTATCGTTAAATTACCTGGGGTTTAAGCTATCTGCCTAAGAAAGACTCTATACGATGGAGCACCATGATCTTCAAACGCCATCCCAATATTCAATACCCTTATGTAAGAAACCAGAATCTCTTATCGTTCTCATCCGTTGTTGACAGTCTATCATCTCAATTTATTTGAAGAGACGCCCTCCCTGGTGATGATCACAGGTTTGATCAATCCTTTTTCATCAAAGTCCATTATTTCTATACAAGTTTCCCTTGAGTTGCCGTCTTTTTCTGTCAATGGCCGGCGATGGTAGATGATGTACCATTTATCTTTCTTTTCATCATGGATCACGGAATTATGCCCTGCACCATTAGCGATCGAGAAATCCTGCTGCAGTATGGTGCCAACGCGCTCAAAGGGCCCAAATGGAGAATCTGCAATGGCATAAGCCACACTGTAATCGGGGCCGGTCCAGCCACCTTCCGACCACATGAAATAATATTTGCCATTACGGATAAACATAAATGGTCCTTCAACATATCCTTTGGGAGTGATCTCTTTGAATATTGTTCCGTCTTCAAAAGGAACAAAGCCGGTGAAATCGTTGTTTAGTTTCGCCACATTACAATGTCTCCATCCTCCATAGAAGAGATAGTATTGTCCGTCTTTATCTTTGAATGCAAATTGATCGATCGGTTGGGCTCCATTGTGAAACTTATCGATCAACGGTTTTCCCAGATGATCTTTAAAGGGGCCTTCGGGTTTATCCGCAACTGCCACGCCGATACCGCCTTTTGCTGAATCATGCTGGATATCGTTTGCACCAAAGAACAGGAAATACTTTTTATCTTTTTTTACAATGGATGGAGCCCACATCGCCCGCCAGGCCCACTTGATAGAAGCGGTGTCAACAATGCGGGGATGCTTTTTCCATGTAACAAGGTCTGTAGAAGAAAAAGCATCCAGGAACACCTGCTTGTTATAAGGCGCCGAATACGTAGGATAGATCCAGTAGGTTTTGTCAAAGATCACACCTTCGGGATCCGCATACCAGCCAGGAAATAAGGGGTTGCCGGACCGTGTGGCCGGGGTCTTTTGACCAGATGCATAAATATTACAAAAAACCACCAGTATAATAAGGCTGGCTTGCTTAGCTTTGAGAATCATATTCTTTTTCATGTGAAGAACGGTTTGTACGTGCTGACTAAAATACGCATTTCTCCGGATGTCAACTGATCCCTGTATCTTAGAATTGACCACCGGGATAGGCCTCGTTGTAGCACGGCATTTGTGTTGAAATCATTATCAACTCCATCAAAAACTTAAAGACGGGTTATGGCAACGATTCTTATCACGGGAGGGACCGGGCTGATCGGCAAAGCACTCTCTGCATCATTGGTGAAAAACGGCTACGATGTGATCATTTTAACAAGAGATCCATCGGCTCACAAGCCCGAAGAAAAGATCCGTTACGCTCATTGGAACCTGGATAAACAACAAATTGACCAGGCAGCGCTGGCTGCCGCGGATCACATCGTTCATCTTGCCGGCGCTGGAGTTGCCGATAAAAGATGGACCGAAAGCAGGAAAAAAGAGATTGTCGATAGCCGGGTGAAAAGCGGGCAACTGCTCGTTAAGGTATTGAAGGAAAATAAAAACAATGTGCAATCGGTGATCAGCTCCTCAGCGATCGGATGGTATGGCCCGGATCCTTTAATACCCAACCCCCGCCCATTCATCGAAGAAGATAAACCAGACACTGGCTTTCTTGGCGAAACCTGTTTAAAATGGGAAGAAAGCGTGACACCGTTGAAGCAACTTGGCAAACGACTGGTGATACTTCGCACCGGGATCGTATTGAGCAAGGAAGGAGGTGCGCTCAAAGAATTCAGAAAGCCGGTAAAGTTTGGCGTAGCCGCAATACTCGGCAGCGGAAAACAAATGATCAGCTGGATACATATTGAAGATCTTGTCCGGCTCTACATACGATTTATTGAGCATGCAAGTCTTGAGGGGATCTACAATGCAGTGGCTCCGAAACCTGTATCAAATAGTGAGCTTGTTACAAAGCTCGCTAAAGAGCTTAAAGGGAGCTTTTATGTGCCGATGCATGTACCTGCATTTGTACTCAAGATGGCATTGGGAGAAATGAGTATTGAAGTATTAAAAAGTGCGACAGTGAGCTGCGTAAAAGTTCATCTAACTGATTTCACCTATCAGTATCCGACAATAGACGCCGCATTGCCTTCTTTGAAATAAGCCGGCTTAGAGGCCCCGCTGACCTGAACTCATACAAAAAGCAGAAACGCAGATAATACTCTGATAATTGAGTAATATCTGCGTTTTTGCTGAACAACCGGGTAGATCATCGGTAGACCTACACCTGTTTATAATTTAGAAAGCTTTCTTCTCCGCAGGCATCGCCGGTGTTTCTTTCTGCGTATACATCGTCGCAGTCACTTTTTTAGGATCACCCTGGTATACCCACGTGATATTGTTCATGTACTTATTGAATGCTGCGTTCAGCTGTTGCAAGGTTACTTTGTCAACAGCTTCTTTGATCGTGATAGATCTTTTCCAGTCGCCATGTAAAACTTCGTTTGCCGCCATCGATGAAGCTTGCGCTTCGTTGGTCTCATTACGGTAGTAAATGCCGGTGAGGAAGCCTGTTTTTTCATTTTTTAATTCATCGGCAGTAAAGCCATCTTTTTTGATCTTGTCGATCAGGCCGCGTGCGACAGCAATATATTTGTCGGGCTCCGTGGTCGTAACAGAAAGAGAGGCATACGATGTGTTACCGCCATTGAACCAGGCCTGCGGTGCATAAGACAACCCATGCTTGCTGCGCACTTCAAGGAAGTGCTTGCTTGCAAAGATACTCATCGCAAGTGAAAAGGCGGTATAGTCCGGAGTGCCCGGCAGCGGACCGCTGGCAATACCTCTTACATAGTTTGTTGCATTCGCTCTTTCTTCTGCTTTGAAAGTATTTGCTGCCGGGGTATAGTTTTTCTTCTGACCTGCAAATGCCGCACCAGCAGGAACTTTTGCCAGCAATTCTTTTACTTTGGCTTCGATAGAAGCTTTATCCAGATCGGCAACAACAATGATCACGATACGTGATTTCGTAAAGGTGGATTCCCAGTATTTCTTTGTTTCAGCCTGTGTAAGTGCAGTGATCGTTGCAACTGTTCCTCTTGGCTCTTTTGCATAGCTGGTACCGGCAAAAGCTGTTTGCTTTGCAAGTTTATTGATCGCATTATCCGGGCTCGATTCGGTTGAACGGATATTGTTGATCGCATCCTGCTTTATACGCTCAAACTCTTTTGCATCAAACTTTGGAACAGTTAATGCATCTACATAGAGCGGCCATACCGCGTCGAGATCACTCTTGATGCAATTAAGATTGAAGGAACCATAATCCATGCTTGAGCCACCACTTACATAAGCACTTACTTTATCGAGTTTATCTTTAAAGCTGTTCTTATCGTCTTTCAACGTGCCGCACTCTGTAAGAGCGGTAAGTGCCAGATTTTCTATACCCGCCTTGTCTGCAGGATAGTTTTGTACACCGCCTTTGACCACGGTCTGAATTACCACGATGTCATTGCCGCTTGGCTGTACGATCACTTTTACGCCATTGACCATCATGTCATAAGGCTTAGCCTGCTGTGCTGAAGCTGCAAATGGTGCAACCATCGCCAGCAGGACGTATGTATATTGAAGTATCTTTTTCATCCGAATAATTTTAATTTAAGCTGGAATTGAAAGTTAGTTTTTGAAGAATTCTGCCGGCTTCAGTTGCTTGTTCATGTCTTCATTGATGATCATTCCTGCTACAAATGGTTTGCCGATCATATATTTTTTCAGATAGGTCTGAATGTCTGCACGGGAAATATTGTTCAATGCCTTGATATAATCGGTATAATAGTCAAACGATGCACTGCACCACCAGAATGTAAGAGAACTTGCAAGCGCTGATGGCTTTTCTTTACCCCGGATAAAATTACGGCGAAGAATATCTTTCGCTGTTTGCAGTTGCTCATCGCTGAAGTAATTATCGTCTGCAAAATGAGTTATCTGGCTATTTACTTCAGCACTGAATTCTTTCAGGTTGCCGGGGTTTGGCACTGCAAAAATAGAGATAGGGCCTACATGCGATGCTGTCTGATACGAAATGCCGGCATAGCTGGCGATGCCTTTATCAACAAGCGCCTGTTGCCATTTTGATGAGTTCAATCCCATGATCGTCGAGAATACATCCGCGGCAAGTGTACCGATTGAATCATTTCTGGTATCAGGTCCCTGCCACATGTACATAACGTAAGGAGTTTGCGCAATAGGAGATTCCTTGATCACGTATTCTGTTTTTTCGATCGGTTTGAATTCAGGGATAGGATATTTCTCATGCGGATTGAAACCACTGTTTTTCCAATCGCCAAAGATGGCTTTTGCTTTCGCAAATACATCTTTGGGATTTACGTCACCGGCAATTACAAGGAGGGAATTGTTTGGGTGATAGTATTTATCCTTAATGATCATCATTTTCTCAGGTGTAGCCGTGTTGATCACATCATGATCGCCGATCGGATTTTTTCTGGTGAAAAGATCCCCCCAGACTTTCTTGCCTACACTGTATCCAAGCTGGAATCCGGGATCGCTTTCGGCCCGTTGGAATTCACCATCCACCACCGGTCTTTCCTTTTGCATGTCTTCCGTACGATAGATCGGAAAACGGATCGCAGCGTTCATGAATTTCAAACCCGCGGTAAGGCTGTCCTTGTCAAACGTAAAAAAGTAGTTTACGCGCTCATCACTGGTGGTACCATTCCAGATCATTCCCAGTTCTTCGGTCCGTTTGATGAATTTCTCCTGGTCGGGATAGTCTTTATTAGCTTTAAAGAACATGTGTTCGAAGAGGTGGGAAAGCCCGCTGTATTCAGGGCCTTCTGTATAGGCGCCGTTCTTCACTGCGATCTCGATCGTCGCAAGTGGTACTTTGTGGTTCTCGATCACTACTACTTCCAGTCCATTCTCAAGCTTCTGCCAGTGATAGTTATCAGGCAGTCTTGGCTGGGCGAATGCAGTTACGCTGGTAGCCAGCATAGCTGCCACAAATAATTGCTTATTCATAGAAAAAATTTGAACCTGCTCTTCAGGTTTAGTTATGGGATAATCGGGAAGGTACTGAAGTTGAATACAGCCCACCCTTAGAAAATGATGAAAATATAATAACGGCTTTAATGGATGATACCCGGCTTTTTTACGGGATACTTTATCGCAGCGTAGCATGGTCGGGATGCCAGATACTGGAGAATTCTCCAACCCTGGCCTGGTTGTTTTTCCAGTTGAGGCGGTGCAGCTTTATCAGCCGGATATCATTTTCGGTCACCTCCCGGTTACGCGGGTTCATGGTGCCTCCATTGGTATTATCTCCCGCTCTGGCAGCCGGATTGTATTGGTAAGCGGCATCAACAATAGATCCCCGGGGATACATTATTCCGGGTTTTCCCTGGCCCCGTATATCAAGAAGAGTAGGGTGATCCAGTCCGATCGTATGGCCATATTCATGCGCGGCCGTGGTTGAGCCATCCTGCAGATTGTCTCTTTTGAAATAACCCGTGTTGCAGTTCAATCCATCGACGAAAGAAATATTGCCTATGGCAAACTCTTCAATCCGGAAGTAGTTGTTAAGAGGATCGGTATTTTCAAAAATTTCTTCAGGAATTAGATCCGGGTGGTAAGATGCCGAGATCCGGAAGATGACACGATAGTTCGTGTTCTTTACACGCACCGTAGCGTTGGGTGCATTCCACATGTCTTCGATCTCTTTGCGGATCGAGGCCGTAATCGCCTCATCTGCCGCATTACCATACGTGATGATGTTTGAATGGATGATCAGCTCCGTATGTACCAACTCTGCCTGCCCCATGATCTTGCTTTAACGGGATATGTGACCTTATTGATGCAATTACTGATAAGCGGAAACTTCGAACTCTTCCGATGCTAACCGTCCTTACCCGTTAAATGGTAAGGACGGTTAGAATAATTCTATACTGATCGTATTAATTTCTCACAGGCTTGCCACTCTTTAGTACACTCTGTATTCTCTCCAGCGTTTTCTTCTCACCACATAGAGAAAGGAATGCTTCTCTTTCCAGGTCGAGCAGATATTGTTCTGTAACCAATGTTGGCTCACTCAGATCTCCTCCGCACATCACATAAGCAAGCTTCTTCGCAACAAGCGAGTCATGATCTGTAGCATAGTTGGCACGCCACATTCCGTTGATACCGGCATACAATGCGCCAAGAGCGGAGCGTCCCAGCACTTTTACATCCTTACGCTGAACAGGAG
The DNA here is from genome assembly GCF_022012415.1 of Terrimonas ginsenosidimutans. Taxonomy (GTDB): domain Bacteria; phylum Bacteroidota; class Bacteroidia; order Chitinophagales; family Chitinophagaceae; genus Terrimonas_A; species Terrimonas_A ginsenosidimutans. Next base: position 200,120 of record NZ_JAKLTR010000013.1, read on the forward strand.
CTGTATAGCCGCTATCGTATATTTCTATCACCGATTTTTTCGCTTCAAAGATCCGTCTTCCCTGGTTTACCACCACTTCATCAAGCCCTTTACGGTATACGCCAATGTTGAATCCTTCAGCAGCAGACGTTGCTACTTTCGCCGTCGCAATCGTCAGGAAGCGATTCTTCAATGTGATCGTTTCGGGCTCGTCTTCATGCATTTCATCGGAAGCGCGCAATACAAATTCTTTCGTTCCGCCACCGCCTGGGATCAGTCCAACGCCAAGCTCAACAAGACCTGTATAAGTTTCCGCAGCCGGACAAACCTTGTCTGCATGAAGGCTCAGCTCGCATGCCCCACCCAATGCCAGGCCATGTGGTGCAACCACAACGGGTATTGCTGAATAACGTGCGCGCATCATCGTGTTCTGGAAAAGACGGATGGCCATATCCAACTCGTCATATTCCTGTTCTATTGCCAGCATAAAGATCATACCCACGTTTGCACCAGCAGAAAAGTTCGGGCCTTCATTCCCGATCACAAGCCCTTTTGCAGACTTCTCTGCTTTTTCGATCGCCGTCTGGATACCGGAAAGCACATCTCCTCCAATGCTTCCCATCTTGGTGGCCCATTGTAAACCGAGCACATCATCGCCAAGATCATACAACTTACAGCTTGCATTCTTCCAAACGATCTTATCCTGGAAGTTGCTCATGATAATGAACGACTCTCCGCCCGGAATAGCCTTGTATGTTTTCGATGCGGGATCGTAACTTAGCTTCCTTCCATTCTCTATTTTAAAGAAAGATTTATTTCCGGCAGCGAGCATCTCCTCCACCCATTTTGCTGGTTGATAGCCCGCATCTTTCATCCCTTTCACTGTCTTCTCAACACCCAGTACATCCCAGCTTTCAAATGCGCCGATCTCCCAGCCAAAGCCCGCCATCATCGCATCATCCACGCGGTAAAGCTCGTCACTGATCTCAGGAATGCGGTGAGAGATATAAGCAAAAAGTCCGTAATGGAAATGGCGGTAGAACTCGCCCGCTTTATCCGGACTGCCAACCAGCATCTTCAACCGTTGCTGAAGATCATCCACTGGTTTCGCAGCTTCCAGTGAAGCAAACTTCGATTTCGCTCTTGGCTTATATTCAAATGTTTTCAGATCCAGCGTGTAGATCTCCTTTTCTCCTTTCTCTCCTTTGCGTTTGGAGAAAAATCCCTGACCTGTTTTATCTCCAAGCCAATTGTTCTCCACCATTTTATTTAACCATGCAGGGATCACAAATGACTCTTTTGCTTCATCATCAGGACAATTATCATGTACGCCTTTTGCCACTTTCACCAATGTGTCTATACCCACAACATCAGCCGTCCGGAATGTAGCGGATTTGGGGCGTCCAATAACCGGCCCGGTCAGTGAATCCACTTCATCGATCGTCAGGCCCAGTTTATCTACCAATCCAAAAATGGCCATGATGCCATAGACCCCGATCCTGTTTGCAATGAATGCAGGTGTGTCCTTACAAAGCACGGTGGTTTTACCCAGGATCAGATCACCATAATGCATCAGGAAATCGATCACATCCTGGTCTGTATGTGGCGTGGGGATGATCTCCAGCAAACGCAGATAACGCGGTGGATTAAAGAAGTGTGTACCACAGAAATGTTTTTTAAAATCATCGCTGCGTCCTTCGGCCATCAGGTGGATCGGTATGCCGGAAGTGTTGGAGGTGACCAATGTTCCCTGCTTACGGAACTGTTCTACTTTATCATAGATCAGTTTCTTAATGTCCAGCCGTTCAACCACCACCTCAATGATCCAGTCGCATGAAGCAATATCCTTCATGTTATCGTCGAAGTTTCCGGTGGTTATTTTCTTTACCACATCTTTATGGTAAACAGGAGAAGGATTGCTTTTGATCGCAGCCGTCAATGCATCATTGACAAGCTTATTTCTTTCAGCAGGCTTTGTGCTTTCTGCCGCTTCTTTCGGAATCATGTCAAGTAATATGACCTGAATGCCTACACCTGCAAAATGGCAGGCGATTCTTGAACCCATTACTCCACTACCCAATACAGCCACTTTCTTGATAATCCTGTTCATATAGCGTAGATTAAAATTAGTTAGCTAAACAACTATTTTATAGTTCGAAGATAAATCTTTTTTTGTTCCGATACCAGCGGTATTTAATTATAATTGGAAGCTGTTCTGGAAGTTATTTTTGCGTGATGCGGCCAGCTTTTGCTTCGCGTCGGAGGTACCGTTTCAGTTGCCGCTTGTTTTTACCGAGCCCCGCGCTGCTGCCGACGCCACTCAATGTGATTTTTACAAGGTAGTTCAGCGCTGATCTGTCCTGGAAACGGACAAAGAAAACAATCCCCTTCCGATCAGTATTTTTATTTTTAAGAACCGTATTCACAATGGAATTGATCACACCTTTAAAGAACGATCTCTTTTCCTGTTGCGGTTTACCGGCAATGCTAACTTTAAGATCATGGTAGACCATCAGCATTTCTCCATAGGCAACGTTGTCATTTCCTTTCACCAGCATCGTCATCGTGTCTAGCATTCCTGATTTAAGGCTGGCGCCAGCCAATGGGCCAACTGCATCATTCAATACACGAAGATCTGCTTTCCCCATTTGGACTTTCATCTCGAATCCCTGTAATTTATCGGTATACGATCCTTTTACCTGTAATGCCGTAAAAAGGGAATCTTCAAGAAATGCCGTTGCGTTGATGGCCATGCTGTCGGTGATGGTTGTTCCATGGTTCCGCACATTGGTAAGAAGCGCATTCAGTCTATTCACATGGATCCAGCCAGCCGCCTGTGTTTTGTCGTTGTACTCTCCGTACCTGATATTGGCGTTATTCAGTTGAACTGAATCAACGTTCAGGCGCACAGGTAATTTTGCAAGGTGCTTTACCGGCAAAGGCTTGATCACGCCCGGCTGAGGAGGCATTCTCTTGTCGCGGAAATCTTCCATCACTACATCATTAATGGTGATGGTGCCAAGATCCACAATGGTATCTTTCAGATAACGCTCAAGATTCACGCGTCCAATGGAAACAGGCCCTGTTTTCAGTTTGGCGTAATCTTTCTGATAAGTATGGCTTCGCATAAACTCCTCCTGCGTCAGCATCGGAATATAGGCGAATGAATCCAGCTCCAACTGGTGCGTTGTCTTATCAAACCGCATATTGTTCCAGGTAAACCTGTTCTGTTTGTTCTGATAACTACCTGTCGTTTCTTTCAATGTGAAAGATGTGTTTCTTTTTACCAGTTCATACATGTTCAATAGTAATGACGAGCTGATATAAAGATTACTAAGCCTGGCAGATTCTATTTCAAGACGTCCACCCAGTTTATCAAGGCTATCGAATGTAAAATGATTAGCGGCCAGGTTGCCGAGTTTTCCTTTCCAGTCCCATGTACCGGCATCATTTCGACGGATATTTACATTTTCCAGCCAAGCATTAACAGCGCCTCTCCCGGTATTGAATGTTTTTCCTTTCGGATTCGTAAAGATCAGCCCATCCAGAACAAAGGCAATTTTCCCGGCATTCATTCCCTGCACTTCATTACTGTCCGTAACAAGCTTTAGCACTTCAATGTAGTTATTCTCTTTGCCCTTCCATTCAAACCTGCTGTTGCCTTTTGGGGAGTGCATGGTTATATTGATCAGCGGATGTTGCATTTTCATTTGTTCAACATGGATCTTCGGCCATGCAGTTAGTGCTGGTTCATCAACGTCTTCTCCGCGGCTGGCAAAATGTGCATGTATTTCCGGCTCGGTAATATCGAGCGATCGGAGATCAAGTCGTCCCTGAATTATACCGCTGATATCCGCAACGGTACTGATCTGAGGAATTTTAACCAGTATCGAATCCATGTTCGAATGAAATCTGTATTGAACATACTGCAATTTCGAAGGGAGGCCATCCGCCAGTTTGAACCGCTCGATGCTTAATACATTATTGTGTTGCCTGGCGGTGAGCTTATTGCCAGTGAGACTCAGCTTTTGCGTTGTCCACCGGTTTCCCTCGCTGGATAGTTGGTCCGCCTCAATTTCCTCAATGAAAAATGAAACATCCTGCTGCCCGGATTGAAGAGCAACTTTTGTATTCTGTCCTTTAATACGATTGATCACAAATGGCAGTGACTCCTTCGAAGAATTTGCCTTCCCCATTTTTACTTTGACATTTGCACTACTCCATTTTACGTCGTTGATGGTAACAAGGCGTTTAGCTTCATCCATCACGACTGAACTAATAAGGATATTATTCGCCTGCAGGTCCAGTTTGTTTTTTTGATTGATTACAATTGACCCGGCATGGACCTCGTTGCTTTTGTTGGACAGGACAGCATTCCTGATATCAATCTTAAGGTCATTCATTGTAAATTGTCCGTCAGTGAACATAAGTGTATTGACGGAAGAGCGAATGCTGCTGATATTTTTGGACTTTACCAGTTGTTTTGCTGATATAAAGCTTGTGACATTTTCGAGTTTTAAATGAGCATTGTTGGCAAAATCAAGATTGACCTGCCCGTCAATAATATTCAGATTATTGAGTTGCAGTAACCGGTTTACTTCCTCAAATGCGCCAAACACATCCGTTGTTTTTCCATTTTTGGGTTTAATGGTGTAATTGATCACAGGTTTATATAGAACAAGCTGCTCCGCTTTTACGTTGCGGCTGAATACAAGATCGTCCCATGATAATCCGTACAATTCAAACTGCGGCATTCCGACACGGTTGTTTGCATTTCCACTTTTATACTCCCGGAATACAAAGTTTGCAAGGCTTACCCGGTTACTGTATAGAAGAATACTGTCAAACTGGATCGACAGCGAGCTATCGCGCAGGAAATTTTCATAGTTGCGGATCGCCATAGCAAACCGCTCTACAGTGACTGGTTTTGGAGATGATCTATGGACGCGTAATCCTTCTACTTCAAAATTGTTATGATCAGATATAAATGAGCTTGGATGCCCCCTTCTTTTTATGTTGATATCAAAAGAGCCATTTTCTACCACAGCATATTTCAGGTGAAGGCTTCCCGCCAGTTGCAATAAGATCTCATCAAGTTTAGGAGCTGCATTCAATGCTTTTTCCTTCAGGTTTATGTTAAGCCGGAACTGTGGATTCACGCAATAAACAGAATCGGCTTTGATCACTTCTGCACGGTAAAGTGTGTCAAAATCGATATTGGTCATTTTCAGTTTATCGAAGAATACGGTAAATGAGCTGCTGTCACTGTCCCCTTTTTTTGCCGTAATGGTGCAGCTGTCGAATTCCGCAAGGCGATTCTGCAGGTTGATGCGGAAGTTCCGGAAGCTAAGGCGATGCCGTCCATCCGGGAAGTGTATATCCTGGCTGGTTGTCTGCAATGCGACGTTATCGCTGAAAAGGATCTTCTGTTGGCTGGAGCCTGCTGCGCTATCGACCCTGAAATTATCTACTCTCAGGTGGATATTGGATACCACTACCGGTTTCGCATCTGGTAATGGATTTACTTTGTTCACAAGTACGAACCGTCCATTTCCGATCACGAAGCGATCTACTTCCAGCACTTTCATGGCGTCCCTGATCGAATTGTACACTTTACCCATTTCCTGCGCCAGTGAAACATGTTCCCGGTTGGCTGACGCAGTACTGTCTGGCACCCTGAGATTTGTTACGGTAATGGTAGGATTGATCAGCTTCAGAGAATCGATCAGAAATTTCTTATCTGCTATAACGGAGTATAAACTTTTCAGGCGAAGTTGCAGCAGGTCCACTTCAATACGGTATCCCTGGGACGCTGACGAATCATTTGTTGTATAGAAAACGGCCCTTCGCAGTTCCAGCTTTTTCTTTAACCAGTTGAACCGGAACTTTTCAACTTCCAGTTCCAGCTTACCGTGGGATTGTTTTTTTACAAGATCTGCAAGAAGGTCTTCGGCATGACTAATAAACCAGAAGTGAAAGCTCACCAAGATCCCCGCCATGACGGCGACAATGATTGCACTGATCTTTAGAAGTTTCCTGGATATGGTAATTGCCGTCAATGGGCGGACATTTTGCAATGAATATAATGAAATTCAGCGCCTTGAGCAAGGCAGAAGCAAGTAAAAAGTCAAAAGTAAAAATTAGAAAAGCTGTAAGCGAGGGAAGTACTCTTTTCAGCATCAGTATTTTAACGTTCAGTTAGCATACCCCAGGATCTCTCTGTTGAAGAAAAGCTGAAGTTTTTCTGCCCATAAGCCAAGATCATTGATAAGATCGAGCATTTCGGCATAGTCCAATCCGACAATATTTCGTTCGGTTACAATGCAAACGATCCCCCGTGATTCATCGGCAGTGATCTTGTAACCCAGATAACTGGCATTTATGGCGAGGGCTGTCTTGTACAATGAGAATTGCTTTGTGATATCAGTGGGAATATTACAAAGAGGTGACATGCATCTGATGTAAACAGACGGTTCCTGCAGCGGATTTTTTTGAGTGGTGAGAAACACCTCGATCGTAGAGCTTCTCTGCGAGAAATACCAGGCTCCCGTACTTTGATTAAAGATACTATCTGCCTCCACGCCAATCTCTGCACAAAGACGGTGTATGTAGGCTTTTACAAGATCTACTGTTGACATGTCGGGGAGGTTGAGTTTGTCAATAACAGATAGCGGAACAGATTATTGCTGCCGGACTGTTATAAAAAGCAAAAATTCAAAAGCAAAAGGCTACTGCTGAAGAGTGCCAGCCGCATGTTTTTACTTTTGAATTTTTACTGTTTATTTTATCCTCAGCTCACCCCTGATCCGTTAGCTGTGGTTTCATCCGGGTTAACAAACTTGAGCTTGCCATTCTCTTCTGCCATCAGGATCATTCCATTGCTTTCGATTCCTCTCATTTTTCGAGGAGCAAGGTTGGCTACCACCACTACCTGTTTGCCGACGATCGCAGATGGTTCGAAGTGCAGCGCGATCCCTGATACGATCGTTCTTTTTTCAAAACCAAGATCGACCTCAAGTTTCAGCAGCTTATCTGCCTTTGGTACTTTTTCTGCGGCGGTGATCGTTCCCACTTTCAGGTCGATCTTTGCGAAGTCATCATATTGGATCTCTGCTTTCGGTGCCGCTTCTTCTTTCGGTTGTTCTTTAACTGGTTCCACTGCTTTTATAAGTCCTGCTTTTAGTTTTTCAATTTGTTCGTTGATCTCTGCGTCTTCCAGCTTACGGAAAAGCAGTTGGGGTTCGCGTAAACTGTAACCCACACTGAGCAACTTCATACTGCCTGCATTTTTCCACTCAAGAACTCTGTCAACTAATTTGAGTTTATGGATGATCGCTTTTGCGATGTTAGGAAGAAATGGATTGATCAGGATTGCAAGGTTGCCTGTTAACTGCAAACAAAGATGCAGGCAGTTGTCAATCTGCTTCTGTACTTCCGGGTTTGTCTCCAATTGTTTTGCAACGATCCACGGTTCTTTTTTCTGCATGTACTGATTACCTTTTTTTGCAAGGTCGATCACTTCTGCGAGAGCATCGCGGAATTTGTATTCTTCCAGCAATTTAGTAATGGTGTCTTTGCAGGTGGTGATATCGGTGATCAGCTGCTTATCGTCATCGTCGATCAGTTCATTATGGAATACGGGAACCTTTCCGCCGCAAAGCTTGTGCATGAGCACAAGTGTCCGGTTTTCGAAGTTGCCGAATTTGTCCATCAATTCACTTTTGTAAGCCGTCTGGAATCCTTTCCAGGTAAACTCACTGTCTTTGGTTTCAGGCGCAATATGTGTGAGATAGAACCGTAGTGCATCAACCATTGCCCCACCGCCATTTTCCTTCTTCACAAAATCGTTGATATAGTCACGCATTTCCAGCTTCCAGTTGCGGCTGGTGCTCATTTTATCTCCTTCAAGGTTCAGGAATTCATTTGCCGGTACATTGTCAGGCAGAATATCGCCGTGCAATTTCAGCATCACCGGGAAGATGATGCAATGGAAGACGATATTGTCTTTACCGATAAAGTGAACCAGTTTGGTGTCTTTATCCTGCCAATAAGGTTTCCAGTCCTTGTTATTATCGATCGCCCACTGCTTGGTGGCGCTAATATAACCGATCGGTGCATCAAACCAAACATACAGTACTTTTCCTTCTGCATCAGCAAGCGGGACTTTCACTCCCCAATCGAGATCGCGCGTTACAGCACGTGGCTGCAGGCCGCCTTCGATCCAGCTTTTACACTGACCCACTACAGTAGGTCTCCAATCTTCTTTATGTTCTTCCAGGATCCACTTCTTCAGAAAATCTTCATGCTGACCAAGAGGCAGGTACCAGTGCGTCGTCTTTTTCTTGATAGGGGCGCTTCCGCTGAGTGTGCTGACCGGGTTGATCAGCTCGTCTGGGCTTAATGATTTTCCGCAGCGCTCGCATTGATCGCCATATGCGTTCTCATTACCGCAGTTTGGGCAGGTGCCTTTGATATAACGATCGGCAAGGAAAGTCTTTGCCTGCTCATCAAAATATTGTTCGCTCTCTTTCTTTTCCAGCTCGCCACGGTCGTTCAGGTTAGTAAAGAATTCCCGGGCAGTTTCGTGATGAAGCGGCGAACTCGTGCGGTGATAGATATCGAAGGAAATGGACAGGTCTTCAAAATCCTGTTTCATTGCTTCATGGTATTTGTCGATGATCGCTTGCGGAGTAGTGCCTTCTTTCATCGCCTGGATGGGAATGGCTGTTCCATGTTCGTCACTACCGCATACAAAAACCACATCCCTTTGCTGAGCGCGCAGGTAGCGAACATAGATGTCTGCAGGTATATAAGCGCCCGCCAGGTGGCCAACATGTTTCAAACCATTGGCATAAGGAAGGGCGGAAGTGATCAGGTATCTTTTCGGATTCGTCATATTACAATTTAATACGGGCTTCAATCCCGTGCATTTAGCCTGCAAAAATACCGAAATCGCCCCGATTCACAAGTATCCGGCATCGGCCATCGGTCATCGGCCATCGATCTGCTACAAGAAGAATCTTTAACTTAACGACATTGGGAGGAACGCGGCGGGCGCAAGGGTACGCAACGGACGCGGCGAAAATCGCTACAGAGACGCTGAGTATTTGCCGCGCTTCCGCGTATCATTGCTCCGCCGCGTTCCTTTTAAGCTAACCAGATATTCAGGTAGTACGGAATCGTCTTAACTTTAAATAATGGATCGAAAACATTTCCTCTCATCTTCCGCCAGTCTTTTCGCCGCATCCGTACTGCCAGCTTCGGCTATGAAACCGGCAGATCAACCTGCATCCGTCATTCCTCCCTACCTGAAAAAAGGAGACCTGATCGGCATAACGTCCCCGGCCGGTTACATCACTCACGCCGAAGTGCTTCCGGCTGTGCGGCTGATGGAAAGCTGGGGTTACCGGATCCGCCTCGGGAAAACAATCGGCCGGCGTGATGCAACGTTTGGCGGCACCGATATGGAAAGACTGTCCGATATGCAGCAAATGTTAAATGACCGCGAAATAAAAGCGATCATGTGCGCCCGAGGTGGCTACGGCTCCGTCAGGATCGTCGATCACCTCAAATGGGAGCAGTTCCGTGCACATCCAAAATGGATGATCGGTTTCAGCGATATTACCGTGCTGCATTCACATATACAACGAAATCTTGGCATCGCATCTATCCACTCAAAAATGTGTAACAGTTTTCCGGACATATGGGAGAAAGCAGACAGCGTCCAGAAAGAAACGATCGGATCTATCCGCAAAGCATTATCCGGGGAAGGGATGGACTATTCAGTTGTACCGAATGCGCATAACAGGGAAGGGACCGCCACTGGCATTCTTACCGGTGGTAATCTGAAAACCCTCGAAACACTGGCAGGCTCAGATTCAGACCTTCGCACTGAGAATAAGATCCTCTTTGTAGAAGATACGGGCGAATATCTTTACAGTATCGATCGCATGTTCTGGAATCTGCAACGTACCGGCAAACTTCGTAATCTTGCGGGCCTGATCATCGGAGGCTTTAAGATCAAACAGGATGATCCGGGTGAGGAGTTTGGAAAAGATCTTCAGCAGATCGTGATGGAGAAAGTAAAGAATTACAGATACCCGGTGTGTTTTGATTTTCCTGTAGGCCATCAGCGTGATAACTTTGCCCTGAAATGCGGGATCCCGCATAAATTAATTGTACAAACAGGTGCATGCACCTTAACTGATAAGATATGATCAAAACGCCTCCTTACCTGCAACCCGGAGACACGATCGGGATCGTTTGCCCCGCTGGTTATATGGCTGCCGAAAAAGCAGCCGAATGTATCCGTGTATTGAAAGAAGAATGGGGTTATAAAGTGAAAACAGGAAAAACGCTTGGCGGCAATTCTGACACCTATTTCTCTGGCACAGATGAAGAACGATTGATCGATTTTCAGACAATGCTTGATGACGATGAGGTAAAAGCCATTCTCTGCGGAAGAGGTGGTTATGGGACCGGTCGTATCATCGATCAGATCAGCTTCCGGAAGTTCAGGAAGAATCCTAAATGGATCATAGGGTTTAGTGACGTGACGGTTCTGCATTCGCATCTTTATTCGAACTATTATATTTCTTCCTTGCATGCACCGATGGCCGGGGCCTTCAACGAAGCAGGATATATCAACCGGTACGTGCAGTCGCTTCATTCCGCATTGCGCGGCGTTTGGGCAAAGTATACCTGCGATGCGCATCCGTTCAATAGAACGGGAGAGGCGATCGGAGAGCTGGTTGGCGGTAATCTTTCACTGATCGCACACATGGTTGGATCTGAATCGGATATTAAAACAAAAGGTCGCATCCTGTTTCTCGAAGACGTAGGAGAGTATGCCTACAATATTGACCGGATGATGTACCAGCTGAAGCGCAGCGGAAAACTTAAAAACCTGGCAGGACTGGTCATTGGTGGATTTACCGATATGAAAGATACGGAACGCCCATTCGGGAAAACGGTTTATGAGCTCATACAGGATATAGTAAAGGAATACAATTACCCGGTTTGTTTTGGATTTCCGGTCAGTCACGGAAAAGAGAACTATGCGCTGAAGATCGGTGCGGGGTATAAGTTGAAGGTGACGAAGAACAAGGCAATACTGGAGGAGTAGAAAGTAATGGTCTGGAATCTATTGGCGTATCAGCAATGCTGGGCTAAGGACCGCACTCTTACCTCCTTTGTACGTCTGCTTTACTACTAATCAGCCAAATAAACAGAATTGATTAATTTCGCGGTTCAATAACCGGAATCTATATCATGACCTTTGTTCAGCTTGAGTATATCATAGCCGTAGATACCTGGCGTCACTTTGCCACTGCCGCGGAACATTGCTTTGTAACCCAGCCAACCTTAAGCATGCAGATCCAGAAACTGGAGGAGGAGCTGGATGTAAAGATCTTCGATCGCAGCAAGCAGCCGGTTGTACCAACAGAAACCGGTGCGGAGATCATCGAACAGGCGCGCGTGATCATGTCTGAACGAAACCTCTTACTGGAAAAACTGCAAAACAAGAAAGGCGTGCTCACCGGTGAATTGAGGATAGGGATCATTCCCACGCTTGCTCCCTACCTGTTGCCGCTCTTCGTTCAACCCTTCACCAAAAAGTTTCCTTCCGTTAAGCTGGTAGTGCATGAGATGATGACGGAACTGATCGTTGCCCGGCTTCGCGAAGGTAAAATTGATGCGGGGATCCTTGTGACCCCACTGCAGGAGGCAGGCATCAAAGAGTTTATACTGTTCTACGAAGAGCTGATGGCGTACGCATCGAAGAAGAACGCGATCTATGATAAAACATATATTCTTCCGCAGGATATTGATCCCAATAAACTTTGGTTGCTGGAAGAAGGCCATTGCTTTCGCTCTCAGATCGTCAATCTCTGTGAGCTGCGTAAGATGAGCAAGGAAGGCAGTTCGTTTGACTATGAAGCGGGAAGCATCGAAACCTTACGCCGTATGGTGGAACTGAATGATGGTATCACCATCATTCCCGAACTGGCCACACTGGACATGCCGCCGAAGCAAACACAACTGATCCGTCCATTCAAAAAGCCTGCACCCATGCGGGAAGTGAGCCTCGTAGTTCACCGCAACTTCGTAAAGAAAGCTTTGATCGATGCGTTAAAAGAGGAGATCCTTCGCACGATACCAGAGAAGATCAGAAAAAATAAGACGGCGAAGGTTGTGCCGATACAGTAGGGCAGGGGGAAGTTTAAGTTTAAAAGTTTAAGGGTTTAATAGTTTAATAGTTGATCCCAGTGTTTTAGTGTGTCATGACTTTTAAACTTCTAAACTTTTCCCATCCCTCACCGAAGCAGTGAGTCGAGCTTTTGCCGGAACAGCTTACTGGCCGGCAGGTCATTGTGTCCTCCATTTTCAATGGTGATAAGTTCTGTTCCTGCCGGAGCGATCTTCATCAGTCTTTTAGCGTGGCGGTAAGGAATGGTATTATCATCTGTTCCGTGGAAGAGTGTTATCGGTTCTTTTACCTTTTCTATGTATTGAAAGGTGGGCAGATGGAAGTTCATCATCCAGGTAACGGGGTACATAAACGCGAATCGGGCAGCCAGCGCATCAATGCTATAATACGGCGTTTCAAGGATCAGCCGTTTGCTTTCCCGTACGGAAGCAAGCTGCGCCGCAATGCCTGTTCCCATCGATTTCCCATAAATAATGATACTGTCGCTGCTTATCCGCGCTTTTGCCATAGTATACATCGTCAGCGCATCACTGTATAACACACGTTCTGTGCGCTCACCGGTTGTTTTGCCAAAGCCCGGATAATCGATCATCCATACTTCCTGGTTGTGATCCGTAAAGAACTTTGCATTATCTGCATACCGTTCGATATTGGCTTTGTTGCCATGAAAGTAAAGTACGATGCCCTTACGCAGAGAGTCAGGCACGGTGAACTGAATGATGCTGAGATTGCGGCCATTGTCAACAGGAAGATACACTTCCGTGAACGGCTGCCTGAATTGGAACTCGTATTCCGCATCCAGTGGTTCGGGATGAAATAAGAATTTCTCCTGGAAGAAATAGAGAGCCAGCCCGCAGGAGATATAAACAGCTATAAAGACCTTCAGCCATTTAGCCCATTTTTTCTTTGCCTGTTGTTCCATAAAAGTCCTATTGAACTAACATATCATAAACCACTACCCTGGCCCAAAGATGACTGTATTTTTCTACAAATGCTTTATGGATAGGATGAACCTGGTAAACATCCTGCTCTTTGGCGGAGTCGAAATACATCAGTTCGGACACATCATAACTGTTATCGACCACGTCTCTCTTTTCAGTAGAGGCCGGTATGCCGATAAGGAGTTTTTTTATTTCTTTGATCCCGGTTAATGTCTTAAGCCCTTCCATGAGCTCTTTTCTGTCTGCTGCATTTCCCGGATTTTTTAACCAGAAGAATACATGATGCACTACCTGCGTGGGTGTTTGTGTCATAGCGGATGAAGTGATAATAGTTGGAGCCGCGGCCAGTACGGCGGCGGATGTTATAAAATCGCGTCTGTTGAGCTTTTTCATAGAAGATGAAGGTAGGATGAAATGGAAAAAGGAAAAATAAAAGTTCGGTCGAAAGGGTGCGTCTTTTTAGTTGAACGGGGTAGCTCCCGCGGATTTTAAGACAGGGTCAAGGCGGAACAGGATGGGCTGACAGTCTTGCGTGAGGCCCCCTCTAAATCTCCTCCGAAGGGGGAGACTTCGCACAGTCATTATGAAAGCGGCATCAAATATATCGGATAACATGTTCGACATATCCGCGTACTTTTTATTATCAGACGGTTCCAGGTCTCCCCTTCGGGCTAATCGTTATCCAAACTTTCGGAGGAGTTGAAGAATTTACTGTCTCATACTGTAGCTCACGATTTCAATCCAATGTCGTTTAGTTAGCAGCCCCCGAAGTAGCGCGGCGGACGCGGCGATACGCGGAGAGCGCAACGAAAATACAAGATTATCCATGGCTGTTTTCGCTGCGTCCGCAGCGTATCGCCGCGTCCGCCGCGCTACTTCTACGCCAGGCAAACCTTAAGTTGACGTGCCGTGAGGTAGGCCGGGACAAATTGGAGGTTGCTGGCAGTCATTATGATCGAATATCCAGGTACAGGGTATTGACACCAGTAGGTATATGTATTTTCGGCCAACGGCCATCGATCATCGGCCATCGAATGAACTTTCGGGAAAATCCTTAACTAAACGACATTGGATTGACATCGTAGGGAAATAAACTATCTGAAGGAAGCAGAAGCCCGTCGAAAAATTTGGGTAACGATCAGCCCTTCGGAAGATTTAGAGGGGTCAGGGATTCACCTTTGCAATGAATACATCAGTATTGGTAACGCAGATGACTGTCTCTTACCAGTAGATCGCGGGAACCTACGCCGTTCAAATAAAAAAGGGAGGCGAACCTCCCTTTCTGTCAGAAAACTCTGTTATAATAATCGCTTATCCCGCACTGCGCCTTATTCTGTACATCCGCCATGATCACTCTTATGATCTCGTCATTATTAGGAGGGAATTGTTCCCGCTGGTTCAGCAGCCTTTTATCCTCTTCGCTCAGCGCCCTTTCATCCCCGGTGTACGTGGAAAATGTATATACCCAGCGATAATCAGCACGGTACGTATCACTCCATAAATGGCGGCGGTCAATATCATTGATCAGTGCCTGCAGTAATCCATCGGCCTGTAGTGTGCGTGTGATGGTGGTGATCTTTGCTTTTACAGTTGTATACTCCCGTTTTACTGAATCCGCTTTGAAGACGATCTCTTTGGTCACGATCTGCTTACTTACTTCCCGCACATTTCTTTCATCCCGGTATCGCCCGATGTTCACATCGCTGAAACGCAATTCCACTGTATTGTCCGGACGAACCTGCGCCGCTTCATTGGCAGAATAGAAACGAAGGAAAGACGCGCGGCTGTTATTATTCAGGTAACGGAGGATATCGTAATTGAAATTGTTGAAATCATAAGAATAGGAGGTGTACTGGTAACCAAATCTGGTCAATGGCTGTATCACCACATTTGTAACCGCATTGGCATACGCTTCATCCATTTTTTGTTTGATGGAAAGATCGCCGGGCTTCAGCGCCAGCGCCCGCTGGAATTCACTGTAAGCATCCCTGAATCCTTTTTTGGTATTCTGATCCATCAGCTCCATACCCCTGTCAACACGTGCGTTGCTGGCTTCTTCCTGGTAAGTATTCATAAAGGAGGAATAATCCGTAGGCTGCACTACTTTGTAAACAGAAGGTGAGCGCCGGATCGATTCATAAAGACTTTGCAGGCTGGCATACTCCCGGTAAATATTTTCAAAACGCAGGTCGGAAGTAGTACCCGCGAAGTTCCTGATATTCCTTTCGTGATCCTCTATTGCATAGCGATAAGCATTCTGAAGAATGTCCAGCGTAGCGGCGTCATCCGGTTTCTTGCTCAGCTTTTGAGCAGCCAGTGTTACTGCTTCGTCATAACGACCCTGCTGATAGATCTTGCCAAGGTTCTTGCAGGAAGAAAAGGCAAACGCCAGTAAAAGGAAATAAGTGTAGAGTTTCAGTTGCATAAGATCCGTTTTATATTGGACGGGGCACGCGAAAGATAGTTAATTCAGTTGCCACTAATTAGAGAAAACTTAACAAGTAAAAGCCCGCTCAAGGGCTCAGTTCTTCTGGTTGTTCTTCCTGCTTCCCGTGTCATCTTTCCGGCGGAAAGGAAGGGCAGAGAGGAGATTAACGGAGAAAATGGTTTAATATTTCAATATGTCCCGTACAAAGTTGTGGTATTCATCAAACTTAGGCAGGTTATTATGACCGCCACCATGGATCCTGATCAGCGTGATCTTATGCGGGTTCAGTTTTTGTAAACGTTCGCTATGCTTTATCGGGATCAGCAGATCACGTGTTCCATGGATTATATACGTATGGCAATTCACTTTCCGGATCCATTTGTCTGTTCTCAGGTGATAACGCAATACGTACCTGACCGGGAGGATCGGTAAGAAACGTTCAACCACTTTCCTGAAATTATAGTAGGGGGCATCAAGGATCAGGTAGCGCGGCTTATTGTCTGAGGCGATCTTGCTGGCAAAACCGCTTCCGATACTGCGGCCATAAACAATGATATGATGTTCGGCATATTCCTTCAGCAATGAATCGTACACGAACTGCATGTCCTTCATCATATCTCTTTCACTGCGCTTGCCGGTACTTTTTCCAAAACCACGATAATCCACCAGCACCACATCATAATTGTAACGGTAGAAGTCCCGGGCATATTTTGACCAGCCTTTTATACTTCTGCTGTTGCCATGAAAATAAAGGATCAGTCCCGAAGGGTTTTCCCGGTGAAAATGCAGTCCATTGATCCGTACGCCGGGTTCTACATCAAAGAAATATTCCCGGAACGGGATATCGTATTTGAACTGGAAATCCTGCGCCAGCTTTTCCGGTTTGAAGATAAATTTCTCCTGCAGGAAATAGGCGAGGCCTGAGAGGACGGTGATGCCGGTTAGTATGTACCAGACGAATGTTGGCAAAAGGGGGAGTTAATTAAAAATTCAAAAGTAAAAATTAAAAAAAATAACCTGAAGAAAAGGGATTTCTTCAGGTTATCAGGCACTATTTTTTAATTTTACTTTTGAATTTTTAATTAATCCTCCACCCGCCTCAATCTTAAATTCGTTACGGGTGCCACTATGAGCGGGAATTTCTCCACCGTCACATTCGCGACGTCGAGTCCAAAACCTCTTTCTTCGGATAGGCTGTGTTCTTTCAGCCAGAAATGCAGTTTCATGATCACCCGCTCAATGAACGGCAGCTCATTATCCTGGCTCAGGTACTTTTCCATTACCATGAACTGGAAGTCGCCCACCGTATTACTGCTTGCCAGGCTTTCGTAGCGGCTGATGATGTTCACTTCTTTATTGGCGACAAGATCTTCCACTACTTTACGGAACATCAGGTTGATTCGGGGTTCCATTCTGAATCCAAGGCGGAAATCGATCCGGATGATATCGTTCGGAATAATATGGTCTACCTTATACTCGCAGGTATACGGGTCATCAAGTGTATCCACGTGCACGAACCAGTAGATGTCGGCGCGCTTGGGTTTCCTGTTGAGGATCGAATAGATGATCTTATGTTCGATCTCTTTCGGATTATTGGCACTCGTCAGGTAGATCAGGTGAGTGGCGTATTTGGGAACAGCCCGGTCATTGCTCAGCTCCTGGATCTTGGGGATATAATGTTCCATCCGCACAAATTCCACGTACCGGTTCTTGATCTTTCTTGCCCGGTACCAGACATACATCACCAGGAACATCAGGCCACCCACGATCAGCGTGATATAACCTCCATGAACGAACTTATCCATCAGTGCGATGCCGTAACAGAGCTCAACGATGAAATAGCCGATCAGGAAAATATAGATCCAGAGTGCCTTGATCCGGTGCAATACCAGGTAATTGGCAAACAGGATCGTGGTGGTCAGCATCGTCATAATGATGGCCAGGCCATAGGCCGCCTCCATGTTTGAAGACTTCTTGAAGTAAAGAACAACCCCAACGCAGCCGACGAACAGCAGCAGATTTACAGCCGGGATGAACAACTGGCCTTTTTCTTCCGATGGGTAGCGGATCTTCACTTTTGGCCACAGGTTAAGACGCATCGCCTCGCTGATGAGGGTGAATGCGCCGGAGATCATGGCCTGGCTGGCAACGATCGCCGCTGTTGTGGCGATGATCACGCCGGGAATGATGAACCATTGCGGCATCAGGTCATAAAAGGCATTGATCCCTTGTGAACTCTTTACCGCATCGGTGATCACCATGCCGCTGCGTTCTTTCAGCAGGTAAGCGCCCTGTCCGAAATAGTTGATCAGCAGGCAGGCTTTTACGTATATCCAGGTCGCCCGGATATTCCCCCGGCCGCAGTGCCCCAGGTCACTATACAATGCTTCGGCTCCCGTGGTACAAAGAAATACCGCACCAAGCAGCCAGAATCCGCCGGGATATGTCCGCAGGAATTCGATCGCGTAATAAGGGCTGAGCGCTTTGAAAATGGCGAGGTCATCTGATACGTGTATCGCTCCCAGAACAGCCAGCATGGTGAACCAGATGAACATCACCGGTCCGAATATCTTTCCGATGGAAGCTGTTCCGAATTGCTGAAGGAAGAAGAAAACGCAGAGGATGATCAGGACGATCACGACGATGGTGTCGGTTGGCATGCCACGTAGTGCGGGCAGTTCTTCCAAACCTTCGATCGCGGAGGTGATGGAGATAGGAGGGGTGATGATACCGTCCGCCAGGAGGGCTGCGCCTCCGATCATGGCAGGTATGACCAGCCACTTCTTTCGTCGCCGGACCAGTGCATACAGGGCAAAGGTGCCACCCTCACCACGGTTGTCCGCTCTCAGGATCAGGACCACATACTTGATCGTTGTCTGAAGCGTCAGCGTCCATATGATACATGACAATGCCCCGATCACGAGGCCATCGCTTACTTCCCTTCCCCCAATGATAGCATTGAATACGTACAGGGGAGAAGTTCCTATGTCGCCGTAAATAATTCCGAGAGCAATAATGAGTCCTGCGGCTGTGACTCTGTTAGTGGGTATTTTCACTATCTTTTTTTATTAAGCTGGTACAGACCTGCTTTCCGGGCTATATCGATTGCAAAGGTATATGCAAAATCTGCATATCGGCAAAGTCTTAATTTTTTGGGTCGATCAAAATATTTCGTTACCTGTTGCCCATTACCCGTTGTCCGCTCACTGTTCACCGGACAACGGAAATTTAATCCGGTTTTAATTCGATCAATTGTCTATGGACAGCGGTCAACGAAACTAATGTTAAAGCTACCAGACCGCGCAACTATTTCCCGCTAACATCCGTTCATGTAATCCTTGGGTTTCCTGCATCTTTGGGAAATAAAGGTTACCTTTTAGCGGGCAAACCAGTAATTTTAACGAGCAAAAAATCAGAATATTATGAAGGGTGGAAGATGGATTTTATGTCTTATCACGCTACTTGCCGGACTGTCAGCCAAATCTCAGCGGATCGTATACTCACAACCGGACCGTGAAGATTCCAGGCGCCTCAATTTTGAAGTCATCGGAAAAATGAACGGCAACTTCCTTATCTATAAAAGTATCAGGAACAAAAACTGGATCTCGATACTGGATAATGATATGAAGGAAGTGGCAAAAGTGGATCAGGACTACCTTCCGGACAATGACCGGGTGATCAATGTTGACTTTTTCCCATATGGCGATTTTGCCTATATGATATACCAGTACCGTAAAAAAAGTATTGTTTACTGCGCCGCAGCCAAGATAGATCCGGAGGGCAAAAAAATAGGAGAGCTGATCTCCCTGGACACCACACAGATCGGTTCCGGTGACAACAAGATCTACTCCGTCATCTCCAGCGAGGATAAGAGCAAGATCATGATCTTTAAGATCAATAAAAAGGATAGAAGGAATTTCATGACCACCACCATCCTGCTGGACGAAAAACTGCAGCTCATTAAAAAAAGCCGCCTTGCTATCCCCATGCAGGATCGTGATGATGATTATCTCAGCGAATTCCAACTCGATAATGAGGGAGACCTGATCTTCTCCAAGTTCAACAGGGTGAACAATGAAAACATCGGCGAAGCCGCCTTCCTCGTGAAATATGCCCAGTCTGATACGCTGCTGGTGCGTACGCTGAAACTGGACAAGATCTTTCTTGACGAGATCCGCATTAAACCGGATAACGTAAATAAGCGATTCTTCCTTACTTCATTTTACGTAAAACAAAAGCGTGGCAATACTGACGGCTATTATTTCTACATCTGGGATAAAGCAACACAGCAGCCGGTCATCGAAGACACTTTTGCATTCTCTGATGCACTTCGCCGTGAGGCACGTGGCAATTCAAGTATCAAAGCGGCCTTCAATGAATACTTCATCCGGCAGATCGTGGTGAGACGGGATGGCGGGTTCATCATCGCGTCCGAAGCATTCTACACCTCATCACGCGGATCATCCATGTGGAACAGGTACAATTACATGTATTCCCCGTATTTCCGGTCCTACGATTACTATTACTATTCCCCTTACTACAACAATAGCTTTTGGGGCAACCGCTTCAATGATTTCCAGAATACCCGGTACCAGGCCGATAATATCACCATTCAGTCATTCGACAAAAATGGTAAACGCGAATGGAGCAGTGTGATCACCAAAGAACAGTTTGATGACCAGTCCGACGACCTGATCTCTTACCAGATAATGAACACCGGTGGCCAGGTGCACTTCCTGTTCAATAACCTCGAAAGACGCGTGCAGCTGCTGACGGATTTTTCCGTAAAACCCGACGGAACACTGACCCGCAACCCAACCCTGAAAGATCTTGACCGGGGTTATGAGTTCATGCCAAAGTATGGAAAACAGGTTTCGGCCCGACAGATGATCATACCCTGCGTCTACAGGAATTATATCTGCTTCGCGAAACTCGAATATTGAGGAAGTCAAAACTCAACAGTAAAAATTTAAAAGGATCCCGGGACAGTAAGCCTGCTTACATTCCCGGGATCCTTTTTTGAAAGAACATGCCCGTCAGAAGTGAATGGGTAATTACCCTTGATTTAAAAGTCTTTATTGAAAGACCTTGCAGCTTTCCCGTTTTAATTTTTACTTTTGACCTTTAATTTTTAACTCTCCCTTGACCGGTTTATTTAAACAGAAAAGTCCCGCCAACCTCCTGCTGCTTTTGATCATGGGTATCGTGATCAAATGGCCGATGTTCGCCCACCCGCACCAGCCGGTATCAAGACCGGCGGATGGTATCTTATTCGATATGATCCTTGATTTTTTCGGCCCCGCCGGAAAATCATTCGATCTGTTATTTCCCCTGCTGGCATTCCTGCTGCTTTTTGTTCAGGCCGTAGTGCTCAACGGCTTTATCAACAATCAGCGGATGATGAATAAGGCCACCTACCTCCCTGGTATGTCTTATATGCTGGTGACATCGCTGATGCCGGAATGGAATTATTTTTCCGCGCCATTGCTGGTGAATACGATCCTGCTTTTTATTCTTTCCGGTCTGTTCAATGTATACAACAAGCAAAATGCAAAGGCCGCGATCTTCAATATCGGACTGGCCCTTGGCATCGCCGGTTATATATTCATTTCCTCCCTGATCTTCGTTCTATGGATCCTTCTCGCACTTGCGGTGATGAGACCATTCAGACTGAATGAATGGATGATCTGTTTGCTGGGTGTTACAACACCATTCTATTTCTATGCGATCTATACCGTCATTGATGGTACCTGGAGCTGGCAGGAATTTGTACCCCATATCACCCTCGGCGTGCCCTCTCTGAAACAATCGGCCTGGCTCGCCGGCAGTGTGTTCCTCGTAATGATCCCATTCCTGACAGGAGGATACTTTATCCAGGAGAATTTGAGACGCGTGCTCATCAACGTCCGAAAAGGATGGAGCCTCCTGCTATTGCTGCTCCTCGCATCGCTGCTGATGCCATTTGTAAACACCACAGGAACTTTTGAGAACTGGGTCATGGCCATGCTGCCGATGGCTGCATTCCACGCCTGCACTTATCTATATGCCACCTGGCGTCCATTCCCGGTGATCGTTTTCTGGATCACTGCCGGGTTTATTATCGCGTATCAGTATTGGGGACCAGGATGGGGATGAAGAAACTAAAGATTCAAAATTAAAAAGTAAAAAAGCGATTCGCGGGAAGGCAATATCCGGTTTTGCGGGGTTTTTATGCCTGGCTGGCGTAGGAGCTACGCAAAGGGCGCAAAGGGACCGCCAAGAGCGCAAAGAAGAACTTAGCGGCCAGCCTTTGCGGCCTTTGCGGGATCTTTGCGCCCTTTGCGATACTCCTACGCCCCGGCTATCCTGAACCACCTGTCCCTGGCGGGTTTCTCCGTACCACGGCTCTTTTTTCAGTTTTCAGTTTTTACTTTTTACTTTTCACGCCGTTTCCCTTTCCTGATGAACCCTCAATTTGTATCTTTGCCACTTACCATCAATTTAATACATGAAATTCGGCGTTGTTGTTTTTCCAGGCTCCAATTGTGACAGGGATATGTTTGATGCATTGAAGCATGACCTGGGCCAGGATGTGACTATGCTTTGGCATAAAGACAGGGATCTCAGCAAGTTCACTACAGAAGATTGTATCGTTCTGCCGGGCGGCTTCTCCTATGGTGACTATCTCCGCTGCGGTGCGATCGCCCGTTTCAGCCCGATGATGCAGAGTGTGATCGAGTTTGCGAACAAAGGTGGTAAGGTGTTCGGCGTTTGTAACGGGTTCCAGATCCTGTGTGAGTCAGGCCTGCTCCCGGGTGCGCTGCTCCGCAATGCCAACCAGCAATTTGTTTGTAAGAACGTGTTTATCAAGAACTCATCTGAGGAAGTGTTTAAAATACCGGTCGCTCACGGCGAAGGACGTTACTATGCCGATGAACAAACACTGAATGAACTCGAAGCAAATGGCCAGGTGATCTTCCGCTATTGCGATGAGAATGGTCAGTTCACTAAAGATTCAAACCCAAATGGCGCAACCAGGAATATTGCGGGGATCACTAATGCCCAGCGCAATGTGTTCGGCATGATGCCTCACCCGGAAAGAGCCTGCTCAGATATCCTGGGTAACACAGATGGCCGCCAGATCATCGAAACTTTATTGATGGCGAAACAACTGGTTCACTAAACCGTTCGTCTGTTTTATTGTTATCCTTCCAATAGGTTATTTTAACAATCTGAAATCACGCAAAAGTTTGATTTTTGCGTACTTAGATAGAAAAAAGGGATTATGAAGCAACTAGTTTTACTCGCATCGGTATTTTTGATGGCAACGATAGGCCAGGCTCAGCAAAATCCTGTATCCTGGGCTTTTTCTGCGAAAAAAGTAGCAGATAAACAATATGAAGTGCATATGACGGCCACCATTCAGAAAGGATGGCACCTGTATTCCCAGGTTCAGCCGGAAGATGCCGTAGCGATGCCCACTACTTTCAAGATCAACAACAATCCATTGGTTACACTGGAAGGTGCGATCAAGGAAGATGGTAAGCTGGAGAAGTTTCACGATGCAAAGCTGGAACTTTCTGCCAACCAGTTTTCCAATAAAGTGGATTTCGTGCAGGTGGTGAAGCTGAAAGCAAATGCGAAAACAAATGTTACAGGCGTATTGGAATTCCAGACCTGTAATGATCAGAAATGTCTTCCACCCAAAAAGGTAAACTTCACAATCGATCTCAACTAAAAAGATATTTTGTCTGTTAACAAACGGGTTCTCTTAGGGAACTCGTTTGTTGTTTAAATCCAGTTTCATGTCAAGGCTCACCGCAATCTTAACTGCATTCGTCTTTTTTCTCATTGCCTCTACGGTATCTGCACAGGATTCCACCGGCGCCATCTCCGGCTGGAAAGTAGAAAGTAAAAAAACGGGCGAAGGGGTATATGAACTCCGCTTTAATCTTCCTTCAGTTGCCAAATGGCAGATCTATGCACCCAACCAGGTGTTGCTGGAGATCAAAACGACGGAGCTGCAGTTCCCTGATTCAAGCATACAGCAGCAGGGGGAATTTGTTCTTCCGGAAGCACCGCTGCAGGTGACCAGCCCGATCTTCGAAGACACGAAGATCAAGGTGTATGAAGGAAAAGCTTCGTGGACCGCTGTGATAAAGATCAACGGAACAGTCCCTTCCAAACTGCAGGGCACTTTACTGTATACTTACGGAAAAGAGAATGAATTCTATCCATCGACGCCGCTGCCGTTTACAGTGGAGCTGGAAGGGGGAGTGGATGCATCGGCAAAGATCAAGGTCGCGTCGATCGATATTAATAAACCGATAAGTGATTGTGGTGATGACGGCACTGTCAATAAAAGCATGCTGAGTATTTTCCTGCTTGGGTTCGCCGGCGGATTGGTAGCGTTATTGACGCCCTGCGTGTTCCCCATGATCCCGGTTACTGTGACGTTCTTTACAAAAAAAGCGCAGGATCGTAAAACCGGTGTCCGTA
Source organism: Terrimonas ginsenosidimutans (assembly GCF_022012415.1). Lineage (GTDB taxonomy): Bacteria > Bacteroidota > Bacteroidia > Chitinophagales > Chitinophagaceae > Terrimonas_A > Terrimonas_A ginsenosidimutans. The sequence goes on from NZ_JAKLTR010000013.1 coordinate 224,157, forward strand.
ATGCCATCACCTATGGCTTTTTTATCTTCCTGATCTATATCCTGGTTACCGTTCCTTTCCATGTTGCGAATATCAATCCGGAGATCCTGAATAATATCTCCACCAATGTTTGGCTGAACCTCTTGTTCTTCGCGGTGTTTGTGTTCTTCGCTTTATCCTTTTTCGGATTGTTCGAGATCACTTTACCTGCGGGTTTGGCTAATAAAGCCGATTCAAAATCAAGCCTGGGTAATATAGGGGGGATCTTCTTCATGGCCGGAACACTGGCCATCGTGTCCTTCTCCTGTACTGGTCCCATCCTGGGAACATTGCTGGTGGGAGTAGTTGACCAGGGCGCCTGGCCGTTGACGGCAGGTGCTGCGGGATTTGGTCTGGCGCTCGGTCTTCCGTTTGCGCTGTTTGCCATGTTCCCTAACTGGCTGCAATCACTGCCGAAATCCGGCGGCTGGATGACTGACGTGAAAGTGGTACTTGGATTTGTCGAATTGGCGCTGGCCGTTAAATTCCTTTCCAATGCAGACCTGGTAAAACAATGGGGATTACTGAAACGTGAAGTGTTTATAGGATTGTGGATCATCATCGGTGTGCTGGTAACGCTTTACCTGTTGGGTAAACTAAGAATAGGGCATAGCTCACCGGTGAAAAAATTCTCTTTCGTCAGGATTGCATTTATCGTGTTGTTTGCTTCATTTACGATCTATATAATACCGGGACTGGGTAATCCGAAAAATGCGCGAATGAGCCTGATCAGTGGATTTCCTCCTCCGCGAACGTATTCATTGTATCCGCGGGACAATGCGATGTTCGAGCCGATGCATAATAATTATGCGGAAGCACTGGCGATCGCGAAAAAAGAGAACAAGCCGGTACTGATTGATTTTACCGGATGGGCCTGTGTTAACTGCCGGCGTATGGAAGAGAATGTGTGGCCCGATCCCCTGGTAGATAGCCTGATGCGTAAGGAGTTTGTAGTCGTATCATTATATGTGGATGAGAAGAACAAGCTTCCGTTACCAGAACAAACCGTAGTGACGCTGGCAAATGGAACAGAGAAGTCGATCGTGACCGTAGGAGATAAATGGGCCACCTTTCAGACGGAGAACTTCAATGCCACCTCTCAGCCGCAATATGCCATCATCACACCGGATCAGGTGGCGCTTACCAAAACGAAATTCTATACGCCCAACGCCGAAGAGTTTGCGAAGTGGCTAGAGTGCGGGTTGGAAGCATTCAAAAAGAAACAACCATAATCACATTTCATATTTTTTCAGGCCGCTCATTCAGAGCGGCTTTTTCATTTACAAGTTTTTAAGCGATAGCTGTCTGATCGGGCACAAAAAACGTGAGCAGGCCTTGAAGTGATATATGCTCCTTAGATACGACATTCTGGCATGCGAAGCCAGCTGATGTGTTGACTGATGATAATCATTTAGGGTCAAACTTCGCATGTTTTTAAAATGCTTCTTAGTCGTCGTTAGTCCGTCTCTTGGTCGTCCTTAGGTCGTCCAAAGTTTGACGGGATTTTAGGCAGTGAAAAATGGTGACAAGCTGACACACTGAGGGCGATAAATCTTTTGAGCGACTGGCCCAGGTTCCCTCCTCCGCTTCGCTACGATGGAAGGGCCGGCAGAAGTTTATGCGAGCGATGCTCATCCGGAACATTTCAACCCAAGCCATTTTGCAGACCATCCCCAACTTTTCAACATGATCCGCGATCTGTCAACCATGTTCATCAGTTGGTGGATCAGGAGATTTTCGTTGGCTGTTGTCCGGTGAACGGTCAACGAAAAGCCGCCTTTTCGCTCAAGCTGCAGCGGACAAAGAAAAACCCCGTTCCAACCGAAGCTAAAACGGGGTCAATTTGGTGTCATTCTGTAACAACCTGTTGCCAGGCAAGCAAGAAGAAAGGTTCGGAAAGAACGTTTCGGGTGCAACGGGAGAAACAGAATGACAATAAGTTCCTGCGTTATTGCGCGCAAATATACTGATACAACAACTTAGAGTGCAATTTGTTTTTGTACCATCAATTTTCTCAGATTAATTAATCCGTAGCGCATGCGGCCAAGAGCGGTATTGATGCTGCAGTCTGTTGCGGCAGCGATCTCTTTAAAGCTCATGTCAGCATAGTGGCGCAGAATGATCACCTCGCGCTGGTCTTCAGGAAGCCTTTCCAGCATTTCCCGTACGCGGCTATGACTCTGTCTTTTCATCATGGCAGTCTCAGCGCTGTCATCTGTAAAATTCAGCACCTCGAAAATATCTTTGTCTTCGCTATTGCGGATAGTAGGAGTTCTTTTGACTTTGCGGAAATGATCCACACAGAGGTTGTGCGCGATACGCATAGCCCATGGAAGGAATTTACCTTCTTCCGTGTAACGGCCACTACGCATAGTGTCTATAATGCGGATAAACACATCCTGGAAAATATCTTCAGCCAGGTACTTGTCCTTTACCAGGAACAAAATAGATGTGTACAATTTGTCTTTGTGACGGACAACAAGGGCCTCCAGGGCTTCCAGATTCCCATCCGTAAAGAGTTGGATGAGTTCATGGTCGGTTTTTTTGACTAAAGCTTTCATACTCCTACAGGTTTAGGTGGTAGTTAATGGATATTGGTTAAATAATGATTGGACTAATGGGAACAAACGGTAAAAACAGCTGTTAAGCTAAATGTGTAGAAGTATTATACGATAGGCGGGGTGGTTTTTTAGGTTGATCATTGTTTTAAGATATTGGTAAACTAAAAATAGAGCTTTTTTATAATTCAGCCAACAAAAGATCCCGCAAACAATAATTTCGACTACAAAAAAAATGTTAAGGATATTGCACGAAGTTTGCGACAGTGAACACTTTACAATCAACGGGACAATAATGGAAAAGACAATAAAAGGGAAAAATCCCGTTACAAAGAAGACCGTAAATTCCGCAGAAAACATCCTGATAAAAGGGGCAAGAGTTCATAACCTCCGGAACATTACGGTAGAAATTCCCCGGAATTCGCTGGTTGTCGTAACCGGGGTATCCGGATCGGGTAAATCTTCGCTGACCATTGATACGCTTTACGCGGAGGGCCAGCGACGCTACGCCGAAAGCCTGAGCGCCTATGCCCGCCAGTTCCTGAACAGAATGAATAAACCCGATGTCGATTATATAAAAGGGCTCTGCCCGGCTATCGCCATCGAACAGAAAGTTATTACCCGCACACCGCGCAGTACCGTGGGGAGTATGACAGAACTATATGATTATCTGCGACTTTTATATGCAAGGACCGGCAAGACCCTCTCTCCCATATCCGGGAAACAGGTGAAAAAGGATGATGTGACAGATGTGGTCCGCTCCATCTCCTCCCTGAAGGAAGGCGATCGCGTTTTTATACTGTCCCTGTTCAAACAGCATAAGAACCGGGACCTGAAAGAAGAGCTGAACATCCTCGTTCAAAAAGGATTTTCACGGGTCTACCTTAAAGATACTACCTCCAAAAGCGGAGAAACACTTCGTATAGATGACCTGATTGAGGTATCCGATAAAGAGCTGAAATCGACCCTAACGGGAAAAAGCAAAGAATTGTATATCCTGATCGACCGGATCGTGGTAAAAGATTTCGAAGAAGACGATCTCCACCGGATCTCCGACTCCGTTGGAACCGCCTTTTATGAGGGTGAGGGCGACGTATATATAGAAGTACAGGGTGATAAGAACCAGTTCCTGCATTATAATAACCGTTTCGAGCTGGATGGCATTGTGTTCGAAGAACCTGTGCCCAACCTGTTCTCCTTCAATAATCCTTTTGGAGCCTGCCCGACCTGTGAAGGATTCAGCCAGGTCCTCGGGATCGATAACGAGCTGGTGATCCCCGATAAGCGCCTGAGCGTATACGATGGTGCTGTTGCCCCCTGGAAAGGCGAAAAGCTGGGCTGGTGGAGAGAACAGTTCATTAAAGGCGCCAAGAAGTTCAATTTCCCTGTACATAAACCGATCGCGGATCTCACTGCCAGCCAGTACGAAACCCTTTGGGCTGGTAACGAACATGCCCTGGGCATCAACGCTTTCTTCAAGGAGGTGGAGCAAAACCTCTATAAAGTTCAATACAGGGTGCTCCTGAGCCGCTATCGTGGCCGTACGACCTGTCCCGATTGTAAAGGATACAGGTTGAGACAGGAGGCATTGTATGTGAAAGTGGGCGATAAGCATATTGGCGAGCTGAGTGAACTTCCTGTCAGGGATCTCAAAGTGTGGTTTGACCAGCTGGAAAAGAAAATGAGCGATCATGATAAACAGGTTGCAAAGCGTGTTCTGCTGGAGATCCACCACCGGCTGAAAACATTACTGGATGTCGGGCTTGGTTACCTGACGGTAAACAGACTTGCGAATTCGTTAAGCGGTGGAGAAAGCCAGCGTATACAACTGACAAGAAGTTTGGGGAGTAACCTCACCGACTCTTTATACATACTTGATGAACCATCTATCGGTTTGCATTCACGGGACACAACCAACCTGATCCGTGTCTTGAAAGAGCTGCGTGACCTGGGTAATACGGTTGTTGTAGTTGAGCACGATGAACTGATGATGCGGGAAGCGGATCATATCATTGACATGGGACCGCTGGCGTCACATCTCGGAGGCCAGGTGATCGCTGAAGGAAACTATGATTCGATCATAACAAATCCCAATAGTCTTACCGGCAAATACCTCAGTGGTAAACTGAAGATCGAAGTGCCAAAGAATCTACGCAAGTGGAATCGTTCTATTACAGTTGAAGGTGCAAGGCAAAATAACCTGAAAGACATTACCGTCGAATTTCCGTTGAATGTTCTTTGTGTGGTAAGCGGGGTAAGCGGGAGCGGCAAAACAACACTGGTCAAACAGATCCTTTATCCCGGCCTGAGAAAGATCAAAGGAGAGTTTGGCGATAAGGTTGGTTTTCATAAGGCGATCACCGGTGATATCGACAGTATCGGGCAGATCGAAATGGTGGATCAGAATCCCATTGGTAAATCATCGCGCAGCAATCCTGTCACTTATATCAAAGCATATGATGAGATCAGGGATCTGTTTGCCCGTCAGCCGTTAAGCAAGATGCGTGGCTTCCAGCCAAAGCATTTTTCCTTTAACGTTGACGGCGGCCGTTGTGATACCTGCAAGGGAGAAGGCGAACAGGTGGTAGAGATGCAGTTCCTCGCAGACGTACATCTTACCTGCGAAGCCTGCGGTGGTAAGCGATTCAAAGAAGAAGTGCTGGAAGTGAAATATCATGACTGCAGCATTTATGATATACTCGAAATGGGCGTGGATGATGCGATCCAGTTTTTCAGTGATGAAAAGAACCTGGCAAAAGCATTGCAACCATTGAGTGATGTCGGACTCGGTTATGTGAAGCTGGGACAATCATCCGATACGCTGTCGGGCGGTGAAGCACAACGTGTGAAACTGGCTTCGTTCCTGGGAAAAGGGAGAGCCAGCTCAAAGATCCTTTTCATCTTTGATGAACCGACAACGGGTCTTCACTTTCACGATATACAAAAGCTTCTTGCTTCATTCAATGCATTGATCGAGCAGGGGCATTCTATTCTGGTAATTGAACATAATACAGACGTGATCAAAAGCGCCGACTGGCTCATCGATCTTGGTCCTGAAGCCGGTGATGAAGGCGGGTCATTAGTATATGCAGGAAAACCAGAAGGAGCGAAGAAAGTAAAAGCAAGTCATACAGGAACTTTCCTGTAAACAGGTCTGGCGTAGTAGTATTGCAATGAGCGCAAAGTAGCCGCAAAGCCCGCTAAGTATTTACCTGCGTTCTTTGCGGCTACTTTGCGCTCATTGCGATACTACTGGCCGATACTGAATTAGCTTCACGACTATGGGATCAGGCCCGGCCCTGGTTCTCATTGAATCCGATCGTGGTTGACGCCCGGGTAGTCCGGAGCCTTGTTTCCCCTTTCTCTTCCCTCTCTTCTTAGCACTACAAAGAAACTCTTAACCCATTCGTTATTTAACCTTTTGCGGATCTCCCCTGCATCGTAAAAGCCCTATTCCTGAAAACATTTTCGGGGAATGCTTGCAATTTTTCCCTTTGCTGTATATGTTTGTTTCCGTTGTTTTCTTAAGTCGAGTCCTGTCCAGTTCTTCTGAAATCCGTACCGTAATATCCCCTTAGTGATCTATTCCTGAAGCAGGGAGTAATACGATGATCGCAGGCAATTCCGGTGTCATTAAAAGATCAAGAAGTTTTCATTTTTCACGTAAATGAGATAAAGCCTGTGGCAAGAATAATTTTCCTGTATTTGTTTTCCTGTGTATTTCTATTGTCTGCGACCGCGCAGAATCAAACGAATGCGACGTCTGATCTCGGAACCCTTCCTGTGATGTTTGACAGCGTGAGGGCGGTGGTGAAGAATGACCAGGTGCAGATCGCCTGGTGCAATCTTACAGAACGGGATGTAAGTTATTACCAGGTAGAGCGGTCACCGGATGGAAAGGATTTCAAACCTGTATACAGGTTTGAGCCGGCACATAATCTGAATGCTAAAGCCGTGTACTCATTTACTGATGGCAGCGCATTGCCGGGCAACAGTTATTATCGCATCAGGGTAATGATACAATCAGGAAGATTTGTCAGCAGTCGCATCCTGAAAGCCCGGACAGGCTTTTCGGATGCGGGTTTTTCTGTATATCCGAATCCGGTAACTGATGACCGGTTCAATATTACGCTGGCGGCCGTGCAGAAAGGAACGTACAAGCTACACCTGATCAATGGTGCCGGTATCTGTGTGCAAACTACTTCTGTCCATCTCCAGGGTGATGGTATTACGCAGGCGGTCAGCTTTCCCGCGGGTCTTAATGCCGGTACCTATATTATTTCACTGAAAGGGGATCATTATGCGGCGTCAAGTTTGGTTGTGAAGAAATAGGTTTCATAGGTTCGGGAGGTTTCAGAAGGTTAATAGGTTTAATAGGGTTTACATCGGATTGAGAAAGGTTATGGAGTTTGATTTCGTAACCTTTTTTGTTTTATGGAATGCGAGGCCTGGTGGTACTCTTGAACCTATGGGACCTCTCAACCCTTTCCAAAAGAAAAGCCCCGCCAATCATCTTTTGCGGGGCTTTCTATTTTCAAGGCAAATATCTTTAGCGAAGTTTATTGAGGCTCTTCACCAGTTTTTCGTCTTTAAGAATTCCGCGGGTTGCCATAATATAGCCGATCACCAGGCCAAGCAGGTAAACGGATGTTAAGGCGAAACGGCCGGACTCGAACTTTTTCGTTTCAAGAAAGTAGAGTATCAGGAGTATAACGGCAATGGCAATTCCTGCACCGCTAAGTTTTACCTGTGTTTTCCTGTCTTTGAACATAAAGATCGCAATTGCTCCCACCAATACAGAAATACCGGTTAGCACGATCAAAAGGAAGCTGCTGCCTGCCATCAGTTCGTCATATATCGGTGCTGCGTTCGCTTCAACTTTCTGACCTGTATACACCGGAAACAGGAAGCCGAGTATGGAACAAGCTACAGCCAAAAGTAACCAGAGTGTTTGCTGACGCTGTATCATGGGCGAGGGTTTTGAGGGTAAACTTATCGAAATAATGGGAATGTCTGGAACTGGATGTACAATAGTTTAAAAGTTTAATGGTTTAATAGTTTAAAAGTTAAGCAGTTGATCCCGGTGTTTTACTGTATTTCGCAACTATTAAACTATTAAACTATTAAACTTTTAAACTTTTTATAGCTCCGGATACAAGGGGAACTTCTGCATGAACTGCTTTACATCCGCCTTCACATCCGCGATCACTTTTTCATCGTCGATATTCGTCAGCACTTTATCGATCATAGATACCACCGTTTCCATATCGCTTTCATTCATGCCGCGCGTTGTGACGGCAGGCACGCCCACTCTGATACCTGAGGTAACGAAAGGTGATTTATCGTCGAAAGGAACAGCGTTCTTGTTGAGGGTGATATGTGCTTTGTCGAGTGTTTCCTGAGCTTTTTTACCGGTGAGGTTCTTATTGCGCAGGTCGATCAGCATAAGGTGGTTATCTGTGCCGTTGCTGATCAGGTCATATCCGCGGCTTACAAATGCCTTAGCCATTGCCTGAGCGTTGGAGATCACCTGTTTTGCGTATTTGGTAAAGTCGTCGGTCAGGATCTCTCCGAAGGAGATCGCTTTGGCTGCGATCACGTGTTCGAGGGGTCCGCCCTGTGTACCCGGGAATACGGCAAGATCGAGCAGCTGGCTCATCGTGCGGGTATTTCCTTTTGGATCTTTCACGCCCCAGGTGTTCTCAAAATCATGACGGAGCATGATGATACCGCCTCTTGGGCCGCGCAGTGTTTTGTGGGTAGTGGAGGAGATGACGTGGCAATGATCAAACGGATCATTCAACAATCCTTTGGCGATCAAACCGGCAGGGTGTGCGATATCAGCAAATACGATAGCGCCGATCTTGTCGGCCACTTCGCGGATACGTTTATAATCCCAATCGCGGCTGTAGGCAGATGCTCCGCAAATGATCATTTTGGGCTTTTCTTTCAGCGCTTTTTCTTCAAGCTGGTCATAGTCCACCAGGCCGGTTTCTTTTTTCACGCCATAGAAAATGGCTTCATAGTTCTTTCCGCTGAAATTGGCGGGGCTGCCATGGGTAAGGTGTCCTCCCATGCTCAGATCCAGGCCGAGTACTTTATCGCCGGGCTTTACACAGGCCAGGAATACGGCTGCATTCGCAGACGCACCGCTATGCGGTTGCACGTTGGCCCAGCTTGCATTAAAAACCTTCTTCAGGCGTTCGATTGCCAGGGTTTCGATCTGGTCGACGATCTCACAACCGCCATAATAGCGCTTGCCAGGGTAGCCTTCTGCATATTTATTGGTGGGAACGGTGCCCATCGCCTGCATTACCTGCAGGGAAGTAAAGTTTTCAGAAGCAATAAGTTCGATACCGTGACGCTGGCGGTCCAGCTCCTGGTCGATCAGGTCGAAGATCTGGGTGTCTCTTTGCATGAAGAACGTTTAATGGTTTAAAGGCGAAAACGCAGGGAATTGTGTTTAAAGTTTTAAGTTTTAATGGTTTAACTGTTAACAGGAAGAGTACTCCGGCAACTTTTAAACTTTAAAACAGTGAAACTTTCAAACGATTTTTCCGGTGCTTTGCCGCCGCAAAATTACGTCGGCAGCTCATTTAAACCTCGCCGGGGCGGATAAGTTTTTGTTTGCGGTAAAAATCATTACTTTCGTTGGCTTTTAAATTTTCAATTAAAAGTCCCTTACGGGTAAATGAAGGCAATAATACCAGTAGCGGGCGCGGGAACCAAACTGCGTCCTCATAGTTACACTCAACCAAAGGCACTGATCCCTCTTGCGGGTAAGACGGTGTTAAGCATTATCATCGACCAGATGTTAGAGGCCGGTATAGATGAATTTGTGTTCATCGTCGGCTATCTGGGTGATAAGATCCGGGATTATGTGAAGGCAAAATATCCCGACCTCAAAGCACATTATGTTCAGCAAATAGACAGGCAGGGGATCGGCCATGCGATACAGATCACCAGGGAAGTGGTAAATGATGATGAGGTGATGGTGGTGCTTGGCGACACGATCTGCGATTACAATGTCAAAGCAGTGGTGGAGAGTGACTGCTCCATGCTGGGCGTTCGCAAAGTGGATGACCCCCGCGAATTTGGTGTTGCGGAGATCGATGAAAATGGTTTTATAGATCATGTTGTAGAGAAGCCGCATATTCCAAAGTCTAATATGGCGCTGGTAGGGATCTACAAGATCAAAGAAAGCCAGCAACTGTTCCAGTGCCTGGAAAGCAACTACATGAAAGGATTGCGTACACACGGAGAGTATAGTCTTACAGATGCACTCGATTGTATGCTGAAGCAGGGGGTAAAGTTCAAGCCATTCAAAGTAGAAACCTGGTTTGATTGCGGCAGAAAGGATACTTTGCTTGAGTCTAATGCAACTTTGCTGAAAAAGTTCGATGCGCATAATACTATACAACATCAGTTTGAAAACACCGTGATCATTCCTCCGGTAAGTATCGGCGAAGGATGTGATATAAAAAATTCGATCATCGGTCCGGATGTAACGATCGGAGAAAATACCCGGATCAATTATTCTATTGTGCGCAACTCCATCATCGGATCCTTCTCTAATCTTTTTGATATCGTACTGGAGGCATCCATCATCGGAAGTGATACAGGATTGAAAGGAGAGACGAGGACGCTGAGTATTGGGGATAATACGAATATTGATTTGGGGTAGGAGGTTTCGAAGGTTTGATAAGTTTCATAGGTTTTACATCTGATCGGGAGAGGTTATGGAGTTTGATTCGTAACCTTTTTCGTTTTATGGAATGCGAGGCCGGTGGTATTATGGAAACCTCCCAAAGCTCTCCCCCCAATGACCTTATCTTTGTCTCATGACCAACCGCATCACCTCCCTTTTCAACATCGAATACCCTATCATTCAGGCCGGGATGATCTGGGCCAGTGGCTGGAAGCTTGCCAGTGCAGTGAGTAATGCCGGCGGACTCGGCTTACTGGGGGCGGGAAGTATGTATCCCGATATATTCCGCGAGCATGTCCGTCAATGCAAAGCCGCAACGTCAAATCCATTTGGTGTGAATATCCCCCTGCTTTACCCGGACATCGACAAGCACATAGAAATTATTCTGGAAGAGAAAGTGCCTGTAGTATTCAGCTCGGCGGGTAATCCTAAAACCTGGACAAAACTTTTGAAGGATAATGGTGTTAGGGTGGTGCATGTGGTCAGCAGCAGCAAATTTGCCCGCAAGGCTGAAGACGCGGGATGTGATGCAGTGGTGGCGGAAGGGTTTGAGGCAGGCGGCCACAATGGTCGCGAAGAAACAACTTCGCTGGTGCTGATACCGGCGGTGAAAGCGGCGGTGAGCATACCGGTAATAGCTGCGGGAGGGATCGCGACCGGCAGGCAGATGCTGGCGGCGATGGTGCTTGGGGCTGAAGGGGTGCAGATGGGCAGCCGGTTCGTGGCAAGCCAGGAAGCCTCTTCCCACCAGGCCTTCAAACAGGCGGTCCTTGATTCAGTGGAAGGTGATACTGTCTTAACGATGAAACAGTTGACTCCCGTGCGGCTGATCCGCAATGCATTTTATCAGCAGGTAATGGACGCTGAGCAACGTGGCGCTTCACCGGAAGAGTTGAAGACCCTGCTTGGCCGTGGCCGCGCAAAAAAGGGAATGTTCGAAGGAAATATGGAAGAAGGTGAACTGGAGATCGGGCAGGTGAGCGCTTTGGTTCATGATATTTTACCCGCCGGAGAGATCGTAAAAAAAGTGTGGCAGGAGTTCAGTGAGGCCCTCGGCAATCCCATTGGAAAACTGTAACTTTATTATATTGACCCCCGTGTGACAGACCTCGTGCTGCTTAAACCGTAAACCACTAAAACATCGCCTCCATGAAATTCAAAATTGTATTGCTGGCTCTCAGCCTGCTCAGTTTTGGGTTGGCTTATGCCAATACAGACCCGTCACCTTCCTGTGATACCAGGATCAAGAAGAATGATATTGAAGGATCGGTAGTGCATGCCGAAAATAAGAAGCCATTAAAGGATGTGAACATTACGGCCTATCTCATCTCCCGCAAAGAGAAAGCAGCGCATACAGATGAGCTTGGAGGGTATTCCTTTGATGCGCTCAAACCTGGAACCTATAAGATAGTATTTGAAAAAGCGGGATATAAAAAAGTAACGAAGGAGAAAGTGGTGGTAAAAGCGGAAGAACCTTTCCTGCTGAATATTGAAATGATCGAAAGCAAAGATTTTGACCTTGTTCCTTCGCCATTGCACTTTGCGGATTTTTAGGATGGCGAATCACCGATAAGATAGCAAAGCGGCCCTCATATTTTGAGGCCGCTTTTTTTGGCCTTTGTACTGATCAGCTGCATTCCCGGATGGTAATGGCGTAGTTGTATCGCAAAGGACGCAAAGAGAACGCAATGTTCGCTAAGCATTCTCTGCGCACTTTGCGTTCCCTTTGCGTCCTTTGCGATACAACTTTCATAAAACAAAACAGTCCGCATTACGCGGACTGATTGTTTTCATGGCTATGTCGGTAAGCGAAAATTATTGTCTGTCATCCTCGTCCATCTCGAAAGAACCTTCTGTCTTTTGGATATGCAGTTTCTTGTGTTTATCAAGAAAGGTTTTGTATTTGCTGTAGATCGAAGACGAAGCTTCTTTACCATTTACGATCAGCTTTCCGTCTTTATGACGGATGGTGTATTCGTCTTTTTTGTTCAGCAGCCCATCTTTTTCCAATCCGTCTACAAACGTCTTGTATTCACGGATCTCTTCTTTTGCTTTATCGATATCAACCTGTGCTTTGGCTAATTCTTTTTCCATTTCGGGGCGGATCTTTTCGATCTCTACTTTTGCTTTGGCAAGTTCTTTTTCGATCTCAGGGCGGATCTTTTTGATCTCTGCCATTGCTTTTGCAAGCTCCCTGTTCATCTCTTCAACATCTATTTTTCTGGCTGCTGCAATTTCTTTTTTTGCATCTTCCAGGTCTATTTTGATCTCATCCCAGTCCACTTTTGCGAGAGATGCCTGCACCTCTTCATGGATCTTTTCAAAGTCGATCTCTTTCAATGCTTTCTCCACGTCCGCGTTCACTTTTTCCATATCCACTGATGCCAATGCTTTTTGTGCTTCAAGGTGGAGTTTTTCTGCATCAATGTTTTTCATTGTTTCGGCAACGCTGCCCATTGCCTGTTCAATTATGGCGTGCAGGTTGATCTCGTCCAGCTGATTGAGAGCCTCATCAAGGTCTCGCACCTTTCTTTCTTTTGAAGGGACGGTATCTGTATAAGTTCTGAGATCTTGTTTTTTATCGGTTTGTTTATCCTGCTTTTTCCAGGAAAGCAAAGCAATTGCAGCAACAAGGATAAGGGCGACAAGCGAGAGGCGGCCGGCATTCTGTAAACGGGGTTTCATAACTGTTGATTTAAGGTTTAAGGTGTTCAACGAAATACTTCGTATCAAATATACGATCATTTTCGTATTATGGAACATCGTTAACCTTATTTAACATCGGGGGAGGTTTCAGAGGTTCCAGAAGCTCCTTAGGTTTCTAAGGAACCTACGCCACGCCATTATAATTCAATGTCGTTTAGTTAAACTGCAGCTTTGTATACAGGGGTCTGTTTTAGCTTTGAGGGCGTAAGGCCCCCTCTAAATCTCCCCCTTCAGGGGAGACTTTGCACATTCATTAAGTGACAAGTGATGGGCTACCGTGTATTCACATTTTTCCTTTTATATGACCGAATAATTTCTTGATAGCTTGATGGCGTAGAGGAACGCGGCGGACGCGGCGATACGCGACGTGCGCGGCGAATACAAAGTCTGCTATGGCTGTTTTCGCGGCGGACGTCGCGTATCGCCGTGTCCGCCGCGTTCCTTTACGTCATTCAAATACTTATGGGTACACGGTAGCCTGAAGGGGAGATTTGGAGGGGGCCTTACGCAAGTCAGGTTTGCAACGCTATCGCCAGCAAAGACAATCCTTACCTTAATGACATTGCCCGTCCGGGATGATGCACTGTTTGCCTCTTAAACGACATTGCATTATAATTGTCAGCACGCAAAATTTGGGTTACGATTGGCCCGTCACGCCCAGGTGCTTCCTTCCGTCTCCAGCTTCGCGATATACTGTTCGATGATCTCTTCGCCGGTGTTGAGCATGACGGTCATGTCTGCGGGGATAAAGTCGAGCCCGCCGGGGCCTCCGCCGAGCGGGTGATCAGGGCGGATGACGTGAATGTTCAGTGGAAGCTTATCCTGGAAGGGGTTGGGTGTGCGTGAGGTGGTGAAGTATTCGTCGATATCTTCTTTACTGATGCCGGCTCTTTTCATTTTCCGCTTCACCGATTCGATGTATTTGAGTGCTTCATTGTATTGCATGGGAATGACCATATCATTCTTTCCCACATCTTCTGTGAAAATGGAAATGGTCTTTTCAAGTACGCTGTAAATGTCTTTGTATTCTTTTGTCTCTACTTCTGTTTTTTCTGCGCTGAGAAGAATGGCTACAATCTCTTTCGCGCCATTTTGAATAGCCATTTCAATGCCTGCGTATTCACGTACGCCGCCATCGACATACTGGTAGAACTGATCAGGCGCTCCGTTGATCTCTTTATTCACTTTCACCGGAGGCATGAATACCGGCTGGCAGGCAGAGGCGAGAACGGCCTTTCTGAACTGCAGGGGTGTTTCGACTTTTCTAACGGCGTAATTATCGGAAGGCGCCTGGTCCTGATTGCTGTAGATAACCAGTTCACTGGTCTGTAAGCAGGTGGTGGCCAGGAAGACCTGTTTTCCTGATTGCTGCAGTTTGGAATAGAAATCATCTGAATAATGTTTTTTTACAAGCTCCCACAGGGGATCAACTCCCATGATCGAATTTTCGGAGAGGCGATCGCCGATGTTGAACTTCTGAACTATATCTGTGGTGTTCTGCGTGGTATATAATTCTTCCAGTTCATCGATCATATTCAATGCAGCGAGTGGTGCGATCAATGAGCCGGTGCTGGTTCCAACAAACATATCAAACGAAGAGTTGGGGTAATTCTTTCTAAGGTATTTGATGACGCCTACGGCGAATGCGCCTTTGGAGCCGCCGCCACTGATCACTAATGCTTTGCTCATGGTATGTTGGTTAAGTTAGTTAAACTCCTGACGGTCTTTTGCTTTTGTTTTGTTCAGCTTGATCCCGATGGCTGATTGAAACCACCAGCTGTTCAGTTTATAATCGCGATGCGTGGTAATGCCGATCAGCAGTTTATGCCCGAGCTCTACATAGGGCCCGCCACCAAAGAGCTGTTGTTTATCAGTACCCCATAAATGTTCCAACTGCACATGTATATTACCAAGGCCAAACAATTTTGTGCCCAGGGAAGAAAGCTTAAAGGCTGCGGATGGTCCGAAAAGACCACCTAACTTTTTATTATTGTACATCAGCATAGCTGCAGCACCAACGCGCAGCTTATGAGGGATCACTGCATATTGCGGAGCCAGTCCTAATGCACCTGTATAAATATCCGGGGAATAACTTTTGAAATTGGTGATCATCCCATTGGTGAGTTTCATTTGTATCTCCCATTCTTTGGGAAACTCCGTATCCTGGGCATGAAGATGTAATGCTGCAAAAAGGCAGCACATTGATAGGACAAGTGTTTTCATGTTAGCTTTTGTATGGTGAAGCTAACAAGCTATTGCATTAAAAAAAATACCACAATGTGGTTAGTGGGAATGGGTGAGTGGATGATCGTGGATCGTTGA
>NZ_JAKLTR010000014.1 GCF_022012415.1 Terrimonas ginsenosidimutans
TTCGCCGCGCACGTCGCGTATCGCCGCGTCCGCCGCGTTCCCCTACGCCATCAAGCTATCAAGAAATTATTCGGTGGCGGAGTGCCAAGTCTCCCCTGAAGGGGAGATTTGAGGGGGCTCCACGCTCAATTTATCTCAACAACTCCATCCTTAAACGTATAGCTCACCTCCATCCCACTCGACAGTCTGTTAAGAAAATCAGTAACAGACTTGTTCTTATCGATCATTCCCGTAAAACGTTTTTGCCTCACTCCTTTATCCTTTATCACAACCGTATAGCCATAACATCTTTCCAGGATCCTGCCTATTTCCGATACCTGAGCATTATAAAAATTATACTGCCCATCCATCCAGGAAAGCACTTCGGCCTTATCAAAAATACTTACTGCAGGTGAGCTTCCATTCGTCACCATCCCCTGCTGACCAGGTTTAAGATCTACTTTTCCCGCAACAGAACTAAGATTTACTTTTCCCTCCACCAATGCCACTTTCACCTGTCCGCTATCATAGCTGTTCAGATTGAATTGTGTTCCCAACACCTCTATGTCTGCACCCGGCATGCGAACGATGAAAGGATGGGCTGCATCGGCAGAAACCTTCAGGTAAGCTTCACCATTCAATTCTATTTCTCTTGTATCTCCTGAAAAATTCATGGGAAACCGCACTGTCGTGGCTGAATTGATCCAAAGCTCTGACTTATCAGATAATTGTATTTTATAGTCTTTGCCAGCAGGTACAGCGATCCGTGCCCATTTATTGCTGCCTGCATCATACCTAAGCGATTTGCCATCGGTGGTGAGCGTGGTTCCTCCCTCAGCGGCAATCGTCTGTTGCACTGAATCGCTCAGGCCAATAGGCTCACCGCCTTCTACCTGGAAAATTATCCTGGATTCTTCTTTGCCTGATTTACCGGCAAGATGTTGTCCCTGTCCGGTTGGTGATGACATGGGGCGAAGCAGCAACACGCCCGCTATGACCGACGCGGCAATGGCGGCGGGAAGAAGCAATCGCAAGACTTTTGCCTTTTTTGCAGGCTTGCCGATCCTTTCTTCAACAAGTTTCCATTCCGCTTTGGTATCGACGGATGATAAAAACTTTTTCGCCTCCTCTTTCTTATAGAACGAGTTCACTTCATTCCACAGCTCCTGTGCGGGTCCGGGTTTGCTGATCAGCGATTGCAGCACCTGATCATCATCCGGATGAATAGTGCTGCTTAATTTTTCAAAGATGAGGTTCTTTATATATTCCTGGCTATGGTCCATGGTTGTATTTAGACAGTGATTCGGCGAAACGGGTGACAGCTATTTCAATTTTGACCGTAAAACTTTTAATCCCCTTAGCAATACGGTCTTTACCGTGTTTACACTGATCCCCAATTCACCGGCGATCACACTTCGCTTCTTTTTTTCGAGATAATAAAGCCGGAAGATCTCTGCGGTTTTCTGCGGGAGATTATCAATAGCTATATGGATCTGATCGATCTTGTCATCCTGGTGAACCTCTATATTATTATAGGATGATTCATCAGCGGTCTCCCGCACGCTTGCAAGATATTTGTAAGCTTCCTGCCGCTTTTCAGCGGTTTTGGCGGACTGCAGATGATTAAGACACCGGTTCCGGACAGCTGTACCAAGATAAGCGCTCAGCGAGTGAATATTTTTCCAATGCTGTTTTTTCCAGAATTCAATGAAGATCTCCTGGACGATATCTTTTGCCTGCTGCTCATCCTGTAAAATGAAAAATGCCTCCATCAGTAAGCGTTGGTGGTAGTGGGAGAAGATCTCGCCAAATGCAGATTCATCTCCTTGCTGCATCCGGTGTAGAAGCGTTTGGTCGTCGGTTGGCATAGTAAGAACAGCGATCGTTAGATCCCAAACCTACAATTTTATTTAAAAAGTAACCCAAAAATGTCACCCGTTCTTGCATCTGCCTTGTCTAAAGACAAAACGAATCGACCAAACGATTGCTTATGTCTATTTCATTACAGAATTTCCTTCGGTCTTTCCTGTTGGTTTTTGCTTGCGCCGTCGTCCATTCGGCGACAGCACAGATGCCTACCGACAAGTATCCCGCACAATTTAAGCAGGCCCCGCTATCGGAAGTGTTCAGGTATATCCGCTCCAAAACAGGGTTCTCCTTTTTTTACAGTAACCAGCAGTTGAACGATCAGCAGAAAGTCACGCTTCAGTTCAGCAGCGCCACCACCGACCAGGTATTAAAAGTGGTGTTGGGTGATCAGTATAGCTGGACAGGAAAGGATAAGACGATTACGATCACGAAAAATCAGTCAGGGCTTTCATCTGCATCTGCTAAAGACACATTGCCCGCGCCAGCAAATGGCGTGTTGATCCATGGGCAGATCATTGGTGAAGATGCGGCACCGCTTGCCGGTGCTTCGATCAACATTAAAGGCACTTCTTCAACAGGAACTATCTCCGATGATAAAGGAAATTTCCAGATCATGGATGCCACAGGAGGAAAAGCCATCCTGGAGATAAGCTATGTTGGATATCAGAAAACGGAACTGCAATTACCACAGAAAATGCCGCTGAAGATCACCCTGAAGAATGGAGAAACAAGCATGGGTGATGTGGTGGTGATCGGCTATGGTTCGGTGAATCGCAAAGACCTGACCGGTTCAGTTGCCCAGGTAAATATGGAAGATGTGAGCAAGGCGCCGGTTGCATCTTTTACCGAAGCGCTGGCAGGTCGCATTGCCGGTGTGCAGGTGAGCTCGAATGATGGACAGCCCGGTGTAACGCAGGAGATCGTTATTCGTGGCGCGAATTCGCTGACACAATCAAACGCTCCCCTGTATGTGATCGATGGTTTTCCTGTAGAAGATCTGCAGGCTGCCGCGGTAAATAATGAAGACATCGAATCGATCAACATCCTGAAAGATGCTTCCGCAACGGCGATCTATGGAGCCCGCGCGGCAAATGGCGTTGTGGTGATCACCACCAAAAAAGGAAAAGCCGGGAAGATGACGATCAACTTCAGCACCTCTCAGGGTTTTCAGTCTATCCGGAAAAAGATGGATATGATGACGCCATATGACTTCGTTCAGTATAATCTTGAGCTGAAACCGCAGGTCACGCAGGATCGTTATCTGCAGGCCTATGGCAAAACACTTGATGATTATAGAGGGCAGGCGGGTGTTGACTGGCAGGATGCCATACTGTCGAACACACCTATTACCAGCATGTATAATCTGAGTCTCCGCGGTGGCAATGCGCAGACAAAATATAATATCTCCGGCTCTGTATTCGACCAGGATGGGATCCTGCGAAATTCAGGATTCAAACGTTACCAGGGAAGAATTGGTATCGATCAAACAGTCAGCACCAAATTAAAAGCTGGCGTCAGTATCAATTATAGCAGAACTGCTACCAATGGACAGCCTGTATCAAGTCCGGAATCAGAAACCAATCAATCCACCGCATTGTTATACCGGGTATGGGGTTATCGCCCTGTTGCTGCTTCCGCCATCAACCTGCTGGAAGAAGAATCAGACCCGGAGAACCTGACCAATAATGAGATCAGGCTGAATCCTGTCATTACAAACGATAACGAGTTCCGGCGGGGTAAGATCACGGATATCATCGCCAATGCTTACCTCGAATATAAGATAGCGCGGGATCTGACCTTCCGTGCAACCGGTGCGCTGAATAACCGCACGCAACGGAATGACGCGTTCTATAATTCAAAAACAACACAGGGTTCTCCGTTAAATCCGCTGAATACAAGAGGACAATGGGGTTCCGTGACTTATGCTGAACGCAATATCTGGATCAATGAGAACACGCTGAACTACAATAAGAGCCTTCCAAACAATCATAAGCTGAACCTGCTGGCAGGTTTTTCCATGCAGAATACTTCTGTCAGCACAAACGGATACGCCGCGACGCTGGTGCCCAATGAAGAACTCGGCATCGATGGTCTGGATGAAGGAACTCCTTACAGCATCAGGTCTTCCTCCAGCCGCTCAACACTGGTCTCCGTTTTCGGCAGAGCAAATTACAGTATCGACTCACGTTTTCTCTTTACCGCAACGCTCCGTGGTGATGGCTCTTCCAAGTTTGCGCCCGGCTACCGCTGGGGATACTTTCCTTCAGGCGCCTTTGCCTGGAATCTCGCCGAAGAAAAATTTCTGAAGAACAATCGTATCATATCAGCAGCAAAAATCCGTACAAGCTATGGTGTAACGGGAAATAACCGTGTTGCCGATTTTGCTTACCTGCCAAGCCTGATGATGCCGATCCGGTATTCTTATTCTTTCAATAATGGTACGCCGACCAATGGGGTGATCCCAAACGACCTTGGCAATGCTGAATTAAAATGGGAAA
Organism: Terrimonas ginsenosidimutans; assembly: GCF_022012415.1. GTDB lineage: Bacteria > Bacteroidota > Bacteroidia > Chitinophagales > Chitinophagaceae > Terrimonas_A > Terrimonas_A ginsenosidimutans. Next base: position 4,347 of record NZ_JAKLTR010000014.1, read on the forward strand.
GCACCGCACAAATAGACGCAGGGTTTGATCTTGGTTTTTTGGATGACAAGATCAATCTTACGGTTGATGTATACCGCAAGAACACAAGCGATCTGCTCTTCTTCGCAGATGTACCTTTTACATCCGGTTATGAAAAAGCTTACCGGAATATCGGTAAGATCCGGAATGAAGGGATCGAGTTCAGCCTGAACACGGTCAACATCGATAAAAAGAATTTTCGCTGGGAATCTAACTTCAATATCAGTTTTAACCGGAATAAGATCCTGGCGCTCTCCGGCGACCAGCAGAACCTTTTCAATTTCGTGAGTGTATTCACGCAATACAATAACTCCCCTCTTTATCTATCTCAGGTTGGCCAGCCGGCAGGAATGTTCTATGGTTACATTTTCGACGGTGTGTATCAGTATGAAGATTTCAACAACAATAATAACACGTACACACTCAGGCAGGATGTGCCCACGAACGGAAACGAGCGCAGCACGATCCAGCCCGGTGATATCAAATACAGGGATCTGAACGGCGATGGCGTGGTGGATGCCTATGACCAGGCGATCATTGGAAATGGCATGCCGAAGCATATCGGCGGTTTCACCAATAATTTCCGCTACAAGAATTTCCAGCTGAATATTTTCTTTCAATGGTCTTATGGAAATAATATCTATAATGCCAACCGGCTGTTCTTCGAAGGAAATACCTTGCTCATTACCGACCTGAATCAATACAAATCCTATGTTGATCGCTGGTCGCCGGAGAACCAGACCAATGCAAATTTCAGAGCCGGTGGTCAGGGTCCTGCGGGACGTCATTCTTCCCGTGTCCTGGAAGATGGATCATACCTGCGGTTAAAAACATTTTCATTTGGTTATGATGTTCCGGCGAAATACCTGCGGCGCGTATTCATGAAATCACTGAACATAAACCTGTCTGCACAAAACCTGCTGACCTGGACGAACTACTCCGGTATGGATCCCGAAGTATCTGTCCGGAATAGTGTGCTCACGCCGGGATTTGACTATTCTGCTTACCCGCACGCTCGCACGATCGTATTCGGTGTACGCGCCGGTTTTTAATTAACGACTGACTTCACAACACAAGTTCATCAGACCACTATAAACAAATACACGATGAAACGCCTTGCCTGCATAATGCTGTTAACAACCGGAACATTGCTGACAGCATGCAATAAAGTTCTAGACACGAAGCCAACAGACTTCCTCTCCCCTGTCACCTATTACAAAACAGAAAAGCAATTGAATTTTGCACTCGCCGCGGTGTATGATGTAATGGGCGACGCTGGTTTTTACAAACAGATCTATACCGCGCGGCTGGGCAACGAAGCTGATGAGGGCTTCTATGCCCGCAATACGGTGATCGCCGGCGTGCAGGTATATAACTTCTCTCCGACCGATACCGATGTGCAGAACCTCTGGAAGTCGTTATACGATGGTATCAACCGCGCGAATGTACTATTAGCGAATATCCCACTGGCCACAGAAGTAGCGGACGATGTCAAAAACATCATTAAAGGCGAAGCACTGTTCCTGCGTGGCTATTATTACTTCTTACTGGTGCAGCATTGGGGTGGAGTTCCATTGATCACTCAACCTACTGCTTCCGCCAATGAAACAGCTGTGTCACGCGCGACCATTGCACAGGTGTATGCGCAGATTCTGCTTGATATGGAAGAATCAGAGACGCTGGTATTGCCGGCAAGCACGGCCGGCCACGGTGGCCGGATCAATCGATCAGCGGTGAGAGGATTGCTGGCAAGAGTCTGCCTGACAATGGCAGGCAAACCACTCGGTGATGTGAGCAAATACCAGGCAGCAAGAGACTGGGCAAAAAAGATCATTGATGATGCAGGCTCGGCTCATGCACTGAACCCTGACTATTCGCAGGTCTTTATCAACTACGCCCAGGATAAATATGATATCAAAGAAAGCATCTGGGAAGTGGAATTCTGGGGAAACAATACCAATGCCTATAATGAAACCGGGTGTGTTGGCGCCTGGAATGGTATTCAATCGACTGATCAGACAATTGGCGTGGCATATGGATTTATCAATGCAACATCCAAATTATACAACTCTTATGCACCTGGAGATCTTCGTCGCGACTGGGCCATTGCCCCCTTCTCCTATTCCGGTACAACGAAAGTGATGAAGGCAAGTACACCCGCCAGTGCTTTATGGACACGCAATATCGGCAAGTTCAGAAGAGAGTACGAGTTGCTTACACCTAAATCAAATAACGCAACTCCCCAAAACATGCCATTGCTGCGCTATTCGGATGTGTTGCTCATGTTTGCTGAAGCAGACAATGAAGTGAACCAGGGGCCAACACAGGACGCATACAATGCCATCAATCTTGTCAGGAAACGCGCCTTTGGGAAATTATTACCGAATGCTGTAAACCCTGATGAGTACAATCTCTCCGGAATGGATCATGAATCATTTTTCCAGGAGATCATTAAGGAACGTTCAAGAGAACTGTGTTTTGAATTACACCGCAAACATGACCTGATCCGTTGGGGAATATTTGTTCCAACCATGAAAGCGGTTGAGAACCTGATCGGGCTTGAAGCCTCCGGTCAGTATTACGCGCTTACGTTCAGAAACGTTTCAGACAAACACGTGATCTTCCCGATTCCAGCAAGGGAACTGGCACTAAACAAAAATCTGCAGCAAAATGATAAATGGTAAAACGATGGCGATGCAAAAAAATACTACCACAAATATATTGACCGGTATCAGCCTGATGATGCTGATATTCATCCAAACTTCCTGCACGAAAGACCTCGAGGTGAATGGCGGTGTGCCTGATCTGAAAGTAAGTTTACCGGCTGCAACATTCAAAGTTGGTGAACCTGTCTTGTTTCAATTTGAAGGCGATGCAGGATTGATCAGTTTCTTTTCCGGTGAAGTGTTTCATGACTATGAATACAGATCCGGGCGAACGCTGGAACAAGGTACATTGAACATGTCGTTCAACACGAATGTGCAGTATGGAACGCAGGCCAATCAATTCTCCGTGCAGGCTTCTTCAGACTTCAATGGCAACTACACTTCGTTTGACAACGTACGCCAGGCAACCTGGACGGATATCACTAACCGGTTTACGATCGCAACCGCAACAACCTATGTTCCTTCGGGCGCAAAAGATATCACCGACCTCATCCAGGAAGGAAAACCACTCTACCTCGCCTTCAAATACATTTACCGGCCTTCAGCACAAAACGGATTACGCCGTACATGGAGAGTGCAGAACTTCAATCTCAGCTCTACCACCGCATCACTCGGCACACAGGTGATCGGGAATATGACGACTTCAGGATTCACCACCGTTGATCAGAATCCGCAAACAGAACCAACAGCTACTACGATCTCTGCAACGACCATTTCACTTGTCGGAACAGCGGTTACACCGTCAACCCTGACCAGCGAAACCTGGGTGATCACAAAAGGATTCAGCACCGGCAAGGTTGATCTTGGCCCTGACAGACCTGTGGCGATCAAAGGTATTGCGGATGCGAAACTTACCGGCTATGCGCATGTTTATGAAAAGCCGGGAACGTATAAGGCTTATTTCATTTCGGCTAACGCCAATATTGATGCAAAGAAAGAAACGATCCAGAGTGTAGATGTAATCATACAACCATAATCATTCATGAGCTTATATAAAAAGATATCTCACGGATTTTGTAAGAAGGTGCTGATGATCGCATTAATGATCAGTCCCTGCATACTGATCGCGCAGGTTCAGTTGCCTTCGCTTTTCGCAGACAATATGATCCTGCAGCGAAAGTCGACACCGCCGATCTGGGGCAAGAGTGTCAGGAACGCGAAGATCAGTATAAAGACATCCTGGAATAATAAAACATATACGGCGACTGCTTCCGACAAAGGTACCTGGAAAGTAAATGTCGAAACAGCTGAAGCCGGTGGGCCGTATACGATCACTATCAAAAGCGGATCTGAAACACGAACGCTCTCGAATGTTCTACTGGGAGAAGTCTGGCTTTGTTCCGGGCAATCCAATATGGAAATGCCGGTAAGAGGCGCAATGAATCAGCCTGTGCTGAATGCAAATGAGATCTATCTGGAAGCTGACAACCCGCTGATCAGGATCTATAAAATGGAGCGCATTGCTGCGGGTACACCGCAGGATAGTTGCACAGGCGTGTGGCGTGAAAGTTCCGCTGAAGTGGTGAAATATTTCAGTACGATTGGTTATCTCTATGCACAACTGCTACAGAAAAAGCTGAACGTACCGGTTGGTATAATAGGTTCTTACTGGGGCGGTTCCGCCATACAGCCATGGATGACGCCGGAGAGCCTTGCAGATTTCGGTATTAAAGTTCCTGCTGACCTCAGTAAGATGACTGTGCCGAGAAGGGCTGCTGCTTCGCTTTACCATGGGATGATCGCGCCACTGGAAGGATATGGCATTCGTGGCTTTTTGTGGTACCAGGGCGAATCAAATGTGGAAGAACCGGCATTATACAAACGTCTCCTCCCCGCTTTGGTGAAATCATGGAGGTCCAAATGGAACAACCCTGAATTGCCGTTCTATTATGTGCAGATCGCTCCGTACGAATACAATGGCGCTGATTCTCTTCGTTCTGCATTTCTTCGCGAAGCGCAGTTGAAAGCGCTGGACTCAATTTCCAACAGCGGTATGGCCATTGCGTTGGATGCGGGTGAGAAGACATGTATTCATCCGGCAGATAAAGCCATTGTTGCACGGCGTCTTGCCTATATCGCACTGAACAAAACGTACAACTTTAAAGGCATCGCTTACAATGGCCCGGTGTATCAATCTCACACTGTTACGGATGGCAAAGTAAACATTCAGTTCAGGAATGCGGAGAATGGTATCACTGCGTATTATAAGCCGGTAACGTTGTTTGAAATCGCCGGCAGTGATAAAGTGTTTTATCCGGCGGAAGCCCTGATCACAAAAGAAAAAGGTATCACTGTATGGAGCGATAAAGTGAAAGTACCGGTAGCGATCCGCTATGCTTTCAGGAATTGGGTGAAAGGTGAAATTTATAATAACGAAGGCATTCCGATGTCCTCTTTCCGTACCGATGACTGGTAAAACAAATAGCATATACAGTCCCGCAGGCAATGGCCTGAAAGCGTTTCTCATGGCCTGCCTGCTCTTTGTGGCAATTGCGGGGCAGGCACAGCAACCGGACGCAGATACGATCATCAATCGGCTGGCCCGGCATCTTATCCAGCGCAGTTCATTGCCTGGAATCGAAAAATTCGCCTTCAACCTGAACAGTGCGAATCAGTGGGAAGATATTGACTACAGTGATCTGGCCAAATCCAAATGGAAAACGGCCATTCATCTTGACCGCGTAAAAGAGCTGGCGATAGCCTGGGCTACGCCATCTTCAAAATATTATAAAGACGCACGCGTTTGGAATACATTATCCAAAGCGCTGGATGTATGGTTAGGAAAGAAATTCCAGAATCCAAACTGGTGGCACAATGAGATCGGGATCCCGCAGATCATGCGAAGCATTCTTGCAGTTGCCGGCAACCAACTGACCGGAACACAGCGGCAGGGTGGGCTTCAGGTGCTGGCACAATATCGGGTCAGGGGAACAGGAGCAAACCTGATCTGGAGCGCTGATCTCGCAATGCATTACGGGGCTTTTATAAAGAATGATTCGATCATTAAAAACAGTCGCCGGTTGATCGTAGCGGAGATAAGAAATGATACAGCCGAAGGAATACAACCTGATTACAGTTTTTACCAGCATGGGGCAAGACTCCAATCTTTTCATTACGGAATAGATTACCTGAATGATCTCTTGCGCATCGGCTGGCAATTGCAGGGGACGGTTTGGGCCTATCCTGCTGACAAAGCCGCGCTGCTGACGAACTATGTGATGCATGGCTGGCAATGGATGAGCAGGAATAACTACACCACGCCGGCAACTGTTGATCGTGCAGTGAGTCGAAAAGGGCAGTTGAAAGGAATATCGATGCAGTACGTAGCAGGTTTTCTGTCAGGTCTGGATCCTTCCCGTGCAGCATCGATCGATCGCATGGAGCAAGAATACAGGCTGAACACACGCAAACCTGCTTTTCATGATTTCCCGTACAGCGACTTTGCAACCTACCATCAGCCAGGGTTTAGCGTATTCATCAAAACTATTTCAACCCGTACCCTTCCAACAGAATCTATCAATTCAGAAAACAAAAAAGGCCAGTTGCTGCATGCCGGTAATGTTTACCTCGTTAAAGACGGGAAAGAATATTTTGATGTGATGCCGTTGTGGGATTGGCAATACCTTCCGGGCATCACGAGTTTTGATCCCCAGGCAAAGATCGAAAGAATGGATTTTGCGGGGACCGTTACCGATGGAGAAAGCGGGCTTACCGCGATGCATTACGCGTTACGTAAAGACAGCAGTTTGCTGACGGCGCGTAAAGCATGGATCATGCGGGGTGATCAAATGATCGCACTGATCGCAGGTCTTACACGCAGAAACATCAGCACCCCTGTGTATACAGTACTAGATCAATCACGCTGGCGCGAACCGGTGCTGGCTGGAAACAGAAAGATCAGTAAACCGGGCGTTCATCCATTTTCAGCAAAAGAGCATCTATATCATAACGGATTCTCGTTCTCTCTTTTAACAACTGGTGACGGCAAACTAATCTTAAGAGACACAACCGGCAGCTGGAGATCCATCAACGAAGGAGAGCAACCCACCGAAGTAAAAGGAAAAATCTTTCAGCCCATGATTGAACACAAGAACGATGATGCGGCCGCATACCTGGTAAGCTTTTACTCCTCTCCCGGGGAAATCAAGGCCGCAGGTTCTCAACAATGGAATATCATCCGTAATGATACAGCTTGTCAGGCTATTCTTTTCGACGATGGAATGGTGATGGCTGTTTTTCATAAAGCAGGCAGTTTGAAGGTCACAGAAGAAACGACCATACAGGTTGACCGTCCCTGTCTGCTGCAGTATCATTCAAACAAATTAACCCTGAGCGATCCCTTACAACTTGGCGGAACACTTAAGCTGAGTATCGGAGCAAGGCAACTAAGTGCAGATCTGAAAAAAGACGGCTCCAGTTTAAGCATAAACCTCTAAACTTCTATACAATGAAACTTTGCCTGGGACTGCTGCTTTTTGTTGCGGTGCAAGCCTCCGCACAATCAAAAAAAACATCTACGGCTACTGGTGGAAACTGGCAGGATGTCACCACCTGGGTTGGCGGTGTGATACCTGCATCAAACGATACGGTTGAAGTGGTAAGCGGCGCCGTTGTAACAGTGAATAAAACAACGGGCAATACTTCAGCAGGGAGAATTGAATTATCCGGCACGATAGAGTTCTCTGCTTCAGCATATCCATTGGAGATAAATGGTCATCTGGTGATCAATAGTTCCGGTATCCTGAAAGCGGTGAAAGCGAATACAACTTTCAGCAAAGCAGTGATCATACATGGAAGCATTACCAATAACGGCATCCTCTATGCCCCTTATGCGATCGAAGGCACCACGCCTTCCACCACCGGCGGCATTACGATGGCGCAGGCTGGTGCTGTCACCGGCATCAGCGGCACCGGAACATTCAGTGTTTTCCGCCAGCTTACCATTGATAACTCTTATGGAGTAAATCTTAACGTGGTTCTCAGTGTGTCGTCTAAACTGATCCTGTTGAACGGCATCTTTAATAACCGGACTAATCTCACGATGGATAATACGGTTGTTGGTACCGGCCCTAACGGCAATGCAACCAGCTCCGGCAATTTGCGTACAGAACGTTCTCAGGCAGGCGTGCTCGAAGATCCGTTTACATTCGGCGGCAGTGCTTCCTTATTCCTTACCTATTTTACCAATACAGCAGCTGCCAACCCTTCAACAACGATCACCGAGGGATATGAAGTTCCATCTGGAAGATCGATACATGGATTAACAGTTGATCACGCAGGTGGCATCATTATAAAAAATGATCTGACCTTGCGGTCCGGTTCTGTACCACTGGTGCTTAACAATGGCATTGTTCATGTGAATAAAGGAAAAACCCTGATCTGTAATAGCGCTTCCTTTGGTGGTTCAGGTGGTTTGACCAATAGCTTTGTACAGGGTGGATTGGCGCTGGCAGTCGGGACGACGGCTGCATCACGGACTTTCCCTGTAGGATTTGCCGGCATCAGAAAGTATATCGTTCTCAGTGGTGTTAAAGCCGCCACAGGCACTGCGATGATTCGCTTCGAGATAACGGATACTACCGGAGGAACTGCTGGCGCAGGCATTACCATCGAGCCTTCGATAAAAAGAAGGGCAAGCGTGGTTAGTGGAACCTTACACAGCTTCACAGGGCTCAGCTTTATGCTTGGACGAGATGAAGAAAAGTATGCGATCGGAACAATAGCGTCTTCTTCTACCTGGAATGGCGTATATACAAATATTGGAACAAGTGTGCGCACGCTCACGAGTATCAGCCTTAACACAGGTACTTATACGAGCCTGCAAAGCTATGCACTGGCATTGCCTGTTACACCCTCCGCGGGCAACTTCGATTCGCTCCGGCATAAATGGGCCAGCTTCCTGACAGGTGGCAACTATTCACTGGCTGATCCGGAAGTCAGTTCACGTGTTCAGGCGATCAATAACAGCGGCAATTCTACCTGGCGGACAAATTTTATACAGGACACCACTTCAAGAACACAGCTTTGGACAGATCTTAATTATTCTACCTCTGATCAAATCACAACCAGCTATTCCCGGCTGAAAACAATGGCGCTTGCGTATCGCACACAGGGAGCTGCACTGTTTGGTAATGATACTTTGCGCAATGATATTATCAACGCACTTGACTGGCTGTATCGGAATCAATATAACGAAACCGTAACGGTGCCGGTATCAGGTTCCGGCAGCACAGGCAACTGGTGGGATTACCGTATCGGTTCGCCACTTCGTCTCAATGACATTGCGGTATTGATGTATGATGACCTTAGCAGTACCCAACGCCAGAACTACACCAATTCGGTTAGGCATTGCATGCCCAATACGGGAGAGTACACCGGAGCCAACCTTGTTTGGGCAAGTACGGTCATGGCTATCCGCAGTCTTGTGGCAGATGATTCAGTGTCCCTTTTCTACGCAAGAGACCAGTTGAGTCCGGTCTTCCAATATGTAAATACAGGCGACGGATTTTATGAAGACGGATCATTCATTCAGCATACAAAACATGCTTACAATGGTGCTTATGGTCTTGCGCTGTTCACGACCCTGACAGACATTCTTTATTTATTTTCAGATACCTCTTGCGACATTACCGATCCTGCAAAAGCCAATGTGGTGAAATGGGTGTACGACGCCTTCGAGCCGCTTATGTTCAAAGGAGGAATGATGAGTATGGTAAGAGGAAGGGAGATCGCGCGCAGAACTTCTTCTGAACATGGCCAGGGCAGATCACTGGTAGAAGCATTGCTACTGATAAAGGAAATGGCCGGTCCGGCAGACGCTGCCAGGATCAGTTCCATGGTAAAGCACTGGCTGATCAGTGACAGTACCTTCGCCACACCTTATACAGGTCTCAACTCGTTACTCTCCGTTACACTTGCAAAAGACCTGCTGGCAGATAATGCCATTCCTGCAAGATCTTCTTATCATACCTATCGCCAGTTTTCCGGAATGGACAGGGCCGTTCATCAAACACCGGGTTATGCATTCGGCATCAGCATGCATTCTTCCAGGATCTACAACTACGAACTGATCAATGGCGAGAATCTCAAAGGCTGGCATACTTCTGATGGCATGACCTATCTCAACAACAACGACCTGCTGCAATACGATAATTTCTTCTGGCCAACCGTGAATGCATACAGATTGCCCGGCACCACTGTTGAGGACAGCGTAACGGCTACGCAAAACCGCAACAGCAATAATGCATGGGTGGGCGGCAGTTCATTGCTGGGAAAATATGGAACAACAGGAATGTTCCTCACTCCTTATGGAACAACACTGAATGCAAAGAAATCATGGTTCCTGTTTGACGGAAAGATCGTCGCACTGGGCTCATCAATCTATAACAATGATAATAAAACAGTTTCTACCTATATCGACCAACGGAAGATCAGCAGTAATAATTCAAATACATTCCAGATAAATGGAGTAGCACAGGCGTCTGGCTTTGGCACCGAAAGCGCCCCAGCTACGTTTACGAATGTCAATTGGGCGCATTTGTCAGGCAATGTAACCGGTGCTGATATCGGCTATTATTTCCCGGGCTCTCCTACCCTACGTGGCTTGCGCAAAGCGCAATCCGGCCGCTGGAGCGATGTTACAACAGGCGAAAGCACCGTGCTGCGTACGCAACAATATATCACACTTTGGAAAGAACATGGCAATCATACGGCAGATAACGACAGCAACTACAATACTTATGCTTATGTGTTGCTGCCGGGGTTCACGGCTACGCAAACACAGGCTTATGCCACAAATCCCGGAATCAACATCCTGAGAAATGATCAGAACGTGCAGGCAGTGCATGACACTTTAAACGGTCTGCTGGGTGCCAATTTCTGGAATAGCGGGACTCACTATGTTCCATTCAATGGCGAGACGAATTATTTGTACAGCGATAAGAAATCATCGGTGATGCTGATGGTGAACGCAGACACCATTGCTTTTGGCGTGTCTGATCCGACAATGCTGAATACAGGAAACATCACCATACGACTGAAGAAGAGCGCATCGGATATTTTATATATCGACCCGGCCGTTACGGTCAATCGGCTGACACCTGATATTGAGTTTACAGTGAATGCTTCCGGTTTGAACGGTGGAACAAGCCAGCTTATACTGAGTGCGGCACCAGCGCAACGAGGAGCGTCAACCAGCCTTCCTGCTCTAATACACGAAATAGAAACTCCTGCGGAAGAATTTTCATTTATCGTCAATTCTTCATCCGATCCTTTATCGCTGGAATACACGATCCGTTCCGACAAAATGGGTAAGGGACAACTGGCCATCTATACGATGAATGGCAGTCTCGCTGGAAAATACGAGGTGTCTTATCATGCAGGCATCAATAAAAAAATATTACCGGTTGCACATCATGCAAAAGGGATCTACCTGGCTGTATTGACAACCGATGGAAAAGTATATACGCAGAAATATTATAAATAAGAAACTATGAAAAAGAATTTGAAGAAGCGCCTACGGATGAGTTTTATGCCGGCAATGGCTTCGATGTTGATGACCGGGGTGAGTGCACAGGATCAGGCGGTAGAGATAACGGCGGTAACGAGTAAGGTGGAATCGCATCTGGCTTCAATGGTCGCTAGTCATAAAGATGTATCTCGCTTTCCACGTTCGATAAAGGAAGATGGTTCATTGCATACAGTGAAGTCATCTGACTGGACGAGTGGATTCTTTCCTGGCACACTTTGGTATACGTATGAGTTAACAAAGGATAATAAATGGAAAGAGCTGGCCGCAGAGTGGTCAAAGACGCTGGAAAAGGAAAAGCTGAATAAGACTACGCATGATCTTGGTTTTATGTTGTATTGTCCGTTTGGGAATGGATACCGGCTGACGAATGATCCTGCTTACAAAGAGACCCTGTTACAGGGTGCGGCATCATTGAGCAGTCGTTATCATGCGAAAACAAAAACGATCCGTTCATGGGACAAACCCGGCTACCAGTTCCCGGTGATCATCGATAATATGATGAACCTGGAATTGCTGTTCTGGGCTACGCAGGTGTCGGGCGATTCTTCTTATTATAAAATTGCTGTGGCGCATGCTGATCAGACGATGAAGAATCATTTCCGCAAGGATAACAGCAGTTATCACGTGGTGGACTATGACACGATCACCGGGCAGCCGGTCAGGAAGATCACCCACCAGGGTTATAGCGATGAATCTGCCTGGGCAAGAGGTCAGGCCTGGGGATTGTACGGTTATACCGTCGCGTATCGCTTTACGCATGCAAAACGATACCTGCATATGGCAGAGAAGATCGCATCGTTCTATCTGAATCATCCGAAGTTACCAAAGGACAAAGTTCCTTACTGGGATTTCAATGCACCCGTTACAAGTAATACACCTCGCGATGCTTCTGCGGCGGCGATCGTATCTGCTGCATTGCTGGAGCTGGCTGATTATTCTGCAGCCAATAAAAAGCGATACCAGGAAGCGGCTGGAATGATGTTGAAGAGTTTGTCCTCCCCTGCTTATCTCGCTGAGCTGGGAACCAATCAGCATTTTATACTGAAACATTCTACGGGGCACTTGCCGCATAAGTCGGAGATAGATGTGCCGATCAATTATGCGGATTATTATTTTGTGGAAGCACTTTTACGATACAAGAATGCAAACGCTAATGAGCGCGAATTGCCGCGAATGAACGCGAATACAGCTATAAAGGATGGGAAGATGAATAAGGTTGAGGGAAGAGAGGCGGATGTGATTGTATACACGGCTAATCCGGGTGGGATCATGGCGGCGATTGGGGCTGCAAGAGAGGGTGCTTCGGTGTTGCTGATTGAGCCGACGGCACATGTTGGTGGGATTGTTGCGCAGGGAGGCCTGGTCGTGACGGATATTGGGAACCATACGACGATAGGTGGGCTTAGCAAGGAATTTATGAAGCGGGCTGCTGATTATTACAGGGAGAAGTATGGAGAGAATTCAGCGCAGTTTAAAGCGAGTATTATTGATGGATTGCCCGGCGCTTCATTTGAGCCGAAAGTGGCGGAAGAGATCTTTGAAAAGATGATCGCGGAATATCCTTCTATCAAAATTGTGCGCAATACGGAGTTGGTGAATGTAAATAAAAATGGAAAGGAGATCAAAAGCATTGTGTGCCGTGATATATCGGGTAATAGCAGGGTTTCGCTTGAAGGAAAAGTGTTTATTGATGCAAGCTATACAGGAGATCTTGTTGCAAAGGCAGGTGTTGATTTCCTATTGGGAACGGATGGAAAGAATGTATTCAATGAACCATCTGTGCCACAGAGATCATCAGCGGCGATACAAGCGTTCAACTATCGTGTTACGATGACGAATGATCCCGCTAACCGGGTGATGGTGGAAAAGCCCGTAGGATATGATCCGGCGGATTATTCGATTCGTTTGGCGGGATTGCTGAAAGACAGTACATCAAGAGTTTTCAAATCATACTGGAAGGTGCCGAATAAAAAGATCGATGCAAATATTGCGGACATGCCGGGTGTTAACTGGAGTTATCCTTCGGCGGATTATAGCGACCGGAAGAAAACGGAACAAATGCACCGGAAAAATTCATTAGGATATATTTATTTCCTGCAGAATGATCCGCAGGTGCCGCTTCGTATCCGGACGGAAGCAAATGAATGGGGCTTGGCGAAAGATGAGTTTACTGATAATGGAAACTTCCCGCGTCATATCTACATACGTGAAGGCAGAAGATTGAATGGTGCTTATGTGATGCGTCAGCAGGATCTGCAGGTGGATAGAAAAAAGGATGATGCGATTGCATTGGGCAGTTATTCGATGGACAGCCATGCCACAATGGTGACGAAAAAATCAGATGGCACAATGGCGTATACCGGCGGTGGATTGTGGGAGCCGGTGAAAGCGTATGAGATCCCGTATCGTGCGCTGGTGCCAAAGGCATCGCAAAGCGTAAACCTATTGGTACCGGTTTGTTTATCGGCCAGTCACCTGGCATGGACGTCGCTGCGGATGGAGCCGGTGTTCATGATGACGGGTGAAGCGGCGGGGATTGCTGCGGCAATGGCTTCTTCCAATAAAATTGCGGCGCAAAATGTACAGGCTTCTACCCTGCGCGAGAAATTGCAAAAGGCAGGTGCGATCATCAATCTCCTGCCGGAAACGGTGGCGGATTTCGACTGGTCGCCCAAACAGCCACGCGTGGGAGAAACAGTAACGTTCACCTTCAAACAAACGCCGGGTAATCAGAAAGCGGTGAAGTATTACTGGGATTTCGATGGTGATGGTGTGGTGGATGCAGGCAATGCAATAGAGAAGAGAGTGATGAAGATGGAGAAGGCGCATCTCGTGAGCCTAGTGGTGGAAGATTCAGCAGGAAAGAAATCACAGCCTATCGCGAAGACGATACCCGTGGGAACGGCTTTGGCAGGTGATATCCAGATCGATTCTGAAGATGATAAACACGTAACGGTGAAGCTGGTGAAGAAGTCGATTGCGCAGACGCCGTTCTGGGGAACCTATTTTCATACAGATGGGAATCTGATGAAGGGATCATCGTATGCGTCTTATGATGCGCCAATCAAAAAGAGCGGGAAGTATGCGGTGTATGTTTCGTCGATTCCTGGTAATGGAAGAAGCGCGAATACGCTGGTGGAAGTGAAGCATGCAAAGGGAACAGAGAAGATCTATATTGATCAGCGGAAAGCGGGGCCTTTGTTTGGATTGATACCTTTGGGAGTGTTTGAGTTTGAAGCAGGCGGTGTGGCGAATGTAACAATTTTTAATAATGATCCGGATAAGTACATACTGTATGATGTGGCGAGGTGGGTGTTGGAATAGAGGACGTGTTTCGGGGGGCGTTGCTGTTCATTGAGGTAAGCCCCCTCCAAATCTCCCCCTTCAGGCTAGCGTGTACCCATAAGTATTTGAATGGCGTAAAGGAACGCGGCGTCCGCCGCGTTCCTTTACGCCATCAAGCTATCAAGAAATTATTCGGTCATATAAAAGGAAAAATGTGGGTACACGGCAATCCTTCAGGGGAGATTTAGAGGGGACCCCTACTCCAACAATAAAGCGGATGGAATATAGCTTGCAAGTACATTGAGCGTGGAGAAATCTTACATAAACAGTGAATATACATCTCGTTAAGGTCAGGATAACATCAGGTTAACTTCAGGGGAACTTCAGGAAAATATCAGCGAAACATCAGGGAGACATCAGGGACAGATCATGAAAGCATTTTGTCAAAATATGACCTGGTTTTGATAACATTACTGTGTGTCCGATTCCGGATATGATTTTTGCAAATTGAATAAAAACTTATTCAAATTTACAAAATTCATCGTTGATGGCGAAGTCAAAATCTACTTTCCGATTAAGCGCAAAACCGGGAGACCTGATTCATTCGATTGGCAGCTCACAGATTATCGTTCGGGAAAGAAATGCGGTTTCCTGGACATTGACTTCACCGTATGAAAAGAAAATGCTAAGCCACAGACCAATTATACCGAGCTACAATCAGAATGAAGTTGCGAATCGTTAGAGGGTTGTGCGGATGTCTCCGACTACGCATAACGCTTGATAATTGTTGAGTTCATTACAGGTATCGAAGACTACGAACAAACGGGTATCGCAGAGCACGCAAAGTAATCGCCAAGATCGCTAAGATTTACTTTGCGCGCTTTGCGGTTACTTTGCGCGCTTTGCGATACTCCCGCGCCATTCTGACAACGATAGACAGGAGGAAACATCGATTCACACATCCCTCCGGCTTGATCAAAAAAGATATTCTGTTGCATTTTAATCTCCCTCTTAACATTCGCACACCTTTCTAACGTGGGCAACTACTAATGGCACACCAATTGTAACACTTCATCTCATCCTATTAATTATAGACCTTAAAACCCGTCCCGACATATGAAACTTGTTTTATCAGTAATCCTCATCTCCCTCACCCTGTGTTCCGCTTGCGATAAAAGCAAATCAAAAGGCAGCACAGATAGCTTCCCTTCCGATCTATCGGGAACGATCTATTACAAATGGGCGACCGAAGGAATCATCAAAGTCTCTTTCCCTTCAGCGACCGGAGGAACATTCATACAGGATGACACCAAACTCAACAGTTTCGATATTTCCAGGGATGGGCAATACCGGCTGACTGCAGTTAATGCCGCTACACTCGGGAATGACAATGTCAAGTTTACGCTGAGCAACAATTCCAGTGGAGCGATCATTAACGAGTTTGTTTATCAAAGCCGGGCGGGAAACCGCTATTGTAAGGGATATTTATCGCCTGATAATAAATTGATCATGGTAGAGTCGAATGACAGAGATGACGGCATCGTGATTCTAAAAGTTACGGGCGAAGAATTGCTGACCATTGATGGGCTGAGTGACGTTCCCTTCGATATTCACGATATGAAAATGTGGCTGCCAAACAATGAGATATTGCTTACTCATGCTAAAAAGATCATCCGGTTAGTACCTCCCTATAATTCCGCTTCATTGGTAAAGCAAATGGATTATGCTGATTGGGGACATTTGGTAGTAAATCAGCAAGGCTCTCAACTGGCCATGCATATTGCCAATCATATCTATACCATGGATATCGATGGAAATAATCTGAAACAGGTAACGATCAGCGAACATAAAGAAGCACGACCTGTATTTTCCCCGGACGGAAAACACCTGATGATCGGCAGCAACTATCGCCAGAGCTCGATCATGGGACATTCCTGGGATATGAAGATCATCCCTAACGATGGCAAGCAATATAATGTGGACCCATTCGCGGAGAATTCATCGGGTGTTATTTCGGTTGTACTGGATGGGAAAGACAAGATTGTCAGCGGCAGTGGCCAGGTGATATGGAAATAGCTTTTTCATTAAAGAGAAATATAGCTGAATGCCGGGCGTAGCCCACGCGTAGCCGGCGTCTACCCATAACAAGCGGGTTCGTTCTAAATTACGGCTTTGCACAGGGGAATTACAAACAGAGGCTCCTGCCTGCTTATACTCTTATCGAACTGTTACTAAATAACAAAAGGCCTATACAGGCCTTCGATAGAAACAATTACTTGATGGTATCACCATCACAATAAAATCGGCATTTCATAATTCACGGGATTATTGTTGATTTAATGATATGATTTGCTACATTCTGCTTAACACCCTCATGCCATGCTTCAGCCAAATTAGTAAAATTGATCCATATATCTTCATTATTCTTAGCAATCCTGAGACTATTTATGTAGAATAAATAATCGGTGTAATAAACTTTGAAAATACTCTTATAAAACTTTCGAATAAAGTCTATGTCTATTTGCCCGTTATATGTCCCGATAGCAACACACTCGAAATGATTTAGAATCCCTTTTAAGGACTCTTTGAACAAAAGGTTATCCGGATCATTAATAAATTCTTCGAAATCTGTTGCAGTTCTTATTTCTTTAGACTCAATAAATCTTTTTTCAAAACGTATACTTTCTTTTTGATAATCATTCAATGGGCTTTTATGCCACTCATTAGCCGTATTGAAAGTCGTTAATTCACGGATGGACTGATGATCCTGTTTTGATTTAGATGTAGCGAACTCATAATTTAGCATTGCAAAAAACAACGTCATTAACAATGAAAAACCGGTGCATACCTGGGCAGCATCCTTAAAACGCCACTGTTTATAAAAGCATAGAAAAACGCCAAAAAATAAAATAGCGGTCACGAAAAGAATACAAAGCAGATATCGAAAAGTAAATATAAAACGAACCAGTTGAGCAGGCCATTTATCCTGTTTATTCATATACTCTTCGCTTTTATTGTTAAGTAAATTCATCATCTCCCACAATTACAAGTCGAAAAGCTATCTTTTTGACTAAATATACCCAGGTTTTTTTTCACGGAATTTGATGTTTTTTCAACCGGCTGCCTCTTTCAACTCAACCACCCTTCTCACGAATAGAAGTGTAAACCGTCGTGAATTCACCGAATACAGTGAAAAAAAATCTATGAACGCGACCTCGCAATGACCTCAAACAAAAGAAAAGAACCTTCGTCTCATTCTCCTCAAATACTTTACTGTAGTGATTTTCAACAGAATTGATCAATCAGAATATATGCTTCCACTTCGCTCCTTTCTTTGGACGGTATGCCATTTGATCTACAGCTAGATCGTTTCACGTGTACATGTCATGCCGTCAAAGGCGATCATTTAAAAACTCACAATTATGAAAAGATTTATTCTCAGCATCACTCTACTTGCCATTTTTACATTCAATTCAAAAGCTCAACATCAAACGCATGCCGATGAGAACGTAACCACTTATCCGCCGAAAATCCTTTTCAACAAACAACTACCCGCCAGTCTTCAGAAAGATCAGGTTGAAGTGATATTTATCCGATATGCTCCGGGAGAAATATCCAAACCGCACAGGCATCCGATGGCCACTGTTGGATACGTACTGGACGGTGAGATCGAACATACCTTTGAAGGGGTAAAGACGATCTATAAGAAGGGAGACGTTTTCTGGGAAGAGCCAGCGGGACTTCATGATCAGACAAGAAATATCAGCAAGACCAAAGAAGCGACATTGGTGGTTTTCTTCGTGGGGGCTAAGGGAAGTCCGATCCTTGTTCCGGAAAAAGCTAAGAAGTAGGACTATTTTCCTGCCTGCGTAAGAGTATCGCAAAGCACGCAAAGTAATCGCCAGGAGCGCTAAGATTCACTTTGCGTCCTCTGCGATTACTTTGCGTTCTCTGCGATACTCCGACGCTAAACCCGAAAACCTCACTTGAACTTTCCCACCGCCCACTCTGCGAAATCAAAATACTTCATCAACTGATCTTCATACTTATCACTCCTGATCGTTTTGATCATCGGTTCCATCTTCGCCAGTAAAGATCTGTTCCTGGCACTCGTGTTATTATAAGGCTTCGCCTGGATCGTCTTCAACACCAATTTCTCACATTTCGTCAATGCACCCTGCTGTTTAAAATACCGCTGATACGAACGCATCTGGTATTGCAGGTATTCAAAATCCCTGATCTCATAATACAAGATCATGTTCAGCAGATTTGCCGCCTTGCCGATCATCTCCGACGCATTGCCCCTGTTATCAATAATGGCAGATTGAATGAACCGGTGTGCCTTCTTATACTGCTTCTTTCCAAAATGCGCCAGCGCACAATAAAAAAACAACTCCGTTTGTTTTTCGATATTCACGAGGTGATATGACTTCAACACGAGCGGATCGATCTTCTCCACATAATCGATCGCTGCTGTAAAATCGCCTTTTCCTGTCAATACAGACAACTCATAGATCGCAATGGTTTTCTGCACCAAATAACGAAAGTATTCAGGTGAAGAGCCCGTATTGATGCGTTGCAATTTGTCTATATAAAACGGTACCTGATCATACTTACGAACCATTCTTAACACATCCAGGATCCCATCCAATGCAGAATAATAATCCGTCGGCGGATGATCATGCAGATCCGGGTTTTGTTCAAACAACCGATTCAGTTCGTTGAAACTTTGCAATGCGGAACGATGATCTGCGATATCCGTAAAGTAAAATGACTGAAACAACAGGTGCAGCTTTCTCGATTCAAAACTGTTCTTCACTTTGCCCGTCACCAGACTGATCTCACTCAGCAAGAGATCATTCAGTTTTCTCTTGTCAGCGTCAGACACAACCTTCCCCATATGTATCAACCGATACTTCAGCAACTCATAAAGTGAATAGTGGCCTTCGATATTATGCACCATCCGCAGGATCTCCTTCGCCTTCATCTGCGTTTCCACCAGGTAATCATCCGTGATACCGGGAAAACGCTGATCTGAAAGCTGATTCAATTCAAGCCTGAAGGTGAGATACTGCATCAGGTGATGCTGCAGGGCAACAGATCGATCGCGCAGTTTCTTCAGCTCCTTATTCGCTGCTGCAGGCAATGAACGTTCCTGCAGGATCTTCACGCGCAGCAATCGGCGATAAAGATTGAACTCATTATCCTTTTCTGTTTTTGATTCGATCAAGCAATCCGTCACCACTTTGATCAGGTATTTCGACGTCGCTTCTATCGATGCATTGGGTTGCTTTTTCGCAAAAGCTGCCACCACCTGCTGCGTATCCGACTCACCGGAGTGGCTCTTTTCGATGATGTCGTACAGTGATAAATAGTCTTTGGAACCGGCCTGTTTCTGGGTGGTCATTCTGAAATGCCGTTTCTCAGACGGAGAAAGGGAATTCACCAGGCGGATGATCGTGGCACAATTGGTCATGGCAACCGGGAGTTAGGAAATTACGCAATCGTTCTGTTTATAAAAATCTGAACAACAAACATTTATCTACTCACATTTTCCACAACCACCCGTTCAGGATTCTATCTTTTTCTAAAAATAGGCTCTTTTCCGGTCAACACGGCCTTTATTTTTGGTTTGTCAGGGTAAGATTAGATGATCGGATAAGATTATCAATCGGCTGAGGTAAGGTTCCCGCAGATAACGCTGATCAAGGCATAGATACGCAGATCACCTCAAAATAGCAGACAGATATCTGCGGATCTGCGCATCCATCTGCGCAATCTGCGAGAACCTACGCCAATCAGAACCTGGCAGACACTAACGATTCGAAAACAAACTAACGCGCCAAAACGCTTGCATATGAAAACAAGGAAAATCATTGTCGTTGGCAGTACCAACATGGACATGGTTGTAAAGACCAGCCACATTCCCGCTCACGGAGAAACCGTTCTCGGCGGATCTTTCTTTATGAACCCCGGCGGTAAAGGCGCTAACCAGGCCGTTGCCGTGGCACGACTCGGCGGTGAAGTGATCTTTATTTCAAAAATGGGAAACGATGTTTTCGGTAAACAATCATTTCAATTGTTTGACGAAGAAGGCATCGATACACGTTACATTCTTTCTGATGATGAACTTCCTTCCGGTGTAGCGCTCATCACGGTCGACCAGGAAGGCGAGAACAGCATTGTGGTCGCACCCGGAGCAAACGCCTCCCTCCTGCCACCAGACATGGAAGCTGCATTGTCAGACATCAATTCATCCAGCATCATCCTGATGCAACTGGAGATTCCTTTGGAAACCGTTCTCTTCCTCGTTAAATACGCGAGTGAAAAAGACATCAAAGTCATCCTTAACCCTGCTCCCGCAACGGCATTACCAAGCGAACTGCTTACCCATGTAGACATCATCACGCCCAACCGTACGGAAGCATCCATGCTGTCCGGCATAGACGTAACAGATCTTGAGTCTGCCAAAGAAGCAGCGAGACTGATCCACGAAATGGGTGTAAAGAATGTGGTGATCACTATGGGCTCACTGGGCGCGGTGGTATTTGATGGGGAACAACATCACCTGATCCCCGCACACGCCGTGAAAACGGTAGACACCACCGCCGCAGGTGATTGCTTCAATGGAGCACTGGCTGTCTCTCTTTCCGAAGGAAAGGATCTGCTGGATGCAGTCCGATTTGCCTGCGAAGCTGCTGCTGTATGTGTAACACGTTTGGGGGCACAATCATCCATTCCGTATCGCAACGAATTGATCGCACGGAAACTGATCACTGAATAACGCTATCATCCTTCATCCAAAACCGCTTGCCATGTTTATCGTACAGGATTATTCATTAGCTATCGTCTGCTGCTTCATCACCATGTTATGCTGGGGCAGCTGGGCCAATACCCAAAAATTAGTGACGGGTAAATGGCGCTTCGAATTATTTTACTGGGATTATGTGATCGGCATTCTTGTTTTCTCCATCGTTGCCGCACTTACTTTAGGAAGCTGGGGAAGTTCAGGCCGTTCTTTCCTGGATGATCTTGCACAGGCAAGTTCATCTAACATTGGGAGCGCCTTCCTCGGCGGCATCATCTTCAATCTTGCAAACATCCTTCTTACCGCCGCTATTGCCATTGCAGGAATGTCGGTCGCATTCCCAGTTGGCATCGGTATTGCGCTGGTGCTTGGTGTGATCATCAATTACCTTGGTGTAGCGAAAGGTGATCCCGCATTATTGTTTGGCGGAGTGGGACTGGTTATGCTCGCCATTATACTTAATGCTGTTGCTTACAAGAAAGCAGCAGGCAGCACGTCAAAAGCAACGACCAAAGGAATTCTGTTATCGATCACTGCAGGTGTGCTGATGTCATTCTTCTATCGCTTTATCGCGGTCGCAATGGACCTGAACAACTTCGTCAACCCGGAGCCGCTTAAGATGACGCCCTATACTGCGTTCGTGGTGTTTGCAGTCGGCATCTTCGCCAGCAACTTCATCTTCAATACAGTGATGATGAAGAAACCGCTGGAAGGCTCACCCGTCTCCTATAAAGATTACTTCAGCGGAAAGTTTCCCCTTCACCTCGTCGGTATTCTTGGTGGCGCGATCTGGGGCACCGGCAACCTGCTTAATCTGCTTGCCGCAGGAAAAGCTGGTCCGGCAGTGTCATACGGTCTCGGCCAGGGTGCCACGCTGGTTGCCGCCATCTGGGGCGTTCTTGTCTGGAAAGAATTCCGTCACGCCAAAGGGAAAGTGACGGGCCTGCTTCTCGGCATGTTCGCCTGCTTTATTGTTGGCCTTATCCTCATCATCGTATCCGGTGCCTGATCGCATCGCGATGCCATTCATCCTGCATTAAATTCTTCATCATTTTAAAACGATTGCTTATGACCCCTCCAATGACAAGACTGCTCTCCGCGTTGCGGGTGACAGTTCTTTTCGCCAGCCTGCTGCTGATCATGCCATTGTTCAGCCATGCACAAACCGCTGGAACGGCTTCCGGCGTGGTCACCAATGAAAAAGGTGAACCACTGACCGATGTAACAGTGAAAAATAAAGAAACAGGTTTGGCTACGAGCACTGACGCGAAAGGCCATTACAAACTTGCCGCCAAAACCGGCGAGACGATCGTATTCACCGCTGTTGGCTTCGAAGCAAAAGAATCAGCTTTCACGGGGCAAGCCAGCCTTGATATCCAAATGATCCTTTCTTTCAGCAAGCTGGAAGAAGTAGTCGTGGTTGGTTATGGTACTGCCACGAAGAAAGAAGTAACAAGCGCCATCACCACATTAAAGCCTGCCGATTTCAACAAAGGAAATATCGGCAACCCTGTTGGTTTATTACAGGGACGTGTGGCAGGCCTGAACATCTCCCGCCCTGCCGGTGGTGATGTGAACGGCGGTTTTGATATACAACTCCGCGGTCTGACAACTTTATCCGGCGGACAGGGGCCACTGTTCGTGATCGATGGTATTCTTGGAGGAGACCTGAACAGTGTGAACGTGGATGAGATTGAATCGATCGATGTATTAAAAGACGGTTCTGCTGCTGCGATCTATGGAACACGCGGCACCAATGGCGTGATCATCATTACCACGAAAAGAGGTAAAGCGGGTCAGCATGGCATCGAATTCTCTTCTTATGTATCTGTACAAAAAGTAGCGAAGAAACTCCGCAACCTTAACGCTGAGGAATTCCGCGGAGCCATCGAGCAGGTTTATCCCGGCCGTTTAAGCGAGTTTGATTTCAAAGCAAATACGGATTGGTTTGAAGAGATCACGCAGACGCCGATCGATCATTATTATGATCTCGCGATGACCGGCGGCACAGAACATTTCAACTATCGAGCAGCAGTGAACTATCGCGGTGCACAAGGTATCGTGAAAGACAATGCCAACAAGCGCCTGCAGGGGAAAGTAACGATGACGCAGAAAGAATTCAACAACAAACTAACCATCAATTATAACCTGATGTATGCAGAAACTGATCGTGACTTTACCGACCAGGAGATCATGCAACAGGCATTCCGTCGTAATCCGACAGAACCGGTATACGATCCAACGAATACACTGGCGGGTGGATATTATCGGAACACAGGGCCATTCCAGTATTATAACCCGGTAGCGATGCTGGCGGAAGAAGTGGATCACGGTAAACAGAAAACATTTACCGGAAGCGCGAAACTCACGTATGCGCTGATCAAAGGATGGAATGTATCAGCATTCGGATCATTGATCAGGGATCAGTTCAAGAATACAAAATACCAATCGCGCTACTACCCGATCGGGATTGGTAATAATGGTACAGCGATCATCAACACCGGAGAAAACGATAACAAACTGCTTGAAATAAGCACCGATTACCGCAAACGTTTCGGCAAACATGATATCCAGGCGATCGCCGGTTATTCATACCAGCATGGCGAGAACGAAACCTTTGGCGCAACCAACAGCAACTACGACGTGGATCTTTACCAGTTCAACAATATCGGAGCCGGCGGCGCATTGCCACTGGGCCAGGCGTTGATGTCGAGCTATAAAGAATCCAACACACTGATCGCCTTCTTCGGAAGGGTTATTTACAACCTGAATGATAAATATCTTGCACAGGTTTCCCTGCGTCATGAAGGATCTTCCAGGTTTGGTGCAAATCACAAATGGGGTAATTTCCCTGCGGTGAGCCTTGGCTGGAGAATGAGCAATGAAGCATTCCTGCAAAATGTACCCTGGCTTTCGGATCTGAAACTGCGTGCGGGCTTTGGTGTAACGGGTAACCAGGATATCGGTAACTATCGCGCCCTGCAACTGCTTGCGGTTGGTGGACGTGTATTATACAATGGAAACTGGATCAATACCTACCCTCCTGCAAGCAACCCCAACCCTGACCTGCGTTGGGAAAAGAAAGAAGAGCTGAACCTGGGTACTGACTTCGGCTTGTTCAACGGAAGAGTCTCCGGTAGCATCGATTACTATATCCGAAATACAAAAGATCTGCTGTGGACATACGCCGTACCTGTTCCGCCAAATTTGTACAATTCCCTTTATACAAACGTAGGAACGATCCGCAACAGTGGTATCGAGGTTACGCTGAGCGCTACACCTATTAAAACAGCCAACCTGACCTGGAACTCCACGTTCCTGTTCAGCCGTAACAGGAACAAAGTTGTATCGTTCTCTAATAACGATGCAGGATTTAAACTCACTGATCTGAAACAGGGTTATATCGGTGCAGACGTGCAAACATGGACACACCAGGTACTCGAGGGACAACCTGTCGGCAACTTCACTACGCTGATCTTCGAAGGTATCGATGCAAACGGATTCCCGATCTATACTGACACAGATAAGAATGGTGTGATCAATGAAAACGATCGCCAGGTGGCCGGCAATGCTTACCCTAAATTCCAGCTTTCATTTGCCAACAATATTTTCTATAAGAAATTCGATCTCTCCTTTAACCTGAGAGGGTCTTTCGGAAATGATGTGCTGAATATCCACCGCCTTTACTATGAGAACTTCGGTTATCTCGGCGGCAAGAACATCTTGTTAAGTGCACTGGATTATCCGGGTTATAAAGGAAAAGCAGAATACTCTTCCCGCTTTATCGAAGATGGTTCTTATGTAAAACTCGATAATATCTCAATCGGATACACTACCTCGTTCAGCGAAGGTGTCGTGAAAAAACTGAGAGTGTACGCTACTGCTCAGCAGTTGTTCACCATCACCAAATACAAAGGTGTTGATCCTGAACTGAGCCTCGCCGGTCTGTCACCGGGTATCGATGCTTACAACTATTATCCAAGAACACGCACGTTCACACTAGGCCTGAATGTATCATTCTGAAACTAACAATGAAAAAGCTTCTATATGAAAAAAATAATTATCAAATTCAGCTTGCTTCTGGCATTTGCCGCCGGCACCGCATCCTGTACAAAGTTGGATGAAGAAGTATTCTCTTCAATTCCTGCTGATGGCTTCTTCCGCAACGAAGCGGAAGTAATGACAAACGTGGGAAGGATCTATGCACAATTGAGAAAGATCACTAACCGATTCGGAGCAGGTAGTCTTGACCTCGTGGGCACAGACGAATGCATCATCCCGTTCCGAGAAACAAATCTCTGGTATGATAATGGTCTCTGGATCGCTCTTCACAAGCATGAATACAATCCAAACCTCCAGGTGATGAATGGTGGTTACAGTTTCTGCTTTGATGGTATCTCCATGGCCAACCAGATCCTGTTCCAATTGGCGGAATCTCCTGTTGATTTCCCAAGCAAACCTAAGATCATTGCGGAAGTGAAGATCGCGAGGGCATTCTTTTATTACCGCGCGCTTGACTGGTTTGGGAATGTGCCTATCTCTACAGATTTCAAAGACGTCACTATTCCAAAACAAAGCACACGTACAGAAGTCTGGGATTTTGTGGTGAAAGAGATCACGGACAATATCCAATTCCTGGATGATGCTCCAACAACGGCGAATTATGGCCGTACCTGTACAAAGGCAATGGCCAACATGATGCTCGCTAAACTGTACCTGAATGCGCCGAAATGGAAAGGAACTACCAAACTGGATGAGGCGATCGCAGCAACAGACGCCGTGATCAATACAAATGGGTACTCTCTTTCTTCAGATTACTTTTCCAATTTCACCGCAAACAATGGCGGTTCGAAAGAAAACATCTTTGTGGTTCCGTATGACAAGACCAAAACCCCGGGCAATATCCTGCAGATCCATTGCTGGACATTGCACACGTTGAGCCAGCAAACATTCGGACTGATCGCCTTCACCTGGGATGGTTATGCGACGCTGGAAGATTTCTACAGATCCTATGACGCAAACGATAAACGTATCAAGACCTGGATGGAAGGTCCGCAGTACAGTGCGTCCGGCGCTCCATTGATGTTGTCTGCCACCCGCCAGCTTAATTATCGCCCGCAGATCAAAGCGCTCTATAATACAACCAATCCCGCTTTGCTGGATGACGGTGTCCGTTTCAAAAAGTATGAATACGAAGCAGGCTTAAGAGATAATGAAAGCATGAGCAATGACTGGGTGGTATTCCGTTATGCAGATGCATTGATGATGAAAGCAGAAGCGATCATGCGTAAGAATGGAAACGTAGCCAACCAGGCAGCAGTGGACCTGGTGAACCAGGTTCGTTTCCGTGCATTCGGTGATCATGCGCATGATTTCACCACTGCAACACTTACTATGGATGCATTGCTGGCAGAACGGGGAAGAGAGTTTGCCTGGGAGTATCATCGCCGCCAGGACCTGATCCGTTTCAATAAATGGAATGAAGCATGGTTTGAAAAACCAGCGGGAAATGTGAACCATGAATTGTATCCGCTGCCGACACAGGCACTGAACGTTAATCCAAATCTGAAACAAAATACAGGTTACTAAATTTCATTAATTGATATCCAGGGGAGGAACGCAGCGGACGCAGCGATACGCGGCGAGCGCAACGAAATAGAATGTATTCCGGGCTTTATCGCCGCGTCCGCTGCGTTCCTCTTACGCCATCTCATACATCGGGCTACTTCATTAATTCATAAATCAATATCATGATCAAACATATTCTTTCAGCAGCATGCATCAGTCTCGTTATATCCGCCTGCGCTCAAAAATCAGGATCAAATTCAGGGTCCGGCAATCTTCGCTTAAGCAAAGATGCCCTGCAGGATAAGATCCGCGGTGGCTGGGCCGGGCAAACCATCGGCGTGACATTCGGCGGGCCCTATGAATTCAGGTACAACGGCACGTTCATCCAGGAGAACCAGCCACTGGTCTGGTATGACGGATACCTGAAGAAAACAATGACGGACATTCCCGGCCTGTATGATGACATCTATATGGACCTGACATTTGTTGACATCCTGGAACGTGTAGGCTTCGACGCCCCTATTGATTCCTTTGCCAATTCATTCGCCCGCGCCGGGTACGATCTCTGGTTTGCCAACCAGGCTGCGCGGTACAACATCCTGCAAGGGATCAAAGCACCGGCATCCGGTGAACCCAAACATAACTTGCAGGCAGATGCGATCGATTACCAGATCGAAGCGGATTATTCCGGACTGATGAATCCCGGCATGCCCAACTCAGCGTCTACCATAAATGATAAGATCGGCCATATCATGAACTATGGCGACGGATGGTATGGTGGTGTCTACGTTGGAGCCATGTACAGCATTGCCTTCACCTCAAATGATGTTGCATTTGTAGTAAAGGAAGCATTGAAAACGATCCCTGCACAAAGTGAATTCCATCAGTGCATCAGCGATGTGATCAAATGGCATAAGCAATATCCCGACTGGCACTCTACTTGGTTTGAATTGCAGAAGAAATGGGCGAATGATATGATCACTCCGCAAGGTGTTTTCGTTCCGTTCAATATAGACGCAAAGATCAACGCTGCCTATGTTGTAATGGGTTTGCTGTACGGCAATGGTGATTTCTCCAAAACACTGGACATTTCTACAAGAGCAGGCCAGGACGCTGATTGCAACCCATCCACAGCAGGCGGTGTACTCGGAACCATTCTCGGATACAACAAGATCCCGGCATACTGGAAGCAGGGACTGAAAGAGATTGAAGACATCAATTTCAGTTATACGACGATCTCGCTCAATAAAGTGTATGAGCTAAGCTTCAAACATGCGTTGGAGATGATCAAACGAAACGGTGGAACGGTAGAAGAGAATTCAGTGGTGATCAAAACACAGGCACCGGCGGCGGTTCGTTATGAAAAGAGCTTCCCTGAGGTGTATCCTCAATCAAAAGTTTCCGTTCGCAATACAGAACTGAATGGCTTTTCATTTGAATTTGAAGGAACGGGGTTTGCATTGCTGGGCCGCGTCAGTAAAAAACAGAAAGACGGAAAGGACACGGAGTTCACAGGTGAACTTTATATAGATGGGCAGAAAGTGGAAACTGCGCAATTACCAACGGCTTTTCATTCGCGCAGGCATGAATTGTTCTGGAACCTTGGGCTGTCTTCTGGAAAGCATACGGTGAAAGTGGTGATCACGAATCCTGATGCGGCTTATGATCTTAAGGCAGATGAGTACGTGATCTACGGTAATAAACCGGCGGTTGTAAAACTACCATAAGAAATACATTTACCACGTCTGGCGTTGAAGTATCGCAAAGGGCGCAAAGGACCGCAACGGGCGCAAAGAAAACCTTAGCGTGCTTAGCGGCCCTCTGCGCCCTTTGCGATACTTACTTCCCTATTTAAAATCTCTCCCAATCATGAAAAAATCTCTCCTCCTGCTGATAGCCGCCCTACAGGTAAGCACTATCAGCTTTTCCCAAATGGGCCCACGCAAGCCCAACCCTCAGTTAGCCTCTCAACCCACTCAGGGCCAGCTAAGAGAACTCTTCGCCGGACCTGCAGGCAACCATCAATCATGGCTCGACAGCATGAAAAGCTGGCGTACGAAACTCCGTGACACACTTCAATTCAATACAAACGAGTACACAAGAAAAGAACTGGCCTGGACAAGAGATATCTACACCTATGCACAGGTAATGGCCCATGACCGTTATCTCTATGATCCTTCAACAAGAAAGTATACCGTTGATCGTTTTCTCAATGATGTCAACAAACGTTATGGCGGGTTGGATGCCGTATTGATCTGGCCCACCTATCCGAACATCGGGATCGATCACCGCAATCAGATGGACTATCTCGCCGATATGCCTGGCGGATACAAAGGCGTCAAACAATTGATCGATGCCTTTCACAAAAAGAATGTCCGTGTATTTTTCCCTATCATGATCTGGGATCATGGCACAAGAAAACTCGCCTACTCTATGGCAGTGGAACTCACCAAAGCCATGAAACAACTCGGTGCAGATGGTTTAAATGGTGACACCATGCCCGGTGTAACGGAAGATTACAAAACCGTATACGATAGTCTTGGTTACGCGCTCGCATTGCAACCGGAACTCAGCCTTCAAACATTGAAGATGGCCGAATGGAACACCATGAGCTGGGGTTATTTCTGGAACTACGAACAGAAGCCCGGCGTCAGTGTTTACAAATGGCTGGAACCAATGCACCAGGTCCATATCACCAACCGCTGGGCGACAGACAAAACAGATGATCTGCAATACGCGTTCTTCAATGGGGTTGGTTATAATGCCTGGGAAAACATCTGGGGTATCTGGAACCAGGTTTCACCAAGACATGGAGAAATGATCAGACGGATCAGAACGATCTATCAGCAATTCCCCGGACAATGGAGTAGCGCCGGCTGGACGCCTCATGTTCCCTTATCATATAAGCACGTGTATGCATCCCTGTTCCCCGGAGAAAAACAATCTGTGTACACTTTTGTAAACCGTGATACCGTCAATGATTTCAGCGGGGAGATCCTGAAGCTGCCTGTGGAAGCAAACACGGCTTATTACGATATCTGGAATGGGAAACAACTTTTACCAAAACACAAAGATGGCTCCGTGATCATAGAACTGTCGATCGAGCAGAGAGGATTTGGTGCAGTTGTCGTGATCAGATCCGGACAGGAAACGGCCTCTTTCAAAAAGTTTCTTCAAACCATGAAGAAACTTTCTGCCCAACCATTGAAAGCGTACTCCGCAGTATGGAAAGCAATTCCGCAACATCAGTTTACTCTTCAGCCCACAAAGCGGGCAAGCTCCACTCCTGCCGGCATGATCGAGATCCCTGCTATGAAAGATTATACATTTGAATCAATCGGTGTAATGATAGAAGGAAAAGAACTGCCCACCGGCTTGGGGATCCAGCATCCGTGGGAGCAGCATGCTTCACATACGCAAAAACATGTGATGAATATCCCTTCTTTCTATATAGATAAATATCCTGTTACCAATGAGGAGTTCAAACAATTCATCGATGTCACGAAATATCATCCTGCGGATGATCATAATTTTTTAAAGTACTGGCAGAATGGGACCTATGCACCGGGAACCGGCAAACAACCTGTCACCTGGGTTTCCATTGAAGATGCCCGTGCTTATGCAAAATGGGCGGGCAAACGTTTGCCACATGAATGGGAATGGCAATATGCAGCGCAGGGTACTGATGGAAGGTTATATCCATGGGGAGCAGCGGACAGTACCAAACGTCCGGCAGTAGATAGCAGCAGGGATATCCGTATGCCTACAGATGTCGACGCATTTCCTGTTGGTGCAAGTCCGTTCGGAGTAATGGATCTTACTGGAAATGTCTGGCAATGGACAGATGAGTATGCGGATGAACATACACGCGCTGCAGTATTAAAAGGGGGAAGTTATTACCAGGCGAAAACATCAAGGTGGTATTTTCCGCAGGCATATGAACTCAATAAGTATGGGAAATATTTATTGTTGTCGCCGGGAATCGACAGAGCTGCAACAATCGGGTTTAGATGTGTGGCCGATAAATGACCAACCTGAACAGCAATATTTAATAATACAGCAAACCTGTAAAACGCAATCATCGATCTGCTACGTTGAGATTTACAGGTTTGCTGCATTAATTAACTTTACGTATTGTACCCACCTTACTTTACTGTATCCTTCGGATACTTCTGCAATATCCCTTCCTCTTTCATTAGTTTCTCTATCCCTTCAATATCCATCGGAATATAATCTGTAATGATCTCAGCACCTTTCTCTGTGACGATGATCATATCTTCCAAACGGATGTAGATCTTTTCTTCGGGTACGCGCAGTGCAGGTTCGATGGTAAAAACCATTCCGGCAACCAGCGGGCCGCCATCATATCCACCCACATCATGGGTTGCCATGCCAACCCAATGTCCGAGCATGCCCCGCGCACTTTCAGAAGACCGGACATAACTCTGCACGAATGATCTTGCCGCATTCTCATAGATCGGTTTGGAAAATTTGCTGCGTTTCAATAGTTGCTCCATTTCCGCTGCTGCAAGTTTTTTGATCTGTTGTGCTGTCAAACCGGCTTTGATGTTATAAAGTATAGCCTTATAACATCCGAGGTAAAAACCATACAACTCTCTTTGCCAGCTGTTGAATTTTCCATTCACGGGCATCATCCGCGTAACGTCGCTCATATAATAGCCGTAATCCGGCGCGTAATCCATCAGCAGGAAATCTCCGTCTTTCATCACTCTTTTACCTTCATGGTAGTGCGGATAAAAAGCATTCTCCGCACTTGCTATCAAAGAATAGTAAGCATCTCCCTGTGCGCCATTGCGATGATAGATATATTTTGCCATGCCGTCCAGCTCATATTCTGAAATACCTGGCACTGTAGAGCGCATTGCTTCCATCAGAGCAAGCGAAGATAGGCGCGTAGCTTTTTTGATCAGGGTAATTTCATCAGGGCTTTTGATCAGCCGCATCTTATCGATCGTTGGGCTGAGGTTCTTTATGTGCAAGGCCGGGAAACGGCTTTTGATCAGTTGGATGAACCTGCTCTCCCTCGAAGCCGTCAGATCCCATTGATCCGCCAGTGCATCTGCCGTAACGCGGATACCAAGATCACGACTTACGGCCAACCCTTCCGCCGGAGCAAACAGTGTATATGCTGTATCCTGGCTGCCGTTGGAGAAACGACCCAGCTGTTCCGCCAAAAGATCCGATGCATATACATTATCGATTCCACTCAACTTTTTGACCAGGTCAGCATCTTCGGCCGACAACATCTTTCCTTCACCTCTCTCCCTTCCTTCATTACGATGAGGAAGGTAAACAGATGCCGTACGGCTCGCACCATTCAACACCAGGTAGGCATGCGGCACTTCAATCCCGCACAGGTAATAAAATTCATTGGTCTGGCGAAACTTAACGTAGCCGGTCGGACTTGGAGCTCCCTGTATAACCGCAAACGCATTTCTTCCGATGGCATCATAGATCTTTGAGCGCCGCGCAGCAAATTCTTCAGGCGTGAAGTCACTGGTAAAAAGAGGAACATCCTGGGCAAAGACCCGGGTGGCCAGTAGCAAAGATGTTAGCACAATTGAACAACGGAAAATTCTCATGTTAGTATTGATTTTAAAGCATGAAGCTGATAAACGGAAGATAAGGATTATCTTTTTTTCTAACGTACCAATTCATTGTGCCGGACATAACACCTCCATACAAACATGCTTACAATGGTATCCGGGTTTACCCGTATGTAAAATACATTCAAAGAAACTGTTGCCGCTATTTTTTTAAGTGATTGACAATTATCAAGAAAAACTTTCTCATCTGCTATTGGCTATATCATTCATCTGATCTATTCTTGCGCCGCCGCAAGGTCAGTGTCATTCGAATACGCTATGATGCATGACATATGCGTTTAATTCAATATAACTATGAGAACCGAATCTGCATTGCAGGCATACCGCCTGCCTCGCCTTCTGTGCAACCTGCTCACAGGGGTGATTTTATTTTCCACCAGTCATACCGCATTCGCTCAGCTTGCCGCCTACCGCAGTGTCTTTGCCGGGACAGGAGTAAGTGGGTATTATGCCGGGGATAACAATGATGCCGCAACGGCGCAATTTTCTCAACCGAAGGCTGCAGCATTTGATGCTTCAGGCAACCTTCTTATTACGGACATTGGCAACAACGTGATCCGTAAGATCTCACCTGACAGAAAAGTCAGCGTGATCGCCGGCATTCCGCGGACCGTTGGAAGCATGACCCCATGGCCCTCAGGCGTTGCTACGAACGTCGCCATACCCACTGCAGGCGCCCATATCACTGTGGCAGGCAATGGCGCGATCTATTTTATGTCCAATGGATTTATGGTCGGCACAATATTTAACGGAAATATCTCTTATTTCACACCCGAGCACATGAACGCTGGCGCCGGATATTCCCTGTCACGCCATAATTGTATGAAAGCCCGTGGCAACTTTTTATATATGGGTCACCAGGGAACGATCTCTGTTATCGATCTCACTACCCGGAAACAGGTCCGGACGATCTCTGTAACTCCCGGGATAGAAACCATGTCGCTTGCCCTCGATGCAAACGGCAATATCTTTTGCCTTAACGCATACGGACAATTATCGCGGATCGATGGAACTACATTTGCCCAAACCACTATAAAAGCACAGAATTCAGACTCTGAATTATGGACGACCACCGGGGCGGATATGGCCATTGATGGTCAGGGTAACCTCTACCTCGCCACTGATTTCAGTTACATCATCACCTACACTGCCGGAACCTATGTTAAAGGAAAGATCCAGGGAGATGGCAAATACGCAGGTGTGGCAATTGATGCTAACGGAACTGTGTACATGCCTGATCGTAGCCTGAACAAGATCACACGTGTACAGTATCTCGATGAGAATACCCGGCTGTCAGGACTTGGTATCAGCGCAGGAACGCTGTTTCCATCATTCAGTATTTACAGCACCAATTACACCGTATCGGTACCAAACAATGTTGATAAGATCAACATTACGCCAACCATTGAAGCCAGTACCACCACTGCGCAGGTCAGGGTCAACGGCGGTGCTTATACAGCTTTGGCCAGCGGCGCAACTTCTGCTGACATGAATCTGAACGTTGGCTCGAATACCATCAATATATTATTGCAACCGCAGCACCCTACCAATACCAGAACAATGACGATCACGGTTACCCGACTGGGGGTACCACCGTCAACGCCGGACAATTTCGTTGTTACTCCTGCTACAAACAGCGTGAGGCTTAGCTGGGATGCTGCACCCGGCGCCACCAGGTATAACGTGTATCGATCCACCAGCCCAACAGGCTTTTTCTCGCTACTGACCGGCACACCGATCACCACACTTACCTATAGCAATACTATCGCGGTAGGAACTCCTTTCTATTACTATGTTGTGGCGCTGGAATCCACCGGCGCGGAAAGCCCGAGAACAGCCGTTACGGAAGGAAGAGCAAACACCCCTCCTGTCGTTACCGGCCTGGCTACATCCGGCAATGCCTGGGAAGGTGCTACGCTTTCCGCAGACTATACATATACAGATGTTGATGGCGGCACGAACAGCAGTACTTATCTCTGGTACCGCTACCCACAGGCAACGGGCACCACCGGAAGAATCATTATCCCGGGAGCAACAGCCCGGACGTACACACTTGCCGCCGCGGACGTGGGGAAATATGTATCTGTCAGGATCGTACCCAATGATGGAATCACCACGAGCACAGCTATCGAAAGCGCAAGAGTTCTGGTGTCTGCCGGTACGCTTCCCGTCAAACTCGTATCCTTCCAGTCTAAAGTGGTGAACAAAGCCGTTCAGCTGGACTGGAAAACAGCGACTGAGATCAATAGCCACTACTTCGCTATTGAACGCAGCAACGATACCCGCAGCTGGGAAACCATCGGACGTGTCAATGCCGCCGGAGACAGCTACACACCACTTAGCTATTCTTTTACTGATAGAACGCCGTTGAACGGTCACAGTTTCTACCGGCTGAAAACAGTTGACCGTGATGCTACTTTTGAAACAAGCGCAACACTACAGGTAGATCTCTCCGCTTCTGTGTCTGCCATCAGCGTATATCCTATCCCTGCCATCAACACCATCACGGTGAAAGGCGGCGACCGCACACGTGAGCAGGCATTCAGTATCACAGACGCTGAAGGAAAAATAGTTCGCAGAGGATTGCTGACACAGTCTGTTCAGGATATCGATATCCAGGAATTAAAGAAGGGAATCTACTTTCTGAAAATAGAGCAGCAGAATGCAGTCAGGTTCATTAAACAATAAAAGTCCCCTTTATAAATAATATGGCAATGCGGATCCGGAAGGGTCCGCATTGTTGTTTGTGACCGGGTGAGGCAACGGATCAAATTCAAGACTCGATACCGTTCATCCGGGAGCCACCGGTTTGCCCGGCATCGTCTCCGGCAAAAAAAATCTGCCATCGCCGATGACCTTTTCCTTTTCCGACCGATAACAGTTCATACAAACAATCAACCAGTATGAAAAAGATACTTTTTCTCGCACTTCCCGCCGCTCTTTTATTCTCCTGCAGCAAAAGTGGTGGTGATGACGGACCAAATCCCCCGGAACCTAACCCAGGGAAACAGCAGGATATTGCCGCTGTCGATTCAAAACTGACAGGCTTTCTAACAACCCACAATGTTCCCGGAGCAACGCTGGCGATCAGCAAGAACGGCAAGCTCGTGTATGTACAGGGTTATGGTTTTGCAGACCAGGCGACAAATACAAAGGTCACCACACAATCCAGGTTCCGCATTGCCAGCGTGTCAAAAACCTATACGGCCGTGGCCGTGTTGAAACTGGCGCAGGAAGGAAAGTTTTCCCTGGATGATAAAGTTTTCGGAGAAGGGAAGTTACTGGGAACAACTTACGGCACCGCTCCTTACAATACCAACCTTGGCAATATCACCGTACGTCAACTATTGAATAATACCAGTGGAGCCTGGGGTGCCGCTACGGGCGGAGATGTTATTGATCAAAATCCCGCGTATACCAATACCCAGCTGTTCAACTGGATCCTGAACACAAGGCCCAATCCGCAGACTCCCGGAGCTTTGTATGACTATTCCAACATCAACTTCTGGATCGCGGGCCGTATCATTGAAAAGTTCTCCGGCAAATCCTATGTCAATTATATCAGGGAAGATCTGATGGCACCACTCGGCATTACACAAACAGATATGGCAGGCAAAACAGCCGCTGACCGGAAAACCAATGAGGTGACCTATTACGGACAGGGCAATGACGCCCCGTATGTTTATAATATTGCATTCCCGCGGAGAGATGCTGACGGTGGACTGATCACTACAGCAACAGATCTTTTGAAATTCATATTGGCGATCGATGGGTTTACTACCAGGCCGGATATGATCAACGCAACTTCTGTTACAGCTTTGAGCACCGGCTCTCCGGTCTATGCCTCCTACGGTTTAGGCCTTGGGCTATGGTCTGCTCAAAATCTTTGGTACAACTACGGTAGCCTCCCGGGTACGCGTGCCGGCTTTATGCGCCACAACAATGGGATGGCGATTGCGCTGATCTTTAACTCGCGCGCTAACCCATCTGCGGAAACAGCATTTGTTCAGGGAATGCAGAACCTGATGCTGGATCTCATAAAAAATACTGACTATTCATGGCAGGATATTGATCAATTTTGAATTCGAATTGATGGGCGAGGATCGATGGCCGATGACCGATGGCCGATAGCCGATGGGACCATCCACCATCGGCCATCGGTCATCGGCCATCTGCCTGGTGGACAGTGGGATCATGGCATGAAAAATGAGCTGTTTTCGATAAACCTGTA
Source organism: Terrimonas ginsenosidimutans (assembly GCF_022012415.1). Classification (GTDB taxonomy): domain Bacteria; phylum Bacteroidota; class Bacteroidia; order Chitinophagales; family Chitinophagaceae; genus Terrimonas_A; species Terrimonas_A ginsenosidimutans. The sequence goes on from NZ_JAKLTR010000014.1 coordinate 41,080, forward strand.
ACAATGCGAAAACTGATCGCCGCCATGAATATGACCCTCGACGGGTTCTGTGATCACACTGCCGGAATCGCCGACAAGGCAATACATCAGCATTATGCCGACCTGATCCAAAGTGCGGACACGATCATCTATGGAAGGATCACTTACCTGTTAATGGAAAATTACTGGCCCGACATCGTGAACAATCCTACGGGCGATCAGTCGACCGACAACTTTGCCAACGCCATGGATAAGATCAATAAACTGGTATTCTCACACACCCTGAAAAAGCTGCGATGGGATAATGCAAGAATAGCCACAAGAAGTATCAAAGAAGAAATTGAAGACCTGAAAAGCCAAACAGGTGGAGATATCCTAGTCGGCAGCCCGGGATTAATTGTCGGTGCAATGAATCTGCACCTGGTTGACGAACTCCAGCTCTCCATACACCCAACGATCGAAGGAAAAGGATTATCGCTATTCAAGAAAATAAAAGAGCAGATCAGCCTGAAGTTGTTAAGGACAAAAACCTTTGACAGCGGCATTGTAACTTTTTATTATCGGCCGGAGTACCCTGGTGTGAAGTAATGAGGGACGATGGCGGAGGGACGATGGCTGAGGGACGATGGCTGAGGGACGATGGCCGATGATCGATGGCCGATGGCCGATGATGGCCGATGGCCGATGATGGCCGATGGCCGATGATCGATGGCTGATGGCTGATGATCGATGGCTGATGATCGATGGCCGAAAATACAACGACCTGTTAGCCGCAGTAAACTATACCTGGTAGCAGCAAGTGCTTCACTCCCATGCTCCATCGGCCATCGGCCATCGATCATCGGCCATCGGCTATCGGCCATCGATCAATTCGATCACCATCGCCGAAGCACCGCCACCGCCGTTGCAGATGCCGGCGGCTCCGAGTTTCGCGTTTTTTGTTTTCAATACATTGATCAATGTTACAATGATCCTTGCTCCACTTGCACCTAATGGATGTCCAATTGCAACGGCACCTCCATGCACATTCACTTTAGCAGGATCAAGTTTCATGCGTCTTGTATTTTCAATTCCCACAACACTGAATGCTTCATTCAATTCAAAATATTCTATCTGTTCCATTTTCAAACCCGCTTTTTCCACAGCTTTTGGTACAGCCAGTGAAGGCGTGGTGGTGAACCATTCCGGAGCCTGCTCTGCGTCTGCATAGGACAGCACACGGGCGATAGGTTTCAAACCAAGTTCTTTTGCCTTTTCCCCGCTCATCAGTACCAATGCAGCTGCGCCATCATTCATAGTGGAAGCATTCGCGGCGGTAACGGTTCCGTCTTTTATAAATGCCGGGCTTAATGTTGGGATCTTGTCAAACTTTACATTATAAGGCTCCTCGTCTTTTTCGAACACTACAGGATCTCCCTTACGCTGTGGAATTTCAACGGGGATCACTTCGTTGGCAAACCAGCCATTCTCCCAGGCCGCCTGGCTGCGTTTATAGCTTTCGACCGCAAACGCGTCCTGTTCTTCGCGGCTGACACCACAGGTTGACGCGCACAACTCTGCCGCATTGCCCATTGCTTTGCCATCGTATACATCGGTCAGGCCATCTTTTGCAAGACCATCAAGCATTGAAACGTCTCCATACTTATTTCCCCAACGCATGGCTGGTGCATAGAATGGGACATTGCTCATGCTTTCCATTCCGCCGGCAACAACGATCTCTGCATCACCCAGCAAAATGCTTTGGGCAGCCAGCGCGATCGATTTCATTCCGCTTGCACAAACTTTATTAACGGTTGTACAGTTGACCAGATCAGGAAGACCTGCAAACTTAGCGGCCTGTCGCGCAGGAGCCTGACCAAGATTGGCCTGTAAAACCGAACCCATCAGAACGTCCTGAACCTGATCAGCCTGGATACCTGCCTTTGCAATCGCACCTTTGATCGCCGCAGCACCCAGCTGGGTAGCAGATAAAGCTTTCAATGAGCCGCCGAAACTGCCGATTGGCGTACGGACAGCCGAAACAATAACAACTTCCTTCATATGGTTATTTTCAATTGAGGGAGTAAAGATAACGATTGTTAGTGGAAAGGGAGGGGTGGGAAGGCTTGGGAGGTTTCAGAAGTTCCAGAGGTTTCGGAGGAGTATCGCCATCCTGCGTTTATAAGTTAAAGAGGTTTAGTACGGAATGGTTTTCCCCCTGTCCTTACGAAACTTCCTTCATTTTAATAAATAGCTGAATACGGTTTTCATCATCAGTAAACCTATGGAACCTTTGCAACCTATGAAACCTATGGAACTTCCCAAACCTTCCAAACCTTCCACCGCTCCTCTCAATAACCAAACGCCTCAAATCCCTGATTCAGTTCCACTTTCTTCCTCACCGCAAACTCATCCACCGCTTTCACGAATGAAAAGTCTTTGATCATTCCTGCCACGCGGTTGATATCATCCGCGAAGATCCGGTCCTCCTCTGCAAAGCTCACGTTATTACGCACAAGATCGTGGGCATATTCCAGGAGCGAAGAGCTTTTCATCGGTCTTCTGAACTCGATCGCCTGGCAGGCACTGAGCAGTTCGATTGCGAGTATGAATTCAAGATTATCCAGTACTTTGTTGGCCTTGCGTCCGCTGATACTTCCCATGCTCACATGATCTTCCTGTCCGAGTGAGGTCGGGATGCTGTCAGCACTCGCGGGAAAACACAGTGTTTTGTTTTCTGTGACCAATGCGGCGGTAGTGTATTGAGGGATCATGAACCCGCTGTTCAAACCCACATTGTTCATCAGCAACATCGGCAGCCCCCATTTGCCTTCCAGCAGAAGGTAGCAACGGCGGTCTGAAATGTTTCCTATTTCCGCACCGGCTATACAGGCATAATCGAGTGGCAATGCCATCGGTTGTCCATGAAAATTACCGCCACTGATCGTATCGTCTGCACCAAGGATGATCGGGTTATCGGTAACAGCATTCAATTCGATCTCTGTTAATTCTTTCAGGTGCAGCCATGCATTGCGGCTGGCACCGTGAACCTGCGGCATGCAGCGAAGCGAATAGGGATCCTGTACACGTCCGCAATCGATATGGCTTTGCATGATCTCTGAACCGTCGAGTAGCACACGCAGGCGTTGGGCGACCAGTTTGTTTCCCTGGTAACTGCGCAGTTCATGCAGGCGTTCGTCAAATGGCGCTTTGGTACCGGTCAGCGCTTCAAGGCTCATCGCGCCAATGATATCAGCGGCCTCCAGGCAATTATGCAAACGTTGGACAGCTTTCACTGCGAATGCCAGGATGAATTGCGTGCCGTTGATCAGGGCAAGACCTTCTTTTGGGCCAAGTGTGATCGATGAAATATTTTCCTGCTTGAATACGTCTGCTGTGGCAACTTTTTTTCCTTTGTAGAAACATTCGCCCAAACCGATCAGCGGTAAGAACAAATGCGAAAGCGGGGCCAGATCTCCTGAGGCACCAACACTGCCTTTCTCGGGAACAACAGGGATCACGTCGTTGTCGATATGCCAGATGATCCGTTCAAGTGTAGACAGTTGCACGCCACTATATCCCTGCGACAGCGATTGCACTTTTGTGATCAGCATGATCTTCGCTACTTCAACCGGGATCGGGTCCCCTACCCCGACACTATGACTTTGCAGGATCTTATATTGAAGCGTCGCTGTATCTTCTTCTGAAATGGGTGTATTGGCAAGGATACCGAACCCGGTATTTACCCCATAAACGGTTTTATTCGCCGCTACGATCTGTTTTACATGATCGTGGCTGGTGTTGATCTTTTGAATAGCTGTTTCATTCAGCCGCCCCTGAAGCTGGCCATTGGCAATGGCAATCGTTTTGGATACAGTGAGTTGATCTGTTCCGTAATTAAAAACTGAGTTCATAGGTGCAAAGCTAAGTTAAACGGGAAATGTTACGGCAATTGATGTCTATTTATAGACCGGCCTGGGCTTCTTTAATTTGACGGGCGCAGCAGTAACGCAATGAACGCAAAGAACCGCGAAGGGCGCAACGGATCCATCCAAATGGATTGATGCCGTTGCGCTCTCCGCGGTTCTTTGCGTCCACTGCGTTGCGAATACGCCTGTCGGTTCAAGTGATTACTCCTCGTCCGGTGCAGCTGCCCCAGCTCTCTTCTCGCCGCCCAGTTCCAGTTCACGATCCATCTCTTCGATGTTCACTGAATTTGGAACAGCGCCAAGCAGATGCTGCGCGAAGAAATCACACTGGCGCCAGAAGAAGTATTCTGTCATAGTGCCGTATCCGTGACGCTGACCCGGCAATAATACCAGCTCAAAGCGTTTGTTCGCCTTGATCAGAGCATTCACCATACGGATAGAGTTGGCAGGGTGCACGTTGTTATCGATATCACCGTGACTAAGCATCAGGTGTCCTTTCAGGTTCTTAGCCAGTTCAGGATTTCTTTCCACCGCATAAACGAAAGACGTGTCGCCTTTGTCGCTTACCTGCTCTCTTACACCGTGGTGTTTCTCACTCCACCAGCGATTATAGATATTGTTCTCGTGGTTACCCGCGCTGCTCACGGCCACTTTAAAGAAGTCTGGATAAACCAGCATTGCCGCAGTGCTCATAAAACCACCACCGCTATGTCCCTGGATCCCTACTTTTTCAACATCGATATACTTGTAGCGATAGCTAAGCTGCTCAATTGCTGCTTTTTTATCAGCCAGGCCATAATCCCGGAGGTTACCATAGCCAAAGTTATGATACCATTTGCTGCGGCTTGGGTGGCCACCGCGGTTACCGACAGTGATCACGATAAAGCCCATTTGTGCGAGACGGTCGATACGATCCATGCCTTTACCAAATGCTTTGTTTACGGCTTCGGTTTGAGGGCCGGGGTACACATACTCGATGATCGGGTATTTCTTTGTGCTGTCGAAATCAAATGGCTTGTACATCACACCATACAGGTCGGTATAACCATCTGCTGCTTTTACTTTGAAAGGTTCAGGGAATTTGTAACCTGCTTCAAACAGACCGCTCATGTCGGTTGTTTCCAGGGTCATCATTACTTTTCCCGTTACATCCTGCAATACGGAAACAGGTGCGGTATTAACGCGGGAAGAAGTATTTACGAAATAACGGTTGTTATCATCCACGTTGCCGGTGTTATCAAAGTTACCCGGGTTCAGCAGTTTCAGACCGGTACCGTCAAAGTTCACCCTGTACAGGTGAAGGTAGTAAGGATCTTCATTAGGTTCCCGGCCGTTTGCGGTAAAATAAAGCACCCGGTTCTTCTCATCGATGCCTTCAATGTCTTCGCAGTGGAATGCACCGCTGGTGATCTGATTTTTCAGCTTTCCATTTTCATCATAAAGATAAAAGTGAGCCCATCCATCAGCCTCGCTCCATTGGATAAGTTCTTTTCCTCCGTTGATCAGACCCACACGACGGCTTTCAACATATGTATTCAGTCTTTCTGCTACAATTGCACGGGCGGAATCACTGTTGATATCCACCACACAGAGATCGATCCTTTTCAGATCGCGGCTTGTACGGCTCAGGTAAAATTTATCATTTGTTCCCTGCCAAAAAGATGCGCGTCTTTCATCATCTCTTTCTTTCTGCAATGGCGGCGCACTCCATACAGCCATTTCCTGGTCTTTAAATGCAGCGATCTTTATCTTCTTGTTTGTTTTGTTCTGAAAATCGAAAAGATATAACTCGCGTTGCGGCGCTTCCTTCTCACCAGGCATCTGGTACTTGTACGTTTCCAATGTTGGTCTTGGTTCAGCCACATTATTGATGACCCAGAGATCTTTCACCAGGCGGTTATCAGTTCTTGTCAACGTGAAATAACGGCCGTCTTTTGACCAGAGCAGACCCACATTTTTACGTTTGTCTTTATTCTTTTCCTTGTCAACGTTTGTTTCGTTGCCAAATCCACCACCACCATAGCTGTAATCTTCCACACCATCTTTTGTGAGCGGAAATTCAACGATCGTACTGTCATCTTCTTTGATCAGCGCTTTGCTATAGTTTGCGCTGTCCATATAATAAAGGTTATTCTTACGGGAGAAGAATACAAACTTCTTATCCGGGGAGAAAGAAGCCCAGGTTGCAGGCGTTTTTGGCTTTTCGTAATCTTTCATTTCGGTGAGCACACCTGTGTTCAGGTTGTATTCGAAGAAGAAAGTTTTCTTTGATTTGCCACCGGGTGCAGGAGCGCCCGGACGACCAGCAGCACCACCACGGCCACCGCGGCCTGCAGCCGCACCGGCCTGTGTTTTCGAAGTATCTTTTTTCTCTTCATCAAGTGTGCTCAGGATCTCGAAGCGGATGCTGTTCTCATCAGCTGTGAACTTCAGGTTAGTGATCGGGAGATGTTGCCCGTCAAACGGATCTCTTACAATACGGGTGATCTCCGCAGCAAGTTTTACCGGATCGAACAACTGACGTTTGGAATTTTTAGCAGCATCTACGATATACCAGTTCTTTCCGTCACGGTTCTCGTATACATACCAAAAGCGGTCGCTGAGTTTCAGCCAGTGTGGATCCACGCTGGTGCTGAACAGCATCTTATTCACTTTGGTGGGAGAAAACCGGGCAGCCAGCGCATAGTTTGCTGTAGGCGTCGACTGCGAAAAAGCGGTAAAAGACATAGACAGGAACAATGCGAAGCCTGAGAGGCGACGATAAATCATAAGCCTTAACTGTTTTGGTTTGGTTGATAATTTCAAATATAGATAAATAAGAAAACTGTTTGGAATTTCATGGATAAACGGACCTAAACGTTTCGAATATTGGAACAGCTTAGTCGTTGAGCTGCCCCTGTTTAGACGGCAGAACTGTCGCAGGCCTGTGGAAAGGTTGGCAGGAGTAAGTAAATGGTGGAAAAGATGTTGAAGAAACAGTTACGGCATGAAGACACCCAAGCCGTCCATCTCCTTGCCCCGGTCGGGTTCAAACCAATGACCTACTGCTCAGTAGGCAGTTGTGGTGTTTAACCAAGCCACAGGACAGGCGCTATTGCCATTCAGGGTCAGGCAAATTCCAAAGCGGGCGTTTAATTTTTCACGAAGGCTCTTACAGGTACTAACATACTGGCTGTAGCACAGGGACAGATGGTTCAAATTCCTGAAAATCTTCATTTTCTGAAAGATTGATACAACTTTTTTTGTAAAAAAAGGCATCCACCCTTATCTTTGCGCCCTGCTTTAAAACCGGCCCGGTAGCTCAGTTGAATAGAGCAACTGCCTTCTAAGCAGTAGGTCATTGGTTTGAATCCAATCCGGGTCACAGGCGAAGTCGAAAGGCTTCGCTTTTTTGTTTGCAGACGTGTTAATTTTGACGGCTGGTCTGTCTTCCCACATGGAATGATCCTCCCCACTGACACTTTCGATCTCAAAAAAAACTCGCCGGTCCGGTGCCAACAGTTGATTCCCTCCGGCTTTCTGCCATTGCCGCTTTGGAAAAATGACTAAATTAAAGTTGATCCTGTCAAATCCCGCATCACTCAAAAATATCCGAGGAACCAAAGCAGTCCGACAGGATGCAGCAAAAAAATCAAACCATACCCAAAATCATAATAAATGAATCGATACATTTCACCAATAAACGCTGTCATCATCTCCATTCTCCTGTTAAACGCCTCGTGCAAAAAAGATCGTGATTTCCCCAATGAAGAAAAGGTAGAGGCAACGTGGAAGGTCCATATGTACCATGGGCACGACATGCCCGGCTTTTATCTGGTGCCAGGAAATGAGACCTTTCATTTTCTACGGGGTACGATGGTACATAAACGAACAAACCCTTTCCCTTTTGATGAAATTCTCCGGTACAGGTTTACAGACAATAACCATATCGAGATCATAAGCACCGGTCCTTCCCGCGCAAGGTCAATTCTCAGGATAGACAGGATCGATGAAACTGAATTCTCCTTTCAAATCACGAATGAGAATAATGAAGTGGACCGGTATGTATGCAACAGGCAATATTGACGGTAAACTGGCTTTATTAAAGGGAAGATGGCCGATCACCGATGACTGATGACCGATGGTGTGTAGAAAATTTGAAAGGAACATCTTTGATTTTATTATCGCCGAAATAAATAAGCTGGAAACTGGTTAACGGGAGTACATTAAAGAGAAGCAGCCCGGTGATACAACCTATTATCATCATACGGCACTCCTCCGGTTTTTGTATCTTTCCGCGCTCAATCAATACCTCACATGGAAGTTAAAATAGAAGCATCATGGAAGCAGGTTCTGAAAGAAGAATTTGACAAGCCGTATTTCCAGAACATTGCCAAACATCTGAAAACAGAAATGACGCAGGGGAAAACGATCTATCCTCCCGGGAGCTATATGTTCAATGCATTCAATACAACGCCATTTGACCAGGTCAAAGTTGTAATACTTGGCCAGGATCCATACCATGGCCCGAAACAGGCGCATGGTCTCTGTTTTTCCGTTCAAAAGGGCGTACCTCCACCTCCATCGCTGATGAATATTTTTAAAGAGTTGCAGGAGGATACGGGTGTGAGAATCCCGCATCATGGTGATCTGACGCAATGGGCAAAGAATGGTGTCTTCCTCCTGAACGCCTCACTTACCGTCCGGGCAGGAGAACCCATGAGTCATGCGAAGATCGGTTGGGCAACCTTCACCGATACTGTCATCAAAAAAATATCCGAACACAAATCAAACGTGGTCTTTCTTCTTTGGGGGAAATTCGCTCAGGAAAAAAGAGTACTGATCGACGAAAACAAACACTGCATCCTGCGGTCAGTGCATCCCTCTCCGCTGTCGGCTTACGGTGGTTTCTTCGGCTGCAAACACTTTTCAAAAGCAAATGAATACCTGATGAGCAAAGGGATCGACCCGGTGAACTGGCAGCTGGAGGATTGACCGCTGGTCCGTGGTCTGTCGACTATCTCATCCGCAGCCCATTCCCTACCTTTGTCACTTCAAAATACACGAATGAAATTTTTCCGGGAAATTGCTGGTCGTATCTGGGCTGTCTGGGGTTTGATAAGTTTTGCTGCAACATTCTTGCTGATCTTCCTGCCATCGATGATCGCTTATCTGTTGCCGGAGCCAAAAGCGACCCATTACTTTATCCGTGTTGCGAAAGTATGGATGGATCTCTGGTTGCTGCTGGTAGGCTGCCCGGTTAAAGTAACCGGCAAAGAGAACTTTCAGAAAGGGAAAAGTTATGTGGTCACCTACAACCACAATTCATTTCTCGATGTTCCGCTTTCCTGCCCATACATACCAGGGGGTAATAAAACCATTGCAAAAAAGTCTTTTGTGAAAGTACCCTTATTCGGATGGTTCTACGCAAAAGGATCCGTACTCGTAGACCGTAATGATGAACGCAGCCGCCGTAAAAGTTATGATGAAATGAAAGCAGTGCTCGCCAAAGGGCTGCATATGTGCATCTACCCGGAAGGCACGCGGAACCGTACCGGTGAACCATTGAAAAAGTTCTATGACGGGGCATTCCGTCTTGCAAAAGATACAGGCCATTCAGTTGTTCCAGCACTGATCTTTAATACCAAAAAAGCATTGCCCGCAGATAAACCTTTCTTCTTCCTCCCCTACAGGCTAAAGATGCACTACCTCCCACCTGTTGACCCTGCGGGATTAACAGCAGAAGAACTAAAAGAGAAAGTGTTCCGGCAAATGAAGGAATATTACCTGGGGAATCAGTAGATGGGCGGGGGAAAAATTAAAAGTTTAATAGTTTAAATGTTTAATAGTTTAATAGTTGGATAGTTTATCTGTTTGGACACATTACCACCTTTCAGTATCTCTTAACTTTAAACTTTTAAACTATTAAACTTTTCACTTCCAACCCCTTCCCCTTAAAACCTTTAGTACGGCGTATAGAAGCTTCTCGTCCTGTTGATCTTGAGATCCTGCAGTAACCCTGATTTTGGACTTATGGTAAAGTTGAAGAAGCGGAACAGACCCACAGGCGTTACATTGATCGCTAACTGCCAGCAATGCATTTCCCGGGAAATAGACATTGTAAATGTCTGCAGCTTTTTTGTTCTGAAATCATAGTACCCGTTTGCACTCAGGTTCCATTTCGGCGTCAGGCTGAAACTTCCATTGAAGTTCGTGCTGGCGCTGGTAATTGTTTCAAAGCCGCTGTAATCCGGTTTTGCCTGTTCTGTGAAATAGAAGGAGAAGGATAAACTGAAGCTCCAGGGTATATTAAAATCGACGAACTCAGCAGGATTCTGCCGCATATAATCCAGCAAGCGCTGACGGTCTGCAGCAAATATGGGGTCATTCATTTGCTTGTCCATCTCCTCTTTTTTCTCTTTGTCTTTCGCAGGATCTTTCGGTTTGCTTTGGAAAGAGGTGGACAGGGAAATACTTCCGGCAGTAATACGCCCCAGGCTTTTGTTTGGTCCCTGCCATGCATAAAGTGTATCGTCTCCGCCGAGCCGGTTTCTCTTATAGGGACTGAAATTAGCGGTGGCGTTGAGGTTGATCTTATCGAACAGGTTATTCCGGAGGTAGAGGGAGATATTTGAAAGCTTATGTGTTTTGGCCAGCAGATTGTATGATCCGTTGAAACCAAATCCTTCGATCAGCCGGAGTTTTTTGTACTCGCCGGTTGAATCATTTTTCGGTTTGTAACGCATCTCCAGGTTATTGTCGAGGCCAAAAGTGATGCTTCCGCTCGTAATATTACCATAGCCGCCATACATCCCACCCTGAAGTTTTGAATATGTGAGCGAATCACCCGCAGCATTTACGCGGATCGTATCATAATATTTACGGGATAATGATGGTGCGTAGCTGAAGCCGATCGTTGGCCGGATGATATGCCTGATCGATTTGTCTTTCTTCAAACGGAATGTTCCGAACAAAGCTGTGTTCATCGATACGCCAAAAGACACCTGGTGATCGAGATAAAATCCTTTGTTGATGGCCGTATCAACTTTCTGTTCGGTATCATTCCAGGTAAGGGTGCGTTGCTGCGCCAGCCAGACCTGTGAGTAAGAGATCGACGGCGACAGGATGATCGCGCCACCCATTATAGGCGGCAGTGAAAGAGTGATCGGAATATTATGCTGTGCACCCCATTGTACAGTATCAAGGAACCTGTTCAGCGTAAACGCAGTATCATAGAACGAAGCCTGGTTTCTGAATGTACCGTTATAACCGATCCCCAATTGCTCGTACCAGCGTTTGCTTCCCGCAAACTCTTTCCGCTGGAATGGATAGAGCGTGGACACCGAGAAGCCTACATCCGGCAGGCTAAGGTTTACGATGCCCGTCTGGTTATTCTGGTTATGGTTGGCACTAACTGTCAGGTTATACGGTTTATCCACCCAGGTTTTGGAATACGTGATGGATGAACTCAGCTGGTTCTGGAAGTTCAGGTTTGCGTTGTTCGGAACGTTCCTGTTATACGTGGTGGAGCTGGCATTCACGTTTGCAGAGAACGAAGTACCCGGCCTGGCCCTTGCATCGGCAGAGTGGCTCCAGGTAAGCGTATAGCTGTTATTGGAATAGTAATCGGGATCTCCTTTGAAATTACGCTTTGTGCGTTGCAGGCCAAAGTTCAGTGAACCGCGGTAACGATAACGTTTTTGATACGTCGGGTTGAAGTTTGCCGACCAGCTACCATAAGAGTACACGTTGCCATAGAGTTTTGCATCCCAGTAATCATTCACTACGTGGTAATAACCGAGACCTTCCAAACCAAGCCCCATCTGATCGTTGGTTGCAAACTGTGGCGGCAATAACCCCGAGTGCCGGTTATTGGAAAGCGGGAAAAACCCGAAGGGGATGTATACGGGTAATGGCACCCCTTCAAATTCCGGGTGTGTTGGCCCCGATACAGCCACTTTATCATTGATCACTTTGATCTTGTTGGCGCGGAAACCAAAGTGAGGCTCATCAAGATTACAGGTGGTGAAGTACCCGCGTTTTACGTAAGTGACCGCGCTGTCTACTTTTTTGACCACTTCTCCGTGTACAAACATTTCCCCCGTTTGGGTAATGGTATTTTTGGTCAGCCCTTTCTGTGTCTTGAAGTTGAATTTGATAGTGTCACTGGTAAAGTTCTGGTCCTTGTCGGAGAACTTTGCATCCGACACAATATTACCTGCGCTATCTTTTGAATGCATTGCCGTAAGGATCTGCGTCTGCTGATCGATCTCGACAGTTGGCGCTTCTAATGTAACAGTTTGGTACTCTGTTTTAGTTTTACCGTGCAGGATAATCTTTTTAGTCTTAATTTTCACCACAGCAGAATCTTCCGCGTAATACTTTATCGGTTCGTCAAAGGAATCTTTAGAAAGTTTTACAGAAAAAGTGTCTGTTTTTTGCGTTACAGAATCGGCGCCGGGCAACAGAGTAGTGTCTGTTGTCGTTATTCCGGTACGTCGTGGTACAGTATCGATGCGCGGGATGGTATCTTTCGCAGGTATTGTGTCCGTGGAGAATGTTAAAGGAGTGTCAAAATACGATGATTCAATGCGTTGTGAGGCCGCTTTCCACGTTAAGGTGAATAAGATAGCAGCCAGGATTGGAACGGTTAAAAAGTATTTTGGACTAAATTTGCGCAGCTGATCCATACGGTTGGCAGCAAATGTAAACCTTTCATCCCTAAACTATTTGTGAAGATTCCAGTCATAAAACAATATTAAAGGAAATGTTATGCTAAAACGAGTTCTGTTAGTCGTTTTCCCGGTATCCCTGATGAGCCTCTTACTGTTTTCGTTTTCAGGAAAACAAAAATTGATAGAGCTTCCCGCTACTGTCCCTGGCCAGAAAGCAACGATCAAAACGCTGATCATTGATCCCGGACATGGAGGCTTTGACCCCGGTGCGCGCGGTCTGATCTCCAATGAAGCCGATGTAAGTCTGTCTGTAGGTCTGAAACTGGGCCGCACGCTTAAAGAAGAATTTCCCGATCTTAATATTATATATACCCGCTCAACTGATATTGGTGCTGGTAATAAGAAAACAAAACAGGACGACCTGTACTACAGGGCAAACCTGGCCAACGAGTCTAATGGAGACCTGTTCATCTCTATTCACTGCAACTCTTCCGGCAAAAAAGCCGGCGGCTGGTATGAAAAAGTGGTGACGGGTAAAACACCCGTTAAGAAAACCGTCGGTAAAGGCAAAAAGAAAAGGACCGTTACTTCTTATAAGTATACTTACGAAACAAGATACAGGGAGAACGAAGCACACGGCACAGAAACCTATATCTGGGCACTGAGCAAGAACGACGCGAAGGTCAACTCTCTCTCCAAGATCGAGTATTATGGTGAGATCGACTCGACCGGTGCGATGGATCTGCACCTCCCCGATCCTTCCGATCCGGCCGAAAAAGCAAGAATGCTCATCTATGCACAGCAATTCTTCCGTAAGAGCCTGAACCTCGCCGATCTTGTTGAAAAAGAATTCGCCGCTTCCGGCCGCGTAAGCCGTGGTGTGAAACAAAGAAACGATACCGGTATCTGGGTTCTGCAGGCCACCGGTATGCCAAGCATCCTTGTTGAGATCGGATTTATTACTAATAAGAACGAAGAAGAATATATCAATAGCGATAAAGGCCAGAAAGAAATTGTTGACAATGTTGTAAGTGCGTTCAGAACGTACAAGCAGAAGGTGGAGTCCAGGACGATCACGACTACGCCGTAGGATCGTTGTCCGTTGACCGTTGTCCGTTGACCGTTGTCCGTTGACCGATGGCCGATGGCCGAAATCAAACAACAAACAGGAATTTTTCAGTTTTTATAGAGCATCTCCCAAGGGAGATGTTTGTTTTTTCGGGAAACGTTGAACTGCGGAGCCTGGCCATCGGTCAACGGTCATCGGTCAACGGTCATCGGTCTCCGATTCCGTTTTTGGCACATTTATAGAAAGTATTACCCAACTGCATCGCTTACACCCCAGCCCCAAACGGTCTTTTAAATAATAAGTGGTAATTTGGCGGCCTGGAAACGTAAACCAACATCATGAAGATCAACAACGAAACTAAAGTCGGGATTTTAACGGTAGTGGCCCTGGGATTATTGATCGCGGGGTTCAATTTTTTGAAGGGAAAGGACATCTTTGACAACAAGACCAAGATCTACGCGATATTCGAACGGGTGGGCGACCTCGCCAAGGCCAATGAAGTGAAGATTAACGGCTTTACCGTCGGAACGGTTTATGACATGCACGAGTTGGATAAAAACCTTTCCGGCATCCGGGTGACGATCAGCCTGACCCGCGATGTGAATATTCCGTCCAACTCCGTAGCCTACATTAAATCATCTTTTGGCGGTCTTTCAGCGGCCACTATCGTGATAGAGAAAGGAAATGCCGCCACTTACCTGAAAGATGAAGACAGCCTTCATACACGCGAAGATGAGGGATTGCTCGGCGGGCTGACCGCTGAAGTATCCCCAACTCTTTCCAGAGTGAGGAATACACTGGACACATTGAATATCCTGCTGTCAAACGTGAACCGCCTGTTTGATACCGATGCAAAGAAAAATCTCCAGGGAACGATCGCCAATCTGAACCATGCCACCCATTCTCTTGACCGGATGCTTGATGCAGATAACGGCGCGCTTTCCAAAACGCTGGCCAACGTAAACTCGATCACCGGCAACCTCAAGAATAATAATGACAGCATCAATGAGATCATCAGCAATACAAAGCGGTTTACCCGCAACCTGTCCGGTATCCAGATCCAGCCGACTATGGACTCGCTGCAGGCCGCGATCACGCAGATGAAGAGTGCTATCAACAAGATCTCCAGCAATGAAGGAACGCTGGGTGCGCTGATCAATGACAAAACCCTTTACAACAAGCTGAATGACGCCGTTCTCAGCGCTGAGATCCTGATGGATGACCTGCGCGTTCACCCCAAACGCTACGTTAATATTTCCATCTTTGGCAAAAAAGACAAAGGCGGTGCCCTAACTTCGCCCGCTATAAAGGACACGGTACCCCGGTAGGCCGCTGACCGATGGTTGGCGACGTGATGGACGAGGGCTTATGCTGAGGCATCCCAATAATCGAACCTCAGGCATGGGCCGTCGAACGCTCTTCGGAGTAACCGTTAACTTAGTACACCCGACCGGCAAACCATGAACCATACGCGGATATTTTTATTCTTTATCTTACTGCTCGCCTGCTTCGGTTTCCAGGGCATGGCCCAGCAGAATGTGCATGTACCTGCCGGACCACCTGCTGCCGGAGATACAACCCAGAAGATCGAGATCCTTAACTACACCAAACGACTTACGTTCCAGACACTGAACGATTCTACCAGGCTGACCATCATCGCCGGCGACGTAAAACTCCGGCAGGGCACTACCCTGTTCTTTTGCGACAGCTGCGTGATGAACAATAACACCAACACATTTGAAGCCTGGGGAAAAGGAAAGCAAGTGCATATTGATGACGATACAACAGATATTTATTCCAATCACCTTCTTTACTACACACAGAAGAAACTCGCATATCTCGACGGTAACGTAAAACTGACAGACGGGAAAGGCACACTCACCACACCCAGTCTCGAATACGATATGGAAACCAATATCGGGATCTATAAGAACGGAGGCAAGGTCGTAAATGAAAAAACGGTACTGACCAGTAAAGAAGGCTGGTACTATGCCGATCTGAGAGATATCTATTTTAAGAAAGACGTAAAGCTGAAGGATCCCGCTTACGATATTACGACAGATTCATTGCTGTATAATACCGAAAGCAAAACGACCCGCTTTATTTCAACCACGGTCATTCACGATACTACTGGTAAAACGATCATCACAAAGGAAGGGTTCTATAATCAGGAAACAAAGCAGGCGGAATTTGGCAGAAGACCGGTCATCTATGATAAGAACATGACCGTCCGGGGAGACAGGATCACCCAGAATGACAGCATACTTACCGTTGAAGGGAATGCGATCGTGGTTGATACCGCACAGGGGCAGACCATCATCGGCGGGGTGATCTACCGCAATAGCAAAACACAGGCGATCCTCGCCACGCGAAAACCACTGATGATCATCAAACAGGAAAAAGATTCCGTGTTCATTGCCGCAGATACACTTTTCTCCGCACGTCTTACTGATAAATTTGGTATCGACTCCATTGTTGTCGATACGCTTAAAGGATTGAAAGCGGCTGCCATGGATCCGAAAGACAGTTCGAACCGTTATTTCGAAGCATATGGAAATGTGCGCATCTTTAATGACTCACTGCAGGCTGTGGGCGATAGCATGTTCTATTCATTCAAAGATTCCATCTTCAGGTTATATAAAGACCCCGTCGTCTGGGCGCAGGAAAACCAGGTAACGGGCGATACGATCTATCTCTATACCGAGAACAAAAAACCGAAGAAAGTAGAAGCGTTTGAGAATGGCTTCATGGTCAACCGGCTGGACAATGAAGTCTATAACCAGATCAAATCAACCCGTATCGATGGATGGTTCATCGACGGCAATATCGATTCTTTACGCGCGAAAGGATTTGCAGAATGTATCTATTATATAACAGATGATGATAGCGCTTACACCGGCATCAATGAATCCCATTCTGATGTGATTGATATCTATTTCGTACAAAAAGAACTGGATAAGGTTGTCTTCCGGAGTTCCGTCAATGGCACCGTTTGGCCGATCAAACAGAAAAGCCCGTCGGAAATGAAATTGAATAATTTCAGATGGCTGGAGAGTAGAAGACCGAAATCGAAGTTTGAAATGTATGAGTGAGAGAGAAGATCGTTGACCGTTGTCCGTTGACCGTTGACCGGATAAAGCGGCAGAAGCAGCACAAAAATTTACCGGGATAAATGGAAAGAGGTTGCCTTCATTTTAAAGGCAGCCTCTTTCCATTTTCCCCCTGTCCGCCTTCTCCGCCAATCAGCGGTGACCACCAACGGACAACGGTGAACGGTCAACGGTGAACGGACAACGGTGAACCGTCAACGGTCAACGGACAACGAATTCCGTTTTACCATTTCCTTAAAACTATTCCCGCCTTTCCCATCGTTATCCATCCGGACACGGATAAATAACCAACAAAAACATCATTCATGAAAAAGCTTATCTCTGCTACGGTAGTAGCGGCCGGACTTCTCTTTGCCCAAATTTCTTATGGCCAGTATAAAACCGCTCTTGGTGTTCGGCTCAGCAACAGCCAGGCGATGGTCAACAATTCGATTACGCTCAAACATTTTCTTACCGATGTCGCCGCAGTGGAAGCGCTCTTCTCCTTTGGAGATCCGCTTGCGATCGGTGCGGTATTACAGATCCATAAACCGCTGAGCGTGGAAGGCCTGCAATGGTTCTATGGCGGAGGCGGCTATCTCGGCTTTGAAAAGGTCTATGACCCCAACCGCAAAGCGAATGATACGGAAACGAATTTCGGCGCGATGGGTTCTCTGGGCCTCGACTACAAATTCGCCAATGCCCCGCTCAATCTTTCTCTCGACTGGAAACCCGAATTGAATCTCTTTAATGATATCACCTTCGAGCCGGCGGCGATCGGGTTGAGCGTGCGCTTCATATTTTAACGCGAATGAACACGAATAGCCGCGAATGAACACGAATGATCACGAATGGCCACGAATCTGCACGAATAGCTTTCGGAATCCGGGGCAGGTTGGAAACAGGAGTTTTTTTCTTCAAACTGCAAAAACGCAGATTTTCGATATTTGAAATGCAATTCGTGCACATTCGCGGCTATTCGTGCGCATTCGTGTAAGTTTTTTTAGGGTTTCTGCGTTTTTATGCGGCATTTCACCGTATATTTAACTTTCTTCAAACACTCTAACTGCTATGCTGAAGAAAGAACGACAGTCGTATATACTGCAGCAAGTAAACCTGCATAACAAGGTCCTTTCTTCGACTTTGAGCGTGGATATACACGTATCGGAGGATACGATCCGTCGGGATCTGCTTGAGCTGGCCGAGGAAGGCAAGCTGATCAAGGTCCATGGAGGTGCACTCTCCCGTTCTTTCAGTCAGGTGCATGTACCGGTTAACGGTGTTTATTCCCAACAGAACAAGATCAGGATCGCGCAGAAAGCGATTGGCCTGATCGAAAATGGCATGTTCGTTCTCACGGGCGGCGGCACCACTATTGTGGAAATGGCGCGCCTGCTCCCCTCCCATTTGAAAGCAACTTTTATTTCCGGTAGCATTGCGGCCATCCTGGAATACATGGATCATCCGAATATTGAGGTCATACTGATCGGAGACAAGATATCCAAGAGTTCCAAGATCACGGTTGGTTCAGAAGCGATCGCCAAGATCAGACAGATCAAGGCTGATATCTGCTTTGTTGGCACCAATGCGATCGACCTTCAACATGGCATTACCGATAACGACTGGGAAGTTGTGCAGCTGAAAAAGGCGATGATCGAAGCTTCCCGTAAAGTAGTGTGCCTGTCCATCGCTGAAAAGATCAATACATTTCAGCCGATCCAAATTTGTCCGCTGGATAAGATCGACATATTGATTACAGAAACGGATGCAGATGACCCGTTGCTGAAACCGTATGCAGATGCCGGCATCCAGATCCTGTGAGAGCTGCTTAGATTCGTTAACTGCTCATTTATTATACTAAAACAACAACACAGCTATGAGAAGAGTTCTCCGGTTGGCAGTGGCCCTTTTGCTGTTCCTGTTCCCGTCAGTATTGATGGCCCAGGAAAGAACGATCACGGGTACTGTCATTTCTGATGACAACAAGACTCCGCTAGCAGGAGTGACTATTTCGGTTAAAGGTACAGAGAGAAGGACTCAAACTGATCTCGCAGGAAATTTCAGCATTCGTGCTTCTGCAACTGAAACTTTGCAATTCAGTTATGTAGGTTATGAGGGATATGAAGTTCGGATTGGAGAATCCAGTACGTTATCTATCAATCTGAAACTTGCTGCCGGGAGCCTTGGTGAAGTGGTCGTAACTGCATATGGGATCCGCCGCGAGAAAAAATCACTGGGTTATTCCACGCAGGTGGTGGCCGGTGAAGATCTCGCAGAGACCCGTCGCGATAACTTCTTCAACTCACTGGCGGGTCGGGTAGCAGGTGCTACGATCACTCCAACTTCAGGGGTTCCGGGTGCGTCTTCGCAGATCGTACTCCGGGGTGCTACGTCAATAGGCGGTAATAACCAGCCGCTGATCGTGGTGGATGGGGTGCCTTTTGACAACCAGAGCTTTCGCCAGGAAGCGTTGATCGGTGGTCAGTCAGTCGCATTTACCAACCGCAACTCTGACTATGGTAACCGTGCAGCGGATATTAATCCTGAGGACATTGAGAACGTAACGATCCTGAAAGGGCCGGAGGCTACAGCATTGTATGGTTCCGACGGTGCATCAGGTGCCATTGTCATTACTACCCGTAAAGGCAAAGGCGGAAGAGCAACCCTTTCCTATGATAACTCTTTTCGTGTGGAAGAGCTTTACCGGTTCCCTGAAATACAGACACAGTATACGATCGGCTCAAACGGGGTGTATGACCCGACTTCCGTTGTAAATCCTTTTTCGATCCTGGGTACGGCCGCCGGTGCCGGGGTAAATGGCGCTTTCGGTCCGAAGATTCCTGAAGGTGCTCCGCGTTATAACAATATCAAGAATTTCTTTCGCAGCGGGTTTACTCAACAGCACAATGTAAATGTCGAATCTGGTAATGATATCACCACTTATCGTCTTTCTGCAGGCTATCTTGATCAAAAAGGTATCGTTCCCAATACAGGATTTGAAAAGCTGACAATGCGTATGACTGGTTCTACCAAGTTTGGTAAGGCGAGGCTCAGCACTTCATTGACGTACGTGAATACAAAAACGGATAAAGCAACAAAAGGTGCGGGCGGGTATGTGTTAACGCTCCTTGCATGGCCTGTTGAAAGTGACATTCGCCGGTTTGAAAATCCAGATGGGACAAAAATACCTATCCGGAATATCACCAACTATACCCTGGAATATGACAACCCGCTCTGGGATGTTAACAAAAACATATCACAGGATAAAGTTGATCGCCTTACAGGCAATGTGAATTTGACGGCTGATATTACAAAATGGCTCAACGTCGCGGCTATTGTTGGTGTGGATTACTATACTCAATCCGGTTACCTCGTAACAAACCCTCTTTCGAGGTTTGGGTTTGCTTCTAACGGATTCTATTCTCTTTATACACAAACAACGCGAAATATCAGCAATACCTACCGGGCAACTGCTACAAAGAATTTTGGTAAATTCTCCAACAGCCTGACTGCCGGTTTTTATTTTGAAGATAACAACACCAAAACAGAAGCACAGAAAGGTGAGCGTTTTTACGAAAGAGATTTTTATGGTATAAACAATACTGATCCACTGTCACGCGATGCCAAGACGACTGTTACGAAGATCCGTAAAGTACGTTTTTTCGGTAACTATGTATTAGGATTCAACAACTACCTGTACCTCTCTCTGGCGGGTAGCCGTGAAGGTGTATCTACCATTACTTCAAGGATCGTTGATAAGGATCCCTTCTTTAACTATGGATCAGGCTCTCTCAGCTTTGCATTCTCCGATGTGCCGGGCGTGAAGGACGCATTGCCATGGCTTAGCTTCGGTAAGGGACGGGTGTCTTATGCGACAACAGGTAAAGGCCCGATCTCCCCATACATCATCGATTACAGATTCACCAACCAGATCACAACAGGCGGAGGATATGCGTATGATGTAACGGGTAACAATTTTAATATCGTTCCTGAGAAAACGAAGAGCTTCGAATATGGAGTGGAACTGGCTGCTTTCAATAACCGGGTAAGACTTGATGTGGCGCGTTACTCGCTTAGAAGCCGTAACCAGATCCTTGCTGCCCGTGCTTCTTACGGAACAGGTTTTGTGATCAAATGGTTCAATGGCGGTGAAGTCGAAAACAAAGGTATCGAGGTGCAGTTAGGTGTAACACCGTTCAAGAACAGCAAGTTCACATGGGAAAGCAATTTCAACTTCGCTCATAACCAGGGAAAGATCGTTTCCATGCCTGTGGATCTCCCCACTTTCTATGATTCCGACACCTGGGTATTCGGAAACCTTCGCTCGCAATACTACAAGGGTGCGAATATCGGCAACATGGGAGCAAACACATTGCGCCGTAACAATGCCGGCCAGGTCCTTATCAGCCCAACCACCGGCATGCCTCTGCGTGATGAGAACTTCGTGACTGTGGGTGACCGGCAGCCTGATTTCACACTTGGCTGGATCAACCGTTTCACATACAAATCGTTCAATCTCTCTTTCAATATTGATTTCCGTAAAGGTGGGGATGTCTTCAACGGCACAGAATACTTCCTGTATCTGACCGGCTACAGCGTACGCACACTCGACAGGGATAATCCGAGAGTGATTGAAGGCGTTCTGGCAGACGGCCTGGAGAATACATCAAATCCAACAAAGAATACCATTGTGATCACTCCTTCTGCAAACTCTGGCTTCTATTCAAGTACGACCACAGCGGTGGAAGAAGATTTTGTGGAAAAGAATATCAAATGGGCCAGATTAAGGGATGTCACTCTTTCGTATGCTCTGCCCAAAAAATGGCTGAGCCGGGTGAAATTCGTGAGAGGCGCATCAGTCTTCTTTACAGGAACAGACCTCTTCATGATCACGAATTATAGCGGTGCTGATCCAAGTGTGAATGCGAATACAGCAGGCAACACCGGCTTTGGTGGCGCAGGCATCGATTTCGGTGCGTTAAGTATTCCACGTGGTTTCAACTTTGGATGTTCAATTCAATTCTAAAAAAAGAGTTATGAAAAAAATAATCTTACCATTTCTATTGGCCATCTCGATCCTTCCCGGCTGTAAGAAATATCTCGATATAAATTCCGACCCGGACACTCCGCAAGAGCCAGATGCTTCATCGGTTTTTCCGGCGATGCTTTCAGCGATTCCCCGCGGCACGCAATATGACGGCCGGTATGTTTCAAAATACATCCAGAATTTTGCGCAGTCCACTTCCGCAAACGCCTGGGATGTCCATAACTTCCAGGGCTACCCTACGGTGACCGATGTGGGGGGCGATATCTGGAGACAATGCTATTTCGGCCTGGGTGCGAACCTCAATTATATCATAGATCGCGGACTGGCAAAAGGTCAGTGGGATTACGTTGGTGCAGGGTATGCATTGAAGGCGCTTATTTTCCAAATGACTGCTGACGAGTATGGTGATATCATATATACAGAAGCATTTAAAGAAAACACTTCTGTATTTAAATATGATCCGCAGGATGTGACTTATCGTGGAGTAGATTCTCTTTGCCGCCTTGCCCTTGATTACCTCGGCCGTTCCGATCTGAGCACTGCAAACAGCCTCTTAAGCAAAGGTGATTTTGTTTATAATGGTGACAGGGATAAATGGATCAAATTAGTGAATGGAGTTCTTGCCATGAATTTTCACCGCCTCACTAACAAAGCGGAGTATACCAGCCGGTTTGCTGATTCTGTCATCAAATACGTTGACCGTTCTTTTATCAACTCCAACGAAGATTTCGTGATCCCGTTTGATGCGTCTAAAAATGATGACAGTAACTTCTATGGTCCCTATCGGGACAACCTGACCACATTCCGCCAAACGAAAATGATCGTTGGTTTGCTGGATGGTTCATTGATGGCAGGCGCCCAGACATTTGCCAACAGGGACCCAAGGATCAGGCATATGCTCTCCGCCTCGAATGATACAACAAACGGCAACGGTGGCTATCGCGGCCTTGAACCGGGGATCGGAGAACCAAACACAGGCAATACGCGGACAGCGGCGCCCTTCGGTGATTCCTTATACGCCAATCCAAGCGCTACACGTTTTGATCCGTCAAGAGGTAAATACCTTTTCCGCGACAAGGTGATCTCTCCTGTCATAACATATTCTCAGTTGCAGTTCACAAAAGCCGAAGCTGCATACCGTAAAAGTGCAACCGCTGACGCATACACAGCTTACATCAACGGGATCAATGGGCATTTTGATTTTATCAACCGCTCAACATTTCCGCGGAGCAATGTCCCCCTGTACAACGTTACCCCGATCTCCGCTGCACAGCGTAGTGCATATATGACGAGTGCGAATGTGGCGCAAAGTGCCGGCGTAGTTACCCTGACGGACATTATGCTGCAAAAATATATTGCTCTGTGGGGATGGAATTTCTTTGAGACCTGGGTTGACATGCGCAGATTTCATTACCTGGACAATGACCCGGTAACCAACACTCCGGTCTATCGTGGCTTTGTAGTACCTGCTGCCCTGCCCGTGATCAATGCAGGAAAGCTGGCCACCAGGATCAGACCGCGTTATAACTCGGAATATGTATGGAACCTGGAAGAGCTGACAAGGATCGGTGCTACAGCTCCCGACTATCATGTAAAAGACATGTGGTTCATGGTGCCTTAATCAATTATTCTATTTTAAAAAGAAGATTATGTCAATATACAGGTTTGGAAAACTAGTCATGGCAGTGGGAATATCCGCACTGCTTGCCGGCTGCGAAAAAAACGCACTCAGCTCCAGCGAGTTTCAATATATCACGCCGCAGGAAGCTCAGGTAAAAGTTATCTTTACATCCTCCTATCAGGCAAACCCGGGCTTTCATATCAAAATAAATGATGCAAGGGTCAGTGGTGTCCTCAACTTTACTTCGGGCAATCCCACACCATTTCCCGGTGGTGGTTTGCAGACAGGAGGAGGCAGTACTTCTGATTATCTTATAGTTCCGGCAAGGGAAAACAAGATCACCATAGCGAGACCCTTTGTGGGAACAGCCAACGATTCAGTGCTGCTGGCGACTTCCACCAATACATTTGAAGCTGGTAAAAAGTATTCTTTGTATTTTACAGATACTGCGGCAAAAACAACCTCTTTACTGGTGGTGGATTCTCTCACTGCGCCAGATTCTGGTTTTGTACGGTATAAGTTCATTAACCTGATGCCAGACCTTCCCGGAGTTGATCTTTATCTGGGTACGCTCAAAGTAGCGGAGAATATTCCTTTTAAAGGGGTAAGTCCTGCTTTTACCATCCCTACCAATAACGCCAGTACAACATGGGCTATACGCTCTGCCGGTAGCGCAACAAACCTTCATACATATGCAAGCGCCGCATCTGTCGCTACGTCCAATCAGCGTGTAATGACTGTCATTGCCCGTGGATACAGTACGATAAGCGCAGCAGCTGATACGAGGAAACGGGCGGTAAGTCTGATCTACAATCAGTAAACGTAGACAGAGAAAAACAAGGTTAGATAAAACAGATTACGTATCTTTTGGGTTCTCAAGCTGATTTACGCAAAACAATAGTCCTTGTCTGCTGCCCCCGACAAAATCGGGGGCAGTTTTTTTTGAGATAAGGTATCAGGAGTTTAGACTTTTGGTGAGCTGATTTAAGCAACTTATTGAACCTTCCCTGGTTCTAAACCGCTCCTCCAAAGAACAGATAACAAAGTATAATCGCCGTAATGATCCCCACCAGGTCTGCGAGCAGCATTGCACCGATAGAATATCGGGTGTTTTTGATGCCTACAGCACCGAAATAAACAGCGATCACATAAAAAGTCGTATCAGAAGAACCCTGCAGGATGGCAGACAAACGTCCCGCAAAGGAATCTGCACCATATGCATTCATGGTGTCGATCATCATTCCGCGGGCACCGCTTCCGCTCAAAGGCTTGATCAGTGCGGTAGGCAGGCCATCTACAAATCTTGTATCCGTTCCAAGTGCGGCAAATACGGTTTTGAGCCCATTGATCAGAACGTCAAAAGTCCCACTGTTGCGGAGAAGACTGATCGCCACAAGCATTCCTACGAGATATGGAATGATCCTTACAGCCACTTCAAATCCGCCTTTTGCTCCTTCTACGAATGCGTCGAAGATGTTGATCTTTTTATACAGGCCACCAAGCACAATGGCGATAAAGATGGTGAGGATAATGCCATTACTCAATGCGCCGGAAAAGAACTGCAGATCCCCGGAGCTGAGGGAAGTAAGATACAGTACCAGCAAAGCGATAACGGCCGAGATACCGAGCACCCACAGCATGATCGTGCGTTGGAAGATGTTGATCTTTTGTTTGAATGAAACGATGAACATAGCCGCCATGGTTGCCACAAATGTGGCGATCATACAGGGAACAAAGATATCGGTCGGGTTTGCAGCAGGGTTCTTCAAAGATGATCTCACCGCGATGATGCTCACCGGGATGAGCGTCAATCCGGAAGCATGCAGGCAAAGGAACATGATTTGCGCATTGGAAGCCCTCTCCTTTTGCGGATTCAGCTCCTGCAGGCTTTCCATGGCTTTGATCCCGAAAGGCGTCGCAGCATTATCCAGTCCGAGCAGGTTCGCGGAAAAATTCATCATCATATGGCCCATTGCCGGGTGGCCATTCGGTACGTCAGGAAATATCCTGGAGAAGAAGGGCCCGATGATCCTCGACATGAACCTGATCCCGCCGGCCTTTTCCGCGATACTCATAAAACCCATGAACAAAGCCATGATCCCTATCAACCCGATACAGATCTCCACCGCACCTTTACAGGTATCGATCACCCCATTTGAAGGCAATAACCGGAATATGCGGTACTGACCATCTGCTGTTCTGAATACTTTGTTGTTATCCCAGACAGCCGTTTTCTCCCGCTGGAGCTGCGTCAATACAGGAGCAGGCAATACTGCCGAGTCAAGCTGACGCACATACACCGTATCAGTGTTCTTACCCGTCACAAGTCTGCTGAAGATCTCCTTCTGCTCCGGCTGAAAAGAGAAGCGGAATGCTGCAACCAATATAGCTATGATAATGAACGCCGACCAGATCCTGCTTAAGGCCATGAAGAAGTGTTTTCGATGAGGACGGAAGGTAGGAAAAGGTTGGGGAAGTTTGGAAGGTTCTAAAGGTTCCATAAGTTTAGGTTCCATAGATCTCAACGGTTCCATAAGTTCATGCCCACGAGGACGCGCCTTAGCATAGCCATCACCTTAAGTATTGACTGGCGTAACGTTTGGTGAGACCAGGACGGGCACGAACCTCCCAAACTTCCCTCTCCCCTCCCCAAACTTCTCTCCCTCCCCATTTTGCCCTATCTTTGCGCCTCTTAAACAAGAACCCCGTATGGCTTTACAAGCAGGAATCGTCGGATTGCCGAATGTTGGAAAATCAACCCTATTTAACGCGGTGAGTAACAGCGCGAAAGCTCAGGCGAGCAACTATCGTTTTTGCACTATTGACCCGAATGTCGGACTCGTGGATGTGCCGGATCAGCGACTCAAAAAGCTGGCTGAGCTGGTGGTACCCGACAAGATCGTGCCTACACAGATCGAAATTGTGGATATCGCCGGGCTCGTTCGTGGCGCCAGCAAAGGTGAAGGACTGGGAAATAAATTCCTGGGAAATATCCGCGAAGTGGATGCGATCATTCACGTGATCCGCTGTTTTGAAGACGAGAATATCCTGCGTGACGAAGGTGCGATCAACCCCGTCGGAGATAAGGAGATCATTGACACTGAATTGCAGCTGAAAGACCTCGACAGCGTGGAAAAAAAGATCTCCAAATCAGAAAAACAAGCCCGTACAGACCCGAAGATCAAAGCTGAACTGGAAGTATTGCTGCGCTGCAAAGGTCATCTTGAGCAGGGAAAAAGCATTCGTGAACTGGATCTGAGCAAAGAAGATAAAGTGGCGATCGCTGACCTCTTCCTTCTCACCGATAAACCCGTGCTGTATGTTGCCAATGTAGATGAAGCATCTATGCACACTGGCAATAAGTATTCAGAAGCATTGAAAGAATCAGTGAAGCAGGAAAAAGCTGAAGTGATCATCATGAACAATAACATCGAAGCACAGATCGCGGAGATGGAAAATCCTGAAGACAAGGAACTCTTCATGGAAGAATACCAGATGAAAGAGCCTGCGCTTGACCGTCTGATCCACTCAGCCTACCGCTTGCTGAACCTGTACACTTATTTCACTGCAGGCGTACAGGAAGTTCGCGCGTGGACGATCCAGGAAGGCTGGAAAGCGCCACAGGCTGCCGGTGTGATCCACACCGATTTTGAAAAAGGTTTTATCAAAGCTGAAGTGATCGGCTATTCAGATTATATCCACTACGGCTCTGAAGCTTCCGCACGTGAAGCCGGCAAACTCCGCATTGAAGGGAAAGAGTATATCGTGAAAGATGGGGATGTGATGCATTTCAGGTTCAACGTTTAGCGGAAAAGACTCCGGTTAAGAAGTTTAAAAGTTTAAAGGTTTAAAAGTTTAAGAGTTAGTCGAAAATGATCAACTGTTAAACTATTAAACCTTTAACTTTTAAACTCCTTAAAACAACGCGGTCAGCGAGGCCTTCCCAGTATGGACCGTTCTGGATGCAGCGGGCCTGCGGCCATCGTACTGGAAATTCAGTTCGAGATTGTTCAATAATCTTTTGGTGAGCGTGAGCGACCAGAGAAAATTTTTGCCTGGCAATAAACCATCCAGCATGATATAACTGACGGTTGTTGCGGCGGTTCCCCCACTATAGCTGATATTATTGAACGTAAACTTTCCAGTAAGAGAACTATTCTGCAACACGTTGTACTTTGATTCAAGATTAAAGGAATGTGAATCCGCCGCTTCCCCACCGTAAACCGGTTTGTTCTTTTTATGTTCGAACTTATACCCCGTTGCTATACGCATGGAGGTTCCCCTGATCAAACTAAAGACCGGCTCCACACTCTGTATATCCAGCTCATAGTTCCTGTTGTCAAACTGAGAGTTCGGTGTGAACAATGAATTTGCGGCAAGCCTTCCGACGATATTAAGCGAAAGCGCGCGCGAGAAATTCCACCGGATCCGGGAGCTCCAGTCATTCAACTCCCTGCTTTCGTAGCCATAGGTTAATAATGACTTCCCGTTATTCCGCAAGTTACTGAAATCAACACCCCAGGTCGTATTGAAGCGGTTGAATGAGATCGTATTCGTCAGTACGGTATTGAGCGTAACAAGATTTGTATCTGTTACGCCATACTTAAAAGGGTTGAATTCAAAGCTGCCCTGCGCTATGGACTTCTTGTTGATCTGAAGCGATGTAATAAAATTGAATCGCGCCACAAAGCCCTTAAAGCCTTTTTGCCCGGGCTTGTTGAAGACTGCTTTCGGATTAAGGCTGATGCTGTAGTTGAACGTGATGTAATTCGACTTGATGAATTCATTTGTGGGAGTGAAGATGCGGATGAACTTTGCCTGATCCGCAAATACTGCCAGCTCAAATTCATTCAGTTGCTGAGTGCCATCTGAATTATAATCGATCCATGCATACTGACCTGTTCCTGCCGGCACTTCGACATAAGCGATATCACGTCTTTGTTCCTGCCCTGCGCCAACTTCATACAGCACATTACCTGTAAGAAGGCCTTTCCATTCATTCATTACATATTCTGCACGGCCAAGAATGGTCTCGTCTTCCGTTTGTTTCGAGATTGCCGCATTACGCACATTCAGCTTGCGGAAGGTCGTGTTCAGGTATAGCTGACGGTTGGGGTTCGACAATAGCTCTGCCTGCAGGTTAAGGTTATAACTTCTGTCTCCATCCAGGAAATCTTTTCCCACAAGGTATTTGTCTTCCCGGGTAAAGAATGTAGCATTATAGCGATTGCGCTTACCCGGATCGGAGCGGAGATAGATCGAATAGCTATCGAACCAAAAAGCATTGTACGTCAGAGTATCGGTTGCTTTATCCTTCACTGTGTTTTTTTCCAGTGCGTAACGGAAACCGAGTTTCCAGTTGTTGAATTGTTTGAACTGTTTGCTCAGGTCAAATGTTGGCCGCAGGAATAGGCCTTTCTCAATGGCGGCATTGAAGTTGGTTGCAACAAATTCGTTATTGAACTCCCAGCCTTTCCAGTTCGCTGTATGAACCAACGCATTCTGGTAGCCATTGTAATCGGTACCGCGGCGGTAATTGATGAACCTGTAAGTGAATGCATGATTACGGTTGTCTTTTAATCCGGCAGAGGCCCGGATGATATTTTCAGTTTGAGGGATGATCTGGATCGGCAGGCCCCAATCGCGGGAGAACTCAACGGTACGGAGACGTTCCAGGGGTCTGAACTTTGCCTGTACGTATTCATAATCCAGTGATGTTGCCAGTTGCAGTTTGGAAGAGGCTTTGAGCTGTTGCAGGTTATTCAGCTGCACTTTTGCCGCGTAACCCTGATCGTCTCCGTTATCTACGCTGGAAAACGTATTGGGATCATAACGGCTCATCGCTACTTCTGTTCTAACCAGTGTGTTCTCAGTAATGTTATAATCAACCCCAAGGTTAACGAGTTGCTGTTGCTTCGGTGTAACGAGCAGCGATGCGGCTTCATAACTTCCCTGTTTAACGCCATTTACCGGCTGCACGAAAGTGTATACCTTTCCATTTGCACCGTTGAATTCAGGTACATAGTTACCATTTCCCTGGCCAACAAGTGCGAAAGAGAGGTTGTAAAGCGTAACGGCAGTGTTTGTTGAATACTGGTAGAATGAATCGACGCCTGTTGGTCCGGTAAAGTAGATCTTCTCATACAGGATCTTACCCGCTGCGAATGTATCTATCACTGCTGAGGGATAATAGGCCCGTTGGATGCTGTCACCGATCGATCCGAGGAATTGTTTTTGTTCGGGGCTCAGCACCTGGTTGATCTGCGAATTCTTTGCATCGCTGTTAGTAAAAGCACCGATGCGAATTTTCAGCTTTCTGTTGATGTCAAGCTCCTGGGAAGCATAGAAGTTTGCGTTGAGATAGTTCCGGTCAGCATATTCAAATTCTACCTGTATCCTGCTGTCCTTGGTGATCATTCTTTTAGGAGTGAAAGTAAGTTCCGCCGTGTTGTAGTTGATCACATAATCCTGGTCTTCGCCGCGTTGCAGCAATTGCCCGTCTATAAAGACCCGCTCCGTATTGGCAAGGATAATGAAGAAGAATTCATTATTGGCTCCGGTCAACCGGTAAGGGCCCTGGTTGCCTTCGAGATTGGGCGTATTGGTATTATCAATGATATTCCTGGTAAACTTTCCCTTTGCGATCGAACCGCTCACGAGTGTTCTTGATTCAATCTTCTCTCCTATCTTATTGATCGTTTGAAACGAAACACCCTGCAATCGCTTATAGAAATTCAGGAAGTAGCTCTGATTCTGGCGAATATCAATATCGCCGAGATTAAGTTGCCAGTTCTTCTTTTTGAACTGAAGGAATACCTGGTCGAACTCATTCAGTTGCTGGGTAGTTCCATCCGGTTGAAGCGGGATATTATTATCGGTTATGGCTGCCTGTATTTCGATACTATCGCCCAGCATGCCGCTGAGTTGGAGGTTAAGTGTTGAATTGAGTACGGCGTCCTGTGCATTTCCGAATGCGATCTGCCGGCCGAAGCTACCTTCAGCTTTAAGTGATCCGAAATTAAAGATCCCTTTTTGTGCATCTGACAGTTCGCTGTTGAACTCATACGGCTCCAGTGCGATATTGTATTTGACGCTATCATATGGCATTCGCTGTGCCACCGGGTTGAGTTTGTAGTTGAATACGCGGTAAGAAACGAGGATACTGTCCGTTAATGGCCTTTTCTTCCAGATCAGCAATCCGTTGATAAAATCAAGGCGGTAATCGGCACTATCGATGCCGGGCGAATTAAATGTGTTGGGAATAATGCTGAGTGTATCCAGGCGAAGCGTGTCAGTAAGAACGGGAGTCTTTTTCACGCGCAGATTCGAACGGCTCTGAGCAGGGATCTGCGCCGTGGCAGCCATGCTCAGCAGCAGAACCGGAAAGAGCAGGTATATGCGGCGTAAAACGCTCAAAAGCAGGGAGTTTTTCCTCAAAATCGTAAAATTCGGTCTTTTATTGCATGAATTGGATCAGGGGTTGATTTTTAGACGGAATCAGGCGTTTTTAGTCATTCAGATTAGGAAAAAATGTATTGTCATTGCGGAACTGGTCAGTGAAGATGTCAGGAGTCAATGTCACTTCATCAGCGTTACCGTCCAGTTACTGCCCGCGCTTATTTTCTTCTCCTCTGCGAGACTACCCATGTTGATGGCAATCGAAAAGTTCATAAGGCTATTGAGATAGCCGAGCATCCTTCCTTCCGGCACTTCCCCGAAAGTATGGACGAAAGGAATTCTATCCTGATAAACGAGCGAGTCTTTGAAATGGATCTTTAACGCGACACTGTCCCCGGTCTTAATCCCGGCTCGTTTTATAAGCGAGTCCGGGATGTTCGTCCAGGCATTACCATACTGAATATCGAGAACGGGAATACTGCCTTTGATGATGCCATCGGAATAAGAGGCGCGCTGGTACGGAATTTTGGTCACATCGCGTTTGAGTTCAGGCCCTACTTCATCAAAGCGGATCTTACCGGCCGCGAGTTTTGCGGCGGTATACGCGTATACATCCCGGCCATGGAATGTGTAAGAGCCGGAAGAACCCGCACGGCGGTTGGCTGCTTCATCGATCTGCCGCAATGATTCGATCCCGATCTCATCTGCAAGAAGAGTGAGTGTGCCATTATCCGGTGTTACGATATAGTGGCCATTTTTCGTCCGTGCAACGACAGACTGGCGATCGGTTCCAACACCCGGATCAACCACAGATACAAAAACTGTTTCCGCCGGCCAGTAGGGAACAGTCTGGCTTAAACGATAAGCCGCTTCCCAGATATTGTACGCCGGAATTTCATGGGTAAGATCAAATAAGGGTAAGGCGGGGTCAACGCTGAATGCGACACCTTTCATGGCACTGACCGCACCGTCCTTCAAACCGAAATCAGTTTGCATAACGATCGGCTTTAACCTGGCAGTCTGCTCGTCTCCGCAGGAGTACATCATGACGATAAGGATCATCAGTGAGGACAAACAGGCGGCTTTTGTCCCGTGTAATACCTGGTGTGGTGTAATATGCTTCATCTTTTAGTTTTACATTTGACCAGATCAAATTTATCCATTCATCATGAAACTTCGCGAGCAGCTTCTCCGTGAACATTCCAGGGCTAATTGTCTGAAAGTGGTGGAATGGGTCGGCGATTCTCCCGTGCGGTTTGCGGAACTGATAGAGTTGTTCCTAAAGGATGAATACCGTGTAGTGCAACTGGCGGCCTGGCCGATCAGTTACGTCGTAGAATCCCATCCCGCGCTGATCAGAAAACATTTGCCGAAGATCATTAAGAACCTGGAAAGAAAGGATACGCATCCTGCGGTAAGAAGAAATACGATCCGGCTCTTCCAACATATTGACATACCGGAAAAGTACCAGGGTACCGTTATGAATCTTTGTTTTGAGTATGTCTGTGACCCAACAGAAAAAGCAGCGTTAAAAGCATTTTCACTGACAGTGCTGGAAAATCTTTCGAAACAATACCCCGAAATAAAACCGGAGCTTAAGACGATCATTGAAGAACGGTGGGACACGGAAACTCCGGCCTTTCGTTCCCGGGCAAAAAAGATAATGAAGAAACTCTAGAACATTCTTCCATAAAGTACGTTTTGCGTGATGATTATTGCTGCTGAACAAGCATCAAATAAATAACCAAACAAGCCGCCGATGAAACTCTCTGCTCTTCTGCAAGTTGCAGCATACAGCTGCGCGCTTATTTTTTTTGTATGCTCCTGCAGCACCGAAGCATCCGTTCAAAACGAATTCCTCAACACAAGGAACATTCCTGCACAATTTTTCAAAGTCGATGGACAAAAAGACACGGTATTAAAAACCTCTCATGCGTCTTTGGTCCGTATTAAAAAAGGAACTTTCGAAGGAATGGTGGATATCGAGATAAAAGAAGTATTTACACCGCAGGAGATCTTTCAATCCGGACTGGCCACTGTATCGGATGGAAGGCCGCTAAGAAGTGCTGGGATGATCTATTTCAATGCCACACAGGATGGCGAAAAGGTTGAGCCATCTATGCCGGTATCGATCGGCATTGCAACAAAAAGTGTTGATACCACGATGAAAGTTTTCAAAGGTGAATGGGAGAAAGACAGTACGATGAACTGGGTCGATCCGGAAAATCTGAATTTTCCTGATCTCGAACAAAATGACACAACCGAAATTAATGCAGCAGCTTTATTTCACGCGAAATGCTCCAACTGCCATCATGTTTTTAAAGACATGACAGGGCCCGGATTGAGGGGTTTTAACTCGCGTGGGCCATGGAAAAACCCATTGAATACGTTGGACTGGCTTCATAATCCCCCTGCTTTCATGGTGAAAGACAAGTATACACAAGACCTCAAAAATAAATTCGGATCAATAAAACCAGCATTTCCTGATCTTTCGCTGGAATTCATTATCGCACTCGCGAAATACGTGAACGAAGTAACGCCGCAACAATACGATTTAAATGAGTCAATGTACCGCCCAAAATTTATTGCGGACTCATCATCTGTGTCCAGCAGCGACTGTGGCGCCGACACATCATATTATTCAGCCATTGAAGAAGATTTTGCGGAATATGACACAACATTTCCTCCTGCTGTACTCTCCGACGCTACAATAAAGCTAATTGATCCCGGATGGGAGGGAAACTTTCTGGAATATCTTGAGGAGTTGGACAGGCAACGTTATGAGTTCAGGGTAGAGGCTAACGGCTGGTATAATATTGATGCGTTCTTGAAGCCCGGTAAGAGCATAAAAAATGTCCGCTTAAAAGTACAGGTCATTTCAACTGAAAAGATGGCGTTAAAAACACTGGTTCTCGTCCCTTCGAAACGCGCAATGTTGGAAAGTACGAACAGGGAGGGTCAGCTTTACAAATTCGTTTACAATGAAGATGGAACAACGCTGCCTTTGTCTGTTGGATACCGGGCGCTCGCGCTTACATTCGGTTCCGTAAAAGATAAGATCGTGTATGGGGTAAAGGAATTTGTGATCAGCAATGATCAGACAATCAAGATCGATCTGCAGGAAACGACAAAAGAAAAGCTGCAGAACTTGCTTCTGTCAAAGAATATTGATGGGGTCAGCCTGGAAGCGATTGAGAAGCAGCAAGTGATCATACCCAAACCCTGCGATCAATGAGCTTAGGCTGGCGTAAAGAGTATCGCAAAGAACACAGAGGACCGCAATGAGCGCCAAGAAATTCTTTGCGCTCATTGCGGTCCTCTGTGTTCTTTGCGTTGCTCCTACGCCAGGCTGAGCTATCAAACCTTTCGATCAGTACAAAGCTCTCACCTTGATCGTTTCCTTAATATCCTTCAGCAGTTGCACTGCTTTATTCGATAACTGCCTGTCAACATCCAGCACCACATACCCGATCTCTTCATTCGTTTTCAGGTACTGGCTAACGATATTGATATTATGTTTTGACAATTGCGTATTGATCTGCGATAATACACCCGGTACGTTCTGGTGAATGTGCAGAATCCTGTGTGAACGCTCCTGCGGAGGTAAAGCCAGGGCAGGAACGGTATGTGATCCGAACGTAATTCCTTTTTCGAGATAGTTGAACAGCTTCGCGCTCACGTCTTCACCGATATTTTCCTGGGCTTCTTCTGTTGAGCCTCCAATATGCGGAGTCAGGATCACGTTTGGCAGATCCTGCAACGGACTCTGGAAGCGGTCGCCATTCTTTTCCGGCTCCCATGGGAATACATCGATCGCGGCACCACTGAGTTGTCCATCCAGCAAAGCCTTGCGTAACGCATCAAGGTCCACCACTTCTCCCCTTGCATAGTTGATCAGGATCGCTCCCTTTTTGAAATACTTAAGGGTTGTTTTATTGATAATGTTTTTTGTCTGGCTTGTTTCAGGCACATGCATGGTCACCACATCCGCTTTACCCAGCACATCTTTCAATGTTTTGCCATCTGTGGCATTACCCAATGGCAGTTTGGTCTCCACGTCATAGAACAACACTTTCATACCGAGACCTTCCGCCAGCACACTTACCTGGCTTCCGATATTGCCGTAACCTATAATTCCAAGGGTTTTCCCTCTGAGCTCAAAGCTTCCTTTGGCATCTTTCATCCAGATCCCTTCATGAGCGGCTTTGTTCTTATCCGGGATCCGGCGAATAAGCATGATCGACAAACCAATCACCAGTTCCGCAACCGAACGTGTGTTCGAATAAGGGGCATTGAATACCACTACGCCATGTTTTGTTGCGGCGTCGAGGTTGACCTGGTTCACCCCGATACAAAAACAGCCGATCGCCTGCAGTTTTGTTGCAGCCTCCAGTACTTTTGGAGTGATCTGTGTTTTGGAACGGATCCCCAGGATATGAACGTCTTTGATCTCTTTGATCAGTTCATCTTCCGTCAGGGCTTTGGTGATCTTTTCAACCTTTGTATATCCCTGTACCTTGAACGTCTTTACCGCCTGGTCGCTGATATTCTCCAGGAAAAGGATCCGGATCTTCTCTTTTGGATAACTAGTTTTTTCGCTTGCCATAAATGCAAATATAACATGTAGAGGGGAAATTTGGAGGAGGGATTCGTTGACCGTTGACCGTTGTCCGTTGTCCGTTGTCCCTTGTCCGTTGTCCGTTGTCCGTTGTCCGTTGTCCGTTGTCCGTTGTCCGTTGTCCGTTGTCCGATACAACTTAAAAGTGAAGGGTTATCGTATAAAAACGATAACCCTTCACTTTTAAGTTGTACACGAAGATCCAATTTATTCCGCCCCACTTGAATTCCGGACAACGGACAACGGTCAACGGTCAACGAACACGAACATCTACGTTTTGTTCAAACACCTGTAAGCTTTACTTTTGTAAAAACACACACCTGTTGAAAAACATCTTATATGCGTTGGGCATGCTTGCCCTGTTGAATAGTTGCAATAACACCGCCCCTGCTGCTGAGAATACTGCTGATACTGCTTATAAGGCTCCTGCGCCCGGAGCTGTGCCGGAAAAAGAAATGAGGCATTATAAGGCTGTACTGTCATCGTATTTCGATAGTATGCTGCTTGGCCGCGGCTTCAGCGGAGGAATCCTGGTGGCAAAGAATGGAACCATACTGTATGAGAGCTATGCGGGCTTTGCCGATATCGCACGCAAAACACCTATTACCGATACCTCTTCCATTCATATAGCATCCACCAGCAAGACGTTCATGGGCGTGGCGATCCTGGGACTGGTGCAGGATAGCCTGCTGTCGCTTGAAGATTCCATACAGAAATTCTTTCCTGCACTGCCCTATCCGGGCGTGACGGTGAAAATGCTGCTGAACCATCGGAGCGGTATGCCCAACTACCTTTACTTTATGTCTGAAGGAAAATGGGATAAAAGCAAACAGGTCACGAATGCCGATGTGCTCAATGCGCTTTACACAGAAAAACCCAACCGGAGCTTCAGCCCCGGCCGAAGGTTCAGCTACAGCAACACCAATTTCGTATTGCTGGCGCTGATCATGGAGAAGATCACCGGTATTCCTTATCCGCAGTACATGAAGGTGAAATATTTCGACCCGCTCCGCATGGAACATACCTTCGTCTGCACGCTGAATGAACTGGATCGAATGATCCCCTCGTTCAATTACAACGGAACCATCTGGGATAATGATTTTCTCGAGGGAACTTATGGCGATAAGAATATCTATTCAACACCGCGTGATCTGCTGAAATGGGACCAGGCATTATACACGGAACAGCTTCTTAAGAAAGCATTCCTCGATTCTGCTTTTACGCCTTACAGCAATGACCGTCCCTCCGTTCACAATTATGGTCTTGGCTTCCGGATGTTGAACCTGAAGAATGGCAAGAAAGTGATCTATCATTTCGGACGCTGGCATGGTTGCAATGCGGTTTTCGCCAGATTAATGGATGAAAAAGCGACCATCATCATTCTCGGAAATAAGTATAACAGGAATATCTATCATACAGCTAATAAGTCGTACGATCTGTTCGGGAATTATCTGCAGGGCGGCGGAAATGAAGATGATGAAAATGCGCCGGTAGAATCGAAACCTGCGCCGGGAAAAAACGCAGCCAGAAAAGCTGCTCCTAAAAAGGAACCGGCCAGAAAAGCCGCACCTTCGAAAAAGCCGATCACAAAGAAAGCCGGAACAGTAAAAAAGGCAGACCCTAAGAAAAAAACAAAATAACCTAACCGTGAAGATCTTCAATGCAGCACAGATAAGAGAATGGGACCAATACACCATTTCACATGATCCCATCTCATCCATCGATCTGATGGAAAAAGCTGCAAAGGCTTGTGTCCGATGGATCAATCAGTATTTCCCTGAAGAGTCATTAACGATCTTCTGTGGAAAAGGGAATAACGGCGGCGATGGCCTGGCGATCGCGAGATTACTTTCGAAACGGGATATTACCGTTTATATACTCGACACTACACAAAAGGGTACTGATGATTTTCAGGAAAACCTTTCACGTCTTGAAAAATTACCACATGTTGAGATCCGTTTTATTCAGACGGAAGAAAATATCAGCGAAGTGAATTTCGATGGGGTCCTGATAGATGCACTGTTAGGTTCCGGACTGAACCGTCCGCTGCAAGGAATAACTGCGCGGCTTGTTGAGCGGATCAATCAATCCGGAAACATGGTCGTTTCAATTGACCTTCCCAGTGGAATGTTTGCAGATCAATCTTCTTTGAACAATCCACAGATCAAAGCTGATCATACGCTGAGCTTTCAATCGTATAAACGGGCTTTTCTTGCAGCGGAGAACAGCTTGCATTGCGGCGAAGTGCATATTCTGGAGATCGGACTTCATCCTGAATTTTATAATAATACTCCATCCAGAGATGAACAGACAGACGAAGACATCATTTATACTGTTTACAAACCAAGAAACAGTTTTGGCCATAAAGGAACTTTTGGCCATGCGCTATTGATCGCAGGCAGCTATGGCAAGATCGGGGCAGCGGTCCTTTCTGCAGAAGCCTGTTTGCGTAGCGGAGTTGGGCTTGTTACCTGTCATCTTCCCTCCTGTGGCTATACGATCATGCAGACCTCTCTTCCGGAAGTAATGGTAAGTACAGATGTTGATAAGGCCATCAGTACAACGATCGAAACAGACCTTTCTATGTATAAGGCGCTTGGTATCGGACCGGGATTGGGAACGGCGTCAGAAACAAGAGCCTTATTAAGAGAAGTACTGACGCAATATGATCGTTCGGTGGTGATGGATGCGGATGCATTGAACTGCGTAGCCAAAGAGCCGGAGCTTCTTGCCCTGATCCCTGCAGGATCAATACTAACACCTCATCCCAAAGAATTCCAGCGTTTGTTTGGAGATACATCCAATGAATTTGACCGTATTGATCTTGCTTCGCAAAAAGCGAAAGAGCTTGATCTGATCATTGTTCTCAAAGGGCATCATACACTGATCGCTTTACCTGATGGACGCAGGTTCTTTAATTCTACAGGTAATGCAGGTATGGCTACCGGTGGAAGCGGTGATGTATTAACGGGTATACTGACGGGCTTGCTGGCGCAGGGATATCCAGGCGATGATGCTGCGATACTTGGCGTATACCTTCATGGTCTGGCAGGAGATCTTGCAGCTGAAAAGCTTTCAATGGAAGCGATGATCGCTGGTGACATTATCAGGTTTTTAGGGCAAGCATATAAGAGCATTGCAGAAATGTAAAAGATTGATTTGCGTAGGAGTATCGCAATGAACGCAATGGCCCGCAAAGAACGCGAAGCTTTTACTATCGATGATCTCTTAGCGTCCATTGCGGACCTTTGCGTTCTCTGCGATACTATCATACTCAACACATGTAGAAATACTTCAAAAAATTCCAGCTATACTTCTACTCCTCCACTTCAACCTTTCTTTTTGACAGGAATCCCAATCCCAGAAACGCTATCCAACTTGGATACAGCAATGCAAAACCTGTATGCACAATGCTATTCTCAGCTACGTTGGCAAAACAAACATGCAAGGCGATGGTCAGGATGAGGCCGACTGCTCCTATCTTATAAAATGCGTTGAGGTTGCTCATACAATTCTGTTTTCGTAGGTAGGGAAATTTAATACGAAAACAAGATAGAGAACCCCGAAGGACTGGTATAATGGTTTTTACGGCTGAAATTCCCTGAATATCTCCTACCTCATTAAGGCAACTTAGTGAATATATCGCGTGTATCTCCGTTGACGATCAATCCGCGTCGTTTTCCCGCTTGTGTAAACTCCACGTCTACAGGCAGTTCCTCCTCAATGAAAAAGAGTTTTTCCGATACAGGTCTTAAGGTGACCGAATTATTACGATTGGTTTTTACCAATAACCTGCCCGCATCAGGGGTAATATAGAGCGTATCATTTTTATTCACATAAGTGCCGGCCAGCGTGGACAAGACCTCTGGTGCTACGGGTTTTTCCTTATAAGCAAATCTTTTCTTTGATAACATCCATTCATACAGACTGTCAGTGTTATAGGCAGCGGTCCAACTATCATGTTTTACTTCGGGATAAATGGTCAGTCGCGCTGTTGGATTGGTCTTTCTCACGGCGGCGACCATCTGCTCACTTTGTTGAGGCAAGACCACATCATCCTTCCCACCGTGAAATGCCCAAACGGGCACATTGCGCAAACGCCATGCAGTGGACGTATCACCACCGCCGCAAATGGGAATGACGGCGGCAAATTCCTGCGGGAACTGGGACGCCAGTTTCCAGGCACCATAGCCTCCCATGCTCAAACCTGTGACGTATACACGATCTTTATCAACCCTGTAGCGCTTCTTCAGATCGGTCAGCAGATCATACAGTTCGATCGGATCCCAACCAATACGGCCGTCGGCCTGTGGGGAGACCAGGATAAAAGGATATTTTTTCCCTTTTTCCACAAGCATCGGTGGGCCATTCACTTTAACCTTCTGTACATCTGTTCCGCTTTCTCCACTGCCATGAAGGAATAACATCAGGGGCCATTGCTTGCTTGTGTCGCTGTCATATCCTTCCGGCATATACAGTAGATAGCGCGTTTCGCGGGTAAAACTGCGCGCTGTTTGCTGGGAATGAGTTGTTATCGCTGAACAGATGAGCAGCAGTAAGGATAAGAGTATATGGCGCATCGGGATCTTATTAAAATGAAGGTTAAAATGAATTTACCTCATTTTTTGATGGGAAAACAGTTTTTGTCCCTGTTTGGTACAAAGACCGCCGTTCTGCCGTCTTAACAAAAAGAATCCACTCCTTCTGAATCAAATTTTATGAAAAGAAATCTCCTTCGGTTTGCTGTTGCCTGCTGTACCATAGCCATGGTCTTTTCCTGCAAGAAGTCAGGCGGAGACCCCGCGCCGGCCCCTCCTGCCCCACCGCATCCAAATCCGCCGGCAAACAATAATCCTCTCATTCCTCCAACCGTCTATTCCGGATATTCACTTCTCTGGAATGATGAGTTCGATGGATCACAGATCGATGTGAACAAATGGAATTTTGAAACAGGTACCGGCATCGACGGAAATTTCGGCACCGGTCAGCTGGATCGTGCGCGGCCGGACAATGCAACCATTGCTACAGGCATCACAGATGCAAGCGGAAACTGCCTCGCTATCGTCACCAAAAAAGAAAGCTATATCGACCGTAACTATACCAGCGCAAGACTGAATACGAAAGACAAAGGCTCCTGGGGACCAGGGCATCGGATAGAGGCAAGAGTGTGGGCGCGGGACGTACGTTATAAAGGTCAGGGATTTGCCTTCTGGATGATGCCGCAGGAAATTCCGGCCGGGCAGACATCGCTGATGTGGCCACAGGGCGGGGAGATCGATATTATGGAATATGTAGGCACAATTCCCAATCATAACCTCGGCAGTGTTCACTATGCATGGTCATGGGAAAACAACCAGT
Source organism: Terrimonas ginsenosidimutans (assembly GCF_022012415.1). Classification (GTDB taxonomy): domain Bacteria; phylum Bacteroidota; class Bacteroidia; order Chitinophagales; family Chitinophagaceae; genus Terrimonas_A; species Terrimonas_A ginsenosidimutans. The sequence continues at coordinate 81,821 of NZ_JAKLTR010000014.1, forward strand.
ATCAAAGCTGGAATCATGGACATAAAGGTGGTTATTATTCCTATGCAGATAAACAGGTGCCCTCTGCCAATCCTCCATATGGCGGATGGCCTGCTCCGGCATCGGATCTTAATACCGGCAGCGGGGGCTTTCATACTTATCGGATCGACTGGTATGCAAACAGGATCGAGTTTGCTTTGGACGACCAGGTGTATCATATCAATTATTTTAAAGACGGTGATGCTTTTGATAATGGGGTTCCCAACGGGCAGGACCAGGATGCACGGGTAACGATCAACGGGAAGCGCGTATTTGTATCAGAATACTCGCATCACTTTGCGGAATGGGCGCCTTTCTCCCATAAGTTCTTCATACTGCTGACAGCTGGTGTAGGTGGAAATGATAACCAGACCTATGGCGGAGCAATTGTCCCGAATGCAGTGTTCCCCTGTACAACGTTTATTGACTGGATACGGGTGTATAAGAGGAATTAAGATCATTTTTATTTGACAGGCGTAGGAGTAACGCAGAGAACGCTAAGAAAATCGCAAAGAGCGCAAAGATTATGTCTTCGCTCCCTTTGCGATTTTCTTATATCATTGAGCGCCCTGAATTATAAAAAGCCCGGTTCCGCAACAAGGAACCGGGCTCATCATCGATTACATAAAGCCTGTCAATTTCAAAACCAATCTTTGTTTTTATTGCTGATAGATACTGTTGCCTTTGTTTTATATATGCGAGGGAGTAAAACCATCTTCTCCCGGCTCAAATTCTTCTGTCATTTGTTCATCGATCGATTTACCTTTTTTGTTCCTGTTCATCCGTGTTACGATCTTATCGAATACAGAATACATCACAGGTACCACTACAAGTGTCAGGAACAGTGAGCTGATCAACCCTCCGATGATCACCCATGCAAGACCGTTCTTCCATTCTGCACCGGCCCCTTTTGCAATAGCGATAGGCAGCATACCGATCACCATGGCAATGGTGGTCATCAGGATCGGACGCAAACGAGCATGGTTTGCATCGATGAGTGCCTGGTAAGTACTTACACCTTCTGCTTTCCGCTGATTGGTAAAATCGACCAGGATGATCGCATTCTTCGCCACCAGACCGATCAGCATGATCAATCCCAGAATGGTAAACAGGTTAAGCGAATTGTTCGTCAATGCCAGCGCAAGGAATGCCCCGATGATCGCCAGCGGAATCGAAAACAACACCACAAAGGGATATATGAAACTGTTGTACAATGCCACCATGATCAGGTATACCAGCACGATCGCGGCAAGCAAGGCAATACCCATCGAACCAAAACCTTCACTCTGATTTTCCATATCACCGCTCCATACATAGCTCACACCGGTTGGCCGCGGCAGCTTGTCGAACAATGCCTGCCATTCAGCTGCAACAGTACCCGAAGGCCTTCCAACACTTTGTGCTTCGATCGTTACAGATGTACTCTTATCGCGGCGCTCTAACTGACTCGGCCCACTTGCCTCTTTAACCGTTGCAAACTGGGACAGACGAACCTGTTGTCCCTGATCATTGATAAAAAGAAGATTGCTTACATCGCCGATATTCTGCCGGTTGAATTTTTCATAGCGGATATTGATATCATATTCATATTCTCCCTGGCGGAATTTACCATCTGTATTCCCACTGAAAGCAGTTTGCATCGTACTACCCACCGTAGATAATGACAACCCAAGAGAGGCCATCTTATCACGATCCACCTGTACGTTGATCTCCGGATTGCCCGCTTCAACAGACAAACGCATTTCGGTTGCACCCGGGATCTTCTTTAATTCTGCCATAGCTGAATTCGCAAAACGCATTACGCTATCCAATTCGGGGCCGGTTACCACTAACGCTAACGGTGCCTGTTCAGCCGTACCAAGAATACTCACCGGTACGGTTTTCACCTTTGCACCGACCAATACTTTTTGCAGTTCCCGTTTGATCTTCACCGCGTAAATATTCGACTCATCTTCCCTTTCTGTCTTGGGTACCATCTGCACGGTGATCTCGGATTTATAGGCGGTGCTTTGAGTACCGCCGGTACCACCATCGCTACTTTGACCGATGGTGGAGATCAGCTTTGTGATCTCTGGCTTATGCTTCAGGTATTCTTCTGCACGACGGGTCATTTGATTGGTTTGTTCTATCGAAGCGTCTTTAGGCAATTCGATCTGAACAAGGAACTCGCCACGATCCGTTTTGGCAAAGAACTCTGCACCGATAAAGCCGGCGCCAACAAGTGCGAAAGATCCGAAGAATAGCACCAGCATAGCAACAAGAGTTGTCTTCTTATGACCAAGACACCATTTCAAAATACCAGTGATCCAGTTGGTAAAATTATCAAGACCGCGTTCGAATGCAAGAATGATCCTTCCAAAAATATTTTTCCCGGTGATCTTCTCCAGCTTACCAAAACGCGATGAAAGCCATGGAACGATCGTAAAGGAACTTAATAATGAAAGAAGCGTTGCAATGGAAACCGTCACACAAAACTGTTTCAGGATATCTGCGGCAAGCCCTGTACTCAGCGCGATCGGGATAAATACTACCACGATCACTAATGTGATAGAGGTTACAGTAAACCCGATCTCCTTTGTTGCATCATACGCAGCACGAACACGGTTCTTTCCCATCTCCATGTGACGGTAAATATTTTCCAGTACAACGATCGCATCATCCACCAGGATACCTACCACGAGCGATAACGCAAGCAGCGACATCAGGTTGAGCGAGTAACCCAGCAACTGCATTCCAATGAACGTGGCGATCAGTGAAGCCGGAATGGCCACCATTACGATCAACGCATTCCGGATACTGTGCAGGAAGAACAACATTACAAAGGCAACGAGTACGATCGCAAGGATCAGGTCATGGATCACTGCATCAGCTGACTGAAGCGTATATACGGAACTGTCGCTGGCAATATCGATCTTCAGACCGGCGCTGGAATAATCTTTCTGCAGTTTCTCAATGCTGGCAGTGATCTGCTCGCTCACGGACACGGCATTCGCATCAGACTGTTTGATCACCTGCAAGGCGATCGAACTTTGCTGATTTACGCGTGCGAGTTTCTCGACATCTTTTTGCGTATCCTGAACGTCGGCTACATCTTTCAGCCGGACCTGTGAGCCATTCTTTGTAAGAATAACGAGGTTACGTAGTTCTTCGACATTTTTATACTTTCCTGCAAGACGGATCAGGATATCCTGCTCACGCGTTTGCACACTTCCCGTTGGGAAGTCCAGGTTCGATGTAAGAATGATATTCTGCAACTGACCCAGCGAAAGACCAAAGCCCTGTAATTTGACGGCATCGATATTCACCTGGATCTCCCTTTCCTGGCCACCGATCAGGTTTACCTGTGCAACGCCCTGTACACGGGATAATACCGGTGCAATGCGTTTGTCCATCAGGTCAAAGAAGGCCGCTTCATCCATTTTTCCCGAGGCTGATAAGGTCATGATGGGAAGATCATCCAGTGAGAACTTATTGAGCGATGGAGGATCCACATCATCCGGCAGATCGCCGAGGATGGCATTTACCTTACGCTGCGCATCATTCAGTGCATAGTCAACATCGGATCCGCTGTTAAGCGTGATCGTGATGATGGAGAGACTTTCGAATGATTTTGTCTCGAGTTTTTTGATATTCTCCATTGAAGACACCGCGTCTTCGATCTTTTTTGATACAGTGTTCTCTACTTCACTCGGTGAAGCGCCGGGGTATATCGTTGTAACCGATACAACGGAGGGAGAGAACTTGGGAAGCAACTCATAGTTCAGCGAAGTGTAACTAAGTATGCCGCCCAGTATCAGTATGGTGAACAGCACGATCACGAGTGTCGGCCGCTTTATCGATACTTCTGCTATTTTCATGAATCTCTTTTTTTGTAAATGGCCGTGTTATTTCACAATTGATACTTTCGTGCCGTCATTAAGATTGATCTGACCGCTGGTGATCACGGACTCTCCTTCAGAAAGTCCTTGCAATACTTCCACCTGATCTCCCATCACACGACCCGCTATGACCTTTTTAAGTGAAGCTGAACTATCTTTTCCAACAACGAAAAGCTGGTTACTGCTTACGCTTCCGACGAATGATGAACGCGGGATGGTGATCACAGGAGCCTGTGAAGGAAAGCTGAAGATGGCTGTTGCATACATACCTGCTTTTACAAGATTGCCGGGGTTGGCCGCCAGTTCAACTTCGATCGGAAAACTTAATGTAGCATCTGCCTTTGGAGCGATGAAGGTAACTTTACCGGTAAATTCTTTATCCGGGAATACGCTTACATGTATGTTTACTTTATCTCCTTCTTTTAACTGCGCCACCTGTCCTTCGTTTACAGTTGCCTGCAGTTTCAGTCGGGAAACATCTACCAGTTCGAACAACTCTGTCCCGGGAGCCACTACAGCTCCTGGCTCGATGAGACGCTTATTGACAATGCCATTGATGGATGAGCGAACATAAGTATCTCCCACTTTTATCTTTGCCTGGGCAAGTTTTGCTTCGGCATTGCTGAGGGCCAATATTGCCTGGTCCACCTGTTGCTGTGTTACACCGCCAGTTTTGAACGCATTTTCATAACGTTCCTTGTCTTTCTGTGCAACCTGGTAAGCAGCCTGCGCGCTTTCCACATCAACATTCAATTGATCTGCTTTGATGATAGCGAGGGTCTGTCCTTTACTTACACGGCTGCCTTCATCTACCAGCACTTGTGTAACCCGTCCTGAGTTCTCAGAAGAAAAGTTCAATTGTTGCGAAGGAATGAAATTGCCATTAGCGGTAAAGTCCTGCTGAAGAGGTTGCTTCTTCACCTCCACCACCCTCACGGCTACGCTACCATCAGCTTGTGCCACGATGGCTGTTTTCGCTTCATTTTCCTTTTTATTACTGACCAGTACCGACCCGATAGCGAAGCCGGCGGCTGCAATGATCACGATCGTTAAAACGATCCTTACCAATTTCTTTTTGTTCATAACATTTAAGTTGCAGTATAAACGGTTGTTGTTTGTTGTATCCTATTGGGCTGAGACCAGCAGGCTTTTTAACTGTCCCTGTGCTTTTAGTAACTGGATCTGTGCGATCCGGTAATCAAGCAATGCGGACGAATAGTTGTTTTGGGATTCTGTCATCTCATTTTCTGAATTGATCAGATCTGTCAGGCTGGCCAATCCCTGGTTATAGTTATTCATCACGTTGAAATAAACTTCTTTAGCAAGGGCGGCATTCTCTTCCTGTGTTTTCAGGATAAGCTGGTTATTGGTGATCTGCATTTTCGCATTTTCGAAATCTTTATTCAGCGATAAAGACATTTTCGAAAGATCTTCGTTCAGTTTGCGGATGCTGACGTCTGCTTTGCGCACACGTGCGCGTGTAGCAAATCCATTGAAGATGGGGATCTTTAATGTAAGCCCCATTGAAGCATAGTCGAACCAGTTCACTCCCTGACTCGTTCCTTTGAACAAAGGAAACCTGTTACCAAGTCCCTGGTAAGAATAGTTACCCGAAAGCGAAAGGCTTGGATAGTATTCAGCTTTGTACGCCTCTTTCTGGAACTCGAGCAATTTTGCCTGCTGGGTAAGTGTGCGGTATTCCAGCCGCGTGCCGATCTGAAAATCTGCGTCTGCCGCGGCACCGAGTGCGTCAGCAGATCTGTCTTTTGCAGGGATGACAATAGGCAGCTGGATCGGCATTCCCATTGCAAACTTCAATTCGTTCTCTGCAAGGATCACCTGGTTCAATAACTGCTGCCGTTGCGTGTGCAGGTTCGAAAGGTTCACTTTCGTACGATCTACGTCAATTCGTTTGGCGAGTCCATTTTCAAACTGACCGGTGATGATATCGCGGACGCGGGTGGTATTTTTGATATTACTGTCAACGACTGCGATCTTCTGTCGTTGGATCAGGATCTGATAGTAGAGAGATGCGACATTTTCGATCACCTGCTCTTCGGTCAGCTGTGCCTGCAGGCGGTAGTATTCCTGTGTTGACTTTGCGGCTTTCAACCCGGTGAACACGGATTTATCAAACAGTGCCTGTGATACGTTCACACCTGCATTCGCGTTCCATTTCTGGCCGAATGCTACAAGTAATGTAGTGCCGGGCTGACCAACGAAATCACCCGGAAGTGCGCTTTGCTGCAGGATCGGATTGTAGTTCAATGAGGCATTGCCACTTATCTGGGGAAGCGCCCCGGATCTTACTTCTTCAATTTCATAGCCGGCATTTTCCTGGTCGAGGCGCGCTTTGCGTGCATCCTGGTTTGCCTTCAATGCATATTGCAACGCTTTCTGCAGCGTGAGTTCTTCATCAGGCTGCTGTGCCTGCGCGCAGGTCGTGATGAATATACAGCACAACAGCAGCATAAGCCAGTTCTTTTGTGGCTTGGTAAATGGGATTGTTTGTTTCATATAATTGATCAGATCAGTTTTCGAGCGTAATTCCGGACAATTGGCGTTCAACCAGTGCGCGGCCTGATGGTCCGCAGAGCCCGAATAAGAAGTGTGTGATAAAATAGTTCTTCACGGAAAGCGGCGAAAGATGCTGATTACGTTTTCCAATAACGGCGCAGCAATTATCCATCATGAACAAGGCGTTTTCCACAAGTAGTTTGCTATCCCAGTTGTTGGTATAAAATTCTTCTTTCGCACCGCGGGAAAAGTTTTTTTGAAGAAAATCTTCCAGCACGTGTTGTTTGAATTTCATGCATTGCTCGTAAGCCGGGTAGCAATAGGCATGGAGATCCTGCAGGGAGGTCGATTGCCAGGTGATATTTGAATCGATGATATCATTGGTTACGCTGATAAATTCACTGATTGCATTGGCAGAAGATCGCTCTGCGTTTTTGATCGAGTCTTCCAGTACATCGAGGTTGGACTGAACCACTTCATAAAGCAGGCTGGCCTTGTCTGTAAAATGCGTATAGATCGTTTTCTTGGAGATCCCGAGCGATTTTGTAAGCTCATCCAGGCCTGTATTGCGGATACCCTGGCGGATCATCAGATCCCGGGCCGCTGTCAGTATCACGTTTCTTTCTATCATTTCAACATTTTATTTCAACAATTTATTTTGACATTTTTGTCAATTACCGGGCAAAAAAAACAGCTATTTAAATAGCATTTCCAAAATCAGCTCGCGTCTTTCCTTCAGCAGTTTTTTATACTGCTTATCATTCTGATCGAATGCCAGCTGGTACATACCCCGGAAGGTGATCGGATGGCCCATCAGTGAAGTCAGCGTAAGGAAGAAGTGTATTGCGCTGCTCGCCCGGATCGTTCCCTTTTTGCGCTCTTTTTCTACTTCCTTCAGAAAATGACTGATCTTCTCACGCATTTCCTTGTTGTGTGCCTGCTTCTCAGAACCTTCGGAAACATCTTTAATGCTTGTGATCGTATAGATATCCATAAATGGATAATCGAATACAGATTCCAGCAATTCATCGATCATCAGCCCGATCTTTTCCCTAAAGGGAAGATCCATTTCAAAAAGGCGTCCCATGCGTTCCTCTATCTGCTGGCGGGCATCTTTCAATACAAGCTCAAACAAATGATCCCTCGAACGGAAATAATAATTCACCAGCGTCCTGTTCACACCCGCAGCATCGGCAATCTCCTGGGTAGTTGCCCTGAATTTACCTTCCGAAAAGAATAACCTCTTTGCGGTTGCTTTGATCAATTCCTCTGTCTGGCTATCGCGGATCGGCATAGATGATTAACAAAATTGTCAAACAAAAATAATAAACAAAGCTGATCCTCCAAACGCAGGTTTTGGAAGAGCCGGGTTTACTCCAGCATATTTTAAATCTATTGCTGTAAAAAATATTATAAATCAATGATTAACGGGTTATGTCCGGTCACGAAAAAAATATTTCATAAAGTATATTTGTCCATGCAAAACCTGTTTCCCATTTCCTATTCGACCTTATCACCTGATGCACTTGCAGCATTTATCAGTCAGCAATATGACCTGCCCGCTGCAAGTTGCCGCTTCCTGGTCCGGGGCGTGGGGGATACTTACCTGATTGAAACCGGTAAGTCAACATTCATTTTCAGGGTATATCGCTCCTCTCATCGTGGCCATGGAGCGATAGAAGGAGAAACGACACTGTTGAAAGCGCTCCATGCAGCCGGTGTTTCCGTCTCCTATCCTGTTGCAGATAAAAACGGAAGCCTGATCCAGTCTTTCACCGCCGCTGAAGGAAACCGGTATGGCGCGCTGTTCAGTTTTGCTGCGGGGAAAGTGATCCCTGCTCCGAATGACGCCCAACTGCGGAGCCTGGGACATGAGATCGCGAAATTCCACAACGTTTCTTCCTCTATCACCCTCACTGGTGTTACAAGAAAATTTGATCTTCAAACAACATTGTTTGATCCGTTGGACAGAACACGCAGTTATTTTTTGAATGATCAGGAGGGATATGAGTGGCTGAACAATATGGCTGGAAGGATCAAGGCTGCACTGGATAAACTAGATACCTCCGCATTTTCTTCCGGGTATTGCCATTTTGATTTTCTACCGAAGAATTTCCATTTTGACGGTGATAAAGTGACGCTCTTCGATTTTGATTTCCTGGGCTATGGCTGGCTGGTAAACGATCTGATGATTTTCTGGACGCATCTTCAGATGGACCAGCAATTCAATCGCATCACGAAAGAAAGAGCAGAAGACAGTTTCCGGATCCTGATCGGAGCCTATCGTGAGATCCGTCCGGTAACTGATGATGAGCTAAAAGCCATTCCTTATCTGGCTTTGGGGTTCTGGTTATTCTATATGGAGTTTCATTCTACACATGATCAGTTCTATCAATTGATCGCGGAACCTGCAATGTTGAAAATGCGGATAGCATTCGTAAGGCAGTTGATCGAGAGAAACTGGCCGGAGGAATAGTCGGTCCGGTCGCCGGGGCGTAGAAGGAACGCGGCGAACGCAACGATACGCAACGGACGCAACGAAACAGCCATCTTTAATCTTGTATTTTGCCGCACTCACCGGGGCGTAGAAGGAACGCGGCGACGCAACGATACGCAACGGACGCAACGAAAACAGCCATCGTTAATATTGTATTTCGCCGCGCATCGTTGCGATCCGCCGCGTTACGCTTACGCCAGGAAAATATAAAGATCATCAAACCAGCCGGAGTATCTCAACCTAAACTTGCTTCCAGATCCAACCCATGCTCCTTCGCCGTCTCCTTCGCAATTTCATATCCTGCATCGGCGTGACGTATCACTCCCATTCCGGGATCGTTACGTAATACGCGTTGCAATCTTGCGGCAGCTTCCTTTGTTCCATCTGCAACGATCACCATGCCTGCGTGAATGCTGTATCCCATCCCAACACCTCCGCCATGATGTAAACTTACCCAGCTCGCACCACCTGCCGTATTTACCAGCGCGTTCAGCAAAGGCCAGTCGGCCACTGCATCACTACCATCCTTCATCGCCTCGGTCTCACGGTTAGGGCTTGCGACGGAACCGGTATCGAGATGATCTCTTCCTATAACGATGGGCGCTTTTACCTTACCAGAACTAACGAGTTCATTAAATGCCAGCCCTGCTTTTTCTCTTTCGCCCTGCCCTAACCAGCAGATCCTGGCGGGTAAGCCCTGGAATGCGATCTTCTCTTTGGCCAGGCGCAGCCAGCGTTGCAGCCCTGCATTCTCCGGAAACAGCTCTGCGATCACTTTGTCTGTAACAGCGATATCCGCCGGATCGCCGCTTAAAGCAGCCCATCGGAACGGTCCCTTGCCTTCGCAAAACAGTGGCCGGATATATGCGGGTACAAACCCCGGGAAATCAAAGGCATTCTCCACTCCTTTTTCCTTTGCACGTGCGCGGATATTATTGCCGTAGTCAAAAGTGATCGCTCCTTTCTGCTGCAGCTCCAGCATCAGTTGTACGTGCCGCACCATGGAATTGTATGCGTTGGCAATATATTCATCCGGGTTTTCAGTCCGCATTTGTTTCGCATGATCATGGCTAAGCTCATGTGGCCAGTATCCGATCAGCGGATCATGTGCCGATGTCTGATCAGTCAGCGTATCCGGAATAATATTTCGCTCCACCAATCTTTCCAGCAGATGAACTGCATTGCATAATACACCAATAGAAACCGTCACCCCGGCTGCTTTTGCCTCTACGGCGCGATCGATCGCCCGATCGATATCTGTGATCTTTTCATCAAGGTATTTTGTTTCAAGGCGCTTGTCTATTCTCCATTCTTCTACTTCTGCGATCAGCGCCACTCCTTCATTCATAGTGATCGCCAGCGGCTGCGCACCACCCATTCCTCCCAATCCGGCCGTAACATTCAATGTGCCTTTTAAGGTACCTCCAAAATGTTTTGCCGCAGCAGCTGCATAGGTTTCATAGGTGCCCTGAACGATACCCTGGCTGCCGATATAGATCCATGACCCCGCAGTCATCTGTCCATACATCATCAATCCCTTCTTTTCCAACTCATCAAAATGCTGCCAGTTTGCCCAGTTTGGAACCAGTTGTGAATTACTGATCAGCACCCTCGGCGCATCAGGATGCGTTTTCAGGATCCCTACAGGCTTACCGCTTTGCACAAGCAGGCTTTCATCATTTTCCAGGATCTTTAATCCCTGGATGATCTTGTCCAGTGCATCAAAATTACGGGCAGCCTTTCCCCTGCCTCCATAAACGATCAGGTCTTCCGGTCGCTCTGCCACATCAGGGTCCAGATTATTCAGCAACATGCGAAGTGCGGCTTCCTGCACCCAACCTTTGCAGTTTAAACGGGTTCCTGTGGGCGTTTTATATTTTATCGGATCGTAAGGCATGACAATTCGTTTATCGTGATTAAATTGTTGCCTGCAATGTAAGGCATTTTCTTTTTGGAGCAGGACAGTCGCCTCAGCCTTCCTGCGCATTAAATACTTTCATAAAACCATAAAAATCTATGAAGTTCTTTTCCCTGCTGATCTTTTTACTATTGGTAAAAACCGGTATATCCCAGAAACAAGCGTCTATTTCCTTTGAAAAATGGATCAGCCTGAGATCTGCGGGAAGTCCCCAGATCTCCCCCGATGGTAAAACGGCGATCTACTCTGTGAATAGCACTGACTGGGCAAATAATACCTACGACAGCGAGATCTGGATGGCAAAGGAAAATGAAGAACCCATTCAGCTGACACGTACCGCCAAGGGAAGCAGCTCGGGTGCAAGATTCACACCAGACAGCCGTTTTATCAGTTTTCTTGCGGACCGTGGTGATAAAACTCAACTTTATATCATCGCGGTAAAGGGAGGCGAAGCGTTGCAGGTGACAAAAGATGAGGACGGGATCAGCAGTTATGAATGGAGCCCGGATGGTAAACAAATTGCTTATCTCAAAACTGAACCTGAAAGTAAAGATGATAAATCGATCAAAGAACGGTACGGTGCATTTGGTATTGAAGGAGAAGAATTCAGGCAAAGTCATTTGTGGCTGCTGAACTTTCACTATGATTCCATATTGCTGGCCGGGCAGCTTCCCTGCTATACGTCCAAAGACACAGCAAAGACAGCGGCGGTCAGCAGCCAGCCTTGCTTTACTTTGCCTAAGGCAACCAGGCTGACAGAAGGTAAATTCACTGTTACCGGCTTCTCCTGGCATCCTGCCGGAAAGCAGATAGCCTTCAATCGCCAGAAAGATCCCCTGATCAATTCCAGCATCACTGCAGATATAGCATTGCTTGATGTAGCTGCTAAAACCGTTAAGACCGTGGTGAGTTCCCCTGTATCTGATTTCTTTGGCAGATGGAAGCCGGACGGCACCGCATTCGTATACAGCTCATCCAATTCGGATACCGCTTCCTTTTACTATCTGAACAACCGGGTACTGGTATATGATCTGGCCACCGGCAACAGCAAAGAGATCGCGAATGATATTGACGAAAATAAATCGATCGTCAGTTGGGGCAGCCAGGGTCTTGTGATCAACGTAACACAACAGGCAAAACAAAAACTGTACATCGCAGATCCTTCAGAAAATAAAGTAACGCCGATTGACATACCTCTCGACCTGGTGAATAGTGCAGACTTCTGCAAAACAAGTAATGCAATGGTGATCACCGGCCGCAATTATGCAGATCTGTCGGAAGTGTTCTGGCTGCAACCCGGTCAACCAATGAAAAAGATCACATCGGTAAATGATCAGATCAAGGGATGGAATGTGCCTGTAAACGAATTGGTACAGTGGAAAAGTAAGGATGGTACAAAGATCGAAGGTGTATTACTCAAGCCGGCGAATTTCGACAAGAACAGAAAATATCCTTTGCTGGTGGTGATCCACGGCGGACCGACGGGCATCGATCTTCCTGAGCCCACACCTACTTATGTTTATCCAATTATGCAATGGGTAGAGAAAGGTGCGGTAGTGTTGCGTGTGAACTATCGCGGCAGTGCAGGTTATGGCGAAAAATTCAGATCACTCAATGTCCGTAATCTCGGCGTTGGTGATATGTGGGACGTGATGAGCGGCGTTGATTTTATTCAGAAACAGGGTTTTGTTGACACATCCCGTATGGGTTGTATGGGATGGAGCCAGGGTGGCTATATTTCTGCATTTCTGACAACAAACACGACTGCATTTAAAGCCATCTCTGTAGGTGCCGGTATATCCAATTGGGTGACATACTATGTGAACACAGACATCACACCATTTACCCGTCAGTATCTCAAAGCCGATCCATGGAAGGATATGAACGTGTACCTGAAAACATCACCGATGACCAATATTACCAAAGCACGTACGCCAACATTGATACAGCACGGTGAGTTTGACAAACGCGTTCCCATTCCGAATGCATACGAGCTTTATCGCGGTTTGCAGGACAGAAATATCCCATCAAAACTGATCGTATACAAAGGATTTGGCCATGGCATTACCAAACCCAAAGAACGCCTCGCTGCTATCTGGCATAACTGGGAATGGTTTAACAGGTATGTGTTTGGAGAGGTGGAGGAGATGCCGAGGTGAGGTTTGGGGAGTGAGAGGTTTGGAACCTTCTAGACCTCTCACTCCCCCTCCTTCCTCTTCAACCACCTGATCAGCCATGGAAGCGTCAGCCCCTGTCCAACCAGCGTAAACAGCACAACAGCTACGGAGATAAAGATGATCGCATTTCGCATAGGAAAAGGAGTTCCATCCTGCAGATGTGTGGGCAGACCGATCGCGATCGCGAGCGATACGATACCACGCATACCGGACCATGAAATAATGAGGCTGTTCTTAAAATCATACAGGGCATTCACGGTAACACGCGAATGTCCTTTTTTATAGGCGCGTTCAAGGTTCACCTGTTGCATATACACTCTGAAAAAACGTAAAAGCAGCGCCGCGACGGTGATCGCTAATGCATACAAGGTATAAGGGAGAATGTGCTGAGGTTTGATGCTTCGCGCGATATAGGGGAACTCCAGTCCTATCAGAATAAAGATCAAACCATTCAGCAGGAAGATGATGATCTCCCATATACTTTTTGACTGCGTCTTCATTTGCTCTGGCAATATTTTCTTGCTGAAACGCGCAATGGAAAGTCCGAGTATCACTACAGCGATGACTCCGGACACATTCAATTCTTCAGCAAGCCGGTAAGTAACAAAAGGCATCAGCAGCATAAAACTGATGGCAACCGTATTGTTATGCTGCACACGTTTGATGATAAATGATAGAAGCTTACCGCAAACAAAGCCAACGAGGAATCCACCGGCCATAAGGACAAGAAAGTTGAGCGATGCTTTCCAGAATACAAATACAGATCCTGTAACAGCAGCAACGGCAAAACGGTATGCCACCAGAGCAGACGCATCATTGATCAGGCTCTCCCCTTCCAGGATCGTACTGGTTTTTTGAGAAAGTCCAAGCCCTCTGGTAATGCTGATCGCGGCCACCGCATCTGTTGCTGAAAGTATGGCGCCAAGTACAAAAGCGAGTGGCCAGGTCATTCCGGGTATAAGGTAATGTGCCACTACGGCAATTCCCGACGCGGTAAGAAAGACCAGAGAAACAGCCAGCGTACCGATCGTATTCCGATGGATTTTAAATTCCTGGAAAGAAATATTGAAAGCGGCATCATACAGCAACGGCGGCAGGAAGATCAGGAAGATCACTTCAGGATTTATTTCTATCTCGGGGATCGAAGGAATAAATCCGATCGCAATACCCGCACAGATCAGCAGGATCGGATAAGGGATCTTTACCCGGTCAGCCATTGCCGACAAACCGATCATCACCGCAAGAATAAAAATGACAATACTATAGTTCTCCATTTGAGCACCGAATATAGCTCATTTCGTTGTCCGTTGTCCGTTGTCCGTTGTCCGTTGTCCGTTGTCCGTTGTCCGTTGTCCGTTGTCCGTTGTCCGTTGTCCGTTGTCCGTTGTCCGACTCAAATCAAAAGAGAGGGATTATCGTTTTCCAAACGATAATCCCTCTCTTTTGATTTGTATATAAAGATGCAATTCTATTCCACCTCCTTTGAATTCCGGACAACGGACAACGGTCAACGGACAACGATCCTCATTTCCCGACGATCTTATAGGAGATCGTATTCTTCCCAACTACTTCCTCATAATAGATATCATCCGGAGATACAAAATATTTCTGACCATTTACAACAACCGTACGACAATCGGAAGGAAGTTTATCTACGATGTCACCGATCTGCGGGCCATTATCTTCAGGTTGATCATCGATAGATCCATCATCCGTGTTTACTTTTCCATCTTTTCCTACAACAGTATACCAGATCTCACTGTTGTCTCGGATATCTTCTTTATAATAAGTGCCGTCGAGCTCATACAGTTTCTGGCCATTGATCACGACCACTTTTGCATCTTCCGGAAGCTCTGGCACAGATGCCCCCATCGGTGCATCCACTACATCATACGTATCCTTTTTTGAACCCTGCCGGTAATAGGTGCCGCCATAGTAATAATAAGGCGCTCCACCCGCATAAATATTCCTGTACCCGCGTGGCAACACATTTATACTGATGCCTATCGGTGGTGCAACAACGCGGAGGTAACTTCCATAGGGACGGTAATAATAACCTCCGTAATAATGATAGTTGACACCCCTGTATGGGTATACTGTCCGCGGGCCGGCAAAAAAATTAAAGCTTACTCTTGCTCCGCGATGAGGTGCATAACCGTATCCGGAACGGGGATGATACACACGACCACGCTGTGCTGAAACATCCTGAAGCAGGATCATCGATAATGCTGCCAGGCAAAGAACACGTATTAAAGTTGGCTTCATTTGACGCTGTTTTATGTACATAAATGTAAAAAAGGGTTTGAGAAAAGTGAAAGTTTAATGGTTAATACTAAGCTAAACACGAATGGCCGCGAATGAGACGCGAATGGCCGCGAATAAACGCGAATGCGAACAGCCTACAGACGACGGGGCAGCCTTTGAAGTTGTATAGTTCAGTGGATTGATTAACTGTAAGTAATGTTTTAACAAATTTCAATAAGTCTGGCCCGGGAACCTCTTGAAAGGAAAACGGTTCGTCGTTTCAAAAGAGAGGTTTCAACACTGAAAGAGCCCTTTTAGTCATTTTAGTTTGCGGATGGCAGGATGCACCATTACCTTTAAAACATGAATAGCATAAAAATATTTACAACAGCTTTTATATTTCTTTGCGGCCTTACGGTAAAGGCTCAACAGCAGGCCTCTGCTGGAAAAGCCTCATATGTTCCGGATGACCGGACCCTATTTAATACGATCGTAAGAATGGACAGCATTTTCTTTGACGCCTATAATAAGTGCAATGTGGATCTGCAAACGGCTATCTATGCAGACTCACTGGAATTCTATCATGATAAGGGAGGTTACTCCACTTCAAAAGCAGATGTGCTTGCCGCAACAAAAAGAAATATCTGTGATAAAGTCACAAGAACGGTTGTTCCCGGTAGCATCGAAGTATATCCCATTGCTGGCTTTGGCGCGATCGAAATCGGCTTGCACCGTTTCTTTAATAAACAGGAACCCGATGCTCCTCAGCACGACAGTAAGTTCATTATTATCTGGAAACAAACCGGCAGCGACTGGAAGATAACACGTGTTATAAGCCTGCACTGATAGTACCGTGCTTTAAACTTTTTTGATGGTAAATAATGATTGATCCATCTTACTGTTATCTTGTTATAAGAACTGTTCCTTTTAACAATACACCACCTTCTTTCAGATCAAGAATATATACATACACTCCCATCGCCAAAGGCTGCCCTTTGAACTTGCCGTCCCAGTGCACATTCGATTTTTTCGCCTGGAACACCAGGTGCCCCCAGCGATCGTATACGGCCAGTTCAAAATTAGGATACGCACTCAGCGCAGGAATATACCAGGTATCATTCACTCCGTCTCCGTTGGGCGTAAATGTATTCGGAACAAACACGTCCTTGTATACAAATACTTTTACCGTATCCGTTGCTTCACCGCAGCCATCGTTTGAAGTCACTTTTAATACATAGGTCGTATCATGTGGCGGAGTGATGACAGGTTGCAGTACGGATGGATTGTTCATATACAACACCGGTGTCCAGCTGATGCTGAGATTTTCGCCTGTGGCAGTTCCTGTTAATTGCGCAGATGTTCCCTGTACGATCCATTTATCTTCACCCGCATTTGCGGTGGGCTTATGCGTGACCCGGACAATTGATTCGGCAGTATCGCGGCAGCCAAACTGATTTGCAACGATCACCTGGTAGGTGATGTTGTTGACCGGGCTGGCAAAAGGATTTGAAATGCTGGTGCTTGACAAACGTGTCGCCGGAGACCATTCATAAGTAGTCCCTCCCTGAGCTGACATCTGAACGCTTGTCCCTTCGCAGATAGTAGTGGTATCGAAACCTGTTGTCGCAAGCGGATTGGGATTTACAATGGCTTGTATCGAGCCACTGGAAGCGCAACCGGCGTCATTGGTAACAGTTACGTTGTATTGTCCGCTTTGCGCAGTTTGAGCCAGCGGGAATGAGAGAGAAGGATTGGTAGATTGAAAACCGGCAGGGCCTGTCCACGCATATTGAACGCCATCCGACGCATTCAGGGTCAGCTGGTCGTTTTCGCAAACCGGTGCATTTGTCTGAAGGTTGATCACCGGATAAGCAGCTACCCGCACACTCAATACACCAGATGCCACACGGCATTGCGGTGTTCCCATATTTCCCTGTTCAGCAGCTGTAAGACGAAAATTATAGTTACCCGTATTGGTATTGGCCGGGAAATTTCTGATCAGTGTTGTAGTTGTCTCACCCGGAATATCTGTCCAGCTCCCGCCATTGATCCGTTGCTGCCATTGAAAGCTCGGATTGTTGAACCCTGCCGAAACTGTGCAATTGAATTCAAACTGACCTGCCGAACCCTCGCAAAGATTTACGTTACTGTTTACATTGCCGGTGATCGTCGGCCGTAATTGCGGACCACAAGGCCGGAAGGTGATATCATCCAAAGCAATATCATTTCCGCAACCTCCCTGGGCATTATTGAAAATGCGGAGAACCACATCCTGAACGTTATTAGGCGTTGTAAAGAAAAAACCGAACTGCTTCCAGTCGGCAGTGGCCGGTTGCGGCAGATCATTGGTATTATACGTCTGAAGCACGGTGCCATCCGTTCTTTCTATGCTGAAGGTCAGATTGGGGAGGATCGGGTTCGGGCTGCAGGAACCGGGTGATTGCACATTCATCAGCCAGGCAGCAAATTCATAGGTCGTACCGCCACACAGGCCTTTCACCGTATCTATATAGAAGGCACTCGGCTGGTATGAGGCATTCACCAGCATAAAATACCCACCGGCATCACCGGTATGATCACGCGCCAGTGTATGCCAGCTATTCGTAAAGCAGGCAATGGTGTTGTTCCGGACGCTGTAAAAACCATCATTCGGGCAATCCGCTGCGGTATACTGATACGCTGTTGTCGCCGCCTTGAGAGGAGCACCGGGATTTGGCCCCGCGCCAAAAGTGATGTTGACGATCGGATCGCCAAGACTACCCTGGCAAAGCTGGGCGTTCAATGTGGCGCTGCAAAACAAGAACAGGCAAAAGATTCCGGCAAATTTCCTCATCAGCGAAAAATATTCCTTTAAGACACGGAAAATAGGTAGAAAGTACCAAAGAATAGAATCGATGATCGTCTTCGACCGGTAGGCTTAAGATAACGCTCTACCGGTCCAATCTTAAATAATGCCTGATTGTTGGGCCTGCACCACCCGTCCTTTATGGTACCAGCCTCTTTCCCAAGATCGCAAGTCCATATTCCTTTCCATCGAGAACAGCAATGTCCGGAAGTGTCCCCCAGTCGTCAAATCCCAAATTCCTGAACAATTTAAGGCTGGGGCCGTTATGGCTAAAAATAAATCCGAGAAGTGTTTTGATCTGGAATCTGGGTGCCGTGTTGATGCAATATTGAAGGATCTGCCGGCCAAGTCCTTTCCCCCTGTGTTTTGAATCGATATAGATGCTGATCTCAACCGTAGCATCATAAGCAGGTCTGCCATAGAACGACTGGAAGCTGACCCAGCCAAGAATATCTCCCTCTTTATTCTCCACCATCCATAGCGGCCTGTTCCCTGTGTGTTCGTCAAACCATTCTTCCCGGCTTTCAACAGACACCGGCTCCGTATCTGCAGTTACCATCCTGGAGGCTATTGTTGAATTGTATATTTCTACGATTTTAGAAAGATCATTTCTTGCCGCGTCTCTGTATTTAAGTTCGTTCATGTATTTGCTTGTGCGCGCAAATCTACTACAATGTATCGAAGCATTCTTCTGATCCCGTTTCGGTGCTGGCTAATACTTTAATGACGTAAGAGCTAACGCAAAGAGCGCGAAGTAAGCCGCAAACGACACAAAGAATTATTCATTTCATCTCTGCGTCGCTTGCGGCTTAATTCGCGCTCTTTGTGCGCTTATGCGGGTGAGCTTGTCGTAACCTTACTTCACCACATCTTCCAGTTCTACATCATCCTCTCCGCCTTCCATTAGCTGATCCTGTATGCGGATTGCGTCGGCCTGGCGGGCATCTACGTGCTTATCGCGGGCCTGTTTCAACATTTGGGTCAATATATCCACACATTCGCTGGCGGAGGTTTCAAAATGCTGACTGTGTTTCTTCACAAAATGGTCATTTCCCGGTACTTCAAGCCTGATCTCACAGTAATCACTTTCAGGACTTCCAGCAGCACCCTTATACAGCACTACGTTAGCCCTGACAATACGATCACTCTTCAGGTTATTCAGTTTTTCCCTGATAAATCCTTCCAGAGCATCACTTGCTTTGAATCCCAGTGATTGAATAATTATATCCATGATTTGATTGTTTTGCGTACGAAGTTCCATTATTATGCCAGAATAGTTACTCTCCGGGGGCATAAAATTCTTTGCTGTATGTAACTTTATTCATGGCATTATTCTTTTGGAGCAAAGACCTTCTTATGATGATGGCATTTCTATGACAAAAGACAAACGACTTATTCTGATAACCCTCATGCTTGGTACGTCAATGGCTGCGATCGATAGCAGTATTGTTAACGTATCATTACCGGTGATCAGAACTCATTTCAATGCAGACGTACAAAATGTTCAGTGGGTGGTGACTGCCTACATGATCTCCTTCTGCCTGTTCATTCCTCTAACGAGCTGGTTAAAGAACAGGGTCGGATATTTTTATCTCTATACCGGTTGCGTTACCATATTTACGATCGGGTCACTGTTGTGCAGCCTTTCCAGCAGTCTTGAAATGCTGATCATCGCGCGGGTCATACAGGCTATCGGAGGTGGTGCAATGTCCCCTACTTCGCTCGCCATATTAAGCGATACATTTCCTAAAGAAGAGAGAGGCTCCGCGATCGGCTGGTGGGGCATTGGGAATGTAATGGGGCCCGCGCTTGGCCCAACACTCGGCGGTGTACTCACCCATTATTTCGGATGGCCTTCCGTATTCTATATTAATATCCCTATAGGCTTGCTGGTATTGTGGATGAACTTCCGCTATCTTGGCTTTTTGAGAAACATTCCGATCTCCAAACCAAAGTTCGATGCTTCGGGCTTTGTATTCTTCTCATTGTTCATTGTTGCTGTTCAATACGCGACATCTACAACATCAAAGACGGGAATTGGTTCAATAGAATTTATCACCGGGCTTGCCGCCTGCCTTATCTCCTTTGCGTTATTCCTGCGCTCGTCCAAAAAGCCGGATGCATTACTTGACCTCAGCGTATTCAAATCGCCGACATTCAACCGTGCCGCCATCGTTGTGGTGATACGTTCTGTGGCACTCTTCGGCGGAATGTTCTTTATACCATTCCTCCTGCAGGGTCAGGTGGGATTCTCCGAAGTGCAGTCGGGACTGCTGATGTTACCAAATGCATTGATGATGCTTGTCACGAGACCCTTTGCCGGCAGAATGGCCGACAAGGGCCTTACCCGCAATATCTCCGTTGCAGGGATCATCATCGTAGCAACCTCCTTTGTCTTTTTTTCCCGGATAGACCCGGGCACCTCTATCGGATTTATCATTGTATCCATGATGATCCGCGGACTTGGCATGAGCTTACTTGTAGCCCCGGTATCCACCGCTCTGCTGAATTCTGTTGGGCCATTCCAGACAGCCACTGCCACATCAATGAACAGCTTGCTTCAACAACTGGGCGGCTCCATCGGCATCGCCCTTAGTACCGTTGCTCATAGTTATATATACGCCTATTACGAAAACAAACATTATACTCCCAATATGGCAGAGCACTTTGCTCTACAATGGGGTTTCCTGATCACTTCTTTTATCATCATCCTGGCATTGATACCAGCAAGTAAGCTTCCTGAAAAAGCGATCCTGTTCAGGGAAAGAAAGGAAATGCCGATGTAAACCGTTGTCCGTTGTCCGTTGTCCGTTGTCCGTTGTCCGTTGTCCGTTGTCCGTTGTCCGTTGTCCGTTGTCCGTTGTCCGTTGTCCGTTGTCCGTTGTCCGTTGTCCGTTGTCCGTTGTCCGTTGTCCGACACAAATTAAAAGAGAGGGGTTATCGTTTTCCAAACGATAACCCCTCTCTTTTAATTTGTATACGAAGATGCAATTCTATTCCACCTCCCTTGAACTCCGGACAACGGTCAACGGTCAACGGACAACGATCAACTACCAACGCTCTCTCACCATCCAATCCCATAATCTTCTCCATGATTACTGGATCCACCCCAGAAACCGCCATGTTTCCAGTCAAAGTATATGGCATTGATCGGACCACTTGTTCGTTCATCAAATTTTAATGTATAACCCAGCCTCTTCAGTTCTTCCCTGACTTTTTCCGGTGTTTTATCCTGCAGCAACAAGCTTCCCGGACGTGGCATACGGTCTTCTTTTTTAACACCACCAAGCGATAACCAGAGTTGATTCATATTGATGTTTCCTGCTTCCGCCGCCTGTTGCACATTCATACCAAATTCTACCATATTCAAAAAGAACTGCAAAAGATTCTGTTCCTGCGTGTCACCTCCCTGAACAGCAAACGAAATAAATGGTCTGCCATCTTTCATAGCCAATGTTGGAGTTAAGGTTACACGCGGACGTTTTCCCGGCGCAACAACATTGAATGGATTCAGTTCTTCATCAAGGACAAAGCTTTGCATACGCTGGCTCATACCCACACCCGTATTACCTGCGATGCAAGCCGGTAACCATCCTCCACTGGGCGTGATCGATACCACCCAGCCATCTTTATCAGCCGCTTCCACACTGGTTGTACCGCGCCACAAACGATCCATATAATCGGCATCAATCGGTTGATAGGCGGTGCCGTTCCGGGCATCGTGTGTGGGCACAAATTGTCCGGGTGATCTTTTACTTGTGTCAATATTAAATCCACGCTTCTTTAATAGTTCGGTATACGGATTTGTTCTTCCTTCAAATGCATATGGATCACCAGGAGCGGCCGCAGCATCGTTCTTATCGAACCCTATCTGGCCCGCACGCTGTTTTGCATATTCCTTACTCAATAATCCTTTGATCGGCTCAACAGGTGGAAAATATGGATCTCCATAATAGAAATCACGATCGGCAAAACTCAGGTTCATTGCCTGGTAAATTGTATGAATGTATTTGCTGCTGTTATACCCCATGCCTTTCAGGTCAAAGTTTTCCAGTATGTTCAGCGCCTGCAGCATAGATGCGCCCTGCGTCCAGGAGGTAAGTTTGTATACATCGATCCCTTTATAGTTGACCCGCAGCGGCTCTTCTTCCAGTGGTTTCCATTTCGCCAGATCATCGAGTGTGATCAAGCCACCCTGTTCCTGGCAGCCACGTACAAATTCTTTCGCGATATCACCTTTGTAAAAACGATCACAGGCTGCCATGATAGCCTGCTTGCGGGTCTTCCCCTGTTTCAATGCCTGTTGTTCTGCGTCAACCATCTTCGTAAGTGTGGCCAGCAGGTCTTTCTGTACGAAGATCTCTCCTGCTTCAGGCGCCTCCCGCTTTTCACCGGCATGGGTGAGAAATACTTTCTTGCTGTAAGGCCATTCTTTGATGCGATCCTTGCCCCGCTCAATACTATTGGCGGTTTGTGCCTCCATCGGATAACCCGCGGCCAGTTGCATCGCCGGTGCAAGTACCTGCTGGAGACTCATCGTTCCGTATTCTGCAAGCATATGGCATAATCCCCCGGGAGTGCCGGGCGTGGTTGCCGCCAGCGGACCATATTCGGGAGGGAACTGATAACCTTTGCCTTTGAAAAAATCGGCTGTTGCACCTGTTGGGGCCACGCCCATTGCATTGATCGCAATTACTTTTTTTGTCCTGGGATTATAGATCAATGCCTGCGTTTCACCACCCCAGCTTAATACGTCCCACATCGTGCAGGTGGCACCCAGCATTGCACAGGCTGCATCCACAGCATTTCCTCCCTGCTGAAAAACGATCGAACCAGCTGTGGCCGCGAGCGGCTTACCTGTGATCGCCATCCAGTTCTTACCATGTAAAACAGGTTTCTGCGTTGATTGGGCCTGTAACAGGAAAATAATACCGGCAAAGAATGCCGTGAGGAAAAAACGTCTCATACAAGTGTGTTTGCTTTAAAGATAAAGCATGCCAACGTACGCCGCACGACAAAAAAACAACTCTCCCGACTTTAAGACATCATTCATGGTCCTTCGCGGCCATTCATGCTGTATTCGCGTTCCGTTGGCACACTATTTTCAGCACTACCAGTAAAAATCGTTATGAAAAAGAAAGCAGATAATACATCGAAGGAGACAACCATCGATATGCCTGAAGTGAAAGACATACCCGGACAGGAGAATATCCGCCCGCCGCATATGCGTGAAATGTCAGACGTCACAGCGTCGTCACCAGGCGAAGAAGGTGAAGGGATCCTTGACAATCTCAATAAAGAGGACGATGACGATGATCTACTGGATGATCAGTCAAACGTTTCGCAGACAGAACGTGATCTTCTCCGCCAATCGGACAGACCTGTTACGGATGAGGACCAGGACCTGGAAAACATGAAACTCGATTCTACAGATGATGAGGATGAACTCAACGAAGGTTCCAACCCAATGGATATGGGTGAAGATCTCGATATCCCCGGCGCTGAGCTCGATGACGACGATGAAGATATGGGAGAAGAAGATGAAGAGAATAACGCGTACAGCGGGAGAGATTAGGGGAAGGTTAGGGAGATTTCATAGGTTCCATAGGTTTTAGAGGATTCTGACGTTTTCTAAGTTTTTCAATAAATCAAAAGAGTTTGAGCGGACAATCATTTGTTTGCTCAAACTTTTTTTACTCTAAGCCTTAATGGAGAACTTATGAAAATCTACGGAATCTCTGAAACCTATGGAACCTATGAAACCTTCCAAACATCCCCCCTCCTTTCTCCCACCTTTTCCCTATATTCGGCGATCCAAAAACATATTCTCACAATCTTTGATTAGTATGAAAAAAACAAGACTTCTGCTTCCTGCCGCCCTTCTGGCTGGCAGTGTGGCCTTTGGACAGGTTGCCGATTCGGTTATCGTAAAGAGCATTGTCAAAGAAGCCACAGAAAACTCTCAGTTGAAAAATCTTGCACATGAACTGCTTGACGGCATCGGACCGAGACTGGTTGGTACCCCGCAAATGAAACAGGCCAATGACTGGGCTGTGGCAAAGTATACATCATGGGGCATTGCAGCGCGTAATGAAAAATGGGGCGAGTGGAGAGGCTGGGAACGTGGTGTATCACACATCGATATGGTTTACCCACGCGTAAAAACGATCGAGGGAATGCAGCTTGCCTGGAGCCCAAGCACCAATGGTAAAACTGTTACAGGTGAAACGATCATCCTCGCTGACGTAGCCGATTCAACAGCCTTCCAGCAATGGTTGCCGAATGTAAAAGGAAAATTTGTGATGATCTCCATGAACCAGCCAACAGGCCGCCCGGATTATAACTGGGAAGAATTCGGCACAAAAGAATCCGTTGAAAAAATGAAGAAAGAAAGAGCAGCGGACCAACAGGCATGGGCCAGCCGCATGCGCAAAACCGGTCTGAATGCGAAAAACCTTGCACTGGCACTGGAAAAAGCCGGAGCAGCAGGCGTCGTAACCTCTAATTGGTCAAACGGATTTGGCGTAAACAAGATCTTCGGCGCTAATACGACAAAGATCCCGACAATTGATATCGCACTGGAAGATTATGGCATGCTATTCAGATTGACAGAGTCAAGTATCAAACCAAAGATCAGCGTACGTACAGATTCAAAAGAACTCGGTCTGGTACCCACTTTCAATACACTCGCTGAGATCAAGGGCACGGAAAAGCCAAATGAATATGTGATGCTCTCCGCACACTTTGATTCATGGGATGGCGGTACCGGCGCCACAGACAACGGTACTGGCACCCTCGTGATGATGGAAGCAATGAGGATCCTGAAAAAGATCTATCCGAATCCTAAACGCACGATCCTCGTTGGGCATTGGGGTAGTGAAGAGCAGGGACTGAATGGTTCACGTGCATTTGTGGAAGATCATCCGGAGATCGTTGCAAATCTTCAGGCATTGTTCAACCAGGACAATGGAACCGGCCGCGTGGTAAACCTCGGTGGCCAGGGTTTCCTGCATTCTTATGAATATCTGACACGCTGGTTGTCGAAAGTTCCTGCCGATATCCGCACACAGATCGAAACGCGTTTCCCTGGTTCTCCCGGCGCGGGCGGTTCAGATTTCGCATCATTTGTTGCTGCGGGAGCTCCCGGTTTTTCGATCAGCTCTACAAGTTGGTCTTATGGCAACTATACCTGGCATACCAACCGCGATACGTATGACAAGATCGTATTTGACGACGTAAGAAGTAATGCAATTCTTGCAGCGATCCTTGTGTATATGGCTTGCGAAGACCCTAAGAAAATATCCACCGAGAAAAGCGTGTTGCCTCCAAATCCACGCACCGGTGAACCAGGCAGATGGCCTGCTAAAACCTCTCCCACGAGGAAAGGCGGTGTAAACTAATATTGACCTGTATCATCATACTAAGAGTTTCTACCGAAAGCCGGCCCTGAATAAAGGCCGGCTTTTTTATACCCGCAAGAGATATGTGCGGTTAAAATAGCTGTCAGACGAAACAACAAAAAATCAGAATCGTTCTTTTCCGGGTAAAAACACCTGCCGTTTGAAATATTTTTAAAGGAATATCAGGGGTTTGTGATGCTATCCGATTAAGAAGTTGTGTATTTTTGTCAAAATATAAACTCAATGAAGATTTTCGTAGCCGGCCTGCCTTATGATCTTGATGATGCTGAACTCGAAGAAATATTTGAAAAGTTCGGTAAGATCATTTCAGCTAAAGTAGCAATGGACAGGGAGACAGGAAAGAGCAAAGGATTTGGCTTTGTAGAAATGCTGAATGATGACGAAGCAAAAGATGCAATAGAGAGCCTTAACGATATATCATTGGGTAAAAAACCGTTGGTGGTGAAGGCGGCTGATGAGCGTGGCGGAAGCGGCGGTGGCGGTGGATACCAGGGTGGCGGCTATCAGGGCGGCGGAGGCGGTAATCGTGGCGGTGGCGGCGGTTATGGCGGCGGCGGCAACCGTGGCGGCGGAGGCGGTTACGGCGGTGGTGGTGGAAACCGTGGCGGCGGAGGCGGTTATGGAGGCGGCGGCGGTGGAAACCGTGGCGGCGGAGGCGGTGGTTACCAGGGCGGTGGCGGAGGCTATCAGGGCGGTGGCGGCGGAGGAAGAAGATATTGATCGCTCTTCTCTGTCACACACATTGCTTTCGAAGTCTTATTACCGTCTACCGATGTAAACAGTTCCTTTTTGTTTCACATCAATGGCAGGTAGACTGAATAAAAAGGTTAAATTAAATACTTCCGTATAAAAGAAATAGCTGGCTTAGTGCCAGCTATTTCTTTTATACGGAAGTATCATTGCTATTATCCTCAACTATTGCATGTAAACTAATATCAACTCTGTATTCGTCTTCTAAGTTGATCGCGTATTACTTTCACTTATACTAAAGATACGTACAACGGTCAATGGACAAAAGTCAACGATCTTACGCTGTCGCGCTGTTTGCGTGTCCCTTAGCGCGTGAAAAAATATTCGTCAGATGATGCTTCGCTTTTCGTGAAAGATCTTTCACTTCTTCTGCACCTTTCCCACTACGATAACGTTTGTACAGGTATGCTGCTCCGGCAATTGCAAGTGCGCCACCAATGATCATATTCCTTTTCATAATTTACGGTTTTAGTTATTAATCAATTTCAGATAATGTAAAACAATCACTGTGCCAGTTGAGCGACCCCGACCTGTAAAATCAGCTGAAAATGTCTAAGACAATAAATATCAGCGATCGTCAGTGGAAAAATTTACACACTACGCAGTAATAAGACCAATACTACGCGAATGGGCAATGGCTTCATCACTCGAGTCAAACAAACAGGTATGAACATCTTTTTCCTGCGCCAATCGGGCCAGTAACAAACGGGTATCTTCCTTCTTATGAGCACTTGCATTCCTTATGTATATAGCATGTATCCGTTCAGGATATTTCATCGCAACCTGGGAATATATGGCGGGGTCCTGCTGCGTGTTATCACCAAGAAGTATAAACTTCTGATTAGGGAATGTTTCGAGTATACGCATCACGCGAAGAAGCTTACCATTGTGTTTTGTCTTTCCTGTCTTAAAGATCTCAAACCAACGCTTCACCTGGTTTAGCAAAAAAGCTCCTTCCGGCAATCCCTGGTGTCTGAAAAAATCAACAAGATAATCGTACAGGTTCCATTCGCTGCTGGATACATAAAAGAAAGGATTACGCATTTCATCCGCGGTATGGGCAATGGATAAAAGACGGTAATGCTCTGCCACTCCTTCAAATGCTTTCCGGGTACGTGGGTTGGTAGTGAATAATGTTCTTAACCGCCGCCAGACGGTTGAAGAATGTGAGATCAATACCGTATCATCAATATCAGAGATAAAACCAAACTGCGTGATATGCGGCACAAAAAGTCTCCCCCTTCCTGCTACTGCCGGATCTTCATCAAGCCTGACGTCCACGTCATGCCAGCCCGCCTCCAGATGCACAACGGACTCCCATTCGAATTTGATAAAACCATCAGACTCTGTCACGGCGCTTAAGACCTGATCACCCCAATGCAGCGTCACCCGGGCATTACTTACCGGTTTTACGGCAAATAACTTTAACAGGTAGACCATATTGGTCAGAATACTTTCGCTGTAAGGGTTGGCCGTCTGCGGTTTACCTGCAAAGACATGCCCGTACAGTAAAAGATCCTGGGAGTGACCATAACCGTGGTACAGTTTTATATAGTATTCGCTGCGCTGGGATGTGTTCTTGCTCATCCCTTCTAAAATAATAAATACAATGCCAGCATCGTCCATACACCAATCTGAAACGTATAAAAAAAATAATTGGCTGTTTATCGTCAACCCGGGTTCCGGGCGGAACAATACTGACTGGGAAACCGAGATCCGTCAGTTTTTCGAACCTCGCGGTGAAGAGTTCGAGATCTTCGAACTGCCGGATCCCTGCAACCCGGAAATTCTAAAAGATAAGATCTCCTCAAGCAAGGCCAACCGGGTGATCGCGGTTGGAGGAGATGGCACCGTTAAACTGGTTGCCGGCTTCCTGGTGAATACGGATAAGGAACTGGGCATTCTTCCTGCCGGCTCTGCAAATGGACTGGCGAAAGAACTCAACATTCCCTCCAAACCAAAAGAAGCTCTTGAATACTGTCTTTCCTCCAGGACACAGCGAATACATCTTGTTAAGATCAATGATGAGCTTTGCATCCACCTTGCTGATATCGGCTTTAATGCTTTCCTGGTAAAAACCTTCGAACAGCAGCAAGGCCGCGGAATGTGGGGATATCTCAAAGCTGCGCTAAAGATCATCTGGCGTCACCCCCATATGGATATCAAAATACAATCGGATGGAAAAGAAATCACACAACGTGCGGCAATGGTGGTAGTCGCCAACGCAACGCGGTATGGAAGCGGCGCCGTGATCAATCCGCTTGGGCGCCTGGATGATGATCTCTTCGAGATCGTTGTCGTAAAAAAGATCTCTTTTAAAGAAATATTCAAAATGATGGTGACCCACCGGCCTTATGATCATGATAAAACGGAAGTGTTTCAGACAGGCCGTATTGAGATCAAATCACGCCGTCGGGTCCATTTCCAGGTAGACGGTGAATACCTCGGCAAAACAGATCGGATCATGGCTTCCATCGTGAAAAACGCATTACAGGTGATAATGCCCGCTGAAAAATAAAGGTACCTTTCTCAGGCAATATCCCCCAGGGTTTAATCTGCGTGGATAAGAAGATCCGTTTTAATAATCCCTTAACTACATAGATAGAACGAGACCTCAACTACGGTTCAACAGACATCAATCACAATGCAGTGTTTGTTAAAATCATCTCCTTTCAAAAGTGTTATTTCCAGTCAGTTATTTCGTTCAATGTTTGAACGTTAACATTCCGGTTTTTCATGGCATTCTTTCTGTTTTAAGGTGGATGTAAAAGCAATTATTCATTTTAAAATCTGAGATTATGAAAAAGACATTTACACTTTTAAGTTTACTGGCGGTTACCGTTATCCTGTTAACCGCATGTTCCGGAAGAGCAGGCAACGAACAAGCTGTAAAGGGCGTATCGTATGAAGACACAGTCGGCTTTTCTCAATTCCAGCAATGGAAAGCACAGAACGAAAGAGTTGACCCGGTCAGCAACTATCAGGCGGGCGCAAAACAACAGGTTGTGTATGTAAATACGCCTCCAAAGGTGGTAACTAAAAAAGTCTACACTCCTGCTTCTCAACCTGTAGCCGCGAAGAAAAAAGGATGGAGTAAAGCCGCGAAGGGTACAGCCATCGGTGCTGGCTCAGGTGCAGTGCTTGGCGCAGTGATCAATAAAAAGAACCGTGCATTAGGTGGTGTGATCGGCGGTGTACTGGGCGGAGGTATTGGGTATGGTATAGGCCGGTCAATGGATAAGAAAGATGGCCGGGTTCAATAAGACGTCAGGATCGCCTGACGCAATACCCCAGCGATCTACGCAGTTATTAAGCGCGCAGAGCGCAGATAGCACTGATCTGACAGAAGATGCTATCTGCGTATCTGCGCGTTTTATTTGCGTCAATCAACGGGAACCCCCGCCAGACCGTTTATGATGAATTCCGTGCGAGGGACGAACCAGGATAAATCTGTTCTTTTAATACCCTTCTCAAATATTTTTCTACCTCATCCCGAAAGATGGCTCCCCCGATACTGTTCAGATGAAGACCATCAATTGTGAGCAATAATCCACGTTCTTCACTCAAGCTATCTGCCCGTTTGAACAGCGCACATTGCCATCTGTCAAGCCAGCTTACCCGGAAGAAATTCTCCAGGAAATAGTCCTTGGTTTCCTTATTCCCGAGATACTCATCCATTCTTTTACCTGCATCAGCCACCATGCATTGATCACGTCTGGCTATTTTCCGGATCACCTCGTTTACCTCTTCCCTTTTTTCATTAAGATGAAATGAAGGCATCTCGTTCATTCGTCCTACCGTCAGTATAATGATCCGTGCATTTGTATAACTGCGTATCAGATCCACGGTTTGTGAATACGCTTCTTCAAATTCTCTCATTGAGCGCCTTGGTGCATATCCTTGTTTTATGAGATGTTGATGAGCCGTTTTGAACAAAAAACCTTTAGATGGAAGATGAGGGATCAGCAGGTCGTTTGCACCACCATTAAAAACAATGTAGTCATAAGAACCGCCTTTTTGAAAGATGGCTTCCAGGCGCTGATTGATCTTTACAAGCGTATCCCCGTTCACACCCTGGTTTGTTATTTGCCATTCAGGGAAGGCATTGGCAAGATCGTTCACCCAATCCACTCCCACAGTTCCCCGGATAATACTATCCCCTATAAAAAGTATTCGCATGAGGTGTAAAACTAAAGGCAGAAGCCGGGCTGACCATGCTAAAATGAGTGAAACGACGATTGAAGAGGATGGATTGCAGGCAGCTGGACTTAGGAGGGTTTAATTGCCTGAAATTGCGGTTCGCGAATTGCACCAGCCGGGAGATTTACCTCCCTGACTCAGATCCGCAGTAACCTTCTACTCAAATCATCAGATCGGCATAATCTGCCCTGCAAATCATCATGATCCGCATAAACCTTAGCTGATCAACTAAAAAGATATCTCCACAAGCCTCGCCGCCTGCATGAAAAACAATATAAGCAACCACTAAACTCTTAAACTGTTAAACTGTTAAACTATTAAACTTTAAACTCTTAAACTTTACCTCCCTCCCCCCCCTTCACACCCCCACCGTTCTCACAATCTTCTTCACATCCTGCGACGTCTTGTAGACAAAATAGAACTGATCCGTGATGGACTTGAACGTGCTGAGGTATTTCTTTCCGGCAGACTCAAGCACACCTTCCCTCAATTCCTGTTGACGGGTTTGCATCAGCGCATTGATCTTCTGATCAAGTAATGCCAGTGGATTTGTTTCATTCTTTTTGGGAGGATCGGTATAAGGATTTTCAAGGTAACGACCCGCTGCTGATAACTCCGCCACACTCGCTTTGATCAGCGGATCATAATCGGGCATGATATACTCCGGCTGCAATGTGTCAGCATAATATGTAAGTGTAGCAAAGTGTGATACCAGCATGTGCGAGGAGACAACAAAACGATGGAATTCTTTATAGTCACGTCGCTTGCTTTTCGGCTCTGACAACATCCTGTTGAATGCATCCGTCACATTCGCCAGGGAAACCCAGGCAGCTTTTCTCTTCTCTTTGCTCACCTGCTGATCATAGGCGGCGCCGGTGAAAGCATATGCGACACTTTCAAAATACTGTATAATATCACTCACGAGATAACGCATTAACTCTCCTATCTGCTCACGCTCCCATATAGGAGGCAACAGGTAAGACGCTATAAACCCAACAATACAACCGATCAGCGTATCAACGATCCGTTCCTGCACTACTTCCCTGAAATCATCCGGCTCAAGTATATGGAACATGAACAGCAGGTACATCGTGATCATTACCACGCTCGCAAGATATTTCCATCGCATGAAGCTGTAACCACCGATCATGCTCAGTGCAAGCAACACAAGGATCGCTGTATTGTTCTTTACAAAAAACAATATGCCTCCGGCGATAGCCGCACCGATCACCGTACCAACAAGACGCTGGATATTGCGTTGCCTTGTCAGCGTGTAGCCTGGTTTAAGAATGACGATCACTGTCAGGAGGATCCAGTATCCACGGCCAAACGGCAGCAATTGTCCGATGATAAAAGCAGCGAACGCAGCGATCGTGATCCGGAGAGAATGCCGGAAAATATTTGAGTTCAGCGAAAAGTTGTCCCAGAACTGTTGCGGATCGATCGTTTGCCGCGTAACATATTTAGACGGATCAGGTGTATCATTCTTGATCCGCTTCAGATTTCTGTCGTACGAGGTGTACTGATGCAGCGTTCTGATCCGCGCCGCAATATCATCAATGCTGTCAAGGATATGACGCAGACTGATAAATCCTTCGAGGTTTGCGGGATTGAGCGATTTCACACGAAGTTGCTGCAGGTGCTCCCGTTCAGTCACCAGCTCTTTGTCTATACCGGTATCATAACCCGATCTTTTCCCACTGATCAGTGAAAGCCCGATCTCATC
This sequence comes from Terrimonas ginsenosidimutans, assembly GCF_022012415.1. Lineage (GTDB taxonomy): Bacteria > Bacteroidota > Bacteroidia > Chitinophagales > Chitinophagaceae > Terrimonas_A > Terrimonas_A ginsenosidimutans. The sequence goes on from NZ_JAKLTR010000014.1 coordinate 114,012, forward strand.
CATTTCATCGGCAAGTGAGCGGATGATGGCCCCATATTCGGGAAGGATGCCGGTATCATCAAAATAAGAGTGAAGCTTTCGATAGTCCTGATGAGAGGTCATGGCGCGTTCCAGCAGATCCGAAACGTCCAGGAATACCATCATCAGGATCCGGCTGGTATGGGTTGATTCTTTAACAATGCTTCTGGTCTTGAACAACAGCTCCGCAACGAGATCCTGTTTCTGCTGCACATCTATCTGCGCATGCATCAGTTCACTATAACTCTCATCAATATCGGCAGCGGCAGCATAAAACCCGGCTCTGGCTCTTAAATACGTAGCAGCGGACAATACATACTCTCCCATCGCCTGCTGGATCAGTTTATAGGGTCTGAGACTGTAAAGCACGAGACTTAATCCCGTATACCATAAACCGCCTCCCAGTATGTACAACGCAAAATAAACCACCTGCCAGCCGCTCATGGATTCATGCGTCATCATAACCATCACCAGCAACGCTGCGATGCCGATAGCGGTTGCGCGGGCTCCGTACACCCCGATCATGGAAAAGAAAAAACAAAGGACCGGAAGCAATACCATGAACAGCCATTTCACCGGCATCGCAAACCCGACCATCAGCGCTACTCCAAAGATCATCGCACTGCAGATCAGCAAACCATTCCTGCGGTGATGGATCGGCCCCGGATTATCCGTAATGCTGACGCAAAGCGCGCCCAGTGAAATGAAAATACCAAGCTGCAGATGACCATAGTAGCCCAGTATCAAAGAAGGCAGTAATACACCAGCGGTGATACGCACGCCGTCTGCGAGGTAGTGACTGTAAATAAAGCGGCGGTATTCTTTGATGTAGTCCATCTGGTTTGCAAATATAACACGCTTGAAATTAATCACTCTGTTGTGCGTCGCCTCCGGGCTACGCACAAGTTCACTAACTTCGCCCATGACCTATCACCAACTCGGCAGATCCACTCTGCACCCCTCCTCCATCGGATTCGGTTGCATGTCCCTCAAACCAGGTAACCCCGGAAACGGGAACATCCTGCTCCGCGCCGTTGATCTCGGTATAAACTTCTTCGACACCGCTGATCTTTACGACAAAGGAGAAAATGAAATCCTGCTCGGAAAAGCCGTTAAAGCAAAAAGAAAAGAGATCCTGCTTGCCACCAAAGTCGGCAATCAATGGCGTGCCGATGGCAGCGGCTGGGATTGGAATGCCCGTAAAGCCTACATCCTTTCCGCCGCAGAGAAAAGCCTGCAACGTTTACAGACCGATTACATCGATCTTTACCAGCTTCACGGTGGAATGATCACCGACAATATCCCCGAGACCATCGAGGCATTTGAAGAACTAAAACAAGCCGGAAAGATCCGGGCATATGGTATCTCTTCCATCCGCCCAAATGTGATCAGGGAGTACACCAAACATTCTTCCATCGATTCCGTAATGATGCAATACAGCTTACTCGACCGAAGACCGGAAGAAGAATGTATACCCCTTCTCCAACAAAACAATATCAGCGTATTGAGCCGTGGCGGCCTCGCACAGGGAATACTGGTTGACAAACCTGCTAAAGATTACCTGGGACTGTCTGCTGCTGAAGCACAAAACGCAGCGAACGCGATCAACCAACTTTCATCAGCTGAACGTACTGCTGCGCAAACGGCATTGCAATTCGTCCTGTCACAGATACCCATCGCCATTGCCGGTATCAGGACGATGGAGCAATTACAAGAGATCGCTGCAACAACAAACACCTCTCCACTTACTGAACAGGAAATTGAACGATTGAAAGCAAGTGTGCCCGGAATAAAATACTCTGATCACCGCTGAACAGATATGCTCTAAACGTCGAAAGGTTTAATAGTTTAAAAGTTCAACGGGACACTAACATGATAGTGGCACCGTTCAAACCTTAAAACTATTAAACCTTTAACTTTTAACTTACGCTCCGGCTGATTACGCGCGTTGTTGCGTAAACGACCTGCTTCCGGATTTCTTACCACCGCTACGGCGGCTGCCGTAAGAGGAAGAAGAACTACCGCCGGTAGAGGAACCTGCTGCTGGCTGTGATACGCCATGCATCAGCGGAACATCATACAGATGGTCTTTTACAACCGGGACTGCTTTACCGATCAGTTTCTGGATATCTTTGAGGTAGATCTTTTCTTCGTAATCACAGAAAGAGAACGCAATACCATTCGCGCCTGCACGACCTGTACGACCGATACGGTGTACATACGTTTCAGGAACGTTCGGAAGATCATAGTTGATCACGTGCGTCAGCTCGTCAATATCGATACCGCGTGCCGCGATATCAGTTGCCACGAGGATCCTTGTTCTGCGGGTCTTGAAATTATGTAAAGCCGCCTGACGGGCATTCTGGCTTTTATTCCCATGGATCGCTTCTGCACGGATGCCGGCTTTTGCCAGCTCGCGCGCGATCTTGTCAGCACCATGTTTTGTACGGGAAAATACAAGAGCCGTCTTGATCGACTCATCCTGGAGGATATGAGCCAGCAAAGGACGCTTGTTTTGTTTCTCCACATAGTACAGATGTTGCTGGATCGTTTCCGCGGTAGAAGACACGGGTGTTACTTCTACTTTGACAGGCTGCTGCAGCAGGATATTCGCCAGTTGCTGGATCTCCGGTGGCATGGTAGCCGAGAAGAACAGCGTTTGACGTTTTGCCGGAAGCTTCGAAATGATACGGCGTACATCATGTACGAATCCCATATCGAGCATACGGTCTGCTTCATCAAGGATGAAATAGCTGATATCCTGCAAGGAAATAAAACGCTGGTTCATCAGATCGAGCAAACGACCGGGAGTGGCAACAAGAATGTCGACCCCCTGGCGTAAAGCACCAACCTGGTGATATTGTGATACACCACCGAAAATTACGAGGTGTCGCAGATCAAGATGACGACCGTAAGCTTTCAGGCTTTGTTCGATCTGGATCGCAAGCTCACGTGTTGGCGTAAGGATCAGCGCACGGATACGGCGTTGAGCTCCGCGGCCGGAAGCACGCTCTGCTTTTTGCTCTTCATGCATCAATTGCAAAAGGGGTAATGAAAAGGCGGCAGTTTTGCCGGTACCTGTCTGGGCACAGCCGAGAAGGTCTTTCCTCGCAAGCACGGACGGGATCGCCTGCTGCTGGATAGGTGTGGGTGTTGTGTAACCCTCTTCGCTCAAAGCCGTTAAAATAGGCTCAATGAGCGATAAATCGTTGAATGACAATGTTCTAAAAATTTATTTGAATAATGTGGTAAGGCTATCACCAAGCGATGATACTTTACCTGCCTTACGTTACACCGTCACGGATTTGTGTGGGGATGAATCAAACAAATGAAGTGAGAGATAACATAGAGAAAAACAAAGATAGACTTTTTTTTGGAAAAGCAAGAAAGATGTGTTTACAGATATGTTGAAGCCTGCCTTCACTGCCACTCATCACTGATACAGGATCGTACAGGAAGTCGGCGCCATTCTCAACGATCTCTCCAGAGACTTTTCTTCCACAAATGCATTATTCTCCACAGCTACCTTCCATTTACCTATCAATGGAGCTGTCTTCGCTGATGTATTGCCATTCAGACACACTAATATCTTCTGCCAGCTATCCCCTACCGTGCGCGCACTGATCTCATAGATAATGATACCATAGCCCGCGGACACGAATCTGACATTTGCCGCGATCGCCGCCTTATCTTTTATCCGGAAAGCCGGATGCGCTTTTCTCAATTGTATCAAAGCCCTTACATAATCCGCAACATCCTTGTTCGCCGTCTTCTGATCCCAATCTATCTCATTGATGTTGTCCGGCGACTCGTATGAATTCTCAATTCCTTTCTTGCTGCGCAGAAATTCCGTCCCTGCATGCAGGAAAGGGATTCCCTGTGAGGTCAGCACAATAGACAGCGCCAGCTTATGCATCTCCTTACGCTGCGCATCTGTGGCATCTTTTGCAGAGATCGCCAGCTTATCCCAGAGTGTATGATTATCGTGACATTCCGTATAAGTAACCGTTTGTGAGGGCTGCGCAGCATAGGCCGCCTTAGAGTAATTAACTTTACTGTAATCGATCTGCGGATGCTGCAACGCCGCTACAATACCGAATTTGATACTCTCTTCCATACCAGGCTTGCCGCTTACAAAGCCACGGTCCTCGTGATCAAATACACTGCCTTTGATCCCATCCCTGATATCATCACTGAAAACAGCGATCTTTTCAAGCTTCGCGACATTCTTCTTTAATGCTCTTGCTGAATCCGGTAATGGAGAACTGCCTGCTGTCCACCCTTCTCCATAAAGAAGTATACCAGGCTTGATCTTATTCAACTCGCGCGATGCAAGATTCATCGTCGTAATATCATGCACTCCCATCAGGTCTACACGAAAACCATCAATATGATATTCATTTACCCAGTAAGCCATCGATTCAATGATGAACTTTCGCATCATCGCGCGTTCACTCGCCGTTTCATTTCCACAGGCCGTTGCATCAGACAATTTTCCGTCTGCCGTGTGCCTGTAATAATAACCGGGCACCAGCTGGTTGAAATTGGAATTATTTGTCAATCCCGTATGATTATATACCACATCCATCACCACCTTTAACCCATTTGCATGAAATACCTTCACCAATTCTTTAAACTCTTTTATCCTCCTGGCTCCATCGGCCGCATCTGTTGCATACGATCCCTCGGGTACGTTATAGTTCAGCGGATCATAGCCCCAGTTATACTTCTGATCGGGTTGTGTCTCGTCTACTGAATTATAATCGAAAAATGGTAACAGGTGAATATGTGTTACCCCCATTTCTTTAAAGTGATCAAGACCGGTTGAAAGACCTGCGGAGTTCGTTGTTCCTGTTTCTGTCAGCCCCAAAAATTTCCCCTTTGCCTTAATACCGGAGCTTGCAGCAATGCTGGCATCGCGTACATGCAGTTCGTATATCACCGCATCAACAGGACTGGTCAGTGCAGTACTTTTATCCTGCAACCATCCCGCGGGGTTGGTACGCGGCAGCTCGATGACCATTCCACGCTTGCCATTTATACCAGTGGCTTTTGCATAAGGATCCGGCACTTCATCCATCCATTTTCCATCGATCATCGCACTGAAGGTATAGTAACGCCCATGCTGATCGCCTTTGACCTCGATCAGCCAGGTGCCCTCTTTATCCTTCTTCATATCGTGGGTCGCAACAGCTTCACCACCCGCACCAGCCTTGTACAGGCGAAGCTTAAGAGCCGTTGCAGTGGGTGCCCATACTTTGAAAGATGACTGCGTTTTCGTATATGTCAGTCCCAGGTCCCTTCCTGTATACACCGGATAGGAATCATAATCTGTGACGGATTTAACCTGTGAATTAGCGGAGAAAAAAGGGATCAGAAAACTTGCGAGCATCAAGGCCTGTTTCATGAAAGAATGATTTGAGGATTATGGCAATGAGCTAAAATAGAGTTTTTTCCGGAAATGTGTGCAACCTACACGAACACTGCAAGGCGTAAGAGTAACATGGCGGAATATGACAATTTACCATAGTTGTATGTCCCGCATCTCCCCGTATCATTACTTCCGCTATGCTCCGGCTGCGCTGATTAAAATTTAGTAATCCTTTAACCTGGAAGACATGCCTGCGGAGCCTCCGATTGGGCTAAAATGAAAACTTTCCATTTTGAATTATTCCTGTAAATTGGTCACTGATTTTAGACCACTAACAACACAAGTATGGGAGATTTCCAGGTTAAGAAGCAGCCAAAGAAATATGACGCGGTAATTGTCGGCTCCGGAGCCGGCGGCGGTATGGCTGCATATATTTTAGCACATGCGGGCCTGAAAGTATGTATCGTTGAAGCCGGCCCTATGTATGATCCTCAAAAGAATGTCACGCAATTTAAAAACCCGTGGGACTCTCCCCGGAGAGGCGCTTCCACAAAAATGCGGCCCTTTGGCGATTTCGATGCCTGCTATGGCGGCTGGAGCTTGGAAGGTGAGCCTTTCACCAAAGCTCCCGGTACTGAATGGGATTGGTGGCGCGCACGTATGCTCGGCGGAAGAACCAATCACTGGGGAAGGATCTCGCTTCGCTTCGGGCCAAAAGATTTTAAAAGAAGAAGTATCGACGGCCTGGGTGACGATTGGCCGATCGGGTATGAAGACGTAAAACCATTCTACGACCGCGTAGACAAACTCATCGGCATATTCGGAACGAACGAAGGACTGGAAAATGATCCTGACGGGATTTTCATGAAACCGCCAAAGCCACGTCTGCATGAACTATTCCTGAAGAATGCAGCCACACAGGCAGGCGTTAAGGTGATCCCTTCCCGTCTTTCCATCCTCACACAAAAACTGAATGACGAGCGTGGTGAATGTGCATTCTGCGGACAATGCGGCCGTAATTGCAGTTACTATAAAGCAGACTTCTCCTCTCCTAACGTACTGATCTATCCGGCTATGAAAACCGGTAATATCGACGTGGTTTCTAATGCAATGGCAAGAGAAGTACTGACCAACCGGGAAGGCCTGGCTACCGGTGTCTCCTACGTATTGAAGGATGATATGCAGGAATACCAGGTGGAAGGCCGTGTGGTGATCCTGGCAGCCAGCGCCTGTGAATCATCACGGCTGCTGCTGAACTCAAAATCACAACGCCATGCAAACGGTCTTGCCAACAACAGCAATGTGGTGGGAAAATACCTGCATGATTCCACTGGTGCCGCACTTGGTGGCGTATTGCCGCAACTATTCGATCGCAAACGCTACAACGAAGATGGTGTTGGCGGTATGCACGTTTACTCACCATGGTGGCTTGATAACAAGAAGCTCGATTTCGCCCGCGGTTATCATATCGAATACTGGGGTGGTATGGGTCAGCCTGCTTATGGATTCAACTGGGGCATCGAAAACCTCAATGGAAAATACCTTGTAAAGGGAAAACAAAAAGAAGCCGGCGGTTATGGAGCTTCCTTAAAAGAAGATAACCGCTATTTCTACGGCGCTGGCGTTGGCATGGCTGGGCGCGGAGAAGCGATCCCGGTTGAAACAAACTACTGTGAGATCGATCCCAACGTGGTGGATAAATACGGCATCCCTGTACTCCGCTTCAACGTTAAATGGAGCGAGCACGAGATCAAACAAGCCAAACACATGAAGGAAACATTCAAGGAGATCATGCACAATATGGGTGCTGTGATCACCTGGGGTGGGGATGATGATGAAAAGAACAACTGGGGCATCTCCAAACCCGGCGAGATCATCCACGAAGCCGGCACTGTGAGAATGGGCAACGATCCGAAAAAATCAGCCCTCAACAAATGGAGCCAGGCACATGATTGCAAAAACCTGTTCTGTGTCGATGGCGGCCAGTTCGTATCACAAGCTGATAAGAATATCACATGGACAATCCTGGCGTTGTCTATGAGAGCAAGTGAGTATATTATTGATGAGCTGAAAAAAAATAACCTGTAAGGCGAATGCATCACTAATGGCCGCGAATGTCCGCGAATACATTCCTAACGGCCAGGATCATCTTTTGAACTGATGCAGATATAAAAAGGACATAAAATAAATTATATAAACAACTCACGAACTTAGGCCCCTATTCGCGAACATCCGCGGCCATTCGTGAACTATTCGTGTATTTATGGATCGGAGAAAATCCCTCAAACTCATTGCCACCAGCGCACTTGCCGGTGGAGCGATCGCCACCGGATGCAAGCCGGGCGAAGAGAAGAAGGCAGACACCCCGGCAACTGGCGAGCCGAAGTTCAATCTTGACCGGAATGCTGAAGAACTGAAGTATGAAAAAAGCTTGCTGGCACAGGAAAAGTTTTTCAGTGACCATGAGATGGCTACGCTGACAGTTTTAGGCGATATCATTATCCCTAAAGATGAGGTGAGTGGCAGTGCTTCCGATGCGAAGGTGCCTGACTTTATTGAATTTATTGTGAAAGATATGCCGGAGCACCAGATCCCGATGAAAGGAGGACTCCGCTGGCTCGATATGCAATGCTTTAAACGCTTTGAAAAAGCATTTAAAGATTGTTCTTCACAGCAGCAGATCGAAATAGTTGATGCGATCGCCTATCCCAATAAGGCGAAAGCAAATATGAAACAGGGTGTTACCTTCTTCTCACTGATGAGAAACCTCACTATGACCGGATTCTACACTTCTGCGATCGGTGTTAAAGACCTCGGCTATGCGGGAAATACCCCTAATAAATGGAATGGTATACCCGATGATGTATTAAAGCAATATAAACTCTCTTATACAGAGAAAGAGCTGAAAGAATGCGTCAGCTTTACCTGATGATCACTTCATAAAATAAAAGCCGCTCACGTAGCGGCTTTTATTTTATAATGCCTTTAGAGAATGTGGCAGGATTTTTTATATTTATGTAAACAGTAGCAGCCGGAACGCCAGAACGATCAACACCCGGCTTTATCAATATACTGCCTATGCAACCGTCCGAAGCCATTTCCATGCTTGAGCCAGCTGGCTGGATCAGTAATACTCCTCAAACCTGGGCCGACCTTGGCTGCGGCAAAGGAATATTTTCTCTTGCACTGGCCAGTCTGTTGCCGCCAAAAAGCAACATTTATTCGATAGACAGGGATGCCGACAGTCTGCAGTTTCTTCCACAGGAATATCATGGTGTAAAGATTGAAACTATACAACAAGACTTTACAACCCTTCCTCCCCTGCCCCCTCTCGACGGTATCATCATGGCTAATGCGCTCCATTACATCAGGAACCGTGATAGCTTTGCGCAAGTACTTACACCGGCACTGAAAGAAAACGCAAGACTCATCATTGTCGAATATGACACAGATACAGCCAACAGATGGGTTCCCTTCCCTGTCAACTTTAATGCGCTTGAAAAATGGGCCGGGCTGGCAGGATTCAGAAACGTGAGACGATTAAAGGAAAGAGCATCGATCTACCAACGTTCAAAGATGTACTCAGCCGTAATGGATGTCGGCTTTGTGAAGTAGAATATAAGTTTTATCATTTGATGTGGCGGAGCAGTATCGCAATGAACCCACAGAGCTCAACAAGATCAATTCCGGAAACGGCCACTTTGCGTTCTCTGCCATTCCCTGCTTTCATTGCAATACTTCTGCGCCATAGCCTGTCAGGCATACTCCTCCTTCGCCGTTGCGTTATAATCCGTAATCAACCGGCGCTGAAGATCACCCGGCACTGGCTCATAAGAAGCAAACCGCATGTTAAACTTCGCCTTTCCCTGTGTCAGCGACCGCAACGCCGATGAATATCCGTCCATTTCAGCAAGCGGAACCTTTGCCGTGATCTTCCTGAAATGACGTTCATTGTCCATTCCCTCAACAATAGCGCGCCTGCTTTGCAGATCACCCATCACAGCCCCCGTCAGTTCATCCGGGCACAATACCTCCACCACATATACGGGTTCAAGGATCTGGGGATCGGCTTGTTGAAATGCCTGCCTGAATGCCTGCAACCCCGCGATCTTGAATGAGATATCATTACTATCCACGGGGTGCATTTTGCCATCATGCACACATACACGGATATCTCTCGCATAAGCTCCTGTCAACGGACCATTATGCATCTTTTCCATCACACCTTTTAAAACAGATGGCAGGAACCTCGTATCAATGGCACCGCCAACAATACAGTTGTAAAAAACAAGCCGCCCGCCCCAATCGAGATCGTAGTTATCCCGCACCCGTACAGTCAGATCCTTCGGCTCAGGCATCCCCTCATACCACGGCTCTATGCGAAGCAATACTTCCGCAAACTGACCAGATCCTCCGCTTTGCTTCTTATGCCGGTAACTGCCTTCCGCAGATTTGCGGATCGTCTCACGGTAAGGAATACGGGGTTTGATGAACCTGACGTCCAGCTTGTGATTATGCCCGATCTTCCATTTGGCTACCGCCAGATGCATATCACCCTGGCAATGGATCAGGGTTTGTTTTAATTCCGATGACACTTCGACATGGATGGTAGGATCTTCTTCGCGCAACTGATGCAAGGCCTGCGAAAGCTTCTCCTCTTCTCCTTTCTTCAACGTTTCTATCGCAACAGTCATATTCGGCGAAGGAAACTCAATAGGAGGCAACTCATAGTTGCTGCCTTTTGCATGAAGCGTATTGTTGACATGCGTATTCTTCAACTTCAGGGTAGCGCCGATATCTCCCGCTACCAGTTCATTTACCGCCGTACGTTTATTTCCCTCTATTAAAAACAACTGACTGATCTTTTCAGATACACCGGTTGTTTCGTTTTCAAGATCCATTCCCGACTTCACCACCCCTGAATAGATCTTAAAAAAGGAAAGCTCCCCGACATGTGGCTCACTGACTGTTTTGTAAATGAATAAACAAGCCGGGCCATTCGCATCACAAGGTAACCGGTCACCTTTTTTTGTAACCTGTGCAGGCATTTCGTTGGCACTCGGACATACATTATCGATGAATCCCATCAATCGCCCGCTGCCCATATTGCGCTCCGCCGATAAGCAGAACAACGGGAAAAGATCATGACCGATCATCGCTCTCTTTAACCCATTCTTCATATCATCCTCATCCAGTTCTCCCTTATCGAAATATTTCTCCATAAGAGCTTCATCATTGCCCGCCACAGCTTCCACCAGTTCCTTATGCAGAAGATCAGCCTTTTCCTTTTCATCGTCAGGAATAGGAAGCTTGTCCGGCTTGCCCCCTGCATCATGAAACTTATACATTGTCATCCTCAACACATCAATGATCTCGTGGAAGCCCGCGCCCGTTTGCCGCGGATACTGTACCATTACGACTTTACTGCCGAAATTCGCCTTTGCCTCGCGTACCGTTTTATCGAAATCGGCGTTATCGTCATCCAGTTTATTAACCGCAAAGATCATGGGAGTTCGGAACTTTTCTGTATAATCCCAGATGATATCCGTGCTCACTTCCACTCCCATTACCGCATTCAACATCATTACACCTGTATCTGCCACCCGCAGTGCGGCGATCACTTCGCCGGAAAAATCGTCATAACCGGGCGTATCAATGATATTGATCTTATAACCGCGCCATTTTACATGCAACAGTTTGCTGAAAATGGAATTACCCCGTTCCCGTTCCAGTTCATGATAATCCCCCGTCGTATTTTTCTCTGAAATATTTCCTTTGCGGTTAATAATGCCTGCTTCGAACAGCATGCATTCCGCTAATGTTGTCTTACCAGAGCCGGCATGGCCAAGCAAGACAATATTTTTTACGTGTAAAGTATCAAACTCTGGCATAACAATACTTTTTATGGTAAGCAAAAAGGTGAGTATTGGAGCCCGTTGCATTAAACAACTGCCAGAAATAATGCCGTGAAGAACGTCTGCAGATCAGCTTGTATCTATCAATTTGAGAAAGGAATAGTGCCGCCAGGCATTGATGCCTGGATATGATCAGCAAAAAGCTCCTTGATGAAGGAGCTGTAATCAGGTTGTAACACTTAGAAAGCGGCTGAACTCGATCTGGAGTTCCTGCAGGGTTCCGTCCAGTGACTGTACCTGCTCGAAAAGGATCTCATGCAAGTGAATGGTTTCTTCCCGGATCTGACCATTGAATACATTCATTTCGTAGTCGATCATGCGGGCGTGTGATTTGATAGCGTGCCGGAGATCATGAATGTTGATGAGCTGGATATGAACCTGGTTGTTCAGTCGCTCTACATCCTGGCACTGATCTTTGGAGAGTTCGCGGGAACACATTTTTTGCAATTCATTCTTCTCATGTGTAAGTTCTTCGCGATGTTGGCGGAGTGCATCTCTCCAGTTGTTGCACTCTGCAATAAGCTGTGAAGTTTCTACCGTAACCATGGAAATCAATTTTAAGAGTAAATAAATGGGTTTAACTCTACGAACTAAATCCTGGGGTGTTGGATGGTATTCTAAGGTAGGACTGTTTTTTGGAAAATGCGTTGAGCTTTTTTGCACACTCTGGGAGACGAGGGACGAATGGTCGTTGACCGTTGACCGTTGTCCGTTGTCCGATGGCCGATGATCAAATGGACAATGACAACAATAATGCTACTCAAAGACAGCTATAACACGGTTAACTTAACTATTGACAATTAGATACATAGAATCTTTGGCATTTTTAGACTGTAATCGGCCATCGGACATCGGACAACGGACAACGGACATCGGTCAACGGACAACGGTCAACGGTCAACGACGAATACCTGTCTAACTCGACCAGCGTTTCCTATATTTGCAGACCCATGATCTCCCAGCAAACCATACAGCAGATTCTCGGACGCATTGATATTCTTGATATTGTGGGAGAATTTGTAAAATTGAAGAAAAGAGGTAGTAATTACCTTGGGCTCTGCCCTTTCCACAATGAAAAAACGCCCTCTTTCATTGTTTCCCCGGGAAAAGAGATTTACAAGTGCTTTGGCTGCGGTAAAAGTGGTAACAGCATCAGCTTCGTCATGGAGCATGAAAAGTACAGCTATGTCGATGCCCTGAAATGGCTCGCAAACAGGTACGGCGTCGAGATCGAAGAAACTTTTGTAAGCGATCAGCAACGGCAGCAATACCAGACAGCGGACAGCCTGTTCATCATTAACGGATTTGCGCAACAGTTCTTTGCCGACCAGCTTTTCAATACAGAGGAAGGCCAGGACATTGGCCTCGCCTATTTCAAAGAAAGAGGATTCCGCGAAGAGATCATTCGCAAATTTCAACTCGGCTATTCCCCTGAACGAAGAGATGCATTTACCAAAGAAGCATTATCGAAACAGTATACAGCAGAACTGCTGGTCAAGACAGGACTTGTTGCCAACCGCAACGACCAGTTAATGGATAACTATCGTGGCCGCGTTATATTTCCTATCCATAATCACAGCGGGAAAGTATTGGGCTTTGGGGCGAGGATACTAAAAAAGAATGACCGGGCACCTAAGTACATCAACTCTCCGGAAAATGAGATCTATCTCAAAAGCCGCATTCTCTACGGATCATATTTTGCACGCACAGCCATAGATAAGGCGGATGAGTGCCTGCTGGTAGAAGGTTATACAGACGTGATCTCCCTGCACCAGGCAGGTATTGAAAATGTGGTTGCATCGGGCGGTACCTCACTAACCCCTGATCAGTTGCGTCTCGTAAAAAAATATACCAACAACCTCACGATCGTTTACGATGGTGATAATGCCGGTATCAAAGCTGCTTTGCGCGGACTCGATCTTGCACTCGAAGAAGGATTGAACGTAAAGCTTGTACTGATCCCCGACGGAGAAGACCCTGACAGCTATGTTAACAAAGTGGGCGCCTCAAAATTCACCCAGTTTGTCAATGAGAATAAGAAAGACTTCATCCTCTTTCAACTTGAAGTAGCACTGAAAGACGCGGGCGGGGATTCAATTAAGAAAGCAGACGTGGTCAATAAAATGGCGGAGACCATTTCAAAGATCAATAAAGCGGAAGATTTCACCAAACAGCAGGACTACATCAAGCAAACAGCGGAGATCCTGAAGATCGAAGAAACAGGCCTTCACTCCCTTGTAAATAAATTTATCCGCGACCGTATTGCCACACAGGAGCGGAAGATGCCTTTTGAAGAAGCAAGAGCACATGAGGAAAACGCAAAACAGGCAGAGGCGACCAACTATGATGATGCAACGTTCAACCTCTTGTTCAAAGACGAATTGCAAGAACGTGAAGTAGCACGCATCCTGATCGAACATGGCGTCAAAAAATGGAATGATAAAAAACTGATCGCAGAATACATCCTTGAAGAAATTCCGGATGAATCACTGATCGATAATGCAGAGGTCATCCTGCTGATCGCGGCTTTTAAAGAACTGATGCAATCAACCCCCGAACTCGCCACAAAGAACTATTTCATTTATCACCCGGATACAAAACTGAGCACCCTGGCTGTTTCATTACTCAACTTCCCCCATGATCAGAGTGACAGATGGAAAAGCGAATTCAGCCAGAACAGCGGGTTTCAGCAAAGCCTGTTCCAGCAAAGCTATGAAGACTTTATGCGCGCTATGCGCAAAGACAATGAGGCGGAACTGAACAACTTTCTGAAGATCGACGAAGACCGCTCCGATGTAGAAGTGGATTCTGCCATTATGTACCTGAAACTGCGCAAGATCAAACGCATGTTGCTCGAAAACCAGGCCGATCTCGAAAAACCGCATACAACCGAAGAACTTTACATGCTTCACCAGACACATGAACATCTCAAAAAGATGGAGATCGAGCTGACGAGGAATATGGGGGCAGTGGTGATTAAGTAAAAATTCAAAAGTAAAAATTGAAAAATGCCGGCCTGTAGCGGTGGTTTGTAGTCATTGATTACTAAAAGGTAATTTAACTACTATGAATTGAATCTTCAGGATTGTAATCTTGAGGATCTAAGCGGTCCATTCTTTTTATTCTTCGTGATCATTACAATCCGGCATAACCACGTAAGAATTCTCTGGCTCTGTAATGTCCACTTTAATCAGAATGGTGTCACCTTTATTCAATAAATCAAAGAGACAATCATTCTGTTCTCTGTTCTCATAGTTTGTGCCATTGAATGAATACGAGAAATAAACGAGTCTTCCTTTGAAAGTTTTCCGACGTGTCACTACGGCTTTTAAAAATTCTCCATTCCGATCAATGCGTTGCTTGTATTTGTTGTTCAACCACCTTGTCATTGCAGGTCCGCCAAACAATATTGCAAGTATAAAAAGAATAAACCCAACTAATGATAGCCAATTTTTCAGTTTGATATTCATATTCTATTAAAAAAATTGCTGCCCATATTTTACTTATGAAGCAGCAAATCGCTGTATGAAACTTCAATCAGATCATCTTCCCTTACCCCGAGCTCTTGCATATAATGATCGCATTGATTTCTCAACTCCGCAGCAGATAAATCCACGCCGATATTTCCTGCTTCTATCTCCATAAAATGTCCCAATCCCGGTACCTCATCGATATGGAATTTCACATTTTTTATATAATAAATCTCCCGTTTTTTCTCCACCACAACCTTCACTCCATTTGACTTAGCCAGCACCTCTTTCAACTTCCCCGCGTCCGGCACTTTCACCAATTCGAAATCCGAATGCTTCGGACCCGCCTGATTTGTTCTTTCATAATAGATCAGGTTGTTTTCGATATTGCCTTCTCTCAGCTTCAGCCTCCCATTCGGCACATTAAAATACGTATCCGTCTGGTGATCCGTTCCTCTGAACGCTGCGCCCCTTCCGATCAAATATTCTCTTACAAACGCCGCATCAGCGCATTTCGCTTTGATTTCAACATTCAAATATCCCATGGTCTGTTCTTTTAAAATCTCTTTTTCCCCGTTCCTTCCTTCTTAGCCACAAAAAAGGTTCAGCATTTCTGCTGAACCTTCAATACATTTAATCAAGAACCTTACTCTGCTACTGCAGTCGCCTGCCTTTTGCGAACCGGGATCTCTACTTCCCTTGTTTCTTCGCCTCTAACAAAGCGCATCGCGCTCCAGACATGATCCAGCTCAACGCGCTCGATACTTTCGTATCCTTCGCAGGTCAACCTGTTCCAGCTGCAATCACGGTTAAGATCGGTAACGATCTTAGAAGTTTGCTTTGGGTAGGCCACCCAGAATTTCGAATCATCTTTTAAAGAGGGCATCACATCTTTCAAAATCCCGTTCAGCTGATTTTCATTCACGGCAAATACCAATGCAAAGTCAATCTTCCGGTTCTTCAGAAGCGGAGTCATGTTTTTGGCGAAAGAAAGTTTGCTGAATTGTTTTTCGATTGAGGAGGGCAAACCCTGGATTAATAGATTCTTCTCGTCTGCCAGTTGTAACTTTTCAAAAACTGTTGGTAACATACTTTGAATCGATTTTTAAGGGGTTTCTGGCAATGCACCCCCGTCTGTGGGAGATGCTAATTGTCAGCGTTCTCATTTGCAGGGATGGCAAAGATAAGCAAAAATGCCGGCAATGGAAGCGGAAGGCGAAGAAAAATGAAGACTGTGGCGGGTTTGAGGGACTTCGTTGTCCGTTGCCGGTTGTCCGTTGACCGGTTTTTCACCCACTTGGCGATGTACTTTTATCCAGGCTCCCGAAGCAAGTCACCGGTAATTGTGCATTATACAGGTGATAAATATTTCATATAAAAAAGGAACCGCTGCATAACAGCGGTTCCTTTTTTATATCGATTAAAACCTAATTAGAATGAAAAATTGTTACACCAATCTCGCTTCAGACAGTAGTCACATCCAATGCTAACCCTTACAATGGTCCACGGACAACGGTGAACGATACGCCGCCAACAACCGACAGCCAACCTTAATTACCAACCGGCTTATAGTACTTCAATGCCTCCGGCATTAGCTTTTCCAGCTGTGCGATACGGTTGCCTTCTGAAGGGTGGGTACTCAAAAACTCAGGAGGTTTTGATCCGCCACCCGCTTTTTCCATACGTTCCCACAAAGGAATAGCTTCCCTTGGGTTGTAGCCTGCCATAGCGGCGAATTTAAGGCCCCAATCGTCCGCTTCCAGCTCGTTTTTGCGCGAGAAGGGCAACATTACCCCAACCTGGGAACCGGCCCCAAATGCAGCCATAAACAGGCTCTGCGTCGCGGCAGGTTTCTGCGATAATGCAAGTGCCAGCCCCTGTCCGACAGCCTGTACGCCCATTTGCTGACTCATCCGCTGGTTACCATGCTGTAACAGCGCATGACATACTTCATGTCCCATTACTACCGCCAGTGCGGCTTCATTCTGGGTGATGGGCAACAGACCTGTATACACAACGATCTTTCCGCCAGGCATACACCAGGCGTTCACTGCAGCATCATTCACAAGATTGTATTCCCACTTATATCCAGTGAGCTTATCCGCCAGTCCTTTTTCCTGGTAATAGCTGTTTACGGCAGCAACGATCCGCTGCCCTACTCTTTTCACCATCTCAGCATCACGGTTGGCAGTCGGCGCCACCACTTTATTCGATGAAAGGAAGGTCGTGTATTCCTGAGTGGCCATCGCCTGCAACTCAGATTCCGGTAATAAGGTGAACTGGCTCTTACCCGTAAGGGCGTTCTGGCTGCAGGAAATAAAGATGGCAGCCGCCAAAAATGCAGAAAGAAGTATCCGCGTCATAGTTTTGAGTTTAAAATATCTAAAAGCCAAGCATTGTACCAAATTGTGGCAGATGTCAAAAGTAAAAAGTAAAAATTCAAAAGTAAAAATTAAAAAGCTTCATAACCGGGATGCAATCCCTGCTATAAAGCTTTTTAATTTTTACTTTTGAATTTTTACTTTCTCCTTACTCCCCCACACTCTGTCTACGCCGTTCACGCCGACGATCGCGATGTTTCAGGATCGGAACTTTGCTTTCGTTACCCTTTAAAAGGCGACCAATATTTTTCTGGTGTGTCAATACCACCATCAGGGCAACAGCAATCGCAAATACCCGGTAGATATTATTATCCACGTTGAACACAACAAGGATGAATATAGGAAATGCAACGCTGGCAAGAATGGAGCTTAATGATACAAAGCGCGTCAGGAATAGCACCAATAGGAATACACCTGAGCAGGAAAGAGCTGTCCACGGAGAGATGCCGACTACCAGTCCGAAAAGAGTAGCCACACCTTTACCACCACGGAAATCTGCCCAGATGGGGAATATATGCCCAACTACCGCAGCAAGCCCCAGTCCGATCTGGAGATTGGTGAAGCGGATATCACTGTCAGCATAATCCGGAAGTAATAAAGCAAGTTTAACAGCAAGCATTCCTTTCAGCATATCAGTCACCATCACGATGGTACCCCATTTAGGGCCCAGCACGCGGTAGGTATTGGTAGCTCCGGCATTGCCACTACCATATTCCCTGATGTCGATATTGAAGAAATAACGGCTGACCCATACGGAAGTGGGTATGGATCCAATGAGATAGGCGAGAACTATCATCAATAGTTCGTTCATAGAAAACTGGGTTGAAGTTGAAATTCGAAATTAAGGAAAAAAACGTCTGGTTGGTAACGTTAATTTAACACAAAATATTGTTTTTCTCAATATGAAGTACTTAGACACAACCAGTTGTGTTTTTCCTTGCGGGAAACGACGTTCAGACCGTATTTTCCGGCGGCAGCCCTGATATCCTCCTCATCCTGGATCAGCAACCCGCTCAGTAACAATATGCCCCCCGGCTCCAGCTGGTCTTTCAGCACAGCCATATTATCAAGGATCACATTTTTATTGATATTCGCGAGGATGATATCGAACTTCCCCTGATCTGCCGCGCTGTCCGCTTTAGCGAGTCGGATCGCGTCGGTTCCGTTGTTCTCCTTATTCTCCCGCGCATTTTCAATGCTCCAGTCGTCATTATCGATGGCAACAATCTCCGTTGCTCCCAGTTTGGCCGCCAGAATAGCCAGTACGCCCGTACCTGTTCCAAAATCAAAGACCTTCTTTCCATTGAAGCCGATCTCACGCATCTGCTGCATCATCATGAAAGTAGTGGCATGATGCCCCGTACCAAAGCTCATCTTCGGTGTGATCACGATCTCATACTCCACACCAGGGATCGGCTCATGGAATGACGCACGCACTGCTACAAAATCATCCACCACCACCGGATCGAAATTCGATTCCCATACCGCATTCCAGTTCGTTTCCTCGATCACTGACATGCCGAAGGTCATATCATTTGCCTCCGCAATGACGTTCAGCTCCTCCAGATCACATTCTTCTTCTTTGATGAAAGCTTTCAATGTTTCATCCTCTTCTTCGAATCCTTCAAAATTTGCGGCACTTAATGCAGCCATAAGAAGCTCTGCCTTCTCCGTATCTATCGGTCTAAATGTTATCTGGAGATATTTACTCATAAACGGGAATTGTTTCTTTTGTTAATTAACTTAAATTAAAAAGTCAAAAGTAAAAAGTAAAAAACGTCAGCAGTTTGTACCTGCTTTCGCGTTTTTTAATTTTTACTTTTGACTTTTAAATTTTTACTTATCGCTCTTACTCTCCCTGAGGAGGTGTTCTTTGCTGATCTTCTCTTGGCTTGAACTCAGGTTTTGGGATCAGTGCTTTACGGGAAAGCTTGAACTTACCTGACTTCGGATCTGTACCGATCAGTTTTACTTTGAAAGTGTCTCCTTCTCTTACCACACCTTCCAGTGTTTCGAGACGCTTCCAGCTGATCTCACTGATGTGAACCAATCCTTGTTTACCTGGCAGGAACTCTACAAAGGCTCCGAAAGGAACAACTGATTTCACCACTGAATCGTACACCTCTCCTACTTCAGGAACGGCAACGATACCTTTGATCCATGCCTGGGCTTTGTCAACACCTTCTTTCGCTACGCCGAAGATGCTTACTTCACCCATATTGTTCACTTCCTCGATATTGATCGTAGTACCTGTCTCACGCTGCATTTCCTGGATCACTTTACCACCTGGTCCGATCACCGCACCAATGA
Organism: Terrimonas ginsenosidimutans; assembly: GCF_022012415.1. Classification (GTDB taxonomy): domain Bacteria; phylum Bacteroidota; class Bacteroidia; order Chitinophagales; family Chitinophagaceae; genus Terrimonas_A; species Terrimonas_A ginsenosidimutans. Next base: position 133,477 of record NZ_JAKLTR010000014.1, read on the forward strand.
ACTCACGCTCAATGTACAGTTTCACCATACGCGGAGAATGCGGTTTCACCTCGGCACGGGCCGCAGGAATGCACTCATACATTGCGTCCAGGATGTGAAGACGGCCACGTTTTGCCTGTTGAAGGGCTTGTGCCATTACTTCCATTTTCAGACCATCCACTTTAATGTCCATCTGCACACCGCAAATACCATTACGGGTACCGGTTACTTTAAAGTCCATATCACCCAGGTGATCTTCATCACCAAGGATATCAGTAAGGATCGCATATTTATCACCTTTGGTGATCAATCCCATGGCCACACCGGAAACGTGGTGAGGAATAGGTACACCAGCGTCCATCAGTGCAAGAGAACCCGCACAAACAGTTGCCATAGATGATGAACCGTTTGATTCAAGGATATCACTCACTACACGTACAGTGTAAGCGAAATCACCTGTCGGCATCATCTGTTTCAGTGAACGCATCGCAAGGGCGCCATGACCAACTTCACGACGGCTCTGACCGCGCATCATTTTCACCTCACCTGTTGAGAACGGAGGGAAGTTATAATGCAGGAAGAATTTAGAATCATAAGATTTAGCAGCGCTTTCCACCAGCAGCTCATCCAGGGCAGTACCCAGGGTAACTGTAGTGAGTGATTGGGTTTCACCTCTGGTGAACAAAGACGCTCCGTGCGGAGAAGGCAGTACATCTACTTCCATATCCAGTGCACGAACATCTTCCAGGCCACGGCCATCGAGACGTACTTTCTCATCAAGGATCATATCACGTACCACATAGTACTGGAGATCGCTGTAGTAAGTAGACGCGAGCTTCTTTGTCTGATCAGGCAATGATTCGCCTTCTGGTAATTCACTTTTCAGGAATTCGATCAGCTCTTCTTTGATCGCCGCGAATTTATCGCTGCGCTCATGTTTAGGCAAAGCGCCTTTTGCAACTTCGTAAACCTTTTGTTTTGCAAAAGCGGTTACTTTTTGCTCCAGGGCTTCATCGGTAACAGGTTTTGTGTAGTCACGTTTGCCAGCCACACCTTTCAGATCACGGAGCTCCTGTTGTGCTTTGATCTGGATGCGGATCGCTTCATGCGCCACTTCGAGCACCTTCACGAGGTCCTCTTCGCTGCATTCGTTTGCTTCACCTTCCACCATCATGAGGTTCTTCTCAGTGGCAGCTACGATGAATTCGAGATCAGACTCTTCGAGTTCATTGCGGGATGGGTTGATGATGTATTCACCATTCACACGTGCTACACGTACTTCGGAAATAACTTCTTTGATCGGAATATCAGACACTGCAAGTGCGGCTGATGCAGCGAGACAGGCCATTGCATCAGGCAGTACGTCCACATCACTGGAGATCAGTGATACGAGTACCTGTACTTCACAGAAATAATCATCGGGGAATAATGGGCGCAGTGCGCGATCGATCAGTCGGCTGGTGAGGATCTCATAATCGTTCAGACGTGCTTCTCGTTTGAAGAATGAACCGGGGATGCGGCCGGCAGAAGCGAACTTCTCCTGGTAATCCACGGTGAGCGGGAAAAAGCTTTGTCCTTCTTTTGCCTCTTTATTGGCAACCACTGTGGCGAGGATCATACAGTTACCCATGGAAACAGTAACGGCACCGTCAGCCTGGCGTGCAAGACGGCCAGTCTCGATCGTTACCATACGGCCACCACCTATATCGAAAGTTTTGCGTATTGGTTGTTGTAACATAAAATTTGGAAAAATTGGTAATGAAAATTGAAACAGACAGCGCGAAAAACGGCATTCCTAAAAACAGTTATTCCCAACATCTGTAAGAAGTTGGGAATAATCGTTATATAGAGAGTCCTGTCCTTGAATTTGATCAAAACTCCCAGGTTAAAGACTTACCCAACTCCACTTGCGGGAGTAACAGTAAGGTCTTATTTTCTGATTCCGAGTTTCTCGATCAATTGGCGGTAACCTGTCAGGTTATGCTTTTGCAGGTAGTTCAGCAAACGTTTACGTTTACCAACCAGTTGCATCAGACCGCGATGAGTAGAGAAGTCTTTTTTGTTCTGCTGAAGATGTCCGCTGATCTGGCTGATACGCTCAGTCAGTTGCGCGATTTGACCTTCGATAGATCCTGTATTAGCGGCTGATCCACCAAACTGTGTAAAAATAGCTGCTGTTTTTTCTTTTGTTAGAGGCATCTTTGATTTTTTTAAGGAGTCACCCTAGTTGTATCCTATTATAATTTTGTGGCGGCAAAAGTACGGCAATATGGGGAAATGTCCAAATTATTTGGAGTGGCTTTCAGTTTGTTTGATGGCCGATGACCAAGGGCCGTTGGCCGGCTACAGCTTAAATTTCGAACTCTTTTTATAATGGACGAAATTATAAGTATTTAATTTTCAGAAAGTAAGGGTGTCAGATCCTGGCTATCGCCCCCGGCCAACGGCCATATGCCATCAGCCCATCGTTTTTTTGGTTCGTCGAATGGTAGTAAAGATCCGCTGCTTAATTTCGCCTCATGGACCTATCTCAAGACACCAAAAACATCCTCGGGCTTCAACTTCCCACAGATCCGAGATGGATCAACCTCGCAGAAAGATCACTGGAAGATATATTGACAGACCATGCTTTTTGCGAGCAGAAAGCGGCAACAACCTGTATCACACTCATCACGCGGTATAGCGACAAAGAAAAACTGGTGAAAGAGCTGGCGCCGATCGTCACCGAAGAATGGGGCCACTTCAGGCTGGTGCTGGCAGAACTGCATAAGCGGAAGCTGAAGCTGGGAAAACAACGGAAAGACCTGTATGTGAATAAGCTGCTGGAATTTCAGCGGAAAGGTGGTAACTGGGAAGACAGGTTCCTTGACCAGCTCTTAACAATGGCCCTGATCGAAGCACGCAGCTGTGAGCGATTTAAACGCCTCAGCGAAGGACTGGAAGACGAATACCTGCGGAACTTCTACAGGCGCTTTATGGAAAGCGAAGCGGGTCACTACACCCTGTTCATTGACCTCGCGGAAACCTATATGGATAAAGAAATCGTGCGGAAAAGATGGAAAGAATGGCTCGATTTCGAAGCAGACGTGATGGAGACGATGGAAGTGCGGGGAGACAGGATACATTAAGTAAGAAGTCAAAATTAAAAAGTAAAAAGTAAAAATATCAGGTATCGGGATCGAGGGTTGTTTCGATACTCATGCCTGATATTTTTACTTTTTAATTTTGACTTTTTAATTTTCCTTAGATCGCTCTCGCCCCATCTCCTATTTCCGAAGCGAATACTCCGGGCTCGTATCCGATTCTTTCTTTGTAGTAAGGTTTGATCTTTTCAGCATAATCATTGAAGTACTCTTTCTTCACGAGCGCAATCGCGCAACCACCGAAGCCGGCTCCCGTCATCCGCGCACCAATGCAATGCGGATAGCTTTTGCTGAATTCAACAATGGTGTCCAGCTCAATACCGGATACTTCATACAGCTCTTTTAAGGAGGCATGGGACGCGTACATCAGCTGACCAAATTCTTCAAGACGGCCATTCAGCAATGCATCTTTTGACAAGCTTACACGCTCGTTTTCCGTCACCACGTGCAATGCACGTTTTTCAAGAACGGCATCGTTCAGTACATGCTTCGCTTTATGAAATTCTTCAGAAGAAATATCACAAAGATTTTCCGCTTTGACAACCTGCTTCAACAGCTTCAATGCCCTGCCGCATTCTGCAAAGCGTTCATTATATTTTGAATCAGTCAGCTTTCTTTCTTTATTGCTGTTGATCAGTACAAGTATATTATCACCTATCTCGAAATTGAGATACTCATACTCCAGCGTATCACAGTTCAGCAGGATGGCTTTATCCTTTCTTCCCATGGCAACGGCAAACTGATCCATAATACCGCAGTTCATGCCGATGAATTCATTCTCCACCTTCTTTCCCAATACAGCCATTTCTTCTCCAGGAATATTCAAACCAAAGATCTGGCTGATCGCCGTTCCGGTACATACCTCGATCGATGCAGAAGAGGATACCCCCGCGCCGATAGGCAGATCACCATAGAACAACATATTCAGACCAGATAACTCATAGCCGCGTTGCAACATTTCATCGATCACACCAAGCGGATAATTGAACCACTCCTTCCCTGTTTTTGTATAGGAAGACTGCAACTGCAGGTCCGCTGTTTCTGGAAAATTGATACACTGCAAACGGATCTTCTTCTCCGTGTTTCTGGAAACAACCAGGTATGTACCCAATGTGATCGCACAGGGCATCACTTTACCTCCGTTATAATCAATATGTTCACCAATTAAATTTACCCGGCCCGGTGTAAAAAAAATGTGTTCAGGCTCTTGCTGATAGCGGGTTTTGAATTCCTGGAGTAACGCGTCTTTTGTCATGACAGGCAAGCTGATTAAAGGGTTTTAATGTTTAAGGAACACGTAAATGTAGGTAATTTTATTTTAAGTGTCATTTCTACACTAATTTATCTAAACGAGCTGGAGATGACGGTCTGGAGGTGGGGCCCGGGTAAAGTTGAGTGGCGTGGGGGCTACGCAAAGGGCGCAGAGGGACCGCAAAGGCCGCGAAGGCTGGCCGCTAAGTTCTTCTTTGCGCTCTTAGCGGTCCCTTTGCGCCCTTTGCGATACTCCTACGCCAACCGACCCATTACAGCTTCCCGGAAAAGTAAGCCGCCTCCTCTCTAAAGTCAAGAAAAGGATACTTCTCCATCAACCCCTTCACTTTTTCATAGTGAGACGCAAGAAATTGCTGATGCGCGGGTATGGTAGGGTGAAAGGCTTTATGCCTGCGCGCGATACTAATCTTCTTTACCTCCTGCATCAGTTGCCTGGAGGGTGCATCTATACAGGTTTCAGCAAACTTCTCCAGCACAAAGCTGGTTGCCGCATAGTTTGGATGCACCATATCGATATCATAGAATCGATAATCGCGAAGCACATCGATCACCAGTTCGTATGCGGGGAAATAATGCTGTCCTTCAAATTTGTTGACCATATGATGAACTGCTTCTATCAGCCTGGCCTTGCTCCTGTTATTCTCCACTACCCCATCACGGATATGACGTACCGGGCTTACGGTAAAAATAATATTGAGGTCAGGATTGAACCGGCGAAGCTTATAATAGATCGTATCAAGAAGAGTGATCGTTTCGTCAATGGCAAGCATGTGCTTTCTGAACCACTGCCCCGGTGCACGATGACAATTGGCAACACCTTCACCGGTCTTGCCCTCTCCCGTTTCGGTAAGGCGGTAAGAAAAGGATGAGCCCAGCGTAACAATGATCCAGCTGGCGCTTTTCAGGAACTCATGCGCTTTCTGAGTGGCGTCATTCATCAGCGCGAGGCTCTTTGCCGCATCGGGATGAGAAAAGCGGGAATGATGCTCCCAGCTGTTCCATACATCATTCAGAAAGAAAAGATCCTCCTGCGTGTACTTTTTATTCTCGATATAGCGCAGCAGGCTTTTGCATACACTTGCCGGATCAAAGAGGATGCCATGGGGGTTCTGCATTACCGGGAATTTCAACTCAGCAAGTGTGTTACCGATATGTTCCGTAAAACATGACCCGATCAGCAGGATCCTGTCATGATAACTGATCTGCTTCGGCAAAGGCTTGATATCAAGGTTCAACATAAACTCCATAGTACACGAATGAACACGAATGGCCGCGACTGGCCGCGAATGAACGCGAACAGGTCGCTTTAAATTTTATTGTCACCAACAGAAGGTACAGTATGTCTTCTGCTAAATAAAGATCTCAGCGGCGAGGGCAAGGCTTTTTTCCAGGGCTTCTTCATCCAGGTTGAGCGTAAACCCTTCGGTTTCGAAGTGGTCGATCATCCATTCTGTATTCATATTGCCCACCAGTTCATCGTTTGCCATCGGGCAACCTCCAATGCCTTTCAGTGCTCCATCAAAACGTTTACAGCCTGCGGAAAGGGCTGCTTTGAGTTTTTCTTTCCAGTTGGCGGGTGTTGAATGAAGATGAACGCCCAGTTCAATCCCGGGAAAAGATTCAACCATATAGGCGGTAATATCTTTTACCTGTTCAGGCGAAGCAAGTCCGACAGTATCTGCCAGGGAGATGATCTGCACATCTATCCCCACCAGTTTATTTACCCACTCGAACACGATCTCTTCTGAATAAGGGTCACCGTAGGGGTTTCCAAATCCCATGGAGATATAAACCACCAGTTCCTTTCCGGTCTTAATGCAGATGTTCTGGATCTCTTCCACCCTTTCAAAGGAAGTGGCGATGGAAGAATTCGTATTACGATGCTGAAATGTTTCTGATATCGAGAAGGGAAATCCAAGAAAGGAGATCTGCTCATACACACTTGCTTCTTCAGCGCCACGGGGATTGGCAATGATCGCAAGTAATTTGCTGGCGGATCCATCAAGATCGAGCCCACCGATCACCTCTTTGGTATCCGCCATTTGAGGAATGGCTTTGGGAGAAACGAAGCTGCCGAAATCGATCGTGTCAAAGCCGACTTTTAGCAGCGAATTAATATACGCTATCTTTTGCGCGGTCGGGATCTGGCGCTTCCAGCCCTGCATGGCATCGCGGGGGCATTCGACGAGTTTGAGCATAAAAGTTTAAAAGTTTTACGGTTTAAAAGTTTAAAAGTTCTACGGTCTCACTGTTTAAAAGTTCGCGCGAAGCTTTTAAAACTTTTAAACTATTAAACCTTTAAACTTTTAAACTACTTCCCTACCTCCTTTGCCGCATCACTTCATACAGGATCATTCCGGTAGCAACGGAAACGTTGAGGCTTTCGAAGTCAGTGGCCATCGGGATCTTTACTTTCTCATCACACACTTTCAGCAGGGTCGGATGGATCCCGTTCTCTTCACCGCCCATGATGATGGCAGCGGGTTCACGGAGGTCGCAATCTGCAATATTTATAGCGGCAGTCATTTCGCTGCCATAGACTTTGATGCCATTGAGGTGCAATTCGTCAACAGCTTTAACGAGGCTGTTGACCCGGCAGACAGGAAGCTTTTCTAAAGCCCCTGCGGAGGTCAGGATCGCATCTTCGTTCAGCGCGCCTACGCCTTTCTCAGGAATAATGATCGCCTGTACACCGCAGCAATAGGCCGTACGCGCAATCCCGCCGATATTCCGGATATCCGTAATGCCATCGAGGATGAGGAAAAGCGGGGTTTCCCCTTTTTCTACGACCAGTGAGATCATCTGTTGAAGATCCTGGTACTGCACTCTGGCGATCTGCGCGATACAGCCGCCATGTTCACCTGCATTGAAGGTATTCAGCTTTGCTGCCGGAACATAGTTGATCGGCACACCTGACTGGGAGGCGAATTTCTTAATATCGTTCACTTCATTGCCCTGAGATCTTGTATCAAGGTAGATCCTGTCCAGCGCCTGTCCGGTCCGGAGCGCATTGATCACTGCCTGGAAACCTATCACCAGGGAGCTTTTTTTGGGTCGTTGGGGAGAGCGGAAATTTTTCACGGGGCAAAGGTAACGGGGATTTGTTGGATTGTTGGGATTTATGGGGTTAGGATCGCGAATGACGGATACCGGACCGCGGTCCTGCATTTACACCAATCCTGCCATCATCAGTTTTACCTGCTGGATCGCCGCCACTGACATGGAGTCAGTGATCTGTCCGGCCTGTTGCATTTTCCAGGCTTCTTCGAACGGAAGTTTCTTTATGACCAGTTGCTCTGTTTCCTCGGGCATCGGTTCAAATTGTTCCAGGCCTGTGGCAAGAAAGATCAATGCATACTCATCCGATACAGAATTGGACAGATGCATTTTCAGAATAAGCCTCCACTCCTTGGCTTTTAAGCCCGTTTCTTCGAGCAATTCCCGTTTTGCCGACTCAAGAGGATCGGTATCTATAGCCCCGCCACCTTCCGGTATTTCCCAGCTGTATTCATTTAACGGGAAACGGAACTGTCCCACCAGATATGTATTCTCCTGCTCGTCCAGCACGATCACGCCAATGGCCAGGTTCTTAAAATGCACCTTGCCATAGATCCCTTTGCCTCCACCCGGATTCAGTACATCATACTCTGTTACCTGTATCCAGTTATTGTCATACACCTGCTTTTCTCCCAGTATCTGCCATGGGCTAGTCTCGTTCATGTTGTCGGTTTTTAAGGAAGAGGGGAAAGAAGTTTAAAAGTTTAATAGTTTAAGGTAAGCACAGAACCTATCAACATTAAACTATTAAACTATTAAACTGTTAAACTATTAAACTATTAAACTTTTAAACTTCTCCCCCCTCCAACGGCAAAGGGTTCAAAAAGCCGGTCGCCCAAACTCTTTAAACCCTTTCACCACTTATTCTTCCTGATTATTTTAAGCCGAATGCTTTTTTAACTTTGGAAACATAGTCCAGTTTTTCCCAGGTAAACAACTCAACCTTTTTGGTTACTTTTTTACCGTCCGGGGAACTGAATGTTTTTTCTACAACTTCAGGCTTGCGGCCCATGTGTCCGTAAGCGGCAGTTTCGCTGTAGATCGGGTTGCGCAATTTCAGGCGCTGTTCGATGAAGTAAGGGCGCATGTCGAAGATGCCTTCCACGATCTTGCCGATCTCACCATCTGTCAGCTCAACATTTGCAGTACCGTATGTGTTCACGTTGATGCTGGTTGGTTTGGCTACGCCGATAGCGTAAGAAACCTGTACCAGGACTTCGCTGGCAACGCCTGCTGCAACGAGGTTTTTGGCAATGTGACGTGTTGCATAAGCAGCGGAACGGTCAACTTTGGAAGGATCTTTACCGCTGAATGCACCACCGCCGTGAGCACCTTTACCACCGTAAGTATCAACAATGATCTTACGTCCTGTCAGACCTGTATCACCGTGTGGTCCACCGATCACGAATTTACCGGTTGGATTGATGTGATACTTGATATTGTCATTGAACAGTTTTGCGTATTTCCTGTACTTCGATTTAACGCGTGGGATCAGGATCTTCACGATATCGTCTTTGATCTTGGCAAGCATCTTTGATTCAGTATCAAAGTCGTCATGCTGTGTGGAAACCACGATCGCATCGATCCTTACCGGTTGGTTATCGTCGTTATATTCAAGTGTAACCTGGCTTTTTGCGTCGGGGCGCAGGTATTTGATCGCTTTATTTTCGCGGCGCAGTGCGGCAAGTTCGATCAGGATCTTGTGAGCCAGATCGAGAGCCAGTGGCATATAATCTTCAGTCTCATTGCTTGCATAACCGAACATCATTCCCTGGTCGCCGGCACCCTGCTCTTCTTTCTTTTTACGGTCAACGCCCTGATTGATATCAGCGGATTGTTCGTGAATAGCTGAAAGGATACCGCAGGAATTTGCTTCGAACATGTATTCACTTTTGGTATAGCCGATCTTGCGGATCACACCACGTGCGATCTCCTGAACGTCCAGATATGCTTTTGATTTTACTTCACCTGCGAGGACCACCTGACCGGTAGTAACGAGGGTTTCGCAAGCTACTTTCGACTGAGCGTCAAAAGCAAGAAAGTTATCAATGAGCGCGTCAGAGATCTGGTCAGCTACTTTATCCGGGTGACCTTCGGAAACACTTTCAGACGTAAAAAGGTAAGGCATAAATGAACTTTGAGTTAATAGATTGAGATCCTCGTTAAATGAAAATCGGGGCAAATATAGCATCCGATCTCATTTAATTCAATAGTGGCCGATTTTTCGTTATAATTTGGAATAAACTATACGCAGACGCATCCTTTGCGGGCTGGTGGACGGAGCGGTTGTATTTCCGCCATATAATCTCACCCGTCCTTCGCCGGCCGTTGCGTTGACCGTTACACGCTGCAGAGAACTGACTGCGGCCTGCGTCGGTTTGTAATATCCGAAGATATAGTAAGGTGCATAGAGCCTCAGATCAAGTGCCTGTTCTCTTTGGTTCACCACATTCTGGATATAACGGCTGATGTTGAACTTCCATACTTTGATGTTCTCACCGGCCGGGTTCTTTTGATCCAGCGGGGCCACACCCAGTGCACCCAATGCAGGGTTACCCTGAACGTCAAAGGTGAAGTCGTATGGTATGAAGCGGTTATACTGGGTAGAGACAGCAGGATCATACGCATCCAGGAACAGGTATTTCGGCGGGAAGATCGAGTCATATACCGGCTGATGGATCTGCTCCATGATCAGTTCCGCGCGATGCACTACCCTGTTGCCAAGTGTCGCCAATCCGGGGATCTTGATCCGTGCATAAGAGCCAGGCGTATTCTGGATGAATACTTCATTATCCGGAGTAGTCCCACTCACCGCAGTCTGGTACGGTGTACCGGCAATATTGCGGGTCACAGCATTTGCACTGGCAGAGCCTGATGAGAAATAGGTATTGTAGTCTTTAAAGTTGAAGTAAGCTACCGCGGAATCAACATTGTTTGGCTCAGCAGCAGTCCGCTTATCGTACTGGTAATAGAAGGCCAGCTTGGTATTGGCACCGGTGAGATTGAACCGCATCAGGGCATTACCACCCGCTTCGGCCTGAATCGCAAATCCTCTGAATTTGGTACGGAAAGCCGAGTCGGTCGTGAACGGGTTATTGGCCGTTGTGGTATCATAATGCAGGAATCGATTTCCAAAAGAATCATCCAAACGGATCCTTAACTGATTTACCGTATTGGAATCTCCCCTTGCGCTCACTGAATCATTCAATGCCGCAGGAAGGAAGGTTTTGGAACCTAACTGGTGTGAGTAAGTGAAATTATTCTGACGAATGAGGTAAGAAGTATCGACCCTGAATTCGTTGGCGAGATCCATTTCATAAACGCGAACGGTCTGCGGCACCATGGTATCACCCCAGATCCCCGCGCTCTCCAAGATCAATACGACTGAGTCTAGGCGAAGACTGTCCGGTAAATTTGCAAAGGTGAACGGGTAATTCGTTGGCTTCAGTTCAAAGAACATCCGGGCATCCGTAGTACCAAACAGCGGGTCGTTTGAAATATAACCCAGCACCTGCGGAGAACCGTAGTTGCTGCGGGATGAGTCATCCTGTGCAGTGAACAGTTGGTTGTATGCCTCAACATCCATGGTTGTGTCAAATGTGTGGATGTTATCTACAGGCGGAATAAGACCTCCTCCCAGTTCTGTAGCCTCATTGATCTTTCTGCAGGAATTCAACAGTAAAAGCGCGCTGGTTATAATTGCTCCAAGCGTAATTACCAGGTGTTTATGCTTCACAAATAAAAATTATACCGGGTTAGGAAATGTTACTTACCTGCAAGATCGACATACAGTTGTAAATACTCTGTTAAATCAGATTCTTCGTTGAACGGGAGGGTTTTCTTTCCGCGGACCTTTGAGAATTCGTCTACCAGTTTCTTATCTACTTTTTCAGCTCCGAAAGTGATCGCGTCTGCGAACGTGGCGCCACCGCGGAACATGGCTGTATTGGTCGCATCCTTGAAAACTTCCAGATCTTTCTCTTTCAGGGAGGGATGGATCAGGGCTTTCTTCATAAAATCAGCTCCAAGCTTCTCTTTGAACGTGTTCTGTCCTACAGTGTAAACCACTTTGCTGTGCGCAAATACCGGCTCTTTTTTGTACACCGTTTTCAGGTAAGCAGGGATCAGTCCTGTCATCCAGCCGCTGCAATGGATGATGTCCGGAGGCCATCCGAATTTTTTCACCGTTTCGAGAGCGCCTTTAGCGAAAAAGACAGTTCTCAGGCCATTGTCGTCAAACCATTCGTCATTCTCGTCATGAAAAATATGTTTGCGTTTGAACAGCTCTTCATTTTCCAGGAAGTAGACCTGCAGCCTTGCGCTGGGCAGGGAAGCTACTTTGATCTGGAGAGGCATGTCATCATTGTCCACAGAGACATTGATACCGGAAAGCCGCACTACTTCATGAAGCCTGTGCCTGCGTTCGTTGATGGTACCAAAGCGGGGCATGATGCAGCGCACTTCGAAACCATTATCATTCGCCTTGATGGCCAGCTTATTTACTGTTTCTGAAAATTCTGTCAGCTCCAGATAGGGCGACATTTCATTGGCAATAAATAAGATTCTCTTTTTTGCTGACATGTTGTCCCGTTTAAGTGATCATTTTGAAAAAACGTGTGCAAAGGTACTGTTTTTTACAAGGAATAGCTAAGTTGCGTCGTTTTTTGATGTGAATAAGCCTGATTATGATCCTATTTAAGCGCGCCAAAGACCTCCGGGAGCACCTTAAGAGCCAGCAGACACAAGGCCGGAAAACCGGCTTTGCCCCCACCATGGGAGCCCTTCATGACGGGCATATTTCACTGGTGGAAGCTTCCAGAAAAGAGAACGATATCACAGTGGTAAGCATTTTTGTAAACCCGACACAGTTCAATGATCCCTCCGATTTTGAAAAATATCCTGTTACCATAGAAAAAGATATCCGCTTGCTCGAAAAAGCCGGGTGTGACGTCCTTTTTTTGCCATCTGTTGAAGAAATTTACCCGGACGGACAAATGTTGACAAATAAATATGAGTTAGGCTACCTGGAAAGCCTTTTGGAGGGAAAATTCCGGCCCGGACACTTCCAGGGAGTGTGCCAGGTGGTGCACAGATTACTGGAAATCGTAATGCCTGCCAATTTGTACATGGGTCAGAAAGACTACCAGCAATGCATGGTCATCAAAAAATTGCTGGAGATCACGGGCCTGGAAAGATCCATCAAACTTCAGATCTCCCCCACCCTTCGTGAGCCCGGCGGGCTGGCCATGAGCAGCCGCAATGTGCGGCTCAGCACGGAAGAACGGTCCGCGGCCATCGCCATTTTCCAGGCACTCGACCGGATCAGAACAGATCTGAAGCCGGGAGATACAACGGGCCTGAAAGAACAGGCATTTTCGGCACTCACGCAACAGGGCTTCAGGGTAGATTATGTAGAGATCGCTGACGCCAGCACATTAAAGCCCTGCGAAGAATGGAATGGGCAAGACAGACTGGTGGCGCTTGCCGCCGCCTTCCTGGGCGGTGTGAGGCTGATAGACAACCTGCTGCTGAACTAAGTGGCTGCTTTTTCGTTTTTAAATGAATTACTTTTGCGGGGCTGAGAGAAAAAGAGGAAAGAAGGAAAAAGAGTATTGGGCGTGGTGGAAACGATTCCCGCCTGAGACCTTAAACCTTTGAACCAACCAACTTTTTAACGCTTATTCCCTTTACTATTCTAATAATTTTATGCAGATCGAGTTACTGAAGTCAAAAATTCACAGAGCGGTTATCACGGAAGCAAATCTTAATTATGTTGGAAGCATTACGATAGATGAGGATCTGATCGAAGCGGCTAACCTGATCGAGAACGAAAAAGTGCAGGTGGTGAACGTTAATAACGGCGAAAGGCTGGAAACCTATGTCATCAAGGGCAAGCGCGGTTCAGGGATCTGTTGCCTGAACGGACCTGCAGCCAGAAGAGGCATGGTTGGCGATGTGGTCGTGATCATTTCCTATGCCACCATGGATTTTGAAAAGGCCAAAACCTTTACTCCATGGATCGTTTTTCCAAAAGAAGGTAATAAGCTTTAAGAATAAACCGTTATAGCCGAGCCCATGAACAAGAAGATCAAAACCCTGCTGCAATACCTTTTCTTTTTTGGCCTCGGCTTTCTTTTTATCTGGTTGTCTGTAAAAAATATCAACCAGGAAGACTGGAAGCGGATCAAAGATGCGCTGAATACGGCGAATTATTATCTTATCATTCCCGTCTTTATTATTCTCATTTCAGGGCATTACGTGCGTGCGCTGCGCTGGCGCCTGCTTATGGAACCGCTTGGTTACCGTCCCAAAAAATCAAACACCTTTTTTGCTGTAATGATCGGCTACCTCGCGAACCAGGGCGTACCCCGGCTTGGTGAGGTATTAAAATGTACCGTACTGGCGAAGTATGAAAAGATCCCTGCAGACAAACTCGTTGGAACGATCATTCTTGAACGCCTCATCGATGCCGTTTCACTGCTGATCGTATTCGGGATCACACTGGGAATACAACCCGGATTGTATACGCAGATCGTTGACAGTATCTTTAATACACCCGGACAGACTGAAGAGAAAAAAATTTCCGGTCTGGCCATTCTGCTCATCGGGGTCGCCGGCATTATCCTGATCATCGGCCTGTGGATGCTGATCAAAAAGAAAACCATCGGCGATGTAAAAACCATTCTGAAAAATATTGCCTCCCGGGTATGGCAGGGACTTGGCTCTATCCGTCACATGAAGAAACGCGGACAGTTCGTCATCCTGACCGTTATTCTCTGGGGCACCTATCTTGCCGGAGGCTATATCGGCTTTCAGGCTCTACAGCAAACACAGCATTACGGCATCAGGGAAGCGTTCACCATTTTATCCGCAGGCAGCATCGGGATGATCATTTCTCCCGGCGGCATCGGCGGCTATGCCCTTCTCATCGAAGGCACGATGACGCTGTATGGCCTCCAGCAAAGCATTGCAGCCGCATTTGGCTGGCTGCTGTGGATGTCCCAGACATTTGTGGTGCTGGTGGGAGGATTAGTGAGTTTCGGACTGCTGCCGTGGGTGAACAAGGGTAGTCAGAAGACTACTCATAACATACAAAAAACTTAACGCACAGAAAACGCTGTGTTGGTTAACTTTATGGAACAACTAACCAACGCATTTTCATGTCTCACGACCAACACAAGCCCAAAACCATTGTCCGTGACATAAGCTGGCTGTCCTTCAATGCCCGTGTACTGCAGGAAGCCGGCGACCAGACCGTGCCTCTTCGCGAACGGATCCGTTTCCTCGGAATATTCTCAAATAATATGGATGAGTTTTTCAGGGTGCGGGTAGCAACCCTGAGAAGAATGACAATGATCAGTGGAAAGGCCAACATGCATCTTGAAAAAGATCCACAGCAGATCCTGGACGATATCCAGATGACAGTATTGAATCAGCAGAGCGAGTTTGCAAGGATCTGGGATGATGTACAAAAGAAACTGAAAGGACAAAAGATCTTCCTGGTAAATGAGAACGAGCTGACAGAGGAACAGATGATCTTTGTGCGGGATTATTATGATGATGAAGTGAGCCCGAATGTCAATCCGCTCATGATCGAGAACATTCCCCGTTTTCCCAATCTGCGCGACAAATCGATCTATCTCGCCGTGGTAATGTGGAAGAAAGACAGCGCCCTGAAGAAAAAATATGCACTGATCGAAGTCCCGAGCCGGGCGCTGGGCAGATTCGTATTGCTGCCATCCAAACCCGGCGAACACCGGATCATCCTTCTTGAGGATGTGATCAGGTGTAACCTCCCTGAAATATTCTCTTACTTCGGATATGATCAGTATCATTCTCATATTTTCAAGGTTACCCGTGATGCAGAACTGGATATCGACAGTGATATCTCTACCAACATCATTCAGAAAATAGAAAAGGGATTGAAGAACCGGAGAAAGGGAAAGCCTGTACGGTTCGTTTATGACAGGGAAATGGATCCGGGTTTGCTTGAATATCTTACGAGAAGACTGAACCTTACAAAGAAAGATAACCTTATTCCCGGTGGAAGGATCCACAACTTCAGGCATTTTATGGACTTCCCGAATGTATTCAAACCGGGAAAACAACGGCAGAAGCCTTTTGATCATCCGCTTCTCACAGAGCGCCGTGTGTCAGATGTGGTGCTGGAAAAAGATATCATGCTTCATCTCCCCTATCATTCATTCACCCCACTGATCGATATCATCCGGGAGGCGGCGATAGATCCGCATGTTGGCACGATCAAGATCACCTGCTACCGGCTTGCTTCGCAATCAAAGATCATCAACGCGCTGATAAACGCCGTGCGTAATGGCAAGGAAGTTGTTGTAATGCTGGAACTCCGTGCACGGTTCGATGAGGAAGCAAACCTTGAATGGAAATCCCGGCTGGAAGAAGAGGGCGCAAAGGTGATACTCGGGATCCCCGATATGAAGATCCATGCAAAGCTTTGCATGATCCGCAAACGGGTAAAAGATAAAAATGTGATCTATGGGTTTGTGAGTACAGGGAACATGAACGAAAAAACATCAAGGGTTTATGGCGATCATTGCCTGCTGACCTCCAATCCGCGGGTGATGACCGATGTAAGCAGGATCTTCAACTATCTTGAACATTACCGGACAGGAGAAACCCATTCACTGAAGAATTGCCAGACGATCATCCCGAGCCCGCAGATCGTGAGACATGAACTGCACAAACTGATCGAAGAAGAGATCAAATCAGCACGGAAGAAAAAGAAGGCAGGCATTACCCTTAAGATGAACTCCCTGTCTGATGAAGATCTGATCATGAAACTGACGGATGCTGCAAAAGCCGGTGTAGAGGTTAGACTGATCGTGAGAGGGATCTTTTGCATGATCACAGAAAACAAAAAGTTCAGGGTTCCCGTTCAGGCGATCTCTATCGTGGATGAATACCTGGAACATGCACGGGTGTGGGTATTTCACAATAAGGGTAAACAGAAAGTTTATATATCTTCGGCCGACTGGATGCTCCGCAACCTGGATCACCGCGTAGAAGCCACCTGTCCGATACTGGATGAAGGCATAAAAAAAGAACTGATCGATATTCTCGAAATCCAGTTAAAGGATAACGTGAAGGCAAGGTGGCTCGATAATGAACTGTCAAATGAATACGTGAAACCAGGCAAAACGAAAGTGAGATCTCAGGTGGATATTTATCAGTATTTGTTTAACAAAACCAAGTAAAACATTGAGACTGGCAGCAATTGACATAGGTAGTAACGCAGCGAGATTACTGATCAGCGATGTATTGCATACTTCACCGGCGAAGCCGGAATTTATGAAGATGTCGCTTGTAAGGGTGCCGCTGCGGTTGGGATTTGATGTTTTTGACAAAGGAGAGATCACACAGGCCCGTGCGGAAAAAGTAGTAAAGACAATCAAATCCTATAAACTCCTGATGGACGTGTATGATGTGAAGCACGTAAAAGCATGCGCCACTTCCGCGATGCGTGACGCAGCGAATGGACCGCAGATCATGGAAAGGGTGAAAGCTGAAACCGGGATCGACATCACCATTATCAGCGGGCAGGAAGAAGCGTCTTTTATCTATGAAAATCATGTAGCGGAAAACATGACCTCCGATGAGTCATATCTTTATGTCGATGTTGGCGGAGGAAGTACTGAACTGACTTTTTTCAGCGATGGAAAACTGATCTTCAAAGAATCTTTCAATATCGGGACCATCCGCATCCTGAAGAACCAGGTTGCAGAACAGCAATGGGATGCGATGAAGGAGTTCATCAAAGCCCGCACAAAAGGTTATCACCACGTTACAGCGATCGGTTCCGGAGGGAATATCAACAAGATCTTTTCTATCTCAAAAAGAAAGGACGGCAAACCGCTGACCCTTGAATTACTGAGGGATTATTACAAAGAATTCAGCAGTCTTTCACTTGACCAGCGGATGTCACTTTACCGTCTTCGTGAAGACAGAGCCGATGTGATCGTTCCGGCATTACTTATCTATATCAATGTAATGCGATGGGCAGATGCCGACAATATCTTCGTACCGAAAATTGGTCTGGCGGATGGCCTGATCCAGTCACTTTACGAGGAAATAAGCGGGACGGGTGCGAAGGTTGAGTGAGGGAGGAGGGATGGTTTAAATAGTTTAAAAGTTTAATAGTTTAATAGTTTAAAGTTTAATGGTTTAAAGGGTTCTGCCCCCCAGGATCAACTGTTAAGTTAAATAAAACAGGCTTGGTAAGTCAGGTAGGCGCCTGCTTATTGGGCCTGTTTAACTTATGGGAGCCGGGATCTGAGAAACCTTTTAAACTTTTAAACCATTAAACTATTAAACTTTTAAACCTTTTAATCCTTCCAAACTAGTGAAGATCCAAAACTCTCTCCTTTTTGCCTACATTTACCCTCCAAAAAAAATCGCATGTCAATCAGCAAGGAAGCAAGGAAGGTAACGACCAACACTATTCAGAAGATGAAAGCCGCCGGTGAAAAGATCTCCATGATCACCGCGTATGATTATTCATTTGCTAAAATATTTGATGCAGCGGGGATAGATATCATTCTCGTAGGCGATAGTGCCAGCAATGTAATGGCTGGTCATACCACTACCCTGCCGATCACACTTGACCAGATGATCTATCATGCTCAAAGCGTGGTCAGAGGCAGGGAAAAAAGCCTGGTAGTCGTGGATATACCCTTCGGTTCCTATCAATCCAATTCAGAGATCGCGCTGGCTTCTGCCATCCGTATCATGAAAGAAAGCGGTGCTCACACCGTAAAACTTGAAGGCGGAGAAGAGATCATCGATTCTGTAAAAAAGATCGTCAGTGCGGGCATTCCTGTAATGGGCCATCTGGGTCTTACACCACAATCGATCAATAAATTCGGCACCTATGTTGTACGGGCCACCGAAGAATCCGAAGCAGCAAAACTTCGTCGCGATGCCTTGATGTTACAGGAAGCTGGCGCATTTGCTGTAGTACTTGAAAAGATCCCTGCCATACTTGCAAAAGAGGTTTCAGAAAGCCTTGCGATCCCAACCATTGGCATCGGTGCGGGAAAATATTGTGACGGGCAGGTACTTGTAATGCACGATATGCTCGGCATCAATACAGAATTCAAACCACGTTTTCTCCGTCAATACCTTAATCTGAACGAACAGATCACTGGTGCCATTCATCGGTACATCACTGATGTGAAGAGCAACGACTTTCCCAACGACCAGGAACAATACTAAAACGTTTGAACGTTTGATAGTTTAAACGTAAGAGTTCAACCTAATACATCTTTGACTCTTACGTTTAAACCGGCAAGCCTTTAAACTATTAAACTTTTAAATTTTCCTCCATGATTGCTGACACGTTGAAAACACTCCAGATAGAAAAAAAATCTCCCGGTGCGTCGACAGGTAAAGAATGGTTTGGCCATGGTGAAGAGATCTCGTCGTGGTCGCCGGTAGATGGTGCGCTGATCGGTGCGGTTAGTACATCTGCAAAAGAAGATTACGAAGCGGTGGTGAAGAAAGCGCAGTCAGCATTTGCCGAATGGCGTACATGGCCTGCCCCGAAAAGAGGTGAAGTCGTACGGCAGATCGGTGAAGCGTTACGTGCAAAGAAAGAAGCGCTTGGTAAGCTGGTTTCTTATGAAATGGGAAAGAGTTTACAGGAAGGGTATGGAGAAGTGCAGGAAATGATCGACATCTGCGATTTTGCAGTCGGCCTTTCGCGCCAGTTGCATGGCTTAACGATGCATAGTGAACGTCCGGGTCACCGGATGTATGAGCAATACCACCCATTGGGGATCGTCGGCATTATTTCAGCATTTAATTTTCCTGTTGCGGTATGGAGTTGGAACACGATGCTGGCCTGGGTTTGCGGAGATGTTTGCATCTGGAAGCCTTCTGAAAAAACACCGCTTTGTGCTGTTGCCTGCCAGCATATTGTTGCAGAAGTATTCGAAAAGAATCAGGTTCCCGAAGGCGTCAGCGGGCTGGTGATCGGCAACCGGGAAACCGGCGAATGGCTTAGCCAGGATATACGGATTCCCCTCGTGTCCGCTACCGGGTCTACCCGCATGGGAAAAGCGGTTGGAGCTGCCGTTGGCGCACGTCTGGGAAGAGCGCTGCTGGAGCTGGGAGGAAATAATGCCATCATTATCTCAAAGGATGCTGACCTGGATATTGCCGTACTCGGTTCTGTATTCGGGGCAGTTGGCACCGCGGGTCAGCGTTGTACCACTACCCGCCGGCTGATCATTCATGAAAGTATTTACGATCAAATAAAAGCGCGACTCACCTCGGCTTATGCACAACTTTCCATTGGTGATCCGCTGGATCAGAAGAACCATGTTGGTCCGCTGATCGACAGATCCGCGGTAGATGCATACCTGGCCGCCATTGAAAAATGCAAGGCGGAAGGCGGAAAGTTTGTCGTGGAAGGAGGAGTGCTGGAAGGCAAAGGCTATGAAAGCGGTTGCTATGTAAAACCATGTATCGCGGAAGCAAAACCCGGGTACAGCATTGTGCAGCACGAGACTTTTGCACCAATTCTTTACCTGTTGAAATATTCGACAGTAGACGAGGCCATTGCCATACAGAATGGGGTTCCGCAGGGACTTTCCTCATCTATCATGACCCTTAATCTGCGCGAAGCAGAGCAGTTCCTTTCTGCCTCCGGCAGTGACTGTGGCATCGCAAATGTCAACATCGGCACATCCGGTGCAGAGATCGGCGGTGCATTTGGCGGTGAAAAAGAAACCGGCGGTGGCCGCGAAAGTGGCAGCGATGCCTGGAAAGTATACATGCGCCGGCAAACCAATACGATCAATTACAGCACGCAACTACCATTGGCGCAGGGGATTAGGTTTGATTTGTAGGTTAGGGACAAGCGGAAGGTTGGGTAAGTTTGGAAGGCTCGACAGGTTCCATAGGTCTTAAAAGGTCGATGGGTTTCTTACAGAAGACCTGACAATATTGAAGTTTAGTGAAACCTCTGAAACCTTCCAAACTTACCAAACCTTCCAAACCTAATAAAAACTCGCCCCGAAATACTAAACCCCCGCCCCCACCGTTGTTAATACTTCGCATAACTCCTTTGTTTTCTGCGAAATATTTACAAATTTTACGGCCTTAACTAATATCCTGAACCCAACTGACTGTACATGAAACGCATCCTTCTCCTATTGACCATTCCCTTGCTTTGCAGCCAGCAGTCCCGTGCACAAATGCGGATAGGTGTTCTGGGAGGCTTTCAACAGTCAACTGTGATCGAAACCAATGACCTCCCTGACTGGAGTGAACTGAAAAGCCGCTACCAGAAAAGAGGTGGTGCCCAGATCGGGTTCCTGGCAGATCTCCCCTTCAGTAAAGATTCAAGACTGTTTTTTCAACCCGCGGTGATCTTTTCCCAGAAAGGCAGGAAATACTCATTTGCGAAAGATTCTACCGTTGTGATCGATGTGCCTTTGAGTCCGGTGGATTCGATCATCAATACGGTTTATTCTGAGACCCGCAAACAATATCAGAATTACATTGATATCCCGCTGAACCTTGTGTACAAATTCCGGCTTGGTAAAAAAACAAGTTTCCTCATCGGCGGCGGACCTTATGTTTCATTCTACTATAATGCTACTGACAAAACGGATAAATATGTGATCGGCGTAAGCTATAAAGCCGAAGAAGAGGAGATCATGGTAGGAAAAGGCGATAACAAATACCGATCTTTCGACTGGGGTGTGAATGGCACTGCGGGTTTTGAGTTCGGCAGAGTTTTCCTCACGGCTAATTACAGCCGCGGATTAAGCAACTTCTACAGCCCTGCGGCCTATACAGCCACAGACTATAAACACGAAGTAATGGGGATCCGTTTAGGCGTATTCCTGGGTCAACCTGTGCAGCTGGGTGAAAGAGACCGTGATGCCGATGGCATTCCTGATAAGGAAGACATGTGCCCTACCCTGCCCGGAACGCTTGCTACAAAAGGCTGCCCTGACCAGGATGGTGATGGCATCATTGATATACAGGATAGCTGCGCGCACGAATATGGACCTGTAGAGAATCATGGCTGTCCGTATATCGACCGCGATAAAGATGGTGTGCTTGACAAACTGGATAAATGTCCGGATGTACCGGGCCCGAGAGAGAATAATGGTTGCCCTTACACAGACCGGGATAAAGATGGCATTGCTGATAAGGATGATAAATGCCCGGATGTACCAGGCCTGGCCCGCTATGATGGTTGCCCTGCGCCTGACAGTGACGGGGACGGACTCACAGACGAAGAAGATAAATGTCCAAAGGAAAAAGGACCTGTGTCCAATAATGGCTGCCCGGTCAAAGAGGTAAAACAGGAAGTGATACAAAAAGTTACTTCTGCCGCGAAATCGATCGCGTTCAAAGTGAATAAAGCGGAATTAACACCGGCATCATTCCAGGTACTGGACCAGGTGGTATTATTATTAAAGGACGATGAATCCCTGCAACTGACCATAGAAGGCCATACCAGCGCGGAGGGTTCCCGCGAACTGAATATGCGTCTTTCAACAGAGCGTGCGGAAACGGTGAAGAAGTATCTTGAATCGAAAGGCGTGGAAACTACCCGTCTGAAGGCTATCGGTTTCGGTCCTGACAAACCGCTGACACAAGGCAGAACAAGTGAAGAAAAAGCTAAAAACAGGCGTGTCGAGCTGAAGCTAAGCAACTAGAAAAAAATGATCAACGTCAATAAGCCCTGCAGTGTGAACTGCGGGGCTTTTTTGTCTCCCTCCGCTCAAGCTAAGCAAAGGCGGATCGCGATATTAATGCCTGAAGGAAGATATCCATGGCCCAGAATTTGTTTTGCAATGTGTTCATTATTAGAATTCTCGGTTGCCCTTCTTTGCTGGCCAACATTTTCAGCGGGGTGAGCTATCAAGGGCAGGATCAACCGGCATTCACTGATGAAAAGCGGGTCGGGCGACGCCATGTCAGAAATTAATAATAACAAAATGTATGAGTGGTAAGTCGTAATTTTAACCCTTTTTAGATTTTTACAGATATTAAAAATTAGTAGTTAATGAATTGTTTTGCTAGTCGTACCCTCCTGATTGCAGCAGGTTCCCTGCTCAGTGTGTTGGCTTTCTCACAGAAGAAAGAAGTTCCCAAAGGTTGGCATCTGATGGATCTGAAGGACAGTGGATATTATGGTATCAGCATGGATAAAGCATACGCATTCGTTGAATCCAAAAAACTGAAAAGTAATCCGGTGATCGTAGCAGTGCTCGACTCTGGTGTTGATACAGCTCATGAAGATCTTCGTCCTATCCTTTGGCGTAATCCGGGAGAGATCCCTGGTAATGGAATCGATGATGACAAGAATGGTTATGTGGATGATGTGTTCGGATGGAATTTCCTCGGCGGCCGTGATGGTACCAATGTGGAAAAAGATTCGTATGAAGCAGCCCGGGTATATCATTTGCTGAAAAGCAAATGGGAAGACAAAACCGTGGATCCTAAAACACTCTCCGCAGCAGATGCAAAAGAATATGATATGTGGAGCCGTGCTAAAAAAGATGTAGTGGGCATTACAGCAGCAAGCCCTGCCGACCTTGACGAAATGAAGAAAGGCTTTGCACAACTTTCGTTTGTAGACTCTGTGCTGAAGATCGGTGACAGCGTCATTCGTAAAGACCTGAAGAAAGAGGAATACACCTGTAAAGATCTGACCGCCTACACTCCTACCGTTGATCTGGCTGGTCGTGTAAAAATGATCATGAACAGCATTTGCAAAGACAACAATAAGGATGATATAACGAACATAGACATCCTCGAAGATCTCGAAGCGCAGGTTGGTCAGCTGGAAAGTGAGATCGCAAAAAATGATGCTGCACACGCTGCACCGAAAGACTATCGCAACAGTGTGGTCAAAGATAATTACACCGATATCAACGATAAATTTTACGGAAACAGCAACGTCATGGTGAGCAATAAATCGGCTCTGCATGGCACACACGTGTCTGGTATCATCGGTGCAGTTCGTAATAATAATCTCGGAATGAACGGGGTTGCTGATAATGTTCGCATCATGACAGTCCGGGTTGTTCCTGACGGTGATGAGCATGATAAGGATATTGCACTTGGTATCCGCTATGCAGTAGATAATGGAGCGAAAGTGATCAATATGAGTTTTGGTAAAGGATTTTCGCCAGAAAAGAAATGGATCGATGACGCAGTCAAATATGCGCAGAGCAAAGGTGTATTACTTGTTCATGCAGCCGGAAACAGCGCACAGAACGTCGACACCAGCTGGAACTTCCCTACTTCTGTTTTCACAGATGGAGTTAAAGCTTCCAACTGGATCACAGTGGGTGCAAGTGGCGATCCAAAAGCAGGCGGTCTTGTGGCAGGTTTTTCCAACTACGGTAAAAAAGAAGTGGATGTATTCGCTCCGGGTGTTCAGATCTATGCAACTGTTCCAGGCGGCAATACCTACCAGAACCTCCAGGGTACTAGTATGGCATCACCGGTTGTAGCAGGTCTCGCAGCATTCATCATGGAATATTATCCAAAGTTATCTGTTGAACAGGTTAAATATGTGATTGAGAAAAGTGCTCAGAAACCTGGTGCAAAAGTACTGGATCCGGGTACAGGCGAAGAAGTCAGGATGAGCGATATCAGCAGCTCAGGCGGGTTGATCAATGCGTTCGAAGCGATCAAGCTGGCTTCCACACTGAAACCTGAAGGTAATAAAACAACCAAGCCTGGTTCAAAGGTGAATCAGAAAGTGAAAGGTTAAACGGATCCCCGGATCTGATAGTTATAAAGACTTTTGAAATCCCGGAACAATGTTCCGGGATTTTTGTGCCGGCCATCTTCCAGCTTAGGGAAATTCCGGATATTCGTTGCCTGTTAAGGCCTGTACTTTGAAGCCTTTGGCCTGAACATTAAACCTAAACCGAATCATATGTCCGTCGATCTTTCAAGAGTTGGAGACTGGTATCATAACTATATCAGGCAGATCCCCGACACCGATATTTCTTCAGCATTTAATAACAATGACTACAACCTTACCGGCTACTTCAGCGCCATCCCGGCGGAGAAGCACGACTACCGTTATGCCGAAGGTAAATGGACGATCAGAGAAGTATTACAGCATATCATCGATGCTGAAAGGATCTTTGTTTACCGGGCACTTCGCTTTGCCCGCAAAGACTCCATTCCTCTTCCCGGCTTTGATGAAAACATGTATGCTGATAACTCCAGGGCCCAGTCCCGCAAGTGGGATGACCTGGTCACAGAATTTGACCTCACCAGACGATCCTCAGCGCTGTTCTTCCTTTCACTGGATGAAGAACAACTGGATGCCAATGGGGTCTCTTCAGGCAGCCCTACCTACGTAAAGGCCTTAGGATATATTACACTTGGGCATGCCATGCATCATAAGCGCATCCTAGAGGAACGGTACACGAATTAACGCGAATAGGCGCGAATAGTTGAACTATAAAAGAAAAGTCTTCCTGTACTGTGCAGGAAGACTTTTCTTTTATAGTTCACTATTCGCGTTCATTGGCGGCAATTCGCGGCCATTCGCGTTTATTCGCGTTAAAAGGCTTTCTTAGGTTTTTCCTCCGCCTGTTTCCCCTTCGCCAGATTTTCCTGGTTAATCATATCTCCTACCACTTTTACGGCCTGATCAAGATAGATATCCTGGCGGAGCAGTTTGAGCCACTGGTTGAAACGATCCTGCTTGGATTTATCGTCTGCCCAACGGTTCACTTCAGATGGCAATGCGGCTACATTGATCTCTGTTTTCATTTTTCTTACAGAATCGATCTGAGCATAAGCATCACGGATCGCCTTTTGTTCTTTTCTGTATTTCTCCAGCTGAAGGGAGTATTCCTTATTATTCTCTTTGCTTAACCATTCTGTGTTCTTCTTAATGGTTTGAAATGCGGGGCTGCTCTGTACACGTTGATTGCTGAGTTGACGGATTGTTTTCAGATCGTAACCTGCATTCCAGCCGGTGTAGGGAGATTTAGTGATCTCATCCCATGGCAATGCATCAGGATCATCTTTTTCACGCAATTTCAGATACTCGAGCTGGTCGGGCAGTATGATGTCTGAGCTAACTCCTTTCAATTGCGTAGAGCCACCGTTGATACGATAGAATTTCTGCAGGGTCAGTTTCACGGTGCCAAGATCGGAGTTGGACATAGAGAATCCATTTTCGGGATCCAGGCCTATGTTACGCTGAACCGTTCCTTTTCCATATGTCGATGTACTGCCGATGATAATGCCCCGGCCATAATCCTGGATCGCAGCGGCAAAGATCTCAGAAGCGGAAGCACTGAACTCGTTCACCATTACTGCGAGCGGTCCGGAATAGAGCACACTCTTATCCTTATCTTTCAATACGCTTGGCCGATTGTCTTTATCTTTTACCTGAACGATCGGGCCGTCTTCAATGAACAGACCGGCCATCTGAACGACATCATACAATGATCCACCGCCGTTGTTACGCAGGTCGATCACGATACCATCAACATTCTGCTCTTTAAGTTTGATCACTTCTTTCGCAACATCAATATAGCTGCGTGCGCCATTCGGATTTTCGAAATCAGCGTAGAACTCAGGAAGGAAAATGTATCCGATCTTGGAATTGCCCTCATTGACAACAGCACTTCTTGCAAATGTCTCGTCCTGTACGATCTGATCGCGGATCAGGGAGATCACCTTTATGGTACCGTCCGTTTTTTTCAATGTCAGTTTTACTTCTGTTCCTTTTTTACCACGGATCAGTTTCACGGCATCCGTAACGGAGAAGCCTGTCAGATCGGTCGGCTCCTCATTACCCTGCGCAACTTTCTGGATCAGATCTCCTACCTGCGGCTCACCTGCTTTATAGGCGGGTCCGCCGGTAACGATGCTTGCCACTTTGATATTCCCCTCATCATACTGGAGCGAAGCTCCGATCCCGAAGAAGCGGCCGCTCATTTCTTCGTCGAAATAGCGCTTATCTACAGGAGGGAAAAATTCCGTATGAGGATCCATCGTTGTGGTGATGGCATTGACGTACACATTGAATTTATCATCGTCGTTGAACTTAAAACGGAAACGTTCGAACATACGATCGATCACCTTCTTGACTTTTTCACGCGCTTCTTTTTCCAGTTCGACATCAGACTTTACCACGAAGCTATCGCGGCCCTTATTTTTCTCGCGTGTGTCAACGAGATCTGCATAACGTTCGAGCGTCAGGTACTTAAGTTTCTTTCTCCAGCGCTCCTTTGCTTCTTCTTTCGTGTTCACATAGTCAAGTTTCTCCCCATCAAGCACTACTTTTTCATCCACTTTAAAGTCGAATGGCTTTGCCAGGAGTTCAGTGCAATAAGCGGCAGCTTCTTCCATCCGGGTGTTGAATACATCACCAGCCCCTTTGAAGAATGTTACGGGAGCACCTTTGATCTCATCATCGATCTTTGTCTCGTATTTGCTTTTGAGTGAAGCGATATCAGAAGCAAGGAACATGTTCTTTTCCGGATCGAGATCATTGACGTATTTCTTAAAAACTTTTTTTGAAAAATCATCATTGACCTGCTGCGGACTGTAGTGAGCTTCTGTCAGCATCTGCCCCACAAGTTTCAGGATCTTTTCATATTTATCGGGAGGATTCTTTGTATTTGTTCCAAGGGTTTGGAAAGCAAGAAAAAGCCCCGCTACTACCATCAGGATCACGATAGGAAGTCTCTTCATATTCAATAGGTATTTAACTGCATTGTGCATATTCCAAAAATAACGTAAAAAGGATGCATTTCATATAATAATAACCTTTTAACAAGGGATTTTGATGAATGGTTCATGACGGTTGACCGTTCACCGTTGACCGTTGTCCGGAGGTTGTTTTCTTTTGTACTCTTTTGCAATACGAGTTATCCGGTCAACGGATAACGGTCAACGAACAACGAACGAAAAAAGGTTGCCCTCAACTTTTGCAACAAATTCTTCACTTTTATTTTTTTAAACAACTTCATTTTGCTTATTTTTGCAGCCACAAAAAACGGTGGTTGTAGCTCAGTTGGTTAGAGCATCAGATTGTGGTTCTGAGGGTCGCCGGTTCGAACCCGGTCATCCACCCAGTAAAACCCCTTCCTGGATTACAGGACGGGGTTTATTTCTTATTGCAATTACCCTTCCATGAATTACTGGCTTTTACTGATCCCCGTTCTGTCAGCCTTTATCGGTTGGGTGACGATCCGCATTGCTATCTGGTTGCTTTTCCATCCTTTACAACCCAAAAAACTAGCTGGCATAACCCTTCACGGCGCCTGGCCATCAAGCCGGGAGAAAATTGCCGCAGAGATCGGGAGATACGCTGCTTCGATGATCTCGCCGGAAAAAATTACCCAACAGATCAGCTTCGACGAAATAAGACCCCTGATTGAGCAACATATGGACCATTTTCTGCGCCATAAATTACAGGAGCAAATGCCCATGATCGCCACTTTTATCGGCGATAAAACCATCCAGCAATTAAAAGTCATTTTTATACAGGAAATAGAACTGTTATTTCCGGAGATCATCAACAAAATGATGATCGCCGGTTCCGGACCCGGCAATATGGAATCCATCATCTCACAAAAGATCTCGACGATCCCGGCATTTACCATCGAAAAAATGTTTAACGAGAAAATGGCGCCCGCCGTCAAAAAAGCAGCATTGCTGGGTGGCTTGATCGGATTTTTCACCGGTCTGATCCAGTTGCTGATCGCGCTGCTGACCTGATCTATCCGCTGCTAAGCCAGATTTACCCTTCATCAAGTTGGCCTGATACGGCCAGCAGGTAAAGCAAAGATTTCACGTCTAATTACACACAAACACATATATGAGGAAAATTTTGATTACGTTGTTAGTTGGCCTTTTCGCGGTTAACGTTTGGGCTCAACCAGGAATGGGAAATCGTGGAGGCGGAGGCGCCCAGCCTGCCGGAAGATTATATGGAAAGATCGTAGAGACCACATCCGGTAAAGGGGTGGAATTTGCGTCTGTTCAACTGCTGGCGAACAGGATGGATACTGTTACTAAACAAAGAAAAGAGGTGGTGATCGGTGGCATGCTCACCAAAAGCAACGGAGAATTTTCGATAGAGAATGTACCCGTGTTCGGGCCATTAAAATTGAAAGTGTCTGCGATCGGCTTCAAAGAGACAACCACAGCAGTATCGTTTGACATCAAGCCAGGCGGGGATATGAGCAATATAATGAATGCGCTTGATAAGGATCTTGGTAACATCAAGATCGAAACGGAAGAGAAAGTGCTCGACAACGTTACTGTTACAGCATCAAAACCCGGTCTGCAGCTTGGCATCGACCGTAAGATCTTCAACGTTGATAAGAACATTGCTTCTGCGGGAGGAACAGCCGTAGATATCATGCGCAATATCCCTTCATTGAATGTTGATATTGATGGTAACGTAACCATGCGCAACAACTCTCCCCAATTGTTTGTTGACGGCAGACCAACAAACCTCACGCTGGATCAGATCCCCTCGGACGCTATCCAGAGCGTGGAAATGATCACCAACCCATCGGCAAAATTTGATGCATCCGGCGGTACTGCCGGTATCCTCAATGTTGTGTTGAAGAAAGAAAAGAAAGTTGGTTACAATGGTAACATCCGTGCAAACGTCGACTCCCGCGGCCGTGTAGGTGGCGGCGGCGATATCAATCTGCGCCAGCAGAAAGTGAACATGTTTGCAAGCGGCATGTACATGCAGCGCAAATCCATTGCAACCGGTCATACGGAAAGAGAAAACTTCTTCTCTACCCCACAGATAAATCAATACCAGACAGACCGGTCAACTTCGCTTGGCGGTTTTGGATTTGGCCGTGCGGGACTTGACTACTTTATCAGCAATAGAAATACTCTTTCTGCCAGTGTAAACTTCGCCCGTGGGCAGATGAAGCCGTTCAGCAACAGCGGCATTGAATATGACTCGCTTTATCCATCAGGAACAACAG
Source organism: Terrimonas ginsenosidimutans (assembly GCF_022012415.1). GTDB lineage: Bacteria > Bacteroidota > Bacteroidia > Chitinophagales > Chitinophagaceae > Terrimonas_A > Terrimonas_A ginsenosidimutans. The sequence goes on from NZ_JAKLTR010000014.1 coordinate 162,929, forward strand.
AGTCATTCCAGGACAGATCGAGCAATTCAAAAAGTAATTTCCGGAACCTTGGCGCTACCCTCAGCTTCAAACATAACTTCCCGAAAGCCGGTCGTGAGTGGACAGCAGACGTAACCTATAACAAAGGAAAGAACAATAACACGAATATCATTGAAACAGACTTCTATAATGCGAGGGGCGGAACTCTTTTAAGTGAGTACAACCAGCAGCAGCTGATCGATGGTAAGAACAGTAACGTGGTGATCCAGACAGATTTTGTGAACCCGATCACTGACAAGTCAAAACTGGAAATGGGTCTGCGCGCGCAATTAAGAACCAATAGCAGCACGAACTCATTCTTCTTTGCAGATGCAGATGGGAAATGGATATTCCAACCCGCATCACAGGTCAATTATAAGAGCGATGACCAGGTGTATGCAGCGTATGCCTCCTACTCTAACCAGATCAAGAATTTTGGGTACCAGTTAGGTTTGAGAGCGGAAAGTTCTAATTACAATGGGCAACTGCTGACCACAGGTGAAATTTTCAAGATCGACTTCCCTATCAGCCTTTTCCCAAGCGTCTTCCTTTCACAGAAATTGGGGGAAACATCCAGCATCCAGGTGAATTATACCAGGCGGATCAACCGTCCAAACTTCTGGCAGCTGACTCCATTCACAGATTCATCAGACAGGATCAATCCAAGCAAGGGTAATCCCGGACTGAAGCCTGAGTTCACCAATTCATTTGAATTGTCTTACGAAAAAAGCTTCCGTAATAAAGGCAACTTCCTTGCTTCCATTTACTACAAGCAGACAACAGACCTGATCACCCGCTTCCAGGAGACCGCAACTGGCGCCGGGGGAGAAGAGTTGCTGATGAACACCTATATCAATGCGAATTCAAGCTATACAACAGGTTTGGAATTGACCACACGGCAAAACCTGACGAAATGGTGGGAGTTCACACCTAACTTCAACCTGTATATGTCTGATGTAGAGATCGATATTGCAGGACAGGCCGATCAGCCAAAGCTGACAAGCTACTTTGCAAAAGTGAACAACACCTTCAAATTGCCAAAGAACATCTCGATCCAGCTTTCCGGCGATTACCAGTCGAAAACCATCTTACCTCCGGGCGGAAGTGCTGGTGGCGGACGTGGTGGTTTTGGCGGCGGTGGTATGTTTGGCGGTGGCCCTTCAGGAGCTTCACAGGGTTATATCCGCCCAACTTATGGTGTTGACATTGCCGTCAAATACGAATTCCTGAAGAACCGCACAGCTTCGGTTTCTGTAAATATGAACGATATCTTCCGCACGCGTGTGTCAGACGTTCACTCAGAATCGGCCCTTTTTGTCCAGGATGCGTTCCGCCGTCGTGACCCGCAGGTATTGCGGATCAACTTCAACTGGCGTTTTGGTAAGTTCGATGCAAACCTGTTCAAACGTAAGAATATGAAGGGAGAAAGAGAAGGACAGAGCGGTGGAATGGATGGAATGCAGCAGTAAGAAAGTTTAAAAGTTTTATAGTTTGAGGGTTTAAAAGTTTCTGCTCCGGAGACTTTTAAACCCTCAGTTTTTTGCGGCAAGTAATGCAATAGATGACCTCTTCATTTCTAAGAGCTATACAGATGGTGTTTCGTCAGTCTGGTTATCCTATGCAATGCCCCGCTGCGGCTCAGTTTTTGCAGGATTCTGCGCCTGATGAACGCTGCTTTGTGTATTGTTGCAGCTTGAACACATTTGGTGAAATCAGATCTTTTGCGGAATAACTGCGCAGGCTGTTTCATAGAACATGAGCAGAATGATAGCCTGATATCTGACTGAATATTTCCTGATGTTCCCCTGATATTGCCCTGATGTTCTCCTGATGTTGACCTGATGTTTACGAGAAGTTAACGTGACATCTATCTATGCTAATTCCATCCTCGCTATATGGTCACTGTAATGTCAATATACCATTGTCCTGCCCGCATTACATGAATCATCTGATCGGGCCAGCCAATGCTTATGCGCACACTTTTTTGTCATCCCAAAACAGGTTGGGAAAGAATCTGTTCAGTTAACTGCAGAGAACTGTCCGGCCATGAATTGTGCAACTTCCCTGTCGAGTCTTTTATGCCCCGCTTTCTGTATCAGCGAACGTTGCTGATTAAGCAATGAATAAAGCCTGCCGGCAAGGTCAGAATTACTTTTCCAGTAAACTTCACTCACGTTCAGCAACGCACTCAAGAGATCCCCCGGATAGAAATCACCATCGGCGAGAATATCCTCTTCGAGGATCTGTATTGTTTTATCAAGAAGAAAGATGGTACCAATATCCTGGGATAAAAGAAGACGGACCTGTTCCTTGGAAAGATCTTTTATGGGAATCCGCATACATTGGAGACAGCGGGATGTTATACCAGCCGGTGCATCCGTACTAATGTGAATGGATTGAAGTTGGTCTATTGATTTGTTTTCGTCCATTGTGGTATTATTTCACCTGAAGGCTTCAGTGTAATAATTACAGCAGCAATAGTACGAAGAGCTACGTATATCGCCAAGAGATTTTTTCCCCCGGATGTTAAAGTTTTTGCAACACCTCCCTGTTTTGATCTGATACAGAACCCTTCCGGGGCAACACTTAAACATTCAAACTTTTAAACTTTTAAACTTTTTTCCCGCTAGCTTTGGCCGCAGCATGAAAAGAATTACCGTTTCTGTTATATCTGAACTCACCACAGACCAGCGTGTATTGCGTATCTGCACCACCCTGCACGAGATGGGTTTTGAGATCAAACTGATCGGTCGTGCATTTAGCAACAGCTTGCCACTTGGCAGTTATCCGTTCCATGCGGAAAGGCTAAAATGCTTTTTCAGCAAAGGCTTTCTCCAGTTTGCTGAATTCAATACCCGGCTTTTTTTTCGCCTGTTGTTCAGCAAAACGGACTACCTGCTGGCTAATGATCTGGATGCGCTGCTTCCTAATTACATCGTAAGCAGGTGGAGAAAGAAAAAATTGTTTTATGATACACACGAATATTACACCGGCGTATCTGCGCTGAGAAATTCACCATTTAAACGCAGGATCTGGAAGAAGCTGGAAGATTGGATCTTTCCTAAACTGCCGTTGGTATATACGGTGAATGAATCGGTGAAGAATAAGTATTATGAGGAATATGGCAATGAGATCTTCATTGTTAGAAATGTACCGGTCACCCGCCCTGTTGACCCGGTTCCCATGCCGGAAAACTGGCGTGGAAAAAAATTGCTGATCATGCAGGGAATGGGGATGCATCCCGGACGTGGTGGCTTGGAATTACTGGAGATCATGCGGTATCTGCCTGCCGATCATCATTTGGTTTATATCGGAGGCGGAAATGAATGGGATAAGATTGCGGAGATGAGGATGGAATGGGGCCTCGAAAGCCGGGTGGATATGATCAGCAAAATGCCTCCTGATGAGCTCAGAAGGTACACGCCCCTGGCCACGCTGGGGATCTCCCTGGATGGCTTCGAAGACCTGAATCACTGGTTTACACTGCCAAACAAGTTGTTTGACTATCTTCACGCCGGTCTTCCGGTGGCGGCAAGCGCCATTCCGGAAGTAAAAGCTATCATCGAACAATATCAATGCGGATTTTGTTTTATTTCCCGGAACCCGCAAAATATGGCGGAAGAGATAACGCAATTATTAAATGACCAGCAGCGATACTCAATACTAAAAAAGAACGCGCTGGAAGCGGCCAAAGAACTGTGCTGGGAAAACGAGCGGCAAAAACTCGTCGCTTTGTATGAGCCATATTTGTAATGAATAAACATCTTCACATAGTATGCCTGGATACGCCATGGCCGGCCGATTATGGCGGTGCCATCGATATGATGAACAGGATCATGAAACTTCATGAACTTGGGATCCGTATCCACCTGCATTACTTCAACTATAATGAACGCGGTACACCGAATGAACTTAACCAGTTCTGCGAATCGATCAATGTATACCCCCGCGAAACATTCAATAACAGCTTTTCTTTCAAAACACCTTTTATCGTCGCATCAAGGATGAATGACGACCTGGTACAAAGGCTTTCCGCAGATAACCACCCTATCCTGCTGGAAGGTATTCATTGCACTGGCATATTACGGGACATGGATATTTCATCCCGTAAAGTGCTCATCCGGATGCACAATGAAGAAAGCATCTATTATAAAGAGCTTGCAAGGGTGGAAAAATCATTTGTAAAAAAACTGTACTTCTTCAATGAAAGCCGGCTGCTGAAAAAATATGCGACTGAGCTTCCGGATGAATGTACTTATGCATGTGTGTCGGAAAATGATGTACGTGCGTTGAAGAATGTTTATCATCTCGACAATGTGCAGTTCCTCCCCACTTTTCCAACCTGGCAAAAAGTAACGGGAGAAGAAGGTCAGGGCAATTTCTGCCTCTATCACGGAAATTTATCTGTGCCGGAGAATGAAAAGGCTGCGCTCTGGTTGCTTTGCAATGTTGTTACAAAATCGAGGGCACCCTTCATTATTGCCGGCAAAAAGCCGTCTAAGCGGTTATCAAAAGTGGCGGAATTGTGCCAGCATACCTGCCTGGTTGCAGATCCGTCAGAAACAGAAATGAACGACCTGGTACGCAAAGCGCATATACATGTACTCCCCTGCTTCAATAAGGAAGTAACAGGCATCCGCCTTAAACTACTGCATGCTTTGTTTGAGGGCCGGCATTGTGTGGTAAATGAGCCAATGGTTGCGGGAACGGGCCTGGAAGATGCCTGCCATCTTGCGGGCAACGCGAATGCCTTTGCATCGATCATCATGCAATTGTATCATCAGCCCTATACAAGAGAAGAAAAGATCCTTCGTAAACAGCTACTCGGAAATACATACGACAACGAAAAGAATACGCGCGAGCTTATTCAATGGTTATGGTAGCATTATCGATCACACGTCCGCGTTCTGTCCGGATCATCCGCGCAGGAAATTTCTGCACAACGATATAATCATGTGTAGCCATCAGGATCGTGGTGTTGAAATCCCGGGAAATATGGAATAGCAGGTTCATGATCTCATCAGAAGTTTCAGGATCAAGGTTACCTGTAGGTTCATCTGCCAGAATCAGCTTTGGTGAATTCAGCAGGGCCCGTGCGATATCTACCCGCTGCTGCTCTCCACCACTAAGCTCAAACGGCATTTTAAAGCCTTTTGCTTTCAGGCCAACTTTTTCCAACACGTCCTGGATCTTTTCATCCATAAGACGCGCATCAGTCCAGCCAGTGGCTTTTAAAACGAATTTGAGGTTTTCGTTCACGTTACGGTCTGTCAGCAATTGGAAGTCCTGAAATACCACGCCAAGATTGCGGCGGAGAAAAGGTACTTTTCTCCAATCCATCTTTTTCAGCGTGAATCCTGCTACCGTGGATTCTCCTTCAGTAAGCGGAAGCTCGCCATACAGGGTTTTCAGTAAGCTCGACTTACCTGTTCCTGTTTTTCCGACCAGGTACACGAACTCCCCCTTATTAACGGTCAGGTTTACGTCCTGCAAAATGAGATTATTACCCTGATATATATTGGCGTGCTGTATTTCGATAATCGGCTCTGACATTAATCCGTTCGTTTTCTGCAAAATAAGGCAAACTACAGGTAAAAATCCCCTTTTTTTAATAAAACTAAAGAATTAGTTGTAAAACTAGTTTTTTAGTTATAGCTTCGGATTGTTTAAATTGCGTTGACGGTTTTTAACAGGCCGGATAAAAACTCTGAAATATGAAAGCACTTACCAAAGCGGAGGAACAGGTAATGCAGGTGTTGTGGAAGTTAGAAACAGCATTTCTGCGTGATGTAGTGGATGATATGCAAGACCCCAAGCCGCATCAGAATACTGTGGCGACGTTGTTGAAGATCCTGGTGGAAAAAGAATTTGTAGCGATCAATGTAATGGGCCGCCAGCATCAGTACTATCCTCTTGTGAGCAAAGATGATTATTCCAAACGCAGTATGAAGCAGCTGGTGAAAGGATACTTCGAAGGTTCATTCAGCAATGTTGTATCCTTCCTGGTGAAGGAAAATAATATTTCAGTGGAAGAACTGGAAACCCTGCTTCAACAAATTAAAAAACAACAAAACAACAAGAAATGAAAAGCTTGTTCTTTTACCTGGTCCAGGTAGTGGTTGTATCAGGCATCCTGTATGCTTATTATCATTTTGCGTTACGCAATAAAAAATTCCATCAGTACAATCGCTTTTACATCCTGGCTGCAACGCTGGCAAGCGTGCTCATTCCTTTTCTGAATATACCGGTGTACTTCACGGAGGAAGATAAATGGATGTATGCGCTGCAAAATCTGTCAGGCCCCGCAGTAGTGATCAATGTTGATCCGTCTGCTGAAGTGGAAAAGCCTTTTAACTGGCAGGGATTGTTGTATTGCTTTTATGCACTGGTTGCAGTAGCCGGTGTCGCTAAGGTCCTTGTTTCTGTCTATCGCCTTAAAAAGATCATGCGCCGGCATCCTGCGGAACACCTGAACGGGATCCGGTTCATCAATACATCTGAACCCGGTACCCCCTTTTCATTCTTTCGCTGGCTGTTCTGGAATGATCGCATTGAGTTGTCTTCTCAGAAAGGCGAGCAGATCTTCCGTCATGAAGTATACCACATCGAACAAAAACACAGTATTGATTCGGTGTTTATGGAGATAATAACGATTGTTTTCTGGATCAACCCTTTCTTTCACCTGATGAAAAAAGAATTGAAGGCGATCCATGAGTTTCTTGCCGACCGGTTTGCGTCACACGACACAGAGAAATGGGAATACGCGGAGATGTTACTTATGCAGGCATTGAATACTCAGCATTCACTTGTCCAACCTTTTTTTCACAATCAGATAAAAAGACGTATAGCCATGATTACAAATCCACAAAAAACAAGTCATCAATACCTGCGCAAACTGCTGGTATTGCCGCTGGGTGCATTACTCATTACATTGTTTGCATTCAGTTATCAGAAAAAATCTCCCGACCTGCTTGCCGAAGTGACCGTTACTGACATTCAGCCTGCTGTTATCGATTCACTCCCAGATGGGAAAACAGATATACGGGCTGATGTATTCACCGTAAAAGGTGATGGTTTCAATGCCCAGAACCAAAAAGTAAAACCTCAATTGATCATCTTCAACGGGAAACGTTTCAACAGTGATGAGTTTGCGGCATTTACCGGTAAAAAAGGAAAAAATGTCGTTATTGAAGCCATGTATGTGGTTTCCACTCCGCCCAATGACAAGAATGCTATTCTACAGTATGGCGAACAGGCAAGAGATGGTGTGCTGGAATTCAAAGCAGCCACGCTCGACACTGTTCCGGCTGTTAAGGCCAATTCAGTTCGCATTAGCGCCTCACCTGTCCCTGGAAAAGAGCCATTGATCGTTCTGGATGGAGTTGTAAAAGATAGGGATGATTACAAACTTACACTCCAGCAACTCGATCCGGATAAGATCCAGTCGATCTCTATTCTGAAAGACGCTTCTGCAACCGGTCTTTACGGAGACAAAGGTAAAAACGGTGTAATGCTGATCACCACAAAAAAAGATGTGGAAGTAAAAGAGCTTCGACTGGAAACGTTACCGGGAGTGGTCGTTACTGACTCTGGCCGCCTCATTGGCACAGGTGCGAAAACCCGTGTTACGAATCTGCAGATAAAGCCCATTGAGGAAGTAAAAGCCGGCACCCAGTCTAACAAGCTTGAAGAGGTAACAGTAGTCGGTTACGGAACAAAAAAAGCAACGGGCGACCAGGTGATCGAAGTGCGTCAGGTGCCGTCAAATTCGATAAAAGGCCAGATTGAGGAAGTGCCTGTAAAAGGCAAATTACAATCAGTAACGATAGAAAATGTTAGCCGCACTTTCACAAAAGTAGAAGTGGAGCCAGCGTTCCCAGGCGGAGCGTCTGCATGGTACAGTTTTTTAACCAAAAATCTCGATGCCGCATCTCCTGCAAAAAATAATGCTCCTGCCGGTGAATACACCGTACAGGTACGCATGAAAGTTTCGGATGACGGACGCCTGAGCGATTTCAAAGCGCTTACCAATCACGGTTTCGGCATGGAAGCAGCAGCCATCCGTGCTCTGGAGAACAGCCCTTACTGGAACCCTGCCTATCAGAATGGCAAAGCTGTAAATGCGATCAAAACGCAAGCATTCACTTTCGTTGTCAAAGGCGAAACACCTAAACTGCAAGAAGTAACCATCAGCGCAATTCCTTCGGTTTCCGTTTATCCTAACCCGGCGAACGACAGAGTCTTTGTACGTCTGGAAGGATCAGAAGAACGTGAAGTGACGGTTCGTATCGTTGATATGGGCGGCAAGGAGAAAATGCGTTCCTCGATCAAAAAAGTAAAAGGCAGTACCGTAAATGGTTTCAATATCGGATCACTTGCTCCGGGAACTTATATCCTGAATGTTGAAGGAAAAGGAATGACTTCTTCTTCGCATAAGTTCGTGAAAGAATAACCGGCCACCTGGCGTAGTTCTCATCGCAGAGGGCGCAAAGAACCGCAAAGAGCGCAACGTTGATCGTAAGATTTCGTTGCGCTCTTTGCGGTTCTTTGCGCCCTCTGCGATACTACTACGCCAGCCTTTCTTAAGCGTATTCCAGCATTCCGTTTGCAGTCTTAATCGTAAGTCTCTTTCCGGGCTTCTCCTCCTCTACCCTTCCGATCACCCGCGCCTGCACACCCATTTTCGCCGCTACTTTAATCAGTTTATCAGCATCTGCCTCGTTGGTATAGATCTCCAGTCTTGTACCCATGTTGAACACCTGGTACATTTCATGGTCATCAGCACCGCTTGCTTTCTGGATCAGATCAAAGATCACGGGTGGGGTGAAAAGTTCGTCTTTCAGAATATGTACGTCTTCAGGTACATACTTCAGGCATTTTGTTTGGCCGCCGCCACTGCAATGCACCAGGCCCTTGATACTGTCAAAATGATTTTCCAGCAGTTCCTTCAGCACCGGGGCAAACGTACGCGTAGGAGAAAGCAGCAGCTGTCCGATATTCAGTTCTTCCCCATCCACTTCGATCTTATCCGTCATACGATGTGGCCCGATATACACCACCGAATCATCCAGTGAGTTATCAAACGATTCAGGAAATTTTTGTCCGTATATTTTTTGCAGAACATCGTGTCTGGCGCTGGTCAGGCCATTGCTCGCCAGGCCGCTGTTATAGCTTTGTTCATAACCCGCTTTACCAAAACCGGCGAGACCGACGATCACCTGTCCCGGTGCGATCTTTTCGTTGGTAATGAGTTTTGATTTGGGCCAGCGTGCGGTCATGGTTCCATTTACGGCGATCGTTCTCACCACATCGCCCACATCCGCTGTTTCTCCGCCCATATAGGTAATATTGATACCGAAGTTTTTCATGGCATCAAAGAATTCCTGTGTTCCGTTGATCACCGCTTCCAGCACCTCTGCCGGGATGGCGTGCTTATTTCTATCGATGGTGGACGAGAAAAGAAGCTGGTCGTAGATGCCAACACACAGCAGGTCATCCAGGTTCATCACGATCGCGTCCTGGGCAATACCTTTCCAGACAGACAGATCTCCCGTTTCTTTCCAGTAGAGATAGGCCAGGATGCTTTTTGTTCCCGCCCCGTCCGCATGCATCAGGTTCACCCAATCCGCATCTCCACACAGCACATCCGGATAGATCTTACAAAACGCTTTGGGATAAAGGCCTTTATCCAGTTTTTTCGTCGCAGCGTGCACCTCTTCCTTTTGTGCCGAAACGCCTCTTTTATCGTATAAGCTCATGGGTAAAATTGAGGCGCGAAAATAAACAAAAATACTGTCCGTTGTCCTTTGCCTGCTAATCGTTGTCCGTTGTCCGTTGACCGTTGACCGGAAAACAGCAAAATCTTACATTACAAAATTTAATTCCTGGCTCTCCGGACAACGGTCAACGGACAACGAACAACGGTCATCGGCCATCGATTTCCTCCTATCTTTGCCCCTTTATGCAAATTCACAGAAACCTTGATCAGTTGCCCGAATTCAGGAATGCTGTGGTCACGATCGGTACTTTTGACGGCGTTCATGCCGGCCACCGGCAGATCATTGATGAGCTGATCCGCGAAGCCAGGTCTGTAAACGGTGAAACCGTGATCATTACTTTCCACCCGCATCCGCGTAAAGTGGTGACGTCTGCGATACTCGGTGTAAGGTTGATCAATACACCGGAAGAAAAACTGGAGCTGCTCGAGCAACTGGGGATCGATCACGTGGTGGTGGTTCCCTTCACTGATGCGTTTGCCAACCAGTCTGCCGAAGACTATGTCGAAAACTTCCTGGTAAAAAGATTTCATCCGCATACCGTCATCATCGGTTATGACCATCGTTTTGGCAAAGAGCGTAAAGGCGATTACAGGCTGCTGGAGCAACTGGCGCCGCGTTTCGGCTATCAGCTCAGGGAAATCCCAAAACACATCCTGGATGAGATCGCTATCAGTTCCACACGCATCCGCGAAGCCCTGCTCGAAGGCCGTGTCTCCATCGCTGATAAATTGCTGGGGTATGATTTCTTTTTCTCCGGCGTGGTGGTGCATGGCGATAAACTGGGCCGAGAACTTGGCTACCCCACGGCTAATATCCATGTACCTGATGAGGAAAAGATCATTCCGGGTAACGGGATCTATGCTGTCTATGCCGCCCTTACGCATGGTGAGCCTGCTTCCAGCCGGCTGAAAGGGATGATGAGTATCGGCTTCAGACCAACGGTCGACGGCAAAAGACGGGTGATTGAAGTGAACCTGTTTGATTTCAACCAGGATATCTATGGAAAAACGATCCGCATCTTTATAAAAAAATACCTGAGAGAAGAAATAAAGTTTGATTCACTGGAAGCACTCGTAAAACAGATCGACCAGGATAAGATCGATAGCCTTAACATCCTGTAAAAACAGCATATCATTCCCTGTTCAGGATCGCGCATGTAATATAAAAGCAAGTGAAAACACTTAAAGGCTAATAATAGAATTTCTTTGTTGATAAAAACTCCCGGAGGGCTATTGCGCATCCATAAAGCACGCTCTATCTTGCGTTGCAAATTCCCGTACTATGAAAAGAACCTGGCTGCTCCCGGCAGCATGTATGTGCCTGATAATCGCTTCCTGTAAGTCAGATCATGAAGACACCCCCAAACCAGAACCGGCTAATGCTGAAAAAACATTGATGTCGATTGAAAAAATATGGGAACCGTCTTCCGGAATGGTAACATTTTCTTCCGTTGTTCTTAAGGGAAACGTGTCGCAAAACACCCTTACGTTCTGGGCTGACTCAACAAAAGACAGCTATACCAGGTATTTTTATGACCAGGGCGGTCTTCTGCAAAAGATCCTTTACAATAAGGTTGACGCAAACTTCTCAAAAAAAGACTCGCTGGTAATCGACCGGAAAGGAAATGGTGTTATCGATCTGATAGCCTCAAACGCTGCAACCATACGCTGCACTGTCTTACTTCTGCCAGACGGTGGAAAAGAAATAAGCTATGCAAAGAATGCAGCTACTGTTAAAAAGATCGTGCTGGATAAAGACGGGTATCCTGTAACAGATATCGAAACCAATAGCAGTGCAAATAACTCAATCACCCTTCGCTATTTTTATGATGCCAACAAGAAGCTTACCAGCAGGCTTGACACAACAAGATCCGGCACAACTATCTTTACCACAAAACTGATCGTTACAGCGGAAAACTCTCCCAACACTCACATGGTCTCCCTGCTCAAAAAATTGTTTGGTGCTGATCTGGAGTGGATGATGCACGACCAGGCATTCGGCACAACGCCTTTTGATATGTTGAACACTTATTTTACCACTTCGTCCACCCTATTGAATGGCGGCATCAGATCATGGACGGCCTCTCCAACAATTTCGACTGATGGAGTAAATTTTGGTCCGGCTGCTGGTTCAGAACGGGTTTATGAGACCACTTATGACACAAAAGGTCGCCTTTCCAAACGAATTATGAGATATTCACCCTACACTCAGATCTTTAACTATAAGTATTTTGATTAAGATCCATCACATTCTAAAAACAGAAAACCCCGGTATCCCGGGGCTTTCTGTTTTTAAGAATGTATTGCTTTAGAATTCCACTTTGTATTCAAGCTTTGTCGCATCTTCAAAGAAATCACTCATATCATTTTCTACTGTCAGTGTTTTCTTATCTTCAGAAAGTTTTGCATTTGCACCTTCAACACTTTTCGCAGGTTTCGGCAAATGAATGATCACCTTGTTCAGGAACGGTAAACCCTGTGACATCGCTTCTTTCAGGCTCTGCATCCCCTGGTCGGCACCAACTGTTGCATATTTCTCTTTATCAAGACGTACTTCTATCAAACCTTTTGAATAGGTAGTTTTGAAATAGTCGTCAAAGCCAGCCTGGGGCAGGGGCAACGCATCATCAGGCATTCCTTCCTGGCCTTTACCGCTCATTTGTTTCTTCATTGATTCCTTCATGAGTTTCCCGGACAGTTGTTGCAGTTTGGTAATTTCTGTAACATCAGAGAAGGGGAAACTGATTTTCGCCAGGAATTTATCTTCTTCCATGTTCATCACCATTGCCATTGAGCCTTTTTTCAGCAATTCTTTGTCCGCAGGCGTAGCATCAGGAATACTGTCTGCCATGTTTGCAAAAGAAATGGTCGTGTCCAGTTTCTGATCGCCCATTTTATCTGCCTCTCCAGACATTTTTGCAATCCCTAGCAATTGGCTCATGTCCATGGTAGTCACCATCGTGCCTCCGCCATTATCATTGATGGAAATTTCCCGGGTAGTTTGACAGCTAGTCAGGAAAAAAAGTCCTGCTGCAAAAAAAAGACTAGAAAGTTTTTTCATTTTGGTGTTGTTTTTATCTGGTAACATACCCGCAAATTACGTGTCCGGGTTTAAAAAAAAATTTATATGATCAGGCCATGATCTTATAGACCATTTCCTTCATTAAAGAACCATCCTCAGTGGGCGCGGCATTGACACCAATGCTCTTCAGATTATACTGGTGCAATAACAGCAATACACGTTCTACTCCGGTATAATCATATACCCGCGATGCATGCAGGTAATCTTTGACAAAAAAAGGATTTACGCCAATCGCGGAAGCAATAGCTTTCTCATCCTGCGAACCTGCACCGAAAACCATAAACACTTTGCTGAAAAAACCATAGAGAGATGGCAATATCAACTGGATCGGTGCGGCTTTCGGGTTTGATTCAAAATACTGGATGATCCGTATGCTTTTGGCGAGATCTTTTTTTGCCAGTGCCGCCTGCAATTCAAATACGTTGAAATCTTTGCTCACCCCAACGAACTCCTCGATATCATCTTCCGTGATATTTTTCCTCGCGGCAAGATTAACAGAGATCTTTTCAATCTCGTTTTCTATCCGGCTGAGATCATTTCCTATATGATCGATCAGGAGAGCTAACCCTTTTGGAGAAATGGAGAGATCTTTTGAACGCAATAACTCCTGCGTCCAATCGGGCAGTTGGCTGTCATAGATCTTTTTAGTACTGATGAACACGCCTTTTTCCTTCAGGACCTTTGCAAATTTGGTGCGGCCATCTACTTTTTTGTCTTTATAGGAAACAACAAATACAGTTGACGACAACGGGTTTTCTACATATCCCTCCAGCTTTTCTATATCGCGCATTTGTTGTGCTTCTTTAAGTACAACCACCTGCCTTTCTGCAAACATTGGATAACGTCTGCAGGCGTTTACGATATCCGCCCAGTTCGAATCCCGTCCATAAAATATCGATAGATTGAATGAAGCTTCACTTTCAGGAAGAAGGTTATGTTCAGCGTAATTAATTACTTTATCGATGAAATACTCTTCCTCTCCTTCAAGCCAGTAAACCGGCTTGAATACCCCCTTTTTCCATTCTGCTATGATTTTTTCAACCGCCATAAGGCGCTAAGATACAGGCTTTAGCTATTTTTCTGCGGAAGGGATTGTGAAGTTTTCGCGATCCAAAAAAAAGTTTCTGGCACGGTTTTCGGAATTGACTGTGCGAATTAACGCAGATTACACGAATTGATACAATTATTTGAATTGTACAAGACATGGAATCAGTTAATTACCAAAGAAACCACTGTACAGTAGAAAAATCACTATTCACTAAACGAATCGAAAGAGAAACATTAAATTTAAAATTTAAAACACTTAAAACCCATCTATATGGCAAACACGAATTATCCATCCGCTACTCCGCAAAATCAGCCACCGGCTCCTCAAAACCGCGGTAGTCGTAATTTATTGATAGGAATTTTAGTTGCAGCACTGCTCGGTACCTGGGGTTATCTGCTCTATGATAAAAACAAGTCAGGAGAAGATATCAAGGTTGCACAAGTGCAGTCAGACTCCTACATGTCTCAGCGTGATTCACTCAAGCTGATGTATGACGAGGCTGAAATGCGTCTTGATTCGATCACTGGCGCAAACAACAACCTGCAAGGTGAAAAATCTTCCCTGCAAAAAGACATTGATTCTAAAAAAGCTGAGATCCGCAGCATCCTGAGCAAAAAGAATGCTTCTGATGCTGAACTGGCAAGAGCCCGTACACTGATCTCTGAATTGAATGATAAGATCGCTAACCTGGAGCAGGAAGTTTCAAGACTGACCGGCGAAAACCAGGAGCTGACAGCAAATAATACACAGCTGAGCTCAGAAAAACAAGTACTGGAGCAAAACCTTCAGACATCTTCTTCTGAAAAAGAAGCGCTGTCACAAACTGTTGACGTAGGTTCTACTTTCAGCGCATCAAACATTCAGATCACTCCGATCAATGAAAAGAAAAACGGTAAAGAGAAAGTGAGCACTACAGCAAAACGCGTTGATAAACTGGTTGTTTCTTTTGATGTAGAAAACCGTATCGCTAAATCTGGTCCTGCTGATATGTATATCATGGTAACTGCGCCTGATGGTAAAGTAGTTTCTGATGCAAATCTCGGATCTGGTACGTTGACTACACGTGCAGATGGTGACAAAGCGTTCACAACTAAAGTTCCGGTTGAATACGAACAAGGTACCCGTAAAGCTGTACAGTTCCCTATTCGCCAGGAAGATTTCCAAAGAGGTGATTACAAAATCGAGATCTATCATAACGGGTTCAAAATTGGTGAATCAACAAGAACCCTGAAAAAAGGTGGTCTCTTTAGCTAAGAGGTTGATAGAGGAGAAAGAGGATAAAAGCATTTCCTTTGAATCCCTTCCTTCTTCAGACCCTTAGTATAAAAATGGTGGTTTATTCGGTTAAAAGCAGTTGCAACTCCTGCAACACAACCGCTTCACTTTCAAGTGAGGCGGTTTTTTTATGTGAAGAGGTGAAGAAGAGAACAACCGATCTGTGCGGCCAGGCCTCCTATCGGATTAAGCGTAAAAGTTGTGGGATGGTTGTTTAAATGTTTAAGGGTTTAAAAGTTTAAAGGTTTTTGCTTTTGCTTTTGCTTCTGTCCCTCCCCTGATGTAATCAGGCTTGGCGGTATTCTGCAAACGGGTTATTATCACTTGTCCACTTACAGGTTTTTAAGCGATAGCTGTCTGATCGGGCACAAAAAACGTGAGCACGCCTTGAAGCGATATATGCTCTTTAGACACGACATTCTGGCACGGGAAGCCAGCTGATAAGTTGACTAATGATAATCATTCAGGCTCAAACTTCGCGTGTTTTTGAAATGCTTGTTGGTTGTCGTTAGTCCGTCTCTTGGTCGTCCTTTGGCCGTCCAAAGTTTGACGGGATTCAGGCAGTGAAAAATGGTGACAAGCTGACACGCTGAGGGTGATAAATCTTTTGAGCGACTGGCGTAGGTTCCCTCCTCCGCTTCGCTACGGTGGAAGGGCCGCCAGAAGTTTATGCGAGCGATGCTCATCCCGAACATTTCAACCCAAGCCATTTTGTAGACCATCCCCCAACTTTTCAACATGATCCCTCCTATCGTACTGATCCAGCAGATAACGAGTAGCCTTTCCTTTTTGCAGCACAGCCCCACAGATGATTTTCTACACAAATTATTTGATCTGCGTAATCTGCTGTCACCTGCCCAAGCGGAGCAAAAAAGATGTGTCCTTTGACCCGGACAAAAGGGAAAAGTTGCGCCTCTGACAGTCTTGAAATGATTTCAGACCTCAGGTGGCCCGGGAAGCCGTGTTCGTACTAAATCTCTGCTGACCACCTGAAGTATTTATTCCTCCTGAATAGAACACTTCGCTTCATGCCCAGCCTGGATTATCAGCAGAAAAGAAAGTTTTGAGGGATACGAAACACTATTCTACCTCACAAAAAAGCCGTTCCTCATCGGAACGGCTTCTTGTTTATCTTTTATTGGTATTTAGAAGATGTTGTATCCATAGCTCACATAATACAGGCCACCAACATATGGACTACCAAAACCTGTCCGGTAGTAACTATTGCCGATGTTAGTACCACCTACACGGAATACACTTTTTGATTTTGCCGGACGGTAGGTGATCTGTGCATCAACCCAGGTAAAATAAGGAAGCTCTCCGGAAACGAAAGTGCCTTCATAATAGCTGTTATCCTGCCATTTTGCGACTACGTTAAAGCCTACGTTCCTGAAGACATTTTCATTGCGCAGCCCGATGTTGAAGCGGTATTTCGGGGCGTTGAAAAATGATACGAATCCTGGAGCGAGATCTTTCAACTGATCATGGAATACGTTACCATAAAGGTTGAAGGCTTTTGGCAACTGGTACTCCAGGCCGACACCCCAACCAAGTGCTTTCACATCTTCATCCGCATTCTGCTTGTAAGAAACGTTGGTTGTGGTCAGGGAAGAAAGCAGTCCAACAGGCGAATTCGGGATGTTTGACTGACCAACACCGATCGTTGCCAGGAAGTTCTTGTATACACTGTAATATGCATAAGCGTCTACGAGGAGGCGTCCGCCGAGGATCCCCTTGTAACCTACTTCATAAGAATTTACTGTTTCAGGCTTTACTTCTCTGAACTGAGCCTGGACAAGTTTTGTCGCATCGCCGGTACCGCGGTATTCCATGATGCTTGCAGCCGTATAACCGGGGCGTGAAGTAGAGTTCAGGCCATAATAAGTCTGGAATTCAGGTAAACAGCCGATCAATGTCCCAGCTCCTGTGATGAGGCTGATATACTGGTCCTGGTTGGTCGGGAAACGATACGCGGTCTGATAAGAGAAGCGAATATTGTTGTCTTTGGCCACTTTCAGTACAGCGGTAAAGCGTGGAGTGAAACGACCGTCGAAGTTTGTTTGTTTATCATACCGGCCAGCTGCGGTAAGTGTGAGGAAATCATCAAACAGCGATTTACGCAACTGGATGTATCCGCCATACTCGTTGATCTTGATATTTCCTGCTGTATCGGCGAACAGAGTACCGCCTGAATTAAGCACATATTGTTTCCAGTTAGCACCAACGATCACTTCTACCTTATCACTGAAACCACCGGCTTCCGAAAGGTTCAGCTGGCCCTCTCCTGCCCAAAGATCAGTTTTATCAAGGAAGAGCGCACCTCCCTGAGAGATCGGAACAGAACGGCCTTCTTTCACAGCTGCCTCGTAAGCTGCAGTGCCCGGCATCAGGCGACCCTGATCAGCCGCAGCACGTGCATTGGTATGGATCTGCGCGTCAGAAAGATTTGCCATTGCCTGGCGGCGTGTTTCAGCGAATGTTCCGATATACTGGCCAAACCATGTTTGGTTGGATTTCCATTTGCTGTTGATGTATACACCAAGCGCGGTGGCGTTATAAGAACCACCGGCATTCTCCTGCGTTGTATAGCCGCGAAGGAACCAGTTCTTTGCCCTGATCTCGAGCTTATGCTGTGCCATTTTCAGGTTACGGAGAGAATAGCGGTCTGCACCGGTATACACGGTTGTACCCGTTCCGAAATTGGTGCTGAGCGAAGCTTCGATGCCCGGCGTGATCTTGTAATGCAGCGCAGCGGTGAAGCGCGCGTTGATCGTGTTATAATCAACCAGGTCTTTTTCATCATAACCGGTGCGGGAAACGTTTGAATTACCAAAATAGCCTTTGGTGGCACCGATATAAAAAGGCAGGAACTGTTGAACACTTGGCTGCTGTGCGGCCGGAAATGCAGAAATGAATGCACCGACCTGTGCATTCGTCGGATACGCGCCCAAAGGACCGAAATAGCCATTTGCAGCTTGTACCAGTGCAGCCGGTGCCTGTGCCATGACCAGTTGTGCGAACTGCATCATATTGGCGCTGGCCTCATCACCGTAGACATTCACACCGTTGTAATTCGGATCATTTCCACGGTTTCCTCCAACGACTTTGCTCAATACACCAAGCTGTTGCTTATTTCTGTCATCATTCGCAGCCCAGTCATTCGCGGTTACGAATGAGGCAGCGATCTTGAAAGCGAATTTATCTTTGAATGCTTTTGCCCAGCGGAATGACCAGTCGTAATAGGGAGAAGGTTTCTGACCGCTTTCGTCATTGATGTGCATGATACCCTGCTTCACGTTAAAACTGAAGCCCTGGTATTTGAAAGGATTTTTGCTGTTGATCAGGAGTGTTCCGTTCATACCGCCAGAGCCATAAAGCGCGGATGATGCACCTGCGAGCATTTCGACATTGTCCACATCAAGTTCATTGGGGCCGACAATACTTCCTACAGAAAAGTTCAGACCAGGCGCCTGGTTATCCATTCCGTCTACCAATTGGTTCAGCCGGATATTGCCGCTTCCCAGGAAGCCGCGGGTTGTAGGTGTTTTGAAAGTGAGGCTGGCCGTATGCATATCCACCCCTTTGAGGTTGGAGATGGCATCGTAAAAGTTTGGAGCTGCCACGTTGCGGATCGTGTTTGTACTCATCCGCTCGATGGTTACAGGAGATTCCAGGATCCGTGTAGGTGTGCGGTTCGCCGCAACAACCACTTCCTGGCCAAGAGAGATATTAGGCTTAAAGTCGACCTGAATTTTTGCAGAAGCATCCGTAACGGTCACCTCATAATTCTCATATCCAACTGAACTAAAAACAAGTGTAACGGGCAATTTGGTAACATTCAGACTGAAATCTCCATCGGAATTTGTAAACGTTCCCGTGCTCGTCCCTTTCACTACAACGGATACCGCAGGAACTACCTCCTGAGACGAATTATTGCGAACATTACCAGAGACTGAGACACTTTGCGCAAAAACCGTGGTCGTAAAAAGGCAGGACATCATCATGACCACTAAAAAGCGATAGCTTTTTCTCATAATTGGCAATTTAGGTTTGGAATATTAATGGAAAAATAAGGATTGTCCCCTTTTCGTAAAAATTTAATTTTTAAGGAGAAAGAATAAAATGTTGAAATCTTCGGGGCTCCCGGATTGGGTAGATTTTGCGGGTCGTGTTACTTTCGATTATGAATATTTTTTCTTTCCCCGGACAAACCGCTTTTTACAGCGGAAAAGTGCGCGATGTGTACACGATCGGTGACCGCCTCGTGATGGTTGCTTCTGACAGGATCTCCGCATTTGACGTGATATTGCCAAGACCGATCCCGTTCAAAGGACAAGTGCTTAACCAGATCGCAGCTTATATGCTGGAAGCAACACGTGATATCTGTCCGAACTGGCTTGAAACAGTGCCTGCTCCCAATGTTTCTGTTGGAAAAAAATGTGTACCCTTCAGGATCGAAATGGTGGTGAGAGGCAATCTTACGGGCCATGCCTGGAGAACATATTCTTCGGGTCAGCGCACGCTCTGCGGCGCAGCAATGCCTGAAGGAATGAAAGAAAATGATTACTTCCCCTCCCCGATCATCACTCCATCAACCAAAGCAGAACAGGGACACGATGAAGATATTTCTCCCGATGAGATCCTGAACAAAGGTCTGGCAACTGCCCAGGAATGGGCCATCCTCAGCGAATACGCATTGCAGTTGTTTGAAAAAGGAAAAGAGATCGCCGCAAAACAGGGACTTATACTTGTAGATACAAAGTATGAGTTCGGGAAGATCGGTGACACTGTTTACCTGATGGATGAGATCCATACGCCGGACAGCTCCCGCTATTTCTACGCAGAAGGCTTTGAAGATCGTCAGCAAAAAGGCGAGCGTCAGAAACAACTGAGTAAAGAATTTGTACGGGAATGGCTGATCGCTAACAACTTCATGGGCAAAGAAGGACAATCTGTTCCCGAAATGACCGATGAATGGGTAAATACGATCTCACAACGCTATATTGAGCTGTACGAAAAAGTGATCGGTGAAAAGTTTAAACCCGAATTGCTTTCAGAACAGGAAACATATGATAAAGTAGTTGCTGCTTTGCGATAATGAGTTATAATGTTTAAAGGTTTAATAGTTTGAAAGTTCACCGAAAAACTTTCAAACTATTAAACCTTTAAACATTTAAACCCTGAGTCCTTTTACTTACTTCTTCTTCAGCAATCCCTGCTTGATGGTTTTCTTTTCAGCAGTTCTGCTGTATCCGTAGCAAAGGTTGTCGATCAGGTACTGTGCTTCACCATAAGTAAGCCAGTAGTCAGTGATCTCACCCCGCATGATAGAATTATCTGTATAGTTGTACAGGTCACGGAAACCGAGGCGGCTAAGATCACCATACACTTCATCTCCTTCGTAAGGGCGGTAGCCGTTTGAGCGGACGACTGTGTAACCATCCTGTGTTTCGATCACAAAGTAAGGACAGTAGTTATCACTGTACACCACCACACCATATTCTTTTGAGAGCCAGTAGTCGTTCCCCTCTTCCTGGTAAGAACGTTTAGTACAACTTGCAAGCAATACCACTGATAAGATCAGCATGGAGGAAATTGTAAATATCTTTTTCATAGTAGTTCAATTTTGAGATTTACGATCTGGTTGTTTTCTTTAATACTATGACTGTTCACTATTCCTGAAAGTTTGATCACCGATTGTTAAAAATGAATCAAAAGCCGTATGATTTTTGTTAAAGAAATTATAGGGAATATTAAGGGCAGATGAGTAATTTAACACCCTGAAGAAAATTCATTTGATCACCTTATATCCCGTAGTGATGAAAAAACTTATTTTTTTGGTTATATTCTTATCTACTATGTCAGTTCTAAACAGTCAGGAGCCGTTTTTACTTGTTGGCACTTACACAGGCGGAGCAAGCAAAGGCATTTATGTTTACAGGTTCAACAGTGCTACAGGCGCCAGCGTTCTTATTGATAGTGCGGTAACGGAGAATCCCTCCTATCTCGCCGTATCACCCGATAAAAAGTATGTATACGCCGCTAATGAGAACGGGAATGATCAGGGAAACGGAGGCAGCATCACTTCATTCTCCTTCGATAAAAAAACAGGCAGGCTTACCAGGCTGAACAGTCAGTCTTCAGAAGGTAATCACCCTTGCTTTGTTGCCGTACACAAGAGTGGTAAATGGGTTGTTGCCGGCAATTACAGCTCAGGAACACTTGCACTCTATCCTGTACAGAAAGATGGATCGCTTGGCGCAGCTGCTCAGGTGATCAAACATGAAGGCAGAAGTGTAAACGCTGACCGTCAGGGTGGCCCGCATGTGCATAACACGGTCTTCTCACCCGATGGAAAATTTCTTTTTGTCGCGGATCTTGGCATCGATAAGGTGATGACTTACGCCTTTGACAGCAAAGCAGGTAAACTCACGCCGGCTGAAATGCCATTCACCGAAGTGGAAGCAGGTGACGGCCCGCGTCATCTTACCTTTGCGCCTTCCGGTAAATATGCTTATCTGGCGACTGAAATGCGGGGAGGTGTAGAAGCATTCAAATATCATAAGAATGGGCAGCTCGAACATCTTCAGCATTACTCAGCATTGCCTCCTGAATACAATGGCCCGGCGGATGGCGCTGACATACATGTGTCAACAGATGGCAGGTATCTCTATTCTTCCACACGCGGGCAATCAAATTCAATCGGCATTTTTGCCATCGACCCACGCACAGGGCTGATCACCTATGTAGCCCATCAGTCAACACTGGGTAAAACACCCCGTAACTTCAATCTGGATCCAACAGGTAAATTCCTGCTGGCCGCCAATCAAAACAGCGACGAGATCGTTGTGTTCAAAAGAGATAAATCTTCCGGCCTGCTGGAAGACAGCGGGCACAGAATAGAAGTGGGAAAACCGGTTTGTGTGGAGTGGGTGGATTAGGAGGGGTTGTGGAGGTTGGAAGGTTCCATAGGTTTCACAGGTTTTGTGTACCATCTTTAATAATATTGAAGAGGTTTAATAAGCAGTCAGCACAACTACTTATTAAACCTCTTCAATTTAAGAGCGTATTTACCCGAAAAAACTTATGGAACTATTGGAACCTATGAAACCTCCCAAACCTGCCAAACCTACTAGCCTCCCAACTTCCCCTCATCCCCCATTCAACTTCGGCTTGCGTTGTCTTGACTTATTGAAAACGTTCCTTCCTTTATCAGCTCCTTTGCGCAATTCCTTTTGCTGCTCGACGGGAAGATGGATCACTTCCTGGCAGGCAGTGCTGCAGCATTGATCATACTTTTCCCGGCATTCATCACACTGGATGAACAGCAGATGGCAGGCATCATTGACGCAGTTAACGTGTGTGTCTGCAGGCTTTCCACACTGGTGGCATTGAGCAATGATCTCTTCGGTGATACGTTCGCCCAACCGCTGATCAAACACAAAATTCTTTCCATGGAATTTATTGGCAAGCCCCTGCTCTTTTACCTGGTTGGTATAATTAATAATACCTCCTTCGAGATGAAATACATTTTTAAACCCTTTATGCAGCATAAAGGCGGAAGCTTTTTCGCAACGGATACCACCTGTGCAATACATGATGATGTTGGCTTCTTTGTTTGCTTCCATCATGTCCACCGCCATCGGCAACTGATCTCGGAATGTATCACTTGGAACCTCAATAGCATTTTCAAAATGCCCCACTTCAAATTCATAGTGATTGCGCATATCAATGATCACCGTATCAGGGTCATCAGATAGCTGATTGAATTGTTCTGCATTCACATAACGTCCCTTGTTGGCCATATCGAATGTTTCGTCTTCGATCCCATCGGCTACGATCTTATTGCGGACTTTTATATCCAGCACATAAAACGACTTACCGTCATCATCCACGGCAATGTTCAACCGGAGGCCATCCAGTTCCGGATAAGAATACAGGTACGAACGAAATGCATCCACATTTGCGGAAGGAACGCTGATCTGTGCATTGATCCCCTCCGCAGCCACATAGATACGTCCCATTACACCGAGCTCCGTCAGTGCCCGGTAAAGAGTGTTCCTGAATACCGCAGGATCTTCGATCCTGAAATAACAATAAAAGGAAATAGTGGTGCGCGGAGTCGGATCATTCAATATACGATCCTTCAACTCCTGCCGGGAGATGCGATTGTGTAAGGCCATCTTTTTTTCAATTTGATCCCGGAATGACCGGGAAATAAACATTATTGGACAGTTGCAGGCTGAACCAAATTGCAGCGCAAAGTTAGGCTAAGAGCAGGAAAGACGAAAAGGATGGAACCCGATTTTGCAGATTTGCATACTTATTTAAAAACCAGTTATTTGAATAAATATAAAGAGGGGAAACAGGACCAAAGATCCTCTTCCCCCTCTCTTTTCTTTTAGCTCCGGGTTATTTGAAGGAGACTTTGCCTCCGATCAGTCCGCCGAGACCAACACGAACACCGAACTTGTTGCCCAGGCCGGGTTGGATCGCGTTAACGAAGTCTACACGGAAGAGCTTAAAGATATTTTCAAGGCCGGCGAATACTTCCACGTAATAGTTATCGCTGTTCACGTAGAACGTATTGGCTCCGCCCACAAGATACCATTTCAGTTTGTTGAACAGGGGGATCTTGTTGGTAAGCAAGCCATTGAAATGATGTTCTGCATGTCCGAACGCATAGAACTTCTCCGCGTTGCTGTAACGGTAATAAGGTGCCAGCTGGAAGCTGTTCAGGTAATTGATATTGTAGAATGTCTGGTTCCCATTGAAGTGCTGAAGATCGGGGATAGCGACATTGTTGCTGTTCAGGAAACCTCCTACTCCGATCTTGTACTTGAATTCTCCTCCCATTTTAAAGTTCATCTTATCGGTAACGGAGAATTTCCATTTATCGAAGTCGGCATCACTACCGAATACCTTTTTAATACCTTTTGCATATTGCAATTCAAATTCCGGAGCATCGGAAGACAGCGGCATTTTACCCCATGGATATTCGATGTAGCGCTGACCCGGCTGCCAGATCACAGACGCACCGGCAACAACGGCCTGGTTGCGGTCAAATGGAAGACCGGCCAGCTCATAAGGATGATTCGGCAATAACACCGCATCTTTATTAAAGAAAGAATAGTCGGTTGTGTTCTGCAATGGCAGACGATCCTCATAAGTAAGATGAACATTTAAGCGCAGACCGCTTTCCAGTTTATTGTTGTACTCCACCCTTCCGAACCAGTTCTCATACAGCTTCATATAGTTCTTTTTATCAAGAAGCGTATAAGCGGCATTGGTCAGCGGGTTGATAGGATTGTCCTGGTTGAATTGTGAAAGACGTTTACCACCGGAAAGTTTCAGGTATCTGTTCCGGTAACCCATTGTCTTGGGCCTGATATAAAGGTCTGCATAGGAGTTCAGGTGTGTATTACTGAAACCATACCGCGTATTCCAGTTAAGCTGGTAATTATATTTCCCTTTGCGGTAATAGTTGAACGATTGCTCAACGTTTACAGAAACACCTTCCACTGTGTTATACTCTACCTGCGGGATCAGTGGATTCAGGTGCCAGCTGAGCGTTGATCTTTTGCCGTAAAAATTCCTGCCCTGCCCCGACCAGAATATTCCTTTTACGGTAACCGGCTTCTGATTTTTTCGCAGTGAATCTATATGACGCCTTGATCGCAGCGAATCACGCCAGATCTGGTTAACACTATCCTTGAACACGAAGTTCTGTTTCTCATCATTCTCCAGTGCAACCGGTCTTGTCATATTCCAGTAGACTGTATCTTTCTTATTAAAGGCCGTATCATATTTCATCAACACACGGCCAAAGTGTTTTTTATTAAAGCTGGGATTGATATCGTAATCACTGTAAACGTTCACAAAGTTACCGGTGATATGAAATCCGAATTGTTTGAATACGATATACGCTACCTGGTTCTTCGTTTTCCAGATATCTTTTTCTACAGGGGAATGCAATTGGGTTACCCTGATCGTATCAAGCATTTCGAGTGAGTAATCTTTGGTGGTAAAAAGATCGGTGCTGTAGATCCGCCAGTCGTCTTCAGAGATCTGAATGGTGCCAGTGAAGAGAGGTTCGTTCTTGCGTTTCGGCGTAACACGGATCGTATTGATCATTACCCCGTCTTCCACGAATGAGCCTTCATATTTGTACCTGTAGTAGTTCAATGCCCCGTCAGCAATAGGAGAAATAAATCCGCGAGGGTTCAGGTTGTTATCAAATACAGAAACGTTGTTCTGATAGAAATTGATGAAGAACGGAAAGCTCAGTCCGTAGCCACCGCCGCTTTCCCTTGAGGAGATCACTTCCAGTTTTAGTTTGCCCGGTTTTGCATAATCCACTTTGGTCAGTGATTCTGACAGAAAGAGGATGCCCTGTCCCGCAGAATCCAGCCCATCGCTATCATCCCTTTCCACTTTTTTTCCAAAAACCCTGTTGGGCATTCCCTTTGAGCGCATCAATCCTTTGATGTAAACGTTTACCGAGAAGGAATCAACCTGCTCATTATAGTAAGATCTTTTTTTGATCGCATTTCTGATGATCTCATAAGCAGGGTCTTCCCCCCTCTTTACCACCACCTCCTGTAAAGTAAGCTCCTGTATCGAAAGTTTGAAATCCAGTGTTTCATCACCAGCCCCCACCGTAATGGTCTTCTCTGATTTCCCATATCCTATATGCTGGCAGATCAGCGTATATTTTCCGGGGGAAAGATTGATCGAATAACGTCCTGCACTATTGGAGGTCGTGCCCTTTGTGGTTCCTTTGATACTTACGGATGCATAGGCTAAAGGATTACCCTGATCATCTGTAATAAGCCCGGAAACTTTTCCTGCGAAAGAAACGACCGTGATAAAGAGAGAAAAAAATACGAGTAATGTTTTTTGCATAGCAGTGATTGAGGTGTGGTATGGAACGAAAATACTTCTACAGATGTTACAAAAAACAAAAAATGGACAAAGCGGGGGATTGTAGGTACGTAATCGTTGACCGTTGACCGTTGACCGTTGACCGTTGACCGTTGACCGTTGACCGTTGACCGTTGACCGTTGACCGTTGACCGTTGACCGTTGACCGTTGACCGTTGACCGTTGACCGTTGACCGTTGACCGACACAAATTAAAAGCGAGGGGCTATCGTTTATCAACGATAGCCCCTCGCTTTTAATTTGTACACGAAGATCCAATTTTATTCCACCTCACTTGAATTCCGGTCAACGGTCAACGGACAACGGCCAACGGCCAACGATCATCACCGCTCCACCGCCTGCCCAATCATCTTCCTCAGCCATGGAATTGTAGAGCGACTGAGCCCGCTGGTATGGAACAATACTTTTCCTTCTTTGTCTATTACAGCGTGAGTAGGATAAACGGTGATCCCGTATTCGGCAGTGATATACCGGCCGTTGGTGATCATCTGGTAGTTGAACGGGATCTTTTCGACAAACCGTTTGACTTCTTTTTCTTCATCGAGTGCGACGGCGAGAAAGACTACATTACTGCTGTCTTTGTATTCCTCAACAAGTTTATTTAGCTCCGGGATCTCGGTACGGCACGGACCGCAATTCACAAACCAGAAATTGAGTATGACTACTTTCCCAATAAGGTCTTTTAATTTGTATTTATTCCCTTCCAGATCTTTGGCTACAAAGCTGGCAGGTTTTCGCCCTGTAATAAAAAAGCCGCTTTCGAAGGGCCTGGGCAGATTGTCCTGCCTGTGCCTGATCTCTTCCTCCGACAAAGCATAGATGATAAAAGCACTGGAAGAAGACGCAGGGTTCTCTGCACGTATCCCGTATTTACCGCTTGATAAAAACGATTTCCAGGCTGATGCAGGATATACCGTTCCCGCAGTATCTTTTACAATACTGGCATCGGTAAGCCTCGCCTTCTGCGCAAAAGCAATATTTGCCAAAAAGACGGTAATAAAAGCGACGATCAGTCTTTTCATAATGAGCCTGCATTACAAATTATCAGCGGAAGGAGGTCGTTCTTTTAGGTGAACGAAGATAACTGCCGGTCAGTGCAGCAAAACCAGCTACCAGCCCTCCTATCAGAGCGGTGACCAGGATCAGAAGGATGCTGCTGCTTCCCAGTCCCAGTAATTCCCCGATCCTGGCCGAAAGAAGCCCTTTATTTCTGACGTCGAGCCATAAAGCAACGCAGCCCCATAACAGGAAAAGCGCAAGGAACCCTGCCAGAAATGCCTTTCCGGGCCTCTGTGCGACTAATACCGCTACCAGGAAAGACATGAGTGCCAATGACCACCAGGGAGCGTATAACCCTCCCACAAATGATAATAAAGCCGTAAGAAGAAGTGCCGTTAAAAATTTCATACAAATCTTTTATTTAGCCAACAGAACTGCTGGTATCAGCGATGATTGAATTTAATGGTCCATTTAACCTTCGGATCAGTGGCTTCCTTATCCGTCATCACCCAAAGTGAATAATACTTTCCTTCGGCCCATGTATCCACAAAAGTATCATAGAACCAGCTTCCGGGATTTCCGCTTTGCCCGCCGGGATATACTCCATAAGCTTCGGTTTTCTCCGTAAGCTGCACGATCATCCTCCAGCTTGGACCAAAAGTCTTACGCGTGGCATTTACTATCTCAGAACCTCCGCCATTGGAAATACCCTGTCTTGCAAAAGGCATGGCGCCCGTTCTGAGCAAATGATAAATAGTAAGACTGTTTGCATGCCCCCAATAGAGTTTGCCATCCGCATCAAGCTTCAGCAAGGCAGGTGCAGCCGCCTTGAAGCTGTTGGTAACAACGTCCGTGTTTGTTTCTATCCCGGGAGTGTTGATATTATCTGCGTATCGGAATGCGGAATCGCGGCCAAGCCATTCGATCAGTGTCGACTGATGAGGATACAGAGGATCTTTCACCCTGGCAAACTCATCGCTCCATACTTCTTTCATCAGAGAGTCCATCCACGCATCAAAGATGGTGGGGCCCTTCTCTCCTACATTGTTGACCAGGTTCCATGAAGTGAAAATACCCAGCAGTTTCTTTTCCTGCTCATTGAGTTTTGATTGGTCAGTATACTTCAGCAAGGCAGATCGGAACATTGCCGCCTTCGTATTGTAGTTGTCATTCTGGAGCTTCATCATGTCTTCCGGGGTGATCTGCTGTAAAGTGTTAAGCTGATCATTGATGCGGATGCCACGATATACAGAGAAATCTCCCGGAACATAATAAGGATAAGAGCTATCAGCGCCCCGCTGGTTAGCACTGCTTACAAAACCACGCTCAGGATTGAAGGTATGGGGGTTTTGCTCCTGCGGGATATATCCCTGCCAGGAATAGCTGTCGTCTTCTCCCGGCATCAGGTACGCACCCTGGCGTTCCCAACGCAACGGCACTTTACCCTGTTGCCACAACGCGATATCACCTTTCTTGCTGGCGAATACAATGTTCTGAACAGGACATTCAAGGTATTTGATCGCAGCAGCGTAATCTTCATAACTTTTTGCACGATCAAGATGCCACCACATGAGGAGTTCGTTTGACTCATCATGCGCCTTCCAGCGGATGGCTACCGCTTCACCACCAGACGACACATTCGTAAAGCTTTTATCATACATCACCGGGCCAAAATGGGTGTAGGCAACCGTATCAAGCACCGTAGCTCCTCCCCGCACTTTCACTTCTTCCACTTTTATCTTCGTATCCTTCCACTGGCCTTCAAACCAGTACTGTTTTTTTGAATCGTCTTTAAAACGGATCTTATAGAAATCCATTATATCGATACCGCCATTCGTAAATCCAAATGCAATGCTGTCATTGAATCCGATCACCACACCGGGTATGCCGGGGAATGACACTCCATAGGCATTGAATGAAGGCGTGTGCATTTGCAATTCATACCAGATGGATGGAAAGTTCAGATCAAGATGCGGATCATTGCACAGGATCGGTGCACCCGACTTTGTTTTGCTCCCACTTACCGCCCAGTTATTACTACCGATCCCGTCATTTGGTTTATCGGTTTGAAGGATGGTTAGGGAATCCACTTTTTTCAGGTAGACCGAATCGGCACCTGCCGGCTTCAGCGCAAAGGAAGACGGCGTTTCGTAAAGCGTACCTTTGGGAATGATCGGGCTCAACGAATCCGATGCATAAGGAAAAAGCATTTTGATCTCATCGTCGGTAAAAACAGACATCAGACTGGTGTACTGAAAGTCGTTGCCATAACCATACCCGGCCAGGGTTTTTGTGAGTTGCTTTACAAAAAGAGCTGTTTTGAGATTACTCCATCTTTCAGGTTTATAGTCGAGCAACTTGTATTCAACCGGGAGATCACTTTCCGTCAGGTTATCGATCCAGGCATTGACACCAGCGGTATATGCGCCTACAGCTTCGCGGGTTTGTTGATTGGCTTCAATTCCTTTGACCATGTTCTCTGCGGCAAAAACAAGTCCCATTCTTCGTTGTTCCCGATCGTAATCAATGGCTCGGTCGCCAATGATCTCACTGATCCGGCCTGCCGTTGCCATGGTCTGAAACTCCATCTGCCACAGACGGAATTTTGCATGCAGGTATCCCTGGATGAAATATGCATCATTATCATTATCGGAGAAGAGATGCGGCACAAGGCGTTCATCGAAATATACATTCGCCCTGCCTTTCAGCTCGGGAAAACTCAGCTCTGCGGAAAAATCTTTGTCAATGGGCTCAGCATTTTGCCAGAAACCCTGTTGCGGACTGAGGAATTTACCAAACGGTGGCGCAGGCCCCCATTTCATGTTAAGGGCGATCACAAGCCCGATCGTAATAATAAAAGATATGGCAAAGGGAATGATTCTCATAGATGATGAATGTATGCGAAAGGTAAACAAAAGAAAACAGAAAAGAAAGCACACGGGATTTCGTGAAATCGGGGGCATTTCGCGCCATTTTCGTCAACGGCAGCTCAGTATGGCGTAGAAGTATCGCAAAGGACGCCAAGTTACCGCAACGGGCGCTAAGAAATCAGTCGTTCTCCGGAAACATCATTGCGTTCTCTGCGGTCCTCTGCGTTCATTGCGATACTGCTATGGCGTAGAAGTATCGCAAAGGACGCTAAGTTACCGCAACGGGCGCTAAGAAATCAGTCGTTCTCCGGAAACATCATTGCGTTCTCTGCGGTCCTCTGCGTTCATTGCGATACTGCTATGGCGTAGAAGTATCGCAAAGGCCGCCAAGTTACCGCAACGGGCGCTAAGTGATCAGTCATTCTCCGGAAACATCATTGCGTTCTCTGCGGTCCTCTGCGTTCATTGCGATACTCCTACGCCAGTCAAACCATAAGACACAGCACCAGAACCCGCAGATCATTGAATGATCTCAAACAGCAGGAACTGGCTCCTTTCATTCTTATTGAAATTATCGTCCACTACAAAGATCAGCGTGGAGTTCCCATTTGGCAGTTTTGGGCCAACGGTAACTCCCTCCACATTGTAGATCGGAATGCCGAGATCATCCATATTAACAAGCAATTTTTTACTGATGATCTTCGGATTGACCGCAGTACTGATCTTCTCCACCGAAGAAACATCCTGCGCATTGGTCAGATCAGCAAGATAAACGCGGATATTACAGAAAACTCTTCCGGTTGACCACGCTCTTTCGATCACGATCAGCTTATTGCCCCCGGCATAAAGGATATCCGAGATCCCATTGATCTTAAAAGCTCCCGGCGGGGTGGAAGGGTAAGGAACAGGGTCTACCTGATAAACATATTCTGCAATCTCCTGCCGTGTGTTCCTGTCAAATTTAAAGATGCGGACAAATGCGGTAGAGTCTCCATTACCAGCTTTGGGACCATCGTCATACAGTGCGTCTTCAAGGCTTACAAAAAGATGTTTGTAGTTTTCATCGAAGGCCAGTCCTTCCAGTACACTGTTATGCCTGGGTCCTTTTTCTTCTGCGCGGATCCTGAGCTTTGCAGGCAGAAAGAAACTGTCTTTATAACGGCCATTACGATCCATGATCACGATATCGGGATCCTGTAATAACATAGTATCTGGAGTGATCTGGCGCTGACCTTCACTGCTTCTCACCAATTCATCCCGCGAAGCATCATAACGCATGGCCTCGAGATCGGCGGAGTGGATCCTGTCTTTGCGGATATCGGGATAGGCCTGGCCATTAGGGTCAAGAATTGTTGTGACATTTGTTACAATGACTGAATCGATCCCTTTTTCACTGAGCGGGATCCGCATTGTGTAGAACCGGGTGGGATTGAGTGCTGAAGGGTCATCACAAACCATGTAATAGAGATCACGCTTCGGATCATAATCGATACCAGACAGTCCACCTACAGTTGTATGATCAAACACCAAAGCATTAGGAAGGATGAACTGGTTTACAAAACGGAGCTTTGTTACATCCGGATCTTTAATGATCCTGGCACCGGGCTTGCAACCGGAGACGAACCCGAGGCAGATCATTACGATCAGAAAGCCGTTATATCGCATACAGGTAATTTGTATGCAAATCTAGGGCTAAGAGAGGAAGAGGGAAAGCAGGAAAAAGAGGTTTTTTAGCAGGGTATGTTGGTGGAGTGCTTATGTTTGTTGAATTATAAAAGATGACGGGTGTAATGAAAGAAATTATTGGGTATATAAAGGGATTCGCAAGGGAGGTTGATAAAACCGTGTTGATATTTTCGTCAGTGTTCATTGCGTTGATGGTGGGGTTGAATTATGGGGCATCCCTGGAGAAAAGGTTGGTGAGCAGTGATGTGCTGCCTTATTCACAACTGACCGGCCGGGTGATCATGTTTGGGATCTGTTTCGGTGTGCCATATCTGATCCTGTCGTTCAGGAAAAAGATAAAGTTTCCGGCAGCGTTGCTTTGTTGTTTGGTTATCGCACCATGCTTATTTGCCCTGAAGGCGGGCATTGACCTTGAATGGAGCATCAGCCGCGATCATGAATGGAATATTTTCTGGAATGAAATTCTTTACTGGCCGGTGAGAACGGTGG
The DNA here is from genome assembly GCF_022012415.1 of Terrimonas ginsenosidimutans. Classification (GTDB taxonomy): domain Bacteria; phylum Bacteroidota; class Bacteroidia; order Chitinophagales; family Chitinophagaceae; genus Terrimonas_A; species Terrimonas_A ginsenosidimutans. The sequence continues at coordinate 195,117 of NZ_JAKLTR010000014.1, forward strand.
GCATGAGCCTGCTTCTGTTTGCCTGCTGGAAGGTTTTTAACCGTCAACGGGACAACTATGGCCTCTCTGCAAAAGATCTGCACTGGAAGCCATACTGGATGATGTTGGTTTTCATGGTCCCATTGATCGCAATTGCGTCCACACAACCGGATTTTCTGCATACTTATCCCAAGCTGAAAAATATTCTGCCGCTTCCTGGGGATGCGTCACCGGGATGGTATTACAAGTTATTGTATGAGCTGGCTTATGGCAGTGATTTCTTTTCGATCGAACTCTTCTTTCGTGGCTTCCTGGTGATCGGTTTTGCGAAATGGGTGGGAAAAGATGCGATCATACCAATGGCATGCTTTTACTGCAGTATCCATTTCGGAAAGCCTTTAGGAGAGTGCATCAGCTCCTATTTCGGCGGATTGTTACTGGGAATTGTCTCCTATCATACCCGATCGATCTATGGCGGGCTGATGGTCCATTTGGGAATTGCGTGGCTGATGGAGGTTGGAGCGGTGATTGGTGGAGGGGGTTGAGAGGTTTGGAGGGTTTGGGGCGTTCCAGGGGTTTCAAACCATCCCGGCCTCCTTCTCTAAAAAAACTTGCTACCGGTCTGTAAGCCGGATTCTGTTTCCACCTTTCGGTGAATGGTTATCATTTATCTGTCCTGCCGGTTACCCGGCGGATCAATCTGCCTACCCTCCATCGGACCCCGGCCGAAAAGCCGGGGCTCAGGCGAGCCGCCTTCAGCCGATGGTATACGTGGCATTTCAGCATGCAAGGTTTACCCCCTATGCCTGTTGCCAGGCATAGTCGTGAGCTCTTACCTCACGTTTTCACCATCACCCCGGGCAAGACCCGGGGCTGTAATTTTCTGTGGCACTTTCTGTTATCGAATCCCGGGTTTTTGACCCGGAACCCGATACCCGGCTCTTCACCGGTGCATTGCCCTGCGCTGTCCAGACTTTCCTCCCCGCAAAACGGAGCGATAACCCAACCGGTAGCAATAAGTTTAAGCGGCAAATTTACAGGAAATAACGCAGGGTGGCGTAAGAGTATTAATATACGCCAAACGCCCATCAAGCACTACTTAAAGAAGATCTCCGTCGCTCCGTAACCGAATCTCGCATCATATTGATTGACGAACGATTTGACCTCCCTTTTCAAACGCAAAATATCATGCAGCTCATCTCTAAGCTTGCCTTTACCAACGCCATGGATCACGATCAGAGTAGGCTGATGATGCGCCAGTGCCAGTTCGTAATACTTTTCGAAAGTCTTCAACTGAATACTCAGGATCTCATAATTGCTGAGATGTTCCCAGTCGTCAGTCAGTTTTTCGATATGAAGATCCACGACGCTGCGTGCTGGTTCCAGGTGCTGACGCGCCTCTTTTGCATTGTAGATCTTAAACCCGGCGGCAGCCAGTTTCCCGAGCTCCAGCCGGTCGGGTTCCACTGCCCTGTCTGGATATTTCTCAAACAACCGGTAAGAGAAATGCGCCTGGTTCTTTTTCTTCAGTTCTTCGATCTTACCGAAGATCTGTTTTGCCCTGAGTTTGAGTGATGTTTCAAAATGCTCCGCCTTTCCTTTCTGTGGTTGCACCAGCGAAAAATCAAAATCAAATGCGGGGTTATCATTCATGTCCTCGAACGGCACATCATGGATATAGAAATCCTGGAAGGGCTGAACGGAATTTTTCAGTTCAAAGTCCGGTTCGCCAAAGTAATTCAGCTTGTATACAAATTCAAGGGCAACAGATGTTCTGTTGATCAGGTGGATCTTGAGTTCTTCCACCACTTCATCACCAAATTCATCGGTATCCATTACAGGGAGGAATGTGAGCCATACGCCATCTTCCGTACGGTCTTTGGCGGGCACTATTTTTTCTTTTTTTATTTCATCAACAAAACGCTTCTGTTTTGGTGCGGGGATCTTTCGTTGTTCAGTAAACCGTTTGAAATATGGAAAATCGATCTGGTCCATATACGCGGGAAAACGTACGCCGCGCACTTCTACCAGTACCATTTTGTCATTAATGATCTCCACTACCCTTCCTTCTTCATTTGAATGAAGAACCAGGATCTGATCGCCTACTTCGTATTTCATGGCGCAAAATTACGCAAAAACTCTGCGAGCGGCAAGCTACTTCTTCTCTGCCGTGGCCAGTTTACTTTTATTGATACCATACAGGAAATAGATCACGAGGCCCAGGGCCAACCAGCCGAGGAACCAGGCCCAGTTTGCCTTGGTCATCCCCGTAAGCAGGTACAAACAGGTGGTTACGCCCATCACCGGGATCAGTGAGTATTTTTTTATCATGGAGAGAATGCTCAGCAGGATACAGATGGCCCAGAACACGATCACGGAGATGTTTGGTGTTGCCAGGTCCATAAAGGAAACCTTTCCTTCATTGTAGTCTGCATTTCCGGAGAAATCAAAATTAAACGCATCAGAGAAATAGGTTCCGCCGTATTTCGCAAACAGGAAGATCGCCACGGCAATGATCAGCGGATAGGTAAATTGCGCATTGATATAAGGCATATTGAAACGACCCGGTTGCTTTTCTCTTCTGGGGATCAGCAATACACCGCCGCAGACCAGTACAAACGCAAACAGCGTGGCGATACTGGTAAAGTCGATCACGAACGACTTATCCGTGAATATGATGGGAAGTCCCACGACGATCCCCGTCACGATCGTTGCGAAAGAAGGCGTTTTATATTTTGGATGTATTTTCTGGAATACGGAAGGCAGCAGCCCATCGCGGCTCATACTCATCCAGATCCTTGGCTGCCCCATCTGGAATACGAGCAAAACGCTTGTCATCGCAACCACGGCACAGATAGAAACGAGCAATTGCATCCAGCCTACATTCAGATTCTGTTCTTCAAAGATAAACGCCAGCGGATCACCCACTCCAGCGAAGTTTTTGAAATGAACGGCACCGGTCAATACCAACGATAAAAGGATATAAACCGTTGTACAGATCACGAGGGAAAGGATCATTCCCCGGGGAAGATCCCGCTGCGGGTTCTTACTTTCTTCAGCAAGTACACTCACCGCATCAAAGCCGATATAGGCAAAGAACACACCGCTCACTGCGGCCATCACACCGCTGAAACCATTTGGCATGAACGATTTGACACCTGCATCATTGGCGGGAGTCCAGTTAAAGCTCAGGCCATTTGAAAACACCAGCGCACCACCAACAATGATCACCAGCGCTACGATCGCCAGTTTCAGGATCACCATAGCATTGCTGAAATTGCGGCTTTCTTTGATCCCCCGGAACACCAGGTACGTGATCAGGAGGTTGATCACCAGCGCCGGCAGATCGACAATGAAACGCAGGCTGCCCAGCATCGGCGCCGTATTCCAGGCCTTCACGAGATCACTTGACGGATCCGCGCCGGCTTCCACAGCCTTTTGTGCTTCCCTGTAGCTGGTACACAGATAGTCAGGAATATGAATATTTACTTTATGCAAAAAAGAAGTGAAGTAATCGCTCCAGCTAAAAGACACATAAACGTTGCCGATAGAATATTCCATGATCAACGCCCAGCCAATGATCCAGGCAAACAATTCCCCAAAGCTCGCATACGAATACGTATAGGCACTTCCCGCCACCGGGATCCTGCTGGCAAATTCAGAATAGCAAAAAGCGGTGAACGCACAAGCGATACCGGTAATGATGAACAATACCACCACGCCCGGCCCCCCCTTGAATACGGCATCACCAAGGCTGCTGAAGCTACCCGCTCCGATGATCGCCGCAATACCAAAAAAGGTAAGGTCCTTTACTGTCAGTACCCGTTTAAGGCTACCCCCGCCACCATGTGCATCATCTGCTCCTTCTGCTAAAATTGATTCAATCTTCTTCTTCCGGAACAATGAGTTTGCCATTCGCGAGTAGTTTTGTTTGAAGGGTTCAAAATAGGGAAAAAAACTGAAACAGAGGGGCAGATCGTTGTCCGTTGTCCGTTGACCGTTGACCGTTGTCCGTTGTCCGGAGAAACGATGGCCGATGTCCTTCGATCGAATAGTCACGAATAAGTAATGCCCTGTGCCATTCACCCGGAACCTTGCTTACTTTTATGCAGCCGGACAACGGTCAACGGACAACGGACAACGGTGAACGGACAACGATCCTCAATATTCCCGTTGCACCAGAAAATGCGCAAGTTCCTTCAACGGTTCTTTTCTTCGCGCGAGCACGGCGATGTCTTCGAGATGAGCAAAGGCTTCGTCGAGGAATTTATTTTTTAGTTGCAGCGCCCAGTCGTCCACTTTACAGTCGCGGAAGAGTTGAAGGACTTTTTCCACTTTACCGGGTTCATTGGTTTGGAGAAGGCGGTGAAGTTCGGTCAGTTGGGCCCCCTGGGCTGTTTCGAGGGCGTGAATGAGCAGGAAGGTTTTTTTATTGGCGAGAATATCCCCACCAACCTGTTTACCGAATTTGAGGGGATCACCGAAGGCATCGAGGTAATCATCCTGCACCTGGAAAGCGAGGCCGAGTTTTCTGCCAAACTCATAGATAAGCTGCTGGTTGCGTTCGCCGGCACCGCCGAGGATCGCCCCCATTTTTAAACTGGCCGCAATGAGAACGGATGTTTTTAGCTCGATCATGTGCAGGTAAGCATCGAGGGCTACGCTTTCCTGTGTTTCGAAATCCATATCAAGCTGTTGTCCTTCGCACACTTCGCGGGCCGTTGTATTGAACAGTTGTAAGATCTGAGGCAGAAATGCCGGCTGTATTTTATTGAGCTGCTCATAAGCGGCTACCAGCATTACGTCGCCGGAAAGAATGGCGGTGCTTTCGCCATATTTAGTATGTATGGTTTGAAATCCGCGTCTGAGCGGAGCTTTGTCCATGATATCGTCATGGATGAGCGTGAAATTATGGAACAGTTCGACGGCATTGGCTACGTTCCAGGCGTTGGGGCTGATATCTTCAAAGAGTTCATTGCCCATCAGGCAGAGAACAGGGCGCACGCGCTTCCCTCCCATCTGGAGAAAGTAGACATTGGGTTCGTAAAGTGTTGCCGGGGTTTCAGGGAAATGAGGCTGATTGAAATAGGTGGCAAACTGGCCGGATAACTGTTCAAAGGAATGCATGGCGCGAAGATACAGATATCCGGATTTGTTGGATGCGGTTTTGATCGACTGGCGCAGGAGTATCGCAGAGAACGCTGAGGACCGCTAAGAGAGCTAAGGCCCCGGAACTTCTGGAGTCTCTTTGCGTTCATTGCGGTCCTCAGCGTTCTCTGCGATACTCCTACGCCAGTCGGCTTAAATTACTCTTTCTTCTTCTTTCCCTTCGGCTTTTCAGCTTTCGGCCTGGCAGCTTTGGGTTTATCCGTTTTAGGTGTCTGCGCTGATTTAGCGGTTGACTTACCCGATGATTTTGTACCAGATTTGGGTGAAGGCGTACTCTCAGACCTAGCAGTATCCTCCACTATCACCCAATCATAATCCAACTGGCGTTTCAGCAAATTAGCTGCCACCACTTTGATCCGCACCTTATCTCCCATTCTGAATTTCTTCCCGCTCCGCATGCCTACCAGCGCATAATCATTTTCCACATGTCTGAACTCATCATATTCAAGCAATGTATTCACACTTACCAATCCTTCGCATTTTGTGTCAACGGTTTCAACCCAGAAGCCGAAGCTTGCCACACCACTGATCACCCCATCGAAGTCTTCGCCAACATGATTCTGCATGTACTGCACCTGCTTGTATTTGTTAGATGCCCGCTCTGCTTCCATCGCGGCACGCTCACGCTCGCTGCAATGTTTACAGCGATCTTCCATCTTCTTATCAACGATCACGTGATTGTCAAGCACTTCCTGTAATACGCGATGCACCATGATGTCCGGATAACGGCGGATCGGAGAAGTAAAGTGACAATAGAAGGCAAAGCCCAGTCCATAGTGACCGACATTCTCTATCGTATATTTTGCCTTTGCCATCGTGCGGATGCCTAATTGCTCCAGCACATGCTGCTCCGGCTTGCCATGTGCGTCTTTAAGTAACTGGTTGAATGAAACCGCGATCGCTTCAGGAGAAGATGCATCGAACTTATGACCGAACTTATTGGCAAATGCAATGAACGGCAACAACTTCTCCGTATCCGGAGTGTCGTGTATCCGGTAAGGAAAAGGAAGCGGTTTATTCTTTACTTTGATCTTGGAAATATGCTCCGCCACATAACGGTTTGCCAACAGCATGAACTCTTCGATCAGCTGATGCGATTCTTTGCTTTCCTTCACCACGATCCCGATGGGATCTCCTTTTTCATCCAGCTTGAAACGTACTTCCTGCGAAGAGAAATTGATCGCTCCTTTTGCAAAACGTTTCCTGCGCATCTTCTGAGCAAGATCATTCAGGGTAAGGATCACTTCAGCATTGTCACCGGCTTTTGTTTCGATGATATCCTGTGCTTCTTCGTAGGTATATCTCCTGTCTGAGTGGATAACGGTCCTCCCGAGCCAGTAATCCTTCACTTCTGCTTTCGCATTGATGGTGAAGATCGCTGAAAAGGTGAGTTTATCTTCATTCGGGCGAAGCGAACACAATACGTTGGAGATATGCTCCGGCAACATCGGGTTCACCCTGTCCGGCAGATAAACAGAAGTGGCTTTCTGATACGCAAATTTATCGAGTGCGTTATCCGGTTCCACATAATGACTCACGTCTGCAATGTGAACACCGATCTCAAACAATCCATTTTTCAATACGCGAAAAGAGATCGCATCATCAAAATCCTTTGCATCAACCGGGTCGATGGTCAAGGTGAGGATCTCACGAACGTCTTTTCTTTTTTTGATCTCGGTGGAAGGAATTTCGTCAGGGATGCGCGCAGCTACTTCAAGTGCGTCATCCGGGAAGCCGAGAGGGAAGCCTGCTTCCAGCAGGATCTCCTTCATGGCAATATCGTTGGGATTCTCTTCACTGAGAAGGCTCACCACTTCACCAACGGGGCGCTTATCTCCTTTTTCCCATTTCACCAAACGGGCAAGTACACGATCATTATTTTTCGCCTTGTTCAGGTTACCCAACGGGATAAAGAAATCAGGCATTGGTTTTTCAGATTCCGCAATGAAGAATGCAAAGGTTTCATTCATCTGGATCTGACCGATGAATTCTTTTCGTTTACGCTCCATTACTTCTGTCACTTCACCCTGCAGCCTGCGGCCGCCACCTGAAACGCGTACCAGCACGGTATCTCCGTGCATGGCTGTATTAAAATCGTTCGGCCTGATCAATATATCAGTTTCCATATCGGGGACTATCACAAATCCCATTCCTGAGCGCGTGATATCCAGTTTACCTTTGAATGTTTTTCCTTCTGATCCATTCGATTTATTATGCTTCTTCTTCGAGTTATTTTTTCTACCCATATTTTTAGTTTTTCGCGGATTTGTCAAAATCCTGTATATAATTTACGACGGACTGATCAAATCTTTCGCCTTCATTAAACAAAAAATGATGCCTGACCGGGATCACATAGATGGGCCAGCCCAAAATTTCCTGGTTGAATTTAACCAATCGGACGGCATCTTTCTCAGTGGTAAGAATAATTTTATTTTCAGCCTCCATGGCTTCGAATTTTTTCCGGATCTCTTTCAGGTCATCGATCGTGAAAATATGGTGATCAGAATACCTGATCACCTGGTACGACTGACTGTGATCTTCTAACCAGTTTTCCAACGGCATTGGGTTCGCGATTCCTGTTACCAGCAATACCTCCACATTAGCTTCGGGTTTATAACCCATATGATCAAGAATATGATACATTTCTCCATACTCGATCGCTGTAAAAAAGACCTGCTGCCCTGGCTGGGGATTTATTTCCCGGATGATCTTTTGCTTTTCTTCCAGAGTGATGGCTGGATCGCATTTGGTTACGACGATGATCTGTGCGCGTTTGTAGGAAGATTTCAGATCCCGGAGATCCCCCGTTGGCAGATAAAAGTCGCGTGTAAAAAGATTGCTGTGATCGGTCAGGATGATATTCAGCCCCGCTCTTACACTTCGGTGCTGAAATGCATCATCAAGGATGATCGCCTGAGTGTCCGGCTTATCATGTAATAATTGGGGGATGGCAACGATCCTCTCCTCTCCTACAGCTACCGGGACTTCAGGAAATTTCAGGTGAAATTGCATCGGCTCATCGCCGATTTCGAGCGCGGTAGTGGAAGGACCCGCCAGCGAATATCCTTTGGTCTTGCGCTTATAGCCGCGACTTAACGTAGCTACTTTATACCGGTCTTTTAATAATCTAACGAGGTATTCAACCATGGGAGACTTACCGGTGCCGCCCACTGAAAGATTGCCCACGCAGATCAGGGGAAGGGCAAATGCCGATGATCTCGAAATATTCTTATCAAATAACCAGTTGCGGATCACAATGGCAAGCCAGTAAATCAGCGCGAATGGCAGGAGTAATATGCGGAACGACTTTAAAAAGAAATCAGAAAACATATGTATTATCTGGTGAAACAACAATGTCTAAAGGTATGTCAAATTCGTGGAGGTCGTCCAGTTTATCCACCGGACCAAAATAGCAGAATCCGACCTTAATACAATCCGGCCTGACGGAGGCCAGATATTTATCGTAAAAACCTTTACCATAGCCAACCCTGTAGCCATTTGTATCAAATGCGAGGAGGGGCACAAATACAAGATCGATATGTTCCGGAAGCAGGATATCACGGCTGTCCGGCTCGTGGATATTCAATTCAGTTTTGAGAAAAGGGGTATCTATATCGGTCACCACAGCCTGCATGGTGAGTGAAGAGAAATCAGACACGGGATAACAGACTTTCAGTTCAGGGTTGCGGAATTTGAGGTATTCCGTAAACAGGTGTGTATCCGGTTCGTTGTTTTCTTCAATCGGCCAATAGGAAAGAATGGAATGAAGGAATGGCACGCCGGCTGATTGGAACTGGATCAGCATCAGATCGTCCATTTTACTCATTTGCTGAACGGACAGATCCAGTCTTTTCTGGCGGTAAAGTTTGCGGGCTTCTTTTTTTAGCATGGAATATCCTTTATAATAGATTGGCGCAGAAGTATCGCAAAGAGCGCAAAGAGTGCGCCAAGAACGCGAAGAAATCTTAGCGCCCTTGGCGCACTCTTTGCGCTCTTTGCGATACTTCTACGCCAGACCTGGATTATTCATTTACAAAAAAGGAGAAGATCGTCGTGCCATAGTTCTTTTCCATCTTATAAAGCGGAAAGGTCTTATAATCATTCCGGGGTGTATGTTCCAATACGAACCACCCTCCCGGTTTCAGCAATTGTTTTTCCACGATCTGTTTGGGGAGTTCATCGATCGTTGTCAATGCATACGGCGGCCCCGCGAAAATAAAATCGAATTTATCCGTGCATTGTTCAATGAATTTGAACACATCCATCTTCACCATCTTCATATTATCGATATGAAGGGACTCAGCGGTTTTCTTAATGAAGTCGAACATGGCATGATCCTTTTCCACGATCGTCAGCTGCTGTGCGCCGCGCGAAGCCAGTTCATAACTGATGCTGCCCGTTCCACCGAACAGGTCAAGAGTGACCAGTTCTTCCATATCCAGTTTGTGCTGGAGCGTATTGAAAAGCCCTTCCTTTGCAATGTCTGTTGTAGGCCGGGTATAGGGCATTTTTGCCGGTGGATTGATCTTTCTTCCACCATGTTCTCCTGCTATGATGCGCATCGTACGAGATCATTAAGCGATGTGAAAAAATGAGCGGGATATTGTTGCTCTCCCTGGATATTCCAGTCGGGCTCCCTGAACTGTATATTCAGAAAGTAGTTATACAACTCACGGTACAATGCAGATTCCTGCGTGATCAATCCGGATAACGCAAGCTGCACCGTTTCCTGTGTAAAAGAAAACTGCCGGCAGGTATTCAGTAAATAGTACAACACATCCGCGGGTGTTGCGTACGCATAAGTTTGAGCCAGCAACAGCTTATTTGAACGGGTTACGATCAATGAAAAATTATCGGGGCGGATATCAACAGCCAGCACATCCTCCGCGCCGCCAATACCTGTATTCTTCAAACCGATAGTGTATGTATGACAACGTTCGCTGTCCGCAAAATGCCGGCTGATCCATTCAGCGGTTTCCCTTGGAGCGGAATACACATTCTGGATCTGCCAGTCCTGCACATATTCGGTCATCAGCAGATCCCTGTTAAGCGTACCATACAATGATTTCAAAAGCGCAGGCGCTTCGTCCATGTTGTAATAAACCTGTGGCACCAGCACGCTTTGCGGATGATCAAAACATACAATGATTTTTGAGAACTGGCCACCGAGTTCCGGATGGCTTTGATAGATCTCCTGCAAAGCCTCCTCCTCCATGCTGGCATCTGTATACCATGCAAGCTTATAAAGTTCATTCCCCGAAGGAGAAGTAACGGCAAATCCGAAATGCTTCTCCCCCGTTCTTACAGCCAGTACCTGTTCACCGTCAGACGGAATCGATTCGGATGAGATATGAAAAACCTGTTTCACCTGTTCGTTTTAATTGGTGCAATGTTAGGAAAAATAAGCCAGTTTTGGGCTGGGATGGTGCGGGGAGGTTTTATGGGTTTTTAGAGGTCCCATAAGATTCAAAAGTTCCAGAGGTTTTTGCGTATTAGTCATTAAAGATCTATGAAACCTATGAATCTTATGGAACCTCTGAAACTCCTCACTACCACCTCTTTCCCTACCTTTGCTTCCCTCCGATGGCAAACATTGCTCCAAATACAGACCTGCGGGTTGAGATATCCACTAAACAAATCTTAAAAATCGCGCTGCCGATATCGCTGGCGCTGCTGGTACCGCAATTGAATTTTGTGGCGAATACCGTGTTCCTGGGTGGCCTTGGAGAAACGGAATTGGGCGCAGCGGGGATCACGGGCGTGTTTTACCTGGTATTTGCATTGGTGGGAAGCGGGCTGAACAGCGGCTTGCAGGCGCTGATCGCGAGGCGCGCGGGCGAGAACCGTCCTGAAGAGATCGGCAAAATGTTCGCCCAGGCGATCTGGATCGCGCTGGGGTTTGCCTTTGCCAATATCATCATCACCTATCTTTTAGGATCATTGTTCCTCTCAACCGTTCTTCATCATGAAACGATCAGGCAGGAAGCGTCTCTTTTTATCAGCATCCGGATCCTCGGATTACCTTTCCTGTACCTTTTCCAGATCGGGAATGCATTGCTGGTAGGCACCAATAACAGCCGCTACATGAAGTATGGCTTTATTGCGGAAGCTGTATTGAATATCTTCCTGGATTACGGATTGATCTATGGAAAGTTTGGCTTGCCGCAACTGGGGTTCAACGGTGCGGCGATCGCATCTGTATTTGCAGAAATCGCCGGCGCAGTGATCGTCTTTGCGATCATTGTGATAAAGAAATTACATCTGCGGTTTTCTCTGTTCAGGTACCTGGCATTTGACAAACAGTTGTCGGGATTGATCTTCCGGCAATCATCTCCCCTGATCCTGCAGTTCGTACTGAGCGTGGGTGCATGGCTGTTGTTTTATATCCTCATCGAAAATAGCGGAACGGGAGAACATGCAGAAAGACCACTCGCGATCAGTAATACCATGCGCACCGTGTTTGCTGTGTTTGGCGTATTCGTATGGGCGTTTGCCAATACCAGCAACGCGATGGTGAGCAATATCATCGGTCAGAAAAGACAGGATGAAGTGCTGATACTGGTAAAGAAAATTGCAAAGCTGAGCCTGTTGTTCACCGCATTCCTTTCTATCCTCATCAATATTGCTCCGCATCTTTTCCTGAGCATCTTTTCGAAAGACACCTATTTCATACAGGAGTCGATACCGGTACTAAGGATCGTATCGGTATCACTCCTGCTGATGTCTATCTCCGCTGTGTGTTTAAATGCAGTTACCGGAACGGCCAATACGAAGATCAATCTGGCAATCGAGATCGTTGCGATCATCGTTTATGGCATTTATGTTTATCTTGTTCTCCGTGTCTGGCATCTGCCATTGGTGGTGGCCTGGGCATCCGAGTTTGTATACTGGAGCGTGATCTTCTGCTTGTCATCATTATACCTGCGCAGCGGACGCTGGAAAAACAAAGTCATCTAGTTATAAAAGAAGAATGTATCTATGAAAAAAGAAGTAGTTCTGATCGCCCTGGGGTTTGCGTTCCTGATGGGTTGCAATGGGAACACCGATGAGCCGGTGCAGGAAACCACCCCTCCCATTCCCCTGATCAATTATTCCGTTAAAAGAACCTACCTGCATGATACCACTTCCTTCACAGAAGGCCTGCTGTTTCATGAAGGAGCGTTATATGAAAGCACAGGCGCTCAACCCGACCTGCTTAGTACGAGATCGCTCTTTGGAGAGTTGAGTCTTAAAACCGGAAGGATTGATGTAAAAGCAGAACTTGACCGTGACAAATATTTTGGAGAAGGCATTGTATTCTTTGGAGATAAAGTGTACCAGCTTACTTATACCACGCAGAAAGGTTTTATCTATGATGCAAGAACCTTTAAACCGATCCGTGAGTTCAGCTTTCCAAATAAAGAAGGTTGGGGTATGACAACAGACAGCACTTATCTGATCATGAGTGACGGCACTAACCAGCTTACTTATTATTATCCGGATTCATTTGTGATGAAACAGACAGTGCCCGTTTCTTATGCACAAAACCCGGTTGACAGGTTGAATGAACTTGAATACATCAATGGTTTTATCTATGCTAATGTGTACACGACCTCAACCATTGTAAAGATCGATCCTGCTACGGGTGTGATCGTTGGCCGGATCGATCTTTCTTCTCTCTTTAATGAGGTGAAGCAAATGTACCCTGGTGCTCTTGAAATGAACGGGATCGCATACAATCCTTCTTCCGGCACAGTGTTTATCACAGGGAAGATGTGGCCGGTGATATATGAGATCAGCTTTCCGATTTGAAGCAGTGCAGGAGCATCGCAAAGTGCGCAAAGAAATCGCGAAGAGCGCGGAGAAAATCTTTGCGCCCTTTGCGATGCTCCTGCGCCGGTTAAGTCAAACGCCCCGTCCTATCATTCGGTGTGACCGATAGTCCAATTCCGTAGCAATGTATTGAATTACAATGCCTTTTCGACAACCAGCCCTTTTTCATCTTTTCTTCATCTTCGGGGTCTAGGTTTGTTTTGTAAATCAAACACAGTATTAAAAACAGACTTTATGAAAACGAATCTTTTATTTGCAGCAATCCTTTTTTCTTCCGCAACATTTGCACAGGAAGCAAAAGTGAAAACAGCACAATCGGCCGGGGTTAGATCTTCAGTAAATGTAAATGACCGGGAGGCGATTAACGCGAATGGTTCCGTAAACTCATCGGCAACAATCCAGGGCGGCAGATCGACCGTAAATGCTACCAAAGAAGCGGCGGTGGAGACGGGTGTAAAAACAAAAGCCAGGATCAAACAGCAGCAGGCACAGGTTTCCGCACAGACAGAACAGACCTTGAATGCAACGGCACAGCGTTTGCCTAAAGCTGGTATATCGTCAGAAGGCGGAACTTCTGCAGGTATTTCATCCGGTCAGAACAATAAACTGAAAACAGATGCGTCTCTGAATAGTGCGACAAACTTATCTGCACGCCCGGTGAATACAAACACGGCGATCAGTAAAGATGTGACGGTTAGAACAAAACGGGTAGAAGTTACCACCAACACGGCTGTTAAAACAGCTACTGCGGTAAAGCCAAAACCGGTGGCCATTAAAACCCAAACCATGTCAGCCAACAGCACCCTATTGAAACTTAGATAAACAAACAGAGGCCTTCTTAACCGAATGGTCTTCATCGATGGATCGATTACAGAAGGCCTCTTTTTTAATATATGACCAACTATCTCTTTACACGGATCTTTTACCTGCTGTTGTTTGCATTGGCAGCATTACAAACGGAAGCGAGTGAAGGTAAACCCATCACAACCGTCACACTGGCTGTTTCGCCCTCTTATGTTGTGGCGGATACGATCCCTCCTGTAAAACAAACCGCGGAAGAAAAACCGGTTGAACAGAAACCGGTGACCATTCCGGCAACTACAACCGCACCTCTCATAAAAGTAGTGCCGAAAGCAAGAAAGCAGATCAAACCGGTCGCATTGCCAACCGTGCCGATAAAAACACCCAAGGTCATTAAGCCGATCATCAAGGTTGGATCACTACTACCGTAAACACAAGATCAACAACTACCAAATGAAAATTGCTATCACTATACTGACACTTTTTATAGCCTGCATTACGCATGGCCAACAAGACAGCACTGTGGCGATCGCCGACAGTACCGAACCTGCGAAATCCACTCTGACGATCGGCGTGAGCTACGCGAACAACGCCAGCTACTACGGTCAGAAAGCACTGGAGAAAACGCCTTATGTTGCCGCAGTGGCCAGCTATCGTCACAGATCAGGTTTATATGCAACGGCAATGGCCTATCGTCTGGTAAAGGATTCACAGACACTTGCATCTGCATCAAGCCTGGGAGCAGGCTTCGCGTTTAACCTGAGTAAACACCTCAGCGCGGATCTCAGTTACAGTCATACATTTTATCCATCCCTCTCTCCATTCCTGCAGGCAGCCAATGCAAATAATGCCAGTTTTGGTTTAACGCATACCGGTTGGCTTACAACATCGGTTGGCGTTGACTATGCCTTTGGCAAAACGAATGATGTATTTGTGACGGCAGGCATCGGGAAAATGATCTCGCTGGGAAGCCTGGGTGAAAAAGACCTGGTAACGCTCAATCCGTCTGCGGACGTTTCAGCCGGCACGCAGCGTTTCTTTGAAACCTATACGGAAGAAAAAAAACTTCGTGATAGTATACTGGGTGTAATCCCTATCCCGCCGATTTTTGGTCAGCCAGGGAATGGCGGAACAACTACCACCACTAAAACAACCACGAGCTTTGATCTTTTATCATACAACCTGAAAATACCCCTGGCCTATAACCGGGCTCACTATATGCTGGAACTTGCTTATCAATTATCTTTATTAAGCAACAAAGCGCAAACAGGTGCCGGAAAAACAAATTCCTTTTTAACAGCCAGTTTTTATTACCAGTTCTAACCATATGAAAGTACTGATAGTAGAAAACGAAAGATCAATGGCGCTGGAGATGGAAGCGTTCTTAAAAAAAACCTATCTCTGCGATCTTGCATTCACTGCGAAGCAGGGATTGCTATTGATGGAAGATAATCAATACGATTTTATATTGCTTGATCTTGGGCTGCCTGATAAAGATGGTTTACTGTTACTGGAAGAAGCAAAAAGAAATTGTCCGCAAGCATCGTATATCATCCTCACAGCCAGAGGAAAGATAGAAGATCGTATCAAAGGGCTTGATCTTGGGGCGGATGATTACCTGCCCAAGCCCTTCTCTCTTCTTGAATTGCAATCGCGCATGCATGCCATTGCAAGAAGAAAATCGGGGCTGAAAGACTCAATGGTTGATCTGGGTGATTTTACGATCGATCTCAACAGGAGAAGTGTTTCATTCAGTAATGAAGACATTGATCTTTCACGGAAGGAATTTGACCTGTTGAGCTATCTTCTTTTACACAAAAACCGGCCGATGAGCCGGATGCAGCTGAGCGAACATATCTGGGGAAGTATGAATACAGAAGATTACGATTCAAATTATATAGACGTTCACATAAAAAATATCCGGAAGAAACTATCCGCGCATGCCCCGGTAGAATGGCTTCAAACGATCCGGGGTATCGGTTATAAAATAAAGCTCTGAATTTGAAACTGCTTACCAAACTCACCTTGTTCGTAACACTATCAAAAGTAGTGATCGTCATTCTTTTCGTATTACTGCTTCCGGTACTGGTAAACAGGATCGCTTTTCAATACACCAACTATTATCTGCGTCAGCAAAAAGAAAAAGTGCTAAAGGTGATCAATGCAAATGGCATCGATTATTATTTCCAGGGAGATTCAACCTATGGAAGCTATACGATGCTGAAGGAAGAATATATCTCCCTAGAACCAGCAGTTCTCAACACTCCCGATACGATCCAGACAACCCAAAGGCTGATAGAAGGCGATACGCTTACTTATCGAGTATTGAATCATGAATTCAATTACCAGGGGAAGCAATACATGCTGGAAGTAGGAAAAACAACGGCTACGATCAGCCAGTATAATAAGCCGTTACAGCGTGTGGCCTTATATGTTCTGTCGGGACTGATCGCATTAACGATCATTACAGACCTGGTTTATACGCGTCTTGTATTGCGGCCGCTGGGCGTCATCATCCGGACGAAATTGCGGAATCAGCAATTTCCTTTTAAAGAACATCTTCAGGCGATCAAAACATCCACATCGGATTTCCGGTATCTTGATCAATCACTGATCGAACTGATGAATAAGATCAGGGAAGATTTTGAGCGGGAACGGGAATTCACTTCCAACGCATCACACGAACTGATGACGCCGATCACCATCCTGCAGAATAAAATGGAGAACCTGCTGATGGATGATCTCTCCGACGATGCACAGGATAAGCTGGTGGGTATGATGAAAACACTGAACAGGTTGAAGAGGATCGTGAATTCTTTATTACTGATCTCACGTATAGAAAACGAGCAATTTGCAAAAACAGAAACCGTGAACCTTGCAAGACTTATTAGTGAGATCTCGGAAGAATTGCAGGATCGGATGGAAGCCAGGAATATTCAATTCAGGAATGATCTTTCCGCTACTGTACAGGTTCATCATGCAAACAGGGATCTTATCTTCCAGCTGATCTATAACCTGGTCAATAATGCGATCCGGTACAACAAAGAAGACGGGGCCATTCGCATCAGCAGCGAAACGAAAGCGGATGGAGTTGTGGCATTGCATATAGAAGATACAGGTATTGGCATCAGAGCAGAAACGATTGCGGTGCTGTTCGACAGGTTCAAAAAATCGGGTGTTGCGGGAGAAGAGAGCTATGGGCTGGGATTGGCGATTGTGAAGTCAATCGCAGCATATCATGGAGCGGAGATTAAGGTGGAGTCTGAGGAAGGAAAAGGGAGCAGGTTTACGGTGGTATTTCCTGTCTGACAAGTGATCAATTTTAAATCAGGCTGGCGTGGTAGTAACGCAAAGGACGCGGAGGAGCCGCCAAGCGCGCTAAGATACCTTTGCGTTCTCTGCGGCTCCTCCGCGTCCTTTGCGTTACTCCTTACGCCAGTTCAATATCCAGGTCTCAGAAATTACAACTGAATTTCACTGCCGAGCTACCGCTAAAGTTATCAATCGGAGGATTTAATTTCTCGACAGAGACCGTTGCTGTTCTTATAGAAGGGAATTTCTTATGCGCAGCATAAGCAATGGTTTGTGTAAGCGTTTCCAGCAGATCTACCGGCTGCTGCATGGTTTCATTGATAATATTGAACAACGCTGCATAATCAATCGTCTTATCCAGATCCACAATGATCCCCTCTCCCGGCTCATAAGCCACTTCCATATTCACCACAAAATCATTTCCTTTCTGACGCTCTTCCGGATAAAGACCGTGATAGGCACGAAAGCGGACATTGTTGAGAGAGATGTGCATTAAACCGGGCATATACAGAAAGTTTAATAGTTTAAATGTTTGAAAGTTTAATAGTTTGAATGCGGGAGTAAAGTTTATAAAAAAAGGTTTCTTAAGCTTAACGTCATTGATTAACTATAAACTTAAGAAACCCCGGAAACTTTTAAACTATTAAACTTTTAAACTTCTTAGTGTAATCCTTTTGAGCTCAGGTACCGTTCTGCATCCAGTGCTGCCATACAACCGCTGCCGGCAGCGGTCACGGCCTGGCGATAGATCTTATCCTGCACATCACCGGCAGCGAATACGCCTTCCACATTTGTTTTGGAAGTACCGGGAGTGGTTTGGATATAACCTGCTTCATCCATATCGAGGAGGCCTTTGAAGATATCAGAGTTTGGCTGGTGGCCAATTGCCACGAAGAAGCCGTTGATCGCGATCTCCTGTGATTCGCCGGTCTGGTTGTTCCTGATGCGAACACCATTCACGGTTTTCTCGCCGAGGATCTCATCGGTTTCTGTATTCCAGTACACTTTGATATTTGGAGTGGCAAGCACGCGATCCTGCATCACTTTGCTGGCTTTCATCTGGTCTTTTCGGATGAACATGTGTACGTTCGTGCAAAGTTTGGAAAGGTAGAGTGCTTCTTCAGCCGCGGTATCACCGGCGCCGACGATGGCCACTTCTTTGTTACGAAAAAAGAATCCATCGCAAACAGCGCAGGCACTGACACCAAAACCATTGAGGCGTTCTTCGCTTGGCAATCCAAGCCATTTTGCGGAAGCACCTGTTGCAATGATGATCGAATCAGCCTCGATCCATTTTTCTTCGTCGATCTCTACTTTATAGGGGCGGACTGACAAATCAACTTTAGTTGCGAGGCCGAAACGGATGTCGGCACCCATTCTCTTAGCCTGTTTTTCAAAATCAACCATCATTTCCGGGCCCTGGACGCCTTCCGCGTAGCCGGGATAGTTCTCAACTTCCGTAGTGATCGTGAGCTGGCCACCGGGCTGGATACCCTGGTATAAAACAGGTTTCAGGTTCGCACGGGAGGCATAGATGGCGGCGGTATATCCTGCGGGTCCGCTACCGATAATCAGCAGGGACACTTTTTCTTGTTCGGTCGTCTTTTCCATTCTTACAGAGGAATTTAATCGTCAAAAATAAGCCTTATTGCGTTTTAAAAGACGCGTCATCAACGTATCTGAATAGCGTGTGTAAAACTGTAGAGATAACAGCGGAAGGAAGGGAAGAGTTTAAAGGGGGGAAAGTTTGGGAGGGTTTCAGAGGTTTGGGTGGTTTCCTGTGCACTGTGTATGGAAACGGATCCGCCGCATAATTATTCATTGCGCAGAATAAAAAAGAGGTTTAATAAGATGGAAGAATGCCTCCTAACTTATTAAACCTCTTTTATTTATGGACAAAACTTATGAAACCTTAGGAGCTTCTGGAATCTCCTAGACCTTCCAACCCTCTCACCTCCTACCCCAACCTCTCATCAATGATCTTCTTATCCACTTCCGCCTGTGTGCGGTTTTCTTCCTGGAGGCGTTTGAGTTTTTTGCCATAGGACATCTTAGTGATCAGGGCGAAGAGAACGGGTACCACGAAGATGGCGAGCGTGGTTGCCGCGATCATACCGCCGAATACGGTCCATCCGATTGTTTTGCGGCTCTCCGCTGCTGCACCGGTGGCAAAGGCGAGCGGAAGCACGCCCAGAATGAACGCAAGGGAGGTCATTACGATCGGGCGCAGGCGAAGTCTTACGGCCGACAGCGTCGCATGCACAATATCGATCCCCCGGTCCACCCTCTCTTTTGCAAACTCCACGATCAGGATCGCGTTCTTGGCGGCCAGACCGATCAGGGTGATCAGACCGATCTGCGCATAGATATTGTTATTCAGGTTTGGTAAAAGCGTCAGGGTGATGATCGATCCCAGTGCCCCGATCGGAACCGCGAACAGTACAGAGAACGGCACAGACCAGCTCTCATACAATGCGGCAAGGAACAGGAACACGAATACCAGCGAGATCGCGAAAATGACAGCCTGCTGACCACCCGCGGCAATTTCCTCACGGCTCATACCTGAGAATTCATAACCATAACCCGCAGGCAATTTGGCCGCTTCTTCTTTCAGCGCTTCAATTGCCTGTCCGCTACTGAAACCAGGTTTCGGAGAACCGTTGATCTCAATTGAGCGATAGATATTGTAATGCGAAAGCACGGCAGGGGCTTCGATCACTTTCGTCGTGATCAGCGAACCCAATGGCACCATATTGCCCTGGCTGTTCCTCACATAATAACGCCCGATATTATCGAGGTTACCCCGGAAGGAGCTATCAGCCTGGGACATTACACGGAAGTTCCGCCCATATAAGTTGAAATCATTTACATAACTGCTACCAAGGTAATTGGACAGGGTTGCATATACATCAGAGACCAATACACCCTGTTTCTTTGCCTGATCCTTATCCACGTCTACCTGGTAACTTGGAGTGCGTGCATTAAAGAAGGTATAGGCCATTGCGATCTCAGGGCGCTGGTTCACTCTTCCGAGGAATTCCATTGCCACACGTTCAAAGCCTTTGGCGTCATCGGTGCTACCGGTTTGCTGCAACTCAAACGTAAAACCGGAAGTGGCACCCAGTCCAGGGATCGCTGGAGGCGCTATCGGAATTACACGCGCTTCCTTGATATCCTTCACGGCAGCACTGATCTTCGCAATCACACTTTGAACGTGATGCTCCTTGCCTTTACGATCATCCCATGGCTTCAGGTTCACAAACATGGTACCCACGTTCGATTTATTGGAGAAGCTCACGATGTTCAGGCCGGCCAGACCACCCACTACATTGATCTCTTCCAGCTTTTGTACGCGACTCATGATCTCTTTCAGCATGGCAATGCTTCGCGTGGTTGAGGTTGCTTCCGGCATTTCGTATGTAACGAACAAACGGCCTTCATCTTCCGTTGGGATAAAGCCGGTCGGTTTGTTCTTGAACAGGAATACAAGACCAACAAACAACGCTGCCATCATTACCAGCACATAAGGTGTACGACGGATCCATCCGCCTACTCCACGCGTATAGCTGTTGGTCAGGCGACCGAAGTGTTTATTGAACCAGGCGAAGAATTTATCCAGCAGATTTTTCTTATCATTTTCACCTTTCGAAGGTTTGAGCATGATGGTACACAATGCAGGCGTCAATGAAAGCGCGACAAATGCCGAGATCAGTACGGATACCGCGATCGTAATGGCGAACTGCTGGTAAAGCCGCCCCACGATACCGGGAATAAATCCAACCGGAACGAATACCGCTGCGAGGATCAACGCGATCGCAATGACAGGTCCGGAGATCTCTTTCATGGCTTTGCGTGTTGCTTCTTTGGGCGACATCTTCTCGTGATCAATATTATGCTGTACGGCTTCCACCACAACGATCGCATCATCCACCACGATACCGATCGCGAGTACGAATGCGAAGAGTGTGAGTGTATTGATGGTGAAGCCGAGCGGACCGAAGAAAATAAATGTTCCGATCAGGGATACCGGGATCGCCAGTACGGGGATCAGTGTAGCCCTCCAGTTCTGCAGGAACAGGAATACCACCAGGATCACAAGGATCAGCGCTTCCACCAGCGTATGCATTACCTCGTTGATAGAAACTTCCACGACAGTAGCGGTTTCAAGAGGCACAAGGAAATCCACATCATCAGGAAACGTTTTTCTCATTTCTTCCAATGCATTCTGTATTCCTTTGTAAGTATCAAGTGCGTTGGCTCCCGGCGCCTGGTAAACCAACACGAATGCGGCAGGTTTACCATTCACGAAAGCGTTCGCGGTGTAATCGAATTTACCAAGCTCAACCCGTGCCACATCACTCAGCCGGACGATGCTTCCATCGGCTGGTCTTGTTCTTACAACTATATTCTCGAACTGTTCTTTTGTACTGATACGGCTGTTCGTGATGACACTGTATTCAAAAGTCTGAACACCTGGTTGCGGATTACCACCAACGGTACCAGCTGCCACCTGGAGGTTTTGCTCCTGAAGAGAGGCATTCACTTCCTGTGGTGTTATACCCAGCGCGGCCATCTTTTCAGGATTCAGCCAGATGCGCATACTGAAATCGTCTGCACGGGAAAATATATCACCCACGCCTTTTACACGAAGAAGGGCGTCCTTTACATAGAGGTTAACATAGTTACCGATGAAGGTTGCATCATGCTTTCCGTTGGGAGAGTAGAATGCAAGAGCCATCATGATACTCGGGTTACGTTTACGCACCGTCAGACCAAGCCTTTTCACCGCATCGGGTAATGTTGGCTCCGCAACGCTCACACGGTTTTGCACGTCGAGTGTTGCGATATCGATATTGGTCCCCACTTCAAAGTTTACGGTAATGCTGCTCTGACCGCTACTGGTACTGTTACTGCTCATGTAGGTCATACCGGGCGTTCCGTTCACCTGCGTTTCGATCGCGGTAGTAGTAGTTTGTTCTACTGTCTGCGCGTCTGCGCCGGTGAAGTTACCTGAGATAGACACGGTGGGCGGAGAGATCTCCGGGTACTGTGCCACAGGCAAATTGATCAGCGAAATGATCCCCACCAAAACCAGCACAATTGATATAACAATGGCGGTGACGGGTCTTTTTATAAAAGTATCTGCTATCATGTTTTATGAAAGATACTTGCAGGCTCAGGGTTTCTTTCACCTGCAACTGTCATTAAATATGTTCTGCTCTTCTCTTAATGATGATACTTCGACCGGAACTTGTTTCCGGCAAAGGGCATCATTATTTTTTAGGCGCTGCTGCTCCACCCTGGCCCTGAGGCGCGGGCTGAGTGGTAGTGACTACAGATCCCTGGCGTAAGTTCTGCATGCCCTCAACCACGATCTTCTCTCCTTCCTTCAGGCCATCTTTCACGAGAATGTTTGTACCGATCGGGTTGCCCAGCACAAGTTTACGCTGAGACACTTTGCTGCTGTCTCCCACAACGTATACAAAGAATTCGCCGAGTTGCTCGGTTACGGCTTTATACGGGATCACGATTGACTGGCCGCCGTCAGCATTCAAGATGCGTACGGTCGTATTCATACCAGCTTTCAGCATTTTCTCCTTATTGGGAAAGGATAAACGGATCTTGATGGTACCGGTTTGTGGATCCACGGCACGGTCGATCGTGTTCACAGAGCCGTAGAACGGATAAATATCTTTTCCAAATGCGATAGAGAAGGTTGAGTCATTGGCTTTTTTACCTGTTTCTTTTTTGGCGAACTGGTAGAAAGATTTCTGATCAACAGGAAAGTCAACCGCCATCGGGTCATCGGTAGAGATGGTGTTCAGGATCGTCTGACCAGCGATCACAGAGGTTCCGCTGCGTACTTGTGAGATGCCAATAGTTCCGCTGAACGGCGCAACGATCGTTGCGAATCCAACGTTTGCTTTTACAGCGTTCACATTTGCTTTTGCAGCGGCAACCTGCTTTTTAGCAGCTTCGAGGGCGGCATCAGCATAGTCAACCTGTTGTTTCGCGATCGCATCTTTTTTATCGAGTTCATGATAACGGTCTGCATCTTTCTGTGCCTTCAGCAGGTTTGTTTCCTGTACCTGTTGGTTTGCCACAGCCTGATCGAGGTTAGCGCTGTAAAGCTGCTGATCGATCGAATAAAGGCGCTGGCCTTTGCTCACCTTATCACCATCTTTGAAGTAAATAGCGGTCACATATCCTGTCACCTGCGCCCTGATCTCCGTCTGATTCAGCGCTACAACTGTTCCGGGATATTCATCATAATAAACGGCGTCAGTAGAGCGAACTTCGTCTACAGTTACGGGAGTTGCAGGTGGCGGACCAGCCTGCTGTGCCGTTTGTTTTCCGCCACAAGCTGCCAGTAATACTGCGCAACTGATTACAGACCATGTTTTGATTGATGTTAAGAACATACTTCTATATTAAATATTCGTACTAAAGGTTGTTAATTCAAAATTCAAAAGTAAAAATGCCCTGATGGATAATAGTGTATACATGTCAGGCAGATTTAATTTTTAGTATTGTATGGTACCGAGCGCGCGCTGTACGTCGATCTTGCTGCTTAATACTGTATACAATGCATTAAAATAATTGATCTGTGCGGTGCGCAGATCTGTTTCAGCCGTGATCACTTCCAGGTATGCTTTGATACCGCTACGGTATTGCAGATTGATCACATCATATACTTCCTGCGCGAGCTGCACATTCTCTTTCACGGCGAGATAGTTTGCCAGGTTGCTTTTGTAAGCAGCCATAGCCGAAGTATACTCGGCATTTACATTGTTCTGCAGGTTTACGATATCAAGGTCAACACGTTTCAGCTGGAATTCGGCAACCTTAATATTATATTTTCTTTTCCCGCCCTGGAAGATCGGTAAGCCTAAAGTAATGCCCACCCAGGAGGCAGGGTAAGAAGTGCTGTACAGTTTAGAGAACTGATCATTCAGGTAGTTGAAATTATAGGCGCCGTTTGCGGACAGTGTTGGAATGAAGCTCCATTTATTATACTTCAGGTTTGCTTCCTGGAGACGTTTTACTGTTTGCAATTGCTGATACTCGATCCTGCCGGCGAGATCAACCATGGCCAGTGTATCCTGCGGGATCGCATTTTCCAGCGTGGCACTGTCGTAGGCGATATTGAGTTGGCCTGTTGCCGGATAGTTCATCGACGCTTTCAGCAATTCAATATTTGCCTTCAGGTTTTCTTCCGTTGCTTTTTTGGTAGCGATCGCGTTGTTCAATGCGATCGTTGCTCTTTTGTAGTCTGTCTTATCCGCAACACCGGCATCATAAGCCGCGCGGGAATCCCGCAAGCTTCTTTCCAGCCGGGTGATGGTTTCCTGAACAACTTTGATCTGCTGCTGGGTGGCCAGTACTGCATAGAATGACTTGCTGACGTTCACAACAAGGTCGATCTTATTGCTGGTCGTCTGCTGTCTTGTCTGCAACTGGACATCATTACGGGAGCGGAGCGCAAGCAATACATCCCTGTTGAAGATGGTCTGCGTTGCACCAAACTGAAATGCTGAGGTATTATCCACGCCAAGCTTCACGGGGTTTCCACCGATGATATTGGTCTGCACCTCGAAGTTGTGCTGCAGCAGATAGTTGAAATTTACCTGAGGATACCAGTCAGCAAGCCGCGACTTTACCTGCAGCCTGGTGATCTCTTCATCCAGGAGAGATTGCTGAATTAAGGGCTGTCTTTTTAACGCATACTGGATCACATTGGGCAGGCTGGCATCCTGTAACAGGCTGTCAGCGGAGGATGTTTGGGCTGAGGACACAGAAGACACCAACATCGCAGGGATCAGCATACGATAGAACATATAAGATCGAGTCTTTCTCATAGTTTGATCGATAGATATATATAATTGTTATACACGATTTTATTCAGCCTGCGATAACGCATGGGCTGAGAAGCCATCTTCGCTAAAGCTCGGATAGCTGGCTAAGGCAAACATTCCGTTAGTAAAACGGGCAGTTCGTAAAACGGTCCGCCCTGTTCTAAAACTTCGGCAGACAGTTTTTTAATAAATGGGAGTCAATGGAGGATCGGCATGCAAATGTACGGGGAAAGAAGAATACAATTCACTACCGAAAGAGATGAAAACGCTTTTTTTTTGGATGAGCGGCATTAGAGAGTATTAGGAATCAACACTTAGCAAAAAGTGAGTTAAACAGTTGTATAAATTTCGGAGAGTTTGGAAAGGGCGATGGGGTGAGAAGTTTAAAAGTTTAATGGTTTAATAGTTTAAAGTTTTTGCCTATGCTTTTGCTCCGGTCCCTCGCCTGATGTAATCAGGCTTGCCGGTATCCTGCAAACGGGTTATTATCACTTGTCCACTTACAGGTTTTTAAGCGATAGCTGTCTGATCGGGCACAAAAAACGTGAGCACGCCCTGAAGCGATATATGCTCCTCAGATACGACATTCTGGCACGCGAAGCCAGCTGATGTGTTGACTGATGATAATCTTTCAAGGTCAGACTTCGCGTGTTTTTGAAATGCTTGTTAGTCGTCGTTAGTTCGTCTCTTGGTCGTCCTTTGGCCGTCCAAAGTTTGACGGGATTTCAGGCCGTGAAAAATGGTGACAAGCTGACACGCTGAGGGCGATAAATCTTTTGAGCGACTGGCCCAGGTTCCCTCCTCCGCTTCGCTACGGTGGAAGGGCCGCCAGAAGTATATGCGAGCGATGCTCATCCGGAACATTTCAACCCAAGCCATTTTGTAGACCACCCTCAACTTTTCAACATGATCCGGAATCCCCCCTGACTTTTAAACCTTAATCTATTAAACTATTAAACCTTAAACCTTGCCCTCTAACGAAAACAGCCCCGGCCATCAAATGACCGGAGCTGTTCTTTAATAACCCGTCTGGGTTTTCTTCGCGTTGCGAAGGTGTATTTTTATACCGCCGTTGCCGAGGCGATGGCGGGGAATTGATCTTTCTCTTGGTTAGTGGACTGAGTTTTTCTTAACCCAGGTAAGCTTTGAGCGCGCTGCTGTAGCGGGCTTTCTGCAAACGCTTGATGGCTCTTTCTTTGATCTGGCGGATACGTTCTTTGGTAAGATCGTATTTCTGACCGATCTGTTCGATGGTAACACCCTGCTCACCATCAAGGCCGAAATAAGCGTTTACGATCTCCGCTTCTCTTGGGCTGAGGGATTTGAGTACGCGACGGATTTCATTTCTCAGAGAGTCTTTCATCACGTCATCGTCAGTATCATCACCACCTTCCAGCAGGTCGCCCATAGCCACATCTTCTGCTTCGTGCACGGGTGCATCGAGAGAGGTGTGACGGGTGTTGCTTTGGAAAATGTTGTTGATCTCTGTTTCACTCATTTCCAGTAACTCGGCCAGCTCTTCTGTAGATGGTTCTCTTTCGTGCTCCTGCTCGAAAGCCATGTAAGCTTTGTTGGCTTTGTTATAAGTGCCAATTTTGTTTTGAGGCAGGCGGACTAATCTGCCCTGCTCTGCCAACGCCTGTAGGATGGACTGGCGAATCCACCAAACCGCGTAGGAGATAAATTTGAAACCTTTGGTTTCATCAAAGCGTTGTGCCGCTTTAATAAGGCCGAGGTTGCCCTCGTTGATCAGATCACTCAAAGAAAGCCCCTGGTGTTGATACTGCTTCGCAACGGATACCACGAAACGGAGGTTAGCCTGCACAAGTTTGTCTAGTGCTTTCTGATCTCCCATCTTGATACGTTGGGCCAGCGTGGTTTCCTCTTCCGGAGTGATCATCGAAATTTTCGAGATCTCCTGAAGGTACTTCTCAACCGCCTGAGAGTCCCTGTTGGTAATCTGGGTAGCAATTTTGAGTTGCCTCATAATGAATCTGTCTGTTTAAATAAAAACAATAATAGACAGTCTTTGTTTGCAGGATATGCAAAGTGTAGTGAAATAAAACCGTCCCGAACCGTCTGCAAAAATACATTGCATTCCCGGAATCTCATAGTCAATGTTGATAATTATTCTCTCAAAATTGACTGTAAGTAATTATATTCCGCCAATTCAATGCTCAAATCGTTGCTGGTGGCGAGTTTCGGGGCATTCCCAAAAAAATCCCAAACTGCATTAAAAGCCTGTCAGGATGTGGATTTCTCTGTTTTTGCCCTTCTATGCAACACTATCCAGATGATCAGACCTGCCAGGAAAAGAAGGGAAGAAATCACCTCCGCCTGGGTTGGCCTGAATCCGAAAAGGTTAAGGTGTGTGTTCACCCGGATCTTTTCGATCAGGAAGCGTTCAACTCCATTCACCATCAGATACAGCGCAAAAAGGGTGCCCGGTACTTTGAGTTTTTTGCGAACGGACCAGAGAAGCACAAAAAGAAGCAGTGCCATCACTATTTCGTACAGTGGGGTCGGGTAAACGGGAACAGGAAGTTCGTTGCAGTATTTTCCGATACAACCGGCGATCGGTTTGCCGGCTTCGTTTACGTTATTTGGGTAAGTGTAGGCCCAGGCCCAGTCGGGCAGCCAGCTAAAGGGCTTAGGATTAAGGTTTTCAATTCCCCAATCTCCATCACCTGCTACCTGGCAGCCAATACGGCCAATACCATAAGACAGCATCAACGCAGGGGCAGCGGCGTCATTCAGGTGCCAGAACCCGATATTATGTTTTTTAGCATAAACCCAGATCGCGATCGCAGCACAGATCAACCCTCCATAGAATGTTAAACCTGCCGGGGAAAAAATATAGGATGAAGGATGCTTCAGAAAATCATCCCAGTTTTCGAATATATCGAACAGTTTGGCGCCGAAAAGGCCGAATATCAGTGCGAGAATGGTGATCTCCCCTACTCTATCCTGTGGCCAGATCCGGATCGTACGTTTCTCAGGCTTCTGCAGTTTCTGCTTATTCTTCTCATACCATTTCATTCCGGCGAACAGGAGACCTAAAATAATACCCGCTGGCCAGCTTCCGATCCCTGAAAAAATGAACTGCTGCGGATCTTCGGTTGCAGAATCGTCCATTATAAATAAGGCAAGGATCTTATATCCGAGGAGGAAACCGAGAAGGAAGTTCAGGATCAGTTCAACCGGAGTAGCAGGCTGACCAACCACTACCTGCATATCAGTCGGGAACAGGAGATTTTCGCCGCTCTTGCGTTTCAGTTCAGCGGTCAGCGTAACAGCTGCCAGCACGAATGCAATGGCAACAAAAAAACCAAACGAATTGACAAACCGGAGAAAACTCCATTCTACACCGAAAAGATCTCTGAAGGCAAAATACAGGTTAGGATACATTTATCGCGTTGGTTTTAAGCAGGCGAATATACGGGCAAAAAGCGAGGATTTGTTTTTCGTTGTCCGTTGTCCGTTGACCGTTGACGGACAGTTCTTTATTTTAAAGCAAAAACCTCCCTGATCAGGGAGGTTTTTAAAAATATCAATCGTTCAACCGGTCAACGGTGAACGGAAAACGATCTTAATTACAATACTCATCAAACGCACCGATCAGATTATTCGCGATCAGCTGTGCGGGACGGCCTTCTATCTGGTGGCGCTCAATAAAATGAACGAGCTGGCCATTTTTGAACAGGGCGATCGCAGGAGATGACGGAGGATAAGGGAGCAGGTGCTCGCGGAGCTTTTGAACAGCTTCAACATCGAAACCAGCAAAAGTGGTGGTAAGGAAATCGGGCTTGTTCTTAGCGTTTACAACAGCCATCAGCACGCCTGGACGTGCGCTGCCTGCGGAACAACCACAAACAGAATTGATCATAACAAGGGTGGTACCTTCTTTAGAGATCTGGGCGTCTACTTCGCCTGCTGTCAGCAACTCGGAAAAACCGTTGTCTGTCAGCTCTTCTTTCATCGGGTTGACTATTTGTGCTGGATACATAGTTTATAGTTTAAAGCGCGAATTTATGTTAAGAACACGAATTGCACGAATTGGTTCAGATTACTCGAACAAAAATTATTAAGGTAGCTTGACTGCATAGCAAATGACACTATGGCGTATTTTAAAATACAAGGCAGACATATTGTCTTAAAATATTCTTCTTTTTCGCATGAATGGCAGGAAAATGGCTGATTTTGGGTGGTGGTACATCGTTTGAAATGTACTAGTCGTAATCAAAAAATAAAAAACTAAAAGAATAAGATTATGACACACGTAAAATTCGGACGCAGACCATTTGAAAGAAGCTTTAACAATTTGGTGGACGACCTTTTCTCAGAGTTGCCCGTCTTATATAAAAATGGAACAGATCAGGTGTTTAAAGGTTTTGTACCGGTAAATATCCTGGAATCTGACAAAGGATACAGCCTCGAGGTGGTTGCACCGGGTTTCGAAAAGAGTGATTTCAAGGTGAATGTTGATCAGGATGTATTGACGGTTTCTGCAGATAAAAAAGAAGATGTGAAGGAAAATGCAGAGAATGGAGAGAAGACGAATAAGCAGGTACGCCGTGAATACAGTTTCCGTTCATTCAAAAGATCTTTCACACTGGATGAAAAAATTGATGCCACAGGAATTGAGGCAAAATATAATAATGGTGTTCTGACATTAAACCTTCCGAAGAGAGAAGTAGTCAAAGCATCAGCACAACAAATAAATATTCAGTAAGAATCTTTCTCATAAGCAGTTGGTTTTGGTTTACACCCCGTCGTTTCCACGACGGGGTTTTCTTTTGGCTGACAACCATTCTGGCACACGCATTGTCTAAAATCTGTTACTTTTGCGTTCACATTTACCAACATTACTGAAGCTATGTTCAAGAAGATCATTTACTTCTTTGTTCTCTTTATACTATCCGTAACCGTCGTGAAAAGCCAGGATGTGATCCTCGACACTCTCCATCCCAAGCCGGTGGAGATGGAAGACAGCACTTTGCGTATTACCAATCTGAACCCGTACATTACACTCCATGTTGATTCAGTCCTCTCTTACCCCTTGTCTATCAATAGGGAAGCATCAAAATATTACTGGTATCTTAAAAACTCTCCTATTGGTTTAAAAATCAATAAAGACAATGGCACGCTGACTTTCAAAGCGGAAAAATCCTTTTTCCTTTCAGGGAAGCTCAAGTATGATGAGGAATACCCGGTAAAGCTCGGTGTACAAAACCTATCGAATCCCCGCGAAAGGGTTGATACAAGTTTTGTACTCGTATTTTATAACACAGATGTGATCTTACCCAAATTAAAACCTTCTGTAGGAAGTACGCTTATCGCCGACGAAGGAGAAACGATCAGCTTCAGCGTTCAATGCGAAGCCGGTAATTTCACCATTGACGACATCCTGTTCACCAGCAATATTTCCATTTCAAACTATAAAAGTGTGAGAAAATGCGGTGATGAATTCTCGTGGACCATTCCATTTGATTTCGTAAAAGAAACTGATACGATCAAGACGAAAATACTTAACCTCAGCTTCATCGGTTCCACGACCAAGTTCCAGGTGAGGGACACGGCTAACGTAAGGATTACTGTCAGGGATGCACTGAATTATCCCAGAGCCAAGCAGGAATATGATGTATTGTATTCGCAAGTGAGAAGACATTCAATGATATTGAAGGCGACTTTCATACAGATAGACAGGAAGATCAGAAAGAATAAGGGGGCCAGAACTTCATTCGACCTGACTTCTGCCACGTCAGCGTTGACAGGTACGATCCTGAGTACTTCCGGAGGCGCTTCAGCAGAGACTGCCGGTAAGATCTTACCCAGTGCGGGTGTCGCACTTGTACCGGTAAAAGAGGCTACAGCCCCGAATAAAGTAGTGGAACAAAACCAGGCGGCTGTTCTGCGTTCTTCCATTAAGCGTCTTGACTATATGCTCTTCGAATTTACTTTGGTGGGCGACAGGGATCCACTGATCGCATCAAAAACAGCCAAGCTTAAGGAAGAGCTGAAGCAAAGTCAGATGCAGGTCATTGACGTGCCGCTTGATGTTACGCTTGACGGTATGACAGAAGATGAGTTGAACAAATATTTCAATAACCCGAAAGTGAATAAGAAATACCGGGTCAGCAATAAAGGAAACTAAAAAAAGAGGGCTTCACTGGAAGCCCTCTTTTTTTGGATCTTATTTATGGCTTGCAACCAGCTTTTCTTCGTGTATCAATAATGTACTGGATCTTCCAGACTCCATCTATTCTTACCAGCTGAAATGAGTTCACTCCACAGTGACTAAATGCTCCGTTGTAGTAAAAATTGTAGGGTGTCCACACTGTGGCGAGCGGTCCGTCCACCAGTATTTTCTCAAAGGTGATCCGCTCATCGGCGGAGTCTTTTTTTACGCGCTTAAGACTTTCCGCAAATTCACTCACCTTCTCATCTTTTACGACGGTCTTACCTTCTTTATCGCGCGAGATCGTTTGCAATACAGCATTGCTTGAAAACACCGCCACCACTCCCGGCGGATCGGCATTACGCATGGCAGTAAAAAGATTATTGACGGTTGCTTTAACAGAATCCTCCACGGACTGAGCAGATGCCTTAACAGAAATGCAAGCAGTTGTTAACAATAATAAAAGGATGCGCATATTAACATTGTTTAAGTGAACCCAGGATAATTATTTCCGTCCTAAAATAAACTCATTCATTATGAAAACATCAGGAATTGTACAAACGGTTGCCCTGGCAGCGATAGTGGTGCTGATCACGAGTTGCGCTTCCAGGCGATATGAGCCCTACCCTCCTCCACCTCCACGGGTCTCTGCATCCCTGATCATTAATGCCGGCCCGGGCATGGTGATCAGCCGGTATAACGATGGCCGCTACTACTATCGTAACCCACAGGGCTGGATCTACTGGAGAGGACCAGGTAACAGGTATTATCTTGACCAAAGATATATGCAGCGTTCTTACAGAAGCTATCCGCAATACAGGGAATGGAACAGGCATTATGACCGGAGAAGGTGGAGGTAAAGCAAAGTAAAAATTCAAAAGTAAAAAAATGGCCGTTCAGGAAAGGAGTTATCTCCTTTGAACGACCATTTTTTTACTTTTTACTTTTGAATTTTTACTTTCTACTTCACGTAGCCAAGGATCTTCAGCATACTCTGCGCCGTTTGTTCGCGGGCATAGAGCCAATCCACCAGTTTGCCGTTCTTATCATGGCCCACGATCACGTGTTTGGGTGAAGGGATGAGGCAGTGTTTGATGCCGCCGTATCCGCTGATCTGATCCTGGTAAGCGCCTGTATGGAAGAAGCCGACATAGAGCGGTTCTCCGTTGTTGATCTTTGGAAGGAATACTTCATTGATGTGTTCTTCAGAATCGTAGTAGTCATGGCTGTCACACGTGATGCCACCGAGTACTACCCGTTGGTACTCCTGCTCCCATTTATTGATAGGCAGCATCAGGAATTTTTCACCAATACCCCATGTATCAGGCAGCGTGGTAATGAAAGACGAATCGATCATATACCAGTTCTCACGATCATTCTGAACTTTCTCCCCGATCACGCTGTAGATATGCGCCATACTTTCTCCAACAGTAAAGCTTCCGAACTCTGTAAAGATATTCGGCATTGGAACTTTTGCTTTTTTGCAGGCAGACTTAATGTTACCAACGATCTCATTGATCATGAACTGGTAATCATATTCAAACCCGAGAGAGTGCTTGATCGGGAATCCACCTCCGATATTGATGGAATCAAGCTCCGGGCAGATCTTCTTCAGCTGGCAATACAGGTTGATGATCTTATTCAGTTCGCTCCAGTAGTAGATATCATCCTTGATCCCTTTATTAAGGAAGATGTGGAGCATTTTCAACTGGAACTTGCTTTCATAGCCTTCGATGCGATCGACATAAAACTCCAGGATATCTTTAGCCCTGATGCCAAGTCTTGATGTATAAAAAGGAAAGTTAGGTTCTTCTTCAGCGGCAACGCGGATACCCAATTTGAAAGGGCCTTTTACGGACTTTGCGTATTCTTTCAGTTCATCTTTGTTATCGAGCACCGGGATCACGTTGGAGAAGCCGGCATTCAGCAGGGCTGCAATTCTGCGGGTATACGGTTTTTGCTTATAGCCGTTGCAGATGATATGGATATCCTTGTTGATCTTTTTCTTCTCGTACAATTTTTTGATGATCTCGATATCGTAAGCGTAGGATGTTTCGAGATGGATCTCATGTTTCAGCGCTTCTTCGACAACGAAGCTGAAGTGGGAGCTCTTAGTGCAATAACAGTAAAAGTATTTCCCTTCATATTTGTGTCTTTTAAATGCATTGGCAAACATGGTCTTTGCCTTTTTGATTTGCATCCCGATCTTCGGCAGGTAGGTCAGCTTCATGGGCGTACCGTACTTATCGATCAGAGCTTTGATATCTAGATTATTGTACTGAAGATATCCGTCTTTTACCTCAAAATCTTCCTGGGGAAAATTGAAGGTTTGATGAACGAGGTCGCTGTAAGAGTTATTCATTTACAAATACGAGGGTTAGGGTTGTCCCATTTTTTAATGGCACAAAATTATAGGATTCTGGGAGAAATCAGCGGGGAGTTTTGGGGGAGGGAGGAAGGGAACGGTTTGGGAGGTATGGTAGGTTCCATAAGTTCCAAAGGTTTCATAGGTTCCATAGGTTTGAGAGGTTCGATAGAACATCTGGGACTTGAACCAGGCTATCGGAGCATATTGGCAATATTGAACCTATGGAGCCTTTGGAACCTATCAAACCTTCTGATAAAGAGAAAGCCTCCGGAAAATTCCGGAGGCTTTCTCTTTATCGTTTAAGCGGGGATTACTTTACAGAATCCACGAGGTTCTTGAACGTTTCCGGGTTGTTCATTGCCAGATCAGCGAGAACTTTACGGTCGAGCTCAATGCCTTTTTTCTGGAGTTTGTTGATGAACTCAGAATAAGTAAGGCCTTCAGCACGTACTGCAGCGTTGATACGAGCGATCCAGAGAGAGCGGTATTCTCTTTTCTTGAGTTTGCGACCCACGAACATGTAGGTCATACCTTTCTCAACTACGTTTTTGGCTACTGTTAAAACGTTTTTACGTTTGCCATAATAGCCTTTGGCTTGTTTTAATATTTTTTTTCTGCGGGCCTTGGAGGCAACAGCATTTTTTGAACGAGGCATGTCTAATTAATTTAAGAGTTTTAAAGATAAAATCGGGTAAGCAGGGCTTACTTCAGACGCAACAGACGTTTTACAAAGTCCATGTTTGGTTTTGCAACCAGGCCATCGACGCGCATACCACGTTTACGTTTTGTTGATTTTTTCGTCAGGATGTGACGTTTGAAACTCTTCTGGTGAGTGATCTTACCTGTGCCAGTCACTTTAAAGCGCTTTTTGGCACTGGAGTTTGTTTTTACTTTAGGCATTTTAACCCAGTATTAGAAATGATTCCTTTGAGGCGTTCCCCACGGGGGGATGCTTGTGGAGCCTCTTCAGGAGGGCTGCAAAGGTAGGGAGAAAAGTGGAAGGACAGAAGTTTACGAGTTTAAAGTTTAAAAGTTTAAGGTTTAATAGTTTGACAGGTTGGACAGGTTATAAAGTCTATCATCTGCTAAATAAAAGAGGTTCAATAAATTAGATAATTTATTGAACCTCTTTTATTTAGCACGTTGTAAAAGTCTAAAACTTCCGGAACGTTTGAATCCTAACGTGTCAAACTATTAAACCTTAAACTTTTAAACTTCTTTCTCTCCCCTCCTACTCCTTCGGATCCAATGCCTTATCAATGCGGGAAGCTACGTCCTGCAGGTGATAGCGGGTCATGGGATCAGTTGTTACGCCGGCTGCCGCTTTTACTTCGGTACGAAGTGAAGCCAGGTGAGCTTTTACAGCACTTTTGATATCAGACTTGTCTGGATTAGAAGCAGAGCCGCTTCCACCAAGGATCACGAGGATCACGTCTGAGCTGCCGGAACGCGGGTTGCTGATCAGTCCTGCCAGTGTTGTGATGTATGATTTCTGAAGGTTTCTTCTGTATACGCTTATCTTGCTACGTGCGGGTAATTCACTCCAGATCCCTTTTTTCAGATCTGAGAAAAGGTCGAGGATGGAATATGCATTGATCCCCTGCGCCGCTTCTGCTTCGATCAGCTTGCCCAGTGTGCGGGTTGACAGGATACCATTCAATACGTTATCCTGCAAACGTCCTACTGTTGCAGTAGCACTTGTGCCGGTCTTATTGAAAATATTCTGGTCGATCAGCCAGGCTGGTGTAGTAAACAACTGAGCATTCAGAAACTCTACGGCTTCTTTCTGTTTTGCCTTGCTTACGATCTCGTAGATCGCTCCACCCTGCTCCTGGGTCTTAGGCGTTTCCATGATACCGCCGATGTATTTAGTGACATGGCTCATGTACATGGTGTACTGGCCTGTTACCTGGCGATACATTTCACCGAGAGAAGTATAGTCTTTATTCTGCTCTTTTGTCCATTCAACGAGGTTAGGAATAATGCGCTGGAGGTTTTTAATACCATAGAAAGCGCCTTTCATTCCATCATCACCTACCTGCTCACGTTGTGAGCGTGGGTCATCAGGATTTGTTTCGGTACCAAACCAGAGACGGTTATTTTTAAGTGCGTCGATCACCCATTTGTTGAGGTGAGACTGCTCAGCTGCTCCTGAATTAAATTCAGGGAACAATTTGTAACCCCATTCGATCGCCCATTTGTCGTAGTCGCCGATCCGTGGGAACAGTCCTACTCTTGAGATCTTGTCTTCAGGTTGCGCCACATAGTTGAAACGCGCATAGTCCATAATTGACGGGGTATGTCCATTTGCCTCGACCCATGCCTTATCGCGCAGTTTTTCAACCGGCACGGTAGAGCTTGAGCCATAATTATGGCGCAGACCGAGTGTGTGTCCTACTTCATGGGAAGACACGAACCGGATCAATTGTCCCATCAGTTCGTCATCAAATTCCAGCTTGCGAGCGCCCGGGTCGAGTGGTGCACACTGAACAAAATACCAGTCACGGATGAGCTTCATCACATTATGGTACCAGTTGATATGGCTTTCCATGATCTCACCGCTGCGGGGGTCGCTGATACTTGGGCCGCTTGCGTTGGCCACATCAGATGGTTTGTAAACGATCGCTGAGTAGCGGGCGTCTTCCAGGCTCCAT
This sequence comes from Terrimonas ginsenosidimutans, assembly GCF_022012415.1. Taxonomy (GTDB): domain Bacteria; phylum Bacteroidota; class Bacteroidia; order Chitinophagales; family Chitinophagaceae; genus Terrimonas_A; species Terrimonas_A ginsenosidimutans. The sequence continues at coordinate 231,246 of NZ_JAKLTR010000014.1, forward strand.
TCAGGGTCTTCCTGTTTGGTGGGTGCAAGTTTCGCGAGTACAGCATTTTTAAACCCGGCTTTTTCGAAGGCCGCCTGCCAGTCGTTCACACCCTGGATCAGATAAGGGATCCATTTCTTTGGCGTTGCAGGGTCGATATAGAAAATGATCGGCTTTTTAGGTTCAACCAGCTGACCTTTCTTGTATTTTTCCAGATCTGCATCTTTAGGTTCAAGTCTCCAGCGTTTGACCAGACGTATCGATTCAACGCCCTGTGGATTTTCATCGAAGTCGGTATAACCAACTGCGAAATACCCTACGCGCGGATCGAAGTAACGCCCCTGCATAGGTACTTTAGGAAGTAATACAAAAGAGCTGTTCAGCTCAACCGTGATATTGCCACCAGGGGTTGGAGGTGTGAAACCACCGCCTCCGCCCTGGCCTGGCAGTGAAGCCATGCGGGAATAGGTTTTTACAGTAGAGATCTCTACGTTAGACGGGAAAGATCTTACGCCGGTGATGTAGGATTTATCAGCCTGCTGTCCACCGATACGCATAGATGATTTAAGGCTGCCGCTGAAGAACAGCACGTCATTATCTCCGCTGATATAATCGGTGATATCAATTACCTGGCCGGTTGAATCTTTAGAGAAAGCCCTTATATCAAATGCCGCAGCGATCGGCTGTATGTTTGAATTGTTCACTGCGGTGAACATGGGGGATGTTGAGTCCTTTGTATATTCTGCGAATGATATATTACGCAGGAATACTTTATTATTTGGACCTTTTTCAAAGCGGATCACGCTTTGTCCGATCTGATCTCCTGCAAATCCGAAAAAGCCACTGCGCATACCAGCGGCAGCTTTGATGATCCGGTTTACGACAAGGATATCTCTTCCAAGCACTGAATCTCCGATCTCAAAAAAATATTTGTCTTCTACTTTGTGTACGGTGAAAAGGCCCGCATCAGAAACAGCTTTTGCGGTAATTACTTCTTTGTACGGTTTAGGTCCGGTAGACGGTCTCATCCCTCCTGCTCCCGGCATAGCGCCCGGGATCCTCGCGGAGTCAGTTCTTGGCTGTGCCGCAGCTACTGAGCATGCACAAACAGCTACAGCGACCAACCAGCGGTGGTTGAAAAATTGATGCATTATTGCGTTTTTGGTGATAAAAAAAGAGGTCTCAATATACGTAAAGCAATGGTTCGACATTGAACCCTTGTGGTTTTTATATGAATGGTAGGTTAGGAAAGGATTAAGTAATTGGGAAATGTGTGTGGGGGGCGGAGAGGTTTGGGAGGTTTGGAAGGTTCGATAGGTTCCAAACCTCCCCCTCCCTCTTCGTTCTTTAGATCAATAAAAAAAACCGTCATTTCTGACGGTTTTTTTTATTGAAAGACTTTATTGGTGAACATCCGCGCTGATTCGCGCTCATTCGTGTTAAGCTTTTTTCTTTCCTTTCGGAGCAAACATTGCCAGCATTCTTCTTCCTTCCATTTTAGGCATGCTTTCAAGTATGCCTGCCTCGGCGAGTCGTTCAGCGAACTTCAGCAGAAGCAGCTGACCTCTTTCCTGGAACTGGATCGCACGGCCTTTGAACTGCACGTAAGCTTTCACTTTGTTTCCATCCTTCAGGAAGGATTCAGCGTGTTTTGCTTTGAAGTCAAAGTCATGATCGTCCGTATTAGGTGTAAAACGAATCTCTTTCACTTCGGAGACTTTGCTTTTCGCTTTCATCTCCTTTTCCTTTTTCTTCTTATCGTAGAGGAATTTGTTATAGTCAATGATCTTGCACACCGGCGGATCTACCTGCGGAGAGATCTCCACTAGGTCAAGCTGCTGATCCTGCGCCATTCTCAGCGCGTCCTGTGTGTTATAGATGCCCACTTCAACGTTGTCTCCAACCAATCTTACCTGGGGCACCCTGATAAAATGGTTGATACGATGTTCTGCTTCTTTACGGGGAACAAATCTTCCCTTGAAGCCACCTTTGTTAAATCCGCCGCCACCTGGTCTGAAACCGCCGCCGCCGGCACCTGGTGGTCTGTTGAACCCGCCTCCGGGTTTTTGTGGTACTGCCATTTAGTTTTTTTGAATGAACCCTTCCTGTAAGGGTATTTTTGTTTGTTACTTTTTGCAACCTGATCGGAAGTAAAAAGTCAAAATTAAAAATTAAAAAAATGCCTCAACAATATGTGTGCAGTTTTTTTAATTTTTAATTTTTAATTCTTACTTACTGAGATCGTGCGATCCGCAGGCTGTTACAATATACATCATTCCCTGCGTTCTTTGATCTCAGCTACGGCATCTATCAAAAATTCAGCCACAGATTTTGATCCGAGGTCGCCTTTTCCCTGCCTGCGGACGGAAACGGCCTCGTCGGTCATTTCTTTTTCGCCCACGACAAGCATGTAGGGAACTTTCATCAACTCAGTGTCCCTGATCTTCTTACCTATCTTTTCCTGCCTGTCGTCCACCTCAGCCCTGATGCCTTCCTTTCTTAGTTTTGCCACTACAGAGAGGGCATAGTCCTGGAATTTGTCGCTGATCGGCAATACTTTGACCTGCAACGGCGCCAGCCAGAGTGGCAGTTTCCCTGCATAATGTTCCAGCAGGAACCCGATAAAACGCTCGTGTGTTCCCAGTGGAGCACGGTGAATGATCAATGGAATATCGGTCTGGTTATCGGGTGTGGTGTATTCGAGTTTGAAGCTGCGTCCCTGTGAAAAGTCAACCTGGTTAGTAGCCAGGGTGAATTCACGGCCAATTACGCTATAGATCTGCACGTCGATCTTTGGGCCGTAGAATGCTGCTTCGTCCTGTACTTCTACATACGGTATATTGGATTCGATCAATACCTGGCGAACCATTTCTTCTGTTTCTTTCCAGAGTTCCGGTTCGTTCACATATTTCTTACCCAATTTGTCTGGTGAATGCAGACTAAGTCGCATTACATATTTCTCGATCCCGAAGATCCTGAAATACTTCTGGTACATTTCATTTACAGCCCTGAACTCGTCAGCAAACTGCGTACGGGTGCAATAGATATGCGCATCATTCATATGCAAGCAACGTACCCGCATGAGGCCGAACAGTTCGCCGCTTTGCTCGTAGCGATAAACGGTTCCATACTCAGCGATCCTGTAGGGCAGATCCCGATAGCTTTTGGGCTCTGCTTTAAAGATCTTATGGTGATGCGGACAGTTCATGGATTTCAGGTAGTATTTCTCTCCGTCCACTTCCATTGGCGGATACATGCTATCTGCATAGTAAGGCAGGTGACCACTGGTGATGTACATGCTTTCCTTTGCGATATGCGGGGTAACCACGCGCTTATAGCCGCCGGCCTCTTCTGTTTCCTTTGCGAGTTTTTCCAGCTCTTCAATGATGACTGTGCCGTTTGGCATCCACAGGATCAAGCCCTGGCCAACATCATCATCCATGGTATAGATACCTAGCTCCTTGCCCAGCTTACGGTGATCCCTTTTCTTTGCTTCTTCAAGCATGGCGAGGTATTCATCCAGCTCTTTCTGAGTCGGGAATGTGATGCCGTATATACGTGTCAGCTGTTTATTGTTCTGGTCACCTTTCCAGTAAGCACCTGCGATGTTGGTAAGCTTGATCGCTTTGATCAGCGAAGTCGCCGGAATATGTGGTCCACGGCAGAGATCGGTAAAACCGCCCTGTGTATAGAAAGTGATCTCACCATCATTGAGGTTTTGCAAAAGATCCAGTTTATACTCGTCTCCTTTTTCCGTGAAGAATTGGATAGCCTCCGCCTTAGGAACCTGTTTTCTGACAAAAACATTATTCTGTTTGGCCAGTTCGTTCATTTTCTTTTCCAGGCTGAGCAGGTCTTCTTCAGTGATCTTACGATCGCCCAGATCCATGTCATAATAAAATCCACCCTGTTCAAGGGCAGGGCCGACCCAGAATTTCACACCCGGGAACAGGCTTTCCACCGCCTCAGCCATCAGGTGGGCAGACGAATGCCAGAAGGTATTCTTACCTTCTTTGTCCGTCCATGTGAGCAATTTCACTGCAGCATCTTTTTCGATCGGGCGCGTGCTATCCCAAACCTGTCCGTCTACGCTGGCAGCGATTACTTTTCGCGCCAGCCCTTCTGAGATTGATTTTGCTATATCCAATGAAGAAACTCCCTTCTCGTATTGCCTCACGGAACCATCTGGTAGTGTGATATTGATCATCTGCCTAATTAGCGTTTTAAAATGGATGGCAAATTTAGCGAATTTGTGGCGATTTTTCGCTTTCGTTTATCCCCTGGCTTCTGTACACATTCCTCCTCCCCTTCCTTTTAAAAATGGCGGATGATCGCCCTGTTCAGCCGTTGCATTTTCCGGTGTAGTTGTTCCAGTTTTTTGCTGAAGCGATCAGGTTTACTGTAATACAGGCAGGCCAGTTTCATCTGCCGCTTCAGCCAGCGATACAGAAGTTTTTTCCCATACCATTTATCCGCTCCGATGCTGGCGGAATGCAGCAGGCGTAAAGAACGGCTGCCCCGGAACACTTCATCATAAACCTGGTCATAGATACCCAGCAAACTTTGATAGTAAGAAAAATAAAGTGGCCTGAAGCTGATCAATTCTCTATAGGAAAATGATGTAATAAGTGCCGGCCAGATATCCCCGTTGATATGCGCATTGATGCCGAGCAGTACATGACGTATGCCGGAAGCGGAGGAGTCTTCATAATAAGTCTTCCATGAAGCCGGAATTTCCTTTTGTGCAGCGAAAGAATCGGCGGCAGCGAAAAAGGACCGGGTGAACTGAGCTTGCAGCGAGCGAATGCAGGCCCGTGAGGAGTCTTCAGCTGTTTTAAAAAACTGCAGCGAGTTGATCATTGTGTTGAAGTACAGCTCAGCAAAAGGTGCTGCACGGCTCGTGGAAGCACTGATAGAATCGAGTTTTTTTAATACCCGTAGTTCTTCTGTGCTGACCTGTGCAGGAGACTGCAAGGGCTGAAGCAGTGGTAATAAGATGATGAGCATTAAAAGGCGGTATGACATTACAGACCTATCGTTGTTTGAGGTTTCCGGGATGCCCCGGAGGCGTAAAGATTGAAATAACGGGAGTCTTTGGGGTTTTTTATTTAGGGAGCGTCGAAAGGCGCTTTTTTTTGCCGGGCGGGCAAGGGCGCTTTTTTTTCGACGGGAGGTCGAAGGGTCCGTTTACTTTTTTTGCCTTGATGCAAAAAAAGTAACAAAAAAAAATCAAGGCTACGCGCAAATAGCCAGCC
>NZ_JAKLTR010000015.1 GCF_022012415.1 Terrimonas ginsenosidimutans
CCCGCCGCCTTCCTTCGGGGCTACTAACTAAACGACATTGACTTTAATATACTCAACTTTCCTGGAGCTGTGCTGATTGACCCATTTACGATTCTGGCGGCTAAAACCAAACCGCGACGGAATGTCTATCCGTAAGCTAAAGTGTCCGATGTATGCCTTGCCGGCAAGCGTTCTGTTGTTATTGAGACCATTCCGTCGGTGTTCTGTCCCAACGATGTGCCTTCAACTCCTGCAGCAAAGAAGAGTTCAACCCCTTTCCATCACTGGCGGCCATGTTGGGTTCTACATTTTTGATGCTTCGCATGCCGGGAATGGTGGTGGCTATATCAGGATTGCTCAATATAAAACGCAATGCCATTTCAGGCATCGTCATTCCCTGCGGAATGACCGGTCTCAAAGCATCGGCATGATCAACACTCTGGTAAAGATTTTCGGGCACAAAGTAAGTCGACCTCCAGTCGTCAGAGGGAAATGTGGTTTGCCTGGTGAATGTGCCGGTCAATGTTCCTTCATCAAACGGAACACGTGCGATCACTCCGATATTGTTCTCGCGGCAGAGCGGTAAGAGATTGTCTTCGGGGGCCTGGTCGAAAATATTATAGATCACCTGGATCCCGTCGATCAAACCGGTGCGGATCGTCTCGAGACAGTTATCCGGCTCCCAGCGATTTACACTCAATCCCCATGCCTGCACTTTTCCCTGGCTGGTAAGTTTCGTGATAGCTTCTTTCCATTCATCCTGATCAGCCCAGCTATCTTCCCAAACATGGAATTGCTGAAGGTCGATGGCCTCAACGCCCAGATTTCTAAGACTTTTTTCCGTGTATTCAATAATATAATCAGCGGGGAAAACATCTTTCAGTAAAAAACTTCTCTGAGAGGGCCACTTACGGTTCTTCGGAGGGATCTTTGTTGCAACGTACAGTTTTTTTTCAGGATGCCGGAGAAGGGTTTTATTCAGTATTTCTTCGCTTAATCCGTCACCATAAGCCCAGGCTGTATCAAAGAAATTACAGCCAAGTTCAATAGCGCGATCCAGTGCGGCATTCACTTGCTTTTCTTCCGAGCCGGTCCATCCGGCCATTCCCCACATACCATAACCCACTTCACTTACCTTCCACCCGGTTCTGCCAAATGTTCTGTATTGCATGTTTGTGTTTTGATAAAGGTACGGAGGAAAGGACGACGGACCGCAAGGAACGGACAGCAGATCAGTTGTTATGAACCCTAAGGCAATACTAGATAAAACAGCCATTCGTTCTTTTGACCATGATAACTTATTTCTCATGATCATCTGCTATCCATCTTCCCCGGTCCATCCCAAAAATTTCCTATCTTGTCGCTCCAGTTACAACTAACAATTATGAGACAAATTCTTCTTTCCCTTTCTCTTTCCACTCTCACAGTGGCCGGCGCAATTGCGCAGGCTCCGAGAGGAGGAGGTGGTGCAGGTGATGCACCTGTAAAAAATGATCTGCCCGTTTCGCCAAGCCGGAAGCTTTTACTTGATTCAGCGATTACGACCAAGCACGAGGTAACGATCAAAGGACAGCGTATTCCTTATACTGCACAGGCAGGATCGATGCCCGTGTGGGACGAAGAAGGCCGTCCGGCAGCAGGTGTATTCTATACCTATTTTGAGCGTGATGATGTCAGCAACAGGGCAAGCCGCCCATTGGTGATCTCATTCAATGGTGGTCCGGGTACTGCCTCCGTATGGATGCAGATCGGGTATACAGGGCCACGCTTACTGAACATCGATGACGAAGGATATCCTGTAATGCCCTATGGTTTGAAAGATAACCCGCATTCTATCCTCGATGTTGCAGACATCGTTTATGTAGATCCGGTGAATACAGGGTACTCCCGGCCGGCAAGTAAAGATATTCCGACTTCACGCTTTTTTGGAGTGAATGAAGATATCCGATACCTGGCCGAATGGATCAATACGTTTGTAACCCGCAAAGGCCGTTGGGCATCTCCCAAATTTTTGATCGGTGAGAGTTATGGCACGACGCGTGTATCAGGTCTCGCTCTTGAATTACAGAGTGCACACTGGATGTATTTCAATGGGGTAATACTCGTATCGCCGACAGAACTCGGCATCGACCGCAGTGGTCCCGTTGATGCAGCACTAAAGCTTCCTTATTTCGCGGCAACAGCCTGGTATCACAAAAAACTACCGGCAGACCTGCAACAAAAAAAACTCACCGCAGTCCTTCCTGAAGTGGAAGATTTCACGATCAATGAGCTGCTGCCTGCCCTGTCAAAAGGCGGCTCACTTACAGAAGCACAACGCAAAACCATTGCTCAGAAAATTGCGCGCTACAGCGGTTTGAAAGAGCAAACGGTGAATGAAAACAACCTGGATGTTTCGACCAACCTGTTCTGGAAAGACCTCTTACGTGATCAGGGCTATACGGTTGGCCGTCTTGATTCAAGATATAAAGGTATTGATAAACAAAACGGGGGAACGGGTCCTGATTACAATGCAGAACTGACATCCTGGCTACAGGCATTCACTCCTGCGATCAATATCTATCTTCGGGATGAACTGAAGTATAAAACGGATCTGAAGTATTACATGTTCGGCCCGGTCCGTCCATGGAATAATAACGGAGATCGTACGGGCGAAAACCTGCGGCAGGCAATGGCGTCGAACCCTTACCTGCATTTACTGGTTCAATCAGGATACTATGATGGCGCTTGTGACTACTTCAATGCAAAGTATAATATGTGGCAGCTTGACCCCAGTGGCCGTTTGAATTCCCGGATGAAATGGGAAGGCTACGAGAGCGGTCACATGATGTATTTGAGAAAAGTAGACCTGGCTTCGTCAAACGAAAATCTGAGAAAGTTCATAGCAGAAGCAACTCCTGAAAAAGGACAGCCGGCAAAGTATTGATGCTATTTTTTTTGATAGCAGAAACGGGAGCGAATGCTCCCGTTTTTTTTATTCCCTGTTTCTTTGAAAACTTTATTAATAGTTGCTGGCGGTTGGCGGATCCGAACAGACACAAAAACAATTTACCCGATCAGCCAGGTCTAATAATCAATTTGCCAGCATCAATGTCCATTCAAAAAATGTCGGCCCCAATCACTACGAGCAGGCAGGATCTGTAACAAAATCTGCTGCTACGTTTTCCTGTTACTGTATAGTATATTTAACAGCCTCTGTGATCCCTTTCCAGTTATCGGTTCTGAACGGACCGGCGGGAAATCCTTCTTTATTATATAGATTATCATCGACCGCGTCATCAGCCCAGCCAAACCTAACGGCCACAGGTTGTCTTACGTTCGGGCTTTTAACGATAACTTTATTGCCTTCGATCGTTGCCGTGGCAAAATAGAACTTCTGGTCGGCACCGGCGATCTCAAAACCTTTTACATAGCCATACTTATCTTTTGCCATCAGCCCATTGTCTGCATGAGAAAAAGTAAGCACTACCCGATCGCCTTCTGTTTTGAATGACTGGTATACGGGTCCGCTGAATGCGTTTCCTTTGTTGTAGGTCTGATTCAATGCGATAGCAGCAAGACGTTTTCCTACATCCTGTTTGTTCTTCGGATGAATATCTTTTGTATCTCCTATGTCTGTAGTTACAGCCATACCTGTATTGGGAAGCGACAATGTCTGCAATTGCGCTTCGCGAAGTTCGGCCCAGCCACTTCCTTTTTCGCTATCTCCATTGTTCGCGCGGAAGCTGGCCAGTTGAACGAAATAAAAAGGGAAATCCCCAAGTTTCCATCTTTGTCTCCAATCCGTGATCATGAGGGGGAATGACTTCCGGTACTCATAAGAACGTCCCGCATTTGTCTCGCCCTGGTACCAGATCGCACCCCGGACCGTGTACGGAATAAGCGGATTGATCATTCCGTTAAACAAAAGTGTTGGATAACTATTAGGCGTAACACCAGCCTGCTCCTGGCTGATCTTTTCAATGCGATAAGTCCATTTACCCTTCAGCGGAATAACATTGCTGCCGATCGTCAGTTTCAGATCTGCGGCATCTCCATAAATGCCACCACCGCCGCCGCCATCTGTTACACGTACGGCGATCACGTTCTTTCCGGCTGTTAAGATCCCCGCTGGAATTTCGTAAACACGCTTTGCATTGTATAAAGCAGTGGAGCCGATCAGTTTTCCATTCAGATATGTTTCATCTTTATCATCGATCATTGCGAGTTCGATCACTGCTTTTTTCCCGGCGTCTTCGGCACTGATCTCGATCGTCTTTCTCAACCAAACGATTCCATCGAGTTCACCGGGCTCCTGTTCTTCCCAGACACCGGGTGCATTTAACGTGCCCCAGTTATTGTCGTTGAAAGAAGGTTGATTCCAGGTTTTGATCTCCCCGGGATTCGCCGGCCCTCCCTGCAACTTATTCAGCTTAGCCGTTGCCTGTGTTGCTCTTGCGCGTTGAAGTTCTGTCAGATCGACCTTTGGCATACGGTTGATCATTTCTTTGAATTCAGGGCTGTTTTCATAGGCTTCACGACTCGTCCATGTCTCCACCATTGTTCCACCCCAGGTCGTATTGATAAGCCCTACAGGCACTTTCAATTCATTGTACAAATCGCGGGCGAAGAAGTAAGCGACAGCAGAAAAAGCAGGAGCGTTAGCAGAATTACACACTTTCCATCCATCACCTTCCACATCAGCTTGTGGCTCGAGAGATACTTTTTTCGGAACGGCAAACTGCCTGATCTGAGGATAATTTGCATTTGCAATTTCCTGCTGATAGTTATTGATAAGGCCCCAGCCGCCGATTGGCATTTCCATATTAGACTGACCGGAGCAGATCCATACTTCCCCTATCAGCACATCATTTACTGTGATGGTATTTTTCCCTTTGACGGTAAGCGTGAAAGGCCCGCCAGCAGACTCGGCCGCAAGTGTAACAGTCCATTTTCCCGCTTTATCGGTTACCGCTGCTTTTGATTGTTTATTCAGGATTACTGAAACCTTTTCTTTGGGATCAGCCCAACCCCAAACAGTAATTGTTTTATCTCTTTGCAGAACCATTCCATCTGTAAATAGCTTTGGAAGTGTCACAGTCGCCTGGGAGATCACTGTGATCAATACTGAAAGTGACAAGCATGTAATTTTTTTCATCGTCAAGATTTTAGAATAGGTCGGTTGTAAGCACTTATCTGATCCGCCAATACAAGAAAGGAAAGATACTCATTTTAGTCAAATCCGCACAAACCCGGGGGATCGGCCAGTCTGAACATTTCATTAACTTTACTTCTCATCATTTTTCCTGGATATGTCACAACAAATATTACCCGCCGTTGCCGCTGCTATCTTTAATAATAAAGGAGAAGTTCTTTTGCAAAGAAGAAAAGATGTTGACCAATGGTGTGTTATCAGCGGTCATGTTGAATTCGGGGAAACCGTCGAACAGGCGATACTCAGAGAGATCAAAGAAGAGACCGACACCGATGCTCAGATCACGAGGTTCATTGGTGTTTACTCATCGCCTGAATCACAAACCTATCATTATACAGGGAGAACGGTCCAGTATATCACCACCTATTTCGAAGCTCATTTAAACGGATGTATCGCAACAGGTTTTTCAAACAATGAAACACATGAACTTCGTTTCTTTAAACCAGACGAGATCCCCGGAGAAATGGCACTTATCAATAAAAACTGGCTGACCGATGCCCTGGATAACAACAATACCGTTTTCCTCCGGTAAGGGTATCACTTGATCACACTGATAACGGACCGACAAACTTAAAAGATCAGATACAATGTCTTCAAAAAAAAGCATGCTGCTTGCAGCCACCACTTTCCTCAGCCTTGCGTTGTTCGCCCAGCAGCCTGCCCGCCTGATCATCCGCGGCGATGACATGGGATTTTCGCACAGCGGTAACCTTGCGCTGATCAAAGCATTTAAACAAGGTATCGAACGTTCAGTGGAAGTGATAGTCCCGTCTCCGTGGTTCCCGGAAGCCGTGAAAATGCTTGAAGCAAATCCCGGTATTGACGTGGGTATACATCTTACACTAAGCAGTGAATGGGAAAACATAAAATGGAGACCAGTATCCATTTGCCCAAGCCTGACTGATTCAGACGGATATTTCCAACCAATGATCTGGCCAAATAAAAACTATCCCGGAAGATCGCTTTCTGAAAACAAGTGGACGATCACAGATATCGAAAAAGAATTCCGTGCACAGATAGAACTGGCGATCCGGAAGATCCCACGGATCAGTCATATTTCCACTCACATGAATTGCGCCGGCATTACACCGGAAGTGAGTGCGCTGGCAAAGAGACTGGCTGAAGAGTATAACATCGACATTGATCTCAGGGAACTCGGTGTAACTTATGTTGGCTTTGACGGACCGCATAAAACACTTGTTGAAAAGAAGAAGAGTTTTATCAGTATGCTGAATAAACTGGAAGCGGGAAAAACATACCTGTTTCTTGAACATCCCGGCTTAAATGATGCAGAGTTGCAGGCGATCTATCATATCGGATATGAGGATGTGGCAGCGGACCGACAGGGCGTTACAGACTTATGGACAGATCCCTCAATTATGACCCTGATCAAAAGCAGGAAGATCGAACTGATCTCCTATAGAGACTTGAAGAAATAATGTACCATGCAAAGTGGTATTGCCAGGTAAACGCAGCGACGCACGGAGATCTTCGCACCCATCACATCCCTGCGATATTTCTACGCCGGATCGCCCCCGGAACTATTTCCACCAACTTTCTCAAGGTATTCCAGCAAGCTTACCTCATTCGGAAGCTCCAGCTTCTTTCTCAACCGGTACCGGCTGCTTTCCACTCCTCTGACTGACAGGTTGAGCAGGTCTGCAATTTCCTTAGTGGACAAACTCAATCTAAGGTATGCACACAGCTTCAGGTCTGCCGGGGTCAGGGAGGGGAACTTTTCTTTAAGTATCTTAAGAAAATCATTGTTCACCCGATCGAAATACACCGTAAATCTTTCCCAATCGTCATCCATTTCCAGCTGATCATTGATGACTTTTATGATCCGCCGGACATTCTTTTCTTTCTTATCGTGATCCGCCTCCGATTGCACTTTGATGATCTCATCTTTGATCCTGTTCAGCAATTCTTTCTTCTGCAAAAGGCTCATTGTATTCGAAGCAAGCTCAGCATGATTATGTTCGATCTCCGCTTCGAGCTTAATATTCTTCAACCGGATGATCTCTTTCTCATTCATGTCCAACTCATGCTGATGCTTATCCTTCAAACGCTGTTGGGATTCTTTGAATTCCTGCTGTTGTGCTTTTTGCCTGGCGGCTGCCTGCGCAATATACTTCCGCTGCTGTCGCTTGTAGAACCAGTATATCGCCGCAATGATCAGTAACGCATATAGAAGATAAGCCAACACCGTTCTGTACCACGGTGGTGATACTGTAAAACTGAACCTGTTCATTGCTGACTCAGGAACCCAGCTGCTTTTCGCCTTCACCTCAAACACATAGTCACCCGGAGGCAGATTGGTGTACGACCGTTCCGTTTTCCTGGACCAGGGCGAAAACTCCTCTTCATAACCAGCAAGACGATAACTATACTCAACAGTTCCACCATAGAAAGGGGCAGAAAAATCAAAGTGTACAGAGTTCCACTTATAACTCAACTCCCGCGCAAGTGTGTACGCCTGGGCTGTATTCTGCGTATCGCAATCCATCTGATATCCACCAAACAAAACGCTGTCCTTCTGGAAGGAAGAAGTCACTCCCCTCAATAATACACGCAGTTGTTTATGGGAATTGGTGTAACGTTCATAGTCGATATGATAAAGCCCGATATAACCTGAAACAAGAATATTGTTCTTATTGATCGGATAAATAAACTCTTCATCATTTCCCAGTACGTGATTATTCAATTCCGGGAAATATACTATAGTGGGTTTAGCAGGCTGCGACATATCGATCACACCAGGCCTTTTATCCTGGATAAACCAGATATTACCACTCGCATCCTCGCGCAGATAGGAGACATATGCTGATGGGAAGAACTGGTTAAAGAAAGACGAGACCGAAAACTTTTTAGTCCTGATATCATATTCATACACCCCCTTTCTCGTAAGAAGCGTCATCTTATTTCGGACTTTGAATAAATGATTATGTCCGTCCGATAAAATATGATCGACATCCTTATACGGCGTATTCGTGATGCCTCCGGTGTCGGTGAGATTGATCTTATACAATCCCAGATAAGGATGCACGACCCATATTTCATCACCGATCGTTACAGTGTATTTAGCCGATTCAAACAAAGTCTGTTTGAATGTACTGGAAAATCTCCCATTTGAGTAATCATACAAATTGATCCCGCTATAGGTACTGCCGATCATTCTTGGGCTGGGCTGCTTCTCTCCTACCGGGTGAAAAGACCAGAAGCCGGTGGTGGTATCGATCGGAATACATTCATTATTGATCACCCGAAAACATCCGTCATTTTTACCCATTAACAGCTGACCATTCACAACAGAAAGTCCCCACACGATGCCGTTGCTATTCCTGACAAGGGAAAAGTCGCCCTTCATCATCCCACTGCCAGCAGCCGGAGAAAGCGGCATGCTGTATAACCCGACATTTGTTCCTACAAACAGACGTCCGTCAAAAACCATGGCGCTGTAACCAGGGCTTTTATTTTCGTAATTGGGATTCAGATGATTGATGGCGCTGTTATTGATGATCAGGTCGATCCCGTTCTCCAGCCCAAGCCATATATTCTGTTCACGGTCTACAAATGCGTTATTGATCGTATTGGTTTGAAGGCCCTCTTTCTTGGTGATCTGCTGGAGAATGTTTCCCTTGCTATCGATGATGTAGTACCCTCCAAGCTTTGTTCCGATGATCGTTCTTCCTGTATCGATCGCTGCGGAAGTATGGATCAGATCGCTGGACATTTTTGTAACAGAAGGATGGTCAAATTTCGAAAAGCTGTTTGCATCCATCAGGTAGATCCCTGTACGTACTGTTGCTACCATTGTCTTATCTGAACCATAATCAGATACAGATCTGATGATCATTTTATTTCTCGAGAAATCATAATCGGTTTTATATGGCCGCCATTGTCCGCCGGCAAACATCATCAGGCCATTTTCATATTGCTGGGCAAGTAATACGCCACGGCTTGTTCCCAAAAAACGCCAGTCAATGCTTTTAAATGCAAAGATCTTGTTGTTTGTATAGCGGAAGATGCGTTTGCTGGACCGGAAGAAAATATCATTCTCATATTTCACCACGTGCCATACATCTGTAAAATCATCCTCACCGGGAGGTATCAGGCCTTTCAAGGAACGGTAAGCCATAGAGCCTTTCCCATCGAAATAGAAATAGCCGATCTCCTGCTGACCACCCACATATATTCTATCACCATCAACCAATACAGCGCGGACCATACTACGGTTAGGCAATGAATACAATTTCCAGTAAGTACCATCATAAACGAGGAGTCCATCGTTATTGGCAAAATACATCAGGCCATTGCTGCCCTGCGCCATCACACGGTTCTGCGTGCCTGCGTCATAAGTATTCTTGGTAAAATTGATGATCTCGGGTACAAGTACTGTATTCTGTGAAGATGCACACACAGCAATGTTCAATAACAGCAGCAGGAGGATTGCTTTGGAAAGCAGCCGCTGTTTCATTCTCTCATAAAACATATCGTTCAAAAAAAATAGTCGCCTCATTCAGCTTCTTTGTATATGGCAATACAAATAATAATATAAAAAGATACGGAATGGAATTCATTCCGGAACATTTCAGGGGAATCAGGTGTCGATCAGGGCATGAAGATAAAAAAACAAAAGCTGCCGCGTAGAAACGCGGCAACTTGATTTTAACGATTGCTATAACTGCTTACAGATAGATTGTCTTGCAATCATTCCAGGGAAAAAATTACCAACCTGGGTTTTGTTTGAGCTTCGTGTTATTCAGTTCATTTTGAGGAATAGGGAAAAGTTCATGACGGCCTGCAACGAATCCTTTAGAAGCCAGCACAGTAGCGGCTTTACCCCAGCGGCGGAGATCCAGCCAACGCTGGCCTTCACCGGCAAGTTCAAGACGGCGTTCGAGTTCGAGATTGTCCTGCGTAAGCGCTACCTCAGGCAGACCAACGCGGGCACGGACAGCATTGAACAGCTTGTATGCCCTGCTGCCAGGTGCAACAGAAGCTCCGGCACGCATCAGCGCTTCAGCTTCTAACATAAAGGCATCCGCCAGACGCATTTCATACACATTCTGCCCGAAATTCAATTCGGGAGTGGTAGGCGCACGGTTGGCTACCCGCGCGATATACTTGTTAAGGAATACTCCTGTGTTGTTATAACCCGCCGTGTAATTGGCTTCCCCCGCCGCTTTGAGGCTGTCCATATCCATTGCGGTAGCATTTCTTCTTGGATCATTTCTGATGATATTGAAAAATGCCCGGGTGAACACGAGGAAGCTATAACCCGAAAAGTAATCAGGAGCAGTAGGTTTGAGTGAAGAATATCCCCTTGGACCTGTGATAATGCAAAGAAGATTTCCTTCGCTTGCGCCAGCATCACCCCATCCCCCGTTCGACAGGGCACTGTGCGCAAACTCAATGATGGACTCTGAATTGAACTTATTGTTGGTTTTCCATAAATCAGCAAAATTGGGCAACAGCTTATAGCCATATACAGATGCCGCTACTCCGGGATCAGTTCCGTTTACCGTAGCAAACTGATCTGCTGCCGGCTGCCATTTCTCCTGATAAAGCAATACTTTACCCAGCAAAGCCTGTGCGGCACCTTTCGTCAGGCGGCCTCCTTCTGTTGCGATCGGAACAGTGTTAGGCAGGTCCGGGATCGCTTCATTCAAATCTTTCTCAACGTAGGTATAGATCTTATCCGGCGTCGTTTGTTCAATATTGAACATATCCTTTACTTCCACGATGCCTTCAATGAGCGGAACGTTCTTAAAAAATGTTACAAGGTCAAAATAAAATGCAGCCCGCATGGTTTTTGTTTCTGCAATAAACCTTGCCTTCTTTGCCGCATCCATTTGTATATTCCCAATAACAGATAATAACACGTTTGCGCGATAGATCCCTGAATAACTCCGATTCCAGATATACCCCTGCGGGCCAACGTTGGCATTGTGTGTATACGTAGACATCACCTGCAGATCGTTGATATCTGTCGGACCACCACCACCGGCAAGCTGATCATCACCAGCCACATCCATGATCGCGATCTTATCATACAATCCGCCGGCCTGAAATCCGAACCGGTCATACACCGAAACAAGGGCAGCAAAAGCATCTGCTTCTGTTTTATAATAACTATCGAATGGAACACGCTCCTGCGGGTTTACATCAAGCTCCTTCTTGCAACCATTCAGTAAAGGAATACTGAAAGCAAGCAGGGCGGTATATAAGAATTTATGTTTCATGATTGAATTTTTAGGTTGATTAGAATCCAAGGTTTAATCCGAAAATGATTGACTTGGGCTGAACGTATGAACCACGATCAATACCAAACTGTGCACCACCGCCGGAGTCCGGGCTCACACCGATCTCAGGATCGAAACCGGAGTAACCTGTGAAGGTGAACAGGTTCTCTGCCATCAGGTATACACGCAGGCGGCTCATGCCGATACGTCCGATCACACTTTTCGGAAGATTGTAACCAATCTGCAAGGTGCGCACTTTGAAAAACGTTCCATTTTCCAGGTAGAGATTGGTCAGCCTTGAATAGTTACCATTCGGATCTCCATTTACAATACGCGGTAGGCTTGCACCGGTATTGGTGGCAGTCCATGCGTCAAGATATTTTGTCTGATAGTTTGCTGCTGCGATATCAAGTCTTCTCAAACCCTGGAAGACCTGGTTCCCGCCAGAGCCACTGCCAAATACGCTGAAGTCAAAATTCTTATAGCCAAGATTAATGGTCAGACCATAGCTCACGGTCGGGTTAGGATTTCCCAGGTACATACGGTCGTCTCCGTTGATCACGTTGTCATCGGTACGGTTCGCAAATTTCAGGTCACCTGGTTTTGCATTTGGCTGAAGTTTGGTGGTCTTATCAGCACCAAGATGCGCATCTACTTCCGCCTGTGACTGGAAAATGCCCAGGATCTGGTAACCGAAGAACCGCTGATACGGTGTATTCAAGGCAGTACGTGTCAGGTTACCCATTGTCTGGAAGGTCGCACTGTTGTCTTCGATGAAAGTTTGACCAGGCAACAGTTTCGTTACTTTATTCTGATAGAAGGAAACGTTTCCATTCACACTGAAATTAAAATCGCCGATGCGCTTGCGGTAACCGAGTTCGATCTCAAGACCTTTGTTCTCCACATCATTATTATTCTGGGCGAAGCTTCCATAACCAACATAACCAGGAATGGAAGGGTTTTGAAGAATACCCGTTGTTTTCTTTTTGTATACGTCAACAGTCAGGCTGAGGTTATTGAAGAAGATCGCATCAAAACCGATGTCCAGCTGACTGGTTTCTTCCCATTTAAGATCAGGGTTTGCAGGCGCACCCGGGCTGTAACCAATATTCACCACATCGGTTGTTCCGAAGGTATAGTTACGCTGACCGCCGGCAACGATCAATGGTACGAATGCGAAGTCCGCAATACCGCCATCATTACCGGTAACACCATAGCTACCGCGGATCTTCAGGCTGGTAAGTACATTGCTTTTAGGGAACCATGATTCCATTGTCGGAACCCAGCCCACTGATACAGATGGGAAATATCCGAATTTGTTATTTGAACCGAAGCGGGATGAGCCGTCACGACGCATCAGGGCCGTCAACAGATACTTATCGTCATAGTTATATTGCAGCCTGGTGAAAAGCGAATTGATCCGGTGGTCAGTTCCGTCTGAACCGCTGCTGGTCTGTCTGTTTGCAGGAAGTGCATTAAAACGGAAAGATGCTTCATCAAATGTCCGGGCAGGTATGTTCTGATAAACAACGGTTGCACCGCGGGCATTTCCATCCTTGTACTCTCCCCAGCCTGCTAGCAACGTAACATTGTGCTTGTTGAATACACGGTTATAAGACACCGTGTTCTCAATATTCCAGTTCACAACATAAGTTGTGCTGCGGTTAAGGCTTGACTGGTTGATAGCGGTGGCCGTGTTATAGAAAGCTACCGGCGTAAAGTTCTCACTGCCATAGAAGGCCAGCTTGCTACCAACGGTAGAGCGGATCATAAGGCCTTTTACAGGAGTGAGTTCAAGGAATGCATTACCAACGAAGTTGTGGTCCCATCCATAGTTCCCCAGCCTGTTCTGAATTACAGCAAGCGGGTTTTTCATTTCCTGTAGTACATAAGGAGAGATGCCATAAAGTTGTCCGGCAGGGTTTCTTGTAGCAGCGGCGAGGTTGGTCGCACTGGCTGGAACATAAGGTGCCTGGGCAACCGGGT
The DNA here is from genome assembly GCF_022012415.1 of Terrimonas ginsenosidimutans. Lineage (GTDB taxonomy): Bacteria > Bacteroidota > Bacteroidia > Chitinophagales > Chitinophagaceae > Terrimonas_A > Terrimonas_A ginsenosidimutans. The sequence goes on from NZ_JAKLTR010000015.1 coordinate 13,405, forward strand.
CTGTGATGATGGTCGGTGTGGTCGGATCAAGGTTGATCGCTGAGCTGATAATACCGCCAAACTCGCGGTTAACTTCACCGATCCCGCTATTACGTGCATTACTATAACCAATATTCTCACCAAAGCTGATCCATTTAGCCGGTTTGAAAACGGTATTGATCCGGATATTTGTCCTGCGCCATTTTGAGATCGGCGTTGCTACCACACCCTGGATGGAATTGTATCCGAATGAAGTGAAGTAGCTCATTTTTTCTGAACCACCACTTACGCTGAACTCCTGGTTATATTTGGATGCACTGGTATTAAAGATCTCATCCTGCCAGTCCGTTCCTTTACCAAACGCATCAGGATTGGCAAAAGCAGGAGCCTGACCAGCTGCTACCAATGCCTGGTTACGCAGGGTTGCATACTGCGTGCCGTTCAGCAGGTCGATTCTTTTGCTGGGTCTTTGTATACCATAAAAACCGGAGTAGTTGATCTTGGGAGCACCGGCTTTTCCTTTTTTAGTAGTGATCAGGATAACGCCGGCAGCCGCGCGTGTACCATAGATTGCCGCGGAAGCTCCGTCTTTGAGCACTTCGATAGACTCAATATCATCCTGGTTGAGATAGCCGATCCCGCCATTATCTATTACCACACCATCGATGACCCAGAGCGGCTCATTTTTTCCATTACCAAAAGAGGTGAAACCGCGCATACGTACGGTAGATGCCGCACCTGGCTGACCTGAATTGGAAGAAATGGTAAGTCCTGAAGTGCGGCCCTGCAGGGCTTGCTCCACCCGGGTGATCGGCTGATTCTCAAGGTCAGACGCTTTTACACTGGAAATGGCGCCCGTTACCACACTTTTCTTTTGGGTACCATACCCGACCACTACCACCTCGTCCAGTGAGGCGGCAGCCGTATTGTCCAGCTTTACGCTGACAATCCCGGATGAAGGGATATCCAGCTCCTGTGTGGAATAACCAATATAAGATATAACGAGTTTTTTAGCGGTCGATGGAACAGTCAAACGGAAGTTACCCGAAGCATCCGTGGTGGTTGCATCGGATGTCCCCTTTACAGAAACAGTCGCGCCCTCCAGCGCCTGACCAGTAACTGACGTGATTGTTCCGGAGACCGACCGGCTCTGGGCCGCAACCCCGAGATAGATGAGTTGAAGTAGTAGCATCGCGAAAAGTCGATGCTGAAGAATTTTCTTCATGACAAGCAGTTTTAATCGTTTTGGGTTAATAGGGAAGTAGGCAGTTGACAGAAGTGAATCTAGGTTCACCCCGCACTTTTTTCAAAAAAGCCCCTACTGCATCACTACTGCATTTGAAAAAAAGTGTATAAGCCTAAAAAAGTGCATGGATAATACAATATTTATCAATGACTTAACGGCATGTTTTTAAGTAATCAAAAAAAGGCAGGTTTTGCGGCTTTTTGCCACTACTGCATGATTTAAACCGATTACTTCGGGAACGTTTCCGGAACCAATCGGTACCATACATAAAAAAGGAAGTTGATAAGATGGATAAAGTAGAGGGAAAATTCTAAACCAGGACGGGAAGCAGGGATTTACGAAAACGTTTTCTTTTACCGGCGCAGAAGTGCTGCAAAGCACGGCGAATAAAATGCAGCGGGCGCTAAGGGATCTTACCGCCCGCTTCGATACGTCTACCCTAATTGATTTTAAGACTGTGTTAAGCCGAACGTCCGGCTCTTTGTTTCGCATTCCAAAGCGGTTTTGCCTTTAGTACTTTCTTGTGCACAGGGCAGTCTTCTGAATGCGCTCCTTTCAGGTAGCCCGCGCTCATCAGGAATTCATTCACGATCTCGCCTCCGGTGAACCGGAAGGTTTTTTTGAACAGTTTAACCCACTCATCCTTTGTTTTCGGATGATGGTGCTCTATCCATTTTTCAAAAGATCCAAATTCTTTCTGGATTCCAAGGATCGTTTTCGCGTTCTCTATTGCCGCGTTGATCTTTAACCGGTTCCGGATAATCCCTGCATCAGCCATCAGCCGCTCCCGGTCTTTTTCCGTGTACCCCGCCACCTTCTTTATATTGAAGTTGTGATATGCTTTCCGGAAGCCCGCCTCCTTTTTCAGGATCGTCTCCCAGCTCAGCCCCGCCTGGTTGATCTCCATGATCAGCCGGCCAAAAAGTTCATTATCATCATGGATGGGGAACCCGTAATGTTCATCATGATAAGGTTTATGGATCGCTTTCTTCTCGTCTGTCATCCCGATGATCGCGTTACAGTAAGACATGCTATTGGTTTAATTATATATATAAGAAATGAAACCCGGCCTCAGTATCCGGAAAGAAGATCAGCCCGGTCTCCCATGACCTGTTCCTGTTTGCTTTCATGCGAAGGTCGCGGATCAGGCGTCCCTCCTACCAGTTGGCAAGGTCGCCCGCTTTTGTATACGCATGCCAGCTGCCTACAGCACCAAGCAGGGAAGCTTCTTCGCCAAGTGATGAAAGATGGATCTTTACTGATCGGTCATGACCATCTATTGCAGGCTCCAGTACTCCTTTGAAAAGGTCATAGGCTTTGGAGATATTTCCTCCGATCACAATAGCTGAAGGTGATTCGCGGCGAATGAACTCCAGCAGGAATTCCGAAAGATTCTTTCCGAATTCATTGAATACGGCCTGAGCGTTTTCCTGCTGTCCAGCCTGGATCGCTATATCCTTCACTCCATTTACGCGTTGACCCGTCAGCTCCTCAAAACGTTTCAGGAACCAACGGGTCGATAAAAAATCTTCCGCTATTCTATCCTTGAACGGCAGATCCCACAGATCTGCACTAAAAGCACGTCCCTTATTGTAAACAGCAGAGCCAAGTCCTGTGCCCAGCGTAATACCGATCACCTTTTCATCATGATAGCTTCTTGCATTACCCGCAAATACTTCACCATGCAAAAAACACGCTGCATCATTATCCATATAGATCGATGAAGGAGGCAATTGCAATGCTTCACCCAGCAGCTCCTTCACGTTCAAACCAAATAACTTCTCGTATTTAGCCTGCCCCTGTATCCCGGAAATACCTTTGACATAATCAAATGGACCGGGCATTGCCAGGCAGACCTGCTCTATGTTGACATCGTGCTCCGACTGCCGGATGCATTTACTCCAGGTATCCATGATCTCTGCTACCCCGCCCCCGGCATTGATCGACAAGCGCGCAAGTGTGGATGATACGATCTTTCTTTCAGAAATATCAATTAAAGCTGCAGTGATATGCGAGCCTCCGATGTCTACGCCCGTTACAAATTGCCCTTCCTTCATTAAAGAAATTTTATTCGGTGTTCTACCGCAAAAACAGTCGTTGTTTCTACCCCACCGCAAATTTGCGGGCTCAGGTCGAGAATGCAAAACTTTATCAGGGAAAATGCCGCTCACTGGCGATGGACCTGAAAGTTACAGAAGGGCGATAATCCATATTAGAGTGCATCATGCACAACAAGATCATTTTTTGAACTCTCCAAAATGCCACAAAATACCAGACGGATCATGCAGGAAACATTCCCGTCCCCAGGAATCTTCGCGCACCGGCAGCAGACGAACATTTTCATATTTTGAAGGAAGATCGAGCGCAACCAGTTCGTTCCACTGCTTATCGACATCTTCCACTTCCCAAAAAAGCATGGTATTATCTACCCAATCCTTTACATATGCATTCTGAAGATAAAAGCCGAAACCCTGCGAACTGAAATAAGAGAGATGGGGATCGATGACAACTTCTGTAAGCCCAAGATCGCGATAGAAACTGCGGCTGGTAGCAAAATCTTTCGCCCCTACAAAAGGACGAATGGAGTTGACTTTTGTCTGCATAAAAGATTCGGTTCAGCGGTTAAAATTAATTGAACGTGTTCCTGAAGCACAAAGGTCAAGCCAGAACAGATCTGTTCGTAACATAGACATATTAAGTTTTCTGAACCGTCTTATTTCGCCGAAGGAAATGATTGGAACGGATCCCAATCACCCAGGATATTCGCAAGCGTGTACTGCGCTTTTACAGAATCGGATAATTGCTTCGCCCAGGGAACACGCCTGCCGGTTGCGCTTCCTTCACCGGTATTGCCCGCCTCTGCGTAGAAAGTTGTTTTCTCATTTGCAATGTTACCCCAATTATTCCACCCTTTCCCTTCTACGATCTTACCGATCTTACAATCGATGAATACCGTCTTCGCATATGGACGCCATGGACGACCCAGCAAAAATGAACCAGCCGCGCCACTTCCGGTCAATTCGCAATGACGGAATACATATCCATGTTTGCGGCTCTCCGGCGTGGAAGCAGCGGTGAAGTAACCGGAATTCTTTCCAAACAAGACACAACTGTCAAACAAGGCAGTCGAGGAACCGAATATAAAATCGACCGTTCCTTCTATATAACAATGATTGTAGTACTGCCGGCTTTCTTTTCCATAAGTGTATAATGTATCCTGGAATCCAAGGAAACGGCAATGGTGAAACTGAACCTTGTCGCCTGCCACAAATACCGCCACTGCCTGGCCGACCGGACCGGAGGTATTCTGGAAAGTGATATCTCTGAACGAAATGTTGATGCCATAAATATAGAATCCCGAAGAGCCTGAAGTTCCCATCTCTTCTCCAAACCGGTTCTTTTTGCTGGCGTAATCATCATTTGTAATAAATACACCTTCACTCGATTCCCCTTCAAACCGGATATTCTGCTTGCTTTCAGGGAGAACGATCTTCTCTTTATAGGTTCCTTTTTTTATCAGGATGGTGGTAGGTACTTTTCTGAAGTTGGGGACCGCATTAATAGCAGCCTGGACTGAGGTGAAGTCTCCACTTCCATCAGCAGCAACAACAAAATCATACGCAACAGTAGAATCACCGGATCTGAAGGACGTGGTCATGCCCGCGAGCAACAGGCAAACGATCGTTATAAATTTCATACCCAAATTTAACGTACCGGATACTCCGTAAAAGCAACAAAGACCAGAAGGCTAAAAAAAATCATGCAATCGTTCCCGGCCATTGAAACACCAACGGATCACGCAGCCGGGATCGATTGCGCAAAATCATTTTCATCGCCAGTTTTTTTGATGTACTTATGCTTCCGGCAATTAACGATCGCAGCCTGTTGACGTATGAAACCTACAACACTTCATTCATGTGCGAATCTGCACACCACCCAAAACTCTATACCCGAATACGCTACACCGCATTTGTTTATCGATACATCCTGCATGAAAAAAATCCTTTTCACCATAGGCATCCTCGTGTTTCTATTACCATTTCACACCTTCGGCCAGAATGGAAGAACAGAGACTGATATCTCCCAGCTCAACTGGAAACTCCTGCCCGATACGGAAGCTAAATGGTTAGACGACACCCTGTATACGCCACCGGTCAATCTTGAAAAATTAAGCACCAATTATCCGACTGGTGGCTGGGATGAGCTAAAGAAACAGAAAGCAATATCCGTTACACTACCGGCCACCGTAGAACAATACTTCTGGGGAACCAACGGCAATAGCTTTGGTGTGTCGGGGAATTACGTTGGCGTCTCCTGGTTCTATACAGACCTGGATATTCCTGCTTCTATGCAGGGTAAACGTGTGACATTGCAATTTCAGGCCGTAAGATTTCGTGCAGAGATCTACGTAAACAGGAAACTGGCAGGATATGATCTTGTCAACAGCACTCCATTTGAAACAGATATTTCCAGATATGTAAACTACGGCAGCAGCAACGAGATCGCGATCCGCATCACAGATCCGAATGGGAATTTCGACTGGCGGGATTCGCAAACATTTATGTGGGGGAAATACCGGACCAATCCTACACATGGTTTTGGCGGCATCACTGGGAAAGTAAAACTTGTAAGCACTGATCAGGTTTATACATCCGATATCTATATAAAAAACAAGCCGGTTGTCAATGAAGTTGACGCAGTCATAACTCTCAATAACACAACAACAGCCAACGCTAAGGGATCGCTTTCGCTTGTTGTGAAGGAAATAAAGTCCGGAGGAAAGCAGGTTTATCAGAAAACCTTCCCCAATATTTCCCTCAAACCAGGCGAACAAACACGAACGCACACTATCAAGATCAACAACGCATTGCTTTGGGACACTGATAACCCCAACCTTTATACGATCGAAGCGCGCTGGCAGTCTGACAGCGCAACAGATCTTGCCAGCAGACGCTTTGGCTTTCGCTGGTTTGAAATAAAAGACATTAGGGGAGATAAACAGTTTTACCTGAACAATAAAAGAATTGTCGCCATCACCTCAATCTCATGGGGATTCTGGCCGGTAAATGGAATTGCACCTTCCGATGAACTGGCGAGAAAACAAGTTGAAGACGCAAAGCGTTTAGGGATGAACATGCTGAACTTCCATCGCACCATCGGCAACGAAAACGTACTTGATTATGCAGACGAATTCGGATTGTTGTATTACGAAGAGCCCGGTGGCAACCAGTTTCCGGCAAACCAGTTCAACCCGGCAGATGAGAAGGGAAAGCTACAAGCCGATTTTTATTTTGCGGCAAGAAATGAAAAACTGTTCAGGATGATCCGGCGTGACAGGAGCCATCCTTCACTTGTCATCTACAACATGCATAATGAACGTGGCGCTCAACCGCAGCAACAGGACAGTGCGCAAATGCTGGCAGCTCATCAATTGGATGAAACGCGGATCATCACCTATAACTCGTCCAATGGCGATATCAGGCAGGGCCCGGATACACGTTTCAAACTACACCTCCTCCCCTATGACCATACTTTCAGGGATTACGGATGGTTCGATCAGCATCATGCAGGCGGACCAGGTACATACCATGATAACCTTTACAAAAAGCCCACCGAATACGCTAAATATTTTGATCACAAAGACGAGATCATCTATTATGGAGAAGAAGGTGCGATCGGAACTCCTCCCCGGCTCCAACTGATCCGGGAAGACATTTTGAAAAGAGGAAAAAACATCGGATGGGAAACGGATGCTTATCTGAAATGGTATGATGCTTACAATGATTTCATCCATACAAAAGGTTTTACCAAAGCATTCCCAAATGTCGACAGCCTGACGAAGGCCATGGGCAATGTTGCTTACTATTACCAGGGAAGAGTGATCGAGAACGTACATATCAGCAATCTTATTGACGGCTACGCGATCAACGGATGGGAAAGTATGAAACTGGAAAACCATTCCGGCATCGTTGACAATTATCGAAACCTTAAAGGAGACCCTGACCTGATCGCCCGGTATAACCAGCCGTTGTATGTTTCTGTTAAGCTCAACAGGAAAGTTATGGCAACAGGCGATACCTCCACTGCGGATTTCTTTATTGTAAACAGGAAAGAACTGAAAGGAAAATTCCTGCTGAAAATAAAGGCCGTTGATCAAAACGGGAATACCTTGATCAGCAAAACTGAGATCGTCTCTGTGACCGGAGGAACCACGTACGGTGAACTTTTACTGAAAAGCATCGCCATTCCGGCCACCAGCGAAGGATACACAACGGTGAGTGCAGCGCTATATAAAAATGATCAATTGCTAGCCTCAGGCGCTGATAAACTTTACGCAGTCGCCTTCAATATGAAAGACCTGCCTGGAAAAGGAATGATCGCTGACACAAGTGGTATTCTCGCTAACTATTTCCGTTCCATCAATCTTCAAACCGCGGAATATAAAACAGGCAGGCCGGAAGGAAAATATCTGATCATCGGCGCCTTTCAGCCACAGCAAACAGGAAATCCGCTGGTAACAGATATCCTGGAGTGGGTTAACGAGGGCAACACATTGATCGTTGTGAGCAACACTGAAGCATGGGCAGCACATCTCGCAAAAAAAGAAGTGATCGATTACAGGGGAAGCCAGACAATGGGCACCACCTGGTATGGCGGCAATTTCTTTTCAAAACAGCATGAATTATTCGAAGGATTGCCGCAGGCACAGGTGTTTAACTGGGAATATCAGTGCTTCGCCACGTATAATAAAAGCCGTGTCGGTTTACGGATCTTAAATGGAGATCCTGTAGTGGCAGCGGTTTCTGATCATAAGCCGGAAGTATATTCCGCTTTGTCCATTATCCCACACGGGAGAGGTAAGATCATTATTTCTACACTGGATATTTTTTCCTGCCTGAAAGACGTGAAAGTAAACCGCCTGCCGGAGGGTGATGGAGAAAACGCATCGATGAGCACGTTCAACAATGCACAAACGAATAAGGCAAATGTGGTTGGACAGCAATTACTGATCAACATGATCCGGCTTGCCGGGAAATAAGGGAGACCAGGTGAGAGCAGTTCACCGTTGTCCGTTGGCCGTTGACCGATGGCCGCATTTGGATGAAAGCTTTGCTGATAAAGTATAGGGTATTGCGACGGAGAGCCTATGTATTTCAGCCATCGGTCATCGGCCATCGGTCAACGGACAACGGTCAACGGACAACGGACAACGTTCATCGAGCTACTACACGAAGACTTCTTACCTAAACAACATTGCATTAAAAACCGGTGAGACCTCCAAATAAAACTTGCCTGTAACACCGAATCCCCTAAATTTGCGACATTGTTGCAATTAGATCTTGCGTAAAAATCAGACCATACGGGCAATTCTGGGCAGTTTCCTGCTGCTGATCTTCCTCACGGGCATCACGCCAAAAAGGTACTGGCATGACCTGCTGGCGGATCACTCAGACGTCCTCGCTTCGGTAAATCAAAGCGATGAGCTCCAGATCAACCAGGCCGGGTTTAATTGCGATTGCAATACACTGGTTGCTACATCGCCTTTTACAGAAACGATCGAAACATTCCTGGAGATCCCTTTCCTGGTTCATGAGCAACATCATCTCGTTTCCGCATCTCAGCTTTATCATTCCGATCTTACTTATTATTCACTTCGCGGTCCGCCTGCAATTGTATAAACTATTGGGTTAAGCGAAAGCCTCGTTGTGCTTTTGCCATTCTGTTTATTCAATCCTTAAGAGAGTGAAACGTCTATTCGCAGTGGCAGCATTGATTGTTGCCCCATTCCTACTGGTTGCCCAACCGTGCAACCTGTCTTTTTCCGGTCATGTTGAAGATGCCAGTACAAAAGAAATGCTCGCCTCGGCTGTCGTTTCCATACGCGGCACATCGTATCAAACGATCACGAACGAACGTGGTGATTTTCGTTTTAATGGCCTCTGCGTGGGAAGATACTCGGTTGTGATCAGTCATGTGAACTGCGATTCAGTGATCCGGGAGGTCGATCTCCAGAAAGATCTTCATCTCGATATCTTTCTTCCGCACGCCTTGAAAACACTGGGAGAAGTAGTCGTTGAAGCAAGAAAAGGAACGCCAAATACAGGATTTAAAAAAGAACTATCCGGTCAGCAACTCGAAGAGACCCGGGGTCTCTCTCTTGCAGAAGCATTAAGCAAAATGAATGGTGTAACGATGCTGCAAACCGGGTCCACCATTTCAAAACCTGTGATACACGGTTTGCACAGCAGCCGGATCCTGATGATCAATAATGGTGTAAGGCAGGAAGGGCAGCAATGGGGAAATGAACATGCCCCGGAGATCGATCCTTTTATTGCCAACAGGCTGACCGTGATCAAAGGCGTTGATGAACTGAAATATGGCTCTGATGCAATCGCCGGGGTGATACTCGTTGAGCCACGTACGCTTCGCGTCTCGCCAGGTTACAATGCAGAATTCAATACCGGTTATTCAACCAATAATCGACAGATGGTCGTCTCGGGCATCTGGGAACAACAATTGAAAAGTCTTCCCGCATTTACTTATCGGATCCAGGGAACGTTCAAAAAAGGCGCCAACGCTGCAACCCCGGATTATCGTTTGAATAACACTGGTTCTGAAGAACGTAACTTCTCTATCACCACAGGATGGCGCAGACAAAATTTTCAAACCGAACTTTTTTACAGCCAGTTCGCAACTAAGCTTGGCATCTTCAGAGGGTCACATATCGGCAATCTCACCGATCTGCAACACGCGATCGATGCCCCCAAACCTGCGGATGTTTTTACCGGAGAGAATACTTACAGGATCGACAGACCTTATCAGCAGGTGATGCATCAACTGATCAAATCAAGATCAACATTACGCACAGGTCAGCATAAATTCAATCTTTCTGTTGCAGGTCAGTTCAACCAGCGGAAGGAATTTGATATCGTCCGCAGTAGCACGAATGATCGCCCGCAATTAGATCTTTCTATCTATACCATCTCTGAAGACCTGAACTGGGAACACCCCCGGAAAAATAATCTGACGGGAACAGCAGGGATTGCCATGTCTCAACAACAGAACCGGTATAGCGGACGGTATTTTATCCCAAACTATGAAGCTTATACGTTTGGCGGTTACTGGATAGAAAAATGGAGCCGCCATAAATGGGAGCTTCAGGCGGGTGTGCGTTACGACTATAAAATGATCGAAACCAGAAGGCTGAAGTTCAACGGAGATACACTTGACCATGATTTTAGCTTCTCCACGCTGGCTTCTTCTTTGAACGCAAATTATAAAGCTTCCTCCAATTGGGATTTGAATCTCGGAATAAGCTTTTCCAGCCGCGCACCTTACGTAAATGAGTTGTTGAGTGATGGCCTTCATCATGGTACTGCCAACTATGAAAAAGGCGATATCAATCTAAAACCAGAACGGTCAGTTTCGCTTTCTTCCGGTATACGCTTTCACAATAATGAAAACACGTTTCACGCGGATGTATTGCTCCATGCAAACCTTATAAAAGATTTTATCTATCAGCAGCCAGTACCGGGCAGTCCGGTACTAACCATTGCAGGTGCATTTCCACTGCTCGAATATCAGCAAACAAACGCAATGCTTACAGGTGTTGACCTTTCCACATCATGGATGCCTGCAAAAGCTATTCAATTCAATACAAAACTGGCTATCCTCTACGGCTATAACCGAACTACCCGTGACTGGCTGATACTAATGCCGGCAAACAGGCTGAGTGGTGAGATCAGCTATTCGTTTGCAGACAGAGGCGCTTTCACGGGTAACTATATTTCTGCTGAATGGATTGGTGTGGACAGGCAACGCCGCACACCAGACGAAACAAATGGCAAACAGGATTACAAAGCACCGCCAGCTGCCTATCAATTGGTGAATCTGCAGGCGTCGACCACCTTTCAACTGGGCGGCTGGCCTTTTACATTGGGTGCGGGAGTCCGCAATTTGTTCAACACACGCTACCGTGACTATCTCAACAGTATGCGTTATTTCACAGATGAGATGGGGCGCAATGTCAGTCTTCGCCTGAAGATCAGCTTTGAAAAAAGCGCACACTGACATATTCATTCGTAATCACTAAAAACAAATAAATGAAAGCACAACTGACAAAGATCGCCTTTGCGGCGTTTCTCACGACCGGCCTTTTAACTGCCTGCAGCAAGGATGATGATATCGTGGAAGAGAACCACGAAGAAGTGATCACCACGCTGAAACTCACGTTTACGCCCGTGGGCGGTGGCACCGCAACGAACTTCCAGTTCAGAGACCCGGACGGTCCGGGTGGCGCAGCTCCCACTCAGGACGAGATCGTACTTGCTCCATCTAAAACTTACACAGTAGCCGTGCAGTTGTTGAATGAAACCCATACGCCTGCTGAAGACATCACAGAAGAAGTAGAAGCCGAAGCTGATGCTCATCGTTTCTACTATCAGCCATCCGCTGGCAGTAACATCACTGTAAACAATCTGAATAATGATGCGAATGGTATACCCCTGGGTCTTACAAGCACATGGACCACTGCAGCAGCAGCCAATGGCACCGTTAAAATAACGCTTCGACACTACCCTGGCAACCCTCCCGCCAAAGCAGCAGCTGATGCAGTTGACAGTAATAAATCAGGAACGGATGTGGAGGTGACGTTTGTTGCGAAAGTGCAATAAAAGTAAAAATTCAAAAGTAAAAAGTAAAAAATATTACCCCTTGGGCAGAACACTGTTCTGCATGTTGGGTAATCTTTTTACTTTTTACTTTTGAATTTTTACTTTCTAAAAAGCTTCTCCGCTATAGATATAAAAACTGGACCCTTCTGTAGTGAATCCGAGATCAAATCGCAGGTAGATATCTTTTTTCGGGAATAGCAGGTAGCGTAACCCTACTCCTCCTGAGTAACGTACATTTCTTGCATGGATATGATTCAGTTTTGGAGCCACTACTGCAGCGCCACCAAAAACGGCAGCTCCAATTCTTTTTGAAAAGGATAAGGGCAGCATCCTGAATTCAGCCTGCGTACCGACAAGATTCCTGTCCCGGAAACGTCCCTGGTAATAGCCCCGCATCCCCATATCCCCGCCCATTAAAGCCATCTGGTTAAAAGGTACTTCACCGTGCAAAAATGTTGCGTACATCTGCCATGCAAATACGTTGCGCTTGCTCACGCGGTGAAATGAACGGAGATCAGCATTGATACTGTTGAACCTGTACTTACTCCCCCAGCCCGGCGAATACTGAAGAAACGCCAGCTCCGCAAAAAGCCCCTCGCGAACATTCAGGACATTATGACGATTGTCATACACAACAGCAACACCCAGGCCCAGGTTGGTAGAGCCATTACTCCCTGTGGGCAACTCATGCGGATCCTGGTCAGGTTGTTTGAAATTCACATCAGACAAGAGCTGGAAATCAACTTCAGGTCCGATAAAGAAATTGGGTTTTATCTTACGTAAGATCCTTTGCCGGAAAATGATATTATTGGCATCCACAACGGCATAGTTATGCGGCTTTGTCTCCGATCCGATCCCATAATAAAAAAGGGGAAACCGCTGCAGCCTTGTTCTTCCCAGGAAGAACCATTTATCCTTATCTCCGTAGATGGCGTTATCGATCCATAGTCCATATTGAGAGTTGAACGTAAAAAAAGCAAAAGCCTGTATCTCGCTCAACCTGTTTGCAGGATCTTGTTTTGCGCGGAATAGTTTTAATATAGATGCACCCAGTTCAATTCCTGTTTCAGGGGCATAAGCGAACGAAGGATAATAAGTCAAACTGGGCTGGTTATCTGCAGCAGTATCATTAAAGATCCTGTTCACCTGCCTCATGAGAAAGTTAGGACGCTTTTGAGCGGGCGTTTCATCCTGCGCAACGGCAGTATCATTGAAACAGACTGCCAGCAGAAGCAGGCTGCTGATCTTTGCGAAGAAAGGTTTCTTAAGGGTTTGGTTCACGGAGTGAAGGTAGGCCTTGCGATGGAAATTCAGCGCGGAAATAACCGATTTGTGCACTAAACTTTTCCGGCCTGCACAAGGGTTTCCAGATGGGCCAGCCTGCCCTCAAGCCGTTCCCTGAGTTTTCTGTCAATGATCATAAACTCAATACTTTCCGCTTTGTATCTGATTCGTATTACTATGGGATAGTAATTCAATGACCGCTCTTTTCTCATAATCATTTCGGCAACTTGCCTCGTTTCTATGTCCACATACCGGGAAACGGCAAAAGGTGTAAGAAAATGGAGACGGGTGATCTCTCCAGTATTTTCCACCTCAGTAAGATATCGAGTATCATCCCTTAAGAAAAGTACAAAGGCATAAAAGCTGAACAGGCCCACAAACATGATCAGGCCATTTAAGAACTCCATGTCAAGATATAATACAGCTGCGAAAAGAACAATAAAGACGCGAAGGAACGATCCCAGGACTGCTTTTATTTTTACAGTGAATAGCTTGCTGCTAAACCTTGTCCCTAAAAACACGGAAATCAGCAGTGACAGTGCCAGGTAGCCCAGTGCAGAAAATAAATAGCCCCAGTAACTCATAAGGAAAAAAATTAAGACACTCCGATAGTTATCTTATCAGGAAACAACTCTCTTCATTTTAACAGATCCGACAGCAATTTATCCAGGGCACTCATATCTTCCTCAAACCGGCCAATTATCTTACCCGATCTATCTACAAGGATCTTTGTGGGATAAGAACTGATACCATAGGGAACGGACGGATCTGTTGGCGTATTTCTTCCCGGTAACACCTGTTTCCATGGCAACTTATCATCCACAATGGCTTTTCTCCACGCATCCTGCGTGTTATCATCAGCGGCGACGCCAACGATCTCTAACCCTTTATTCCGGTATTTTTCATAAAGATCTATCATATGCGGATGGCCTTTTCTGCAAGGCAAACACCAGCTACCCCAGAAATCGATCAATACATAACTGCTACTCAATTTAATGTTTGGCCTACAAAGCACTTCCAATATAAAACTATTCTCTGGAAAGACATTGTAAAATGAACTGTACAATGCACAAAAAAACGTACCGGAAGAGCTGAATTATTTCTTTAACAAAAAATAGTTCAGCTCTTCCGGTACGATTCAATTGATTGGTAGACCTGCTTAGAAACCAAGTCCTACAGCAAACCCTTTCACCGCAGAAGGGAAATTCACCGGCTCCGTCAATGCACCGGTTCCTGTATTCACAGTATAGATCCTGGTTGTTCCACCGACAGTAGCAAGCACCCATGCTTTATTACTGGTGCCACCTATATCAAATCCGTTTGCACTGGTGATATCAACTCCAAGGGCGCCGATCTCTACCAGCACACCATTGTTAGGAGGATTCTGCTCATACAGTTTATCGGTTGTATGATCTATCACAAACAACCTGGTAGCGGTTGATCCGGCGAAATTGTTTGTGTAAGCTGCCGCACTTACCGCTGGTGTCCCCGGATTCAGCACACCATCCGTTCCGGCGACAACACCATTATCGGGATTCAACCGAAGGTTCTGCCCGGCATTGCTTACAACACGAATACGATCAACAGTTGGATTGAAATCGAAGCCAAAATCCGTTCCGCTTAACGCAGGAATGAACGGAATGGCACCAACCTGCACAGCGGCGCCTGTTCCCAGGTTCAATACATACAATCTGCTGGTACTGCCTAATGCGAAAAGCTGACCTGTTGCCGGACGGAAATCGATCCCATGGATCGTTTCTCCCGGCTGCAATCCGTCTATGCTTTTTGTAACAACTGTTGGAGACGCGGGATTGAATATATGAAGTTTGTTTGCCGCATCTACAGCATAAGCTACAGGATCTGTCGGGATCGCTATATCCAGTAATGTCTGTGAAAGATTGCCGATACCGGTGGTTTTACCTGTATTCAGATCCAGCGTATACAATGGATTGGAAGTACCGGATTTCACTGCAACCAGCGCTACACTGTTATCCGGGTTGATATCAAACGCGGCCTGTCCGGAGAAAGTAAAGCCGAGGCTCCCTATTTCAATAAGCACTCCATTATTAGGAGGATCCTGCTTGAACAGTTTGCCGCTTGCAGCATCGAGATCATACAAAGTGGTAGAAGATGCGCCTCCTTTACTATTGGTATAAGCGATACCGCCGATCGCAGGAGTGCCTCCGCCGTTGATAGCAGCATCCGTTCCGGCAGTCACACCGGTTTCAGGATGAAGGCGTAGGTTCTGTCCATTATTACTTACCAATCTTATGCGATCGAGGGTCGGGTTAAAATCGATAGAGGCTACTGTACCCGACAAAGCCGGTGTGAATGCAGCAGATCCAACCGTACGCCCCGCAGCTGTGGAAGTATTCACCACATAGAGTTTGCTGGCATTTGATAAAGCATATAATTCTCCAGTTGCCGGACGAAAATCTATACTCATCAGCTTTTCGCCAGAACCAATTCCGGTAATTGCTTTTTTGGAAGAGAACATCGACGGACTTTTCGCATTGAATGAAACAAGTTCATTCGATTCTGTAAGACCATATACCATAATATCCGGCCCGGATACATTTTGCATATCGTCATCATCTTTATCACATGAGGTGAAGAATACGGAACCCGCCAGAAGCAGGCAAAGGGTTGACAGTTTGGTCATTGGGTAATAGTTAGGTTAATAATTTAAAAAGGCCTTAAGCTGACATTGCATAGATGTACGTAAGCCACCACGTGACTGGATTTAAAAAGAAATTAGAAAGAGTTAAGATTTTGCGGAAAAGAAACCAGGTCGTAAAAGGAATGCTTATGTCAACATGATCATCAATACAACTTAAGAATATCCATTGGCCAGTTGATCAAAATACCTGCCGTAAGTGCCGATCCGATTATTCTATTGGACACTTTTCCTGGTTTAAGAGGAATAAATAAAAAATAGTCTGTCATTATTCGTAACCCTCAGGTGGATGTTTCAACAATGACAAATAAATATGAGCAAAAGATTTCCCACCATCCCCATCGGTAAGACAGGGACGGGAAATCATTGAAAGCTGTTCGCTACCGGAATGCGGGTGGTTGAAACTTTTGTGTTCTCCACTTTGTCAATAGTGCTGAACTATTCTCCTCAATCGTCATTGGAGTGATCACGATGTAATTCTTTTCGATCAACGCATCATCATACATCTTTTTCATGTTACGTGGGTCGGCGCTGAAGCCCATCTTCCAGGTAGTCACATGTTCCGCCGGATCGTTTTCTGGATCATCGGCGCGTTGGGCGATGATATACTCCGGCCATTCACATGCAATGCGTCGCTCAGCGATCTTCACGCCTTCGATTTCAGTCCCTTTTCCAGGAAAACCTACGGTGAGAAACTGTTTATCTCCGATCGTTGCCACCAATGGGGAATTGATCAGCTCAGCGATCCAATTGAGGATCCTGCCAAATAGCGGGCTGTCTTCGTCACAGCCTGAAAATGCAACCGACCTTACGCCAAGAAAAGCAGCCATCCTTGCGGCACCTATTGTTCCTGAGCCAAACCATTCGGGCCCGGCATTAGCGCCTCCGTTTATTCCTGACAATACAAGGTCTGGTCTTTCATTTCCAAAGAAGCCTGTCAACCCGAGCAACACACAATCTGCCGGATAACCATTCGTTGTATAGACCGATATATTCATGAGCGTATCAGGTGAAAGCTTTTTAACCGTTATGTTCTGTTGATCCTGCCCCATCAACGATTTGTTCGAAAACCCTGAACGATCTGTATCTGACACGAGGATCGAAACACGTTCTGCGGATGTCTTTACGGCTTTTGCCAGTGCGATCAATCGTTCCCTGTCGCCAATGCCATCATCATTCGTGATCAGGATATGTTTATAGCGAACATCAGCAGCAATGACCGGTAATGCGAGAGATACTACCAGAATGATCAGCGAAGCTTTCTTTATCGCTTCCGGACCGGCCGCCACGATCTTGCTGCGTGTTGTTTTTTGTTTTAGTCCGAACAATGGTCTGATCAATTTCCATCTGCGGATCAGCAGTTCATAGATCAGCAATGATCCGGCAAAAGTTCCTGCAACGAGCAACACGAACTTTACCACAAAACCATACGACTGATCTATCAGGTAATAGGCGATCACCATCATCACAGTCTGGTGAAGAATGTAAAAAGGGAATACAGCTTCATTTGCATAAGCAAGAAACCTGCTGCTCCTTGTCAGGTAGACCGATGCATACCCAAACAAAACAAGGATCCAGCTCCAGAAATTGAATACACTTACAAAGGCTTCCGTAAAATGAACAAGATAAGAATCGTGAAGAAATGATTTTCTTGCCATCAGTAATAAAAACGCCACGATGGCAAAGACAAGATTACGGCGCCGGTGATCACGAACTACCTTCCAAAAGATCTCCCCGGATGAGATCAGGAGAAAACCAAAGAAAAACAAGGTGCAGGTATTGATGATTGTAAACCAGTCACCGGTCAGTGCATGCGTTACCGGGAAGAATGGCTCGATAAAAGCCTCGATAAGATACAATGGGATGATAAAAATGTACATCCCCCAGGACTTTGCCAGTTGTCTAGAAGTAAAAGCAGACAGGGCATTCCCCCGGTTTTTCTTTACATATAAAAAAGCCGGGATCAGTACAAGGGAGAACAGCAACAGGTATGGCAGGAACCATAGATGGTGCCAGCTCAGGTTGCCCATGGGGTAGGCTTCGCTGGCCAGGCTTGCAGGCCAGAAATCCAGGTAAGAACCGCTGAACTGATGTTTCGCAAGGCGTTCTGCGTAGATCTGGGGTGGCACGATCACCGCCATTCCAAAAAGAAGCGGTAGCAAAAGACGTTTGATGCGCTCGCCGGCAAACTGACCTCCCGTTCTGTTTTGCAGGGCAAACCATGTCCCCATCCCGGAGATCACGAAAAGCAGGGGCAGGCGCCATTGGTTCAGAAACAGCATCGGATACACCAGCCAGTCGTAGATCCGGTTATTTTTCAGATGAAATCCCCAGGGAACGAATAGCATTCCGACATGGTAGAAGATCAATAACCCAAAGGCGATCACGCGGAGCCAGTCCAATTCATATCTGCGCATAAAATGATTTTGTGCAAACCTATCGTTCTAACTCCTTATTTACCAGTGAATGGGATCAGCAACATGGTTTTGGGACGAACAACAAAGCTCAGAGGGACTTTCGCTTTTCTTCAAACGCGGCGATCAGGTTGCGGGAAACCGGGATCGCTTCATCACACTGTTTCAACCGAAGACGATAACCCTGTGCATTGCCACTCACCTCTTCAATGACGAGCAGGTTGACCAGATAAGAGCGGTGTGTCTTCAATAAAAAAGGAAGACCGGCCAACTGCGCCTCCAGCTCCTTCATACTGATCCGTTTCAATAATTTATGGACCAGTCCGTCATTGTCGAGATAGATCTCCACGTAGTTCTTTTCCGCACGGGCAAACAAAAGAGCGCCTGCATCAAGCAGAAAATCGTCACTTCTTACCTGGGTCTGGATCGGAATGAATTTACCTGTCACAACATCCTGCGGCAACCTGACTTCCGGCAACGCCTCAGCATGGGACCGGTTAAGACGATAGAGGCGGTTAAAATTTGCCGGCACAAAAATGCAGCTGAAAAGGGCACCGACGAGCAGCGCATTGCGGATCTCTTCATAAAAATAGCGCCACGACCAGTTATTGGGATTGTTATAGATCACATCCCTGATCAGGAATTGAACGATTCCTATCAGTAAAAGCAGGCTGACTATAACAATTATTTCGCGGCCTACATTCCAGCGTTCATCCAATCCCGGGATCTTTTGCAATCGTGAAAAGCACAACCAGTAAATTATCGCGGGGATCAATGCATGGATCAGGCAGATGAACACAAAGGGCATTCTATGCTCCTGTACATTCACCTCAAAAGGCTCAATCAGGTAATTAAAAAGGAACACCGATATGAACAGAATAAGCGAGCTTGTTATTAACAGCCGGCCCTGGTAATAAAAAGGGTAAGGCTGTGAAAGGAATTTCTGTAAGCGGTTATAGATAGTGATCAGCATGGATGATTGCAATAAAATGACGATTCGATATTGTTAGCTGGCCGTTGATCATACGCAGCAGATTGCGACCGGGCCGGCTTATGACAAGCTTATCCATCAAGTGTTATATCACCCGGAGCATCTCCGGTCATCTGGATAGTAAAAACATGCCCATCATGAATAGTAGTAAAGCTGATCTCCCAGTCAGGAGTTTCGCGTGTGATACGGGGGACGGTAAGACTATCCAACGAAAATTCTTCCCTGAAGTTTTTGATACTGAAATTCTCCTCGTACTTCCTGAACTCCTCTTCCAATCGTGGAATGATCTTTAAAAGATATTGATCATAGTTTCTCTGAAGGTCGAGATAGAAATCCCGCTGACTCTGAGAGGGGCCTTGTTCACTTGCTTCAATCAGGTGTTCGATCTCTTTTTCTGCCGGCGCAAAATATCCCGCACCGCTCAAAAATGCCTTTGAGGGATCACCAGGCTTTATTAAAGTAAGTGTCCCGAAAAATTCATCTTCGATCTTTTTCGGTTTTTTAAAGAGGTCGAATAATCCCATAACAGCGCATTATTATTCAGCTAATATACAAAACCCCGTTCACGGGCGTTCATACTTCCGGCCATTCCTGGGAATCAACACTCCTTTACTGGTTTTAAATTTCGTTTGAACAAACGAATCTTTATCATAGGTCAATCTCCTCTTTACTGAAAAATGAAGATGCGGTCTGATAACAAGCCCTGTTGCACCACTCAATGCAATTTCCTGCCCTTTCGAAACGCGGCCTTTTTTTACCAGCACACCATTTTTCGCCAGATGCCAGTAGCAACCAAAGCTGCCATCATCATGTTTGATGATAATATAATTTGCACTACTCTTATTGTCTTCGAACATACCGCCTTCATCACTATCATCTTTATAACTGTACATAATTCCTTCGCGCGCTGCGCGAACAGATGTACCAACAGGCATTGCAAAATCGATCGCTGCCACGTGAGCGTGCGAGAAGAGGCCGCCATATCCCTGCACAACCCTGAAACTTTCTCCTTTTTCAAAAGGAAGCCCATATTCATAGGGATCGATTTGATCCGTTACATCCGTTTGATAAAAGAACAGGATACAACCGACAGTAACCAGCACTGCAAATACAGCCAGCAACCATTTAGACATCTTTACTATTCGCGATGCTCTCATCTTTACTTAGATCATACATTCTTTTAAAACAATATCAAACACTTTAACCCTACGATCATTTATGACAAGGGAATACTTTTGTAAAAGTATCACAACAATCCGGAGAAGTTAAAAAAGAAACGCGAAGAAAACAACAGGTGTTATCGTTTTCTTCGCGCCAGCCAGTTCAGATCTGGTATCACTTTATTTAAACGGAGCACTCATCAACCTCAACTTTTTTTGAGTAGCAACTCCATTTGCTTTTTTAACTGATCGATCGCTTCTGTCTGCTGCCTGATCATTTTTTCCTGACTTTCTAAAGCCTTTGCCTGTTTCTGCTGTTGTTGATCCTGTTCAAGAATGTAAAGGGTCAGCTCTTCGATCTTTTTCAGGAGCGTTGCCTGGTTATCTCCAAGGTCCAAACCATTCTTTTCAACTTCCGCCGCGGAAGGTACACCAGGGAGATGTTTATTTTCCTTAATGAAGGCAGCTACTTCATGTAATGCCGGTAGCTTGTAAGTTGGCTCGAAAACATAATCGGCCCAGGGTTGCAAGCTTACTTTTACCTTTTCTGCTATAATGTTTCCTCCAACGGAAAGCTTGTATCCGGTTGCAAAGGCTGATATGCCGATACCTACCTGTCCATTTGCATCGATAGCCAGGGCATTGGATCCGGAATTGGTAAAGTCCATCCCCCTGGACATCCAGTTTTGAAAAAGCTACAGTTCAGCTCCAAAAAAGTCAGTTCATAACAGCCCCATCCTGACACGAATGGCCAGTGCATTAGTTTTACGCAAACAATCACCAAATGGTATCACGTATTATCACCGCTGCCTTACTGACCGCAACGCTTGTATCATGCAAGACGGATAAAGAAGAAATCATCATTCCACCTGCCACCCTGGAAATGACCCGGACGATCACCCTCCCATTTCAAAATAATCTTCGGAAAACAGCTTCCTACAGCCAGACCTCCGGCCTCGTATCATATGCAACGCTCGAAAACGATCTGTTATCACTCAGTTTCGTTGCGGAACCTGCAGCTGATCGTAGCATGGCTGATGGCATCACGTTCCAACTGCATACAAAACATCTGGCATCACCGGTAAAAACCTATTCGTTCAGTGACCCGGCAAATAAGATCGAACACGCGAGATACACATTCAGCGACCACCAGCAGGCAACCAGGATCAGGATCATAGATACCAAAATGGGTTCGTCTTTCACCGGAAGGCTGACTATTACGGCTTACGATCCCGCAAATCACCTCATCAGCGGATACTATTCGATCGAGATCCCGGACCTGATCTACGATCCGAGCAACCTGCAGGCGGGAGTTCCAGGAGATCCAAAAGACCAAAGCTATCTTCAATTGACCGGTAGCTTCGAAAACGTACGGATCAAATAGCGTATCCTTTTTGATGGTAAAAAATTTAATACAGGCAATGCCCGGTTCTGGCGCATTGCTTGTATCGTTTACAGGCGGTTTGATCTACTTACCTGAAAATATCCCAGATGACCAGAAAGGAACTCCTTGATATCACCAATGCTCACTACCGTAATATGGAACACCATATCTCCGGAATGAAAGAAATGGACGAAGAAGCCATTCACCAGTTCAGGGTTGAATACAAAAAACTGCGCGCACTCTTCAGATTACTGTCCACATTGCCCGGTATACAGAAAGAGATTAAACCCGCTAAAAAATTAAAACAGTTGTATTCAATATGCGGAAAGATCCGGGACCTTCAGCTGGAGCAACAACGGATCAGGAAAGCTTCAGCAAACAAAAAACAGACACAAGCTCATTGTACCACCTTAGAACGTTCCATCCTCACGCTTGTACCTGAACTGAAAAAACAACTGGATAAAGATCCTCTATCCGCCAGTGGAAAAAAAACAGAAAGCCTTCTGCCTGCTGAATTCAGCTTACACGATTTTCACCGGTTTGCCCGTTTACAATGGACAGCTATCAAAGCAATTCTTAGATCCGGGATCAGTGCAGATGATCATCTTCATACCATCAGGAAATACTTCAAGGATCTTTATTACAACCTGAAGATCTATGACGGTGCTGAATACCGGCTATTGCACAAAAAAATACTACGAAAAATGACAGACAGCGAGGTTAAAGAGCTGCTGGATCAACTGGGCGATTTCCAGGACAGGAGTACATCACTGGAGTTGCTCAAAAATTACTGGTTAAACAGCTACCCGATCAATACACATCTTGTACTCGACAGTATTCAGCAAGAATGGATAACAGACCGTGAACAATGCTTCCGTGATCTTGGAAAGAAAATGAAAACCTTACCACTTAAATAGTGACACACTGTGACGGCTCCCTGCACCTTCACCTGACGGGTGAAAATAAACAGGTCTGGCGAGGATGGAAATGAAGTATTCGCAATGCGGTAGTGCTTACACGTGTTATACCAGTCAACATCATCGTGTACCAGCATTGTAATATAGCTTTGCCAGTGACTTCTGGTAACCTGCGATCATCTCAGCCCGTTTGATCTTCATGTCTATCAGCTTTGTTTCCCTGCTATTGATCAGGAAAAGTGTACTCTCCCCCAACGCGTACTTCTGTTGTTCCGCATCCAGCAACTGTTGCTGATAGCCGATACTGGCCACCTGTATCTCCAACTGATCCCGGTATGCCAGCAATGTATTGTAAGATGTGATGATCTCATTACGGATCTCCCTGTCTGTTTGCTGCAGGTCGAGATCCAGTTGATCCTGCTGAATTTTCACTGCCCGAAGTTTGCCACGTTCTGCGCGCAAAAAAAGCGGGAGGGAGAAATCAACCCCAAACTTGTAATTGCGCCATGCAAGATCATAGTAATGCGGGTTGAATGCACCAAAGCGATCTCTCGCTGTGATCAGTGAGCCGGTCAGGTTCAGTCGCGGCTTCAGCAATTCTCGTCTATAGGAACGTTCCACTTCAAGCCTGGCCGCCCTGGCCCTTAACATTAAGAGATCAGGATGTTGTGCTGAAGCAAAATGAACCAGTGTATCCACCTGTTCACTCTCGGGTTTCAGTTTGTTCTCATCAGGATGCTCGGGAATTGCAGCGTCGGGAAGCTCCAATGGTGAGAATGCACTGTCCCAAAGATGGTTGCTCAGGATCAGTCGCCGGTTGCTCAGCTCTATTGAAAGCTTTGCCAGTTGTATTTCGCGATCCTGCACGGTAATACGTGCTTCTATTGTATCGATAGGCGGCTTATCTCCGATCATTGTTTGTCCGCGTAACGCTACAAACCTTGTTGTGGCCAGGTCAACCCCTTCTTTCAGCAACACATACTCGGTGAAGGCAAGATACCAGTTCCAGTAATCGCTTACAGCGGCATACCAGACAGACAGGATCTGTTTGATCCGTTCCGCTTCTGCATACCGCATCATGATCTTACTTTGTCGAAGGACATTTCTTCTTGCATCGATCACAAAACCCTGGCCGATCGGAATGGAGATCCCAACACTGCTCAATCCCTGCTCCGGTGTGATATACTGCGGATTCACATTTTCTCCGGTGAAATGATCATACCCGACCTTAAGATCGGCGCCCGCCAGCCAAAGCGGCACTTTCAATTGATTGCTCCAGTTAGCATAATAATCCGTATTGCCGAATTCTTTCCGGTCGAAAGTACTTTCCAGAAGGGGATCAAACTTCCCCAGCGCCTGCATAAAATCAGCCCTTGCAGCGGCGCTCAGCAATACCGCCTGTCTTACTATCGGATGATTCTTCAAAACCATTTGCTGGAACAGCCGGACCGAAAAGATCTGACTGCTGTCAATCGCCGTTTCATTTTTTTTATTGACCGATGAGCTATCCGCAGTTCCTGCAGGCCGCAATTGAGCGGATGCTGTAAAGGTGATGCCGGACATCAGTAACAATATTATTTGGAGAATTCTTTTTTTCACTTGTTTCGGATTTACCATGAAGATTCTTTCAGATTGCTTAGAACCATTGACAATCTGCGGAAACTATATGCCAGACAACTTTATTTCCCGGGTTCTTTTTCAAGGCTCGGTGGGAATCCGTTCAACTGTCGCCAGATCTCATACCATAGGGGAACCGAACGAAGGATCACGCGGCCATACACACCTGAGCCCTGCCTCAATCGATCTGGCCAGGCTGCATCACCTTTAGGAACCGGGGTGGTCTGCCTGATCAGTAAACGATATTTACCATTCGCACTGCTGACACGATCTATCACCGCTACCTTTCCGGCAAACGTTCCTACCGCAACAGCGGGCCATCCGGAGAACTGTACCGACGGCCATCCTTCAAATTGCAAACGCACATCGCTTGTGTCTTCGATCAGCGGAACATCCATCGCATTCACATACAATTCCACAGCAACCTGCGGCTCCCTGGGCTGAAGCGTGGCAACAGACTCTCCTTCCCTGATATTCTCTCCCACACCTGCTTTCAATGTTTTTACAACAAATCCGCTTTGCGGGGCACGAACAACATACAAGCCCCGGCGGATAGCAACATTGGAGATCTCGTTACGAAGCCTGGCTATATCTCCCTGCGCTCTTACCTTACTCGAGAATGCAGAACTCAGGCTCGACTGCGCTTTCGCCTGCGCCTCCTGGTAACTCACCCGTATATTATCCAGCTCGATCTTTGCATTCACCAGATCCTGTCTTGAATTACTCAATTTGTTCTGCGCACTCACCACCCTGGCATAATCCTCCTGCAATTTCAAACGACGGGTTTCAATATCCGTTAACGAGAACAAGCCATTCTTATATCCTTCTTCATAGCGGATAAGACGTACCCGGCTTGTTTCATAAAATTTTTCAATGGCCTGCAGATCTGCGCTATCGATCTTCACTACGTTCTCCCGCTGACTGACCTTATTTTCCGCAGAAGCCAGCTGAAGCTGTAAGCCGCTTGCGAGAGCCGACATCTGGCTGCGGACCGCATTCATTTGTTCATCCGCTGCCAGCTCCGTTCCCTCTACCGAGTTAAGCTGCTCGGTCAGGCGCTCAGGCAATTCCGGGTTGAAATATGATTGACTGGTTTCGGAAATAACAAGGATCGTATCACCCTGTTTCACTTCCTGCCCGTCCATCACTGCCCAGTATTCGATACGACCACCGATCTGGTTCTGTATCGTCTGGCTTCTGTCTTCCGGACGCAATGCGGTTACGACACCGCGACCGGGAATTGTTTGCCGCCATGGTAAAAAAAGCATCAGGATGAACAAGGCCAGCGATAGCAGCATCAACCTGCCGAACCGTCTTGCACGCCGTGGACTCATCAGCTCTTTGCCGGAACGGGTGGCCAGGCTTTCATAATATCGCCCATCGGGCATAGATCTAGTGAGCTTCATGATTGATATGCTTTTCGTCAATTTCAAGATCAGTTACGGCAGCAAGTTTTTCAGCGCCGGTAACCATATCAAATATTGTATCGAGACTCGTGAATAGCTTTTCAATAGCATAACCTATCTGCACGATGATGACTTCCGCTGCAACAAATTGCCCGAGGGTCATTTCCCGCTCCACCACAAACCAGGACCCAAGCAGTAATAATGCACCCATCATTACGGTCCGGATCACCACGGAACTCTTAAAGAATTTACGGAGTACACGGAAATGATCATTCCTCGCACGCAGGTAAGACGCATTCAATCTATCCGTATCCTGTATGATCTTTCCCATCGACTCTTCATTCCGGTGTGCATCAAGATCTCCCGCTACACTCTCCAGGTAAGCCACGAGATTGTACTTATATGCAGACTCCTGTACGCTGGTATTTACTCCGCGCCTGAAATAAAGCACTACGATCACCGTCATAATGATCAGGGTGAATGCCCCCATCGCGATAAATACGGGATGATAAAATGCCAGCAGCACGACACTGAATACCATCGTCACGCCAGACGTAATGATATTCACCAGGAATTTGCTTAACCCTTTTTGAATTGTAAGGATATCAAAGAAGCGGTTAACCAGCTCCGGAGGGTAACTTCCGTCCAGCTCACTTTTCCTGATCCGGGGCAAACGATAGGCAAACTCCATTGCGGTACGCGTAAAGATCTTTTGCTCAATTGCTTCCACGAGTGTTAACTGGCTGATCAGCATTATTCCGGCAATCACAACACCGATCACTACCACCGCAATCAGTATATAGGTTGAGCTGTAGATTGCGCCATTCAGAAGAAGATTGAACACAGCTGTTATCCCTAAGGGAATACTTAAACTGATCAATCCACCCAACAGGGCGTATATAAAGATGTAGTTGATATGCACACGTTCAGGATGAAGCATGCTGATCAACCTGCGCCAGGGCGCTGGTCCTTTACCATGATGATTCATGATCACAAAATTTTGATCCGGCCGGACAGAAGGTTATCCGCATCCCTCCGGCAGGAAATACAGTAAATAATTGGAAAAAGATTATGCGACCGGCTGAAGCGGCGGCGGGGTTGGAACCCGTTGATAAAGCCGGGCAAGAGCAGAACACTGATGATGCGTCATCATATCAGCCATCGCCCATTGCAAAGGACTGGACGGAATGATCATCTGCCCATATTCCATTTCAACCCATGATTTCTTGCAGCTTTTGACCGTCCCCTCTTTTTCATTCTCACCATCCTGCGAAGACCCTTCGCCATATTCCTCCGCACTCACATACTGAGCACTGAATACAACGGACTTCACGCAGACAATTGATCTGCCGTACAAAACAGACAGCATCAATACCGCAATGAAATACTGAGAATATTTTTTACAAAGTAGTCGCATCATTTTACATACAAGAGGCACGCAAAACTATATAAACATGTTCCAGCAACCGGGATTTACAGATTAGAATGTTCTAAAATTATACGGGAGTTTTTGGTGATGTATTATCATTTTATTAACGAAGTGGGGTGAACTGGGCGGAGGGAGGAGGATTTATAGTTTGGTAGGTTTCATAGGTTCATGAAACAGAACTAATAGTTTAAATATAAACACAACTGTTCTCCGGGCAAGATATGGGTCCGCTATAACACTGAAAATTATAAACCCCACGCAACCTATCAAACCTCCCAAACCTTCCAAACTTTTTAAACCTTTTAAACCTTAAAACTATTCCACTTTAGAACCCGTTTATGCTTATCTTCGGGATTGTCCAAAAAAGATATATATTTTATGAAAGAACAACTTGCCTTATTACTCAATGAGCTCAGAAATGATTCATCTTCATTTAAAGAAGTAATCGAATTCATTGAAACGTATTACCAGCATCAGCCGACGGCTTTTAGAAACACTGACGCATACAACGAAGCGACGCAGAACCAGGGAAGCGCAAAAGTATTCGCTTTCGCTGAGCTGAATAATATGAGTAAAGAAGATACGCTTTACCTTTTTGCAGAGCATTACCAGGCAGTATTAAAAAGCCCGATCGGCAATGATCACCAGAACATCCGTCAGTTCATGATCAATGGCTGGCCAGGGATCGCCTTCGAAGGACGACCGCTGGTAGCAAAATGATATCCCGCTGCATCAATAGTACTATGCCGGGTATTTCAGCCAATGCTGCGATACCCGGCATAACGCAAAAATAACATAGCACCGCGCTGCCATTGGATCTCCTCCGTGACCTTTGCACTCAAATCAACTTTTACCATGGCCGCTCTCGCCCGAAAAGCTCTATTCGCCGCTTTCCTTATTGCATCAGTACAGATCTGCACGGCACAAAGTTCATCGGATGATGTAAATGTCTTTCTCGGCTCTTCCGGCGATCATGGCCAGCTTTCACCCGCAGCCTCCTACCCTTTCGGCCTGCTTAGTATTGCGCCACAAACATATCCCAAACTACATACAGGATATGAACATAAAGCCAGAACATTTCTCGGCTTCACGCACAATCGCGTCGAAGGTGTCGGCTGCATGGGCAGCGGCGGCAATATCCTAATCACACCTTTTATAAGCGACCCATCTCCACTCATAAAAACTACTGAAAAAGCTTCTCCGGGATCGTATTCCGTCGCCTTTACCAATGGGATCAATGCTGCTTTTGTGGTTAACGGCAATGGAGGCCTGGAAGATTATCATTTCCCCGAAACAACATCAAAAGGATTTAAGATCGATCTGAGCCATACGCTGGCCAATAGATTCGTTGCGGAAGAACATACCTCCGCTCACAACTCCATTAGCGGCTGGATCGATTCAAAGACCACCTGCAATGCCGGAACATACAGGGTTTACTACTACATCACATTTGATAAACCTGTAAACATCTCCGACGCTGGCGATCATTCCCTTTCTGTTGTAATTGAAAACCCTATCACTGCCATACAACTGAAGATCGCCTTCTCGTCCGTAGACATTGCTCACGCGCAGAAAAACATCCTTACCACTTCAGCAACAGTTGCCCGTCAGCAAACAAAGGCCGACTGGAGCCGTGAACTGGATAAACTGAAAGTAAGAGGCTCCAGGGACGAGGAAAAAAAATTCTATTCGTTTCTCTACCGTACGATACAGTCACCTTTCCTGGTCTCTGAAAAAGACGGCAGCTACCGCGCAACAGATGGAAGCCTTCAGCAGAGCAATACGCCCGTATACAATGGATGGGCTATCTGGGATAATTACCGTACACAACTTCCACTACTTGCACTACTGGATCCTGCCCGCTATCAATCGATCATTAATTCGATAGCCGCTTTATATAAATATGGCAAAAAGGATTATGCCACCCAAAACGAACCGTCAAATACCGTAAGAACTGAACATGCTATAGTCGTGCTGCTCGATGCCTACCGTAAAGGCTTCCATGTAGATTTCAAATCAATCCGTGATTCGCTCATCGCAGAAACGGACAAACTGGATTTTACCCATCCGGATAAAGCGCTTGAAAGTAGTTACGACACCTGGGCCTTGTCGCAAATACTGGAGATCACCGGCGACAAGCAACTGAGCGATCGATACAAAGCAAAAGCTGCTCAGTGGAGAGCATACTGGACTAAAGATTTTAAGGATCTTACAAAGAATGATATCGACAAAGTTGGCGCCCGCGGTATGTACCAGGGTACGATCTGGCAATATCGCTGGCTCGTGACCTTTGACTTTAAAGGACTCATTGAGGAAACAGGTGGCGAAACTACCTATCTGAAAGAACTGGATGCATTCTTTCAGAACGATTACTACAATCACGCAAATGAAACGGATATTCAGGCACCGCTGATGTACAATTTCACCAGTCAGCCGTGGAAGTCGCAGGACATGGTGCGTAAATACGCTGCTGACACTGTTGTCCAGTATTATTTCAATGATAACAGCCGCGGCATAGACCCGTTCGTCGGCCGCATCTATGAAAACAAACCGGATACGTACGTCCGCACTATGGATGACGATGCCGGCGCCATGTCTGCCTGGTATGTGCTTGCGGCTACAGGTCTCATGCCCGCCTGCGTTGGCTGGCCGGTATATTATCTGAGCGTACCGCTTTTTGAAGAGGTACGGATTGTGAACGGGAAAAACCCCTTCATCATACAAACAAAAAAACCGTTTGCCGGAAACAGATATATCCAGTCAGTGACATTGAATGGAAAAGCATTACTGCGGAACTGGATCTCCCATGAGGAAATTGCCAAAGGAGGAACACTTGTTATCGTCGCGGGAGATAGACCAAATAAAAACTGGGGCGTAAAGGATCAATGGATCACCGAGATCAAATAAAAACCCTTCTGATCGATCCCATGCTTTCCTTTTTCATCCTGTTTCCATTTTGTTAAAGAACATCAGGGAAAGTATTTAACAACAATGGCCAGGTATCAGGGTACGTTAAGGCTAAAGAATGACGCAAATATTAATCCTTTGCACACTTTTATGTCTTTTGCAATTACAAGCACCCGGCCAGCGATCAGGCAGGCGTCCGTCAAGTAGCCCCACCGACCCCATTCCATGCAAGTATCCCGGCCGCTATTTCAACCTTACGCTTTCAAACAATGATAGCGAACCGATCTTACTTAAGCTTGGCCCAATCACGCAGATCGAAGACGACGATACACTGATCCTTTTTAAAAACACTAACTGTAATTTTTCAAACAAAAACTTTTACTATGATTTGCACGACGTCCAGGAATGGGAAACCTCCTGCATTACATGGTATACACTTCAACTCATTCAACCCGGTCAAACAATCAGATTTGTAGTAAAACTGAACGATTTCGATTCATTGGGAAGCAGCAAATTATTCTACTGCTATACACGGCAAATTATCGCTACCGACCAACAACTTGGGATGTATGCAGACCGGAGCAAGATCATTTTGCAAAAGTGCGAAGGCCGTGATTTTGAAACAAGCTACCTGGCATTGAACAAAAACATACATTCAGATGATCATTTCATCAACTTAAAATCATCAAAAGCAAGCACTGAACGATCGATAATACACGCTGGCCAATGAACGCTGTTCCCTTAATCCATTGCCTCTCTCCAATGAAATTCCATCTCCACCATAAACAGGAGAACAAATAAAAGCAGGTGATTCCCCGGATTGGTCATACTGATCTCTCCTTCACGGGGAAGATCCGAAACTGCTTCGTTGAAGTACAACTTTTCTTTAAATTCCCAGGACACGGCGGCCTCTTCATGTCCGTTCACTAGTGCACCGGAAAAATCAATCCGGCGACGCTTGAATAATGAAGATGAATAGAAAGACTTCAGCTTCCATTTATATGGTTCCTGGTGAATGATATCTATATAGGCCCTTAATGAAGGGGCTAGGGTTTTGGAGATCCCTAATTCGCCAAGGTGTCCTCCGTTATTAAGATTTCTCAATTCATAAAAATGATCATAGTTTTTATTTGGACGTGCCTGTATCAGGATCCTTGAATCAAGAAAAAAACCCACAGACTGTTCCAGGCTGAAATAGAAACTGCCGGCTTGCAACTGCGGATCCACAAAAGAATAATACCGGGCACGGTCGATCCTGATCCCTGATTCGATCTCTGTAAAAGTTTTGCGGCTATTCTTTTTAAATAAAAACATGCAGAAATTTTCCTGGTTTCTTCACAAGTTTAAGAAGAATGGACCAATGTTTTACATCTAAAAGGAAGTTGGGAGTATCTCGTTCAACTGGAAGACATGTCAAATCCTTTGCCGGATATTGCTTCAATTTAATATATTGCGTCTCAACAATTCTTCAACAATCAAAACTGCTCAGATGAAACCTGCTATCAAGATCCTCTTTCTCATACTGGGAAACTTCCTTTTGCTGGCCTTCGCGCTTCCTTCCTGCAAGGAAAGAGAACAGGCTGCCACCAGCGTTGACACGAAAGCAGAAGAAAGAGCCATCATTGCAACACTGGACTCTTTCAATCGCGCAGCGGCACGTGCCGACTTCGACCGGTATTTCGGATTCTACACCGATGACGCCATCTTCGCCGGCACAGACGCCACAGAACGCTGGGACCTGCCGGCATTCAAAGTTTGGTCGAAACCATATTTCGACCGTGGGAAAGCCTGGGATTTTACCGCCATCGAACGCCATATCTATTTCGACAAAACCGGTAGCCTTGCCTGGTTCGACGAACTGCTGAATACCCAAATGAAGATCTGCAGGGGTTCAGGCGTACTGGTAAAAAAAGGAAATGACTGGAAAGTAGCTCAATACATCTTATCAGCAACTGTACCTAACCCGGTCCTCGACTCGGTGATCACCATGAAAGCGCCTGTAGAAGATAGCCTGATTAACAGCCTGCTGAAAAAATAAACCGGACTTCGACCGCCTGTTTTATACTACTGATCTGATCAATAAAGAAAGCTGTACCAAATCCAGGGCAGCTTTCTTTATTGATCACCGGACTGCTCCGTCCTGGCTTATAACGTTAACCTGTTCATACGAACAGCATTCCTGAACCTCCAATAGCTAAGAACCAAGCCGACAACGAATGGAATGTTCAGGAATAGCACAAATAGCATCCCCTCCGTGGTATACTTAATGTCATTCTTCGTATTAAACTCACCTCCGGCTAAGGCCAGCACGGTGATCTCGCCGAAGGGAACTAAGAACCAGCTCAAAAAACTCAATAGCCTGTTTGACCGTATTCTTTCAAACTTGTTTAAGAATAAAGGAAGGCAGAGCACAGCCATCAGCAGACAGTAGATAAGAACAGCTGCAAGGGTGAAGGAAAACATCGCATCGCCCGGCATCAACTTTACTTTCGAGTATTGATCATCAATGATCCAGAAAATTGCCACGCCAAATAAAGTGATCAGTGATGGATAGATCAATGCATTCCGATAAAACCGGGCCAGTGTCATAAAAGTTTGTTTAAAAAAGTAATGTCATCACGGTCTTACTCCGTACAATAAGATCCTTTTAAATGCGTATACCGCCGGGAAAGTCTTAAAATAAGCCTTGATCCGCTTTTTGAACTCCTCTCTTAACAACTGCTTCCCGGTCTCATCCAACTTCTCCATATACGGTACAAGTGCGGATCCCGCAATAAAGCTATATAATTCCGCTTCGTCTTCCGCAATGATCGGATATACTTTCAAACTGATATCCAGGTCATTTAAACCACCACTGAACAGGATCCTGGCATAATCATCCACCTTTAATAAGGGAGATCTGCGAACAAAGCCATCCAGCATCCCGGCAAACGGATCTTCCTGTACAAGTCGCAGCAGGATCTCATTCAACACATTCTCTTGCTGAAACGGCATCTGCACCGCAAACTGCCCCCCGGGATTTAATTTTGATATCAATCCCGGGAACAGGACCTCATGATCATCCGACCACTGCAATGCCGCATTGCTGAAGATCAGGTCCCATTTCGAATCAGACAACGCGAATTTCTCAATCGTTGATGACTCGAAATGCAGGTTGGGTTTTACGAACTGCCTCGATTCTGCCAGCATTTCCGCAGAAGAATCAAGGCCAAGAAAATCAGTCTGCTCAAATTTCCCGGAAAGTATAGACGTCTGCTCTCCTGTGCCACAACCAATATCGACAGCCTTTTTCATTTCTTTATCAACGATCAGACTCATCAGGTCAAAAAATGGCCTGTAGCGAATTTGTTTGAACTGATTGTACACATCAGGATTCCAGGGCATACTCGTGTCTTTATATTTAGCACTTAACTGGCGGGAAGCGCCGTTGGCGCATAACCAAACTGCTTTTTGAATGCAAATGAAAAGTGGGAAAGATTTTCGAATCCAACTTCATAACAAACATCAACAGGCTTCTTTTTCTTTTCTGCAAGATGATAGTGCGCCAGTTCCAATCGCTTTTGCGTTAGCCATCGCTGCGGCGTTGTATCAAATGCTTTCTTAAAATCCCGCTTGAAGGTTGTCAGGCTTCTTCCGGTAAGATAACCGAATTTTTCCAGGGGCAGATTGAACATGAAATTCTTTTCCATATAGTCAACTAGACTGATCTTGCCGGGCTCCTCGAAGTTTGCCAGCACATTATCTATCTCCTTGTCAAGCGTGCGGAGAATGCTGATCGCTTCTGTGATCTTCAGAGAAGCTATATCATCCGGGATGTCCTTCATCTCAAAATATGGGATCAGTGAAGCAAGGCAGCTCTCTAACAAAGGATGAGCATTGAAAGCGAAAATTTTAGGAAACTTTAATGGAACCGGTCTGATATTCCGGTTAGAGTAAAATCTTTTCAGTCTTTCAACAGACAAATGCATCACGACCGTCTTATGCGGATGGCCACCTTTAGGATAGTTGATGATCGTTGCCAGCTGATTTCTCGGGATCAGGAATATATCTCCTTTCCTGAACATATAGGTGGCATTTGCCTGTATGATCTTTGTTTCCCCGGAGATAAACCAGACCAGCATGTGATGATCAAACATGATATCTGATTTGAAAAATTTATCATCATAGCTGGAAAGCTTTATGTCTTCGGTGATATATTTAGCCTTATACTCCATGCTTATGCTCTTTGTATTTTCGTAAAAAGGAAAATATTACTGTAAAAATAGAAAATATCATGTAGCTATTTTTAATTTGATTTTAGCTGCATATAAAGGAAAGGCAGCCTTGCAAAAGCCGCCATTTCCGATAATCAACCTTAACCTATATCAAAAGAGATCCCTGTCATTTCCTCGCTTAGCTTCCACAACTTTTTAGCGCTCGCTTCATCAACTGCATAGCTCTTTACCCCTTCTTCAATCTCCGTGTTCACAGACAGTGAAGCAATCTCCGCATTCTCACAATACACACCTCCAATATTGTTCAGTAAGGGGCTCGTTGCCGCCCACACAGTCGTTGCTGCACCCTGCGGAATTGTTTTCAGGCTCGCCGCTACTTCGGGCAATAACACTCCATCTGCATCACAATACCCCATTTTCTGGAACAATTCGATAGATGCCTCTCTGCCCAATTCTGTTCCGCCGATCGCACCCGGATGAAGGGAATAAGCTCTGACATTTGATGATTGGCCACGTTTATCCAGCTCGACAGAAAACAGGTTCACCGCCGTTTTCGACTGTCCATAGCCTGCAAGCGTTTCATACTTCCTGTTAAGAAAGTTCGGATCTTCAAAATCGAAAGCAGCAAACTGGTGCCCTTGCGACGATACATTTACCACCCTTGCTCCATTTGCTTTTTTCAATGCAGGCCATAACCGCGCTGTCAATTGAAACAATGCCAGGTAATTGGTTGCCAGTTGCGATTCAATACCACGTTTATCCCGGCGAAGCGGCACCCACATAATGCCCGCGTTATTGATCAAAAGATGTAAAGGCCTTCCGGAAGCCAGAAATGTTTCCACAAATGCATCCACAGATGCAGGATCCATCAGATCTAAATGTTCGATCTCCACGTTTTCGACACCCTGTAGATTTCGTTTTGCCTTTTCCACATCTCGTGCCGGTACGATTACTATGGCTCCGGCCAACGCGAGAACCTTTGTCGTTTCTAACCCGATACCTGTATTACCACCAGTAACAATGGCGATCTTCCCATTGAGGTTGATGCCGCTGATCACTTCGCTTGCAGTAGAGGTAGAATTAAAGCCTGAGCCGACGGGTCTCTGGAAAGTTCCCTGATAATTGTTCTGTTTCATTTTTATTGTTTTAATAGAACAAAACTATAGAGAGTTCCAGGGCATGGCTTTGTTCAAAAGGCCGAGTTTACTTTGTTAAGAAGGCCGGTAATTGAGCAACGCAGTGCAGCGGCCACCTACGCCTCCTGTATATAAAAACGGGGCTAATATCCGTGAACCGGCATCATTTGTATGTCCAGGTTGTTTTGCTGAAAAATGTACTTCTTATCCGCCAATAATTAATATTCCGGTAACACTCCCTTCCGCAGTTTTGCAAAAATTCCCAGCGAATGTCTATACCTGTCAGACGCTTGTTCAATCGTCTTGCCGCACCAGTTTCCTGTGTGCTGTTCGTAATAAGTATCTCCGCCACGATCGGAGCAAAGGAATTGCATGATGACGATAAATTTTCCATTGCCATTCTACCGGACACCCAGTATTATACCTCTGAAAAGAACGGTGGTAAAAAAGAAATGTTCTTTACTCAAACGGAGTGGATCGCACAGAACGCCACAAAAGAAAACATCAGATACGTTATACATCTTGGGGATATTACAGATGATGGTGAGAAACTTCCTCAGCAATGGGTAAATGCATCCGATGCAATGCACAGGCTGGAAAAACCACAAGCCGGCTACCCGCAGGGAATTCCCTATGGTATGGCGGTAGGCAACCATGATCAAACCAAAAGCCAGTATCCGATAAGCGGCACTACTGCTCACTACAACAAGTATTTTGGTATCGATCATTTTAAAGATAAAAAATGGTATGGTGGCCATTATCGTGACAACAATGACAGCCACTACGACCTCTTTACCGCTGGCGGCATTTCATTTATTGTGATTTACCTTGAATATGATTCTTATGATGAGGATATCGAGAATCTTAATAACTGGACCAGTGCGCTTCTTGAAAAACATAAAGACAAAAAAGCGATACTGGTAAGTCATTCCTTTATTCATTTTAACAAGACCAAAGGAACCAACGAAAAAGGTTTTCCTGCTTTCAGCAAACAGGGACAGCGCCGCTTCGACCGGTTAAAACGCTATCCTAATGTGATAATGACCCTGTCTGGTCACGTAGGCGATAACGGCGAAGGATACCGCCAGGATGGTTATGCTGGTAATATCATCAGATCATTTCTCTCAGATTATCAAAGCCGCAAAGATGGCGGACATGGCCTGATGCGCTTAATGACGTTCTCCAGATCAAACGACCTCGTCAGCGTACGTACCTTTTCTCCCTACACAGGGGAAGAAGAAACAGACGCAGACAGCAAATTCACGCTTCCTTTGTTTCATCACACAACAGTTGCCCGTTACAGCGATTATGATAACGATGGCGTTACAGATCTCGCTTTTTTCTCCAAAGGCAACTGGAAGATCAATGACCAGCCAGCCATTGAATTCGGTAAAGCAGGAGACGTTCCCGCGCCGGCAGATTACAACGGAGATGGCAGGACCGATCGCGCGTATTTCCGTCCTTCTGAAGGAAAATTCTATCTCGAAGATGGAAAGCAGATCACATTGGGCCAGCCCGGTGATATCCCTGTTTGTGGCGACTATGATGGTGACGGATTTGCGGAAGCCGCCGTATATCGCCCTTCCACTCTCACCTGGTATTTTAACGGGCTGGACAGCGTCCGGTTTGGCCACGCCAAAGGCATCCCCGTACCCGCCGATTATGATGGTGACGGCATTCTTGATCTTTGCTTTTTCAGAACTGATAACTCGCTATGGCAAAGCTCTCTCGGGAATATCCCCTTGCAGGTGAAACATACACCCGGAGATATTCCGGTTCCCGGCGATTATGATGGCGATGGACGCACAGAAATGGCCGTATATCGTCCCTCAACCGGCGAATGGATCATTGATAAAATGAAGCAGCCGGTAAAATTAGGCGGGAAAGATTATCTACCGGTCCCGGGCAATTATTATCCTGATGGCAAAACATATCCAGCGGTTTATAAAGACGGCAAGATCGTATTGCAGAATGGTAAAACATTTGAGGTTGCGGATAATAAGATTGAAGAGCTGGTTAATCTGCCGTTGGTGTTGCGGTATAAGCTGATAAAATAGCAACTGGCTCATAAAGAGCGCGACAAGCGGTGGGATACAGTATATCCCCAGGCCTGCTTTCGTCGCGTCCGTTGCGTATCGTCGCGTCCGCCGCGTTCCTTATACGCCAGTTAAATATTCAGGCCCTACCGACCATCTTCCGAAAAACGGAATTTCACTCCAGACAGTCATCTAAACACAGTACCTTTCGTCTTCCGGCAAAAGAGAACCGGCTTTTCAAACCAAACTGACTCTGCAATGATAAAAACCTTTCTCACGCTGATCCTCATTATTACATTTTACCACACCAGCCGGTCTCAAACACCCTGGTCCGATCACTATAAGATCTACGACACAAAAAACAAAAAGACCATCTCCATAACCGATCTCGTCGGATCTGTAAAAGAGGCGGACGTACTTTTTTTCGGAGAAGAGCACAATGACAGTATCGCGCACCGCTTACAGGACACATTATACCGCTCACTGCTCAACCAATACGGAACGGTCACGCTCAGCATGGAAATGTTTGAAAGGGATTGCCAGCTCGTACTGGACGAATACCTCCAGTCTTTTATAACAGATGAAAGACTGGTAAAAGAAGGCAGGGCCTGGAACAACTACAAGGACTACCGTCCGATCGTAAATACGGCAAAAGAGCGGCAGCAAAAAGTGATCGCCGCGAATGCACCCCGCCGCTATGTGAACATGACCAGCAGAAAAGGCCTTAAAAGCATTGACAGCCTTTCGAAAAACGCCAAAACCTATTTTGCAAAACTACCTCTCGACACGATCAATGCCCCTTACCAGGAAAAATTCAGCAAGATCATGGGTGGCCGGCAAACCAGCAGCAATGTCTATTATGCTCAAACAATGTGGGACGCGACCATGGCAGAAAGTATTTACAAATACTGGAAAAAGAACAGGAACACCAAAGTATTCCACCTCAATGGACGTTTCCATACAGATGATCAACTCGGAACGTTCACTCAATTGCAACGCAGCAACAAGAAAATAAAAATTCAGAACATCAGCTGCTTCCCTGCAACAGATTTCAATAACCCGCAATGGAGCCAGTATGAATCACTCGGCGACTATGTAATAATCACAAACCCGGATATCGCAAGAACCTTCTGATTCAAAAGCAAGTCTGATGCCCGACACCAATAAACCCTCAACATAACAAAAGGCCCGGCTAACGCCAGGCCTTCATACTTCTATAAAAGAGTTCAACACTTTTTCCACTTTGACTTATTCAAGAAATATCATCGCCTTCAAGCCCGCTTTACTTTCTCCTCCGGCATCTCCCCCAACGCAGGATCAATCTCTCCAAAACAAACAGCTCCGCTGTGAACCTGCCTGATGCAATGCACGATATTCTCCACATTCCCGCTATTCCGGTAAAAATACCCCATCGCTCCCGCTTCTTCGAGTTTGCTGCATAGCTTGAACTGGAAGGTGGTGGTTACGAAGATCGCCTTCAGAGAAGGAATGCGCTGATGAAGCTCCGCCAGAAACGATACCCCCCAGTGATCATCCTTATTCCAGTTCGCATCCATGATGATCAGGTCTGCTTCAATAGCCTCAATATATGGATACACTTTTTCAGGATCAGTTACCGTAACAATGGAAATGCCGTATGCGCG
The DNA here is from genome assembly GCF_022012415.1 of Terrimonas ginsenosidimutans. Lineage (GTDB taxonomy): Bacteria > Bacteroidota > Bacteroidia > Chitinophagales > Chitinophagaceae > Terrimonas_A > Terrimonas_A ginsenosidimutans. The sequence goes on from NZ_JAKLTR010000015.1 coordinate 52,518, forward strand.
CAGCAATGGGCTGATGGAAGACGCAAAAAGTTCATTTTTACAGAGCCAGATCGTACGTATCATGACAAGGATTTTTGATCGATAGGTGATGGAAATTCAAGCGTCTAAGGTAATAGACCGGAAAGAAAATTACACCCGTTTTTACACCAGAATTTAATACCGTGAAAACACCTTTTCTCATGAAACTGAAGAAGATACACGCCGATCTGCCCGAACCAGGCCAATAACTGCCGGGAGTGGAACTGAGCGCCCGGTTAGGTCCTCGGCAACTGTGCGGGATGGTCGATGGCCGATGACCGCATCATCGGCCATCGACCATCCCGCACCAATCCTGATCCGTAAAGAAAACAGTCCCGTCATTTGTTCCACTCATCCTGCCAGTGTATCTTTCTGCCTCACAATCAGCGCTATTGATTGTAATCCAATTTCGTTTAGTTAAGAGATCGTCCTACAATAGCTCGATGGCCGATGGCCGATGACCGATGGCCGCATTTTGGATGGAAGCTATTGCTGCTAATTGGTTAGGGTATGACACTAGTAAGTATATCTGTTATCGGCCAATGGTCATCGGCCATCGAATGAACTTTCGGGGGAACTCATCATTGAACTAAACGACATTGGATTGTAATCACAGACAACCACATCTTTGCTTCACCGGTATTACCGGCAGCAATTCACGTATAAATAGTTATAGTTTAAATGAACAGTAACACTATTGACAGCCTGAGGGAAGCATTGAAACATTCCCCGGATAACTTCCATCTCCGCTTTTTGTTAGCTGAAACCTTGCTGGAAATGAACAGGCTTGAGGAAGCGGAAACAGAATTTTCCGTATTGGTGAGAAGCCTGAACGATACAAAAGCAAAAGTTGGTCTTGCCACAGTATTCTATCGCAAAGGCAACTATTCAGCCTGCAATGTGATCCTTGAAGAAGTAATTGACAGCGGGATAAAAGACGTTCAGGCATTCCTGCTTTATGCCAAAGCGCTGCTGAAGGAAAATGCTGTTGGAAAAGCTATCGATGCATATGGCAAAGCAATACAGCTTCAACCTGATCTTATGGATGAAGAGCTCGATAGCCAGCTCCGGGTAAGAGGAAACAGCCAGCCCATAGAACAGGATGAAGAGGAGTTGACTGATACCCGTTTTCTCCAGAAACCAACTATCAACTTCAATGACGTGGGCGGAATGGAGACTGTAAAAAAAGAGATTGACCTTAAGATCATCAAACCCCTCCAGCACGCCGACCTTTATAAAGCTTACGGGAAGAAAACCGGTGGTGGTATCCTGCTCTATGGACCTCCGGGATGTGGTAAAACGTTTATCGCGAAAGCTACTGCAGGCCAGGTGAATGCCAAATTCATCAACGTAAGCCTGAATGATATCCTGGATATGTGGGTTGGCAACAGCGAGAAGAACCTGCACGAGATCTTCGAACTCGCCAGGAACAACACACCCTGCGTATTATTCTTTGATGAGATAGATGCTCTTGGCGCAAGCAGAAGTGATATGAAACAATCAAGCAGCAGACACCTGATCAACCAGTTTCTGCAGGAACTCGACGGAGTAGAGAACGACAATGATGGTGTACTCATCATCGGCGCTACCAATACACCCTGGAACCTTGATCCGGCGTTCAGAAGACCCGGCCGTTTCGACCGCATCATATTCATTCCGCCACCAGACTCCACTACCCGTGAGTCTATCCTGAGGTTGAAACTGACTAACAAGCCCGTATCAGGCATCGATTATGAAAGCATTGCGAAAAAGACAGAACACTATTCCGGCGCGGATATAGATGCGATCATCGATATCGCCATTGAACGCAAACTGGAAAGTTCTTTTGAAGATGGCATTCCAAAACCGCTGGAAACAAAAGACCTGGTTGAAGCCGCCAAAAAACATAAAGCGAGCACACAGGAATGGTTCACTACCGCAAAAAATTTTGCCCTGTTCGCTAACGACTCTGGGCTGTATGACGATATTCTGGCTTACTTAAAAATCAAAAAATAATATGTTCGAGGACCACAGGCTATCAAAAGTCAGCATACTCATTCAACAGAAGAAATATGCGGAAGCAGAAAAAATGCTGGCCGATCTGTTAAGAGAAGACCCTAACAATACCCGGTTCCTGGCTCTCCTCGCTGAGGTGAATATCGGGCTCGGAAAATTTGACACAGCGAATACTCTTATTGAAAATGCCATCGGTCTTGCGCCCGACGACGCAAGACTTTTTTACCTGAAAGCGTTCACCTCTCTCCACCGCGATCAGTTTGATGATGCAGAGAACAGTATCCGCCAGGCAACAAAGCTCGATCCGCACGAAGCAGAATACGTTGCCTTACTCGCCAATCTCAGACTGGTGCGTAAAAAATATGATGAAGCACTGGAGCTCGCCGATCATGCACTCGAACTCGACCCGGAGAACCTCCTTGCACTGAATACCAGAAGCACCGCGTTGATCAAACTCGGCCGTAAGGCTGAATCTTTCGAAACGATCGAAGGTGCATTGCGCGAAGATCCCAATAATGCTTACACCCATTCCAACTATGGCTGGGGACTGCTGGAAAAAGGAGATCACCGGAAAGCACTGGAGCATTTTAAAGAAGCACTCAAAACCGATCCCAATAATGAATATGCACGGTCCGGAATGCTGGAAGCGATGAAAGCGTCCAACCCGGTATACCGTCTCTTCCTGAAGTATGCTTTCTGGATGGGTAACTTCACCGCCAAATATCAATGGGGCATTATCATCGGCCTCTACCTGGCCATGAGAGGAATGCAGTCACTTGCAAACAGTAATGAAAACCTGCGGCCTTACCTTACACCTGTGATCATCACCCTGATCATCTTCGCTTTTTCTACCTGGATCATCACTCCTGTCAGCAACCTGTTTTTACGATTCAATAGATACGGGCAGTTATTGCTCAGTCAAAAACAGAAGATCAGTTCTTCGCTCGTTGCCATAAGCCTGGCTGCCTGTCTGGCCGGTATAGCCGCTTATGCAATGCTCAGCGATGAACGTTATCTTTCTGTGGCAGCATTCGGCCTGGCTATGATGCTGCCTTTCAGTGTGATGTTCTCCCCATCACGTTACAAACATGCGCTCCTGGTCTATGCGCTTGCATTGGCTGCGGTGGGGTTAATAGCCATCGGAATAACTTTCTCCACCGGCGAATTGCTGCACGGTGTGAGCACCATCTTCATTTTTGGTTTCATCGCCTTCCAATGGATCGCCAATTTTCTGGTGATCGGTGCAGACAACCGGTAAAATATTTCTTCTGATCAAGGGGGAAGATCATATAAAAAGAAGCCGGCCTCCTGGATCACCAGGAGGCCGGCTTCTTTTATTCCCCGATTGAAAAAGGTTCATTACTCTTTATCTACCAGACCCTGATCCGTTCATTTTCCGGCTTGTACATTTTGTCGCCCGGTTGTACATTGAACGCGTTGTAGAATGGCGTAAAGTTCATCAGCGGGCCATTTACACGCCAGATCGCGGGCGAGTGAGAATTCGTATTCACATACATTCGCATGAACTCATCCGTTGTTTTCACTCTCCAGATCCGGGCAATAGAAATAAAGAAACGCTGATCGGGCGTGAACCCATCAAGCCTTGCTGTGTCTTTTCCCTGTTCTGTCAATTTAAATGCATCATAGGCAATGGCAATACCGGCGAGATCGGCTGTATTCTCACCCAGTGTCAATGCACCTTTTACATGCACCGAATCAAGCACGGTGAATAAATTATACTGATCAAGTACCTGCTGGGTCCGGCTTTTGAACTTCTCATAGTCGGACTTTGTCCACCAGTCAGTAACGTTGCCATCTTTATCATACTGAGCTCCCTGGTCATCAAAAGAATGCGTGATCTCGTGCCCGATCACCATGCCGATACCTCCATAGTTCAGCGCATCGTCAGCATTCATATCAAAATAAGGAGGCTGTAATATTCCCGCAGGGAATACGATCTCATTCAGCGGAGGATTATTGTAGGCAGTGACAGTAGGCGGTGTGGTATGCCATTCCGTTCTGTCAACCGGTTGCCCTACTTTAGCCAGCATATAATCGTAGTCATTCTTATTGGCTGACAATCTGTTTTCGAAATATGTATTGCGCTTAACTTCCACTTTTGAATAATCTCTCCATTTGTCCGGGTAACCGATCTTCTCGGTAAATGCCTGCAATTTTTCTTTTGCCTTTGTTTTGGTAGAATCACTCATCCAGTCCAGTTTGGTGATCCGCACTTCGAACGCTTTCTTGAGGTTATCCACCAGCATTCTCATCCGCTTCTTTGCTTCATCAGGGAAATATTTCTTTACATACAACTGTGCCAGCGCCTGACCCAGAGACCGGTCCACGGCCTGTGTCATCTCTTCCTTGCGGGGCTTCTTGTCAGCCTGCCCGGTAAGCACCTTTGTGTATTTGAAATTCACATCTGTAAATGGCTTACTTAAAAAACCTGAGTAATTCCGGAGCGTATTTGCTTTCAGATAAACTTTCCAATCGTTTACAGGCACGGAAGACAACATTGAATTGAGTTTGTCGTAATACCCAGGATGACGCATATTCACCGAATCTACTTTGACACCATAAGCGGTCAGTAAAGTTTGCCAGTTGAGATTCGGTTGTTTTTTTGACAGGTCCGAAACGGAGAATTTATTGTAGTTGGCCTTCACATCCCTGAGTTCAATATTGGTTTTATGGGCTGTAGCCAACTGCTTTTCTATGTCATACGCCAGTGCCGCATTTTTTGCTGCCGTAGCAGCGTCAGCGCCTGTCAATTCAAAATAAGAACCAATGGCAGTCCTGTATGCTTTCTGAATATTGACAGTAGATGAATCTGATTTGAAGTAGTAATCCCGTTCAGGCAATCCAAGACCGGCCTGTCCCAGGACAACAATGTTTGTAGAACTTTTCTTATCATCCGGGCCGACCGAGAAACCGATGAAAGTTCTGTTTCCCGTTTTTTGTTCATCCGCCACCAGCTGTAACAATGCAGGCAGATCCGCCGCTGCATCTATTTTTGCAAGAACAGGTTTGATCGGATCATAACCCCGCTGGTCAATGGCCGCGGTATCCATGCCCGATGCATAGAAATCCCCAACTTTCTGTTCAATGCTACCCGCGGGACTATTGCTTGCCGCAACACTGTCCAGGATCCCCTGTAACCGGATCCGCTGGGGAAAATTCAGGAACGAATACGAACCCACCCCAGTCTGGCTGGCAGGTATCACAGCACTGTCATACCAGGTGCTGTTGACGTACATAAAAAAATCATCTCCCGGTTTCTTTGTGGAATCAACCCCTGTAATTACAACGCGGTCGGGGTTTTGGTCAGCTGCCTGCTTACAGCTTAGCGCCAGCAGTACAACCAGCGACAACAAACAGAGTCTTGTCATACGTATTGATTTAAGGAATGTAGGAATTCTTTAAATGTACGTCAATGAGCTTAATAATGAATACAATATCAAACTTTCCTGCAACCGCTGATGGAATGACCGGCCTTCAGGAAACCTTCGCCGGAAACACATTCATCTCAAACCGGAAGTTTACTCCGGGCATTGACCTGTCACCAATCAGTCCTGAACTTTACAAATACCTCCCGATTAATTTCTTCAACTCCAAACTACCCGGGTGCGGTGAATCTGCTGCTATAACCTCACCCGTTTTTCCGATCAGAACATAACGTGGGATCGCCTGAATTTTAAATTTCTTCTTTATTTCAGATCGTTGGAAATCGGCAATAATGAATGAATGAGCCGGGCTGTCAATACGCTCCACCCGGGAAGCCTTTATCCAATCACTGTACCTTTCGTCAATAGAAATGTACAACACCTGTAGCTGATCATATGCCTGCGCCAGTTTCCGGGTATCCGGCATCGTTTTGCGGCAAGGTATACACCAGCTCGCCCAAAAATCGATCAGCACAAGTTTACCGCGTGAACCTTCGATCAATGCATCCAAACTGGTAGATGCCTGATCCATCGACACAAGCTCCTTTTTATTACTGACTGATTTTTTGAATTCAATCTCCCTTTTAAGATATTCGACATACAAAAGATTGTTCTCATTCTGATGGGTGATATATTCTGTAAGATGAGACCGGTCTGACCCTGTACCGTATTTCAGCTGTTCCTTCAGTGTTATAAACAATAAGAACTCTTTCGTCCTGCCCGAAAATACAGAGTCAATAATGTCATGCGCGCTCTCACCGGCCTTGTGGCCATTGTCGATCTTTTTAGCGCTGACCAGGTACTGCAGATAATGATACGCACCCATTCTGTAAGCCAAATCAGGCAGACAACTATCACAGGAAAAACTGCCGCTATCAGCGATCTTTCCTGTATCAGCAAAAGCCGGCCAGCCTTTGACCTGGATCGCAGGCGAACTTAAAATTGCAAAAAGGTTTGCCTGTTTTAAATAATAAAAGAACTGTTTTGCATACTGGTAGAATTCGTCCGACACAGGATTGGGGATCATATATTTCTCCAGAAACTCAAGCGCCTTCTTTTCTTTTTCGCGCTCGAACTTTTCCACCACCGGGTAATCTGCAGACCTGATCACCTGCTTCATCCTCATGGACGCATTAGTTGTAAAAAAATCCGGGTATTGTGCATTGAGCTCAGCAAAGAAGTTAAGCTCGTTATTTCTTTCTTTGAAAGAGGACAGAAATTTGATGCTATGATCATTGGCAGTTAAATAGAGTTCTTCGCCTGGTATTATATAGTACGGTATCCCGCTAAAAGCATCAAATAGCAAAACAGGTTTTTCAATCACTATTTGCTTTTCTTTACTGTCTTTGGAGAGAGGAAAGGGAGGGCTTGTATCATTAAATTGATCGGCATAAAAGAAGGAGACACTAACCTTTGCTGAATCTGCAAGTCTTATCGTCGTGGAGGAACTCACCACTTCCTGGCCGGACGACCTGACAGCTACCAGGAGCAGCATGAACATAAAGAAGCGCGTTTTGACCTCCGGCATATGATTTCATTTAAATGTCGTTTAGTTAATTAATTTCCCGAAAGTTCATTCGATGGACATCGGCCCTCGAACTACTGAAGGCCCTTTGTTTTACAGCTGAAATGTGATGTAAATAACGCTAAATTCCATACTTCACCGGATGAATATCCGGGGAGAGTCAGGATTTCGCGGTGATCTGCGGGAATAATATCCGACAACGAATCACACACCCGGAACGCAGCTCACCTGTTATGTATGATCTTACTAAAGCCTTTTGCGGAATGACCGTCGCGCAAAAAAAAGCCGGCCCACTTTCAGGTGGACCGGCGGGAAATATGATCGTATTCGTTTACTGTTTGATCAATTGCGTCTCATACAGTATCTGATCTTTATAATCGATGAACTGCACCAGCACCTTCTCTTTCGTCACGGAAAAAGTGGCAAAGCCCTGGGTAGGTGCGGCAAACTTACCAATCCCGGGATAGACCGTAACAGGCCTTGCTTCTGACGCAGCACCTGAAATGATATGGTGTGTCGGACCTTCAGGTTTTGTATACTCAAGATGATGTTCATGACCCGCGAGATAAACATCTACTTTATATTTTGTAAAAATGGGTTCCAGGAATTCCCGCATCTTTTTGGTATCAGGGGAATCTTTCCTCCATCCGGCGGTATACAACGGATGATGACCTACCACGATCTTCCAACGCGCTTTACTGGATGCCAGTGTTTTCTCCAGCCATTCACGCTGTTGCTTCACAGCGCCGGCCTTGTATTTAACACCATCATACGCCTGCCCCCTCATTTCCTTTTCCATCGGATCTGTGTCAAGAAACACCATCAGCACAGAATCGTCCTCCACACGGAAGGTTTTTGTATAGTATCTCGAAGGCATGGTCCAGCGGCTGCTGATCTTACTGTACTCCACTTCTGCATCAGGATTCGAGGCATAGTCGTGATTCCCCAATACAGGATACCACTTCACATGCAATGATTGCGCTGTATAGATCGTTTCATAGGAAGCGATCCAATGGTAATCCTGCACGCTGGCCACGCCATACGGATAGAAGTTATCACCGGTTGCCACCACGAACGACGCGCTCAGATCATGCGCAGCCTTGCCCATTCCTGCCGCAACCTCTTTCTGATGATTTTCGCCATTCCTTCCCCAATCTCCCATCGCAATAAAGTGAAGCGCATTGGGCAGCTTTTTAAGTCCGGGTATAGATCCCCCGGTATATCCCTGATCTCCCTCAAGCGGAGCCTGGGCAAAAAGTCCGGCGCCCGCAATAACGATGATCATTATGGTCAATAAGTACCTCATATTAATAGCCCGGGTTCTGTGCAAGATTCGTGTTTAGTGAACGCTCTACCGTCGGGATCGGGAAGATCCTGCGGTAAGTCTGATTGCTTACGACAGGATTTACCGCCGTTACAGTTGATGTCTTAAAACCCCAATCCGATTCAAATTTGCCAAAGCGGATCAGGTCATTACGGCGCCATGCTTCCCAAGAGAATTCACGTGCCCTTTCAGGAAGAAGATCATCCAGCACAACGGAGCCAGCCAGTGTCGCCTTTGCTCTTGATCTGATCTTATTCAGTAAAACCAGCGGGGTTTGCAGCTCGCCGTTCACTGTTGTAGCCGTCGCCCCACGAAGGATCGCTTCCGCTTTCATCAGGATCACATCGGCAAGCCGGAATACGGGAACATCATTTCCCTGGTAGCGCGTACTGGCATTGCCGTTAGGATCGGGATAGTACTTGATGGAACGGATTCCCTTATGCTGTCCGCGGATATCATTACCGATGTCCATCGTCGGTGCATTTTTCAAGGTCAGTTCTTCCCCGATCTCCACATGCCAGTTGATCGCATTGTTGGTGGCAGACGTTTCATCCAGGCTTCTCTCCGTAGTAGCAAAAAGAACAGGCGTTCCATTGAAGTTATTCTGCTTGCCGCGGATCCATAATGTATCACGGATATCACCAGGGAACTTATTGAAGTTGTTATGATAAAAATCCGGGATCGTACTGAGTGCAATACTTGAACGGAATGGGATCCGGTATTTATCCTGCAGGGTGGTCAGCAAACCAAATCGCGTAAAATGGTTTCCCTGGATAAGGTTTGCATCATAAGGAACCGCCATGATCGTTTCGCGGATCGCCGGTCCGTTGGTTGGCGCAAAGATCGACGCATAGTTTGGCTCCAGTACAAATGGCCCGCGCGTGAGTATACTGTCTCCCATCGCCACCGCATCTGTATACCTTGCCGTGCCGGTGTAGTATTCTGCATTGAGATACATCTTCTGCAATAACGCAAATGCCATCCATTTCGTAGCATGACCGTAAGTAGATGCGCCACTTGCCTCTGACAGGTTTGGTAATGCTCTGCGCAGGCTTGTTTCAATAAAATTGAAAACGTCCTTACGGGCAGCGGTAGGCGGGTTCATCTGGGCCGGAAAAGTATCAATGATCGGAATATTACCATACAGATCCATCATGAAGAAATAAAATAAAGACCGCATCGCCGTTACCTCCGCAATAGCAGACTCTCTTACCGGGCCAGCCGGTGAAGCGGCAAATAGGTTAAGAAGTGTATTACACCTCGTGATCGCACCAAATCCCCATTTCCAGTTGCCCACCACATTCGGATGGTCTGCGTTCCAGGAATGTAAGTGTAAAAAACGGTATTGACCGCCATCATCATAGTTACCGCCTCTTGCCGGAATGATCGCTTCGTCGGTTGACAACTCCTGCATTCTCCAGTAATCCACTGCGTAACTGAATCCGGTATTGTTATAAGAAAGATCGGTATACATCGGCCCCATCACCGCTGCATAAGATGCCGCGTTGGTTGGAAAGTTCTCATTGGTATACTGTGACTCCACCGGCACATCGAGCTTTGTGCAACTGGCGAACAGCAGCATTGCAGCGATGATATAAAAGAAAAATATTCGTTTCATTGATTTCGTTTTAATGCATTTAGAAAATAACATTCACACCAAAAATGAATGACCGTGTTTTAGGATAGAAATTGTTATTATCAATTCCAGGTTCAATACCACCCATATTAATCTCAGGATCTATACCGCGGTATTTCGTAATAACGAATGCGTTGTTCACACTTGCATACAGCCGCAACTTGCGGATATACTGACTCTTCACAGGAAGAGAATAACCCAGCGTTGCGTTATCCAGTCTTAAATAAGAACCGCTCTCAATATACCTGTCTGACAAAAGATTGGTAAACAGATCCGCCACCTGATCTCCCTCGTCAATGGTGTATTGAGGAACATTTGATGGTGGATTACTGGTTACCGCCGGGCTGTTCAGTGAGGCAAGGGTAGAGTTCAGGATCTTATTGCCAGACACGCCGCGCACAAAGATGTTCAGATCAAGATTCCTGTAAGTAAAGCTGTTGTTCCAGCCATAGATGAACTTAGGCTGCGCATTGCCAAGGATCATATGATCCGCAATAGTTGGCTGAGCAGCTTTTACGCTTCCATCTGCAAACAGGAAGGTTGAAAGACCTGCCTGGTTTTTTCCCGCATAATGCCATGTATTGAACGTACCGATAGGATATCCTTCACGCAATACCTGCTTTGGAATACCTGACTGCCCTTTTCCGCCTACATATGCCGTAAGGAATTCTGTAACCGCCAGAACATCATTTGACAGGGATACTACTTTATTCTTATTCGTAGAAATGTTGAAAGAAGATTTCCAGGTAAAACTCTTCGACTGAACAGGTGTTGCGTTCACTGCAAACTCAAATCCGGTATTACGGATCTTACCAACATTGGCGATCAGGCTTTCGTTCACATACTGCGTGTTACTTACGGTGTAAGTAGCGATCAGGTCAGACGTTTCTTTAATGTAGTAATCCATCGTTGCCGTCAGACGTCCTTTCAGGAAAGAGGCATCGATCCCTATGTTGCTTGTAGCGGTCTTCTCCCATTTCAGGTTCGGGTTGCTGTTTTGCACAATACCGAATGCATTCGCCATGGCGCCGTTCAGGTAGAAGGTTCCGGTACGATCATAACGATAAACAGCGATCAGCGAAGGAAACCCTAAAGAATTCCCAGTAGCCCCATACCCTGCTCTGAGCTTCAGATCATCGATGAACGTAACATTGTCCATGAAACGCTCTTTGCTGATCCTCCAGCCTGCGGAGAATGCAGGGAAGTATCCCCAACGATTGTTCATACCAAATGCAGATGATCCATCTCTGCGCAATGATGCCTGGAACAGAAAGCGGTCATCAAACTGATAATTTACCCTTCCATAAAAAGAGATCAGTCGCAAGGTGCTGATCCCCGTATTGTCAAACAACACTGTTCCGTTCGGAGGATTACTGAAATAAAGGTTGTTATAAGTCAGGTCGTCTGTGGTAAAGTTTTGTGTACGGACACCAAATCCATCTCCGCGACGGTCTTCCTGCCATGAATAACCTGCGAGCGCCTGTACATAATGGCGACCGAATCCTTTATCAAAATTGAAGTAAGACTCCAGCACCTTTTTATTATTCTCATAAGTACTTCTTCTCGCCATACCGTTTGCACCGGGCGCCAGCATCGAAATGCTGTTGAAGTAAAGATTGCGGTCTTCCTGGTGGTTCTGCGCGGCAAGGCTGAGCGTATATTTCAGGAAAGGAAGGAGCTTCAGCTCAGCAAACCCGTTGATCAGGGTCTTCCGGTCCTTTGTTCTGTCGATATTATTATCAATATAAGCAACCGGGTTATACCAGCTGATCGCTACATCTTCGTTATACTTTCCAGCTGCGTTCTTCACTCCCACTGTGGGAACATAGTTGATCATTGATCCGAATACCTGCGAAGGGATATTGTCTTTGTTATCTGTATTATTCAGAAAGCTTAGTCCCAGTTTCAGGCGGTCATTCAATGCTCTTGTTTCCACGCTCAGGCGGGCAGTGATCTTCTCAAGGGCTGATCCTTTCATCACCCCCTGGTTTTCCAGGTAGTTGATGCTGGCTGCAAAGTTGCTGGTAGCAGAACCTCCTGAGAAAGAGATATTGTGATTATGGGAAAATCCATCCCGCTGCACCTCATCCTGCCAGTCTGTATTTGATCCATCATCATACTGTGGAAGAAGTGAACGGTTGATCGATGTCATATAATTGCGGAACTCCTGCCCGGTCAGCATGTCAATCCTGTTAGACACGCGTTCTGATGCGATATAACCGTTATAAGCTACGCGGACCTGTCCGGCTTTCGCTTTCTTGGTCGTGATCATGATAATACCATTCGCCGCCCGTGCTCCATATATCGCCGTAGCGGATGCATCTTTCAGGATGTCTATGGAAGCGATATCATCGGGAGAAACCAGGTCAGGTGATGCATCCGGCACTCCATCTATCACATAGAAAGGTTCCTGCGCACCATCATCCGTTCTCAGGGTCGATGGGCCGCGTAATAACACCGCAGGCCGTGCATTGGGATTGCCGCTCCTGGTAATATTCAGACCGGCTACCTTGCCCTGCAGCATCTGTGCGGGAGAGGAAAGAACACCCACGTTCATTTCTTCCGCCGGCACTGAAGTAACCGATGCTATAAGATTTCTTTTAGATGAACGTCCGTATCCGGTAACCACCACATCTTCGAGACTGGTTGCTTTCAGTTTCATCGTTAAAGTGATGGTAAGTACCCCTGAGGAAGGAATGGTATTGCCTTCAAGCGTATCTGTTTCATACCCGATCATGCTGACAATAATATTGTAGGGACCGTTATCGGGAAGTTTCGCAACGTTGAAAGAGCCGTCTTTAGTGGAGCTGGCCGATACGGCGTAATGCGTTACCGGGTTTTCTACTCTTACGGTGGCATTGGCCAACCGCTCACCGTTTTCGTTGTTGACCGAGCCGGTGATCGACTTGTTGTTCTGCGCCATCAGCTGCCAGGAGGTAAGTAGCAAAAGACCTACTCCTGCCAATAATTTTCGCATAAGTAATTAGTTTGGTTTAAAAATGAAAACACCGGACGTATCGTTCGGGTCACGATCGTCCATTGAAAGTCTATAAATCAACTACAAACATATCAGAAAGCTGCACGGACAAAGACAGCCTCACATTACGGTATTATTACCTTAATGTTACTCTTCATTAAATTTTGGGAGATCCATTAAAAGTTAAGAATTTCTCAGGAATTTTCTTTATCCGGCCGGGCAGTTAGCCGAAAAATCAGGTAAAAGTCTTTGCTCATGGCCTGATAAGAATTCTTTTAGGATGTCCGTTGTCCATCCACCGTTCACCGTTGTCCGTTGTCCGTTGAACGGATCCCGATGAAATGAAAAGACAAAATAAAAAAGCCTTCCGTCAGCGGAAGGCTCCATATCAAAAACGATTTCAAAAAATCGGACAACGGACAACGGTCAACGGTCAACGCTGAACGGACAACGGACAACGGTGAACGGTCAACGGTCAACGGTCAACGGTCAACACTTCAGCCAGCTGACTGACTGAAAAGACTGGTGATCTTGTCCCAGTATTTCTTTGTACAACGCCGGTCTTCGCGCTTTGATATAGCGGCTACCACCGGCCAGTTGAAGTTTTTCTTTTGTCAGGCAGGCTGTAACCAACGATTCATCCAGTTCTGTACATTCTGCCACCACGTCTCCAAACGGATCGATGATCATCGACCGCCCGTTCTTCAGCTGATCATCATCCATACCGATCGGATTGGAGAAGATACAATACACCGCGTTATCATAAGCCCTGGCGGGCAACCACTTCATCAGCCAGTCACGCCCCTTCATTCCTTCAAATTCCAACCGAAGCGATGTGGGATCAGTGTGCCGCTTTTCCCACAATGCCGGATCAACAAAGCCCGCTCCCGGCCTCGTTGATGGCGTACACATCGTTACATGCGGCATAAAAATGATCTCCGCCCCCAATAGCTTTGTAGCCCGGACATTCTCCATTATATTATTGTCATAACAAATAAGGATCCCGCATTTCCAGCCATACAGATCAAAAACACAATAGGAAGAGCCCGGCTTCAGATGCGGATTGATAAAAGGATGAAGCTTCCTGAACTTCGCAATAAGTCCGTTCTTATCAACGCAGATATATGCTTTGTAAAGATCTCCGTCACCCTCTCTCTCAAACAGGCCCGCACAGATCGCGATATCATACACAGACGCGATCCTGATCAGCTCCCGCACACTCTGCCCATCCGGGATCTCTTCGGCCAGGTCAGTTAATTCCTCTTTCGAAAGTTTACGCGCAAACGTATAGCCTGTTACGGAGCATTCATGAAAGGCGACTACCCTCGCTCCTGCGGCTTTAGCTCTGCCGGCGAACTCCTCTATTTTTGCAAGATTGTATGCCTTGTCCCCACTCCTGTTTTCGAATTGCACTGTGGCTACTGTAATAAGACTCATGTTTTTTCCACAAAGCTAAAGTCAGTAACAGGTGGAAAATTGTAAGAACGCGACAGTTCCATTCTAAATACTGAAAAAGTTCACTGCAAGATGTTCGCGGTCGCGGAAATAATCAGTCGGGGTAATACCGGTAATTGCTTTGAATTCATGATTCAAATGTGCCTGGTCAAAATAACCGCTTGACAAAGCTCCTGCTGTAAATTTTGCCGCAGACATTTCTTTGCGGCTTTCATGAATAAAATTATGTATACGGTTGAGGGTACAAAGTTTCTTGGGGGATAGCCCGACATATTCGCGAAACAGGCGTTCAAGATTCCGTTGGTGGCAGCCCGTCAGCAGCGATAATTCATTTACCCCAATATCACCTTTCCGTTGCCTGATCAACTGCAAAGCGGCATTCACCAGGCTCAGTTTTTCCGGGGTCTTTACAAAAACTTTGTTCAAAATAAATGCCTCGATCAACTCCAGGTTTTCCGTAAGGGTATTTTCCTGTAAAAAACGGCAACTGGTCCTCAGGTCTTTTTCAAGGATCAGATCAGTGCCTGTGATCTGATCGGTCATCATAAAAGCCGGAGTTCTTAGCAAGGACATCATTGCCGCCGGGTAGAACAGGACGATCATCAGCTTTGTACCCGGTCCGGCATATACATCCAGGTATTTTGTAAGTTGGCCGTATACAAAACATTCGGGATAGCCTGTACCGGAAGAAGAGGAAGCCATTAATCGTCCGCTTAATGTAAAGACCATACCCGGATGTCCATCGGGAAAAAGCCGGAAACATTTCACCTCCTTGCTTTTGTTTTCCAAAAAAAGGAAATGCCTGATGATGTTGGTCAGTGCAGGTGAAGGCGGTAGTTGCACAACTTCAATTTTGATGATGAGTAAATCAATCGGACCTTATCGGGCTATCCCTTAGCGTGACAAAATACGCAAAGCGATCATGCAAAGAAAATAAACCGGTTGAACTGCCAGATAGCTCCTGTACATCGTATAAAACCTGCGATGATCTGTATTACCAGTTGAAAGCGGTGATCCGTCAGCAATCAGATCTACCGGTCAGTTGAAATAAGTTCAATCCAATTGCGGCACCTGGTCAACGGTCCCCTGTATGCTGCCAATGACTAAATAACCATTGCCTGAATGGTCTGCTGCGCGCAACTTTGCTCCCGGTTCTAATTATTCAAAGGCTGCGGCACCTTGTGCACGTAGTCTTGCTTCACCCGCAATATAATTCTCATGTTGATCAGGATTATTGTATGCTGCATGATCTTTTGTTCCTGCAGCTCTTCCAAACAGGTAGAGACAAAGCTCTACTTCGGTCAGTTTAAGCTGGACGGAGGCACCGTCTCCGAAAAGGAATGGAACGAATTTATAGCAAATTATGTAAGCAAAGTATTTCCCGGAGGAAGTACGGTTGAGAATGCTTCCGGGAACTGGTATGATACAGCCATGCACAAACTGGTAGTAGAGCCGTCAAAGGTTATTACAACGGTTAATATGCCTTCAGCCAGACTGGATCAACAGATAGACAGCCTGGGGTACTGGTATAAAAAACTCTTCCAGCAGCAATCAGTGTTGCGGGTGGATAGAAAGGTGAATGCGAAACTGTTCTGACCACGGGTATTAAATGCCGGTAAGTTCTGTAGCAGATTGATGGCCGATGACCGATGGCCGATAGATGATGGATCACGGATGATGGACGATGGCCTTCTATCATCAATGACCTGCCACCACTGAATCTCCTGTTACGCCGGTGAACTTCCCTCTGTTGATACGTGTGCTGATCAAAAATACCAGGTATGCGATAACAGCGGTGATGCACATCACGGCGGCCAATGGTACTGCTGACAGACTGTCAAACAAGCTTACGCTGGTTGAGATCAATGCGCCAATACCCAACTGCAAGGCGCCGAACAATGACGATGCAGTACCTGCATTTTTAGAGAATGGAGCCAGTGTTAAAGCAGCTGCGTTAGGGTTCGTCATACCTAAGCAGGAAAGAAACAAAAAGATCATTACGATCGTTCCCCAAAAACCCAGCACACCCAATACAGAACCGGTCAGGAACAGTATACCCACAATTGCCTGTGCAGGCAATGATACTTTCACGATCTGCTCGCTGGTAAAACGTCGCAGCAACAATGTGTTCACCTGGCTGGAACCTATAAAACCAACAGATAGTCCTGCGAAGATCCAGCCATATACTTTATCGTTCACACCAAACACTTCCATGAATACCAATGGAGAGCCCGCCACATAGGCGAACAATCCAGAGAAGGCAAATGCACCTGTTAAAGTGTAAGTATAAAACTGCGGAACTTTCAACACGTTCATAAATCCGGTTATGATCGGCTTGGGCTTCAATGATAAATTCGGATCAGGCTTATAACTATTAGGCAGTACGAAAACAACGCCCAGCATAATCACCACCGCCATGCACGCAAGTATTACAAACACCCATTGCCAACCCGGACCGGCGGTTACATAGCCTCCAATGGCTGGCGCCACCATTGGCGACGCACCCACCACCAGCATCAGGAGGGCAAACACTTTTGCATTGTCCTTCACCGGGAACAGATCCCGTACCATCGCCATGGAAGCAACCGCAGCGGCGCAGCTCCCGAGCGCCTGGATGATCCTTAAAATGATCAGCGCATTCAACGAAGTGGCCATCGCGCAGCCGATAGAAGCAATAATATAAAAACTAAGGCCGAACAACAGGGGTTTGCGGCGACCGAATTTGTCGAGCAATGGGCCGTATAAAAGCTGGCCGGCTGCCAGACCGATGAAAAAACTTGACAGAGATAAGGCCACCCCGGCTACGTCCGTATCAAGATCTTTTGCGATCGCGGGAAAACCGGGAAGATACATGTCGATAGAAAATGGCCCCAGAGCAGTAAGAGTTCCTAATACCAGGATCAGCGAGATATAGCGTTTTCTTCCCATGATAGAGTTGATGATTGTAGGTAGACGATAACAATGATGTGCGAGGTAAGTTTGAAAAGCTGGAAATTATATTACAATTGAGTCGTGCCGGGCTATTACCTGCCCGTCTTTTCTTTGCAAAGACCTGCTTGCGTAAGCGTTCATTTACCAGATAAGCGGCTGCTTTTCTGTTTTCCAGAAAATGATCCTGAATTCTTCGTAGTGATCTCCTGTGCCAATTACATGCTCGTCCCTTTTTCCAGCATCGAGCTTTAGCTTATGAATAATTCCAGCATAAGAAGCGACCCACAAAGTTTTCCCGTCTTCAGAAATTGACATCCCACTTATAGTCGAACCCAGAAAGTAACGCCAAAGATTCCTGCCATCTTTGCTAAATGCTTTTACATAGCCTCCAGCATCCCCCAAAATATAATAATCAGTTGTTGCCACTGCCGCGTACACCCGGCATCCCTCATCGATCACTGTATATCTGTCATCTTCAGTATACGGTTCGATTTTTAAGCCATGAATGTCAGCAGTAGGCACACCAATTGTAATGCCGTTATAGAAATGACATGAATTTAGAATAACCTGCCCACTGTCCTTGGAAAACAGGGCATAATGCGGATAGGACGATTGAGGACCGATTTCAGCAATTTCAACCCCATCTGAATTTAAAATTCGGTGTTCGGAATTCTGGTCACCTACAGCTATAAGGTTATTGTCAAAAGATAACGCCGCATGTTCCATATCAATATCCGACGTCCATTCCTCATCCTCCGGATCTGGAACCGGGTGAATCATAGAGCTTCCCGCTAACCCGAGTAAATAAATCCCTTCCGAAGAAATAAGTAAAACGGAAAGTCCGTCATTGAAAGGTATCATTTGTTTAATGGACAACGATTTATCTTCCGGTAGTTGAAATTCAGCTATTACCTCACCTCTCCACCCCTTATAAGTAGTAATCTTTTTAGCTTCAGCAACTGCGAATACTTCATTTTGATGTGACTTGCCAATGGACTCAATGTGACCCGATAACTTTTCAACAGTTTTACCTGTTAAAACATACGCTTGCCTCTGTTCATAAGAGGTTCCTACAACAAAGGCAATTGAATCATCGCTGATAACACACAAACTTTCAATACTCTGGCCCTGTTCTTCGAGGATGCTGATAAATGGAGCATGTGCAGGCGAAAACATATCTCTGAATTCATCATTTTTCCCGGTTATGTTCGCTTCCCGCAAGAGTGAAAGTACCTGTGATGCAAGATGGTCTCTGTTATCAGACGGCTCTTTTCCTTTCCAGTTTTCCCAACCATGGGTTTCGCCGAATTCAACCATTTCGTTTATGTCATTGGCAAACGATTTTCCCAGATTATCCCATTCTTTTCTAAGCTGCTCAAAACTGACCGGCATTGTTCGATATTGAAATGATAAATTTAATTTTTGTCTCAATAGAAAACTTCTTCTATAACAGCTTCTATGTTTTCCGCTGGAAGTAGCAATCTACAAAATTTGAGAGGCTGAAGATACAGTGAACCATCATCAACTCCAGTACAAGTAGCTAACATTTTCTGCTGATCTTTGCTCAGATCAACTTATCGTGCAGGTCAATTCACGAACAGTAAAGTTATCGAACAGCATTCCTCTCCTTTCCGGCATAAATCCAATCTTTCAAAATACTTTTCTAAAGTCATGGTTATCAAAACAAATGAATTTTAAGTCCCGTTTCCGGAAAAGCAAAGGTGTAGAAAGCTAAATGTTGCTCATTGGGGTTGAAAGGTAAATTAGTAATAGCGAATGATAAACGGGATCACAAGATCGGAACGGCGAAGAATTTAATCTCCTATTGAAGACCATCCGCATCAAGCTCCCGCCAGTTTGCCCCAATGTTATCTTATTCCTATATTAGCAATCATGAACGAACAGGTCAACAGGATAAAAGGCAAACTCAAGCAGCTTAAACAATTAGATAATATCAATAGTTTGTTCGGCGCACAGAAACACCGCTACAAGATCAATCCTCCTATTTCATCAAATACAATCCAGCAGTTTGAGGCTACCCACCAGGTTAAACTACCGGACGACTATATTACATTTCTAACAGAGATCGGCAATGGTGGCGCAGGACCATATTACGGGCTCGAGCCACTGCAAAATTCCATATACGCAGATCTTGATTACCCAACGCAGGATTTCTTGCTGAATCCCGGTAAACCTTTCGTACACACAGAGCCCTGGAATCTAACATTTGAACCTTCGGTTGACGAAGATGAATACGAAGAGGAATATGAAAATGAACAGGCCGCATTTGAAGAAAAATATTTTAACATTGAACACATGAACGGAGTCGTGGCTATTTGCAATTTCGGATGTGCGATTAGCCTGAATCTGGTCGTCAATGGTGCGGAGTATGGGAATATCTGGACAGATGATAGAGCGAGCGATCAGGGAATTTATCCATCTTATGAGCTTGGAAACAAAGAAAAGATAACATTTCTTAACTGGTATGAATTGTGGCTTGATAATTCTCTAAAAGAAATCAGAACGAAGCTATCCTTGCCGGAGAAGGCAGGGGAAACAGCCTTAAAACAAATCGCGAAGCCTAAACCATGGTGGAAGATCTGGTAACAAACATATATTGTTAATACCCTCGCATAGAAGTTGATTTCAATGAGAGTTTAATAATAAGTAACGGACTTCCTGATCAAGAACACTTCCCAAGTATGATCACTCGCTTTCTCCACTGATCATGCTCAAGCGACAATTCAAAAACCTATTTCAAATGTTCAGGGTTAGTTTGAATTTGCTTTCTGCTTCTGGCCCGGAAAACAATCCAAGATGCGTATCTTAGCTTCTCTATGGCTACTTAAAAACTACCAATCATTTTTTCACCTTCACCATTATTCAATTGTCAACGGAAGAAAAAATATCCCCCGACCTCTTAAGATCCAAACAACATTTCGACATTCTCGACGGCTTAAGAGGCGTTGCCGCTCTCGCTGTGGTCATCTTCCATTTTATGGAATGGGTGTTCACCGATCCGGCGAAGAACTTCATCGGTCACGGTTTTTTAGCGGTAGATTTTTTCTTCTGCCTTTCAGGATTTGTCATTGGCTATGCGTATGACAACCGCATCGGGAAGATGGGTGTAAAAGAATTTTTCAAATCAAGGCTGATCAGGTTGCACCCGCTGGTGGCACTGGGCGCTGTACTAGGCTTGCTTGGATTTTTCCTCGACCCTTTTACACCAGGCACCGGTCATGACGCCGGTAAGCTTGCATTGCTGCTTGTCAGCGCGTTCTTGCTGATCCCTCTTCCCATAATGGAAGAACGTTTCTTCAACAACTTTGCATTCAACGCACCGGCCTGGTCGCTTTTCTGGGAATATGTCGCTAACCTGGTCTATGCGTTCGTTCTTTATAAAGTAGGGCGTCGTTCGCTGACTTTACTCACCATTCTGGCAGCTGCGGGTATTCTCTTCGTCAGCTATCGCGCGGGCAATCTACTGGGCGGATGGTCGAAGGATAATTTCTTTGATGGAGGTGTTCGTGTAGCATATTCCTTTTTAGCCGGCCTTCTGATCTACCGTTCGAATTGGATCATTAAGAATAAACTCGGATTCGTTGGCCTGTCGGTTTTGCTATTCCTCGCCTTTATCATGCCGTCGTCTAAATGGAACTGGCTGACCGAAGCATTGATCGTCCTCTTTTATTTTCCGCTGCTTGTTTCGTTGGGAGCAGGATCGATCCTTTCCTCACAATGGAAAAAAGTTTGCCGTTTTGCCGGCAATATCTCCTACCCTCTTTATATGACACATTATGCATTCATCTGGATTTTTGGAAATTATCTTTCGACCAGAAAGCCCGCTGCTGATGAATTGACGATCGTCATTATCGCAGGTGTTATTTTCCTGGTGATCTTCGCTTATGGTGCGATGGTCCTGTATGACATTCCTGTCAGGCGATACCTTGCTAAAAAAAGACGTTAAGAAGTAAGCCAGGGCTGATCAGCAGGCATTCATCACGAAAGCAAATTTTACAAGCCGATAGCAAGGATCGGTCCTCAGGAGATATTTTTTGAACTGACCTGCGCAGGTTCCCGCTGATTACGCAGATTCTACCAGTCTTTTCAAGGATCTGCCTTTTGTAATCCACCTGCGGGTAATTGACAACTCAGATTACGCCGATGACCTCCATCAATCTTAAGCTCATCAGCGTATCTGCGTTGCGAATGAAATCAAAATACGGGGTAATCAGGCAATCTCAGGCTGAGTAAGCCCAATCTGCGTTATGGGCGGGAACCTACGCAGGTCCGATCAAGCAACTGTCCAAACGGTAGCTCTTAAGGCCGCGGAGAGCCCTCCCTCAACCACGTTGCAAAGATCTCGGAGATCTTCCATTCTTTACCCGCATACAATTGTGGATGACCTCTGATATAGTCGAGAAAGGTACTAAGCTCCTTCACCGTACCTGCCTTCATCACATCAAAGATCAACTTGCCCTGATCCAGGCCAGTCTTGATCTTCACGTTCATCGAAGGATCATTCTTCAGGAAATAGTCCGCTGTGAATTTAACATCCCGGATCATTGAATCCATAGCTGCACGTTCATTGCTTTCTGTCCAGGAATTAAAGATCGTAGCCAGATCGTAAACAGGTTTGCCATATACATCTGTGAGGGTAATAGAAAGAGCAGCAATCCTTACAAGACGTTCAAGAAATACCGTTGGCTTCGGTACCGTCACATAGAGAAGATCCCCCGGCTTCGGCTGAGCTCCACTTGCTTTAACGTTGATAGCAAAGTAATAATAATTCTCTTTTATCAATTGACACCGGCCTACACCAATCTCATCGGGTCTGGTAATGCCGGGTTCATATGCCGACTTCAATAACCCTACTTGTTTATCAATGATCAACCCGCTTTGATCGACATACACCTGAACCAGCTTAAAGCTGTCATTGAGGTCAACAATATAATCGGTAATGGGAAATGCCCTGGCCAACTTATCAGTTGAAGATTGGGAAAATACTGCCAACGGGAAAAGCAGCATCAGCGAAACCAGATATTTACCCATAAGGAGATTTTAATTTTCAAAATAGCGCTTTCCTGTGGAAGCTGCAATCCCCCCTTATAGGTATATCATGCGTACAGTGTATGGGGCACAGGCCGCTGGCCCTTACTACTTTCTTTCCAGGAAGTCAATGACCTTATTCGCCAGCGATGCCCGTTTATTACTAAAACTGTGATCTGTATCCCATACCTGGTAGTCAAAAAATAGAGGGTTGCTATTCTTTACCGAATTGGCCAGTTCCTTATTCCGCTGATCTTCATCCAGCATTATTATTTGTTTGCCCTTGTAACTGGCTGGATTTGCCGCAAGATCAAAAAAAGGAAGGTTCTTCCAGGCTGTGAAGAGTATGTCAAACGTCCGGGTCGTCAGCATGGGATAACTTTCAAAATACTCCGGATGTTCCTTTCCAAGCGTTACAAATTGTTGCTCTGTACTGACTGTTTTCAGATTAATATGAAAATTGGCGGTTGACAGCGCAAACACTTTTTTAACCTGCGGAAGTTTTTCCATAGCCCTCAGACTCGCCCACGCGCCCATACTATGACCCAGTAGAACGATCCGGGAGGTATCGATCTTTAGGGAGTCCTGGTACCTGTTGCAATAAGCAACGGCATTCACAAGATCTTCCACGCAATTTTCGAAACCAAACACTCCGGGGCTTCCCCATGAACCGCGATAGTTGAAGTAAAGGACATTCCATCCACGTGCGCGGACCAGTTGGGCCAGATCGAGGTTTCGCTCATTTCCGGGAAGGCCATGCGCAAGGATCAGCGTGGGATGCTTCTCCTTTCCATTCGGCATATACATAAGCGCCGACAGTAAGTTACCGGCGGAGGGGATGGTTAGTTCAGCCATCCCGGCTGGATTTTCCTTATCAAGGGCAAAATCCTTAAGAACGATATTGTCTGTTTGTGCGATACTTTCATAACCTGCAAAAAGCAGGGTTGATAAAAAGAAGATTATTACTCTCATTGTCATACCAGGAGGTTTAGTTTAATCGTTTCCGACCGTATCCAGGCATATCACAACCTGGAATGCCCTTACCCCTATTTCAGATGTTGGGAATAGAAATATAGGCCATTCCCCCCGGATCCAGGCCGAAACATTGGCCGCATAACAAAACCTTTCAGCGAGAATGATTTTACTTTCCAGGTTGAACCTCACCAAGGATCCTGATGATCACTTTTTGAAGATCCTCCGGTTCATCTTTATGTATCTGGTGACCGGATTTTTCAAATACAAACAACGCTTTCCCCGGCGCTTTGAGTTTCCCGAAGTATTCGGTCGTTATCTTAGTGGAGGTCTGAATATCGTTTTTACCAACGAAAAAATAAACCGGACAGTCAACAGTTTTTAAAGACAATGGCAAGTCAATCTTCATTACGTCATTCCAGGCTGGTGACCATGTTTTTGACCATTGCAGAAAACCGATTTTGAATTCGTCGGTTGTAACATATTTTTTCCCTTCTTTATAAAAAAGCCATTTTCTTAAATAAAACAGGTCTTCGTCCATTTTGAAAGGAATATTCACGCTCGCCAGCTCTTTGCTGGCAACAGGATCTTCTTTAAAATGAATCCGCAGTGTCTTGAGTAATTTTTTTTCACTCGCCAGTTGGCTGATCACAGGATTTACGGCAAAGTAAGCATGCAGGAGTTCAGGGTGATTTCTGACCATGTAAAACCCCAGCACATTTCCCCAGGAACTTCCCAACAGGTATATCTTTTCCTGCTTTAGTTCTTTTGTCAGAAAACTGATCACTTCATAAGTATCCTTTTCCATTAATGCTACTGAAGGTTGCACGGACGATGGGTTCAATTCCAGTGTTTTTCCGGCATCTCTCTGATCCCACTGAACAATCGTGAATTTATCCTTTAACATGTTGGTAAAAGGCTCCGCGTTTTTCATCATCGAGCTTCCGGGACCACCGGACAGGAAAAGAAGTACCGGGTTGTTTGCATCAGCCGTTTTGATCTCTATCACTTGTTTTATCCCGCCAATTTCGGGTGTTAGAACTGTGTCAATTTTCAAGGGTTGTACATCACGTAAAAAGTCTTTCTGAATGGATACATTGCCTGCGAAAGACCCGGGACTTATACTTGTATTCTCTCCTTTACCCATTTGTAACGAGGCCTGTGCCAGACAGCATACAGAAAACATTACCTGAAAAAAAACGCTGTTCTTACGCATGACTTCTTTACTCCAATTTGATGTGAAAAATCTTTTGCGGGACAGGTAAAGATAAGGCTTCATCTGCTGGCCGGAATTAGAGGTGCAAAAAAAAGAGAGATGCGGATCATCTCTCTTTTTAACATATTTACCCGGGTCATTGCTATCTACCCATTTCTATCCATAAAAACATATAACTTTTCAACCTTCCCATCCTGCAACAGGAAAAAATCAATGCCAGTCATCGGTGGCTGATCTTTTTTCAGTTGTATATACCAATGGAACCGGACGCCATCCTGCACCTGCTCCATCGGGCGGGCGGCCGTAAATACAAAATCAGGATCCTCGCTTTGTATCTTTCCAATAAAGTCTGATATCTCAGACAAGCCGTGAAAGACTACATGCGGATCATACATCGTAATAGCAGGTGCGTAGACCTCAGCCATCAGCGCATCACGCTTCAGACGGTCACGTTCATTCCAAATGGCGAGATGTGTTTCCTGCAATGTTGTTATTAAAATAGACATGGGATCAATTAACAAAATGAAAAATCAGATAGATCAAAAGAAAAGCAATATCAGTTACATTCCGGCAACAGGCCCGGAGGGAACCGGGGTATTGAGCAACTGTTGCTCCCATACATAGCTGGTACCGACATTTCCAGAATGGGCGACCATCACGTCCGCCAACCCCGCGGCAGTGCCCATACGCGCCCAGTCGCGCTGCAATTCCCCGCCAAACACTCCCGTGGTAATAGGTGTTACACCTGCCTGAACCATCCGGCGTACCGCCATTTCATGCGCTTCAATACTTGCACCACCAGACGCATCTGTCACGGCATAGACTTCGTATCCTTCACCCGCCGCCTGTATCGCGGGAAAAGCAAGACAGATCTCTGTCCATAAAGCAGCGATCACAATTTTCTTTTTCCCCTGTGCCTTTACCCATTTTATAACATTCTCGTCTTCCCAGGTATTGATAAAGGTGCGGTTGATCGGCTTTTGATCCGGAAACAGCTCCTGTAACTGCTGAATGATATAACCACCCCGTTCTTCAATAACAGTCGTCAATAAGGTTGGCACGTTGAATATTTTTGCAGTTTTAGCCAGTGCCACCACATTATTGATCACGCTTTGAGAATCGTGACTGCGCAAACCCGCGAATTGAAAAGGCTGATGATCGATCAGGATCAGTACGCAATTATCGGGCGTGAGAAGGGCTCCAAGACCAGCTTTAGGATTGTTGTTAAGAGACATGGGATGTGTGTTTGATTTTAGTTGATCAGATTGACCACACAAAAATGTCTTGCAACGGTGGGCTGGCAAATGAGCTGGAACAAGTAATCGGGATGATATAGATCAAGTGAAAGGAGACCAGTCTCAAACCTGATGCTGGAAAGGAATCTATTTTGCCTGGATCTGTTTCCGGATCCGGCTCAGTGTCTCAGGTGTAAGGCCAAGATAAGATGCCACCATGTTCTGTGGGAGGCGTTGCAGGAACTGGGGATAGGTATTCATCAGGTGCAGTACTTTTTCTTCCGCTGTATAGCTGATAGATGACTCGATCCGTTTTTGTGTAGCGAAGTAATGCCGTTCATCCAGAACCAGGGAAAGGCAGGTCATAGCCGGGGACGCATGGCGGAGCCGGGTAAGCGCTTCGTTTGTGATGATCAGGAGGTCACAATCTTCGATCGCGTCAATATTATAGCGGGAAGGAGTGAGCATGGTAAAGCTTTCCCGATCGCTCATCCACCAGCCTTCCAGACCGAAACGGACGACATGTTCATTTCCCTTTTCGTCGATGGAATAAAGCCGCATCGCGCCTTTGACAACGAAGGACATATACTTGCAAACAGTCCCTTCATGGAGAAGGAACTGTTTTCTACGCAACTTTTTTTCGGTGAAGCTGTTCCGGATGAGCTGGACCTCCTCTTCCGGAAGAGCGGATGCTGTCATTTGTTCTATGTACTGTCTTAATATATCAAACATATCATGTGGTCTGTGTGATGGTATAATCGATCTCACCGTATTTCCCCTGGAAAAAATCACGGTA
Organism: Terrimonas ginsenosidimutans; assembly: GCF_022012415.1. Taxonomy (GTDB): domain Bacteria; phylum Bacteroidota; class Bacteroidia; order Chitinophagales; family Chitinophagaceae; genus Terrimonas_A; species Terrimonas_A ginsenosidimutans. The sequence continues at coordinate 79,090 of NZ_JAKLTR010000015.1, forward strand.
AGCATCTGCTATCTCATTCCGGCTGTTCATGACGAACGGGCCTTCCGCAACGATCGGCTCCATATAGGGGCGTCCTCCAAAAAGCAGAAGATCTACAGGATCCACATTCGGGTTTTCCAGCCCGATCGTGACGGGGTGATTGCCAAATATAGCAATTTTACTTTCGGACACAGATTCTCCATTCACCATCACTTCTGCAGCCGGAACAAATGCGGCATATTCTATCCCCTGTTTCGCTGGCAGACTGAACCTGGACCGTGGCGATAGCCGCAAATGATAAACGAACTCCTCCGAAAATGTCCGAACCGGAGACCTTGTATCTCCGCAAACGCCGAGTAATATCTTCAACTCACCAGCACCTTCAGGAAGCGTCACCACGGGTATGTCCTGAGATTGAAGCGACATATAAGCGGGTTCTTTCGCTTTTACGGCTGCGGGAAGATTGATCCAGCATTGCAGTGAATGAAAGAGGGGTCCTGACGTTTCGTCGGCAAAGGGCTGTTCATCATGAATGATCCCGTTCCCGGCGTTCATCCATTGAATGCCACCTGCACTGATCGTGTTACGATTACCCCGGCTGTCGTAATGCGTCAGTTTACCACTCAGCACATAGCTGAACGTCGCGATCCCACGATGGGGATGGGCAAGATCACCGGTAGGTATCGTTTCTCCAACTGTCTTTAATTGCATGGGATAAATATGATCAAGAAAAACGACCGGGCCGACCGCATCAACAGGTTTCCCTGGTAACAAGCGATTAACCAGGAACTCGCCAACCTGTGCATTCACGCCACCATAGATTTGCAGATCTGACTGTTTCATAGTATTCTTTTAGTAGTGAAGTTCGAAAGACGCTAAAAGAACCTGAATATTACAGATCATGGCTTTGCGTTGATCTATATCAACGCATGACCATCGGCCATCGATCAAAGGTACCAGGCACTCCCCTGAACAGGTGATACCTCCGGCCCAAAATCTCATCTTTTCAGGCGATAGCCTGGATATTCTTTTCCTGATACATTTACTTTCTCTGATCACAAAAAATAAACAAATGAAAAGAATAGTTCTGCTATCTACCCTGCTTGCACTGGCAACGGTCACTGTGATGGCTCAGCAAACCACCCGACCCACTGTAGTGAAGCCGACAGCAGTTAAAAACACACCGGCGCCTGTATTGAAAGCGCCTGAACCTTCGAAAGGTATTGTTACTACGCCGCCGCCGCCTTCTACCCCAACGAATCCACCTCCCGCACCGGCACCAGCTCCGGCTCAGAGCTCAACTGTGGTGGAATACAAATTAACAAAAGTGAGAGTCAGGATCACTACGGGGCGTGACAACAAAGAAAGCCCATCAGAGGTTTACACAAAATTCTCGCTGCCTGAACAATACGCCTCTTCTTATTGTGCATTTGCGCAGTGGAACATGCAAAATGAAATGCCGGTGAATGATTATATCGAAGTAGGACTGAACAAACATGCCAATGCAAATCTGTCACTGATCTCAACCAAGCTCACCATGAGTAACCCGGAGCAGTTAAAAACAGGCGGAAAAGATATTTTATTATCCGATATACAAAAGTATGGTGGCAGGTTAATGATCAAGTACTATCCACATCTTTTTACAGATGCATGGCGGATTGAAAATGTGACATTGATGCTGGAGTTCAGAGATAAGAATGATAATCTGCATCCGGTACATGGCAGTAAAACACTTTCCTTTGCCAATGCAAAGACGTTTTTAAATGCCGGGAATGAACGGTATTTGATCTGTGAGGTGGGAACAGATCTGAGTGCGATGGTGTCTTATACAAAGAACTAAAAGGATTAACGGATCATATACAGGCATAACTTTCTCTGCTAAAGGGAAGTCAACATTCATGATTGAATGCTGGCTTTCCTTTACCGTCTGTAATAAGGCAGCTCTTTTTAAAAATCATTTCTTATGCCTTTTTTCACCTCAAATTTCCTGAAGTAAATGGTGTTTGACCTATCCTTTAACTTATTTGCGGCTTCCTGTGTCAATTCCGCGGCAGTATACTGAGTTACATAGCAATTCAACGCCTCTATTGCTTTCTTTTCATCTTCTGATGTAAAGCTGATCTTTACATTGAAATATTGCTCGTCCGTATAACTTCCGTCGTCAACAGATACGATCCCTTTTTTCCAGGCAAAATGGTATAAGGGATATTTGTCCACCCAGCCTTCAGCTAGCAGCAATTCCGTTACAGCAGCGCCTACGACGATGTGTTCGGAATGATGTGTATCGCCATCAGGTCCGGCAGTGATAATGATGTCCGGATTGATAGCCGGTATTCTCGCTTTTAAAGAATCCCGGAATCGCTGGTGTTCCTTAAAATACTTACCCACGCCGATCTTTGTATCCAGCCTTTCAATACCGAAGAATATCGGAGGTTCTGCGCCCAATATTTCACAGCCGCATGCTGACTCTGCCTTTCTCAGCATTCCCAAAGAATCACCGGCGGGGATCTTTGTAACCCTTGTACCGTCTTTGCCGTCTGTAGCAATGATCACAAAAACCTTATTACCCGATCTTGCATATTTATGCAGCACTTCACTGATCGCTGTTTCATCATCCGGATGTGCTCCCACAAAAAGGATCGTTCTGTTGTTCTGCGCTTTTTGTGCACCAGCAATGAGGGCAACAAAAAGCAGGAACATTAAAAAGAAGCAATTACGTAGCATGGTATTATCGCAGGATCTCATAAACAAAAGTCAATTGCTGAATTTATGCGATTAAGAGGAGTTATCAAAAGCATTGTTTCAACCGGGATCGCATTAGGTCACTTTTTCTGCTTTTCTTTCCAGCCACTGGCGACAACCAGTCACCAGGAAGGCAGGCGTGCCAGGCAGGGTGGGAACATTCAAAACCTGGAGATAAAGATCTGACTGCACAAAAAAACGGCGCAAAAAGCGCCGCCTGGTATTATTCATCCTGAACTGATTGAATTACATGGACAAAACCTTTCCGGGAACCCGCAGGCCCTCTTCTGTTGAAACCACTTTGACCATAACCTTTTGAAGCCCTTTAGGGATCAGGTCGATTTCCGTCTGCGAGAGTGGTTGAAGCAGCTCAATGAATTCATCTTCGGAATCGTAGTATCCGAACTGCAGGATCCATCTGTTATCAGACAGCAGGCGGAGTGACATCTCCGTATCCTTGTCATAGTCATGCACTTTTGTAGTTGCCCATAGTCCATCATCTTCATCTTCAAAGTAAACTTCCACAGAATCTTTGCTGACTACTTCTTTTACTATTTTCTCCACCAGGGAGCCTGGCTGTTTTTTTACCAGGTCTTCGTATTTCGTATTGTTTGCCATAGATATCGCAAAGATAAGTATGCTCCGGGAAAAGAAAATAGCTCCGGGACGGTCAGCCCTACGGCTACTCCCATTATCGCTTTGCTCCTTGCCCTTCTCCGATCCGGCAGAGGGTACTGTCCATTGATTGTTCTGGTGGCGGGGTAGGAATGCAATGGTCATCAACCCGGCTATTGGCCAATTTCATCCGTGCCGATCATTCGCAGCAGGTCTTCCACACTTTCTTTCAATGCAGATGAACCTTCATCAAAGAGGAGATCCTTTGTTTTTTTTGAAGCCTTATTATCATTTGACTTTTTAATGGTGGCCCTTATCGGATCCAGCGATTCAAAGAATGGTATCACCTGTTTTTCAAAACGGGCGTCGGCTTCTATGTCTTTTAGCAGATCTTCATACGAATCCAGAATGCTATAGATCTCTTTCACATTGTCTGCGGTATGCCGCCGTGGAATGCGGTCAAATAATTCGGTTATCTTTCCTTTGATCTCACTCATTTGAAAGTGAATATATTACAAATGCGGGAAGTAAGGGTGAAGAAATTTTACCGTGAGTGGGGGCGAAATTGCCTGATCGCAGGTCCTGACCGTATCCACATTAAATATTCAGGCCATTTTATTAAAGCAAGTCGTCAGTCACCCTACTCTATTATCTCGTCAGGTCATTTTACACTCATGGTGTTCGAATTAGTAAGGTGATTCATCGCGAAAGAAAAAGTCACAATTTTGAATGCGCCGGGGCATGAACGCAGATATGCCTGGAATAACCGGTGGGTTTCTACACTAACCCTGAAGAATTCTGCACCAATACCATGAAACTGATAAATTGCCAATCCATTTGCGGATTTAGCTTTTTCTGCAAATGCGATCAACTGTTGAAGAGCCGTACCTTCCTCCTCCACTGCTGAACATTCATGCGACTGATCGCACCGAAAGACTACCCGTATCCTGTCTTAAACGCATAAAGTCAACATCAAAACTCTTTCTTTTGAATTTTTAATGTTGACCTTCAGTCGCCGAAATGAGACCCTTTTTGGGTCAGCATAACCTTAACATGATAACGGTCTTGCCGGCAATCAGAAAACGAATGAAGGTCGAGTCAGAGCCATATAGGTCTTAGTGCCGCCGCCCCGGCTCTTGTTCACAATATTATTGCATGGATATTTACTTCCGTTTCTGCTTAACTCTATTCTTTTTCGGCTCAGGCTTTTTTGCCTGGTCAGTGGTTGCCGGTGGAGTGGGTGCTTTCGGATCAGGGAAAAAGAAAAGCTTCGATTCAACTGTTTCTGTATAATTATTATCACTTAACACTAACCAGCCATTTTGAAATCGCAATAATCCTTCCCAGTTGTCCGGGCAATTGTCAAAAGCAAGACTTCCCACAAGTTCGAATTTTCCTTTTTTTTCCGTGAATGAGATGAGTTCTGAATAACAGTCATCAACATCCTTAAAAATGCTATTGAGACCGACGAGTACGCCTCCATTGTTAGTCATTTCCGAAAGCCTGCTTTCGTTGGGATATATATCAGATTTCTTTGTCGCTTTCAACACTGGTAACCGTCCGGTTTCAATGACCTTTAATTCGCTATTAAGTTTATGATACAGCGTGCCCGTCTGTTCGGAAAATTCAAACACAGCCATCAAAGTGGAATCATTCAGGGCAACGAGACTCTCAAAACCCTGATCGCCTTTCCGCCCGGTATTGGATTTCCTGATCGGGCGCGTTTTATCAAAAACCAGTTTCTGACGACCATTGAGACTGTACTCAAGGTGTGCCATTGCGACATAACATTTATCACTTTCCTCTGCATCTGTCTCCAGTGCAAAGTAAAACAGATCCCGAACAATTGCTGTTGCTTCTATGCCATCATAATTAACTTTCGATCTTATAAAATAATCGAACGACGCCATCTCCACTTCAATGGAATCCACTTTTATCTCATAGTCTTCATCCGCTATCGCTTTACTGACTTCATCCATTGTGGTGTAGTACATGGAATGCGTTAATGGCTGAGCGAGAGTTTCCGTGCGACCGGCTTTCATTGCAGGCACCATTAGTATTCTGTTTCCCCACCATGTCATACTGGAAAACTCATAGGCTTTTTTGCTCGTTGATATAGAGGAGGGAAGTCTGACGCTACGCGGAGCGATCAATTGCCCATAAACTGTGTGGGTAATTGATAAAACAACAAAAAAAAGCATCACGTATTTTTTTTTCATACCTGTTATTTTAAAAATTCAGTCTAGTCACCCAAACTGGAGAGAAGTTTTTCAATCAAGCTGGCAATTAAGGGAGAAGTTGTCAGCAGGATCGCTGAAATGCCTTCCCAAAAAGATTTAAATATTTTTTTCGTGTTGGAATCCCTTTCATCTTCATAATCCTTTTGCTCTTTCGTCAACCTGAGCTGATTAAACTGAAGACGTACCGGGACATAAAAAACCAGCAACAGGACAGAATGAAGCAAGCCATTCAGATAAACAAGATTGTTATCAAAGAAGTTTTTTCCTGACAACTCCCGGTAAAACCTGAAGATCTCAAGATCATTTATTGCACTGAACATAACACCCATCCATAATACGAAAATACTTAGTATAATCGCACTGATCAGAAATGCCAGATCAAATGCTTTGCGAAGTGCCAGGTATTTTTCCTGTAACGCTTGATCTTCAGAAAGCCTTGCACCTCGGGAAAACTCGTTCAGCAACTGAAGCTTGTTTGCCAGGAATAGATAAACGCCAAAACATAAAACTGTTACACCATAACCAAAGAACGCATACCATGTCAGGCGGCCTGAAAAACCATCGAGAAAATACTGGTCTCCTATTATCTGAACATCTATGATCTGGTTATATACCAAAATAACGAACAGCAGGATGACCAATAAAGGAATTATTGTCATCAGGAACCCATTCTTCAAATTGTAAGGAAACACTTCCATAATATTGTTGGTGGATCTCGCGATACCTACCAGGATCGGGATAAGAATGAACCACATCATGATCTGAGCAAGGGCAAGGAAAAACCAGAGACCAAAAGCTGAATTCCTGGAAAAGAAATCCATCAGACCGGAGACTTTATTTTCCTGTCCACACGAGCCAACTTTAAGACGCATAGTATCCAGCAGGCCCGTATCAAGTAATGGAAACCGTTGATAAATCTTTACCAGAATGCCACTGTCTGCGGACGCTTTGAATCCTTTGTTATCCGGATCGATTAAAGAGTTGCGGATCGAATCACGGTCAATGGAAAAGTATTGCTTGAAGAAAGCCATTGATGTGTCCACATTGAGATAGTTCAGCGAGTCAAGTGAACCGTGAAGATCAGCAAGGTAATCCTTAACAACCTTAATTGAGTCGCCATACAACTGTGCTGAGTCTGGTTTTTGAGCCCGCGTTGTTTGAGTAGCCGTTGTCAAATTTCTGGTTGCTGGCTCTGGCACAGGCCTGATCTTTTTCCTCCGGTCGATCAAAGACTCAAGCTTTTTATTCAGGAGTGTAATTCGAATGCGCTGAATAGAATCGACAATTGCCCTTTTGTTCTCCAGGCAAAGATCATGATACCGGGCACTGGTATTACATCCTTTGCCGTTCAGTATCAATATTCCAATCAGAAATCCCGCCAACGCAAAGAAGATCGGAATATTTACTGCCCAATTGCCTTTCCAGGTGTATTGTATCTCTGGCGAAGGAGTTTCATTTCCATTACCGGGTGGGTTGGGGATGGTATTGTCGGGCATAAAATTTAATTCTGTTTATGAGAATAGTTAATTGATGCGGATCATAACAGTTCTGGAGATGGAATCGCCGGTAGCTGCGCCAGCTTTGGCAGTAATATTGAACCGGCCGGTGACCTTAAAGGGATTCGTCAGAGCGATTGTTGCTGATTGGCCGTCCGAAAAAGTGAAAGCCGGATACATCAGGTTGATCGTTGTGTCCAAAGGCACTACAGTAAACAGGACCTTTATTGGGTCGGAAGGCTTTCCTCGCTGAGGATCTCTGAATAGCCTACTGGTCAACTGAAAACTGGCTGCAGTGTCTGCTTCATACTTATCTGGTGACACAAGCATATCATCGGGCATCGCTGGTCTGAAATTTACCATGGTATCCCGTGCATATCTATCCATGACCGATACTCTTATTTTTGCATTTCCGGGACTGTCACTAATAAGGTTGGCCCTAACCACTCCATCTGAATTGGCTGTTATAGTTTGAACAGTATCTCCATTGGTAAATGTGCCAAGGCTGGTAAAAAATTTGACCACCCTGTTGGCAGCGGATGCCCGGGAATCTATCTTAACAGTGATCGTGCATGGTGATACACTGTCAGCTTCTGGTTCCATAGGTCCAACTGCCTGAAATTTTATCACATCATCAATCGGCACACCATGCTCAGTTCCCACATCATACGAATCGTCTTCTTTCTCGCATGAAATACCAGTGATGAGCAGAGATGATGCAAATATCGCGTATGTCAAAACGGAGGATCGCATAGTTACTATTTTAAGGCCTGTATTCAATGAAAGTGCTAAGTGTGGAAACCGCGCCTGCCTTATCCTTTAGCCGCAGCTGGAACTTAACCTGTTTTTTGCTCGTTACATCTGCATTGCCGATGATAACACCCTCAAAAGCCAGTTCATTTTCCCCCTCATCAATCGTCATGTCCCATTCCGGCGTATCGATTTCGATATCGAGTGCGCTGACTACGGTCATTTTTGCCTTGACAGGATTATTATTCGTAGAATTAAGTGTGGCATTGATGTGTATTTCCAACTCGTTGCTTCCTTTTGTTATAAAGGCCGGAACTATCGAAAAAGAATTAAGATGAATAGCCATTATTATGGTGTTTGTTGTTTGAATATTGCATTACCAATTCCATTAAGGAGAGACTGTACCCTCACGTCGATCGAAATGGACAGGAATGGTGTCCCTTTGAATGAATACCTGTTGGCATCATGAAGAGGGTTTTTGGGTTGACTGTAATACAGATAAAATCCCGAATTTATCTTCAGCCATTGCCATAGTTTAAACCCGCTGCCGAGAATCAACGCCTGATTGCCAATTAATCCTTTACGTACACTGTCTTTGGCGATGCCGTCTACAGAGATCCCGATCAGAAATGAAATTCGCGAACGCAGTATCGGCCCAAGTCCTTTGTATTGGCGTAATGGAATGGAATCATTTAGCGGAGCTAGTGATATTTGGGCACCGACATACGGGTTCACCCGTCCAATTCCCCATACATAAGCGAGCCCAAGATCGGACCGGATGAATTCGCCTGCCTGTTTTAAAAATTGCTTCGGAAATGTATTCGATTGAACACGGCCCTTTGAAATATGCTCTACCAGGATCTTCTCTACCATCACTGTCAGAATCTGCTCCTTGTTTGCTATCACCCCGTCTAAATGTTTCATTAACGCTTCCATGGCTGTTTTTAACGTAGTTGCTGCGGGCGTAGAATTGAATACATTTTTTGCAGCCGTGATCTGACTGCGTAAGTTCCGGTATGCAACATCTCCTTTTTTGATATTGTACCAATCTGTATTCAACAGACGCTGATAGACTTTGAATAGTGTCTGCTGGTAGTCGGGCAATTGATTCATAGTAACCCCATCAGTTTCCACCGTGGCATCTATGTCCGTTATTTGTGATCTTATATTGTCCAGACCTATGAATAGTAATGCGAGCAATGAATCCAGCTCAACAGGAGTGAAATCGTAATCCGGACCTGCGTTTTTAACAATACGGGTAACAACAGCATTCAGATCGTTGGAGAGCGCATCAACGTTATCCACTGTTTTCTTCGTATCGGAGATATACTCCCTCGCAAATTTGTTGATGAATTGTTTTATTTGCAGATCAGCTCTGAATTCCTTTGCGAAACGCTCTTTTTCGGCCGTCGAAATAGGATTTTTTTGGTAGGTGGTGATCTCAATGAAATACCCGGCACTTGGCTTTAAGGTAATCAATGATTGCATGTATGCCGTCGAGTCTGCAAAATCCGTGTATTTCACTATTGAGTCAGGCCTCATAATGATTGTTCCGGGCTGACTTAACACTAAGCCATTTGTTAGCTGAACAGATGCTGTAACTTTCTTTCCTTTCCCGAGCTTTGTTGTATCAGCGCCTGCTCGCAACAGAGTCCGGTAGTTGGTAATACTCGTTTCATAAATCCTGACCACTATTGCGCTGACCCTTCCCGTATCAATATGCGTGAACTTTATTGTAAAAGGACGGTCGAATGGAAGTTCACCGAATAAGGTATCCGGTCTGTGAAAATTATATTCTACCTGGGCGCTTATTTCAGCCCGGCACAATACCTGAATCAACGTCAGGAAAACGATGCATTTTTTTTTCATTCGTCAGTTTTTGACTGTCTTGTATTTGGCACGGATCTGTTCAGTGCGTCTCGCCGCATGAACTCGGATTTTGCAAGGGGGGATATAAGCAATACCCGCTCCCCATCGAAGGGGCCAACGAGATAAGCCTGAAAAAAAAAGAAACTACCCAATTGAGAAGAGTAACTGAAAGCTGCTTACAGAACGTAAGGTACAATTAAGCATGAGCCTTGTGAACCGTCTTTTCACGGTATTTGCAGGGCGAAAAAACGGGAGTCTGTCCATTGGCCTCGATCCGGCAGCTATTCAAAGACATCGTCCGTTTGAAATATCAGCCTTTGATGAACTGTTCCGATCTGGTGATTCGATCCTTGTATCACCACCATAAACCGCATACAATGTTCAAAGGATCGCAACGATTCATCACATGAACTTGCTTCATGTGGGACAACAGATCATTAATATCTGATCGAAGGATCTATCCACGCAGTGCCTTGCCTGTTCGCCCCCGGTGTCTACCTGATATACGATTCCGGCCAAATAGGCCTTATAAACATCAAGCTGAAACCAGCCGACACAGATATGATCTGTGATCATGTTCCTGCGGCAGCAAAACCATATCTTACCTGTTTTTTAATCGCAAGTACAACGCAAAAAAGTCCGACTTAAAAGCCGGACTTTTTTACCATGAGGGTCTCATCATTTCATTGTATCCCTGAGTGTTCTAACAATCGATCCGACCTCTCTTATTGCCTCTAAAATCTTTGCTTTGGTAATTGAGTCCAAAATTATCGGTCTACCCGGTTGTTGGACTTCATCCTTGTTGTGTATAACAATAGTATCTCCCGATTGATAGACTTCCTTCGAATATGAGAACTTAACCTCAATATCTGCTTTTGGATCGAGGATGTTTGATAACACAACTTTAAACGCCGAATTTCGGGGGATGGGATGCTTAGGATCGATCCTAACTGTGACAAGCGCTGCCTGATCTTTTAAACCTAATTCGGTCACTGTTCCGATCTTAACACCGCTGGATTTAATGATGGTACCTGACCTAATGCCTTCCGCATCGTCAAGGAGTAAATAAAGCTCATCTTTCTCTTTGCATCCATTACCTAAAGCCATAATTGCAACTATATAAATTGCTACCCGGCTTGAGAATTTAGCCATTTTATTTTTTGTTATCCTATTCTGACTGGTGTGCATACTCTACTATAATTACGCATTCACTGTATGATAAATGCTCTTATCATAAGACCATTGTCGTATTTCTTTTTTGTGATCGTGCCGTTTTTACCCAATTTCTCATGATATAATGTTTCGAATGATAGAGTTCTCTTTCATTTAGAGCATCCGCGCGACCTTACAAAGCATTATTATATTCTTTTACAATTCCAAATACGTCAATTTAGTGTGTGGTCATGTACCGAAGCAGCTGAATTGCGTTTTTGCAGTTCTGGTAATTACATATGGTACTTTATTCCCGAATTGGCCAGACTCTTCTATTCCACCTCTCAGTAGTGATCCGTATTCAATTCCTGTGATGTAAACTTAATTTCCTTCTGCAGATCTCAAAAACGTATGGCAGTCCTGGATATCAGCACCGTAGTGAGACCGAAGGGTGAATAATGCGTCTCTTCCGGAAACATTTCAGACAGTTTCAGTATGTATCGCAGAGATCTGCAAATTGCGATTTAAACTCCACATTAATAAGCCGTGAAATACTCAAACTGGATGATTTGGATCTGTCCGCATATTGAGCCACCACCACCAAAACCAATTCTTTTTCTACCGCAGTAAAACCGGTCGTGACCACTCCAAAGTGGATGCATATTCTATATTTTATTCCCCGCCAGACTAGCTCAGAGGGCTTCATAAGACTGATCAACCAGGAACGCAAGGGCCTCTTCAATTTCCTTTCTGCCTTCGGTACTGCCGAGATCTATTCCACAGAATGGTGCTCCATTAAAAGATCCGTGCAGGTTAAGGTAATAACTGCCTGCAATGATCACCGCCATGATCGACCGGTATTTCCTGGCCTTATCACCAAAAAACGGATCTGTTATATTCTCAAATATCTTTTCGCCACTCTCTTCCATCTTTTCGGCCATCTGTTTAAAGGCAGGCCTTCCATCGGCCAGTCCCCAGATCAGTATTTTCTGGAACTCCTTATTGCGATGTACATAATTAAAATGTTGCAGGACCATTTCCCTGGAAAATGCCTGACCACCATCCTTACTGTTTTTGGGCGAGTGCCGGGAGGCCGTAACCTGCCAAAAATCCTGGCGTTTCAGGTACTCATCAATAAGTTCATCCAGCCCACCGAAGTAGGTATATATCATCTTTTTGCTCAAGCCAGCCACCTCGGCAATATGGTTGATACCTAATGCCGCAAAGCCTGACTCGCTGACGATCTGGCCAACCGCGTCCAAAAACTTTTCCTTACTTCTTTCCGCATTCCGGATGCTGCCCGCTACTGTTTTTCGCTCCATCTATTTAATTGAATGGCCTAAGTTAAATTTTCAAAACAACAAATAAGATACCATTTGGTAACTTATTTTTCTATCTTTGCGTCCCGATTGTTTGCAGGGCGCTGATTGAGGTGTAATCCTATCTGAAAAGAATACAGGCTGATTGTACTTATCGTGCCCACGGTTAAAGTGTTTTCGCTACTTGGAACGGCAGTGATCAGGTGAACATCTAGTGATTCTATTCGACAATGCCCCCCTGAATGCAAGCCTGAGATCAGAGAATAACATCTATAAAGAACTACTTCACCGTATTGGCCGTGATGAACCCACCAATACGGGTGAAAGTTGGCTTGTTGAAAAAAAAGAGCCAGTAAAAAAACTGTTTCCTATTCGTTAAAGGTTTTCAATTAAACTAAAGACTATAACAAAGAACAGCATGAACAAAAATTCCTTTTCAAAAATGACCACAGATCAACTGCTTAAGAGAAGGTCAATCTTAAAAATATTGATCAACATGTGCCTGGTAGCTGCAGCAATACTGCTCTGCACGGTGATATACCTGATCATCGCCAAGCAGAAGTTCAATGTGCTGGTCTTCTTACCGCTATCGATGGGTAGTCTGGTCCTGGTCAATGTGAACACTCTGAACATGATCAAAAAAGAGTTGAAAGCGCGCGGGCTTTAGTTTGTTTGGGATCAGCATATACATGCGCTGAAAAAATTAAATTCTGAAGGCGGTGGATCTTTATCAATAAGGTGAATTATTTCATTGGGGTTAGTGATTAGAGAATCCGGGATATAGATGTGTATCCACCATCACGCATAAAGTGCATGGCCAGGTCGCTTTCGAAAACTGGGAAGGGTGTGCTGGTCCATCGCATCCAGAGTACCCTGTCGCAAACATTGTCGATAAACCGTCATATCCCGATGGAGGAATTTCTGGCGATCAGGCTTTATATCTAGTTATACGAATCTTAAAACGGCTATTGATTAGCAACAGTTTCTAGATCGTCTGGGCATCGACTAATACTAGCAGGTTGGCGCTTCACCTTTTCCTGTCAAACCGCATTAGCAATCACAAAATTTCTGTTTTTGTAGGGGAGTCATTAGAATCATTGGACTGCCAGGGATAGAGAACACCTTAAAACAAAAAAAGTCAAAATTAAAAACTCATATTTTGAATTTTTAATTTTGACTTTTTACTTATTTGTGGAGCTGAGGGGATTCGAACCCCTGTCCAAACACATTCTCCAAAAGCTTTCTACATGCTTATTTCATTATTGATTGTCGGCATTATGCAGGAAATGAACAAACCAACATAATACTTATCTGGATGGTCTTAAGCAATGGTCACAGACTTCCATTGCAGCAACCTGTTTTGTTTTTTAGTCGGCGGCGGGGAATGGTAACAGATCAACCGTCCCGGCGGCCCTAATGACTAACTAATCACTGATTAGGCAGCCATGGCATACTGAGTATTGCCATTTATTATTTTGAATATTCAGATTAGCGTGCTAATTATCCAACGCACGGCATGCTTACACCTTCAAAGATCTATGCTGTCAAAACCGGTACAGCCCCGGCCAAAGCCGAATGCAAAAGTAAAAATTAAAAATTAAAAAACCTCCCATAAGGGAGGTCTTCTCGAATATTAACTTTTTTACTTTTCAATTTTTACTTTTTACTTACCCTCTTCCCCATCCAAACCAATCATTCCCATTCGCATATAACATCAATCCCAGCAATAAGACCATACCCACCATCTGCGCATATTCCAGGAACTTTTCATTTGGCTTGCGGCCACTGATCATTTCATAGAGTGTGAACATAACGTGGCCGCCATCCAGTGCCGGGATCGGGAGCAGGTTCATGAAGGCAAGGATGATCGAGAGAAACGCTGTAATGTTCCAGAACGCTTCCCAACTCCAGGTGGTCGGGAATACAGAGCCGATCGCTTTAAAACCACCAACTCCTTTATAAGCACCTGTTTTAGGGTTCAGGATCATTTTGAACTGATCAATATATCCCTGCAACTTCTCCCCCGTCTTCATAACGCCGGCGGGAAATGCCGCGAAGAATCCGTACTTACGCGTTTCTGCGGTGTATACTCCAAGCTTTTCATATTGCTCATCCTTGAGGAACGGTAACCCGATCTTTCCTTCTCCATTTACACGGGAAACCAGCTGCAGCGTATCGCCGTTGCGGTCAACTGCAATAGTTACAGAGCCATTTTTATGCTTTGTGACGAGTGGTTCGATTTCATCATAGAACTGCACCGGTACAGAGTCAACTGCAATGATGCGATCCATTTCTTTCAGACCAGCCTGTTTCGCATAGGCTGAATCCAGTATCTTGACCTTTGAGTTGAACTCACCCACATAAGCAGGAATCCGCGCGTCCAGTAAACCGCCTTTTCTTTTTCTGCTTTCCACCAGTTTTTCGATCAGGTTGATCGGAAGTTTGAGGTCAACCTGCTTGCCATCGCGCTCCAGCACGATCTCTTTGCCAAGCAATACCTGGAGGCTGAGATTTTCAAGGTAATCGACAGGTTTACCGTTTACGGAGATGATCTTATCGCCATTCCGCAGACCGATCTGGTTCATCAGGGTATCCTGCGTCCAGATACCATACTTCAGCGATTTCATCGGCGTCTTTGTTTCACCCCAGATCATCAGTACAAAAGCGTAAACGACAAATGCTACCAATACGTTCATGATGATACCACCGAGCATGATGATCAGGCGCTGCCAGGCCGGCTTGCTTCGGAACTCGTATGGCTGCGCGGGTTGCTTCATCGCTTCTTTGTCCATGCTTTCATCGATCATGCCGGAGATCTTTACATAACCTCCAAGCGGTAGCCAGCCGATCCCGTAAGTTGTTTCGCCCACTTTCTTTTTCACCAGTGCAAACCAGGGATCAAAGAAGAGGAAGAATTTCTCTACGCGGCAGCCAAACCAACGGGCCGTAATGTAATGACCAAATTCATGAAGAACGATAAGGATAGATAAAGCCAGCAGCAACTGCCCTACCTGCACACTCACTGCCGCCCAATTAATAGCTAATAGCATCATATATTAAAATTCGTTAAGTCTTTGCTTAGTTCGCAAATATCCGGTAAATCAGACAGATTCAGGGAACCGTTCGTGAATTATTTGATTTCGTTAGCAAACCGGGCTGGGTAGCCGGAAGCCAACGGGTACAACAACCCGCAGCGGGCGCAACGTCCGCTGCCCCGGGATTGGTCTCGTGTGGATCGCGTCGGTTCGTTCCGCCGCGTTCCACTACGCTTTTTATAACTTGATGATATCGGCAGCATAGGTCCTGGCCTCTCCATCACTTTCGAAGTATTCTTCCAGTGTGGGATTCGCGATGAACGGGATCTTGTTCATGGTCTTCTCGATGACATCGGTCATATCGAGGAAGTTTACCCGGTTACGCAGGAATGCAAAGACAGCAACTTCATTAGCCGCATTCATTACCGCCGGCAGGTTACCGCCTTTGGCCAGTGCGTCGATAGCGAGACCCAGATTGCGGAACGTACGCAGGTCCGGCTCTTCGAAAGTCAGTGTATTGAATTTTTTAAAATCCAGGCGTGGGAATTCATTCGGGATCCTTTGGGGAAATGCCATCGCATACTGTATTGGCAGTTTCATATCGGGCAACCCCATTTGTGCTTTGATACTACCGTCTTCGAACTGCACCATGCTATGAATAATGCTTTGCGGATGCACCACCACCTGGATCTCATCCGGCTGAAGATTGAACAGCCATTTAGCTTCGATCATCTCCAGGCCTTTATTCATCAGTGTGGCTGAATCGACGGTGATCTTTGCCCCCATGCTCCAGTTAGGATGCTGCAGCGCGTGCTCACGCTTTACATTTACCAGATAGTTTGGTTTCTTTCCAAGGAAAGGGCCGCCGGAAGCGGTCAGGATCACCTTCTCGATCTTATTCCTTGACTCGCCGACAAGACACTGGAAAATGGCCGAGTGTTCTGAATCCACCGGGATCACAGGCACCCGGTGCTCTACCGCTTTCCTCATCACGATATCACCGGCAACAACCAGTGTTTCTTTATTCGCCAGCGCAACGGCCTTACTGTTTTCAATCGCCTTAAGCGTGGGTTTCAATCCTGCGTATCCAACGATCGCAGCCAGCATCAGGTCATATACATCCATCGCCGCCACTTCTTCCAGCGCACGTTCCCCGGCGAATACTTTGATATTTGTATTTGAGAGCGCCTGCTTCACTTTAGCGTATTTGCGCTCTTCGCCGATCACCACGATATTGGGATTGAACTTCAGCGATTGCTGGATCAGCAGTTCCTCGTTACCATGCGCCGTCAACACTTCGGCGGAAAACTTATCAGCGTTGGCCGCAATTACCTCCAGGGCCTGTGTTCCCACAGAACCTGTTGAACCAAAAATGGCAATGCGACGGATTGGTTGATCAGACATAGTAGTGTAAGGTATAAAAAGTTTTAAAGTTTAGGGGTTTAATAGTTCAATAGTTGGGGATAGTGGAGCGGTGCAGAAGGTTTGGTAGGTTTGAAAAGCCTGGTTGGTGAACGTTCATTTTTATCGGGATAGAAGAATCAGTCAGTTATTAAACGTATAAATAGTTTCAAACTCTATTTCCCAAACCTACCAAACCTTAAACTTTCAAACTTTTAAACTTTCAACTTCCCTCCCTCTTCCACTCCTGCAACTCCTCCGCAATCTTCCTGTCATTGCTGAGGCGGGGCACTTTGTTCTGGCCGCCAAGTTTACCTATCGATTTCATATAATCGATAAATCCGTTTTTGCGGATCCTGGTGATCTTAAGTGGTTCGAGAATGTTGCCGGCGATCAGGTCATCATAATAGACATTCTTCTGGCGAAGATTGTCGTCGAGTTTCTGGATGAACGCCTGCATGTTGGCGGGTTCCTGTTCAAATTCAATAAACCATTCATGGTAGGATTTACCGGCATCGCTGCTTACGAAAGGCGCTACAGTAAATTCAGTAACGCGGACATTTTCTTCATCAGCCGCGTGTTTCATTGCCTGTTCAACCTCTTCGCCGATGACGTGTTCGCCGAAGGCGGAAATAAAATGTTTGATCCTACCGGTAACAACGATCCTGTATGGGTTGGTGGATACAAAACGAATGGTATCGCCGATATTATATCCCCAGAGGCCTGCATTGCTGTTAACGATCAGGGCATAGTTCTCCCCTACTTTTACATCTCTGAGGGAAAGACGGGTGGGATTTTGATTAAAGATCTCTCCTGCAGGCACGAATTCGAAGAAGATGCCATCGTTTGTATTCAACAGCAGTCCTTCGGCTTTTAAGGTATCCTGGAAAGCGAAGAAGCCCTCACTGGCCGGATACAATTCCACGCAATCGACCTTGCGGCCGATACTTTCAAACAGGCGGGCTTTGTAGGGTTCAAAATTTACACCGCCCTGCATCATTACGCTGAAATTCGGGAACAGATCGCCGATCTTTTTCCCGCTGCGTCGCATCAGCTCATCAAAATACATCTGGATCCATGGTGGAATGCCGCTGATCAGTGTCATGTCCTTATTGATCGTTTCATCCACGATCTTATTCAGTTTGGTTTCCCAGTCTTCTATACAATTCGTTTCGTAAGAAGGCAATTGGTTTGACCTTAAGTAGGCAGGGATCTGGTGATTGGCGATACCGCTCAACCGGCCCGTAGGGATATCGGCCACTCGTTCCAGCACGGGTGAACCCGACAAAAAGATCAGCTTTCCATCAAAAAACCGGGTGTTTCCGGTTTCGGCCACATAGCAAAGCGCCGCATTCCGCGCGGTGCTGAAGTGATTGTCGACAGAATCTTTGGTGATGGGAATATATTTGGTTCCGCTGGTGGTGCCCGAAGTTTTGGCAAAGTACAGCGGCTTACCCTTCCATAATATATTATGCTTTCCTTCTTTGATCTGGTCTATATATGGCCTGATCTGTTCGTAATCCCTGATCGGGACGGCCTGTTTGTATTCCTCGTAGTTGGTGACCTTATCCAGTCCGGAATCTTTACCGAACTGTGTATTCCGGCCTGTTTTGATGAGCATTTTAAGGATGGCGTCCTGGTCCTGTATGGCGGTGGCCATTCCTTTCTGAATCTGCTTATATATATATGAAGCGAATGGCTTCGCTAGTAATGACTTGATTTTCAAAACACTAACTTTTATTGGATCAGATGACCCGGTTTTTCCAATGACAGTTGGTCCTTTCCTTCGTCCCGGATGATCTACATTTGCAGGCAACCCGGTGAAATTGAAACGCAAAGATAAAGGTTACGGTTAAGGCGGGCAAAACCTTGATTCGTTGACCGTTGTCCGTTGACCGTTAACCGTCTATAATCGATTTCCCTGATTTCCGGTGAACGGTCAACGGACAACGGTCAACAAATTGAAATTTTCCTTTTGGGAACATCACAATTTCCCCCTACCTTTGCGTCCCTAATTATAGATTTATGATAGCAGTAGTAAAAGTAGCCGGCCAGCAATTTAAGGTTGAAAAAGACCAGACTTTGTTCGTTCCTCGCGTTGAGGGTAATGCCGGGGATAAATTAAACCTGGAAGTTTTGTTGGTGGATGCCGATGGAAAACTGTCTATTGGTTCAACTGTTGGCGCGAAAGTGCAGGCAGAGATCGTTGATCAGGTGAAAGGTGATACCGTGATCGCGTACAAACAGAAAAGAAGAAAAGGCTTTCACAAAAAGAAAGGCCACCGTACTGCGTATACAAAAATCAAAGTAACAAGCATCGCATAATTAATTCCTAATAAGAGATTCCGAATTCCGGTGACATCTTATGTTGGAATTAGGAATAGCATTAAAAACTTTTAGCTATGGCACACAAGAAAGGTGAAGGTAGTGTAAAGAACGGCCGTGACTCACAAAGCAAACGTCTTGGCGTTAAGATCTTTGGTGGTCAACCTGCAATATCTGGTAACATCATCGTACGTCAGCGTGGTACAGAATACCATCCTGGTAAAAATGTTGGTGTTGGAAGAGACTTTACTCTCTTCGCATTGAATGATGGAATCGTTGAATTCCGTAAGGGAAAAAGCAACAGAACCTTCGTTTCTGTAACAATTGCAGAAGCCTGAGTTTGTTGATTGCCATTTTTTTGTGGAAAAAAATTTGGGTAGTATAAAATAATTATTATTTTTACTATCGATAACCCATTTTACTAAACATTAAATTCTACAAAAATGGCAACTAAAAAAGCAGCTAAAAAAGCAGCTCCTAAGAAAGCAGCAAAGAAAGCAGCTCCTAAAAAAGCAGCTAAAAAAGCAGCTCCTAAGAAGAAAGCGGCTAAGAAGAAAGCAGCTAAAAAGAAATAAGTTTAAAACTTATTCGATCTTAATACAGTCCTGGTCTAACGGCCGGGACTTTTTCGTGCCCGGATCTGAACGGGTAAAGATTGTTACTGATCTTGAACTGACCCGGACTGACAATGAAGATGCCGATGGCCAAACAAAATACGGATCAGGAACAAAGGTTGGGGATGGTCTACAAAATGGCTTGGGTTGAAATGTTCCGGATGAGCATCGCTCGCATAAACTTCTGGTGGCCCATCCACCTTAGCGAAGCGAAGAAGGGAACCTACGCCAGTCGCTCAAAAGATTTATCCCCTCAGTGTGTCAGCTTGTCACCATTTTTCACTGCCTAAAATCCCGTCGAACTTTGGACGGCCAAAGGACGACCAAGAGACGAACTAACGACGACCAACAACCCTTGTAAAAACATGCGAAGTTTGAGCCTGAATGATTATCATCAGTCAACACATCAGCTGCCTTCGCGTGCCAGAATGTCGTATCTAAGGAGCGTATATCGCCTCAAGGCGCGCTCACGTTTTTTCTGCCCGATCAGACAGCTATCGCTTACAAACTTGTAAGTGGACAAGTGATAATGCAAAAACTTTAAACTTTTAAACTATTAAACATTTAAACAACCATCCCACAACTTTTACACTTGTCCCCAAAATACCCGGGGAGTCTCAGCAGAGAATTTCAGCAGGAAATTCCTTTTCCATTCCATCCTTCCTTCTCATAATTTTGACCACAACAAAACAACCCAAGTTTCGATCAACAACAGTTGAACTGTTAAACCCCTAAACTTTTAAAACTGGTCCTTCCAATGGATAATGCCGCAATTGCCGACAACTTCACCCTCCTTTCCAAACTCATGGACATCCATGGAGAGAACTCCTTCAAAACAAAAACCTATTCCATCGCAGCCTATCATATCGAGAACCTTGATGTTCAGATAAAAGATACGCCGCGTGAAGACCTCTTCAGGCTGAAAGGGATCGGCGAAAGCATCGGCAATAAAGTGATCGAAATGCTGGATACCGGTAAACTTTCCGTTCTCCAGGAATATTTATTCAATACACCTCCGGGTGTGGTTGAACTGCTCAACATAAAAGGTATTGGACCGAAAAAGATCAACACTATCTGGAAGCAGATGGAAATAGAATCTGTCGGAGAGCTTCTTTATGCCTGCAATGAAAACCGTTTGACGCTTTTTAAAGGCTTTGGTGAAAAGACACAAAAGAACGTTCAGGAAGCGATCGAGTTCTATATGCTGAACCAGGGCAGCTTCCTTTACGCTCAATTAGAAGAGCTCTTTCCTCAGGTGGATGGTTATCTTAAAAAACTATTTGGCGCTGATAAAACGCATGTAACGGGCGCTTATCGCCGCCAGGAACTGACCATCGATGAACTGGAGTATATCGTACTTGATGAAACAGAGAATATCAAACCGAAGTTCCAATCGGCCCAGCCACCGGAACTGCTCGAAGACTCTTCCGCCACGCTTTTGTATAAGCTTAAGAATGGTTTAAAGCTGCGGCTGTATACGGGAGGAAAAGATCTGGCGGAACAATTATTCCTGACCAGTGGATCCGTCGGATTCATCGACGCATTTGAAGAACATTTTCCTTCCCGCAACTATGCCGGGACCGGTGCATTGAATGATGAAGCGATCTTTACGCGCGCAGGCCTGCCCTACATTCTTCCCTGTCTTCGCGAATCGGCAGCCATTATTGATACCGCTAAAGCAAACCAGCTCCCGGTGCTTATCCAGCCGGGTGATGTAAAAGGTGTGATCCACAATCACAGTACATGGAGTGATGGCGCGAATTCCATCGAAGAAATGGCAAAGGAATGTATCAGTAAGGGGTTTGAATACCTGGTAATGTCCGATCACTCCAAAGCTGCGGCTTATGCAAAAGGCTTATCAGAAGAGCGGATCAAAGAACAGCATGCACAGATAGACGAGCTGAATAAAAAACTGGCGCCGTTCCGGATCTTCAAAAGCATTGAGTGTGATATTCTGAATGACGGGAGCATGGACTATACTGATGATGTGCTGGCCAGCTTTGACCTTGTGATCGCGTCTGTGCACAGCAATCTGAAAATGACCGAAGAAAAAGCAATGGCGAGAGTTTTAAAAGCGATCAGCAACCCGTATACCACCATTCTCGGCCACCCGACGGGAAGACTTCTCCTCAGCCGTAAAGGCTATCCGCTGGATCATCAAAAACTCATCGATGCATGTGTGGAGCAACATGTGGTGGTGGAGATCAATGCTCACCCGCGGAGGCTTGATCTCGACTGGAAATGGATCCCTTATGCAATGGAAAAAGGAGCATTGCTGTCTGTGGATCCGGATGCGCACCATTTGGAAGGGTTTGCAGATATAAAGTATGGCGTGCTTGCAGGACAGAAAGGTGGATTGACAAAAGAGAGAAATCTGAGTAGTTTTAGTTTGAAGGAGTTTGAATCTTTTCTTGCAGAAAGAAAATTGAAAAAAGGATTGTTGTGAGATTATCGCAAAGGACGCTAAGTAACGCAAAGGTCGCAAAGGTTATGCTGGCGATCTCAGCGATACTTAGCGTCCTTTGCGACACTTCTACGACAATCCGCTTTTATTGATCACCGGTAATTCCACATGGAAGGTAGTCCCGAATCCCTTTTTCGTTTCAAACCAGATGCGCCCTCTCGCCTGCTCCACGATCCCTTTGCACATCGCAAGGCCGAGCCCGGTTCCGGAAGACTTTGTTGTAAAGTTTGGAATGAAGATCCGTGACTGCATCTCTTCCGCAATACCTTCCCCATTATCCTTAATGCTGATGCGGATCATATTTCCTTCCAGGGTTTCCATTACTTCAATGACAGAATGATCTTTTGAACCACGGGCTTCCACCGCATTTGCGAAAAGGTTGGTGAAGAGCCTGTTCATTTGTGTTTTATCGGCATGCGTCAGTATCTGCTGATGAACAGGATTCCAGATAAATTCAGTATTTGGGTCTGCACTGTAAAGTTCCTGAAGGGAACGCATCACGGTGTGCAGGTCAAATTCTTCGATATTCGTATTACTGATATTGGCAAACTGCGAGAAGTCAGCCGCGATCTTAGACAGGTGATCAATCTGCTCAACCAGTGTATTAGCCACACTGCTCGACAACTCTTTCACGTTCGGCTGGTTGTTATTAATGGCTTTTTGAAGATACTGGATACTGAGTTTCATCGGCGTCAGCGGGTTTTTGATCTCATGGGCAACCTGGCGGGCCATTTCGCGCCATGCTTCTTCCCTTTCAGTTTTCGCTAAAGCTGCGGCACTTGCTTCCAGCTTAGCCACCATCTTGTTATATTCTTTGACCAGGTCACCGATCTCATCGTCTCGGTTCCACTGGATCTCTTCGTTCATTTTGCTCAGGTTCACATCCTTCATCTTATTGCTGATGATAGAGAATGAGCGGGTGATCCGGTTGGTGATGTACAGCGCGATCAGACCCGCGATCAGCAGGATGAATGCGTTCAGGTTGATCACCGTCACGATAAAATTTGAGATCTCCAGATCCAGTTCAGGCTGCGAAGTGAAATAGGGAATGCCGATATAAGCATAGGCTTTGCCGTCCTGATCGCGCACAGGCGCATAACTACTGAGATAGGTATAGCTTGCTATCCTTTCTTCCTGCACATGCTGCACCTGGTTAAGCCTGTTCAGGCGATAAAACGCCGTAGGATCCATCTTCTTGCTCAATACGCCCTTATCATACACATTTGTCCCGGATGTGACCTGCAGATCACCATTAAGATCAAATACATTTACATCCACGCCATGGATCTGGGATACTTCCTCAACAAGACTTTCGATCGTGCGGCCCGTTGCAGAATCATTGATGACCACCATTCCCGTTTCAAGATCTTCCGGAGGTACCTGCCGCTCCACTTCAGCCACCATGATGTTCATCGTCTTGCTCAGTTTATCGCTGTTCGTCCTGTTGTACCTAGTTTTAAAGAAGTTGATCGTAGCGATCCCGATAATAATGAATGAGAATATGCTGACAAAGATGATCGTACTGTGGACCTGGTTCCGGATATTAAAATGAAAGAATCTCCGGAATCCCTCGGGATCATATACAGCTTTTACCAGCAGCGACAGGATCTGCACCACAAGGATCAGGAATAAGAAGGAACTGAAAATATAGGAGAACAGGGTGATCGCTTCAATCAATGTATCCTGCTTCCGCGCCATCACGACGATCCGCTGGTTATCCGCTTTGTACCAAAGCTCATCATAGTCGTCGCGCACAAACCGTGTCGTTTCTCCTGTAAGTTTTAACACCTGCTCATCCGAAAGCCATGTTACAAAGGGATACTTGTTGGAGAGCCTGATCAGTTTTTTCTGATTATAGACCGCATAAGAATAAATAGGGGAATTCTCCGGATCATCCTTCTTATTATGTTTGAAAAGTTCGGCGAGCAAAGCGTCGTCCGAAGAATAACGGGTTGGATTGGAGATAATGTAGAGGTAACCGATCGTTCGTCCTACTGAATCGGGAATGGTTTTTTGAGTAATGTAAGTGAACTGATCAAATGATCTTTCATAATAGTAAACACCCGGCATCCTTGTCGGATGTGATTGCTGTGTTACGATCGTCCTGATCGCTTCAAACCTGGTCGCATCCGGGTTGAACAATGGCGCGCCCGAAGAATCGTAGAAATACAGCATCGTTTCAAACTCGGAAGAATACCGGTTATAAAAAGATGAATTGATACTGTCACGCAGATCCTTGTTACTTGCACTGTCCCTTACCCGGTCAAAATTGGAGGAAAGAAAGTCATCGTCCAGGTAATTCAGCCCGATATTGATCATCCTGTCGATTGATTCGTTGGTCAGCAACGCAAGCCTGCCGGCAAAATACTTCCGTTTCTCCCATTCCACTTTCTTGTTCTCCACCAGCATGATGGCAGCTATAGATACAGAGAATACAAAGATCCAGAAGATGATACCGGCAATATTGATCCGGATCCTGTTCAGGATGATCCCTTCCCTGTTCACTAACCATGTATATAAAAGCAACCAGGCAAGTACAGGAATATAAAACAATACGGCAGGATCTCCGCTTTTAAGCGTAAGATAGACCAGGCCTGAAAAAGCGATGGCAAAATAGACCAGCCAGATCTCTCCTCTTAAAAAAGGAAAGATGATCCGGAATAAAAGCTGGGTGAAGTAGTAGTAAGAGAGTGTCAGTGTTGCCAGCACAAAGAAGCCCACGACCGTATACCGGTTCAGGCTCCAGAAGTTGGTAACGTCAAAAGAGATCTTTGAATCAGCCACAATACTTCTGATCACCGAGGAGATCAGGAAGGTGGAAAGGATCAGCATGACCAGTGAGAAAAAGCCGGTCAGCGTTTTTATCCATTGTGGCCATGGGCTTACAAGGCTTTCAAGGCGTTGGACCTTATACCAGATGAAAAGGACAAACCAGCAGAAGAATACTGAGTTCATCAGCAGATCACCGAGTGAACGTTGCACTGCCGTTGCACCATATACTGCAGGGTCGAACAACTCGAACTGGCGAAGATTCAGCAGGGACGGCACCAGGAAAATGACCACCCGGATGATGACCAGCGATGCTCCGAGGAACAGTACACCTTTCCAGAGCTTTTGCTGGGTAAGTGTTTCAGCGATCAGGTGAACAAACAGCAGCAGCAATAATAAACCGGTGAAACGAAGCAGGATCGTCAATGCATTGTTATAAGGAATGACGCCAATGTTTTTCTGATCGAAATAAAACAGCGGGCTGCCGGAAAGAGACTTTACCGGAAATCGGGTCACCTTGTTTTCTGCTAAAGAAACCCGTTGATCAGCTGTTTTACTGTACGCAAAATCTTCAGGAAGTTTCTCCGTTTCTAACCAGTAGGAATGTTTGAAGGGAATCATCGCATAAGCGACGATAGTGCCTGATTGTAAGCGGACCAGTTTCTTCACCAGTACGTAATAGCCATTCTCCGTTTTAACCGGCTCCACCGTCTCTCCTTCATGGAATGTATTGGACGGCGGCAATACGGAAGATGTATTCCAGAACTTCAGGACCAGCGTACTTGCATTGGTCAGTTTGTAAAGAAAGATGCCGTATGCTTTTGAGGTGATCGGATTGAGATCCGTGAGAGGTTCAGTATTTTCTGAGAGCCGGTGTAAAAGTGCGGTATCAGCGAGGAAAAGATCAAAGTCGGTTTGCTGTTCGTGTATGTATTTCTCGGCAGATCTTACTTCATCTGCCACCGACGATCTGTTTGTATAAATCTTGTTGAAGAAGAAAGACAGGGTAAACAGTAGAGCTGCCAGTACCAGCAGGCTATATCTTACCCGGTTATTTGAAAGTAGTGGCTTCACTGCGGCCGTTGCTTTTTAATGCTGTTCCAGATGGCATCCATTTCTTCAAGTGACATGGCAGCCAGGTCGTTACCCTGCTTCAGGGCTTCCTCTTCCATCTGGGTAAAGCGGTGGATGAATTTTTTATTGGTCCGTTCGAGGGCATTTTCGGCATCCACCTGCAAAAACCGTGCGTAATTGACGAGAGAAAAAACCAGGTCACCGAACTCCTCTTCCACTCTGTCCTGTTCACCCAGCCCGATCGCTTCTTTCAATTCCCCGATCTCTTCTTCCACTTTGTCCCAGACCTGTTCTTTCGTATCCCATTCAAACCCTACCTGTTTTGCTTTTTCCTGGAGGCGCATTGCTTTTACGGTTGCCGGCAGTGAGCGGGGAACTCCTCCCAGTACTGACGTCTTTCCTTCCTTCAGCTTAAGTTTTTCCCAGTTCCGTTTAACCTCTTCTTCATCCTTCACCTGCACATCACCATAGATATGCGGATGCCGGGAGATCAGTTTTTCACTTATTCCATCGATCACTTCCTGCAGCGAGAACTGCGCCTGTTCAGCACCGATTTTAGAATAGAATAGAATATGCAATAACAGATCGCCTAATTCCTCTTTGATCCCTTTCCAGTCAGTGTCGGTAATAGCATCGGCCAGTTCGAAAGTCTCCTCGATGGTCATCTGCCGGAGAGTATGGATGGTTTGCTTTTTATCCCAGGGGCATTTTTCCCTTAGCTCGTCCATGATCTTAACCAACCGTTGGAATGAGTCATTCAGTCCCGCACTATTTGCATCCATATTGAAAAGAGTTAAAGTTTAAAGACAGACACGATACCAAACACTGCCATCAGGAAAGCGATCATAATAAAACCAAGCAGGTTAAGCAAACAGAATTTCAGGAAAGTCTTGCCCCGTCCCTGTTTATAAAACCTGCGCATGGCCTTGTATGTATGAAAGGGCCACAGCAGCAGTGTAATAAAGATCAGGATGTCCCAGATACCCCAACCGCTTTTATTTTCCAGCCATCCGAGAAAAATACAGAGCAATAGAAAAATAAAACTGAAAACATAGTGGTGGATAGAAAAGATCCCATGGTCTGCATAATAATATTCCTTTCTCTTCCGCACATACAGCAGTTTTAAGATAAGTGCGAAAAGTGGCAGGGAAGCGAACAGCATATAAGGCATACTGTGCAGAAATATATCGATCAGTTTACGTCCTGCTTCTGCATTACCCAGTTCGCCGGACAATTTCAACACCTGGCGGTTCCAGAGAGCACGCATCCAGCTATCCTGTTTGGCAGGAGGTAAAGCGGCCTGTTTCGCGTCGTATTCGGTTACGGTTGTAGCATCTGTGGAGGTAGGCATTCTCGTTCTTACACGCCCCTCCCGCGATTTTTCAATATCATCAAGCATGCGTTGCGTTACCACGAGGGAAGAATCGAGCAGCAGAAATTTCTGCCTGATCCGTGGAGAATCATTCGGTACCGTTTCCAGTTTCTCATCCAGGCGTGTCACTTTCTTTTTCCGCTCGCTCCAGCTCAGCGGCTGATCCCTGGAAGAGCCGGAGATCTTTTCCGGCGCTTTGGTGGCAAAAAACGCAAGAAAGAAGAGTGCCGATGTAAACACATACATTCTCACCGGGTTAAGATAGCTCATCCGTTTGCCTTTCATGTATTCGGCGGACAAAAAGCCGGGTTTAAAGAGCAGATCCTTTAAAGTGGTAAAAAACTTACCGTCGAAGTGGGTGATATCGTTGAAAAAGTGGGTGAACATCGTCCAGAAGTTCTCCTTCGGCTCGATATTCTCCTGGCCACAGACCTGGCAGTATTTGCCCAGTACCGTTGTGCCACAGTTAAGGCAGTTCTTCTCTTTGCGTTCGTGGCCGTGCGACATGTAAATTTTTCGCTAAAAATAAGTACAAAGAGCCAAGTAAAAGACTGTTTTTCCGATGGTAATGAAATTTTTTGAGGAGTCTGCCGTTAAAGGCAATTGAGTTAAATTTGCGGTGCGGTGACCCAGCCTTCTCCGGCTGCCAGAGCGGAGCGAAGAAAGGCGCCCGATCTTCGGCATTCAGCGCAGGCAGATCAAGGCCACTAACCCGAAAAACACAAATATTACATGAAAAAATACCTTATTCTCCTCTCCTTTTTCTTCTCTGTTCAATCCTTTGGCCAGTTCTACTACAAAGATCTTGTAGATGCTGTGGCGAACACAGAGAAAATGAAAGTGTATCTGGCGAATAAAGTATCGACAGTGACGGCTACAGGATTTGACGCCCGTGGCGCCAAATCGCCCGACTATTACGAACTACAGGAAGTATTCCCGGGCAAAAGCCTCCTGAAAGTGAGCACCCGCAATGGTCAGTCTGTTGTACGCATATATTACCGTTTTGATCCGGAAGGGCGGCTTGCGTCTATTTCGGATTCCACCAACGGCATAAAAAGCCGTACCAGCTACCAGTATACCGGCAATAACCTCACTTCTGTCAAAACAGAATCAAGAGATTCTTTGAACGACTTCACTTCCGTGGAAGAACATGTTTGGATATACAATACAGCGGGCAAACCGGAAAAAATGTTCAAGATCGTTAACAGGAAAGACAGTACAGAATACAGCTTTTCGATTGACGAAAAGGGAAATGTAACGGACGAACAGCTTGTCAAACGCGGCGTCAAAGTAGGCGACCCCGTGTATTATTATTACGATGAGGAAAACATGCTGACAGATATCGCACGCTACAGCAAACGCGCGAAGAAAATCCTTCCGGATTTTATGTTTGAGTATGACGAACAGAACAGAGTAATTCAAAAGATCACCACACTCTCCACGCTACGCCCGGACTATCTCACATGGCGTTATATTTTCAATGAAAAAGGCTTGAAAACAAAAGAGGCTTTATTTAACAAACAAAAAGAACTGACAGGGAAAATCGAGTACACATACAATTTTCAGCCTTGAGATCCAGCTTTTGCCTGCCTAAAATTTAATACTCCTGCGCATAGGGGTAGATGTATGCACTCTTGTAAATAGAGTGCATGCAACGGCAATCATCCTTCCGAACCGGTGATACAGCCGTTCATGCATTTTAACATATTTAACAAGTATTAGCGCAATGCACGCAAATATCTTTGCGGCGCTATGAATCATGTAACCACAACCTATATGCAAAAATTCTCACTGGCCGTCTTATTCTTTTTATGCGCAACAGCATTAAGCGCACAGAAATTCACACTTAGCGGCACAATCAAATCAAAAGCAAAAGGAGAAACGCTGATCGGGGCAAGCGTTCGCGCAGTCAATGGCGAACAGACGATCAACGGAACTGTCAGCAATGAGTATGGATTCTATTCCATCACGCTCGAAAAAGGCAGCTACTCTATTGAATTCAGCGCTGTCGGCCTGCAAAACCAGTTAAAAGACATCACACTCGACAAAGACGTTACGCTGAATATCCAATTAGACGATGAAGTAAAAAATCTGGAAGGTGTGGTTGTTACCGCACAATCCCGCGGACGCAGTATCAGCAGTCCGCAAATGGGCATCGAAAGAGTGTCAACAAAAGAGATCAAGAACATCCCTGTTCTGTTTGGGGAACGTGACATCTTAAAGACCATCCAGCTGCTGCCCGGCATCAAATCAGCAGGTGATGGGAACAGCGGCTTCTTTGTCCGCGGTGGCGCCGGTGACCAGAATCTCATCCTCCTGGATGAAGCCCCGGTATACAACGCCTCTCACCTGCTCGGCTTCTTCTCTACCTTCAACTCTGATGCCATCAAAGACATCACGGTGTATAAGGGAGGAATGCCCGCGCAATACGGAGGAAGACTCGCTTCCGTGCTGGATATAAAAATGAACGATGGCAACAACCAGGATTACAATGTGAGCGGAGGTCTTGGCCTCATCTCTGCCAAACTGAATGTGGAAGGTCCGATCCAGAAAGACAAATCATCCTTTCTCGTTACAGGGAGAAGAACCTATGTGGATGCATTTCTGAAACTTTCCAGCGACTCCGCCGTAAACAGCAATACGCTTTACTTCTATGACCTGAATGCAAAGCTCAATTATCAGCTCGGCGAAAAAGACCGTTTGTATCTCTCCGGCTATTTTGGTAAAGATGTATTGGGTGTTGGAGAAACATTTGGTATCGACTGGGGTAATGCAACCGGCACACTACGCTGGAACCATATTTACAGCAGCAAGCTGTTCAGCAACACCTCCATGATCTTTAGCAATTATAACTACAAGATCTCTATCCGCAGTGGCGGGGACGACTTTGATATTCTTTCAAAGATCCAGGACTGGAACCTGAAGCAGGAATATCAATGGTATGCGGGCCCGCGTCATAACCTCCGTTTTGGATTTAATACCATTTATCATACCATCACTCCGGGTGAGATCAAAGCCTATCAATCCCAAAGCGTGAATGATGCTGCTTTGCAGAAAAGATTTTCCTGGGAAAATGCCGCCTTCATCAGCGATACCTGGAAAGCTTCCGATAAGCTGAACCTGACCTATGGCCTCCGCGCTTCTTCCTTCAGCATCCTCGGTAAAGGAGACTTCTATAATATCGATGCAGATGGGAAAGTAACCGACACGATGAGCTATGAAAAAGGAGATTTTGTGAAGACCTATGTAAACCTTGAACCAAGGATTGCTGCCAGTTACAGCTTCAATACACAAACATCACTGAAAGCTTCTTATGTACGCAACGTGCAGAATATGCATCTCGTGTCAAATTCCACTTCATCTAATCCAACAGATAAATGGATTGCAAATACCAACCTGATCAAACCGGAAATAGCTGACCAGGTATCACTGGGGTACTACCGCAACCTGTTCAACAACCAGTTTGAACTCAGTGTCGAAACCTATTATAAATGGATGCAGAACCAGATAGACTACCGTGATGGCGCAGACATCTTCGCCAACAGCGATGCGATCGAATCTGAGCTGTTATTCGGTAAAGGCCGCGCTTATGGCCTGGAATTACATCTGAAGAAAAAAGCCGGCAAATTTACCGGTTGGGTGAGCTATACCTTATCAAAAACAGAAAGACAGATCGACGGGATCAATAACAATCAATGGTACAATGCCCGCCAGGACCGTACGCATGACGTTTCCCTCGTCGGCTCCTATCAGCTCAACCGTAAATGGACATTCTCCGCAGCCTGGGTTTATTATACGGGTGATGCGGTTACTTTCCCTGCGGGAAAATACAGCATCGATGGAAATACGGTTTATTATTATACGGAAAGAAATGGCTACAGAATGCCGGATTACCACCGTCTTGACCTGGGAGCAACCTGCATTCTGAAACAGAAAAAGCGCTGGTCCTCGGAACTCACCTTCAGCCTTTACAACGCTTATGGACGGGAGAATGCTTACACGATCAACTTCCGGGATAACGCCGATGACCCTAACAAGACTGAAGCCGTGCGTTATGCTCTTTTCAAATTCATCCCTTCTGTTTCTTACAACTTTAAATTCTGATCTTTTATGACAACGGGTAAACTGATATATAAACCGGCATTCAATGCGATCATAGCTGTATCAGCTACGATCTTCCTGACCTCCTGTGAAAAAGTGATCGATCTGAACCTGAACAGTTCAGAGAAACGATACGTCGTAGAAGGTATCATTACCGATCAAACGGGTGCGCGTGTTACGCTCAGCCAGACAAAAGACTTTGATGAAGACAATAGCCTGGCCGGAGTAAGCGGAGCAACAGTTGAAATGAGCGAAGCCGGCGGGGCTGTCACGACATTGACTGAATCATCCCCCGGGATCTATACCGCGCCGGGAATGAATGGAACAAGCGGTAAAACATACTCTCTCAGTGTAAGGGTGAACGGGCAAACTTTTACAGCTGTATCAACCATGCCGCAGCTTGTTAACTTCGATACCCTGTATGTAACGGATGAATTCCTTTTCGGCGAAAACAGAAGAACTGCCAATACCGAGTACCAGGATCCTCCGGGCCGCGGACAGTATTACCGCTTTGTTCAATACATCAATGGTAAAAAAGAACCCACGATCTTTTATCAAAGCGACGAATACACTGATGGAAACTATGTCAACAACAAACTCTTCTACTTTCCTGAAGATGATGACAACGAAGATCAGAAGATCAAAACGGGTGATCAGCTACGCATAGATATGTTTTGCATTGACGCAAATGTTTACAAATATTGGTTCAGCCTCGACCGTAGTGCCACAGGTGAAAGCGGACAGGCGACACCTGCCAACCCGGTGACCAACCTGAAAGGCGGTGCTCTCGGTTACTTCAGCGCGCAAACCACACAAACTAAAACGATCACCGTTCCCTGAGCCGGAAACATTATAACAATAAACGTCTCTCAAAAAGAAACCGGTCCCCGCATTACTGCGCAGGACCGGTTACTGATTTATATAGAAGGGAGTATTTTAGTGGCCCGATCCAGAGCTTCCGGTTCCCTATCCCGGAGGTTCGTTGAAGGACGGCCGAATACTTTTATTCAAATCAGGTGCCATGTCAGAAATACGCTGATTTCCGGCAGGTGACCAGTATTGTTGTTGCTGAAATTCCTCACTTGATTATTTTAGCGTGAAAAAAATACTCAGGAGCATACAGGAGAGTTTCAATAATGCACAAAAAAACCTGCGACGGCGTTGTGCAGGTCTTCAACATAAACTTCTCAATTCCGGGTCAGTCTTTCGGCAGTTCAATAGAAAATACAGAACCGCTGACTTCGTCAGAAACAAACCAGACTTTTCCATCGAGCAATTCAACAAGTGCTTTTACGATAGAAAGGCCGAGGCCGGTGGAAAACTCGCTTTTCAACCCTTCGCGCCGCGCGCGCGTGCGTTTGTCAAACAAGTGGGGTTGCAAGGCCAGCGGAACGCCGATGCCGTTATCCTTTACATGCACCTGGAAGGTGTCAGCTGTTTCATTTACAATGATGTCAATCTCTCCATTTTCCGGCGTGAACTTAATTGAATTGGAAACCAGGTTGTGAATGATCTGAAAAAACTTCACACTATCCGTATTGATATTCAGCGTTTGCAGATCTGTGATCAGGCGGAAACGCTTGTCTTTATTGGTAGCGATGAGTTTATCCAGCGTCACAACGATCCTTTCCAGTACATCAAACCGCGTTTTCTTTACATAGATCTTTTCAGACTCCAGGTGCTCTTCTTTCAGAAAGTCATTGATGATATCAATACATTGCTGGGTGTTATCCTGTATGTATTGCAATTGCTTCCTGATCTCCTCACCGTTTTCACCGGTATAGGTATTTTGCATCCAGTGGATGATATTCTTGGAAAGGTGAAGTGGTCCGGCGAGATTATGGCTCATCATATCCAGCATGGTATCTTTCTTGGCGCCATAGTTCACGATAAAGTCTTCATGCTCCTTATTCCGGGTAATATCTTTCAGAAAACCGGAGATCATACCGGTTTCTGTCGACAAATAAGAGTTCAGGCAAAGATGCTTTATAGAGAGATCGGGGAATTTAAGCCGGAATTCCACTTCAAGATGCGATTGTTTCAGCAGTTCCTGATAGCAATGCAGCAGGTATTTGCTATCCTCCGCATAAAAAAAGGGAATGATCAGTCGCGGATTTTCCATAAGCCCCGGTACAGTAACACCAAAGATCTCCGCAAATGGGCCGTTCACGTATGCGAAAGATTCTTTTTTGCCATCAAAGATAAAAACGCCTTCCCGGGAGAGTTCTCCGATCTGCGGGATTGTGTGCTGCCTGATCATGTTCCTAACGCTTTAGAAAACCCCTGGCGGAAGCAAAAGCGATAAGCTCGGCTGTGTTTTTTACGCGCGCCTTATCGACCATGTTCTTACGGTGAGATTCCACTGTTTTTTCCGTGATAAAAAGCTCCTGTGCAATATTCTTGGTGGAGAAGCCTCTGGCAAGAAGATCAAGTACATCCTTTTCACGCTGTGAAAAAAAGTCTTTTTCTCCCCGCAGTGTATCTACAATACCTTCCAGGAATTCATTAATGTTTTTTAATTTCTTGGAGGTTTCTTTACAAATATACTTTTTCCCGGAATGAACAGATTTAATGGCCTCAATTAATTCTTCATAACCAGCTTTCTTTGAAACAAACCCCATTGCTCCGTTATTCATGATCCGGGCAACCCGGTCAGCATCATAATAAACGGAGTGGGCGACGATCTTTATTCCCGGGTAATTTTGATGAACATACTCACAAACGCCAAAACCATCAAGCGTGGAATGCTCCTCCATACCATCGAGGTAGATATCCAGTAATAATACATCGATATCTGCGCCGGGAAGTTTCTCGATCAGCTCCTCCCCCTTCCTGGCCTCCCCCACGACTACGATCCCGGGATCCTGAGTCAGGAGAAACTTGATACCATCGCGCATGATCTTATAATCTTCCAAATGAAATACCTTAATCCTGTCGTCCATTAGCTAGTTATTTATCCGCGATAAAAATAGTGATAGCGATATGCTTTAAGAAATACCTGACAGAAAATCAGGGATTTCCCTGATATAATTAGTCCCAAAATGGTTCGTAATATTGACTTACTGATGAACGAACTAACCAGAACTAATATCAGCACCGCTGCAGACAGTGCACATGTCTATAAACTGGCCTTTCAGGCTGCCGGTGCGGCAGACCTGCCTGCGGTCGATCAGATCCGTTTTGCCTGTATAATTGTCGACCTTTTCTTTCTTTCCAACACCGCTGAAGGAGATCTGATGTTCAGGATAGGTCATAATCACGATGATCAACCCGCCCTCCAGGTCCTGTTACAGGGGTCCGACCTGATCTTTGAAACGATCCTCCCTTCTCTTCCATCAACTGAAACGATCCAACGTTTTTTCCCTGCATCAACAGAACCAACTCTTCAGCTCAGATACGAATTACTGCAACAACGCAGCCGGGATATGGAGCAATTCGCCTTCGCTGTGTCTCATGAGCTGAAAAACTCACTGACCAAACTCAAGTTGGCCGTTTCACTCCTGGAGATCGATGACGATCCTGAAAATGTACGAAAGCATTTTCAGATCATCCAACGCTCATCCGCTCAGTTAGAGCACACATTGCTGGATCTGAATAATATCATCCAGATCAAACACAATACTCCCGTTGCAAAATATATCCGCCTCGAGGATGTATTTTCCAAAGCCTGCGAAGAGCTGGAAGAAAGAATACAGGCGTCAAACGCCAGCATTTCAACCGATTTTAGTGATGCATCCGGTCTTATGTACGTAGAAGTTTACCTGCAAAGCATTTTCAGCAACCTGCTGACAAACGCTATCAAGTACTCAGATGCAAACAGGAGGCCAGAGATTGTGATCAAAGCCGTAAAACATCCGGGCGGGGTGCAAATAGTTTTCTCCGACAATGGCGTGGGGATAGACCTCGACCGTCATAAAAACTCGATATTCAAACCTTTCTCGCGTTTTTCCTCACATATACACGAAGGTAAAGGCCTTGGCCTCTACATCATTAAAAGCATGATCGAACGCAACAATGGAAATATTCAGATAAAGAGCAGACCAAATGAAGGGACAACCTTTTTGATAGAATTGGTGGAATACTGATGGAAGAAATAATGGCCGGCTCCATCAACCAGTATTACCAACAACTAATGCGGAAGAAGCTTTAGCAGAAGAGGCAAATCATGAAACATTAATTCCCCCCTGAATATCCCTCAGAATGAAGCTCCCTTTTCTCCTGTTCCGCCTGGCTAATATTTTTAGTATCTTACACCCTTAATGGCACAATTCGATCATCTAAAACATTTGCTGGAAACAATCAGGACGATTGGGTTCTGGGACAGGCTTTTTCACTGGAAAAAAGTGAGGGATCAGCTCGTGTTGGCGGACAGGGATCTTTATTCCAACGAAACAGTCGTGAAAGAACAGGAAAAGAAACTGATCCTTGCGCAGCAGGCGGCACAATTGCAAAAGCAGGAGAACCAGACGCTGGGAGCAAGAAAAGATGAACTTGTTTCCGAAGTAGCGCACTGGAAAGAAAGTTTTTTCTCTTTACAGCGCGAAATGGAACAGGTTAAGCAGCAACATAACACCCTTCTTGCTGCTGAAGAGATCAGGCAGCATGAACATGGCAAAGCCATTCAGTCGCTGACGCAGATCGAAACAAGGATCCGGAATGAACGTCTCTCTGAGTTGGAAGTACAGCAACAGACGGCGATAGATAAGCTGCGCTTGTTGAAAGAAAGCTGGAACCAGCATGAGCAGCGGGTGAGATCTGCGATCAAAACCGTCTGCCAGCGTCATACGATAGACTATATAGACAAACCTCCTTTTCGCGGTATACCAGACAATACGATTTCTATTTGCAATGAGTTTGTGATCATTGATGCGAAAAGCCCTGCAGGTGAAGATCCGGGTAATTTCCCGTCTTACCTGAAGGATCAGGCAGAGAAGGCGATCAAATACGCCAAACAGTCCGGCGTAAGATCTGATATTTATTTTGCGGTTCCCTCTGCGTCGCTTGACAGCCTGACGCAATTCGTACACCGTTTTGCCGATCATACTGTATATATCATATCGACAGACACCATCGAACCAGTGCTACTCCATCTCCGCAAGATCGAAGAATATGAATTTGCACAGGAGCTGACTCCGGAAGACCGCAATACGATCTGCAGTATGCTTGGCAGATTTGCGCATCTTTCAAAAAGAAGAATACAGGTGGACAGTTTTTTTGCCCGCCAATTCATCCAGCTTGCATATAAAGCAGAGGCGGAACTGCCGCCAGAGATCCTCGCAGCGGTGATCGAATTTGAAAAATCAGAGAAACTTAATCCGCCGCAGGAAAAGCGGCATAAGTCAATTCCCCTAACGGAGATCGAGAAAGAAGTCCACCAGGTACGCCAGGAAGCAGACAGCCGCGGCATCTGGATGCAGGAGGATCAGCTGGGTGATAAGTTGAGCGATCTTCCATTATACAAAGACAACAATCCGCTGTAGAAAAGGTTTATCCTGCGCTAATGCTTACATTTCCGTCAGCCTGCTCCGCAGCCTTGATCGTCCGGGCACGGGAATTGTACAACTGTTACCTGCATTTATCAATTTTCGCAAATCTCCCGTGCCGATACCTTTGACCCGATGGTGACAAACATGTTTTAAGAAATGTGAAAAACATAAACAAACTTCATATCTGATACATGCAGGTCATTAAATCAACTAACTTTGCATCGCCGGCAACGGCGCTGGCAAATTAAAGATGTTTGTATGCAGCATATTGTTATCATTGGTGGCGGTTTTGCGGGCATAAATCTCGCAAAAAGTCTCGCCAACAACAAGGACTTCTCTGTTACTTTAGTAGATCGTAATAACTACAATTTCTTTCCTCCCCTGCTTTACCAGGTTGCAACCAGTTATCTCGAAACTTCGAGTATCTGTTACCCTTTCAGGAGATTTTTACGGGGTAAAAAGAATGTCACATTCCGCATGGGAGAGTTTAAACAACTGAAGCCAACGGAAAATAAAGTAGTGCTTTCAAATGGGGAACTGAGTTACGACCATGTTGTTTTTGCGGTAGGTGCGGAGACCAATTTTTTTGGAATGGAAAACGTCAGGCAGAATGCCTTGCCGATGAAAACGGTAAATGACGCACTTGAATTACGCAACTACTTTCTTCAACGGATGGAGCAGGCTACAAGAACGACGGATCCTGTTGAACGTGATAAACTGCTCACCATCGTGATCGCAGGAGGTGGTCCAACAGGAGTGGAAGTATCCGGCGTGCTGGCTGAAATGAAGAAGAAGGTCATTCCGAAAGATTATCCTGAACTGAGCGGTAAAGGTTTCGAATCGCATATCTACCTTGTTGATGGCGGTCCAAAATTGCTTGCTCCGATGAGCGAGAAATCCCAGGTAGATACACTGAACGCACTTACAAAAATGGGCGTTGAAGTGAAACTCAACTCGCAGGTCAAAGATTACAAAGATGATATCGTCACTTTCGCCAACGGCGATACGGTTGCAACAAAAACCCTTGTATGGGCAGCCGGGGTAACAGGTTCAGTATTCGAAGGTATCCCACAGGAATCATATGGTCGCGGACGCAGACTGATCGTTGATGAACATAATCTCGTTTCAGGTTTTTCCAACGTTTATGCGATCGGAGATACCTGTTTGCAATCAACAGACAAGGCTTTTCCCAACGGACATCCGCAAGTTGCCCAGGTCGCTATTCAGCAAGGCAAACTGCTGGCGAAGAACTTTGCAGCATCCGTAACCGGTAAGCCCCAGAAAGCTTTCAGGTATAATGACAAGGGCACAATGGCCATCATTGGTTGGAATAAAGCAGTGGCGGACATCCCAAAACCCAAATTGCATTTCAAAGGGTTTATTGCATGGCTGATGTGGCTGTTCATTCACCTGATCTCCCTGATCAATTATCGCAATAAGATCAGAACGCTTTACAATTGGACAAGCGCATACTTTACAAGGGACCAGACATTGAGGATGATCGTTCGCCCGGATGGTGAACCACCAGTGAAGGGCTAATAATAATCAGATCGCAGACGACCGCCCGCAGACCGCGGACGGTCGTTTTATAAGTCAATACTTTCAGAACGATCAGCAGCTGCTTTCTTGCAGAAATGACTCTCTGCAGCTTGCGATCCGTCATCATCCCCATCTCTCTCATTAACCCCCGTTTAACACCATTTCCCATTAAATTTTACGGATAATCAGAAAGTGGCACCCTTTTTTCTGAATTAGGCTTTAATCCATTGGTATGGACAGAAGATCATTCTTTCATCGGGTAAAAAAAGAGAAAGGAATCGAGTGGAATTATGCTGCTGATCTTGACACAGTTAGCTCAGGCCTCGATGCTTATAAGGGTAAACTCTCCAATGATCAGCTTATGCATCTGCTTAAGAGGGTAACTTTTGGAGCCAGCCCCAATGATATTGATCATTTCAAAGGAAAGAAATTGAAAAAGATCATACATGAACTTCTTTACACGGAAGAAAAGGAGCCTGCTCCACCCGTAAATAATTACAACGATCCTGATTCGAAAAAAGAAGAAGAAAATTATTTCTTCGATGAAGAAATTCCTGCAGGTCAGACATGGATCAACTCCACCACCTTTAATGGGAAAAATAGTGGCCGGAGAAGGAACTCCCTGAAGAACTGGTGGATCGGCCTGATGCTGAACCAGCAATCCACACTCAGGGAAAAGATGGTTGTTTTCTGGCACAATCATTTTGCAACGCAGGCAACCATCGTCGACAATGCACGTTATCTCTACCAGCATAACGTAATGCTCCGCCGTCATGCACTTGGAAATTTCAAGGCTATGGTAAAGGACGTGACGATCGACCCGGCCATGCTTAAATATCTTAATGGTGCAGTGAGCACAAAAAAAGCTCCTGATGAGAACTACGGCCGTGAACTACAGGAACTTTTTACGATCGGCAAAGGACCGGAATCCCGCTATACGGAAAATGATGTGAAAGCTGCCGCACGCGTGCTGACTGGTTACCGGTTTGAAAACAAGACCTACACAACTGTGTTCGACGCAAACCGGCATGATGAAAGCGACAAGCAGTTTTCAGCGTTTTATAATAACACGGTGATCCAGGGGAAAAAAGGTGCGCCAGGTGCTGAAGAAACAGATGATCTGCTGAACATGATATTTGCGCAACAGGAAGTTTCCCGATTCATTTGCCGTAAACTATACCGCTTTTTTGTTTATCACAGCATCGATGCAATTACTGAAAAAAATGTGATCGAGCCTTTGGCCGCGATTTTCCGTAAAAACGATTATGAGATCAAGCCTGTACTGGAAGCCTTACTCAGCAGCAAACATTTCTTTGATCCCGCAAATTTTAATGCGGTGATCAAAAGCCCGCTGGATTTTACCATCGGCCTTTGCAGGGAATACAAGATCAGCTTCCCGGATGCAGGGAACTTTATTGACCAATATGGACTTTGGGAGCAGGTCAGAAATCAGGCGACCGCCATGCAGCAAAATATTGGTGATCCTCCCAATGTTGCAGGATGGCAGCCATACTACCAGGAGCCGCAGTATGACAAACTTTGGATCAGCTCGGACTCCCTGCCCCGCCGTAACCAGTATTCAGATCGTATGATCAATAATGGTTTTGCGAAGAATGAGACAAAAGTGGTGATCGATACGATCGCGTTCACTAAAACCCTCCCGACTCCTGCAGATCCGGACAAGCTGATCAGCGATGCGATCAGGCGGCTGTACAATATGGATCTCGCCGTGACGGAGAAAACGTTTATCAAAAGCAGCATCCTGCTATCTGGTCTGACAGGCATGCAGTCTGATCACTACTGGACAGATATCTGGAATGCATACCTGGCAAAACCGGATGACAAGAAAAATACTGACCAGGTTACCAAACGATTGAAATCGCTCTATAAATATTTAATGAACAGACCTGAGTATCAGCTTTGCTGACGCCGTTCATTTAACTAAAACCCGGACGATGAAAAGAAGGGATTTTTTGAAACACACACTGCCCGCCATAGCATTGCCTGCTATCCTCGATGGCTGGTCATTAAATGCGTGGGCAAAATCGCCATTACTGCAGGGCATCAGTGCTGCAGAGGACAATGGGCGTGTACTGGTACTGGTGCAACTGAATGGCGGTAATGATGGCCTGAATACTGTTATCCCGATCGATCTGTATGATGCTTATTATGCTGCGCGTACCAATATCGCTATCCCGCAGGAAAAGATCTTACGTCTGAATGGCTTTGATCAAACAGGTCTTAATCCCGCGATGACGCATATCCAGCATATGTTCAATGAAGGAAAGGTTTCTATTGTACAGGCGGTTAGTTATCCCAATCCAAATTTCTCCCATTTCCGTGCTACTGATATCTGGTTGACGGGTTCTGATTCCGACAAGACACTTGATTCCGGCTGGGCGGGGAGATTTCTGAATAACGAATTCCCT
The DNA here is from genome assembly GCF_022012415.1 of Terrimonas ginsenosidimutans. Classification (GTDB taxonomy): domain Bacteria; phylum Bacteroidota; class Bacteroidia; order Chitinophagales; family Chitinophagaceae; genus Terrimonas_A; species Terrimonas_A ginsenosidimutans. The sequence continues at coordinate 119,861 of NZ_JAKLTR010000015.1, forward strand.
GGTTTTCCAGCAGGGTATCCGAATAACAATATGACTGATCCGCTGGCGATCCAGGTAGGTGGAATTATATCTCCGGCATTCCAGGGACCGGTCACCAGTATGGGAATGGCCATCACCAATCCATCAAGTTTTTATGCGTTGCTTAACAATGTAAATACATCTTCATCCGCTTCTTCGCGTGCAGGGGATCAACTGGCGTATATACGGGAGATGTCCATGGTGACTGACAAGTATGCTACTGTGATCAAAAATGCAGCTCAGAAAATAAAAACACAGTCGTCCCTCTACCCTGCGCAGGGGAAAAACCCGCTGGCTGATCAGTTGAAGATCGTTTCGAGGCTGATCGCGGGTGGATTAAAAACGAAAGTGTACATGGTTAACATGGGTGGATTTGATACACATGCCAGACAGACTGATGCAAAGGACACCACTATTGGCGCGCATGCAAGATTGCTGGAAAGGCTTTCTGAAGCGATCAATGTTTTTATGGTTGACCTGCAGGAACTGGGAGTTGCGGACCGCGTACTGGGGATGACGTTCTCCGAGTTTGGCCGTCGAATTAAATCAAATGCGAGTGGTGGTACCGACCATGGAGCCGCGGCCCCGGTCCTCCTCTTTGGCAATAGTGTGCAACCTGGTATTATCGGCACTAATCCTCCGATAACCGCTGCAGCTACCGCAAAAGACAATATAGCAATGCAGCACGATTTCCGTTCACTTTACACTACAGTTCTTGAAAACTGGTTTATGATCAATCAGGCTGCTTCTGAGTCGATCATGCTGAAAGACTTTGCATCACTCGCAATTGTCAAGGGAGTAAATGCACCATCTACCTGAAATTGATCTTCGCCTTAACATAAATAAAATGGCCCCGGATGATCCGGGGCCATTTTATTTTATAGGAAGAATCAGATCCAATAAAGTTTTGTTTCATACTCCATCTTTACAAATCCGTTTTCATTATGCGCTACAAATAACTGGATCAACCTCGAGATCATCGCATCATAAGATTCATGATCCGGCAGAGGGATATAAGAGGACGAAAGAAGCTGCCCTTTTAATGAATCAAAATCGAGCATCTGTACATTATCAAAGTGATCGATGTTTGTTTGACGTGGAAAGAAAAACTCCCTGATCTCTTCTTCAGAAACTTTATCAAGCACCTGGGGTTCCATCGCGAATTCTTCTTTCAATTTCTGATATGAATCCATAAAGACGGAACTCTTCTTCCGGAGATTCCAGGCAAGCACTATATGTCCATCCGGCTTCAGGATCCTTTCAAATTCTTTCTTCGTTCTTTCGGGATCCATCCAGTGAAACGCCTGTGCTACAGTGATCAGGTCGACACTTTCATGACGCAATCCGGTTTGTTCCGCGCGATGTCTGCGACTGGTAAAGCCCGGATACAGACTGAGGCGTTTGTCTCCGGCAGCACGCATCTCCTCATTCGGCTCAATGCCGATCACATTATACCCCTGCTTTAATAAAATTTCCGCAAAAAGACCTGTACCGCAACCAACGTCTACAATACGTTGGTCTTTCAATAAACCCAGTCTCTGTTCAAGAAACGGAACGATGGCGGCAGGATAAGAAGGTCTGTATCTCACATAATTCTCAACCCTGTTGGAAAACCTCTTGGTAGGTTGAAGAGTGGACAAATCGCTAAACATGGAAGCTCGTGTTTGAGCCGCAAAAATATCACTATTCTGATTGCCCAGCCCTATGTTCACCCAAATTTAATCGGATTGATCAGTTTATTTTTTCCACAGCTGTTGCAGACAGGTGATCGGCGATCAGTCCCGTTTGTAATGAAAAGAGTAAAAACGTCCATCATTATGCTTTAACTGGTTATTCAATAGCACAGGCAGTATGATCAATTTTTACTTATGAATGCTTCCGCTATTCTGTTATTCAACATCTTCTGAATCCTAGCTCATGTATCCCCAGGCACTTTCATAAGCATTCAGCCTTTCTGCGTACGTAATAAAATCTGCATAAAATGGAAGCCGGGCGAGAGTACCGCTGTCACCTACAATAACCAGTTTCTTCTTTGCGCGGGTCATGGCCACATTCATTCTTCGGATATCTGACAGAAAACCGATCCTGTTCTCTGTATTGCTTCTCGTCATGCTGATGTATACCATATCCCTTTCCTGCCCCTGGAAACTATCAATGGTGTTCACAGCGATCTTATCTCCATAAGCCAGCAGATCGGGAGACTGCAGCAATAATGATTTAAGTGTATCTACCTGTTGCTTGTAAGGAGAAATGATCGCAATGGTGGGGAATTCTCCCGGTGAATAGTGCGTTTCAAGTAATGGGATCATCTGCCTCAGGTGCGTAAAAACGAATGCCGCTTCTTCCGGATTATATGTGCTGGTGCCCTCAACTTTCTCTTCAAATCCACAGCCGGCGGTGTCAATGAACACAAGCGGATTGTCAGACTCAAACAACACATGATCTGCAACAGACTGGTGCGCCGACAAACGGTTCTGGTAAAATACGGAAGAAGAATACCCCATGATCGCACGGTTCATCCGGTATTGTTCTTCAAGCAATGCAACGGCGTCTGGATGAAGTTGAACATTCTTTTCCATCAGCGTACGGCTTAACCCATCTTTGGCAGCCTGTTCAGATTTGACCGTTGGAGCAAGCTGATGATGATCACCGGCCATTACCAGTTTTTTGGCTTTTAAGACGGGGATCCAGCAGGCTGGTTCCAGGGCCTGACCCGCTTCATCGATCACCACCGTGTGAAAACGACGGTCGCGGATCGTGTAATGATTAGCTCCGACCAGCGTCGCGGTGATCACCTGTGCCCTGGATAGAAGGTCATTTAATATGTATTGCTCTGTATTGCCGGCTTCTTTCAGGATATTCCTTGCTTCTTCAAATAAACTCTTTCGCTGATCGCGCTCTGCTTTCCCAAAATTCCGTTTGTACTTATAAGCCATCTCCCTGAACTCATTTGCACGCTTTTTAAGCTTTTTAACCTGCTTCATCTGAGCGTGTTCCGCCATTTGCTGATCAACTGTCAGCGAAAAGAGTTTTTCCGAAATACGCGCAGGGTTTCCTACACGCACTACTGTCATTCCGTTATCAGATAATTTTTCACTTAACAGGTCAACGGCAGCATTACTTGGAGCCACTACCAGCAGTTGCTGGTTTGTTTGGGCATATAAAGCTTTGATCGCTTCCACCAGCGTGGTAGTTTTTCCGGTGCCGGGAGGCCCGTGTACGATCGCCAGCTCATTTGCCGCAAGGATCTTTTTCACTGCCTGGGTCTGAGATGGATTCAACCGTTGGGAATCGAATTGCGGCTGATCTTCATAAAATGTCGGTTGTTTATCCCCTGTCAGAACGCGGATCAGCAGGTCATCCTCCTTTTTATCCAATCGCCGCCCTGCCTCCCGGATGGCGGATTTCATCTCGTCGTAGCTATTATCATCAAAAAGCAGGTTTACACCCAGCTGGCCTCTCTCGACCAATCGGGCAGTTCATCTGTGCGCAACGATATCTTCATCTTATTTCCTCCCTGGTAGGTAACTACCCCTTCTACCCGGTACTCCTTTGGGTCCCGGTTAGAGAAAAGTTCAACAGACGCCCCAAACCGGAAAAGGTGAGCCACCTCAAAATTGTTCGTTCGCTCCATCTCTACGGTCAGATAGTCCCCGGCTCCCATCTCGGTATCCCGGATCACGATCGGGTACCAGGAAAGGCCATTTGCACGCTTGGCGCCCAATGAACTGGATTCTGTTAATTGCCTGTAAGCCAACCTGTCTGCCTGTTCCTCCGTTCGTAATAGATCCGAAAGCTGTTTGAAGTAATCCATGCCGCAAAGGTAAGAATCGTTGTCCGTTGACCGTTCACCGGGCAAGCTGTTGTATCGATGCTGATCCCGTCGATAGGAAGAGAATGCAGGCTTTACTCTTTCGGGCAGGGGGACGCTGGCCATCAGTGAGGATTACCGGCAACGAAATAGGTGTTTCCCTGTAAAACCTTCACTCCTCCACCGTTTGGCGATATTATTGCTGAAAGACAATGTAATTTTCACATGTGTATGCAAAGTGCCACTACTTCTTCGATGCAAAAAAATCTCGCGGAGCTTTTGATTGATTCCAGTGTTGATCGCGTATTCGCCATTGATACTGACTGGAGGGTTATTGCCTGGAATAATGCAAGTGCTGACCAGACCGGCATTACGAAGACCGCAGCGATGAATCAGTTGATCATGGACCTCATGCCTCAATTATCAAAGGACAGGGAAACCATGAATGCCATCATCCAGGCATTTAACGGATGGAAAAGCTTTTTACCTGCCCAAAGGAATACATTTAACCGGCATCACCATGAAAATCATTTTCTGCCATTAAAGAATAATGAGGGTACTGTTGTAGGAGTAATGAATGTAATGCATGATGTATCGCACCGGATCAAAGCAGAACAACAACTGCAACGCTTGAATGATGAGCTCGAAATCAAGTACCGCCAACTAAAACGTGTATCAAATGATCTTTCAACCTTTACAGGTATCACAGGTACGAATCTGAAAGAACCTGTCAAGATGATCTATACAGGTCTGGAACAACTTGCACGCACGGACGGTCATGTATTATCCAATAACAGTAAAGCGAAGCTGAGGAAAATGCAATCATCACTGAATCGCATAAACCTCTTGCTCGACGATATCCTTTCCCTTTCCGAAATAAATACTATTCTTGAAAAAACAGAAGAAGTTGATCTGAATGAAGTCTTCCAATCGGTGCTGGAAGATTCAAAACTTGGCGCAAAGATCAAAGAGAAAGGTGCTGTGATCGAAGTCAATGAACTTCCGGCCATTCATGGGAACAGGGAAATGCTTGGCTTCCTGTTCTTCCATCTGCTTGATAACGCAATCAAATTCCAATCTCCGGAGAATACACCGGTTGTACGTGTAGAAGCAGACATCATTGAAGCCGGAAATGCAATAAAGCATACAACGCCTAAAAAACTCTGCCGCATATCTTTTATCGACAATGGCATCGGTTTCGATGAAGAACAGGGCCAGCGCATTTTTCACATGTTCGACAAACTTCATCCCGATCGTTTCCGCGGATCAGGCATTGGCCTTGCCATCTGTGAAAAGGTCATGGACGCGCATAATGGTTTTATTAAAGCTTACAGTAAGCTGGGAGAAGGAAGCCGGTTCGAGTGCTACTTCTTACGCGAATGATCCGCGAATACGAATACTCATAAACAGAGCAGAGCACGACAGGTAAGCAATTGCCGCCTCATTGAAAAATAAACTCTTCAATGAAGCGGCAATTGCTTTTGCAGGATTCTACCCGTGAACATCAGCGGCCATTCGCCGGTCGTTCGCGACCGCTTTTGCGATCGTTGTTTTCAGCTCAACAATATTTTCCGGTATTCCGGCAGTGGAAAGATCCAGCTTGCCGTTTTCTTCCTTGAGGAGATGATGGCCGTAGAGTTGAACCTCCAGTTCGCCATTCATGATCGTGATGCGATATTCTTTACGATCTTCTTTTTGTTTCACCATACGGATCAATGCCTCGTATTGAGATTCCCGATAGTTAAAGGTTACTGAGAACATATTTGTTCGATTAAAATCATCTTAGAGAATAGAGTACGGATTAAAATAGTTTCATTATGCATTTACCAAAATATCTGCCGGTTTTTGCAATAAATGGATAATTCAAAGAGACCGCGCTGCTGCTGTCTTTGCAGACATCATAATGATCTTTGCAACAACAGTAAGCTATTACTAAAGGAAAATAATTACACATTTCGGGGAATTAGCTCCAATTTTTTTATTCGATGCAGCAAGTAGGATCTGCTTCATTCTAAAATCAGGGAAAAGCCGGAGTGTCGCCAAGGCTAACAACTTATCTGATGACCATACTCGAGCCACTGAGTTTTTGCAACAGTCAATCATTCGAAGCCTATTGATACAATAGTTGTATTTTGCCTCATGCAAGAAAGCTTCCTTCTATATGGCGCGAACGGATATACCGGAGAACTGATCGCACGATTTGCCTCACAATACCAGCTGAAACCTATTCTCGCCGGGCGCCGGAAGGAGGCAATCGAGCCGCTTGCCCAAAAACTGGGGCTGCCGTTCCGGATCTTCGACCTGAACGACCAGCCAGCCCTGATCAACGCACTGAAAGAGGTTAGACTGATAGTGCATTGCGCCGGCCCATACGATCATACCGCTGAACCGGTGATCACTGCCTGTCTGCAAACAGGCACTCATTATATCGATCTTAACGGAGATCTGGATGTATTTGAAAAGATCAAAAGCTATGATGCGGCGGCGAAAGAAAAAAACGTCATGCTCCTGCCCGGCGCCGGATTTGACGTAGTGCCAACCGACTGTCTTGCGCTCTGGCTGAAGAAAAAACTGCCGGACGCCACCCATCTTGAAATTGCTTTTGCCATTCCCGGAAGCAAACTTTCGCGTGGCACTTCACTCACTACTGTCTTAAAACTTGGCGAACCTGGTGCGATAAGAAAAAACGGGATCATTACGCACGAACCGGTGGGCAAAACGGGCAAGACCGTCCCATTCATTACGGCTGATGGAAAAACAAAAGATCTTTTTGTAATGAGTATTCCATGGGGCGACGTTTCAACCGCTCACTTCTCTACAGGGATTCCCAATATCAATAGCTACACGGGCATTCCGAAAGCTGCCTGGTTCTTTAACAAAGGGCAGGTATTGTTCAACTGGTTACTCCGGACTTCATTTATGCGCAATCTTATCCGGGCGATCATCAATAAACAATCACCCGGCCCTGATGACGCTATGCGGGCAAAGTCAGTAAGCCTGATCCGCGCAGAGGTTAGTAACGCAAAAGGAGAAACAGTGACAGCAGTTATGCAAACGCCGGAAGCATACGAGCTTACTGCAGCAAGCATGTTGCTCGTATCGCAGAAAATTCTGAGGGGAAACTTCAAACCAGGATATCAGACGCCATCGACTGCATATGGTGAAGACCTGGTAATGGAGCTGGAGGGAGTTCATCGTTCAGAACTCAGATAGCTGGTCACGGAATAAATCTTCCGCTATCTAAGCCCCGCTCAAAGCTCCCTGATGAATTCCTTCAGGCTTTTCCGTTTTCTTCCCAGTAATTTCTCCAGATCGTCATGCACACCGGCAAACTCGTTTGCTTTGATACTTTGCGCCATGCTAATGTAAAAATTGATCTCCTCTTCGCTCATTCCCAGATCCAGCAGCACTTCTGCAAAGGCATCATCTGGGATATTGGTGTATTCTCCGTCCAGCCCCTTTTCAGATTTCAGCAATGCCGCCACTGTATCAAAGCCTGCCGCTTCGGCGCCAGTGATATGAAACATCTCATTGCCGCTCCTCTTACGCAAAAGTTCTCCGGCTAACGCTTCCGCGATATCGATCCGGGAAGCATAACTGATCCTGCCCTCTCCCGCCGGATAATAGATCTTCCCATCTGCTAATGCATTGCTGACAAAAAGGGGGATGGTTTCCATATACATGCTATTCCTGAAAAAACTGTATTGAAGCCCGGCGTCGGCGATCGCATTTTCTGTAGCCCCGCAGGTAACGGCCGCCCGAAAAAGCTTCTCCTTTCCCGGATTCAATGTGCTGACATATACAATACGCTTAACATCGCTGTTGACGGCAGCATTTACAACATTCTTCTCCTGCCTGTCGGCCTGTTCTCCGTACACAGCGGAAGATACCTGCATGATCGTATCGCAACCATCGAATGCTTCTTCCATAGATGATACATTTTCATAATCGCCCTGCCGGATCTGTATGCCGCTTGAAGAGAGTTCATTCATTTTTGAAGGATCTCTTACTACGGCCACAAGATCAGAAGGATTGGCTGCTTTGAGCAGGAAAAACAGTGTTGCTTTCCCCAAATTTCCATTCGCTCCGGTAATTGCTATCATAATTATCGTTTTTGATAGCACAAAGCTAGAACGGAGTGAAGAGGAGAAACAGGGCTAATCCGGCATAAGGATGAAAAGACCGGTGAATGGAAGAATATTCCGGTGGAAGGGATGGCCGACGGTCAGTGGCTGATCTGCCATGATTATAGCACCTCCCCTGTTCCCGCAAACAGCACTGTCATACCAGGCTTAGATACTACTGCTATGCGTTGGACCATCGGACACCGAGCTATTATGGTATTTTGTCAAGATAACTATCCCGGCTCCTTTGCGGCTCATGTACCTATGCTCATGACTATTCCGGCAGAGAACTGATGGAGGAAGTGTGGTGGCAATCACGAAATTTCCGCAAAGGACCTGGGGGGTAATAAGGTGGCGGCCTCTTGTCTTTTAATCCGGACTTTGTACAAGGCAGCTTATTTTCCAATGGCCATTTTGGTTATAACAGGAAGATGATCACTTAATTTTTTCATTTAAGACTTGCTTAAGATTAGACCGGGCCTGTACTATCGCGAACGATCTTCGATGCAGCATTTTTGTTAAACAGGATATGATCGATCCTCCATCTCGGCTTGCCGGCGGGATGCGAGTAAACGGTTGTACCAGCCAGCGATATCCTTTATTCTTAAGAAGTTTGTTCAGCAACGCGTCTTTTACATCCTCGGTCCGGATCATTTAATCAATAACACGGGTGATCTCTTCCCTTAAGACCCTGCATACTATCTTTACCAGCAGTTATGGACATAAATTTTGAAGATATCGGCTACCTTCAGCACGGAACCACCCGCCAGCAACAGGCGTTCAGGGTTCTGACCACCTATCACATATTGGAAAAGCTGGAGAAGTTCCAGCCACTGCTGGTTGGCACGATCCCCCTGAACATTGACATTGAAGGAAGCGACCTGGATATCGTTTGCTGCTGGAATAATGAAGACGCTTTTACCGATCATCTGTTCCAGGCTTTCGGCGACATGGAACAGTATGAATCGCGTAAGACTTGTATCCGCGAAGAACGGTCTGTAATCTGCAGCTTTATGCTTGAAGGCTTTCCAGTAGAAATATTCGGACAAGCCATTGCAAGCAATGAACAAATGGGCTATCGCCACCTGCTGATCGAAAACAAGCTGCTAAATGAAAAAGGAGAACACTTCAGAAAGGAAATAATCCGCCTGAAAGAAAAAGGCTTAAAAACAGAACCGGCATTCGCAACATTGCTTGGACTGGAGGGAGACCCTTACATAGCACTTTTGAAACTTGAGACCTGACTACATAAACTCCTATTCATATATCTCTTCCTCTTTTCCCTCTGGTCCTACTCCTGGCTGCGATTGAAAACTATATGAAATTGCGTACCGCTCTGCAACTCACTTCTGACATCAATTGCCGCATTATGTGACTGAATGATCGAATAAGAAACAGACAGCCCCAACCCTACCCCGTTTTTCTTCAGGGTAAAAAATGGCTCGAATAATCTTGACAGATGCTCCTGCGGAATACCGGCACCATTATCCGCAATCAATACGGATACGTGGTTGCCGCTTCCATTGATCGTCACCGTTAATTCGCCTTTGCCGGATTCCATTGCTTCAACGGCATTGATCAGGATATTGGTGAATGCGATCACCAGCTTCGCTTTGTTGGCGGGGATCACAACTTCCGTATCCGGATAAACTTTATTGAGATAGATCTTTTGAAGATTCATCCTGTCTGCGATCATTTGAATGCTTTCATCAAGGATCTCCTGCAAACTATGTGGCTGGAAAGTCAGTTCAAGCGGTTTTGTAAGGTCCAGCAGTTCTGTAATGATATGATTGATCCGTGTACAATTCCGTTTCATGATCTCCATTAAAGAGGTCTTCTCTTCCTCACTGTCGAGCGGCATGGAGAAATGCTCGATCGACAGACTGATATTGTTCAGTGGATTTCTGATCTCATGTGCAAGTGTACGCATCAGCCGCTCATTCATTGCCAGCTTATGCGCCTGCAGGTTCGCAAGCTCTGCTTTTTTGATGCCGGAAATATCGTGCAAGATCCCATGCACAACGGGCTTGTCTTCATTATCCTTCGAAAAAGCAAGTGAAAGCAGGCAGGCCTTCTTTTCTTTTTCTGCATCCTCCATTTCTATTTCCAGGTCATGGAAATTCTGTTTTTCTGAGAACAACTTCAGCACACGGTCTTTTGATGCTTCAGTTTTGATGAATTCCAACAGGTTAAAATCCATCAGGTCCTCGCTGCCCAATTTGAACAAACCAGTGGCAGCCCGGTTCACTTCACGAAAGTTCAGCGCTTCGTCTGCAATAAAAACCGCGTCCTTCGATGTTTCAAAAAGGTTCCGGTATTTGTTTTCCCGCGCTTTCAGTTCTTTCAGATCACCGGCACGAACAAGTGAATAGCGGATACAACGTTCCAGCTTTTCGGTCGTCAATTCAGACTTGACCAGGTAATCAGTAGCGCCACTTTCCATCGCTTTGATATCGATGACCTTGTTGCCTTTTCCGGTAAGGATCACAAACGGATCGTCAAAACCTTCTTCCTGCGCCGCCTGTAGCAGATCAAGACCTGTGTAATTACCCAGGCGATAATCCACAAAATAAATATCGCTTGAGCGTTGACGGATGATCTCTATCGCGGAATTATAGTCATTACACCATTCAATCGCAAAACGGCCGCCTTCAATCGCCTTAATGTAATCGGAGATAATGAAAAAATCGTCTTCATCATCATCGACAATAACAATTTTGAATTCTCTCGTGCTAAGCATTAATTAAGGCTTTGAGGTAAAAATAAGATAAATCGCGCTCCTTCATTTTCAGTTGCATCAGCATATATCAACCCCTGATGGTTTTCTACAATCTTCTTACAAACTGCCAGTCCGAGACCGCTCCCCGGATAGGCAGATTTCCCATGCAATCGCACAAACGGCCTGAAGATCTTTTCCGCATCCTGCCGGTTAAAACCAATTCCATGATCCTGGACAGTGATCTTATAAAATTTGATGCCATTCTGCAGCGAGTGAAATTTCATCTCTTCGATTGACGCTTGCACGGCTGAAACTTGAATGAACGCTTGTTCATTTTGAGAAAAGATAACTGCATTTTCCAGCAGGTTAGTGAATAACATCCGGATGGAAAGCACATCGCCTTTGAGCGGCGGGAGGGAATTTATCTCCAGTGTGATGCTCTTTCCCGGGTGCTTTCTGCGGCATTCCGCGATCAACTCCTTCACCAGTTCACCCAGGTAAATTTCTTCTTTTGGACCAGGTATGTTAACACTTGCAAGCTTTGTCAGCCCATCGATCATTGCACGCATATCCCTGATATTGGCTTCTATACGCGGCACAAATGCCGCCCCTTCGCCGGACGGATCTATCTTACCCGTGAGCCTTTCTATCAACACTCCGAGCTTTCGAAGTGGCGCATCAAGGTCATGAGATGCCAGATTGATCAGCTCTTCAAATTCCTTATCAGCGGCTTTTCCGTGATGGTGAAGACAAGTCACTTCGCAAAAAAGGAGTTCATCAAAACCGCTACCAGTAAGGTTTGTAACGGATCTTACCCTGCAACTGTAATTTTTGCCATTCGTTTCAGTGAACGTAAAACTGTGCTCTCTGTCTCCGGTAAGCTGCAACGCTTCGATCCAGCCGGAATGAAGGAATAGCGCCGTTTGCTGTTCATCCGCCACCACCTCAAAATATTTTTTTATGGACGTATTGGTATACAATATATCTTTCTGCGGTCTGTTATAGCAAAAGAAAAGTTGTAGAGGTATAGTGGCTGGTGTTGAGTTTCCGGGAAGCATTAATTTTATCCTTAAATTCTGGTGATGCTAAAATTAAAAGTTTTATTTGTTGATGATGAAACAGATTTCTGTCTGTTGATGAAGAATTTTTTTACGAAGAAGAACTACGATGTGTTTTTAGCATATACCCTTAATGAGGGGTTAGATCAATTGGAACAGGTGAAGCCGGACATATTATTTCTTGATAACAATCTTCCTGACGGAAAAGGATGGGAACATGTAGACGCGATTGTAGAAAAAAATCCACACTTACGGCTTTATCTCGCAAGCGCACACTACAAAGGGGAAGAGATTTTTGCTGAATATCCGCAGGTAACGGTTTGGGAAAAACCATTATCGATGAGCCTGCTTCACTCCTCCTTCTGAACTTACCCGCCTTGGCTGAAAGAAAGCATCTGACGAACGGTCTCTTTATAATCCTTCACATTCACCGGTTTGATCAGGTAGTCGACGGCACCAAGTTCAAGGCATTTTTTCTTATAAGTATCCGACCCTGAAGTACTCCATATCACCTTGGGGATCCGCGAAAAACGCTCCTGCTTTTTCAACTCGGTCAGGATCTCAGCGCCGTTCAATTCCGGCATATTGTAATCCAGCACCAGCAAACAGGGTAATTCATCATCGGACAGCGATTCCAGTGTGTTGATGAGCGCCCTTCCTTTATCGATAAATAAAAGCGAAAAGGAATTGTCTATTGTTGCAAATATTTCTCTCAGCAGATCGATGTCGTCGATATCATCCTCTCCGAAAATGATCGATCGGTTGTTGATTCCGGTTTTTATTGGCACAGTTTTTAATGCTTCTTAAGGTTCGCGAAAGTTAAGATTTATTTAAGTCCCATTACACCCACTCTGCAATTTTATTTGTCGCAATAAACTCCATAACCGAAATAAACCCGGATGAAAAAAAAACCAAACTCACTGCCTTCGGCCGTACCGGTAGGTTTTGCCGATGAAAAACCATCTTCCAACGGAAACGGATCTCAAAAGAAAATCAAAGAAAAACAAGTTAGTGAAACCGAACAGCTTTCATCAACAGATGAACTGGACGAACGTCTGCTGTTAAAAATACTTGCAGAAGTGCGTTCCGGCAACTTCAGCGTGCGTATGCCTATCGACCAGGTAGGAATGTCAGGAAAGATCTGCGACACGTTAAATGAGATCATCTCTCTTAATGAAACATTGGTTGAAGAACTTACCCTCGCAAGAAATACGATCGGAAAACAAGGGCATCTGAATCACCGGGTGGAACTTCCCCGTACCGCACGCGGATCATGGGCCACGAGCGTTTCCGCTATTAATACACTTATCTCTGATCTTGTTCACCCGACTATTGAGATCGCTCACGTGATCAGCTCCGTGGCAAAAGGAAACCTCTCACAGGAAATGCCATTAAAGATCGGGGATCACGTACTGCAGGGAGAGTTCGCCAAGATCGCCGCGGAGGTGAATGACATGGTGAAACAGCTGAACCTCTTCTCCATGGAAGTAACGCGTGTGGCGCGTGAAGTGGGTTCAGAAGGTAAACTCGGCGGACAGGCGAAAGTAAAAGGTGTGGCTGGTGTATGGAAAGACTTAACGGACTCCGTAAACCAGATGGCCGGTAACCTTACCGCTCAGGTGCGTAATATTGCCGAGGTAACAACTGCCGTGGCAAAAGGTGATCTCCGTAAAAAGATCACGGTGGATGTACAGGGAGAGATCCTCGAACTGAAAAACACCATCAACACGATGGTGGATCAGCTCAACTCCTTCTCTTCCGAAGTAACGCGTGTGGCCCGTGAAGTAGGTACCGACGGTAAACTGGGCGGGCAGGCAGAAGTGAAAGGTGTGGCCGGTACCTGGAAAGACTTAACGGATTCTGTAAACCAGATGGCCTCCAACCTTACCGGGCAGGTACGTAACATCGCGGAAGTAACAACGGCCGTGGCGCGTGGTGACCTTTCCAGAAAGATCACCGTGGATGTAAAAGGTGAGATCCTCGAATTAAAGAATACGATCAATACAATGGTGGACCAGCTCAACTCCTTCTCCGCGGAAGTAACGCGTGTGGCAAGGGAAGTTGGTTCAGAAGGTAAACTCGGTGGGCAGGCAACCGTAAAAGGGATCGGTGGCGTATGGAAAGATCTGACCGACTCTGTAAACCAGATGGGATCAAACCTTACCGCGCAGGTGCGGAACATCGCGGAAGTAACCACCGCGGTAGCAAAAGGTGACCTTTCCAGGAAGATCACCGTGGATGTAAAAGGTGAGATCCTCGAGTTGAAGAACACCATTAACACCATGGTGGATCAGTTGAACTCCTTCGCCTCCGAAGTAACGCGGGTGGCGCTTGAAGTAGGTACCGAAGGTAAATTGGGCGGACAGGCAAAAGTGCAGGACGTGGGTGGTACCTGGAAGGACCTTACCGAATCGGTGAATCAGATGGCCTCCAATCTTACCGCACAGGTACGTAATATCGCTGATGTAACCACTGCCGTTGCAACCGGTGACCTTTCTAAAAAAATTACCGTTAACGTAGCCGGTGAGATCCTCGAGCTGAAGAACACGATCAATACGATGGTGGATCAGCTCAACTCCTTCGCTTCGGAAGTAACGCGTGTGGCGCTTGAAGTAGGTACCGAAGGTAAACTCGGTGGACAGGCGAAGGTACAGGGTGTGGGTGGTACATGGAAGGATCTGACTGACTCGGTAAACCAGATGGGTTCGAACCTTACGGCGCAGGTGCGTAACATCGCGGAAGTAACAACAGCCGTGGCAAAAGGTGATCTTTCCCGTAAGATCACCGTGGATGTAAAAGGTGAGATCCTTGAGTTGAAGAATACGATCAATACGATGGTGGATCAGCTGAACTCATTCGGTTCCGAAGTATTCCGTGTGGCGCGTGAAGTGGGTTCTGAAGGACAGCTCGGCGGTCAGGCGGATGTACCCGGCGTGGAAGGCCTTTGGAAAGACCTGACCGACTCCGTAAATAAAATGGCATCGAACCTTACTTCCCAGGTACGTAACATCGCCGAAGTAACCACCGCGGTGGCAAACGGTGACTTGTCGCGGAAGATCGAAGTGGATGTAAAAGGTGAGATCCTCGAATTAAAGAATACGATCAATACGATGGTGGAACAGCTTCGTGGTTTCGCATCGGAAGTAACGCGTGTGGCGCGTGAAGTAGGTACCGAAGGTAAACTCGGTGGACAGGCAAACGTGCCCGGTGTGGCTGGTACATGGAAGGACTTAACAGACTCCGTGAACCAGATGGCATCGAACCTTACCAACCAGGTGCGTAATATCGCGGAAGTGGCGATCGCCGTGGCGAACGGTGATATGTCAAGGAAGATCACCGTGGACGTACGCGGTGAGATCCTTCAACTGAAAGAAACGCTGAACACGATGGTGGATCAGCTTCGCGCCTTTGCATCGGAAGTGACGCGTGTGGCGCGTGAGGTGGGTACAGATGGTAAACTCGGTGGACAGGCATTCGTACCAGGCGTTGCCGGTACATGGAAGGATCTGACGGATTCCGTAAACCAGATGACCGGTAACCTGACCGACCAGGTGCGTAACATTGCGGAAGTGACGAAGGCCGTGGCATCGGGTGACCTCACCAAGAAAGTAACCATCGACGTAAAAGGCGAGATCTTCGATCTGAAGAACACCATCAATACAATGGTGGATCAGCTTAACTCCTTCGCCTATGAAGTGACACGTGTGGCACGTGAAGTAGGTACCGATGGTAAACTCGGTGGTCAGGCAGAAGTACAGGGTGTGGCCGGTACATGGAAAGATCTGACCGACTCTGTGAACATGATGGCCTCCAACCTTACCAACCAGGTACGTGGTATCGCGAAAGTTGTAACAGCGGTGGCAACCGGTAACCTGAAACAAAAACTGTCGATCGTCTCACGTGGTGAGGTGGCTCAACTGATCGATACCATCAACGAAATGATCGATACGCTGGCGGTGTTTGCCGACCAGGTAACGACTGTTGCCCGTGAGGTGGGCGTTGAAGGAAGACTCGGTGGTCAGGCAAACGTTCCCGGCGCATCCGGGATCTGGAAGAACCTGACGGAAAACGTAAACCAGCTCGCAGAGAACCTTACCACGCAGGTACGTTCTATCTCCGAAGTGGCCTCCGCGGTAACCAAAGGTGACCTTACGCAGATGATCCTTGTACAGGCGAAGGGCGAGGTGGAAGAATTGAAAGATACAATCAACCAGATGATCGCTAACCTGAAACAGACAACACTGCGTAACCAGGAACAGGATTGGTTGAAATCAAACCTTGCCAAGTTCACACAGATGCTGCAGGGACAGAAAGACCTGAATACGGTAACCCGAAGAATTCTCTCAGAATTGGCACAGGTGGTGAACGCACAAAAAGGCATGTTCTATATCCTTTCACAAAATGAAGCCACCAAAAATCAATCGCTCAAATTATTCGCAGCCTATGCATTTGGCGAAGAAGTTGAATCATCACGCGAATTTGCATTAGGTGAAGGATTGGTTGGCCAGGTTGCACTGGAGAAAGAACGGATCCTTCTCACCAATATTCCAAAAAACTATATCAAGATCGGTTCCGGGTTAGGCAAGGCCTCCCCTGTCAACCTGATCGTTCTTCCTGTATTGTTTGAAAAAGAGATCAAGGCGGTAATCGAACTGGCATCATTTGATCCGTTCAGTGAAACTCACCTTGACTTCTTAAGCCAGCTGACCGAAAGTATCGGTATCGTATTGAATACGATCGAAGCAAACACCCGTACTGAAAGCCTGTTGGAACAATCGCAATCGCTGACGGATGAGTTGAGAAGAACGAACGAAGAGCTTCAGGATAAAGCCCACCTTCTTGCGAAACAAAAAGAAGAAGTGGAAACAAAGAACAAGGAAGTGGAAGAAGCGAGACTGTCTCTCGAAGAAAAAGCAGAACAGCTTCAGCTTACTTCGAAATATAAATCGGAGTTCCTGGCGAACATGTCACATGAGCTGCGAACCCCGTTGAATTCATTATTGATCCTGGCACAGCAGCTTTACGAGAATCATGAAGGAAATCTTTCCGACAAACAGGTCAGCTATGCAAAAACAATTCACAGTTGCGGCGATGACCTGATTCAGCTGATCAATGATATCCTTGATCTTTCTAAAATTGAATCCGGCTATATCTCTACCGACTTCACACAGCTCGCCTTCCGTGATGTGGCGAATTTTGTGGAAACAACATTCAAGCATATATCTGAAAACAAAAATCTTCGCTTCAAGATCGACCTGGATGAGCAATTGCCTGCCAGCCTCGAAACAGATGCGCAAAGGCTTAATCAGATCCTTAAGAACCTTCTCTCGAATGCATTCAAATTCACGGAAAAAGGAGAAGTTCAGTTCCGCATATATGAATCTGAACGCGGATGGCGCCTCAGCAACCCGAATCTTGACAATGCACGTAAAGTGGTGGCATTTGAGATCAAAGACACAGGAATCGGGATCAGCAAAGACAAACAGAATATCGTCTTCGAAGCATTCCAGCAGGCGGAAGGTTCAACAAGCCGGAAATATGGAGGCACCGGGCTTGGTCTTTCCATCAGCCGTGGTCTGGCCGACCTGCTTGGCGGTTCTATAGAGCTGATCAGTGAAGCGGGTCATGGAAGTACATTCACGCTTTTCCTTCCTGTCGATTATAATCCGGGGGCAATTGCAAAACGCGAGAAGCCCAGCAGTCTGCTGCAGGCTGGTGAATACAAACTAGCTGAAGGAGCCGCGATCGCCAATACCCTGCAATCAGTGCCTACAGTGAAGGTGAATGAAGCGAAGGACCTCGATTCTATGAATGAGATCATCAATGAAACGGGCGATGACAGGAACAATATCAATACCGGTGACCGCGTAGTGCTTGTGATCGAAGACGATCTGCGATTCGGAAAGATCATGATCGAGAAGGCACATGAGATGAATCTAAAGGCGGTGATCGCCACCAGTTTTGGCCAAGTGTTCGATCTCGTAAACAAATACAATCCTGCCGCGATCACGTTAGACGTAAAACTCCCTGACGCAAGCGGCTGGCGTATCCTTGATCTGTTCAAAAATGATATCTCGCTTCGTCACATACCAGTGCACCTGATCTCTGGAGAAGAAAATCGCCTTCTGGCAATGCATCGCGGGGCGAAAAGCTTCCACCTTAAACCGTTGAAAACCGAAGCGCTTGACCATCTCTTCAGCGATATTGCCGTCTATGCACAGGACGAACAAAAAAGACTGCTCATAGTTGAAGACAATGAACTAGACTCATCACGCATTGCAAAGATCCTCGACAATAATGGTATTTATATCGATATCGTCGGTTCTGGAACGCAGGCTCTGCAAAAGATCAGGGAAAATGCTTACGATGGAATAATCGTAGATTATATGTTACCGGACATTGGCGGTCTTGAACTCGTAACAGAAATCGCCGCGATCCGCAAAACACAACCCGTACTGATCTATTCGGCCAGGGATTTCTCTTCGAAAGAGCGGACACAACTGAAACAATACTCCAGCAGGATCCTGCTGAAAGATGTTAACTCCCTAGACCTGTTACTGGATGAGATCGTTCTGCTGCTGCATATTGATCATAAAAAACTGGTGCCCGAACATCAGAAACTGATCGAGAACCTTCGCTCGAAAAACGATGTCCTTACACACAAGAAAGTACTCGTTGTAGACGACGACGTTCGTAACCTCTTTGCATTGACCACCGCATTCGAAAGATATAATATTAACACTATCACTGCGGAAAGCGGCCAGGAAGCCATGCGGATCCTGGAAGATGACAAAGATGTTGACATTGTCCTGATGGATATCATGATGCCGGAAATGGACGGCTATGAAACCACACAGAAGATAAGAAGAGAACATAAGAACACCAGCCTTCCCATCATTGCCGTAACGGCGAAAGCGATGAAAGGAGATCGTGAAAAATGTATCGAGGCAGGTGCATCTGATTATATCACTAAACCGGTTAAAATAGATCAGCTTCTTTCGTTGATGCGAATCTGGCTATACAAATAAGAAATGATGAAGCCAAACACCAAACATCCGCCTAAGTCTGATATAAAAATCCTGGTTGTAGACGATCGTGAAGACAATCTTTTTTCCATCGAAGCAATTCTGGAGAAAGATAGTTACACGATCGTTAAGGCCAACTCAGGAAGGGCGGCATTGAAGATACTGTTGAACGAACATGATTTTTCACTCATTCTGATGGATGTTCAAATGCCAGATCTGAATGGTTTTGAAACCGCAACGATCATCTATGAAAGAGATAAGCTGAAAGATATTCCCATCATCTTTATCACTGCACACGATTACGATGAGGATATCATCTTCAAAGGATACCGGACCGGGGGCGTTGATTATATCTACAAACCCATTAACCCGGATCTGTTAAGGGTGAAAGTGGGAGTATTCGTAGAATTGTACCGGAAGAATTACCAATTGATGCTGCATGAACAAACACTTCTTGCAACCAACCATTCACTGCAGAAAGAAATTGAAGAAAGAAAAGCGTCGGAAGAAAAAGTAAGAATGCTGAATGCCCGTCTTGTTGAAAATAATATTCAACTGAAAGAGATCAACGAAGAACTTGACCAGTTTGCCTACGTTGCATCGCATGATCTGCAGGAGCCGTTGCGCAAGATCCAGGTATTCAGTGACAAGATCCTGAGTAACGGCAAACAGGACGAAGAAACCGAAAGGTATTTTAAAAAGATCATCAGCTCTTCACAACGGATGCAATCGCTTATCAATGATCTGCTCAGCTTTTCAAGACACCCTACAGGGTCAGCCGACTTCAAACCTATCGATCTTAATGAAATTGTAAGTGAGGCTATCGTTGAGCTGGAGATCAAAATAGAAAAAAGCCAGGGAGAAATTATTGTTGATGATTTGCCCCGCATTGCAGGGATTCCAAGCCTGATACGACAACTGTTTTATAACCTGATCAGCAATGCCCTTAAATTCAGAAAAAAAGAGGTAGCGCCAAAAGTGTTCATCTATTCACGTAAGATAGAAGCAACGGACCATACAACGCCCTCACACGAGATCGTTGTTGCCGATAACGGGATCGGGTTCGACCCACAGTTTGCCGGCGATATCTTCCGCGTATTCAAACGCCTTCACAGCTATCATGACTTTGAAGGATCCGGCATCGGCTTATCCATCTGTAAAAAGATAGTGGACAAACATAATGGCACTATACACGCAGAAAGCAAACCAGGGAATGGGGCATCCTTCATTATAAGGGTGCCGGAAACACAGGGCGTGCAGGTTCCTGAAGAAGTAATAGTTTGAACGTTTACAGTTCAGAATACACCTCCGCGCCCTCACACGCTATTCGGGCCACATGGCGGGTATTTGATGAAGGATCGAGAGGCGTCCAGTGTTTCACTGTCAGCACTTCTATTTCACGGTTCTTGAGCTTGGTAATGAGGCATGGAATAGATAGCCCCCGCTCCTGTCCACGGTTAATGTAATAATAATGGTCATCTCCTTGTAGTGTTATCACAATATCCGCCTTGCCATCTCCGGATTCAATGGTTGAAACTACACCGGTCTGTTTGCGGCAGTTGTTCAATGTTGGACGCGGTAAAGGTTTTAAAGCCATCAACAGAAAAGCGGCAAACGAAATGGCAACTATCAGCAGGACGCTTTTTTTTCGGGAGATCATGGCAGACTATTTTAGGTGATCACTGAAGGTACATTTTTTTGCAGGATACGCCAGATTTCCGGCATTTCGCCCCCGATTCCCCACACTTCAGGAAACTCTTCCCTGAAACTCAATGCAGTTCTACTTGCTTTGCAGAAAATCATTTCCAACAACCATCAGCTTTATCAAATGAAAATCTACTCATTGCTTGCAGGCTTGTTACTGCCCCTTGCTTCCATCTTTGCCCAACAGGATACAGTGAAAATTACCAGCGACATGGTAAATACCAAAGTACTCAAAAAAGGCATGAATCGCTACCTGGTCTATTTTAAACTTGGTAAAGACAGTACACGCAGCAACTTCAATATCTGGAGCCGCTCGATCGACTATATAGATTATGAAGGAAGAAAAGCGATCTCCGTTACGCAGGAATGGGAAGACAATACAAAGATCGTCCATACAGTCTATTCCGTCTGCGATGAAAAAACATTTGCTCCCCTCTTTCAAAAAAGTGAATGGACCGGCAGAACAAATTCAACATTTGACTTTCTTAAGAAAGAAGGCTATATAAAAGATACGTTACTAAAAAGCACAGACACCGCCCGCGCAAAAAAGCAACCCTACCTTGCCTTTCAGCAGGCATTGAGTGAATACGTGCTTAACTGGCATCTCGACCTGGAAACTTTCCCAATACTTCCATATAAAGATGGCAGAACATTCCTGATCAACTTCTATGATCCGGGATTCAGTGCGCCTGCACTTCAGGCATACACCGTGACAGGCAGCAGCAAACTGGCTGGCTACGACGACCAGCAAGTTGACTGCTGGCTGCTCACACATACCAGCCCGAACAACAAAGAGGTCTTCTGGATCAGTAAGAAAACAAAAGAAGTATTAAAGCTGGAGCAACAATTCGGAGAGCGATACAGGTTTAAAATAAAACTACCGGAATGAGCGTAAATGGTCGCGGAGAACGTGAACAGGCGTGATCTTTTCCTGAACATCTCCTGTTTTAAAAACTGTCTTTAGGATCGCACCCTTTCGCGTTCATCCCGGCAATCCGCGTATCAGGGAGAGGGCATTTTGATGCGTTCAGTTTTAACTTTAATCCCCTTGAATTCCCCGGGTATTTTAGCCAGTAGCCTGGCCGTAAGATTCTGTACGAAGATGACGATGTACTCTGAACTTCCTGTTCCTTTTATACCCGCGCCGATCACCCCGCGTTGTCCCTTGAGCTGGTTATAGAGTTGTCTTTTAACGGTTGTGATCGCGGCCATGCTGCAAAACTATAAAATTCTGACAGAAAAGGTATCCAGAACTTCACTGATCGGCGTCGCGAATGTAGTGCCATCATTGGTACCTGCAAATAAAAGCCCGACCGCATTCATCGTCTCTTTCACGTAGATCAATGCGCCGGAATCACCGGAATCGCAAAACATGGTCCCCCGGTTACCTTTCACTTCAAACTGATCTATGAACTCAACAGCTTTGCCGCCAAAGTCGACCTGTATATCCAGGTTCCGCGTGGTGATCCTCCCTTTTGTAAGACCCGTACTTCTTCCCAGTTTTTCGACTTTCATTCCGTTCACGGGCTCGGTTACACCTGTTATCTTCTTCTTTCCAAAACCGTACTCATGCGAAAGACCAGGCATTATCTCTGCGATGGCTGCATCCATACGGTTTTGTCCCGATCGGTCCAGCTCAACGAGATAGGATAAATGAGCGATCACGTCTTTCGTACGTTTTCCACCATCCATTAAGCCAGGCTGTAAGATCGGGTCCTTATATTTCCCTTTGTTTGAGTTCGCAAGCACATGATTATTGCTAAGGATATATATCTTCTTCTTATCATCCTGAACAAAACAGCCGAGTGTTCCCGCTGTAACCTTGTAGTGTGCAACGGATATTCCCGGGAAAGGCGGACGATGAACACCGGTAGGCGTACGGAGCTTTATCAAACCCGCTTCCTCAACTACTATTGCCGTAGCAGGCATTCCGTAGTATTTCGATAACAGAGATGTAGATAGTTTCAGTTTATCACGCGTCAGCACCTTCACAAAGTTTTCTCCGTTTGCTTTTTGCCCAACTCCAACACCATTCACACTCTCAAGCAATGTTTTCTGCACATTGCTTCCAATCGGTGTAATAGATGAATTGAACGAAATGATCCGCCTTGCCGATCTGATCGTTCTCAAAAACGTGGCTGATATTGCCTGTTTAATATTAAGAGCTGTACTGAAATCCATATCTAAGGGTTAGATCAATCATGAATAGGCTAAGATAAATATTTGAACACTCAGGGCTACATCTGTTAATAAAAAGCTGACTGCATTTGCACTACCAGCATTCACTGACCAGTAGACCAGGCACCCGTACTCATTCGCAGCCATGTTTGAATAATGCAAGCATTCGCTTCTTAAATGCAATTGTCCGCGCGTCTTACGCTGGAACTTTGTATTCTAAATCAATAACGATATGTGGACGAAAAATGATATGCCTGATCAATCAGGAAAGAAAGTAATGGTAACAGGCGCCAATGCGGGGATCGGATTTGAAACAGCGCTGGCATTTTACGAAAAAGGTGCGCATGTTATTCTCGCCGGAAGGAATCTGACAGCGCTGGAACAAGCCTCTGGCAAAATAAGATCGCTTAAGGGAAATGGTAGCCTTGAGATCGCCGTTGTTGACCTTTCAAGCCTGGAAGCGATCAGGCAGTTTGCATCTCAATTTCTTTCAACTCACTCCTCGCTGGATATTCTGATCAATAACGCGGGTGTAATGATCCCTCCGGAGTGGAAAACAACAGACGGATATGAATTGCAGATCGGAGTTAATTTTTTGGGGCATTTTCTATTGACGGGTTATTTGTATCCGCTTCTTGCAGCGCAAGAAGGGTCTCGCATTGTGACCGTCAGCAGTATGGCTTATCTACGTGGGAAGATCGATTTCAGCAACTTTCGTTCGGAGAACTCATATGACGCCATGCGTGAGTACTGCCAAAGTAAACTTGCAAACATTCTTTTTTCACTGGAGCTGCATCGCCGGATCAGTAAAGCAAATGGCAACGTACTATCTGTTGCGACGCAACCAGGGGCGAACAAAACAGAACTGGTCCGTCATATGTCCGAAGAAGATTATAACGCTGCCCTGGAACGTTTTGGTGAATTGATGGAGCCCTGGCAGGGAGCATTGCCAAGCCTGATGGCAGCAACATGGCCGGGAGTAAAAGGTGGAGATTTTTATAGTCCCGATAAAGATGGCGGCATTCGCGGGTATCCTGTTTTGTTTCCACTGGAACCACATGCACTCGACAAAGCGGTTGCAAAACAATTATGGGAATGGGCTGAACACGATACGGGCTTCAGCTATTCCTTCTGAGCATTCAAACAAAAATGGCGTAAGAAAGATCTTACGCCATTAGTTTTCCAATAAGCCAACTGGAAGTTATTTTGAGATCGTGATCGTCTGTTTTTTGGCAGCTTTACGGGGCTTGCCATTTGTTCCGAGTAATGGCTGCATCCTTGGTGCTGTAAGCGTGATCCTTTCTTTTACCTGCTGGGCGATAAATGAATTTTCGGGAGCTACATTCACATTGTTTACTCCTATCTGCCCATCCACACCGATCTCATAATCGATCAATATAGAATAAGTTCCGTCTTTTACCTTTTTAGAACCAGCCAGATCTGTCCTTAAAGTAGTAGTAAATTCATCGATATAATTTTTCCACAGCTCATTATTATCCTTCGGCTTAACTGGCACCGGATTGCCCGCGGAATCGACAGCAGGGGTCGCAGAGCCGGAAGAGCCGGCCGCAACCGGGGTTCCATCCTGCTGAATGGCCGTGGTAACAATATTACCCGACGCGTCCAGTGAGGCTGTCACCACCTGTGCCGGCGGTTCAACAACCGGAGCTGGCTTTTTGCGTGTGGTCGTATCGATCTTCGTTGAAAGATCTTCACCTTTTCTAACCACAGAACCTGTGTCCGATTTTAACTTCCCTGCGAACAGAGTTTCTTTTAACGACTGAGCTTTCACTGACATCGTCGTGGCCAATAATGCCAGAACAAGAAGTGATTTCATAACAGTAAAATATTTGAGATAAACAAAACCGTCTGATGATGCTGAAGACATGCAATTTACATCAATCATCAGTCCAATTTCACCCAATTTAAGCGGAAAGATGTTAGCGTCTTCATAATAACTCCAAGCAACAAACAAAAGGCCCTGATTAGCTACAAGTTAAGGAAGATATCTCAAATATAGAGGCAAATAAACAACAACTGTCACCCTGCTTTAAGTAAAACTGCAGATGATGATAGTTAATAGTGTATTCAACAGGAAAAAGTGCAAACAACCTCAGATTCTTGTTATACCTGCGACTGAAACACGGCCATCGGTTCCCCGGCGCTGAGCCGGGGGCGATGGGTCAATTCATCAGGGTACTGGAGCAACAGGAGCGTCTTTGACACCAACGGGCCAAATGCCGGGTGTGGGCACGCTGACCCCTTTGTTAGAACCCCTCATTTTATTATCTGAACCAAAGTAATAGAGCGGCCAGCCTTTATAGGTAAGCTGCTTCTTTCCAAACACGGTGATCGAACCGAAAAGATTTTTATCAAGCGTCGACGGGACCACCACTTTATCGGTCTCATACATCGGCCAGATAGCATTGTTAGAAAGATCGGCGGCAGTAAATTTGTTCTTATTGGAACTGTCCTTGCTAAATGTGTAGATGGTAGCTCCTTTCGCATCCGTGAAGTAAAGCGTCTTACCGGTACCCTCAGCGTAAGCGCTTGTATAGTTCTTTCCATCATTTCCAACCAACTGTGCATTTAACAGGCGGATGGTATAGTCAGGCTTGGCAACATGCCAGAAGCCGCCGATGCCTTCACCCCTGTTCTCGCCAGGCCCTTCAGCAGTATTGGTACCTCCAACCGCCGGTGCATAATAGTAAAGCGGCCAGCCTTTATAAGTGGTCTGCTTCGCGCCTCCGGCTGTTGTGACGGTCCCAAAATCAGCAAGATCCAAACCGGAAGAGAGAAGCGATTGTGTCAGATCATCTCCTGCATAAAATATGGACCACACTGACGCACAACCTCCGGTACAATTGTTTGCGCCATTAACGTCGTTTGCAAAACTATATAATGTATGATTGGTTTTGTCGGTAATGACCGTTCCCAGTACGGCGTCAGTTCTTAGCTGTACTAGAGCTTCTGCAGCAGGAGGATCGTTATCGTCATCGCTGCACGATGAAAGAAATAGAGCAGGCAGAATTGATATGAAAAGGGCAAAGAGCGGCCATGGACTTTTGCTGTGCAAAAAAGCCCGGCCATGAACTGGAGTCATC
Organism: Terrimonas ginsenosidimutans; assembly: GCF_022012415.1. Classification (GTDB taxonomy): domain Bacteria; phylum Bacteroidota; class Bacteroidia; order Chitinophagales; family Chitinophagaceae; genus Terrimonas_A; species Terrimonas_A ginsenosidimutans. The sequence goes on from NZ_JAKLTR010000015.1 coordinate 145,602, forward strand.
ATGGTTAGAGTTTTAACATTAGTAAAATAAAAGGCGGTGTTTAATCATATCGACAGAGTTCGTTGAATAGTTGCCTCACCCTTTTTTAGATCAACAAACAGCTGTCTGACATTACCGGCCTTTTAAAGCGTTTGGGAACCGGAGGACCTCTGCCCTAAATCCATTGTCTTTGGCACTATCGAGCCGTTATCCCACCTTACGGAACAAGCCCTGGGCATAAGATCTGGCACCACAAACACTTTTGCTCGCGTAGTAGGACCGCCGCGACGCAACGAAACATAGTGTATGCTTAGGCTGTTTGCTGGATCTGCTACGATCGTTGCAGCATCGTATTCCTCCCGCGTGAATTGTAGTCGATATCTTAATGACTTTACCATTGGAAAGGTGACCTCAATCATTTGACTGAAGAACAAAATGTAGCAATAGAGGAGCAGCTTAAACGATCTGAAATAGATAGAAACAACGTAAAAATCAAAGCCAGGCAACATATACATTTCCCCATGAAAAAGATAGTGCTACCGGAATAGACCTTACTGCGAAAGCCCTGCATAAGCAGGGCTAATTTTTTCAGGGCTACAAAGGGTACGGATCAAATAAAAGACTATCGACCAGGATCTTTCGATAGATATTGGATCTTCAAAGATTGCTTATGACTACAAAGTAACAGCTTTGACAGACCGTAGCCAATCGTCGCAATTATGAACGATTTGTCAGTGATTAACGACGCCGGATAAGGTCAGCCGCCAGGGATATATGAGGGCGTGTGAGTTATGCATGTGAACATTACAGGTGAAGGCCGCCATCGCGGGATGTGCTGCTTTCTGTCTTCCCGACCGGCCCGGATCTTTGGTCATATGCCTGCCCCCCAGACCAGACCGTTCAGGCCATTCATCTACAACCTGCAGGGACGAGCCTGGCTTCAAATTACTTATTGTCATTGGGCAGGAAGCGCAGCTTTTCATGCAGGAAGTTGAATAAGTGAGGCGGCAGATGAGATTTTCCTAAGGTGGCAACGAGGAGAGTCGTAGTTAGATTACGCACTACCATATTTGAGAATTTTCTCTCATCCCGCTCGCAGCGTGCGACGCATTTTACAGCGCAATCGCAAAAAGCACTATCAGAAGCGTCTATTGAATCCGCTTCCAGTAGTGCGCACAACCATTCTCATCCGTAGCCTGTACGTTTGTTCTCCTCTAAACTTTTTATTGATCTATCCTTTATCCCTCTCTCATTTTTCCCCTTTTTACTTGTTCACAAATAATAAAAAAAACACCGCCCTTTCCAGGACTGACCTCCTCCACCAGTCCTGAAAATGACGGTGAATTTTAAGAATTCTCTGCTGTAAATATCGGGCTGACACGGAGGTGAAACCAAGGGATGAACACCATATCTCAAGTGAAAATGACGACAAAAAATCCGGGAAAACATCTCTCTGATCCGTTGAAAAAAACCTCGGGCATTACCGGATCATATCGTCCCCGCGATCAGCGAGCCTGATCGCTTTTATTTCCAGGTGTAGCATACCCGGCACAAAAAACCCTCGCAAATTTGATCTCCAAATTGTGCGAGGGTTTTAGGTGCCCAAGACTGGATTCGAACCAGCACGCCGTTTCCAGCGCTACCACCTCAAGGTAGTGCGTCTACCAATTTCGCCACCTGGGCTGCTAAGAGGGATGCAAATATAGGGAACACCGACGAAAATTCGCCAAATAAGTAAGCAAATTATACCACTCGATTTAAAATAACGCGGAATGTTGTGCCTTTACCGATCTCAGATTGCTTTACAAAGATCTCCCCCTTGTGATATTGTGAAATGATCCGCTTTGAGAGGCTGAGACCCAAGCCCCACCCCCGCTTTTTGGTTGTAAAGCCCGGTTTGAATACGTTGTTGATATGCTGATTCGAGATCCCCTTACCCGTATCTGTTACATCTATTACGATCTGCTGCTTTTCCTCCAGCAGGCTCACATGGATCGCCCCCTTACCTTCCATCGCATCCAGCGCATTCTTTAACAGGTTCTCGATCACCCAGTCGAACAACGGAGGAGATACAAGTGCGAAAATTTGCTCATGACCATGTGTGTCAATAGAAAAACTGACTTTCCCCGGGGCACGCTTCCGGATATACTCCACCATCGTTTTTACCTGCGTCACAAGATCTGTTTTTTCCAGCTGCGGCGTACTCCCGATCTTTCCAAAACGGTCGGATACCAACCGAAGGCGGTTCACATCTTTTGCCAACTCCGTTACGATACTCTCATTTCCCGGCTGCTCCTTCATTACTTCCACCCATCCCTCAAGTGAGGAAACAGGCGTGCCAAGCTGATGCGCTGTTTCTTTGGCCATACCAGCCCAAACCTGGTTTTGTACAGACTGATAACTGCTGCGCAACGCCAGTACTGTAACGATAATGAAAAGCCCCACGATCAACAATTGCACGATCGGATAATATCTCACTTCGTTCAACAGGCTTGTATGGCCGAAATAATAGCGGTTCACCTGCGTTGAATCAACCGGATCTGTATAAATGATAGGCTGGTTGATCCCTTTGAGTGTTGCGAGCTTTCTCTTCAGATATGATACATCAGATAAGACCCGCGAAGAATCTAAATTCACATAAGCGATTATGCTGTCACGCTCATCTGTTTCTATGATCGGAATATCATGATTATCTGAAATGATCTTAAAAGGAAGCCTCGTGTCAGAAATATTTGGATTGAGCAACGACTTACCCGCCTCAACCCACTGTTCCACTTTCACCCGCTCTTCCCGGGCGATCTTGTTTGCGAGATACTGTGAATAAAATATCGTTCCCGTTACAATACAGATCGCAATGGCCGCAAGTCCGGTCCGCCAGTTTAAAAGTTGCTGAAACATCCCCGAATTTAGGGGATATCAGGGAAACGATGTTCTCCCCGTCAGCCGAAGCTTCACCATACTAATGAAATTAAATCGCGGAGCCCGGCGGTATGCCACCGGTCATCGGCTATCGGTCCCGGAAATCACCTAATTTTGACCAAATTTTACCGCCCCTAAAATGACTGCTTCTCACGTCGCAATTGTAATTCTGAACTGGAATGGTCGTGGTTTCCTTGAAAAATTTCTGCCATCAGTATTGCAAACAACTTATAAGGATCATGAATTGATTGTAGCAGACAATGCTTCAACAGATGACTCCATTGCATTCCTCGAAAAAAACTATCCATCCATCCGCATTATCCGGTTGAAAGAAAATTATGGTTTTGCGAAAGGATATAATGAAGCGCTGACACAGGTGAATGCGGATTATTATATGTTGTTGAACTCTGACGTTGAAGTTGAGCCTGACTGGCTTCAGCCAATGGTTCAACTGCTGGACCATAACAAAGAGATTGCTGCCTGCCAGCCAAAAGTTTTATCGTTCGATAATAAACAAATGTTTGAATACGCCGGTGCCGCCGGCGGATGGATCGATCATTACGGTTATCCATTTTCCAAAGGGCGTATATTCGAAACCTGTGAACAAGATCTTGGACAATACGATCAGCAGGAAAGTATTTTCTGGGCAACCGGTGCAGCACTATTTATAAGACCGCAGGTATTTCATGATATGAAAGGCTTTGATGAATACTTCTTTGCACACATGGAAGAAATCGATCTGTGCTGGAGGATCCAATTGGCGGGATATACAATATATAGTTGCCCGTCTTCTGTGGTTTACCATGTGGGCGGAGGAACACTGCCGCAGGGAAATCCAAGAAAAACGTTTCTCAATTTCCGCAATAATCATATCATGTTATACAAGAACCTCGACTGGTGGTCAAAGGTTCGGGTGATCCCCTACCGATTTTGCCTGGACGGAATAAGTGGATGGAAGGGATTGATCAGCGGCAACAGCGCCTATCTGTTTGCCATCATTAAGGCACATTTTGCATTTCTTGGCTGGTTGTTTTTCCATCAGCGTAAAAGTGTTTTTCCGGCTGTAAGAACGGGAAAGCCACGCGGAGTATTGAATGGCAACGTAGTGTGGCTGTATTTTGTCAAAAAGAAAACACGATTTTCTGAAATTGTTAGACAATCTTTATAGTTTTTTATAACGAAACCTTATTTTTGCGAACACAAATTTTGTTATGGCATCTATCAATCAGGAATACCAGCAAGAACTGAAAAAAGTGCAAGACAAAGACTTTACTCATAACTGGGTATCTTCTTCAGGGTTTCTTTTTTACCTGCAAATGTTTTGCATTCTGGCTTTTGTTTTAGGTGGCTGCTATAAGCTGTCAACTAAACGTTTTGAAAAACCTGAAGTAGTTGTTCAGGAAAGCACTTTGTACACGCCGAAGTACAAATAATTTTTCGAAAAAGTTTGTTTTGCAAAGTAGTTTACCCTTATCTTTGCACCCCCAACAACGCAAAAGTTCTTTGATCCGGATGTGAATCCGGTAAAAAAATACCGGACGATAACTCCGGAATACGTTAAGCGGAAGTAGCTCATTTGGTAGAGCACGACCTTGCCAAGGTCGGGGTGGCCGGTTCGAGCCCGGTCTTCCGCTCTGATCCTCTCCGCCACAAGCAGAGAGGATTTTTTTTATCTTCACCGTTCGCCCTGGTGGTGAAATTGGTAGACACGCAGGACTTAAAATCCTGTGGGCAGCAATGTCCGTATCGGTTCAAGTCCGATCCGGGGCACAAACAACAAAGCCAGTCAAATGACTGGCTTTGTTGTTTCCGACTGTCAGCAACGCATAAGAATTTTCCAAAACAACAGTTACCAGGTAAATGACGTAACCTATCAGTGTTGTGGAGCGCACGATTTTAATCCAATGTCGTTTAAGAAATCGTCCTACGCTAGCTCGATGGCAGATGACTGATGGCCGATGGCCGCGTTTGAATGGAAGCTATTGCTGCTAATTGGTATAGGGTATTGACACTAGTAGGTATATGCTTTTTCGGCCATCGGCCATCGAATGAACTTTCGGGAAAATCGAAGGTTGAAACTAATGTCATTCAGGTAAGTGTAGTGATCACTAAACGTATATGCATTTTTACCACCTTCAAACTCCGATCACCTTCTTAACCAGCCGTCCTATCGATTCCGAATCATTAAACAGATGCACGTTCTCCAACGCGATCCATCTCACCTCATTCGATTCCTCATTATGGGCCAACTGCTCCCTGTCCATTTTCGCAGAAAACAAAAATCTCACATCATAATGCTTATGCTCCGGGACGTCTTTCCTTTCCGGAATTACATGAACATCCACATCCAGGACCGCACTACTCAATGGCGAAACGTCCAGACCGGTTTCTTCCAGTGCCTCTTTAGCAGCTACAGCCTGCACATCAGGATCTCCATCACAATGACCACCGGGCTGAAACCACCGGTTGAGCTTTTTATGGTGCATCAGCAGCGCATGCGTCCGCTCAGGATTCACGATCCACGCAGAACCCGTAACATGGCCAACTAATAACTCGCGGCTAAAACAATTCTCATGAGCTTTCACAAACGCAATCGTCTCTCTCAACATTTCCTGTTCCGCAATATCAACCGTATTGTACTCAGATAAAAGATCCAATAAAACTGAACGACTCATAATATCTCCATAAATGAAACCCTGACCAGGCCCGGGCATGATGAATGGCAAAAATCGTAAATAATGATGAGTTCTTTTTTAGTCAGCGCATCAACTCATCCACAACAGACTCACATTTTCTCCGCCCTACCACACTGCCTCCAGAGAAAAAAGAAGGTTGCATTTGACCGCAACCTTCTTATCACCATTTAACTATAAATCAACCCTCACTTCCTTTTTTGGAGATGCTTATCAAACAGGTCAAAAACCATCGTCGAGAACACGCCAACAGACGCGATCAGCAATAATATCCTCCCTCCGGAATTTCTTCCCTGCATAAAAACCATCATACCACCCCAGAAAGCGATCAGCGCGCAGAGTGCATATCGCAACACCTTCCACCAGGAAAATAACTTATACCTCATACTTTTGCTGGTCTGGATCAAATAATAAGACAGTACAACGCAGCTCCCCCAACACAACTCGGTATCGCCAACCCACAGGCGATCGAACAGATCCAGTCAGACCCGCATACATCAACTATCACACAACTCATGCAACTATTGAATTTCTTTTTTGAACAGTCTTCCGGGTCACGTCCCACCAGTGAAAGGTCCCGGTCCGTATCATAAAGCTTTGGCAGATCTTTCTCAAATTTCCAGTTACCAAGCTGATTACGGTTGTTCAGGTCAAACTGATAATATAATTCACCTGCCGGTGACTCAATTTTGCAGGTCGTCATCCCTCCTGCCTGCCGGATCTCTGAAAACCGTGTAAGTAATATTCTATCCTGCCCGAGATAAACATTAAAATATTCACTCGTTTTTGTTTTCGAAACGACCGGTATCGTCACCAGCGACGCATCAGTGCTGTGCACATACGTTCTTCTGATAGCAGAAAGATCAAGTTCTACGCCGGCCGTAGCGGCTTTCCATTCTGCCGAAGACTTTATTTTCTCAACCACAGAGTGATCAGACCTGATCGCCGTCACTTTTTTTACATTCCCGCCCAAAAAAACCTCACGGGCTGTCTGACCGTTCGCATCACGCTTGTCTTCAAATAGTACTTGCTCCTGATCTGTCGTATTAACCGCTCCTTTCTCATTTTTACTGCATCCAAATACCATACAACCTGTTACGGCCATTCCAATTACCAGTAAACCACTCATTTTTGTTTTAGTCAGCATAGTTGTTGATTTATTCTTTTAAGAAATAAACAACAGGCCCTTTCGCTGCTGAGATCTTCTCCCTACCATTTACATTCCGTCCACAATTATTGCAAAAGCCGTTTTCAGGCGATGCATTCTGTTCAACAACTGTTGTAAGAGTATTGCGATGGTGTGAAAAAAACAGGATGACGGATAATACAAACACAACAGCTATTGCTGACATCATCCGGCCACAGCACATCTCCTGTTTTTTATCTGATAGTATATTATCACTAACAAAAGGCATATTGTTTCTATTGACGATTTAAAACTAGTCAATAGCAAAGCCGGCACCATGGGGTTTACACGCCGGAAAAATGTTTTTTTAACGGCAGTGAATGGTGCATTCAACGAAGAGAAGTTGCCTGGAAAATTTGATGATGGAAGAATTGAAACATGACATAAGGAGTTACTCAACCCCTTTTACGCGCATTTTTATCGTGTAGATCGATTCTGAAGCCGTTATAAAAAGAATATCTTTCTTTTTCCCTCCAAAACATAAATTCCCCACCCACTTGGAAGGAACAGGAATATAACCGATGCGGTTCCCCTCTTTGCTGATGATGGTAACACCATTGCCACTCAGATAAAGATTGCCTTTATTATCCAGCGTCATTCCATCAGCACCCTGATTAAAAAACAGCTGCTTGTCTGCTAATACACCTGGCGCGGTGATCGTATAACGGAAGATCTTACCAGCGCCTATGTCCGCCACATACAACAGTTTGCCATCCGCACTTCCAACAATGCCGTTCGGCCTGGTCATTTTATCTTCCAGCAGCAGTGGCTGCTTTGATCCTTTCGGCAGATAATATACTTTCATACCATCAAGCGCTGATTGCTGACGTGTCCAGTAATTCCGCTGATAGTACGGGTCCGTAAAATAGATACCTCCGTTAGCATCGATCCAAAGATCATTCGGACCATTGAATTGCTTTCCATTCAGATTATCAAGTAGGATAGTTTTGCTTCCATCTGGTGTAATCGACCATAATTCACCCTTTTCATCCGCGCATGCAATGATATTTCCGGACCGGTCAAAGTATAACCCATTTGAGCGGCCTGTTTTATCCATGAATAAAGAAAGATCTCCTTTCGTATCATACTTCCAGATCTTGTCATTAGGCTGATCTGTAAAATAGATCTCCCCTCTCCTGTTCACTGCAGGGCCCTCCGTAAAACTGAATTGGCTGGAGACCTTCTCAAGCGTCGCATTCTTTGCGATCAGACCGGATGAATCCATTAGCACTTTTGGATCCTGGCTAAAACCGCTGATATAAGAGCAGATCATCATAAAAGGCAAAACAAGCTTCTTCATCTCTGGCAAATTTCACCCAAGTTAAGAAAGAGTTCGCCCTTGTACATCAGCAGTAGGCAAAGAGAAACAGAAATCTTACCCATTATTGTTCCCGCCCCCGCCGTACCGGTCAAAATCAAACCGGAAAAATGAAACTGGCTGAAAACGGTCTGAAAAATCCTGTCCCTGATAGCTTCGCCGTTTTGTACTTTTGAGCTTTAAACGATACTTAATGGCAACCGATATAAAATGTCCGAATTGCGGTCACCAGTTTGAACCCAATGACGCGATCCGGGAGGAAGTGGAAAAAGAGCTGCGCCTGAAAGCCGCCGATTGGCAACGCAAGAAGAACGAAGAATTCCAGGTAAAACTCGATGAAGAGCGAAAACACATGCAGCAGACCATGGAAGAGAGCATACGGAAAAGCGTAGCGGGTGATTTCGAAAATAAACTTCATTTGCTGGAACAGAACAAAAAAGACAATGAAGAAAAGTTGAAAACAGCCCGCCAGAAGGAATTGGAATACCTGAAAAAAGAGCAGGACCTAAAAACAAAGGAAGAAGAACTTGAACTTACCCTGGAAAAAAAAGTGCATGTTGAACGTGAGAAATATACTGAAGAGCTCCGTAAAATAGAAGAGCAGACAAGAAAGGAAAATGAAGAGGCTCAAAAGATCGCCCGCCAAAAGGAACTGGAATATCTCCGGATGGAGCAGGATCTGAAAAATAAGGCTGAAGAACTTGATCTCACTGTTCAAAAGAAACTACAGCAGGAACGTGAAAAACTTTCCGAAGAACTCCGTAAAATAGAAGAACAGAAAGTTGCCGCAAGAGAAAGCGAATTCCAACTGCGGGTAAAAGAACTGGAAAAACAGCTGGAAGACCAAAAAAAGCTTGCGGATGAAATGCGTCGTAAAGCAGAACAGGGCTCTACTCAATTACAGGGAGAGATCCAGGAACTGGCACTGGAAGAATTACTGCGCACATCATTTCCATTCGACGTAATTGCAGAAGTAGGCAAAGGTGTCCGCGGAGCGGATTGCATCCAAACCGTCAGAAGCAATACCGGCCAGGAATGTGGTAAGATCATTTATGAAAGCAAACGAACCAATAATTTCGTTGGCGACTGGATAGAAAAACTAAAGGCTGATATGCGCAGCCTCGGTGCGGATGTTGCCGTGATCGTTACACGTACCATGCCTCGCGACATGGAAGGATTTGGACTGAAAGACGGCGTCTGGATCTGCTCTTTCACCGAAGTGAAGGCCCTGGCAGTGGTGTTGCGTGACAGTATTATGCGGATCTCAACCGCTGTAAGAAATAACGAGAACAAAGGCGAAAAAATGCATATGCTGTATGACTATCTCACCAGCAACGAATTCGCGGAGCAATGGAAAGCGATCCGCGAAGGCTTTCTGAGCATGCGCATCTCCATACAGAAAGAACGGGATGCCATGGAGAAATTATGGAAGACCAGAGAAAAACAACTGGAGAAAGTATTACTCAATGCAACACATATACGAGGCTCTATCGAAGGCATTGCGGGAATGGCATCTGCCGTAGACCTACATTTACTGGATGAACCAGAAGATAATGAAGACGATATAGCGCACTGAATTTTGTAAGAGCCTGCACTAAACGTATTCTTGCCGTATTACCGGCAAAATAAACCTGTAATACGGTAAGAATACTTTCCTGGGTTAGTTGATATTCTATAAGAGTGGGGACAGTATATTGTTAGTTTTTCTTCAGCAACAGCTTCGCATTCGTCCACTCATTAGCCGCATCTATAAACTCCACGAGCTTATTCCAGTTAGCAGCCGGCTCATATCCATGGAAGTAATGCTTGCTCACTTTTATCTCGACAGTCTTTCCTACAAGGTTTGCCTGCACGGTAAAGTAACCGGTTTCGTTTCGCACGTTCCTGTTCAACCCGTCAACTCCTTCTACAGCATATCCCTCGGGGATCTGCACTTTCACATGATACTCGATACTGCGTGGGTATGACATATATACGTCTATGTCTCTTTTCCGCTGCTCCGGTTTGATGGACATCGGTGTTCCCTGGATCTTTCCAATCTCCAGGATAATATTGTTGCCCGCTTTTTTTACTAACCCTTCCATATCAAACGAGGATGAATAAATAAAATCCGGCGCAGTGTGGCGTACACCCATATTATCGATCTTCATCTCTTTCTGATTGGAGATCTCCTGTTCAAACCATTCTTTTGTTTCATCCAGGAAAGATGTTTTTTGCTTCTTCCTCGCTTCCGCAAATGCATTTTTCGCATCCTCTGCAAGCTTGCGTGTACGCTTATTTTCCTCCAGCTGTTCGATCAGCGACTTGCTCTCTCCAAAGGCCCTGAGCTCTGATTCATAGAAGTCTTCATACAGTATAAGCCGGCCCTGCAGGTCAGCCTTAAAATTGCCTTTGATGATGCTTTTCCGCTTTACATTCAATAACGTCTCCCCCGGTGTCAGCGAAAGGATCAGTTGCTCGATATGCGCATTCTTTCCCGACTCGGACACGGGCACTTTAATTCCCGGAAGAACCGTAGCCAGTTTGGCAATGCCATTGGCTCCTCCGACCGAGCCTTTCACCCTGAGGTTGACCACTTTTGTATCCGTTACTCCTTCGACAGTTTCAGGCGTTTCAAACGGCGTTGAAAACACCGATGAGAAACCCATGAACTTGTTTGTTCCCCTCAAAAATGTACTCATGGCGATATCATCCATATCCATCACTTCTTGCATGCGATATCCTTTCCGGTAGTTGCTCAGCAATACCGATCCTTCGATGTCCGCTGCCAGCAATGAGCAATAAGTAAAAAGTGCGAGGCCATCGAAACTTTGCTTACCAATATTGATGGACCTTTCCATGTTGTTGACATTGAAATCAAGCAAACGGGTAAACCGGGCAGCATAATAAACAAATATCGCTTTCTCCTCATCCTCCATCTTCTTGAAATCTATACCCAGGTTTTTAGCATACACTTTTGCATTCTTGATGATCTCGTTAAAATAGGCAATTGACTGAGGAATGTATACGGAGTTATAGAACTCCAACGCCATATTGTTTGCCTTGAGCTCCACAATTTCATCCGTTTCCTTGTTCTTATTTACCTCACCCGGCTTACTGTAGCCGGCAAATTTGCGTCCTATGCCACCCCGGTTGCCAAGCGAAATAAACATTCTTACAAAAGGTAATTGCAATGCCGGCGAAACCCATAAGGTGGTTTCAAAGGCGGGGATATCTTTCTTCACCACATCGATCACAATATCATCATCACTGTTCTTTGATACGTTCAGGTCTGGCGCGCCATTGTAACTGCGGTAATCAATAGCAAACTTCTTACCTAACTGACCATGAAATGAATGATGTAATACCGGAGACTCATCAAACAGGGTAACCACATATGATTTATCTGTAAAATCGTTTGTGAGGCGTATGTTCGTTGCAATAAAATAGTCAACGATATCTCCCGGTTGAAGATCGGGGATCGCCACTTTTGCCTTTTTCTCACTCTTTGATTCATTAGTGAACACGATATCATCCGCGTTTATTTCGCGGACCTTCCCGTCAGCTTTGATCACACGAACCCCTACAAACGTTGTGGAGTTATCTTTCCTGTGAAACCCGCTTTTGTTCTCGAAGCGGGTAAAGCTGAATTCTGAATATTCTTCAACGGCAGACTTGTCGTTCACCTTCACCATCTCACGGGCGATCTCAGAAACAGACATGATCTTGTTGGATGAGAAACCAAGAAAACCATTATAACCGAGTTTTGATTTACTATCTGCTGTAAGTTCGGTATGACGGGCGATCACCACTGAAGATGCTCCCGCATAACGCGCCGGAATTTCTTTGACCCTGAATTCTGCTTTATCCCAGGCCCACACTGTTTTCCGGATCTCTTCGGATTCTTTATGATATTCTGCATCCGATTTGGCTTGTCCATGAGTGCTGTTGATGACGAAAAGAAAACAGGTTGCAGAAACTGCAATCCGGGTAAGAACACTTTTCATTGGAGATGGCTTATTTTACTTTGGTTAAAACGACTTGCTGGTTGTAAAAACCCTTGAGTTTTTCAATATCATTATTCCATTGCGAGAATTGATCTGGTTTGAGCTGTGCCTCTTTCAGGATGATCTCGCAACGATAGTTCAGTTTAGAACCACTTGAAGTATAACTACCGGTAAAGCTGTATCCCGGCTGCTGGATCCTGATGGCAGGTGGCAGGCTTTCCACTTTTTTATCCGCAGGCAATACTACCTCCGTTTCGAAAACCACATGATCCTTGAAATAGAACCAGTAAGGGAGTTTTCTTTTCGAAGTATCGATCTTATAGCCATCAAAATTGCGGCGGTTATCCACTTCCAGGTATGTCTCCTGGTTGAAATCAGCCACTGCGTTTTTCCAGAGGATATCATACTCTACATTGATATCCTTGTTATAATCAGACAGATTAACAACTTTCAGCGCGCTGATCTCGAAATCCTTTCTACCACGTGACAGATAATTGCTAAGCGCATTCTCCTGCTTATCCTGACGGATACTGTTCAGACCAGACAAAAGCATTTCCTTATTTTCCCCTTTCCATGTTTGAACAATGCGGCCTTTAAGCACGCCGCCTTCGAGCGTTAGTTTTCTTTGCTCAATAGATGTATTCTGCTGATAGTCCGCAACAGGCACTTTGTTAAGGATAAAATTTGCGCCATCTTCGATCAGGGTCTGACGCCCCTGTATCCGTTCGGCTACTTCTCCAAAGCCAATATACTTTTCGGTAGCATCCAGGTAAACAGGAACACCCTTATTCATCCACACACTGATCATGTGGTTATCTACCGCCAGGGAAGGCGTGGAATAATCATAAAAAAGGTGACGTGTCCCGATCCAGCAGCGTCTTGCATCCAGATTGATCGAACGAAGCATTTCAGTAACGAGGTTAGCCATCCCTTTGCAATCACCATATTTTTTCTGCAATACATTCTGCGCTTTATCAGGCTTAAATCCAGCGATGCCATCTTCAAAAGCGATATAACGGATATTATCCTGCACCCATTGAAATACTGCTTTTACTTTTGCATCATCGGTAACCAGGCCTTTCGTAACCTCCTCTGCCTTTGCCTTCATTACCTGCGGATCATTTTCTGTTTCCTTTATCAGCTTATGATACCAGTTATATTGATCTTTCAGCGTATTGAAGTACGTATACTTTATCCCCGCTGGTTCTGCATACTTATTCATTACCATGATATGCGGTGCATAATACGTGATGCCGGGTGAAGATGATTCCCGTGGGATCGCCGGCATATTTTTTACCATGTACGTATACATGATCCCGTCTTTTTCAGGGACAGCATTCTTTTTAATATCGAATTTCTCGCAGTTCAGATCTTTTAATTCAGCTTTCATCCATGACGGAATAAAGATCTTCAATTCCATTTCCGCAACAGCTTCAGATCCGGCAAGGTAGATACTGGTGAAATAGTGCGGGTCCAGGGTCGTCTTCTCAAACGTAACTTTTCCCGTGGCGCCTTTCTTTGCAAATGGAAGTTTAAAGTAACAGATGCGGGCATCGGAATAGAAAATGTCGTTCACGCTGTAATACTCGTGTTTCGGAGTAATGCCATGTTTTTTGGAATTATCAACAAGTATCGAAACCTCATCGATCTTCTCCACGTCATTGTAGAATTCGACAACCGGAAAATAAGTATTGTAATTGTTACAGAGATACTGACGTGAACTGGTCTCTTTGATCACAACAGGATGGGCTTCATCGCCTCTCTCGAAACGAAATGAGCGTGCTGCATGGCTGATGGTGATGTTTGCATTGTTTTCTTCATCTGATGACTGAGCCGCTGCAAAAAGCGTACTGAGCATCCAGATGGATATTGGAATGATCTTCTTCATGGTGGTTCTTGTACTTCCTGGTAGCAATATAACGGACCAATATAGAAAATATTACTGCTCTGTACAAGACGAATTGCCGGGATCCCGCCAAAAATTCTCTGCGTTCAGGATGGCTATATCGTTCATTTTTAGTCAGCTACCCACGCCAGCACGATCTGGTCCAGCATCTTGTAATGGATCCGCAGCTCTTTTTGCCTCGGCGTGAAGAAACAGTTGATATATTCCTGTACGGTATCCTGCCCATTTAACCGGATATGTCCCTTGAAATCCACTTTTCCGACCCCATACCATTTGAATACTGCCTCCTTGGCACTCCATAAAGCCGTCAGCTGGTTTAGATCGCCGGTTACCAGCAACTTCTGTTCTTCAGGAGAAAGGAACTTGTCCCTGATCCGCTCGATCTTCTCTACGGGAATTTCAATATCCACTCCCACCCTCTTATTTTTACTCACGATCGCTGCTGCATAATCACCGCAATGAGAAATGGAAAAATGATACTCCTCGCCCGGTAAATAAGGCTTGCGGGTATCAGCTACCTGCACAAGATGATAAGGGAAGTCGGCAAAAAGGAACTGAAGCAGAAAACGGCCCGCCAGATGCTGCACCCGTTTATGCGGGTGGGTCACATCCCGGTGGAGCGGCACATTTCCTTTGAAAAAAGTTTCGTTTTCCTCAATTTTCCAGATCCCTAACCTGGTCGTCTCATCGATCGAATGTTGAAAAAAAATCGGCATCTAAAGCTGTTTCATCTGTATTTTGAAAGAACATCCATTATCCATCATCAAAAATAGAAAAGTAAATAGCCAAAAACTTAGTTTTGCGCCGCATCCGGCTATTTTTCGGATAAACCGGGACTTTATGCTTTGCGGGCAACGTTACTAAATATACTGTTATGATTCTTTCAGACAAGCGCATACTTGAAGAGATGGAAAAAGGAACGATCGGCCTTAAACCGTTCGACCGTGAATGCCTGGGCAGCAACTCCTATGACGTGCACCTGGGTAAATGGCTTGCCACCTATAAGGAACATATCCTCGATGCCAAAAAGCATAATGAGATCGACTATTTCGAGATCCCTGATGAAGGCTTTGTGCTTTACCCGCACATTTTCTACCTCGGTGTTACGCTCGAATACACAGAAACCCATGCCCACGTACCTTTCCTGGAAGGAAAATCCTCTACCGGACGTCTTGGAATTGATATTCATGCTACGGCCGGCAAAGGCGATGTTGGCTTCTGTGGCCACTGGACCCTGGAGATCTCCGTAAAACAACCCGTAAAAGTTTACCATGGCATGCCCGTCGGCCAGCTCATCTACTTCCCCGTAGACGGAGAGATCGAAGTAAAATACAACCAGAAAAAGAACGCCAAATACAGCGGACAACCGGATAAGCCGATAGAGAGTATGATGTGGAAAAACAGGTTTTAAAGTAAAGAGTCAAAATCAAAAAGTAAAAAAGATCTCCTGAACTACTAAGTCTCCGTGGTGTACTGTATAGCCCGAAGGGTGGACTTTATGACGTTTTTTTACTTTTAAATTTTGACTTTCTTTAAATCGCTTCTACCCCAAATTTCTTATAATACGCGATCAGCCACGCCACCACCTCATTGTAGGTTTCTTTGCCACCGGGTTGATTATTGGCTTTCAGGAAATTTCCATAGCCCCAGGATACGAAATTCTCAACAGGATTACGATGACGTTGATAGAATTCGCGCTGTTCGCGGATATCGGCAATCACCACCGGATGCAGCCCCTCGCGTAGTGACTTGGCCAGTGAAGTATCTCTCCGGCGCATTTCGCCGTATGAATAATTGAAAAGGTCGAAGTACATGGAATACCGGAATAAAGGCAAACGGCTTTGACGTCCGGCGAGGAATGCCACAAAATTCGCTTCATTTTCCTTTCCATAGCCAAGCTGGTGTGCGATCTCATGCAAGCTCACAAAAGGTTCGAGAAAAGAAGGGATCGTGGTATTTACCTGGGCTTCGCCCGAAAACGGGTTATAATATCCCTGGAATCCGAGATAATTTCCTAAATAGCTGAAAATCGATGGCTTCAATGACCTGGGGCTATACGCCAAAAAAGGATGATCTTTAGACACCCAATCATATATCGCCGCGCTTTCCCTGAACAGATCTTTTTTCTTGCGGACAGAATCCCGGCGTTCCGGTCCGGCCTGTTCCGCATAGGTATTCAATCTTGATTTAAGCGTTTGAGTCAGCGTATCAAGATCCGCCAGTGAGTATCGCTGCACTTTCAGGCCAAGCTGTACGGCAATCCCCTGCCGGTTGTAATTCAGTCCCCATAATAAGTTGAAGGAAACATAGATGAACAGGAAAAAGAATATCCCCTGCTGAAGCGCTTTGATAAAATACTGGCGATTCAGCTGCTTTTTCACCGCCAACCGGATAAATCCACCTATCCGGTAGATCAGTACAAGCACGAGGAACCCATAGAAAAGATCGCCGATGCTGAATGGGATCCAGCCTAAAATAAACCGCTGAACAGCAACGATCACCGGATAAATACCATAAGTGTAATACCTCTCAACGAGTCCGGGGTACAGCGAGAGCCATTTTATCACAATACAAAGGATCACCAGCAACACCCAACTCCAGCTCTTCATTAAACGCCTGAAGAGCCGGGAAACAAACTTCTGCACAAGTAATTATTTTAAAATATTCTTAATCAACGTCTTAAATTCCTTTTATCCGGCACGCCCAGCCGATCGATGGCCAGTAGCAGATCCGAAACGGCCTCATTCTGCCCAATACGCCCCGCAAATATCTGATACTTATCTTCTTTCTGCAATTTTCTGCTTAACATGCGGGCAATGGTCATCACCCATCGCCAACCATTATTCAAAAAATAATCGCAATAAACAACTCAATATTCCTCAAAGTTTCGCGTAAATCCCTTACCTTTGCCAACTCTTTAAAAAGTTGATCATGGCCTACCGGCGGGAATTTGAGATAGCTTTTGTGGGATTGAAACCCGGTGTTCATGAGTACAGCTACGAGATCACCGATAAGTTCTTTGAGGCATTCCAGCAGCAGGATTTCCACAACTGCAAGGCGAATGTAAGGTTGTTACTGGACAAAAAAAACGGTTTCATGTTGTTGAAATTTGAAATCGGAGGATCACTTGAAGTGACCTGTGACCGGTGCAATAATAACCTTCCCCTTGATCTGTGGGACGAGTTCAATATCACCGTGAAAATGGTGGAAGAACCCGAACTGATGAATGACCAGGAAGAAGATCCCGATGTGTACTACATCAGCCGTGGCGAAAGCCATCTTGATGTGGCTGCATGGATCTACGAATTCATCAACCTCACTATTCCCATGCAGAAAACATGCGGATATGATGATGCCAGCGGCCCTCATTGCAATCCAAAAGCAATGGAAATGCTGAAAAAACTGGAAACCAAAGAGAACGAAAAAGAGAAAACAGAAAATCCGATCTGGAAAGGGTTGGAGAAATTTAAAGACCTGGATAATTAAAGCATTGGGCAGCAATGCCTTTTTTTTAAAGATTATAATTGTTGAGTTATGCCAAATCCGAAACGCAGACACAGCCAGCAGAGAAGCGCAAAACGTAGAACGCACTATAAAGCTACTGCACAGACTTTAACTATTGATAGCGCTACAGGCGAAACACACGTTCGTCACCGCGCACACGTGAGCGAAGGCAAGCTTTACTATAAAGGTAAAGTTGTAGCTGAGAAGTCTCCTGTAAAGTAAAAAGTCAAAATTAAAAAGTCAAAATCCGGTTCCTGTTGTCAGGAAAGGATTCCTTTTTAATATACTTGAGTAATTGATTCCAAAATTCATTGGGCATTGTCTGATGGAGTTTGGAATTTCTGTTTTTGGGAAACAAGATAGTACGGATCACAGGCGGGTCGGGGTAATGGAAATATGATGACAGATGGCCTTCATTATATCTTTCTGCGATAGTTTTGAGTAAACAGCAATACAGAATCACCCGCAGTCAGCCGTCCGTCGTCCCCCGGCTTCCCGAAACTATCTCCACTTTTTTACTTTTTACTTTTTACTTTTGACTTCATATAAGCTTCCAATGAATATAGGACTAGACATGATGGGTGGCGACCTTGCTCCGCTCGAAGCGGTAAAAGGCGTATTGCAATACCTAAATGAAGACAGTTCAGCTTCTGTTCTCTTCCTCATCGGCGACCAGCCGAAGGTTGAGCAATTACTGGACGAGCATAAGGTGTCACGCGAACGTATCCAGGTGATACATTCGGAGCAAGTGATCGACATGCACGAACACCCCACCAAAGCCCTCAAGGAAAAGCAACGCTCTTCCATCGCTATCGGGTTCCATTTGCTGGCAACCGGAAAGATCGATTCATTTATCAGTGCAGGCAACACAGGAGCCATGCTGGTAGGTGCCCTCTTCAGCATTAAGGCGCTGGAAGGCGTACTCCGGCCAACTATCTCCACCATCATTCCACGGGAAAACGGCAATACAGGTCTTCTGCTCGATGTCGGTCTGAACGCAGATTGCAAACCCGAGCAGCTTAACCAGTTTGCCATCATGGGATCCGTTTATGCACAACTGATGCTCGATATCAGCAACCCCAGGGTCGGACTCATGAATGTCGGTGAAGAGGAAGGCAAAGGCAACCTGCTTGCCCAGGCAACCTATCCCCTGCTTAAAGAAAATAAACATATCAATTTCATCGGCAACATCGAAGGACGTGATGTTCTTGAAGACAAAGCAGACGTAATGGTTTGTGAAGGCTTTACGGGCAATATCATTCTCAAACTGGCCGAATCCCTCTATGAGATCACGCACCGCCAAAAGATCGAGCATGAATACTTCGAGCGATTCAACTTTGAAAACTACGGCGGCACACCCGTACTCGGCGTAAGCAAACCCGTAATAATCGGTCACGGCATCTCAAAAGCCAAAGCCTTTAAGAACATGATCAAAGTTGCGCAGCAAATGATAGAGAAGGATGTGCTGGGAAAGATGAAGGAAGAACTGAAGTAGTTGACCGTTGACCGTTGACCGTTGACCGTTGACCGTTGACCGTTGACCGTTGACCGACACAAATTAAAAGAGGGGGGTTATCGTTTAAAACGATAACCCCTCTCTTTTAATTTGTATACGAAGATGCAATTCTATTCTACCTCGATTGAATTCCGGGCAACGGTCAACGGACAACGGTCAACGGACCACAATCACCGATCACCGAACATACACCTCAATCATCCCCTTCGTATCCCCCCTTCTCGGTGCAAAGAAAGAATCCACCATCTGGTAATGTACTTTCAGGCTGTCACGGACCCTGAATGGATAGAAATTGTTCAGGGTCGGGATGTTCTCAAATAATACGAGATCGTATTTTTTATCCGCAATATTCTTTTCAAACATCTCCGCCTGCTTGTTGAACATACCCACACCAAGGTGATACCAGAGCGGGTAGTGTTCTCCCTTTTCCAGCTTATAAGGCATTTCGACAGCAAGTGGGGTAAGCTCACTCATATTCAATACACTCAGGTCTTTCTTTTGCTTTACGATATCCATATTCAACAGGCGCTTCATTCCATCAATGGTTGGCGCTGGCATATAGATATTTTTGAAAGACTTAAGATCGGAGAATGTCCACTCTGACAGTGGGATCTCCACGGTATCTTTTGGAAAGATCATGTAGGTCTGTTTATTCACCACATTTTCCGCAGAAGCAATTGACTGTTCTTTTTTCGGCATTGCCCTGTCCAACACACGCTCGATATACCTCCAGTACACATTACTCCACCATAAGAGTATGCCACAGGTAAGCACAGCGAATACCAGCCTTTTTCTTGGTTCGAATGCTGGTAGTGCTGACAATTGCGCCAGGATAAAGGCAATCGCAAAACTGTGAAAGAATATGTTATTGTCCGGGGGAGTATAACTGGTTACCTGGAATACAGCAGCTTCTGCCAGTATCGCAATTGTGAGGAACAGGAACAGCACATCTGTCTTGCTGGTCCAGAAATCCTTCCAGGTCCTGAATCTTAACAGCAGAACGATCGCGATGATGAACAGGTAAAATTTGATCCACATGGAACCGATGAAGAATTCCTGAACGATATCCATCAAAGAGATCCGTGCAGAATGGGGAGCCTGCCCATGATTGAACCAGTAGCCGAATCCATATCTCGAAAGATAGAGGATAACGATCAGGCCGATTGCAAACAAGGTTCCGCCAAAGATCAGTGCCGGCCTCCATTTACGTGTCTGCAAACTGTGTAAACCCGCAACCGCAAGACTGATCAGTACTGCGAGCGCACCTGCGTCCTGTTTCGTAAAAAACGAACACATCGTAAAGAATGCGGCAAGCACGAGTAACAGTATTTGTTTTTTAGCGGCCTGTTCGGCAAGCGCTTTTAACAGAAAGGCCAATCCCACCAATTCGTATACTATTACGGTATGGTTATACCATGGCCAGAAATTGAAAAAGGAATAGGAAAGGCAGAACAGCAGTATGCTGGAAAAACGCACAGCTGAAGAGACTTTGAAACTTTTCAGTATGGAGCGGAATGCCAGTCCGGAAAGAATGTTCAGGAATACCTGTGCCTTTACCAGGGTGATCATCGCCGGACCGAACAGCTTGAAAAAGATCGCGGGCACCGCCCAGTACATCCCTCCCATCGGCAGGCCGAAATCACGGAAAGGGACCTCACCATTACTCATCCGGTAGGCGCCCTCCCAGGAGAGGAAAATATTCACACGATAAGGAAAGGTGGAGAACAGGGGTATTGATGCGAGAATTACAATTAACCCGATCTCAACGTAATTGATGTATCTGCTTTTCATAATTAGGTGGCTAATATAGAAATAAAGCTTGGCTGAATCAAGGGGGAACGCGACAGGCTAATAATAAATCGAGATTAAGTGTACAGGCCGCAAGGCTCACGCCTCGCCCGGCTTATCATAACCGCCCGAAGCCTTTTCCCACCAAACAATGCATTTCCTTGCGTCCTTGCCGGCTTTTGCTCCCTTTCGATATTTCCAGGCTTAGCAACTTGTCGATTTGCCCCTTAAAAGATAGGGCCGCATTTTCCGGGATGTCAACCATCAACCGCCAGCACCGTCTCACAGCCCAAAATACCCGCCCGGCTAAAGCTTTCCCCACAATTATAATTTATCCGTTTTAGTTTGTATTTTGTCGCACAATTTGATCTAAAGTGGCATATATTAAGCTATTACGTCCCAAACACTGGGCAAAAAACCTTTTCCTTTTCATCCCTTTATTTTTTGCAGGAGAGTTTCTCAACTTCGAAAAGATCTCCCAGATCCTGCTTGGCTTCATCGCTTTTTCGGCTATCGCGAGCAGTATTTATATCCTGAACGATTACCGGGATATCGAAGATGACCGTAAACATCCTAAAAAGAAATTCCGCCCGCTGGCAAGTGGAGCAGTTTCCAAACCTGCTGCGCTCGTTATCGCGGCAATATTGATCGTAGGTGGATTCGGACTTGCTTATTTCATCCGCGACAAGTTCATGTTTGTTCTCGGCATCTATTTCTTTATCAATGTCGGTTATTCCTTTGGTTTAAAGAATGTTGCGATCCTTGATATAATCCTCCTTGCGGCTGGCTTTGTTTTGCGCGTTAAAGGCGGATCTGTGATCTCCAACATCGCGCTGTCAGAATGGATCGTGATCATGGTCTTCCTTTTGGCCGTATTCATGGCCCTGGGTAAGAGACGCGACGATGTTATCTTAAAAATAAATTCCGGGGTGGATATGAGGAAGTCTATAAAAGGCTATAATTTAGAGCTTCTGAATTCATTACTTGCCCTGATTTGTGCTGTTATTGTGGTGGCGTATTTCATGTACACCATGTCTCCGGAAACAATGACAAAACTTGGAACTCATCGTTTATATTATACCTGTCTTTTTGTAATGGCAGGTCTCATGAGATACCTCCAGATCATATTCGTACAGGCAGACTCCGGGTCGCCAACAAAAATCCTTTACAAAGACCTTTTCATTCAAATCGTTCTCATCCTTTGGATCGCCAGTTTTGCTGCCATCATTTACATAAAAGATTTTTCATTTTTTGAATAGCTGGAGCGCTGACTGATAACCGGGTTTCGTTCCCGGAACAGACGGTAAGCTTTTTAAAGCGAACTTATATTTATAACAGACTGAAGATGCCAACTGCTTTAATACTAGGGGCCACGTCCGATATGGGCATGGCTGTTGCCAAAAAATTTGCACAGGAGAAATATAATATTCAACTGGCTGGTAGAAATACCGCAGCACTCGCCCCGCTTAAATCCGACCTCGAGATCAGATTCGGAATTTCCTGCACCGCCCACCAATTCGACGCGGCAGATTTCAACTCACACCAGGCTTTTTATGACAACCTGCCTGTAAAGCCTGAAGTGACTGTCTGCGTGGTAGGTTATATGAATGATAATGAAAAAGTGATCGCAGACTTCTCTGAAACGCTCAACACGATCAATTCAAATTATACCGGGCTTGTTTCAATCCTGAATATCATTTCAAAAGATTATGCAGACAAACAGAGTGGTGTGATCGTGGGGATCAGCTCGGTTGCCGGCCTGAGAGGGCGTCAAAGCAATTACATCTACGGAAGCGCAAAAGCCGCTTTTACCGCTTATCTCTCGGGGCTGCGTAACAGGTTATATCATCATAAAGTACACGTGGTAACTGTTCTGCCTGGTTTTGTATACACGAAAATGACCGCAGACCTGGCCCTTCCCAAACTGCTGACCGCTTACCCCGAACAGGTCGGTGATGCGATCTATAAAGCGGTTCAAAAGCGCAAGAACGTTATCTATGTGAAATGGTTCTGGAAATGGATCATGCTGATCATTACTTCCATTCCTGAGAACATGTTTAAAAAGAAAAAACTGTGAAAAAAGGGATTGCATTTTTCGACTTTGACGGGACGATCACCACAAAAGATACCCTGCTGGAATTCATCAAATTCAGCAAAGGGACTTTGCCCTTTTATGCCGGCTTTGTTCTGTACAGCCCGTATCTGATCGCTTATAAACTGAAAGTGATCTCAAACCAGCTGGCAAAAGAGAAAATACTTGCACATTTTTTCGCAGGAATGTCAGCAGAACAGTTCACCATTCTTTGCAAACGTTTTGTCGAGGAGAAATTACCAGCCCTGATCAGACCCGGAGCCCTGGAAGAGATCCGTGAACATCAGAAAAACGGGACCGCCGTCGTGATCGTGTCTGCCTCCCCTCAGAACTGGATCAGCGAGTGGACCAATCAGATCAACGTTCAGCTGATGGCAACAAACCTGGTTGTGGTAAATGGCCGCATTACCGGGAAGATCGATGGCAAAAACTGTCACGGAGAGGAGAAAGTCAGAAGGATCAGGGATAAATACACCCTGGACGAATTCGGAGATATTTATGCTTACGGAGATACGAAGGGAGACCTGCCCATGCTGGCGATCTCCAATCATCCCTCCTACAGGCCTTTCAGGAATCAATAAAATGACAATACCGGTACAGACGGAATGTAGTATTTAGGAAAAACTATGATTTATTTTATACTTTAGCCTGCATCCCAAGCACCACCCTTAACATAACCAAGTAAATAAAACCACTATGGATTTCATCAACAAAACAGCCGAAGAGCTGAAAGCTTTTGGAGCATCAAAAAGCGAAGCGTATAAGAATGCTGCCCCGTTTCCCAGCGGTTATTATAATGACTTCTTCAATGCAGAACGTCTGAAGGAAATATTGGAAGAATTCCCTGATCTGGCTGCAAAATCAGATCTTAAATTCAGTGATGCGAACCAGGTAAAACTTGCCTCTAAAGGCGAATACCGCTTCGGAGAAAAAACAAAAGAGTTCATGCACTTCCTGAACTCACAGCCATTCCTGGAATTCCTGACTGAACTGACAGGTATCCAGAACCTCATCCCCGACCCCTTCTTTGACGGCGGAGGCTGCCACCAGATCATGCCCGGAGGAATGCTGAAAATACATGCCGATTTCAATAAACATCCCAATACAAAGCTTGACCGCCGTCTGAACGTACTCGTTTACCTGAACGAAGACTGGCACGAAGAATATGGTGGACATTTCGAATTGTGGGATACCGAAATGAAAGGTGCTGTTACCAAGATCCTGCCGCTGTTCAACAGGATGGCGATCTTCTCAACTACCAGCAATTCCTTCCACGGACATCCGAATAAACTGACCTGCCCTCCTGACCGCAGCCGTAAATCACTCGCACTGTATTACTATACGAACGGCAGACCGGAAGAAGCTGCAGGACTGACTCATTCTTCAGAACATAACACGATCTTCAAAGCAAGACCGGAAGATAAAACATCACTCAGCCTGAAAGAGATAGTAAAACAGATCACTCCTCCTATTATTTTAAACGCATTCCGTCGAAAAAATGGATAACTCCCTAAGAGGCAGGGATATTGTTGTGATCGGACTGCAACCCTGGTATTACCCTATTGGCAGCAATTGTAAAAACATTGCCACTCATTTCGCTTATGATAACAGGGTATTGTATGTGAACCTTCCGATCAACCGGAAGACTTATCTTTCGCGCGGCAAGAACGAAGGTGTTGCCGTTCATAGTGAGATCATCCGGAAAAAGAAAGATGAACTCAAGCAGATCAATGAGTCCATGTGGGAACTGTATCCCCTGTCGGTTGTTGAATCCATTAACCGGATACCTTCCAATAAGGTATTCAGTACGATTAACTATTTCAACAATAAACGATTTGCAAAGGATATCGCAAACGCAGTAAAGAAACTTGGTTTTAAAGATGTCATCATCTTTAATGATAACGATATCTATAATGGATATTATTTGAAGGAATTTCTTCGCCCTTCGTTGTACATCTACTACATGAGAGATTTTCTCCAGGGCTATGACTACTGGAAAAAACACACATCGATCATGGAGCCCAAACTGATCGCGAAAGCAGACCTGGTGGCAACGAATTCTACTTACTACGCGGAATACTGCCAGAAGTATAACCCTAATTCCATCTTTATGGGTCAGGGCTGCAACCTCGAGCTGTTCAACCCCGAACTGGTAAAGAGTGTGCCGGAAGATCTTAAAGAGATCAAACGCCCAATAATTGGATACGTCGGAGCTATTGACTCGGCAAGACTTGATGAAAAGATCATCGAAACGATCGCCACAACGCATCCCGAATGGAGTGTTGTACTGGTTGGACCGGAAGATGAACACTTCCAGGCAAGCTCATTGCACAAGCTGGAGAACGTTCATTTTCTTGGACGCAGAGCGATGAACCAGCTGCCGGATTATATTGCCGCATTCGATGTTTGTATAAACCCCCAGTTTGATAATAACATCACAATTGGTAACTATCCATTGAAGATCGATGAGTATCTCGCAATGGGCAAACCGGTTGTTGCAACGCGTACAGCGACCATGAAGCTCTTCGAAGATCATGTATCGCTGGCAAAAGAACCGAAAGACTATCCCACTTTGATCGAATCCTGCCTGGCTGACCGGTCTCCTGAAACAAATCAATCCAGAATTGATTTTGCCAGAACACATGACTGGGGCAATGCGATGAAAACGCTCTATAGCGCAATCAATGAGACATACAGGAAGAAAACTGCTCACAAATAACCGACAGTTGAACTAAATGATAAGGGCCCTTTTCCGAAGGGCCCTTATCATTTAGTTCAACTGGTATCTGAAAGCACGATTTCTCCGGAGAAAATCACACACCGGGAATAGAAACCTTTCAGCATTCATACGTCCTCCCGCTCCTCCCGGAAAGCTTTTCACCAGGATTATCATGATCAAATTTCAGGTCAAACGGCTCTCCTGATTCAGCCGTGCATTTCTATAGTAGTGAAAAACAAGAACAGTCATAAAGAGAAGTGCCATCAGCAAAAACCGTGAGTAATACAGGTTCTGTAAAGACAGCGGGATCTTTTGCAAAAAGCCTGGCGCATTATGAACAGGGATCAGTAAAAGAACCGCCCCAACTAAATAGATCGCCGTAAGCCATTTCGGAAAAACGCGGGAGAATAGCAACTGCTGAAAGCAGATAAAAAGTAAAGGCGCCATGAAGATAAAAGAATGCCCCCATCCCAGTGTTGAAAATACCGGGATCAATGCCATGAAGAAGGCACTGCCGGTTGCGCCAACAAATGCCCGCGACCTGTTCGTTGCAAAGAACACGATCACCACGATGAACATCGCAAGGTTTGTCGTTTTGACCCAGCCCGGGATCTGATAAACATTCGGCCATCCAAAGAACTGCTCATTTCCCGCACCCATCCGGTACAGAAATGCAGGCAGAGACTGGTTGATGATGTGTGAACTTGTATAATTGGATAGCTCTCTTAGTTTATGCAGGTGATCCAGGTACAATTGGAATGGTAAAACGGGCAGCAGCAATAAAGCAATTCCAAGGCCGGCGACAAATGCCCATCCGATCACTATACGGCCCTGCCGGGTTCTCATCGCCCAGAAGACCAGCACTACCGGGTATAATTTGATCCATACTGCAAGTGCCAGCATAATGCCGGCGAGTACAGGCCTGGTGGGCATCAGTCGCACAAATAACACACACAGTAGCAGAACGATCACATTGATCTGTCCCATCACCAGGTTATGAAACATCATCGCCGTACATGCGAGGAAGATGCTTACCAGGGCATTATTGATCCGGCTGGTTTTTACAGCATTCTCGGACTCCCAGATGCGCCTCCATATTTCCATTGCCAGGAAAAAAGATATAAAAACAACTGAGATGAACAGGCCGTAGGCCACTTTTAAGGGCAGTAAACTGAACAGTGAAAATAACAGGATGCATGGCGGCGGATAAAGGTATTGATCAAAACCCGGCTTCTCCATGTCATACAGCGCCGAAGGAGTGTCCCTGAACCGTAATGCCGCTTCATAGTAGATCCTGAAGTCTGCCGCCGCATCACCGGAAAATAAGGTGGGAAGCTGGTACAGGAAAAAACCAAGCCCCAATAAGGAAAGCAGTAAAATGGGTTTGTTTATAGCGGCTCTTTCTGTCATAACGTAAATGTATATCCGGCCTGGAAGCTCGTTCACACCGGCAACAATGAATGCCTGTAAATATAGTATAACATCAACAACTCTTGTAATGGATGGAGGTCTGTGTGGAAAACAGGATCATAGCAAATAAAAAAGGGCTGACCATTCGGTCAGCCCTAAGAAATCAGGTCATTATCGATCTTAGCGAACTTTCAGTAAAGTGATCGTCTTGGAGTTATTGATATCAACACCCACTTTCACGAAATAAGTTCCAGGAGTCAGTCGGTTGATATTAATACGCTTGTACACTACGCGCTCCTGTCTCATGAATTGTTCATGATATACTACCATTCCTTTATTGTTATAAACGGTGATGTTGGTAGGAGCCTTCAGCGTTGTCGCAGTGATCTTAATGGTCACTACATCAGATGCCGGGTTAGGGAACAAACCAACTTCAGCCTTCTCGATCACTGCAGGTTTTACCACTACGGAAACAGTGGCTTTCGCAGTTGCACCAGAGTTGTCGGTTACTTTCAGTTCAAAAACATAAGTACCAGCTTCGAGCGCTTCAACGGTAGTCGCAGCAGCGTTAGGAGACGTGATCCTGAATGAAGCAGGGCCCGAAACCTTTGTCCATGCATAAGATGAGATCACTCCGTCCGGATCAACACCACTTCCTGTCAGTCTTACATTATCAACAGGTAAGGTGATCTCCAGGTTTGTGCCCGCATTTGCCACTGGCAGTTGGTTTGGAGCAGCTGGTGCTGCATTTACCACCACTGTCGCAGTACTCTTAGCACTTGCACCACGGTCATCCGTTACAGTCAGTTCGAACTGATACGTACCCTGAACGAGGTTGTTGATCACCGTCTGCGCCTGCGCAGGAGTAGCGATTGTAAAGGAAGCAGGTCCTGAAATCTTCGTCCACTGATATTTTACAATGCTGCCATCCTGGTCAGTACCACTGCCGGTCAACGTAACCGTTGAAGTTGGCAAAGTGATCGTTTTGTTGCCACCAGCGTTAGCTGTCGGAGCAATGTTCACAGGTGTTGGAGCCAGTATTACTTTAACAGTTACAACATCTTTCGCTGTACCGCCATTATTGTCTGTCACGGTGAGTTCGAACTGATAGTCACCTGCAGTCAGGTTATTGATCACAGTCTGTGCCTGAGCCGGGGAAACGATAGTGAAAGTTGCAGGACCAGCGATCTTAGTCCAGGCATAGCTCACGATAGTTCCGTCAGGATCAGATCCGCTTCCGCTCAGTGTTACTGTAGAAACTGGTAGTGTGATCGTTTTATTTCCGCCACCATTTGCCGTAGGCAGTTGGTTCACTGGTGCCGGAGCCGCATTTACTGTAACAGTAACTATGTCTTTATCTACACCACCACGATCATCTGTCACAGTCATTTCAAACTGGTAAGTACCCTGAACCAGGTTATTGATCACTGTTTGTGCCTGTGTTGGAGACACGATAGTGAATGTAGCCGGACCAGAGATCTTAGCCCACTTGTAGCTTACGATAGTACCATCAGCATCTGTTCCTGAACCGGATAATGTAACTGTCTGAACAGGGAGTGTGATCGATTTATTCGAACCGGCATTCGCCGTTGGAAGCTGGTTGGATGGCTGTGCAGCTGCATTTACTGTAACAGTCACCAGCGCTTCATCCGTTCCGCCACGATTATCTGTAACCGTGAGTTTGAACTGGTAAGTTCCCTGAATCAGGTTATTGATCACCGTCTGAGCCTGCGTTGGAGACACGATAGTGAATGTAGCCGGACCAGAAACCTTAGTCCACTGATAGCTTACGATAGTTCCGTCAGGATCTGAACCACTACCCGCCAGTGTAACTGTTGATACAGGAAGTGTGATTGATTTATTACCACCACCGTTTGCTGTTGGCAATTGGTTGGCAGGCAAAGGTGCCGCATTTACCACAACTGTAACTGTTGCTTTGGCAACGCCGCCACGGTTGTCTGTAACAGTCAGTTCAAATTGATATGTTCCCTGAACCAGGTTATTGATCACTGTCTGGGCCTGTGTTGGAGATACGATGGTAAATGTCGCAGGACCAGCAGTCTTCGCCCACTGATAGCTGACAACTGTGCCATCAGGATCTGTACCGCTACCACTCAGGGTAACTGTAGAAATTGGCAAGGTGATCGTTTTATTACCGCCACCATTTGCAGTTGGCAATTGGTTAGCCGGTAAAGCTGCAGCGTTCACCGTAACATTTACAGTCGCTTTTGCAATACCACCACGGTCATCTGTTACTGTCAGTTCAAACTGGTAGGATCCCTGAACCAGGTTATTGATCACCGTTTGCGCCTGCGCAGGAGATACGATGGTAAATGTTGCAGGACCGGAGATCTTCGCCCACTGATAGCTCGCGATAGAACCATCAGCATCAGTACCGCTGCCGGTCAGGGTAACTGTCTGTATCGGCAAAGTGATCGTTTTGTTACCACCGCCATTTGCTGTAGGCAACTGGTTAGCTGGCAAAGGCGCAGCATTCACCGTAACGGTAACAACAGTTGTTCCTGATGCTCCCTGGTTATCGGTAACCGTCAGCTCAAATTTATATACACCCTGTACCAGGTTATTAATAACAGTCTGGCTTTGGGTTGGAGATACGATTGTGAAAGTATTAGGACCGGAAATTTTAGCCCAGCGATAGCTCGCGATCGTTCCATCAGCATCAATACCGCTACCGGTGAGGGTTACAGTCTGAGTTGGTAGAGTGATCGTTTTATCGCCACCACCAACAGCTGTCGGAGGAAGGTTGCCCGCTCCTATCTGTACAGTGATCGCTACCGTATCGCTGATCGTACCGTTACGTGTATCTCTCATTTGTACACGGAAGCGATACACACCATTCACCAGGCCGGTAACTGCCGACTGATTAGCTTGAGGTGATTCTATTCTCGCCGTGTTCGGACCGGCAAGCTGGAACCATTTCCAACCCGCGATCTGATCAAGGGAAGACGCAGTACCCGTTGCACTCAGATTGGTAGAGTTTGTTGTAACTGTTCTGTCTGCACCTGCAGATACAACATATTTAACGAAGCTCAGGTACTGTACCGGTTGACGTGCCAGGATGCTGCGCTGTTCAGGAGCTACCTGGTCGAGACCGTTAGGATATACGCTTTCATTCTGTAATTGAATACCTTTTGCACCAACGAGTGATTTTTCACGGCCGTTGAAGTAAGTACTGTCTTTGTCGTCACTTGCCCACACGTAGAAGTTGAAGATCACACTTGACCACAATTTATTCCAGACGCGGCCGGGAGCTGGCGGAGCCAGTTCATAAGGCTTGTTGATCATGAACGCAGGGTCACCTTCATGCCATGCACCTGAATAAGGATTGCTCCAGAGTTCCTGTTTGTTATATTTCTCATCACCGGTGCCGATCTCACCATTACCATTGTCACCAATACCACGGCGAACACCTAATACGTCGATCCAGTGGAGAGCATTAGAGCTTGATACGATCTGTTTGATCGGTTGTTTAACATCCCAAAGTGTTTTCAATGCCACAGGCTGAGCTGCCGCACTGGAACCACCCCAGTATTTATAGGCATTACCCCACGCATAAGGATAACCAGCATCCTGAGGGCCACCAGCTTCCGGAACGATCGCTACGCTGTAGTCGAGGTAACCGGTAGTAATGCTGATCGCAGGAGCAGGAAGAGTCTTTTTAACTGCTGCGGAGCTGTTCTTTGTTCTTTCCCATACTTCACCTGTTGTAGTCAGGAAAAGCACTTTACCTCCCATGGCCACGTCCTTCACTTTCATGCCTGCTGGAGAGATCTGGATTGGTTTGGTGATAACCGCAGTTCCTGGAAGGAACCCATAATCATCGTTACCAAAATACCAGACAGTGCCATCCGCGCGGAGGAACATGTAATCATAGAAATATCCCCAGCTCTTTACTGCATCATTGATCGCACGGCCCAATGTATCGGTGCTCAGATGCGTGGTAATTGCACCACCCTGACGGTTCAGGAACACTGTACCATCCGTTGCTACCGCGAGCGTACTGTTAAACCCTGCACTGATATTCGCAATATCTTTATTATTACCAATAGTCATGGTATCGATCCTCAACGCACTGTTCACGAATTTGTATCTGCGGATCTTGCCGTCACTGTACAACCAGGCACATCTGTACTCTGTTGGAGCTACATCAACTACACGGAGTGAATTTCCATTGTTATTGGATGGCTGTCCATTCACAACAATGGTTACATCGCTGTAAGATGTGCCCCCTGTGCTGTTCGTTACAGTAAGTCTGAATACATAAGTTCCCGCTGTTGTTAAACCAGTTACACTGGTATTTGCCGTCGCAGG
Source organism: Terrimonas ginsenosidimutans (assembly GCF_022012415.1). GTDB lineage: Bacteria > Bacteroidota > Bacteroidia > Chitinophagales > Chitinophagaceae > Terrimonas_A > Terrimonas_A ginsenosidimutans. The sequence goes on from NZ_JAKLTR010000015.1 coordinate 176,950, forward strand.
AGAGGAAATAGTTGCAGATGGTCCGCTCACTTTTGTCCAGGCATAACTGCTGACTGTAGTTCCAGCAGGAGTTGTTGCAGATCCGGTTAAAGAAGCAGTTGATGAAGGCAACGTAATAGTCGCACCACCACCTACAGTTACAACTGGAAGCTGAACTGCCGCGCTGTTCACCACAACGGTTACATCTTTATAAGAAGAACCAGTCGTATTATTCGTAACAGTAAGTCTGAAAACATAAGTTCCCGCAGTAGTCATACCGGTAATGTTGGTATTTGCAGTTGCAGGAGAAGAGATCGTTGCAGCAGGTCCGCTCACTTTTGTCCAGGCATACGTGCTGATGGTAGTGCCGGCCGGAGTTGTGGCAGATCCTGTCAAAGAAGCCGTTGAAGTAGGCAATGTAATAGTCGTGCCGCCACCCACAGTTACAACCGGAAGCTGAATCGCGGCTGCGTTCACGGTAATACTTACATTGCTGCTTACCGACAGGCCAAGAATATTTGTTACAGTAAATTTGAATACATATGTACCAACTTGCAAACCGGTTACCGCGGTGTTCTGCGCTGTTGAAGCACTGAACGTCGGAGTGTTCGGTCCGCTTTCCATCGTCCATTTGAATCCGAGAATGGGATTGCTGGAATTATAAGTTCCCGCCAGGTTAATCGTTGCCGGAACCGTTACCGTCTGTGCATTTCCCGCACTTGCAGTAAGGGTTGATGCCGGCGGAGGTTGTGAACCGCCACGGCGGATGTTCACCATCAGATCCCACAGGTTTTTTGTAGGATTGAAAAAACGGTTGGTCATCTGGAAAGGAGGATTCCAGGCTGCAGAGTTGTGATCTGCGCCAGGCACTTCATAATACCAGTATTTTTTAGGGTTATTAGCGCCGATCAGACCTAATATAGTAGAGTTGTACACTCTCGCTGTTGCAACGTGCGCATCAAGTGCTCCACAAATATTGAAACAGGCAAGGCCGTTCCGGAAAGCCGCATTGAAGTTGGCTTCATTACCACCTTCATAACCTAATGCACTGATCGTAACGATACCAGCGAGTTGACTGCTAACAGCCTGCTCTTCTCTGGGCATACTCCAGGCACCACGTCCGCCGGCAGATAATCCACCTACCCACATACAAGTCTGATCTACGCGATATTTCGCTTTGATATCATTTAATATCCATTTCACATGAGGAAAAGAATAACTATAACCAGTGTTTGCGGCATGTGGCGAAACAACGATGAATTTAATTTTCTCGCCCGTAACAGAATCAATGCCAAAAGGCTTCATGCCCTGAGCGATCAATTGAGGAAGAGATGTATTATTAACAATACTAATATTGTTGCCATTACCTTCTCCGGCACCATGAAGGAAGATAAAAAGGGGATATTTTTTGTTGGCATTTTCAGGCAGAAAATAATCGTCAGGATAATATATAAGAGCCTGACTATTTTGGCCCGATTGAGAAATTGGCACGTTGATTACGGTCTGATTGCCGATCACCGTCCCGACAGGCTGAACCTGTGCATTTGTGATTGCTGCCGAGCCGAGACATAGCATAACTATGAAAGCTCGAACACTGAGTAAAATGGTTTTCATAAAGGATTAATTGAATTCTATACGGTTATACACTTAAAAGTCCACTCAAAATGCTACTTCTAAACAAATAGCTAATTATAGTAAAATTAGCAGCCAGCCAAATTGAACAATAAAAAAATAATTCACATTTTCAAAAAAGCTGTGGATATTCTGCCCCGGATTAACTTGGGTCGTTTATAACTAAAATTATGCCATAGCGCCTCGATGTAATATTTTTTTTTCCCTACCCTAAACAGTTTAATTTTAGCACCCATCCCTACCCTATACATTACAGACTGTTTTAATCCTTGGACAAGCTAAATCAAAAAATCTGGTATGAAAAGTAAACTCTACACACTTTTAACATTTTGCGGTCTTTCACTCACCGCTTTTTCACAATCCCCGGGAGGAGTCTCAGGGAACCTTACTATGTGGGTTAGGGCAAACTCCGGCGTTACTACTACAGGTACATTAGTAGATTTCTGGCAATACGTGAATGATGGTACCAAGTCTTTTTCGGGTACTGGTGGATCACGCCCTTCTCTCGCTACTCAAACACTCAACTTCCAGCCTGCGATTGTATTTAATGATGTGCACGAATTAGTGGGACCGACCGGCGCTCTCGCTCCGATAACTGCGGGAAATGATGCATATGCGATCTTCGGCGTATGGAATACAAACAGCTCCAAAAACCTGCAGCGTATATGGTCGCAAACCGACGTTGCTACACCAGGATCAGGAACAAGCCTCTGGATGTTCAGTAATAGTGGAACCAATCCTTTATATGGCAACCAGGCAGAGATTGGTCCATTTATACAAGGCATCGCAGCTCCTTATCCTGTCAATGGAAGATGGAGCGTCAGCCAGGTCAATGTTCTTGCGCAGAATTCGAACGATGTAGAGATAATTGATAACCGTAATATCTCCGTAGCACCGGCGATTGCTTTTTCAGATAACTCGAATGCAAATGGTCAGGGTGTTCGCACACTATCCACACTTACTAATATTATCGGCCAAAGAAGCCCTGGTGTACAAGGGGGAGAAGGTTTTGTAGGTGATCTTTCTGAATTGATCGTGTTTAATCGTCCGATCTCCGGCACAGAAAGGAGTCAGGTTTTTTCTTACCTGGCTCTCAAATACGGTCTCACTTTACACACAAACCTGATCACTTCCGGTGGCACTCCTGTAACTGTATGGAACACCACTACCAACACGGGATATGATAACGATGTATTTGGTATCGGCCAGGACAATGGCTCAGACCTGCTCATTACCCAATCCAATAGTGAAGTAACAGGCTTAGGAAACGGCTCTGGTAAAGCAAGCGCAGAGAATGTTGTGATCAACACTCCATCCGGCCTTGGCAACGGAGAATTCCTGATCGTTGGTCATAATAACGCTGCTACCGGCACAGTGCAGAACGACGCACTTGTACCCACATCCCTCGCAGGCTCAAGCCGCCTCTCCCGTCAGTGGAAAGTGCAGCATACCGGCGATGTTGGAACCGTGTCTGTGGCTTTTGATCTGAACGGACTGGGTATCTCTACTGCTACTGTATCAGATTTCCGATTGATCGTTGACGCTGATGGCGATGGTAACTTCCAGACAGGTACACAGCGCTATTATAACGCAACGATCGCAGGCAGCATCGTTACTTTCGCTGGCGTTACACTTAACGACGGCGAGATCTTCAGCATGAGCACTGATATCGTTGGTATCGTTCTTCCTGTAACCTGGAAATCATTCTCTGCTACCGAAGTGAACGGCAAAGCTCAGCTGAAATGGGAAGTTGGTGACGTAGAAAGATCCAAACACTACGAGATCCAGTACTCTACCAACAGCACTGATTTCTCAACAGTTGGTGTGGTTGCTCAAAACGGCCCTGCTACAAGCTTCAGCTATACTTACCAGGGAGAACTTGCTCCGGGTGCGAACTACTTCCGCATCCGCCAGGTGGACTTTGACGGGCAGTATGTTTACAGCAGGATCGCTGAACTTCAGGGTAAAGGCGAACTCAGCCTTAGCCTGGTTAACACCATTGTGTCCAGCAATGCACTGAACATCAAAGTAAAAACTGCAAACGAACTGCAATTGAACCTGGAAGTTTGGACAAATGCAGGCTATAAAGTGTTCAGCAGACAGCAAACCGTCAGCAACGGATTAAACAATATCCAACTGGATGTCAGCAGCCTTCCAAAAGGTAACTACATTCTGCAGATGCGCACTGGCAGCCAGACACAAAGCGCCAAATTCATCAAGCAGTAAAAAGCACTTATATCTTACTTGTGAGGCTGACCATAAGGTCAGCCTCTTTTTTTACCCAACTATTGGCCACGTGTACCAGACAGGCGCCCATTGCTGCCAACCACTAAAAATCCCGCTCTTCCCTAAACAATCTCGATTAGTTTTATTATCATTGACGCGGAAAATCGCCGAAAGAAACTTGAATACCAATACTTTAACTTATCCCTGTCTGCGCCCCGGCGTTATTGGCCTCCCTGCCCGTATAATACCGGTCACGTCTATACGTTTACAGGTAAACAAAAAAAACTTTCAGTTTGCTTTTGCACATCCTGATTTTCTGAATCATATTTACATCCGGAAAATAGCGCCATCAAACATCACGCAGCTTTCCCGTTCTCCTTTCAACCAAAACCTTTCCCATCCATAATGAAGATCTGTCACCTGATATTGACACATAAGAATCCACGGCAGCTGGAGAGGCTTATCAACATACTGCAACACCCAGACGCGGATTTCTACATCCATATCGATAAAAAAACTGACCAGTCCCCGTTTCTGTATCTCGCCGATCAGAAAAATGTATTTTTTGTAAAGAACAGGACTAAAGTTTACTGGGCTGGTTACGGTACCATACAAGCCACGCTGAACGGCTTTGAAGAGATCTTACCCGCAAAAGAATATGCTTATATCAATGTGATCTCCGGCCAGGATTTCCCGATAAAATCAACCCCAGAGATCCATGACTTTTTCAGGACACACCAGGGAACCGAATTTATCACCTGCGAGTCCATCGAAGATGAATGGAAAGACGCAGCGCCAAGAGTCCGGAAATATCACCTGATCAACTGGCAGATCCCCGGCAAGTTCAGACTGGAAAAGATCGTCAACAAGATCATGCCCGCCCGGAAATTCCCGCTCAACCTGCCGGTGGTGGGGAGATCAAACTGGTTCTCACTGACGCCGGCAGCAGCGAAATATGTGCTCGACTTCCTGGTACAGCACCCGGAGTATGTCCGGTACTTTAAATATACCTGGGGCGGCGACGAGTTTTTCTTCGCAACCATACTCTTCAATTCACCCTTCCGCGAACGGATCGCAGACAGCCTGATCTACGTAGACTGGAATGTTCCCGTTACCGGGCACCCCAAACTACTTGACGCAACAGACTTCGGGAAACTGCTGGCTTCAGACAAGCTGTTTGCCCGGAAATTCGATACAGATAAAAACGAGGAGATCATCAATATGCTCGAAAAACATTTTGCCCTGGCCATTTCACCATCATTCATTCCAAACAAGTAAGAAGATATGTTATTCAATTCGCTAGAATTCCTGGTTTTCTTTCCTGTCGTCACCATTATATACTTCCTGCTGCCTCATAAATGGAGATGGCTCCATCTGCTGATTGCGAGTTGTGTATTTTATGCGGCCTTCATTCCCGCCTATATCCTGATCCTGTTCGCAACGATCATTATCGACTATATCGCCGGTATCCTGATCGAAAATGCGGCCCAGCCCCGGCGGAAAATGTACCTTGCCCTGAGTATCGTGGCAAACGTCGGTGTACTGGCGATCTTCAAATACTATAACTTCTTTGTGGAGAACGTAAACGTATTGCTGGATTCAGTGGGCATTACGTCGTATGATGTTCCGCTTTGGAATATCATTCTTCCGATCGGCCTGTCCTTCCACACATTCCAGGCAATGAGCTATACGATCGAGGTTTACAGGGGCAACGAAAAAGCAGAAAGACATTTTGGGATCTATGCCCTCTATGTAATGTTCTATCCCCAGCTTGTCGCCGGTCCGATCGAAAGGCCACAGAACATCTTACACCAGTTCCATGAAAGAAAATATTTCAAGTATGAGAACGTAACAACGGGTCTCAAACTGATGATGTGGGGTATGTTCAAGAAAGTAGTGATCGCCGACCGGCTCGCCGGCTTTACCGATCCAGTTTTCAACGACCCTCACTCCCACCCTCCCCTGGTGATCATCATAGCTATCTTATTTTTCTCCATACAGATCTTCTGCGACTTCTCCGGTTACTCAGACATCGCCCTTGGTTCGGCAAGAGTAATGGGCTTCCGGTTGATGAAGAATTTCGACAAGCCCTATCATTCAAAGAACATATCCGAGTTCTGGAAAAGATGGCACATATCCCTGTCTACCTGGTTCCGCGATTATCTCTATATCTCGTTAGGAGGAAACCGTGTATCAGTACCAAGATGGTATTTCAACCTCTTTTTCGTATTCCTTGTAAGCGGATTCTGGCATGGTGCCGCCTGGACATTTATCATCTGGGGCGCCCTTCACGGCGTTTACCTCGTGGCAGCGATCGTACTGGATAAACCTAAAAAAGCGATCAAGGATGCCATAGGTTTAAGCAAATTGCCAAAGCTCGATACCGCACAACAGGTTCTTGTAACATTCGGTCTTGTTGCGGTCGCATGGGTATTCTTCCGGGCAAACTCTGTACCCGATGCAATGTACATCCTCGGAAAGATCCCCGCCGGTATTGCAGATGGTGTAAAGGTTGCGCTGGGTCAGCTAAGCCCGCATACTGCACTGGCCAACATGCCTGTCTATGGCATTGACCTGGTGCTTTCATTTGCAGTGATCGCGTTCCTTGAGATCATACATATTATTCAGACCAAACAAAACATGATCTATGCAATTAATAACAAACCGGTCTATATCCGCTGGGGTGTTTATTATGCCATGATCTTGATGATCATATTTCTGGGGGTTTATGAAAACCGCCAGTTTATCTATTTCCAGTTTTAAATAAACCAAGATGTCCGTAAGGAAGTTTCTATTACGATTAGCCTTGTTCTCCATCCCCTTTGTAGGATTGGTAGTGTTATACATAGCACTCGATCCCTTCAAAGTGATCCGTCATTATGACTCCTATTACATTCCCAATAAGCCAAGCTATATCAGCCTGAACAGGGATTATATTTCGACTCAGCACTGGATCAATCACTACCCGGAAAAAAAATACGATTCTTATATTCTGGGCAATTCAAGATCGATGTTCTACCGCATCGATGACTGGAAATACCTCATCGGTGAGCCCTATGAGAAATGTTATCATTTCGATGCCTCCGGTGAATCTCTATATGGTATTGAAAGAAAGATGAACTTTCTTGTCAACAAAGAAAAGGTGCCGGTGAAAAATGCGCTGCTGGTCATCGATGCAGAACTGCTTAACCAGACACTCAACTCAGAAGGGCACATTTTTGCCAAACACCCTGCCGTATCAGGCGCATCATCGCTCAGCTTCCAGATGGGAAGCCTGCAGGCTTTTTTTGATGCCAAGTTCTTTACTTCTTACCTTGATTTCAAGATCAGCGGAGAAGTGAAACCTTATATGAAGAAAGAGTTTCTGATGGATGACCGTCCTTTCTTCTATGATCCCGCTACAAATGAAATTCAGCAGAAAGTATTTGAGGAAGTGATCCGCAAAAACCCTGATGATTTCTACAAGCCGCTGCAGGCAGTGCTGTATGAAAGGGATTCGACACACCTGCAGATCTCCCCGGCGGTGATCAAAGAGAAACAATTGGATCTGATCAACTCACTGGCGAAAATGGTAATAGACAACCATATCAATTGCAAGATCGTGATCAGCCCTTTGTACAACCAGAAAAAGATCAACCCCGCGGATCTTGCTATTCTCAAAGAAAAATTCGGAGAGAATAATGTGTTTGATTTTTCAGGGATCAACGAATTCACGAAAGACAAACACAACTATTACGAAACATCACATTACCGTCCACACGTTGCGGCGCAAATCCTGAAGATCGTTTATGGAAAGCAGTAGCCAGCTTAGTCAAACAGGTATGTGGGGAAGGTTTACCAGCAAACAGATCTTCCTGTTCATCCTTAGCGCAGGATTTCTGATCAGGCTGGCGGTATCGCTGGGATATCTCCCGCGTATGCATAAAGACTCCTACGACTATTTCAACCAGGCTGATATCCTGCTCAGTGGCGGCTACGAAAATTTCTTTCCCAATGGATATCCGTTTATCATCGCGCTCTTTAAAATGGCCGGTGGCAACGCGGCGACAGACCTTCTCGCTTTGCTGAATGTGATCATGTCCGGACTCTCGGTCTATTTTGTTTACAGGCTTGCAAAAGTGATCTTCAATAATGAAAATGCGGGATTGATCGCAGCCCTGATCATGGCGTTTTTCCCATCTCAGATCAATTATACACGCTGGCTTACCACAGAGGTTCCTGCAATGTTCTTCATGCTGGGTGGCTTTTATTACTATGTAACAAAAAGACAGTGGCTTAGCGGGCTTTTCTTCGGCATTGCAGTGATCGTGCGCACGGAAATACTTCCGATCGTGCTGGTGTTACTGGTACTTGACACATTTCATTTCAAACGCCTGAACATTGCCTTCATTGCAACACTGCTTCTTCCGATTATTTTCACCGGCAGTTATTGCTATGCAAAAACGGGCGTCTTTGCATTATCGGGACATGGCACGGTTAATATCCTGACTTCTGTTACAGCCTCCGGTGGTGATATCGACTGGAGTTTTGATGATAATCATCCCGAGATCAAGACCAGCAAGCAGGCATTGGCATTATACTTTGACTACTTTAAAGAAAACCCGGCAGGCTTTCTGAAAGCCCGCTTTATGAATTTCTGGGAGATGTGGGGATATCCTTCCGATATGCAGGGGAGCAGAGGTACGGCAAGCAGACTGGTGATCGCTGCGGGTAATGTATTTCTGCTGGTATGCGGCATCTCCGCATGGTGGGTGAACAGGAGAAAATTCAATGTACTGATCATGCTCATTCCGTTTGTGGTGATCACCGGGATCCATATCGTGATGTTCACCATGCAACGATACACGTATCCAGTTGAGCCGTTTATGATCCTGCTGAGCGCATGGACGTTGACGAGGATCTTTCAAACAAGAACGTTATTTCCTGATCTGAAATTTTAGACAGCTCGACTGTCGTATGAGTATCGCAGAGAGCGCAAGGTAAACGCAAAGGACGCAAAGTAAGATGACCTGCTTTGCGTCCTTTGCGTTTACCTTGCGCTCTCTGCGATACTTTTTACGCCAGGCCCCTATATTAAGCTCCTTTCGCTATATTATTTGTATAGATCTCTTCAAATTGCTCAGTCCACTTATCCCAGTTCAATACATTCTCAAACCTGGTCCTGCTTGATTCGATGAGCTTTTCATACCGCTCCTTATCCTCATAGATCTCCGCGATCAGATCTCCATAAGCAGCACCCTTCGCTTCATAAGGAAGGGTATATCCATTGATCCCATTCAACACTACATCAGGAACGCCACCTGTTGCCGTTGCGATCGCAGGCATTCCATACGCGTTCGACTCGCAGGCAACGAGCAACGAACAATCCGCCCTTGTTGGCAATATGAGGAAGTGCGAAGTTTTCAGCAAATGCACGAACTTATCATGGTCCTCCTTCAGGTTCTTATTAAGGAACGGGATCACTTCCATATCGGGATGCGAAAACTCCGCCGGAGGGATACATCCGCAAACGATCAGTTTTGCCTTTACTCCTTTGGCGGTGAGATGCTGCAAGGCTTCAAAAGCCAGCGGACCACCTTTGCGATCCCAGTCAACCGCAAGGAATAACATGGTCAGCACCGGATTTTCCTTTTTCTGCATGATCACTTCACGTCCCGGGATATGATCTGTATTAGCCCCCATGATCACGACAAATGTATTTTCTTTAGGAAAACCGTAATCCTTGATCGCAGAGTTTGCAGCCCAGTTGGATGCATAGATCGCAACAGCTGTTTTTTCCAGCGAACGTCGCTCCAGCATGTTCCCTTCACGCAGGGAAATACGGGAAACATTCTTGAATTCCCAGCTATAATACCCGCTGATCAGCGCATAAGTAGTATCTGCCATGTACACGATCGGAATGTCCGTTTTCAAAAACGCCACCCCGTCAGACGATGCCGGCGCAACAATACAATCGTATTTCTTTCCGCTTAATCTTTTATTCAAAACATAAGAGGAATATCTCGCACGCAACCAGCTGTATTTATAGCTGTATTCTTTGCCTGTCAGGATCCGCATTCCTTTCGCCAGCGCACGAAGAGACAGGTCGATGATCCGGGGAACTTTTACAGGCCCGAGATAATCTACCTCCCCGATATTTCTTTCCAGTGCTTTGCCCAGGTAATAGGTGATGCCAGACCAGGAACGTTTATCCAACGGATCATTTACGCTGACATAAGCAATTTTGATTCTTTCCAAAAGGATGCTTTAAAATGTATAAAATCGGCTGGCGCTGGTTCATTGCTTTGATTTCCAATAAGTCAAGGAAGGAACCGATTGGCTTGCCGGAGCCGGACGGGCGTAAAAGTAATACAAGTCGGGAGTATCGCAAAGCACCCAAAAACTGCGCAAAGAACGCGAAGAAATCTTAGCGCCCTTTCCGCAGTCTCTGCACACTTTGCGATACTTTTACGCCTTGCCCTAAAGCGAGGCTACCGTTCACACAAACCTCACACAGAACGTACTCAATGCACTATAACCGTTGGATAAAATCTTTTATCTTTACCCGTCTGTTCATACAACTCCTTATTAAGAAGTTCATTATCAGTCTACCAATCAACCGCTACTGCAACTTAAATAAGCTCAACGCTTGAAAAAATACTTTTCGTCATACTGGATCAAGTCGGCCTTTTACACTATTCTGCAACGCTTTTCGATGACCTTGCTGGGTTTTATCAGCTACCTGATCCTGATCCGTTCCCTTTCGACCGCCGAAATGGGCGCCTGGGCGATATTTCTCGCCGTGACCTCCATCTTCGAGATCTCCAAAACCAACCTGCTGAAAAACGCACATATCCGGTTTGTCAGCATACAGGAAGATCATACCGTAAAAGCATCGATCGCCTCCAGTGCTTTCCTGATCAATGCTGCGATGAATATAGCGGTGATCATCCTGATCATTTTTGGCGCCGACTGGCTTGGCCGGGTCTTTAATTCCGTAAACGATCTTCCCGATATGCTCAGATGGTTTATTCCAGGCTTGCTGGGGATGATCATCTTTTCGCACCTTGAAGCTATTCAGCAATCCTTTCTTGATTTCAAAGGCCCCTTTGCAGGAAATTTCGTTCGCCAGTTATTGTTTTTCTCTGCCGTCTGCGCTCATGCGATCTGGAAGATCCCTTTCTCGTTGAAACACCTGGCCATGTACCAGTCGATTTCCATCTGGATCGGCACAGGGGTGTTATTCCTCTCCTCAAGAAAATACCTGCTGTATAAATTCAATTACACAAAACAATGGCTGAAAGAGATCGTGCAGTATGGCGGTTTTATTTTCAGTTCAGGATTTGTAGGCCAACTGTTTGCAAATATCGACCAGTTAATGACGGCAACTTTTCTTCGTGCTTCCGATGTCGCTTACTACAATGCGGCAGGCCGGATCAACCAGGTGATCGATATCCCTTCTTATGCAGCATCGGATATCATGTTTCCTAAAGTGGCGCAGGCTTCACAGGGAGAAGAAAATGGAGATAGAAAAGTAAGATATTTATACGAACGCATGGTGGCGGTCTTACTATCGTTCACCATCCCCGCAGCGATCTTCGTTATCATATTTCCGCATTTTGTGATCACGATCATTGCAGGAAGCAATGAGTATGCACCTGCAGCGTTGATCTTGCAGATCTACATGGTGATGGGTATCATGCGACCAATGCAGAACCAATCTGCAAACCTGCTGAACTCTATCGGGAGACCCGGACTTTGCCTGCTGATCAATGCGGTTTCACTGGTTGTAAACCTTGGAATCAACTATGCCTGTCTTGTTCATTTCGGGTTTTATGGCGCGGCTATAGGAACATTGATCACTTGTATCGTAGGTTCAATTGCCTGGTATATTATCATGAAGAAACTGATCGGTGCGAATATGAAGAGCATCTTTGTATATATGATCGATGTATACAAACTGATCTACACCAAAGGAATGGGACTTTTTCAGAAAGTAGTGCTTAAAAAGGATAACGCAGGTTCATAGAGAAAAACAGGTTTGAGATCGCAATAAGTTCATAATCATTAAACTAATTCCATACATCGTATACACGGTGTTGAAACACGCGAATTGTATAAAACGTTTGGCCTTATTTCATGGATTTACGGCTTTGTCGTATTATTTTTCGCGATAAATTATTTACAGCTCAATGGCTAACAAGAAAAACATCATCATCGCGCCATGTGGAAACAGGTCGACCTTTTTCCAGGAAAAATGGCAGAAGAACATGGAAGAAAAAGAATTCGACCTGTGTCTTCTATTCTACCATGAGCAAATAAATAATCCCTCGCTTTATGAAAGCGCCGATTACTTCTTTCACCTGAAAGGTTTCAAATACCATATGCTCTATGAGCTGTTCACCAAAGTGAAACCTGAATGGCTGGAAGAATACGAATACTTTTACTTCCTCGATGATGATATTGATATAGACACCCAGGGGATCAATCGCATGTTTGCACTCAGCAAAGCGATGGGCTCAGCAATCAGTTGCGCAGCGCTTTCTGCTGACTCCTTCTGCAGCTGGCCGATGTTCAAACAGGAGCCAAAAGCCTTCTGCAGATTTGTAGGACAGATCGAAGTAATGGCGCCACTCTTTAGTAAAGAAGCATTGAAAACATGTCTCCCTTCTTTTATCGGGAATAAATCAAGCTGGGGTGTTGACTCCGTATGGTCAAAACAACTGGGCTACCCGGAAGATAAACTCATCGTCTTTGACACTGTGATCATGAAACATACCTTGCCGGTTGGCCAGGGTGAACTTTATGTAAAGATTGGCGTGAACCCACACGATGAATGGAATGATATCACCGTAAAATTTGGCGCTAAAAAACATAACTATAAAGAGTATTCAAGGCTTGAACATGTTTCGTCAAAAAGTCACCGGGTCATTCATTTCCTTAACCAATCAGGATCTTTCTTTGCCCGTCAGCGTAAGAAGATCTCAGATTATGACCTGGGCTCCCGCGTAAAAAGCAGAACCAATAAGGCATTGGGTAAAAAGAAATGATGGAGTACTTCAATAGTACTTCCGGTAATATCATCAGCAACTATTGCAGCAGTGTAGTAGTATCGCAAAGCGCGCAAAGTAGTCGCGAAGATCGCTATGTATTTCCTTGCGCCCTTTGCGTCTACTTTGCGCGCTTTGCGATACTCTTACGCCATGATGATTGCTTAAAGATTTCCCTTCTTCATTTCCTCAACGGCATAGTTACAAGCTCTTGCCGTAAGCGCCATATAGGTGAGGGACGGGTTTGCCGTTCCCGATGAGGTCATACAAGCGCCATCTGTCACAAACACATTCTTTACATCATGCATCTGGTTATATCCATTCAGCACTGATGTTTTTGGATCGCGCCCCATTCTTACAGTGCCCATTTCATGTATGGCAGATCCGCCGGGAGATTGGTGACTATAGGAATTGATATTGTTGAAGCCTGCGACTGACAGCATTTCTTCAATGCTCTGCTGCATATCCTTCCGCATGTTCTCTTCATTCTCATGAACCTGGTAAAACAGTTGAACCAGCGGAACGCCCCATTTGTCTTTCTGATCTTTACTGAGAGAAACCTTGTTCTCGAAATAAGGTAATGTTTCACCCCAGCCACCAAGCCACAGTGTCCACGGACCAGGCTTTGTCACCTGCTCTTTGAATTTCTTACCAAAGCCGCTGATGCTTTCACCCTGTTCTTTCCATCCATCCCTGGTGCCGGAACCCTGTAAACCAAAGCCGCGCACATAATCTTTACGCGTTGTTTCCGGAGAGACATTGCGATAACGTGGAATATAGATCCCCACAGGTCTTCGACCGGAGAAGTACTTGTCTTTAAATCCATCAAATGTAGCCGTAGCGCCTGTGCCATGAAAATGGTCCATCAGGTTATGACCAAGCTGGCCGCTGGAGTTACCCAGCCCGGTTGGAAAACTTGCCGAAACAGAATTAAGTAAAATAGCTGCTGACGCGATCGCCGAAGCATTCACAAAAATGATCCTTGCAAAATATTCCGTTGCCTGGTTGGTTACAGCATCGATCACCCGCACGCCTTTTGCTTTCTGCGTACTGGTATCATAAATTATTTCAGTAACAATTGAATCAGCTTTAAGTGTAAGATTACCGGTTGAAGCCGCGGAAGGAAGTGTGGCAGCGTTACTGCTGAAATACCCGGTAAAAGGACATCCCCTGGAACAGAGGTTTCTGAATTGACAGGGGCCTCTCCCATTCCATCCGCGGGTCAGGTTTGCCACTCGACCGATGGTCACCGTTCTTCCGTTAAAAGCAGACTTCACTTTATCCGCAAAATGTTCCTCCACACAGTTCATCTCCATCGCCGGAAGATAGTCTCCATCAGGAAGCGCCGGGCACCCTTCACTCTTTCCGCTTACACCAATATATTTCTCTACATAATCATACCATGGAGCAAGATCTGAATAGCGGATGGGCCAGTCGACACCATGTCCGTCCTTCAGGTTTGCTTCAAAGTCGATCTCATTATATCTGTAACACTGACGCCCCCATGTGATGGATCGCCCACCTACCTGGTATCCCCTGATCCAGTTGAACGGGGTTTCCTGTATATAGGGATGTTCTTTATTGCTTGCATAGAACTGGGAAGTCGCTTCGTCAGAAACAGCATACTTCAAAGGATCTTCTGCGACCTGTTGATGAGTGGGCTTCAGGCGGTGTTCAAAATGCCATGGAGACATCATTGCCGTCTTGTAATCTTTGATATGCTCCACATTACGGCCTCTTTCCAGCACAAGCGTCTTCAACCCTTTCTCACAGAGTTCTTTTGCAGCCCAACCCCCACTGATCCCTGACCCGATCACGATCGCATCAAAATGATGTGTATCGTTGCCGGATGGTTGTTGATTCACTTGTTTCGGATCGCCCATAAATGATCAGTTTGTAGCCCAGGCTTTTTGCCCCGGTGCCAAAGTAACGCAGCCATGATAACTGCCGGGAACATGCGAATAGGCCAGCGCTTTCGTTGCGCCTGCTTCAGATGTAAAATATCCTTCGACGGTATATGATTTCAGAATGGAGAAAAAAGAACGGCCCAGGTATTTATGCTTCACTTTTCCAATGATGCCGGAGCTCAGGCGATTGCCGGCAGACTCAAAATGCTCCAGCACTTGCTCCTGTTGATCCGCGTCGCACTTTTCATATCCCTTAGCATACTTTCCAAACGTATATGCCTGCAGATCCAGCAGGCCATCGATGAAGTTGTTCTGCTCTGTCTTTTCTGTACAATCACGGATCATTACATAGATATACTTCCCCACTCCGGCTTCAGCAGCGCCGGGCGTATCTGTTTTGGGAATGATCGTTTCAGCTAAAGCCGACAGCAGGTTGATATTTTCAGACAGGAGATCGAGGTTGGGAGTTTTCCTCATCGAAAACCACTTGTATCCGCCCGCAGCACCAATGATGGCTGCGCCGGCTACCGAGATCCTGAAAATAGCTTTGCGCCGGTTCATTTACCCGACTGTTTTTCCCATACTGAAAAGAAGCCGCCGGTGAACTGAAGCGGCAGGATCTCCGCAACCTTGCAATCGATCTTCTGTAAGACCGGCACTTTGCGCGTCACAATTGAAAATGGAAAAACGTCTTCGATAAAATTAGCCTTGCCAAATTTTGTGATCTTGAACTTATTGGACGCTGAAAGCTTCTCCAGGTCAGTTTTTGAAAAGAATTGAATATGATCAAGATTGTCGGCAGCTGACTGAGTTGTTGTTCCTTTGTATCCGAACAGTCTCTTTACTTTCTCCATCGTTCTCCACATAAAACCTCTGTTCTTTCTCATCCGGAGAACCGGACGGGTCACGAAAAGCTCTCTAGGGCCTTTTCCGTTTGGTACGGTGACAATGAGCTTGCCATCGTCCGCCAGTGTTTCATGCAGGGTTTTCAGCAATGCGCTGGGGTCTGTAAGGTGCTCCAGCACTTCGCTGCAGATGATCACATCATACTTCTGCCCATCGGCAACCAGCTGTTCAGCACTGATCGTCGCAAACTTTACGTTCGGCGTTTTGGTAAGGGAACGGGCCATTTCGATGGTCTTTTCGCTGACATCAATGCCAAGCACATTATATCCCATCGTTCCCAGATGCCGGCTGATCACGCCATTTCCGCATCCAACATCAAGCACTTTCGATTGTGGAGTTGCCTGATTTTTCAACACATTTGTAATGAAATCGATCCGCTTGCGGTCCGCAATGCGATCATATTCATATTGAGTCACCTCGGTGGTCATTATCCTTAAAGTTTATTTATCTGATTTTATCCTGGAACTGTACGTTGGTTATCTCTTTTTTCGTATGGATAGTATGGATAAACGTCTTATTGGCTTTTCTGATATGGAATACGGCCAGCACCATCAATAAAACGGCTTTCGGCGCGCTTAGCAAAGCAGAAACAAATTGCTTGTTTACCAGCTTGCGGGGTAATGCTATAGCAAGTGTGATCATGTAGAGAAGGAACAGCCCGGAAGACCATATTCCCCACTGACGGACCACAAAAAACGAAATAATTGCGAATAAAGGAAGCAATGCAAGCAGAAATGCTCGCGGTAGCACAAGGTTACATGGGATCGCCAGGTTGAAATAGCTGAAGTTCCCTTTAAAAAGTTTCTTAATAGCCGGAAGGAAAAACTGTTTGAAATAAACGAACTGGCTTGACAACCATCTTTTCCGCTGCTGCTGGAAAGCTTGCGCCGAAGAGACTTTCTCGTCAAAGACCAGCGCATCATCCAGGTAACGGATCGAAGTTCCGTCCCCTACTACTTCCAGCTGTAAAATTTTATCAAACCCGCCTACAGCATTGATCGACAGGAGTATTTGCTTAACCCTTTCGTAATCAAAAGCCATTCCCGAACCGATCACGGCCGAAGACAATCCAAGCCCATTGTTTCCCTTACGGAAAATATTATTGTTGATCGCTTCACTGCAGGCATCCAGTATCGCGAAAGAAGAATCCAGGTTCTTGGCTACGCGTCTTCCCTGGATCGCCTTGTTGCCATTCTCAAAAGCACTATTCAGTTTCTGAAGAAAATCGGGCGCCAGCATATTATCGGCATCACAGATCAGGGCAACATCGAATGGTTCCCTGATCGTCGAGAAAGCAACATTCAAAGCCTTGGTTTTCGTGCTTTTATCAAATGATACCTCAATAACCTGCAAAGGCAGCTGCCTTAACTCTGCAATCGTTTCAGCACGGAAAGAGTCCGCTATAATAAATACATTGAATGAATCTTTGGGATAGTTAAGCGCCAGCAAATTATTAGCTGTGGAAAGAATGATCTCGTCTTCTTTATAGGCAGGAACCAATATCGCCACTTTTCTATACTTCTGAATATCAGACGTATAAGAATTCAAATTCTTATAGAACAGTCGCCCTCCGAGAGCCAGCACAAAAAGATAGATTATTGAAGCAGCGAAATAGGAGAAGAATAACCAATATAATATATGGATAAAATTTTCAAGCATAGAGGTTTAAATAGAGGTACATGCGTTTTCCGAAAACTATACGGATCAAACATAAGCATTTTAACTAAATATTCATAACTCTAGTATTATATATATATAGATTCATCGATATTAGATATTTACTCAATGGACTATGGGCTTCCCGAAAAAAGTTATATTATTGGGCCTGATTTCTACTCCGAAATCGTCTAAACCCTAGTTTAAATGGATCTCTTATACCTTATCAAAGTACTTCTTAAGAGAAAATGGATCATTATTGGCGCCTCCGTTCTCGCAGCATTCATCGCCTGGTTTTTCACAAGAAACGAAATCAAATACTACAAATCCACCGCCAGGATCTCGACCGGATATAGTATTACTGAAGAAATCAACTTAACAGAAACGAGGATCTTTGAAGCAGATGTACGCTTCAACAACGCAATCAACACCTTCAGCTCTCCAGGTGTGGTAAGCCTTCTTTCTTACAAAATGATGCTTCACGACCTTGACTCCGTACCATTCAAAACGCTGACAAAAGAAGATGCAGCTTCCCCGGTACTTAAGCAGGTCAATATTGAAGAAGCAAAAAAAGTATACGCAAACAAGCTGGAAACAATGTCCATGCTGACTTCATACAAACCTGAAGACAAGAAATTGCTCGACCTGATGAAGCTGTATGGATACAATCACAATGCCCTCACATCAATGCTTAATATATACAGGGTTCCCGGAACCGATTATATTGAGATCAATGGTGTTTCGGAAAACCCGGAGCTTTCCGCTTTCCTGGTGAATAATATGTACCAGCAGTTCATCCGCTACTATGCAAACATGAGGAATTCCAGAACGCAGCAGTCGATCGATACACTGCAGAGCCTGATGGATAAAAAGAAAACGGAGCTGGATGAAAAGAACAGGATGCTCCGCGGCGAAAGCTCCTCGGTTGATGTAATGTCTGAAACATCCAGCAAACTGGACATCATCGCCAGCCTCGAACAATCGCTTACCGCAGAAAAAAACAAACAAACAGAAGCATATTACTCTTTGAGAAAGGTCAATCAGAAACTGGCTAATCTCCCCGGAGGAAGTGCGGCAGGTCAATCGACTGGCGGCAGCAATGAAGACATTGTGACTGCCCGCAAGGCAATGAATGACGCATACAAAGAATATCTTCAAACAGGAGATAATGCGGCACTGGCAAAACATACCCGCCTCAAAGAAGAATATCAGAAAAAGCTAAATAGTTCATCAAGCGTTACACCTTCTGAAACGGGCGGCAGTGCAAGCCGGAGTCAATTGCTGGAAGAAAAAATGGATCTGGAAACAGATATCCAGGCCAGCACCGACAAGATCAGAGGGATCGAATCACGTATCGGCGGATTGAAAGGAAATATCGCTTCAACCTCATCCAGAGGTGCGCAGGTGGAAACAATGCTCGAAGAAGTTAAACTGGCTGAACGCGAATACCTCGACGCAAAACAGAAATACAGCAACGCGGTAGACGTAAGTACATCGCTGGCGAACAACTTCCGCCAGATCCAGACGGCACAGCCGGCAGTTGATCCGGAACCTTCGAAGCGTAAAATGATCGTGGGAATGGCGGGCGTTGTAACCTTCCTCTCCTGTATCCTGGTGATCGTACTGCTCACCTATCTCGACTCATCGATCAAAACTCCGGGTATCTTCTCCAAAGCGGTGAACTTGAAAATGATCAGCATGGTCAATTTCAAAAGCCTGAAGAACAGAAACCTGAAAGACCTTGTTTCCGGTAATATCATAGAACGCGACAATGCGGAAAAGAAACGAAGCAACGTGTTCCGCGAATCGATCAGGAAACTCCGTTATGAAGTAGAACGCGATGGGAAAAAAGTATTCCTGTTCACAAGTACCCGAAAAGGTGAAGGTAAAACGACACTCATACAAGCCCTGTCATACAGCCTGAGTCTTAGCCGGAAAAAAGTACTGGTGATCGATACAAACTTCTGTAACAATGACCTGACCGTTCAGATGGGCGCAGACCCTGTACTGGAGAAAATGTCAGATAAAGGAGATTATTCAATATCTGCCATCCTGAACAACGCAACTAAGCTCAGCGAAAACGTCTTCGTTATCGGATCAGAAGGTGGAGACTACACACCATCGGAGATCCTGCCGATCAACAATATTCTTGTTCACCTGAAAGAACTCACTTCAGAATTCGATTACATTTTCCTGGAAGGACCACCGCTCAATGACTTCTCCGACAGCCGTGAACTTGTTAAGTATGTCGACGGAGTTATTGCGATATTCTCCGCAACCAAGATCATCAAACAGATCGACAAGTCATCCATTGAATTTTTCAAAGACCTCAATGGAAAATTCTCCGGATCTGTACTTAATAAAGTTGACCTAGAAAATGTAAACGCGATATAAAAATGAACCGAAAACCTTTGGCATTAACCATTGCCACACTGCTTATTTTTTTAAATAGCTTTACCGCCGGCGCACAGATAGACAGCAGCGGTATCGATGTGATCCTGCTTAACAACAGAACGTTCAACAACCCGAATGATACAGCCGTTCAGAGAAAACTTGTAGAACTGGCATTGGCCAGCCCTAAATTCAGACTCGCGACACACGAAGTAAAGATCAGCGAGCTTGAACTGAGAAAGACAAAAGGCAACTGGCTGAACTTTCTAACCCTTTCGCTGAACTATAATGAGTTCTCTTCTCAAAAGAGTACCGGCACCGGCACACAGCCTCCAATGATCTATCCCCGGTATTTCTTTGCACTGAACGTACCACTTGGTATCATCTTCTCCCAGGGACCGCAGACTAAAATGGCAAGGGAAGCTGTTGCACAGGGAAACACCAAAAAAGAAGACCTCGGCCGCTCTATCAAACTGAATATTCTTTCAAAGTATAATAATTATAAAGCACTCGGCGCCCTGATGGAAATACAGTCTGAAATGACCAACGATATCGCCGTATCCGCCGCCCAGGCCGAAGAGGATTTCAAAAGAGGAATTATTAAATTTGATACCTACCTCACCACGCGTAAAAGCGCTAATGAAGAGCTTACTAAAAACGTAAATATGAAGCTTGAGCAGGAACTGCTGAAGCTCGAAATCGAAGAAATTATCGGAGTGCCACTCGAATCAGTGTTGAACCCCGCTAATTCCAGCCAGAAGTCCACCAAAAAGTAAGATATAATTTTATGGAAAAGAATGATGGTTACATCAGGAGCCTGGACGGCATTCGTGCCCTGGCTTTATTACTGATCATGACCTACCACGCCGAGCTGTTCCATTTTTCGTGGGTATCCGTACAGCTTTTCTTTGTTCTCTCCGGCTTCCTGATCACAGGCATCCTCTGGAAAGAAAAAACAAAACCCTACAGCCTTGGCTTTAAATTCAAGAAGTTCTGGGTAAGACGTTCATTGCGCATCTTCCCGCTGTATGTGGGATATCTGCTGGTGATCGGCATCGCTTACCTGCTGTTTAATTTCCCTTCCTACTTCCCTACCTATTTCCCTTACCTGGCTACCTACACGGTCAACTACTCCAGGTTGATCCCGGAATGGCAGGGTAATCCATTGTTCACACACCTTTGGACACTATCCATCGAAGAACAGTTCTATTTCCTGTTCCCGTTGATCATCTTCCTTTGTCCACAGAAGTTCATTAAACGCCTGATGGTGTTTATCATTCTCATCTCACCTGTCCTTCGTTACCTGGTGGGAGAATATTACAAAAGCAAGGGACTGGCCGTGGAAGTAGTAGCCGATGCTGTATACTGGAATACTTTAAGCCACCTCGATGCATTCTGCTTCGGTGGTATTATCCCGGTGCTGATGCTGGATAAGAAGATCAAAAATCCGATGTGGGTCCTCCGGTTCATACTGATCCTGTTCTTTGTTGCCGGCGGAGTGAATTATATCTTCAGTGGTTCAGCGCTCAGCTATTGGGATGACTATGGTTATAATCACTGGCTGATCAGCAACTATCAGCACGTATGGCATTATACATTGATCAATATACTTTGCGCGGCAGTGATCCTGGTGCTCACCAGTCCATTCAGCGTGAATTCGATCCGCTGGTTCAGGAAATTCCTCGAACACCCATGGATCGTCCGCATTGGGAAAGTATCCTACGGCATGTATGTATTCCACTGGATCGTGCTTGTATACGTATTCAATAACATATTCAAACCAGAAACATACTGGATGAAAGTATTGTTATTCCTCCCATACGTAGCCGTAACTTATGCTGTGTCAGAATTGAGCTACAGCTTTTTTGAAGTGTACTTCATCAAACTCAAGGACAGGTTCTTTGTACAAAAACCAAGAGAAGCGGCACCGGTTCCGCAACCAGCCGTTACAACCAACAATGCCAATGTAGTTTAGATAGGAACTAAAACACCTGATAAATTGCCTTCCAGCGCTTGATCAGGTGTTTTGCCTGCCACGCCTTCGCCAGGCTTCAACAGGCTGATGGGGCAGATTTAGCGGATCTGCTTCTCCCGGAAAAGCCAAAGCCGGGATCTCCACGAATTCAGGAGGTCCCGGCTTTGGCTTTTCCAGTATCAGGGATTAACTGAAGGGTGGCTGTTTTAAAATTTACAAGCCAGGACGATAGCTTATAGACCGATGTTATGTAAATTTTTACAACAGCAATACCCGCTCTTCTCCTCGCATCTTGGCTGTTATTTTCCCCTGAGATCTTGTGTTTTTCCCTTGACTTCACCTATCATTTGAGGCGATATTTACAGCAGAGAAATTTCTTAGTCACCGTCATTTTCAGGACTGGTGGAGGAGGGCAGTCCTGAAAAGGGCGGTGCATTTTTTTTCATTGCATCTATGATCAAAAAAAGGAAATGTGAGTTAGGTTAGTGGAATTATATCATGCAAGCGGGCAACGACAGTCAAACGCAGCAATGCGGGTGCTGTCGTATGCCCGTTTGTAACCAGCGCGACCGCGCGGGTGCGCTGTAGACAGGTATATGCGTCGCTGGCGCCCGGATACGGGGGCTTTAAACCTTTGAGAAAATACGGTATAACTACAACCAGGATTATTATTTAACCTGCATAGCTATTTTAGGACTAGGCAGTTCGAAAAATACTCTACCGATACTCTACAATTTCCCCGGTAAAACGCGCGGTAAGTGTACCAGAACTGTACAAACCTCCCACCCCTCATCTACCGTCCATCCGCCGTCCATCCGCCCTCTCTCCGTACTCCCTGCTATTTCGAGGTGTTGACGCATCATACAGGTAGTAGCTCCCTTATATTCCATTTATCTTTCGCGCCCGTCTGCCCCATCGATGCGGTACCGTATCCCGGGAAAATTAAAGATGGACCTGACCTTTTCTAACCTTCAGCGCATTTAAACTGACAAAAGAAAATTCCTAGGCCTGCCCGCACATTTACCTGATCCGCGGCAGCCCCATGAATCTCCAGCTGCGAAACATTGGTAAACAATCAAATGTCACTTAGTTAAAAGATCCTCCTGTAGTCCGATGATTGGCCATCGGCCATCGAGTGAACTTCGGGGAAATACTTAACCAAACAACATTGGTAAACAATCAGTAGAATCTGACCTCAACATAAGCGGGAAGTTGAGATTGGAACTCAGTCAGCTTCGACCGCAGATCTGCAGCAGCTGCCGGTTCAATGGAATAGAAATTGACTACATCGCTACCACAGATCACGTTATTCGGGATCTTCCAGGTAGCAACTTTCGTCCAGCGCTTGAGCAACTCCGGACTGAACCATTCATCATACACAAGCGCTATTTCCGTCTTCTCCTTCTTCACCAGGCTATCAAGAAATTCAGGGGTCCAGTATTTTCCTTTTTTGCTTCTCGCCACATCAATGTTACCAAGTCCCCACAGATCGATCGTATGCACATTTCCAAAGAAAGCAACTGCACCGATATCATTCAGCGCAACCGTGCGGCCGGAATAATACTGCTTAATAAATTTTGCCATTTGATTCTGCTGGTCATGAATATTGATACAAGCCTGGCTGATCTTGGAATAAGCAGCAGTAGATCTTAATACCCATGGGAAAAACAATGCAAAGGCAAGCAGGGCCACGCAAAGTTTAGCTGCCAGATGGTTGAATCCTTTCCAGGATATTGAACCTGTATTACGGGCCAGCAATGCGCCGGTCACAGCAATGGTTGCCATGAGCAGGTACGCCTCATAGCGATACAACCATCCTGTTGCCGCAAGACATAAATGCAGGAAAGAGATCAGTATCAGTAATAACAATAATTGTCCGTAGGTTTTCTTCTGTTCACCAGAATAACGATAGAACAGAAAGGCCAGCGGTAATATGATCAGCAAACGTTGCGTGGATAAAAGGGAGATCCCCGGACGCGGCGCCCCTACGGGAAAATTATCCGTATTCACGATCGTCAGCTTATCTACAAGATTACGCTGAGCAAATTCCATGATACCTCTTACCGACAATTCCAGGCCATCTGCTTTGATCAATACCGAATTGGGAAGAAAATAGCTTCCCTTCATAATAGAGTAGATCCCGAACAGGATCACTGGTAAAAATGCCGCTCCGCCCAGTAAGAAAGCCGGCGCGATCTTTTTTCTGAACAGGAGGATCAGGCAGGTACCAAATACAACGAACAGACCCTCATAGCGAACTGCAACGACCAGCACCGCCAGCAGGATAAGGTTCAGCGGTACTTTCTTCCCGACCGAACTGGTGCCCTCTTTATAATACCAGTCAGTAAATGACACCAGGTACATGAACACGAACAATGCCTGCAGCACGTGCTCCATCCCGTTCATGATGATCACCGGCAAAGGCCCCAGCAGTACGATGGCAGTCAGGATGATAAATTCCGCCATCAAAGAGATCTCCTGCTTCCGTAACCAGCGATGGATCACAAACAACAATGCAATGGCAGCGATGAGGTTGATCACCAATGGGATAAAAATATTGAAGGAAAACAGCTTAAAAGAAGCCGTCAGTAATATCGTATAAAGAAGCGATGAAGAAGCAGAACCGAACTCTCCTTCATTGATACCCCAGGTACCCGACTCTACAATATTCTTCGCGATCTGCATGTGGATATACGGATCGTCAAGCGGATACGAGAACTCACCACCCGTTAATGCAGCCACCTTCCTGATGATCAGGAAAACTCCTGCAAGAGTAAAAACTGAGGCTAAAGCAAAAGGAAGTTTAAGCAGTAACTTGTTCGGTTGGTGCAGCGGGCTCGTTTGGCTCGTCATCGTCTTTAAGTTTTAATATCAAGGCGATAAAAGGAAAATAAACTACAATGTCTGAGATCTGCCCAATGGCAACCTGGGCGAATTCCGCAACATAAAAGGCAAACATGCCAGAGATCACAGCTACATAGACAAGCTTGATCTTCTGCGATCGCATCCTGAAAAATGCGACGATCGCAATCTTCATGATCACAAAATACTGGATCAGGATAATGATCAACCCGATCCATCCGGTCTCCACCGCTTTCTTCAGATAACTACTGTCTGGCTGAAAGCCCGCAAGATAGTGTCCCGGGTGAAAGACCATCCCGGAAGCACCTGAGCTGCCTAATCCTCCCCCGATCGGGTGCGTATAAATGTAGGGCTGAATATTTTTACGGTTGATCACCCTTACGTTGAACGACTCATCTTTCTGGCCCGCAAAAGTGGTTCTGAAACGATAGATCGTTTTATTCGAATAAGGCCCATACATCAGTAATAAAAATACCGCGGTAGCAATGATCGCAAATACACGCGTATTCTTCTTATCGAAATTGAGCATGATGTAGAAAGCGATCCCCGCGATGATAATAGCATAAGCCGTCCGCGTTCCCGAATATCCCGTGGACATGATCATGAAAATGCAACCAATGATCATTGTCCATCGCTTGGAGGCTTTCTTCTCCCCCGTCGCGAGGATCAGGAAAAACACCACGCATACCGCCATCAGGATCCCGAAGGCCGCTGGGTCAGACATGGTTGAGAACTTCCTGAACTCCCCCTCCACGAAGATCAATCCGAATCCATGAGGATCCGACATGATCACTTCCATCTCGAAATTAAAATACCCATGCCATTGCTGAATACATCCATAGACTGCGGCGACCACACAACTCCAGAACAGGAAGTCGATGAACCTTTTTACGACGTCATATTTATTGAATAAGGCATAGGCGATATACAAAAGAAGGATACTGCTGAGATACTTACGGAAAGCCATGAACCAACCATCAAACGAGCGGGACTGCGGGTTGAACAATTCAAAGCCGAGATAAAAAAGCAACACAAGCATCCATACCACCACTGGCGTTTTCAGAAACTGGTTGAAATTTTCCTTGAACCCTTTTCCACGGATGAACAACCCCATAAAGGTGACCAGTACCAGCACGTCGAAAATGACGCCCACCTGCAGGTTTCCCCTGAACAATAGCCGCGAGATCACGAAAGCGAAAAAAGAGAAAGTAATAATGACATACAGACCGGTCTCGGCACTCGCCATACAGGCAATGCCTATGCCCAGCCCGAGAAGAGCCACGAAGATTCCCAGTCCAATGGTAGCATGATCAACGAACAGGCATCCAAAAGCGATAGCAATCAGGAGAATTACTGAATAACCGAACCAGTTATTCATCTTACGGACAAGAAATGTGTCCTCAAGAAAATTACTCACAGTCGTATACAATTTCCGACGTGAGCTCATAAAGCTTCTCATAGTAAGGTAAGGGGTATCAGAAGAAAAGCGTCTTCACAAAAAAATAGATCATTATTGCACCAATTGCAACAACCATTATGGTTTCATGAGCATTTGAACTTTCGGGTTTCATGAGGGCGCTTGTTAATCAAACAAATATATTAAAATTATTGAAAATAAAGGAGTTCCATTGATTTATTAGAACCAATCACTATTTTAGCCTCCGTTTAAGCCGTTTTATGATATTCTGGGAGATCGCATTCTTTGCCTGCATTTTCATCATTTTCTATAACTACGCAGGCTACGCAATTATTATTTACTTCTTCAATTTATTGAAAAAGAAACCACAGGAACCTGATCAGAACGCAGATTTTCACCCCTCCGTGTCCTTTATTGTGGCCGCATTTAACGAGGAAGACTTTATTGCCGATAAAATTAAGAATTCACTGGAACAGGACTACCCTGCCGATAAGATCGAATTTATTTTTGTAACTGACGGATCTTCAGACAAAACTCCGGAGATCGTCAAACGTTACCCTTCCATCCGCCTGCTTCACCAGGATCTGAGACAGGGTAAAGCTGCCGCCCTGAACCGGGCCATCAACATTGCCAGCAACGACATCCTTATCATCTCCGATGCCAATACATTACTCAACCTGGAGGCCTCAAAACGGATCAGCCGCCATTACCTGGATCCCAAAAATGGCGGAGTTGCAGGTGAGAAAAAAGTGATGTCTGCCGCTGATGCCGACAATGGCGTGGGTGAAGGCGAAAGCTTATACTGGAAATATGAATCATGGCTCAAAAAAGTGGACGATGAATTCTACTCCGTCGTTGGGGCTGCCGGCGAATTGTTCTCGTTACGCAGAGAATTGTATGAGCCGCTCGGACATGATGTGGTACTCGACGACTTTATCATTTCACTCAAAGTAGTACAAAAAGGATATAGAGTAAGATACGAGCCTGGGGCATTTGCCATGGAATCTCCTTCATTTTCAATTGTTGATGAAAGAAAAAGAAAGGTCAGGATCGCAGCCGGCGGCCTTCAGTCGATCGTTATATTAAAAGGCCTGTTCCGGTTCTGGCGACATTTCCGCCTAACGTTTCTCTATATCTCCCACCGGGTTTTACGCTGGACACTTACTCCCCTTTGCCTGATATTCGCACTGATCGCGAATCTGGTCATCGTATCAAACGGTGGTGGCCTGTTCTACCAGTTCGCACTCGTTATGCAGATAGTTTTCTACCTGATGGCGATCACGGCCTCTATCATGGAGCCGCGTAAACGTCCCGGTATCCTCAAGATCCCGTACTACTTTACCTTTATGAACACATCTGTAATTGCAGGATTCTTCCGGTTCATCAGGGGCAAACAGTCGGCAGTATGGGAAAAAGCGAAACGGCAACAACCCTGAACACCATGACTAACACAACAACCACCCGCAGCCTTAAAGACCGGGTGAAAGCATTGTTCAATTTCGGCGTACTCGAGCGCGAAAGATTTCCCTGGGTTGATTATCTACGCGGTATCGCGATCATTCTTGTAGTCTATCGCCACGTGCTGATCGGCCTCGAGCGTGGCAGCATACATGTACCAACATATCTTGCTACCGCGAATGAGATCTTCTATAGCTTCAGGATGCCTTTGTTCTTCATTCTCTCAGGGCTTTTCATCAACAGCAGTATCGGGAAAAGAACCCTGTCCCGGTTATTTTACTTTAAATTCGAGAACCTTTTTTACCCATACCTGGTGTGGGCATTCATTCAGGTAACCATTCAGATCGTCCTCTCCTCTTATAGCAACTCACATCGCTCACTGATCGATTATACCTACATTTTCTATCAACCACGCGCACTTGACCAGCTGTGGTACCTACCCGCTTTGTTTAATACCACCATAATCTACATTCTGGTAAAAACAAAATTGAAGCCGCCTTCATGGCTCCAACTGATCATTGGCCTGACCACTTATCTTTTATCACCTTACTTTGACAGTATCTCCATGATCTCCGACTGGATGGAGTTCTATCTATTCTTTGCCCTTGGTGACGTCATCTCCACTGCTTTTTTTAATGATAAGTTTCAGCAATTCCTTAAAAGCAAGGTGGTACTTCTTTGTGTGACGCCGGTATTTATCGCCACGCAGGTTTTTTACCTCAATTATCACAAAGGCAACATGATCGAGTTCTTGCTGATCGCGCTGATCGGTTGCTTTTATATGTTCATTCTCGCCTTCCGCATGCAGGAATGGAAGATCCTGCCCGTTCTTCGTGTTTTCGGCTATCACTCGCTTTATATCTATGTGATGCATGTAATGATAGCTGCATTTACGCGTACAATTCTTACCAAGGCCTTTGGGATCGATAATTCGATCGTATTGCTGATCATCGGCATTGCCGCAGGTATCATCATTCCCATTATCATTTTTAACCTCTTTGTGAAGGATGGCTTTGCCTGGAGGTTGTTCTACCTGACAAAACCGGGGTTGAGGGAGAAAAAGAAGCAGACTGAAGTTGTAAGTACTCAAAAATGAGTTATTCCAAAAAAGTTTCAGCGCAGCATCGTTTAATGGTTAAGCATAACCTGAGGATCGTAAGCATGAGTTAGCTGGCCTCCTATCCCCTTACACTCCGGGAGAGTTAGCTTAAGTCAGACCGGCGTAAGAGTATCGCAGAGGACGCAGAGGAGCGCTAAGTGCGCAGAGGAGCGCAAAGAGTCTTAGCGTCACTTAGCGCTCCTCTGCGCCCTCTGCGATACTTTTGCGCCACTTTAAACACATACCTCAACTCGAAGACGTTAAATGAGCCTGCTAAAAGGCCTGTCCCATTGTTCAGATTCGAAGGAAAATCTCCCTGAAGTCTGTTGATTTCTCACTATCTGATTAGCGTATCAGGAACAAAGATCCTGAGCCCCGGATTATAACAGGGTTTCTCCTTTCGCTTAAAAGCAATAACACCCCGCCATAGCATAAAAAAGAGTCTGGAAAATTCCAGACTCTCTCAAATGTTATATTCAGCCATCTCCCATCGAACTCCGACACCCCCTCCCCTGCAAATAAAAAAGGAGGCTGGAAAATTCCAGCCTCCTTTTATCGATTCCAGCACTAAATGTTAGCGTTTAATAACTCTCAGTGTTTGTTGTTCTTTGCTTGAAGCATATCTGACAACAACCACATACATAC
Source organism: Terrimonas ginsenosidimutans (assembly GCF_022012415.1). Classification (GTDB taxonomy): domain Bacteria; phylum Bacteroidota; class Bacteroidia; order Chitinophagales; family Chitinophagaceae; genus Terrimonas_A; species Terrimonas_A ginsenosidimutans. Next base: position 206,132 of record NZ_JAKLTR010000015.1, read on the forward strand.
CCGCTTTCAGTTGTTGAGCCTGAGGAACAAGGATGTTGTTCGTTCCACCACTCACAGCCAGGTTACGGTTAGTAATGAGACGAGCACCACTTACATCGAAGATCTCAACATCAACCTTATCAGAAGCAACCGCTTTAATAAGGAGGCTGAAATTCTGATCGAAAGGATTCGGATAAGCACCTACAGTATTCTTCGCTACAACTTCAGCATCCACTTTCGGAGTGCTTGCCGGAGCAGCAACCGTTCCTTTATCCTGAACCGCATTGTCATCAGCAGTGATCAGATCACCACCACGAGCTGAAGAAGGAGGCTGAGGAACAGATCCTGTTGGTTCGTCATATCCTTTGATCGTAAGTGAGCCGAGAAGACCAAGTTCAGAAGTCTGGTATGCAGCAACTGAAAGTAATACTTCGCCGTTCTCATCAGGTCTCACACCATACATGGTAACTGTTCCAAGTTTATTGTTGGCAGCGTTCATGTACACTGTTTTACCATTTACTGTGAATGCACCTGTCGCATCAATTGTGCCCTGGATAGCGCTTCCGAAGATCGTCAGGTCGTAAGATTTAGACAGGTTCAATCCTGTGATCTTAACGTCTGAAGTACGGCCGGCGAACACACCATAGCTTTCAACCATCACTTTGTCAGGAACAGGGCCGGAGTTGTTACCGGTAGTCATACCTGCACCATATAAGCCATCCCAATATCCTGTCTCAACCATACCGATGCTTGTAGGAGTACCCGCTTCATCCACGAAGTTGTTCCATGACATTCCTACCATTGGCAGAGAATTCAGGTTGTTCCATGGAGCTGGTGCAGCATATGCAGCAGTATTGAAGTTGATATTAACAATAGCCTGGTAAGTAGTTCCTCTTGCAGGGCTGCTGTAAGCAGAATTTACTGTACCGTTTTTAGCTCTCACGATGTAGCTGTAGCTGGTGTTAGCAGGCAGACCAGTATTTGTATACGATGTCGAGTTTGCGGCAACCGTAGCAACAAGGCTGTAATTGCTTGCACCTGCATTAGCTCTCCAGATCTCGTAAGCTGTTTCGTTGTCAGCTCTATCCTGCCACTGCAATGTGATAGAGGTACGTTTCTGATCGATCACTCTGAGGTCTGACGGGTTAAGTACACTTACCTGTGCAGGCTCATAAGATTGGATGATCAGTGAAGACAGCATACCGAAACGTGCACCTGCTCCTTTAGTAACGTTGATCACTACCTGTCCATTTGCAGGAGGAACGATACCATTGATCTGAACAGTTTTATTGCTGTTATAAGATGCGTTCAATGTCACTGTCTGACTGTTGATCGCAAAGTTTGTTACAGTGTTATCTCCGTTGTCATGGCTGTTGAAGAATACAAAATTGTATTTCTTCGCAGGATTCAGACCAGAGATCGTCATACGGTGGTTGTTTGCATCTTCGAAGAAGATGGACTTCCTCGTTACACCTGAAGGATAGATCTCAGTACCATTGTTTGGTCTGTTTCCGGTATTAGCCCACCAACCCCATGAGTCAGTCAGTGTGAAAGAGATACCTGAGTTAGCATTCTCATCGTTCAACAGGTTGCTCATCACATAACCGCTGTATGGAGGAGTGATCCAGTTGTTCCATGGTTTGCCTGGCAGGTTCTGACCATCAGAGAAGTTAAGCAACACAGAAGAAACATTATTCTCAACTACAGTGATGCTGAACGTTTTCGTATCCGTACCACCGCTGTTATCTGTAGCTTTTACCACCACTCCTTCAAACACACCTACTGAACCAGCATTAGGAGCGATAGTGATTGTACCTGTTTTGTTACCATTGTCAACAAATGTTGCGAATGAAGGCAGACCGGTTACAGTCAGTGTAACAAGATCCGATACATCATCAGTTGCAACCACGTTAACCACAGTAGACTGATTGTTTTTCAGCACAACGTTATTGATCGATGTGATCAGCGGCAGAATGTTCTCAGTAGCTACTGATACCGGTCCTGCATAAGCTGAGTTACCGTAAGTATTCGCTGAACGAACCTGGTAGTAGTATGTCAGACCACCAGCAACCGTTCCATCAGTGTAGCCTGTAGCATTTACCGATGCGCTGCCGATCAGTGTGAAAGGACCAGCAGGGTTCTGCGAACGGTATACCTCATAAGAAGCTTCGTTGTACGCAACATCAGTCCAGTTCAGTTTCACACCCTGACCTGTTTCGAAAGTTGCAGCCAGGAATTTCGGAGCTGCAGGAGCTGTTGCATCATCAAATACTTCAGTGATCACAAGGCTGTTAAGGAAGCCGGCAGGAGCACCTGGCGCTTTACCCATCTGGAACAGCAATGTTCCGTTTGAAGCAGGAGTCAGACTGTTGATAGAAGCTGTATTGGTTGTGTTAGCCTGAACAGCCAGCGATACAGTCTCAGCACCCACTTTAAAGGTTGTTGTACCATTGTTTGGAGCACCTGACCATGTAGTCGAAGAGAAGAATGTCAGGTTATATTTTTTGGCAGGGTCAAGACCGCCGACTGTTACGTCAACAGTTTCTGGACCTCCAAAGATTCCGAAGAAATAGTAATCCTGCAACACTGCATCATTGTATACACCTGAATTGTTACCGGTGTTAACACCTTCAGTGAAGGTAGACCACCACCAGTTTGGAGCAAAGCTCACACTTACAGGAGTCGTTACATTGTTCTCGTCTTTCAGGTTGTTTGTCAAAGGACCTGCAAAGTTGTTCCATGGAGCACCTGCTTCGTTGTTCGCTTTAGCTCTTACATAGATCTTCTTGTTAGGATCTTTATCCGCAACTGTCAGAGAGAATGTGCGTGTACCAACACCACCATTACCATCTGTCAGTTTAACCAGTACGTCATAAGTACCACTTGCAGCATAACCAGGCTGGAGCAACAGTGTTGCGGAACCATTTGCACCCGGAGTTACCGTGAAGGCATCTGGCAGGTTAGAAACTGTCCAGCTAAGGATATCACCTGCATTCTGATCTGAACCAGAGAGGTTGATAGAAAGACTCTGACCTTCCTGTACGCTTTGACTTGCAATCGCAGCGATCACTGGTGTATAGTTATCATTCACCGTAAGAGTGAATGCTGTAGACACCTGACCATTTGAAGCATCAGTAGCAATAACAGTGATGTTGTTGAACACACCTTCAGTTCCGGCTGGATTGAAGGTAATTGTACCTACGCCACTTGCAGTTTGCTGAAGAGTAGCGAAGGCCGGTGCATTCTGCAGGCTCAGTGTTACATATCCCGCATCGGAATCCGTTGCAGAGATATTCACTGTAGCCGAAGACAGTTTATGCATATTCTGGTTTTCGATAGAAGTGATCAGCGGAAGATTGTTACCCGTTTTAGCACTGTCTTCAGTACCAAAAGCTGAGTTACCTGCCACACCTGTAGCTCTCACTTTATAATAGTAGATAGAGCTTGCAAACAGACCTTCGTCAGTATACGAATTGGTATTCGCACCCACGGTTGTCAGCAGGATGTAGTTAGTATTGTCGTTTACAGATCTGTAAACCTGGTAACCTGTTTCATTCGTTGCCACATCATTCCATGTCAGCTGAACTGTGCTTGGAGTATTACCCGCAGCGATCAGACCAGTTGGAACAGAAGGAATAGCAGGAGCAACAAGCGTCGTTGCCCATGATCCTGGCAATTGACCACCTGAATAGATAGTAGTCACATCTGCCTGGCTCAGCGCTTTGCTATAGATCTCGAAATCATCCAGCAGACCGCTATAGTTTGCCATGCCAAAAAGGATGTTGAATGCGTTCGTACTGTTGTTCGCACCGATCCTTGAACCATTTGATGTGCTGCCTACGCTCGTAAACGGCAGGTTGGTAACAGAATTAGGCTGTAATACACCATTAATATACAGTCTCAATGTATTGGTACTGTATACCAGGGCGATGTGATTCCATGCAGTATTGTTATAAGTACTTGCAAACTCACGACGTGTATTGCCACTCGCAACACCAGCGATCAGTGTATTTGAGTTCAGTCTTAAGCCAAGGCCATCATCACTACCTCCAAGGTCCAGGATGATGCGGTTGCCTGTATTGTTGGCAGACTTCATCCAGAATGATACAGACTTCGCAGAGAACGCAGTCTGCTGGAAGCTTCCCGAAGTTGGAAGAGTAACATATTGAGATGTTCCATTGAAGTTCACCGCATGTGTACCCTCTTTTTTCTCAGAAGCATTGAACGTTGGCGTTCCTGTAGCAGTCAGTGTTCTTCCATTACCGCTTGCATCAGTATAGTTATTATTGAATAACCATGTTGCATCAGTAGATGAAAGATTATCCACCAGAGCAGATTCACCGAATTGACCGATAGATCTGATCTCATAATAATAAGTAGTAGCAGGAGCCAGGTTCACACTGTCCACAAATGAAGTAGTGTTAGAACCAGTGCTGCCTACGATCACGAATCCGGTGCTGGCATTAGTAGATCTCCAGAGCTCGAATCCTGTTTCGTTATTGCTGTTGTCAGTCCATGTCAAACCGATCTTGTTGTGCGCAGTCGCAGTAGCAAGCAGGTTAGATGGAGCTGCAGGAGCAGATCCGTTATTAGTAGGTGCATCAGTGAACGCAGATGCAGGGATCGTAGCATAAGAGTTACTTCCTCTTCTCCATGATACGGTCATAGCTTCTCCGCCACCCTGTTCGTAGAACGTGATAGCGATCGGATAAACACCTACCGCCAATGTGATATTAGCAGAAGTTGCATCCTGTGCACCGTGCAATCCATCATTGTTTACCAGCGGAGTCGCTGAGAAACTATATGGAGAAGAAGTACCATTTAATGTACCCAGGTAAAGACGGCTACCGTCATCTGAATTCGTACGGAAGTTATAAGTACCTGCAACAGTTACGTTCAGGAAACCTTCCCAAAGGAATGCGAAATTGTCATCCTGTACTCTTGGAGTAAGAGCAACATTCGCCATAACACCTGTAGCAACAGGAGTCAGTGTGCTGAAATCAGGCAGTTGCGGCCAGTCTCCCGTGTAAGTATAATGCTTATAAGCAAGACCATTCAGGATCGGCTGACCAGACACCTGGTTGCTGAACGGAGAAATGTTTCCGGCTTCGTCTTTCGCAACAACTTTGAAAGTGTAAGAAACACCTCTTTCAAGACCCTGTACATTAAATGTAGTAGCAGTTGTTGTTGAATAAGAACGCTGGCCATTCACATAAATATCATAGCGTACAACACCCACATCATCTGTAGATGGTGACCATGAAAGCGCGATAGAAGAACGGCTGCTTGACGTGATCACCAGATTACCCGGAGCTGTTGGCGCCTGAGAATCAGTATCCGTTGTATTAGTTGCTTCGTTGGAAGCAGCTGAAGCAGCTGAAGCATTGATCGCCCTTACTTTATAATAATACCTGGTATTAGATTTCAGACCAGTTATTGTATAAGTAGTGCTGTTAGCAGGAAGAATAGCGATCAGTTTATAACCTGTACCAGACTGAAGAGATTGATAAACCTCATATCCGGTCTCATTATACTGAGGCGCAGGATTATCTACCCAATCAAGTTTCAGTGAAGTTTTAGAAACAGTCGAAGCTGTCAGGTTAACCGCAGCGCTCGGTTTGTTTGCGCCGTTAGCATTAACTACAGTAAATGGAGCAGAGAAGCTGCTGGAGCAACCATACAGCTCAGTTACTCTGGCGATGTAGTCACCAGGAGTGTTCGTTTTAAGAGTATTGGTTGTGCTCAAAGTAGAAGCATTACCAACACGCTGCCATACATAAGACTGATAGCCAGCTGGTAATTTCAGCACCACGCTGTCATTATGAAGTGCAGGGATCACATTTGTCCAACCTGTCTCTACAGTAATGTTCGGAGTAACCGTAGCAGCTTTGATCTTGATCTCAACCGGTACGCGTGACCAGTCTGACCAGATAGATCCTTTACGAACACGGGCTGTATAAACACCCGTTGTAGTAGCCTGAATAGAGTTACCGGTACCTGCAATTGCATTACCGTCTTTTCTCCACTCATATTGATCATATCCCGGAGGAACACCGATCGTTACATTGATAGGGTCTCCCAGGCAAAATTCAGTTCTGCCAAACAAAGTCCATGGATTAGATGCATAAGCTCTGTTCAGTGTAGGGAAGAAATCAGATTCACCCCATGTATCATTCCAAACACCGTGTCCAAGATTTGGATACAGCTTATAACGCAGGTTACCGCCAGCATTGTTGATGGCTGTAACTACCTGCTCAGCAGTATTAGGGTGTGGTGAACCATCAAGACCGCCCTGGAAATACCAGACCGGAGTAAACTTATAAGTATTAACGAAATCACGGTATGCGATACCAACACCCGCCATCGGAAGACAGGAAGAAATTACCGATGGGTGCTTGATCATCATATCCCATGACGCATATCCACCCGCAGACAACCCGTTAACGGAGATCTGGAATGGACTCAGCTTGTTATTATTTACCATGTACGCGGCAATCTCTGCTGCAATATCGAACTGACCAGGTCCCCAGCCACCCTGGCTCTGCAACGCAAGAACGAAGCCATCAAAGCTTCCGTCATCAACCCTGTTCTTGAAGGTCTCACCACCATGATAAAGAGAATACTCGTTATCATATGGAGTGCCTGTTTCTCCAAGACCATGGAAGAAGATCAGCATCGGGTAACGTTTGTTGTCAACCGCTGTGTGATTATAAGTTTTGGGGAACTTCAGACGGAACTGTACTCCTTTGTAGATATACGCTTTGTAGGAGTCAGTGTTCCAGTTCAGACGTTTTGTTCTTACCCACTTGCCTATCTGACCATAGGCAGGTTCGGTAGGAGGAGTTGCCGAGTTGTATGTAATCACAGGATCGCTGGGATCAAGGACACTCTGGGCACCGGCCTCTTGTTGCAAGAACAATCCTGATACTAAAAGCAGCAGGAGAATTAGTCGGGTAACATTGTGCATGGTACGTGCTTAATTGTTATTAAAAACTTTACTATTGTTCAATATATATAGGCATGAGGAAACGACTTCCCTCACAGGTCTATTCGAATACGTCGAGAATCGATCACTTCAACACAATAGTTATATCAAAGGAAAAAGGAGCACACAAACACTACATGCAACAGCTCTTCGCTAGATGCGTGTATAAAACACACAGTAGGAAATTCAATAGAAATGGAAGTTGGTGGTTATTACTAGGAGATTAAAATTGGCTTTAGCCGATAGGATGCACAAAGAAAGATATTTTTTTCGGTGTTTTCAACTTTTTTAGGGGTTTTTTCACCCCCTCAAATAGATGACGTAGTTATACGGTTTCATTTGCCCGCAGCCGGTCAGCCTTACGCGCATCCCTGATAACATTGCGGTAATAATCCTCGATCCTTCTTGTCATCAGTTGCGCATCATAAGTTGATGTCACTGTATTAATAGCTTGATTTCCAATATTGGTCAACAGCTGTTCATCCTTGATCAACCTGATCAACGCTTCGGATAACAGGTTTACATTACCCGCTTCCTGAACCATCAATCCATTTTTTTCGTGCGAAACGATCTCTCTGGAGCCGTCAACATTTGTCACAACAACGGCTTTTCCCATCGCCATCGCTTCAAGTAAACCGATAGGTAATCCCTCCCAGAGAGACGGCAGAACAAAAATATCAGACGCAGCAAGCACTGCCGGCACGTCCTGGCGGAACGGGTGGAAATGGATCCGCTCCTTCTCCGGCCATGGCGCCGTAAGCTTTAATGCTTCTTCACGCTGATCCCCTTCGCCTACCATCAGCAGGTGGACATGAGGAAAGGAAGACGACAACTGGTGAAATGCATTCAGCAAAACCAATGGTTGCTTATGCTCTGTAAACCGCGCAATGAATGTGATCAGTAAACTGTCCGCCGGAATGCCTAATTCTGCCCTGATATCAGGAAATGAATTCGACGGGTTGAACTTCTGCAGATCGATCCCATTGTTAACAACAACCGATTTGAAATTCTTCAATACTGCCCGGCCGGATTCCTGGTTGGATGCCGCCACCGAAATATTCAATGACGACTTATTCACCAGGTACTGTTCGCCCGCAGTGCGCAGTTTTCTGACAATAGTATTTTGATCAGGGTGGAATGACCACCCGTGAATGGTGTAGATAAGGGGCGTTCCTGTTTTCCGCGCCGGCACAATCGTATTGCTCGCAGCTCGCGTGCCATGCGCATGTATCAACCGGATATCTTCATCAACCAGCATCTTTTTCACCTGCCCCCACTTTGTAAAATCAAATGGTTTTTCGGTATAAATTATATGTGTAGGTATCCCGATCTCTCTCAAACGGTCTACCATCGGTCCTTCCGTAAACGAAAGCACAACAGGATCGAATACTGAACGGTCAATATTCTCCATCAAACTCAGTAAATGAGATTCCCCTCCGCCTATCTTTCCCTGGCGGATACACTCAAGTATCCTGATTTTCCCCTGTGCGTTTGTCATGCTGAATAAATACTTACAATTTTTGGATCCACCTGTCATACCACAGCTGGAAAACGAGCAATTGCCATAATTTCTGGTAATTCACCCTTTTGCCCGCGAGATAATCTTCCCGCAAAGCAATGATCGGCGCAGGATTGAACACCCCTGTTTTTGCCAGATTGGTCTCACTGAGGTAATAACGCAGTTGCTCCTTCAATTCATCGCGGAACCAGATCATCAGCGGAGCAATAAATGGACGCTTTGGACGCTCCATCAATTCCTTCGGAATATATTTGTGAACGATCTCTTTCAACAGCCATTTGTTTACACCATTCCTGATCTTGAAATTTGAAGGCAACTGCGCCAGGTACTCGATCAGCTTATGATCAAGCATCGGCTCACGGCCTTCAAGACCTACGGACATGGTCGCCCTGTCAACTTTCACCAGATTGTTATCAACCAGGAAAGTCTTATAGTCAATTGCAAGGAGACGATTCGTCACACCATCATTCTTCAACACCTTGTCTCCCTCTTCAAAAAAAGTATGATACCTGTCAAATGATTTCCCCAGGAAAGACTCCACCTCACGTTCCGGAATATACTGGCTGATATACTTAACAGCCTGTACAGGATCCTGGCTTTTCCAGATCAGCTTCATCTTCTCATACCGCGTCGTGAAGTTGTACTGCTTGTTAAAATAAGGAATATACTCCGGGTTGATCAGGGACATCGACGTACTCAGTATCTTCTGCACAGCCGAAGGCATTCCGGTTGTATATTTTTCTGCCTGTGAAAATTTCCCATATCCACCAAAGATCTCATCACCGCCATCCGCACTTAACGCAACTTTTACCTGCTGACGGGCAAGCTTGCTCACCAGTACCGTCGGCACAGTGGAGTTATCGGAAAACGGCTCATCATAGATCTCCGGCAATAACGGCAGCACTTCTCCTGCTTCTTTTGCAGTCAGGTACCACTCTGTATGATCCGTACCCAGGTAATTGGCGATCTTTTTCGCCTCCGGCGCTTCATTGAACTCGTTCTCGTTAAACCCGATCGTAAAGGTTTTCAGTTTATCCGTACGGCCAGCCTGAAGAAGTGCCGCCACACTTGAACTGTCATACCCACCACTCAGGAACACTCCCACCGGCACATCGGCAACCATCCGGTATTCGTATGCCTTTTTCATCAGGTCATGCGTTTGTTCGATCGCTTCATTATCCGAAACATTCAGCTTCGGTTTATTATAATGATCGAATACATCCCAGTACTTATCGGTCTTCAGTTCTTTCGATTTCAGTTTAATCGTAAGAATATGCCCGGGCACGAGTTTATACGTGTCATAAAAGATCGTGCTTGGCGCGGGGATATAGCTGAACTGGAGATATAGCGCAAGACTGTTGACGTCAATATTCTTTTTGAAGGAAGGGTGCTGATAAAGTGATTTCAACTCAGATCCGAACAGCAAAGAAGAACCATCCCAGAAATAATAGAGCGGTTTAACTCCCGCCCTGTCACGGATCAGGTAGATCTCCTCTTTTGATACATCATAAAGAGCGATCGCGAACATACCGGTGAATTTCTGGATCACATCCAGACCCCAGCAATCATAACCTTTGAGGATCACCTCTGTATCAGACCATGATTTAAATGTGTATCCTTTTTCTTCAAGCTCCTTGCGGATCTCTTTGAAATTGTAGATCTCTCCGTTGAAGTTGACAATAAGATTTTCACCGAAATGCATCGGCTGGTGACCAAGAGGGGAAAGATCGAGGATCGAAAGACGACGCTGTCCGAATCCCACCAATGCCGAAGCATGTTCATACACCTCATATCCAGCATCATCGGGACCACGGTGAGTAACCGCATCCGTCATACGCTTCAGCGTTTCGCTGGTGGTGTCTTTTCTGAAATCAACAAAGCCGGCAATGCCACACATAGGTAATTAGTTAAAAGTGATCTTTTTGTTGAAATGCCACATTATTCCCCGCCAAAATGATCTAAGATGTTGACGTTGCCCCTTGTATAAAAAAGTGAGCGTATTCTTGGGTATGGTAAAACAGGTAAAATAAGCCAGGAAAACAGACCTTTTCAGCAGCGGCCGGTTACGGCGCATGAACAGGATCCTGTTACGGGTCAGATAAAAAGTCTTCAACGGACTTTCTTTGCCGGTAGTGATTGATTCTTTGTGATAGATCAGTGAACCCGGCTGGTAATATATCTTGTATCCGTGCCGCTTCACATTCTCCGACCAGTCAAATTCCTCATAATAGAGGAAAAACTCTTCCGGCATCAGTCCAACCTTTTCTGTCACCGCCCTGGGGATCATCATTCCCCCGCCGTGCACATAGTTGGTCACCGTTATATTATTATACTGGCCATTATCCTTCTCTTTGCAACCTACCATGCCATTACGCCCGGTAAGATCGCTAACAGCATGATATCCAGCATATTCAATTGTTCCTTTATCATAAAAGTAGTGGAATTTCGGACTCGCCATTCCAGCATCGGGATATTGCTCGAAGATCTCGAGAAGGCCCTCAATGAGTCCGGGAGTGAACTCTGTATCATTGTTTACAATGAAGAAGAAACTTCCTTTGGCAGCTTTTAATCCAACATTATTTCCGGCTGAAAAACCCAGGTTCCGGGCATTCCGGATCACATTCACCGATGGGTAAGCCTGTTTGAAGGCATTGGTGGGATCCTCACGGGAATCATTGTCTACAACAATGACTTCCAGATTCTTATAGGTACTCTGCTCCTGTATGGACCGAAGGAATTCACAGGTTACTTCGGTGGTATTCCAGTTCAATGTAATAATAGAAACCAAAGGAGACGAATCCTTTAACATTCAAGGCAGATTTAAGATAAGGGTAAAGATACTGCACAGCATTCAGGGGTGCAAGTGCACCCCCATGCTTTCTTTTATACATTGCTTTTTTGGAAGAGAACAGTCGGAGTCTTTGCCATGATCCAGAGATCATAGGCTACGTTTGCTTTGCGGGCATAAGAGATATCAAGGCTGATCCTTTCTTCTGCGGACATATCGTCCTTGCCTCTTTTTTTGATCTGCCACAGTCCGGTGATACCTGCAGGAGCCATAAATCTTTCTGCCGAATCATTGGTTGTCAGCGTTGCAGCTTCATACAATGGTAAAGGCCTGTTTCCAACCAGGGACATATCACCTTTCAGTACGTTGAACAACTGAGGGATCTCGTCGAGGCTGGAGTTCCTGAGGAATTTCCCAACCTTTGTAATCCTCGGATCATTGTTGATTTTCAAGAACATAGCGCTTCCACCCACGGAAGTGTACTGGTTCAGGTGCGCCAGTTGATCGATCTTTTTGTCGGCATCAACCACCATTGTTCTGAACTTGTAGAACTTGAACACTTTAAACCCTCTGCCCGCTCTGTTGGATGTGTAAAATACCGGTCCGCGGGATTCCATTCTGATCACAAAGGCAACCATCAGGAACAAAGGAAGCAACATCAAAATAATCAGGGAGGCCAGTACAACGTCGATAACCCTTTTGATAATAGAGGTCTTCCTTTGTACCGGACCATTATTCTCCATCAGGCCATTATAGCTAACACTCAAGCCCCCCTGGCGGCTTTTCACTCTTTTTAGAAATTGGATTTTGTCTGAATAATTTATTCCGCTCAGTTCGATATCAACAATATCGTCAACGATATCGGACTGTTTCAAAAATTTGATTTTCGCTGCGTCAAGGTGCTTCTGGTTGTAGATCACCACCATTTTACCCGCCGTCTTTTCTTTGAGATAAGCACAGAAACGGGAATAGTCGGTTTTGTTCAGAGGAACGTCTACAAAGACCGCATCAGGAATGTTGCTGCGGGTAAGATCTTCGATCAGGCCTTTTGCCTGGTCAAAATTCTCCGCAAAAAGACCTTTTTGGAAACAATCAGCGGATTTAAGGCAGTCTTCCTGGAGACCGATGTACAGAAAGGCTAAACCTTTCTTGTCAGTCAACGCATAACGTTGGCTACCTAAGATCTGCCATTTTCGTCCGGCATCCGCAGTTATCTGGTAAGTTTCAGCTTGCATCTCAAAAGGATTAAAAGGTTTATGGTTAGCTTATTTTCTCTAGGCGTTTGTTCATGATCATATCCACACTTCTCACCATCTCTTCGGGGCTGAACGGTTTGAAAAACACATTCTCAACCGAAGTCATCACACTCTTGTTCTTCTCCCAGTTGTCTTCACTGGCAAGAACAATCACTTCGCGATCCTGGTAAAGGCCGCTGGTTTTTATATGCTGGATAAAATCGAGACTTTCTTGCGTGTGTTGATCGAGGTCTACGATGATCATTTCGATCTCATCGCGTTTTCTTAGTTCATTCATCGCCTGGTAAACATCAGCTACTGCTAAAAGATTATACCGGGGTGACAATACGGTCTGAACAATAAAGTTCATTGACCTGTTTCCATTAATACTTAAAATGCTCCTACGCATAACGATACGGGGGTTACGGTTAAGACCGTTTGTTAATACAGATAAATGTTTAAGCTGTAATCACGGAATTGGAGCTAGTACAGTATTGGTGAAAGAAACCAAGAAAGCACTCTGTTTTTGTTCTAGGATGGTGGAGGCAAGAAATCGGTTAAAAATCGTAGGTCTTCAGAGGTATTAACCGCGGCATTTAGTAGTTAACCGCGAGATGTTTTCATTTCAGAGCTCTAAAGTATATATTTTATTTAGAAAGCAATAATATTCCGCACTTTTTTTTTCGAAATACTACTGATTGAGTATTCGGAAAACTACGATTAACAGCGCTTAAATAGCCTATTACATTGACTAGAAAGCCAGATACACTGCTTTATCGTCTTTCTACTCACCAGAAATTAAATCCAGATCTGCTACTAACAGGTAGTGGTCAGAATAAGGCAGATCCGGGCGATTGTACTGTGTAACTTTCAGTTTGGGTTGTGCAAAGATGTAATCCAATCGTAGTGTAGGTGAAATAAACCGGAAAGTTGCACCAAGTCCCACACCTTTCTCCAGGAAAACATCATTCAGCTTCCCGCGCGTAGTAAAGTATGCTTTGGAATTGGGTACATCACCCAGATCTCCGCAAAGAACAACCGGATGAGGGCTTGCAGAAACCTGCATCTTCACCACTTCCGCCTGCGCATTTCTGAATGAATACCCTCTTTTCAGGCCGCGTACCACTGTTTTACTCCTGTCTACCACACTCCCCTGCCCCGGTTCACCAAAATAACCATAGTTACTTCCGCGGGATGATTCAAGGTGAGTAGAGAAAACACGCACTACTTCTGTGGGTGTTTTTATATCAGCATACATTAAACCCTCCGAGTGCGGAGTCTGACCAAATGTGAAATGTGCAGAATCAACGATCGGATATCTTGAAAAAATGATCATTCCAAACTTTACCGCTCCTTCCCATATAGAAGAGGTAGGATAGAAATAATGATGCGCATACCCCATACTCTCCAACGCTTCAATATTCATGTCAAAAGGTTGCCCCGGTCTCGGCTCCAGGAATTCCTGTAACACCACCACATCCGCATTCTGCTCAGATATGGCGTCAAGTATCAATGACCGGTAACTTACCCCGCCCTTCGCCTCCTTATTATGTTCATCCATCCGCGAAACGTTCCATGATAACACACGGAGCGTTTGCTCAGTCTTCTCCACAACAAATTCTTTCTGCGAAATATTCAGTCCCAACATGACAGACACCTGCTGCCAGCCAAGCAATATCACTACGAACAATACTATCCCGACCTTTATCTTTTTTATCATCCATACGATCATCAAGATCAGCATCGCTATCAGTAACATCGGAAAACCAAGTCCCAGCACCGCGATGTACCAGAACGAACCTGCATCCAGGAAAGGAACCAGGCAAACGAGGATATACAGTATACTTATTAATATGGTAAAGGCAATAAAAAAGCGGTAAAGCCACCGGCGGATAGGAACAGGCATAAGGCGTCAGCAAATATTCGCGCAAACATAACAAATAAATGCCGCTCCTGCAATGATCATTTGACGCCAACACAACAATCCGACACTTCATCTAAATGATCAAACACTTCATGCACTCATCAATACCCGGGTGATGTGCTCAAACCTATCTTGCCCTCAAATTTATGATGTATGAGACATGCAGTAATTATTACCACCTTACTCTTCTCCCTGTCATTGACATCCAATGCACAGCTGGGAAATCTATTCAATAAAGCAAAAAATAAAGTGCAGCAAAGAGCTGATGCCAAGGTAGATAATGCTATGGAGAAGGGGCTTGATAAAGCGGAAGGAAAGAATACAAAGAATAATAAATCATCCTCTTCAACCGAAAACAGCTCGGATGAAAATACGTCGGGTGAAAACACCGATGTAAAGAAGGAGGAAAACCTCGTAAAAAGCTACTCAAAATTTGATTTCATTCCGGGTGATTCCCTCATCTATACGGAAGATTTCCAACAGGACGAAGTAGGTGAATTCCCCCTCAACTGGAATACCGCTGGTAAAGGTGACGTTGTTAATCTTAATAATCACCCGGGTAAATGGATGCGCATGTATGAAAACTCACTTTACCTGACTTCAAACAAAAAACCTTTCTCCAAAAATTTCACCATGGAATTTGACCTGATATTACAAATGAAGTATACAGGCTACACTTACCCCATGGTATCATTCGGATTCTTTGCAAGCAATGAAGATTCCACAACCGACAACAAATTCCTCAATTATCAGAATCAATACCAGGCTGCTGAGATATTTCTTCGTCTTGGTACAGCCGGCACAAGCTATACCTATCTTAATTCATACCTCAATAAAAACCAGAAATTCCATTCAGAGAACCAGGAGTTAGGAAAGATCGAAGACTTCTATCATAAAATATCTCATATAGCAGTACAGGTACAGGAACAGCGTCTTCGTATTTGGGTTAATGGTGAAAAAAAATATGATCTTCCCAAAGCACTGGGAAATGAATATATCTTCAATCAGCTCTTCTTCGAAGTAAGTTCTTCAAGTTATAAAGATGATGAACTCGGCTTCTTCATTTCCAACCTCAAAGTAGCAACAGGCAAACCAGACACAAGGCATAAACTTATCGAAGAAGGTAAATTCTCCACTACCGGTATTCTTTTCGACTTTCAAAGCGCGGTGATCAAACCAGAATCTTATGGTGTGATCAAAGACATTGCAGGTGTATTGAAAGACAACGGATCCGTCAAAGTAAAAGTACTTGGTCATACAAGTAGCGATGGCGATGATAAGGCCAACATGGAACTATCCCAAAAAAGAGCTGCTGCTGTAAAAGATCTCCTCGTTAAAGAATTCGGCATCGACGCCGGCCGTCTCGAAACAGAAGGCAAAGGAGAAACCCAACCGATCGCAGACAATAAAACCAAAGAAGGAAAAGCAGCCAACAGGCGCGTGGAATTCATCAAACTTTAATGTTCGTTGTCCGTTCACCGTTGTCCGTTCACCGTTGTCCGTTGTCGGATGTCCATTCCCTGCTTTACAATATTAGCAACTGTTAACTGACGAACTACGGCCAACGGACAACGGTCAACGGACAACGGTCAACGAACAACGAACACCGACCTTTCCCAACAATGAAAATTCAACTACATATCACCTACCTGCTCACAAGCGTGCTGTTCCTTTCCTTTGCAGACAGGAACAGCAGCGGGAGCAGGAACGTATCCGCTGATACGACCGGCAAAGGACGACCGGCGATCAACGCATCCTTCGCTTCGGCTGAACATAAACTCACTGAACGATTCTACACAACGGCAGACCTTGATGAATTGCTGCAACGGAACCAGCCGGCTGGAATTCAGCTCGGAACCACTCGCCAGGGGCGCTCACTCAATGCCTGGTATTTTCCCGGCACAAGTGATAAACGCGCGTTGGTGATCGGCGGGGTACATGGATCGGAACTATCATCGATCGAAGTAGCGCAGGCTCTTGTAGAGAGACTCATGTCCGCAGACGAACAACCTTACTACTCTGTGATCGTCATACCCGCCCTTTTCCCGGACAATGCCGCCACTGCAATGCGTATGCCCGAACAAACGGGCAGCGTGCTCAATATCGGAAGGTATACACATGAGCAGGCGGTTGATCCTAACCGGCAAATGCCTTCGCCCGGAGCGAATATCAATGATGATGAACTGACTGATCATCTCAGCCGCAGGATCGAAAAAGAAAATCAATTGCTGTTACAACTGATCCGCGATTTCAAACCAGACCGCATTGCCAGCGTACATGCCATCCGGAATATTAATTACGGTGGGATCTACGCAGATCCAAGAACCGACGCAAACGGCATTGCTTTAGGTTACGCCAGCGATAGCAGTCTTGCCGTAGACATGTCTATCCTTGTGGATCAACAACAGGGAAATGTTGATGGCAACCATCTCAAAACCCGGCCAACCGCTTTGTATTATAAAGATCCAACGCCCGTAGCAGCCGGACTTCCGCAAAAACGGAACACCGTCGGAGCGGCATTAAAAGCAAATCGCGGCAGTGGGATCTCTATGGGGACCTGGGGAACGACCGCCATTGAAAAAGAAAAGAATAATGACCTGAACCGCGACGCCATGCGGGTGATCACCATCGAGGTACCCGGAGCAAGACGTTCATTCGACTATAAAACAGATCAGCAAAAAGCTTTCTTCCGGAACCAGATGCTGGCATTTGTAAACGCAATCCATCATATTTTTCTCGGCAATCACCACGTCGAAGATTAGAAACTTATTAAAAACAGTTTATGAAAACTCCGCTTGTGGCATAAACCCGGCGGAGTTTTCTTATTGAAAAAAACCGACACAATTCATCCGCCATTTATTTCATTCCGGATAGTATTTCATTGACAACAGCAGGATGTTATAATAAGTTTGTTATACCGTTAAACCTTAAACCAGTGGAAATCAAGATCACCTTATTCATAACCCTCCTGGCCTATGCAGTAGTCATCAGCCAGAGCTTTTTTTATTTGCTTGCAATGGGAAATGTATGCAAGAATATGAAACCTGCAACGTATATTGAATCCCGAAAACTGTTGGATGACCGTTTGAGTAAAACTCTTGCCGCTGCCTATTATACCACATTGCTTGCGTCAATTGCCCTCACCGCATTTTGCGTTACGAATCCTTCCGGACTGTTATTTATTAGTTCCATTATTTCCCTGATTGCACTTGTTACTGATATGGTGCTGGCGATAAAAGGCAATCAACCCCTTAATAAGATCATCAATACCTGGACAACCAGTGAATATCCCATGGATTGGGAATATTACCGTAACCGATGGTTTGTATTCTACAATACAAGACAGGCGGTAAACCTGACGGGATTTGTGGTTCTGGTTGCAGGAGTGATCTTCGGCTGTTGATCGTAGAACACCGTATGAACAATTTTAAAAAGAACAGTTGAAAATACATTTTATGCTACTCTTTATTAAATATCAATCAACCCCTTATTGTTTATGAAAAAGAAAATGCTGGCAATTACAGCAATCGCTTCCGGAATTATGATCGCACTGGTTGCATGTAACAGCGGATCCACCACTACTCCCCCTCCCGTTACAGAGATCAGTAAAGACAGCCTGATCAAACGCGGAGAATATCTAGTGAGCACTATCGGTTGCGATGACTGCCACTCTCCTAAAGTAATGGGACCACAAGGCCCCATGCCTGACATGGAACACCGCTTTGCCGGACATATGGCCGGCGTTGGCGCCCCGCTCGGCAAACCGGATCCCAATTCACTGAAATCAGGATGGATGCAAATGAGCGCAGACCTCACCGCTGCCTTCGGCCCATGGGGAATCTCCTACGCAGCAAACATCAGCAGCGATGAAACAGGTATCGGAAACTGGACCGAGCAACAATTCATTAAAAGCCTTCGCGAAGGAAAAATGAAAGGAATGACGGAAGGCCGCCCTATGTTGCCGCCTATGCCATGGCCCAATTTTGCAAAACTTAATGACACTGACCTGAAGTCAATATTTGCATACCTGAAAACAACAAAGCCTGTCAATAATGTTGTACCAGGACCAAAGCCTATCACCGAATTATAGATCCGGTTGTTTCTTAACCGTGATTTTCTGTGAAGAACTGAGGCCATTGTAAACAAATGGCCTCTTTCTTTTATCAGCCTTAAACCTTATCAAATGAACAGGAAAATTCAACTCATTGCCCTGCTGTTATTCTGCGGAATTGTCATCGCTTTCGCGATCCGCGCAGGACAACAACATGAAAATTGCAGGGAAAACTGCATGACTACAAAAGCCAATAGCCTTGCATTGAAATGACTCACTTATAATATTCTGTTCTACCTGCTGATCACCGGAGTCTCTCCTGTATACAGGTTCTGCTCCAATGCATCCAGCATAAAAGAAGCTACACTCGCACGGCTAATAAATAGCGAAGGAACCTGACCATCCCCCATCGTAACTTTCGCGGGTCTGATCTTTTTTGCATTGATCAGAACAGTCGGGCGCACAGCTGTCCACTGCAATGAGGTCACTCTCAACAACTCTTCTGTCCGGTAAAGATCCAGGTAAGGATAACGAAGATTGCTTTTCCTCACCAGCCAGCGAAACCATCCAGGTATATCTTTCACAGACTCCCCCACTCCCCACGCTGATGTAAAAATGATCCTTTGGATGCCATGCGCATCGCTTAAGGAGATGACCTGCGACATTACGTTAGACAGAAAGTCTTTTGGAGTACGCAAAGGCGCCCATGGAAAATCATTATACCTGGAAATATTTAATGTACTGATCACGGCATCGCATCCCTTCATAGCTGTGTCCAGGCAAGCACGGTCCGCCGGATGCCCCTGCATCACCTGCAGGTTGGGATCGGTGATGCCGATCTTGCTCCGGTTTCTTACCAGGACCATCACCTCATGCCCGCGTTGCAAAGCCTGTTTTACCAACAGCCTTCCCGTTCTCCCCGTTGCTCCCAAAAGAAGTATCCGCATAGTTCTGATTTTTCGAGATCATTGCTTTTATTATACAGCGTCTGTTATAATTAACATTAAACTGCAAGCCGATAACGCGTCAAAATAATAAAAAAGCCACCAATAAGGTAGCTTTGGATAAAACAAATTATCTCAAGTAAACCGATTGTCCGGCGATTCGCTCAGACAAACGCTGATCCTGCATCTATTAAAGCACAGATCCGATACTTGTAAACAGTTGTTCTTTTGGGTTTCTTTTTATCATCAGGTTAGCCGCAATAAAAGCTACCTCAATTAAAGTGAATATATTCTTCATCGCTTCAGTTTTATTTTTTAATACAATCTTTTTGCCATTAACCCCTACTGCATCGTTAAAAAAAACAGCAGAAGTACTACCAATCCCCTTTTTTAAAATAGCTACCAGCCGATTTAGGATCACTGTTAAACCGGATCACCAGCATGTCCGCACCCTGGCTGTCTTTTTCCATGCTCCAGTAGTATTTTGACGGCTTCAGCTCCGATTGCTTTGCCGGTCTGTTAAAATTGCTTCCGGATGCGCAGGAGTAAAATCCGCGATAGCTGCCACTCGCCGGGGTAAAAGTAAAAGAGCGTTCGCCTTCCGTAAATTTCACGGTTCCTTTCATATAGGTAAATGCCTCTGTGCTGCAGTACCCTGTATGCGTTTTGATCACCAGAAAAAACTCTGACTTGTCTTTCTCCGAAAAGTTAAAGGCGATCGATTGACTGTACGGGTTACCCACATACTGTTTCCCATCGTATGACCACCAGTTACTCATCGAAAAAGTTCCGTTCAGCCATTTCCCCGTCGGCAATAAAGGCTGCACATTTGCTGAAGCCTCTTCCTTTACGGAGATCGAAGCCCGTCCCGACACGACCGCACTTAATAAAAATGCCGCTGCCATCAATTGTTTGGTTAAAAATAAATGCATGATAATTAGTTTGAGATTATGCTGCGGCGATCTGTTCATCAAGTCCTTTGATCACCATGTCAAACCGTTGCCATGACAGCGCTATCTCTGCCGAATTAAGCAATGCCTCGTAAATGAATTCACCATTGCTTCGCTCAACATTCTTTAACCAACCAACTATTTCACCAATGTTCATTCCTTTCAACATCCAGTTGTTCATCTTAACATGAAGCGGTGCCGGCAATTTCGATAACACCTGCTTCTTCATATTCAGCAGCTCCTGGTCATTGTAGTAACGCCATAAGATCGGCATCAGCACTTCTTCTTCCTTTTCCATAACCTCAATATGAAATACCAGAAATCTGTTGTACGCCATATTGATCTTTTCAGCAACCCACACTTTATCTGTGATCACCGCTGCTGCTTCATAAGCAGTAAGGATGGCCGAAAGCTCTTCTGCCAGTTCGCGTCCGTATGCATGATCCTGTTCGAAAGCATCCCCGACTGACGGCTCATATTTTTTAACAGCGGCCAGCACAAAGCAATCTTCGCCATAGGCATGTTTTCCAAAAAGGGAAATGATCTCGCGCATCCGCAAAATGATCCTGCCCGAGTCTTCCACATTCCAGAAATCGGTATGCAGCAGGCTCATGCCCGTATCATAAAGCAAAGCCTTCAATCCTTTATGAGAATGAATGAACAAATTGAAGCGTTGCATGGAAAAGGTTTAAATGGTCAATGGTCTGACAACACAAAATTGCAAAGCGTGGCTTCGTTCTGCAAGAAGCGGTCGAATGAACTGCGGGAAAATATTAGCGAATTGAGTTATCCGTTGTCCGTTGTCCGTTGTCCGTTGTCCGTTGTCCGTTGTCCGTTGTCCGTTGTCC
>NZ_JAKLTR010000016.1 GCF_022012415.1 Terrimonas ginsenosidimutans
AAAAACGACCAGCGGTCAACTGACAACGGTCAACGGTCAACGAACCCTTGCGCATTTCACCCAAATACTCTTGCTTTGCACTCTCCCATGCTTAAGCGTTATAAGGTACCCAAGACGATTCTTTGGGTTATTAATTTGTTTCTCATCTTCTTCCTGATATTCACCATTTTCAGGCTGGCGACCTATTTTGCATTCAAACCGGATGGATTGGTATTTCCTGATCTGGTGCCTTCTTTCCTGATGGGGGTGCAGTACGACCTGCGCTGGATCGCCATTATTCTTTTACCGGTTGTATTGCTGAGTCTGTGGCCGAAGTTCTCTCCGTTCTTTTCGGCGGTGAACAAGAAATGGTGGACATGGTACCTGGTTGTGGTGACCTTTATCGTGTTCTTTTTCTTCGCGGCTGATTTCGGCAGCTTCTCTTATAACATGACCCGGCTGGATGCGGGTGCAATGAACTTTGTAGAGGATCCAGGGATCTCATTGAAGATGATGTGGCAAACCTACCCGCTGTTCTGGATGGTGCTCGGGTTGCTGGTGGCAGTGTTGCTGTTCCGCTGGATGTATCATCAGAGTCATTGGAGAGTGATCGCGCAGACGGATGGATTGAAGATCCCGTATAACCGCAAGTTCTTTGTGGCAAGCCTGATTGTACTGACGATGTTCATCTATGGGCGGTTTGCCGCCACTCCATTGACCTGGAAGCAAAGCTTTGTGTTCCAGGATAACTTCAAATCCTACCTGGCACTTAACCCGCTGCAGAATTTTTTTACCACGCTCCGGTTGCGTCGCCCGGAATTCAACGAACAAAAAGCCAGGGAGGTGTACCCGCTTGTTGCGGAATGGATGCCGTTACCGGATAAGAACGGGTTCAGCTATCGACGGGTCGTATCACCCGGAAGCAATGCACTGGAAAGTCGTCCGAATGTAGTGCTGGTCATCTGCGAATCTTTCAGCATGTATAAAAGCACGATGAGTGGCAATCCCCTTAATACAACGCCGTTCTTCGATTCGATTAGCCGGAAAGGGATCTTCTTTGAGAAATGTTTTTCACCGCACTTTTCTACGGCGAGAGGTTTGTTTGCCGTCATTACCGGCACGCCGGATGCGCAGCTATTCAAATTCTCTACGCGCAATCCGCTGGCAATAAAACAGCATACGATCATTGATAATTTTGAAGGATATAATAAACATTACTTCCTGGGAGGCAGTCCGGGGTTCAACAACTTTGAAGGGCTTGTTCAGAATATTGATGGCATTAAAATGCATACGGAGGGAAGTTTCCAGGCACCAAAAGTAAATGTATGGGGGATCAGCGATAAAGACCTTTTCCTTGAAGCAAACGAGGTGTTCAAACAGGAGAAGGCTCCGTTCTTTTCGATCATACAGACATCGGATAATCACCGTCCGTATATGATCCCGCCGGGTGACACTGATTTTGTTCAGGTTCAGGTTCCCGATGAAGAGTTGGCAAAATATGGATTTGAGTCGGTGCAGGAGTTCAACACGTTCCGTTATTCCGATTACTGTTTCCGGAAATTTATGGAAGCGGCAGAGAAAGAGGCGTATTTCCACAACACGATCTTTGTCTTCATAGGAGATCATGGTGTGGCGGGCAATGCGGATGCGATCTATCCCGCCGCGTGGACGGATCAGCGGTTGACGGATGAACATGTGCCATTGTTATTTTATGCTCCGTATTTACTGAAGCCGCAGCGCAGGCCGGAAGTTGTGTCACAGGTGGATGTGCTGCCCACTGTTGCAGGTATGATACAACAGCCGTATGTCAATACAACGCTGGGACGCGACCTGCTGGATCCTGCCAAGAAAAACAACTTTGCGTTCATCACCAATACTGCGGGTAAGATCGGTGTTGTAACCGACGAATTCTATTTTATCAAGAACCTGAACTTCCAGGATGAACAGCTGGTGCCGGTTGTTTACAACGGGAAAGCTTATACAAAAGCGGAACGTGATTCCATCCAAAACAGGCTGTCCGCATTTACGTCGGCATTTTTCGAAACGGCCAGGTATATGATCATGAATAATCAACGGGATTGACAGGCAGATGAAGACCGATGACCGAAACAACTCCGTGATTTGAATTTGCCTCTCAGGCCGGGTCAGACTTCATGAAGAAGATCCTTCGGCCATCGCCTCTTATCCCTTACTGCTTTTCTGCCACCACTACCAGCCTCGGGGTTTCCGAAAGATGATATTCCCCCAGTGAGTAGTCACCGAAAACTTCCTTTACCTGTAATTTTTGAAATGCGAGCATTTCGGTAAAGTCGCCCACCGACAGTTTTGCTCTTTCGAATGCGAAGGCGACGGGCTCGTTTGTCCCGGGTGAGGTGATTGTGATCGTGTGCAGGAAATGAGTTTCATTCTGCGACAGATCGAACTGGTAGAGAATTTCGTTGTGTTTGTGGGTAAAGGATTGTTCTGCCAGCCGGTTTTCCAGGTGGTGCGTGTTGGGGTAGTCGATGACGAACTTTCCGCCCGGCTGCAGGCTTGAGGCGATGGTGCGGAAAGCGGCTTCGTGTTCACGGCGGGTGCGGTAAAACCCAAATCCTTCTGAGAGATTCAGAACCGTATGAAAATAATTTCCCCAGAAAGGCAGGCGAAGATCATGCTGATAAAACTCGGGATTGTTCTGTTCCCGGGTTAACGCCCAATCGATATTACTGGTAGACATGTCTACACCGGTAACGTCAAAACCCAGGGAGGTGAGGTGTATGCTGTTGATGCCCTGACCGCAGGCACTATCGAGTATCCGAGAGCCCCGCTTCGGGTGTATGTGTTTAATTAATTGATCTATAAAAGATTGTGATTCTTTTTCCTTGCTATCACTCCAGAAATTATGGAACAGCGGAGAGCTGAACCAATCCATATATGCCAGATTCTTTTCCATGCTATTGTTTAAACAAATGTAAGGAGGGAACAGTAAGCCGTGCGTTCGAAAACCTTATTTTTGCGGTGTTCTGACGTAATGCGTCGGTCAACACCATCCGCCGAAGCTTTAGCGCAGGCGGTCTGTCACACTAAAGCTTTGCAAAATTTCTGCAATAGCAAAGTAGGCAGAGGAAGTCTTTCGCTTGTCGAAGGCTGCCAGTACTAAAGCTTATGCTGTAGCTTCAGCGAAGGAATGTAAGACCTGGGCAGTCCGCTTGTGCGAAGCAAGGGCGGACGCAGACGGAAAGACCAAAGCATTAAACCTTAAAAAACAATCTCAACATTACACTGTGGCATTGATCAAAAGTATATCCGGGATAAGAGGAACGATCGGAGGAAGGCCCGGAGAGAATCTCACTCCTTTAGACATCGTGAAGTTTACAGCTGCTTTCGGTACTATTATTTCCGGTCAGAAGCCTGCAAAAGTGGTGATCGGGCGTGATGGCCGTATCAGCGGGGGCATGGTGCGTGACCTGGTGGTGAGCACACTCACCGGATTAGGAATAGATGTGATCGACCTCGGTCTTTCCACGACGCCGACAGTTGAGATTGCGGTTAAAATGGAAAAAGCTGACGGAGGGATCATCCTCACGGCAAGCCATAATCCCAAAGAATGGAATGCGCTTAAGCTGTTGAATAAGGACGGAGAATTTATCTCCGCCGAAACCGGTGCGAAAGTGCTGGAGCTGGCGGCTGCGGATGATTACAATTTTTCCGCAGTAGAAAAACTGGGTACCGTTTCGCAAAACGAAGAGTACCTCCAGAAACATATCGACGCTATTCTTGCATATCCACTGGTAAACGCGGAACTGGTGGCGAAAAAGAACCTGAAGGTCGTAGTGGATGCTGTCAATTCCACCGGCGCAATCTATGTGCCCGCCTTACTGAAAGCTCTTGGCGTGGAGAATGTCATCCTGTTGAATGGAGAAGTGACCGGACGATTCGCACATAATCCCGAACCCTTACCTGAACACCTGAGCCAGCTCAGCAATGAAGTGGTTAAGCAAAAGGCAGATCTCGGCATCGCTGTTGACCCTGATGTAGACCGTCTTGCATTTGTTTGTGAAGATGGCAGTATGTTCGGCGAAGAATATACGCTTGTGGCGGTGGCCGATTATATACTTACGCACCGCAAGGGAAATACTGTGAGCAATATGAGCAGCACAAAAGCGCTGAAGGAAATTACCCTGAAACATGGTGGCGAATATTTTCCTTCTGCCGTGGGAGAAGTGAACGTGGTGAATAAGATGAAAGAACAGGAAGCTGTGATAGGAGGGGAAGGCAATGGTGGAATTATTGTTCCTGACTTTCATTATGGCCGTGATGCACTGATCGGCATTGCATTGTTTTTGACGCATCTTGCCGGACATAAAAATGGTCTCCGTTCCCTTCGATCTCATTACCCTGACTATTTTATCTCAAAAAATAAGATCGAGCTTGAAAAAGGGATCGACGTTCAGTCCATTTTTGAAAAGATCCGTAAGAAGTATCAGCGTAATCCTGTCAATACAGATGACGGATTGAAGATCGAATTTGACAATGACTGGGTTCACCTGCGGACATCCAATACAGAGCCGATCATCCGCATTTATGCAGAAAGTGATTTTGAATCAAAGGCGAATAATATTGCGACTAGGTTGATGCAGGATATTAAGGAGTTCGCATAAATGACCGCGGACCGCAGACGACCGTTTAAAGAAACCGGATTTTCCTTGCAATCGGAAATTCCGGTTTCTTTTTTACCGTATTGCGATCTCAAGCAAGCACCAGGATTTAAAGTACAGTCATTCATAAACGACTGTCTGCGGTCCGTCGTCCACTTCTTACTTTATTAGTCCGCCTCACTCCAAACCTCTTTCCTACTTTTGCATTCTCACCTCTAAAAAATAGTTATATGATTGCAGCAAAAGGATATGCAGTGCATTCGCAAACGGATACGCTGGCTCCATGGGATTTTGAGCGCCGTGATGTTGGTCCGCATGATGTGTTGATCGAGATCCTGTACAGTGGTATCTGCCACTCGGATATTCACCAGGTAAGAAGCGAATGGGGCCCAGCTATCTATCCGATGGTGCCAGGTCATGAGATCGTTGGCCGTGTGATTGAAGTTGGCACACACGTTAAAAAAGTAAAGGCCGGAGATCTTGCGGGGATCGGCTGCATGGTTGATTCATGTAAAGAATGCGCAAGCTGTACCGGAGGTCAAGAACAATTTTGTGATAATGACAAAACCGTTTTTACCTACAACTCTCTCGAGCTGGACGGAAAAACGCCAACATATGGCGGTTATTCCAACAAGATCGTATGCCGCGAAGAATTCGTGTTGAGCGTTTCGGAGAAACTTCCGCTGGAAGGTGTTGCGCCTTTGCTTTGCGCAGGTATTACTACTTATTCACCGCTCCGTCACTGGAAAGTTGGAAAAGGTCATAAAGTAGGAGTGCTTGGTCTTGGTGGTTTAGGGCACATGGCAGTAAAATTTGCTGCATCCTTTGGCGCAGAAGTGACCATGCTCAGTACATCGCCCTCGAAAGAAGCAGATGCACGCAAACTTGGCGCGCATAATTTCTGCTTTACGAAAGATGAAGCGCAGGTCAAGAAATATGGCAAGTATTTCGACTTTATTATCGACACCGTTTCTGCTCCTCATAATTATGATATGTACCTCGGAATGCTGAAAACCGATGGCGTGCATATCTGTGTGGGTATTCCGCCAGAGCCCATCAAGTTCAACGGGTTTTCTATACTAGGGCGAAACAGGACTATCACTGGTTCCATGATCGGTGGAATTCCTGAAACCCAGGAGATGCTCGACTACTGCGCAGAACATGGCATCGTCTCAGAAGTAGAAGTTGTTCCGATCGATTACGTGAATGAAGCCTATGAGCGTGTGATCAAAAGTGATGTGAAATACCGGTTCGTGATTGATATGGCAACCTTGAAGTGATTGTGAAGTAAAAATTCAAAAGTAAAAAGTAAAACAACTTTCTCCGGGAAGGCGTGATCTGATATCATGGTAACATTTTTACTTTTTACTTTTGAATTTTTACTTATCCTGACTTTTGAGAAAAAATCGTAAATTGATGAATGCGCCTTATCCGGTCATTAAATGTCAATATTCTGTTGATTTTTTCCTGCAGCCTGCTCGCCCTGGCAACCAGCTGCAGCAGCTTAAATCAGAAACAGCTGATCTATACCACGCCTGAACGTCGTGAGTTACTAATAAATCTTCCATATGGTCAGGGAGAAGAGGATTACAAAACCAACCTTGACGGAGCTTCCGAGCAGCTATTTTCTTACAAAGACGGATCTGTTGTTTACGTGTCGCGAAACACTACCTGGCCAACGCCTAACGGGGAACGTGTCAAACAATCAGGAATAAGTGCTTCTTCCAACCAGGGCAGTAGTGGCACAGATGAAAAAGGGCTCTGCTGGAAAGAAATTCATATTGAAGGATTTATAGTGGGCTACACCGCTGTTCCTCCTTCCCGGTTACGCCGTTTTGACCGGTCCCTTAACTCCATCCGGCTCAAAGATTAGCCTTCAGGACTCTCTTTTTTCCCGTTTTTTCTACTCCCCCTCTTAGCTTATCTTTGCGGTTCCAAAAATAATCCCTTACAAGGGCTCTGAACTTTCTCTTTATGGACCGTATATATTTTGATAATGCTGCTACAACAGCGCTTGATAAAGAAGTGCTTGACGCAATGCTACCTTATATGACCACGCATTTTGGAAACCCTTCTTCCATTTATTCTTATGGTAGGGAGACCAGGCTGGCGATAGAAACCGCACGTAAATCAGTTGCGAAGCTCCTGAATGCACATCCGGGTGAGATCTTTTTCACCAGCGGAGGTACGGAAAGTAATAATACAGCGATCCTTTCTGCCGTGCGTGATCTCGGATGCACTCATCTGATCACCTCGCCGATAGAGCACCACGCGGTACTGCATACCGTAGAGCATTATGGATGCGGCGATGAAGTCTCCCATAGCTTTGTGAAACTCCTTGCTGACGGGCATGTTGACCTGGAAGACCTGGAAGCTCAGCTTGCCGAGCATAAAGATGTACGCTGCCTTGTATCGCTGATGCACGCGAATAATGAAGTCGGCAACCTGCTGGATATCGATGCGGTGGGCGAACTCTGCAAAAAATATAACGCGATATTCCATTCAGATTGTGTACAGACTGTAGGGCACTATCCACTGGATCTTCGCAAAACACCTGTTCATTTTATTTCAGGAGCGGGCCATAAATTTCACGGACCAAAAGGGGTAGGTCTTTTATATGTGAATGATAATGTTAAGATCAAACCATTCATTTTTGGCGGTGCGCAGGAAAGGAATATGCGTGCGGGCACGGAGAATCTCTACGGGATCGTTGGTTTTGCCAAAGCACTTGAACTGGCAATGAGCGGTTACGAAAAAGACAGCGCTTATATCCAATCGTTGAGAACCTATATGATGGAGCAATTGCAGCAGCATATCCCGGGCGTTCAATTCAATGGTGACCCGAAAGGCCGCAGCCTCTACACGGTGTTAAGCGCGGCATTCCCGAAAACGGAGAAATCGGAAATGATCCTCTTTAATCTTGATATCAACAATGTTTGTGTATCCGGCGGAAGTGCCTGTACAAGTGGCGCTGACGTGGGCAGTCACGTGATCCGCGCGATCAATAACAACCCTAATCTTGTTACGGTCCGTTTCTCTTTTTGCAAGCATAATACGAAAGAAGAAGTAGACAGGGTGATCAATAAAGTAAAAGAATTGATTTGATCTGTAAGCAAATATCTTTAAAAGGCCGGCACTGCCGGCTTTTGTGTATACATACCAATCTCCGTACGATGTTAAAACGAGTATTAACCTCTCTGGTCTGCTTTTGTTGTCTGACTGCGATCGCGCAGAACCGTTCCCATAAGTACACAGTTGATTTTGTAAAAGTCTGGGGCTTTCTGAAGTACTATCACCCGTCGTTGGGTAGCGGGAAAATAAACCCGGATGATCTGTTCCTTACCTGGATAGACCGCGTGGGAAATGCGGGTTCCGATAAGGAATATGCCGCGGTGCTGGAAGAAATTTATCAGTCTGTTGGAGGCGTAACTGCAGCAAAGATTGGAAAGGAGGGCAGCAAGCTGTTCACTCGCAATGATAAAACTGTATGGGTTGAGCAAGATAAATTGCTGTCGCCACTGGTAAGAAAATCGTTCGCGCGTTGGCGTAAACAAGGTTATACAGATTCTGTTCATCAGTACATGCCCTCACATTTTTATGCTACGGAAATACCGGCAGAACGCCTGTATGACAGTATTATTTATCCGAATGTGAAATTTCAGTTGCTTGCGCTTGCGCGATACTGGAATGCAATCGAATATCTGTTTGCCTACAAATACATGGCACCTGACTGGGATAAGATGCTGATAAGGCAGGTCCCTTTTTTCAGTAAACCTATGTCTGCAGCTGATTTTGAATTGCATCTGTTGCAACTGAATTCAGGAATTGAAGATACCCATGGTGGTATTGTCAGGATCAAGCAGTCGTCTCAGGTATATGGACAATTTTTTCCCCCGTTCACCTTCCAGTTTGTTGATGAGAAGAATATTGTCGTTATGGACTTTGTCGATAGTGTCAGTTGTGCAAAACAGGATATCCGTAAAGGCGATATTATTACCGGGATTGGAAACCGCAGGGTTGATCAGGCCGTTGCGGATCGCAAGCATCTTGTGTCCGCTTCCAATGCCCCGCAACTACGGCATTTGCTGGCCTCGATTCCATTAATGCTGCCCCTCAGGAGTAAAGACAGTATCATTCAGATCACTACACTTCGTAAAGGTGTTTCACTACTTTCGCTTCATCAGCTGACGGAAACTGTATTTGCGTCAAACCTGCAGAAGCTGTATGAGAAGCAAAGAGGGAATGGCACTACAACACAGAACAGATTTGTCCTTCGTTCGATCAACAAAGACGTGGCCCAGGTTGATGCGGCAAATCTGTCAATACTGTATAACAATTCAGCGGATGATCGGGAAGTAGATTCTGTTCTTGCCTTAATGAGAACACATCAGAAAGCAATCATACTGGATCTGCGTTGTTATGCGACCCAGGCGGTGTTTTACAATAAATTCATTGCAGCGATGGGTGGGAGATTACAGAAGTTTTCGACCTTGCTGGCTCATTCAAAACGTTATCCGGGTAAATATTACGAGGAGGATATCCTGTCTCCGGTGAAACCGGGAACACCACAATTTGAAAAATACACAAGCCCGCTTATCCTGCTGGTTAACGAACAAACAAAAAGTCAATCTGAGCTGATCACCATGATCATGCAGGCGACCGGTTTAAACACAATAGTTGTCGGAACCCAAACTGCAGGCTGCGACGGTGATCTGATCTATTATCCTGTACCGGGAGGGTATACGTTGACTTTTTCCGGAAGGCATGTCGAGTATCCTGATGGAACTGTCACGCAAAAAGCAGGGATCAGGATCGATAAGCGCGTAACAATCACAGCGGCAGCGCTTGCCGGTGGAAGGGATGAAATACTTGAAGCTGCATTGAAGCTGGTTGACTAAGACCTGGCAATAAAAATCGCAAGTCAATCTGCAGTTTAGCCAGTTCATCACCTACGTGAATGAAAGATAAAATAAGGATGCGGAAATTTGTCGTACAAACCACTTGTATGAGAATTCGCAACCTAATTCCTGCCCTTTTTTTTACAGGTCTTATATCAAATGCCAGTGCTCAACTGGCAGACCCTGCGGTGATGAATGATCAACTGGCAGACTCGACGAAGTCGTATGTTTGGGACTGCGTTAACCTCATGCAGAAGCAATCCCTGTATTCCAGCCGGGTCAACTGGGAGGAGGCCCGTGATTCTGTCGCGCGGATGCTTAATAGCTCATCAACACTAAGCGAAGCGGAGAATATCGTGATCTGGGTATTTAAAAAACTGGAAGATCATCATGGGATGTATGGTGGCATAGACACTTCTTATCGTTATCCCGCTCCCGGTGCCGCGCGTAAAATGAGTGCATCCATTCTTGCTGAATACAAAAAGCCCCGTGCTGTAAAGATCCAGATGCTCAGCGATAATATCGCGTATTACAAAATGCCTGCGGTGCTGGTAGGGAGCAATACGGAGAAAATGAAAGAGTGGGCTAACCTGATGATGGATTCGTTATGCAGTATCGCTTCCAATCATCCCCGCGGATTTATCATTGACCTGCGGATGAACAATGGCGGTAATTCGGAACCGATGTGGCAAACACTTCGCCACCTGATTGGCGAGAAGAACCGGGTGCGTTTGGCTGGTGCTGATGGAAAGCTCTTGAAAGACGAGATGGATGCAGCAATGATCCAGTACAGACAGGCCGGAATGCCGGACCGTCTTTGCACACTCAACGAGAAACTGCCGGTTGCCGTCCTGATAGGCGCGGGAACAGCCAGCTCCGGGGAGATCATGGCGCTTTCTTTTTCCACCCGCAAAAACACCCGCTTATTTGGCGAACCGACCTATGGCGTAGCCAATGCCACTAACGGGTTTGTTGTACAGAATAAAGGATATCTTTTGCTCACAGTATCCTATTTATCAGACGGAAAGAAAAAATTACTGAAACAAATGGCCATTCAGCCGGATGTATTGGTGCAAAATGATGGTGATAATTTCGCCGATCCAGCGCGGGATACTGCGGTGATCGAAGCAATGGGGTGGCTGAGAAAAAAGATGTGAGAGAGCCCATGATCGATGGTCGGTATTCAAAGGACAAGGCCACGAGGTAGGAAGCATTCATTCAGTCTAAAAGGTCTCGTGACCGGATTGGTGAATACTGTTGAAGTCGAGGTGGGTCATCGACATCTGCCATCAATTCCTCCAGCCCCTTTTTCATCTAAAAGAGGTAGATTTACGTGCCTGGCAGCGTTCTATCCCGCGATTTGGTGTATCCGTTACATTTTATGCGCAATATTCCGGTCGCCTGTGCTGTTTAAGGAACCTAGCGCTAACTTTTTATGAGCACCAAAACACCCAAACTGACTTATCAGCTATTTCCGTTTTTGGGAATGCTGCTGACAGCAATGCTGCTGGATCTATCCTCATCGGCACAATCCAGTACTGCCGACACGCGTGGCTTTGTGAATAATGTCGTGGAGGTAGGAGTTAGTGAATTTGGATTTGTTACAGCTGAAGACTCCGCCAGTATTTATTTCGTGATCATCCGTCATACAGGAAACGAGCGAAATTACCCCGCGGAATTTACTCCGCAGACCTTCCGGAATGCAAAGTTTTATAACGGGAGCTATCGTGCAAAAGCAACAAAGGTGCGTGAAGCTAAAATGGACGTGTTCTCCCTCGCACTATATTCAGCGCCAAAACCTGCTGAAACAAAATGGAAGGCCAACTATTATTATACACTCGATGATAAAAAGGGGAAGCTGTCTACATTCCGTGATAAATGGGTAAGTGATGAGATCTGGTTCATGCATAATGCTAAGATCGAAGTGCAGAAAAAAGCAAAGAGCGGGATCTATTCATTGAAGGTGACGAAGGACGCAGGCCTTGCACGTGGTATGCCGCTGATCAATGACCAGGGGTATATCGCCGGGATCATCGCTGAATCAAGTTTGGGAGCATCCAATGTCCGGGCGATCAGTATGGATGATGTCACTGAAATGCTTTACCTGCTGGGCAATAATGATTGCCGTTATATGCATATGGTACAGATGGGGCAGAATGCCACGCGTTGCGTTCTTGAGGAAATAGCAAGAAAAGAAGCAGAAGAAAAAGCAGCAGCAGAAGCCGCGGAGAAGGAGAGACTGGCAAAACTTAAAGAAGACAAAAATCAGCAGCCAAAGGCACCTGAAAAAAAACCTGCGAAAGATACTGCGATAGCTGTTGCCGTTGCAAAAGATACTATTAAACGACACCTGATTGATTTTGGCATCAGCGCCAGTCTGCTCGGTGGGCCAAAACAGGTGGATATGCCAGGAGAGATCAGTTACTTTAAGACAAAAACCTTCCATGCCGGTATTGATCTTTATCTGAATCTCGATCGTAAAAAAGGACGTTACCGTGTCACCCTGAAACCAGGCTTCGGAAGTTTCTCTGAAGAAAATACTCCTTCACTGTGGTCATCCGGTGGACAGGATGTGAAGATCTATAAGAGCGGATATAAATTCATCGAAATGCCGGTGTTGCTGGAGCGGCAGTTATTCGGCAACAAAAAATTCTCTACAGCATTGGGAGTGGGGTATGCTCCGGGCTACGTATTCGGAAAGCAGTATACGTGGACAGATAAAGATGCAGCGCAGGGATTTCAAACGAAGGTTTCCGGCTCAGCGATCCAGCACCGGTTACTGGCGGAGTTTTATTTCTACCAGTGCAAGATCGGCAGGTTAGGTTTGTTGTATGCAAAGGATATGACGGCATATCCGTTCAAAGAATACAGCCTGGAAGTGAATGGCGACAGCTATCAGCCTTTTGCGGACAGAAAAAAAGGTTGGTATCTCGGCCTGGAGTTAGCCATCCGGTTGCGGGGAATTTGGGGTAAGTAAACTTAAGCTTCATATAAATTGGATATTCCGAGGTGCGGTTTCTACCGCGCCTTTTTTTGTGCGGTTTGAGGGAAGAAGGTTTCGATGTTGTACAAATTTGATCGATCTCAAGGTTCTCTCAGTTTTAATCGAATGACTTACGTAGAACAATTCATTTCCCCTCGACCTTTGGGGCACGGGCTTCGTCCTGATCCATATTTGTATGCTCAAATCGCGTATCTTACCTGCATCCCAAATTGGAATCATGAATTGGCTTCTCATCGGCGAGATCGTATATGTCACTATCCTTGCGGCAACCTGTATCAGGATCATTTATGATACGCGCAGTACGACCAAAACTATGGCATACCTGTTATTCGCCATTTTTTTTCCTATCGCAGGTATTATCTTTTATTTTTCCTTCGGGATCAATTACCGCAAGCGGAAAATCTATGGGAGAAAGGAGATCACTGATACAGGAGTGCTTGAAGAGCTTAAACGTGCTACAACCGCTTATACGAATGATGCGTTGAAGCATGCGGGGACGATCGTGCAGGAATATAAAGAGCTTGCCCGTTTGCTTGTGAAAGACCAGCAAAGCCCTTTTACAAGGCACAATAAGGTAAAACTGTTGCTGAACGGAGAAGAAAAATTTCCTGAAGTGATCAACGCTATCCGTTCGGCAAAGGATCATATCCATATTGAATATTACATCGTCGAGGAAGGCGGGATCGCCAAACAGTTGGAAGAAGTATTGTTACAGAAAGTCGCGGAAGGAGTGGAAGTGCGTTTTATCTATGATGATTTCGGCAGCCGGTCCATCCGCCGCAAAACAATCAGCAGATTGCGGGAGGCGGGAATTAAGACCGCACCATTCTACAAGGTGCGTTTCCTGTTGCTGGCAAACCGGTTGAATTACCGGAACCACCGCAAGATCATTGTCATTGACGGCCATACGGCATTTACCGGAGGGATTAATATCAGCGACAAATACATCAATAATAAAAAAGGCCAGCTCTACTGGCGCGATACGCACTTGCGTATTGATGGCCCTGGTGTTTATTACCTGCAATATCTTTTTCTGAACGACTGGAATTTTTGCTCCGGAGAATCACTTCAGCCAGCTTCTTTTCTTTTCCCTTCGCCACAAGTACATAAAGAGGAGGATGTACTGGTACAGATCGCCGCGAGCGGCCCGGATTCAACACAGCCAACGATACTGTTTTCCCTGTTGCAGGCAGTCTATCTCGCCCAGGAAGAAATACTGATCACGACACCCTATTTTATTCCGGGAGAAAGTTTGCTGGAAGCACTATCGATCGCTGCGCTCAGCGGTTTGTCGGTAAAGCTGCTGGTTCCCGGCGTTTCCGATATAGGTCTTGTTAATGCTGCGGCGAGATCTTACTATGATGAATTGCTGAGTGCGGGCGTCGAGATTTACCAGTATCAGAAGGGATTTATTCACGCGAAGACATTGGTGGCCGACGGGAAACTCTCCGTTGTGGGTACTGCTAACATGGACTATCGTTCCTTCGACCTGAATTTTGAAGTGAACGCGCTTGTCTATGACTGCGATTTTTCCGCAAAACTCCGCGATGTTTTTTATGATGATCTGAAAGATGCGGAGCGGATCGATCCTGAGGTATGGGCAGACCGTCCGATATACAAACAGATGGCGGAGAAAGTGGCGAGATTGCTTTCACCTTTGTTATAGAAATAAATCCATGTCGTTTAGTTAAGGATTTTCCCGAAAGTTCATTCGATGGTCATCGGTCATCGAACTAGTGTAGGAACATCTCTTAACTAAAGGACATTGGAAATAAATAGTGCAGATCATCGCATTTTCCTGAAAGAATAAAATCCCTTGATCTTATTATTCAAAAACGTGCCTTTGGATTTTGCTGATATCATGGCGCGATAAAGATCTGCGGGAACTTTCAGATAATCATACACACTTCCTGAAACGAATACGATTCTCAGGATCTCTTTCGGCTCATTATATTTTATTGCGGCTATTACTGTAGAAGGCATAACCTGCTATTATACGATTATCATTATTCCACTCCGTGCTGATGTAAGGGAGCTGGATCCTTTTGATCTTTCTTCTGATTTCTTTTTGCGGCAAACGTTACGATGATCGCACTGAATGATCCAACGCTGAAATTTATAAATGTAGCGGCAAGAAAGATCTGAAAACTCAGGCCGTTTGTTTTGTCAATGTCCACCGGGGATGGTTCGCCGGTAAGAACCTTTCCAGGATTAGGACTGGTCAGATAACCCGGAACCATCGCATTCAAAAGAAGGAAGCTCCCGATACAGGCTGTAACTATACCAACCAATGTTGCCATATGTGATGCAAAAATGAGTGCAACAGTGCTTTCATTGTGCGCGCGTTTGCGACTGTCGATGAGGGTGTGCGTCCAGATTGTTATGAAGAATAGAAAACTGCCAAGATAGACCAGCCACGAATTCCGATACGTTGCATCGTAGATAAAGAAGAATACGGGAATGCAGAACAGTATTCCTGCAAGTAAGCCAGCGATCAATGTGGCCTTTTTGTTCACTTTTCTTAAAAGATTTGCCATGATAGAGAAAGTGTTAAAACAATGCCAGAATCGTAGTCCGTTGACCGCTGTCCATGATCCGGGATCCGCGCCGGTTATGTTTGGTTTCCAGCCTATAGCATTCTAATTATATTTTAATTAAGATGCTTCGCTGAACGCACAACGTTGAATGATCAATGAGCGTCTCAATGGTATGCTTTTTGTCTACATTTCAACGGTTTAAAACAAGCGACATGAAAAAAACGAACAAATTTATACTAGGGGTAGCCGCAGCAGCAGCCATTGGGTTAATATTCTACACATTGAGGAATCGCCGGCAGTCTGAACTTCGTCATGCAAGAGTGGCCGATGAGGGGTATGAAACCGCACATGATGTATTATTTCCCAATCAGAAAGGACGCGGGCGGAAGTTGCATTTCGGTCCTGTATTGCCGGAATAGCGAAGGCCGCTATTTTTGCTGCTTGATGACATTCAAAGAAAAAGTATACCTCCGTTTCCGGGAACTGCTGCAAAACAAGATCGATCTGTTGCAGCAGAACCTCGACAGTCTGTTTCAAAGTGCGCAAAATGAAACCAAGCGTACGGCAGGTGATAAGCATGAAACGGCACTTGCAATGCTTCAGATCGAGCAGGAAAATCTTCGCCGGCAGATGCATGAGGCGAAAATTCAACAAACATTATTGCAGAAAATAAATCCTGCAGCGGCTTTTAATAAAATTGCTCCTGGCGCTTTGGTGAAAACCAGCCAGGGGCATTTTTTTATTTCGCTGGCGCTGGGAAAAATCAGCGAAGAAGACATCGAGGTGGTTTCCCTGTCTGTACAATCCCCATTGGGCAGCAAATTGAACGGACTGCAAGCGGGGGATGAGTTGCTGCTAAATGGCAGAAAATACCTGGTTGAAACCATCTGCTGACCGGTAGATCTCCTCTTTCTCGGCCGTTCGGAAATCGGTAATTTTATCGGATGAATAGAATGATACTGGCGGCCCTTGTATTTGCTACATCCCTGGTTCAGGCGCAGCAGGCTGAGAAACCCGTTATCCGCCTGGTGGATCCGTTAAGAGAAAATAACAGTACGCGCTCATCAAAAGTATTTGTGTCCGGCAGCACCTGTAAAAGTTGCGCATTAACTATTAATGGCACCGATGTGAAAGTTTATTCAACAGGAGGTTTTGCCCATGAACTGAAGTTGATCCCGGGATATAATAATGTAGAACTTGTTGCAACACAGGGAAAGCAGCAGGCTGTAAAAAAGCTGAGCTTTCAGTACGTACTGCCGTCGCCTCCTGATACAGTGAAGACGCTTGATATTGTACAGATCCAAACATTTCCCGAAGGGAACCTTGTTTTGCAACCGGGAGATAAGATCCGGTTCAGGGTGAAAGGGCTGACGGGTTGCGTTGTGATGGTTAATAATAAATTGCAATTGTTTGAAATGCCGGCCAACCCAATGCCCGGCATTTACCAGGGTGAGTATACGGTGAGTGCTGCCGATAGCTTTGTCACCACAAAAATCCCGGTAACTATTAAAGACTCATCAGGGAAGGCCGTCACTAAATTGACCCAGGCGCAGGTTTCTCTTGCCGCGGAAGCGTCTCCCGATTTGCTGGTTACCAGGGGGAGGCTGGCTCATCTTCTTTTTGGATTGGGGGATGACAGGTTAGGTGGTGCAAAGATCGGTTATATCGATTCGCTGATCCCTTTGCAGATGACTGGTAAGATCGGATCATTGTACCGCATCAAACTTTCCAAATACAGAACAGCTTATATCCCGGACGATGTGGTTGATTTTCTGCCCAAAGGAACATTTCCTCCTTCATCATTGACTGGTAACTGGCGCGTGTACGGCGATTCCGTCTACGATTATGTGCAGGTGGCATTAACGGCAAGATTGCCTTATCAGTCATTCCAGGAAGTTGGACCGTCAAGAATAGTAGTTGATGTGTTTGGCGCCACCAGTAATACAAACTGGATCACACAGCTGGAGAATACAAAAGCGATAAAGAATGTCTGGTATGAGCAAAGGGAAGACGAGGTATTGAGGATCACTATCGAACTTCAGCATTCGCAACATTGGGGGCATACGATTTACTATAATGGAAGTATGCTTGTGATCCGGGTGAAGCAGCAGCCTCAGCAATTATCATTGAACAGATTGAAGATCGCTGTAGACGCTGGTCATGGGGGCGGCAATACCGGTGCCGGGGGACCGGCAAATTCTTCCGAGAAAATGCTTGCATTGGCGGTGTCACTGAAACTTCAACGCACATTGCAGCAGCAGGGTGCGTTTGTGACAATGACCAGGACAACTGAAAGATTTGTCGATAACAAAGAGCGGATCCTATTTTACCGGGATAGTTTGCCGGATCTGCTGATCAGTATTCACTTGAATTCTTCCGCAGATCCTGTCAATGTTGGTGGCACCGGGGTTTTTTACAGGTATGTAGGTTTTCGTCCGCTCAGCAGGTTTATCTATCAACGGATGCTGGAACTTGGTTTAAGGGAATATGGGAATACAGGCAGTTTTAATTTTATGTTGAACAGCCCTACGGAATATCCAAATGCACTGGTGGAAATGTTGTTTATCAGTAATCCCGCGGAGGAGGAATTGATAATGGACGAAAAATTTCAACAGCAGATCGCAGACAAGATCGTTGCGGGGATCAGGGATTTTCTGGAAAGTTGTAAGGAAGGATGATAGCGTGTTGATCGTTGGCCGTTTATCGTTGACCGTTGTCCGTTGACCGTTGTCCGGAGTTCAAGGGAGGTGGAATAGAATTGCATCTTCGTATACAAATTAAAAGCGTGGGGCTATCGTTGATAAACGATAGCCCCACGCTTTTAATTTGTGTCGGACAACGGACAACGGACAACGGACAACGGACAACGGACAACGGACAACGGACAACGGACAACGGACAACGGACAACGGACAACGGACAACGGACAACGGACAACGGACAACGGACAACGGACAACGATCAAGTCGGCGCGGCATTTGATTTCTTTTTTTAAAAGATATGTTCTATCGTGCAATATGGTTTGTCTGGATTTGTTCAACGATGCTTCTCTTCGCCTGCAGTACACCTCAGGGTGGATTCTCGGGCAGGCGTTTACATGAAAAATATGCGGAGGGTATTGAAAAAGCCGGGTTGCAGCAAACAGCAATGGGAGCGCAGTGGCTGGCCGCAGCGGCCCGGAGTTTACAACAGCCTGTAGCTGTTACGCTTCCCTATAAGGAGGAAGGGTATTTTGCCCCGGAGAAGCCGATGGCGGCCGCATACAGGTTTGCTGTTCAAAGGGGGGAGAAAGTGATCGTGAAACTTGCCACAGTCCCTGCCACCGGGTTTTCATTATTTGCTGACTTGTGGCAACCCCGGCCAGATCGGGAACCGGAATGGCTGGCAGCTATTGATACGATCAATAAAGCACTGGAGTTTGAAGCAAAGAATGACGGACATTTTATTCTGCGGGTGCAACCTGAATTGTTAAGGGGAATTGAATACACACTGACTGTTACCACCGCACCTTCCCTTGCGTTTCCTGTCAGGCCCGCTGATAATCCTAAAGTCAGCAGCTTCTGGGGTGCGGCAAGGGATGCAGGTGCAAGAAGTCACGAGGGCATTGACATCTTCGCCAAATTTCGTACGCCTGTGGTTGCTTCCGCCGATGGAACAGTTACACGTGTGAACGAAAACAATCTTGGCGGAAAAGTTGTCTTTCTGCGGCCAGCCGGGAAGGATCTTAGCCTGTATTACGCTCATCTTGATACGCAACTGGTAACACCGGGGCAATCAGTGAAAGCAGGCGAACCATTGGGACTGATGGGGAATACTGGCAATGCACGTACCACACCGCCGCATCTTCATTTTGGAATATACGCAAGCGGCGGAGCGATCGATCCTTATCCGTTTGTAAACGTAAACCGCCCTGCGGCAAAGCCCGTAAATGCGAATACTGACCGGCTTAATTCCTTCGTGCGAAGCAAGGCACCGGCAAATATATACGCCTCTCCTTCGGCTTCGTCCTCAATACTTGCAAAGCCGGCTTCAGGCACCATCATGAAGGTTGCAGGAGCATCTGAAAACTGGTATCGTGTGTTATTGCCGGATGGATTAGAGGGATATGTAAACAGCACACTTGTCACCACTGATGTAATGCGCAGGCAAAGTCTGAAAAGAGCAGAGCGCATGCTCGATCAGCCCGATAGTACAGCCGCAGCAAGACTTACCGTGGAATCAGGCATTACGGTTGATGTGCTCGGCCAGTTCAGTGGTTATTACCTGGTGGACTATAATAACACCCGCGGCTGGATTTCTGTCAGGCAGCTTTGACTTTGTCCAGGATATCGTCCATGTTGATCGCCATATGACTATCGTCATAAATACATTCACCTTTCCAGATCACCAGCACTTGTGGAGATTCATGCGTGATTTTAAACTGTTCAGCGATAGCGTTGGAAAGCGGCCGGTATGTGATCAGATCCAGGTAATGAAAATCAGCAGTATCAGGAGCCTGTTCTTTATCCAGCCTGTTTTTGATCACAGAGCTGATAGAACAACGGATGGAATGTTTGAAAATGACCTGCGGTTTTTCCGCTGATCGTATGACAAGTTCCTTTAATTGTTCCATAGTGGTAAGCGGATGCCAGTTCATGAGATTGAGTTTTATTTAATTCTATAACAAAAATAAAGCCTCCCGGTTGAAATGCCCGCAATCCGCCCGATGTTGTATATTTCCGGCAGCAATGTGTTAAGTCTCAAATCATTTGTTATGCCCGTATCAATCGTGAAAGCCATTTTTGTTTCGTTATCTTTCTTCACCGCGGTAAACCTGGCTCCGGCTGCGATTTTTGAAAGCACGCCTGTATCGCATGCCGTCAAACCGGGTAAGGTCGATGAAGCTTCCGGTATTGCGGATAGCAAAACACATCCGGGATATTTATGGGTGGAAGAGGATAGCGGAAATCCGGCAGAGATCTACCTGCTCTCACATACCGGGGAGTATCACAAAAAGATAAAGATCAAGGGCGCTACCAACCGTGATTGGGAAGACATAGTGCTTTCTGCTGGTCCGGATCCAGGTAAAAACTATCTCTATCTCGGAGATATCGGCAACAATAAACAAACCGCATCGAAATACTTTATTTACCGCTTCCCTGAGCCCGCATTGAATACGGATACGGTACACCGGTTTGATAAGATCACCTACGAGTATCCCGATGGAGGGCATGATGCGGAAGCTTTCCTTGTGGACCATCAGACAAAGGATATTTATATTATTACCAAGCGGGACAAGCCTTCGGCTATCTACAAACTTCCTTATCCGCAAAGTACAACTGCTGTTAATACGGCCCAGTTGGTCGGACGGTTGGGTTTCAATGGTGTGGTCAGCGCCGCTCTTTCTCCGGATGGAAAAGAACTATTGCTAAAAACGTACACCGGTGTATTCTATTGGAAAAGAAAAGCCGGCCAAACCATCGGGCAGGTGCTCGCAACAGAACCTGCACAGATCTCCTATCAACTCGAGCCTCAGGGTGAAGCGATCTGCTTCAAGAGCGATAACTCCGGCTTTTTTACGCTCAGCGAAAAACCGAAGTTCATGAAAAGGGTAAATTTGAATTTTTACAAGCGGGTGGGACGGTGAGAAAGGATCGCAGATGATGGACCCTGGACAGTCATCCGTGTTCCTTCCTCTGCGGCCAACACTCTTTAGCCTCGCATAAACTTCCTATATTAGCCCATGCATTTACAATTCAAGCCAGTTCCACTTATCGCATTTTTTATTCTTGTGCTGGTATTGCACGAAGCACATGAATCT
The DNA here is from genome assembly GCF_022012415.1 of Terrimonas ginsenosidimutans. Taxonomy (GTDB): domain Bacteria; phylum Bacteroidota; class Bacteroidia; order Chitinophagales; family Chitinophagaceae; genus Terrimonas_A; species Terrimonas_A ginsenosidimutans. Next base: position 20,856 of record NZ_JAKLTR010000016.1, read on the forward strand.
GCACATTATTTTGCGGCGTGGCTTTTTTGTGGTTGCCCGGGCGACAGAGATTTCCTGGTATGGCGGGTTTGCCGGACCTGCACGGAGAAAAGCCCTTATCTGCTGGCGAGTTTTGCCGGACCGTTGGTTACGAATCTTTTTATGTGGATCGGGTTCTATCTGATGCGGCCCAGTGCTGCTCTGAAGCAAAAGACCATCGGATTTGCATTGGCTATTGCGGCATTGCCTCTGCCGCGTTGGTTGGCAGCAATAGATAAAGGAGGCGATGAGATATTTACGCTGCGGCAAGTATTTACCACCCATCAATATATCGCCGTGCTGGTGGGAGGGTTTCTTGTTCTGGCATTCACGATCCCGCCGGTTTGGCGCGCAATGAAACTGATCAGGAATAAATACTCCCTGTTAATACTCGCTGCGTTCCTTGCAATTCCCTGGGTTCTTGACAGGCTCCTGATCGAAAAATATTTTAATGGTAAGCTCGCAGCCTCCGGTTTATGGATGGAACCTGTTTACGCAGGAGTGCCAACTATCGTTGTAGGATGGCAGATCATTATTTTAGCAGCATTGATAATGAGCTGCAGATATCTGAAGGATTTATCCGTCAATACAGCATTTAATCGATAGAAATCTGGTCTGATGTTAACACAAGCAGAGTGATTGGAATAAGTTCATTATTGCTATGAACAATGATCTCCTCCTGTAATTTGCAATACACAAGCAGTCGTTCGATAAATGGTTTGGCCATAAGCCGCTGTGGCGTACTTAAAATGATTGTCGCGCCATCGCTGATGAACCGCCGGATCACCGTGAATACAGTTTCGAATACTTCCGGCTCGTAATTGATATCGCTTAACAATACTACTTCCGCCCCGATCGTTTCCGGCAGGTCATTCCAGTTCAGGATAGACGCTTTTGCATTGCTGAGCTGATTAAGAATGATGGAAGATCTCATCAGCTCAACAGGTTCCGGCAGATAATCGCTCATGGTGACAGACCTGCAATAACCAGCAGCGAGAAGTGACGGCAGTCCAAGACCCGCGGCCAGTTCGAGTACGGTCTTATTTTGCAATAATCCTGTATGCTTCTCAAGAAACGTACACAAACCAAGAGCTGCCGGCCAGATCTGTGACCAGTAAGGAAAAGTACGCTGATCTTGTTTGTAAAGGTTTTTCACAGAGACAGGATCCGGCACATAAAGGCGGATAGATCGGCTTTCCGTGATGGCGATGTTTTTTATGGAAGCGGTGGGTGTATGCATAGCAACGCAAAGATCAGTTATCCCGGCAAATTATTGCCTATAGAACGACAAACCCCGGATCTCTCCGGGGCGCGTAAACTAAACTTTATGTAATGATGGGTTACTTATAAGTGTATTTCACTTCTACTTCTGACTGCTCTCCACCTGGCAGGCCTTGCTTTACTTTAGCTTTTTCCGGTCTGCCTTTCCCATTGTAGGTATAGGTGTACTGAAATTTGTCTTCAGGTTGCTGGTCAGCGTCAAAATGGTCTTCCACAGTGGTATTCTCCTTTGAGATATTATACCAGAACAGGGTGAGGAGTTGTCTGTGCTCGTAAAGTGGATTGGTCTTGCCATCGTACTGATAAGTAATATAACCTGATGGCTCGAATTGTTCGTTCTCAATTGACATGGAGGTAGCCACTTTTGTCAGATGTCCCTGGCCGTTATAAGTCATATCATATTTGAGAAATGGCACAAGTTGATCTCCTTCTCCCGCATAGGAAAGAATGCTGCTCTTGAGATTGTCATTTACAAATTGATATTCTGTTTCGGCGAATATGGTTCCAAACTGTTTGATAGTTGATTTGCTCATCACATTATTCTCATACTCTACTTCCACTTGCTGCCACTGGTTTTCCAATGCAACTATTCTTTTTTGTGCATCATATTTTACAGTGAAATCGAGTTCTTCTCCACCAGTGTTCAGGTCAGTTTTTACAAGTATTTTTTTTACTGAGCCATCCGTATTGTATTCGAACTTCATGTACTCATCGCCCTGGCTGAACATTGCGATCTTTGTTCCGTTCGGATTGTCCGGTCCACCCGGGTTATCGTTTTTATCTTTTTTACAGGCTACCAGTGATGCTACCAGTCCAATGCCTAACAGGATACGGGAAACAGTTCTTTTGATAAATGTTGCTTGCATAATGAATCTTTATTTCAGGATTAAGTTTGTAGCACAAAACAAACGAATATTTATGCGACAGCTGAGCCAACTGTGAATGAACTGTATTTTATATTGATGAAATGCGGGAAAGGAGGGTTGATGGTTTGAATGTCAGATGGCCGATGGCCGGATCCCGGATCCGGCATCTTATCTTTTCCTGTCAAGCTGATCCTCCCACAGCAGCTTTCCTGTCGAATCAAAATATTGAATACCCGCAAAATGGCCTTTGCTTTCAAACAGATCTCCGTTCGCTTTACCTAAACCAATTCTTATCGATTCTTTTCCTCTCGCGATAATGATCCCTTTGCTTCCATCCTCCAGACAGATCAAATGCATTGCTTCGCTTACTCCTGAAAATAAAAGATCGTCGTCTGATGAACCCGTCTTTAATGCCGCACAAAAAAAACAGCATCCGGCTACGAATGCTGTTCAATTATAGTCTCGAGCGGAATCTTTATACCGTAATATCGCCTTCCACGCCTCCATCCATCTGTTTTCCTGAAACGGCAGCAACGGCGATCTTTAACATCGATACAAGTTTTCCATTTTTTGTATCCCAGTAATGGCCTTCTTCCGGCGCTACGGAGATCAGGCTGATCTCGGGGTCATCCTTCCCTTTTTCAAACCATGCTTTTGCAATAGGGTTCCAAAGCTCCTCAACTTTCGACTGGTCAATAACGATCCTCGCATGGCCTGTCAGAGAAAGGTAGTGGTGTTTGCTGGTGTCACTGTACATAAGATGGACACTGCTGTTTTCATCGATCTGTTCATTTTTTGAACTGTCTTTCCGGCTCAGGAACCAAAGGGTGCCATCCTCATCCACCTGTTGTGTACTCATTGGCCGGGAAACGATCTGTCCGTTTTCGTATGTACAGAAAAGGCAGATCTTTTCTTCAGCCATTTCTCTGATCTTTTCTATTGCGGCATCGTTCCGCAGGTCTTTATGTTGTCCCATATTATTGTTTTCTTAATATAGATCACAAAACATACCAGTTCGGTCGGTCCAGGATTGCTATGTATCAGCCGGAACAAATGTTTAAGAAAATGATTCCATAAACCTGTGAGGGTTAAGCGGAAACTGGTGGCATAATATTTATTCTATAGAAATAAAAGAATATGGCAACGAAAAGGAAAGCGGTTAAAAAAGCACCGGCAAAAAAATCAGCAAAAAAAGGATCTACCGCAAAAAAGGCGATAAAGAAAGCTTCGCCTAAGAAAGCAGCGAAAAAAGCAAAAAAGAATAAGTTAGGAGTTAAGAATTCATTGGTGAATAATATAAATGCACGAAAGAAGAAAGGTGTATCCCGATCAAAGAAGAAATCAACGGTTGATAAGGAACAGTATACTGACATGCAGGATAACTGGGGTAAGAAAAAGTAACATGTGAGAACATGCTTTTATGCTGTGTTTCCTGATCTTCACCTCTTGAGAAAAAAGTGATCCCGGTAGCCCAGTAATATTCCTGTAAGACGGTCAGCTTTTGAACTGAAGTGTGATCAGGAGTCGCTCTTTTGGGATTTCCGTGGATGTATAGAAGACGTTTACTTTGTGGTCTTTCGTCCCGTTTTTAATTATTTCTGCAGGAGGAAAGGTCATGCCTTTATCTCCTGTAGAGATATTGGCAAACTGCCAGTTCTTTAATTCGGTATTGCCTGTACTCCGGATGATGATATGCCTGTTCTTTCCAACCTGGCCACAATGAGAGTACTTAATGGTCAGCATGTCTGTTGACCGTATATCGTCAAGCTGAAGTGTTTTTACATTTTTCATATCGCTCCCGAACTGTTGAAGTACAAGCTTATTGTTTTTATATACTTCAAATCCTTCACCACCGGGAGCGGGAGTAAATGAATAAGACATAATTGAAATAGCTGCCACGGATATCACCAGCAGCAGGCGTAATTGAACGGAACGTTTCATGATGTTTGTTTTTAAGGATCAATAATAGAATGTCATAACAAAGAAACGATCATGCTGCAGCAGGGAACCACTATACTTGATCAAGTGCGGATCCTGCTTGACAAAGTGCCGGAATCGATGCCGGTGATTAAAATGGAAAAAAGGCCGGATTGATCTATCTTCAGTGGAAGAATGTTTGTATATATGAGAAATGTATTTCCTCTTATTGTCTTTTTTATACTGATCAATACGTTGACTGTATCTGCTCAGCGGGATAGCCTTGATCTGGTTGAACTAAATCAACGGATAGATGATCTGGTAGTTAAACAGGACGTTAAGAGTCTTGAAGATCTGTACGCTGATGATTTTGTATTCAGTCATGGAAGTGGAAAGGTAGAGGGTAAAGAGTCCTGGTTGAAAACGGTGGGACGCGCGGTCTATCCGTCGCGTCAGCACGATTCCGTGAAAGTAGAATTGCATCCCGGTGTTGCTGTGGTAAAAGGCAAGATGGATATCAGGCGGAATGATAAGGATAAAGTTGCGATCTATCATCTTCGTTATATACGTGTCTATGCATTGCGGGGTAAGCAATGGCAAATGATCTCGCACAGTACGACGGAGGAGAAGCATGATAATTGAGCCTTAGGTCCGGGGCTCCTGCCGGAAGATCAATGCCAGCAGTTCATAAAGTTTTGGATGTTTTTCTTTGAGCAGTTCCGGCCGCTCGAAAAAATATTCAGACACCACGGCAAAGAATTCTCCCTGATCGGTTGCACCATATGGGTTGATGTCTGATTTATCAGCCTGGATGCGTTTGATCTCTTTATGCATCAGTTCAAGCCAGGGGAGCACATATTTCCTGTTCAGTATGATCTCCGGTATGCCATCGACACTGCCATCAGTTTTGTCTACGAGGTGAACAAATTCGTGAATGGCCGTGTTGCCTTTGCCGGATTTATTCAGAAAATCCTGGCGCAGCTGATGCTGGGAAAGGATCATTACATTCTGATAGGGACCTGAACCTACCATGCCAAGTGTATCGCGGTCGTGTCCTTCCTGGGCAAATTCCTTGTTGAATGAGTCCGGGTAAAGCAGCACCTCATTCAGCTGCATGTATTCCCATTCCGCAAATCCGAAAATAGGAATGATAGCACTGGCAGCGATCAATACGCGATCGATCTCCCCGACTGTTGTATTTACGCCGGTGATCCTTACACGGGCAAGAAATCCCTGCATCCGTTGTTCGAACGTGCTTCTTTTTTCCAAAGACAATTCTTCATAGAACGGAACATTCTGCAGCAGGATCTGCCGGGATGATTCCGGAAGCGGTATTACGGAGAGTACAGGTACCGTTTTTTTCTTACGAAAGAAAACTGCCGCAGCGATCATGATCAGGGCCAGCACCGAGAGGCAGGCGAGAAAAATATCCATCCTGCAAATGTAGGAAGTGTACTTTTTTATCCATCTATATTAAAAAATTAACCGGCTGTTTTTATTTTGGCTAAATGAACGAGCTTTAACCAAAGATCCATATGAAAAGATTTCTATTGCTGGTTTGCATAGCTCAACTGACTCTCAGCTCTTTTGCACAGACGGTCACCGCACACGGAAGACTGAAAGTGTCGGGTACACAACTGGTGGATGAGAAAGGGGCGCCTCTTATATTGCGGGGAATGAGCTATGGATGGCACTGCCTGTGGCCAAGATTCTACAATGCGGGGTCTGTGAAGTGGCTGAAGAAAGACTGGAAAGTAAATGTGATCAGGGCGGCGCTTGGCGTGGAGTTGGGCGACAGCAGTTATTTAAAACGACCAGATTGGTCAAAGCAAAAGATCAAAGCTGTTGTTGATGCGGCTATCAAAGAAGATCTGTATGTGATCATCGACTGGCACAGTCATAATATAAACCTGGGGGAAGCGAAGGCCTTCTTTGCAGAAATGGCAGAGACTTACGGGCAGAATCCTCATGTGATCTACGAGATCTTTAACGAGCCAGATGAAGAGAGCTGGGAAGAAGTTAAGAAATACTCTACAGAGATCATTAATGTCATACGCGAGAAGGATCCGGATAATATCATCCTGGTCGGCTCTCCTCACTGGGATCAGGATGTTCATATTGTTGCAGATGATCCTTTAAAAGGGTTTTCCAATATCATGTACACCCTGCATTTTTATGCGGCAACGCATAAGCAGGGATTGCGTGATCGTGGCAGCTATGCATTAAAAAAAGGTATTCCACTCTTTATTTCAGAATCTGCGGGCATGACGGCGTCGGGGGATGGAGCGCTTGATCTGGCGGAATGGCAACGATGGATCGACTGGGCGGAGGAGAACGGGATCAGCTGGATCACCTGGTCTGTTTCCGATAAGAATGAAACCTGCTCCGTATTGCTTCCTTCTGCGCCTTCAGGCGGGAAGTGGAAAGACCGTGATCTTAAAGAGTCGGGCAAACGAACGCGCGAGCTACTGAAAAAATACAATAAGTAATATCGGATAAAAGATTGCTCGTTGCTATTGCAATTTGCATGTCGTCTATGGCGTAGCTTTTTGCAAGGTTGATGGAGGGGTTAAGAATAAGTAATTTTACTGTAAGAAAAAGCAGCGCAGGATTTCGGGCAGTGCCATCATTTTCCATTACATTCATAGATCATCAGACACTCCCGTAGAAAATGATCTCTATGCAACGAATATTTTATTGTACGCTATTCGTCCTGGCTTCCCTGTTGATAAATGCGCAAACTTCGGACAGATCAAAAAATAGCCAGTTACAGGTCATTGCCTATTACTCGGGCAATGCTTCTCAGCTTGCTCAATATCCTGTTGAAAAGCTGACGCATATCATATACAGTTTTTGCCACCTGAAGGGCAGCAGGCTGAATGTAGACAACGCCAATGATACGCTAACTATCAGGACACTGATCAAGGCCCGGCAACGAAATCCTTCATTGAAAGTAATGTTGTCTTTGGGTGGATGGGGTGGCTGTGAACAATGCTCACCCGTATTCGCATCGGAGCTGAACCGGAAAGAATTTGCGTCATCCGTGAAGGAGCTTTGTGATTATTTCGGGGCAGATGGAATTGATCTGGACTGGGAGTATCCTGCGATCAAAGGACATCCCGGGCATCCTTACAGCAAAGATGACAGGCAAAATTTTACGTCATTGATCCAGTCATTGCGTGACTCCCTTGGGTCAAAGCGTGAGATCAGCTTTGCCGCTGGCGGACTGGATAATTTCCTGCAGGAATCTGTAGAGTGGTTGAAAGTAACTCCATTGGTGGACCGGATCAACCTGATGAGTTATGACCTGGTGGGAGGGTTTGATACCGTTACCGGGCATCATACACCACTGTATTCGAATAAGAGCCAAATTTCTTCAGCTGATCATGCCATCAGGTACCTGATCAAAACAGGTGTGCCGGCTGATAAGATCGTGATCGGTGCGGCATTCTATGCGCGAACCTGGATCAATGTAGCTTCTACTAACAATGGTTTGTATCAGGCAGGACGGTTTAAAAGTTTTATACCTTATCATTCATTTGAAGAACAATTGTCAAAGAAAAAGGGGTTTGTTTTTTATTACGATAATGCTGCAAAGGCTTCTTATGCATATAATGCAAAAGATAAAGTGTTTGCAACGTTTGATGACGAGCGTTCTATTGGTTTGAAAACGTCGTATGCTATTAAGAATAAATTGAATGGTATTATGTTTTGGGAGCTTACATTAGATAAGCCATCTAAAGGATATGTTGATTTAATAGATTCTATCAAATCAACTTCATCTTACTGATCACCGCCCCAGCGATAGGTAGAAATATCAAAACCTGCGAGATCCAGCACGCGGTCTACCACAGTGGCAGCTACTTCCTCAAGGGTTTTAGGTTTGCTGTAAAAGGATGGCGTAGCCGGACAAATAATACCTCCCGCAAGCGTGAGTGTTTCCATATTCCTGATATGAACGAGGTTATATGGAGTGTCGCGTACAACACAAATGAGTTTTCTTCTTTCCTTCAGGATCACATCTGCCGCACGGGTGATCAGATCATTTGAAATGCCTGATGCGATCCGGCCAAGTACTCCCATAGAGCAGGGCACTATGATCATATTCTCGTATTTCCCCGAGCCTGACGCAAAAGGAGCCATGAAGTCTGTAGTGCTGAAGAACTTCGCGGGCAACTGTTCATAAGAGTTGTCTTCCAACTCTGTTTGCCAAACCTGTTTAGCGTTCTCCGTCATTACGACTGCAAGATTTGAACACTGTTCGGGTATCGCTGCAAGTTTCTGCAACAATTGGCGGGCATAGATTGATCCGCTGGCTCCTGTTATGGCGACGACTGTTTTTTTCATATTATATGTCATGCAAATGTCCGCATTCGAATGTAGATAACAGCATTTTTGCGCAAACGTTTGCATTTTTTCAAAAGTTAATATACGGTCAAAATTCAACGTTTCGACATTGAGATGAATCAATAAAACATGTATTTACTACCGTGAGGTAAAAAAAATGATCAAAAAGTTTTTGTGTTAATTTATTAATAACGATATTGCCCATGAATTTTCATAGGATAAGGTTTAATGGTTAATGGTTTTTGATTAGGGCCCTCCCGGATTTATTCGGGAGGTCTTTTTTTTTGAGGTACGTTACCGGAATTTAACGAAATGTAGGCATATTTTAACCCTAACGCTCCGCTGCCTCTATCGGCTGACAGTCATCCCCACCAATTTTTTCAGCTTTACATATACGCCATTGGTCCACCCGAAACCGTCCTGGTTTTTATATTCTCCGCCACCCGCCAGCAATTCAGTATCCACTACGTTATATTTTTCCATCAGTTTTCCCGTGCGTTTGAACACATTCTCGACATTGACTGTCCAGTTAAGTGCGATCTTATTGCTCAGAGTAGTACGATCATACCTGATGGCAGCTTTATATCCGATCCATTGCAAAGGTGCCCATCCGTTTGGCGCATCCCATTGCTGGCCTGTTTGATTCGGTGTGGTGATGAGGCCGCCATCCTTCAGGAAATCCTGTTCAAGTTTATCCAGCACTTTTGCGGCTTGCTCTTTTGACGCTATTCCGCAGAAAAGAGGATAGGCCATTGCCATCGTAAGTTTGCCTGATGATCTTTGTTCAATGAAATTATAATCGCAATAGGTTTGAAGGTCATCGTTCCAGCAAAAGGATTCGATTGCTTTCTGACGGGTCAACGCTTTCATTTGATACTCGGCGGCGGTTTCAGGCTTTCCATCAAGTATATAAGCTTCCGCCATCATCTTTTCAAGATGCCATAACAGGCAATTCAGATCTACAGGGATGTATTCGCAGGTATTAATCGTGGTGATCTTTTTTCCATCGCGAAACCATCTTCCTGAAAAATCCCAGCCGGATTCACAGGCACCGCGAACATGGCGGTAATGATCGGAAGGGTCTGCTATGGCATGTTCATGTGTTTTAAGATCGGCGGCATAACCTTCAAGCCTTGGCGTATTCATCTCATCCCAATAGCGATTGAGTATGGTTCCGTCAGGCATAAGCACTGTTCGGGCTGCTGCATTATTTTCCGGTGTTAAAAGGTGTGCGTCATGCATCCAGAAATTATATTCAGCGGTGAGCTGTGGCAAATATTTCAATGCAACATGATCACCCCGTTCTTCCTGCAACAGATCGATCATGTGTGAAAAGAAAGGCGGTTGCGAGCGCGTGAGAAAGTAAGTGCGATTGCCGTTTGGGATCAATCCGAATGTATCGATCAGCCAGGCAAAGTTGTCCACCATGTCTTCGATCTTCTGCGTTAGGCCGGCCACCTGTAATCCCAGCATGGTAAAATAGGTATCCCAGTAAAAGATCTCGCGGAATCTTCCTCCGGGAACGATCGATGACTTAGGTAAGGGGATCAGTGTGCCGCCGCCTTCCTGCGGGTGGCGGGAAAGAATTTCCCACAGGCGGCTGATATGTTCATCGATGGGGAAATTCCACTGTTCTTCAGGTTGTGGAATGGGCTGCGGCAAACGGAAATGAGTAACGATGAATGACATCAGCTCTCCGTCTCCTGCGCGTTTGAATGCCTTATATCGCTCCAGTATTTCTGCCACGGGAAATAGTGGCGTGCAATCAGCGAAGGTCTTCTGGTCGGGGAAAATGCGCTGTAATTGCACATCCGTGAAGAGCTCCTGGAGGTCATCGAGATAAAAGAGTTCGGGATGCTTGAGCATTGTTGCGTTTTCAGAAGCGCTGCAACAAATGAGCCACGCCAATGGCAGATTGGCGGCCAGTGGTAATATCGAAGTAGAAAAGTAAAAAGTCAAAAGTTAAACCTCGTGTTTGACTTTTGACTTTCTACTTTTCTACTTACGTATATGTGACTATTTATTCTTAGGTCGCTGCGTAAGGTAGTCAAAACGTTTTCCCGTTACTTCAGCCATATCAGGAATCGCTTCCACTTTATATGCTCCCGCATCCAGTTTTTTCTTTGTTTCAGAGAACGCATTCAGTGTAGCTTCGATATCTGCGTCAGTGTGAACGGCAGTAGGGATCAGGCGATAGATGATATGTCCTTTCGGGATCACAGGATATACGACAATAGAGCAGAAGATGTGGTAGTTTTCCCTGATATCCATTACCATAGCAGTAGCTTCTTCCACACCGCCTTTCATGTATACGGGTGTGACAACAGAGTCTGTTTTACCGATATCGAATCCTCTTTCTTTTAATCCTTTCTGCAGTTTGAGTGCATTTTCCCACAGCTTGTCTTTCAGCTCAGGTTGAGTGCGCAGGAGTTCAAGGCGTTTCAGGTTGCCGATCACCAATGGCATCGGTAAGCTTTTTGCGAAGATCTGGCTGCGGATATTATAGCGGATGAAATCGATGATCTTACGATCGCCGGCAATGAATGCACCGATAGATGCCATTGATTTGGCGAAGGTAGAGAAGTAAAGATCGATCTGGTCCTGTACGCCCTGTTCTTCGCCCGCGCCTGCGCCGGTTTTGCCAAGCGTGCCGAATCCGTGTGCGTCGTCCACCAGGAGGCGGAACTCGTATTTTTCTTTCAGTGCCGCAATTTCTTTCAGTTTGCCCTGGTCCCCGGCCATGCCGAATACGCCTTCTGTGATCACGAGGATCCCGCCGGCTTTTTGCTTCTCGATCAGTGCTGTAGCGCGCTGCAGTTGTTTTTCGAAATCTTCGAGGTCATTATGCTTGAATACATAACGATGTCCCGGATGAAGGCGGAGGCCATCGATAATGCAGGCGTGGCTTTCGGCATCATAGATGATGATATCATGGCGGTTGCACAGCGCATCGATCAGGCTGACCATACCCTGGTATCCGAAGTTAACAAGGATGGCGTCTTCCTTGCTTTCAAATGCAGCAAGTTCCGCTTCGAGTTGTTCGTGATAATCACTGTTTCCGCTCATCATCCTTGCACCCATTGGAAGAGCCAGTCCAAAATCACGACCCGCATCACCATCGGCTTTTCTTACTTCCGGATGGTTCGCCAGACCGAGATAGTTATTCAGGCTCCATACGATCATTTCTTTTCCACGGAATTTCATCCGGCTGCTGATCTCTCCTTCCAGTTTGGGAAATGCGAAGTATCCATGCGCTCTCTCACGATGCTGGCCGATCGGCCCGTAATTCTTTAATAAACGCTCGAAAATATCTGCCATATTAAGAAATTGTTACAGGTTTTTTAACTGCGCAAAGGTAAGGGATTCGGGGGTTTGGTGAGGCAGGTCGTTTGAGGGAGACCGTTGTCCGTTGTCCGTTGCCCGTTGTCCGGCTTTCAGAACGAAAAAACCTTCCCGGAAGGAAGGCTTTTTCAACATTTATTCTATTTATCCGGACAACGGTGAACGGACAACGGTCAACGATCTAGATGACCAGCAACGCATCTCCATAACTGAAGAACCGGTACTTATCCTTGATCGCTTTTTTATATGCTTCCATTGTCAATTCATAGCCGGCAAATGCGCAGGTCATGATGAGCAGGCTGGTTTTTGGGAGATGAAAGTTGGTTACCAGGGAATCTGCGATGTTGAACTCATAAGGAGGGTGGATGAACATATTGGTCCAGCCTTCAGATGGTTTCAGCAATTTTTGCGCGGTAAAGGATGATTCCAGCGCACGCATTGTAGTGGTGCCAACGGAGCAGATGCGGTGACCGTATTCTTTAGCACGGTTTACGATCTTGCAGGCATTTTCGTCGATGTTGTAATATTCAGCATCCATTTTATGTTTGCTGAGGTCTTCCACTTCGATCGGGCGGAAAGTGCCAAGGCCGGTATGAAGGGTAACTTCCGCAAAGCGGACACCCTTGATCTCAAGGCGTTTGATCAGCTCACGGCTGAAATGCAGGCCGGCAGTAGGGGCAGCAACCGCACCTTCATGCTTTGCATAAACGGTTTGATAGCGCTCTTTATCCTCTTCGTCTGGCTTACGCTTGATGTATTTTGGCAGTGGTGTTTCACCCAGTTTCTCCAGCTGTTCCCGGAAACCTTCTTCGGTACCTTCCCAAAGGAAACGGATGGTACGGCCGCGGCTGGTGGTGTTATCGATCACTTCTGCTACCAGGTCTTCCTGTTCGCCGAAATAAAGTTTATTACCGACACGGATCTTACGGGCAGGATCAACGATCACATCCCAGAGACGGTTAGGCTTGTTCAGCTCGCGCAGCAGGAACACCTCGATCTTTGCACCGGTTTTTTCCTTTCTGCCATACATACGGGCAGGAAATACTTTGGTGTTGTTTACGGCAAAAACGTCTTTATCGTCGAAATAATCCAGAATGTCGCGGAAATGCTTGTTCTCAATCTGGCCTGTGTGACGGTGAACGACCATCATACGGGCATCTTCACGTTTTTTTGCAGGATTTTGGGCGATAAGGTTCAAAGGGAGGTCGAATCGGAACTGCGAAAGCTTCATGTGTTTTGAGTCTTTTTTTCTTTAATGTGCTTTGTCTCCTGATCCCACCAACAGGGTGGAAGCAACTCTTATGAGACAAATTTCAGCTTCATGACGCAAACCGGTATCTGAATACCTGAGGAGGGAACGCCAATCCCCGGTCTTACGGCACCGGGCCTGGTCATGCGGATAGCTTAAGGCGGGCAAAGGTACGAATAAAACGGCCGAAACCCTGTTTTTCGTGCCCCGGATTTTTCGCCAGCTTAAATCTATTGATTTCCAGCCGGATATTTTAGTTTTTTGCTAAAATTTTCCCGCCCGGCAAAACAGATTTGGCCGCAGGCCGTTTCAATAAAGTAGTAACTTGGGAAAAAAGTAAAAGTCAAAATTAAAAAGTAAGAAGATACTCCTCCGGTAGAACGGAAAATCATTCACTGCCGGTAGTGTTTTTTACTTTTAAATTTTGACTTTTTACTTAGCGCGGGATTGATTTTAAGCCTCTTAAAGCGAGCTTTCGACTATGAAAAGATTTGTTTTCCTCCTTTTGTTTACGCTGCCTCTTCTTGCCGATGCCCAGTCCAGAACCCGTACCCGCAATTACCCCAGCCTCTTGTGGGAGATCAGCGGAAACGGAATGAAAAAGCCATCTTATCTCTTCGGCACCATGCACGTGAGCAGCAAACTGGCCTTTCATCTCGCAGATTCGTTCTATATCGGGATCCGTAACGCGGATGTTGTAGCCCTGGAAACCAATCCTGAATCATGGCAGGAAGATATGAGCAAGTATGATCTGGATGATGGCTACAGCGCCTACCGGGGTAAGTATGCTGCCGCTCTGGCCCCGTCAGATTACCTGCGGATGCGGACACTTAGCTTCGGCAAATATGATGACAAGATAGAACGTGCATTGCATAGCAATCCTTCCACTATCAATAATCTCCTGTACCGTAGCTATGGAAATGCTTCCAGCGATTTTGAAGAAGACACTTACCTTGACATGTACATTTATCAATGCGGTAAAAAATGGGGAAAGAAAGTCGCCGGTGTTGAACGCTACGGTGAGAGTATGAGACTAATGGCAGAAGCTTACAGAGATGCAGCAAAAGACAAGAATAAACGTGAACGCAGCTATGATCAGGACGATAACTTCTCTTCCGGTAAATTACAGGAAGCTTATCGAAGCGGCAATCTGGACTGGCTTGATTCGATCAACAAGTTCAATAGTTTTTCCCGGGCATTTGATGAAAAATTTCTCTATAAACGTAATGAGATACAGGCTGGCTCGATCGATTCGATCCTGAAGTCCGGCCTGTCATTATTTGTAGGAGTGGGTGCCGCTCACCTGCCTGGCGGAAGAGGCGTAATTGAAATGCTTCGGGAAAAAGGTTACCGTCTTCGCCCGGTGAAAATGGGAGCAAGGGATAGTCAGCATAAAGGGCAGGTTGAAAAGATCAGGGTACCTGTTCAATTCGCCACGCAAACATCCGATGATGGTTTTTTCAAAGTTGATATGCCCGGCAAACTTTATCAGCTGGGAGAAGATCCTGCAATAGATCAACGCCAGTACGCAGATATGGCCAACGGCTCGTATTACATGGTGTCCCGCATTATTACAAATGCGTGGATGTGGGGTCAGTCCGCTGATCGCGTACAACGTGTAGTAGATAGTTTACTCTATGAGAATATCCCGGGAAAGATCATCAGCAAAACTTCCGTGGTGCGCAATGGCTACCCAGGTATTGATATAATCAATAAAACCAGGCGTGGCGATATTCAGCGTTATAACATTTTTGTTACGCCCTCTGAAATCCTGATCTTCAAAATAAGCGGTACGGGTGATTATGTAACACAGGGACTGGAAGCGCAACGTTTCTTTTCCAGTATACAGTTAAAAGAGCGTCATCTGGCCACAGGTGTTGCTGGCTGGAAAAAGTATTCCCCGGCCTACGGCGGATTTTCAATAGACATGCCGCATGAACCCTTCACTGGCAATAACGGTAACCGGATCTTTGACGCAGAAGATAAAAGCACCAATACGCAGTACAGGGTTTTGAGAACAGATATCCATAATTATCGTTTCGTGGAGGAAGATACTTTTGATCTCGGCCTGATGGAAGAAAGCTTTGCCGCATCTGACTTTATCGATAAGCAACTCAGCAGACAGCATACAACCGCGAACGGTTATCCTGCACTGGACCTGAAATATAAAGACAAACAAGGCGCTGTTTATCTTGTCAGATTTTTGATACAGGGCACGCATTACTATACGCTGATTGCACACGGTCAGCGGGAAGTGCCGGCGATGATAAATTTTATCAATTCATTTGTTATAAAACCATTGATCTATCCTTCGCCTGTTCTGCGGACTGATACTTCTCTTTTTTTCCAGGTCAGAACACCCGTATTCCCGGACGATAAAAAAGAAAAGATCGATCTGCCTGCGATCAGTATGTATAATTACCCGGCAGATGATGATGCAGATGAAATTGCCTCGGGTGTGTTCCGCAGTAATACGATCAGTAACGATACGACAGGTGAAAAGATCTTTGTCAGTTTCTTCCGTTCTCCACGGTACACTTACCTGGAAGATAGTACCATTCTGGAAAAAGAGCATCTTTTTGGAGACTCCTCATGGATCGTCAGAAAGAAGATCAGTACGGTGTTGCCTAATAAAATGAAAGCATGGGAGGTTATTCTTAGTGACTCGGGCAGCAGCCGGATGCTGTGGGAGAAAACTTTTTATAAAGACGGGATCGGGTTTTCTATAATGACCCAGGGCGATACACTTACAGCTCCAAGCTCATTTGTGAAATCGTTCTTTGAAACATTCACCCCTGCCGATACCCTGCAGGGTAGCGATATGTTCGTCAAGAAATCAAACCTTTTTTTTGAAGATTTTCTGAGTAAAGACAGTGCCATACACAGAAGAGCCGTAAAAGGGATCTATTTGGTAAAACTGGATTCTTCCGATATAGGTGGATTGAAAAAAGTGATGTCTACGATCGGATGGTCTGAAAAAGATTATCTCGGTGTGAAGAAGCAACTGATCCGCAAACTGGTTGTGATGAAGGACCCGGCCGCGACAAACTATCTTAAAGAGCTTTATCAGGCCGCGGGCGATACGCTGGAGCTGCAGTATGCAATACTGGGTTCAATGGTTGATCAGCAGACTTCTTATTCTTATAAGACATTCCGTGATATCGTAATGGCGGAACCGCCCGTATTGAGCCTTCGTAATGATCTTAATGGAAATCAGTCATTGCGATATGCAGGTGTGAATAGTGAAGTGCGTTTGATCGAGGGGCTTGGGGATTCGCTGAAGCTTGCCAAAGCAATACTGCCGGATATCCTGCCGCTGATCAACCTGGATGATTATAAATATCCGATGATGACATTGCTCAGCCAGATGATCGATAGCGGATGGGTGAAGCCCGATGATTATAAGGCATACTACCAGCGCTTTCTACTGGAGGCAAAGCAGGAGTGGAAAAGACAGGTGATCAGTGAAAAACAGAAGTCGATAGATAAGGCGAAAGAAGCACAGGATGATGAACTGGTGATGTCACCTTACTACAGCGGTACTGACGAAGAGGCGGAATCAGGAAATGATAATCTGAATCTGTACGCCAATCTGCTGATGCCGTACTGGAACAAAGATAAACAAGTGCCTGCATTGGTAAATCAGCTGCTGGCTTCGTCCGATAAGAAGCTGAAGTATTCTATACTGATCTCATTGATCCGTCTGAAAAAACCTTATCCTGATACACTGGTCAATTATTTTGCGGGGCTGGATGAATACCGGTATTCATTGTATCAAGATCTTGAAGAGCTTGAAAAAAGCGCGCTATTCCCGGCTGCGGAAAATAATCAGCTCGCACTTTCGCGGAGTAAACTTCTTTCTGATAATGTAAGGAAACCGGATTCATTATTATTTATTGATAAGATCAAAGCAACCGTAAAAGGTCGTGAAGGCTGGGTATATTTCTTCAAATACAAGATCAAAAAGGATGATGCACGCTGGGGGATTGCATCTGTCGGACTTATTTCACTTGATTCTGCAAAGTATGAATGGGAGGTTGGTCCGGGCGGCGAAAAATTTGATGAGGAGATTGATGAATATGGCAGTGAATATGATTTCACCGCATTTTCTGAAACAAAGCTGAAAGAAGATGAACCCGAATTCCCACAGTTGCAGCAGGAATTAAAAAAGATGCTGTATTCCAAAAGAAAAAGTGCGAAAGAATTTTATGGCCAGTATGACCGGGCGAATTATGGTTCTGACGAACTAAACATTACCATTGACGAAGAACCCGAATAACACAAGCCAATGATGGAAGAAGTATTTAGGAATGGAGCCTGGGTTGAATCTGCCCGGGGGACGCCACACTGATTCATAAGATATACTGGCACAAAAGAGAATCGCCTGCGAGGAGAGGGAGTCAAAAGCAGGTGCGGGAAGTGCTTAAAATCCTTTGGGAATTGCGGTGATCAGCCGTTGCGTATATGCTGACTGAGGATGATTGTAAATGTCTTCAGCTTCTCCGATCTCTTCGATCCGGCCTTTATTCATGACCATGATCCTGTCGCTGATATATCTTACTACAGAAAGGTCGTGTGAGATAAAGACGACTGTAAAGCCAAATTCTTTTTTCAGATCATTGAGCAGGTTGAGCACCTGTGCCTGAACGCTTACATCCAGCGCGGAAACAGATTCATCGCAAACGATGAATGAAGGATTGAGTGCAAGTGCGCGTGCGATCACGATGCGTTGTCTTTGCCCTCCAGAAAATTCATGCGGGTAACGATTATAATGTTCCGGTTTGAGACCTACTTTCTCCAACAGTTCCTTTACCCGCTCTCTGCGTTTATTATCCGCAGCAAGAATGCTGTGAACTTTCAACGGTTCAGCAATGGCGGAGCCGACAGTGAGCCTGGGATTCAGGGACGAGTAAGGGTCCTGGAACACGATCTGAAGGTCTTTGCGCATTGCCCGGAGATCGGGTTTGCTTACAGTAGTGAGATCCCGCCCTTCATAAAAGATCTTCCCCGAGCTAGGTGCTATTAGCCGGAGAATGGTTCTTCCCAGCGTTGTTTTGCCGCAGCCGCTTTCTCCCACCAATCCCAATGTTTCGCCTTTAAATACGTCAAAGCTTACATCATCCACGGCTTTTATATACTCAGTAGTTTTCCCGAGAAACGTTTTTTTTCCCGGGAACCAAACACTCAGATCTTCTGCACGCAATAGCACTTCATTCTTTCTGCCTCCATTCGTGTCCATTTGCGGCGATTCTTGTTCACTCGTGGACGGCGGCCATTCGCGGTCACTCGTGTTTGCATTCAGGAAATCAGTGACAATTGGCAGTCGCTCTCCCTTCCGGTGAAGCACCGGGCGACAGGCGAGCAAGCCTTTTGTATAAGGATGTGCAGGTTGTGTGAAAAGAGTTTTTACGGAGTTCTGTTCAACGATCTCTCCTTTATACAGCACAAGGGTTCTGTCGGCTATTTCGGCCACCACCCCAAGGTCATGCGTAATGAAGATCACACCCATTCCCGTTTGTTGCTGAAGTTCCCTGATCAGTTGCAGAACGGTTTTTTGAACTGTTACGTCAAGGGCCGTAGTAGGTTCATCACAGATCAGCAGTGAAGGTTCACAGCACATGGCCATAGCGATCATCACGCGCTGTTTCTGTCCGCCACTTAATTGATGAGGGTATCGTTTGAAAAGGAGATCAGGGTTTGGCAACTTTACTTTTTCCATCCATTGCAGCGCCAGCTGATGTGCGGTGTTCTTTGAGACCTTCTTATGTGAAAGAACGGCTTCTGTTATTTGTTCGCCGCAGGTAAGAACCGGGTTCAGGGATGTCATTGGCTCCTGGAAGATCATTGCGATCTTGTTGCCCCTGATATTTTGCAACAGTGCAGGAGAAGCTTTCAGAAGATCAATAGTTGTTTGCCCGTCTTCGCTGTATTCGATCGTTCCTGAAGTGTAGATGGCAGGTGGTGATGGGAGCAGTTGAAGGATAGCCAGTGAGGTAACAGATTTTCCTGAACCGGATTCTCCAACGATCGCAACGATCTCACCTTTATTTACTGTAAGGGAAATACCTTTTAGCGCGCGGGAGTTTCCGGCTGCGGATATGAAGTCGATACACAGATCCTGTATACGAAGAAGTGGCTGCATTTATTTCGGCACGACTTTGATGGTCAGTTTGCGTGGCGGAGTCGGGTAATACGCCATGCAAACGGCACAGTCTTTATTTTTTGCGGTATCAATTGTGAAAAAGAACTCGTCTCCTTCATTGATGGTTGAAGGAAAATCGCAGGGGTTTGCCAACCCGAATGCATTCGCAAAGGTTTTTCCTTTTGATTCATCTGTCCAGCTGGAATTGATCAGTGCTGTATCAATATTGCCTTCCACAAGCGTAAGTGTATAATTCATACACAGCGCTTTTGTTTCCAGCTTTGCTTTGTATGTATTGCTTTCGCTTTTTTTGCTGCCGCACTTGTTAGCGGACGCGGATAATACAACAAGACCGGAAGCCAGCAGGAACAGTTTCATAAAAGGACGTTTAAGTTTACAATAAATGGTTAGAATTTCAGGTGTCTTACCGTCAGACCATCATTGAGTAATTGTTTCAACGAATCAATGCCGATCTTCAGGTGTCTCTCCACGAATTGTGCCGTAATTGACTTATCGCTTTCTTCTGTTTTCACTCCTTCCGGGATCATCGGCTGATCACTGACGAGTAAAAGCGCTCCCGTCGGGATCTTATTGAAGAATCCGACCGTAAAAATAGTGGCCGTCTCCATATCGATGGCATATGCCCGTACTTTCTGCAGGTACTCTTTGAATACTTCGTCATGCTCCCAAACGCGGCGGTTGGTGGTGTATACGGTTCCTGTCCAGTAATCCACTGCATAATCCCTGATGGTGGTTGATACAGCTTTTTGCAGGGCAAAGGCTGGCAATGCAGGTACTTCTGCCGGGAAGTAATCGTTCGAGGTACCTTCTCCCCGGATAGCAGCGATAGGCAATATCAGGTCTCCGAGTTTGTTCCTTTTTTTCAATCCTCCGCATTTTCCCAAAAACAATACAGCTTTCGGAGATATGGCGCTTAGCAGATCCATGACGGTTGCTGCCGTCGGACTACCCATTCCGAAATTGATGATCGTTATATTTTCAGCCGTTGCACATTGCATCGGCCGGCCTTCACCGATCACCGGCACATTGTTCCATGATGCAAACATGTACACATAATTACTGAAGTTGGTCAGAAGGATGTATTCTCCAAAATTCTCCAGTTTTTCTCCCGTGTATCTCGGAAGCCAGTTATTGACGATTTCTTCTTTCGACTTCATACTAAGAGTTAAAAAGAGGTAAAAGAGGGTTCGATAAGAGGTTAAAAAGGAAGTTGGTATATCCTTTTAATCTCAACCCTTGTACAGGGCGAATTTAATGATTTACCGGTGAACATCCTTTTTTCCTCTTTCGCCTCTTTTCCGAAAATATTTTCTCCTTTTGCACTCTTCTCCTCTTGACCTAGATTTGAGGGATGCTTGAAGTTGATTATCCAGAGCCGTCTTTCAGGATGAAGAAACAGGGGGAGAATAACTTTCTTTTTGACCCTATCAGGAAGAAGTGGCTTTTATTGACACCGGAAGAGTGGGTGCGTCAGAATTTTGTACAATATCTCGTGCAGGTGAAGAAATATCCCGTTACGCTGATCGCCATGGAGAAAGTGATCATGCTGGGTGAGTTGAGAAAGCGGTTTGATATACTGGTGTATGACCGGGAACATCGCCCGTGGCTGATGGTGGAGTGTAAATCGCCGGAGGTTGAACTAGGTGATCCAGTGTTGCATCAGTTATTACGATATCATATTTCTGTCCCGGTAGGAGTGCTCGTGATCACAAACGGGACGCATAGTTATGCGTGGGTAAAAAAAGAAGGACAGCTGCATGAGCTGGAACAATTACCCGAATGGGCGTAGGATTCTTCGTTTAGCCGCCTGACAGCTTGCCAGATCCTGAAAATTTCTCTGCGGATCCGGGCATCAATCTGCGTTCATCTGCGGGAACCGAACGCCATCTATTTAGCCTACTGAATTATGAAGGATCGATCTTTAAACCGGCTCCTTTTTCCCGGAAGCAATGCTCCGGTAGATCGCTTCAACTACTTTCATATCTTTTAAGCCCATTTCCCCGGGAACGCGCGTCGGCTTGCCATTCTTTACACAAAGGGCGAAATCGTCCATCTGCGCTGCCTGTTGGTTGATCTGTGGGAAGTTCATTTGCCCGGCCGGTGTTTTGCCCGCCATCCCTCCATAACGGTATGCTTCGGATAATTCAAAATCACCTTTCGCCGCTTTTACTTTCAGATGATTGATGTTCATGTTATAACTTGAAATGCCCTGAGCAATACAACCGGAAGGGAATTCAAGGGTAAAGTAAATTGTTTCGTCTACTTCCTTGAAAAGCTCCGGCCGTTTCTTTTCCTCTCTTGCGGTAACAAAAACAGGTTCTTCGCCGGTTACGTACCGGGCGCCCTGTATGGCATAAACACCCATGTCCATCAGGCCGCCGCCACCGGCAAGGTTCTTCTTCAATCTCCAGGCAGTTGTATTATTCCCCCAGGTATAGCCGTTGGCGCAGTCTATTTCTTTTAGCGCGCCATAGACCTTTTGCTGGCCAAGTCTCATCATCTCCTGATTATATGGCTCGAAATGCAGCCTGTAGCCGATCGAAAGGAGCTTATCAGCCTGTTTGCAGGCGGAGATCATCTCCTGGCAATCGGCGACGGAAACCGCCATCGGTTTCTCGCAGATCACATGCTTGCCTGCTTTAGCTGCGCGGATGGTGAATTCTTTATGCAAGGCAACAGGCAGAACAATGTAAATGATGTCGATGTCGGGGTTTGAGCTGATCTTGTCGAAAGTATCGTAGTTGTAAATGTTCTTTTTGGGGATGCTGTATTTATCTGCCCAGATTTTTTCTTTAGCTGGTGTGCCGGTAACAATGCCCGAGAGATAACAATGCTTTGTTTCCAGCAATGCCGGCGCAAGCTGCCCGGATGCATATCCGCCGAGGCCTACGAGTGCAATGCCAAGCTTATCTTTTTTGCCGGAAGAGCAGGAGGCAAGTGCTGATGCCGCAGGGGAAATGGCTGCGGCCGTAAGGGACATGTTTCTGATAAATTGTCTGCGGAGCATATTGTGGAAGTTTTATTGATCGGATCATTGGTTCGAATCGCCGTTCACTTCACAAAAGCTACGGCTACGCAAGGGACCGTTGCGTAGCCGAACTAAAACAAGATTCAAGCCAGTTGTCGCTTATACATCTGTATGGTATTTTCCAGTCCGTAATACAACGCATCGCTGATCAGCGCATGTCCAATGCTTACTTCGTCCAGCCAGGAGATCTGTTGTTTGAAATATTGCAGGTTCTGCAGATCAAGGTCATGCCCTGCATTCAATCCCAATCCCAGCTCTTTTGCTGCTTTCGCCGCTTCCACATAATCTTTTACAGCAGCGGTCTTATCGCCGGCATAGTGCCGGGCATATCCTTCTGTATATAGTTCAATCCGGTCTGTGCCTGTTTCTGCGGCACCTTTTACCATTTCCACAACCGGATCCACAAAAATAGAAACACGAATCCCTTCTTTTTGAAATACGGCAATGATCTCCCTGAGATAATCTTTGTGGGCAATCGTATCCCAACCATGATCGGACGTTAACTGGCCGAGTACATCGGGAACCAGTGTTACCTGGTCTGGTTTGGTTTCAAGTACCAGGTCGACAAATTTCTGCTCGTGTGAATTACCTTCTATATTGAACTCAGTGGTGATGATCTTTTTGATCTTTCTGACGTCATCATAGCGGATATGACGTTCATCCGGTCTTGGGTGAACCGTAATACCGTCAGCGCCGAATGATTGTATGTCGATGGCCGACTTTACTACGTCAGGATTATTACCGCCACGGGAATTGCGGAGCGTGGCAATTTTGTTGATGTTAACGGAGAGTTTTGTCATGAGGCAAAGGTAGGAAATAGAGCGCGAGAGAAAACTACGGATGACGTACCGCGGAAGACAGGGCCTGTTGTCTGCGGTCTTCTCTTATATTTGCTGATGGACAAAAACCTTCGTTATCCGCTGACTACAGGAAAAAGCAGGATTGCCGGAACCGGTGCATTTGCAGGCAAAGCTATTGGAGCAAAGTGTAAGCTTGGCAATATGGGGGGAGAGATCATTACGTACCGGGAGGCGCAGAGACGGGTAAAAAAACAGCCGGGTGGTGTATTGTTCATGGTGGAATTTGATCATGAGCCGATTGCGCTGGATGCCAGTGTGAATGTTAATGCGCTTCGGTTTATTAATCATTCCTGTGATCCGAATACATATATGCGCCGGGCTTACCGTAAAGTGGAATTTTATACGTTAAGACCGATCAGAAAAGGAGAGGAACTGACCTGTGATTATGGAGAAACACATCACGAAGGAACCCTGCCGTGTAAATGCGGCGCGAAGAACTGCAGGAAATTCATTTAGTGATGATGATCTATGGTCGATCATCATCACAGTTCCATCCACGTATGATCTGCCAGCAATTTTACGGCGGCAATGAATTTCTGAAACGGACCGGAAGCTCCCCATTCTTTCGGAGAAACGAGCGATAATAAATGGCTGCCGTCCTTGCGTTCGTAGACGTAATAGGTCTGGCCGATATTTGGTTTGAATGAAAGCTTTGCTTCATAGATCATCATCGAAAGCTCTTTACGCTTCTGGATCTCCTGTGCCTGCAATGCAAGTAGCTCGATCTGCTGGCGGATCTGCTGTAACTGCATATTGGTCTGTTCTTCCATCGCGGTAAGCGCCTTGTGCTTTATGATCCCTTCTTCATTTGCTTTGATCACCGCCCCCGCAACAGAAGCGGCATAAGGAAGTACGCTTAATTGCTTGTGATAGATCTCGGTGTTGGTATAATTACTTCCATCTTCTTTGAAACCCTGTTGCGTGATCTTAAGATAACCATTAGGCAGGATCTCATGCACGACATGCAGAGAAACTTCACCCTTACGGTAGAAATGAATTTCAAACTGGATACTGTCTGTAAAGATCACCTGCGCCTTATCTGCCAGGTCATGCTGAGAGAACTCACCGATGTCTCCATCTGCAATAACCGTATATTCCGACGTGAATGCCTGGTTTTCGAGCGTGACCCAGTTGTGAGAGATCACAAGGCTTTTGCTGCCTTCAACCGCTTCAACTTTATAAATGCCGCTCTTTGGGCGCTCACCCGATTCATATTGACATTTCTCTGGAAATAATTGCCACGAAGCAAGGAAATTGTATGCCTGGATCACAACAGCGTGTTTTAAGTGAAAGGTTGAAAGGTTGAAAGGTTGACAGTTTAAACGTTCAATAGGGTTAGCGGGTAAGCGGTTAATATTGTGCGCCGGCTTATTCAAATTGAAACGGCTATCGGTCTTCGCGGGTATTAACTATCAGATGTTTGAACTGCTGACATATTAAACGTGTCTTTTTATCTGCTCAGAGCGTTTCTGATGAGTGAATCTTTTTGGGACGGAGTCCAATCCCGTTTGTTAAGATAGATCGCATCCTCCCAGCCACCGTAGTTGGCATTAGGAAGAATAATGAAGCGACTACCAAATTCAGCAGCAAGCTGTTGGACGCCGGCGCTTCTTTCGCTGGTCGATTTTTTGTCAAACACCTGGCTGAAATCGGCAAGGTTATCGCCCAGCAGCAAAATGATCTCATACCCCCCGGCAATTTTCTGACGGCGGGTCTCTTTGCTTGACTCGGATTGACGCATAATAAGATGTCTGTCATCAGAAAACGGGAAGCTGAAACGCTTCAGGTTGGCCATAGTACCCGGACGTTCTTTTTCGTCGCGGTTGGTGAGATAAAAAACTTCGATCCCTTTTGAAGCGGCATAATTAAAAAAGCTCAGGCCTCCGTAAAGAGTATCGGCTATCCCTTTAGAAGTCCACTCATTCCAGGCATCAGCTTCATAGTCTTTACCTTTAAAAGCCTGACTGACAGCGAAAGGGCTGTTATCCAGGAATGTTTCATCAATATCTGTAACGATCGCTTTGGGTCTTGCCGAAGGTTTTAGCAGGGATTGATCAACCCGGAGACGGGCGATATTGAAAGCCTGGAGACATAATGCCTGGTATTCGGCAGCCTTCTGCTGAAAAAGGGAGGACCAGATCTTGCCGTCAACAACCAGCTCGCTGGTCGTGGGCAAAGGCCTGCCTGTTTGTTGAGGTCCCTTGCAGGCAAATAATACCGGAACAAATAACAAAAGGGATAGATGCTTCTTCATGGTCAATGCAGGGAATAGGCCTGCAATATAACAAATGCCGGAAAAAGCTTAGTTGAAATGCTGCAGCTCATCTTCAATCTCTTCTGTGAGCTTAGACTCATTTTCAGTGATCCAAACGGGCAATACCTGCTGATTGATAGTCCAGTGTGCGTTAGTGCCTTTATGCATATAAAACACGATCCTGTTCCCACGGTCATCCACTGTGTCAACCGAAAACACCTCTTCCTCTCCCTGTCTCAGCTTTCTGAAATTGAATTCGCGGAGACGGCCACCAGCTTTGATCAGTCTGGTGAAATGAACCACTTTAGTGAAATGTATCTGCATAATCTATCATTAAGGACTCAGATAACATCAATTATTATGCTAGTGTTCGGTAAAGAACTTGTCGGTTGTGTAAAAAGTTGTTAACAAAACCGGGAGTGAAAAAGAGTGGCCTGGATGTCTGGCATCAGATGGATGATGCTATGGAAAAAGGTAGTAAAGGATGGAGGAAAGGCACATGAGGCCGTCGAGAATAAAGTAATAGAGCATATCAGATGTATGCTTTTTTGAATAGGAATAGAGAAGGGTGGTGATGAGGCCCGGGATTATAATTGATATGATAGAGGAGAATGGCAGATCGTAGTAATGCAGGGTGATGGAGGCGGCCAGGAAGATGATAACAGATATAAAAAAAAGCCGGTCTATGCTTTTTTCGTTCATCCAGGTGATCAGACTACGGATACCGAGAGTGATGTCGTGCTCGCGATCCCGGTAGTCAAATAGTATGCAGATCGCGTATATCAGGAAGAACCGGCTGATGCAGAACAGGGTAAAGACCGGTTGCCATTTTTCACCGGAGATGCCGAGGGGCAGAATGGTGGTGACGAACATCCAGACGCCTGCGAGAAAGATGGTTTTTCCGATGGCGATGCGGCGCAGCAATCTGAACCAGGGATGCGGGATCTTGGGAGCTGAATATAAAAAGGTGATTGCCGCGGCAAAAAGAAGCCAGGGCCAGTGTTCGAGTAACTGAATTCCGTAAATAGCCGCTCCTGCAGTTCCTGAAATGAACAGCCAGAGATGCGTCGATCTGTGGCGTAACAGCCACCGGGCGCGGTCTGTTTTGTCCTCTGCAAGTACAGGTGTGAGATACCAGTGAAAGCTATAACTGGATATGGTGGCGAATCCTACAAATGCAAGTACAGTAATGGACGCGGGACTGCCAAGCAACATACTGTTTGTCTGCGCCAGCATTAGTATGGCGCAGCAAGCAATAAAAAGGTTGCTGTAAATAAAGGATCGGAAAATATTCCGTAGAAGGGTCATCGCTACTGAGCGCGGACGATGATCGGTTCACTATCCAGGGTATCACTTGCGTTGCCGGCTCTGTCTACCACTGCAAAACGAAAGATCATAGAATCATTGATCAGCGGGCTGATGCTTTCTCGAAGGAAGTCGTAGGGCATACGGAAAGTGATCTCTCCATTATCCTTGTCCGGGAATTCCGGGAGCGGATAACGGAAAGTGTCTGCTTTTTCCTGGGTCGGCGGCAGAGAAAGTGCATTTGTTCTTACGCGAATGGCGGTAAAGGCAGCCTGGCCAAGATCGCCTTCTTTGTCAAAATAATTAAGGCGGATCACCAGCTCGCCACCAGACGAGATATCGCGGGTATTATAATCTTTTATTTCGAGACGGGGTTTCGTTTCAAACTTATCTTTGCTACACGCAAACAACACCACTATTGCAGAAGAAACGAGTATAGCTGGGACGGCTTTCATTTACTATTGATTTAAACAAATATAAACATTTTTAGAGGACGCAATTGCCCATGAAAAGCGAATGGAACGATAAAATTTTCAGCACAGAGCATCGTACCCGGGGCCAACTGGCGCTCGAGGTATTTCGATTCCAGTACCAGCACACGCAGGTTTACCGCGATTATGTGGATGCGCTAAGGATCCGGCCGGAGAATGTGCTGTCTATCGATCAGATCCCTTTCTTGCCTATTCGTTTCTTTAAATCCCATGCTGTAAAAGCCGGAGATTTTGAGCCCGCACTTTTATTTGAAAGCAGCGGCACCACAGGAAGTATCAATAGTCGCCATCTGGTGAAAGACGCTTCCATATATGAAAAAAGCTTTACAAAGGGGTTTGAATTGTTCTATGGACCGGCGTCCAGGTGGTGTGTGATCGGCTTGTTACCATCCTACCTGGAGCGTCAGCATTCCTCCCTTGTGTATATGGTGAATGACCTTGTCCGGCAAAGCGGCCACCCCGACAGTGGCTTTTACCTCAATGAGTATGACCGGCTGGCGGAAGTATTGATGCGGCTGGAAAAGGCGGGGCAGCGTACAATATTGATCGGTGTGACGTTTGGCCTGCTTGATTTCGCGGAAAGTATGGGTTTGCCGGCATTGAAAAACGCGATCGTAATGGAGACCGGCGGCATGAAAGGGCGCAGAAAGGAAATGATACGCCAGGAAGTACACGATATCCTTTCAGCTGCATTTCATCTGGGCGAGATCCATTCGGAGTACGGCATGACGGAATTGCTTTCGCAGGCCTATTCCCCCGGGGACGGGATCTTTACCTGTCCGCCCTGGATGGAGATCCGGCTTCGCGACGAGTCGGATCCTTTAAGCTCTTATGGTCCCTCTCCGGAAGGAGCCTATACCGGCGCAGTCAATATAATCGATCTTGCCAATATCCATTCCTGCAGTTTTATTGCTACTGACGATGCCGCCCGTCTTCATCCTGATGGCACTTTTGAGATTTTGGGAAGATTGGATAATAGTGATGTGAGGGGGTGTAGTTTGATGGCGGTGTAGAGAGGATGGACGATGTTCGATAGCCAGCTATCGACCATCGTCCATCGACCATTCCCTCTACGCACTATGCATCCACTCCCTGAATTGCGGGGCCATTTCCTGGCTGACAATGATGTAGTGGTTGAGCTCCGGTACCGTCAGATCTATCTGCACTTTTACTTTTTCGTAGGTTTTGAAACTGCGGATGTAATTGATGTTAACGATGTACTGGCGATTAGCACGAAAGAAATTCGCTGTATCAAGCGTAAGTTCGAGCTCAGCGAGGTTATGATCCGCCAGGTATTTCTTACCGTCATTATCCAGGGCGTATACGACCTTGTTTTCTGTATAGAATAACACAATGTCTTCCAGCCGCAGTGCAATATGCTCAGTGCCTTTGCGAACGATCAGTCTTTGCTTCTTATGATCACGCACGAAACGGGTAAGATTAGCGTAGGATTGCTGGCCGGAAAAATGGCGCTCAAGCATTCTGTATTTGGACAGCGATTTATTGAGCTCGATCTTGTCAACAGGCTTCAGCAGATAGTCAATCCCGTTATGTTCAAACGCATTCATCAGAAAATCTTCATAACAGGTGATAAAGATCACGGGTGTATGAACGGATACATGATTAAAGATCTCAAAAGAAAGCCCGTCTCCTAATTGGACATCACAGAAAATAAGATCTATGGACGGATGTGCCGACAGATAGCTGATGCTCTCCTTTACAGTTGCGAGTCTTGTTACAACCTGTACATCAGTTGCGATATCTGCAAGTGAACTGACGAGGTTTTCATAAGCGGGTTTTTCGTCTTCGATGATAACAGTGTTCAACATGGTTAAGGGTTTTATCCAATGCTGGTTCCAGGGGGCAAACAGCTCAGGTGATTAATGGTAATTTGACGGTGAAGTTTTCCCGGGTACGTTCAATACGGATGTCTTTCTGGAACAGGATACGGTATCTTGAGTTTAGGTTCTTCAGGCCTATCCCTGTTGAATTAACAACATAGGGCTTGGGCTTAAAGTTGTTGCTGACATAAAGAAAATTTTCATTGGCTGATACTTTTATATGCAAAGGATTTTCTTCTGTGAATTCGTTATGCTTGATGGCATTTTCCACCAGTATCTGTAAAGAACACGGGGGGATCATTACTTTTTGCGTTTGACTGGTGAGAACTGTATGCAGGTGAAGTTTATCATCATGCCTGATCCGCAACAGGTATACATAGCTTTCAATGAATTCAAGTTCATCGTGCAGGGGAATGAGTTCTTTATTCCTGTTGATCAGAAAGTATTTATATACCTGGGCCAGCTTGTTGTTGAAAGCGTAAGCAAGGGACGGTTCATTTACGATCAGGTGGTTGAGTGCATTCAGCGAGTTAAAAAGAAAGTGGGGGTCCATTTCGTTGGTAAGAGCCTGTAACTCTGCCTGCGAGCGTTCTTTATCAAGCTGATCCACAATCTTTGTGTCCAGTTCTCTTTCCTTGCTCAGAAAAAGGATCTCATATAACAGCGTAAAAAGTATGGCGGCGGCAATGCAGGCTGCGACGAAGCGATACATACCAGCTTCGGGAAAGCTTTCGTTCGCGATCTTTTGCCAGGTGATCACTGACAAGCTTCCCGTACATGCCGCATATAAAGCGGATACAACACAAACGGTCAGGATCTTCGAGAATGGATTGGATATTGGTCTATATAAGGGTCTGAGCTTACGGTGGATCCAGGTGCATCCCATCCAGATCAGAAAAGACGTAACAATAAAGAACGCAGCGATCAGTATCATTTGTACTGATGAGTGACGTTCATAGGAAACAATACCTGCAATAATTGGCAGGCTGATTCCAAGCACGGGAATAAATATTGCTTTCAGCAGCAGGTCCTTGATCATAAAAGCGACGGTTATGGTTTCGGCTGTTTGGTTGTAGGCCGCGCTTTCTCATGTGTGTGGTTATAACGTATGCGGGTATAAAACTATCTGTATGAAATGTTAAGTAAGTACGAAAATATTCGGTTTGAAGGTTTTTGAGTACAAGTGGTAAAAGAAAAGGAGGGAGGACAGAAGTGCAGCGGGCTACAGGCTGAGAGGTTCCGGCGGTTGAAGAGGCTTGAAATATTGGGGCGGTTTGAGAAAGTTTTATCGATGAATAAAAGTTTCGTAGGTGGTTTCTTGCGATTGGTGCGCATCATTGTTTCATAGATCCATCGATAATCGTCATTCGTCCGTATGAAAAGATCGTTCATCATCGGTTAACGATGAGTTAATGATATCATCACCTCAATGTTATAATCGCTTGCATAATGAACTTTAAACCTCGAAGTGTTCCAAATTTCAAAGCATTCAAACCGATGAAAAGTAAAGAACGTATTGTCTTGCTCAACCCTCTATCTGCCTATTGAACCCTTCATCCGTTCATATTCACGGTTCGGTAAAAATGATAATTGGTAAACAGCACACAGGTGTAACTTGTGCTTCAAATGAAGAGGGCCCCGTAGAGGCCCTGTCATTAAGCTTTTCTCATGTGAACGGTCGTAAGACCAACCGCAGGTGGTTTTCTAACCGGCCTGCTTTTTTTTGCCCTGTCAAGTTACGGCTTTACCATTTGTAAAATGTAGCGCAACTTTTTGAAAATCCGTTAGCTGGATCATTTTTAGGAAAATCGATCGGGTTCACGAACTACACTGTAAACTATTCAACCTTTATGGTCGGTTTTGAGACGTTTAGTAGAATTGATGCTCAATTTTTCGAAATCCTCTAATTTCTTTCTAATATTAAACGCCGGCAAGGAACTGTGACTGAATGTATTCGACCACCGATGCCAGGTTCTTGCTTTGCTCAAATACGGCCAGCTGACGGTCGGCGCCTGTACCTCCTTCCAGAATTTTATGTACATGTGCCAGTCGGTGTCGGCTACCCAGGTGATCCAGCACAGGGTCCACAAAATCGAGCAGTTCATAGATCAAGGCCCTCGTATTCACCTCCTGTTCTTTACCGAAGTCGATCAGATGACCATCTACTCCATAACGGCTTGCTCTCCATTTATTTTCATTCAGTAGTGCTCTTGAATACTGAATAAAGTTCAGGTTCTTGGAGCGGAGGTTATAGATCCTTGCGCAGATAGCCTGGAACAAAGCAGCAATGGTTATTGTTTCGTCTACGGTCATTGGCACATCGCAGATCCGGAATTCCACTGTATTAAAGAAGGGGTGCACGCGCAGGTCCCACCAGATCTTTTTTGCGTTATCAATGCAGTTGGTTTTGATCAACAGTTTTACATAATTGTCGTATGCTTCGATGCTTTCGAATGCTTCGGGGATGCCTGTACGCGGGAACTTATCAAAAACTTTTGTGCGAAAGGATTTGTATCCGGTCATCCGTCCTTCCCAGAACGGTGAGTTTGTACTCAAGGCATAAATGTGCGGAAGAAAATAACGGGTTGAATTGGCAATATGATTGGCCATTTCACGGCTTTCCATTCCGACATGCACGTGCAGGCCAAAAATAAGATTGCTTCTTGCGGCTTCCTGCAATTCGTTGACGATCTCATTGTAACGTACATGGTCGGTGATCAGCTGGCTTTCCCAATGGCTGAATGGGTGTGTGCCCGCGGCGCCCATGGCAAATCCAAGATCCTGTGCAATTCCTGAAATCGTTTTACGTAATGTGGATACATCCGTATAAGCTTCATCCACATCAGCGCAGATGTCGGTCCCCACTTCCACGACCGCCTGGTGCATTTCAGCCTTCACTTTGTCTTTGATCACTTTCTGGCCCTCATGCACGATCTTTTGCTCATGGCTTTTCAACTCATGGGTTACCGGGTCAAGCACCATATACTCCTCTTCAACGCCGAGGGTAAAGCTTTTGTAATTTAATGTCATAAGCAAGTCTGGGGTGTGTAGTTAGTTTGTTAGATGCTTCAGTCCGAACGATGGCCGATGGCAGATGGCCGTTGGCCGAAAACGATGTCCGGTGTTCTGAAAAATATTCAATTACTTAGTAGCCCTCGGCCAACGGCCATCTGCCATCGGCCATCTTCTATATTAGTTGCATTTTCGTACTACTCCTCTTCACATACTCGCCCCATGTCAGATGATCTCCATGGCCATCATTTTCCAGTGCGCGTTCGATGGCGTAGCTGGCTGCGGTTTCTACCACCCATTCGAAGTTTTCTTCGCCAACGCTGGTGCGTTCAGCGTCCGGAGCGGGATTGCAGAAATCGATCGCGTAGGGGATATTATTTCTTACGGCCAGTTCGACCGTGTTGAAGTCGTAGCCAAGATATTTATTAATGCGGAGTACGATATCGGTCATTTCCTGCAGCCGTTGTGGTGATGGGGAGAAATCAGCCACATAGCGAAGGTGATGAGGATTCCTTGGTTCGTATGGCATGATGCGGACGTGTTTACCGCCTATGCAATAGCAACGGTAATATTCTTCGAACACGATCTCTTCCTGTAATAACATCACCAGTTGACCGGTCTCATTGTGTTTCTGGAAAAATTCTTCAGCACTGCCAAGCCTGTAAACGTGTTTCCAGCCGCCACCGGCGAACGGTTTCATATATGCCGGGAAACCTACATATTGAAAGATCGAATCCCAGTCGAGCGGAAACCCAAGGTTTGCAAACGATTCATCGCTGGTATCATCGGGAAGATCACGCGAAGGGAGGATGGCTGTTTTGGGAACAGGAACACCCACCTGCGTCATAAGGCAGTTATTGAAATATTTATCATCCGCACTCCACCAGAATGGATTATTGATCACAGCCGTACCCATTACAGCGGCATTTTTGAGCCAGGTCCGGTAAAACGGAACGTCCTGCGAAATACGGTCGATGATCACGGAATACCCGCTGGGCACACCCTGCATGGCCTTATCGATGCGGACGGGTTCAGCGATAATTCCAGGGACGTTCTTGCTGTTCACTCTTGCCACAAAGGCTTCGGGAAAGGATCGTTCTTTGCCGTGCAGTATTCCGATTTTCTTCATAACGTATTTTTCTGTTAATGGTTAAAATAGCTCTTTCCAAATCTATTTTTTAAAAGCCAAATGACCAAATCGGAATTGGCCTTTATCGTTGTCCGTTGACCGTTGTCCGCAGATCGTTCATCGTAGACTGTTCCCGGTTGTTCCTACCGAACCATGGACCCTGCATCACAGTGAACGGACAACGGACAACGGTCAACAGTCAACAAAGAAGGATCTTCTGCGGATGGAAATTTCTTACATTTGACGCCTATGGAACTGCTTAATGTACCCGGAATAATTATAGAGAACCAGACGATCCGGTCGCTTTACCTGGAGAGAGAAGTGGTAGTGGATTTTTTTCTGCCAGCGAATGTGCCCGACCCGTCTTTGATGCACCTGCTGATCTTGAACGACGGGCAGAACATGGATGAAATGAATTTCGGGGAGATACTGGGGACACTGACGGCTGATGGAGAGATCAAACCGCTTTTATGTGCTGCTGTGCATGCGGGTGAGGACCGTAAAATGGAATATGGGATCGCCTCTACGCCGGATTACCTGGGGCGTGGAGCAAAAGCCGGCGCGTATACCTCTTTTCTGCTGGAAGAATTGCTTCCTTTTATACATGCTACTTATGCAGTGCGCGCGTTTGCCGGAAAGGCGATCGCGGGTTTTTCACTGGGTGGCTTAATGGCGCTGGACCTTGCGTGGAATCATCCGGCAACATTCCCAACAGCGGGTGTTTTTTCCGGATCCCTGTGGTGGAGGAGTGTTGACCAGGATGATGAATGCTACAATGATGATCAGCACCGGCTGATGCACCAGGAGATCAGGAAGGGAAAGTTTTATGCCGGAATGAAGTTCTTTTTCCAGAGCGGAAATATGGATGAAACGAATGACCGCAATAATAACGGCATTATTGATTCAATAGACGACACACTTGATCTCATGAAAGAACTTTGTGCAAAAGGATATGACAGGGAAAAAGATCTTTTTTACCTGGAAATGCCGGAAGGAAGACATGATATTGCGACCTGGGGGAAGGCGATGCCGGAGTTTTTGAAATGGGGCTGGTCCCGGGTCTCCGTCGCTTAAGTTTGTTATTGTTGAAAGGCTGACGCCCGTGATGACAGCGAGCATTCTTTTACGATCTTATTATATTTTTTAAGACAGATAATAAAAGAAGGTCTTCAGCTTAGAATTATTCTATGCCAAAGACCCTACACTTGGACGGCGGTATATCGGTAATCAGTTTGCTAATGTTTTGAAGTGTATCAGCTGCGGTATCTGTGTTCAATTTCTCCCTTCATCTTCACTTACAGATACCGCATTGATACGACACAACCAAAAACCAAAACATCAAACATTAAGCATCAAAATCTTTTTATTATTACAGCTTCTCTAACAACGGTTCTTGCCGATTGAAAAGCCATTGGAATGTATACGGTATAGATAACGTATAAAAAAGGTAACAGTACGGCAAACATAGGATAGGGTTTAAGTAAAAAGTAAAAAGTAAAAAGTAAAAAGTAAAAAGTAAAAAGTAAAAAGTAAAAAGTAAAAAGTAAAAAGTAAAAAGTAAAAAGTAAAAAGTAAAAAGTAAAAAGTAAAAAGTAAAAAGTAAAAAGTATTTTCTATTATAAACTTCTGTGTGAATGGATCATTTTTTTACTTTTTAATTTTGACTTTTTACTTAAAAAAAGGATGGTGGCCGGGAGCCGATCGTTTTGGTTAAAAAAAGGCTCCGGCATGAACTTAGGCGTTCAGATAGGGCTTGAGTAACTCTGCATTTTTGTTGCTGCGCAGCTTGGTGATAGCTTTTTCCTTGATCTGACGAACCCTTTCAGGGGTCAGGTCATAGCGGCGTGCAATTTCATCGAGGCTTAACGGGTGGTCGATCCCGATGCCAAAGAAATAGCAGAGCATTTGTTGCTGGCGTTTGTCGAGCGTTTGCATGGAGCGGTGGAGCTCAGCACGCAGCGACTCACGGTGGTCCATCTTCTTGTCAGACAATTCAGCGTTCTCGTCAGCGGTGGTGTCGAGTAAACTTGATTCATCTTCGCTTGTAAAAGGGGCATCTAAACTTACGTGATCTGCCTGCCAACCCATGGCTTCATCGACTTCGGTGGTGTCTATTCCAAGGTGGCCGGCGATTTCTTCAGTAGACGCGCTGCGGCCGAGCTCCTGCTCCAGTTTATTCTGCGCGTTGCGGATGGTGCGCGTCATTACTGTTTTGTTCTGTGGCAATCTCACCAGGCGGGATTGTTCGTTGATCGCCTGTAACATCTGCTGGCGAACATGCCATACCGCAAATGATACAAACTTGAACCCACGCGTCGCATCAAAACGTTCCGCCGCTCTCACTAACCCGATGTTTCCTTCATTGATCAGGTCCGGCAGGGAAAGACCCTGGCCCTGGAACTGTTTCGCTACCGAGACCACGAAACGCAGGTTCGCTTTGATCAGCGCATCCTTCGCTTGTTTGTCTCCTTTAGAGATCAGGCTCGCCAGGCGGAATTCTTCATCTCCTGAAATGAGGTCCATCTTGTTAATTTCCTGCAGGTACTTATTCACACTTAAATACTCCCTACTGGTAATTGAAGCGGAAATTTTTAACTGTCGCATAACTGGTTGTTGATTGTGATACAAAGGAACGAAGTCGCAGAGCCGCAAAAAATAGAGCAGATTGTTGTTCTCCTGTCATTGAAACGGACTTCGGTTTTGTAGTGTTTATTCGACACGCGCAGAATGTTGTGAATTAACTTGTTGGATATTATCTGCTACTATGTAACATGTTGACGCGACAGGCAAAACACTGCCTGAGACACAATATTTTACATTTTATGCCCCCGTTGGAATACTTCCGGGGAAATCCCTGTCATCAGATGCCTGGCAGGTGATCGCATTTGGCGGCAAAATGTGCTGAAAGCGATACATTTTAAGCCTGCGAAGTGCATCATCAATTCAAAATGACTTCCTCCGCCCTTTTTTCATTAGTGAGATTCAAACGAAGAGAATGGGACCATCGCGAAACTTCTGCTGATTTTTAGGGTATCATATGTATAAAATGTATCCGCTTATCAAAATACGAATCACTTCGTATGGCTTTTTTGACAGTTCATCACAATTCGGATTTCCCTGTGGCTGCGCCAACGCAATATTTGTATCGTCATGAAGAAACTCTACACCCTTATCCTCCTGGTTTTTGTTGTAATGCTGGCAAATGCACAGGATTCCCTGATTGTAAAAGGAATTATCCGTGATAACAATGACAAAGCACTCACTGCCGTCACTGTTTCACTTATCAAAGCGACTGACTCCTCACTAGTGAAACTTGCTCTTACCACACCGGACGGACGGTATGAATTCAGAGGAGTAAAAGCCGGCAGCTATCATATTCTTGCCAGCTTTGTGGGTTTTGGTCAGCTCTATTCTCCGGTATTTCATCTGAGTGATAACACGGAGCTTGCCGCTTTGAAGATGGAACCGCAGGCCCGCTCGCTTGCCGGCGTAACTGTACAGGCAAAGCGTCCAATGGTTGAAGCCAAACTGGATAAGATGGTCGTAAATGTAGACGCCTCCCCATCCAATGCATCTAATAACGTGCTTGAACTGCTGGAAAAGTCACCGGGGATCTCCGTTGACCGGGATGGCAACATCAGTTTGAAGGGAAAACAGGGAGTGACTGTTCTGCTGGACGGAAAACAAACTTATCTCAGCGGCCAGGAACTGGCTGACCTTCTAAAAAGCATGTCTGCCAGCCAGCTTGACCAGATCGAGATCATGACACAACCCTCGGCTAAATATGACGCCGCGGGGAATTCCGGGATCATCAACCTTCGTACGAAAAAGACAAAGGCAATGGGTTTCAACGGAAGCATAAGCGTTGCTTACATACAGGGCAATTATCCGAAATCACCCAATAGTTTCAATTTTAATCTCCGGAAAGGAAAAGTCAATTTCTTTTCCAGCGGGGGCTATACGTTCTGGCAAAGCGATTCAAAACAATACCTGAACCGCAAGTTCAGCAATGCAACTATAGCTTCGGAATTTGATCAGAATGGCTGGCAGAAAAACACCTCCAAAAGCTATAACCTTCGTCTGGGAGTGGATTATTCTGTCAGCGCTAAAACCACCATCGGTTTTATGGTGAATGGCATGACTAACCGCGTGAAAGGCTCCAATAGAAGTGAGGGTGATTTTTACAGTAATGGGGTAAATATTCCGGATTCCAATATATATGCTACCAATAACCGGAAGAATACGTTCAAAAATTTTACAGGCAATATCAATTTCCGGCATCAGCTGAATAAGAATGGACGTGAGATCACTGCAGATCTTGACTATGTGAAATACAGTTCAGAGTTGGATCAGTTCACGAATAACCAGATGATCTATCCTTCAGATCCTGTATCGCAATACCTGCTTCGTGCAATTTTGCCGACAGAGATCGATATCTATACCGTCAAAGCGGATTATACACATCCGTTGAGCAAAGAGGCGAAATTTGAAGCCGGCGTTAAAACAAGTCTGGTGAAGACAGATAACAACGCGCCTTACGAAACATGGGATGCCGCCCAGAATAAATGGGTGGACGATGTGCGCAAAGATCATTTTGCCTATGACGAACAGATCAGCGCTGTTTATTTGAATTTCAATAAACAAGTGAAAAAATGGGGTTTCCAGACAGGCCTCCGGGGTGAGCACACTCATTCAACCGGCAAACAGGTGCTGGCAGGAAAAAGCATTTCCCGAAACTATTTCCAGGTATTTCCGACGGCGTATATCAGTTATTCGCTGAATGACAAAAACCAGTTTGGTTTAAATTATGGCAGAAGGATCACGCGGCCGAATTACCAGGATATGAATCCGTTTCAGAAATTCCTGGACCTTTATACGTTCAACCAGGGAAATCCATATCTGACGCCACAGTTCACTCATAACATCGAACTGAGCCATATTTTCGCTGGCAAACTAAATACCTCCATCAATTATACTTCCACAACTGATATCATCAATGATATAATAAAGCAGAACGACGAAACAAAAGTCATCTACCAGACGAAAGAAAATGTTGCTTCGAGCCGCAATGTCGGGATTACGGTCAATTACAATGCACCTTTGCTAAAATGGTGGACTATCAGCCTGTTTGCAAACGGGTATAATAATATGTATAAGGGCCTTGTCAATAATGTGATGCTGAAGAAGGAGATCTTTGGATATTTTTTCAATATGAATAATCAGTTCAAATTTGCAAAAACATGGGGAGCGGAGGTGAGCGGTTTTTACCAAAGCAGGTTCCTTTACACAAGTATGTTCATCATCGAGCCAATGGGAGTGATCTCGTTTGGGGCAAGCAAACAAATATTGAAAAACAAAGGGACACTCAAGTTAAGTATCAATGATGCATTCCTGCTTCAGCGATCAAATGTGGATATCCGGCATGGTAATATAAATATGCGTGTGGAGAATAGCTGGGATAACAGGCGTGTGGGACTCACTTTCACGTATCGTTTTTCAAAAGGCCAGGCGGTTCAGCAGCGTAAACAATCGGGAAGTTCACAGGATGAGCAGCGACGCATAGGAGGAGGTAACTGATCCGGTTATCTGCAACCTGAAGCTAGCCAACTGGCATAGAAGTTACGAAGCGGACGCAACAATACGCGGCGAGCCACGGGATATAATTTTCCCGGGCTGTTTTTATGGTGTCTCTTTCGTATCGTAGCGCCCGTTGCGTTACTTTCACGCCAGACTATTCACCGTGCTGATCCACTCATAAACTTTATTCCTCAATCCATCACTTTTAACAAGGTTCGTCACCGGCCGTAAATAATCTTTGCGGTCTTATGAGACTAACCTTAACCACACTCGCTTGTTTATTCTTCCTGGCGCCCTTGTTTGCGCAGGATTCTCTTTCTGTAAAAGGAACAGTTCGTGATACAGAGAAACCATTAGCATC
Organism: Terrimonas ginsenosidimutans; assembly: GCF_022012415.1. Lineage (GTDB taxonomy): Bacteria > Bacteroidota > Bacteroidia > Chitinophagales > Chitinophagaceae > Terrimonas_A > Terrimonas_A ginsenosidimutans. The sequence goes on from NZ_JAKLTR010000016.1 coordinate 59,897, forward strand.
AGTCACCGTTTCCTTATTAAAGGCTTCCGATTCATCATTAGTGAAGCTGGCACTGACCAATCAACAAGGTGTTTACGAATTTCATGGCATCAAACCGGGAGCTTACCGCATCATGACCACGTTTGTCGGTCTTGCCACGCAATATTCTGAAGCGGTTGAGCTTACCGCCAACCGTGAATTTTCAGCGATCACCATGCAGCCGCAGGCTCAATCGCTTGCAGGCGTGACAGTGCAGGCAAAACGTCCGCTCGTAGAAGCCCGGCTGGATAAAATGATCGTGAATGTTGATGCATCGCCGTCCAATGCTGCCAATAATGTATTGGAAGTGCTGGAGAAATCTCCGGGTATTTCTGTTGATCGTGACGGTAATATCAGCCTGAAAGGAAAACAGGGCGTGATCGTGCTGATGGACGGAAAACAGACCTACCTCAGCGGGCAGGATCTTGCCAATCTTTTGAAAAGTATGTCGGCCAGCCAGCTTGATCAGATCGAGATCATGACACAGCCTTCGGCTAAATATGACGCTGCCGGTAATTCAGGCATCATTAACCTGAAAACAAAAAAGAATAAAACGATGGGCTTTAATGGTAGCGTGAGTACGTCTTTCGTGCAGGGCTATTATCCGAAATCGCCCAATAGTTTCAGCTTTAACTACAGAAAAGGAAAACTGAATTTCTTTTCAAATGGTGGTTATACCTACTGGCAGAGCAACAGCGACCAGACGTTGACCAGGAATTTCCATAATAACGGACCGACCACCGTATTTGACCAGGTCGGTTTTCAGAAAAATACCAGCCACAATTTTAATCTCCGCCTCGGAATGGATTATGCAATGGATGCGAAAACAACACTCGGTTTCACTATCAATGGTATCTCCAACAGCAATGATGGGATCAATTTCAGCAAAGGTGATTTTTTTACAAAAAATACGGGCATTGTTGACTCAACGATCGATGCCGTCAATGATCAGGATAACAAATTCAGGAATTTCAGTGCAAACATCAATTTCCGCAAGCAATTGAATGCAAACGGGCGAGAACTGTCTGCTGATATAGATTATATCCGGTACAGTTCCGAGATCGATCAGTACACAGATAATAAAGTATTGTATCCGGCAAGGCCTCTGAAGCAATACCTGCTGAGAGCGATCCTGCCAACTGATATAGATATCTATACAGCTAAGATCGACTACGCTCATCCATTTGGTAAAAATGCAAAATTTGAGACTGGTGCTAAGACAAGCCTTATCAAAACCGATAACAATGCGCCTTACGAAACGTATGATGAGTCTATGGGCAAATGGGTAGATGATGTCCGTAAAGATCATTTCGCCTATGATGAGCAGATCAGTGCGGTGTATGTCAACTTCAGCAAACAGGTCAATAAATGGGGATTCCAGACCGGCTTGCGTGGAGAGCATACACATTCCAAAGGAAAACAGATCCTGCTGAACAAAAGCATTTCGAGAGATTACTTCCAGCTGTTTCCAACTGCGTATATCAGTTATGCGATGAATGACAAGAACCAGTTCGGATTGAATTACGGAAGACGGATCGAACGTCCGGATTACCAGGACATGAACCCTTTTCAGCAATTCCTGGATCTTTACACCTACAATCAGGGTAACCCGTATCTGACGCCTCAGTTCACCAACAGCGTGGAACTGAGTCATATTTTCGCAGGTAAATTAAGTACCACCCTGAACTATACGCATACCACCGATATCATCAATGATATCCTGAAGCAGGACGATGTAACAAAAGTGACTTTCCAGACAAAGGAAAACGTTGCGACCAGCCGTAATATCGGTTTATCCGTGAGTTATAATGCTCCGTTGAAAAAATGGTGGACGATCAGCCTGTATGGTAACGGTTACAACAACCTGTACAAAGGCCTGGTGAATAATGTAATGCTGAAGACAGATGTATATACATATATGTTCAATATGAACAACCAGTTCAGGTTTGCAAAGACCTGGGGAGCTGAGGTCAGCGGTTTCTATCAAAGCAGAAGCCTGATGACGAGCATGTTCATCATTGATCCGATCTACGTGCTGTCATTTGGCGCCAGCAAGCAGATCCTGAAGAACAAGGGATCGCTGCGTTTGAGCATTATCGATCCATTCCGTTTGCAAAAAGCGAATGTATGGATCCGTCATGATAATATCGATATGCTCGTTACCAACCGCTGGGATAACCGCCGTGTTGGTCTCACTTTCACTTACCGTTTTGCGAAAGGGCAGGCAGTTCAGCAACGCAGACAGACAGGTGGGGCAGCGGATGAGCAAAAACGTATTGGCGGCGGCGGGAATTAAAACGCCAATGGTCGCAAATAGAGAACTTCTCCTTCCTGGTTTTCCCCAGGGAGGAGAAGTTTTTATTTTCTCAAACCCACGGCATCTCCTTTTCTTTCAATCGCTATTCGCGCTCATTCGCGGCCATTCGTGTAAATTCGCGGATGATTTTTAGTACCGAAGCAAAGCTCTCCCAACTCTCCATTCACAAAGTAGGCAACAAAGCTGCGGCAGAGCCGCTGGCACTGTCGGAGCAACCGTATCCGGTAGAGGATGAGGTGTTGAATGGAATTTTGTTGCAATATTTTACTGGCGGATTTTTAAAGGTCAATGAAATATACAGGTTACATCATCCTACGTCGAACCTGGCGCTGAATGAGGTGTATCATTTCTGTAAGAGCATTTTTGCCGATCCGGAGAGTTTTCATGAGAACAGCCGCCAGCTGGCAAAGCAGCTGTATGATATCGCGGATCATCCAAATATCAAGCCCGGAGAGTTCTATGTGGTCTATTTCCAGAACATCCAGGTGGAGGGTGCATTGGTAGATGCCGTGGGCCTGTTCAAATCGGAGAACAAGGAGACTTACCTGAAAGTTACCCCGTCTGCGGGTGCATTCGGCTTGTCTTATGAATCGGAAGCGATCAATATCAAAAAACTGGATAAAGCCTGTATCGTTTTTAACGTCGAGGAAGAACTGGGCTATAAAGTGTCGGTGATCGATAATACCAATAAGTCGGGAGAAGCGGTTTACTGGATGGATGGATTTTTGAACCTCCAGATCCGCAATGATGAATACACCCAGACGCATAATGTACTGAGTATCTACAAAGAGTTCATAACAGATAAGCTGGATGAAAAACTGGAAGTATCCAAGCCGGATAAGATCGATCTGCTGAACCGTTCCATTCGTTATTTCAAAGAAAATGAGCAGTTCAATTTAGATGAATTTTCCAATGTGGTGCTGGATAACCCGGTGGCGATCCAGGAATGGAAGGATTACAAGCAACATTATGAGCAGGAATCAGGGAGTGAGATCGGCGATTCTTTTTCGATCAATAATGCGGCGGTGAAGAAACAGGCGAGAACCTATAAGAGTGTGTTGAAGCTGGATAAGAACTTCCATATTTATATCCATGGCAACCGGGACCTGATCGAGAAGGGGTTTGATGATGCGGTGAAGATGAGTTACTACAAGGTCTATTTTAATGAAGAACAATAAGCGTCTATTTATTATTGGTGTGCTTTCCCGGCTCTGATTCGATGAGGGACTATTTGGTGAAAGTCCGATGCCCCGGGTGACCTTGAGCCTTTCCTGCTCTTTATACCGTGGCGCGTGAGACACGCACCACGGCTGCCTGATGTCAATGTTCGCAAGATTCTTTTATTTAGCTGGCTGGAAAGTATCGCCCTGGTCCGTCTGCCTTTCTTAAAGAAAAATGATCATTCTGTTAAACTCCAGCTCATGAAACCGGTCTGATGGCTATAAAATTCAATTTTATGAAGGTATTCAGGTTGTTTCTTTCTTCCGGGTTCTTGCTTTCTGCGATAGCCGGATTCTCCCAGGCATCTTCTTTGGCTGATTCTACAGGTTTGCCGGGTGATGATTTCAGTTTACAGGGAGCACTCGCATTGTTCAAACGATCTTCCAGCGTAGAAGATTTCGAGAAATTATTGAATACAGAATCGAGCAATGTTAATAATCTGGATCTCAATAATGATGGACAAACAGATTACGTAAAGGTGATCGACAAATTTGATAACGGGGTACATGCATTTATTTTACAGGTGCCTGTTGCTGAAAATGAGAACCAGGATATTGCTGTGATAGAGCTGGAGAAAACAGGGAATGAATCTGCACATTTGCAGATCATTGGTGACGAGGATATCTATGGTGAGGAAGTGATCATAGAGCCGGATGGCGATAGTGAGGGAACGGCGATGATGATGCATGCGACTGATTCGGGATTTGAACATGGTCCGGCTGCACTACTGGATCCAACGAATGCGGTAGTGGTGAATGTCTGGACATGGCCGGTGGTTAGATTTGTATATGCTCCATCTTATATTGGTTGGCTTTCGCCCTGGCATTGGACACGTCGCCCGGTATGGTGGAGGCCCTGGAGGCCGGTCAGTTGGGTAGTATGGCGCCCGCGGAGAGTAGCGCATGCACCGCATTATGTGGTGGTCAGGCAGCGCAGGGTTATGAGAGCCAGGCAGGTTTACAGACCTATACGTTCTACCTCAGCCATTGTTCATACGCGTTATTCCGCATCGGTGGGGCGCTATCGTGCCACACGCACGACTACTACGATCGAAGGAAAGAACGGCAGAAAAGTAAAAGTTACAAAAACGAAAGTGCGTCGTCGCAGATAAATGTATCGTAAATACAAATGGTGTGGTGTAGCTGTATGCATGCGTACAACTACACCACACCATTTGTATTATTATCCTTCTTCAGGCTCACTATTTATCTTTGAAGTTTCCCAGTAATCTTTGCCATAGTTCACAAAAACTTCAGTGCCTGCAGGGATGCGTTTTGTTGCTTTGATGAACACGCGGGTTCCATCAATCTCGAAAAAGCTATTGTTACGGAGACCTTCAATACGAACCGGTCCTGCTGCATCATTTGCATAACGTGCAAGGTATTCAGGATGCGGCGCACCGTTGATCACATGATTTTTGTTGACGTAGCAGATATAAGGATTGTCGATGTCATGCATGATCTCTTTCCAGGAAGTAACTGTTCCGAGGTATTCAATGATCAATGTTCCTCTGGGGATATCCACTCTTGTGAAAAGACCCATCCCGGCACCAGGCAGGGTAGATGGTTGGATGAAGAGGTTTTCGTCTTGTTGATTCATGGCGGTCTTAAAGCTGGCGAAGATAGGGAAAAATGGACCTCAGTGTGCGGACCGTGGTCTTCAGTCTCTGTCACCCCCTCATCTCCATCCTTATCAGCGCTTCCTCCACAGCAGTACGGATGGCGCGGCCATATTTGTCATTGGGCAGATAGGGGATAAAGCCGGCAGCAAGTTGGTAATTGCGTTTTGCTTTTGAATAGTTGTGTAGTGTTTCATAGGATTTTCCGATGGCGAGATACAGGGGAGACAGATATTCCTGTGCGATCTCTTCATCGATCCGCAGGGCGAATTGCAACGCCTGTTCATTCCAGTAAAGACATTCATGTGGTTCGTCCTGGTGACGGCCGAGTGAGCGCGCAGCTGTGAATTTGTCCGTATCGGAGATGGCGATCTCCCAGGCTTCCATGTACAACTGAAAAGCCGTTTCGATATTGCCCAGGGCCTCTTCATTCATGCCCCTGTTGCATAAGCGGGATACCGTATTGCGGGGAGTGAAATCCATCGCGCAAAGATAATTATCTGGCTGATATGAGCATTGTCTGTAGTATTAAATGAACTGATCTGCGCATCGGTATCGGGGTAATTCATACTACAGTCGGTCAGACTACCTGCCTGTGAGTGAGATTTTATAGCATAACTGTATTAAATTGCGCACCAATCCACAAACATGAACAGAGTAGAAATTTCCATCAGCAAGCGTAAAATGATCATTTCATTAATGGGTTGCCTTGCTTTTGTCCTCGCAGGCTTTCTGTTTGTACTCCAACCATCCACCTTTGCCGGTAAAACCGTGGTCCGGAGCGGTTCGATGATCATGATCGTTGGTGTGTTGTCCATCTTGTTTTTTGGCCTTTGCGGGTATTTTATAGCAAAGAAACTGTTTACCAAAACTCCCGGGTTGATCATTGATGACAGGGGTATTGCTGATCAGTCCAGCGGCATTCAATCCGGTTTTATCCCATGGCATGATATAAAAGAGATCAGCACATTTAAGATATTCAAACAACAGTTTGTAACAGTTCTGCTAAAGGATCCGCAGAAGTATATCGATGCGGAATCCAATCCTGCAAAGAAGAAAGTGATGCAGGCGAACCTTCGTTCGGCAGGTACGCCCTATTGCATATCCACCAATACGCTTAATATCAAATTTAAAGCGCTGCACGCATTGCTGACTGAGCGGCTACAGCGCAGCAGATAGTCCCCGCATTATTTTAATAGCTGAGCAAGCTCATCCAGGAAAGCAGCCTGGGCCGGATTTATCTTTTTATGCGCAGTATGGAGATCAAACCATTCAGCACGATCCACTTCGGGAAATGATTGCATACGCCCCGACCGCGGAGGCCATTCGATCTCAAATACATTGCTGTTGATCTTGCGGGCATCCATGTCATATTCAATGGCGAAAGCATCCACCCATTTCCCTGATTTCTGTTTGATGGAGGTTAACGGGCGGAAATCTTCTTCGGAGATGGCATATCCTGTCTCTTCCAGGAATTCTCTTTTTGCCGCTGCCAGCGGTTCTTCCTGTGCATCGTACTCTCCCTTCGGAATGCTCCAGGCTCCTTCATCTTTGTTCTTCCAGAATGGTCCGCCCGGATGCACAAGCAACACTTCAATCAAGTCACTGGTAAGCCGGTAGGCCAGGAGGCCCGCACTTCGTTGTTTCATTAAATGAATTTACGAAGTCTCGTTCTTTGGTAGGTTCTTTGGCCGGTATTTCAGATTCTCTTTCATTCTTTGATAGGCCGACTCGTCAATGGTTTGATTCGGATATTCAGGGTTCAGCAGTTGACGGTGGGTAGGGAACCAGAACCAGTAAAGAGGTGTATATGAATTGCGCAGTTCGGCCAGGTAATTTGGTTTTATCTCGTTGAGTCTGTCTTCCTCAAAACATAGTCCTGCGCCATTTGCTTTATTGACCAGCCAGTGGAGCGGAATATCACTAAGCCCGCTATCGGCATATCCTCCGCCTACATTGGAGTGGACGCCGGAAAACCAGCGTTGTTCCATTTTTTGAGGATGGTAGGGATTATTGGCCACCGCACTGCTTTGCTGCCACAGCGTGGGTGTAAACAGGCGGCGTTTCTCGTCTATTGCCAGCGCATGATAAGCATGTTGCACCGTGCTACCCAATGTAAGGTCATGAAACTTGTAACGGTTCCGGTTGCGCAACTTGTACCAGGGCAATGGGATTCCAAGACTTCCGACTGTGTCCCAAACCCCAATAAAATGGACGGGAGTCTGATCTTCGTGAGCATATTTATGCCGGAAAGAAGTCATCAGATCTGAATCGGGTGAGGAATATTTGTTTCTGTCACGGTAGAGATTATAGGCTTTGTCGACAAGCATGATGTTCTCCGGTCTTAAGATGCCGCAGTTACGGATCAGTCCGCCGATACTGCGTGCGGTATAAGCGCCTCTGCTGAACCCAAACAGGTAGATCTGATCACCGGGATCATAATTCAGCATCAGGAAGGTGTACATATCCTTTATATTCTTATCGATGCCCGCGCCGGTTGCGCCACCGATCAGCTTGTCTTTCCAGGTATAGCCCGTTCCCACACCCTGATCATATATTTTAAGCTGGCGTACCGGCTTATATGCATCTGAATTGTCTGTGCTGCAGATCGCCCGGAACATTTTTTCCACGTTTGTTTCAACAGGCAGCCCGCGGTCTTTATTTTCCGGTTTGTTCCAGGTGCCATCACTGCAGGTGATCAATCGTTTCATCAGAATAAGGTATTAGTTGGTTAACGGATTTTAATAGCAGTAGTGTTATTTGGCTGCGAGGTACTTGCTGAAAACCCAACCTTCGATATCATTCAGTCCGTGAATATGGTCGGTAACATCCACAAGACTCCAGTTTCCTTCGCGTTTCAATATTTCAACGGTGGTGTTTTTGGGAAGGGGGTCGGATACGGTAACGAATTGCGTTCCTGCTCCGGAGCGGATATTAACGGTAGTGGTGGTTAAGAACGGACTGGCAGTAGCGGCTTTTCTTCCCATAGCGCGGGAGCGGAAACTTGCCATGGGGAATGCTGGTCCGGGATCGCTCTTGCGGTGCGGAGCGATCTCATCATGACCAACCACATCTTTTAACGAATATGTTTTTACAAGTGCAGCAGCTATCTCCGCGGCAACCTGTAATTGTATGTCGGAATAGACCTGCCATCCGGTGCTCGCAGTTTCGTTACGGTGCGTTGCGATGATCACATCATTGTCAGGGATCGTTTTTTTGTCGAGCTGACTGATCCAGGTGCTGCCGGACTTTGCGAGGCGTCCCGCGTTGACGAGTTCAATGCCGATGGAGAATTTGTTCAGCCCGACGAGTCCATTCCATTCACTGATGCCTGCATGCCATGTGATGATGTTGAATGGAGCAAATTGCGTGATGGTTCCGTCTGTATCGATCAGCAAATGTGCGGAAGCCTGTGCTTCTTTATTCAAAAACCAATTGATCGAACCCTTTTCTGAAGTGGATGCCGTGTAGTGCATCACAAGATATTGCGGTGTATACGTGCCGCCTTTGTTGGGTGTTGGTTTGAAGTCGACCTGTTTATTGTTATTGTCGAACAACAGGTGGTTAACGATTTTCATGATCAAAAGGTTTATGGTAAATGAATGATGATATACATACGTGAATGTGTACGCAGGTACGTTGCTGCTAAAAAGTCTTAACCTTGTTGATAGTCAATCGAAATATCGTAAAAGAAAGCAGAGCTGGAGCTCACTGGAACCGGTGATATTTAAAGGTACGATAAGGCGGATTTGCAGCCAAGTGGCTGAAGTGAAACTACCGGTTTGTGGGAGATGGATTGGACTGATTGAAGTATAGTTTGCGCGTTGATCACCCTTTTGGGCTATGTCGCGAGATGGATAAGTATCGCAGAGGACGCAAAGAAGCCGCAGAGGACGCAAAGAAGCCGCAGAGGACGCAAAGAAGCTGCAGAGAGCGCAAAGAAGCCGCAGAGAGCGCTAAGATTTCTTTGCGCCCTTTGCGGCTGCTTTGCGCTCTCTGCGATACTCCTACGCATTTCGTTTTTACACACTGTTACATAGCATAGAGCCAGTCTCGATTTGGTGAAGATGATTACGCCATCTGCGCAAGTATACCCATCAGTTCTTCTTCATCCGGGAGATATACATTTCCAAAATCAGTTACCAGTGGATTGGCGAATGTCATCGGGTTTTCAGTTGCCTTACGCACTGAACCATGATATTCTTTTGCACCGGATTCATCCATCAGTTTTTTTATGTTGGACGAGCGTATGCCTGCTCCGGGCATGATGACGATCCGGTCCCCGGCTTGTTTTACAAGTTTACCCAAGAGTTCGCCAGCTTCCGGCGCGCCGGTTTGCTGACCAGAAGTCAGGATGCGTTCACAACCTGCTTCAATGATATCTTCCAGTGCTTTGAAGGGATCAGGGGTAGCATCGAACGCCCGGTTGCAGGTTACGCCCATTGGTCCGGCGAGCTCTACAAACTCTTTCAGCAGGTCGATATCAATTTCTCCGTTGATCTTTTGTGCGCCGATCGAAATGCCGTCACAACCCAGTTCACGGCAAACACGGATATCCTGTTTAATGATCTCTATTTCGTCTTCATCATAATAATAGTTACCACATCTTGGCCGCAGAATGGGATAGAGTTTGATGGAGATACGCTCGCGTGTCCGTTTGATCGTTCCATAACCCGGTGTTGTACCACCCTCTACCGGGTTGTCACAGAGTTCCACACGATAAGCACCTGCTTTTTCTGCTATGATGCAGGATTGGATGTTAAAGGCACAGACTTCGAGAATTGCTTTGGGCATGGGGAGGGGTTTAAGAGTTTAAGAGTTTAAAAGTTTAAGAGTTTAAAGAGGTTTAAGGTTTGGGAGGTTTCATAGGGTTAATAATTTTCAGTGTTAAATAGGGGGCCATATATTGTCTGGAAAGAACTTGTGTTTGTATTTAAACTACCTGTTCTGTATCAGAAGAGCCTATGAAACTTCCCTAACCTCTCCAACATCACTTATACACACTGGTTGCACTGATCAGCTTTTCTTCGCTGGCTGATTTTACTGCGAAGGTAAAGCCTTGCTGCAAGGCATATGCACCGTATTCGCCATTTTTATTCAGGGCAAGAAAACCTACCTGGATGTCTTTGGCTTTTGCTGGATTGCGTTTGATGATACGTTCAACGGCTTCTTTGCAGGCTGCCTGGGGTGATCTTCCCTGGCGCATCAGTTCAACGATAAGATGCGCACCGACGATGCGGATGACTTCTTCTCCAACGCCGGTGGCTGTGGCAGCACCCACTTCATTGTCTACATACAAACCTGCGCCGATGATCGGAGAGTCGCCAACACGTCCCTGCATTTTGTAGGCAAGCCCGCTGGTAGTGCACGCGCCACTAAGCTTTCCTGATGCATCAAGCGCCAGCATGCCGATCGTGTCATGATTGTCTTTTCCGCCGGGCATGGGGTCGTTTGTTTTATCGTAAAGCTGGTTTTCGATATTTTTTACAGGCGAATAATTGGATGTCTTCATCCAGTCGCGCCAGTATTTTTCGCTTTCAGGTGTTAGCAGGTTTTCTTTTTGAAACCCATTGGCAAGTGCGAAACGAAGCGCGCCTTCACCCGCAAGTATAATATGAGGCGTTTTATCCATCACAAGCCTGGCTACCTTGATCGGATGTTTGATATACTCCAGGCACATGACTGATCCGCAATTATACTGATCATCCATGATGCATGCATCAAGTGTAACGCGTCCATCGCGATCAGGGATGCCGCCATAGCCCACACTACGGACCAGCGGATCTCCTTCAGGTACCTGCACGCCTGTTTCCACCGCATCCAGTGCGCGTCCGTTTTTCTCCAGCACCGTCCATGCCGCTGCATTGGCGGCTTTACCAAAATCCCAGGTAGAAACAACAATAGGTTTGGCCGGTTTGGAAGAATCAGCTCTTACCGAAGCCAGCAATTCATTAGTGGCAAATATCCCAGCAGAAGCAGTGAGCGATTGTGCCAGGAATTTTCTGCGTGTTGACATGAGATGTTTTTTTTAAGTAAAAAGTAAAAAGTAAAAAGTAAAAAGTAAAAAGTAAAAAGTAAAAAGTAAAAAGTAAAAAGTAAAAAGTAAAAAGTAAAAAGTAAAAAGTAAAAAGTAAAAAGTAAAAAGTAAAAAGTAAAAAGTAATTTCTCTTATAAACTTTTCTTCTAAGAGAACAATGCTGACCGCAACCGGATATTTTTACTTTTTAATTTTGAATTTTTAATTCTTCAATGCGGTGCCACAAACACCTCCTCCATCTCCTCCAGTGTCTTCCCGCTTGTTTCTTTCACTACTTTCCAGCTGAAGAAAAAATTGCAGAGACTGAAGATGGCGAAGATCCAGAACATCATCGCGGGGCCGGCTTTTTCGAGAAGCCAGGGAACGAACTGGCCGACCATCCAGACAGCTATCCAAAGCATCAGCGTGCAAAGTGCCACCGCTTTTACACGGACAGCTCCAGGGAAAATTTCGTTGATGATGATCCAGGTGATCGGACCGAGTGAGAACGCGAAACAACAGATGAATACCAGCATCAGGATCAGTAACCACGGGCCCTGCGTGCTGTTGGTATAGAATAATACGCCGCAAAGGATCAGTGAGATCACGATGCCGGTAAGTCCGATCGATAACAGTTTTTTCCGCCCGATCTGATCAACCCATTTGATCGCGATGATCGTTGAGAACAGGTTTACCGATCCGATGATCACCTGTGATAATAAAGCATTGCTGCTGTCCATTCCCGCGGCTTCAAAAATACTTGGTCCGTAATAGATGATCGCATTGATACCAGAGAATTGTTGGAACACGGCCAGCAGGATCCCGATCAGTAATGGAATCCGCATTTGCGGCGAGGATAATGAAATGCTTTGTGGTGCAGATGCGTTCTGCGGGTTTGCAGTGGATGCTTTTTCTATATCGCGGATCTCTTTATCGGCAAGCTCCGGTGTGCGCACAGTGTGCATAATGTCTGAAGCTTCTTTTATTCTGCCTTTACTGACAAGCCAGCGCGGGCTTTCCGGGATCTTTACAAGCAGAAATAAAAAGGCAACGCTTGGGATCGCCATTACGAAGAACATGGGTCTCCAGATCTCTTCCGGAGTGAAGCCCATATTGAAATGTGCAAGCAAGGCATTGGATAGATAGGCAAGCAGTATACCAATAGTGATCGCTAGCTGGTAATAAGCGACCATTCTGCCACGGCTTGCAGCTGGCGCAAACTCAGCGATGTACATGGGAGAGATCATGGATGCCATTCCAACACCAATGCCCCCGAGCATCCTGCTGATGATCAGTATGGTTGCTGATGGTGCAACTGCACAGCCGATGGCAGATAAAAGAAATGTCCATCCTGCAATAAGAATGGTTTTCTTTCTGCCGATGCGGTCGCTCAGCATTCCCGTGATCAGCACGCCAAGGATACAGCCGACCAGGCCGCTGCTTACCAGCCAGCCTTCCATGGTGGCATCGAAAGAAAATTGCGTTTTCAATGGTTGCAAAGCGCCAGAAATAACCGCGGTGTCAAAGCCGAATAGTAATCCGCCAAGAGCCACGGTAAAGCAAATGAACTGCGTGCGGCGGGAAGTGATTGAATCGTTAGATGTTTGCAATGGTGTGTGTTTTTGACAGTTTTTTAAATAATCTTATGCAGGAGGAACGCGGCGGACGCAACGATACGCAGCGGACGCGGCGATAACAGCCTTGGAATATATTGTATTTCGCCGCGCTTGCCGCGTATCGTTGCGTCCACCGCGTTCCTTATGCACAAAGCAATCTTAAACAGCTTACGCATTCGTTCTTACAAATGCCTTTATCGTTCCGCATTCTCTACCTTCACTTTCGCCATGCGGCCTGATCGTGTATGTTTTTACATTTTCCGGAATGATAAATGTTTCAGCGTAATGCACTATAAAAGGTTCGAAAGAATTATCAGGACTTTCCACGATTGCTTCGCGACCTTCAACAAGATTCAAAACGTTCACGCTTCCGTTGGTGTGATGTGTAACGGTTTTGCTGAACCAATGCCTTCTTGTTTCGATGAATTCACGTTTGTGCAGGCCCGTATATTCTTCTTTCCATCCATCACCTTCGGCCACTGTTTTAATTGTATTGATGAGTTCACGTTTGGTGAATTCGGGCGTTCTTGTCCAGTCGAGCACTTTAGCTCCGCGTTCGATATTGATCGGGCGTGGTTTTCCATCAAGTCCCATACGTCCCCAATCCCATAGCTTGAATGTGAAAATGTAAGGAGTGGCACTGATCTCCAGCACCATTGCGTTCTTGCCGGAACAGTGAATGGTGCCTGCCGGGATCAGCACGTGATCATGTTTTTTTACTTTCCATTCCTGTGTGTAGTCGGTCGCTTCGAAATGGTACCCTTCTGTTTGTGCTTTTCGCAGATCATCCAGCATTTTATCAGGGTCTACATTGTCTTTGAAGCCAAGATACACCACTGCGTCATCTCCGGTATCAAGCATGTAATAGCTCTCATCCTGTGTATAGTTCATGCCGAAATGTTCACGGATGTATTCTGTGGAGGGATGTACCTGAAGGCTGAGGTTTCCGCCCTGCATGGTGTCGAGAAAGTCAAACCGGATAGGAAACTCATCTCCGAACCTCGCCTGTACGGCTTCTCCCAGTAGTTTCACCGGGTGAGCAAATACCAGGTTGATGCTGGGGATCTCAAAGATGATCTCGCGGAAGCGGAACAGTAAGCTATTCTCTTCCGGAACGCAATCGAATGCCCAGGCATAGTTCTTTTCATTTCTGTCGAGATCGCAATATTCTTTGATCCATTGGCCACCCCATGGGCCGGGGTCAAAGAATGGTACTACGCGGAAAGGTCTGTTCACTGCCGACTGCATGGCTGCGTTCAATGATGTTCCATCTACTATTTTTGGTTGGTCCGGGATGGTTGTGTCAATGACATAATCCCATTTACTCATCAGTGTTCTTTTATGCCGGTCGCATACTCTCCAGTCTACAAAGAACGCCTGCTTATATTGCAGCGATGCTTTTTCTGTTCTATTATTTACGCCGAGATTGGATACCTGATTTTTTCGGAACCGCAATTGGATTTCCCATCTGGGCATATCGAGATAGAGCAGGAGGTCCGGTGCATCTGCGAATAATGCAGCACCGGGTCCGTATATGTAAACCGTTTCATGTTCGCTTTCCTTCAGTAGCATACGTGCATGTTGCAGTTTTTTTGAATCAAAGAAATCGATCATGTTCAGCCGCGTCATATAACCGAATACTTCGTCATTGGTAACATCAGGGAATACCATTTCCCGGATGACTTCTTCCGGTTTCATATAGTCGGCCGTGAAGTAAAGATCTCCGGCAAGATGCTGTTTTAAGTGAGAGATGATCTCTTCATCATTCACTCCCTGGTAGCAATCCAGCACAACGATCTTTTTGCCCGGCGTTGCTGAAATCTTTTTCCTGATCAGTGCTGTTACATTTTCCCAACCCTGTGCAACGGACAGCGTGTTGGAATCAAAAGAAATGTGTGGCGTCTTGTCGTAATTCGAAATAACCTTATTCATATGTTTTAAGTTCAACGGAGTGCGGGGGGATGGGTAGTTTAAAAGTTTAATAGTTTAAGGGTTTAATAGTTTAAAGTTGTAATAGTTTAGAGGCTTTGGGGGCTTGCTCATGAACGAACAGCTTTTAAACATTAAACTGTTAAACTTTTAAACTTTTTAAACTGAACCAGTCCCTTCATTCCCCTGCGCATATTCACTCGGCGTTTTGCCGAATTGTTTTTTGAATTCCTGGCTAAAATATTTTCTGTCGCTGTAACCGACGGCGTAGGCCACTTCATATACGGTTAATCTTTTTTCCTGTAATAGCTGAGCTGCTTTTTTTAAGCGTAATGATTTTACAAAATCGTTCACCGACATTTTGCTTACAGCTTTGATCTTCTTGTATAACACTGGTGCACTCATTGCTACTTTTCTTGAAAGCATATCCACGCCGAAATCGGGATTGTCCATGTTCTCTTCAACGATCTGGATCACCTTCTGCAGGAATTCCTGTTCTACTGAGTTCAATGCGGTTATTTTAGCAGGATGTTCGTTGGCAGTTACTGTATAAGTGCTTACCTGTTGAAGGAATAGTTGTTTCAATTTCTCTCTTGCGGCCAAAAGGTTTCTGACATTCAGTTCAAGTATTTTTGTACTGAATGGTTTGGTGAGATACATATCTGCTCCTGTTTCCAAACCTGTTACCTGGTCATTCTGTGTAGTTTTTGCAGTCAGAAGGATCACAGGAATATGGCTCGTTCGCTCATCTGTTTTTAACCGGTAGCAGAATTCGATCCCATCCATTTTCGGCATCATTACATCACTGATAACCAGGTCAGGTAGTTGCGTCGTTGCAAGATCAAGTGCATCCTCTCCATTAGGGGCTTCCAGTACGCGATAATGATTGCCGAAAGTTTCCTTTACCAGGGCCCTCAGTTCGGGGTTGTCTTCCACTATGAGTATCGAGGGGCGTGCAGAAACTTCCGTTCCTGACTCAGGTAGTTTGATCGCAAGGCCGGTTTGCTTTGCGTGCTGATCATGCTGCAGTTGTCTTGCTCCTTTGAGAGACTCCTGCGTGAAATGCTTATTGCTTTTTTGCAAAGTGACGCTGAAGCTTGTCCGGGTGTCACCAGTTGCTGCATCTGTCCCGCTTTCTGCCGAGATCTCTCCTTTGTGCAGCGTTACGATCGTTTTGGAAAGCGCAAGACCGACACCATATCCGGTGTTCTGATGACCATGGTCGTCAACCTGGAAGAAATTGGTGAATACTTTATCGAGGTACTCGGGGGCAATACCGCGACCATCATCTGTAACCGAAATAGTCACATCTTTTTCTCTTTCCTTTACCTGCAGCCAGATATGACCATTTTCCGGCGTAAACTTGATGGCATTTGTCATCAGGTTAAAGAAAACCTTTTCCAGTTGCTCTCTGTCAAAATAGAGAGGCAGTGAACTGCCTTCATAAAGGAAGGAAGTGGTAATGCCTTTTTTGATCGTTATATCCCGGAAGCTGTCATATACTTCTTCCAGTAGCGGGATCAGATCATATTCGTGAATGGTTAGTTTGAGATTACCGGTTTCTGCTTTTCTGAAATCCATTAGTTCATTGACCAATCTGAGCAGACGGTTAGCATTTTGTTTTACTGAATTCAGTTGCTGCCTGAAAAAGCTGCTGGTGTCCTCGGTTTCAAGGATGCGCTCCACCGGCGCCATGATCAGTGTAAGGTGCGTGCGGATCTCATGAGAGATATTGGTAAAGAAATTCAGTTTTACCTGGTGTAGCTCCTCTTCTTTTTTTAATAACGCTCCGAGGAAGAAATAACGTAATACCACAAACACGATCCCGCCGATAGCGAGCGCGTAGATACAATAAGCCCACCACGATAGCCAGAATGGCGGTAGAACGCTTACCCTGGTGCTGATCACCTCGCTCCAGACCCCGTCATTATTGGCGCCTTTTACTACAAAACGAAAATCTCCAGACGGAAGGTTCGTGTATGTTGCTGTCGGGATATTTGTATACAGCCAATCTTTATCATATCCTTCGAGCTTGTAGGCGTAAGCGTTTTTATTGCTCTTGATAAAATTGAGCAGCGCGAATTCTATGGAAAGAACATTCTGGTCATACTTCAATGTGATGGATGAAGTAGAAGATGCATTTTCTTTTAGCAGTCCTGTGGAGTCTCCCGGTTCGATGGTGTGGTTAAAGAGTTTCAGGCCGGTGATCGCCATCTTACCGGCTTTTTGGTTCGACTGGATCCTGTCCGGAAAGAAGTGGGTGATCCCGTTGAACCCCCCAAAGAAGAATTCTCCTTTGCTATCGCGGAAGTAAGAGTTATAGTTGAATGCATTGCCGGCCAATCCATCACTGGCAGTAAAGAGTTGCAGCAGATCCTGACGCGGATTGAATTTAAATAGACCGTTATCGCTGCTGAGCCAGAGGTTCTGCTGGTTGTCTTCCAGTATGCCAAGTATGTTCCGGTTGCTGATCTTCCCGTTATGATTGACATACTCAGGTTTCTGTGTTTGTTCATCGTACCGGCCAAGGCCGCCTTGTTGTATGCCGAACCATACCTGTGACTGTTTATCCTGCTGTATGCAATTGACCAGGTCACCGGAGATCTTGCGGAACTGATCTCCTTCGAGTAAATAGAGGCCGTCCGAAGTGCAGACCCATAAACGATGTTTATCATCTTCAAAAAATGCATTGGCCGTGCTGTTAAAAGGAGCCCTCGCAGTGAAGGGATTGTTTACGGGTTCAAGTCCCTGGGGGATCTTATTGAAGAGTTTGATGCCGAATGTTGTTCCAACCCAAAACCGTCCTTTGCCGTCTTCAAAGACGCTGAGGACTTCCTCATTTAGTAGAACCGCATCATTTTGCTTGAAAAGAAATCTGCGGAACTCATTCTTTACGGGGTCAAACAGGTTCAGTCCTCCGCCGTGCGTACCCGCCCAGATCTGGCCCTGCCAGTCGCGGTAGACGATCTTGACCAGGTTAGAACCCAGGGAACCCGGATCGGTCGGGGAGTGTTTGTAAACCCGGAACTTTCCGGTTGCTCTGTCATAATAATTCAAACCGCCACCTTCCGTACCGATCCAGAGATTTTTCTTTTCGTCTTCAACAATGCTGCTGATAACATTATTATTCAGGAAATCGGGCTGGTCCTTTTTCTTCAGCACAGAGAATTGTGTGTTTACGGCATAAGTAAAGTTCAGGCCACCGAAGTAAGTTCCTGCCCACATATTCCCGCTGTTATCTTCATAAAGGCAGTGAACACTGTTCTGGCTGAGGCTTTCAGGATTGTTATCATCCTGTTGAAAGGATTGCAATAGTTTTCCTTCCTGGTCGATCAGGCTGATGCCTTCCTGGGTACCCACCCAAAGCCGGCCTTCCTTATCTACGAGTATCTTGCGGATGTTGTTATTAATGATGGACTGGCCGGAGGATTGATGCTGTATCCGTTTGAACAGATTGCTGCGCGAATCATACTGGTTAAGACCATTCATGTGCGTGCCGGCCCAAATGCGTCCCTGGCGGTCTTCTTCAATGGCCGTAATGAAATCACTGCTGATGGAATTCGGGTTTTTAGGGTCATGATAAAATGACGTCAATTCTGTTGTACTTCCCGATTTACTGAGGCGGAACAAACCGGTTGTAGTACCTATCCAGAAATTTCCGCTGCGGTCTTCCAGGATCGCACGAATTCCCCAGGAGTCGGGCTTGCCGGTACCGGCAAAATCGAAGATCTCTGGCTTGTCGCCCGCTACCGTATTGATTTTATAAAGCCCTTTATTTGTTCCCGCCCAAACATTACCCTTTTTGTCTTCGTAAAGACAATGATACATCAGTTGCTTTTTGTCCGTCGTATTGATCCGTTTGATCCGGTCTGGCCCGGGCAGGTATTTATTCAACCCGTTATTCGTTCCGATCCACAGGTTCTTTCTGGAGTCGTTAAGGAGCGAGAGGAGATTGTTGCTGCTGAGTGTAGTGCTGTCGTTTGGCCGCGACTGATAAACTTTAAAGCGGTAGCCATCAAAGCGGTCCAGCCCGTTAGATGTACCCACCCACATAAATCCCTGGCTGTCCTGCGAGATGGCGAGTACGGCATTTTGTGAAAGCCCGTTCTCAACAGTAAGATGGTGAAATGACGGCTGCTGTGCACAGGCCGTGATCACGGAGAAAAGGAGGAGTGTAGTAATATGTAGGAGCCTTCGCATGTTCGGTGTGTTGTAGCAATTCGTTGCCGCTGGCGGAACGGGGATCTATTGGATCGTAGGGATCAATGCGACTGCTGTTCAGATCAAAAAAATATCTTACATCTTGTAGTACACCGATCTCATTCATTCCAACGATCCGGTAAATCATGGTTCCGGGGTTGCGACATAAATATATACACCAAAATCGTATGACTCTGAGCCTTTTAAGGAAATCCCCCTAGATATTTAAGATTATCCCCCTTAACTTCGGAGATAGACGACCATATTTGTAGTGCAAGGCATTAAGGGACTCTGATTTACTTTTCCAACACAATTCTTCCAAAATGCGATTGCGATAGCCAGTTGAAAAATGCATGAGATAAGGCGGGGGAACGACCAGCCTGATCCATTCTTCCTGGTCAGCTGGCTCCGAAAATATTATAGAAAATGAAAATGCGATTAAACAAAGCCCTGTTAGCGGGTGCTATTTTGTTTGCGGTTGTTTTCGCGATCGGAAAACTTGCCACATCCACGTCGCTGGCCATCCCGGCGGATGTACAGACTGCCATGGACAACCTGCCTGAAGACCTCGACTATAATATTCATGTCAAGAAAATCCTTTCTGATAAATGTTTCAGTTGCCATGGTCCGGATGCCGCCAAGCAGAAAGGTGACCTTCGGCTGGATGATCCAAAAGCTGCTTATAATAAAGAAGCTGAAAGCGGGCTCTATGCCATCAATGCCGGAAACATTTCCAAAAGCGAAGTAGCTCATCGCATCCTGAGCGATGACCAAACCTACATGATGCCGACCCCTGCATCGCATCTTAGCCTTACTACAGAAGAAAAAGCAACCCTGCTGAAATGGATCGACCAGGGTGCTAAATATAAACCTCACTGGGCGTTTGTTGCTCCGGTGAAAAATGAATTGCCTGATGTAAAGCAAAAAGCCTGGGTCAAAAATGATATTGACAGGTTTGTGCTGGCACGGCTTGAAAAAGAGGGCATCGCACCTTCTGCGGAAGCAGATAAAGAAACCCTGATCCGCCGCGTGAGTTTTGACCTTACGGGTCTTCCTCCCGCTATTGCCGAGATTGACGCATTCCTGAAGGATAATTCCGCTGACGCATATGAGAAGATGGTGGATCGCTTTATGCAATCATCAAGATACGGTGAACGCATGGCGGCTTACTGGCTGGATGTGGCAAGGTTTGCTGATAGTCATGGCTACCTCGATGATAAACACCGCGACGCTTCTCCCTGGCGTGATTGGGTGATCAAAGCCTATAACCAGAACATGCCCTTTGACCAGTTCATCACCTGGCAGCTTGCAGGTGACCTGATGCCTAACGCCACGAAAGAGCAGATCCTCGCTACAGGCTTTAACCGGAATCAGAAACAAAACTCAGAAGCCGGCATTCTGCCCGAAGAGTTCCGCGTGGAGTATGTGGTTGACCGGACGAATACCCTGGGAACGGCATTGATGGGATTGACAGTCAGCTGCGCAAAATGCCATGATCATAAATATGACCCGATCAGCCAGAAAGATTATTACTCGCTATATGCCTTCTTCAACAGCACAAACGAATTAGGCAGTTCAAACTACAGCGGTGACAAAAGCATTGTGCCCGGTCCAACCTTGATGCTTACTGATAAGAAAACGGATTTTAAGATCGACTCTATCAAACAATTGATCCGGTCAGTGGAGGCAAAAACAGCCGTTACATCTACGCCTTCAGTACAGCAGGCGCTCGATCAGAAAGTGATCGCTTCGCTTTCGTTTGATAAGGTTGAACAGCTACGTTATGCAGATAAAGAACCTAAAGTTGTTCCTGCAATGCGTAACGCTATTCAACCGGCTCTTTCCGCTCAATACAAAAATGGCAGATCAGCCAAAGGTGTATCAGGGGAAAGCCTGGAACTCGATGAAGAAACGATCGTGAATTTCCCTCCCTACAAGGTTGGTTATTTCGAGAGATATAATCCTTTTTCTTTCAGCCTTTGGCTAAAGGTGCCAAAGAAATACGATGATGTTGCCGTGTTGCATCATAGTGACCCGAGGCGTTATGGTTTCCAGGGTTATGATATGATCCTGAAGCAAAACAAGATCAATTTCCGTTTGATGCATGCCTTCCCGCATGATGCGATCAGTATCGAAACAAAGCAGGCGCTCGATTCCAATAAATGGTATCATGTGGCCGTGAGTTATGATGGAAGCAGCAGCGCAAAAGGTGTGCAGATCTACCTGGATGGCAAACCCGTTGCCATGAATGTCGAGTATGATAACCTGAAGAAGAATATCAAATCATATCCGAACATACATAAGATCTACTGGTTCAGCGGTCTTTCATTTGGCGCAAGAGTACTGGAGCGAACCATGAAAGGTGGTCAGATCGATCAGTTCTACCTGTTCAATCAGGCGATCAATCCAGCGGAAGCAGCCTATCTCTATGCGAATCCCGCCGCATCATTCAGTGTAAAGAATAAACCGGTTGATGCATTACCCCTGGATGAATTGCAATTGGCGAGAAAGGAATTGGCAGACGTATACGATTCCACGCAGGAAGTGATGGTAATGGGAGATCTTCCCACGCCACGTAAAAGCTACTTATTGCAAAGAGGTGTATATGATAGTTATGGTGATGAAGTGCAGCCTTCCACACCCGCATCCATTTTGAAATTCCCTGCTGATCTTCCAAAGAACAGGCTTGGTTTGGCGAAATGGTTTTTCCTGAAAGACAACCCGCTTACTTCACGTATCGCGGTGAATCATATCTGGGAAATGTATTTCGGTCGTGGTCTGGTCAAGACTTCTGATGATTTCGGTAACCAGGGAGACATGCCTTCTCACCCTGAACTGCTCGATTATCTTTCTATCAAATATCGGGACGAAGGCTGGGATACAAAGAAGATGCAGAAGTATATCCTGATGAGTGCGACGTATCGCCAGCAATCGGTGATCTCAAAAGAAATGCTGGAAAAAGATCCTGCGAATATGCTGCTGGCGAGAAGTTCCCGGTACAAGATGCCTGCAGAAATGATCAGGGATAATGCATTATCGATAAGTGGTTTGCTTTCTTCCAAAATAGGAGGACCGAGTGTTTATCCGTATCAGCCATCCGGTTTATGGGATGCCCTGAGTGATAAAGCCTGGAGATATGTGTATAAGGAATCAGAAGGCGAAGATCTTTTCCGCAGAAGTATTTACACGATCGTAAAGAGATCCAGTCCGCCTCCATTCATGCTGATCTTCGATGCGCCTGACCGGAACTTCTGCACGGTAAAGCGTTCTGTTTCAAACTCTCCATTACAGGCTTTGGCGATGATGAATGACCCGACATTTATTGAAGCTTCCAAATTCATTGCCGGAAGAATGATGACAGAAGGTGGTTCAACTCCAGGCGATCAACTGATCTATGGCTTCCGCCTCGTTACCGGCCGTAAACCTGACGCAAAGGAAACGGCGTTGCTCAAAAAAATGTACGACGAAGAGATCGCGATGTATAAAAAAACACCGGCAAAAGCGAAGAAGATCCTTTCTATCGGGAATGCAAACGCGCAACTGAAAGGAGGAGCAGAGCAAACGGCTGCTTACGTTGATGTGGTGATGGCGCTGTTGAATACGGATGAGTTTATTACGCGAAAATAACGCGAATAGCACGCCAATGGCCGCGAACGTTCGCGAATAGCGATTTATAGGTTGGTACTGGAATATTATGTTGAACAGTTTTTGATAAAACCTTTAAGATATTAGTAACGACGAAAAGCAGTGAATGTGTTCGTGAACATTCGCGGCCATTCGTGCTAAACATTCTCTATTATGGACGACTTACAAAAATTCGCGTTTGAGAAGAGCCGTAGAGATTTCCTGCGTGGTTCTGCTTTGGGACTGGGTAGTATCGCGTTGGGAACGATGCTTGGTTGTAAGAATCCCGGTGAGCAGGTGGTGAAGCAGGTATTGGCGAGCGCAGCCGGTGGCGATGAAAATCAGCCGCTCGTGAATCCGCATTTTGTGCCGAAGGCGAAGCGTGTGATCTATATGTTCCAGAGTGGAGGCCCATCGCAAATGGAGTTGTTTGATTATAAGCCGAAGTTGTACCAGATGCATGGTCAGGAAATTCCTGCGAGTGTATTGGGAACAGCAAGGGTTTCGGGGATGACATCCAATCAGAATGGATTTCCATTGGCAGCACCAGCCGCTACTTTTAAGCAGTATGGAGCAAATGGTGCTTACTTCAGCGATCTTGTTCCGCATACCGCTGGTATTGTCGATGATATCTGTGTGGTAAAAAGTATGTTCACGGAGCAGATCAATCATGAGCCTGCGGTGATCTTTACACAAACCGGTAACCAGTTAAGCGGCCGCCCGAGTATTGGATCCTGGATCAGTTATGGTTTGGGTAGCCTGAATAATAATCTCCCTTCTTTTATTGTCATGGTATCAAAAGGAGGTGGTGATCAGCCGATCAGTAACCTCGCGTGGAGCAATGGCTTTTTGCCTTCGCATCACCAGGGCGTGCAGTTCATGTCCGGCAAAGATCCGGTATTGTATCTTTCCTCTCCGGATGGAGTGGAGAAAGTGGATCGCCGGCGTGCGTTGAACTTTATCCGCGAATTTAATTTGTTGCAGAAAGATAAATGGCAGGATCCGGAGATCGACAGCCGTCTCAATCAATATGAAATGGCATATCGGATGCAGATGGCCGTTCCGGAAATCGCGGATCTTAGCAATGAACCACAACATATCCTGGATATGTATGGCCCTGATGTAAAAACCCCAGGCAGCTATGCTTATAATTGTTTGATGGCGCGCAGGCTTGCTGAAAAGGATGTTCGTTTTATTCAGTTATATCATTTGGGTTGGGATCACCATGGCCGTTTGTCTTCGGGCATTCAGAAAGCAACACGCCAGACAGACCAGGCTTCCGCTGCATTGGTAAAAGATCTGAAGCAACGTGGCCTGCTGGATGATACGTTGGTAGTATGGGGCGGCGAGTTCGGCAGAACAAGTTTTTGCCAGGGCAAGTTGACACAGGAAGAATTTGGCCGTGATCATCATCCTGGAGCGTATACGATCTGGATGGCCGGTGGCGGTGTGAAGAATGGAATGGTGTATGGAGAAACAGATGATTTCGCACATAATATTGTAAAAGATAAAGTGCATGTACACGATTTCCAGGCAACGATGCTGCACCTGATGGGAATCGATCATGAGAAGTTTACATATAAAAGCCAGGGACGCCGGTATAGGTTGACGGATGTGGCAGGGGAAGTGGTTAAGGGGATACTGGCCTAGGAGGGATAGTTTAAAAGTTTTAAAGTTTAAGGGTTTAACTGTTTTATGTTGCATTTAACTGTTAAACTATTAAACTTTCAAACATCTATCCCTTCTCTTCGTCTCAAACTAACTTGTTTATGAAAAGAAAAGATTTCCTGAAAAATACCCTCGCTGCCAGTGCTGCGCTTGCTATCCCTTCCGTATTCAACATCATCAGCGCGCAATCACGCAAGGGAGAGATCATTGGTCATGGTGATTACAGATACCGCGTCAATCGCGAATGGGGAATGCTCGATAAGAGCGTGCATCCTGTAAAAGATTGTCATGAAATGGTGATGGACAGCCGCAAGCGCCTCATCATGATCACAAATGAAACGAAGAATAATATTCTCATTTATGATAAATCCGGCAAATTGCTGGATAGCTGGGGCAGCCAGTTTCCGGGCGGTCATGGATTGACTTTACACAACGCCAATGGTGAAGAGTTCCTGTATATTACCGATTATGATCTGGGTGAAGTATACAAGACCACACTTGACGGAAAGATCCTGCTGACGATCAGGCATCCGAAGTTCATTGGGGAATATAAAGACTGTGATCGCTTTATGCCAACGGAAACCGCCATCGGTCCGAATGGAGATATCTATATCGCGGATGGATACGGCTCTCAATATATATTGCAATACAGCCCGAAAGGAGAGTTCATCCGCAAGTTCGGCGGTGACAGCTTTATCAAAGACGATAAATTCAAACAGGCGCATGGAGTAGCATTAGACACGCGTGATCCGGCCAATCCTGTATTGATCTGTACCGATCGGGTAAAAAATAATTTCAAACGGTTTACGCTCGACGGAAAATATCTTGATTCCATCTATCTGCCCGGCGCCTATATGAGCCGCCCGGTGATCGATGGTGAAAACATTTATACAGGTGTTTGTTATTCGGCTTTGAAGCATCATATGCTGACGATGAACTCCGGGTTTGTCATGATCCTGGATAAGAATAACAAAGTGGTCTCAAATCCCGGAGGGACAAAACCTGTATATAAGAAAGGTAAAGACGAGCCGGAACTGATGATGCAGGCTGCCCCGATATTCAAACATTGTCATGATGTATGCGTGGACGATGACAAGAACTTATACATCTGTCAGTGGATGGCAGACGGGACTTACCCCATTAAACTTGAAAGAGTCTGAAAATTTTAAGTCAAAGTTCAAAAGTAAAAATTAAAAAATGGTACTTAGAACTTTGAGTTTTGCCTTCACAATGAAACTGGTTTTTAATTTTTACTTTTGAATTTTGACTTAAGATGCCACTTCTGAACATCGTTCAAGACTGGATGAACTACCTCGGCCACTTTCATCCGGTTGTTGTTCATTTACCTATAGGAATACTCTTCGTTGCCTTCATCCTTGAGATCGTTGCCTGGAAGCAGAAGCAGCCGGGCTTGCTGAAACATGCCATCGAGATCTGCCTGATCGCGGGTTTCTTTGGTGCGGTGATATCCTGTCTATTTGGCTGGTTTCTCAGCAAAGAGGGCGGATACGAAGAAAAAACATTGCAATTGCATCAATGGATGGGAATTGGTGTGGCGCTGCTTTCCGGCATTTCCTGGTTGGTCAAGAAACGCTACGGTTTGTTGAATAAAGCCACAAAACCCTATCGTATACTCCTCGGTTCTATTTTTATCTTATTAATATTAACCGGTCATCTTGGTGGTAATATGACCCATGGTGAAGATTATCTCACGGCAGGAATGCCGCAACCTTTTGCCGGCTGGTTGGGGATAGAGGAAAAGAAAGATTCTTCTGTTGCGCCAAAGCCGATCACCGATGTGAATGAAGCTGTTCTTTATACAGATATCATCCAGCCGATCTTTAGCGCTAAATGTTATGACTGCCACAGC
This sequence comes from Terrimonas ginsenosidimutans, assembly GCF_022012415.1. Classification (GTDB taxonomy): domain Bacteria; phylum Bacteroidota; class Bacteroidia; order Chitinophagales; family Chitinophagaceae; genus Terrimonas_A; species Terrimonas_A ginsenosidimutans. Next base: position 85,994 of record NZ_JAKLTR010000016.1, read on the forward strand.
TCTAAAAAAGTAAAAGGCTCTCTCCGGATGGATGAGGAGAAATTACTGTTCAAAGGCGGAAAGCACGGAGCGGTCATCCAGCCGGGAAATGCAGACGCCAGCGAACTGATGAAACGCCTGCTGCTTCCGATGGAAGATGATAAACGCATGCCACCGAAAGATCAGCCTCAATTAACCAAAGAGGAGATCGAACTCATCGGCTGGTGGATCAGAACCGGTGCCGATACTAAAAAGAAGGTAAAGGAGCTGGCGGCGGATGAAAAGATCAAGCCGGTGCTGGCTTCTTTTGGAAGTGGTGGAGCAGATACGGCAAGCCAGGAAGTATTGTCAAAAGTGTTTGAACTGAATCCGTCGGAGCCCGGTAAAGATGCAGTGGAGAAGCTCCGCGCTTTGGGAATGATCGTTTCGCCGGTGGCGAAAGAAAAACACCTGCTGGAAGTAAGTGCGATCAATGTGCCGGCATTTGATAATGCGAAAGCGGCGTTGCTGGCGGAACTGGCGGAAAATATTGTTTGGCTGAGGTTGGATAATACAGCGGTGACCGACGAAGCGATGGGGCAGGTGGGGAAATTGAAGAACCTGGTTCGGTTGAATATCAGCGGAACGGTGGTGAGTTCCGCGGGAATGGCTTCTTTACAGGCGCTGAAAAACCTGGAGTATATAAATATTGTCAACACTGAAGTGGATGATAGGGGGCTGCTTGTTCTTGCTTCGCTTCCGGCTTTGAAGAATGTTTACTGCTGGAATACGGCGGTGAGTGCCGTGGGGGTGGAAAATTTAAAAAAGAAGAACCCGGTTATACGGGTTGATGCGGGTGATAAATAGACTGGCGTATTAAGGAACGCGGCGAACGCAACGGTACGCGGAGGACGCGGCGAAATAAAATATCTTCTACAACTGTTTTCGCCGTGTCCTCCGCGTACCGTTGCGTTCGCCGCGCTCCTTCTACGCCAGTCTGTAAGATTGATAATCCCAAAAGCTCAATTGAAAATCAACACGCTAGCAACCCTTTAAGTTTTTCCCCTTAGTCTTTTATGATACTCCCCCCAGTTTTTTTGTTCAGCATTCATATTTGTAAAGGCGATGAAAAACAGGAATATGAGAGCCCGTCTTTCACAGCCACCAATTTCTATTAAATAAAAACAACTGCTATGACGCGATTGCCAATTGCCCGCCTCAGCCAACGGCTGAGATGGCCGCTCTTTCTGATGGCCTGTATGATCTCGTCTGTTCTCACATTTGCCCAGTCGCAAAGAACAGGTAAGGTCACAGACGAAGCCGGTAAGCCGATTCCCGGTGTATCCGTAACTATTAAAGACAATGCCGGTGGAACCACCACCAATGAAGCCGGTGAATTTTCCATTAATGCAGCAGCCGGACAGGTACTGCAATTTTCCAGTGTAAGTTTTGAAAGTAAAGACGTTCTTGTAGGAAGCGGAGCACAGATCGCTGTATCGCTTGCCGCCAAATCAGGAACACTCTCTGATGTTGTAGTAGTAGGGTATGGTACGCAAAAACGCGTTAACCTGACGGGTGCGGTTGGAACGGTTGATAAGAAAAAGATTGAAGACCGTCCTGTTGCCAATGCAATGGCCGCGCTGCAGGGCGTCGCTCCCGGTGTGACCGTAACAAGAAATAACGGTACGCCCGGTGGTGAAGGATACAATCTTCAGATCCGGGGATTCTCTTCCGTGAACGGCTCACCGCCCCTTGTACTCGTGGATGGTGCTCCCGGAAGCCTTATCTCTGTTAACCCGAACGATATCGAAAATATCAGCATCCTGAAAGATGCCGCCGCTGCTTCTATTTATGGTGCACGCGCTGCGGGTGGTGTGGTACTGGTGACCACCAAACGCGGTACATCCGGCAAAGTGACGGTTAATTATAATGGCAAGTATGCCAGCATGCGCCCAAGTAACGTTCCCGGTCGCCTTCATTCATGGCAGGAAGCTGAAATGGCGAATGAGTCAAGGATCAATGCCGGACAGGCTGCCGGTTATACCGCTGAGCAGATCGAATGGATGAAAAATCCGGATATCAACTTCGTACCTAATCCAAGCGGTAGTGACTACCTCTATTTTTATGATCTTGATCAAACAGACCTGATCCTTCGTGATCAATCTCCGATGTGGGATCATAACGTTTCCATGCGTGGCGGCGGTGCCCGTGATAACTTCTTCTTCTCAACCGGTTATTACAAGCAACAGGGTGTGTTCACCCTCGGACCGGACAAGACTGAAAGGATCAACGCACGTTTCAACTACTCACTCGCGATCTCCAAGATCCTGAGCCTTGACGCACGTTTGGCTTTCCGTCAGAGCAATACACTTTCTCCAAGCGTTGGTAACGCAAGGATCTTCTCCAACCTGTATACAACACGTACGCTGTATCCAACATTCTTCCCGGGTACAACTGACCGTTATATCAATGATAACAGCGGAAACTTTGCTTATTCTTTGTTGAAAGAAGGCGGCACAGGCGCGGTGAAAGAAAATGAAGGCAATGCACAGATCGCACTGAAAGCAAAGGACATCGTAAAAGGGCTGACGCTTTCTGCTACATATAGTCCAAGACTGGGTGTTCGTACAACCACTTCTGCGATCCGTACCATTCCGCGTTATAACCTGACCGGTATCGGAAGCTACATGAACAACCCGAACTCTTATACCAAAACAGAATACAAGATCACGTCGGATAATATCCAGCTGATCGGTGATTATGTTTGGAAGCTCGGTAGTGATCATGATTTCCATGTGATGGGCGGTTATGCTTATGAAGATGAGCGCATCGATCAAACGTCGGGCAGAGCGGCCAACCTTGCAACGAATGATTTCTTTACCCTGAACACGGGCGACCCGCTCCAGTATCAGGCTTCTGAAACGATCGATACCTGGGGATTGGAATCTTATTTCGGTCGTTTTAACTACGCGTTCCGCAATAAATACCTGTTTGAAGCAAACTATCGTCACGATGGTAGCTCCAAACTTGCTCCGGTGAATCGCTGGAAAAACTTCCCATCCGTTTCAGTGGGTTGGAGAATGGCGCAGGAAGAATGGTTCCGCAATGCACTGCCTTTCTTCAATGAATTCAAACTCCGTGGTTCATGGGGTAAACTGGGTAACTCAGACGGTTTCCAGGGTGATAACTATGCATACATTGCATTGTTGACCGCTGGTCAGCCTTATCCTTTCAATGGTGTAAGAAACCGTTCTTACTACCAGGGCCGTCTCGCTTCTCCTGATAAAGTATGGGAAACCATCACCACCTCTGATGTGGGTATCGATATCGCTGCGCTCAACAATCGCCTGAACATCTCTGCGGATTACTTCGTAAAACGCAATGATGACATGCTTGCGCCGATCCAGATCTCCAGTAGCATTGGTATTGCAACAGGGACATATAACGTTGCTGATATGAAGACGACAGGTTGGGAATTCAGCATCGGTTGGAGAGATCGTATCGGTAAAGACTTCTCTTATTATGTAAACGCGAACATCGGAGACAGCAAGAACAAAGTGATCAGCTATAACGGACAAACAGCGATCATTCCTGGTATCAACGGTATCATCGAAGGCATGCCTTTGAATACAGTGTATGGATACCAGGCGGCAGGTTACTATCGTGATGCGGCTGATGTTGCTGCAAATCCAACATTCAGTTCTGCGGTAGGTGCAGGTGATATCAAATATATTGACGTCAATAAAGATGGAAAGATCAATGCCGGTCTTGGCCGCTTGTCTGATCATGGTGATCTCGTGAACCTGGGTAATTCCACTCCGCGTTACAGCTATGGTTTTGATTTCGGATTCAGCTACAAAGGATTTGATTTCTCTGCAATGTTCCAGGGAGTTGGCGAGCGTAAACTGTTTGTTGATCCGACAACCTTGTATCCATATACATCAAGCTGGATCGTGCCAATGGATTACAACCTGGATTACTGGAAGCCAGATAACCAGAATGCCCGTTTCCCAAGAATGTTCATCGGCGGCGCGCAAAACACACTCCGCTCTTCTCATTGGGTAATGAATGGTGCTTATCTGCGCCTGAAGAATGTTCAGCTTGGTTATAACCTGCCTCAGCAGTGGATCCGCAAAGCAGGTTTAACGAATGCGAAGATCTATTTCGCCGGACAGGATTTGTGGGAAGTAAGCCAGATGTGGCTGAAAACAGCATTCGATCCTGAAACACCTGATAATGCTGCATGGCAGTATCCCTTCTTCAGAACAATTTCTTTCGGTGTTAATCTCACATTCTAAGACCTAAAAAAAGAATTACAATGAACAAACGTCTTATAAATAAATTATTGATCGGGGGTGTCGTGATCGCTGGTCTTGCTGGTTGCAGCAAGAAGCTGGATCTTCTTCCCGAGTCGACCATAACCGATGCCGGTTTCTGGAAAACGTCCAATGATCTCGTACTGGCATGTAATGAACTTTACCAGGCACTGCCGGTGATCTCCAATAACGTAAATGCGATCTGGGCAGACGATGGCTATGGTTCCGCTCCGAATCCGATCAGCGACGGTACACGTACCGTCCCTGTTACTGATAACGCATTCTCGATTCCATACAGCCTGATCAGGAAAGCAAATACGATCCTCGAAAAATCTGTTCAGGTTACAGATGATCCTGCTCGCGTGCGCCGCTATCGTGCAGAAGCCTATTTCTTCCGCGCATTTGCTTACAGCGAACTTGTGAAGAGATACGGAGATGTGCCATTGTTATTGCGTACGTTCGACGTATTCGATACACTGGCTACACCACACAGAACAAACCGGGAGATCGTGCTGGACACTATGTACCGCGATCTTGATTCCGCTGCGGCCGGCCTGCCACTCGCTTCAGCATTACCGGCTGCAGAGTATGGCCGTATTACAAGGAATGCTGCGTGGGCAATGAAATCAAGAATGGGTTTGATGGAAGGAACGCGTAACAAGTATCATAACCTTGGCAATGCAGCCAAACATCTTACACATTCAATGACTGCCACCCAGTCACTGATCGACCTGAATTATCACAGTGTCTTCCGTTACACTGCCGTTCCTGACAGTTCTTATTTTTACCTGTTCCAGTACGCAGGCAACGGTGCGGCTAACAGGGAAAATATCCTGGCAAGAATATATGGTGTGAATGCGACGAACAGCATTTCTGAACATAACTATACTCGTCAGTTCCTTGACGTGGGTGTGGTGACCGCCACCCGTGCAATGATGGATGCCTATCTCTATCGCGATGGTCTGCCACTTGGTAAATCACCACTGCAGGCAAACCAGGATAGCTCAATGGCGGAGTTCACTAACCGTGATCCGCGTATCGCGATGACCGTATTCAATAAACGTGTTTGGGGCTTCACTGCTATGTGGGTGCCAACATTCAATACGGCGCCAACCGGTTACAAGATCCGCAAGTATGCGACATCGCAGGACTGGGCTTCACAGCAAAGTTTTAATCACCATATCATTTTCCGCTTTGGTGAAGTGCTGCTGAACTATGCTGAATTAAAGTATGAGATCAATGGTTCTATCTCTGATGAAGATCTCGATAAATCGATTAACCTGATCCGCGCGCGTGTGGGCATGCCAAAGCTGACCAATACATTTGTGACAGCCAACGGCCTCAACATGCTGGAAGAGATCAGGCGTGAAAGAAGAGTAGAGCTGGCTTTCGAAGGCGAGTTCCGCTACTGGGATCTGATCCGCTGGAAAACAGCCGAGATCGAATTGCCTAAAACTGTCAAAGGTTCTAAAGTTTTCCCTGACCACCAGTTCCCATCCACTGCTCCGAAAGATGCCAATGGTTTCGTGATTGTCCAGGACGCATCACGTAGAAGCTTCAATGTGAATCGTGATTATTGGTGGCCATTCCCGACGAATGAAACGGGGTTGAACCCGAATTTGAGTCAGAACCCGAATTGGTAGAAAGACGAATGGCGTAAGGTTCCCGCAGATAACGCAGATTGATTTTCAAGTTTAGACGCTTATCTGCGTTATCTGCGCTTGATCTGCGTTGATCTGCGGGAACCTACGATCATCAAAAATGAAGTTTGGTCAACGATGTAAAACCCCGATCCGAAAATTCCACGCACATGCGTATCCTTTTCTTGTTGTTTTCTCATATAGGTCTCTTCTTCCATGCTTTTGCACAGGCTGACCGTAACTGGTTGGCCGGTGCACATAGCAAAGAGCTGCTCGCGCGAAATCTTTCCGTGGAGAAACTCGATGAACAATTTCCCCGCTATACCGATCGTGCGAAGTGGGAATCCATCAATCCTGTTTATCGTGCACATTTAATAAAGGACGGCGAAGAGGCGTTGGGTTTTGTGTGGAAAGTGGTACCCGCCACTTCTTACCTCGAATTTGTAAAGTCAGGTAATAGGAGAGTCATGGAGGATGTGTACAATACTAACCTGACGGCGATACGCAAACTGGCATTCGCGGAACTCGCAGAAGGGAAAGGTCGGTTCATTCCACAATTGATCAACGGTGTATGGCATGTGTGTGATATTACAAGCTGGTCTATTTCCGCAAGTCTGAACCTGCAGAAAGCAGGTGCGGGTTTGCCGGATATCAATGAACCGGTGATTGAATTGGGAACCGGTATCACGGTAAATGTAATGGCGTGGACCTATCATTTATTTAAAGACGAATTTGATAAGCATAGCAAACTGATCTCTCCACGCATCAAACAGGAGATCGATAGAAGAGTGCTGCAACCATTCTATACAAGAAACGATTTCTGGTGGATGGCCCTGGACGGAAAGAAAAGACTGGTAAATAACTGGAACATCTGGTTGAACTATAACATGCTTACCACGATCCTGCTGGTGGAAGATGATCCGGCAAAACGGGCTGATGGGATCTATAAGACGATGCGTTCTGCCGATCAGTTCATTAATTACTATAAAGAAGATGGTGGTTGTGAAGAAGGTCCTGCATACTGGTCGCACGCGGGAGGGATGTTGTATAACTATTTATCATTGTTACAAACCGCTACCAAAGGCGCGGTTGATATTTTCGATAAGCCGCTGATCAGGAATATCGGGAGTTATTATTGTAAGGCGTACATCGACAGTTCCTGGTATCTGAATTATGCTGATGCCGCTGCGAAGATCAAAGGAGATGCTTCACTGGTTTATCATTATGGGAAGGCAGTGAAGGATTCTCAGTTGCAGTATTTCGGTTCGTGGCTGGCAAGGCAACAGCAATGGGACACGATGCCGCCTGTGGAGAATATGTATGGTGGTTTCAGAAACCTTTTTACAGTAAAGGAGATTGTTGACGGTAAGGCTGCTCAGCCTTTTATGGCGTATGCGTGGATGAAGGAAACCGGTATTGCAGTGGCAAGAGACCAGGAGGGATCCTCAAAAGGATTTTATTTTTCTGCATTGGCAGGGCACAATGATGAAAGTCATAATCACAATGATGTCGGCACCTGTGTGCTGTATTATGATGGAAAGCCATTCCTGATCGATATCGGCAGCGAAACCTATACAAGGCAAACATTCGGACCGGAGAGATATACAATCTGGACAATGCGGTCAACCTATCATAATGTTCCTTTTATCAATGGTGTGGAACAGAAAGATGGTGCAAAATATAAGGCGAAGAATGTTTCCTTCACTAATACAAAAACAACAGCAAGGTTTCAATTGGATATCGCTGCGGCTTATCCTGAAGCAGCACAGGTGAAGAAATGGGATCGCGTCTATGAACTGAAGAGAAATGAATCGTTCACGATCACTGACAAATATCAGCTGATGGCCAATAACGGAAACAGTGCTTTACATTTTATGACGAGTGCAGTGCCTGCGAAAACAAAAGAGGGAGTAGTAAGGCTTGTTTCCGGGATTACAGATCTCCGGATGGAGTTCGATCCGAAGCAGTTTGACCTGGAAATAGAAGAGGTGCCGGTGAAAGATAGCCGGTTACTGGAAAGCTGGCCTCCTGTAGTATATCGTATCCAACTAAAGATCCGTAATAAAAGCACTGAAGGCAATCACCGGATTGTATTCAGGAAAACAAAGTAAATAACAAAAGCAAAACTGATGATGAAAAGGTTTTTTGGGGCTGTTGCAGTCCTGTGTATTGTGTTGATGGCATTCCGGAAAAGCAACAATGAAGAGGCTTTTATACAGCAGAATCTTCAGTTTGCAGGCAGGCAGATCAACCTGATGTTGAAGGATGTGAAAGGAGACAGCGTATTCCCCCGTACGACCAATGCAGAGGGAAAGCTGGTCGCGACCAATATGTACGACTGGACACCGGGATTCTTTCCGGGCAGTCTCTGGTATTCATATGAATTCAGTAAAGATCCGGCGATGAAAGCACAGGCCATCCGCTGGACAGAGAAGCTGGAACCTTTGAAAGATTTCACTGAGCATCATGATCTGGGTTTTATGATGTATTGCAGTTTTGGTAATGCGTATCGGCTGACCGGTGATACCCGCTACAAAGATTATCTCGTGCAGGCAGCAAAGTCGTTAAGCACACGATTTGATAAACGTGTTGGTTGTATCAAATCATGGAATGCATTCAAGTCATGGCATGGTCAGCAGATGTATTATTTTCCCGTGATCATTGATAATATGATGAACCTGGAATTATTATTCTTTGCAACGAAAGTGACAGGTGACAGTTCTTACTATCGCACCGCGATCACCCATGCGGATAATACATTGAAAAATCAGTTCAGAAAAGATTATAGTTCCTATCACGTGATCTGTTATGATACTATAACAGGCAAAGTGCTGGCGAAAGAAACAGCACAGGGCTATGCAGATAATTCAACCTGGGCGCGTGGTCAGGCCTGGGCGATCTATGGATATACGATGACGTATAGGGAGACCAAGGATCCAAAGTACCTGAAAGCGGCGATGGGAATGGCTGACTGGTATTTGAAAAGCAAACAACTTCCCGCGGATATGGTACCGTTCTGGGATTTTAATATCAAACAGAATGGATACACTCCGGGAGAAAGATCATTTGCAACAAAGAGTGAGCTGAATTTCAGAGATGCTTCGGCGGCGGCGATTACAGCTTCAGGCCTGCTGGAGTTGAGTGAGTATGCGGGTAAGAAAGGGAAGGCATATAAGAATGCCGCAGTGAAAATGTTACATTCGCTGGCAAGTCCATCCTATAAAGCAGCGGAAGGGGAGAATGGGAATTTCCTGTTGAAGCATTCGGTGGGAAGTATTCCGCACCAGGTGGAGATCGATGTACCGCTGGTGTATGCAGATTATTATTTTATTGAGGCATTGCAGAGGTATGACCGGTTAGTGAAGGGAGAAAGGCTGTTTTGACTCGATTGGCGTAGGAGGAACGCGGCGAACGCAGCGGACCGCGGCGAGCGCAACGAATTAAGTCGTTTGTATTTCGCTGCGCTCGCCGCGGTCCGCTGCGTTCGCCGCGTTCCTCCTACGCCCAGTCCATCCTTAAACATATTCAAATATGATAAGACTTTTCGTTTCATTACTCTGCCTATTCATAGTTAACGCCCTTCATGCGCAATCCCCATTAAGCATCAAAGGTCTTCTTGATAAAACAGAGGTCATCCGTGATCAATGGGGCGTGAACCATATCTACGCAAAGAACACCCACGATCTCTTCTTCACTCAAGGCTACTGCGCCGCCAAAGACCGCCTCTTCCAATTCGAGATCTGGCGCCGCCAGGCAACAGGCACCGCCGCTGAGATCTTCGGCAAAAGAGAACTGAAACGCGATATCGGCGCACGCCTCTTCCGATTTCGCGGAGACATGAACAAAGAACTAAACCACTATCATCCCGAAGGAAAAAAGATCATCGAAGCATTTACAGATGGCATCAATGCCTACATAGAAGAAGCGCTTCGCACACCAGATAAACTGCCGATTGAATTCCGGTTGCTGAAGATCCTTCCCGGTAAATGGACGCCTGATTTGGTGATCTCCCGCCACCAGGGAATCCTGGGCAACGCAACTGAAGAATTGAATATTGGACGTGCAGTCGCGAAATTGGGAGATAAGAAAGTAAAAGAATTGATGTGGTTGCAAAACGGTGATCCGATTCTTCAACTGGATACCGCCGTTAATGCAGCGCAGCTATCTCAGGATATCCTGGAATTATATAATGCTTTCAGAAAGGATATCGTATTCGAAGCTGCCGATATAGCCGCTCAGGCGCGGGTACAAGATCCCGCGGCTGAAACACGCGCCATGGCGTTTCAGTACAGCCAGCCGTTTCCTGATCAACCGGAAGGCAGTAATAATTGGGTGGTCAGTGCAAAACGGTCTGCAACCGGAAATGCCCTGCTTGCAAGTGATCCGCACAGAAAGATCACCATCCCTTCCTTACGATACGTCGTCCACTTATCCGCCCCCGGATGGAATGTGATGGGAGGCGGAGAACCGCAGATCCCCGGAGTGGCTATTGGTCACAATGATTCTGGCGCATGGGGAATAACCGTGCATCAAACAGATGCGGAAGATATTTATGTGTATGATCTGAATCCGTCCGATCTTAAACAATATCGTCACAAAGGAAAATGGCAGACGATGAGCGAAGAGGAAGAGACCTTCAATGTGAAAGGCTCTTCCGCTGTTAAAACTAAACTTTATTACACCTTACATGGTCCGGTTTGTTTCATAGATTCTGTCAATGCAAAAGCATATGCGATGCGTGCGGCCTGGCTGGAGCCCGGAGCGGCGCCTTATCTTGCTTCACTAAGAATGAACCAGGCGAAAGACTGGACTGCGTTTCGTGAAGCCTGTACCTATGCGCATCTTCCTGCACTGAATATGGTTTGGGCTGATAAGAAAGGAAACATCGGCTGGCAGGTGGTAGGACTTATCCCTGAACGGGAAAACTTCAGCGGCCTGGTACCTGTGCCCGGCGACGGACGATATGAATGGGCGGGCTATCTCCCGATCAAAGAAAGACCTAACACCTATAATCCTGCGAAAGGATATTGGGCAACAGCCAATGAAAACCTGATGCCTGCAGGCTTCTCTCATCCGGATGCAGTAGGATTTACCTGGCCGGATGCATACAGAGGCAAGCGGATTGAAGAAGTGTTGTCGGCAAATGCGCAGATGGATCTGAACAAGATGCAAGATCTGCAGGTTGATTACATTTCTCATGCTGCAAAAGCAATTGTTCCTTTTCTAAAATTTATATCACCGAAAGATCCTATCGCTATTAAGGCAAAGGAGATTTTGTTGCAATGGAATTTCAGCATGGATAAAAGTTCCGTTGGTGGCGGCATCTTTAATAAGTGGGAACGTGAGTTGATGGACGAAGCAAACCGGTCGATCATTCCTTCGGAAGTGAAAGGGTTGCTTGCTGTTCAGACAACGAAGCTGGTTGAGTGGCTTCACCAACCTTCATTGATCTATTCTGCAAATGCTATTGAGAAACGAAATGAATTTCTTCAGCGCACATTTGATGCTGCGGTATCGAAGTTGCAAACCCAACTTGGTAATGATATCAGTCAGTGGCAATATGGGCAGGATAAGTATAAGCATATTCAATTCATTCATCCGCTGAGTGGATTGGTGAAATCACCGTGGAAGGAGTTGCTGAATACCGGATCTATTGCACGAGGTGGGTATGGGCATACGGTTGGGGCAACGGGTAATATGGATAACCAGGGAGCGGGAGCGAGCTTCCGTTATTTTACCAACACTGGTAATTGGGATGAAACAAAGATGATCAATTCGCCGGGGCAGTCGGGTGATCCTGAGTCTCCGTGGTATAAGAACCTGTTTGAGATGTGGGCGAATGATCAGTACTTCCCGGCGTATTTCTCACGGGATAAGATCGAAGCGCATGCGGCGGAGAGGTGGAGTGCGGAGCCGGGAAAATAGAATTCAATATGAATAGCGAGTTTGGAACGCGGCGAACGCGGCGAACCGCAGCGGACGCGGCGAATACAAACGAAATAATCCGCCGCGCCCGCTGCGGTTCGCCGCGTTCGCCGCGTTCCAAACTCGCCAGCCGAATTAAATGTTATCACAACTTAAATTTTGATATCACATGTTCAGGAAGCCATTCTCCAAATACTTGATTGTTTCTCTTCTGACAGGGTTTCTGAATAGTCCTGCATCTTCCCAACAGTTGAACGACTGGGAAAATCCTGCCTTTGTAGACCTGAACAAAGAAAAGGCACACGCCACGGCAATGCTGTTTGATACAAAGCAAAAGGTAATTGCTGACGATTATACCGCCTCTCCCTATCATCAATCCCTGAACGGCTCCTGGAAGTTTATATACGTACCGAAGCATACAGATCGCACTACCGATTTCTTCAAACAAGATCTCGATACAAGATCATGGAGTAATATCAACGTTCCTTCCAACTGGGAAGTAGAAGGATTTGGTATCCCTATCTATACCAATATCGTTTACCCGTTTCCAAAAAATCCTCCATTCATTGGCGGCGATAATCCCGTTGGCACCTACCGCAAAGAATTTGACATTCCCTCCACCTGGGATGGACGCCAGGTGTTCCTGCATTTTGGATCTATTTCCGGTTGTGCATTTGTGTATGTGAATGGTCAGAAAGTCGGCATGAGCAAAGTATCGAAATCTCCCGCTGAATTCAATATCACTTCATTCCTGAAAAAAGGAAAGAATGTGTTGGCTGTGCAGGTGTTCCGTTGGCATGATGGAAGTTACCTGGAAGACCAGGATTTCTGGCGATTGAGCGGTATCGAGCGCGATGTGTTTTTGTTTTCCACTCCATCCGTTACTCCCTGGGATTTCTTTTTAAAACCTGGTTTAGATAAGAACTATCAACACGGCGTCTTCAATGCTGAACTCGTGTTGAGGAATTTTGCAAAGCAGCATACAAGCAAAGGTTGGGCTTCCGTATCGATCGTTGATAAGTCGGGGAAAACCGTTTTTCAATCGTCCCAAAAATTCACTTCGAAAGATAGTTCGCAGACACTGCTGTTCAAAGGAACGATTAGCTCTGTTGATAAATGGACGGCTGAAACGCCTTCTTTATATGATTGCATTATTGCGGTGAAAAGTGATGCATCGGACGATACGCTGTTTACGGGAGCAAAGATCGGGTTCAGATCAGTGGAGATCAAGAATGCGCAATTGCTGGTGAACGGAGTTCCGGTTATGGTTCGCGGTGTGAACCGTCATGAGCATGATGATGTGAAAGGACATGTGCCTACCCGTGAACTAATGTTGAAAGATATTGCGCTGATGAAGCAGTTCAATATTAATGCCGTCAGAACATCGCATTATCCGAATGATCCGCTTTGGTATAAGTTATGTGATCAGTATGGATTGTTTGTGGTGGATGAAGCGAATATTGAAAGTCATGGCATGGGCGTGGAATTCCAGGGGCCGTATGATAAAACGATCCATCCTGCGTATCGACCCGAATGGGAAGCAGCGCATCTGGATCGGGAGCATCGGTTGGTGGAGACGGATAAGAATCATCCGAGTATCATCATCTGGTCACTAGGAAATGAAGCTGGTAATGGAAAGATTTTCTTTGATGCATATAAATGGATCAAACAACGTGATCCTTCAAGACCTGTACAGTTTGAGCAGGCGGGTGAAGATGCAAATACGGATATTGTAACGCCGATGTATCCAACGATGGAACAGATGAAAGCATATGCATCCGCAAAAGATAAAACACGACCATACATCATGTGTGAGTATTCACATGCGATGGGAAATGGCAATGGAAACTTCCAGGCTTACTGGGATATCATCCGCAGCAGTAAGCATATGCAGGGCGGTTTTATCTGGGATTGGGTGGACCAGGGTTTGAAAGCAAAGAACGCGAATGGGGATACGTACTGGGCCTTTGGTGGTGACCTGGGTTCGTTCTACTGGCAGCACGATGAGAATGGCGTGGCAGATGGGATCATTAGTTCGGACAGAACGCCGGATCCGGGTGCATATGAAGTAAAGAAAGGATATCAGCCGGTGTTGTTCCAGTGGAAGGACGGGAAACTGATCGTGGAGAATTCATACGATTTTACATCGCTTGATCAGTTGGATTTCCGTTGGGAACTTTTGCAGAATGGAAAGGTTATCAGAAGTGAAAACTTTTCTGTTGAGGCAAAGCCGCGCGAAATTGCGGAGATCAGTTTGTCGATCCCGCAATACAAAGCGATTGCCGGTACAGAGTTTTATCTCAATGTATATGCGTTAACAAAACAAGCCGCGCCGTTGGTGCCGCAGGGGTTTGAAGTGGCACGGGAACAGTTCCGTTATGCGGGAGACTTCTTTGCGAAAGAACAGCCACAGCAAGGACAGTTGATAGTGAAGCGCGACAATCGCAAGCTTTCGTTTCAATCAGGTGAGGTGAAGGGAGAGTTCGATGAGCAGTCAGGTGCCTTCACTCATTATTCGAAAGGTTCTATGAAGATGGAATCATTTCCTGAGCCATCCTTTTGGCGGGCACCGACCGATAATGATTTTGGAAATGATATGCCGTTGAAGCTGGGGATCTGGAGAACGGCGCATCAGAATAAAAAGTTGAGCAGTGTGGTGATCGGAGAGCAGAACGATAAAGGAGTTTTGATAACCTTAAAGTATGAACTGGCGATCGGCATTCCTTATGAGTTGCGTTACCAGATACAGCCGGATGGTTCGATTGGGGTGAATGCTTCGATGGATCTGACAGGGAAGGAATTGCCGGAGTTGCCAAGGTTTGGATTGCGCTGGCAGCTGCCAGCGATGTATGACAGCCTAAGTTATTATGGTCGCGGGCCATGGGAGAACTACAGTGACAGAAAGAGTGCCTCGTTTATTGGTTTGTACCGGGATCATGTGAAGAATCAGTTTTACCGTGGATATATCCGTCCGCAGGAGAGTGGGTATAAAACGGATGCGCGTTGGTTGATGATCACAGACAAGAAAGGCAATGGCCTGAAGATCGAAGGGCTGCAGCCGGTCTGTTTCAGTGCGATCGATCATTCGCTGGAAAGTCTTGATCCGGGGATGACGAAGAAGCAGCAGCACCCGACGGATCTGCCGCCGGAGAAGTGTACGTTCTTATCGGTGGATCTTGGTCAGCGTGGAGTGGGAGGCGATAATAGCTGGGGTGCGTTGCCGCACAATGAGTACCGCTTGCTGGGGAAAAAGTATAGTTATGGGTTTGTGATAAGTTTGGTTAATTAGTATCGCAGAGTTCGCTAAGGGGGACGCAAAGTGCGCAATGCTTATTCTTAGCGCCCTTTGCGTCCCCCTTAGCGGACTCTGCGATACTAATCCGTAACATCGAAAGCCCGAATATTTTAATTTTTTGCTGATTTATTGGTTTTTATACGTCTGATTCCCTTATTTTTGCTGCCCGTTATCAAGCCCAGATGGCGAAATTGGTAGACGCACTGTCTTCAGGTGGCAGCGCCGCGAGGTGTGCTGGTTCGAATCCAGTTCTGGGCACATCGGTTCCCTTGTAGAAGTTTGAAATTCAAATTTTTGCAAGGGATTTTTGTTTTCTGCCAGGTGTTTATCCCTCCGTTTATTTCCGCGTCTGTCCGATGTTTTTGGCGGACAATTGGCGGACAGTTTGGCGGACATTTTTAATGATAAAAACGGCATTAATGGCAATCATTTTAACGGCAGACCTGAGCCGGAAAGGTGACAAAAATTGGTACACTTTCGAATGGGGGTAAAGGGCAAGGGCAGCGGAGAGCCTCGGGAATTTTCACCTACACGAAACCAAAAGATCAAATCCAGAAACAACACAATGCTGAGGCCAAGCGGCTTCTTGATGTAAAATTGTTGGAGATCACGCTCGACCATCAATCAGTGGGTAGTTCGTTTACCCCGAGCCAGAGAATTAAGGAGAACTTCCTGACACCGAGTTGTTCGTTTGGTCTTTGGTATCGTAGGTATAAGAATACTTCAATCCGTATTCGGATACTTCCAGTTTCGCGTCTTTCATTACATACCTGGTTTTGTTCTTATCGTGGAAATAGAGGCTGCCGATATTTTTCCTGAGGATTTTATTCAACGCCGCGATCAGTTCGAGGAGGTCCGGATGAACTCTTTGCATGGCGACTTCCGGCTTCTCTATTTCATATTTTCGGGAAGGATAACCTTGGTTTTGATCGTGTCCACTTTTTCATAGACGGAATATTTTCCATCCTTATTGAATTCATCTTTGATCGCAAGTTTGCCTTGCTTTTCCAGCAGATCCATCTTGATGATCACGGATTGTTCTTCGATCCGGTCTACGTACTTGAAAGTTTCCGCTTCTATTTTCCCTTTACGGATGATGATCGGCTGCTCTTCACCGGGTGTGTATTCATAAACCAATTCTTTTGAAGGAATGAACACGAGGCGAAGGCCCGTCAGGTATTCGGAGATTTCGGTCTTCTTGTTACCCTCCAGATAATATTTCAGTTCCTATTCATGGGTGACGAGAAGCTTTCTCGTATTTGAGGCGGAATAGTTCTGCGTCAATGAAAAAAGGGTGAGCAGGGTAATGGTTAGAATGGACAGGACGGTTTTGTACATAAGGGGTGATATTAGAAGCAGGCGACAGTTCCCTTGCTACGCATCGCGGGGAGCCTGGACGTATTCAACGGAGATTTTAAAAGTTATTATCTGAAAGCTAGGAGATGCACATTTAAATTCCCATCGAAGGGCTAAAGTGTTTGTTCCGGCCGGGCGACCTAACATTTGCTTCAGGTTTAAGTTCTGGCATGCATTAAGGTCGATAGTTGTATTAAATTAGCCCGTCCAGGACAACCTGATGAATGCTGATCAATCGACCTCGATACTGCGCAGCATATTTTCTGTTTGTTTCAGCATCCTGTTGTACGATCTTAATGTCCATACCGAGAAAGCTAGGAAGAAGACAACAGCGAGGGGGAAGATCAGAGACCAGAAATAAGGGATTCGCGATATATCTTTTCCCCTGATTGAAGCGAGTACAGGCAGTATGATCAGCATTAGGAAAAAGCCCAGGGAGATATTCAGCTTTTGTAATCGTTGAAACCTCATCTTGCGGGTACTAAAATCTTTAATGGTATCCAGGTAGCTATTGGAGGATATATTTATGTTTTTAACCGCACATAATGACCGGATAGAAATAAAGGGTAAAACCAAAAGCAACGCGATCGCAATGAAGGCAAGGAATTGGATGACTTCTGTTTGGATCGTTGCGACGTTTGCCAACAGATATGCTGCGGCAAGGTAACAGATGATACTGCCGATATATTCGAATTGCCCGATCTTGTTTATTTTAGAACGGTAGTTGTTTTGTGTCATCTGATCAATTAAGTGTGTAGTTAATCTGCTTTGTCTGCCGGGTGTATTGTTCATTTCATTCCAGGCATTTTTCATTTCTTCCAGTTCCATATTTATAGTGTTTTAGTAATTTGCTGCTTGAGTTTTTCTTTGATGCGGCCGATCCTTGTTCCGACGTTGGTAGAACTGATGCCGGTAATCTCTGCAATCTCCTGGTGGGTTTTGCCTTCGAGATAAAGGAGGATGATGCCTTTATCCAGCAGGTTCAGGATCCGCAGGCTGTCGTATAGTATCCTGACGCTTTGTTCCGCAGCCTTGTCTTTTTCGTCTGGCAGATGGT
Organism: Terrimonas ginsenosidimutans; assembly: GCF_022012415.1. GTDB lineage: Bacteria > Bacteroidota > Bacteroidia > Chitinophagales > Chitinophagaceae > Terrimonas_A > Terrimonas_A ginsenosidimutans. Next base: position 103,541 of record NZ_JAKLTR010000016.1, read on the forward strand.
AAGCGCTGGTTTCAATGGGTATCGTGTTTACCTTTTTTGAGGCTTTTCAGATTATAGATAGCGGTATTCATTGCGACCCTGTACATCCAGGTGCTTATTTTCGATTGATCATTGAACGAGCCGAATGATTTCCATAGCTGGAAGACGATTTCCTGGAAAAGGTCCTCTCTATCCTGCGGGCTATTAGTATAAAGTGATGCTACCTTGATGATCAGCCCTTCGTTTTGTGTAATTACTTTTGTAAAATGTGTTTTTTTATCCATCTGGTTCAAACTTCATATAATTAGTGTACAGTGTTGGGAAAAAATCACAAACAGGCAAAACTATTTTGTAGACGAAGAGTGGTTGCGGTTGACATGTGCGCATGATACTCTGCCGGGAATCTAAGGCCACTCAAAACGTATGAATGTAAGGTAGCTCTTGGGGAAAATTAGCAAGCAGCCCACATTCCTAACCATCATCCGGGAAATTCCGGATATTGCTAATGTTGAAGCTTTGTTTTACCGGAATTGCACTGCTGCATCGTCTTTATTATTTTAGCCTCTCAATCTGCCCCATGAAAGGCCTAATCCCTTTGTAACTTATTCCGTGCTTTATTGCACCAACTTTGCGCAAATTGACAAAGCAATCTTGGAATACGGAGAGGTGATCGTAGAAGCCTATGCGAATGAGCGCTAATGGCTTGGGGTGGATTTATTGTAGAAAAGGGAGTGCATTGTCGATGAACCAGTTCCAGAATGATTCAATAGATGTATCTGTTGGCCCAATTAATATTTGAATGATAAAAGAGTTTTCTTGAGCTAGGGTGTCGTTCAGTGATGTTGGCCTCTTCACTAGACAAGTAACAAGTGCCCATACAAATATACTAAACTACTTAGTATATTTTCGGGACGATTATCCGTTACTTCTCCGAATTACTACTCGATATGGCTTGGCCGCAGCGATTTGACTATTTGATTCAGACCGGACTCAATAACTGGGTGCGGGATAGTCAACAGCTAAGTGCTGCTCTGACGAAGCCAAATTCTTTTCTGAGATACCGGGAGGGGATATCATGGAAGTAGACCTGAATGGTTTGACACCAGTCTATCTACTCAAGCATATCGCGTCTGATCCCGCAAAGTATGCGGATGTCCTGTTCCTTTCGCTGGAAAGAGCGATGTTCCGTACACTGTCTTTTATTGGGGTCGAAGATTACCTGTTTTCGTTTCTGTTCAAATTCCAGGGAGAATTGATCAAACGACAAGTGAATTACTATTTTTTATCGAAGACAAGAGCGATGAAGTAATGAATCTGCCCTCCCCATTTCCTTTGCTTTCGAACAGGTTCCTTGCCGATTTCCGTGTAACTTACTTAGCAAACCAACTGCTATGGGTAAGCAACGGTCAATACCAGCTTTGTTTTCCAGTGTCGCGCCTTACCTGGGAGCAGGTCTACTCCTGATGGGGATGGTGCGACTCTGTATTTTTTACGGCTACTTTGGCGTCAATATCGTCCAGTTCATTGACCTGAGTGAGATCGTTACTTCGCTACTCGATATTGGCGTCTGGTTTATCATTGTGCTGCTCAGTGTACTGGTAGGTTACTTAACGCTGATCGTTTTTACGAATTCCCTCCGGAAGAAACGTGCCATCCTTCCCCGTATCCGGAGTCATGATACGGTCAAGCGGCGTTATAGTTTTTGCTTTTTGTTCGTCGGGTTTATTGTGCTCGGATTAGTGGATGGCCGTCGCTCTCTCGAGATCCTTTTTCTATGTCTCGTGCTAGTTTGTCTCGCCCTCGTCGCGGGAACATATGAAATCTGGCTGATGAGTTTGAAGAAACCTTTCACGGCCAACAGTTACCTGTTTTATGTGCTCCTTTTTGGTAGTTGTGTCGCGATCGTGGTGACCAGTGCCATGCATTCGATCGATGCGGTGCGAAACCAATATCGTTATTACGGTACGGCAATTGAACTGGATAATAACCGGCGATTTGTTTCTGATAGCACGCAATACTTTATCGGTAAGAATAGTCATTATGTGTTCCTCTACCATTCAGACACGCATGTTACGGAAGTGGTACCCATGAGTGCCGTGAAGCATTTGATACTAGCGGTAGACACGTTGACGCCGAATGTGTGTCCGGAGGTGAAGGGCGATGCAATTGCATTGCTTGAGCATAGGTGATCTTATCTTGTTTACTTTACTGAAGTTGCCGAGGGTGATTTTGGGCTCAGGTCAGGTCTTTGCAGCGTTAGTGGAACCACTTTAGCGTTACTTGAATCAAGATATTCAGTATATTGTTTGGTACCAAGACAAACGATTCGATGAGTAAACGCAGTTCTAACCGGCTTCCCAAGCTGTTTTTCCCGATATTTTCTTTAGTGATTGGTAGTATCTATGGTGCTATTATGTTGAATATGAGTAAGCCGTTCGAGGCTATCACCTCCTTTTTTGTTTCTATCACCTTGTCAGGACTTACTCTTTGGATTGAATTCAAGGCTGCCGATATTGCTGCCGAAAATCAAATTACTGGCATATTGTCGACTATGGCTTTCGCCAAAAAGCGCAATCTGGTTTGGAATTTAAAAATTGAGCAGCTCCTTACAGAGATTGAAGAATTGGACACTCAGGCGATCCGATTGAATGAAAGCGAACTTGAAGAATATACTTGTAAGCTATTGAAGGATATCGCCAAAGATTCGTGGGGCAACAAAAGTTATTGCGCTACGCATATCGTTAATACGGATACCTATTTGAATGTATGGGGTAAGGACTGTCCATACTATAAATCCATGGTAGATTTTGTTCAACCACAAAAGGAAATTCTGAATAAGGGAGGTTCGGTTGTGCGAATATTCATCTTCACGGAAGATTATCTAACCAAGCATTTAACGGAGTGTGAGGATATGCTTGCACACCATGATAGTTGGTTTAAAGGGACAAAAAATAAGGTGACGACCTTATTCCTGGTCGCTGAATCACTTCACCTCATTTCCAATGACATTACTATCGTAAATAATGAATATGTTTTTGAGTGGCAACGGAATTTGACAGCCGATTTCGGCTATGCTGGCGGAAAATGTTATATCAAATCGGATATGAAGCGGTATGTAGATTTATTTGATAAGTTAAAGAGAGGCGCGCATCCAGCCAAGATGTTAAGGGGTTATATGAGCTAACCTTCGACTGTTCTACCTTAATAAAATAAATGTTGGAACGGTCAAGAAGCAGGCGATGAATGATATATAATATGTTGGACAGCGGATATAGGTTTTTCCTTCATTGGTTGCAGGTACGCGTTTTCGGAATTGAACGTGCATGGCAAAGCCGCTATTAGACTTTCTGTCGCCGGCTATACAATGGATTTTCAATCCATAGAATATTTAGTAAAAAATCTCTACTTACATTGTGGTATAGCCGTTGAGGCTCAACATGTTTTCTACTAAAAGCCCTTTCTATGGGCCTCATTGTCGCTTGACCGTTTGGAAATCAAGCGCTATTTTAGCCCAGATTTTGAGCTGGCCGCCAAGCGCTTTTGCGGCCTCTTCCACCAACCAAACTGATTCATGCGTTCCACTAACATCCCCCTTATCCGAGGTTTCTGGTACAGAAACTTTCCGTTTATTTTTTTGTTTTTTGCCTTCCTGACTATCCGATCCGATGCACACACACAGATGCGAAAGCTTTTTTCTGATAATGATGTGCCTCAAAATGAGGTGATGAAGTTCAGCTTTTATAGCCGGTCCGAAGGATATGTAGCGTTCCGAGACTGGGTGGGATACACCGTTGATTCCGGCAGGACTTATATTAGAAAGCCAGTGACACTCAACAACGTAAACTACAATTCTCATCTTGTTAACCTCACGTTTGGTTTTGGAATAATGGGTGTCAAGGCATTTGACCAGCAAAATATTATTCTGTATGGGCATTACGGATTTGAGCCGGCTATCTTGAGGTCCTACAATGGGGGAAATACCTTTACCCTGGTTTATTATCTTGGCGTCAACCCAAGTGAGTTCCTGAATGGTGTTCCAGATATGGTTTTCCCGGAAAATAATCTGGTAGGATATGCCATTGAAGCAAACAATATTTTGAAGACGACTGATGGAGGGGTCAATTGGGTAACCCATAAGGCATACCCCGGTAAATATTTAACCAGGATAGATGCGCTGGATAATAATAATGTTTATGCGTACGGCACATATGGAAATTTGACGAACCTGGTAAAAACCACCAATGGCGGAGCTAGTTGGCAGGATATTACAATGCCTTCCATCCCCGGCAGCCATAAGACCATCCTTTCAGCGTTCTTCCGGACCGCGTCGAAAGGATGGTTGAGTTATTCAAACACCGATAACCAAGAGTATTTTTTCACCACCAGCAATGGTGGCGCGTCGTGGACATTATTGAACGATCCCGTAGCCACTTCTTTTGGTTGCAGCGAAATGAAGTTCTTCGACGATAATAACGGGTTCGCACTGTCGGGAATGAATGAGGTTTACCGGACGTCGAATGGCGGTGTTATATGGGAGCCTTTACCGCGGGATAATCGGTTTGAATACCTTAACTATTCTCACAATGATCTTGCATTCTGGAATGACCAGCAAATATGGGCCGGAGGTGGCGGAGGCCTTGTTGAGATAAGTACCAATGGCGGAGGCTCTCCGTTGCCACGTGCTTATTTTAAAATCGATACAGCGGGGCTGAAGGCTACGCAAAAGGTGAAACTGCTGAATTATTCGCGCCAGAGCTATTCTTACCGTTGGCTGGTGAATGGCGTGGAAGTAAGTACCGCGTATAATGCCGAATATACGCATGATATTTATCACGTATTCGATACAATTCAACTGATCGCCAGCAACGGAACATTGATTGATACCACTCTACGATACCAACCGTTTCATCCGCCGTTGATCGTATCGTCGTTTACACCTACGAGAGCAGTGTCGGGGCAGATCGTTACTATCGAAGGAATCAATCTCAGCGGTGTAACATCCGTTTCGTTTGGAGGAGTGCCTGCTGCCAGTTTTACTATTGTTTCTTCTACACGGATCACCGCCAGAGTGGGAGGAGGCGCTTCCGGAGACGTGGTGGTGGGTCGTTCCAATAGCTGGAGTTCTCTTCCCGGCTTTACGTTCGTAGCGCCACCGGATGTTACCTCTTTCAGCCCTGTATCTGCCACTACCGGCGAACTGATCAGTATTTATGGCTCCCATTTTCAAGAGGTGATCAGGGTTAGGATGGGTGCTATTCCTGTTATATCTTTCACGGTCGTTTCTCCAACGTTGATCACTGCCATTGCCCCTTCCGGTCGTTCCGGCAGTGTATATGTAGAAACAGCAGGGGGAAAAGATTCTCTTAACGGCTTTATTGCTTTGCCTTCGATCACGTCTTTCAACCCTGCGCAAGGTACTCAGGGCTCCCGGCTGAAAATCAAGGGTACGTCTTTGTTGGACATTACGGCAGTGACGGTTGGCGGTTCTCCGGCGAGCTCTTTTACGATACATTCACCGGACAGCATCACGGCAATTGTGAGTGGAGGCAGTAGTGGGGAGGTTGTGATTTCGAAACCGGGAGCCAATGCCTCTTTGCCCGGATTCGTTTGGAGCCCGGCGCCTGTCATCACTTCTTTTGCGCCCGCTTCGGGTCCGGTGGGTACAGAGGTTGTCATCAGTGGAACTGGCTTTAATGCGGCTGCTGGGAGCAATACCGTTTATTTCGGTGCAGTCAAAGCCACTGTTGTTTCCGGCAGCGAAACTTCCTTAACGGTTAAAGTTCCGGTCGGAGCCACGTTTGATGCGATCAGCGTTACCAGCAATTTTCTTATTGCTTATTCTGCCAAACCGTTCTTAGTCAGTTTTGCCGACGGAGGAAGTATTTCTTCCAACAGCTTTTCGGAGGCTTTCAGTTCTAATGCCGGAACTAATTCTCCCAGGCATATTGAAAAGGGCGATCTGGACGGAGATGGTAAAACAGATCTGATAATTACCTCTTCGGGAGGCACGTCGTCCCAACCGGGAGCCTATATTTATCGCAATACAAGTAGTACTACCACAACTTCTTTTGCGGCTCCTATCCATCTGCCTGGAGGAGGGACAAAAACCGGCATTGGAGACCTTGATGGCGATGGGAAGCTAGACCTGGTGATATTTTCTGATAACACTGTAAAGATATATCTGAATGCTTCTTCTCCAGGAAACATAAGCTTTATCCCAGACCAGGTATTGGTTGCAGGCTACACTTTTCTCAGCATCGCAATAAATGATGTGGATGGAGACGGAAAAGCGGATATTGTCTGTGTTAGTTCTTCCTCTGCGATCATTTTCAGGAACCAGAGCGACCCAGGAATGACCTTTTTTGCCGCACCGGTAGCCTTTTATACTGATGACTCCATAAACACGTTGGTGTCAGATCTGGATGGAGATAACAAGCCTGAAATCATCTCGAGCGGATCTAGAAATCAGTTAAGCGTGCTAAAAAACACCTCAGTAAAAGGAGTGATTTCTTTTGCCTACCCTGTCAGGTTCGAGGGGGTCGAGGACTCTCATATTGCGATTGGGGATTTGAATGGAGATGACCGGGCTGAAATTGTTATGTCCGATAATGAAGGACGCAAAGTGACTGTTTTTAAAAATACTGCTGCGACAGGAGATATCCGTTTTGTCCTTGTTGCCAATATTGAAGTGAATTCTCCCGGACAGGTGGCGCTCGCAGATCTTGATGGAGATGGCAAACTTGATATCGCCGTTTCTAACGTCATTAATCATTTTACTGTGCTCAAGAACTTGAGCAGTGGTGACAACATTTCTTTCTCGCCGGGGATTAGCTTCAAACAAGGATCGTTTGGTTCAGGAAACCCAATAGCCCTGAGTGATATTAATGGTGATGGTAAAGATGATGTCGTGGTGGCAAGCGCAATTGGGAAAACGATTGCCGTATACAGGAATAACGTACTGCCTGAACCGTTTGTTGAATCATTTACGCCTTCGATCGGAGTGGCGGGTACTGTTGTGACGATCACCGGAAGCAACTTCACTGGCGTAACTGATGTACATTTCGGTGTTACTCCTGCCGCGTCCTTTACCGTCAATCACGCGGGAAGTATTACAGCAGTTGTAGGTAACGGAAGTACCGGGGAAATTTCTGTGAAGAACAGTTTCGGTACCGGCTTTTCATTTGACTCCTATCTGTTTAAAACCCCGGCACCGCTGATCACCTCGTTTTTTCCTGAACAGGCATCTGTCAATGCAACAGTGACAATTACCGGAGAGAATTTTGATGGGTCGACGATGAATACCCACGTTTATTTTGGCGGTAGCAGAGCGGAACTGGTGTCTGCCACTTCAACAAGTCTGGTGGTCAAAGTGCCGTTCGGCTCAATGCACGAGCCGATCAGGGTTACCAGCAATGGCCGTGTTGCCTATAGCAAAAGGGCATTTACTACCACCTTCAATGGCGGTGGTGATTTTAATGCTGCCTCTTTTGCTCCGCCATACGTTCGGTCAGGCGGGGGGTACTGGCCATTTTTTCCCGATATAGACGGTGATGGTAAACCAGATATCGTCACTTCATCAAGCGCCAACAGTATCAGTATTTTGCAAAACGCCAGCATATCGGGTAGTTTTTTATTCAAAATGAGCCGGAGTTTTCCCATTGGACAGTCCCCCGGGAGTTTTGCTGCTGATGATCTGGATGGAGATGGTAAGCCAGATCTTGCCATGATATCCGAAAACAGAACACTCACCTTGCTGCGCAATAATAGTTCTCCCGGCGTAGTAGATTTTGCTGCTAGAAAAGAATTTGTGTTGGGAGCAGGTGAGCCCAGTGTCAGTACTGTGCGCATCAATGATATGGATGGAGATGGCAAGGCTGATGTGATCCTGGGTCATTTATCCGGCGGAACGTTTTCCATTTACCGCGGAACCGGTAGCCCGGGTGATATCTCTGTGGATGCCAGGAAAGATTTTTCCCTGAATGCAACTGCTGCCGTTTTTTATATTGCAGATTTTGATGGAGATGGCAAGCCTGATGTTCTTGGGCTTTCGGGTAATTCGATTGGTGTTTTTGCTTATCGTAATACCAGCACACCCGGTAACCTGTCTTTTGTGGGGAGAACGACTGTAACTGCCGTTCCCGGAGGAGTTGCTGTAGCTGATTTTGACAATGACGGAAAGCCTGATATTGCCTTTATACCACATACAGGTGAGGGACTGACGATTTACCGCAACACATCTGTAAATGGTGCGATAACTTTTGATGCCGGCACTCCTTTTCCGAGTAAAGGCACTTACACATCTATGGTGCCCAATGACCTGAACGGTGACGGGAAAGTAGACCTTGCCGTTAATTATGCAGGCAGGGAAGACCCCTATTCCGGACGTATGGTGACGGATGTTTTCCGCAATACCAGTTCGCCGGGTAGCATCTCCTTTGCTTCGCGGGTAACTTATCCGTCAACCGAGGGCTCCGGTAGTAGTGCGGCGTCAGTGGATTTTGATGGAGATGGCCGGGCAGATATCGTAAGTAGTTTATGGGCTGGGTTAAGTATCATGCGTAATACGAGCGGCGGACAGGGCCCAACGATCTCAGCGGTATCGCCACTGATCGCTCCTGCCGGAGCAACAGTTTTGATCAGCGGTAGTAATCTGACCGGCGCAACATCGGTTAGTTTCGGGGGTGTTGCGGCCAAATCTTTCACGGTTGAATCTTCTGAAAAGATCGTGGCTGTTATTGGTGAAGGAGCTTCCGGTATGGTGGTCGTGCAAATGCCAACCGGTACGGCAAGCATCAGCGGGTTTATCTTAGGTAAGGCACCCCTTATCACATCGGTTTCTCCCGGAGTAGTACCTGCCGGAGCTGAGATCGTGATCGAGGGTATGAATTTCACGGGGACCTCTTCTATCGCCATAGGTGGAACACCGGTCTCTTCTTTTATCATTATCTCGCCTTCATTGATCAAGGCAGTGCCGGGCAGTGGTTCGTCTGGCGAGGTACAAGTGACAACGCCAGAGGGTACCGTTTCTTTTGGTAATGTTTCCACAGCGCTTGCCCCGACGATCACTTCCTTTTCGCCTGTCAGCGTTACGGGAACTGGAACAGTCACTATCAATGGCTCCGGCTTTACCGGTACAACCGTAGTTAAACTTGGCGGCTATCCGGTAACGTTTACCATTGTTTCTCCCACTGTCATTACAGCGCAGCAGGATAGATATATGAGTTCAGGACTTGTCAGTGTCATAACGCCTGGAGGGACGGCTGAAAAGGACGGATTAGTTTTTTCGACCGGCCCTGATGTTACCTCTTTCTTTCCTCAGGCTGCTACGAAGGGTATGAAAGTAACGATAACCGGAACGGGACTGCAGCATGTTACCGAAGTTAAGTTTGGTGGTACTCCCGCCAGTTCTTTTACGATAATTTCTACCACAACGATAGAAGCAATTGTGGGGTCGGGCGCAACCGGCGATCTATGGGTCAGGACTCCTTCAGGAACAGGCGGGCGGCCGGGATTTACCTTTATCCAGGAGGGCCAACCTGTTATTGGTAGTATAGCACCTGCGATCGCAAGCACAGGAACGACGGTCACCATCACCGGTTATAATTTTACGGGTGCCAGTGCGGTTAGCTTTGGCGGCATAAGTGCTAGTTCGTTCAACGTAGTTTCGCGTGATACTATAACGGCGGTCGTGGCAGGTGGTGCTTCCGGTGTGATCACTATTTCTACTCCAACGGGAACTGCGGAGTTTGGAGGATTTGCCTATACCACCGCTCCGCTGATTACATCCTTTACGCCTGTATCTGCGCAGCCTGGTTCTTCGATCACGATTTTTGGCAGAAACTTCAGCAACAACCCTTCTTCCAATGTGGTGTACTTCGGGGATGTAAAAGCCACGGTAACGAAAGCCACTACCAGTTCGCTGATGGTCACTGTTCCGAAAAGTGCTTCCTATAGCGCACTGACAGTAGCGGTGGGAGGACTGACAGGGTATTCTCCTCATGCGTTCCTGCCGGTCTTTGCTGGTGCGGGAAAACTGAAGCCATCGAATTTTGCTATCCATATGGACTCGTCTTCCGCTAATGGACCCAATGCTGTTGCGCTGACGGACATCGATGGAGATGGGAAACCAGATATCACGGTCGCCAACCTGTCGTCGTCACTACAGGCAGGCATCTACACTTTCCGAAATGCCGGAGCTCCTGGGAGAATGGGTTTTGCCACTCACAATGAAATTGGAACCCACACAGCCCCTATTTATCTGAAGTATGCCGATGTGAACGGGGATACGAAACCTGATCTGACCTTTCCGGGTTCAGCCGATATAAACGGAGTGGGTGTTCACCCCAATACCAGTTCGCCCGGCACGATTAGTTTTGCTTCACCGCTTAAGATGACAGCGGGTCTTAGTAACTCCCATGTTTGCGCAGGAGATTTTGACGGTGATGGGAAGATTGACGTTGGTATTGTGGTAGCCAACACACATGCGGTATCGATGTTCCGTAGTACCGGGAGTGGAGGTACGACCTCTTTTGCGCCTGTTGTACAGGTGTCCGCAGGTATCTATCCGGATGCGGTCGCAGCAGAGGACATGGATAATGACGGTAAGCTGGATCTGGTCATCGTCGGCCTGAACTATATACGTGTAATGCGAAATACCAGCACCCCCGGCAATTTGAGCTTTACAAGTTGGGAAGTGCGCCTGCCTGGTTATAATAACCATCTGGCTACCGGCGATCTTGATGGTGATGGGAAATCAGATGTCGTGCTGATCAATAGAAGCAAGCCTCAGGGAATGATCATGAAAAACAGGAGCATGCCGGGCCATATAAAGCTTGAACCGGACGGCTATTTCAATACCAAAACATCCCCGGAGATTGTTGCCCTCGCTGACATTGACGGAAACGCGCAGCCTGATATACTGGTAGCTTCATCGGGGAATGAATTATCTGTTCTACCCAATATCAGCACTGGCAATTCGATCCGCTTTGATTCGGTTGTGCACATTCCTCTGTCTGCTCCCGCTTCTTATGTGGCTGTCGGCGACATGGACGGGGATGGAAGGCCCGACGTGGTGCTAACCAGTAAAGCTGCTAACAGCGTATCGATCCTGCGTAATCAGCAGGATACTGTTTCCTTGCTTGAGGTGCCGGCGTGTGCGAACACATCCAAAAGCCTGACATCCGGTGTTACCGGCAACTCGTATCAGTGGCAGCGAAATACGGGCGTTGGCTTTGCCAGCCTGACCGATGACAATGAATTCTCCGGAAGTCAGACTGCAACGCTTACTTTAGCGGCGATCCCTGCACATTGGGATAAGCATCTTTTCAGGTGTATGGTTAATGGTATCCAGTCGAGCCAATGGTTCGGTTTAGCGCTGAACCCTGTTTTGGATGCTGCCATTACGATCAGTTCACCTACTCTGATTGTTAACCCGGGCGCAAGTATACTGGTCTCATCCGCTGTGACCAATACAGGGACAACCACAGGGTTTCAGTGGCAGGATAGTACGGCGACGCATAGCTGGCAGAATATCAGCGGTGCGGTGCTTTCATCGCTCAATTATTCGCCGGGGGCAACCGGTGTAAGACTGCGATGTCTGCTGACGGGGGAGAGTGCCTGCAGCAACATCACGCTTCCCAGCAACGTGCTCCAGTTTACGCTCAATATTCCGACAAGTATCAATCCTGAGCCAGCCGCGGATCATGGTATCCGGTTGTATCCCAATCCAGTTGCGCAGTTGTTAAGGATCGATACGCTGAAGTTGGCAGACAGATGGGAATCCTTGCAGATCGTGAGCGCTGATGGCAAGCCTGTGCTGCAATGGCGGACCATTGTCAACCAGATGAGTGTGTCGATTGATGTCAGCCAGTTTCCTGCGGGGCTTTATTTTGTGATCATGAAGAAAAAGCCGGAGAAGACGGTTTATCTGAAGTTTGTGAAAAGATAGAAAGGGAGTGTAAATAATCGAGTTGTCTCCAAACTTTTTTAGTTTAGCAGTCGCGTCCGAGATGTCTCGGACGCGACTGTTTTTTTGGGCATTGTGAACGGGGACCAACGGTTTTTTTGTCTGGCTAATTGGCTGAGAGAAGGCGATGAAGGTTACAGCTGTTTTTTGTCCGTTTTATTCGGTAGCCTAAAGCGAGCCCGTATATCCCGCCAAGATACTAAAAGACTGTATGCGCCAGCCCTGGACGGCAATGAACCTTCTTTACAGTGAGAAGCCCGTCCATGTTTTCGGATGTTTCATTTTCCCGCCCTCATTAACCCGAAGGTGGTCGTGCTATTGTTCAGCATGAGTATCCTACCTTGTTTAGATGCTACAAACCATGCATTATATTTTTCGGTTTTACCGTCGGATCGCTTAGTAAGCGATACTGACCAGTCCGTCGTGATGACTGATCCTTTGAACTGCTGTTTATAGGATTGCACATTCCCTGTGGTGCCGTAGCCTCCGTTATTGAAAAGATTGGGATGCTGTTAAAAGTGGGGTTAAATCAATGTGGAATTATCATTCATCTACCCCTTTTAAGCAGCAGATTAGTGAATATATAACTCAGGCAAAAAGCTGGGACAATTGGGCGCAAGCCGTAGAGCTTTCTGTTCTACTTTTTGCTCCCGGAAAGGTAAATACAGCTTTGAAGGTAGAAAATGGAGCAGGGGGGGCATTAAGGCGGCAGGTGCTATCGAAGCGGAAACGATTGCTGCCGCTGGATTAAGAGATCAGTATATTGCTGCAGTTTCTGGATTAAAGGCTATCGGAGACAATCTGCTAAAGTTTGGAATTGAAGAAAAATATGTTGCTGAGGCGCTGAGTATAACAAGGAGGAAACTGGGAGAGGTTTTCAAAGATGCAACTCCGGCAGATCTGCGTGAGTGGATATATAAGTTTAATGAAATAGATATCAAGACAAATTAGGGCCAACTTATGAGTTCCTTAAGAACGTGCAAAAGAAAAGTGATGCATCTATAATAGAATCATCTTCCAGGCCTTTAGGTACAAAGGAACAGTTGGGAGCAGCTCTTTACAAAGAGTTCGGTGAGGCTGTTCGACCTGTACTCGAGAAATACGAAATGATATCCAAAAAATGAAAATAAGAATTTTACAAAAAAGCAGAGCCTCGAGTCAGGCATTGCTTGATCTATCTACAGGGAAGGTTGAGTTTTATATTCTTTCAGTTGATGATAATTCATTGTCAGAATTCCCTGTCAAAGGAGTTTATGAGATAATCAACAATCATTTGGTAATATTATATAAGCCTGAAGTTGATAAAGTATTGTTACGTGTTGACGTCGACGAATTTGTGATTAACGATAAGTTTTCTTTAAAGTATCACATAGAAGGGAATAGGGGAATTCTGATAATTAGAGACCATTCTAAAGTGATTTCTTTGGATATTTTTCTTGGGAACTTATTTCCTGTGAGCACTTTTCATTATTCCGAGGATGAGGAGGATGTGAATTTTTTACTCTGGTTGTCAAATGTTCTGAACTCAAAAGAGCGCTTTAAAATTTTATTAGACACATAGAAAGAAGTTACATCAGCCTGAGGCACTTTCTGCGCAAAGAAATGTATTGAAAGCGACTGCCAGATTGATGATGAAAGATAGAAAAGCTGCTGCAGCTCTTGATAAGAGTGATCCTATTAGACCTTTTCAGTATTACGTTGATAAGTATACACAAAAAGGGTATAGTGGAGAAAACTTGTGGTAGAAAATTATAACGGGGTCTGCAAAACCTAACGCAGAAGTAAACAAGAAGTTTAATATTAACTAGGTAATATGGCTGGTCAACAGGTTTTAGAAGAGCTTAAGAATATAGAAATAAAATGGCATAGAAACAAAAGCCATCATCGTTTTTATTACAGCGAATTAGCCGGGGAACTTCTATTGTTACGATTGAATGATTTTCCAGATGAGCCTCTGTTAACCCTTATTAAAGGACAGAATATTTGGGATATCGATGATGTTCCTGAGAAGTGGAACATTCCCTTTAGGTAGACGTAGTCTATTTCGAATAGCAAAAGCCGCTGAGAACATCAGCGGCTTTTATCATTTATAAGCGATCCTTGTTTTGGCGTGTTGGATAAGTCCGTCCAGGGAGTACATGATATGCGACTTATCTTCTTCGGGGAGCTTCTGAATGGCGATCACTTTCTCCAGGATATTTTTATCAAGTTCTACATCTGTATTGCCGACCAGGTAATCCAGCGATACGCCGAGAGCGTTCGCGATCTTGGCCGCTACTTCGACGGAAGGGGCGGCTTCTTCGCGTTCGTACCGTCCCAGTACATTGGCGTGGATGCCGACCTTATCGGCGAGTTCGGTCTGGGGCATTTTATGTTCTTTGCGGATGCGGTTGATCTTTGTTCCTACACTCATAATCGTTGTATTTAAGGCGGAATGGTTCCGTAAAAAAAAATATAGCCATCGGAAGTGTAGTAAAAATCTTGAAAAGTTTGTTTGAAACAACTAAAGTGGTGCTTTAGCACCTGACCAGTTGTTTTTAAATAAAATTTTTGTGGACATGGAAAAGAGAAAAAGAAGAGCAAAACTGCATGGCCGGTACCGCCCCTGCGACAACAGCACGACGGGTTATAAAGAAGTTCCCTGGCTGAACGTAAGCGGCCAGTGGCTGGCAAAGGCCGGCTTTGGCATCGGCGATGCGGTGGAGATTATCGTGGAAGAGAATGTGCTCACCATTAAAAACGCGGGCCATGTAGATCGCTGAGATCAAACATAAGTTATCGCTGGCGCAGGTGCTGCAGCATTACGGATTAAAGACGGACTAGCATCACCGCTTGTATTGTTCGTTCTATGCGGACAAAACGCCGAGTTGCCAAGTGTGTTATAAAACGAGACCTGTTACTGCTTTTCTGCTAACTGTGCTACGCATACGAAGGCCATGGACGTGATCGATTTTATTTTGCATAAAGAAGGTTGCAGCAAACATGAAGCACTGGTAAAAGCACGGAACTGAACGGTCATTATGAAGGCAAAGTAAAACATCATCAACCGTCAGCAACTGCACCTGTTGCAGCACCAGCAAAACCATCACAGCTATCACAGCGCGTGAACAGGTGCTGCAGAACATCTTCACGTATTTTACCAATGCGGTGAGCAACAGCAAGCCGCCGTAGGAATATATTCCATACAGAGGGCTGGAGTATTTACATGTTGATCGGGATTCGGATAGCGCTGCTAGCGCCCGGCCAGGGTACATGGAGTATTTACAAGCTATCGAACGCGCAAAGTTTAATCCCTTAGTGGAATGTTATGTGTTCAATTTTTTTTAGATTGCCAGAATCCTAGTTTGTTTATGTAATTTCATTACGTCAAAATCTGCACACACGATGGCGGAAAATTGGCGGACAAACCAAATAAAGTTTTGGCTTTTAAATACTTACGAATCCAGTTCTGGGCACATTAAAGCCTTCGTAAGAATTTGAGTATCAAATTTTTTCGAAGGTTTTCTGTTTCATGCCCGATGTATATCCACCGTTTATTTCCGCTTCTGCCCGCTGTTTTTTTGGAAGACAATTGGCGGACAGTTTTAATGATGAAAACGGCATTAATGGCAATCATTTTAACGGCAGACCTGAACCGGAAAGGTGACAAAAATTGGTACACTTTCGAATGGGGGTAAAGGGCGAGGGCAGCGGAGAGCCTCGGGAATTTTCACCTACACCAAACCAAAAGATCAAATCCAGAAACAACACAATGCTGAGGCCAAGCGGCTTCTTGATGTAAAATTGTTGGAGATCACGCTCGACCATCAATCAGTGGGTAGTTCGTTTACCCCGAGCCAGAGAATTAAGGAGAACTTCCTTGCTTTTTTGCATATTATGTAAAGCGAAACCGGACAGCGGGAAATCGGCAGATAAAAGTTACATTTACTTCGATCTGAATGCTAATGGAGATTTCCTACCCAGTAACCAGGAGAAGGGATTTTTCTTCAACGGATACGGATTTGAAAATGTTCCCGAAGACGAAAAAGGAAGTTTCAAAATAGATTATGATAAAGCTTTTATGAAAGCCCGGGAGTTGGGACTTATTGAAACAGACACCTCAAAAGCTTTTGGTTCCTTGCAATGGGAAAGCTTTCGAAAAAACAATACTTTCACCGGGCAATTTCGCTTCTACATCGATATCAAAACAAACGTAATTGAACACACCACTCCCGATGGCTACTATTAGAGCGTCGAATAAATGTGATGTTTATATTTTTAATCCATGGACTGGTGATTTTGTTGAGTTAAAAAAGATGAAAAAAGATCACTGGCGTTATAAAGACCGTAGCAGGTTTACAATGCTTATACCTGATAAAAATTAACGGGTAGATACATGGTTGAAATAAATTTACTAGATGTAATTAAGCACAGGCGATTCGGTATTTAAAGCTTGGTGACGCGAGGCGGATCTCTTTCATTCCTTTTGCTGCGCGGCCGAACTCGGCTGCGTTTTCACGTGTACGTTCATAACGTTCATCGTTTTTGATCCTCTTGCCATCGAGGCCCTGACTGTCGCGAGCCATAAACCCATCTTTGCTTTTGTAATAGGTTATGCCACCGATACGGCCAGTTAATTTGTTGGCAGATTTTTGTCTTCCCAAATTTTAAAAATTAAAAGTGTTAATCAATGCGGGATGTATACCTCCCTGGTTAATCGCAATTGCAACACAAAGGTAAAACCACGAGCAGGGGGCTCCAAGAGAGATGGACGTTTTGGAACCTATTGGTGCGTTTTGACTCCTTTTGGTACCATTTGACCGCAATCGTATGAGTGGAAGATTGCTTAAGCCTGGATAAGTGCAAGCTCAAACGCTTCCAGACGCTTCCCAAACGCTTCCTGAATACTAGCTGAACGAATAAACGACGCTTCCCTAACGCTTACAAGACGCTTACCAGACGCTTGCTCCCGCTGAAAAGAACGCTTCACTCACGAAGAATAACACAAATTCTATCGAAACAGGTTGCTTAGGTATGGGGTTAATTCTTTTTTTGGTGTGCTTGTAATAAAAAGGATTTCTTAAAGACTAACATATGTCGAGAGCTGCTGCCCCTCTGACTTCTGATACGGAGTTCGTTAAAAAAAAGTTTGTGGAGTGTGTAATAAAATCGCTTTTTCAAAGACTAATCTAAAAAGGAATTGTCTGAAGGTTCTCAAGTAGTGCAATGTGAAGAGAAACGCAATTTCAGCCGCCACAAGGTCGACCACAGTAAACATTTTTTCTGTTTGAATGATCCAAAAGGCGACGCAATAGGTTCGAGTCAAGGCTATGTAACTTTTGCCGGGGTCCGGAAAGCAATACGGGCAGTGAAGAAGCATTCTGTCATGGCACAGATTATCAGAGAGTGAGGCGGGTACACAATCTCTTGCAATGCAGTTTCGCCTACGAGGTGAAAGTTCGCAGGGGAGGTGCCTAGGAGGGCGACGCCCCTAAGGACAGATTTGTCGCTACGATCCTCCAACACTGTAGGATTTTAAAAGTAGAATGATTGTAGGTTAGTGGCGGAGTTACCTGAAATCTTAATCTATTATGAACAACAAACTGTCCTGAACAGAAAGGCACTGTCCGCTTGTAGAAAACAACCTGACTCGTATAATATTTATCAATTTTGCTGCAATGAGTGGTATGAAAGGTTTATAAGAAAGAGAACAGGCGAACAAAATTTACTAGATAAGCACCAAATGATGAACGCCTGTTAACTTCAGAATCATGAACGCCCTCTCTCCCTCTACAACTTCAAAAACTGCGCAGACCGGTCATTAACCTTCAGCAGATATTGCCCTTTGGGGAGCGATCGAACATCCAATGAATTATTTGTTGGGATGATTCCTGATTTTACTTGGAGCCCCATAACATTTAAGATCTGGTAAACCGGCGGCGCATCACCAGCGAGGCCTTTAACAGTTATCCAATCATTCGTGGGGTTTGGATAAACGGTTAGTGTGGTGTTTAGCGCTGCATGGAGCATTATCGTTTTTGAATACGCAAATTGTCCATTAATATCTACCTGTTTTAACCGGTAAAAGGAAGTCCCGGCGAGTGGTTGTTGATCGGTAAACCCGTAAGCCGCCCCATTGGCTCCGCCAGGTGAAGCAGGTACAATGCCGATCTTTACGAATGCCTGACCATCAGAGCTTCTTTCAATTTCGAAATGTAGGTTATCGCTTTCAGTGGCTGTCTCCCAGTCTAAACGATTGGTCCCCTCTAATACTCTACCGGAAAAGGAAAGCCATCTCACTGGTAACGGCCCCATCGTACCGGAAGTCATCACGCGTGTTCCATTGGCGGAAGGATTGATCGAGGTGGCTACCCACATACCGTTGCCATAGCCCAGTCCCCGCCACGGATTGTCCGCAGTAGAGGCTCGGCTTGTCCAGGCAATTCCATCCGGACTCGTCATGATGCGATTGCCGGTGCCATTGAGGGAGAGTGCTACAAATAGGCCGCCACCGTACTTAACTACGCGCCAGTTATTATCGACCGGGGTATTGCGGAGTGTCCAGGTGATGCCATCTGGACTGGTCATCACGCGTTGTCCTGTTCCTGCGGCTCTTACCGCGACGAAAAGGTTATTGCCAAAATCGACTCCCCACCATCCGGTTGTACCAGCAATCGCACGTACCGTCCAGTTGATCCCATCTGTACTGGTCACGACCGGCTCTGTCGAAGATTGCGAAACGCCGACATAAGTACCGTTACCGTAGGTGACAGCACCCCAGGTTGCTGCGGGGACACCTGTTCCTGCAGTCCAGTTGATCCCGTCGGTGCTGGTCATTGATCGGAGTGTTCCCAACTGAGCCAGGGCTACGAACCGGCCATTACCATACGTGAGCGCGGTCCATTGACTGCCATTGTCCGCAGACGAGCGAAGAGTCCAAGTGATCCCGTCCGGGCTTGTCATAACAGTATTAGGGCTCGCACTTGCTGTCCCAACTGCTACAAATAAATTTCCGCCAAAAGCCACAGCAGCCCAAACATTGTCGGCAGGCGTAGTTTGGGTAACCCAATTGATGCCGTCTACACTTGTCATGACCCTGTTCCCCGTGCCGGAGGATGCGGTGGCAACAAAACGACCATTGCCGTAAGCAACACTGAGCCATGCGTTCTCTGCAGGGTAAGAACGGGCAGTCCAGGTAATACCTGTTTGAGCACAAATAGAAGTAAATAAAAATGTCAGAAAGAAAATACTGATCAATAATCTTAAAAGTCCAATCTTCGTTTGTTGGTTGATTGCTGTCATAAGAAATGAAAGTTGAATGATAAATAGGTAAGGGTTAACACTGAGAACGATGGGAAAACCGCGTTTCAACGTTGTGTCAGGTGTATCAAAAATAGTGCAAAGCATTGCAAGGCCCATGAGTGCTCTTCTCGTGAGGCAGGTCGATGCTGTCCTCGATCCGCGTGTTGTCATCAAATATTCATGGGTAGGCGATAATAAACACCAATCAATAATAACGGTTGGATCATCTTTTTAATGGATGATAAGAAATGGTACCGAAGAAAAATAGAAGAAGAAAAAACGTCTCTGGTAAAGCTGAAGTCGCGCAACAAAGAAAAGAATTTCACCCGCAGAAAAATCAATCCGGGAAAATAAACACACCGCCGGGGATTTTGCATTGTCTCCTCTGACTTGGTCCGAGATAATATTTTCCACCATCGATAGAATTACTCCGCTTGCTCTTCCGCATAATGACTAGAGGCAGTACTCAATTTTTGAGTGTGTCCAGCCACTGTTTCGACATGGTTCGCAGTTGTTCCCAAAAAGGAGATTCCTGCAATTCTTCCAGGATTGTTTGCTGACTATTCTCCGGAGGGAACTGATCCATCCACTCATTGATCGCACTTAGTTGTTTCCATTGATCTGAACTAAAGGCATCAGGAAAATTTCCCAATATGACCTGGTACCAATTGTCAAAATCAAGCAACAACTCATCGGTCACCACCACGGAAGTTTCGTACAAGGTGGCTTGCTTATCTGCGGGAAGTGACAGAGCGACTACCGATTCTTTTAATAGTCTGATTACGTCTTCGCGAGTGGTCATGGAATGTTTTATCGAAGGTAAGAACGTATTCAGTGAAATAATCAAATTATAGCTGATCAAGCTATTTCATCAGTAACGTTTGTCCGCCATTTTTGTGCAATAATTCAGACAGTGTCGGAAATTATTAGAGGCATCCGTTTTTTGTTAGAAGAAGAGACGACGCAAAAGCTATTCTGAAGAAAGTTGGCCTGCCTGCGGAACTGACAGTTAAAACAGCTAAGTGAATATTTATCAGATTGGGATAAAAGCCATCACCCTGGTGGCTTTGTTGTTTGTGATGATGTGCTCGCCATTACTTCTATACTACGATGAACTAAAGTACAACGCCAGGACTTCATTAGTATGCTGCCTGGGCTGCCTTCTTCGCAGAAATTAATATCACTCTGCGAGAACATTTTTGAACATCATCGATTGTTCTGCAATCAGTATTTCGAAAACTCCTTCATCCATAAAACTGAAATAGCCTTCTCTGAAATGATCAGGTGAAAGCCTGCCCCGGGCTTGACCCGGGGAGCAGTCTGAGATTTACGAATTCACTTCCTTTCATCAATTGTTGCGTGATCGAT
Source organism: Terrimonas ginsenosidimutans (assembly GCF_022012415.1). Lineage (GTDB taxonomy): Bacteria > Bacteroidota > Bacteroidia > Chitinophagales > Chitinophagaceae > Terrimonas_A > Terrimonas_A ginsenosidimutans. Next base: position 124,134 of record NZ_JAKLTR010000016.1, read on the forward strand.
TTGTCTGCCGGCGATGGTTTTAGCCGGCCGCTGGGATGGTTGTGAATGGCGACAATGGAGGAGGCGTTTTGTTGCAGCGCCAGGCTGTATACTTCACGTGGATCGATCAGTACTTTGTTCTGTGTGCCTAATGCGAGGAGTTCAAGAGCTTGTCCCGGGCAACGACCCGGGATGGCAGACAGTTTGCCCGGGACCGAGGCAGAGGATCCAGAAGTGTTCACGTGCGCGGTCGCGTTTGGAGCAGCGGCGGAGGATGGGCTGCATGAGGTGGAAGATGTCGGCGGAGGATTGGATGTGGATCTTTTGGTGGGGGCGGAGACGGATGGTCATGGGGTGTTGTTTTTGGAGTTAATGAATTGCGTAAGGCCCCCTCTAAATCTCCCCTGAAGGGCGAGATTTAGAGGGGGCTCTACGCCGCAGCAGTTTGCTTCCTAATCCAAATAAAACGTTCCTCCGGCAGTAATGCGTTCATTTGCTGTATGGAAACGGCTGGCTTGTGAATTTGAGTCAGTGTGTGTAACTGTACGTGATCATCTATAGCAGCCAGGCATACGATCTTATCGTGATCAATTCTCGCGAATTTTCCATTTGATACAATAAAGAAAAATCCCTGAATAGTCCCGCCTCCTGTCATGCTGTCTTCGTTACTCACTTCTACCGCCTCATTCGTGCCGGCTTCTTCCGCCGCCGGTATTCTCCCTGTGACGTACAGCAGCCAAACCGCATCCTGCAGGCGATGTAACAGGAGTACGATAAAGCCGATTTGCTTTTCAGACATGGTGGTGTATGGTGAACCTTCGCCTAGCGAGGATTCAAGGAGACCGCTGATAGCATTCTTCCAGTCGTCGATCGGTTGAAAGCGAAAGAATTCTTCGAGAACGGTTTCCGGGTTGCACCATTCATGCGGGTGAAGGTGGGAAGGAAAATCATCCCAATCGTTGAGCAGGGGATAGATGTGCTGGAGTTGTTTAAAGACGCAGGGGCGGTAGGGTGTCACCTGGTGAGGGAAATGCTGGTGAAGCAGGTGAGCGGCATCCAGGAGGCGCTGGAGGTTGTTTTGGCAATGGAGGAGGCGGGCGATATTGGGTGTATAGGTTTCTGTTTCTTCATCGTCGAATTCAGCATCGGCGAAGGCGGCGTTGAAGAAGTTGGAAAGGCGGATGGAGTGGAAATGAAGGGTTTCATCGCCGAAGAAGGCGAGGAGGAGGGAGTGGAGTCGGGTGAGGTTTTTATTGGTGTTGTGTGTCATGATGGTAAGGTTTAATGGTTGAGATTGTTGATAATGTAATCTACATAATAAAGTTTATATATTGTAAAATGCTATATAAATGTTATAATATGATGTATAATTCAGTGTCGCTGAATTTCTTAAAGAATTTTCTTTTCTTTAGATAGATATTGATCACGATGGCAAAACGTATAAGACCTAAGAAACACCTTTATATTAACAGGATAAAAGCGGTTTTAGCAGATAAGAATAAGACCAGCGAGGAATTGCGAGCGCATTTTGGTGTAGCGCAGTCAACGGTTTCGAATTGGGTAACAAATACGATACAGCCGGATGTCTATACGTTTTATGAGATAGCGAAGTTTTTGGATGTAGATATTAGGGAGTTGTTTGTGCCGACGAAGTAGTGTTGAATACCCCTGCCTGAATCTTGCCTAAACAACACGTACTTATCTTCCGAACTAATCTTTACAAATTTTAATTCTAAAAATTAATGGAGATTTCTAAATCAGAACATATAATAAGTCTCGCAAAAGAAATTATAGACGACATAGAATTGTCTCGTTTAGGCCCACAATCATTACTTCTTAAAGCAACAAGACTTGCTCGTTATGCGGATGATGAAGAAACTCGACAGTGGCTACGATTTGAAATGCAAGGTTACAAGAATACGGAATTGTCCTTAAAATATATGACTAAGACTGGAAGATGGACAGATAAAGAAAAAAATGAAGGCTATTGGTCCCCGTTACCGCAAATTCAAGCTAGTGCCGAAGCCCAGAAGCAAAAACTGTCTCTAATTAGAATTCCGGACACTAGTGGAGATCAGGCAGTGAGCGTCATCAACAGAGTTACAAATCAGATGAATGCTGTCACTAGAAACATATCGCAACTTGAGGGGATTATTTCGAGAGTGATCTCATTCATTCACGATTTTGCAACTAACGTGTATTATCAAAAAACATTTGATTTTGTTGCGGAGGGAATTTTTGATAGCTATAAAAAGGATGTTGATAACTTAATTGCTAAAAATTCAGGAGATATATTGGGGCAAATTCCGTCAGTTGTCGGCAGACTGTCTGATGGTGATAAAGAGTCAATTAGTCAAGCTCTGACTACTTGCAGGCGAATTATTGATTCTTTTGCGAATCACATATTCCCTGCTACAGAAGAAACAATAGAAATAGGCGGAAATACTTTATCGTTAAAACAGGATAAGACTCAAAATAGAATAAATGCGTTTATTCATCTGCATAGCAAAAGCGAATCTCAAAAAAAGAAGCTGCGACAAAACCTTTCTAATCTATATGAAAGAGTTTCTGCCGGTGTGCACTCAGATGTTGAATCGGCAGAGGCGAGAAGTTTATTTTTTAACACATATCTTTTGCTTGGAGAAATTTTGACGCTAAAAAAATAGTACTTGCAGCGTCACATCACATGCCGTCGTTGTAGGAAAATTAGTCCCTACTGAATTTCTTTTGGGTTGAGTTTTTTGAGAGTATTTTAAGTTTTACAACTATTGATAATTATTAATATATCGATGAAGTTCTGCAAGCGTTACCGCTTCTGTTAATTGGAGCCAGTCTTTTTTTTGTAAAGGCTTCATTCCTCTATGTATTGCGGTACTCGTTGCCCCTCCTATAAAGATCTGATAATGTACTTGGAAAGGTGGACTTGTGTCATCGGAGTTTGACAAATCTATATATTCGATATGCGGATAAGTCTCTATCGCAAGCGATATGACATCTTTCGCATGTCTTAATGGAAGTTTGTATCCAAGCCAGATACATTTATGATCTTTATGATTGCTGATACCTCTTAGCGGTTCATATATTTCAGCAGAGTAACCTTTTTTTCGCAGTTTCCGCACCAGAGCGTTTGCATTGGCAAAGTTTGAAACATGTACTACCGGCTCTTCATCGTTTTCCCCATCAGTTTCGATTATATCTAATTTTTCTCCCCGGGTTGCCATCGGTTGATTTCTAAATTTTTCAATTTCTCCTTCCATCCTTATAAATCTAGCTTCACTCTCTTCTAGCCTCAAGACGCTTTCATTGAGCATTTTAATTATCTGCTCTTGAGGAACCGATACTTGTACTTTTTCTTGCTTTACTATATCATACTTGAAGATTTTTATGTAGTTCTCTTCGTTGTTGAAATCTGACGGCGCATAAAGCGCTCGGTTATTAAAGTTGAGCGTAATGAAAAATAATATAACTAATATGCTTGGGAAGATTATTAAGAATAAATGAACGTTAATTGGTTAGTTTGTGAAACAAATGGTAACACAACTGTTCCGCAGACTTCAGCTATACCAGCGAATATAGCTATAATCGTAAGCGGGTTTTTAATAGGACCTATCTTTTCGGTCATAATGCTAATTAGTTCTTTTTAAAATTACGGTTTAATGAATTACGTCTGTCCGCATTTGTGCTCATTAATTTTAACTTCTCCAATATTATGCGACGTGATTTTGTGAGAGAATAAACCAATATAAGTATATTTTACTCGATGAAAGACCTAGATCGAAAGCAGAGATTTCTATGACAATTTTGATCATCCGGCAATATCCGGCAATTAAAAGTGAGTACTCTGATTCATAAAAGTTTATTTTACAGCTTATTAGTAAAATTAGTTTTGCCTATCCGGCAATATCCGGCAAAGAAACCTCCATTCGAGTATAAATTGTCTGCATCGCTTCGCCACTTTTACTCACCCATCCACCGTCCACCATACTACGAATATCATCCCGTGCCATCCGTTCTGAAATTGTCTTTTCAGTGAACGATAATTCGTAATCACGACGGGAAAATGATTCTCCAACACGAATAGTTCGCAGGAAACGAATGATCCGTTCGTTCAATTGGATTTTCCTTGCAGTCGAGTAAAGCGTCAAAGTCACAAATCCGTTTTTTACCTTCCACGTTGGCTCTTTCAATCCCAACTTCCCGCTTTCCTCAGTAATAAGTACAGTACCTCTCCCAACCTTTTCAATAATACCATGTACAAACACAGCCATCGTGATGTTAGGATTAGGTGGAAGTGATTCGTGTTTCTTTTTGAGTTGACTGTCACCCAGCGGAAGTGTTCCCCGGTTGATGATCTCGATCCGGTCAGGATAGATGCCGATAAATACTTCACTCGTTGGATCTGAATAGTCACGGTGTATCAACGCATTTATTACGGCTTCATCAAGACTGTTGATCATTTTGTTTGAGATCTGTCTTACCTGTGGCTAGTGGTTTTCTCAAAAAATAAAAGCCCTTGATAGGGCTCTTTATATAAGTGATACTAACTTTCTGATTATCCTTGAATGGATCCGCCAGAGATCTTGATGATATTTTTCATGTCTCTTAATTTTTTATAAAGATAAGGTTAAAGCCTTTTTCTGGCAACAGGAGATCATTATAAACTTTTATTAATTTTTGGCCAACAGCCTCTCCTGTAAATTTCTCATTTCCAATGGGTAAGAAATAGGTTGAAAGGTTGGCGGAATAGTTTATTTCGACTCTCATGTATTCGACCGCGCGCTGGTTATAGTGAGTATAGATATTGTCAAGATCAATATTGTAGGTTAGTCGCGACTTGATTACTAAATTATATTCTTTCTTTCCCTCCAACTTAACGTCTAATTTCTCTTGAATTCTGTTTACTGTTGTCTCGTTTTTCGTTATTGAAGCTAGATCCATGGTTTTGCCATCCACAGAGAAATGATATATCTCAATGAAAGATTTTTGATCAGTTTCTGAGAGCCTCTTTACGTAATAACAAAAGTCGTATTGAAAAGGATCTGTGTTATTTCTTATCATTTTGCTTTCGGTAATTTCTTCAATGCTAAGAAACCCGTGTTCGTCAAGGGAGACGTTTATTGTCATGATGCATGTTCTAAAGAAATGGCTGATGTTATTATTGTGAAAAAATATATTGCTAAGTTTTTCGTTGATCTTATCACTCACTTCATGAGGAAATTCACTTTTGAAGTAGCACCTGGTAACCCGTTTCCAAATGTCCTCAATGTCGCTTCGATTCTGTAGGAATTCGTCAGAATACAATACATTGTTAAATGAATCTTGTAGTTGTTCATTAAACTGACTTGATTTGACAATTTTATGCATTTCCTCTTTGAAGAAGCCCATAAATTGAAACCATTTCAGTACTGCAAGAAAAATTCCACTGCTCAGTATTGCTAGTGCAATTCCGAACATTTCTTTAAATCCGTCAGCGTGGGATATAAAGAAGGTTGAAAAGCCAAGTTTAAAGATGTAAAAAAGCAAGAGCAACGAAGTTGCCAACCCTAACAGGATCGGAAGCATAAATTCCAGCATTCTCTTTTTTGCCGATTGCCAATTGGGTGACATCTTGATTAGGTTAAGGTTTGTTATTTGATAAATCAAAACTACTAACTGTTTGAATGTTTTTAAAACACTTCCTTTTTCTAGTAGAGTTTAGACTTTGATCGATTAATTATGAAGTTGAGATTATGTAGCTTCGGTTGCTTTTTTGCGCTCGCGAATAGCTGTATTCAATATGTCTTTTGTATATAGTGAAGCTGATTTTTGGGTTCGATGAAAAGTGAAATACAAACTCTAATGGCACAATCATCTATAGAATGGACGGAAATGACCTGGAATCCTACAACGGGTTGCAATAAGGTTTCTGCTGGCTGTAAGTTCTGTTACGCGGAAGTTATGACACGGCGTTTAGAGGCGATGGGATTGGAGAAATACAGCGATGGGTTCAAACTCAGAATACATCCTGAAGCGCTTAAAATTCCTTATACCTGGCGGTCTCCCAAGACGGTTTTCGTGAATTCCATGAGCGATCTCTTTCATAAGGACGTACCGCTTTCATTTATCCAGCAGGTATTTGAAGTGATGAATGATAATCCTCAGCACGTGTTCCGGGTATTGACCAAAAGAAGCGATATTCTTTTGAAATATAATTCTCAGCTTAAATGGTCGCATAATATCTGGATGGGTGTTTCGGTGGAAAACGAGAAGGTGGCTTACAGGATTGATGATCTTGCAAAGACGGATGCCAGAGTGAAGTTTCTTTCATGTGAGCCATTGATCGGCCCGATACCCGGTATGAATTTGAAAGGGATAGACTGGGTGATAGTAGGAGGGGAGAGTGGGCGAAAGCCGCGGCCGATGGATGAAGATTGGGTATTGGATATTCTTGACCAGTGTAAGGCTGCGGATGTGAAGTTCTTTTTCAAGCAATGGGGAGGTGCGAATAAGAAGAAGACAGGAAGAGTTTTGCTTGAAAGAACATGGGATGAGATGCCTGTTTTGCAATATTGACATCGGTCTTATAATCTAATGCTAGTAATGTAATGTATGAAAGGTGAAATGACACGCTTTGATATCTGCCTGCCCGAATCCCAGATGGAATTTTTCCAGTACGCTGCCAACCTGGGTGGATACCGCACATTGAGCGAATTTGTCATTGTATCTGTTCAAAGCAAAGCAGAAGAAATAGTGGAGAAGCATAAGGCAATTATTGCTTCAGCAAAAGATCAGGAGATCTTCTTTGATGCAATCATGAACCATCCGGCGCCTTCCAAAAATCTGCGTGCAGCCGTGAAAAAATATAATAAACAGGCAAAGGGAAATGAGTTATTAGTATGAACTTTCAGTCGATTGCTATTAATGGTATACACGAAAAGAAAATTTTCAATGTGGAATACCGCAGCTGGATGACTATTTGCATAAGCAGGTCCGGCAGGATATAAAGCGAAAACTGTCCGCTTGCTTTGTATCAGCTGATCAGAAGATCGTCAAAGGCTATTATACACTCTCTACCGCTTCTCTTGACAGAACACAACTTCCTCCTGAACTTATTAAGAAACTGCCTCTTTCCTATACAAATCTACCGGTGACGCTATTAGGCAGGCTGGCTGTGAGTAAAGACTACCAGCGCCAGGGATTGGGAGAATTGCTTTTAGTAGATGCACTCAAGCGCAGCTACTTCGCTTCTTTGCAGGTTGGTTCAATGGCGGTGGTTGTTGATCCGATCGATGAGGATGCTGTTAGATTTTACGAACGATATGATTTCATTCAGCTGCCGGACAGCGGCAAAATGTTGCTGCCTATGGCCACGATTGCGCAATTGTTCAAAGATGATTGAGTTTAAGGCTTGATTATTTTCTGTATCGGTCTTACAGTATAAACGGGCTATGAGAGGCCGTTGTTTTGATTTTAAGGTAATACAGAGCTATAATCCGCCAAAACTCATATATCTGCACAGTTAATAAAAAAGCCACCCATTAGGTGGCCTTTCATTATAATAAAAGAAATTATTTTGCCTTTGAAAGACGCGGCTTCGATGGACGCGACACGACTTTTCCATCTTTCTTGGCTTTGATATATTTAGCAGTATCTTCCAAATCCTTTTTTATCTGCGCCTTGGATCTATCCTGGGTGCCGATAAAACCTATATTATCCAATCCATAGTATTGTTTTTTATTTGCCATCCAGGTAATTTTTATAGTACGAATTTACTAATTTTTTAGCAGATTTCCCGGAAATGCTCATGCGGTTGCGGAAGATCAATTCTGCTCCCAGTTGTTGCTGATAATGCTGGATTAGTTGCCTTTTCGCTGTGAATGCGACAACGCCGTCGAAGCCGAGATCAAAGCTTGACCGGCAGGCAAATGCTACAAGGTTTCCCGCAACACCAGCAAACTTTTTTGATTTGCCAAAGTTGTGCCTTGCAACTTCGATGAGGTGCATTTCAATAAAATCTTTCAAGCACTGGATGCTGATCATACCTTGAATGACATCGTTATTCTTTATCGCCAGTTTGAATAGTTTATGGTCCGCTTGCCTGAATTCGTTCTTCCAGTTGAAGCGCCATCCATTTTTCTTGAGTAATATTTTCAGATCCTCTTTGGTGATCGATAATACCTCTGTATCGAAATTTTCTCCAGACTTTACTTCTTCAATACTATTGGTTAGCTTATCAATGATAAAACTATTTTGCAGCATCGTTAGTGATTGTTTTTGGACATTAAATTTATCTCATTCTTCAAACAATATTTACTTCTTTGTTCATGTTTCAAAAACAATTCTTTTTTCTAATAGCAACATAGATTACAGTTGATGAATTATGAAATTCGAAGTGTGTAGCTTGCAAGATGTGTTTGTTATTGCCAGCAGTCAGGAGAGAAAGGCGTCATGACATTTCTAACAGTGCGGAATAGTTAGGAGAACGATATGGAAACAAAATTTATATTCCGCCAAAACGGCAATATTTACATCGATTTGGCGGAATATAATTATGAGTTTAATCATCGGACGAGACCCAGAAAAGCAACTGCTCGCAGAAATTCTCACTTCCCGGAAAGCAGAACTTCTTGCTGTATACGGCCGACGCCGTGTCGGCAAAACATTTCTAATCCGGACGTTTTACGCTAAAAATCTTGCTTTCGAATTTACCGGTATTCATAATGCCGGTTTCACTGAGCAACTGGATAATTTTTCCAAAGCGATGCGATCCGCTGCAAAGACCCGCTTTGACCGGCCTGCATCATGGTCAGCCGCTTTTGACATCCTGGAAACCTATCTTACCCCATTGCTCAAACAAAATAAGCAGGTCATCTTCTTTGATGAATTCCCCTGGATACATACACCACGTTCCAATTTCCTGCAGGCATTCGCTCACTTCTGAAATACCTGGGCTTCGAGGCAGTCTAATCTTATAGTCGTTATCTGCGGTTCTTCCGCGCCGTGGATGGTTCAGAAAGTTCTCAATGACCGGGGAGGTCTTCATAACCGTGTTACCAGGCGAATGCGGCTGTTACCTTTTACGGTCGCTGAAACGGCAAAATTTTTCCACCACCGTGGTATACGGCTTGATCAATATCAGATCATAGAGTTGTATATGGCCATGGGAGGAGTTCCTCAGTATCTTAAAGAAGTTAAAGCAGGAGAGAGTTCGGCCAGGCGATCAACCGTATTTGCTTTTCTAAGGATGGCTTTCTCAGGGGTGAGTTTTCAAACCTGTTCCGGTCGCTGTTTGACAATTCGCAATATCATACCGAGGTTGTTCGTGCGTTATCAAAAAAAGCAAAAGGCCTGACCCGTAATGAAATTATCGATGCATGTAGTTTCAGCTCAGGAGGATGGGCAACGCAAGTGCTGGATGAATTGACCGAATCAGGGTTTATCACTCCGTATGTTCCTTTTGAACGAAAGCTGAAGGATAGTATATATAAACTGACAGATGAATACTCGCTGTTCTATTCGAGGTTCATCAAGCCCGCGAAAGGATTTGATAAAGATGCATGGCAACGTATCAGTTCCGGTTCTTCATGGAAGGCATGGAGTGGTTATGCATTTGAAAGTTTGTGTATGAAGCATATTACTGCGATCAAACGAGGGTTGGGTATTGAAGGTGTTTATACCGAAGTATCGGTATGGAGATATGTGGGAGGCAAGGATGAGCAGGGGGCTCAAATAGATCTGTTGATCATTTTACCTTCTGACCTTCTGTCATCAATTTTTTTTTGCGGTTTTCTGGTCCATCTTTCTTTCATTTGAAGAGTGAATGAATCTTGTTGGTATTATTAATGAGGCGCAGCTTAGCAAGAGAATGGCTTGCATAGCGAGCGTTTCATATTAGTGATGCTGTAAATTACTTTGTGTTCAAGACGGTGCGGGTACCTATGTTGAGAGTGACTTGTCTCAGGGGTTAACGGTAGGTTTGGCTGAGTAAGGGATATTCGATAGTGTCCTATAGAAGAGATGCTTTCCGCGATCACTCCGCCCACGATTTCAATCCAATGTCGTTTAGTTTAGCAGCCTCGGTGCGTGCCTCACTACCACGTCAACTTTAGGTTTGCCTGGCGTAGAAGTAACGCGGCGGACGCGGCGATACGCAGCGGACGCAGCGAAAACAGCCATAGAACATCTTGTATTTTCGCCGCGCTCTCCGCGTATCGCCGCGTCCGCCGCGTTACTTCAGGGCTGCTTAACTAAACGACATTGGATTGAATTCGTGGGCTAGGATTTGAACAGTAGACGCTGCAATTTGCTGAATAGATGATGCATGGCTTTTTGATTGCATACGAAAGGGGCATTACGCAAAAGACACCTGGGGTAAAAAAATCCTGCCGTCTTTAAAAGTTCGCGGGAGAATTAAATTAGATCGTCTTTTACGGTGCTCATTTTCTTCAAAACAAAGTAATGCACCTATATCGTCTACGCCTTGTAACCTTTTCATAAACCCGCCCGTTCCAGAATTTATGAAGCAAATTGTTTTATGGATCGCCGGCACCCTTGCTCCGATGCTCACATACGGCCAGTCTGCAGCACTTAAACACCGCCTGGATTCAATAACACAGAACCACCAGTGGGCATTTGATATTCCGGGATATGTTGCGGCCGTGATACAAGATGGCCGGGTGATCCATCTGCGGGCGATCGGCGTGGAGAGTACGGCAACCGCCAAACCCGTCACCACGCGTTCGGATTTTCATATGGCTTCTGTTTCCAAACCTTTCGCAGCTACAGCGATCCTTCACTTGCGTGATCAGGGGAAATTGGACCTGGATAGTCCGCTGGTGTATTACCTGCCGTATTTCCGGATGAAGGAAGAGGAATATATAAACATCACGTTACGGCATATCCTCACTCATTCTTCCGGAATTCCTGATGTGACCGACTATCAGTGGGATCATCCGCAAACCGGGGATGGGAGTGCAGAAGTATATGTGCGTTCGTTCAGTGATAAGCAGCTGGATTTTTCGCCGGGCTCGGAGTTTCGTTATAGCAATGCGGCTTATGATCTGCTGGCGTCGGTAATTGCGGACATCAGTGGCCTTTCATTTGAGGAGTATGTACGGAAGAACATACTCCTTCCTGCTGGTATGAGGTCCAGTAGCTTCCTGTTAGCTGATATTACCGAAGAAGGAAGAGCCGCGCCCCACGAATTCGATGATGCCCTGCAATTGTCGCCTGCCGCTGTATATCCCTACAACCGGATACATGCACCCAGCTCTACTTTACATGCCAATCTCCTGGATATGATACAATGGGCGAGGATATGGTTAAATAAAGGAACGGGCAAAGATGGATCAGTGCTGCAGGCATCCACCTGGGAAGAAATGCTAATGCCACAACGCCGAGTCAACGATGAGTACCAGGTGTGTCTTAGCTGGTTTGAAACGATGATCGAAGGTCACAAAGTTTATTTTCATTCAGGTGGTGATACGGGCTTCCGGACCTTTGTCGGGTTTGCTCCATCGGAAAACGCAGCTGTCATCCTGATGGGCAATAACGATCTCTTTGATGGTGCGCAAGCGGGCTTCCGCTACTTCCGGGCATTATTCAGTGCAGCCCCGGTTGCACCGGTGGTCAAATCAATTCACCTGGAATTGCGAAAATTAATCCTGACCAGCGGTATCATCAGTGTCAAGGAAAGATATGAGCGCGAAAAGCAGAGTGATCCTTTAAAATATGATACCAGCTCAGGAAGTATCCTGCAACTGGCCGGGCTGTTATTTGACCATGGCCATCGAAAAGAAACAACAGACGTACTGCAATGGGGAGCGTCCCTTTACCCCGGCGATGGCAGCTGGCTGGAACACCTCGGTGATGTGCATGCTGCCTGGCAGGATAAACAAGCTGCATTGATGTATTATCGTCGCGCTCTCGTGTTGACCGGAGAGATCCAACGCAAATCACTCGATGAAAAGATAAGAGCTTTGGAGAAAGAATAATATTTACTGCTATCAGTATAGTTTTACATCATCAACAAGATCCTTGAACCAGATCAGCACGTCGGTCGAAAATGAAAATGGCAATCTGGTTTTGAATAGATAGCAGCAATGATAATTATAAACCTGAATTTTTCCTTTAACCGATACGCTATCCGCCATTCTCCATCGGTCATCAAACTCATGAGACTCTTTGTTGTTTTACATAATCAATACTGCCATACTTGCCGCCATAGAAATCCTTATAGGCATTTGCGATGTCCAGTAAAGAGTTCATCACGAAAGGCCCGTCAGCAAAAATAGGCTCCCGGTAGGTGGAGCCGCCAAACAATAAAATTTCGCAGTCTGTTTGCAGCCCGTTTTTCATTTCAATTTCACCGGCGTCTCTGTCGAATTCGACAAATTCTCCGGCTTCAAAAGGAATATCATTGAACATGGCCGATTGATCTGGCAGGAATGCCGCAACTTCCATTGCTTCAGGAAATGCGATGGTAAAGTTAGCCCCCGGTTCCAGGTGGATATGATAAAGGAATTGCTCTGAATACGACGGAATAGCTGACCTTAATTCTTCAAATGATCCGGCTATCACTTTGATCCATCCATTTTGATCGGGGAATGTCTTCACGGGAACGTTTTCGCCGGCGATTGCCATATAAGCCTGGTTCCCTGATTTTATGTCTGATGGAAGGTTGATCCAGAATTGAAATGCATGAACTGATCCAGACGCTGTTCCTGAGTCTGCATTCAATGTTTCGTCATGAATGATCCCATTGCCCGCGTTCATCCATTGAACGCCGCCAGAATGCACCCGGCCGTAATTTCCAGCACTATCGAAATGCTCTCCCTCACCCTGCAGGATATAAGTCAGGGTGGCGATACCTCTGTGCGGATGTGCACCATCCGTTCCGCTTTTATCAATGGATGATTTTATTCCTGGAACAATATGATCCAGAAACACAAATGGTCCAACTGCGTCAGCGTATCGGTTGGGAAGGATCCTTTGTATTACAAGGTTCCCGATATCGGCCCGTTGGCCTTTGTTTGAAAAGCTGCTTTTCTTTTTTGCTGCACACATAACAAATTGTTTTGCTCTTTTTTTAGGCTGACCATATTGCAAGCCCGGCATTCAAAATGACCGAAACATTTTGTTAAAAACAATGATAAATAATAAGTGAAAAGTGAAGTTAATTTCTTATGTGTTTGGACTTCTTCCGCTGGTGATAATGATCAACTGATCGTGCCGGGATGATCAGCCGGCTTGTTCATTGAACCGGCTGTCTTTAAATTGAAATAGTGGACTAAAGCGTTTGTAAAAAAATGCATGCCCGGCAGGGATGAAGGAGAATGATTCGAAACGGCTCCCCATTCAAAATTAATATATAAAGAAGCAGAGAAGTTTAAAGACTTTTCTGCTTCGCTGTTTTTATAAAGATGAATGACGGGTGTTATCGGATCAAGCGTAAAAGTTGTGGGATGGTTGTTTAAGTGTTTAAGTGTTTAAGTGTTTAATGGTTTAAAAGTTTAAAGTTTCTGCTTTTGCTTCGGTCCCTCGCCTGATGTAATCAGGCTTGCCGGTATTCTGCAAATGGGTTATTATCACTTGTTCACTTACAAGTTTTTGAGCGATAGCTGTCTGATCGGGCACAAAAAACGTGAGCACGCCTTGAAGCGATTATGCTCCTTAGATACGACATTCTGGCACGCGAAGCCAGCTGTTGTGTTGACTGATGATAATCATCCAGGGTCAAATTTCGCGTGTTTTTGAAATGCTTGTTAGTCGTCGTTAGTTCGTCTCTTGGTCGTCCTTTGGTCGTCCAAAGTTTGACGTGATCTTAGGCAGTGAAAAATGGTGACAGGTTGACACGCTGAGGGCGATAAATCTTTTGAGCGACTGGCGTAGGTTCCCTCCTCCGCTTCGCTACGGTGGAAGGGCCGCCAGAAGTTTATGCGAGCGATGCTCATCCGGAACATTTCAACCCAAGCCATTTTGTATACCATCCCCCAACTTTTTAACATGATCCCTCCCCATCCCCAACCTTTGTTCCTGATCCGTGTTGTCGCAGGATGTTACTGGATGCAAGGCGCCTCTGTAATATCGCCAAACTTTAATAAAACCGTCGTTAACGTCATTTCGGGAGGGTTTATTGAAGTTCCGTTGCAGAATGCGACGCAATTGACAACATTTTCGCTGTAATATGAGATGGATGAAAATTGTGTCAAAATTAAATCAAGTAGCTTGTGATTGTTGAAGGCTTACTGTTGTTCTCATTAAAACATACAATGGGAGCTTTCGTGATCAAATAAATAATTTCAGTATGAATAAATTACAACAGTTGCAGTTAATGGATAAAATATTGCGTGAACTGCAGGATCTTGAGAACAGCCAGACTTCTGTTCTGAAGAAGGTTGCCCAGATAGAGACACATAATATTACGCTCGATGACGCTTTGCTAAATGATAAGCTTTCCGATCTGCATGAGGAAGTAAGCTCAAGCGTGGAGATCGTGACAGAACTGCTTGAAGCGTTTACAGCCCGAAGAGAAAAATTCTATAGTGAAAACGAAAAGGCTTTGCAGGTTGACCCGACAGCTTAAGGCGACCGGTCTGTTTTTTACTTCCGGCGGTTATCTCAGTTGTCATGTTGAAAGCTTGCTTGATATCCAGTTGCGGATCTTTGTTTCCAGATGATGAGAGAGAGGCCAAGCCGTGTTATGTCAAATTGAACAGTCGTATGAATAAAAGCGAGACTTCGATCGGGTTAGCCGGATCGAAGCCTCGCTTTTGAGTTTGATTTAAAATCCGTAGATACCTCCTGAGACAGAGATCTGTTCTCCTGTCACCCATGCCGCATCATCGGATGCAAGCAGCACCGCAAATTTTGCAATATCATCCGGATGGCCGATACGTCCAAGAGGAGTGCTGGCGATCAACTGTTTTTCAAGATCGCTACCTGTTATTCCCTGGCTATGCGTCCCTTCCGTTTCTGTAGCACCGGGAAGAATGGAATTGATGCGCACTTTTTTTGCGCCGAGTTCTTTGGATAACGCAATAGTGATCGCATCCAATGCCGCTTTTGTAGCGGAGTAGATGGAGCTATTCGCCATTGGGCTTTTGCTTACACCCGAACTGATATTAATGATGCTTCCGCCTTTGTCTCCAAAAAGTTTTAATGCTTCCTGTATAGCCAGCACAGATCCCAGTACATTAATATCAAATTGCTTCCGGTATAATTCCTCTGTTACCAGCTCGATCGCGGCGAACTGATAGATGCCCGCATTGTTGACGAGGATATCCAGCTGTCCGAAAGCCTTATTCGTTTCTTCGAACAGCCTGATCACATCGGACGGCTTTGATACATCGGCCTGCACGGCGATGGCTGTTCCGCCACCCGCTGTGATAGCATTGACGACCCTGTCTGCTCCTTCCTTACTGGAAGAATAATTAACCACTACTTTAGCTCCTTCCTTCGCGAAATGTTCAGCGATAGATGCTCCTATCCCTTTCGATGCGCCTGTCACTACGGCTACCTTGTTTTTTAACTTGCTCATTTTTCTATTGATTTAATTCCTGAGATCAAAGGTAGATAGGTATGATTTATTTTGGTAACTTTGTAACGAAAAGTAACTGTAACGCAGAAGTAATCGAGTAACAAAAAGGTAACCAGATGGATTGTAAAAAGCCTGAGAAAGAAGAACATAAAAAGAAAATGATGGCTATCCAGGATTCAATGGATGTGCTGAGTGGTAAATGGAAAATAGCGATCATCTCCTCCATTTGCCTGTACAATAAAAGAAGGTTCTCCGATGTTTTGAATGATGTTGCCGGCATTTCCAATAAGATGCTGAGTAAGGAGTTAAAGGAACTGGAGATGAATAAACTGATCAAACGGACCGTTCTGGAGACCCAGCCTATCACAGTGCAGTATGAACTGACCAGGCATGGTAAATCTTTGCAAACAATTATCCAGAACCTGACGGACTGGGGCATCCAGCACCGGAAAGTAATTGTTGGTACATAGTATTGGCTTCAGCCTCAGCAGAACGTCAATTACAAAGACGACGCCCGTAATATCGTTAACCGGAAAATGTCTGAATGCGCGACTTTCTGAAAACTGATTCAGGAGCCTTCAGGAGATCCTTTTATTTTTGCTGATATGTTAATTACTCTTCGTGCGCTGATGCTGCCATTTTTCTTGTGCCTGTTACCTTCATTGCTTTATGGACAGACACTGACAACGATGGATTCATCGGCATTCCTGCAGCGTGTCGCTCCGGCTCCCGCTTCCGTGCTGGAATCTTTCCGGGCGGCAGGATTGCAGCCAACCGAACATGTCCTGACAAACCAGGAGACGCGAGCTTTGCAGCGGGCTTTTGCTTTATTGCCACCGGTGTATGCACGCGTGTTCAAAGATCATTTGCATAGCATCAGTTTTCTCGATAACATGCCCAACACAGCGCTTACTTCACCTGTTGCGGGGGCAGATTCAGTGAGGCGTTACAATATTACTTTTCGCGCGGGTATTTTGCAGGAGACAATTTCGGAATGGGCCACCAAAAAGGAGATGACCTGTTATGATACAATTCAGGGCGGCAACCTGCGTCTGCATATCGATGGAGGCTCACTTCCAGCTATCGTTTATGTGCTGTTACATGAAGGAGCGCACGTTATCGATGCTGTGCTGAATATTACTCCTCATCCCGCTGACCGGTCGGATGTTGTTGCGCCCACAACATTTACAAAGCGGATCTGGGAAAAGATGAATCAACCCGGTTCTTCATTTATGGACACACTCCTCGAGCAAACCCGCTTCCGCAGTGGTGGTGTTGTTCCAATAACGAAAGCGCCAGCCGTCTACCGTGCGTTACAACATCAGCCATTCGTATCACTTTATGCTATGGCCAGTCGGTTTGAGGACCTGGCTGAACTCGCCACTATTTATCACCTGACAAAAAAGCTTGATCAGCCTTTCAGCGTTGATCTTTACCAGGGAGATAAAATGATTTTTCAGTATGTTCCAATGAAAAACCCGCTGGTGCAACAGCGTCTGTCAACGCTATCGGTATTTGATCCGGATCTCTGAGCCTTTCTGGTTAATAATTCCAACTGTAAGAACATATAAGGTTATTAAGTATTTATGAAATCGGATCAGCTTACATGAGTTTTGTATAAGTGCCGCGTTTTACCGCGCGTCAATTTGTTTTATAAAACAAATGAACAAACTTCATGGATGGCCGCGTCAGTGTTGAAAAAATCGTGATATTTTCCCGGGATAGATCATCATTATTTATATTTTCATTCGATATTACAAACAGCAAAAGATAGAAAAATGGAACAGGACCGCATCAGTATGGAGGAATTAGCCAGGTATCGTAAGGATACGGCAGGCTGCCAACATGTTGCTCATTTCAACAATGCCGGAGCTTCACTGCCGGCTGATGTGGTAGTAGAAACCGTTGTTCAATACTTAAAAGCCGAAGCGATTTCCGGTGGATATGAGACGGAAGATCTGCATACGGAGAAGCTGGAGCAGGTGTACACGTTGATCGCTGAGCTCATCGGCGGGCATAAAGATGAGATCGCGATCTGCGAAAATGCCAGCACGGCCTGGACAATCGCTTTTAAGGGATTATCATTGAAGCCGGGAGATGAGATCATTACCAGTGAACTGGAGTATGTTTCTAATTTATTAAATCTTTTGGACGCAGAAAGGACCGGTGTGAAAGTGAACGTGATCATGAATGATGAACATGGTCGGTTCCCATTGCAGGCACTGGAAAAGGCGATCAATGAGCAAACGAAACTGATCGCTGTAACGCATATTCCTTCATCGGGTGGAAACATGCTGCCAATTGAAGAGATTGGCTCGATCGCACAAAAGCATCGGATCTTTTATATGGTAGACGCCTGCCAGAGTATTGGTCAATATCCGGTTGACGTGAAAAAGATCAATTGCCAGGTTTTATCGGCAACCGGGAGAAAATATCTGCGCGCGCCGAGAGGCACTGGGTTTCTTTTTGTCAGCAAGTCTGCACAAGAGCAGGTAAGGCCATTGCTGATAGATCAGCATGCAACTTCGTCAATCTCCCTGGAGGGATATTCACTTCGCCCAGATGCGCGCCGTTACGAGCTTTACGAAAAGAACAGGGCCTTGTCTTTAGGATTGGGTAAAGCCGTTGAGTACGTTCTGGATGTAGGAATCGGCCGGGTATGGGAGCGGGTTCGGTCGTTAGCTGCGCTGATACGGGAGGGATTAAGCGGAATCCCTGGTATAACGGTACATGATCACGGAGATCAGTTATGTGGTATTGTAACTTTCACTTCGGAAGCAGTGCATAGCCGCGAACTGCGCGATAAGCTGGCGAAAAGAGGGATCAATGTATCTGTAGGTGGCGCCGCGGCAACCTTGCATTATATGCAACGCAACGGGCTGACAAGTTTGGTAAGAGCATCCGTTCATTATTATAATACGGAAGAGGAGATTGACAGATTGATAACAGCCGTGAAAGAAATTACAGCAGAACTGCAATAGAAGCTCCCTGGTTGAAATGGAGATTACCAGCTGTATTGCGATACACGATACACAGGTCTTACCTGTTAATCTGCTTCGTTTTGGTTGGATTGTTTGGGAACGGGATAAGCTATGTTTCCCTTTGCTGCTTGGCTGAAGATTGTTATTATGTGCGCCAAAGGCAATTTGCCTCCGACGGTAGGCTTAGTTTTCTATCGGCTTCAGCACCTTGCAGGGATTCCCAACGGCAATAACGTTTGCTGGAATATCTTTGGTCACCACACTTCCTGCACCAATGACTGCATTATCTCCGATATTAACGCCGGGCAGCACGACTACATTTCCGCCAAACCACACATTGTTTCCCACACTTATCGGCTTTGCATACTCAAGCCCTTCATTCCTCGTGTGGGCATCGATAGGATGGCCCGCCGTATAAAAATTACAATTGGGGCCGATAAACACGTTATCTCCAAAAGAGACGCGTGCACAGTCAAGGATCACGAGATTGTGGTTAGAGTAAAAGTTTTCTCCTATTTCAATATTATAACCATAGTCACACCAAAAATTCGGTTCGATGAGGAAATTATTCTTCGTACTTCCAATGATCGCCCTGATCAGGGTGTTTCGTTTTTCCATATCAGCGTTTCTGGTTTGATTGTAATCGAAACAAAGGTCTTTACACCTGATACGTTCGTTTATAAGCTCCTGATCATAGTTGGCGTTGTAAAGAAGGCCCTGGGCACATTTTTCTTTTTCAGTCATCATGTTGGGGTAGTTGAGTTTTGCGAAGATAGGGGGAATGGGGAGGTTTCAGAGTTCTATAAGTTTCAGAGGTTCCATAGGTTTCATAGGGTTAAGAAATTATTCTGAACTACTGGTATTAAAAGTTACGTGTTAATGAATACGACATTCGATGTATCACCAGTATCAGACCTCTGGAACCTATGAAACTTATGGAACCTCTGAAACCTCTGCCCCCGAAACGAGAACCTCTATTTACTCCTGGCAAATTTCTCCAGCTCTGTGTTGAATTTATCCATCTCTTCAAAGAAGAGTGCGTGGCCGCTG
The DNA here is from genome assembly GCF_022012415.1 of Terrimonas ginsenosidimutans. Taxonomy (GTDB): domain Bacteria; phylum Bacteroidota; class Bacteroidia; order Chitinophagales; family Chitinophagaceae; genus Terrimonas_A; species Terrimonas_A ginsenosidimutans. The sequence goes on from NZ_JAKLTR010000016.1 coordinate 143,661, forward strand.
TTTTCGAATCTGACGATATAAGAGTTTTTGATGCCTTTGTTCAGTTCTTCTGCAAATGCAAAGGGAATCAGTTTGTCTTTGGTGCCCTGGAATATTGCAACGGGGATATTTATTTTAGAGAGTTCAGGACGCAGATCAAGATCGCGTAAGGCTGTGATGGATTGGGTGATCGCAAAGGGAGATGCTTCGAGGTTGATATTCTCCAGCCATTTTTCTACATTCTTTGAGATGCTTGTGCCCTGTGCAGGAAAATCTGCGCCGAATCCGGCGATAAGATCCTGCCTGTTGGTTGTTGTGGCTTTTATTAAAGCCGCGGCGTCGGCCGGTGCTACACCATGGGGAGAACCTTCTCTTTTTATCCATGAAGGAGCTGCTGCTGCGAACAAAGCGAGTTTGCTGATATGCACGGAGTTGTATTTTGTGATGTAGTGAAGAACTACGGCGCCGCCCATTGAAAAGCCACCCAGCACAGCATCCTTTATCTTCAGCTTTTCAAGCACCACTTTGATGTCATCAGAAAAAACATCAAAGTCGTATTTGCCAAACGGTTTATCTGATTTTCCAAAACCGCGAAGGCTGATACCGATCACCCTGAATCCTTTTTGCGCGAAGTATTGGTATTGATATTCATACATAGCGTCGCTAAGCGGCCAGCCATGAATGAGCACGATCGGTTGACCATTGCCCAGGTCGGTAACGTGGAGTTTTACGTTTTTCTCCACTTCGATGTATTCTTCTCTTCCAGCTGATGCTGGTATTCTTTTCCCTTGTGCGTGAAGAGTCTGTGTGAAAAGAGAAACGAGGAAGATGAGTGATAAGATTGTCTTTTTCATGTTGTTTGATTTTATCTGTGGTTATGTTGATTTGATAACACAAAATTGCAGCGAATTGGAGTGCCAGGGAATGGACGTTGGTCGAAGAGTCTTGTACAATTTTCCCTGTTTGTTCTTACAGGCTCAACAGAAGGCCTGTTAAATGGATCGTTCTTCAGGTAAAACGAGCGGGTATTAATATTCACAAAGCGACAAAGCATCACTCGCTTCTTTGTTTTATATGGCGGCTGTAAATATTCTGAGCAGGTGATCTTTTTGCCATGATATCGATTGCGATTAATTGTCTTCGATGAATTTTTCTTTACAGCAGCCGGCGCGGGAATTAAATCGCTGAAGTTTTATAAAGTGTTTATAGCCAACAGTTAATTGTTGAGTTTATCGAGAGTAAAAGAATTCTCTGAATCTTGCAATCGATTTCATTTTTAAGAAAAAAGATTACATTAGCATTATAACAAAGAATGCTGGCAGGGGTGAATTCAATTAAAAGCTGCCTCGTTCCAGCGTTCATCAGCGTTTGCGATTGCCGAAAAATATAACACTTGACATATGAAAATTAAACTGCCTCTTTTTATCGCTGCCTGCACCATGGGAAGCAGCATTTGTTTCTCACAGCAAGGAAGCGCTATCAGAGAAGACTTCGTTCCTTCTTCCTTAAATCAGCCGGGCCAGGCATATCCGCAGGTCAATTCACAGGGTTATGCAAGATTCAAGATCATCGCTCCTTCGGCAGATAGTGTAAGGGTCAGCCTTGGTCTGGGTGGCCGCGGCGGTACCAAACTGGAAAGAGCGGCTGATAGTTCGTGGATGGGAACGACTGAAGGGCCGATGGATGAAGGCTTTCACTATTACAATATCAAAATAGACGGCGGAAAATTCAATGATCCCGGTGCGAAGAATTATTATGGTTCTGTTCGTTGGGAAAGCGGCATTGAGATTCCTGCACACGACCAGGATTTTTATGCGTTGAAAAATGTGCCGCATGGAATGGTTCAGCAGGTACTTTTCCCTTCCCCCAGCACCAATACCTCGCGCAGGGCTTTTGTGTATACTCCTCCGGGCTATGAGACTGATTCAAAGGCGCGTTACCCTGTTCTATACCTGCAGCATGGATGGGGCGAAGATGAAACGGCCTGGAGCAATCAGGGGCATGCAAACCTGATCATGGATAACCTCATCGCAGAAGGGAAAATTAAACCGTTTATCATCGTCATGACCTATGGCATGACCAATGAGATCAGGTTCGGCGGGATCAGGGATTTCAAGATAGAACCCTTCCAGGCTGTGCTGGTTGAAGAACTGATCCCTTATGTTGATGCAAATTTCAGAACGGTAGCCAAAGCTTCTCATCGCGGTATGGCAGGTCTGTCAATGGGCGGTATGGAAACCCGTATGATCACGCTCAATAAACCCGATGTGTTTTCGCAGTACGCGTTGCTCAGCGGAGGCCTTTACGCGCCTGAAGACATCAAAGACAAGTCGAAAGTAAAAATGATCTTCCTGAGTTGTGGCAGCAGGGAAAGACCGGAAGGAGTAAAGAGCGCTGCTGAAAAATTGAAAGCGGCCGGGTTCAACGCCGTGCATTATGTTTCGGAAAACACAGGCCATGAATTCCAGACCTGGAGAAGAAGCCTGCGTGAACTCGCTCCACTGTTATTTAAAAATTAGTACATCGCAAGCGTTGCAATTTTTAAGGGTTATAAAATTGAAAAGATGAAAACAAGATCTTTTGCTTCGGTTTGCTGTCTGTTGCTTTTCGGGCAGCTGTGTTTTGCGCAACAGGGGGATCCGGCGGGGAGCTTTAAGCCGGCGAGTACAAATCAACCAGGAAAACTATTTCCGCAGGTGGATGCAACAGGCCGGGTACGCGCCAGTCTGAACGCTCCACAAGCACAGAAAGTGCAGTTGGATATTGGCGGTAAGAAATACGACATGACCAAAGATGAAAAAGGAGTATGGACGGGGGAGTCACTGCCGCAGGATGAGGGCTTTCATTATTACCAGCTGAATGTAGATGGCGTATCGATCCCCGATCCGGGAAGCAGGTATGTTTATGGTGCAGGACGTTGGGGAAGTGGTATCGAAATTCCCGCAGCGGACCAGGACTTCTATGCACTGAAAGATGTGCCGCATGGCCTGATCAGTGAACAGCTTTATTTTTCGAAGCTGACCAATGCATGGAGACGATGTTTTGTTTATACGCCTGCAGAGTATACCTCGAATCCAACTAAAAGATACCCGGTATTATATCTTCAACATGGAAGCTTTGAAGATGAAACAGGCTGGGCGGTGCAGGGCCGGGCCAACCTGATCCTCGATAATCTGATTGCTGAAGGCAAAGCTGTTCCTATGATCATCGTCATGGATAATGGCTATGCGAATTCTCCAAAGGCAAATGGTGCAGCAGGCAGTAAAGCCCAGCCGGTATCTGTGTTCGAAGAGGTGATCACCGGGGAAGTGATCCCGATGATCGATGCAACATTCCGTACGAAGACAAGCAGGCTGGATCGCGCTATTGCCGGACTTTCTATGGGAGCCAATCAAACCATGCGGATCATCCTGAACAGGCAGGATAAGTTTTCTTACATCGGTGCATTCAGCGGCACCCCTAATTACCCCAGTTCGGATGCGTTGGATCCGGCTGTTTTCCTTGAAGGAAAATTCAGGGATGGAGGCGCGATCAATAAGTCATTTAAACTCATCTGGCTGGGTTTGGGAACGAAGGAACCGGATCCATTCCCCGGATCGATTGGGGCCTTTCGTACGATGTTGGATAAACAGGGGATCCGTTATACATGGTATGAATCCAAGGGTACGGCACATGAATGGTTGACGTGGAGAAGAAGTCTGCGGGAATATGCCTCACTGCTGTTTAAATAGACAGGTAAATTTTTGTTCAATGCTCAAATGCGTGAAGGGTTGTTTGGGATCCCTACGCCAATCAATTTTACAGTTTGCTACCAACTGACTTCATTGTCTTACGATCCTGCCAGTGATTAACATGTGTAATATAAATCCTGCCTGAACTTGCTTTACCTGAACCGGGAGAGGATTTGCAAATAGTTTTAAAGGTCATCGTAGCGTTCAACCCACTGAAAGATAATTTATTAGGAAGCTTTTAGCCTTGCCCGCAGACTAAAATTCCTCCTACATGAATTAGTTAAATATTTCAATCGTTTTCATAGGCTAAAATGAGCATAAAAAGCCCTTTTTTCCACAATTTTAATGCAATCGTTTGCAATTCCTGAAAACTACCTATATTAGCTATACGGGCGATGTATATTCTGAGGTACCTCCGACGCCTTATTTCTTCTCATTTATTTTTCGCAGAATATTTTTTAGGTGACCCTTCTGATCTAGTAGCACTGAATTATTGAGGCAGACCATACTGCTGTATTTAGTACGTAAAACGATGTTGCTATGCCATTTTACAAAATGAAATGTTGCCCCGTTATGGGCACAGGTCCCCCTGTATTTATTCCTCCTTATTTCATTAAGTCAGTTATTCCCATTTTGATTCGTCTTGAACAAATAGAATAGCCTGATATGATTTTGCTTTAGTAAACCTTTCCTTTTTAATACCTAAATCTTCTCTGCTTATGTCCAGAAAAACGTTTCTGCACTTCAGGGTCTCGTGCTTATGCCTGTTGCTGCTGCTGAACACCAGCTTATTTGCACAGAATAAGGTCACCGGTAAGGTGATCAACCAGGCCGACAATCAGCCCATTGCCGGGGCTACGGTCCAACAAAAAGGCAATCCATCCAATTCAACGCAAACCGCGGAGGATGGAACATTTTCGATCACCATTCCTGCGGACGCAACACTTGTTGTGAGCACTATAGGATATACACCGCAGGACATTAGTGTAGGAGGACGTGCTAACCTTACTGTCTCCCTGCAAACAAACATCGGATCATTGGATGAAGTGGTAGTGGTAGGTTATGGTACCCAGCGACGCACGCGTGTTACCGGCGCCATTTCTACTGTCTCCGGTAAAACCATCGGTGAACTGGCTGTTCCAAGTGTATCGGAGGCTTTACAAGGCCGTGTTGCCGGCGTGCAGGTAACTTCGAATGGTAGTCCCGGCACTCCACCCATCGTTCGTATCAGGGGGATCAGTTCGATCAGCTTCGCATCCGATCCGCTTTATGTAGTGGACGGATTCCCCACGGGAGATCTCGCGGCTATTGATACAAGAGATATAGAGTCAGTGGATGTGTTGAAGGATGCTTCTGCCGCTGCCATCTATGGATCCCGTGCCACCAATGGTGTGATCATCATCACCACTAAGAAAGGTAAATCAGATGGAAAGATCCAGGTGAGCCTCGACTCTTATTATGGGATACAAAGGATCACAGACAGGCTGGATCTGCTCAATACAGAGCAATTCATGCAGTATGCACTGGCCTACCGTGGCTCGCAGATCCCCCGTTTGACCGCGCCGATGATCAATGAACAAATATATACAGGCGCCAACCAGACTTATGGTCAGACAAATACCAACTGGCAGGATGCTTATTTCCAGAATGGAAATCTAACTCAGCATAATATCGGTGTGTCCGGTGGAAATGATAAATCCCGCTTCTATACTTCGGCTGGTTTTATGGATCAGAACGGCACTACTCCTTCCGTAGGTTATCGCCGCTATAATTTCCGTGTTAATTCCGAACACCAGATCAGCCGCATGTTCACGTTTGGACAGAATTTATATGCTGCGTTTTCCGATCAGGCTTATGATGCCAATGAACAGGGCTCCCGTTCGAACCTGGTCAATGTGATCCGTATAATGCCTCACATGCCTGTTTATGATCCCACAACTGTAGGCGGTTATCGCGGTGTGAACAGTGTACTGGATGGCGGTGATCCTACTAACCCCGTCGAAGATGCTGCCTTAAAGAATCCGGCAAACCGCAAGACAGTTAAACTACTGGGTACTGCATTTCTGGATATCAAATTCACCAGCTGGCTGAAGTTCCGCTCTACATTCGGAGTGGATTATGCAAATGGCCTCGACTATCGTTTCCAGCCGATCTTTGATGATAAAGGTACCATTGCCGGTTCAAATGCCACGCAGGCTACTATCACGAACAATCGCGGTATTTCAACGGTGTTATTATATACTGAACAACTTTCTTTCGATAAAGTATTCGGTGATCATCATATCAACGCGATCGCTGTATATGAACAGCAAAGCCAAAGAGGCATTTCAGAAAATGCAAGAGGCAACCAGGCTTCCAACAATCTCCGCACGCTGAATAACGCGACCAACGTATCGGTGACTTCTACTACCGGGGAGAATACACTGATGTCAATTCTCGGTCGGGTGAACTATGACTTCCAGGGGAAATACCTGGTGAGTGGTGCGATCCGCCGCGATGGTTTGTCGGTTTGGGCGCCTGGAAAAAAATGGGCAACCTTCCCTTCAGCATCGGTTGGCTGGAGAATAGACCAGGAAAACTTCATGAAGAATGTAAAACTGATCTCAGAGCTGAAGGTGAGAGCTGGTTATGGTATCACTGGTTTGAATGGTACCGTACTGGGCAATACACCGTGGCTCGTGAGTGTGAATGCCAACAGTGCGGTATATCCATTTAATAATAATAATGGTAATGGTCCGGCTTCTTCTATACCCGGCCTTGGTAACAAGGAGCTGGAATGGGAGAAGACAAAACAGTTGAACATCGGGCTTGATCTCGGTATACTGAACAATAAAATCTCCCTGACGGCCGAATATTTTAAACGTAATACGGATAACCTTATCCTGGATGTGCCGCTGCCTCCTTCCTATGGGTTTATCAATACCACGGTAAGGCAGAACGTAGCCGGCATGCAAAACAGTGGTTTTGAGTTCCAGGTAACTTATGCGGAACGCCAGAAGGAATTCAAGTGGAATATTTCGGCGAACCTGACGGCTATCACAAATAAAGTAACCCGTCTGGCAGAAGGTGTATCAGGTATCGAACGTGGAGGGGACGCTGATTTTGGAACCTACAATATCACGAATACGGTAGTAGGCCAGCCTATCCAGGCTTTCTATGGCTGGATGGTGCAAGGCATTTTCCAGTCTCAAACGCAGGTGAATGGTGCTGCGGCACAGGTGAACCCGAATGCATCACAAACGTATAATCCGGCGCTTCATACTTCGGCAGGCGACCTGCAGTTCGTAGATACGAATAAGGACGGAGTGATCGATGTGAAAGACCGGGTATTCCTGGGAAGTTATCTGCCCAAGTTTACCTATGCATTGAATCTTGGAGCGAACTATCATGGATTTGATGCTTCGATCTTCTTCCAGGGAGTGCAGGGTAATAAGATCTTCAATGCCACTAGAGTGATCACTGAAGGCATGGTCCGTTTCTTCAATGCCGGTACTGCAGTGCTGAATGCATGGACACCTTCAAATACGGCAACAGATATCCCGAGAGCTGTATCAGGTGATCCCAATCAGAATGCACGGCCTTCTACGCGTTTCCTCGAGAATGGTTCTTACCTGCGCCTGAAGAATTTGTCGATCGGTTACCGGATCCCGGCCACCGCGTTGCAATCACTCACAAAGGGTACGGTTGGCAGCTTGCGTATTTACTTCTCCGGTCAGAACCTGCTGACGTTTACCAACTATTCCGGTTTTGATCCGGAGGTTGGGAACAGAACTCCGACGGGAAATAATGCTGCGCTGACAAATGGGATCGATTTCGCTGTGTATCCTCAACCCAAAACTTATCTCATTGGCCTGCAAGCCACTTTTTAATAAGAGTGTTTTGCATTAAAACTATTTATATGAATAACAACATCATTAAATTCATCGCAATGAGTTTCGCGGGGGCGACACTGATCGTTTCCTGCAGTAAGAACCTTGACACTACTGATGAAAATAACCCGACGCAGGAAAGCTATTTCAAAACTGCCAGTGAATTGCAGAATGGAGTGAATGCGATCTATTCCTCCCTTCGTTCCGCCAACCTTGTAGGACGCGAATGGTTTTTCATTCATGATATGCGTGGCGGAGAAACCTGGACAGGCGGTTCGCAATTGGAGCCACCTAGAGCAGAACTGTTGAAACAGGCTTCCCCGGCCGCTACGAATGCTGTCATGACCAGTGTGTGGACCGGCAGCTATCACATGATCAACAGGGCAAACGTGATCCTCAGCAAAGCTGCTGAAGTAACGGACAATACTGCGCTCAGAGATCGTTTGGTCGGCGAAGCGAAATTTCTTCGCGCCTGGGCTTACAATGAATTGGTGTCCATGTGGGGTGATGTGCCGCTGTATCGTGAACCAGTCGCCGGCGTATCGGATTTCAAAGCAAAATCACCAGCTGCTGAGGTATATGCTTCTATCATAACCGACCTGAAAGAGGCTGTGGCAGCACTGCCGTTGAGTTACGGTGGTGGTGACCTGGGCAGGGCAACGAAGGGTGCCGCCAATACACTGTTGGGAAGAGTACTGATGCAGAGCAATGATTATGCTGGCGCGAAGACCGCCCTTTTGCAGGTGTATAATTCAGGACAATACAGCCTCGTTTCGAATTATGCTGAAAATTTCACCGGTGATGTAAAAGATGGAAGTGCCGTGCTTACACTCGGAAATGAATTCAATGCTGAATCGATCTTCGAAGTGGCGTTTGTAGACAGGGGCGACGATGACTTCAACTGGGCTTATATCGGGGAAGGCGCCACTGCCGCCACAACAACCGTAAGAAACCAGGAGTATGGTCCGGTTTGGGGTAATGTGATCCCTTCCGATGCGCTGCTCAATGAATTTGAACCGAATGATCCACGGTATAAGTTCACTTTCTGGGAGATAGGAGATAAGATGCTGACCAAAGGCGGCACAGTACCAGGTGTCACCATCACGCCTGCCGACCTGAACGTGGATGCAAGCATCCGCAATGGTGTGTCTATGAAAAGGATCTTCAAAAAGTATTCGATCCTTGACTGGAGAAATCCATCCTACCACCCGGGTGGTGTTAATCAGCGTTTGATGCGCTATGCTGATGTATTGCTGATGCTCGCTGAATGTGAGGCAGAAGTGGGAACACCCGGCCAGGCGGCGATCTATATCAACATGGTGAGGGCAAGACCAAGTGTGAGCATGCCCGGTGTAGTGTTGGGTTCAAAACAACAGGCTCTTGCAGCTGTAATGCATGAGCGTTTAGTGGAGCTGTCCGGTGAAGAGGTGAATAATATTGACATTCTCCGTTGGAGAGCGAAGAATTATTATCCATCGATCAGACCTGATCCGAAAGCAGGACAGGTGAACCTGTTCCCGATCCCGTTTGCGGAAACATCAACTAATCCGAAGATCCAGTAGACAAGTTGTTTTCTTATTGCAAGGCCATTATATGCTACAAGCATGTAATGGCCTTTTTATTTTCATTTCCCTTTTTTTCATTCTGCGGGTGATGAAAGATGTTTTTTATTTTCTTCCGTGCTATATTTAATGATATAGTTTTGCATATCTCAAGCATGAAAGATTATGTACGAAGCCCTTTTTGATTATATTACCCGCTACAGTGGTCAAACGCTTACGGAAAAAGACCAGGAGATCATCCGTGGCGCAATGGAGCCAAAGAAGCTGCGGAAAAAACAGTATTTCCTTGAAGAAGGCAAGGTTTGCAAGTACACCGGTTTTATTTTAAAAGGAGCGATGCGTCAGTTCAGCGTTGATGACAACGGCACTGAGCATATACTGCAGTTAACCATCGAAAACTGGTGGGTGGTAGACCGGCAAAGTTTTATGAATCAAACACCTTCCCGGTATTTTATAGAGGCCTGGGAAGACACTGAATTATTACTGCTGCCAAGGCCGCAGCTGGATACAATTTTAGCCATTCCCGCCATCAACGCGATGTTCTGGCAAATGAGCGAGAATAATCATATCGCATCGCAAAAACGTCTGGACGATACGATCAGCCTGAATGCTGTCAGCCGGTTTGAGAACTTCCAAAAACAGTATCCGGAGATAATGCAGCGTTTCCCTTTACACCAGATAGCTTCTTACCTGGGAATTGCCAGGGAGACGCTAAGCAGGATAAGGAGACCGGATGCGCATTGAGTTGCTCTTCGATCCATTCATACAGCTAATCGTTACCCAAATTTTCAGGCTTGCGTAGGTTCCCGCAGATTTCGCAGACAAATCTCTGTCAACAGCGAATTATCCGCGTGTTCCGCGTATTCGAATAAAGAAATATTCATTGGCAAAATGATATTCGAATCATAGTAAGCGCCAAATCTGCGAAATATGCGGGAACCTTACGCCCTTTATAAATTCGGATAACGATTAGATCCATACAAGAAGGCTTGCTGTGACTTTTGTCACGAACCGATTGTGACAAAGGTCATCGTCTTACCCTTCATCGCAGAAGTAGTTTTGTTCTGTAATCAACAATTACTCAACAAAAACTATAAAAGATGAAAAAGTTCGCAATTAACAACACCGTTATTTTATTGATCGATCACCAGGAAGGAACGCTCAATTTTTCCGCTAACCGTCCGCATGAAGTGATCATTTCCAGAGCGCGTGCGCTCGCAAGAATTGCCAAAGATCTTGATATTCCCGTTGTGCTCACAACAAGCCAGGAGGATATGGTGCAAGGCCCGCTGATCAAAGATCTCCAGGAGATACTGCCTGAACAATTTGCAAGCAGGGTGAAACGAGCCGGCATTACCAACGCCTGGACAGATCCTGCGTTCCGCGAAGCGGTATTAAAAGCAGCTGATGGAAGAAAGAACGTGATCATGGCGGGCTTAACCAATGATGTATGTATCGTTTGGCCAGCTATCTCCATGCAGGAAGAAGGCTTCGACGTACAGGTGGTTATTGATGGAGGTGGTTCTCCCACCCAAATCGCGGAAGATGTAGCACGTGATACCTGGGAATCACAGGGTGTAAGAACCACAACGATCAATCAGTTCGTATCAGAGCTTGTGCATAGCTGGGCAACTCCGGAGGGAGAGAAAGTAAAACCTATTCTGGCGGAAGAGATCTTTTCCCTGCTGTTCAAATAAACTTCCTGTGCCGTGCCGCTGGCAGGCACGGCATAATCAATCTATTTAATTCATCAATCATGTTACAGAAAATTTCCAACAGCGCATTCAAAGGGCACGGACCGATCCAGGTGTTATATCCCGGACTGAGTATGGCTGATAACGATTCAGGAATTGGAAGCATTGGCCGTATTGATCATGCACACTTCGAAGGCAAATTTCATATCGCCATGCACCCGCATATCAATGATGAGATCTTATCCTATTTCAGGACAGGTAAAGTACGTCACCTGGATTCAGAAGGCTTTAGTGAAACCATCGGCGGTAAACGCCTGATGCTGATGAAGGCTGGCCGCCGGTTCTATCATGAAGAAGATATCGACGGAGAAGCGGAGGCTCAGGAAGGTCTGCAAATTTTTATCCGGCCTGGCGAAAAAGATCTCGAACCAAAGGTCTTATTCGAAGACCTGGATGAACTCTACAGCGAGAATGAATGGCGGCTGCTTGCGTCGCCGGAACCTGCCAGTGAATTGCAATTCAGCAGCAAAACATGGATCTATGATATCAAATTGCATAAAGAGGTTGTTGTTCCGCTGCCGTCACTGCCGGCAAAGGATCTCACGGGGTTGTTATACGTATTCAATGGAAGTGTGTTGGTAAATCAAACGGTCGGACTGAATAAGAAAGAAGCAATTATTTTCCGGCAAGAAGAGCTTTCCATCCACGGCGATACTGACACGGAACTGGTGCTATTCCTGACTGACGAAACTGCTTCGATCTTCAAACGGGGAATGTATAGTGGCAACCAGGTACATTGACTAAAAACGGATCCTGCGAATCATCTCAGGAAACAAAAATACAGGGCGGCCCAAATACCCAATATGAATATGCCCGGCATTACTTCTGAATGCCACTTTTCGCGGAAGTTCTTTCTAATAAAAATGAGAAATAAAACATAACCCAAAAAAGCTATGGTAAGACCGATCGTAATAAACGGGAATAGCATGTTGTATTAGTTTTAGAGATGATCAAGATAGTATTTTTTAAGACCTGACCGCCATGTTCTGCAAAATATCGGATCCGACCGCGGTATCATAAGCGATAAAAAATAACAATCATATCCTTTACTGCAACTAAGCTTAAATCTTCCCGCCTCACAGGTTTTTTGGATGGTTACAGGACCAGTTAAAAAAAAGCGACGGATCAGCCTTATAAAAATGCTGATTCGTCGCCCTCTATTACCGTAAGGTTATGCCACTGAGTCGCGGAGCATTTTGATCTTATCATGTGCCGCCTTGATCTCTACCGCCTGTTGAGCTACCAGGGTTGCTGCGCTGCCGATCAATTTTCCTTCTTTGATCGCTGTTTCGTACGCTTTCTTGATCGCGTCTTCACCGCGTTCTGCTTCCGCAAGAATACTTTTGCGATCGTTTCCGCCGAAAAGCGATTTGATATCGATCCATGCGCGATGCATGGTGCCTGCAAAACTGTTATCTGTTTCTGGCTCACCACCGCCGGACGCAACTGCTGCGGTAAGTTCCTGTGAGAACTTGCGGCTCTGTGTTGCATATTCCTGGAAAACTGCTTTAAGGTCTATATTTTCGTCTTTGATATCTGCCATTGCTTTTTCAAATCCGGCAATACGATCGTTGTTGATCTCAATGAGGTCATTGAGCACACTGTTTTTTGTTTCTGTCATTGTAGCCATAAAAAAATGATTTTGTATGTATCAAGAGGCAAGTAGCATGCCACCATGTTTTTTCATCTCCGCTACTATAAGATCTGATGCTTTATCACAGAAATCCAGACCTGAATAATCCGGGTTGTAGCCACCCATAAAAGGCACAGCCATCATAAAGATGCGGTCGCTCGGTTCGCCCTTTTCACTGATCACCTGGAAGGCATCATTAATAGCGATACCTGCAAGGGATAAAAAGCAGCAGGTCTTTTGTGGCTGAATTTTTTTATGACCCTGTTCGTATAATGCGAAGCCTGCCTCGGGATCCCTGAACCTCACTTTGGCCCCCGAAACGATCTGGTCTTTTACGAGGCTCGGAAACGGTAATTCCTCCCGGGAAAGATGCGGTTGTCCAATGCTGTCAACGAAGTAATCAAACGACTTTTCGATACGTTCATCGTTCAATTGATAAACGATCGTTGCGCCTCCTTCTGAACGCGGGATCACTTCACTGTCATCACCTACGCTGATAAGTTCGAGCAGCCCCGCATTATGTAATGCAAGCATTTCTTCAACGGAGCTTTGAGGTATATAGGCGATCACGATCGATATAAGCGGGAGCAGGGTTTTATGCAGCCGCTGCATGTCTTCTCCCGAAAAGTATTTTGCGGGATAGTTCATTGTGAAGCTTAAAGAGCCGAGCATTTCCTTCCAGTGAATGGATTTTTTTTGCCGGATCGATTCCTCTGCTTCGTCGTATTCTTTTTTCAGTAGTTCAAACGGGGGCATATTTTCCCGGTAGTTCATCACATATTCCACAAAGTCTTCCATACTCATGTGTTCTATTTTTTTATAGAACGATGGATTGGCTTCAACGAGTGGTTGTTTAAAATTTCTTTCAAATACCTCGTCAAGCGGAAGAAATCCATTGTTTGCTTCGCGGATGAGATCAACCTGATCTTCCGTCAGTGTATTGCCTCGATGGAGTTGTGAATCTTCCAGGTGGAACCTGACGGCCGGAAGCAAACCGGAGCGGGAAAATAGAGTGATACGAAAACCGTTGTATTCGGGTTCTGGTGTATATGTACAGTTCTTTCTATCACGTGTATAATGAAACGCGCCATTTGCTCTTGCCAGGGTACGTATGGCATCGATCGCAGTCAATGACGATCCGCGAATGGCAACCGGTTTGCCAGTCAGCCCGCGCAGTTTGGCGGGAGGATAGGGGGAGTCAAAATAACCGGGTACTTTCCCTTCATGACTAACAGGCCAGTAATGCCCCGAACAAATAACGACCTTATCAAATGTCAACCAGCCATCGTGATCAAGCTGTATGCTGACGCGTCCTGAAATCTGTTCGTCACGTATGTCGGTTACATTGACACCTGTATGTGTATTCACTTCTATTCCTTTTTGACGGCCCTGCTCCAGCCATTCTTCAAATTGCGCAGACAGGTAATGGCCAAACAGTAATCGCGGTAACACTTTATATTCATGAAATCTGGCCGGATCGATGTCGAACTGCTTCAGCCATTCATGGTCCTGCTGTTTGACCCAGGCTTCAAGCGATTCCCGGAGATCAGGGATCTCATTCCCGGAAACATTGGTGATGTGTTCGTAGTCTGCCCCTTCTTCACTGTAAGGCATTCCCATTCCAAGTGTCTGCTTTCGTTCGAAAACATGAACAGCAATGGAGAGTGTTGACTGTTGAACCAACTTTTTTAACATATACAGCGCGCTTGGCCCGCCGCCAATGAGTGCTATGTTCAGAATACGGCTGGTGGAATTATGGCTCATCGTTTAAAATGCTTTGCGTATCTCCCGCAGATTTCTATATAATATTGTTGGAATTTTGATGCGTGATCATCTTTATACCTTCCCTGGATCTGGCAGATCTGGTTCGGTGTTGTGAATGATCTGGCAGTGTTCGGGCGATGAATTGCTTAAGCATGCTGTCGAATGCTGCGCCGTCATAAGGCTTGTGCAAGACCGCGTCGGCTTTGCAGGCAGCTGCAACCTGATGGATATTGTCATTCCCCGAGAACAGGACTACGGGAATATGCTGAGTGCAATCAGACGTTTTCAATAGCTGACAAAGGGTGCCGCCATCCACTCCCTGCATACTGATATCCATAAGGATCAGGCCGGGCTGCAACCTGATCACATTGTCAAGTAAATGTGCAGCATTTAAACTTGTAGATACTTCATATCCTGCGCGGGACAGTTTTGCTTTTAAGAGAATAAGCACGTCCACTTCATCATCCACTAATAATATCTGGGTTTGCATGTCAGCTATACTTTAAAATTGCCTGTACGGATCATGGTATTAATTTATCAACAACTCCGCCAGTTATTCAACACTTCGTGTTACCGGCAAAAATCACATAACCTTGTAAGGGCCGGTCCCTGAAAAAATGATGATTGTGTTTAAAAGAAAAGGCGGCGAGGCTGAATGGGCCGGCGGTTCGCTTTAAAAACGTTACATGAACAGGGAGAGATGAGGAAATGTGTTCCATAAGGGGTGCCCGTATGGGAAAAAACATACGCTGACCGAAAGTTTCCGGCTGGAGAAGCGTAGCCTTATGTTCAATGGCTGTTAGCAATTGATGCATTGACAGACTGCTGATCCGGCAAGTCTGAAAGACGGGAAAGAATAAGGAAATGCTCCCTAGTGACGCTAATTGGTACCCAAATTTTTCGCCGGGCTGCTTCCTTCAGATAGTTTAAGTTCCTCCGAAGGAGCGCGGCGGACGCGGCGATACGCGGCGGACGCAGCGAAAACAGCCATAGGACGTCTTGTATTTTCGCC
>NZ_JAKLTR010000017.1 GCF_022012415.1 Terrimonas ginsenosidimutans
AAGAGGAGGATTCGTTTGCGAGGAAGATTCGTTATAACTCAGTAGCTGTATCATAGTTTGAAAAGGATACTCTTCTATTGATATGTTTTATAATAAGGTAATAGAAAAACTTACTTGAACCGTAAGGTTACAATCCTGTCGAGGCCTTCTGCCTGCTTTAAGAGCGGCGGAATAGCGCAAATGGCGTTAAGAAAATTATGGGCGTAACCGACGAGCCGAAGGCGAGGGCGCTAAAATATTGTCTGAGCCAACACGCCAATCAATCCAAAACATTTTTCCGGCGAGTTTATTTTAGTGCCAGGTGCAGCCCATAATTTTTAGCCCCCGCATCGAGTGCGGGGCTGGCTATTTGCGCGTAGCCTTGATCTTTTTTTGCATCAAGGCAAAAAAAGTAAACAGAGTCTTTCGACCTCCCGTCGAAAAAAAGGCCCTTGCCCCTCCGGCAAAAAATGTAAACGGAGTCTTCGACCTCCCCTCGAAAAAACAGCGCCCTTGCCCGCCCGGCAAAAAACATACACAGAGTTTTTCGACGCTCCCCGGTCGAAAAACCGCCCCGCTGCCAGCACCTTCACCCCCCCAGCAGTTGCTTCACTTCCTGCCGGTAATTCTTCCCCACCGGAAGCTCTGCCCCATTCTTCAGTTTAATAAAATTCCCTTCGATATACTGCACAAACTTTTTGTTCAGTATAAAAGATTTATGAATGCGGATAAATTGTTCCGCCGGTAGTTGTTCTTCAAAGCTTGTCAGAGTTCTGGCGGTTAACAGGTACTTTTTTTCTTCCCATACTTTCACATAGTTACCAAGGCTTTCGAGGTAGTGGATCTCTTCAAGTTGTACCTGGATAAATTTTTTATCAGACTTGATGTAGATATGGGCTGGTTCTGTTTCTGTAGCGGGAGGAGCTGGTGCAAAGCTGGTGGTTCCGGATTGCTTCTTCAATGTATACATAGCCAGTGCGCGGTTCGCTGCTTTCAAAAAGCGATCGAAGCGAAATGGCTTCAACAGATAATCACACACATCCAGATCAAAACTCTCCAGTGCATATTCTTCATAAGCAGATGTGATGATCACCAGCGGCTTTTGCTGCAATGAACGAAGCAGATCGAGACCAGTGAGCCTGGGCATGCGTATGTCGAGAAAGATGAGATCTACCGTGTTGTGACTAAGAAACTCCATTGCTTCCGTTGCACGAAAACACTGCCCCGCCTTTTCCAGGAAAGGAACGTCTTCCATATATTTCAGGATCACATCATGGGCCAAAGGTTCATCATCCACGATCAGGCAACGCAAACTCATGTGAAATTGATTTGGAGTTCAGCTTTAAAAGTATGATTTTTTACTTCGGTATGCAGCCTGTGTTTACCCGGATAAAGTAGCTCGAGCCGTTTGCGCAGATTATCCAGGCCAATGCCGGTCTCCTTATCATTTCCTTTCTCAAAAGAATTACTGCAGGTAAAGATCAATTCACGCGGATCAGCCTTCAGCATCAGGTGTAAAAAGGCCGCGTCTTCCGCTGGCTCAATACCGTGCTTGAAAGCATTTTCTATAAAAACGATCAGCAATAAGGGAGCTATCTGCTGATAAGGATCCGCAATGTCCTGTTCAAAACGAAGATCAAGTGGTTGTCTCAAACGCATTCTTTGAAGATCCATGAAATCCTCTATATATCGGATCTCCTCTTCCAATCGCACCTTTTCTTCCCTGCCCTTATAGATCACATAACGCATAAGGTCGGATAACTGAAGGATACTGTCCGGCGTTTTTTCAGAATGATGAAGACTGAGTGAATACAGGTTATTCAACGTGTTAAAAAGAAAGTGTGGATTGATCTGTTGCTTCAGCAGATCCAACTCCGCCTGGGTCTTCTCTTTCTCCAGTGATACGATCTGGCTGTTCTGCCGGGTCCATTGCTGGGAAAGAAGAACCGGTAGCGTTAAGATCATTATGGATACCGCGCCTGCTGCATTTTCCGCAGCAAATGGATTGGAAGTAAAGATCGGGCCGAGCAGTCTATTTATCGGCAATATCATCAGCAGCTGAAATAAGACCGGGTACAGTATCGCTACAACTGTGAGCATACTGAGTACGTACGCGATCAATCCGTGTTTCTTTAACATGACCGCAACCAGGAAGCGGCTGTTAATAAGAAAGATGAGATAACCCGCCATATAGATCACCAGGAACTGCATGAACATACCGCAGAACATCCCAAAATGCCTGATAATCTGTGAAGGGTTCAGAACAAAGCCGATCAGCAATCTTTCTTCAGAATGAAAACGGGGATCATCCATACTGGATACGGCCATCGCGGACAGCATGACAGCAAGAATAACAAGAATGATAAACACCGCTTTCTCCAGACTAAGTTTTCTCACCCACGTAATTCCTGCGATCCTTTTGCGATAATAATCATTTGCAACAAGAAGCAATTCAAGTACGATCCCACAGATGGCACAGGCACCAAACAGCCAGCCGGGTATTTCCCTGTCTCCCATCCCTGGTCCAAGTAAAGCCAGCCCCGGGACGATCCCTCCGAAAAAAAGCAACCAGCAAAGAACGAACATACGCTTACTAAACGTTTTTTGCATTAATGGCTTGACCAGGGAGAATATGATCATTGGAAGCATCATCAGGGAAAGCAGGGCAAAGGTTCTGAAAAAGATCTTCCAATTGGCCGCACTTCCTTCCATCCCCATAATAACGGTGATCCATAACCAAAGGCCAAAGAAAAAACAGGCTTCGCGATATGTGATCAGCTTCTCGAGCACTCTTTTTCCTGTTAAATGTTGCATACCTGTAAAAAACGCACAATCCGGGCTGTCTGCAAAAACAGAATGATCAACGGATCTTTTTTGATGACGTAAGTAAGCCAGGTACGCTTCTCCGCTCTTTGAAGACGTTCATCCGTGATGCAATGCCTTTTCTCATTATTACTTTCCTGCTGCATGAGGCTATCCTACTTTGGCGCAGAAATCAACATAACACACACATGCAACACCTTGAAATTACTGATCTCTGTAAAACGTATAAGAACGGCGTAAAGGCGCTGGACAATGTCTCTTTGACGATCTCCAGCGGAATGTTCGGATTGCTTGGCCCAAACGGCGCGGGTAAGTCCTCACTGATGCGAACGCTTGCCACCCTTCAGCAACCCGATAGCGGCCAGATAAGTTTCGATGGTATCAACGTGCTGCAGCATCCTGAACAGCTGAGAATGCAGCTTGGCTATCTTCCGCAGGACTTTGGCGTTTACCCCCGCGTCTCCGCACTGGATCTGCTGGACCATATGGCTGTACTGAAAGGCGTACTCAATAAAAAGCAGCGAAAAGAACAGGTTGCTGCGTTATTGCAACAGACAAATCTTTACACTGAAAGAAAGCGCGCAGTCAGTTCATTCTCCGGGGGCATGCGTCAACGGTTTGGAATTGCGCAGGCATTGCTTGGAGATCCCAAACTGATCATCGTCGATGAGCCCACAGCAGGCCTTGACCCTTTGGAAAGGAACCGCTTCCATGATCTGTTAAGTGAGATCGGTGAAAACATCGTCGTACTGCTTTCAACACATATTGTGGAAGATGTTCACGATCTCTGTTCAGAGATGGCGATCCTCGCGGGCGGAAAAGTTATACTAAAAGGCAAACCGGCCAGCCTCACTCAGCAACTGGATGGTATGATCTGGAAGAAGATCGTACCAAAATCAGCTTTGCCGGTTTACCAGCAAACACTGGACGTGATCTCCACAAGACTGACCGGCGGACAAATAACCGTACACGCGATTTCCCCAACGCAGCCTGCTGAAGGCTTCGAATCATTTTATCCGGAACTCGAAGATGTATATTTCTCTGCGTTATTCGGCAAACAACCTGAAGTAAAAGGAGGTGTGATATGCTGAACAGATTATTACGATTTGAACTGAAATACCATTCCTCACAAACGGTTTTCCGGATCGCGTTACTTATATTCTTCCTGCTGGGCATGATAGCCGTTCGTGGCGGGTTTGGAAATGATGTTTATAAGAATAGCCCCTATGTGATCATGAATATAACCGGGCTGCTTTCTCTCTGTACTATTTTTTCAGGAACCCTGTTTTGTGCCAACGTTATACTGCGTGATAAAACATACAGGATGGATTCTATGCTGTTCACCACAAGCATACGTAAACGCAGCTATTTCATCACACGTTTCACCGGTTTGTTCCTGGCCGTGCTGATGAGCCTGGTGTGTACTTCGCTGGGAATGATCGCCGGTTGTTTTTTATTACCGTCATCAGAAGTTGGAACGTTCCATCTCCTGCACTACGTATACGCCATCATTACCATCGGCGCACCCAACGTCTTGCTGTGCTGTGCGATCCTGTTCAGCGCTGCGGTCCTGAGCAGTAGTATCCGTTTAGTATATGCTTCCGGAGTTCTGCTATACGTCTTTTACTGGGCAGGATCAATGCTCGGCAACTCCCCTCTGCTCGCCAATGCTGATCCGTTGAATGCACCGGGAAGCATGGCGTTGATCGCAGATCCGTTTGGGCTTTCGATCTTTTTCAGCGAAACAAAAAACTGGACGGCGCAGCAAAGGAATAGCCTGCTGATGATGCCCGAAGGGCTTTTCCTTGTGAACCGGTTGGCATGGACCACCCTATCATTACTGGTACTTGCACTTACTTTCAGATCTTTTCGTTTTGAACTGAAACTGCAGGAAACAAAAAAAATAAAGGAGAAAAAGATTGCCCTGTCAGCTCTCACGGCCTATCGACCGGTAAACACATCTGCAACCGGGTTCTCTTACGTATTGAAAGCATTCAGATCACAGTTTCGCCTGGAAACAGCCGCCCTGTTCAAACATATCCCTTTTATGGTCATGATGATCGTATGGGTCTTTATGTATGCCGTAGAATTGAAAGACACTTTGTTCGGTGGCATATACAGTATCCGATCCTACCCCGATACAAGCGTGATCATTGAGCAATTCGTGGTGATCAGGCCAGTATTGGTATTGATCATTTTCTATGCAGCCGAACTCACGTGGCGTGAACGATCTGCCAATATGCATTCACTCATCTACTCCAGCCCGCTGCGAAACATCATTCCCTGGGCGGCGAAGCTGGCCTGCCTGGCAGTCCTGATCGCATTTGTGATCACCGCTAACATCGGTATCGGAATTGCGATACAGGTCATGAGTGGTTACAGCCAGATCGACTTTACCGCCTACCTTCAGTTGTATTACTATTGTGGTATTCCCCTGCTGTTGTTTTCAGTGCTGATACTATTCATCATAACCTTATGTTCAAATAAGTACCTGGGAATAATGCTCGCAGCGCTGGTAACCGCCACCATCGTCTTCAGTGCCAGGCTGGGAATAGAACATTATATGTTGAGATACGCCTCTGTCCCTGAATTATTTTATACTGCGATGAACGGATTCGGCAGGAATGCAACCTCCTTCAACTGGTACATGCTATACTGGGGCTGTTTTGCGTTACTACTGTCAGCGATCAGTATCGGTCTTTGGCAGAATACCAGGGCAACAGGATTCAAACAACGATTGCTGCAACTCCGGAAGCAGTTCACGTTAAAAGCCTTACTTCTTCCAGCGGCCAGCATTGCGGTTATGATCGTCGCCGGCGGATGGATCTATCATCAAACAAATACTACTGGCGGATATAAAAGCCGCGGGGCAAAATTGCAATGGCAGATCGATTATGAAAAGAAGTACCGGGCGAAAGCGTTAACTATACAACCATTTATCACTTCCGTCAAAACAGAAGTAGACATCTTTCCAGCTGATCTTCGCTATACCGTAAGAGGAACATATCAACTGAAAAACGGGTCGGCAGTTCCCCTGGCCAGCCTCTGGCTTGGCATTGATCCATCTGTAACCTCTGCCGATATTGCCATAGCGGGTGCGAAACTACTCACCCACGATGCTGTGTTTGGTCAGTACGAATATGCGCTCTCCACTCCACTTAAGCCCGGCGATCGCATCAGCATTTTATTTTCCCTTGAGATCACCCGGTCGGGGTTTACTTCGTTCGATGCAGAAAATAACGTCGCCCCAGATGGCACCTATATAGAATTGGAGAAATTCCTTCCATACATCGGATACAACGACCGGTATGAGACAGATGATAAAGTAAGCCGGCTGGCAAACCATCTTCCGGAAAAACCATCCCTGTTGCCTCCTGATACATTGTATCACCTGGTGGATTATGAAACAACAATATCCAGTGAAAAAGGCCAGAGCGTAGTATCAGTTGGTTCGCTTAAAGAAACATGGGAGAAAAACGGTCGTTCTTTTTTCCGATATAGATCGGAACAACCTATTCCGTTCATGTTTGCGCTGAGTTCTGCGGCATACAAGGTAAGGTCCGAAATATACGACAATGTGAGGATCGAATTGTATTATCATCCGGGGCATGAAGCCAATACAACAGCGATGCTGCTGGGAATGAAAGACGCACTTGATTATTGCCGTAAAAACTTCGGCGATTATCCATTTTCCTCTCTGAAAATGGCGGAAGTGCCACAGTACGGCGGTGCCGCAACAGCTTATCCGGGAGTGATGTTCAACGCGGAGCGGATCAACTACCTGAGTGACTACCGCGATACAAGTAAAGTGAATCATGCTTATGCAATAGCTGCCCATGAAACCGCACATCAATGGTGGGGAACAAAGCTACAACCTTCAGCAGAGCCGGGAAGTAAAGTTCTGACAGAATCTCTCGCGAAGTATACCGAAAATATGGTGGTACAAAAAAGATTCGGACGATCATACCTCCGAAACTACCTGGAGAATGACAGCAGGCTTTATTTCATTTACCGTGAATTCGCAGAAGAGGAGCATACGATGGATACAGTGATCAATCAGCCCTTTGTTTATTACCAGAAAGGCGGAATCGGGCTGTATGCCATACAGGAAAGCATCGGTGAACAGCAAATGAGTGAAAAGCTGAAAAGTTTTTTAATGAAGCATTCTTCCACCGGGATCAGGGCAAACACAGCCGGTTTAAAACAGGCGCTGACAATTGGGGCATCTGAAAATGAAAATAACTTAATAACAGACCTGTTTAGCAAACGGATCACCTGGAACCTGTCTGTCGACAGGGCAACCATACGGCCATTACAAGACGGCCAATTCGAGATTGAATGCACTGTATCCGCCAGAAAAATGGACGGTTCCTTTCGCTCAACCCGGGAGATCCCGATCAGTGACAGCATTGATATTGCCGTTTTCGGCAACATTCCCGGCCGGCGGCCTTCAGTAGCAGAACCCGTTTACATTAATAAGTTTTTCCTCAATGGAAACAGTAACAAGTTCCGGTGGGTAATGAATGCGAAACCCGCGACCATCTGTGTGGATCCTTACTCCGTCATGCTCGAGAGTGATCGCGCTGACAACACTAAAGCTTTTCAGCAGGAATAGTTAACACCAATCCGTGCATTAAGAGAAGCTCCAAACCAAACGCTCTCTCATCCTCCTTCCAGAAGCCGGAAAAAACCGCCAGACGGAAAGATGATAAGAGAGCGTTTCAGTTTGGAGTTCACGACGAGTGTTTTGCCCCCATTTACTCCATTAATGAGATCAACGCCTTTGGTTGATCGCTGGACCTAAAAAGCAAGACCAACATGCATCATCACTCTATCTCTTCCCTTTAACTTCCCTTCCCCCAGTTCCTGGCTGAGCGGTGTCTGAAAGTTTGCGCCAACATTGATCCGGCCTATTGAGGTTTCGAGTCCGGCTGTACCAAGTAAAGCAAAGCCACCTGTCTCCCACGACTGTATATCTCTGGTCTTATGATCCTTTCCGGCACTTTCAAACATCACCCCTGCATTCGGGGCGACGGAGACTTTACCGGCGATATTAAGCCGGTGATAGAACAGCGCATTGGAAGTGAATTTATTTCCATACCTGTATTCATATTTATTGGATGTATTCATCTTGTAACCAATATTCAGGTTCAGCCCTGTTTGCCGGTAAGAAAGATCATACATTGCATGAACGGAAAGATCTACACTTCCTGTTCCCAGCTGAAAGGTATTCTGAGAGGCCTGTTGTATATTCTTATCTTCAGGATCATATTTCCCGGAAGGGAGCTTTGCACCTGCTCCTATCCATAACGAATGCCGGAGAACATCAGCATCGTTCGTTCTATTCAGCAATTGATAGTAGCCAATAACAGTGATATCCCCTATTCCCTGGTCTTTTATATTCTCCTGTTGGTTGGTCCGTTTTATAAAATTGTATGGAACAAACGCCGTCACTCTGAACTTACTGCCAAGATTGACGGCTCCCCATACCTCCACCGTATTATAAGCTTCGGTAGTGGTAAGATAATTGATACTGCCGCCTGGCCCGAGATGGTGCCGGAGGCTATTGTATTGATATCTTACACCGATGAACTTCTTGCGGAAAGAGGGCATAATACCGAGATAGGAACCACCTGATCCGGCGCCACATATATCGCAGGCGAACGAAGGAAGGGCATATAACAGGATGAGCAGGCTGCAGATCTTCTTCATGGTTTAACGATTTTAAATGCAATGTCGTTTAGTAAAGGATTTTTCCGAAAGTTCATTCGTTGGCCGATGACCGATGGCCGTTGGCCGAAAATACATATACCTACTAGTGTCGATACCCTATACCAATAGGTTCCATACAAATGCGGCCATCGGGCTGGTGTAGGACGATCTCTAACTAAACAACATTGGTTTTAAATGGGATAATGATCTCCACCTTTTCCCAGCGCATACTGATCTCTCCTCCGTCATTTGCTGCCGGCGTTACATAGTAGGTGAGCCGTTGGGTCATGGAGTTTTGCTTTGGCTGAACAGCGATCCTGACGATATCTTCATCCACTGAATAATCATCTGCCAGGTGCTGCTCGAACCTCGTATTCAGAATGACCTGCCAGCCTGATCTGCCGGGAATGGTGAACAGGCCGTACGTTCCCTTTGGGATCTCCTTCCCGCCAATAATCACCGGAGCGCTGAACTGGACGGTTGTTGCATTATGTGCACCTGTTGCCCAGACTTTATCATATGCGACCAGTCCGCCCCAGATGATCCGGTCCTTCACTCCCGGTGAACCATATTCTATATGAATATGTGTACCGTTGATCGTAGCCATTGCTGTTCTTACCGGGCTGCCTTTCATAGTATCCGGCCGGATCAATCCGGCATTTATACTGTCACAGTAGTTGCCGTCTGCCGGCGGCATCATATGGCCTTTATGGCCGGAAGAAACTTCGTTGCCTGATGTCTTTTCATTATCGCTGCCGCATGCGGTGAGCATGATCAGTAAGAACACCGGCAGTATTGCGTTGAATAAATGTTTCATTAAGATTTTTTTTAAATGCTATTGTTCTGCGAGCAACCGGTTGTTTAAGAATTTCCGGTCGCTAAGTGTTTTAAGAAATGTAAGAAGTTGAGTTCTTTCCGTCGGCTGAAGCCGGATCCCGTTTACCAGTGCAGGATCTATATTGGGTGTGGACTGCACGCCAGCATTGTAATGGTCCAGCACGGCATCCAGGTTAAGGAAACGACCGTCGTGCATGTAGGGCGCGGTAAACTCAAGGTTGCGCAGGCTCGGCACTTTGAATTTATACCGGTCAGTTTCATTCAGAGTTACCAGGTATCGGCCTTCATCATTATTTGGTCCGACAGGAATGCCGTTATTGCGAAATGAATGATCGGTGAATAAGGGTTCCTTATGGCAGCTGCCGCATTTCTCCCGGAAGATCATATACCCTTTTTCTTCAGCATCCGTGAAACTGGCAGTACCGTTCTTCACGCTGTCATACTTCGACTCACTGCTTACGCACATCAGCATAAACTGAGATAAAGCCTTCATGGTTCTCGCAGTGGTGATCTCTTCAGAACCAAATGCTTTTTTGAACAGTGCAGGATACTGTGGATGCAACCTGAGCTTTGCAAGAACGTTCTCAACGGTCTCATCCATTTCAACATGGTTAGTGATCGGGACGATCGGCTGAAGATCCAGATCGAAAACGCCGCCATCCCAGAAAAAGTTGGGCGACCATGCCAGATTCATGATAGCCTGGGAATTACGGCTTCCCAGGCGATCGTCAATTCCATGACTGACATCATGACCATGCTGTGTGAATGCAGACGACTGAATATGACAACTTCCACAGGAGACGGTATTATTTCTTGAAAGCCTGGGTTCGTAAAATAATTTACGACCCAGGATAAATCCATCTTCCGTAATGGGGTTATCACTCATCCGGTAAACCGGAGCAGGAAAATTTGCAGGCTGTTGAAAACCTCTGAAATGATCCATGATCTCCTTGCTGCAGGATATCAACAGGACAAAGCCTGCTGTGAATGAGATAAAACGGATATTCATAAGCTGGCTTAGTTTTCTGTATGATCATGATAGAATAGCGATGAATAATTAGCGGACACTTTTGTGCTGTAGTCACTGAACATCACAGTCGGATTTGTAGCAATGCTCAAAGTATTCGCCCCGTTGAACACTTTTAAGATATCAGCCATCAGGTGGATATTGGGCGTTCTGCCGTGTCTTGCCTGCATAATGCCGGAGGCTTTCAGATCGATCGTCACCTTCCTGATATTGTTGATCGTTGGCGCTGAATACCCTCCAAAACCACCGATATGGTAACGGAATTTACGCTGGCCACTTGGATCTACAGGTGCCGAAGGAGATATCCCTTCCATTTTAAAGAAGATATATCCACTGTTCCATCCCCAGTACATACCATCATCATGGCCTCCCGCTGGGTCAAGTACACCTGTCCTTTTGCTGATGTCCATTGTGCTTCTAAGACTATCGACACCAATAACAAAGCTCAGCTGATCATAATCGCCGGCAGGTATTTTAAACCTTGCAAACCGGGTTGACGGATCATTTTCCCTGACCAGGAAATAACTGCTGTCCTGATTGACGGTATATACTGATCCATCGGTTTTCCGGAGCGATATATTGCTGATATAATATTGCAACAGTGTTATATTGAATTGTTCCCCGGATGCATTGCTGTAGTTAACTGTATTCAGCAAAAGGTTCTGCCCGCCGATTATATTATCAAATTCGACAGTACCGGAGACGGGTTCCTCCAAAGGCTGCTCAATTTTTTCTTTCTTGCAGGTAGCGAAAAGCATGCTGCTGCTGATACAAAGAAGTAATATCTGTTGATATGTTTTCATGTTGAAGTTGTTGTAGAGATGATTTATTTCCGTTTGGGCAATACAATGCTCTTCCTCTTTTCAGAAGATTTTTTGAACAGCTATTGTATGATTACAAATAGCGTTTCAACGAGATCAATACACGCAGGATCTGATCATACTGCAGGAGAAGAATGGTTAGCCAGGCTACCCATATCAATGCAGTGAGCAATGCACGCATTCTCCTTGTCAGCATGGGATCGTACCAGTGGTAAGGACGAACCATGTTATTGACTTTAATAATAAAAAGATGACAGGTTTAAATGCCTGTAGTGCCGGCTATGATCGCGGCTGCCAGGATCTAAACATTGATCGGCTATAGGGAGAAGGCTCTCTCAACAATTGGGTGGATGGAAAAATGAAGAAGATCTGTCTACAGGGGTTCCTGTGTTTTCGTTGATATACTTTGTAGAGATCTCTATGACAATACCTGGAGGATTTACCAGGAAAGATGATTTGGAAGAGATCACTTCAGACTTCGCGGCCAGCTTGAGTTCCGGCGCCTGCTGTTCTTCCTTTTTGCGCTGCGCTTCTATTTTTTTCATCAACTGACACTTTCCCTCGCAGTGCAGCATGGGACGATATTTATTTTCGCAGTTGCGGAGATATTCTGCCTTGTTGATAACATAGCCTACATAAGAGAAGCCCTGGTCAAATGTTTGACCGAGAAAAGCCAGGATCAATATGAATGCGGCTATTTTTTGCATTGCACGGCAAAAGTAATGAATTAACGTGAACGAACACCAGTCGCTGCAAATGTACACGCATGCAGGAGATCCGCATTTCCCGGGAAATATTTATTGAATTGGAACATTTTGTTTTGGATTGCGTCAGATGGGTTTTAACCAAACTATTTTTTATGAAGAAGTTGTTTCTTTTAATTATTGTGATCTCTGTGGGAGTCGCTGCGTCCGCACAATTTGAAAATACAAAATGGAGAGGTATCGCGAATGTGCCGGAACCTTATGATTGCATGTTTGATTTTCGTAAGGATACTGTTTATCTGCTGGCGGGTGAATTTGGTGTGATCGAAACAATGAAATATGTCATTAGTGGTGATACGCTTGTATTCACAAAGATCGATGGCAAAAGTCCATGTGCAAAAGCGTCGGCTGGCTATTTCAAAATTGACGCAAAAGGCGATTCTTTTAAACTGACTTCATTGAAGGACGATTGTCCGGGAAGAGCTGAAGCATTTGTGGCAGGCCCGTGGGTACGCAGGAAAGATTGATGAATTTTGTCGGTTGGTGGCAGATTTGTGCCGGTAAAAGCCTGGATAAAATGCCGAATTTTACACAATGAAAGGAAAATGGCGTATCCCGAAGGAATCGGATCATTATATGAAAGGGCGGTTTCACAATCTTATCCCTACCACCACGCTGGCGAAAGGCAGCAGTATGACGAAAGTATTAGCCGAGCGTTTCAGAAGACCTGCTTCGGTCATCCCAACCCATGCACTGCCTTCGGTAAAAACGGATCTGCGATCGTTTGAATCTGATAAGCCGGCGATCATCTGGTTTGGTCATTCAAGTTACCTGATCGTATGCAAGGGTATCAGGATCCTGGTGGATCCCGTCTTCAGCAATTATGCGTCACCTGTTCCGGGTTTGGTCAAAGCATTTAAAGGATCGAACGTTTATACGGCAACAGATCTTCCGGATATCGATTACCTCGTGATCACGCATAATCATTATGATCACCTGGATAGAAAAACACTGGCAGCATTGTTACCCCGTGTTAAGCATCTGTATACATCAATGGGTGTGGCTAAATACTTACCGGAGGTTTCGTCATCAGTTGAAGTCACTGAGATGGATTGGTGGGAAAAGCAAACTCCTGAAGAAGGCATCGCCATTACAGCAACACCAGCGCGACACTTTTCAGGCCGCGGTCTTATACAAAACGAATCATTATGGTCGTCTTTCATACTGGAGCTGTTTGGCTACAGTATTTTTATTGGTGGCGATTCCGGCTATGGCCCGCATTTTAAGATGATCAGAGAAAAGACCCACGGATTCGATATTGCTTTACTGGAATGCGGACAGTACAACCTTGCATGGCATGATATACACCTCTTGCCTGAAGAGACGGCAGAAGTGGCCGCGGAACTTGGTGCAAAAGTGCTGATGCCGGTCCACTGGGCCAAGTTCGCTCTGGCCAATCATCCCTGGAATGAGCCGCCACAAAGGGTTACGGCCAGGGCCAGGGAATTAAATATCCCGATCGTGACACCTATGATCGGACAACCCTTACTAATCGGTGAAAAGTTTGATGGAGACAAATGGTGGGAGACGCCGTGAATCGGGTCATCGAAGTTCATCTGTTGTAGTATTTGTTACTGGTAAAGAATTAGCCGGAGGCGACAGGATGGTCAAAGATCGTCTGCGGTTGACGCTATTCCCATGCCTGAAAAATATAACAGGCAGCCGCTTCAGATGATCGTTAAAGTGTAATATTGGGGTATCAACTCATCAAAACAGAAAAATGAAAAAAGTTACAGGGATCGGTGGCGTCTTCTTCAAAGCGCAGGATCCGGAAAAGATCAAACAATGGTATAAAGACCATCTCGGTATAGATGCAGGTGCCTATGGCGCGGTGTTCGAATGGCGGGAAGATGCTGCTCCTGAAAAGAAAGGCGCTACCGCATGGAATCCCTTTGCAGATAACACTAAATACTTCGAACCATCCACGAAAGAGTTTATGATCAACTACCGCGTGGAAAATATCGAAGCACTGGTGGCAGAATTAAAAACCCAGGGGGTGACCATCCTGGACGATATCGCTACATATGACTATGGTAAGTTTGTACACGTTGTTGATATCGAAGGAAACAAAATTGAACTGTGTGGGAACCCGCCGGTGAATAATACTGCCAGGTGGCAATACAAATAAAAAGGCTCCGCAAACCGGAGCCTTTTTATTTTCGTAACCCCGTTGTTCTCAAGAAAGGGGTTAGCTATCGGTAAAATGTTCTAAATGATCAGGACATCATATTCGGGCGATCAACTGAAATAGCGTATCCAAGAGAGCCGTCAGGGCCTATCTGCATATCGATCCTCCAGCCTTCCATACGCAGCTCATCCATCACCGTAGGGTGATTATCAGCATAATTTAACAGGAAGGGGATCTGACGTTTCGCAGACTTCAGAGACTGCCATACTTCGAAGCGGGTCATCTGAAGATCGACTTCAGGCCTTTTGACAATTGCTACTGAAGTTGTTGGTTCCGGGGCAACAATGTACCGGGTAAAAAAGGATTGGATGAGTTGACGCCATTTTTTCATTATAGGGATATTAGTTGGTTGGATAGTTGCGGTTTTACAGTGTCGAAGTTAAGCTACCGCAAATTCTCCAGGTGTAGTTCATATTGGGAAATTGGTTGTCAAATATCTACTACAAATATGCTGCACATTACGTAAAAACGACCGTTTAGGAATATTATTTTTTTAGTTGATGACTAAAATCAAAACAAATCGGGGTAAGAGCTTGCCCACACAGGGATGATCCAGGCAAGATCCATTACAACGCGTGTTTGCAAGGTGTCAATTGCCTGCAATATGCAATGATCTATTCGTGCACATTCATGCTGATTCATGCATCATTCGCGCATAAAAAAGCAAAAGGCCACTGCTCTTCGCAATGACCTTCTGAATCTTTTTCTGGACGGTAAAAAGAAGAAGTTGACCGATATTGGATTGGTTTTTTAAAGGATTTAATTGGAACTGGTCTTTCGGTTGATATTGGATGGATTGATATAACTATCAATCAACTTCTGATACAAACATAAAGCGTTGAGCATTGATTACCAAGAGAAAAAATACCCGTTCTGGACTGTAAAACTACGATTACCGCAAATCAATCGTTTGCGTTCATAAAAAAACGGGTACGGGCCCGAAAAAAAATTTGATCTGTTCAGGGATGATTGTTGCGGCATTCAAAAAATATCAGTGAATACTCTTAGCGATTGCCATCCGGCCTTGATTTTGATGAACAGTAAGTATGGCATCCGTAAAAACTAAAACAGTAAAGAGTCGTGCTGCTGCACAGAAAAAGAATAAGAGTGCCATCCCGGGCAAGCGCTCCGCATTTCCTTCCAGCTTTTCTCCCATGCTTGCCACTTTGGTGGATAAGCCGTTTGACGAGCCTGGATGGGAATATGAGATCAAATGGGACGGATACCGCGCCGTCGCATTGATGAACAGGAAAAAGGTTGAACTGGTATCCCGCAATAACAAATCCTTCAATGAGAAGTTCTACCCGGTTTATGATGCTGTGTCCAAGTGGGGTTTGCACGCCATTGTGGACGGAGAAGTAGTTGTGACCAACGAACATGGAGCATCTGATTTCAGTAGTCTTCAGAACTGGCGAAGCGAAGCTGACGGCACACTACTTTACTATGTATTCGATATACTTTGGCTGGATGGCAAGGATCTGACCGGGCTGCCGTTGAACCAACGCCGTTCGATCTTAAAAGACCATCTTCCCAACGATGGGATCATACGCATGAGCGAATCATTTGGGGCAACTGCTTCGGAATTATTAAAGGCCGCCGGTGAAATGGGACTGGAAGGCATCATTGCAAAAAAAACCGACAGTGAATATACCCCAGGCATCCGCACACGTGAATGGGTGAAGATGAAAACAAGTCTCCGGCATGAAGTCGTTATCGGCGGATACACGCGAAACGAAGGATCAGGAAAACCGTTCAGTTCTTTGCTGGTGGGTGTATTTGAAAAGGGTAAATTCTTTTATACAGGAAAGATCGGAACAGGATTTACCCAGGCGCAGCAAAAGGATATGATAAAACTGTTCAAACCGATCACTGTAAACAAATCGCCATTTACGACAGAACCCGATGTAAACAAACCCTCACGCTTCAGACCCGATCCGCCCAAAGCAAAAGCTACCTGGCTGAAACCCGCACTGGTTTGTGAGGTCAGCTATCGTGAAGTAACCACCGACGGTGTGATGCGTCATCCTTCTTTCGAAGGAATGCGGGAAGATAGAAATGCAAGGGATGTAAAACGCGAAATAGCAGACACAAATTTATCCCAGGCAGTAAGTACAAAAACGAAAGGAAGATCAAATTCTAAAAGCAAACTGAAAACAACGCCAGTTAAAACATCGCGGAAAACGGTGGTCAATCCATCAGAGAAAACACAGGTAAGAAAACTGAATGGAAAGGAATTGCAGTTTACCAACGTTCAAAAAATATACTGGCCAAAAGAAAAGATCACGAAGGGGGAACTGATCAATTACTATTACCAGATCGCTCCTTTCATCCTGCCATATCTCAAAGGGCGTCCTGAATCACTGAACCGTTATCCTAATGGGATCAATGGAAAAAGTTTTTATCAGAAAGATGTTACAGGAAAGATCGCTGACTGGATTGAACTCTTTCCTTACAAAAGCAAAGACGAAGACCAGCAGAAAAATTACATGATCTGTAATGACGAAGAAACTTTGCTGTATATGGCGAATCTCGGCTGTATTGAGATCAACCCGTGGAGCAGTACGGTCAGTAAACCTGAAAACCCTGACTGGTGTATCATTGACCTGGATCCGGGAAAACGTACAGAATTTGAGGACGTGATCGAAGCCGCACAGGTAACGCATACCATACTGAATGGAGCAGGGATCCCCTCCTACCCCAAGACTTCGGGATCAACCGGGATACATATCTATATTCCGCTTGGAGCCAGGTATACGTATGAGCATTCAAAAGAGTTTGCAAGACTCATCGCAACTATCGTCCATCAACAGATCCCTGAATTTACAAGTATTGAACGCGCTGTATCAGCCCGTAAAGGAAAAATGTACCTTGATTTTCTACAGAACCGCCCACAGGCAACGCTGGCAGCACCATACTCTGCAAGACCCAAACCCGGAGCGACCGTCTCTATGCCACTGGAATGGAATGAAGTGAAGAAAGGCCTGTCAATGCAGGACTTCAACATTCATAATGTGCCCGGCTTGTTAAAGAAACGCGGCGACCTGTTTAAACCCGTTCTCGGGAAGGGAATAGACATGAAGAAAGCAATTAAAGCACTAGAAAAAATCTGATCATGGAAGAAAATATCTTTGATATACGTTTTGACTATGAAGGAAAAAACTATGAAGGATGGGTGAATCCTTCAGAAAAATTAAATGACTCCGGGAAACCCGTTTCTTTTCATGTGGTACTTGATGGGGTTCATTTCGGCTATCTTTCTTTTCAGAATAGTTCATGGAGTGTAAATGAGAACAGGCCTGAAGGTCTCGTGCTCGCCACTGGTAAAGAGATCGAGAAATATTATTCTGTGCAGAACGAATGATACAGTAGTGCAATTCATACAGGGATCAGCGCAATTGATACACGTTTCCGGATTTGATGCAACGTTTGGTCATGTTTCATTGTAAGTGTAATAAACATTTACCATGAAAATTCTGTTTATCTTTTCTTTCACAATTATACTCCTTAGCGCTTGCAGCAAGCGAGACAGTACTCTTGATAGATCGCAACCGGATGAGGCAAAGATCTTGCCTGAAATGATGATCACTGAATTGAATGATGCCAAAGTAAAACAAGGGGAATCCAAAACAATCGATCTCAACCGGGATGGGATCAGGGACATCGCATTTGCAACATGGTATATTGGCAATCCCAATGAGAACGAAGATGAGGTCTTATTCTTTGCATCAACCGGTACAGAATCAGCATTGATGCTGGGAGGAGAAAACGACTCCCCGCGCCTTGGCCGTGATGAAATGATCACTGAAAAACCTTTCTCAGGTTTTGACTGGTATGTGATCGGTCAGGCAGAACTGGCAAAGAAAAATACCGGCCTTACCGGTGCGCCGTATTGGGAAAAGCCGTGGAAAAATGCAAACCATGAATTTCTTGCCGTGAGAGTAAATAAAAATAGCCAGTGGTTTTACGGGTGGGTTGAAATATCAATGGACACAGCCAATGATGCATTGATATTGCACAGGGCGGCAATTGGAATGGTTGCAGGGAAGCAGATGAAGACCGGGGTGTGAGGTCTGTGAAGGATGGCCGGCGAACGGCCATCCTTCATAACTTACCAGCAACAGGCAATTGCAGCACAAATGTTGTTCCTGTATTCGATACCGACTCAACATTGATCTCCCCTTTATGCAGCTTCATGATCCTGCTGGCAAGCGAAAGTCCGAGACCAAAACCTCCTACAGATCTTGTCTCTTCCATTCTGTAAAAAGGCTGGAAGATATTTTCCACTTCGCTATCTGGTATTCCAGGGCCTTTATCGATCACAGCGATCGTAAACAGATCGGGAGACACGGTAAGCACCACTTCTGCATGATGGTCCGGCGAATATTTACAGGCATTAACTACTATATTCCGGAAGGCGGTGAAGAGTAATTCTTCATTGCCGAATACAAGCAGCTTGTCTTCGTCTTCCGGGAGATTATTGAATTGCAGCGAGACAGAAAAAGAGGTATCCTGTTTTTGTATGGAAGCGGGAATGCGCATAAGCACTTCATCTATGCGGATCAGATCGATGTTCAGGCCACCCGGGTTACCAGACGCCGTAGCGAATTTCAACAGCGTTTGCACAAGGTTATTCATATAGTGAACATCATTCACCACATCCTGCATCACCTTCCTGTACTCTTCATCTGTTCTTGTACGTTGCAGGGACACTTCAAGCTGACTCGAGATAAGTGTCAACGGGGTGGACAACTCGTGTGAAGCATTGGAGATGAACCTCCGTTGCATTTCAAAGCTTTGATTCAACCTGTCCAGAAGATCATTCAGCGTCTTCGATAGTTTATACCATTCATCTTTTGTATTCCCTTCCTGGATCCGCCGGGCGAGGTTGTACGCATAGATGTCTGTGACTTCTTCCGTGATCTTTTTAACGGGCCTCAGAAGGCGTGCAGAGAAGATGTACCCACCGGCAAAGGAGATCAGGATCCCAAGGATAAAGCTGGTGATGAGCAACTGTTTCAGAGAACTGAGGTTTCGTTTACCATCTTCATCCACTGCTGCGGAAATGATCACCAGGTCATTTCCCGGCATGGCTGTATAATATGCTACACCTTCCTTATCCCCTTCCCTGAAATAAACCGAACCTTTTTCGCGTGCTTCATTCAGCAGTTCATTTGTGCTGTGTATCGAATCCTGCCAGCGATCCATATAGCTGTATACCCGCTTGTTCTCTTCATTATATGCCTGTACAGCTTTGCTTTTTAACGAAATGGACATAGAGGAATCGATCCGGCGAACAAGATGGCGGTCAAAGACCTCAGATTGACGGAGCAGTCTTGATGTCGTGATCGCGCGATTGGTCAACCGGCTTCTCATCATCTTAGACCGTGATGTGGACGTAAAATAATAGATGGAACCGCATACAATTCC
This sequence comes from Terrimonas ginsenosidimutans, assembly GCF_022012415.1. Lineage (GTDB taxonomy): Bacteria > Bacteroidota > Bacteroidia > Chitinophagales > Chitinophagaceae > Terrimonas_A > Terrimonas_A ginsenosidimutans. Next base: position 19,579 of record NZ_JAKLTR010000017.1, read on the forward strand.
AAGGATGAAAAAAACCACCAATGTAAATAGCAGAATGATGCGATACCTTACTGGCATATCAGCTTTCTTTTAGAATGTAACCCATTCCCACCTGGGTCTGGATAAGTTTCCGGGGAAAGGGTTTATCGATCTTATTCCTCACATAATTGATATACACGTCAATTATGTTTGTGTTTGTATCAAAATCAATATCCCATACATTGATCGCTATATCAGCCCGCGACACAACCCGGTTCTTATTACGAAGCAGGTATTCCAGTAATTGAAATTCCTTTGCAGTGAGATGAACTGTTGTCTCATCACGTTTCACTTCTTTTGTATCGAGGTTCATCAACAGGTCGTCTGCACGAAGAAGATTGCCGACCGGCGCCTGTACATCAGCTGTTCTGCGCATCAGTACGCGGATCTTCATCAGTAATTCTTTAAACTCAAATGGCTTGATAATATAGTCATCAGCACCAGCATCATATCCTTCTATCTTATCATCGAGCGAGCTCAACGCAGTGAGCATAATGATCGGAACGTTTTCATTCTGTGCCCTTACCATCTTCGTCAGTTCGTAGCCGGTGATACCGGGAAGATTAATATCAAGGATCAAAAGATTGAATCGCTTTGTCTGGAACATTCTCCATCCGATCTGACCATCATAAGCAACTTCTACGTCATACCCGTTCTCTCCCAAACCCATGCGAAGGGTATCTGCAATTCTGACCTCATCTTCGACAAGCAATATTCGTAAATCCTCCATATTGTTCATTTTGTTAAGCCGCAAGGTACGACATCGGCGGCGATCTGCCTTGCTACAGCGGACCGCAAACGGTTGATCTTGTATTGATCATTCATCAAGTTATCGTTTGAGCGTAGCACAATTCCTTTGTATAGTGACTGATCAACAGTAAATGAGCTTTATGGACTGCAGCCTCTTTGCCGTCAACTTCTAATAATTTTCTAATTCACAGTTAATCAGTGCCTAAGCACGCCAGTATACATTTATCACTTGTCCGCAAGATTCAACACCATACTGATCCCGGTTGATTTTACACTCAACACCCAGGTAGCCATTGCTAAAACTTTGGGGCTGCTGGAAGATGCTGACGCAGCTATTCATCTGCTTCACGTTGCCCGGCCGTCCTGGATCCTACGCACGCTGCGGCAGGTTGCCAAAACCCGTGACTACGAATTCCAGGCACGCATTGAACAACGCCTGGAAGAGCTGGTCTTAAGGATCCAAAAAGTAAAACCAGGAATACGTGTGATCACCTGGACAGACAATACCCAGTCAGTGGAAAAAGCTATAACGGCAAAAGCGTCTTTTCTGTCAGCTGACCTGCTCGTGATCGGAAAGCATTCATCCAACTGGTTGCTGCCATTTGGAAGAAAAGTTATTCCTGCCAGGATTGCTACAGCCACCGGTGTGCCTGTTCTGACGGTCAAACCCGGTTCATTAAAGAATCCCGTCCGGACGGTTGTGATCCCTGTTGGTCCTAAATTTCCAAAGAAGAAACTCGAACTGTTGCATGCATGGCGGGATACGCCGGATTGTACTATAAGGCTTGTGTCCTGTCTGAGCCATGATAAAGATGATGCTTACTCAAAAGATTCGTTACTTAATACATTCCGGCTGCTAAAAACAAGCTGGCCCGGCTCAGTCGAGTATGATGTGTTGCGTGGCAATAACCACGCAAGGGCATTACTGAACTATTGCAAAAAAGTAAATGCGGATATGCTGATCGTGTATCCGGGCGAGGAAACAAATGCAGGCGTTTTTCCCGCCCGTTATATCTCTGATCTTTTACCAGTGGATTCGCGCACCCAGATCCTGGCTATTCAACCTGTCTGATTTGTTAACCTGAAATACAACTACCATCATGAAAAAGATCACTCTGTTTATTAGCTGCCTGAATGCATCATTGCTTCTTTCCGCTCAATCGATCGAAGAAGGGAAGACTTATCTGGAAAGCGCGCGTTATGCAAGCGCTGAAAACGCGTTCCATTCTGTCATTAACCAGCAACCGGGTAATGCGGAAGCCTGGTGTCTGCTCACCAATTCCTACCTGAAACAGGATCTTCCCAATGAGGCAGCAGATACGCTTGCTTTGGCACCTGCTTCAGTGCATGAAAATCCATATTATCTTGTTGCATATGGAGGCTTGTTATTAAACACAAATAAGGCGGACAGTGCCAACCATTATTTTGAGTTAGCTGTGGCTGCAACCAAATCAAAGGACGCAGGGATCCTTGCGGCTATAGCAGAAGCTCATATCGAGGCGGAAAACGGCAACCTCGTGTATGCGCTTGACATGCTGGACAAAGCGCAAAAGCGTGATAAAAAGAATGCCGGACTGCTTGTATTACAGGGCAACGCATTCCGTCGTATGCACAAAGGTTCCGAAGCTTATCAGGCCTACCAGGAAGCGATCGGCATGGATAAAAAATCTGCAAACGCCTACTATCAACTGGGAAGAATATTCCTGACACAAAAAAATGCAGAGATGTATCTCGATTATTTCAACAAATCCATAGAAGCAAATCAGTCATTTGCGCCCGCGTACTATGCATTGTACAACCACTATCTGTATACCGAGCCTGCGAAAGCAATGGAGTATTTCGATAAATACAAATCATATTCCGACAAGACAGCCCAGCATGATTACGATCAGACGGACCTGCTGTATCTGAACAAACAATATCAGCCGGCGATCAACCTCGCCACTTCACTGATCGCACGTGATGGCGAAAATGCTCCTGCAAGATTGTACAAACTGATTGCCTACTCTCACCAGGAGCAAAAAGACTCTGCGGCTGCGATCAATTTTATGCAACAGTATTTTCAGCATGAAGCGGATAGCAATGTGATACTGAAAGACTATCAGAATATGGGTGCCTTATTCATTGCAAACGGCAAAGCCGATTCTGCTATGTCTTATCTGGAAAAAGGTTTGGAACTGGTAAAAGACGAAGAAGCGATACGCAATTATTATCAAACGCTTGCCAAGTTGGCCAAGCAGGTGAATGATAATGCCGCCGAGGCAAAATGGTTGGGTAAGTTCTATACCGGAAATGAAAAAGCGACCAATGTGCATCTGTTCAACTGGGGTCTTGCATCATATAAAGCTGCTGACTATGCAGCGGCTGATTCCATATTTGGAAAGTATGCAGCGAAATATCCCGAGCAGAGAACATATGGATATTACTGGCAGGCACGAAGCAATGCTGCGATAGACACAGCGATGGCTGAAGGTCTTGCAATCCCCTACTATCAGCAACTGATCCAGTCCATTGATTCAACTAACCCAAGTGCATCAGATAAGAAATGGATGATCGAAGCGTACAATTATATGGCTGCATATGAAACTAACACAAAGAAAGATTACGCCGCTGCGATCGTGTTATTTAAAAAGATCGTAGCCCTTGATCCTGCCAATGAAAATGCTCCGAAGTATATCCAGATGCTGGAAAAAAATCTTCAGCGTGCTGAAGGATCACGATAGGCTTTGAATGATCCGTTACCATGGATATGGCAGAAAGATTTGCATTGACGGTTACTTGCTTTCATCTGCCATATCCAGGGTAACTTTTTTTTATCATTCTAATTCTATTTTAATCAAACTGTTGTTTCACTAAGAGTATTTTCGTAGATGTTAAAACGTGTATCTGTCATAGGGAGTGGTAGCTGGGCGACAGCACTGGTTAAGATGTTTGCAGATAGCGGCACTGCTGTGTCATGGCTGGTGAGAAATTCCGAGCAGCAATCATTCATTCAAACAAGTGGCTATAACCCGAGGCATTTAAGTTTTGCCCCTCTTCGTACGCAGTATATATTCCCAACTGCAGACCCTCTTCTCTCAGTAAAGGGAGCAGAACTTGTCATCTTTGCCGTACCCTCTGCTTACCTGGAACAAAGCCTGCAGCGGTTCGATAAAGGATGGTTTGAAGATAAACATCTGGTGGTATCTATCAAGGGATTCATCCCGGGCAGCGGATGTACGCCCAGCCAGTATCTCAGCAGGAAGTTAAGCAGGGAAGAATCATCTATATCAGTGATCAGCGGGCCTTGTATTGCGGAAGAGATTGCTTTACAGAAAAAATCATTCATTACAATCTGTGGTACTGATAGAACATGGATCGAAAAGATCAGCTCCTCACTTAATACTTCATACTTAGAGATCTTAAAGAATACCGACCCGGTTGGTGTTGAATACGCAGCGATCCTCAAAAACATTATAGGCATAGCAGCTGGCATTGCCAATGGCTTGCAGTATGGCGAAAATTTCCAGTCGGTACTTGTATCCAATGCTCTGCATGAAGCCGATGAGTTCCTCGGAAAAATATTACCGGCAAAGAGAGATTTTTTTAACTCCGTGTATGCAGGCGACCTGCTGATCACTGCCTATTCAGAGCAAAGCAGGAACAGGATCCTCGGCACATTGATCGGCAGAGGTATACAGGTCAGCAAAGCACTGCAGTCAATGGCCACCGTTGCTGAAGGATTCCATGCATCAAAAGAATTAATGCCTTTGCTGAAAGACATTCCCGTCAGGATGCCGGTCATAAATTGCGTGTACAGAATACTTCACAAACATGCAAATCCAATCGAAGAGTTTGGCTTACTGGAAAAACATTTAATCTAAAACTATTCATTGATACAATTGTACACGCATCTGCAAAGATCATGAACGTTAAGATCGATTGAACCGATTTTAACACCTGTTCTTTTATCAACTCAGTTATAGTTTATTACAACAAGATGTGTTGAAAAATATATTGCTGATTTATGCTATGGCACAGTCCTTGCAAACGGTTAATCGCTAAACAATTTTTCATTCATTACTCTATGCAGGGGTAAGCATATATGTGTTGAGCAGTTGTGTAAAGGCAGTATATCTGTCTTGTGATAATGCCTGCCGTCACAGATGTAATCCTGCAAGAACAAAAATTACTAACCATGAAAAAAGCAAGATTAACACTCGCAGCGATTGCAATTTCAGCAGCTTCTTTATTTTCATTTAAAGCCTTTGAAGGTGGTTCTGTAAAAGGAACTGTAACGCCTGCTGATAAAGCGATCCGTGCATGGGCTATATCTTCAACGGATACTGTTCGCGCTGATATATCGAGTGGTGCATTCGAAATTAAAGACGTAAAACCTGGAACATACAGTGTGATCATCGAAGCCCAGGAGCCATTCGCAAATACACGTAAAAAAGATGTTGTGGTAACAGAAGGTCAGGCAACGGAAGTTGGCGAGATCCAGTTACAACCAAAGAACTAAAACGGAGAGTTAGTTTTTCATTTGCACACACGGATGCCATTCAGTTACTGAATGGCATCCGTTTTTTATACCAGGTTATTTTCACCAGTCAACAGACGATCCTGTTTGCGGTCTTCCCGGCTTATTTTTAACCGTTAAGGCCGGACAGATGCATTAAATCAGCGGATTTTCATTCAGCATGAAAATTCGAAAAAACACTCCGATAGGTGCAAATTCCAAAAGATATTAACATGTGGATTTATGTATATTAGTTCACTTAATTTATTGACATTTAACTAACTATGCCCTGTTTATAAATTTTTCCGGCTTCTTGTTTTGCCAGGCGATGTGGAAACGGGGCAAATCCCTAATTTTGACCTACCCACTAACCCGATTAAATTCTCCCGATACAAAACTGCTGCTCTGAACCTTCGGGTATTTGAGACAAACTACCAGGAACGGTAGGAAGAAAGACTAGAAAAATAAAAAATAAGGGAGGATGTATGTACACTTATGATTTGCTGGAAAACGGATGTTATTACCTGGTCAAAGACAAAGAAGAGTCAGCGATCGCGCTGATCAAAGTGGCGGTGGAAACAGATCACTGTCTGTTTATACAACGGTTCGATGATCCAACACAAACGGAGTGGAAGCTGAAAAAGGATATGTTGTTTGATATCATCGAATGTCTGAGCGACGAAGCCGTTAAAGCCTGGGAAGAACACTACAACGCACAGGATGCGTACTACGAAGAAGAAGAAGACGATGAATAATTTTCATCAGACCATTCATGTATTTAATGTTAAACGGTGATTAGAAAAGACTATTTTTAGTCAAACTAATCATCGTTTTATGTTTAATGCACTCATGAGAAAAAAACTGCTTCCCTTCCTGGCAGTCTGCACCGCTTTATCCGCGGCAGCACAGGACGACCTTCCCAAGGATTATCTTCCAAAAGAATTTCATGCAGGACGCCGTGCTGCACTTCGCCAGCTGATGCCTGCCAACTCTGTGGCGATTGTGTTTGCCTATCCAACCCGCAACTTCTCCAACGATGTGGACTATATGTATCATCAGAATCCGGATCTGTATTACTTCAGCGGTTACAAAGAGCCACAGTCGATGATGCTGATCTTTAAAGATGAACAAACAGATTCCGCTGGTAAAAAATATGCAGAGGTACTTTTTGTACAGAAGCGCAATGCGCAGGCAGAACAGTGGACCGGCCGCAGACTGGGAACTGAAGGAGCGCAGACGAGGCTCGGGATCCCTATGGCTTTCAATGCCGAAGATTTCAAAAACTTTAATGTTGATTTTGCAAAATTCGAAAAGATCATTTTCGACCGGTTGCCCGCAGATGTTGCTGACAATCCAAGAGACAGAGCTGACCTTTATGATCTCATAAGCCAATTCAAACAAAAGGCAGCCATGCCCGAAGATTATTCAAAGGATGCAAGATTTGATAACCGCGCCTTTCGCCAGATGACCGGTACGTTGCGTGAAATAAAAACGCCGGAGGAACTCGTCCTGCTCCGCAAAGCTGTGGAGATCTCCTGTGAAGGTCAGAACGAAGTAATGAAAGCCGTTCGACCGGATATGAGTGAACTCGAGATCCAGGGCCTGCATGAATTTGTGCATAAAAAGTACGGTGCTGAAGGTGTTGGGTATGGCTCGATCGTTGGAGCGGGTGAGAACGGTTGTGTGCTCCATTATATGGAGAATACAAAAACAAAAGTTGGAACCTCCCTCCTTCTGATGGATGTTGGAGCCGAATATCATGGCTATACGGCTGACGTAACAAGAACCATTCCTGCAGGTGGCAAATTCTCCGCCCAGGAGAAGATCATTTACCAGATCGTATATGATGCACAGGAAGCAGCCTTCAAATTACTGAAAGACGGCGCAAAATGGTCTGAAGCAAACACAGCCGCCAGAGATGTGATCGCAGATGGACTGTTGAAGAATGGGATCATTAAGAACAAGAATGAAGTAGGGCGTTACTATCCGCATGGGCTTTCTCATCATATTGGACTGGATGTGCATGATCGTGGCAACTCCGCTGTATTGAAGAAAGATATGGTGATCACCATCGAGCCGGGTATCTATATTCCTGAAGGAAGTGATTGCGATAAGAAATGGTGGAGTATCGCTGTCCGTATTGAAGATGATGCATTGATCACTCAGAACGGATACGAACTGCTTTCTTCCAATGCACCACGGTCTGTTGAGGCGATAGAAAAAATGATCGCGCAGAAAAGTGCACTGGATGATTTCAAGCTGCCTGCCTTGAAATCCGCTCAGCCTGTAAAGAAAGGATTCTGATCCAATATAGTTTTGTTAAGAGATCTCCGTACACGAGTTCGATGGCCGATGACCGATGGCCGATGATCGATGGCCGATGATCGATGGCCGATGACCGATGGCCGATGACCGATGGCCACACTTGGATGGAAGCTATTGCTGCTAATTGGTATAGGATATTGACACTAGTCGTATATGTATTTTCGGCCAACGGCCATCGAATGAACTTTCGGGAAAATCATTGAACTAAACGACATTGGATTCTGATCCTTTATTGAATAGTTCTTAAAAGGCAAAGGCGGAGATCAACGATTCGGTTGATCTCCGCCTTTTTTATTAGAACAGCAAAGCTTGTCAAGGGGCTATCTGGTAACGGCGCAGCTCTTCTTTATATCCCGGAGCCGCAGGAGCGGATTTCAGGAAACCTTCAACCTGAACCTTTCCGATATCAAGCGAATAATAGTTTCTATAGAAGTATTCGTATTCAACCCATGTGGCACCCTGTTCATACTCATTCTGCTCATTTACCACAATGGTATTAGGATAGGTGAACGCCCCTTCGGAAGTGGTCACGGCTACACTCACATCCTTTTGCAGGATGGTGAACTTGATCCTCGCCCTTACGGTAACGCCATTCTGGAGACCGGTAAATACAGGGGAATACCAGGTGGATCCTACATTGGCATTGTGCTTCAGGAAAATAAACTCTCCCAATTGTGCAGTGCCTGAATCATCAAAGTCCAGCAGATATCCAACATCATTGATGGTATAGTAATCGCTTCCGCTTTTATTATAACCCGCGAAATCAACGAAATTATTAACCTCGTCTTTTGCGGTGAAAATATTGTAAACAGTTCCGCCTGGAGTTGTAACGGTAGAGTTTGCTCCTGACTTGGCAGTGAGCAGGATCGAATCCGCGTTGTCATCGATATCATAACTCCAGTTACTGTTCGGCTTGCGGGGGAAATAGTCTTTATCAACAGGCGCTGTTGCCAGCACGTTGATATCGAAACTGCAGTTTGCGCCATCATAAGTCACCGGAATGGTCGTCAGGCTGGCAACAGCCGGCGTTCCTGAGCCTTTCAGGTTGATCAGATGCACACCGGTGAGGATCGTCCCGGAACTTGTGAAGGTCATGCCATTACTCGCCTGTGTGGTGATCGTATAGGTGCCGGCAACTGTCACATTCACCTTGACATCTACAGTATTAGTGGCGCCAAGCGCCGTGTTGACAACATAATCCCCGTTAACAATGTAGTCCATGCAGGTACCCGGCACACCGGTAAACGTCATTTCTGCAGGAACCGCGCCGCCGGCCGGTAATACCGATACCGGCACGATGCATTCAGTTGAGTCAAATACAACGAGGAAATTGTCAATTCCGTCAAACTCCGGTGTTCCGCTGCCCTGAAGCGTCACGGTTGTGAGCCCCGTAGCACTGAAATTCCCGCGTGCACTGAATGAATACCCGTTTACCGTATCTGTTTTGATGAAATATGGACCCGTTTTCTCCACATCAACCTGCACTTCGATCACATTATCTGTCGCAATCAACTCAGTACCAGCCTCATATATTCCCAACACATTTTTAGGAAGGCAATCTCCGGTCCCATCCGCCTGCAGTGAACCCTCTGCCGATAGACCTGCCCCGTTTTCAAAACTTGATTCTTTTTGACAGGAGTACAGTAGAATAAGGGCGGTTAGAAATAACCCGCATAGTTTCTTCATAAAAGGTATAATTAGGATGCTTAAAAATAAGAGTTTTTTGTCGTGCCTGAACCGTTGCGTCAATAAAATAACGACGTGAATGGCACAGGTGTTGCCTTCCCTTTACTTTTGTGTAAAACAATCTTTGTCAATGCGCCCTGTAATTCTCGCCCTTTTGCTGTTCAGTTCTTGTGCTGTCGCCGGCCAGTCACCCCGTGTGCTATCCCCTGAAGCCTTCGAAAAAGCCATTTCTGAAGGTGATCAGCTCATACTGGATGTCCGTACAGAAAAAGAATTCAGGCTGGGATACATCAAAAATGCCATGCAGGCAAACTGGAATGACACGGCTGAGTTCAGGAAACGGGTGCAAGCGATAGACCGTCAAAAGCCGGTTTATATCTATTGCCTGGGTGGCGTGAGGAGCACGGCTGCTGCAAAATGGATGGAAACCCAGGGATTCTCCAACCTGATCGAACTGGACGGCGGTATCAATGCCTGGAAAATAGAGGCCCGGCCACTGGAGAATCCTGTACAGGAAAAACAGCTCACCCTGTTGGATCTTAGCGCAATGGTGGGTACAAATACTACAGTCCTGGTTGATTTTGGAGCCGACTGGTGCCCACCCTGCCGTAAGATGCAACCCGTGCTTGACTCTCTGAAAAAAGACGGCTCAATTAGGTTTGAGCTGATCAAAATTGATGCAGGCACCCAAACAGAGATCCAGAAAAGTCTTGGTATCAAGACGCTGCCAACCTTTATTATTTTTAAAAATGGAAAGGATACGTGGCGTGGTGAAGGCATTATTGAGGCTGCGGAGCTAAAAAAGCGATTGGAATAGGGCCGGTTGATTTTTTCATATATCTTGTCTCAGGCATAATCAATTCTTGAAATTATTTTCTGTTTGTATGAGTTCATTCTTCACACGCGCTATCGCGTTGATCATTTCTACAGGGATCTTCACCACTTCCTTTTCCCAGGAACTTGCGGTGGAAGTGATCGCCTCCGGCGTAAAGTCAAGCCTGCGCGGTTTAAGCGTTGTTAACGATAACGTGATCTGGGTAAGTGGAAGTGGAGGGACAGTCGGGAAAAGCAGCAATGGTGGCAAAACCTGGAAATGGATCACCGTGCCGGGGTTTGAGAAAACCGAATTCCGCGACATCGAAGCTTTTGACGCCAAAGTGGCCATTGTATTGGGAATCGGCGAACCCGCCTATATTTTAAAAACAAACGACGGCGGTGAAACCTGGAAAGTAGTGTATGAAAACCGTCAGAAGGGAATGTTTCTTGATGCCATGGATTTTGCCACACCTCGTCATGGGATCGTTGTTGGTGACCCGATCAACGGAAAGGCTTTTATCGCCCGGACAAGTAACAGTGGCAATACCTGGGAAGAAATGAGTGCAGCCGAAAACCGTGTTGCACTGGATAGTGGTGAAGCCTTTTTTGCCGCAAGCGGCAGCAATGTCAAACTATTCGAGAATGGTCAGTTCTACCTGGTCAGTGGTGGTTTGAAATCCAGGCTGACGAGTCCGCGAGGCACAACTCCGTTAGACCTGCTTCAGGGAACAGAATCAACCGGGGCAAATGCGATAGATATCTTTGATGGCGGTGTTCCGATCAAACCGGGAAAACGAATGGTGATTGTAGGTGGCGATTTTGCAGCAGATTCATCTACCAAAAAGAACTGCCTGTATTCAACCGATGGGGGCAAAACATGGAAGACTCCTCTTATTCCGCCGCATGGTTACAGAAGCGGTGTGGAATTTATTTCAGAAAAGGATATTCTCGCCTGTGGATTGAATGGCGTTGATTATTCAGAAGATGGCGGCAAGACATGGAAGCTGATCAGCAAGGAAGGTTTTCATGTGGTAAAAATCGCGCGGGTCGGACGTTCGATCTTCTTCGCAGGCAATAAAGGACGGATTGCAAAGATCTCGCTGGTACTGGAAGAGCCGATCTCTCAACAACAATAACCTTCAAAAAAAAATCCTTACGGTATTACCACTTGACCGAAAACAGCCGGGTGGTAAAACAGTAAGGATCAAAAGTGCGGGGATGTCTTCTCAAACCGTCAGCTTAATTGTTATGACCAGGAAGATATCTGCTTATAGTGTTTTCTGAAGAAACTCCAGGATCTCCTTCACGTTTGGACGTTTCTTATAATCCTGGTTAAAAAAACGGTAAACGACGGTGCTTTCTTTATTGATCACATATACGGCAGGCACAGGGAGAAAATTACCATTCTTGCCGTTATTCTCGTCGATCTTAATCCCGGAATTCCGATAGCGCGTCAGTGTATTCTCTGGTACCTCAAACTCCACATCATACGCTTTCATGATCTTCAGGTCTTCATCATGAAGGATCGGGAATTCGGCCTTTGTCTTTGTGACCGTTTTACCGATATTCTCCGGAAGCTCCGGCGTAACGGCCACCAGCGTGGCCCCTTTTTCTTTGATCAGTGAAAGTGAATCCTCCAGTTTCTGCAGGAATTTGTTGCAGTAAGGACACCATTCTCCGCGATAGAAAACAAGCACTACTTTCCCTTTTTTCAAAAGGTCCTTGAGGCGAACCTCTTTTCCGTCCTGGTCTTTTGCTTTGAATTCCGGCGCTTTGGAATTAAGGAACAGACCTTCCGGGGCTTCCTGCGCAGAAAGTATAAGGGCACAGAACAGAGCGGTGAATAAGGCGGTGAGTTTTTTCATATTGTAAAGATATCCGGCAAATTTATAAAACGCCGGCAGCTAAACGAATGGTTTGGCGGTTAGATTAACAAAATATTGAAATCTTCCGCCTGCCGGGAATTGGGCGGGAAGGTGCATATCTGTTGTATTTCTTCCGGCAGGCTGGTGGGCGTGATCCCGGTTGCGGAACAATTCTGCCCTGCACGTCGGGACAAACTCAGTATTACCCAAATCTTTTCGTGAACATGAAATACACCGCTCCCAGTAAAAAGGCAAAGCTGACCAGATACCGCCAGTGAAATGCTTCCTTCATGACAAACACGGCGAACACGCCAAATACCAGCAGCGTGATAAATTCCTGTATGATCTTCAGTTGAAAAAGGCTGAATCCGGCGGAATGCCCCAACCGGTTTGCAGGCACTGCCAGGCAGTATTCAATAAAAGCGATCAGCCAGCTGATCAGGATCGCTTTCCATAATGGCCATCCCTCATGCTTGAGGTGATAATACCAGGCGAAAGTCATGAAGATATTTGATGCAAAAAGCAACAGTATGGTACGCATGGAATATTATTTTTCGAAGCAGATAATAACGCTTATTCTTTAAGCAGGGCTTTTTTTAACTGGCGCACTTCTTCTTCATCGATCGCATTGTTCATATAGCTTTCTTCAGAAGAAGCGAATCCGGGATGAACAAACTCCATCCTGCTACGGGTTTTCCTGCGAAGGGATGAATGCAGTTCGGTGCAACCGGTCTGCTCTGATAACCACCGGACATTATCTACCCTGACTCCACTTCCGGGCATAATGATGATCCGATGATCCGCAGCTTTGTTCAATTCCGCGATCAACTCCACCCCTTCCGGCGCACCCGGTTTTTGCCCTGATGTCAGGATCCGCTCACACCCGATCCCGATCAGCTGTTCGAGCGCTTTGAATGGGTCCACACAGCGGTCGAATGCCCGGTGAAAAGTGACACCAAGCGGGTAAGCTGCTTCAACAAGCTTTGAGGTTTGGCTCACATCAATATCACCGTTTGCCCCGAGCATGCCGATCACCACCCCGTCACAGCCAAATTCACGGCTCAGTTTTACATCGTGCAGCATGATCTCAAACTCTTCAGGCGTGTAAAGAAAATCGCCTCCACGCGGCCGGATGATCGGGTACAATTGCACATCAAACGCTTCCCTGCACTGGCGGATCGTACCCGCAGACGGCGTTGTTCCACCTTCAGCGAGATTAGCACAGAGTTCGATCCGGTCGGCACCGCCTTTTACCGCCGACTGAGTGGTGACAAAGTCTGACGTTGCTATTTCTATGAGATAGCTCATTTATTAAGTTGTGACTTTTTGAAATAGTATAAAAGATCTTACTGGCGAAAGCCCTCAGCCTAGCTGAAATGACTTTTTGCAGCGATCAGTTTTTCACCGGCATTTGTTCTGATCGCATAATTGAATCCTTTCTGGATCGAATATGCCCCGGCCTGTCCTTTTTTGTTGATCGCAAGAAACGCGACCTGTATCTCCTTCGCGGCTTTGCCCTTGATCCGGACAATCCTGTTGATCGCTGCTTTGCATGCGGCATCGGGAGAGAGCCCCTGGCGCATCAGTTCAACAACCGTGTGGGATCCTGCAATGCGGATCACGTCCTCACCCTGGCCCGTAGCAGTACACGCACCAACCTCGTTGTCGACAAACAGACCTGAACCAATGATAGGGGAATCTCCAAGCCTTCCGCGCATCTTAAAACCCATGCCGCTGGTTGTACAGCTGCCGCTGAGATTGCCATTTGTATCCATGGCAACCATGCCGATCGTATCATGATTCCATTCGCCATTTTCAAACTGGCTTGGAGCAAAAGGCCCGTGCCCTGCATTCTCGATATTGATCACAGGTTTGTATTCCGACTTCTTCAGCCATTCTGTATAGGCTTTCTGCGCATCATCTGACAATTTTTGTTCTTCCAGTGGAAACCCTTCTGCAATAGCAAACTGTTGTGCACCGCTCCCAACGAGCATTACGTGTGGTGTCTTTTCCATCACCCGGCGGGCAACAGAGATCGGATGTTTGATACGTTCAAGGAACGCGACACTGCCGCAATTGAAAGATTCATCCATGATACACGCATCCAGGGTAACGAAGCCATCACGGTCAGGATTGGCTCCCAGACCAACGCAGCAACTCTGCGTCGATTCTGTATGCATTACCCCTTTCTCGACAGCGTCCAGCGCACGGCCGCCTTTGCCCAGGATCTCCCACGCTGCTTTATTGGCCGCAAGACCGGCGTCCCACGTGGAAACTACAGTTGGATTACCTTTGAGTGTGCCTGCTGCTGACTGAGCAGCTGCGAGCTTGCCCGCCAGTACGGCGGCTGAACTGAACACGGATGAGAGGAGAAATTTTCTGCGGTTGATCATTGCATATCTTTAGCTGCCGAAATTAGGACTTTCAGGATCATCGTGTGATAATCGAGGCAAAAAGTTTCGATGGTCGCTGGCCCGCGCGGCGGATGGCCGATGGCCAACAATGAGCAGGTCATTTAATGTTCGAACATTAATAAGTAAATTTGTGTTATCAATACCGGACAATGAGAATAGAAATAATATCAGGTAGCCCCCGGCCCAACAGCATCACACGTCGTGTGGCATTACACCTGCAACGCTGGATTGAAGAGCAGACTCCCCATGAAGCGGGGATCATTGATATGAAAGACTGGGATCTGCCGGCAGTTCAGACTGTTTTTGTGAGCATCGAAAAGACACCGGAGCAGTTCCGCCCCCTGAGCGAGCGCATTTTTGGCGCTGACGCATTCATATTACTGACGCCGGAATATAACGGGAGTTACTCTCCTGTCATGAAGAACCTGCTGGATCATTACCCCAAGCAGCATCATAAGCCATTTGGCATTGCCACCGCATCACCCGGATCTCATGGAGGCTTGCGATGCGCCCAACAATTATTGCTGCTTGTTCCGGCTTTGTTCGGACTGGCATCCCCCTATATGCTGATCGTTCCTTTCGTTGAAAAGAAGTTCAACCCTGACGGAACACTCGCGGACGAAAGCTTCGCCAATACGGTACACAACTTCCTCTCGGAATTCATCTGGCTGGGAGAGCGCCTGTTGCCGGAAAAGGTCCCGGTGTGAGGACCCCGGAAGTTCAATAGTTCACTGGTTTTCCTGGAAAGCCTGCATAACCATTAAACTTTTGAACGATTAAATACTCTCGTTTGATTTATCTGCCTAAAAGGAACGTCTATGTCAACACAAACAAAAACGATCGAAGCCGTGATCCCTCCTCCGCCAGCGCACATGGTAGGTGATGGATTCAGGGTCCACAGTTTCTTTCCCAATAATCTGATCGGAAAAAAGCGGATGAGCCCTTTCTTTCTTCTTGATTACAATGCGAAAATAGAGTTCAGTGCCCGTGAAGAACCTCGTGGAGTGGGTGTTCATCCGCACCGTGGTTTTGAGACGGTGACGATCGTCTATAAGGGGAAAGTGGCACATCATGACAGTGCGGGCCACAGTGGTGTGATCGGCGAGGGTGATGTCCAGTGGATGACCGCAGCTTCGGGCCTTCTTCATAAAGAATATCATGAAAAAGAATTCAGCCGGAAAGGTGGCATTTTTCAGATGGTGCAGCTTTGGGTGAACCTTCCCGCACAATACAAGATGAGTCCGCCCAAATACCAGGAGATCACCAACAGCATGATGGGCAGGTACCTGCTGCCTGATAATAATGGCGAAGTAGAAGTCATTGCCGGAGAATTAAATGAGGTCCGCGGAGCTGCATCGACGTTTACACCCATGCAGGTCTACAATGCAAAACTGAAAAAAGATGCGGTGCTGGAAGCAGATCTTCCTTCTTTTTATAACACGGGTATCCTGGTCGTGGAAGGCAGTGCCCGGATCAATGATGCTGACGTTCCCGCAGATCATTTTGTGTTATTTAAAAATGAAGGCGAACACATCACGATCTCGGCCGGCGAAGATGCTATCCTGTTGATCCTTTCAGGTGAGCCGATAGATGAACCTATTGCACAGTATGGCCCTTTCCTCATGAACACGTATGATGAACTTGATCAGGCGATCAGGGATGTGAGTCTGGGGAAGTTTGGGGTGCTGGAGGAGTGAAAAAAGGAAGTTTAAAAGGTTAGCAGGTTTGGGAGGCTTGTCTCTAATGCTTTGGAGATCTCGATCGTGATCATTGACAGGTTAGATCTGTAGCTAGTACTATTACAGGGTCTCTACTATTTAACTTCAAACTTTCGAAACCTGCCAGACCTCCCAAACCTTAAAACCTTTAAACTTTCAGATTTTTATCCATAAACGCCACCAGGCCCTTCCTCGCCGCTTTCTGCACTCCCCTCTTCATGAAGCCCGTCCAGCCAAACAGTACGCCCTTCCAGCCAAATGCCTGCTCAAGCCATTTGCTTAAACGGAAAGCGTCACTATGCTCAATGATCTTTCCATCCGCCAGACGCATGAATGCTTTGATCTTGTTTTCCACCCTGCGACCCGTCTTTGAGAAAATATAAGTAGCTGTCCACTTACAGGTAGCATATTCATCATCCAGCAATTCTATATCCGAGAAAGTCAGTTTAAAATCTTTGGCATGCTTACAAAGCATTTCCCACATTGCTTTTGCTTCTTCTCCTTTCAGCAGCACAAAAACCGGATCGCTGAATACGATCTCATCACTATAGCAATCCTGCATGGTTTTATAATCCAATTGTTGAAAAGCGCTGTAAAAGCGTTCGATTATCTGCTTATTATTGTTCATAAGTTTTATGATTGCGGCAAAACATTATAGGTAAATTTATCGCTTCAAAACTACGCATATCATGAGAAGATTACTTGTTTACTTTTTGATGTTTATGCTCCCGCTTACCGGGTTCAGCCAGCATGAGCAGGATTCTGCCTGGGTCAGGGAAAATTACACCAAACGCGAAGTCTATATTCCTATGCGCGACGGTATAAAACTATTCACTGCCGTATACGCGCCGAAAGATATGACGGAGAAACATCCGATCCTGATGACACGGACACCCTATTCCTGCGCGCCTTACGGAGACACGCTCTACCCTTCCAATCTCTGGCTGCAGCACCTGAGATATTACCTGCGTGAAGGATATATCATCGTTCGCCAGGATGTACGCGGCCGCTGGATGAGCGAAGGTGAATTCATGGATGTACGCCCGTTTAACAAAGACAAAAAATCAAACTCAGATATTGATGAAGCCAGCGATACGTATGATGCGATCGACTGGATGGTGAAAAACATTCCCGGAAATAATGGTAATGTCGGGGTGTTCGGCATCTCCTACCCCGGGTTTTATTCCACGATGGCCGCCGCTTCGGCTCACCCGGCGCTGAAAGCCGTATCTCCACAGGCTCCGGTAACAGATTGGTTCATGGGCGACGATTTCCACCACAATGGCGCTTTCTTCCAGATGGATGGTTTCCGTTTTTATTCATCATTCGGAAAACCCAGGCCTAAACCAACGACGATAGGTCCGAAGGGATTTGAATTCCCCGTAAAAGATGCCTACAAATTCTATCTCGAAGCAGGGTCTCTCGCGAAGCTGGGAGAACTCATGGGTGACAGTATCAGGTTCTGGAAAGAAATGTATTCTCATCCAAATTATGACGCATGGTGGAAGGCGCGTGATGCAAGAACAGCCATGTACCACATCAAACCCGCCACACTTGTGGTTGGTGGCTTATTCGATGCAGAAGATTGTTATGGTGCCTGGAATCTTTACAAGGCAATTGAAAAGCAAAGTCCCTCTACCAACAACAAGATCGTAATGGGCCCCTGGTATCATGGTCAATGGGCCAGCCGCGACGGAGGGTTTCTCGGAAATGTAAAATTCGGCAGCAATACCGCACTATGGTATCAGAACAATATCGAGATCCCGTTCTTTAACTTTTACCTGAAGGGAAAAGGAAAGAATCCTGAGTTACCGGAAGCAAGCATCTTCTTTACCGGGGAGAACGCCTGGAAGAAGTTTGAGCAATGGCCGCCCGCAGCAACCAGTGGCCGGGAGATCTATTTCTCCGCAGACAATCAGCTGTCATGGGACAAACCAACATCAAAAGTTGCTCCTTATTCCTATATAAGCGATCCCGCGCACCCGGTCCCTTATACTGAAGATGTGCATTTCAACCGTACACGCGAATACATGACCGATGATCAGCGTTTTGCTTCGCGCCGCCCGGATGTGCTGACCTTCCAGACAGCTCCTTTGGAAAACGATCTTACGCTCGCAGGTGAAGTCATTGCCAACCTGAAGACAAGCATCACTGGCACAGATGCAGATTTTGTGGTAAAGATCATTGACGTTTTCCCCGACGATTTTGCTTATCCGGGCGACGTTCCTCAACCCGGCCGCGCACCAGGCGGTTCCTACCCGATGAACGCTTACCAGATGCTTGTCCGCGGAGAGATCATGCGTGGCAAGTTCCGCAACAGCTTTTCTGAACCGGTACCATTCAAACCCGGCAAAGTGGAGACCGTAAAATTCTCACTACCCGATGTTGCACATACGTTCAAAAAAGGCCACCGGCTGATGATACAGGTGCAGAGCAGCTGGTTCCCTTTAGCTGATCGCAACCCGCAGGTGTTTATGGATATTTATAAAGCCCAACCGAAAGATTTCAAAACAGCTACCATCAGCATTTATCATGATAATGTTAATAGCAGTAGTGTGACGCTGCCGGTGTTGCGATAAAAGTTTAAAAGTTGGATAGTTGAGCAGATGCCAGTGATTTAATGATTTTTGGACAGAAACAGGGAACGTTTAAACTTTTAAACAATAAACTTTTTAAACTTTTTAATTGCCCCTTCATTTCGAACACGTAAACTCATTTATGAAAAAGATAGCGCTCTATTTATTTCTTTTGTTCCCGATCCTCGCTTTTGCGCAGGGTGGAAATCCTGATGAAAAATGGATCAAAGAGAATTTTCTTAAAAAAGAATATTACATCCAGATGCGGGATGGCATCAGGTTGTATACTGCCGTTTATACACCCAGAGACAGCTCGCAGAAGTACCCTATCCTTATGCAGCGTACTCCGTATTCCTGCAGACCATATGGTGAGGAGAACTATCGTGGAAGGCTTGGCCCGAACACCAGCCTGATGAAAGAAAAATACATTTTTGTTTACCAGGATGCGCGCGGCCGTTACAAAAGTGAAGGCACATTCAGGGAAATGACGCCATACATTCCGAATAAAAAATCAAATAAAGATGTTGATGAATCAAGCGATACGTATGACACGATCGAATGGCTGCTGAAGAATACAAACAGCAATGGCCGGGCAGGGATCACCGGTATTTCATTCCCCGGTTTTTATTCTACCGCAGCTTTGCCGGATGCGCATCCTGCATTGAAAGCCGTATCACCGCAGGCGCCGATGTCTGATGAATTCATGGGCGATGACTGCAACCATAACGGAGCATTCTTCCTGATGGATAACTTTGGTTTCTACAGCGGCTTTGATGGCCCTAAAGCAGCCAATGGAGAAAGCTACGCTCCTTTCTTCCGTGCTCGTTACTCAGATGCATACAAATATTTCCTCGATCTTGGTCCATTAAAGAATGCTAATACGGACAAATTCTTTTCAGACAGCAACAGTGTATGGCGTCAGGTGATCAAACATGATACGTATGACGAATTCTGGCAATCACGCAATATCAAACAGCACCTGAAAAACATCACGCCGGCCGTACTGGTCGTGGGAGGTTGGTTTGATGCGGAAGATATGTATGGTGCCCTGAAAACATATTCGGCAATTGCTTCGCAATCCCCTAAAAGCAATGCACGGCTCGTAATGGGACCATGGACACATGGAGGCTGGGCCGGCCCAAGCTGGACAAGCTATGGCCAGTATCATTTTGGCGAAAACCTCAACCAGTTTTTCCAGGATGAGATCGAAACAAAATTCTTCAATTTCTATCTGAAAGATAAAGGCAGCTTTGACAGGTCGAAAGTGACCCTGTTCGAAACAGGATCCAACAAATGGAAAAGCTACGACGTATGGCCTCCGGCCGACAGCAAGCCTGTTCCCTATTATTTTCAGCCTTCCGGTAAATTAACGACGGCCAAACCAGCCGGTGTCAACAGTTCTACTGATTATCTCAGTGACCCGAACAAACCTGTCCCTTATACAGGCGTGATCAGCCCAAGGCGAAACAATGAGTACCTGGTGGAAGACCAGCGTTTTGCTTCACAGCGTCCTGATGTGATCAGCTTTGAAACGGATACGCTGACAAACGATCTTACATTGACTGGTGAAGTAATCGCGAACCTATTAGTGTCCATTACTGGGTCAGATGCTGATTTTGTGGTGAAACTGATTGATGTCTGGGGCGAAAATGAAATGATCCCCGCGCCGGCAGGCACCCCGAATGCCCGCCCCACACCAATGGGCGGTTATCAGCAGATGGTAAGAGCCGACGTATTCCGTGGAAAATTCAGGAATAGTTTCAGCAAACCTGAGCCCTTCGTCAAAGACAAGATCGAAAAAGTAACGATCAGATTGAATGAAGTGGCTCATACATTCAAAAAAGGACACAGGATCATGGTACAGGTGCAAAGCAGCTGGTTCCCGCTGGTTGACAGAAACCCCCAGAAGTTCGGCTATATTCCTGGTATGGATGCAAAGGATTTCCAGAAAGCAACGATCCGCATCTTCCATGACGGAAAAAACAGCAGCAATGTAGTGCTGCCTGTATTACAGTAACGTGCAAATAGACACTATTTATTAAAAAGCGCTATGAGATCATTTCTTTACCTGATTTTGCTGCTCTCCTTTTCTCTCTGTAGTGGAGCACAGGAGATTTCAATTATTCCCAAGCCGGCATCCCTGAAAAAAGGAACAGGTGTTTTCAACCTGTCTAAATCAACATCGCTGGTGATCCAGGATGAGGGAGACCTTCCTGCCGCGGAATTTTTGAACAGCTATCTTGAGCAGATCTATGGATTCAGATTAACAGTGAGTAAAACGCCCGGGATAAATACGATCCGTTTCTATACAAAAAAGTTCATCAAGGCTCCGGAAACAGACGGCTACACATTTGAAGCAACTGCCAAAGGTATCAGCGTAAGCGGAGATACCTATGCAGGAACATTTCACGGGATGCAAACCCTGATCCAACTGTTGCCGGTCACAAAAGCAACGCTGCTAAAAGTACCGGCAGTTTCCATACAAGACGCTCCACGTTTCGGCTACCGGGGCATGCACCTTGATGTGAGCCGTCATTTCTTCCCGTTAAGCTTTGTAAAGAAGTATATTGATTACATCGCGATGCACAAGATGAACTACTTCCACTGGCATCTTACAGATGATCAGGGATGGAGGATTGAGATCAAAAAATATCCGAAGCTGACAACTGTTGGCGGTTGGAGGAACGGTACGATCATCGGCCGCTATCCGGGCACGGGTAATGACGGCCTGAAATATGGAGGCTTCTATACCCAGGATGAAGTAAAAGAAGTAGTGGCTTATGCAGCCGCAAGACATGTGACCGTGGTACCGGAGATCGAGATGCCCGGACATGCTTCCGCAGCGATCGCGGCCTATCCTGATCTGAGTTGTTTTCCAACTGAACCGACCAAAAGTTTCTTTCCGAAAGACTGTACCTGGGCTGGTGATACAACCGGAAAACAGGTGCAACAGACCTGGGGTGTATTCGATGACGTGTTCTGCGCCGGTAAAGAGAATACCTTCAATTTCCTGAAAGATGTGCTGGATGAAGTATTGCCACTTTTCCCATCTGAGATCGTTCATGTTGGTGGCGACGAATGTCCGAAGGCAAACTGGAAAAGATGTCCTCTCTGCCAGCAACGAATGAAAGAAAATGGGTTGAAGGATGAGCATGAACTGCAGAGTTATTTTATCCAGCGTATGGAAAAATACCTGAATACAAAAGGACGCAAGCTGATCGGCTGGGATGAGATCCTGGAAGGAGGCCTCGCTCCTAATGCCGCAGTAATGAGCTGGCGCGGTGAAGCCGGTGGTATTGCTGCTGCAAAACAGCATCACGAAGTGGTGATGACGCCAACCGATTATGTATATTTTGATTATTCACAGACAACCAATGAAGATTCGGTAACAATCGGTGGTTATGTGAATCTGGAGAAAGTGTATGGCTACAACCCTATACCACCGGCGCTGAATGCCGCTGAAGCAAAATATGTTCTCGGAGCACAGGCCAATCTATGGTCTGAATACCTGAAGAATACGCGCAAAGTGGAATACATGATCTTCCCGAGGATGACAGCACTAAGTGAAGTTTTGTGGACACAACCGGCTAATAAAAGCTGGGCTGATTTTGAAAAACGCTTACAAACTCAGTTCAAACGTTTTGATCGCTGGAATACGAATTACAGTCGTGCATTCTTCGATCTCAAATCATCTGTCCTTCCTGCTCCCGGCAACAATGGTTTGATATGGAAGCTTGAATCAAAACAACCATCGGTGCAGATCCGTTATAAGCAATCCGCACCCGGTGTGGAGACAGACATTACCACCGGTTCTCAAATATATAAAACTGCTGTGCCGATCAAAAGCTCGACCACTATCGCTGGCTGGAGCACAACCGGTACACAGGTGAACAATCAGCCGATCGTCCAGGAATTCCGTTTCAACCTTGCAACGGGTAAAAAGGTCACCCTCGCAACGCCTCCGGCAAACAAATACATCAGTGATGGTGCATTCACGTTGGTAAACGGTATACAGAATGAAAAGGGCATGTCTCGCGCCCGCGAGTTCCTCGGTTTTGAAGGAACGGATTGCGATGCCACAATAGATCTGGGAAAATTGACTACTGTAAAAGAAATAACGGCCCATACACTTGAGCAGCGCGGCACCTGGATCTATTATCCTTCTGCAATGGAAGTATTTGTTTCTTCAGATGGCAAGAGCTTCAAATCAGTCGGCACAACTTCCGATATAACTGCTCAAAAAACACTTAACCTCCCACTCCCTGCGCCTTTACAGACGCGCTACATCCGCGTTTGGGTAAAGAATAAAGGAGTCATCCCGACAGGTTTACCGGGAGCGGATCACAGGGCATGGTTGTTCGTCGACGAACTCGAGGTTCGCTAATGAACATGAATAGCGAAGAACGCGAATAGGCCGTTCAGGTTTGGAATGTCTTGTTTTCTTTATGGAAAATTCAGGTTCTTCAAATCTAAACGGCCTTTATTTGAAGTCCACATTCCTATCTTGTGGTTCAAATTCTTTTATATGTGGTTCAGGTTAACTGCTATTTTTCTTTTTTGTTTGATGTCATCCGGAGCTGTAGGCCAGGTTCATACCTATGATAATGCGGAAGTTGATAGTCTTACTTTTCAGCAAACGCGGAAAGTATTGATCGATCTGTCACCGGCAAAGTATTTGAAGAAGACTTATAAGAGTGGTGATGTTGAGCTTCCATACCGGTTGTTATTGCCTGATGACATTAAAAGCGGACAGAAATATCCATTGGTCGTCACACTCCACAACTCTTCAAGAATAGGCACTGATAATGAAAATCAACTGGAGCCGTTAGCGAGAATCTGGTTAAGAACGGAAATTTCCAGCAAATACAAATGTTTCGTTCTCGCGCCTCATTTCAGTAAACGTTCTTCAGACTACACTCCGAACGGACAGGGAGTACTTGTTTCGAACCCCTCCGCCGACGTACCTGTTTTACTAAAACTGATCGACAGCCTGGAAAAAGAATATCCCGGTATTGACAAAAGCAGGATCTATCTTGTTGGCTACTCAATGGGTGGCTCAACAGCCCAAAACCTGCTGAATATCGCACCTGCAAAATTCGCAGCAATGGTTTCGATCGCTGGTGTTCCTGATATGTCAAACACTGGCCGGATCAGCAGCAAACCCATCTGGCTGATTCACGGCAAGAAAGATCAGGAAAATCCTTATGCAGGCAGCCAACTTCTTTACAGAAAACTATCCGGCAATAAAAACCTGGTATTTACCACCTTCAGTAATCTTGATCATAATAGCATCAATATTCCCTTTCTCCTTTCGGAGAAAATCCCTCAATACCTGTTTGCAAAATACAATCGATGACAGAAGAAGGTGGTGCAGGTTGAATAATTGGAGAATGGTAAAGCGATATTTTCTAATTGGCTCGTGGGGGAAAGTCGCAGTTAGACTATTCACCACACCACTTTGAAAAACCTCTCACTACGTGCGCGCGCAGCTTGCGACGCTTTTTTGCAGTGTGCGATCGCGAAAAGCACTATCAGAAGCATTCAGTAAGATTGCTTCCAGTAGTGCGTACATGCGTTCTCATCCGTATCCTATACGTTTTCGCCCGCGAACATTCTTATGTATAATTCTTTTATTACTATCTCATTTTCTTCTTTTTTAAATTCTCAACAAATAAATAAAAAAGTCACCGCCACCTCCATGGCTGACCTCCTCCACCAGCCCTGAAAATGACGGTGAACTTTAAGAATTCTCTTCGGTAAAGATCGCACTGCGACAGGGCTGAGACCAAGGGATGATCACCAATTCTCAAGTGAAAATAACGGCAAAGATCCTGGGAAAACATCAGCATTATCCGTCAAAAAAGCATCCAGGATTGCATATTGAGCAACGCAAAAAAAAGCTGCCCCATCCGGGGCAGCTCCTCACTTACTATATGTATACAACTGCTTAGACTTTTTGCATATGCACTAACCGGTGCAACATTTATCAATCATAGAACTTTTTTCGCGACCATACGTGCCGCATTCACGTTATTGTTTGTCCCACCAAACCCTTCCGATCAGCAGATCTCCTCCCGGTACCGCATCATGGGCAACTTTATAGTTGGTCGGGTTGGTATTCGCTTCTGAGAGTGGGTACGGGAAACGACGTGGTACAGTTCCGTTGGTTACGTTGCCCGGATAAACCACCGGTGTAAGATTAGGGATGTTTGTTCTTCTCCAGTTACTCCATCCCTCATAAAAATCGAACATAGTGGCGGTCAAAGCAAAATACTGTGTGTTGATCATTTCGAGACCGCTTCCTGCAACGTACGGATGTGCTGCGAGGTATGTATCAGCAGCCGTTGCGGAGATCGCTGCAGCTGCATCATAAGGTGCCATATAAGTAATGGCAGCTTTCACACCATTATTGTAATACGTCGCAGCGGCACCAATGCCGGGAATACCCGTCAGTCTCGCAGCAGCATCAGCAAGCAACAATTCAGACTCACCATAAGTGAATACGAATGTTGGCGCATTCAGTTTGTTAAGCAATGAGCTTGGTTTGGAATATGCAGCCATGGTTGTATAACCTGGTGCTGAGGAGATATCTCTTCCGGCAACGCCACTGAGGTCATAGCCATTCGGCATGCCTTTCTGATTGGCTGGCGTCCGGTCGCCATTGTTCACCTGTGCGATCACGCCAAGTCTCGGATCATTGTTATCCTTCATGAAATCGATCAGCTTCTTAGACCATTTCACATAGTCGGCCTCTGGCTGACCCTGCAATACCTGAAAGTTACGGTTCACTGTTGGACGTCCGCCGGCTTCATCATGAACGAGGTAAGCGTTATCATCGTTGCTTTGCATCGTTTTACCAATGGCTTTGGCAACAGTTGCCTGTGCTTTGGCAGGGTCTACTTTTGAGAGGCGCATTCCTGCACGAAGCATCAGAGAGTAAGCCAGTTTCTTCCACTTTTCGATCTGATCAGTTTTACCGCGGTAGAACGCATCTCCGTTTGGCTTATCTGCCGCAGGATCGAGTGCGATGGCTGCTTCTTCGTATTCTTTGATGATATCAGTGTAGATGTCCTGCTGTTTGTCGTATACAGGGAAATAGGTTCCGCTGTAATAACCGAGACCTGCTGCGGAATAGGGAACATCGCCATACAGATCAGTGATCCGTTGCAGGATCATCGCCCGCATGATACGCCCTATCTGGTGCAGGTTCTTATACTGTGCTTTGTTTCTTGTCAGCTCAACAAGATCAGCTACCGGTTTCACTTGTTCAGGATAAGCCACGAACCAGTAGGCAGCGGTGTAATCTGCATTCAGGATGTACTTATCACCTGCCCAGTAACCGATCACAGTAGACAACTGTTGCATCATTGTAGATGAATAGATCAGGTTCCCGCGCCAGGTTTCATAGCTGAAATCAAAGCTGCCGGTGTACGCAAGCTGAGCGGTGGTCAGCAGATAATTAGGTTCAAAATTGGTTGGGTTATACGCCGTCGGATCTGTATTCAGTTCGTCAAAGTCCTTTGTACAACTGGTGTACAATGTCACGGTGGCGGAAAACAAACCAAGCAGTTTTATAAATTTGTTTTTCATCCGTATAATTTTTTATTGGTTCAGCTGCCAGGCAGCCGGTAATCGTTAAGTCGCCTAGAATTTTAAATTGAGGTTTGCACCGAAGCTTCTTACTGGAGGTACGCCACCAAGTTCGAGGCCTTGCGTATAACCGGAGTAGCTTGCTTCAGGATCGATGTTATCCGTCTTCTTCATCAGGATGAACAGGTTTCTTCCCACCAAACTGAGGCTTGCGCCCTTGATCGCTTTTCCAAACCATTTCTTCGGCAATGTATAGCCGAGTGTGAACTGGCGGAATTTGATAAAGCTCGCATCATAAACAAAGAGTTTGGAAACATTGCCGGCCAGTTCTGTATAGTACGCCTGTGCATTTGTTGCCGTACCACCCGGATTAGGATTGAAATTACTTTCACGTCCTTCCAGTGTATTCTGATGAAGACCGAAGAAGTATCCATAGTAATCCGTTGCAGAGAACAGCTTGCCTCCGAATTTACCATCGATCAGGAATCCGAGGGTGAAATTGTTGAAAGTAAATTCGTTGTTCCAACCCATCGTGTATTTGTGATAAGCAGAACCCCATGCTTCCAGTTCCCCTCTTGCCGGCACACCATTCGCACCGAGTACGATCTTCCCGGCAGCATCATACTGATAATCGAACGCCATTACCTGATTGGCCGGAGAGCCAACGATATGACGGGTGAACCCAAACCCGGTACGGGATGTACCTACGGCAAGTTCAGCCTGTCCGTCTGTAAGGGAGACAACTTCATTTTTATTGATGGAGCCGTTCACAGAGCTGGTCCAGCCAAAATTGGATGATCTGTCAAATGGTTTTGCCGTTACAAGAAACTCAAACCCTTTATTCCTTAGTTCACCAATGTTCAGGATCACACCTGTATAACCGGAAGTGTTGGACGCGGGCGATTCAAAGATCTCATTCTTTGATTTCTTGTTGTACCACGCCACATCTACGGTAAGTTTACTTCCCAGTAGACCTAATTCTGCTCCTATTTCGATCTCACTTGCGCTTGACGGACGAAGTTTGGCATTAGGAATAGATGTGTTCGTAATGTTTCCCAATGGCAGGCCATTCAATTGCTGAGGGAACAATCCGTAGTTCAGCAAGGTCTGATATGGTCTTGTTGCCTGACCCACATTTGCCCAACCCATCCGGAGTTTACCATAGTTCATCCATGTTGGTTTAATGAATTGGGTGAACAGGAAAGAAGCGTTCACTGATGGATAGAATACATCCAGATCGCTGGAAGGCGCAAGTGTGGAGAACCAGTCATTTCTGCCTGACGCGTTCAGGAACAGGAAGCCTTTATAGTCGAGATCAAGTGTTGCATATACTGATTGAACTTCCTGGCGGAAATCGGTATACTCGATCGTTTTGTTTTTTGCATTCAGGATCGTGTATACATAAGGAACAGCAAAGTCAGTTCCGCCTTCCGTTGTTCCTTCTGCGCGTGCTTTCATGAGGTTTGCTCCGGCATTGGCGGTGATGTTCAGGTCCTGCCCGATCTTGAATGATTTACCCGCCAGGACATCCACGTTCAGTTCGGAAACACGGTTGAAGTTTTCGGTGATATTGCGGAATGCCTGCGCATAGTAGCCGGTACCGTTAGGCACTACGCCTGTATAACGATCGTAGTAGAAGTCGCGGCCCGCACGTCCCTGGACAAAGAATCCATTGTCGAAAGTGTACCTCGCGCTGACCACGCCGATCAGGCGGTTACGTGTCGTGTTGTTGATGAATTTATCAGCGGCAAACCATGGATTGGTTGCATAGTTGTTATTGGTGAATAGCAGCTCGCTTCCATCAGCCTTTGTTCCTGGCTTGAGTGTATTTATGTTCAGACTCGTTGGAAGAAACATGGTCTGGAAGTTCGCGTTACCTGCACCATCAGCCAGTATCGGACGGTTACGCGCTTTATCCATTACATAGTTCGCTTTTACATCGATGGTAAGATTCCTGCTTACAGAGTAGCTTGTCGCAAAATTCAGTGTGTTGCGGTTAAGTCCTGAATTTGGTATTACCGCGCTGTTGTGAAGATTGCTGGCGGAGAAACGTACAGAACCTCCTTCAAATGCTTTGCCGAATGATACCGTATTGGTCAGCGTGCTGCCAGTCCGGTAAAAGCGGCCGATATTTCCTTTTTGTGCAGCATAAGGCCTTGTCTGACCGTCGAATTGAATGACGCCGGAGCCATCCAGTTTTGCTCCCCAGCTCGAGTTACCGGCATCGAATGCAGCAACTGCGGTAGTGGGCTTTAAACCATTGGCACCATTGCCATATTCATACTGCCAGTCGGTAATGTCCATTACCTTATCTGCCGTATAGTTTGAGTTGAATTCGATCGTTCCTTTACCGCTGCCGGATTTTGTGGTGATCAGGATCACGCCTGCTTTTGCCCGTGAACCGTACAATGCAGCAGCAGCCGCACCTTTAAGAATCGAGAATGATTCGATATCGTCGGGGTTAATGTTCTGGATACCGTCACCATAATCAGGTGAGTTATAATACTGCCCTTTCGTGTTGGCCAGGTCATTCCCTGTAGCGAGGTTGTTGGTCATAGGGATCCCATTGATCACATACAGTGGTTGGTTATCTCCCGATAAGCTTGATACACCACGGATGATGACGCTGGTAGATGCGCCCGGACCACCGGATACAGAACTTACGTTAACCCCCGCAACTTTACCAACAAGCGAGTTGGCTACGTTTGTTTCGCGGGCCTGTGTAACATCGCTGCCTTTTACTTCCGTTACAGAATAGCCCAACGCCTTGCGTTCTTTTTTTATGCCGAGCGCGGTGACCACCACTTCTGTCATTTGCGTGGCACCCGGAGCCAGTGCGATAGAAAGCTGCGCATCATTGCCGACGGTGATCGCCTGTTCTGCATAGCCAACATAAGAGACCAGCAGTACATCACCTTTTTTGGCATCGATCACAAAGTCGCCATTAGCATTTGTCGTTGTTCCTTTGTTAGTTCCTTTCAGTGAAACACTAACGCCGGCCAGCGGTGCTCCCTTATCATCCGTGATCTTCCCGGTGATCGGATCAAAGACCATTTTCCTGCTGCCGGAAGGATTCTCAGAATTGAAGTTGAGATGCTGAAGGTTCTCTTCCGAAACTTTTTCTTTTTCTTTTACGATCACAAATGTATTGTCGGAAACTTTTGTGTATCTGAGTCCGGTATTTTTCAATAATTCATCCAGTATTTTTTCAACGGATGCGTTTACATCTTTTACCGGGCTTACGAGTTTACTACCGAGACTTTGCTCGGAAAAAAGGAAGTAGGTTCCTTTCTTTTTGTTCAGGTCTTTCAGAACATTGAAAAGTGTTTTCTTTTCGCCGGTTTCCTGTTTCGGTTGCTGTTGTGTGTATGAAGGAATTCTTTGAGAAGAGTTGGATGCAAAGGAAATTCCATTGCTTTGCGCAGAACCGTCCAGGCTGACCAATAGCTGGGCGCTCATCAAACACCCCAGCATTCGGTAAAAGGGCTTTGAATGTCTCATTGTTGCAGTTTTATTTGTTTAGCGATATGCTAACCTCAGGCAATTGAAACAATTACGTAATCCGCGCCATTAGCGTAATTGCCGGGCAACTGTTAAGGCTTTGATATCAGGATCTCTCCGTCCTTACGGGAAATCCTGTAATCGTTCGTTGCTTCTATTGAACGTAGCAGTACATCCAGGTTGTTGTTTGGCATCATACCTCCAAGCGTGTTAGCGTCAGGTACCGAATCATCTACCGTCACTTTGATGCCGTAATGTTCTTGTATTATGCGAGCCGCCTCTCTGATAGGAGTACTGTCAAACAGTATCCTGTTGTCTTTCCATGCAAGAATCCGTTCTTCGTTTGCTGTTTTCTTTTCAAGGCTTTTGTGATCGATCTGAACAAATTCTCCGGGAACCATCTTTATCTCCTCGCCTGTTGCTGTCCGGATCGTTACACTTCCTTCTGTAAGCAGAACGCTTGTTTTATTATCTCTTGTCCATACGTTGAATTGTGTTCCGGTCACGATCACATCCAGGTCATTGGTATGTACTACAAACCGGTCTTTCTTTACCGTCTTCTTTACATGGAAGAATGCTTCCCCATTCAGCCAGATCTCCCGGTCTTTACCCTCTTTCCAGTCTTTACTGAGCGTAGCACAGCTGTTTGCGTTCAGCACCATTGTTGAACCATCCGGCAGCTGATGGCTGGCAATCTGCCCGTATTTAGTACTGACTGAAGGATCCCTGGAAACATATTTCCAGATAGAAAATACAGCAGCAAGCAGCACGAGAGCGGCAGCGACGCCGATCCAACGTTTAAATCGGTTGCGTGACATAGACACAACGCGTCCCCGTTGCTCGTCCTCTCCGATCCGGTCTTCAAGCCGTGAATAGGCACGTGCGATCTCCTGTGCAGATATGGGTGCTTCCTGCATTCGGATATCTTTCATGAAAGCGACCGCCTCGTTCACCAGTTCCGCCTGCGAAGGATTTGCAGTGAGCCATTCCTCCCATCCCGCTACGTGTTTTCCCGTAAACCACGCCTGAAAATCCTCATTTTCGATTACATCTTCGACCCGTTGAAAGCTCCTGCTCATATCTCTTTTTGTTATAAAAATACCGGGTGCCGCCCGGATTTGTTTTGTAATGTGATTTTTTAAAAAAAATATTTTTTCGCACCATTAAGCCTTCTTCCGCTCTTTATTGATTGTTGATGTTTAAAGCCTATTTTGCAGAAAATCTATTCATAACGTTTGCGAATTGAGCACCCTCATATTAAACTTTGGCATGGGCTGAAGAATGGAGACCGGGATGCACTTGCCGGACTTTTTACTGCCTATTATCCATTACTTATAAAGTATGGAAGTAAGATCTGTGCAGATAAAGGTTTACTGGAAGACAGCATTCAGGATCTGTTCGCAGAGATCTGGCAAAGTAAGTCGCGTTCAGAAATTCAGTCTGTTCAGGCCTACCTGCTTAAAGCATTAAAATATAAACTGTATAAAAAACAACGTTTACCTCATTCTGCTGCACTAAACGAAAATGAGCCTTCCGAAATGTTGTTTGAAGTGAGTCATGATAATTTCATGATCGAAAAACAGGAAGATCAAAATAAGAAACAGCGTATCATCGATGCACTTAAAAAATTATCCAATCGCCAGCGTGAGATCATCTACCTGAAGATCTACCAGGAACTCAGCTACGAAGAGATCAGCGATATCATGAACATCAACTACCAGGTGGCACGCAACCTGATGAGCCAGGCAATCAAGGCGCTGAAGAAGACTTTGCTCATGCTGGTGGGATGGGTGTTGTGATGGGAGGTTTAATAGGTTCCCTAAGTTTATTACGCCTTTTTTCGTTCTATACATAACAGATAATAGGAAGTGCACTTTATCAACTTTACTACTTATGTCTGTAGTAACTGACTTATGGAACCTATGAAACCTTCCAAACCCAAACTAACACCCGTACTGCGTTTTCTTGCAGGTTAAATCTTCGCATTCTCCGTTTGAAACCAACGAATTGACCCTATTAGAATGGTTACATTTTAATATCTTTGGCCACTCAATTCAGATAGGAAAATAACCACTATGGCAAAAAAAGCAGCTGCAATGGATCTTTCAGACAGCTTTGAAAAAATCCCCGTTAAAGTATTTCCTGATCCTAAAAAAGGATCTGCGGCAGTAGCCGTGGAAATTGCAAATTTGATCAGGTCAAAACAACAGCAAAAACAGTCTTGTGTATTGGGGCTTGCAACAGGCTCCACTCCAAAATCCCTTTATGCAGAACTCGTTAGAATGCATAAGGAAGAAGGATTGAGTTTTAAGAATGTGATCACATTCAACCTGGATGAATATTACCCGATCGAAACAGATGCCCTGCAAAGCTATAACCGCTTTATGAAGGCGAATCTCTTTGATCATGTTGATATCTTACCGGAAAACATTCATATCCCAAATGGTGAAATAGAGAAAGAAGAGATCAAATCTCATTGTATCCAGTATGAAAAAAAGATCGAAGCGGCTGGAGGAATAGACCTGCAGATCCTTGGCATCGGTACGAACGGACATATCGGATTTAACGAACCCGGTTCAGGCATCTACTCACGCACAAGGCTTATCACACTTGATAATTCAACCCGTATTGCAAATGCATACGAGTTTGCCAATATTTCGCAGGTTCCCCGCCTCGCAATCACCATGGGGATCGGAACCATATTAAGAGCGAAAAAAGTGATCCTCCTTGCGTGGGGTCCTTCGAAAGCTCCGGTGATCAAACAGGCTGTTGAAGATGACGATTCTGAACATGTACCGGCCTCTCTACTGCAGAATCATGATGATGTTACCTTTTTCGTTGATGAGGCCGCGGCAGCGGAGCTTACCCGCAACAAAACACCATGGCTGACCGGCGACTGTGAATGGACTTCCCTGATGATCAAAAAAGCCGTGGTAAACATGGCACTGAAGCTCAAAAAGCCGGTCCTGAGTCTTACCAACAGTGATTACAATGAGTTTGGCCTGAGCGACCTACTGGTCGAAAAAGGCGATGCATACGAGATCAACCTGCAGGTATATTACATGCTGCGTGATTCCATCACCGGCTGGCCCGGAGGAAAACCTGACGCGGTGATCCCTGCCCATCCTGAGCGTTCAGAGCCCTATCCAAAGCGCGTGATCATTTTCTCCCCCCACCCCGATGATGATATCATCAGTATGGGAGGAACATTCCAGCGGCTGCACGATCAGGGACATGATGTGCATGTGGGCTACCAGACTTCCGGCAACATCGCCGTGACAGACGAGTTTGTTACGCGGTTCCTCGACTTTGCCGTAGGATTTGAAGAGATCGTTGGCATTGATACAAAAACATCAGGGCAGATCCTCGCCGAAGCCCGCGAATTCATCTCCTCAAAGAAATCAAATCAGGTAGATACCCCAACCATCCGCAATATAAAAGGGTTGATCCGCCGTTGCGAAGCAAAAGCAACCTGTCGCTATGTTGGCATCCCCGACAAGAACATACACTTCCAGAACCTTCCTTTCTACGAAACCGGCACCATTGAAAAGAATCCGATGGGTGAAAAGGACGTCGAGATCACGATCGAACTGCTGCGCAAAATAAAACCTCACCAGGTCTACTGTGCAGGAGACTTCGCTGATCCGCACGGTACCCACCTCGTTTGTTTTAACGTAGTACTGGAAGCCTTGAGACGCATTAAGGCCGATGGCGACGAATGGCTCAGCGATTGCTGGTTATGGCTTTACAAAGGCGCATGGCAGGAATGGAACATCGAGGAGATCGAAATGGCCATCCCGATGAGCCCCGACCAGGTAGTAAAAAAGCGCTTCGGCATCTTCATCCACCAGTCCCAGAAAGACATGGTACCATTCCAGGGCAGCGATTCCCGGGAGTTCTGGCAGCGCGCCGAAGCCCGCAATGCCGCTACCGCACGTATTTATGCTGATCTCGGATTGACGCATTATGCGGCAATGGAGGCGTTTGTGAGATGGCATTATTAGAGCGGGAAGGGGTTTCGGGCAGTTCGAAGAACGTTGAACGTTGACCGTTGTCCGTTGTCCGGAAGGGAATTGAACAATCTTATAAAGCAGAAGTGCCCGGAAAACGGGCGGCTTCTGCTTTTTTTGTTATGTGAATGGTAAATCGCAGTGAACCGGTAATGTACAATCGTTGACGGTCAACGGACAACGGACAACGGACAACGATCACTAAAGGAACGATGAATAAGCTGGGGTTCTTATTACTGGCCATGGGTGTTACTACCGTTTATTCCTGGAATCAGGCTGTTAAAGGCGAAAATGTTATGCCCCTGATACTTGCCGGTGTCGGCGGCGGATTGGTGCTTGCGATCATTATGATGTTCAAAAAGGAATGGTCTCCATTTCTCGCTCCGGTATATGCATTGATGGAAGGCTTGTTCGTGGGAGCTGTCAGCGCCTATTATGATTTTGCAGCACCGGGCTTGCCAATGCAGGCGGTTGCGCTTACGCTGATCGTTGCCCTGGTCATGTTCCTGATCTATCGTTACAGGATCATCCGGGTAACAGGTCGTTTCCGCATGGTGATCACCATCGCCACCGCGGCGCTGGGTATATTCTATCTGATCCAATGGATCACTTACCTCGCAATGGGATCTCCGATCGCGTCTTTTACAAATGCATCGACACCCCTCGGTATCGGGTTTTCTATTCTTGTGGTTGGGCTTGCTTCCTTCAACCTGCTCCTCAATTTCGATACGATCGAAAAAGGTGTTGAAGTGCGTGCAGCAAAATATATGGAATGGTATAGTGCATTCGGCCTGCTTGTAACGCTGGTATGGCTGTATCTGGAAATCCTGCGCTTACTCTCAAAACTGAGAGACTAGGTATCCCCCAGGCGCTTACGGTCATTCGCCAATGATGAAAATTTCAGTCACAAACATTATAAAGCAGAAGCCCTCCTGAACCGGAGGGCTTCTGCTTTATAAAATATTCCTGATGGAGAATCAGCCCATCGCTCAAATGCTATCGAACCACTCAAAAGATTCTTCTATTTCAGGAGTGATTTCCGGGCAATTTTGCCTCTTCCGTATCCTTCACTTCTTCCGCGATCTTCGGGATGTCTTTGTTTACAAATTCACTCATATAGATCTTGAAGAGGACAATGATATAGCTGATCAGAAGCGGTCCGAATACCAGCCCGATAAAGCCAAACAGGCCAAGGCCGACGATCACGCCGAGGATGGTGATCACCGGGTGAACATCACCCATCCGCTTCATGATCGTGATACGGGCGATATAATCGACGTTACCGGTAACGACGATGCTGTAAAGCGTGATCCAGGTCGCATTCCAGGTATCGCCGACGGCAAACATATAGATCACCATTGGCACCCAGACCACCATGGTACCAACAACCGGGAAGAAAGCGAATGCACCGGTCAGAAAGCCCCACAATCCCCATTCTTTCACTCCGAAAATAAAATACCCAAGCGTTGCCACCAATCCCTGGATGATCGAGATCAGCGGAATGCCGAGAGCGTTCGCCCGAACCATTTTTTTTGTTTCGGCAGCCAACATATTGATGTTCTCCTGTTTCAACGGAATGATCTGGTTGAGCATACGTTCGATCTCCCGCCCATTCGTCAGCATGAAATACAAAATGAATAACATGATCGCCAGGTTACTGATCAGGTTAGCCGTGCTGTTCAGCACACTTGGGATAAATGCTGTCAGCTTGCTTAATGAATTGGTAAGCGTTGCCTCTGAAACGATCGTAAACCCGATCTTTTGCTGAACCGTATCAAGTGAATGCCTTGCGGCTGCGATCATTGCATTAGGATCCGCAAGAAATGCATTTATCTTCGGACTGATCAGCGTAATGGCGAGATATATGGGTAAACCAAGTAAAAACAGGTAATAGATGATAAATAAGCCTGCTGCACCACCTTTTTTCCATTTACGATGGTAGATCAGCTGAAAATAGTTTGCGCGGCTTAAAATATACAGGGTCAATGCACCCAGTAAGCCGGGAAGAAAAACCGTTAATTCGATGATAACTAGATAAGCGAGCAGAATAATGATCATTAACAGCAAAACCTGTTTGATCCGGTCGTTGAATGTAGGCATAGTGATACTAAGGTATGTATTTGATCAGTCAAAAAGGATGCAAGAAAACCTGTTGGTAGTTTACAGGGGTGAATATTTGTAAAATATTGTACAACATCATCTTCACAGGTGTTTTTTTTCTTGGAACAGAAATTGTCATACGCCTGCTATGCGAACCATACCCCACAAAATACGAAAAGCTACATCTACCCCTAAAGGTAAACTGATTTTTTTTGGTATCATCGTCGGCTTGCTTGGTATTGTTGCCGCTGCTGTGATCTACTGGGGATTTTACAGGAAACAGATCATTCGCACAAAGCTTGAAGATACGATCAAAGAAAAAAGCAAAGGACTCTACAAGATCGTATATGATAAACTCGATCTGGATGAAGTAGCCGGAGATCTGGCGGTAACGGATTTTTCCCTGTCATACGACAGTATGAAATACCTCTCCATGAAACAGGCAAACGATGCGCCTCCCACCCTGCTGAATATAAAAATCCCATCAATCATTGTATCAGGGGTAAAAACACCCCGGGCTCTTATCGACAAAGAGATTGTGGGGAAAAACTTGCAGATCAATGATCCCGTGATAGATATCATATACACTTATTCCGGGCGGGACTCTCTCAGGAGCACTCCAACCCGCGAAGTGTATGAGCAGATCCTTGGCAATCTCAACCTCATCAAAGTAGACACGCTAACGGTCAATAACGCGAGGATCTCAACCCGCGACATCAATACCGGTAACGTAAAAGTTGAGGTGATCAATACCACGATCCGCCTGCTGGATGTGAGCGTTGACAGCGCTTCCTGGAAAGACACCACTCGCTTGCTATTTGCAAAGCAGGTGGAGATCAACGCAGGATCCGTTACCTGGAAATCGAAAGAAAGACCCTACTCTTTCGGACTGGACAGTGTGCAGCTTAATTCAGCATCCAATGAGATCCGTGTTGGACATTTCCATATTGATCCGTTGCTCCCGGAAGATAAATTCATTCAGAGTTTGCCACGCCAGGACGACCGATTTGATTTTTCTTTAAAAGGAATTTCCATCAAAGGCATGAACTTTCCCGCATTGTTCAAAGAAGAACTATTTGCAGACAGTATCGGTGTGGCCACTGCATCCATAAAAATCTACCGCGACCTTGGCTATAAGGCAGGAATGAGAGGACCGGTCAAATTGTTTCCTCATCAATCAATGGTAAAAGCACCGCTGCCTTTTCAAATCAAAAAGATCGTTTTGTCCAATGCGTTTATTGAGTACAAGGAAAGAGCGGTCATCTCAAGACAGGCGGGTAAAGTTCAGTTCTATAACACCTATGCTACCATTACCAATCTGACGAACCGGCAGGATGCTGCTGCCGAGAATAATATACTTGCGATCAACATCAATACACGCTTCCTGAATAAAGCGCCTTTGCGTGTTACCTGGAAATTCTATCTTTTCCACCCGAACGGACGCTTCGATATAAATGGCAACCTCGGTACTATAGACGCTACAGCTATAAACGCATTGTCAGTGCCAATGGGACCGGCCCGTATAGAACAGGGTACGATCAACGGACTCAGCTTTACATTGAGCGGCAATACCAATAATATGACCGGACAGGTTAAAATGCTGTATGATGATCTAAAAGTTTCGCTGTTGCAAAAAGATGATGAGAGTAAAAAACTGGAGAAGAAAAAGCTCGCAAGCTTTGCCGCAAATATCATGATCAAGAATTCAAACCCATCAAAAAAGAAAGAAGAGCCGCGCGTGGCAAATGTCAACTTCACAAGAGACAAACACCGGTCTATCTTTCACCTTTCGTGGAAATCGTTATTTACAGGCATCAAAGAATCCGCAGGCATAAAGAAGTGATCATCGCATTTACCGGTACGGGCTGACTTATCAAACTGACCGCTCATGAGCCCACAAGACCGGGGCATTCCTGGCTTACTATGATACCGGTAAAAGAAAAGCGGGAAGGCGGGAAGAAGATTTCTGGTATAACCAATCCCGGTGCACCTCTGTAAAAGTAAAAAGGGATATCGCCCACCAGCGATATCCCTTTGTTCTCCGTAAACCTTCACCTTTTCCAGTACCGTCCAGGCAATAGAATATCATTCAGCAAACGCTGTTACTTTTTGTTGGAGCTATGCTGCAATTATATGAATGTAGCAAGCGGCTTTCGGGGGTATGTATTAAGTTGTGCTACTGACAAGAGCGAAGTAATACTAATTTACACTTATTATTCTGTCCGGCATTTTCCGGGACGGGAAAAGAATGCCCTAATCAGTCCAATTATAAGTTGTAACACCTATTGGTAATAATCAAAAGAAGTCTTAATTTTAGTAACAACCTTAACAAACTGCAAAACCTTCCTTTGGAATTAACGACTAACCTGACTGCCATTTGCTGCAATCCGCAGTTCTTCCGTCTCTTCTTCCGGGAATATGTTTTTTTTGGAAAGTCCTATTATCTACGAAATAACCATCTTCATCCCCCCTGTTTCGTCTCTTTTTCCATTAATCATAAACCGGATCTGTATGTTAAAATCAATTCAACTCAAAGAGTCAAGAAATCAGGTGCATTCGAAAATGCTCTCTGTAGAGAAAATGCTAGATGTGTATCTTGAAAAGGATCTCCCGTCTATCCGGGCAATCGCTCAGGATCTTTCATTAAGTGAATCAACACTGAAACGCAATTTCAAAAAAGTGTTTGGAACCAGTATCTACCATTTCTACCTGCAAAAGAAAATGCAGCAGGCAAGACAACTGCTGGCAGAGCAAAACACCTCTGTAAAAGAAATTGCTTTCCGTCTCGGTTATGAAAAGCCGAGTAATTTTATCCGCGTGTTCAAGAAACACTACAGTTCATCGCCAGGTCTGCTTCGTAAAAAGATGTTGACCGAGTAGCTTATTTTGGTACTCTGAGAATCATCGACGACATAACCTCTTCTTCCGGGAAGAGGTTATGTTTTTTAGGAAGGTTCATTGCAAACTCTTACCTTTTTCGGATCATGTTGAAAAGTTGGGGGATGGTCTACAAAATGGCTTGGGTTGAAATGTTCCGGATGAGCATCGCTCGCATAAACTTCTGCCAGCCCTTCCACCGTAGCGAAGCGGAGGAGGGAACCTACGCCAGTCGCTCAAAAGATTTATCGCCCTCAGCGTGTCAGCTTGTCACCATTTTTCACTGCCTAAAACCCCGTCAAACTTTGGACGGCCAAAGGACGACCAAGAGACGAACTAACGACGACCAACAGCCATTTCAAAAACATGCGAAGTTTGACCCTGAATGATTATCATCAGTCAACACACAGCTGGCTTCGCGTGCCAGAATGTCGTATCTAAGGAGCAAGCCTGATTACATCAGGCGAGGGACCGAAGCAAAAGCAAAAACTTTAAACTTTTAAACCATTAAACTCTTAGACAACCATCTCTCAATTTTTTCGCTTGATCCCCTGATCATCTTACCGTAAGCTTAAACCATTATTCATGAACCAGGCCGTGGATACCTGGCAGATCAGCAACCGTATTAATCAGTATCTGATCAATGCCATCCCTGAAGAACATTTCGCCGATCAGGCAGTATCAAAAGGAAGAACTGTTGGCGAGCAACTCGCCCATATACACAATGTCCGGCTGATGTGGCTGCAGGCCTCTATGCCCGAACTGATGAGTACGGTAACTAAAATTGAAAAAGACGCCATCAGTAAAACACAACTGGTCGAACAATTCGATAAAAGCGCAGACGCGATCAGTAAGCTTTTGGAAAAAGGCCTTGCGGATGGAAAGATCAAAGGCTTTAAACCGCATGCACAGGCATTCCTGGGTTATCTGATCGCGCACGAAGCTCATCACCGGGGGCAGATCGTTTTATCACTCAAACAATCAGGTCATCATCTCGATAAGAAAATACTTTTTGGCCTGTGGGAATGGGGCACCAAATAAATGAGCTACTTTTTGATCACCTGTACAATGATCTTCCATCCATCTTTTGTATGTCCCCAAATACGAAGGTAATTTTCCTGCTTTTGCCCGTAAGTAACTGTTCCGTATATATAAGCAAGATCACGGGAAGAAGACATTCCTCCCTCTACTGGTTGAAATGAGATGGTGTCAGGAAGCTTTGCCAGCTCAGGCAGTACAAGCGCAGCCAGTTGCACCGGATGTTTTCCATCCGTATTCAGCCATGAATTGTAATGAACCGATTGTTCAAATGCTTTTTGCTTATGGACAGCAAATGTTTCAAGGAACTTCTTTTCGATCGCCAATGCTGAAGTATCATTCTTCTTTGCAGAAATAAAAACTTCTGAAGTTGAAAGCGACTGTTGACCAAACAGGTTTCCACGGTAATCAACACCGAGATCCGCAAGAAACTTCCACTCTCCTTTTTTATTCTTCTTCCAGACCGTAGTATATTGACCGCTGGCGATCACAGAGTCTGCCAATGTCGCCCTGTATTCCCATGGGCCGGTAGTAAACCCAAGATCTTCTGCCTGGGACAGGCCGTTGAAAGCAGGATGCCACAATAATTTCCCCGGCGTTTCAGTCGCCTTGTTCCAGTATTCAAATCCATTGTAGATCTTTCCCTCCCCGAACACGACAGCAGCGCTGTCCATGTTTTCCAGGAAAGCCCTCTTCATCGTGAATTCCTTTGCTGTGGCCGCGAATGAAAGCTCCGCCCGCACCACCTCACTGCGTGTTTGCGCAAGACATACATGGCTGGTCATAGCCACCAGGAAGAAGTTAAAATAGCTGATCTTAATCATGGTATTCTTTTCGGGCGGAAAGCTAGGATAAAACTGTATTTGCAGAAGTGGATAGTGCAGGAATTGATGAAAAAGTGAATTAAAGCGTATGATGAATGATATAAAAGAAAACAGCCCAACCCTCCCACCTATTCTCCACCAACGATAACAAAATACCATCAGTACCTGTGTACGCTGATCACAACCGATCATCTCAGCACATAAATCATTCACTTCAGCAAGTAATTATGGTGACCTGTAAGAATCATGAATGACGGGAACCCCGGATGATTATTTTTGATCCATGAGCTTAAAAAAATGATTCGTGATCTATATAATTGTTACGCTAGTAACAGTTTTCTCATGTGAACGCGGGTGGTTTCTACTACCCGCTCTTTTTTTGCGTACACTGAAGTTGATACAAAAAAAAGCCCGGGCAAAAGCCGGGGCTGTGATTTTCCTTCATACCAACTGAGGAATCGGTTATCAATCGGCGATGGATCTGGTCTTTCAAAGGATCGGATTTAAAAAAGTTCACTTCGGAAGTAGTTTTTCTAGGATACGGATTTTTAACCATTAACCAACGATCTGCATCATTTGTAATACAAAGAAAGATCAATCGCCTGTATTACTCAATAGACCATATTATGATTCACATGTAGTCGATATTCTATAGTGCATACACTGCAATATCATTCGATAACAAGTGATAATTGCAATGAGCGTATTAGAATGTAAATTTTATTGTGCGTGATCAATGTAGTAAGCAAAATCTCTTAGTGGATGCATTGATCTATTCAGTGTGCATAATCTGTTAGAGGTATCGTATGATAAATAACACGCAACATCTCCTTTTAATAAAAGAAGCCCCGGAGACCGGGGCTGTAATTTCCTTCATACCTGAAGTTCGTTTTTCAAAGGGATTGGATCTGTTTCATAATTCTTTCAAAGGATTGGACATTGTTTTTCATTAGGATCGGACAACGGTTTTTTTAGGATCTGGACATGGTTTTTTCAAAGGAATTGACTTCGGTACAAGGATTTGGATATTTGTTTTTCAAAGGGATTGGATACGGGTTTCTTTCGGATATTGTTCAGGTATGCATCAGTGCTTAACCTGTTTCGTCATTGACAATACAAAGTAACATCATACACATGCTTTAAAATATAGAACACATTATGATTGATATGTAGTTTAAATAACAGTTGCGTGTTTTGATATAGCATAATTGTAATCAGCGCTATTATCCTGTCATCAAATAGTCTTATATATGAGATATATTTTAATAAGAAATCCTACTTCGTAATTTTCCGATTTATGCATTCATAAAATGTTTAATTATGCCTGCAATAGATCACAAGTCAAGGAAAAGAATAAGTGTATGAACGACGTTTGTGAAGCTGGCTCTTATTGGCAGACCATCGTATATGCCACCACAGGAAGAGCAACGACGGCGATCAAAATAATGAGAGCTGCATTGGCACAAATTGCTCTACTGTATATGCAGGTAATGAAATAGCAGATGATGTTACAGCATCGATCTTATAAATGGTAGATTCCTGATACCTGGATGCGACCACAATATTTGTGTCGCCTGCTTTCTCTAAGAAAAGGCGATTCACCAGATCTGCATCATTATTATTGTTTGAAAGATGTGAGAGGATCAGGTGCGTAAGGTGTCTGCTTCTGTAACGAACAAAAAGGTCAAGCGCTTCTGTGTTGGATAAATGACCATTCCCTCCTCTTATCCGTTTTTTTAAATGATAAGGATAGCGGCCGTTTTCGAGCATTGTTTCACAATAATTGCTTTCAAGAAAAACGGCCTGGCATTTAGAAAAATATTTTTTGACTTCAGCACAGCATACTCCTATATCGGTAAGGACCCCGATATGGATCCCGTCACTGCTTACAACAAAACTGTGCGGATCTGCCGCATCATGCGCTTTGCGAAATGGAGTGACAAGCAACTGACCTATACTCACTGGTTGTTCATGCAGAAATGAATGAGCGAGTGACGACTCCAGCGGAAGCCTGCTGCTGGTCAACGTAGCGGATGTGATATAAACAGGCAGCTGATACTTTCTGGAAAGAGCTACCACTCCCGTGATATGATCGCCATGTTCGTGAGATATAAAAACAGCTTTTACTTTTTCCATTTCCAACTCAAGCCGCTTCATTCTTTTTTCAATCTCCCGGCAGGAGATCCCTGCATCCACCAATACAGCTTCCTGGTCATTACCGATATAGTAACAGTTGCCATTGGATCCGGAATTGAGCGAAGCGATGTAAAGGGGCATGCGCAAAAATAAAACAGGAATCGCGAATTAGGACGAATGGGCGATAATTTAGGCGAATCGCCAATTGGCACGAATGGACGATAACGAACAAGAGTATAGTCGCTGATGTGGTGAACGGGGCTTGCCTGCCCGACTTCCGGGGAATGTCGCTGATTCCTGGGGAATTAGATGTCGTCTCCAGCCTGCTATGTATCCTCCTCTTTTTCGGACCATAACCTGTTTTTTTCTGGCCATCTTCCGTTCATACTCCGTTCATCTACCGTTAATTTATGGAGGATGAACGGAGAATGGGAAAAACAGCGATCGGACACAGGCCCATAGCCCAGCCGGAATGAAGGGAAGATCCCGCTGATCTGATACGATCTGCTGCTTTCAGTATGCTTTAAAGGTCACCTGGCGGAGGATGGTGTTGCCCACAGGCTCAAGGTTGATAGT
The DNA here is from genome assembly GCF_022012415.1 of Terrimonas ginsenosidimutans. Lineage (GTDB taxonomy): Bacteria > Bacteroidota > Bacteroidia > Chitinophagales > Chitinophagaceae > Terrimonas_A > Terrimonas_A ginsenosidimutans. The sequence goes on from NZ_JAKLTR010000017.1 coordinate 62,897, forward strand.
CTCCTTTTGCCCAGAGATCGGGTTGAGAACGTTCAAACGGAACCTGCCACTTTTTTCACCAGGTAGTGGAAGTTCTCCGGAACTGTATTTATAGATCAGAAGATCATTCGGCTTATACTTCAGATCCGAAAACCCCGGAATGGGGAATGAGCGGCTAACCTCCGCAGTTGCCGAAATCGGATGAGCCAGCACGTATGGTCCAAAACTGAAGTAATATTCTCCATTATTGTCCCTATGGGTTTCGATAGCTGGCTCAAAGCTGAGCTCGACTACCTGGCCGCCCGTCCATTTTCTGGAAACAATGAGATATCCATCTTTTTCGGTGAGAGGCACACTGGAATGATACTTTTTCACCCAGGATGGTTTCCGGATCATGAGCGAGAAGTTAGCACCGTTACCGCTGACGGTGAACTTTACCGTCTGCTTGTCAGTAAAGGACACTTCCTCCCGCACTTCGATCTTCTTGCCTCCGATCACTGTGGTAAGTTCCACCGGCCCCAGAAGATTGGCTACCAGGTTCTGGCCATCTTTCAGCCATGCATACTGCAGAAAATAAGGAGTGATCCTGCCGGCATTGGGCACGCAGCACACCGCGGCGTCCTGGTGGGCGGGAGAATATTTATAACGGGTTTGTGTCTTAATGGAAGTGTCGCCGTTCAATCCCCCTGTCATAAAATAGGAATTGTCCGTTTTCAGATAAGCGATACAGCTTTCCCGGGGATGACGAGCCCCCTGGGCCGCATTCAGGAACAGGTGCTCGGCTTTTTCTGCAAAACTCGCGTTCCCCGATTTCAGATAAAGTTCGAGGTAACTGTGCATTAATTCCTGAAGCGAGCAGTATTCATAACCCCGGTCGGTTGAATTTGCAGGCCGGCCGCCGATCCATTCGTCTCCGACCGGGCCGCCCGTTGGAGTGGTCGTTTTTTCGATCTTTTGGACAAAACCGGCCAGGGCAGTCTTCATCTGCATATCGCCTGTTGCCTGATAAGCCGCAGCCAGAGAACGTAAATGCTCATAGGTATGAACGCCATGACCTTTTAAGGGAAGCGACGGGTCGAGAAGTTTGGAGAGACGGGCGTCTTCGTTCAGGTTCTGCGCTGAAAAATCTGCATAGCAAAATGCCGCATACCTGAGCAAGGATCTGTCGCCATTAATACGGTAAAGTGACTCCAGAACATCCGTGAACATAAGGCCATGAGAAAGCCCGCCAACATCAGGTTTGGTAGAATAGAACGGGTGCGACTTATCAATCGGGTAACTGGTCATTACATTTCTCACCGCCCGTTCAGCGGCGTGGAGTACAGCTGGATCCTTTGAGTACTCGTACCAGGCCAGCAATCCGCGGAGCAAGGTGGCTTTTGACCAGAGTTCTCCATTTTCATAATCAAATCGATAGCGCATTTCACGGTCGTAGATCCCGAGATATCCGTCCTCATCCTGAGTAGCGAGGATCCGGTTTATATGATCTTTGACGCGCCGGAGGTGTTGCGGGCTTCCGGTCATGATGGCCGAACGGATATAACCATCCCACCAGTTGCTCTGCGTTTCGCTATTCCACCACAAAAGCTGGACCTGCCAGTCTCCGGCCTCGCCAACCGCTCCCAACTCCTTCGACTTTACTTTACGGGTAAGGCGGTCTTTCCCATAAATATCGTCCTTCAAAATAAGGTCGGGAACAAGGCTATCCAGGCGGCCGGTAAATCCTGCAAGATCCTGGTTCAGGCGATCTTTCAGCCAGCCGGACGGTTTTATATCGCCGACAGGAAAAAGCTGGAATCGCTCTTGAACCTGTCGTTGCCCATAAATATCAACAAAAATGAGAAGTGCAATTATCGGTAGAAGTAAACCCTTTTTCATACTTTAATTTTATTTAAACAAGCAGCTGTAACTAAATAATAAAAACCGATTTGCACAATTCAAAACGATCGTTTACTAGAATTTTACTTTAAATAAATATCAGCTTAGTTCCGGGTTTAATGGAGACCTGATGATCTCTCCGGGTATCGCGCCCGGGCACCAGGTATGCCAGTCATTTACCTGATTTTCGTTCTGCGGCGTTTTCAGCTTCATGTTCTTATCCATATAGATGATCGTCATTACCTTTCTCACTTCGGCAGTGATATTTGCTCCCGCGCGATGGAATACCCATCCGGAATGAAAACTGATCTCCCCCACATCGAAAGGCTCGATCACATGCCTGAAGTCGGTAACCTTTAAACGTTTCTGCATCACCAGCTCACTTTCATCCCCAATTGCCAGCTCCCGGCCCTCAACGATCTGGTGACTCGCGGCACTGAATTCCAGCGGCCCCATTTCCAGTGGCGTTTTTTGTAAAGGAATCCACGCGGTGATCGTCTTGTCCGTTTCGAGCGGCCAGTAATACTGATCAGCATGCCAGGGGGTTATGCCGCCACCGCCTTCTTTGAAAAGCGCCTGGTCATGATACAACCTCGCTCCCTCCGTTTGCATGAGCACGCTTGCAATATTCGCCAGCTTCTTACTGAAAACGAGTTCTTTAATAACTGCATTTTCCCTCCACAGGTTAAAAAGCTGCAGAAATGCCTTTCCATAGGTATCACGTTCCGAGATGGCTGTTTTGACACCATTCATCTCTTCGACCTGCCGCGTGATCACCTGGTTAAAAAATAGGATAGTTTCGGGCAGCAGAACCTCTTTGAGTTTGATAAAGCGATTGTGCTGGTAGAATTTGAGTTGATCCGCAGTGAATGCAAATGGAGCGGCAAGATCAAGCCTGATCAGATCTGTCATTAAGGCCATAGCAATTGTTTTGGTAAACTTACCCATCAACAAACCAATTCAATGATATCATTGAGCCTAGTTTTGATACTATATTGACGCGATTTCATAAATTACAAGCCAGATACACTTCAAAATGTATTATGAAGCCATTTTTTGAGAATATTCCAAGCAAACAGGGAGATCAGTCATTTTTGGCCTATCGGATGGACGTGCCGGCATTTGAATTCAAATGGCATTACCATCCTGAATTTGAATTAACCCTGATACTGAATGGAAGCGGGAAGAGATTGATCGGTGATAGTCATGAAAACTTCGGGCCGGGAGACCTTATACTTATAGGACCGTCCGTTCCGCACACCTGGGTGAGCGACACGGAGGAAAAGAACTGCTCTGCCGTGGTGATACAATTTTCAGAGCAGCTGACCAGCCCATTTCTGAAACTTCCGGAAATGTCCGCTATTGCCAAAATGCTGGCAACCTCAAGCAGGGGCCTTTTCTTTCCCGATAGTCTACCCGAACTTGCACAATTGCCGGAACTGCCCGGACCGGAGCGGCTTTTACGTTTATTCAGTACAGTTGAGCAATTGTCCCGACAAAATCAAAAAACCCTTGTATCCCAAAACTTTAGCCTGTCAGCAGGAAATGATATGGAGAACAGGGTCAATAAGGTTGGGCGCTACATTCTCCGCAATCTCGACAGGAAACTGACCCTTGAGGAAGCTGCGGCTCTGGTTCATTTATCTCTGCCGGCTTTTTCCAGGTTCTTTAAGCGGGCAACCGGCAAGACATTTTCAGACTACGTGAACGAGGTCAGGGTTGGCCGGGCATGCGCGCTGCTTACAGGAACAGATCTGCCGGTGGGTGAGATCGCTTATCGCTGCGGCTTTGAAAATATGGCCTACTTCAACAGGATCTTCCTTCGCAAAAAGAGTATAAATCCGAAAGCGTTCCGCGACAACTTTTTCCTCATTAATTCGGCAAATATCAACTGATCAAAAAGTTATTACCATTGTCATTTCCAGCACATAAGCCTGAAAGCCGCGTCTGATAAAGGTTTCAGAGAAATCGAGTGTTCCATGTGAAAAATATGTGGAAAACGATATTTGGAGCGGTTTGAGATCGTAAAACCCCGATATAGGTATCGGGATTTTTCATTTGATGCCCGTATAAGCTCTATTCGTAGTTATAACCTCATTGTCATTCGGTCTGTGCCATGCCGTTATTGCCCAAGTACAAATACCTGCTCCGGTTTAAGGAAAGGCTTGCCTGTAAGCAGTTTCCTTTGAAAGACAAACATGCCTTTATTCCGGTAAAATCTGCAATAATTGCGTACAAATTACTGGGAAACATACGTTTTTACACGGGAGCGGATTGAGGTAGAAAGTCATGGTTTTAGGGGTTTATTTACTAAGAAATAAGTATTTCCATATATTTTATACCCTCTTTCAGGCACTTCATACAATAATCAGGCTTTTTCAGTTGTTTAATAATACACTAATGAGTTTCTTTATATGAGAAATTCACTATCCAAAATCCAGAAAAACATGAAACAAAACTACACTGCCCTCCTTTCCTATCAGGCACCACCAGGCCTCTTCGGCAAACAAACCTCACCCGGACATCCCGGAATCTGAACACCATAAGCAAGCTGGTAGTATTTAGGCATCCTGGCAATCTGCTGGTACATATCCACTTATTCCATAGATCCCTGTTATCCATTATCTACCCGAACCATGACAAGAATTCTGCCCATACTATTATTGGGCCTCCTTTTAAACCTTACGCCTTCAAGAGCTCAAACTCTTCAACCGGACTTCGGAGCACCAGCCGTGCCCGTCAATGTGTGTAATGGTAATGCCGTATTCAAGGTAAGGGTTGTTGGAGGATCAAGTGCCTGTACACAGGGAACGCTGACCATCAGTCTTCCGGCAGGTTATGCTTATTTCGCCGGCTCAGCTACGCTGAGTGCTGGCAGTGGTTCGGTAACTGAAACTTCTGTTTCGGGAAATACGGCTACGCTCACTATTCAATCTGTTCCCGCCGCACCGGGCTTTACAGAGATCAGCTATCAGGCTTACGCAAATTGTGCGGTATTGAGTGCCGGAACTGCTGTTAATAACCAGGCGGCATATTCTTTCAGTTCCCCCTGCGGCCCTTCAACCACTGTTACGAGCAACAGCTTCAATACCCGGAGCGCTTCACTTACAATCACTAATATCACTAACACCAGCTATTTTGGAGCTGCTGGCGACAATTATACACGGACCATTACCATTACAAACAATGGTCTGGGATCTATTTCAAGAGTAAACCTTACGGATACGAGCGGAAGCGGCCTTTCAATCAAAGGGATCTCGGTGAGCGGCGGCTGGACATTCCTGACCAGCAAGCAGACCTTCGGATCCGATACACTTACAAATTTCACCCTGATCGGTGGAGAATTAGCCCAGGGACAAAGTATAACCCTGATTGAGAACGTAACCATGGTCAGCAATTGCAACCTGCAAAGCAGGTTTGCTACCTGGTTTGGGTGTGATGGTGTGCCATGCATGACAAACAATGTAAGCGGAAAAGCTACAGCCGGCGCAACCGTCAACAACTCATACGTTCCCTCACTCAAACTCATTCCCGAGCTGCTTGCGCTTCAATGCCGGGGCACTGACTATGCTCAGGTATTAAAACTCACAAATACCGGAAGTGTAAGATTGAATGATCTTTCACTGAACCTGTTTTCGACAGCCTCTCAGCAACCCGCAGCTCTTCAGCATTTTAATGCTGGCGCACCTGTTTCGTCCCAGTCCGCATTCACTGCATTCCAGTTTAAGGTCGGGGTGAACGGCAGCTGGGCCGCCCTGACTTCAACGTCGGCGGCAAATTTCAGCACTCCTGCTGCTTGTTTTGGCGCATCCAGCAGTAATCTGACCTTCAATATCCCGGTAATCAATCCGGGCGATACTATATTCATAAGATATACCGAAAAGAACTGTCCGGTCGGCGTGGCCGTGAATGGTCCACTGGTTGCCGCCGGAACCCTGTTGCGCTATGATTATGAAGCACCATGTGGCGGAAGAACGGAAGCCGTTTCTTCGCTTCTCCGTAACCCGGTTTCAACCGAGATCGTACCCGAAGCATCCCTGCCGGCTACAATGGTCCCTGGTCAGTCATATACATTTACTTACCGGTTCCCGGTTGCGCAAGCTGGTTTGTACACCAGCACGGGAGCGGACGCGTCTTCCATCCGTTTTGAGTTGCAGCTTCCGGCAAAGATCCATTTCAGCGGAAACGCCGCAGACATCCAGCTGAGGCATCCTGTAACAGGAAATGCTCTCGCTACAGGTTCTTCTTTCAGCTACAATACAGGTACTAACCAGGTTCAGATAAGCTACACCGTCACACCCGGTTTCCCTCTGAATACCCTGCATAATGCCGTTCTGACCTTCAATAACATGATCCTCGACTGCAATACTGCAGGCGCGGGAAACACTGTTACCTTGAGCAGTTTCCTGAAAAGTACAGCAAGCTGTCCTGCAGAAGAGTCGCTTTTCGCTACAACATCGAGCATCAGTTTTGCCTGTCCTCAGCCTGCATGCGATGTCAGAGGCGGGTTATCATTTGCTGATTTTTCTTTACAGCGCACCAATGTTGGCTTTGCGGATAATGATAATAATGGTATAGCTGAAGCAGGTGTTCCAGATCCTTCGAGGATCCGGAGAGGACTTGCAATGCCGGGAGACACCATCGTGGCCGTATTTAATGGAGCCATTACAGGAGGCTCCTCTTCCCCGAGTTTCCAGTATGCTTACGCCGTTGACACCTTTACCACCGGTTCAACCTATTTGTCAAACCTGTATGCGCGGGTCGAGATCTTCGCATGGGGTCAGTCAACTCCTTTTTATATTGCGAACAATGTACCGATCCAGGGTACCGGCACTACACGCAGGGTCGATGCGAGCATCTCCACCCTGGACGCTATCACACCAATGATGCCAGGCTATGGCGAATACCTGGACGGAGATTCGGTTGTCATATACATGTATTATAAAGTGACCGGAAACCCCGGCTCGCGTTATTTTCCCGTAGAAGTAAAAAATGGGTTCTACTTAAGTGATATCCCTAACCCTTCCTCCCCCGCCGATCACTATACCTGTGGTAATAATATACAGGGACAGATCACGCTCGTAGGGTATGAGACCGGTTCAGGCGGCAACCAGACCTATACTTCGGTAGGCAATGGTAATGTTGTCACCTCAATGGATCATTACTTGTCTATTGGCGGAGCCGCCGCGGGCAGCAAGCCATTTATCAATGAATTCAGGCCTGTCAGTGTTTATAACGAACTCCGCTATACCGTTCCCGCGAATTACGATTATGTAGCAGCCACCGTAACTTATTATTATACTACTGGTGTTGGAACCAGTGCATCATTGACAGTTCCGGTGACACCGGTCAGTGCTTCCGCAAATCCGCTGGTATTTAATGCCGGTAATCTTTTCCAGAATGGAACGCTTCCGGCAGGTGACCAGGGACATCGTCTCGTCTTGAATGTGACCATCAAACCGGGTTGTGAAGCACCGGCTTCTTCAGAAGCTCTCTTCTTCATGAGCCAGATCGCCACTCCTGGTTTTAATACGGGTTTCGCGCCTGCTTCCTATAATGGGAAGGACAGCATTTTCCTGATCGCACCTGAGATCATCGCCAGCACAGCAAATACAACACCGACCTCTAACGATGCCACTATCAGTTGGGAGATCCAGATCAGTAACCCAACCATCGCACAGGCAACACGCGTATGGATGGGAAAAGCGAGCGGAGCAGGCATTACGATCACAAGCATACAACGCCTCAGCGGTCCCGGCGGATTTGTGACCACAACACTTTCTCCAACCGGAGCAGGTATATACCAACTGGGTACATTGAACCAGGCGAGTAACTATTACCGCATCAATGCTACCTACACGAGCTGCGAGAAAGACAGCATGCAACTTGCCTACTGGTATGATTGCGCTGGCGTTGGCTATCCGGCTAACGTCGCCTCTGCCGTATATAAAAAAGAAATGAAGCTATCCGTGATACCGCTTCATCCGGCATTGCAGACCTCTATCATCACGGAACCGGCTGGCTCAACACACGATTTCTGTGATGTGCTGACCTATGAGATCGAAACGATCAATACAGGTTCATCTGCTGTACACGGACTTACCGTTACCGCATTCCTTCCTGCCTCAGGAACCACCTACGTGCCAGGCTCATACCGCCTGGAATATCCTGCGGGCAGTGGATCCTACATTTCTATCCCGGATGCGCAGGTCAATGTTGGCGCAAACAGCATCGTATTCACCATTCCGTCTTCAGAGATCGCACAGCTGATCTCAACGGAAGGTTTCAGGATTCGTTTCGGGTTAACAACAGCCTGCGGGTTTGGCAGTGGCGGAAGCTTCCGCTTTATGTCTACCGGCAGTTCTTTCTGTGGTACAGTGACCAGCGCAACCCAGCAACAAAGCCAGAAGATCACCATCAATGGAATTCCTCAATACACGAATGTATACAGTGTCAGCTCGGTCACGACAACCGGCCAGCTCGACTGTACAACCGGAGATATTGTGGCTACATATAAGTTCAAGATCATTAACCAGGGACCGTTGCCAACAACCATTGCAGATGGCTTCAGGGTTACACTTCCTTCTCCATGGCAGATGGATGCAGCGTCGATCAGTTTCACACATGATCCCGCGGGAGCAAGCTATACCGGTTTGACCGGAGGATACTATAACTTCCTGATGGGTGCCGGTGTGGCAGCGGGAGATTCGGTTGTATTTACCGCGACTGTTCGTGTGCCCGCTACAGCAGCTCCAACTTACCCTACGGGAAGCAGTTCGACGATCACCGAAGAAGCAGTGATCCGTTACGGCGGTGTCTGCTCACAAACAGGCGTAACCTGCCCGATCACTGAAGTAGTTGTTGCTTCGCAAAATACATCTACTTTCAACTATGCAGGAGGCCAGACAGGTACTCCGGTAGTTGTGATCACGAACCCCGCCCCTGTCTGTGCACCAGCTACTGTCGACATCACACTGGCGGGAATTACAACGGGCAGCACAGCAGGATTGACGTTCACCTATTTCACTGATGCCGCGGGAACCGCTGTTCTCGCAAATCCCTCCGCGATATCAATGAGTGGCACCTATTATATCAGGGGCACATCGGTCGGAGGCTGTTTTGATATCAAACCGGTAACGGTGGTGATCAATCCGCAACCTCTTGCAAACATTTCTTACAGTGGTTCTCCTTTCTGTGGCGGCAATACTGCAGCAGTAACTCAGAGCGGGCAGACTGGCGGCAGCTTCAGTTCGACAACAGGTCTATCAATTGATGCGGCAACAGGAACGATCAATATTGCAGGAAGTACTCCGGGAACATATATTGTTACCTATAGTTTTACAAACGGAACATGTACCAATACGGCGAGCACAACGGTTGTGATCAATGCCCTGCCTGTCGCATCGATCTCTTATGCAGGTTCACCGTTCTGTGTAGCGGGATCTGCAACACTGATCGTGCCGGTCACGCGTACAGGTCATTCAGGCGGAATTTACAGCGCAGGCCCAGGCTTGTCTATTGATCCTGCAACGGGAGCTGTGAATGTTGGCGCGAGTACAGCCGGAACTTACACGATCACCTATTCATTCACCAACGGAACCTGTTCAAATACGGCAATCACGACGATAGTGATCGGCGCAACTATGAATCTGGTGGTCACTAACCCCGCTCCTGTTTGCGCTCCGGGCACTGTCGACATTACAGCAGCTGCGGTAACCGCAGGAAGCGATGCGGGACTGACATTCCAGTATTATACTGATGCGGCTGGCACAGCCGTGCTGACAAACCCTTCGGCAATTGCTGCAAGCGGCACTTATTATATTCAGGGAACTTCTTCAGGCGGATGTAAAACTCCGGTAAGACCGGTCAATGTGGTGATCACTCCTGCACCTGTTGCCTCTATCGTTTACAACGGTGCTCCATTCTGTGTAACCGGTACTGCATCAGTAACCCAGACAGGATTGACAGGTGGTACATACAGCTCAACCGCTGGTTTGAGCATCAATCCTTCAACAGGCGCGATCAACCTTGGCGGCAGCACACCGGGAACATATACCATCACGTATACTGTCAGCAACGGCACCTGCAGCAATACAACAACGACTACGATCACGATCATAGCAGCTCCTGCACTGGTAACGCATAACCCGGCACCGGTATGCGCACCTGCAACGGCTGATCTAACGCTGGCTGCGGTTACCGTGGGAAGCACTCCTGGTCTAAGCTTTAACTATTATACCAATGCGGCGGGAACAACCGCACTGCCAAATCCAAACGCCGTATCTGTCAGCGGCACCTATTATATTCAGGGATATTCAGCTTCGGGCTGTCTCACTTCCATAGTTCCTGTAGTGGTGACAATTGTTCCGGCTCCCGTTGCGTCGATCAATTATCCCGGCTCTCCTTATTGCCAGGGAACCGCATCAACAGGAACTGTAACGCAAACAGGGCAAACAGGTGGTACATATAGCGCAAGCGGAAGCTTATCCATCCATCCTTCAACGGGTGCGATCAATATAGCAGCAAGTACGCCCGGAACATATACAGTAACGTATACGTTCAGTAACGGAACCTGTTCAAACACGACTACGACGCAGGTTACGATCGTATCAGCGCCGGTACTGGTGATCAACAATCCGGCACCGGTTTGCGCGCCATCATCTGTAGATCTCACCGACCCGGCTATCACAGCAGGCAGTACGTCCGGGTTAAGTTTTAGCTATTACACGAATGCCTCCGGTACTACAGCACTGACCAATCCGTCAGCGGTTTCCGCGAGCGGCACTTACTATATTCAGGGTTCCACTCCTGGTGGTTGTGTAACGACTATCGGGGCCGTCAATGTAGTCATCAATCCATTACCGGTTGCAACGATCAGCTATACTGGCTCTCCTTTCTGTAACACAGGTAACGCGGTGGTAACACAGACCGGACAGACAGGCGGTTCATACAGCTCTGGTGCAGGATTGATCATCGACCCTGTGACAGGTACGATAGATCTTGGCGCAAGCACTCCGGGCTCGTATACGATCACGTACAGCTTCAGCAATGGAACCTGTTCAAGAACAACCACCGCTAACATCGTCATTGCAACACCTCCGGTGTTAGTGATCACTGATCCGGCACCTGTATGTGCGCCTGCAACTGTTAACCTTACAGCTGCATCGATCACCGCAGGCAGCGCATCCGGTCTTACATATGCATACTTCACTGACGCAACTGCAACAACCCCGCTCACCAATCCTTCAGCGGTTGCAGCAGGCGGTACTTACTATATTGAAGCAACAAATGCCGGCGGCTGCAAAACGATCAGACCTGTACAGGTAACCGTCCACCCCGCTCCTGTTGCCAGCATTTCTTATACAGGCAGTCCGTTCTGCACTGCAGGAACTGCAACTGTTTCACAAACAGGTCAGGCAGGTGGATCGTACACTTCTTCCGCGGGACTGTCCATTGATCCCGTGACGGGCACTATCAATATCACGACCAGCACGGCTGGCACATATACTGTCACTTACAGTTTCAGCAATGGAACCTGCAGCAGCACCGCTACCACATCGGTAGTGATTGCGTCGATCCCCACTCTTGTGATCCACAACCCTGCAGTTGTTTGTGCACCACTTACTGTTGACCTGACGCATGCGGACGTAACTGCCGGAAGTACGCCAGGCCTTTCTTTTAATTATTACACAGATGCAGCAGGGACCATCGCCCTTGGTAACCCCAATGCTGTTAATGCAGGCGGCACCTATTATATACAGGGAGTCACTCCTGCAGGTTGCCGTTCATCGATACAGGCTGTGACAGTAACGATCAATCCGTTGCCAGTGGCAAATATCTCTTATAACGGATCTCCGTATTGCGCTGCCCAGGGTCCTACAGCCAGCGTTACACAAACCGGCCAAACCGGTGGCATCTACGGCTCAACAACCGGTCTTGTAATAAACGCGACCACCGGTGCAATTGATCTCATTGCAAGCACGCCGGGAACATATACAGTTACCTATACGTTCAGCAATGGCATCTGCAGCGCCACTGCAAATGCGACAGTTACGATCAGCCCTCTGCCGGTACTGATCATTACCAACCCCGCAGCCGTTTGTGCGCCCGGCACTGTTGATATCACTGCGCCAGGGATCACAACAAACAGTACTCCGGGATTGACTTATAATTACTTTATCGATCCGGGAGGATTGATCAAATTATCTTCACCGAATGCCATCGGAACAAGTGGAACATATTATGTGCAGGGAACAACCGCAGCGGGCTGTGTGACTGATATCGAAGCAGTAGTCGTTACGGTAAATCTTACACCAACTGCCGCCATTGCTTACAACAGCGCTCCCTTCTGCGTAAGTGCAGGAGGAACAGGCACCGTTACGCGGACGGGCCTTGCAGGCGGAACATATTCATCATCACCGTCAGGTCTGTCCATGAACAGCACTACAGGAGCGATCAATGTGTCAGCAAGTACACCAGGCACTTATACTATCACATACAGCTTCAATAATGGTCTTTGCAGTAATACGACTTCTACTGATGTAAATATTATGCCGGCTCCGGTACTGGTGGTAACGAATCCGGTTCCTGCATGTATCCCCGCAACAGTTGATCTGACGGCTGCTGCCATCACTGCCGGAAGTACTGCTGGTCTTACTTACCAGTATTTCTCGGACGCGGCCTGTACAACGCCGTTGACTAACGCATCTGCGATCACTGCAAGCGGAACGTATTATATCCGCGCATTGAATACGGCAAGCGGATGTCAGACTGATGCAAGAGCCGTAAACGTTGTGATCAGTGCAACCCCAACGATCAGTATAGCGAATGTGGCAGCGATCTGCCGCGGCGAGGCTGTTACGTTGAGTGCTTCGTCTCCCGGAAATACCATTACATGGCAAAATATCGGAGCCGGTAATAGCGTTATAGTCTATCCGCAATCAACAACTACTTACACAGCTGTTGCAACAAACGCGGCGGGATGTTCTGTATCAGCAACAGTACAGGTTCAGGTGAGAGATTTCAAAATGTCACTCACAGCAAATACAAACCCGATCATGCCAGGCATGCTATTAACACTGACATCTGGCGCGAATAGTTCTTATAATGTTATCGGTTGGAAACCTGAAGCGAATTTCTCTGCACAGACAGCCATCGCGCAGTCTCTCATTATCAAAGACAGCTCACAGACCTTCGCCGTGATCGGCCGGTCTGCTGATGGTTGCCTTGATACTGCACGCCTGCTGGTGGAGCTTGAGCCGGGTGGTAAAGATTTCTTTATCCCCAATGCGTTCACACCGAACAATGATGGAAAGAATGATACGTTTAAACCATACGGCTCATCAATCAAGTCTATCGAGATGAGAGTGTTCAATCAGTGGGGAGAACTGGTGTACCAGACAACAGATGTAAATAAAGGATGGGATGGCATATACAAAGGGAAAGCACAACCGGTTGGTGTGTATCCTTACGGAGTAAAGGTCACCTTCCTTGATAATACGACCGTAACAAAACGAGGTACAGTAAATCTCGTACGGTAAAAGAGAATCCAATAACGTCCTGTAAAAACCAATTGAATGAAAAAAAATACTTTGCTGAAGGCTGTGGCGGTCGTTATGACCGTTATCGGTTCACGCGGTGTGACCAACGCACAGGTTGATCCGCATTTCTCGCAGTATTTCATTCAGCCTATGTTTTTGAACCCTGCATTAACTGGTGCTATAGAAGGCGACTACAGAGTTTCCGCCGTATGGAGAAGTCAGTATGGCGGCACCCTTTCTACCCAGGGGATCTCCGCCGAAGCTCCTACCAATAAGAATCTGAATGTTGGGATAAACCTGATGCATCAGTCATCTTCAGACGGTGCTTATAATTATACAACCGGATATGCCAACTTCGCTTACACAGGTGTTCGCTTTGGCCATCACCAGGTGGTAATGGCTGTACAGGCTGGTCTTATCAACCGCCGCTTCAATGTTAGCAAATTGCAATTTGGTGATCAATGGGTGGCCGGACTTGGTTTTGACCCCAATTCCATCACTTCTGAAAATTTTTACAAACCATCTGTTTCTTCATTTGATGCAGGAGCTGGTATCGCTTATTATAATGGCAATCCTGACAATAAAATAAAATTGTTCGGAGGGTTTTCAACGTTTCACCTCACACGACCAACCGATCCGTTCATCAGTGGCGGAGAGAAAACAAAGCTTCCGATCAGATATAGTGCACATGCCGGTGCGCGGATCTACATTTCCGACATGTTTGATCTGGTTCCTAACCTTCTTTATATGCGCCAGGGAAATGCCCAGGAGAAAATGGTAGGCGCATATGCACAGTTCTATGGTGGAGCGAATACAGATATTATGTTCGGCGCAAACCTTCGTGTAGATGATGCACTTGCCCCGTTCGTAGGTTTCTATCATAAAGGCTTCACTTTCGGGATGAGCTATGATGTGAATGCCTCAGCAAAGACCCAGAATTTTATCAGCCGCAATAGCCTCGAAGTCTCATTTTCCTATGTTGGATGGGGAGGTAGTTCGGAGATAAAAACAAAACCATTCTACTGTCCACGTTTTTAAAATAGTTTGAGAGAGTCCTATGCGTAACCAAATCATTCACCGGTCAGCCATACCACAAACAGCCTTCGCAAGGGTTGTGTATGGCCTCATATCCTGCCTGCTGCTGGGTATGGGGGCGCTGCATGCGCAAAACAATGAGCCGGCGTTGTTTGAAGAAGCTGAAAAGTTGTTCAATGAAAAGAACTACTATGAAGCTGCTCAGTATTATGAGAAGTTCCTCGCCGGTGGCAAGGACCCGCGCAGGGCATCTGCAAGTCCCTTTGCTGTCAGAAAGAAGGGCGAGAAAACAATGGAAAGTACGGTGTCCCGGCAGGGGGCTATATACCGTCTTGCAGAAAGTTATCGTTTACATAATGATTTTAAACAAGCCGAAAAATGGTATAAAGAAGCTTCCTCTTTTTCACTTAGCTCCTATCCTGCCAGTCAATACTGGTATGGTGTTGCATTGAGAACAAATCAGAAATATGATGAAGCTTTAAAAGTTATCTCTGAATTCCGGGACTCGCGTGATGCGAAAGACGAGTGGATGGAAGCCGCTGACAGGGAGCTCGCCAACCTTCGGTATATACGTTCTCAAACGGAAACAAAAAAACAAAGTGTATTTACTGTAACAAGAAAAGCAAACGCCGCCAATACTTCGGCATATGCCCTCGCAACTTCTTCTGCAAAAGAAGTTTTCTTCACTGCAGTGTTTGTGGATAGCAGTAAAATGTATCACGGCAACCCTGCTTATTCCGCAAGATTGTATAGCGCACCCGATAGCGGAAATATCCGCGAAACGGCTAAGCTGGTGAATATACCCGAGGAACCCGGATTTAATAACGGCCTCCCTTCGCTTACGCGGGACGGACAACAGCTCTTCTTTACCCGCTGGACAAAAGAAGACGGTGTAATCTCTTCCGCTATTTACACATCAAAGAGAAGTACAGATGGTTCATGGTCTGCACCGGAAAAGCTGAAGGCACCGGTGAATCTTGACGGGTCGAACAGTACACAACCTTCTGTCACGCCTGATGGGAAATACCTGTTATTCTCTTCAGACAGGAAAGGCGGCTTTGGTAAATACGATATCTGGTTTGCTAAACTGAATGCTTCACTGGAGGCGGTGTCTGTTCAGAACATGGGCATCTTTATCAATACACCGAATGATGAAGCATCTCCCTGGTATCACCCTGCATCTACCAGCCTTGTATTCTCCAGTAACGGACATGTTGGGATGGGCGGCTTTGATATCTATGCATCGAAGGGAACTATTGAGTCTGCTACCTGGGATCATCCCGTGAATCCCGGAGCGCCGGTGAATTCATCAAAAGATGATCAGTATTATATAGGAACGGATGAAGACAACCTGTGGAATACTGGCTGGCTAAGCTCTGATCGTGAAACGGATTGTTGCCTCGACCTGTTTGCGGTAGTATCCGACAATGTTCAATACATTTCAGGGAAAGTGGTGGACGAGAAAACGGGCACACCTATCCCTCATGTGGCTATTCTGATCACAGACCCTAAAAAAGAAGGGAATGTGATCCTGATCAGAGAAACAGATAGCCTGGGTTTCTATCAATTTGAATTAAGAAATACATCCCGGTACAGTATCGTTGCGCAGAAGCCAACTTACAAAACTGATACAAGCAGTTATGTGGTGGTGATGCTGACGGGGCGGGATAGTATCAGTAATAAAGATGTATTACTGACCACAGATGAGATCTTTGATCCTGATGTGGGTGAACCACCGGATCCAGCGGACGAGATCTTTAAACCTGATAAAGGAAAAGATCCGCCGGAAAGACCTCCGGGAGAACGGTACGATCCCGTATTGATCGCAAGATTTGACTTTGACAGATCTTTTTTAAAGAAACAGTATCATCATAATTTAGATACACTGATCAGGATCATGGAGAGAAACCCATCAATGATAGTTGAGATAAGCGGCCATACGGATGCCTTCGGAACGGAGGATTACAATTTCCGTCTGGCCCAGGAGAGAGTGGATGCATGTATCAACTACCTGCGCGATAGAGGTATCGGCACAGACAGGTTGATCGGCAGATCATATGGTGAGTCTTCCCCCGTTGTCAGCGAGATCGTTGACGGATTGGATCATCCCGAAAGCCGTGCAATAAACCGCAGGGTGGAATTCAGGATACTGCAGGGAACAACATCTGCAAACACAGGTGGCCCTTCGGTAACCAGGGACATGACCGAACGTCAATCCGGTTCAGTAAATGTACCGGTAGCTGCGCCAGGCAAATCAGGCAGGGTCGGACGAAATCAAAGAAAGTCCGGCACAGGATCATTCCAGCCTGTTGTGCATTTCTCATTCGACAAGTCTTTAGTAGATGATGAATATTTCAACAACCTCGACAGACTTGCTGAATTAATGAATCAAGATCCTTCCATGAAAGTGGAAGTGAACGGATACACGGACGCTAAAGGAAGTGCCGCCTATAACCTCAGGCTGGCGCAAGAGCGAGTGGATGCGGTTATCATTTACCTTGAGCAACAAGGCATAAGCCGGACGCGTCTTAGCGGAAGGGCCCTTGGCGAATGTTGCCCGCTCGAAGCCGAAACAATTAACGGCCGTGACAATCCTGAAGGCAGATTTATGAACCGCCGGGTGGAATTTAAATTCATCCAGTAGTTGGTAAGATCTCCACTACCCCATTAAATTCTAACAAACAGACGTCTAAGACAAGAGCCATCCCGCTGCAGCGGGATGGCTCTTGTCATTTTGCAAATTCGCGTCAAAGGCCTTTGGACTGGATATAGCTCACCAGCGCCGCGGTGTTCGGCAGCCCCAGTTTTTTCAGAATATTATAGCGGTGAACTTCAACTGTTTTAAGCGTCACTTCTTTGAGTTCGGCGATCTCGCGGGAAGAAAGACCTTTTTTGACGCAGGCAATGATCTCCAGCTCCTTTTCCGTGAGCGAATAGATCCGCATCATGTCATGGTTCTCGTCCAGCTGTTCATTGGCTAAAATATCCTTGATCTCTTTGCAGATAAAGATATTGCCCGCGTGCACTTCAAGAATGGCGCTGATCAGCTCGTCTTTTGAGGAGTTTTTAGTAACATACCCTCTTCCGCCCATCCGCAACATCTTTTTTGCGTACAGAGGAATATTATGCATGGAAACACCGATAACTTTTGATTCCGGGGATAGTTCCAGGATCTTTTCGGTGAGGGTAAATCCATCAATGGGAGACATGTTGATGTCTGTCAGGACTATTTCAGGCCGCTCGGACTCTACCATTTTAAGGGCTTCATCCGGCACCGTCGCCTGCCCTATCACTTTGAACTGCTTGTGCTGCCCTAATACAATGGCCCATGCTTCCATCATCATCCGATGGTCATCCACCAATAAAACTGTGATCTTGTTCATTTTCTGAATAAAATTACACCAGCCTGAACCGCAGCCTGAAACTCCGCGGTCCGATTATACAATAATACAAGCGATCGAATGGCGAGTGTTTTTCTTTTCCGTCAGATGCCACAAACGGAAAACCGGTCAGGTATGCTGAGCATACAGGAACACAGTAAGGGGTAAAATATTGGGGGACTTTTAAGAGGTCGGATCAATGAGGGATAAAACTAATACATTTTCTCAACAAACATTTTCCCAGCTAAAACTTTAACGTTAGGGATACTTTAGCTTTCACCACGGGAAGAGGAGTATCAATTAAAAGGTCCCGGCTTTCCGGGACCCATTATCTTTAATTACCAGCATTCGTGCCTTCTTGCTTTAATGTATCGCAAGGGCTGCTCCGGCATAATGATCTTTGGATAATGGATAGAAGGATCCGACTTTCTCACACGAAGAGCCAATGGTGTTTCCTTCTTGTACACGACCAGGCTACGTATGCCCGGGCTTTCTGTGTTCTTTTGCGCTGATTTCATACAGATAATAAGTTTTAAAGTTTCCAAAGCAG
Organism: Terrimonas ginsenosidimutans; assembly: GCF_022012415.1. Taxonomy (GTDB): domain Bacteria; phylum Bacteroidota; class Bacteroidia; order Chitinophagales; family Chitinophagaceae; genus Terrimonas_A; species Terrimonas_A ginsenosidimutans. Next base: position 81,259 of record NZ_JAKLTR010000017.1, read on the forward strand.
TGTGTTTTTCAGGATATATGTTTCAGCGTTGACGTGATTTCGTCTCGCACAGGGATTATCCGGTTGTAGAACGGCCATCTCATCAATCATCATTAACCACTCCTTAACCAGCCGTCTATGATCCTTAAGTATTATGGTGATCTGTACTGATTCTTCAGATCAGCCCGCCTCATCCCAACAAAGGCATAAACAATAAATCGAAATGACTTATCTATTATTCCCTTAAGGACGGAGATAACGGTAAGCAGCTTTACTGCCGGGTTATCTTGTAAGCGTAGATGTTGATTTTGGAATACTTAAAGAAAGAGTAAATACAGTTGCAAATGGCATGCCATCAAACTCCGGGTTTACCCTGAAATATCTGTTGACGGTTACGATCCTGTTTAATTATCGTACACACACAAAAAATCCGGTGCTTTTGACACCGGATTTTCCATTAGAACTGAAAGGTTATTTCCAATTCTTCTTAATGACCTTTATCGAATCGAGATGACTTCTGAGATTCGGGAGTGTGTTTGTTGCGAATGAGATCACTTCTGCATCCTTTACATTATTTGATGCTTTTTCAAAGAGATCAATCGCTTTTTCATGATCTTTGATCATTACATCGATGTACTCCTTATCAAAATCTTTTCCTGATTTCTTCATCAGATCGTCCGCTTTCTTTTTGTTTTCCTCTGAAACATCAGACGGAAGTACCACATTTTTACGGACGGCAATTTCTTTAACCTGGTCATTTACAGCAGAATGACCTGAAACCATCATGTCGGCAAAACGTTTAACAGACGTATTGGAGGACTTTTCCAGGGCAAGTCGGCTAAGCGCCACTTCCGCCATACCGCTGTTGGCTGCATCCACCAGGAAGGTACTCGTTCCGGCATCCGGTGCAGGCGCCATCGTCGTAGTATCTGTCCTTGCTTCTTTGTTTGCAGAATCAGCTTTCTCAACCGGATCTTTTCCCTCGTTGTTGCAGGAGAACACGATCATTGAACCAAGGCATAGCAATAGAGATATTCTTTTCATAAATACAATTTGTGATTGCTCATATATTGGAAGATCTATGCCAGTTAATTATCAGATCCTCTAATCCATTGACGAGTAAGAAAAATACCCTGATAATTGTATTTACCTGTTGACGGATGGCAACACCAGTGTATACTTTTTACCCGGTGGAACTGGAAGTGTTTTTCCCCGTATCCATGCATTGTGCCGTTTAAGCAACCTGTAATTGCTGCCATGTGCGGTAGCAAAGGCTGCCAGATCGGGTATGGAAGAGTTGACCTCGATCGTTGGGAATTGTTGTGGCAGGTAGCCATCGCTCTGTCCGATGATAAATCCGAGACCATCTGCCTGTTCGAGGAAATATTTAAATGTCAGGATCCGGAAGATATAGCGGTTGGTTTCCTCGGGAAGCAGCAGGTCATAATAATTACGCGTTTTTTGAAAATTAGCCTGGCCGGCATAGGCCCCCATTCCGCAGTTATAAGATGCCGCAGCGGCGGTCCAGCTGCCGAGTTGTTCATAAGCTTTCCGGAGATATTTGCATGCCGCTTCAGTTGACTTCTCAATGTGATATCGTTCATCAACATAACTATTCACTTCCAGCCCAAATCCAGGCGCAGTAGAAGGCATGAATTGCCAGAACCCGGCAGCACCTGCTTTTGACACCAATAGCTGGAGATTCGATTCCGCAACACACAGGTATTTCATATCCTCCGGGATCCCGTTCTTTTTTAACTGAGCTTCTATCTGCGGAAAGTATCTTTTAGAAAGTTTGATGATATATAAGATAGAGTTCGGCTGATAATAATTATACAGCACTTCCCTATCCCATTGCTCCCTTATCTCTGTATCCTGCAGCGGCACAGCTTCACCAGCAAAACTAAAGCTTGACGGAAGCGGTGGTGCCGTATACTTCATAATGACCGCATCCGGGGATGCAACATGGAGCCCTTCTTTTTGCCGGAAACTGTATACTGCTACCAGACACGCACATACTACAGAGAACTTCCATTTCCAATTGACGTTGTTGAATATCTTCATAAAGATCCAGATTTACTGTACGAATTCAATGCTTCTTTCCGGCAGTTATTCTCCCTTTGCCCCGCATTGCTGCTATTTGAACTGTTATTCAGCGTTCCCGGCATGTTGCTGCCAACACATGAAAAATAGCATTGATCTATTTGATAAGCCGGTCAGAATGTATCATTTCAAAACATCAGCCAAACAACAGTGAAAGCAGAAAGTTGCAACAGAATGAATACAAGACGACCTGCCTGATGATATTAATAGCAAGCAAGTACAGATGCATTTTGACAGTTGCAGCACTTTCTTTAGCATAAATACCGCTGTCACCGGCTTGTCACATTTTTATACAACCCGTGAGAGCTTTAGGCAGGCCCGCCGTTTAACATCCTACAAGAAACTACTTAGTGTTTACCCGTAAAAGCTTATTTTTTGAAAAGACGTCATAAAAATGTGTCCACTTATTCATTCTGATTTTTATTAAAAAATGCAGATTTGGTCAAAAAAAATTCTCAATTTGGTTTTTGGGTTACACAAATAACCTAATTTTATAGCACGGTCATACTCCATCAATGACCTGATTATATACATCTCTTCTGTTGCTTCTCTTTCGAAGCAAATTTTCAAACAAGGAATACTTTATCTGGTAATGGCCATGGTGGCTGATACCGGGTTGTTTTCAATAATCAAGTGAATCTACCGGATTCGCGCAACTGTTATCGTATGCTTAACACCTTTGAAACTTCAACACTCACGGCTCAAAACGATGTGTCTGCGAAATTTTCAGGAAAATTATCGGAGATAATTTCTGCTTGTGCAGCCGACAAGCACCCTGTGATACTTTCAAACATTCCAGATGAGGGCAACCAGCTCGTTGCGGAAGCCGTACATGATCTGAGCGCCTGGGCCGATCGATCCTTCTTTGTATTATCCTGCCATTCTCAAACAGGCAGACAATCAAAGCCTGGTATTACGCTTTCTCATCCTGTTCATTATGAAATGCCTGATCTGTTCAGCAATGCAGCATTGCTGGAGTCTCTCAACGGAGGAACAGTTCTGGTGAACGATCCTTTTCTCTTACCATCACAGCAACAGCAACAGTTACTGGAGCTATTGACTTCCACACTTGATCTGAAAGTGATCATCAATAGCAAAACCTTCGATCGTGATCAACAGTCACTTGAAGGATCCCCGCTATTGAAAAATGTTCGTGTAATGAAAGTTCCGTCATTACGTAACCATTCCGGTGATATACGATTTGCTGCGAATTACTTTCTTTCCAAGTCAAATCTTGAATGGCATAAAAATATTCCCGGCATCACTGAAGATTGCCTTCAACAACTGATGACGTACCCCTGGCCAGGCCAGCTACCTCAGTTGAGGGAGACTATAAGACAGGCCGCATTCATCTCTCCCGCTGATCAGCTTCTAGACCTGTCAGCATTGCCCTCTCAGATCAGAACGTTTAAAGCGACAGACCGGGACTTCCTTAAAGAAGCCGTAAAACAGGCAGAGTATGAAATGATCTATAAAACACTACGCGAAACAAATAATAACAAACGTAAAACAGCAGAGATACTGAAGATCAGCAGAAAGACACTGTACAGTAAGATCAATATGTACAAAATGAATAATTTCTCTGCTGCATTGGGACTGTAGAAGTGATCTTCCTATTTAAAAAAGGTGAATTGATATTGAATCAATTCACCTTTTTTCATGTTGACGTATACACATAAAAAAGCTGGTCATCGTACTCTGACAAGAAGGGAAACGTTAGTCTCCGTTCCGGCAATTTCCTAATGACCAGCTATTAATTTAGAAGAGACGAAGTGTATCTCTTCTCAACGTATCCTTACGGAGCGTATCTTTTTTAGGGATAGTATCCTGCACAGGAGTTGAGAACGATTTAGTGTTAACTGTCTCTTTTGTTGCGCGGCTTTCAGTGCTTGCGAAAGTCAGCAATACAATGCTTAAAAACGCTGTGCTTAATAGGGTCTTCATCGTTATAAGTTTTTGTGATGAGATATGTTGTGTCGGCCATACATAACCAATATGCTGCCAGATTGCGGCAATGTGGATAACTCTGAAAAAAAATCTCTTCCCTGCTTGTAATATAAGGATATACATACACGATGATCCTGTATACATTGCCGGTAAACCCTTGAAATTAGGAGATCATTAAAGCAAAATTTGCATGAGATAAGAACAATTTCAACTGCTGTTTTGGTAATGCATATGTCGCCTTCAGTGCTGATCGCTGCGCCACCGCTGGTTGAGGCATGTGAATTGCATTATTATATAAAATGCTGTTATGAATAGAAAGGTGATCAATGCTGAATTGATCAAAATAGATCATTCTGCCCCGGATGTTCCTGAATCAGTAAAGAATTTCAGGCCCGATATGTATCAGGATGACGGCACTTATTATGCTACTCTGGGAAACGGTGATGATACTATTATAGGCTGCGGAGCCACTATCGATGAAGCCATGGTAAGCTGGGACGCAGCCTACTGGAATAAACAATATAGAAAAGAATAATGAAACAGATGATCAATGCCGGCACTTAACATACAGATAATATGGCTATTCATACTCGCTATACCCATTGCTTGTATTGCATGGACAGTTACTCACGAAGAGATATTCAGCGAGTTCAACAACTATTGCAAGGATCGCGTGAACAATTGCAGGTATCTTATCAAACGAAAATTCTTCTACTTATTTACCTGCGAATTCTGTTTTAGTCATTATGTAACAGTCCTCGCATTGATAATGACCAAATACAGATTATTGCTTCCGGACTGGCGCGGTTATATAATCGCGGGGTTTTCGCTGGTATGGATCGCGAACTGTTATATGAGCATATATGGTCGGCTACGAGTAAGCCTAAAGAAAGAAAGGGTTGAATCAAAAATCCAGGAGAAAGAGCTTGAAGACAAAATGGAATCCCATTGATTTGGAAATATTTGGTATAACGATAACGCGACTCCAATCTGAATCGGAGTCGCGTTAAAAATAACTTACTGGTGATCTAATCCAGGCTGACCCCTTCAAAGATCCAAACAGATACCGAACCGGCATTGACAGGGAAATCAGCTTCGCCATTTTCGTCTAAGATAACGCTGTCCTGCCTGTGACCGCAAGCTTCCACCATTGTACGACCGGCATGTTGCTTACCGACTGCCATATGTTTGAATCCTTCCTGGCCGTTAGTCAGCACTACCGCGCACCCACTGTTTTCCCGCTCTCCCACTCCTTCACGCGTCCAGCCAACGGTACTGGAATGATCGAAATAATCCGTTTGTCTGCCATATGCCAGTTTCTTTCTTACTTTCATCATCGTTTCCACGCAACTCAATGGCGGCAATTCAATGTATTCCTCTTTACCCGTTGTATTGTCGACATACTGCGCGCCATAAATGGATGGGAAGAACACGCACGGTGTTGCCTGCTCACGAAGCAGGATCACCGCGTATGCCAACGGCTTGAACCATGGATCAACCGGCGATTGCAAAGATTGCAGCGGTTGCGTATCGTGATTGTCAACAAAAGAGATAGATAGCTCAGGCCTGATAGCTGTCAGACTGCTCTCAAGAACACCCGCCATATTATAAGCTTCGCCTTCACGCGACGCCTTATGAAAATTAAAATGCAGTGGCGCATCAAACAGTTGTATAGCACCATTAGTGGAATCCAGGTAAGCAAGTAATTCTCCTACATCATTTTTCCAGTATTCACCAATACACAACAGGTCCTTCTTAAAATGGTCTTTCAGAAATGCGAGCCATTCTGGAAAAAAATCAGGTGAGATGTGTTTCAACGCGTCAAGCCGATAACCGTCAATACCCGTCTTTTCGGTATACCATGCGCCCCAATTCTTCAGCTCTTCCCGTACGTGCTGATTCCGGAATTCAATATCATTCCCCATCAGGTAGTCATAGTTGCCATATTGTTTTTCGGGAACATCCTCCCACTGCCCATTAAAATATTCATTCCTGATCATGGCGATCTTTTCGTTTTCACAGATACCGGTGAAGCTCTGTGAATCCCATACAAATGCAGAATACTTGCCTCCGCGGCCGGGAAAATAAAATTTTGTGTAGGCATCAACCTGGTATGGTTCACTGGTGATCTTCGTCCGGTCATCCTCATCCACTTCCTGCACCGTGATCTTTTCCGTTTCATCGCCACCGATCTTATGATTAAGAACGATATCTGCCAGCACTTTTATGCCGTGCTCATGAAATGTCCGGATACAGTCAAGATACTCCTGAACCGTTCCCCAGCGCGTACGCACCGTTCCCTTCTGATCAAATTCTCCCAGGTCATAAAGGTCATAGGCTGCATACCCTGGCTCTTCCGTTCCTTTTGCGGATTTGTAGGCTGGAGGAAGCCAGACCTGTGTAACACCTAATGATGCGAGATGCGCGGCTTTCTCCTGCGCATGTTTCCAAAGATTTCCTTCTGTTGAATAATACCAGTGAAAGAATTGAAAGATAGTCTGATTGTCCATATTGCTTTTCTACAGTTGTGATTTGCATAATGAAAAACAGATGCCATTCTTGGTTTGTTCAGCTACTGCGAATATTATACAGGGAAATGTTTAACGAAAGCTAGTATTGAGATATTAACGGGAGATTGGTGGGAATTTTCTTACACATATTTTTCCTGGCAATTCTTGCAGAAGAAAGTCCTTCTCCGGGTTTTCCCGCAGTATTTTTTTTGTACAGCGAGATCACATCGGGGACATTTCTTTTTCCGTATGATCTGCCAGTGCTTTTTCAGCGTACCCTCGCGCTTCCACGCCAGAAAATCGTAGCAGTACTGTTTAGCTTCACGGATCAGCAGGGTGAATGTTTGGGGAGGAATGGCACCTAATGTCGACTCGGGATGCAGGAAGATCCGGAAGAGAACTTCATTTTTGACAATATTACCCGACCCCGAAAAGATCTGCTGATCAAGCAAGGCATCGCAAACAAGGGTCTCCGGAATCTTTTTCAGTTTCGCACGTGCAGCACGCGGAGCCCATTTTTTGCTCAGGAGATCGGCATTCCAGTCATAAGTTGTTTCCCAACCAGGCTCCATCTCTTTTACAGAACAAGTGTAGAAATAAAGAGTACCGGTATTGAAATGAAGTTCAAGTTTTACCGACCGCTTCAGGCGTATCCGCTCATTGATGCTATAAGAACCAAACATCAGCAAATGGATCCTGATAGTGATTTTGCCGCTGAACAGGAGAAAGAGTTGCTTTCCCCAGGTCCTGATCTCGAGAAGCTGCCGCCCTTCCAGTTGCTGAACATCGATTGCGGCGTTGCCTCCGGCAGCCATTACCTTCTTGCGGCGGAATTGCAGTATATCTTCTTTCAATAAGACAAGGGATGGGCCTTCAGGCATTGTTTTTTCCGAAACGGTACAAACTATACGCCACATTCATTGCGAAAGCGAACGAAGAACTTCTTCTTTCTTTGATCTGGATACGGGTACCAATGATCCATCTTCAAGCAAAAGAGTTCCACCATCTTCTTTCAGCAAACTTTTAATATATATGCGATTGACAAGATGCGACTGATGCGGCCGGAGAAAGCCATACCCTTCAAGCATTTCTTCAAACTCGTAAATAGGTTTTGAAACGATCAGCTTTTCACCGTCTTTCAGAAAAAAACTGGTATAGTTATTCGATGACTCACATCGGATGATCGCTCTGGTATTTACAAAGCGCGTCTCTTTTAACGTAGCGAGAGCAATCCGATGTTCATCCTTTTTCTGATGAAGCAATTGCAGCAGGTTCTCCAATTGCTGATTTTGCTTTTTTTGCCTGCCCCTGCTCTCCGCACGATCCACTGCAGCCCGCAGTTCTTCAATATTGACCGGTTTCAACAAATAATCGACTGCTGCAAATCTTACCGCCTGTATAGCAAAATGATCATAGGCGGTTACAAAGATCACCTCAAATGAATAATCATCAAGCTCGCGAAGGAGATCGAATCCTGTTTTTTGAGGCATTTGTATATCAAGAAACAAAAGATCAGGTTTTTGCTCATGAATGATCTTTTTACCCTCAGCAGCATTTATTGCAGCGCCGACTATCTGCACGGATGGACAATAAGCGTTTAACAGTTGCCGTAGATTATCCAGGTTATTCTTTTCATCATCTATTAAGACGGTCTTCATCTTTATGTCAGCCAATTTTTAAATAAAAGTTGAATCGTAGTACCTTGTTGTAATTCGCTGTCTATATTGAGTGAGATCTTTTGATCAGGCATCATTTCATTCAGCAGGCCAATGCGATCTTTTGTCAACTTCAGACCAAACCCCGTTGACGATTGGGCCACATCAAATCCGCTTCCATTGTCGTGTATACTCACAAGCAGACTTTGTTCCTGCTTCGTAAACCTGAGTTCAATTTTACCTTTATCCATGCCCGAAATCCCGTGCTTCACAGAATTTTCTATCAATGGCTGAAGCAACAATGATGGCAATTCAATTGCTGCCGCATTGATCCGGTCATCCAGAAAAATACTGTAGGCAAAGTTAAACCTTAATTGTTCGAGTTTCATATAAGTTTCCAGCGTATGCAATTCTCTTTCCAACGGAACAAGTTCCCTGTTACTGTCTGTCAATGCTGAGCGGATCAGCACTCCGAAGTCAGACAGGTAACGATTCGCCGCTTCGATCTTGTTATTGTTGATCAACCCCTGGATTGACGAAAGCGCATTGAACATAAAGTGTGGGTTAAACTGCGAGTGGATACTTTTCAAGCCTAGTTGAAGCTGCTCCTTCTTTGCCTGCTCGGCCGCTGTCTTTTTCTTCTGGCGCTTTAACTTCCACCAGAGGAAAAATGAAAACGTAAATCCAGCGATCAGAATGACGCCAATTATCTTTACGATCAACATTTGATACCACGCTGGTCTTATTTCGAATGAATATGACGAAACCTTTTGCGGCTGAGCTGCATAGTTCATTTGCAAAGAATATTGCCCGGGAGGCAAGCTTCTTAGCGAGATCAGGTTATTGGCATTATCATTAAAGCCAGGTTTTCTGTATACCCTGCCATCCCTGATCAGGGTATATGTCAAGGCTTCTTTCTTATAGACATCTGCACTTAATACGAAGGTCAGATTATTCTCATCCGGAGCAAGAGATAGATTTTTCGGAAGAAAATTAGAACTGTCTATCTGATCAGGAGTATACCTGCCCTGCCATTTTTCGGGCGTAGCCGCTAGTGCAGGAATATCAAAAGGTTTCTTTGCCTTGAGCAACAGCTCGTTTAACTCTGCCGAGGTAAAGATGTTTATTATCTGGGGCGCTGCCGGTTTCCAGTACACAACGCTTGCTGCGGTAAGCCTTGTTTCATTTTTTTTCCGCAACTCAACAACAAGGTATTGATCCCAGTCAGCATGAAATCCACCAAGAAAAGCAAATCCTTTGGGAAAATCATTCAGCCCGAAATCATCGTCAACAAATTGATCAATTTCACTCCATGGCTTTAATTGAATGCTATCATTTATCAGAACCCTGAACTCATACTGATGTGCGTTGGGTCTGAAGATACCTGGAACAAGAAAATATACATCCCCCTCGCTATATGTGAACAGTTTCCGGTAGCCATCTCCAAGATTCGAGCGGAAACGAAATGCCGAGCCAGAAAAATCCATATCGAGAGCGCTTTGGTCATGCATATTCCAAATGCCATTATATGGAATGGCTGTCACAAGCACGGGGTCACGCTTTGCATCACTACCAAGATAAGAGGTAGAGTAATTATTCCAGTCGACATCAGAAAACTTAACAGTAGTATCAGCCCATTTCACCTGCGCAGCCAGGTTCAATACCCCGATCAGACTAAAAGAAACGATCAGTATTTTTTTCATATTATGGGATTTGGAAAAATGTATCCGGGTTATTGGTATTGTAATATATATATGTCGTACCACTTTGCGAACCTGTTCGCTGCGTTTTATCCGGTGTTTGCCTGAAATAGTCCAGCGGATTTAACTGAATGTACTCAATCGTTTTCCCCGCAGCCGCTGTTTCGATATCATAAGCACTGCTAACCGGGCACTGCAATATGTAGAGATTTTTGGCCATATAGTGATAAAGATAATTTTCTTTCGTGGTGCTTTGCCGGTGATTCCAGTTGGCCGTTGGATTGAGGATCAGCTGGCGACCTTCGATAATAGATCGCCTTACTTCAGCAATTCCCAATACCTCTCCCTTTTCATTCATAACATACGCGTCATTTGTCGGATCGGCCCAAATCCATTTCTTTGCCAATGGTAAATAGACCATATTGATCACATGACAGTCTGGGTCTGTACCCAGACTGTCCTTCGGCAAACATGTCACCATCCTCGACTTAAATCCAACTGCCAGGCAAGCTTCATTGAATACGGTTGCGAGACCACGACAATTAAGTCCCCGGTCGTCTTTCTTGCAAACCGCGATCATGCTCATTGCATTCTTTACCACCGGGTTTTCATGATTACCGTCGTGCGGGATCAGCTCATGTACCCAGTGAAGGAGGTTCAACACTTTTGATAGCTCGTTGCCGGAGCCCGCAACGGAATCGAGATTAAATGCTTTTTGTAATGCAATCAGTTCTGGTGCAGATGCAGATTGATACGTAAATGCAGGTAATGGACGCCGATCGCCATGGTTATAGGCACCGGCTTTCTTCAAAATATAGAGATAGTCCCCGGTCTCGCGCAGGGGCCTTATCATTGAAACATATCTCGGCTCGGCCCGCAGACCATCCAGGTCTTTATCTGCCTGAATATGCTGATAATTCGAATAACCCTGTTGTATCGATTTTTCCAGGTAATCCAATGCCTGCTGTTTTTTACCAAGCAGCGCATACGTACAGGATAAATTATACAATGCATTGATGGAATAGTTGGAGAACTTCCTCTTTTCTTCATTTGTAAGATCACTGAACTTTGCGTTCCACTCATCCAGTAATGTGTGATATTTTTCCAGATCGCGGGATTCATAGGCCTTATTAAAAAGCCCGCTTTGTTTTTCAGCAAATTGCCTGAACACCGTATTTTCCTGTTGTGCATGGATGCAAATGCCTGCGACCAGCAGCATTGCGAGGATTGGTAACTTTAAGATCATTTTCATTTGTTGTGCTTGAATTTTATTCTACGCACAAATATCAACCAAATACAGCTGTCTGAGATCCCCGGTGTGAATAACGTAATTCCGGATGTGAATCCGGAAAACAAAAATGCCTGCGGCTAACAAAACCGCAGGCAGGATCCGGAAGAACAACGCATTATTTGAACACAGGCAGGCTGATATAGCTGTCAGGCAACCATTTTATCCGTAATGGTTCACCGGCATCTTTTATCGTTTCCGAACTCACGTCGCCACCTGTACCATAATTTATCTGCTCAAAAGCGCTTTTATTTACGTTCAGGACAACAGCAATCCGGCTACCCTTCCGGAGCATACGGCTTGTCATATAACTATTGCTGAATGGAATGCTTTCCTTTTTCCCGGGTTTGAGCAGGGTCCTTTTATGAATATCCTTAGCATAGCTGGCTCTGCCCATAAAATATGACAGCAGAAAATAGCTGCTATCGGGCAGGATCTCAAAAAGTGCAAGACTGAAATCCATATCTTTTTTGTTGATGATCGCTTTTATTTCACCGGTAAAGCGGCCGCTTACTTCTGTATCATCCTGCAGCGGATCACTAATGAGAAGAATGCCATTGTTTATATTGAGATGATCGTAGACAACCTGGTTAAAATAATAGTAACTGTTTACAGAAGTCCTGTCATTAAAATCAATCTGCAGCTCTAACGGTTTGGCCTTCCCGGCCTGCTTTAAGCTCAGCTTTCCTTCACCCTGATCGGCTGAGGTGATATATAGCTTTAGTGCTTTATTATACATCTTATCAAGACTTGCCGCGTGTTTCCATTCGTTGGTTCCCATGACCTGGTAATTCACTTTGTTTTTCAGAAATGACGGCTTTGGACTTCCTTTAAAAATATGATCGAACCATTCATAAGTGATCCCATGGATTGAAATATTTGCAACGGGATCTATTCGATACCCGCTATAGATCGAATCGGGTTTCCCCTGCGAACCAAAATGGCCATATGGACCGATGATCAGGTAATGATCTGCGTTGGGCTTGTATTTCAAATGTTCACGATAGTAGTACATCTCTCCTATCTGACCGCCGTCATAATAGCCAGTTGTACTCAGTATGGGAATATCGATGTTGGCAAATTCGTGTTGATATGGAACCATCGATTGCCAGTATGCGTCGTAAGTAGGATGATCCAGCCAACGATGAAATACTTTCGTTCCCGGCCGGCCAATAACAGTATCCAGGCTTCGGTAACTCGCTCCTTGTGAAAACCATTTGCGATAGCCCTCTTCCCATTGCGAACCTCTGTAATCATCCTCATCAAGAAACTTATTGTTCGACACATAATATATCCACGGAAAAATAAAGCTCATCGAAACATTGTTTGTCATCGGCACATCAAGTCCCGGTGCGACGGATGCAGACGTTACGATCGTTTTCAAAGCCGGATGCAACTTCTTTGTAGCAGCCCATTGTGTGAAACCATTATAACTTCCACCCCGCATGCCTACCTGTTTATTACTCCAGGGCTGCTGAGTGATCCATTCGATCACATCATAGCAATCCCTGCCTTCATATTCATACGGCGCTACCTCGTCATCACTGTATCGCTTGCCGCGCGAATAGGCCATCATCCCGATATAACCATGATCGGCCGCATCTTTCATCTTCAATATATCGGTTTGTCTTGCGTAGATCGTAAACTGAAGTATTGTCGCCTGCGGGGTGCTCATATCTTTCTTCCTGACAACCCACGCAGAAACAGATGCTCCATCCGCTGTTCTGATCAGGATACTGTCCGTTACAAGGTATTCAGGGTTGGATTTAAGCTCTTCCACAACAGATTGCGCGTTTACAGACACAGAGATAAGCAGGCATACCCATGCCTGGATGAACATTTTTTTCATGTACATAGTGTTAATTGAAATATACAGGAAGCCGGTTCAGGTGCCGGCAGGGTAATACTATATCCATCCTGAAGCAGAAATAGCATTTCCTGTTATTATATCATGTTTTTATTCTTGAAAACAGATGATTGTCGCCCAGAGACCTCTATTGTTTGTCCCGAACCGATCGAAACTTCCAGCTTTCCTTTCGGAAGAGGCTTGATCTCCTTGATGAAATTGGTGTTGATGATCGCAGCTCTGCCTGCACGGAAAAACACATCGGGGTCCAGGATCTTCTCCAGTTGATTAAGCGATCGCTTCAAACAATATTTCCTCCCGGTGGTATATATCATCGAATAATTACCGGATGATTCCACCAGGCATATATCCATTATTTTGATCCAGAACATTCTTTCTCCTTCCCGGATGAATACATGCCGCCGTTCTGCCTGGCTGGTGGTTTCATTCATTCTTGCCTGTATCTTTTCGATGGCGAGCTGAAACCGCTCTTTCCTGACCGGCTTTACCAGGTAGTCAAGCGCATTCAATTCAAAGGCTTTCACCGCATATTGATCATAGGCCGTGGTGAAAATAACTTCCGGGGCCTGATCCAGTGATTCAAGCAGATCAAGACCGGAACGTTCCGGCATATGTATATCGAGAAAAATAAGATCTGGTCCTGCCGCGATGATCAACTGTTCCGCTTCATCAGCATCTGCGGCTTCACCAACTACTTCAATAAACGGATATTCCTGCAGGTGAAGCTTTATCTCGTCCCTGGCCAGTCTCTCATCATCTATGATCAGTGTACGAAGCTTCTTCATTTGATCGGGATTTTTATGGTAGCAGAGACGGTATCATCACCGGCCTCCTTTAATTCAAAACTGGCTTTCCCGTTAAATTGAAGTGCCAGTCTTTCCTCCAAATTATTAAGGCCAAGGCCGAGCCTGCTTACGTTACTCAGCTTTCCCGAATTAGACACCCTGGTTTTTAAGAAGCCGTTTTCTTCTGTTACCGAGATCGTGATCTTCCCCCCTTCCTTTCTTTTTGTAATTCCGTGCTTGATCGCATTTTCGACCAAGGCCTGTATGCTTAAGGGCGGGACAAGTGTTAGTAGTAGGTTATGATCTATCTCGATGCTCGTTTCCAACCGCCTTTCAAACCTGATCCTTTCCAGTTCCAGATAGTCATTGATCAGGGCCATTTCTTCTTTTAAAGGGATAAGCATTCCATCCCGCTTGTATAAGGCTGTCCGCAGCAATTCCGATAGCAGATCAATTGCTCGTCTTGCAGCATGCGGGTCTTCCAGCACCAGCGCTTTGATATTGTTCAATGAATTAAAAAAGAAGTGTGGATTCAGTTGCGAAGAAAGGTTATCCAATTGAGCATCTTTTGCGATCAGGGCCAATCGAGCCGATTCTCTGGTGGCCTTCAATTCTCTCTGCGCATAATGATAGAGATAATAGGCAAGGATCCATATCGCCATCAGCCTTACGCCGGTCACAAGCGTCACCAGCCACTGAGAATTGAAATAGTGCTGGAACGTTATCGCAAATCCATCTTCAAATGTGTACCTGATCAGAAATGTTTTCCCGATGGTGAGGATCATGAACGCGGCGCCCAGCAAGGCCGTTGCCGGCACTATGCGCAACAACAGTGGCCGCGGCTGAAGCTGGTGCCATTTGTAATGTTTTGATATGCTCCTGAATAAATGGGTAACAGCGATATACATCAGCAGGTCCGCAAGGAAATGAATGATCGCCAGCAATATGCTGAAATTAGTACCTGTATATCCCGCCAATCCCCAGTAAAGCGAAGCCGCTGACCACCCGATCAGCTGACACCTCCAGTAAAGTGAAATATTGCGTCTGTCCAGCATTCTTTTTGTTGTTCGTTGAACAAACCAACGACATCTTAGGCGGATGAAAAAATCAAAGTACAGGAACGCGTGATCAGGGGTGATGAGCGCAGGGAAGCCACCGGTCCTGGAGTGAATGCTATAATCCGGCGGGACATCGAAGTCCCGTTTACAATTCCATATCGTTTAGTTGAGAGATCGTCCTATAGTAGCTCGATGGCCGATGACCGAGTGCCGCATTTAGATGGAAGCTATTGCTGCTAATTGGTAAAGGGTATCGACACTAATAAGTATATGTATTTTCGGCCAACGGCCATCGGTCATCGGTCATCGAATGAACTTTCGGAAAAAGCCCTAACTAAAGACATTGGTTTACAATTTACCCGTTGGAAATGCTCTTTTACAACGGCTCTGCCTGCCCGGAACTGGTAGATGTGCCGTCGAAAAAGGCGTACTGCCCGCTGGCGCTTATCATAAGAAAACCGATAAGCACCTGGAGCTGCGCCGGGATAAACCAACGTGTTCAAAAGAACGCGCGCCGAACTTTGCGAAGGAGGCTCTTTCTTCCAAAACCGTCCGCCAACGAACAATATTTGTAGCATTTCCGTACACTTTCACCCAACGCACACTCTAACTGCATGACAATCAAACGCTTTCACAACTGGCATATACTTGGTTCGCAATCCGGGCATCCTTTACTAAAACTCAGAAGAACGAAAGTTCTCCGTCAAAACACAAGCCCATGTTCAGGAATTACCTAAAGATCGCAATAAGGAATATCGTCCGACACAAGGCATTTTCCATGATCAATATTGCAGGACTCACGATCGGTATGACCTGCAGTATTTTCATTTTTCTCTGGGTCAGAAATGAACTGAGTTATGACCGCTTCCATCAGAACAGTGATCAGCTTTTCAGAGTTGTGTGCACCGTTGGGCAATTCAAGGCAGCTGTAACGCCATATCCCGTAGCACAGGAGCTACAGGCGAAAGCCCCGGGCGTAAAACGGATCATACGTTTCACCAGTTCAAACCCCATTGTATTCCAGGTAGAAGACAAACGGTTTGAAGAACCACATGGCTACTATGTTGATTCCACTTTTTTACAGGCATTTTCTTTCCGGCTGGTTAAGGGCGACCGGAGTACGGCACTTAGCCGCACAGATGGGATCCTGATCACGGAATCAATGGCAAAGAAATATTTCGGCAGCGAAAATCCGATTGGCAAAATGTTGCGAAAGGATAAAAATGCGAATGTGCTGGTAACAGGTGTACTGGCCGATATCCCTTCGAATTCGCATCTTCAGTTTGATTATATCATGCCTTTTTCGGCAATCGCACAGTCCAACAGCGACATAAAAAATTATGTATGGGATAACTTCAACTTCTACAGTTATGTTCAACTGGAAGACAATATCGCCGCCAGCGATGCTGCGATATTGAAAGTAACCCAACAGGCTGACGAACTATACAAAAAACAGATCCCTGAAGAATTGCTTAAAGTGGATTTTGCACTCCAGCCTCTTTCACAGATCCATTTGCATTCAGATTACCAGGCCGATGTTTCCGGTCACGGTAGTTATCTCTATGTCAAGATCTTTTTCATTGTCGCCATTTTTATACTGGTCGTTGCCTGTATCAATTTCATGAATCTGTCCACAGCCAGATCTGCACGACGTGCAAAGGAAGTGGGTCTGCGCAAGGTGGTCGGGGCTGTCCGCGGGCAGCTGATCGGTCAGTTCCTTGGCGAATCGATCATGATCTCTTTTATGTCTCTCTTACTGGCTATACTGCTGGTATGGTTATTATTACCAGCATTTAATCTGCTTGCAGGAAAAGAGCTCGGGATCTCATTATTCGACGTAAAACTGCTCCTCACTTTAATTGGTATAGCCCTGGTAACGGGGCTTGTTGCCGGCAGCTACCCTGCCCTGTTCCTTTCAGGTTTCAGACCGGTAAAAGTACTCAAAGGGAACGTCAGGAAAATGGGAGGAAATCTTGCGTTCAGGAATACACTTGTGGTGTTGCAGTTTGTTGTTTCCATCGTATTGCTTGCAGGAACAGTAGTTGTTTTTAAGCAAATGCGCTTTATCAAAAATATGAACCTCGGTTTCGAAAGATCGAACCTGTTATATATGCCGATTGCCGGAGATCTTGCAAACATGCAGGATGCCCTGCGCGGCGAATTGAAGAGTAATACGCTTACCAGCAATTTCACTATCACCAATGCCGTTCCTGCAAACCATACCAGCGGAACGATCAACGTTCAATGGGAGGGAAAGGAACCGGGCAACCAGACTATTTTCCCGAATATGAATGTGAATGAAGATTTCTTCAGGGTCTTCCGGATGAAGATGGCGAGTGGACGTGAATTCTCTTCCAATTTCAAAGGAGATTCCAGCAATTATATAATTAATGAGACAGCTGCGCGGGCAATGAATATGACCCCGGAAAGCGCTGTAGGAAAACCACTGGAAATGTGGGGTACAAAAGGAATGATCGTTGGTGTGGTAAAGGATTTCAATTTCAAAACACTTCAGCATAAGATCGATCCGATGATTCTGCGCTTTCAGCCGGGACATCTTGCCATCGTCCGGACACAACCCGGCCAGGCGGAAGCAACGATCAAAGCAATGGAGAAGATTAATACCAAACTGAATCCTGCTTATCCGTTTTCCTATGGATTTGTTGACCAGGAGATCGATAAAGCCTATAAAGGCGATCACCAAATGGGAAGCCTGTTCAATGTCTTTGCGATCCTTGCAATTTTAATTTCGTGTATGGGGCTTTATGGATTATCCGCATTCATGGCGGAACAGCGAACAAAAGAGATCGGTGTACGGAAAGTATTGGGCGCTTCCGTAGGCAAACTGGTGTATCTGCTTTCATTAAGCTTCACCCGTCTGATCCTGATCGCAACGCTGATCGCCATCCCACTTGCGTGGTGGGCGGTCAACAACTGGCTCGAAGGCTTTGCCTACAGAACCTCCGTCAGCTGGGTCATCTTCGCGCTCTCAGCGCTGGCGGCACTCATTATCGCATGGCTGACCGTTGGTTATGAATCTATAAAAGCCGCTATTGCAAACCCTGTAAAATCATTAAGATCAGAATAGTTTTTTTTATTTCTCATGTGTATGTATCCACCGCTTTATTCTTATCGCGGTGGATTTTTTTTGGAGAGCACATTTTCATCAATTGAACAACTAAAAACCACAACTCGGCCACTGCCAGGTAGATCATACTGCCTAGCTATCCTACATTAGCGGCCAAATGCCTCTCATGCCAAAACCTATCCTGAGATTTCCGTTCCTGCTAAACTACAGCACCCTATTCCTGCTTTTGCTGATGTTTATAATCATCCGTTGTAAAAAAGAGCGTTCCCCTGTAAAAGAAGATAATTCGATCTCCATTCATTTCTCTCCATCAACCATCTCATTCGATCGGGTTGACTCTGCTGTCGTAATACTGACGAAAGGCGCGTCTTTGATCAGACGAAACATGATCAGGGACAACCGCCTGCTGAAAGCGGATCTCAATGATCTTGAAAAAGGCGAATGGACGACGGAGATCAGGATCTACGCACGGATCCTGAATGATAACTATCAAAGGAGGTATGATCTTACGCAAAATATCGGCATCGTCGAAAATGGAAAAGGGATCCGTTTATCAGCCGCTACGGGCCTGTTTAACGACCAATGGAAACCCCGTGTTATTGTTGCAACAAATGACCACTCGGTTGTGCTGACTGCAGCATTGGATCCCAATGACCCATATACTGACATGGTGATAAGTAACGATAAATGGGACTATGTATACGTTGACCGCACCGCCTTATATAAGGCCGATAACGGTGAGCAACGAACCGATGGCGGTAACTGGGAATGCGACGGGGATTGCTACACGGACGGGAACTTCCAATTTGAACAGCATGCATTTCTCGGATTTTCCCAGCGCATGGCCAATAAGAACTGGTTGCGTTCCGAGGTATTTGGCCTGGTAATGAACCAGCAAACGGGAGAAGAACTGAACCTTTATTATCTTTTTAATAGATAAGCCGGTGAACTGCATATCACCTGCTGTACCTTTGAGACAATAACGGTGATATGAATTCAAAGCTGGAAAATTATTATCTGAGCAAGCCTGAACCCTATCAGGGATGTCTGCTCGCACTTCGTGATATCATTTTAAAAGCACATCCCGGTATCGAACAAGAGCGAAAATTCCAGATCCCCTTTTTTTCCTATAAAGGAATGAAGCTGGGTTATATCTGGCTTGATCATAAAAAGTTGATGATCGGATTCTGCACCGACAAACGACTGCTAAAGTTTCCGGAAAACACAAAGCCCAAAGACCAGTATGAATCATTCCGGATTGACCCGGCAGAGGATATCCCACATGAAATAATACAAACAAAGATCCGTCAGTATATCAAAGCTATAAACGCGAATGGAGCGGGAATGGCCGGCCTATAAGCACTCCATTCGCGTTACAAAGCAAGGCCAAGCTTGAACGCCCAGCGATGCAACTCGTAATTTATGTACTCATACGTATCTGCACACGGCGGATTGGGGCAATTACCACTCAGGGTCTGCTTAATGCGCATGCCCTTATATGAATAATACACACCAAGCAATATCCCCTGCCCCTTCTTCATGCTCTCTTCCTGGAAGCGATATACGAAACCCGCCTCACCAAAAGGACGCGCTGGATAATTTGCCTTTACAGCAGTCCGCAACATTTCACTTTTCTTCTCCAGAGGAAACGACATTCCAGCATTGATCGTAAAGAGCAGGTTATTTGAAGAAGGAAACAGGTATTTTGAACCGGATAAAAACACCGGCAGTGAAAGAAGTTCGTATCTGTCAAGCCCTGTTCCTGCTCCGGCGAACCACGAGCCTTTTTCCAAACCATGAATGGTTGTCAATTGCTGACCGGTCCTCTCTCCGGCCAGAAAAGCAAAATAATTATACGAGCGATACAGTTTTTTCTGACCTGCGCAAAACAAACTGTTGATCAGAAACGTGACCAGTAATAGTTTTCTCAACATGTCTATTTCTTTTGAATGCGGCTGAGCAACCTGATATCTGAAAGATTTGAATAATCATATTGCAGAATCCCTTCTTTTGCACTTACGATCAGTTTACCATTCATTGGTATTACATCAAAAGGTTCAATGTTTGAAATCGATTTCTTTAATGAAATATCTGCAGGGTTAGATACATCATAGAGCTTTAGCCCTGCAGTACCATCACAGATCCAAAGCAGGTTGCCATCCTTTGCAAGCCCATATGGGTTTTTCATAGGATAGGTCTTAACAAGCTTCGGTGCGGCAAGATTTGCTACATCGAGTATTTCGAGCCGGCTCTCTGTAATATCCCCACAGAAGTTGCCAGCCCTCAGTGTCACATAAGCATGCACTCCATCTGTAACAACAGGATCGCAGGATCTTACATGCGGGAAAGATCCGGTATACTTTGGTGTTTCCGCTACAGAGATATCATAGATATACATGGCCCTGTTTGAACCGATAAATAGTTTATCCTTGAAAGGGAATATCGTTTCAATACCAGATCCGATTGAAATATCTTTTTTGTAGGAAGGGGTAGATGGAGTGGCAACGTCAATAACTTTTAGACTGTAAAGCCCGACAGCGTACATATAATTGTTCACGATAGCAAAGCGGGCCATTGATCCGGCGATGCCCACCGTTGCCCCGCTGGAAGATGCATTTGCAAAGGTTGCAAAGTTGTCAAACACGATACCACATCTCGTGCATATCTCAGGCGATTCATACGCTACTGTTGTATCCTTTCTTGTCCAGCCAACAATGTAGCGTGATGTATCAGGCGTAAAATACCAGCCGTTGCTGCCAATATAATTTCTCTCGGGAAACAGGTTTGAAGTCAATTTTGTAACCTTGGCCTGCAATGGATTTGAAATATCCAATGCGATCATGTCCGAATATATATCCGCATACAGGATATTTCCTTTCACCGCAATGTCCACGTTGCCCGGAATATTTATAAACGATTTCGAAACCGGTGCTTCCGGATTGCTGTTATCGATAATATGCACCCCCTCGTTGATCTCATTAACGAAAAGATAATTGCCATAAACATAGATCTTACCCGCATTTTGCACAGAACGACCAGCCAATGGCTTCACGACATCTGCCAACACCACGCTTTTCTCCTTATACACTGGGGTAAAAATAGTATACGTTCGGGTTACCTTGTCTTTCAAACAGCCTGCCAGCAGGAATACAGGCAGTAAGGGAAGCAATAGTCTGGTGATCGGTTTCATGACGTAGTTTTCATACGCTGACAACACATTGTTAAAAACCATTGCATCAGTTTTAAAAAAAAGTTACTGTTTGCTGATCCAATTTGACCATTCACACAATTTAGTTGACGATATACGACAATCTTCGTACGTTTGCAGCCAATCAAATAATATGAAATTTTTATTGCTCCCGCTGGTGTTGTTGTTAGCCTCGGCCCATGTTTCCTTTTCACAGTCCATTGTTCGTTTTAAGTCAAGCAAACCTTATGCGGTATTAAGTTTTGTCGAAACCGCAAGCGGCCAGGAGGTTCATTCTTCTACTTTTAAACGATACATAGATACTTCTGCTTTGAAAAATGATACGGCTTTCAGTTCGTTGCTCAATGATTTTGGAAGGATCAATCTTTCCTATAATTACAGCCGTGAAGAGTACCCCGCAGGTCGCCGTCAGACCCGCTCAACATACGATCTGCTGATCATCGCAGCCGTAAGAAGCAATTCGCTCCGTGAATTTCAGGAAAATTCAATTGGAATACTTTCAAACAACGCACATCAGCAGCTTTTCAGGGTACTTGAAAAAGCGGAGCCTTACTACGACAGGTTTGTATGGGCGGGTTCTGAAAGATCTGTAAAAGATCAGATCATCGGCCTGAAGAAATACGAAGCAAAAGCAAATGAAATGTTCCGCGCGTTCCGCCATCTCTACAATTCCACCTGGCCTGACGCCATCCCCTTTGATGTTTCTGTATTTCCCATTCCGGCAGTATCAGGAAACACTTCCGCCACACCGCATGCAAACAGCCTTTGCGTTGCTGTTCTTACAGGCAATAAAGACCTCCCAGGCACCATGGGTGTTACACTGCATGAGATCTGCCATGTGTTGTATGATGAACAATCAGGAGGGTTCCAGCATGAACTTGATGCCATGTTCAAAACAAGCAGATCACCTTTCGCGGCAATCACCTACGGCTTCTTTGACGAAGCGATGGCTACAGCTCTCGGCAATGGATATGCCTACAAACATTTTACCGGCCAGATAGATACAACATCCTGGTATAATAATCCGTATATAGATGGATTTGCCCATGCGATCTATCCATTAGTGGAAGACTATCTCGCAAAGAAGAAAACGATAGACAGCAGTTTTGTTGCACAGTCCATTGAGTTGTTCGGAAAAGCGTACCCTCGCTCTCTCTCTGATTATTCCATTCTCCTGAATAATATGTTCCTGTATGCAGACGCCGAGGCCAGCCAGGATCGCGCCCGTTTGAAAAAAATAATTGGAAAATACTTTAGTTCATCTCGCTATAATTTCTCCAGTCCTGTTCTGCATGAATACAGCATTGGGTATATAAAGAAAAGCAAAGCTACCCAACTGATCATTGTTGATCAAAACCAGGATTCCACTATCAGTGAACTGAAGAAAACGCTGCCGGAACTAGAGGCACTGTTAAAAGATCAGCGATCACCGAATTATGTTGTATCATTTTTTGATAACACAAAAAGGCCCGTTGTGCTTATAAGAGTGACCAGTGAAGCATTTCTTGATAAAGCATTCAGCCTGTTGAAACAGAAACAGTACGTGGATCCGGCAACACCGCTTTTTATTGTAGAATAAGCTTGTCTCGTATTATATACTCCTCTAAACAGCCAGGCGGAGTTTCCCGCTGATAGACGCAGGTTCGTGCGAAGAAGTGCAGATACGCAAATAGTTCGGTTGATCGTCTGCCATCTGCGCTTCTTCGCACGAACCTGCGTGCATCAGGAGGACCATATGCCTGCAATTATAAGTATCCCGGTGCAGCAAAGGGCAATTGCATTGAACCTATTATATTTGTTCCATGCAAGACTGGAAATCCTACTGGTTTCTCCTCGCTGGCGGTCAGGGCCTTTTGCTCACCATCGGTTTAGCCGCGAGATCCAAGCGAAACAATGGCGTACTTATTTATCTCGCAATTCTGATCGGCATCCTGTCTATTGAATTGCTGACGAACTTTGCTGTCAGTATCAATTATCCAAATCATGCCGACGCATTCCCATTCTGGCTGCTCGGATCTTATCTCTTCATTCCTCCTTCACTATATAGCCTTGCAAGAAATTCAATAGGGATCAAGCCGCTGACACTACAGCAGTCGACCCTGCTTTTTATCCCCGCATTTATCGAGGTGTTTGCGGAGACTGTGGTCTTCTTCTTCCGGTCGGCAGGCACCAGTGTCCCTGATCTTCAAAAAAACATTCCCTGGTTTGCTTTTACTGAGATCGTTCCCGTGACCGCCACATTGATCATTCTTGGCTGGTGGACCATCCGGCTCTGGCGTAAACCTTTTTCAACGAAGATTTACAGTGGAAAACGACTGATATTTTCTGCCGCGCTCATTCCTTTGGCCTTACCGTTTTATTATCTCCTGCTTGGCATTCTCTGGCTATCTGATGCATTTTTCGGATGGAGGTTTTCAGATCTGCTCGCTCAATTACTGGCGGGATCTATGTTGCTGCTTGGATATCTGGTGCTCTTAAGATCGGGACTTTTCGACCGCCTTTCTCTTGTGTCCGTCTCCACTCCCGCCGCGCCGCCCGCTGCCTGGGCGTATGACGACCGTCAAACGGTGGAACGTCTTCTGCAACTGATGGAACAGCAAAAGATGTTTATTCAGTCACGCCTGTCGGTGGATGATCTTGCAACAGCCCTGAACATCCCACGACGCTACCTCACACATATCCTGGCAACGCAGCTGAATACGACGGCGATCGCCTTCATCAACAAATACCGCGTGGAGGACCTGCTCCGGAAAATGAAAGACGACGAACTTCAATCAAAAACAATCCTCGCACTGGCAATGGAATCCGGGTTCAGTTCAAAGTCGACCTTTAACCAGGTTTTCAAAAATCATACGGGTATGACACCCTCTGAATACCTGAAAAACAAGTGTTGAAACCTGTTTTCGCACCAGTCTGACAGGATCCGCACCCCAGACACGGATAATTTCGGGTAAAAAAATGAAGACGATCCTTTTATCAGCAACCTGCCTCCTATGCCTTAAAATTGCTGCACAGCTGCCTCCTGTTGATACATCCGGCGAGATCCATATCCGGTTTGATCACAATACAGAATTTGCCGGGTTCATATTTTTTATAGGATCAATGGCTGATGATGCGCTGGCGCCCGGCGCGAAAATGAATAATGGTCAGTTGAAGAAGGACTGGTTCCGGTATGATATCGCACTCACAGAAAAATACCACGCTTTCCGTGATGATGCAGATCTGAAAACCGCCGCCGGCTTTATGGAGAATCTCCAGTCCACCGATATCTTTCCCTTATTGATGAATGTAGCTCCGTTTCCGGCGGCAGCTATGCACAACGGTATCAGCTATCGCTCGATCGAAGAATTCGCTCCCGGCAGGGATAGCCTTGAAGCGGCACGTCAGGCATCCATTTTTCTCAACGCACTTAACAGTGTCTTTAAAAAGATGTCTTTTGAGAAATACTACGTTGATGCGGCAGCGTATTATCAGCAAACGCTTAAAGAGATCAGGTCGGCATTACCGCCAAAAGGATCGATCGCCGCAATGGAGCAGTTTTATGGTAAACGCTTTACGGAATATACAATAATGCCCAGCCTTACCATCCCTTCCGGAATGGCATTCGGATTAAAATTAAATCGCGCAGACGGAACCGCTGTATTCAATTTATTCGGCCCGTTCGCAGTACAGCAGATCAACCGAAACACCCCGATCAGCCTGGGTTATAACAATCCGCAGCATATTCTCGAGCTAAGTGTACATGAGTTCGGACATTCTTTCGCTAATCCTGTTGTCGCCGCATTACCCGACTCACTGATCCTTTCCTCCAGGTCACATTTTGAACCTATTCGGGAAGCAATGGATAAGCAGGGTTATACCACCTGGAAAAGCTGCGTCACCGAGCATTTTGTGCGTGCCGGGGAAGTAATGATCGCGGAAAGAATGGGTAGAACAAATGCTGCGAATGATCTGCTGAAAAACTATACAGAAAACAGGAAATTTATTTACCTGCCGGTGATCATTGAAGCCATCGAATCTGCATTGAAGGAAGGAAAAACATATAAAGATGCCGTGAGAATTGCTGCGGAAAGATTATGATCAACCGTTATGAGTATCATTGAGTAAGCAGGATTTGCATCGCCGGTCCTGATCATGACCGGCGATGCATTTTTTTTGAAAAAAACTTTCACTTTTTTTGCCAATCTTTTTGCAGTGAATCTATTTTCCTTTACTTTTGCCGTCCGTTTGGCTGCGTAGCTCAACTGAATAGAGCATCTGACTACGGATCAGAAGGTTTCAGGTTTGAATCCTGACGCGGTCACACTAAAAGGCTTCACAGAAATGTGAAGCTTTTTTAATGCTCATACCTTCACTGAATACAGCTCCTGATCAATACTGCCACTTTACGGAAATATCGGATCAAGCGTAAAAGTTGTGGGATGGTTGTTTAAATGTTTAATGGTTTAAAAGTTTAAAGTTTTTGCTTTTGTTTCGGTCCCTCGCCTGATGTAATCAGGCTTGCCGGTATTCTGCAAACGGGTTATTATCACTTGTCCACTTACAAGTTTTTAAGAAGCGATATAGCTCCTTAGATACGACATTCTGGCACGCGAAGCCAGCTGTTGTGTTGACTGATGAGAATCATTCAGGGTCAAATTCTACGTGTTTTTGCAATGCTTGTTGGTCGTCGTTAGTCCGTCTCTTGGTCGTCCTTTGGCCGTCCAAAGTTTGACGGGATTTTAGGCAGTGAAAAATGGTGACAAGCTGACACGCTGAGGGTGATAAATCTTTTGAGCGACTGGCCTGGGTTCCCTTCTCCGCTTCGCTACGGTGGAAGGGCCGCCAGAAGTTTATGCGAGCGATGCTCATCCGGAACATTTCGACCCAGGCCATTTTGTAGATCACCCCCCAACTTTTCAACTTGATCCCTCTTTTCCCCCAACCTTTGTTCCTGATCCGAAATATCCAGCCGGGCATTGTTCTTTCTAAAATTCATCCGTAATACATACGATCCTGTCACAAAACCGGGCACATATTGTACCGAAACCGGACATCCATCCAATCGTCCCGGACTTAACAGGAAGGTTATCAATCTTTAATTTACTGGCATATATTTAACTGTATTCTCCTGCATATATTTTTAATAGAGAAGCTATTGGAAATTATTCCCCCGATACCCGGATATGATGATGCTTCACCAAACCAATCAATAACTCATCTATGTTCCGCACAAACCTCAAGATTGCCTGGAGAAACCTTTTAAAAGACAAACAATTTGCATTGATAAATGTGTTTGGACTGGCAACGGGACTGACCTGCGCCATTCTGATTTTTTTATGGATAGATGATGAGCTGAAATACGACAAATTCTTTAACAGCGATGAGCGGCTTTATCAGTTGATGGAATTCAAAGCAGGCGATGAGAGTACTGCCTCTGCGCAGTCATCGGGACTGCTGGCAGATGCGGTCGCAAAGCAGGTACGGGGAGTTGACTACGCAGCAGCAGTTGCGCCTCCGGACTGGTTTCCCCAATACACGCTCTCCGCTGACGAAAAAAATATTAAAGCCACCGGCCAATATGCAGGAAAAGATTATTTCAATATTTTCTCTTTCAAACTTATCGAAGGAAATAAAAGCCAGGTCCTCGAAAATAAAAACTCGATCGTTATCTCTGACGAACTTGCCCAAAAGCTTTTTGGGCAAACAACCAATGTAACCGGGCGCCCTGTTCGTTTCGACCAGGATACCACCTTCTTTGTTTCCGGAGTCTTTGAGAAAGTGCCGGCACAGTCTTCACAGCAATTTGATTTCGTTTTACCGTTTGATTATTTCAAAAGTATAAAAGAATGGGTAAATCTGTGGGATCATTCAGGCCCTCTCTGTTACGTGCTGCTCAATCGCAATACAGATATACAAATATTCAACAGGAATGTCGCAGATATAATCACACGCAGTACGGGGAATGCCTCAAGAAAAGTGCTCGCAACCCGGTTTTCTGATGCCTATCTGTATGGCCTGAATTCAGGAAAAGCCGGCGATAGCGGCAAGATCGGCTACGTGAAGCTGTTTTCTTTACTGGCACTCTTCATTCTGAGTGTGGCATGTATCAACTTCATGAACCTTAGCACTGCTAAAGCATCCAGGCGTCTAAAGGAAATTGGAATAAAGAAGGTGGTCGGCGCACGAAGACCGCAACTGATCTTTCAGTTTCTTACAGAATCACTGCTGTTAACACTGCTTGCGGCTGCATTTGCCTTGTTTTTCGTTTCCCTGCTGATCCCGGCATTTAATCAGATCACCGGCAAGCAGATCTCTTTTCATTTAACACCAGACCTCCTGCTCTCATTCATATTAATTATCGTCGCCACCGGCTTGCTCGCAGGATGCTACCCGGCATTATACCTTTCAAAATTCAACCCGCTTAATGTCTTAAAAGGAAAAATAGGAAGCTCGGTCGGCGAAGTGCTTTCCAGGAAAGGTCTTGTCGTTTTTCAATTTACTTTATCGACAGTTTTGATCGTCGCAGTAATGGTGATCTACCAGCAAATACAATTTATTCAATCGAAAGATACAGGTTATAATAAAAACAATATCGTCCGGTTCTCCGCAGAAGGTGCCATCAAGGGGAAAGAGACTGTTTTTATTGAAGCGCTCAAAAAGATCGGCGGAGTCATTAACGCCAGCTCAACTTACCACAAAATCGTGGGGCGTGGATATAATCATTCCGGGATGGAGTGGGCAGGAAAAGAGCCTCAGCCGGAGATCTTCTTTGACGCATTTGAGGTGGATTATGATTTTGTGGAGACGATGGGTATGCAACTTTCAGAAGGAAGAACTTTTTCAAAAAAATTCGGTAATGATTCCTCAAACATTGTCCTGAATGAAACGGCTGTTAAAAGGATGGGGCTGAAAGATCCCGTCGGGAAAACCATTCGCCGTTTTGGCAAGGATGTACAGATCATCGGAGTAGTGAAAGATTTTCATTTTGAGTCATTACATGAGCCGATCAAGCCGGCTTACCTGTTCTTATACGGAGGGAATACAATTATCGCCAGCGTAGAGACAGGTAAGATGCAGGAGGCGATCAGGTCCATGGAGGAGTTGTATACCAAATTCAATCCGGGTTTTCCGTTTACCTATAGCCTGCTGGACGAGGCATTTCAAAAACAGTATGAGTCAGAATCACGCGTATCCGCTCTTTCCAGGTACTTTGCGGGGCTGGCCATTATCATCTCCTGCCTTGGTCTTTTTGGTCTGGCGGCTTTCTCCGCTCAAAAAAGAAGAAAGGAGATCGGTGTACGCAAAGTCGTGGGAGCCTCCGTAGCAAATATTACGGCCATGCTATCGACCGACTTCCTCCGGCTGATCCTTATTTCATTGATCATTGCTTTTCCTTTGTCCTGGTGGATCATGAGCACCTGGCTTCAAAACTTTGCATATCGCATAACTATCAATCCCTACATATTCATCATTGCAGGCATATCTATTATTATGCTGACGCTATTCACCGTTACTTTTCAATCGGTGAAAGCGGCAATGACCAATCCGGTCAAAAGCCTGCGGTCGGAATAGGGCGAATATTTATGAGGCTTGTTTTCAGCTTCTGCAGATGCTTCAGCTCCTGACAGCTGTTATCCGGCGGTATTTCGGTCAATAGCCGTCTGTACTGCCAGGCGCCGCCCATTTCCGCCTTTTTTTTGAACGGTACCGCATTCAATCGGCTCATTCCTTAGCTTTATCGCTATAATTACAAGCACAAATATGAAAAAAATCCTGCTTCCCGTCTGTTTGCTGCTGGGTGTTGTGTCCCAGGCGCAAATAAAAGCGGACGATGTAAAAAGCTTTACACTGAAGAACGGCATGAAATTCCTCGTTGTGGAAGACTATTCTATTCCCAATGCGAATATGTATCTTTTCTATCGTGTCGGATCGAGAAACGAATACCAGGGCATCACTGGCCTCTCCCACTTTTTTGAACATATGATGTTCAACGGTGCAAAAAAATACGGCCCAAAACAATTCGACCGCACAATGGAATTCAATGGCGGTGCAAATAACGCTTACACCCGGTCAGATGTGACCGTGTATACCAACTGGTTTCCCGCTTCAGCAACAGAAACCATCTTCGATCTGGAAGGCGACCGCATCTCCAGCCTCAGCATCGACCCGAAAATGGTGGAAAGCGAAAGAGGTGTGGTGCTGAGCGAAAGAAGCACGGGACTGGAAAACTCTCCCTGGCGCACACTTGGCGAAGCCGTAACTGCGCAGGCATTCCAGGAACACCCCTATCACTGGCCGGTGATCGGCTATGAAGATGATATGAAGAACTGGAAACAGACTGACCTTGAACGCTACTTCAAAACATATTACGCACCAAATAACTGCGTTGTCGTAATGTCCGGCGCGATCAAAACAGAAAATATCAAAGCACTCGCTGAAAAATATCTTGAACCGATCCCTGCTCAGCCTGAACCGCCCAAAGTTCACCAGGTTGAACCGGTACAAACAGGGGAAAGAAGGATCCTTGTTCAAAAAGATGTTGCCACTCCTTATCTGAATATCGTTTACAAAGCACCGGAAGCAAAACATGATGACTACTATGCCCTGGTATTGCTGAGCGATATTCTCAGCTCAGGAAAATCGTCACGCCTGTATGCTGCACTGGTTGACAATAAGCAGCTCGCTACAACGATCTCTGCTTCTTATGGAGAGAGCTTCGATCCTACCACGTTTGACATCAGCGCGATTGCGGCAAAAGGTATCAAGGAAACAGATCTTGAAAATGCGATCTATGAAGAGCTGGAAAAGATCAAAACCGGTGGTGTGACAGATAAAGAACTTCAGAAAGTGAAAAACCAGAAACTGATAGAGTTCTATAACCAGGTGCAAACCATCGACGGTAAATCGAACAATATCGGTACTTACGAAGTTTTCTTCGGCGATTATAAAAAGATGTTTGAAGCTCCTGATCGTTATAACAAAGTAACCGCAGATGATATCAAGCGCGTAGCCAACGCCTATTTCAGGAAAACAACGCGTACCGTTGGTATCCTTAAATCTAACACTGCAGAGTAAGCAGGAACATTTCTCAGCTAACATTACAAACAAACACAAATGAAACAATCAATCTATATTCGATCCCTTGCTTTCTCACTGGCCTGCATGATAGGCCTGGTGGTGAATGCGCAGGACTATAAACTGCCCTCCTATCAGCAGTTCACGCTGAAGAACGGCCTGACCGTTTACCTGATGGAACAACATGATGTGCCTATGGTCAGCGTATCCGCCATCCTACCTGCCGGTGCCATTTATGACGGAGAAAAAGGCGGCCTTGCGTCCCTGACAGCCACCGCCCTGAAACATGGTACGAAGAAATACCCAAAAGCGAAAATGGATGAGGAGCTCGACTTCATCGGCGCTTCCGTTTCAACGTATGCTTCCAAAGAGTCAGCTGGCCTATCCGCCCAATTCGCGGCAAAAGATAAAGACCTCGTGCTTGATATCATCAACGACCTCCTCACAGCTCCTGTTTTTGATACGGCTGAATTCACCAAAGAAAAAAGAAGA
Source organism: Terrimonas ginsenosidimutans (assembly GCF_022012415.1). Taxonomy (GTDB): domain Bacteria; phylum Bacteroidota; class Bacteroidia; order Chitinophagales; family Chitinophagaceae; genus Terrimonas_A; species Terrimonas_A ginsenosidimutans. Next base: position 111,996 of record NZ_JAKLTR010000017.1, read on the forward strand.
GCATTGCTCAGACTGGAACAGGCAAAAGAAAGCCCGCGCAATGTGATCGGTTCTTATTTTGATAAACTCATTTACGGTGACCACGTTTACGGAAACATAATCAGCGGGACAGTTGGATCTGTAACAACTCTTTCCACAACTGATCTTAAACAATTCTATTCAGCGAACTATATCCCTAATGGATCGGCGATCTCTATTGTTGGCGATTTCAACAGCAAAGAGATGAAAGCACTCGTCACAAAAGTGTTCTCCGGCTGGGCGAAAGGCAAGCAGGACAATGCGAATCTTGCTGCCAAACCGATCACTAAAGCAACAGGCAACAAAGTACTGCTGGTAAATAAAGATGACGCAAAGGAAACTACATTTCTTATCGGCTCACAGGGTATCGCGAGGAACAATCCTGACTATGTTGCCGTAGAAGTGATCAATACACTTTTTGGCGGTCGTTTCACTTCAATGCTGAACGATGAGCTGCGTGTGAACTCCGGTCTTACGTACGGAGCTAACAGCCGCTTCGCTGCGCTGAAAAACGGCGGCACATTCGCTATTTCAACTTTTACAGCAGGCAAAACAACGGAACCCGCTATCGATAAAGCGCTCGAAGTATTGAAAAAACTTCACGAACAGGGTGTTGATGATACATCTCTTGCTTCTGCTAAGAACTATGTAAAGGGGCAGTTCCCTCCGAGATACGAAACAAGCGGTCAGCTCGCCGGTCTGCTCACACAGATGTACTGGTACAAGTTTGATGAATCTTTCATCAACAACTTCCAGAAGAATGTAGATGGACTTACGCTTGATAAAGCAAAATCCATCATCAAAACATATTTCCCGCAGGATAAACTCCAGTTCGTCCTGGTAGGCAAATCTGCTGATATTAAAAAGATCGCTGAAAAATACGGTCCCGTAACCGAAGTACAGATAAAAGAAGAACCAACGAAGAAAGCGTTCTAAGGATAGTTTTAACGTTCAATGGTTTTAAAGTTTAATGTTCGGGGCCAGCCTTACACATCAGACTTTAAAACCATTGAACATTTTAAACCCGTAAACTTTTAAACTTTTATTTCCTCCCATGCGCATAGAACTCTGGTCGATCGGAAAGAATCATGAACCGTATGTCAGGAGCGGTGTTGAAGATTTCACGAAACGCATCTCCAATTATTTCAAGGTTGACTGGTTGATCATACCTCCGCTAAAGAATGCCGGCATGCTGAGTGAAACGGACCTCAAGAAAAAAGAAGGGGAGATCATTCTTGAACGCCTTGATAAAGATGATTTCCTGGTGGCGCTGGATGAACGCGGTAAACAGCTTTCTTCAGAAGGGCTGGCCGATTTTCTTCAATCCCGCGCGAATGCCGGATCAAAGAAAGTTGTATTTCTTATCGGCGGTGCCTTTGGCATTGATGAAGCAGTAATGAAACGGGCCAGTCTCAGCTGGAGCCTATCCAAGCTCGTATTTCCGCATCAGCTGGTCAGACTTATCCTTGCAGAACAGGTTTATCGCGCCTGCACGATCCTGCGCAATGAAAAGTATCATCATAAGTAAGCGAAGCGCGGCTGCTTAAAGTAAAACGATTATCTTGAGCACTGAAAGTAACGGACAGCCATGCAATTCACTTTAACTCTTATCATCGTCATAGTAACATGTATTGTTTCTATCACAGCCTTTAATAATCAGAAAATCATTGAAGATCTGATATTCTACCCACCGGCAGTTACCCGCAGGAAACAATGGTATCGTTTTTTCAGTTGTGGGCTCATACACGCAGACTGGACGCATCTCATCTTTAATATGCTTGCTCTTTATATGTTCGGCGGAGCGGTGGAATCACAATTTGTTGCGATATTTGGAAATTCAGGCAAAGCCATCTACCTGCTGATGTATGTACTGGCGCTGGGAGTGTGTCTTATTCCGACTTTTGTAAAGCATAAGGACGATTATCACTACAGAAGCCTGGGCGCCTCCGGTGCAGTGAGTGCTGTTATATTTGCCGGCCTCCTTCTCGCTCCGTATAGTGAAGTTGGGCTTATATTTATTCCTTTTGTTCGCATTCCAGGCTTTGTATTCGCTCCTCTATATATCTTGATCTCGATCGCAATGGAGCGTCGTGGGAGAGATAACATAAACCATTCAGCTCATATCTTTGGCGCTTTGTTTGGCCTGGCCTTCGTGATCATTGTAGGCAAACTTGTCGCCGATTTTGACGCTATTGCCTACTGTATACGAGGCATCGAATACTATTTCAACAAATAAATCCAATCTGAGCGTTACTGATTCCTAATATTTTTTGGGCACAAATAACGTTGATAATCAACTAATTTAGAGTGCTTTTTACGGGCCTTTTTAAAAACATTCTCCAAAAAGCTTTGAGATACTAAGTACATTTTCTACTTTTATCGCCGTAATACTTCTAATAGTATTTCTACTGAGCTCCGCTCCCCGTACTCTGATATCCCACAAAATTCCGCAGTTAAAATTCCCCGGCGTCTACATTAACGAGTGCCCTTAATGTCCTAATGAATAATTTTTTAATTCATTCATTAAATGTCATACTGTATGAGAATTTTTACCCTTGGATTACTTAGTGTCTTATTTTTTACCGTTGCATCTGTTAACGCTAACGCGCAGTGTACACGTCCTCAGGGCATGACCGCCCAACCGTACAAACTACAGGGTTTGTGCTACATCTATATCCAGTTTGCGATCCCTAACTCGAATGTCAGCATCGCGAACGTAGATGGATATGTTGCGCAGGGTACAGCCGGTCCAAATGGCGCTGTTACCATCCCTTATGATTGTGCAAAAGCACCCATTACGGGCGTTCAATCACTCACTGTCGGCGGACAGATCTGTACGCAGGTTCAGTTTGCACAGGAAGTCATTCTGCCTGTAAAATTCGAGTCGATCACTGTTGAGGTTGCTGCCGCTGGTGGCGCTCTGCTGAAATGGTCTACCTCCTTTGAGTTCAATAATGCTAAATACATTGTAGAAAAAAGCGCAGATGGAAGAAGCTACTCTGCAGTTGGAGAAGTGGCTGGCGCTGTTAACTCCATTGAACTTAACAAATACAGCTTTACTGATGCTTCCTACAAAGCAGGTGACGTCAGCTTTTATCGCCTGAAACAGGTTGACTTCGACGGCACCACTTCTTTCTCCAAAGTTGTGTATATCAACAGCAGTGCAAAAGCAGGCCAAAGCGTCCGTGTAGCACCAAACCCGTTCCTGAACGAAGACATTCAACTGATCGGTGTAAAAGCTGCTGACATGAACAAGAACAATATCCGCGTTTTCAACCTCGCGGGCAAACAACTGAGCTTCGAGATCTCCGGATCAAACGCGATCCGCCTCGATCCTTCCCTGCCAAAAGGTGTTTATTTTGTGAACATTGGCGGCGCTTCTCACAAACTGTTAAAGAATTAAGATCTTACGACGGTTCAGATAATAAAGAAAAACCCTGGCGATTGCCAGGGTTTTTCTTTTAGCTGGATCGTGGGTGAAGTTGCCGCAGGCAGTCGCCGGTGTGGGGGATTGAAAATTGAGGTGAGGAGTTTGGGGCGTTCTGTACGGTTTGCCGGGCGGGCAAGGGGCGCTTTTTTTTCGAAGGTTGTCTTGAAGACACTGTTTACGTTTTTTGCCGGAAGGGCAAGGGCGCTTTTTTTTCGACGGGAGGTCGAAGACTCTGTTTACTTTTTTGCCGGACGGGCAAGGGCGCTTTTTTTTCGAGGGGTTGCCTCGAAGACTCCGTTTACTTTTTTTGCCTTGATGCAAAAAAAGTAACAAAAAAAGATCAAGGCTGGGAAAAATGGCTAAAAATGGGAGGATGTCACCTGCACCAAAAAAAACTCGCCGGAGGAGTGTTTCAGTTCGTTTGGCGTGCTGGCTCAGACAGTTTTTTGGCGCCTTCGCACACCTGGGGTGTGGCTCAGACGGTGCCAGCCTCCCATTTTCTTAACGCCATTTTTTCCAAGGCCGGGGCGTTGAGGGAGGAGGATTCGTTTGCGAGGAAGATTCGTTATAACTCAGTAGCTGTATCATAGTTTGATGGTGAACTCTTCTTATCATATACATTTTAAAAAAAATAAGCTGCGAGAACCGTGAGGCTACATTCCTTTAAAGGCCTACTACCCGCTTTGAGAGGGGGCCGGCATAGCGCAAATGGCGTTAAAAAAATTATGGGCGTAACCGACGAGCCGAAGGCGAGGGCGCTAAAATATTGTCTGAGCCCAACACGCCAATCAATCCTAAGCCTGGACGGGCGAGTTTATTTTAGTGCCAGGTGCAGCCCATAATTTTTAGCCATTTGCGCGTAGCCTTGATCTTTTTTTGTTACTTTTTTTGCATCAAGGCAAAAAAAGTAAACGGACCCTTCGAGGCAACCCCTCGAAAAAAACGCCTTGCCCGCCCGGCAAAAAATGTAAACAGAGTCTCCGAAATAAAGAGGCGGTTGCAAGGAAGGTTCGTTGTATCTCAGTTACTGTATTACAAATTGTCGTGGTACTATTCCTGATAACAGAAAACAAAACTTACAAGAACCGTAAGGCTACATTTATGTCAAGGCATCCTGCCTGCTTTAAGAGGGGGCGGCCTAGCGCAAATGGCGTTAAAAAAATTATGGGCGTAACCGACGAGCCGAAGGCGAGGGCGCTAAAATATTGTCTGAGCCCAACACGCCAATCAATCCTAAGCCTGGACGGGCGAGTTTATTTTAGTGCCAGGTGCAGCCCATAATTTTTAGCCCCCGCATCGAGTGCGGGGCTGGCTATTTGCGCGTAGCCTTGATCTTTTTTTGTTACTTTTTTTGCATCAAGGCAAAAAAAGTAAACGGAGTCTTCGACCTCCCGTCGAAAAACAGCGCCCTTGCCCGTCCGGCAAAAAATGTAAACAGAGTCTTCACGGCAACCCCTCGAAAAAAAAGCGCCCTTGCCCGCCCGGCAAACTCCAAACAGAGCCCTTCGACGCTCCCAGTCGAGAACCTTATTTCCTTAACGCCAGTGATATCTTTATTATATCTCCCGCTCCCTTCATTTTAAAACGATCATCCAGTCTCCTCCCCACCACCCAAACAATCCTCTTATCACTCTCAATAACCCAAACATTTTCTTTCTCAATCGAGGACATCTTTTGATCAATAAAAAAACGCGCGAGTTTTTTCTTCTTCCGCATCCCAAGCGGATAAAAATAATCGCCGTTCTTCCAGGGGCGTAAGGTGAAAGGAAATTGTATCAGCGAAGCATCGATATATGCAACCGATGATGAGGATGTATCCGGCTTGCCATCTGATGAAAAATTTCGGCTGATGGTTAGTTCCCCTGCAGGAAAAGAAACATTACCTGTCTCTTCGATCAGGATCAGTGAAGGGCGCTCCGCCTTTACCGAAGCGATGATCAGCCAGTTCCTGTTACGGATGATCCTGTGAGAGGATGATTGCACATATCTCCCGGAACCACTATTCAATAAGGCGATCACCTCCGTCGTTTGAGCAGCAGAAAAGCCATAAGGCCTGATGATCTCGTAGACGATCGCAGTAAGAGGAATTGCCTTCTGCAATTTCAGCACCGGAATATGAACCTCCTCTCCTTTTTGTACCAGCAGTTTTTTCCGGTGACTATCGATGGCTTGCTGATACAAAAGTTCAATATCGCGGAAACGCGGAATATTGCGACGCATGTTTTCTTCCGCCTTTGGATACAATTGCTGAATAACAGGAAGCAGATGATGACGAAGATAATTCCGGCTGTATTTGTCTGAAGCATTTGAACTATCCTCTACCCATTGCAACTGATTTGCTGCGGCAAATTCGCGGATCTCTTTCCGTCCGGTAAATAATAACGGACGTATGGTCTTGTTTTGCTTCGGTAAAATACTTCTCAGACCCGCAATACCTGTCCCCTTGAAATAATTCATGAGAGATGTTTCAACCGCATCATCCAGATGATGTGCGGTGAGCAATACATCCAGTCTGTTTTCCCTTGTATCAAGCAGCCGGTGAAACCATTCATAACGCAACTCGCGTGCCGCCTCTTGTACAGAAAGCTTATTGGCAATGAGATATGCCTGTGTATCGAATGCCTCTACCCAAACCTTCACGTTATACTTGTTGGCAAGAGCTCTCACAAACTCCTCGTCTCTCTTACTCTCCTCTCCTCTTAGCTGAAAATTACAATGCGCTATTTCAAAATCATACCCGCATTGGCTGCATAATTCACACAGCACAACAGAATCAAGACCGCCGCTTACTGCCAGCAACAAACGTTGTTGCGGAGTGAACAGCGCCTGTTCGCTTATAAACGATCTGAATGATTCAATAAAACTCATGTTATGTAAGAAGATCCGTCCACTGCGGAAGTAAATATCGTTATCAAAAGATCAGTTCTTCATATGCTCCGCGAAGTTCACCCAACGCATGCATGTCTCCCGCTTTTTTCGCCTGTTCTATTCCTTTTTCATAAGCGGCGATGGCCTCTTCGGTTGTTGCGGTCCGCTCCAGCAACTTTGCAAGATGATAATAACTACCCACATAACCGGGGTCATGCGTAAGAAGTCCCTCAAACTCTTCACGGGCCGCTTTATCATCACCCGCCTTGATATATTCAAGCGCCAACGCATGACGCAGGAAACTGTCATTTGGGGTCTTTTGCAGGAAATCTTTCAGTTTTTGCACACGATCCATCAGAATAAAAATTTGACACTGAAAATGCCGGATTTAAAATTTCATCGCTTATCTTTGTTTTAGTTGCATAAACAACTATTAGCTAACGATTCAAAACAACAGTATGAAGATCTTAGTTTGCATCAGCAAAACGCCGGACACCACGGCAAAAATAGCTTTCACTGACAACAACACGAAATTCGATACGAGCGGAGTTCAATGGATCATCAATCCCTACGATGAATGGTATGCACTGGTACGTGCCATAGAATTGAAAGAAAAAGACGCATCCACTATTGTGCATCTTGTCACAGTTGGTGGTGCAGATGCTGAACCGATCATCCGTAAAGCACTTGCTTTGGGTGGTGACGAAGCCTTTCGCGTAAATGCCGACAGCCATGATAGTTTTTATATTGCTTCGCAGATCGCTTCAATTGCGAAGGAAGGCGCTTACGATCTTGTTTTCACCGGCAAAGAAACGATCGATTATAATGGTTCTTCAATAGGTGGAATGGTCGCCGAACTTCTCGACTTTCCCTATATCTCCCTTGCTTCCAAATTTGAACTCAACGGAACAAAAGCCACTATTACCCGTGAGATAGAAGGCGGCGAAGAAACGGCTGAAGTAGATCTCCCTGTTGTGGTAAGTGCTGCAAAAGGTATGGCGGAACAACGCATTCCAAACATGCGCGGGATCATGGCTGCAAGAACAAAACCGTTGAAGGTATCCGAGCCGGTAGCTGTTGAAGCGCTCACAAGCGTAACCAGCTTTGGCCTCCCTCCTGCTAAAGCCGGTGTAAAACTCGTGCCCGCAGATAATGTGGATGAACTGGTACGCTTACTTCACGAAGAAGCAAAAGCCCTCTAGTCGTTTTGATGTTTAATAGTTCAAAAGTTAATCATACCCAGAACTGTTAAACGATAAAACATTAAACTCATAACTTTTAAACTTGCACTATGTCTGTTTTAATATTTGTTGATATAGCCGAAGGCCAGGTAAAAAAAGTATCCCTTGAAGCACTGAGCTATGGCGCGAAACTCGCTGAACAACTCGGCACAAGCGCTGAAGGTGTTGTTTTAGGCACTCCTAAAGAAGACCTTGCTGCCCTTGGTAAATATGGTGTTTCAAAGATCCATCATGTAAGTAATCCGGCCCTCGACCACCTGGATGCTCAACTCTATACAAAAGTGATTGCGGAGGTTGCAGGTTCTACAGGAGCCACCGTGATCGTTTTCCCGAATAATATGGATGGTAAATCCATTGCCCCCCGACTTTCAGCCCGCCTGAAAGCCGGTCTTATCTCCGGAGCTGTTGCGCTGCCGGATACCAGCAATGGGTTTATCGTGAAGAAGAACGTATTCTCAGGCAAGGCATTTGCCAACATCAGCATTACGACACCGGTAAAGATCATTGCACTGAATCCGAACGCATACCCGGTCAGGACGGGTGAGGGCACTGCCACCGTAGCGGCATTTGAGGCAAAAGTTGATTCTCCACGGGTAAAAGTGATCAGCAGCACCAAAGCAAGCGGTGAAGTTCCGTTGACCGAAGCAGAAGTAGTCGTAAGTGCGGGTCGTGGCCTCAAGGGTCCTGAAAACTGGGGCATGGTGGAAGAACTGGCTAAAGTATTGCACGCCGCAACAGCCTGCAGCCGTCCGGTAGCCGATGCACACTGGCGTCCGCATAACGAGCACGTAGGGCAGACAGGCATCGCGATCGCACCAAACCTGTACATTGCCATTGGCATTTCCGGTGCCATCCAGCACCTGGCCGGCGTAAACCGCAGCAAAGTGATCGTGGTGATCAATAAGGACCCTGAAGCTCCTTTCTTCAAGGCAGCTGATTACGGTATCGTTGGTGACGCGTTCGACGTCGTTCCAAAACTGACTGAAGCGATCCGCAAGATCAAAGCATGATAAATTAGAAAGTCAAAAGTAAGAATTAGAAAAAACCTTAAGATGTGAAGCCCACAATTTGAGGTTTTTTACTTTTTAGTTTTGACTTTTTAATTCCTTTTTACCTCCTCCCGCCGGATGCTTTTTTACTCAAAAAGCCTTAGTTTCGTGTGATATTTTATGAAGAAAATAGAACTGGAAATAGTCGCCTTATCCCACAGCATCACTCAAACACATTCCTATGCTGTTGTGCTGGGTGAAGTAAATGGGTTACGGCGTTTACCGATTGTGATTGGTGGCTTTGAGGCGCAAGCTATTGCTGTAGCGCTCGAAAAAATGAACCCAAGTCGCCCTCTCACCCACGACCTGATGAAGAATTTCCTAAATGCTTTCACCATCGATCTCCATGAGATCATCATCTGCGATCTTCAGGAAGGTATTTTCTACTCCAAGCTCGTTTGTTCTTCTGAAAATGATACAATAGAGATCGACTCAAGAACCTCCGATGCCCTGGCCCTTGCTGTCAGGTTCGGCTGCCCGATCTACACATACGAAAACATCCTGGAGAGTGCTGGTATACTTATGGAAGATACCGGTACCGGCAATAAAAAGAAGAAAGCCAAACAGGAAGTGGTGGTTGAGGAAACCGGCAATACCGGAAATGAAGATCTTAAAGCCCTCAGCATCGAAGAGCTGGACGCATTGCTGAATGATGTACTCGAAAGCGAGGATTATATCAGGGCGATCGCCATCCGCGATGAAATAAACAGCCGCAAAAAGAAACGCTGATCCGTCAATCCCGGTTTTCTTCACTTTAAAATTTCCAAGGTGGTCGTTTTTCCCAATGCGAAAATCAATCTCGGACTTCGCATCACCGAAAAAAGAAATGACGGCTATCATGAGCTGGAAACCTGCTTTTATCCCCTGCCCGTTTTTGATGCACTGGAGATCATTCGTCTGCCCGCTGTCGGGTCTTTCCGGTTTAACAGCAGCGGACTTGATATTGCGGGCGAATTACAGGACAATCTTTGCGTAAAAGCATATTCAATACTTAAAGCCGATTTCCCTGGGCTGCCCCCGGTTTCTGTTTTTCTTCAGAAAGCCATCCCTTCCGGCGCGGGACTGGGCGGCGGTAGTGCTGATGCCTCGTTTACCCTCAAATTATTGAATCAACTGGGTGGCCTCAACCTTAGCGTTCAGCAGCTGCTGGATTACAGTCTTCGCCTGGGAAGTGATTGTCCATTCTTTATTATCAACAAACCCTGCTATGCGACGGGGCGCGGCGAGGTCCTCGAACCGGTGGCAATCGATCTTTCGGCCTTCGGATTCGTTGTAATAAACCCGGGTATCCATGTTCCTACCGGTCAGGCTTTTTCCTGGCTCACACCCGCAAAACCTAAGGAATCGATCCGCGACCTTATTCATCTTCCCGTGGAAAAATGGAAAGATGTATTAATAAACGATTTTGAAAAAAGCGTGGTCACCCGCCATCCGGAAGTTGGACAGGTAAAAGACCTGCTGTACAGATCCGGAGCTGTCTATGCCTCGATGAGCGGAAGCGGAAGCACCGTCTATGGACTTTTTCCAAATGATCATTATCCCGTAATATCAGTGCCGGAACATTATCTGATCAGATATATCGGCTTCAAATAAGAAAGCAACTACCGCAGTAATTGCTTCTTATTTAAACATAATCTTATTACAGACCTCTGTTTGGTATGTATGAAAAAAATTAGTGCTTGATCGCTACGAACATGGTGCGGCTGTGACGTGAGGTATAATTATCCGGTGCGATATCTCCAGTATAATCAAACTGCTCAAAAACACTGCCGAAGCCAACATCATGCAACACCTTTGTCTGGTCTTTTTTCCTTAACCAGAAAGAACGGTTATTATTATAAGACGCCCAAAGCATCTTTTCTATTTTTGCTTTACCTGCTGTTTTACTCCACTCACGGAACCATCTTCCTGCATAGCCTTCGTTGGTCGTCATCGGCGACAAACGATAATTTTGTTGTGGCGCAAGAGCCTTTGCCCTTTTCTGAATTGGCGCGATCACATACCTGTTCAAATGTCCCAGTTCATATCTCAGATCACGGTCCGGTGCAAAATGTGTATTCAGTAAAAGGATCTTTGTCGTACACTCGCTGACAGTTTTCAGGAACGCCACAGGATCATTCAGATGGTAAAGAAGACCATAGCAGATGTTCACTTCGAATTTGTCGTATTTAGGCAGGTTACGGACATCATCCATCGCGAAATGCAGGTTCTGCAGACCGAGATTTTCCTTTACAAAATTGCATTTGTCTATATTCTCCTGCCTTGCTTCAATACCAAGCGTGTCAAAGCCCATTTTCGCCAGTTCGACGGAATACCCGCCTTCAAGACAGCCAAGGTCTACCGCCCTCATGCGTGACCGGTCTTCCTTACTGGTAAAAGAGAGATTGTTTTTGCGATCGAGGTCCAGATCGCACTTTTTTCAAGCAGGATCTGATCAGATCCCATGGTTGTCTGGCCTTTGTTCAGCAGGATATTATGTGCTGTAAAGTTCATCATTGGTTGATTAATGGTCAATTAGGGTCGTAAATTACCAAAACCAACAACATGAAACATGTTAATTATGCAGAAAGCCTGGATTTCCTGTTAGGCTGATAAGTTTTGATCAGCAATTTTTCTATATTGCAACCAATCTTTTATGGTCATCTGTCGCCTTTCAACCATATGTTTTTTTCTTGATGGAAACCTCGATCTGCTGAATCATCGACGTTAAGCCTTCATACTCCCCGCTCTTCCGGGGAGACATTTCGCATACTCATTCATTTCCCGATCTATCTAATTATTCGAACATGCAATCTATTATCGGCCTTAGCCAGGCTTCACGTCATTATCTTGAACTGGAAGAAAAATTCGGTGCACACAATTACCACCCGCTCCCTGTCGTCCTCGAACGGGGCGAAGGTGTTTTTATGTGGGACGTAGACGGAAAGCGCTATTTCGATTTCCTGAGCGGTTATTCTGCCGTTAACCAGGGGCATTGTCATCCACGCATACTTGAAGCATTTACCCGCCAGGCCAGCCGTCTGACCCTTACAAGCCGCGCTTTCCATAGCGACCTGCTGGGTGAATACGCTGCATTTGTTACCGGATACTTTGGCTATGATAAAGTGCTTCCCATGAATACCGGCGTCGAAGCGGTGGAAACAGCCATCAAACTTTGCCGGAAATGGGCCTATGAAGTAAAAGGTATTCCTGATGGCAGGGCAGTGATCGTTGTATGCGAAGGAAACTTCCACGGTCGCACCACGGGGGTAATCTCGTTCAGTACAGATCCCAGCTCAACCACCCATTTTGGCCCTTACCTTCCAGGTTTTATTCATATTCCCTATAACGATACAGATGCTCTCGAAAAAGTGCTTGCCGAAAACAAGAACATCGCGGGCTTTCTGGTTGAACCGATCCAGGGCGAAGCGGGCGTAGTAGTGCCGGATAAGGGTTATCTCGCTCGCGCAAAACAGCTTTGTGAAAACTCCAATGTGCTGTTTATGGCCGATGAGATCCAGACCGGGCTGGCACGTACCGGCAGGCTGCTGGCCTGTGATCATGAAAATGTGCGACCGGATATACTGATACTTGGCAAAGCCTTAAGTGGAGGAATGCTTCCCGTCAGCGCGGTACTGGCCGATGATCCTGTTATGTTGACCATCAGACCTGGCGAACATGGCTCTACGTATGGGGGTAACCCGCTCGCGTGTGCTACAGCGATCGCAGCACTGACCGTGCTCAAAGATGAACACATGGCTGAAAATGCAACGGCTATGGGACAACTGCTTCGAGACGGATTACAGTCGCTCAACTCACCGCATATCTCCCTCATTCGCGGGAAAGGCTTGTTGAATGCGATCGTGATCAGGCACGCCAATGCCGATGCGGCATGGGATCTTTGCCTTCAGCTCAAAGAAAAAGGGCTTCTCGCAAAACCCACGCACGGAGATAAGATCAGGTTCGCTCCACCACTTGTCATCAATCAGTCACAGGTAAACGAATGTGTTGCGATTATCGCTGAATCATTAAATTGCCTCGATTAAGAGGCACCGCAGGTATGGATCAGTCATTTCACCAGGAGAAACATTTAAGGAACAGTGATTTTTTAACAGACGTTGTGATCGGCATGAGCGATGGACTTACTGTTCCGTTCGCACTCGCCGCAGGACTGTCCGGCGCCGTTTCCGGTACATCCGTTATCGTCATTGCAGGTATTGCGGAAATAGCAGCCGGCTCCATCGCAATGGGGCTGGGTGGTTATCTCGCCGGCAAAACAGAAATGGAACATTATGACGCAGAACTGAAAAGAGAAAAAGAAGAAGTAGAGACCGTTCCGGAAAAAGAAAAAGAAGAAGTAAAAGACTTTTTCGCCAATATCGGGTTAAGCGAAGAAATGCAAACCAAAGCCGCTGATGAGATCGCAAAAGATAAAAAACAGTGGGTGGATTTTATGATGAAATATGAGCTTGGGCTTGAAAAACCCGATCCCCGGCGTGCAAAAAAGGCTGCCCTGAATATCGGCTTATCTTATGCTGCCGGCGGACTGGTACCATTGAGTCCTTATTTTTTTACAGATACTCCACTCCTAGCACTTCAGGTCTCCGCCGTGATCACTTTGATCAGCCTCTTTGTATTCGGATTCCTGAAAAGCAGGATCACCGGCGTTAATCCCTGGCAGGGAGCAATACGGGTCACAATTATTGGCGCAATGGCCGCCGCAGCCGCATTCGGAGTGGCCAAACTGTTCACCGCCTGACAGGCGATGGGGATCAAGCGTAAAAGTTGTGGGATGGTTGTTTAAATGTTTAAATGTTTAATGGTTTAAAAGTTTAAAGTTTTTGCTTTTGCTTCGGTCCCAAGTTTTTAAGCGATAGCTGTCTGATCGGGCACAAAAAACGTGAGCACGCCTTGAAGCAATATATGCTCCTTAAATACGACATTCTGGCACGCGAAGCCAGCTGATGTGTTGACTGATGATAATCATTCAGGGTCAAACTTCGCGTGTTTTTGAAATGGTTGTTGGTCGTCGTTAGTCCGTCTCTTGGTCGTCCTTTGGCCGTCCAAAGTTTGACGGGATCTTAGGCAGTGAAAAATGGTGACAAGCTGACACGCTGAGGGCGATAAATCTTTTGAGCGACTGGCCCAGGTTCCCTTCTCCGCTTCGCTACGGTGGAAGGGCCGCCAGAAGTTTATGCGAGCGATGCTCATCCGGAACATTTCAACCCAGGCCATTTTGTAGATCACCCCCAACTTTTCAACATGATCCTGCAATGGCTACATTCACCTACCTTTTGCCCACAAAAAAGCCCCTCTTTACAGTGGGGCGGTGAAATACGAATGGTTTTTCGGTCAGATTTATTTCGTTAAATAAAAGGCGGTGGAATAAAACCGGTTACTGACAGATCAACCAAAATTCTTTACGGCAATACGCTTGAATACACGTATCCTACACTTCTGAAGATGCTTGCAAGTTTCCGAAATAGTTTACAATGGGAGTGGAAGAATGATCGAGGAAGGTTTGAGATTCGAATGTAGAAAAAAAATATCCACATTGCAAAGATTTTAGTAAAAAAATTTACAGTGTTGAACCTTCGCTCTGTTTTGGCGCTTCTGCCTTTGGTTGCTGAGGCAGCTTCATATCAGGAAATAACACCGCGATCAACACTAAAACTGACGCGATCAACACTAAGTAAATACCTGTATGTTTCTCAGGGCACTCACCCTGTCTGCAAACAGTAATGATAAAATAGTTTCTTACTGCCCAGGCAACGTTCAATGCCGCTACAATAAGATTTGTTCTTTTGGCCCAGATCCTCGGTATGAAATGAAGTATAAGAAATATGCCCCCGAGTAAAAGATGAAAATACCCCGGCTTGCCGAAGCTGGTTCCTTCTGCATTTACCCCGCTGATCGCAATATTTCTTGCAGGCAGTGATGCCCATAACATAAAACAGGAACCAATCAGCAGCACTCCGGCAATCAATCCGATCCATTTGATCCAACGCATACGTTCTAGATTTGGGGCGCAAGATAAGAAAACGCAAATTGGGATACGCGAATTTCGCGAATTGGGATACGCGAATTTCGCGAATTGCCCTTCAAACGATCTGAGCTTTTACCCAGCCTATAAAACGCAGAGCCGGAATCTTCCTGATAGTAGGAAATTCCGGCTCTGTTAATTCGTTACTTATTTTCTGATTGCTAATTCGAATCGCGAAATTAGTGTCGTATAATTTGCGTTATCAGAATTTATAACCCACGGTAAAGCTCAGCACACGATGTTTGTTGTTATCATCATTTGACGAGTTCGCGCCTGACTGGATCTTCGCAAGACCAAGACCGTAGTTAGCAGAGATCACAAGATTGCTTGCTTCCACACCAACCAGGGCATTCAGACCATAGTCAAAACGTTTTGCACGGAATGCACCCGCACCTTCTTCATCGCTTGTCAATGGATCATCATCAGACCACTGAATGCTTTCCTTAAAGTTTACAAGACCATCAGCCTTGAATTTACCACCTACTCCCATCGCTACGTATGGACCAGCACCTGCAAAGAACCGAACACCACCTGTTGGCGTTTTAAACACCAGGTTAACAGGTAGCTCAAGGTATTGCGGGTTGAATTGTAAACGTTGATACGTTGCATCTCCCGACTCTCCGTTTTGCCATTTTAATCCTTTGCCAGTGTAAAGCAGACCCGGTTGGATCGCGAAAAAATCTGTTACTTCAAAATCCCCAATGATACCTGCCTGCCAGGTTGTAAGAGCATTTGCGTCGTTGTATCCACCATTATCTTTATTAGACACATTTGCAATGTTTACACCTCCCTTAATGATAGCTGTTGATTTTTGAGCGTATACGCCAAGAGAGCATAAAGACATAACAGCTCCGCAAAATAATAACTTTGTTGTTTTCATATTCGTACAGTTTTATGCTGGAGATAAAACAAAAGGTTTGCCACTACCCTTTTGAGGCATGCCACTCATGAATGATGGAATTTTAACTTGTATCTAATTCCACACATTATCAGCCTGCGCATACGTTTTACAAAACATAAAAGAGGAAACAAATCCACAGAAATAAGGCTGCAAGGAACTGGGCCAGTAACAGTTGTTCGTTCTTCGGGAACCGGTAATTGTGTGTAATAATTCCCCACAATCTTGTGAACCAAGGGGATTTATCATGATTTATTATACACTTTGATCACCGCTTCACGCAATGAATCAAAGGAAGGCTCACAATATGTGTGAACAATATCCGCTATGCTTTCCGCCTTCACCCATTTTGAGAAGTCCGCATCCGGCATGGCGTTTCTGTTTACCGCTGTATCTATTGTTGAAGGAACGATCACATGCGTTACCACCGAAGTGTTTTTGGCTTCTTCATTCATCAGTTCGGCGAGACGGAATACGAGCGACTTGGACAGTGCATAGGCCGTCATCCCCTTGCCCAGTTTCATATCAAGCCCCGGCTTGGAACCCGTTAAAAAGATACGACCGCTTTTCTGAAGAAGCATTTGCGTGAACACCGCTCTTGCGACATTATAAGTAGTAGTAAAATTGATATCATACTGCTTCATGATCTCATCCATCCCCGTCTCTTCTATCTTACCCATTGCAAAACCACCAGCTGTAAGTACCGCGACGTCTATCACCGGGTATTTCTTCACTACAGCGGCAATGAACGCATTGCTTTCCTTTTCACTGGAAAGATCAACGGTGTAGGCTTCAAAGCCCGGCTGACCATCAAACGGAGTGGCTGTTTTTTTGGTAGTTGTCCCAATCACTGTAGCACCTTCATTCAGGAACTTCTGGACTATGGCTTTGCCCAGACCGCCCGTTGCTCCCGTCACTATTACTGTTTTCATTTTTTATTTTCAATTTACGAAATATCGCCTTTAACGACCTGCATGATAGGGAACAGTTGTTGAGTTTATTTTGTTTTTCTTCTCAGATAAAAATAAAGAGGAATACCTGACGCGGTGAGTAAGAGGCCGAGCAATGAGTTAATGACCGGCTGACGATGATTGATATAATTGCTGATATCATTCCAGACAGTCACAATTAGATAGAACAAAGAGAACAGGATAAATAAAAATGGAAGCACAGGATAACCCCACGATTTATAAGGAAGCGTAGTTCCTGTCTTTTTTTTACGGAGCATGAATATTCCCACCGCACCCAGGGCATATGCGATCCAGGTAACAAATACGAACATGTCTGCCAGCATATCAAATGATCCCGTAATGATAAAAAGACAGGTCCAGGCGGCATGAAGCCAGAGTGCGTTTCCCGGGGTGAGGTAAGTCTTGTGTGTTTTACCGGCCCAATGGAAAAAGTTCCGGTCATGTCCCATTGCATACGTCACCCGTGCAGTGGTCATCAGGTTGCCATTGACCGCTCCCAGTGTACAGATCACAATAAAGACGGCAATGACCAGGCCGCCGGTATGTCCCCACGCGGCCTCAATCGCATCAGCGGCAACAAGCGAAGAGGTACTCATTTTCTCAACCGGCAGGATATAGAGATACGCCTGGTTGATCAATACATACACGATCATACAGATCAACATCCCCGTGATCAGGCTGCGGGGAATATTCTTTTGCGGATCTTTGATCTCTCCCGCCACAAACGTAATGTTGATCCATCCGTCATATGCATAGAAAGCACCAGTCATCGCGACGACGATCGCACCTATCATGTTGTCCGGAAGCTGTGCATTATTATGAAAGAAATTCGCCACATCCCCTTTACCGGAGAAGAGCAAGCCGCCGATCAGGATCGCGATCACCGCCAGTTTTAGCACTGTGGAGATCACCTGGAATCCATTCCCTGCTCTCGCACTTCTGTAGTTGAGCCAGGTAAATGACAATACAAGCAATACTGCGACTGATTTTATGCCTATATCCTGCAATGGGAAAAGATCTCCGATCAACGGAATATGCAATCGCGCAGCAGCAATGGTCGATTCATCAAAATAAGGAAGGTGCAAAAAGTAATTGGCATAACGCGCACATACAAATGCAATTGCTGCAACTGCCGCTGTATTGATCACTGCGAGTGCGGACCAGCCATAGAGGAACGCGGTAAAGTTCCCAAAGATCCTGCGAAAGAAAACATAGATCCCTCCCGTTTCAGGCATTGCGGCCCCAAGTTCCGCATAGATCATTGCGCCGCTTAATGAAAGCAGACCGGCAATTACCCACACTACTGTAAGTAATACGGGCGACCCGAGTTGCGCAGCCATTGCGGCCGGTTTGATAAACACCGCTGAGCCGATAATACTTCCGGCAATGATCGAGGTGGCCGACCAGAAACCGATCTTTTTTGAAAGAGTTGATGGCATTGTTCCCGGAAGATAGGGTGAAAGAAGTTTGAAAATGTAAAAGTTTGAGAGTTTAGAACCCGGAAGCTTTGAGCAGTTTGGATTGCCAGATCCGCGAACTAAAAAAAAGCTCCGTCTTATCAGACGAAGCTTTAACGATTTGCTTCTGGTTTCAACCTGAATACTCAATTACTCGAATATACCTACGGCCCGGACATAAGATCTTTCCCGAAGGATTAACAGGTAAAGGAAGGAAATGGATTTCCCAGAATCACAATGGTAAGAGCGATGGTCGCAAGACCAAATTAACAAGAACATTTCTGAAAAACAAGAGTAAACACCTATAAAGTTATTCATAGCCTATACACCTTTTGTGGTCTTCTCCAAACAGTAAGGAAGGGCCGAAAACAATAGGCCTTGATATGCCGGGATGCATCATTTCAGCCCAGTCCGGTGGCAGGATCCCGCTCGCTCCGCATCCGCTATGTTGTCAATCTGCAAGGTATGGTATCGGGACGCCTGGTGATGATGTTGTCACTGAAAGCACAAAGGCTATCGTCCTTCTGAGGGTTCAACACACAGCAAAAACCCTGGCCACGAACCAATATGAATACTAATATTTTTTTCTCTCTTTTTTAAAACGTCTACCTTACTGCATACCCAATTTCCCCTTTCCTCCAGCCCGCCTTCTCTTAATCATTTAAACGGTCTCATATGCCATTCAATCTGATTGATGCCGCGAAGAATATGATCCCACAGGATCTTATTACGAAGGCTGCCGGTTCCGCAGGTGAAAGCGAGCAGGGTATCTCCAAAGCGCTTACGGCGGCCATCCCTGCAGTTTTAATGGGCCTGCTGGGCAGAAATGCCTCCGGAGGGTCTACCGCCCTCCTCTCCATAGTAAAAGACGCCGCGGGCAACAATGCCTGGAGTAATATGAACAGCCTGCTTGGAAATACGGGAAGCGGGGGACTTGGCAGCACGGTTATGGGCTGGCTGCGCTCTTTGTTTGGTGACAGGCTGGGAAAGATCACCGATGCAGTTGCCGGTTTTGCGGGTATAAAATCATCTTCCGCAAGCACCGTTCTGAACATGGCAGCACCCGCCACACTAGGGTCACTGGGAAAATATGTGCAGGAAAATAACCTCACCGCGGCGGGGTTAAGCTCGTTTCTCCAAAGTCAGCAATCCATGATCCTCGGTTCTGTTCCTGGGGGAATGGATATTGCCGGCACACTTGGCATGCCCGGGATCATCACGTCCGGCGAACATATCACCGCTTCTTTCCCAACCCACAGAGCGGCAGAGACAGTGAAAAAGACCAATGCATGGATCTGGTTGACTACTTTACTCGTGGCCATGCTGCTGATCTGGCTTTTAAGCGGCAGAAGCTGTAACCAGCAAAAACTGGCTTCGGGTATTCCGGTCATTGCTGTAGATACTCCTGTTGCAGCCCCTCCGGCCGTTGCCACACCCACGTACAGATCAACAGGGATCATCGACACTGTATCCGGTGACTTTGTTTATGATCAGGGTGAAGACATTGTGATCAGCCTGCCCAATAATACCGGTGATCTCAAAGCCGGTAAATGGAGCACTGAAGCAAAGCTGGTTGAATTCCTTACTAATTCCTCCGCCAGAATTGATGAGAAAAATGGCAATTGGTTTGACTTCACCAACGTCCGCTTTAAAACCGGCGGAACCGTTATGACAACGTCTTCTTCCACCCAGTTACAGAACCTTGTGATGATCCTCCGCGCCTTCCCAAACGCCGTGTTCAAGATCGGAGGCTATACTGACAATACGGGTGATGCAGAAAAAAACCTGCTCCTCTCCCAACAACGTGCAGACTTTATTACCGCAGAGCTTATACGTCTCGGAGCCTCCCGTTCCCAGCTCACCGGCTCCGAAGGGTATGGAGACAAATACCCAGCAGCCGATAATGAAACCGCGGAAGGCCGTGCAATGAACAGACGGGTAGCCGTGAATGTGAAAGCGAAGTAACAGAGACAAATCTGTCAGACGAAGCTTCTGAGAGATCTGTTTGCCAAACCATGCCTTCAATAAATGTTTAAAATACAGAAGCCTTCTGATGTCAGAAGGCTTCTGTATTATTTGAACATATCTAAATTCGGTGCCTCTCTTTCAGACTTCGCTAAAGCGTCGTCAGACAGGATCGCCATCACTTATTTGTACATCTCCTCCTTCAACCCTTTCACTCTCTCATCGGCCAGGTACTCATCGAATGTCATCAGGCGATCAATAATGCCACGGGGAGTAAGTTCAATGATACGGTTTGCTACCGTTTGCATGAAGGTATGGTCATGGCTCGTCAATAATACGATGCCCTTATAATCTGTACATTGTTCGTTGAAACTTTGAATGCTTTCAAGATCAAGGTGGTTGGTTGGCTGATCGAGCAGGATCACGTTAGGGTTCTGCAGCATCATACGGCTGAGCATACAGCGCACTTTTTCACCGCCACTGAGAACGTTTGTTTTCTTTAATACATCATCGCCACTGAACAACATCTTGCCAAGGAAGCCACGCAGGAATGGTTCATCCACATCTGTTACGTGTGGTGGAACAAACTGGCGCAACCAATCCATCAGGTTCACATCACCGCCAAAGTACTGGCTGTTCTCCTGCGGAAGGTAGGCGTGGGTAACAGTACTGCCCCACTCATAAGAGCCGCTGTCAGCTGTCATCTCTGCATTGATGATATCGAAAAAGTTAGTAACAGCGAGGGGATCACGGCTCAGCAAAGCGATCTTATCGCCTTTATTAACGGTAAATGTTACATCTTTGAAAAGCACACGGCCATCAACGGAAGATGTAAGCTTCTCCACGTTCAGGATCTGGTTGCCTACTTCTCTCAGTTGCTGGAAGATGATACCCGGATACTTGCGGTAACTTGGTTCGATCTCTTCGAGGGTAAGTTTTTCGAGCGCTTTCTTACGGGATGTAGCCTGCTTGCTTTTTGATGCGTTCGCACTGAATCGCGCGATGAAGTCCATCAAAGCCTGGCGCTTCTCCTCTACCTTCTTATTTTTATCATTCACCTGGCGGGCCATCAGCTGTGACGACTGATACCAGAATGTATAGTTACCTGTAAACACTTTTACTTTCTGGCGGTCAACATCGGCAACGTGGGTACAAACCGCATCAAGGAAGTGACGGTCGTGGCTCACTACGAGTACAATGTTCTCATAATCTGCAAGGAAGTTTTCCAGCCACGCGATCGTTTCGATATCCAGGCCGTTCGTAGGCTCATCAAGCAACAGGATGTCCGGATTACCGAACAATGCCTGCGCAAGCAATACACGCACTTTGAAGGTAGATGGGATATCTTTCATTAAGGCCTGGTGAAACTCTTCTTTTACACCCAGTTCACTGAGAAGCATTGCGGCATCGCTCTCGGCAGTATATCCACCCATTTCACCAAATTCACCTTCCAGTTCACCTGCACGCAGGCCATCCTCTTCTGTGAAATCAGCCAGGGCATAGATCGCTTCACGCTCCTGCGCCACTTTCCACATCCTGCTGTGGCCCATCATTACAGTATTCAGTACCGTCTGCTCGTCAAACTCAAACTGGTTCTGTTTCAGGATCGCCATGCGCTCTCCCGGTGTGATATCGATCGAACCTTTATTAGGTTCAATCTCACCACTTAATATTTTAAGGAACGTACTCTTTCCGGCGCCATTTGCTCCAATCACCCCATAACAGTTCCCTTTTGTGAAATTAATATTCACATCTTCAAACAAAACCCTTTTACCATAGGCCAGTTTGAGATCTCTTACGCTGATCATTATTGTTACTGATTTTGAAGCCGCAAAGGTACGGCATAAATGTGAAAAAGAGGGATTCGTTGTTCGTTGTCCGTTGACGGTTGTCCGAAGTGATCCACAGGCGTTAAGATATAAGCTTAGTGCGGGGTCTGAGGCTCGGGTCAGCGGTCAGCGTACAACGAAAAAATGCCGCCCATTCCGGGCGGCATCTTATAGCAGGTTGGTATGTTGGGACTTAGTAGATCATCACCTTGCTTTCGGTGATCTTTTTACCTGAGCCATCGCCTATAACCACATAGTAGATGCCTCTGGCCTTTCCGTTCAGATTGATGCTGTGGAGGGTATAAGGACCGTTCACGTTGAGCTGTGTGCTGTAGACCTGCTGTCCACGGGTATCGTAGATCGCAAGGGTCTGGCGGCCCGCTGCCCCGGTGCTGTTATAGAATGATACGGTAAATGTGCCGTTATTCGGTGTCGGATAAATGAACAGGTTACTGCTGGCTGTCGCGCCGATCGTCAATACATTCGATTCATTATTGCAACCAGTTGTCGGATTGACAATGCTCACTTTATAGTTACCGACTTCCACCGAATCCACCAGGTAGCTGACCCCGGTAATTCCAGGAAGCACCTGGTCATTCCGGGTCCAGGTTATATTGAATCCGATTGGCGCAGGGTTGATCGCTGCATTAATGGTGGTGGTCTGCCCGGGCTGCAGATCGGTCAGCGGTGTCGCTGTCAGCTGTACGGTTGGTCTTGCATTCACCGTAAGCGTCGCGGCATTCGTTGGAGTGGTTGCCGTGCATGTGGCATTGGACAGCAATGCGCGATAGCGGTTGTTGTTCATTGCACTGGTTACGCTATTAACGGCTAATGTAGCGGTAGTCGCACCGCTGTAGGCGCCGCCGTTGGCGATATTAGCGAACGAGTTACCGCCATCCGTGCTTACCTGCCACTGATAGATCACCGCTATGGTACTTGTACCTGCCGCGGTAAACGTCACATTGCCCGTTTCGCAGATCGTAACGCCCGCAGGCTGTGCAGACACGACAACCGGCGCAATTACCGTGAGGATCGCCGCGCTTGAATTGATGCTTTGTGAGCAGGTACCATTCACCTGCACACGGTAGCGGCTATTTGTCTGAGCAAGCTGTGCCGACGTAATGGTGTAAGTTGTACCGGTATTTACTCCCGGAGCTGGCGCATAGGTATTTCCACCGTCAACGCTTACCTGCCACTGATAGCTCACTGCATTGGTTGCTGTCACGGACAAAGTTGTATTGCTGTTCAGACAGGTGGATACAGACTGCGGCTGCGCTGTTACAGCGGGCGGTATCTGTGACTCTACGTTGAAGGTCAGCACCCGCGTTTTCTGCATGGCGCCAGCCGTACCCGTGATCGTGACAGTGTAGGTCTGGCCTGCTGTAAGCAGATTGGTATTGTTCAACGTAACAACCGATGTGTTACCAGGTGCTACGGGGTTAGTGCCAAACGTTATCGTTGCACCTGCCGGGAGATTATTCTGTCCCAGCGACAATGTTACCGGAGTATTGAATCCCAGTGTTGCCGTAGTACCGAGCGTCACATTTGAAGTGGTCTGCTGACAGGTAACGTTTACAGCAGCTGGTGTGGTGAAATTGAATTCAGGTCCGGTGATCGCGAAGTTTACATCCGATATATCAAAGAAGATATTTCCCACAGCTTCCACTTTAATACGTGCGGTTGTGCTTGTATTCGCCGGAAGAGTAACATTATGCGTGCCATCATTGGGTGTACTGGCTACCAATTCCTGGAAAGTAAATCCGCCGTCATAAGAAATAGAAATTTTTACATTCAGACAGCTGACCGGTGTAGTATTAGTATTGTTAACACTCCAGGTGATAGTTTGAGTAGTTCCGGCCCCCCAGGATACTGCAGTATTGGGGCTGGTTACGGCAAATGGTCCGGCGTTAGCGGCAACAGCCAGCAGCATATCGGCATCGCGTGTATTTCCGCCAGCTGGATGATTATCTCTGACGGTTAAACGGAAGACCAGGTTTCGCCCGATAGTTGGCAATTTTTCCCAGGTCCCCACATTCTGATTGTTGAGGATTGTGCTCAACTGGGGAAAAGTGCGGCTCGGTGAAGTACTGTATGGCATCGACCGGAATAAAGGTCCGGCTGCTGTGCCGGGATTGATCGAGGTTTGGGCAGAAGTTGCAGAGTTAAATTGTTCCCAGGTATAGGTAAGTATATCTCCAGGATCCGCATCTGAACCACTTCCGGTCAGGGTGAATGGCGTTGCCCTGGGGATAGTATAATCATTTCCGGGAATTGCAATGGGGGTATTGTTGCCTGTGGAAGTCACAACAGCACATCCGCCACCTGTTGCACCTTTTACGTAATCAGTTACCTGCTGGATGCTTGCCGCATGAAAATAATCATCAGAATGATCCTGCACATCACTCATCGGGGTGATCCCGGCATATCCCATGATCGTACTTCCACTGCCCGGTTCCATTTGTACGCCGGAGCCTTCAAAGTTATGAGAGAAAGTATGGTTCGCCCCGAACTGATGCCCCATTTCATGAGTAGTAAAATCCACTACGAAAGGATCCCCTTCGGGAATAAAATGTGAAGTAAAAGCTCTTCCTTTCATGCCTTCTTTACAAACACAGGCAATACAACCTGCATTACCATTGTTATTGGCCGGGCTTGATTCGCGGTGTACCAGGTGGCCGATATCATAGTTGTTTGTGCCGATCACCGCGTCCAAATTGGCCTGACCGTTCAACGTGGATGGCCATGGATCAGTTACCGGATCAAGATAGATCACGAGATCGTTAGTTGCGATCAGGTTCATGTGAATACCGAAGTCGCGTTCATATATTCCATTTGTACGAACCATCAACGTTACCATTGCTGCAAGCACTTTTGCCCTGCGTACTGCATCGTTTGCTTCTGATCCGTTGAGGAAGAACTGTGCATATTCACCGGTACAACCCAATGCAAGGCGGTAGGTGCGCAGCTTCGCATCATCTGCACCACGGCCGGTTGATCCCGCGGGAGGAGCCGGCACATCAAAACTTGAATTATCAGCCGATTCCTGAGTGAGACAGCGAAATTCTTTTTTATAGTTAACAACGTCTTTACGGGAGAAGATCACATAGTATTTACCATCGCGGTCTACCGGGTCAATGTACATCGTTTTTTTGTCGGCACTAAGAACCATGGCGTGAAAGCCGCGGGGAGAAAAATCGAAGTGAACAACAGAACCCGGATCATCTATACCCTGGCCAATATAAGTCTTGATGTCAGGATATTTAGCAGCAAGAACAGGATCCATCACAACGGATTCCACCGCCCTGAATCTTTCAGGAATTCCGTCAGAATTAGGAATGGTGATAATAAAGGCTGATTTATCCGCTGCCACCAGTTCTCTTTTGGGAGCACGTTTCAACGCTTCCTGCATTACAGGCTCGTCCAATTGAAATATTTTATACGCTACAGGTTTGTAACGGCCGCCTGCGAACAGATCTTTTCCCAGTGCGCTTTCACTGACTTCTTTCCATTCACGTTGTGCAAACAGCACAGACGAGCAGATCAGCAATACCAGGAATAAAAATGCTTTCGGGTAGAACTTCCTCATAAACATCAGAAATTGGTTAGGGATTATCAACTAAAAATATTGATATTTCCCTGTCCGCGCAAAAAAGAAAATCCGGGGACTGGGGAGGGAAAGTGGGAGAAATGGGAGGGATAAAAGTTTAATAGTTTAAAAGTTTAAGGGTTTAATAGTTTAAGGGTTTGAAGGTTCAATAGTTAAAAATAAAAACCGCCCCGGATCGGGGCGGTTTTTTATAGAGCTTTAAGGTTATATTGGTTTAAATCGGGGTTGTGTGTCTGAAACAACTTTTAAACCTTCTAAACCTTGCTTTGAACTCCCTTCAGATACAATGGAAAAACCGCCCCGGACCGGGGCGGTTTTTTATAGAGCTTTAAGATTATACTGGTTTAAATCAGGGTAGTATGTCTAAACAACTTTTAAACTTTTAAACCCTTAAACTTTTAAACCTTTTAAACCTTGCTTTGAACTCCCTTCAGATACAAAGGATTAGTAACCCATTCCACCCATATCAGGAGCGCCATGAGAATGCGGAGCTTCTTCTTTTTTAGGTTTGTCAGCGATCACACATTCAGTGGTGAGCAACATACCAGCGATAGAAGCGGCATTTTCGAGAGCGATACGAGTCACTTTAGTAGGATCGATAACACCCGCTTTCAGCAGGTTCTCGTATACTTCAGTACGTGCGTTGAAACCGAAATCGTTCTTACCTTCTTTTACTTTCTGGATAATGATAGAACCTTCGAGACCTGCATTACCAACGATCTGGCGCAGTGGCTCTTCGAGGGCTCGTTTCACGATAGCCATACCGGTTTGCTCGTCTTCGATCTGGCCTCTTACTTTTGCTTCCAGGCTTTCGATAGCGCGGATGTAAGCAATACCACCACCTGGAACGATACCTTCTTCAACCGCAGCGCGTGTTGCATGAAGCGCATCATCCACACGATCTTTTTTCTCTTTCATTTCAACTTCTGTAGCAGCACCTACGTACAGTACAGCAACACCACCAGCGAGTTTAGCCAGGCGCTCCTGCAGTTTTTCCTTATCATAGTCAGAAGTAGTGTTTTCTACCTGAGCTTTGATCTGGTTAACGCGTGCAACGATCTCAGCTTTTTTGCCTTTACCGCCCACTACAGTTGTATTGTCTTTATCGATCGTTACTGAAGAAGCCTGTCCGAGTTTGGTCAGATCAGCATCTTCCAGTTTGTAACCAAGTTCTTCGCTGATCACAGTACCTGCAGTCAGGATCGCGATATCATTCAGCATTTCTTTACGACGGTCACCAAAGCCAGGAGCTTTAACAGCTGCAACTTTGATCGTACCGCGCAGTTTGTTGACTACGAGCGTAGCGAGTGCTTCGCCTTCGAGATCTTCAGAGATGATCAGTAAAGGACGGCCGCTTTGCGCAACTTTCTCCAGGATGTGGAGGATATCCTTCATGGAAGAGATCTTCTTGTCGTAGATCAGGATGTATGGGTTCTGCAGTTCAGCTTCCATTTTCTCGCTGTTCGTAACGAAATAAGGAGAGATATAACCGCGGTCGAATTGCATACCTTCTACTACTTCTACAGTAGTGTCTGTGCCTTTTGCTTCTTCAACAGTGATCACACCTTCTTTACCAACTTTACCGAACGCTTCAGCGATCAGTTTACCGATAGTATCATCGTTATTGGCAGAGATAGTAGCCACCTGCTGGATCTTTTTGCTGTCGCTTCCTACAGTCTGGCTTTGACCACGGAGGTTTTCAACAACCAGGCTAACTGCTTTGTCGATACCTCTTTTCAGGTCCATTGGATTGGAACCCGCTGCTACCATTTTCAGTCCTTCGCTGATGATAGCCTGTGCCAGCACAGTGGCAGTGGTAGTACCGTCACCTGCGATATCTGCAGTTTTAGACGCTACTTCTTTCACCATCTGAGCGCCCATATTTTCGATAGGGTCTTCCAGTTCGATCTCTTTGGCTACAGAAACACCGTCTTTAGTAACAGCCGGTGCACCGAATTTTTTCTCGATTACCACGTTGCGGCCTTTTGGACCGAGGGTAACTTTTACAGCGTTGGCCAACACATCCACGCCTTTTTTCATCTTATTTCTTGCTTCAATATCGAAGAAGAGTTGCTTTGCCATGTTATGATTTTTTGTATTTGTGTTTTAGCTCTTACAATAAAAGCGGAGATGCTTTTATCAATTACTTTCAGACAAATTGCCCTGGTTAAACGATAGCCAGGATGTCTGATTCTCTCATGATCAGGTATTCCTGACCTTCGATCTGGATCTCTGTTCCGGCGTATTTGCCATAAAGAACAGTATCACCTGTTTTTACGGTTACAGGCTCATCTTTTTTGCCTGGGCCTGCAGCAACAACCACACCGCGCTGGGGTTTCTCTTTAGCTGTATCGGGGATGATGATACCGCCGGCAGTTTTTTCTTCAGCCGCCGCAGCTTTCACAATTACCCGGTCATGCAATGGGGTAATGTTTACTTTCTTAGCCATAATTGTATTGATTTTTGATGTTTTGTTTTTTATCAAAAAATGGATGGCGAAGGTACGCGAATAATATGCCACTTGACGGAAAAGCGACATTTTTTCATTTTGGGAGGGATTGAGTGGCAGGAAATAAGGGTGATTTCTGACGGGAATGCCTGGAATATGCGGTTAAATATAGACAGATTGGCGTATGAGGTATTGCAGCTAACACAAAGAAACCGCAAAGGACGCAGAGAATTTTCTTTGCGTCCTTTGCGGTTTATGCGCGTTTTTCGGCGGTGCTAAGCCTTTTTATTCACCGCTTCTGTGACGATCGTCTCCAATTCGCTGATATCAAACGGTTTCTGAAGCGAATAATCCGCCCCAGCTTCCGCAGCCAGCTCCGTTACATTATTGTTCGCTGTAAAAAAGATCACGGGAATGTGACTGAATTCAGCCGAATTCTTTACCAGTCTTGTCGCTTTAACACCTCCGATATCCGGGATCCAGTTGTCCATCAGGATCACATCCGGTTTATGTGTTGCGATGTCATCGATGATCTCTGTGCACTTATCCCTGATCACCACCTCAAAATTTTTGGCTGTAAGGATCAGGGCACAAACTTCCAGAAGATCCATGTCGTCGTCGTAGATAATAATCTTTTTGCTCATCAGTCTAACCTTATTGCGGGGATAAATGTATACTATTTTTCAGCAACGGGTAAACGGAAATAAAAGCAGGCCCCCTTTTCTTCATTCCCTTTCACCCCTATCTGTCCGCCGTGACGGCGGATGATCTCGGCAGATATATATAATCCTATGCCAAATCCCGAGACCCGTATATTGTTCGGATCGGCCCGGTAGAAACGTTCGAAGATCTTTTCATATTCAGCGGGCCGGATGCCGATCCCCCTGTCCTCGATCGTTACCACAGCCTCTTCACCTTCGCGGAATACACGAAGCATCACTTCCTTCTCATCCGGGGAATACTTCACCGCATTGTTCAGCAGGTTGGTCAGCACCTGCATGATCTTCTCCCTGTCCGCATTTATAAAAAGCGGATCAGCTTCAGCATGCAGGGAAATGGCATAGGCGGGAGCAACAAGCTGGATATCTGCCACAGCTTCCGCCACGATCTCCTGAACGGAGAAGAGTTCTTTTTGCAATACCACCTTGTCTGCCTCGATCTTGGAAAGATTCAGGAAATCGCCCACCAGCTTGCTCATCTTATTCACCTGGTTCTCTACCTTGGTAAGTGCATTTTTCAGAAATGCATCATCCGTTTTCTGGTAAGTGCTCGCCAGCAGCTGAGTGTATGCTTTAATAGATGTGATCGGCGTTTTCAGTTCATGACTTGCTACCGCAAGGAATTCATTTTTCCTGATCTCATCCTGCTTGCGCTCGGTGATATCCATGATCGAGCCGGCATAACCGGCAAAATTCCCTGACTGATCATAATACGGGTAACCTTCAGAATATGCCCACCTCACAGATCCATCTGCTCTTTTAAACCGATATTCGGCAACAAATTTATCGCGATGCTCCCGCTTCCGCTGGAATACATGCATTACTGTTTCGCGGTCTGCTTCGAGAAGCGTCTGGAACCAGCCATGCTCATATAATTCAGCATGCGAGATGCCTGTCCATTTGATCCAGGTATCGTTCACAAAAGTATTCCTTCCGTTCTCGTCAGTCATCCACAGGCCAACTGGTGATACGTTGGATATCGTTTTAAACAACAGCTCGCTTTGCTGAAGACGTTCGTTGAATTTCTTTTCCTCATCAATATCCATACAGGCGCTGATGAAGCCGATGAACTTTCCGCTGATGTAGCGCGGTACTGCATTATCTGAGATCCAGCGGTAAATGCCATCATGCCTGCGCAACCTGTACTCCGTATAAAAAGCAGCCTGATCGCGGTAAGCCTGGTTATACGCGGTAACGACTCTTTCAAGATCATCGGGATGAACACATTTCTGCCATCCTTCACTACGCTCTTCATCAATGGAATGACCGGTAAAGTTAAGCCAGGTCGCATTGAAGAAATCGAGGAACTTATCTGAGCCTGACATCCAGATCATCACCGGGGCACTGTCGGCAACAAGCTTAAACCGTTCTTCACTTTCCTGCAGTGAAATGAACGCCATCTTTTGCTCTGTGATGTCCTGTAATGTACCCATCATTCTTTCCGCCACTCCTTTCTTATTATAGAAGAGTTTGCCTCTTGCCCTGATCCAGCGGGTTTCGCCTGACCGGGTAATGATCCGCATTTCAAGATCGAGCCGTCCCGTTTTCAGTGCTTCCGTCATTACCTGATCGCGCTTGGTCCGGTCATCCGGATGGATCCGTTCCAAAAGTTCCGCGTGCGTCGGTTCTTCTCCGGGGCCAAAGCCAACGATCTGCAAATAGCGGGGCGAGTAGGTAGGCTGCCGTGTGAACAGGTTCAGCTCCCAGGTACCAAGTTCGGTGGCTTCCAGCGCTATGTTCAATCGCTGCTCGCTTTCCTCCAGTATTCTCGATGCATTTGTTTCTTCGGTTACATCCTGGATGGTCCCAAGCATCCGCAATGGTTTATGCTGCTGATCAAAAATGACGGAGCCATTTGTTTTGATCCACCTCACGATACCATCATTTCTGATGATGCGTGCTTCATAAAAATAGGTGCCGGTTTCCATGGCGTGGGCAAATGCCGGTTCAACGATATTCTTCGCATCCTCCTGCACCACGCGCGAGCGCAGGACCTGATGAGAGACCTGTTCATCGCGGGGATAACCGAATATTTCTGCAAGACGTGGGGTATGGATGATCTCGCGGGTTACGAGATTAAGGTCCCAGGTAGCAAGACCCGTTCCTTCTGCCGCAAGCCGAAGACGCGCTTCTGCATCTTCCACTTTATGCCGCGCTTCCACTTTTTCGGTCACATCACTCACGGTGATCATGATCCCTGATATCGTACCATCCGTTTCAAAAAGCGGCGCGTATTCGTAATCCAGGTAGAACTTCTTCATGCCATCAGCCCCCTGCACAAACGCCAGCGATTCGTTCTCACGATGAGCTTTTCCGGTACGCCTGACCTGGCGAAGCAGCTCGGCATATTTCTGATCATTCAGTTCAGGAAAAACTTCCAGTGCTTTGCGTCCCATCACCTGGTCTTCTGAAAGACGCCAGATATTATTCAGCAGTACTTCATTGGCCACTTCGATCACAAATTCAGGCCCGCGGAAGATGGTCATGGCGATCGGCGATTGCATGACCATTCTCCTGAACTCTTTTGCAGATTCTGTAACAGAGTGTTTGGCTTCCACCTGTTCTGTCACTTCATTCGCCACCACGATGATACCGGTGATGGCTCCATTCAGTTCCTTCAACGGCTGATACACAAAATTGAAATAGGTCGTATCAACCCTGCCATGCCGTTTGATATTTACCTTGAATTCATTACCATAATAAGGGATGCCTGTTTGAAGTATGCCCATCAGCAAAGGCTCCACAGCCTGTCTTACTTCCGGCAATGACTCATAAAGGCTTTTTCCAATGAATTCATCCCTTGTTCTGTCGACTATCTGGAGATAAGTATCATTTGCCAGTTCGGCAACCATATCACTGCCTTTGAGGATGGTAATACCAACAGGTGCCTGCATCACGAGTTCACGGAACTTTTGTTCACTTTCCTGCAAAGCCCTGAACAACACTTTCTGTGCGGTGATCTCCCGGGCGATCTTCGAAGCGCCTATGATCCGGCCTGCCGCATCTTTGATGGGAGAGATCGTGAGGGAGATCTCTACAGGCTCTCCGCTTTTTTTGATCCTGATCGTGTCAAAGTGTTCGATCCGCTCCCCTTTTCTGATCCGTTCGATGATATGCGGTTCCTCCTCCATCCTGTCTGCCGGGAAAAGACGGGTTACCGGGGTTCCGATCACTTCTTCTTCAGCATACCCGAATAGTTTTACAGCTGCGGGGTTCCAGCTGATGATCGTGCCGTTAAGATCTTTTCCAATGATCGCATCATCGGTTGAATGAATGATCGCGCTGAGAATAGCCGCATTCTTTTCCGCATTCTTACGCTCGGTAATGTCAATGATCGCATTGAGGCCGCCGGAAATTTCCCCGGACTCATTCAGGAACAGCTGAGGGTGATCAAGTATAATATGGATAGAGCCATCGGCATTCTGCAGCATGATCTCTCTTTCGTCGGGAATCTTTCCCGTTCTCAAAGCCCTGGCCATCGGTGAATCTTCCGGCGGAATATACTGACCATTTTCGCCTGTCATCTTCCAGGCGGCTGTCCAGCGATCTACCCCCGTCCGGAATTCCCGTCCGAAAAGCTGTGCCGCTGCTTTATTGAATTGCGTAATGTAGCCGTCTTTATTGCAGGCATACATGGCGACCGGCGAATTTTCGATCAGCCTTCTATAATGCGTTTCGCTTTCAGCCACACGTTGACTGAGAACCGCCCTCGGCGTCACTTCCACAGCAGTGATGATCACGCCGGTGGCCTGCCCTTCATGGCTGAGATAAGGATTATAATTGAATGTGTAGTATCGTTCTTCGACCACGCCATTTCTTTGCTGTCTTACCAGGTGTTCATAATCGCTGTACGCGATCCCGGTCTGATAAACGCTTTTCACGATTTGAATAAAGCCTTCGCTCAAAGTAGGCGGAAGAATGTCCTTCAGTTTTCGGCCGTTTGCATTACCCGGTAAGCCCAGGATACTCAACAGGGCCTCATTGGCCGCCGAAATGATCATATCAGGTCCTTTGAGCAATCCGATCGCCACGGGCGATTGGGCGAAAAGACCATTGATCTCTTCTAAAGGAACAGCAGCATTATCCGGCGCAGGAGTTTGCGATGATGAAATATTATCCGGTGGTTGTTGCATGAACAAAAAAATCGAATAGCTTGTAAATGAAACGGGTACAAAAGCGGCCATAAGATCAGTCAGATCAGGCATAATTCCAAACTGACTTTCTCAGGTTCCTTTCAACTGATTTTAAAGTTACAAACTGCTAATGGTATCTGATTGGCAAAATTGTAATTATCTGCCGGAAAATCAGCTATAAAGGGCAAACCCTGTAAATGTGGGTTTAATGGAAGCCGGAAACTCCTATCTTTGCGGCTTCAACAGTTCTTAAGCAATGATCAGTAGAAGAAATATCCGGGTAAAAGTGATGCAGACACTCTACACGCTGGACACAATGGAAACACTCCTGAAACCCGGGGAGCCGCAGAAAATGCTGCAACAGCATTTTAACCAAACCCGTTCGTTACTCGTTTATCTCACCTGGTTCCTTACCGATGTGGCGCGCTATGCAGAAACAGAAGCGCATAAAAGGGCCAGCAAACATTTACCATCCGCAGAAGATCTTAATGTGAACACCAAGATCGCCGGAAACGAATTGTTATGGAAAATGCTGGAAGATCCCGCATTAAAAGAGCAGTTTTCCAAAGAAAAGCCTGAACTCACCCATCGCCCCAAACCAGGCGAGAATACCGATATGGTCCGCGAGATCTATCTCAACCTGGTAGCAACGCCAACCTATCAGGCATATATAGCTACACAGGCCAGAGAAAAAGCTGACGAAAAAAAGATCATGGAGTTTATACTGAATGATCTGATGCTCGCTAACGAATCTTTCATTTCCCATATAGAAGAAAACTTCTCCAACTGGAGCGATGATGGTGAAATGGTGGTGCAGCTTCTGGCCGCCTATATCCAGAAACCCGGCATCCACAATTTCAACGAACTGGTCAGCGCCGACAAGCTGGAATTTGCCAGAACTCTTCTCCGTACCGTGCAGGAGAAAGCAGAACATCTTCAGGAGATCATTGTTCCGAAACTGAAGAACTGGGATCCTGAAAGGATCGCGCAGCTGGATATGATCCTGATGAAAATGGGTGTATCCGAATTCCTCTATTTCGAAACCATTCCTCCAAAGGTTACGATCAACGAGTATATTGATCTCGCAAAAGACTACAGTACCCAGCAGAGCGGTCAGTTCGTCAACGGGATCCTGGATAATATCCATAAAGAACTGGTACAGGAAGGGAAAATGCATAAGGTCGACTATAAAAAAGCTTAGGGAAGACATCCTGTACAGCTTTAGTCCGTTACACTTACCTTTGCCACCTCTTAATTCTAACAGATGAAAAAAATATCAATACTACTGGTTGTTGCGGCAGGATTGTTTGCCTGTCAGAGTGCCGACCAGAAAGCTGCTCCTGCCATGAGCATCGACGCAAAAGATGCGGCTAAAAAAGATACAGCAAATTATACCACTATTCAATGGCTCGATTCGACTTTCAAAGATCTGGGAAAGATCAAAGAAGGTGAAACGGTAGAAGTTAGTTTCCGCTTCAAAAACTCGGGCGATAAGAACCTGGTGATCACAAATGTGTATGCAAGTTGCGGATGCACTGTTCCTGAAAAGCCAGAGAAGCCTTATGCTCCGGGTGAAGAAGGCGTGATCAAAGCGAAGTTTGACAGTCGCGGCCGCCCAAAAGGCGAACAGCGGAAAACAGTTTTTGTTGATGCCACTACTGCACCAACGCAGCAGCATCAGCTCAATTTTAAAGTAGAAATCGAATAAATCTAAACTAGAACAGAATGAATCAGATCTTTTTCTTGCAAGCGACTCCTGCCGGTCAGGGAGGTTTTCCAGTTCAGTTGATCTTCCTTGGTGGAATGATCCTTGTATTCTGGCTTTTCTTTATCCGCCCCCAGGCAAAACGTGCAAAGAACCAAAAGAAGTTTATTGAAGATCTTCAGCCAGGCGACAAAGTAGTTACTATCGCAGGTATTCACGGAAAGATCAACCGTGTTAACACGGAAGACAACACCCTGAACATCGAAGTAAGCCCGGGCAGCTATATCAAAATTGAAAAATCGGCTATCAGCCAGGATTGGACAGCGGCGTTGAACAAACCGGCTGCTATATCTGACAAAAAATAAGACCTAACAGTCAAATTAAAAAGTCAAAAGTAAAAATTAACCCCGCTTGACTGTTGAAGACTCTTTCAGGCGTTAAGCGGGGTAATTTTTACTTTTGACTTTTTAATTTACCTACTCATGATCAAGATCGGCTTAACAGGCGGCATTGGCAGCGGTAAAAGCACCGTTGCACGCATTTTTGAAGTGCTTGGCGTGCCTGTCTATTACGCAGACGATGCAGCGAAACGGGTCATGAATGAGAATGCTGAAGTCAGGCAAAACCTGATCAAACATTTCGGCAATGAAAGCTATACGGCTGAAGGATTGCTGAACCGCGCTTATATCTCTTCGCAGGTTTTTGGGAACCCGGAAAAACTTGCGTTGCTTAATTCGATCTCGCATCCCGCCACCATTGCCGACTCAGAACAATGGATGGCCAGGCAGACAACTCCTTTCGCGATCAAAGAAGCTGCTTTGCTGTTTGAAAGCGGTTCTGCCGGCAGTCTCGACTATATCATCGGGGTATACTCCCCTACTCCATTACGGATACTGCGTACCATGCATCGTGACAATATCTCCCGCGAAGATGTTTTACAAAGAATGAAACGCCAGATCAGTGAAACGGTGAAAATGAAACTGTGTGATTTTGTGGTGGTGAATGATGAGCAGGAGTTGCTGATACCGCAGGTGGTGGGGTTGAGGGAGAAGTTTGAGGGGTTAATAGTTTAAGGGTTTAATAGTTTAATTGTTTAATAGTTTTTGAGATAGTGTCTTAATCGTAGACGCCGGCAAGCTTTCTCCTGAATTGAGTGATAGTTGACGTGACCATAATTCTGCAGTTGCAGTCGTTACTTTAGTGGTACGGGAATAGTCTTCAGACGCTGATTACAACTAATCAATTCCCAGATCATCTCCTATCTTTTTCCCTGGGGTTACCTCTTCCAGATCAAGCCCTGCCTTATCCGCAATAATGTAGTTGACCACCAGTTCCATTTCCTGTCTGTTTATTCCTTCTGATTTCGCAAGTTTCTTATAATTCAATGCAAGTATCTGTTGTGTAAAGTCTCTCATCGTTCCATTACTGATCTCCGTTCGTTTCTGATTCAATAATTCGGAAAACAAAGAGGTAGCAACAATACCGGCAACCGGCAGCAAAAGCATCCAATTGCTGTAATTGAAGAAGAAGATCAGGGTGAGTGAGGTGAGCAGACCGCCGGCGATCGAAGCAAAGCCAACACCTGTCAATAACGTCTGCCATGATCTCTCCAGTACCAGATCCGGCAGATCAAGATCCGTATCTGCTGAAAACTGCAGATACTGCTGCCGCCGGTTCCTGCGCGGGTATTCAAACTTCTCCGCAAAAGATCTCCGCAGGATATAGAACAATCTCTGTGACCGGCATATGCTGTTATGCCTCCCGGAAACATGCCGCCATACTGTACTATGGAAATCTCTCACCGTCAGGATCTGCTGCGCTTCCTGGTCGGGGATCTTAATCCCGAAAGTATCTTCCACTTTCATCAGTATTTCAACACTGTCAAGTCCCATGTGATTTTTTTTGAGTTCGATCAGGTGCTCAGATCAAAGCTGGTCGCTGGTGGCAAGCCACAATGAAGCGATGGGCGGTCTTCATGGATGGTATGGTTTTGGCAAGTTTGATGACTGACGGCGCAGCTTTGGGTTTGATAGAGCACTCTAATAAAGCAAAAATTGGTGGCATTTGCAACAGTGAACGAAAAGGAGTATACTAGACGATCAGAAGCTGAATCAGCATTTCCGGGCTTCGTTTACTTTTGATACTGACTCTAACCATCAGACTGCCCAAAAGAGTAATGCATAATTGTAACGCGAGAAATCTATGAGTGACAATTCTACAAAAAATGTGGCTGCTGATCTTCCCGCAGAAACGGCCATTCACTATGATCAGTTCTTTGGTCCGTTCTACTTTGAACCGTATGCTATCGAAATCGCAAACCGGATTGATATACCGCAAGCTTCTGTTATACTTGAAATTGCTGCCGGAACAGGCCGTATCACCCGGCATATCCGTGAAAGGATCTCTCCCGCTGCCAAACTGATCGCGTCAGATATCAGCGGGGATATGCTGGCTGTCGCTAAAAAGAAATTACGCGATTCCACTATCGACTGGCAGATCATAGATGCGCAGCAACTTCCATTCGATGATGGTAGTATCGATGTAGTTGTTTGTTGCTTCGGCTACATGTTTGTTCCTGATAAACCAAAAGCCTTTGCAGAAGTGAGCCGCGTATTAAAGACCGGAGGTCAGTTTTTATTTACCACCTGGGATAAGCTGGAAAATAATGCGGCATCCTTTTGTGCAAGATCCATCGCCGCCAAATATCTGAACAGGCCGGTGCCTGCATCCTATAATCTTCCCACGTCCATGCATGATGAAGCCGGCATACAAACATTATTAAAGGAGGCTGGCTTTTCAAAAATGTCCATTGAAAAAAAGCAACTAGACGCTGTTTCTGCGACAGCGAAAGAAGCGGCAGCTGGTCTTTTAAAAGGCGGAGTATACGATGAGATCAGAGCCCATGATCCGTCCGCCATAGAAGAGATAAAAATCAAGCTGGAGAAAGAGCTGACGGAAAAATTTGGCGGCGCGCCAATGATCGCGCCAATGAGTGCGTTGATCTGCGAAGCATGGAAACAACCCTGATAATCTCCTTACCGGCCATCATTTGAACCTTACCTCGGTCTAACCTTGCGAAGCTCCTGGCCTTCCACCGATCCGTTTACAGTGAATGAGGTCCACCTGAGCATGTACTGCAAAAATGCAGGTTTACCTGTTTGACCGGAGGCAGATCGTATACCTCCTGATAAGTTGACGCGGAGCAATTCTTAATGCCAGCATATAAGCAAAGTACGTTGGAAGTACAGCGGAAGTAGAGAGACACTATATAGAGACTAGATATGAGTCTCGCTAACATCAGGGCAACATCAGGACAGCATCAGGTTAACATCAGGAAAACATCAGGAAAATATCTGGGAAACATCAGGAGAATTTCCGCATAATATCAGGGAGATATCCCGTCAGGATGATCTATTAGTAAGGATTTGCTCAAACCATCAAATGATGCCCATGCCAGCCCGTAGATCTATTTCAATTTACAAAAATCACGGCTAATGTTGAAATCAACTTCTCATAGACGATAAAAAAACATAGTCTTAGATCCGATGATGACTGTTGTCCTGCAAAAGTTGGATGATGATAAATAGAAATCCCCGGTCAGGCCGGGGATTTCTATTTATCATCATTTCATTGATCGATCATTATTTCAATGAAGCCAGCGCCTTTGAGATCCTCGCCCAGGCTTCTTCGATCTTCTCCATGCTGTTCGCAAAAGAAAATCTCACACAATCAGGATCGCCAAACGCCTCACCCATTACAGAAGAAACGTGTGCAGTGTTCAATAAATACATACAAAGATCACCTGAAGTATGGATGGTTGTTTTGCCATCAGACTTGCCGAAATAGTAACTGATATCCGGGAAGATATAGAAGGCTCCTTCAGGAGCTGAACATACAACACCCGGGATATCTTTGATCAGTTCCATGACGCGTGCACGTCGGCGGGTGAATTCTTTTACCATATCCATTGACGGACGGAGATCAGTTGTCAGGGCAACAACAGCCGCTTTCTGGGTAATTGAAGATGTGCCGCTGGTGAACTGTCCCTGAAGTTTCTCGCATGCTTTTGCAATGGCAGGATCCGCAGCGATATAACCAAGTCTCCAGCCGGTCATTGCAAAACCTTTACTCAGGCCATTCACGATGATGACGCGGTCTTTAATGTCTTCGAACTGCGCAATGCTTTCATGCGATCCTACGAAGTTGATATACTCATAGATCTCATCAGAGATGATCTGGATGTTCGGATGTTTGCGGAATACATTTGCCAGGCCTTCAAGTTCTTCCTTGCTGTATACAGCGCCGCTTGGGTTACAGGGTGAAGAGAACAGGAAAACTTTTGTGTGCGGGGTGATCGCAGCTTCCAGTTGCTCTGGAGTGATCTTGAAACCTGATTTCGCTGTTGATTTGATCTCTACCACACGGCCACGTGCGATCTTCACGAGTTCGCTGTAAGTAACCCAGTAAGGAGTCGGGATCAGCACTTCGTCATTATCATCAACGAGCGCAAGGATCACGTTCGCAAGGCTTTGTTTTGCTCCGGTTGAAACAACAATATTCTCTGGCTTGTAATCAAGATTATTATCGCGTTTGAACTTTGTGCAGATCGCTTCACGCAGATCGAGATATCCCGGCACTGGTGTATAATGGCTCCAGTTATCATGGATCGCTTTTACCGCGGCTTCCTTGATATGTTCGGGCGTATCAAAATCGGGTTCACCTAAGCTGAGATCGATCACGTCGATCCCCTGTGCCCTTAATTCACGGCCGAGTTTAGCCATTTTCAGGGTCTCTGGTTCATTGAAGCGCTGCAGCAGCGATGATAATTGCATGTCTGAGTTATTATGACGGTAAATGAATAAAAGATCTGAGTTGAACTTGAGCGGGAGCAGGTTTAAAGTTTCAATGTTTAACTGTTTAAAAGTTATGTACGGTTCTTAGGACTTTTAAATTCTTAAACTTTTGAACCATTGAACATTCTTCCCGAAGCTTGTCTCTATCTATCGAATACGCGGACGCAAATGTAGGAATTTGAACGAATCGAATGATTATTTAAAAACTGTTTAACCAAATTGTGATATAAGTGATAAAGTATGTGGATAAGCGGTGGTGATATGTCATACCCCTGTTTTTTCACTGCCTTTTTTGCAGTTGGTATACAGCTTTCTGACCAACCTGCAGGATGCTTTTCAAAAGCAAGTTGTACACGGGTGTGAATTAAGGATATGTAATAGTCTGGAAATCATTAAGATACAGGCTTTCTGTAGCTCTATAAATGCTCTAACACTGTATACCTTAAAACATTATCTTTGCCCTCCTTAAAAATCCCTGACTGCTTTACCCGCCTGCCATAGCGGAGTAAAGAACCGAAAAAACGTAAATGAACAAAGTATGCAACTGAAAGGTTTGGTTCGATTTTTTACGATCCTGCTTATTATCTACTCACTCTACCAGCTGTCTTTCACCTGGTTTGTGCGTAATCACGAGAAAAAATTAGAGGCTAGTGCCAACAGCTACATTAAAGTCAACCATCCTGAAGCGAAAGACGAAGAAAGGGACAGACTGTATAATGAGAGGCTGAACCGTCTTAAAGACAGCACCAAGGACGAAACAGTAACTTATGGCATTACTGGTGCGATCAGCTACCAGAAAGCAAAATCAGAAGAACTGAATCTCGGTCTCGATCTCCAGGGCGGTATCAACGTAACGCTTGAAGTGGAAATGACAGGCTTGCTGAAAACACTGGCGAACAACTCCAAAGACCCTAACTTCCTGAAGGCGCTGGAAAATGCCAACGTCAGAAAAGGTAACAGTGACGCGAATTTCATCACTCTCTTCACAGAAGAATACACGAAACTCGCCGGCGCAAATCAAATGTCAGGTTTGTTTGCTGCTGCAAATAAAGAAACCATCAAAGTTGGTGACAATGATGCCAAAGTAGCTTCTGTGTTGCAGGAGCAGGCAAAATTCGCCTTCGATAACACCTTCCGTATCATCAGTACGCGTATCGATCAGTTTGGTGTCGCACAACCAAGTGTGAACCCTGACCGTGACCGTGGCATCATCTCTGTTGAGCTGCCGGGTATCCAGGATAAAGAGCGTGTAAGAAGGATCCTGCAGTCCACCGCCAACCTCCAGTTCTGGGAAGTGTACAACATCCTCGAACTTGATGCAAGCATCGTTAAAGCAGATGGCATCTTCTTTAACATGATGGGTGGAAAAACGGTAGATACTACTGCAAAAGCATCAGTTGATACAACAAAGGTTGATACATCTGCCACTGCAAAAGTTGATACAAGCCTTGAGTTTGATAAAACGGCCGATACAGCAGGTAAAGCCGCGATCGCATCTGCAGACGAGCAGGATGCAACAAAAAGACTCGGTAACTATATCCAGTTCATTCCTCCTCAACAAGGCCAGAACGGACGTCCGCTGTTCTCTCCTGCGATCGGTTATGTTGCTATCAGGGACACTGCACTGGTTCGTTCTTACCTGAACACTCCTGCGATCAAAGCCAGCTTCCCCGCTCAACTGAGCTGGATGTTCGGGATCGCTGAGCGTGACAAGAAAAACAACCTCAACAAATTCGTTCCTTTATATGCGATCAAAACTTTTGGTCGTGAGCGCGCGAAGATCGAAGGTGATGCGGTAAGCTTCGCAGCGATGGACTTCGATCAGAGCGGTAAACCGGAAGTTCGTATGACCATGACGGCTTCAGGTGGACGTGACTGGGCTAAAATGACCGGTGAGAACGTTGGTAAACCTATTGCGATCGTACTCGACAATATCGTTTACTCGGCTCCCAATGTAAACGGTGTAATTGACGGCGGTACTTCCCAGATCAGCGGCGGATTCAGTGTGGAAGAAGCACAGGATCTGGCAAACATGCTGAAGATCGGTAAACTGCCTGCTCCTGCCAAGATCGTCGCAGAACAACAAGTTGGTCCAACCCTCGGTGCTGAAGCGATCAAAGGCGGTATGATGTCGTTCGCGATCTCCTTCTTTGTGATCTTCGTCCTGATGCTGATCTATTATAACTCAGCTGGCTGGATCGCTAACATCGCCCTTATCCTGAACCTCTTGTTCACCGTTGGTGTACTGGCGGGTCTTGGTGCAACACTTACCGCTCCGGGTATAGCCGGTCTCGTACTGACCATCGGTATGGCCGTGGATACAAACGTACTTATCTATGAAAGGATCAAGGAAGAGCTGACCCGCGGTAAAAGCTATCAACAGGCGATCACTGAAGGTTATAAGCGTTCCCTGCCTCCTGTACTGGATGGTCACATCACTACCCTTCTGACAGCGATCATCCTGTTCTATTTCGGCCTTGGACCGGTAAAAGGTTTCGCAACCACACAGATCCTCGGTCTGTTGCTTTCCCTGTTCTGCGGTATCATGGTGAGCCGTTGGGTGAGCGATATCTTCCTGGCCAGAAAGAAAGAGCTGAAATACTTTACGAATGTATCTACCCGTGTATTCAAACACGCGAAGTATAAATTCATCGAATTCCGTAAAACAGCTTATATCATTTCTTTTGTTGTACTGGTACTGGGTGTCATTTCCCTGTTCAACGGATTTGATTATGGTGTTGAATTCGATGGTGGACGTAGTTACACTGTCCGTTTCGACAAGAATGTAGCAAAAGAGATCGAGACGATCCGGGAAGAACTGAAAGCAACATTTGATGGTGAGAATACACAGATCAAAACAGTAAGTGATACCCGTACACTGGATATCATTACTCCTTACCTGATCAAAGACACAAGACCTGAAGTTGATTCGATCGTTGAAAGAAAGCTGTTCGAAGGTTTGCAGAAACACCTTCCGGCGAACTATACATTTGAGAACTTTGACAATGCGGAGCACAGCCAGACAGCTGTTGGCCGTATCGCATTCAAAAAAGTATTGCCGACGATCTCTGACGACCTGAAAAGAGGTGCGGTGAAAGCGACCGTATTTGCGATCTTCGTGATCTTCCTTTATATCTTCATCCGTTTCCGTGACTGGAGATACTCGCTTGGAACGATCATCGCATTGCTGCATGACGTACTCGTAACATTAATAGTGTTCTCTTTTGCGCGCAGTATCGTTCCATTCCCACTGGAGATCGATCAGCACTTTATCGCAGCCCTGCTGACGGTGATCGGCTTCTCGATGAACGATACGGTGATCATCTTTGACCGTATCCGTGAAGACAGAAGACTCTATCCTTCTGCTCCACTTGCGGAAACGATCAACCGTGCGATCAACGAAACCCTCAGCCGTACGATCATGACCTCACTGACCGTGTTCCTGACCATCCTGATCCTGTTCCTGGTAGGTGGTGAAGTAACCAGAGGTTTTGCCTTTGCGATGCTGATCGGTGTTGTAACCGGTATCTATTCTTCTGTGTTCGTAGCGGCACCGGTGCTGCTTGATCTTGGAAGTGGTAAGAAGAAGGCGGCGGCGCCTAAGGCCGAGAGTGTTAAAAGCTAATTGAAGAGTTCTTCTATAAACTAAAAGCCCCCGGAGATTTGTCCGGGGGCTTTTAGTTTATAGCGGTTTTTGTAGGAGTTTGGGAGAGGGAGTTGAATGCTTGGTTGTTGCCGGGCGGGCAAGGCGCTTTTTTTTTGGGGGGGTGCGAAGACTCTGTTTACGTTT
>NZ_JAKLTR010000018.1 GCF_022012415.1 Terrimonas ginsenosidimutans
GAGGCCTTTGCCCCTCCGGCAAAAAACGTAAACAGAGTCTTCGAAGCAACCCCTCGAAAAAGCGCTTTGCCCGCCCGGCAAAACTGCAAGCAGAGCCCTTCGACCCCATTCCCCCAAAAAACTCTATATTGCCCATATGAATGCCGAAGAAAGAATCCATGACCTGGAGCGTCAGCTCCACCAGTTATCTTCAGACCTCCAGCATTCGCAACAACAGTTGCGGGACCTCCAGCAGCAGCTCAGGTTGTTAAAAGAACAACATGGAGTGCCTGTTCTGATACAGGCTGAAGAGGCCGCGCCACACGCGGAGCAACGCAAACCGCAGGGCATCGAACATTTCATCGGGTTGAAACTGATCCACCTCGTTGGTATCATCGTATTGGTGATCGGACTTTCCATCGGCGTAAAATATGCCATTGATGGCCAGCTGATCTCCGAAATGATGCGCATAGTACTCGCTTATTCGGCCGGTATTGTACTGTTCCTTCTTTCTGTCCGTTTACGAAAAGCCTATACTTT
The DNA here is from genome assembly GCF_022012415.1 of Terrimonas ginsenosidimutans. Classification (GTDB taxonomy): domain Bacteria; phylum Bacteroidota; class Bacteroidia; order Chitinophagales; family Chitinophagaceae; genus Terrimonas_A; species Terrimonas_A ginsenosidimutans. The sequence continues at coordinate 520 of NZ_JAKLTR010000018.1, forward strand.
TTTTAGCGCGATCCTGTTCAGCGGAAGTATGGCATCGATCTATTTTACAACCTATGCCTGTTTTACCTACTATCATTTCATTTCCGGGGGACTGGCATTTGCGATCATGGCACTGCTGACGGTGTATACAATTCTCACGGCAATAAAATATGACCGGAAAGAAATTGCGGTGATCGGAATGGTGGGAGCCTATGGTATTCCATTTCTGATCAGCTCAAACAGCGACAGATTTGAACAGTTGTTTTCCTATATGCTCCTGATCAATATTGGTGTGGTATATCTTTCATTCCGCAGATCATGGAAGCTGGTAGGGCAGCTTGCCATGATCATCACCTGGACGCTTGTGATCGGCTGGGCTTTTATGCGCTCCGATCAATCACAGGATCAGTGGATAGGTCTGCTGTTTGTAATAGTGTTCTACCTGCTGTTTTGCATTAATGCTATGTCGTTCCTCATCATACGTAAACAGCCATTAAGTTTTATGGAATCCCAGCAGTTACTGGTCAATCATGTGGCGCTTTTCCTCGCTTCATTGTGTTTATTTGATGTGGTATGGGCGTCGGGGATGGTAACAGTCTGGACTGCCGGATCTGCCCTGATCGTTACCGCTTTGCTGCCAAAGGAAAAATTTTTACAGCGGGGATTGGTCATTGTGGGATTGATGATACTGTTGTTGTGGATCTCTCTCCGGTGGGATGGATTATTCGTAACCTTACTTTGGGTGCTGGTATCAGTGCTGCTCTTTGCCTGGGGTATTGCTGGTCGTCAGTCATGGGTGCGGCTCACGGCCGTAACACTGATCGGTCTTACACTCTTGAAATTGCTGGTGATCGATAGTGGCCGGTTCACTCCGCTACAGAAGATCATCTGCTATATCGCCATAGGCGTATTGCTATTGCTGTTTTCTTTTTACTATCAGCGGTTAGGACTGGCTGTGGGGAGGGAAAAAGAAAAGCAGTCCTGAAATCAGCACTGCTTTTGTATTGTTTATAAAAGGATCTTCGAAATTTCCTCCCAGTTATTTACCCGTTGATGTCTGCCCGGATCTGATTGGATGTTATGAGGCTGAGAGAATAACAGACTTGTATCTCCGGTGAAGGAATCAAGATTGCGGAAGTGGTCATCGATCATGATATCAGCCCTGATGATCTGCTTTGATCCGCAAAAAACAATCTGCTGCCAGGTGATAAAAGGAAAATGTTCTGCCAGCCATTCAAGTTTTTCCGGCAGGCTTAGCGGGAATTCCATCGCTGCCGATACGATATACAGATCATATTGCTGATTGATCTCTTTTACGATGGGAACGCATCCCGCGATCAATGGCGCGGTGCGAAAAAAACCTTTGGTATTCACATACTCCATGATATGCGGAAAGCCTTCGCGTTCCGGTTTCCCTTCCACATCCTGCAGCTTTCGCCGCTGTCCGAACTCAGCTTCATCCATTTTAAAGAACTGGTGATATACGTCGGCGAGCACGCCATCCATGTCGATTGCTATACGTTTCAAAAGAGAAGAGAGTTTTGGAGGTATGAGAATTAAAGGTTTAATAGTTCGTAGGTTTTAAAGTTTAAAAGTTTAATAGTTTAAGGTTTAAAAGTTTTACGCCGTAATGTTGGCGATATGCTATAACAGATCTGTTACAACTTTTAAACTTTAAACTATTAAACCTTTAAACTATCCCACCCTGCCGCCTATCTTCTGCTATAGTTCGGCGCTTCTTTCGTAATGTCAACATCGTGCGCATGGCTCTCGCGCATACCCGCGTTGGTGATCTTTACGAACTGTGCTTTTTTGAGTTCGTCGATGGTGGAGGCACCGCAGTAACCCATACCGGCTCGGAGGCCGCCAACATATTGGTAAACGATTTCTTTGAGTGAACCTTTGTAGGCAACACGGCCTTCGATTCCTTCCGGAACGAATTTTTTTACATCATCTTCCGGATCCTGGAAATAGCGGTCACTGCTTCCTGTTGCCATGGCGCCAAGTGAACCCATACCGCGGTATTGTTTGAATTTACGGCCTTCGTAAATGATCGTTTCACCAGGGCTTTCTTCTGTTCCGGCGAATACGCTGCCCATCATAACGCAATCAGCACCTGCTGCAAGCGCTTTTACCATATCGCCAGTATACCGGATACCGCCATCAGCGATGATCGGGATGTTCTTTTGTTTTAATACAGAATAAGCTTCCATGACGGCTGTAAGCTGTGGTACACCCGCGCCTGCCACGATCCTTGTAGTACAGATAGATCCGGGTCCGATACCTACTTTCACAGCGTCTGCACCAGCTTCCGCCAGCGCTTTTGCACCGGCAGCAGTACCAACGTTACCGGCAATGACATTCATCTTTTTAAAGTTCTTCTTCACCTGTTTCAGCGCATCCAGTACGCCCTTACTGTGGCCATGTGCACTGTCAAGAGCGATCACATCCACACCGGAATGCTGCAGTGCAGCTACACGGTCCAGAAGATCTTTGGTGATACCAACGCCTGCACCAACGAGCAGACGGCCATACGAATCTTTCACTGCGTTCGGAAAGCTGGTCACCTGCAGTATGTCGCGGTAAGTGATCAGGCCGATCAATTTACCACTCCTGTTCACCACAGGAAGTTTTTCGATCTTGTATTTGCGGAGAATGTTTTCTGCTTTTTTCAGGTCGGTGCCTTCCGGTGCGGTGATGAGATTGGAACTGGTCATCACTTCACTTACTTTCAGTTTAACATTTGTTTGAAAGCGAAGGTCACGATTAGTAAGAATGCCGGCGAGTTTGCCGTCTTTGCTTACGATCGGAATTCCGCCGATCTTATTTTCTTTCATCAGTCTCAATGCATCGCCAACGAGTGCATCTTCCTGGAGGGTGACAGGGTCGAGGATCAGACCGCTTTCGCTGCGTTTTACCTTACGCACCTGGTCGGCCTGCTTTTCGATCGTCATATTTTTATGCAGGATTCCCAATCCGCCTTCGCGGGCCAGTGCCATCGCGAGAGGAGCTTCCGTTACAGTATCCATTGCCGCGGAAAGCAACGGGGAATTCAACGTGATGTTTTTGGTTAAACGGGTGCGGATGCTGACATCGCGGGGTAATACCTGGCTAAAACCTGGTATAAGTAACACATCGTCAAATGTTAAGCCTTCACCGAAAAATTTGTTGGAGTTCTTGTCTGAGGGGGAATTTATTCTTGCCATGTGCAAAGGTAGGGCAATTGGGACAATTGAAAAAAAATCCGGAGAGATTGATGGTGGACCATGGATCGCACGCGCGGACCAGTTCCTGAGTTAAAGAACCTTTCTGTTCAGATCGATGGCCGATGGTCATCGGCCGATGGCCGAAATCAAACAACAAACAGGATATCTCTTGTGTCTATCGAATCTCTGGTTGGGAGATGCCCGATTTTGGGAGACTATCAAACTGCGGAGGCCGGCCATCGGTTATCGGCAATCTGCCATCGGTCATCGGTCATCGACCATCAGCCATCGGTCATCGGTCATCGAACAAACCCAGGACACCACCTTAACCAATAACATTACCTGATCAACGTCACCGTTCCCCTCTGACTCACCTTTTCCTTCGTATCCTTGTGCACATAATCCAGCATCCATACAAAGGTGCCGGTTGCCTGCGGAATTCCCTGCACCGAACCGTCCCATTTCCTCGTCCAGTCCGTAGTATGAAACACCAGTTGCCCCCAGCGGTTAAAGACGCGGAAGTTCAGTTGGTCGGCTTTAAATGCATTCAGTGGGAAGAAGTAATCGTTCTTTCCATCATTATTGGGAGTGAAGGCGGACGGAACGCCGATCACACAGCTACCCAGGATCCTGATCTGCTCTGTTCGCGATATTTCGCAGCCATTGTTATCGCTTACAGTAAGTCTTACCGGGTAGAACGCATCGGTTCCCGTCAGCGGATAGGTAATAGCCGGTGGAGTCTGCAGGCTGCTGGCAGCAATGGTAGATCCGAATGTCCAGTTCCAGTTGGTAACCGGCCCGGAACTTTTATTTACGATCTCAATTTTATCACCAGGGCAGGCCATATCGGGCAGGTCAAATGCCGCGACCAGTTTATTGCTGAAATTGATCTGCTCTGTATGCGTATCTGTACACACGCCATTAGACACGGTCAGCGTCACCTGGTTCTGACTTAAAGAAGATAGCGTTCTTGTTACATTCTGCAGCGTGCTGAAACCGGTTCCATTCAGTGTCCAGTTCCATGAATTGACGCCATGCGCACCATCATGACCAAGCCGCAATTGATTTTGCAGGCAATCATAATCGACATCGATGCTGAACACTGCGGATACAGTGTCTGAAGTGGCAAAGCCGGTGATACCGCCCGCCGGGGTTTCGCGGTAGCATTCGCTAAGCAGGGTATTTCCATCGCTTCCCCTTACCAGTTCAATAGTGTAATTCCCGCCAAGTGTGATCGCGGCAGATAACTGAAGCGTGATCGACTGGCTAAGACCGTTAGTACAGTTGCCGGTTGCACCTGTGACAGTAACAGGAGATGGGCCACTAAGGCGGAAATCGCTTCCGTCCGATGCAATGGAACTGCATTGTACCGTTGCCGGCAGTTCAAGTTGTAATGTGTTGGGCGCGCAGCCAGGTGTTCGGAAAGAACCCATTGCGGTGAAAGGCGCATCGGGAATGAAGAAGCCGGTCGTTAGTCCGGCCGGTAAAATCCTGCTGCAATCACCGATCAGGGTATTACCATCTGAACCACTCACAACCCGCAGTTGGTAGTTGCCCGTTACAGCAAGTGGTGCCGATAACTGAATGCTGATCGCCGTAGCCTGCCCGTTCGCATCGCAGGTGGCGGTGGCCCCGGTGATCGTTACCGCTGCCGGGCCGGTGATCCTGAAATCACTTCCCTGGGCAGCGATGGTACTGCAGAAGATCTTTTCAGGGAGATTGAAGGTGATGGTCTGGGGAGCACAGGATGGAGGTACTACGGTTCCCATGGCGATCGGAGGTTGCGGAGCTATGTTGAATCCTGCTGCCTGACCAGCGGCGATCATTCGGTTACACTCCCCGGTTAATGTGTTTCCATCGGTACCCTGCTGAATGATCAATTGGTAATTGCCCGGTAAAACCACAGGAGATGTAAATTCTATGGACACCTGGTTTGTATACCCTGCACTGTTACATGTGGCTGTGGCGCCGGATATTGTTACCGCCCCGGGGCCGGACACGATAAAATCCGTGCCGTTAGCGGCGATCGAATTGCATCGTACGGGTTCCGGTAGATCAAATACCAACACGGAAGGAGTGCAGGCCGGAGGAACAACAGTACCCATCGGTAAGGGGATCTTTGGAGGAACAGTAAAAGTGGCCGTGGCCCCTACGAGTACGCTGGTATTACAGATATCGAGGATCGTATTGCCGTCCGAGCCTGTGGCAACGGTGACAGTATAATTGCCGGGAGGCAACGGCGATGCGAGTGTCAGGCGTACCGAATCGAAATCAAAGCTGGCTGAGCATTTAAAGCCTTCCGCCGCGGTGATCGCCACTCCGCCCGAAATCCTGAAATCGGTGCCGTTCGCCGCAACGCTGTGGCATCGCATTTTTTTATTAAAACGGAAACTCACCTCATTTGCATCACAGTTGATCACTGCACCCGCGGGAGCCGGAAGTGATGGGTCTGTGATCACGGCTGTGCCGCCAGAAAATGCAAGGTTGTACCCTCGCTGCGAAGCGCTGAAATTACTGACCAGGAGAATATACTCGTGGCCGGCTATCAAGCCGGGCATGCTGCTGAAATTAGGAAAGGTATTGCCTCCGCATTGTATCAGGCCGTTGTTATTATTACTTGTTCCCGTAATACCAGAACGTCCAGACCAGTTGCAGGCTACAAATAAAGCGATGTTGGAGTAGATATCGCGAACATTCGGCACCCCGGTAATATCAAAAAGCTGCCAGTCATAATCATCAGTCGTCTGCAGAGGGGTGATGGTAAAACCAAGAGTACCTGCAGCAAAACATTTGAAACGGTAAAAAAAAGGATTTACGTCCTGGTATCCTCCGTCAGCGCAGGGAGCGGGTACGGTACCACCTCTGCAAATTGGCACGTTTGTCTGCGTAAAAACGCTGGAACCGCAAACCGGAAAGGCTGTTTCAGGAGTTTGCCCCAGCGTAGTGCACACCTGCAACCGCGCGGTCAAAGGCAGAAATAAGGTAAATAAAAGCACTATGATGCAGTAGTGTTTCATGATACGCGCGTTACACGAATTACGCGAATTAATGGACTACATTGCAGGAATGCTTAAATAAAATCGTGGACAACCATACTCTATTGCTTTCCAACCCTTAAAAGGATCTTGCCCCCATGCTCCCACCCGTGATCAGTGACCCGGAATCAGCTTACCCCAATCAAACTTACCTGATCAGTGTGGTCGTCCCCTTCTGAAAAACTTTCTGCTTTGTATCCCTGTGTGTGTATTCGAGCATCCATACATACACGCCGGTGCCTTGTTCGATGCCGTTCACTTTACCGTCCCACTTACGCGTCCATTCTTTTGAATGAAAGACCAGCTGCCCCCAGCGGTTGAAGATCTTAAAGTCGAGGTTTTCCGCCTTGATCGCATTGTTTGGATACAGGAAATCGTTAAGGCCATCATTATTCGGAGTGAAGGCCGAGGGTACTGCGATAAAACAGTTGTTCAGCACCTTTACCCGCTGTACGGTACTGTCTTTACAATTGAGTGAATTATTCTGCGCTACGAGTTTGATAACATACGTCGCTTCAATATTTGTTTCCGGGAACTTAACGGGTGCGGGATCCTTGAGCTGGCTGTTTCCAATATTGCCAAAGGTCCAGGTCCATTGATCGACCAGCCCGGCCGAAGTGTTCTTTATCTCAAGGAGGTCTTCAGGGCAAATGATCGGAGCCATGGTGAACGAGGTCTTTACTTCGTTGTCCATTACGATCGTTTCGGATGCTGTATCACTGCATACTCCGTTGGACACGATCAGCTGCACGGTATTGGTGCTGGATGCGGGAAACGTAATGGAGTGATTCTGCGTCGTGATCGTATTGATGGTGTTGAAACTCCAGTTCCACGAGTTCACATTATTAGCGCCATCGTGGGAAAAAGACAGCGTGTTCTGACGGCAGCCAAGTTGTGTTGTGTAATTGTAGGTAGCCGAAACTACATCAGCTGCCTGGAAATTTCTCGTGTGTGTGGGAGAGGGAAGGCCGCACTCATCAGTAATGGTGCCACCATCATTTCCTGTTTTCAGCAATACGGTATAATTGCCTCCAACCTCGATAGGGGCAGACAGTTGCAGCAAGATCACATAGCTTCTTCCGTTACTGCAGTTTTCTCCCCGTGCACCTGTAACAGCAACGGGGGATGGCCCGGTTATGGTAAAATCACTTCCGTCCGGCGCGATAGTGCTACACTCTATACGTTTTGGGAAATATACTTTTATCTGATTGGGCGCACAGCCTGTCTTCCCGATGCTATCGGCAAAAATGGGAACAGGCGGGTCATAGCGGAAAGTCACGCTTTCAAGTTGCGGAATGCTGCGGTTACAGATATCCGTCAGGGTATTGCCATCTGTTCCGTTATTGATCACCAGTTGGTGATCTCCCGGAGGGAGCGGATTGGCCAGCGTGACGGTGAGGGTGTCAAAGTCAAATCCGTTGATACATTGTGCTGATGTTACCGAAGTGACAGTATTGCCTGGTGCACTTACGCTGAATTCTGAACCCAGACCGGCACCGGCGCTGAGAGAGGTGCAACGGAGTTTTTTATTCATGATCACGGTAAGTGTACGGCCGTCACAATCCGGGATCACCTTGCTGAGATGCGGTTCCTTCGGATCAGTGATCACGGCAGTGCCTCCTGAAAAAGACAGCGAATAACCACTCTGGCTATTGGTATAGTGGCTTACAAGCAATAGGTATTCGTGTCCCGCCACCAGGTTCGGCATGGAGGAAAAGGTATTGACATTTGTCGCAGGATCTGAAGCACACTGGATAAAATTAACACCCGTGCTGGAAGCACCGGTCGGTCCTGATGACCCCGACCAGTTCCCTGTAACAACAATATTCCTGTTTGTGTAAACATCATCGGGATCAAGCCCGGTGATATCATATAATTGCCAGTCGTAGTCGTCCGCAAGAATGGAAGGTGTAATGGTAAATCCCAAAGAGCCGGCGGTGTAACACGTGAATTTATACCAGTAGGGATTTCGGTTCTCGTAGGCTGCGCCATCAGGGCAACCGGGAACATACAGGGAATGTGAGGAGCAGAGAGGTACTGATGTTTGCTGGAAAACAGTAGTACCGCAGACGGGGAAGGCCGTCGACGGATTTTGTCCCAGCGCTGTGCATTGTGAATGAGCAGAATGAGCAGTCAGCAGGGCAACGAATACAAAAAGAACGAAGGGGATCCGCACAGCTTTCATGGCGATAAAACTACTATTTAATTTTTAGGCATTTGATTAGAAAATGGCTTTTAATTGGATCTCGAACGAATACCCTGACCGCGTGACCAAACTTTAAAACACGTCTCGTGTACTCGTCCGGCATTATCTCCCCATGCGATTGCTTTAAGCGTAAAAAACCGCAATATTTCAGTAAGGCTATGGAATCACGAGTAGAACGACCTACCGTGGTCAACGGTCCGTGGCCCACATTCGCTCCGGCAGATCACCTTCAATACAGCGAGTAGCGCTTCCCCGGATGTGTCAGAACCAGGTTTTGCAGTTCCATATTCAATATTGCAGCTGCAACGACGCTGTTCGGCAAGCCGCTTCTGAGATTGATCTCATCGATATGTACGGCATCCCGCCCCCGGAGCAGATCTGCAAGTACTTGCTCTTCCTTTGTCAGCTCGATGAAGATCGCTTTCTGCCCTGATCGCCTCCCCGTCATTTTTGTTTCGGTTCCCCAGTTCATGGTCTCCAGCAGGGATGCCGCATCAGAGATCAGCCCGGCTTTATTACACCGGATCAGGTGATTGCACCCCGCGCTCCTGGGATCTGAGATTTTCCCTGGAAAAGCGAACACATCACGATTGTATCCATTCGCCAGCTCAGCCGTGATAATACTTCCGCCTTTGACACCTGTCTCTACCACAACCGTTGCATCCGTCATCCCCGCCACGATGCGGTTTCGGGCCGGAAACTGATGCCTGTCCGGGATGGCGGGACTGCGGAATTCGGTGAGTAGCCCGCCTCCTTCTTTAACGATCTCGCGGGCCAGGCTGGTATGCCCGGCAGGGTAGACCTGGCTCAGCCCATGTGCCAGCACTCCTACCGTCGGTAGTCCATTCTTCAATGCCGCCCGATGCGCGATCGCATCGATCCCATGCGCCAGTCCGCTTACCACCAGTATACCGAGTGAGGACAGGCCTTCGATCAGCTGATCTGTAACGATCCGGCCATACTCGGTATTGGTCCTTGTACCAATGACGGCAATGGTCTTTGGATTGTTAAGATCTGCCGAGCCTTTGTAGTAAAGGAGCGTAGGACAGTCATAACAATGCAGCAGCCGCTTCGGGTACGCCGGGTCGTTGATGAATAAGGGGCTGATCTGGTATTGCTGAATGAACTTCATCTCCTGTTCAGCCAGGTTGAAGTCATTGAACTTTCTGATGGCAGCCGCCCTCAGCTCACCGATCCCTTCGATCTTTTTGAGCGTATCGATGGGGCAGGTGAAGATGGCGCGTGCTGAGCCCAGCTGAGCCATAAGGTTTTTCGCCTGAACAGGCCCAACGTTGGGGATGAGGGTGAGAGCGATCTGGTATAGGAGTTCGGCATGCATAGAAACTTGAAATGAGATACATAGTTAAACAGTCTTGCGATGAAAGCCCAGGTGTTTTCACGGCGAAAAATTGTTTTTTTCTGATTCAGAAAAGTTGTTAGAGAAGATAACTGAATTGAATAAATCAGTTTAGAGAGAGTAATAAATCAACTTTGATAATGTTCGGCCGCGAAGCATACTATAGTCAATCATAGGCCGTGAAAAAGTGTAGGGTATCACGATCCGCATTTAAGCGGCTTCTGGTTGAAAATACCATTCCAAATTGCTAATAAAAAAATGACATGGGTGGTTATTTGGTGATAACTGTCTACATGCTTAAAGTGACATAGTTAACCCCGACCTACTTCATCGAGGTTGAAAATTGACAAAAAATGCAAGCACTTATAATTTTCGCTCTTTTTAAAAAAAGGCCAATTAACTATTCAATTTTTTGTTGGTGGTGATTAAACTGCTATTTTCATCGTATCAAATGTCTATCGTTATAGGCAAGATGCTTTAAACCTAAACCTCATCTTATGCAAAGAAAAATCTTCCTTTTTCTATTGGCATGTTGTGCCATGTTCTTAACCAATTGTTCCAAAAGCGATCTCAATTTAAACCGACAACTCGAAGTTCAATCAAAGCAAAAGGCCGAAGATTGGCTTGAGACAAAAGGCGTTGGCGCGGGTCCACTAAGGTTAGGACGAATATCCGCAATCAAAGAGAGCCTTATTTTCGAGAAAGCCAGCGTTGAGAAATTGGAAGACGGAGAATCTCTTTATATTATTCCTCTGAGTTCAAGCTTCAAAATGATCAATAAGAGCGATAAAGTTCTTGATCATTATCTTCTTCTATTTGAAAATAGCAAAGGCGTTTATAAAGGAAATATCATGCAAGTCGAGTCTTCAACTAAATCATTACCCAGGGGTACTCTTGGCAAAGTATGGGATTGCAATGATGTTAATGTTGATGGGACGTTTAGTTTATTGACTATTTTTGACAAGCTCTTGTATGAAGTTAAATTTGCAGGAGGCAAGAAGGTCAGTTTTGGTGAGGTGAAAAGCAAGGGTAATAGAGATCAATCAGGAGAAGTATCTACTCAGAACACTAGCTGCACTGACTGGTATTTGGTAACAACGACATTTTACGATGATGGCACCACTACCACTACGGAGCAATATTTAGGAACAACATGTACGACTTTGTGTCCAAATGGAGTTTGTAATGAAGGACTGCCAGGTGGTGGAGATGGGGGTGGTGAAGACCCAGATCCAGAAATTCAGGTAAGCACGGATTATACGTGGAAAGTCTATGAGGATTCAATTCTGCCAGAATGGAGGGTCTACTCAACAGATAAGATTAAAGCAAAAAAAAGAGCTTCATTACCAAACGGGGGACATTTTACTTCAATTGAGCATGTGAGAACAGTTGGCCCCAAGTCAGATATTAATTATTATTGGTGGAAGGTTTTAAATGTTTATTCTGCGATTGAAAACAATGGCCAAGATGGAGGAATTTTAGTTCTTGGTTATCAAATGGGACATATTTTTCCAAAAGAAATCCTTAAAGAAGAAGAGATTATCTTCACTGAAATTTTCTAGCAATGAAGTTAGTCCTTAAGATTGCAATTTGCTGCATTCTAACTTGCTTGTTCTGTACTGTTGCTACCGCACAGGCAAGGTTTGCTGGAAAAATTAGAACAGAAGCAGGTGAATATTTCAGAGAAAACAGAGATACAGGATTCTATCACTACGATCATTATTGGATATCGGATAGTATGTACATCAGCGATATTAACACCGCTGTGGAAAAAACCAAGAAAGGAGTTACAACTAGGTCTGTAATGGTGAGGTTGTATGTATTCGTGGACTACCGATCTAAAACTCTGTTTGAATACTCTAGTATGTCAGATACAGCGAGGCTCCTCGGATCACATTATTTATATGATACTTTTTCGTTGTCAACTGGTTTTCCTTTTGATATAACGCGTGAAGATGCGAGAAAGAGTGTTAAGGACACAGTACGCTTGCCTGATACCATAATAGAGAATAAGACATATAAGCGGTACATGCAGAAGCTGGATACTATGAACCGAACAGAATATTTGGTTTTTTATCTTTCTTGCCAGAGCAATCCTGGTGTTACTTTTTACCCTACGCTTGCAGAAAAGTTGGGTTGTCCCATAACAATTATCACCGGTTCACTTTCTCCGTATCTACAAGCAAAGCCATATATGTTTACAACAAGGACACTTGAACGCGATTATTTAACACAAGAAGAACAAAAGGTTTTCGCAGCATGGCGAAAATATGCGGAAGAACATCCCGTCAAACCCTCTTCGCCAAAAAGGAAATCTAAATCTAGAAAGCGTAAAAAACATTCCGACGAATAACATTTGAACAGCTAAAGTCGACTCCGCAATGAGTGTTTTCGACCGATAAATTCAAGGCCAAAAAAGGGCGTCTTTGCCAAATGGTGGACATATTATTCCTCTGAGTTCAAGCTTCAAAATGATTCACAAGAGCGATAAGATTCTTGATCACTACCTTTTCTTATTTGAAAATAGTAAAGGCGTTTATAAAGGAAATATCATGCAAGTCGAGTCTTCAACTAAATCATTACCCAGGGGTACTCTTGGCAACGTATGGGATTGCAATGATGTTAATGTTGACGGGACGTTTAGTTTATTGACTATTTTTGACAAGCTCTTGTATGAAGTTAAATTTGCAGGAGGCAAGAAGATCAGTTTTGGCGAGGTGAAAAGAAGGAATAACAGGGATCAAACTCAATCAGGTGAGGTATCTACTCAGAACACTAGCTGCACTGACTGGTATTTGGTAACAACGACATTTTACGATGATGGTTCAACTACCACTACGGAGCAATATTTAGGGACTACCTGCACCACCTTGTGTCCAAATGGTGTTTGCAACGAAGGATTGCCAGGTGGTGGAGATGGCGGTGGCGGAAATCCTGATCCTGATCCAGAAATTCAGGTAAGCACAAATTATAAATGGTTAGTTTACACAGATCCAGTTTTGGTAGATTGGAAGGTTTATTCGACTGATAAATTCAAGGCCAAAAAAAGTTCATCATTACCAAACGGCGGCCATTTCACTTCTATTGAGCATATATCGACGGAGGGGCCGAGTACTGTAACAAGTAATTTCGGCTGGAAAGTACATCAAGTAAGTTGGGAATTACAGAACAGTGGACAAAACGCTGACATTTTGGTGCAAGGGTTTAGGATAGGATTAGGGTTGCCACTTCATCCCATTGAAGAGGAAGGCAAGTTTGTTTATACAATATTATTCCCGTAATGATCAAATTCCTTAGGTACATAAAAATCATAGTTGCTATTTTCTTCCTTTGCACTAAGGCAAATTCGCAGGATAAATTTTCCGCGAAGTTTGCGACGGAGGTGGGAGGATATTTCAATCATGGTAAGGATACTATTTTTTACGGAATAATGAATTCATGGCAGACCGATAGCATGCTTATACAAGAGATCAGCACGTCTGTAAACAAAAACGTTAATGGTCAAATTACAAGATCTGTGCGTGTTGATAGAGTTATCTTTATCGACTATCGGAAGAAGGTACTTTTTGAATACTCAAACATGTCGGATACAGCAAGACTAATGGGGCCCCATTTTCTGTACGATACTTTTAGTCTAACAACGGGATATCCTTTTAATATTCGAGATGAAGATGTAAAGTATGGACCTCGTCAAGCTCGGCAGCTTGCTGATACTACAATAGATAGCGTCAGGTATAAGCGATATTTGGAGCGGATTGATTCCCTAAATGGCACTCTTTACTTTACTTTTTTTGCAGATTGCGAAAGCCAACCATCAATATCATTATATCCATATCATGCTAGAAAGTTTGGTTGTCCCGTTATGATGGCAACTAGTTCAGACGAAGTTAATATCCGGAAAAGACCGTATATGTTGAGGAAACGAATGCTTTTGCGTGATTATCTAACCGAGGATGAAGAGAGAATTTTCGCAGCATGGCGGAAATATGCGGAAGAACATCCCGTCAAACCCTCTCCCCCAAAGAAGAAACCTAAATCTGGAAAGCGTAAAAACATTCCGACGAATAACATTTGAACACATAAAGCCGATTCCGCAATGAGTCGGTTTTTTTGACTTGGGTTTTTATGGAGTCTCCTCTATAATTATAAATGAAAGATTGAGCACCTTCGGTTGTTATCTTCCCTCCTGTTTGTTTCCAGGAGACGGATTTTATTTTTTCCGAAAAATGAAAAGTATTTAAAAAAAAAGTTATTATGGGGCAAATACAGTTTAAGATCAGTTACAAGGACAGAATGCATATATTTTGGTTTAGGGGTTCAAACTAAGCCATCTTATAACCCCGTACCCAATAGAAAAAGAAGGTAAATTTATTTACACTGAACTATTCCCCTAATGATTAAATGTTATCGTCAACTTAAAATAATTGTTTGCTTAAGTGCGAGTCTTACTGCAAAAGCACAGACAGGCTTCTCAGGCAAGTTTCTAACTGAGGTAGGAGAGTATTACAATCAAGGTAAAGACACCATTTTTTATGGAAAAACCATGTCATGGTTAGCTGATAGTATGCTAATACGTGAAATTAGCACCTCTGTTATTCGCACCGAGAAGAATACAACAAGGATGTCCGTTAGGGTTGACAGAGTTATTTTTATTGATTATCGAACGAAGGCACTATTCGAGTATTCTGGTTTTTCTGACACCGCACGACTTATGGGGTCACATTTTTTGTATGATACTTTTAGGCTCACTACAGGATATCCTTTTGATATAAAAGATGAAGATGCAAAATACAGCCCCCGTCTGGCGCAACAACTTGACGATACTCTGATTGATAACATAAAATACCATCGGTATTTGGAAAAGTTTGATTCGTTGAATGTGAGTTTGAATAACGTTTTTTACACGGATTGCGAGTCCTCACCAGCGATAACGATGCTTCCAAAACATGCCATGAAGTTTGGTTGTCCTGTTCTGATGGCGACTAGTTCAACGGATGTAGAATTACGAAGGCCCTATATGTTTACAAAAAGAACGCTTGAGCGAGATTATTTAACCCCTGAAGAACAAAAGATTTTTGAAGCTTGGAGAAAATATGCGGAAGAGCATCCCGTCAAACCATCTCTCCCAAAGAAGAAACCTAAATCTAAAAAACGTAAAAAACCTTCCGACAAATAACATTTGTACAGCTAAAGCCGACTCAATACGAGTCGGTTTTGTTTTTTGACTTGACTTTTATGTAATCTCCTCTATAATTATAAATGAAGGATTGAGCACCTTCGGTTGTTATCTTCCCTGCTGTTTGTTTCCAGGAGGGATTTTATTTTTCCGAAAATGAAAAGTATTTATAAGAAACAAGATGTTATGGGACAAATACCGTTTAAGATCAGTTACAATCAAGATGGACATCCCTTCATTGAAATCCAAAAGAGAATATCAATTATTCAGATTTTATAAAAAAATCAAGCTATTCCATTATTTAATGCCGCCCGATCGGATCCCATGCGCAAGGCCGCTCACTGCCAGCATCCCTGCCAAATGGCGGCCATTTCACCTCCATTGATCACGTATCAACGGAGGGACCAACACCGTGTTTAGCAACTTAGCCTGGAAAAGTCCATTAGGTCATCTGGGAGCTTAGATAGTGGGCAGGATGCGAATAAGTGGTCCCAACAGGTTAGACAGATTTGTTCCAACATCTTCTCTCTTATTTATCGGCGGATTGGATCTCTGCGATGATTATTCTTTGTAATTAATAAAGGTGTTGTCAATCTGATTCAGCTCTGTCAGGATCTCTTTAAACGTTAGCATCCGAAAATAAAGAATCAAAAGAAGACCCCTACTGCGCCGTCACCTTCATCTCCGTCCTCCTGTTCTTACTCCTTCCTTCTTCCGTTTTATTATCTGCCACCGGTTGCGTTTCTCCCAAACCTTTCCAGGTAAAACGATTCGGCGCAATACGTTTGTTGATCAGATATGCGACAACTGTTTTCGCACGTTTGTCTGATAGCACGAGATTGTCTGCCGGCTTACCCGCATTATCGGTATGACCACTGATCTCTACTTTCACCGTGGGGTTATCCATCATCAGCTGAACGATCTTATCGAGCTCGATCTGTGATTCCGGCTTGAGGTCAAACTTATTTACATCAAAGAAGATGTTGTTCAATACCAGTGTCGCATTCACTTCGATCGGCTGAAGCGGAATATTTTTTTCATAGGTAGAGTCGGATGAATGCTGCTGGAGCATAAAATTATCCGAATAGAAGAGATACCCCTTCCTGTTTACATTGAACACATAATCCTTCCCGACAGGAAGCGTGATCAGGTACTTTCCATTTTCATCGGTCTGGACCTTTGAAATGATCTGCCGGGTTCCGAGATCGGTAAGCTCCACATTGGAAGGGAGTCCTTTTTTCGTGTTCTTGTCAAATACCTGTCCTTTCACCCAAAGCGTTCTTGAAGGGCGAAGATCTTCGCGCAACTCGAAACTGTAGATGTCCAGTCCGCCTTTTGTGCCGATCTTATCACTCGCGTAATAGGCTGTTTTCCCATCGGCGGTCACGAAAAGAGTGCCGTCGCGATCTATGGTGTTAATAGGATAGCCGAGGTTGGTGGGTTTGCTCCAGTCTCCTCCGGGGCCTTTTTTCGTATAGAAAATATCCTCGTCACCGTAGCCGGGCCAGTAGTTGGAGGTGAAATAAAGCGTTTGATTATCGGCATGTATGAATGGACATTGTTCATCGCCGGGCGTGTTAACGGAGGGGCCAAGGTTTTCAGGTTCGCTCCATTTCCCGTTCTCCCGCAAATGACAGACCCAGATATCGCATCCGCCGAAACCGCCAAAGCGACGGCTGGCAAAGTAGAGATCGCGTTTATCAGGAGACAGGCAGGGCTGAGAATCCCACTGGTCTGAGTTGATCCGCCCGCCGAGATTGGTTGCTTCATCCCAACCGGTTGGCGTAAGGCGGGACATGTACAGATCGCAGCCACCAAATCCATCAGGACGATTACAACCTGTGAATACCAGCAATTGTCCATCCTGGGAGATATTTTGCGCCCCTTCATTCATCGGCGTATTTACCGAACCGGGAACCGGCACTGCTTTGTCCCATGTTGTACCATTCCATTTGCTCTGGTAAAAGTCTTCATTGGCGTAGCCCAGGTTGCGGGTGAAGACCAGGTTGCTCCCATCTATGGTGATGGACGGGAAATATTCCGATTCTGTGCTATTGATCGCATCTCCGAGATTCACCGGTTTGAACACATAGCCATTGGCAGGGTGTTGCTTTGCGTGCTCAACCGCGAAAGTGTATGTTTTCTTGCGGAATTCTGCAGCTTTCCGCGTATTGGAATTTGCCGGAGGATTTTTGTCGAGGTATTCATTGATCGCAGCCAGTGCTTTATCGAACTGTCCGATCCTTGCAAGATTGATAGAATAGGGAAGTTTGGATTCGATGGTGTATTCAGGGTCCATCGAAAATGCTTTTTCGTAGTAGCTGATACTTTGCTGATGATCTTTCAGTTCACCGTAAACTCCGCCGAGCGAAAGATACGCGTCCACAAAATTTGGCTCCGTTTCAGCCCACTGCTTCAGTAACACTGCAGCCTCCTGCAATTTGCCATCCTGTGCGAGGGTAATAGCCTTATCGTAAGCGGTTTTAGCTTTCTTACTGATTTTCGTCGGGTCGTATTGCTGTGCAGATCCGGCTACTATCGTCAGGCAGAACAGAAAGGCGAACGCAAGTTTCTTCATCAGATAAACGATTGTTGTACAATAACGAAGAGGGGCAAATTTTATGCGGGAAATTATCAGGGCGGTATAGGTGTATCGAAAATCAACAATTTGTCCAATACCTATGAGTTGCGTCAGGGGGCAGGCATTAATAATGATTATAAGCGCATCCATTAGCGCTGATAATCATCTAATTAAACATTAATAGGCAGACCAGCAGGCAGTAGTTATTGCGGAAGGACACCAGGGTGGAATTAGTGAAGCGTTCAACTGAGAGAGCATGAAATAGGAGTTAAACGAGGGCAGTGCACCATATCTCAGCCGTTCTTAAGGTACATTGATGTACTTATGCAATTGCAGGCTTAGTTCCCATTTGGGGTTTGCCTTTATATACTCCACGATCAGCGGGGTCATTTCATTCGCCTTACTCCATTCCGGTTGGAGATAAAGTTTGCATCCCGTAGCAACCTGTGCCGCATATTTTTCTCCCCAGGCAAAGTCTGATTTGTTGTAAATGATCACCTTCAGCTCATTGGCATGAGGCATCACTTCAGGAAGGGGAGCTTTGAATTTTTTGGGGGAAAGGCAGATCCAGTCCCAGCTTCCGCTCAGCGGTGATGAACCGGATGTTTCGATATTCGTTTCGAGGCCAGCCTGTTGCAGGATGGCGGTAAGTTCGTCAAGATTATGGAGCAGGGGTTCGCCACCGGTGATCACGACCATTTCCGCAGGGGTCTGCAAAACCTGGTCTCTCAGCTGCTCTATTGTTTGTTTTGGGTGGCGGTCTGCCTCCCAGCTATCTTTCACATCGCACCATACGCATCCCACGTCACAGCCGCCGAGACGGATGAAATAAGCGGCGCGGCCCTGGTGAAACCCTTCTCCCTGGATCGTATAGAAATGTTCCATTACAGGAAGGGATACGGCGGTATGTATTGCTGTTTGTTCCATTATGTCAGTCGTCACTAATCAATTCTTCGTTTCGCAGGCCAAATAGGTGTTTTTCATCAGGGCGGCAATGGTCATTGGACCAACGCCTCCGGGAACAGGCGTGATCCAGGAGCTTTTTGGTGAAACTTCTTCGAAAGCCACATCGCCTTTCAGTTTGAAGCCTGATTTGCGGGATGGGTCACTGACGCGGGTGATACCTACGTCGATGATCACCGCTCCGTCTTTTACCATATCAGCTTTTACAAATTCAGGTATGCCAAGTGCGGCAACGATGATGTCTGCCTGGAGACAGATCTCTTTCAGGTTCGCGGTATGTGAGTGGCAAAGAGTAACAGTGCAGTTGCCGGGGTTGGAGTTGCCGCTAAGCAGGATGCTCATTGGACGGCCAACGATATTACTTCTGCCGATCACCACTGCGTGCTTGCCCTTGGTTTCTACTTTATATTGTTCCAGTAACAGCATGATCCCATAGGGAGTAGCTGCAATGAAAGTCGGAAGCCCTTCTACCATTTTACCGACGCTCATCGGGTGAAAACCGTCTACATCTTTACCGGGATCGATCGTGCTGATCACTTTCTTTTCACTGATATGTTTCGGCAGTGGCAGTTGCACCAGGATGCCGTCCACATCAGGATCTGTATTGAGTTCTTCGATGGCTTCGAGTAGCTTATACTCTGAAATATCAGCTTCGAGGCGGACAAGGGTGGATTTAAAACCTGTTTCTTCGCAGGCTTTCACTTTTGCGGCAACGTATGTTTCGCTGGCTCCATTGTTTCCCACCAGGATCGCAGCAAGGTGAGGTATTTTTTTTCCTTCATTGGCACGCTGTGCCACGCTGATCTTCAACTCGTCTTTGATTGCCTGTGCGGCTTTTTTCCCATCTAAAATTTGCATGCGCAAAATTACGGAAGTTTTGCCGGGTGTAAGCCGGGAAAAAAACATAAAAAGCGTTGAAAAACCCATGCCTGGGCCAGCGGAAACAGGGAGTTTTGGACAAATGAAACAACTGTATGCGAGTCGTGATAATGTTACTACTGCTTGATTTATATATGGTTCTCCTTTCTTCCGGTCAAACGGGCAGCTGGGGTTCGGGTATCTATAGCAGCAAATATGCCGATCCACAATCTGCGACCCGGCAATTAGGATCGCTGGGAATACTTGGCGAAGGAGGTCTGATTGCCGGACTTGAAAAGCATCAGGGATTGCCCGAGCTGGATGTTTATTAGCTGACGATGGCCCTGTTGTTCCGCCCGGGGAACCTGTCGGTGCTGGGGACGTCCACCGGGTTTGCAGGATACCGGCTGTCGCGGTTCAGCCTTGCCGCAGGCCGTAAACTGGGGGAGGGGGCCTCTCTGGCAATCAGGGGGAATTATCATCAGTTGAAGATCGGAGGTTATGGAACAGCTGCGTCCATCTCCCCTGACGCGGGACTTATCCTGCATTTTTCGGACAAGCTTCATTTCGCGATGCAGTTGCTGAACCCCGCGGGCAGCAATATTCACTCAGGGGTGTATATCCCCGGCGTTTACAGCGCGGGAATTGGGTACGATCAATCTGATCAGCTCTATATCTCTGCTGAGGTTGTGAAGGAGCAATCACATCCTTTGAATGCAGTGCTGGGCCTGCAATACGAACCAGTTCCGCCATTACTGGTTCGCGTACTTATGCAAACCCGCGAACCATCTTTTGTGTTTGGCGCGGGGTATACAAAAGGGGATCTGAGAATAGATTTGTACAGTTCCTGGCACACGCGCCTGGGGACCAGCGGTGGCCTGCAGGTATACTGGCTTTGGAAAAAGAACGCCAAAAGCGATGTTGTTGCAGCCAACCATAGATAGCTACCACCAGGACGTTCTTGAAGATGGTTTTTTACGATCCTTCATTCTGACCGGTTTTTCGCAAGGCCGGAAGACGGAAAAGAAATAGGAAGCGTAAAATTTTTCCGAAAGTTCATCCGATGATCGATGACCGATTGGGATGATCGGTGGCAGATTGCAGATGGCCGATGTCTGAGGATCAGTTAGATCGATATACCGGTTACCCGGGTTCATCCAGTTTACTTATCAAACACTTTAATCATTAAAAGACATGGGATCATTTTCCAGATACAGTTTCATTACTTTTTTTGCCGTTTTGTTTTATCTGGTAGTATCTGCTCAGGAGATACCGGTTCAATTGCAACAACAGCTGGAACAACTTGCCGATGCCAGTGGAGAGGAAACCGAAGACGATGCTTATTGGCAACAACTTGAACGGCTTCTTAATTCACCACTAAATATAAATCAAGCCGGAGAAGATGAACTGAGGGAACTGAATGTATTAAATGAGTGGCAGATCATCAACCTGTTGAAATACCGGCAGCTGCTGGGCGATCTGTTAAGCGTGTACGAATTGCAGGCGGTGCCAGGCTGGGATGCGCAACTTCTGCGGAGGTTGATACCATTTGTGACGGTAAGCAAGTCTATTCCCTCAAAGCATGACCTGTTGCAGCGCTTTAAAGGAGGAACAGCAACTTTGCTGTTAAGGTTGTCTCAGCTGCTTGAAGTGCAGCAAGGGTTCAAAAGAATTGATGGGGAAAAGAAATATGCTGGCAGCCGGCAACGGATATTTACGCGCTACCGGTATACGTACAAAAACCTGCTTCAGTATGGCTGGTCCGGAGATAAGGATGCCGGAGAAAACTTCTTTGCGGGTTCACAACGATATGGTTTTGATTTTAACTCACTTCACCTGTTTGCCCGTAAGATGGGAATCATTGAATCTCTGGCTTTCGGAGATTATACAGTGAATATGGGGCAGGGGTTGATCCACTGGCAAAGCCTTGCATTTAAAAAAAGCGGCGATGCTATTGCTGTAAAACGTCAATCGCCTGTCTTAAAACCATACACTTCCGCCGGGGAATATAATTTCTTACGTGGCATCGGGATCACGCTACGAAAAAGAAAGATGGAACTTACCCTGTTTGCCTCGTCACGGCGGTTAAGCGTAAGCAAAGATGCAGACAGCAGCGGTGTATTCGTTTCGTCCATATCGACAAGCGGATATCACAGAACCGCCAGTGAATTATCAGGCAGAAATTTGTTGGATCAGGTTACGGCAGGTGGTAGTATCCGTTACCGGACGACTTCTCTGCAGGTTGGGATCAATATGACGCATTATAAATTCTCACTGCCGCTCCGGAAAAGGGATGAACCATATAACCTTTTTTCGATCAAAGGGAAGCAATGGAGTAATGTCAGTATTGATTATGCATATACATACAGAAATATGCATTTGTTTGGCGAGATCGCAGCGGATCACCGGTTCAATGTTGCTACGCTGCAGGGAGGTATATTCAGCGTGGATCCTTCGATGGATGTTGCGTTCGTATACCGCAACATTGCAAAAGAATATCAATCGTTGAATGCAAATGCTTTTACGGAAAATGCGTCGCCGGTGAACGAGAAAGGGTTGTACCTGGGAATTACCTGGCGCCCTTCAGATGGTTGGAAGATAGATGTGTTTGCCGATCATTATGAGTTCCCGTGGTTAAAATACCTGACCGATGCGCCGTCATTTGGAAAGGACCTTTTATTCCGGTTAGCATATACCCCCACGAAGCTTACAGAATTACAGATCAGCATATCCCACTCACTACGCCTGGCGGAAGCTATACGTATGTCAGCAATAGATTATTTAATCAGTGTGCCAGGAACTCATGCCCGGTTCTACCTGCATCATATGTTAAGCAGGGACTTCAGCATCCGTTGCCGGATACAGGCAGTGCGACTTCAGAAAAATGGAAAGGAGAATGGTTTTGCGATGTCAATAGACGGTTTGTTTAAGCCCGCAGCAAGGCCGTATTCGTTTTCAGCCCGTCTTCAGTTCTTTGAAACAGACAGTTATGCCAGCCGTTTATATGGCTTTGAAAATGATGTATTGTACAGTCATTCTATTCCGGCGGTGTATGGCCGGGGGTGCCGTTATTACCTGGTGATCCAGGCGCGGCCATTGAGAGATCTGTCAGCCGGGATGAGATGGGCGCAGACGGTCTACTTTGCACAGACGGAGATTGGGTCGGGGCCGGACCTGATCGATGGGAGTCTCAAGACAGAGATCAAGCTGCAGTTCATCTATTCGTTCGGCGGACGGCGATAACGGGTGAGCCGGATGATCCCGGAAAAGCATGACATAACTATTATATAGTTTCCGTTTAGTTTTTGTTTGATGACAGATATATAATACGGGATATGTGTTGTAATAATCAGACAGGGTTGTTATAAAAAAATACCCTTACTTGTAAAAAATAATTACCCAGTTGGATTTTTGGTGTTAAAAAAACTTTAATTTGGCGCAGCGTTCTCAAAGGCTCTGATGTCTCCCTAATGTTACTGTATCTGAATAAGCAGATGAGCTTTCTGATAATCGCTTGATTATTTAACAACAAATCAACTTCACATGAGAAAAATTGCAAGCATGCTTGCCGTGCTATTGCTGCTATGCACATTAGCAATCGCGCAAACAAGGACTGTGAAAGGTGTCGTCCGAGATGAAAAAGGAGACCCGATCCCGTTCGCTACTGTCTCTGAACTCGGCTCCTCCAATGGTACTACAACCGACGAAAAAGGAGTTTTTTCCATCAAAATCAGCGCAGCCGGTCAATTGAGCATTACAGCTACCGGTTTCAATCCAACAACGGTAACTCCTGGTGCCGGAGATGTTACAGCTACATTGTCTATCCGTACCGGTGAGCTTCAGGAAGTTGTGGTTACAACTGCCCTGGGTCTTTCAAAAACAAAAAAATCAATTGGTTATTCAACGCAGACGGTTAGTGCGGAAGATCTGAACAAGATCCGTTCTACAGATATCGCGGCGGCTTTGGCTGGTAAAGTATCTGGTTTGCAGGTACTGGGTACTCCTTCTTCAAACTTTGGTGAAGGTAATATCCGTATCCGTGGTGCTTCCTCACTGACTGGTGGTAATCCAATCTATGTGGTTGATGGAACTGTTGTTAACCTTAGCGCAGTGAACCTTGATGATGTTGAGCAGCTGACTGTATTGAAAGGTCCTTCTGCTACAGCTATTTATGGTTTCCGTGGTGCGAATGGTGTGATCCTGATCACTACAAAAAAAGGCAAGAAAAGAGCTCCGTCAGTATCGATCAATTCACTGACTGAAGTTGGTAAAGTTTCATTGCTGCCTAAGTATCAGAATGAATATGGTGGTGGTTATTCTACTGATTGGGAAACATTTGAATTCAATCCAGCTGTGCACCCGGCAGACTGGGCTGCATTTGACGGACAAAAGATAGTTGACTACGGAGCTGATGAAAGCTGGGGTCCAAAAATGGATGGCACGCCTCACCGCAGTGCATACAGCTGGTATCCTGGTGCTGACTTTGGTAAACTGACTCCATTCTCCCCTGCGCCGAACAGTGTTCGCGACTTTTATGAGAATACGATCCGTTTGAACAATAATATCGTATTTGAAGGTGGTGGTCAGAATTCAACTTACCGTTTGAGCTATAACAGCCGTTATACAACCTTGCCTTTCCCTAACACACGTAAGAACGAGAATATCTTCTCTCTTAAAGGTGCGATCGATATCACACCAAAACTGACAGTTAGTTCAAACGTGAACTTCCTGAACATCGCACAGACTGGTGAAAGAACAGAAGGATATACGAACGATGGTCAGAATATCTCTCAGAACTTTAACCAGTGGTGGCAGCGTCAGATAGACACGCGTCAACTGCGTGACTACAAAAACCCTGCAGGTGGTTTCAAAACATGGAACATCCGCAGCCCGATAGATCCACGCCCTGCATACTGGGATAACATCTACTATCAGGTTTATGAAAGCTTCAAACGCGCATGGTCTAACAGGATCTATGGTGACGTGTCAATGTCTTACAAGATCCTCAATGACCTGAAAGCGTCTGTGATCTTCCGTGCAAACGTGCTGAACTACAGTGATGATGCACGTATCGCATCTGGTGGTCTGGAGCTTGACCGGTATGCACTGAACAATGGTCAGACAGGTGAGTATAACAGTGAATTCCTGATCGAGTATAAAAAACGTTTCGGCAAATTCGGATGGGAACAATTTGTGGGTGGTAACATGCGTAAAGACTTCCGTCGTGCGAATGGTTCCAACACAGTTGGTGGTCTGAGCGTTCCGGGTCTGTACAGCATCACTGCAAGTAAAGACCGTCCGAATGCAACCAATACATGGAACGATTACCGCATTAACTCTCTTTATGCGAGAGGTACTTTTGACTACGGTAATTTCATCTTCCTGGACTACTCTCTTCGTAATGACTGGTCTTCAGCGTTACCAAGTGAAAGCCGTTCATACCTTTATCCATCAGTGTCTTTGAGCTTTGTGTTTACAGATCTGATGAAGAGCAGCTCGATCACTAATGTGCTTAGCTATGGTAAGCTGAGAGCTTCTTATGGACGTGTTGGTTCGGATCTGGATCCTTATCAGTTGAATGTCGCATACGGACTGACTCCTCAGGGAAGCCTGACTACCATGTCTGTTCCTACCACTGTATTTGATCCTACTATCAAACCTTCTCTTTCCCGTGAGTATGAGTTCGGTACTGAATTGCAGTTCTTCAAGAACCGTTTGGGAATCGACTTCAGCTACTATAACAAAGAAGGTAAAGATCAGATCCTTCCGTTAACAGTAACGCCTTCTTCTGGTTCTTCAAGCGTGTTCATTAACGCTGGTCTGATCCGCAGTAAAGGTTGGGATCTGATCGTGAATGCAACGCCTGTTCGCAATTCAGATTTCAAATGGGATATCCAGTTCAACTTCTCCAGAAACAGATCTGAGGTTATCGATCTCGATACTTCACGTGGTCTGAGAAACTATAACCTGGGTACTGCAGCGTTCGGTCCATCAGTTAACTCACGCGTTGGTGAGCAGTGGGCTACTTATGTTGGTAGAAAACTCCGCATCGATGCTAAAACCGGTCTGCCTGTAGTTAATGCTGCTGGTCTGTATCAGACAGATGCAAACCAGGTGCTGGGTAGCGCACTTCCTGATTACACAGGTGGTATGCTGACTACTTTCTCTTACAAAGGCATTTCTCTGAGTGCAACTTTTGCTGCTCAGTTCGGTGGCAAACTGTTCTCTACTACAAAAATGTGGTTACTGTATTCTGGTCTGTCTGATCAGACTATCGGTAACAACGATAAAGGATTCCCGATCCGTGACGCAGTTGCTGACGGTGGCGGTATCCGTGTAGACGGTGTGCTGGCTGACGGAACAGCTGTTACTAAATATGTAGATCCTCAGGTTTATTATGGTAACCTGCAAACTGTTCAAAGCGAATTCCTGATCGATGCTGACTATTTCAAAATGACAGAAGCACGTGTGGGTTATTCACTTCCTGTAAGCAGATGGACCAAGTTGGTTAAATCAGCAAACCTTGCGTTATTTATTCGTAACCCATGGCTGATCCATGCTCCTGCAAAAAAATGGGGTATCGATCCTGCCGAACTTGAAAATGCTAACTCTTTCTACGAAGGTGGACAGCTGCCTCAGGTTAGAAGCTATGGTATAAATCTCTCAATCGGGTTCTAATAACAACAAACAGAAAGATTATGAAAAAGACTATAAAAACACTTAAAGTCGCAACGTGGGCACTGGCTCTGACGCTGGTGGGGACGGGGTGTACTAAAAAGTTTGACGACGCTAATACCAACCCTTACTTAACAGATACTCCGGTTACATCGAATCTTCTGACAGGTGCTTTGAGAAGTGTTCCATCGGTGACGAACTCAACCCTCGGAGCATTGTATGCTCAGCACATTTCAGATGTTCAGTATACGGACGGTGGAAGATTTATTGACATCAACGTGGCATATACTGATTTTTACAGAGGGCCATTGCTGTCTTTCCAGAAGATCATTGAATTCAATACCAACCCGGCAACTGCAGGAACGGTATTGGACGGTGGTTCAAATGCTAACCAGATCGCTGTTGCAAGGATCATGAGAGCATTCTTCTTCTTCCATATCACGAACCGCTGGGGTGACATTCCTTACACTGAAGCGCTTAAGCAAGGTGATAACCTGACTCCTAAATTCGACAAGCAGGCGGATATTTATGCTGACCTGTTCAAAGAATTGAAAGAAGCGGCTAACCAATTTGACGGTGGTAAAGCTGTTGTGGGTGATATCTTCCTGAGCGGTAATGCTGCCCGTTGGAAGTTGTTTGCAAATTCACTGCGCTTGGTAATGGCTCTCCGTTTGAGCAAAGCTGATCCTGCAAAAGGTAAAGCTGAATTCCTGGATGCGAAGAATGCAGGCGTGATCACTACAAACGCTGCTACTTTCAAATACAATCACCTGTCTGAGACTGCAAACCAGAGCGCATGGTACGATCGTTACCTCACACGTTTTGACTTTGCGATCAGCCTGCCTTTCCTTACTTACCTGAAAAGCGTAAATGACCCGCGTATTCCCGTGTTTGCTGACAAGCCAACAAATGGTAACGCTGATTACGTTGGTATGCCTTATGGTCTGGCAAATACAAGTGGTATCGCGAATAACTCAGTTTCATTTATCGGGATCAATCTCCGCAGACAAAATTCTCCTGAGTACACTCTGAGCGCTGCTCACGTATTGTTCACTCTTGCAGAAGGTGAGAAGCTGGGCTGGAATGCCGGTAACGCTGCGAATGATGCCGCTGCCGCACAGTATTACCTCGATGGTATTAAAGCTTCTATGGAGCAATACGGCGTATTTAATGCAACTACCTATGCCACTTACATTGCTCAACCTGAAGTAGCATATACTCCTGCTGATGCAGTAAGAAAGATCTCCTATCAGCGCTGGATCGCATTGTATCTTAACGGATATGAGGCCTGGAATGAATGGAGAAGAACAAATTACCCTACATTGAGTCCTGGTCCGGCTCCTTACACTACAGATGGCCAGATTCCTCGCCGTCAGGGTTATACAACGCTTGAAAGAGATCTGAATCTGAATAATTACAACGCAGTACTGGCTTCACAAGGTCCTGACGCTGTTAATACCAAGATCTGGATCGATAAACCTTAATCGGTTTCTTATATCTCAACTTTTAAAGGGCCTTCATCAGAAGGCCCTTTTTTAATGCCGTATATTTGTGGAAATTCTACGAAATGTCAGCACCCGATCAGCAACAACCCAACCAGCTTAATATAGAGATCTCCGAGGAAGTCGCAGAAGGCACCTATGCCAACCTGGCGATCATCACCCACTCACATGCGGAATTTGTACTGGACTTCGTGAACGTGATGCCAGGCACTCCCAAAAGCAAAGTAAAGTCACGGATCATCCTGACCCCACAGCACGCTAAACGTTTCATGAAAGCCATAGCTGAGAATATCAACAAGTACGAAGCAGCAAATGGCACGATCAAAGACCTGGAGGAAGTGCCGTTTCCGATGAATTTCGGTGGGCCTACGGCACAGGCGTAGAAGGTTTTAATGTTTAAAAGTTTAGGGCGACGCGACTGCCATAACTTTTAAACTATTAAACAGTTCAACTATTAAACATCCGCCTACTCGCTGGTCAGATAAGTTCGTGGTCTGCAAAGCTGTAATATCCTTCATCGCTTACGATCAGGTGGTCGATAAGGCGTATGTCAAGCAGTGCGGCACTTTCGCGGATCCTGCGGGTGAGATGCTGGTCGGCTCGACTGGGGCGAAGGCTGCCGGATGGGTGATTGTGACAGAGGATGATGCCGGTGGCGTCCTGCTCAAGTGCTTTCTTTATTATGATCCGCGGGTCCGCTACAGTGCCGGTAAGGCCGCCTTCGCTGATCACTTCAAAGTGGATCAAGCGGTTTGCCTGGTTCAGGAACAGAACAGCAAATACTTCGTGCCGGTAATCTTTCAGCAATGTTTGCAGATGCACGGCAATATCGGTGCTGGATTGAATGGCTGTCTTTGTTCTGAATACGCCGGTATGCCGCCTCCGGCCAAGCTCTAATGCGGCAAGAACACTAATGGCCCGGGCATGGCCGATCCCCTCAATTTTCATTAAATCCTTTACGGATAGGCGACCCAGTTCGTCGAGATCATTATTTCCTAAGTTCAGTATTTGCCTGGCAAGCTCTACTGCTGAACGTTTCCGGGTACCGCTTTGGAGTAAAATAGCGAGAAGCTCGGCTGTGCTCAGTGTTTTTGCGCCAAAACTGAGTAGTTTTTCGCGAGGTTGATCGTCTTTTGCCCATTGTTTTATTGAGTACTTATTCTCTTGCACTCTTTCAAATTAACATATATTTTTATTGTCTCAATACTACTTAGAGGTAGTTTGAAAAACCAATATTATCGAATCCAATTTTTTGAAAAACTAAAATCCGGCGTATGAAAACCAGGTCAAGTTCGTTGGGTGCTCTGCATCCGATTCTTTTTTTTGCAGCGATGTATGTTGTGGTTTTGTTTCTTTCCATCTTCATTTGTTCTTCGCTGTTTTACAGTTTTAATTCCGATACGGTTAGTGCTGGCAAGCGCATAGAGCTTCCTGCGGAGAAGCCGTCATTTGCGGTGAAGGGAACTACAGCCGCAATTGTGCATTAGATTATTTTACAATTAGTTGCGATATTTTTGCTTTAAGCAATTAAAAGTAGAGAGGCGGCTTTTTCTCAAACCGCCTTTTTACTTTTTAATTTTTACTTTTTACATCCTCCCGTCTTGCGATCTTCCCGCGAGAGTAATATCTTCGCCGCTCCAAAGGGGCCAACGCTTAATCTACCTTTGGCTTTAAACACGTCATGCAATCTGCAAAAATTTTCGCCGGAACCAGTTCAACCCAACTGGCCGATGAGATCTGCCTTAAGTACGGCTCTAAGCCTGGCAAGATCGCCATTCAGAAATTCAGCGACGGTGAGATCTGCCCGATGTTCCTGGAGAGCATCAGGGGTGACTTTGTTTTCCTGGTGCAGAGCACGTATGCTCCGGCAGGGGACAATCTGATGGAATTGTTGCTGATGGCCGATGCGGCTCGCCGCGCTTCCGCTTACAAAGTGATCGCAGTTATTCCTTACTATGGCTATTCCCGCCAGGATCGTAAGGACAAACCTCGTGTCGCTATAGGAAGTAAGCTGGTAGCCAATATGTTAACTGCTGCGGGGGTCGACCGTGTGATCACGATGGACCTGCATGCTCCACAGATCCAGGGGTATTTTGACATCCCGGTGGATCACCTGGACAGTCACGCAGTTTTTATCCCTTATATTGAAAATCTTAAGCTCGAAAACCTTACCTTTGCGGCCCCTGATGTAGGAGCTACGAACCGTATCCGCGAAATAGCCAACTATTTCAATGCGGAAATGGTGATCTGCGATAAACACCGGAAGCGTGCGAATGAAATCGCAAGCATGGTGGTGATCGGGGATGTGACAGGGAAGGATATCGTGATCATTGATGATATCTGTGATACAGGTGGTACGCTGGCGAAAAGTGCTTCCCTGTTAAAAGAGAAAGGAGCAAGAAGTGTAAGGGCATTGATCACACACCCGGTATTGAGTGGAAAAGCTTACGAGAATATTGAGAACAGTGTACTGGAAGAACTCGTGGTTTGTGACACCATACCGCTGAAAAAAGAAAGCCCAAAGATCAAAGTGATCTCTGTTTCTGATCTGTTCGGTGTTGCGATCCGCAACGCGTTCGAGAATAAGAGTATCACGAGTCTCTTTGTACATTCACAGAGAAGGCCTAGCCTTTAGGAAGTAAAAATTCAAAAATAAAAAGTAAAAATATCAGACACTATAGTTTGAATTTTTACTTTGAAACGGGAAGTGATCTTTTCAGTATTATTCAGAAGGCCCTTTAACAGAGGATTTTTTAATTTTTACTTTTTACTTTGCAACGCAAGTCATTTATTAAACAACATACAAATGAAAACAATTACAATCGAAGGACAACTGAGGACCGGATTCGGGAAGGCAGCCTCCCGGGCGATCCGCTCTCAGGAGATGGTGCCAGGTGTAATTTACGGCGGGCAAACAGAAGTTAACTTCTATGCACCGGCTGCAGCATTCAAACCGCTGGTTTATACTCCTGAGTTCCAGATCGCAGAAGTTAAAGTTGATGGCAAGACCTACAGGACTATCCTGAAAGATCTTCAGTTCAACAAAACAACTGACCTCTTAACGCACGTCGACCTGCTTGAGCTCGTAGAAGACAAACAGGTTGTCGCTGACATTCCGCTGAAATATGTGGGCACATCTAAAGGTGTGAAAGAGGGTGGTAAATTCGTAAGCAAGATCAATTCTCTGAAGGTAAAAACTTATCCTAAGTTCCTGAAAGCGCAAATTGAAGTGCCTATCGATAACCTCGAACTCAATGGCAACATCCGTGTAGAAGACGTGAAAGAAGAAAATTATGAGTTCCTGAACTCACCACGTATTCCGATCGCTTCTGTAGTGATGACAAGACAGCTGAAACAAGAAGAAGCTGCTGCTCCTGCAAAAGGTGCTGCTGCTAAAAAATAATCTTCAGCAAAAAGAGACATATACCCACCGGAAGCTTAGCGAAGGTGGGTTTTTGTTTTATCCGACTGATCAGGACCCGAAGCTCTTCACTCCGTAAGGCGGTAAGTACTGCAACGGATGAACGGCACCAGGCTGTTCCTGCAGGACGGCCGGATCAGGTAGCTGGCATATGATCAGTCTACGGAACAACTTATCCGTTTTCTCACATTCATGTAACATGAAATTTCTCATTGTAGGCCTCGGCAATGTTGGCAATGAATATGCTCATACCAGACATAACATCGGTTTTGATGTGGTGAATGCTTTCGTGTTGAAACATGGAGGAAGTTTCCGGACAGACAGGCTTGCCTATGTAGCTGAAGCAAAATGGAAGGGGAAGATGTTCATCTGCATCTGCCCGACCACCTACATGAATCTCAGCGGAAAGGCGGTGAAGTACTGGATGGATAAGGAAAAGATCCCGGTTGCCAATACGCTCACCATTGTGGATGATCTGGCGCTTCCGCTCGAAAAGATCCGGGTCAGGCCCGGAGGAAGTGATGCCGGACACAATGGTCTGAAGAGCATTGCAGAACTGCTGGGAACTGCTGAATATCCCAAGCTCCGGTTTGGCATAGGCAATAACTACCCCAAAGGGCTCCAGGCAGAGTTTGTACTCAGTAAGTGGAAGAAAGAAGAAGAACCCCTTGTAAAACTAAAAATCGACGCCTCCGTTGAAGCTATCGAAGTCTTTGCCGCACAGGGACTGACGGCAGCCATGAACCAGCTAAATAATAAGATATTTTCATTATGATTAATCATCATGATTACTTATTTTAGCAAGTCGAACCCCCTAAGTTCTCGAAAATCCAATTCACTTACGATTACCTGAAAATATATGGGATGAACAAATCCTGATGCTCCAGTATCCGATGTATTTAACAAACACCCATCCTGATTATGAAGATTTTTTGTGTAGGCCGAAACTATGCAGCACATGCAAAAGAGCTGGGAAATGACATTCCTGACGAGCCTGTAATATTTATGAAGCCCAAAAGTGCACTGTTGCAGCCGCACACTCCGTTCTATTACCCGGAATTCACCAACGAACTTCATTATGAATGTGAGCTGGTGATCCGCATAAGCAAGAACGGAAAATATATACAAGAGAAATTTGCCTCCAAGTATTATGATGCGATCACTGCCGGGATCGACTTCACTGCACGTGATATACAAAATGAATTGAAGTCAAAAGGACTTCCGTGGGAAAAAGCAAAAGCATGGGACAACTCAGCGGTGATCGGCAAATGGGTCCCCCTTGCGGATGTGAAAAATAAAAAAGATATCAACTTCGGCTTATATAAAAACAAGGAGCTCGTTCAGCAGGGGCATTCATCAAGCATGATGCACAACTTTGACAGCCTTGTTTCTTACATCTCCAATTTCTTCTCTGTAAATATTGGTGACGTGATCTTCACCGGAACTCCGGAAGGGGTGGGCGAAGCTGTTGTTGGTGATGAACTGGAAGGGATCCTGGAAGATGTGAGTATGTTTAAGTTGGAAGTGAAGTAAGAGGTTGGGGGGAAGAGAGGTTTAGAAGGTTTGGGAGGTTTCATAGGTTCCATAAGTTACATAGGTGCCATAGGATAAAAAATACCTGATAATAGTAAAAAGGTTTGAACGTGCAACTACTGAGCGCTCAAGCCTTTTTTATTTCCTGGATTTCAAGAACCTCTAATAGCCTCTAAATAACCTATGGAAACTATGAAACCTGGATCATGTTGAAAAGCTGGGAATGGTCTATAAAATGGCTTAGGTTGAAAGGCTCCGGACGAGCATCGCTCGCATAAATTTCTGGCGGCCCTTCCACCGTAGCGAAGCGGAGGAGGGAACCCTGGCCAGTCGCTCAAAAGATTTATCGCCCTCAGCGTGTCAGCTTGTCACCATTTTTCACTGCCTAAGATCCCGTCAAACTTTGGACGGCCAAAGGACGACCAAGAGACGGACTAACGACGACTAACAAGCATTTCAAAAACACGCGAAGTTTGACCCTGAATGATTATCATCAGTCAACACATCAGCTGGCTTCGCGTGCCAGAATGTCGTATCTAAGGAGCATATATCGCTTCAAGGCGTACTCACGTTTTTTGTGCCCGATCCGACAGCTATCGCTTAAAAATTTGTAAGTGGACAAGTGATAATAACCCGTTTGCAGAATACCGGCAAGCCTGATTACGAAGGACCGAAGCAAAAGCAAAAACTTTAAACTTTTAAACCATTAAAACTTAAACAACCATCCCACAACTTTTACGCTTGATCCTGAAACCTTCCCAACCTCTTTCTCTCCCCAACCTTTCCCCCACAATGCCTAATTTTGCCACCTTATCGATTGCAAATGACAGACACTTCAATATTACTTAAAGCGTATCGCCTGATGCATCAGGCGAAGCTGATGGCAGAAACGTATGAGGCGAACAGACCGGTGTGTAAGTATGTACATTCCACTTCGCGCGGACATGAAGCCATACAACTGGCCGCTGCGTTCCAATTACAACCACAAGATTTTTTCAGTCCATATTACCGCGATGAGAGCATGCTGCTGGGGGCGGGATTTTCTCCTTATGAATTAATGTTGCAGCTGCTGGCAAAAGGCGATGATATATTCACAGGAGGGCGCGAGTATTATGCACATGCAAACTATCGCGGCAATGATAAACCAACGATCATTCACCAGAGCAGTGCAACGGGCATGCAGGCAATTCCTACAACGGGGATTGCACAGGGGATCCGTTACTGGGAGAAAGTTGACATTGAAAAGTTGAAGAGAGGACCCGGTAATGAATTGCCGGTCGTACTATGCTCATTTGGCGATGCCAGCATAACGGAAGGAGAGGTCAGTGAAGCGATGCAGTTTGCGGTATTGCATCAGTTGCCGATCATCTATCTCGTTCAGGATAATAACTGGGGCATCAGCGTTACTGCCAGCGAGGCACGGGCTATGAATGCGTATGAATTTGCTTCAGGGTTTAAAGGCATGAACCGGGTACAGGTTGACGGCAGTGACTTTAATGCATCTTTTAATACGATGAAAGAGGTGGTGGACACTGTACGTAAAGAGCGCAAACCTTTTATCGTGCATGCGACCGTGCCATTGCTTGGACATCATACAAGCGGTGTCAGGAAGGAATTCTACCGCACGGAGGAAGACCTGGCGGCGCACGCTAAAACTGACCCGCGTGTTTTACTAAGAGAGGAGTTGCTTAAAGCGGGTATTATCGAAGAGCAATTGTTGCAGATCGAGGATAGTGCTGCTCAACTTGTCTCGACCGGGTTTGCAAAAGCAATGGCAGCGCCAGACCCTTCACCGGCAACCGTAGAAGATCATGTATTTGTTCCAACCCCTGTAACAGAGGAGAAAGGAGAACGTGAACCTTCCGGCGCCCAGAAAGTGTTGATGGTGGATGCTGCATTGTTTGCTATCCGGGAGTTGATGGAAGATCATCCTGAAGCGTTACTATACGGCCAGGATGTAGGCCGGAGGCTTGGCGGGGTATTTCGCGAAGCAGCCACACTTGCAGAGAAATTTGGGGATCACCGGGTGTTCAATACCGCTATCCAGGAAGCTTATATTGTTGGATCAACGGTTGGATTAAACGCAGTGGGGCTGAAACCAATGGTTGAAGTTCAGTTTGCTGATTATATCTACCCGGGACTGAATCAGCTGGTGACAGAGATCTCAAAAAGCTGTTACCTCACCTGTGGCAAGTTTCCCGTGTCGACGATATTACGTGTACCGACCGGTGCTTATGGTGGCGGCGGACCATATCATAGTGGTTCGGTAGAAACAACATTGCTATCAGTTAAAGGTATTAAAGTAGTTTATCCGTCCAATGCAGCAGATATGAAAGGCCTGATGAAGGCGGCATACTATGATGGCAATCCGGTAGTGATGTTAGAACATAAGGGCCTTTATTGGAGCAAAGTGCCGGGGACGGAAGACGCGAAAACAATGGAGCCTTCACGTGATTATATAGTTCCACTGGGAAAAGGCCGGATCGTTGAACATGCCCAGGAGAGAGCTGTTGATAATGGTGAAAGTTGCGTGGTGATCACCTACGGGATGGGTATATACTGGGCGAAAGCGGCAGCTAAACAGATGAATGGACGGGTAGAGATCATTGATCTGAGAACTTTATTTCCACTGGATGAGGAGCTGATTTTTGAACGGGTGAAAGCACATGGTAAATGTCTCGTCCTGACGGAAGAGCAACAACGTAATTCTTTTGCTGAGGCATTGGCTGGAAGAATATCAAAAGCCTGTTTTAAATACCTGGATGCTCCGGTGGAAGTGCTTGGAGCGTTAAATGTTCCGGCAGTTGCGATGAATATGGGATTGGAACAGGCGATGCTGCCAAATACGGAGAAGTTGAAGACGGCATTGGAAGGATTGCTTAGGTTCTGATTCGCGTGGGAGTATCGCAGAGGGCGCTAAGGAAGCGCAATGAGCGCAGAGATCTTGCGCGCTTTGCGTGTACTTACTTAGCGCCCTCTGCGATACTCCCACGCCAGTCAATCCCTCAGGCATTCACAGTAAATCTGTAACCCACACCATGAATCGTTTCGATGGTGACACCAGTTTCCACTGCCAGCAATTTTCTTAGCCTCGTCATAAACACGTCCATGCTCCTGCCAAGGAAGAAATCATTCTTTCCCCAAACATTAGACAGGATCTCTTCACGCTTCAATACTTTATTGGGATGCCTGCAAAGGAAATGTAACAGCTCCGCTTCACGTTGTGTTAAAGTGATGGTGTTAGTATCTCCAACCAGTTTGTATTCGTCAGGATAAAAAGATAATTCGCCCACTTTAAGGGCCGACTTATTATCATCCACGATCATCTTATTTCTTCTCAGGAAAACATTCATCCGGGACAGGAGTTCTTTCATGCTGAAGGGCTTCAGGATATAGTCATCGCCACCGGCAGCGAATCCTTTCAGTTTATCTTCTTCCAGCGATTTGGCTGTCAGAAAAAGAATTGGGACGCGATCACTTTTCTGCCTGATCTTTTTAGCCAGGCTAAAGCCGTCGCGATATGGCATATTCACATCAAGTATGCAGATGTCCGGATTTATTTTCTGAAAATGTTCCCAGGCTGTTTCTCCGTCAGGGCAGTTGATTACCTGGAAACCTGCTTCTTCCAGGTTGTCTTTTATAATGAATCCTAATTGAAGATCATCTTCCGCCAGCAGGACTTTTGTTTTTTGCTGCATGATCAGGTTGATTTTTTGATTGATTAGTTACTCTTAGCTCTTTTAGTTTTCATTGTTTGGATGCGGCAGGTCTATCGTGAATGCCGACCCATGGCCGGGATCGCTTTCTACTCTGATGGATCCATCGTGTGCATCAATGATCTTTTTCACAAAACTCAGGCCCAATCCAAACCCTTTGGCATGATATGTTTCGCCCTGACTTACCCTGTAAAAGCGGTTGAATATCTTCCTGAGCTGTTTCTTTTCGATCCCTATCCCATTATCGGTAATGGTGAAGAACGTTTGTTCTCCGCGATTGCCTGTCCGGATGCGGATCTTCGGATCTCTCGAATATTTGATCGCGTTATCGATGAGGTTGGTGATCACAATGACGAGGTAATCCTTATCGGCTAACAGGTAAGGATCAGCCGCGTCCAGTGATAATTCGAAGTTGGCTTTCTTTTCAGCGATCAGCGGTCCGAGATTATTGATCGCCTCCTGTATCAGGTCATGGAGATTCACCTTTTCTTTGGAGAGGTGAAGCTGGTTTGAATCTGTATAAGCAAACTTCAGCAGGCGTTCGATCTGGTTGCGCAGATAGTTCGACTGATATTCTACAATGCCGGCATAGGTTAACAACTTTTCCGGTTTCTCCAGGATCGCCGGGTTCTTTAAAACATCGGCGGCCAGGCTGATAACGGCAACCGGTGTTTTAAATTCATGGGTGAAATTGTGAATGAAATCTTTTTGTGTTTCGTTCAGGAATTTCTGTTTGTAAAAATAATACAGGCTGCCGCCAAAAAGGATCAGTACAAGGAACAGCAGCACACTGCTGATGATCCAGAAATTCATTCTTGTCAGGATATAGTGCTGTCGTTTGGGAAAGAATAATGTCAGATGATCATAACTGCGCGGCGTTGCAGGGATCTTTACAGTGGTATCTTTTTTATCAGCTGTCAGTATCGCGGAATGCACATAACCTTTTGCGGAAACATCATAGATCGCCGCGTGACAGTCAGTGAATATACCGAAGTCGTCCAGCTCGTAATGCAGATAGATGATGAGTGAATCATAGTCTACCGGTTTGTTGATCTTTGCGACATAAAGATTTGGAGAGGGATTTTCAACCAGCTCATTCAGATGTGAGTAGTTATAGAGACTCATGTCAAGATCCTCATAAAGTCCCCTGATCGCTTTTACTATGTTATGATTGAATTCTCTTTGTTCAAATGTATACACCTTTTTCAGCCATACCAGTTGGAACACCAGTATTGTGGCGATGATCAGCGAACTGATGAACAACACCAGGCGAATGGTGGACGATCTTAACCTCACAGAAAACATAAGCTAAAGTATGAATGGGCGGCACCAAATTGCTAACGCTCATTGTTAACATTGGTTAAGGGAAAGTTAACTGATTTCCGGCAAGGGACATAAAAAAAGACAGCCCGCCCCGAGGCGAACTGTCCATCCTGAACCAACACACCGTTTTTACTATCCTTCTGTTTTCGTAGAGGGTTTTGCTTTTTTATGATGATGTTTTCTTTTTATAGCGGTCGCCTTGCTATCCGCCGTATTCTTGTCCGTGCTGGTAATGCTGGCGGTAGATTTATCTACAGCAGGGGCTTTCTTTGCCACCGCTTCTTTCTTAGCCATTGCCTCATGGGAAGCTTTTTTAGGGGTTGTAGTTTGTGCGCCAGCTGTGCCTGCGATCAGTAACATTGCTGCTACAGGGACGATGTACTTTTTCATAAACTGTATCTTTTAGGATTAAAATTGATACAGCTAAGTTGGGGTAAGATTTTCAATGTGACGAATAATCGCGCTCACTTAACGGTGGATTAACCGTGGTTAAGGGAGTGTGAAGATGGGGGCGGGAATTTCTTGAGGTAGAGTGGCGTAGGAGTATCGCAAAGAACGCAAGGGATCGCTAAGAGCGCAATGAAATGCATTGTTTGGAAGGATAAGCATTGTATTCTTTGCGATACTCTTACGTTAGTCGGTTAGTGGATGGATAGATTTAGTATCACTAAAACTGAAGGATAAAAACAGTTCCATCGCCTTCGGCGGATTGCACCTGAATATTTCCTTTGTGAAGCATCATGATCTGTTTACACAAGCTAAGCCCGATCCCGCTGCCACTTTTTTTGGTGCTGAAGAAAGGGATAAAGATCTTATCGAGTAATTCAGGGGGCATGCCCGATCCGTTGTCTGCCACTTTGATCAGCACACGACGGTTCACATTCTGATAAGCGGAGAGAACGATCCGCGGTTCCTCTTTTTCCTTTACTGCTTCAACGGCATTGACAACCAGGTTGATCATCACCTGCTCCAGTAAATGGATGTCGGCTTCCAGTGTGATATCAGGATCTTTCAAAATGGTTTCTACTTCGATATTTTTTTGTTCGAGCATGGGTTGCATCAGCTGCAAAAGATTCTCGAATATATCCCTGACGTAGATCTTTTTTAACGAAGGGTTGGTGATCTTATTCAGGTTGCGGTAGGTTTCCGCAAATTTTAATAAGCCTTCGCTTCGTCTGCGGATGGTTTCAATGCCGATCTCCAGATCATCGACGGAACCT
Organism: Terrimonas ginsenosidimutans; assembly: GCF_022012415.1. Taxonomy (GTDB): domain Bacteria; phylum Bacteroidota; class Bacteroidia; order Chitinophagales; family Chitinophagaceae; genus Terrimonas_A; species Terrimonas_A ginsenosidimutans. The sequence continues at coordinate 39,271 of NZ_JAKLTR010000018.1, forward strand.
GTTTCATTATTCAACAAGGGGACTGATTCCTGCAAACGGCTTTTCAATGTTTCCGCGAGTGAAGAGATAGGAGCCACCGAGTTCATGATCTCATGCGTCAGAACGCTTAACAGTTTTTGCCATGCTTTGGATTCTGTTTCATCGAGGGCTTCGTTCACATTCTGAAATGCGATCAGCTTAAATGTATTTCCCCCTGTCTGAAAAGCGGTAGCAGACAAGAGCACTTTGAACGTAGCTCTTTCCAGGTGAGCAGATGCTATCTTATTCTCCCCTGGTTTGAGATCGATGATCTCCCTGGTCAGGTTTTCGTCGCGCCGGGCTAATGAATGTACTGTTTTGAGATACGGTAATTGCAGCATTCTTTTCAGGGAATCATTCATCCAGATCACTTCACCATCTTCCTCATTATAAGAAAGAATGCCGGTGTCCACCAGTTCAAGTATTCGTTGCAGGTATTGATATTGCGTTTCCTTTTCCTTGCTGATGACTTTGAACGTAGAGTTGATCTCATTAAATCCCTGTCGCAGGGGTTGGATGTCCGAGGAAGCTGTTTTGACATCGAAGTGCCGGGAGAAGTCGCGGTAGTGAACCGATTCCACAAACTGGTCAAGTTCGCGGTACGCTTTCCGCTGAAAGCGATAGAATTCCATGGCCTGGTAAATGATCACAGGCAAAACGATCACGAGATATACATAATATCCATTCACGATCAGGAATGCAGCTGCACTCAGGGTGATCAGCAGCAAAAGAATGCCGCCTGCGATTTTCCATTCGTAGTTCCTAAATGTCATACTTGCTGAGTCTTCTGTATAAGGCGGTACGTGTTAATCCAAGTTCTTTTGCCGCTTTTGTAATGTTGCCGTTATGTTTTTCGATCACTTTGAGGATAGTATTCTTTTCCACTGAACTTAATTTCATTTCGGCCGGTTCCGATTCCGCTGGAGATGAAGTTTCGATAGGAGAGAAGATCAGATCCTGGGCCTGCAGTAAGTTCTCATCCGCCATGATCACTGCCCGCTCGATGATGTACTGGAGTTCGCGCACATTCCCCGGGTAATGGTGGTTCATCAGTTTTTCCAGTGCCTTTGAGTCAAAGTCGGGGGTGGGTTTCATGTATTTGCTGCTGTACACCTTTGCAAAATGTTTTGCGAGGAGTATGATATCATTCCCGCGCTTACGCAGTGGCGGTACGGTGATCTCGACAGTATTGATACGATAGATCAGATCTTTGCGGAACCGGTTCTCGTTCGCAAGTTCTGCGAGCGGTACATTGGTTGCACAGACCAGTCTTATGTCAATAGAAACAGGTTCATTACTGCCGAGGCGCATCACCTGCCGGTTTTGTAGTACACTCAGCAATTTGGCTTGCAGATGCAAGGGGATATTGCCTATCTCATCGAGAAACAATGTTCCTTTATCGGCAGCTTCAAATCTTCCCGCGCGATCTTCGCGTGCATCGGTGAAGGCTCCTTTCTTGACACCAAACAATTCGCTTTCAAACAGTGTTTCTGTCAGTGCGCCCACATCAACTTTTACGTGCGGCTGAGCTGCCCGTAAGGATTGCTGATGAATTGCTTTGGCTATAAGATCTTTTCCCGTTCCGTTTTCTCCAAGGATCAGGATATTGGCATCTGTAGGTGCGATCTTTTCCAGTTTGGTAAAGATCTGTTGCATTGCTTCAGATTCGCCGAGTAGATCTTTACCAATGATGGAATCCGTATTGGCGGAGGAAGGAGCTCCGTTCTTGGATCCTTTTCTTTTAAGGATCTCTTTGATCGTGGAGATCAGCTTCTCGTTATGCCATGGCTTCACTACAAAATCTGTTGCGCCTTCTTTGAGTGAACGGACTGCAAGATCGATATCGCCATAGGCGGTGATCATGATAACGGCTGTATCGGGACGGACTTTGCGTACTTCCTTCAGCCAGAACAATCCTTCATTACCGGTATTGATCGAGCTGTTGAAATTCATATCCAGCAGGATCACATCAAAATTATCTTTTGACAAATGCCAGCGAAGATTCTCCGGGTTCTTTTCTGTGACGACTTCTTTTACTTCTGTTTTCAATAGTAGCCTCACAGCGGTGAGTACATCTGTGTCATCATCAACGATCAGAATGGAGGCGTTCTTTAGATTCATGAGCTGGAATTGATTTGTTTTGAAGTTGCCTGAAGTAAAAGTCAAAAGTAGAAAGTAAAAATTCAAAAGTAAAAATTAAAACTATTGATGGCGGGTGTAACATTCGCGGGTTTCGGGCGTAATATTTTTACTTTTTACTTTTGAATTTTTACGTTAAAGGTGCTGTATCAAAAGCGTACAGTTGTTGTATCGAAAGAGAACGATTTTACGACGTTTTTCGGTGTAATTATCTGTTAATCAATAGGGTTTGGAACTGGCATACTTATGACTTTAATCGGATGTCGCCGGGAAAGCCACCGTTTTTCCGGAAGAGTAAAACGGATATTCATCAATTAAAGTAATACAACAAGTGGATCGCGTTATTGAAAAAAAGAAATGGGGTAAGAAAAGAATCCTGACGCTGGCAGGTGTGCTGGGTATAGCAACGCTGGCAGTGGCGAGTTATCTGGCTACCACAGGCAAGTCGCAACTGAATGTAGATGTTGAACGGATCACGATCAGTGAGATCAAAAAAGGGCCTTTCCTTGAGTTCATCCCTGTCAATGGTGTGGTATTGCCTATCACCACGATCTATCTGGATGCGCTGGAAGGAGGTCGTGTGGAAGAAAAGTATGTTGAAGACGGAACGGTCATGAAAAAAGGTGAGCCGATCCTGCGTCTTTCCAATACAGATCTGGAACTTAGCCTTGTGAACCAGGAGACTTCCGTTTATAACCTGCTTACCCAGATGCAGATCTCCCAGAACAATGCGCGCCAGAATACTATCGGCAAGCTTAATCAGATGACCGACGCTGACAATGACCTCAAAGAAGCAGAGAGGGTATATAACCTGAACAAGCATCTGTATTCAGAAAAAGCGATCGGCCTGCAGGAGTTCAAACAGTCTGAAAACAGCTATAACTACCTGCGCGAAAAGCAACGCCTTTCCCGCCAGATCCTGAATGAAGATTCTCTTTCTGTAAAGCAGGAGTTTGACCAGGCCCGCCAGTCTTATGGCCGTACACAGAATGCATTGAATGTAATGCGTAAGAAAGTGGGGGATCTGATCGTTCGCTCACCGGTAGACGGACAGCTTACTTCACTGGACGCAGAGATCGGACAGTCAAAGAATAAAGGAGAGCGTCTTGGGCAGATAGATGTGCTCAGCGGTTTTAAAGTAAGAGCAGACATCGATGAGCATTACATTTCCAGGATCTATACAGGACTGGTTGGTACGTTCACATTTGCCAACAAACAATATAAACTCAAGATCAAAAAGATATATACGCAGGTGACCAATGGGCGTTTCCAGGTGGATATGGAATTTGAGGGTGAAGTGCCAACAAATGTCCGTCGCGGCCAGACGCTTCAGATCGGTCTTGCTCTGAGTGAAGAAACCACGGCGATCCTTTTGCCTAAAGGTGGATTCTATCAGCAAACGGGCGGTAACTGGATCTTCAAACTCAGTGAGGATGGAAAAACTGCTTATAAAGTGGATATTCAACTGGGGATGCAAAGCCCGGATTTCTACCAGGTAACGAATGGTTTGAAAGAGGGCGACAAGGTAATTACATCCAGCTATGAGAATTATGGAAAGATGCAGGAGCTTATTTTAAAGAAATAAATATCGTCCGTACCCAAACCAACAAAAGTAAAGCCATGAAAAAGAAATTTGTTTACCTGTTATTGCTGGCCTGCGGTATGAGTCCGCTTTCCTTTGCAAGACAGCGCTGCAGCGATACCTTTATCGTCGAACCGGCGAAGGGGCAGCATGCTGCTGAAGCAGATGTAGCCGCAGCAAAGAAAGGATATGACCTTTCGCCCGTAGGGTTCTTTGTATTAAATATGTAATTACTCTTCACCTAATAATTTATTTAAATGATTAAGATTACTGATCTCGAAAAGATCTACCGGACCGAGGAAGTTGAAACCGTGGCGCTGAACAGATTATCCATCGAAGTGAAAGAGGGTGAATTTGTGGCGATCATGGGCCCCTCCGGTTGCGGCAAATCGACCCTGCTGAATATCCTGGGCCTGCTTGACGATCCCGATGCCGGCAGCTTTGTATTTGCCGGAATTGAAGTAGCGAAATTCAATGAAAGAAAACGAGCAGACCTCCGCAAAAGAAATATCGGGTTCGTATTCCAGAGTTTTAACCTGATCGACGAACTGACTGTTTTTGAAAACGTAGAACTGCCCCTGATCTATACAGGCGTGAAAGCGGCTGACAGAAAAAAGCGTGTAGATGAAGTGCTTGACAAAGTACAGATCATGCACCGTCGCAATCACTACCCGCAACAATTATCCGGTGGTCAGCAGCAGCGTGTGGCTGTGGCCAGAGCGGTTGTAAACAAACCAAAGCTGATCCTTGCCGATGAGCCCACCGGTAACCTGGATTCAAGCAATGGTAACGAAGTAATGGAAATGCTGACTGATCTGAATGAGCAGGGTACAACCATCATCATGGTAACGCACAGTGAGCATGATGCACGTTACAGCCATCGTATTATCCGCATGCTGGATGGTCAGACGGTCATCGAAAACATTATGATCTAGAATTTTACTCTACCATTTTTATTATTTCAAAATGATCAGGAACTATTTTAAAGTAGCTTTTCGTAATATCTCCCGTTATAAGGGATTTACTTTACTGAACGTATTAGGCCTTGCGGTTGGGATTGCTTCATGTATCCTGCTTTTCCTGGTAGTTCGGTATGAGCTTAGCTATGATAAATTTTTACCTGGTCATGAATCGGTTTACCACATCATCACTAAAGACAAGGAAGCCAGTGGTGAAGAGTACACATCTGGTGTTCCCTTCCCTTTATATGATGCAATAAAAGTTGATATGCCGGATCTCAAGGCCGGCTCTCTATTCTCCAGCTTTGGCAGCCAGATGACCGTCCTTGGTAATGATCCCAATGCAGTCGTTGGCAAAAAGTTCATTGAAGATGGAGGCGTATTCTATGGAGATGGAAACGTCTTTAATGTTCTGCAATTCCCTTGGCTAACCGGTTCTCCGGCCGTATTGGACGAACCCAATATGACCGTGCTCACCCAGGGCATTGCCGACAAATATTTTGGCAGCTGGCAATCCGCTGTCGGACAGTATATCCGGCTGGATAATGCCATTACCGTGAAGGTTGCCGGTATTCTGAAAGATGTGCCAGGCAACTCAGACTTCCCTTTTAAGGTGGTCACTTCTTTTGTCACGGCTAAGAATAATGCAGGCGTCAGTGGCTATGATCCACGTTGGGGAAGCACTACCAGCAACTACCAGGTGTTTGTCCGCAAACCGGATAATATGCCCGAAGCCCAGCTGGCTACTGCACTTGCGGCATTCAGTAAAAAACATTTCCCTGACGCGCCGGGTAAGACAAAACGTGAGGTTTTACTTCAATCACTCAGTGAACTTCATTTTGATACCCGCGTGGAAAATTTCGGGGACCATATCACCAATAGATCTACGTTATGGACCTTATCGCTGATCGGTGTGCTGATCATCACGATGGCCTGTATCAATTTCATTAATCTTTCAACCGCACAAGCGATCAACCGTTCAAAGGAAGTCGGCATCCGGAAAGTTCTCGGCGGCAACAGGATGAGCCTGTTCTGGCAGATGATGGGAGAAACAGGTATCATCGTATTCATCTCGGTTGTACTTGCCCTTGCGATAGCACTTGTGTGCCTTCCATTCATCAGTCATGTGGCATCTATCAGTGACAAACTTTCTATTTTTACGCCTTCTGTTCTGCTGTTCACCTTACTGGCAGCACTGTTGGTGACGTTCCTTTCAGGTTCTTATCCTGCACTGATCCTGTCGGGTTTCAAGCCGATGCTTGCGCTGAAAAATAAGATCACTTCGGCCAGCGTAGGTGGTATATCGCTGAGAAGGGGATTGGTTGTTCTGCAATTTTCAATCTCGCAGGCTTTGATCATCTGTACGATCATTGCGATCAGCCAGATGAATTCTGTAAAAAATGCGGATCTCGGATTCAATAAAGACGCAGTGCTGGTAATGACCTCAAATGCGGATAGCGTGATCTTTTCAAAGCAAAGTGCTTTTAAGCAGGATCTGCTTGCCATGAATGGAGTAGAGGCGGTCAGCTTCAGCAGCGATGTTCCTTCATCGGAGAATAACTGGTCGGCTAATTTTGCTTTTGATCATAAGGACGATGAAGACTTTGATGTGTTCATGAAATTTGCAGATGAGGATTATTTTAAAACATTCGGCCTTCAGCTTTTGGCGGGCAACCGGTATGGACAAAGTGATACGATCAAGGATGTTGTGGTGAATGAAAAAATGGTCAGCCAGCTTGGTGTAAAGAATCCTGCTGATATAATCGGAAAGGAGATGCGTATAGGCAGGAATAGCTGGAAGACGATAGTAGGTGTAGTGAAGGATTTCAAGACGAATTCATTGCGGGAAGATGTCAAGCCTTTGATGATCGCTTCCCGGCAGGACCGGTATGGATGCACAAGTATCAAGCTTAAAACGAGTAACCTTGCCCAGATAAGGGAGGATATCCAACGATCCTGGGATAAGTTCTATCCTCAATATGCGTATGACAGTTATTTCATGGATGAATCCATCGAAGGGTTTTATCAGCAGGAGAATCAGCTTTCGCTGTTGTATAAGATATTTTCAGTGATCGCCATTTTGATCTCCTGCCTGGGATTATACGGATTGGTATCATTTATGGCGGTCCAGCGCAGAAAAGAGATCGGGGTGCGGAAGGTTCTTGGTGCGTCTGTGGCGCATGTCGTATATCTGTTCTCCAAAGAATTTACGATCCTTATCCTGGTTGGTTTTGCGATCGCGGCTCCGCTCGCATGGTACGTGATGAACCAGTGGTTGGGAGATTTTAAATACCGGATAGATATCAGTGTATGGATCTTTGCGCTTGCTATCCTGGTTTCTGTCGTTATAGCATGGATCACGGTCGGATATAAGTCAGTCAGAGCTGCACTGGTCAATCCCGTGAAGTCACTCAGGTCGGAATAAATATTACCACACATAGAGAGAAAGTGTTGGCTGCGCGATCAAACTGATCATTTCGCGGCACAGCCAGGCGTGTTGCTTATTGTGAATGCAGATAAGCAGGGCAGTCTGTTCTTTAAGTAATATTTAAATAATTCTATGTTCAGAAGTTATCTCAAAACTGCGTTCCGCAGTCTTTGGAAAAACAAAGGATTCTCGTTGATCAATATCGCCGGGCTCGGCGCAGGCATTGCTGTATGCCTGATAATCTTTACCATTTTGCAGTTTGAACTGGGGTTTGACGGCTTTCATAAAAACAAGGACCGCATTTTTCGCGTGATCTCTGAACGTGAACAATCGGGTGATATCCGTCGTTCGCCGGGGGCGCCTTATCCCATGCCTGGTATTCTTAAACAAGAAATGCCCGGTGTTATTTCTTCCGGCGTTTTCCAGGAAACAAATGTGCAGATCATTATCGATGATGAGCAGGGGCGGCCCGTCAAAAGATTCCGTGAGGAAGGGAGTGTATTCTGCGTAGAGCCTTCGTTTTTTGAGATATTTGATTTTGCTGTAGAGGCTGGCGACTATCATTCCCTTGCCGATCCCAATACTGCGTTGCTCAGCAAGGAAGTTGCCGACCGGTTTTTCGGTGATTGGAGAACGGCTACCGGCAAAACATTCCGTAAGAATGGCCAGGTGATAAAAGTGGCGGGGATCATGAAAGATCTTCCTGTAAATACCGATCTGCGATCCGGGATATTTGTTTCTTATTCCTCTCAAAAATGGCTGTCCACAAGTGATGACTGGCATAGTACTGCCAGCAACCATAATTGTTACCTTCTTCTGCCTGAAGGCACAAAAAGCGCTGATATCTCTCTTAAGCTGACAGCCCTGCTGGCTAAACACTCTGACGATAAGAAGAAAGGTGATGCACAGGCGCTGCAGCCTGTTACTGACGTGCATTATAATGGAGAGATCAGTAACTATACCGGCCGTGCAGTTACAGGTCAGTTGGTAAACACGTTGTCTCTTATAGCCGGATTTATCCTGCTGATCGCTTGCGTTAACTTCGTGAATCTCTCCACGGCGCAGGCGTTCAACCGTTCGAAAGAAGTGGGTGTAAGAAAAGTCCTGGGTGGAAGCAAGTTTCAGATCAGAAGCCAGTTCTATGGAGAAACGTTCTTACTGGCTGCCTGTGCAACTATCCTGGCTGGTTTGATTACTATACCCGCGCTTCCTGCGATTGGTGGTCTATTAGACCTGCCTTTGGATAACAGCCTCCTGCTGAAACCGTCTGTATTACTGGCATTGGCAGGAATGCTTGCCTTAGTTGTTGCACTCGCGGGCTTTTATCCTGCGATCGTTCTCTCCCGCTATAATCCTATTACCGCTTTAAAGGGAAAACTTACGCGTAAAGCATCTGGTGGAGTAGCTGTAAGAAGAGGTCTTGTAGTCTTTCAGTTTGTAGTAGCGCAGGTACTGATCATCGGCATGGTGGTGATCGTACAACAAATGAGCTTTTTTCAAAAGCACGATATGGGTTTTGATAAGGAAGCGATCGTGAATCTGTCCATTCCGTCAGACAGTGCTTCGATGAGTAAAATGGACTTTCTCCGTTCGAAAGTAAAATCAATAAACGGAGTGAAAGAAGTAAGTTTCAGTTTTGCAAGCCCGGCTGACAATGGAAACTGGAGCTCGAACTTCCGGTTTGATCACGCTGCGGAAGAGACAGAATGGTTTGCTAATCTGAAGTGGGCTGATCATGATTTCCTGAACGCTTATGATATCAAGCTTATCGCGGGACGCAATCTTTACCCGTCTGATACAGTTGCTGAATTCCTGGTGAATGAGACATTCGTGAAACAACTGGGTATTACGGATGTCCGGCAAGTGCTGAATAAAGAGATCAGTATCTGGGATGCGATGAAGGGGAATGTTGTCGGTGTGGTCAAAGACTTCAATGCACTTTCTCTTCGCAGCGGCTTTGTGCCGGTGGTCATCTCTACCAATAAGACAAACTACCGGAAAGCGGGTATCAAGCTGCAAACAGCTGATATGGGAACAGCGCTTACATCATTGAGGCAATTATGGACCGCTACATTTCCTGACTTTGTATTCCAGGAACAGTTCCTGGATGAAAAGGTTGCCAACTTCTATGCACAGGAGCAGCGGCTGTCCGGACTGTATAAGATCTTTGCAGCACTGGCTATGTTCCTAAGCTGTCTCGGCTTGTACGGGCTGGTTTCTTTTATGGCTATTCAGCGGGTAAAAGAAGTGGGGATCCGGAAAGTGCTGGGTGCTTCATCGCTGAAGATCGTATTGCTTTTTTCAAAGGAATTTTTGATTCTTATCGGTATTGCCTTTGTGATCGCAGCCCCGCTTGCGGTGTATTTTATGAATAAATGGCTGAAAGAATTTGCTTATCAGATCGATATTTCGTGGGAGATAATAATGCTGGCTGGAATATCCGCTGCGGTTATTGCCTTATTGACGATCAGTGTAAAAGCTATACGGGCAGCGTTAGCTAACCCGGTAAGATCATTACGTTCCGAATAGATATATAACAAGATAAAAACCATCAGATGATCAAGACCTATTTTAAGATCGCGTTCCGTAATCTCTGGAAGAACAAGACCTTCACCTTTATCAACCTCGCCGGTCTGACCGTTGGGCTGACCTGCGTGATATTGATGGTGCTGTATATCCAGCATGAACTCAGCTATGACAAGTTTCAGAAGAATGCGGACCGGATCGCGAGGGTCACGATGGAGTATAGTATGAGCGGGGGAGAACCGCGTAAGATCGTGATGACGAGTACCAAGGTCCTTCCTGCGCTTAAGAGGGTTTTCCCGGAAATAGAAGATGGTGTGCGGATGTCGGGTGGCAGGTCTGGTCTGGTCAAATATGAAGATAAGGTGTTCATTGAGCCAGGTTTTATTCATGCTGATTCAACTTTCTTTTCTGTGTTCTCTTCTTTCAAATTGTTGAAGGGCACTGCTGACCAGGTTCTGAAGGCGCCAAATATGCTTGTAATCAGTGAGTCTGCCGGAAAGAAACTTTTTGGTAATGATGATCCCGTTGGTAAAACATTACAGGTAGGTGCCGCACAGACCAACTATCTGATCACGGGTGTGGCGGAAGATTGCCCATCCAATTCCCAGATCAAGTTCAATTTCCTTGCTTCTTTCTCAAGTCTTGGGCCTGCACAGGAGACTACTTATTTCAATGCTAATTTCATTACCTATTTCCTGTTGAAGGATAAAGCATCTATCGCCTCTCTTCAACCCAAGATAGCGCCGTTCATGAAAAAAGATATGACGGATGCTGCGATGACTTTCCATCTTGAACCTTACACGAGCGTGCATCTTCATTCCGGGCTGGATGGTTTTGAACCGAACAGTAATATCAATTATATCTATATCACCGGTGGAGTAGCCCTGCTGATCCTGATCATTGCCTGCTTTACTTATGTGAATTTAAGTACGGCACGGTCAATGGAGCGGGCAAAGGAGGTTGGTATCAGGAAAGTATCGGGGGCATTCAGAAGCCAGGTATTCTGGCAGTTCATCGGGGAGTCTTCACTTCTGACAGGAATAGCCCTGATACTTAGTTTTGTGCTTGCAGGTCTGTTGCTGCCTTCTTTTAATGAGCTTGCAGAAAGGTCTCTTTCTTTGAGCGGATTGCTCAAACCGTCTATCCTGATCATTGCCTTATTGATACTTACATCCATATCATTGCTGGCAGGAAGTTATCCCGCGCTGATCCTTTCGCGTTTCCAACCGGTAAAAGTCTTGAAAGGGACATTCAGAAATTCTTCATCCGGTACATGGATCAGAAAATCACTGACTGTTTTTCAGTTCACTGTTTCCGCATTCCTGATCATCGCGACGTTTGTATTGCAACGCCAGTTAAAGTATATCCAAACGAAGAAGCTTGGGTATGACAGGGAGCATATTGTCGTATTACCGATGGACTCGCGGATCAATGAAAAAACGGAGCTGTTTAAAACGGCACTCAAAAAGGACCCCGAGGTTCTGGCAGTTTCAAAGTCTTATAACACGCCTGTAAATATTATGGGTGGGTACTCCATGAGTAACTCCCTGTCGAATGAGAATGCGATGTCGGTAAAAGCTAATCCCATCGACGAAGATTATATCAAGGTCAATAATCTGAAGATCATTGCGGGAACTGACCTGAGCCGTCAGGATCTGCTGGATGTTAACACGAGTGATACGACCAGGAAACCTTATTTCCACTACGTATTGAATGAATCTGCCGCTGCTGCTTTGGGCTGGAAGCCGGAAGAAGCGATCGGGAAAAGGATGTTTCTTGGCGACCAGCGCCCGGGTGAGGTAAAGGCTGTTATTAAGGATTTTCATTTTGCATCATTGCATACGGCAGTTGAACCATTGGTACTGTTCCCGGATAACTGGGGTTCGGTAATGCAGGTAAAAATGACTGGTAACAATATGTCTCAGACGATTGCCCATCTGGAGAAGACCTGGAAGGAACTCGCTCCACATCGTCCGTTCATGTACACATTTATGGATGAGGACTATAACAAAATGTATGCATCGGAAATGAGGACGGGTGATGTGTTCAAAGTATTTGCAACCATTGCGATCCTGCTGGCCTGCATGGGATTGTTCGGACTGTCGGCCTATTCTGTACAGCAGAGAACGAAGGAGATCGGGATCAGGAAAGTTTTAGGTGCATCATCAGCAAGGATCACAGTGTCGTTGGTGAACCAATTCGTTAAACTTGTTTTTATATCCTTCCTCATCGCAGTGCCTGTAGCCTGGATGCTTTCTGAAAAATGGCTGAGCAGCTTTGTTTACCGTACAGATATTCCTGTATACATTTTCCTTGTTGCGGGATTATCGATCACTTTTGTGGCCATGTTCACGGTGGGTACACAGGCGCTGCGCGCTGCGTTGTCAAACCCTGTCAAATCATTAAGAACTGAATAACGATTATAACCATTAAGCCATCGAATAACAAACCTTTCTATGATCAAGAACTATTTCAAAGTTGCCTGGCGCAATCTGACCCGCAACAAAACATTCTCGCTGATCAATGTACTTGGTCTTGCCATCGGTATGGCGTGTACCATGCTGATCGCGCTGTGGGTATACAATGAAAAGAACTGGGATGGGTATCACAAGAAATATGACAGTGTATACCAACTGTATGTCAACAGGAATTTCAATGGAGAAATTTCCACGGGTCCGGATTTGATGTATCCGCTGGTGAGCGCGATCCAGGCAACTCATCCGGAAGTGCAGCATGCTGTCACTGTTTCCTTTCCCGGATCAACACTGATGGGAAATGGCGAAACAAGGATCAATAAGACCACCCTGACTGTATCTCCGGACTTCTTTGATATTTTTACTTTTGATTTTATCAGGGGGAACAAGGAAGTGCTTAAAGATCCGGATGCGATCGTTATGACGGAAAGTACGGCGAAAGCTGTATTCGGATCAACAGATGTACTGGGGCAGCAGGTCCGGCTTAACAATAACCGGAATGCTGTTGTAAAAGCGATCCTGAAGGATGTGCCCAGAAATTCAACTGTACAGTTTGACGGCCTTATTCCTTTCAATCCATCTTCACCTGAGATCAAAGAAGCGGAGAGTGAGTGGGTGAATTGCAGCTACCAGGTTTTTCTGGATGTTAAGCCGGGAACGGGTGTCAGCTCACTGGAGTCGAATCTGATCAACCTGATCCGTAAAAGAACGAATGGCGAGAATCCGACCACCCGCGGATCTGTTCTCCTTCACCCAATGGAAAAGTGGAGATTGTTTGAAGAGTTCCGTGGAGGAAAGAATACAGGTGGGCGGATCCAGTATGTTAATCTTTTTACCTGGGTTGCCGTTGTGATCCTGATCATCGCCTGCGTGAATTTCATGAACCTGTCGACAGCGAGATCCGAAAAGAGGGCGCGGGAAGTGGGGATCCGCAAAACGTTGGGATCCGGTAAGAAACAGCTGATCGCACAATTCCTGTCTGAATCTGTCTTACTGGCGTTGATCTCTTTTCTTGTGGCAACAGCAGTTGTATACGCCGCGATGCCCTCATTTACGAAGCTACTCAATATCGAAGTGATCATACCATACAGCGAACCGGCCATGTGGGCGATCGTGTTGGGCATCATTTTGCTGACGGGTTTTGTAGCGGGTGGTTATCCGGCTTTCTATCTTTCTGATTTCATGCCGGTGAAAGTGTTGAAGGGGACGATCCTTCAGGGAAAGCAGGCTGTTCTTCCAAGGAAGATCCTGGTTACTTCCCAGTTCATTGCTGCCATCGTGCTGATCTCCGCAACGCTGATCATTTATCAGCAGTTACAACATGTTAAGAAAAGAGATATCGGGTATGATACGAATAACCTGATCCAGGTAAAAGCAAATAAAGATCTTACGAAGAACTATGATGCCTTCAGAAATGAATTGCAGCAGTCGGGCGTGCTGTCTTCAGTGGTAAGGACCTCTTCGCCTTTGACCACGATCCTTGGATTTACCTCAGGCATCCGGTGGCAGGGCGCTGATCCGAATACCCAACTGATCATCGGTTTCCTGTTCTCCAATAATGATTTCACAAAAACATTAAATGCGAAGCTGATCGATGGGCGGGATTTTTGCGACGGGGATAGCAATACCGTTATCTTTAATAAAGAAGCGATCCGGTTGATGGGCCTTGAATCTCCTGTAGGAAGAGAGATTACCTGGGCAGGGCGTCAGCGTACCATCGTTGGGGTGGTTGACAATATGGTAATGACTTCTCCGTATGAAGCTGCGTCACCTATGATGGTTGCTTATGATAATAAATGGTCGGGCTTTGCCAATATCCGGTTGAATGAAGGAGTGGATGTGCGGAAATCTTTATCGTTGATCGAAGCGGCTTACAAAAAGTTCAGCCCCGAATATCCTTTTGAATTCCGTTTCATCGATGATGAGTTCAACCAGAAGTTTTTGAATGAGCAGTTGATCGGTAAGCTGGCGGTGATCTTTGCGGGTCTTTCCATATTTGTTTGCTGTCTTGGTTTATTTGGGCTGGTTTCTTTTACGATAGAACGTCGTACGAAAGAGATCGGGATCAGGAAAGTGCTGGGAGCTTCGGTGCAACAGGTGCTGGTATTGATGTCAAGGGAGTTCCTTATACTGGTAGGGCTTGCTTTCCTGGTGGCCATACCGGCGGCATGGTGGGCGATGAATGAATGGCTGAAGAATTTCAATTACCGGATCAATATCGGAGCGGGAGTATTTTTGCTGGTAGGCAGTATCACGCTGATCATTGCGCTGGTCACTGTTGGGTTGAACGCATCAGCCGCGGCATTGCGAAATCCAGGCAAAACATTGAGATCGGAATAATTTACGAACACATACACACATACACACACATTACATATGCTGAGAAATTATTTGAAAATAGCATTCCGGAACCTGATGCGAAGGAAACTGTTCTCCCTGATCAATATCCTTGGTCTTTCAGTTGGGATTGCTTTTTCCCTTTTGATCGGTGTTTATATTATCCAGGAGAAGCAGGTCAATGCGGATCTGAAAAATCCGGACCAGCAATTTATTGTCAAAAGCGATTGGAAGGTTAAAGAAATGGGGCTTGATATCACTACGGTGGCGCCACTTCCGAAAGCGATGAAAGAGGAGTACCCGCATCTTGTGTCGAATTACTACCGCTTTAACCCGGTAACGAATGTGGTGTCTGCTGGTGATAAGCATTTTAAGGAGAATATTGCAATAGGAGATACGACTCTTGTATCCATGTATGGTTTTCCTTTACTGCACGGCAATACCGAACAGGCTTTCAGAGATAATAATTCTGCAGTCATCACCGAATCAATGGCGATCAAATTGTTTGGAAAAACAGATGTATTAAATGAGCGGATCAGTATTGCTGCAACAACCGGCGAACAACAGGATTACCTGGTATCTGCCGTGATGAAGGATATTTCCAAAAACTCTGTTACAGGGTTGTTTGGTGAAACATATTCAGTATTTGTTCCGACAATTGGTAACCGGTACTATCCCGGTGGTGATCCTGCTGTTTCCTGGCAAAGCATTTACGAGATTGGTTTGCTTGAACTGCGGCCCGGCGTCACGCCTGCCTCTATGGAGAAACCTTTTGAGCAGGTACTGGCAAAATATGCTGACGAAACAACGCGGGCCAACCTGACGGTAAAGCTTGCTCCCGTGCGGGATTATTATCTGAAGGATAATAACAATGCGGTAAACCGGGTGATCGTAACACTTTCGCTGGTGGCGCTGTTCATCATTTCGATGGCTGTGATCAATTTCATTAATATCAATATCGGTACATCAACATACCGTTTGAAAGAGATCGGACTGCGTAAAGTGTTTGGCGGAGCAAGAAGTCAGCTCGTGATGCAGTATCTCACCGAAGCGATGGTACTCACCCTGATCTCGGGTTTTCTTTCGGTCATATTCTATGAAGCGCTCCGGCCTTTTTTCAGCCAGGTCCTGCAGACCTCCTTATTACCATGCTGGCAATTCAGCTGGGTGCAGATCGGCTTCTTTGTATTATTGCTGCTTGCTGTTGGGTTGCTGGCAGGGATCTACCCGGCCCTTGTGTTAAGTGCTGTAAGGATCAGTAAAGCCGTTAAGGGAAAGATGGATGATTCAAGAGGTGGAATGATCTTGAGAAAATCTTTGCTGGTGGTCCAGTTCTCCCTGGCGATACTGGTGTTTATCTGTGGACTGACGATCTCCAGCCAGGTTTCCTACATCTTCAATAAAGATCTTGGTTATAATAAAGAACAGGTACTGATCGTGACTGCATTTCCCAAGCAATGGGATTCAACAGGTGTGGGACGTATGATGGCCGTCAGAGAGGGGCTGAAGCAGGTACCATCCGTAAAAGCAGCGAGTCTCACATTTGAAATCCCAGACAGAAAGCCGCCCAATGCGGCCAGTCTGCAAGGAGAGGGAATGGATCAACCTGTATTGATCCCTGCACTGAATGTTGACGAGAACTTTGGGAAAACGCTGGGATTGAACCTTAGTGCAGGTACATTCTTCAATGATAAAGGAGCGCATATTCCCGGCCAGGTAGTGATCAATGAATCTGCCGCGAAAGCATTTGGCTGGACTGCGGAAACTGCGATAGGCAAAACGCTGAAACTTCCACCATCCAATGTTTTAACGGTAAAGGGGGTGGTGAAGGATTTTAATTATTCTTCGTTTAATGAAGAGATAGGGCCGCTGGCATTTTTTCATATTGAAGATGCGTTGAGTTACCGGTTCTTCGCCATTAAAGTGGTGGGTGATGACATGACAGCTGCCATCAATTCGGTGAAATCGAAATGGAAAGAGCTTTTGCCCAATGCGCCGTTTGATTATTTCTTTATGGATGATAAGTTCGCTTCGCTCTATGCGTCCGAGCTTCGTTTGAAAAAGGCGACCAGTCTTGCTACCGTCCTGAATCTGTTCATCGTATTCATGGGGGTCTTCGGCATTATCTCTTTTACCATTGCAAGACGTAACAGGGAGATTGCCGTGCGAAAAGTGCTTGGTGCCGATATTAAAAGTATTCTCCTGCTCTTTATCAAAGAATATGCATGGCTGATCCTGCTGGCAAATGTGATCGCATGGCCTCTTGCATATTGGTTTGCTCATCAATGGTTGCAGCAGTATGTTTACCGGGTACAGCAAAACCTGACGCCTTTCTTTGTGGCGGGTCTGTCTGTATTTGGCATTGCAGTCGTGCTGATCGGCCTTCTGTCGATGAAACCGGCGACCAGCAATCCCGTTCGCAACCTTCGGGCTGAATAACCCGTACCAATACCAGCTGCATTTTTTAGTGACAAAAACTGTTCGTATTCGAACAGTTTTTGTCCATTATCGCACAATCCTAAAGCGAAGCTATTATTTGCCATTGATAATCATTGGTTTGTGGAGTGGCATAGCCCTTGAAAACCAGTAAGGGCTGTCAATACACCAGCATCTATCGTATGATCAAGAACTACTTAACCGTTGCATTCCGGAGCTTGTGGCGTAACAAAACGTTCACCGCTATCAATATCACCGGGCTGGCGATAGGCCTGGCTGTGTTCCTGCTGATATTTCAGTATATCGGTTTTGAGTGGAGCGCAAACCGGTTCCATCAGAACTATGACCACCTGTACAGGCTTGGTGCGACCGGCAAGAGCGGTGATCAGAACTATCATTTTGCGCCGGGACTCGCAGGTCCGATTGTGCAGAAGCTACCTGCAGTAGAAGCGTTTGTACGAACGGCGGATGGACTTGGAAGCGGGGTGCTCAGTGTGATGGATAATGGAGTTGCCGGCAATGCGTTCCGCGAAGAAAATATTTCCTATACGGACGGCGGCTTCTTCTCCGCGTTCTCTTTTGCAATTCTTGATGGTGCCCCGGTTCTGGATCAGCCGCAGGCAATGGCGATCTCTGAGAATACATCGGTAAAGCTATTCGGAACGACAAAGGCTGCGGGCAGGATCATCAAAGTGAGCAACCAGTTTGGAAATACTGATTACACAGTTTCCGCAGTATTTAAAACTCCCCCGGCTGAGTCTGACCTGAAACCGGAAGTATTGCTTTCATTCAATACGCTGGCAACTGCTGCGAACAGGAATGAAAACGACTGGGCGGATCCTGCAACGCTGGAGAATGGATTTGTGACCAGTTATGTATTGCTGAAAAAAGATGCGAAGCCAACGGAAGCAGCGGCTGGCATTACGCAGCTGATCCATTCATTACAGCCGGATGAAAAAGATCAGATCGCATTTTTACAACCCTTCAGTGAAGTGCATCTGGCACCATCATTTGATTATTCATATCATACGTTCGGGAGTTTAAAATTAGTGGCAATGCTGCTGGCAGTAGCCTTGCTGATCCTGCTGATCGCCTGGGTGAACTATATCAACCTGTCGACAGTTCAGGCATTGAAAAGAGCAAAGGAAACCGGTGTCCGGAAAGTATTGGGAGCAAGCAGGAAACAGCTGACGGTGCAATACCTGTCAGAAACTTTTCTGCTTACGCTGGTAAGCATCGGACTGTCGCTGGTCATCGTACAGTTTGCGCAGGGGCTTTTCAACAGGTTCACGGGAAAAGAGCTGTCATTGGGTGTGCTGAACCAGGGTTGGTTCTGGGCCGGGGCAATTACCTGCGTGATCGTGGGTGCGCTGCTGGCCGGTGGATATGTTGCCTTTGTATTGAGTTCTTTCAAGCCCGTAACTGCAATCAAAGGCAGAGCGACGATGAACCGCAGCGGTTTTTCCCTTCGGAAAGGACTGGTTGTTTTCCAATTCAGTATTTCTGTTGTGTTCATCATTGCCACGATCGTATTGTATCAGCAATTGCAATATATGAAAGGTGGGAGCCTGGGGATGAATCTTGATCAGTTGGTGGTGATCAAAGGGCCAACCGTTTCAAGCGAAGAGCAGGCAGAGAAAAATGATGCATTCAAGAACCAGTTAGGCCGGCTGCCGTTCGTACAGAAATATGCGGGCTCGAATAATGTGCCGGGTAAAGGATATAATTTTTCCACCGCCAATATTACCAGGCTGAATCCTTCCACAGGTGATGAAAAGAAGAGCTATTCCATGTTCATTTCAGACGATAAGTTTTTCGATACGTATGACATATCATTTGTTCAGGGAAAGGCATTCACTGCAGAAGAGGCAATGAAAGCATGGATGAACGCGAAGAAGGTGCTGGTGAATGAAAAGGCAGCTTCTCAATTGGGTTTTGCGAAAGGAGCGCAGGTGGCGGGTCAGAAGATCCTCTGGAGCGGAACTGAATATGAGATCGGCGGAGTTGTAAAAGATTATCATCATTTATCGTTGCATAAACCGATAGATCCTGTCATTTTCCTCCCGTCCACGTCCTTTGTATATTTCACTGTGAAAACGGGATCGGATAATCTGCCATCGAAATTGTCAACCCTGAACGCGCTCTATAAACAATATTTTCCGGGTAATCCGTTTGAATATTTTTTTGCAGATGATACATTTGACCGCCAGTATGCAAGTGAGCAGCAATTGGGAAATGTGTTTGTAGGTGCAGCAGTGATAGCAGTATTGATCGCCTGTATGGGCCTGTTCGGACTGGCGGCATTTTCTGCTCAGCAGCGTACGAGGGAGATCGGGATCAGAAAAGTACTTGGCGCAAGCGTGGGAAGCATCACCTCGATGCTGTCACGTGATTTTGTTAAGCTGGTACTGATCTCAGTTTGTATAGCGTCGCCGCTTGCGTGGTGGGCATTGAATAACTGGCTACAGGATTTTGCCTACAGGGTATCTATTGGTTGGTGGGTGTTCGCCATGGCTGCCGGCATTGCATTGCTGATAGCAGTAATGACGGTCAGTGTACAGGCGATCAGGGCAGCGGTCATCAACCCGGTAAAGTCATTGCGTTCAGAATAGTTAAACATACATACATCAGGAGAATTGAAAAAATAACCACTTTATGTTAGATCTAAAAGGAATTTACAAATGGGTGAATGCGGGTAACAACCGGACATTTTTGCTGAAGGATATCAACCTGACCATTAATGAAGGAGAGTTTGTTTCCATCATGGGGCCATCTGGTTCGGGTAAATCGACCTTATTGAATATCATCGGCATGCTTGATGATTTTAATGAGGGGGAATATTACTTTCTTCATGAGTCAGTACACAAGCTGAAGGAAAAGCAACGGTCTGATCTTTATAAAAGATATATCGGCTTCGTATTCCAGGCGTATCACCTGATAGACGAACTGACTGTGTATGAGAATATCGAAACGCCGTTGATCTACCAGGGCGTTAAATCAGCTGAAAGAAAGGCGCTGGTAGCCGATATCCTCGACAGGTTCCAGATCGTTGGTAAGAAGGACTTATTCCCCACCCAGCTTTCCGGTGGTCAGCAACAGCTTGTTGGTATTGCAAGAGCACTGATCGGCAAACCAAAATTACTGCTGGCGGATGAACCTACCGGAAACCTGAACTCCGCACAGGGAGAAGTGATCATGCAACTTTTTAATGAATTAAATAAAGAAGGTGTAACCATCATACAGGTTACACACTCGGAAAAGAATGCGGCTTATGGTTCCCGGATCATAAACCTGCTTGATGGAATGGTTCAAAAATAAACACCGTTCCGAAAAATTAATATGACAACGATGAAACGAATATTGGCCTTAGGCCTTGGCGGGTGGATGCTGCTTATCTCAGGTAATGCCCTGGCGCAGGAAAAAAATGGTAAAGTACTCACATTGCAACAATGTGTTGAAACGGGATTGAATAACAACCTCGACGTATTACAGGCTGGTCTCAGGATGGAAACCGGCAAGATCAACTGGAACCAGGCGCGATTGAATATGCTTCCTGACCTGAATGCCAGCGCGGGAAGTGGTATCAACCAGGGACGTAGTATCGATCCTTTTACCAACTCGTATATAAATCAACAGGTAAATTATTCCAGTTATGGAGCAAGCAGCGGCGTCACACTTTTCCGCGGCCTGTCCATGCAGAATGCGGTCAAACAAAATGCGCTGGCGTATGAAGCTTCTAAGATGGACTGGCAACAGGTGAAGGATAATATCACGATCAATATCATTCTCGCGTACCTGCAGGTACTAACAAACCAGGATCTGCTTGCATTGGCGATGACACAATCTGCATTATCCCAGGAGCAGGTAAAAAGATTGGAGATCATGAATGCCGACGGAGCGATCAAACCTTCTGAACTATCGGATCTTCGCGGTCAGTATGCGAATGATCAGCTGAGTATCATTGGTGCTAAAAATTCACTTGAACAATCCAAGCTGAGCCTCGCACGGCTGATGAATATCCCATATGATAAAAGTACACAGCTGGAAAAGATCGATGCAGCTGCTTTTGCTACCCGCTATGATATTACGCCGGACAGTATTTATTCAACCGCGTTAGAGCAGTTTGCGCAGATCAAGGCGGTAGATCTCAGGCAGGCAAGCGCCTACAGGGGAATAAAAGTAGCCCGTGGCCAGTTGTTCCCTACGCTTAGCTTTAACAGCAACGTGAATTCCAACTATTCCAGCGCTGCCCGCAATAATATTTTCCTCGGATCAGGCGAAGTGCCCACCACGGATTATGTGATGATCAATGGCGCGCCATCATATGTGATCACCAGGCAGAATAATTTCGCTTCCGAAAAGATCGGCTATGGGAAACAGGTAAAGAATAATATATTCTATTCATTCAGCCTTAACCTTCAGATCCCCATCTTCAATGCATGGTCGCAGCGTAACCGCATCCGCCAGGCAAAGATCGATTTCAAGAATGCTGAATATGTTGCCAGCACAACAAAAACGCAATTGCAGCAATCGATCGAAGAGGCGCATATCAACATGACCACCGCTTCTGAGCGCTATAAGACTTTGCTGGAACAGGTGCAGGCGTTCACTGAATCGTTCAAAGCGGCTGAAGTTCGCTTTAATGCTGGTGTGGGGACATCTATCGATTACCTTATAACAAAGAACAATATGGACCGGGCAAACAGTAATTCAATACAGGCGAAGTATGATTATGCACTGCGGACAAAGATTTTGGATTACTATCAGGGGAAACAATTATGGTAGAATATACTTCGGTTACCTGACTCGAATTTGAGTATCGTAAGAGTATCGCAGAGATACACAAAGGGATCGCTAAGACGCAAAGTAATACTTCGCGAGCTCTGCGATCCCTTTGCGTTCTTTGCGATGCTCCTACGCAACCCGAAACAGATATTTCGGCATCAGCTCTTCGTCGTCTTTTTATTAATATCCTCCACTTCCTGCATAAACTTACCCACTCTTGGATCTGCATATGTTCCATATGCATCTGTCAGGAGGCCTTTTTCCCCGCCATCTGTTTCGATAGCGTAAAGGATAGAATTGTCATCAGGATCGCTGGCTCCCTCAAACCGGAAGAAGTTCAACACATGTACTTCCTGTGGTTTGTATGTTTTACCTGAATCCGGTGATTCCAGTCCTTCTTCGCCTACTTTAAAGTGCTCAGAATAGCCGTCTGCAATAAGTTTGTTCATGCAGGACGACAATGTTTTCATGTCTTCTTCTGTGGATTCAATTTGCATAAAGTCGATTTTAATGTGTCAGATAGGTTTAATGTTTATGGAAAGAGTGACTGATCATTCAGTCACTCTTTATGTTCTTATGCCGGTTGCGCATCGCGCATGGCTTTGATCTTATCATGCGATTTTCGCAGGCTGGCTTTCTGATCAGTGATCAGTTGGCGGAGTTCTGTTGGCAATTCTGCGTCTGTGGCCAGTGCCTGATCATAGGCTTTCTGAGCAGCATCTTCTCCATACTCACAGGATGCGAGGATCGCTTTACGGTCTTTACCCGTAAAGGTCGCTTTTACATCCATCCAGGCGCGATAGATCTTCCCTTTCACCGTTGTGCCATCCGCTGGTTCATTTCCGGAGATAGACACCTGCTTCGTTAGCTGATTTACGTAGTCACGGCTTTCTGCAGCCATGTTATCGAATAGTGCACGAAGATCGGCATCGGCGGGAGCTGTTTCCCTGGATGCTTTTTCATATCCTTCAATGCGGTCATTATTGATTTGTATCAGATCGTTCAGCACTTCTGCTGTTTGTTCATTCGTTTTCATAATCTTTGATTTTTCAATTAACAATCATTCACGCGGGAACAGGTCAAAAAATCATACCAGTGTGCCGGGATGTTTTTATCAGCTGCATTTCTCCAGGATCCCGAGCAGTAGCCGCTCTTTCGGGCTGAAATCCCCCTTGTGTGTACTTTTTTTGCCACAGTTACGGATGCATTTCAACAGTTTCTTTTCTTCGTACAGCTGAAACAGACTTGGGTGGATATAATATTTCTTGCAGATCGCCCGGGTGTTTCCCAGCCTTTCACTCACTTTGTCCAGTACTTCCAGCATGTTCTTTTTGATGAGTTTCTCGTCGGGGACATCGTCCATTCCGCGCAGACATTCAAGAGCTTCGAGTGTGCCGGCCCAGGTCCGGAAATCTTTCGCCGAAAAATCCCTGCCCGCCGCTTCTTTGATATACTGGTTTACCATACCTGAATCGATCGCCCTATGTTTGCTTCCATTTGTATAGAACTGGAAAAGGGTTTTGCCGGGCACTTCCCTGCACTGTTTGATGATCCGGGCCAGGCGTTTGTTGTTCAGCGTGATACGATGCTCGATCCCTTTCTTACCTGTAAAAACAAAGTCGATCTTTTCTCTGCCTATTTTTACATGCCTGTCCTTAAGAGTGGTCAGCCCATAGGAACCATACAATTTCTCATATTCATTATTACCCACACGTATATATGTTTTCTCCATCAGGTCAATGGCTGTGGCAACAACCTTTGTATCGCTCAGGTCGGGGGTGTTCATATCCTTTTTGATCTTCCGGCGGATCCTGGGTAAAGCCTTTCCAAACTCGAACAGGCGGTGGAATTTGGTTTCGCCACGCAACTCATTCCACTTCGTATGGTAACGGTATTGTTTACGCTTGTTAAGATCGAGCCCGGTTGCCTGTATATGTCCATTGGGACTGTAACTGATCCATACATCTGACCATGAGGGTGGAATGGCCAGTTTACGGATCCGCTCCAGTTGCTTTTCTTCTTTCACTGGTTTACTCTTATAGATGTAGCTATATGCTTTTCCTTTTTTTATCCGGGAAATCCCGGGTGTTTTATCTGACACATAAATGAGCTTGGCTGCTTTCGCAGCTTTTTCATGGTCTTTATCCAGCAATAGATGCTGACGGTGGGAGAGACGGACATTTTCTTTCACGCGGGTTGATTTGCTAAGGATAGGAAAAATGAATGCCACATTTTGTGCACATCGTGAAAGCCTTAACCATGCGGGCTTTCGGGGGACATCACAGGTACGTGTTGGGGAATTTGTTGGACAGGAAAAGGGATTGTTCAGCTGAGCTTCAGCGCAAAATGCATTGGCCCCTGATTTGAATTATGTGCAGAGTAAAAATTACTGTTATGACTCAAGACACAAATCTTCATTTTATCCGGGAAAGGATCAGCGAACTCAAAAATGCTATTATGTATAATAATAGCCAGGATGTACTCCGCGTACAGAATAATATCGCCGAAGCCGTAGAGGTGGATAAAGAAGGCGTGTTATGGTTTACCATTAAACGTCCTGCGGGTTACATGCAACAGTGCGAACAGGTGTTCCCGGCAAGACTCAATTTCTACAGGAAAGGGTTCGACTATCGTGTAGAAGTAAGTGGGAAAGCAACCGTGGTCAATTACATGTACAATGGTCACAAGGAAGATATCGTACTCTTAAGAATGGACATGAATGAGGTAGAGTACACAGAACCAAATGCAGAAAAGGCAGAGTCCCAGATCGAGAAATATGTAAAACAGGCATACAGCTGGTTCCTGCGGACGTTCTCCCTTGAGCATCGCGAGCAATCCGTTTTTCCAAAAGTTCAACATAGTACCTATGAGTAATGCATTAAAAATAATCCAGCAGAAGATCAATGCGATCCAGTCAGGACTGCTGAAGTTCCGCGTGAAAGACAGCCCCGTTTCCTTACAGGTGAAAGCAGCCTCCGGAACCGATCATTGTTTTGATTGTGTAACGGAAGATGAAGTGAAAGGGCTGCAAAACAAACAGGTAAGACTTGTACAGAAATACAAGGATGACTATATCTATATTACTGGAAAGGTGGAGTCTGTTGTTAAAAAAAATAAGACCATCATTTCAATCATTATACTTAAAGCATGTTGGTTTGTGCGTGCTTCAGAGGGAAGCTTAACATGGCTGGAGGAAAAACAGGTGTACGAGAGACAACCTGGAACTGCTTTGAAAATGGCTTCCTGATAAAATCGTACATTTTCCTAACGTTCTCCTTCGCCTTTGGGTATTTCTTTTGATTGACTTCACGAGGCGGCAAACACATATTCCGCGGTGGCCGGATGTCACTGAAGGATTAGCTATAGCGCGTTAGAGCTTTACCTGTTAAAGGAAAAAACAGGTGCATCATCATCCTTCTTTCCCCCGATCATTTGTTTGATCATTCTTGCTGCGATCACACTAAAGGTGATGCCATTCCCTCCAAATCCAAGTGCAAAGTAAGTGTGCGGTCTTTCTGGGATCGAGCCTATGTATGGTAACCCATCTTTTGTTGACGCAAATACTCCCGCCCATTTAAAATCTGTTTTAAAAGAGATCTTCGGAAATAAATCTGCGAAGGATCTCTCCAGATCTTTTGCTTTGCGGGACAGGATCTGATCCCTGTACAAAGGATCGGAGAATTCAACATCTTTGCCGCCGATGAGGATACGGCTATCATCAGTTGTCCGCAGATAGAGATACGGTGTTCTCGTTTCCCAGATCAATGCGTTCTTATGCCAGAAGTCTTTTGTTCCGAATGGTTCGCTGACGATTGCGAAGGTTGATTGCAACTCCTGAACTTTCTTCGGGATATATTTCTGCGACTCGTAACCGCAGGCGATCACGAGTTTTTTTGCCTTGATACGGCATTTCGTCGAAGTCAGCAGTTCAACTCCATTTTTCTGATGATTAATTTGTGTGATCTCTGTATTGTCATATACTTCCGCGCCAAGATCAATACATTCTTTCAGCAGGAGGTGAGTGATCCTGTAGGCATCTGCTTCTGCGCCGTCTTTGGAAAGGATGGCGGCAGGTTTGCGGAAGCCAAAGACAGATCTAAGTTCACGTTGTTCCATCCACTGCAGATCAAATCCGGCTTCCACGCGCAGCTCATATTCTTTCTCCAGGTTTTTGACATGGGAATCGAATGAGGCAAACTGAAGACTTGGCTTCAGCGTTAGCAGTTTATCATCTTTCAATTTTTTGCAGATCTTCTGCAGATCATAGATAGCGTCCCGGCAGAGCTGGTAGCTGCGTATGGCGTGGTCCTGCCCAACTTTTTTTATAAGTTGATGGAGCGGTGTATCGATCTCATATTGCAGCAATGCCGTGCTGGCGGCAGTGCTGCCGGTACCGGCATGCCTTCTGTCAACGATGACGACCCGATGCCCTGCCATTGTTAGTTCCCACGCAACAAGTGCTCCGCTGATACCCGCGCCAATGATCACGACATCCGATTTGATATTTTCTTGCAGCGAAGGGTAGGTGTTTATGATCCCATGGCGCAGCAGCCAGTAGGGATAGGGTGACCTGAGATCCATAAATGATATAGTATCAGATTACTTCAATGAATATTTAGCCTCGGGGAAGTGTGGGCCGGGGCGGTGATATTTCAGATTCAGGATAAACTGGATGATGCAGGCAATCCCGACAATGATCATTCCCGTCCATGCCGTCATGATCAGAAGCTGATAAAGTTCGGGGGATGAATCCTGGCGCTTCAACACTATTCCGTATAAGGCCCAGATCACCACGAGGCCGAAGCTCACGTTCTTCCGTACGAATACCATCATCAGTGTAATGCCTACAGCAATGGCGATCATGATCACGGTCCAGCGAACTGCGCTGATCCCCATCCCGTCCCAGTTTGCGGCAACGAGATAGATGCTGGTGTTGGCGATGGTAGCAATAGAGATCCATCCCAGGTATATGCTGAGCGGCCATTGTGTGCAGACGATAGAGCCCGACTCACGCCTCCGGTCCAGGATGCCCAGTCTCATATGTATCGCGATCAGCGAGCACAATTGCAGAATGATCATAAGCAGGGATAGGGCGATCCGGTCATTGGTCCAGAAGAAAAGCCATGACGCGGTTACGATATTATTGAAAATGAACCAGCCTCCGATGTTGGAGAGATCAACATTTGCAGGATGGTCCTTGTCATGTTTGAAGGCCATAATGATATGGTAGAGGCAGAAAACGCCCAGTGCAGTGTAAATAACTCCCCATATCGCGAAGGTGATCCCGGCGGGTGTGAAGAGGGATTCATAGCGGTCTGATACTTCTCCTACATCGCTGGCATTGATCAGGTTGAACTGGGTCATGTAAGAGAGACATACATGTACAAGGAAGAATAAAGTATTGAAAATGGCTAGTGATTTTATCCTGTTCATAACAGAGGCGTTTCATATATAACTAAAAAAATGATGCCATTCCGCAAGGTTGTACAGGAAGCGTCTTAATAGCTGCTGTTAACCCGGAGGCCGAAGGACGTAATGGAATTCCTGCTGAAATTTTTGCATCCGTTGAGGCCCTCTGCGTTTTTTGGGACAGCGCCAGACCGGATGGGACCGGTAATAAATTAGGGCAGGACTATTTTTTGTCGTAAATTGATATCAGCGCATTACTCTTCCAATCATTCTTATGATAGCACACATTCAATTCCGGCACCGCGGGCAGGATATTAAATCCCTCCTGGTCTTCAACTTCGGGGCCGTTAAAGACGTGATCGTTGTTGTTCCCCAAAATGCGGAGGTTTCAGCTGAATGTGCCAGCACTGATGAAGGTAACGAGATCATCTTCACCAGGACAGCCGGCGATGTGTGGGTTTGCCCCAAAGCGGGTATCAATCAATTTCCGGATACTTTTGCCGCACTCAGATCTGCTATGGAAGTTTACTTCAATCAGCGCAAATTTTCCTTTAAAAGACGCAGTGAGGCGTATGCATAAAGAGCAGGTTGCAGATCTTTTTATGCGCTGACACTATTTGGCTTCACTTTTCAGGGATGACTTTCTGATTATCAGCTCAGAATTCACGATGATCGTACTCGTGGTTTTGATGTCTGAGATCCCTTTTAAATGGTTCACGAGGTTACGTGCGGCTATCTCTCCGACATTTACACCGGGATAGTCAACTGTAGTTAATCGCGGTTCTACCAGTTTACTGATCGCATCATTGTTGAATCCTACTACCGCAATGTCTTTGGGTATGTTTATTCCATGCTCTTTCAGGGTTTGCATACACACGGCTGCGGAGAAGTCGTTGGTGATAAAAGCACCGTCCGGTCTTGGTTTCATGGAAAGGATCTGCATAGCAGCCTCCACACCGCACTGCTCACTGAGGTCTTTAATGAGTACAAGGTTTTTGCTATAGGGTATATTGCTGTCGCGCAAGGCATGTTCATACCCGCGGTGGCGTTGTGCGTATACGTTCCGTTGAAGATTTGCGGTGACCAGCACGATCCGTTCGCAGCCCTGGTCGATCAGGTGTTTGGTTGCCTGGTAGCCGGCCGCGTAGTTATCAATGATCACTTTAGTGCTATCTCCCTGTTCTTCCACACGGTCAAAAAATATCACGGGAATACCTTTTTCTTCGTATGGTTTGAAATGCTCAAGACTGGTAGTATCAAATGCGAGTGAAGCGATGAGCCCGTCAACCCGCTTATGAAAAAGGTTGAGTGCGTTGGCGGCTTCTTTAGTATAGCTTTCTGATGAGTGGGCAATGATCAGATCATATCCCGCTTCTGCAGTGATCTTTTCTATGCCGGACAATACGGAGGTAATGAAGTTACTGTTCAGCTCATGTACCATCACGCCGATCGTATTGGTCTTTTGCTTGCGGAGATTGCTGGCAAAGTTATTATGGCGGTAGCCCAATTCCCTGGCGGCTTCCTGTATCCGTTTGCGTGTATTCTTGTTGATGGCGGGGTGGTCCTGCAGACCGCGGCTTACGGTTGCGGAGGATAGTTCCAGTTTCCTGGCGATATCATAGATGGTTACGTCTCTTTTTGGCTTCATACCTCGTGTGTTGCAAACTGTTAGGCGGCGATCACCGGTGTTGGCCGTCCGCAGGATAAAAATACCATATTTTTAGTTCTCCCATCCCGGACGCCCAATCACCCTTAATTGAGTTTCAGGCGACGGGGCGCTCATTACACTGCTGAATAAGCTAGAAATATGGACAGCTTAGGTTCTTTATTGCCTTCTTACCCTTCGGAGGCCGATCCATACGGGCGAGGCTCCAGGCAGGGTAAGAAAGAACAGAAATTGTTGCTTAACTTAACAACTTTGGCTGTCAGCGACAGTCAATGAACAACCCCAAAATCTTTCTCAGCTTAAATTCATCCGGATGGTATTGCTTGTAGTCCTTTTCGCGATCGCACTTCAGGTGTTCCTAACTGCCAAAAAGATCAGTCCGTTCCTTTCATTGCTGATCGTCGCCATAGTAGCGGGTCTGCTGCTGCGGATGTCACCCGCGGAATTGCTGTCGTCGATGGAGAAGGGCGTGGGAAGCACATTGGGAGGCCTTGTGCTGATCATCTGTCTCGGGGCTATTCTGGGTAAATTACTTGAGGCAAGCGGAGCGGCCACCCAGATCACGTCGTCGCTCGTGAATGCGTTCGGCATAAAATATATCCAGTGGGCTGTTCTGCTGACCGGGTTCCTGGTTGGTATTCCGCTTTATTATAATGCAGGGTTCATCATCCTTGTTCCGCTGGTGTTTTCTATCGCTAAAAGAACATCGCTACCTCTTTTGTATCTCGCGATCCCGATGGCGGCTTCACTTTCTGTCACGCATTGTTTTCTTCCGCCACATCCCGGTCCGGTATTACTGGTGAATGCATTCAAAGCAGATATGGGGTTGACACTCATATACGGTCTGATCATTGGTATTCCGATCCTGGTACTGGCTGGTCCCGGGCTTGGCAGGCTCATGCGCCAGATCAAACCGGCTTCGGGTAAATTCTTCTCTGATGAAAATGAATCGCCCTTTGATAAACTGCCCGGGGCGATAGCGAGTTTTTGTATTGCATTATTGCCGGTATTCCTGATCAGCCTGGCTGTGATCGCGGGTAATTTCCTTGAGAAAGAGAATGTTGTCCGACAGGTATTGATGTTCGTCGGAGATTCTACGATTGCATTGCTGATCACTGTAATGCTCGCCGTTTTTTATTTTGGAAGAACAAGTGGCAAGCCCACGGCTGAACTGATGAACTGGGCTGGTAAGGCTGTCGGAGATATTGCCATGATCCTGCTCATCATCACTTCCGGTGGTGTATTCAAGCAGGTGCTGACGGATAGCGGTACTGCGGACTATATTGCTTCCCTTAGCAGTCAATGGGCCATGCCGCCACTTGTTTTTGGGTGGCTGGTGACGGCATTGATGCGGCTGATGATCGGTTCCGCCACTGTATCCGCCATCACCGCAGCCGGGATTGTTGCGCCGCTTGTATTATCAGGAAAAGCTTCTCCGGAACTGATGGCGCTGGCTGTAGGAGCCGGAAGCGTGTTCGGATCGCATATTAACGATACTGGTTTTTGGATGTTCAAAGAGTTCTTCGGCCTTTCGTTAAAGCAAACCTTCAAGTCATGGAGTGTGATGGAAATGGTGATCTCTGTCCTGGGGTTGATCGGTGTGCTGCTGCTGGATCTGTTCATAACAGCGTAATAGATAATAGTAGCGAAGGACGCAAACTGACTGCAACGCTGAGTATTTTTTCAGCGCTTGCGGTTCCTTTATGTCCTTCGCGAGAAACTGTTACGCAAGTAGATTATATATCGTTAATGACGCTACAGTTCAACAGTATCTGCCTGCGGGTATACAACTTTGATCTGCCGTCTGATCTCATCGAGTAATGTGATCAGATCAAGGCTCATCGTATGCGAATGATCTTTGCTTTCCAGTTTGTTTTCTTCGAGGCAGCGCAATACTTCTTCCGTTTCATAATGCATGCCATGACCTTCCCATGAGCAAGGATAGATGATCTTTCCTTCGCCTTCGATATTTAACTCAATGCCGGTAGCTTTTTCAAACCATGGATGATGGATCTTTATGGTTCCTTTTTCGCCTATGATCTCTGCAGGTGCATCTGAATTAGAGATCAGGGATGATTCGAGCATCGCGTAAGCGCCATCACGATACTGCAGCATCATGGAGCAGGCTTCATCGATATGTTCATCAGAAAGCTTTGCGATCGCTTTGACAGATCGTGGTCTTCCTAACAGCAATAAGCTGAGGTAAACGGGATAGATGCCCAGGTCAAGCAATGAGCCACCACCTTTTTCAGGATCGAAATAGCGGCTGTTCTCATCCGGCGGAGCCTTGAACGTTGTGGCAGCTTTTATTGAAAGGATCTTTCCGATCATGCCCTTATTGATCATCTCCAGCGTCAGTTGAATGCTGGGAAGGAAACGGATCCACATGCCTTCCATCAGGAAGGTCTGATTGGTATTTGATGCCTCTATCAATTGCCGGCACTGGTCGGCATTGACGGTCATCGGTTTTTCGCAAAGCACCGGTATTTTTCGTTGAAGGCAATCGAGCGCCTGTTCAAAATGGTCCGGGTGCGGTGTAGCGATATAAACCACATCCGGTTGCACCTCATCAAGCCAGTGCGCGGGATCGAGGGAGTAATGCCTGATACCGAACTCTTTTGCAAAAGAGGTAGTGCTGTCTTCCGAGCGCCCAAGCAACGCTACAATTTCCTGCTTTGTTGAAAGCAAAGAAAGATCGTTTACAAAAGTGCGGGCGATGCTTCCTGGTCCGATAATGCCCCAACGCGTCGTTTTCATACCTGTGATTTTGTATAAACGCAGCTAACTATATGCCATCTTATCCATGGTAAGCGCTTACCAATATCTATTCTTATAACTTTAGCCGGACAGGCATCATTTTCAGTGTTTACCTGTAGATACAGCCAGCAAATACATGGTGTAAAAAGGAGGTATAATGCCTGGAGATAAAGCGATGTGTATGCTGGAAAATAAGTCTTGTGGAATTTGTTGCCTTTAATGGGTATTTTTTAAATAAGATGGCGTAACAGATCTGCCTGAACCTGTGGTTATGAACATCAGACAGCCATGGCATAGTTTTTCGCCACTATAGAAAACGAGAAAAATGGAAATCAAGCGAAATGAAGCGACGATGAATCGTCCAGACGGAGACCGGGTGATCGATGCTCCTTATGTGTTTGTGGATATCCCGGCGGTGATAGATCAGATCAGGCGGGAGAAGGCGTGGGAAAAGAATGACCGTAACGGTATCACTGTTTTTAAGTCATCGGAACTCTCGCTGGTGGTGACGGCCTTACAGGCGTCAGCGGTCCTCGATCATAATAATGTGCAGGCGCATATGACAATGCAGGTGGTAGAAGGGGACGCCCGTGTTACTACAGCTGATGGTGATGTGGATATGAAGAGTGGCAATATCATCGCCTGTCATCCGGGGGTACCGCATACCGTACAGGCGATCACCGACGTGATCCTGCTGATCACGATCTACAATCATATGCACTGACCTGTGGACAGATCGTTCAGGCGAGCCGGAGAATGAACTGCATGATCTCATCCTTGCGCAGTACATGATCTGCCTTGCCCTGAAGCAATGCCTGTTCAGGCATATAGCGCACCTCGGCTTCTTCCGGAGAGTGTACGACGCTGATACCGGAATGGCTTCGTACATAATTCAATCCGTCTGCGCCATCGGCATTTGCGCCGGAAAGTAATATGCAAACCAGCCTGTTGCCAAACACATCTGCACCCGATCTGAATGTGACATCAATGCTGGGGCGGCTGAAGTTGATCTTCTCTGAATAATCCAGGGAAAAGCTGCTCTCGTCTTCAAACAATGTATGGTAATCCGGCGGGCACACATACACACATCCTTTTTCGATCGGTTCTTTATCTTCAATTTCTTTTACGGTCAGTGTGGTTTTGGTTGCCAGTAATTCTGCAAGCCGTGAGATTCCCTGAGGATCACGGTGGAGAACGATCAGGATCGGTATATCAAAGTCAGGCGGACAGTTTCCCAGCAAATAAAAGACTACCTGCAGGCTGCCAGCCGAACCTCCGATAATGATCATCGAGGGACGGGAGTTTACTTGATCTTTCGCCATATCTTTTCTCTTCCGATGATCTGTTTATAATTGGGTGCTATGCTGGAGAAGCGGATATTTTCTTTTGTACCCAGTGCGAGAAAGCCGTTGAATTCAAGACTGTCATCAAATAGCTTCAGCACGCGATTCTGAAGATCTTTATTAAAATAGATCAATACGTTCCTGCAAAAGATCAGCTGGAATGAATTGAAAGAAAAATCTGTCACCAGATTATGTTGCGCAAAAATTATCTTTTCACTTAGCCGGGAATCAAAGCTGGCGAAGTGATAGTTCGCGGTGTAGTAAGACGAGAAGTCCTGTGTTCCTCCGGCAAGCATATAGTTCCTTGAATACTGCTGCATCTGGCTCAGGGGGAAGATCCCTTTTCTTGCTTTAGCTAATGCTGCCGGATTCATATCCGTAGCATATAAAAGCGATTTATGGAGCAACCCCGCTTCTTTCAGCAGTATCGCCATTGAGTATACTTCTTCCCCGGTGGCGCATCCCGCGTGC
Source organism: Terrimonas ginsenosidimutans (assembly GCF_022012415.1). Taxonomy (GTDB): domain Bacteria; phylum Bacteroidota; class Bacteroidia; order Chitinophagales; family Chitinophagaceae; genus Terrimonas_A; species Terrimonas_A ginsenosidimutans. Next base: position 72,601 of record NZ_JAKLTR010000018.1, read on the forward strand.
CACACTTTAATGAATGGATAAGTAGCCAGTACCGGTATGATATTATTGCGAACGATCTTATAAAATGCGGGATCACGCAGCATTTCTGTAACGGTGACGCTGATCTCTTCCACCACATGTGCAAAGTATGCCGGGTCTGTCCGCACGCGATAGCGCAATTCGGCAAAGCTTGAAAGCTGGTCGATGGTGATCAGTCTTTCTATGCGCCGTCTGAAGGAAGCCCTTGAATAATCGCTGAAATCATATCCATGTGTGAGATGGATATCATTGATCAGGAGCGTCAGGTCTTCTTCTGTGATCTGTATATCGGATGGTTTGTCCAAGTCCGGATCAGTTTAAATACCGTGTCAGTGTTTTTAATAACAACTCGACATCGATAGGTTTTGAAATATAAGCGTCTGCGCCGGCTTCAAGGCATTTTTCCTGGTCGCCTTTCATTGCCTGGGCGGTAACAGCCACGAGCGGCAGCGAGCGCAGGCTGTCGTGTGCACGGATGACAGAAATGGCCTGGTAGCCATCCATCTCCGGCATCATCATATCCAGCAGCACGAGACCAATATCGGTATCACGCAACAGGATAGCAATGCCTTCCTCAGCACTGTTCGCTGAAGCTGTTGTGAATCCCTTTGCACGGAGAGTGGCCACCAGTGCAAAGATGTTTTTAGGATCATCATCCACTACGAGTATTTTCTTTCCCGCCATCGCTTGTATATTTATTTTTTAGCAGTGCTGTCATAGAGCCAGATCCTCAGCAGCGAGATCAACTGATCAAGATCTACGGGCTTGGATATATAATCGGATGCGCCGGCCTGAATACATTTCTCTCTGTCTCCCGTCATTGCTTTGGCTGTTACCGCAATGATCGGCAGATTTTTCCATTTCGGATGTTTACGGATCCGTGTGATGGTCTCATAGCCGTCCATTTCGGGCATCATCATATCCATCAGGATGATATCTGTATCGGGATTTTTTTCGAGCGACGCCAGTGCTTCTTTACCATCAATCGCCGCCATTACCTCCATCTGGTGTTGCTCCAGTGCACGGGTAAGGGAGAAGATATTGCGGACATCATCATCAGCGATCAGTACTTTTTTTGTTCGCAATACTTCCGAAAGCGGTTGTGATTTTCCTGTTTTGATACTGTCTTTCTGTTTGCTTTCTTCCATCAGGTGTAAGAACAGCGATACTTCGTCAAGGATCCGGCGATAGGAGTGAGCTGTTTTCACCACTATTGAATCAGCGTATTTCTTGATCCGTGCTTCTTCACTGCGGGAAAGACTCTTACCTGTGAAGATGATCACGGGAATATTCTCCATTCCTTTGCTGATCTTCAGCGCTTCCAGTGTTTCGTAAGCGTTGATATCCGGGATCCCCATATCGAGTATTACACAGTCTACTTCATTTTTCTGCAATGACTCAAGGCCGGTATCTACCTTGTTGGAGATGACCGAGCTGATTTGGTGTGTGCCGAGGAAGTAAGAAAGTGCTTCGGCGTGCTTGCTGTTATCTTCAATGATCAGCACTTTTTTAGAATCCTTCTGGAGGTAGAATTCGATCTTGCGGAAGATATTATCCATCCGCTCGAAAGCCATTGGTTTATTGATAAAGTCGATGGCCCCGCTCAGCAGGCTCTGCTTCTTTACTTCGAATGACGACATGATATGGACGGGGATGTGACGTGTAAGCTTATCCGCTTTTAATTCCGCCATTACCTCCCAGCCACTCCTGACCGGCAATTGGATGTCCAGCAGGATGCCGATGGGTCTGAACTGCCTGGCCAGTTCAATGCCGTGATCACCACGGACAGCGATCAATCCTTTATATCCCTTTTTCCTGGTAAACTCCAGTAAGGCATTTGCAAATGGTGTATCATCTTCGATGATCAGGATCACCTTATCATTTTCTCCAAGTGAATCCCTGTCGTCAGGAATTGGTTCCGGGATCTGCAAAGCAATGTACTGCCCTGATGAAGGCGCAGGTGAGACTGTCGCCGGCTGGATGATCTCTTCTGTAACGTCTTCCGTTATTTCAATTTCTCTTGCAGCTGCTTCTTCCGCAGCCTGTTTGCTTTTCGGGATTGAAAGTGTGAATGTACTTCCCTCACCGGATGCGCTTTCAAGTTTGATATCACCTTTCAGGAGAACGGCAAGCTGACGGCTGATGGAGAGGCCCAATCCTGTACCACCATATTTTCTGCGTGTAGAACCATCTGCCTGCTGAAAAGCTTCAAAGATCAATTGCTGTTTTTCTGAAGCAATGCCGATACCGGTATCTTTTACTTTAATTTCCAGGTAATCGTTGCGGTCAGGAGAATTAAGAATGCTTACTTCCACGAAGCCTTCAGTCGTAAACTTGATCGCGTTTGAAGCAAGGTTCTTGATGATCTGCTCAAGACGGAGTTTATCTGTTTCAATGGCAACCGGAGCTTCTTTTTCGAGTTGTATGGTGAAGCGGATCTTCTTTTCATCTGCGATGGGAGCGAAGGTCATATTGATATCGCGGGCGATCTCTTCGAGTGCAACGGTTTCATACTCCAGCTCCATTTTACCTGACTCGATCTTCGACAGGTCGAGGATGTCGTCTATCAGCAACAACAGGCTATTGCCGGAACTTTGGATCACTTTTGCAAACTCGACCTGGTCAGGGCGGAGATTGCTGTCATTATTTTCTCCGAGCAATCTCGACAACAATAAGATCGAGTTGAGTGGTGTACGCAGTTCGTGGGACATGTTTGCAAGAAACTCAGATTTGTATTTAGCGTTCAATGCAAGCTCTTCTGATTTCTTCTGGATCTCGATGTTACGGCTGACAACGAGTTCGTTTTTCTCTTCCAGGAGTTTTGAACGTTCCTGCAATTCCTGGTTTGCTTCTGTCAATTCTTCCTGCTGTACTTTCAATTCTTCTTCTGAAGCCTGGAGTTTTTCTGCCTGTGCTTCGAGTTCTGTATTGAGGCTTTCCAGTTCGCTGTGTTGGGCCTGCAGCTCTTCCGATTGTGCCTGTGTTTCTTCCAGCAGTTCCTGCAGTTTTGCACGGTTCACGGAAGTATTAAGACTGATGCCGATATTATGGCTGACTGATTTAAGATAGTCCAGCGTCTTTTCGTCATAGCTGTGAATGGAACCTAATTCAATAACAGCTTTTACCCTGTTCTCAAAGAAGACGGGGATCGCGATAATGTTTTTAGGTTTTAGCTCGCCTGCGCCGAACGAGATGAGGAAGTCATCAGCAGAGATATTCTGTGTGAGGATCTCTTTTCTGTTTTGTGCGCATTGGCCGATAATTCCTTCACCGATGGAGATGCGCTCATTTTTTCCATCAGGCTTATAGGCATATCCTCCTTTCAACACCAGGGTTCCGTCTGCTTCTGAATGATAGAATGCGCCGACCTGGCTGTTGGTATATTCTGCCAGTTGGCCGATGATCGAAGCGCAAAGCGTGTATACATCTTTTTCTCCGGCCATGTGATCGTTCAGTTGGGAGATGCCTCTTTGCAGCCATTCTCTTTCCCCAAGTTCGGTGAATGACTGATCAAGGGAATTGGCCATTGCATTCAGCGCGGTGGAGATCTCTCCCAGGTTATCGTTCTGTTCTACATTCAGCCTGATCTTGTATTGTCCTTTGGAAATATCGCTGGCGATGCGTTTGATGATGTCTATGCGTTGTGATATTTCAATGTCTTTTTTCTGAAGGGCATCTGCGAGTTTGATCTTATCCTTGAAGTTCTCGCTTACTTTTCTGTAGAAATAGATCGTGATGAAAAGGGCAATGAGCGCAGCGATGATAATGATCACCGGGGTGAAGCTGGAGAATGCGTTGAGGCTTGCCGTACGTTCAGCCAGGAGATTGGTCTCGACGGTTTGCATCTCATTGATCATGATCCGTGCGCTGTCCATGACAGCTTTGCCGAGTACAAGCTCGGGTTTGTTTATTTCTTTACTCTTGACAGACTCGTCCAGTATATCGAATCTTGCGGCAAGGGTATTCCGGAGACGGGTGAGTTTTTCCTGCTGCAACGGGTTGTCTGTCGTTAATGAGCCCACCGTATCAAGCGCCAGCATCGATTTGTCTGCGGCATCCCAATACGGATCGAGGAAGACAGAATCTCCGGTCACGAGATAGCCACGCTGACCAGTCTCCGCATCTTTTGCGTAGGAGATAGCGTTTTCCAGTTGCTTCAGGACTGCATTGGTATGATTGACTTCGCCTGAACTATAGATCAGATTGCGGATGCTGATATAAGAGGCCGCTGACGTAGCGATCAGTATCAGCAATGAGAGTCCGAATCCGGCCTGCAAAGCTTTAATGTGGTTGGGTTGCATAGGTGAAAAAACGTATTAGGAAAGTTGTTTTTTAAAAGGGATGGTGAAATGGAAGGTCGATCCTTTTCCGGGTTCGCTATTTACGCCAAAGCTTCCATCATGCCGCTGTATGATCTCTGAACAGATATACAGTCCGAGGCCCATGCCCTGGAAATGCGGTGCTGCGCCCTGTGCCCGGTAGAATTTCCGGAACAGGTTCTTCTGTTCATCTTTTGGAATGCCAATGCCAAAATCCGTTACAGCAAAATGAACATGCTGATCATCTGCGCGGGTTTCGATAACGATCTTTTTTTCTTTGGGTGAATACTTGATCGCGTTTGAGATGAAGTTGGTGATCACTTGCTCAAGCCTGATCTCGTCACCATATACCAGTGTTTCCGTGGTTCCATGATGATCGAGATGATAATCAGGATGATTCTGTTTCGTCATTTCCAACTGGCTTTTGAGCATTGCATCAAAGTCAAATTCCTTCTTATTGAATTCGAGCTTACCGCTCTGGATTTTGGATATGTCAAGCAGGTCGGTGATCAGGCTGTTGAGCTTGCTTACCTGCGTAAGGGCCCTGTCTACATATGGTTTGTATTGCGAATTATCTTTTGATTCGCGTTCAAGCAATTGGATATATGCTTTGATGCTCGTTAGGGGCGTTTTCAGTTCATGACTTGCGATGCTGAGGAATTCATCTTTTCTTCGGCTGGCCTGCTTCTGGTCTTCAATATCTGTGAAGGTGCCGGCCCATTTCACGATGGTATCATTCTCCAATACGGGAACAAGGCGTAGCAAATGGTACCTGTAGTCTGTTCCTGCAATCCTTTTCAACCTGGTTTCAAGTTCAACAGGCTTCTGCAAAGCAATGGCCTTGATGACCTCTTCCTGTATATCTATGTCTTCCGGGTGCACCGGTGGAAAGTGACCTGGGGAAGTCGAGTATTCCAGCCAGCGGTGATTGGTGAACTCCAGTGTTCCGTCAGTCCGGATGGTAAAAGCTATCTGCGGAATGGATTCAAGTATAGAGCGAAGTTCCGCAGCTTTTTCACTGGTTTCCCTTTCTGCTTTTTTCCTGTATTCCACTTCAACAACAAGGTTGTCATGCATCTCATTCAGCTTGCGGCTTTGTTCATACAGCCGGTAAAGCGTTTTTACTTTCAGCAGCAGGATATCAGGATCGATGGGCTTGGTGATATAATCTACACCGCCAGAAGAATAACCGCGTGTGATATATTTCTTGTCTGTATTGGCGGCGGTTAAAAAAATGATGGGGATGTCTTTGGACTTGCTGTAGCCGGAGATAGATTCAGCTACTTCAAATCCATCCATGCCGGGCATCTGCACATCAAGGATGATAAGCGCATAATTATGCGCAAGTATTTTTTTCAAAGCTTCTTCACCACTAAGGGCGGTGTCCACAGGGAACGAGTGAAGGGTAAGCAATGCCTTTAATGAGTAAATGTTCTCCGGTTTGTCGTCAACAATAAGAATCATAAGAAACTCCGGGGTGATCGAGTAGTGATAAATCGGTTATTATGCTTAAATAGAATCAGTGAAAGTACTAAAAAAGGGCCGAACTATTGTGTTGAGAATGAATTTCCTATCGATGAAACATGTCTACAATATGGGGAATATTTTCCCCTGAGACCCGCCGGGTCAGTAGCAGATTCAACAGGTAAATATATGGGTGGTTTAGCTGAGCGGGAAACAGCAGCAGGTCTTTTTGATCTAAAGAAGCTGTGGCCCCCGAAAAACTGTCGGGAGAATTGGGTGAAGGGTGGAAATGGGAGGTGAGCAGCTTCAAACCCCGTGGAGTTCGGCAATTTCTCCCCGGATCCTCCTCATTGCTTCCTCTTTGCCTTCCCGGATCCTCCTCTGTTCGTCTCCGAAAACCGGCAAGCCAAAGAGGAGTATTCAGATAATGTGAAAAGAAGGTGAAGAGGTGATAACTCAGCCGGTTGGTAAGAAACAAAATCAGTGTGGGTAAGCCGCGGATTGGCGGGCACGTATCGCAATGACTGCCGGGTACCGGGAAGAATGAGCTGAAACGCTTTGACACCGGATGATCTTTTTGCCTCGGTTGCGGCTCTGTTCAGGCGTTGCAAATTTACTTTGGGGCCGATGACTTCCGTGCATTGATGAAAGATGGAAGGATCTGTTTTTTTTCAGAAGGGATCAATACTTTCTTGTCGATGAGTTTGAAGAGGATCTTGGCGGCTTCTTCCCCGATCTCCCTTGCTGGTTGTACAATAGTGGAGAGTGGGGGATCGAACAATGCGGTTGATGCGGAATTGGAGAAGCTGATTATTTTCAATTTGCCCGGGACGGAGATCTTTAGCTCCTGGCAAACTTCGTAAGCATTCACGGCAAGTTTCTCAACGGCTGCAAAGATGCCGTCCGGCCGCTGTTTTTGCTGCAGGAGTTTCCTGATCAGTATGCGGTTGCTTTCATCATCATTGCTGCATTCTATTGTGGTAGCCGTTACCTGCCGGTGCTTTTTCAGGGCATCCTGTAACCCCTGTTTTCTGCGGCTGCTGATAGAGAGGCCTTCGGCGAGTGACAGGAAGGCGATATGCCTGCATCCGCCGGCGAGTAAATGTTCGGTGGCCTTCCGTGCAGCGGTTACATCGTCTGTTGTAACGGAAGGAATAGCGGCGGATTCGTACACGCGATCGAAGGACACCAGCGGTACGCCTGCGTGTACGTATTCATCCAGGTGATCAAAGTTCTTCGTGTTGTTTGATATGGAGATCAGCAGGCCGTCAACCCGTCCATTGCGGAGTAATTGCAGGATACTTTTTTCGCGGTCGAAATTCTCGTGCGTGATATAGATCAGTACGTGATACCCTTTTTGCTGGGCGACGAGCTCAATGCCGTTCATTGCCTGCGAAAAGAAATTGTTCTCAATTTCCGGAACGATCACCGCAATGGTCTTACTCTTGCTCTGCCGGAGGCTGCTCGCGAAGGGGTTTGGCTCGAAACCCAGCTCAGCGGCCAGTTTTTTCACCCTTTCCTTTGTGTCCGCACTGATCTCATGACTGTCACGCAGTGCACGGGAGACAGTGGAGGGGGCCAGGTTGAGGGCTTTTGCGAGTTGTTTGAGGTTGACGCTCATGGTAATTCATTCTCTGCGGAACCTTGCAAAGATGCGGATTAACGGTTGTACTTCAATTATTCCGGGGTATTTGCAAAGTTTTTAAGAAAATGATTTCCAACTTATAGTTAGAACCTTTATTTTTGCCGCCCGTTTGATGGTATAAAAAATACCTTTCTGTGGTACGTAAGGTATCATGGGTCAACCGGAAAAAGCCGGGGTAGCTCAGCTGGTTAGAGCATCGGATTCATAACCCGAAGGTCGGCAGTTCAAGTCTGCTCTCCGGTACAAAGCCCAAAATATTGGTTTCCAGTATTTTGGGCTTTTTTAGTTATACTGCGGCTAGGTAATTCACCCGATTTGGCCTCTGTAATATGATATTATTGGATTGAAATCCCTAATTATCATAAGAGTTTTCTGGTCGGGATATAACCGGCCATCAAACAGCCATTAAAAGATAGCGGATAAGTTGTGTTAGGCTATTGGAGAACCGACTGTAGTCTGACGATCTTTGTTAGAGTTATATCTCCATTAACCTTTGTACTTTTCATCCAGCTAAATCAGGAAGCATATGCATTTATCCTTCGGCAGAGTTATCTTGTTTGTGCAGCATGTAAATGCACTCAGGCATTTTTATGTTGACAACTTTCAGTTCAAGGTGCTGGAAGAAATACCAGATGAATGGGTCGTATTGAACTCGGGGATCTGTGAACTGGCGCTTCACAAGGCAACTCCTTCCAATACTGCCGCAGGCTCAACTGCTGAAAGTAATGTGAAGCTGGTGTTTCAAACTACAGAAGATCTGGCCGGATTAAGGGAGTTGCTTATCCGTAACAATGTGTCAGTGATGGAAATTAAGTCATTTGAAGGCTTTCCTTACATCCATTTCGATGGGAAAGATCCTGAAGGAAATGTTTTTCAGATTATGCAAAGAGTGAACTAAAGATGTATTGCTTCACCAAGTTTGGGGCAGTATTGGTTTGGGTAATAAGGCTTAGAATTTAAATCTATTTTCTCAGGCAATTTACGTTAGGGGCGGTTCGAGATGCGATCTGCATTATTTCCAGAAGAGCAACAGAGGGACTACGCGTTAAGGCATCTTTGATTTTGTTTCGAGTCGCCGGCTTATTATGTATGCAACTCTAACATAAAATGTAAGATTTGCATACATGATGATAAGCAGAATCAAAAATCCCTGAAATTCAATGTCATGTCTGCATATAACAAATGTATCAATACGGAATGGATGTTTATGGATATTTTATCGTAATATTGCGATTGATGGGATTGACTAAATCAGAAATATTTACAGAAAAGCAAAACAAGCTTGCGCAGATGATGAAAGCACTTGCTCATCCCGCACGTATCGCCATTCTGCAATACCTGGTGAAGAGCCAGGCGTGTATATGCGGAGACCTTGTTGAAGAATTAGGCCTTGCGCAGGCAACCATCAGCCAGCATTTGAAAGAATTAAAGAGTGTGGGATTGATACAGGGTACCATCGAAGGAACCAGCGTTTGCTATTGCATAGACCCGAAAGTATGGAATCAGTACAGGTCAGCCTTCGACACGTTCTTCGTCTCCTATGTAAATAAGGGGACCTGCTGTTAAATTTTTTTACACTTATTCATCGCAATATTGCGATTATAAAAAATAAAAGATCAGATATGAAAACGGAGCAGGAATTAAAAGAGCTGGTAAAGCAGAAGTACAGCGAGATCGCTTTACAGGATAAAGCCGAAAATGCAGCGTCCTGCTGCGGATCGGGAGGTTGCTCAACGGAAGTGTATAACATCATGACCGATGATTACACGGCAATTGACGGATATAAGCAGGAAGCAGATCTGGGTTTGGGCTGTGGACTACCTACTCAATTTGCAAAGATCAAAAAAGGGGATATCGTTATTGATCTTGGTTCGGGGGCCGGTAACGACGCTTTTATTGCCCGTGCGGAAACGGGAGAGAGCGGCAAAGTGATCGGTATTGATTTTACACCGGCGATGATACAAAAGGCACGGGAGAATGCTGAAAAACTCGGATTTAATAACGTCGAATTCCGGCAGGGCGATATTGAGAAGATGCCGGTGTCAGCGGAAATCGCTGATGTGATCGTAAGCAATTGTGTCCTCAATCTTGTCCCAAATAAGGATGCCGTGCTGAAAGAGATTCTCAGGGTGTTGAAGCCGGGCGCCCATTTCAGCATCTCTGATATTGTCATTGAAGGAAACCTACCTTCTGCCATTCAGGAAGGTGCTGAAATGTATGCCGGCTGTGTTTCCGGGGCAATTCAAAAAGACGACTATCTCGCATTGATCCTGAAAAATGGATTTACCGCTGTTACGATTCAGAAATCAAAAGCGATCGTCATTCCTGACGACATACTTTCAGAATACCTTTCTGCTGAAGAAACAGAACAGTTCCGAAACAGTAACACGGGGATCTATAGCATTACCGTGTATGCGGAAAAACCTGTGCAAGCTGGTAAGGATTGTTGCACACCTGATTGCTGCTGATCATTCTGAACGCGAATATCATCGGTCATATTGCTAACATGATTTTAGGGCCTGATCCGAAATTCACCGTTATCGAGCTGATCCGGCTGATGCCTTTTAAACAACAAACATGATAAAGATCCTTGTTCTTTGTACGGGCAATAGTTGCCGCAGTCAGATCGCTGAAGGCTATTTAAGACACTTTGGAAAAGGGAAAGCGGAGGTTTACAGTGCCGGTGTTGAAACGCATGGCGTGAACCCCCGCGCAATAGCTATCATGAAAGAAGACGGGATTGATATATCTCATCACACCTCCAATGATCTTAAAGAGTATTCAGGTGTTGAGTTTGATCATATCATCACGGTATGTGATAATGCTAAAGAGCGCTGTCCTTATTTTCCGGGGCATGCTGAAAAGATCCATCATAATTTTACCGACCCGGCAAAAGCTACAGGTACGGAAACCGATATAATGAACAGCTTCCGTGCAGTGCGGGATGAAATAAAGTTATTTGCCAAACAATTCATTGAGCAGCGATCAATTTTGAAGTGAAACGTGTGAAGACGTCCCGGCTGTGCAAGGCCTGCTTATTCTTACGCCCTATTTCCGGTAGAGATCTCGTTGTTCTTCTTCGAGTGGAAATTAAAAATCCCCGGGAATTCGTCCCGGGGATTTTTAATTCAGTCTATTTTACTTTCAGGCCAAAGCCTGTTTCTTTTCTTCAATTTTTACTTTTCCCGGATATTCTTCCAATGCTCTTTCCAGGCAATCCATTGCACCGGCAATAGACTCCAGGTTGAGTACATAAGCCAGCCGTACTTCGTTCTTTCCAAGTCCAGGAGTTCCATAAAAACCAGTTGCCGGTGCAAGCATCACGGTCTGGTTATTATAGCTGAAGCTTTCCAGCAGCCACTGGCAGAATTTATCCGCATCATCGATAGGAAGGCGTGCAATGGCATAGAAAGCGCCGCCCGGATTCGGGCAGAATACACCCGGCATAGCGTTCAGGCGGGATACGAGCAGATCGCGGCGTGCCTGGTACTCTTTTTTCGGACCATCAAAATAGCTATCAGGAAGATCAACCGCTGCTTCGCCGAGGATCTGGGCAAGGCCGGGAGGGCTTAACCTGGCCTGAGCAAATTTCATGGCAGCATCATATACCTGCTTGTTTTTGGTAACCAGTGCACCGATCCTTGCACCACAGGCGCTGTAGCGCTTGCTGATCGTGTCCATCAATACCACATGCTGCTCCATTCCTTCCAGCTGCATAGCGCTTACGTATTCGCCGTCATAGCAGAATTCGCGATAGGCTTCATCGCTGAACAGGTATAGATCATGGCGAAGACAGATATCTTTCAGGGCCTCCATTTCCTCGCGGCTGTAGAGGTAGCCTGTCGGGTTATTCGGGCTGCAGATAATGATCGCTTTTGTTTTGGATGTGATCACTTTTTCGAAATCAGCGATCGGGGGAAGGGCGAAACCGGTTTCGATATGTGAGGTGATCGGAACCACTTCCACACCAGCGGTACAGGCAAAACCATTGTAGTTGGCGTAGAACGGCTCGGGAATGATCACTTCATCACCTGGATTCAGGCAGGTAAAAAATGCGAAAAGGATCGCCTCAGATCCACCTGTTGTGATCATGATCTGATCATGCGAAACGGAGATGCCTACTTTTTGATAGTATTCAACCAGTTTGCGGCGATAGCTTTCATTTCCCGCACTATGGCTGTATTCCAGAACCTTCAGGTCGGCATGCTTTACCGCATCCATGATGGCTGGCGGAGTTTCAATGTCTGGCTGACCAATATTTAGGTGATAAACCTTTGTTCCTTTCTTTTTGGCCGCTTCGGCAAACGGTACCAGTTTCCGTATGGGGGAGGGTGGCATTTCCTGGCCACGGGTAGAAATGTTTAGCATAACGCGAATGTACATAAAACGCGAATGAGCGCCAATGGCCGCGAATAATCGCGAATAGACTCAGACCGGCTTAGGACCTCTATGCGGGAATGTGCATGTTCCCGGCTGTCGGACTTTATGCGTGCTCATGCGCGCCATTCGTGTTCATTCGCGGCCATTCGTGTTCATTCGTGTTCATAAAGAAAGGGCAGCCATTTCATTGGCTGCCCCTGTAACTACTAGATGTTATATTCGTCAATTCTATAATAACTAGTAGTTCTCTTCCATAAATTCCTGGTTGATTAGGCCGAGGTCATGTATGTTATTGTAACCGTCCTTGTACGCTTTTAATTTACCGTAGGATCCATCGACCTCTACGCTTACAACTACCTGTTGAAAATTAACCTGCTGTGTAAGATCTGCGTCGATCTCATCCGGCGTTTTCAGGTAATTGTTGATCGGATTCAACACTCTTCTTTCAACACTCTTTTCGAATCTGTCGAGCTGAGTGTGAACAAAACTTGTTACCGAACTTGTCAGTCCGGACAGAGAAAATCCTTTCTCTAATTGGTGAATTTCGTGGCTCATTGCAAACGTTATTAGATAGTATACTGGAAATTTCGTGCCGTGTTAATACGAGGAAAATGATGGAGATTGGGAATCAGGGTTTCAGCCCTGGGATTGTGGATAAATGAAGTGAAGGAGTTTTAAAAAAATATCATGTTGTGATCATGATCGTCCGGTGGGGAAATGAATATGATGAATATTTTCCCGCTGCGGTAAAATTACGTTACAGTTGATACCCTGTTTCCGGGCGAAAATGATGTAGACATTTACGGGTTTAACCTTAGACCTTTTATTCCTGGGTATAAACAAAAGTCCCCCGCAGAGAACTGCAGGGGACACTTATTATAGGTTAAAAGCGATTAACGTGTTTGTCGATTAGTTGGCTGCAACTACCTCACCTGTGATGTGAACAGTTTTAACCTGCTCCACACCAGCGAAAGTTACATAAACATCTTTTTTCAATGGACCGAGAGTTCCCGCGTTGAAAACAACTTTCAGTTTTCCAGTACCGCCCGGAGCGATCGGCTGTTCCGGTTTTTCAGGCACTGTGCAACCGCAGCTTGCGCTTGCGTTGGCAATCACCAGCGGTTTGTCGCCTATATTTTTAATCTCGAAATAATATGTAACGGGAGTACCCTGTTTGATCTTACCAAAATTGTGGTTCTCTGTGTTGAATTTTGCCACATCATCAGGTTTTGCCTGGGCCATAACTACTACACTAAAAAAAACAGCGGTTGCGAAAAGAACGATCTTCTTCATGGTTTGTATTTTATAATGATTGCTTTTTTAAAAACTGAACGGATGCATTGGCAGGAGCGGCGCCTTCGGGGGCTTTCCAGACGTTGCCGTGGATGGTCAACCGGTTGCTTTGGTTGCCATTGTAAATAATGGTGATATCTTTTGTAAAAGGGCCTTCCAGGGCGGCGTTAAAGCCGACCTTAATTTTACTGGAAGCTCCCGGAGCGATCGCGTCCTTACTCCATTCTGGGGTGGTGCATCCGCAAGAGGCCTGTACATTATCCAACTTGAGAGGAGTATTCCCGCTGTTTGTAACCTCGAAATAATAGTAAACCGGTTTGTGCTGGGGGATATCTCCGAAATTATGGTCAGATTCTTTCAACTTCAACACCTCTGGTGCCGCGCCGGTTGACTGGGCGCTGGCCGCAAAAAAAGCGATCAGAAATGCAGTAAGCGTAAAAAGTTTCTTCATACGTAAGGGTTAGGGCTTCAAAAGTACATCAAAGATGAAAGACTTCAAATAAGGGTTGCAGCGTTAACACTCTATTTTTTGGGAGCGGCTCAAATGACCCTAATCTCCCTATTTTTGCTGCATGGAAAATACGACTCCATTAACGATGCCGGCAGATGCAAAATTGTCCTTCGATAAATTCAGGGAAGAGGTGCTCAGCGACTATCGCATAGCATGTATCAGCCGGGAAGCCAGTCTTTTAGCTCGAAAAGAAGTGTTGACCGGGAAAGCCAAATTTGGCATTTTCGGGGATGGAAAAGAAATAGCGCAGGTGGCTATGGCCAAGTTCTTCCAGCCGGGCGATTTCCGGAGCGGCTATTACCGTGATCAGACCTTCCATTTCGCCATCGGTCAGTCGACCGTAGATCATTTTTTCTCCCAGTTATATGCCGATCCTGATATCAATAATGATCCTAACAATGCCGGACGGCAGATGGTGTCCCATTTCTGTACGCCACTGACGGATGAGAACGGGGAATGGCTCGATCTTGCCAACCGCCGCAATACGGCAAGCGATATGGCTCCCACAGCGGCCCAGATGCCGAGATCTTTGGGACTGGCGTATGCTTCCCGGTTATTCCGACGGGTACCCGAATTGAAAGAATTAAAAGGTCTTTCAGATAATGGCAATGAAGTATGTTTTTGCACGATCGGCGATGCCTCCACTTCGGAGGGCCATTTCTGGGAAACAGTGAATGCGGCCGGAGTTCTGCAGGTACCTCTCGCCATCTTTGTTTGGGATGATGGTTACGGCATATCCGTTCCAAAAAAATACCAGACAACCAAAGGCTCCATTTCTGAAGCCCTGAGCGGTTTACAAAAGCAGGAAAATACAAACGGGCTACACATCTATAAAGTAAAGGGATGGGATTATGCCGGTATGTGCGAAACCTTTGATGAAGGTTTGCGCATTGCCAGGGAACAGCATGTTCCCGTTCTATTCCATGTAGAAGAGATCACTCAGCCGCAGGGACACTCTACCTCCGGCAGCCATGAACGTTATAAAACGCAGGAACGGCTTGCCTGGGAAAGGGAATGGGACGGCCTCAAGAAAATGCGTGAGTGGATCCTCGAAAATTCTCTCAGCGACGAAGACGAGATTGAACAGATAGAACGCCAGGCTAAAAAAGACGTAAAAGAAAGCAAGGATAATGCGTGGCAGAAATACCTGACACCTATTAAGAAACAGGTTGAGAAAACAACTGATCTCCTCAATACGATGGCCAACAGCTTACCTGAAGAGGGTGCCGCATTGAAAAAGATCGTTTCCCAACTGACACTGAACCGTGAGCCGCTTCGCCGCGATATCATGAAAGCCCTTTATGAAGCAATCGCTATCGCGGGAAAGAATGATGCTGCCTTCTGGACGAAAGATTATTATAAAGATCTTCAGGCTGAAAATAAAGAGCTGTACAATACAAAGCTTTACAATGAAGGAGCGAAAAGCGCATTGCGCGTGCCGGAAGTAAAAGCAGTGTTCCCTAAAGAAGTTCAGCAGATCAACGGTTATGAAGTACTGAACAAGTATTTCGATGAGCTCTTTTCGCATAATAAAAAAGTAATTGCTTTTGGTGAAGACCTCGGCAATATTGGCGACGTGAACCAGGGCTTTAGCGGCCTGCAGGCAAAGCATGGCGAAGACCGCATCTTCGATACAGGCATCCGTGAGCTGACCATCATGGGGCAGGGCATAGGCCTGGCTTTGCGTGGGTTGAGACCAATCGCTGAGATCCAGTACCTGGATTACCTGTTGTACGGCCTTCAGCCATTGAGTGATGATGTAGCCAGTCTCCATTACCGGACATATGGACAGCAGAGCTGTCCGCTGATCGTGCGCTCCCGTGGTCACAGGCTCGAAGGGATCTGGCACAGCGGTTCTCCGATGGGTATGATCGTTAACTCCCTGCGCGGATTGTATGTTTGCGTTCCAAGAAATATGGTGCAGGCGGTGGGAATGTATAATACTTTATTGAAAGGAAACGACCCGGCGATCATTATCGAATGCCTGAATGGTTATCGTTTGAAAGAAAAGCTGCCTTCCAATCTGCTGGAGATGACTGTGCCGCTTGGGAAACCTGAAGTCATCCGTGAAGGAACGGATATCACGATCGTTTCTTATGGCTCTGTATTGCGAATTATCCAGGAAGCCGCGACAGGCCTGGAAAAGTATAATATCTCCTGTGAGATCATAGACGTGCAAACGCTTTTGCCTTTTGATACAGATCACATGATCGTGGAATCGTTGAAAAAGACCAGCAGGATCCTTTTTGTGGACGAAGATGTACCCGGAGGAGCTGCTGCTTATATGTTCAATCACGTAATGGAGCAACAGCAGGGATATAAATATCTTGATGTGGCACCACGGACAGTAACGGGGAAAGCACACCGTCCTGCTTATGGAAGTGATGGAGATTATTTCAGCAAGCCGAACGTGGAAGAGATTGAAACGGCTATCAAGGAAATGATGGCGGAATAAAAGGAAGAAATTTTAAATAGCGGATCCCGTGCAGATTTGTACGGGATCTTTTGTTTAAACCCGCTTCGATTACCTGCGCGAGGAGATCCGCGTAACATGCTTATTATCTATCTTCAACCTAAGATTATCCCGCATGGACTTTCTCTACCTGATAGACATTCTCGGAACCTTTGCCTTTGCGGTATCAGGAGCCTTCTTTGCGATGGAGAAGAAGCTTGATCCGTTTGGCGTATTGATCCTTTCTTTTATCACGGCCATAGGCGGTGGAACGCTTCGTGATATGATGATCGGAGACCTTCCCGTGGGCTGGCTCCGCAATCCTACTGCCACGATCGTGATCTTTTCCTCCGCCATTGCCAGTATGTTCTTTGGGTCGTTCATCCGTAAGTTCAATATGATATTATTTGTGTTTGATGCACTCGGGCTCGGCCTCTTTACTTTTATAGGTATCGAAAAAGGAATACAGATGAACTTCAGCATCGGCGTCTCCATTGCATTGGGAACTATCACCGCCTGTTTCGGTGGCGTCATCAGGGATGTGATATTGAATACAGTTCCACTGGTGTTCCGAAAAGAGATCTACGCACTGGCCAGCATCATCGGGGGCTTACTCTATTTCCTGTTCCTGAAGTTTGGTATTGATAATGACCTGGCGAAAATTGTTTGTATACTGGTCATCTTTGTGATCAGGATCATTGCGGTGAGATTTCATTTGGGTTTACCGCGATTTTATAATCGTGACAATCGCGCGTAGTGATAACGCCGGTAAAACCATTAAACTTTCCGGCTTTTAATTGGAGGGCAGTGCGTGTTTTACATGAAAGGGAGATCTTATTGTAATTGCTTAGCATACTCTGCGTTCCCTCTGCGTGCTTTGCGATACTCCTACGCCAGGCCAATAGGTATCGCAAAGCACGCAGAGGGAACGCAAAGCGCGCTAGGCTTTATAAGAAACGACTTTTAATATCAGGAGTTGGGATCATACAGGCGTCTTTCTTTCCAAACCATTTATACCTGTTGCGAGCGATCCATTTGTAAACCGGTGTCCGTAAAAAGCGGGGAAAGATCTTCAACGCATAAATGGCTTTTGCCGGCCAGTCGAGCCGCTTTGCAATCTCCAAAGCCGCATCCGAATATTCGTAAACTCTTCCTTTGTCAATCAGCAGTACGCTTTCAATGGAAGGGTCCAATCCATATTGTTTCCTCAATTCCTGACCAATCTCAGACTGCAACGCTGCAAATTTCAGCTTTGCTTTCCTGTCATGCCTGATCGCATAGTTCACCCACGAGTTGCAATAGTTGCAAACTCCGTCGAATAGCACGATAGGGTGGCCTGTTGTCATAACACAAGTTAAAACAGTTTGCACGCTCATTAGTTTAAAAGTTTAAAGGTTTAAGAGTTTAACGGTTGACAAACAACTATTAAACTCTTAAACCTTTAAACTTTTAAACTGATGGGCACTTATCCCATGTTATGGAATACCTTCTGTACATCCTCATCCTGTTCGAGTCTTTCGATCAGTTTGCTGATATCTTCTGCCTGTTCGTCATTAACGGGAACGGTGGTAGAAGGGATCCATTCCAGTTCTGCGCTGATTGGGTTGATATTTTTGTCTTCGAGGGCTTTCTGCATATTTCCGAAATCTGTAAACCCTACGCGAACGACCAGCACTTCTTCGCCGTTCTCGCCGGTGCCTTCTCCTAGTTCTTCCAGCCCGAAATCGATCAGTTCGAGTTCCAGGTCTTCCGCATTCAGTCCTTCAGGTTTCAGTTTGAACACACCCATTTTTTTGAACTGGAAGGCAACGCTTCCGCTGTTCCCCATCGTGCCGCCGCCTTTGTTAAAGTGTGACTTAACGTTGGCAACTGTTCTTACGTGGTTATCTGTAGCTGTTTCAACGAGGATGGCTACGCCATGCGGAGCGTACCCTTCATACAGGATCTCGTCATAGTTGACCAGTTCTTTTCCTTGTGCTCTTTTGATCGCGGCTTCCACCCGGTCTTTTGGCATGCCTACGCTGCGGGCATTCTGGAAGCAGCGGCGGAGTGCGGCGTTGCTGGAGGGATCGGGGCCGCCTGCTTTTACGGCAATGATGATCTCTTTTCCAATACGGGTAAATTGTTTGGCCATGCGGTCCCAGCGGGCAAACATGGTGGACTTACGTACCTCGAAAATTCTTCCCATCGGTATCTGTTGTTAGTATATTATACGTTGAATGATCCGGCAAAAGTAAAAAGTAAAAAGTCAAAATTAAAAATTAAAAAAAGCCCGGTTATGAAGGAGTTTTCCGACACAACCGGGCTTTTTTTAATTTTAATTTTGACCTTTTAATTCTTTTTGAGCTTGCTGTGGCGGCGGCTGTATGCAAAATATACAACCAGGCCGAGCGCCATCCATGCGAGGGCTACTTTCAGTGTCTGAGCGTCCAGGGCAACGATCATACCCGCGCAGATAACAATTCCCAGTATCGGCACGATTGGTACCAACGGGGTTTTGAAAGGCCTTTCGATATTGGGCTCCTTTTTACGAAGGATCCAGACGCCTGCACTTACAAGTACGAACGCGAACAGGGTACCGAACGACGTAAGATCACCCGCAACGTGTCCAGGAACAAAAGCCGCGAACAGACCCACGAATACGAAAAGGATCCAGTTAGCTTTATAAGGTGTTTTGAATTTCGGGTGAAGTTCGCCAAACGCTTTAGGGATCAGACCGTCATTACTCATGGTATAGAAGATCCGGCTTTGGCCCATCAGCATCACGAGGATAACGGAGGAGAAGCCTGCCAGGATCGCTACAGTAACTGCTGTTGCCAGCCAGCCATAGTCGGTCATGTATTGGGAGATCGCGTAAGCAACAGAGGCTTCGCGGCCTTTTTCAGGGTCTACGAAATCTTTCCAGTTCGCCACACCTGTCAGTACGTGTCCGAACAGGATATAAAGGATGGTACAAACCAGGAGTGAGCCGAGGATACCGATCGGCATATCGCGTTTCGGATTTTTTGCTTCCTGTGCAGCCGTACTTACCGCATCAAAGCCGATAAAGGCGAAGAATACGATAGCAGCACCACCAAGAATACCACCCCAGCCATGTTTAAAGAAGCCGGTATATTCGGCAATGACCTTGCCTCCCTGGTCTACTACAGCCGGAGTTCCTTCAGGGATCAGGTAAGGTGTATGATTCTCTGGTTTGATATACTGCCAGCCGAGTGCGATAAAGAGGAGAACGATCGCTACTTTGATAAATACGATGATAGCATTTACAAAGGCAGATTCCTGCGTTCCTTTGATCAGCAAAAGGGTTAACAATAAAAGTATTACAAGAGCCGGGGCGTTCATGATACCGCTGTGAAGAACGCCGGTTGAGTCTGTAAAGCTCTCAAACGGCGAGTGGCACCATTCATACGGAATAGCCCCTCCCAATAGCTTGTTTAAGTATTCACTCCAGGCAATAGATACAGTAGCAGCACCGAGGGCATATTCCATGATAAGCGCCCAACCGATGATCCAGGCAACCAATTCTCCCATCGTTACATAGGAATAGGCGTAAGCACTACCCGCGATCGGGATCATGCTGGCAAATTCTGCGTAGCAAAGACCGGCGAAAGCACAACCGACCGCAGCAACGATAAAGGAAAGTGTAACACCAGGGCCCGCTGCCTGTCCCGCGGCGGCGGCCGTCCTTACAAACAAACCAGCGCCAATAATGGCACCGATCCCGAGGGCAATCAGGTTGCCGGCCCCCAGAGTCCGTTTAAGGCCTTTCTCACTGTCAGCAGCTTGTGCCAGCAGTTGGCCGAGGGGCTTCTTCACAAATAAACTCATAAGTAGTTTTATTATGTTTTAGTTCGAAAATTAAGGTCGTAAAGTAAACAATAATTTAATTCAGCCTTTATTTCTTTTAACAAATGCACACTCCCTTGGGGAAATGTTTTTTACTTCCCGGTATTTTTTCCGATTTTCGGCCTCCGGCAGCCGGGAGCTATGGCGAAGGTTGCCTGCAAACGACTAAGGTTCATTCTTAACCAAACAAAGTCTCTTTTTATACCAATTGCTTATGTCTAAAGGAAACAGGCTCACCCTATACATCCTCGTCGCAATGGCGATCGGTATACTGGTTGGATATCTTGTTCATGATCAGGCCTCTCCGGAAACAATCAAGTCGTTTTCGACAAATATCAAACTGCTGACCACCATCTTCATGCGGCTGGTCCAGATGATCATCGCTCCACTTGTATTCAGCACACTTGTGGTGGGGATCGCTAAACTGGGTGACCTCAAAAGCGTAGGCCGTGTTGGAGGAAAAGCCTTGTTATGGTTTGTTACAGCCTCACTCGCAAGTTTACTTTTAGGCCTTTTACTTGTTAATATTTTTCAGCCGGGCAGTGTCATCAAAGATGCTGTTGTGGATGCAAGCAGTGCTCAGGATCTGATCGGTAAAACCCAGGAATTTTCTCTTGCCAAGTTTGTTGAGCACGTTTTCCCTAAAAGCGTCGTAGAGGCGATGGCTACCAATGAAGTCCTCCAACTGGTTGTCTTCAGCATATTTTTCGGAATTGCCTGTGCCGCTCTTGGCGATAAAGCCAAAATTGTGGTGAAGGGACTTGACGCGGTGGCGCATGTGATCTTGAGGATGGTGGGCTATGTGATGAACTTTGCTCCCTTAGGTGTTTTCGGCGCTATTTCTGCCGCAATCGCCGTTAATGGATTAGGGATCTTTGAGTTTTATCTTAAATATTTTGCTTACTTCCTGATAGGGATCGCCTTGTTATGGGTCATTCTGCTGGGAGTTGGATATGTTGTGCTGGGTAAGCGATTGAAGGAATTGCTTCGCCGCATTTCGCAACCTTTACTTATCGCATTCAGCACTACCAGCAGTGAAGCGGTGTTTCCGAAACTAACGGAAGAACTGGAGCGTTTTGGCTGTAAAGACAAGATCGTTTCTTTCGTACTACCCCTGGGTTATTCCTTTAACCTGGATGGCAGTATGATGTATATGACATTCGCCAGCCTCGCGATCGCACAGGCTTATGGTATCCAGATGGACCTTGGCTCACAATTGACCATGCTCCTCGTGCTGATGCTTACCAGTAAAGGGATTGCCGGCGTACCGCGGGCGTCACTGGTGGTGGTTACCGCTACCTGTGCCATGTTCAATATTCCGCCGGAAGGGATTGCGCTCATCCTCCCGATCGACCACTTTTGCGATATGTTCCGCACAGCCACTAACGTAGTGGGTAATGCGCTTGCAACCAGCGTGGTGAGCAAATGGGAAGGAGAGCTGGTGGACCCCGCCGCAGGATCCTTAACTTAATACCAATACATAAGGCCTAGTATCATCCAAGATTGATTTATATATTTAACGCATGGAAAGTTTATTACAGATTTATTTGTTAGATGGAAATGGAATGATCCAACGATTTATCACCTGGATCATTGAAAATGGGGGGCTTTATTTCCTGTTATTTGTTGTTTTTGCCGAAACAGGACTCTTTGTCGGCTTTTTTCTTCCCGGTGATTCGCTATTGTTTGCCGCAGGTATCTTCATGAATAACCTGGTAAAAGAACTGGCGGGAATCAGCGGAGATGTTCATGTTGATTTTGGTTTCTATCATATCGCGATCATCCTGATGATCATATTTGCCTCGATCGTTGGTAATATCGTGGGCTATTGGTTTGGTAATAAGACCGGCCCGTTGCTGTTTGAACGCCGCGATACCTGGATCTTCAAAAAGAAACACCTGATCAAAGCACGTGACTTCTATCATGAATATGGCAAGGCGACAGTTTTCCTGGCCAAATTCTTACCGGTGATCCGCACGTTCGCGCCCATTGTTGCCGGTATCGTTAAGATGCCAAAGAAACAGTTCCTGTTCTATAACGTACTGGGCAGTATCTGTTGGGTTACATCCATGATGCTGGGTGGCTATTTCCTTCAGACATGGGTGGAGCGCAAATTCGGTTTCAGCCTCAAAGATCATATCGAGGCGATCACGATCATTATCGTTGTGATCACCACACTGCCTGTTGTGTACAAACTCTTCTTTGCAAAAAAACCGGTGGTGCCACCACCAACTGACACTAATGTAAATCCATAATCCGCCATGACATTGCCTGCCAAAAAGGAGTCGATCCTCAACATTGCTGTGATCGTCGCCGCCCTCGGATATTTTGTAGATATCTACGACCTGTTGTTGTTCACTATCGTACGGGAACCAAGTCTCAAAGATCTTGGTGTTGACCTGTTGAATGCTAAAGCCGTACTGGGTGCCAGTACAAAGATCATCAACTGGCAAATGATCGGTTTGCTGATCGGTGGGATTCTCTGGGGGGTAATGGGGGATAAGAAAGGACGGCTGTCAGTGCTTTTTGGCTCAATCGTTTTGTATTCGGTGGCCAACTTTGTCACCGGTTTTGTACAAACAACAGATCAGTATGCCTATGCACGCTTTGTAGCAGGTATTGGCCTGGCGGGGGAACTCGGTGCCGGCATCACACTTGTAAGCGAATTGTTACCGAAGAATAAAAGAGGCATCGGCACATCGCTGGTGGCGGGTATTGGTTTGTTCGGTGCGGTATTCGCGTATTTCACATTCAAGTTTACCAACGACTGGCGTCTCTGTTATAAAATAGGCGGCGCTTTAGGGATAGGATTATTACTCCTCCGCGTTAAGGTTGCGGAAAGTGGAATGTTCAAAGAGACAAAGGATAAAAGCGTATCACGCGGTAATATCCTTATGTTTTTTAACAACAAGAAACGATTCCGCAAATACATACTGGCGATCCTGATCGGATTGCCGACATGGTATGTGATCGGCATCCTGGTGAATTACAGTAACAGGTTTGCCACTGCTTTTTATGGTACAAATGCGATCGAATCCGGCCGGGCTATCATGTATGCATATGCGGCCATTGCCGTAGGAGATATTGCCGTCGGACTCGTCAGCCAGTATTTCAAAAGCAGGAAGAAGGCTTTGTACTTATTTTACGCCTTCACGATCCTGTCGGGCATTATATTCTTTAGCGGTATCATCAAGGGAGATGTAGCGATGTATGCCGTCTGTGCGGCACTTGGTTTCAGTACAGGGTTCTGGGCGATCTTCGTAACGATGGGAGCGGAACAGTTCGGTACGAATCTTAGGGCAACAGCTGCAACCACTGTTCCCAATATGGTTCGCGGGGCATTGCCGTTGATCAATATGATGTTCCTGGACCTGTTTCAGAAAACCTGGGGATGGGATATTGTTCAAAGCGGGATCATCACGGGTTGTATAGTGATGGCGATCACATTAGTGTCTGCCTATTTTACGGAAGAGACCTTTCATAAAGATCTTAATTATTCGGAAGAGTAGTTTTATATAGGGTTGGCGTAAGGTTCCCGCAGATCACGCTGATCCGCAGATGAATTCCTTGTAAAAGAAATATCTGCGGATCTGCGCATTAAATAAAAAGATGAATCTGTTTGACAACGAACTTTTCAAACAGCGCCAGGAAAAATCTGCATAATCTGCGGGAAACTACGCCAGTCAGATTTGAAAGACCTTCTCCATCACCAGACTCTCCGGCAACTGCTCCATACACGCATGGTCACCTCTGTAACACGGCTTATTGCCAAACACTGAGCACGGCCTGCAATACAGATCCACCTGTGCGGCATGTTCCGCTTTCTGCCCCCACCCATAGAATCCTGCATACGGATGGGTAGCTCCCCAGATAGAAACCACCGGCACACCAAAGAGTGATGCAAGATGCATATTCGCAGAATCCATACTGATCATCTTATCAAGATTGCTGATGATCGCCAGCTCTTCGCTGAATGAAAACTTGCCAGCAAGATTAATGATACCCGGGAATTGTTCAGCCCATTCATTCAATAGCTTCACTTCTTCTTTTCCTCCTCCCAGTAAAAACAATTGATGTTGATCAGCTGAATGCAATTGCTGTATTACCAGGAGCATTTTATCAACCGGATACATTTTCTCTCCATGCTTTGCAAATGGCGCAATGCCGATGTGAATTTTCCCGGGATGAAATAATGAAGCAGCGGCAGCCGGCAAAGTCTGTTTAGCGTAGGGCTGTACTTCTTTGTCCAGTTTCACAGGAAAACCCAGTGCTGCAAATACATCTGCATATCGCTGAAAAGATGTTTTGAGCTGTACCAGTTTCTTGTTCTCCTTTCTGGTAAGCTCTTTTTTCTCTTTCCGTCCTTTATCAATTTTAGCGACAGGAATACCTGTCAGGCGAAACAGGTTCCTCAGAATAGTTGAGCGAAGTACGTTATGCAGATCCGCAATGGCATCAAAGCGGTTGGCGGATCGCAATTCCTGAAACAATTTATAGATGCCGAAGAAACCTTTATGCCGTCCTCTTTTGTCCAGCCCGATCACGTCTGTTCTTTCCAGCGGTGCAAAGATCGGGGAGAATGCAGGTGTAGTAACAACAGTAAGTCTCAATTCCGGATATTGCTGCAATAATTGCTGCAATACCGGTGCTGTCATCGCTACATCACCAAGTGCTGAATTTCGTATAACAAGAAGATGTTTAGGCTTCATTGTTGCCGCCGGTTTGCTGCTGGTACAGGACAGGATTCAATGAAGGATCGTTATACATCTTCATTTGTTTGTACGCCTTCATATATTTTTTACCTTGTTCAATGTCTGCAAGCAATTCGTCTATTGCTGCAGAAAGATCTTTACGTTGCTCCAGTAATACAGATAGTTTCTGCTGGCATGCGGCAATGTGGACAGGCGTTGCATCTGTTCTTTCCGCTTCCACGCGCATGTGATAGATCTTCAGTGCGAGGATGGAAAGGCGGTCGATCGCCCATGCCGGGCTTTCTGTATTGAGAGAAGCTGAACCAAGCGGTTTTACTTCTGCATATTGCTGAAGAAAATAACTGTCGATATACTCCACCACATCCGTTCTTTCCTGGTTGGAAGAATCAATCCTTCTTTTGAGCGCAAGTGCTTCAGCAGGATCAATCGACGGATTACGGATAATATCTTCGAGGTGCCACTGTACCGTATCGATCCAGTTCTTCAGGTAAAGTAAGTGCTCCAGTTTATCTTTTGGATAGGGGTTATTGATTGGGGTATCAACATGATCCTTCACGTGGTAATCTGTTATAGAAGCCTCAAAAATCGAGTTCGCTGAATTACTGATCATAAGATATTTCTGATTTGGCCACAAATCTACGCTAAGAGGAGGAAAGAGGGAAACGAGGGTAAGGGATCAAGTTGAAAAGTTTGGGGATGGTCTACAAAATGGCTTGGATTGAAATGTTCGGGATGAGCATCCCTCACATAAACTTCTGGCGGCCCTTCCACCGTAGCGAAGTGGAGGAGGGAACCTGGGCCAGTCGCTCAAAAGAGCTATCGCCCTCAGCGTGTCAGCTTGTCACCATTTTTCACTGCCTAAGATCCCGTCAAACTTTGGACGGCCAAAGGACGACCAAGAGACGAACTAACGACGACTAACAAGCATTTCAAAAACACGCGAAGTTTGAGCCTGAATGATTATCATCAGTCAACATATCAGCTGGCTTCACGTGCCAGAATGTCGTATCTAAGGAGCATATATCGCTTCAAGGCGTGCTCACGTTTTTGTGCCCGATCAGACAGCCATCGCTTAAAAAACCGTAAGTGGACAAGTATAATAACCCGTTTACAGCATACCGGCAGGCCTGATTAGATCAGGCGAGGGACCGGAGCAAAAGCAAAAGCAAAAACTTTAAACTTTTAAACATTAAACATTTAGACAACCATCCCACAACTTTTACGCTTGATCCGGGATAAGGAGAAAAGAGGATAAAATGAAAGGAGGGTAAAAAAAGAGAGAAAAAGGAAAGAGGTCATCAAGGGAATAATCTTCACCTTAATGACCTCTTCCAACTCTTTATCTTCTTAAAACTTTTAGTCTAGAACATCGCAGTGATCTTCTGCCACCAGGGTTTTTCCTGTTTAGGGTAAAAGAGAGGATATGCTGTCTCGTCCTGTATTTCTTTCAGGATGTCCGCTTCCAGTTTCATTTTGTCGGTTGCAGAGAGTTCTGTCTCTGAAGTAGTGCAGGAAAGCCAGGCTTGAATTTGCCTAGTTTCAGCGGGCATCGCTTCACCATTCACATATCTTTCGAGTTTCTTATGTAAGATTTCTGTTTTCATAATTTTTCCTTTTAGGTAAGAAGTAGGGTATTTATCACCGTCGGGTTAGTCCAGCTTAGCTGCTACCATCCTGACGAGCCATTTCATACTGGCCATATTCAATACGTGGTTGCGTGGTTGTTCACGGGAGATGGTGTTTTGTCTGATCAGTTCTGAAGCGGTCGGTGCGAGCTGTTTCTTCTGCACCGGCTTACGTGCGTCCTGTAATGCTTCTACGGTAAAACCTGCTGCAATCTGCTGCTCGAGTAACTCTGAGTAGTCAGCATTTTCAAGCTTGTCATTAAGACAGGTAACTACATTTCTTCTTACAGAAGAATACAGATGTTGAGATACAGAGAAGTTAGCGGGAAGTGTATGACGCTTTTCCCACAGGTCAATAAAAATATCCTTTACGATCTGACGTGCATCAGTGGAAGACTGTAACTTCTTAACGCTGTAATTATACAGGCTGTACCAATAACGGCAATACAATTCTTCAAATGCATCCGTGTCATTCAGTAAGAGGCGATCGATCAATTCCTGATCTGGTGTAAATGTCCTGCTCATGGGTAGGGTAACCTTTTAATTAAACAATTCAGGAGATTGGAATTGTTTTCGCAGGAATTGGGTGTGTATCGAAATCTGAGGCTAAAGTACTCTCCGTTTTTTTACCATGCAATAGCACGATAGGGAAAGTTCTTAACATCGGACTTTTACGATTACGGTTTCTTTCTTAAGATGTTGGATATAAACTGTCTGATCAATCATCCAGTTGCGTTAAGAAAATCCAAAATCTGTGCCATCGCTACGGGTCGCGCACGACTATATACGACCAGTGTGCATAACTGGTTCCGCGTCATGAAAATATTTCTTCAGGGTGCTATGATAAACAGGAAGAAACTTTATTGGGACAATCCCGCAGCCATATGTGTATAACTATTGCGCTTCGCTCAATTCGAGCCAGCGCATCTCTTTTTCGTCCAGTTGTTGCGTTATTTCGCTGATGCGATTAGAGAGTTGTTGTATTTCGTTATAAGGTAAACCACTGTCACTCAACTTCGCAGTAGTTTTTTCTTTTTCTGCAGCCAGGTCTTTTAATTCTTTTTCTAGCGTTTCGAACTCGCGTTTTTCTTTAAAGGTGAGTTGACGCTTTGGTGTTTCCACAGGAGCGGGTTCGGCAGGTTTAACCTCCTGTTTGGCGGCATTTTTATTTTCCGGCTTTGATTGTTCCAGCCTGTATTGTGTATAGTTGCCCGGGAAATCTCTGATCTCTCCATTTCCTTCGAACACAAAGAGGTGATCTACAAGCCTGTCCATAAAATAACGATCGTGAGAAACGATCAGCAGGCAACCGGGAAACTCGCTCAGGAAATTTTCCAGTACGCCAAGTGTGGGAAGATCGAGGTCGTTGGTTGGTTCATCCAATATCAAAAAGTTCGGATTGCGGAAAAGAATGGATAAAAGATGCAATCTTCTTTTTTCTCCACCACTTAATTTGCTGATATAAGTGTATTGTTTATCCGGATTAAATAAAAACAATTCCAGAAACTGGGCGGCGGTCATCGACGCGCCGTTAGAAAGGGGAAAATTTTCCGCAATATTTTTCACAAACTCGATCACACGCATATCTTCTTTTACTACCAGGCCCTGTTGAGAGTAGTTACCAAAGATCACTGTATCGCCGATATTGATCTTTCCGCTATCGGGCATTTCGATCTGCTGAAGGATATTGATGAACGTAGATTTACCTGCGCCATTCTTTCCTACTACCCCAATGCGTTCACCTTTGGAGAAAGTATAGTCAAAACCCTTAAGGATGATCTTTTCTCCAAAGGATTTGTATACTTTTTTCATTTCAACCACCTTGCCTCCAAGACGGTTCATTTTCATCTGCAGCTCCAGTTGCTGATCCTCAATTTTCTGTTTTGCTCTCTTTTCTACTTCGTAGAAATTATCCTGGCGGCTTTTGGACTTTGTTGTACGTGCTTTTGGTTGCTTGCGCATCCATTCCAGTTCACGACGATAAGTGTTACGTGCTTTATCGATGCTGGCTGATTCGTTCTCGATCCTTGCAGCTTTCTTTTCGATAAAGTTTTCGTAATCGCCTTTATGCACGTAAAGGTTGCTTCCTTCCAGTTCCCAGATCTCGTTGCAAACAGCGTCAAGAAAGTAGCGGTCGTGCGTTACAAGAAGGAGGGTTACATTTTCTTTATCGAGATAATGTTCGAGCCACTCTACCATTTCCACATCGAGGTGGTTGGTCGGTTCGTCCATGATCAGCAATACGTGTTTATGTTCGAAGCCGATATCGATCAGGGTCTTTGCGAGAGCAACGCGTTTACGTTGTCCTCCGCTGAGTGTATTGACCGGTTGCTGCAGATGGTGTATGTTCAGCCTGCCGAGGATCTGTTTCACTTTTGCATCAAAATCCCATGCACCGAGTTCGTCCATTTGTACGATCGCGTCTGTTAGCTTGTCCAGATCATTTGATTCGCTTACGATCTCAAAATCACGGATCGCTTTTATTACGGGGTGATTGTGAAAGAAGATATTATCGAGTATCGATTTGGTTTCGTCAAACTGTGGGTCCTGCTCAAAAAGTACTACGTCCACATCTTTATTGATCCACACTTTTCCTTCATCGACGGTCTCTTTACCGGAAAGTATTCTTAAAAGGGTCGACTTACCATAACCATTGCGGGCTACCAGTGCGATCTTATCACCTTCTTCAATATGGAATGAAATGCCCTTAAAAAGAGGCTGGATACCATAGCTTTTCGCCAGATTTTCTACAGAAACATAATGCATTCCGCAAAGATAAGCTGTGGAAGGTGAAGAGAGTAGAAAGTCAAAAGTCAAAAGTAAAAATTAAGAAAAGAATCCTGGAGTTGAAATACGCCTGTCTGTCAGCATCCAGTTTTTAGTTTTGACTTAAGTATGGCATAATTTTCCTTCTATATAAGGAAATCAATGTTATGGCTACCAATTTAATAGATACAATACAACAAAATCTGGGTTATCCTCCGTTGGAGAAGATAGACCCAAATCAGCAGGAGCTGAAAAGTGATAATGGCCACAAATTTACCCATGAGCTCGGGCAGGCGGCTATTCCAGCCGTGCTGGCGGGTTTATATAAGCAGAGCCAGTCAGAAACTGGTGCGTCCCAGATCCTGGAGGCAGATCCGGATGCCGGCGCCTTGCAACTGCTGTTTGAACGTAAGGAAGATGTGGCGGTAGAAAAGGTGTCACGATATACAGGCGTACCTGCTGAAAAGTCGAGGATCGCCATGGAACGTATTGCAGCAGAAGCAGTGCGGCTGGTTCAGGAACTTGTAAAGAATACGCCGACCCCAGGTAAAGTAAAAGCAATCATGGGTGATCAGCGGCATAATATCCTGGTATACCTGCCTGCGGCAATGCAGATGGGATATCTGCTGGGCGATAATACTCTCGATGATCGTACCAACAAAATGGAAGGTCCGATCTCCAGCTTCATGCATAAGATAGAAGATAAAATGGCAGGGAAAGACAGCTAGGGAATTAAAAATTAAAAAGTAAAAAACAGAGTTCTGAAAATTGAGATATTCTTCAAATGATCAGGAATCTGTTTTTTACTTTTTACTTTTTCTCCTAGGCTGCAATGCAAATGATGCCGCAGATAATTGCGACGAAGATCAGTATAAGCCAGATCTTTCTCTTCTCCCAGTAATCACTCGTTTTACGTGCCTGTACGAACCGGTCAATTTTGTCGTGAACTCTTTCGTCATTTACCTCCAGTTTTTTTAAACGCTGAGTGATTTTTGAGATCAGCGAATAAGAAAGAGGGTGTGTGGTATTAAGAGCGATCAGTACGATCTCTTTGTTAAGTGCCGGTTGTTTAAAGCTGTTTACTTTCTCTATGGTATCTTCAGATAAGAAGTCTTCGAGATAATGATGCAGGCCTTCCTGGTCCATCCGGTGTACGTCAAGCAGGCGAACATATTTATCCAGTTCCAGTAATTGCTTCAGAACATACTCTGGTGTGATAGGGCCCTGGGTCGTTTTTCTTCCAAGGCTCCGTGCATACCAACGCTGCTGCAGATATTGATCTTTCAGAGTAGCGTTACTAAGCGTTTCATAAGCTTCTTTTACCTCAGCAAATTGAGCAGAAGCATACACGTCATTATTATTTTTATCGGGATGATACAGTTGCGCAAGCCTGCGGTAGGCTTTTTTTACCTCATCAAGTGTAGCGGAGGGAGGTATTTCAAGTATTGTATAGTAGTCTTTCAATTGCACCGTCGGCGAAGATAGGGAATTCGGCATTCGAACATCGGTCATCGGCCATCAGCTAAACTTTCTTCTAAAGCAACTTACTTCAGGTATTTCCCAAAGAAGCCGATGGTGCGCGACCAGGCCAGTTTGGCGGCTGCCTCGTTATACCGGGTCGGTGCCGTATCGTTGTGAAAGGCATGGTTTGCTCCCTCGTAGATATAGACTTCATACGGAATATTGTTCTTTTTCAGTGCTTCCTCATAGGCGGGTATACCAGCGTTCACCCTTTCATCGAGGCCACCATAGTGTAATTGTATGGCTGCTTTGATCTTTTCTACATCCTTCACTTCGGGCTGCCGTCCATAAAATGCAACAGCGGCTTTCAGGGACGGAACATTTACCGCCAGGTTGTTTGCCATTGCGCCACCCCAGCAAAAGCCGACACAGCCGTACTTCCCATTGGAATCCTTACGTGTTCCGAGATAATCAAATACGCGAATAAAGTTCTGCAGGCTGTCTTCCGCTTTCAATTGCTGAAATTTTGTGCGGGCTTCATCTTCGTTCGCCGGCGTGCCTCCCAGCGGGGCGAGGGCGTTCGGAGCAATAGCAAGATATCCGGCGTTAGCCGCTCTGCGAGCCACATCTTCGATATGCGCATTCAGTCCCCTGTTTTCATGTATGATCACCACTGCCGGGTATTTGCCTTCCGCCTTGGGACGTGCAACATAGGCCTGCATCTCGCCATTCACTCCCGCATACCTGATATACTCTGTAAAAAGATCCTCGCTTTTCGTCACTGCCGCATGGGCCTGGTTTACTTCGATCATCGGTAATACAGCAAGTGCAGCTGCCGTACTTCCGGTCAGCATAACAAGGCGACGAAGAAATTCGCTTCTGCTCAGCGGAATATGGGTGTATTCATCATAAAGATTGATAATGCGTTGATCCATGGTTTGTGTTTGAGGTGTGGTTAAAGTTAGGGAATGTTCGATTATACCAGCAAGGGTCTTAGTAACGGACGATGGCCGATGTTCGATGGCCGATGGCCGACTTGCTGTCCTGTATAAATATAGTTATTGTGCAATATGGCGAACCCTATGGTGACAAGAAAAGACTTTCCCTATGAAAGTTTGATAATCTGCCATCGATCATCAGCCATCAGCCATCGGTCATCGGCCATCGGTCATCGGACAACGGCCATCGGCCATCAGCCATCGGTCATCGGCCATCAGCCATCGATCATCGGCCATCGGCCATCGATCATCGGCCATCGGCCATCGGCCATCGGTCATCGGCCATCAGCCATCGGCCATCGGCCATCGGCCATCGGACAACGGCCATCGGCCATCGGTCAACGGTCAACGGACAACGGTCAACGAATTTGTTAACACTTTTCACCAAATGTTTTCCTAACAATCGTTCATCCCTGATTCCTGTGCAACCTGATGGCATTAAATTAGCTCATATTTACACAAACGATTGAGTAGAGGATATCATTCAGATTCTCAATGGTTATTATAAACCGTAAATTTTAGAACATGAAACGCATTTTATCCATCCTGGCGTTGTCCGTATCCCTGGTACTGACCGCCTCGGTTAAGAACCCAACTTCTGCACAGGTGGGCGTAGGCGTGCAGATCTCTTACCAGGATTTTTATGATGAGCTTAGTCCGCACGGGCGCTGGATGGATTACCCTGACTATGGGTATGTCTGGATGCCGAATGTTGGGTCAGACTTCAGGCCTTATGGAACCAATGGCCGTTGGGTCTGGTCAGATGATTACGAATGGATGTGGGCTTCGGATTACAGTTGGGGATGGGCTCCATTCCACTATGGCCGCTGGTTCATGGATCCAATGTATGGCTGGATGTGGGTGCCGGGCTATGACTGGTCACCGGCATGGGTAGCCTGGAGAGATGGAGGAGACTATTATGGATGGGCGCCGATCCAACCGGGATTTAGTTTTGGTATCAACTTTAATATTGGCAGTTATAATCCTCCGGTTGATTACTGGTGCTTTACACCCAGACGTTATATTTCTTCTGCAAGGATCTATAATCACTTTATTCCTTCCAGGCAGAACGTAACGATCATCAATAACACCACCATCATTAACAACTATAACCGTCGTACCACCAATAACATATTTGTGAACGGTCCGCGCCGGGGTGATGCTGAGCGATATGCAGGACGTATAAAGCCTGTCCGCTTCCGCGAAGTAAATACACCTGGCAGAACAAGAGTTCGCAATAATGAGGTCTCCTTTTACAGGCCATCGATCCGCCGCGACAATGACCGCACCGTTGCTCCACGCAATTTTGATCGCTATAACAACCGTAACGGACAAAATGAGGGTAATGGAAGAAATGGAAACAGCGGCACTGGTTGGAGACAGGCGAATGAGCGCAATAATAACAACAACAATGGAGGCACTGGCTGGAATCAGGCAAATGAACGCCGTCGTGATAACAATAACACGAGTGAGCGTGTAAATACCAGCCCGGAGAGAACAAATGAGAACCGCAATACCGGTTGGAGGCAGATGAATGACCGCAGGAATAATGATGCAAATAACATCGACAATAACAATAATCGTGAGCGTCCTGCGACCACTCCTGAACGGGTTAATGAAAACCGTAACACGGGTTGGAGGCAGCGGAATAACGAGCGTGACAATAACAGTAACAATGCTGAGCGTCAGAACATGTTCAACCGTCAGCCGCGGGAAACAGTAGAACGTCCGTCTGCTCCTGTTGAAAGACCTGACAGGAATCGTCAGCAGGCAGATCGTCAGCCGGACAGGCGCACATTCGAAAGAAAAGAAGGCAATAACGATGCGCAGAGGAGAATGAATGTTGAAAGACCCGCACGTCAGTCTTCACCACAGATGAATCGCGAACAGCAAAGACCTCAGCCGCAACGTCAAATGGAAACCCGCCAGGGTTCCGAACGCCGCGGTGGTGGTAATGAAGGGCAGCGAGGCGGAGGAAGAAGACGTGATTAATTTGAACGTTGATGCGTTGAATAAGCAATAGTCGGAGAGGCTTCACGAAAGTGGAGCCTTTTTTGTTCGTTGACTGTTGTTCGTTGACCGTTGTCCGTTGCCCGTTGTCCGTTGACCGTTGACCGTTGTCCGAAGACACGGCGATCGGGAAGAATTGATTTTCCTGTGTAACCAAAACTTGAAGAAGCTATTGTCAGCAACTATAGTTTTTCTTTTTATTTGTGGCTGACAACGGTCAACGGTCAACGGACAACGGACAACGGTCAACGGTCAACGATCAACGGTCCCTGACATTCCGTACCTTTAACCAAACACCAATCAATCTCTCGTGAAAATACTGTGGACCTATCTCAAACCCCAGCGCTGGCTTATCTTCTTTTCATTGGTTCTCGCGGGCATTGCTCAATTGCTTACGCTGGTAGATCCACTGATCTTTGGAAAGATCGTGGATGACTATGCCGGCAATAAGGTCAATCAGACGGAACATGAACTGGTCAATGGTGTAGTGTTCTGGCTTGCAATAGCTGTTGGGATAGCCCTGCTGGCCCGGCTGGCTAAAACATTCCAGGATTATGTAATGCGGCTGGCCGTGCAGAAGTTCGGGATGCAGATCTTTAATGATGGACTTCGCCAAACACTGCGTTTATCTTTTCCCGAGTTTGAAAATCAGCGAAGCGGTGAGACCTTATCCACCTTGCAGAAAGTGAGGGTGGATACTGAACGCTTTATCAATTCATTTATAAATATCCTGTTTTCTTCTATTATCGGTATTGGCTTTCTGATCTGGTATGCGATCACCAAACACTGGTTGCTGATCCCTGTTTTTTTGATCGGTGTGGTGGTATTAGGAGGGTTGACAGGATTGCTCAGTAAACGGATCAAAACGATCCAGCGATCGATCAACAGGGAAACAAATCAGATGTCGGGAGCGATCACTGAGTCGTTGCGGAATATAGAACTGGTGAAGAGCCTTGGGTTGACATATCCCGAGATCCGGCGTCTTCGTTTGCAAACACAAAAGATCTTCGACCTGGAAATGCTCAAGGTGAGAAGAGTGCGTACCCTGTCTTTCCTGCAAAGCGCATCACTGACATTATTAAAGCAGTCGATCCTTTTTATTTTACTATGGCTGATCTTCCGGAAGGTGCTGACCACGGGTGAGTTGATCAGTATGCAATTTATTTCCACGACGATCTTCGGTCCATTGCAGGACCTTGGTAATATCATTCTTTTTTATCGGGAAGCGGAGGCTTCTTTGATGACGTTTGACCGGTTGATGAAAAAGCCTGTAGAGACTCGTCCTGAAGAACCTATTGCGCTGGGCGTGCTGGAGACATTGCGTTTTGAAAATGTCGTGTTCAGGCATTCGACGTCCGCGGAGAATGCCATCGATGGGATCTCTTTCACGGTGAAGAATGGAGATACTGTTGCGTTTGTGGGTCCGTCTGGATCGGGCAAATCGACACTGGTTAAATTACTGGTCGGTTTATACCGGCCTGTAAGCGGCGCTGTTTATTTCAATGATATTCCCTCAGCCGATATCCGGTATAATGAAATGCGCAGACAGATCGGTTTTGTAACGCAGGAGACGCAATTGTTCTATGGTACGATCCGCGACAACCTTTTGTTCGTAAAACCAGATGCTACAGAAGCTGAAATGAAGGACGCGCTGCATAAAGCATCCTGTGATAACCTGATCCGCCGGTCGGAGAAAGGCCTTGATACGATGTTAGGCGAGGGAGGAATGAAATTATCCGGGGGAGAAAAGCAACGCATCGCGATCGCCCGTGCTTTACTGCGGCATCCACGCCTGCTGATCTTTGATGAAGCAACGTCTGCGCTGGATTCGTTAACAGAAGAAGCCATTACACAAACGATCCGTGATATATCGCTGCAGAAAGATCCGATCACGATCATGATCGCACACCGCCTTTCCACGATCATGTATGCAGATACGATCTTTGTTCTGGAAAAAGGAAAGATCGTAGAACAGGGAACGCATGATAACCTTGTCGAAAAAAGAGGCTTGTATTACGCCATGTGGCGCCAGCAGATCGGCGAAAGAAGATCGGACATAACTGCCGGTATTTCCACAGAGCAAGCTATCAGCGAGGAGGAATAATCGGGCAGCCTTTTTGTAATGAATATAAAAAATAACATCATGAGAAGAATATTGTCCCTGTTCGCCGGCAGCCTCTTTTTTCTTTCCTGTAATAATTCAGCTCCCGTGAAAGAAGCAAAGGAAGAAGCGAAAGATACAGCGGCTGCACAACCACTACCAACTGAAGTGGATATTGCTTTTGTGCAAAAAGACAGCACTATTCACCTGGTGCTTAAAGGAGGGGGGATAGATTCTGTAAGCGGTAAAGGACATATTGATAAAAAAGGTACACCGGTGATCTGCTATCTTGATCTCGATAAAGGAAACAAGCTCACCGGTAAGGTAATCCCGGACAAAGCGGGTGCAAATATCCGGTTCAGTCATATCTACATGCCGGACGGAAGTTCAGACGGACCATTTGGCCAAACGATCGAATACACGGCAAAGCAAAAAGGCACTTATCGCTTATATGTTAGCCCCAATATGATGGCCGGCGATCCGGAGAGTACGGATTTTGTGGTGACGGTGGTTGTACGTTGACCGTTGACCGGTGATCGTTGACCGTTGTACTGTGATCGTTGTCCGTTGTCCGTTGACCGTTGTCCGGAATTCAAGCGTGGTGAATAGAATTGCATATTCGTATACAAATTAAAAGAGCGTGGTTATCGTTTTTTAACGATAACCACGCTCTTTTAATTTGTGTCGGACAACGGACAACGGACAACGGACAACGGACAACGGACAACGGACAACGGACAACGGACAACGGACAACGGACAACGGACAACGGACAACGGACAACGGACAACGGTCAACGTCCTAATGTATCGCTTTCAGTTTCGATACCATTACCGCGATGCCAAATCCCAGTAAGCCGATCACGGCAAATGAATAACGTAAGCTGGATATTTCTGCAATGTAGCCGATCAGCGGCGGCCCCATCAGGAAGCCAAGGAAGCTGATGCTGGATACGGAAGCAAGCGCAATGCCCGGCGGAATATTGGGGATCTTACCTGCGCTGCTGTACACCATTGGTACGATGGAGGAAACGCCGAGGCCTACGATCAGGAAGCCAAGTGTGGCCGTTGCCAGATAAGGGAATAATACAGAGATAAATAAACCTGATGAGATCATGATACCACTGATGCGGAGCATTTTTTTCCGTCCGAATTGCAGTATCAGTTTATCACCAACAAAACGACCAGTCGCCATCATGATCATAAAAGATGCGTAACCAAGAACGATCAATTGTTCCGGTGCTTCCACCACCTGTTTGAAATAAACACCACTCCAGTCGAACATGGCGCCTTCGCTTGCCATGCTGCAAAAGCCGATGATGCCGAGTTGAACCAATACTCCGTTGGGTTTTGAGAAGAACTTTTTCTTTTCCTGTTTTACAGAAGAGCGGCCTGCCTGCAGGTACCGTTGTGAAAAAACAATGGCGATAAAAACGATACTGGTCACGATCCAGAAATGGATATAGGGTGAAATGCGTTGTCCGACCATCAGCAGACCGATCGCGGCACCGGTAAAACCTGCGGTGCTCCATGCTCCATGGAAAGAAGTCATGATGGGGCGGCCGTATAATTTTTCCGCAGCGATCGCCTGTGTGTTCACTGAAATATTGCACATATTTCCGCAAACGCCAAAAATGTATAACGCAAGCGCAAGATGCCATGGCTGCGTAGCCAGTCCCATATTGGTGAGACAGATCGCATACAGCACCAGGCAGATGCGCAATACTTTTTTACTACCGAAATGTGTGACAAGTTTTCCTGAAAATGGCATCGCCGTCAGCTGACCCGCAGGCAACGCAAGCAGGATGCTGCCCAATGCGGCATCCGTCAGGTGGAGTGCACTTTTGATGTCCGGAATGCGGCTGGCCCAGGAAGAAAAGCAGAGTCCCTGGCAAAAAAAGAATACCGATACGGCCATTCTGATCTGCTTATTGTTATAGGAACCACTTTGCGGATCACCACCACCGATCCATCTGGCGGGCGACAATAACAGAGGCATTATCAATTTTTGGGGAACCCTGAATAAACTGTTTATACTTGTTTTCATAAAG
This sequence comes from Terrimonas ginsenosidimutans, assembly GCF_022012415.1. GTDB lineage: Bacteria > Bacteroidota > Bacteroidia > Chitinophagales > Chitinophagaceae > Terrimonas_A > Terrimonas_A ginsenosidimutans. The sequence continues at coordinate 110,252 of NZ_JAKLTR010000018.1, forward strand.
TTGCTTGAAGAAACAATATGGCCAGCAACTGTTCGAGTAGGGTGCAAAGATAATTGTGATTTACTGGATTTACGGGATTTTTGGGAATGGCAGGTGCCCGCAACATCGCCATTCCCAAATTTCATAATCCCGATCAATTTACTTTGGGATTACTTTGCTCGCACATACTGCTCCGGCCATTTGACCTCCGCATTCAGTTCATTACAGCATGTAAGGGGAAGTATGGATCACGGAGAAGCTGTCTTGCAAGTAAGATCAGATCAGCCTGGCCTTTTTGGAGGATCTCTTCGGCTTGTCTTGCTTCGGTGATCAGGCCTACGGCACCGGTAAGAACACCGGCTTCTTTTTTTATGAGTTCAGCAAATTGGACCTGGTAACCCGGCCCAACAGGAATTGACACACGTGGAAGCATACCCGCAGTAGAGCAATCGATCAGATCTACTCCCCTGGCTTTCAGGATCATCGAAAGCTGCACACTTTGCCCGGGGTCCCAACCACCTTTCTCTGCCCAGTCAGTTGCAGAGATTCTTACAAATAATGGCAAATTGGCTGGCCAAACTGTTTTCACTTCGTCAATGATCTCAAGAAGAAAACGGGTGCGATTCTCAAAGCTGCCGCCGTACTGATCTTCACGGGAATTGCTGAGTGGGGAAAGGAACTGGTGGATAAGGTAACCATGGGCAGCATGGATCTCGATCACTTTATATCCCGCTTCCAGTGACCTTGCTGCGGCTTTCTTGAACTGATGGATCAACTCCCTGATCTCTTCCTGCGAAAGGGGTGCAGGAGTGATATCTCCCTCCCGGAATGGGATCGGGGAAGGCGCAACGGGTTGCCAGCTGTTTTCTCCTTCTTTGATCTGGTTATTACCTATACATGGACGTTCCGTACTGGCCTTCCTGCCGGCATGGGCAAGCTGAATGCCGGCCACAGCCCCCTGTTCGTGTATAAATGACGTGATACGTTTTAACTGTGCAATATGCTCATCACTCCAGATCCCGAGATCTGCATAGCTGATACGGCCTTCCGGTGATACTGCGGTAGCTTCCTGGATGACCAGGCCCGCGCCACCTGCAGCACGGCTGCCGAGGTGTACCAGATGCCAGTCGTTGGCAAATCCATCCCGGGAACTGTACTGACACATGGGAGACACGACGATCCTGTTGCGAAATGTTATATCCTTTATAGATAATGGGCTGAAGAGAATTGACATGAGGGTATAACAACTTAAGAGGAGAAAGGTTGAAGTGGACGGCAGACGATTCTTTCTCAGGGCAGGACTACGTTTTGCCAAAATAGGGTCGTCTGCAGCCTGTGGCCTGTCGTCCTTGCCAAGATCGGCCTTTGCACTTTATGATGCGTAGCCTGTAGTCCGCCGTCCAAAGTTCTATCCCTGGATCATCTCCTTCAATCCCTCCAGTTTCTTCCTTACGAGTTTTTTCGTCGCTTCATCAATCAGCTTTCCTGAGGGATCAAACTTGTCTTTTGCCTGCGCAACCGTGATCTCCGGCTTATAAACAGGCTTCATGTTCAGGAATTCAAATACCGGATGAAACGCGACCTGCATTCTTGTGGTTCCCCACGTGTATGGCGTCACACCCATCAACGCAACCGGCTTTTTTAAAAGTGGGGAATCCTCTCCACGTGATGCCCAGTCGATCGCATTTTTTATGACACCAGGAATAGAATAATTATATTCAGGTGAAACGATCACGATGCCCTGCGCGGCAGCCAATTGCTCACGTAATTTTACCACGGGCTCCGGCCGCTGAGTTGCATCCGGAAGATCCAGATCAGCATTGTACATCGGAACGTCATCGTACTTTACAATGGTCAGCTTCATTCCTTCAGGAAGCAGGTCTTCGAGACTATTCATCAACATTGTATTGTATGACCCTTTCCGCAGGCTTCCGGATATCGCCGCGATATTTATTATACTACTCATTTTTTCGCTTTAGAGATGAGGAACAGGATAAGCACTACAACAAGGCCGACAAGAAAAAATGCCCACCACATTCCTGCCTTAAAAACAGTTTCCACCGCACCACAACTGCTTAGCAGTATCAGGTTCGTAAACAAAAAGAATAAGATGATATTCGCTTTCATAATTCTGGGTTTTATATAGATATACGTATATAAAACCAACCCTATGCCAAGCTAAGTGGAAAACGGGGGAAAGGAAGAAAAAGAAGATGGTTTATGATCAAAAGAAGAACATGCAGCTATCGGACATTATCTTTCTATAACAAAATATTTAAGAGAACAGGGAAGAGATAGTATGTTATGAGAAATATTGTTCCCTCTCTGCAATACTAACCTTCCCTTTCTGCCATCTCTTATATTTTAGTCCCGGAATTCCTGCGAGATCATCAGACCGTAGAATCCTCCGTCGAGTACGCCGACGCCAAGGCGGCCAAATGCCGGGTTCATGATATTGGCGCGGTGCCCGGGAGAGTTCATCAGGTTGACATGGGCTATTTCAAGTGTCTGCGCAAGTGCAAGATTTTCGCCGGCGGCTTTGAATTTTACATTGGCTGCGCGCATACGATCGAATGGGTTGGCTCCATCGGGATTCACATGGGCGAAATAACCGCGTGCAAACATGTCTTTTGAATGCGCTCTGGCGACCCTTGTCATCTCGGGATCTGCTTTCAATTGAGAAAGTCCTTCTTTCGCTCTTTCTTCGTTTACAAGTTCAAGCATTTTTGCCTCGAGAAAAGGGCGTACCTGCGGCTTGTCGTATGTGAAGTGAAGATTTATCTGTTCATTGGATGACGGATGAACGGTCAGGCTGTTCATCGTATGTCTTACCGCTTCATCGAATACAGGCGCGAGTTTTTTATTGGCCCATTCTGATTGCATGGCAAGCTGGCTCGCCAGTTTACTGTCGCGGCTTCCCTGTGTGATGCTGTCTTTTAACGGAAGTGACAAGAGAAGGGCGGATAAGATCACTGTACTGATCCATCCGGTGATAGCGCCAGGGATCAATCCCAAAAGACGGTTTGCTCCCGAGCGTTGCATGGTGTCCGGGATCGCGCGGATAATTCTTGCACTGATCAATCCAAATATCAGCCGTGTAATAACCAGTATGGAAAGAAACGAGATAGGAAGTAACCACGGCCCCAGGTTGGGAAACCATTTCCCATATAACTGAGCAGCATGCGGATAAAACAGGTAGCCGATCACAAAACTGCCCGCCCATCCAAGCAGGTCAAATGATCCTACAATAAAACCCCTGTACCAGCCCGCCCATAAGGCGATCAGAAAAACTATTGCCAGGGAAATGTCTACCCAATTCATGCAGATTATTTTTTGCAACTTAAAACAAATAATATGCCCCGGGAAGATAAAACGTAGATTTACTGGTTAGTAAAACCTTAATATTTTCCGCAGATACTGCTGTCAGTTCTGCCGGGATATTGGTCTGATAGAATGCCGGATCAATGGTAAGATCTTACCTGTTTTGAATCCCTATCCTCTTACCGTTTTAAGAGAGAAAAAAACGTCAGGTAATAAGGATACAAAACAGGTTATCTTTTTTTGCATAAAGGGTTTCTTTATATCATTACTTTGAACTTTCTGTCAAAGAGGAGAGCTCGGATTCATTTAGCTGAAGGTTCACTGATTTTGCCAGGTCCTCCCATTGTGCAGTGGATGTTGCACTCGCGATAGCTGCGGCAACGGTTGGTTGCGTGATCAGCCAGGCGATCGCCACCTGTGCAGGCGTTGCATAGTGTGCTTCGCTTACCTTGTCGAGCGCATCAAGGATCCGCTCACCTTTTTCGGTAAGATATTTTTGAATACCGCCGCCACGCTGGCTTTTATTCAGATCTTTTTCTGAACGGTATTTACCTGTCAGAAAGCCGCTGGCAAGCGAGTAGTATGGAATTACGCTGATATTGTTTGCCGCACAGAAATCCTGGTATTGTGTTTCAAAGATCTCCCTGTCGTAAAGATTATAGAGCGGTTGCAGTGTTTTATATGCTGCGAATCCTTTTTCTGCACTGATCTGCAAAGAGGCTTCGATCCTTTCTTTGGTCACATTTGAAGCGCCGATATAACGCACCTTCCCATCTTTCACGAGCTTATCATATGTTGCAAGTGTTTCTTCCGGTGCTGTATTGGGATCATCATAATGAGATTGATAAAGATCAATATAATCAGTTTGCAAACGATTTAGCGAGTCCTCTACAGATGCGATGATATGTTTTGGAGAAAGATCAACACCATTGCCCATATCCGACCCCACTTTTGTCGCAATGATCAGTTGGCTTCGGTTCCCTTTTTGTTTCAACCATTTCCCGATGATTGTTTCTGATTCGCCACCTTTATTTCCCGGGGCCCAGCGTGAATAGGAATCTGCAGTATCTATCGCATTGAAGCCAGAAGCCGTAAATGCGTCAAGTATTTCGAAAGATCTCTTTTCATCTACAGTCCATCCAAATATATTTCCGCCGAAAATAATGGGAGCTATGTGAAGCGATGTGTCGCTTAATTGTCTTTTTTGCATAGTTGGAGAAATTTTTATTTATAACAGTGGCACCACTGTGTTGTTCACAACAATGCGTTAATGATAAAGTACCATGCGGCTGTAGTGATAAAAGAAAGAACTATGCCAATGCCGATCACGAGGTTGCAGGTTTTTGATTGAAGCTGGTACTGTTCTGCTATGATCCCCGATGTCAGCAGGGTTGGCATTGCTGCTTCAAATACGGTAATGTGGGCTACATCTCCTTTAATGCCAAGCAACAGTGCCACACTGAGCACGAGTAGCGGTGCGATGGCCAGTTTATACAATAATGCTACGCTGATATGCTTGAGTTCGTCTCTCCATCCATTGAATTGTAATTGAAGACCGATGGAGAACAGTGCAAGCGGGCCAACTGTTCCGGCCATTTTCACAAAAAGCGGATCGAGTGGTTCAAGAGAAATAAAGTTAGGAAGGATCAGTGCTGCCATACATCCGATAAAAGGAGGGAAGCTGAATAGTTTTTTTACCAGTACACGGGGCTTCAGTGTATGGCCGTCAGAAGAATTCATTGCAACGATAATTCCCGCAGTAGCCAGTAAGAAGAATGTTACCTGGTCCGTAATGATCGCGATGCCGGTAAATTGTTCACCAAACCATGCGCCGATCAGGGGGAACCCAACAAATGAAGTATTCGATAAACCGGTTACAAGCTTCAGCCCGCCTTCCATTGGTTTAGGTAATTTGTTTGCGGAAGCATACAGCCTGATATAGATCCATGCTCCAAGCCAGATCACTATGGGCCCTGCCACGGGCAGAAGCAATTCGGTTGTCCATCTGATATGCGGAATATAGTGGAGCGAGACTGCAGGAAGCGCCAGATAGATGATCCATGCATTGATCCCCTTATGTGCATCAGGAGGCAATAATTTGCTTCTCCGGAATAACATTCCTGCGATGATGCAAAGGCCTATCAGTATAAAGTTTGTCATGAATGAAGACTGGTCATTTCGGTGTGGTGGATGAAGCGCTTTGCCGCCCCATCTTCTGGGCAATGATACTTGCGGCGATCAGTTGGAGTGCGTGATAAATCATCAGCGGAAGGATCATGATGCCTGCCAGCGTGCTGTCCGGGAATAAGACTTTCGACATGACCGTACCGTGCACCAATGATTTCTTGGAGCCGCAAAATACAACGGTCACCTGGTCTTCCTTTGAGAAGCCAAGTATCCTGCTGATCAGGTTCATCAAGCCAAAGATCATCAGGAATAATCCGATCATTCCCGCCGCAAGCAGCAGTATCGTAGTGATGCCAAGGTTGTCAAAAAGATGTTCAGCAAAGGAATGGCAAAATGAGGTGTAGATGATCAGCAGTATGACAGCCTGATCAAACGTCTTCAGGGTCTTTTTGTGTTTTTCAGCAAAAGCACCCAGCCAGCGGTGAAGGACCAAACCAGCGATCACGGGCAGCAAGACCTGCAGGCAAAGTTTCAGTACGATCTTCGAGGTGTCAAACCCGCCCGTATCTGCCGCAATGAATAAGCCGGTCCAGAGCGGGGTGATGAAGATCCCGAGAAGGCTGGAAAGGCTTGCATTGAATATCGCTGCAGGCATATTCCCTTTGGCAATTGAAACCATCACTACAGAAGAAGATACTGTTGAGGGAAGTGCTGCCAGAAAGAAAATGCCGAGCCATAGCGGAAAATAACTTTCATTGAACAATGGCTTCGCCAGTAAAATGAGCACGGGAAACAATACAAAAGTGGTGAACTGGATCACCAGGTGCATTTTCCAGTTAGCCAGACCAGCTTTCATTTTCTCCGGGCTTAGTCTTAGACCGTAAAAAAGAAAGATCACCGATACTCCATAGTTGCCGACCTCTTCCAAAGGAATTGGTTTGGTGGCAATGCCAGGGCCGGGGAAAAGCCAGGCCAGTAGCACCATTGTGATGATGGCCAGCAGGAACCCGTCAATACCCAGTTTTGATAAAGTTGCTTTCAACGCTCAGTTAGTTTTTTAGGAATGAAACAAGTGGTGTTATAAATTGGTCAAATGCTTCTATATGTGGAAGATGGCCGATATTGTCGATCTCCACCAGTTTACTGTTTGGAATCTTTTTCGCCGTTTCTTTCCCCAGTACAGGATAATTACCCAGTTTGTCCTGTACGGCAGCAGGGGCTTTGTTTTTGCCCAATGCAGTTCTGTCGCGCTGACCAATGATCAGCAACACCGGCATCCTCAATTGCCCGAATTCATAACAAACCGGCTGTGTGAAGATCATATCATAAAGCAAGGCTGAGTTCCACGCGATACGGGGATAGTCAATATTCTTCACCCATCCTGCAAGAAGGTTCACCCATTCATCATACCCGGGCTTCCATTTATTATCGTAATAAAATTTCAGTTGATAATTTTTGATCTCTTCGTACGTCTGTTTAAGTTCTCCGGCGTACCAGTCGTCCACTGTTTGATAAGGTGTATACAGCTTCCAGTCTTCCAGGCCAATAGGATTTTCGAGGATAAGCTTTTCTGTGATCTCCGGATACATCAGTGCAAATCTTGTAGCGAGCATTCCACCCATGGAGTGGCCAAGTACGATCAGCTTGCGGATGCCCAACGTATCAAGGATGGCTTTTGTGTTCTTTGCAAGCAACTGAAAGGTGTACTGTAGATATTCGGGCTTCGATGATTTTCCAAAGCCGATCTGGTCCGGTATGATCACCCGGTAACCTTCCTGTTGTAATCTTGTGGCTGTTTGTTTCCAGTAGGCACCATTGAAATTTTTTCCATGCAACAGTATGATCGTTTTACCATTAGCAGTGGACGGCTTTACGTCCATATACGCCATTTGTAGCTTCTGCTGCTGGATATTTAATTGCAGATACGATACAGGGAACGGATAGCGGACATTTTCGAGGTTTGTACCGTTGAGAACCTGATCATCCTGGGCCGAAACGGATGTTTGAAACCATAAAGCTAAGATGGCAAAGCAGGCAATCCTTTTCATGAGTCGGGAGTTATAATGTTAAAGAATGAAGCAGTCGCCTGGAGTGCAAAAATAGCAGATTAAATCAAGCAGGTCACTTCCTTTTCACCGGAGAAAGATCTTGAAGTACAATATTCCTAAAATCAATTGGCTGACCTTCACTCTGAAAAGCGATAAATCCTTCTTTAAGGGGTTTGCCATCTTTTTTCTGTTCAGGATCAAAGCGGTTCACCACTTCGCCACCGATAGATGGTTTTGCGTAACGCATAACAGTGTCGCCATTGATGATATGTGTGATCAGTGAATCTCCAAGAACGATCAGTTCCGCATTCACCCATTGTTCGCCCCGATAGGTTTTTGAAGTGGAGTTGATGCAATGTCTTGTATCGAGTTTCCCTTCGTATTCGATGTGGGTACCGGGTGAACACATATTGCCGGTTGTTCTTGGTTTGCCGTCATCCAGGCCTCCGAGTAACTGCATTTCAATGGAGATCGGCCAATCCTGTTCTTTTGGCATTGTACGCGGATCCTGTGAATGATACATTACACCACTGTTCAGGATGGTATAAGAAGGAGCATCTTTCCTCCACTCGCCTACAAATCGGTATTGAAACTTCAAGTGAAAATGCGAGAAGGGTTGTTTGTAATACAGGTGGCCATACTGTTCGTTGAACTGATCGTATTGATCATACCTGACTTTAAGCAATCCATTTTCGGCCCTGAAAGTATTTCCGAAGTTCACGCCGGTTTCATGATGGTGTATTTTGACGAACCAGTCATTGATGTCTTTTCCATTGAAAAGAGTGATCCACTCTTTCGGGGTTTCAGTAACCGGATTCTTCTCGCTGTTAGCACAGGCGATCAGGATGATGGTGGCAAACAGGGCAGAGGCAAAGGTTTTTTGGATTGTCATAAGTAGTGTTGTGACCCAAATTTATTCAAAGGTGAAGGACTTTTGAAATCAATTATTCCCTGTCGTGGAGGGATATCTTTTTCAAATGGGTTATCTTAGGAAAAATCTGGTTCATGTATTTAAAGCTTACGACTTTACTGCTCAGTCAATTGTTTTCAATATTCCTGTTTGCGCAGACCAATTCGCCGAAGGGGAAGCTGTTCATCATCGGAGGCGGCGACCGTCCTCCCGGGTTGATGAAAGCGATGATCGACGCAGCCAATCTTTCTCCGCAAGATTATATAGGAGTGCTGCCGATGTCCAGCGGAGAGAAAGATACCTCATTTCATTACTTCAAATTATCGGTAGCTCCTGTTTGTAACAATCCGGTGGTTAATCTTGACTTTACAAAAGAAACTGTCAATAATCGTTCAAGGCTTGATTCATTGGAAAAAGCCAAACTGATCTTTATCACAGGTGGTCAGCAGACGCGTTTTATGAAGGTGGTGTTGAATACGCCTGTATATGATGCGATCCACAAAGCCTATCGGAATGGAGCGATGATTGCCGGTACAAGTGCCGGTGCAGCTGTAATGAGTGAGAAAATGATCACGGGAACGCAGTTACTCCCTGAAGCAAAAGGGAAGGAGGGCTTCACGATGGTGAAAGCTGGTAATGTGGAGTTTGAAGAAGGGTTGGGACTGATCAAAACGGCCATCATCGATCAGCATTTTATTGTGCGCAGCAGATACAACAGGTTGCTGACCGCATTGCATACATTTCCGGAGCTGATATGTGTGGGGATTGATGAAGAGACGGCTATACTGGTTAGCCAGGGAAAGGCGGAGGTTGCCGGAGATGGGCAGGTGGTGGTGCTGCGTGATCCGCAGAAGATGCAGGTTAAAAGCGACGGAGTGATCGGTGTAAAAAAAGCATCGCTGTCTTTATTTGTGAAAGGAGATTCCTTCTCTGTTGTGAAATAGTTAACGGGTTGGTGTAAAAGTATCGCAGAGTGTGCTAAGAATAAACGCAAAGGACGCAAAGAAGATCCGGAGATCCTTTGCGTCCTTTGCGTTTATTCTTAGCACACTCTGCGATACTTCTAAGCTTCCATATAGCTTTCGATCGGCTCGCAGGTACAGATCAGGTTCCTGTCGCCATGCGTATTGTTCACACGGGCTACAGAAGGCCAGAACTTATTCAGTGTTACATAATACAGCGGGAAGGCAGCTGCTTCACGTGTATAAGCATGATTCCATTCTGTTGCACAGATCACTGCCTGTGTATGCGGTGCATGTTTCAGCGGGTTATCTTTTTTATCGGCCTTACCTTCTTCGATCGCCCTGATCTCATCACGGATAGAAAGTAATGCATTGCAGAAACGGTCCAGTTCAGCCTTGTCTTCACTTTCCGTTGGCTCGATCATGATCGTGCCTGGAACAGGGAAGCTCATGGTAGGAGCGTGGAAGCCATAGTCCATCAACCGTTTTGCAACATCTTCCGCTTCGATCTCTGCTGTTTTTTTGAACGGACGCAGGTCAACGATGAATTCGTGTGCACACTGACCGTTATGGTTCGTGTACAGGATATCGTACTGACCATCCAGTTTAGCACGCATATAGTTCGCGTTCAGGATCGCAAATTCCGTAGCAGCTTTCACACCCTCAGTGCCCAGCATACGGATATAACCATAGGAGATGAGCAGGATGGATGCGGAGCCATACGGCGCTGCGGATACTGCATGCTCTTTTGTTCCATCAGTTACTTCAACGTGACCAGGAAGGAATTTTGCCAGGTGTTGCTTTACGCAGATAGGTCCCATGCCAGGGCCACCACCACCGTGAGGAATGGCAAATGTTTTATGGAGGTTCAGGTGGCAAACATCCGCACCGATCAGACCTGGTGCAGTTAAGCCCACCTGTGCGTTCATGTTCGCGCCATCCATGTATACCTGTCCGCCATGCTCGTGGATGATATCAGTGATCTCTTTCACTGTTTCTTCATACACACCATAGGTACTTGGGTAAGTGATCATGATGCCGGAAAGATTGGCGGCGTGTTGTGCAGCTTTTACTTTCAGGTCTTCAATATCGATATAGCCATTTTCCAGCGCTTTTACGACTACCACTTTCATTCCGCACATTACCGCAGAGGCAGGGTTTGTACCGTGAGCTGAAATAGGGATCAGCATCACATTACGGTGATGGTCGCCGTTTGCTTCATGGAAAGCTTTGATGGTAAGAAGACCGGCATATTCGCCTTGCGCACCGCTGTTTGGCTGCAGGCTGCAGGCATCAAAAGCCGTGATCTCGCAGAGGTATTTACTTAATTCGTCAATGACATATTTGTAACCTTCCGCCTGGTCAACCGGTGCAAACGGGTGGATCTTGCTCCAGTGTGCCCAGCTGAGTGGCATCATTTCGCTTGCAGCGTTCAATTTCATTGTACAGCTGCCAAGTGAGATCATTGATGTATTGAGAGAAAGATCTTTGTTCTCAAGCGACTTGATATAACGCATCATCTGGCTTTCACTTCTGTGTGTATTGAACACCGGGTGAGTAAGGAATACAGATGTACGAACGAGTGAGGATGGGATGTGATCCAGTTCTGCGTCATGATGGATATCGAATGAAACAGGGTCTGTATCATTCTCAAAACAATTGATCAGATCATACAGATCACTGATCGCCGTTGTTTCGTCAACCGAAATACCAACATGCAGGCCATCGATCTTACGGAGATTGATCTGTTGTCTTTCCGCCTTTGCATGAATAGCCGCCGCGTCTTTTACTTTAACAGTAATGGTGTCGAAGAAATTGGAGGAAGCGAGTTCGAAGCCCATTTCTTCCAGTGTTTCAGCAACGGTCTGTGTAAGAAGCGCTACTCTTTTAGCGATATTTTTCAGTCCATCAGCACCGTGATATACGGCATACATCGCGGCCATATTTGCCAGCAAAGCCTGAGCTGTACAGATATTTGATGTTGCTTTTTCTCTTTTGATATGTTGCTCTCTTGTCTGCAAAGCCATGCGTAATGCGCGGTTGCCCTGTGCGTCCACACTCACACCGATGATACGGCCTGGAATATTTCTTTTGAAATCATCTTTAGCAGCAAAGAACGCAGCGTGCGGACCGCCATAACCCAAAGGCACACCAAAACGTTGTGCAGAACCAACCGCTACATCAGCGCCAAGTTCACCCGGAGGTGTAAGCAGCGTCAGCGCCAGCAGGTCAGTCGCCATTACAACATAAGCACCGGCTGTATGAACGGCTCCGATGAATTGTTTGTAATCTTCCACAGATCCTTTGTCGTTTGGATACTGCACGATCGCACCAAAGAAAGAAGCATCGATAGAAGCGGTTTTATAATCGCCTTCCACGATCTCGATGCCTACCGGTATCGCTCTTGTGATCAACACATCTTTCGTTTGGGGGAAGATGGCGCTGTCGACAAAAAATTTCGGGCGTTCGATATGATCCTGTTTGTTCAGGGTATTGAAGAACATCGTCATGGCTTCTGCTGCTGCGGTTGCTTCATCGAGCAGGGAAGCGTTCGCGATCGGTAAAGCGGTAAGATCGCTGACCATGGTCTGGAAGTTCAGCAGGCTTTCCAGGCGGCCTTGTGAGATCTCAGCCTGGTACGGAGTATACTGCGTATACCAGCCTGGGTTTTCGAAAACGTTCCGCAGGATCACTGATGGAGTAATGGTGTCATAGTATCCCTGTCCGATGTAGTTTTTGAAAACTTTGTTTTTCAGCGATACTTCTTTGATATGCTGCAGGTATTCGTGTTCGCTCATGGCGGCAGGAATATTCAGCGCATTCGCCATACGGATCGCTGGAGGAACGGTCTGGCTCACCAGTTCAGACAGGCTGGCCGCTCCGATGGTTTTCAACATTGCTTGTACATCCGTTTCACGGGGTCCGATATGACGGGGGATAAACTCGTTTGATTGTTGTACGAACAGGCTCATATGATTGTAAATGTGGGATTTGTTGTTGTTGCCAACATGCAGTCTGCGGGCCGGCATTCCTAAAAGCGGTGCAAAGTTACGTGCTGATATCCAGAAAACGAGAGGGCGACGGGGAAAGGTGGATAAGGGTGGTATAACTCGTTGGTTTGGTTGTTCGAATCGTTATCCGTTGTCCGTTGATCGTTGTCCGGAATACGGTACTTGACCATATACGGACCTCGATCAGCGCTCGACCTGTGGCCAGCGGACGACGGCGAACGGTCAACGAACAACGAATTTCCTACCTTTGCCCCTCTATGGCAAGTGATCTATTAACAAACTGGGAGAAGAAGTCGAAAGAACGCCAGAAACTCTATGGCCAATTCCTGAAAAAAGCGGATAAGAATAAAGTGCTGAAGCAACTCCCTGATCTTCATGAAGAAGCATTTGAGAGAGTGGATTGCCTGCAATGCGCCAACTGCTGTAAGAACTATTCTCCGCGCTTCAAAACACCGGATGTAAAACGGATCGCAAAGCATCTCAAGCTGAAAGAAAGTGTTTTTATAGAAACCTACCTGAAAGTGGATGACGATGGGGATTTCGTGACTAACACGCATCCGTGTCCATTCCTGGGCTCAGATAATTATTGTTCGATATATGATCAGCGCCCGTCGGATTGTGAGCGCTTCCCTTATACGGATGAAGATGTGATCTTGAAGAGGCAGCCGCTAACGTTAAAGAATACGAGCTTTTGCCCGATCACTTATTACGTGGTGGAGAAGCTGATCGAGAGTGAAAAGCGTGGCGGATGATCTAAAAAAATTAACTATTAAGTTTTAATGGCGTAGGAGTATCGCAATGGACGCAAAGAGACCGCAGAGTGCGCTAAGTTTAGTTTATATTCTTAGCGCACTCTGCGGTCTCTTTGCGTCCATTGCGATACTCCTACGCCTTACCCCGTCGTCAACTCATCCCATGTTGCGGTCAGCGAGCGTTGAATGCCTTCGCCCACCCATTCCGTCACCCCTGGGATGGATGTATTCTTAAGGAAATCCTCCTTTGTCTTGCCCGCTTTGATCTCTGCTTCCGTGAACACCAGTAACTTTTCAAAATAATCTTTCATCACAGCGATATCTGCCTTCTTTCCATACACTTCAAATCCCGGTGATGCATGGCCGAAAACAAACGTCGTTTTATTATCAAACGTCTTTTCTGTTTTCTCCAGCACTTTCACCCAGTTGCGTACCGACGCGCCTGCTGTCCGGTCTATATAGGGATAGCGGCGGTTATTGATCAGGTCGCCCATATGAATAATGTTGGCATTTTCGAAATGGATCAATGCGTCTCCGTCTGTATGTGCAGGTCCGAAATAATGCAGGGTGATCTTTTCTTTGCCCACCTGTTTGGTGATCTTATCGGTAAAAGTTTGGTCGGGATAAAGTTGTTTATCCTCTGCTTTCTGCGCTGCCGCCGCCTTTTGCTGATTTTTTAAGGAATTTGCATGTGCCAGCACATGCGGGGTCAGTCCTTTGAAGGCAATATTACCGCTCGAGTGATCGCCATGATGGTGCGTGTTGATCACCAGGGCGAAAGGCTGTGTAGAACGTTTTTTCAATTCTGTGATCAGATGACCAGCCTGCTCCGGGAATTCAGTATCTACCACCACAACCCCTTCTTTCGAAAGATAAAACAGGATGGTGCCACCCTTCTCAGTAAATACACCGATACTGTCCGTTAACATCTGGATCTTCCATGGATCCTGTACCATTGCTGCAAGCAAAGAGTTTTGTGCGAGTCCAAGCGCACCGATTCCCAGGGCGCTGTGGAGGATGAAGTTGCGACGGTTCATGGGGGAAAAAGTTTAAAAGTTTAACGGTTTAATAGTTTAATAGTTTGGGAGTTCCATAGGTTTTATCGGTTCCATAGGTTTGCAGTCTTTGCGTATTTTAGATAGTGTTTCCACGGCGTGACGGTAAATTCCTGGAAAACTAGGGAAACCCGATTGACCTATGGAACTTATGAAACTCATGGAACCTATAAAGCCTATGGAACTTTTCAAGCCTTCCAAACCTCACATCCCCTAATACTCAAACTTCCTCAACGTTGGGGCTTTAAACCAGGTAATGATCACTACCAGCAGTGTCATGCTACCTCCGAATATGACGGACGGAACAACACCCATCAGCCTGGCCATGGAGCCACTTTCAAATTGTCCGAGTTCATTGCTGGAATTGACAAACATCTGGCTTACGCTGCTGACGCGTCCGCGCATATGATCGGGTGTGGTGAGTTGCATCACGGTACCCCTGACTACCACGCTGATCCCGTCCAGGATACCGGCAAACATCAATGCCATGAAAGAAAGGAAAAACCATTCTGATAATGCGAACAGGATAATGCAGACTCCAAATCCGCCTACGGCGAGCAATAGCTTTTTGCCCTGGCCTTTTTTCATCGGAGCGATGGTGAGTAATACAACCACACAGATCGATCCTATATCACTCGCGGCATTCAGCCATCCGAATCCCATCGGTCCCACCTTGAGTATATCGCTTGCGTACACGGGCACCATCGCAACTGCTCCGCCGAAGAGTACGGCGAACATGTCAAGAGACATCGCGCCAAGCAACGCTTTGGTTTTGAAAACAAATCTCAATCCTTCTTTCACACTTTCCAGTGTCTTCTTTTCACCACGCTCATTGCTGGCGGGCTTAGGCTTCAACCGGAAAAGAATGATCAGTGCAAAAATGATCAGTATGCAGATAACGGCAAACGTATTCCTGTTGCCGATCATTGAAATAAGAAAGCCACCTACAGCATGACCGGTTACGGATGCAGTGAGCCAGGTGCCCTGGCTCCAGGTGGTTGCGTTTTGCAGCGCCTGCCGTGGTACGATCGAAGCGATCATGGCGGAAAATACGGGACCGGAGAATGAACGAATGATCCCTGTACAGAAAATAACCGCATATACCGAATAAACAATATACCGTGTTTGCATATGCTCCCGTGTAAATGCGGTAGAAAGCATAAACAAACATGCCGCTGCACACAGATAAAAGAATACACTTCTGAGTAAGAGCTTTCTTTTCTCGCTGACATCGATCACGTGGCCCGAGTAAAGAGCCATAGACAGCGCGGGTATCACTTCAGACAAGCCGATCAGCCCAATACTGAAAGGGTCCTTGGTAAGCTGATAGATCCACCATCCAACAAGGGTTCCCATCATGCGCAAAGCCATGATGAAAGTAAACCTGCCCATCAAAAGATTTCTATATTCCGGCACGCGTATCGCGGCGAAGGGGTCGTTGGTGATCTGCTGACTCATGAGTTGAATGCAAAGTTAAATGGGATTTGAGGGATTTGCCGGATTAATGAGATTAATTCTTTCGAACAGTTGACACTTTTCCCTCGGCAGACCCGGTTCCCTTTGATCCCGAGATCCAATAAATTCCCGGTCAGGGAAGGCTTAAATAATGTTGCCCCTCTCCATAATCCTTATCCAGCGCATCAATGATCGTTTGCAAATGCTTTTCATTTCCCAGGAAATCTGCGTTGGATGCATCCACAAACAATGTTTTGATATTGTGTTGTTTTATATAATGCGTGTATGTCTCCTGGATATTAAAAAGGTAATCATCAGGAATCGACTGTTCGTAAGAGCGGTTTCTTTTTTTGATGTTTGCCTGCAGGCGGCTCACTGGCGCATGCAGATAGATCAGCAGGTCCGGCTCCACCAATTGCTGATGAATGATGTCAAAAAGCCGCTGGTAAAGTCTGAACTCATCATCTGGCAGGGTGACCTTTGCAAACAGCAGGCATTTGGTAAAGAGATAATCGGAAATAGTGAGTTGCTGGAACATGTCTTGCTGCTGCAGCAATTCTTTCAGTTGCTTGAATCGCTCCGCCATAAAGAACAGTTCCAGTGGAAAAGCAAACTGTTGGGGATTGGCGTAAAACTTCGGGAGAAAAGGGTTATCGGCAAATTCTTCCAGTATCAGCCTCGCGTTATAATGTTTGCTCAGGAGGTTTGAAAGGGTCGTCTTACCGGCTCCGATATTGCCCTCTATGGTAATGAAGTTATAGTTCATGGTAGTCTGCGCAAAAATAACTGAATTGAAAACAGGAATGAATTCGTGTTTAGGTGATTGTGGATAAATCAGGTGCAGGGCTTACCGCAGATTTAGCCGATCCGGCTCCCGGATTACTGATGGGTTTTTATTACTCAACAGTGATCTATTTGATTCGCAGATCACAAAGAGGCATGTCTGATTGCATGGGCTGATCGGTGGCATCTCGCATTCATTGAAGGGCTGCTGCAGTCGGACTGCCAGAGCTGTGATGCTCCCCCTTTTGTTAGCTACCTTGTTCTGTATTAATCGACGTCTTAAAATTTGCCGGAACCCACGCGCGTCACTTCCAGGGGATCGGCGCAGTCGGCCAGAAGCTGGTCCACTGTTTTATGCAAAACCGGGTGAACGTGCTCTCCGGCTATTTCCGCCAGCGGTGTCAATGCAAACCTCCTGTTCTGCATCTGCGGATGTGGGATGCGGATATGAGGTTCATCGTAGATATCTTCATTAAATAATAAAATGTCTATATCAATTACCCTTGGACCGTATTTTTCCAGCCGGACCCGGCCCGTTTCTTTCTCTATTTCCAGTAACTGCGTCATTAGTTCTGCGGCACCCAGTTCCGTTTCCACCAGCAGGCACTGGTTGAGAAACCCGGGCTGATCGCTGTAGCCCCAGGCCGCCGTCTCATAAATAGCGGAGGTTTTTGTGACCTTTCCGACCCTGGCCCTGATCAATTCGGTGGCCCGGCGGAGGTTTCCGGCCCGGTCTCCGAGATTACCGCCCGTCAATAAATATGCTTTGTTCATACTGAGCCCCTTTTCTGGGAGCCAAATATCTTTATTTTTGAGCAGGTTGAGGAACGGCCATTTTAAAACTATATCAGAGAATGGGTTTTCTTTGGCCTTAATTAAATGACTGTATGCGTAATTTTTTCAAGATATTCTTTGCCTGCCTGCTGGCGCTCGTGATCTTTACGATCGTAGCTTTTTTCTTTTTCCTGGCAGCATTAGGGGGGCTTTCCAAGAAAGAAAGGCCGGTGGTGACTGCGAATTCTGTGCTGGTACTTGATCTTAGCCAGCATTTCTCCGAACAACTGCAGCGCGATCCCCTCGGTTTTTTCAGTAGCGACAACCGTGATGTTCCTGGTCTTTATGATATGGTTCGCCTGATCCGCGAAGCAAAGACCGACGCAAATATTGAAGGACTTTATATCATCGCCAACGGCAACAGCAACAGTTACGCGGCGAGTGAAGAGATCAGAAATGCCATCCAGGATTTTAAAACAGCAAGAAAGTTCGTGATCGCCCATGGCGATATCATTACACAAAATGCATACAGCGTTGCAAATATTGCGGATAAGATCTACGTAAGCCCGGCTGGGATGCTCGACTGGAGTGGATATAGTGTTGAATATCTTTTTCTGAAAGGAACGCTGGACAAACTGGAGATCGAGCCGCAGATCTTCTATGCCGGTAAGTTCAAGAGTGCAACGGAACCATTGCGTTCGGACCGTATGACGGAGGCAAACAAACTCCAGACCACCGTATGGCTGAGCGATCTTTATGCTGATCTGTTGATGAAAACAGCAGAGGCGAGAAAGGTTGACACCGCAACCCTGCATCAGCTCGCAAACGATGGTACGATCCAGACGGCCAAAGATGCAACTGAATATAAGCTGGTGGATGGGATCAAGTACGACGATGAGGTAAAAGACGAGATCAAATCACATCTCAATCTTGGTAAATACGAAAAGATCAACTTTATTACCGCGAGTACCTATCTCGCTGCAGGCGCGATCCGCGATGTAAAAGGCGAGAAGATCGCACTGATCTATGCCGAAGGCGATATCGTTGATGGCCGTGCCGATCAGGGTACGATCGGAAGCGAGAACTATCGTACGCTGATCCGCAAAGCCCGGCTCGACAAGTCAGTAAAAGCAATTGTATTCCGCGTGAATTCCGGTGGAGGCAGTTCTCTCGCCAGCGAGAATATCTGGCGTGAACTATCCCTCGCAAAAAAAGAAAAACCGGTCGTGGTCAGTTTTGGTGATGTAGCCGCATCCGGGGGGTACTATATTTCCTGTGGAGCAGATAGCATCTTTGCACTGCCTACAACTATCACCGGTTCGATCGGTGTGTTCGGTATCGTTCCTAACCTGCAGAACTTTTTCAAGAACAAAGCCGGTATCACATTTGACGGTGTGAAAACCGGTCCTTATGCCGATGCAGGCGCAGCTTATCGACCGCTGGAAGAAAACGAAAAAAGGATGATGCAGGCCAGCGTTGACCTGATCTATACCCAGTTCAAACAACGCGTGTCTGAAGGGCGCAAAATGGATACTGCGTATGTTGACAGTATTGCACAGGGCCGCGTATGGACCGGCAGACGTGCGAAAGAGATCGGTCTTATTGATCGCTTTGGTGGCCTGAACGACGCCATTCAATGCGCGGGGCGTATGGCTAAACTGGAAAGCTACCGGGTCAGCGAGTATCCCGAACCTCAGACATTCATGGAACAGATCTTTGGAGAGAACCGGGACCCGATGAATTATGCAGGTAAAATGAAAGCAGAGATCGGGGAAGATAACTACGTCATTTTCCAGGAACTCAAACGGGTGAGGGAAATGAGTAAAGGAACGCAGGCGAGAATGCCGTTCAGGTTTGTTGTCCGCTGATCGTTGACCGTTGACCGTTGT
>NZ_JAKLTR010000019.1 GCF_022012415.1 Terrimonas ginsenosidimutans
GGTGAAAGGGAATCCATGGGAAAAGCACAGGATCTTCCGGGAAAATAACGGAAATGTAGCGGTGAATAAACGACCGGTACATAAGCTGAATGTCTTATCCGTCCCCCCAACTTTTGCACCGATCCACGAGCCGCAGCTGCTGATCGCGAAGACACTCTGCAAGGCCTGGAACTGCTATTCGAAAGGTTCATTGCGTCACATCAATATTATCCATGGTCTGCTGTCCATGGTCCGCAGTCCTTCTTCTCACTTGTAAGCACTAACTTTACATCAAACTTTCTCCCTTGTCATACGAACCTATTTCCGTCTTTGATATTTTCAAAATTGGTGTTGGCCCTTCAAGCTCACATACGCTGGGACCCTGGCGCGCAGCACAGCGATTCTTGCAGTCGCTCGAAACACAAGGACTGCTGGATACCGTGACATCGATCCAGGTATTACTATATGGTTCGCTGGCGAAAACGGGCATCGGGCATGGAACAGATATCGCTGTTCAACTGGGCCTCGCGGGTACGGATCCGGTAACGATCCCTGTGGACAGTATTCAGCCCGTGATCAGGCGGATTGCGGAAGCAAAAAAAATAAAGCTGGCGGGTAAGCTGGAGATTGATTTTGATCCGGAAACCGCCATTGGTTTTCTTAGCTCCGAAACACTGCCGTTTCATTCCAACGCACTTAGCTTTCTTGTAAGACTGAATGACGGGGGATCTATCTCTGAAACATATTATTCGGTGGGCGGCGGTTTTGTCGTGAAAGAAGGAGAGACGACAGGCGTCAGATCAACCGTTCAACTTCCTTTCCCGATCAATACGGCAAATGACCTGCTGCGCTGGTCCATCAAAACCGGCCTGGCGATCAATGAGATCGTTCTGGAAAATGAAAATGCCTGGCGAAGCGAAGCTGACACCCGCGAAGGGCTCTTGAAAATATGGGAGGTGATGCGCGAATGTATCTACCGCGGTTGCCATACCGACGGGTTTTTACCGGGAGGGTTGAATGTTCGCCGACGTGCATCCGGATTGAATAGAAAACTATTGAAGGACACTGTTGTGTCAGACTATGAAAGCTGGGCAAAAGCGATCCGCCAGGGTGGGATGGGTTTCAATTATGTACTGGATTGGGTAAGCTGTTTTGCATTGGCGGTGAATGAGGAGAATGCTTCGTTCGGCCGCGTAGTGACTGCACCTACGAACGGAGCTGCAGGCGTAGTGCCTGCCGTGCTGATGTATTTTGTATTGTTCACAGAAGGTGAGGAGATGGATAAAGTAACGCGCTTTCTACTGACCGCAGCAGAGATCGGAAGTATATTTAAGAAGGGAGCAACGATATCCGCGGCAATGGGTGGCTGCCAGGCTGAGATCGGCGTATCGTCTGCAATGGCTGCCGCAGCACTGACAGAAGCGAGTGGCGGCAGTCAGCGGCAGGCAATGATGGCCGCCGAGATCGCGATGGAACATCACCTCGGTATGACCTGTGATCCTATCGCCGGACTCGTGCAGGTTCCCTGTATCGAACGCAATACCATGGGAGCGATCAAGGCGATCACCGCATCACAACTTGCCTTGCAAAGCACACCTGATTTTGCAAAAGTGTCCCTGGACGCGGTCATAAAAACGATGTGGGATACCGCACAGGATATGAACTACAAATACAAGGAAACGGCTGATGGTGGATTGGCGATAAATGTGCCCTTGAGTCTGCCGGAATGTTAGATAAGTAAAAATTAAAAAGTCAAAATTAAAAAATACACGCTGTGGCATACAAAGGATCTCTTCTGTAGCACAGCGTGTATTTTTAATTTTGACTTTTTAATTTTTACTTCCCTCTAGCCCTGGCCGTGTATATAATTTTCGAGCTGATTGATTGTCTCCTTTTGGCTTAGTATTGTTTCCTTCACTACATCACTCATGGAGATAATTCCTGCGAGTTTACCATTTTCAAATACGGGAACATACCTGATCGCATTTTTTGTCATCAGGGACATGCAATGTTCAACACTGTCTTTAGGTGTAACGGTGGGCAGTTCGGAGCTCATGATCTCCGATACGAGTGTATCATGCGAGTGTTTTCCTTTGAGGATCACTTTTCTTGAATAGTCTCTTTCAGAAACAACTCCGACAAAGTTTCCATCATAGATGACCATTACAGATCCGATGTTCTTTTCTGCCATGATCCGCAATGCATCGAGTACGGTAGTATTGGGAGAGACACTGATCGTGTCGGTTCCCTTGCGCGCAAGAATAGATGAGATTGAATTCATACCAGCAAGTTTTTTGGTTAATGGAATTTAACGAAAAAACAGGAGGCAGAAAAAAAATGTTGGCGGCATGAGGTTCCGTGGATTTGATCTCGTATGGTCAACGCAGAGATCGCAGAGTAACCGCAGAGGGCGCGAAGGGGATAATATCCTTCGCGCCCTCTGCGATCTTTGCTTTGCTCATACGCAGGCAGATCAATTGCCGGTCCTTGCTAGTTCAGCAAAGGATTCGTCTCTATCTCTTTCACATCCAGCTCGCTATAGTCACGGATGACATTGTAAAGAGTACCTCTTTCAACAGGCTTACGGCGGGCCTGTTTGATAAGGGTAACGAGTTGAGCTGTGTTCATGGAAGGCGTTTGCTCTTCGGAACCGGCCATCGAATAGATCTTGGTGGTATCGTCGATCGTGCCATCTATATCATTAACCCCGAAAGAAAGGGTCAGCTGTGCATTGTGACGTCCCAGCATCGGCCAGTAAGCCTTCAGGTGCGGAAAATTGTCCATATAGATCCGTGCGATCGCGTACATGCGCATGTCTTCGATCACGGTGGATTCTTTGATATGGCTCATATCGTTCTGCTGGTTGCGGAATTTCAGGGGGATAAAGGTGTTGAATCCTCCGGTCTTATCCTGCAATGCCCGTAAACGGCTCATGTGATCTACACGGTGGCTGTAATTCTCGATATGCCCATAGAGCATGGTCGCGTTGGTATTCATTCCCAGCTTGTGGGCCGTTTCATGGATATGCAGCCAGCCGGTACCATCGATCTTATCGGCACAGATCTGTTCGCGTATCTCCGGGTGGAAGATCTCCGCTCCACCGCCGGGCAGGGAATCCAGGCCGGCTTCATGGAGATAGGCCATTCCTTCTTCCACAGTCTTCTTTGCTTTGCGGAACATATAATCCAACTCTACGGCGGTAAAGCCTTTGATATGAAGATCAGGGCGATGGCCTTTGATGGAGCGCATCAGTTCCGCGAAGAATTCGAGATTCATTTTCGGGTGAACGCCGCCTACCACATGCACTTCCGTTACCGGTTTGCCGTCATAGCTTTTCACAATATCCATCATCTGCTGCTGGCTCAGTTCCCAGCCTTCATCGCGATGAGCATAAACACGGCTGTACGAGCAGAAATGGCAGGAATAGACGCATACGTTGGTCGGTTCGATATGGAAATTCCGGTTAAAATAGGTCGTGTCCCCATGCAGTCGCTCACGGATACTGTTGGCCAGTGAGCCTACAAAAGACAGGGAGCCTTTTTCAAAAAGGAGGATCGCGTCTTCGTCAGTGATCCGCTCGTTTCTGCGCACTTTATCGGCGATCTTCACCAAAGCGGGGTCAAGCTGAGATTCTGAAAAAACATCGGAGGGTAATACGGCTGCCATAGATTCTTTTTAAATCGGTGCAAATTTACGATTCATATTGAACAAACCTGCCCGTAAAAAGTTGTTATACGATCCTGCAGACCGGCAGAAATCCCGCGTGTATTCATTTCAAAACGTAAAATTCTTATCTTCCGCTTTATTACCCTGGTAATAAGCATCTAAACTAACGTATTATGAATTTGAGGATCCGTCTGACCGTTCTGAGTTTTTTTGAATTCTTTGTTTGGGGCGCGTGGCTGATAACGATTGGGGCGTATTGGTTTCAGACAAAACAATGGGGCGGAGCTGAGTTTGGCGCGATCTTCTCCACGATGGGGATCTCTGCCATCTTCATGCCGGCCATCTTCGGGATCATCGCAGATCGTTGGGTCAATGCGGAACGCCTTCTTGGTATTTGTCACCTGATCGGCGGTATCATTCTTTATTTTATCCCGCAGGTAAACGATCCTAATACTTTCTTCTGGGTGTTGTTACTTTACATGGTGTTTTATATGCCTACGATCTCACTGGCCAATACTGTTTCCTATACCGCGCTAATCAAAAATGGTAAGGACATCATCAAAGACTTTCCTCCGATCCGTGTGTGGGGAACGATCGGTTTTATTGCCGCCATGTGGATCGTAAGCCTGCTCCATATTGAAACTTCTGCCGCGCAATTCTATGTGGCTGCAATTGCTTCCGTGTTATTCGGATTTTATTCGTTCTCGTTGCCGAAATGTCCTCCCCAATTAAAAACTACCGGGCAAACTTCCCTGGTGGATGCATTAGGATTGAAAGCTTTCTCACTGTTCAAAACGCCGAAGATGGCGTTGTTCTTCATCTTTGCTTTATTGCTGGGTGCGGCATTGCAATTGACGAATGCGTATGGTGATACATTCCTGCACGACTTTGCCAAAATGCCTCAGTATACGAATACGATGGCGGTGAAATATCCCGCGATCATTATGTCAATTTCTCAAATGTCAGAGACGGCATTCATTCTTGCGATCCCCTTTTTCCTGCGGAAGTTCGGCATCAAACAAGTGATGCTGATCAGTATGGTTGCATGGGTGCTGCGTTTCGCGCTGTTCGCATATAGTGACCCGGCGGGAGGTTTGTGGATGATCGTTGCATCATGTATCGTATATGGAATGGCATTTGACTTCTTCAATATATCCGGTTCTCTTTTCGTGGATACACAGGTGAATCCTGAGATACGCGCCAGCGCTCAGGGGATCTTTATGATGATGACCAACGGCTTCGGGGCATTCCTTGGAAGCCAGATCAGCGGTATGGTGATCGAGAAATATTTTACCAATGCAGACAGAAGCATGGACTGGACAGGTATCTGGCTGGCCTTTGCGGGATATGCATTGGTTGTGGCAGTGCTGTTCGCTATCTTCTTCAGGCATAAACATGAGCCGGAAGCTACCGCCAGTGTAAGACACTAGTCCTCTTAATAAGCCATTCATATGAATAGATTCGTTCTCACTGCATTTGCGGCAGCGTGCATGTTCTCATCATGTAAAAATGAAGAGAAGAAGCCTGAGCCCGCAAAAGGCGCAACACCGGTTTCGGGTCAATGGATCATCATTTATCCCAAAGACATCCTCGTCAGTGATGATCAGAAAGTCGTGTACGCAGCCGCGCAGGATTCCATCGTTAACTTATTCGGCTTGAAGCTGATCAGCTTTGGTGATGACGGGCGTTTTGTACAGGCAGACAGCAGCCAGGCACAACCGGGCACCTGGTTGCAAAAAAACAATGGGGAGATCCTGATCGATCATGGCGGATTGGGGTTTGATAATTTCCGTGGCGATCTTGTTGGTGTGGATATTAAGACGATGAAGATCTCACAGGATCTGAAGATCGAAGATCAGACAATTCCGGTGGAATGGCATCTTAAGCGATTGAATGTTGACCAGGCAAAAGCACTGCTTGGAGCAAAGGAGAACTGGTGGAGAAAGAAAGCTCCGGTTCCCGAATCAGATAGTGCAATAAAAGTACGCATCAGAAGCATGCTCGAATATTACTCCGCTTATTTCACGCTGGTGTCTGAAGAGTCATCTTATTTCTCTATGGAGAGGGTGATGCTTCCGTTCAATTATTATCAGCATGCGGTGGGACTGAAATCTTACAAGAAAACTTCCCCAGCATTTCTGAATGTGTTCTATAATGAATCAGATGCGCAGCGGGCATATAAAATACTGGAGAGTGGAATGATCAAACGGGCGAAGCTGAAGGATTATCCCTCAGGGAAGGATTATGTGATAGAGTATGCGATGTATATGAAGAAACTGGCGGAGGCGCTGTAGGGAATGTAAAAGTCAAAATAATAGCGAAAACCTGTTTGGTTTTAATTGATAAAATTTCAGTGTGCTGAGTTGAAAATTTTACCCCAGCGATCCAATGTTATTTACTCCCGGGAATAGGATGTTGGTCGCCTCTTCAATTTTTGCCTTGAGGCGCGCCTACGCGCCCTGTCCGGCACAAATAAGGTATAGAGGTATTCACCACCCGGACCAGTGAAACAACACCTTGAATTTAAGAGAGCCGGAGTGAGATCAGTCTCAAAAGACTCGTCTGTTTCAGGATCTGAAACGGTCAGTCGCATCGTTTTACCAGGGTTTCGCCTGATCCGTAGCGTCTTTCTGATGGTTGGAAGGCCTGTTCCAGGCCTCAACGATGGCTTTCACCAATCGAAGCATACCCCGCCTGCATGCTTGGCACCAGCTTGAAATCAGGTCCCCACCAAAAACAAACAACCCCGCTCAGCATCTGAACTTCAGTTCAAATACCAAACGGGGTCATTCTTATCTTTTATGGTCTGTTAAATATGCGCTTCGATCTTCTTAACGAAGTTGCCTTTAGGCTGAGCACCAACGAGTTTATCTACAACCTGGCCATCTTTAATGAAAAGGATAGCAGGGATAGAGGTAATACCATAGTTCATTGAAACCTGTGGGTTATTGTCCACGTTCACTTTACCTACGTTCACTTTGCCATCATATTCTTTGGAAAGTTCCTCGATCACTGGTCCGATTGCGCGGCAAGGTCCACACCATTCTGCCCAGAAGTCAACCACGGTCAGTTTATCAGAAGCCAGGACATCAGCCTGGAAGTTGGAGTCATTGAATTCTTTTGCCATTTTATTACGATTTTAAGTTTGTTAGTAATTTCTATCAGGGTTGCAAATTTAAGTCCGATATGAATAACAGGAATACGTGGCAGAAAGTTGTGCAAAAAATGTCATAATTACCTGCTTGTTTCTGCCAAAATGGTCCTTTAACGTTTTGTTTTACAATGTGTTAAATATGTTAACATAGTTTACTGCCGTTATCCACGTCCCGCAGTTTCTGCTTTAGCTGGCCTGCACCTGCACACGAAGCTCGGGTGTTTCCTGCAGGAAATGGATCATTTCATCATTCATTTCGAACCCGTTATTTCCGCTGACCAGGCTGATCCTCATTCCGGCTTTTGGCTCGGAGAGGATAAATTTCAGGGCCGTGCTTCCGCCACGGAAGCTCTTCAGGTTGCTTTCAACAAAATCGATCATGCCTTTGTTCAAATCCTGCGGGTGGATCTCGATATTGATCTGCCTGGTCATCGTCTTTTTGACAGACTCGGCCAGGGTGACCTGCTGGATCTTGAACTCAAACTCTTCTTTATTCCATCTTGGTTTCAGAAAACCCGTAAAGAAAACCGTTGTTCCCTGTTGCAGGAACGGCGAGATCTTCAGATAGTCTTCGCTGAACAGGGCAAAGTCCATTTTGCCGGTATAATCCTCAATAACAAAGCTTCCAAACTTGTTGCCACTTTTAGCGATCCGGTGCTGGGCATCGGCTACCAGGCCAAGCATTTTGAAGATCCTGCCCGGATTTGGCTGCAGTTTAATAGAGTCCCGGAACTCAAGGAAATCAGCAATAGGCGTCATGCCATAGTGTTTCATCTCAAAGCGGTAGTGGTCGAGCGGATGACCGCTCAGAAACATACCAGTTACTTCTTTTTCTTTATCCAGTTGCTCGGTAAGTGACCATGGTTCACAATCTGCCAGCTTTGGGGTGGGGATTTCCATCATCGTCGGCAGATCTCCAAAAAGGGTATGACCGGAACTGGCATTCTGATTGGCGACGATCTGGCCGTATTTGATGATCTTCTCCAGGCCGGTGGCGGTTTCTCCTTCGGGAATATTGAAATACTGCCTGCGGTGATGCTCGGGGAAACAGTCAAAGCCTCCGGCATAGGCAAGGCTTTCCAGTGTTTTCTTGTTCACCGCACGCTGGTTGATCCGTTTAATGAAATCAAATATATTTGGATAGCCGTCCTTTCTTTCTTCTACAATATTCTCTACCGCTGCTTCACCAACTCCTTTCATACCACCCAGACCAAAACGGATCTCACCGATCTTATTCACGGCAAAGCCTTTCAACGATTCATTGATGTCCGGCCCGAGTACTTTAATACCCATCCGCTTACATTCTTCCATGAAGAATGTGATCTTCTCAATACTGCCGGCGTTATTCAATACGGCGGACATATACTCACCCGGGTAGTGTGCTTTTAAGTAGGCTGTCTGATAAGCCACAAATGCATAGCAGGTAGAGTGGGACTTGTTGAACGCGTATTGCGCGAACGCTTCCCAATCGGTCCAGATTTTTTCCAGTTTATCGGCAGGCAGTCCTTTTTCAACGGCGCCTTTGATGAACTGGGCTTTCATTTTATCAAGAACAGCTTTTTGTTTTTTACCCATCGCCTTCCGCAATACGTCGGCATCACCTTTACTGAAGCCGGCGAGACTTTGCGCCAGCAACATTACCTGTTCCTGGTAAACAGTGATCCCGTAAGTTTCTTCGAGATACTCCTTCATTTCTGGAAGGTCATAGGCGATCTCTTCTCGGCCGTGCTTACGGTCGATATAGTTCGGGATGTATGCGATAGGACCGGGGCGGTACAGGGCGTTCATCGCGATGAGGTCACCGAATTTATCGGGTTTCAGCTCGCGAAGGTATTTCTGCATACCGGGGCTTTCAAACTGGAATGTGCCGATGGTAGCAGCCTGTTGATAGAGTTCGTATGTTTTTTGATCATCCAGCGGAATGTCATCGATCACGATGTCGATGCCATGGTTCTGTTTGATCATGGTCAGTGCATTCTTGATGATGGTCAGGGTTTTCAAACCCAGGAAGTCCATCTTGATAACGCCTGCATCTTCGATAATACTTCCTTCGAACTGGGTTACCCAGAGAGGAGAGTCTTTAGCGATGGACACCGGTAAAAGTTCGGTCAGGTCTTTTGGTGCGATGATGATACCCGCTGCGTGAATCCCGGTGTTGCGGACAGAACCTTCCAGACGTTCCGCTTCGTGCAATACCTTGCCTGCTGGTGTATCCCGCTGAGCATAGAGTTCGCGGATCCGCCTGACATTATCCAGGTCTTCGCTGGCCAGGCCGTCTTTTTCTTCCAAAGACTTTTCACCGTCCTTGGTTTTCATTGGTGCCTGCAGTACCCGCCTTAATTCGATCCCTGGCTTATCCGGAACCAGTTTCGCTATGGCGTTTGATTCCGCCAAAGGAAGGTCCATTACACGCGCCACATCTTTGATAGACATTTTCGCGGCCATGGTACCATAGGTGATGATCTGTGCCACCTGGCTTTTACCATATTTATCTACCACGTAGTCGATAACCTTCTGACGGCCTTCATCGTCGAAGTCCGTGTCGATATCCGGCATTGACTTACGATCGGGATTGAGGAACCTTTCAAACAGGAGCTTGTATTTGATCGGATCGATATTGGTGATACCGATGCAATATGCCACGGCGGAACCGGCAGCGGAACCACGACCGGGGCCGATAAATACGCCGATATCGCGGCCAGCTCTGATGAAGTCACTTACAATCAGGAAGTAACCGGCGAATCCCATCGTCCGGATCGTGTAAAGTTCAAAGCGAAGACGTTCGTCAATTTCTGGCGTGATCTCGTTATAACGGGCTTTGGCTCCTTCCCAGGTAAGGTGCTCGAGATATTCGTCCTGTGTGGCGAATTCCGGGGGCGTCTGGAAATTGGGAAGAAGGATATCCCGTTTAAGGTTGAGCAGATCGATCTTATCGACGATCTCATTGGTATTATCGAGCGCTTCGGGGAGGTCATGAAAGACCTTGCCCATTTCAGCGGTTGTTTTGAAATAGAACTGATCATTGGGGAATGCGAAACGTTTTCCTTTCATGTTCATATCGTCATCGGCGAAGTCACGCATCGCTGGGGTGGTGATCTTTTCTCCGGTGTTGATACAAAGAAGGATATCGTGTGCGTTAAAGTCTGACTGATCCACGTAGTGAGAATCATTGCTGGCAATGATCCTTACGTTGTGCTTGCGGGCAAATTTGATCAGGATCTCGTTCACCTTATCCTGCTCGGTCATATTATGCCGTTGCAGTTCGACGTAGAAGTCATCTCCGAAAAGGTCCAGCCACCATTTGAATTCTGTTTCTGCTTCTTCTTCGCCTTTCCGTAGGATCGCCTGTGGAACGGATGCACCCAGGCAGCAGGTAGTGGCGATGAGTCCTTCGTGGTATTGAACAATAAGTTCTTTATCGATACGTGGATACTTACTGTACAGCCCTTCGATAAAGCCGAGCGACGTCAGCTTTACAAGGTTTTTATAACCCTGTTCGTTCTTGGCCAATAAGATCTGGTGATGACGAACGTCACGTTGCTCTTTGGTAAAGATCTTCTGGTGACGGTTAGCGGTAACATAGAATTCGCAACCGACAACGGGTTTTACTTTAAGGTTGCCATTAGCGTCTTTGTGTTTGTATGCTTCGGATACGAATTCGAAGGCACCGAACATATTGCCATGGTCGCTGATGGCGAGGGCGGGCATACCATCGGCAATTGCTTTTTTATAAAGTGCCTGAATGGAAGCCTGTCCATCCAATAAAGAGAACTGGGTGTGTACGTGTAAATGAGAGAATTTCATGGGTTGTCGTTCCTGGTATTAGTCAGCGTAGCAATATCGCAGAGGAAGCTATGTGAACGCAGAGAGCGCCCAGACTTTGCGTGCTTTGCGTTCATATAGCGCTCTCTGCGATACTCCTACGCCAAATTATTTCTTCTTAAAACTGAAAACGTTGATCAAGCCATTAGTATAACTGCAAACCCATGCTTCGAGTTTACTGTCGTCCTCAAAAATGTCTACGCCAACGGGATGTCCTTTACATGGCAAAGATGCCACTTTCTCAAACTGTGTGTCGTTTATTTTATAAACATCTACGAAGTCGGAACTATAGCAGGTAACAAACAGGAATTGCTGATTTTTTGAAAGGATAAGTGTGCGGGGTTGGGCATGTGTGGTGGCGGTAAAAAGCGTTTTTCCCGTGGAAGGGTCTACACAAGCGATCTTCGCGAGTTTATTGTAGGAGACAAAAAGCCGGCCTGCTGTGTCTGCTACCACATGCCTGGGGTTGGAAACCACCTGGATGGGCTCTTCTTTTTCCCAGGTTTCATTGTTGATAACATCTATGACGGAGCCTCCCATGATGGCGACATATGATTTTTTTTCGTCGTCATCTACGGCAATACCGCGGGGAATGGCGACTGTTTTGATGGTATCGATCATTCGGGCTGCCGGGAATCCGGCAGTGTCCATTTCCAGGACGCTGACGGTATAGGAGTGCCAGTTGCTGACCAGCAGGTGTTTATCGTCGGCGGTTTTAGAGATGACCTTCGGAGTTTTACCTGTTTTGACCAGCGGCACCCAGAAGGAGTCTTTTTCCGCCTTGCCAGGATAATTGACGGTGATCTTTTTAAGATGCTGGTCTTTTAGTGGGTGTGGTTCGTTTTCGTCATTGTCGTCCACCCGGATAGGCACGATACCTTCCGCATTGTGAAGGGATACCCAGAGGATCCTGTCGTCATGACTCAGGCAGGCCTCCACCGGTTTTTCTTCGTATGAAGAGATCGGTTTGTCGGTGGTGTAGTCCCATCCGGTGCCTTTTGTTGGCGCAAATTTGAACTCGCGTATGACAGACCGGGTGGTCTGATCGAATTCATAAATGCTCATCCCTTCAAGGTTCATTGCGTAAAGCTTTGAGCCATCTCCGTTAAAAAGCACGGATTTGGTGCCGGGGGCTGCTTTCAGGACCTCTGTTTTTTCGTATACGATGTGAGAGTAGGGCGCCAGCACGGGTTTTTGAACGGTATCAACAGTGACCGTGGCAGGAATAGAATCCGCCGCGAGCACAAGATTCTTTGGAATGGAGTCCTGAACAGCCGCTGGCGTAACGGCTTTTACGCTGGCCGCACCCTGGCAGCTGAACAATACAAGACAAACGGGAATGATCAAAAACAAAGGCATTTTGGGTATGATTAACATGTCAAATATATCTCACCTGTTGATCTGCATCATCAAATCAATATACACACAGATTCCCCGAAAATTTAGCTGGTAGTGTCATACAATTAAAAATTTTAATTTCAGTTACTCCCTTGTTGAATTTTCACTAAAAAATCCTATATTTTTGCATGGTTTTTGATGAAACCGGAAAACCGAATTCTTAAAAAAGGCCTGATGACACGACAACTGATCCCGGCTTTTGCCATCATTCTGTTTCTTACCAGCTGTTCTTCTATGAGGCCGGTGAATTCAAAGCAGCCTGTTATCGCAGGCAAAGGCAATTCCGCAAATACTGACAAAGTACAATTCCTGAACGATATCAGCACGGAGTCAACCCCTCCGGTGTTGAAATATGCGGCTCCTAAAACGCAAACTTCTTCCAAAGCTTCTCTAAAAGAGGATCATGGATCTGTGACGCATGCTGCGGCAGCGGTGGAAAAAGCTTCTGCAACACAATTGAAATATGCCATCCTGCTGGATACAGAAGTGGAAAGCCTTGATGGCGACCTGTTACTGGATCATGTAGATGAATGGTATGGAACACGTTATAAGCTTGGGGGTAATTCAAAAGCGGGTATCGACTGCTCCGCATTTGTACAGGCTGTATATGTTTCCGCATTTGCACTGACCTTGCCACGGACGGCGCGGGAACAGTATAAGGCGTCCCGCATTATTTCTTCCACAGAACTCAAGGAAGGAGACCTTGTATTTTTCAACACACGCGGAGGAGTATCCCATGTGGGGATCTACCTTCAGAATAATAAATTCATTCATGCTTCGACTTCGCAGGGCGTAACGGTGAGTGATATGTATGATCCGTATTATATGCGGAGGTTTATTGGGGCGGGGAGGATAGAGAAACCTGAGGCGTCGAATAAGATATTTTAACCTGTAAAAAGATCCGGCAATTAGAGCCGGATTTTTTTGTGGTGTGGTGGGCGACCGGGGCACAGTGGTTGGAGAGGATTAGGTTGCCGGGTGGGTAAAGCGCTTTTTTTGCCGGAGGGCAAAGTCTCTTTTTTTCGACTTGAGGTCGAAAGACTCCGTTTACTTTTTTGCCTTGATGCAAAAAAAGTAACAAAAAAAGTAATCAGAGACTTCGAGGTTCTCACCTCAAAAAACCTATAACAACAAAAAACAGCGCTCTTGCCCGCCCGGCAAAAAAACTGCACCCCACAGCAGGCAATTGCTCCCACTACAGCCTCAATCGTTTTTTTACCGTCTCAACCACTGGCTTCAGATCCGGCGAAAGCTTCAGGTATACTATAGCCGCACCAAAGAGCATCAAAAACAGAAGGCTTCTGCAGAACAATCCGGCGAAGCCGTGAAGGTTTCTGAAGGCGAAGTAGGTAAGTATGTAGGCTGCGAGGCCGATAAGTACGGAATACAGGGAATTTCTGGTAAAAGGGAAAAGCCTGAATTTCTTCCAGAGGAAGATGATGCGGATCGCATTGTAAATAGTGATCGAAATAAATTGTGCGATGGCCGGTCCGAGGATGTCAAATTCTTTCGCCAACAGGTATGTCAGGGGGAGCATGAGGAACAGAAGAATGGCTCCGCTTATCAGTTGAAATCTCCAGTAAGTGGAGGTTCCGATAATCTCGGTGTTGATCCCCGTGCCGAGATCTACAACACGCGTCAGCCCCAGGAAAATGAATGAGCTGAATCCGAGCAGGTATTCCGGTTGAATCCCCAGCGTAATGATCGCCTCCCTGTAATTGAGCAGCATGAGGAAATACATGCAGGAGGCGAAGATCAGCAGGTTGATAGACGAACGGTGGTAGATCTTTTGCAGTAATGCCATATCCCGGTCTTTCCATGCTCTTGACAAATGCGAGATAGAAGAAGCGACAATCGCCCGTTGCGGCGCCTGGATGATACCGGTAAGAGTGAAGGCTATCGAGAAGATGGCCACTTTATTCATTCCATCTTCCAGGACGGCGGCAATCACCAGTGAATCGAATATCTGGGATACATAGAACACAATAGAACCGGAGTAAACGAACGCACATAGTGTCAGGATCTTCCGTGCATACCGTCGTGTGACCTTGCTGATGCTGAAGCTGAGATAGATCTCTTTCCTGACCAGCAGATAAATGAAAAGGATCAATGCTATTGCAAGGTAGGTGAGAGAATAAATCTTTATAAAGATGTCAAAGTTGGGTATGATGCGAAGGGCAAAAAGTAAGATCAGCAGGGTCGTGAATATACGGAATTGAACTTCCTTCAGAAAGCTGGTCAGTACCGGGCGCTTTATACTCCAGGAATACGCTTCCAGTACTGCGAAGATGCATTGACCCAATCCCATCGGAAAGATCCACTCATAGTATTGTACCATTTCGGGAGAGTTCTCACTGAACTTCCGGATGACCAGTGTTTTGAAAACGATTCCCGCAATCGTAATGATGGTAAATCCAATCAGGGTGACACCCAGTGCGATCGCAAGCATGTCATTTTTCGACTTCGAAAGATTGTCCTGGTAGTAAGGAAAAAATTTGATGACATACGTCGGCATCGATAAAGTACCGAAAGCCATCATCAGGATGGAGGTGTCATAAAAAAACTTCGTAAGCCCGTATTCACTTCCGGTAAATAAACCTCCTTTTGTGAAAAAGTAAATATTGAGCATACCGATCAGAAAGCCGAGATACACTACGCCTGACGAGATAATACTTTGCCTTCGGATGCTGCTCATGATAGTTTTGTGGTCGGATGAAAGGCCGTTGACCGATGGCCGTTACCCGGATCGTAATTCGATTGTTAATGCCTGTAAGTATATTCCTTTTAGTTTTTCAATTTCGGGATCACATAATCGCTCTTGCTGGAATGAATATAAAAATTTTTATCAACGGAGAATTCCTTTTCATCCAGTTGTTTCATGGATAATGTCTGCCAGTTTTCGGTCGCATTAATCGTATAAGCTTTGTTCTTTGCGTAGATCCGAACAGGCATGTTGAAGCCGGCAATACATTCCCTCCAGCGATAGCTGATTGCATCATTTTCGATCTTATATTCCAGGACAGGGATACGCGTGTCTCTCAGATACTGATCAAACACTTTCGAGAGGTCCTTACCTGATTTCCTGGAGATGTATTCTTCTACTTCTTTGGAAGTTGTGATCTTGTGGTAGAAATCCTTATTCAATCCTTTCAAAATATCTTTGAACGTTTTTTCATTGTCAATGATCTGCCGGATGGTATGTATCAGGTTTGCTCCTTTGGGGTACATATCTCCACTACCTTCTTTGTTTACGCCATAAGGTCCGATGACCTTGCTGTCATTTGAAATGGACTTACGCAATCCCTGGCAATATTCATCAGCCGCTTTCTTCCCGTAATTACATTCAACAAATACTACTTCAGAGTAAGTGGTGAAGCCTTCGTGGATCCACATGTCGGCAATGTCCTGCGTGGTGATGTTATTCGCAAACCATTCGTGGCCGCTTTCATGAACAATGATATAGTCCCACTCCCTGCCCCAGCCGCTGCCGGACAGATCCATGCCAAGATAGCCGTTCATATATTTGTTGCCATACGCAACAGCGCTCTGGTGCTCCATGCCAAGATGTGGTGCTTCCACCAGCTTATAACTGTCTTCATAAAAAGGATAAGGACCGAACCATTCTTCAAAGCATTTAAGCATGCGTTTTACATCACGCCCGAATTGTGCTTTTGCTTTATCGATATTCTTTTCCAGCACCCAGTAGCTGCATTCGAGATTGCCCTTTACGCCGGCGTAGTCTTCTTTCCAGTTTGTGTAATAGCCGATATATGGAACGATATTGTAGTTGTTGATCGGGTTGACCACGGCCCATGTCCAGGTAGTTGTTCCATCTCCATTCGATCTTTTTTCTTTCAGTCTGCCATTGGAAATAGCGGATAACGGATCTGCAACGGTCATGCTCAAGCTGGCTCCATTTTCCGGTTCGTCGCCCTGGTAGTCTTTGCACGGATACCAGACGCTGGCGCCGAGTCCCTGGCAGGCGACGGACATCCATGGACGGCCTTCCGGATCTTTTTTCCAGATCCAGCCGCCATCCCAGGGTGGGTTTACTGCTTCGCGGGGTTTGCCGGAATAGAACAGTTCGATAGAGTCTGCGGTCAATCCATTCGGATACCCGGCAGGCAATTGTATATAAAAGACATTCCCGTCTCGCTGATAGCTGAGTTTTGTTCTTTGCGTTCCGATAAATACGCTGTCGAGCTGCATGGGTTGCTGCAGATCGATCTGCATGGAAGCGGTAACATTTCCGCTGATCTTATAAGTGATCCTGCTGGAACCTTTGATCGTTTTAGCTGCGTAATCCGGCGTTACCGCGATCTTATAATTGGTAACATCCCACCATGCGCGTTCAGGTGTAACGGACCCGCGCAATGTGTCCTGATGAGTATATTGTGAAAAAACGTCAAGGGAGATGAACAGGAGAAATAAAACAGTAGCAAATGTTTTCATGCTGTAATTACAGTTGAATGAGTTTGAATTGTAAATTTAGTCGTTCAGACCGAATATGTCTGTTAAAACAACGATGAGCGGATACCGTCATTCATATCTCTGGATCATTTTCCCGGCCATCCTGGCGATCTCGTGCTCATCAGCGAGCAATGAAGGGCGTAAGATATTTTATTATAACGAACAGACGGGCATTGCTTCGCTTGACCCGGTTTTTGCAAAAAATCAAAGCATCATGTGGGCGGTCCACCAGTTGTACAATACGCTGGTGGAAGTGGATGATAGTTTGCATATTATCCCGTCTGTTGCGAAAGGGTGGGATGTTTCATCTGACCGGACCGTCTATACATTTCATTTACGAACGAATGTCTTTTTTCATGATGATCCCGCTTTTGCGGGCGGGAAAGGACGTGCAATGAATGCTGCTGATGTTGTGTACAGCCTGTCGAGGATCACGGATGGGAAAGTGGCAAGCCCCGGTGGCTGGATCTTCAATGCGAAACTTGATTCCGTTCAGCCTTTCCGCGCCAAAGACGATTCAACCTTTGAAGTGAAACTTCGCCGTCCCTATCATCCTATCCTGGGCATCCTTTCGATGCAGTATTGTTCCATCGTGCCAAGGGAAGCAGTGGAGATGTATGGTTCCGATTTCAGGCGTCATCCGGTTGGTACCGGCCCGTTCCGGTTTGTGGCCTGGGAAGAAGGGCAGGCGCTGGTTTTGGGAAAGCATCCGAACTATTTCGAATCAGATGAACAGGGAAATCGCCTGCCATACCTCGATGGGATCAAAGTCAGTTTTTATGACAGCCGCGCAACAGAGTTTTTATTATTGCGCCAGCACAAGCTTTCTTTTATCAACGATATCGAATCGTCTTTCAAGGACGAAGTGCTTACCAAGAAAGGAACATTGCGGAAAGACTGGGAGGGGAAGATACAGTTGCAGACGAATCCTTATCTGAACATCGAATATCTCGGTCTGCTGGTTGATACAACCAATCCTATCATGAAAGGGGCTCCAACCCGGTTCAGGAAGATCCGGCAGGCGATCAACTACGGCTTTGACCGCCGTAAGATGGCGTTGTATCTGCGTAATTCATTGGGTACCCCGGCAGAGTCAGGATTTGTACCCGAAGGGCTGCCTTCTTTTGATACATCTGTAGTAAAGGGGTACACCTATAAGCCGGCTAAAAGCCGTCAGCTGCTGGAAGAAGCAGGTTTTCCGGATGGGAAGGGGTTGCCCGCTATCAAATTGCTTACGATCCCGATCTATGCGGATATGGGAGATTATATTGCCAAACAACTTAATGAAGTTGGGATAACTGTGCAGGTAGAAGTAGTGCAGAAATCATTACTGCTGGAACTTACTTCTAATTCAAGAGCCCTCTTCTTTCGCGGCAGCTGGATAGCTGATTACCCGGATGCGGAAAATTATCTTTCTGTTTTTTATTCTAAAAATCCGGCTCCGCCGAATTACACACGTTATAAAAATCCTGCGTTTGATGCATTATTTGAAAAGGCTTTGGCTGAAACAAATGATTCGCTGCGCTACCGACTTTATCAGCAGGCAGATCAGTTGATGATCGATGACGCACCAGTGGTGCCATTGTGGTATGATAAAGTGGTCAGACTGGTGCAGCCGGAGGTAACGGGATTCAGGCCGAACGCGTTGAATTTGCTCGAACTGCGCAGGACCGGAATAGGGGCAGATGATCGCAGGTAATAGCCCTCAGGTTAAGCGCCACAAGAGATATCACTGGCGCATGCATATCGCAAAGTAGCAGCTAACAATACAAGCAATACCTAACGACCCTGACGGCTGCTTTGCGATACGCATACGTTGATACGATGTTAACCTGACGGCTATGTCTCTCAATCCTTCTTCAACTTATCCTTGAACACTTTTCTGAATTTATCGAGCTTCGGTCTGATAACGATCTTACAGTAGGGATTCTGATTTTCGTTATTTTCAAAGTATTGCTGATGATAATCTTCCGCAGGGTAGAATTTTGAAAATGCAGTGACTTCTGTTACGATCGGGTTATTGAACGCGCCGGTTTTATTCAGTTCGTCTTTATACTTTTCCGCTTTTTCTTTTTGTTCCGGGTTGTGATAAAAAACGCCGCTGCGGTACTGGGTACCTACATCATTGCCCTGGCGGTTAAGGGTTGTGGGATCATGTGTTTCCCAGAATACTTCCAGTAATTCGTCAAAACTGATCTTTGCGGGGTCATAAACGATCTGCAACGCTTCGGCATGGCCGGTTTCTCCGGTGCAGACTTCTTTATATGTTGGGTTCTTTACATGTCCGCCGGTGTATCCTGATGTAGCGCTGATCACGCCGTCAAGTTGTTCAAAAATTGCTTCAGTGCACCAGAAACAGCCATTGGCCAGCGTAGCTGTGTCGGTTTTGCCGGAAAACGAAGTTGTAGTCATAGTTCCTGTCTCTTTTTTCGTGGTTTCTTTTTCAGAGGGGGCTGATTGCTGTGCGCAGGATAACATTCCTGTGGTAGTTAACACAAGCACTCCCAGTACTGCTTTCAAAGTTGCCTTCATTGAATTGTTAAAGTTTAAGTTTAAACGGTTACTGTGGCTGATCATCTGCTGTCTAATCCCGATAATCCGGGAAATCCCTGTCCAGTCATTGGCTTCAATACGCGATCGCTGCAAATCACCATTCACCGCTCAAATATCTACGTAAAATAACATCCATCAGCTTTCAAAGTTCACTACTTTAACAACTCAGCAATGAATTACCTTTGCATGCTGAATAAAATTGAGGTAAGCGAGTATTATGAAATTATTTCCAGAATCGGCGTATTTACAACTGGAGTTCGACAAGGTAAAAGCCCTGCTGGCAAACTATTGCCAGACTGAGCATGCCCGGCAGAAGGCCCAGGAATTGCGGATCCATACGCGGAAGGATTTTATTGATGTACAACTTAGGCAAAGCTTTGAGTATCATCAGATTTTGCAAAATGGCATTTATTTCCCCAACGATTATATCCTGAACCTTGCCCGGGAGCTGAAATTGCTGGGGATTCCCGGAGCCGTGCTCAATGGGGAAGAATTTATGGACCTCCGCAAGCTGGCGGAAAGCATGGAACGCCTGTTCCGTTGGTTTGACGCAGAGCGCAAAGGCGCATATTCTGCAATGGCCAGTGTGATCGCGAACACCTACTATGAAAAGGCGATCATCCAGATGATAGACGAGGTGCTGGACGAATCGGGCCAGGTGAAGGACAATGCGTCGGAAGACCTGAAGAATATCCGGATGAGCCTTTACAAGAAGCGGAACGAGCTACGCAGAGTGTTTGAAAAGATCGTCGCGAAGCTGAATAAGCAGGGCTATTTAGCGGAGATCGAAGAGAGCTTTATGAGCGGCAGAAGGGTGGTGGCTGTATTCGCTGAACAGAAGAGAACGGTAAAAGGAATTCTTCATGGAGAAAGCGATAGCCGTAAAACGGCGTTCGTTGAGCCGGAAGAGACGATCGAACTGAATAACCAGGTTCATGAGCTGGAGAACGACGAACGGAAGGAAGTATACAGGATCCTTCGTCAGCTGACTACAAGGCTTTCTGCATACTCCGGCCTGTTGCTGATATACCATGGCATTGTTGGTGATTATGATTTTATACGGGCGAAGGCAAAACTCGCGGCTGATTACAGAGGCGAGTTTCCCGCGGTGGTTGATAAAGCGCACGTTCAATTGGTGCAGGCGTATCACCCGCTTTTGTACATCTACAATCAACGTACAAAAAAACCGACGATACCTACAACGATCACGCTGGATGAGAATAGCCGCATCCTTGTGATCAGTGGTCCGAATGCCGGTGGTAAAACGGTGACGATGAAAACCGTTGGGTTACTGCAGATGATGGTGCAAAGCGGCTTGCTTGTACCGGTACATCCTTCTTCACAGTTTGGGATCTTTAAACAACTCATGATCCATATCGGCGACACACAGAGTATCGAATTTGAGTTGAGTACCTATAGCAGTCATTTGCTGCACATGAAACATTTCATGGAAAATGCGAATGGCAAAACGCTCTTCTTTATTGATGAGTTAGGTAGCGGTAGTGATCCGAATCTTGGAGGCGCATTTGCGGAAGTGATCATGCAGGAGCTGGCGAGGAAACATGCATTCGGGATCGTTACAACACACTACCTGAACCTGAAAGTGATGGCGGGCAAGACACAGGGGATACTGAATGGTGCGATGGCATTTGATGAAAAGAACCTGCAGCCGCAATACAAGTTGCTGATCGGTAAGCCGGGAAGCTCTTACACTTTTTCCATTGCAGAAAGGATCGGCCTGGATAAATCGCTGATCAGGCGGGCACGCGCGCTGGTGGATGAAGATCAGTTCCGGCTGGATAAATTATTGAACCGTACAGAACAGGATCTCCAGGATCTTCAAAAAAGAGAGAAAGAGCTTAATCAGTTGATGAAGGAGAACGAGCGGTTAAAGAGAGAGATGCAGCAGGTGATGGATAAGGAACGTCACCGCCAGCAGGTGGAAGTATTAAAGGAGCAGAACCGTGTGTCTGAAGAAAGGATCTCTTACCTGAAGGATATGGAGCGCAAACTGAAGCAGATGCTGATCGAGTGGCGAAAGGAAGAGAACAAGAACAAAGTGATCAAACAAATGGATGCGCTTCTTTTCAAAAAAGATGAAAAGAAAGTGGCTAGTAAGATGCAGAAGAAGATCGACTCCCGGTTTGCAGAGATCGGCGGTGAGATCAAAGTGGGGGATAAAGTAAAAATGAAACGCAATCACCAGGTAGGTGAAGTGATGGAACTCCGTGGCAAGAAAGCGGTAGTGAAAATCGGTTTATTGCCGATGCAGGTGGATCTCGCGGATCTGGTGGCGGTGAGGGAGAAGGAAGAGGGGGAAACGGGGTGAGAGTTTAAAAGTTTAATAGTTTAATAGTTTAAAGGTTTAATAGTTTGAGAAGCCGATCGCTCACTGTTTGATGATCCAATTTTTTAAACTTTTAAACTTTTAAACTATTAAACTTTTAAACTTCTACCTCCCCATTTTCCTCACCTGTTCGTAAACAACGCCTTCAACTCCTGCGCATCATCCGGTTTCATTTTTCCGCCGAGAATAAGGCGAAGTTGGCGGCGGCGGAGGGCACCTTCGAATAAGCGTTTTTCTTCATCGGTTTCAGGGACCAGCCCATTGACGGGACGGGGGCGGTTGTCATCGTCCAGTGCCACGAATGTATAATATGCTTCGTTGCTTTTGTATTTGTGCTGTTTTTTCAGATCTTCTCCCCACACTTTCATGTGTACTTCCATAGAAGAGGTGAATGCCCTTGTTACTTTCGCCTGTATATGCACCACATTTCCCAGTTTAATTGGGTTTTCAAAGGAAATATTATCAACTGAAGCGGTAACGACTGGTGCATTGCTATGCTTTTGGGCAGCTAGTGCGGCGGCAATATCCATCCAGTACATCAAACGTCCTCCCATCAGGTTTCCGAAAACGTTCGTATCATTCGGCAGAACAAGTTCTGTCATAATGGTCAGGCTTTCCGAAGCGGTCTTTTCTGTCATCATTCAAAATTTGGCGCAAAGCTAAGCTAAGAGGATGAAAGAGGAAAAAGAGGTGCCTGATAAGCAGGTCATTTTCTGTATTTTGGGAAAACTACTTTTCCTGTCGATACACTGAGCTCTCATTTTCCCCTTTCATCCTCTTAGCGTAGATTTGCGCGGTAAAACAACAATCTCCAATCACACAATCATCACATTAGTAGCAACATGGAAGCTCACCCCCCGGTTTCTTTTGATAATACTGAATTTGCTTTCGAGTATAAGAAAGACAAAGAGTTGAAGAAAGCCCGTTTTCTTTTCAGCTGTATGGGTAAATCCTGGCTGGTGAAAATTGGTACCAGGCTAACGCCCTGGGCCGTTAAATCGGGCCTGCCTGTAAAAGGGTTGATCCGCAGTACAATATTTGAACAGTTTGTTGGAGGCGAAACTTTAGAGCAAACTGCAGTAGTTGCAAAAAAACTTTCAGACTATCATGTACAGGTGATCCTCGACTATGGCGTGGAGGGTGGCGATGATGGCGAGCCAGGTTTTGATCATGCAACAGAGGAGTTCATCCGGGTGATCAATTATGCAGCTACCCAGCCTAATATTCCGCTGATGAGTATCAAGGTTACAGGCTTTGCCAGGTTTGCATTGCTGGAGCAACTTGACGCACTGATGCAGCAGCAGCAAGGTCCTTTAATGAACAGGTATGAAAAGGCAGTGGGACAGTTGTCTGCGACTGAAAAGCAGGAATGGGAGCGTGTGCATGCGCGTATGATGTCTATCTGTAAGGCTG
The DNA here is from genome assembly GCF_022012415.1 of Terrimonas ginsenosidimutans. Taxonomy (GTDB): domain Bacteria; phylum Bacteroidota; class Bacteroidia; order Chitinophagales; family Chitinophagaceae; genus Terrimonas_A; species Terrimonas_A ginsenosidimutans. The sequence goes on from NZ_JAKLTR010000019.1 coordinate 22,803, forward strand.
CCTCGGATCAGAAGGTGGGCGTGCTTGTTGATGCAGAAGAAACATGGATCCAGGATCCTGTTGATGCCTTGACGATGCAGGTAATGGAATTGTTCAACAAAGAGAGGGTAGTGGTCTTTAATACTATCCAGCTATACAGGCATGATCGCCTGGCGTTCCTTAAGCAGAGCAAAGAGGATGCAGTAAGTGGAAATTTCATCCTTGGCGCGAAGATCGTCCGCGGTGCGTATATGGAGAAAGAAAGAAGAAGGGCTGAAGAGAAGGGTTATCCATCGCCGATACAAAAAGATAAGCAATCGACCGACAGAGATTATGATGCCGGTCTTCGTTTTTGTATCGAACATCTGGATCAGATTTCAGTGATCGTTGCTTCACATAATGAGGGAAGCAGTTTGCTGGCTGTTCAGTTGCTTCGTGGGAAGAACCTTCCTTTGGATCATCCGCACGTTCACTTCAGTCAGTTGTACGGTATGAGTGATAATATAACATTCAATCTTGCACATGCGGGTTGCAGTGTAAGCAAGTATCTTCCGTTCGGTCCTATCGAAGACGTGATCCCATATCTGATGCGTCGTGCACAGGAGAATACTTCTGTGAAAGGACAGACGGGCCGTGAGCTTGCGCTGATCAACAAAGAGCTAAAAAGGAGAAGCGTTTAAAAGTCCACTGGCTTAAAGTTGTGCATATTGGTACTATTAAGCTTGAAAACTATCTGACTTTTAAACTGATCTTCTTTCTTTGCTTTTCGCTTCTGATAATAAAAGTCTCTTTCACATTTCTGCAAGCGATTGCAGTCATTGTGCCAACATTAATGATCCTCTTTTATTGCGGGAATGAACACGTAATAAAAGAGGATCATTAATGAAAAGAGGGGGATGAAAAAAAATAGTGATGTTCAAAGAAAATTTTTTTTTAAGAAAAATGTTATAATATTGTTATCGCTATTTAATAACGATTGCCAGAAACTGCTACGATAGAAACACTCCAACAGCGCATTGCTTTGTATGAAGACATGAATGCATACAAAGAGCTATACTATCAGTTATTTGATGGTCTTCATCGTTTTTCATTTTCCATTGTTCGTTCAAAAGAGGTGGCGGAAGAAATTGTTTCAGATGTCTTTATTAAGATCTGGCAGATTCGTGCGCGCCTGGGCGAAATAGGAAATCTGAAAGTTTACGTGTATACCATTACCAAGAATTTCTCTCTTAATTATCTTCAGCGTACATACAAAAATGCGCCCGTGAGTATTGAAGAAGTGGAGGTAGAGGTTGGTATTGAAATGCGTAATCCGGAGGAATTATTTATTTCGTCGGAGATCATGCAAACGATCCGTCAGGCCATCATGCAGTTGCCACCTCAATGCCGTTTGGTGTTTCAGCTGGTGAAAGAAGATGGATTGAAATATAAGGAAGCTGCTGAAGTCTTGAATATTTCAGCGCTGACTGTTCGCAATCAGCTCGCGATTGCCATTCGGAAACTTGGCGAAACTCTTCCTGCGCCGGTACAGAAGCTGATACCTTCAGCGAAACTTTTCTCCGCATCTTAGTTGAGTACAGACAGCCCCAAGCATATCCCAGCTCCTGGATTCCAGGGATGCATCAACGTTTAGGTCGCCCTGCCGGAAGACATGCATGTTGGCGCGTTAAGCGAACGGCTGCATATCGAAACCCGACGTATATTCCCACACGAATAAATAAAGAGCGCTCTCCTTTGCAATGATTTGATTTCCAATTGTCATTCGGATGCATTCCGTAAATGTTAAAATTTTTCCAACCACCTTGGTACATCTTATATCTTCCCCGTGTCTTATCTCATTACAGACGCCAACTTATGACGGAAGAAAGATTTTGGTCATTGTTAAGTGCCCGGTTAGCAAATGAAGCGACACCGGAAGAACTAGCAGAATTAGAAACATACCTGAAGGAAAATCCCGCGGCACAGTCACGTACCGGGGCGATAGAAAATATATGGTCCGTCAACCCTTCGATCTCTGACGATTATAAAGAGGCTGCTTTCAACAAGCATCTGCAAAGAATGAGTAATCATTTTTCTGAGCCGGTTCTGCAATATGAATCAGATCTGCCGGAAGAGCAGGTAGAGTTGAAAGTTGCGAAGAAAAAGCCGGTCTTCAGAATAATGGCCTGGATCACAGCTGCTGCAGCTGTTGCGGTGCTTGGTTATTTTACGTACTGCTATTTTCCTTTCACTTCTGCTAAAAACAGCAACGCTCTCGCGCAAAATACGGTCAGTACGAAACGAGGCTCAAAATCAAAAATACAATTGCCGGATGGGACGCAGGTTTGGCTGAACGCGGACAGTAAGATCACGTACAACGAGAACTTCCAGGGCAAGATCCGGGAAGTACAGCTTTCCGGGGAGGCTTTTTTTGATGTGGTGCATGATGAGGAAAGGCCTTTTGTGATTCATACCAGTGTGATCGATGTGAAAGTGCTGGGCACGGCCTTCAATGTGAGATCTTATGCGGATGAAAAGAATACAGAAACCTCGTTGATCCGGGGTTCGGTGGAGATCACTCTCAGGAATAATCCTGATAAGAAGATCGTATTAAAGCCGAATGATAAGCTGATCGTAGATAATGACGAAGCAAAAGCGGAAACAGCTTCTCCCGATGTAGTGAGGATGCCGCATCACGATCGCCCGAGCCTGCTCACATTAGGGAAAGTGAATTTCAAAGAAAATCAGACTACAGCGCTTGAAACGCTTTGGATCAAGAATACGCTGGCATTTGATAAAGAGTCTTTGGAAGAGATCGCCCTGAAGATCGAAAGATGGTATGATGTCAAAGTCAGCATACCGGATACCAGGATCAGAAGAACCGAGTATAGTGGTGTTTTCGAAGATGAAGATCTGGAACAGGTGATGGAAGCATTACGAATTTCGGGAAACTTCCACTATGATATTAATAAGAAAGAGATCACGATAAGGCCCTGATACCTTTTTACGATAAGAATTTTACAGAACTGCTAAAACGATTGCTCATCTTAAAAACTGCATGCATATGAAGAAACCTACATGACTTCCCCCGTTTAAATAGAGAACGGAGAATGTTTGCGGCATCCTCCGTTTTTGAAAGACAAAGAATTTGCTCTGGCTAGAGCAAAAATCCCATCATTTAATTCAAAACTAAGGTATGAAAAAAAATGGATCAGGCGCGTCCCCCCATGCGCCCAACCAATTCATCAAATGCTTACTCATGATGAAGTTTACCGTTCTGCTTATTATCGCCTTTTCCCTTCAATCTTTCGCCCATGGTTATGGCCAGGAGAATATCAACCTGAACCTGGAGAAAGTGACGTTGAAAAAGGTTTTTAAAGCCATCGAACAGCAGGGAGCCTGCCGTTTCGTTTACAAAGATGAAATTTTGCCGAGAGAGCAGCGTATCAGCATCTCTGTGGCAAATGCCTCGTTAGAAGAAGTTATGAATAAGGTGTTGCAAAACACCGAGTTAAGTTATAAAAGATTGAGCGGAAGCCTGGTGGTGATCACCACCGGTATGGAAGCTGCCATACCCGTGCCTGTTTCAGGTAAAGTCACAAGCGACAGCGGCGAGCCGCTCTCCGGCGTGTCTGTTACCGAAAAAGGATCGACCAATGGTACCGTCACCGATGGTGATGGCAATTTCGTGATAAATGTATCCAATACAAATGCAGTGCTGATTGTAACATACATAGGATTTGTTTCGAAAGAAGTAAGTCTCAATGGATCTTCACAGGTATCGGTTTCACTGGTTGCTGAAAACAAAAACCTCGAAGAAGTGGTGGTAGTGGGTTACGGCACCCAGAAAAGAAGGTCTGTAACCGGCGCTATTACCAGTGTAAAAGCGAGTGATCTGGAAAATATGCCAATTATGCGCGTTGACCAGGCTTTGCAGGGGCGTGTATCAGGTATGACAATTGCCGCTGCGTCCGGACAGCCAGGATCTTCTTCTACCTTACGGATCCGTGGTACTACGACATTAAATAACAGCGACCCGCTTTTTGTTGTAGATGGTATCGTTGTGGACAATGGTGGTATTGATTACCTCAATCAGAATGATATCGAATCAATTGAAGTATTGAAAGATGCTGCTTCCGCTGCTATCTATGGTGCACGTTCTGCATCGGGCGTGATCCTTGTGACCACGAAGAAAGGAAAAGCAGGTACGATGGCCGTTAATTATAACGGTTATGTCGGCATGCAGGAGCCAGCTACAAGATTGAAACTGCTTAATGCAAAAGAATACGCTACTTTATCAAACGAAGCGTTTGCAGCAGGAGGCGGAACCGGTCTTTTGTTCCCCAACCCTGATGCTCTTGGAGAAGGTACAAACTGGCAGGATCAGATCTTCAGCAATAATGCGCTGATCCAAAACCATGATATCAGTATCAGTGCCGGCTCTGAAAAATCAACCTATTATTTTTCTCTTGGTTATTTTGAACAGGAAGGTGTGGTAATGCCAGAAATCTCTGCTTACAAAAGATATAACGCCCGCCTGAACTCAAATCACAAGATCACGAAATGGCTGACTTTCGGAAATACACTTGGATACTCTTACATAAGAAGCCAGGGTATTGGTAATACGAATGGAGAGTTTGGTGGACCACTTGCATCGGCCATTAACCTTGACCCGATCACAAGCCCGATCGTTACTGATCCAAATGACGCAAACGCACCTGTTTACGTTAATAACCGTGTTGTACGCGATGGACAGGGACGTCCGTACGGTATCTCAAATTATGTAAGGCAGGAAATGACGAATCCTCTGGCATATGCCAAAACAAGAGAAGGTAACCATGGCTGGTCGCATAATCTTGTAGGAAACGTGTTTGCTGAGATCGAAGTGATCAAAGGCCTCAAGGTTAGAACAAACCTTGGTGCAAAACAGGCATTTTGGGGAGCCACTTCGTTTAACCCTATGGTATTCCTGAACACTTCGACATTTACAACAAATAATTCTTTTACACGCGAATTGAATCGCGGCTTTAACTGGACGTTTGAAAATACAATCTCTTATGCCCGCAGGATCGGAGATCACAACTTTACACTGCTTGGTGGTACCGGTGCATATGTGGATGATAACAGTGTGAACAGCGGTATTACTGTAGATAATCTTCCCGTAAATACTTATGGAGAAGCTTCGATGAACTTTGAAAGCACGCCTGCGAATCGTCGCTCATGGGGCGGTGAAAGTTACAGGCATAAAGTATCTTCTATTTACGGCCGTCTTGTTTACGATTATAATGATAAGTATTTATTTACGGCTATTCTGCGCCGTGACGGTTCTTCCCGTTTTGGTTCGAATAACAAATATGGTTATTTCCCTTCCGGTTCAATCGGCTGGGTTGCCTCTAAAGAAGATTTCTTCCCTCAGAACAATGTGGTTTCTTTCCTGAAAATCCGTGGTTCTTATGGCGAAACCGGTAATGACGGTTTCGGAAACTTCGCCTTTATCTCTACGATGGGCGGAGGACGTAACTATCCTTTCGGAAATGATAACTACCTGATCGGCTACAGCCCCAACGCACCGGCTAACCCTGATCTTCGCTGGGAATCTACCAGCCAGTTGAATATTGGTTTCGATGCCAACCTTTTCAAAAATCTTACATTGACTTTTGACTGGTATAAAAAGAAAACCAGGGATATCCTGATGGAAGTAGCTATTCCTGCTTATGTCGGCCTTAATAATCCTCTGGGTAATGTTGGCGCGATGGAAAACACAGGCGTTGAGCTTGAGTTAGGCTACTCACAGAAGTTGGGAGATGTGAATTTCAACGTAAAAGGTAATATCTCGTATGTAAAGAATACAGTAACAGATATCGGTGAAGAACGCGAATTCATTGATGGTTCCAGCTGGCAGGCCAGTACTTACAGGCTTACACGTGCCGTAGTTGGTCGTCCTACTTACTCGTTCTATGGATTTGAAACCGCAGGTATTTTCCAGAATCAGGCAGAGGTAGCTAATTACCAGAATAAAGATGGTAAAGTGATCCAGCCAAATGCAGTGCCTGGTGATTTCAAATGGGTTGACCGTGATGGTGATGGTGTTATTACAGAAGCTGACCGTACTTTCATTGGTGATCCCACTCCAACATGGAGCTATGGTTTTACTATCAACGCATCCTATAAACAATTCGATCTTGTTCTGTTTGGGCAGGGTGTTACAGGAAATCAGATCTTCAACGCGCTTCGCCGCCTCGATGTAGCTAATGCTAACTGGACCACTGCAGCACTAGGCCGCTGGACAGGTGAGGGGTCAACAAATTCCTTCCCGCGTCTGACTACAAAAGATAACAATAGCAATTTTGCTTACCCGTCCGATTTTTATCTGTCTGACGGAGCTTATTTCCGTATTAAAAACCTCCAGATAGGATATACCGTTCCTGCTTCATTGCTTAACAGGGCTGGTATCAAAAAGCTGCGCGTGTATGTGGCAAGCGGCAATCTGCTGACTCTGACAAAGTATACTGGTTTCGATCCGGAGATTGGTGGCGGCAGTTATGGTATAGACCGTGGTGTTTATCCTCAAGCCCGCTCATTTATGGTTGGTCTTAACGTAGGTCTTTAATTAAAAATCTGATCACAATGAAACGCAAATATTTATATCAATTCTGTTTTGTTATACTTGGTGCTTCGGCATTATATGGATGTAAAAAAAGCTTTCTGGATGTAGACCCTGTAGGCTTGAATCTGGAAGTGAATTATTACTCAAATCCTGATGAGGCTTTTACAGGGGTTGTTGCTGCATATGATCCATTAGGGATGGAAACCGCTGCAGGAACTTATGCCAATAAGCTTGGGCCGCTCAATGCTGCAAGCGATGATTGTTTCGCTGGAGGTGCTGATGGTGGTGCGGATATGGCTACCTGGCAGGCCTGGAATAATTATTCTGCATTGACACCCGCTGTCGGTCCACAGGACGCTTTCTGGCGCCGGAACTTTGTTGGTGTTTCAAGAGCAAATATTATTCTGTCCAAGCTCGGAAATGTTCCCGGTCTCAGTACTGCATTGAAAGCACGCTATATCGCGGAATCAAAATTCCTGAGAGCATATTACTATTTTGATCTGGTAAGATTGTTTACCAATGTCCCTCTTTTTACAGCGCCTATCGAAGGTGATGCGATCTATACACAGGTTCAGGCAACGCCGGAAGCTGTATATGCTCAGATCGAAGCAGACCTGAAAGACGCTATTCCTGATCTGCCTGTAAACGTAAGTATCGCTTCAGAAGGAGGCCGCGCTACCCAGGGAGCAGCAAAAGCATTACTTGGAAAAGTTATTCTTTATCAGAACAATGATTCAAGAATGATCGAGGCTGCAAATCTGTTCGACGATGTGAACAAATCCGGTAATGTTTATGGCTATGAGCTTCTGACAAGTTTCCCGGCAATATTCCGCCCAGACAACAAATTCAATAAGGAGTCTATTTTTGAGATCAGCCATACCCCAGTAGCTAACAGCAGTTGGAATGGTTGGGATGTTATAGAAGGGAATGTCTACTGCCAGATGATCGGTGCCCGTGGTTACTCCGGGAATATTTATGAATCAGGCTGGGGCTTCAACCCTGTGACTGATGCTTTGCATGATTTCATGTATGGTGACCCCCGTTACCAGTACACGATAGCTGATATTGACAGTATGGTAGCTGTTGGCGCCGCGAGCAATTATGAGCCAGGATATCAGAATACAGGCTTTTTCGTTCAGAAGTTTGCACCGCTGAAAGCATGGCGCTCTACGGGTGGTGGTAACGCAGAACTGAACTATCCAAACAACGTGATCGAGATCCGTCTGGCAGATACTTATCTTATGCAGGCTGAGGCACTCGTGCGTGGTGGCGGCGACCTGGTAAAGGCTGCCGGACTTTTGAACGCGGTTCGTGCAAGGGTTAGTCTGCTGCCGGTTGCGGCTACAATTGAAAATATCTATCGTGAACGCCGCGCAGAGCTGGCAACAGAAGGACACCGCTGGTTCGATCTCGTTAGAACAGGCCGTGCCGCTGCTGCATTATCATCCAAAGGGTTTGTTGCCGGTAAACATGACCGCCTACCAATCCCGTTGAATGAACTGAGCAACACTCAGCTTAAGCAAAACCCCAATTATTAATCAGGCCTAGCCATAAAAAGCTTGTTATGAAGCATATTAATAAAACAAGATTATTGATCGGTGCCACCTTTATCATTGGCGGTGCAATATTCTTCCAGGGATGTAAAAAAGAAGGAGCTGACCTGGAACTTGGAGCAAAACCAGTAGTTGATTTCAAAGTAGTAGAAGATACAGATCCGAATAACCTGATCTTAGTGTCTACTTCAAATGTTCCGGTTATCCCATACTGGACGGTTTCAACAGGCTTTACGCCCGTTGGAGACTCTGCACGCGTGAATTTTGCCAGAGCTGGCCAGTACACGGTCAAAATGAAAGCCTACGGTATGGGCGGAGTTGATTCGATTACAAAGACCATCAATATCGCGCAGAATGATCCGAATGCCTGCCTGCCGACCAAGGCAGCAGGATTTATAGCCAGTTGCACGCAAAAGACATGGAAGCTCAACCCCGCAGCCGGTGCATATGCAGTAGGGCCGAATGCAGGCGACGGAAGCTGGTGGACCAGTGCTGCCAGTGAAGTAACGACCCGTCCATGCGAATTTAACGACACCTACACTTTCAACTTTGCCACAAGTGTATTCGCCTACGATAATAAAGATGATTTTTATTCTGACGGGTATCTCGGAACAGTTCCTTCTCAAGGTTGTCAGCCATCTGCTAACCTTACAGGAGAACAGGCTTTCTGGAAATCTAATCCAAACTATCGATTTGAGGTTTTGCCAGGCGGGACAAAAGGACTTGGCCGTTTGAAACTGATCGGTAAAGGCGCTCATATCGGATTACAAAAGGCACAAACCGCCGGAGAGATCAATTCTGGCCCCGCAGGTACCGAAAATATCTATGATATTATGGAAATGCAGATTAATGCCGGAGGTAGCGGACATGATATCCTGAAACTCGCCCTCTTTTTCGGTGGCGGCTGGTGGCATTTCACTCTGCGTTCTGAATAATAAAAACGATCACTATGCGAAATTTAATCGTATCCACAATTTTCCTGCTGAGCCTTGCATCATGCAAAAAAAGCGGGAGAGACGGCGGGAGTGTGATCACTCCGCCAGCACCGCCGGAAGCAAAGGAATATACTTTTGAAGCTTCACCAATGTGGGCGGATGAGTTCGACTATACCGGAGCTCCAGATCCGAATAGCTGGACCTATGACACCGGCGATCATGGATGGGGCAATAATGAGTTGCAGAACTATACCACGGATGCTAAAAACGTCCAGGTAAAAGATGGCATGCTGACCATCACCGCAATAAAGGAGCCCTCCGGTAGCAAGGCTTACAGCTCTACAAGGCTTGTTTCCCGTGGTAAGAAAGACTTTACCTACGGAAGACTGGAAGTGAAAGCCAAACTTCCTTCAGGACGCGGCACATGGCCCGCGATCTGGATGCTGCCAACGGCCAGAACGTATGGCGACTGGCCAAAGTCAGGCGAAATCGACGTCATGGAGCATGTCGGATACGACCCGAACGTAGTTCACTTCAGTATTCACTCTGAAGCCTACAATCACGTTATAAATACACAGAAAACGGCTACACGGCAGATCCCGACAGCTATGACCGATTTTCATTTATACCGTGTCGACTGGACTCCGGCTTATATCAGGGGATTCTTTGATGGCGTACAGGTATTCAGTTTTGCCAATGACGGCAAAGGATACGCAAGCTGGCCGTTCGACAAAGCCTTCCACGTGCTGATCAACATTGCTGTTGGTGGTAACTGGGGCGGCGTACAGGGAGTAGACGATACTGTTTTCCCCGCAGCCATGTTGGTGGACTATGTACGCTTATATAAGCTGATTCCATAATGCAACGAGATTTATACAGCTGGCCTCCGGCGGCTATAAGAAGCCATAGATAAGGCAATCGTTAAGCACTTAGCAGCAGTTAGTGCCGGGCGGGTCGTTTTCGACCCGCCCTTTTCGTGCTAAGACCTACCGTGTAACCCATATCTTTCCAAAACGATTCGTATGGCGTAAGGTTCCCGCGGATTACGCGGATTATAGCCCTACTGTTGAAATAACAGCTGGTAATGTGAAATTTTCCGGGTTAGAATGCGCGGATTACGCAGATCAACTTCTGCTTTCCGAAGCTAATCCGCGAAATCAGCGCTTTCAGACAACAAACTTGGGCGTTAACGAGGCATTTTTCAATGATGTGACTGATAAATCAGCGTAATCAGCGGCAACCTTACGCCAACCCTACTGATGGGTTCTCGGTAGTGCAAAGAGACGGGGAAGAGGTGAAAGATGTTTTAACAGTGGTGGAGGAGGGGATTGGTACTATTGTTGCGACAGGCGGGCTGGGAGACTTTGCTATACCGAATAAACTTTCTGCATGAATTAGATCTACTCTAAACTGTTTAGAATGTTTTTAGCCGTGGGTTCCGTTTCAGAATTTATAAAGGTGGTCCAGATTGTTTGCTGGATCGCATTACCGGTATTTGCGGTGGTCACCGCACTTATTGTTTATCAACATTATAGAAAAATAAGAAAGAATAGGGAAGAGGCGTTACTGGCCGGAGATCTGCCAACTCCGGCGGCAATGGCACAGCTGAACAAAGAAGCTGATTTTATACTTTTTGATCATACCGGTTTGGTGGATGAATACCACCATAAGCTTTGCAATAGTGAAGCCCGATATGCAGCTTTGCAACATAAATATGCTGCTCTGCAGGTGAAATGTGCGGCCATGGCCGTTTTTGCGGCGGGTGGACAAACCGGAGAGTCCAATATTTCCTCTTATTCGGGTTTAAAACGCGAAGTTGATCGATTTATAAAAAAGTATCATATCGAAAGAGACAGGTCGGCAGCTGCAAATGAACAGCTGACCCATATCAATTTGCAGTTGGAAAAGGAAAATGAGCGGCTGCGGGTTCTGATCGAAAGCCTGACTGTAGCTCCTGAGGCTCAACTATTCGTCCCTGCCGCTGAAAATGTTGCCTGATCTATTACGCCGTCCAAAGCGTCAAGCGCAATCCCCTTTTGAAATAACTTTTCCCCACGCGGTTAGTTTCCTCTTTTCCCTCTTTCATCAGCTTAGCTTTATTTTGCAGTATGCAGCAGTATCTCGACCTTTTACAACATATCCTCGACAATGGAGCTCACAAAACAGATCGCACCGGTACAGGTACACAAAGCGTGTTTGGCTACCAGATGAGGTTCGACCTTCAGAAGGGGTTCCCTTTGGTTACGACTAAAAAAGTACACCTTAAAAGCATTATTCACGAACTGCTATGGTTTCTAAAGGGGGAGACCAATATTGCTTATCTGAAAGATCATAACGTAAAAATATGGGATGAGTGGGCGGATGAAAACGGCGAGCTCGGACCGGTTTACGGAAAACAATGGCGTAGCTGGGAAGGGAAAGATGGGAAGGTCATTGACCAGGTAACAGATTTGATCAAACAGATCAAAACAAATCCTGATAGCCGCCGCCTGATCATCAGTGCATGGAATGTAGCTGAGCTGCCTGAAATGGCATTGATGCCCTGTCATACCATCTTCCAGTTCTATGTGGCAAACGGTAAACTGAGCTGCCAGCTTTACCAGCGTTCAGCCGATGTATTTCTCGGCGTGCCTTTCAATATTGCTTCATACGCTTTACTGACAATGATGATCGCGCAGGTGTGTGATCTTGAGCCAGGCGATTTCATTCATACTTTTGGTGACGTTCATATTTACAGCAATCACCAGGAACAGGTGCAGCTTCAGTTGTCCCGCACACCTTTCCCTTTACCGGAGATGAAACTGAATCCGGCAGTGAAGGATATTTTCAGCTTTAGCTTTGAAGATTTTTCACTTGAAAATTATCAGTCGCACCCTGCTATAAAAGCACCGGTAGCCGTTTAATTCTTTTATCGTTTATTGTTTGATCATGATCCTGACACTCGTTGTAGCAGCTGCCAGAAATAATGTAATAGGGAAAGATAACCAGTTGCTCTGGCGTTTGCCCAATGATACGCGTTACTTTAAAAATGTGACCTGGGGGATGCCGGTAGTAATGGGGAGGAAGACATTCGAGTCATTGGGCAAACCGCTTGCCGGCCGCACCAATATCGTTCTCACCAGAAACGGCAGCTGGAAAGCAGAAGGAGTTACTACCGTGAAAACAATGGATGATGCCGTATTTCTGGCAAAACAAATGGATGTAAAAGAATTGATGGTGATCGGTGGTGGCGAGATCTATAAAATGGTAATGCCCAAAGCCAATCGTATTCATCTTACCCGTGTAGAAGCCGAGCCTGAAGGCGATGCCTGGTTTCCGGAAATAGACTCCTTACTCTGGAAAATGGTCCGGGAAGAAAAATTCCCTGCTGACGAGAAGCATCAGTATGCGTATTCGTTTCAGGTGTGGGAGAGAAGGTGATCGTTGTCCGTTGACCGTTGTCCGTTGTCCGGAATTCAAGTGAGGTGGAATAAAATTGGATCTTCGTGTACAAATTAAAAGCGAGGGGCTATCGTTGATAAACGATAGCCCCTCGCTTTTAATTTGTGTCGGTCAACGGTCAACGGTCAACGGTCAACGGTCAACGGTCAACGGTCAACGGTCAACGGTCAACGGTCAACGGTCAACGGTCAACGGTCAACGGTCAACGGTCAACGGTCAACGGTCAACGGTCAACGATACCTCAGAGTTTCCTACATTTGCGCGTGTTCAATCCATTTCAACTTTTACGCAAGTACGTCCGCTATTATTTTATCAGCTACAATGGTAAAGGGCATGGTATGCATTCGCCGTTCGTTTATGATCTTATTATTCATGTGTTGAATGACAGGAAGGTTTACGCAGATTATGCAAAGGTGGAAGCAGCGAGGAAGCGTCTGCGGCAGGATCAGCGCACGTTGATGGTAGAAGACATGGGCGCAGGATCGATGAAGAATAACCAGGGAAAAAGAAGTGTCGCTGATATTGCGAGGCATGCAGCAAAGCCAGCGAAATACGGGCAATTGCTTTACCGGATGGTCAAATATTATCAACCGAAGGGAATTCTTGAACTGGGAACTTCGCTTGGTATCACCACAAGATATCTTTCTCTCGCAAAACCCTCGGCCACACTGGTCACGATGGAAGGCGCTGCAGCCATCGCGTCGGTCGCGGAAGAAGGAATGCGGCAGGACGGGTTGGATAATGTTAGGCTTCATCGTGGAAATTTTGATACAGAATTGCCGGTTGTTTTAAAAACGTTCAAGCCAGACTTTATTTTTGTAGATGGTAATCATCGAATGAAGCCAACTGTTGAATATTTTGAACAACTTCTCCGTGTTGCGGATAATGATACAATAATTGTATTTGATGATATCCATTGGAGTGAAGAAATGGAACAGGCCTGGTCATATATAGCAGATCATCCTGCTGTGCGTTGTTCCATCGATCTTTTTTTTATCGGTATCGTTTTATTCAGGCAGGAATTCCGCGAGAAGCAGCACTTCACTATACGGTTTTAAAATCACTTCGTAGATTTACTTAGGACGCCAGCAATTTTTTAATATCTTCGGGGTGTGTGGTAATGCAATTCTTCCATTATAAACCGAACAGCGTTCATGACTATCGGATTGATCAAAGAACCCAGCCATGAAACACGCGTATCCCTCCTGGCGGACGCCGTGGGCACTCTCACAAAAAAAGGAATCACAGTATTAGTGGAAGACGGAGCCGGCGAAAAGGCTTATTGTTCCAACGCAGAATATGAAAAGGCGGGAGCCCTGATCAAAAGCAGGGTGGATGTGATCACCGCATCGCAGGTTTTACTGGCCATTAATACTCCTGAATCAGCCGTCTCATTTCCCAAAGGCCAGGTATTGCTGGGTGTATACCAGCCGCTTTATCATCCTGCGTTAATGAAAGAGTGGGCCGCAGAAAATCTTACCGTATTCTCATTGGATATGCTGCCACGAACTACGCGTGCGCAATCAATGGATATACTCAGCTCACAGGCAAACATTGCAGGTTATAAGGCAGTATTGCTTGCCGCAAATACTTACGGACGCTACTTTCCCATGTTCATGACCGCAGCTGGAAGTATAGCGCCGGCAAAAACACTGATCTTAGGCGCAGGTGTTGCAGGATTGCAGGCGATCGCTACCGCGAAACGTCTAGGCTCTGTTGTTGAAGTATTCGATACACGCCCTGCCGTAAAAGAAGAAGTGATGAGCCTTGGCGCAAAATTCATTGAAGTGGAAGGAGCTGCCGATGCAAGTAAAGCAGGTGGTTACGCGGTGGAACAAACAGAAGAATACAAACAAAAGCAACAGCAGCGTATCGCTGACAGTATTGCAAAAGCTGATATCGTAATCACAACAGCACAGATCCCGGGTAAGAAAGCGCCCATACTTGTCACAGAACAGATGATCGCCTCGATGCGTAACGGCTCGGTGATCATTGATCTGGCAGCAGCTACCGGAGGTAATACGCCTTTTACCAAAGACAATGAAACCGTTGTACAGAATGGTGTGAGTATCATCGGGAACTCCGCTCTTCCTTCAACCATGCCTTCCGACGCAAGTAAATTGTATGGCAAGAACGTTCTCAACTTTCTGCAGTTGATCACTACCAAAGAAGGACAACTGAACCTTAACTGGGACGATGACCTGGTAAAAGGAAGTTGTATTGTGCATGCAGGTGAAGTGGTGAATGAGCGGGTTAAAAATCTTTAATGCGACACGCATCGATGCGGGTTGTGAATTTCCTTACTTCGAAATTTCATTCTTATGGATAGTTTTCTTTCATGGATACACGATAATCAGCAGATCATTTACATCGTGATCCTGATGGTGTTTGTTGGGATCGAAGTGATCGGCCGCGTGCCCAGCGTTCTTCATACACCATTGATGAGTGGCGCCAATGCAATACATGGCGTTGTGATCATTGGCGCGATCATCGTAATGGGGAAAGCCGAATCCGATAATTACCTCGCGCTGATACTGGGGTTTCTGGCGGTTGTATTGGGAACCCTTAATGTGGTTGGAGGTTTTGTGGTAACTGACCGGATGCTGGAAATGTTTAAGAAAAAGAAAAAGTAACTGCCGAAATATGCCTGCGGGCACCCGGCAAGCTATTTTAATTTTGAATATTTACTTTTTAATTCCTCTGCATGGAGCTTAATATACTTACTCTTTGTTATCTCATCGGTTCTGTCACCTTTATCGTTGGGTTAAAGATGTTATCCAACCCGGCTACGGCCCGCAAGGGAAACCTGATAGCGGCAGGAGGTATGGTCATTGCCATTCTCGGAACTATTTTTTTGTATGAAGAAGATGGCCAGAAGCTTGGTAATTACGGCTGGATCTTTGGCGGTATTGCCATCGGTACGCTGATCGGTTTTCTCGCCGCGAAGAAGGTAAAGATGACGGCAATGCCGGAAATGGTGAGTTTGTTCAACGGAATGGGTGGAGCCTGTGCCGCCCTGATCTCAATTGTGGAATACGATCACATGATGGCGCATCCTCCATTTGCGGAAGGATTTTCTTTTTTCCCGCCGATGGATACATTCTTCCAGGATCCCGCCATTCCGTATGGGAAAGTGATCATTATTCTTCTTGGGCTGATCATCGGATCTGTATCCTTTGCCGGAAGCATCATCGCATGGGGGAAACTGAACGGTAAGGTGAAAGACTTTTCTTTTAAAGGGCAGCATATTTTCAATATCGTAATGATGCTGGCAATCCTTGGCCTGGCTACATATCTGACCATAAACATACAGGGTAGTAGTCATGTCCTTTTCTATATCATCTTCGCACTATCGTTATTGTATGGCGTATTCTTTGTATTCCCGATCGGCGGTGCAGATATGCCAGTCGTGATATCCTTACTGAATTCATTCACCGGTGTTGCCGCTGCGTGCGGAGGTTTCCTGTATGATAATAAAGTGATGCTGACCGGTGGTATTCTTGTCGGTGCTGCAGGTACTTTACTCACGATCCTGATGTGTAAGGCGATGAACCGCTCCTTGCTGAACGTGCTGATCGGTTCCTTTGGAGCCGGTGCTGCTAAAGCAGCGGGCGGTGACGGCAAACAGCAAGGATCCTATAAAGAAATCTCCCTTAGTGATACAGCAGTAGTAATGAGCTATGCAAGCAAAGTGATGATCGTTCCCGGTTATGGATTGGCTGTTGCGCAGGCGCAGCATGCCTGTCATGAACTCGAAAAATTGCTGGAGGCAAAAGGCGTTGACGTTAAATATGCGATCCATCCTGTTGCAGGACGCATGCCCGGTCATATGAACGTATTGCTTGCAGAGGCGGATGTTCCGTATGAGAAATTACTGGAGATGGAACAGGCAAATGAAGAATTTGCCACTACGGATGTTGTGCTTGTGCTTGGTGCAAATGATGTAGTGAACCCCGCAGCCAAAACAGATCCATCTTCCCCCATATATGGAATGCCGATCCTGGATGTAGAGCTGGCTAAAAACTGTATCGTGAATAAGCGAAGCATGAAGCCTGGATATGCTGGCATTGAGAATGATCTTTTCTTTCAGCCAAAAACGTCTATGTTGTTTGGAGATGCGAAGAAAGTATTGCAGGACCTGATTGCGGAGATCAAGAATCTTTAGGTTTTTGACTGGCTTAAGGAGTATCGCAAAGACCGCAAAGGATCGCGAAGTTCGCAAATAAATTTTAGCGCACATTGCGGGCTTTGCGATACTGCCCACGCTACCCGTTTTGACTGTTTGTTGTATCTTTGCCCGTGCAATTACCTCAACCACTTCTTCAGTCATTGGAACGTGTCGACAGCTTTGACAAAGCCGCTTTCGAGCAAGTACACGCTTCAGGGAAACAGGTCACTTCCCTTCGTGTCAATCCTGCAAAACCTATCGCAGATTTTCCTCATTCACATTTATCTGCATTAACAGTAAATGCGATCCCATGGAGCCGAAACGGATACTATCTCTCCGGTCGTCCTTCGTTTACATTTGATCCATTATTTCACGCAGGTACATATTATGTGCAGGAAGCCAGCAGCATGTTCCTGGAACAGGCGTTGACGCAAACGGCCGATCTTTCCAAACCATTGCGTGTACTCGATCTTTGTGCGGCACCGGGAGGGAAGTCGACGCACATACAATCACTTCTTTCTGCGGAAAGCTTACTTGTTACGAATGAGGTGATCCGCGCGCGCGTGAATATCCTGAAAGATAATATCATCAAATGGGGTTGTAACAACGTACTGGTCTCCAATAATGATCCTAAAGATTTTGCAAAGCTTGAAGATTATTTCGATGTGATCGTGGTAGATGCGCCCTGCAGCGGTAGCGGCTTATTCCGGCGGGAACCCGAAGCAATGGATGAATGGAGCCCCGACAATGTTGTATTATGCAGTCAGCGGCAGCAACGGATCCTCGCAGATGTCTGGCCCGCATTGAAAAAAGATGGCATACTGATCTATTCCACCTGTTCTTACTCAAAGGAGGAAGATGAAGATATTACAGATTGGGTCATGGAGAACTTCTCTGTTTCTCCAGAAAAAATACAGGTCGATCCTTCCTGGAACATCGTTGAAACGCAGGGAAAGCAAAATGCCTTTGGTTATCGCTTCTGGCCTGATAAACTGGATGGGGAAGGATTCTTCCTGGCTTGCTTCCGAAAACGGGAAGGTGATGATGAGGCGGTGATGAAGATCAAAAACAAGCCAATCGCCGTTAATAAAAAGGATATTCCCATACTGGAAAAATGGGTGATCGGCAATGACTACTTCTTCCTGCAACATCTTCAGACAGTATATGCCTGGCCGGTTGCACTTCAGCAGGATTATAACTGGTTGTTAAATAACTTGCGGGTGCAATATTCGGGAACGATTCTTGGTGAACTGATCCGCGATAAACTGGTGCCGGATCATTCACTGGCAATGTCTGTGATCCTGGATAAAAGCCTTCCGCAAACGGAACTTGACTATAAACAATCCATAGAATACTTGCAGCGTAAAGATCTTAAACTGGAGACTGAAAAAGGGTGGCAGTTGGTTACTTATCAATCCCATCCACTTGGATGGATAAATGCATTGCCCAACAGGATCAACAACTATTACCCGCGTGAATTGCGTATTCTGAAAGAAAGGCCGGAGTGAGTTTTACGAAGGGAAATAAGTGTCCTCCCGGTTGTTTTCCCTGCCCGGCTTTTGATTCTTAAGTTCTATATTTACACCTCTAATCTCTTAGCATGAAAAAGCCGTTCATTTTTCTTATTTTGTTTTTCGCTGTTGTTTTCGCTTCACAGGCTCAGGGTGATGGTTTGCTCGTGAAACAAGGTGATAAAGGGTTATATCTTGATCATACCGTTTCTTCAGGACAGGGCTTATATTCAGTAGGACGGTTATATAACGTAAGTCCTAAATACATTGCCTCTTTTAATAAATCGGATATCAATAAAGGTCTTGAGATCGGCCAGGTGATCCGGATACCTCTTACGGATACAAATTTTACCCAGAAGAGTAATAAAGGGATTCCTGTTTATTATACGGTCGGTGCCAGTGAAGGCTTACTGAAGGTGAGCAACGTGAATAACAAGGTGACGATGCAAAAACTCCGCGACTGGAATGGTTTGAAGAGCGATGCATTACAGGTGGGCCAGAGACTCATCGTAGGTTACCTTGTTTCAAAGGAAATGCAGAATGTTGTATCCAGTGCGCCAAAGGTCACGCCGGCGAAACCGGAAGAAAAGCCAGTTGTAAAGAATGAGCCTGTTCAGGAACAACCCAAAACGGCTCCTGTTATCGGTTCGTCAACTCAGCCGGTACAAACAACACCGGTAAAAGAGGAACCAAAAAAAGAAGAACCTAAGAAGGAAGAGCACAAAAAAGCAGAGCCGGCCCCCCGTCAGGATAATCCGGTAAGCAGTGGCCAGGGATACTTCAAAACCTTCTATGAGCACCAGGTAAAACAAAGTCCCGTTGCAAAGAATACAACCGTCACCGCCGGGATTTTCAAAACCTCCAGTGGCTGGGAAGATGCGAAGTACTATTTGCTGATTGATGGTGTTGCGACAGGAACGATTGTTCAGCTGATCAATCCTGATAATAACAAAGCGATCTATGCGAAAGTGTTGGGAGAGATGAATGGTATCCGTCAAAATCAGGGCTTGGGCATACGGATCAGTAATGCAGGTGCTGCGGCTCTTGGCGTAACGGACTCCGAAAAATTCATTGTCAAAATTATCTATTAGCCGGGATGCCTATGAGTTCTGGAATTAATATGATCAGCGCCCGATAGTATGAAGCTTTCATGCTATCGGGCGCTGATCGTATTGATCACTTACGAAGTAAGGTTTAGTCAGGCAAGAAGATTATTAAGATTTAGTAATAAACGCTGTTCTATCATCATAGCGCATCCCTTAACTCCAACAAGCCAATATATCCCTGTTAATAGCGGTAACCTCTCAGGAAATCCTGCGTATTCATTTTCTTTTTTCCTTCGAGTTGTAATTCTTTTACTTCGAGGTAACCATCCGCGCAGGCGAAACGAAGGTATTGTTTTCCATCTGTGATCAGATCGCCCGGTTTTTCCGCAGGCATGTTAGGTGTATCCGGATAGTTCTTTTCGCTTCGGTAGATCTTTAAAGTTTTGCCATCCATTGTTGTAAATGCGCCAGGGAATGGAGAAAGACCTCTTACAAGATTGTGTACTTCTTCTGTCGTTTTATTGAAATCGATCTTGCTTGTTTCTGTAAAGATCTTTGGTGCGTGTTTAAGATCAGCTTCTGAGGCGGATGCCTGCGGTTGGGGATTAAGGCTGTTTTCCGCAAGTCCTTTAACCGTTTTGACAAGTAGTTGTGCTCCTATCTCCTTCATCTTGTCGTGTACTTCACCAGCTGTTTCATTTTCTCCGATAGGGAAGCTGTCCCTGAGAAGAATGTCGCCGGTATCAATGGCGTGTTGTAGTTTGAAGGTGGTGACGCCGGTTTCTTTTTCTCCATTGATCACAGCCCAGTTGATCGGCGCCGCACCACGGTATTGCGGAAGAAGAGACCCGTGGAGGTTGACTGTTCCTAATCGCGGCATATTCCAAACCACTTCAGGGAGCATGCGGAAGGCAACGACGATCTGAAGATCTGCCTGCAATGCTTTCAGCTCATCAAGGAATTCCGGGTTCTTCAGTTTTTCCGGCTGAAGAACATTCAATCCATGCTCTACGGCATATTTCTTTACGGCGCTTTCCGTCAGTTTCATTCCGCGGCCTGCAGGTTTGTCGGGAGCAGTGATCACGCCCACAATGGTAAAACCGGCTTTTACCAGTGCATCCAGTGATGCAACGGCAAATTCAGGCGTACCCATGAACACGATCTTTAAGGGAGATACCAGCCCGAAAGAAACGGTATTCGGACCAAGATCTTTTTGCTTATGCTGAAATTCAATCATGCTGCGAAGATAAAACAGAGCTTACTCCTCATACAAAAGATATTTTTCCCGGATGGCTTTAAATTTCGTGAGGCCGGGCTCCCAGCTCTTCCTGATCGCTGCCTCAGACAGGCCCTTCTGTATCTGCAAACGCAGTTCACTGTTGCCGGCCAGTTTGTCGAAAAAGCATTCTTCCATTTTCCCTGATTTTGGGATGATGAAGAAGCTATCCTTTTTTGGGAAAAGTCGATATGCTTCGAGCAGCCATTTCAGTTGTAGCTTGTTATTTACCTCAGTTTTTACTTTTTCAACGGAGCCGCTCAGATCCCAGCCATAGCAAAGCTGGCCGTATAGTTTGGAACTCTTTGCACCTTCATTGGGGTTTGGTGTAAATGAATAGAGGTTTTTAGGTAAGGAAGGATGACCGAATACCTGGAATGGTTTGTTGGTGCCACGACCCTCGCTGAGCACTGTGCCTTCAAAAAAGCAAGTGGAAGGATACAGGTAGATCGACTGGATGTTCGGAAGATTGGGAGAGGGTTTTACAGGTAATTCGTATGCGGATCTGTGTGTGTAATTTTCGCAGGTGATCACTTTTAGCGAAAACTCTTTTCGGTCAAATTTCTCGGGATTATACCAGCGATAAGAAGCTGCATATTTTGTAGGAACTCCGGTGGTATCGGAATTATCGATCACTGCGATAGTGTCTTGCATACCTTGCAGCTTCTGATTTGATCCGGGTTTAAGCCACTGCTCCATTGCGATCATATTGGCATATTCTCCTATGGTCATGCCATATACTACAGGAACTGATTGCCGTCCTACGAATGACTGGTATTTCTTATCAAGCACAGGGCCATCTATATAGTGCCCGTTCGGGTTCGGGCGGTCAAGGATGAGTAGTGGCTTATCGGATTCGATGGCCGCTTCCATTAACGCCTCCAGTGATGAGATATACGTATAGAACCGGACACCTACATCCTGTATATCGAAGAGCAGCACGTCAACCTGTTGAAGGTCCTCGGGGGAAGGTTTTGTTTTGCTTCCGTAAAGAGACACGACAGGAATGCCGGTTTGTTTATCCGTGTAGTTCCCTACTTTCTCGCCGGCATCCGCGGTGCCCCGGAATCCATGTTCCGGTCCAAAGATCACCGTGATAGTTGCACCGAGTTTGCGCAAAGTGTCTACGAGGTGTGTACTGCCAACTACAGAGGTCTGGTTAGCAAATACACCCACTTTTTTACCCTTTATCAGCGGCAGGTATTCAGAGATCCTTTCAGCGGCGGGAATAATACGCGGTTGCGCATGGAGGAACAGGGAAAAAAGAAGAACGGGAAGGATCAGGAATCTGCTATATTTCATCTGTATTATTTAATGATTAAAGACGGATTAAAATACGGTAAAATGTTGAGCTGTTGCAAAATATACGACAAGGAAGTTTACAATTATTTCATCTGGACGTCTCTTCCGGCATTGCGGCCAGCGAGCCTTACGGCAACGCCGGATCAGCGAGATGACAATACCAGAATAGTTCCATAAAAAACACAGACGATCCGAAATATTTGCATGGTTGCATTAGTCAAAATGGGCTAAATTGCAGCCATATACTTAATTTAAAATATTACAATGCAACAGGTAAAAAGTGGTGATAAGGTGAAGGTTCACTATCATGGCCGCCTCACCAGCGGAGAAACATTTGATAAATCTGAAGGTCGTGAGCCTCTTGAATTCGAAGTTGGCAGCGGCATGGTCATCAAAGGTTTTGACGATGGTGTTACCGGCATGACTGTGGGAGAGAAGAAGACCATCGAAATCCCTTTTCTTGAAGCATATGGCCCTAAGAATCCTGAAATGGTGATCGATATGCCAAAAGACCGTTTCCCTGCTGATATGCAGGTGGAGGTTGGCATGCCTCTGGGTATGAGCGATGGCCAGGGGAATCAATACCAGGTAGTGGTTACAGAGATCAAAGATGATGTGATCATCCTTGATGCAAATCACCCTCTTGCCGGCAAAGACCTGATCTTCGATCTGGAACTCGTAGATATCGAAGGGCAGAAGCCTTTGATCATTATGCCGTAAGCAGCAAATGAAACAAATGTTAAGACCATTTTACATAAATGGTTTTTCTGATAACATTGCATAACTTTGAAAAGAGCCTGGCATAACGCCGGGCTTCTTTGTCAGACCACCTAAACAAAACAGATGTTTGCGAACTATAAATTTACTGCGGCGGAGCGATTTCTGAGATACGTGCAGATCGATACACAAAGCGATCCGCAATCCAACACGCAACCTTCCACCGGAAAGCAGAAGGATCTTTCCAAAATACTGGCTGAAGAACTACTCGCACTCGGCCTCACTGATGCACACATGGATGAATGGGGCTATGTATATGCAACCATTCCTTCCAATACAGATAAAAAAGTTCCGGTTATTTGTTTTTGCTCACACGTAGATACGGCTCCGGATTGCAGCGGAACAGGAGTGAAGCCAATTGTGCATCGTGACTATCGCGGGCAGGATATTGTTCTTCCGGATGACAGAACGCAGGTGTTACGCCTGGAGAATTATCCGTACCTGAAAACGCAGATCGGTAACGATCTTATCACCGCAAGCGGAACAACCTTACTTGGGTCTGACGACAAAGCAGGCGTAGCAGAGATCATGGATCTGGTGAATTTTCTTCAGACTCATCCTGCAATAAAACATGGCGAGATCAAAATACTGTTCACCCCGGATGAAGAAGTGGGTCGCGGTACAGCTAAAGTAGATCTTAAAAAACTTGGTGCTGAATTCGGATACACGCTGGATGGCGGCGAAGCAGGAAGTGTGGAAGATGAAACCTTCAGTGCGGATGGTGTTGAGCTGATCATTCATGGAGTGATCGCTCATCCGGGATATGCAAAAGGCAAAATGGTAAATGCGATGAAGATCGCCGGACAGATCCTTGCTGAATTGCCGAAAGATCGTCTCTCACCGGAGAGCACAGAGGGCAAAAGAGGGTTTATTCATCCTGTCAGAGTCGAAGGACTGGCCGAGAAATGCACGATCGAATTTATCATCCGTGATTTTGAGACACCAGGTCTGAAGAAGAAAGAAGACTTTTTAAAAACACTGGTGGAAGAAACGATCCGTTTTCATATCGGTTCCACTTTTGAATTTAAAGTGACTGAACAATACAGAAATATGAAAGAGGTGCTGGATGTACATCCTCAGGTGGTAGAATATGCGAAGCTGGCGGTTGAACGTGCGGGCCTCGCCGTGAAAATGGAAAGTATCCGTGGAGGTACAGACGGAAGCAGGCTTTCATTTATGGGATTGCCCTGCCCTAACTTGTTTACGGGCATGCAGGCGATCCATTCAAAACTGGAACATGTAAGTGTGCAGGATATGAATAAGGCGGTGGAAACACTGGTGCATTTAGTGCAGGTATGGGAGGAGAAAGCCTGATCTTTGTCTCGCGTAGTGGTAACGCAAAGCACCGCAGAGAGCATAGAGAATTTTTATAGCTATACTTCTTCGCGTTCTCTGCGATCCTTTGCATCCTTTGCGTTGCTCCTGCGCCAATCTTTTATAGTGAAAGGTCGACAGTATTTGCCAGCAACTCATAAGACCTCAGTCTATCCTCTTTTGTTTCCGCAAACGTTGCTACCACAATCTCTTCTGTTTGAAACGATCTTGCCAGTTCTTCAAATTGCACTTTCAATTCCTGCGGTGTTCCCACATAGAACCTGTTCTTATGGTATTCCAATCGCTGCAATTCCGCAGTAGAATAAACATAATCTTTGATATCATCGAAGTTATATAGCTGATCAAAGTTTCCTTTTTCAAAGCTCAGCAACCGGTAGCCGTACATAAATCTTGCCCTGTCATTTTTTCTCTCATCTTCAGAACAGAAGGCAAAGATGCCCACATTTGTTGCAGGCCTGGGAAAATCATCCGAAGGTTTGAACCTTTCTTTATACAGTTTTACAGCTTCGGGTCCGCCGACAGGGTTGATGAATTGCGCATAAGACAGTCCCATTCCGAAATGAGCGGCGAGATACGCACTTTCTCCACTTGAGGTGAGTGCCCAGATCGCGGGTGATGATTCGATGGAAGGGATCGCTCTGATCTTTCCGTTCAGGTTATTGGGCGTAGGTGTTTCCGAAAAATAATCATGCAGTTCACGGATCTGTTGCACATATTCCTGCGGATCGAAAGTATTGGAGGGATTGAGCAGTTGCGAGGTGGGGCGATCGCCGCCCGGGGCTCTTCCGATACCGAGATCGATCCGGTGAGGATACAAGGCTTCCAGCATACGGAAATTCTCTGCAACTTTCAGCGAGCTGTGATTGGGCAGCATGATACCGCCTGAGCCAAGCCTGATCTTAGTCGTTTCGCCGCCAAGCCTTGCGATCATTAATTCCGGCGCCGCTCCGGCCAGTGTCACGGTATTATGATGTTCTGAAAGCCAGTAACGGGTATATCCCAGTCGGTCGGCCAATTTTGCCAGTTCGATACTCTCCAGCAAAGAGTCCTGCGCAGTGCTGCCCTTGCGGATCGGGGTCTGATCAAGTACACTTAACTTCAATTGCATTAAGAGGGAACAATCAACAGACTAAAAAGTTGTGGGAGCCGTTTTAGAAAAACTTCATTTACCGATCTTTTCTTAATTTCTGGACATGAGAATGAGCTGTTTTTTATGGATGATGCTGCTGGCGCGTAACGCTATTTCCCAAAATCTTTTGGCAAATGGAGGAATGGAGGATATCAACATCTGCACGGAATACACAAAAGAATGTGCACCCGAGGCGTGGATGAGTTCCGCCAGCGGCTTTGTGAACTTTTTCAGAGATGCGAAGCGCGCACATAGCGGTCTCAATTGTATGGCGATCGAGGCGGCGCATTTTCAAAAGAAATACAACCGCACATTTCTTCGCAGCAGGCTGATCTGCGGATTGCGGAAAGGAAGTAAATACCAGCTGGAGTTTTATGTAAAATCAATTCATCCTATTTTGGATAGTGTGGGAATTCTATTCACAGCGTCAGACCCTTTTCTTGGCAAGGCGTACATGTCAGAAAGAAAGCCTGACCTCCTCCTGGGTGCGGCTGTGCAGAAGAACGCGTTCACTGACACCGCTTGGCACCGTGTCAAACTTATTTACGAAGCAAAGGGCAATGAAGCGTATTTCCTCGTAGGGTATTTTGCCCGGAATGATTATAAAGGGGAGCGGCTGAAAGAACTGGAGAACCAGTATTTCATCTTTGTCGATGATTTTTCACTCGTGCCCCTTGATCCGAATGAACATCTTTGCAGCGACTGGAAACAGGCAGTTGAGGATATTTACGGCGAAGATGAAAGGCATGAATTGCTTGAAAAGAAAAGGAAATATTACCGGAATATTCCGCCACCGGTTCCTGAATTGCAGCGAAACACCTACACGGTGATAGATACGCTTATTTTACCTGATATCCTTTTTGAATCCGGGAAAGCAAAATTGCAGCAGGTCAGTTTTGCTGTGCTGGATAGCATCGCGAAGCGGGTTGCCGGCAAAACGGTTGACTCGCTGGTGCTGAAAGGACATACTGATAATACCGGAACGCCTGCGTTCAATGCCGATCTTTCTATCAGCAGGGCGAGGGTGGTAGCTGATTATATAGCACCGAGGATAAGTACCAGAAGGATCCCTGTTTTTGTATATGGATTATCTGATCAACAGCCGGTTGCGGATAATCGTCAGCCTGCGGGACGGCAGAAGAACAGGAGGGTGGAGATACTGGTCTACGTGAGGGAACAATGATCCTGATCTGCGTAGAATATCGCAAAAGATGCCGGGAGCCTGCAGAGAACGTAAAGGCTTCTTAGCGGCCTTCGCGGCTTCTTCGCGTACTCTGCGTTACTTCTACGCCAGTCAGCCTGATCATATTACCCTGCACTGTAAGGTGCCGGAATAAATTTCCCTTTGTTCAGACCCTTGACTATCTTTAGCCGACAAAACCGATTGCAATGGATATAGGTAATTTTCTCGCCAGCTACTGGTGGCTTCTTATTCTTGTTTTTATTTTATTCAGTTCATTTTTTACGATCAACCAGGGATATATCGGGGTCATCACATTCTTTGGAAAGTATCAGCGGATCGTAAGACCGGGCCTGCGCATGAAGATCCCCGTGCTTGAGGTGCTGTACAAAAAGATCTCGATTCAAAACCGCTCTGTTGAATTAGAGTTTCAGGCGGTAACGCAGGACCAGGCTAATGTTTATTTTAAAAGCATGTTGCTTTATGCGGTGCAGAATGCAGATGAAGAAACCATCAAACGGGTGGCATTTAAATTCATTACAGATCGTGATCTGATGCAGGCTTTGATCAGAACGATCGAAGGTAATATCCGTTCTTTTGTTGCAACAAAAAAGCAGGCGGAAGTACTTGGTCTCCGCCGCGAGATCGTGCAATATGTAAAAGTTGAGATCGATCATACACTGGAAGAATGGGGATACCACCTGCAGGATCTTCAGATCAATGATATCACCTTTGATAAAATGATCCTTGATTCAATGAGCAAGGTAGTAGCAAGTAATAACCTGAAAGCGGCGGCTGAAAATGAAGGTCAGGCTTTGCTGATCACTAAAACAAAGGCAGCGGAAGCAGACGGTAACTCCATCAAGATCTCTGCTGAAGCGGAAAAAGAAGCGGCGCGCTTGCGTGGTCAGGGTGTTGCATTGTTCCGTAAGGAAGTTGCGGCAGGTATGACCGAAGCGGCAGAGCAAATGAAACAGGCCAATCTCGACACAAATGTGATCCTCTTCAGTATGTGGACGGAAGCGATCAAGAACTTCGCAGAGTATGGCAAAGGAAATGTGATCTTCCTTGACGGCAGCCCTGATGGAATGGAAGTGACCATGAAGCAGATCCAGGCATTGATGGTGAAGCAGGCGGGAGTGAAGGAGGCGGAGAAAGGAAGGTAGCAGACAGCGGATTGCGATGGCTGCCTGAAGTGGACATCGGTTATGAAGGTATTTTAGATCGCATTCGACATTTTATAATAACGAGAGCCGGAACATTCTTCAGCTAAGAATGCCCGGCTCTCATTGTTTTCCCGACCAGGCTTTCACTTTTGCAAAAGCTCAATGCTATCCTGAACCGCCTTACAGAGCGAACATCTGCTTCCGGGTGCGCAGTTTAGCAAAGGATGTAGGTTGTGGTCGATTCATTGTTTGCGACCCCCGGTCTTGTTAAAATAACTCTAAACCCCTCACCTCCACACACTCGGGCATTGTTTTTACCGTTTGTTGAATGGTTATTAAGAGCTGTTGATAATAATTGAAAACCAGTTCTTATGGCATGCCTTACATTTACGTATTAAAGAAGATGATCTATGTTTGACCTCCTACAGATTGTTGATACATTAGCCAGTGGTGCGGTTGGAAGTACGGTGCAGAAGGAAGAAACCATTCGATTTTTTGACCTGATTTTTATGGGTGGATGGATCATGATCCCACTGGGACTTATGATGCTGCTCACTGTTTATTTTTTTGCTGAAAGGCAGATCGCGATCCGGCAGGCATCAAGGATCGATTCGAATTTCATGAATATTATCCGTGATCATATCGTAAGCGGTAATATCACTGCAGCAAGAAGTTTTGCAAAGAACACCAACAACCCTGTAGCAAGGATCATCGATAAGGGTATTCAGCGGATCGGGAAGCCGATCGATAGTATTGAAAAAAGTATGGACAATGTCGGCCAGCTTGAGATGTATAAGCTGGAGAAAAATCTTGGGGTACTTTCTTTCATTTCCAAGGCTGCGCCGATCTTTGGTTTCGTAGGAACCCTGATCGGTCTGATGCAGTTGTTCTCCCAGATCCAGCGCGCGGGTGAGGTTGACCTGAAGATCATTTCCCAGGGTATCTACACAAAACTGATCACATCTATCACAGGTCTTGTGATCGGTTTGATCGCATACCTCGCACATAGTTATCTCAATACGCAGATCGATAAAGCGGCAAATAAAATGGAAATGGCATCAGCCGATTTCCTTGACGTATTACAGGAACCCACTACCCGATAAACGGAAGGCGAATGAAGTTCAGAAAAAAACATAAGGAGCAGTCCGAAGTATTTACAGATTCACTGAATGATATCCTTTTCATTCTGCTGATGTTCTTTCTTATTACCACAACGATGGCGAATCCCAACGTGGTAAAGGTGAACAATCCGCGGGGTACAAAAGATACCAAAGCGAAGCAGAATATTGTTGTCTCCATCAATAAAGATCAGCAGTTCTTTGTTGGTCAAAGACCCGTCGAATCAGCAATGCTGGACAGTTTCCTGATCCAGGAGATCCGTCGGGCACAGCTGACCGTTGATACGCCGTCTGTGGTGATCAATGCGGATAGCATTGCTTATTACGGTGAAGTTTTCCGCGTGATGAAGCTGGCGAAGAGCGCAGGAGCGAGGCCGTTGGGAGTGGTGAAATAGAGGCGTTGTCCGGTATTCGTTGACCGTTGTCCGGCCCGTTAACCGCCATCCGGTATAGCGTTCAAAATTCCAGTATTGAAATTGTTCAGCCAGTACCGCATACGCAGGTTTTTTACTACACGAGATATTTGCGGACAACGGACACCGGTCAACGGTCAACGAACATAGTGTATTTACGATTGCCCATCTCCTCCATCTGCTCTATGTTTGCCCTGTAAATCCAATTGCAATGAAGGGCATACGCTACCTTTTTTCGCTGCTGATCGTGATCGGCCTGTTTTCTTCCTGCTCGAAGAGCAAAGACGAAGTGTTATCTCCCGAGATCGTGGGTAAATGGATGAGTACATCCGTTTATACACAGGACAATGGCCAGTTTAACTGGATGGCTACCAGCAATTTCCGTGAGTTTATTACGTTCAATCCAGATTCCAGGTTCTCCATTTTTACAGATGTTCCGGGAGGGAATGGTACCTATATTTACAATAATGAGCAACGTTCTATCAGCTTACATTTTGAAGGCGGGACCGGTGGTAACAGCAGGGTGGAGAACAGGGCGGTGGAGAATATCAGTGGTGATAAACTGGTGGTGGCTTTTTTTAATCCACAGGGAGAGCTGGTGAATAAGATTGAGTATCAGCGGATCAACTAGAAAACTTTCAATTTTACTCGAGAAATATTTGCAGCCCCGGGATGTCTTCCCGGGGCTGTCTCCGTTTGGAGGACTGGATTTTTCCAACTCGGCATAGGGGAACGCGGCGGACCGCAACGATGCGCAGCGAACGCAACGGAAACAGCCTTGACTGTATTTGTATTTTCGCCGCGTCCGCCGCGTATCGTTGCGGTCCGCCGCGTTCCCCTACGCCATGCTAATCCAGCACCCCCCTGATCATCCGATCTTTTCCCTGCATATCCCGTTTCAATTCCGCTGTATAACCTGCGTCCCGGAAAAGCTCCAGCGTTGCTTGCCCTGCGCCCTCATAGATCTCCACATAAACAGCCCCATCTTTCTTTAAATGCGTTTTCCCGAACGCAGCAATCGCCCGGTAGAAAAGAAGTCCATCATCGTCCGGTACAAATAGTGCCATGTGCGGCTCATATCCAAGCACATTCGAATGCATGTCGGACTTATCCCGCTCAGGGATATAAGGAGGATTGCTGATGATGATATCAAAAGCCGGGAGGGCGGCTCTCGCATCGGCCGACAAAAAGTCGAGTTCAACAAAATGCACATCCGCGCCAAGTGTACGGGCATTTTCAGCGGCAAGTGCAAGAGCCCCTGCACTAAGGTCGCATGCCCAGACTTTTCCTTTGCCGAGCCTGCGTTTCAGAGAGATCGCGATACAGCCGCTGCCTGTTCCTACGTCGAGGATGTTCAGGTCGCCAAGCGGGAATTTGCAATGATCGATCACCCATTCGACCAATTCCTCTGTTTCCGGCCTGGGAATGAGAACGTTAGGGTCGACTTTGAATCGCAGGCCCGAAAACCACGCTTCGCCCAGCACGTATTGTACGGGTTCATGGGTGAGAAGGCGCTCGAGCAGTTGATCCAATAGAACAGACTGTTCTGTCCCCAGCTCTTTTCCAGCCCCTGAATACCTGTCCTGGGCTTTTGTTCCTGTAATATGTTCTATCACCCAATCGCTGATCGTTGACGCCTCTCCGGTGGCATAAATCGCGCTCAGGCGCTGCATTCCGTGGCGTCTTGCTTCCTGTATCGTCATACGGCAAACTTAATTCATTTACATTTGCGCCCGATGAACGTTGATCAGCCGTTAGACATACACGAAACCTTTATGCAGCGTTGCATTCAGCTGGCTAAGCTGGGTGCGGGAAATGTAGCCCCTAACCCCATGGTTGGAGCCGTGCTCGTGCATAATGGCGTGATCATCGGCGAAGGTTATCATCAGTTATATGGACAGGCACATGCTGAAGTGAATTGTGTGAACAATGCGATCTCGAACGGGCATGAGGCATTGCTCTCATCCTCCGTGATCTATGTTTCCCTGGAACCCTGCGCGCATTTCGGCAAAACGCCGCCCTGCGCAGATCTGATCATCCGTCATAAGATCCCTGAAGTGATGGTCGGTTGCCGTGATCCTTTTACACAGGTAGATGGCAAGGGGATCGAGAAGCTCCGCAATGCGGGACATAAGGTGACTGTTGGCATTCTTGAAAAAGAATGCGTCGATCTGAATAAACGTTTTTTTACTTTTCATACACAAGATCGCCCTTATATCATATTGAAATGGGCACAGACAGCAGATGGGCGTATTGGTACGACTGGTCGCCGCCTGCTGATCAGCAACGAATACAGCAATCGCCTTGTCCATAAATGGCGCAGTGAGGAACAGGCAATTCTTGTCGGAACTAAAACGGCCATGGTGGATGATCCCGCTTTGACGACAAGACTGTGGCCGGGCAAGTCGCCCATCAGGCTCGTGGTAGATATGGATCTGAAATTGCCATCGTCACTAAAGTTGTTCAATGGAGAAAGCCGAACGATTGTATTCAATAAGCACCGCCATGGTGATGATGAAGATCGCGGGATCCATTTCTATCAGTTAAAAGAGGGCGCTGACCTGGTGCCGCAGGTCCTGAAAGCACTGAAGTCGCTCAATGTTCAAAGCGTACTGATCGAGGGAGGCGCGGTCTTACTTCAGTCGTTCATTGATGCATCCGCATGGGACGAGGCCCGTGTGATCACCAATATACATTTGTCAGCAGGTGACGGAGTGAACGCGCCCGTGCTGCAACACGCGGGTGAGGTGAGGGAGATAATTCTGGAAGGCGATCGCTTGCAAATTTTTCAACCAGTTAAAGCAGACTTATAAATGACTCCTGATTATTACAGTACCGTGGAAACTTCTTCTTCGGCGGAATTCAAAGACCGTGGAAGCAGGTTTATCGCGTATACTTTCCCGGTAACATCTGTCAACGATTTTAAAGACAGATTAGCCGATATCAAGAAGGAGCATCCAAAGGCGACCCATCATTGTTTTGCATACAGGCTGGGACTTGACGGTTTGCAATACCGGGTAAGTGATGAT
Organism: Terrimonas ginsenosidimutans; assembly: GCF_022012415.1. GTDB lineage: Bacteria > Bacteroidota > Bacteroidia > Chitinophagales > Chitinophagaceae > Terrimonas_A > Terrimonas_A ginsenosidimutans. Next base: position 54,747 of record NZ_JAKLTR010000019.1, read on the forward strand.
GGTGAACCTTCAGGAACGGCGGGCCGGCCTATTCTCGGTCAGATCGACAGCAAGCAATTGACGGATGTGTTGGTGATAGTGGTGAGATATTACGGCGGAACAATGCTTGGCGTACCCGGACTGATCAATGCGTATAAGACAGCCGCTTCTCTGGCGTTACAGGTTACGCGTTTTGTGCAGAAACCGGTACTGATCAACTACCGGCTGGAGTTTGATTATACACAGATGAATGAAGTGATGAGGATCGTTAAATATTTTGATTGTACGGTGGTTAAACAGGAAACTGTTTTGTTCTGCATGATGGAGATCGGGATACCAAAGAACAGGCTGGATGAGGTGCTTTTTAAATTGAAAGATCTCCGGACCGTTGAAGTCGGCGCTGTCTGATGAAGCGGCGAGTTGCCGTTATTTCTTTTCCGGACTAATATTGAGCTAACGTAGAAGTATCGCAAAGGACGCAAAGGAGTCGCCAGGAACGCAAAGATATCTCAGCGCCCTTGGCGACTCCTTTGCGTCCTTTGCGATACTTCTACGCAATGCATTTATCGGAACCATCAATCCATTGAGTAAATGATCGCATTGTAAGGTGCCAGGTCAACTCTCGCATTAAAATTTCCCTCCTCATCAGCTTCGGGATGCAGGGTCTCTGTATCATATGCAAAGCTGTCATGAAACTCCGCATCATATCCTTTCCAGTCACTATTGAACCTGATTTTCCATAAACCTGCCTCAGGAAAAGGAATGATGAGATCTTTCTGTTCTTTATTGGCGAAGTTGATCACAACAACGGTTGTGTCTTTTGATCCGCCCTGGTCTGTTCGGCTGAAGGCGATAATATTATCTTCTTCGTTGGTGTAAAGTATTTTTGTTTGGCGGCCGGTGAGTCCTTTTGTAAGACCATATTGATTGGTGCGGAGTTGGATAAGATCACGATACAGTTTTACAATGCCTTCGAAAGTGCCTCCTTTATTCCAGTCGACGGGCCTTGTATCAGAAAACCATCCGTCTTCCAGCATCTCCTGTCCCTGGAAGATCATGGGAATCCCCGGTGAAGTGAATATAAGTACAGCGCCAAGTGTAGATCTCTTTCTTGCAAACCAATTATGCGATTCTCCGGGAGAGATCTCATCCAGTACACGGGTTTTACCATTTGCTACTTCATCATGTGATTCAGTATAGATCACTCTCTGCCAGGTGTCATTGTTATACGAATAAGTGATCGCTTTGGCAAGATCCTCCATATTCCGTTCCTGGTCATCGGGAGCAGACAATACGCGCCTGACGGGATGTACAAAAGCGGCATCCCATTGCGTATCGAATCCTTCGCCACCATCCTGCCAGTCGCGGGTGATCCATTCATTGCATTTCATATCTTCTGCAATGGTGATCTTCCAGGGAAACCGTTCTGCGATCTCTTTATTGATCCATTGCATCAGGCTCCAGCCTTCCGGAATATCGTTGCTTTGGTCATCGTCGCCGTTTACATTCCTGATAAAGGAGATGGCATCGGTGCGCAGTCCATCAACTTTGAACTCATCAAGCCACATCATCGCATTATCGCGGATATACTGCCGCACTTCATCACGTCCGAAATCAGGTCTTGAATCTCCCCAGGGTGTTTTCCGGCGATGATCCTGGTAGAAGTAAATGCCGCCGCCATCATTCTCACTCCATCCATCGAATCGCCAGAGATCCAGATCGTCGGGGCCAAAGTGGTTGTACACGATGTCAAGAATGATCGCAATGCCTCTTTTATGCGCTTCGTTGATCAGTGTTTTAAAACCATTGATACCGCCATATTCGGATTCTATGGCGAAAGGGTGAGACGGGTTATATCCCCAGGAAACTGCGCCGGGAAATTCAACCGGCGGCATGATCTCCAAGGCATTTACGCCCAGATCACGGAGGTAATCCAGTTTCTCGATCACGTCAAAGAAAGTTCCGGGCTTATCCTGTTCCTTGCGGTTGAATGTTCCTACATGCAATTCGTATATGACCAGCTTATTCCAGTCAGGCATTTGAAAACCCTCATCTTCCCAGTTGAAATCAGGTGTGGTGATGACGGAATTTCCAGCTGCGCCAGCCACTTCTTTTGCATACGGATCATTGCGGAAAAGCCGTCCTGCATCTGTTTCCAGAACGTATTTATAAGTTTGGCCGTGCTTCGCTTCGGGAATATTGATGGCCCAGTAACCATTGTCTTCATGCTGCATTTCAGCCGTATCTGGCGACCATTCATTAAAATCTCCCGTGACGAAGACCTGTGTCGCATGGGGCGCCCAAACTCTGAAGAATACGCCTTCTTTGTGGAGAATGCTCCCCATTCCCTGGACGGAGACGTTCGAACGGGGTGTTGACGTAGACTTTGTGGCTGTTTGCATGCTAAAAAGGGATTTATGGTGTAGTAGTGACAAAACAGTGCCATGTTTCTGCCAGCGTGCAGGTGTTATGCTGTTTAGAAGAGTGTAAGTGGAGATTAGTTTGAAAGTTTAAAGGTTTAAAAGTTTTAAAGTTATAAGTGAAAAGTTCTGAGGTAAGAGCTTTTAAACTTTTAAAAGAAATCGTTATACCGGGAGAGGTTTACTGGCGCGACTGGCGTTCTATGTAATTCTGATCATTAGTGATTAGTGCCGGGGTTCACTACTTGTGGAAGGCGGGGGTATTTTTTTGAACCATGGACGGTGTTTTAATGAGAGCATTTTTTTCTCAAGGAAGTGCCAGCTTAAAACGGCAAGGGGGAGGGTGATCAGTATGGTGATCGCAAAGAGCGGTATCGGTGTAATGTTGCCGTTGGTAAGAGAGATGACGGATTGTTGTACCGGAAAGGAGAAGAGGAAGATGCCATAGGAAAAGTCGCCGAACCGCGCAGTCCGGTTGAGAAATGACCGGGAAAATGCGATCTCCATTACCAGGCAGGGAACGATAAATATCAACAGGAAGAAGCAATTCTTAAAGTGAGCCGCCGCAAGGGTAAGCAACAGGAGTAGAGGTAGCCATATGATTTTTTTATGGCTTTGGAAATCTATGTTGAGGTGAAACAATAATCCGGCATTGACAAACATCAGCGAGTAGAAGGCGGCGTTCCCGTTAATGATGATCGAGTCTGAGAAGTGCCAAAGATTTGTATTGATGATGTAAATGAGGTTGTAAGCAATGGCAAGAAAGATATAGGCTTTCCGTTTGCCGGTAGATCCGGCGAAGAAGATGATCATGCAGGCAATGTATAAGCGTTCCTCGATCACAAGTGTCCATAATGATCCGTTGACGCTAGTTTCAACACTATTAGCCTGGAATACACCGGGCAGGTTGTACTGGATCCCGGTAGGTGGAAAGATATTGCGAAGATGTGTCCAGGTTTGAAGCTGTTTGAAGTAGGTGGCTATGTCGAGAGACGAGAATAATGGTCCAATGATAAATATGCTTACCAAAGTAACAACAATCAGTAGTGGTTGTATCCTTAATAATCTTCGCCAGGCGAAATCTCCCAGGCCAGTGGACCTCATTGCGCTTTGCATAACGAGATAGCCGCTGATACAGAAAAATAGGCTAAGTCTTACAAAAGAGAAATTGAAAGTAGTGGAGCCCCAGGAGCGGAGAGGCTCATTATCCAGTTGGCCGGTTAACCCGTAGGAGTGCAACATCACCACATAGACCGCTGTGAACAGCCGGAGGAAGTCAAAATTGTTCCGGAAGCGCGGATGAGTGTGATAGAGTTCTGTAGACAACTGTTACTTCTTTATTGGCTATAAACATAAAGTAAAAAGGTTAACCGGAGAAATGGGGGCGGCTTTATGTTGGAGGCGTAGGAGTATCGCAAAGTACGCCAGGGGAGTATCGCAAAGTACGCTAAGGAGTCGCGAAGCGCGCTAAGAAGTCTTTGCGTTCTCTGCGACTCCTTTTCGTCCTCTGCGATACTCCTACGCCCCCCCACTGCTACCTATCTGCTAAGAAAATCTTCTACTCACCACCAGGTCTTTACTGCCCGGTGTATATGTATAAAATCCTTCTCCCGATTTTGCGCCAAGTTTACCTGCTGTGACCATGTTTACCAGCAGCGGGCAGGGAGCATATTTGGGATTACCGAAACCTTTATGCAATACCTCAAGAATAGAGAGGCAAACATCTAGGCCGATAAAGTCGGCCAGTTGTAATGGTCCCATCGGATGCGCCATTCCCAATTTCATCACCGTATCGATCTCTTCAACGCCCGCGACACCTTCATATAAGCTGTAAATGGCTTCATTGATCATTGGCATCAGTATCCGGTTAGCGATGAACCCCGGGTAATCATTCACCACGCAGGGGATCTTATTGAGTTTTCTGCTTAATTCGGTTATAGTGTCCGTTACTTCTTTTGTTGTAGCATAGCCATTGATGATCTCCACCAGTTTCATTACAGGGACGGGGTTCATAAAGTGCATGCCGATCACCTGTTCCGGACGTTTCGTCGCTGCAGCTATTTTTGTGATCGAGATGGAGGAAGTATTGGTTGCCAGTATGCAGCCAGCCGGTGCCACTTCATCGATCTGTTTGAAGATGGACAACTTCAGCTCAATATTCTCCGTGGCAGCTTCCACTACCAGTTGAGCATCTTTCAAACCCTCAAAGCTGGTCATAGTCGTAAGATTCGCCAGCGTTTGTGCTTTTGCTTCTTCCGTGATGCCACCCTTCGCCAACTGCCTGTCGAGGTTTTTAGTGATCGTTCCGATCGCTTTGTCCAACTGAGGTTGCGAGACATCGATCAGGTTCACGCGGAACCCATGTTGCGCAAATACATGGGCAATTCCATTTCCCATTGTGCCGGCTCCGATAACTGAGACAGTATTGATCATATAGCAATTTGATTTTCGCAAAAATAATGTCTTTGGGAGGAAAAGCGAGTGGAAGGTTTGATGACCGATGGCCGATGGCCGATGACCGATGACCGATGGCCGATGACCGATGGCCGATGAAAGATGGCCGGTGAACGATGGCCGGTGGCCGGACCTCGGAATGTATTCTTACTAAAAAGTCGAAGCCCTCCGATGTGGGAGGGCTTCTGTATAATTTTTTATGATTCTGGAGAAACTCGGCCATCGGCCATCGTTCATCGGCCATCGAACCTCTCCGAATGACCTTACTTATTCTTAAAATCTCCTCTTTTCCAGCTCTGAATAAAATCCGCCCAGGCGGCAGGATTGAAGATATTCATCGGAGGAACCTGTCCCTGGTAAACGGCGCGGTTGGCAACGTTGCGGAACTGGATGCTGGTAGCTTCGCGGCCATCTCCCGGAACGGTTCTCAGGAGTACGCGACGCTTGGCTTCGCTTGTATTCTGTCGGGCGATCTCAATATCGTCATCCGGCACTTTGGTGCCGACAAAGTCACGCGCAAACTGCTCGGGTGTCGGGCGGGGTTTGATGATCGTCGCGGGAAGATAAACGGTATCGGCTACCATCAGCTGGATCACACTATGCTGATTTCCTTCCAGAGATTTTGGGATCGTGATCAGCTTAGGCTTATAACTCACGTGGGAGAATTCGATCTCATCGCCTTTTAATACGACGATCGAGAATACACCCTGGTCATTGGTCAGTGTACCACGGTTCTGGCCTTTGATCGTTACACTCACTGCCGGGATGCCCACCAGGCTGTCTGCGGTCATGACTACTCCATATAATTGAACCACAGAGTCTCTGGCTGTTTCGAACTGAGCTTTTGCGGTGGCGGGTACTGTAAAAAAGGCAGCAATTGCCAGGTATTGTATAAGTTTCTTCACGGCCTAAAAATAAGGACTAGTTATGTAAATCTGTCAACAAATTAGCTTTACAAGTGTTTACCTTTGCAGCTCGATTCCATTTTAACATAAGCTTTGAAAATGACGCAAGAAAAAGTACTGGAAGCCCTTTCAAATGTTCAGGAACCCGACCTGGGAAAGGATATTGTGACCCTGAATATGGTGAAGGACATACAGATAGAGGGAAATTTCGTTTCCTTCACCGTGGTGTTGACCACTCCTGCCTGTCCGATGAAGGACATGATCAAGAATGCCTGTATCAATGCAGTGAAATTACTGGTCAATAAGGATGCAGCCGTTAATGTTAAGTTTACAGCTAATACGACCTCCAAAAGGAATGACCCCGGCACGGTGTTGCCAAAAGTGAAAAATATTATTGCCGTAGTAAGTGGAAAAGGGGGAGTGGGCAAGTCGACCGTTTCATCCAACCTGGCACTGGCGCTTGCTTCAGGCGGTGCGAAAGTGGGGTTGATGGATGCGGATATTTATGGACCGAGTGTGCCGATCATGTTTGGTGTACGTGGCGATCGTCCGATGATGGTGGAAGTGGAAGGAAAGGGAATGATCGTTCCGCTGGAGAAATTCGGCATAAAACTGATGAGTATCGGTTTGCTGGTGGATGAAAAGAATGCCGTGGTATGGCGTGGCCCGATGGCCAGCAGTGCGATCCGACAGTTTGTGACGGATGTTTACTGGGGCGAGCTTGACTATCTCGTTGTGGATATGCCTCCCGGCACCGGCGATATCCACCTCACGCTGATGCAGACCGTTCCGGTAACCGGTTCAGTGATCGTGACCACGCCGCAGGATGTGGCACTCGCGGATGCGAAAAAAGGTATCGCGATGTTCAGCCAGGCACAGATGAACGTGCCGGTGATCGGATTGGTAGAAAACATGAGCTATTTCACTCCGGCCGAATTGCCGGATCATAAATATTATATATTCGGAAAGGAAGGCGGGAAACGTCTTGCTGATGAATATGATCTCCCGTTCCTGGGACAGATCCCACTCGTGCAAAGCATCCGTGAAGGTGGCGACCAGGGGGTGCCGATCATGGTGAGTGATGACGAGATCACAAAACAGGCTTTTAAAGAATTTGCAGCGCATGTGGTGAGAGGGGTTTCGATGAGAAATGCGAACATGTCGACGGAAAAGCTCGTTGAGGTAGTTGGGTAGGTTTTTCTATCCGATTGGCGTAAGAGTATCGCAAAGGACGCAAAGGAATCGCAAAGGACGCAAAGGAATCGCAAAAGACGCAAAGGAATCGCAAAGGACGTAAGGAACTGCAAAGGACGCAAAGGGGTCTCAGAGCACGCAAAGATATCTTAGCGCCCTTTGCGTTCCCTTTGCGTCCTTTGCGATACTCCTACGCCAGTCAACTACGATTCATATTACGAACCCCATCGTCCGCAGTCCATTTCTTATCTTCGTCTCATGTACAACCTATCCTACTTCAAAGAACAGGACCCCGCTGAAGTGATCGCCTTTGCAAAGGCCCATCCTTTTGTTTTCTTATCCGGCTGTGATGCAGAGAATAAACCCGTAGCCACACAAGTGCCGGTGTTTATTGATGAAAAAGAAGGGAAACTCTTCCTGTCCGGTCACATCATGAAGAAAACAGACCATCATCTCGCTTTTGAACAGAATCCGAACGTACTGGCTGTTTTTACAGGCGCCCATACTTATGTAAGCGCAAGCTGGTATGAAGATAAACGGCAGGGATCCACCTGGAACTACACCAGTGTGCATGCGAAAGGATTGATCCGCTTCCTCGATCACCAGGCTTTGCTGGATGTGCTGCAACGGACAACAGATCATTTTGAGAATAATCCTTACTCCGGGGCGAATTTTAAAGACCTGAGTGAGGAGTACGTAGAGAAAATGGCAAAAGCGATCGTGGCATTTGAGATCGAAGTGACGGCGGTTGATCATGTATTCAAGCTGAGTCAGAACAGGGATGAAAAGAGTTATGATAATATTACAGGGAAATTGAAAGAGCAGGGTGGCGACGCGGAAGTGATCGGGAAAATGATGCAGGCACGAAAAGGAAAAGTATTCTGATAGTCGCAGGGTTTATATCGTCTTGCGTAGATATCGCCAAGCTCTCCAGGTAAACGCAGAGGGCGCTAAGATCATAATATCCTTAGCGCCCTCTGCGTTTCCTTTGGGTCCTTTGCGATACTTTTACAACATGAATATTTCACTCCAAGGAAAAACCGCCGTGATCTGCGGTAGTACACAGGGTATTGGTCTCGCCATTGCCAAAGCATTCGCACAGGCTGGTGCGCAATGTATCTTATTCGCCAGGAATGAAGACGCGCTCAAAGAAGCGGTTGCTTCTCTGGAAGGCGGTGAGAAAGCGCATGAGTACCGCGTAGTGGATTTTTCCAGCAACCAGGCAGTGAAAGAAGCGATTGAAGAAGTTACGCAAAAAAATACCGTCCATATCCTGGTGAATAATACAGGTGGCCCTGCTCCCGGGCCGATCACAGAAGCTTCTGCTGACGCGTTTGCGAATGCATTCAGTCAGCATATCATCAATTACCAGCAACTGGCGCAAGCTGTATTGCCGGGAATGAAAGAATCCGGATATGGCCGCGTGATCAATATTGTTTCCACTTCAGTAAAGATCCCGATCGCGAATCTTGGTGTGTCAAACACGATCCGCGCGGCAACGGCAGGCTGGGCAAAGACACTGGCTAATGAAGTAGCTGCCTGGGGTATAACGGTCAATAATATTTTGCCGGGATTTACCAAAACAAAAAGACTGGAAAGCCTGATCACGAGTAATGCAGCAAAGCAGGGCCTGAGTGAAGAAGAATTGTCCAAAAAAATGCAACAGCAGATTCCGGCGAAACGGTTTGGTGAGCCGGAAGAGATCGCTTCGGTAGCCGCCTTTCTTGCCTCACCCGCTGCGTCATATGTAAATGGTGTTAACCTCCCTGTTGATGGCGGTAATACCGGTGCCTTTTAAAATATCTTCTCAAAATAATAGCTATGCCATTTCAAACAGATCTTGATTTTGCCCGTTCGCTGGATCAGCAGGATGCGCTGAAAGGTTTTCGTGATCAGTTCATCATTCCGGAAAAAGACGGGAAGCAATTGGTTTATTTCCTGGGAAATTCATTGGGATTGCAACCAAAGGCTGCAAAAGAATACATGCAGAAAGTGCTGGATGACTGGGCAAGTCTGGGTGTAGAGTCATTCTTCCATGCGGAAGAACCGTGGATGGATTATCATGATAAATTGACCGGTACACTATCAAAGGTGGTAGGTGCAAAGCCTTCGGAAGTCGTAGTAATGAATCAACTGACGGTGAACCTTCACCTGATGCTGGTGAGTTTCTATCGCCCTACCCAAAAACGTTTCCGGATCATTTGCGAAGCAAAAGCATTTCCGAGTGATCAGTATGCATTTGAAACACATGTAAAGCACCATGGCTTTGATGCACAGGATGCGGTGGTAGAAGTAGCGCCGCGTGAGGGGGAGTTTACTTTGCGGACGGAAGACATTATTGCAACAATAGAGAAATATGCGGATGAAACGGCACTGGTTTTATTCGGTGGTATCAATTATTACACAGGACAGGTATTCGATATGAAAGCCATTGCTGCTGCGGCGAAAAAAGCGGGGGCGAAAGTGGGCTTTGATCTCGCTCATGCCGCTGGTAATATTGAATTGCAACTGCACGACTGGAATGTTGATTTTGCCTGCTGGTGTTGCTATAAGTATCTGAATGGCGGCCCCGGTGCAATTGGTGGTGTGTTCATTCACGAAAAGAATTTTGCTGAAGAGCTGCCACGCTTTGCGGGATGGTGGGGCTATGATAAAGCGACCCGTTTTAAAATGGAGAAAGGCTTTGTGCCGATGTCTGGTGCGGAAGGCTGGCAGTTGAGTACACCGCCGTTCCTGATGTATGCAACCCTTCGTTCTTCACTGGATCTCATAGAAGCTGCGGGGTGGGAGAAGATCCAGGCGAAGCGGAAACAGTTGAATAACTATCTCTGGTTTATGTTGAACCGGATCAATAATGCCGTAGAGCCTGCAGTGATACAGTTCATCACGCCTGAAGCGGAGCGTGAGCATGGTTGCCAGGTATCAATGCTGATGAAAACGCGTGGGCGGGAGATCTATGATCAACTGATCAAACAGGGCTTTATGGTGGATTGGCGGGAACCCGATGTGATCCGTCTGGCGCCGGTGGCATTGTATAATACGTTTGAAGAGGTCTGGAGATTTGCGGATGCGCTGGATAGGGCGATCTCGTTTGATGGGCGCATTGCTTAGTTCGAATGGCGTAGGAGGAGTATCGCAAAGAACGCAGAGGAATCGCAAAGTGCGCAAAGATATCTTAGCGCCCTTTGCGGTCTCTTTGCGTCCTTCGCGATACTATTACGCCATTCATATTTCCAGATCTCTCTGAATCACTTATTTTTGCCGAATTATGAACCGTCAGCAGCTTATAGAACAGATCCGTCTCAAGAAATCATACTTGTGTGTTGGTCTGGATACAGATATTGAGAAGATCCCGCAACATCTTTTATCAGAAAAAGATCCTGTATTTGCTTTCAACAAAGCGATCATTGATGCCACCCGTGATCATTGTGTTTCCTACAAGATCAACACGGCTTTCTATGAAGCGCTGGGCCTGAAAGGCTGGGAGGCAATGGAGAAAACGGTTCATTACATTGGTAAAGATCATTTCACTATCGCCGATGCAAAACGCGGTGATATAGGAAATACTTCCGATCAATATGCAAAAGCATTCTTCTCTGCACTGCCATTCGATTCTGTAACCGTTGCTCCTTACATGGGAGAAGATAGTGTAAAGCCATTTTTACAATATGAAGGCAAATGGGCAATCGTACTTGGGTTAACTTCCAATAAAGGTGCTGCTGATTTTGAATTGCAACAAGCCGGTGGTGAGTTACTTTATGAGAAAGTATTGAAGACCGTAAGCGGTTGGGGCAGTCCCGATAACCTGATGTTTGTAGTGGGTGCCACGCAAGCTGATGAGTTTATCAATATCCGCAAACATACACCTGATCATTTCTACCTTGTTCCCGGAGTTGGTGCGCAGGGTGGAAGCTTGAAAGAGATATCTGAAAAAGCAATGAATCAGGATGTTGGGATACTGGTGAATGCCAGCCGTGCGGTGATCTATGCATCTTCGAAAGAAGATTTTGCGGAGGCGGCGAAGGCGGTGGCGAAAGGGTACCAGGAGGAGATGGCAGGGTATCTGGGAAAGAAATGACTTGTTTAAAAATTTGATCGCTACGGATGCAATATGTCTATATCCGTAGCGATTTTTATTTAGTATTATTTGAAAATGAATTTACCTTTCTCACTCCACCACGGATAATATTCCATTTTTAATCTCCCGGTGATCACTGCAGTATCGGTATTCACGAGTGCCTCAATTTCCGTTGAATCTTTTGCATCCATAATGAAGATGCCACGAAGATCGGCTTCTGCACCGATAGGCCCGGCCATAATGAGTTTCCCTTCTTTTGCGAGACGGTTGATATTGGCCATATGCGCCGACTGGATCTTTGCCGCGCTGGCGCTGTCCTGGGATCGGTTGTTTCCTGATTTCAAAAGCACGAGCCAGTATCGTTTCATTTCACCGCTGTATACCGAGGTATCTGCATTGAGATCATATTTGGGAGAGCCTGTGGCGACGGGTGCATTTTCTGTAGTACTGTTACAGGCAAACAGGGTGGTGATGCTTAAAAGAAAGAGGAAGAACTTTCGCATGTTAGGTAGGTTTGGTTACTACAAGTTAAATGTTTTTTTACTGGTAGTTGTTGTTTTTTTAGTTATTAGATTCATTCATGAGTAGTTACGTCTGATGTTTTTGAAGAGTTCTTCTTTCAAACAATCTTTTAATTTTTTGTCAGCTTGCCAAAGAATGAATAGATAACAGAAACCTTACCTGTTTTATAACAAGATTCAAATGATCATGTGATGAAAAGTCAAGTCTTATCAAAGTAAAAGAGCTGATAAGAGTATTAAAAAATGATGGCTGACGGAAGAAAGAGCAAAAAGTACTCACTTTCAATTGGTGTATTCGGGAAGATTTTTGGGGACGCGAATATTCGAAGATGCGATCGTCAACCCCATGAATAATGTTATTGCGAGCATAATCAGGAATGATAATCTCACCAGGCTAAGTTTTTCCCATAAGGCAGCTTTCCTTGTCAGCACTTCATCGATGTGTTCTGAATAAGCACTTCCAGTGATCGTTACCAACTGCGGGACAAAATAGGCGAAGGTGATGATCAGCACCACCACATAGCCTGCGGAAGTGATCAGCATGCAGGTTCTTCTTTCTGTGCTCCAGAATAATACAATAGATATCAGTAACAGGATCATAGTAACCGGGTGAATGCTTTTCCAGAAAGGAGTGGGGTTGAGCCCGTATTTACCCTGGAACATGCTGAGTGACAAAGGAGGCCCGGCGGACCATTGTGGCACTACGGCAATGTGTTCGTAAATGGCTGCGCCGATCACGACGGAAAAAGAAAGACAGGTCAGAGAATAGATAATGTTCTTTAAGAGCATAAAATTGATTTTAATTATTCAGGTAATGATGTTTTGATTAGGAGAATTATTTTTTAGGAAGAAGCCTTTTGAAGATGCCGTTTGCCTTTGCGTTTTGCTGGTATCCTCCGTTGATGCTGATGCTGCTGGTTGCTTCGATGCTGGCAAGGTTGCCACCCAGCTGAATACCTCCGCCAAGATTGATGGGTGTTTTGGAGATGCCTACCGAAGCGCTGTTCCTGACACCGAAGTCGGCGAATTGGTTGTTTTTGTCGAATGTGAGAAAGGCCTGCGTTTTTACTTTAGCGGTGAGCCCGAAGAATTCGGCCTTTGTGCCGGGGCCAAGCAGCAGGGTTGATCTGCCGGTTTTGAACTCGTGTTCGTAACCACCAACTAAACTTTCGCCGGCCTCGATTGCGTATTTGTCACAATCGATCTTCACAGAAACGGTCCCGATCTTAGCCTGCGCATTCAACCATGATGGACATTGCAATTTCCAGTTCTTGTCAGCCTCGATCAGGCTGTCGACCTCTTCGTTCGTTTTAGGGCTGTAACATTTGGGCAGCATGCTGACGATCTCCCAGGCCGGAAAACTCACCATGGATACTGAAAGAAAGCTGAAGTATCCCGCAACGGCATTATATACCAGCGCCTGGTTGCCGGGACTGGGGTCGAGCTGAACAATATCTACCAGTTGATTGATATAGGCTTTCCATCGTCCTTCGCCTTTCCTGACAAGAGGTTGTATGAATGACGAAAGCTGATAGGCCATATTATCGGCAACCGGTTTGAGTCTTTCCCTGCAGAATTTGATCTCATATGCTTCCTGCGCTTCAACCCGGGTTCCTTCGGGAGGCGGAGGCTGCTTCAATTGATTCAACAGGTTCATATCATCTGTGACCATACTAAGCAGATGATCGCGATCCGATTGGGAAAATGTGGCCAGGTATTCCGGGGTGAACTCTTCCTGAAGCTCATCCAGCATGGCATTCACCAACTCTGTATAGAGACCATGATGCTGGTTTCCCTGTGCGGTTGTGTATCCGACAGAGATCTGTGTCGCGTGCTGCATCCAGCTTAGCTGCTCGGCTTGTATCGAGGCCGCATAAACATTATAGAAATATCGATCCTTCACGATCGCATCAGCAGAGCCGGGTAAAGAAGGGAAAGAAAACTTTCCCATGGTGATCTCTTCGAAGTGATCTTTCTGGGGCCTGCCGCTTCGTTGTTGCCTGCGCTGCATGATCCCGCGGAGGTTTGGCTTCTTTCCCATTCTGTACGCCATCGCCAGGGTGCTGCTTCGCATAGCGATACTCATCTCCTGTTCGAAATAGGCCATAGCGGTGTTGTACTCTTTCTTAAAGTAATGAAGCATACCCATGCTGTGATTGGCTTCGATGTTCAAAGAATCGATCGAAAGACATTGATTGAAGTATTCGGCGGCTTTAAGCATATCACCCAGAGCCATAAATCCCTGCCCGATATTATTCAGCAATGTGCTGCTGTTCGGGATCTTTTGCAGGCAATGCATGAGGAGAGGAATTCCTTTATGTTCCACACCACTAATGTTCAGCATGGCACCAAGGTTATTCAGTAATAACAGCGAATCCGGTGCTTTTGCGGATGCTTCCAGCATCATGGCAACAGCACCTGCCGGGTCATCGGTATAAAAGGAGGCGATCGACTGGTTATTGATCTCTTCAACGGAAAGAGTACTGACTTTTTGTTTGATCTCTTCCAGCTTCGGTGCCGGGATGCCCTGGCGGATCTGTTCGGAAGAAGCTTTCAGGGAACTGACGATCTCTGCTCTTGTTGGCGGTTGGGAAGGGAGAAGCCGGAGACTTTCAATGTCTTTCACAGGAGCTTTGATTTCACCGGGGGAGAGCAGATCGGTTTTCAGCGGAATGTTATGCTGAACAGAAAGAGCCGTCGCTTTGTCCGTGGCATCCTTAAGCATCTTTTTCTTGAATGCTTCGAGTTGGGCAGGCGTCATGTTTTTGAGCTGCTCATAATCCGGGATAGTAGTGGCATTGGTGGTTTGCTGGGCATTTGAACATATAGCGGGCGCAATTGCCAGGCATAGAAAGATCCATTTCTTGAACATAGTAGGAGGTTTAATGATTGCGGGTGCAAATTAGAGCGAGGTTGCAGGGGGCGGAAGTAAGCATGTTATGAAACGGAGGAATGCCTGCGCAAGGCAGTAGTTCGTGAGCATGAAGTCTCTACTGAGAGTTGACGTATTCACTTATTTGCCTGGCATAGCGTTCCCGCAGATTTTCGCAGATATAAGGAACGCAGATGCGCAGAAAGTCCGTTAAAAGAGAATGACCTGCCAATCTGCGCCCTGATCTGCCTATCAGCAGAAGGCTGAGGCAGGGGCATGCAAAGTCATTTGGGCGGTGCAGCAGTGCTTCGGTTGCCTGATCCCTGTTTTTCTCCGTTTGATGACAGGATGTATTTCCGCCGGCTATGTGGCGATCGATATTCGCATCAACAAACAAATCATTAAACCTTTCCAAAAATTGTATCATGAAGCGACAATCAATCAAAACGATCAGTGGAGTTGCCGTTGTTGGGGTCTTGTGTGGCCTTGCCGTCTTATTTTCTTCTTTTTCCCTCCAAAGGAATATGGCGGGAGATTTCCTCAAACAGCTTGGGATTAATAAAGCAGATGCCGATATAAAGATCGGTAATGGGATGCTGGATGGCTATATAGATGGTTATGGCGTAAAGAACTTCAATAATATTATTCGCGGCGATCGGGCAGCGGTTGCTCTGGACCTGCTGAAATATACCAAACAATATGTGACCGGACCATCGTTCATTAAAGAATATAACAATCTGCGTGAGCAAAAGAAGCCGCACATGGAGGCCATCAAAACGCCGGAGTCCATGCAGCAGGAAACGGTAGATATTTTGAAAAAGAACATAGCAGATCTCGAAACAAAATTGAAAAAAGCAGATGCTGCAACGAAACCGGTATTGGAGAAAACACTGGAATCGATGCGCAAGCAACAACTGCAGGCACAGGATCCGGAGAACAGGACTATTGCGAATTACCGGAAAGGTTACCCCGCCATGGTAAAAAGCCGGGATGAGCTTCATGCAAAGAGTATGGCGGACTGGGAAGCTAAATATCCGTCTGATCATCTGCATTTTATCAAAATGCGGCTGCAGCAATTCCTTAATGAAACCGGCGATATAGATTTTGACGCACAACTTTTTATAAAGAACGGTAAGAAATATTTCGAGAACAGGGAGTATGAACGGAAGAGCGACCGATGGAAAATGGCCTTCCGTGCCGGGAGGGAAGTGGTGGAACCTGCAAGGGCTTTTGCACAGGAGTGGATCAAGGCGATACAGAAAAAGTAGTACCTGATAAAGAGCCCGGTGTTCGTGCGAGGCTCCGTACCTGTTTACCCGGCGTTTATTCTTCCCGTAGAAAACATGCAGGTAAGGTGGTAGGAAGTTCAAAATATTGCTGAAGGAACTATTGTTCCCGAGAGACCAAACATCGTTTCTTTAATCTAACAAACAGGCTGTGATGGGAGAGTATTCTAAAAGCAGTATTTTCAATCATATTTGATCAAATGCGCCCGAAACCTCCCACCAGGACCGATATTTTATTGATGGTAGTTCTGATACCTCCAACAATGCTTGTGATAAATTATTCCATGCTGGGAGGCGTTTATTTTGCCAGCCTGGTCAACTTTGCCACGGCATCGCTGCTCACGCTTGTATTCATGTTTGGCATTTGGGTCGTCCAGGGAATGATCGGCAATAAAATGCTGCAACTGTATCCATCTCACCGGCAGGCTTTGAAACGTGTTGTAGTCTTTACAAGTATTAACCTGACACTCGTGGCGATGCTGATCACTTTTTTGTGCTGGCTTTATGGTAACTTCCATTTACTGGGATTTGAATTCACCTTTACAAGCTGGCTGCGTTGCCTGATTGCCTCGGCCATTATTACCATTGTCAACCAGGCCATCTATGAAACGGAATCATCTTTCAGACGTATCAGGGTTTCGCAGCTTGAAGCGGAACAGTTGAAAAAAGAGCAGTTGCAAACGCAGTTCGATTCGTTAAAAGAACAGGTAAATCCGCATTTCCTGTTCAATAGCCTGAATTCTTTATCCTCACTGATCGCAACAGATCCTGAAAAAGCGGAAGAGTTTGTCGAGGAGATGAGTCGGGTATATCGTTACCTGTTGCGCAGCAATGAAGAGCAGCTGACGACCTTACAAAGAGAGATCGAGTTTGTTTCATCATACAATCTTTTACTGAAGACACGATTCGGGGAAGGGTTCAGGCCCGAGGTTTCTGTCGCGGAGCCATTTCGGGATTGCCTGTTGCCGCCCATGACACTTCAGTTGCTGATTGAAAATGCCGTCAAACATAATATAGTTGACCCGGATATGCCGTTAACCGTCAGGGTGTTTACAGAAGAAGGAAAGCTGATCGTTAGCAATAATCTGCAGAAAAAGAATAAGACGGTAATTTCAAATAAGGTCGGCCTGAGCAATATCATTGCGAAATACCGTCTGTTGAATTACCCGGATATAGAGGTCAGCGAAACCGCTGATGAATTCAGGGTCGTTTTACCATTAATAAAAAATAAGGATTGATATGGAAGTACTCATTATAGAGGACGAACAATTAGGTGCGGAGAAGCTGATGCGGTTGCTGAAAGCAATTGACAATTCCATTGAGATCGTCGGGAATACCCGCAGCATCAAATCATCCGTGGAATGGCTGATGGAAAACAAGCATCCCGATATCATCCTTATGGATATAGAACTGACGGATGGCCAGAGTTTCGAGATCTTCAACCATGTTACGATCAAAAGTATGGTCATTTTCACAACTTCTTATGATGAGTATGCGCTTCAGGCATTCAAAGTGAATAGCGTAGACTACCTGCTGAAGCCGATCAAAAAAGAAGAGCTAAAGAATGCGCTGGATAAATACCAGGCATGGCAGCAAAAGTTCTCGGCTCCATCGCTTGATATCACGCATCTGATCAATGAACTCAAGCAGCAGCAGGTTAAAACCTTCCGTTCCCGATTCCTGGTCAAACAGGGACAGAAGCTGTTGAGTGTCGAAACCTCGGATATTGCATACCTATACGCCGAGGGCAGGCTAAGTTATTTTATCTGCCGTGATAAGCAAAAGTTTGTGCTGGACTATACCATTGAAGAGTTGGAACAGATGCTTGATCCGCAACAATTTTACCGGGCAAACAGGGCCTTCCTGATCCATATTAAAGCAGTAGCGCAGATCCATAATTTTTTTAATGGCAAGCTCAAGCTCGATCTGCAGCCAGCCACCGACAAAGAAGTCCTGATCAGCCGGGAAAAGGCAACTGAATTTAAAGAATGGATGGGAAAGTAAATCCGATTGGAATAAGTCATCCGGTTTCGGGCCTACGTGTCATTAGCCCTGTTATTTCAATCAGGTTCATGCCTGCTGTTGTGTAAGTACTTCCGCTGAAAAGTGCGGAGATCGGCTACCGGTCATCTGCCTGGATATCAGAGGTTCTGCCATTGCCATAGCGCCGTCCATTTCCCCTACCTTTGCTCAAATTAAAACCCGATTGCATGGCAGCCCGTACAGACCTGTTCAACAGCCCGGATTATTTTAATGTAGATGAATTACTGACAGAAGAGCAAAAGCTCATCCGTGAATCCGTTCGTAGTTATGTAAAAAAAGAAATATCGCCGATCATAGAGGATTATGCGCAGAAGGCGGAATTCCCTGAACAGATCGTAAAACAACTGGGAGATCTTGGTTGCTTTGGTCCGACAGTTCCGGTGGAATATGGCGGAGGCGGACTGGATTATATCTCTTACGGTTTGATGATGCAGGAACTGGAAAGGGGAGATAGCGGCGTTCGTTCAACCGCTTCGGTACAGGGTTCCCTGGTGATGTACCCGATCTATGCTTATGGCAATGAGGAACAGCGCAATAAATATCTGCCTAAACTGGCAAGCGGTGAATGGCTGGGATGTTTTGGCCTGACTGAACCCAATCACGGGAGTGATCCCAGCAGCATGCTGACCAATATCCGCGATGCTGGTGATCATGTGATCCTGAATGGTGCGAAGATGTGGATCAGCAATGCACCCTTTTCACAGGTGGCGGTTGTTTGGGCAAAAGATGAGCAAGGCATTGTGAGAGGAGTGATCGTTGAACGCGGAATGGAAGGTTTCTCAACACCGACTACGCATGGTAAATGGAGCCTTCGCGCATCGGCAACAGGTGAACTGGTTTTTGATAATGTAAAAGTGCCAAAGGCAAATATACTGCCGAATGTACAGGGCCTGAAAGGTCCGCTTGGTTGTCTCACCAAAGCACGATACGGCATCGCCTGGGGTGCTATCGGCGCAGCAATGGATTGCTATGATACAGCACTTCGCTACTCCAAAGAACGCGAACAGTTTGGCCGCCCGATCGGCGGATTCCAACTCCAGCAAAAGAAGCTTGCGGAAATGGTAACCGAAATAACGAAAGCGCAATTGCTCAACTGGCGACTGGGTGTGCTGATGAGTGAAGGCAGGGCAACGCCGCAACAGGTAAGTATGGCCAAACGCAATGCCTGCGAAGTAGCTACCAATATTTGCCGTGACGCGCGCCAGATGCTTGGCGGAATGGGCATTACCGGCGAATACCCGGTTATGCGCCACATGATGAACCTTGAAAGCGTGATCACTTATGAGGGTACTCATGATATTCATTTGCTGATCACGGGGATGGATGTGACAGGGATGAACGCGTTCAAGTGATTCGTTGTCGGGGCAGAATGACTTGCTTTCGCTTTCGGTAATGAATAGCAGTGCGGTTTTCTTTTGATCGGTCAACGGTGAACGGACAACGGCTAACGACCAAACTACTAAGGTTATAAGTATGAAGATATTCCTCATCGGCTTTATGGGCTCGGGTAAAACCCATCGCGGAAGGCAATTGAGCCAGAAGCTGAATTTGCCGTTCTTTGATCTGGATGAGCAGATCGTGAATTCCGAAGGGAAATCGATCAATGAGATCTTTGCCGAAGAAGGGGAAGAAATATTCCGGTTAAAGGAGAAAGAGGTACTGAATATCATTACGGAAAGTCATGCCTCGTTTATAATGGCTTGTGGTGGTGGTGCGCCCTGTTATTTCAATAATATAGAGTATATGAATCAGTCGGGCGTGACGGTATGGCTGAATACGCCCTTGCAGGTTCTGTTCAAACGGCTGCAAAAGGAGAGAGAGCATCGTCCGTTATTGCGCGATCTTAGTGATGCGCAGTTGAATAATTTCATCGTCCGGAAATTCTCTGACCGTAAGATCTATTACGAACAGGCGAAGGTCTTTATCGAAGATGATGAGGATACTTCGCTGGATCAGATCATCGAAAAAATATTTCATGCATAAATCATTCTTATTGTCCGGGAGTTTGCTCGGAGGTATTGCTGTGATCCTTGGCGCATTTGGGGCGCATAAGTTGAAAGAGATGGTTCCTCCTGAAACGGTGACCACTTTTCAAACGGGGGTCCAATACCAGATGTATCATGCGCTGGCACTGGTGCTCGCGGCAATTGTTTTCGAGAAAACAAGCTCGCAGAACCTGATGGAGTGGGCGGGATTTTGCTTTCTTGCAGGAATACTCTTGTTTTCCGGTTCGCTTTATCTGTTGACAGTGATCAAAGCTACAGAACAAGTGGGACTGTCGAAGATCGGGATCATTACGCCGATCGGGGGATTGTTTTTCATTGCGGGGTGGGTGCTGTTCTTCTTGTCGGCAATGAAGATTGTGAAGTAAATGATCACATCCTTTCTTCAGACATGACGCAGGTTCCGGCAGATGACGTGGATCTTACTTTAATAGGAAAGAAGTGTCATCCTGCTAACGTACCGTTCTATATTTTGTCAGCGCGGATTGCGCAGATCATTTCCGATGGCGGAGATGATCTGCACGATCCGCGCCTTTTTATACAGGCCCTTTGCAGAGGATCTGTGATAATTTCTAAAGAAAAACTAACAGGATCTGCGTATTCAGCGGGAACCTGAACTAATCGAATGTTGAAAGTCTGGTAATGGTATTATTGCTGCAGAGGTTTGTTCAGCTCCCCGGGCACCTCCAGCCGGTAATCAATGGCATGTTCCGCTTACTCACTTTCATGATGGTTGATTTCTCTCTCTCGTTCCTTTAGTGAGCCTCCAAAGGAAGCTTTAATGTTGTTACGGTGCCTTCTTCATTTTTGATCTCATAAGTGCCGCCGATACTTTCCATTCTTTTAGCGATGTTCTTTAGGCCGTTTCCAAACTGGCGTACTTTGTCTGTAATGATCCCTACTCCGTTATCGCGTATAACGATGATAAGTGCAGTGTTTATAGTGATGTCGATCCGCAGTTCAGTTGCTTTTGAATGTTTCAGTGCATTGTTCAAGGTTTCTTTCACGCAAAGGAACACGTTGCGGCGTTTTTCGCCGGTAAGTTCCATTGGCTCAATCTCATCAGGTGTCTGGATCCTGCAATCGATCGGAGTGTATTCAAAGTATTCGATCGCATAGGCGCGGATATAGGATACGAGATTGTCAACGGTGTCGTTGCCGCTATTCATACTCCAGATGATCGCATTCATCTTGTTCAGTACTTCGTCTGCTGAATGTGAGATCTTTTCGATCTCTACCGGAGTATTTTCCTTCATCTTGTTACGCGCGATCTCACTCATCAGCCTGATGGCTGTCATGCCGGAACCCAGCTCATCATGCATGTCTGCGGAGATCCGTTCCCGTTCCTGTTGTTGTGCTTTATAGACAGCAATTTCCTTTTCGTATTCATTCATCTGGTTCTCCGCTTTCAATCGTTCCCGCTCACGCGCTGATGCGATCAGCTGGCGCCTGTTCTTATAGTTAAGACCTGCAAGGAAGAAGACGAGTTCCAGGAGTAATCCCATTTCATAATGTACTACTGCGGACCGGAAGATATACGGGTAGGATCTGGGGATCAGTTCAAAGCTGATGATGAGTTGGGACATTAACGCGAATACAAACAGGAAGAGGTTACCCCAGAACAGGAACCGGAGCAGTTTATTCTTCCATCTCTTTAAACTGTAGACACAGAAGATCAGTACCATTACCAGCAACAATACTTTGGTGATATTCTCCACATGTTTTTCGATGGCGTAATAGTCAGTAAAAAAATGAGCGATACTGAAAACCGTGATCGAAAATACCAGTAGCAGGATCCCGAAATTGTACAGCTTATGCAGGAAAGGATGATTGCGCTTTGTGGCAAGATAACGCTGGATGAACAGCATATAGAACAGGTGCCCGATACACAGCATTACATAATCCAGGTATCCTTCCTGGAAAAAACTCATCTTACTGCTGTGGTAGCTATAGACGGCTTTGATGAGCAGCATCAGTCCGACAAAAAAAGCATAGCCGGAGTAATAAAGGAATTCGAGGTTTCCTCCCTGCACAAAGTTGGCGAGGGAGAACAGGATCATCATCAGCAGCAGGCCACAGAAAAGATAGGTGAAGGTTTTGGCTTCGTTGTTTGTGCTGTATGTGTCATTGATAAACGACCCAAGATAGGCGGGGCTGACGAGTTTTGGCCTGATAGTGTTCAGGTAGGTGCGCACGGGGATCAGCTCGGCAACAAATACGGCAGAATCGTGCGGGGGCAATGTAAGGTATCGGTAGCTGATCTCATTCTTGATATCAGGGGTGATCGACTGGATCGGCTGAAGTGATCCGTTATTCTCGCGGAACATTGTAATATCCCAGTAGTAGTAACCTCCGTAAAACCAGACGGACACTGCAGTATCGGCCCGGTTGGTCGCTTTGAAGCGCAGGATGATCTTCCTGGTTACATTTTCGTCTTCGACATATTTCCGATGGATAGACCTGCTGTGTTTAAAGGATAGTGAGCTATATTTTCCGGGCAGCGATTCCTTTGGACCAATATATGCGTAGTCAACATTCCTTTCGAGAGTTTGGGAAAGGCTGATCCGGCTGATATCCACCCATTTTATTGAAGTGCTGTCCGTGTTGTCCTGCGCTGACAATCGTCCGGAAAATAGAAGAAAAAAGAGGATACCTGCCAGGTAAAAATTACGCATTCGCCGGTGTTATTAAGATTTAAGCTCAAATGTAGGCTATGGAGTGGTGTTTTGGAAATGGAGAGGGTACTACTTTGAGGTAGTTTTTGGGGCATAGTTCCAGAGGTTCCATA
Organism: Terrimonas ginsenosidimutans; assembly: GCF_022012415.1. Lineage (GTDB taxonomy): Bacteria > Bacteroidota > Bacteroidia > Chitinophagales > Chitinophagaceae > Terrimonas_A > Terrimonas_A ginsenosidimutans. The sequence continues at coordinate 77,290 of NZ_JAKLTR010000019.1, forward strand.
GGTTCCAGAGGTTTGGAAGGTTGATCGGATCCCTTCTATGCTACGGCTTCAAACCTCTGAAACCTCCCAAACTTCTCACACCCCTCCCACAATAATTTGCCTTCATCCAAAATTCCAAACTGTGTTATCTTTGCCGCTATGGCTACTAAGTCGAAAAAGACATCTGCCAAGGCATCTAAAAATGGCAAGAAAAAGATTGATGGAAAAGGCTGGAAGCAGGAAAAAGACGAGCGGATAGACTGGCAGAAGCTGGCCCGTGACGAGCGTACCTGGAAGATCGTTGGCGCTGTGTCGCTGCTGGCGTCCATTTTTCTGTTTATCGCGTTCACTTCCTATTTTTTTACATGGCGGGAAGACCAGTCCGTGGTGTTCAGCCGTGGCATAGGTATTCTGTTTGATGGTGATAGAAGTGTTTCCAACCTGCTGGGCAGGCTGGGCGCTTATATCTCCCATTTTTTTGTCCATAAATGTTTTGGGATCGCATCCCTGCTTTTGTGCACCTTCTTTTTTGTAGTGGGGGTGAATCTTTTGTTCAGCCGCAAGGTATTCTCGATCTGGAGGAACCTGAAATATGTGACCCTCGGATTGCTCGTGCTTTCTGTATCGCTTGCCTATGTCTTCGGCAGCGGGAATGACCAGTTCCCTTTTGGAGGTGGCGTTGGCAGCATGATCAGTAATTCATTGAAAGGAGCGTTGGGCACAGTTGGTACCGGTGCATTGCTGGTGCTTTTAGCGGCAGGCTATTTTATCTGGCAGTTCAATCCGGCATTCAACCTGCCTGAACGTAAAAAGGCGGCGCCTCCTGTATTGGAACAGTCAACAGAAGAGGAGGAGGAGGAAGAGGAAGAACAGGAGGAAGAAGACGATGCGAAATTGTTTATCCCTGTAACTAAAGGCAACAAATTGAAGCCGGGGGATCAGGTGTTGAATATAGAAGAACCGGAAGAGGAAGGATCAATGCATGACCTCCAGATGGTCGAAAGAGAAGAGGAGCAGGAAGACGAAGAAGAGATTGGGGATGAAGCCTTGACGATGGAGAAAGAGATCGTGAATGACCTGTTCCACCGTCACGATCAATTAGAGGTAAACGATATTCCGTTCCATACTTTACCAGTTACACCCGATCCGGACCCCGAGCCTGAACCTTTGCCACCTGTAACACCAAGAACTTTCACCAGCGGGCTCGAGCTGGAGATCAAAACAGTTCCGGATGCGGAGCCTGCTGAGGACGGGGTAGATAAAGTGATTGAAAATCTGCCGCCATATGAACCAACGCTTGATCTGCGCGATTACAAATATCCTGGCCTGGAGTTACTGGAAACGCATGGCAGCGAAAAGATCATCCAGGATCCTGCGGAACTGGAAACGAATAAGAACCAGATCATCGCGACGTTGCGAAACTATTCTATCGAGATCCAGAAGATCAGTGCCACTGTCGGCCCGACGGTCACATTATACGAGATCGTTCCGGCAGCCGGTGTACGGATCTCCCGGATCAAGAACCTGGAAGATGATATTGCATTAAGTCTTGCGGCGTTGGGGATCAGGATCATCGCTCCGATCCCTGGTAAGGGAACGATCGGTATTGAGGTGCCGAATGTGAAGAAGACGGTGGTGAGTATGAAGACATTGCTGGCGTCTGAGAAATTTCAGCATAATACGTTCAGTCTGCCGATCGCGATCGGTAAAAAGATCGATAACGATAATTATATCGTTGACCTTGCGAGCATGCCGCACTTGCTGATGGCGGGTGCTACCGGGCAGGGTAAATCAGTTGGACTGAACGCGATCCTTGTTTCGCTGTTGTACAAAAAACATCCATCCCAGATGAAATTTGTACTCATCGATCCGAAAAAAGTGGAGCTGAGTGTGTACCGGCATATCGAGAAACACTTCCTGGCAAAACTTCCGGGTGAAGAAGAAGCGATCATTACTGATACAAAAAAAGTGGTGCATACACTGAATGCGCTCTGTATCGAAATGGACAACCGCTATGACCTGTTGAAGGAAGCTGGCGCACGTAATATCAAGGAGTATAACGAGAAGTTTGTAAAGCGTAAACTGAACCCGCAGAAGGGGCATCAGTACCTGCCGTTCATCGTACTGGTAATAGATGAGTTTGCCGATCTGATCATGACAGCGGGTAAAGAAGTGGAAATGCCCATCGCCAGGTTGGCACAGCTTGCCCGTGCGATAGGTATTCACCTGATCATTGCAACACAACGTCCTTCGGTAAATATCATCACGGGTACGATCAAGGCGAACTTCCCGGCGCGTATCGCGTTCAAGGTTTCATCCAAGATTGACTCCCGTACGATCCTCGATACCGGTGGCGCGGAGCAGCTGATCGGTAAAGGAGACATGCTGATCTCGCATAATGGTGAAGTAACGCGCTTGCAGTGTGCATTCGTGGATACGCCTGAAGTGGAGGAAGTGGTTGACTGTATCAGCGGGCAACGGGGTTATCCGCAGGCATTCCTTTTGCCGGAATACGTAGATGAAAAAGAACTCGAAGGAAAGGATTTTGATTCAGCAGACCGTGATTCCCTGTTTGGAGATGCAGCGCGTTTGATCGTGCAGAACCAGGTTGGTTCCACTTCATTGCTGCAACGCCGCATGAAACTGGGCTATAACAGGGCCGGAAGACTGATGGACCAGCTGGAAGCGGCAGGGATCGTTGGGCCTAACCAGGGAAGTAAATCCCGGGATGTACTGATCAAAACAGAAATGGAGTTGCAGGAGCGGCTGGACATGCTGGGGTAAATAGATCAAAGTAAAAATTAAAAATAGAAGGTTACTAACATGCAGTCGTCTCAACTTGAGACTCATATTTTTACTTTTTACTTTTGAATTTTGACTTTCCCTCTTGCAACCCGGTACGGTACTTGTCTGTCTAAGATCGTAAATGCCTATTTTTGCGCACTTTTTATACAAAACACCAAATACTTTAAAATTAAATTAACATGATGAGGAGTTTATACCTGGCGATCGGTCTATTGGGAAGTATGGCTGTAACGGCTCAGAAAAGCGATCCGGAGGCGAAGAAAGTGCTGGACGCGGTAAGCGCGAAATTCAAAACATATACATCAGTTCAGGCTGGTTTTTCCTATAAAGTGGAAGATTCAAAAGGTAAAGTGCAATCGAACAAGACCGGCAGTATTACCATGAAGGGTAATAAATACAAGGTCAATTTTGGCACGACAGAGATCTTCTGCGATGGTAAAACTGTTTGGAGCTATGATAAATCTTCCAATGAAGTAACGATTGATAATCTTGATGCTTCATCAGGTAAGCTGACCCCTCAAAAATTATTTACTAATTTCTACGATAAAGATTTTTTGTATCTGCTGAATGGAGAGAAGAAACTAGGAGCGAAAACGGTCCAGGAGATCGAGATGACACCAACCGACAAAAGCAAGGCATTTCATAAAGTATACCTGCAGGTTGACAAAGCGGCAAAAACGATCTACAGTACAAAAGTTCTGGAGAACAGCGGTAACAGATTTACATACACTGTCACAACCATGAAAACAAATGCAGCTGTTGCAGATGCGTTATTTACGTTCGATAAGAAGAAATACCCTGGCGTGGAAGAGGTTGATCTTCGCTAACGGTAGAAAAGTGAAAATTAATAAGTAAAAAAGGTTTCCTTCGAACGTCGTACAGGCTTTGAAGGAAACCTTTTTTACTTATTGATTTTCACTTTTGACTTCAACGATAAGTCTTTGTCTTCCGAGCGCACTTGCAACAAGAAAGAATACGCAACTGCCGATCATACCCATCCAGAAAAGATAGAATCCCATGTGGAAACGTTCTTTCAGCAACCGGTGGGAATAGGTATGAAGGAAGTCATTGTACGTGAACCAAAGTCCGGTCACTGCAAGTACGAGGATCCCAACCGCTGTGTATACAGTCGTTTTTTTAGGACGTTTGCGGTGAAGGAAATACAGTATACCGATGACCAGTAGCTGTGCTATGAACAGGAACAGAAATGTTTTCCAGCCGGAGCGAAGCCATTTATATTCTTTGTAGAAAACAGCGATCCCGATCTTTCCGATCAGCGAGATCTTCGAGATCAGGTAACTGGAAAGAAGGCATAATAAAGTCTGGGCTATTACAAGAATAGACAATTCCCTTTTTAACATGGTGGCAGCGGTGGCTTAAAATTTACTCACGACTTTTCTTAATTCTACGAGTTGTTGCAATAAACCTTCGAGAAGGTCCAGTCGCAGCATATTGGCGCCATCGCTTAATGCTTTGGATGGCTCCGGATGTGTTTCTATAAACAACCCGTTAGCGCCGGTTGCGATCGCGGCTTTTGCGATCGTGCCGATGAGTTGCGGGTTACCGCCAGTGATGCCGCTGGTCTGGTTGGGTTGCTGCAATGAATGCGTTACGTCCATTACCACCGGTGCTTTGTGTTCCTGCATCCATGGGATATTGCGGTAATCCACGACAAGATCCTGGTAGCCGAACGTGGTGCCTCTTTCTGTGAGGATCACTTTCTCGTTACCCGTTTGACGGATCTTTTCCGCAGCAAATTTCATGGAAGGACCGCTGAGAAATTGTCCTTTTTTTACGTTGACGATTTTGCCGGTTTCACCTGCGGCATGCAACAGGTCAGACTGGCGGCAAAGAAAAGCAGGGATCTGCAGGATATCTATGTACTTGGCGGCGATCGCTGCTTCTTCATGCGCATGAATATCCGATGTAGTAGGGAGTTTATATTTCTCGCCGGTCTTTTTTACCAGAGCCAGCGCTTCTTCATCACCTATGCCGGTAAAAGAATTCGCACTGGTTCGGTTTGCCTTACGATAGGAAGATTTGAAAACATAAGGAATGCCAAGGTTGCGGCACCAGCCGGAAACTTTATCCGCCACTTCCATTAGCAGCTCCTCGTTTTCTACAACACAGGGGCCAGCGATCAGGAAGAAATTGTTCTCGTCATAAGATTGACCTGCGAAGAGGTCTTTTAAGAATTTTTCCATATTGCAAAGGTAAGGATAGACCGCTGACGAAGGTCCACAGACCGGAGACGTTTGTTCAGGATCGGTCATCGGCCATCGAATGAACTTTCGGGAAAATCCTTGAACTAAACGGCATTGAATTTCAATTTGGAACTTCTCTCGCCGCATTTCATCTTTGCTGCAAAATCCCTCCATGCAAAAAGAAAAGATACTTGTCATAGGTGCCAGCGGTCAGATCGGCGTTGAGTTGACGCTGGCACTTCGAAAAATTTATGGTAACAGTAATGTGATCGCGTCTGACCTGCGGGAGCAGAATCCCTTGTTGGAAGGGACTGGTCCGTATGTAAGCATGGATGTTATGAATAAGGAAATGTTGCATGTGCAGGTGATCCGTCAGAATATAACGCAGATCTACCTGTTGGCGGCAATTCTTTCTGCAACGGGTGAAAAGAATCCGAACCTGGCCTGGCATCTGAATATGCAAGGACTGCTGAACGTGCTGGATATTGCGCGCGAAGAGAATATTCATAAGGTTTACTGGCCATCCTCTATTGCGGTATTTGGGCCAACATCGCCCAAACAAGATTGCCCCCAGCAAACGATCATCGAACCTACGACAGTCTACGGGATCAGTAAGTATGCGGGTGAGTTTTGGTGTAATTACTATTTCCAGCGTTTTGGTGTGGATGTGCGGAGCCTGCGTTATCCGGGATTGATCTCCTATAAATCCGCTCCGGGTGGCGGTACAACAGATTATTCTGTGGAGATCTATCATGAAGCACTGGAAGAGAAAAAGTATACCTGCTTTCTGAAAGAAGATACCTATCTGCCGATGATGTATATGCCGGATGCGATCCGTGCGACAATCGAGCTGATGGAAGCACCAGCAGAGAAGATCTCGGTTCGTACTTCATACAATCTTTCGTCAATGAGTTTTTCTCCTAAAGAAATTGCTGCGGAGATTAAAAAACATATTCCTGAATTCGGGATACAATATGCCCCGGATTACAGGCAGGCGATAGCGGACAGCTGGCCGCAAAGTATTGATGACTCAGTGGCGAGAAGGGATTGGGGGTGGAAAGAAGAATTTGACCTGGGAGCGATGACGGGGGATATGCTGGAGAACCTGAAAGAATCGGAAACGAAATAGCTGAAAAGTTTAATAGTTTAAGGTTTAGAAGTCAGGGGGCATTCCGGATCAAGCGTAAAAGTTGTGGGATGGTCTGCAAAATGGCTTGGATTGAAATATTCCGGATGAGCATCGCTCGCATAAACTCTGGCGGCCTTGCCACCGTAGCGAAGCAGAGGAGGGAACCTGGGCCAGTCGCTCAAAAGATTTATCGCCCTCAGCGTGTCAGCTTGTCACCATTTTTCACTGCTTAAAATCCCGTCAAACTTTGGACGGCCAAAGGACGACCAAGAGACGAACTAACGACGACTAACAACCATTTTAAAAACACGCGAAGTTTGACCTTGAATGATTATCATCAGTGAACACATCAGCTGGCTTCTCCTGCCAGAATGTCGTATCTAAGGAGCATATATCGCTTCAAGGCGTGCTCCCGTTTTTTGTGCCCGATCAGACAGCTATCGCTTAAAAACCTGTAAGAGGACAAGTGATAATAACCCGTTTGCAGAATACCGCCAAGCCTGATTACGAAGGACCGAAGCAAAAACTTTAAACTTTAAACTTTTAAACCATTAAACATTTAAACAACCATCCCCCAACTTTTACGCTTGATCCGGTGTTCCTCCACGGTTAAACCGTAGACTATTAAACTTTCGAACTTTATGGCTGATTTTTTTGGCATATTACGATTATGCTATTAACTTAGCCATCCGTAAAACAAAAAAGGCCCTTCCGTAGAAACGGACTGACCTCTAACGATTGCTTGCCATATGAAAATTCTTCGAAGTAGTTGTTGATCAAGCCTTTCGGCTGATGTGTAGTTTCACTTTTCTCTTGCCATTCACTTTTCCGTCCCACTTACCGTTTTCACTTTTGACCTCTAACAGCTTGCCTATTTATTCGATTGCTTGCCGTGTGAATTACTATGACACAAATGTAGTATTGACACTTATGCTGGTCAAGACAACTTAAACACGTTTTGACTATCTCAAACGGATGATTGATTTAGGGAAACCCTTACTGGTATTGGGTTTTGTCGATTCTGATGCACTACGTCCAACCGAAAAATTAATTCACCGGACGATCTCAAAATTTTTAAAAGACTGGAATTCGAGATCAGAAACAGTCACATTGCTGACGATGGCGCGGGGTGGGCCTTGTTTACACCACGTAATGAAAGACGCCAGTTGCTCCGGCTCGCCCGTGGCAATTGCCTGAACAGATCCGTCGGGGAGGTTTTTTACCTGCCCGCGCAATCCGGCTGCCAGGGCCTTCTCCCTGGCAGACTTCCTGTAAAATACTCCCTGTACCTTACCAGTGATCAATATGGATACTGTTTTGGGCATCATCAGAATTGGATCAGCTCAATGATCTGCTCAAGATACTGCTGGTCAGTTTCATCGTACTCGTCCAGTTCAGCGCTGTCTACGTCCAGTACGCCAACCACTTCTCCTTTCCGGATGATGGGAACGACGATCTCTGAACGGGAGAGGCTGCTGCAGGCAATATGCCCCGGGAATTTCTCGACGTCAGGTACGATCAGGGTTTTCGCCTGCGCCCAGCTGCTGCCGCAAACACCCCGCCCTTTGCGGATGCGCGTGCAGGCAACCGGTCCCTGGAACGGACCAAGTACCAGCTCGTCATTTTTTACAAGATAAAAACCAACCCAGAACCAACCGAACTGCTCTTTCAAAGCAGCTGCTACATTAGCCAGGTTTGCGACAAGATCGGGTTCTCCTTCCAGTAATCCTTTGATCTGTGGGATGAGGGACTGGTATTGTTCTTCTTTTGTTCCTGTGTGGATGTTTAAGTCTTCTGCCATCCTGCAAAGCTACGCTAAGTGGAGAAAAGAGGATAAAGAGGTAAAGATGGATTTGGTTAAAATTTTTTAGACGGGTCTTTAAGGCCGGAGGATTGGTTGTATTGTTCGGACTGTCCGGGAGGAATGGAGAGGCTTTGCCATTGACCATCTTTGATCAGGCGACCGAGGTAAGTGATTTGACCTATATGATAGGGGTAGTGAGCGAGTTGGCGGTTGATTGCGTCGATGGCGAGTAATGGTTCGTTGCGGATATAGATAGTTCTTAGCAGGTCATCTTCTATTAATGAGGAGAGCGTGTCGAGGAGGCATTGCCAGCCATTCTCCCAGGCAGAAAGGAGTTGTTCCTTTGTTGTGCCTGGATTTTCGCGGAATTCATTATCGCGGTTGCGCCAGGATTTTTCGCCGTCTTCCGTAAGGAAGTTCGTGAAGCGGGAAAGCATATTGCCGGATAGATGCTGTATGATCACGGCTATGCTGTTTGATCCGCTGCCGGGTTTGAAGTGAAAGTCTTTTTCGTCAAGCTGGACAAAGGTTTTATCACCCAGTTCTTTATATTGTTTGAATCTTCTGATAGTCGCCTGGATGTATTCATTGCCGGGTGAACCCATGATATTCTGATTTAAGGTTACGAAGAATGAGTTTGCTAAAGACCTTCTGCGGAGTCATCACCTCTTCTGTCTGCAACAGCTTCTATTTTCCCGTTGGATAATACCCTGATCACTTCCATACGGCCGATGCTGGTAGATGGTTTGAGTTTGTATCCCATTTTCTCCAGCGCATCCTGCGTACGCGGTTGGAAACCCAGTTCGGTGTATACCTCATCCGGTAACCACTGGTGATGGAATTTAGGTTTATCGACAGCGTCCGTTGTACTCATATTGAATTCGATGATGTTCACGAGTGTTTGAAATACAGACGTGGGGATGGTTGTACCGCCGGGAGTCCCCAGTACGAGAAATGGCTGGTTGTTCTTCAATACTACTGTCGGTGTCATAGAGCTCAGCATGCGTTTGCCGGCTGCGATCGCGTTTGCTTCTCCTCCGATAGCGCCATACATATTCGGAACGCCGGGTTTTACACTGAAGTCGTCCATCTCATCATTCAGCAGAAAACCTGCACCACCAACAACAGTGCGGCTTCCATAAGAATTATTGAGTGTGGTAGTAACAGCCACGGCATTCCCTTCTTTATCCAGCACGCTGAGGTGCGTGGTTTCGGGGCTTTCATAACCTGGCAGTGCGCCGGGAGAAGTGATGGTGCTGGATCCCGCTTTCTCAGAAGTATAGTCCTTCATTCTTTCTTCCAGGTATTTGTCTGTGGTCAGTTCTTTCACCGGTACTTTATAGAAATCGGCGTCACCCATGAATTTTGCGCGATCCGCATAAGCTCTTCTCTCTGCTTCCACCATCAGTTGAACGGATTGCGGCGATTGAAATCCCATCGCCCCTATATTTCTTTTTTCAATCATCTTCATCATCTGGTTTACGAGCAATCCGCCGCTGCTTGGCATAGGCATGCCGATGATCTGGTATTCTTTGTAATGGAAAATATGCGGCTGCCTTTTGATGGCCTTGTAGTTTTTAAGGTCTTCTTCGGTGATGATGCCGCCACCCCGCTTCATTTCTGCCGTAATGAGCTTTGCTGTTTCTCCTTCATAAAAACCTGCAGCGCCTTTGTCACGGATCCGTTTCAATGTATTGGCCAAGTCTTTCTGGATCAGGATATCGCCGTCCTGCCATGGTGTATCTTTAATAAATACCGGTTGAACAGTATTATATTTTCTGAGATCGTTCTGCAAACGGTTCAGTCCGGCCGCTTCGCGGGTGCTGATCCGGAAACCTTTTTCAGCAAGGATGATCGCTGGTTCGATCAGTTTACGGAAGGATAGTTTGCCATAAGCGGCAGATTCGAATAGTCCGGCTACCGTCCCGGGAACGCCACTGGCAAGATGTCCATTCTGGCTTTTATCTGTGCGTGGATTACCCGCAGAGTCTATATACATATCCCGGTGCGCAGCGCCGGGTGCTGCTTCGCGATAATCGATCGTAATGTTTTGTCCGTCGGACAATCTTGCAACCATGAATCCTCCGCCACCAAGGTTTCCTGCCTGCGGATATACTACTGCCAGTGCCAGCTGAACGGCAATAGCAGCATCCACTGCGTTTCCTCCCTGTTTCATGATCTCAACTCCCACTTTGCTTGCCAGTGGATGAGCGGAAGCTACTGCTCCATTTTCAGATTCCGTTCTTTTATTAGCGCCATAATTAAACGGATCAAATGGCAATTTTGCGGTACGGTTAGCCGATTGGCAGGCGATCAGGAAAAATAAAACAAAAGCGGAGATCAGTTGTTTGTTCATGGTTTGAAAGGATTGGACGCAAGGTATGGAAATATCTCGTTGACCGTTGTCCGATCACCGGCAACCCGGGATCTGTACTGGAAAAACAATAGGTACGGATACCAGCGTCGCCAACCCTTCGCTGACCGAAGACGTTGAACGGACAATGAAACCCCAGTTCCATTATATTTGACACATGAAAAAAGCACAATCACTCATTGCTATTTTTTTCCTTCTGTTTGCATCTGTGGTAAAAGCGCAGTCTTATCCGACATGGACTTCTGCGGAGATGTACCAGGCTCTGCGGAAGCTGAACGTTCTTGGTTCAGTATTATATGTAGCCGCGCATCCGGATGATGAAAATACAAGGCTGATCACGTATCTGTCGAAAGACAGGCTATACAGGACCGGTTATTTATCGATGACAAGAGGTGACGGCGGACAAAACCTGATCGGCAATGAACAGGGGATCGAGCTGGGACTGATCCGCACGCAGGAGTTGCTCGCTGCGAGGCGTGTGGACGGTGGCGAACAGTTTTTTACGAGAGCTTATGACTTCGGGTTTTCGAAGAACCCGGAGGAAACATTTACAAAATGGGATAAGGAGAAAATACTGAGTGATGTGGTATGGGTGATCCGCAATTTTCAACCGGATATCGTGATCACACGCTTTCCTACAACGGGAGAAGGAGGGCATGGTCATCATACCGCGTCGGCCATCCTGGCAAATGAAGCATTTAAAGCAGCGGCAGACCCGTCGCGTTTTCCTGAGCAATTGAAATGGGTGAAACCCTGGCAGGCAAGATGTGTACTGTTCAATAGCTTCAATTTTGGCGGAAATAACACGATCACCGATGATCAGCTGAAGGTGGATGTTGGTGGTTACAATCCCTTGCTCGGGAAAAGCTATGGTGAGATCGCAGCGGAGAGCCGCAGCCAGCATAAGAGCCAGGGCTTCGGCGTGCCGGCGTCGCGCGGTGAGTCTTACGAGAGTTTTAAAACAACGGCAGGTACTTCGCCATCAAAGGATATTATGGATGGGATCGACCTTAGCTGGAAGAGAATAGAAGGCGGGGATAAGGTCGCTGTATCCATTGATGCGATCACACAATCATTCGATCTGCTTCACCCGGAGAGATCTGTTCCCGGGTTGGTAAAACTTTATCAGCAGATCAGCGGATTGAAGGATGGTTACTGGAAAGCGCAGAAGCTGAAAGAAGTAAAGGAACTGATCGCACAATGCAGTGGACTGTTCCTGGAAGCAACAACGACAGAGCAATTTTCCGTACAAACAGATTCGCTGCGGATCAATATGGCGTTTAATAATCGCCAGGGTGTGCAGGCTGTATTGCAGACAGTTAATATAACGGATGCTTTTGACAGCACCCTTAAGGTCACATTACCCAAAAACAGGAATATTGCTTTCAGCCGCAAACTGTATGTTCCCGTTTCCAATAATATCACACAGCCATACTGGCTGGCCAATAAAATGGAAGAAGGCTATTTTAATGTGAATGACCAGCAGTTGATAGGGCAGCCAGATGTACAGCCTTCCTATAAAATGATCGCGCTGATCTCGATCGAAGGGCAGGATTTCCGGTTTGAACGCCCCGTGAAATATAAGTTCACTGACCCTGTTAAGGGAGAGTTGTACGAACCCGTTGTGATCGTCCCAAAAGTTCTTGTATCAGTAGATCCACCTACTGTGATCCGCACGGCAAAAGAAACGCCTGAGTTTGCTGTAACACTGAAAGCAAATAAAAGGATGGCGGCGGCCCCAGATGCGAGGATAGAGCTGGAAGCAAAACTAAAACCAGCTGTCTTGCGCACCGGTCTGCCATTACTGGAGAAAGATTACGTGGTGGGATATGAAGCGAAGGTGCAGGATACTATCAGCAGTGATTACAGGGGAGTGTCCGTGGTAACTGGCGGGGAAGTGTATAACCAGGGTTTGCGTAGTATCCACTATGATCATATCCCGTTTATAGCGTATTACAAGGCAGCCGTGTTGCAGACAAGTTTTGTTGATCTGAAGATCGTTAACAAACGGATCGGATATATTGTCGGCGCCGGTGATAAAGTGCCGGCAAGTCTGGAGCAGATGGGATATGAAGTAGTAATGCTGGGAGATAAAGAACTTTCCCGGATCAATCTTCAGCAATTTGATGCGATCATTTCCGGCGTAAGGGCGTACAATACAAATGAGTGGCTGAATGCCTATTATGATAAGCTCATGAAATATGTGCAGGAAGGCGGCAACCTGATCGTGCAATATAATACCAGCAGCAATGTGGGACCGGTAAAAGCCAAGATCGGACCTTACCCGTTCAATATTTCCCGTACAAGAGTAACCGATGAAAAAGCCGAAGTGACGTTCGTAAAGCCTGATCATCCTGTACTGAACTATCCGAATAAGATCACGCAGCAGGATTTTGCCGGATGGATCCAGGAACGCAGTATCTATCACGGATCAGACTGGGACAAAAATTTTGAAACAATTTTAACAATGCATGATCCCGGGGAAAAGGCGGATGCCGGAAGTTTGCTGATCGCTAAGTATGGCAAGGGGTATTTCACGTATACCGGGATCGTGTTTTTCAGAGAATTGCCTGCTGGCGTGCCGGGAGCGTACCGGTTACTGGCGAATATTATCGGATTGAACAGGAAAAAAGCGTTCTGATGGATCGATGTTCGATGGCAGATGGTCGAAGGATCGTAGCCCGGGTTCATGTCTCCTGCATTAGCTGTATATTGTATAAGTGCATGAACTCGCCGCAAGAGGGAGCCTGTTTTCCGACACCGAACATCGAACATCGCTTGGGCGATTGCCTCAACTAGCCGACATTTGCCCGCAACCGCAATTCACTATGCCAAACAAGAAACCAGATATAAGAAGAGGGGAGATGGCTTTTATGGTAGCCATTGCGTTGGGATTGATCCTGGGATTTCTGATCAAACGGATCAGGATCGGAATGATCATTGGAATAGGGCTGGGTATATTGATCGTTTTTACCGGAATGCTCCGGTCAACCAGAAGATAATTATGCCAGAACAACCAAACGAAGAAAAGTCGCCATTTTTTAAGAGCTGGAATCACTGGTACGTGTTGGTACTGGTTGTTCTGGTGGCATTGATTATTTTGTTCTCATTGTTCACTAAAAGATTTTCATGAGCCAGCTCGATTGGATAGTACTGGTCATAACGTTGCTTGCTATTGTTCTGTATGGTTTATCAAAAAGCCGGACTTCCCGTAACTTGGAAGGCTATTTTTTGAATGATCGTAGTCTGCCCTGGGGACTTGTATTGCTCAGCATTATGGGTACGCAGGCTAGTGCGGTGACGTTCATTTCGGCGCCCGGACAAGCCTATACAGAAGGAATGGGATTTGTGCAGTACTATTTCGGCATACCGTTGGCAACAATTGTGATCTGTATCTTCTTCGTTCCCATTTTCCACAAGCTGAAGGTTTATACGGCCTACGAATATCTGGAGGGCCGGTTCGACAGTAAGACAAGAACCCTTACCGCTTTTCTTTTTTTGTTGCAACGTGGTCTTTCCACAGGGATCAGTGTCTTTGCACCTTCCCTTATCTTATCATCGCTACTCGACTGGAATATTTACTGGACAAACCTGTTCATGGGAGGTTTGCTCATCATCTATACCATCACCGGTGGTGCGAAGGCGGTAGCCTATACCCAGCAACTTCAACTTGCGATCATTTTTATAGGAATGTTCCTGGCGGCTTACCTGGTGGTGAGGATGCTTCCGCAGGATGTGGGTTTTACTGATGCGCTTGCTGTGAGTGGAAGGTTAGGTAAACTGAACGTGATCTCTTCCGGTGTCTCGGATGGAAAGATCGATTGGAGCGGCCGTTACAATTTACTAAGTGGATTGATCGGCGGGTTCTTCCTGATACTTTCCTATTACGGCACGGATCAAAGCCAGGTTGGGAGATACATGACTGCCAAAACAGAGAAAGACAGCAAGATGGGATTGATCATGAATGCGTTTGTAAAGATCCCCATGCAATTCCTGATCCTGCTTGTAGGGGCCCTTGTGTTTACTTTCTATCAATTCAATAAAGCGCCTGTTTTCTTTAACCAGAAACAGGTTGATAAAATATTGCAATCCCCTCTTCGTGATTCATTCAATATTGCCAATAACCGGTATACAGAGCTTGGTGCAGAAAAGGAAAAAGCTGTTGTTAGTTTCACGGACGCCCTTGCTTCAGAAGATACAATGCGTATCAATGATGCAACCGTTCATCTGCAGGCGTTGGATAAACAATCTGACAGTGTACGCGCAAAAGTAAAGACATGGATCGCTTCAAAAGAAGTGGGTGGTGATTCAAATGATACGAACTATATCTTTCTTCGTTTCGTAATGGATTATCTTCCCGCGGGGCTTGTCGGTTTGCTGATCGCGATCATCTTTCTTGCTTCCTGGGGAAGTATTGCTGCGGCAGTGAATTCGCTTGCTTCCTGCACCATGATCGATTTTCACAAACGTTTTTCCAAAAAAGAACAGACCTGTGAACAGGAGTATAAACTTTCCAAGTGGTATACCCTGGGCTGGGGAGTCTTCTGTATCATCGTCGCAATGTTCACGTACAATATTGGGAACAGCCTGATAGAAGCCGTCAACATACTCGGTTCGCTTTTCTATGGTGTGATCCTCGGCGTTTTCCTGGTTGCCTTCTTCTTCAAGAATATCCGGAGCGGAAATGCCGTCTTCTGGGGTGCCCTGCTGGCCGAGATGCTGGTGCTTATTGTATTCACCCTCACCAAACTGGACAACCCTGTCATCAAAATGGGATTTCTCTGGCTCAATCCTATCGGGGCATTGGGTGTTATCTTCTTCACCTTTCTCTTGAACAAGCTAAAAGTTTAAAGGAGTAGAAGGAGACGAAAAAAGGGTGTCTGATGGTGGAAGTTATTTCCATTCACCGAACACCCCTCTTTTCCTTTTTCTACTCTCAGTGCTATTTTCTCAGCTCTGCGAGAAGCTTATCGTTCATTCTGACATAGTCTTCGTTCTTCGCTTTAGAAGCGAGTTCTTTTGAGCGTTGAGCGGCAGAGATCGCTTCCTGTTTTTTACCAAGTTTAGCGAGGCAGTTTGCCCACTGATGTTGCAGCCAGTATGCGTCCGGTTGTTGTTCCACTGCTTTGTTGTACCATGCAAGTGCCTGGTTAAGGTCTTTGCCATTGTCCATGTAATACTGAGCAGCCTGTCCATAAGGCGGTTTATCTGTTTTCATTGCTGCATCGATCGAAGCCATGATGCGTGAATCAACGTCTGTGGTGATTGGAAGTGTAACGGCTGAGTTACCCCATGACAGTTGCAGTTCGCAGCTTGAGGGAGATACATTGTTGAAAGCAATAGTGAATGTTTCAACAGATGATTTTGTTTTGGTAACAGGTACATTTACGCGAACTACATCACTTTCCTGTTTGTAGGCAGCTGGGCTGGTAACGTTGGTTTGTTTGCTGATGATAAGCGTCCATTCCTTTTTGTTTGGAATGCTCAGCAGGCCATATTTTCCCGCCGGGACCCTGGTGCCGCCGATCATTACCTCATCACCAAAGGTGAGCGTGGTAGCGTTGTTCGCTCCTGTACGCCATACTTCTCCGGCAGGCGCGATATCTGAGTACATTTTTCTTTTCTTGATTCCGGGGCGTGAGTAAGACAGCTCGATGGAAGAAATGCCAAAATCCTGCTTTACTGTTTGAGTCGGGCTTGGTGCTGGCGTTTTGAGCTGCGCATTACTGCTGATCAATATAAATGCTGCAACCGCTGAAAAAAATAACCTTTTCATTGAATGTGTTTTGGTTAGAGTATGAGCAAAGATAGGGATGTTCAGAGAGACCACGGACCATAGACGGCGGTACAACCGGTTGGTCAGGAATATTCATTTCATGAAGGAAGCGATCTGTTGATCATATTCATCAGACCAAAGATCCATTATACATGTGCAGGTAATAGCGACCGTTTGCGGTTTGTTGTCCGTCCTCTTTCTCAAAACGGGATCGTAATCGTCGTTCTTTTTCCCTTCTTCGCCTTCCTTTTCCATTTAGGGCCATCCTTTAGAAGCCGGATCGCTTCTTTGTCGCAGACTTCGCAAAGAGATTTTTCTACTTTGATGTTGATCGGTTCGCCGATGCTGTTGACTTCAAAGGAGAGTTCGACTTCGCCTGATTCCTGTGGTTTTGTTTTATAGCTGTCAGGAAGCTTGAGGTTATTTGCCAGGTATGAGTCGTATTTGGTCCAGCCGTCAGCAGGTTCCGGTTCTTCGAGGATCATATTGCCTTGCCTGAACCGTGCGTTTACTTTTTTATTACTCAGTACAATGGGAGGGATACTGTTATCGTCTTTAAGCGAGACTTTATTGATGGCAAGGCCATTTTGCAATTGGGTCTGATTACTCTCAAAGCCCAGTGATCTGACCTGCACATTCATTACGGAATCAGGGGAGGTGAGCACAAAATTTCCCTGGGCATCCGCATAGGTACCTATATCATCAATCAAGTTCGTAATGTTCGCAAAGGGTAGTGGGTTATTCTGTTCGTCCGTGATCTTTCCCCGGAAAATATTCGTCGCAGGCTGCATACTAAGCTGGCGACGGAGTTTTGGATTTTGCTGATTATTGTTTGCTTCGTAACTGGCCGTGTTGCGGTTTTGGGAAGTGTATCCGTTATTGGCTGGTAGGTTTTTGTCAGGATTGGTATAACCATGCAAGCGGATATCTTTCGCTTTATTTTCTTTGGCGATTTCCATACCCGGCAGACGCTTCATCAAGGAATCGGCTCTGTTGGAATCATCAGGTATAGCGATGGATTTTGATTCAGAAGGGGCTACTGTATTTGCACGGAGTTTCGCTTTTGCCTCATCGTTTCCGGCTATGGTGGCGGTTTCCGCTTTTGCAGATGCTTCTGCTTCCCGTTTAACCTGTGCAGACTTTTCTGCAAGCTGTTTTGCCGCCAGCGCATTCTGCTTTGACCCGGCCGGTGCCTCCGTTTGGGTTGCCAGTGGAACGGCGGGTGTTGATTGCCCGGAGACTGCTGTATCAGGTGCCGGAACAGTGGCTGCCTGGGGTGTATCTGTTTCCGCGACTTTCAGGTCCTGTGCGATCGTGTTTTCCTTGTTGGACGTTTTGATGCCGAGATTATAAACCAGCAATCCGGCACCTCCGATAGCCACGATCATTGCGGCAACACGCAGCCAGTTAAATGGCTTTGCCGGTGCCGCCATGGAGATCACCTTGCTTTTATTTTCCAGTAGGTCTCTCAGGCGATCTTTCAATTCGTTAAGATCTGCGGGAACTTTTACTTCCTCCACGGCATAACCTTCCAGAGCATCGGACAGGAAAGGATCTTCCAGCGAAGCTCTTTCCAGGGCATGCATCTGGCCGGGCGTAAGTTTGCCTTCGTGATACTTGCGTATATCCTCGGCCGTGAATGTAATATGGTTGTTCTCTTCCTGCAAGATCAATATCCTTTAGATAGATTTTTGAATGGGTTTAACAGATGTTTCTGTTTTCTCCATGCATAGTTTCAGGTTTCGTCTTCCATTCTGGATCAGGCTGCGGACCTGGTTCCACTCTTTGCCGGTGCTTTCAGCAATTTCGTGATACGATTTTTGCTCAAGATAGAAAAGCCGGATCGCGAGATGCTGTTCTTCCGCCAGCGTACCGATGCAGTGTTCCAGTTTCTGAAAATTCTCTTCTCTTTCCAGTACGCCATTCAGATGCACATTCTCTTCGCTTTGCACAAGTTCAGTCTTAAATTCCACGGTTTTCAGGTTGCGCGGCGTGCGTAGCTGCATAAGGCAGTGATTTTTAGCTACCTGATGAAGCCAGGCTTTGAAATTTTCCACTTCATGTTTACGCAATTTCGATACCAGCTCTTCGAAGATCTGCATTACGGCATCTTTCGACTGTTCCGTGTCTTTGAAATATTTCAGGCAAACGCCATATACAAGATCCATATACCGCTGGTATAATTCGCCAAGCACGCCAAGGTCGCCGCTATTTTTATAGCGGTTCACCAGCTCTTTATCGCTCAATGAATTATCTGGTATGTTCCGGATGAAAGACACGCGGATAAAATTAGGGAATAAGTGTGGAAAAGCGATGGCCGATGACCGATGACCGTTGGCCGAGTGCCGCCGTCGGATCGAAGCTATTGCTATTAACCGGTATAGGTTATTTCGACTTATGGGCCATCGTCCATCGTCCCTCGTCCCTCGGCCATCGGTCATCGTCCCTCAGGCTTTAACACTTTTTTTTAAACAATCCTGTGTAATCCATCCGGGACGGACATCCTGTTTGAAAACATGTCATATGCAAAGGATAATCTTTATGTTGATACCCGTGATGATCTGCTTGCTGGCATTCCGCCCTATGGACGCAATTACAGTGAAAGGAAAGATCATGGATGAAAATGGTTCACCGCTTCCGGGCGTGACCATCTCTGTTAAGTCGCAGCAAACCGCAACTACTTCAGGAAATGATGGAAGCTTCCAGATCAATGTGCCTGATGAAAATGCAACGCTTGTATTTACCTATGTTGGTTATGAAACGCAGGAAGTAAAACTAAAAGGTAAGAAGGAGATCACTATTAACCTCAAAGCTTCGGTGCAAGCGTTGCAGGAAGTCATGATAGCGGCAAATGAAAAAAGGCAGTATAAGAGCGAAGCGCTCATGGGGCGACTTCCTGGCATCAGCGTAACGCAAAATGCCAAAAGCCGTTATAACACGTCTTCTCCGGGCGGCAGTTATGAAATGCGTAACAGAGAACCCCGGCCGGTTGATTTTAATACAGAAGATTATGATGGGGTCAATGAAGTACGTTTTCTTTCCGCAAAAGAAAATCCTCTTTCTACTTTTTCAATAGATGTAGATGCCGCTTCTTACAGCAATATCCGCCGGTTCCTGAACCAGGGACAGTTGCCGCCCGCTGGCGCGGTAAGAATCGAGGAGATGATCAACTATTTCAAATATGATTATCCGCAACCTGCCGGGGAGCATCCTTTCTCCATCAACACAGAAGTATCTGCCGCCCCATGGAACAAAGAGCATAAACTGGTGCTGATCGGCTTGCAGGGAAAGAAGATCCCGACAGATAATTTGCCTGCTTCGAATCTTGTGTTCCTGATCGATGTATCGGGTTCGATGGGGACACCCAATAAATTGCCGCTCGTAAAAGCATCGATGAAAATGCTGGTAGACCAACTGCGTGAAAAAGACAAGGTATCTATTGTGGTGTACGCAGGAGCCGCAGGACTAGTACTTAAGCCCACTTCCGGTGAAGAAAAAACAAAGATCAAAGATGCGATCGATAATCTGGAAGCAGGTGGTTCAACGGCTGGTGGTGCCGGCATTAAACTGGCTTACAAGACCGCGAACGAAGCTTTTGTAAAAGGGGGCAACAACCGTGTGATCCTTTGTTCCGATGGCGATTTCAACGTCGGTGAAAGCAGTGACGATGCAATGGAAAGACTGATCGAAAAAGAACGGGCCAGTGGTGTATATCTTACGATACTTGGGTATGGCATGGGGAATTATAAAGATAATAAAATGCAGAAGCTGGCTGATAAAGGCAATGGTAACCACGCTTACATCGATGGGATCAGTGAAGCAAAGAAAGTACTCGTCAATGAATTTGGCGGCACCTTATTCACGATCGCGAAAGATGTGAAGCTGCAGGTAGAATTCAATCCAGCAGTGGTGCAGGGCTATCGCCTGATCGGATATGAAAACAGGATGCTGGCAAAAGAAGATTTTAATGATGATAAGAAAGATGCGGGTGAACTAGGTAGTGGTCATACGGTGACAGCTTTATACGAGATCATCCCTGTCGGGCTAAAGAGTGAATTTATGGCATCTGTTGATCCGCTGAAATATCAGAAAGAGCCCTTTAAAGCAGACAACAAAGCAGGAGGACATGATCTCTTCACGGTGAAGTTCCGTTACAAAGCTCCGGACGGCGATAAAAGCAAGTTGCTGGAAGCTGTGGTAAAAAATGAAACAAAGGGTCTGGATAATGCATCTGAAAATTTTCGTTTTGCTACGGCAGTGGCTGAAATGGGGCTTTTACTGCGTGATTCGAAATTCAAAGGAGCTTCCAGTTACGACCATGTGATCAAACTTGCCAAAGCTGCCAGGGGAGAAGATGAAGAAGGTTACAGGGCGGAGTTTATCCGGTTGGTTGCCAGCGCCAAGATGCTGGCAAAAGGCAAGTCAAAAAGCGAAGGCGAAGGTCAGACGGGAAAAAGATAAAAAAATTTTATGTAACAGTAGCGTGTTTTGAATCGTATAAGAAACACAATCATCTAACAGCCGGTTAGTGATACGGGGCTGGTGTTTGCCGGCCCCTCTTTATTATACCAAACCAATTGCCTGTATGAGATACTTTTACTTATCAGCCTGCTTATTGTTTTTAAATGAGTGTGTGATAGCTCAAAATAATACGCCCGGGCTGCCTGCGAAAAAAGATCTTATCACGGATTCAGTAGTCATCACGGGTAACTGCTGGAGGTTCGTTCAGAAAGACTCACTTCCTTTGTTTATTATTGATGGAAGACCGTCTTCGTACGAAGAGATGATCGCTCTCGATATTAATACCATACAAACCGTGGATATTTTAAAAATGAAGAAGGTTGAATTCTTTTGTAATAACCCTACGACAAACGGTGTGGTCCTGGTCGTTACGAAACCCATTAAAGGACACCTTTTTCAGATCACTGATGCGGAGGATAATACTGGTGTAAATGCGGCTACCGTTACATTTACCGATCATAAAAATAATAGCATACGTGTTGTCGCAGACAGTGCCGGGAAGCTTCAGACAAGTGCACTGAAAAACGGTGTCGAATACAAAGTACGTGTGACTTCGGTCGGTTATAAAGACTTTACTACTGCCTATAAAAACTCCGACGAAAAAAAGACAGAACAATATCGTCTTTCACGCGAGGTAAAAGAAAATCAGGAAGTGATCGTAAAAAGCTATGGTTACCGTCGTATTTGGTGCCGGGGAGGATGTGGCGGAACGTTGGTAAAATATGCGCCATTGAAAAAAGCACTGAAGTCTGCAGGCAACAAAATGATTTCAAAAGTGTATCCCAATCCTGTAGTGAAAGGGAAGGAGTTTAAGGTCGAATTTCAGTCAGATGCCGTGCAGTCTTTACAGGTAAGGATCTTCAACTTAAATGGAACTCAATTGAGCAGCAGGTCTTATCATTCAATGGAAGGAGTGAATCGTATGGAGATACCTGTGCCTTCTCATTGGGCTTCCGGTTTGTATGCTGTCCAGGTGATTGATGATAATGGAGAATTGGTCATTCAAACGAAGGTTGTTGTTCAGTAAGCAACGCTGACCTTACTTATAAAACTTCTTTTGTTTCAACATAAACTTCTGCTATGAGAACGTCCTATATAATATTGATCTTATCGCTGTTGCATGCAACAGCTTCAGGACAGTGCGGCATCGCATATTCTCCCAAAAGTGACAGGGAGGGTAGAGAAGCTCTTGCAAAGAACTGTAAACCGATCGGGAACCGTCTATGGATCACTGCACGGGACGAAAATATAAATTCAGTCGGAGATCTCCCGAAGCCCCGGGGTGATATTTCAGGAAAAGCGACGATCCGGATCAGATGTGTACCGACGGTTCAGGAATCCGCTCCTCTCATGGTTATAGACGGTGAAATCTCTTTTCTTGATCTTAAAAGCGTGGATGTTAATTCAATTGGATCGATTGAGATTTTAAAAGGAGAAAAAGCCACTGCTTTATATGGGAGCCGTGGTGTTAATGGTGTGATCTGTATAACAACCATACCCAAAAAAGCACATACGTTTCAAATACTCGACAACGAAGACGATTCCGGGCTGAACGCTGCTACCGTGACATTTGTTGGTGACAAGCACGATAGCATCAGGTTGATGGCAGATGATAAGGGACGTTTGCAAGTTGGTACATTGAAGCCTGGCGTGGAGTATAACATGCATGTCAGTGCTGCAGGGTATCAAGACTTTGCCGTTTGCTATAAACTGTCGAAAGATACCATGAGCACTTATCGTCTGCTGCGTGACGTTAAGGAAAACGAAGAGATAATCGTCTCGTCTAAAACAATCTGCAGATTAAGAAGGCTGACTCAACAAATTTCTTCTGTGTGTAACGGAGATTTAATACGGAAAGAAGATCCTATTGCAACGATAACAACGAATTCGATGTCGGCAGACAGGTCTACAATATTTCCCAACCCGGTACGTAGAGGAATGAGGTTTAAGGTTGAGTTACATGCGGACGACGCCCTCCCAAAGCAGGTACAGGTCTTTAATCTTAGCGGGGCCTTATTGAGCAAGCAGATCTATGTTCCGGTAAAAGGAATCAACCTGATCGATGTACCTATGGCCTCTCAATGGGCTGCTGGTTTGTATACCGTATTGGTGACCGATCAGAAAGGAAAACTTTATTTGCAAAGCAAACTTCTTATTCAATAGTTATGGCAAAGAAATTTCAACTCAATGTACCAGATCCCTGTCAGGAGGATTGGAAAGAAATGAAGACAACAGGCTGCGGACGTTTCTGCGATTCCTGTCAGAAGACCGTTGTAGATTTTACAATGATGGACGATCAGCAGCTTGCGTTATTCTTTAAGAAAAATACGGAAAATGTTTGTGGAAGGCTCAGGGTGGATCAGCTATCGAAAGATCTTTTCGTACCCGCAAAAAAGATTCCCTGGTTCCGGTATGTGTTGAAAGCCATCATTCCTGCTGTTCTCTTTTCGAATAAAGGTTATACGCAAGGGGAAGTCCGGAAAACTATTCCCGAGACAACTCAAGCACCGGTAGACCAGGCAAAAAATCGGGTGATCGTAGGCGATACGATCAAGATAATACAAAGGACTATCAAAGGTCGGGTATCAGATGGGGAAGGGAATGCGGTTGTGGGTGCAACCGTGATGTTGCGTGGAACCAGTATAGGCACAGTCACAAAGGAAGACGGTTCTTTTCAGCTCAGAGTGGGTGAAAAGGATCGTTTAGCTCAGTTAGATGTTTCTTGTGTCGGATATGAGGCCAGGCTGTTTTCCTGTCCGGTTAATGACGTAGAAGTGAATGCAATGATCACCCTCGAACTTCAGGAAGCTGTGACCATGGGCATGGTAGCCGTACAAGTTGCACCACCTAAAAAAACAGTTCCGCCTGAATACATCGTCACCGATACAACTGTATTGAAGGTATTTCCAAATCCGGTTCTATCAGGCACATCGATTAACATTAAATTGGACGACACCTTCAACGAAGAGTACTATGAATTCCGGCTGGTCTCATTAAATGGGAGAACAATCTTTAAAAATAAGATCTGGATCGATAAGGACGCACGTGTGCTGAACATTGGCCTGCCTGCGGTAGCAGCCGGCCGGTATTTTGCCGTCCTGCACAATAAAAAACTGAAAAAAGAATATGCGCAGCAGGTTCTTGTAGTAAGATGATAAGGTCTTTATCTGGCAAGGCCTTTTTCCGGCTTGCATTGTAAAAGTCGTCTTAGAAAGATTTTCCTCGGTGCATGTACTATCGCTGGGCACACATTATTTCCTGAAAGCCGGATGAAAGTTCTCCAGGGTCTTTTTCAGGAATTCCCTGTCCAGATGGGTATAGATCTCTGTGGTCGTAATGCTTTCATGTCCCAGCATTTCCTGTACTGCCCTCAGATCAGCACCACCTTCTACAAGATGTGTAGCGAATGAATGCCGGAAAGTATGGGGGGATACGGTCTTATTGATCCCTGCTTTTTTTACCAGGCCCTTTATGATCAGGAAGATCATCACGCGCGACAATTTGGTGCCTCGGTTATTCAGAAAAACAATGTCTTCGTTCCCGGGTTTTGGTTGCGTGTGTACCCGGATATGTTTGAGATAGATGGTAAGATAATTGATCGCACTGCTTCCGATGGGAACCAGTCTTTCCTTGTCGCCTTTTCCCAATACACGGATAAAACCAACATCAAGATACAGTTGAGAGATCTTCAGGTTTACCACCTCACTTACCCGCAGGCCGCAACTGTACATTGTTTCAAGGATCGATTTATTACGCCCACCTTCTGGTTTGCTCAGATCGATCTGTGCAATGATCTCTTCTATTTCTTCATAACTAAGCACATCAGGAAGAGCCCGTTTCAGTTTGGGCGCTTCCAGCAGTACAGTAGGATCGGTCCGGCTGATATTTTCCAGCAGACAATATTTATAAAATGCTTTGATGCCGGAGATGATACGTGCCTGGGATGAGGATGTCATTCCCAGCTCATTGATCCATTTCAGAAATTTTTGCAGTTGTTTCAGGTCTACTTCCGCAGGATTGATCATCGTTGCTGTTTCCTGCAAAAACTGTGTGAGTTTATCTATATCCCGAAGATAGGCTTCAATAGAATTATCCGCCAGCGATTTTTCGAGCTGCAGGTATGCTTTGAAACCTTTTTTGTAGGGATCCCACATGAGAGAGGAGGGTTTGGAGCAAAGGTAGAGAAGGTTGAAAGTTTAAGGGTTTAAGAGTTTAAAGTTTAAGGGTTAAGTGATGCATCTCACTCAACTCTTAAACTTTCAAACTTTTAAACTTCATTTCTTTTCCGCTTACTTCAGCTCTATCGTCTTGCTGAGCGGTTTCCATTCGTCACCAATTTTTATTTTCGCCCAGATGCTGGTAGAGGTAACGTTGATCGAGTCGATATGCTCATGGATCGCGTCGTAATCGATCTCAAGTCTTTGTCCAAATGTCATCATGGCCTGTTTGCCTGTTGCCATGTCTTCCACGAACAGGTTGCCGCGGTCAGAGTAGGCGATCAATCCTTTTTCTACAGCGAATTTAGGATCAAATGAGTTGAGTGCACTGCTTTTGCGGTCAAGCGGGTCACGTTTGTTGAAAGGGAATTTCAACAGGTAGCCACGGCCGTTGGCGCAATCATTGAACGTTACCCACGCATAGCTGGTGTCTTTGATGTAACAGCTGACAGCTGCGGGATTGAGTTTTACCTGAACGCCAACGAGGTCTTTGATGCCCATTTTCCTGTTAGAACCAAAACCTGAATAGCTCCAGGTGATGGAATCTGCATTACAGTCAGTTCCGCTGATATATACATAAGGTTTCAGCTCATGCGCTTCATCAACGAACTTTAAACTGTCTTTAAAACAAATAGTGTCGCAAAAAACTTTTGGGCCACTTGCTGATTTGCAGGAAGTGAAAGTCCAGGCAATGACGGAGGCAGATAGGAGAAGTAATAAGATCTTCATATAAGCAAAGTTTACGAATGAAACGCAAATGCTCGCGAAAGGCCGCGAATAAACGCGAATATAATACTAGACCAGAGGAGTTGCTAGTAATCCCGGGAAATATTAATGGCTTTTTAATCGAACGCGAATGAACTCGAAGAACCGCGAATTTTCGCGGATATAGTCTTTCGGTATCGTCATATTCTCGAATTGCAGCGCTTTTCAGGTCTTATAGTTCATTATTCGTGCTCATTCGCGGCCATTGGTGTTAATTCGCGTCTGCATCTTTTGAACCATCTTATAGGTTGCCGGGCAAAACTCTACATTTTGTTTGTGTACGTGTACGTAATCTTTTAATTTTTTCTGAAGGTGGGGAAAACCGGCGCAGTCGGCCGGGCGGACGGCATAGATGCTGCACTTATTGTCTTTCAGATTTAGGAACTGGCAGGGTTCGGTTTTGTTGATCCAGTCCCGGTCGCCACCCTTTTCCCGGCGCAGCCATTGGTTGGAAAACTCTTCGGTTGTCTGACCAAAGTGTTTGGATATTCGCTTGATGTCGGCCACATTGAACGTGGGCGTCATCGTCTTGCAGCAATTCGCGCAGGTAAGGCAATCCACTTCCGCCCATACTTCTTTCTCTAATACGGCAGTGGTTTTCTCAATACCACGGGGAGGTTGCTTTTCTAGCTTGCTCAGAAAGCGGCGTAACGTTCCCTTATTTTTTGCGGCAGCTTTTTTAAAGGCGCGAAGATTGATTGCATCCATACGCTAATTTACGCGAATGCCCTCGAATAAACGCGGATAGTGAATGCTTCTGTTTTGAAAGTGTGTCCTGTTAAGAATGACTTGGTGGTCATTCGTGTTACAGGTAGATATCCTGGAGCAGGAAGAACTCTGGCGGCTTGTATTTATGTATGGTAATGGCGACGATATCATATTGCAGCCACTGGTATTGCGGGTTGCGTGACAGGTACTGGTCAGCAGCGCGCTGCAGGTGTTTGAACTTTTTACGGTTCACACTGTCTTCGGGATAGGCGCCGGGAAAATATTTACGTGATTTGACTTCGATAATATGAAGGGTGCTTCCTTTACGGGCGATGATATCTATTTCATAGTAAGAATATCTCCAGTTGACCTGCAGGATATCATATCCCTGCTCCTTTAGCCAGGCAGCCGCCATTTTTTCTCCCTCTTCTCCGATTTTATTATGTAATGCCATAGTGTATCTTTACTTTTTTAGCAAGGTAAAAGCATCTATATGGCGAACATTGGGAAATTAACAGGAACTGTAAAGCATTATGACTGGGGCGGAGCCGTTTTTATACCGGCTTTGCTTGATGTTTCAAACACGGAAAACAAACCTTTTGCGGAGTATTGGCTGGGTGTGCACCCCCAGGCTGATTGCAAAATTGTATTTCCTGATGGGAATAATACATTGTTCCGCGATTATATCAACGCAAATGCAGAAGGATTGCTGGGCACGAATGTGTACAAACAATTTGGGAGTGTACCATTTCTTTTGAAAGCACTCGATGTGAATGATATGCTTTCAATCCAGGTACACCCTTCAAAGGCTGCCGCGGAAAAGGATTTCGCCGCAGAGAATGCAGCCGGGGTGCCGCTTGATTCCCCTCAACGTAATTATAAAGACACCAATCATAAACCGGAGCTGATGGTGGCAATGGGGGATTTCTGGCTGCTGCACGGATTCCGTCCGCCTGCATCCATGAAAGAGATTATTGCCGGCGTTCCTGAACTGGAATTCCTGCTACCGGTATTTGCCGACAATAACTACACGGCGGTTTATCAACTCGTAATGGAAATGCCGGCGGAAGAAGTGAACAGGCGCCTTGAACCATTGCTCGCGCGTATTCTGCCACTATATGAGTCTGGTAAGATCAGTAAATCAAATCCTGATTACTGGGCGGCAAAAGGACACCTTACCTTCTCGAAGCCGGGTAAAACTGACCGTGGGATTTTCTCTGTCTATCTTTTCAACCTGGTTGAGGTGAAGCAGGGACAGGCTGTATTCCAGGATGCAGGGGTGCCACATGCCTATCTGTTTGGTCAGAACATTGAGATCATGGCGAGTTCTGACAACGTACTGCGTGGTGGACTGACCAATAAACATATTGATGTGAAAGAATTGCTGAAGCACACAAAGTGTGAACCAACTTATCCCGATATTTTGAAAGGAGAGAAGACGGGCCCCTACACTGTGTACAAAACGCCGGCACCCGAGTTTGAACTCGGCTCCTTCAACCTGAAAAAAGGTGAATCAGCATCCTTCAATCTTGTAACAACAGAAGTATTCCTACTTGTAAAAGGTGCGGTGACCGTTGCCAGCGGCGGAAGCACGGTAGAGGTCCATATCGGGGAGCCTTCAGCAGTGCTTTTTCCGGGGAACGATATTGTTCTTACTGCTATTGAGGACAGCCTTGTATTCAAGGCAACCGTTCCCGGAGCTTAAAACGCCTCCCCCGAAGCCGGTTGTAAAAGAAAGGCATACCGCACTACTACGATAGTGCGCTATTTGCCGGCTTCCCGGTAAAATAAAACGGAAAGTTGGAATGGGTAAGTGGCGTTTACAGTCGGAAAAGTAAACAGAGCTGCGGTATACCAGGGTTTTAAAAGGAATGGTTTCCGGTTTCCTGTTAAATATTTACCTTTGCCTGTCTCTTTCATAAGAGAAAAAATCTTACTATATGAAGTTGAATAAATCAACCATCTGGGCTTTTGTAATTCTGTTAATAGTTGCTGCATTATATCGCAGTTGGGAAGGCCGCCCTTTCGGGTTTGCTCCTCAGATGGCGATGGCGCTGTTTGGTGGTGCGGTGATCAGTGATAAACGTTTTGCAGTCCTTCTGCCTGTTCTCTCACTGTTCCTGTCAGACATGCTTTACCAGGTATTGTATATGAATGGTCTTAGCCCTATCCAGGGATTTTATGAGGGACAATGGGTGATCTACCTGCTTTTTGTCGGCATCACATTCTTTGGTATGCTGATGAAAAAGATCGATCTGAAGAACATTCTTGGTTTTACGATCAGTGGTTCGATCATCTTTTTCCTGGTTTCCAACTTTGCCGTTTGGGCAGGTGGCGGAGGCCTGAAAAGACCAAGAACGCTTGAAGGCCTGGGGCAGTGTTATGGAGATGCGCTCGCATTTTTCCGTGACTATGGTGTGATCAAAGGATTTGTTGGCAATCAGCTCATCGGCGACCTGTTCTTTAGCCTGGTATTGTTTGGCGCGTTTGCTTTAGCAAGAAACTTCTTCATCCGCCCGGCTGTGAAGACAGCCTGATAGTGGAGCGAAAAATATCAGAAGGTTCCTGTGAGTAAGATCACGGGAACCTTTTTGTTTTGAAAGAGGTTCCGTAGGGGCCCATAGGTTTCAGAAGTTTCGGAGGTTTGGAACGTGTCCTACGCACTGTGTAAGTAACGCAACGATACGCGACGAGCGCGTTACTAATAAGCTCACGGAATAAAAAAGAGGTTTAACAAGAGGGAAGAATACTTCCTGATTTATTAAACCTTTTATGCTTATAGCTAAATAAAACCTCTGAAACCTTCCAAACCTTCCCCCAACCCGCTTCGCTACCCATTTCTCTCAGCTTCATAACCTGTATCGGGAATAAGTCCGCCTCCATCTGCGGCCGCTGTAGCGAGTTCATCGCAACGGTTATTATGGGGGTTATTGGCATGGCCTTTCACCCATACAAACTTTAGGGTATGTTTTTTGGCAAGTTTGGAAAATAGGGTCCAAAGATCTTTGTTCTTCTTACCACCTTTGAAATCAGTCGCCAGCCAGTTTTTCAACCATCCCTGTTCCACCGCTTTCACCACGTACTGGCTGTCTGAATAAACAGTAACGTTCATACCATCGTTTTTAAGTGCCTGAAGCCCGGCGATGACCGCCATCAGTTCCATGCGATTATTAGTGGTGAAACGATAGCCCTGGGAAAGTTCTTTGCGATGAGGACCCGCCATAAGTATTGTCCCGTATCCGCCCGGGCCGGGGTTACCTCTTGATGATCCGTCTGTATATATCGTGATAGTCTGGGACATTGATGCGAAATGATCTTTTATTGAGTTGTTTTATTCAGGGGCAAATCTCGCGAATCAGCAGTTGAACACAATGAGGAAAACACGAAATAATTCGGGAAAAAACCTGGTGGAAAGTAAAAACTAAAAAGCGAAAAGTAAAAAATAGCTCACGGTGAAAGGACTTGTTCTTATCACCGTGAGCTATTTTTTACTTTTAACTTTTCTATCCTAGACCTGGAATACACCTGTTCTCAGATCTCGCATATAGGGATTGTGATTTGCAGCATTGATGCCTTCGGAGATCAGTAATCTTGTATCTGCGGGATCGATGATATCATCTACCCAAAGACGCGCAGCGGCATAATAAGGGGAGGCTTGTTTTTCGTAACGGCCTTTGATCTCATTCAGCAGTTCCTGTTCCTGAGCCGGGGTAACTTCTTTGCCCTGGGATTTCATTCCGGCTACCTGGATCTGGGCCATCGTTTTTGCCGCCTGGTCGCCACCCATTACGGCAATTTTCGCTGTAGGCCATGCATAAATGAAACGGGGATCATAGGCTTTTCCGCACATCGCATAGTTGCCAGCACCGTATGAGTTGCCGGTGATGATCGTGAATTTTGGTACAACTGAGTTGGCTACAGCATTTACGAGTTTCGCGCCATCTTTAATGATGCCGGCGTGTTCGCTGCGGCTGCCTACCATAAATCCTGTTACATCCTGCAGGAATACGAGCGGGATCTTTTTTTGGTTGCAGTTCAGAATGAATCGTGCCGCTTTATCGGCGCTGTCATTATAGATCACGCCACCCATCTGCATTTCGCCTTTTTTACTTTTAACGATCTTGCGTTGATTGGCGACGATGCCTACTGCCCATCCATCTATACGGGCATATCCGCAGACGATGGTCTTTCCATAATCTTCCTTATACTCATCAAACACGGAATTATCCACAATGCGTTCAATGAGATCAACTACGTCATATGGTTTGCCATCAGTCGGAAAAAGGCCATACAGATCCTGCGGATCTTTTTTAGGCGCGGCAGGTGCGATCCGGTCAAAGCCTGCTTTTTCTTTCTCACCCAGCATAGACATGATCTTCTTTACCTGGTTGAGGCATTCCTGTTCAGTTTTGAATTTATAATCGGCGATCCCTGAGATCTCTGTATGCGTAACAGCGCCGCCGAGTGTTTCTGCGTCAATATCTTCGCCGATGGCAGCTTTTACGAGATATGGTCCGGCGAGAAAGATCGATCCGTTATTTTCCACCATCAGGGTTTCATCGCTCATAATAGGAAGATATGCGCCGCCGGCAACGCATGCGCCCATCACAGCAGCGATCTGTGTGATACCCATGCCGCTCATCTGTGCGTTGTTACGGAAGATTCGTCCGAAATGCTCTTTGTCAGGGAAGATCTCATCCTGTAAAGGGAGATAAACGCCTGCGCTGTCTACGAGATAGATCACGGGAAGATGATTTTCCATCGCGATCTCCTGCAGCCTCAGATTTTTCTTTCCGGTAATGGGAAACCATGCACCGGCTTTTACGGTCTGGTCATTTGCGAGAATAACGCACTGGCGTCCGCTGACATAACCTATACCTGCAACTGTGCCGCCCGCGGGGCAGCCGCCTTCTTCTTTATACATCTCATAACCGGCAAAAGCGCCGATCTCTATAAATGGAGAATCCTTATCTACGAGGTATTCGATCCGCTCCCGTGGGGTCAGCTTGTTCTTTTCTTTCTGTTTGGCCTGTGCCTTTTTACCCCCGCCTTCAAAGATCTTTGCAAGCTTTTGGCGGCGGTCACTGAGAAGGAGTTTCAGGTTGTCTTCGTTACGGTTGAATTCGATATTCATATTACAGATCGTTGTGCGACAAAGATAGGGCGGTAGAGGAGAAGTGGAGGATTTAAGCACCAGGGATCTGATCAAGGGAGGAATCTGACTCAAACCTTTCAATGGCGGACCCATAGCAAGGGTAGGCCGATGGCCAAAGCACAGGAGCCTCGCTGTTTGATAAGGTCGGCTATCTGCCTGCGATAGTGGCCACTTAGTATATAAAAAAGGAAAAGCCTGCTTGGTAGCAGGCCTTTCCTTTTTTATATCTCATCTATTAGAAGTTCAGACGGAAGCCAAGCTGGCTCGTCCAACGTGCGCTGTTGAATACGCCATCAGAGATGTTATACGGACGTCCATTCACAGGAGGCGTAAAACGATACTGAGGAGTAAGATTGGTTGTCGCGTTCACGTAGCTGGCCATGTCAAGTATGATCGACTGGTCATTGCTGATGAAGTATTGTTTACCCCAATCTCTGTTCAGCATGTTTGTGAGGTTGAACACATCATACGTAACCTGGAGCTGATACGTTCTGCCGGCGATCTTAACGTTGAAATCCTGCTGGATCTTCAGGTCGATCACATTGGTGAAAGGCAGGCGCGCACCGTTACGGTCAGCATACTGGCCACGGCGTTTGCTCAGGTATTTGTCGTTTTCGATGAATTCATTGAACAAAGCTCTTTGCTGATCAGGAGTGTATGTAACACCACCGACTGTGTTGTTCAGGAAGATCATCTGGGACAACTGAGCTTCTGTAGGAACAAAGATCAGGTCATTTGTTTCGTTATTGTCAAGGTCACGAACCATACCGCGGTTCAGCACATAGCTGTAAGCGTTACCTGACTGACCATTGTACACGAGAGAAACTGTTGTAGCCATCTTACCTTTCAGGTAGTTGAACTTCTTAGCTGCATAAGCGAAGATGCGGTGACCCGGATCATAGTCGCTCGTAGAAAGCGTCAGGAAGTTACGGCCATTAACGCTCTCGATGAATCTCCACTGAGAGTTGTTCTGAGAGCTGGTACCTTCATTCAGCACCTGTGAAGCACCATAAGAATAGTTGGCATTAAATGACCAGCCATTGCTCCAGGCTTTGTCGATCGTACCGGTAAGGCTATAGTAGTAACCTTTTCTGCCCTTGTTGTTCGTCAAAAGGTAGATACCTGTATAAGGAGTAGTACCGTTAGCACGCAAAGGAATTGGAGCTGCAAGGCTACCGCTGAGGTCATAAACGTTACGTACGTCAGCACCTACAGATTGTTTTGTAGGTGGCAGGTTGCCTACGTTCTTATAATCGATCTCATTGATGTTCTTGGTGAAAATACCTTCGATCGTGAATTTCCATCCTTTTCCGAGGGTTTTATCCACTGCAAGAGAAGTTTTGAAAACGCGGTTGATCTTGAAATTTTTTGAAACAAGATCGATCTGACCAGAAGGAGAAGCTACGTTGATACCGAAGTCAGAAGCAGTGTACTGGTTGAAAGGATCAGAGCGGAATGTCACGTTGCTGCGCGCAATACCACCTACGCTGATACCATTGTTGTTGTACACACCACCAGGCCATACGAGCGGGTTGCGGCCGGTAAACCAACCACCACCACCACGGATGGTGATCCCTTCGTCACGAAGTTTGTATACAAAACCGAAACGCGGGCTGATCGCTGTCTGAGGAGCTGCGATCTGACCTGAACGTGCACCATCAAGATCATAGTACTGGCCGATCTTAGCCAATGCAGTATCGTTGAAGAATGGGTCTGTTCTTGGAGTGGTCAGGAAGCGGAAATGGTCAGCGCGGATACCGAGCGTCAGGGTCAGGTCATCATTAACCTTGAACTCATCCATTGCAAACACCGCAAGGCGGAGTGCGTTGAATTTTGCAGCTGCGTTGATAGATTCATCACCTGATTTACCTGGATCGAGCAGGGAATAAGACCTGTTATATGTTTGAGCAGGTGCATTCGTCAGGAAGGCGTTCAGGTTTGAATAAACATAAGAACCATAGTTCTGACGGATGAATATGTTGGTAGAACTGCTGAACTCGTTATCTGTACCAAAAGAGAGCGTATGTTTCCCTTTGTACATTTTGTACACGTCAAATAACGCATAGTTGTTTTGCTTCAACAGGTTACCTGTAGAGAATTCTTCTGTACCAAAAACGATCTGGCCAGCACCATCAGTGATGGATACACGTGGGAACGGATTGCCGAGTGCACCACGGTCATCTTTCTGATTCGTGAAGGTCAACAGAAGTTTGTTGTTGGAATTGTTCTTGAAACGGGAATTCAACTCGATCGAACCAGAGTTGGTCAGCGCCGGCATCACATAACCGTTATTATAGAAGTTGATGGTTGATGCACTAGAGCGGGTTGTATTGTTACGCAGACCGTCAGTATTGCGGTAGCTAACGCTCAGTTTGTTGGTATTGTTGATATTCCAGTCGATTTTCGTCGTGATCCTGTTTGCTTCAACCCTTTCAGGGTTGTCAACATAACCCCCCGGATCATATCCGTAAGTATTTCTGAGGTAGTCCGCCAATCCCTGGATCTGAGCCTGGCTTGAGGCACCGTTGTATGTGCTTGTGTTGAAAGGCTGAGGTCTTGTATCACGCTGGATCTCACCACTCAGGAAGAAGAACAGTTTATTTTTGATGATCGGGCCGCCAACGCGGATACCATATGTCTCGTTCTTGAAATCAGCCAGTTTGGTCGCTGCACTTTTGTCAACACCCGGAGTTTTACCGGAAAGATTCTGGTTTCTGAAGAAATAGTAAGCAGAACCAGTAAAGGTGTTTGTACCGCTGCGGGTCGTAGCATTGATACCGCCACCCGTGAAGTTCCCTAGGGACACATCATATGGAGAGAGTACGACCTGGAACTGGTCGATCGCATCCATGGAGATCGGTGCGATACCTGCCTGGCCACCATTGGTACCAGAGCCCGCGAGACCGAAAACGTCATTATTTACAGCACCATCAATATAGAAAGAGTTGTAGCGGTTGTTCTGACCACCAAGGGAGATACCACCATCAACGGAGTTCACCTTCGCCTGTGGTACATAACGGAGATAGTCGGACAGGTTACGGCCTACCGTGGGGAGGTTAGCCATCTTGTCGCGACCAACAGTCGTTTCTGCACCGCCTTTAGCGCCTTCAGCCGCTCTGCGCGTACCAGCAACTACAACTTCCTTAAGTTCAGCTGCTTTTTCGCCCATTACAAACTCCTGTGTGCTTGTCTCACCCAGCGAAAGGATGATGTTTTCATGTGTGGTTGTTTCCATTCCGACAAATGAAACCTGCACCTTGTAAGGACCCCCGGGGGCGAGGTTTGCAAGGTCAAAACGGCCGCCGGAACGCGTAATACCGGTGTAAGTCACACCAGTAGCAGTGTTCGTCACCGTGATAGAGGCGCCGACAAGCGGTTCGCCGGTACCCGACTTGACCGAAACGGAAATTGTACTTGTGGTTGTCTGCGAGAATAGCGTAGGGGAGATGAACGCCAATGCAATAACCAAGAGGAATTTAATTCTCTTAAGCATGATTAGTTAAATTTTTCGTGATTGTGGTGCAAAGAAAGGGAATATTCCCTTTCTACCCGTTGGCAAAATATTAACAAATTGTCACGTAACCTGTTGAACGGAGGACAGGCTGGTAGGGCATTTCGCTGCATAAGCTTTTACGGGTATAGCACGATTGTAACCTTTTCTGACACGATATAACGGTCTGTTCCAAGTGCCGGTGAAGACAATAAATGCCCTGAAAGGCACGAAACTATAAGTTAAGTTTCAAAAGCCCCGACCTACCCATCAAACGCAGGCTACCGGCGGCCACTGGAAATGAGGGCGATATTAAAAGAAAGGGTTATCTATGCAAGTTAAATCAACTTTCACCGCCTTTCGTTGTTTATTACCTTTGCAAAAATTCTGATTATGTTTGATTCGATAGAGGAGGCTATAAAAGATATACGTGACGGTAAGATGATCATAGTTGTTGATGATGAAGATCGTGAGAATGAAGGCGATTTTATTGCAGCAGCCGGAGCAATTACCCCTGAAATAGTGAACTTCATGAGCAAGAACGGCCGCGGACTCATCTGTGTTCCCCTGCCGGAAGACCGCTGCGATGAACTCGGCCTGGAGCTGATGGTATCTAATAATACCGCACTTCATGAAACGGCATTCACTGTTTCGGTCGACCTGCTGGGGCATGGCTGCACTACCGGCATTTCCGCACACGATCGTGCTAAAACAATTCTTGCGTTGAATGATCCGGCGGTTGATCCCAAAGACCTGGGCCGGCCCGGTCATATTTTCCCGCTCCGGGCAAAAAAAGGTGGTGTACTCAGACGCGCTGGGCATACAGAAGCAGCGGTTGACCTTGCCCGCCTGGCTGGATTCCCGGCTCCCTATGGCGGCGTGCTGGTAGAGATCATGAACGATGACGGTTCCATGGCCCGCCTGCCCGAACTCCTTGAAGTAGCGCAGAAATTCGGATTCCGGATCATTTCTATTAAAGATCTGATCGAATACCGAGTAAAACGTGATTCGCTCATCGAAGAGATCGTTCGCGTAAACATGCCGACCAAATACGGCGATTTCAAACTGGTGGCGTTCCGCGAAAAGAATTCCAGCAATGAACACCTGGCCCTCATCAAAGGAGAATGGGAAAAGGACGAACCTGTTCTTACCCGCGTTCACTCCTCCTGCTTTACCGGGGATATCCTCGGATCGCTTCGTTGCGATTGTGGTGAACAGCTTCACAAAGCCATGGAAATGGTACAAAATGAAGGAAAAGGTGTCATACTGTACATGAACCAGGAAGGCCGCGGCATCGGCCTGCTCAACAAACTGAAGGCTTACCGTCTGCAGGAAGAAGGGATGGACACGGTGGAAGCAAACCTTCACCTGGGCTTCCAGATGGATCAGCGCGATTATGGCGTAGGAGCTCAGATACTTCGCTCACTCGGGATCTCCAAACTCAAACTCATGAGCAATAATCCCCGCAAAAGAGTTGGCCTGATCGGATACGGACTGGAAGTTGTTGAAGCAATTCCTATCCGCATTGAACCCAACCCGCATAATGAAAAGTATTTACAGACGAAAAGAGATAAGCTGGGACATGAGTTGAATCAGCTGGGGTAGTAAAGTAAAAAGTCAAAATTAAAAAGTAAAAAATAGCTCGGGAGGTAAGGATGGATTCCTTCTATCCGAGCTATTTTTTACTTTTTAATTTTGACTTTTTACTTTATTCGTCGAGTCGGGCAATATCGCCGGCGCCTGCGGCAAACTATCCTTTTCATTCTTCTTCCTCTTTTTCCCCTTAGCCCCGAAGAAATCTCCCAGCGTATCAAATTCCTTCCTGTAAGCGATGTTCGCACCGGAACGTTTTGTTCTGGCAGCACCTGTACTGCTCGTAGTGAGATAGTCAAGGTTCTGACGATAGAAGAAGCTGGCCCTGATCGTTCCACTTTGGTTGATCAGCCATTCCGCAGTTACATCCGGAAGGAACTGCACGTTTTGCTGGATAGTGGCCTGTAATGGAACATCCAGGTTACTGCCCAGTGTTACGATAAAGCGATCGTTGAAGAGTGAGATCGGTACGTTCACATTGAAAGTACTCTGGTTGATGTTAAAATTGTTGCTGCTTTGCTGATCCAGCAGGTTACGGTTGTAAACAGATCCACTGAAGTTTATGCTCACATTATCCGTCTTCAGGATCTTCGATAACTCACTGTTCAGTTTTTTGTTGATCTCGTTAAAGAATAATCCTGACAAACTCGAGATGGTGCTGTATGTAAGCTCATTGATCGCGGAGCCGAGACCATTTGGATTTACAGTATTTTCCGGCGGCGCAAAACTGTTGAATACGATCAGGTAGGTTACCTGTCTGTTGATCTCATTCTCATTCTTCTCCATTTGCTGGATATTGGACTGAACTGAGAAATCCTGGCTGACCCTGCTATTTGCCGGGAATTCAAGATGGAATTTGAAATCGGGCTTGAACAGATCTCCGGAGAGATTTGCCACCACATGCACATCTTCACGTACTCTTGAATAGGCCGGATCAAAACTCAGCGCACTTGCAAGTGGTGCAAAGCTTACCTGCGTGGCGGTGTACATCGCCTCGAACCTGATCTTTGCATCATACGGGTCCCCGCTCCAGGAGATGTTATTCACGGATCCCGGTTTGATCACGAACGGTTTTCTGAAGAATGACTGGAAGGTGAAAAGATAGCTGCCTTCCTGTATATCGAAGCTGCCGCGCATGCTCAGCTTTTCAGTAGTGCCTGAATGTATGTTGAGTGTGCCGTTTCCACGTCCTTCGATCTTATCACCTGTGAGATCGTCCAGTATCACTTTCACTGTTACGGCAGGGTTGGCTGTAACGTCTACATCGTAAGTGACATTGGCGGCACCGGCGGACAGGCTGCTGTCACTCATCTCGCGACCGTATTTTCTTTCCACCAGAAAATCGGCAATACCTGATTCGCGCAATTTGGACGATGGAATAGTCACTACGCTGCTGTCCGTCGTGGATGCGATCGCATCTATCTTCATGAAGATGTCTGACTGCGGTCCGGAAAGCGAGAAGGATCCTGTTCCTTTTACGCGTCCATAGAACTGCTGGTTATCGTTTACGTTTGTATTTAGTACCAGCACCGGTTTATTATTCTCCGCCCCGGTTGTATTGGGTTTACGCGTTGATACGGCGAGGTCAAAGAACATATCGCGGAATGCATTGTGCTGTATGCCCCCGGTAAGATAGATCGGGTTGCCGGTGGCCGTATCTTTCAGAATGATGCCGTCCAGCGGGATCTCATTCGACCGTAATTCAAGATCAGTATCCTGGATCTTATAGAAACACTGTGTGAAGATCACTTTCATCCCCGCATCCTGCAGTCTCCCTTTGCCGGTAACGTTAATCTTACTCAGTTCACCACGAAGATCGAAATCACCCGTAACGAAACCGGAGATATCCGTGAATAGAGTTCCCAGGAATCGTTCCAGTACGCTTAATTGAAAGTGATTTGCTTTGAGCGCGATCAGGTTTTTTTGCTGTTCTTCCGGTGAGCCAAGGAAAAGACCAAGGTCAAATGCCAGATCGCCATCGGGATTGACGGTTTTACCGTTTATTTTAAGGTTTTTTGTTCTGTTCTCGTAAGACAGAGATGCGGTGATATTACCAATGGAATCGTCATCCATGCGGGCGCTCTCTACCACGATGTCTTTCGAAGAAACATAGAGATTGTTGAAGGGATCTTCCACCATCAGGTTGCCGGAAACCAGTCCTTCGATCCTGTTCCGCGGTGCAAAAAATGGCGCAAAGTCGCCCACATTGATCTTCTTCAGTTCCACGATCAGGTCGTTCCAGTCCCCGGTCTCCGAAGGTTTCGTTCGCATCCTTACTTCCTGGTTGCCTTCCTGCAGCACCAATTGTCCTTTGGCGGGGATATTATTCCTGAATTCCAGCTCTCCGTTTTCCTCGATCGTCCAGGTCTTACTGTTCACCACAAACGAAGAAGGCTGCATTTCGATCTTTACGCCGTTGTCAAAGGTCAGTACGCGGGCATTCAGGTTGGCCCTGTTGATCGCCTGGTTGGCGCCGGTATAAAGTTTTACCAGTGATGTGTCATTCCGCGCCTCGATCCGGAAGATCGCAAGCGGAACGTTCAGGCTGTCGCTGATATTGATATTGGTTACAGAGCCAAACAGGGAGAGACTGTCTTCTGTTCCTTTGGCCGTTAACCTGAAATCATCAAAATTGTATTTCTGGTATTTGAACTGCGGGATCTCCACGTTCAGGTTAAGCTCATTGTCCCGTGTTCTCAGGTTACCATAAATATGCGCATTATCAAAGCCGGAAAAACTGGTATCGATCAGTTTGACATACTGGCCAACATATTTGGTGGTGATATCGAACGTAAGCGAATCATTTTCCGGAAGTCTGTTTGGCGGCTGAATATAGGAGGGGTAATACCTGTTCAGGAATAATTTGAATGCATCCGGTAGTTCACGGATATTAAAGTTGCCGGTGACCTTCGCTTCAAACTCGTTGGATTGAGCCTTCAGTGTTTTTACACCATTGAAGAATTCAGATGATACGATCAGCGAATCAAAGGGGAGCGGATCGCCGTCTTTCGATAAAGATGCTTCCGTAATGTTGGCATATCCTAAAAAGTTATCGATGCTGTTGCCGGTAAAATTGAGGTTGAACTTACCCGCAAAAGCAAGATCGTCATTGGTGAGATTAAGATTTTTAAGATTTGCTTTTTTTACTTCGGCGAGGAAGTTGAACCTGGGCACCGTTGTATCGCCAAAGTCGATAACCCCGTTCAGTGTAAGCTGTGCTTCCGGATCATCTATCGAGGCATTCCCTTCGAAACGTTTTTTATCAAGCGTTCCCTTCAGTACGATGTTATTGTACCGGTATCCGTTATAATCAGCGAAGCGGATCTTTCCGTCGAGATCGGTCCGCAATGTTTTTACATTGAAGCCGCGTCCACGAACCGAACCGTTGAGGGCAACAACCCCGATCTTGCTATCATTCAGAAACTCGCCCAGTTTGAAATAATCGGAAGCAATGGTGCCGGAATATACCGGTTGCTGATCAGCGGGAAGTTTCATGTTGAGGTCACTCGTGATCGTACCGAGGTTGGTCTGTATAGTACCAAATGTTACGAAGTCGCGTATAAATCCTGTAAAGTTCCCGTTGAAGCGAACATACCCGAGTTTTTTGAGATCGGGTTGAGTGATGCTGCGGATAGCGGGAACGAATGCGATCGCATCCCCGTAAGTAGTGCGGAATTCGTTTGCCTTGAAATCTATAAAGGTTTGATTGATGTCGGGAAGACCGGTCATGCTGATGTCTCCGTTCAGTAAAGTATTATTGCCAGCCTGTATGACGAGATTGCTGCCGAACAGATCATCTACAGCGCCGCGGATCACACCATTGAGTGTGATGTTCTTCTTCCATGTTTTCATCTCCGGTGCAAAGAAGGCAATATCATCGCTGTCCAGCTGTGTATCATCAAAATTTCCTTGCATTCTTACTGCATGGAGAAAGTCGTTCATGTCTCCGAATTCGGAGAAGTGCATGCTGAAATGATCTTTGATGATACTGTTGTTCGTTTTAAGACTAAGCCTGTTAAAACTCATTTCCTGCGGTGTGAGTTTCACATCCGCCACCATGGATTTTACTTCCAGGCCGCTTCGTTCCCTTGTTTGCAGGTTGAGCAGGGCTGTAACCGTATCTTTTTCCCAGCGAAGACCGCTAAAACTGGTGTTGATCTTTGCGAACTCGATATTCTTTCCGTCGAACACGCCGGCGATCTGCGGCCCGGCAGAAGCCGCACTGCTTTTGAACGTTCCATTCTGAATTTCCAGCTTTTCAGCTTCCACGATCCATCCGGCACTATTCCATTTCAGCAGTGAATCTGTTGATACGGGGATCACCGGCTCTTCATCGGTCACTAAATCTGCCGGTTTGCGGCGTTGATAATTATAGAGTGCGAAATATGGGTCTACAATGCTGAGCGAACCGAGTTTGATGGTTTTCCTCCCGAGATCAATATTTTCCGCATTCAGCGAAAAAGAAGAGAGGCGCACGGTCATATCCTGGCCCAGCCATCCATCTTTCTTTACAAAAGAAATATTCTTAAGATCAACTTCCTTGAGGTTGAGTTGTGTGGCATCTTCTGACTTACCGGAGGAGGGGGAGGTGAAGTAATCGACCAGGAACTGGTGGTTCCACACTGAATCGGAACGTTGCAGTTGGATCACGGCATCCGACAGGCCGATATATTTCAGTTCGATATTCTTTTTAAAGAAGAACCAGTCCGTAATACGGACCCGCACTTCACCTGCGTAAAGCAGCGTATCCTGTTTCAGGTCTTCCACCAGTACACCTTCGAGATGCATATTGTTGAACAGGGAGAAATCAACTTTCCTGATCTCGATCTTTGTGTGCAGGTCTTTCGAGAGGCGTTTAGTGACAACCCTGGTGATCCAGTTTTGCCCGAAAGGCGTCTGAATAAAGATCCACACTGCGATGATCAGCAGCAGGAGAGACAAAAAGATCCAGCCTATTATTTTTTTGAGCTTCTTCAGGACGTAATTCCGTTAAAGGTGCAAAAATAGTCAATCGCCGTGTAGGGGCAAATTTGGAACCGAAATCCTTCTTCGTTGTCCGTTATCCGTTCACCGTTGACCGGTTAAACCTGATATGGTTTAATCGGCAGCTTGAAATATAAATTGAATGTTTTTCGGACAACGGACAACGGTGAGCGGGCAACGATTGGCGATACTTCGTAAATTGCTCCAAAAACTGTACATGAAAAAGTTCCTGCTTGTTTTTTCACTTTTCTTTTTAGAAATCCTCGTGGTGCAGACGGCGGTTGCCCAGAAAGGCAAATATGTGTTGGTCATTCATGGAGGTGCGGGTACGATCCTGAAGAGCCAGATGACGCCGGAGAAGGAGAAAGCGTATAACGAGGGCTTGAATGCTGCACTGGCAAAGGGCCAGGCGGTTCTGGAGAAGGGAGGAACGGCGCTTGACGCGGTAGAAGCAACAGTGCGTGTACTGGAAGATAATCCATTGTTCAATTCGGGGAAAGGCGCCGTATTTACGAATGAAGGGAAAAATGAGCTTGATGCGGCAATAATGGATGGAAAAACCCTGGGTGCAGGCTCGGTGGCTGGTGTGACAACGATCAGGAACCCGATCACAGCCGCAAGGGCAGTGATGGAAAAAAGCCCGCATGTGATGATGGCCGGTACAGGCGCGGAAAAGTTTGCAGCGCAGCAGGGACTTGAGATCGTAGACCCATCCTATTTTTTTACCGAGGAACGCTGGAAAGGTCTGCAAAGAGCCAGGCAGCTTGATTCGCTTGAGCAGATAAAAAAAACGGATTCTTTGTCGAAAAAGCATGCGGCATTGCTCAAACAACCGGAAAATCGTGATTACAAGTACGGCACAGTAGGAGCTGTGGCATTGGATAAACAGGGAAACCTGGCTGCGGCTACGAGTACCGGCGGCATGACCAATAAAAAGTATGGCCGGATAGGAGATGCGCCGATCATAGGCGCAGGAACTTATGCCAATAATAAAACAGTTGCTATCAGCGGAACCGGCTGGGGCGAATATTTTATCCGCCTCGTCATGGCGAAAACGATCAGTGATATGATGGAATATGGAAAGCTTGGCCTCAAACAGGCCAGCGATGAGATGGTGATGAAACAGTTGCCCGCACTTGGAGGCGACGGCGGACTGATCGCGGTAGACAAGAATGGAAATGTAGCCATGCCTTTCTGCACGGAGGGTATGTACAGGGGATATGTGAAAGAAGGAGGGGAGAAAGTGGTGAAGATCTATAAGGAATAATGGAGCTGGCTTATTATTGTCTGGCGTAGGAACAACGCAATGGACGCGAAGGATCGCCAGGAGCGCAGAGGATTTCCCGGATATCAGTGGTTGATTTCTTTACGTCTGTTGCGGTCCCTGGAGTCCATTGCGTTGCTCCTGCGCCAGACGATTTTTAGGCCACACCCATCCAGAAATCTTTATCTTAACGATTAAAATAGTTGCATGCCCCACCGTTTATCCGCTTGTGCATTGTTGCTTGTCATAGCTTCTTCGTTACACGCCCAACGTTTTGGCGGAACCCCGCCCGGAATAAACTGGAAACAGATCAGTACAGATACCATTCGGGTGATATACCCGGAAGGTTTGGATAGCCAGGCGCAGCGTGTCGCAACCCTTGCGCATTACCAGGCTTCCCAAAAAGAGGCTTCACTGGGTGAGCAGATCCATAAGATCAACGTAGTGCTGCAAAATCAGACGACGGTTGCAAACGGATATGTCGGACTGGGGCCATACCGCAGCGAATTTTACCTGACACCCTCTCTGAATAATTTCAACCTTGGAAGCCTGTCCTGGGTAGATCAGCTTGCCATCCATGAATTCCGGCATGTGGAGCAGTTCAACAATTTCAGGAATGGCTGGAGCAAAGTATTCTACCGGCTGTTTGGCGAAGAAGGCCTCGCACTTGCAGTGAATGCGTCAGTACCCGATTGGTTTTTCGAAGGTGATGCGGTTTATAATGAGACCGTGTTATCCAAACAGGGACGTGGCCGTTTGCCCCTGTTCCTGAATGCGTACCCGGCATTGTGGAATGCCGGTAAAAAGTATTCCTGGATGAAACTGCGTAACGGTTCCATGAAAGATTATGTTCCGGATCATTATGATCTCGGGTATCTGCTCGTAAATTATGGATACGAAAAATATGGCCTTGATTTCTGGAAGAAAATAACGCAGGATGCCTCCGCTTTCAAAGGTATTTTTTATCCCTTCCAGAAAGCCATTAAAAAGCAGACGGGTCTTTCTTATGAAGCATTCCGTAATGCGGCATTTGATTATTATAAAAACAATCCGTCTACAGGGAAGGCTTCGTCCGGGGCTGGCGAAGCACCGGCGTTGCAGCTGGATAAGAATGTAGTGAAGGACCGCCTTTATCCCTATGTGATCTCTGCTGATTCAGTCTTGTACCTGGAGAAAGCTTACAATAAACGGCCCGCGTTTTTTATAAAGGACAAAGATGGAACGCATTTGCTGGGCATCAGGGATATTGCAACCAACGATCAGTATTCTTATCGTAATGGAAAGATCGTTTATGCCGCGTATGAAAATGATCCGCGCTGGCGCTGGCGCGATTACAGCGTGATCAAGGTAATGGATATTAACGATCGTACACAGCAGACCATCACGCATAAAACAAGATATTTCTCCCCGGATATTTCACCTTCGGGTGATAAGATCGTAACTGTTTATGCCGGGATCGATGGCCGCAGTGAGCTGCATATCCTGGATGCCGTTTCCGGCGAAAAACAAACAGTGATCAATGCTGCGGATATCAGCCTGTTCACTGATCCGAAATTTATTTCAGGAGATTCAATCATCAGTGCCGTCCGCCTTAATGACGGAAGAATGACGCTGGCTGTTTCTTCAGTTTCTTCAGGAAGTTCGGCTAGATTGCTCCCTCCCTCCTTTAATGTGATCGGTTTTCCCTGGGTAAATGATGGAACGGTTTATTTCAGCGCATCTTTCGAGGGAAAGGATCATGTCTTTTGTTTTAAGATGACTGATAAAAAGGTGTACAGGATCACCAACTGGCCATTGGGAAATTATTTTGCCAATGCAGGTTCGGGTAAGATCGCCTGGTCTTCGTTTACCGCCGACGGTTTTCAACTGCAGCAGGCTGATGAAAGTTCACTTTCGAAAGAACTGGTTACCGAAGCAGCGGTAGAAACATTAAGACCTGCCTACCCGGTTGCCCACGCCGGTTCGATCACTGAAATAGTGCCGGGTG
Source organism: Terrimonas ginsenosidimutans (assembly GCF_022012415.1). Lineage (GTDB taxonomy): Bacteria > Bacteroidota > Bacteroidia > Chitinophagales > Chitinophagaceae > Terrimonas_A > Terrimonas_A ginsenosidimutans. The sequence goes on from NZ_JAKLTR010000019.1 coordinate 122,044, forward strand.
AATTACCGTCCCGCTATTTCCCTGTAAGCAGGTATCGGAAAGGGACCAGGCTGATCAATTTTCATAGCTGGCGACCTTACTATGAAGATCCTGAGTTCAGTTTCTCTCTCTACGGCGAAAATGTGCTGAATACATTGCAGACCCAGTTGTATTACCTGTATAATGAAAATGACAGAACGAGTGCCGTTGGGGCAAGCGCAACTTTTGCGCAATGGTTTCCCTATCTGAGCATCGGAACCCAGTATACTTTTAACCGCAGTGCCGTGATCGATAATAAGAAAAAGGAATGGGCACAACTGGATTCAAGGGCGGGGATAAGCATCCCTTTATCCTGGACCAGCGGGAAAACGTTCAAACAGTTGACCGCAGGTACGAACTACTTCTACCGGAATGATTTCAATCGCGGTTTTTATAAGGATTCATTTGCACAGAATAACTTCAGCTATCTGCATCATTACCTGCAATGGTCCCAGCAGGTAGAAACAGCCGTGCAGCATATCTATCCAAGATTGGGATACCGTCTGTCCGCTGAATATCGTCATGCAGTGACGAAATATGATAGCTGGCAGTTCCTGGGTGGCGGATCGTTATATCTCCCCGGAGTGGCTCCATCTCACAGTGTTGTTCTGACCGGAAGCTTTCAGCAAACCGATACGCTGAATACATTGTTTGGCAACAGGGTGGCCTATGCCAGAGGGTATAATGAAGCGTATTTTTCAAGGATGTGGCGGACTTCTGTTAATTATCATTTGCCATTGATCTATCCTGACTGGGGTTTTGCAAATATTCTGTATATCAAAAGGATCAGGGGCAACGGATTTTATGACCTTATGAAAGTGTATTCAAGGGATAAAACTGCCACCGCAGATCAGCGCAGTGTGGGAGGGGAAGTATTTTTTGATACAAAGTGGTGGAACCAGTATGAACTGACATTTGGATTCAGGGTGAGTCATTTACTTGACATGGATTTTTATACAAGGAGATCGGGCGCAACGGTGTTTGAGTTTATCATGCCGGTGTCGATCTTCCCGAGATAATGCGAACCTGCTTACTTCATTCTTTTTATAAAGTCAGCGGGCCTGCCTGGTTCGCTTTACCGGCGACATTTGTCAGGGACTGTTCCAGACTTTGTTTATATTTTGTTCAACTGGTAAAAGCAAAGAGCCCGCGCATACACGCGGGCTCTTTGCTTTATTGGTGAGTTTGGTCAATCTTTCAGTTTGTTCACCAGTGCAACATATTCTTCCATGGCGGCCTCTTTCGTTTTGCCTTTCAGGGAAGACCATGCTTCGTATTTTGCCTTGTTTACGAAGTCGAATGGATTGGAAGGCGGGTCAGTGTTGACATCACCTTCGGTGCCCTGTTTGTACAGGGAATAAAGCTGCAGCAGCACTTCATTGGATGGCTTTTCAGAGAGCGATTTGCTGTCGGCGGCTGCTTTTTCGAATTGTTCTTTCAGTTCCATAGTTAAGTTATTTTATGATTGCAGTTATTTAGTAATTTCTTCAACAACATGTCCCACATTTCCGTTTGGCATTTGTATGTGGAGCAGGGCGGCGACGGTTGGGGCAAAATCTGTCATGTGGGTTTCCCGATTGGTTTTGCCGGGTTTTATTTTCCAGCCAAACCATACCATGGGGATATGTGCATCGTACGGGTTCCATGTGCCGTGCGTGGTTCCTTTATAGCCGCCATCAAACCATTGTGGCATGAAGACGAACTGGATGTCTCCGGAAAGTTTCTGATTGTATCCGTTCATCACCCGTTCTTTGATCGTCGAAGGAAGCGTTGTCTCCGCAAGTTCATGCAGATCGAATGCGCTCATGATAGCCGGGTGCTGGCTCAGTTCTTTGATCGCCCATTTTTTGAGATCATCCTGGTCTACCTTTGCTGTTTCCAGCGCAGCATAGTTCAGGTAAAGCTGGTAGTTCATTACCGTCTCAATAGCATTTTTCACACCAAACTTCTTCTCCGCATTTTCATTCAGCCATTTCCTGATCTCTGCGTCGTCAAAGGCACCGGCAGGAATATTGTGCTCTTTCATAAAGTTAGGTACGTGGGCTGCACCATGATCAGCAGTGAGGAATACCAGGTATTGCCCTTTGCCAAGCTTTGCGTCAAGCATTGTGTAAAATGCAGCAAGCTCTTTATCAAAACGCAGATAGGTATCTTCGACCTCTATCGAGTTTGGTCCGAATGCGTGACCAACGTAGTCAGTAGAAGAGAAACTTACCGCAAGAAAATCTGTAACACCTCTCTGTCCGAGTTTTTCTCCATCAATGGCTGCTTTTGCCAGATCGAAGGTGAAAGTGTTGCCGTATGGTGTTCCGCGGAATGCTTCGTATTTATTACCGGTAATGGAAGCGGTAGTATGAGGGAAGGTGTTATCCTCTCCTGTCAGGTTTGATTCATACGGTTTATTGTCTTCCGTGCTTTGCTTATAAGTTTCGATTGGGTAAAGCGTGTTCCAGTTCTGCGCCAGGTACTGATCGGGTAGTTTTTTATCGTTCACTTTTTTTACCCAGTCAGGCAGTTCGTTCATATAATAGGTGCTGGTGATCCAGCCGCCGGTGCTGTTATCGAACCAGTAAGCAGCGTTGGCGGAATGTCCTGCCGGCAGGATCGCGCCACGGTCTTTCAGCGCAATACCAATGCTTTTACTGTTGAAGTTTGTTGCGAGACGAAGTTCATCGGTAATGGTAGTAGTCCACATATTACGCGGAGACATTTTACCGGCAGAAGAGGTACTTCCAACGGATCTCACCGTGGTGTCTTCAGCGCAATACCAGCTTCTTTTAATATCGCGGCGATACCAGCTATTACCGATAATGCCATTGATAGCGGGAACAGATCCTGTGTAAACCGACGTGTGCCCTGCCGCGGTATAGGTTGGCGTATAAGGAATAAATGCATTTTCGCAGCTGAAGCCCTGCGTCAGCATACGTTTGAAACCATCAGGAGAGTAGCGGTCGTAATAACGGTAAAGGTAATCCCACCGCATCTGGTCAACCACGATGCCTACCACCAGTTTTGGTCTTTGTAAAGTCTGGGCAGGAAGCGTGTGGGCAGAAAGAAAAAAAGCAGAAATAATCAGCGTCTTTAACCTGTGCATACGTAATACTGTTTTGCACAAAAGTAGGGGATTGTGAGATAGTTAGGCGGTCGTAATGGAAAGGTAATATGTGGGTTGGAGCAAAGTTTTACGGTTTAAAGGCTT
>NZ_JAKLTR010000002.1 GCF_022012415.1 Terrimonas ginsenosidimutans
AAAGGCTTAATTGTTGAAGGTTCCGGAGATTCGAAAGATTTCCTTGGCTGATGCATTCCGTTTGAGATCTGCCGACGCAGTTTTTTCGATGTTTTTCAACTGGATGTATAACGGTTCTAGTTAACCCTCATGATCGGTGGCGGATAAGGTAAAAGCCACCGGCTGCTGCGGCAGCAAGGCCACCAACGACCCACCACAGCGTATTAAACCCGGCGTATCCGGCCAACTGGGCTCCACTCATTGGTCCAAGGGTTTGTGCCGCAGCCCAGGCCATGGTATACAGCGCTGCGTACTGGCCGCGGTTGGTGGGGTGTGTACGTGAGATCCAGTAGGCGTTCATGAAAGGCATGGAAAGGATCTCTCCGAAGGTGATAACGAGGATCATGAGGAAGGCGATGAGCATCGGCGGCCCGGGAATATTCAATAACCAGAAAGCGATGCTTACCAGGGAGACACCTGCCGCGATATAGTACATGATATTACGTTTTCCCTCGAGCTTATAAACAAGCACCATTTCAACCAGGGCGATAATAATACCGTTAAAGGCCATCAGAAAACCGATCCCGGGTTCAGATAAATGCAATTCCTCGCGGAAAAATACCGGCAGATTGGTGAAGATCTGGAAGAAACAAGCGGCAAACAACATCGTGATCAGAATGAACAAGATGTAGGTCTTGTCGCGATAAGCAGCTATCAGTGGTCTGACCTCTTCCTTTTTTGAGCTGTCTGCCGTTTGAACGGAAGGTTTCAAGGCGAGCCAGAGAAGAACAGCGGCACTGATATTGGTAAACCCATCAACCCAGAACAGCAATTCGTAATTGATCTTCGCAAGCACACCTCCCAGCGCGCTGCCAAGTGCCCAGCCTACATTGATAGCAAGCCTGTTCAGCGCATAGGAACGGGTGCGGTTCTCCGGTTTGCTGTAAAACGCGATCGCCGTTGAATTGGCAGGCCTGAACGCTTCGCCAACAAAACTTACCAGGAAGGTAAATACACAGATCAGTGGAAAGGTCCTTAGCTGACCAAGTATAATGAAAAGGATGCCTCCGCCAATAAGCGTGATGAGCTGCACCGGATAATGCCCGATCCTGTCCGTAAGCTTCCCGCCGCACCAGGCACCTGTAAATGCACCGAGGCCAAATAATCCCAGTACATAGCCTGCTTTGCCGATGCTGTAACCCATTTCCGGGCTGGTCAGATATAAGGTCATAAACGGTACCACCATCGTTCCGCTGCGATTGATCAGCATTACGAGCGACAGAAGCCAGGTTGATCTTGATAAACCACTGTATGCGTTGCGATAAGTTAGTGCGGTTGCTTTCAGCATGACGTGCAAATGTAACAGGAAGAAGATTCTCTTCAGAGCAACTTATGAAGGGACGTCGTTTCTGTGTGACGAACTGAGGGACTAACCGGATGAGTGTACTTAGCAGGCTTGATGATGCACAAAACTTCCGGTGATCTTTTCAACAGTAAGATAAATATACACGGTTCGAAAGGTCAGGGATTTCGTGTTTTTCCGTAAGTGTTATTATTTATTTTCAATTGAAAAACAATTCGTTGGAACGTGTTTTTGATGGCAAGCTGATTTTCTCCCCGGTATATTTCCTTGTTAATCTACTATTGCGGCAAACAGGTGAGCATTGTACTTTGTGACAAATTCCAATGGTATGACAAAAACCAGTTTAGTTACCAGAGTATTCCGTTACGTACTTTTTGCTACTGCCTTTACCTTGTACCTGTTGCTGTTGTAAGTCTTAAAAAGTCGCCCGGAATAAAAAATCTTGAAGCCGTCTCCTGTGAGACGGCTTTTTTGGGCTAAGTGGGTAGGGAGAGATTTCTGTTAGCCTCTTCTCCTCGTTAAACTCTTGCCTTAAATTTGAAGAATGTATGGAAAGCAGGAAGCATCGTTAATGCGAAAGGAGTTTTGGACAAGTTTGGGTTTGTATATGCGGCCGTTATTGGGAGCAGAAGGTGAGCCGGTGAACTGGCTGAATTACAAGACAGGTGTAAAGCATATTTATTTTCGCATGGATGCGGATAATAAAAAAGCTTCGATAGGGATCGAGTTGAGGCAGGTGGATGAGTCGGTCAGGAAGGATTATTTTGCCAGGTTGGTGCAAATGAGGGGCATGTTGGAAGAGGAAGCGGGTGAGGGATGGGTATGGGAGGAAGACAGGCTGGATGAAGATGGGCGTGTTTTCAGCCGGATAGGTATCTCCATAGATGGAGTGAATATTTTCAATAAAGCGGATTGGCCAGCCATGATCTCTTTTCTGAAACCAAGGATGCTGGCCCTTGACAATTTCTGGTGGCAGGTAAAGGATATTCTTCTGTAAGAATCATTAATCTCCCTGTAAATTTTTCCCCAGGGCAAAGCGAACGGCTGCTTTGGAATGGATCAACGTAGTATCGTACAACTTAACCTCTGTGTCTTTTTGTTGCAGCAATAAGGGGATCTCGGTGCAGCCGAGGATCACTCCCTGCGCACCACGATCCGCCAGCTGATGGATGATGTCAAGGAATTTTCGCTTTGTTTCGGGAAGAAATATTCCTTTTCCCATTTCGGTGTAAATAGCGTTGTTGATATAATCGATATCATCCTGCCCGGGAATGATGGTGGTGATGTCGTATGCAGACAGTATTTCACTGTAAAATGGCAGTTGCATGGTGTACTTCGTGCCAAGAAGCGCAACTGTTTGCAGGCCATCCTGTCTGATCTGTTCGCCCGTTTCGTCTGCGATATGTAACAATGGGATATTGATCGATGCCTGCAGGTCATCTGCCAGTTTGTGCATCGTATTAGCGCCGAGTAAAATGCAGCCGGCACCCGCAGCTTCGAGTTTTTTTGCCGCATCTGTCATGAGTTCAAGGATACGGTCCCAGCGTCCCGCCTCGGTGAGCGACTTGATCTCCGCGAAATCAACGGAATGCAGGATGATCTTTGCGGAAGATACGCCTCCGAGTTCCTGATTTACGAGCGTATTCAGGAGGCGATAATATTCAACGGAAGAAAGCCAGGTGATGCCACCGATAAGTCCGATCGTTTTCATACTGCGAAAATCGGTTTTTCCAGACAATAATTCAGGGATAAGGAAAAGGTTCGAGATCGAGTACCTGGTGAAGATGATACTTCAGGTGTTTGACATAGTCTGCCGCGAGCCATTCCAGGGTATGTGGTTCGCCCGTGGTGCATACACGATGGTACGCATCGCTGTTGATCCTGCGCAGGATCTGGACGATCTGTTTATTGAGCAGGAACCAAAGATCAATTACATCTGCAGGTGGAAGCCCCTGGTAACCCACAGCTTCCACCCATTTGTCCTGGTTGTAAACGATGAATGGATTCTCCTCATACTGAGCCACTATGAACCGCCGGATATTATTCTGTGCTGAATCTGCAAGGTGACCGATGATCTGAAGTTTGCTCCATTTTGCAGCAGACGGTTTGAATAACAGTTCTTCCGTTGAAAGTGTTCTAAGCGTTCCTATGTGGAGTAATAGGAGGGCTTCGAGCGTTGCTGCGGTTTGGGTAAGCATATTCAGAAATTGTTCTGCAATATACTATCGTTGAAAAAAAGAAAGTTATCGGTTTTGGTTACCAACCGTCAGGATGCCATTTCGCCGGAGTCCAACTGCAGAAAAATGAAAATGGGGGTGTGTTGTGAATAGTAAAAAAACAGGCTGGAAATAGGGGACAGGGGATTTATATAATTTTACCGGATGGTGAAACAAAAAATATTCTTCACCGCCTGATCTGTCAGTTTAAAATCAAATAAATCCCCTTTCCGGGGAGTAATTTCAACAGTGTCCGAGCAACCAATACACAATTGCGAACACAACGATGAAACCGAGGCATCCGCCTCCCCATTTGTAACCTGCATATCCGGCGATGAGTGTGCGTAACCAATTCTTCATAATAACGTTTACAGGATAGAAATGAAAAAGCATGCCATCCCGGATCTGCAAGGCTGTAAAGTGCAAAAAACTTCAGCTCACTTTCTCTTTAGCTGAACTATTAAGCTTTATTTCAAAACTTCTCTTTCAATGATGCTTAAAATACTGAATCTCCCTTTCATGTTTCCTGGCGGCTTCCAGGCTCGGAAATGTGCCGAGGTTCCGGCGTTTATTTGTCTTTGGATTTTTCTTTCTTGAGTAGATGCGGTACTCACCAGACTTTAGTTTGCGTATCATGGTCTTTTTATGAACAGAGCGCCAACATGTATGCCAGCAAGGAAGGTCCTTGGCATGAAAATTACCTTTATAAGGGCTAAAACGTAGATTATGAAGTTGATCCGTATTTCATCTGTTATTTTAGTTACCCTTTTATTTTTCACACAATGCCGTGAACCGGAGCAGAAAGAAGCCGTTCCCGAAGAGAAAAAAGTTCAACGTCCGCCGGCACCACAATGGAAAAAACCATCGCAGGAGATCAGCTATCAGAAAGTGGCGGCTAAGCAATGGTTCCGCAAGCAAAAGGATAGTTTGAATGCGCAGCAGCAAAAGATCGTGATGACGGCAAACCGCGCAGATCTGGCAAATATTTCCGCACTGGATAGTGTGTTGTTGCCAAATGATCTGTCGGGCGATATCGTATTTTATCAACCATTTCCACTTGAAGTGAAAGGCCTGCAGGATATAAGCAAGATCATTTTCTTCTCTTACCCATCTCAGACATTCGGAGCTTATGAATATGGCAACCTGGTATATGCAGGTGCAACGAATATGGGGAGAAAGAAAGATCCCACACCGGCCGGTCTGTACTTTACTAATTGGAAAGCTGAGAAGACAACGAGTACTTTCAATGACGAGTGGGAACTGAAATGGAATTTCAATATTGAAAATAAGGAAGGCATCGGATGGCATCAGTACGCGATGCCGGGATATCCAGCTTCGCATTCCTGTCTTCGTTTGTTTGAAGATGATGCGCAGTATTTGTATAAATGGGCAGACGAGTGGAAGTTGAAAGGAACGGATAGTGTGGTGCTTAAAGGTACACCCGTGATCGTGTTTGGTGATTATCCGTTTGATGGCCCTAAGCCATGGTTGAGTTTGGTTAGTGACGCACATGCTCTTGATATAAAGGCGGCAGCGCTGGAAGGTTTGATCGGACAGCACCAGGGAGAGATCATGGAAGCACAGAAAAAGCGTGAGGGGATGAAGTGAGTTGAATAAGATTTTTATAAAAAACGCGGCTTCAACAGTATGAAGCCGCGTTTTTGTTTATCTGGTGTGGAGTAATCCGGAAGATTATGAACGCATGCTTGCTTATTTTGAAGCGGCTACTCTCCAGATCGTTCCCGCGGAATCGTCTGTAATAAGTATGGATCCATCCGCCAGGTTGGCGATGCATACTGGTCTGCCATACACCTGGCTTTCTTTCTCATCCGCTATAAAACCAGTTAGGAAGTCTTCCGGAGCGCCTGAAGGCTTTCCATTGGAAAAAGGAACGAATACGACCTTATATCCCGAGAATTCAGATCTGTTCCATGACCCATGCTGACCCACGAACGCCCCGTTCTGATATTTCGCCGGAAACTTCTTCCCTGTATAAAAAGCTATTCCAAGTGAAGCTGTGTGGGACCCCACAGGTACATCAGGCACCAGTGTTTTGCTTACAAGATCAGGGCGTTCTCCTTTTCTCCTTGGATCTTCATTTTGTCCGAAATAGGCATAAGGCCATCCATAAAACCCATTTTCTTTTACACTCGTGATATAATCCGGAACCAGGTCATCGCCGAGGCCATCGCGTTCATTGACTGCCGTCCACAGCGTATTTGTTCCCGGCGCCCAATCCATCCCTACCGGATTACGCAGACCGGCCGCATATATGCGCTCACCGGACCCGTCAGGATTGGTCTCCAGGATATTTGCGCGGCGTTTTTCATGATCGATCCCATGCTCAGCAACATTGCTGCCCGAACCAACAGAGATGTACAATTTACTTTTTGCCTGGTTGGTAATGATATTTCTTGTCCAGTGATTGTTATACCCGCCCGCAGGCAGTTCGATGATCTTTTTGCCTTTGGCGGGAGTTAGTGATCTCATGTCCGGCGTATAATCAAACATCACCACGCCATCAGTATTTGCCACATAGAAGTGATTGTTGAGGACCAGCATGCCGAGAGGTTTATTCAGATCTGACAAAAATATATCACGGCTTTCGGCCACTCCGTCCTTATTGGCGTCCTGGAACAACGTGATCCTGTTGGCGCTTTTACTGCCTGTGCCTGATTCCGCAACAAAGATGTTCCCGTTATCAGCCACATAGATCCAGCGAGGGTTTTCCAGTTTGTCGGCAAACCGCGTAACGGTAAAACCAGCCGGTGCCACAGGTGTTTTACCTTCTGGCCATCCGATCACACGGCTGTTCTTTCTCACAGATGGCGTGGCGAAGGGGGCAGGCAGCGTGTCGCTGGCAGCTATATAAACGAATTGTTTCGCAGAAGAAGTACCAGGCTCAAAGCTTGCCTCCTTTTTCTGTAAAGCGAGAAAACCAATTACAGCAAGAAAGGAAGCGGAATAAATAAACTTTTGGGACATTTAAAGTGTGTTTGGGTGATTGGATGGGGAAGATAGCCAAACATAATGCCATACGCGAATGAACGCAAATGGCCGCGAATGAACGCTAATAGCTGCGAATGGCCGCTAATGAACACGAATGCAGTTCTCAGTTGGACGGTTTCTCTCTGATGCGCACAAACATCAGAATATTCATTGATCCAGTCGCCAAAACGGTCAGGTCAAGCCATAGTACGAGTTTTGGGATAATCTATGGTCCTTTTCTGGTGGTGAGGAAAGGCGGTTTGTAGAGGATGAACTGAAAATGAATGGTTCGCGAAGCTCTAATCACCGGACAAACCCTGAAAAGATGATATGCCTGAACGACGTATTCGCGAAAATTCGCGGCCATTCGCGTTCATTCGCGATTAGCGTTCACGAATTTGTAGTACCTTTGCACCCTTGAAATCCGCCTGTTAAAGCGGTCTTTCAGGACTACAATACATGAAGAATATTCGCAATTTTTGCATCATTGCTCACATCGATCACGGCAAATCCACCCTGGCAGACAGGCTGTTACAACAAACAAATACCATCAGCGACAGGGATATGATGGACCAGGTGCTGGATGATATGGACCTGGAAAGGGAGAAAGGCATTACGATTAAAAGCCATGCGATCCAGATCAATTATAAACATGCGGACAATAAGGACTATGTTTTGAACCTGATCGATACGCCCGGACACGTGGATTTCAGCTATGAAGTGAGCCGTGCGCTGGCAGCCTGCGAAGGCGCTTTGCTGCTGGTAGATGCGACCCAGGGGATCCAGGCGCAGACGATCAGCAATCTTTACCTCGCTATAGAAAATGACCTGGAGATCATTCCCGTGATCAACAAGATCGATATGGATGGTGCAATGATCGAAGAAGTGGAAGACCAGATCGTTGACCTCATCGGCTGCAAACGCGAGGATATCCTTCATGCCAGTGGACGTACCGGTCTTGGTGTTGATAAAGTGCTTGATGCCATTGTAAACAGGATACCTGCTCCTGAAGGAAATGAAGAAGCTCCTTTGCAGGCGCTCATCTTTGACAGCGTATTCAACTCTTTCAGAGGCATCATCGTTTACTACCGGATCCTGAATGGAACGATCCGCAAGAATGATATTGTAAAGTTTGTTTCTACCGACCAGCAGTACGGCGCAGACGAGATCGGCATCCTGAAACTCAAGATGACCGAACGAAAAGAAGTAAAAGCCGGCGATGTGGGCTATATTATTACGGGTATCAAAAATGCGAAAGAGGTGAAAGTGGGTGATACCATTACACTGGCCGCAAATCCGACACCTGAACAGATCAAAGGTTTCGAAGAAGTAAAACCAATGGTATTCGCCGGTATTTACCCGGTAAATACCGATGAGTTTGAAGAGCTGCGTGATTGCATGGATAAACTGCAATTGAACGATGCTTCACTCACTTACGAGCTGGAAACATCACAGGCGCTTGGCTTTGGTTTCCGTTGCGGATTTCTCGGAATGCTGCACATGGAGATCATCCAGGAACGCCTGGAACGTGAGTTTGATCAGACGGTGATCACTACCGTACCGAACGTAAGCTTCATCGCACACACCACCAAAGGCGAAACTGTACAGGTGAATAACCCGACGGAATTCCCTGATCCGGTGAAAACCGAATCGATCGAAGAGCCTTTTATCAAAGCACAGATCATTACCAAGCCCGATTATATCGGTAATATCATGACCTTATGCCTTGGTAAACGTGGCTTGCTGATCAATCAAAGCTATCTTACTCCAACAAGGGTAGAGTTGATCTTTGAGATGCCATTGACAGAGATCGTGTTTGACTTTTATGATAAACTGAAATCACAAACCCGCGGATACGCTTCATTTGACTATCATCCTATTGGCTATCGCGATAGTGATATCGTTAAAATGGATATCCTCCTGAACGGAGATAAAGTGGATGCACTGAGTGCGCTGATCCACCGCAGCCGTGCGCAGGATTTTGGCCGCAAGCTTTGCGAAAAACTAAAGGAGTTGTTGCCGCGTCAGCAATTCCAGATCGCGATACAGGCAGCAGTGGGAGCCAAAGTAATTGCCCGCGAAACCATTTCCGCGATGCGTAAAGATGTAACTGCAAAATGTTATGGTGGTGATATCAGCCGTAAACGTAAACTTCTCGAAAAGCAGAAAGAGGGTAAGAAACGTATGAGACAGATCGGAAACGTGGAAGTACCGCAGGAAGCGTTTTTGGCAGTGTTGAAACTTGATGATTAGAATAGCGTAAAAGAATATCGCAAAAAGAGCTAAGTAAATGCAAAGAGCGCAAAGGTTTTATCCTCTGCGCTCTTTGCGTTTACTTAGCTTTCTTTGCGATACTTCTATGCCAGTCGTTTCGCCGCCTGATCCGATTTGCGATAGAAGATCCAGAACATGATCGGGAATACGAGCAATGTCAAAATGGTTGCCGTGACGAGTCCGCCAATGATCGCGACTGCCAGCGGCTTCTGACTTTCCGATCCGATACCGGATGATAACGCCGCCGGTAAAAGTCCCAGCATGGCCATCAGTGCCGTCATAACAACGGGCCGTATACGCGAGGTGACACCTTCCCGTATAGCTGCCGCAAGCGGAAGTTTTTGCCGCAGGTTGTCATGGAATACCGAGATAAGGATCACGCCATTCTGCACACATATTCCAAACAATGCAATGAAACCTACACCTGCAGAGATCCCGAAGTTGATCCCCGTGATATGAAGCGCGAGTATACCGCCGATCAGCGCGAATGGCACGTTCAGTAAGATCAGTCCGGCATCTTTCGCATTGCCGAATGTGATGAAGAGGATCACGAAGATCGCGAGCAGGCTGATCGGTACCACCAGGCTTAACTGATTGGTTGCCCTTACCTGGTTCTCGAATTCCCCGGCCCATGTGATCGAATAACCTTTGGGTAATTTGATCTCGTCCTTCACTTTGGCCATCGCTTCCTGTATCGTACTTCCAAGATCACGTTCACGAACGGTGAACTTTACTCCGATGAAGCGCTTGTTGGCATCACGATAAATGAATGCGGGACCTGTTACTTTCCGAAGCTGTGCGATATTGCTCAGCGGGATCTTGCTTCCTTTCAATGTTGGGACCATCAGCGACATGATATCGTCTTCATCTTTCCTGTATTCCGGGCTATAGCGGATACGGATGTCAAACTTCTTCTCCTCCTCATACTTGGCAGTAGCGGTTTTACCTCCGATCGCCATTTCAATCACCGCCTGTGCATCGGCTGTAGATACGCCATACAAGGCCATCTTTGCTTCGTCAAGCAATACGCTGATCTCCGGCTGTCCCACATTTCTTAACACTCCCGCATCTTTTACGCCGGGGATGTCTTTGATACTTTGATAGACCTTGTCAGCCAGTTCATCGAGTGTTTGCAGATCATCACCAAAGATCTTTACCGCATTGGATGCTTTGAACCCTGCAACAGCTTCTGCTACGTTATCTACTACCGGTTGAGAATAGTTGAACGTGATGCCCTGGATCTGGCTGAGTTGTTCATCCATTGCTTCGATCAACTGATCTTTGGTCCGTTTAGTGTCCCACTCTTTAGCTGGCTTCAGGTTTACCTGGAATTGTACAAAGCCGAACCCATTCGGGTCAGTACCATCATTGCTTCGTCCCGTTTGTGAAAGAACACCATTTACTTCCTGGAAGTTCATCAGCTTTCCGCGGAGCGTTTTAGTGATCTTCATTGATTCGGTCAGCGAAGTGCTCATGGGTAATTCTGCGGTGACCCATAGTGCGCCTTCGTTCAACTCAGGAAGGAATTCACTTCCAAGGAATTTTGCAGAAACAAAGGTGATCCCCATGAAGGAGAACGCCATGATCAGGCTTTTACGTTTGTTCCGGAAACACCAGTCGAACGCACTTGTTACACTGCGGTTGAAGAAACGCACGATGAAGTTTTCCTTCTCGCGGACATTCTTTCTGAGCAGGATCGCGCATAGAACAGGCACCAGTGTGAGTGTGTAGATCAACGCACCCAGCAATGCGAATCCAAGTGTCCACGCGAGAGGTGAAAACATTTTGCCTTCCACTTTCTGGAAAGTAAAGATGGGAAGCAGGGCGGTGATGATGATCAGTTTGGAAAAGAAGACTGCTTTACCAAGGCTACCACCCGTTTTTTTGAGCAATCCCAGTTTGGATAGCTTGTTGAATTTGGGCATTCCTTCTTTATGCGAGAGATGAGCGAGCGCCACAAACATTCCTTCCACCATGACGACGGCTCCATCGATGATGATCCCGAAGTCGATCGCGCCGAGCGAGATCAGGTTGGCGGTCATTCCTTTCATGCGCAGGCACAGGAATGCAAAAAGTAATGAAAGAGGAATGATGATGGATACGATGACGGTTGTCCGCCAGTCGGCCATAAAGATGAACACGATCGCGGTTACAAGAATGATCCCTTCGAGCACATTATGTGAAATAGTGTCTGTACAATATGCCATGAGATTGTCCCGGTCATAGAAAGTCTCCATCTTTACATCCGCAGGCAGGATATTCTGGTTGATCTCCGCGATCTTTTCTTTTACTCTTGCCAGCACCTCGGATGGGTTCTCATCCTTGCGCATTACGACAATACCTTCCACCACATCATCTTCATCATTGAGTCCTGTCTGGCCAACCCGGGGGAGTGCACTCTCCTTTACTTCGGCAACATGTTTTACAAGGACAGGCGCATCGCCATTCTGATCGATGATTATATCGCCGATATCGCTGATTTTATCAAGCAGGCCGATCCCTCTTACAACATAAGCCTGGTTATTTTTTTCGATAACATCCCCTCCGACGTTCAGGTTGCTTTTTGATACAGCAGTGAATACTTCCAGCGGGGTGATGTTATATTTGTGAAGAAGGGTAGGATTTACCTGGATCTCGTATATTTTTTCTTCTCCGCCGAATGCCACTACATCGGCAACACCGGGAACAGCACGGAGCTGCCTGTCGATGGTCCAGTTTTGCATGGTCAGCAGTTCACGGCTGGTACGTTGCTTGCTGTGCAGCGTATAACGGAAGATCTCACCGGTTGGTCCATAAGGAGGCTGCACTTCCGGGTCCACGCCCCCGGGATAGCTAACATTCTGAAGAAGATTGTTGACCTGTTGCCGGGCGAAGAAGTCCTCCACGCCATCTTCAAAGATGATCTTCATCACGCTCAGGCCAAACATGGTGATACTGCGTACATTGGTCTTCTTTTGTACGCTGTTCATGGCTACTTCTGTGGGACGTGTTACAAAACGTTCTACTTCTTCTGCACTTCTGCCGGGCCATTGGGTGACGATAATGATCTGCGTGTTGGTGACGTCAGGAAAGGCTTCAATAGGTGTATGGATGAAGCTGAATATCCCTGAGATCACCAGTACGGCGGTCATGAAGAACGTAAAGAATTTATTCTTGAGCGAAAACGCTACTATGTTTCGGATAAACTTATTCATATTGATAGAATGAAGCGCTCATTTACGCAAATGAAGCGCTGATGAGCACGATTGACACGAATAGACCCCGAAAGATTTGATGGTCATTCGGGGCTATGGATTTACTTTCATTGTTTAATCGTTCAGGGCATCGTATACAAGCAAAGCATTCTTTACGATCACTTTTTCGCCGGAGCTGACACCCGCAGTGATGTAAGTAATGCCTGCTGTTGTTTTCAGCGGTTCAATGACGCGTGTTTCGATGCTGTCTTTACGATGGAATACCATCAGATAATTCCTGCTCTTATCAAATACGACTGCTTCTGCGGGTACTGACGTCATCGTTTGGTTGTCTTCATACCGGATATAGACAGTAGCTGCCATTTCAGGTTTCAGTGCATAGCCCGGGTTGGGCAGTTTGATCCGGATCTTGAGTGTTTTTGTTTCGGGATCGAGAACATTCAGGATCTTGTCGATCTTGCCGGTGAATTTTTTGCCGGGGTAACTGAGGAGTTCCACTTCGGCAGGCATGTTCAGCTGCAGGCGTGCGATATCTGTCTCGTAAACATTAGCTGTTACAAATACTTCGTCGATCTGTGCAATGGTGAAGATGCTTTCGCCCAGGTTGGGCGGCAACTGCATATCAGGGTTGATCTTTTTGTCTGTAATGAACCCACTGATAGGCGCAATGACATTGTAGTACGATCCTTTGTTGACATGATAGATGCTGAACACTTCATTCACCCGGTCAAGTTCAGCCTGTGAGGTTTCCAGTTCTTTCTGTGCGGCAACCACGTCGCGGTCAGTATTCAGCCTCGACTCATTGAGTTCCTGCGCCGCTTTAAGATTTTTCTTCGCTACCAGTACATCTGTTTCCGCATCGCGGCGTTGTTTCTCAAAATCTGCAACGTCTGTACTGCGGATCACCGCGAGTACCTCTCCCTTTTTTACATGGTCGCCCAAGGATACATTCAGGCGGGTAACATACCCTGATACAATAGGGAAGATGTTCGCCATCTTATTGTCCTGCGGAGTGATCTTCCCGGAGAAACGGAGTTCGTTCATCACGGGTCTGACAGATGCTGAATCGATACCAATCCTGTTCATCATGGTATCTGTTAATGCAAAGCCCTTGCTTACTTCTTTGGCGGCTTCCTGTTTGCAGGATGTTGCTACCATGATCAAGAGAAGAAAAGCGGGCGATATAATTGATTTCATACAATTTTAATTTAAGTTGGTGAAGGGATCAGAGGCGTGTGCCGAGGGTATATTCCAGTTCCTCCCAGGCAAGCCGTCTTTGTTTGTGTAATTGATTCAACTGACGGATGGCTATATTGTAATTTTCAAAGAAGTCGACGAACTCCAGCAAAGACACATTTCCTTTATTGAAATTTTCGATCATCGCTTTATTTACTTCGGGGAAGTCTTTATTGAAGCTTTGCTCGGTGAGTTTATATTCCTTCTCTGCTTCAGCGAGGCGATATACGCTGGCGGCCACCTGTTTGTCCACTTCGCTCTGCTTATACTGAAGAACCAGTTCTGCGGATCTGATCGTTGACTTTGCGGCTTTGATATTTCCCTGGTTGCGGTTGAACAAGGGAAGATCAATTGCTGCGCGGAAGGAATAGAAATTCTTTACATAGCTGCCGTCCTGGTCATATCCAGCGCCCAGTGTCAGATCAGGTGTTGCGAGAGCGCGTTGGTAATTATAGTTCAGCTGTTCCTGCTTCAGCTGGCTTTCCTGGGCTTTCAGATCGCTTCTGTTCTCCTTTGCGATAGCGGCGAGTTGCAGCAGGTCGGGGAGGGTTCTTGTTTCCAGCTTGACCTTATCCGTTGAAATGAATGCGGTAGTATCCATCAGTAATTGCAGGGTCTGCCGGGCGGAGATGGCATCCATTACGATCGCATTTCGATCTGCGCTCAGCTGAATGTATTCTGCTTTCAATCGTACCGCATCTTTTAACGGTACATTTCTTTTGGCTGCCTGTACTTCATACGCGCTGATGATCTGTTGTAACTGGCGCATCTGTTCGCTGTACTGCGAGATCAGTTCATCTGCATAGGCGACTGTATAGAAATTCTGACGAAGTTCATACTTCAGCGTTCTCATCAGATCATAGAAAAGATGGTTCGCTTCGGTGGTTTGTTCTTTTGCGAGCAGAACCCGTTTGTTTCGTTTGCCGGCGAGTGTGATCACCTGGTCTATACCAAAAACTTTCTGACCGTTCCTGCCATTGTCAAACCATTTACGGTTATTGCCGTAAACGGCAAGTTCCGTCGAGATGGTAGGATTATCGTAAAGTTTTTGTTGTATTTCATTTGCCTTTACTGCATCTACATTGTATCGTTCGGATAACAATAAAAGGTTTTTTTGAAGGAAAAGCTGCTCGGCCTGCTCAAGCGATACCTGTAGCGTATCTGTTTGAGCAGGCAATGGCCAGTACAGCACGATGGCCGCAGCCAGCGATATGTATCTTTTCATGTAATAATATTTTCATGCAGGACGGCTACGGAAAATAGTGTCATGCATACCGGTTTACCCTAATGGGGAAATCAGTTTCCGTTCAGTAAATTGATAGTTAAAAGGGGGAGATATCAGGCCTGGTCAGGCGGAGGAGTGACAATGGTAGTGTGACCGGCAGGAAGAACAGCATGATTGTTCTCGCCGGTAAGCGTGTTGCAGTTTTTCATGCTGTGATCAAGGTTGACCCTGACTTTTCTTTCTGGTAATGAAAAGTCGAATGTGGTGCTTTTTTTCAGTACACCCTGTTCATCATTTCCGGATTGATCCGGAAGGGTCTGATCGAATGTCTCATCCAGAAGGAACTCGGCAATGCTTTCAATTTCTTCATATTCCTCTTCGGCAACCCCGGCATAGTGGGTCGCGAAAGGGCTCTCAGTGATATCAATACTGGAGTTCAATATTGACAGCGCCGTGAGCCATAACATCGTATGTTTAAGGAATTGCAGCATCAGAGATGTGACAAAGATAGTTTCGAAGGGTCAGAATACAAAAGAGGCAGGCAGGAAATAAAGTGTTAAGAGTTTGTTAGCGAAGGAGGGGGGAGGAAAGTTTAAAAGTTTAATAGTTTAAGGTTTAATAGTCTCTACACTATTAAACTTTTAAACCATTAAACTATTAAACTTGTCTCTCTCTCTTGCGCTTAATCCTTCCTCTCGTTCCCCGTCTTTGGCTTTTCCTTCGTTTTATTTTTTTCGGATTGTTCATCCAGTTTTTTCATGTTCACATTTCCTTTTTTATCCATCAGAGGGTCTTCTACGGGAGGGTTACCCATGTAAGGGTCAACGCCACGCATGTCGACTTTGTAGTCAAATGCTTTGTCGACATGCATCCATTTTCCATTTTCCCATTTGAATGCTTCATTATCGCCGTCGGGAACAAATGTCCATGGGAGATCCTGCTGGTCTGTTTCGGAGATCAGGTGATCAACCAGGATGAGCTTGAGGTCTTTCACGTAGTTGAGCAATACGCGGGCGTCTTTTTTGTATTCAAGTCCATAGCGATAAGCAACGGGTTTGGGGACTGTATCCTCTGCAAAGCTGAAGAATTGTCCGCCGAATAAAGGTTCATTACGTTCGTCGAAGTGCATTACTTCCACCCATTTCTTTGTGCTCATGGGTGTGTTGAAGTCGATGCCGAAGAGGGTGTAGTAATCCTTGTTATTATATTGGGTCTTTATAATATTGTAATAGATTGCTCCGATCCAGTTGTTCTTTGTACGCACTGAATCTTTCGCATTGTCTGTGAATTCAGATACATCTCTTAGCGGGATCAGTTTTAGAGAGCCATCTTTGGTTTTCATTTGTATGGCTCCTTTCTGGCGGCAGTAATAGTCGTCGAATTGCATATTCCAGGTGAAGATGCGGAAGGTGGAATCTGGCGCATACAATCTTGAAACGCCCTGGATGGAGTCGAAAGGGTAATAGAAAGAGTTTTTGATCTGCAATGCTCTGACGAGGGTGCGGACGAAAATACTGTCAGACACCATTCTGTCTGCTGGCTCTTCGTCAGTGATCATGTAACGGGCGTATTCCTTAAGGGTGTCTTCCTTGTGCTGAAGCTTCCGCTTATCTGAAGGCGTAATCAGCTGCGCTTTAACGCTGTTCCCGAGCGTTATCACGGCCAGTAATGCCAGCAGGCAGATCTTTACACTTGTGGATGTTTTTTTCATGCGCATGGATATTATAACCTGTGCACCGTAAACGACAGGCAGCTGAATTAATTATGCGGTTTCTGCTAAAGCTTTGACAAAATCCTTTAATGAATTAAAAATGAGGTCTATATCAGGGTGTGGCAGCCGGATTTCCTTATTGGTGGTGGTCAGGAAAACGGTATACATGCCTGCCGCGCGGCCAAACTGCATATCGCTCACATTATTCCCGATCATGACGGATCGATGGAGATCAACGTTGCTTAGGTCTTTTTTTGCCTGTAATCCCATACCCGGGTTAGGCTTACGGAACTGATCATTATTGTGGATGGACGTGGCGTAATAGATAGCATCCAGTTTTCCTCCGGCATTCACGATAGCAGTCTTCATCTTATGATGGATCTCTTTCAGTGTGTCTTCCGTCATGAGTCCACGGCCAACGCCACGTTGATTGGTGGCTACCACGATGTATTTAAAGCGCTCCGCGAGAGTTTTGAACAGTTCGGGCCCGCCTTCCATGAATACGAACTCGTCTGTGGAGAAGATATAGCTTCCCGGTTTATCTTCATTGATCACGCCATCACGGTCGAGAAAAAGCGTCCAGTTCTTATCGATATCACTTAACTGAAGATTGCGGTGTTTGAGTTCGTTCTGCGCGCGGTTGAAATCTTCGGGAATGCCAATATCGATAAAGTAGGCATCCTGGGCAAGTGCGGCAAGTTTGCCGGTTGATGTTGATTTCTCGAGATAATCCTTCTCGAATGAAAACTTCAGGGGAAAGCCATGGGCGAGAAATGCATCCACATTAAGCAGGTAAGTGCCGCCGTTGATCAGTCCTTCTTTGTAGAATTGTTTTTCTTTAAAGCTTTCAACGATGCCATGGTTGTTTACTGCTACCATGCCATAGCGATCAAAATTCTGCATGGGTTTCAGTGCAAGTGTGCATTCTGAATTTTTCGATTGATGAAATGCTGAAAGCTGTGCGATATCTATTTTGAACAGTGTATCGCCATTGGTGACCAATACTTGTTTTTCTGTGGCGTGTTTACAGGCTAATTGGATCGCGCCTCCTGTACCGAGTGGTTCGGTTTCGATAACGCATTCATACTTCAGCGCGGGAAATTCGTCTTTCAGGTATTGTTCGATCACTTCGTGTTTGTATCCCAGGGAAAAGATGAAGGACGTAATGCCCTGTTGCTGCAGGAAATTGATCACATGATAAATAAATGGCCGCCCGGCTACCGGGGCCATGCATTTTGGGAGATCAGGAACTGCTTCACGAAGTCGGGTGCCGAGGCCACCGGCGAGTATAATTGCTTGTTGGATCATGATAAAGGTGCCTGTCTGTCGTAGGTCGCTGTATGCGATACAAGTAGCAGGATTTTAATAAATTACTTGCTAAATTAAGCATTTAACAGAAAAGGGCGTGGTGGTGTGCTTGTTGAACAGATTAAGAAAAAGCTTTATTCCCGTTTCCGTAATAGTATGTATTCTTCGAAGTGTAGCTTTGGGTCGTGAATATAGAGAGGCGTTTGAGAAGCTTCTCCTGTTTTTTTATCAATTCCAGATCATCTATGTCGAATCGTTTATTGCTTAAAAGTGTATTGATCACAATATTGTTTGCGGGTGTAGCGATGGGATCTTCGGCTCAGGTGTTGCGAAAAAGGATGACAATGCTGATGGGGGCGAGATTTGATTTTACGATCGTGGCAAACGATTCTGTTCTGGCGGAGCGGTATATCGATACCTTGATCGCGGAAGTGTCGAGAATTGAATTCCTGATCTCCGACTGGAAGCCCGCTTCGCAGGTTTCGCAGGTGAACGCGGCGGCGGGTTCGCACGCGGTAAAGGTGGACCGTGAAGTGTTTGAACTTACGCGGCGTGCACTTGAATTTTCCCGTATCACCAACGGTGGATTTGATATCAGTTTTGCGGCGATGGACCGGATCTGGAAGTTTGATGGGTCAATGGAGGAGATGCCAACGCCGGAAGCGATCAGGAAGTCCGTAGAGAAAGTAGGATACAAAAACATTATTCTCGACAGTGTTAACAGCACGATCTTTTTGAAATTGCCCGGGATGAAGATCGGCTTTGGAGCACTCGGTGAAGGATATGCGGCAGATCGTTGCCGCGATATGATGCTGGCCCGTGGTGTAAAAGCCGGGATCGTGAACGGTTCCGGAGATATGGCTACCTGGGGCACGCAGCCTAACGGAAAACCATGGAACATCGGCATCACCAACCCAAAACAACGGGATGAACTGTTTGCAGTTGTGCCGTTAAAAGAGGGGGCGGTAACAACTTCAGGCAACTATGAAAAATATGTGGTGTTTAATGGGAAACGATATTCGCACATAATCAATCCTTCAACTGGCTATCCCGTGACCGGATTAACAAGTGTTACAGTATTCGGGCCAAGCGCAGAGAAAGCCAATGGCTTCAGTACTTCCCTTATGGTACTTGGACAAAAAGCAGGATTAGAACTGCTAAAGAAATATCCGGAATACTCCTGCATAATGATCACGGATGCGGGGAAGGTGATCAGGTCGAGAAAGTCAAAATTAAAAATTAAAAAGTAAAAAGTAAAAAAAGCCTCGCTTATTCGAGAGTGCTCTTCTTAAGCGAGGCTTTTTTTACTTTTTAATTTTTACTTTTTAATTAGTTGCTTGCACTCAACCTCACATACCGTATATATCCCGTTCCTTCCGTTTTAGCAGCAAGTCCTTCATTGGTCAGGGCAACTTCCACATCTTTTTCGTGGTATTCCTTGTCTTCCACAGCGGTCTCAAAACGGAGTTTGTACCCTGCGTTGATCTTATTGTTGTCGATCTGGATCACTGTCATGCTGCGGTCGCCACCGGTTACAGAAGCGCCGGTGATGCTGCTGATGTTGGATGGTTTCTTTGAGTAGGCTTTATGCCATTGTTTAAGATTGGGATACCATTTTTTGTCGGAGCCCATTACATACAATGTTTTCTCATAGTTGCCTTTGGGGTCAACCAGTGAAACGACTACATAAGCGCCTTCGCCCAGGTAGTTTGACATCTGCAGCATGCACTTGTACTTGCTGCTCTGAGAGAGGCTGATTGCAGGAAGGCTACAGATCATTGCAGCCACGAGGCTGAACTTACAGATATTCTTTATCATCTTATTTTAAAAAATCAGTTTTGATATTGTTCTTAGAAAAATTCTCATTTTCTACAGCGAGATCGAAAGCTGTTTCTTTGAATTCAGTTATCAGGTCTTTTTTTGCACCAACAGAAAGCAGGTATTTCAGGATCGCATCGTCTTTAGCGATCATGGCAGCTTTGTGTAAAGGAGTGAGACCTTCTTTATTTTTTGCATTTACATCAACGGAGAGCTGTGATACGCGTTTCAGCAACGCGAGATCGCTTTTTGCTACTGCGAGATGATAAAGCGTGTTGCCATTTTTCTGAGGTGTATTTGCTGCGAAGCCTTTTTCCTGAAGAAGTTTCAGTTTTGCTTCAAACTCCGCCGCTCTTTGTTCGCTGTATGATTGAACGAGGTAAGAAGCCAGGTTGCTTCCTTCAGCATCGGTCAATTTTGTATCTGCGCCTTTGCCCAGCAGGTAGCTCACGATCTCAGGACTATTACTGCGAACAGCAAGTGCGAGGGCTGAAACACCTTTCTTATTAGTGTTGTTGATGTTTTTGAGTGCGCCGAGCAACAAAGATAAAGTTGCCGTGTCTTTTGTTGAAGCGGCTGCATTGATGAAAGGAGTATTGCCGTCATTGTCAGTTTGCGTGGCATTCACCCCTTTAGCGATGAAATAGCTGAGGATCTCTTTTTGATTTGGCTTGCGCGCGAGAATATGCAGTACATTTTCGCCGTTCGCATTTACCGCCGTTGGTTTGATCTTCAGGTTGGCGAGATACTCATACACTTCAATGGTGTTGGATGTGCCTCTTGTACCCTGTGCCGCCATGATCATTGCATTGTCAGTGTACTTAACGCCTTTCTCCAGCAAAGTATTCAGCAATTTGGTGTTGCCGGTTCTTGCGGCGTAATTGAATAGGGTATTACCATTTTTGTCTACGCTTTGCAGGGAAAGACCTTTTGAAACAAGAAAGTTGGTAAGGGCTAGATCTTTGTCGCTGGCAATGCCGAGCATCAGCAGGTTTGCTCCATCGCGGTTAAGAATTTTTACATCAGCGCCTGCTTTTATGAATGCTTCGTACAGTTTGGGATTTGCCTGGCCGCCGCCGGCTGCAAAGCCCATGGGAGAAGCACCGTGGCTGTCTTCGAGATCAATTCTCGCGCCTTTGCTCAGGAGGTATTCAACCAGTTCAACATTGCCACGGTTTGCAGCCCAGAATATATACGTGCGGCTGTCGTGGGTGATCTTGTTGATCTCATTTCCTTTCTGATCGAGCATGAATTTGATGGACTCATTCGGTGCCATGGAGTTGATGGCCATTACAACGCCATCAAAAGCATTGCTGTTTGATGCAGCAGGGTCGCTGCCTTTTGCGATCTCTGCTTTTACGGCCTCTACAGAAGGATTGGTCTTCCAGAATGCCTGATCGAGAAATACGTTTTTTTGTTGGGCACCTGCGGTGATGGCGGTAACTAAAAGGATACCCAGTAATGTTTTTTTCATGATATGATTGGCTGCTTTGGTGCGGTGAACAAACAATGATGATGCAACAAATTTCTTTATACGCCGCAAAGGTAGCACGGGGGCGCTTTTTCGGCTTTCTATATCGGGAAAAACTGGAGTGTTGGAACGATTGGAGAAATACCGCTTGATTCTGCCCAACTATTTGAAAGTTAACCAACTAAATGGTTTTGTCTTATTAACAAGTTTTTGTCGGTACAAATCTTTGCGGGACGAAGAACGAACGGGTGACCGGCGCTTCAACCAGTGGAAAACTGTATTAGCACCGGGGCTGGGCCTTCCGCACCGGTGTATTTACCGGCAAAAGGGAAGAGCGTCAGAACGGGGAGGTATCATTTGGTTAAATGGCTGCGGAAATTTTGTATTGCTGGTGTTGCAGACAAAAAGCCGGTGTTTGCAGATCGGGCAACACTAAGGGCATTAGTGAAAGTAGTTTTAGTAAAACTTATTTATGAAAGCGATCATTTTTTTGCTCCTGCTTATTGTCATTTCGGAAAGTAAAGCCCAAACGGATATTCGGAAGTTTATTGAGGCTAATACCAAAGTGATCCGGAGTATTGATGTGACTGATACGGACTTCAGTGATCTTGAAGTGATCGGGGAAGCGATCGGTGATGCGCAGATCGTTTCATTGGGAGAGCAGGATCATGGAGACGCACCGACCTTTGAGGCAAAGGCCCGCCTGATCCGTTACCTCCATGAGAAAAAAGGATTTGATGTGATCGCATTTGAAAGTGATTTTTACGGGCTGTTGTTTGCGCAGGATGAGGCCAGTGCAAAACGTGAATCTCCTATGAAACTGATGAAAGGCAACGTGTTCTCGATCTGGACGGATTGCATAGAGTGTTCTTCTGTATTCTCTTATATCGATAGTAGTTATAACACTTCATCTCCGATCGCAGTGACAGGATTTGACAGCCAGCTTCACGGAGCTTATAGAAGAAAGAATTATCCGGGAGATATGCGTGCTTTACTCGAAAAGGCAGGCAGCCGTTTTACAGGAAAGATCGTTCCCCTGTTCGATTATATCAGTCGTTATTACCCTTTGCATTCCGGCAAAGTGATCCCGGCGGACAGCCTTTTGTATTTTGACCGGTTGCTGGACAGTATTGCGATAGAACTGAAACCTTTTCCAGATTCGTCCCGGGTGAAAATACTGGTGCAAAGTGTAAAAGCATATACCCGGCAGCATATCTTTTTTGGAAACAACAGCTATCCGGCAGCCTCCTCGGCACGCGACCGCCAAATGGCGGCTAATTTCCTCTGGCTTTACAGGTACAAATATGCTGGCCGGAAGATCATTATCTGGGCACACAACTATCATATAGCAAAAAACGCGTACGATGCATTTCCCACAAACAAGTACGGAAGGCACTACGCAATGGGGGATGAACTGGGGAAAGTGTTAAAAGATTCCATGTACGTGCTTGGATTTACTTCTTATAAAGGCACAGCCGGACGGGTCTTTGTAAAGCCCTTTAAGGTCAGCAAACCGGCTAAGAATGGAATAGAGAACTGGATGGCTTCGAAACGTGAACCCTTTGCGTTTGTTGATCTCAAATCTTACCGGCAGGCAAACCCGGCAGAGAAACCTGTTTTCTTTATGAAAGGGAAGTTTCATACTAATGCGGAGGCTCAATGGGCTGATGTGTTTGACGGTGTGTTCTACATTCGGGATATGTTTCACTGTACAAAAAGGTGAACCGGCGTCTTTCAATTAATACCGAAAGGTCAATTTGGGAAATATCACTCAGGGACGGGTTCAACGAAGTCCCTGGGTGCTTGTTTCAGCGTTTACGAAATGCGAAAAAAGTTAAAAGCTCATCCTTTTCTAGTAAGTCCTTACTGAAAACCTCGGTGTTCCAACTACGATCACCCGCACAAACCTGCAAGAGTAGCCGATCTCTAATCGAAAAATAATGCTGGCTGTTTTGAATATGACAAACCGCTTACAATTCTGCACGGGAACTTTTATATAGGTAGTGATCACAAAGCGTCCGACCAGCACTAACAAGTGTTTTCTCTTATGGTTATTTCCCCAATTCGTAAACATCCCGCCTCTTTGCGTAGCGACATTTGCGGACTCTTATACCACCCCCTTTAGCCCGCGTAAAGGACGTGCACTGTTCCGGAGTGCGTTATCATTCGTGATAAGCTTTAAAGAACTGCACCTGTAAGGCCTGATTAAACCTTTTCGAACCGACCGTTTTATACCGGACGCTGGTATCACTACTATGAACAATTTGGCTGGTGGCTTAAGATCATTGAATGTAATTATCAAATTTCAGGCGTGTCCATGCGAATTGCACTTTTATCTTTTTTCCTGTTTTGTCTTGCGGGTGTTACGGTGGGCCAGTTCAACGTATCAGGGAAAGTGATCAGCAATCACCAGCAACCTGTTTCTTTTGCGACGCTTACTATTACTGCGCTTGATCTTTCTGCTGTTGCCAATGATAAGGGAGAATTCAACCTGCGTAATGTTCCCGCAGGTAAGCATCTGCTTTCTGTGTCAAGTCTCGGGTTTGCTCCAAAAAATACAGATATCGAAGTTGTTCAGTCCCGCTCGGGACTTGTCGTCATTCTTGAAACGCAGGATCTGACGCTGAAGGAGGTTGCGGTTACGGCCAAACGCAATGCCAATACATTATCTACTTCTTACCTGATAGATCGTACAGCGCTTGATCATATGCAGATCCTCAGTGTGGGAGATGTCACCAGTCTTTTACCAGGCGGGAAAACAAACAGAAATCTTCACCTGGCAGGATCTGCTGCGCAGATGCTATCTGTAAACGGTGTTTCAGGAGAAGGGGGGAATGCCCTGTTTGGCGTGGCTGTTGAGCTGGATGG
The DNA here is from genome assembly GCF_022012415.1 of Terrimonas ginsenosidimutans. Lineage (GTDB taxonomy): Bacteria > Bacteroidota > Bacteroidia > Chitinophagales > Chitinophagaceae > Terrimonas_A > Terrimonas_A ginsenosidimutans. The sequence continues at coordinate 23,652 of NZ_JAKLTR010000002.1, forward strand.
AGTACGGTTATCCAATAATGCAATACCGCCATCGTCTTTCCAGGCCTCAACTGGCAGCCGGAACATTGGTGCCGATATCAGGAATATTGCTTCAACAAATATTGAGAGCGTAGAGATCGTTACGGGTCTGCCTTCAGTGGAGTATGGTGATCTGAGCAATGGAATGGTGAAGATCAACACACGCAAGGGCAAGTCGCCGCTGGTTTTCGATGTAATGACCAAGCCGAATACAAAGCAGGTTGCTCTTGGCAAAGGATTCGATCTGGGCGATAAGGCAGGTGTATTTTCCTTTAATCTTGAGCATACACGTTCTATATCCAATCTTGCATCGCCTTATACCACTTATGTAAGAAATAATCTCGGCCTCAACTACAGTAATGTTTTTAACCGGAAATCCAGGAGACCGATCTCTTTCGAAATGGGTTTGAACGGAAACCTTGGCGGATATAATTCGAAATCGGATCCGGACCTTTTTGGCAATACGTATGTCAAAGAAAAAGATAATGCGCTTAGGGGTAATATGTCGGTGAGATGGCAATTAAATAAGCCATGGATCACCTCCCTGGAAGCTTCGGGTACGTTCAACCTGAATAACAGATCCTTTGAGGAAAGCAGTGCGATGTCTACCCCTGCTTCGAGAGCGGCGATCCACACAATGCAGACCGGGTATTTTGTGGGAGAACGTTATGCCGACAATCCGAATTCAAATATCATTCTTATCGATCCCGGTTACTGGTATGAGATCAGGAAAGTGGGAAATGACATGCAAAATTATACTGCCCGTTTAAAAGCAAACTGGAGCCGGCAGATCAATAATGTAAGCAATCGCCTGCTTGTTGGCGGCGAATGGAGCAGAAGCTACAATGGGGGCGAGGGTGAGTACTATCAAGAGATGCGCTATGCGCCAACATGGCGGCCTTATCCTTATTCTGCGATGCCTGCCATTGTTAACTACGCATTCTATGCAGAAGACAGGATGAATCTGCGCTTCGCAAGTTCAACACTTCGTTTTGTTGCGGGACTTCGGTCGGATATCACCTCTGTTGCCGGTTCTGCATATGGTAACACAGGCAGCTTATCGCCAAGGTTCAGTGCGGAATACAGCTTCTTTGAAAAGGCAAAGCAGCGTGTGACTGACCTCAGTGTTCGTGTGAGCTGGGGTAAGACGGTAAAGCTGCCTTCGTTTAATATGCTGTTTCCTGTTCCCCGCTATACGGATATTCTTTCTTTTGCACCGGGAACAACTTCGGATGGAAAAACTTTTTATGCCTACTATACTCAGCCGAATGTGCAGGAGTATAATCCGGATCTGAAGTGGCAGCAAAATACCCTGCGCGAGATCAACCTGCAGGGAAATATAGATGGAGTGAAGTTCGTGATCACGGCATCTTATGATAAAACGACCAATCCGTATATATTCAGCACGAACTACACTCCATTCACGCACAAGTTCACGGATCAGTCAGCGCTTGACAATTTTCCCATCCCGATAAACAACCGGATTTACACCATAGATCAGCAAAGCGGTATTGTAACAGCGCATGACAGAACCGGAGCTTTGCCTTCGCAGGCTCTTCCATACAGGGAGATCACGCGCGGGATCTCCAATAACCGTCCCGAAAATGGTTCACCTGTTTACAGGAAACGTCTCGCCTGGATCATTGATTTTAAGCAGATCGCTGCGATCAGAACAGGATTCAGAGTGGATGGTAATTATTACCAGTATAAAGGACTTGAGCAAACGGTAGTGGCTTCCATGCCGGTCTCCAATACACTGATGGCAGATGGCAGCCCTTACAAGTACGTAGGGTATTACACAGGCGGCTCTGTGTCTGCGAATGGAAGCCTTCGCAGGAGTGTCGATCTTAACGTCACGTCCACTACGCATATTCCTGCATTGAGATTGATATTCACCGCCAGGCTGGAATGTTCGCTTTATGATTTTGGCCGGAACCTGAGTGAATATAAAAATGGACAGCGGGGATATGTGTTGGACAACCAGTCGGATTTTACACCTTCCTCCACGAAGTCTGATATATATGGCCGAGATCAATTCATAGCTGTCTATCCTGAATACTATACCGCCTATGATGATATGCAAACGAAGGTGCCATTCGCAGAGAAACTGATCTGGGCGAAGGATAATGACAGGGCTTTATACAATGAGCTGGTAAAGCTGGTGGTGAAGAATAATTATAACTACTATTACAATCCTTCCCGCGTATCTGTGTATTACTCAGCCAATATCGGTATCACAAAAGAGTTAGGTAAGGCGGTGTCGATCACATTTAACGCAATCAATTTTATCAATAATATTTCGCAGGTCAGATTCAGTCAGTATAACGGAAGTGCCTCTTTGTTTGGCAGCTCCTATATCCCTGCATTTTACTACGGCTTGTCTTTCCGCTTAAAAATTTAATCTGTTTATTAATACAAAAGAAATACGTGAATTATGAAAAATGTATTGCTGGTAATGTTGACGGTTACGCTCTTCTTCGCTTCGTGCAAGAAAGATGATGTGGGGCCAAGTATACTGACGGTGAACGTACAGTTAAACTATCCTTCAGGCAGTTCCTTTACTGCTAAGGAAGGTGTGACTGTTAAGGTCACTTCTTCGGCGTCTTCGTATGAGGCAAAAACTGATGCGGGCGGTAAAGCTGTTTTTACGCTGCCTGTAGGCGTTTATGAAGCGAGTGCTACAGACAGCCGTTCTTCTAATGGCAGATCCTATGTTTACAATGGAGTAAAAAGCGGGATCTCTGTCGCTGCGAACTGGGTAAGTTCAGATGTGGTTTCGCTTGACCTGGTGGAGTCCCAGCGTTCTCAGGTGATCATCAAAGAAGTGTTTGTGGGCGGTACACCGAATGATGCCGGATCTGGCGTTTTCCTTTATGACAGATACATTGTATTGTACAACAACTCTGATGCCGTGGCGGATCTCAGTAAACTTTGCCTGGCAACGATCGCTCCTTATAATTCTACAGGATCAAATGCGTACATCGTGGGCGGTCAACTGAGTTATGCAAATGCAGGCTGGATCCCTGCGGGACAGGCATTCTGGTATTTTCAGCAAAATGTAACACTCGATCCGGGTAAGCAATTGGTTATCGCAATCGCTAACGCGGTGAATAATACAGTGACGTATTCTAAGTCGATCAACTTCGACAATTCATCTTATTATGCAACATATGATATCGCCACATTTACTCATGCTGCTACATATGTAACTCCCGCAGCATCTATCCCGGCTACCCAATACCTGAAGGCATATAGGTATGGGCTGGGAACAGCCTGGACACTGAGTGTAACTTCTCCGGGACTGTTTTTGTTCAATGTGGCTAATACAACTCCTGTGGCATTTGGTGCTGATGTATCTCAGAATGATCAGCAGGGCGCAGCTCTTACCAGTAAAAAAGTTCCAGTAAGCTGGGTGATCGATGCGGTAGAAGCATTTCAGTTGAATGATAACGACAACAAAAAGCGTTTCCCTGCAACAGTTGATGCTGGCTACGTGTATCATGCAAACAGATCTGGTTACTCTATTTACCGCAATGTCGATAAAGCAGCAACCGAAGCGATTGCCACAAATGCGGGCAAGATCGTGAGCGGTTACAATTTTGGTACAACTTCTCTCGGCGGTTCTTCTGACCCAAGCGGTATCGATGCGGAAGCTTCTATCAAAGCTGGAGCGAGAATTATTTTTAAGGATGATAATAACGCAACCAATGACTTCCACCTGAGAAGCCAGGCTGCATTGAGAAACTAAGCGAAAGGATCGTGTTTACGAATATCTCAACAAAGTATAAATACTATTGCGGACTGCTTGGCGGAGTGTTGATCTCCGCCATGTCAGTTGCGCAATCGCCAGACAGTTCATTGCCGGATCTGCAATATATCCGGCAGCGCCATCCATGGCTTAATAGTGACCAGGCGACTGGTCTGCAGTTCATGCGTGAAGGACGTGTGTCGCTTGCTTCTGTCACCACGAGGAAATCAGATGGAGGGTTCAGGAATTTTTATCAGTCAGGTAATAGTTTCGGACTGAATGCAAATACAGAAGCGATCTACCGGTTGAACCCGAAAGTTGTTTTTGCCGGTAAAGTGGATTATGAGTACTTCAAGGGAAAGAATATGGGCGGATCTGTATTTATCGATCCATACAGTCATGCAATGGATATTGATGAAAATGCTGATAGCACGACCGGAAGCAAGACTCTTGAGAGTTATTTCCTGCAGGGTGCTGTGAGTGCCCAGGTTACTTCAAGGTTCACATTGGCCGGCAGTGTAAATTATACAGCGGCGAACTATGCCAAACTGAGAGATCTTCGGCATGTGAATAAGCTGTTGGATCTGGACGCGCAAGCGGGTGCCAGTTACAAGCTCTCTTCTTCTGTTACATTGGGGGCAAGTTACACCTATAGCCGCAGGATAGAGAGTGTCTCTTTCGCTATCCAGGGAAACACGGACAGGCAATATCTTTCATTGATCAACTTTGGCTCCTTTTTCGGACTTTCCCAATTACACTCAGATCAGGGTTATACCGGTCAGGCGCGGCCACTGACTGATTCGAGGCATACTGTTGCCGGACAGGTTGGCTGGTCTGTCGCGCCTGGTATCGAACTGTTCCAGCAATTCTCCTATCAGCTGCGAAGCGGTTATTATGGGGAACGCGGTCTTGCGACTATCGTATTCACAGAGCATGAAGGAAACAGGTATGCATCTACAACGGGCCTCAGCATAAAAAAAGCCGGGTCGCTTCAATACATTCGTCTTACAGGGACAGTTGATAAACTGGAGAATTTCGAAAATGTTTACACCATCAGCACTGCCCCAGGGGGTAATAGTGCGGTAACTTATATAGGTCAGAACAAGGTACTGAACAGTAACAAAACCTATCTGGAAGGAGAGTACTCACATTACTGGGATATAAGGAATGACCAGCCACTGTGGTCTGTGCATTTTCTGGGAGATTATGCAAGTCGCGACCAGACTGTGATCCGGTACCCCTATTACCGGGTTCAGCAATACAATAATTATCACGCAAGTGTTACAGCAAAACGAAGCTGGCTGGTAAATGCATGCTTGCTTACCGCTTCGCTGGGATTGGGATATGGTGGTGGTACAGGAGTTCCCAAGACGGATGGCGTATATGTACCGCCCTCGTCCAGCCAGATCCCTCCGGGATCAAGGGATATTTATCTTCAGCAGGAGTATGAGTTCTTCACGAGTCCGCAAGTCGCATTGCAACCGTCTTTCCGGGTAAGCCGTAGTGTCAACCGGAATGTGCAGGCATTTATTAACCTGTCCGCATCGTTAACCAGGGCATGGAAGACTGTTTACAATGGAAGCGATTTCCGTGTGATCGCACTGACCGTTGGTTGCAGTTTTTAATTATCCGGAATCCGTTTTTTATGGAAGCCACTCGTTCTTGATTTACTTTTGCGTTTTATTATCCGGTAAACCGGTGTCTGTTTGGCCGTAAAGCACATTTTATGAAATTGAAGAGAACCAGTATTTGCCTGGCATTGATCGCCGGATCTGTGACCATTTTATCATGGGCAACTTCCAGATCTGCGACAATGAATGGACGAGGCCTCAATGATTCGCTCCGGCTGCTTTATGCAAGACCTGCTGGTGAATGGCCGGCTCCCAATATTGATCAAGGATTGCCGTACGAAGAACTTTCTGCACTTCCTTATGATAGTGAATGGCTCAGGGTAGAAAAAGACCCACAGGTGAAATTAGGGCAGGTGCTCTTCTTTGATCCGCGTCTTTCTGCCTCCAGCCAGATCTCCTGCAGCAGTTGTCATGATCCGGAGATCGCCTGGGGCGATGCCCGCCGTGTTTCACTGGGTACGGATCACCTGCAGGGCTCACGCAACTCAATGTCCCTGCTGAATATCGTTTCCCGTAAATCATTTTTCTGGGATGGCCGCAGCAAAAGCCTCGAAGACCAGGTGCTTAATCCGATCGCAGCGCATAACGAGATGAATATGCAAACGCCGTTGCTGGCAAAGAAAATCGGAGATATCGCCGGGTATAAACCGCTTTTTAAAAAGGCATATGGTTCTGAGCAGGTGTCGCTGGATAAGATCGTAAAAGCGATCGTTGCTTTTGAATCGGTGATCAAAAGCCGGCAAAGCCGCTTCGATGAATTCGTACGCGGCAAGTATACTGCCCTGAATGATGAAGAGATCCAGGGGCTTGATCTTTTTCGCCGGAAAGCACGATGTATCAACTGTCATAATGGAACTTACTTTACGGACGAACAATTCCATAATATCGGTCTTACTTATTATGGCCGGGAGTATGAGGATCTCGGACGATATAACGTCACAAAACTGGCAAAGGATGTAGGCCGCTTTAAAACACCTTCATTGCGTGATGTGATGAAAACCGGGCCATGGATGCACAATGGTCTGTTCGATAACATGACCGGCATCATCAACATGTATAACAGCGGCATGCATCAGTTGGATGATAAGGCAAAAGATAAATCGGATACCCTCTATCCGAAAACAGATATCATTCTCCAACCGTTGAAACTCACCAAAGAAGAAAAGCAGGCATTGGTCGCTTTTCTTGATGCGATCACGGCTACGCAATACAAAATGCGGAGACCGGAGTTGCCAAAATGATCAAATCTTTCTTGTCTATATTCTGGCGTAGGATTAACGCAACGGACGCAATGAACCGCGGAGAGCGCAAAGTATATCCTTACAATAAGGGCATTTCTTTGCGTCCTTTGCGGTTCATTGCGTCCGTTGCGTTACTCCTACGCCAGTCAACCAGCAAACTCCTGAGATCACCAGGCTTACAACTGTTCATATCGCGCATATAAAATACCAGCGAAATATTTTTTTGGAATTGGTGAAGAAACTGTTTTATATTTGTCCACCAAAATGGTAGACTAATTGCCGGTTGTAACCTTCCTGCAAAGCTCTCATTTTATCTACTCTACTTCGTCAGCTTTAATTCATCTGCTTCTCCCTAACGGTTAATGCCATAGCTGTAATTGTTTTGATAATACAGGTTTCAGGCGCTTTGCCTGGCAGGATAGTATTGTCTTTTTCGTAAACTTTAAACCAAACTGAATGAAACGATATCTGCGGATATGGTTAGTGGCTATGCTATGGCTACCTCTGTATGCTTTCTCTCAAGGAAATCCCTCTACTATTAATTCTGTATTGAATGGTCGTGTTGTTGACGCAAAAACAGACGCTCCGCTTGAAGGAGCCAGTGTTGCGATCAGGAATACTACACATAGCGTGGTGACAGATAAAGACGGAAAGTTTGTTTTTCGTACAGGCCAGGCATTCCCTTATGTGCTTACTGTTAGTTATATCGGGCATACAACACAGGATGTTACAGCAACCTCAGGCTCGATAGAGATAAAGCTGGAAGAGCAGGCAGTACAGCTCGAGGATGTTGTGGTAACAGGTGTCGCGGAAGGAACAAGCCGGCGCAAGCTTTCTTTCGCGTTAACGAAAGTGGGCAGCGAGCAATTGAATACCGTCCCGGCTACGGATGCATCGCAATCGCTGCGTGGTAAAGTGGCAGGATTGCAGATCGATCAGTCGGCGGGCAACCAGGGCGCAACGGTTTATCTCCGTGGCGCAAAATCGATCAACGGTAATATCGCGCCTTTGTTGGTGGTGGACGGTTTTGTTACCGCGCTTGATCTCTCTGATCTGAATCCGCAGGACATAGAAACGATCGAGGTGGTAAAGGGCGCTGCTGCCTCCGCTCTATATGGAACACGCGGTGAGGGTGGGGTGATCCAGGTGATCACGAAGAAAGGAAAGGGGCTTAATAAGCTCAATATCGTTGTTGATAACGAATATGGCATCAGCAATGTTCAGCGTACGCCGCCTACTTCTCAACTCCATTTTTATAAAGTGAATGCGGATGGGTCTTTCGTGTTGTCATCCGGTAATAACAGGACGCTTGATTTTAAAGAAAATGGATTCTCTTTGAACCAGCATCGCTATACAAATTACAATGATAACGTGAATAGCATGCTGAGCAATAATCCCTACTATACGAATTTTATTTCTGTATCTACTGCCGGGGAAAAATATAACCTGTATGGGTCTTTTCAGAATCAATCCAAAGGAGGGGTCGCCGGTCCTATTTCCCCCGATACCAGAAGAACAGCTTTATTGAATGTAGGTTTTAAGCCTAACAAGAACATTGAAGCGGATGTGACGGTGCAGTATTTCAATCGCAATACGCCGTCGGCTTCCCTTTCTTCCAGCGGCGCCGGTTCGGTTCTCTATTCTGCTTTGTTGTACGAGCCATTTATTGATCTTACTGAACGGCAGGCTGACGGTCGCTATGCCTTCAAACCCTATGGTTTCGATATTCAAAAGTTCAACGTAGGTAATCCGTTCTATCAATTGAGCTATCGCGAATATGCAAATACGTCGAACAATTTCCTGATCGGTGGCCGGTTGAAATATAAATTCTCCAGGAAGATATCCGCAGAAGTTAATGGAGCATTCCAGAATGAATACAGCGAAACGGAAGATTACTATCCGGTAGGTTATCAGACCCTGACTCCGGAAGTAAGCCGTAACAATGGTTATTACGGCCTGTCCAATGGAAGAGTTGCATCAAAGAATGCGCAGATCCAATTGAACTATAACGACAAGTTCGGTGATTTTGATTTCGGTGTAAATCTTAAATCTGTTTACGAAGAATCAAGAGTGACGAATTTAAGTGGGTCTGGTTATAACCTTAGTGCACCGGTAAAAAGCCTGGGTGTGGTAGAAGCGGCTACGCGTTCTACTTCTTCTTCCTGGAGCCAGCTGGTGAACTATGGTTATTTCCTTAATGTGAAATCAGCCTGGAAGAACAAGATCTTCCTGGATGTATTAGGCCGTTTTGATCTCAGCTCAAGATTTGGATCCGATGTAGCTGCCGCATTCTTTCCGCGCGCGTCTGTTGCGTATCGCCTTACAGAGGATGTTCAACTTGGTGCGATCACAGACCTTAAGATCCGCGCTGCCTATGGGCGTGCAGGTAGTTTGCCGGGCTTCGGTGCCAAAGAAAGCCGCGTGTCTCTCTCCAGTTCCGGCGGCGTGAGCTATACACGTAGAGATAATACCGATCTGACACGCGCCGTAACATCTGAGCTTGAACTCGGTGTTGACGCGGTGTTGTTCAACCGGATCAATATCCAGGCGAACTATGCGACAGCTACCAGCAAAAATGATTTTATCCTGGTGCCGGCTTTTCCTCCAACCACCGGTACTGCAGGCATCTGGGGTAACCTTGGTGAAGTAAAGTCAAGTTCTTATGAACTTGAAATAAATGGTAATATCCTGTCTAATGGCAAATGGCAGTGGAATGCGGGAGCAACATTCAGCCGGGTAAGAAGCAAGATCACTTCACTGGGTGATGTGCCTGAATTTACCTCCGGAGATTTCCGCAAGGCAGCCGGCATCAGCCCGTATTCTTATTATGGTTACAGCATCTTTACCAATCTTTCTCAGCTTGAAGTAGATGATAAAGGCTTTGTAAGCAATGCAGCTGGCGGTACATTAAGGTTGGAAGATTTTACCACAAATCAACTTGGGTTTGTTGTATTGAAAAGCCAGATCGGAACGGCGGCCGAATTGCCCGTATTCTACCAGAATGCTGCAACCGGCAATAATAAAGTGATCGGAGATGCTCAGGCGAATTTCCAGGTTGGATTTACCAACACGCTGAGCTGGGGACCACTCTCGCTATACACCGTGCTCGACTGGAAACAGGGCGGACAGAAGTATAACGAAACCGTAAACTATCTCACTTACCAGTATCGTTCCGCGTTCACTGATCAGGCTGTAGCTGCGGGTCTTCCTTTGCCATTCATCACAGCAGTGTTCAATGCGCAACAAACAACGGATTACTGGATCGAGAACAGTGGATATGTTTCCCTTCGGGAAGTTTCATTAGCCTATCAACTGCCGGTGAAAAAACTTGGCGTAGGCGGCGTGATCAAAGGCGCGAAACTTTCCCTGATCGGTCGTAACCTCTACACCTGGACAAACTTCACGGGTGTAACGCCGGAAGGCTGGGATATCGATTTTTACTCTTACCCGATCTTCCGCACATTCAGCGGTCGCCTTACCCTTAACTTCTAAAAGTAACGACATGAAAAAATCAATCTATATAATTCTGGCGCTTGCCATTTTTACTTCCTGCAAGAAAACAGATTTTGACGATCCTTCTTCCTTTACCAACGATGAAGCAAATGAGCTGATCCGTGATCTTGGCTACAAATTGGTAACAAGCAGTGTTCAGACGACCTTTAATACAACGACCAGTTCAGCCGGTACACATTTCAGTTTGCTCGCTGATCAAACGACGAATACGAACGGTAACTCTTCCTGGTGGGATTTTGCCAATGAGCCGCGTTTGCGTTTGAACAACAATGCATCTTATCGCGGTGCAACAACGTGGAATACTTTCTATAATAATTTCTACCAGGCAAACCTTGATGCAACCATCGCGCTGGACATTATCGAGGGACAGAAGAAAACCATTTTGGATAACCTGGGTAATGACCGGACGAAAGATTGCCAGGTAGCCGCCTATTTTGCGAAAGGCGTTTCGCAGGGATACCTGGGAGTGATCTTTGATAAAGGTATCATTGTTGATCAGGCGAATCTCACCACGCGCGACTTCCCTCATTCCTACAAGGAGCTTATCGCAAATGGATTGAAGCTGATCGACAAGTCGATCGAGCTCGCGGAAGCGCATACCACGCTGAAATTTGATTTTCTTACGGGTATTACGATCAGCAGAGCCACGTTTATCCAGATCGCGAACTCTCTCGCGGCAAGGATCCTTTCTTCACAGGCCCGTGATAAAGCAGAAGCTGCTGCCCTGGGCGCTGACCACTGGAATAAAGTGCTTGCCTATGCTTCGAAAGGAGTGGTAGCAGACTATACTATTACAACAGTAACAGGCGGGTATTACAACCAGCTTGTATCAAACCTTGTACAACGCAATACAGATGGGTCCGGCTGGCTGGCCCCAGATCTCAAAGTGGCATACCTGGCTGATAAGACCGGTACAACCCCGGCATTCTATCCGCTCACCGGCATCCTTCCTGCGATCACTACCGATGATAAACGTTTTTATCAATACTTCGGTTACACACCAAGTTTTGGAATCATGCTGGAGTCAAGAGGTAGAGGACTGTTCACTAACTACTATCGCATCAGGTGGTATCATACGCGTAATACATTGAATGACCCTGGCGCAGTCAATCCTTATTTTTTGTTTGAAGAGATCAGGTTGTTGAAAGCAGAATCAAAGTTCTGGCTGCAGGATTACCAGGGTGCGGCAGACGAACTTAATGCGCCATCAGCGTCGAGGATCGTAAAAGGTACGTTGCCTGCGGTAGTACCAACTGAAGCTGCGTTGAGAAAGGCTTTACATTATGAGTATGCGATCGAGATCGATGGTGCGGGCGGTGCATTTGTTCCTTTCACCTTTATGCGGAGAAACAATTTGCTGATCGGTGGTACGCCAACGGAGTATCCACTTCCTCAATTGCAGCTGGAGCTGGCAAAGAAGCAAGTGTACACCTTCGGTGGCAAAGGATTCTTCGGGGAAAAAGGATCATTCGGTGAAGTTGCCACCGCTGCAAACGAAGGTTGGAAACAATCGGAATAATATCATCACTCTTTTACCAGTAAAAACGATAATATGAATAATAGATCTGCACGACTGGAACGTAAGTTTTTTGCAGCGGGTATCAGTGTACTGTCACTGATCTCAGTTACATCTGCTTCCATTGCTTCGCCTGTTAAAGCCCGGGTAACGATCAAAGGTGAATCTGTTGGGCTCGAAGATTCCAAAAAAGTGTACCTGCAACGATACTATAATAAGATGTTTTTTGTGATCGATTCGGCAACAGTAAAGAACGGGAAATTCGTGTTTGCAAAAGAACTGGAGATCCCGGAGTTATATGGTGTTACAACGGATACGACATTGATCTCTCCGCTTTATGTATTTGTGGATAGTAAAAATGAACTGACAGTTCATCTGGATACTGCGCGTGGCGGCCGCAATTCAGCGGTAAAAGGATCTGCGGCGAATGATCTGTATAAGCAGTATCAGCAGAATTCAAGGAACTTCAATATCGAAGAGTTTATAAAAAAGCAACCGTCATCTATCGTATCTGCTTTTGTTCTGTATCGCTATTTTTCTCCGAATCTTTCTGCGGAGGAAGTGGTCAGGTATACGGATCTGCTGGATAAGTCGCTGGAGCAAACGCAGTACGTAAAACTCCTGCGGGATCTGCCTGCGGCATTACGCACCACGGAGATCGGTCAACAAGCACCAGATTTCACCCTTCCGGATCCGTCCGGCAAGCAAGTGAAACTCTCTGATAATTTCGGAAAATACCTGCTGGTTGATTTCTGGGCAGCGTGGTGTGGGCCATGCAGAAGAGAAAATCCGAATGTGGTAAGACTGCATAATAAGTATAAGGAAAAAGGATTTGGAGTGTTTGGTGTTTCTCTTGACAGTAAGAAGGATGCCTGGGTGAAGGCAATAGCAAAGGACGAGCTGAACTGGCCGCAGGTTTCAGATCTTGCATTCTGGGATAGCGCTCCGGCAAAGTTGTATGGCATTCGCGGCATTCCGGGAAATGTACTGCTCGATCCTTCAGGAAAGATCATCGCAAGAAATCTGCGAGGAGAGGAGTTGGAGAGGAAATTAGCGGAACTCTTTGATAAATGATCCGATAAACGATTTCGTGATTTTGATCATAACGGCGGCTATCTTCGGGTAGTCCGCCGTTTTTTGTGCGGTGAAGTTGTGATAGCAACAACGTATGTAGATGGCTGATTGCAGACGATGCCGTTTAAGCGGGGATTGATTTATACCAGCTTCATCTGAAGGATCGGAAAGTCTTTTCCATCAGCATCTTTCTCCAACCGGTTGATGATATGAAATCCTTTGCGGAGGTAAAATTGAAGCGCATCGGGATTGTCTTCGTTCACATCTACTTTTGTTACGGCGTGTTGTGTTACGGCGTAGCTCAGCAGTATACTTCCGAGTCCTTTGCGGAAATAGGCGGGATCGATAAACAGCATTTCGATCTTTCCGGGTGACAGGCCAAGAAACCCGGCTGTTTCATCATTGCTGATTTTTAACAGGTAGAGATCCACCATGTCGAAATATTGGTCAAGGATCTGTTGCCGGAAATAAAGGATGTCATCGTTTGAGAGAAAATGATGGGTGGCACGGACAGCGGATTCCCAGATTTCGATGAGGGAGAGGCGGTCTGGTTTTGTTGCTTTTAATATCCTGATTTCCTCTGATTTCATATTGCAAGTATAAGGCGGATAGAGGGGATCTGGAGGAAGTATTAGGATGAGTTGCTTCAATTGCTGAAGCAGGTGAGAGGTGAACTGGCGTAGGAGCAACGCAAAGAGCCGCAAAGGACGCAACGGGCGAACTCTTTTATTTTGATCCCTTGCGGTCTTTGCGGCTCTTTGCGTTCGTTGCGTTACTCCTACGCCAGTCGGCCTGGCCGCCAGACTCCCTTGTTCCGGAAATGTCCTACATTTGATTTTTGCAAATATCATGGAAACAACTTCCCTCGAACAGTTCTACAAAGAGATCTCAGAAAAATCGCAAATTGACATCTCCCGCTTGCTTCCGGGCGGTATCAATAAGGAGATCGGGCATTTCAATGTGTTCAATATAGCCGAGGTGTATAAAAAAGTAAAGGAAGAGCACCAGATGCCGTATAACAGGCGCGCCTACTATAAGATCAGTTTTATCAACGGAAAGAACCGCGCGGAGTATGCCGATAAAGTGATCGATATTGAAAAGAGTGCCCTTTTGTTTGCCACACCCAAAGTTCCCTATCACTGGTTACCGCAGGATGAAGATCAGTCGGGATATTTCTGTGTGTTCACAGATGAGTTCCTGATCCAGTCAAAAAGCGGAATTGTATTGGATGAATTGCCGATCTTCCGTGCCGGTGGATGCCCCGTGTTTGAGTTAACAGATGAGAACAGGGAAGAGCTTCGCGCGATCTTCGCGAAAATGCACCGGGAGATTTCTTCCGATTATGCGTATAAATATGATCTGTTGCGCAATTATGTAGTGGAATTGATCCATTACGGACAAAAACTGCAACCAGTCTCCGCACTTCATCCGGTGCATAGTGCCTCTGCCAGGATCACTTCACTGTTCATTGAATTGCTGGAACGTCAGTTCCCGATCGAATCGCCCAGCCAGACGCTTGATCTTCGTTCGGCAAAAGATTATGCCGACAGATTATCTGTTCATGTCAATCACCTGAACAAAGTCCTGAAAGAACATATGGGAAGGACAACCACTGATATTATCAGCAGCCGTGTTGTGCAGGAAGCGAAGATCCTGTTGAAGCAGACAGACTGGAATATTTCAGAGATCGCCTATAGTCTGGGTTTTGAAGAAGTAGCCCACTTCTCTAATTTCTTCCGCAAGCAAACCACCCTGTCTCCCATGAATTTTAGGGCTTAAGTTGCTAGATTTGATTTTTGCAAATAAGTGATTGATCGGCGCAACGGAGCAGGCCGTTTGTTGAGCCAACTTTGTTGTATCAAATTAAAACAACAAGTTATGGCAACGAACAAGATTGCACTGATTACCGGAGGCAGCCGGGGTTTAGGAAAAAACATGGCATTAGCAGCAGCCCGCAAAGGTTTGGATATCGTGATCACCTATCACAGCAATAAAGAAGAAGCGGATAAAGTGGTAAAACAGATCCAGGATGCAGGGCAAAAAGCGGCTGCGTTACAACTGGATACGGGTATTGTGACAGGTTTTGATGCATTTGCCCGTGCATTTCAGGACACGCTGAAGACCCAACTTCAGGCTGAAAAATTTGATTTTTTAGTGAACAATGCCGGCATCGGGCTGAGTGCTTCTTTCGCAGAAACTTCGGAAGAGCAGTTTGACCAGTTGTTTTCGATCCATTTCAAAGGCGTTTATTTTCTCACACAGAAATTACTCTCAGTAATGAATGATGGTGGCGGGATCGTCAATATTTCTTCGGGGCTTGCGCGTTTTGCGATGCCTGGCTATTCAGCTTATGGAGCGATGAAAGGAGCGATCGAGACACTGACGCGCTACCAGGCCAAAGAACTGGGCGCACGCGGGATCCGTGTGAATACGATCGCGCCCGGCGCCATCAAAACCGATTTTGGCGGAGGACATGTGCGGGATAATGAGCAGATCGATCAATTTATTTCCAGCATAACCGCACTCGGCCGTGCCGGCCTGCCGGATGATATCGGCGGTGTGGTCGCATTTCTCTGCTCTCCGGAAGCGGGTTGGGTGAATGCGCAAAGGATTGAGGTTTCTGGAGGGATGCTTATCTAGCGATGGCAGATGACCGATGGCCGATGGCCGATGACCTGTCTCCGCGTTTCGATACATATCAATTTATAGTAAAAGTGGAGAGGCGTTCTGATATCGAACAGCTCCTTCACTTTTTTTTAATATCTGTCAGCGAAGCCCGGCCAACGGCCATCGGTCATCGGCCATCGTCTTCCGCCGTCCATTTTTGCCGAAAATACCCCCCATTCATTCCCGCCGACAAGGCTATTTTCGTAAATACCGTTTTGCAGGGTGTGAGGAAATAGTTTGATATGAAGATATTTTCTCAGATGCTGCATATTAAAGGCGGGATTGCTTCATGAAAATAAGTGCCATTTTTTTTGCATTCCTGTTATTGGGTTCGATGGCAGGCCATGCGCAGAAAGCTTCAAAAACAGGAGCTGCTGGTTATTCGGGTTACCTGTTTGCCTATTTCACAGGAAACGCGAAACAGGATGAATCGATCCATTTTGCCCTGAGCAACGATGGTTACAGTTACCAGGCGCTGAATAACAATAAACCCATAATCCCGTCCGCCGCGATCAGTTCCACCGGTGGCGTTCGTGATCCGCATATTCTCCGCGGTCACGATGGCAAAAGTTTTTACATGGTTGTTACAGATATGGTCTCTGCCCTTGGGTGGAGTTCCAACCGTGCAATGGTTTTGCTGAGATCGACAGATCTGGTTAACTGGACTTCATCAGTGGTGAACATTCAGAAACGTTTCCCGGGAAATGATAGCCTCCTTCGCGTCTGGGCTCCTCAAACCATTTACGACGATAGCGCAGGGAAATACATGATCTATTTTTCCATGAAGCATGGTCCTGATCCTGATAAGATCTATTACGCCTATGCGAATAGGGATTTTACCGATCTGGAATCCCAGCCAAAGCAATTATTCTTCAGTCCGACCAACGGCGCCAGTATTGACGGTGATCTGATCAAAAAAGATGGAAAGTTCTATCTCTTTTTCAAAACCGAAGGTGACGGTGCCGGTATCAAGATCGCTGTGTCTGATCATCTCACGCATGGCTATGTGCTGCGTGATAAATACGTTCAGCAAACAAAGGATCCCGTGGAAGGCGCTGGTGTGTTCAAGCTCAACAGTGGTAAAGATTATATCCTGATGTATGATGTATATACAAAAGGAAAATATCAGTTCACCCGGACAACAGATTTTGTGAATTTTTCAGTGATCGATCATGATGTGAATATGAACTTTCATCCGCGTCATGGCACAGTGATCTCTGTAACAAAAGAAGAAATGGAGCAATTGTCGGCTAAATGGCTGACGCCTGCTGATGTTTTTGGTTATCCTGCCGGTGCGGGCATAAGAAAACAAAATGTTACAGTGGATACACTGGCAAAAACAGTGTTTGTACCCATGTTGCCCGGATCAGGTACTCGTTCATTTGATCCGCAGTTCGCAAATGGAGCAGGTGTAACCGTTAAGCCCGCAGGCAAAGTGGATTTTTCAAAAGGTCCGGTCAATTATACGGTCAGTCGCAAAGGCGCCGCTGCTACAACCTACAAAGTATCTGTAGCCGTCGTACACAATCCTGTATTGAATGGCTTTTATGCGGATCCGGATATCATTTACGCTGAAAAAACAAAGCGCTTTTATCTCTATCCCACATCGGATGGATTCAATAACTGGTCGGGTACCTATTTCAAAGCATTCTCCACTGCTGACCTGGTGAATTGGAAAGAGGAAGGTGTGATCCTTGATCTTCCGAAGGATGTAAGCTGGGCTAACCGCAATGCCTGGGCGCCTTGTATCATCGAAAGAAAGATCAACGGTCAGTATAAATACTTCTATTACTTCACTGCGGCACAAAAGATCGGTGTAGCTGTGGCTGATCATCCGGCCGGGCCGTTCAAGGATAGCGGTAAGCCGTTGATCAGTGCTTTTCCTGAAGGAGTGAAAGGCGGTCAGCAGATAGATCCGGATGTATTCCAGGATCCCGTTTCTGGCAAATACTTTTTATACTGGGGAAATGGCTATATGGCCGGTGCTGAGTTGAATGATGATATGGTGTCTCTAAAACCGGGAACCACTACTGTTATCACTCCTGATAAAAGTTTCCGGGAAGGAACGCATGTATTCTGGCGAAATGGTAAATATTATTTTCTTTGGTCGGAAGATGATACGCGCAGTCCGGATTACAAAGTGCGCTATGGTTTTGCGGAATCTCCTCTTGGTAAAATATCCACACCTGCAGAAAATTTAGTGATCGCGAAAGATGAAGCAGCAGGCATTTACGGCACGGGTCATAACTCCACGATACAGGTTCCGGGTAAAGACGAATGGTATATCGTTTATCATCGTTTTACTGTTCCCAAAGGAATTTCTATGGGACAGGCTGCCGGTTTCAATCGCGAGACCTGCATCGATAAAATGGAGTTTGATGCAGCAGGAAACATCAAACCTGTTACTCCAACCATCAAAGGGATTACACCCGTTACGCTGAAGTATTGATTGCTGTCCGGACTTTTATGCCAAATGAGATCTTATGCTGAAAAGACTTTTTGCTTCTTTTATAATCATCCTTTTTTGTGTGCCATCCTATGCAGGAGCACCGGATTCTGTTTACCTCTTTGCATATTCATCCTTAAAGAATGGAGGACGAAACGGCCTGCATTTTGCCTGGAGCCGTGACGGTCATGAATGGAATTCGATTGGAAATGAATTTGCTTATGTTCGTTCAGATTACGGTCGCTGGGGTTCCCAGAAACGGATGATCTCCCCTGTATTGTTCCAGGGGGCAGATGGGATATGGCATTGTGTATGGGCACTGAATGAAGAAGTGAACCAGTTTGCACATGCCGCCTCAGCCGATCTGATCAACTGGGGACGGCAAACTTATCCCTATCTGCCTGAAGGAACACGATTCGCCGACCCCGATATAGCATATGATCAGAAAGGAAAGTCCTATGCTATCATGTTCACGAATAAAACTGATCAGCAAAATGCTGTAACCACAAAAGATTTCAAAAGTTTTACAGCTGTTTCTGCTACAGCGAAAACTACAGGATGGGTCCAAAAGAAAACAGTAGCCGTCAGGGGAAATAATGAGTCGGGAACAGTACATAAGGTTGCCTGGAGTGTGATAGAACAGTTGATCAGAACATATCAGACACAACAATACCGGATCATATTAGAAGGAGAAGATGCGAAGAAGGATTCTTTACGCTTCGCAACGCTGAAGCCGCTGGAAGTATCCGTTCAACTGCAACCGTCAGCAGGCAAACCGATCAGTTCTATGCTGACCGGTGTGTTTTTTGAAGATATCAATTATGCTGCTGATGGTGGTTTATATGCAGAACTGATCCAGAACCGGGATTTTGAGTACGCGCTTACTGATAAAGAAAGTCGCGATAAGAACTGGAATGAAACTCATTCATGGTCGTTGACAGGAAATGATATTTCCTGGAAGGTGGATAGCATCAATCCCATACATCCTAACAATGCGCATTATGCCTTACTGGAAACAAAGGTAACGGGAGGGATGCTGGTGAACAGCGGATTTGATGGTGTGGCAGTTAAAGCAGGCGAGACCTACCGGTTCAGTGTTTCGCTGAAGGCGATTGATCCGAATGCAAAAAGTGTGACCGTTCTTTTATTGGGAAAAGAGGGAAAGACACTTGCGCAAACGACCATTAATGGTGCGGGCAGCAACTGGAAGAAATTCAACGTATCGCTGATCGCTTCCGCTACTGACGGAGAGGCGCGATTGGCATTGCAGCCGCGCGAAGCCGGCATACTGGCGATTGATATGGTCTCTCTTTTTCCTGCAAAAACATTTAAAGGAAGAGTGAATGGATTGCGGGCCGATCTTGCACAAAAGGTGGCCGAGATACGTCCCCGGTTTGTACGTTTTCCCGGCGGATGCGTTGCGCACGGTGATGGTATTGGGAATATCTATCATTGGAAGAATACGATCGGGCCGCTTGAAGCACGGAAGCCGCAACGTAATCTTTGGGGTTATCATCAGACCGCGGGACTTGGTTATTTCGAATACTTCCAGTTCTGTGAAGATATAGGAGCAGAGCCAGTGCCCGTCGTTGCGGCTGGTGTGCCCTGTCAGAACTCTGGCGTCGGCGGTGGTGGACAACAGGGCGGTATCCCGATGGCGGAAATGGATCAGTATGTACAGGATGTAATTGATCTGATCGAATACGCTAACGGTGATATTAAAACAGTATGGGGAAGACGAAGGGCGGAGTCTGGTCATCCGGCGCCATTCAACCTGAAATATATCGGTATCGGAAATGAAGACCTGATCACGGATGTATTTGAAGAACGCTACCTGATGATCTGCAAAGCGGTGAAGGCAAAGTATCCGGAGATCGTTGTGATCGGAACCGTTGGGCCTTTCTTCGAAGGAACGGATTATCGCGAAGGATGGGCCATTGCTGACCGCGAAAAGATAGAAATGGTGGATGAGCACTATTATCAGACACCTGGCTGGTTCATCAATAACCAGGACTTTTATGATAGCTACGACCGGTCAAAGTCGAAAGTTTACCTTGGCGAATATGCGTCTCGTGGCACCACTTTGTTTAATGCATTATCAGAAGCGCTATACTTGACCGGCGTGGAGCGCAATGCAGATATCGTTACGATGGCGTCTTATGCACCGCTGTTGGCAAAAGAAGGACATACACAGTGGAACCCGGATCTGATCTATTTCAATAACACAGAAATAAAGCCTACGATTAGCTACGAAGTACAAAAGATCTATGGCGTTCATGCCGGGGACGTTTATATTCCTGCAACGGTTTCAGTTTCGACCAATGATGAAGCGGTGAGAAAACGAATTGGTCTTTCTGTGGTCAGGGATAGTAAGTCGGGAGATATCGTGGTTAAGTTGGTAAATATGCTGCCGGTTGCAACAACATTGAAGATCGACCTGGGACAGATCATCGGCGCATCAACAGATGCTACAAAAATTGTTCTGAAGGGTAAACCCGGCGACAGGCAAATATTACCGGAACAGGCTGTAGTGAAATTGCAAGCGGATGGCAGGTTGAATCTGGATGCCTACTCCTTTACGGTGTTGAGGTTTAAGGGGAGATGAGAGTAAGAGGAACAGCCATGATTTCAATCCAATGTCGTTTAGTTTAGCAGCCCCGGTGCGTGCCTCACTACCATGTCAACTTAAGGTTTGCCGGCGTAGAAGTAACGCAGCGAGCGCGGCGAAATACAAGTTATTCTATGGCTGTTTCCGCTGCGACCGTTGCGTATCGCCGCGTCCGCCGCGTTCCTTCTATGCTGTTTGCTTCCATAGTGTTCCTCCCGCAATATCCCCTTTTTCATGGAGAAGAAACGTAGCGCCGATTTCTCACTTTCACGCCTTCATTAATGTGTTCACTCCAACCCGTAAAGTCAATGAAGCAGTATCTGTTCCTGATCGTTTTTCTTCTGTTCATATCTCTATCTTGGGCACAGCCTAAACCAAAGGCGCAGTTGCCGACTAATACAGGTACAAATAAACAGGCGGAAAAACTCATGGAAGATGCCATGAGAGCACAGGGCATGAGTAAAGAGCAGATCGCAGAAATGAAAAAGATGATGGCAGAGGGGCAGAAGGCTGTGAAAGAAATGGAGGCGCAGGGATTGATGCCTCCCGGTGGTGCGTCTGAGCCAATACTGAAAATTCCGGCGAAAAAGACTGCATTAATCAGGCAGATCCCAAAGCTCAACAGTGTTGAGCAATACAACGTTTATGTAAAGCAGTTGGAAGCGGATTGCAAACTCAGGATCAGCAAAAATGTCATTACTGAAGTGGATGAATCCTTTTCGATCGGGGCTGGTGATATGGCAAGCCAGGCGAATCTTGCGCCGATGTATTTATTAAAGAAACAGGCCAATGCAGCGATATATGCAGCCGCAAAAGCAGCGGTTGCTTTTCCTGCAAATAAAAATGTTCAGAACAATCTTGGGGTAACACTTCATCAGACCGGTTATGCGCATAAAGCCATCCCAGTGCTGCAGTATCTGCAGGATCAGCAGAGCGACCCTGTCTTCCAGGTTAGCCTTGGTCACTGTTTTCTGTCACTCGGCGATACCGCAAAAGCGCGAGCTTTCTTTATGGGTGCGTTAAGTGCTGCTCCCAACAATGTAAATGCTTTATGCGGAACAGCCCTCATTCTTAATGAAGCTGGTAAGAAAACAGAGGCGGCCGTTTATGTAAAGAAAGCAATGAAAAATGGCTATTCTCAGTTGGCCGATGAACTGGCAAAGCAAAACAAGATACAATTCAAGTTTGCTGAAATAAGACAGGAGATCCCCGAATATTTTAATACCCGGATGTATAAGCCCACAGAATCAGTTTATGATATAACGGAAGTGAGGCCTGTTGACGCAAAAAGAAAACAGGAGAATGAGAGGTATGGTGTCATTGCAGAAAAAGCGCGCCAGGTAAGCGAGGAGAACGATGCCAGGCTTCAAAAGGAAAGCATAGGTAAGCAGGCAGCCAGCTATGCAGGCTATATTGGAGCGCTCACCGGTAATGGCGGACCAGTTGCAGGAAAAGCGAGAATGATGTTTGAAGCGGCTTCCCGGGAGAATGTAGAGTTTATGGCTGGACGATACCGGGAGGAAATGGAGAAAACAAAGGCGGCAAACAAGGCAGAACATGATGCGCTGGTAGAGAAAATGCGTAACCTTCCCTATGCAACTATCGATGAAGATTGTAAACGCAAAACCGAAATGGTCAATCAGTATCTGATAAAAACTTCTTACGCACGCGATCAGGCCATCCGTAATACGCTTAACCAGCAGTATGATTATGATAACCAGAAAATGTACTGGCTTTCTTTTCTCGTCCATAACGAACAATACAGACTGGCTCATATTCAAGCGGTCGAGAACCTGGTGGGACGGATGAGGAAATATGATGATCTGCAGATGTTGTATCCCGGTCCTGAAGGCGTGATATATGGCTGCCAGGGAGCTGGAAAAGATAAAAGCAAAAAGCCGGAAGAAGATTCCGTTGCGACGCCTGATGATACAGATTGTCCTCTTCAGTTTGAAATACCAATAGGCGTTGCAAAAGCAAAGCTAAGTTGTTCTTCTTTTTCAATTGAAGGCGGTGAAGGGTTGCAAGGCTCATTTGAAAAGAATTTCCACACAGGTGAGATGACCATCTTTGTTGGCGTAGGTGTTGGTTTTTGGGAAAAAGGCGGAATCGCACAGATCGGCGGTGGTGCGGAAGGCGCTGCGAAAGCGGGTGTATTTGTGACAGTTAATGGAGAGGGTAAAGTGATTGATTATGGCGATAAAGCCGAAGTCGGTTTTGAAGCTGCCGTCGGGCCGCTCACGACAGAAGCAAAATTGACCGGTGTGTTGGGTATGGAAAGCGGAGGTAAACTTGGAACAAATATCGCGGGTAGTGAAACAGTGATCTGGAAAACGGAGACGCTGGGTGTGATCACGAATGCACAGAAATAGATCCCTTAAAACAATGGCGTGGTAGTATCGCGAAGCACGCGAAGTAGCCGCAGAGAACGCAAAGAAATACTGACGTACTCTCCGGCCACCTCACATGCTTCGCGATACTACCTGGGCCAACAATACGAAATCGTTATAGTGCCCCAATACGATAATGCAAATATTCCATCACATTTAAACCACTCTTTTACAATAGATGTTTTTTAGGTTGACGAAGTTTTAGCGTAGTGGTTCTCTTGGCAGGCGTAGACTTTAATGACCAATTTTAGTTGAATCAACGAATGCCATATGAATGAAAAAAGCCTGAACAGCTATAACGTTTTCGTGCTCGTTATTGAATCAACTGCGAATTCTCCTCCTTAGGTGTTTCTGCTTACACCATTTTCAACCGGACCAACGCTAAATAATTTTCATCCCAAAATATCTTATCATGAAGAATACATATTCCATAACCATTCTTGCTATAACATTATTTTCTCTTACCGTATTTTCAACCTCCTGCCGTAAAGATGGTATCGAAGGGTCGATCAGCAATCCTGAAAAACTGGAAGAACCCGGCGAACCCGCAGAGTCGGATCCATCGGCTGGCCGTGCTGTTTATACTACCCGTTCGGTTAACTGGGAGAACAGGACCAATCAGACCACCTATACCCGCGCGCAGGCAGAAGCGGATTTTGGTAATGTCTCCAGCTGGATCGACAGCCGTGCTTACATCTCCAACGGAAATGGCGGCGGTAAAAGCATGCGCGTAACGCTTTTGCCAAATGCATTGTCTGGTGCAGGTGGTTTGATCACTGATGTGGATATCACTGATGGATCGGCTTATGAGCTTGATTATGATGTGAAATTCCACAGCCAGTTCAACTGGAGCCGTGGTGGTAAAGTTGGATTCGGTTTCCGTGTCGGAGATGGTAACACCGGCGGAGATCCCGGAACAGACGGCAATGGCGGCAGCCTTCGTTTGATGTGGTATTCGCCTGCCGGAAATCCCGGACGCGTTTACTTCCAGCCATATGTTTATTATCGTGATCAGCCCGGGCAGTTTGGTAACTCCTTCGGTAAGTCTTATCCAAGCTCAGGCTCGCTCGTAAAAGGCGCCTGGTATCATGTGCATATGTATATCAAGAGCAATACGGGAAGTAATACCAACGGACGCGTACAGATCATCATCAATGGAACAACCGTTCTCGATCAGGCTATCCGCTGGACAACGAATGACAGCAAACGACTGATCCGTCAAATGAGCTTCCATACATTCAGAGGAGGAAGTACGGCTGACTGGCAGGCGTCGTCTACTGATTATATTTATTATGATAATCTTGTAGTGAATAAGATCGAGTAATAACGCGAATGATACGCTAATGGCCGCGAATTAACGCGAATAGCCTCCGAATTCAGGAATATTCATTCTGTTTTCGGAGGCTATTCGCGTTAATTCGCGGCCATTAGCGTATCATTCGCGTATTCCCCATATAAAATGTAAAGGATCCGCCAGCCATGATTTGCTCATGAGTAATGGAAAGCTTATTATACGGCTTACCATTCAATTCGATCTTCTGGATGTATACATTCTCATCACTTTGATTCACCGTCTTTATCTGGAATGTTTTCCCGTTTTCAAGTTTAAGTGTGGCGCTGTTGATCGCGGGACTGGTGATCTGGTACTCCGTAGATCCGGGTGCAACAGGGTAAAAGCCCAGCGTGCTGAAGATGTACCAGGCACTCATTTGTCCGCAATCATCATTGCCGCCCAATCCGTCAGGACCTGTGTGATACTGACGCTTGAGGATCATACGTGTTGTTGCCTGTGTTTTCCAGGGAGCATTTGTCCAGTTATAAAGATAGGCAGCATGGTGTGCCGGTTCATTTCCATGTACATAATTGCCGATGATACCATCACGGGTGATATCTTCTGTTTCCTTAAAGAACTCATCCGGCAGTTCCATGGTGAACAGCGAATCGAGATGCGCTGCAAAACGGTCTTTGCCTCCGGACATTTCAATTAATGAAGCAGGATCGTGTGGCACATACAGGCTATAGTTCCAGCTATTGCCCTCAATGAATCCCTGACCGTGCGTGCTCAATACGTCAAAGTCTTTTTTGAAGGTCCCGTCATTCAGCTTCGCGCGCATGAAGCCTGTGGATGGATCGAAAACATTTTTATAGTTCGCAGACCGTTTGATGAACTCGTTATAAAGATCCATGCGGTTCAGCTTTTTTGCAAGCTGCGCGATACACCAGTCGTCATATGAATATTCCAGCGTGGTGGAAACGCCGGTTCCGTTGCGGTCTACAGGGATATATCCCTTATCGATATAGTAATCCAGGCCATCAAACTTCCTGTTTCTTGCAGTAGCTACACAGGCTTCGAGTGCTTTCTTTGCATCGATCGTTGTGTTGCCTTTCAGGATCGCATCTGTAATGACAGAAACACTGTGATACCCGGTCATACACCAGTTCTCATTCGCATGATGGCTCCAGATCGGCAGCATATGCAACGCACTCTGGTCATAATGCGCGAGCATTGATTTAACCATATCTCCATTCCTCTTTGGTTGCAGGATATTGAACAGTGGATGCAACGCGCGGTAGGTGTCCCATAGAGAGAAGGTTGTGTAATTGGTAAAGCCATTTGCTTTATGCGCAAGCTGATCGAGACCTTTGTAAGAACCGTCAACATCCATATACGTCGTTGGACTGATAAAAGCATGATACATGCTTGTATAGAAGTTGATCTTATCGTCTTCACTTGCTTCGATGGCAACTTTGTTCAATTCCTTATTCCAAAGATCCTGTCCTTGTTTCTTCACCTGTTCGAAGTTCCATCCGGGTGCTTCTGAACGCAGATTAAGTAATGCTCCCGCCGTGCTTACAGATGAAAGCGCAAATTTCATTTTGATCTTTTCACCTTCCGTGGTTTTGAAATCAAAGTAGGCGCGGATCTGTTTGCCGGCTATATCCGGGAAGTTTTTCGACTGGTCAAATTTTCCCCAGAAGCCACGATAAACCTGGCGGGGTGTAAAGTTTTTATTGCCGTACTGATAGAATGGCTTGGAGAACGTCATGGCGAAATAAACAGTGCGCGTTCGTCCCCAGCCATTGGTTTGACGATAACCGGTAACAAGCGTGTCATTTTCGATCCGGAGAAAAGTCCAGACGTTCTTGTCATCGTAATTGTAGATGCCGCTCATCAGATCAAGAATGATATGTGCGCTGTCTGACTTTGGAAATGTATACTGGTGGAATCCTACACGGTTTGTTGCAGTCAGTTCGGCCGTGATGTTATAATCATCGAGCTTTACTTTATAATAGGCTGCTTCCGCTGTTTCATTTGCATGGGAAAATGCAGAACGGAATCCGCTACGCGGAATGCTGTCGACGCCGGGGTTTAATTTCAGTGGACCCACCGTTGGCATCACGAGAAAGTCGCCTAGATCAGAATGCCCTGTACCGCTGAAATGCGTGTGGCTGAATCCTACGATTGACTTATCATCATACTGGTATCCTGCACAGTATTTATAAACGTCAGGATTATAACGGCCGTTCTTTTCGTAGGATATCGTATCTGTATCCGGACTTAGCTGTACCATGCCAAACGGAACGGTTGCGCCGGGATAAGTATGTCCCATCCTTTGCGTGCCGATGATCGGGCGAACGTATTGAACGGGGTTGGCGGACTTTGTTTGGGCGTGTATCGCAGGGGCGATGAGTAACCCGGCAATTACAAGAGGGGAGATGCTATATCGTTTTTCCATGTGTTGATATTAAGTTGCGGCGTTTGTGACGCCCGCTTTATCAGTTGCGAAAATTAGAGGACAGGATTTGCTGCATAATCTTTCCAGAGCTCATCCACGGTTTTCCCGGTAAGCTCCTTCCAGGTGTTGGAGGTATAAGTGCCTTTGCGGCTTGCTTCATCCAGCTGATCGACGATCTTCTTGTTTACATTCTTTTCGAGCCATGCAAGAAATCTCGCCGTGATACGATAGCTGTTTGTGTAACTTTGGGTTTCTTTGAATGCAGGGAGAGACCAGTTGCCTTTTTCATTATTCACTCCGTATCTGTAGCGGACATAGTCTGCAATTCCTTCCGTCAGCCAGCCTTCCCCTTTGCCACCATAGTTCTGGACGATGTGCATGGCTTCGTGTGTTACCACATCGATATCTTCCGGGTGTTTCTTCATCCATTCAGGGTTGTAGCGGACGATGCCGTTTGAAGTGGCAGCCACACCGGTATAAGCCGGATCAATAACAAATGTGACTTTCTGCAGCGCTTCCTGATTGAATCGTTTGACCTCTTTAGGATACACTTCAAAAAAGGCGTCTATCATGCGTTGCCTGGTTTCGTTGCTGAAACTGGAATCCTTGTTGATAATGACGAGTGTGAATTTCTTTTTGGTGATCGTCTGACTGCTGTGATAGCCCGTAGTGTCGATCGTTTCCCAGTTCTTCTGGCTGTTAGCTACAAAGCCCAGGCACAGCAATGCCAGGAAAGGAAGGAATGATTTGAAAGAGTAGTTGATTTTCTTATACATGGTCATTTTTTGTAACGGTTAAATATTTCCGCATCGCGGAGGCCGTTTTCATATCGCAAGACCGTCGGGGCGCAAAGTTAGGGGCCCGGGCGAAACGTTATGGGCTAATTATTCCACGGGTAATTCACGGTGGCATGCCTGACGGATGGTATCATTCTTGACATTAATCGTATTATGGACAAACAACAATTAGTACCAGCGCAGGAAAGGGGCAAACAGTTAGATCTTTCGGAAAAAAGAAGTTTTCCTGATCAGGAGGCCGCCGAGCGGGGTTTCAACGCTTCGTCAGAAAGACTGCTCTTACCGCAGGGCTGGAAAGAGCTTTGCGGGAAAGCCAGCGCAACGTTTGCAGTCATAGCGCCGGATCTGAAGGAGGTAGGCCGGCCCGTCAATGAGGGCGATTTCCTGCGTATTGATGTCCCCGGGCCAGGTTCAGATGCAGGAGAGGGCTATGATTGGGTACGGGTTGCGATGATCGGATCCAGTGAAAAAGATGGTGAGCGCAGGCTGGGCATAAAACTGGAACCAGTGGATAACCCAGAAAGTCCGGATGATACAACGGCTCATTTCTTTGAGGCCGGTTCAAGTTCTACACTGGAGATCATATTAGAAGGTAAAAATATAGAAGCAAGTTATCATGGCCGGAATGAAGTGATCAACAATCAAACAGGTAAACTGTCTGATGACGTAAGAAACACGGTGGTAGGAGCGGGGGCAAAGGCGGGATTGTCGGAAGCTCAGTGGGGGGCTTTGCTGAAAGGATTGATAGCGTAAGTTACCGCCCGGATAACGCTTTCTTGGCAGGAGCTTATCTGCGAAATCTGCGCACAACGGTGGAAGTCTGTCCGGGACAGCAAATAATTTCCCTTGATAGTAAGAATAAAATCTGCGTAATCAGCGGGAACCTACGCCTCCTTGTATAAATTATATTCCTTTACGACTGATTGACCAACTGCTCCTGCGCAAACAACTTCCCATTCCCATCTGCCTGCCGGATCACCGTCGTCGGCAACGCAAAGCGAATACCTCGTTTTTCAAATGCTTCCAGTATATCGATAGATACTGACTGATGCGAATTCATAAATACCGGGAATTCCGCACTATTGATATAATACACGATCTCATATGTAATGCTGTGTTCTGAGAACGTCTTCAAATGCGCCCGGTCGAACGTGACCATCTCATATTTGTCGACGATCTCCTTTATAATGCCCGGGATCTCTTTCAACGTGTGAGCTGGTGTCAGGTAAGAAACACTGATCGTGAACACCATTCTCCTTCTTTGCAAACGTTTATAGTTCTGGATCACCGTTTTTACCATTTCCGCATTCGGCATAACCAACTGCTGTCCGTCAAGACTTCTCACATGCGAAGTCTTAATGCCGATCTTTTCCACTATACCGGCATGCGCGCCTACAATAATGAAATCGCCTACTTCAAATGGTTTATCAAAGAAGATCACAAGATAGCTGAACAGGTCGCCCAATATATTCTGTGCAGCCAGTGCGATCGCTATACCACCGACGCCGAGACCTGCAATGATCGTACGGACATTGTAGCCAAGATTGTCGATCAGCATGATTATACCCATTACCCAAACGATCGCCTTCACCACCATCAATATTCCGTTCAGCTGCCGGATGCGTTCCTGCGGTTCATTTTTTCGCTCCATATAGATCGTGAGCACTCCGCAGACAAGGTAATTGATCAGCCGGACGCCGTAGTAGGTGGTGATCACCATGAGTGCCGCAGAAAGGATCCGGTCAAATTTCGGATGCAGGTTCAACTGGTTGATGATAATATAATTGATCCACAAATACCCGAAGGGCAACAAGTAATCCTGTATAGTTTTTATCAATATGTCGTCAGTCTGTGTTGCTGTCGACTGTGTTCGCTTCTTAATGCCAGCGATCACCTTATGCCTGAGTAATTTTAATACAGCCCATGCGACTATAATGCTGCCCGCTGCGATCAGATAGGCCGTTACCGTATTTCCCCAATAAACATTATTCAGTATATCCATAACCAGATCAAAAAATGTCCACCCTGCCGCCAGAATTGTGCCAGTGTAGGCACGCTTCGATTAGAGGCTTTCTCATTAAGAAACATCTAATCTGATGCGTTGAGCTGGGCGGACACGGTATGCTTTTTCACCTATCCTTCAACCCGAAGCTTGGGTCACACAGGACCGCTATGGTTTTCCTTTTACAAGCGGAGCTTTTTGCGCCCATCGCGGTAGCAGGCGACCTTTGCAATACTCACACGCCCGTTAAAATCCTGGTCTGCCCGGCTTCATCGCTTAATTTGATCCGGACGCTGGTTATCTCAAGGGAAATATCTGATCCGTGGCAGTCATATGTCACTCCTGAACCCGAAAAAGATTAATTTGTATGATCATTCCCAGCGGAAATCTGCTGTCGTATTAAAAAATCTAACGATGAAATGGTCCGTTTATCTGTCATTTTTACTTGCATTATCGGGTATCACTCTTTTTATATCATGGAAAAACAAAAAGGGCGGCAAGCCCCGGATACTAGTTTTTACTAAAACGGCCGGTTTTTATCATACATCCATTCCCGCAGGGAGGTTAGCAATTGTTAAACTTGGCGAAGAAAATGGCTTCGATGTAGACACGAGTTCTTCCAGCACGATCATTACCAAAAAGAATCTGAAGAAGTATGCTGCCGTTGTATTTCTAAGCACAACAGGTAATGTGTTTGATACTGTTCAGCAGGCAGACTTTGAGCAGTATATTAAGGGCGGTGGCGGCTTTGTTGGGATACACGCTGCATCAGATACAGAGTATGACTGGCCATGGTTTGGAAAACTGGTGGGTGGATACTTTTTAAGTCATCCGAAAATTCAGGATGCCACTCTGCAGGTGACCGACACTTCTCATCTCTCCACCGCTCATCTTCCGGGTGTCTGGAACCGGAAAGATGAATGGTATAATTTCAAACAGCTCAACACCAGTACAAAGGTGCTGATCAGAATTGATGAAAGCTCTTACCAGGGCGGTGCCAATGGAGCAGATCATCCAATGGCATGGTACCATGAATATGATGGTGGCCGCGCATGGTATACCGCACTGGGACACACTGATGAATCCTATAAAGAACCGCTCTTTTTGCAACATCTGTTAGGTGGTATAAAATATGCTATCGGGAAGGACTCAAAACCCGATTATCGCAAAGCGGGGGCGAAGAGAGCGCAGAAAGGTTGAAAGTTTAATTGATAAAGGCTCGATTGTTTTACAACCGGCCGCGAGGCCTCCGGGGAGTGTAAACTTCTTGTTTAATGTAGAACATCTGTTCATCAAACTTTAAACCTTATAACTTTTAAAGTTTCCTATACCTGATTGCTTATGCTACTAAAGAAAAACATCCTTCTCCTCGTACTGCTGCTTGCAGGAATTACCGGTTTTTGTAACCGTTTTCCCGTGCGGACACTTGGCATTGATGCAGGCCTTTCCAATAACGCCGTTACCTGTATCTACCAGGATCAGCGTGGTTTTATGTGGTTTGGCACCTATGACGGACTTAACCGTTACAACGGATATAACTTTGATGTATTCCGCAATAAGATCGGAGACTCAACATCGCTATTGACCAACAGTGTTTATTCAATCGATGGCGATCCGCTAAGAAGAATTTGGGTGGGCGGACAAAAAGGCGCCTGTCTCTTTGATCCTTCCAAATCAGCGTTTGAATCTGTT
Source organism: Terrimonas ginsenosidimutans (assembly GCF_022012415.1). Classification (GTDB taxonomy): domain Bacteria; phylum Bacteroidota; class Bacteroidia; order Chitinophagales; family Chitinophagaceae; genus Terrimonas_A; species Terrimonas_A ginsenosidimutans. The sequence continues at coordinate 54,732 of NZ_JAKLTR010000002.1, forward strand.
TACTATTACAGCGCAGACAGAAAACAGCTTTCTCCGGTAAAAGATAATGTGCACGTCGTAAGATCTGTGGGTGACAGAATGCTGATCGGGACAAACCATTCCGGGCTGCTTGTATTTGAAGCGGGGGCAAAGACTGGTAAGCAGATCTCATTGCCGGGTACAGCTGCTAACCAGACTACCTATGATGTAACAGCGATCGAAGCAGGTGCCGATGGCTCGGTCTGGATCTTTATACAACAACAGGGTGTGTTCAAATATAACACGCGTACTGGCCAGCTTGCATTGGTGAATGACCATATCAAACAGGCAAACTGTTTTAAACGATCATCCGCAGGAACGCTATGGGTAGGTAATGAAAAAGGGTTGTATCGTTATGACGGTAAGAACAATCAGTACTCTTCCAGCTATCTGGCAACGCCCTGCAAAGTCGTAAGTATTTCTGAAGACAGCAAAGGTATATTATGGATCGCATCGGATGGAGGAGGTTTGTTATTCCTGGATCAGTCATCCCCGGAGGCGAAAACATTCACTGATCTGGATGGCCGGTCCCCGATCAACAGCAATGCGGTCTATTCTATTTACGAGGATAAGGACGGCCGTAAATGGATCGGGACATTGCGCGGTGGGATCAATATCATTGAACCGCATGTGGAAAGGTTCAGACAGGTATCTTATATGAAAGCCGGCCCCGCGGATGCCGCGGATAATTTTATTCTTTCATTCTGTGAAGATAGAACGGGGAATCTCTGGATCGGTACAGACGGTGCGGGATTGAAATACTGGAACCGTAAAGCCAATTCATTCCAGGAATACCGCCGGCAACCCTCCGTGCCGGGATCATTGAGCAGCAATTTTATTACGAATATCTTTTGTGATGAGAATGATCATACCTGGGTGTCCACCTGGTTTGGAGGAGTCAGCCGTTTTGATCCGGCAACAAAACAATTCAAACAATACAGGTTGTTCAATGATAAGACAGGCGAGGCGGAAAATAATGTTTGGGTATTGTATGAAGACAAGCAGAAAAGACTTTGGGCCGGCGCTACCAATGACGGATCACTTTACTATTATGAGCCGGCTAAAGATCAGTTCGTTCTTTTTGATGATAAGGTGCAGAACCTTCAGTGCATTGCCGAAGACAGCAAGGGCGAATTATGGGGTGGCAACTATGCAGAGCTGATCAGGGTTGACCGGGTACAGAAGAAACATCGTGTGTATTCTGTTGGCTACACGATCCGCAGTATACATGAAGATGCTGCACATAACTTCTGGGTCGGAACACAGGAAGGCGGGTTGTTGCTGTTTGATCGCAACACCGGCCACTACGAGCAATTCACAACAAATGAAGGGTTGCCCAACAATACTATCTTAAGGATCCTTGAAGATAAAAAAGGCCATCTGTGGTTAAGCACGTACAATGGCCTTTCCCGGTTTGATATAAAAACAAGAACGTTCCGTAACTATTCCCGGCTTGACGGCTTGCAGAATAATCAGTTCAGTTTTAATGCAGCCCTTGAACTACGCAACGGAGAGTTTGCCTTTGGTGGTATTCACGGGTTCAACCTGTTCTATCCCGACAGTGTCAGAGACGAGTCCGTATCCCCGCCGATCTTTCTTACAGGCCTGACCATCGATGGCAGAACTGCCGGTGAAGTGCCCCGGTACATTACCGGACGGGAGAACGAAAATATCAGGAAGGTAAAGTTGCCTTATGATCGCGCGGTGGTAACGCTCGACTTCCTGGCGCTGGCATACGCCGACGCTGACAAGATCAGCTATGCCTACCTTTTGGAAGGATGGGATAAGAACTGGAATAATGTGAACAGCATCAGAACGGCCAACTATTCCCGTTTACAGGAGGGCAATTATTCATTCTATGTAAAGATCAAGAAGCCGGATGGTAAATGGAGTGACCCCGAACTGTTGCTGGAGATCACCGTTCTTCCTCCCTGGTACAGAACCTGGTGGGCCTACACGCTCTACCTGCTTGCAGCAGCACTGGCAATCTATTTATATATCCGTTACACAAAAAGACAGGAACGTTTGCGCTACGAAATAAAACTTGCGCATATCGAGAACGAAAAGGACCGGGAACTGACCGAAAAGAAACTCTCATTCTTCACCAATGTAGCACATGAATTCAGAACACCCGTCTCCCTGATCATCAATCCCCTTCGCGAGATCATTCAGGGCCGCCAGCCGGAGAAGGATAAACAGGAGTTGAATATAGTATACCGGAATGCGAGACGATTGCTCAGCCTGGTGGACCAGCTGCTGTTATTCCGTAAAGCCGATAGCGGGGCTGATGTGCTGAAGATCTCCCGCCTGAATGTCACTGATATTTGCAATGAAGTATTCCAGTGTTTTGTACAGCAGGCAAAAACAAAAAACATCAGGTTTGAGTTTGTAGTACCGGAGCAACCGCTGGAGATCTATGGGGACAATGAAAAACTGGAGATCGTATTATTTAACCTGTTTTCCAACGCATTCAAATACACACCCTCTGGCGGAACAATTCAATGCCGTGTGGAAGATACCGCAGATGGCGTGGTGATCCGCGTGCTGGACACGGGTTGTGGTATTGGAAAAGAAGATGCGGCACGCGTGTTTGAAAGATTTCAGCAGGCTTCTGCCCGCGCTCCCAAAACCGGTTTCGGAATCGGACTGTATCTCTCCAAAGCATTCATTGAAAGCCATGGGGGCACAATTACATTGAACAGTGTGCCGGGAAAAGGTAGTGAGTTTGTGATCACTTTGAAAAAAGGAAAAACACATCTGCCTGAAGATTATATTCTTTTTACTAATGAGAATGAGCATCAGTTGCTGGGAGAGCTGATAGAAGAACAGGTGCCTGTTGTAAATGTCACGAAATCGCCTGAAGCACCTCTCTCTGAAGAGTTGGTGACTGATAAAAAAACGATCCTGGTGGTGGACGATAATATCGAAATGCGGGAGTACCTGCAGCATATCTTTAATCAGAACTATATCATCTTCACTGCACCGAACGGTTTGGAAGGATTTGAACAGGCGGGTCATCATATGCCGGATCTTATCATCAGTGACGTAAATATGGATGGCATTGACGGGCTGGAACTGTGCCGTCGATTGAAAAGATCAGAGGGGCTGGGGCATATCCCCGTGATCCTTCTCACCGCCTCTTCCTCTGCGGAAGCGCAGCTGAAAGGAATAGAAGGAGGGGCTGATGATTATATCACCAAGCCTTTCGACGCGCAATTACTGCTGGCGAGGGTGAACAGCATTTTGAAGAACAGGAATGCCCTGCAGCGGTATTTCTTTGATAAGATCACCTTGCAGGATTCTGCAGTGAAAGTGCCGGCGGAATACCGCGACTTTCTAAAGCAGTGCATCCATCTGGTGGAGGATAATATCGAAACAGAGAATTTCACGATCCAGCAATTCGCCCGGGCCATGGGAATGAGCCGCTCGGCATTATATAACAAGGTCAAACATATTTCGGGGCAGTCGCTCAACGCTTTTGTGCGGTCCATCCGGCTTCGCCGGGCCGCCGTTCTCATGATCCGCGAGCGGATGAATGTGAACCAGGCAGCCTTCCAGGTCGGGATCGGCGATGTCCGGTATTTCCGGGAGCAGTTCGTTAAACTGTTCGGGATGACCCCGTCGGAGTATATAAAAAAGTACCGGCAGTCGTTCAACGGCGATCTGAATCTTCTGAAGTCAGATCAGTAATTGGTAGCCCGTGCCGTTGTAATTGGGGCGGCGTAGGGAATCGCTAAGGACGCTGAGCTCCGCCAAGGGCGCAAAGGAAGGAAGCTTTCGCGGTTCTTTGCGCCGTTGGCGTTCCTCTGTATCCTTTGCGATACTCCTACGCCACTCAATTGCTTAGTTATTGAAAATCAACATTATTTATCAGGGGGTAAATTGCCAATAACAATTTACCCCCTATTTTTTCGCCGTTAATCCACCGTATTCAGTGGTTGTATGATGTTATCTTAGATCATCGTGGACCGGACACTGTTTGTTCCCCGAATCCTTTTTAAAACATAAACTTGCTTGCTTTTATGAGACTACTGCCATGCCTTCGGGCGGCGCGATTCCCGTTTTTGCGCCCACATCGCTTACTTTACTTTTTCTTACTCCTTTTATCAACTTCCGTTTTTGCCCAGCAGACTATCAGGGGCGTTGTTCAATCTTCCGGGGCTCCGGTTGCGGGGGTAACAGTTACCCTTAAAGGAACCAGCACTGCCACCACAACAGATGAACAGGGACGGTTTTCGATAAGCGCTCCTGCAGGCGCCGTTCTGGCGTTCTCGCATGTAAATTATACAGCCTATGAGCTGGCGGCCGATGCTTCTTCCGAAATGCGGATCCAGCTGGAACTGGTGAGCGGCAATTTGGGTGAAGTGGTTGTGGTGGGGTATAACAGCCAGCGCAAGGCGACCGTTACCGGATCAATCTCCGTCGTGAAAGGCGCCGATCTGGTAAAGAGCCCTCAGCCCAACGTTTCCAACTCGCTCGCGGGTCGTTTCTCCGGGATCGTGATCAATAACCGCGCAGGTGAGCCTGGCTATGACGGTTCGTCTTTTACCATCCGCGGACTGGCCACAACCGGTAATAATGATGTACTGATCGTCGTGGATGGAGTACCCGGGCAGGTGGGTGGCCTGGAACGTCTCAATCCGAATGATATCGAAAGTATCTCGGTTTTGAAAGATGCATCCGCAGCCATCTATGGTAGCCGGGCGGCAAACGGGGTGATACTCGTCACTACAAAGCGTGGTAAAACCGGAAAGCCAACGATCGACGCAAGCTTCAACCAGGGTTTCTCTTCTCCAACACGCCTGCCTAAAATGGCTGACGCGGCCACATATGCAACCATCTCCAATGAGATCGCTTATTATAATAATAAAGCAGGCGGTATGAATCAGCAGTATTCCGCTGATGATATCACGAAGTTTGGAAATGGCAGCGATCCGCTGAACTATCCCAATACTGACTGGGCAAAAGAAACCCTGAATGGTTCAGCTTTGCAGAACCAGGCGAACGTTTCAGTTGCCGGCGGCTCTGAAAATGTACGCTACTATGTTTCTGCCGGTGCAGTATACCAGGACGGTCTATATAAAAATGGTGCAACGAAATACAAACAATACAGTTTCCGCTCGAACATCGATGCGAACATCACCAAAGACTTCAAGGTTGGCTTGTATCTTTCGGGAAGAGAAGAAGACCGTCAGTATCCTGTAGCAGGTGCAGGTGATATCTTCCGGTCTATCTATCGTGCATATTCAACCATTCCGGCAAGATATCCGAATGGACTTCCTTCAAACGGTATCGAAGGCAGCAACCCGGTGATGATGGCAACGGATATCGGCGGCATCACCAAAAACCCAACCCAGGTATTCAACGGGATCCTGAAAGCCAGCTATAATATCGCTGCTGTACAGGGATTATCGATCGATGGTTTTGCCGCATTTGACAAATCATGGTCATTCAGCAAAACGTTCAGCGTTCCTTACCTGCTGTATTCCTATAACCGTGCAACGAATGCCTATACATCCCGCATTGTAGGCGGGTCCAATAACGCTGCTTCGCTTAATCAAAGCCAGCAGAATCTTGGTCAGGCTACTTACAATATCAAGCTGAACTTCAACAGGCGTTTTGGTAGTCATGGTCTGAACACCTTTATCGGTTATGAGCAAAGCAGCATCAGGAGAGATAATATGGGCGCATCCAGGATCAACTTCCTGAGTATCCTTACTCCTGAATTGACGCAGGGCGGCACAGCTGCGGCAGACCGCGACAATAGCGGCAGCAGCTATCGCTTTACCCGTAAAAGTTATTTCGGAAAGCTGGGATATGACTTTGATGAGAAATACCTGGCCGAAGTTCAAATGCGTATAGACGGTTCTTCCACTTTTCCCAAAGGGAATCAGTATGGTTACTTCCCATCAGCATCAGTGGGCTGGCGCATTTCAAAAGAAGCATTCATGAGCAATGTTTCTTTTGTAAAGGATCTGAAACTTCGTGCTTCATATGGTGCACTGGGTAACGATAACGTTGGATTGTTCCAGTACTTCACCAACTATTCTCTGAAGAATCAGTTTGTAGTGGAAACAGGAAATGGAACCGTGATCGTACCGGGGCTTGATCTTACCAAACTGGCGAATACGAACATCCATTGGGAAGATTCCCGTAAAACCGATATCGGTCTGGAAGGTATAGTGTTTGAGAATTTCAATTTCGAGTTCATCTATTTCCGTCAGCAGCGTTCGAATATCCTGGCGGTTCGTAATGCATCCATTCCGTTTGTATCCGGTATCGTGAATCCTTTCGGCGGTGATCCGCTGGTTCCTTCTGAAAATATCGGCAAGGTGAACAGCAACGGGATTGAGGCGACACTCGGATACACTAATCGCAAAGGGAAATTCCATTACAGTGTCAACGGTAACTTTACTTATGCAAAAAGCAATATAGTTTTCATAGACGAGGCGACGGGTGTTTTACCTTATCAGCGTCAGACAGGGCATCCGCTGAACACTTACCTCTTGTATAATTCACTCGGTATTTATCGTACACAGGCGGAAATCGATCAGAGTATTCACCTGGCTGGTGCACAACCCGGTGATCTGATCTATGAGGATTATAACAAAGACGGCAAGATCAGTGCCGATGACCAGGTAAGAAGCAATTACGGAAATATTCCACGTATTACCTATGGTGCGGTTTTCTCTTTTGACTATGCAAACTTTGATCTGTCTTTTGTACTGGCAGGTCAGGCGCAGGTAAGCCAGTATGTGCTGCCTGAATCAGGAACCGTTGGTAATTTCTACAGCAGCTGGGCAGACAATCGCTGGAGCCCCAGCAATCCGAATGGAAGTTTTCCCCGTGTAGACACACGTGCTTCTTCTTCGATCAATGGCGGTTTATATAACAATACATTCTGGTTGAACAATGCATCCTTCCTTCGTATGAAGAACATTGAACTCGGTTATAACCTGGCTGGTTCATTCCTTTCTCGTCTGAGAATGCAATCCGCACGTCTGTACCTGAATGCTTTCAACCTGTTCACTATTACAAAAGTTAAGGATTATGATCCGGAAGGCAGCAGCGGAAGCGGACAGTTCTATCCTCAGCAAAAGATCATCAACGTTGGCGTAAACCTCAGGTTCTAACACAAAAAAGATTATAATGAAAACAAGATATATCCCTCATATACTTTGCGGCGCGGCAATGGCGATCAGTTTCGCCTCCTGCAAAAAAGATTTCCTGGAAATTGAACCCACTGATAAGATCGCGGAAACAGTGGTGCTGACCGACTCGGTCGTATTTGAAGCATTCGTGGTGAACCGTTACATCGGTGCAAGATTACAGGATAAAGAAGGTGATGGTACCGATCCCGGTTTTGGACGTGCTTTTGAATACAGCATGTGGAGCTCTATCACCGATGAGTCTATTTATAATAATGATGATAATACCTGGACGATCCAGCGGGGTTTGCTCGCTCCGGAGAATCTTGGCATGGCCGGTACGATCTGGCCCCGCAGTTACCGCAGTATCCGCGAATGTAATTTCGCGCTGAATGGTATCGATGGCCTGACGATGAGTGCGGAGCGTAAGAACAGGCTGCGTGCGGAACTTCGTTTTATCCGTGCTTTCCGTTACCAGGATCTGATCCGTAACTACGGAGGGGTGGTGCTGATGGGCGATAAGGTGTATTCTCTGGCAGATAATCTCCAGGATGAAGCCCTGTTCAAACGTGCTACGTTGAAAGAAAGTATGGATTATGTGCTGGCTGAGCTGGATGCCGCTGCTGCGGGATTACCGGTAGATAATGGCGGCAGCTACCCATTGGGTCGTGCTACACGTGGCGCAGCACTCGCATTGAAATCAAGACTGCAATTGTACGCAGCAAGCCCGTTATATGCAACCGGCACATGGGAAGCGGCAGCGACCGCTGCGCAGGCGGTAATGTCACTGAATAAATATAGCATCGCGCAGGACGGATACGCTAAGCTGTTCCAGTCAACATCCAATACAGAAGTTATTTTCGCAAGATTGTATACAAGAAATGCAGGACACGTACACCTCGAGATCGCTAATGGTCCAAACAGCTACGGTGGCTGGGGTGGTAACCTTCCGTTGCAGAACCTGGTGGACGATTACAGGATGAATAATGGCAAGACGATCACTGACGGTACATCAGGGTTTGATCCCGCTAATCCATACCTGAATCGTGATCCCCGGTTTTATGCCACTGTTTCATATAATGGTTCGACGTATCGTGGTGCGACCATCGAGACGTTCATCCCCGGTGGTAAAGACAGTAAAGATGGTCCGGATAACTGGAACACATCAAAGACCGGTTATTACCTCAAGAAATTCATGAACGATGCTTACCCATTGCAGAATCCATGGGGTAATGCGGGCTTTCAACCCTGGAACTATTTCCGCTATGCAGAAGTTTTGCTGAACTTCGCGGAAGCTGCGAATGAAGCGTATGGTCCGGATGTGGTTCCCGCTGGTTCTACATTGAGTGCGCGTCTTGCCCTGAACCTCGTTAGAGCAAGAGCTGGTGTGAATATGCCCGCCGTTGCTGCTGGTTTATCGAAAGATGCGTTCAGAGAGATCGTTTGGTATGAAAGAAGAGTTGAACTGGCTTTTGAAGAACATCGTTTCTATGATGTCAGAAGATGGAAGATCGCTGACGTAACGGAAAACAGACCTGCCAATGGGGTCACGATCACCAAAACGGGAAATACGTTTACGTATGCAACCAAGGTAGCGCTGGATGGCCGCAGGTTTGAAGCCAAACATTATTGGCTGCCGATCCCGAGGGCGGAGATCCAGGCTTCTGGTAATCGTTTACAACAGAACACTGGTTATTAGGGTCTGGCGTAGTGTTCCCGCAGATTGATGCGCAGATCCGCAAATACCTTTCTGTAAAGAGTAAATTACTCTGCGTATCTGCGCTTTATCAGCGAAATCCGCGGGAACCCTACGCAATTCATATATAGGAGTTATTAAATGATGATGGTAAATAAATTATTCAGGACGGTTCGTAAAACCCGGTAGGTTTGATTATGTTCAGATCAATTCGTTTCGCTCTTACGTGCTTCTCTATTCCGTGTTTATTGCAGGCGGTACATGCACAGTCAAAAGATGTAAATATTGCGATCGACACCCGCCGGGTTTTTCAAACCATCGATAACTTTGGCGCTTCAGATGCCTGGGCCTGCCAGTTTGTTGGCAACTGGCCACAGGTAAAAAAAGACAGCATTGCCGATTGGTTATTCAGTCTTGAAACGAAAGCTGACGGCTCTCCTAAAGGAATTGGTCTTTCTCTCTGGCGGTTTAATCTCGGTGGCGGAAGCACGCAACAAGGCAATGAAAGCGGGATCCGCGATGAATGGCGCCGTGCTGAATCTCTGCTGGATGCAAATGGCAAAATAGACGCTTCTTTGCAGGCCGGGCAGCAATGGTTCTTACAAGCTGCCAAAAAAAGAAAAGTACCGGAGTTCCTTGTGTTCCTTAACAGTCCGCCTGTACAATTCACCAAAAACAAAAAAGCATTTTCATCAAAAGCCGGTGAGGATAACCTGGATCCATCGGCTTTTGATAAAGCTGCTGATTATATTGTTCAATCTGTGAAGCAACTGGAAAAACGGAACGGCATCCGTATTCCTTATATCAGCCCGGTCAATGAACCTCAATGGGATTGGAGTGATGGTGGCCAGGAAGGAAATCCTGCCAGTAATCAAACGGTTGCCGGATTTGCACGAAGCCTGGATGCCGCTATTACCAAGCAGAGAGCATCCTCAAAAATATTACTCACAGAATCGGGTCATATCAAATATCTTTTAAAAGAAGATGATAAACCGGGAAGAGGAAAGCAATTGCAGGATCTGTTCACTCCCGGCGGGCGGCATTATGTCGGCGATCTGAAAAACCTGTATCCTGCTGTGGCTGCTCATAGCTATTTCAGTACATCCCCGTTTGATGCAGGTATTAAGCTTAGAAAGGAACTGGCCGATGCGGTAGCAGGTATCAAGGGATTGTCTTACTGGCAGTCTGAATATTGCATTCTGGGTGATAATGATGGTGAGATCAAAGGAAATAAGCGTGACACAGGTATCAATGCAGGTCTCTATGTAGCCAAAGTCATGTACCAGGATCTTGTTGCCGGAAATGCAACAGCCTGGCAATGGTGGATCGCCGTTTCTGCCTATGATTATAAAGATGGATTGGTTTACGTGGAGAAAAATAAAACGAATGGATGGTATACAGACAGCAAGATCATGTGGGTGATGGGGAATTACAGCCGGTTCGTTCGCCCCGGTATGAAACGTGTCGATGCTTTGTCTGCCGATCCCGCTTGTCTCGTTGCGGCATTCATGGAAGGGAAAAATAAGAAACTGGTAGTGGTGCTGACCAATACAGGTGAAACCTCACTGAACATCAACCTTGATGCGTTAAGCGGCAATGGATCTAATGGAAAAAGTTTCCGTAAGCGTAGTGCTTATATCACCAGCCATTCAAAAAAATTACAGTATCAATCAGCGGGAGCCAGCATTGCTTTGGAGCCTCGGAGTGTTACTACGATCGTATTGGAATAATCAACAAAAAAATATTGAACCTATGCGAATAGGAAAAAGATTACTGGCATGCCTGCTGTTGTGTTCGCAATTACAAGCAATAGCGCAATCAACGAGGCAGGAACTGCTATTTAATGCAAACTGGAAATTCAATGCCGGTGACGCACCGGGGGCAGATCAGCTTGCTTATAATGATGCAGGCTGGAGAAAAATTGATCTTCCGCACGACTGGAGTATTGAAATGCCATTCAGCAATCAGTGGGCCAGCGCCACAGGTTATTTGCCGGGAGGAATTGGATGGTATAGAAATAAATTCAACGCGCCTTCTGCGTGGAGGAACAAGAAAGTTTCCATTCATTTTGACGGAGTGTATAATAACAGTGAAGTCTGGATCAATGGTCATTACCTGGGAAAACGCCCAAATGGGTTTGTCTCGTTTAATTATGATCTAACTCCTTACCTGAAACTGAATGCAGAAAATATCATCGCCGTGAAGGCGGATCATACAAAATTTGCTGATTCGCGTTGGTATACCGGTTCGGGTATTTATCGGGATGTTCATCTCCAGATCCTTAACCCGGCTCATATCAGCCAGTGGGGTGTTTTCTTTTCAACTCCTTTAGTTAGTGAGAAGCGTGCTACCGCCTCAATAAAAGTATCCGTTGAAAAGGGTAGTGCAAAAAAGATCGATATCCAGGCGATCTTACGCGATACTTCCGGCAGAGATGTTGCCGCGAGATCGGTCAGTTTCAATTCGCCGGTTGATTCAGTGCTGACCACAGCTCTATCAATGGATGTAATAAACCCAAAGCTTTGGTCAGTAGATAATCCCTATCTGTACTCATTGCGGGTGAGAGTGCTGGCCGATGGCAAGCTGTCGGATGAATGGACGGATGAGGTTGGGATCCGTTCATTTGGTTTTGATGCGGCAAAAGGATTTTCATTGAACGGCGTACCGATGAAACTCAAAGGTGTTTGTGTGCATGATGATGCGGGCGTATTAGGTGTGGCTGTACCGGAAGAAGTGTGGGTGCGAAGGCTCGCTTTGCTGAAAGAAGGCGGATGTAACTCCATCCGTATGGCGCACAACCCGCATGCAGAATATCTCTATCGTCTGTGTGATCAGATGGGTTTTTTGGTGATGGATGAAGCATTTGACGAATGGGAGCAGGGTAAGAATAAATGGATCAGCGGCTGGAATAAAGGAACGCCCGGTAAGGATGGTTATCATGAATATTTCTCCGACTGGTCGGTTAAAGATATAGAAGCAATGGTACTGCGCAATCAGAACCGTCCTTCGATCATTATGTGGAGCATCGGAAACGAGATCGACTATCCGAATGATCCTTATACACATGAAGTGCTGAGCAGCGGACGCAATCCGCAGATCTATGGAAAGGGATTTCTGCCTGACCATCCTCCTGCGGCACGTTTGGGTGAGCTGTCTGCGGGACTGGTCCGGGCGGTCAAAGATCTTGACACAACAAGGCCTGTCACGGCGGCGCTTGCCGGAGTAGTGATGTCCAATACCACCAGCTATCCCGGTAACCTTGATATCGTTGGCTATAATTATCAGGAATACCGGTATGATTCTGATCACCTCGTCTATCCCAAACGTATCATCTACGGAAGTGAAAATGGGATGCAACACAGCGCCTGGATGGATGTAGCGAAGAATGATTTTATTTCAGCACAGTATCTCTGGACAGGGATCGATTATATGGGAGAAGCCGGTCAGTGGCCAACGCGCAGCAATGGTGCGGGCTTGCTCACCCTTGGTGGTTTTCCCAAGCCTGAATATTTTTTTCGTCAGAGTTTATGGAGTGATAACCCGGTATTGTACGTCGGCACTTCTAATATCAACAGGCGCGAAGACAATGGCAACTGGACGCAGAAGCGTGCCGAGCTGAACTGGAACCGGAAAGAAGGCGATTCTGTCAGCATAAGATGTTTCTCCAATTGTGATGAAGTGGAGATACTGGTGAATGATCGTTCGATCGGCAAACAATCAAAAGCGGACTCAAGGAATGGGATCTTTAACTGGAATACAGTATACACATCAGGAAAGGCGGAAGCCAGGGCATACAAGAATGGAAAGCTTGTTGCCAGCAAAGTGTTGTATACTACCGGTGCGGCCGCGAAAATTAAGACGTCGGTGTATTCCCATCCGCTGATCAAAGACCCGAATGCGGTGGTGCAGATGAGTGTGACTATTGCAGATGATAAAGGGTACGAGCTGTATCGGCCGGGAAATGTAATTACAGTCAGTGTGGAGGGCGGAGCAAAGTTGTTGGGTATTGAAAACAGCAATCTTGCAGATACATCCGCTTATCAGGCTTCCTCCAAGCCGGTGATGAACGGTCCTGTGATGGTGTATGTAAAGCCAGCTGGCAATAGAACGTCTTTTAAAATAATTATTACGTCTCCGGGATTACCGCCTGTTGTTCAGGAGTTCAATCCCGGAAAAAAGCGATAGCTAATTATAAATCCGTATGCTGATCAGTGTACAAACCAAACGAAGTTAAGTATGAGTAACCGGTCTTTTATTTTTTGCCTGTTGGTGTCTGTGAGCCTTCTGCTCGGTTGTTCGCAGGAAAAACACAGTTTCTCCTATGATAATGAACATTTCTTATTAGATGGAAAACCGTTCCAGATGATCTCGGGCGAGATCCATTATCCCCGCGTGCCGCGCGAAGCCTGGCGTCAAAGAATGCAAATGGCAAAAGCAATGGGCCTGAATACGATTGGTACGTATGTGTTCTGGAATTTGCATGAGCCCGAGAAAGATGTATTCGATTTTTCAGGGAATAACGATATCGCAGAGTTTGTAAAGATCGCGAAGGAAGAAGGCCTTTGGGTAGTGCTGCGTCCAAGCCCGTATGTGTGTGCGGAATGGGAATATGGCGGGTATCCCTACTGGTTGCAGAATGAAAAAGGATTAGTGGTGAGAAGCACCGAAGAAAAATACATGCAGGAGTATACCAAATATATCAATGAAGTGGGTAAGCAACTGGCTCCTTTGCTTGTGACGAATGGAGGCAATATCCTGATGGTGCAGCTGGAAAATGAATACGGCGCCTATGGTTCAGACAGGAAGTATCTTGAGAAGAACCAGCAACTGTTTAAAGATGCCGGCTTCGATTGCTATCTCTATACCTGCGATGCAGCGAAGTTTTTAGGTGAAGGATATCTCCCGGGGATGCTGACCGCTGTGAATGGGATCGATAAACCGGAAGAAGTGAAGTCACTGGTGAATAAATATCATAACGGAAAAGGGCCTTATTATGTAGCAGAATGGTATCCGGCATGGTTTGACTGGTGGGGCGTGAAGCATCATACGGTTGCGCCGGAAGGATACGCGGCCAATCTTGATACAGCTCTCGCTGCCGGGATCTCCATCAATATGTATATGTTCCATGGTGGTACTACACGTGATTTTATGAACGGAGCAAACTATTATGATACCGGTTACTATGAACCGCAGATCAGCAGCTATGATTATGATGCACCTTTGGATGAAGCCGGTAATGCGACAAGAAAGTTTCAGCTGTTCCGCGAAGCGATCCTGAAAAACCTTCCTGCCGGAACAAAGCTGCCAGAAATTCCTGCCGCCAAACCAGCAATGGTTCTTCCGGAGATCAGGTTTGAAACATCGGTAGATCTTCTGCAAGCATTGCCTTCGCCGAAACCTTCAGAAACGCCGATGACATTTGAAGCGTTGAACCAGGCTTATGGTTTTGTACTATACCGCACAAAGCAACAGGGCGGGCGCAAAGGTCTTTTGAAAATAAAAGAACTTCGTGACTTTGGCGTTGTGATGGTGAATGGAAAGAAAGTGGGAGTGCTGGACCGGAGGTTTAAAGAAGATAGTTTGCAGGTAGATCTTCCTGCAGGAACTGTAATCATTGATATCCTCGTGGAGAATATGGGGCGGATCAACTATGGTCCGAACCTTTTGAAGAACAATAAAGGCATTACAGAGAAAGTGACCTTCAATGATGAAGAATGGAAGGGTTGGGAGAATTATCCATTACCATTCAAAAATATCAGTGATGTCAAGTGGCCGTCAGCTTCTGCTGTTACCGGAAATCCATCGCTGAAGAAGGCTTCTTTCAATCTCACTGAAACTGCCGATACCTATCTTGATCTGCGGAACTGGGGGAAAGGTAGTGTGTGGGTGAATGGGCATAACCTTGGAAGATATTGGGGCATAGGCCCTCAGCAGACAATATATCTCCCGGCTGAATGGTTGAAGAAGGGGCAGAATGAGATAGTTGTTCTTGAGTTATTGAAGCCGGAACAATCAACGCTGAGTGGTTTGGATAAACCGATACTCGATGACCTTCGGGAAACGAGGGGTGCCGGAAAGTAAGTTTCTTCGGATAGTGCTGATGTTTGACTGTCGTCGAAGTATCGCAGAGAGCGCAAAGTAAACGCAGAGAGCGCAAAGTAAATGCAGAGAGCGCAAAGTAAACGCAGAGATTGCAAGGATTTTCTTAGCGATCTCTGCGTTTACTTTGCGCTCTCTGCGATACTCCCAGGGCAGTCGATTATTATAACTCCTCCCACCTTAACGAGCACTTCAATGTTCTTTTTTTCAACCAATCCCCATATTAAGAAAACGTAAAATAAACACCACCTAATTATTAATTCTTCGTACTGACATTTTTGGAGTAGTGAAAGAGCCGACTTTGCACCCGCAAAATCTTCACTGCTTATGTCAACATTGAAACTACTAAGTGTATGTTGCTGCATACTTTTAGCACAATGCGCCTTCGCTCAATCCAATCATCCCGATCCCCGTTACAAATTACTTGCCGGTAATAACTATGTTCAGTCGAAGAACTATTACCTCCTCACATTATTTCAAACACTTCCCGACGTAAAAAAGATCCTCGATGCTGATCCCTTCCTTAGTGCAATGCGGCGCAGCAAAGTTGATTCGATCAATGCAGGTTTAAAGACCTGTGCAAGAGATGGGTTTTGTTACACCCGTTCATTGAAGTTCAGTCAGGATGAAATAAAGCAGGTGGCTGCAAAACTGAAGGCCCTTTATCAGCCAGGAAATGCTTTGGGCAAACTGGTAAAAGATCATCTTATTCCTTCGGGTACATATATCCTGTTTCAGGATCTTCCTGCTGCTGAAATGCTGGAAAAAGCATGGACGCAGGATGCGGAAGGCATCAACTTCGCCATAGGCGTATATGCAGAAGGGCAGAAGCCCAACTATCCGAATATTGATTCCATCAGTTTTGATACCCGCGATGCGAAAGACAGGAATCAGTTCAATCCGGGCTATGTAAGTCTGCTGTATAATACCAGCTATCTCGTTGCGCAGGAGAATCATAAAAAGCCGGCATTCTTCGAACCGTCTCTTACGGCAGCACTTCGTTTTGTAGAGATCAATGAGCGGGAGCAGGCTGCTGATTTTGAGCCTATGACTGAGGGAGAGAATAAAGCTGCATTTGAGCGTGTTAAAACGGTCAAATGGGCGAACTACAAATATTCCGTGATAATGTTACCCGGTGCCGGTCCGGAAGATCCTGCGGTGCCGCTTAGCGCCGAAGGAATGCTTCGTTGCAGGCTGGCGGCTATGCAATATCATGCTGGTGTTGCGCCATACATTGTTCCTTCCGGTGGCAAGGTTCATCCTTTCAAAACAAAATATTGCGAGGCAACGGAGATGAAGATCTACCTGATCGAAAAATGCAATGTGCCGGCAAATGCGATCATCATAGAGCCGCATGCGCGTCATACTACAACCAATATGCGCAATACGGTGAGGTTGATGTTCCGCTACGGTATTCCAATGGATAAGCCGGGCATCAGTTGCACTACGCGTGGCCAGAGCACAATGATCGAGAAAACACTGATCGCGCGTTGCCTGCGTGAGCTGAACGAAGCTCCCTACAAGAACGGTATTCGCTTAAGTGAAACGGAAGTGGAATTCTATCCGCTCCTTGATGCATTGCATATCAATCCCAAAGAACCAATGGATCCCTGATCCGAAAATTAACTGTTATGAAATACATTCTCGCTTCTTTGATCATGTCAACAGCCCTGTTGATGATGGCCTTCAATTATTCAATTGAAATGAAAATCGAAAAGACGCAAAGCGTCGATTCGCTTGGTGCCTGCCAGGGAATCTCCAACCTTGATGGTCGTTTGTTTTTGTACGGCGACCGTGAGATCGGTGTGATCCGCGAATACAAACAGGAAGGCGATAGCCTTCGTCATATTGGTAAGGAAATGAAGCTCACGCTTAATGATACGGATGTGATCAATCATCCGACCGGGATTGCTTACAACGGGAAAGATCCGGTATTTATTGGCAACAGCATTCGCCTGAATACAGAAGGCACTCTTTGGAGGGCCGTCATCTACTGCGTTAACTGGAAAGGTCTGCAGAAGACCGGAACACTCGATGGCAATTTACTGAACACGATCGAAGATGATGCCTGCGTACAGGGTACAAGACCGGAGTATGTGAAGTATAAAGGAAAGAGTTATGTGGCTACAGCAGACTATGGCGGAAAGAACAATGAAGTGAGATTGTATGATCCGGCATTGCTTGCCAAAGCAAAGAAAACTTCTGAAAAGGGGATCGTTTATAAAAAGTTCACCTGCTCTCCCTGGGTGCAGAATCTTAAATGGATGCCGGAGAAAGGCATCCTTGTGCTGATCCAGAACCAGATCGAAGGAAAAAGATGGCGATTCACGTTTGTGGATCTCGACAAATCGATTGCATCCGGTAAAGAAGAGGTGATCCGTTCTATTGATCTCGATCGGGCTGACGAACTGGAAGGATTCACTTTCATGAACAATGACAAAAAGGGGATCGCGGTGAGCTCCTCCCGCAAGAATAATGTCAATACGATGAGCATTGCCTGGTAAATTTTTCGCAAATCAACTAACAACTAACATTAAAACGTATGCAAACAAAGACATCTACCGGTAATGGCTTGAAGCGGAAGCTCGTTAGCCGTTGTTCAGTATTGTTGTTGGCTGCCTGGGGCACAGGTCAGCCGGCCTTGCAGGCGGCGGATCATCCTTATCATGATGAGTACCGTCTGCCGGCAATGGTTTCTGGTACAGTGACAGATGAGAAAGATCTGCCTATGGCAGGTGTAACCGTTACGGTCAAAGGAACAAAGACCGCAACCAATACAGGGATCAAAGGAGAGTTTTCCATCGAGGCACAGGAAGGCAGCACGCTGGTATTTTCCTATGTTGGCTATATGCCACAGGAAGTGACAGTGTCCGGCTCCGCCGTATCTGTCCGCCTGAAAGAAGATGCAAAAACGCTGGAAGAGGTTTATGTAGGTTATCAGCGTGTGCGTAAAACCGATCTGACCGGCGCTGTCTCCAGTGTAAAAGCAAGCGAAATGAATCTAAGCACACCGACTATTGGTCAGGCACTGGTTGGTAAAGTGGCGGGTGTTCAGATCTCCCAGGTGAGCGGAGCTCCTTATGCGGGTACAAAGATCAGGGTGCGGGGTATTGGTTCTGTGAACGCAAGCTCAGAACCACTGTATGTGGTGGATGGTTATGCTGTTGGAGGGAATATCACTTCCGGGCAGGGTAACGGCGGCAACTCTACAAGTGGGGTGAACCCAAATACCGGGGGGAACGATGTGTTTATCAACCCCGATGATATCGAGTCGATCGAGATACTGAAAGATGCGGCATCCGCCGCGATCTACGGCTCACGCGCTTCCGGTGGCGTAGTGCTGATCACCACCAAACGTGGTAAGCAGGGCAAAGGCCGACTGACCTATGACTACCAGGTGAGCAGCCAGCGACTGGCTAAGAAAGTAGATCTGTTGAATTCGGCGCAGTTTGCTCAACTGTTCGTAGACGGCCGTAATGAAAACTATAAAGACATTCTTCTTGCTAAAAATATCGCCTGGAACGATGCTTTTTATTCTGATGATAATGATACGCGTATTACGAAAGCGGGTCAGACAAAACAGAACTGTTCTGTCTGCATCATCAAAGACCTCTACGATTTTGCCGGTCAGAAAGTGATACAGCCGCAGTATGATACAGACTGGCAGGATGTATTGTATGGCAATGCACTGGTACAACGACACAATGTGTCCTTCTCTGGTGGAAGCAATAATACACGCTACCTGATCAGTGGAGGTTATCTCGATCAGCCGGGTATTCTTGCAAGCACTTATCAGAAAAGGATCAACCTGCGTGCGAATATTGATGCAGATGTTTCTCCGAAACTGAAAGTTTCTTCCAGCATGTTCGTGACTAACACCGATAACCGCGAGGTACAGGAAGGACGTTTTAACCAGGGCCCGATCCTCGGAGCATTGGTTTATATGCCGATCTTCCCTGCATATAATCCTGACGGCAGCCTGCTCACTTCTGATAAAGGTTCCGGTGCTCAATGGGATGGTTATGCATATGCCTTCCAGGGGATTGAAAACCCGCTGGCTCTTGCAGAACGCGTAAAGATCTTCCGTAAAGGAACAAGAGGGACGTTCAATGCAAGTGCAAGCTATGAGATCATCCGTGATCTTGTGTTCAAAGTGAACCTCGGCGCGCAGACTTATAATGAGAAGTACAGCTATTACTTCCCGACGAACCTTAGTAATGGCATCAATCCTCCCGGCTCCCAGCAGTCGATCACTGCAGCAAATGCATCTGCATCATTCCTTGATATGCAGGACAGGCTGGCTGAATTTACGATGACATATAAAAAGCAGATCGATCAAAAACAAAATATCAATGCACTCGTTGGTTATACTGCACAGAGTACAAAGACTGATCTTGTTGCGGTAGCAGCTAAGAACTTTATCAATGACGCGGTTCCGGAGATCACAGCCGGTGGTTCAAGCGCGGGAGACTTTACCATGCAGGGAAATACGGGTAAATCTGTAACAACCCTTGTTTCTTATCTCGCACGTGTGGTGTACGACTATGACAAACGTTATTTCCTGACAGGTTCATTCCGTGCTGATGCTTCGTCCAGGTTTGGTCCGCTGAATCGTTGGGGTAAATTCGGTTCGGTATCTGCAGGCTGGAATATCTCTAACGAATCTTTCTATAACGAATGGCTTGGTGCTGGTTCTACAATGAAGCTCAGGGCAAGCTGGGGTTTGACGGGTAACAATAATATTCCAAACTACCTGTATGAGCAGGGCCTGATAGGTGCTGGTGGTGTGGTGATCGGGAATACTGTTTACAACGGTACATGGCCCGGTGGTATCACTGATGGTAAACTGGGTTGGGAATCTACTTCTCAGTATAACTTCGGTTTTGATGCGACCACTTTGAAGAACCGCCTTGCGATCAATTTCAACTATTATATCAGCCGCTCGTATAATTTGCTGTTCCAGAAATCTATCACAGCGGCAACCGGTGCAACAACCGTTTGGACAAACCTGCGTAATTCAGATCTGCGGAACAAAGGGTTTGATCTCCAGTTGGATTATAAAGTGATTCAATCAAAAGACTTCAACCTGAGCTTCGCGGGTAATATCAACGTGAATACGAACAATGTGAAAAGCCTTGGTGGTGCAAGCGAAATTCAGAGAGCGGGTGCAGAAAGAAGCTATATCACGCACGTAACACGTGAAGGCGACCCGGTCGGTTCTTTCTATGGTGTGAAAGTAGGAGGAATGGTGAGAGAGAAAGATATGGTGAATATAAATGCTGACCTGGCTGTTTATAAAGCGAACGGTAACAAATTTCCTGCGGGATATAAACTGCAGGGATTCCCGATCTCCACTTTCGCTACAACCCCGATGAGAGCAGGTGATCTTTACTTCATCGACAAGAATGGTGATGGTTTGATCACTGACGCCGATAAAGACGTGATTGGAAGTCCGTACCCTGATTTTACCTATGGCTTTGCGATCAATATGAGCTACAAGATCGTTGACTTCAGCGCTTCTTTCAATGGTTCACAAGGTAACAAGGTGATCGATGGACAGGATTACTATATCCGTAATATGGAAGGTTCCGGCAACCAGTATTCTGTAGTTGATCAGCGATACAGGAACGAGCAGAATCCAGGTAACGGTCACGAATACCGGGCATCACGTGGTGGTACACAAAGCAACAGCACGCGTTTGTCTGACTACTATCTGCAGGATGGATCATTCTTCCGTTGTACGAACATCACTGTTGGAGTTGATCTGACCAGCGCCATTCCCGGACTGAAAAAGATCAGCGTGAATGCGCTCAGATGGTATGCGTCTGTAGACAATGCGTTTACGGTGACGAAATATCTTGGTTACAATCCAGAGGTTGACTTCAACAACGGCTCAAACCTTACTCCCGGTGTTGATTATGGTAAGTATCCATTGATCCGTTCATTTAATACAGGCATCAAGGTTCAATTCTAAATGCTTTAAAAAAGAGATTATGCGAAAAATAATATCAGTTTCCATTATCGGGTTGGCTGTAATGAGCCTGACTGCCTGCAAAAAATCTTTCGTTGAGCAGGCGAACCCAAACGGTGTGTCGGTTGATAATGGCATCAAGACAGAAAATGACGTTACGGCTGCGGTATACGGCGTATACCAGGCGCTGAGAAGTTCCAATGCCATAGGGGAGGGCGCTTCTTTATGGACGGATGATCGTGCAGACGATATCAATACCACGGATAACCAGTCGAACAACGGTGAGCCGTTCCAGTTCTCCGCTTTTGCGCTTGTTCCTGGCAATAGCTATTTGCAAAGCCACTGGTCTGCCTTGTATGTGCCAATTGCCAGAGCGAATCTTGTATTATCCATCATTGATAAAATATCGTTTGCAAGTGAGGCTACAAAAACGCAATACATCGCCGAGTTGAAATTCATCCGTGCGTATATGTATTACAATCTTGTGAGAGAGTTTGGTGATGTTCCTTTGGTAACGGAGCGTTTGAGTTCGGAAGAACAGGCAGCTTCCATCACTGCACGTGTTAAGAAAGAACAGGTGTATGCACAGATCGTTGCTGATCTTAAGGACGTTGTTGGCAGCAATCTTCCGGTGGTGCAGCCGGTCGCTTCAAAAGGTAAAGTCTCTTTACAGGCGGCCAATGCGACACTCGGACAGGTTTACCTGACCATGGCAACTACACTAGCAGATAACAAAATAGAGAACCTGAATAACGCGAAGACGTACCTGCTGGCTTGTTTTAACCAGAAAACGTTTGGCAGTTTGTCGGAGATCCCATTCGCTGATGTATTTGATGTAAGTAAGAAATCAACGAATGCGGAGATCATCTGGCAGATCGTATATAAACAGGGTGATCCTTCTTATTCATCTGCTCTGGCACGAAACAACCAGGCGAAAGGCGAAACAATCAATTCACCGTTTGTATCGCAGGGCTCAGGCGGTTTGTTCACAAAGGACCTGCTGAACGAATTTGAAGCCGGCGATATACGAACAACCTTCTCTGTTAAATTTGCCGCTTCATCCAATGCCTACTTTATTACAAAGTTCCGGGACGCGAGCTCTGCTGCTACTACGCTGGGCTATGGTGGCAATGACTGGATCCTGATCCGTTATGCCGATGTGATCCTGAACCTTGCGGAAGTATCGATGTATTTAAACGATAATGCTAGTGCGATCAGTTACCTCAACATGGTGCGTACCCGCGCGCAGCGCCCTAACTATGCGATAATGATGGCAGATCCTGCTTATGCCGCAAAATATCCAACGCTGAAGCTGGCGATCCTGCACGAAAGAAGAGTTGAGCTTGCGTTTGAACATCATCGCTGGCATGATCTGGTTAGGTTCTTTAACGCAGAACAGTTGGTGGAATATTTCAAGGCAAAAAAGCAGGCGGATTATGATAACTCTCCGCTGGCGAATATGACTACGAAAGATTATTATTTCCCGATCCCCTTTAATGAGTTTAAGCTGGATCCTGTGAAGATGTATCAGAATCCCGGTTACTAAGAGCCGGGAAGTGAAGGAGGTAAAAGTAAGGGAAAGTATATATTGTATTAATTCTTATATGAAAACAAAGGGCCTTCGCAGAAGGCCCTTTGCTATGTATTAAAGTGTGGATTTTTTATCCCACAATGAATAGCGGCATTGGGGTTGTTCTTAAAGACATGTTAAAAGGGTTTTGCAGTGTATTGCCTGTTCGTAATGTAACATGCGTAGTACTATGATTTGCTTTTGCATGCCAGGAAATTTGGGCTTATGAGGCATGATACTTGGCTATTCAGGGGCATAAATATTCTGTACTATGATTAGAATTCTAAGTAAAGCAAAACTGATTGTGGCAATAGCGGTGAGTGTGTTGATATGTCAGCAAAGTAATGCACAGTATAATGGTGGTGAATCTGCGGTTGGCCTGAGAGCGGGCGGTTCTGCCGGTGTAACGTACAAGAAATTCTTTAATAAGAGTTTTGCGTTTGAGAGTATACTGGCGAATAATTTTGAGAATGATTATGATGGTATAATGTTGTCTGCTACTTTGCAAAAACATGTACCGCTGGCGGGGTATAAGTTTTCTGCATTGCTGGGTGCCGGACCGGCCTATCATTTCAAGCGTGGTAAAGTGGGTATTAACCCGGTGATCGGTTTTGACTGGAGGATCCTGAACTCGCCGATCAACTTGCAGGTGGATTGGAGCCCCGCGTATTATTTTGGTGCGGATGAGGGATTGAGCGTGATCAACACGGCGTTCAGCATACGATATATTCTGAACAGGAAGAAAGTATACGGATCGGAAGATAAAAAATGATGCAGATTTGTTAACTGTCTGGCGTAGTAGCAACGCAGAGAGCGCAAAGAACCGCAAAGGACGCAGAAAATCAATCCTCCGCGTCCTTTGCGGTTCTTTGCGCTCTCTGCGTTGCTATTACGCCAGTCTTACCAGAAGACAGTATACAACGCTGTCAGTATCCCGCAAATAAGAATTGACGCCACCACAAACCCCCTCGATACCCTGAACATAGACGGATCCACTTCAATCTCATCCGGTGTTCCCTTCGGTTTAGGTTTCGCCAGACTCACTATTACCATGATCAACACTGTCAGCAGGAATGTAATACCCATCCTGTCCAGGAATGGATAATCCGGGAAAGCCCCATTCGTCCACCCCGGCAAAAACTTCAACACGGTTGAGATAGGTATCGTAAGCAGCGCTCCCGCCATTGCTGCGCGCGCTGTAGTCTTCTTCCAGTAAAGCCCCAGCAGGAAGATCGCCAGCACGCCGGGGGAAATAAATCCAACGTATTCCTGGATGAATTGATAAGCCTGGTCGAGACTTTTCAACGCTGGTGTAACGATCGCTGCGATCAGCATCGAAACGATCACAGCCCATCTTCCGATCCGCACCAGTTTCTTTTCAGATGCATCCTTATCGATAAACTTCCTGTAAATATCCAGAGAGAAGATCGTTGAAATGCTGTTGGCTTTACCTGCCAGTGAGGCAACGATCGCGGCCGTCAGTGCTGCAAATGCAACGCCTTTAAGGCCGGCAGGCAAGAGATTCATTAGTGTTGGGTATGCATGGTCAGGCTTAACGGAACCAACTGCATCTGTCATTTCTTTCTGGAAAAGCCCTTTGCTGTGCAATACATACATTGCAATGCCGGGTAATACGGCGATAACAGGGATCAGTAACTTTAGGAATGCGGCAAACAGGATGCCCTTCCTGGCGGTTTTCAGATCTGCTCCTAATGTTCGCTGAACGATGTACTGGTTACAGCCCCAATATGCCAGGTTGTTTACCAGCATCCCGCCGATCAAAACGGAGATCCCCGGAAGTTTATCGTAATGCGGATTTGACTTGTCAAAGATCATATGGAAATGACCCGGCGCTTCCTTGCGCAAAAGCTTTAATCCTTCAAGAATGTTTTTGCCATAACCAAAATTTTCCGAAAGAAGCGTGAGGGCAAGATAAGTAGTGATAAGCCCTCCAATGATCAGCACGATCACCTGAACAACATCCGTATATCCGATCACTTTCATACCACCTAGTGTAACGATGATGGAGAATACGGTCAGTCCGACAATACAGGCCTCAAAACTTATTCCTGAAATGGAAGAAATAGCGATAGCGCCGAGATAGATGATCGAGGTGAGATTTACGAAAACATACACCAGCAACCAGAAGATGGCCATGATCGTGCTCACGGAATCATTGTACCGCGTTGCCAGGAATTGCGGCATGGTAAAGATCTTATTCTTCAGATATACCGGGATGATAAATATCGCAACAATGATCAGCGTAGCGGCAGACATCCATTCGTAGGTAGAGATCGCAAGTCCAAGCGCAAAACCGGACCCGCTCATCCCGATAAAATGTTCTGCGGAAATGTTGGATGCGATCAGTGATGCTCCTATCGCCCACCAGGTCAGCGATCCTTCCGCCAGGAAGAACTCCTTTGCACCCTGGGTCGTTTTTTTCTTCCGGTAAATATAGTATCCGTATAAAGAGATACCGATGATGTAGATATAGAAGACAAGATAGTCTGCAAATTGTAATGTTTCCAAGAACAATCGTTTTTATAATGAAAGTGGCTTGTTTTATTTTGCCGTTCTTTTTTTGCTTTTTACACCCGCCGTGTCTGCTTGTTTTACTTCCGGTGCAACTTTGACCGGCGTTGATTCGCGCACGATCAGGTTTGGCTGCAACACAGATCTTACCTGTGAGAGTTCTTTCTTTTCAACCTGATCCAGCAGGATCTTCAATGCATTTTTTCCTATCGCCCTGATTGGCTGGGAGATCACTGTTATAGAGGGAGATGCCAGCCGGAAATGGTCGTTGTCGTCAAAACAGATCACAGCAATTTCTTCACCGACTTTCTTTTTCAGGTTTTTCAGGCTTTCCAGTCCTGGTATACCCAAATTATTCGAGGTGAATAGCACCGCATCGATATCAGCATTTGATGCAATGAATGACTCTATTTCTTTGACAGCTTTCTGTGCTGAATATTTGAAGGGGATCTTTTTTACGTACTCCGGTACAAATGGGATCTTGTGTTTCCGCAAGGCTGTTTTGTATCCTTCAAAACGTTCCTGTATCTGGATCTGTTCAGAATCATTGGTCACGATCGCGATCTTCGAATAACCCTGTTTCGCCAGATGGGTTACGCTGTCGAATGTGCCTTTGTAGTTGTCAAGCGTTACGTAACTGGCAGGAGAGGTCTGGAAAAAGCGGTCGACCAGTACCAGTGGTTTTTTTTCCTGCACCAGCTGATTGATCTCCGGTAACATGCTTGCAGTTGGCGCGATCATATAGCCGTCCATTTGTTTGTTCAGTAACGAACCCAGTACATTCCTCGATTTTCCTTCATCGTTTTCACTGCTGCAGAACATTACGGTGTAACCAAACTTATCTGCTTCTTCTTCCACAGTTTTTGCCAGGTGGCTAAAGAAGAAGTTCGAAATATCATCTACGATCAGGCCAAGGGTGTAGGTCTTTCCTGTACGAAGACTTTTCGCCTGCTGATTGGGCCTGTAATTCAATTCGGCGGCTACGTCCATGATCTTTTTGATCACAGACTCACTGATCTTTCTTTCCGCTCCATTTCCATTTAATACAATGGAAACGGTGGTGATAGAAACCCCCGATTTTTTTGCAATGTCTTTGATCGAAACCTTTTTCATAATCATACTCCAGGTTAAGTAGCTTGCTTTTGCTTTCGATTATCGGACCTTCTTTTGGTGGATCCGGCGTAGTCTCCCGCAGATCACCGCGGATCAGGGAAGATCCGCAGATGCATTCCTGCTTTTTGAAACCTATCAGCGTTTCTGCACGCTGATCCGCGGGAAACTACGCCAGGCAGCTCTGCACTCTTTACTGGCCGAACGTTCAAATGTAGCTATTATCCGGTCAATACGCTCTTCCTTTTGATTTCTTCAAGTCTGACCGGACCGCCGGTTTCCATAGAGAGTTTGGCGGCTGCGGCGATCATGGTTGCCTGGATCGCGTCTGTACCGGTTGCCGGCATATGGGTGCCGTTGGTCAGTGCATCAATGAACAGCTCCATTTCTTTGAGATAGGAACGGCTGTACCGGTCCATGAAGAAGTCAAGCGGCAATGCCTGGTGAATGCCTGATTCATTATACAGCACATTCCGGTTATGGAGATTGTTCTCCACCTGTATCATTCCCCCACTGCCGAAGATCTCCAGGCGCTGATCATACCCATAAACAGCTTTGCGGCTGTTGTCAATGATGGCATAGCTGCCGTCTTCGAATGTAAGAGTGGTGATCGCCGTATCGATATCGCCTGCATCCGCCACTGCCGGATCGATCACCACTAATCCTTTTGCAAAAACTTCTACTACTTCTTTTTTCATGATGTAACGGGCCATGTCGAAATCGTGTATAGCCATATCCATAAATAATCCACCGGAATTACGGATGTAGTCGATAGGAGGAAGGCCCGGATCACGGCTGGTGATCTTCACGATCTGTACGTCTCCGATCTTTCCTTCCCTTACAGACTGGTAGGCCTGCATGAAGTCCGGATCAAAACGTCGGTTGAATCCGATCATCAGTTTGACATTTCCTTTTGCCATCGCCGTTAATGCTTCTGTTCTTTCCAGCGAAAGATCCATTGGCTTCTCGCAAAAAATATGTTTCTTCTGCCTGATAGCTTCTTCGATCAGTTCAGCATGAGAGCTGGTTGGCGTACAGATCAGCACAGCATCCACATCACTGCGGCAGATCACTTCGTACGGATCAGTGGAAAAGAATACCTGTTTGTTTTGTTGGGCAAATGCTCCGCCGCCAAGCGGATCAGCCACAGCCGTAACAGTTGCCATCGGAAAGTATTGCGCGATATTCCGGAAATGGATCTTTCCGATCCGACCCAAACCGAGAAGGGCTATGTTGAGTTTTTTCATTTGCAAAGTTTTTTAAATTAAAAATGAAAAAGTAAAAATTAAAAACTTCCATCTTGGGTTCTCCTTACATCGCAGGAAGTCGTCCGTTTTTTTAATTTTTAATTTTGACTTTTTACTTTATAATCCTATTGATTTAAGATACCGTCTATTCTGCTCCGCACATTTTGCCGGTTCTCCCATGCCCGGTAGTACATCCTGTTCCACGACGATCCATCCTTTATATTTTTTATCACGAAGCAGATCGCGGATGGCTTTAAAGCTGACTACGCCTTTGCCGAGTTCGCAAAAAACACCTTGTTTAACGGAGCGGAAATAATCCCAGTTATTGGCGGCGCCGATCATGGCAACTTCAGGAGAAAAGTCTTTGAAGTGAACATGCCAGATCCTGTCCCAGTGTTTGGTCATGAACTCTACGGGGTCTTTACCCCCGCCAAATTGAAAGTGACCAGTATCGAAACACAAACCGATCAATGATGGGTCAGTTACGGAAAGAAATGCTTCGATCTCCCAGGGTGTTTCGATGTACCCTGCGCAGTGATGGTGGAATACCGTGCGCATTCCATAATGGTCTTTCACTGCACTGGCAATTTTTTCAGCGCCACGTCCGAAGGTTTTCATACTGTCTTCGGCAAGGCTATGTTTTTGTTTGATACGGCCTGCGTTATTTGTCCGGAAATCGATATTCCCATTGTTATCGGCGAGCACGATGAAAGCATCGCTGTATCCTGCAGCATGCATCAATCCTGCTGTTCTTAACGCTGCTTCGATACCTGCGTCGTGAGCGGATTCATAAGCCAGTGCTACCGGAACAAAAGCGCCTAACAGTTCGAGTCTTCGGCTTTCGATCTCTGATCTCAATGATCCAGGATCAGTAGGCATAAAGCCCCAGTCGCCAAGCTCAGTGCCGGAGTAACCTGTTTGTGCAATTTCATCCAGCACCTGTTCATATCCCATAGACTTGCCTTCCAGTTCGAATTCCAGCACTCCCCAGGAGCAGGGTGCATTTGCGATTTGTATGGTTGATGTATTCATTGGTTAAAATTTACGTGACCATTCTTTCGGCCAGCGTTCGACAACTACTTTGGTTTGTGTGAAGAATTCAACGGCATGTTTTCCCTGTCCATGGAGATCGCCAAAGAAACTTTCCTTCCATCCGCTAAAAGGAAATTGCGCCATCGGTGCGGCGACGCCGATATTGATACCGATGTTTCCAGCCATTGCCTGGTTGCGGAACTTGCGGGCGTTGGATCCGCTGGAAGTAAATACGCAGGCCATATTGCCATAGGTTCCGTTGTTGATAAAGGCGATCGCGTCTTCGACTGTCTTCATGTGCAGTAAACTCATAACAGGACCGAAGATCTCTGTATGCAGCAACTCTCCGCCGATCGGCAGATCCTCGATGATCGTTGGCCGGAGGAAATTCCCTTTCCCGTAATTCTTCACTGATGTTTCCCTGCCATCCAGCAAAACAGATCCCCCTTCTGAAATGCCTTTGCCGATAAGCGTTTCGATCCTCGATTTGCTTTCCCTGCTGATCACAGGCCCCATTTCCACTCCCTCATCCAAACCATATCCTATGGAACGGTTTTTCGCGGAGGCATACAGCGCATCCCTGATCTGCTTGTTGTCATCCACGGTTATCACTACTGATGCTGCAAGACATCTCTGGCCGGCACAGCCGTATACGCTGTCGGTAATGATCTGTGAGCTCATTTCTATGTCAGCATCCGGTAGCACTACAACAGGGTTTTTTGCGCCACCCTGTGCCTGAACGCGTTTGCCATTGGCTGTTCCGCGCGAATAGATGTATTTCGCCACGGGAGTGCTGCCCACAAAACTGATGGATCTGATCAGCGGATGATCAAGGATGGCATCCACCGTTTCTTTTCCGCCATGTACAAGACTGATGAGGCCGGGAGGAAGATCCAGTTGATCGATCAGTTCAAAGATCTTCATCATGGTCAACGGTACCTTTTCCGAAGGTTTAACGATCATGCTGTTCCCGCAGGCAATTGCATAGGGGAGGAACCAGAAGCAGATCATCGCGGGGAAATTGAACGGCGCAATACAGGCCGTTACCCCTAATGGCTGGCGCACCATATACTCATCAATACCGGTGGCTATGTTTTCGAGGTATTCGCTTTGCATCAGCATCGGCGCGCCGGCAGCAACTTCCACGTTCTCGATCGCACGTTGCATTTCACCATTTGCTTCTGCAAGTGTTTTGCCTGATTCCATAGTGATCAGCCTGGCGATCTCTGCACTATGCTGCTCCAGTAGTTGTTTTAGTTTGAATAAAGGCTGGATACGTTTTAATACCGGAACGTCTTTCCACTGCAGATATGCTGCATGCGCTGCGGCTGCAGCTTTTTCCACTTCTGCTGCAGCTGTTTTGCCGGCAGGAACTTTCGCAAGGATATCGCCGGTGGCCGGATTCAGTACGTTGCTTGTTTCGCCTGAAGGGCCATCCGTCCACTTCCCATTGATATAGTTTTTTAATAACTCCATTATACTGAGTTTTTATTTAAAGATGATAGCGTTGTTTTTTACGATTGCTGACGAGTTTCTGATAGCTCTGTTTAACTGATGCTGAACTGGATGTTTCCGCCACAGGTACGTCCCACCAGGCGTATCCTCCCACGCGTTCGTTACGGTCTGTTTCGATATAGATCAAGGTCGTGCGGTCAATGGTTTTTGCCTCTGCTAATGCATGGTTGAAGTCGTCCAGTGTTTTTGTGCGAAGCACGATTGCGCCGAGACTTTGCGCATTTGTAGCCAGGTCTACCGGTAAATGTTTTCCGTTCAGCTGCCCGCTATTTTTATTGCGGTATTTATAATGAGTTCCAAATCCATTTGTACCTAATGACTGGGAGAGCCCACCGATGCTTGCATACCCGTTGTTATTGATCAGGACGATCGTGAGCTTATATCCTTCCTGAACAGAAGTGATGATCTCCTGGGCCATCATCAGGTAACTTCCGTCACCCACCATGACGTACACTTCGCGTGACGGGTCGCTCATCTTTACGCCAAGGCCGCCGGCGATCTCATAACCCATACACGAATAACCATATTCAAGATGGAATCCTTTGCTGTCCCGGGTTTGCCAGAGCTTATGCAGGTCGCCGGGCAGACTGCCTGCTGCGCAAAGAACCACATCTTTGGGAGATGAGAATCGGTTAACCGCACCGATGATCGATCCCTGTGTTGGCAGGCTGTTTGTTTTCTTATTGTAGATATCGTTGACGGTCCTGTTCCATTCTGCATTGCCCCGCTTGATCGCGGTTGCGTATTTAAGCGGAACTTTATAATTGACCAGAAGGCGATCTAGTTCGTTGATGCATTCTTTCGCATCTCCCAGTACAGGTATGGCGCCTTGTTTGAATGCATCGATACTGGCAACATTGATATTGACGAATTGAACATCTTTATGCAGAAAGCCTCCCTGCGAGACAGTGGTGAAGTCGCTATACCTTGTTCCGATCCCGATCACTACATCTGCTTTCGCACATGCCTCAATGGCGGCTGGTGTGCCCGTTACGCCGGCTGCACCAAGATTTTGCAGCTCGTCAAAGGCGAGACTGCCCTTTCCCGCATAGGTTTCAACGACAGGGATGCCTGTTCTGTTGACAAGCCGTTGCAGTTCCCGTGTTGCGGCGCTGTATATCACGCCACCTCCAGCTATGATCACCGGAGTTTTTGCACGACGTATGATCTCGGCTGCTTCCTGTATTGTTTTTTTATCGGCCCTCATTCTGGCAATACGCCAGATCTTCTTTTCAAAGAATGACACCGGGAAATCAAATGCTTCGGCTTGTACATCCTGTGGCAAACAGATCGTGACAGCTCCGGTTTCAGCAGGACAGGCGAGGATACGCATGGCCTGCATCATGGCAGAGATCAGTTGCTCCGGCCGGTTTATCCGATCCCAGTATTTTGAAACGGTTTTGAAACAATCATTCACAGATGCATCTTTTGAATAGTTGTACTCAAGCTGCTGCAGCACCGGATCAACGTTGCGACTTGCGAATATGTCACCTGGTAATAAGAGAACCGGCAGTCGATTGATCGTTGCAGTTGCGGCGCCTGTTACCATATTTGTTGCGCCCGGACCAATAGAAGTAGTACAGGCGAATGCACCAAGCCTGTTCTTCATTTTCGCGTAAGCGATGGCTGTATGCACCATGGCCTGTTCATTTCTCGCCTGGTAATATTTAAAAGAGGGATATTGGAACAGTGCCTGTCCGACTCCTCCGACATTTCCATGCCCGAAGATGCCAAAGCATCCGGCGAAGAAGGGAGCTTCAATCCCGTCCCGCTCTATGTATTGTTGTTGCAGGAATTGGATCAATGCCTGCGCAGTAGTAAGACGTTTTGTTTTGCCTGCCATAGTTGTTCTTTTCAATGGTGTTGGATCGTTTCTTTTTCATTTCCCATGAGTCCTCCGCGGCTGTCTACAAAAGCCATCAGTTCATCATAGTATGGCATATCATTGGCGCAACCCGGTTTTTGTACAACCCATGCGCCGCAGGCATTGCCCAGCCTGCATGATTTATACAGGTCCCAGCCCCGCAGGTATCCGAATATGAAACCGCTGGCGAATGCATCACCTGCTCCGAGGATATTCAGGATTTCCACAGGAAAACCAGGCACATCTTTTTTCCACCCGTCTTTATGATAGATGCTGGCGCCTTTGGCTCCGCGTTTTACGATCAGGATCTCCGGGCCGGCATGAATGATCTTTTGGATAGACTCCTCAATATCTCCTTTGATCTGCGGTGCTGAGATCTGCTGGTGTTCGATGCTCACCTGGCTGGCACTTTCCAGCGTGGCGGCAAGGATCTCTTCTTCAGTGCCGATAGCGATCTTAACTTTTGGCAGAAGCGCTCTTACCATCAGGCCGAAGGAGCGGACATCTTTCCATTGATCAGCGCGGAAATCAATATCCAGTACTACTTCCGTATTATTTTCAATCGCCTGTTCAACGGCATAGAAGACAGCGCTGCGGCTGGGTTCGATATTCAATGCAGTAGCGGATATTTCCAGGATGCGATAGTCGCCAACATGAGCGGCAATCACATCGTCAATGGTGACCTGGCTGTCTGCCGCATTATCGCGATAGAACACCAGCGGGAACCTGTCCGGCGGTTCGATCCCCAACACCACAGCGCTCGAACGGGCTGCTTTTATTTTTGCGATGGTGTCTGTGTTTACGTTTTGTTTCTTCAGGAAATTGAGGATGAATTCACCGATCTTATCATCGCCCACACCGGTGATCAGGGACACACTTGCGCCCAGCCGGCTTGCGCCTACGGCAATGTTGAGGGGAGATCCGCCTACAAATGCATCGAAACCTTTTATCTCGATGAAGTCCGCTCCGATATTCTGCGAATAAAGATCGATGGAAGAGCGGCCGAATGTAACGAGGTCGAATTTTTTGTTTGCCATGTTTTATCAGTTATTCATTGAAGAATTCACCATTGGTATTCTTGGGTCGGTTCCTTTCCAGGATCCGAAGATCCAGCTGTGATCGGGGTCGGGAGTATTCGCGAGCGACTGGTCACTTCCTGCCAGGAAATTGAGATAGTAGCAGTGATAGCCGTGTGCGGCAGTTACGGGATGATAGCCCTTCGGTACAAGTACGAGATCATTTGTTCTTACCTGCATCAATTCATTCAGCGATCCGTCACTTGTGTATACCTGCTGAATTGCATAACCCTGTTCCTTGTCGATCTTATAGAAATAAACTTCTTCGAGATTTGATTCAGTCAGGTTGCCGTTCTTATCCGTTTTTCTTTCATCATGCTTATGGGCCGGGAAGGAGCTCCAGTTGCCCGACGGCGTGTATACTTCCACGGCAATGATGCGGCTGCATCCGAATCCGGGTTCAACAAGACTGTTGATCTGGCGGGTGGCATTATCGCCACCGCGGATCTCGATCGCGGCTTCCTCGGGACGTTTGAAGCGGGCCGGGAAGTCTTCATGGGCAAGACACCATCCCGCAGCAATATCAAGCACTTCACTTTCGGCTGTGATCTTAAATGAAGTATGCCTCGGTAAATAAAGGCTGTGCGCAATTCCTTCAAAAACACTTTTTCTTCCATTCACTGTCTGCCAGTTGCCTTTGTCTGTAAACACCCTGTAGTTTCCGCTGAGAAGAATAAAAGCATATTCATTGTCGCCGGTATTTCCTTCCCAGGTTTCATCTTTCTTCATTAATCGTGCTTCGAAGTGCAGATGATTCCATCCCGCATCAACAGGACTGATACGATGATAAATACCATTGCTCCTGAGCGGGTGTTTTACCAGTTTATATATTTTAGGTATAGACATTTTATTGTTGTTTATAATGCTGATTATCGGATCTGATAGAAGAGGATTTTCCGCTGCTGCCAAGAATGTCAAATCTTCCGATCATAAAATCTTTATATGCTTCCATGTATTTTTTTCCGGGAATGATGGGGTCGAACAGGTCTGGTTGCTGTACGAAGAATTCACGGTGGACTCTTGTCCATAACAGTCTCAGATCGGTTGCGATATTTACCTTGCAGATTCCATAGCGGATGGCTTTTTGTAATTCCTCGTCTGTCACACCGCTTGCATTTTCTTTTAGTTTGCCCCCGTTGCTGTTGATGGAGGAGATATCCGAGGGATTAACAGAAGAACTGCCATGCAGTACCAATGGAAAACCGGGCAATTGCTCCTGGATCTTTTCCAGCACCTGGAATTGTAAACCCTGTCTGCCGCTGAATTTGTAGGCGCCATGACTGGTGCCTACTGCTACTGCCAGGCTATTACATGCGCTTCGCTCTACGAATTCACGCGCCTGTTTTGGGTCGGTGTATCGTGCGTGGGCTTCGTCCACAGACAGATCATCTTCCACTCCGCTTAATACTCCCAATTCCGATTCGACGAAGATGTGATGCTTATGTGCGGTATCGGTAACTGCTTTAGTTCGTTTGATATTGGTCTCAAAGTCATCGTGCGAGGCGTCGATCATCACGGATGAATAACCCTGCTTGATGGCGCTGAATGCATGTTTCTCTGTGCCATGATCGAGATGAACAGAATAAACAACCTCCGGATAAATGGCAGCAGCTGCTTCGATCATTGCGTTCAGCATGAGCGGGTTTGCGTAATTGCGTGCCACTGGTGTCAGCTGAACAATAATGGGAGAGTCGGCCTCCTGGGCTGCGCTGAATAATCCATGCACCTGTTCCATGGTGAACACGTTCACTGCGGCGATAGCGTACTCGCTATAGCAGTCGTCAAATAATATTTTAGGAGAAACACGCATGGTTATTTATTTAGGGAACTGAATGGCGCTATCGTTCAACTCGTATTTGTTTGTCTCCAGTAGTTTGTACATCTCAGCACCTGCAAGCAATACAGGGCCATAGCTGTGTGCGGCAAATTTGTTTACCGGGCGGTGATAATAGAATGCCGGATCGAATCCCATGCCTGTGCCTACGCAAGTGCCTTCTACCTGTCCCGCCTCATTCACTTTTGTTGACACGGCATTCCATGCGAGGAGCAACATCGGTCCGTAGGCTTTTTTATCGATCCACCCGCGGTTGATCGCGCGGGCGATGGAGTAGGTGTAAATGGCTGTGCAGGATGTTTCGAGATAAGAATCATTCCTGTCAAGCAATTGGTGCCAGAATCCTGTTCCGTCCTGTAATGCGGCGAGGCCTTTGATATGTGCACGCAGTAATTCAAGGATTGAATTTCTTCCCGGATGATTGACCGGTAATACCTCCAATAGTTCAACGATCGTCATTAGTGCCCATCCGTTTGCGCGGCCCCAGTGAAACTCAGGATGAGGGTTCATGTCCTGCACCCATCCATGAATAAAAAGTCCTTTTTGTTTATTGAACATTCTGCCGGAGAAGGCAAGTACCTGCTTCACGGCTTCGTCGTAATATTTTGTTTGACTGGTGAACTTACCCATTTGTGCAAGTGCAGGTACGCTCATGAACAGATCATCCAGCCAGAGTGTGTTGGCGAAAGGGCGGTTCCTGGCCAATGTTCCGTCTTTGAAACGGTATTCTTTGGTCATGATGTAATTGATGTAATTGTCGATCATTGATCGCAGATCTGCTTTTACGCCAGCATTGATCGATTTGATCATGGCGGCACACATGGCGCCTGCGTCATCCAGGGCGTGTGGGTGAATGACGGATTGTACAGGAGAAACAAGCCCCGCATTCATTTTTGATTGCTCTCTGTAGTAGGGTACAATATCGGCGATCAGTTGAAGGCGTTTCGCGGTGTAGTCACTGAATTTACTGTCACCGGTCACCTGTGCCGCAAGCAGCATGCCTGCGTAAGTAACGCCCCACTCATAGCTAATGAGCCTGTAGTCTCCTTTTTCAAAAATGGCATTGGTACCGGGATTTTTACGGTCCGTTATTTCTGTATTTGTTTCTTTGTTGACCAGTCTCGCGGGTGTTGTTTCATCCAGGTATTTATGTACTCTATCAAGTACTACTTTAATATCTGCCGGAGTGGTCTTTCCATATTGCGTGGGGTAATCCGGTTGCAGCATATGCAAAGGCGTGTTCCCGTCCTTCAGGTTTTTGTCGGAAGCGGATTGCGCCTGAATGAGAGTTGCGGCAAGCATTGCGGTAATTGTATGAAGTAGTTTTGTTTTCATTTCTCCCATCGTTTAGTTAACCGTGATCTTTAGTACTGCGTCAATTTGCCTGGCGAGGTTGGATACATAGTTCCTGAAATAGGCTGGATCTCTAAATCCAGGGTCGCTCAGTTCCCATGCTGCTACAGCATAGTAGGTGAGGGGTTGGTTGTTTTTTATGTTCATTTTCGCCAGGAAAGTATTGGATAACTTCCCCTGTTTTGGTGCTTCAAAGAATCCGGCGTATTGTTCTTTCGGGACGATCAGCGCCATGCCCATATACCAGGTCTTGTTGATCGATTGCTGGTCATGCGTTAATAATACGATCCACCTATCATTGATAGGGATCTCTTCAGCGGCTTTCATAGTGTTTGAATTGACCAGTCCGATCAGTAAGGTGTCGGTCGATTGTATTGCCTGCAGGTTAACGGTGTTTTGAAATGCGTACATACCTGGCCAGATACTGGTTGTTGTTTTTACCCGGTAATTTCTTTCGAGAGGCTTCCAGTTGCGGTAATCGAATTCAAGGATCGAACGGATCTTACCATTCGAAATGATATTGCAGATCGTGGAGTCTACATTGTTCAGCGAATCCTGTTCGGTTACACCAAGTCTTGTCAGGCTGTCTCCTGCTTTAAGAGAAATGCCGCCAATGCCCACAGAATTTCCCACACCGAGAATATCCATTCCCCATTCCTTCATTTCGCTGTAGTTGTTTTCTGTGTACCCGTCTTTCCCAATGCCAATACTGTCGGATGTGATATAGGATACTTTCTTTCCGTAAACGTCGATCGAGTTTCTTCCGTCGAGATAAATGCGGAACCCTACTTTGTCATTCTCCCAGGTCGGGCCATCGGTTTGGTAGTGCTGGTAGCCGATCACACCGGGAAGCTGATCGGCGTAGAATGTGTCGCTCAAAGCTGGTTTAACAATACTATTTTCTGTTTGTCTTACGCCAAAGCGGATATGGGCTTTGGGTGTTGTTTTTACAGGAACCTCTGTCCATGCTAAGGTGAACTGTCTTTCTTCACCGGCTTTAAAGTCTGCCACAAAGAATAGTTCATCCCAGTTCCCATCACCGTCAAGGTCATCCAGCTGTGATGGGATCGTATCTCCATTATTTGTCGTGATCAATGGAAAGCCGGACGGATTGCCCGGCAACTGGCTTCTTAGCACGATCACTGGTTTACTTTTCAAGTATTCCGTTGAAGTGTTGTTGACATTGATCGTATTGTTACTGCCGCTGCTGCTTTTGCATGCAGCAGCCAGTACCATCAGGCATAGAGGTATCAGTCTCCTGTTCATAGCGATGTTTCAGAAGTTAATCGAGTCAGTCTTTATAGTGGTTTGTTAACTCAGTTTCAGCGTATGTTTGAAGGGGGTGTTTCCTGTGAGATAAACGTACATTCCTTTAGTTCTCAGGCTGCCAAAATGTGTACTGTATCGTTCTCCTTCGAGGCCGCGTACTGCTCTGACACTTCCCGTGCCGGGTCCAAATGTGATCTTGTCATTGCCGAATTCGTAACTGCCTTCTCCAGTGGTGAGAAAACTGTTTGGCTCTCCCGGTGTATTTGCTGTATTCCTTCCATAATTGCTTTCGTAAGGAGAGGCATTCTGGTTTTCCGGTGCTGTGGTGACACCGGAGAGTTTGCCACCTTCGTTAAAGCAAAGTTCAATGGTTACGCTAACGCCTTCCGGCCCTGTTACTTCAAAGTCGAGTTGAACGGCTCCGTTATTTTCAGTCAGGGTTACTTTTGATTCCAATGATTTTACATTGCTGACAGGGCGATTGGAGAAGTCCATCTTATTCCAGAAGCGATCGTCGATGCTAGGTGATAGTTTGTAGTCGCCATCTTTCTTCCGTTTGTCTTTTGGCAACGGCTGATAATACGGCGCGGTAAGTTTTCGGTACAATACATATTTGTTTCCCTCTTTTTTCATCCCGTCGCTATAGAAATATCCCATGCTGAAGAACGAAGAAGACAGGCGCATGTATTTGAGGATTGCTTTTCCCTTTCTGTATGCAAAGAAATTCGGACTATTGGATCTGCCGGAAGCAATGATCGTCGGAAGATCGCATCCGCCAAAAAGTGTTACTGTTGTATCGTTGCGGCGTATGCGTAAGAGGCTTGAAGTGGTGAATAGCTTCTCGAAATTAACCGGTAATTCTGTAGCCTTTGGCAGTTGCTGTTGCAGTACAGGATTTTCGAGGAAGTCATAGATCCTGTTATTGATAATGTCTTTATCAAAGCCTGGCAGTGTTTCGATGAATTTGGCAACTGCGGCAAACATTCCATTGTTTTGTTTGATCGCGAGATAACGGTAATGCAGATAAAACGCCATGATGCTTTTGGATGACCATTGATCCTGGCGGCGTGAGTCGTTCACGGTCAGGTCTCCGTTCGGATCCATGTAATAGTAAGCCATGTCGAGATTTTTTCTGGCATAGTCGAACATGGCGGGTCTGTTCAGTAAACGGCCGAGTGTGATCATGGAATTGTTTTCAACATCCGCATAATTCTGGCTTCTTTCCGGATAGTGGCCGTCCTTATCCTGGAACACGCCTTCTCCCAGCCAGTCTTCGATGCGGGTGAGATATCTTTTATCGGGATACAGTTCATTCAATCTTGCGAGTACCTGGCAAACGACCCAACGGTGATTCGGCGTGTGCACGCCTCCATGGATCAGTGCTTCGCCAACTTTCTGCGAGAACTTTTTGATCTGGCCATTGATCTCTTTCATTGACGCGGAATTGTCTTTTTGCAGGATGTAGGCGCCACAGGTCAGTGATTCCATCAGGAAGGCAGTATCCGGTGGTGACTCCAGGTTGCCTGCATTCAGCGTTCCATCCTCGGATTGATGTTCAAGCAGTGTGTTGGTCAGCTTTTGCAGATGGTCGACTACTTTGGCATCATGATAATATTTGGAGCCGGGTGATGCGAAGGCTGATGCAATGAACGCGAAATCCTGACCCAGTGCGCGGCCGGCACCAACACGCCCTGCCTGCAGAATGGTTCCTACTCTGGTGTCGTTGGCTGCGACGAGGCTGTCCATGAAAGCGGTATCCACGTCGCCACCCTGACCGGTTGACTGCGCGAAAGAAAGCAGCGGACTTCCGAATTGGGCAAGTGCGACCAAAGCGCTTGCCTTCATTGATGTTTTAAGGAATTCGTTTCTGTTTATATTTTTCATAAATGATTTATTTCAAAAGTTTCAGGATAATTCAGCGGTAGCAGCCTGGTGGCCGTCTATCATTGATAGCCGGGGTTTTGGATAAGCATTGGGTTTAATACAAAAGCGTTTGTTGGAATGGGGAAGATACGGCGGTATGTTTCATTGTTTGTTTTGAAGCCCCATGCGCCTTCAAATTTGCCAAAGCGGATCATGTCATTTCTGTGCCATGTTTCGTGAACAAATTCGCGCGCTCTTTCTGTATAAATATAGTCGAGATTAACAGTTGCAAGCGGTGCGGATGTTGAACGCTCTGCACGTAACATATTTGCCAGAGACAGCGCTGTGTGGCCGAGCGTGGCTGTCCCGCCGCGCAGGATCGATTCCGCTTTCATCAACAGGATGTCGGAGTAGCGGAAGATCGGCATGTCATTGTTCTGGTTGCGTGAGATCGATGTACTGTCAGGGTAAAATTTATTACAGCGATAGCCCATATTCCAGCCGATCTCATCATTGCCAACGTCAAACGTAGCAGCGTTCAGGCGAAGTACGATGTTCGGTGTGAGGTTCACATGATAGGCGTATGCCGCTGAGCCATCGGATCCGGTATAAGTGAAGTCGTAACCTTTTTTTGTAGTGTTGACGATGATCGGCTGACCTGCATGGTTGTATTGCAGCCCTGTCAGCCACATTCCGTTCCGCACATCGCCAGGGTCGTTAAAGTGTGCGTAAAATTCAGGCAAGGTGCTTTCAGGTCCTTCGGGTGTATAGGGGAGGGAGTACTTGGTTCTCATTGAACGGGGAACATCATATCTCGCGCGATACATCATGCCGTTTGTTCCAGGAGAAGGAAGTGCTGTCGGGTCAAACGGAATGGCGAAAATGAATTCCTTCATCTGCGGACCATTGTTCGGATAGAACATCCGCAGGTAAGAACTTCTTGGCTCAAGTGCATATCTGCCGGATTGAATGATGCTATCGCAGGCGATAATAGCATCGTTGTAGCGCGCAGTTCCGGTGTAATATTCTGCATTTAGATACATTTTGGCAAGAAGGGCAAATGCTGTGTATCTGTTGGCCCGGCCGTAAGTGGTGACACCCGCCGCAGGGTTGAGATAGGGTAATGCGGCTTTTACTTCGCTTTCTATGAAGTTGAATACTTCTGCCCGTGGCACGTTAGCTCTTGGTTTGAAATCTCCATAAAGTGTGTCAAGCGGCAGATTCCCGAAGAGATCCATCATCATATAATATCCCATTGCTCTCATTGTTCTCAGCTCGCTGATATTTGAGTTCTTCGAGGCGCCTTCAGGCATGGTTTGTCTGAGAATAGAAATCGCCTGGTTGCTCGTTCCGATAAGCCGGGAAAGGTAGTTCCAGCAAGTGCTGGTGAAACCATGGTCGCGGTTCCAGTCGTGATAATGGAGCATCCGGTAGTTCTGGTTGTCATACCAGTTGCCACCGCGTGC
This sequence comes from Terrimonas ginsenosidimutans, assembly GCF_022012415.1. Lineage (GTDB taxonomy): Bacteria > Bacteroidota > Bacteroidia > Chitinophagales > Chitinophagaceae > Terrimonas_A > Terrimonas_A ginsenosidimutans. Next base: position 95,395 of record NZ_JAKLTR010000002.1, read on the forward strand.
AGGCATGATCGCTTCATCACTGCTGAGTGATTGTTCGAACCAATAGGCTACGCCGAAGTCAGAACGCAGTGCTGTATAAACCGGCCCGATCGCCTGGGTGTATTGAGCATCATTCTGAGGGAATACGTTTGGAGTAAGCTCCGTGGTGATCGGGACATCGATCTTATGGCAGGAGCTCAGGACGCTGATCAACAGTACCGGTGTGAGCAAGTATCTTATGATTCTTTTCATATACATGAATTTGAATTCAGTTAATAGTTTTAGAAGGTTACGTTAACGCCAAGCAATATGGTCCGTGTGCGCGGATAGAAATTGTTGTTGTCGTAACCCGGAGCAAGACCTCCCTGGCTGATCTCCGGATCAATACCTGTATAATTGGTGATCACAAACAGGTTATTGCCGGATACATATGCGCGGATATTGCGGATATGCGGCCCAAGGTTGCGGAAGGTGTAAGCGAGAGTGGCATTGTCCAGGCGGACATAATTGCCGCTTTCAATAAAACGGGAAGAATACCTGAACACGTTTACATCGTTAACAGATTCTGCAGCCGCGTCTTTCAGGATATTGCTGTACTGTGCGGTGCTTGGGCGGAACAGGTCTGCACGCGTTGCATTGAAGATCTTATTGCCAAAACAACCACGGAAGAAGAAGTTCAGATCGATGTTGCCATAACTGAATGAGTTCGACCAGCCGGCCAGCAATTTTGGCTGCGGGCTGCCGAGGTATTTGTAATCGCTGCCGATCAGGGGTGTCAGCGTCAGCACGCCTTTATTATCGTAATACTGGGACACACCATTTGCGTTTTTACCTGCATAGTCGAGTGTGAAGAACTGTCCTACAGGTTTGCCGGATTTAAGGATCTGGATACTGCTTCCTGTTTGTCCCTGTCCGTTTGGTGAAGTGATCCTGACTGAATCTCCTCCCGCAAACAGTGGGTTTGTAAGGCTCGTGATCTCGTTGCGGTTATGCGCAAGGTTGATGCTGGTGTTCCATTTGAACTTGCTTGTGCTTACGGGAGTAGCTGTCAATGTAAGTTCAATTCCCTTATTGTTCATGCTACCGCCATTTGCAGTGATACGGCCGGTTGGGATCAGGGCGGGATTTACATTGTATCCGTAGATCATCCCTGTTGTGTTTTTGTCATACACTTCAAGAGAACCGGAGATCTTACCTTTGAGTAAGGCGAAATCGAGACCGATATTGGTCATGCTTGTTCTTTCCCATTCCAGCTCAGGATTATCTGCCTGAGTTGGCCCATATGCCGCCGTTTGCGTACCATTACTATAGAATGTGCCAAGACTGCCGGACATGATCTGTGCGGTATAGGCATTGAATCCAGTTGAGTTACCTGTTACGCCATAGCTTGCGCGTAATTTCAGGTCAGAGAACAGTGTTTGATTCTTCATGAAATCTTCCTGGATGATCCTCCAGGATGCGCCGACAGAAGGGAAGTAGCCCCACTGGTTATTCGCACCGAATACAGAGCTTCCATCACGGCGAACCGAAGCCTGAAGAAGATACTTGTTCCTGAAGTTATAGTTCACCCGCGCAAAATCCGAGATCAGGCGAACTTCCTGGTAAATGCCATCAGCGCCGAAGTCGACACGGAAAGGCCCGATCGCATAAGGATTACTTAAAGCAAGGTTGTTATATCCGATATTGTCTACAGGGAAATTAGTACTGGTTGTCTGAAAGCCTTCGCCAATAATGCTTTCCTGCCAGGAGTAACCGAGAACGGCATTCAGGCTGTGTTCTCCGAAACGTTTATTCCAGGTCAGAAATGTTTCAAGCGTTTTGACCGTGTTCTGATAAGAATTTCTTAATGCCAGGCCATTGGTGCCGAAGTTGGCAAGGGCACTGTATTTGGAGAAATACGCATTGTAATATTCGCCGAGCAGGCGGTTGGAATTCTGATAGGAGATATTTACATCGTAAGTCAGGTCAAATGGAAGTTTCACGTTCGTATTGAAGCTTCCGATCAGCGTGTTTGTTTTCAATTTTGACTGGCTTTGCTCCATCATTGCTACAGGATTGTAAGAGTTCACTGTAGCAAAGTTTTCAAAATAAGTCCCATCTGCATTTTTGACCGGGGATACAGGAAGGTATCGGATCATTTGTGTGAGAACGGTATTGAGATAAGGCACATTGTTCGCAACGCTGTTAGAGTTGCTTACCATCAGGCTGAATTTTACTTTATCGTTGATGGCCATCTGATCAAGTGCGAGACGGACGATCACGCGGTCGAGATCGCTGAAACGCATGATACCTTCTTTTTTTGCATAGTTGATGCTTGCGCTGTAGACTGTTTTTTCGGTACCGCCGCTAATAGAGAGGTTGTGGTTGTGCGATGTTGCGGAAGATTGCTGCACTTCTTTCTGCCAGTCTGTAAATGCGCCTTTATCATCTGCCGGCGTGAAAGCCTGGCCGTTTGCTGTGAGCAGGCCACGGAGTTCGTCGGAGTTCATCATCTCCAGTCTTTTTGCTACTTTCTCAAAGCCGACATATCCCGCATAAGAGACAGTTGCCTGGCCTTTCCTTCCTTTTTTCGTCGTTACCATGATCACTCCATTGGCTGCCCGGTTACCGTAGATCGCTGTTGCCGCAGCGTCTTTCAATACATCAAACGTGGCAATATCGTCCGGGGCGAGAATGGAAATATCTGCGCCCGGTATTCCATCGATGACGTAGAAGGGCGACTGTGAACTGTTCAGCGTGGAAGCGCCCCGGAGGATCACGGCAGCGGGTGCGTTCGGGTTGCCGCTGGCGGTAATGTTCAGACCGGCTACTTTGCCCTGTAACAATTGTGCGGGATCAACGATCGCACCACGGTTGAATTCGTCCGGTTTAACGGTCGTGATGGCGCTCGTTAATTGTTTCCTGTTTTGATTACCATAGCCGATCACGACTACATCACTGAGTGTGGTAGTCGTATCTGTAAGGGATATATTGACAACCGTTCGATCGCCAACATTGATCTCTTCCGTCCGATAGTTTACTGAGGTAAACACCAGTATTGAACCGGTGGGTAAGGAGATGGCATAATTCCCCTGATCATTAGTGACCGTGGCATTGCCTGTTCCTTTTTGCGTAACGGTTACACCGGGTACGACCGTACCATTGGTGGCGGTTACTCTTCCTGTAACGGCGCGTTGCTGTGCAGAGGCGCCCATGAACAGGAAGCTCATTAGCAGTAGAAAGGTGATTTTACTTTTCATATGACAATCGTCAGTTTGGATGAAAGATGTGTTTTGCCGCGCAAAGCGATCAAACAATCAGATGACAGGTGCAGGCAGCCGCAGGCGCACGCGCACGCATGATCGTGACCCGAAGTGCATTAAAGGAAGCAATCTGAATTTTTACAGGAAGGCTAAGGTTGTTACGATAGAGGTACTGGCACAGATCTGCCTGGCAATACGTAAGCTATTGCTGAATATACGATGAAGTAAAATAGGACGGTGCTAAGAAAATGCCGGGGGACTGTTGTCTTGCTGCTGATAGCGGATCAGTGAGCACATGGCCGGACTGCAGCCACGCGCATAATGGAAGAATTGTGTAGGCATAAACAATCGTTTTGGAATTATTTCTTATGGCAATTAAACGTTTTAGTATAACGTTTTACTTGATGAAAGTACAGCCTTTTTTTTAATAACCAAATTTTTTATAATTTTTTTTCCGGGCTTAATGGATTATTCATGTTAGGTAAAAAATGACTTGAATGATCAGGCCATTGTTTTTTGCAACTTTATTTCGCGGCCCGCTTTTGGTATCCTTACTTCAGGAATTCTATTTAATCACTAAAACATTTATGTTATGGATAAGCTGGAATTAAAAGGGAAGTGGAATGAGTTAAAAGGTAAAGTGAAACAGGCCCATGCTAACCTCACCGATGATGATCTGAAATACGAAGAAGGAAAGGATGATGAATTATTGGGACGTTTGCAGCAAAAACTGGGGAAAACAAAGGACGATGTGGTGCAGTGGTTGAAGTCGCTCGGATAGATGTTGATAGGGGGCTTTGCTAATTTCGATTGGCGAAATAGGAGCGCGGCGGACGCGGCGAAAGCAGCCATGACAAGTGTTGTATTTCGTTGCTTTCGCCGCGTATCGTTGCGCTCGCCGCGTTCCAGCCACGGCGATCAACGTTGAGGCTTGATGCAGTCATCCTAAACCAATGTAACAGTTAGCCAGTACTGCACACGTAAAAAGCTGTACTTTCAAGAATGACAAACTTCAAATCAACCTTTTTCTTTCTCCGCTTGCCGATAGCGGTTTCCATGCTCGGGCATGGATTAGTTAGATTACCAAAGCTTGCAGGCTTCAGTCAGTGGATGCGCGAATCCATGCAGAAATCAGTTCTACCGGATAGTATTATCACTCCTTTCAGTTATGCACTCCCATTTGCGGAAGCGATCATCGGCGTGTTATTGCTTATCGGCGTTTTCTTCCGGTATACGATCTATGCGGGCCTCTTATTAATGTCCGTTCTTATTCTGGGCAGTGCATCCATTGAGAACTGGGGTGCTATCGAAGCGCAATTGATACATGCCATCTGTTTTGGTGCGTTGTTATGGTGGCACGATAAATACAAACCGGCGGAACGCACATCCATGCGGTAGTCGTTTAAGGATATTACTATAAAAGAAAGGCGATTCTTTAAAGAGCCGCCTGTTGTTTGATGCATGGTAGTTGCATCTTTCGTGCCTCACTGCTTAGTTGCTGCAACTGCCGGCCCGCAGGTTTTGCAATGTCGGGTTGTAGCCATTGTTGATCACAGTATAGTTGGAGATCGTGCCGCCTCCATTCGCGATCTTCGTTAAGCCACAAAGATTTTTGAGAAGCTCATTCCCATTTATATTAATACCGTTAGTGCTGCCGGTTAAATTTGTTAGTCCATTCAGGTTGGCGAGTACCTTGTTTTGTACCAGCGTAATTCCCCCTGTCATTGATGTTACGCCGTTAAAGCCGTCAATGCTTGTCAGCGCATCATTTCTGACGATGTATATACCCGTTACTGTAATAAGAGAGGTGAATCCCTTGAAGTCTATGAGGGCTGGATTATCCTGCACATATATGGTTCGGCTTTCCGACTGTCCGATACTTTTCAGTTTGGCAAATCCATTTACGCTTGCCAGCTTCGTTTTGATGATCCGGAAATCCTGGCCGATACTTTCAAGAACACTGAAACCTGAGATATCTGTTAGATTCAATCCTCCAATGTTAAGCATCCCACCAAGCGTTTTCAATGTTTTGAATCCTTTGATCTGTGTGAGTGGGCCGGTATAGGTATTCCCGGCTGCGGTTTCCAGGTTTAACGAATAAGGCAGACTAGACAGTTTGTTGAAGCCATTGATGGTGATCATTTTTACCGCAGATCCGTTTGAGCCATTGTTACTGATGGTCAGGTCCCCGTTCACTGATTCGAGATTGTTGAATCCATCGAGGTTAACAATATTCGGGCACCACTCGATGAGAAATCTTCCACTATTCTTTAGCGCGGGCAGGTCGAAGGTGGTCAGCGCCTGCATTGCCTCGTAACCACCGGAGAGGTAGATGCCGCCTGTAGATTTCTCTAATGCATTCAGGTTGATAGATGATACTTTGATATTGTGCTCGATCACAACCCCGTCGGCCTCTTTTAATTTCGGGAAGCTGATACTGGCAAGGTTGGCATTATCTTTTATCGACAACGCTCCTTTTTCGAACAGCGGGAAATTGACCGCCGTAAGCGCCGCGTTGATGGATACCGTCAGACCATTTGTTGATACAAGTTTGCTGGTGATTGTACTGATATCTGTCAGCTTTTCATTTCTGGTGATCGTGACCCAATCTGTCACGTTTGAAGGTATATTGAAACCAGTCAGGTTAGTGAGTTTAGGATTCTGATCAATGGTCAATCGGCCAGTGATCACAATGTTTTTCATATCCGCCATGCTGGTCAGCTCAGGGTTGTCTACGAGCGTCAATCCCCAACTTCCGATCGTTCCCGTCGCATTGGCAAAAGTTCCCAGGTTGGTGAGCGAGGTATTCGTGATCTCAATGAATCCGCATTTATCAACCGACTTCAATTGCGGAATAGAGAGCGTTTTCAGGACCGGGTTTCCGGTGATCGTGATGTAGTCATTTCCCAGGGGACTTACTGATTCAATGCCCGGAAGTGTAACGGCGGCAAGACCCAGGTTGTGATTGATATGTATCCCCTGCATGGTCTTGTTTGCCAGTTTGGGGAACGCCAGGTTGACGAGTTGACTGCTGGCTACTACAGACAACCAGCCGATGCTTTCGAGTTGAGAAAGACCTCCAAGTTGTGTGATAGTGGTATTCCGCAATTCAAGTCCTCCCACTTTTTTTAATACGGTAATTCCGCTGAGGTCGGATACATTGGCTATATAAAGTATTCCATTGACTGTATTGTATGCTGAATCGATGAAGGCTTTCAGCGTAGCGGCGTTATTGATGCTATAGTTTCCGTTGAATACTTTGCCGTCGCTTGATGGCGGTGTATTGTCTTCGCAGACTTTTACCGGATCCTGGATCATATAGGCAACCGAAGGATTCAGTTGCAAGGCAATGTCTTTTGTTTTCTTACCAGTTTGCAGGTCGTAGACGGTGAGCAATACATTGTCGACACGGTTCGGCAAGGCGTTGTAGAAAACGTATTGTGCGGTGAAGCGTCCTTCTGTTCCAAAAACGGGTGCGGTCGTTGTTCTGATCACCGTATTACCGGCTTTCATTACCATCACTGCATAGCCGCGTGTGACCGGCTGGTTATTGCAATTGACGGCTTTGCCATTGACGTTCACCACAGTTTCACCATTACCGCCACCACCGCCGCCGGAAGGAGGGATGGTGATCGTAATAGTCGTTGGTGGGTTTGTCGGACGGACTTCCTGTGTTACACTTTCCTGTTCTGTAGCAAATGTGGGCGCCGGTGGAACTACATCATCCGCATTCGATGAATAGTTAGTGTTGGTTGGATAGTCAGGCCCTCCTGGTTGAATGGGCGTTACGGTTACTTCCATCACATCCGCAATATTGGGCAGCGGAAATGTTACAGATGTCTCTGATCGTGGGGGATTTGCGTTCGGAACCGGTGTTGGCGTTGGGAAGGTGTTGCTGTAAAGCGTGTTCTTGGTTGCTTTATCTTTTACAGTCAACTGGAAGGTTGGTGGATTGTTCAGTATCTGATCCATTGTGCTCTGATCAGGATTGATTTTTGACAGCATCCATTGCAGGATAAAAGGCAGGTTCATAAAATCATAGAAGTGGTCATAATTCCAAACAGAAAAATGCGATACTTTCCCAACATACTTTCCATTCTGGTAAGTACCGGTTCCTTCTTCTGTCCAGATCCCTTTGGTCTCATCAAAATACCACATCGGAATACTTGCACTTGCTTTTGCCTGTAAGCTTTTGGGGACGGGAAGTGAAACGGTCACCTGTGAACCGGCTTTGATCGCCAGCTTATTTCCATTGTTGTCAAGCAGATCTAGGTGTGACATTCCCATTGATACAAGTGTACCACGTTTGTTGGTTGAATTATTTGCTGCCATATCACCAGGAATTCTTGCGGCAAAATCAGCGATCGTAGGATTTATATAGTTGGCCACAACATTGATCGTTCCCGTGTAATCCTTTATGGCGTTGGCCGGGATTTCGATGCGTGTACCGCCTTTCGATTCCACGGCTCCGCCTGTAGTAGCACTGATAGTTCCGATGCTTTTTTGTTGCATAAGTTTGATCAACGGTGGTTTTGAGAGTCCGTTTTTAATTGGCTGGAAAATACGCGAACCGTGAAAGTACCCGGGTTTAGTTGCTTCTATATATGCTCTTGCCTGGTCAAGCATAATATTAGTGATGTAATAGATCCCGTTCTCATCCGTCGTGGTAGAAGAACCGCCGCCGGTAATGGTAACCCCCGCCAGTGGTTTATCAGCTTCATCCACGATCCGGCCGAAGATACTGGTGTTGATTTTTACACCTTCAGTCGGTATACCGGGAATATTGGGATTGTCCGGCCCGCCCGGTACATCGGGATTTTTCCTGCAGCCGTCCAGGACAACTGCGAATATCATAAGACTGAGAAGGGAAAGAAACTTTTTCATGCGTTGAGGCTTTTGGTTAATGACGGTACAAAAATGTCCTCAATGCAACAGATGGGAAATACTGAATTTGTAGTAGTAATTAAAAAGCCAAAATTAAAAAGAAAAAAAACACCTCTGAATGTGAAGGTTAGCGCCTTTTATCCTAGGTGTTTTTTTTCTTTTTAATTTTTACTTCCCTGCATGCAGTTTCAGGTGAATATCAACTTCCGGAAAGATCTGGTCGTTGCCATGGATCGGATCTGCATGATAGGTCATTCCCCATTTTGTGCGATCTATTTTAAAAGTGCTTTCAACATGCAGGCTGTCTCCGGCGAAAGTTACTTTAGCGGGGAAACTGATCTCCCTTGTGGAGCCGATCAGGGTGAAATCGCCCGTGATCCGGAAATTGGAACCCGGAAGTGCAGGCTCATTACCGGTGAATGTTTCGATCTTTTTGAACTCAAAACCTGCATTGGGGTGCAGCACAAGATTGAAAAAATCGGCAGTTTTAAGATGGTTCAGTAACACTGGCGGACCGGGAGGTGGCGCTGAAGTAACCTGCAGCGAACTTACCGGCATGATGAAACTGCCGCCCACGATGTTACCGTTTCTTACTTTGATGGCTGTTTTGCTGACGCCGATGAAGCCTTTGTTGGTAGTGGGAGTGGATCGGCCGGTCCATTCGGCTACAGAATTGTCTTCGTTTACCTGGTAGGTTGTTGTGTCATCGTCTTTGTCCTTGTTACAGCTTGTTGCGATAACTGCCATGCAGAGTGCAACGCTCATTGCCCTTTTTATCATAGAGTATTTTTTTGTGAGGCAAAAATGCGGCGCGTTACTTTGCAGCGATAGCTGATCGTGCATGGATTGTTTAAATCTGACTTCGAAATGATGCCTGTCTTCTTAGGTAACTAATGACTTTCAGAAAATTCGGGTTGTCTTTTTGAATGAATAATTACTTTACTTTACCGCGTCTATGGCGATCAGAAATATTAAACAGTGGCGTACTATTTTCGGTATAAACCTGCTGCTGGCACTTGTCGTATCGGTCATGTATTTTCTCGTCCGTTCGTATAAAGGATGGCAGTTTACCTTTTCTCTTTCCGCCGGTTTTCTGATTGCCCTCGGTGTTTGTCAGCTGGCAAACCTGGTGCTCGTTTACCGGAAACGGGTGTCAATCGAGCTTTTTACTCTCTGTCTGTTATTTTTGTTCCTGTTTTTATTTTCTATTATCAGGACGGGAAACATATTCCTGTTCATATTTCCATTACTGAATTATGTTGTATTGAAAATGGTGGATGCGAAAACAGCCAGGAAGCGATAATAGATATTACTGATGATCTGATCTAAACTGTAAACACTTATGTGTGCCGAAAAAATAAAATCATCCGGACAAATACAGGGTGGATTGTTTGCTGATATAGCGATGATAAAGCAGCGGTTGTATGATAAAGCAGGAATATCTTTCCGAAGTTTTGTGCAGCACAGGGAAGGAGGGGCTTATGCTGCCTGTACTTTTAAGTTGGATGACCATACGGTTGAACATCGCAGTGCAAATATCACACCAGCAAAGCAAGGCCAGTTTGTAACGATATGGAAACGTAATAAGGAAGGCATTACGGCTCCGCTGGATGCCGCCGATGATTTTGATATGGTGCTGATCACCTGCAGGTTGGCAGATAAGATCGGACAATTTGTTTTCCCTAAAGCATTATTGATCCGTCAGAAAATAATTGCAGTAAGTAATAAAGGAGGTAAAAGGGGGATCCGGGTATACCCGCCATGGGATCTCCCGGCTAATGACCAGGCGCTTAGGACACAGAAGTGGCAGAAGGATTACTTTATTGATCTGGATGATGAAAAAGCGCACGAAAGGATCCTGAGCCTGTTTCGTCAGGTGGGATAGTTCGGTTCCTCGTCGAAGTAATAGCCTTTTGCATCGATCACGAATTCGCAGGCAGGCATAAGCGATCTTAATTGCAGCATCTTCTCACGCAAGTCCTCGTTTGCATCATTTGAAAACATCAGCGTTTTCATTCCCGGGTGTCCCGTCAGTTGTAACAATCCGTCGATCGTGATGCCGGTGTATCGGGCATGAATAAATTCAAGGCCATTGATCTTATTCAGTGATCCGATGCATCCGTTGTCAATACTGCGGCAGCCTTTGATGCGAAGTTCTTTTACGTATTCAAGTTTTGTAAGCAGTTCAATGCTTTCGTTGCCGATCTCAGCTTCATTCAGATCAAGCATGTTCACGCCTTTTACATTGGGCATGATATAGGCAAAGGCTTCGTCAGTGAGTTCGTCGACCGCACGGAGGTCGAGTTGATGATAATACGGCTCCATTGATTTCGCCATGTTTCCGAAAAGATGTACCAGTCTTTTATTTTTGCGGGCCATGGGGGAAAGATAATGGAAATAGGGATAAAGTTGCAGTTGTAAAAAAAGCGGATAAAGTTCATAACAGTCACCTTAACGGCTGATCGAATTTTTCCTTTCAAGGTTCGAAATGTTCATACATATATTTTGCGTGTGGTTCCCGCTGATCTGCGCGCATTGATCTGCTTAGATCAGCGGGAATCCAGCCCCGGTCCGGCTTACCGATTATTAAATTCCGGTGCAATATGTTTGTCTGCGAGAGCGTAATTCTTCGTCAAAATGACCCGATTTGATAAATCAATCAAAATTTTATTACTTTAGCACCCTAACGATGCTGCTGCTTGTCTATAATCCCATCATATAACGAAGCCAACTTGCTTCAACGCCTATCCACGGGCGATCAACATGCGTTCAGAGAGATCTTTGAGCAGCATTGGGATCAGATCCATGCCGTTGGCCTCAAAATTCTCAAATCTCCCGAATTGGCTAAGGATCTTGCACAGGATACTTTCATGAAGGTTTGGCATAATCGTGAGCAGTTAAAGGACGTGAAAAGCTTTCGCGCTTATCTTAATGTTGTTTCCCGTAACCTGGCGATCGATCATTTGCGCAAAAAGGTATTTACGGCTGAAAACGAAGAATACCTGGTGAGTTATTTCGCCGAGGATGCTGCAACGCCCGGCGAAGACGCTGAATACCGTGAGCTGGAGCAATTGCTGCATGATGCAGTGGATCACCTCCCGCCGCAAATGCAGCAGGTTTTCAGGTTGAGCCGGTTTGAAGGACTCAGTCATGCCGAGATCGCTGAACGGATGAATATTACCCGCGTGACCTCTAAATCTTATATGGTGCGCGCATTGGCAGCCATCCGGAAATATCTCTCCCAATATCAGTATGAACCACTTATCTGCTGGTTAGCACTGTTTTTCCTCTGAAGAAAATATTTTTTCCAGCAAACGCATTCCTCCCGCTTTCCTATCCGTCATTTTACTGTATGCTGCCGTCAACCCGGTTTTAAAGCATGCAATGCCATATGACTAAACAAGACACCTTGCGACTGCTTTGGGATAAATACGTCAGGGATCAAAAGCTTACTGCATCTGAGCTCAGGCAGTTAAAAGATCTTATCCAGGACGAAGACAACAGCAGTCTTGTTTCGGAACTGCTCGGTTCCGTATATGAACAAAAGCAGGAAATCTCCCCTGAATATTCTTCCTCCGATGCATTTAATGACATGTGGGAAAAGCTACGTCAGCAACCCGCACAGGAAGCTCCTGTAATTTCCTTTTCTTCCAAACGAAAATGGTGGCGATACGCCGCAGCGGCTGCAGTACTGATCGCGGCAGGCCTTGGAATGTATCAGTTCTTGATGCGTGACCGGCCTGGAGCAATTGCAGAGCAACCTCCAAAAGTGGAGAACATTTCCTCAGAGATACAGCCGGGAGGTAATAAGGCCATGCTGACGCTGGCCGACGGTTCTGTTGTAGCACTTACAGACGCGCAGAATGGAGTGCTGGCCAGCCAGGGCAGCTCAAACGTTGTAAAGCTCGCAAACGGCGAATTAGCATATCAATCCAATAATAAACAGGAGAATGAAGTAATGTTCAACACCATAGTTACGCCCCGGGGCGGAAAATATCGTTTAACACTTCCTGACGGAACCAAAGTGTGGATGAATGCCGAAAGCAGCCTGCGTTACCCAACATTATTTACCGGTTCAACGCGCGAGGTGGAATTGAATGGGGAAGCATATTTCGAAGTGGCCCGTAATGTTCAGCAACCATTCCGCGTACAGGTAAAAGATATGAAAGTAGAGGTGCTGGGCACCCACTTTAACATAATGGCCTATGAAAATGAAGCAGCGATGGCAACTACGCTGGTGGAGGGATCGGTTCGTGTCAGCTCTCCATCAAAGCAGCTGCTATTGAAGCCGGGGCAACAGGCCCTGGCTCAAAACGATGGCGGAATGAAGATGGTAAATGATGTCGATGTTCAGCAGGTACTGGCCTGGAAAAATGATTATTTCCAGTTCAATGCCGATCCGCTCGATCGTCTCATGCGCCAGATCGAGCGCTGGTATGATGTATCAGTCAGGTTTGACGGCACTGTGCCCGAAAGAAAATTCGGCGGAAAGATCTCGCGCTCAAGTTCGCTGACCGATATACTGAAAGTGCTTGAATTCAGCGATGTAAAATTCCGTGTGGAAGGAAAAACAATCACTGTAATCAATAAATAAGTGAAAGGCTGAGGGCGGGATTATGGGTTTTAAAGTTTAATAGTTTAATAGTTTAAAGGTTATAAGCAGAGCCTTTATACGGAACGCCTGGATTCGTCGATAAACACTAAAACTATTAAACTCTTAAACTATTAAACTCTTAAACTCCTAACCTCGTAAACATCAAAACTTCTAAACTATAAACCATCAAATATCAAGTATGATCGATTCCTAATCGATTGACGGCTCGGGCATTAAAAAAGCCAGAAGTACTGCGAATACTTCCAGCTTGAAGTTTAATGTGTTGACGCCACCATTCTCGGGGTAGACATTTAATTACACTAAACACATCAAATGTATGCAAATTAATCTTTTGTCGGGCCGCTGGCGTCTGCAGCGACACCCGATAGTCAAAACATTGCTTATTATGAAAATCATTGCCTTTCTCATGCTGGTAACCTGTTTACAGGTAAGCGCTACGGGCAATAGTCAGACGATATCGCTGTCTGAGAAAAATGCTTCTTTGCCGAAAGTGTTTGAAACCATTGAAAAGCAGACAAATTATGTGTTCTTTTTCGATTTGGAACAGGTAGCAAAAGCAAAAAAAGTGAATGTGCAATTTTCCAATGCACACATTGAAGACGTATTAAAAGCATGTTTTAAAGATCAGCCGCTCGAATATGTGATCGTCGGCAGTACTATTGTAATAAAGAGAAAAGCTGTTACACCGCAGGTTGTTGAAGTAGCAGCACCAGTGCCATTGACAATTACAGGCCGTGTACTCGATGATCAGGGACAACCGCTTTCCGGTGCTTCCGTGGTAGTAAAAAACAAGAATACCGGTACCAGCACTGATGCTACAGGTAAGTTCTCTGTTGAAGCGCAGCCAGGTGACATTCTCCTGGTCTCTTATGTAGGTTTTGAAGCAAAAGAAATTACTGTTGGCAGCCGTACGACAGTCGATGTTACGCTGAATCCCGATCTGAAAAGCGGCGAAGAACTTATCGTAGTAGCATATGGTAAAGTAAAGAAAGGTGATCTGACGGGATCCGTTTCCCAGGTAAAAGGGGCAGATCTTAGTTCATTCCCAACAACCAACGTATTGCAGGCCATGAGTGGCCGTGCACCGGGGGTAAGAGTAATGCAAAATTCAGGTTTGCCGGGTTCGTCCGTAAGCGTGCGGATACGTGGTGCAAATTCGATCCTTGGCGGAAACGAACCATTGTATATCATCGACGGTTTTCCGAGCAGCCCGACTTACCTGCAGAATGCGGATATCGAATCAATGGAGATCCTGAAAGACGCATCTTCAACAGCAATGTATGGTTCAAGAGGTGGTAATGGCGTTGTGCTGATCACGACGAGGGCTGGCAGAAAGAACCAGCCAACAAAAGTGAACGTGGATATGGGGTACAGCGTGCAGTCTGTAACAAAGAAAATCCAACTGCTGAATCCTTTGCAGTACGCTTCATTGTACAATGAGCAGGCCAAGAATGATAATATCGCACCTTATTTTACACAGCAACAGCTTGACTCATTCAGTAGCATCCAGGGAACCGACTGGCAGGACCTGATGATGCGCAACGCACCCATCTACACAGGTAATGTGAGCGTTTCCGGCGGTAATGACAAAACAAGTTTCTTTCTTTCCGGCGGGGTATTTACGCAGGAAGGCATTATTCCAAACTCTGACTACAACAGGTATTCATTCCGCGTAAACCTGAGTCATGATCTCGGCAAAGTATTTACTGTCGGATATACAACAGCCTATACAAGAAGTGACAGATCTCATCAGGGCAACAATATCGGCAACCGTGGCGGCGATCTGTTCGGCGCCATGTTATTTGCTCCGCCAACGGTAGGCCCGTATGACGCTAACGGCCGCTATGTCAGAATGAACACAGTTTACTCTTTTATTTCTAATGCGATCATCAACCCGCTGGCTTTGCAGAACGAAGTGATCAACAGAACAAAAGCTGATGATATCGTTTCGAACCTGAACGTTCGCGTAAAACTGTCAAAAGACCTCGAGTTCAGAATTTCCGGGAATCTTATGAACAGCAATAGCCGGCAGGATAATTTCAGGAACCGTGATCCGTATGGTTTGAATTCTCCGGGTAATGCGAATGTAAACACCAACCAGGGTACTACGCTGCTTAACGAAAATATCGTTACCTATAAAAAGACGATTGCGGCAAAACATGCCCTCGATTTTGTTGGCGGTATGGCAAACCAGGTAGACAAAAATACCTACATGGGATCCGGTAATGCGCAGGATTTCCTTAGCAACGCTGTGTTCACCGGAAATATCCAATCTGCAACAATACCAGGTTTGCCAAGCTCATCCTACTCTAAAACGGCATTGTCTTCATTTGTTGGCAGGGTGAATTACACATTCGACCAACGTTATCTTTTTACGCTGAGCTTCCGTCGTGACGGTTATTCAGCTTATTCAAAAGAATCCCGCTGGCAGAATTTTCCTTCTGCAGCGATCGCCTGGAGGGTGTCTAATGAATCATTCCTTCAAAACTCAAGGATTATTTCTGATCTGAAAATAAGAGCATCTTACGGACGTACCGGTAATACCTCTATCGGGGCTTACCAGACACAGAATATTCTGCAGCCATACAGTACGATTTTCGGAGATGCGCTGGCCATTGGTTATGCGCCACGCAGCCAGTATCCCGGCAATCTTAAATGGGAAAAAACCGATCAGGTGGATGTTGGAATAGATGCAGGATTATTGAATAATAAGATCCGTATCACCGCCGACTATTATTACAAAAGAACAATAGACCTGTTGAACCAGGTTCAATTGCCGACTTCGTTCGGATATGAGGTGTCGCTGCGGAATGTTGGAGAGATCAGCAACCGTGGTGTGGAGATCGCTGTTGACGCTACGGCGGTTGAAAACAAAGATTGGAAATGGACCCTTGGCGGTAATATCGCTTTCAACCAGAACAAGGTAGAGAAGCTTTATGAAGGTCAGGACATCGTTGGACCGAATATTTTTACCGGCAATATCAACGACTATGTGAACATCCTGCGTGTGGGTGAGCCCGTATTTGCATTCTATGGATATAAAGAGATCGGGTATACAGATAATGGATTGATCAAATACGAGGACAAGAATACTGACGGCGCGATCAATAATTTTGACAAAAGCATTATCGGTAATCCCAATCCCAAGTTCATCTACGGATTGAATTCAACTACACGCTACAAGAATTTCGAATTGACGTTGTTCTTCCAGGGAAGCCAGGGCAACCAGATCTTTAATCTCAATAAAGCGGCAAACCTGGATATGGGTTGGGGATTGAACCAGCCTGTGGAAGTCTATACAGATCACTGGACGCCTGAAAAAACAAATGCAAAGTATCCAAAGCCGTCCAATAAGATCAATGGCAACTTCTCTACTCGTTTTGTAGAAGATGGTTCCTACCTGAAACTGAGAAATATCATGCTTTCCTATTCTCTTCCGGTAAGTAATTGGAAACTCGGCGCGCTTAAATCAGCACAGATCTATGTCAGCGGACAAAATCTTGTAAGGATCACTAACTATTCAGGATATGATCCTGAAGTGAACGCGTATGGCAGCGCTAACTCTTTAACACAGGGCGTTGACTTTACAGTTTATCCAAACAACAAATCCGTTACAGTTGGCTTCCGTTGCGGTTTTTAATCAAGACTTTTAAATCATTCGATATGAAAAATATTTTTGGACTTCTGATTGTTTGTGTGGTGTCACTTACATCCTGCTCCAAGTTCCTGGATGAAGAGCCACAGCAGATCGCTGTGGAGAATTTTTATAATACACCGGTTGAAATGGAATCCGGTTTGAATGCGATCTATGAAACGGTTCGTTATCTCTCTACATTTGGCGGGTTCTACACGATCCAGCATGAGATCAATACGGAATACATGTATGGCCGCGGAAGCTTTGCTCCGATGAACTCTTACCAGGGATTGGATAATACCAACGTAGGTCGGATCACCGATACCTGGAATAACTTTTACAAAGGCGTACGCAATGCAAATATCATTATTCAGAAAGCCCCGTTAGCTAACGCGATCACGGAAGCTGAAAGAACAAGATATATCGCAGAAGCGCGCTACCTGAGAGGCCTTTATTATTTCCACATTGTAAGAAACTGGTCAGGAGTGCCTTTGCATACAGAGAATAATCTTGATTCTATCAATGTACCAAAGACAAGTGCTGCTGTGATCTATGACCTGATCCAGCAAGATCTTGTGTTTGCAGAAAATAATCTTCCTGATAACCCACGCCTGGTGGGTACGCCTTCAAAATGGGTGGCAAAAACCACGCTGGCCGAAGTATACCTGACATTGAAGAAGTATGATCTGGCGAGAAAAGCGTCGTCGGAAGTGATCGCATCCAGAAAGTATTCACTGGTGAACGTATCTGTCGCGGATGATTTTGATAAGATCTTTGGACCAGATGCAAACAACACTTCTGAAGAGATCCTCTATTTCAAATATTCTACCAAGGTATCAGGTCAGGGGTATCAGTATCTCGCTTACCTGCATGCTCCAACCACCATATACTTTCCGCGTGGCGGCTTTGGTACCATCTATGCTGATTCCCTGAATCTCTTTATGAGAAACTGGGATCGCGCAGATCTGCGTTATCGCTTCACCTGGTATCCTGCCAATGTTGGTGCAGGTGCTACAACAGTGCTTGTTAAAAAGTTCAGTGATCGTACGGCAACAGTGCAGCAGGGAAGTAATGATTATCCTTTGTATCGTTATGCTGATCTTCTTCTCTTCCATGCCGAAGCAGAAGCCAGTGCGAGTGGTGCTCCAACGGCTGATGCAATGGAAAAACTGAACATGGTCCGACGCCGTGCTTACGGAAAACCTGTCGGTACACCAGATGCTGCGGTCGACCTGAAACTGTCAGACTATCCGACACTCGATGCCTTTGTAAGGCGCGTTGTGCTCGAGCGTGGATATGAAACAGCAGGGGAAGGAAAACACTGGTTTGATCTGCAAAGACTGGGAATCTGGAAAGAGACCATCAAACAGATCGAAAATATTGATGTGGCAGAAAAACATATGCTGTGGCCAATCCCTCCACGGGAGTTCAATGGTAATACCGCGCTGAATCCGACAACAGACCAGAATCCGGGATATTAACCGGCCGCGGGACAGGTGGATTTACAGAGGTTGTATAGGTTGTATAGGTTTCAGAGGTTTCATAGGTTTCATAGGTTCCATAGGTTTGATAACAGTTGTTCCGGATCATGGAACATGTGAAACCTATGAAACCTCTGAAACTTGTGGAACGATAGATCTCTCTGCACTTTTAGGTTTCCTGCCTTGATGAGGCAGCCTATTTCTTTCAATGAAAAATCATGATCATGAAGTATTCAGGAGTTGTGCTTTTAGCACTTTGTAGTCTGTTTTTTGTTTCCATGCAAGGTTGTAAAGCAGGAGAGGAGAAAACAGATATCTGTATCTATGGCGGAAATGCAGCCGGGGTGATCGCCGCATATACTGCCGTGAAGATGAACAAGACAGTTATTTTGATTGAACCCGGTGCGCATCTGGGTGGATTGACCACCGGTGGCCTGGGTTATACTGATATCGGTAATAAATACGCCATAAACGGTTTGTCGCTCGACGTCTATCGCCGCATCGGAAAGCACTACGGAAAGTTTGAACAATGGATCTTCGAGCCAGGTGTTGCTGAAAACGTGATGAAGCAATATATACAGGAAGCTGGTGTGAAAGTGATCTATGGCCACAGGGTGGAGAAGGTGGAGAAGAACGGAACAAAGATCAGCAGCATTACTGTTCAGAATGATGATGGAAGTGCTCAACAGATCTCCGCCGGCATGTTCATCGACTGCTCTTATGAGGGCGATGTAATGGCCCGCGCGGGAGTTTCCTATACAGTTGGCCGCGAAGCCAACAGCTTGTACAATGAAACATATAACGGGGTGCAGTTGCTGGAAGGACATCAGTTCCCTGATGGCATTGATCCGTATAAAGTACCCGGCGATTCCTCCAGTGGACTTGTTTGGGGCGTTAGCGACGGACAACTTGCCGAAAGAGGCGCCGGCGATAAAAAGGTGCAGGCCTATAATTTCAGGATCTGCCTTAGCAACAAACCGGAGAATCGCGTAACGATTACCCGTCCGGATAACTATGATTCGACACGCTATGAGTTATTGCTCCGCTACCTGCAAAAGAAAGTACCCGGCGACCTTTGGGGGTTTCTGAAGTTTGACCTGATGCCGAACAATAAAACAGACATCAATAACAACGGCCCGATCTCAACAGATATGATCGGGTACAACCATAATTTTCCTGAAGCGGATTATGCTACAAGAAAGAAGATCCAGAAAGAGCATGAAGATTATACCAAAGGCCTTCTGTATTTCATCGGCCATGATGCACGTATGCCTGAGCATCTGAGAAACCAAATGCTGCAATGGGGGTATCCAAAGGATGAATACACAGATAATGGTAACTGGTCTCCACAAATGTACGTGCGTGAATCGCGCCGCATGGTTGGCGCATATGTAATGACGCAGCATAATTGCGAAGGTCGTGAAGTGGCGGATGATGCTGTCGGCCTGGCTGCGTATACCATGGATTCACACAATTGCCAGCGTATCGTGGTAAATGGTATGGTTAAGAACGAAGGCAATGTGGAGATCGGCGGCTTTGGCCCTTACCCGATCTCTTACCGTTCTCTTATTCCTAAGAAAGGCCAGGCTGATAACCTGCTGGTGCCTGTGTGTTTGTCGGCTTCGCATATCGCGTATGGTTCCATTCGTATGGAGCCCGTCTTCATGGTTCTTGGGCAATCAGCCGCCATCGCTGCTTCTCTGGCAATAGAGAATGGAACAGATGTGCACGGTGTTGACATCAAAAAGCTGCAGGCGAAACTGAAGAGCGACCCCCTGATGAACGGCCAGACACCTGAAATAATGGTGGATAACGATGATCAGGCAAACGTTAAAGCGACCGGCAACTGGCAGGTGTTGAAAAAAGGCGCTTATGGCCGGTCAATGTTTGTTGACAGCAGCAAAGGAAAAGAAGCGAAATCTATTCAGTTCATTCCTGCCATCGCTAAAGACGGCGACTACCAGGTGTACATCTATATTCCGAAAATGAAAGAGATCAGTTCTCAGATCCCTATTCAACTCTCCACCGCAGATGGTAACAAAAGCATTGTGATCAAACCTGCGGAGATCATTGTAGAAGGTCAAACATCCGGAGAATGGGTAAGCCTTGGTAAGCACAAATTTACAAGCGATAAAAAGGGCTATGTAGAAGTCAGCAATGCCAATGCCGATGGGTATCTGCCGGCTGATGCGATACTGTTTATCCCTCAGTAATTGATGTGTTGATGCTTGCGGCACCATCGATGCCAACTTAATATATGGTTGGCGTAAAAAGGAACGCAGCGAGCGCGGCTATACGCGGCGGACGCGGCGAAAACAGCCATGAATAAATTGTATTTCGCTGCGCTCGCTGCGTCCGCCGCGTTCCTTCTACGCCGCCCTTTATTCAATTCTGTAAACCTTAAACATTTGCCATATGAGAAAGATCACACTATTCGTTTGTCTTTGCATCCTGGCATGCATAAACAAACTTGATGCACAGTATTTATTGATTGATGATATGGAAGGACACGGACCAGCTTCCGGTAACTGGATCTATAATGCGGGTACGAATGCCACCGGTTCGGTGATCTTCAATTCACCCAATCCCGGACCGTCCTCTCTGAACTCAACTTCACACACAGCAAAATTTACAAAGGATACCAGCTGTTCAGCCTATATGGCCGCAGCGGTGACGCTTTCATCCCCGCTTGATCTTTCCGCCGGTGCCACTTTCAGGATGATGGTGTATAGCAACGTAAAGGAGGATGTGATGTTCAAGCTGCAGCCTGGAACAGATTATACGCAGGCGGTATTTCAAACATATCGAATACAAAACGTAAATCAATGGGAAGAGGCGGTATTTACTTTTCCCGGGATCAATCACCGTACTGATCTTAACAGGATCGCTATACAGTTCATCGATGGGAAGAAAGCCAATGGCATTCTGTATTTCGATCAGATCCAGGCTCCGAACCCTACCAGCTTACAATTCACTACCACAAATATCCCCATGGGAGCGGAGAGTGGTAAATTCATCGAAGTTAAATTGCATGGTGATACATTCAAGCCAGTGCTTGACCGGTCAAAATGGGTGACATCAACATTGCCTCCGGGTGTATCTGTCGATAGCATCGCAAGGATCAATGATACAACAGCCCGCCTCGTGCTGGCAGGTAATTCCGTGACAAACTATTCCCGTACCGTTCTCTCCCTTACAGTGACTGGAACAGAATTGCAGAATCCTAATGTTGCTTCCTATAGTGTGAAAGGATCGGTGGTGTTTGATGGAAATCCTAACTGGACGATGATCTACAATGATGAATTTGATACGGATGGTCTGCCTGATCCAACAAAATGGACGATCGACGCAAGACCCAAAGGCTGGATCAATAATGAACAGCAGGTATATGCAGATGCTACCCGGGACAATGCCAGGGTAAGAAATGGCAACCTGGTCATTACCGGGAAGAAAGATTTCCCTACAGGTGATCCCAATGCTCCATGGTCTTCTGCACGGGTGGTCTCATTGGGGAAAATGGAATTTCTTTATGGTAAGGCGGAGATGCGCGCGAAGCTGCCGCGTGCACGTGGTTCATGGCCCGCATTCTGGCTCATGCCTGTGGATAATGCGTATGGATTCTGGCCGAAAAGCGGTGAGATCGATATCCTTGAACACGTGGGCAACAATTTTGGAAAGGCAATGTGCGCTATCCACGTGGAGAATAAGAACTGGACGAATGGCGGCAATCTCGGCGGCAACCAGATCATGCCCGATGTTGATACCGTATATCATACCTATGGACTCGAATGGTCGCCTGACTCATTACGCTTTACACATGATGGCGTTGGATTCTATACATATGTAAATCCCAAAACAGACTGGAAAGACTGGCCCTTTGATAAGCCATTCTTTGTGATCATGAACGTTGCCATCGGTGGTGGCATGGGCGGTGCGATCACAGATGCCGACTGGCCGGATAGCATGCAGTTGGATTATGTCCGAATCTTTCAGAAAGGACTTGGAACGCCTGTGCTGGATTCGATCCAGATCACACCCGGTGATATATCGGTACTTCCTGGTAAAACCCAGCCATTCACGGCAAAGGTGCTTGATCAGAATGGGCACGTGATGAATGGCGTTACACCAACATGGAGCATCACGGGATCCGGAAATACGATCAGCAGCACAGGTATTGCAACTATCCAAAGCAGTGGTGTGGTGACGGCAACCGCTACTCACGATACCGTGACGCTATCGGGCTCGACATTCATTAATGTAAGAGCGACGAACTACAAGCCCGTTCCGGCAAGGATAGAAGCTGAAGCATTTGACAATACCAATGTTTGCTGTACGGAAAATACACAGGATACAAGTGGTGTCTTGAATGTCAGCTATATCGGAAAAGGCAGCTGGTTTGAATATGATATCAGCGTTCCTGATTCTGCCGCTTATCGCATCCGTTTCAGAGTGGCAGCGAATAGTGCCGCTGCAGTAGATATCAGGATCGATACGACAGTGTTATCTGCTGTTCAGATCCCTGCTACCGGCGGCTGGCAGACATGGAGAACAGTCGTTTCCGCTCCGATCGTATTCGGACCAGGGCAGAAAACCATCCGGATCACATCCTCTGCTTCGGGTTGGAACTTCAATTGGCTTCAGTTTGTCAATGCTGCGGATCACCAGGTTCAAAGCATGGCCATACAGCCGGATAGCGCAAGGATCCTGGTAGGAGAGACATTGCAATTGAAAGCGATCGGACGCGATGCCGGTAATAACTTCATCATGCTCTCTCCATCTCCGGTGTGGTCAGTGAACAGCGTTCATGCCCAGGTAAGTGCGGCAGGAATTTTTACAAGCGATTCCGCTGGTACTTATGTCGTGACAGCAACCTCCGGACCCCTGAGTGATACTTCTGTTGTGCGTGTGCTTGGAACGCCGGAGTTGACTTATATCCTGATCAAGCCTGATACGCTGGTTGTTCCTGTTGGTGCATCGCAGCAATTCACGGCAAAAGGATATGATCAGTATGATGCGCAGGTGCCGTTGATCGATTCTGTTTACTGGACTGTAACAGGTGCCGGGAATACGATCACCAATAATGGCCTGATGAATGCCGGCCCTACACCCGGTACCTATTCTGTTACCGCTACATCAGGAGGCCGATCCGGTACTTTGTCTTTACAAACGGGTTACACCTGTACGGTGAACCACCGGTACGAGGCAGAGACGGCGTCTTCGAAAGCAGCGGGGTTGACGGCCATTACAACCAATGATGTGGATGGAGCGCAGCATTTCGAAAATGTAACAACAGGGAAATGGTTTGCCTACAGTGCGCTTAAAGTTCCCTCCGCCGGGAAATACAATATCCGTTTGAGAGTCTCAACAACTGCTGCGGCAAAGATCAGGATAGGTCATGGTAACATTACTTACAAACTGATCGATCTGCCTTCCACCGGTGGGCAGTGGCAAACGATCTCCGATACACTTACGCTGCCGGCATTGAGCTATACCGGTATTCATGGAGTGTCGGGTAATTTTAAGTTTAATTGGTTCAGGATCGATAACTGTGCAACGGCGCCAACACCGCTGGCTACGATCAGGATAACTCCTGATACGATCCTTCTTGCTACAGGGAGCCAGTATTTATTTCGCGCAGCTGGTTATGACAGTATAAACAATCCGGTAAACCTTCCGCCTGTTCAATGGGCTGTGAATGGAACCGGCAACGCAATAGATTCCACGGGTTTTTTGATAGCTGGAACCATTCCGGGATCTTATGCCGTTACAGCTTCTGCGGATACAGTGTCAGGAGCTGCATTGATCCAGCTTGTTAACTGCTCCGTGAACAACAAGTATGAAGCGGAAAGTTTCTCCGGCCGTCATTCAGCGCCTGTTCTTGAAACCTGTACTGATATCGGCGGTGGTGAGAACTTCACCGGTCTTGCCGCAGGGCATTATTTTGCTTACAATACATTGAATGTACCGGCAGCAGGAGTATACAGGATCAGTTTACGCATATTATCCACTGCAACTTCGCAGGTAAGGATAGGGCACAGCAGCTTTACGTACAAAATTCTGAGTATTCCTTCAACCAATGGTGTCTGGCAAACGATCACCGATACGCTTACCCTGCCGGCATTAAGTTATACGGGGATACATGTTGTATCCGGTACGTTCAAGTTTAATTATTTTATGATCGATAACTGTTCCGCAGACTCGGTGGTCAATAGCAGCTCTTCGTTGCTTTTAAGTGGTGCAGGCAATGATACCGGTGATGTTACGACTGGCAGGGTCGTTTATCCGAACCCTGCATCTGGTATGATCACGATCGTGCCGGACAGTCCGGAGTATCGAACTGTAAGAGTGATGAATGCGGCAGGCCTGATCATTTACAACTGGGCCATCACGCCTGGCAATACAAGACTGACCAAAGATATCAGCTCCTTAAAAGCGGGAACTTACCTGCTGGTATTTGAAGGAGCGTCTAAAGAGAGGAAAACAGTGAAGCTGATCAAGCACTAAGGTTTTTCGGTTTACAACGTTGCCCTGCCATGTCTGCCGTGCTTTTGCCGGGAGGCGGGCGGGGCAACGTTTTTTTTTTCGATGGGAGCATCGAAAGACTCTTTTTTTTTGCCGGGCGGGCAAGGCGCTTTTTTTCGAGGGTTGCCTCGAAGACTCTGTTTACTTTTTTTGCCGGCGGGCAAGGCGCTTTTTTTCGAGGGGAGGTCGAAAGACTCTGTTTACTTTTTTTGCCTTGATGCAAAAAAAGTAACAAAAAAAGATCAAGGCTACGCGCAAATAGCCAGCCCCGCACTCGATGCGGGGGCTAAAAATTATGGGCTGCACCTGGCACTAAAATAAACTCGCCGGAGGAGAGTTTGGAATTGATTGGCGTGCTGGCTCAGACAATATTTTAGCGCCCTCGCCTTCGGCTCGTCGGTTACACCCATAATTTTTTTAACGCCATTTGCGCTAGGCCGCCCCGGCTCAAAGCAGGGAGAAGGCCTTTACAGGATTGTAACCTTACGGTTCTAGTAAGTTTTTCTGTTCTCTTATTATAAAACGTATCAATAGAAGAGCACCTTTTCAAACTATGATACCGCAACTGATATGCAACGAATCTTCCTCGCAAGCGAATCCTCCTCTCTCAACGCCCCCGGCCTTGGAAAAAATGGCGTTAAGAAAATGGGAGGCTGGCACCGTCTGAGCCACACCGAAGGTGTGCGAAGGCGCCAAAAACTGTTTGAGCCGGCACGCCAATCAATTCATCATACTTTCCCGGCGAGTTTTTTTGGTGCAGGTGACATCCTCCCATTTTTAGCCATTTTTTCCCAGCCTTGATTTTTTTTTGTTACTTTTTTTGCATCAAGGCAAAAAAAGTAAACAGAGTCTTTCGACCTCCCGTCGAAAACAAACGCCTTGCCCGTCCGGCAAAAAAGTAAACAGAGTGTTTCGACCTCCCGTCGAAAAAAAACGCCTTGCCCGCCGGCAAAAAAAGTAAACAGCGTCTTTCGACGCTCCCGTCGAAAGCAAAAGGCCTTGCCCCTCCGGCAAAATGGTAATCAGAGCCCTTCGGCGCTCCCGTCGAAAAAAAACTATCTTCCCCCATAAGCAAATAACACTCAATAAATAACAAACCATAGTACAACTACTATAACATAAAATATCGCTCTTTCAGAGCGCAAACACTAGGATTCTTGGTTTATGTTTTTAATTTTGCATTCTCCTTCCTCTCATCCTCAGCAAAAACTTTGTGTAGTAAGATTTAAGCGGTTGATCCTGCTATCCTCTTTAAAGACTTTGCCCATAATACTATAGGCGTTTTATTCTCCATCTATTCGTGAAGGATCCTTCAGCTAAGCTGCTGTTGTATTGTATTCGCCACTATTTAACCGTACAATATGAAGAAGGCCATCCTTGCTTTGCTTTTCACAGGCATAGTGCTTGTTCCGGCTTTTCAGGTTTTTGCGCAGGATGCTTATCGTACCCATACTGCTGGTAAAGTGTCTCAATGGACAGATGTTGCGATATGGCAGCGATATGATCCCGATCAGAAGGCATGGCTCTCTGCGGAACGTTTTCCTGCATCAGCTGATGGCGTAATAACCATTCAGACGGGTGACAGTGTAATTATATCCGGGATAGCGGCGGCACGTCTTTCGATCGATCAGGTCGTGATTGATCAAAATGCATCGTTGGTCCTTATGCAAAACGAAAATAGTGCAGTGAAGCTTAATGATGGAGACGGAGATGATATCACGATCAGAGGCCGTATGTACATTGGCGCAGAGGGAATGCTGCGTGGTGAGGGGAAAATCCAGGTAACAGAAACGGGTGTGTTCTCGTTGCGGGATAATGGTTTGTTAAGTGCATCGCTTTCTAACAATGGCACGATCCATTTAGGAGGTCAGGGAAACGGAGCCGGGTCATTCGCCGCTTGTCAGATCGTGAACAATAAGACCTGCAGATGGATCGATGGCCAGCTTATGATGGATAGTGCAACTGTTTTTACAAACAATGGATTGTTCCAGATCAATGCCGTGGCTGGTGATCTGATCTGCAATGGAAATAAAAAACATCCTGCAAGGATCATTAACAAAGGCGCGATCATCAATGTTGGTAAAGAGCATGTAGTTGAATTCCGCGTGAAGGTTGAAAACAGTGGAACGATCGGTGGTGTGGGTACCTTTGTATTCAGTGGTGGGGCAAACAGTGGAGGAGTGATCTCCCCGGGTGCATCACCTGGGCACCTCACACTCGGAAAGGGAATTCCTGCTTCACCTGTTATTAATATTGAGATCGCAACAACCGGTGCGGTGGCCGGTGTGAACTATGACCAACTGACTGTCCCTTCCCTGAGTGATCTTGCGGATGCTACCATTAATGTTACGAATACAGCCGCCGATTCTGTTAACACAGAGTATACCATCATCAATGCAAAGGCATTGCAGCTTGAAAAAGGAAAAAGCTATCCGCAGCTGACTGTTCATGCGCCAAGCAATTTCAGCTATTCATTTAAAGGTAACAGGTTAGTGCTGGTGAAGATCGCCAAAGATCCGCTTGAAATAACCTGGGGTGGATTCCGCGCCTTTGCGAACGGGAAAGATGTCATGCTTCACTGGAACACCGTTGCTGATACCCGTACATCTCACTTTCTTATCGAACATTCCACCGACGGTGTCACTTATAACCAGGTGAACAAAGTAGAAGTAAAACGCGGAGCTACAGGCGAGGTGAACTATGATCTTACTTTCACAGGGGCTGATCTTTTCCGTACAAATTATTTCCGCGTAAAGCAGGTCAACAAAGATGGCCGGACGGGCTGTTCTGTTGCCAGGAGCGTTCGCTACGACAGAGGCACCGTTAGTTCTTTCCAGTTTGACACAAATCTTGAGAATGAAGAATTACTGTTGAATATTCAGGCGAAGAATGTAACAGCGGCTATAACCGATATCACGGGAAAATCATTGCATGAGTTTGCCTTGCAGCCCGGGCAGCATTCTGTATACGTGGAGATCCTGCCGGCAGGAGCGTATCGGTTTAATTTTTATGTGAAAGGTGTGATGGTGGAGACGAAGCAGTTTGTGAAGTATTGAGGGCGCCGGGCGGGCGCTGTTTTTCGACGGGAGGTCGAAGGGTCCGTTTACTTTTTTTTGCCTTGATGCAAAAAAAGTAACAAAAAAAGATCAAGGCTACGCGCAAATAGCCAGCCCCGCACTCGATGCGGGGGCTAAAAATTATGGGCTGCACCTGGCACTAAAATAAACTCGCCGGAGGAATGTTTGGGATTGATTGGCGTGTTGGCTCAGACAATATTTTAGCGCCCTCGCCTTCGGCTCGTCGGTTACGCCCATAATTTTTTTAACGCCATTTGCGCTAGGCCACCGCTCTTAAAGCGGGTAGGAGGCCTTTACAGGATTGTAACCTTACGGTTTTTGCAAGTGTTGTTGTCTTTTATCAGAATAGGAACACGTTAGTTTGTGATACCGCAACTGAGATACCACGAATCTTCGTAGCAACCGATTCTTCGTTGTTTCGGAGACTCTGTTTAATTTTTTGCCGGACGGGCAAGGGCGCTGTTTTTCGACGGGAGGTCGAAGGGTTCGTTTACTTTTTTTGCCTTGATGCAAAAAAAGTAACAAAAAAAGATCAAGGCTACGCGCAAATAGCCAGCCCCGCACTCGATGCGGGGGCTAAAAATTATGGGCTGCACCTGGCACTAAAATAAACTCGCCGGAGGAGAGTTTTGAATTGAGTGGCGTGCCGGCTCAGACAGTATTTTAGCGCCCTCGCCTTCGGCTCGTCGGTTACGCCCATAATTTTCTTAACGCCATTTGCGCTAGGCCGCCCCCTCTCAAAGAGGGCAGAAGGCCTTTATATAAACGCAACCTCACGGTTCTTGTAAGTTTTGTCTCTTTCTCTCATGAAGTGCGCCCCAGCATCAAGTTATGATAGAGCTACTGAGCTAGAACGAATCTTCTCCGCAAACGCCTCCTCCTCTCTCAACGCCCGGCCTTGGAAAAAATGGCGTTAAGAAAATGGGAGGCTGGCACCGTCTGAGCCACACCGCAGGTGTGCGAAGGCGCCAAAAAACTGTCTGAGCCGGCACGCCAATCAATTTATCATACTTTCCCGGCGAGTTTTTTTTGGTGCAGGTGACATCCTCCCATTTTTAGCCATTTTTTCCCAGCCTTGATCTTTTTTTGTTACTTTTTTTGCATCAAGGCAAAAAAAGTAAACGGAGTCTTTCGACCTCCCGTCGAAAAAAAGCCTTGCCCCTCCGGCAAAATGTAAACGGAGTCTTTGAGGCAACCCCTCGGAAAAAAACGCCTTGCCCGTCCGGCAAAAAAAGTAAACGGAGTCTTCGACGCTCCCGTCGAAAAAAGCACCCTTCCCATCATCCCTCAACGAAGATCAACCCAGCAGACATCACATGCCTTGATCTTTTACCCCGATTTGTGTTTCCGGCCAGTGTAACGTAGTTTTGAACAATTGCATGCAAAACCTAAACGAGTCATTCAACGATCATCAATTATTACAGATCCTCGCCCTTTCCAAAGATGCCGTGGCCGTTTACACTACGCCGGATCTTCATATACGTTTTGCGAGTAATGCAATGCTGGCGATCTGGGGTAAAGACCGCAGTGTGATAGGTAAAACGCTTGAAACAGCAGTTCCCGAACTGCAAGGACAACCGTTTGTCGGATTGATGAAAAACGTCTGGCATACCGGAAAAACTCATTCGGGAACAGGACGCCCAGCGGATCTTGCAGTAGATGGAAAGCTGCAAACATTCTATTTTGATTACGAATACCGCGCTATCGCAGATGATAACGGTAATACTCTCTGTATTCTTCATACAGCAACAGATGTTACAGATCGTTTGCGCTCGCAACGTCTGATCGCAGAGAAAGCCACAAGCGAAACACGTTTGCGCCTCGAACTGGCTGCCTCAAACCAGGAAATGCTACTGGTTAACCGGGAACTTAAAACTGCCAACGAAACACTTTTCGACTCTACCAACAAGCTTGCGGAAAGCCAGAGCCATCTCAGCAGTATCATGGATAAAGCTCCTATCGGTATCTGCATACTGAAAGGACGTGAACATGTCATTGAAGTAGCGAACGAAACCATTCTCAAAGCCTGGGGAAGAACGGCGGAAGAAGTGCTGGGTAAACCTCATCATAAGGCACGCCCGGAATTAGCAGGCCAGGAAGTGTACAACTGGCTGGATGAAGTATTTGAAACCGGGATCACAAAGATCAATAATGAAATAAGCGTAATGCTTAAAGATGGCGACGGCCTTCGGCAGGCATATGTAAACTCCGTTTACCAGGCAACGCGCGGAAACAGTGGAGAAATAACCGGTGTGGTAGTGATCCTGGAAGAGATCACGGAGAAAGTCATTCAACGAAGAGAGGCAGACCGTATACAGGATATGTTCAACCTGGCTGTGAAAGCGGGTGAAATGGGAACGTTCTATTATGATCCCCGTACCGATCTGTTTTCTGCGAATGAAACACTGAAGTCATGGTTCGGATTACCCGGCGATAGCCAGATGAAGCTGAGCCTTGCAGTGGATGCCATTCAGGTGGAGGACCGTCAGAAAGTTGTAGATAGTATTACACGGGCACTTCAGTTTGGATCCGGTGGTCAGTTTGAAACGGAATATTCGATCATTCATCCTGAAATGCCGGAGCCGAGAATGGTAAAAGCAAAGGGGACGTGCTTTTTTTGATAAAGAAGGAAACGCACTAAGTTTGAATGGTACACTGATCGATATCACAGAGCCAAAGCGTGAGCAACAGCGGAAGAACGATTTTATCGCCATGGTGAGTCACGAGTTGAAAACACCGCTCGCATCGATGAAGTTATACCTGCAGTTGTTACAGCAGCACGCAGGTCAAAAGCAGGATCCGGTCGTTTCCGGGACCCTGGTGAAAGCGGTACGACAGGTAAAGAAGATGATCGGGATGATCAATAGCTTTTTGAACGTATCCCGGCTTGAAGCTGGCAAAATGAGAATCGATAAGCAGGTCTTTGACATCAGGGAACTGCTGGCGGAGATTGAAGAGGAAACATCAACAACTGTTACTTCACACCCTGTTATCTATAGCAGCGTAGCGGTGAAGGTTAATGCGGATCGTGAGAAGATTTCGCAAGTGGTGCATAACCTGATCAGCAATGCAACAAAATATTCAGCCGCCAGGTCTCCGATCGCGATCAACTGCCACTATGAGGAGGGTTACGCATTGGTATCCGTAACAGACAGGGGTATCGGCGTGAATGATGAACACCGTGAACGATTGTTTGAACAGTATTACCGGGTTGAGGCAGACAGGGGCGAGTCTGTTTCCGGGTTCGGGATCGGCCTTTACCTGTCCGCCGAGATCATTTCCCGGCATGATGGAACCATCTGGGTGGAAAGCGAACCGGGCCGGGGATCTACCTTCTTCTTTAAGATACCGGCATTGGGTGGGTAAGATCCCCGACGGGGCATCATTTCCCAAACCCTTAAAAATGCGCTTTAAACATCCACTAAGATACTACAAGAACTGGGCAAACCCTCCACTAACGCCTTCCAAGCCCCGCATAACCAGTAAGTTATACGCTGCTCAATCTGGCCTTTTCACCCAAAACCGATCTTTTTTCGACCAGGATGCCCTGACGAAAGAAACGCAGGCGATGCAGATGGTAAAAGGAAAATGGCCTCTTTGGGAAATTGTTTTGTTCCCGGCATCCTTCTGTTCAGGTAGAAATTACCGAACTTCAGGTAAAGCATTTGTAAGTGGCTATCTCCCGGAATCCATTAAAGCTTGTGGGCCGTTTCGACTTCATCACTCTCTACAAAGTAGGTGAGCAGATCCGCATGCGCGTACGGAGCCCGCTCAGCCGGAAGCGTGTGCTCAAAAGCCCGGAGTTTAAGAACACCCGGATGTATGCCGGACGGATGGCCCGGGCTTCAAAGATCGGTTCTAAAGTGTACCAGGATTTACCAAAAGAGTTCCGCCAATTCTGGATGTACAGGGCTTTTGTCGGAGAAGCAATGACAATGCTGAAGGAGGGACAATTAAAAGATGAAGAAGTGTTCAATGTCCTTTGGAATATGTATGCAGCACTGTGGCATAATAAACCGGTGGTCGAAGAGCGTCAACAGGTTCCTGTAATGGAAGTGAAAGAAACACGGGTGAATTCCGGTGTGCAGCTTTTCATTCGCTGGAAAGCAAAAGAGCTGGCTCCTGTCTGTCGGACTTGTGATGATTTTTTTGTGCTGAAATATTTTACGCCGGAAATGCGCGCTCCGTAAGTTCATCTGTAAGAAGTCATCATTGAAGTAATCCGGCTTTATTATTTGTGATGCCTGACAAAAAGTTGAAAAATCTCGTATAGCCCGAGTAAATAAATTGCATAGAAAAGAATATTGTGAACAACACTACGTATATCACGAATACGATCTGTAACGGATCAGTATTCATGCCTTCCATACCCGTATAAAAGCTGGTTTTAGTTCCTGAGATCAGCCTTCCGGCGGATACACATACAAGATGTATCAATAAAAAAGCGGCGCCATAAAATCCTGCAAATAATCTTACCCATTGACGGGTTGCAACCTGTTTGTGGCACCACTGATGCTTCAGCTTTAGGGCCGCCACCAGGTGACTTATGGTGGATGCTGTCAGCAATACTACGATCAACCATGAATGATCTGCCTGTTCCAGTCTTTGGGTGATCATCGTCCGGGGAAGATCAACAATAAATGAGAGAACAAGGTTTATGACTGGTAAACTCACAAAGCAAAGCAGAATGACTGCTGACAGAATATGTATGTTTTGAATTTTTCGGGACATGATATATACTGATCGTGATGCAAAACTAGTCTGACAGGGAAGCGCGGGATAGAAAAAATCCGACAATCTGGTATGCAAAGAAGCTCAACTGTCCATATGAAACGTTAAGATGTGCAGAAGGGAAGAAGAAGTACGAAAAGGTTAGTACTTTCGGTTTGTATGTTGAAAATCACAACTACAAACTGTTTTATGAAATACAAACAACTGCTTATAAACTTCCTGTTATGCGTGGTTACGGCGCTGTTGACCTTGAGTATGCACGATATGTTTTCTAAAAAAAGCAAAGAAGTTGAATTGATCCTCCCTGATGTGTCTTCCTCATATGCCGGATTCTCGGTAAATAATATTATGTCGCCATTTGATTTTACGGAAGCATCGGAAATGGTGCTGCCGGCCGTTGTTCATATTAAGGCGAGCATAAAAAAACGCAATGCGGACAATACACAACCGCAGAAGAAGAACGATGTTGAGAACATGTTTGAGAACTTCTTTGGCATCAAGCCAAATGTGTTGCCGGAGCAGCGTGCGTCGGGGAGCGGGGTGATCGTGACGGCTAACGGCTATATCGTTACCAATAATCATGTACTTGTCAGTGATCTTGATGGTACGCTGGCGGATGAGATCATCGTCACGCTGTCTGATCGTTCAACACATAAAGCAACGGTCGTAGGCCGCGATCCGGCAACAGACCTTGCTTTGCTGAAGATCGACGCGAATGATCTTCCTGTGATCACGATGGGCAATTCCGACCTTGTAAAAACAGGGCAATGGGCGCTGGCGGTCGGATATCCGCTTGGGCTTGATGCAACTGTTACGGCGGGTATCGTAAGCGGGAAAGGACGTTCGATAGGCATCAATACGAAACACAGCAGCAATCCGGTGGAGGATTTTATACAAACAGATGCGGTGATCAATACCGGCAACAGTGGGGGAGCGTTGGTGTCTGCTGATGGAAAACTGATCGGTATTAACGCAGCGATGTTGTCCGCCAACGGATCATATGCCGGCTATGGCTTTGCGATCCCCGTGAACCTGGTAAAAAAAGTAGTATCGGGATTTATAAAAAAAGGAGAATCCGGATCTGACGGAACGGAAGAAAGGCAAGCCGGGCCGGTCAATGTCGTTAAGGTAGGGGTTTGTTCGATGACCGATGACCGTTGGTCGATGGCCGGGCTCCGCAGTTGATAGTTCCCCAAAAAGCAGGCATCTTCCATCTGGAGATTTAGACAGGCGCAAGAGATTCCCTGTTTGTTCTTTGATTTCGGCCATCAGCCATCGGCCATCAGCCATCGGCCATCAGCCATCGGCCATCAGCCATCGGCCATCAGCCATCGGCCATCAGCCATCGGCCATCAGCCATCAGCCATCGGCCCTCGGTCTGATATAGTAAAATTCTTTGAACTTAACGACATTGGCCAGAAATAACCTTCCTCTCATTCTTTTTTGATCAACCCCACAGAATTGCCCAATTTTACGCCCTGAAATCGTGTTTCGGGCTCTGTGAGCTTAGCAAAATCATTAAAGAAGACCTTTGTTTATTTCAATGAAAAAAATCTTTCTCGCTCTGACAGCATGCTGCGGTTTATTCGCGGCATCTGCACAGCTTGCCGGACGTATTGATCCGGTTGAGCAGGTAAACCCGCTGATGGGTACAGATTCCAAACCCAGTCTTTCCAATGGCAATACTTATCCCGCGATCGGCGTACCCTGGGGAATGAATTTCTGGATGCCGCAGACCGGCCAGATGGGGAATGGGTGGGCCTATCAATATGCTTCCGATAAGATCCGGGGTTTTAAACAAACGCATCAACCATCACCCTGGATGAATGACTACGGTCAGTTCTCCATCATGCCGGTGACCAAACACCTGAGCTTCCGGCAGGATGACCGCGCAAGCTGGTTCTCGCATAAAGCGGAGGTATCAAAACCATACTACTACAGCGTTTACCTGGCGGATCATGATGTGACCGCTGAACTTACCACCACAGAAAGAGCGGCACAGTTCCAGGTCACCTATCCGGCAACAGACAGTTCTTTTCTTGTGATCGATGGATTCAATCGCGGTTCCTATATCAAAGTGATCCCCGCACAGAAAAAGATCATTGGTTATACGACCCGCTACAGCCGTGGCAAACTGACCAACTTCAAGAATTATTTTGTTATTCAAAGCGATAAAGCGTTTTCGCTTTCTTATACCTGGCACGATAGCACGCTGGTAAAAGACAGCCTGGAATTAACGGCTGATCATGCAGGAGCGGTGATCGGTTTTAAAACAGCGAAAGGAGAGAAGGTGAATTTCAAAATAGCGTCTTCCTTTATCAGTTTTGAACAGGCAGAGATCAATCTGAACCGTGAGATCGGTGCTGATAATTTCGAAACAACTAAGAAGAAATCCAAAGAAAGCTGGAATAAGCAATTGGGTAAAGTGCTGGTTGACGGCGGTACGCCTGAGCAGACACAAACTTTTTATTCCTGCTTATACCGGGCAGTGCAATTCCCTCAACGCCTGTATGAGGTTGATGCGGCCGGTAAGGTCATCCACTGGAGCCCGTACAACGGCCAGGTGCTTCCCGGCTATATGTTTGGCGGAACAGGTTTTTGGGATACGTTCCGTGCCTTGTATCCCTTGTTGAATTTCCTTTACCCGGAGATCAATAAAGAAATGCAGGAGGGACTGATCAACGATTATAAAGAAGGAGGATTTCTTCCTGAATGGTCAAGCCCCGGATTTGCAGACATCATGGTTGGGAACAACTCTGCTTCTGTGGTATCTGATGCCTACATCAAGGGATTGCGCGGGTATGATATCAATACGCTTTATGAAGCATTGAAACATGGTGCGAATAATGAAGGTCCTATGACGGCTGTTGGCCGCAAAGGTGTTGAGTACTATAACCGCCTTGGCTACGTGCCGTATGATGTAAAGATCAATGAAAATGCCGCACGTACGCTGGAATATGCATACGATGATTTCACGATCTATCAGCTTGGAAAAGCGTTGGGCAAACCAAAAGAAGAGTTGCAGCTCTACGCAAAACGCTCTCAGAATTTCCGCAACCTGTTTGATGCGCAGTCCAAACTGATGCGTGGTAAAAACCAGGATGGAACATTTCAGTCACCATTCAATCCATTCAAATGGGGTGATGCGTTCACAGAGGGCAATAGCTGGCATTACAGCTGGAGCGTGTTCCAGGATATTGAAGGGTTGAAACAATTAATGGGTGGGAACAAGGCATTTTCCGGTATGCTGGATTCAGTATTCAATATGCCGCCTGTTTTTGATGATAGCTATTATGGTGGTGTGATCCATGAGATCAGGGAAATGCAGATCATGAACATGGGCCAGTATGCTCACGGCAATCAGCCTATTCAGCATATGATCTATCTCTATAATTATTCAGGTGAACCCTGGAAAACGCAGTACTGGACACGCGAGGCGATGAACCGTCTTTATAAGCCAACACCGGATGGTTATTGTGGTGATGAAGATAATGGTCAGACGTCTGCCTGGTATGTATTCTCTGCGCTTGGATTCTATCCGGTATGCCCGGGCACAGATCAGTATGTACTGGGAGCTCCGCTGTTTAAAAAAGTAACAGTTACACTGGAAGGTGGAAAGCAACTGGTGATCAATTCGCCGGCTAACAATGCCGCGAATCGTTATGTTCAGTCTGTTTCCCTTAACGGAAAGAGTTGGTCAAATAACTGGCTGAATCACTTCGAACTGAAAAAGGGAGGTACGCTGAACTTCAGCATGAGTGCAGTTCCTAACAAACAGCGCGGGACCGCTGCTGCAAATTATCCTTATTCTTCATCCACTGATCCGTCTTTCAAAGCATTACTGGAAGGAAAGTGATAGGAAAGCTTAAACAGAGAATGTTTTACGATCGCCGCTGATACAACTCAGCGGCGATCGCATTTTCCGGAGAAAATAAATACCGGGACCTCTAATGATTTCTGATGAAGAAGATACCGTTGATAGTGGTGATATCAGAGCAATGTTGCCAGTGCTTTTATCCCTTCTTCCAGTTGCTTTTCTGTGAGGGATCCATATCCAAATCTGAAACCATTCACGGGTTTTGCAAGGCTATAGCTGGCCGGGGTGATGATCCTGATCCCTTTCTTCTGAAGTTTCAGGGCAATGTCTTCCCAGTTGACTTTTGCATAAGGTTCGATCCAGAAAGCAAGCCCGCCGTCGGGTGTGCGGAAACTGACCTTATTGCTTAAGTGTTTATTGAGCAGAGTTTCGGTTAGTTCACGCTTATTTCGGTAGTAGGTTGTTGCTTTCTTCAAATGTCTTTTGATCGTACCGTCTTCGATCAGTTGAAGTATTGCCTGTTCCATGATCGCATCACTCTGGACGTCTATAAGCTGCCTGAGCGAAGCAGCTTTTTCGATCAGTTTTTTGTCATTGCCTGAAAGGTAGCCAATGCGCAGTGATGCTGCAACGACCTTGCTCATGGTCCCGATATAGATATAGTTCTTCAATTCACTGAAACTGGAAAGCGGCAGTACGGGCCTGTAACCGAAGTGGAATTCATTATCATAGTCATCCTCGATGATCGTAAAGCCATGCTGATTGGAAAGCTGTATCAGTTGCATTCGTCTTTGCAGGGACAGCGTGACCGTGGTAGGATACTGGTGGTGCGGTGTAGTGTAAATGGCTTTGATCTTTTTTCCTGAATTGAGGTGCAGGAGTACATCGTCGATCAGCAGGCCTTCATCATCGAGGCGAACGGCAAGAAGTTTTGCGCCCGCTTTTTCGAATGCTTTCCAGGCGGGTTTATAACCGGGATGTTCTACCATTACATAGTCGCCTTCATCTATAAGTACATGTGCAGCCAGGTACATAGCCATTTGGCTTCCCCTGGTGATGCAGACCAGTTGTTCATTTGTTTGCATCCCGCGCTGCTGGTTGAGCATATTGACGATCGCTTTTCTAAAGCCGGGAGAGCCCATTGCGTCGCCATATCCCATCATTTGCCAGCGGGCTTTTTGTTTGAAGATCTGGCGATAGGCACGGGCGAGCTCATCTACCGGTGCAATACGCGAATCAGGATGACCATCATCGATGCTGATGCGAACAGGGGAAACGGGTTCTGTGACTGATGCAGGCTGGATATCGGCCTTTCTTTTCCTGGTCTGGCTGGGTAGGGTATTTGCGACAAATGTACCCTTCCGTTCGTTGGATACAAGCCATTCTTCATTGAGCAGAACATTCAATGCCTCTACGATCGTATTTCTGTTTAACCCAAGATCATGTGCGAGTGTTCTGCTGCCGGGTAACGCATCACCTGGTTTTAATCTGCCGGACTGTATATCTGAAATGATCGCGTCCGCAATCTGGAGATACACTGCCTTTCCTGCTTTGGGATCAATAGTAATGGAAAGCTTCCACGGTCTCAGCATCTGGACTATCTGTTTTTGTTAAAACTGTATCACCTGTCTGATCCAAATGTAAAATAATTTTGAGATTCATTGATGAACATAACAGTTCGTTTTTTTTAGCTCTAAATTTTTAATATGGCAAAGTCAGTTTTTTATCATGCAGGATGTCCTGTATGCATTAGTGCGGAACATGATATAGTGGAATTGATAGGAGCGGAGAAGGTGGAGATCGTTCACCTGGGAGAGGTGAGCAGCAGGATCGGAGAGGCGGAAGCTGCGGGTGTAAAATCGGTTCCGGCATTGGTTACATCCAATGGCAATGTATTGCACATCAATTTTGGCGCTTCTATTGCTGATGTGAAGGGATGATCTGTATTGGTTTCACCGGCTGTTCTACCCGGTGAAACCATTTCCGGAATGTTTTTTATCCGAGATCTTTCATCATCAACCCGATCTTGGCAAAGATCTCCCCTACTCCCAGTGTTACCCAAACAATAAAGAGTGCCAGTACTATTTTAATGACGCCGGGGATCGCGAAACCGGTCATACGGAAAAGGATGCGCGTGGAAAAGGGGAAAAATGCAAATGACAGCAGGATAAGGAATATGCCGAAAAGGCTGTCATTTCCCCAAAAGGTGTTGATCAGTCCCGCGGCGACTGTCACAATCCCGAAAGAGATAGAAAGCTTCTGTGAAAGGGTTGTATCCTGGATGGTGGTTGGAGTGGGTTTATGAATCATGACGTTGTGTTTTGTTGTTTATTAATAATCAGCCAGATACAAATTATGTCTACGCAATCTGTGTTGCTTCTAAAAGTACTTTGTATTTCAAAGTTAAATTGAATTTTCCATTATCACAATAGTGGTCAGAAAATATTTTTGCGCGGGCCTTTATTGCAGGCTCTGGAGGGTTGCGGGTTTCAGGGCGATTGGGTATAGCTGGAACAGATCTTCTGCCACGCTATTGCAAAAACATGTAGATGGCTGTTCTCCATTTACATGGCAGTTTGGACCTCCTTTTCTATAATGCTTAAATTGCACCCGGATCAAAAGATACCGGATGAAAAAGTATATCAGTCGTGGGTTAAGGATCAGCAGGTATGTTGTGTACAAAGAGACACTGCTGGATTTTAAAGAACAATTCTGGTCTTTTACCGGTTCTTTTATTGGCGTAGGGCTTATTGCCTTTATTCAAAGCCGTTTTCTTTCTTCTATGGAGAATGTGTTTCTGATCGGATCATTTGGGGCGAGCAGTGTATTGATCTATGGCGCGATCCAAAGCCCGCTTGCTCAACCAAGAAACCTGATCGGTGGGCATGTGATCAGCGCCCTGGTTGGTGTTACCGTGTATAAGCTCCTGCCGGAGCTGATCTGGATCACCGCGCCGATGGCGGTTTCCGTTTCTATTATTGCGATGCAGGTAACGAAAACACTTCATCCTCCTGGCGGGGCGACCGCTTTGATCGCTGTTATCGGTTCAGAGAAGATCAAAACGCTCGGGTATTTTTATGTGCTTTCTCCGGTTCTCTCCGGGGTCTTGATACTGCTGATAGTCGCCCTCTTGTTTAATAACATGACGAGTAACAGACGCTACCCAACCAATGGACGTTTCTCTCGTACGATCAGATGGGCCATCAGCCCGGTACGGCATCAGATCCGCAAGCTGAAAAAGAATACGGACTGATCGGTTCCGACGTTGGGTTTACAAAACCTTTTTGGGGAAAGTTTGCCACAAAATTTCGGGATAAGCGATGATTGCCGCTGATGGACTTGTCTGCAGTGGCGGATCGGATATTATTGAAATTCTGGCACAGATTTTTTAGTGTGTTGACAAACCATTCAATATGCTTAACTCAACCACCACTGTGGAGTCCAAGAAGATCCTGATCATCGAAGATGAAGGAGATATATGTTTACTGCTGAATATCATGCTGAAAAAGGATGAGATAGACCTGGAGCATGTTCGCAGTCTGGCTGCCGCTAAAGAATATCTGGCCGAAGAAAAGCCTCATCTTATTCTGCTGGATAACAAATTGCCTGATGGCTTTGGCGTAGACTTTATCAATTATATACGTTCTAATCATCCTGATATCAAGATCCTGATGATCTCCGGATTTCATGCTTCTGCCGTAAAAGATGTAGCTCTTTTTGCTGGTGCCGATGGATTCCTTGAGAAGCCGTTCAGCCGCGAACAGGTCTATTCTTCTGTACAGGCCTTGTTGAACTGATCTTAGCAGATTGATCAATACCCGTTATTTTTCCGTATACCCTAATTTATGAACCAGGCTTGATAGCCTGGTTTTTTATTGGCAGCTATCTGAAGGATAGGATCATTTCTTTTCCGGGATCAGCAGAGTAATACGGGAAACTCTATGCGGGATCAGGCTGGCTGATGTTAGCACGGATCAGGTGGAAGACTTGGGCGGATGAATTCTTCCGCTTATGTAGCCGATCGTCTATTCACCGCCATACTTCCGTCATTTTCCCCGAAGATCCTGTGTTTTTCCCATGGATTTCCTTTTGCATGAAGCGATATTTACAACAGAGAAATTTCTTAGTCACCGTCATTTTCAGGACTGGTGGAGGAGGGCAGTCCTGAAAAGGGCGGTGCGTTTTTTTTATTGCATCTATGATTAAAAAAAGAAGAATGAGATAGGAAATGTGGAATGATACAATTGAAAAGTGGGCGACGACAGTCAAACGCAGTAATGCGGTTGCTGTCGTATGCCCATTTCTGGCCTGCGCGCGGCGGTGAATGAGTCAGCGCGTGGGGAAGTGAACGTGTTCTGGCGTGCGCATCGGCCAAAGGATCGTAGCGCACGACGGGTATATTAACCCGCCCCCCGGGAAGGCATACCCCCTGCACTTACCAAACCTTTACCAAACCTTTTACGACATATCGACGTATAGAACCTATGAACCCCAGTGAACCTATTAAACCTATGGAACCTATGAGACCTGTGGAACCTATTTAGGTTAAAACAGATTATGTCTACTATATTTGTAGACTATATTATTATAACCAACTGGAGTAATGAACAAACTTGTATTGATATTTCCCTTTTTATCATTGGTAGCGCATGGGCAGTTGCCAGGTAAGTTTGAAGGACAGGGGCCGATCAAAGGGGTGTCTACCGAAACCCGCCCTGTATTGAACCAATGGAAAGGAGTATTTTCTTTTCCTGGTGCGAACGTATTCTTTCGGAACGATTTCACCGGTGCGCGGTTAAATGGTGTGGCCAGGGTGAATGATTCAACGTTTACGCTATTGATCGCTGCGGAAAACACACCGGTCAATGCAAGTCCCTGGTATGCCTTCAAAGTTTGGTCAAAGACCCCGGTCTCCATTACGTTGAGGCTGACTTATCAGAATGCGCGGCATCGGTACACTCCGCGACTGAGTAGTAATGGAAGGGATTGGAGGTCTGCGGTGCCGGACCGGGCTGATCAGCAGCTTGATACTTCCGGTGGCTACTCATTTAAACTGGAAGTTGATCGCGATACGACCTGGATTGCTGCGCAGGAATTATTGACCTCCAGGGAAACGGATGAATGGATTTCAGGTATCGTGAAGAAGGCTGGAGCACTGCGTCAAACGATCGGGGTTAGTCATCTTGGAAGAAAGATCGAAGTGTTGAGTATCGGCAATCTGAAAAGTGCAGATCGGTTGCTGGTGATAGGGCGGCAGCATCCGCCTGAAGTGACAGGACAGTTGGCCCAGCAAGCTTTTATCGAAAGGATAGGTGAAGATGACTCTCTGGCTCTCGCTTTCCGGCGACGGTTTTTACTTTATGTTGTGCCTCAAATGAATCCTGATGGAGTAGATGAGGGTTTCTGGAGGCACAATTCCGGCGGCGTTGATCTTAACCGGGACTGGCATGCGTTTAATCAGCCCGAAACAAAAGCGGTAAGCGATTTTTTAAGAAAAGAGATAACAGCGCCGGTTAAATTGTGGTTCGCATTGGACTTTCACTCAACCCATGAGGATATTTTTTATATAGTAGATCCGCAGCTGAAAGGATTGTTACCGGGACTAACCCAATCATGGCTGAAGAACTTTGAGCATTCAATTCCCGGGTATGTTCCCAATATTAAGCCATTATACTCTGATGGTCCAACCTATACCTCTTTCAGTTATTTTTTTAAGACCTATG
The DNA here is from genome assembly GCF_022012415.1 of Terrimonas ginsenosidimutans. Lineage (GTDB taxonomy): Bacteria > Bacteroidota > Bacteroidia > Chitinophagales > Chitinophagaceae > Terrimonas_A > Terrimonas_A ginsenosidimutans. The sequence continues at coordinate 137,100 of NZ_JAKLTR010000002.1, forward strand.
GCACAGAAGCACTGGTGTATGAGATCGGTGATAATACTTCGCGGGAATTTATACTACGCAAAAGTCAACTCGCGGCAGAATCCCTGATGCGTCTGCTGCTGAATGATTTGAAATGAGCTTTCGGAAAATAGAGATGATCTCCGCCGTTGAAGATACTGGTGGTAGCTGATCAAGAGATGGTTAACGGCTCTTTTTTGCAGCCATTGCAGGGACGCTGTCTATGCCCTATCTGTCCGTAAGTCCGCGGGTTGCGATCCGTTCCTGAGCCAGGGTTTTGAGCGATTTACAATCAAATCACGGCAGGTGGAAAGCCGGGTAAAATAAAAACTGTCAAAAATAAAGTCTACAAATTTGGTGGACTAAAACTTCCCAGTTAAGTTTGCGCAACCATTTAAATCCAATGTCGTTTAGTTAAGAGATCTTCCTACACTAGCTCGATGGCCGATGACTGATGGCCGATCGCCGAATGCCGCATTAGGATGAAAGTTATTGGTATAGGGTATTGACACAAGTACGTATATGTATTTTCGGCCAACGGCCATCGGTCATGGGCCATCGAATGAACTTTCGGGAAAATCCTTAACTAAACGACATTGCAGTAAATCAAAAACCTTACTTATGATTCTTTCCCTTCACGAACAGGAGCGATGTTGTATGGCTTCCCACTGATCCGGCTGTGATCCTATGGACCGATATTTTTTTGCTTAATTAGTCTATTATTTAGGTAGACTTTGTATAATCAAACCAAACCATGAATCGTTTAATTCTCTCCATCATTTTGCTTATACCTGCTGCTGCTTTTGCGCAGCTATCAGGTCGTGTGGTGAATGAAAGAAGTCAGGGTGTTCCCTTTGCTTCAGTGTCCGTGAAAAATGGTTCCGCGGGAACCAGTACGGATTCTACCGGCCGGTTTTCTATAACCCTTCCTGAGAAGTATCCATTTACACTGGTAGTAACATCGGTAGGATATCGTCCCACTGAAGTGGCCGTGAAAAGCAGCGCGACGAATGATCTGCTTGTTGTGCTGCAAGCATTGTATCAGCAGGATACGGTCATTATTACCTCACGTCGCCGCAGGGAGGTTCTGCAGGATGTTCCTATCCCTATTTCAGTAGTAGGCGGAGCGCAGATCGATGAAGCCGGCGCTTTTAATGTGACGCGTATTAAAGAAGTTGTTCCGTCTGTGCAGATGTATACGTCTAATCCCCGGAATACCGGTGTGAATATCCGCGGAATCGGATCTCCATTCGGTCTGACCAATGATGGTCTGGATCCCGGTGTGGGCTTTTATATTGATGGTGTTTATATCGCACGGCCAGCTGTTGCCACACTCGATTTTATAGATGTTGAACAGATAGAAGTATTGCGTGGTCCTCAGGGAACGCTGTTTGGAAAGAACACTACATCCGGTGCTTTTAATATAACAACACGTAAACCCAGTTTTAAACCCGGAGGTACTTTTGAGGTCAGCTATGGTAATTACGGGTTTGTACAGGCGAAAGCTTCTATCACCGGGCCATTGACAAAAAAACTGGCTGGTCGTTTTTCTTTCTCGGGAACGCAGCGCGATGGAACGGTGTATAACGAACGCACGCAGCAGTATATCAACGATATCAACAACCTTGGATTGAAAAGTCAATTGTTGTATAAGCCTTCCGAGAATGTGGCTATTACTTTCTCTGGTGATTATTCCCGCCAACGTCCTAATGGTTACGCCCAGGTGCTTGCGGGTGTTGCAACAACTCAACGCGCAGCCTACCGTCAGTTCAATGCGATCATAGCTGATCTGAATTATACCCCGCCAAGTTATAATGCATTTGACAGGGTAGTGGATCATGATACGCCGTGGAGATCAGGTAATGATCTTGGTGGTGTATCCGCAAATGCTGATATAAAGATCGGCCCGGGCACACTGACTTCGACTACGGCATACAGATTCTGGAATTGGGATCCTTCAAATGACAGGGACTTTACCGGCTTACAGGCACTGGCTAAATCTCAGAACCCTGCAAAGCATAAGAACTGGTCACAGGAGTTCCGTTATGCCGGTGAGATCAATTCCAAACTGAGTGGAGTTATCGGGGTGTTTCTCCTTGGCCAGGAAGTGAAGATCACGGGAACAGAGGAATCTGGCAATGCACAGTGGCGCTTCTCTCAAAGCTCTACCAGCAATCTCTGGAAAACGCCGGGGTTGTTTGAAGGTTACGGCATTTATACCAACTCTTCTATTAAATCATTAAGTGCGGCTGTTTTTGCGAATGTTGATTGGGAAGTATTGAATGGATTGCACATTCTTCCCGGTATACGTTACAACTACGATGAGAAAGATGTATTATATAATCGTGTAGCCGCTGGTGGTCTGCAAACTGATGATCCGCAATTGGTAGCATTGAAAAACGGTGTTTACAGCAGCCAGGCGTATGAATCTTCTGCGCATGAGAATAATGTAACCTGGCAGTTGACTGCTGCATATCGTCCGAATAAAAGGATCAATGTTTTCGCTACGTACTCAACCAGCTTTAAACCTGTTGGGGTGAATGTGGCAGGGTTGCCTACCGTTGGCGGACAGCCTGCTTTGGATCTGGCTGTGATCAAGCCTGAATATGATAAACATTATGAAGTAGGTGTGAAAACAACGCCGTTCGATAATTTTACTTTTAATGTTACATTCCATAATTCGGACATTAAAGATTATCAGACCAATGTGCAGACAGCTGAGCTTGGTGTGAATCGCGGGTATATAGCTAACGCAGATAAGGTGAACGTCAAAGGCGTTGAAGTTGACGCAAACCTTCGGGCAGGCAATCATTTTTCATTCTTTGGCGCTCTTGCTTATACCGATGGGAAATATGTGAGATTTACCAACGCTCCGTTGCCTTTGGAGGAGACCGGCGCTGCCGTGTCTTTTAAAGATGTATCCGGAAGCAGGTTGCCTGGTATTTCCAAATGGGCAGGGTCCCTGGGCGGGGAGTTTACCACGCCGGCCGTGTTTCTTGGAAATGTTTCGAAATTCTTTATCGCTGTTGATGGATTCTCCCGTTCATCGTTTTCTTCCAGTGCATCTCCTTCAGCCTATCTGAACGTAGCTGGCTATGCATTATTCAATGGAAGGATCGGGTTCAAAGCGACTCAGGGGTTATCAGCATATGTTTGGGCACGGAATATCTTCAATAAGGACTATCATGAGCAATTGCTTGTTGCGGGAGGTAATGCCGGTCATTATGCATCTGTACTTGGTGATCCGAGAACGTTTGGTGCTACAGTGAGATACTCGTTTTGATAACACAGACTTACTAACTTTAATATAAAATGAAGCGGCCAGACTGAATGTCACCAGGTACAAAAAATACAGATCAGTCTTTTTTTAATCGGATATCGGAAGATGTTTGGGCAGCAGTGATCAGTGGGATACTGATCACTGCTGCCCTTTTTATTGCATTCGCCTGGCCTTCGTTCAGGTTTCCTGCTGCCGTTTATCAATGGACCAGCCCACGCGAGCTGATGGATAAAGTTCTTACTCCTGCAAATCTTCTTTTCCCACTCTTAGCCGGTGTTGTATTTGCGCTGCTGTCTTCGATAGCTGTGTTTTTCTTAAAGGGCAGGATCCGTCGCTATCTCGCAGGTTTTCTGTTCATCTATCTGCTGGCGGTCATTTCGCTTATACTTGCAGGTAATAAAAACGCAAGCTATTATGGAGTGGAATATGTTGTTTTTGCGTTGCTGACCGGGTTGCTTATCAGTAATCTTTTTACTCTTCCGGCCTGGATAAAAGAAGCAGCACGCTCTGAGTTTTTCATTAAAACGGGACTGGTGATCCTGGGGACCAGCATTCTTTTTACTGATGTTGTGAAAGCAGGATTACCCGGTCTATTGCAGGCACTGGCGGTTGTAGCCGTTGTTTGGTTTTTTGCGATCTGGCTTTCCAGGAAGCTTAATGTGGATGATGAATTTGCCGTCATTCTTGCTTCAGCAGTTTCTATTTGTGGAGTTTCTGCGGCTATCGTAGCCAGCGGAGCGATTGGAGGTGACAAAAGAAAGCTTTCTTATGTTACGACCCTTGTATTATTGGTGGCAATTCCCATGATGATCCTGCAGCCATGGATCATCAGGAATTTTGGAATCCCTGAACTAGTTGGGGGTGCCTGGCTTGGAGGAACTCTTGATACCACTGCATCAGTAACGGCGGCATCGCAACTTGTGGGACCGGTGGCAACCAAGGCGGGGGTGATCGTAAAGTTCTCCCAGAATGTGTTGATCGGTTTTGCTGCATTTTTTATTTCAGCATGGTGGATCATTAAAAAGAAGCAGACGCAGAATAGTGAGAGTGGGCCGCGACTAAAGATCATTTGGGAGCGATTCCCGAAATTCGTAATTGGCTTTATGGCTGCGTCGTTGATCTTTTCTTTCGCAGTTCCTGAACAAACCACAAAGCAAATAAGTGGAGTGTTAAATGGATTACGCACGCTTTGGTTTGCTCTTGCATTTGTATCAATAGGTCTTGAAGCCAGATTCTCTGATCTTGTCAAAATGGAAAGAGGCAGGCCGGCTCTGGCATTTATAGGTGCTCAGGTATTTAATCTTGTTTGGACACTGTTGTTAGCTTACCTCTTATTCGGAGGGATTTTATTTGCTCCTCCGGACATCAAATAAAGAATAGTTAATGCCAGCTCTTTTGTTTGATCACAGTAAAAGAGAAGGTGCGCCCGGTTTTTCTTGCAGCACTCAGCACGGTTTGAGTAATGTTACTGATTGTTCCCTGCGTTACAAACGTCCTATCCCGTTCATTCCGATTTTTAGCACCCCCTTTTTCCTTTAGGAGCACGATAAAGGCTTTTTTCTTAAGCAAAGAACTTAGCAATTGATAGTCCGCGGACGTTCCTTCTTCCAGCTGGATCCTGGTAACAAATGTTGCCATGGTTGAATTTTTGGGTGAATGGTTAGCCGTCAGAGGAGTATTCAGTTATGCAGACTGAGATTATAAGTCTACCAAAATGGTAGACAAATATAATTAAAGCCCTTATATTTGCAATGGGATACCAGGATAAATTTAAAACAGGATCATGCAGTTAAAGTCAATTCCTTTTGTTCAGCACATTTCTATCAGGCAGTTTCGCAGGCAGTTTATCCAGCCGGCACAGCCTGTCGTGATCAAAGGGTTTATTGAAGATTGCCCTGCTCTTCACAGATGGAATTATAGTTATTTTAAAGAGAAAGCCGGAGACAGACCGGTATCTGTTCATGGAGCGGAGAACAGCGACCCGGATAAGGTAACCAGTGTTCCCGTGGCGCAAACAACTTTTGGATCTTATCTTGATGATATCAGTGACGGCCCGTCAGAGCAGCGGCTTTTCTTATTCAATCTGCTGCTGGATAAGCCAGAGTTGCGCAAAGAGATCCGCCCTCGTATACTCGCGAAGAATTTTCTTTCTTCTTTACCACTAATGTTTTTTGGCGGTGCAGGTTCCAGCGTTCGTTTGCATTATGATATTGACAGAAGTCATGTATTTCTTACGCAATTCGAAGGGAGGAAGAAAGTGTGGTTGTTTGCTCCCGATCAATCAGACCTCCTTTACCGGTTGCCATTTAATTTTCACGGAATTGTTGACCTTCGTCATCCTGATTTTGAAAAATTTCCAGCACTCAGGTACGCGGAAGGGTATGAGTGTATCCTTGAGCCCGGTGATACATTGTTCATTCCATCAGGTTACTGGCATTATATACAGTATGTCACGCACGGATATTCTGTTAGTTATCGCGCGTTGTCGGCATCTTTTACCGACAAGGTCAAAGGAGCATGGAATTTGATCGTTGCCAGGAAACTTGATAATATGTTAAGGAGCGTCTTTGGAGAAAGATGGTTTGTTTACAAAAAGAACATTGCCTTTAAAAGAGCCGAAAGAGCCATTGACTCTCTATGGTCTGGCGATGAAGATGCAGTTCCTGCAGATCATACATCAGGGTTGCCCGCCTGAAGCAAACAAAAGCGATGGCGGAAGTAATGATCGTATTCAAAGACCTTTACCGGTATAGGCTGTCAGTATTTTTTGAAGAGGCGAAAGACCGTTCAGCAATGAACGGTCTTTTTTTATGGAAAAAGAATAGCAGATTCTTTGTTAAGTAAACTTGCTTTAGTAATTTAGTCTACAAAAATGGTAGACTAATGTTGTTCACTCATTTTTCTTTTATATTAATTAAGTCAAGAGTCCTTTACGGAATATATTCTGCATCTCGGCGATGTTGTATCTGATATTTCAATTGATACAATATTTCTCTTACCTTAAATAGTAAATAATGAGTACAGCTTCAAACCCACACTTCGTTCTTGATAATAATCTCTCTGCTAAACATCTTGAGTTTTTTAATGCAAACGGGTATTTGCATTTTAAGAACTTCATAGAGAGAGGTGTGCTTAGTGATATTCTCCGGGAGGTTAAACGTATCCAGGATTATCTGATAGATAATAATATTGAGAAAATAAATGGTATTCCATTGAAGTTTGGCCAGGATACTGATGGTAGCCTGCTTATTCAGCGGATAGCATTTGCCTCTCAATACAGTACTTTGTTAAGCGATTTTCTGAAAGACGAACGTTTTCAGGGCTTATTGAAATTGTTAAATCCTTATGAGGCCCGTATAGGCGAATTTGAGAAAGATGGCCTGGTAGTGAATCATTATGTGAATACCCCGACCAGCGCATTTACACAATTAGGTTGGCATACTGATAGCCCCCGTGATCTTTTCCTGGGCAGCAAGATCCTTCCTATGCTGAACGTTGGTTTGCATTTGGATGATTGTCCGATTGAAAACGGCGGCTTAAGAGTGCTTCCGGGAACGCATACGCAAAGTTTATTCAGGCTGTTATTCCGGAAAAAATATTTTATAGATAACAAACCTGACAACAAGGAGGTGGGCTTTGATATTTCCGCCGGTGACCTTACCATTCATGACGGCCGTCTGTGGCATCGTGTTCAGCAATCTCCTTTTCAGGGAGAAGTTAGCAGAAGACGCGTAATTTACATCCCAGTTGTTACCGGAGCCTATCAGCCCAAGCATGCCAATAGTGCTACACCTTTTTACCATAAACTGGCTGGTTTGAAACGAAATCCGAACGGCAGGATCAATTGGTCGCTGGCCGAAGGGAAAACAGCAACGGCACAGAAAAAAATCGCCTGAATTCTTAAATAATGTTTTATGCAATATGCCCTGGTTACCGGTGCTGCCAAAGGAATAGGTAAAGCTATTTCGGCTGAATTAGCCCGGCGCAAATTTAATCTCCTACTCACAGATTGGGATCTTGAACAGCTGAAGATTTCGGCTGCTGCAATCAGACAGGAGTATGGTGTGGAAGTACACGAGTATGTGCAGGATCTTAGTGATGCCGGGGCCGCTCGAAACCTGAAGTCATGGTCGTTCCCTTATCATGATCTCCTGACTGTTGTCGTTAATAATGCCGGGTATGGTTTGAATGATCCGTTTGAGCAGCTATCGATCGAAGAGCAGTTTGGGATCATCGATGTGAACATCAAAGCCCAGTTGGCTATCACACATGAACTGTTGCCTGTATTGCGCAGAAAGAAATCCTTTCTGTTGAATGTTTGCAGTACTACTGTCTATCAGCCTGTCCCTTATTTGGCTGTTTATGCGGCCAGTAAGGCTTTTGTATTGTCTTTCAATCAAAGCCTCCGTTATGAATTAAGAGGATCAACAGTTTCTCTTAGCTATCTGAGTCCCGGTTCAACCGATACTGATTTTGTTGTCCGTGCGCGGATGAAGCCCCACACGCTGAAAACAGCCGAGCGGTTTAATATGACTCCCGGGGCGGTGGCAAAGATTGCTATCGATGGTTTGTTCAAAGGAAAGGAAGAGATCGTGCCGGGCTTTCTCAATAAACTCAATGCAAGATTGCCTAAGTTTTTCCCGCTCCCCTTTATCCGCAAGATTGCCGCATCTATTTATGAACCCAGAAAAGCTGAATTGCAAAAAGATGACAAGCTCAAGCAGTCCCTGATTGAAGAACATTTACCCATTTAATGTATAAAATATGTTAATTATTCTGGCGTATACATTGATCAGAAGATACTGGTTGAAGCGTTCTGCATCTTTTTCTCCAGATCAGATCTGAACGTGAACTTTCGTTCATTATCTGTGTTGTAAGTATCTTTAATATACTTGTACAATTGTGGAGGCAGTGTTACTACGCTGCCTCAATTGTTTTATTTTTGAATGAATTTTTCGACAATGTTTGATGACATGAAAGCAACCACCAGTAGTAATGCGGCAGTAAGCAGGTTTTCTAACAGAGCAGAAAATTATGCGAGGTTCCGCCCCGGGTATCCTTCGGATATTTTTCCTTTTCTCCAAAGCGAATTGGGGCTGACAGGCAAAACGCAGATCGTAGATATAGGATCAGGGACCGGGCTTTTTGCAGAACCATTACTGCAGCATGGTTTTTCAGTCACCGGTATTGAGCCGAATGACGATATGCGGAATGTGGCAGAGGCGCGCCTAAAAAAATATCCTTCCTTTAAAAGTATAAACGCGACGGCGGAAGAGACCGGTTTAACAGGTAATAGCATTGACCTTATCACCATTGCGCAAACATTTCACTGGCTGGATCCCGTTGCGACCCGTCACGAATGCCAGCGTATACTTGCTCCCGGTGGGCAGGTTGTTCTCGCCTGGAACCGCCAAAAAGGCGATTCAGCGTTTGAGCAGCAGTATAACGCACTACGGGAAAAATACGGGATCGCTGAACGTTCCTCTGTACAGGTTGATCCGGTTCTGATTGCAGATTTCTTCTCACCCAATACCTCTCTGTCCAAAATATTTCCGAACAAGCAGCTCCTTGACTTTGAAGGTTTGAAGGGGCAGTTACTCTCCAAGTCGTACATTCCTTTGCCCGGGCATGAATCCTATGACGCAATGATCACTGACCTGATCAGGTTGTTCGTGAACTACAATGAAAACGGACTGGTAGGGATCGAATACGAGACACTGGTGATCTGGGGAACGCTCTGATGCCTGCCCTGGAGGCTGCTCATAATATTTAAGCCGGTTGGAAGCAGTGCGATACAAGGGCATTACTTCTTCGCCTGGCCGGCGAAGCTGATTCACAAGGAAATGCAATGTTTTCGAAATGAGCTATTCCGGGTATTTGTAGATTTAAAACGACAAAAGATTGATCGGAACAGACTACATGTAATCTTGCCCCGCGGTAATACTTTTGGAAAAATCATTACCGATGACCACCCAGTTGCTTATAACCGAACCGCCTCAGTTTCTCTTTATTGAAACAGCTGAAGAAATTGGAACGATACCTTCGGCATCTGTGATCTCTGATGATCCGCTTGATATTGAATATCTCCACGATCAGATCAGCAATTACTTTCCTTCTACATCTTTTACTACAGAGCACTATGCGGATTTTTCAACCATGATGTCAAGCCCGCTGGCGGCTGAACATAGGGTCGTAGTTGCCCGGATCGTGAAAGATGGTTTCTTCGATTTTCTTAAACATGCGGATCCTGGGAGTGTGACTGTGATTGCACTGGTAGATGGTACGCAGGAGGAGATACAGGCAGCCCGGTTCATTGGAGTGAAATACGTTTCGAAAGCTGAGCTGGCAGTCAGCAGTGCGATCCATCATTTGTTCTGTAACCCAAAGGCATTTGTTTAAGATGATCAGTTTTACTCAAACACTCACCGCTGCCCTTATTGGTTTTTTGCCTGTAAATGCAGGAGTGCAAAATGCGACTGAACCAATGCAGCTTTCCGCCTTTCAGGTAGGTAATACAGTCCGGTTGACCTGGAGTGGAAGTATAGCTGGTAGTAATTACTACGTGATCCAGAAGAAAATAGATCAGCGTTATTACACTATCGATTCTCTAAAACTATCAGCCCAGGATCAGCATACCCTGACTTATACAGAAGCGTATGCGTCAGCAGGAGTAAATAAATACCGGATCAAAAAGATCGGCTGTAACAGGGCGGAGCAATTCAGCAACGAGTACGCGATCAGCTTTACACATCAGAGTCGGCTGACTTTATCTGCGTCTCCCGGTTCACTCAAGGTTACTGCATTTCACTGCCCGGGAGGTGAACAGGATAATATAATAGTCTTGAATGCGGATCATAAAAAAGTGGTCAGTATCAGAGTGAAACCGCAGAAAGCTTTCACTATCGTTGATTTTGCCGGACTGTCCAGTGGTTTATATTATATCGGCTGGAAGTCGGGCGACAATTTTACCTATCAGCTTTACATAGTCGAATAATTGTTTTGAAACCTCAAGTGGCTCCCGGAATGCTGGCAGCATTTCTACAAGCCCGAACCGTCTGCAAAAGAAAATCTACATGAGTGAGTAAAACATCGGAACTTTGCTACAAAACAGAATCGATGAGCAATTACAAAAAGGCCTATATCGCCGGTGGTTGTTTTTGGGGAATGGAAGAACTGTTCCGTACTCAACCCGGAGTGATAGATACAGAAGTTGGTTATATCGGCGGACAAAATGATCATCCTACTTACAGGAACCATCCCGGCCATGCAGAGGGTATTGAGATCGTATACGATCCGGCTGCGACAAACTTTACCAGAATACTTGATTTCTTTTTCAGAGTACATGATCCGACAACAGTAGATCGTCAGGGAAATGACATTGGTTCCAGCTATCGTTCAGCTATTTTCTTTCAAAATGAAGAAGAGAAAACTGAGGCGGAGAAGATGATCAAACTGGTAGATGCATCCGGGCGTTGGCCAGGCAATGCTGTCACAACCCTTGAACCATATTCTACTTTCTGGCCGGCTGAGGAGGAACACCAGGACTATCTGGTAAAGCGTCCCAATGGGTATACGTGCCATTTCGAACGTTTCGGAACTTTTCTTTCTTAGCGGGCATACAAAGGACAGGCTATAGGAACGGGTATCCCGGACCTATAGCCTGTCCTGATTAATCTGCGGAAGCAGTTTAGTTCACTTTGGCATCTTGTTCTTTCAGTAGAAGCTCAAAGCTCTCCAGTGTGTGAGATTGTGCATCAAGTTTGTTGACCAGTCGACCTTGTTTATCCAGAATGAATTTCTGAGGGTACCCCTGAACTTTCAATTGTTCAGCCAGTGATGATGCCGCCCGATCGTATACTACAGGAAAGCTGATCTTATATTGTTTGCTCTTATCTGTTACGTATGATTCATCGTTATGTCCGTTTGCTGCATCAGTGTTAATGGATATGAGGATGATATCATCTCTCTTTAACAGCTTTGTATAAAATTCATTCAGTTCAGGTATTTCCTTAATGCAGGGGCCACAGGCTGTATACCAGAAATCGAAAAGAAAGTATTTGGCTTTGCCTATTTTTTCTGCCGGTATTTCGTTCAGCAAAAACGCCCATTTTTTTGGTAAAGTGACGGAAGACGAGCTGGTAAAAAATGCTGATGCAGGAAGTTTCTTAAGAATTGTTGCATAGCGCACCGGTCCTTTATTTTTATCTATCTGCAAATAAAAGTTTCGCAGTGTATCACGTCCCAGGAATTCAGGGGAAACGTGTAATGCCAGTGTATCCAGCAGGGCGAAGGACTCTTCTGTCTGATTCATTTCCCCGTAAGAGGTAAGCATTTGTTTTGCAAGATGCACGGCTTTTCTTCCAGGGAAACGTTCCGCATTCAATCCTTCAGATAGTTTTAAAAATGCTTCTTTGTTATTACCTGAATAAAATGCCGCACTTGCATTTAAGGGATAGAAAGTGTTTTGCATATTCCGCAAATGGCGATTGGCGGCATTGCGTACAAGCGAATCGGAGCCTGCCGTTAATTCCTTGAATACTTTAGTAAGATCTTTATGTAATTCCCAGGTTGCCAGGATCGCTTCTCTGTCTGCATGGATACTCGAACCAATATTGACAGTGTTGACCAATGTTCCAGCATGAACAAGGCTGAGCGCTTCGATGCTTTTTAGTCGTGTAATTGTGGCCATATCACTTCGCATAGCAGGGATCATATATTTTCTTACAAGATGAGACCCGATCTTGTCTGCAATATCGAGATCCTGTGAGGCACTCGCAATTGCCCAAAAATATATGTAAGCGTCCAGTTGCCTGAATTCCTGTTCTGTGAGGGGAGTAGGATATTTTTTCATGCTATCTGTGGCGACCAAATTCCAGCTGTCTTGTAAGGTCACGAAGAACTTATCGACGTCAGCGGATGTTTCTATTCTGACAGCACCTTTATCAAGCTGAGGCTTGAGAACTGCACTATAAAAGTGCATGGTCTGCATCTGTGATCTTGATCTGGTTTGAGCTGAAGCAGACAACGAGAACAAAATAGCGAGGAGTGCCAGTGATAGCTTCATTAGTTTTGATTTTCGCTAAAGTACGAAGTCTTACGTTGTTCGCCCACTTTTGGTGGAGATTTTAACAAATCGACCACTATTGAATAATTGGTGCTGGCTGGAACGCATGCCCCTTAGATGTCAATATTTGGCTTTATGCTTGCAGGTTGTCACCGGTTAAAACTGATGACTTGTACGCATAATGCTTTCTTGTACGGATGATGGATATTCATGTCTGAATCAGTCTTTGTCTGTAAGGGAGTTGCAGAGATTAACATCGCTATGTAATTTAGATTTAAGAACCGATATTATAAATCCCGGTATATGAATGGAAAAATTGCCTCACTTGCGAAGCTTCAACAGGAAGGAAAAGATATAGGACGACTGCCTTTTTCTATTAGAATTCTATTAGAGAATGTGATCCGGAATCATGATGGATTTGGTATTACAGATGAACATCTTGACACGCTTGTGAACTGGGCTCCTGAAGGCACGGACAACGAGATTCCCTTCAAACCGGCGAGGGTTCTTATGCAGGATTTTACCGGAGTGCCCGCGGTGGTAGATCTCGCTTCTATCCGGGCCGAAGTTGTGAGACGTGGTAAAGATGGAAGCCGGATCAATCCTGCAATCCCGGTCGACCTCGTTGTTGACCATTCTGTACAGGTGGATTTTTTTGGGACCGACTATGCCTATGCCAAAAACGTAGTATACGAATATGAGCGTAACAAAGAACGATACCAGTTATTGAAATGGGCACAGCAGGCATTCGATAATTTTACGGTCGTGCCTCCCGGTATGGGGATCTGTCACCAGGTTAACCTTGAATACCTTGCCAAAACTGTTATAGAAAGAGATGGCTGGGTCTTTCCAGATTCATTGGTTGGAACGGATTCACACACACCGATGGTAAATGGTATTGGGGTAATGGCCTGGGGAGTTGGAGGGATTGAAGCCGAAGCAGCACTTCTTGGTCAACCTGTTTATTTTACCTGTCCGCAGGTGATAGGGCTTGAATTAACCGGTAAGCTTCGCGAAGGTATTACTGCCACTGATCTTGTGTTGGCAATTACGGAACAGTTGCGCAAATATGGCGTGGTCGGGAAGTTTGTAGAAGTGTTTGGTGATGGATTGGATCATTTGTCTGTTCCTGATCGTGCAACGATCTCGAATATGTCACCTGAGTTTGGATGTACCGTTACCTATTTCCCGATAGACAATCAGACGCTGGAATATATGCGACGTACAAATCGTCCGGAGGAATTGGTAAAGCTGGTGGAGGAGTATTGCAAGGCAAATCTCTTGTGGCGAACGGGCGACGAGCAGATCAGCTATTCGGATGTATTGCGAATTGATTGCGGTGCAATACAGCCTGCTGTAGCCGGTCCAAAGCGTCCGCAGGATCGTATTCTGGTCAAAGACGTACATGATCATTTCAGTGATCTGTTGGCCCGGGAGTTTCAACGGATGTACACGCCTGAAGGAAAGCGCCGGGACAGTGCATGGCTTTCCGAAGGTGGTTCCGGTACCACATTTACCTATGAGGTGCAAAAGCAGCATGATGATGTTGCTGTTGAGTTGGACAGTCTTCAGTCTGTTCGCATCAAACTTCCGAATCAGGAATATGTTCTGAGTGATGGGGCCATTACTATTGCGGCTATCACCAGTTGTACGAATACATCCAACCCCAGTGTGATGCTGGGCGCCGGCCTTGTAGCAAAGAAAGCTGTAGCGCGCGGGCTTACCACGAAACCGTGGGTGAAAACGAGTTTGGCGCCCGGGTCGAAAGTGGTAACAAGTTATCTCGAACGAGCGGGCTTGATGCCTGGTCTTGAAGCACTGCGTTTTCATACGGTTGGCTATGGCTGTACCAGTTGCATTGGCAATAGCGGCCCATTACCGCCGCCGATCGCTGAAGCGGTGGAAAAAGGGAAATTGGTGGTTGCGTCAGTATTGTCCGGAAACAGGAATTTCGAAGCGCGTGTTCATCCACAGGTGAAAATGAATTTTCTGGCTTCGCCGATGCTGGTGGTAGCTTATGCCATTGCCGGCCGGATCGATATCAATCTTTTTGCGGATCCGCTGGGCTATGATCCCAATGGTGAAGCGGTTTATTTGCGGGATATCTGGCCCAGTCAGCAGGAGATCAATGATGCCATGAATAACGCGTTGAGCACAGTTGATTTTGAAAATGCATATGGTGTGATCTTCGATGGAGATCAGCAATGGCAGGATCTGCAGTCATCATCGGGGCAGAGCTATCAGTGGAATAACGGAAGCACTTACATTAAAGAGGCGTCTTTCTTTAAAGATCTGCCGGATGTGGCGCCTCCGGTAACCGATATTGCTGACGCAAGGGTGTTACTGATGCTGGGTGACTCAGTTACGACGGATCATATCTCTCCCGCCGGATCATTTAAGTCTGATACTGCAGCAGGTCGCTATCTCCTTGATCGCGGCATCGACCCAAAAATGTTCAACTCTTATGGTTCACGAAGAGGTAATGAGGAAGTAATGGTGAGAGGGACTTTTGCAAATGTCCGTATCCGGAATAAGATCTCTTCCAAAGAAGGTGGTTTTACAACGCATATTCCTAGCGGATCGCAGATGCCTGTGTATGATGCAGCGATGCGATATGCGGGAGAACAAACTCCGCTTATCATTCTTGCCGGCAAAGAATATGGCAGTGGTTCATCGCGTGACTGGGCTGCAAAAGGCACAAATCTTCTTGGCGTAAAAGCGATCATCGCGGAAAGCTATGAGCGCATTCATCGCAGCAACCTGGTAGGGATGGGGATCATTCCACTGGAATATCTTCCTGGTGAAAATGCAGGATCACTCGGCTTGACAGGATACGAAACGTATACGATCAATGGAATTGCAGATTCTCCCTCGCCGAACAAGGTATTGACTGTTGTAGCGAAAGGAGAGGGTGGAAGCGAGATCTCATTCCAGGTACAATCCCGGCTTGATTCTGAAATAGAGATTGCGTATTATGAGAATGGAGGGATCTTGCAGTATGTGTTGAGAGATTTTCTGAAGAAGTAATGTGTACCGTATAAGCAGGAACGCGGCGGACACAGCGATACGCGGAGGGCGCGGCGAAATACAGTATGTTTTATGGCTGTTTTCGCTGCGCCCGCTGCGTATCGCGGTGTTCGCCGCGCTCCACCCGCACCAGTAAAATGTTATAATATTCCCTGGCTCGCATAATTGTTTCAATGCCCCCGCCTCTTGATAATTCCGCCGGAAGCATCTTTGATCTCGTTCGTAAATATAAAAGCTTTCGGATCGATATCGTACACCAGGTTTTTCAGCTTTCTGAATTCCAGCCGCGTGATGATCGTAAAGATGATATCGCAATCACTGCTGATCTCATATTTGCCCGGCAGAAATCCCCGCTCACCTTTATAAATCGTGATGCCCCTTCCAAGTTTGTTCACCAGCTGGAATTTAATGACTTCACTTTTTGCGGATACGATCGTCACACCCGTATAGGCTTGCAATCCTTCCACCACATAGTTGATGCAACGGGTAGCCGTAAAGTAAGTAAGGATCGAATACAAAGCCGTTTCAATGCCAAAATTGAACGCGGCGATCGTAAAGATCAGGATGTTGAAGGCAAGAATGATCTCAGTAATGGTGAAGGACGTTTTCTTTAAGGCGTATAATGCCAGCACTTCAATGCCGTCCAGTGCAGCGCCAACACGCATGATCAGCCCGATGCCGATCCCAAGGAATGCGCCTCCGAATATCGAGATCAGCAGCTTGTCGGCTGTTACCGAGTGATCGGGTATGATCGAAAGACAAACACCCAAAAGTATAACACACAGTAATGTGCGGACGGCGAATTTTTGTCCAACGCTGAAATAACCGAGCACGATCAACGGCAGATTGAAGAAGAGTATGACAACGCCAAGATTGTAATGGTACAATTCATGTACAAGAAGTGAGATGCCGGTAACGCCTCCGTCAAAGAAGTGATTGGGTACCAGGAAAAGTTTCAGGGCAATGCCGGCGATAGTAACACCCACTATTGCGAGCAATGCATCCTGTATCCGCTGAAGCGGAGATTCTTTATGAAGTTTTGTATGTTGAAGTCTTGCCTGAAGAGCGGCAAGTGTAGCCAGTTTCTGCGAAGTCAGTTTGTCTTGTGCTGTACGGGTAAAGTAGGTGTGAGCAGAAAGAAACTCGATCTGCTTCATTAACCATTCAGTATCGTTGCTGACAACGTTTGTCTTCTTTGATTCCTGGTAAAGCCGCTCAGCATATTCTGTATAGTTATTTGTTCCGAGGTAATACAGGTCTGCGTCGCACAAAGCACTTGCCAGGTGATCTTCCGAAAGCTGCGGTAATCGTGTGGCCATGATCAGCCGGCAGATATGTTCGATCTGCGTTTCATTATACCCATACTCCGGCAGGTATTTGCGTGCGATCTTGCACGATTCTTCCTCGTGCTCCTGGTGGTGGTGAAGGAAGCCGGTGTCATGAAACAAAGCAGCTGTTTTAAGCAATATCAGGTCATCTCCTGAAATGTTTTCGGTTTTGGCCAGCTCTTCCGCTGAACGGATCACATTTTCCGTATGTTCCCAGGTGTGGTATGTGATATAAGACGGTAATTCAGTTTTCAGTTTTTCGCTGATAAAAGAATACGCTTGTTGAAAGTTCATGTGTTGCTTTTTGTTTGAACGCCAGCGAACTTTGTTCGATGGCTGATGGCAGATGGCCGAATCTCCATCAGATGAATTATTTTAAAACAATAATCTGAATTTCGATAGTCTCAGGGTTTGTCTGTAATAAGCACGGCCAACGGCGATCATTCATTGGCCGTTGGCTCTCAATCCAGCACCTCGTACAACATCATCTCCGCCGCTTTATTTTTTAATGCTGCCCGACCAATGGGTGCACAGTTGAATGATTGTTTTATCTTCTCATAACAGGTTTCATTGATCACCACCTGTCCACTGCCGGCGGCGCTTTGCAGGCGTTGAGCCGTGTTCACCACATCGCCGATCACGGTATAGTCAAGCCGTTTCAGCGTTGCTGATCCGATATTTCCCGAGATCATTTCGCCGCTATTGATCCCAATGGAGACCTTAGGGGAGAAATCATGTTCAGCCGGTTGACTGTTGATCTTGTCCCGGATCGCCAGGCAGGCATCCACTGCCCGGTCAAGGTGATACTCGTCCTTGAAAACGGCCATTACGCAATCGCCTATAAATTTATCAATAACTCCGTTCTGTGCAATAATTTCTTTGGTGATAAGGTCGAAGTAGCGGTTCAGCAATTTTACCACAGTATCGGGTGACTCTTTTTCGCTGATGGAAGTAAAGCTGCAGATATCGATAAAGCAAACTGAAGCTTCCAGGTTTTCATTTGCTTCGAGTGATGATTCATATTCACGGGTGCCCATAAAATTCAGGACGTTCGCATCTACGTACATCTTCAGGATATTGTTTTCCTTGATCGCCTGAAGCGTTTCTTTGAGTTGCGCTACGTATTTGATGGTCTTTTGCATTGTTAGTTCGAGATCATCAAAGTTGACAGGTTTGGTCACAAAGTCAAACGCTCCGCGATTCATGGCCGCACGGATATTGTCAAGATCGCCATAGGCTGATACCATTACGGTCTTGGTAAGCGGGTTACTTTCGTTGAGCCGCGAAAGCAGGGTCAGTCCGTCCATTTCGGGCATATTAATATCGCTTAATACCACGGAAACGTCCGGGTGTTCCTTCATTTTTTCCAGCGCATCCTTTCCGTTAATGGCGAACACGAAATCATATTGCTGTTCCCTGATCTGGCGGCGGAATTTTTGCCGTATCAACGACTCCAGGTCTGTCTCGTCATCGGCTACAAGTATCTTAATCATGGTTGATTGATTTTGAGTTTTTCTTTCAGTGTATTAAAGTCTACAGGCTTTGTCAGAAAGTCATCAGCGCCGAGTTTCATCGCCATGGAATAGTTCTGTTCATCGCCGTAAGCGGTGATCATCATGACCACTGGCGGTGGCTTGTGATATTTCTGTTTGATCTGCTCTAATAATTGAAGGCCACTCATGCCCGGCATATTGATGTCTGACAGGATCAGGATCGCTTCCTGATGTTGCTGGTTCAGGTAATTCAGGGCGTCTTCGCCGGAATGGGCGAACGCAAATGTAACGTCTCCGTTCCGGATCTCCTTCCGGAACCGCTGCTCAAACAGCGTTTTGACGTCCAGTTCATCGTCTACAACAAGAATTTTCATGTCATGATGGTTGATGTGTGATAAAATGGTTATTCTGGATGAGTCGGGCCAGGTGAAAAGTAAAAAGTGAAAACGGCGTTGCGCCCGGTTCAATAGTTATTTTACTTAGTGTTTGATAACAATTACATAACTCAGCTCGCATTTAATTGAATAATGAATGTTGTGCCTTCGCCTTCTTTGGTTTCTACGTTTAGTTCTCCGCCATGTGCTTTCGTAATGATATCATAGCTTAGGGAAAGGCCGAGTCCGGTTCCCTGGCCTGTTGGTTTGGTGGTGAAGAAGGGCTGGAAGATCTTTCCTAATACTTCCTGCGAAATACCTTCACCATTGTCTTTTATTTTGATCAATACTTTATCGCCGGTTCTTTTTGTACTGACGTGAACAGAAGGTTGAAAACCTGCCTGGCCCGCAGCTCCTGTTTTTTTCTTATGATCAACTGCATAGAAGGCATTCGTCAGCAGGTTCAGGACGACGCGACCAAGATCCTGCGGGATAACGGCGATCTTTCCTGCTGCGGGATCAAGATCAGTTTCAATTTTTGCATTGAATGATTTATCCTTTGCTCTTAGTCCGTGATAACAGAGCCGGATGTATTCATCCACCAGCAGGTTGATATCCGTTACTTCTTTTTCCCCGGTGCTTTTCCGGCTGTGTTGTAACATACCTCGGACAATGCCATCTGCACGTTTGCCGTGGTGGTTGATCTTCTTTTCATTTTCGATCAATGAATCAACCAGCAAGCTTACTTCATTAAGATTGCCTTTTGACAGTTCCTCTTTTACTTCCGCCAGCAATTCTGTATTTACATCAGAGAAATTGTTCACGAAGTTCAACGGGTTCTGGATCTCATGCGCAATGCCAGCGGTAAGTTCTCCCAATGAAGCCATTTTTTCTGATTGGACCAATTGGCTTTGTGTTGTCTTGAGTTCTTCAATGGATTGCTGCAATTGTTTGGTGCGCAGTGTGACTTTTTCGTCGAGCATTTTGTTTTCGCGTTGCAACCTGCGTGACCGGTAAACGATGTACATTCTCAGTAAAGCAGCTGCGGCAATTACTACGAGCGCATAGAACCACCAGGTTTTATACCATGGGGGAGAGATGGAAAAACTGAAGCTGACCGGCGTTCCCCATTTTCCATTGTATCCTTTACTGGTCACTTTGAAGGTGTAATCACCCGGTCCGAGGTTGAGATAGTTCTCAGAAAAAGTATTGGTTGTTGGCTTGCTCCAGTCCTTGTCGATTCCCTCAAGTATGTATATGTATTCTGGGGTTCCGTTCAGGCCTGAATTGGCCTGAACGAAATTGAATTGCATATAGTTTTTGGTAAACGGAATAGTGAGTTTTTCAGGAAGATTGTAAGGGCCGGTGGTGTTGTCCCATTTCAGGTCTTTCCGGCTTGCGTAACCGCTATCCGGAGGGAGCTGGCCTTTAGCATAAGTAGAATCTCCGATAGTCAAGCTGTCTTTGTCCGAAAAGACAAAGGGCTGTTTGAAATATTGTGGTTTGTTCATCAGGCTAAAGCCCGTGATGTAAGTCAGGATAGAGTCGTTGCTTGGTTTTATTCCGTTGAGGATCACGAGCCCATTATCCCCCCAGAGATATTCTCCTTTTTCGGTTATGGCATCTACCTTCCAGGAGTTGACCTGTTCTCTTTTTAATAGTTCTGATCCCTTCTGTATTTCTACTATCCATTTATTGCCGGCGGAGTCTGCGTTATAAGGTGGAGGAGTGATCAGCCCGTTGCTCCGGTTCGTACCGACCAGGACGGAGTTTTTATAAGCAAGAATTGACAGGATATTGTCGCTCGGGAGCCCTTCTTTCGTTGTGAGTGTAGTGACAGTTTGTTTTTGTTTGTCGATTATATGAAGGCCCTTGCTTGTGCCGATCCATATTCTCCCGTATTGATCTTTCATCATTGCTTTTGCGGATGTCTCACGTAGCCCGGAAAGGTTGTTAAGTAGTTGTATGGAAGTTGTGGCCGGGTCAATGATACCTATTCCTCCGCCACCGTAACCGGCGATCCAGACAGCACCGTCATTATCTTCCAGTGCGTCGGCTATATTATCGTCGTTTAAACCATTTTCATGTTCTGTGTGCAGGATCATGGTTCTTGCGGAGTCGATGATATCAATACCATTACTTGGTCCGGTAAACCAGGTACGTTCTTTACGATCCTGCAGAACGGAATAGACGGTATCGTTGGTCAGTCCTTCTTTCCGGCCGGTATGTTCAATAGTTTTTTTGACAGGGTCGATGATATCAAAACCTCCATTGGTGGACACCATCATCTTTTGATTTTGCTCTGTGAATGATTGTACAAAATCATGCGCCAGCCCATGTGCCTGGTCGAGTTTTCTCACGGTGTTCCTTTGTGCATCGATCAGCATGATACCTATGGTAGATCCAACCCAGATATTGCCGATAGCATCTTCGGTCAGACTGATCACCTGTTCTTTACCGAGCGGCATGGTCGATTCTCCTCCTGCATCAATAACATGTGTGCCGCTGATGGTTGGCACCCACATACGTTTATTGTTATCCTGTGCAAAGCCGATCGGCCATTCGGAAGTGAATCCCCTTTTTGAGTTGATCCATTTGATCTGTTGCGTGACAGGGTCAAGGATCCTTACACCGTTCAATCCAGCTGTCCAGATCCGGCCGCGATCATCTTCTATGATCTTGCTGGTACCTGAGGCGGGCAGTCCGTTAGCCGTACCGTAGTGTTTGATCGTACCTGATTTCAGATCTATTTCATCGATCCGGAATCCAAACAGACCAACCCAGATATTGCCATTCTTAGCCTGCATGATCGCTGTGACAGTATCTGTTGCCAGTCCATGTTCCTTACGGATCTGTCTTACTTTTCCCGTTTTCTGATTGATGATACTGATTCCCGTACCGGAGGTGATCGCCCAGATATTGCCGTCCTGATCTTTGATCGCGTCAGTTGATTTGTCTATGATAAAGTTGCCTGATCCACCCACTAATTTGTAAGTTTGGTTTTCTGGATCTATCACGGCAATCCCCGTCCCAAAGGTGTTTCCCAGCCAGATATTCCCGTTATCGTCCTCTGTGAGGTTGCTCATCCTGGTCGGCGTTACACCTATTTCGTATGCAATACCCACTGTGCTTTTTTCCAGATCCGCAAAGGCAATCCCTCCTTCTGCGGCAAACCAAATGCGTCCTTTTTTGTCTTCTGAAATGGCGGTAATTCCCGGGTTTTCCCGTGGAATGATTGTCTGCAGGTTCACCCCGTCGTATCTGAACAAGCCGGCCCTTCCTCCAATCCAGATCAGTCCGTTCCTGTCTTTGAACGTGGATGATGCAAATTCGATGGGTACTCCCTGTTTGGCTCCAAAGTCGGCAATGGCAGTTGGATTTGTGTTCTGCCACTCTGGTGATACTTTCTTCAGGGCACCGGGAGATATCATGATCGTTTTGAAATGCAGTGGGCGTGAAGTTAACGTGTCGAGGTTGATCGATCGTTCCGGCAGTTTGCTGAAATCAAATCGCGTTATCTCCGGAGCTTTGGAAAGTTTTTTAAACCCTGTACTGTCGTAAGGGAAAGAAGGAAGTGCATCAAGATCCAATCGCTTTACGACAGGTCTGATCGATCCCTTTTTTATCGTATCCCATTTCAATTGAACGGTATCGGCAAACTGTAATGCGGTGGTTACAGGCTGCGGGAAGGCAAGCTTATCTGCGGCTAAGGGCACATCACGTGGTGTGTCATTGCACGAGGTTACCGCAGCGATCCCGATGCTGATGAACAGGAATTGTGCAGTTTGTTGGATAAGCTTTCTCATACGCGTTTTGTTATGGTGGTTGCTTCGATAGTTGGTCTAATTGGTCGGTAGTTGAATGGTAAATACTGTTCGTTCTCCCTGTGTTGTTTCTGCCTTTAATTCTCCGCCATGCCCTTTAGTAATGATATCATATGACATGGATAAGCCAAGCCCCGTTCCCTGGCCTGTCGGCTTGGTGGTGAAAAATGGCTGGAAGATCTTGTCCAGCGCAGTTTGCGGGATGCCAGTTCCGTTGTCTTTTATTTGAATAAGGATCTTGCTGCCGTTTTTTTGTGTGGTCACCGTTACAGTAGGCTTGTATCCGGCGATCTGTTGTTTCCCTTTTTCGGTAACGGCATAAAAGGCATTGTTGATCAGGTTCAGTATCACCCGACCGATCTCTTGCGGCATTACACTGATCCTGCCAATGCTTTGATCAAAACTGGTTTCAAAATTTGCATTGAATGTTTTGTCTTTTGCACGTAATCCGTGGAAAGCAAGACGGAGATATTCATCACACAGCGCATTGATGTCTGTCATTTCTTTTTGCCCGCTGCTTGTGCGACTGTGTTGCAGCATGCCTTTAACGATCGCGTCGGCGCGCTTGCCATGATGGGTGATCTTTTCGAGGTTTTGTTTGATGTCATTGCCGATGGCTTTGGCTTCATCAATGTCGCCTTTATCTAATTCTTCATTCATTTCGTCGATGAGCTCATGACTGACCTCGCTGAAGTTATTCACGAAGTTCAACGGGTTTTGTATCTCGTGTGCAATGCCCGCCGTGAGTTCTCCCAGTGAAGCCATTTTTTCTGATTGTACGAGTTGGGCTTGGGTTATTTTAAGATCATCGTAAGCTGATTCGATCTGTCTTTTTGCAAGCGCCCTTTGTTTGCTGATGCGGTATAAGCCGGCGATGATGATCAGGAGGAGCAATACGCCACCCGCAAACAGGTAGTTCTTTACTTTGTTTTTGTACTCACTGATCGCTTCTTCCTTTTCGCGTTGCGCTTCGAGGCTTTTTAATTGTTGTTCATTTGTCAAGACCTGGATATTGGTAACAGCATCCTTTCCAAACAGGCTGTCCTTGTAGCTGCTTTCTATAGTCAGGTATTTAACAGCACTATCGTAGCGTTGCTGCTTCTTGTAAAGATTTGCAAGCTGGCCACTCCCTGTTAATGCTATTCCTGCCAGGTGATTTTGTTCAGCTCCATTGTAAACTTCATAGGCAGTTTTAAAGGCGGAGTCGATCTGGTTCCGTAATAGGAATACATCTGATTTGACCGATACAAAGCCGTAATAGTTTTCTAATCGTTTCCCTTCGAGTGCTGCCCGTGTGGCGATATTGAGGTAATATAATGCCGAATCCGTTTGCCCTGTTTTCAGGAAAACCCTGCCCAGTCCACCGGCACCAAGTTGGGTCCAGAGATTTTCAAAAGAGGTATGTTGTCCGGATACGTATATTTTCCGGAAAAAGTATTGGATCGAGTCTTGATCGTCAATTTTGGGCTGACCATAGTATTGCGCCAGCGAATTAAGTTGGGAGATCGCGAAGTAGCTGGTGTCTCCACTATTCGGAATACTTTTCTGATCAAGTATTACCTGTCGTCTGTCAAGGCCGGCCTTCGCCATTTTGAGATCGCCCGTTTTCATATAGATGGTGACGATCATCCGCAGTCCTCTGAATACAGATGTGCTATCACCCCGTTTTACTGCATGTGCCTGGTTGACCAATAGCAGGTGAAGCGCATCGCTCATTCTTCCATTGTTGTAATAATGTTGGGCAAGAATGTCAGTTCCCTGGTCAATACCTGGAACGTAATTGATCCGGCGGGCGAGAGCAATCGTTTCTGTAATGTGTTTTTCCGTGGAGTCACGATGGTTGAGCCATTTTTCTTCCAGCATGAATTTGATAAAATTGCTGTCAGGTTTCTTGCTCCCTTCTTCACGTCTTTTCAGATCTTCAGCGGTAGGTTGAGTAAATGCTGCTGCAGTTAGCAGGAGTAAAGAGACAGTATAGATAAGTTTCAATTTCATGCGGGCAGTTGATTTAATGGTAATTCGACGACGAAGGTGGTGCCTGTTTTTTCATGAGGGCTCACAATGATCCGGCCGCCGTGTGCTTTTATAATGTCATAGCTCAGGCTTAGTCCAAGGCCCGTACCCTGGCCTGTTGGTTTGGTCGTAAAGAATGGCTGGAAGATCTTTTCAACTACTTTTTCAGGAATGCCGTTGCCATTGTCTGTTACACTCAACACAACGAGGTTGTCTTTCTTTTTCGTGCGGATCGTAACGGTTGGTTGGTACTTCTCGCCCGATTGTTGTTTCTTTTCATTTACTGCATAAAAGGCATTGGTGAGCAAATTCATGATCACTCTTCCAATATCCTGTGGAATGATGTTGATGTTTCCGATGCTTTTGTCAAATTCCTTTTGGATGTTTGCATTGAAAGACTTGTCTTTCGCGCGCAGGCCATGATAGGAGAGACGGAGGTACTCGTCTGCCAGTTCATTCAGGTTGACTGGTTCTTTCCGGTCAGTGCTGGCGCGTGAATGCTGCAGCATGCTTTTTACAATTGTATCAGCCCGTTTGCCATGATGAAGAATTTTTTTGAGATTACCATCAATATCATCCAATATCTCATTAAATTCGTCAGTTGCTAATTTCTCCTTTTGACTTTTGACTTCCTCGATCAGTTCAGCGCTTACCTCGCTGAAATTATTTACGAAGTTCAGCGGGTTTTGTATCTCGTGAGCGATGCCTGCGGTCAATTCTCCCAGCGATGCCATTTTTTCTGATTGGATCAATTGTGCCTGTGTAGCTTTCAGGTCCTCCAGTGTTTCTTCCAGTTTCTTATTTGTTTTTTGTTTCAGCTTATTATTACGAAAAAGGATAAGGGCGATGGCGGAAAAAGCGATCAGTCCTCCGATCAGCAAATTTGTTTTTAGTTTTGTTTGATAGTTTATCTTTTCTGTGGCGAGATCCCGTTGACGCTGATCTTCTTCAAATGTCATCATCTGCAGTTGCTGATTTGCTCTGACGTTATAAAGGCTGTCGTTGGCTACGCGGTATACGCGCAGGTATTTCAGCGTGCTGTCGGCATTGCTCTTCTCGTAGATATCCATCAGCAGTTTGGCAGGTTTCAGCGCGAGGTTGTTCATGATTGTACCCTGTACTATGCTAATCGCTTTCTTTGCATAAAAACTTGCTGAATCGATCATATTGAAACGATAGAAATGCTCGGCAGTTGCCTGGTAGGTGTTATTCATGAAACGGGCGGATTTCGACTGTTCCGCATACTGAACGGCTTGTGTGAAATAAGGCGTCGCCTTTTTGTAATCGGCTTTTTTGCTGTACACCCCGCCGATGTTTGCCAACAAATAATCTTTGTATCCTTCGTCTCTGTTGGCCATGTTGTATGCCAGGGCTTTTTCTGAATACGCCAAACTGGTGTCAAGTTGGTCTGCATTAAAATAGACCGCGCCGAGATTCATTACCGGCCACATGTTGAGTGATTCGATCCGTCCTTTTGCAACATTTGCGGCAGCAGTTTTGTACAACTGCAATGCTTTCTCTGTTTCATCCCGGTCTTTATAGATATGTGCCATCTGGTTTTGCGCATATCCGAGGAGTGAGTAATTGCCGGATTGCTCAGCCAATGTGATCGCTTTGTGATGGCATTCGAGTGCTTTGATATAATCTCCTCCGAGACGGTAGGCTTGTCCTGCAAAACTCCAGGCGCTGGATTCTGCGATCAGATCATTGCTTTCCTTTCCGATCAGATACAGTTTCTGGTAAGATTCAAACATTAGGACAGGGAAACCTTCAGAGGCAGTTCCATAGATCGCGATCACCTGCGCAAACCGTTTATCAGGGTCTTTTTCTTTTTTTATGAGCTGCAATATTGAATCGATCTGTTGTCTTGTTTTTACAACAATATCTTCCTGGCTCCAGGCGAAGCTGGTGAAAAATAACAGTAACGATATGACGATCAGTTTTCTCATCTGTTTAACGGTGTTTCCAGGGATTTCTTACCGGAACGTTTGTTACAACTTTTCGATGACTGTTTTGATGCCTGCCGAGATCACCCAGGCTTTTTTGATCTTTTTGTTTTCGTCCAGTTCAAATTCAAACTGCCTGTCCGATCCGTCGCCATAAAAGAACTTTGACGCAGATTCCGGGATCAGTTCAATAGATGATCCTCCTCCGGTGCGGAACAGTTTCCCGTCTTTCAGCTCCACCAATATATCGGCCGTAGCGGTTTTGTATTTTCCGGGAAATGTTTTTAATGCGATGGAATCAAGTTTGATGGCTTTGTGTTCATACGGCATTACCACCTCTTTTCCTGCGACTATGTTTTGCAATGTAAGCGCAATGGTTGACGAATTGGACATGTTGTTGGACAGTACAATGAATGTTTGATCGGTATGGGTATTACGAGCCAGGTAAGTAACATAGCCGGGCCAGCCGCCGGAATGCGAGATGATGTTGCCGAAATCATTTTTTCCGATACCGACACCAAATCCGTAATACTTTTTTGTTGCAGTGTCCATTAGCGCCTGGCCCTTCACCATTTCCTGCTGGGTAGCTTCTTTTAATAAGGTATGGTTTTTGATCGAACGATCCCATTTCAACAGGTCTGAAGTTGTTGAATTGATGATGCCGTCACCTTGCAAACCGTCGAGGTAGATCACAAAGTTCATTTGCGGTTCTTCGTCCGGGATCATATACTTGTTTAATGAATCGTGATAGAAGAATCCATAGGCATAGTTCGGGATCGTGTCTTTTAAAGATCGCCGGGTATTGTATACACGGGTGCGGGTCATTTGCAAAGGTTTGAAGATATTTTTTGCCATGTAATCTGCGAAAGTCTCACGAGTCACTTTTTCGATGATTGAAGCAAGGATCACATAGGCGGTATTGCTGTATTCCCATTTAGTGCCGGGAGCAAACAGAGCAGGTAAATTTTCTGTTGCCAGAAAATTGATCATGTCTTTGTTGAAAGCAATCTTGTTATGATCCCATTTTTCCATCATTATTCCCATATAGTCGGGCAGGCCTGATGTATGCGTAAGCATGTTCCAGATGGTGATATTGTGATAGGGGAGTTCGGGAAAGAACTGGCGGAGCGAATCAGTCAGTTTCAGTTTCCCTTTATCGACCAGCAGTAAGATGCCAGTGGCGGTGAATTGCTTGCTGACGGATGCCAGTTCGAAAACGGAACTGTCGTTCAGTAAACGCTTTGTATTATAGTCGGCAAAACCGTAAGATTTTTGAAATATAGTTTGGCCTTTGTCAGCTATCAGAATGTTTCCATTAAAACGGAAATATTTTTCCTGTCCTGTAAGGAATTCATCCAGTTTTGAAGAAGCATTATTGGTTTGTTTCGTTTCCTTACAGGAAACAAATGTTAGCACCAGTAGCAGCGGTAATATGAATCTCATGTTTGTTTTGTCTTTAACTGTCTTGTTTATGATTTGTCAGAAAGGTAGTTCTATGTGAAAGATAGTTCCTTCCTGTTCTTTCGTCTCTATTTTAATATCCCCACCATGTGCTTTAACGATGTCATACGTTAAGCTTAGTCCCAGGCCGGTTCCCTGACCAGTAGGTTTGGTGGTGAAGAATGGCTGAAAGACCTTGTCGATAATATTTCTCGGAATGCCGTTTCCATTGTCTTTAACTGAGATGGTGATTTTATCATTGATCCGGCTTGTATTAACAGAAATGGTTGGCCGGTATCCCGGATGGCTCTGCTCCATCTTTTCTTTTACCGCGTAAAATGCGTTATTGAAGAGATTGAGTAGAACACGGCCGATGTCCTGCGGAATGATGCTTGCTTTGCCAGTGGCTGGTTCGAAGTTTGTCTCCATTGTCGCATTGAAGTTCTTGTCTTTTGCGCGGATGCCATGATAGGAGAGACGGAGGTATTCATCTGTCAGCTCATTGATGTCTGTTGGTTCTTTTTGTCCTGAACTGGTTCTGCTGTGTTGCAGCATTCCTTTTACGATCGCATCTGCGCGTTTCCCATGATGATTGATCTTTTCCAGGTTTTGTTTGATATCGGCTGAAATGGATTTTGCTTCCCCGATATCTCCTTTGTTTAGCTCTTCATTCATTTCATCGATCAGCTCAGCGCTTAGTTCACTGAAGTTATTTACGAAGTTCAGCGGGTTTTGAATTTCGTGCGCAATGCCTGCGGTGAGCTCTCCCAGAGAGGCCATTTTTTCTGACTGTATCAATTGTGATTGTGTTGCTTTCAGGTCTGCATAGGATTTCTCAATGATGGCTTTGTCTTTTCTTTGTCTTTGATAATTTCTATAGAAAAATGCGCTGAACAGCAGGAGGACGATAATTCCTCCAATGAACGAATATGTTCTGATCTTTGTTTGCGTACGCAATTGCGCAGCTTCCAGTTCCTGTACTTTGATCTGTTCATTCAGTCCGATCGATTGAAATACTTTGACTCTTTCTTCTTTATTCAGCCCGTTTTTAAAATCGAGCGTTTTCTTCAAAAAATAGTAAGCGCTGTCGGTTTGCCCTGAAGATCCGTATGCTGCCGATAGGGAGTTGTTGGCGCCGATCAATCCCAATGTGTCATTGATCACGTTATAGATCGAGAGTGCTTTGCGGGAATAGAAAAAGCTTGAATCGATCTGCCGCGAATTGAGTGCCATATCGGCCAAAGCCTGGTAAGCCATTCCTTCAAAGTCGGGGCTCTCCATTTCGATGTTTGCGATATAGCTTTTCCGGTAGTATTTTTTTGCTTCTTCGGAATTGCCTTCTTTTTCACAGATCTTACCAATAAAGTAATAGGCGAGGCCGGTGTATACTCTATGACCGGATTTTTCGGCATATTCAACAGAGTGCAGGAATGATCTTTTAGCAGAGTCTGGTTTGTTTAATCCGTTATAGGCTTCTCCGGTATTCAGGTAACTTAAGGAGGCTAATGCCTGATCCTGGAGGGTTTCATTGAGTTTCCTTACTTGTTGATGATACGCAATCGATCTTGGGTAATCTCCTGCAAAAGAATGAAGAATACCTAAATGCTGAACGGCACCTGCAAACACGGTAAGTCTTGCCAGATGAGGATCGCCACCAGATTGTAAAAGTTCGGGCTTCCAGATCCCTCGCTCTATTCCTGATTGTTCGGCTAACGCCTGTGCCTGTGATAGTGCGCGAAGACCTTCTGCATACTCGTATGTTGCTGTATACATATACCCGATCCTGCTCATCGCTTCAGCTTCCCATACCTGTTGTTTTACTTTTCGCGCAAGCCCGAGCATCGCCTGGTAGTAAGACATCGATACTGTTCGGGTCTTTTCCTGGTAGTGCATGCCTAGTTGCCTATTAAGGTACATGCTGGCTGTATCATTCGTCGTTTTTGCCAACACCTGCTTTAAGCTGTCTGCCTGCGCAATTGTAGGTTCCTTCCAGTAAATGTTAAGCTGTCCGGCTGACCAGATTGGCATCAGCAAAAAGAGAACATATATATGTTGCCTCGCTTTTTTCATTTAGTTGACGGTAGTTGAATGGTAAATACAGATCCTTTGCCATGAGTGCTGCTTACTTTCAATCCCCCGCCATGTGCTTTTACGATATCATACGAAAGGCTTAGCCCGAGGCCAGTTCCCTGACCCGCTGGTTTCGTAGTGAAAAACGGTTGGAAGATCTTCTCAATGATATTTTCCGGAATACCTGTTCCGTTATCACTTATTTCAATCTCGATTTTTCCTTGAAGTTTTTTTGTGGCGATGGATACAGTTGGTTCATATCCGGGAGGCGTTCCATTGGCAGTCTGGTTGACTGCATGAAATGCATTGTTCAACAGGTTCATAATGACCATGCCAAAATCCTCTGGGATGACATCGATTGTTTTGATACTGGTGTCAAATTTCGTTTTCAGGAAGCAGTGAGAATTACCCGGTTTCCCAAGGTAGTTGTGATAAGCAAGCCGGATATATTCATCGCACATTTGATTGATATCAGTTGCTTCTTTTTCCCCGGTACTGCGTCTGGAATATTGCAGCATTCCTTTTACTATAGCTTCAGCACGTTTGCCGTGGTGACTTATCTTGTCCAGGTTTTCTTTTATGTCAATAGCGAGCGCTTTTGCTTCCATTATTTCTCCCTTGTTCAGTTCGAGATACATCTCATCAACAAGTTCGTTGGTCACTTCGCTGAAGTTATTGACGAAATTCAAGGGGTTTTGAATTTCATGCGCAATGCCTGCCGTAAGTTCTCCGAGGCTGGCCATTTTTTCAGATTGTATAAGGTGGCTCTGTGTGGCTTTCAGGTCTTCGAGTGATTGGTTTAATGCGGCAGTCCGTTCCCGCACCTGAACTTCCAGTATTTCATTTTGCGCAGCAAGTAATTGTTGTTTTTCTTTTTCCTGCAATAGGTTTTTTGCAGAAAGCTCCTGTACTTCTTCCAGCGTTGAGCTTAGTCTTTTATTGATTGCCGAACTTTGCAGACCCAGGTAAAATGACATCCCGACCGGGAAGGCCATCTGCCCGATATAAAAAGCCAGTTGGTTTGATAGGCTGTCAATATCGGCGATATTGGCTATCACCGTAAACCCGAGATAAATGATCAGCCCGATAAGAATGATACGTGCGTCTTTCTTATGTTTTTGCATGGCCCACCAGCAAACATAGACTCCGTTTAGCAGACAGACGACAGGGTATTTATTACTAGCCCAGAAAAATGCAGGCGTGCCGTGCGTGTACATTAGTACGCATAACACCAATGCGATAGCACTTAGCATGGCAAAGGTCTTCCTGTAAGGATAGTTGAAAATGGTATAGATCGTTATCAGGATGAAAAGTGTCCCGATCATGAAGAATATCGCCTCGAAATAGTATACCCAACATGCGATAGCGACGGGGCCATATCTGTCCGCTCCCCAGACTTCGATCGGGAATGCGTTCAGGCTTAATGCCAGAACGGATATAGCATAATACAAATGCACTTTTTGTCTTTTGTCGTAAAGGAAATAGACGAGGTAAATAATTCCGGCAATCATCAGGATGCCTGCGCTAACACCGTAAATGATGATGTAGATCTTGGATTGCCACTGGTTGGCGAGGTAGTTTTCGGTTGCTTTGTTCAGCTCGCCAATACGCATTTCAAATGCCGTGAGTGCTCCGTTCATCAGGGAAATGTGAGGCATGCCCGGCTCGTAAGCGATCCTTACGGCGATCACATTTTTGCCGCCCGGATCAAAATGGATTGGGAATGGCATGGGAGAGGGGAGCCAGGCTTTTACATCATTCGGATCATTACTGATCGTTCCGTATTTTTTGATCAGGCTTCCATTCAGGAATACCGCAGATGCCGTGTATTGGATGATGTAAGCGGATAACTGTTGCTTCAAGGTTGTGCTCGCTGCGTTCACATGCAGTCTCAGCCAGATTATTCCTGACCGCCGAAGTTGGTCAAATTCTTGAATGTCTTTTTGTAGGTATGGGTCTGCTGGTTCCCATTTGCTATCGTCAAATGTTGCATTGGCGAATTGTGGGTCATCTCCCGCATACATTTTCCAGCCAGCAAGTAATGTGTCCTTATCCGGAATTCGGTTCAGGTTAAACGTGCCTATCTGCTGCGACAGGACTGAAGCCGCAGCAGATATAAGGAATGATATGAGGAGAAATAGTTGCTTCACAATGATGGTTTTAACTAGCTTACCGGAATTTGAATAATAAACGTTGATCGGTTTCCTTCTTCTGTTTTTACTTTCAATTCCCCGCCATGTGCTTTTACGATATCGTAGGAAAGACTCAATCCGAGACCAGTTCCCTGGCCTGTTGGTTTGGTGGTGAAAAATGGCTGAAAGATCTTATCAATGATCGCTTTGGGAATGCCGTTACCATTGTCTGAGACTTCTATCTCCACGGTATTGTTTGTCTTTCGAGTGCTTATAGAAACTGTCGGATTGTAGTTCCCTATTCCGGATTTCCTTTTTTCTTCAACAACGTACAATGCGTTTGTGATCAGGTTCAGCAAAACTCGGCCAATATCCTGCGAAATGACGTTGATATTTCCGATGGTGCTGTCGAAATCAGTTTGGAGTGTTGCGTTGAAGTTTTTATCTTTTGCTCTTAAGCCATGATAAGCCAGACGCAGGTATTCATCCGCCAGTGTATTGATATCCGTGGGAGTCTTTTGTCCTTTGCTTGACTGTGAATGTTGCAGCATGCCTTTTACGATCGAGTCAGCACGTTTGCCATGATGATGGATCTTTTCCAGGTTTTGGATCAGGTCATCGGCTATTTCGATGGCGATGGTTGTATTTCCATTCGCCAGTTCTGTTTTCATTTCATCGATGAGTTCCTTGCTGACATCGCTGAAATTATTGACGAAGTTCAACGGGTTTTGAATTTCATGCGCTATACCTGCGGTGAGTTCACCCAGGCTTGCCATCTTTTCAGATTGTATCAATTGTTTCTGCGCCGCTTGCAGATCGTAGAGGGCGTTCTCTGCTTTTTGTCTCGCCTGCTTGATCTCTGTCACATCCTGCTGCGCTTTCAGTGCCTGTGCTTCCGCTTTCTGAAGGTCAAGGAATCTCGTATAGGTTTGTTCGAATACTACAGCAAACCGTTTGAAGATATCGTGCAATGCGGGGACTTGTTCATAAGTGATAAACATCAGGTATCCCTGCGTAAAAAAAGCAACATGGAAGATCTGATAGGAAGGTAATGCGATTCCTGCTTTTTGAAAATCTCTCAATATCTGTCCTGCTATGGGAAGTGAATCGATATATTGGTAATGTTCTGTGAGTTCCTGACCACCGATCTCTTCGATATATAAGGTTTCGCCTTTTTGCAGCGCATCATAGATCCGTTTATAAACATCCTGATTACTTGGTGTTCTGAACGCTTCGGCGATGCCGATCTTTGTGCCATTCCAGGAAGTGGCCCATTGTTTATCATCGTCCCAGATGTTAAATCCATAATTCCAGGAAACATCTCCCGTGAGTATGGCAACCTGCTGGAACATTACATTGGCAGCTTCTATCAGCTCGTTACTGTTCTGCATGGCCATGGTACGTGCCCGTACGCGTTCCAGTGCCAATTGGATCTGCGATTCCCTTGTCTGCGCTTCTGCTTTTTGCAGATCAAGAAAACGGGTGTAAGTCTGCTCAAAGACTTTAGCAAAACGAATAAAGATATCATAAGATTCCGGCGCGGGATCTAACGTAATAAATAGCAAGTATCCGTATTTGAAGTAAATAGCGTGATCTGTTTGCTGTGTCGGAAATGATCCGCCGGCAGCCAGCATTCCTCTTAACGCATCTCCCATCACCGGAATGGTGCAGAGATACTCATAGTGCGTTATACACTCTTCGCCTTTGAAAGTTTCAACATGGATCGGAGCTCCCGTCTGACCTGCTTCGTAATATCGGAGAAAGAGATTCTCTCTTGGGGTTTTGTACGCAGGCAGGGTGCCTCGTTCGGAGCTGAACCATTCGGTAGAATCATTTTCGCCATAGATATTAAAAGCGCAACCCCAGGTTTCAATACCCAATGCCCGCACCTGGCTATCCAAAACGAAAGATGCATCCGCAAGCTCGTTGCTATGCTGCATGCCCATTGTTCTCGAACGGACTTTCTCGAGTGCGTTTTCAATTCTCGCTTCTCTCGCCTGTGCTTCTGCTTTCCCGAGGTCAAGAAAACGTGTATAGGCCTGCTGGAAAACATTTCCAAACCGCATAAGCGTAGCGTTCTCTTCATCTGTATAGGGAATGCCGGAGAAGTTTTCGATATACACGCCGATGTTCTCCAGCAGTACAGTTGAGATCGCGAGACCGGGGCAGGTAAAATAATATTCATTTGCTTCAGCCGGTAGTTCGGGAAAGAAGGTAAACAGTTTTGTATAAAAACGATTTTTTTCGTCAAAGTCAAGATGGTTGGCAAAGAAATTTGCGCCTGTTTCTCTTGCTGTAAGAAAGCTGTTCCAGTGTGGTGAATCAAAATAGGGAATGGTAATCTTTGACGGGATCTTATAGTGATCAGCGATCCAAAGTTTCATTGTATCGCCGCTCTTATAGTCAATAATGAACCCGGCATGTTCAACTGGCATCCCGATATAGATCAGTTGCTGGTATAGTACACGGATGATCTCTTTGAGTTCGCTGCTGTGATGCATAGCCATGGTGCGGCTTCTCACTTTCTCGAGGGAAGTTTCAATTTCCAGCTCCCGGTTTTTTATAACCAGATCTGCAGTCCTTTCCGCAACCAGTTTTTCGAGCGCGTCGGTTTTCTTCTTCCAGTCGTCAATGCCGAATGTATCTGAATCTGATTGGACCATTTCCGGTTTTGATGCATGCCAGTGAACCAGTTTCCATTTGCCGCTTATGTATTCCATGACAGCGGAGGAGCGGATCCCAAGAATGATTGTTTCAGTGCCGGTTTTTATCTTCACCGCAACGTGCTCAACAAAGACTGCAACGTTATCATCTGCACAATAGTTCCGGTATACAGGCGTACGGGAAAAATGTAGCTCAAGTCCGGCACTTTGGTCTTTTTGCCGGCGGATCAGGGTTCGAAGACCATCCAGGTCAAAAAACAATTCATCTGCCGTGGTTCCGACGATCATTAAATGCTCAGCGAAATAGTTTTGAAGCAAATCGTCTGGTTCTAGTCCCCATCCGATTGCGCAGACTCGGTCAAGAGCTTCATTCAGCAATATTTCCTTTTCCGGGTTCATGTTTTATTTTTAGATGGGGCGTTGATGATAAATGTGGATCCTTCGTTTTCTTTGGATGGAACGTCAGTTCGTATGTCTGTGGGACAGATGAAAATCAACACTATTTCTGATCATGTATCCGTAAAAGTGGATGACGTGTTCGCGGCCTTCTGTAGTGGTTCGAACGCTGTTAAAGATGCGCGTGTCTTTTGTATAACAATTGCCTGCTTTTACAGAATCTGAATTTCGTAAAGCTTCTGCGAATAGTCCGCTCTGAATATCTATCTCTTTTATAGCTGCGAGGGAGTCAAACATTAGGGTTCCTTTTCTCAATTGATTAAAACCGGTCATTGTTGCCAAGGTTAAGAACAGTAGCAACGTTGAAGCAGGAATGTTTTCGTAAGATTTCATATTGTCTTTTGTAATGAGTTATTTGGTGTTTGGTAGTGTGATGGTAAAGAGTGATCCTTCTCCTTCTTTCGTTTCGGCTTTTAATTCACCGCCATGTCCTTTTGCAACGATGTCATAACTCAGGCTCAATCCTAAGCCTGTTCCCTGCCCGGTTGGTTTAGTGGTGAAGAATGGTTGAAATATTTTGTCGATGATCTGTTGCGGTATGCCATAGCCATTGTCAGATACTGCAATGGTTGCTTTGTTTCCGCAGTGTTCTGTTTTTATGGAAACGGTTGCGTCATATCCGGGTATTTGTCTTTTTTTCTTTTCATTAACGGCATAAAAGGCATTGGTCAGAATATTCATGATCACTCTGCCCATATCCTGCGGAATGATATTGACACCGGTAAGTGACGGATCGAAATCTGTAATTATGGTTGCATTGAATGTATTTTCTTTCGCCCTTAATCCGTGATAACAAAGCCTGACGTATTCTTCGCACAGTGCATTAATGTCGGTTAGTTCTTTTTGCCCGCTGCCTGTGCGGCTGTGTTGAAGCATCCCTTTTACAATGCCGTCGGCGCGTTTGCCATGATGGTTGATCTTTTCAAGATTTTGTTTGATGTCTTCCGCGATCTGCAAGGCTTCTTCGTGGTTTCCGTTTTTTAATTCTTCTTTCATTTCATCGATCAGTTCGGCGCTGATCTCGCTGAAGTTGTTGACGAAGTTCAGCGGGTTCTGGATCTCATGTGCGATACCGGCAGTCAGTTCTCCCAATGAAGCCATTTTCTCGGATTGAACGAGTTGTTGTTGTGCGGATTTTAATTCTGTCAATGATCTTTCTAGTGCGGCGTTAGTGTCTTCTACGGCTTTTCTTTTTTGTTCGAGTTCTTCTATGGTTTCTTCCAGGAGGATGGCTGTTGTTTTTTTTACTTTTCCGGTTCTGTCCAGTTTAAAGTCGGTGATGGCCCATTGCTTATCGGCGTCAGTAATGGC
The DNA here is from genome assembly GCF_022012415.1 of Terrimonas ginsenosidimutans. Classification (GTDB taxonomy): domain Bacteria; phylum Bacteroidota; class Bacteroidia; order Chitinophagales; family Chitinophagaceae; genus Terrimonas_A; species Terrimonas_A ginsenosidimutans. The sequence goes on from NZ_JAKLTR010000002.1 coordinate 173,518, forward strand.
TTTAAGCAGGGCGGCTTTCTCTGCTTCGGGAAGGTCTGCTGGTTCTAGCAGTTTCTTTATATTTTGGAGGTGTGGGTTCAAAAGGATGAAAGTTTTAGGTAATAACAGGTACGGGTATGAATATGGATTACTTTTTACGAGTTTCATATAGATAGTTGGGCGGCGTACGAGTATCGCAAAGTGCGCGAAGGGCCCCAATGGACGCAAGGGTGTTCAGTTTATCACGATGCTTTGCGCTCTTTGCGTGACCTGGCGCTCTTTGCGATACTCCTACGCCGTTCTCTTTGTAAGATATCTTCATCTTTCTTTTAACGCTACAACGCAGGTAGTGAGGTTATGCTTTCAAGATTACCACCGGTCGCTCTTCCCAATTCAGCATTGGAGAACGATGGCGCCCATCCCGGTATCTCCATCGATAAATTCTCCATTGGTACTTGCGCCGAAAATGGAAACACCAGCATCAGATAATATTTTGGTCACTGCTTTATGATCCTGTTTCCGGGAGATAAAGACAGTTGCCAGCGTGGGCTTGAAACCTTCTTCCATTTTTTTTGCAAGAGCTGATCTGATCTCTTCCGGTGAGTTGCCTTTGATCGAGTTCGCTTTCATGTCTGCTGATTTAGTTTTCTACAATACCAACAATGATCTTCACGCCGCCTGTGGCGAAATTTGACAGATCAGCGGCCATAGCTTTGCCTTCTTCTGAAGCCATTGCCCGTTGCATGGTTTCTCCGCTTTCAAAGCAGAGTTCGGCCATCCGGTAATAGACCGGCGCACTGCCGTCTGCGTTCTGCAGGAACCTGGTATATTCTTTTTTGACGATACCTGCTGTCTTATTTACAAGAGGGTCGTGTGTTTCTTTATAATATTTCTCAAACTCTTCCGGGCTGGAAGGATGGCCGTATAAAACAGTTGCTTTGATCATGCTATCTGGTTTAAGGTTATTTTTCTTTTAATGCTACCCAGCTGCAAGTGGTAGAGTGAAAAACATTGTCATTTACCGGATCTTTCCCATATTCTCCATAGGAAAAGAAGCCCGCCATTGGAACATCCCACAGCCTGTGTAGACCATCATTTTCTTCCTGGATCATTGGGCCAAGAGCTGTCCGTCTTCCAAGACAGGAGAAGACAAGCAGGGCATCGGCAGAGGCACTTTCTTGTTGTTTTAGTTCTGCTGCCTTGTTTAAAACTGATTCCACGATATCGAAATCAGGAGGAAGGGTGAACTGCAGCTGTTTTCCTTCAGGAATAGCAAAGTCTAACCTGACGGCTTTTCTTTCGTTGTCTATGATCATTGGTGTTCGCAGTGACGGCTCTCCTCCATCTACCGAAAGAAAAGGATAATAGAAGGCGATGTTCTCGCGGAAGTTGGATGAATTGACTTCTGTGTCGATCGATTGTCCCAGATAGCGCAAATACATATCCAGTGCAGGTTGATCGTCAATCATTAACAACCATTCGCCATCCGCCTTTGTAACAGTTCTTACTTTTCCAAGGGGTTTCCAACCGGAAATGGCCATTCCGTGCAGATCGATCCTGTCGTTATCCAGCGCAAGTATGATAAAACCTTCGTCTGTTGTTTGATGATTGGTAAAAATGAAAGTGCCTTCCAGAAGATAGTCGTCTCCCGACATCGCACCGAATACAGGCGTTTCGTTTCCTGCTTCCTCAACAATTCCATGGATCAATCTATCGCTTTCGTACATTTTTCCTGTGCTCGAAAAGGAGGTGCTGCACACGATAAAGGCCGGACGGCTGAAGGTTTGTTTCGCACTGTTTACAGCATCTTTTGCGGCGATGATCACATCGGTGTCTTTTGTTTCACTGAAAATGATCTGGTAATATTCTTTGCTGAGATCCAATAGCAGGATCGCGATAGCGCCATCACTCTGGTGATTATCGATGAATTCCCCGGCTGATGTTGCCCCGATAATGTCAATGCCAGCGCTGTTCAGGATATCGCATAGCGCGTCTCTGTTTTGTTTAACAGAAATGAATACGATGGCCAGCGATGGCGTAAAGCCATCCTGCAAGCTTTCATTCAAAGCTGACCTGATCTCCTCTGGCGATTCGCCTTTTATCGATTTGGCCCGCATGCGTTATTTTTTATCAATTGATGAAATGATCATTTTCATGAATTCACCCATTTTGCTGTCGTCCATCCATCTTGCAACAACGACGAGGTCATGTTCGTTATCCACTACAATGTAGTTCCCGCCAAAACCTGCCGCGTAGTATACTTCGGGTGAAACATCTTTCCATTTCTGTGTTGTATTCATCCACCACATATAACCATATTCTTTATTCGGGACGGACGGTTTGTGTGCTTCACTGATCCATTTTTCAGAAAGCAATTGCTTGCCTTTCCATTTTCCTTTTCTGAGGAACAATAAACCAAATCTTGCATGGTCGAGGGTATTGATAAAAATGCCTCCGCCGTGATGACCGCCGCCGCTTACGCTTTGCATCATGATACCATCGATGTTTACGAAGGTGTTGTCATAGCCATACCATCTCCAGGTGGTTGATGCGCCGATGGGATCCATCACTTTTTCTTTCAGGATCACCGGTAAAGGTTTGCGGTATACCTGCAGCAATGAATAAGCGAGAAGGTTTACACGAACATCGTTGTACTTGAACACCGTTCCCGGCTCCTGCAGCTTCCTGTTCTTCCAGTCATCAATGCCGCCTTCTCTTGGCGGACGGTCGGCCCAGTCATGCAGACCGAATAGGGAACCGCTCCAGTCAGATGACTGGTTAAGCAGGTGCTCCCAGGTGATGGTTGAATTATGTTGACCTGTATAACTGTCGTCCCAAACGTAATTGGATACGCGGTCGTGAACAGACCGGATCAGGCCGTCATCAACCGCCAGCCCTGCAACGGTGGATAAATAACTTTTGGTGGCGCTGAAGGTCATGTCCACTCTTTTTACATCACCCCATTGAGCAACGATGTATCCGTTTTTGATCACCAGACCTGCGGGGCCACCTCTTTCTTTCATAGGTCCGTTGATGGCGTAGCCCGGTTCTCTTGCATACGATCTCAGGTTGGCGATACGAAGATCCTTCTCCACTTTGTTTTCGCTCCGTAAGGCAAATGCAATGGCACTGTCAACCTTTGTTTGGTTCATGCCGGCCTGTTGCGGCGTTTTTGACTGCCAGGCTGTATCCGGGTAATAGATAGATTGAGCAGTCGCTGCTGCGTATATAAACAGGAGAAGGAATGTTGTAAAATAGTAAGTGATCTTCTTCATGATAATGACTGGTTTCATTTTCTGATGCGTTTTTTGTGGTTCTTCTTTTTTTTCTGCGTTGGTCAGGTCGTTATAATAGTTTGGGTTTGGCGTAGGTCCCGGCAGATCTCGCTGATTTTAAATGTCTTCCCTGGAAAATTTATGCCTCTTCTGATAATTATTTTTTCGTTAACGCAGATTACGCGGATAAGTGTCTGATAATGGAGCCTAATCTGCGTGTTCTGCGGTGTTACACAAAAACATTTGCTATATCATCGTACACGTTCTGAGATCGGCCAGATAAGATCTGCGTAATCCGCGGGAAACTACGCCGGTCAATCAAAGAAATACACATTACGAGGGGACGGTTGGTTGTTCGATTGATAGGATTTTTTGCCGGACTTACTTTACACTACTCATATTCTCTGCTCTCCAGTCCTGCGGAGCTGAGCCCGTGTCCTGTTTAAATACACGTGCGAAATAACCGGGATCACTATAGCCGCAGTCCAATGCGATCGACGCGATACTGTCTGATGTTTCTCTTAGTAGCTCTTTCGCTTTGTTCAGCCTCACAACGCGGATAAACCGGTTAGGAGAATGGCCTGTTAGTGCATCCAGTTTGCGGTGCAGTTGCGAGTGGCTCATGAATATGAGCTTGCACAGCTGTTCAACAGTGAAGTCCGTATTGGTCAGATTCTCTTCAACTGCTGATCTGACCTTTCTTACAAACGCATCTTCCGTTTTGGTTTCTTCCGGAACAGAGACAGGCTCTTCGACCAGGTTTTCAACGGAAGGAGAACTGATACCTGCTTTTCTTAAGTAATAAGCCTGTAAGGTGAGGCGGAGCTCCAGCAGTTTTTTGATCCGTACCTGTAATTCTTCCTGCTGGAAAGGCTTTTCGAGATAAACGTCGGCGCCTTGTTGCAATCCTTCCAGCTTGCTTGCCAGGTCTGCTTTTGCTGTGAGCATGATGATCGGGATATGGCTGGTACGTTCATCCTGTCTTAACTGGCGGCAGAGTTCAAAGCCGTCTACAAATGGCATCATCACATCCGTGATGATCAGGTCAGGGATGATCTCTGTGGCGATCGCAATGCCTTCTCTTCCATCCTTTCCAATGGCGAGGCGGTATTCAGGAATACAGGATGCGGTGTACGCTACAACATCCGGATTGTCCTCTACCAGCAGAATGGTCGGCGCTGTGCCATTATTATGATGGTGTTGGATTTCTAATGCGTGAGTCTCCTTGAAGACGTTAACCGGCGGCTCTTTTCCGGTTGAGATCAGCTGATTGACCTGTGTCAATGCCTCATCGGTTTTTAACAGAGGGATAGTGATCGTGAATTCGGTTCCTTTATTTGTTCCGCTTGCGGGACTTTTTACCGCGATCTCGCCACCCATTAATTTTACGAGTTCTTTTGTAAGCGCAAGCCCGATGCCCGTGCCCTCCGCTTTACGGGTATGGCTATTGTCCAACTGATAGAACCGGTCGAAGATATGCAGCAACTGATCTTCCGGGATGCCGATGCCGGTGTCCTTTACTTTGATGAGGAGGGTGACTTCCGGCTCGCCGGGATCAGTTTCTGTTTTAGCTACATTGATATAAATGTTTCCTTTTTCCGGCGTAAACTTCAATGCGTTTGACAACAGGTTGACGATGATCTGCCGCATTTTTTCCGGATCATACGAAACATATAGTGCGTCGATATCAGTTAAGAAGTGGAATTGCTTTTGCTCGCCTTCTCCGAATGAATGAAATGATTCTACGATATACCGGAGGAAATTGATAATGTCTCCACTGGACAGTTGAAGCTGCATCTTTCCTGTTTCCAGTTTTGACAGGTCGAGCATTTCATTCACAAGGTTGAGCAGGCTTTGTCCGTTACGGATGATCATGTTCATCCGGCTGTCGAACTGTTCATTGGGATTATTCACAACCTGTTGAGCCATTCCCATGATCACGGTGAGTGGTGTTCGGAACTCGTGCGTAATGTTTGTATACAATTGTGTTTTGGCAGTGTCTAATTCTTTCACCCGCTTGCCTTCCAGTTTTTCGAAGTTCAGTTGTGCTTTCAACCTTTCCCTGTTCACGCTGAATTTGAAATATGCTCTGATGGCCAGCAACACGAGTACCGCATAAGCAAGATAAGCCCACCAGCTGAGCCACCATGGGGGCAGGATCTTTATGTTCAGCTCATGGATCTTATCACTCCAGATACCCTGGCTGTTACTGCCCTGCACTTTGAACGTATAATTTCCGGAAGGGAGATGCAGGTAGGTGGCTGTTTGTCTTGTGCCGCTTTCCACCCAATCGTTATCGATCCCTACTAATTGATAGCGGTATTTGTTCTGTGATGGGGCGGTATAATCAAGTGAACTGAATGTTAGGGTAATTATATCCTGCTGATGATCCAGTGTGATCTTTTTTGTTTGCTCAATGGTATTTTCCAGTACGCCTGTTTGATCACCTGCCGATACCGGTAAGTTGTTAACAAGAATTCCTGTAATGAATACATTGGGAGTGAATCCGGAACTGAGAATCTCTTTCGGGTTAAATACATTCAAACCATTAACACCACCGAAGGCCAGGTTCCCGTTTTTTAATTTAGCATAAGAGCCGGTATTGAATTCGTTGTCTTGCAAACCATAGGATTTGGTGAAATTTCTGAATGACCATTTCGTACTGTCGCCGGTCTTATTTGCCATCAGGCAGAACAAGCCATTGTTCGTACTTCCCCAGATATTGGCGTCATTATCGGATAGAACACCATAAACTACATCGTCCGGTAATCCGTTTTTGGTGGTCAGGTGAAAGAAATTACCTGTTTTTTTATCCAGCCGGTTCAGCCCGCCTCCTTTGGTACAGATCCACAGGTATTGATCCGGCTTTGACGGGTCGTTCATGAAACAGGCCACATGATTATAGCTAAGTGAATTGCGGCTGTTGCTATTATTGTAGTACCATGTTATCTGATCCGGCTTGTTTTCTTTATTCAGCCTTACACTGGCAAAGCCTTCCTGTGTGCCTATCCAGTAGGTTCCCTGCCCGTCGTCATATAATGCAGTAATGACGGCCTGGGGAAGGATAGATCTTGAAACTTTTGTATTAATGCTGAAGCTGTCGATCCTTTTAGTGGCTGGATCGATGAGCGCAAGTTTTCCTCCACGGCCTGGAAACCAGATCCGGCCCTTTCGATCTTCCACGATCAGTTGTTTTTCACCGGCACCAGCATGACGTGTCAGTAAGGGATATTCCGTTAACTCTCCGGAACGGGTGTAATGCAGGAAGCCTTTTTTTTCTGTTCTGAACCAGAAGTCGCCTGTTTGAGTAATGGCGAAATTATCCAGTTCGTCAAATGGTTGCCTGGCAGGGAAAGGATTTTTTTGCGCGGAGTCCTGGGTTAGTTTTGTCCATTCATGCTGGTAGTTGCCGGCAAAGATATTGCCTGCGGCATCAGGGACGATCCATCTCACGCTTGTACCGGCAAGCAATGTTTTGAATTTGCTGGTAGCAACATTGTATTTACGAAGACCGTATCCGGCGGATCCCGACCATAATATACCTGAGCGATCGAGGATAAATGGATACGCGATCGGTGTATGTTCTCCTAATTTGAGATCCCATTGAAGTTCTTTTTCCTCTTCCAGTCTGCTGATATCATAAGAGCCGCATTCGCCATAGTAATTATCACTTAATGGTTTCCACTCGCGCAGAACGATGTTGCCGGCTCCGTATCTGGCGGTGTCAAATAAAGGCGACAGGATTTTCTTTCCGTCCGACAGGTAAACGTTCCGGTTAATAACAACGCTTCCGTCCTGGGTCAGTATTCCGGTATGCAGGAGCTGACCATTTTCCAGTTTGACAAAACTGTTCCTGGCGGGGTCAAAGCGATAAACCGAACGGTCCATTCCGCCAACCCACATCTGATCGTCCTTATCCTTTCCCAATCCGAAAATGGTAACGTCGTCAGGCAGCGTCAGCCGGGTGATATGAGGTTTTGCTTCTCCCGTAGCGGGTAGATCAACGATATTCAATCCTGCGCCATCTGCGGCTACGAGCATACGGCCGTCGCGGAGTTCATCCATAAGGCGGATCGTATTGCCGGATAGACTGGCTGGATCGGAGATCTTATTAGCGATACGCACAAATTTTCCGGATCTTTTGTCATACACATTCAAACCGGCATCCTGGGTGCCGATCCAGATCCTTCCTTTTGAGTCTTCGAAAAGCTTTAAGATGGTATTACTGCTGAGACTTTTGGGGTCGTAGGGGTCAGTCGAAAAAACTTTGAAAGAGTAGCCGTCATACCGGTTCAGTCCATTCTTGGTGCCCACCCAGATGAAACCTTCGCGGTCCTGTAGAAGATCAAACACCATCCCCTGTGAAAGCCCCTGCGCTGTGGAAATGGTCTGGTAGGCCGGCTGCAGGTTTTGGGCGATGCATGGCATACCCGTCCATAAAAGGAACAGGAGGAATAAGGTTCTTAAAGCAGTGGATGGTGTGGGCATCTTCCTAAAGGTAAAGTAAAGGCATAGGCTTCCGCTTTTAGCCAAAAGAAATCAAGGAGATATGCGGATAAAATGGTGAAAAAATCCCAGCTGTGGAGAATTTGTCCGGGTGTACGCAGTAAATCGTCAGGGGAAAAGTGAAAAACTACTCACAGAAATCTGCTGATGAGCAGACCTTTATATCATCCCCACCCTTGAGAGTATCAGTTCGCATCCGCCTTATCCCTTTTACCAGCCACCATGACCAACACACTGCCGCAGAACCGTATATCGTCTATCGACCTGTTGAAAGGACTCGTGATGGTTGTCATGGCGCTCGATCATGTCCGGGACTTTTTTCACTACTCGACTTTTTTCTTTAACCCGATGGATCCAACTCAAACAACGGTTCCAATTTTCTTTACCCGGTTCATCACGCATTTTTGTGCGCCTGCGTTCAGTTTCCTGGCCGGACTTTCCGCTTTTATGAGTGGGCGGAAAAAGTCGAAGGGCGCACTGTCGGCCTTTTTATTGAAAAGAGGACTCTGGCTGATATTGCTGGAATTCACGCTCGTCATTTTTGGATGGGCTTTTGATCCAACTTTTAGCATGAATAATATTGCAGTCATCGCCTGCCTCGGCATGAGCATGATGCTGCTGGCGGCATTGATCCATTTGCCGCGCACCGTTTTACTGGTGTTATGCTGTCTCGTGATTGTTGGTCACAACCTGCTGGATCCGATCAACCTTCCGGAAAACTTTCTCTGGTCGGTCATTCACCAGCAAAGTGTATTTCAGTTCGGCAACGTTAAGTTTTATGTGGATTATCCCATCATTCCCTGGTTTGCCGTCATGGCCCTGGGCTACTGCTTCGGACCGCTTTATAGTACAGGATTCGATTCCCGGCACCGGAGACAATTATTGACCACGATAGGAATCGCCGCCGTTTGCCTGTTCTTTTTGTTAAGATGGCTGAATATATACGGAGACCTGTTGCCATGGACTGTGCAGGCGACAGCTGTCAGAACATTCTTTTCTTTCCTGAATGTGACGAAATATCCACCATCTCTGTTGTACCTGTTGCTCACACTTGGCTGCACGATGATCTTTTTAGGGGTCAGTGAGAATTTTAAAGGCAGGGTGGTCCATTTCTTTACGACGTTCGGGCGGGTACCTTTCGTTTATTACCTGCTTCATTTATACCTGATGCATGTGCTTGCTGTGATATATGGACTTGCATCAGGGCACGGATGGAAACTGCTGTCATTGCCCGACTGGTTGCCTGAGATCCGAAGTATGAGAGGCTATGGAACAAACCTGGTTGGCGTTTATCTCGTGTGGATCCTGGTGATCGCTATCGCTTATCCAATATGCAGATGGTATGACAGATATAAAAATGCTCATAAGGAAAAATGGTGGTTGAGTTACCTGTAAAAACGAAGATTAACTGAATAAATAAACAAACATGATCAAACAAATCCTATTCATCTTAACACTTATCACGGTTGTTACAACAACCGGCTGCAACAATGCTGATACGTCAAAAGACCCAACAGCTGCATCTGCTGAAAAAACATTTGAAGTGCCTGACTATTTTATTCTCCGACCGGTAGCAGAAAAAGCGTACGGTTACACACACGCTGTCCGTATAGGAAATGAGATCAGGATCTCCGGGGCCGTAAGTATGGATGATGCAGGAGTGCCAACAGCGAAAGGAGATATGACGCAGCAGATGAAGAATTGCTATAGTGATCTTGATAAGATCTTAAAACACTACGGTTGCAGTTTTGATGACGTGGTAGTTGAAAATATTTTCACGACGAATATGCCGGATTTTTTAAAGGTCTCGGGCTACCGGAATGAGATCTATAAAAAACATTACCCAACGGGCTCGTGGCTGGGAGTGCGTGAACTGGCGTTACCGGAGTTTTTGATCGAGATTGAGCTGGAAGTGTATAAAGCGCGGTGAGGCAGGGGCTGCGATTGATTTGCCCTATGCTGCCACAGTAAATAAAAATAAAGACATGAAAGTTTTAGTAGTAGATGACGAAACGGACGTGCAAATGTTATTTGAACAACGCTTTCGTAAAGAGATCAGGAACCAGGAGATCTCGCTCGCTTTTGCGTTTTCAGGTCCTGATGCATTGGAGTATCTCGATAAGAGCGGAGACAGACCCACGTTGATCTTATCTGACATCAATATGCCGGGAATGAGTGGATTGCAGTTGCTTGAGCAGATCAAACAGCAATTTACCGCGCCACCGCCCACTGTAGTAATGGTGACGGCTTACGGAGATGCAGAGAATTACAACATGGCCAAGAAACTGGGAGCGGATGATTTTCTGACAAAACCTGTCGACTTTGTTGCCTTGAAGGAAAAGCTTAGGTCATTGTCGTAAGCAGATAGATGCAGGATTTTAAGCTGCCAGATGCGTGTTTCTTGCTAGCCTTGATCTTTAAATGTTGCTGGCGTAGGTTTCCCGCAGATCTATATTGATCGAGTATCTGCATACCTGGTACCCGTCTGCGTAAATCTGCGGGAACCTTACGCCAACCGGGTTGATTTTTTTCAGCATTCATTATAAAACCTTAATTATGAAAAAAGCAGGTATTATCGGTGGTTCAGGCTTCATCGGAAGTTATGTTACCAAAGTTTTTCTCGACAATGGTTACCAGGTGAAGGTTTCTTCAACTGATATTACAAACAAAGAGAAGTATCAGCATCTGATGTCGCTTAAGCATTCAGATAGAATTGAGTTCGCTCCGCTTAATGTTGAGGATAAAGAAGCGCTCCGCAGTTTTGTATCCGGATGTGATATCGTTGTGCATGGTGGTACGCCTTTTCAACTCAGTGTGCAGGATCCGCAAAAGGATCTTTTTGATCGTACCATAAAAGGGACGGAGAATTTCCTGGAAGTGGTTAGTCAGACACCAGGTATAGAAAAAGTGGTGTTGATCGCTTCTGTTGCCAGCTGGAATACCAACTTCCCGATGCCGGCAGGAGGGAAGTCTTTTACTGATTCGTTTGATGAAAATGATACGAGGTTCATCAGCAACGAAAGTCATCCCTATGCGCAGGCCAAATACCTCGTGCACCAGGCAGTGGAGAAGTTCATTACTGAAAAAAGCGGACTTTCTTTTGAGATCACTTCAGTATCTCCGGTGATGGTCATGGGGAGATCCTTATCTACCAGGCAGGATTCCACTTCCAGTGGTCTTCAATATCTGATTAAGAACAAGATTGCCCCGGATCCGTTTATTCAGGCGATATATGATAATGATCTTCCTTTAACGATCGTTGATGTAGAAGATGTAGCGCGGGCAATATTCAACGCGGCAACAACGAAAGGTCTGCATGGTAAGGATTATTTGCTGACGAGCGAAACATATAAAGCATCTGATGTGAACCTGATGTTGAATCACTATGCGCCGAAAGAGAATGGAGCTGTCATATATCAGAATGCCCGCGCCACAACTGATCTCGGCGTGCAGTTCAAGCCCGTCCGGGAAACATTGGCAAATTATTCTAACTGAGCGGCGGGTGGTGCCATGAATTAAGTTAGTGGGCGGACACATTTTTAACTCTGCCGTCATTCTTTCCCGCTGGTTACGCTGGTAAATTTCTGATATCAGGGACTGATCTGCTTTATCTGCACTCCCAAAACTGAAGAATGGTTCATGTCGATCAAGCATCTTCGTTATCATGAATATAAAATCTGCGAAATCAGCGGGGCCCTATGTCAATCGATTAATTCAACTATGCTAATTATGAGTTGATATTGTTTTCGCCGAGGTCTTCCCTCATCTGATGAACTGCTTTGCTTATATGTTTCTCCACAGTTCTCTTAGAGATCCCCATAATGTTCGCGATCTCCCGGTGGCTTTTATTTTCGTAGTGACGAAGAAAGAAAACGTCGCGGCTTTTTCCTTGCAATGCATTCATGCTATTGTTTAGTTGCATCCGCAGTTCAAGCGTTTCAAACAATGGTTTCTTTTCCTGCTCTCTCATTTCCATTGCCAGATGCCTGTGGTGTTGTTGCTGCAACCTTTTATCCCGAAGGATATTTAAACTTCTGTTGCGGATACTTGTGTTAAGATACGCGCCCGGATTCAGCTCTTCCGGCAAACTTTCTGCCTTTATATATAATTGAAGAAATACTTCCTGCACAAGGTCCTTTGCCTGCTCCTCATCCATTACGATCCTGTAAGCCTGGTTTGTAAGTTGCAAAGCGTGGCGGACATAAAATTCCCTGAACATCGGTTTGTTGCCAAGCCTGATGCCCTTCCACAGTTGCTCGTCTGTATAGTTATTGATGCGGTGGATGAGGAAAGAATTTTGACAAATTTATTCAAGCCTTTCAATGCTGGATGTTAACTTACTATGAACCTTTATTTTTTCGAAATGGATGGGTAGTTTGTTCTTTTGGCGTGTTAATACTAGTAGAAGCAATTTCATGACACAGGAAAGGTTAGATTATTTACTGGAGCAGCATTATAAAGGAGAACTGTCCGGCTCGGAGCAGAGAGAACTGGATCGATGGTATCAGGATATGCAGAATGGCCATTCCGGGCTTTATTCCGTAGGCAGGTCAGACGCCGAACAGCGAGAATTAACAGAAATGGCTGATGGCCTGATGCTTCGTGTGGAAGAGACGGAGCGATTTCAGCTCAGGAGCAAGCGTAGGGCGGTGGTCCTTCGATGGTCTGTGGCGGCTTCGGTAGTACTTGTACTCGGGCTCTTCCTCATTTTTTCTCTGTCAGATAAAAAGGATGACGTAAATGTGCTGCAAATAGCTTCTGCTGAGGATGGATCTACATATCCACAGATGATTGTTACACTGGAAAATAATGCCGGTATTGAGGAGAAGTATACATTACCTGACGGGACTTCAGTTTCTCTGTCACCAACTAGTGTAATTACATATGGTAGCAATTATAACGTAAGCAACAGGGAACTGACGCTGAAAGGCAAAGCTTTTTTTAAAGTAAAGAAAGATCCTGCAAAGCCATTTATTGTTTATAGTAAGAATATCGCTACTACCGCCCTGGGTACTTCATTTTATGTTACCGCATATGAATCCGATACAACTGTTCATGTTTTATTGCAGGAAGGACGGGTGAGTGTCAAGCCTGTCGAAGTGCGGGATAGGGTTGTCTACCTTGATCCAGGGTATACTGTCAGTTTTAATACAAATACATTGATCGCATCTGCTGTAATGCCTGTAGCTAAGCAGAATGACAGGGAACTGGTTGCTGTTAAACGAGCAGGCTTAGTTAATGCAGGAACACCAGTAATTTTTGAACAACAACCGCTGCATAAAGTACTGGACGAGCTTGCGCTCATTTACAAAGTTGCCATCACGTATAACCTGAACGAGATCCGGGATCTTGATTTTTCAGGAACTGTCAAACCGGGAGATCACCTGATGCCTGTTCTGCAACGTATCGGTCTCCTGAATAATTTATCCGTCAAATCTTCTAACGGAAAGTATGTAATCACGAGTCAGTAATTCATTTGTATCGTTTTTGATAAAACTCCTTACTGGGGTAAAGGAGAAGGTATGTCTAAAAATTAATGTTATGAGAGAAAATCAGCTGCGAATGGGCCTGTTCCTGGCCCACTGCAAAAAGATCTTTTTTATGTTGATATTTGTACTCTGTGTTCGTGATCTGACGGCACAGGAACTTGTGTCTTCGATCAAAGGACTTGTTGAAAATGAAAAGGGCGAATTTCTGCAAGGCGTAACAGTCGTTCTGAAAAATGATGCCCGTTCGCTGAAACAAACCGTTCAAACGGATTCGAAAGGGCTGTTCATTTTTACGAACCTTGATCCGCAAGAGCCATTCGAGATCGTTGTCAGTTATGTTGGTTATGAAACGCAGGTGATCCGCAGGTCAAAGTTGAATCCTGGTAATGAGGAGTCAATCCTGATCAGTCTGAAGATCGCCGAAGCGTCTATGCAAAGTGTAGTGGTAGTTGGGTACGGCACGCAAAAGCGAAAAGATATTACAGGCGCCGTTTCCTCCGTATCGAAGGATCGTTTGGAAAAGAATCCAAACCTGAACATTGCACAGGTACTGCAGGGGGCCGTGCCGGGTTTTATGGTACAGCAAACATCAGCGGGAGCTGCGTCCAGCGAAGAATTGATGATCCGTGGACGGAAGTCTATTCTCGCGGCTAACAATCCATTGATCGTTGTGGATGGGATCCCCTATGGCGGACAGCTCCGTGATATCAATGTAAATGATATCGAATCGATCGATGTGTTAAAGGATGCCTCTGCTGCTGCTATTTACGGTTCACGTGGCGCGAACGGTGTGGTGATCGTGACAACCAGAACCGGTGCAAAGGGCAAACCTGTCGTTTCCTATGATGGCTGGTATTCAACGCAGGAAGCGGTAAATGTTCCTTACTTTATGACGGCGCAGGAGTTCTATGATTTTAAGAATGTTCGCGAACCGGGTAAGATGACAGCTTCGGAACAGGATAATTTCGATAATGGAAGAACAGTGAACTGGGCCGATCTTGTATTGAGAACGGGTACTTCGCAACAGCACAACGTATCTGTTTCCGGGGGATTTCAACAGACAAAATATTTTATTGGCGGGAGCTTTTTAGATGTAAAAGGTGTTTCGCTGAACGATAAATACCGACGCTTTACCACCCGTATCAACCTTGATACAAAGATCACTTCGTGGTTGACCATTGGAACGCGTACGCAACTGTCGTTTGATGACCGAAGCGGCAGTACGATCAACTGGGAAGATGTGCTGCGCACAAATCCGCTGACAAAGGCGTATGATGATAACGGAGAACTGACCATCTATCCATGGCCTGAATACACAGATATAGGTAATCCGCTGGAAGTGATCAATTATGCCAATACGGATAAAGCCTTCCAGGTTGTGACAAATAACTATGCGATAGTTGATATTCCTTTCGTAAAAGGCCTGAGCTATCGCATCAATACAGGGGTTCGTAAAACGACAGCAGATACAGCAACGTATATTGGCCGGAATACAAAGACCGGCCTGGAGGCCCGTGGTGTTGCAAACACAGCCAGAACGATTGATGACAATCTGGTGATCGAGAATATCGTTTCGTATGAGAAACGTTTGGGTATGCATCAGCTTGGCGCCACTGGATTGTACAGTTATGAAAAGAACACCAGCTCCACCAATGTGGTCAATGCAAGCGGCTTTCCACAGGATTTTCTTGGTTATTATTCTATAGCCCAGGCAAACCTGATCACGCCCGTATACCGTTATTACCGGACTGATCTCATCTCGCAAATGGTTCGTTTGAACTACTCCTATGATAGCCGTTATCTTATTACACTTACAGGGCGACGCGATGGTTACTCAGGTTTTGGTGCATTGAACAAATGGGGAACCTTTCCTTCTGTTGCAATAGGATGGAACCTTGACCAGGAAAAATTCTTTCCGCAGAACAGCGTGTTTGATCGGTTGAAGTTGCGTGCCTCTTATGGGAAGAATGGCAACCAGGCAGTAACCGCTTATGAAACCATCTCACGTCTTGGTGAAAATAATATGGTGGCTCTTACGCAGGCGTTGCCTGGTTATGTGCCGGTAAAACTGGGGCAGGATAACCTTGGTTGGGAATCTACCTCCATCCTGAATATCGGCGTCGATTTTGGCTTGCTGAAGGGCCGTTTATCGGGTGATCTGAATATGTACCGCACAAGCACAAGCGCATTGTTGCTTGACAGGACGATCTCCCTTGTGCATGGCATTTCCTCTATCACACAAAATATAGGTGAAACCGAAAATAAAGGCATTGAGTTGACGCTTACCGGAAAGGTGATCGACGCGAAAGGTTTCAAATGGACGGCTTCCGGTAACCTGTCCTATATTAAGAACAAGATCGTTTCGCTGTATGGTGTTCGTGACGCAAATGGTAAAGAGATCGATGATGTGGCGAACAAATGGTTTATAGGTAAACCCATACTCGTGAATTTTGATTATGTATTTGATGGCGTATGGCAGCAGGATCAGGCCGCCGCTGCTGCTGAATGGGGCTCTCAACCCGGTTTTGCCCGCTTGCGTGACGCTGACGGCAACAAAAAACTGGATGCAAATGACCGGCAGGTGATCGGTCAGCGCGATCCGAAGTTCCTGTGGGGACTAAGCAATTCTTTTTCTTATAAAGGATTCAATCTTGAAGTTTTCATTCATGGAGTGCACGGTGTAACAAGAGAGAACCGGATGCTGCAGGATGCATCAGCGAGTTCCGAAGTGAGAAGAAATGTGTTAGAGAAGAATTGGTGGACACCGCAGAATCCAACCAACGGGTTTTATGCAAATGCCATCAATGCGGAAAAAATGAGTGGGATCTCAGCAGTGCTTTACGAAGATGCAAGCTTTATCCGCGTTAGGGATATTTCGCTTTCTTATGATTTTCCGGCAGGCCTGTTAGGCAAAACCGGTATCAGCCGCCTGCGTGCCTACCTCACGGCCCGGAATCTTTTCACGTTTACTGATTGGACAGCCAGCGATCCCGAACTGAACGTGGGCAGAGGTTCTCTTCCATTGCAACGTGAACTGGTGGCTGGAGTAAACTTATCTTTTTAAACGAATAAATGATCAACGATGAAATTGTTTTCAAAAATCATAGCAGCAGCGCTGTTGTTGGGTGTATCATTCGGTTGCTCGAAAGATCTGCTGAATGAAAATCCCCCGCATATTATTTCTACAGAAACTTTGTACAAAAATCTGTCGGGTTTCGAAGCCGGACTGAATGGGTTGTACTCTTTGGTGAGACAGGAAAGGGAAGGATTGAATGGAGGAACTGCACTCGTTTGCAATATGTTCATGAATGGGGTGGACAATATGGTCACCAATCATACCGTAAGCGGTTTTTCACAGATCGCCGAAGGCTGGGGCGCATTGAATAACCCGGCGAATAGTTTCTATGCAGATGTCTTTGCCTGGCTTTACCAGGTGATCAATGCGGCGAACACTATTGTCGTTAGTGCCGAGACAAGATCTGATATTGATTGGCGCGGCGGATCTGCCACCGCAGATGCTAATAAGCTTCGCGTGATCGCGGAGGCAAAAGCAATGCGCGCATGGGCTTACCGTCATCTGAGTTTCTGCTGGGGCGATGTTCCGATGAGCCTGACGGAATCATTGGGATCAACGATCCGTACTGATTGGCAGCGTACTCCTCTGACTCTTGTAAGAAGACAGGTGATCGATGATTTCCGGTTTGCCGAGCAATACATCGGAGTGGAACCTTCTCACGCGGGCCGGATCACAAAAGGCGCCGTGCAGCATTTCATTTCCGAAATGTACCTGACGATCCAGAAACCCGATAGCGCGTTACTCTGGGCTGAGAAAGCCATTGCTACTCCTGCATACAAGCTGATCACGGCCAGATATGGGGTGAAGAGAACGCAGCCGGGCGTCGCGTTCATGGATATGTTTTACAACGGCAATGCAAACCGGGAAGAAGGGAATACGGAAGCGTTATGGGTATTCCAGTTCCAGCAGGAAACAAATGGCGGCGGAACAAACGCGATCCTTCGCCGCGATCATCATAGCCGCTATACAAATATCCGGGTGGGCACCATCTCTCCGTTCATTGTCACTGCTGAGCGTGGCGGACAGGGTTATGGAAGGATGTCTCTTACAAAATGGGCGATCGATAATTATGAAGCCACTGACGAGCGGGCATCCGGATTCGCGATCCGTAAATATTTTGTATTGAACAATGCGGCGGCTAATGCCCCACAGGAAGCGGACAGGCTGCCTGCAGGTTACCAATATGGCGATACAATAAAATTAAGCTGGGCAAATGATATTACAGCGACTTCCCGTTCCCGTGTCGACTGGCCATTTTCCCGCAAAGCCGATTCCGGAGATCCGTTGAATCCGGGCGGGTCATCGGCTTATAATGACCAGGTATATCTGCGTCTCGGTGAAACTTACCTGTTGAAAGCAGAAGCACAGTTGCTGCTTAATCAAAAAGACGCAGCCGCTGAAACGATCAATGCACTGCGCCGCCGTGCAAAAGCTTCAACGATCTCCGGTAATGATATGACGATCGACTTTGTGCTGGATGAACGTTCAAGAGAGCTGATGCTGGAAGAACACAGGCGTTATACCCTGCTTCGTACGGGTAAATGGGTGGAAAGAACGAAGAAGTATAATAAGAATGGCGGACAATTGGTAGCCGCCAGAGATACTTTATTCCCGATCCCGCAGACTGTGATCGATGCAAATCTTACACAAAAAATGGTACAGAATCCCGGCTTCTGATAAATCTGATAGTATGAAGAGTATAATTATTACATGCGCGATGCTCGTTTTGTCACTGAACTCCTTTTGTCAGAAAACAGGAAGATCGCCGATTGATTCCACGTTCAGCTTTGTCCTGATGTCAGATATTCATATAAAACCGGAAGTGACGGAGAGATTTCAACGCGCGATCGATACCGTAAATAAACTCCGGCCAGATTTTGTCATGGCGGCTGGCGATCTTGTATATGATGTAATGCGGGGAAATCCTGGTCATGCTGACTCGCTCTTTAACTTATACAAAAAGATGAGTGCAGGCATCAGGTCGAAAGTGTATAACTGCATCGGTAATCACGAGCTGTTTGGGATCTACCCCGAGAGTGATGTGGATAGCACCCACCCGGGATACAAATACGGAATGTATGAAAAGCATATCGGGAAAACGTATTATTCGTTTGATCATAAAGGCTGGCATTTTATCGTACTGAACTCGATCGATGTAAATACAGAGAAAGCTTATTTCGGAGGGATCGATAAAAAACAGCTGGAATGGTTAAAGCAGGATATTGCCGGGGTTGATAAGAAAACACCGGTTGCGCTGACTGTTCATATTCCATTTCTTTCTTCCTTCAATCAGCTGTATGGCTCAAAGAAACCGTTGTCGTCGGATCAGCCGAATGGAGTACTGATCTTTAAGGGAAACGAAGTGCTGGATCTGTTCAGTGATTACAACCTGCGTTTGGTCATGCAGGGGCATGTGCATTGGATCGAAGATGTGTTTGTGAACAACAAAACGCATTTTCTCACGGCAGGATCGGTTGCCGGAAGACCGAGTTGGTCAGGGACAAGAAATGGTGAGCGGGGATTTATGGAGGTAAAGGTGAAAGGAGAGGAGGTTTCCTGGAGGTATGTAGAGTATGAGAAATGAATTCGTAGTCTTTTACTATTGCTTGTTTGGCAATATATGTTTGTTGTTTAAAACCTGAACTAAAATTTCGCCATTTCGGCCACACTGATCTTCCTCATAACAATCAGGTTGACATAGCAAGGGCATAAGAGTATCGCAAAGCGCGCAAAGTTGCCGCTAAGGTCGCTAAGTATTTCCTTGCGTCCTTAGCGGCAACTTTGCGTGCTTTGCGATCCCCTACGCCAGTAAAATCGAAGATCCGTGCAATAAGTTTGGCCGGAGCAGGCAGAAGCTCTTGCCAAAGAAAGGACACTTCCCGTCAGGACAATATTTTAAAAAAACTTCCCATACTTCTGTTATTTTTTTAAAAAGTTTCCTAATATTGAGTTAATTAATTGTAAAGCTTGCCAAACTTAACTGCTGAAAATGGGAAAAAAGAGCCATTATAGAGGACTTCTATTAAAGGAATTCTACTTTTCCGGGAAGCTCTCCTGTGCTGACCTGAGCGAACGGATCGGTAAGAGTGTTCCTCTTACAATGAACCTGCTGACCGAACTCATCAACGAAGGTGTCGTGATTGAGTCGGGATATGCTCCCTCCAGCGGTGGCCGCAGGCCCGTAACCTATGCCATCAAACCCGATACGATCTACATTCTTTCCGTGGCAATGGATCAGCTCGTAAGCCGGATCTCTCTGATGGATATCGACAACAATCATGTTATTCCCGTTGAACGGTTTGAGCTTCCGCTCAATAATAACCCTAAGGCCATTTCCATACTGGCTGACCGTATAAAAGAGGTGATCAGGAAATCCGGTATCGATCAGAAGAAGATCGTCGGAGCCGGGATCGGCATGCCGGGGTTTATCGACTTTAAAAAAGGCGTCAACTATTCTTTCCTGGAAATACAGGAAAAAACAATCACCGGGTACCTCTCGGAGAAGCTGAAAATGCCGGTGTATATAGACAATGATTCGAGTCTGATCGCGCTTGCAGAGCTGCATTTCGGATCGGCGAAACACCGCAAGAATGCAATGGTGATCAATGAAGGCTGGGGTATTGGTCTCGGAATGATCCTGAATGGCGAATTATTCCGTGGACATAATGGCTTCGCCGGTGAGTTCAGCCATATCCCGTTGTTCGATAATAATAAATTATGCAGCTGCGGTAAGAGTGGTTGTCTTGAAACGGAAGCTTCGTTGCTGGCTATTATTGAAAAAGCGGCTAATGGTATTCAGCAGGGCCGCAATTCAGCTTTGGGCGCAGGATTTCCCGCAGGCCATCCCGAACAGGATTGGGAAGAAGTAGTGAAAGCGGCATCCAAAGGGGATCGCCTTGTGATGGAGCTGTTGTCAACCACCGGCTATAACATTGGCCGCGCGATCGCCATCCTTATTCACCTGATGAACCCGGAAGTTGTGGTACTGAGTGGCAGGGGCGCACTCGCCGGAAAAGTATGGCAGGCTCCGATCCAACAGGCATTGAACGAACACAGTATTCCCCGGCTGGCGGCAAACACTACACTGGCAATTTCCACGCTTGGCTATCAGGCTGAACTGATCGGCTCCGCCGCACTGGTAATGGAACATCTTGCTAAAACAAACGATTCTCCTATAAAAGCCAGGAGTTCAAAGGAAAAAAAAGAGGTTCAGTAAACTGATATCCTTTTCCCTCCTTTGCCTCTTGTTTAACTCTTGAAACTCTATATACTTCAACTCAAAACAACTGCAATGAAAACAAAACGATTGTTACTCGTGTTTGTTGCGATGCTCTGTGGCCATATACTGCTTATGGCTCAAACAGGCAGGGTAGTCAATGGTGTTGTCAATAACACCTCTGGAAAACCAGTACCCGGCGCAACAGTAAATGTCAAAGGAACAACACAAACCGTAATTACCGACGAAGCCGGTAAATTCAGTGTGAGTGTTAAACAGGCCAGTCCCGTGCTGGTTATTACCGCCGTAGGCTTCGGATCAAAAGAAATCCCCGTTTCAGATCAGTCGAGTATCAATGTATCACTTGAAACAAGTGCTGTTGATCTGTCTGAAGTGGTCGTTACAGGATTAGGTATTAAAAGAGAAGCAAGATCGATCGGCTATTCTGCGCAGAAGGTCTCTGCTACAGAGATCACCAAAGCTGCCGCACCTGATCTTGGTTCAGGCCTGATGGGTAAATCCGCAGGTTTAAATATCTCTTCTCCCAATGGTATCCAGGGCAGTTCTCAGCGGATCGTGATCCGTGGTAACAATGCCATCCTGGGAAGTAACCAACCGCTGATCGTTGTGGACGGGATCCAGGTGGAGAATAATCCAGTTGGCGGTACTACCGGCACGGCGGGAACAAGCCTTGAAAATCCCAAAGACTGGGGTTCTTTCCTGAACTTTATCAACCCCGATGATGTACAGGATATCACGGTGCTCAAAGGTGCTACAGCAGCTGCGCTCTACGGTGCACGCGGCGGTAACGGTGTGTTGTTGATCACCACAAAGAAAGGCGTTAAGAAACCAGGTATCGGCGTTGACTATAATCTTTCTTCATTGTTCAGCAAAGCTGCCCGATTCCAGGAAGTGCAGAATTCCTATGGCTACGGTGGTGCGAATGCGATGTGGTCTGCTACGCCGCAATTCCCTACAGTGAATGGTGAGCTTCGCTACCCGGGTAACTATCCATGGGATGGTCAGCCTGTAGGTGATGCATACCAGGCGGCCGGTTCAATCCCTGGCGGCTACTCTACCTGGGACCTGTTCAGCTGGTATGGCCCTGCATCTTCATGGGGACATAAGCTGGACGGAACAGAGATCGTTTGGTGGGATGGTGTGAAAAGGAAATGGGATGCACAACCTGATAACAGGAAAGCATTCTTCAGAACAGGTAATACAACCACTCATAATCTCTCTTTCAGCGGTGGTGGTGAATTCGGTACCGTACGTGTTGGTCTGACAAGACAGGATAATACCGCTGTGTTGCCAAACAGTAACTACAACCAGAATGCGATCAATGTCGGAACCAATCTCAATATCTCTGAGAAGTTGAAAGCAGAAGTTACTTTCAGCTATACAAACTATAACAGAAAGAATACTCCGGATATCGGATCTGAGAATTCATGGGCTAAATTCATGATCCATGGTATGTCCAGAGATTACAAGCCACTGGAGTTTGATATGTATAAGAACGCGGATGGTAGCAAGAATATCTTTGATCAGACTACCCCTTTCCGTTTTTATCCTTATAACAATAACTCATTTAAGGATCTCTTCTGGAACCTCAATGAGCACAATCAACAACTTAGCCGTGATCAGTTGCTTGGTGCTGTAAGACTTTCGGCAGATCTGTTACCCTGGCTGAATATCTCGGGCCGTGCATCCATGAACTATTCAAACGCTTCTGTTGAGAGCAAGTATACGCCGATCGATGCAGGCGGTGTACGTGGTCAATACGGAATGGAATCGATCAAAGACCGGAATGCAAACTTCGAATTGTTCACCACGCTGCACAAAGACAATATCCTCCCGGATCTTAATGCAAGCCTGATGATCGGTAACAGCGCCCTGCGCTCGAGACAGTACGGTATCAATGCCTGGAATAATGGCGAAACCACTCCATTCTCTATTCCGAACAAATATTATCTCTCCAACACAACAGGAAACCTTCCTGCGGCAACGGAGAAATGGTGGGACTATAACCTGAACAGCTTGTTTGGTGTACTGGATCTTTCTTACAAGAATTACCTGTTCTTACAGGTTACCGGAAGAAATGACTGGTCATCCACACTCCCGATCCAGAACGCGTCCTATTTCTTCCCGTCTGCCAGCCTCAGCTATGTGTTTACAGAAAGCATCAAGGGCATGCAGAACATCGACTGGCTGACTTATGGTAAACTGAAAGTATCGGCAGCTAAAAGTGCAAATGGGACCGATCCTTACAGATCAGTATACACCTACAATTCAGAAGTGATCAGCAACTATATCAACGGAACGGCTCCAACCTCTTTTGGTGGTGTGCCCGTAAGAAGAACGGAGAAAATATTGCCTCCGGCAAACCTGTTGATCCCTCAGGATAACAAGTCGTACGAAGTAGGCCTGGAACTGGGCTTCCTGAACAATCGCCTGAACATGGAGGTGACTTACTATCAGACCAAGGCAACTTCACAGATTCTCAGTGGTGCACTGGCACTTTCTTCCGGTGCGCAGTCTGTTACATTCAACACAGGAGCATTATCTAACAAGGGTATTGAGTTCATCGTAAGAGGTACTCCGATCCAGACGACCAAACTGCGCTGGGATGTAACGCTGAATGCTGCTCATAATAAGAACAAAGTATTGCAATTGACGGAAGGTATCGACCGTTTCCCTCTCCAGGATCTCTGGGGAAGCAATGGTGTGCAGATGTTCGTTCGTGAAGGAGAAAATTATGGAACGATCTATGGATATGATTACACCTATCAGAATGGTCAGCGTGTAGTCGAAAAGATCCTTGATAGAACTGATCCTACAAAAGTGGTTGGTACACGTTATGTGACCACTACTGACCCTGTTGCGATCGGTAACGCAACGCCAAAACTGACCGGTGGTTTGGGTAACAGTCTCCGGATCGGCAACTTCAGCATCTATGCTTTGGCTGATTTTAAATTGGGCGGTGATATCTATTCTGCGGATTATGCAGCAGCAGTGGGAATGGGCCTTTCACCATCGACATTGACTGAAAGAGACGGTGGCGGCTTGGCTTATACCTATCCCGATGGTACAAAAGCCAATCATGGCGTGATCCTCGATGGCGTGTTTGCTGATGGTACAAAAAATACGGATGTTGTTCATTACATGTACAAATATGCCGGTGCTTACCAGGGCTGGTCAAATGTGAAAATGCCAAGAGCCAATGCTGTGTTTGAAAACTCATGGGTAAAGCTGAGAGAGGTGAATATCACTTATTCCGTTCCTTCAAGTTTTGTAAGGAAAATGAAGTTTGTACAGGGCCTGGATCTTTCTGTGATCGGACGTAACCTGTTCTATATCTACTCTTCGCTGCCGGAAAAACTGAATCCTGAAGCAATCAACGGTATCGGTAACGCACAGGGTATCCAGTGGGCTCAGTTTCCAATGATCAGAGATATGGGTGTAGCACTTAAAGTGAGATTTTAATCTTTAAATGGACAAACAATGAAAAGCATAAAAAATAAAATATACGCCGCAGTTTTTGCAACGGTTATCATTGGGTCAGGTTGCAAGAAAGGCTTTGAAGAATTGAATACGCCGCCGGATAAGGCATCTAACGCAACGACTCCGGAACTATTCAATGCCATAGTGAGCTCCCTTCCGCTTACCGCCGGAGAGCAATCTGTATTGAACTCCTGGATCTATCCGATCACACAGCAGGGGATCGTTGTATCTGGCGCTTATCCTTATGATAACGCCAAGAACGCTGTGTGGGAGAATTACTACCTCACAATGGGTAACTTCCGCGTGATGGAAGATCGCATTAACAAGGACGCCAGCAAGGATACCTATAACAATATCATGGCGATGGCTAAAACCATCATGGCCTACCAAACGCTGAAGACCACTAACTACTATGGCAGCATGCCTTATGTTAATGCAGGATTTGCTCCCCTGTCTGATGTGACAAGATATAAGGCGACTTATGACAAACAGGAAGATATCTACAAAGCCGTGCTCACTGATCTGAAGTGGGCGGTAGATAATTTATCGACCAATGCTAACCAGGTTTCTCTTGGTGCATACGAGACATTGTTGAAGAATAACATTCCTCTTTGGGTGAAATTCGCCAACAGTCTTCGTTTGCAGGCCGCTGTAACAATGCACGATAAGAACCCTGCATTCGCTGCACCTCATATTACCGAAGCCCTCTCCAAGCCATTACTGGTGGACGGTGAAGATATCGGTCTGTGGCCAACTCAGATCCCCAACCTGAAATTTGACTGGAGACAATGGTCTTTCTCTGCAAACTGTTACCTGCGTATGGGTACCACAATGTGGAACCTGATGTCTGCCAACAACAACACCGATGGCAGCGGCATCTTTGACCCGCGTGCAAAGATCTATTTCGAAACGAACGTAGCCGATCAGTGGGCTGCTTACCCGCAGAATCCAACATCAGGTACGCCTTCTGAAGGAGGTGCTCCTTACAACCTGGAGAAACGCACCGCAGCCTGGGCTGATAAAGGCACCGGTAATAACAGCTCCAACTTCAATTTCTATTTTGAAAAAGATATGACCAATATTCCTGAGCTGATGCTGACAGCTTCACAGGTATACCTGCTGAAAGCAGAAGTGTATAACCGTGGTATCGGTGTAGCGGCAAACGCAGCTACAGCAAAGCAGGAATATGAAGCAGGTATCAAAGCATCCGTAAACATGTGGACAAAAGTTGCCTTCTCTACACCTGATTGGGTGGTGAATAAGCCAGCTGCTGCTACTGTATCTGCGGGAGTGTTGAACACCCTGATCACCAGTCCCGCTGTAGCTTATAGCGCAACACCCGCTACCGCATTGAACCAGATCTATGCACAATACTGGGTGAGCACTTTCAAACAGCCATGGGATGCCTGGACGCTGATGAGGAGGACCGGCGGCAAAACACCAATGTCAACTACCAATACGCAGTACTACGCTGCTAATTTTGGTACATACAACAGGTTTGTTTATCCGGATAATGAATTCAGCTACAACTTTGAGAACTGGAGAGCTGAAACCGGCTCCAATGATCTTCCTTCGAAGAAGATCTGGTTGCAGCCATAGAGGGAGAGCGTTTTAAAGTTTAATAGTGTAAGGTTTAAAAGTTTGAAAGGTTTGAAAGGTTTGACACGTTTGATACGTTTTTAACCTTTCAAACCTTTCAAACTTCTCAAGCCTTTCAGACTTAGTTTTTAAAATAGAATAATGACTATCAGGAAAATCTTAACCGCAGCGTCCTTTGCTTTGCTGCAGACAAGTGGAGTTCATGCACAGCAGAACGTTCATCCATCTTCTGTTAAATACGAATATCCCGCGGAACCTGAAGTAAGGGAGAAGCTGGAGAAATGGCGTGATCAGAAGTTTGGGATCATCCTGCATTGGGGATTATATGCTGTTCCGGGAATCATTGAGTCCTGGAGTATCTGCAATGAGAGCTGGATCGAGCGTGATAGCACGATCGCGTATGAGGATTATAAGAAATGGTACTGGGGGCATGCCAGCCAATTCAATCCTGTAAATTTCGACCCCGAAAAATGGGCCGGCGTGGCAAAGAAAGCAGGAATGAAATACCTGGTGTTCACTACCAAGCATCATGACGGCTTTAATATGTTTGATACAAAAGAAAGCGACTTCAAGATCTCGAACGGACCTTTCAAAGACAATCCCAAAGCTGATGTACTGAAACATGTGTTTGAATCATTCCGTAAACAGGACTTTATGATCGGCGCATATTTCTCCAAGCCTGACTGGCATTCGGAGAACTACTGGTGGCCCAAGTATGCAACAGCAGACAGGAACAATAATTACGATATCCGTAAGTATCCGTGGCGTTGGGATAAATACAAGCAGTTTACGTTCAACCAGCTCAGTGAGCTGATGCATAACTATGGCAAAGTAGATATTCTCTGGCTGGATGGAGGCTGGGTACGCCCGCGGGAAACGGTGAATGAAGAAGTGTTGTCATGGGGAGCTCCCATTCCTGAATGGAGCCAGGATATCGATATGCCGAAGATCGCTAAAATGGCGAGGCAGGCACAACCCGGCTTGCTGATGGTTGACAGAACCGTTCACGGTCCATATGAAAACTACCAGACACCGGAGCAACGTGTTCCCGAAGCGCAGCTCAGCTATCCCTGGGAAAGCTGTATGACATTAGGCGGAGCCTGGGGGTATGTACCCGGAGATCAATTCAAATCAGCAGCGAAGGTGATCCATACACTCGTTGAAGTTGTTGCCAAAGGCGGCAGCTTATTACTCGGTGTTGGTCCCAAAGCAGACGGTACTTTCCCCGATGAAGCCAATGAAAGACTGCTGCAGATCGGGAGCTGGATGGATCAGAATGGTGCCGCGCTTTACAACACAAGGATCACGAAGAATTATCATGACGGCAATACCTGGTTCACCCAGGATAAAACAGGCACAACGAAATATGCGATCGTGTGTTTACAGGAAGGGGAGAATGTAGTGAAAGGGATTTCCTGGAAAGGCAATGTTCCAAAAAAAGGAACAAAGATGAAATTGCTGCAAACCGGAGAGACCGTGAAATGGAAACTGGAGGACGGCGCTGTGCGTGTAACTCTTCCGGCATCTGTTGCAAAGTTGCAGACTGCTGCATTGGCATTCTCCTTTATTGCTGAACCCGAATAGACAGTATTTATTTACAATGGACTTTCTTATCGTCTCACCGTGTTGGTGTTAGCGGTGAGGCGCTAAGAGAGTATTTAAGGCAGATCTTAAAAACCTGGTACCAGGTATAAGATCAGTTAACCATCCCGCAGTTATTATTGTAACCCTCTCACTTCTTTCTCTTTCTTGATCTCCTTTAATGAATTTGCATTCATGATGATGATCGGTGTAAATGTTGTCGGAATGATCACCAGGAAGCTAAACCCCTGTTTGAAGGTAAGAAAGATCCCGATCACCAGTAAGGCTACAGATGCTCCAAGCAACATATAGGTTGATGCTTTCAGCGTTTTCTCGTTTTTTATTAATTCTTCATTGCTTAGTTCTGCTGGTTTTCTTGCTGCCATGATGTGTGGTTTCAATTTCGCGCAAAATACAATGAATTATATTTTTTGTGACGATCAATTTTAAAGCAATGTTGTTTAGTTAAGGATTTTTCCGAAAGTTAATTCGATGGCCGATGGCCGATGGCCGTTGACCGTTGACCGTTGACCGATGGCCGATGGCCGATGGCCGAAAATACATATACCTGCTAGTTAATACCCTATACCAATTAGGAGCAATAACTTCCATCCAAATGCGGCGATCGGCCATCAGTCATCGGACATCGAGCTAGTGTAGTAAGATCTCGTGACTAAACGACATTGAATTTTAAAGTACGGCGTAAGCCGATGGGAACGTATTCGGCGATAGTCCGTTGACGCATCACAGAACAATCTTCATCATTTTTTTCTTTTGCTGACCTCGCTGATAAACTGTGAGAGTTCCCTGAAATAGTTAGCTGTATCATCCCACATGGGAAAATGAGCGCCATCAGGGCAGAGATAAACTTTTACTGAAGTGTTTGCGAATTGCTGTTTAAGTTCGTGATATCGCTCGTTGTGAAGGAAATCATGCCGGGATCCCAGCAGGAACACGGGCACACGTATATTCTTCATCATAGACGCATAGTCAACTTCAAATATGTTGAAATTATATTTTCCTCCGCCGGGCGGCGAATAATGTCTGGTGCTTCTTGCAAGGGGATCAGGGATCTTTCCCGGCTTGCGGTAATACATCGTTCTTCCGTACAGGCTGTCATTTACCTTGCGATAGTCTTTTTTTAAGCTGATCAATAAAGCTGTATCGGCGATCGGAAGCCCTTTACTGATCGAATCTACTTGTGCGCGGTGTGAAGCAAAACGCGGAAAGTTGATTGTTTTCTCCCTTACTACGTTTTCCATACTGTCCATCAAGGAAAAGAAATAGTTGGTGTCATTCGCCGGGAATCCGGGGATATTTGATAAGATCAATCCCCTTAGATGTTGTCCATATTTCGCAGCATAAGCAGTCCCCAGCATGCCGCCCCAGGAATGGCCAAGCAGGAAGAAATGGTCAATGCCCAAACCTTTCCTTACCTCTTCTACTTCTTCAACAAACCGGTCAACATGCCAGATGGATGAATCATCCGGCTGATCTGAAAAGTAGTTCCCTAATTGTTCATAGAGGTATACAGTAAGGTTCGCATTCCTGAGGTGTTCGGGAAAGTTTTCAAAATACTCATGCGTTTCGCCGGGACCGCCACTGAGCAGCAATAAGCTGTTATGTCCATTGCCGGTCTTTTGCGTGAATACGTTGTATTTGCCACCGTAAACTGGGATGAACCGCACACCGGGTGATGCTATTTTGGCATGGTAGACACTGTCTTTCTGCTCCTGTGCAGTGAGCACTAGCGTGAGCAGGATGGCGATCAGAACGAAACTTGTTTTTCTCATTGTTCCTGGCAGGTTAATGGGTTGATGTTGCGTGTTAGATTATGAAAATACAATCTTCCGGGGATCATCAGCGAAGGTTTCTGGGAAGCAATGAGGAACCGTCCCGGAGAGTTCGGGGAGATCGGCCAGATCGTTAATACGTTACGGAGCAATCTCGCCCTACTGGCGCCACCAGTTTTTTTCCTTCACGAGTGCATAGGTCAGTTTTTCCACAACGATCGAGACAGCTGCTGAACGTAGATCTTCCGAAGGGTTAGGTGCTGCGGCCGGCGTGTCTGCAATGTCCTGGCGCAGTAGCAAACGTAGTTTAACAGATCCCGCTGATGCGATCTGGTAAAGCGCAAAGTTTTCGGGTACAGACAGATCGATCGTTTCTGCCGGGCATCCGGAGAGCGGATACTGGATTAGAAGGTCGCCAATACGGAGCGTGTCGAGATCACGGAGGTCTTTGATAAGCTTGTACATAAATTGTTTTCCATCCGGCCTTTGTGATCAATGCTTGTCAGGGAGGCGCTTCGCTATCAGGTATTTGCTTTGCTAACAAGGGGATTTATTCCGGGACCGCAAAGGTAGGTCCGCATCATTGGGGAAATTGTAGTTGACGCAGGTATTCTCCTGTCAAGGATCGTCGACAGCTTCATGCGTAAAGCCGCAACCTGCCGCTTAAAAGATGTTTCCGTGTTCCCGCTGCTGTCTTGCCGGGATTCTTTTCCGCGGAATATGCCTTCTTAAAGGTGTAACAACTGATCCGGTTCAAACGTTTCTTTGTATAGTCTTAATCATTAAACTGATCATTTATGAAGAGGGTTACCCGATTATTCTTCCTGTTTATACTGGCCGGTTTTCATGCTGATCCAGCCCTTTCCCAATCACCGGATTCTATAAGACCGGATTATAACCCGAGACTGACCAACGCCGAAGCCGAATGGTTGAACACGCATATTCCCGATCGCGGGGATTTCGATTTCAAAGGCAAAAATGTAGCCTTTGCCGAACTGCTCACCGGCGGCTTTTATGGGATCGGGAAATTTACGCTCCCGCTCCATCAGAAATATATTTTCATTCCCGGGATCAGTGAATCATTCCACAAACTTTTTATATTGACCGAAGAAGAGAAAAAGCAGACGGCAGGACTCGATGCGATCTTCGTTCTGGGAAACAGCAAACATAAAGGGAAAATGAGAAGATTGAAGCGGAACGGACTTCTGTCATATTACTCCAACAACTATCCACAGATCCCGGATGATGCAGGTAAAGATGATAGCCCTCTTTTAAGTTCTGCAAACGCGGTCTTCTTTAACGAGGTCTACCGGTATTATCCCGACCGTCTTCCTCAGCCATTTGATTTTACCGGGAAAAAGGTGGCGATATTTTCCAGGGAGACCGATATTGAAAAGGTCAGGCGCATACCTGTTTCGTCATATGTCCAATATGTACGTGACAGGCTTGATGAGTCGGGTAGGTGCTCTCCGGAATTTACTTACCTGCTTACACCGGAACAGAAAACGGAGACCGGCGGATATGATGTGGTCATCAGTTACCGGAATAAGATCGGAGCCCCGGTACAGGGGCTGATCGATAAACTGAAAAAAGAGTATGAGCCTCAATAAATGCCGTTTATTTCACTCCCTTATCGTCTTGCCAGCTTGCGGGTAAAATATGGTGGTGCTATGCTGAGAAAGCATTCAGCAATTCATTTGCTTTTGAAGTTCGTGAGTTATGGTGACTGATCCGGCATCGCTTTCTACGAGAACCTTATTATCCAGCAAGCGGTTTTATAAACGCAGGACTGTAAGTGACCGGATGGGTGTTGCCACGGTCTCGAAAGATGCTGAGTACTGGTGTTGGTACTTTCCTGGACTGATCAAAGCCATTTCTTTCTTTTGAACCACACATAAATAGAAATTGTTACAACGGCCATTAGCACGTAAACTCCGGGATAACCGTATCGCCAGTTAAGTTCGGGCATCGCTTTGAAGTTCATTCCATAGATACCAACGATGAATGTCAACGGAAGAAAGAAAACGGAGAAGATGGTCAGAATGCGGATCGTTTCATTTGTTTTTTGCGCTGCTGCGTTGAAATAGAAGTTGAGCAAATGATTTATGTTCTCGGAAAGCGAATCGAAAATGCTTTGTTGTTTTACATACAGATCACGCACGTCTCTTGTATAGGCAGTGGAGTTCTCTTCCGGATCCACCTGATCAATAATATCAAAAGAAAGAAGCAGGATCCTGCGGATGACATCAACTTTTCTTTTCAGAAAATACAATCCTTTAAGAATAGGTTTGCGTTTGTCTTTCAGGAAAATATGTTCTTCATAATAGTCAAGCGCCTTGTTGAGTTTGCTGGCAGGTTGATCGAAAGTCAATAGCGCTGCCCTGATGATCTCGATATAGACATGCAGAGGTGTTTCGCAATCGCCGGGTTGGACCTGGTGTTTGCTGATCGATCCCAATGCCGACCATTCTTTTCTGTGTACGGAAATAATAAAGTCTTTACTTACGAATATGGATACTTTATTCGTCAGCTCCTGTACAGTATCAGATTCCATATCGTTGTCGGGTGAATAGATGCGAAGAATAGAAAATGTATATCCTTTCAATCTTTCGTGCTTGGGGAGATGGTCGGCTTCAGTGGCATCCTGAACGGATTGTTCCTGCAGGTTATAACGCGCTGCAATGTCTTTTAGGTCTTTTTCATCGGGGTCGGAAACATCGAGCCAGTCGTAATGCTGATTGTCTTTTGTTGCAAGTTGGTGTACCATAGGCAGTTAAAGGCAATCGTGGTGCCAAAGAGTTTTTCCGGATATAATATTACAGGCGATAGCGGATGCCTGTAAGCGATCAATCTTTTTGGTGGTGCAACAGTAAAGGGTCAGTCAGCGTTTATGGCGCGATGAAAGAACAGTATTTGAAGAAGTATTGGGCGGAGGGACAGACCCTGTTCTTTGTGCATTTCCGGGATGGAAATGCCGTCCGCCAGATCGAAGCGACGTCACGGCGAACAGTGTATCTGACCCTGGAAAATCCAGTTGACGGTGAGTCAACTCTTTATGATCAGCATTTGGATGATCTTTGTGCCGGGCCTAAAGATTTTATCACGGCAGAGGAGTTTGAGCGTGCATGGAGTAGAAAATAGCGTGAGATCCCGGGAATGCATGCAAGGTTTTTGTCATTGAACACTGGTAATGTTTTTTTGGATCAAGCTTAAAAGTTGTGGGATGGTTGTTTAAATGTTTAAATGTTTAATGGTTTAAAAGTTTAAAGTTTTTGCTTTTGCTTCGGTCCCTCGCCTGATGTAATCAGGCTTGGCGGTATGCTGCAAATGGGTTATTATCACTTGTCCACTTACAGGTTTTTAAGCGATAGCTGCCTGATCGGGCACAAAAAACCTGAGCACGCCTTGAAGCGATACTTGCTCCGTAGATACGACATTCTGGCACGCGAAGCCAGCTGATGTGTTGCTGATGATAATCATTCAGGGTCAAACTTCGCGTGTTTTTGAAATGGTTGTTAGTCGTCGTTAGTTCGTCTCTTGGTCGTCCTTTGGCCGTCCAAAGTTTGACGGGATTTTAGGCAGTGAAAAATGCTGACAAGCTGACACGCTGAGGGCGATAAATCTTTTGAGCGACTGGAGAAGGTTACCTCCTCCGCTTCGCTACGGTGGAAGGGCAGCCAGAAGTTATGCGAGCGATGCTCATCCGGAACATTTCAACCAAAGCCATTTCGACATGATCCGTTTTTTTGACCTTGTTTAAATGCGAAAGGGTTGCAACCGCAGCTTCAATGCTCCCGTTGCAACCCATTTACTTTTTAAAGAGGGCTATATCGCGGAGTCCCGCAGCGCTTTGATCTTATCATGAGCCGACTTAATATCCGCGGACTGCGCGGTGACCAGCGAAAGCGCTTCACCGCTAAGGCTGCCATCGGTCAATGCAGTGGTGTAGGCTTTCTTGATCGCATCTTCACCACGCTCAGCTTCCGCCAGAATGCTTTTGCGATCGCTGCCGCCAAACAATGATTTCACGTCTATCCATGCGCGATGGAGCGTTCCCGCAAAACTGTTATCCGTTTCCGGATCACCGGCTGATGCTGCAACAAGGGCTGTCAGCTCCTGGGAGAACTTACGGCTTTGCGTTGCATATTCCTGGAAAAGAGCTTTGAGATCTACGTTTTCATCTTTTATATCTGCCAGCACTTTTTCAAATCCCGCAATCCTGTCATTGTTGATCTCAATAAGATCATTGAGTACACTGTTTCTTGTTTCTGTCATTGTAGCCATAATGATTGAGTTTTATGCGAATAAAACGACAAGGAGTATGCCATGCGGAATGTGAGAAGAAAAATGAAAGCACATGTTACCCTGGCCGGACTGGCATGCGTAAGCTGGCATCTGTTTCCCCATTCTTTGCCAGCGGGGAAAATAAAAACCCTCTCGCAAAAGCGAAAGGGGAGACACAATTAAGCACTGCGTTTCTAAGAAAGCAGCAAGCGAATATAAGGGAATGAGTTGAATCGCTTTATCCAGATTAACCCTGATTGTTTTTTGACGGCAAACGGAGAACCTTTCTGCAAACGCCAATTCATCTCGGGGACTTTGTTCAGCAGATCAATAATAATCTCTTAAGTCCGGATCTTTCATTTGGCGCACGGTGAAGACAGGGTGGGACCTGGCTTTCAGGATGATCAACGGCCAATCTCCATAAGTGGCCATGACCGAGACTTACCGGATGCGCATCAGGATTAGCCTGATAGTGCAGATCGAAGAAATGCTCGCTCAAAAATGATTCAAAGCCTTCATCAGTTCCATGATATAATTTCCTGAGTTCCTTACGTATTTCCGGAATAAGGACTTTCTTCCTGCCTTGTGAGTTTGGCAGTATATCACTTGGATCTCCATGGTAGGTGCATAAAAAAGTATCGGTTGGTACAGGAGACCGATCTACATGAAACGAATAAACATCGGTGGGGAAAAATGGGTATGATTCATCCCTGTCATAAGAACGGATCACATTTAGTATGGGTGATGCGCCATGAGCTTTCAAAGCCTTCAGATCATTTAAAAGGATCTCACGTGCAAGTTTCCCTGCTTCACTCAATTGTAGTGCATTGAGTTCTTCTTCACCGATCGTTGCTATATTTTCGGTCAGCTCTATCATATTGACGATCTCAGAAAAGTCGCCGGTTAGTTTTCTGGTCCAGCAGATTGCATTGATCACTCCGGTAAAAGGAGTTGAGACCAGGTCCTGGAAATTCGAGACGCAAAGAATTTGATTCTCAGCATGAGATAGGTCTATCATTGCGGCTAATATAGCTATAAAATCATTCGGCAACAAAGTAAGGGCAGCCTTACCGGGCTTTCGTCCAAAGAACGAGGCCGCCTCATACTGTGAAGTGAGACAGCCTCTTTTCTTTTAACAGGATAAGGTTCTGTTATTTATTGGATCCTGATAGTAACGGTCGTTCTTTTCCCGTTCCCAGGTGCGTTGATCGGTATAGCCGTTAACCAGTATATCCCGGCCACTAAGTTTCCCGTTTGGAAGGATACCGGTGAATTATTCTGAGCCACATTTACATTGGATTGTGAGATCATCTTGCCGTTTGCTGTTGTGATCTGCAACGTGTAATCTCCTGCCGGCAATCCTGCGATGTATTGCGTGCTGCTCTGGGTCGCAGGATTAGGGAATACCCTAAACCTATCCGAATGGTCTTCACCGCCCCAGGAGAGCTGGATCGTATTGGAATAATGGATGGCGCCTGAAAGGTCATGTATGATCAGCCGGTACAGGTTTCTTCCCGTGTGAGGTGATTTGTCAGGGAACTCATATTTCGCTTCATTGCTGTTGCCAATGGCGAAA
Source organism: Terrimonas ginsenosidimutans (assembly GCF_022012415.1). GTDB lineage: Bacteria > Bacteroidota > Bacteroidia > Chitinophagales > Chitinophagaceae > Terrimonas_A > Terrimonas_A ginsenosidimutans. Next base: position 208,393 of record NZ_JAKLTR010000002.1, read on the forward strand.
ATGTTAGCGATATCAACGAAGCCGGAGCTTCCGGTGTTTTTTTGCAGTGTATAGTAACTGACCTGTTCTTCACCTTTTGCAGTCCAATAGAGATTGATGCGCTCATTGCCTTTAGCGGCTGTGAGAGACAACTCGCGGACGGGGAGTGTCAGATGACCGATCACCTTAACGTACACCCTGTATTCTGATGAGTTTTGAGCACAGCCATAGCGAATTGCAGTTGCTGTATAATATCCATCAGCGGTTACAGAGGGAATATTGTAGGTATTTCCATCCCCCAGCCAGGTGTTGCCCGCATTGTACCAACTGACGGGATCAGTTGATGTGGCTATGAGTTGAAGCGGAGTGCCTTTGTATACAGTGATGGTATCTGCCTGGCGTGTTCCGTTGTTGCCGGTAACAAGCGGCGTAGCCATGCGTCTTCGTACGTCGTATATCCTTAAGGTGCTTAATACGTTTGCCACGCCACCGAGGGAGATCTCTACCCGGTCAAAAGCTGTGGTCATTGGTATGCTAAGCAAATACCTGTTGGAGGAAGAGGAAAGCAAACGTAATGAAAGCCCGGTTTGTGCCGTGCCGATGACGGTTCCCGCAACAGGGCCATTATATGTTTTAAGTTGCAGTGCCGCCAGCAGGTTCAGATCAAGCAGCCCCGACCCAGGATCGCTGATCACGAGTTGCAGCGAATCTCCTGCTTTTGCCTTTGTATTAAATATGACCGTTTCAAAAACTTCGCTTAACACCTGTGCACCTGTGCTGATCGTTGCGTAAGTATTCAGGTGGCCTGCTCCCTGATCCACTGTATTCCATGGTTGGAACACAGTACCTGTTGCGGATAAAAGGTTCACGACTCCGTTTCCTCTCACGCCCGATAATATATCAATGGCATTGCCTTGTGAAGCGCAGGGGATGGGATTGCTTTCCATAATATATGCATCATAGATCTGCATGCTTAAGGCCAGCGAAAGTAATTCGCCGCTCAGCTTCACATAAACACCTTCGTAGGATTGAGAGGGCGTCATGGTGAGCTCCAGTTCGCCAGCGCCATTTAACAGATTGATGAGAGAAGCGCCTCCGTATAATTTGGTCATTGAAGTTGCATTGTAGCCGGCAGCATTACCTGCGCCCGTGCCAAGTACGGGCGGGATCCCTGCTGTAACAGGGTGAAGACCGCTGTACACGCCTACTTCAATTGCGTCAGCCAAACCAAGCAGACTTTGCGGAAGACTCATTTTAATTGTTACGGGAACCCCGGCATTGATATGTTTTGCTGTGCTCAATGTTCCATCAGTCGTGAAACCCATAAACTGCGTGACAGCCGCTATACCTGCGAGGCCGGCAGGAATGACAGGGGAGGAAAAAGTTTTTGGATCACTGTCAGTTGCAAAGTTCGGATCAATGATGCTCCCGAATACTGTTTCCAGACCGAGGGCATACATCCCCGTTCTATAGCCGCCCTGGAAGTTTGCATATGTACGTGATTCAGTTTGTGCACACGCCTGAAAAGAGCCGGCACTGCATAGCCCGGCCAAAGCCAGACCTATCAAATGTTTCATAAGGTAGTTTATTTACGGGTGGCAAAAGTAGATCAAAGAAAAAACTGCCTGTACCTGATACGGATCAATCAGTACCCTTAATCGGTCATCGATGATGAACGGTTGTGTGAACAGATGAGTGACCCGGGAAGATGATTGTGTACTCTACGGTTTCCTCTTAAGCAATGATACGTTGGGAGAAGGTATACTTAACGGCCAAGCAACCAGGCTCTTATTAGAATAAACATATATAGCTATAGTGAAATGCGGTTCTGTGGAATAATTCGGGCGTGTATACTGATTGTAGTGATCCGTTTCGGGTAAGGTGAGTAAAGGTTTCCTCTACTTCAGAGCCGCACTCCTGCATGCATGTTTGTCAGATGATTGGCGATAAAATTGCAATTTCTTATACTAAACGTTACTGTGCAAACCAACATGTCCCATCACCATTTTTCCGAAGAGCAGCTGCTTGACATCTTCGCGAAAAGCAAAGACGCTACCGCGATATACACCGGCGAGCAGTTCTATCTCCAATTTGCAAACGAGCGATTCGTAAGGCTTTTTGGGAAAGCGCCTGAAATCATCGGGCAGCCATTACTGGAAGCTATTCCGGAGTTAAAGGATCATATATATTCCCAGCTACTGCAAGCGGTGTGGAGGAGCGGCGAAGCGAAGACGATCGAGAGCTTATCAATGCAGGTTGATGGTATGACTTCTCCCGCATTGTTTGATCTGGTATACTTTCCTGTACAGGATGCTACCGGCCGGACATATTGCATTGTTCAGACGTCCATAGAGGTAACTGAAGCAGTTGACCGCCGCCGCCAGGCCGCTATGCGTGAAAAAGAAACGCTTGCACTGAACCAGGAGTTGCGTACTAAAAATACTCAGTTGCAGGAGCATCAGGCTCAACTCGAACGGACATTCAGCGCTGTAGAAGAAAGCCGCTCCCGTATCCGCCGCATGATCGATTCTTCTCCCGTTGCAATGCTCATCCTCCGCGGAAGCAATTTTGTTTTTGAAGAAGTGAATTCCGTTATGTTACAGATGATAGGTAAGGATAGTACTATTAAAGGAAAGCCATTAATGGATATTATGCCTGAACTGAAAGGCCAGCCAATACTGGATGTGATAGACAGAGCCTTCCAAAGCGGTAAAGAGCAGCGCCTCAAAGAAGAACGTGTAAGATTCATCAGGGATGGAAAAGCCTTTCAAGGGTATTATAATGTCACGTACACACCTCTTTGGGAGGATGGGATCGTGACGGGTATTTTGCAGTCGGCAGAAGACGTTACAGAAGCAGTACGTGCACGTCAGCAAATTCAACAGGCGGAGGAACGTTTGCGGCTCGCCGTAGAGGCTGCCCAGATGGGAACTTTTTCTGTACATACTCAGACGCTGACTATTCAGGGCTCAGACCGGTTCCGTGAATTATTTGGCTTTGACCGCCAGGAGACGCTTTCTTATGATCGATGCATGCAGCAGATCAGGGACGACTTCCGCCCTGACGTGATGAACAAACTGAATGCTGTAATGAAAACCGGAGAACGGATCGAGATCGAATTTCCTGTGATGGATCATTCCGGCGGGGGTACACGCTGGCTACGGGGAGGAGGTACGCTTCAACGGGATCATCAGGGAAGCGGAGGATATTTTACTGGCATCGTGGTTGAGATCGAACAGATAAATTAGGACAAGATCAGTCAGTCGCCAGCCATGATCAGGTTACTGGAATGTATTTGCCGTTTTTTAAAATACTTTCATGCCGCTCTACTTCTATAAGTCAACTGCAAGGAGAAGGCGGGGTCCAATATGAAATTACCTTAAATCAGTCTTAGGTAATTTCATTTCGGAAATGATGGTTCCCGCAAAGATGAGCAATCCGCCAAGTATCAACCTGGTTGTGATGATCTCGTCCAGTATGAAGAAAGATGCCACTGCGGCGAAAACCGGTTCGAACAAATAAATAAGCGCCACCTTTTCTGCTTTTATATATCGCTGGGAGATGTTTGAAATAGTATACATATAAGCTGTAGCGAAAAATGCGCAATAAAGGATTCCCGGCCAGAAGTGCTTTGTTTCCGGCAGCCAGGTAGCGGAACTATCGGCGGCCGCCACACAGAGCATGATGAGTGTACATGTCAGGAACATGGGGACGATGGTGGGTATGATATCATTCTTTTCCGAATATTTTTCAATATGGATCAGGTAAACGGCGAAGAAGCATGATCCTGCAATTGTATAAAGGTCTCCTGCGCCGATAGAGAACCGGTCATTGACGGAGATGATGAAGAGGCCGGCCATGGCAACGATTGCGGCAAGCCAGATCCTTTTATCGACAGATGTTCTGTATACGATCAGCTTCAGGACCGGGATCACTATTACACACATGCCTGCAATAAAAGCGCATTGAGACGCACTGGTATGTTTTAATGCGAGTGTTTGAAGATATATCCCGAGAATAAGCGGTATTGCCAGGGAAATACCTCCGGCAAAGGACTTTTTGCTAAGCGACTTCACCTGGCGGAAAAAGATCACCGTCAATATCAATGTTGCAAGCAGGAACCTGTAGAACAGGAACGTAGATTGAGATACACCACTGACAGCCATTTTCGTTACAGGGAATGAGATTCCCCAAAAAGCTGTTCCCAGTATCAGGAGACCTGTGAAAATATGTCGCCTGTTTGTTTTTTGTGACTGCATATAATATTTCCCGCAGGATTTGATCGGAAGGATAACCGCCGTTACAACTCTTTCTTCATCATGATGTCTGTTTGCACATCTTCCCCCAGTTTGAAGACATGTGAACTGAATGGAACGAATCCGTTCTTCTCATAAAATCTGATGGCTTTTGCATTTTGTTCCCATACGCCAAGCCAAACATAGAGGGCGTTCCTTTTTTCAGCTAGATCGATCGCAAGATCAAAGAGCAGCTGCCCTACTTTTTTACCCTGATACTGTTGTGAAACATAGATGCGCTCGATCTCGAGTGCCTGGCTGTCCTGCAATTCCGTTTGGGAAGGGCCGTAATTTACTTTCAGATAGCCGATCACCTCGTCGTTTGCTGTTGCAAAATAGAAGTCTGAATTTTCGTTCGCTACTTCACTGGCCAGCTTTTCCAGAGAAAGGCTTTCCGTGAGATAGTGAGCCATATTCTTTTCACTGTTATGTTGCGCAAAGGTGTCCAGGAACGTCCGTTTGCTGATCGTATGCAGCTCATTTATATCCGATGCGGTTACTTTCGAGATCCTTATTTCTTCCATCAGGAGTTGTTGTGTCATTATAGAATGGGTGAGAACGTGGCTGTTCCGTGATCCTTTGTTCATGACACAAAACTACTAACCGATTCGATGCTGAAAAATGCTAAATTCGGCTTTATTGATGCTGAAACCGCATCAATCCCTGATATGACGACACAGCAGATCGGATACTTTTTGCAGCTATCTGAAGAGCTTCACTATTGGCGAACCTCTTATAAAATGAACGCAACGCAGTCGGTGATCAGCCGGCAGATCAAATCCCTGGAGGAAGAATTGCAGGTGCAGCTTTTTGTGCGCTCCAACAGGAAGGTGGAGTTGACGCCAGCCGGTAAATTTCTTCAGCAGCAGTGGAAGCCCCTGTTTGAACGGGTCCATTCAGCGGCGCGTTATGCGCGCAAGATCCATCAGGGTGAAGGCGGCAGCGTGATCATCAATCATCCCGGTTCGATCAGCTTTGATATACTTCCGGTCCTGCTTAGCCGGATCGCTTCTCTTTACAGCGATGTGAAGGTTGAGCTTATCCAGATCAAACACTCGCTCGAGATAGAAATGCTGAGATCGTATGAAGTAGATCTGTGTTACAGCAGGCATTTGTATGAAGACGATCTGATCACTTCTACACTTATTCGCCAGGATCATCTGGCGTTGGTTGTACCCGAAGCTCATCCGATCACCAGGAAAGCAGAGATCTCTTCAAGGACATTGCAGAATGAACGCTTTATCTTATCCACTCTTACGGATGGAGAGGCTTATCAGCTTAAGATCGACGAGATCTTTGCTACGTATGCCATCAAGCCGAATATCCGTTTTGAATCTGATTTCGGTTCCGTGATCCTGAGTCTTGTTGCCAAAAAGCTTGGAATATCCATTATGCCGTTTTCTTATTCGCAGGCAAAGCCACCAGGCGTCAGATTTATAAAGCTGCCATTTGAAGTGCCGCTTTATTTACTTTGGCGGAAGGATGAAGAGAACGCAGTTATCAGGAACGTGTTGGATCTGATCATCTGAAGGTGGCGGGATTTCCTGCCGATGGCCGAACGGGATGCGGTGTTAAATATGATTGTATAACCCAGCGTTGATCCGTTGCAGTGGACTTTGATCAGGTTGCCGATCGGATCCCCGGCCATCCGACATCGGACGACTCCGGGATAACGCCTTTTTACCTAGCTTTGACGCATGCGATCATTGAATTTCAAGAATAAATGGGTTTTGGTAACCGGCGCATCATCCGGGTTGGGTCAGGAAATGGCTTTGCAGCTTGCGTCAAAAGAAGGTGCTAATCTGATTATCACGGCGCGCCGTGCAGACAGGCTCGAGCAACTCAGGGCAGAACTGGTGAAAAATGCGGGCGTTCAGGTAAAGATCATCGTGGCGGATATTTCGACTAATGCGGATGTGGACAGGATCATCAAAGAAAGCACAGAAGGGCAGGAGCTCTACGCTGCCATCCTGAACGCGGGTATCACCTACTTCGGAGAACATAAGAAGATCACGGATGCCGATTTCGACCGGCTGATACAAACAAATGTAACCGGCGTAGTGCGTATGGCTACGCAACTGGTGAAATATTTTGAGGAAAATGGCCGGGAAGGTGGTGTTATGACTGTTACCAGTATGGCGACATTATACCCAGTGCCGTACCAGGCTTTGTATAGTGGCAGCAAGGCGTTCATCACAAATTTTATGCTGGCATTATCACAGGAACTTACCAATAAAGATCTTTCACTTACTGTATTTGCTCCAAGCGGGATTGAAACGGAAATGACGCAGGACGAAAAGTTCGGGGGGCTGAAGAAATGGCTGATGCCTGTGAGCCAGGCAGCGTTGGAAGGGATCCAGTCGTTAAAATTCAGGAAGCTCTTCTATATTCCTGGTGCACTGAACCGGAATGGAAGCCGGTTCATGAAATTATTGCCGAGGAGATTTATCCTTTCGACGATGGCAAAAACATACAGGAAATCACTGGGGTTGCCGCATTGACCTGTTGTTTCGTCTGAAAAAAACTTGATCGTACAAGAGGTCCGGCTGCTGTTCTGCTGAAAAATAGTATGTGGTGTTGGACTTTTTTGATTAATCCTATTGGATGATAAATGTGGTCAACAGGGAGCTTTGACACATGTATCATGTGCTTTTTCCTGCTTGAATTTGCCTGTGACCGTTTTTACACTCATCTTAAATGGTGATGCCGGGTATACTCGGCTGGCACTGTTTTCCCCGTAAATTGAGCTACCATCCTTTTGTTCATCTCTCTCAAATCTTTATTGTATATGCGGGAAGTCTTTATTAAAAAGTACTGGGCCGAGGAGAACATCCTGTTCTACGTACACTTCCAGGATGGAAGGGCCGTACGTCAGATCGAAGTTACTCCTAACCATAAAGTCTTTTTGTCAACAGAAAACCCGATAGAGGGAGAATTCAGTTTGTATGATCAGTCCCTGGACGATCTTCAGCTTGATCAGAAGGACTTTATTACAGCAGCGGTATTTGAGAGTGTTTGGGGTAAGAGATAGTATAGTTCCAGACAACGCACAATCTGTCAGAGACTTAATACAACTTCACCTCCCTGTATCAGAAAATCAATGATAGTAGTTGTTCCTGCCATGTATTGGGGCCAGTTCATTTCCCAGTATGCTAGAAGCTCCCTGAGCATTCCCTTTTCGTAACGGCTGGCAATTGGAAAGTCAGCCGGCTTGGTGCCACATGTTTTTGACAGCTGTGCCTGCATGAAATGGCACATCGCTTCTTCCATCTCATATAAAGATGTTTTATGGCTGATAGCAAGCTTTGCAAGCTTTTTTGCCCGTGGCAATTCCATCCAGTTTTGCCCGGCAGGGCCGGTCAGTAACAAATGAGTTCCTTCATGTCCGATCACCCAGGGTAGATTCGGTGTTTTAAATAGCGAGGTATAGATGCCTGTCGGGTTATAATTTGCGCTGCCGGCCAGGTGATAAGCAAGTGCTCCGATCTGTAAGGTGTCTGTTGCTAAGTATAACCTTGTCAGCCGTTGATAATTCTCCAGTACATTCATTTCAGTGAGCTGGTGTTTCCATATGGCTGTATGCGCCTCGATCTCCGGAAGGATCTGTTTCTGCCATATGCTATCAAAGGTACTGAAATGGGCTTCGCCGGCTTTAACCAGTGCAAGTATCGAGTCATAGTGCGGTAGTCGCTCCCCAAAACCAAGCTTCTTCTGAAATGGCTTTTGTATAGTGGTTGATCCGGCTTTTTTATAAAGGCGATCCAGCAGGGGATAGATCTCCCGGTAGTACTTAAGCTGCAGGGAAGTTACAATTTCCGGCAGTGCGATCAGCTCGTCGAGCGTTGATAAATTCCGGATGCCGGAGATGCTGTCAATGTCCGGATGATGGTCGAGTGTCTTCCTGTTGAACAGCAGGTACAGATAATCACCCAGGGATGAATGTACAAATTGCACGGCAGGATTGGGCGCTGGAGTATGGTGTGCCCTGATCGTTGTCAGCGCGATGATGAGCCCCATCATTGTGAAAAGTACGAGCGGACGGAAACGTTTTCTCCGGAACTGGACCATTTAAGCAAGGGTTTTAAAGTGGAAAACTAAGGTAGATGTCCTTTCGGAATCTGCGCTGGTAGTTGAAATGACCATACTGACGGATCAACCGGGTTTTGGTGAAGATCAGTTGTATGGGGACGGATAGCATTTCTTCTGCTGGTTCGGTTCTTCGAAGATTCTATATTTGCAGCAATCAGGGAATGGCCCGGTATTTCACTACAAAAAATATATCATTGGATATTTTACGGCGGCATATAGAGAGAATCGTAACGCTTACGGATGAGGAGTTCAGTCTCATCTCTTCTCATTTTACCGCTCAGCAGTTTCAAAAGAAGCAATTCGTCTTTCGTCCGCAGGAGCGGGTTCCGTTTGTATACTTTATATTATCGGGTTTAACCGTGCTGGTTCATCTTGATGACAATGGTCAGGAGCATATTCTTTCCTTTGCGATGGAGGACTGGTGGGAAACCGATCTCGGGGCTTTTCTTCATCAGCGTCATGCAACAATGGGATTGTATTGTCTTGAAGATACGGCCATGCTGAAGCTTTCGCTGGATGGTTACAATACTATTTGCAGCCGGGTGCCGAAAATGGAACGTTTCTTCCTTGCAAAAGCAAACGGTGGACATATTGCATCGCAGCAGCGCATTCTTTCCTTTCAAATGGTCGATGCAAAATTAAGGTATCAGTGGTTTCTGGAACGATATCCATTCCTGGTGCAGCGCATTTCCAAAACAGTGCTTGCATCATACCTGGGTGTATCCCGGGAGACATTGAGCAGGTTATCCCGCAGCAGATAGTGTGTTCAAATAGTGACAAATGTCACAAGCCTCCCTGTATTATTGCAGCAATTTTGCGTAGTCAATAACTTGATTCAAGCGACATTTTGTATGTCACAAAATTTTATGATTATGGAAAAGGCAATAATTAATCCCTGGCAATGGCAGTATGAGCGTAGTTACGTGCAGGCGGTAGAAGTAAAGAATGCGAATAGCACATTATATGTTTCGGGGCAGGCTGCTGTACATGCAGATGGCAGATCAAGCAATGCGGATATGCTTACACAATTGAACCTTGCTATTGCGAACCTGGAAGAGGTGATCAGCAAGGCAGGATACAGGTGTGCAGACATCGTACGACTCACCATTTATACGACGTCGGCAGAAACCTTGTGGCCGCATTTCCCCGTTTTGCAGGAATGGATCAGCAGGCATGGGATCCAGACGGCGGTTACTTTCATGGAAGTAAAGACATTGTTTGAAACATTGTCAGTAGAACTGGAAGCAACCGCGGTAAGATAGCGCTGACTTGAGTTGATTAATAGCCGCAAGGCCTCAGTCGTTGGTTTTCTGCTCCATCATTGTTTTTACAGACGCAAACAGCTCATTAACGTCGAATGGCTTTGCAAAGAAGTGATCTGCTCCTGCGCCAAGCGCTACGCGCTCTCCATTTGGGTTTGCTGAAATTGCGACAATACGCATGCGGGCTGCGGCTTTGTTTTTCTTCAATAAACGGATCATCTGATCGCCGGATAAATAAGGCATCCAAAGGTCTACCAGCAAGACATCGGGTTTGTGTTTTTCGACCCAGGTGATCACCTGCTGGCTATCCGGCTCAGCGATCACTTTGCAATGTGGTTGAAAGAGGCGTTGAAGAACATCCAGTATGGCTGGGTCATCGTCACAGATCAGTACGGTTTTGTCTTGCATAATTTAAGGAGAAGATTTTACTGGCGCAGCCGGAACCTGGCTGAGCGCATAGTACCTGAATAAATTTTCATGCCATTTGTGTCGATTAACGGGAAAGTGCTTAAAAAGAGGATAAAAGACCTATAAATGGGTATTGTGAAAGTGTGTTTTTTGCATTTTCTTGCGACCGCATAATTTGTCTTTTATGAAAAAACTGTGCGTATTGCCACTTTTGCTTTGCGTATTTCATCTTGCATCCTCTGCTCAGCTGATAGGAAAAGGTGATCCCGCATACTATGGACCCCGTATCAGTCTTAATGAAATTCCCAATATGACTGTGCAGGATGGTAACGGCAATAAGTTCAAACTGGCTGATTATATACGCGATAACCGTCTTCATCCTGATAAACCGATCCTTGTTTATACCTGGTTTACGTTTTGTTCGGCCTGCGTCAGGCAGGTCGACTCACTGGCCGCAAGAGGTTTTGGTGACCGCTACAATGTGATCACGATCCTCCTTAAATACACTAATTCGTCTAAGCCGGAAACTAAGAGTCTCGAAGAGTATATCAAGGGTACTAATTCAAAGCGTGACTGGAATAAATTCATCAACCTGGTCACAGATGATACGGTGGCGGACCAGCATCTGTGGAATGGGAAAACTACTCCGTTGTTCCTGTTTGCGGACAAGAATATGAAGATCTATCACCATTTTCTATCTCTTAGTTCTGCTATGGTGGACGTGGCTGAAGATCTGTTGACCCGTATAGACAAGGGAACTTATGGATTTCAGCCGGGAAAATTGTACTATGATAAACGGGAAGCCCCGGTGGCGCCCTCCTCACGTGATGCAGAAAAATTTGTGCGGGTGTACCGGAGTGGTCAGTACCTGTATGCTCAAACGGGATCAAAAAAGGATAGTTCAAAAATCACAGAGAGATTCATTGAGCGAAACAGGGAGTTCATTTCCGATGGGGTTTTCGAAGAGTTTAATAAGGACGGAAAGCTGATCAGTAGTGTTACATATCGCGAAGGTGCGCTGACTGAAACCTTAAGGCAGACCTATGATGATGGAAAACTTCGTGCTGTTATTCCGGTGAACGGCGTTGCAAAAAGGTTTGATGAGGACGGGCGATTGACGCTGGAAGGGCCGATGAGGGATGGCCTTGGCAATGGATTGTTCAGGCAGTATTATGAGGGAGAGCTCACCGCAGAAATTATGATCAAAAAGGGACTGTATGATGGACCGTTAAAAAAGTATAAAGATGGCGTGCTTAGTTCGACGGAGCATTATGAAAAGGGGAAAAAGGTGCAGCAGAAGTGATCCGTAGAAATGAACTATGCACAGTAGGTTTTGCCAGCTTTGCAAGTAGTTTCCGGGGATCAACCCATGGGTACGCTGATATCTGTCTGCAATAGGAAGTCGACCTGGGGTCTGTGAAGTTCATCTGTGTCTTTCAGCCAGAACACCAGGACAATGCTCCCGCGTGTTAGAAGTTGGTTATATGGCCTTAATCTTGCGGGATATAATAAGCCGGAAAATCTTTTCGCAGACTATTCAAAACATCTTTGTTCTCCTCCGATAAATTCAGCACAACAATATCATCATCCGTGGATTCTATCCATTCGCCGTCCTGTTCTTCATAAATAGACCGGGCTTTATCTGCCAGTACCTCCATTCCGTTTTTGGTGTAAAATGAACGCAGCCTTTGTTCACAAAACCCGATCATTTGTATATTTCTGTCCTTTGCCTCTTTGGTAATTTTTCGTAGCAGTAAACTTCCATATCCTTTCTGTTTTTCGACGGAAACGAACCCTACGAATTCGGCGAAGTTGTAGGTCTTATCCGGTATGCGCAGAGAGAAATTATTGTTTATACGCGCAAGGCTCAATATGCATTCATTTTTATCAATTAGCAGATAAAATTCAGAATGCCTGAATTTGTGTCTGAAGGTTGGCGCGTCCATCGCCATCCATTCTTTCATTTCCCAGTTGGTTAAAATGACTCCAATTTCAGTATCAGCTAGTTGATCGGCAGATTTTGTAATGAAGTTGTTCATTGCCCTAAAGTTACTAAAGCTGTCTTAACTTGCCGGCGGGCATAATTGTTGAATCCATCTATTCATGCAGAAGAAAAAGCAACACACCGGTTTTGTGGAAGTCAAAGGTGCGCGGGAGCATAACCTGAAGAATATTCATTTGTCTATACCCCGTGATGCAATGGTGGTGTTTACGGGCATTTCGGGCTCGGGAAAATCATCGCTCGCATTCGGCACCTTATATGCAGAGGCACAGAGAAGATATCTTGAATCTGTTTCACCCTATGCCCGCCGTTTATTTCATCAGTTATCCGTTCCCCAGGTTGAGGAGATCACCGGATTGCCGCCTGCCGTTGCTTTACAACAGCAGCGCGGAGCTGCGACCAACCGGTCAACACTTGGAAGCGTTACCACCATTTCCAATCTGCTGCGGATGCTTTATTCCCGTGCGGGCGACTATCCTAAAGGTCAAACGATCTTATATGCAGAGTCCTTTTCGCCCAATACACCGGAAGGCGCCTGCCCAAGATGTCATGGACTGGGGCGTATATATGACGTAACGGAACAGTCGATGGTACCTGATGATTCGCTCTCCATTCGTGAAAGAGCAGTTGCTGCATGGCCAACTGCCTGGCATGGACAGAACCTTCGCGATATTCTTATTACGCTCGGTTATGATGTGGATACACCGTGGCGTGATCTGCCGAAGAAAGACAGGGAGTGGATCCTGTTCACCGAAGAACAACCCGTTGTTCCGGTCTATGCGGGATTTTCCCATAAAGAAGTAAAACAGGCGATCAAACTGAAAGTGGCGCCAAGTTATAAAGGGACATTCACCAGTGCACGCAAACACGTATTGCAGACCTTTGCGAATTCACAAAGCGCCATGCTGAAAAAACGGGCTCAACAATATATGGTGGCCTCTGATTGCCCTGTGTGCAACGGCAGGCGTTTGAAGAAAGAAGCATTGTCCATCACCTTTCAGGGTTATGATATAGCAGAGATCAGTTCCCTGCCGTTGGAGGAATTACATGAACTGCTGGTTGCAGCCCTGGGTCAGCCGTTTCAGGATGAACAGCAGCACCAGGTTGTATTGCGCATCGGGGAGGACATGGTTGCGCGGCTGAATGTATTGTTAAGGCTTGGGCTCGGTTATCTTTCTCTCGATCGGAGTACGCCTACTTTGTCTCCGGGTGAACTGCAGCGCATGCGCCTTGCCACACAGGTACGTGCCAATCTTTTCGGCGTTGTATATGTGCTGGATGAACCTTCTGCGGGGCTTCATCCTTCAGATACCGAAGCCTTGCTGGAAACACTCGATATGCTGAAAGCTGCGGGAAACTCGCTTTTTATTGTGGAGCATGATCTTGCAGTGATCAGGCATGCAGACTGGATCGTTGATGTTGGTCCTTTTGCCGGTCAGCTCGGAGGAGAGATCCTTTACAGCGGAAAGCTGGATGGCCTTCAAAAAGTGGAAGCCTCGCTTACAAAGAATTACCTGCAGGAGCGATCACCGGTAGACTCACATCAGCGGTTGCCCAAAGGCTGGCTCAGGGTGAAGGATATTACCCGTAACAATCTGGACCGGCTGGCTGTTGATTTTCCGCTGGGGATCTTTACCGCAGTGACCGGTATTTCCGGTTCCGGGAAATCAAGCCTTGTAAGCCAGGCGCTGGTTGAACTGGTGTCTGCTGCGCTCGGCCAGGAATTGGTCAGTGAGAAAGAAGAAAGCGGAGCAGAGTGGGAGGAGAAACCCGTCCGTACAGAAAGTGGTGTCATCACCGCCGGGATGGAAAAAATTACGCGTTTGATCCAGGTTGATCAGAAAGCGATCGGGCGAACCCCGCGTTCAAACCTGGCTACATATACGGGGCTATTCGATCATGTGAGAAAAATATTCGCGGCGACAAGACTTGCCAAACAGCGGAAATATGACGCAGGTTATTTTTCGTTCAATCTCCCGAAAGGCCGTTGTCCGAATTGCCAGGGTGAAGGGTTTGTTATGGTGGAATTATTATTCCTGCCCAGCGTATATACGCCCTGTCCGGTTTGTCATGGTTCGAGGTACACTGGTAAAACACTCGAAGTCACCTATCTTGAAAAGAACATAGCGCAGGTACTGGACATGACGGTGAATGAAGCGGCGCAATTTTTTAAACAAGAGGAAACGGTCAGCCGGTCATTAAATGTACTGATCGAAGTAGGCCTGGGCTATCTCCGGCTTGGTCAGCCCGCAACAGAATTGTCGGGTGGTGAAGCACAGCGGATCAAGCTGGCTACGGAGTTACAACGGGTAGGCAAGGGCAATACGCTATATGTGTTGGATGAACCGACAACCGGCCTTCATCCGTTTGACGTGGAAAAGTTAATGAAGCAACTCCATAAACTGGTGGATGCCGGTAATACGGTGATCGTGGTTGAACATAATATGCGCGTGATCGCAGGGGCGGACTGGGTAATGGAGATCGGGCCGGGAGCTGGCGCTAAAGGTGGTCAGCTGGTTGTCGCCGGCACGCCGGAACAGGTATCGGCGCATCCGGAAAGCAGGACGGCACCGTATCTTCAGAAGTTCGTTATCCATTGACCGGCTTTAATCCGGATGAAGGACAAGGGGCAACGGACAACGAATGATCCTGTGATCCCGGTCGTCCATAACCATGTGTTCAAATTGAGAGTTTTTCATTACTTTTCGATTAATTTTTACTCTAACTGATTAGCAGCGATCGTGCGAACGGAAGGCCTACATAATGAAAAATGGTTGATAACCAGAATGCAGGAAGGCGATGAACAGGCTTTTACTGTTCTGTATGGGCATTATGGCCCAAGGCTTTATGTCAATATCCTCCGTATGGTGAAAGACCAGGTGCAGGCGGAGGAGATCGTTCAGGAACTTTTTACGCGGATCTGGCAGCAGCGCCGTCATAAGGCAATCGCTGAAAATTTCCAGGGATATATCTACCGGATCGGGCAAAACCTGGTGTATGATTTTTACAGGAGCCTCAAGCGTGATGCGCAACTCTTAGAAAAATTTCGGGTTTTTGCCCAACAGCATTACGAGCACATTGAAGAAGCTTTGCAAGACAAACAACATCATATATTCCTGCAACAGGCAATGAAGCAACTTTCTCCTCAGCAAAGACGGGTCTATGAACTCGTCAAAATAAATGGACATACCTATAAGCAGGCTGCGGAGATACTGGGGATCTCACCGCTTACGGTGAAGGAGTATCTTGTCGCAACCAATAAGTTAATACGCAATTACATCTTAGCGAACACAGACGCGGCGGCAATACTGATAGTGAGCTGGTCGTTGTATTTTGGTTTACATTGATTTATCGTCTTTATCTTACATTCTACTAACGGGTTGTTCTTACTCCTGCATGGCGTAAATGGTATTGCAGAGGGCGCAAAGAAACCGCAGAGAGCGCAGAGAAAATCTTTGCGTTCTCTGCGGTTTCTTTGCGTCCTCTGCGATACTCCCCCGCCGGTAAATTTTTTTTCTTTATCTATCCCCCCATTTGGTTTGCTCCTCCGTTCCTGTTCTAATAAAACTAACTGCGTGGACAAAAGGCATTACGATGAATTGTTCGATCGGCTGCTCGAGGGTAAGCTATCTGCTGAAGAAACGGAAGATTTACTAAAATGGATTCAGCGTGAGGAGAATAGGAGTGAAGTCTCAGATTCTATCTTAAGCGCTTTTCAACAAACGGCTTCTTCGCAGGAGGTTTCCCCGGAGATCCGGCAAAGGCTTCAGGCACGTTTACCCCTGATCATCCAGGAAGGGAATGCAAGGCGTGATCTCCGAACCAACATCGTCCGCCAGTCCTGGTTCCGCTTTGCCGCTGCCGCCATCCTGATCGGGATCGTCGGATTCTCTGTCTACAAATTCTTGCCTCAATCGTCTGATAATGTAAAAGTGCCGGTTACGGCGAACATCGCTTCTACGGATATTGCGCCGGGACATGAAGGCGCGGTGCTTACACTGGCCGATGGCCGCAAGATCCTGCTGGACAGCCTGGGTAACGGGATCATCGCTTCTTCGGAAGGTGCGGAGGTCAAGCTCTCTGATGGTCAGCTGATCTACGATAATGTATCAGACAACGCCACTGCTTCTTATTATAATACTATATCCACGCCGAAAGGTCGTTTCTTCCAGATAGTCTTACCTGATCAGACGAAAGTCTGGCTGAATGCTGCTTCCTCACTTCGTTATCCAACGGCCTTTGCCGCGAACGAAAGACGTGTCGAGATCGATGGCGAAGCTTATTTCGAAGTGGCGAAAAACCCCGCTGCTCCCTTTATCGTAAAAGTGAATGACGAAACAACTGTGAGAGTACTGGGCACTCACTTTAATATCAACGCGTATACAAACGAGGAAGAGATCAGAACAACCCTGCTCGAAGGATCTGTCCAGGTATCAGGCAAAAGCAACCTGGCAACGATCAAGCCTGGCCAGCAGGCCAAGATCTCCCGCAATTCAGACAATACAGTGCGCATTGCGGAATCCGTGAACATCGACAAAGTGATGGCCTGGAAGAACGGCTCGTTCAACTTTGAAGACGCAACGCTCGAAGAGGTAATGCATCAGCTTGAAAGATGGTATGATATCGACGTGGTATACGAACAGGGCGTTCCAAAGATCGAATTCGTCGGAAAAATGGGCCGCGATCTCTCACTCAAATCCGTTCTGCGCGGGCTCGAACTAAGCAAAGTCCGTTTCAAGCTCGAGGGGAGAAAGCTGCTGGTGTTGCCGTAGGTAAGTTTAAAAGTTTAATGGTTTAAAAGTTTAAAAGTTTTTCCGGTATGAATTGAACAGGTTAACATTTAAACCTTAAACATTTAAACTTTTAAACCAACAAATCATATGTAAAACTCTTTCAATAAAAAAGCCACCAGGACTGCCATCCCGGTGGCTGCCCGATCACTCGGGAGTTCACTTTAAACGTTCGAGGAAAATCAAACATTCAAAATTAAACCAATGCGAATTTATGCAGAAAACTGCTTATTCTAACCGGCGCACTGCCGAGATGCCGGTTTCCGAAAAAAGGTCTGCGCAATCAGCCTGGAAACCCCGGTGGCCGCGAAGGGTTCTCACCAAAACGCTGATAGTTATGAAACTTACGATTGTCTTTCTTGCATTGGGCATGCTGCATGCCCGGGCTGAAGGTTTTGGTCAAACCATTACCTTCTCTGGCAAGAATGTAACGCTTGCCAAAATCTTTACAGCCGTTGAAAAACAAACCGGCTATTCCATTTTTGCAAACAAAGAATTGCTGAAGGAATCCAGACCCGTTACCGTGTCTGCCTCAGGAATGCCTTTGACTGAATTTCTTGATCTCACTTTCAGGAATCAACCCCTGGGTTATGAGATCGAAAGCAAAACCATCTTTATTAAAGAAAAGCCGGTATCCCGCGCAGCGGACAGAACAGAGCTGACTGTTGCGGAGATCCCGAAACTCGCGATCACTGGTACGGTTACGTCTTCAGATGGTACTCCGCTGGAGGGTGCAACCGTGTCTATCAAAGGTTCAAGAGAATCTGCGATCACTAATGCGGAAGGTCGCTATTCCATTTCTGCTGAAGGAACACAGGTGCTGGTATTCAGCTATGTGGGCTACACCAATCTTGAAGTGCCGGTGAATAACCGCACTACCATCGATGTTACCCTTGAAAAGGCGGTAAACGAAATGGAGCAGGTGGTTGTTACCGCTCTTGGTATCACCAGGAAGTCAAAAGCGCTTACTTACAATGTGCAGGAAGTAAAAGGCGATGAGCTTAACAGAGTGAAAGATGCCAACTTTGTAAACAGCCTTGTGGGTAAAGTTGCCGGTGCAACCATCAACAGTTCGTCTGCGGGCGCCGGTAGTTCATCCCGCGTGGTAATGCGTGGTGCAAAATCGATTACTGGTAATAACAATGCCCTGTATGTGATCGATGGTATACCGATGCCGAACAACGTCCGCGGCCAGGCAGAAGACATATTCTCCGGAGCGGGACAAACAGGCGACTTTGTATCTAACATCAATCCTGAAGATATCGAAAGCCTTACTGTATTGAGTGGCCCGTCCGCGGCTGCACTTTATGGTAGCGCTGCTGCAAATGGTGTGATCGTGATCAACACCAAAAAAGGCGCAAAGAACAAAACGGAAGTTTCAGCTTCCAACTCAACGATGTTCTCCAATCCGCTGATGCTGCCGAAATTCCAGAACACGTATGGTCAGTCTGAAACCGGCAGCTATTACAGCTGGGGTGAAAAACTGACAACTCCATCATCTTATCAGCCGAAGGATTATTTCCAGAATGGTTTGAACATCAGCAATTCGGTAACACTTTCTACCGGTACCGATAAGAACCAGACATATGTTTCGCTGGGTAATGTGAACGCACGTGGGATCATTCCTAACAATGATTTCAATCGTTACAATTTCACGGCACGCAATACGTCTAGCTTCCTCGATGGAAAAATGACACTCGATCTGGGCTTTATGGCCGGGATCGTTGACGAGCAGAATATGATCTCCCAGGGACAGTATTTCAACCCGCTGGTAGCTGTTTATCTCTTCCCTCCCGGCGAAGATTTCAATAAAGTAAAAGCGTTTGAAAGATATGATCCTTCACGTAACCTGATGACGCAGTTCTGGCCTTACGGCGATAACGGTCTGATGATGCAGAACCCGTACTGGGTGACGGAGCGTGATCTCTTCCAGAATAAGAAGGAGCGCTACATGACCACCGCCGCACTGAAGTATCAGCTGAACAGCTGGATCAACCTGACAGGCCGTGTGAAAATGGATAAGAACAACGAAAAAGCGGAGCGCAAATTTGCAGCCTCTACCAACCAGTTGTTCGCATCCGAAAGAGGGTACTACTCACTCAACACGATCGATAACCGTCAGATCTATGCGGACGCCCTTGTGAACATCAACAAAACATTGAGCAGCGATTACGTACTTACGGCAAACATCGGTGGTTCTATCGAAGATATCCGTGCCAACCAGTACATGTATGGCGGCAGGCTCCAGGGCGTTCCGAACTTGTATACATATGCAAATATCAGCACTACCGGTGCCGATATCTCTCAGACGGGTTACAGCAGACAAAAGCAATCTGTATTCGGAAGCGCACAACTCGCTTTCAGGAACAGTGTATTCCTTGATGTTACAGGAAGAAATGACTTTGCTTCTACATTGGCAGAATCTATTAGCCAGTCGTTCTTCTATTCATCAGTAGGTCTCTCTGGTGTAATGACAGATCTGTTGCCGATCAAATCTGATATCTTATCATATCTGAAACTGCGTGGTTCTTATTCAGAAGTGGGTAATGAGCCGACGCATTTGCTGACGATCCCGACTTATCCGCTTGCAGGAGGTTTCCCTGTTACACAAACAAGGATGCCAAATCCAAACCTGAAGCCGGAGCTGACAAAGTCCATCGAACTCGGTCTGAATGCTTCATTGTTCAGAGGCGCATTGAATATTGATGCGACGGTGTACACATCCCGTACTTACAACCAGTTCTTTGAACCGACGCTTTCTGCTGCTTCCGGTTACACCAGTGTGATCGTGAATGCTGGCCGTGTTGATAATAAAGGTATCGAGGTGAGTGCGCGTTATAACCGCAAGTTTGGCGACCTGAATGTAAGCTCTTATGCAACCTATTCATTGAACAGGAATAAGATCGTTGAGTTGTTGCCAGGCTGGGTTAACCCGATCACGAAAGAAGTGGTAACCCTGCGTGAGCTGGAAATGGCTGGTACAGGCAGTTACCGTATGACCCTGAAAGAAGGTGGTTCTATGGGTGATATTTATGTGAACACACTTCGTGTGGATGAGCATGGGGCGATCTATGTTGATCCGGGTTCACAGACCGTAGTGGCAGAACCAAACAAGTTCGTCTATGCGGGAAGTAACAATCCAAAATATAATCTTGGCTGGGGTAATAATCTTAACTGGAAAGGCATCGGTCTGAGCTTTCTCTTCACAGCAAGAGTTGGTGGTATCGTTGTATCCAACACACAGGCGATCATGGATGCGTTTGGTGTATCTGAAGCAACAGCAGAAGCAAGGGATAATGGCGGTGCGATCGTGAATGGCCGTCCGGTTCCTGCAAGAGAATACTACCAGGTAGTTGGTGCTGGTGCATCCGGCGGTATCGCATCAATGTACACATACAGCGCAACGAACGTAAGACTGGCTGAATTGTCACTCGGGTATGACATCCCTGTGAAAAGATTCACCAACGTGATAAAGAAAATGAATGTGTCATTGATCGGTCGTAACCTGTTCATGTTGTACAACAGGGCGCCGTTCGATCCTGAGTTGACTTCCAATACCCAGACTTATTTCCAGGGTATCGACTATTTCATGATGCCAAGCCTTCGTTCTCTTGGCTTCTCGTTCAAATTAAATTTCTGATCACCCAAGACACTTGATTCTATATGATAACAGGTAAAACAAATTTTTGGAAATACTTCACACCGGTAGGCGCGCTGCTACTGGTCGTTGGTTCAGCCTGTACGAAAAATTTCGACGAGCTCAATACCAACCAGCATGAAGCAACCGAGGATATGATGGCGACTGACAACCTCAAGACAGGCGCTTTCTTCTCGCAGATGCAGCGTAACGTGGTTTTATTCAGGGATGGGATCAACCTATCGAGTGATTACCAGGTTGCACAGGGCCTGACCAGTGACGTTTATTCTGGTTATGTAGCACCAACAGGTACATGGTATGGCGGTGTGCATAACGGTTCTTACTATCTGATCCCGGGATGGATCGAAAGAACCTTTGTTTCTGGTTTTGCTTCGGTGATGCCGGCATGGCAATCGATCAATACCATTTCCTCGCAGCAGGGCCTGCCGGAAGTTGCCGCACTGGCAACGATCGTGAAAGTACAGGCTATGCACCGCGTGGCAGATGCATATGGTCCGATCCCTTATCTCAACTTCGGTAATGGAACATTGCAGGCAACGTATGACCCTTTGCAGGACGTGTATGCCCGCTTCTTCCAGGAACTGGATGGTGCGATCGATGTGCTGACCACTTATGCGCAGGGCAATCCTTCCTCTACGGTAATGCGCTCTTATGACAATATCTATGGCGGTAATGTCACCAAATGGGTGAAGTTTGCCAATACGCTTCGTCTGCGTCTCGCACTGCGCGTGGTGTATGCGAATGCAGGATTGGCGAGAACGGAAGCTGAAAAATCTGCAGCCAATCCACTTGGGTTTATCTCAACGCAGGACGAAAGAGCGGCGCTGATCCATTCACCAAACCTGGTTTATTTCCACCCTCTCTATGAGATCGCTTATACCTTCAACGCCGGTGAGGTCCGTATGAGTGCGTCAATGGATGCCTACATGAATGGTTATGATGATCCAAGACGTACTTCCTATTTTACCCGCGCGAGTGATGGAAACTTCCATGGTGTTCGCCAGGGGATCGTTACTACCAACTGGACTCCATACAGTGGACCGGCGATATCCAACCTGAACATCAACAACAGCACATCGCAGATCGTATGGATGACGGCTGCTGAATCCTTTTTCCTGCGTGCAGAAGGCGCTTTGCGCGGATGGGCAATGGGTGGAACGGCCGAACAATTCTATAACCAGGGTATTACCGCTTCATTTACAGAGAATGGCGTAGCCGGATCAGCTCCTGCTTATCTCGCAAACACCACTTCTGTACCTGTTGCTTTTGCTGATAACAGCGGCCAGTCAGGTAATAATGCACCAGCGCCAAGCACTGTTACCATCGCATGGGATGCAGCTGCCTCTTTCGAAACAAATCTTGAAAGGATCATTACCCAGAAATGGCTGGCGATGTTCCCCGACGGACCAGAAGGCTGGGCTGAATTTCGCCGTACCGGTTATCCGAAACTGTTCCCGGTTGTTTCCAATAACAGTAACGGAACGATCAACACCGCTACACAGATCCGCCGGATCACGTATCCGCAATCTGAATACAATAACAACCGTCCGGGCGTTCAGTCAGGCCTGACAGCACTCGGCGGCCCCGACGGCGGTGGCGTTAAACTCTGGTGGGATAAAAAATAATAAACCGAAATACTTTTATTATGACTAATAGAATAAAACTGATTCCACTCTTTACGCTTTGCAGTGTATTGCTGCTGGCGGTAGGATGTGTCAAAGAAGAAGCTCTTGAAATACAGAAGCCATATACGTACGATGAGCAGTATCATGCCAATCTTCGCGCGTATAAGAAAACCAATCACAATATCTGCTTCGGCTGGTTCGCTGCCTATGCACCGATCGCAGGTTCGACCGGTTATAAAGATCCTGCCTCATGGGGTGAAAGAATAATTGGTATCCCTGACAGCATGGATATCGTATCTCTTTGGATGGGCATCCCCAGCAATGATACCGCTTCACCTTCTTATGCGCCTATCGCATACGCCGATATGAAGTATGTTCAAAAAGTAAAAGGAACAAGATTTGTTGCGCCTACGATCGTGAACTTCCGTTCAGTGATCACCCTGAAAGACGGAACCATCTTCGATCCAAACCTTCCTGAGAACAGGAATGATGCCGGTATTGAGAAGTACGGCCAATACCTGGTTGATCAGGTGCTGGATAATGATCTTGACGGACTGGATATCGACTGGGAACCGCCAAGTGGCGACTGGTTGAATAACCCAAACACGAATTTTGTTAAGCTTGTGCAGTACATCGGTAAATTCTTCGGACCAAAAGGAAGTACAGGAAAGTTGTTCATTATCGACTTCTATTCACTCGTACCTCCGGCTGGTACAGGCGAATACGCTGATTATTTTATCAGGCAGGCATATTCACAGGGTACAGGCGGTATTCAAACAGCAACCAACCTGCAGAATTATTACAACGCGGTTCAGGCCAACGTACCTCCTTCCAAATTCATCGTTACCGAGAACTTTGGCGACTTCTCTGAAAATGGAGGAACACCGTTCACGGAAGCAAATGGCAACCTGTTGTCTTCAGATGGAACACGTATGTATTCACTGGAGGGTATGGCCCGCTGGAATCCTACGCAAGGTAAAAAAGCAGGATTTGGTGCGTTCTATTTCGACCGTGATTATTATTCCAAGACCGGTGTGCCGTATTACAATGTGAGACGCGCTATTCAGATTGCTAACCCGGCTGCCCGTTGATGCCATCAAAAAACTAAGTCATGACAAAAAATATATTAACCTATATCGGATTATCACTCGCCTTATTTACGCTGAGTTGTAACAAGGCTGAATTCGGTGATCCCGTTATTCTGATCGCGGGCACAGAAGTAAGCCCGATCGTAAAGTTCTCTGTAGAGAATACTCCTTCGGAGTTTACAGTAACCGCAGCAGCAACACACCGTGCGGTGGAGGATGTGCAGGTCAAATTCTCTGTAGATGATGCAGCCGTTGATCGTTACAACCAGGAGCATAACACTACGTATTATGCGGCGCCTGCAGCGGCGATCGAGATCACCAATCTTGACGCGGTGATCAGGGCCGGTTCATCTACTTCAACACCTGTCAGTGTGAAAGTGATCTCCACTTCTCCGCTGGTGGATGGCAGATCTTACCTGATCCCACTGACGATCACGCAAACAACAGGAGGTGATGCAACTGTACTGGAATCTTCCCGTACGATCTTCCTGCGTATCGCAAGGATCGTAAGCTTTTCCGCTGTATCCATGAACAATGACGCAGGGCCAACAACCGGTGCTCCCGGTACAAGAGGCCGCTTTAATGGTGCGTTTTTATTTGATCCAGCCAACCCTGCGCGTCTGGCGAACTTTACGCTGGAGATCAAAAACCTCATCTATGCATTCCGCGGTGGTGATGGTAACTCTAATCCTCAGCCGATCCAGTCACTGGTATCATGGACGAACCAATGGGAGCGTACCTCATTCGGCTTGCGTTACGGAGAGTTGGGTAATCCCAATAATTCACTTCAACTGACCGGTGCATTGGGTAGCGCATTTGCTTATAATTTCAATGCTAATCAGTGGTACACTATCTCTCTTTCCTATGATGGCTCAAAACTGACCATATATATTGATGGCAATAAAGCTGCTGAAGTTTCCGGTTCTACTGTACTGGAGTTTTCCAGAATGCAGTTTGGACAGGTTTGGGGCGGATATGATACCAGACAATATGTTAATGGTCGTATTGCAGAATGCCGTGTTTGGAGCCGTGCACTTACTGCAAGCGAGATCAAGTTGAATCTCTGTGGTGCCGACCCTAATGCAGAAGGATTGCTCGCTTACTGGAAAATGAACGAAGGTTCCGGTCATATCTTCCGCAACTCTTCTAAAGAAGGTGCGAAATATGATATGGACTGGTCTAAAGTTTACTGGGATCCGAATGACAGGGGAAATGACAATCTTACCCTGGCAGATAAATCGGCTTTCGTAACCTGGACCAACGATAACCTGAACAAGTGCAGCCAATAATCATTTAACTCCATCAAAACACAAATATGTCTACGTTAAAATATTTTATCGGATGTGTGGCTGTGGCGTCATTTCTTTCCTGTAATAAAGATGAATCTTTTGATGTGAAAGGTGATCCCGATACAGTCTTTTTCACCAACAGCGAAAGCCTGGGAAACATGCCGGTCAACTCTGCCAGTTATACCGTGGTCAACATTCCTGACGGTGCTGGTTGGGCCAACCTTTCGTCAACTTTGCCAGCAAGCATCAAGCTGCCGGTTTTTGCAACAAAGCCAGTAAGCCAGGATGTAACGATCTCAGCCCAGCTGGATAATACCCTGGTGGCTTCTTACAATGCAGCAAACAACACAGCGTATAAAGAATTACCTGCTGGTATTTTAAATACGCAGTCGCTGACTGCACGTATTGCACAGGGAGCAACTACTTCGGTGGATTCTCTTTCTATTGCGGTTGATCCGGCGAACCTGAAAACACTGACCGAGAAAGCTTATATGGCGCCGATCAAACTCACCACTGTGTCTAATGGCTCAGTTGGAAAGATCACTTCCAACACAGCGATCCAGGCAGTATATGTTGTATTGAACACAGAGCTGCGTCAGATCAGGTTCCTTGCAACCGCGGCAGATGTAACAGGCTCCTTGCAAAGCCGCACCGGATGGAGCGTTGGATTTACTCCGGCACCTGCAACCAACGGAAGCGTGACCGACGGCCTTACTACCACCTTTACAAGATGGGGTACTACGCCCGGCCAGGTGGATATTGATATGCTAAGCAGCCGCGCAGTGACCGGGTTGCGTTTGTATACAACAACTACCGCTGCACAGCTTCCTACGCAGGTAGAAGTCTATACCAGCGTGGATGGCATCAATTACGATCTTATCGGATCCCCGCTGAGAGCAAACCTGACATTTGCAACGCCCTATAACTATGTCTTGTTCTACAGAGCTATCCAGGCAAGATATATCCGCCTCCGCATCAGCTATTCGACCTCAACGAACACACAGAATACAAGGTTGACAGAGCTGGATGTGTATGCGAATTAATTAAAAAGTTAAAAGTCAAAAGTAAAAGGTAAAAACTGAAGTACGCCGGACAAGACTGGTCTCCTGCTCTGGGGTGTTTGATTTTCACTTTTTACTTTTGACTTTTACTTCTTATATTTTATAAAGCATTATTTCTATGATAAGATACACTGCCACCTTTTTGCTTTTGTTTAGCGCTGCAATTTCGCTGGCGCAGGAGCCTTCGCAGTCTTTGGTATTTGAGGAGCGTGTATTCAATTTTGGGACGATCAACGAAAAGGATGGGAAAGTAACGCATACATTCTACTTCAGGAACAACGGCACTCAACCGGTGGAAATGGGAGAGGTGAATACGGGTTGCGGCTGTTTGGTCAACTCGGCCAGCAAAGGACCTGTAAAACCAGGCGAAAGATCGGGTCTGACCATCACTTTCGATCCATCGTATAAAACGGGATTTTTCTCGAAAGAGATCCTCGTATTCAGTGAAAACAACCAACGATATAACCGGGTATGGGTAGAAGGAAAGATCAATGCAACCACTCATCCCGTGGAAGACGATTATCCCTATAACTTCGGTAACGGTCTTTATCTCCGATTTAAGGTAATGGCATTCGGTTATCTGAAACCGGGTGCTGCAAAAAAAATGGACCTGCAGTTTGCCAATGATAACAATAAGGACATGCAGGTAAAGTTTGTTCCCAGAACTAAATATCCGGGTCTTCACTTCACCAGCCCGGGAAAAATTGCTGCCAATCAAAAAGGAATTGTTTCTTTTGCATATAACATGCCTTACTTTAGCCAGGATGATGTAATTATTTTACTGGATGTTTATGTAAATGATAAAAAATTAGCCGATCCGCTGGAGCTTCGGATCCTGAATGAAAACAAGACTGCTTCAGGAAATTGATTCCAGCCAAGAGGAAAACTCCGATTATGAATTTTACCACCCGCATTATGACAGGCTTACTATGCCTGATCTCTCTCTTCTCCAACGCACAATCTCATCAATTTGCCTTAGGCGATAATGCTTTCTTACTGGACGGAAAGCCCTTCCAGATGATCTCCGGCGAAATGCACTATACGCGCATTCCACGTGACGCATGGAAACACCGCATGAAAATGGCCAAAGCAATGGGCCTTAATACCATCGGTACTTATGTATTCTGGAATGCACATGAACCGGTAAAAGGTAAATATGATTTTTCCGGAAATAATGATATCGCGGCTTTTATTACGGCTGCTAAAGAGGAAGGTCTGTATGTAATTCTCCGGCCAAGCCCGTATGTATGTGCTGAATGGGAATTTGGCGGCTATCCATGGTGGTTGCTGAAGGATAGTTCGGTTAAAGTACGCAGTAAAGATGAACGTTTTATTTCCGCCTATACAAACTACATCAACGAACTCGCTAAACATCTTACTCCTTTACTGGTAACACACGGAGGGAATGTATTGATGGTCCAGATAGAAAATGAGTATGGTTCCTATAGCGATGATAAATCTTATATGGATCTGAACAGGCAGCTATTCCGCAATGCGGGTTTCGACTGCACCCTGTTCACCTGTGATGGTGCGGATATGATCGCCAAAGGGTATCTTCCCGGCTATCTGCCAGCTGTGAATGGGCTGGAAGATACCACAGGGATCAAGAAAGTAGTAAACGAATTTCATGGGGGAAAAGGCCCGTATTATCTCGCTGAATGGTACCCCGGCTGGTTTGACCAGTGGGGTAAGAATCACAATACGACTTCAGCTGAGAAGAATGCTGCCATGCTGGATGATATTCTGGCAGCAGGAATTTCTGTGAACATGTATATGTTCCATGGCGGAACTACCCGCGGCTTTATGAATGGTGCTAACATGAACGTGAACGATCCTTATGCACCGCAAACAACCAGTTACGACTATGACGCTCCGCTGGATGAAGCGGGGAATCCTTCGAAGAAATTTCATCTCTTCCGCAATGTGATCAGTAAACATCTTACAGCAGGATCTGCATTGCCTGCCATTCCGGAAAATAAGAAAGCTATTCAGATAGAGGATATAAAACTGACCGCTTATGCAAGCCTGTTCAATCAGCTCGGTAAGCCGGTTATTTCAGCAAAGCCGATGTCTTTCGAAGATCTGGATCAGGCTTATGGTTATGTATTGTATCGCACAACATTAAAAGCAACCGCTAAGACAATGCTGAAGATCGGCGGACTTCGCGATTATGCGATCGTCTATGTAAACGGGAAGCAGGTTGGTGTGCTCGATAGAAGATTGAACCAGGATTCACTATCGCTGTCAGATATTCCTGCGAACGCGGTGCTGGATATTTTCGTGGAGAATAATGGCCGGATCAACTACGGGCCTTATCTTACTGATAACCGGAAAGGCATTCTGGGAAATGTTACGCTGGATCAGCAAGTGTTGTCTGACTGGAAGAATTACAAGATTCCAATGAGCACTACGAAGAATATCCGCTTTGGTAAAATGCCGCAGGTTGGTGCCGCCACACCTTCATTGTTCAAAGGAGAGTTTACACTGAATGAAGTGGCCGATACTTATTTTGACCTCGGTGGTTTTGGTAAAGGTGTCGTATTCCTGAATGGGTATCATCTCGGAAAGTACTGGCATATCGGTCCACAGCAAACGATCTATGTACCGGCGGAATGGTTGAAGAAAGGAAAGAATGAAGTGATCGTTCTCGATGAATTAAAAACTGATCACAAGGTATTGTCCAGTTCAGCAAATCCAATTTTAACGAAACCACTTAATCCCGCCAAATGATCCGATCGCACTTCAGGCAGCAACGAATTTTTGCAGTTACCATTGTAGGATTGCTTTGCAGCCTTTGCTCTTATGCTCAGCAGAATCAACTTCCACTGATCCCGTATCCCAATAAAGTTGTGCCCGGCAGAGGCAACTTTACGTTTACGCCTCAAACGGTTGTTGCAGGAAACGATTTCTTTTCAAACGAAAAACTGGTGCTCGCCGAGCTTTTTTCAAAAAGCTTTGGAAAGCCTTTACCGGTGAAAAAAGATTATCCGGGAATTGTTCAGATGAATCTTGATCGCCGGATCACTGATCCCGAAGGCTATAAGTTGACTATTACAACGCAGCAGATCACTCTGCAGGCGGCTGACAGGGCGGGAATGCTGATCGCTATTCAAACTTTGCGGCAGTTATTGCCCGCAGATATCGAATCGGCACAGGGTGGGAAAAACAAGATTTCCGTCCCTGCCGTTGCGATCGAGGATCAGCCTGCATTTTCGTGGAGAGGGACGCATCTGGATGTGTCAAGACATTTTTTTACGCTGGATTATCTCAAACGTCATATCGACCTGATGGCCCTGTATAAATTCAACAAGTTCCATTTACATCTTACAGATGACCAGGGCTGGCGTGTAGAGATCAAAAAATATCCCAAGCTGACAGAAGAAGGAGCGTGGAGGACCTTGAATAACCAGGACTCGATCGTAATGAGTCGCTCGAAAGAAAATCCTGACTTTATTATTGACCCTCGTTTCTTTAGACAAAAAAACGGCCGTGAGGTATATGGAGGTTTCTATACACAGCAGGAATTAAAAGACCTGGTAGCATATGCTGCAGCCCGGAACATAGAGATCATTCCGGAGATCGATATGCCGGGGCACATGATGGCCGCGATCAACTCCTATATGTTCCTGAGTTGCGACAGCACGAGCTCATTCGGGAAATTTTTTTCCACACCAATTTGTCCCTGTAATCCCGCAACGCTGGATTTTGCCAAAGATATTTTTACCGAGATCATGGATATCTTTCCTTCAACTTATATCCATATCGGTGGTGATGAAGTGGAGCGTTCTCATTGGGAACGATCTGCTGCCTGCCAGGATATGATGAAGCGCGAAGGGATGAAAACATCGGCGGAGCTGCAGGCGTGGTTCATCAATTCCATGGAAAAGTTCTTCAAAGAAAAAGGACGCAAGCTGATCGGTTGGGACGAGATCCTCGATGGTGGGATCAGTTCTTCCGCGGCGATCATGTACTGGAGAACCTGGGCCGGCAATGCGCCAAATGAAGCGATAAAGAACGGAAACGTAGTGATCATGTCACCGGACAATCCATTTTATTTCAGTGAGCAGCCTGATAAGAATTCTTTGCCGGCGACCTATAACTATTCATTGATACCGGCATCTATAGCGGCAAAAGACCGGAACAGGATCATCGGTGGACAGGCGAATGTCTGGACCGAATACGTGGCAACCGAGCAGCGTGCGGATTATCTGTACATGCCGAGGATGACAGCGTTGGCGGAAAATCTATGGGGTTCTGTAAAAAATTATTCATCATATATGAGAAGGTTAGATGCTCATCTGGTTCGCCTGGACACAATGAAGGTTGCTTACCGGATGCCTGATCTGCCATTGCTGTATAACTACGCATTTATTGATTCGATGCTGGTGGATGTTCGGTCTTCCATGAGCAATGCTCAGATCCGTTATACAACGGACGGTTCCGCGCCTGCTCAATCTTCACCTGTATTGAACAAGCTTGTGTTGCGTACATCGCAGAGGTTACGTATGGCCGCATTCAAGCCAGACGGCCGCCGCGGCGATATTTTTGATGTTGCGTATAATAAGCAACCACTTGCCCAACCCGCCCCCGATCCTGCCAAACCTGGCAAAGGACTACTGGTTGAGTGGTATAACCGGTCCTTTGACAGTACGGTCCTGATCACCGGCAAACCTGATCGTGAATTTACAACGGCTGGCGTTATCGTTCCCAAAGATGCGGAAACTGCAGCCTTTACAATGCGCTACCGTGGTTATATCAATGTGCCAACTTCGGGGATCTATACTTTCTACCTGACAAGCGATGATGCTGCCGTGTTAAAAGTAGCAGGACGTGAAGTGGCAAATAATGATGGCATGCATGCGCCGAAAGAAAAGAACGGTCAGGTTGCACTTCAACAGGGAAGGCAGTTGTTCTCCCTTGACTTTATTGAAGGCGGTGGTGGTTATACACTCAGGTTGTTGTACAGCAAAGACGGGAGTGAGCCGAAAGAGATACCTGCAGAATGGTTCTCTAATTTTTAATTCTTCGAATAACATTAAATATGCCCGGTATGGCCCGCATTATCCTGTTGCTGTTTGTAATTATTTCATGTATCGCCTGTTCAACGTCGACTCCGCCTCCTCCTGCGGCATTTGGTGCGCTGCCTACCGATGCCCAGTTGAAATGGCAGGAGATGGAAATGTATTGCATCATTCACTTTGGTGTGGATACATACACAGATAAGGAGTGGGGTTATGGTGATGAATCTCCGGAACTATTAAATCCATCCGCGTTCAGTGCTGAGCAGATCGTTGGTGCGGCGAAAGCCGGCGGATTCAAAGGGGTGATCGTTGTTGCGAAACATCATGACGGCTTGTGCTTGTGGCCCACAAAGACCACTGAACATAATATTTCAGCAGCTCCTTGGAAAGGTGGTAAAGGTGATATGGTCAAAGAGTTTCAACTGGCTTGTGAAAAGCTGGATATGAAACTCGGATTGTATTGTTCTCCGTGGGACAGGAACAGTCCGGAATATGGAACGCCCGCGTATGTAGCGCTTTACCGCGAACAGTTGCGTGAGCTGTATGCTAATTACGGTACGATATTCACCTCATGGCATGATGGTGCAAATGGTGGGGATGGTTATTATGGCGGCGCCAGGGAAACAAGAAATATCGATCGTACTTCTTACTATGGCTGGGATTCAACCTTCAGGATCACCCGTGCCATGCAGCCGTCAGCCGTTATTTTTGGAGATATTGGTCCTGATGTACGCTGGGTGGGCAATGAGGAAGGGTTTGCCGGGGAAACATCCTGGTCTACTTATACACCCGAGGCCCGGGAAGAAGGAAAAGAGCCGGCTAATGGCTTTTCAAAATACTGGCTTGCTACGGAAGGAACGCGGAATGGTAAATACTGGATGCCTGCGGAATGCGACGTGCCATTAAGACCAGGCTGGTTCTATCATGCTTCTCAGGACGAACAGGTCAAGTCGCCCGCTGTTCTGCTCGATCTGTATTACAAAAGCGTCGGGCGAAATGCAGCGCTTGATCTCGGTCTGTCTCCGGATAAGCGCGGCATCCTCCACGAAAATGATGTGAAGGTATTGCAACAGTTTGGCGCGTTGCTGAAAGAAACATTTGCCGTTAACCTTGCGGCAACTGCAAAATTTTCCGCAAGCAATATGCGCGGTAACAGTAAGGCCTTCGGCCCGTCCTTGCTTGTTGATAATGACCGATACAGTTATTGGGCAACTGATGATAGTGTCACCACAGCTGAATTAATCATCGATCTTCCAGACACGGCGCAATTCAACGTGATCCGGTTGCGCGAAAATATAAAGCTTGGTCAGCGTATCACTTCTTTCGCCATTGATCAGTCGGTCCAGGGCCAGTGGAAAGAGATCGCTGGTGGTACAACAATTGGAGGTAACAGGCTTCTTCGTTTGTCCCAGCCTGTCAGGCCAGAAAAACTTCGCCTGCGTATCACAGGTGCAATGGCTTCCATCACACTGAGCGATCTTGGTCTTTTTAATGAGGTATTGAATTTGTCTGCACCGGAGATATCGGGTAACAGGGAAGGATACATTACAATCAATACTGCGGCGACAGGTAAGGCTATTTATTATACAACTGATGGAACTGAGCCAACATCACAATCGTCGCTTTATCAAAAGCCATTCTATTTACCGGATGGCGGAATGGTCAAAGCAAAGAGTATTGCAACAGACGGGATGATGAGCTCAACAGGTGTAAAAGAGTTTGGGCTTCCATCAATCAACTGGGCTATCCTGAACACAGCCAACCAGCCGCAATCCTCTGAAGCGGTTGATCAGGATCCTTCTACATTGTTTGCTATTGAGATGAATGCTCAGACAGAAACCAGTGTGATCATTGATACAAAAAAAGAACAAGCGATCAGCGCTGTTACTTATTTGCCCCGCCAGGATAGAAAGAAGGAAGGAATAATTGATCAATATAAATTGTCCGTAAGTTCAGATGGGAAAAAATGGCAGGAGGTTACTCAGGGAGAATTTGCCAATATCGCTGCCAACCCGATTGAGCAGGTGATCCGTTTTTCATCACCCATGCGAACACGCTTTATCAGATTCGAGCCGCTTCGCGTTACCACCGGATCACAGGCGGTAATAGCGGAACTGGGGGTGAGGGGAAGGTGAGGGTATGAGTTTTAAAGTTTAAAAGGTTTAAAGTTTAAGAGTTTAAGGTTTAAAAGTTTAAAAGTTTAAGAGTTTAAGGGTTTAAGGGTTTAAGGGTTTAAGGGTTTAAGAGTTTAAAGATTTAATGGTGATCTATCTCTTAAAACATTAAAGTTCTTAAACTTTTAAACTTTTAAACCCTTAAACTTTTAAACTTCTCTCCCCTCACAGTTTGAGTTTTCCTTCAATAGAATCATCGAGCGTTTTTCCCATAACGGCTCCGGCCAGTTGTTTGGCGAATGCTACTAACTGACCGTGTTTTGTGTCCCAGTAGTAACCGTCCCTGGGGACGAATTCGATAACGGTTATGCGTGGATCGTCTTTGCCACCTGTGAACCAGGTTTTGAGGATCGGGTTCCATAGTTCGTCGATCTTTCCTTTATCCTGACTGATCGTTGCTACGCCATAGAGGGTCAGGAAATCTGAGTGTTTGCTTCCCTGGAAGAATAATTGTACGGAAGGATCCTGATCGATGTCAGCATTTTTATGACTGTCGCTTGCGCTCAGGAACCAGCAGTGTCCATGATCATCTACTTTTTGTACAGCCATTGGACGTGTAGTGATCATATCCTTTGAGGAGATCTTTGTGCAGAAAAAACAACTGCCCGCATTCTCTACCATCTCTTTTACTTTTTGCCAGGCTTCGGTTGCCTGAAGATCTTCCCTGTTTTTCTCTTCTTGTTGTTTGTTGATGCTATCCATTGTTTTTTATGTGTAGTGCAGAATATATGCCATGAAGCAACGTGGTTTACAAGAAGAAAAGCAGCGGTTTTGTTTAACAATTACCTGTTCCTGGATAGAATGAGTGAACAGAAATCAGGCTGTACATATTTTGAAATGATGAAACGGGACTCATGTTACCGTTATTCCACTGAATACGGAATTGTGTGTTCCCGAGATGACCGGGAAAATCCTGAAAATTTAATGAGTTGGCAGATTGATCTTTATCAATCTTGTCCGGCCTGGACCGTTAGTGATTGTCCCAAACGACATTTGTTCCCGATCACTAAGCAAAGAGCCCGGTTGACCGGGCTCTTTTTGAGGGTATTTGAGGCATGGGTATCAGTCGAGCGAAATCGTTCTGCTACCATCGTCATTGCGGAAGGTTATCCTTCCAGTGGTGTTCTTCAAATACTTCTCTTTGTATTTTTTGTAAACGGCGTCGGGTTGCTTCACATCATTGATCAGTAATTCATTGTTGTCGAAAATAACCGAGCGCAGTTCTTTGCGGCTGGGAATAAGTTTGTCAGTCACCAGTTCATCGATCATTGTATCAAATTTTCTTCGTTCTTCTGCGGCGGCAGCGCGATGAACTTCGGCTTCAGCACGATGTTTCTCTGCTTCATTCCGATGCACTTCCGCTTCGGCGCGATGCCTGTCCGCAACGGCGCGTTGTGCCTGAGCTTCTTCGCGTTGCCGTTCGGCATGTGTACGATGTTGTTCTGCCTGTCTGCGCTGTGTCTCTGCCTCCTGCCGTTGAACGGCTGCGCGGTTACGGTCCTTTTCTGCAGCCTCCCTCGCTGCTGAAGCCTCCTTGCGATGCACTTCAGCTTCGGCGCGGTGCTTTGCGGCTTCTTCACGATGGATCGCAGCTTCGGCTCTTGCTTTCTCAGCCTTTGCGCGTTCTTTCTCTATTCGCTCTTCGATCTTTTTGATGGTTGCTTCGTATTTCGAAAAGTCTTCTTCACGGATCTTTTTTCCGTCCACATGCAGTTGTATTATTTTCTTGCCCTCCATTTCGATCTCAAACTTCTGGCCGTCTTCTGTGGTATTGATCGTTGTTTTTCCATTGTAGCTGTAAACACTCTGCACCTCAGTCTGTTTGTTTTGAGCGTGAACGTCTGTATTGTGCACTGTGAGAGCCAATGCAAGGGTTGCAATGATCAGGAATTGATGTTTCATTTTTTTTGTTTTTGTTAGATGATAGGCAAAACGATCCCGGTACGCTTTCGTGCGTGTTCTGCCTTTGCTATACTGCCGGGCATACCTTTTCCAGCAGGCGTAGCGGGTGCGCATCCCGTATCCTTCCGGTCAGGTCATTATTTAAGGTGATTAAATGCTAGTGTGTACGCTGGGTATTGGATGAGTATCTGGATTCTGCACGGTGACGATTCTCTTCACTGCGTTTCCGCATTTGTTCAGCTTCTCTTCGATGAATATCTGCTTCAGCACGTTTGATCTCAGCTTCCCTGCGGGCGATCTCTGCTATTTTTCTTTCCTCATCTGCCTGCTTACGGAACGCAGCAGCTTCTGCACGATGCTTTTCCGCGATCT
Source organism: Terrimonas ginsenosidimutans (assembly GCF_022012415.1). Lineage (GTDB taxonomy): Bacteria > Bacteroidota > Bacteroidia > Chitinophagales > Chitinophagaceae > Terrimonas_A > Terrimonas_A ginsenosidimutans. The sequence continues at coordinate 243,408 of NZ_JAKLTR010000002.1, forward strand.
GTCTGTTGATGGCAGCCATTTCACGCTGATGTTCGGCGTCCTGACGGGCGATATCCGAAAGGCGTCTCTGTTCTGCGGCAGTAATACTATGATCGATCGCCTGCACTTCTTCCTTAACCGGTTTCGTTTCGGCGACCTCCCTGTGCTGTTCCTGAACGGCTTTTATTTCATCGGCGACAAATGCCGCAACTCTTTCCTGTGGTGCTCTTTCTTTTGTGCTTTTTGTTTTTACTGTAAAAGCCGGACGTTTTATTGTTACTGTTTTTGCATCCTGTTGAGACTGTTCCTTATTCGGTAACGCGAACTGCTGAGGCACTTTCGCCTGCTCCAGGCTTGCTGCCAGTACACGGTTTTCCTGTTGTCCTTTTGAGATAAGCAGCAGGCTTAGCAATGATATATTCACAGCGAAAAAAACAAGTTCAAACACGGTGAGTGTCGTATTCTTTCTGTAAACGATGCGGGTCATGCGTTGAAGCAGAACATTCTTTCTACCGGCAAATCCGATCATGTACGACTGGGGATTCATCGAATATTTTTTAAAGCTGATCAGTGCTTCTGCAAATTGCAACCTGTTCTCGGTATGAGCAATTGCAATATCATCACAGCAATTCTCCCGCTCGACCCTCATCAGGGCAGATACCCAGAGCAATCCGGGATTAAAGAACAACAGGCATTCGGCAATACGCTGGATAAAATTTACCAGATAATCATGCCGGCGTATGTGAGCAAGTTCATGCAAGAGTACGGCTTCAATTTCCGCTTCACTCATATGGTTTAAAATGCCGATGGGCATCAGGATCACCGGCTTCAGGTGACCGAGCACCATCGGTACTTTGATCATACCTGATTCAACCAATGATACTGCTCTTTTAACACCGATCTGGGCCGCGAGCGCGCGCATCCTGGATTTCCATTCATCAACAGGGGAGTAGATCCGTTGTGACCGGAGACGCGAGATATATAAGAGGTCGAGCATCATCTTTCCGGACTTGATCATTACTATCGCGGACCAGGCAAGAACGATCCACGATGAATAGTCGCGCAATAATTGAGAAAGATTGCCTGACAGATCTCTGAACCAGGCTTGCTGCAGTATTGAGTTCACCGCTGAAGAACCAGAACCGTTGCGAACCAGATCCTGGCCGGCGGCCACGGCATTCCATTCCTGGAAAAAGGTAAAAGCAACCATCGCAACGAATGTAAAGAATGATGCAGTCAGCAACCTGTATCGCAAGGCTGACGACGTTCTTGCGGTGATCAGCATGATGCATCCTGCAATGATGGACAATACCAGTCCCTGCCAGAAGGAGTGGAGAAAGGTCCGGCTTAACGCCTGCAGCAATTGATCAGCAAAGCTCATAGACAGGTTTTATCGGTTAATATTACTTACTATCTTTTGGAAGTTTTTTCGCCAGCTCCTGCAATAGCGCGAGTTCTTTATTGGAAGTCTTTTCATTTTCAAGCAACGCCATTACAAGATTGCTTACAGACCCGTCATACATCGTATCCAGGAATTTCCCCAGCATGGCGCCTTTCGTCTTGTCCTGATCCAGCAACGGGCTGTATATATGTTTCATGCTCGATTCATCCCGTGACAGCATTCCTTTCTCCGCCATCACCTGCATCAGCTTCAGCGTAGAGGTATATTGGACGGTGTCTTTTTGTGTATTGAGCAGGTCGTGCACAAACCTGACTGTCGATGGTCCATGTTTCCAGAGTATCTGGAGGACATCCATTTCTGCTTTTGTTGGAACGATGCCTTGTTTGGGCTTTTTTTCTGTCATGAAGTGAAGGTACGATAAAAAACGTACGTTCAAAATATAAGTTGGTTTTTTTGAAAAATTTAAGGTTTGGGGTGGGGCAGCACCTCCGGGCGGGATGCCAGCCTTTTTAAAACTTCCGGCATCATAGTCAATAAAAGGTAGCAGGATCGAGCTCTGCGGTTATCTGTGTTCGTCGTATAGGTATAATTACCCATCATTATTAGTAGCGATTCCTATTGATAACTCCTCCGGTCCTTCGCAAGTTTGTACCATGAAAAAAATAACCACCGCACTCGTTGCATGCATAGTTGCCCTGTCGGTTCAGGCACAGCAACCGACTCCTTTTAAAGACGCTTCCGAAAAGTATGGTATAAAAGACAGCGATGGTAAGATCGTTGTTAAACCACAGTTTGATTTCATCGACGAATTCTTCGAGGGTCTTGCCGCCGTAAGAGTGGGGGATAAATACGGATTTATTGATGCCGCTGGCAAGATCGTGGTGCAAATCAAATACAGCCTGGTTGGCGCATATGTAAATGGTTATGCAGGCATCAACAAAGGAGGTGACTTTGACGAATACGGAGACTTTGAGGGTGGTAAATGGGGGCTTATCGATCGCCGGGGTAAAGAGGTCATTCCGCCAGCTTATGATATGGTGGGGGATTATATCGATGGCGCCGTAAGAGTAAACAAAGGCGGCGCATATGACGGTTATGTGGATGCATTTACGGGTGGCAAATGGGGTGTAGTGGATATTACTGGAAAGCAGATCATTCCTCTTCAATACGATCAGGTAGAAAATGAGTTCAAGGGAGTTTATATCGTGCGGAACAACGGCAAATGCGGCATGCTGAATAAAGCAGGCAGGCCTTTGACCGCGTTAACTTACGATGATATGTTCATCCTGGAGATGGGATTGGTCAGGGTAAATATCGGTGGGCAGTTTGATGAGGTGTGGGAGATCGTTTACGGAGGTAAATGGGGTTTTCTTGATATCAATGGAAAAGTGGTAGCGCCCGTTAAATATGATGACGCAGGATTTTTTCACGAAGGGTTGGCAAAGATAAATATCGGTGCTGTTAAGACTGAGGGAGAAAGTAAGTTCGGCGCATACATGAAAGGCGGAAAATGGGGCTATATAGATGAGAGAGGAACGCTTGTGATCCCTGTGGTGTATGAAGATGCAGGAGATTTTAAAGACGGCAAAGCCAGCGTAAAACTTGCCGGGAAAAATATATTGATTAACAAAGCAGGTAAACAGATCAATCCCTGAGCTTTTAAAAATCGATAAATGAAACATCTTTTTCTTGCAGGCCTGATCTGCACCTTCTTTGCCACGGCTCACGCACAGGTTAGTGTGACGACGGGATTAAACCTTTCAAAGTATAGTTATCCTGCAGACCCGGCTGACCTGAGCTCACGCCAAACAATTGCTGCTTTTAATGTGGGGCTCAGGTACCGGAATCCCTTATCGGAAAAGGTCTCCCTGCAACCGGAATTGGGCTTCACTCAAAAAGGAGCGGTAAAATATCCGGCGTATCCGATCGGCTTTACCGGGCCTTTGAAGTATGTGAACAGGTTAAGCTACCTGCAATTGTCTCTCCCTGCCGTGGCAAGCTTTTCTTTGTCGGATACAGATGATGAGGGAGAGCCAAAATTTGAGGTCGGAGCAGGGCCCTATGTAGCCGGACTGGTGAGGGCTGCGGTGACCATTGTAGAATTTGACGACAGTAGGACAACCACCAAGTACTCCATCGGAAGTGCCAGCTCGGATGCATTCCGGAGATTGGATTATGGACTGCGCGCGGTAACGGGATTCAGGTTGCTCCGGTCTGTCGGCATTCATATTCATTATGAGATCGGCTTTAAAAACATTGAATCCAATCCCGCATTAAAGCCCATCAGGAACCGGAATTTTTCCCTCAACCTTTCCTGGATGTTTGGACATACGAAAAACTGATCTGAGATGGCAGTAGAAAACCAGCGTGCGGTCGTAAGAGCATTGCTCCGGGTGCTTCTCCGAAAACTATTAAACTATTAAACCTTTAAACTAACTAAACGCACGCGGGCAGCATTCCCAATGAGATTAGGCATCATGATCAATAAAAAATATATTTGTCAGACAAGCCATTTATCACCACCACCTTTATGCGAATAGTAACGCTGTTCTCTCTTTTGATCCTGCTGTACTGTAAGGCCGGAGCGCAGTCCATGGAAGACCTTGAACTGGAGTTGAAAAATGTCAAAGACTCCGCACAGGCAGGAAAGATCATTTCCCGGATGGGGAATGCCTGGTTTCAGCAGGGTAATTTTGTAAAGGCCTCGGAGTGTTTTTTCCGCTCACTGAGGATCGCGGAGAAGTTCAATGATCAGCCGACCATTGCAACCAATATCAATAATCTATCTGCCACATTCATGGAAACCGAGAACTATGCTGATGCGGAGAAGTATGCATTAAGATCGATCAGCCTTTATGAAAAGACAACTGATCACAGAGGTCTGGCAAATTCGTATAATTCGCTTGCGAATGTGTACTACATGCTTGAAAAAGATTCTTTAAGTCTTAGCTATTTTGAGAGAGCGCTGGCGCAAAGGCGGCTGGCAAAAGATACAGTAGGGTTGTTTAAAGGATATAAGAATCTGGGGGCCATTCATTTTGAAATGGGCGATACACTGGAAGGGATCAGATACCTTGAAGAAAGTATCAACTTTATTTCAAACCCGTCAGACAGCGCTCTTTGGTTCAGCGCATACCTTGGCCTCGCTCAGATATATGGAAGAATACATGATCTTAAGAATGCCCGCTTGTATTTTGATAAAGCAGGTGTATATGTGAAAACCTCTCCTGATTATACAAAACTGGAAGACTATTACTATTCTCTTTCTGAATACTACAGGGATATCGGTGACTTCAGTTCGGCTCTTGCAATGCATGTGAAGTATGTCGTGTACCGGGATAGCGTCGTTAACCAGGAGAAGAACGGGCAGCTGGCAGAGTTGAATATCCGCTATGAAACGGATAAGAAGCAGCAGATGATCCAGGCGCAGGAGTTTGAGATCGCACGGAAGAATTACTGGCTGACCGGCGGAGCTATCTTTCTTCTGCTGGCTGGCGGTGTGGCCTATCTGCTTTACCGTAACGTTCAGTATCGAAGGGTCAGGAAGTTACAGGAAGAGATTTTCCGGCAAAAAGAGCTTGCCGCGGAAGCATTGTTTGAAGGAGAGCAGAATGAAAGGATCAGGATTGCGCGTGATCTTCACGATAGTATCGGACAGCAGTTGTCTGCGGTGAAGATGAAACTGAATGCGATGCCTGCCGGCCAGGCCGTGGATGATGCCTCAGGATTTCTTGACGGAGCGATCAAAGAAGTGCGGCATATCTCACATAATCTTCTTCCGGAATCCCTGCAGTTCGGCTGGGTGTCTGCACTGGAAGAAATGTGTGAAAAGATGACGGTGAAAGGCGGTCCGCAGATCACATTGTCGGTTGATGATTATTCAAGACAGTATATATTCAGTAAGCAGCAGGAATTGTCCATTTACAGGATCATCCAGGAGATCATCAGCAACACTGTAAAACATGCGGAAGCTTCGAATATCCATATTTCTATCAGTGGTAACGATAATAGTTTTTTTATCAATACCAGTGATGATGGGAAGGGAATGGATACATCACTTGTAGCCAGATCATCCGGCATCGGCTGGAAAAATATTGCAGCGCGTGTGAATATGCTGCGAGGGAAAATGGATATATCTTCTCAGCAAATGAACGGAACAAAAATCAGTATCGCCATACCATTACAATGAGTACAATCAATATTCTTATTGCGGATGATCATCAGATGATGATCGATGGCATCAGGGATATGCTGGACAAAGAACCGGCATATGTAATTAAAGCAGAAGCGAACAATGGTCAGGCTGCGTATGAACGGATCGCGGAGAATCCTGATCAGTATCATTTGCTGCTGACGGATATCAGTATGCCGCTGTTAAGTGGAACGGAGCTTTGCAAAATGGTAAAGGCGCAGTTCCCGCATATACAGGTACTGATCCTGTCCATGTATGATAATCCTGCGGCGGTTAAAGAGGCGGTATTTGCGGAAGCAGACGGATATATACTGAAGAATGCAGGTCGCGGTGAATTACTGAAAGCATTGCAGAAACTTATGGCGGGAGGTACTTATTTTGCGCAGGATATTGTTCCGATCATCTATCGCCAGTACAATAAGCAGAAACTGCAGGACGAGCAGCTGAGACAGTTAAGCGCAAGGGAAAAGGAGATCCTTGGCCTGATCGTAAAGGAGTTTACGAGTGAAGAGATCGCTGATAAGCTTTGCATCAGTAAGAAGACAGTTGATAATCATCGCGCCAATATCCTGGAGAAAGCGAATTGCAGGAGCACGGTAGGTTTGGTGAAGTTTGCGATCAAAGCGGGATTGGATTAGTAAGAATGATAAGCTGTCTGGCCGATCCTACTTAAGAATATCGCAAAAGCGAAGGAGTAAAGGCCGGATGATATTTCAAGCGGTAGATCTAAGTCGCGGCCGGGTCAGTTAAGCTCTACTTCGCTCTGAGTAACCCGATCCCCAAAGTGACTACAGCAAATGCCAGCTCTGCGATTCCCAGGTAGAGTATAAAGATCAGGTAGGTTGGTTCGGTCACTCCATCTCCGGCGGCAGCTGCGAAGAAACCTCCGCTGATCAGCAAAGCTGCTGCTACAAACGAAACCCGTGCAAGCAGGTTGAGTACCTGGGGAAGCCTTGCATGGTCAGCCAGGATCTGTGCGATCAGGCAAAGCAATACCAATACGCCGGCATGAGCATGACCCGCACGGAACATTGATTGCTGGAAAGGAGTGAAGGTTGCAGGTGACCAGTCCGCCAGCATCGACAAAAGGAAATATCCGCCATAGGCGATCGTGGGAACGGTAAGCAGCGTAACGCCGCAGAAAATTTTCGTCAGACGACTCATATGATAGGTTGATAAGGTTTGCATGTGAAGGTTGCCGGTCTACCATAACAAAATGTTTGCCGCTGTTCCCTACCGTTTGCCGGGGCTATAGTTCACAGTATAACGAACTAGCACATTCGTGTTTTTCCTGCGTCTTCTTCGCCCGGAATCCGCTGTGGGAGAAGTTTTCCCTGTAATTTAATAAGGCCAACGAATTGCTTCACTTCCCTCAGCCACCTAACCATGAAAGAAGTCTTTATTAAAAAGTACTGGGCCGAAGAAAATATACTTTTCTACCTGCATTTTCAGGATGGCAAAGCTGTCCGCCAGATCGAAGTAACTCCCGGCCGTAAAATTTTCCTATCGGCCGATAACCCACAACAGGAAGACTGCACGCTTTACGATCAATTACTGGATGACCTGGAAATTGAATTGCGGGATCTTATCTCACAAACGATGTTTGAGAAGGTTTGGAAGAAGGGGGGATAAAATGATTGTATTCGCTCCTGATCGTTGCATCTTTTCGTTATCCCATCAGCGATGGCTTTTCAGAAGGAAGAATATGAGTCCGATCCTGCGGCGCGCTGCTGATGTGTGAGGCACGCGGGACAGGAATGAAACTTGTTGATCGCTAAATGGCATTGGAAGGATTCACCGGCCGTGTATGGGTTGTGTTTCAGTGATGTTGAGCTGTGTTTAAAACACGGGTGGCGGTTGCCATCGCGAGTGCTGCATCATCGAAGATCTCGTCTTCATGTATAAGCAGCATTTCAAAGGCTCTCATGGTGGGTTCATCGCCCAGGAATACTTTCAGCTCACTTTCCTCGGCCTGTGTAAGATCACGGCGGAGATAGCCTGCAAAAAGATAGGTCAGACGGTTCATGCTAAAAGTTACGGCAAAATTGGAAGCGAAGAAGCAGGGAACAAAAAAAGAACAGCCATGCTGTCCTTTGTCGCTTTACTTTTCATAGGTTAATCAGCTAACCCGCAGCTCGCGGCAGCTGCGCTTCTGAACAGTAACAGTTCCGGAAGCACAAAGCTTATGCCATGAAAGGCTTACTAACAAAGAATTTTAGAATTTCGGCAGAATAGGGAGACGGGACAGCCATTACTATTCGATTGATATAAGCCAAGCGGTTGATCGGAAACAGGTCTGCAATGGATGGTCAATCCCGTTGTTGGATGGAGTTGAAATCAATGCAGAAGGCGATCCGCCATCAGTCCTAAAAGATACAGATCATGCGACGGTCTCTCCGGAAAGCGATCTGATCTCCATCAGCAGCTCATCCAGGTCGAACGGCTTTGCGATAAAGCTGTCCGCGCCCGCTGTGAGAGCGACCTTCTTACCCGTCTGGGAGGCGGAAATTGCAATAACGCGTAATTCCTTCAAGTCTTCATCGCGCCGGATGGAACGGATCAGCTGGTCTCCCGAAAGGAAAGGCATCCAGAGATCCACGAGTACTATATCCGGCCTGTTGGTACGCAGCAGATCCATCACCTTGAGGCTGTCAGCCTCGCAGATCGTATGGAAGTGTGATTTAAATGCGAGCTCCAGAACATCCAGGATATCCTGGTCGTCATCGCAGATCAACAGGGTCTTTTTGTGCATGTAAATTTCGTTCAAGATGAGTGTTTGGCTTGTATGTGTACGTTAACGATGCCTTTTTGCAGCAAATAATCGACCAAACTTTTAAATAAAGGAGATTTTATAGTATCCGGACTACGAATAATATACTCATGAGGATTTTTTTCCGCAAACCGGCAATGTGAACCGGAAGGTGCTGCCTTTGCCAAGTTCGCTTTCAACCCAGATCTTTCCGCCATGGCGTTTAATGATCTCGGCGCAGAGGTAGAGGCCGATGCCGAAGCCAGAGATGTTGCGGGTTTCAAAGTCGTGGACGCGGTAAAATCGTTCAAAGACCCTGGTGAGATCTTCCTGCCGGATACCGACGCCTTTGTCCTCCACACTGATCTCGACCTCACCGTCTCTGTTAATGACGCTGATCTCGACCGGTGTGTTTTTTGCCGAGTACTTGGTGGCGTTGCTGATCAGGTTTTGTATCACCTGTGCGATCTTTTCGTGATCGCCGAGTATGCAGGCTGTCTCAAACGGATGAAAGATAACTTTGTGGGAACTGATCGTGGCCATGAATTCCTGCCGGATCTCATTGATCAGCGCACCCAGATCAAATTCCACGGGTTCTACCTGGATCTTGCCGGATTCGAGGCGGGATAAATTGAGAAAGCTGTTGATCATCCCAGTCATTTTCCTGATCTGCTTTTCCGTTCGCGTCAGCATGGTATGAGTGAGATCGTCATTACTGGCTGAAACCCTTTCTTTGGATAGCTGTATATAGGCAAGAGTAGAAGTAAGCGGGGTTTTCAGTTCATGACTTACCATACTGATAAAATCATTTTTTCGCTGCTCATCTTCCTTCAGACCGGTGATGTCTACAGCAGCCCCAATATGTCCGGCGAAAGAGCCATCTGAGTAGCGGCGGACAGATCCGTCAACCAGCAGCCAGCGGTACTCGCCGTCGCTGGTACGAAGCCTGTAGCTGTCGTGGAATGGTAGCTCCGCCCTGATCGCGTCCCGGTAGATACTGAGATGCTTTTCGTGATCGTCCGGGTGGAGGAGATCGGTCCAGTTAAAGTTTAACAGTTCCTGTTCCGACTTACCTGTGAACTTCAACCAGGCCTGATTGAAGTAAATGATCTTTCCCGTTTCGTCAGACATGGCGATATAAATGTTGGAGCCTTCCGCCATATTGCGGAAGCGGGCTTCACTTTCTGCCAGGGTGATTTCTGCCTGGCGTATTTCGGTGATATCGCGGGTGGTGCCGGCAACTGCTTCCACAACACCCTGTTCGTTGATCACGGGAGTAAAGATGTAGTCGTAGATCCTTCTGCCGAACTGTGCGTGGGGGAACGATACTTCGCCGCGGATAGGCTTTTTTGTTTCAACAACGGTATCGATTTCCCGTTCATGCATTTCAGCATGCCAGGGTTCGTACCCGTTTTCCAGCAGCTTACGGCCGATGGCGTTCTCCCAGCTCTTTCCCCACATCGTGAGCAGGGCTTCATTGGCATAAGTGAATTTATAGTCGAGGTCAAATACGTAGATCAGGTCCGGAGTACCTGAGGTGATGGTCTCATAAAGACGTTTTTGTTGTTCAGCCAGTTCTTTTGCCGCATTTAATGCAAGCTCGGTCTGTTTCCTTCCACTCACATCATTGGCTGCGCCAAACCATTCTATGATCTCGCCGGCCTCATTCAGAATGGGGACAGCCCGGGAGAAGGTCCAGCCCATACTTCCGTCTGCCCGTTGTACTCTGTGCTCTAGCGAAAAAATGGTTTTGGTCCGGATCGCTTCGCTGATGGCTATATGCACTTTGTCCAGGTCTTCCGGGTGGATATATTTCTCCATCCAGTTGTCAATAGGTTCACCTGTGTCAGAAAGGAATTCTCCACCTGTTAATTGCCTCATTATACCCCAGTCGGGACTCATCCGGTAAACTACGTCGGAGGTCGCGTTCACCAACGCACGGAATCGTTCTTCGCTTTGGGTAAGTTTATCAGTGGACCGGCCTTGTTGCTGTTCAATACTCATATAGTCTGCTGCAATACAAATTAAAAGTATTCACCGAAAACATCGTATAACTAATATACGGATCACTTTTCCCGGGATGCTGTTATTCCTGGTAAAGGTGTCTGTTTCCGGATGTAGGTTTTCTGACCTCAGAATGGTTGGATCAGTAAGTAGCGTCAGCCACCTTCACCATCCGTTATTTCGCTCCCAACGCCTTCGGTTGCTTTTTTATCCTTACTGTCATTATCCGGAACATTTGCATTTGCCCGCGGATTTGGATTGATCTTGATCTCTTCCATTTTATCCTGATCGGACTTTTGAGGAGGATCGTTTTTCTCTTTTTTATGTTGATGGGTTGTACTCATACTGATAAATTAAAAAAATATGACATCAATAACTATACCGCAGGAAACGCTCAATCAGCGGGCTGTAAGCGAAACCAGCGTAACACAATAACTGCTCCGATCTGTTTCAGGGTATTTGTCCGGGATTATTTGAAGCGGTTACCAGCTTATGAATGCTGCCGGGATCTGGATAACAGCAGTCCGATGAGTAAACCTGCTGCTGCAGCCACTACAATACCTTTTCGTACTGATGAAGAAGAACTGCCGGTTTTCTTTTGCCATCCACCTTCAGCGCTGGTGCCATAAAGAACCGGCTCCAGGACATTTCCGGAAGTATATTCAATTGCTTTTGCCCTCTTCAGGTATCGCCTGATCACGAATACAGTGGCGGTGCGGCTGATCGTGGGAAATACAAGAAAGGCGAGGCGAAGAAGTTTTGCGGTCAGGCCTACGGTTTTCTGGGGCTGTGGGCAGTCGATCAACTCGGCGACAGCTTCCGCTACTTTTTGTGGTGAATAGACGGGCGGGACAGGTTTTAGTTCTTTCCCGGTATAATTTGCTGAGTGCTGCATGCCGGGTGTGTCAAGGAAGGCGGGGTAGAGGTCACATACATGAATATTGTCCCACCCATGGAGTTCGCCCTTTAATGCCTGTGAAAAACCGCAGAGCCCGAATTTGCTGGCGGTATATGCGGCGCTGTAAGGGGTAGGAAACCATCCGCCGACAGAGATATTGTTGATCAGGATGCCGTGTTCCTGATTCTTAAAATAAGGGATGATGGTATGGGCGGCGTGAATATAGCCGGTCAGGTTGGTCTTTATTACCTGTTCGTTCACCTCAGCGGGAACATCTTCCACAGGTCCTGCAGCTAATACGCCTGCATTGTTGATCCAGGCATCAATGGAGCCGCCGAATTCTACGGCTTTCGCGGCAAGTGCCCGGATCTCTGTAATGGCGTTCATATCCGTCGGAACGGCGAGCGCTTCGGTTCCAAGCTGTTCGCATTCGAGTGCAAGTTCTTCCAGTGCTTCTTTTCTTCTGGCAGCCAGGACCAGCCTTGCACCATATCTTGCCAACTCGAGGGCTATAGCTTTGCCAACGCCGCTCGAAGCACCTGTGATTACAACTGTTTTATTGCTGAAGTCAAAATCGTGTTTCATTTTCATCAGGTTTTAACGGAATAATTTGAGCAGGGTTCTGCTCACCCTACTTCATTAATTACTATGCCAAACCTGATCATACATGGTGCGGGCTTTTATGCGGGAACTATGTGGAAATAATATTCCCGTTTGAATTTCATCCGGGGAATGAATTACGGGATCATTCGGTCATGTGCATCGGCAGGCTTGCAGACTCGTTCATCGGACCTCCGATGAGGTCATATTCCGCCGTTGTCCCAGTCACCGGCTGATTGCCGTGCAGGGGATCGGTTTCTGCGGATGCTGCAATACAATTATCCGCACTTGTCTTTAATTCATATCCGTGGATCGTACAGGATCTGCCGCTTGTGGTACATCCATAAAACGAGACTGATGTAAAGATCACCACCGCCACAGCCGTGCGTTGTCTGAAGGATTGGAGATGTTGAATAAAGCTCATAGAATCGGTTAATGGTTAATGATGACACAAAACTATAGCAGCTTTTCCCGGTTTTCAACAAATAGTGAACTAACCGGGGCCAGGAAATGATGAAGCGTTGGTTGGACGAGGATAAAGCGTTTTTTTAATGGCTGGAAGATCGGTGTGGCGCGGGAAAATCGCAGGAAGCGCAAAGGGCAAGGCACGCAATGAGATCCCTTGATAAAGACTTATTCCCCTGGTGGGTATTTAACCCCTTGCGATACTCCTGCGCTGCCGCCATTGCTCCTACGCTTCCGCAGCCTTTAAGCACGTTTCCCCCAGAAAAACTTTCAAAGGCGCATCCTTTTCCGAAGTTTTACAATATTTCAATTTACGAGCTGTCTCTATGCGCGGTATAACTGTCAGGTGGTTTTGGAGTCTGGTCTTCGTGATGTTATTAATAGCATCACATGGGCGGGCCCAATCCGGCAAGTGGAGCGAGTCCGCCTATACTGAAGCAGATGGTTTGAGCAGCAACATTATCAGATGCGTATTGCAGGACAGTCGCGGTATGCTATGGGTCGGCACCGCAGACGGATTGAATCATTATGACGGCTACAGTTTCACGACGTTCAGAAAGAGTGGTTCCAACAGCAACACGATCCGCGGCAACTTCATCACCAAACTTGCGGAAGACCAGGTAGGTGATCTTTGGATCGGCTACCTGACAGGCGGCGTTAGCTGTTACAATATTGCAACGGGTGTATTCCGGCATTATTCGCTGAAAGATCTTAAAGAAGAGAAGAATAACAAAACGCCTGAAGTGACCATGCTGTATGTCGATAAAAGAAATACACTATGGGTGGGAGTAGTGGAAGGAGGACTCTACAGCCTGGATAAGGGATCCGGTGCATGGACGCATCATGATCTGGTCAATTCGAAAGGAGTGCCACTTCCTTCCAGCGGGCATAAGGATTATAACACAGTATTTGGTGCAAATGAAGATGGAGACAATATGTGGCTGGCAACGGCTGCCGGCCTGTATTATTTTCAGCCGTCTTTGGGTGAGCTGCAACTGATCAAGGAGAAGGCGCAAAATACTCCGGGGGAGTATCTCGACCTGATGCTTAGTATTTTCAGAGAGGGAAATACGCTTTGGATGGGTACCTGGTCTGGGGGACTGGCCAGTTATGATGTGCGGAAAAAAGAATGGCATCGCTATAAATATGACAGATACTCGCCTACCACGAATGTGATCAGCGGTTTATTGCCTTCACAAAGTGACACTATCGATCTGATCTCAGATGACCGGGGGCTGGGGTATTTTGATAAACGTGCAAAGAAGTTTTCCTTCCCATCAGATGGCAGCAGGCTGAAAGCTGGTGATTACAAAGCGATCTATACCGACAGAACAGGAAATGTATGGGTGGCGAGTAATAAGGCGCTGTTCAAGCTGTTTAAAGTTTCTCCGAAATTCAACTTTACACCGCTGCGTTCAGCCGGGAAAGGGAATGAAAATAACTATACGATCCATGCTGCTTTTGAGAACGACAGTGTTGCGTTATTCGGCTCCTCATACGGTCATGGCCTCGCGGTGATGGATAAAAGGACGGGAAGGAAATGGGATGTGTCATTTGATGAATTACCTATGGAAGAACGCAAATTGCAGGTGACAGATATACTGCAGGATGCCGCGGGGACGATCTGGGTGCTGACGCGTGATCACCTGTTTTACCTGGATAAAAACCGCAGGCAGCTGAAAAAAAGAACGCAACCTCCGATCTACTGGAATAAAGAAAGCAATTATTTTTTCAGGATCCGTGAGGATAAATCTGGGCGGCTCTGGATCGCGAGCCTGCGGGGCGGTGTATTCGTTTATGATAGCCGTATCGATGTATTCATTCATCATTTTTCCATCGAAAGCGAAGGCCGCCAACATATTCCGTCAAACTATGTACATGCGCTTTTTATAGACAAAGGGAATAATATATGGATAGGAGGCGCGAAAGGGTTTCTCGGAAAGGTCAACGCAAAGAACGCTTCTGTTGAAGTGTATTCCACTTATTTTCCTGATGTCAATGTAAATGCAAATACTGTTTATGATATCATCGGAAGTGACCCGCATGACCTGTGGGTTGGCACAGATGCAGGTTTGATGCGTTATGAGGTTCGGGGAGATCAGCTTGTTTTTAAAAAGAACTATACTTCAGAGAACGGTATAGGATCGGATATTGTAAAAAGTATCGCCAGATCGAAAGACAACAATATCTGGTGTCTGACAGAAACTTCCCTGTGCAGGATCAACCCGGCAACAGAGATCGCAGCAAATTATGGGTTCGCCGATGGGCTGGTGAATTCAGGTATAGGAAACCGGATCGTGCTTTTGTCAGATAACAGGATGGTGGTCGGAACAGCCGGCGGATATTATCAGTTTGATCCGGTATATCTTGCTTTGTTGAAGCAAACAGCCCAGGTGCTCGTTTCGGCTTTTAATATTAATGGAGTGCCGCGCTACTACTGGAATGAGCTTGCCGCAAACGGGATCGTTAAATTAAAACCTTCCGATAATCAATTTTCATTTGAGTTTACAAATATCGATTTCAATCGAACAGAAAAGCAGCAGTATGCATACATGATGGAAGGAATGGATACCGGTTGGATCCGTACATACAACCGGTATGCAGGTTATGGCAACCTGAAGCCGGGAAAATATATTTTCAAAGTAAGGGCAGTGAGTAGTATGGATAAACAGGACGGAGAGATCATTTCGATCCCTATACTTGTGTCAGGTTTTTTTTATAAAACAACCTGGTTCTGGCTTATCGTCGCAGGATCAATCTTCGGAGTAATGTATGCTGTATATGCGATCCGGTTGCGTAATCAAAAGCGGATCTATGCTTTGAACAACCGTGCGGAATTGCTGGAAAAGGAAAAGGCCATGGTGATGTACGAAAGTCTGAAGCAACACCTGAATCCGCACTTTCTCTTTAATTCCCTTACTTCTCTTGGTAGCCTTATCTACATCGATCAAAAGCTTGCGGCAAATTTCCTGCAGGGATTGAGCCGCATTTACCGGTATATACTCCTTCATCGCGATAAGGAGCTTGTTGCATTGTCCGACGAGATACGGTTCTGCGAAACCTATATACAGCTGCAGCAAACAAGGTTTGGTGATGCATTCCAGGTGCACCTGCGTGTTGAAGAAAATTTCCATGATCTCAGGATTGCGCCTGTGACGTTGCAAAATCTCGTGGAGAATGCCATCAAGCATAATATCGTTACGGAAGAGGAACCTTTGGTGATGGAGATATTTGTGAATGAATTTAATCAACTGATCGTTCAGAATAACCTGAACAAAAAAGAGTTTGTCGAAACAAGTAACGGACAGGGGCTTGAGAGCTTAAATACGCTTTATCAGCATCTTGCCGGAAAGCGGATCGAGATCGTTGAAACTGCCGGACATTTCATTGTGAAAGTACCCTTATTATAAAAATACTGATATGAAAGCAATTATTATTGAAGATGAACAACTGGTAGCGCGCGCCTTGCAGGCGAAGGTCACGGCAATAGAACCTTCCATAAGGATAATGGCGATCCTTCCCAGTCTTAAAACGGCCCGGCGCTGGCTGATGGAAAATGCGGAACCTGATCTTATGTTTATGGATATTCAGCTCGGAGATGGGATCAGCTTCAAGCTGTTTGATGAATTCGATCTTAAATGCCCGGTCATTTTTACAACAGCTTATAACGAGTATGCCATTAACGCTTTTAAGGCGAATGGGATCGATTACCTGTTAAAGCCTATTGAGGAAAACGAACTCCGCAGGGCGATCGAGAAGAGTATTACACTTAATAACAAATTGAATCTTGCACCTGCCGATATTCTCCGCCTGATCGAGTCTGTAAGAGCCGGTAATAAAAGCGCCTTGTATAAAGAAAAGTTCCTGGTGAATGTAAAACGTCAGATGGTGCCGGTAAATACGACCCATGTCGCTTTTTTTTATAAAGAATCGCTTCATTACCTGCATACATTGTCAGGCGATCAGCATATTCTCGAATTCACATCACTGGAGGAGATAGAAGAGTTGCTCGATCCTAATCAATACTATCGCGCTAACCGGCAGTATATTGTCAATATCGATGCGATATCGAGTATCGAACTTCATGAGAATCAGAAACTGACCCTTAAATTGAAGCCTCCATTGAAGGCAACGATCGATGTGAGCCGGGAGAAGGCTCCCGCATTCAAGAAGTGGTTCAACCGGTAGAATGACTCCCGCGAATGAGTGGTACTAATTGACCCTGACGAATCTTTCGAGTTGAAGAGCATAGCTCCGGCGTTCGCATCTGTCATCCACTACGGTGAACTGAATGGTGTCTTTTGTGATCTGGAATTTATACTTTCCTGTATCAGCTAAGTTGCATACCGGCAATGGATAGTCAATTGAATCCTTGATCATAAGAATACCATCTTCTACATCATACCAACCAAGATTTGTATG
This sequence comes from Terrimonas ginsenosidimutans, assembly GCF_022012415.1. Taxonomy (GTDB): domain Bacteria; phylum Bacteroidota; class Bacteroidia; order Chitinophagales; family Chitinophagaceae; genus Terrimonas_A; species Terrimonas_A ginsenosidimutans. The sequence continues at coordinate 260,119 of NZ_JAKLTR010000002.1, forward strand.
AACCTGGCCGGTCCGGTTAAGAACAACTTTGAACTGGTTATTTTCTCCCAGGTGAAGTTGAAGATCCATGTCTTTGTCCCAGAGCGATCTCCAGGTTCCTTTGACGCTGGTCTGATCTTTGGGCTGGCAGGAAAAAAGAAGGAGGGATGCTGAAATGATGGTCAGGATTAAGGTATAGCGCATGTTGAATTGAGTGTGTGTTGAGCCAGATACAGGCTGAATAAAATAGCCAGATTTAGGGATGAATTTTCAGTTCAAAAATAGTTGATTTTAATAAAATAAAGTTGTTTTATGCCAGTAATGATCGGGATGTTTTATTTATTTTGATGATCGCTTTTATTATGGCCGCTGAATAGTTTACCTGGAGCAGTTGAATGGTTCGGTCGTGGTGCCATGCTTTTATTTTTAAACTGACAGCTTATTCCAACCTTTAATTTTATCGGCAACTGCCTTGATCTTTCTTTCAAAAACTCTATTAAAATTTTACGACGATCGCGTCCCGCCATTCACTCTTATAAATTTGCGGGATCGCTGCAAAGGCTGTGTTGCTGCGGGTACATCTTTGCTGAATGAATTGAAGATGAGATAAGCGCAGCATTGCGGGGCAGATCTTCTCCTTGCTTTTTATTGTCTAAGCAATGGATCAGCGGAGCAGTATTGCAAGGCCCGCAATGTATACAAGCAGACACTCTTCAATCTTATTTCTCCCAACCCTATTTTTCCCTTAACTTTTCCTCCTGTACCGGGCAGCCCGCTCAGAAGGAAAATGAGAGATATGTTTGCAAAACGCCATATATTTTTAGTGAGCCTTTTTATCATCCTGTCAAACGGATTGATACAGGGGCAACAGAAATACAGTGTTCAGTATTACTCAACAGAACATGGACTGTCCCACCAGGCCGTTACGTGCATGCTGAAAGACAAGGATGGCTTCATGTGGTTTGGTACCTGGGATGGGATCGATCGATTTGACGGCCAGAAATTCCTTCCATTTAAATCCTCTCCCGCAGACAGGCTGCCACTGGGCAATGGACGGATCGATCAGATCATCGAAGATCAGTCGGGCCATATCTGGTTGCTGGCTTACGACAGGCAGATCTATGAGTTCGATAAACGTAACAGGAAGTTTGCGCGTTTGTCGACCCCTGTACCGGGAGTACAGGCCGGGAAGATCGGCTTCAAAAAGATCCATGCCGCGGCGAATGGATGGGTATGGGTGGAATCTGATGAGCATGGCTTATTCTGCGTCCCGCAAAATAATATGGATGGTGTTTCCTACCGCTACTACAACAAGGCAAAAAATGGTTTCCGTTTGCCGGGGGACAGCATCCGTTTTTTTCATACTGATAAGAAAAACAGGATCTGGATCGGTGGTAATTCAGGACTGGCATGCCTGTCACCGGATTCTTCCGGCGAATACAGAACGGATGGCAGAGTGCCGGCTTCGTTTGAGGGAGCGACAGATTTTGTCGCGGTGCAGGAAGATGAATACTGCCTTTATTTTGCCGCGAAAGACGGTCGCCTGATCACTTACACGAAGGCAACAAAAACTTTTACCACAAGACGTTTGGTGGATGGACAGATCACTGCGCTCCTGCGTTCAAAGAATGCCGAGGTGATTTACGCAGCGATCAGCGATGGACGTTTGGTTTGTATGGATATAGCAAGTCAAAGCCCTTTGGTCATTGCCAGCAGCATGCCGAAGTTCTCTCATTCCCTTTATGAAGATTCAAATGGCTGTTTATGGATCGAACCGGAAGAGTCAGGTGCGATCCGGTTCAACCCGCACAACAAACAGTTTGTTTTTTTTCCTGCCAAAGAAAGAACTGTTACCAAATACATCGGTAACCGGTATCGTATCCTGGAAGATAACTCCGGGACGATCTGGGTGAACCTGAAAGGAGGAGGATTCGGCTATTACAATACACAAAACGGTACAATAGAAAACCGGGTAAGCACAGTTGATACGAGCATGTACCGCTTGCCTCCCTTTGTACTGAATACCTACCTTGATAATTCCGGTGTATTGTGGATGACCACGTATGAACGCGAATTGATCAAGATCGTATCACATGGAAATGATTTTGTGCAGCGGGGTCTTGTTGCGCAAAAAGCATCGAGATGGGATAATGAAGTGCGCGGGATCTACTTTGATAATAAAGGCAGGTTGTGGACTGGTGTAAAACATGGAAGTGTTTGTGTTTACTCCGGCGATCGGTTGCTCACCGATATTTTTGTAAATCCTCCACCCAAAGAGATGAGCGGTGTGTACTCGATCCTCCAGGATAGCCGCGGAAATATCTGGCTGGGCACAAAAGGTGCCGGGCTGTTCATGGCTTCCCCTGTTGATAGCGGTCATACAAAATACTTGTTGCAGGAAGTTTCGCCCGAACGCAATAACCAATCTGTTTTCTGTAAAGAGATCTATTCGTTAATAGAAGACAGATCCGGCCGCATCTGGATCGGTTCCTTTGACGAAGGATTATTCCTTGCAACCTACACGGCCAGCGGATTGAAGTTCACGCCTGCGGGCAAACTGATCAGGAGTTTTCCAAAGGATGGTTTTCAAAAGATCAGGCATCTTGCGACGGACCATGATGGAAATCTCTGGGCCGGAACGACAAGTGGCCTGGTAGTGATCAATATTACGGGTAACGATATCGCTTCGTATCCTTCCTGGACGTATAAGAGTGAGACAACTTTACCGAACAGCCTCGGCAATAACGATATTCAATTCATTCTTCATGATTCGCAGAACAGGATGTGGCTTGGCACTTCCGGCGGAGGTTTATATAACGCGTCAGGTGCTGATCCTTTGAAAAGTCTTTCTTTCCGTGGTTATACAAGGCAGGAAGGAATGCCGAATGATTATGTGCTGAGCTTTGCTGAAGATGTTCAGGGGAATCTGTGGCTGGCAACCGCGAATGGTATTGCACGGTTTAATCCGGCAAACGGATCCTTCCGGAACTATAATTCGAATGACGGGTTATCAAGAGTTAGTTTTTCTGAAGCATCTGTATGCCAGAAACCGGATGGACAGCTCATCTTTGGGAATACGCGCGGATTATTGTCCTTCTATCCGGGAAAGATGGATAGTAAATTAATGCGCGGTGAGATCGCGTTGACAAACCTGCAGGTGAATAATAAGGATATCAAGCCGGGTATTGCCGGCGGCGTTCTTGAAAAAGATATCAATTTTATTGAAAAGCTGACCCTTTCTTATGATCAGAATATTCTGAGCTTTGATTTCGCGTTCCTGGATTATCGTGCAGGCAATCATCAATCACTGGATTACCGGCTGATGGGTTTTGATTCCACCTGGTATAAGGATAAGCAACTGCGCCGGGCAACGTATACCAATCTTTCGCCGGGAGAATATAAATTTCAATTGCGTGTTCAGGACGCCGATGGATACACAGATCCGCCGTTCAGAAGTCTGACGATCACGATCCTTCCTCCACCGTGGAAGACCTGGTGGGCTTATCTGCTGTATGCCGTTGTGTTATGTGCCTTGTTCTTTATCATCCGTAAATATGCTCTCACATTGATCCGTCTGCGGCATAAGATCGTAGTGGAACGAAAGCTTGCTGCGTTGAAGCTGAATTTCTTTACCAGCCTTTCACATGAATTGCGCACGCCGCTTACATTGATCGTGAACCCGCTTGAGCAGCTGGCCAGGAAGGAAAAGCTGTCTCCGGAAGGGGTGGAATATGTTGATGTGGCGCGTAAGAATGCAGACAGAATGGTCCGGTTCATCAATCAGTTGCTGGATCTGCGTAAGACGCAAAGCAATAGTGCTGTATTGAATCTGTCACGGATCGGGATAGTATCATTTGCTGAGCGGATCTGCGACCACTTCACCGGGGCGGCGAAGGCAAAGGGTATTGCAGTCACTATCGAAGCGGATGAAGAAGTGCAGGTTTGGGGTGATGCGGAGAAGCTTGAAGTGGTGATCTACAACCTGCTTGCCAATGCACTTAAATTCACGCCTGAGGGACGAACTATACAGCTCTTTATAAAAAGCGAAGAAGAAACGTTCTCTGTCGGTGTTAGCGATGAAGGACCGGGAGTGCCGGCCGACAAACTGGAAAAGATCTTTGAGTTATTCTATGAAGAGCCTCATAACTCCAGCGACCTGAAAGGCACAGGGATCGGGCTGGCCCTTTGCCGCGAATTTGTGGAACTGCACGGCGGAAAGATCTGGGCAGAGAATAACAGCACAGGAGGATTGACTGTATGGTTCCGTCTTACTAAAAGAATACAGCAGGAACAGGCAGAAACGAACACAGTGTATCCTGATACAACATATATACAACCAGTAATTACCAGTGCCGGGCAGTCAGTGACGCCGGAGTCTGCTTTTGGAAGGGCAACACCTGCTTCAGATGCGCCACTTGTATTGCTGGTGGAGGATAATAACGATCTGCGGTCTTTCATTTCAGCGCAGCTAAAAGAACGATACCGGGTTGAAACGGCGCAGAACGGCCGTGAAGGTCTTGAAAAGATAAAAGTATTAATGCCTGATCTCGTTGTGTCAGATATTATGATGCCGGAAATGGATGGGATCCGGATGTTGGATAAGATCAAGAACGATATTACGGTGAGCCATATACCGGTTGTATTGCTTTCTGCAAAATCATCGATAGAGAGCCAGGTGGAAGGACTCAGGTTCGGAGCGGATTTTTACATCACCAAGCCGTTCAATACGGAGATGCTGTTTACGGCGATCGACAACCTGATCACGCGCAGGAAACGACTTTTCGAATCGCTTGTGAAAAACCATGGGACCATTTCTGTGGAACCGAAGCCGCTGCTGATGACGCCGAAGGATGAAGTGTTCCTTAAAACAGTGATCCAGCTGGTGGAAGAACGGATGGTGGAACCTGATTTCAATATTGAGCTGGTAGCGGAAGGGATGAGCATGAGCCGCACGACTTTCTATAAAAAATTCAAGAGCCTGACTGCGATGACACCGGTTGAGTTTGTGCGGGATTTCCGGTTGGAAAAAGCAAAGCAATACCTGGAGGCCGGGGACAACAATGTTTCGGAAGTGGCATATATGACAGGATTCAGCAATCCGAATTATTTCAGCACTTGCTTTAAGGAGAAATATGGCAGATCCCCGTCGGAGTTTATCAGGCCGAAATCTTCGTGATCTCTTCCGGATCGGCCGGCATATTAAGTCAATCGAGAATGCAGTGGACGGTAAAGTGCGCAAAGAGATCCAGCGTTCTGTGGGTCCACAGCGTTCTTGCTTCGTTACGGAACAAAATCAAACAAATCCCACCAAAAAATGAAGGTGTTCTGCATTCCGCTTTTTTAGATTTGCCCGAATGAAAAAGAATTCACGGCCGTTTTATCCTGTGAAGCGGTTTATTACTGAAAACAGATTGTTGCTTATGAAGTATAATCGTCATCTTTTGCTGGGCCTAATATTATTTCAATCCGGCGTCAGTTTTGCACAGCCTTCCGGAGATTCATCCTCAGCAGTCATTGAGGTGTACAAAAATCCGGCGCTTTCCGCGGATGAGCGGGCCTGGGACCTGGTGCGCCGGTTGACCACGGAAGAAAAGATCAGCCTGACGCTGAACAGTTCGCCGGCTATTCCGCGACTGGGTATTCCCGCTACAGATTGGTGGAATGAGGCGCTGCATGGCGTTGCACGTTCAGGGCAGGCGACGGTATTTCCGCAGGCGATCGGCATGGCTGCGACGTTCAATACGGAAGGCGTGTTAAGGTCATTCAGTATGATCTCCGACGAAGCGAGGGCGAAGCATCATCTTGCCAAAAGTCAGAACTCATTCAAGCGTTACCAGGGTTTGACTTTCTGGACGCCTAATATCAATATTTTCCGGGATCCCAGATGGGGAAGAGGGCAGGAAACCTATGGGGAAGATCCGCATTTGACCACGCAAATGGGAATGGCGGTTGTCCGGGGGCTACAGGGAGACGGCACACAGAAGTATGATAAACTGCATGCCTGTGCGAAGCACTACGCTGTTCATAGTGGCCCGGAATGGAACCGGCATAGCTTTGATCCGGGAAAGATGTCTCCGCGAAATCTTTGGGAAACCTATCTGCCTGCATTTAAAGCACTGGTTACTGAAGCAAAGGTGAAGGAAGTGATGTGTGCCTACAATCGTTATGACGGAGAACCCTGTTGTTCGAACAAAGAGTTGCTGATGAATATTCTTCGAAACGACTGGAAGTTTGACGATGTGATCGTTTCAGACTGCGGAGCTATTGATGATTTCTATCGGGCGAAAGCGCACGAAACACATCCAACGGCGGCAGCTGCATCTGCGGATGCTGTATACTCCGGTACGGATATTTGTTGCGGCAGCACTTATAAGTCGCTCGGAGAAGCTGTTCAGAAAGGATTAATCAGGGAATCTGCTATTGATACCGCTGTATTCCGTGCACTTCGGGCACGCTTTCAATTGGGCGTGTTTGATGATGATTCACTGGTTTCATGGTCAGCTATACCTTACGCTGTTGTGGAAAGCAAGGCTCATATTGCACAGACATTGCAGATGGCAAGAGAGAGTATGGTGTTACTGAAAAATAAAAATAATACGCTGCCGCTTTCCACCACATCCACGATTGCCGTGCTGGGTCCCAATGCAGCGGATTCTGTTACGCTTTGGGGGAATTATAATGGATTTCCTACAAAAACAATGACCATCCTTGAAGGCATTCAGTCAAGACTTGGCGCCGGTAAAGTTCTATATGAAAAAGCAAGTGATTATGTTGGTGACGATGTGGTCGTAAGCAGGATGAACGAATGCCGCATCGATGGTAAGCCTGGTTTTAAAGTGACGGTCTGGAATACGAAAGATTTTACAGGTCCGGTGGTTTCGACAAGTCAGCTGACAACAGGTTTGAATTATGATTCGGGAGGGAACACTGTTTTCGCGCCGGGTGTTAACCTGAAGAACTTTTCCGTCAGGCTTGAGTCTGTGCTGACGCCTGCTACTTCGGGACCGGTTACCTTTCGGATCAAAGCAGATGATGGATTCCGTTTGGTGTTGGGTGGAAAAGAAGTTCTTTCTTATCTCCGTACAGGTACATTGAAGGACCAGGAATATGTATTACAGGCAGAGAAAGGTAAACCTGTTTCTGTGATGGTTGAGTATTACCAGTTAGAGCGTGATGCAGCTTTCAACTTTGATCTGGGTGATGCACGCAAACTCGATTACAAAGGTCTTGCTGAAAAATACAGGTCTGTGGACGCATTTGTATTTGTAGGTGGAATATCTCCAAGAATTGAAGGAGAGCAGATGTCTGTTGACCTGGAAGGTTTCAGGGGTGGCGACAGAACACGGATCGAGTTACCGGCAGTACAATTGAACGTGCTGAAAGCGCTGAAGGCGACAGGTAAGCCGGTGATACTGGTCAACTGTTCCGGCAGCTCCATGGCATTTCCCTGGGAGAGTGAAAACCTTGACGGGATTATTCAAGCCTGGTATCCGGGGCAGGAGGGAGGAACGGCTGTTGCAGACGTGTTATTCGGTGCTTATAATCCCGCAGGAAGATTACCAATGACATTTTACCGTTCGACGGATGACCTTCCTGATTATGAGAATTACGAAATGAAAGGACGAACCTATCGTTACTTCAAAGGTGAACCTGTATATCCGTTTGGATTCGGATTGAGCTATACAAGTTTTCAATATGGGAAAGCGACAATAACGAAAACAGTGCTTTCGGCAGATGACTCAACGACTTTGCGTTTGTCATTGAAGAATACGGGAAAGATGGCGGGCGATGAAGTGGTGCAGGTTTATATTGTCAATAAGCAGGATCCTGATGGGCCGGCGAGATCGTTGAGGGCATACAGACGCGTGAGTGTAAAGGCAGGTGAGACCGTTAATGTGGCGATCCCTTTGAATAATAAAGCCTTTGAATTCTTTAATCCGAAAACAGAGAAGCTGGAAGTGGTGCCTGGAAAATATGAAGTGTTGTATGGGAGTTCGTCGGACAGGAAGGATCTGAAGATGTTGATGGTAACGGTACGATAGAGCTTGAGATTTTACTTGATTAACTGGCGTAGGAGCAACGCAAAGGCTGCAAAGGAAGGCAAAGCACGCGAAGATCTCATGGCCGGAGCTTTGCGCACTCCGCGGTTCTTTGCACCCTTTGCGTTGCTCCTACGCCAGTTAAATAATGTGAAACGCCATCTCTTATTTTTGTAATGGAGCCAGCGCAAGAATATAAACACCGCCCGGTTTTGTCGGCAGGTCGTATTCAATCACTTTCTTCACTGCTATATTTCCTGATTTTGCTTTTGGTGAAACAAGCGGTTCCTTTATGTCTGCAATCTCCATCAGCTTGTTTGGATTGATACCTGTCGCGATCTTCAGTTTCCCATCTTTCAACATCAACTCATCAAAACTTCTGATCCTGCAATTACCACCCAATCCGGAGACGATCTTAACGGCGGCCGGTTTGTGATCCTTCCAGGTAATGTCAATGGTGAATCCGCCTCTTGTTACCAATCCTGTTACTGTACCGTTCGGCCATGCATCCGGCAGGGCAGGTAAAAAATGAAGGGCTCCGTCATGAGATTGCACCAGCATTTCTGCAATGCCGGAGGCGCAACCAAAATTTCCATCGATCTGGAAAGGTGGGTGCGCATCAAAAAGGTTGGGATAAGTGCCACCGTTCTGGCCTTTTTCTTCCATTGGCGCGGGCGTCAATTGGTCGGCGATCAGTTTATACGCGCGGTTACCATCCTGCAATCTTGCCCACCAGTTCACTTTCCATCCCATTGACCAGCCTGTTGATTTATCGCCGCGATTGATCAATGAGGTTCTGGCCGCATCAAATAATGCCGGACTGCGATAAGGTGAAACCTGGTTTCCCGGGAACAGGCCGTACAAATGAGAGATATGCCTGTGGCGGTCATTCTGTTTGTCCCAATCCTGCAGCCACTCCTGCAATTGCCCATACTGACCAACCTGCATTGGGGGTAGGCGCTGCAATTTTATTTTAACCGTATCTGCAAATGTTTTATCGAGGCTCAGTACCGCAGCTGCTTTGATATAGTTGGAGAATACGTCAAACACCAGCTGGTTATCCATCGTTGTTCCTGCGGAGATGCCGACACCGGCCTGGTAAGAATTTTCCGGCGACATCGACGGTGCAACAACCAGCCATTTGTTTGCGGGTTCTTCCTGCAATACATCCACGTAGAACATGGCGCAGGATCTCAATATGGGATAAACCTTTTGGAGAAATTGTTTATCGCCAGTATGCAGATAGTGATACCACAAGTGTTGGGTCAGCCATGCGCCACCCATTGGCCACATGCCATAGAAGCCACCATCCACCGGACCGGTGATCCGCCAGAGATCGGTGTTGTGGTGCACATTCCATCCGCGGGCATGATACATTTTTGAGGCGCTTTCCTGGCCGGTAACGGAAAGGTCTCTGATCATATCGAACAGCGGTTCATGCAGCTCACTGAGATTGGTCACCTCGGCGGGCCAGTAATTCATTTCAGTATTTATATTGATGGTATACTTACTGTCCCAGGGCGGGCTCAGTTTTTCATTCCATTTACCCTGCAGATTGGTGGGTTGTCCGCCGGGTTGTGAGCCGGAGATCATGAGGTATCTCCCGAATTGGAAATAGAGGGAAACAAGTTGCGGATCCGGAGCCGAACTGAATTCAGCCACCCGTGTATTCGTTGGTTTCTCTGCCTGCGCTGTTGATCCGAGGTTGAGCGAAACTCTGTCGAAATACTTCCTGTATAGTTTAATATGCGCTGCTTTATCGGCTTCGTATTTTTTTTGCAATGCAGCTGAAAGATATCTGGCTGCAACCGCAGATGGATTGCCGCTGATATCCTCGTAGTTTTTGTAGTTGGTCCCAATGCTGATATAAAGAGTAGCCGTGTTCGCTCCGCTGATGATCAGTGCAGAGTCTTTTGTTTCCAGTTTACCGCCTTCGAGGATCGGGTGAACAATGGCTTCAAAGCGAACCCTGCCTGTCTTGTTATCCGAACTTCCTGAAGTGCCGGTCAGTGTAAGTTTTTTGTCTTTTGCGGCTACGTGGTGAATGCGTTGTGGTGTATTGATGCCCAATTCAAATGAAACGCTGCCGGGTTTGCTGGCGGTGATCCGTACGATGATCACACCACTGTTCAACGATGCGAACATTTCCCGCTTATAAGAAACATTGTTCAGTTTATAAGATACAGTCGAGATAGCGTCTGCAATATTCAGATCCCGTGTGTATGCGGAAACGTTGTCATGTCCCGGAAAAGAGATCGTAAGATTTCCGACGGGCTGATACTGCATTCCATAGTTGACCCCTTTTGGCGATTGTCGCGGGAACGTGCTGTTGGATAGGTCTTGTGCTTCTTTATATTTCCCCTTGAAAAGTAACTGGCGGATCTGTTGAATGCTGTCATACACGTGCTCTATGATATTATTGCCGGGTTCACCAGACCAGACAGTTTCTTCATTTAACTGAATTCTTTCCCTGTCAGTTCCGCCGAAGATCATTGCCGCAAGTCTTCCATTTCCTATTGGCAATGCTTCATTCCAATTCGCAGCGGGTCGATCGTACCACAACTTCAACGGCTGTGCCTGCTGTGTCCACGCCTGCATACTTATTGATATGATCAGGGAAGAAAAAAACAATAATCGTTTCAAATTCATTTTATCTGTTTATACGATCCAATAATAAAAATACATGATGTTCAATGATCATTCGCATAATAGGGAGTTCCCCCTGGGAACAGGGGGAACTCGGATTGCTTGTATACTAAAAGACTGCTTGGTTAAGGCATTTCCTCTGCCCGAACTAGCGAGTTTCAAGACGCTTATTGATAGCCTGCATTTTGTTTGAACTCATCTTTATTCAGTACGGCATCGATCTGCTGTTGCGGGATCGGACGAAGTACGTGGTGCGGCAGGATGTTAACAGCATTATCAGGGCTGTATGCTTTTACACGATCGAGGAGTTTACCGGTCCTTTTCAGGTCAAACCAGCGGATCTGTTCGCCGGCAAGTTCTCTTGCTCTTTCATCAAGAATGAAGTCGAGTGTAATTGCTGCAGGATCGATCTGCATTTCAGCTGCGCGGCCCGGTTTTGCTGCGCGGGTACGAAGAACGTTGATTAATTCGGCGGCTTTGTCCAGCGCGCCGAGGTTCATCTGTGCTTCAGCGGCGATCAGGTACATTTCCGCAAGGCGGATAACGAATACATCTCTCGCGCTTTGAGCTTCGCCTACGCTTGGACGGGTGCCGTCCATGAATTTCGACAGCTGCTCGTACCGGTTATTATCTTTTACGCTGCCATTCGCATTATAGGTAATACTTCTGTCGTAGATCTGATATTTTCTTGTTGCCTGGAATGCGTCAGGGATCTCTTTGTTAGTGCACAGAACAGCAGTATCTCCTACATTGAGTGTAGCTGTCCTGGTGTTGGCAAACCAGTACTGCCAGAAAGAGCCTTCATGTCTTGCGTCTGCGTCGCTGTAAAGATCCAGCAGGTAACGTGTCGGCATATAACGTACGAATGGACGGCCGTTGTAGATGTCGCGGATCAGACCCGGCAGGTTGTCATATTTCATCAGGAACAGCATGTGTCCGCTGTTGCTACCCCTTCCATGTCCGTAAGGGTTGGTATTCGAATTAGAGAGATCATTCAGCGCGAGATCTTCGTTATAGTTCACTGCGTAGATGACTTCTTTGTTCTTCAGATTATTCATTTTCCAGAGGTCTGCATAAACAGGTTGCAATTGAAAAGCGGTGTTGGCGATCACGGCATTTGCCATATTCAAAGCGTCCTGATTACGACCGCGCGTGAGATACATGCGGGCAAGAAAAGCCTGTGCGGCAGGTTTTGTTGCCCGGCCCCACTGCGGTTGTGTGTTTGGGAGGTTGGCTACGGCGAAGTCAAGGTCACGGAAGATCTGCGCATAGAAAGTGTCAACCGGTGTACGGTTCGCTGTGGACACGATCCCGCTTGTTTGCTCCAGGGTAAAGTGAACGCCACCCCAGGTCTCAACGATATGCCAGTAATAGAATGCGCGCAAAAATCGCAGTTCACCTTCCCGTACATTCCTTATGGTTGGCGCAAGGCCAGCTTTGCTGATGTTGTTCACTCCACCATTGATGAGGTTGATGGCGGCATAGAACTCTCTCCATTCAGCAGCCAGCGCGCTATTACCTGCCTGGAGATTGAGATAGCGTGTGAGGTCAGGAAATACATCACCACTTCCGCTTGTCCAGATATCTGTACCCGTTTCCGCCAGGTTGTATCCTTCTTCTTTTCCATACCACCAGCGCTGGTAGGTATATGCGGCATTGACGAGTGTTTCGAAGCCTTCCGGGGTGGTGAATACAGATTCGGCAGTCAGGCCACCCGGGTTAAATTCTTCCAGTCTTTTTTTGCAGGAGGTCAGCGAGGCAAGAAGCATCAGCAGGCCTGCAAGTGCATATATAATACGTTTCATCTTTTCAGGTTTGTTGTTAGAAATTCACGTTTAATCCGAATACGAATAATTTGGTCATCGGGAAATTCTCAGACCCGCCTCTTTCCGGATCATATTCCAATCCGTTTTTGGTGTAGGTGTACAGGTTCTTTGCTGTCGCATACACTCTGAGGCTGCTGATGAATGTGCCTTGTAAAACTTTATCAGGAACATTGTAGCCCAATGACACGTTGCGGATCCTGAAGTAAGAGCCATCCTGGTATGGAAGCGTTGAAAGATAGAGTGCGCCGCCGTTCCTGTTGGGCCTGGGATAATCATTCGTTGGGTTTTCCGGGGTCCAGTAGCTTAGTCCGGATGTGGCCGGAGCGATGCCCTGCGGATTGAATCCATAACGATCAGCTCTGATCATTTGTCCGAATCTTGCAAAAAGGAATATGCTGAAATCGAAGTTTTTAAAACGAACGGTGTTATCAAAACCTCCGCTCCATTTTGGTCTTGGAGTACCGAGGATGATCCGGTCATTCTGTGAATCGATCTTGCCATCTCCATTCTGATCTTTTACACGGATCTCCCCTGGTTTCTGTCCGTAAGTTGCTGCTTCTGCAAGGTCTTTCGTTTGCCAGATCCCTACTTTTTCATAATCATAATAAACACTTGTCGGATAGCCGATGAACCAGCCATTGCCGATATCATTGCCGCCTGTTACCAGTTCAACAAATTCTTCTTTGTTTTTGGTGAATGTGAAGTTGGATGACCAGGAGAAATTGTTTGTTTTAACGTTCAGTGTCTGAAGCGTCACTTCAAAACCATGGTTTCTGGTTTTGCCGATGTTCTGTACCACCGTTGTTACGCCTGTTGTTGGCGGAAGCCCGCGTGATAATAACAGGTCTGATGTCCTGGCGTCATAGTAATCGAATGTACCTGTAATGCGGTTTTTAAGGATGCCGAAATCAAGCCCGATGTTTGCGGTGGATGTCAATTCCCATCCAAGTTCCTGGTTACCGACATTTCTTGAATATGTGTAAGCTGGTGCGTTCACATTATCCCATCCGAAGGCAAGACGCTGTAGCTGGCTTTGTGTTGAATAGATAAATGAGTTGCCAGGATCATTACCCGCAATACCGTAGCTCACTCTTACTTTAAGATCACTGAATGCATTTACGTTACGCATGAATTTTTCATCCAGTATCCGCCATGCGAATGCTGCAGAAGGGAAGAAGGTCCATTTATGACCTTGTGCAAGTTTTGACGAGCCATCTGAACGTGCTGTCAGTGTCAGTAAATATTTCCCCCTGTATCCGTAGTTGATCCGCCCTGCAAAAGACACGAGATCTGATTGAAGATAATCGGAACTCACTTTTACTTCTTCCGTATTATTCTCCATTGCGTAGAACAACTGGGAAGGGAGAAGCTGGTTCACGGCAGATGCATTCAGTTCTTCGTATTTAAAGCCAACATAGCTGGCGATACCTGTTACGGTCACCGAGTGGTCTCCCAGTGTTTTCTGGTACGTTGCTACGTTCTCCCAGTTCAGGTTCTGGCTTTTGCTGGTGTTGTATTGTGACTGTGATTTGCCCTGCAGGCCGCGATCCAGGGATTTCGGGGAGGCATAGATCCCGTTCCTGCTGGAGCCAAGCGATGCGCCGAAGGTGCTGCGAAAAGAAAATCCTGCGAAAGGTTTAACATCTACATATACGTTGGTGAGCAGGCGTGTGTTGGAAACATCATTCATGTATACATTGGGTTGCTCATCGGCGAGCGGGTTTCCTGTCTGTCCGTCGATCAACAGGAAATTGAAGTTGCCCGCAGAGTCGTACATCGATCCCAGGCCGCTTACTTTATTAGCCTGGTTCAAGGGGTCTCGTCTCACGCTTTGATCATAATATGTAAGCTGGCTTTGCATGCCTACGGTCACTTTTTTGTTTACGATATAATCAAGGTTCATGCGGCCGGTGTAGCGTTTAACGCCATCAAGTTTCAGCAGGCCTTTTTCATTGAAGTAGTCGAGTGACATATACGCTTTCAGTTTATCAGTGCCGGCTCTGAAGCCGAGCTGGTAATCCTGCTGAAGGCCTTTATGGAAGAGTTCTTTCAGGTAGTCTGTGAATATGCGGTTCTGCACAGCGTTCAATTCACCATTCCCTGCGAATGCGACGGGATCATCGGCGGGAGTGTTCCATTGTCCGGCTGCGCGAAATGATTCACGGCGGAATGCAACATATTCGTCGAAGCCCATTGGGCGTGCGTACATGGTCACGTCGGAAAGGCCGGCGTATGTATTAAAGCTGACTTCCGTCTTTCCGCTGCCGCCTTTTTTGGTGGTGATCAGGATCACGCCATTTGCGGCGCGTGAACCATATATCGCGGTGGAAGAGGCATCTTTGAGGATCTCCATCGATTGGATATCGTTGGGGTTGATATCCTGGATGCTCTGGTACTGGATACCGTCTACAACGATCAGGGGCGAGCTGCTGCCTGCAACCGAGCGGACGCCGCGGATGGTGATGGATACGCCGGCGCCGGCCTGGCCGCTGCTGCGTGTAATATCTGCTCCCGCGATCTTACCCTGGGCAGCTTCAAGTACGTTGGTAGAAGGGACTTCCCGGAGTTCCTCACCTTTAAGGGAGACAACGGAACCCGTGAGGTCCCGCTTTTTCACGGCACCGTAGCCGATCACGACTACCTCGTCCAGGCTGCCTGTGCCTGGCTGAAGTATAACTGGTATGGTCGATTTGCCGGCGACACTTACCTCGAGATTCTGGTAGCCGACATAGGAAACTACCAGCGTTGCATTCTTGCCGGATACATTGATACTAAAACTACCGTCGTCTTTTGTTAAAGTACTGTTTGAAGTACCTTTTTCGGTAATGGTTGCCCCGGATAAAGGCTCACCAACCGCGTTTTTGACGGTACCGGTAATCGTTTCGGCTTTGATACTACCAGCAGGCAACCACGCAGGAGTGCCGGCCGGGTGACCTGTATTACCGGAATGAGGATCTGCATTCGCCATCGCTTCAGCAGAAAAGATGAGTAAAAAGGAAAAGCCAAGGATCCTCGACGCAGCTTCGGTGATGGATCGCCGGGAGGATGGGCGCAAAGGATGCGCGAGTGGCTGACAAGCAATCAGTCGCATAGATTGGGGGTTTAAATATTTAAGGCAATGTGTAACCTGATCCTGCAATAATCGGATCAGCAGTCTTTAAGTATTTGCGGTATTGAACCGCCATTAATGGAAATTGATCTGTGTTAGTCGGGATCCATTTTGGATAGAACGGACAGATCGCGAATAAGGGAAGGCATTGATTTTTTCATACGCAGCAGTATTAAGTGAATAATCTGGGCGGCAGAAATTAAGTGAGGAGCCGCCGGCATCGTTATATATAAACTTACCCTGCTGCACGGGAGATGGTCTCCGATTTCTGGTTGAATACCTTCAAAAATTGGTGAACAGTTTTTTGAAGATTGATAATCAATGTAATTACTGGGAGGTGACCTGCATTTTCTGTGCTGAAGGCAACAGTGGCCGCTGCCATTCTCGCCTTATGCCGCGGCGGAGAAGGAATCTTCCCGCGTTTAAGATCGCTTAAAGGAAGCCGCAAGACAGCTTTGACAACGAAGAGACATGGTAGAGAGTATGCAGAGAAGATGGTTGGACTGTAGGTGCCGGGTAAAAGGTTTGTACAGTATTGGTACACTTACCGGCCGTTTTACCGGGGAAATTGTAGCGTATCGGTACACTATTTTTCAAAGTGACTCGTCCAAAATAGCTATACAGGTTAATTGTTAGCCATGCTTGTGGTTGTACAGAATTGCCCGGAGTGATCCGGGCAATTCTGCTATTTTCCTGTGTTAATAAACAATACGGCTCTATCGAGAAGTTCATCTTTCCCTGCCATCAAACCACCAATTGTTGGTTGCGCCTGTATGTCGATTTTAATACCTCTTCGCTGTGTGGGCGTTCCGTCAGGGTAGTAAATGCCCAATCCGCTGAATGAGATGGAATAACCGCCGGGCAGGGTGACCTCCGTTACGTTGCCATCGGCGCCGGCTGTTTGATTACCGATCACGGTGGATTTTATGGCTCCCTGGAACATCATGATAGAATATTCCGCCTGGCTCTGCGTGGTGCGGTCACAGAGGATGATCAGTTTTCCTTTGTATGGCGTTTTGCCGGAAGGCATTACAGTGAAGGCTGACTTGAGTGTTGACTTATCCTCCCCGCCACGTAAATAGTTATAGTCAACAAATGGCTTGTCGAATATTACGGCAGTCCTGACGGAGTCCGTTAATCCAGGCGCTATTGACCAGGCTGTTCCCTGCGGGTAGTTGCGGATATCCATGATCATAGCGCGGGTACCGGCGAATGCGCGCATTGCGCTGTCTACAGTTGCCGGGCGCAGATTACCCATATTAATGTATCCGATATTACCGGGAAGGAGTTCTGTTGTGCTGTGCTTTTTATTGAAGTCGGCAAATCCCCGTCCCAATGGCCAGCGGCCGTTCCTGTTCAGTTTTACGGTGAAGTTCCGTTGTCCGCGACGAAGGGAGATGGTCGTGGCAGAGTTCAGCGGACCGACGGTCAGGTAATTGGCAACATCGCGCTGATAGGTATTTTCATTGCTGGTGGGAATATACGCGCGCCATTGAGCTTCCTGTTCTTTGATCGACAGTCCGTCTATGCTGATCACTTCGTCACCTGGTTGGATCTGGCTGAGGTCCTGCGAACTGTCTTTCACCATTTCAGTGATATACACTTTGCCACGAACATATCCCATCTGGATGGGTGGCCAGGCGCCATAAAATTTACGTGCGGGCGTTGCAGCGCGTATCGTTCCAATAAAGCCATGGCAGTCCTGTGTTTCGCTGGCAAGCGCGCGGATGGCAAGCATATAGGAAAGCGAGTCGTTAGCGTTCAGGAAGACGGGAATGTACCTGTGGAGTACAGAATCCCATGAATGATCCAGTTCGTGTTTATAGGGAGAGAAATACTGGATGGCATTCCAGAAGTTATATAAACCGAATAAGCGTAGTTCGGCTGAGGGCACCAGCGTGTCAGCATAGCGGGCCGGTTTTGGAGCTATAAAATCAGCTGCTGCTGCCGGTGCTTTCAGCGTTTGTTCCTTTTTGTCAGTGAGCAGTGTGATGGCCTGTTGTACAAAACTTCCTTTCATCGATGTATCGGTAATGCGATCGATGAACAGATCGGGTGAGGGCAGGGCTTGATTTCCGGATAATTGAAATTCATTGATCCGAACCTGAACGGCAAGGTCATCTGTCAGCATCAGTCGCTCGGTACTGCCGCGGGGCTCTGATCCCGCGGCTCCTTCGAAGATGAGCTTGCAAAGTCCGGCAGACCTGAGCACCCAAAGTTGTTTCAATATTTCGATGTCTGTATATCGATTATAAATGATCGCGACAGGTTTGCCGATTGGCGCGTTATTACCTTTCCCGGAATAGTTCCCGGCGGCGGTGGTTTGAAAGCCGCTGTTATAAATGTTGGGAGCGTTGGACGATTGCGATACAAATCCGTTGTGAATGATCCGTTTTTCAAAAACAGCGGGAAGTTGTTTGTTGCCCGCGAGTGCGCCGAGGAGCTGTGGCATTACATCATAGATAAAACCAGCTTCCGAATAAGGTTCAGCCGTTTTTGAGCTGCGGATATCGATCACGATCCCTTTGGCGTTCGTCCACTGTGCAGGCATCAGGCCGTGGATGGAGGAGGGGTCTTCCAGCTGATTTGCGGACAAAGGAGGGAAGGAGATAAAAAGAATATCGCTTGCGGGAGTAAACACTTTTGGAGCGGCGTTTTCGGGAGAGAACAACAGCGAGGGTGAGGTTGTATGTTCAACAAGTCGTGAGTCAGGGTCTCCAGCTGTTGTAAGCATCTGCGCAACCGCATTCCTGAACCCTTTTGCAGATGCATCAGTCAGCATGAGCCGCAATGCCTGAAGGGCAATGCTGTCTGTAACAACGGTTCCACTATTTACTTTCGGGTTGAAATAATGGAGAACTCCCCATAGCCTACCGAGATCAGTAAACCGGCGGACCTCCGCGGCAGAACGCTGCTGGCCGGCAGACACCTTCTTCTGCAGGTATTTTTTTGGATACAGGACAGGAGATTGAGCGGAAACGATGGTTGATGTTGACAGCAGGATCGCAATGGCTGCAGTGTTGATCGTGGACCTGAAAAGAGATACATGGTTCATGAATCTAAACTACGTTTTCCTTTGGAGAAAACATTATCGTCTTGTAAAGGAATTGGTGAAGCCGCAGCCTGGTACCTGGCTGCCCTGGGTTTTACCAGTGCTGAAATCCTGCGTGGAAGGCTTGCGATCAGTAGCCTGGTGATGCCTGATCGGGCGGTAAAAAGTGAGATCGTTCTATTAATTCCCTGTCAGTTTAAATTCCCTGAAGAAACGCCATATCTCCAACCGGGCATCAAAATCCTGACACACTTTACCCAGCAGACCTCCCTGTTTATCGGATCCGGGCCAGGTATGCCCTCCGCCTGTGATTTTGATAAGCTCTACACGGTGTCCATTGATGCCGCCTGAATAAACAATTCTTTCGGCCGTGCATTTATCGAGGGGCGTTGCATCTTCAATAGCGGTGACCTCCGGTTTGGTACTACAATGGTTCTTATCCCGCCAGAATTGTAATATCGCTTCAATGCCGATAGCGGATGAGCTGCCTTTATATTTATTGATCGGATCTTTTGTACCATGGATGTGAATGATGGGAATGGGGTTAACCGGTTCGCAATCTTTATACATACTGACAGACATACCACCAGCTACACCACCGACCGCAGCAAAGCGTTTGCTTTTGCATCCAAGATAATAAGCCATGAATGTTCCGTTCGACATACCCGTACAATAGACCCGCTGCTGATCAATGCTGAACCGTTTGGCCAGGGTGTCGATCAGCGCTTCCAGGAACCCCTGATCGTCTACAGTCGAACCCATTACGCTTCCAAAGTTCCAGAAACGCTGTTTGGTGAGTCGCTCTTTTGTTCCATCGGGGTGAACAACCAGGAAGCGTGCGGTATCTGCCACGGGTCTGAAATCGCGGTTTGATTCCTGGTATTCTTTATCTTTCCCATATCCATGCAGGTTGAAAAGTAAGGGCACAGGCTGCCCTGGAATATAGGAGGCCGGAACATAAACAGCGTAAGACCGGTTGATGCCGCCATGAACAAAGGAGCCTTCAACCGTTTGCTGCGCCGGAACTTCGCTTGATCTTACGAGGTATGCAATGATCAGCAACAGTTTGGAAATTCCATTCTTCATAGACCTAAAATACGATTTCAGAAGATTTATCGGAGGTATTGTTTCGGCATATTGTTGCTGTCGCTGCGGGGAGTGGAGTCGCGGATTTGGTGTAGTAGTTTTTCTACAAAAAAAATAGGGTGATAAACTACGGGCAATACAGACGTATCCCCTTAAATTTGATATATGCATTTGCCGTAATTCATTTTTCACCGTTCAACATTTGCCGTATGAAAAATTGGCGTCGTTTTTTTCAGTGGATCTTTATTCGTCACCTGGCCGCGTTTGAGGAGGAACTTTATCCGCAGGCCGTCCATCAGCCAGGTCCGTACCGCGAAGTGTTACGTTGTTCATTGAACCGGCACTTCAGGGTAGCACTTCCTTCACAGCCATACTTACTGGCATTCGATCCCGGCTATGAGTTGATCCTGGAAGATCTTTGTTCCGAAGGATGGATCGTTGATCTGAAGGCGGATGCCAGTGGCGATCTTACTTATGAAATCGCTCCCGGTCAGGACGCCATTGTTGCCCGTGCATAAGGATCTGCGATGATCGATCTGTC
The DNA here is from genome assembly GCF_022012415.1 of Terrimonas ginsenosidimutans. GTDB lineage: Bacteria > Bacteroidota > Bacteroidia > Chitinophagales > Chitinophagaceae > Terrimonas_A > Terrimonas_A ginsenosidimutans. The sequence continues at coordinate 280,397 of NZ_JAKLTR010000002.1, forward strand.
AGGCAGATCAGTTAAATGAAAATGCCCTGGTATCCTGCAAATGGAATTTTGTTATTTACAGATATTTTCCTGATAAAAGAGGCCGCATCAACCGATGCGGCCTCTTTTATTGGCGAACCGCTTCATTTGTTTCCTGGATCTTGATGGAGCAGGAGCAAAAGTGGGCGATGAGTTCTTCAGCTTATGTTAGCGATCGTCTATTCATCGCTATAGTTCCGTTATTTTCCCCGGAGATGTTGTGTTTTTCCCATGGATTCTCTTTTGCCTAAAGCGATATTTACCACAGAGAAATTTCTTAGTCACCGTCATTTTCAGGACTGGTGGAGGAGGGCAGTCCTGAAAAGGGCGGTGCGTTTTTTTATTGCATCTATGATCAAAAAAAGGAAGAATGAGATAGGAAATGTGGAATTATACAATTGAAAAGTGGGCGACGACAGTCAAACGCAGCAATGCGGTTGCTGTCGTATGCCCATTTCTGCCCAGCGCGCGCGGCGGTGCATGAATCAGCGTGCGCGATCGCGAATGGATCGTAGCGCGCGGCGGGAATAGAAGCCCGGTCCCCGGGACTTGCCAAGCCTATGGTGAGATATCAACCTTTGAAACCTTTGCAAACTATAGAACCTGTGAAACTTTCAAAACCTCAAACCTCACTCCTCCAACTTTTTCTCCTGATTGAATGAGTCAGTGTAGCTATGTACCTCGTTGGAAGAAAATACATGTATGACGAAAATCATAGCTGGTGATGATCGTTATCCGGAATTGACCACGGGGCCATTCGTAACATTGCTGTCAGAAAGAACAGGTTTGATCAGCAGATGCTAAAGCCCATCATTATGCATGTAAAAAAGGATATTTCGCAAATAGAAGACATAAAGTTACTGGTAGATAGTTTTTACTCGGCTATCAGGCAGCATGAATTACTTGGACCTGTTTTCAACCGTATCATCCAGGAGCGCTGGTCAGCGCATCTTGAAAAGATGTACCGGTTCTGGCAAACCGTTTTACTGGAGGAGCATACGTATTATGGCAGTCCGTTTCCCCCACATGCTAAACTGCCTTTGACGCGCGAGCATTTTGATACATGGCTAACGATATGGCGCAGCACTATTGACCGGTTCTTTGCCGGCCGTATTGCGGAGGAGGCTAAATGGCGTGGAGATAAAATGGCCGCCATGTTTCTTTCAAAGATCGAATATTTCAAAAGCCGTCCGCTGAACATTCTATGAATGGAACGCCGATCCCCAATTGCCGTTGCCTGCCGTTACGAGTATCGGCGTTGTAGCCGCGATCAACTTTATGGAAGCCTGACTGAAAATCAATGTCGTTTAGTCTAAGAGATTTTCCTACACTAGCTCGATGACCGATGACCGATGGCCGAGTGCCACATTTGGATGGAAGCTATTTCCTGCTAATTGGTATAGGGTATTGACACTAGTAGGTAGATGTATTTTCGGCCAACGGTCATCGGCCATCGGCCATCGAATGACCTTTCGGGAAAATCTTTAACTAATCATGCTTTAGCATTCTGTTTCCAGGATAAATGTTCAAAAGAAGTTGCTGATCATTTTTGGAATAGCTGTACTGCTGCTGGTCGTTCAAACAGCCTGCTTATTGCCGGAATCTCATGCCCGTGCTGACGTAGATGTGAATAGTGGTATACCAAAACCTTCAGATCTGCACTTCTGTAATGCAGGTATGGAAGCTATTGAACTTATTTATTTTTTTATTACAGGAATTATGTTTTTTAATCCAATCATGAAGATATGTATATCCATCCCCAAACGATCGTAGGCGAACTGGTTGCGAATGATTATCGCACAGCCTCTGTCTTTAAGCGTTATGATATTGATTATTGTTGCAACGGCAACCGGAGCCTGGAACAGGCTTGCGAGAAAGGTGGCATTGATGTAGATGTGTTGATCAGATCTCTGCAGAATATACCGGCTGACATGCTGAGCTCCGTCGCAGATTTTAATAGCTGGCCGGCGGACCTGCTGGCAGATTATATAGAGAAAAAGCATCATCGGTATGTCAGGGCGAAACTGAAGGAGATCGCCCCTTTGTTGAACCACGTCGCGAAAGTACATGGTGATCTGCATCCTGAATTATGGGAAGTGGAGGGCTTGTTGAGCGAAGCGGCATTTGATCTGGTGGATCATCTTGAAAAAGAAGAGCGCGTATTGTTTCCGTTTGTACGTAGAATGGTTGAAGCGGGAACGGAGGAAGTGCATGCGCCATTTGGCCGGGTAGAGAACCCGGTGAGTATTATGATGCATGAGCATGATCATGAAGGAGAGCGATTTCGCCGGATCTCTGTACTTACCAATAATTATACGCCGCCCGGGGATGCATGTAATTCGTATAGAGTCATCTTAAGGATGCTGAAAGAATTTGAAGAAGACCTGCATCATCACATCCATCTTGAAAATAATATTCTCTTCCCCAAGGCTATTGCCATGCAGGAGCAGGCGAAGAAATAAAGCGGTCCGGTATTCTGCGACAAGCATCTGTCCGGGTCTTGCGAATACGCTTCTTGCAGGGAGGCTTATTGGCCTGACCCGGACTTTGTTTTTAACAGTGTTAAGGTGCTACACCGGATCGTTATTGGAAATAAAGTATTAATGCTTTGGAGGATGTACCATTGCTCAGGGTTACATTGGAAATGTTATACGAAACCAGGTACGCGAGATTATAGCTGGGCATGGAGGAGTAATTTGGGTTGAAAAAACCGTTTGAAATGGTCCAGGTTGTTGTGGCCTCTGCAGGGAACTGTCCCGGAAACTGGCCAATTCTTGTTGCGAAAACTCCGGAAATATTATTCTTTTCCGCAACAGACCTGATCTCGTTTGCGGTTTGTTCGGCAGGTGAGACTATAATGGTTTCTTTTTTGCAACCGGAGAATGATAGCAGGATCGTAAGCGACAATAGAACGGGGTAGAGTACATTTCTGAGCATAGGTGAGGTTTGGGTTGAGACAAACCTCGCAAATGTTTGCGAAAAAAAATATTGGCACTGCCTGTTTTAACAATAAATAATGCTGACCTAAGAGTATACTCTGGTATTTTGATTTTAAGATTGCTGTAAAACGGGTTCTTCAGGTAAACTATATCGCAATTGACGCTCCATGAAATGATATTCCTGGCAGGTGATAGTGGAACACACAGCAGTTCCTGTGCCTTTATTTTCTACAGGCCGAGCACAGATCTGTTCAATGGGGCGACAAATAATACGGTGATCTTCTGCAGCTTTCCCGCTGAACAGACCTGTAAGCTGGTCAGAATTGTATCGATGTGTTGTCTTCAGTAAACACCTTCTAATTTCAGCACCCACGCATATCCTCCTGAAGGGAGGCTCGGGTGCAGGTTCAATCCTTCGATCGTGCACTTGCCGCCTTTGTATGAGTAACTGATCTTCTTATTGCTGCCCAACAGGCTTACGCGTGAAGGAGACTTAGGAAGATCAAATTTAATAGCCTGTGCTTGTGCTGCGGTCAGGAACACGTACAGGTCTTTTCCTTTCTGTGTGTAGGAGATTCCGTTGGATGCGGTCAACGAAGCAGCTGTTGTGCTGAAAATAGCCTCTCCGTTAATGTTCAGCCAGGCGCCTATATCTGCAAGCCGTTGCTGCATGATCACGGGAATGGTTCCGTCGGCAGCTGGTCCGATATCGAGCAGGAGATTTCCTCCCCGGGATACTTTCTGGATCAGCATATGAATGAGCGCATCTGATGTTTCATAATCCCCGAGGTTTTCATTTCTATTGAAGCCAAATGATCCGCCAATGCCGCGGCATTCTTCCCAGGGATGGTCAAACTTCTTTTTGGTAGCATCTTCGTTGTGAACGATATCGTACTCTGTAGTATAGTAGTCGCCGTGTTTGCCGCGCGTTTCCTTTCCCCAGCGGTCATTTACCACTACGGAATTTTTAACCGGGCTTTCGTTGTAAAGCCATGCAAGGAATTCAGGGCTTTTCCAGGTGGCGCTTGGATGTTCCCATTCGCCATCAGGCCATACTATATCAGGTTTGTACCGCGTTACCAGATCTTTTAACTGTGGCATCATATGTTCATCTACGTATTTGTTCACGTCGCTTTTGTACAGTGGATTAAACCATTCATACAGGGAAAAGTAAAATCCCATGTGCAACCCTTTTTCTTTCACTGCGGTGGTAAGATCGCCGGCAAGATCACGATGCGGACCTACATCTACCGAATTCCAGTTCCATGATTGATCGCTTGGCCATAGCGAAAACCCGTCATGGTGTTTGGAGGTCAGCACCACATACCTTGCTCCTGAATTCTTAAAGATCTCAGCCCATTGCTGCGGATCAAATAACTCCGCTTTGAACTGCGGTGCGAAATCCTGATACTTTGTATTGGGGCCGTATGCATTATTGTGATACTGGCGAAACGCCTTACCCACTTTTGAACTGTCCGTTACCAGGCGGTTCCAGTACCATTCGGAATACTTGGCATAGGTAGCATAATCTTTTCCGACAGGAGCCCATGCGGGAACCGAATAAACGCCCCAGTGAATAAATATGCCGAATTTGGCATCATTGAACCATGCCGGAATGGGTCTTGTATCCAGCGATTTCCAATCGGCCGAATATTTCTGCTGTGCGGTTGCTTTCAGATGGCTTATTGCAAGCACGATGAAGATGATAAGGGTGGACCTTATTCCTGGATTTGTAGTACGTTTCATATGTGAATTGTTGTTCAATATAAGATAGCGCCAATATACATGGCTTTTCCTTCGTAGAGGCTCCAGTCTTTTACCACGGTGTTCCGTGTTTTCAGAATTGCAGCTTTGTCCACAGGTGTTGATGATAGTTTTACAGTTGCCGTATGTTTGCCCTTATGCAGACCGGAGATCAGGAAGTAGTTCAACCTGTAGTAAGTGCTGAAAGCATCGAACCTGGTGATGATGCGCGGTGGCTGATCGTCGATAGTGATTTCAATGGCAGAGGTTCCCGGCCCCATTATATCGGCCATTCCGAAGCGACTCCCTTTAAAGCTGACTGTTAAGCTTGCGTCCGGGGATGCTGTCGACTGAACTTCTGGAAGCAGCGGAAAGTATTCCTTTCCTTTGGTCACAGAATCTGTGAATTGCCAGTTACCGTTGAATTTTATCTTTTTTGAAAGGTCATACATTCCGGCATTGCTCCAGTTGTTTGCCTCCATTGCAGCGGGCATTGAGTGCTTCTTCCGGGTGGAGTTGGTGTTCAATGCGGGAAGATTTTTTGCAAGTACTTCGGTATAGATCTTATGTCCGGTTTCGGGCAAGGGATGAACGCCGTCGATCGAAAACAGAGGGGCTGCATAGGTGGAGTCTCTTTTGCCAAGCATCAGCATTTTCCCTTTATTGATCTGGTCGATCACCGCCAGTCCCATGTGTATGCTGGGAATGGAGTAGTGGTCGGCTATTGCCTCCATGGCAGACACAGAGGAGGGGAACAGGCCTTTTTGTAAGGCTGGAAGATTTTCGTTTGAGAAGGTATAAATGAAACAGATATCTGTTTTGGGTTTTGCCTTCCTGATCTTACGTACGATTCCTTCCATTGTTTCCCTGACAAACTGCATGAGCATGCGGTTATCATTCACAGCAAACTCTACAAATACCAGATCGGGGTTATGGTCGATAACGTGTTGCTGAACGCGGCATGCACCAAAGTCCGAACCGGTACCACTAACTGCCGCCATGATCTCTTCAAAGCCGGCGGATGGGTATTGTTTTTTCAGCCATGTCATTACCTGGTCGCGGTAACCATTTCCTGCCCTTGTAATGCTTCCTCCGAGGAATGCAACCTTCACTGCTTTGCCTGTGTTTACCCGGGCAAAGAAATGAGGCAGCCCGTTTCTTATGGTCAGCTCTTTTGCTGCAAGCAGGGAATCTGCCTGTGCGTTTGCCACGATGGTCATACCGGTAAAAAGGATGACCAACAGGAGTGATAGTGGGAGTAGTTTTTTTATTGGTCTTGTTAAAAACATGCTCAGGGTTTAGTCTTTAAGAATTTGTTGATTGCGGCATACCATTTTGCGGCGATCATATTTGCTCCGGCGCGATTTGGGTGCACTTTGTCATGAATGGTATACGTGTTCCAATCCCATTGATCCTGCTGATCAACGAATATTACTGAAGGGTCATTCATTTCTTTTACCATGGAATGAATGGCGGTGTTCAGAGCCGGGATGTATTCATACTTGGGTAGTTTGCCGGCCGTGATCACTGCGGCAACAAAAATGACTGCGGCCGGTTTTTTTTCTTTGATGGTTTGAATGATCTTTTTCTGCGCATTGATGATTCCATTGACCGGTGCTTCTTCTATGAAATGATTATGCCCCGAATGAAGCAATATGAGATCGGCAGGGAAAGAAGTGTATACACTGTCGATGATCTTTGCGAGATACTCTGCTGTTTTTCCACTGAAGCCTGAGTGATACAGCGTGTCTCCTTGTTGTACAGACCTGCGTGGTCCAATGAAGCGGATTTTATGATCCGATCGGGAAAGCATTGAATCAAGCGGAAACAGATAGGAAAAGAATTCCGGGCCTCCTTCTGTGATGGAGTCCCCAAGACCCAGCAGGGTGAGCTCTTTATCTTTGGAAAGCTTTTTTCCCGGGGAACATGCCTGCAGGGTGAGTGCGATCAAAACGATGCAGCAGGTTCTTATTGATATAGTCAAAATGGTTCTGTTCATTTGCATCAGTCGTTGATCGTTTGTACTGGAAAACTGATCCTGCTGCCATCTGTTCTAACGGCATTTATTTCAAAGGAAATTTTGTCTTTAACAGCCGGTAAGATCAGGTCAAACTCAAAAGGGTAGGTATTGTCTTCTATTGTCAGCCATTCCTTGCTGTCGTTTAGCCTATATCTCAGGTTGCATTTTGTCCATTCCTTCTCCGTTTTATTGCAATAAGCATAAAACTTAGCCAGTCGATCGGTGGGTTGAATGATCATCGCTGTGGTTGCTGCTGTACTGTCTTCGTTTGCTTTGATACGCACAAAACGGTTGCTGTTTGATCCGGTGATCCGTTGTGTTTGTTTTACGTCTTTTCGCTCCTGATAAATGTCTTTGATCCTGATACAGGTAAACCCTCCGGCAGGTAATGTTATGGATAGTTCTCCGTTTTTTAATATAGCCTTTCTGCTTGTGCCGTTTTCTTTGTACTCTATAATACTGTAGGGGCGTCCTGCAGACCAGCCAATGACATCCCTGTTCAGCCTGATTTTTTCTGTGGTAATCTTCTTTGCAGTATTGGTAAAGGCAATAAATATGTCTTTGTCACTATGGCCCATTATGTGATTGAAGGCTGTTCCGTCTGATTGCAATGCATGAGTGGGCATCCAGAGTTGAATGCTGTCGTTACCCATCATGCTTCCTTTTTTTGCACCGTATACATTGCTGGTGAGAAAGGCATATCCGGGGGCATAGGTGGCCGGGAAGTTGATCTTTCCTTTCGAGCGGAAAAAGAAATCGGATACAAGAAAGTCCATCAGCAGCGTAAGATGTGGCCACAGGTGGTTATAGAAGATGGCATTATATTTCACGTCATGGAAAGGGTGCAATGGATAGTCGAAGCGTTGATACACGTCTGTATGAAGGGAGGTGAAATAGTAACCAGGGAAATTTGCATACCGGCCGACGATCGCATTATAGGCAGCGTTACGCAATAATGTATCATTGGAATGATAGGCAAGACGCAGCAGCCAGGCTGCGTGATGTGCGAGCATGACAGGTCCGAATGCGTAGGTATTGGGTGCTTCCGGTACGAGACCGTTCAGGGAGGTCTGCCAGGCTGGGACAGTCATTTCGGGTACATAGCTTGTTTCATTCATTGGTGCGAATGGAGAACCTTCAATAGCGCTCACTCGTCGTCCCGGGAAGATCCCCTTTACTTCACCGTCTTTGTTGATGGTGATGTTGCCGGGTGGGGGAGACGGATTGCTTCTTGTCCAAAGCAACAATTGTTTGGCTCCCGTTAGGGCAGCCTTCAGAAATGTTTCATTATTGGTCTCCTGGTAAAGTTCATACAGATCGTAGATGCGATATCCGTAATCCGTAGTGAAGCCAGCTCCTTTGTCCCTTAATCCCGGAGAATCGAAAAATGTGGACGAATAACGCTGGTAAACCTGCTTCAGATAGTCGTTAGCTCCATCTATCGCTTTCCGCAGATCGTCTTTTCTTTTGTACATCCTGTATCGCGCCAGATAGTCCTGCCAGCTTCCTCCGCCGGTTTCAGTATTCATGTTCAGTTGCCTGCTTTTCCCGAAGAGCCTGTCGGCTTCAATGGAAAATGCAGGAGTCTGTCCTTTGGTCAGTTCATTCAGGCCAACCAGTTCTCCTATATCCACGCAGGGGCCGTTCAGCAAGTGTGAAGGCACCTGTGCCTGGTGCGCAGAGTCGCTGGTTGAATAAAGAAACTTTTCCCTGCTCATCACATATTCGATCATCGGCAAGGCTCTTCTCTGCATGATCTCATCACTGCCGGTGATCATTGCGATACTAAGCGGATGCAAGGCGGAAACGTTTTTTACCGTGCCCGGAACATCAAACTGATAATCGGATGCTTTCAGCTCTTTATTCCAGCCACTGTAAACGTCATTCATTGCAAAGTCCAGCATATTGTCCAGCGTTCCGTTCAATGAAACTTTATTATTCTCACGTTCATTTCTGTATCTGAATATAGAAGACAACAGGAAGGAAGTGCCTTGTTCCCAATTGCCGGGATACAGCAAATAAACGAGAGAGAGCTTGTAATGATCGCCGGGACGCATCATCGATTTCTCCGTACCGGGTAAAGGGGAGAAAACGGTTGCCTGTGCTTTGCCCTGCGGGTTCCTGATCGCCATTCCGAACAGGCTGTTCCCTTTCGGGCCGTCTGCGGGGAATACGGACCAGAACTTATTATCAGCCTTGCCTGCATTATTCCATTGTGCGGCGAGTGCGTAGCGGTAGGGTATATCATCAATTGAAACAGCAAGCCCTTCGCTATAGCCATGATGGTTGGTAAATACGGCAGCGGTGTTGGCATACGCTTCTTCCGTTAAACCAAAGCGACTGGGGAATCTTTTCCAGCTCCATGTCAATGGCTGGTATACAAAGTCAAGCGCTGAAGAGTCTACTGATGGCATACCTGTAAATCCAATGGAATAATGTCCCTGCCGGGCGGCAGTCAAACCCATTTCAAATAATGGTGCCTGTTGCGATGGATCGAATTTTACGGTCAGGGATACTTCTCCTTCCGGTTGCTTGCCAAAGCTGAATAAAAGCTCGTTGTTCTTTTGTTGAACGGCAGTCGCCTTTAATGTGGTACTGCCCAGTTCACCGATGTCCTGAATCAATCCTTTGGAGGTGTTCCAGGCAACTACGCCGGGCTGGCCGTCCATGGCCACTCCACGCAAAGCCGGATGATCTGTTGTAAAAACAAGTTGCAATTGCGGTACTATTTTCCTGCTAATACCACTTGCTTTATGCGTGATGTTAAAGGAAAAGTCTTTTTGCCCGCCGGCGCTGATGGATACGGTATAATAGCTGTTCCGGATCATTTGCGCCCCACCATTAACACTGAAAATGGTCAGTATTATCCAGCAGGATATTCCTTTTATAATATTTTCCCTTTTACCCTTAGAGAGTACTGAATACTTCATGTGTTTTCAAGTTGTTCGCAGGTTAAGGTTTAATGGGTAGATGCTGATCTGTTTATTTTGCTGAGTCTATTATTCAACGGGTTCTATTTCTATCAGGCGCATTCCGTAGGCGTCAAGATCAGCCCTGAAGTTGAAACTGCTTTTCCCTGAAGCTGCGATGGTTGTTTGCCTGCCGATCGTGTTCAGTATATTGATCTCTTCTTTTGTAAAGTTCTTTTCATACCTGTCAGCGCCACGGGTCAGCGGAAGGGTCTGGTATTTATCCTGCGAGAGGATCCTGGCGACAGCGGAATCTTCCGGCGTGCTGTACCATTGCGTGATCTTCAGTTTTGTATTTCTGAATGATGACGGAAGATCTTTCAGGATGATATCTATATCGCGGTAGTTCAATGGCCTTGCTGCGCTATAGAAGATCGAAGGAGAAGTGCAGTAGATCAGTATGCTGATCTTTTTATCTTCTTTTGTAACGATGGAATGCAATCCGTAGCCATGGTTGTCAACTGGTGTTGCCGATGACGGGATCTTCCGATCGCCCAGTTTATTCCGGAGCAATAATCCTTTTGCATATGTTGACAACACATTCTGCTTCCCATAAGTTAACAAGGCAAAATGCCATCCGGCACCGCTTACCGGGAGATATTGTCCATGTTCGCGCTCGTAGTATTCATGAAGGGCGGTCGTGAAAGAAGCCATTGCGGCTTCCTTTTTCATGGCGCCCTGCAGGTCGCTCAGGTCTTCTATGGTGGAAGGCTCCGCGAGACCCATTTCATCAACCAGTACGGGGATATCGGGATCAAGTCCGTTCTTTTTTAAGATAGTTTGCAGGCTGTCAGTGAATCCTTTTACCATAGATGGATAATTTCCTGGAAAAAGATAAGTGTGCCACGCAATATAATCGAGGCGTTTTAATGGTGATGCATCTTTGCTGTATCTTGAAAGAAAGCCATTGATAAATTCCCAGCGGCTGTTAGGATTATTACTGCCAAGACCGGCTACTTTGAGCTTTTCCGTGGAAGGCTGCGTTTTGTTGAACTCACCCACTGCTTCGTACAAACATTTAAAGAAACTGTAGTGCGCATCTGCATGTACGGAAGTGTTGGTAATATTGTCCAGCTCATAAGGCATTTGAACGATCTTAAGCGACGGGCAGATCTTTTTGGCAAATCGAAGTGTTGTCAGGTATCCCTGCCTGATGCGATCCCATTCCGCGCCCGGTGTGCCGGTTGGAGGTAATGCCAGTTGGCCCATCCTGCTGTATTGCTTATACATCTTTACAATGGGAGTGATCTGCAGGTCGAGCACAACAGTGTCTGCATACATGCCGGCAGCTTCGAGCCATTGTGTCAGGTAAGGAAGTTGGGTTGAGTCGAGCTCTGCGGGGTTGTCTATTTTCCAGGGAAGGTAGTGGTGTTGATAGCGGAATAAGGAGAATTTCTTTCCCAGGGCATTCGTTACCGATTGTGCCATCTCTTTGATCTGTGATGTGGGCTTTCCATATTGAAAGTCTTTCACGGGGTTGCCGGAATAAGCCATCACGCGAAGTTCACCTCTGTCCCGCTTTTCTGGTTTGCCGGAGAGCGATACTTCTATCGTTCCTTTCGTCATTAATTTATTGGCGATCTGTGCTGTATTCAGATTCCACTGGCGAAGCCGGTCATCGTGCTGCGCCATGATCGCGGAAGCAGAATCTGCGGGTATATTGAATTGTGCGGCCAGTAGATAGGGGTCTTCTTTTGAAAGGTCTTTGTATACAGAACCGATCAGCATGCCTGACTCAACATCCATGTGTTTGGTATTGGAGCTGAATACAAACGATTGCCGGGCTCCATAGGACAGCATTTGGGGGTATACGCGGATATGCATCAGTCCTGACACAGATACAATTGGTTTTTTTCCTGCGGGACTTGTGATCTTCAGTGCAATGAAATTGACCTTGAATAAACCACCGGTAAAGGTAGTTTGTTGTTGAGGCCGGAGTTTGCACACGATCGTTTCTTCTTCTTTTCCTTTTACTCCCAAAGAGAAAGCGAGGCTTTCTTCCGAACCGATCGTATACATAAATGGAATGATGAACGAAACCGGCGTTCCGGCAGCAGAATAGGGAATGAGCTCACTGGTGCATTTGATCTCGCGGGCATAAGGTGAACCTCCTCTGAAAAGCAATTGAACGCCGTGTATGGTGGTATTATCCCAGGTTTTGTAACCATGCGACCATAAGGTTCCGTCATACCAGCCAAATGTTCCGCGTGCAGCATCTTCCTGAGCGGTGGGAGAGTCTTGCGGGAAGGGATATTCGCTATAACCGAAACGCCATTTGAAAGTGATCTCCTGGTCGCCGCGGAGGTAGACAGGTGCTGGACCCTGCGCTGCTCCTTCTATCGTGAATAAAAGCAAAAGGAGGCCGGATATATACCGGAATAAAAGGAAACAGTTCTTATGATTGCTCATGCTCATCATTCACTTAAAGATGGTTGTTTTCCGGCAGTGTTTGTACGCTCACCGATGCTTCGGTATATTTTTTTACCAGCACAATGGCAGCGATCAGTGTGATCAGAAGGCCGATGGTTACCGCTACTGCCCCGTTATCCGCGATGAAGCCGAGGATGGAGATCCCTAACCCGACAGCAAGTGTGCTCCATGCGATCACCTGGATGCCAAAGCGGTTTTGCCTGATCGCTTCGGGATCGCGGCTCACCAGCAATTGTTCGCCACTTGCCTGCATGAACGGAATGTCTTTCTTTTGGAAAAATGCATACACTTCGTATGCTATCAGCAGCAATAACGGAAAGCCGACACCAACAACCGTTTCCATTGTTCTCGATAAGGTAATGCCTAATGCTGCTTTTCCAAATACTTTAAAGAACAGGCTAACGATCAAAGAGACAGCGGAGATCGTAATAAGCGAGGTAGCTGTTTGCCTTCGGGAAAATAAGGAATAGATCACCGGGGCGAATAAGCTTCCGCCGGCAATTGCGGCCGTGCTTAATACTACTTCTACAATTCCGCCTGCGGCAGGAACAAGAATCGCCAGGTAGACCGTACCGGCGCCAAAGAGCACGGTGAACAATCTTGCTACCAGGATCATCCGTTTGTCAGATGTGTTTTTGAAAAATACGTCTTTATAGATATCCTGTGCAAAAATGATCGCTGCTGTATTGATGGTAGTATTTGCTTTGCTTGCGGTAGCTGCGATCATACCGGAAAGTACAATGCCGATCAATCCTGCAGGTAATACTTTCTGGCAAAGCATCATGTAAGCACCTTCTGCACTCGCTCCGTCCAAACCGGGATTGATCACGCGGTAGATCATCGGAGGCAGCATCCAGATGATGGGTGCAATCAGATAAAGTCCGGCAAAAAGATAGGCGACCTTCTTTGCGTTCCGTGTAGAAGAAACGGATGTATAACGCTGCACATAGCTCCAGTTCCCCGCGATGTATACCACCTGGTACACAAAGAAAGAGATCATAAAACCGATGCTGTATTCACTGTTCACAGGCTCAAAGAAACGTGGAGGTGCTTTTTCAAGAAAGCTTGACATGCCGCCAACTTCTGCCAGTGAAAGTGGGATAATGATGATCACGGCTGCAGACAGGATCACGAACTGTACCACGTCTGTTGCCAGCACGCCCCAGAGGCCACCGCCGGTTGTGTAAATGATGATGGTGATACCTATGACGATGATGCATGCTTCCAGTGAAAATGGCGTGGCGACATAGACGATCTTCCCGACGGCGTATAATACGGCGGCGGTGCTGACAAGGCTGTACAGCAGGATCATGTAGCTATAGTATTGTTTCGCGGTCCTGCCGAATCGTTTGCCCAGGTATTCTGCGGCTGTAGTGGCTCCGGTTTTCTTCCATCTTGCGGCGATGAAGAGTGCGGTGACGAGTCCGCTCAGGCACATCGTGAACTGTATCGCGTTTGCTACCAGTCCATATCTGTAAGCGATCGATCCCCAGACGACAAAGGTGGCTGCGGAGAAATAGGAAATGAAAAGTGAAAGACCATTGATCCACCAGGGAGTGGCGCCGCCTGCTTCAAAGAACGACTTGGAGCTTTTACTGCTTTGTACAGTAAACACCAGCCCGATGACGACCATCAGGATGGCAAATACACTCATTACGACAAAATCGAGGTTGCTCATAGTTTTAACAGGCACGCCGGTTGGTTAGCGGAGTAAGTTTTAAAGTTTAATAGTTTAACGTTAAGTTTTCCAGCATGGTCGGTTATGTCACCGCAATTGCAGGAAATCTTCCCTTCAGTAACATCTGACTTCAAAAACAGCGGCAGGAATGTTATCTGCCGGGTGCTCACATTTTATCAATAGTGTGTCCGTAACCAACGGTGTTCGCAGTGTAATGGTGTTCCGGGATTGGTAGTTACCCGTAACACTTTCCACAAGGTTTCCCTGACCATCATAAATGTAATAATTCCTGATGCAAAAGGGCATTACACTTTCAGGATGATGCATTAGCACCGATTCCATCGGATGATCAAAGTCCGTATCAAAACTGAGTTGAATGGATCGAATAGTGATCGCCTGATCCCACTTAATAATAAGTGAAGGGTGCGGGTCAGCAAGACTGCCCGCCCACGCGTTGGGTGACAGGTAAGGGCGTGCATATCCATTGTTGACATTTGAGGCGGAATAGATATGCAAAGGCCTGGAAAAACTCATTGCGAGATTTTGTCCTTCAGGGCGACGCTTTGGCGTCCAGAATTCGAAGGTATCAATGCCGATATCTTCCGGCGGTGTTTGTACACCTGTATTGGAAACAGCTTTGTTTTCCGCCTGGAATAAGGAAAGCAGGCCTGTCAACCTGGCGTTGGAGAGATAGGCTGCTACTGCCGGGTTCTTTCTTAATACCACAAATACATACTGCTGTTCGGGGATCTCTGTGTCAAAATGTAATTCGACGCAGTTCCTCCCTTTTTCCAGTTTGATCTTTTTTTCTTCAAGGATCTGGTCCGGAGTGAAGCTGGAGGTACGGCTTGAAATTGCGAGATGGATAGTGACGGTTGTTTCTTCTTCCGCCTGCAAATGGAAGCGGATCGCGGGTAATTTCCCGGCATCTGCGGGCAGGAGCTGAGCGATACCGGTTTCCATCGGGTAGATTTCTCCGTTTTCGGGAAGCGACAGTAAGGAGAATTCGCTTGTTGCTTTTGCTTTTCCGTTGCGGGCGAGATCAGCTTCATCGCCATTGGTAATACCTGGAATGAACTGCCCGCTTTTCAGCAGGCGTTGCTGCAGTTCCCGGATATGATCAAGCACGTTGGCGGGAAGGATCTTCCGTTCATGGGCGATCACCGCTGCCATCGCAACCGCCTGCGCGCTATTGGCAGAAGTGCCCATGACCCGGGTGGAACCGTAGGCAACGTGCGTGGCGCTGATCGTTCGCCCTGCAAGGAAAAGGTTGGAAATATTCCTGCTATATAAACTACGATAAGGTATATGGTAAATCCCTTTGCTGTGCCATTGATTGCAGCCCGGTAGTTCGCTGAATACGCCGTCGGCAGGGTGAAGGTCTATAGACCAGCCTCCGAAGGAAACTGCATCATCATATTGTACCTGTTCTACGATGTCCTGTTGCCTGAGCATGTAATCACCTTCAAAGCGGCGGCTTTCGCGTTTGCCGGGAATGGTGCCAACCCATTCAAGCGTGTAAGTTTCTGCTTCGGGAAAATTGCCGGAGTTCTTGATATAATTCCAAACGCCATATACCACTTTCCACAGTTCCCATTTGATCTGCTCCGTTGCTTTAATTGTGTCCAGCCGGCCTCCATACTCGATCCACCAAAGCTTACAACCCTGGTCTTTCAGGCTGAAGGTTTTGTAGCGGGGAACTTTCCTGATATCATCCAGCGCGTAAGCGGGAGGAATGAACCGCACCGGCTTACCCGTATCTTTCGAATAAAAATAAATACTGTGTCCAAGCAATTCACCGTATTCTTTTGAAGGAGCGAATTTTTCGCCGAATTCATCCCTTGATTCAGCGCCCATTCTGAATGCAGCGCCGGCCAGAAATGCGACCACTCCATCGCCGGACGCATCGCAGAAATAAGGAGCTTCAAAAATGTATGTTGTCTGATTCTGACTGCAAAAGCCGGTGGCAGCAGATATTGTATCGTCGTCTTTTTTTGATACTTCATACACTGCTGTATTCAGGAACAGCCGGATGTTTTCTTCCTTTATTACTTTTTCCAGCATAATGGTGTCAAAGATCACCGGGTTTCCTTCTGGATTGCGGTAGGTATTTTCCACAAGCAATTCATCGATCAGTCCGCCCTCGCGTGACCAACGATTATTATTGCCCATATGAGAAGTGGCGCCGAGTATCCAAAGGCGTACTTCGCTTGATGCATTGCCGCCGAGCACGGGCCTGTCCTGCACCAATACCACGTTCAGACCTTCTCTTGCGGCTGTGATGGCGCTGCATACGCCACTAACGCCTCCTCCAACAATAACAAGGTCTGCATTTACTTTTTCACTGAAAAGACTCCTGGCATTTCCGCCTTCATTCACTATCATGTCTTCCTGGGTTGCGCTCGTTTAGTAAGATCGATGGTCGATGCCAGATATTTGGTCGGCTAATACAGATCTTTATAACTGGTTTATCTTATAACCAGACAGTCATAGTTACGCCGACGCAGCCTATTTTACTAAACGATGCTATTTGTCAATAGGATTAAATTATTTCCAGTCAGGGTTCTGTTCGATCATCGGGTTTGCAATGATCTCGATCTGTGGAATAGGGTAATATTTATGTTTGGGTTGTGGTGTTCTGACAGGATAATCTGCGTTTATCGCAGTAGGGATCACCGTCATGAATGTGTTTGTCCTCGTCAGATCATACCAGCGGTCGCCTTCTCCATAGAATTCCCAAGAGCGTTCCCTTAATACTGAATCGATAAAAGCTGGTTGGGAGAGACCGGCAGTGAGGTCAGGGATCTCTGCACGTCTTCTTACAGCATTGATATAACCGTATGCGGCAGTCGTGGCACCACTTTTACGAGCTTCGGCTTCTGCGGCAATCAGGTATGCATCTGCGTAGCGGAGCAGGTAAAGATTGTTGCTTGCATACGCACCAACAGAATTGGGGTCTTTTAGTTTAGCCATGATCACGAGGTCTTTTGTAGCCAAACGTGTATCAATGTTCGCCTGTGTCACTGTTGCACCAGACCCATTGATATAGCTTGTTTGCATCAATGCTTTTCTTTTATCCTGGTTGAAGAACGAGTTATAGAATTTGCTGAAAACATACATCCCGCCAGCGCCGCCCTTATTCAGATCGGAAATGCCGAGTGGTGCGTAGAAATAGTGAACCTGTGACTGACGGATCGGGTTAGAGGTATTGTTCAGTTCAACGGCAAACATTACTTCCGTACGCGCGAGGTCTTTTTTTGCCACGGTAAACAGGTCTATCGCCGAAGGAACAAGTGTACATTTTCCGGAACTGATCACCGCCTGCGCTGTGGCTAATGCTTCGTCCCATCTTTCATTATACAGTGCTGCCTTTGCATGCAGGATTTGTGCGCTTTGCTTGCATACACGGCCCTTGACCAGCGATGATGAATAGTCGGGAAGCATTTTTTCTGCTTCACGGAGATCGGTCAGGATCTGATCATATACTTCATTGATCGGTTTTTTGCCAACGAATGCGGCGTCGATGGAATTGGTCGCCGTTGTTTTAACAACGATGCTTCCAAAGTTCTTGGCGAGCATCCAGTGAAAGAATGCCCGGAGAAAGAGTGCTTCGCCAACGATCGCGTTACGTCTTTCAGTATCCATGTTCACACCTGGAACCTTTTGGATCACCCAGTTTGCGCTTTCGATTCCCTGGTAAGCGCGCTTCCAGATCTCCAGGGGGGATTCATTTGCGCGGCTGAAACTTGTTTGTACGGAATAGGGAGGATCATAAGTATAAGTGGTGATCGAGTTTCTTCCTACCACGTTCCTTGGAAAGATCTGATCGGCTGCCCAGTCTGACGCGAAGAGTGGCGCAGCACTGCTGTACATTACATACAGGTTACCATAGACCGCAGTGATCGCTGCTTCAGCTTCTGCTGCGCTTGAATAAAAGTCCTGCGTATAGATGGACGAATAGGCCGTTTCTTTCAATGCCTTTTTACAGCTGGTGAAAGCGACCAGGAATATGCTGATATATATAAGCCTTTTCATAAAATGCATTTTAAAAAGTGATTTGCAAACCGACAAGGAATGAACGGGAGAGTGGGTAAACGATGTTATCAACACCAAACTGCGTGTTTGAATTACCAAATGAGCCGACTTCAGGATCAAACCCTGTGTAGTCTGTAATGGTGAACAGGTTGTTTGCGCTTACATAAGCTCTTGCTGAGCCGATGCGTTTTGCTGTAAAAGAGTACCCAAACGAAATGTTCTTGCAACGGAGGAAAGATCCGTCTTCCAGGTAACGGTCAGATAAAGGCAGTCGTCCGCCCTGGCTTCCGATCGATGTCTGGTACTGGCCTCCGGTATTTGTTGCTGACCAGCGATCTGCCAGGCCTGCCAGAACGTTACGTCCACCCAGTGGATTTTCCAGTGTCCAGCGCGCAAGGTTAAAGATCTGGTTGCCCTGTACTCCTGAGAAGAATGCGGAGAAGTCGAATTGTTTGTATTTAAGGTTCGTGGAGAATCCGTATACGAATTTCGGATTTGCATTGCCGGTAATGATCCTGTCAGCATCGGTGATGCGGCCATCAGGTTTTCCGTCAGGACCACCTGCAATATCTTTTACGCGTTGTGTTCCGGGGCGGGGATTGGTTACCGGCTGCCCTGGAATGATCGGATCGCCGGTCTGGAATAAACCATCGTACACATAGGTTTTGAACAGACCTAATGGCTGACCGACGACCAGTACGTTATAGTTGTTAATAGCCGTTTCTCTTGTTGAATCATCTGCCAGCTGCAGCAGTTTGTTGCGGTTGATCGTAACGTTTGCACTCATACTCCATCTCCAGTCGCTATTGCGGATGATATCGCCACCAAGCGAAAGCTCGATGCCTTTATTCTCCAGTGAAGCAAAGTTGCCTGCAACTGTTTCGTATCCGGAGGACAGGGGAAGATTCTTTTTGAAGATCAGGTCGTTTGTCCTTTTCAGGTAAACGTCTGCAACAAAGTTCAGGCGGTTGTCAAAGAAATCTGCTTCGATGCCGATATCTGATTGAACGGATGTTTCCCATTTAAGATCCGGGTTAGGTACTCCGGTTGGCAATACTGCTTTTGTAAGCGCGTTGTTGAAGATATAATCATTACCAGCGGAAACGATCGCGAGTGACTGATAAGGATCCACAGCGGCCTGGTTACCGGTTTTCCCGATGCTTGCCCGTAATTTTAAATTAGTGATCGCGCGGATGTCAGACAGGAAGTTCTCGCGTTTCATATTCCATGCAGCCGATACCGCGGGGAAGAAGCCCCATTTGTTATTGTCGCCGAACTTGCTGCTTCCGTCTGCCCGGGCAGTGACGTCAACGAAATATTTTCCCTGGAAGTTGTAGTTGATCCTTCCGAGGTAAGATACGAGGTTGTCTTTTGTTCTGCCTGTATTGACTGAGAAGTTCCTGGCAAGCTGCAAGGCTTCGTTGGTGGTGGCGTCATTCACAAAACCATAACCGATCATGTAGTTATAGTTACTGTTATTTTCCAGCGTGCTGAATACTCCGGTTACTTTGAAATTATGGTCAGTTCCGATTGACTTGTCGTAAGTCAGAATACTCTCGTGCATCAGGCGAATGAAGTTGTTATTCATCTTCATGCCGTAACCGCCTAATCCGCCAGCGATGGTGATCTCCCCTGCAGTAAAAGCGGAAGCGGGGAAGTAATAATCCGTCAGCGCGTTGTTGGTATAGGCGCTGAGGTTGGCGCGGTATTTCAGTCCTTTGAGAATGCTGAAATCGAGGTACACATTACTTAGTACCGTATTGGTGCGGGTGATATCCATTGTTTGTCCACCCTGTACCGGATTCCGCAATTCGGTATAGAACGAGCCATAAGGCTGATCCCGCCAGGCGAGTACATTCCCGTTCGCGTCATACGGTTTCAGATGTGGCGGAGCACTGAGTGCAGCGCCAATGAGCGATTGCGTCAGACCGCCGCCATCATTATTTACAGATCCTGTTTGGATCCTGTTATTGACAGAACGGGTGAAGGTGGTAGTGGTGCCAACTTTCAGCCAGCTTTTTACAGCATGATCCAGGTTAAAGCGAACTGCATAACGGTCGAACTTTGATTTCAGCACGATACCTTCCTGTCCGAAATAGTTCAGCGACATCAGCACTTGTGTTTTATCATTACCACCGGAAAACCCAACCTGGTGATTCTGGATAGGAGCTCTGCGAAATAGCACATCCTGCCAGTCTGTACCCACCCCAAAGGAGTCAGGCTGCGGGAAGCGGTTATTGTTATAGATCTCATTTTCTATTCGGGCGAACTGAGATGCGTTCAGTACAGGGATCGTTTTAGTGATCTCCTGCATGCCGTAGTAACCATCATAGGTAATATTGGAGAAACCTGCTTTACCTCTTTTCGTAGTGATGATGATCACGCCATTTGCTGCCTGTGAACCGTAGATGGCAGCGGCAGATGCGTCTTTCAGCACTTCGATCGACTCGATATCGTTTGGGTTAAGGAAAGAAAGAGAGCTTACCTGGTTGGCAAAGCCGCCAACGCCACTGATGTTTCCCAGTGTAGACGGGCCGGAAACGCCACTAGCGGTGGAGTTCTGAAGTTGTACTCCATCTATAATATATAGTGGTTCGGAAGAGCCATTGATCGAGTTGGTTCCGCGCAAACGAACACTGATGCTTCCACCGGGAGCGGCATTGTTCTGGGTGATCTGGAGACCGGCAACCCTTCCCTGTAACCCCTGTGCGAGGTTGGCAACAGGGGTTTGAAGGAGGTCTGCGGCCTTTACAGAAGTGATGGCTCCGGTCACTTCAGATTTCTTTCTTGAACCATACCCTACAACAATTACATCATCGAGGCTGATGTCTTTCCTTTTCATTTGTACACGGCCGGGGCCACCGGCACTTAGGGAAAGCTCTTGCTCTTCGAAGCCTGTGTAACTGATAATAATAACTGCGTTGGATTTAACACCGGCAAGAGTGTAAGACCCATCTTCGCCGGAGGTGGTAGCCAGTTTTTCGCCTTTGACGCGGATGGTTGCCCCGGCGACGGGTGAACCGGCATCGTCAACAACTGTTCCTTTTACTGTCTGGGTTTGTGCCTGCACCGTTATCATAAGGAGCAGGGCGATCAGGGAAGTCAGAGCCGGGCGGAGTAAGCCCGGTGGGAATAGATTTCTCTTTTTCATAAGCATCAATCGTTAAACTAATAGAGTTTGGCTGCGGTGAACTTTTATGCAAGCAGGTGTAATTTACAGTGGATAATCATTCCGGGTACGTGCCTCGGAAAGAGGAAGTATCGGGAACGATTTCGGGACCGTTCCCGATAGAGAGGGAGGATCGCAAAGAACGCAAGGAGGCGGGAAAGGCGCAAAGAATTTCAGTCCCTCGCGTCCGTGGCAGTGCTTTGCGTTCTTTGCGATACTCCTACGCCAGTCGCTCAGAAATTTTCATTATTTTCCGCGTGGATTATGCAACTCCGGATCCGATAAAACGTATTGCCAGTGATAAAATGCACGAAATGTAATGAGGTAAGTGGGATCGCCAGGGCTGGACAGGTCAGAGGGAAGCAGCGATATCATTGCAAACACTGCAATTATTATTTCACTTTTCAATCTCCTCCACCAGGTAAAAAGAGCTCTCCGGCGCATCATGCCACCATTCTCGATATCGCGCATAAGCTTAAGATCTCCAAGTCTACCGTTTCCCGCGCGTTACGGAACAGCGCCGATATCAACCAGGAAACACGTGATGCTGTGTTGAAAATGGCGCAGGAGCTGAATTATGTTCCCAATTACTTTGCATCGAGCCTGGTCAGAAGAAAAAGTTATTCAATAGGGATCGTTGTGCCCGAGCTGATCACTAATTTCTTTTCACAGTTCATCATCATTGCGCAGAAAGCCGCCTCACTGGCTGGTTATGAAGTGGTGATCTGTCACTCGAACGAAAGCTTCAGTAATGAAGTGGATGTGCTGAAACGGCTCTTTGCCTACCAGGTGGATGGGGTATTGCTATCGTTAAGCAGTGAAACCAAATCGCTCGACCATTTACAGGTTTATAGTGATGCCGGTGTGCCGGTGGTATTGTTTAACCGGGTGAAGAATAAGCCGGGATTTCCAACTGTCCTGGCAGATGACTACCACGGCGCTTTTATCGGTACCGAACACCTGGTGAAGAATGGGTATAGAAATATCGGTCATATAGGCGGGCCCGGCAATCTGCAGATCAGCAAGAACCGCTTTCGTGGTTACAGGGATGCGCTTACAAAACACGGATTGGAATACAATCCCAACTGGACGATCTATCATGATCTTAGCCAGGCAGATGCCTGTAAGTGTGCAAAGACCCTGCTCGATAAATCATCCAGGCCGGATGCTGTATTCGCCGTAAATGATCCCGCAGCGATCTATCTCATCATTGAAGCGAAAAAACGTGGTCTTCATGTCGGGCCGGATCTTGGGATCGTTGGCTTCAGTAATGATTCGCGCTCCGAAGTGATCGAACCATCGCTTACCACGCTTCAGCAGCCTATTGAACAAATGGCAGAGACATGTATCCATTTACTGCTGAACAAGATCAAAGACGATCGGTTCGCCATACCTCCGACAACCGTTCTGAAGACAACGCTGATAGAGAGGTGTTCGTCGAAGAAGGAAGGCGCAAGGGGGAAAGAGTTTAAAAGTTTAATAGTTTAATAGTTTAATAGTTTAAAAGCCTGGGATGCTTTATCAGGCGAATGTTGAACCCTTTTGGTAAACTCAGTGGAGTCTGTCAGTTGTAAAAATCTTTAACTATTAAACTATTAAACTATTAAACTCTTAAACTTTTAAACCTTCCTCCCTTCCTCAATAACAATCCATCAGGATCTTATTATGCGACTGATAGTAGCTTACTTCTTTATGGTTGATCCGTTTAAATGCTTCATCGAGGATCTCCAGAACATCTTTCTGCATGGCCAGTGATCCGCAGATCATGATCACGGCGCCTTCCTGCATTTTTTGTGCAATAGTTTCCTGGTCGCGGCGGATCAGGTCATTTACATACTGCTTATCCGCTTCGCGGGAATAAGCCAGGTGAAGTGTTTTCAGATTGCCTGCCTGAAGTTCCTTACCGATCGGATCCTGGTAGAGTTCAAAAGAAGCGCTGGCGCGGAAGCCGCAATAAAGATGGGTTTCCGTTTTCTTCTGATTGTTATGGATCATTCCCAGGAATGGTGCGATGCCCGTGCCATTACAGATCATGAAGACCGCAGGGACTTTTGACGGGAAATGGAAATGAGGATTTCTGTCGACGGCAGCTTTTAATGCCTGGCCTTCCTGAAGGTTATACAGGAACCCGGAACCCAAGCCATGCTGATGAAGTTTTATGCTCAGCTGGATATGATTGTTGACCTTTGCAATAGAATATAATCTTTCCCGATAATCATTTGCGGGATAGATTGCCAGCAGGTCACCGGAAGTGAACCGTAGCCTTTTATCCGGTTTCATAGAAATAAGGAATGAGCCATCTTCCGTTTTGACAAGCGTTTTCTTTACTACGGTCAGATCGTGCAGGCGTTTGGGTTTACCCGCGAGCGAATCGACGGAGAAATTCAGCGGAAGCTCAATTTTTGCGGAAAGCAATTCCATCCATTCGCCAAATGCAACCGGAGATTTATCATTGATCGTATGGATCTCCAGCAAAGGCGTAGCCCAGGGTTGCATCGAAAGCGACTGGTGTACATCGAAAGCGAACTTGCAGAAATCAGGATATGATTTTGAACCGAAGCCCAGCACAGAAAAATGAACAGGATGAGGTTGTGGAGTTTTCTCCAGGATCTGCAGAAACTTTTTTGAGTTGGCGGGTGGATCTCCCAGACCATAGGTTGCCGTCAACACAAGAATCTGTTTTGCTTTTGCAAACGTGGTGTAATTATTCAGTTCTGTAACAAAGCACTTCTGGCCATTCTTCAGTAAAGCCTGGTAAAGTGCTTTTGCGAATTTATAGGTAGTCCCATTCTCTGAGCCGACAAGAATGATATACTCGCAATCATCTTTCTTGTATTTGTTTTTCGTGCGCCCGCCGAGACGTTTGAAGGTGATCGCAAATCCTGAATAGATAAAGAACAGGATATTGGCGGAAGCAAGGGCCAGCACGATCGCCCAGATGGCGCTTGTCCGTCCCGTATGCAGGTTAAGACTTAGTTCGGTCATTAATACAGAGACGGGGTACACAGATTCACTCAGCAGGTCCCCCGTGATCTGGTTCACCGTCACTTCCCTGTCTTTCAGTTTAAGCGTGAAGTAATCTTCCACATCTTCCGAGAAAGGGAATTCGATCTCTCTTACCTGTGAAAGAGGTGTATTTGCAAAGATCGCGAATTGCGAAAGGTCTTTTTGCGGGTCAGATTCGATCTTGTCAAAGTCTATGTTCTGGGTTACTTTATGATCCGGGATGATCTTGAATCTTACAAGGGAAAGATATGTACCGGTCAGTGCGATCAGCAAGACCGGGATCAGCAATAAACGTCCAAGCTGAACGTGGTAATACTGGAAGAAATTCTCCCTGACGATCTTCGTGAAGAATCTTTTGATCCCTCTTTGCCGCTGGATAATGAGTGCGATGCCTGAGATCGTGATCAGTAAAAGCAGGAAGGCTGTCAGCCCGATAAAGAACCTACCGAGTTCATTTAAGAACAAAGAGCGGTGAAAAGATGTAACCCATTGAAAGAATTCACTTTTTTTCTGTGGCGTGCCAAGGGTTTCACCGGTACGCGCATTTACGTATACGGTAACACTTTCGCCGTTATCGTCTATTCCATTGACGGTAACAAAGTCGTTTGCATCTATTGTAACGGTTGTTACTTCCGCAAATTTCTTCTTAAGGACCGGAATGGTTTGGGCAATAGTAAGCTTGTCGAGATCTTCGACATTATATGGCTGGGTTTTGGCGGCAACCGGTTCAAATGCGAGAATGATCCCGGTTACTGAGGCCAGCACTAAAAGCAAAAAAGAAGATACAGCCAATGCCAGGTGGCTGTATCTCCAAACAGATATGGTCATTGTGTGATAGAAATAATTAGTTCAGACTGAAACGCACATAGCGAATGTAATTCGGGCCTTCTGTTTTTTTAGATAAATTTTCTTTGGTTAAGGGGATTTCAATGTCTTTTTCATGGTATTTCTGGTCTTCAACGGCAGTTTCGAACCGGAGTTTATACCCGGCATCTACCTTAACATCTTCAATTTCAAACATGGTCATACTGCGGTCACCACCTGCAACGGAGGCGCCGGTGATCGCACTGATGTTGGACGGCTTCTTCGTATTAAACTTGTGCCATGCTTTGATATGGTCATACCATTTTTTATCAGGGCCCATTACGTACAGGGTTTTCTCATACTCGTCCTGAGGGTTGATCAATGACACTACAATGTAGGCAGCTTCGCCAACATAATTGGTCATCTGCACCATGCATTTGTATTTTGTAAAGCCGGGTTTCTGCGCGATAACAGCTGTTGAAAAAGCCGCAAATGCGAAAAGGAATAGAACGGTTCTGGTGATGTTTATCTTTCTCATAACTTATTTTAAGAAATCAATGGAGACTTTGTTTTTGGTGAGGAATTCATTTTCTTTTGCCAGGTCAAACGCTGTTTCGCTGAAATCAGTCTGAACTTCTTTTTTTGCACCAATTGATAAAAGATATTTCAGGATATTATCGTCTTTGGCGGTTAAAGCAGCTTTGTGCAGAGCTGTCAGTCCTTCGGCATTTTTTAAGTTTACGTCTACTTTAAATGCTTCGATCCTTTTCAGCAGGGGAAGGCCGTTCCTGTAAAGCACCATATGGTAAAGCGTGTTTCCGTTCTTTTGCGGAACAGTTACATCAAGCCCTTTTGCCTGAAGTAGTTTAAGTTTTCCTTCAAAGGCTTCCGGGCGTTGTACGTTGTATGAATGGACAAGGTAGAAGGTCAGGTTATATCCTTCTGCATCCACCACTTTGGTATCTGCGCCTTTGTTTAACAGCATGGTCACTATATCAGGAGAGTTTCTCCGTACGGCCATTGATAAGGCCGAATTTCCTTTTTTGTTCACCTGGTTGATATCTGTTACATAAGGCATGAGGAAAGCAAGCGTTGCGGTGTCTGCGTTGAGGTAAGCGGCGTTCATAAAGGGAGTGGTGCCGTCAGCATTTGCCTGGTTGATATCCACGCCTTTTGAGATAAAGTATTTGATGATCTCTTCCTGTTTTGCTCTGCGCACAACGATATGAAGAGCATTGTCCCCGTTGGCGGACACACCCCTGGGGTCTGCTTTCAATGATTCGAGATACTGGAACAGTTCCAGTGTTGGAGTGGTAGTGCCGCGCCCGCCCACGCTTGCCGTATACATGATATTCGGACTGAACGTAACGCCTTTTTCCACGAGTTTTTTCAGCACGTCGATGCTTCCGGATCTTACGGCATAATCAAAGGCAGTGCTTCCCACGGAGTCTTTGCTTTTGATGTCGATGCCTTTTGAGATGAAGTATTCGATCAGTTTGAAGTCTTTATCATATGGAGCGATCAGCAGCAGTGCATTAGTGCCGCCGCGTGCGATCTCTTTTTTGGGGACGATGCCGCCGCTGATGCAGAGATCATATACTTTGGTATTGGCCTGGCCGGTAGCAGCGGCCAGAGTAAAGGGGGAGTATCCGAATTCATCATAAACTGTTACTTTGGCGCCTTTGGAAATCAGGTATTCCATGATGTCCGTATTGCCGCGGTTGGCAGCCCAGAACATATAGGTCCTTCCAGCTGAAAAAGGTTTGTTTACGTCGATACCCTGTTGTGATAAGAGGAATTTGATCACTTCGTTATCGGCAGAGGCGTTGATGGCGAGTGCTGCGGCGTCGAGGCCATTCGCGGAGACGGTAGTGGGATTGATCCCTTTTGCGATCTCTGCCTTTACTTTTTCGATACCGGGTTTCTCCCGCCAGAAGGCAGATTCTGTCAGGCTGCCGGATTGAGCGTATAATAATGCCGGAAAACCTGCAAGAATTACCAGGATAGTTTTTCTCATACTCAATTTATATAATGGTCTGTTTTAAATAATAAGGCTGGCATCGTTAGTACGATCGTATCCGGATGTGGCGGCTTTAGAAAAGCGGCGCTGAACAAACAGATCATGATCCAGAAATGAAACGAAGTGCAGTGAAGTAACCTGGGTGCCGCGACCGTCTGTTATCCGTATGCCGGAAGGCAGGGCAGTTATTAAGGGATCATCCCGGGAACTTTTGTTGGAACATTCGCTACAATGCTCAAATTTCCGCATGCAACATGTTTCTTGTTTTCGCGATCAGGAAAAAGAGGAGTATGATCCGGGAAAATGTATTCATTTTACAGTGTATTGACAATCCGGACCGGGATGGAGGGGATTTTTTGAATTAATGGGATGGCGGCTGATAAGATCAGGAGTTCATTTTGATCTTGTTTATAGTATTGATCGCTTCCTGGTATACAATTTCAGCGGTAGTTGTGGCGTAGTAGTGTTACAGTGATCTGATCCATGTTTTGTGTTTAATAAGATTGAAGCCGGGTGAAATGAAATTTTCGGCTTTCAGAAGAAGATCTGCGTAACCTACGCCGGCAAAAGCTGAAGAATATCCCGCATCAACAGCGCGGCCCCTTTCTTATTAGGGTTAGAGTTGGGTAATCACGCAGGGTCATGTTTTGATTACTCCGTATGTGGTATTGCCCCGAGCTGAAGATGTCGTATTTTCAAGCATAAATAATCTCAATGAACAAAGCCATTATCATAGCGGTAACGGTTGTTATCTGCGCAGGTCTCGCATTCTGGTTGTTGCGGGATACATTCAGGAAGCAGGAAGAAACGGAGACGATGTATTGCGGGCCGGACAAGACCTTGCCGGTTAAGGTGTTTATTAATCCGTCTCAGGCTTATCCGGTATTTGCGCAGGATTATACGTCGCGGGTGGAGGCGAACCTCACGGTCATGGATTCTATTCAGCGAATGACCTCTCCGACAGTAGGCGGGGCGCTCGGGTTGGAGAGTGATGTGGTCACGCTCCGGCAGGATCTCTCGCAGGAGAGCATCCGCATGGAGATCCTGATGAAAAGTAATTTTTATGCGTATAATACGCGTCCCTGCGATAGCGCGGTGAGCCGTCATTACTTTGAATTCCTGGCATTGATGGCGCAGAAAACGGGCGAGCTTGATAAGCTGAGCTCGAGTCTGACAGAAAAACCAGCAGAAAGCACGGTAGGTACGGATTCTGTGCAAACGCTTACGATTGTCAGAGATACGGCGAAAATCAGGCAATCGCTTCAGTACTTCAAAAAGTCATATCACTTCATTAAAGAAGATAATGATCCAACCCTGACTCCTGATATGCGGTCAAAGCTTTCGAAAAAGGATGTACTGCTGGTAAGGCCACGCTGATATTGATTGTTATTTACAAATCAGTTCCTTCCTTCTACTCAATAGCGGGCGGTGGCAAATGGAGAGCGTGCTTTCTTTGCGCTGTAATAATTTCAACACATGATCCTCTTTATAGCCGGACAGATCGCCATTGGTATCCAGGTCATTTTGCTATTGGTTTGGGCATACAGTATGTTCGGCTCGACTAATGGCACGGATCCGGCAGGGCAAGGCACCGCTTTTACCCTTTTGATCGGGTTCGCTTCTTATATAGCGATCGCAATTTTTCTGTTGCTTACAAAGAAAACCGGACCAATGGTCGGCGCGCTGGCCATGTCAGCGCTGCCTATTACCATCGTGATCGTCATGTGGCTGAAAGAAATCAAACAATAGGATTTGCGATCTTACCTGAATGTTTGATCAGATTATGTCTAAGATGTGATCATAAACGGCTATATACACGCTGTATAAATCAGGTGTTTTTACGATGATGTCAGTCGCGGAAATCTATATACATTCGCTTTATCTTCTCGCCCTATTATAACCCGCTAATTCGGATCCGGTTGAACGTTCTATTGTCCCGGTCTTCTCTGTGCGTTAATGGTCATTGTCTCAAAGTATTTATTCCTTAACAAATGTGTGGGGCCGGTGCGTATCAAGTATCCTGAGACCGTTTGTCTGTTGACAAATCCCAGGTAGCTGTGATCATCCTTTTCCCTCTTGTATTCTACCATATTTATTAAACCTTAATCACTTTTTATGAGCCAAAAAGACTTTCAGGTTGTGGGTACAAATTCACAAGCCTTATTTACATTAAAGATCCATCGCGGGGACGGAATGGCATTAATTGCCATGAACTGGAAGAATAGCAAAAAGCCACCAAAAGACTTTGTAGGTTTTGCAATAGAGTACAAAGAACCGGGCGGTGATAAATATTTTGCGTTATCTAACAGGATCTCCTTCAAAGATAGTGGAGTGGTGTCTGCTTCCCGGAAATCGTCACTCTTATCTCCGTTTCAGAAATTCCGGTGGGTTCATTTTCCTATGAATCCGGAAAAGAAAGGCCTGTATACGTATAAAGTTACACCAGTGTTTATGGATAAAGATGATCAACTCACTTATGGAAAGTCACAGCAGGCTAAGCTACAGCTTCGAAGGGAAACGTATCCTAAGCAACTCAATATCGCATATACGCGTGGGTTTGTTTCATCTCAGGCTTTTGCAGAAAGATATTGCTCAACCAATGAGGAGGTCAATACGCTTATTCCGGGTAGTTCCAAAGAGGGAATAAGGTTTCAGCCAACGCATCCTAAATCCGGGGAAGCGTTAGCCTGGATGGGGTTCGAAGCCCGCCAGGTGATCAATGATCTGCTTGATCAGGCAATTGCAGATCAGACAGCACAGGTAAAGGTGATTGCATATGATCTGAGCGAGGGGAGCATTGTGCGTAAGCTAGAAAAGCTTGGCAACAGGCTTAAGATCATTATTGACAATGATGGCGATCATGGCGAAACCGGCTCCGGCGAAAATCAGGCTGAGAAGATCCTGAAGCTGTCTGCCGGAAATGAAAATGTGATCCGTCAGCATGCAGGTGGGCTGCAGCATAATAAGATGATCATTGTTGACGGTAAAAAGATCAGGGCGGCGCTCGGCGGCTCTACCAATTACTCATGGCGCGGGTTATTTGTTCAAAGTAATAATGCCGTGGTGGTTCATGGGGAGAAAGCGATCAAACCATTTGCTGTTGCATTTGAGAACTACTGGCTTCAGGGAGACGGGGTGTCTGTTTTTGCAAAATCCAGCTCTGCGGAGTGGTCTGATCTGGGATTGACCGGAATAAAAGCGAAGGTTTGTTTCTCACCGCACAATACTGCTAATTCTGTACTGGATAAAATAGCACAGGACATCAATGCTGTAAACTCCAGTCTTTTCTTTTCGCTTGCATTTCTTAATCAAACGCCAGGAACGATCAAAGAGGCGATCAAACAGATAAAGGACGACGATCAGATCTTTTGTTACGGCCTGGCGGATAAAAAGGTCGGCGGGCTGGAGTTGACCAGGCCGGATGGGAAAACATCGGTTGTGAGTCCAACTGCTTTGAAGAAAAATCTTCCCACCGCGTTTAAGCGGGAGGTAGACGGCGGCAGTGGGGTGCGTATGCATCATAAGTTCCTTGTGCTTGACTTTAACAAGCCTTCAGCCCGGGTTTACACAGGCTCGTATAATTTTTCAAAAGCTGCTGACGGGAAGAATGGTGAAAACCTTTGGCTCATAGAAGATCGACGTATAGCCACTTCTTATGCCATTGCATCACTGGCCATGTTCGATCATTATCACTTTCGTGTAATACAGGAACAGGCAGCGAAAGCAAGAATGGAGATCGTGTTGTCAAAACCTCCGCGGACAGCAGCGGAAAAAGCGTGGTGGGAGGAAGATTATACGAATACAAGAAAGATCATGGACAGGAAATTGTTTGCATGACCGGTTGGTGCTGCAATGGTATCGTGGATAATCCTTTTACCTGGTAAATAATAATAACGCCCGCATAGCCTGCGGGCGTTATTATTGAATGATGTGTGCGATCTTCCTTCCGTTTGAGTGTTTGCCTTAACAGTTTATTCTGTTTTCAGGCTTTTTACCGGGTTCACCAGTGCACCCTTCAGTGCTTTATAGCTGACCGTCAGCCATGCGATGACTATGCTTGATAGTATTGTCAGTATGAAAACGCCAGCGCCGATACTAATGTGATAATGAAACCCGGCAAGCCAGTTATTCATGAAATAGTAGGCAATCGGCGCTGCAACTATAAAGGCAATGATCACGAGGAAGGTGAATTCTTTGGAGAACATGTACACGATGTTCGTCAGCGAGGCTCCCAGGACTTTCCTGATGCCGACCTCTTTTGTTTTTTGAACTGCCATAAATGATACGAGTCCATACAGCCCAAAGCAGGAGATCAGGATGGCTAAAAAGGAAAAGATCTTGAACAGTTGAGCGGTGAGCGCTTCATTATGATAGAATCTTTCCACGCGTTCATCTAAAAATACGGGATCATATAAATAGGTAGGATAGAAGCTGGTGAAGAGTTTGCTGACGCCTTCCATTGTCGCATTCATTCCATCAGTTCTCATGCGGACAGCGATCCACTCGTAGGTATTGTATTCCGTCGTGATCATGAGTGGAGTCAGCTCGTCGCGGAAAGGTTTGTTATTATAGTCTTTGATCACCCCGACGATCGGGATCTTTCTGTTCCAGTTACTCAGCGCAATCATTTTGCCGATCACGTCCTGTGGTGATTTGAATCCCAGTTTTTTGACGAACAGCTCATTTACGAGCGCTTCTTTCAGGGTGTCGCTTTGGAACAAAGTGCGGCCTGCGATCAGCTGGATGCCAAATGTCGAGAGGTAGCTCGTGTCTGCAAGCTGGCACCCTATATCGTATCCTTTTTCTTCCACATCGTTGTCAAATACAAACCCGCTGGTATAGGGCCATTCGCTGGTAGGTGCATCCATGCAAAGGCTGGCATTGGTTACTCCGCTAACCTGGAGCATCTGCGCTTTCAACGCAGGGTATCTCGCTTTCAGGGTGCTATCACTGGGAAGATTGATCAGGACGATCCCTTCTTTATCAAAACCCATTGGCTGATTTCTGAAATAGTTCATTTGTTTTACCACTACAAATGTTCCGATGATCAATAGCTGCGCGATCACGAACTGGAATACGACCAGTCCTCGTCTGAGCGAAATTCCTTTCGATAAGGTGGCCGCGGTCTTGCTCCGGAATGCCATCATCGGTTTGAAACCGGACAGTACCAGCGCAGGGTAAATGCCTGCAAGCAGCGTCACCACGGTTGCCGTGATGAACAGGTAAACGAGGATCTCTGGATACTGCGCAAAATTCAATGAAAGGTCTTTGTTCATCAGTGTATTCATCATTGGCAGGAAGATCCAGGTGAGAATACATCCCAGCACAACTGCTATGAATGTGATCAAGGCCGTTTCCTGCAGGAATTGCTGCATCAGTTGCTTCCTGTTCCCGCCTAATACCTTCCGGACCCCGATCTCCTTTGCGCGATTAACAGATTGCGCAGTGGTCAGGTTAATGAAATTGATACAGGCTACCAGTAAAAGAAAAACTCCGATCAGGCTGAGCGACCATAGCTCCCTTTTTGATAGCCCGTTTTCTCCATAGGTTTCAAAACTCTTGTCCAGGTGCATGGATGCCAGTGGCTGAAAGTTCAGCTCAGTCCTCAGGTCTTTGGTGTCTTTCAAATATTTTTTGGTAAACGTGTTCAGTTGGGATTGCAATGCCACGATCTGATGTCCTTCGCGGGCCATCACAAAGCACTCAGCTGGCCGGCGCAGCGAGCTCCAGAGGTTTTCAGGAGAATACAGGCCAGGAGCGGCATTTTTTAAGGTAGGAAAGGACCCGGCAAAATGAATGGGAATATCGGTATTGGAAGGTAGGTCCTGGTACACGCCAACTACCTGCAGCGGGATTCTGAACGACCAGAGTTGGACGGTTTTTCCTATGGCATTCGACGCGTTATCAAAATATTTCCGGGCAAGGCTTTCTGTGATCACGGCCTTGTTCGGCTCTGTCAGTGCTTTAGCGTTTCCGGCGATGAACTTAACGCTGAGCATATCAAAGATCCCGGCTTCAGCCCAGAACATGCCACCAGGTTCTTTGAATTTTTTTTCTTCGCCGATGCCTTCAGACGGTATATATACCTGAGCGCTCCCGATCTGCCAAAGGGCACCGATATTTTCCAGTTGCGGGAAATCCAACCGCAGCGCCTCCGGCAGAGCCATTGCAATACCGGCGGTTCGTAAACTTACTTCATTATTGCTTTTGGAATACTGACTCGCTGTTACCCTGTAAAGACGATCTTTATTCTCTTGAAAATCTTCGTACGATAATTCATGCCTGATTATTAGAAATAACATCAGACTTGCTGCAATGCCAATGGCGAGTCCAAAAATATTCAGAAACGAAAATCCCTTACGCTTCCAGAGAAAACGGAACGTTGTTGTAAAGAAGTTGGTTGACATAGCTGCAGCTGGTTTCTTTTGTAACAGTGAATTTAATCCAATGTCGTTTAGTGAAGGATTTTCCCGAAAGTTCATTCGATGTCCGATGACCGATGGCCGTTGGCCGAAAATACATATACCTGCTAGTGTCAATACCCTATACCAATTAGCCGCGATAGCTTCCATCCAAATGCGGCACCCGGCTGTCGGCCATTGAGCTAGTGTAGAAAGATCTCTTAACTAAACAACATTGGAATTTGATCGGTGACAAACTTATCCAAAGTCGGTACCAATTTTTAATTAATTGATTTTCAAGTTGGGAAGAGAAAGGCATAGATCAATGTGTCCGTTTTTGATACGATCAATGTTCTAAAATGCACCAGCTCAAACCTACAGTGAGACAAACTATCTAGCAGTTCGTGACCTTCTTATCACCTCCGGTTTGTTCAATGAAAAGCATAAAGGACATGAGAAAGCATGCGGAACGGCTCTCGGTTAAAGATTGATGTTATAAGAATGCTTATTCTCACACATGACAAATGTGCTGTGAGTACTTCCAATGCTTTTCACCGAGCCGAGTTTATTGAATACGAATTCCTGGTAATGCTTCATGTCTTTGGCATGAACCTTCAGGAGAAAGTCAAAGTCGCCGGAGATGTTGTAGCATTCAACCACTTCATCCAGCCGCAGGATATCCGTCACAAATTCGTGACCGATACTTTTATCATGTTGCTTGAGTCTGATATTGCAGAATACGATCAACCCGTAGTTCAGCTTCTCTGCGTCGATCAGTGCAATATACTTCTTGATAAACCCATTTGCTTCAAGCCGCTTTACCCGCTCGAATACCGGAGATGCGGAGAGGTTTACTTTGGCGGCAAGTTCTTTCATCGTGTGATTGGAATTTTCGCCAAGCATCTTCAATAATTGCCGGTCAATGTTATCCAGCTCTTCTGTCATAGAATAATTTTCTGGTGATCAGTTCAATCGGCAAACGTTGCCGTTAAATCGATGGCAAAATTAGGTAATTGCAGTTCATTCAACTGAATATTTGGCCGATAATAAGTTTATTAGTCTTATAAAATACATTTGTCCGGGATTTAGTTCTGTTAGATAGATGCCGGCATTTGTTTTTCCGTCCTGAACCCAATTGGTAAAGGTTTCCGGCTTCACCTGAATTAAAAGGGAACCATGTGTAAATCGTGGACTGTCGCGCGACTATTCTTCAGTATTTCAATGATCATGGACCATCGGAAGAGCCTTCGGCGAAATGCTTAACTAAGAACATTGTTTTGATATCATTTAAAGTAACAACTCATTAAACTTTACGCAACATGCTAACGCAAAATCTCGGCTATCCACGGATTGGTGGTCACAGAGAACTCAAAAAAGCATCTGAGCAATATTGGGCAGGCAAGATCGATCTGAACCAGCTGAAAGAGGTTGCAGCCAGGATCCGGGAAGATAACTGGAAAACACAATTGGATGCAGGCATAGATCTGATCCCGTGTAACGATTTTAGTTTCTATGATCAGACACTTGATGCAAGCGTATTGCTTGGTGCAATACCCGGACGGTATTCGCCCGTGCTGGCAGCGGGAGGAACGGATAGCGAGACCGATCTGTATTTTGCCATGGCCCGTGGTTATCAGAAGAACGGGCTTGATATTACGGCAATGGAGATGACCAAGTGGCTTGATACGAACTATCATTATATCGTTCCAGAATTTACCGCGGGTCAGGAGTTCAACATCTCCAATGAAAATATTTTCAACGAATATAAGAGCGCAAAAAGCATACTGGGAAAGAAAGCCAAGCCTGTATTAATCGGCCCGGTAAGTTATCTTTTGCTTGGCAAAGAAAAAGAACAGGGATTCGAGCGAATCGATCTGATCAAAAAACTTGTTCCTGTTTACATAGAGATCATTGGCCGGTTGAAGGAGCTGGGAGCTGAATGGATCCAGCTGGATGAACCCTGTCTTGCGCTGGATCTCTCCAAAAAAGAAAAGGAAGCGTTTGAACTGGCTTATCGCGCCATAGCGGCAAATGCAGGCGGGATCAAGGTTTTAGTGGCTACTTATTTTGAAGCTTTACTCGATAATACACAGCTGGCCGTCAATTTACCTGTAGCGGCTTTGCATATTGACCTTGTGCGCGCTCCGGAACAATTGGATGAGGTGCTGGCGCTGATCCCGCCTGATCTTCAGCTTTCGATCGGCGTGGTGGATGGTCGTAACGTTTGGAAAAATGACTATGAAAAGGCGCTTGGCCTGATCAATCAATCGATACACAAATTAGGAACAGATCGTGTGATCATCGCGCCGTCCTGTTCCCTGCTGCACAGCCCTATTGACCTGGAACTGGAGACTGCGCTGGATCCGGAGGTCAGGAGCTGGATGGCTTTTGCGAAACAAAAACTAAATGAAGTTGCTGAGCTTAAACAGGTGGCTGAAGGAAATGATGTATTACTACAGGCAAATAAGAAAGCGATCGAAAGCAGGCATTCTTCGCAGAGGGTTCACAAACAGTCAGTAAAGGGCCGTGTTGCTGCGATCACGGAAGCAGATGGACAAAGAAAAAGCGCTTTCGCGGTTCGTCAGCAATTGCACCGTGAACGTTTTGAGCTGCCTTTATTTCCTACTACAACGATCGGTTCTTTTCCTCAGACAGATGATATCCGTGAGTTAAGGGCAAAGCTCAAAAAAGGCGAACTGACGGTTGAGCAATATGATGCGGCCATCGAACAGGCAACTGTCGAGGCGATCCGTTGGCAGGAAGACCTCGGGCTGGATGTGCTGGTGCATGGTGAATTCGAACGTAATGATATGGTAGAGTATTTTGGTGAGCAGCTGGATGGATTCCTCTTTACCAAAAATGGCTGGGTACAGAGTTATGGCAGCCGATGCGTAAAGCCTCCCGTGATCTATGGAGATATCAGCCGGCCTAAGAATATGACGGTAAGATGGACCAGGTTTGCGGCTTCGCAGACGAACAAACCGATGAAAGGTATGCTGACCGGCCCGGTCACGATACTCCAGTGGTCTTTTGTGCGGGATGATCAGCCGCGTGATATTACCGCTAACCAGATCGCGCTTGCGATCCGTGATGAAGTGGTCGCGCTGGAGCGTGCGGGCATTGGAATTATCCAGATCGATGAAGCGGCCATCAGGGAAGGTTTGCCATTGCGGAAAGCAAACCGATCATTTTATCTGGGCTGGGCGGTCAATGCGTTCCGTATCACCGCCAGTGGTGTAGAAGACAGGACGCAGATCCACACGCATATGTGCTATAGTGAGTTCAATGACATCATCGAACATATTGCCGCTATGGATGCAGATGTGATCACGATTGAGACTTCGCGGTCACAAATGGAGTTGCTTCAGGCATTCGCGCATTTCGAATATCCGAATGAGATCGGACCGGGTGTGTATGATATTCACTCGCCGAGGGTGCCGGGCATAGATGAAATGGCTTCGCTACTGGCAAAGGCAGCGGATCTCTTGCCGGCTCAACATCTTTGGGTGAACCCCGACTGCGGTTTGAAGACACGTAAATGGCCGGAAACCAAAGCAGCGCTGGAGAACATGGTTGCCGCTGCCAGGCAGGCCCGCACGAAGACCAGCCTCGGCGGTTAGATAACGTAAATAAAAAAAGTACAACCCGTGTCAGGTAATTATTGAACCCTTTTGCATGGAACGCATAATTCGTGTTCCCGATTTGGTAAGCAATCAACTGCGCAGTATTTTAGCGGAATTGCCCGGTTAACAAGGCAAAAAATATATAGATACCACTGCTTATGTTCCTGAACAAGATCAGATCCGGAGAGTCCGGCATTTTAACCTACGGGATCACCCCGCCAAAGAAGTCTGAAACAAATCACCAGCGTATTGCTGAGATCGCTGAGAAAACAATAGCGAGGATCATGCCTTTGGACATCGATGCGCTGATAGTTTATGATGTGCAGGACGAGTCGGCCCGAACTTCGGTTGAAAGGCCTTTTCCCTATATCACCGCATGGGATCCATTTGAGTTTGCAAGCGGATACCTGCAGGGGCTGCAATTGCCAAAGATCATTTATCGCCCGGCGGGTAAATTTTCACAGGAAGAATTGTCTGCCTGGGTAGACGACCTCCATCAGCATCAGTTTTATCCTGTATTTGTCGGCATCCCTGCGCCGGATTTTGCGGTGAAGACCACATTGACCGAAGCGTATCAGATCTGGAGTAAGAACAGCAGTTCGTCTGTTGTGGGCGCCGTTACGATCCCGGAAAGACATGCTGTATTGAATGATGAGGATAAGCGTATCCTGGAGAAAGCCAGCTGGGGGGTATCATACTTTATTTCTCAATGTGTTTTTAATCTTGACTATGCCAGGAAAATGATCGATGATCTGGGCTGTACGTGCAGGGAGCAATCCACTGCCGTACCGACGATCATCTTCACACTTACTGCATGTGGTTCGTTGAAAACGCTTGAATTCATGGACTGGCTTGGTATCCATATTCCTGATGAGATGAAAGAAGAATTGAAGAATGCAGAGAATATGCTGGACAGGTCTGTGGGCATTTGCCTCGATATCGCGGCAGAAATGATCACTTATTGCAGTGAACGTTCCATCCCATTCGGTTTTAATATCGAGAGTGTAGCGATCAGAAAAGACGAGATCGAAGCATCTATTCATATGGTGAACAGGATTGGCGAAATGCTTGAACAGCAAGGCATCCGCAAAAGGAAAGCAATTCCTGTTGCTGAATAATATCCGTTACGATATCCCGGTGGTGACACGTGCCGCCGGGGTATAATTATATTCGATCTCCTCCTGTTGCACGGATTATTGCCCCCGGGGCAGTCTCGGTTCCCCTTTCCGCTCATTTTCGCCGGCCATATCACAATCAATACAATTACTGACCCCGATCATAATTTCCCCGCAGGGGGTATCCGAAGTTTGTCGCCCATGATGATCATATATAAAGAATTTAGTTTTGATGCAGCCCATTTTCTGCCAAATGTTCCTGAGGGACATAAATGCAGGCGGCTGCACGGACATACGTATTTGCTGAAAGTGTGTGTGGCAGGGGAGGCGAAGGCGCATGAACAATGGGTGATGGACTATGGCGATCTGAAAGCCGTTGTAAAACCCGTCGTGGATGAGCTGGATCACAAATACCTGAATGATATCAAAGGGCTCGAAAATCCGACCGCAGAAAAGGTCATTTTCTGGATCTGGCAGCGGTTAAAACCGGCTTTGCCGCAGCTGAAGCGGATCGAACTGAAGGAGACTCCAGGCTCGGGAGTTATATATGAGGAATAAAAATGTTTTTTAAGCGGTTTCTTGCTAAAACATACTGAGTTTAAAGCCAGTACATTAGCAGATGATCTTTCATAACATCTGTCTGCCCAATCCCATTCCGGCCTCCGGGAGTACACCCGTCATATTTGTGTAACACACACATTTCATTATACACATTCTGTGAATTTCTTTAACCTCCCGGGATTTAATTTATCGTGAACTTTATCAAGCTACACGGCGTTTTATTCCCCTTTGTTAATAGGTCATGATCTGCCAGCACAGGTTTCTGCGCTGTACGGACGTGACAGCTAAAATTATTGTGCTATGGGCTTATTTGATAAAAGAATTCAATATAAACCGTTCGAATATCCTGAGGTTCTTCAGTTCACTGCGGCGATCAACAAATCTTTCTGGGTTCATTCGGAAGTAGATTTTACAGCCGATATACAGGACTTTCATGCTCATCTGTCTCCCGAAGAACAGTCGGCTATCAAGAACAGTCTTCTTTCGATCGCGCAGATTGAAGTTGCGGTAAAATCTTTCTGGGGAAACCTCTATCAACATTTTCCAAAACCCGAGATGAATGGGCTTGGTTCCACTTTTGCAGAGTGCGAGTTCCGTCACTCAGAAGCTTATTCGCGTTTGCTGGAAGTGTTGGGTTATAATAACCAGTTTGAAGGTCTGCTTGAAGTGCCCGTAGTGCGTGAGCGGATCGGATACCTGTCATCCGCTTTACAGCATGCAAAATCCGATGATAAGAAAGAATATATTTCGTCTCTCATATTGTTCAGTTTACTGATTGAGAATGTAAGCCTGTTCAGTCAGTTTGCGATCATTCTTGCGTTCACGCGCTTTAAAGGCTTAATGAAAAATGTGAGCAATATCATTGCCTGGACTTCAGTGGATGAGCAAATTCATGCAAATGCGGGTATATTCCTGGTGAATAAACTGAAGGAAGAATATCCTGAGGTCTTTTCACCGGCGATGATCGAACATGTCCGCACGATCGTTCAGCAATCGATTATTACGGAAACGCGCATGCTTGATTGGATCTTCAGTGCCGGGGATATTGATGTGATCAGTAAGAAGAATCTTGTCAATTTCATGAAGAAGCGTGCAGATGACAGCCTGGAGCAGATCGGGGTTGCTCCGATATTTAATTTAAGTGCGGATGATATCCGGCCGATGATCTGGTTTGAAGAAGAAGTATTCTCCAATAGCCTGGACGATTTCTTTGCGAAACGCCCGGTTGAATACACGAAATTTGATAAGAGCATTTCGGCACACGATCTTTTTTAATATACTTTCTCCATTATATAGTCAAAACCCATTAAATCTACTAGTATGACAACATTGTTTGAGTCAGCAGAGCCCGCAGTTGATCAGCTGCCAGATATAGCTGGTAAATATGAACACGAAAAACTGTGGTGGAAGAATGAAGAGAGTGAGCAGATACTCAACCGCGGATACCTTTTGAAAGGAGAGACGGTAGAGGGTGCAATAGACCGGATCTGTTCTGCTGCAGCTCAGCGTTTATATAAACCTGAATTGAAAGATGCGTTCAAGGAAATGATCGAGAGAGGATGGATGAGCCTCAGCTCACCTATCTGGGCGAATATGGGGACAGAAAGAGGTCTTCCGATCTCCTGCTTTAATGTTCATGTTCCTGATAATATTGAAGGCATTACGCATAAGCTTGGTGAGGTGATCATGCAAACGAAACTTGGTGGCGGTACGTCTGCTTACTTTGGTTCATTGCGTGAAAGAGGAAGCGCTGTAACTGATAACGGAAAGAGCAGTGGTGCAGTCAGCTTTATGCGTTTGTTCGATACGGCGATGGATACGATCTCCCAGGGTGGCGTTCGCCGTGGTGCATTCGCTGCCTATATGGATATCGATCATGGTGATATCGAGGAGTTCCTGTCTATTAAAGATATTGGTCATCCGATCCAAAACCTGTTCAACGGAGTTTGTGTTCCGGACTACTGGATGCAGGATATGATCGATGGCGATATGAAGAAAAGAGAAGTGTGGGCGAAAGTGCTTGAAAGCCGTCAGCAGAAAGGTCTTCCTTACATTTTCTTTACAGACAATGTGAATCGTAATAAGCCGCAGGTTTATAAAGACGCCAATCTTTCGATCAACGCCAGCAATCTATGCTCCGAGATCATGCTGCCATCTACAGAAGATGAGTCATTCATCTGCTGCCTGTCTTCCATGAACCTCGAGTTGTACGATGAATGGAAAGATACCAACGCGGTAAGACTGGCTGTGTTCTTCCTTGATGCCGTGTTACAGGAGTTCATTGCAAAGACAGAAGATAATTTCTACCTGAAAGCTGCGAACACTTTTGCGAAGAGACATCGTGCGCTCGGCCTGGGTGTATTAGGCTGGCATTCCTATCTTCAAAAGAATATGATCCCCTTCGAAGGCCTGAAAGCAAAACAGTTAACGGCTTCAATCTTTAAAGATATCCAGGAAAAAGCATTAAAAGCAAGTAAAGACCTGGCATGGATCTATGGTGAGCCCGATCTGTTAAAGGGATATGGCCGGAGAAATACTACCGTCCTTGCGATTGCGCCAACTACCTCTTCTTCCGCAATCCTTGGTCAGACATCGCCCGGTATTGAGCCATTCAGCAGCAACTATTTTAAAGCGGGGTTGTCGAAAGGTAATTTCATGCGGAAGAATAAGTACCTGAAAGAATTGCTGATCAAAAAAGGTATCGATAATGAAGATACCTGGCGCACGATCATGCTGAATCATGGAAGTGTGCAGCACCTGAAAGAGCTGACGGTGGAAGAGAAAGAAGTATTCAAGACATTCAAAGAGATCAGCCAGCTGGAGATCATTCAACAGGCATCCATCCGTCAGCAATATGTGGATCAGTCTCAAAGCCTGAACCTAAACATTCCTTCGGATGTTCCTGTTAAGGATGTGAACCGTCTCCTGATCGAAGCATGGAAGCTGGGTATCAAAACCCTGTATTACCAGCGCAGCCAGAGCGTGTCAAAAGAAATGGTTACAAGTTTGGTGAGCTGCAAGAGCTGTGAAGCTTGATCAAATAAGGAAGTTCCATATCAATTTATATCAACGCCTCCTGATCGGGAGGCGTTTTTGTGTTTTCCGTGACCAATGGCAGCCCCGGTTCGATGCTATCAGGCTGAGGAGACAAGCAGTTGGTGTAATGGGAGGTTTGAAGGGCGGAAAGTTGCACAGGTTTCGAAGGTTTAATGGGTTTCAAAGGTTCCATAGGTTGATGTCTCGCAAAAGGTTTGGTAAGTCTCGGGGGCTACGCTTCCCCGGGGGCGGGCTAATATTCCCGCCGCGCGACGATGCGTTCACGGCCGCGCATTACGATCCATTTGCCGCGCGCGCGCAGGCCAGAAATGGGCATACGACAGCAACCGCATTGCTGCGTTTGACTGTCGTCGCCCACTTTTCATTTGTATAATTCCACAATTCCTATCTCACTATTCCTTTTTTGATCATACTAATAAATGAAAAAAAACGCACCGCCCTTTTCAGGACTGCCCTCCTCCACCAGTCCTGAAAATGACGGTGACTAAGAAATTTCTCTGCTGTAAATATCATTGTATGTAAAAGGGAATCCATGGGAAAAACACAGGATCTCCCGGGAAAATAACGGAAGTACTATGTTGAATTGACGAACTGTAACATAAACTGAACACCTCATCCTCCGAGTTTGCACCTGATACCTTACTGCCTGTTAAGATCATAAGACCGGAATGTGACCAGTATTTTTACCTCAGAACTTGTATGTTAATAAAAGCATGTCTCTTAATTGAATGCCGTCCTCATATATGGGTTCGTCGTACTGCTGAATAAAAAAATCTTTTCTGACACCAGATCTTTTGAATCCGTTCTTTTCATAGAACTGGATTTGCGCAGCCGCAGAATCGGGTGTGCCAACGATAATTTGCGGGTACCGGGTCAGGCAGATCTCCTTTATATAACCGATGATGATACTGCCGATCCCTTTTCGCTGGAATTCCGGAAGGACGGCGATGTTCTTTAATTCAATTGTTTGCCTACTGATCGGAGACAGGCAGAATGCTCCAATTAATTGATGGTCATTTTTGACGAGATAGAACTCTGATCCGAAAACATATTTGTTGATAGCTTCAATGGTTTCATCTGCCAGTAATAAGAGATCATAAGGGATGTTTTTGCTGTTATCGACCTGTTCATAATATAGCTGTATCATCCTGGTTAATCTGTGGCATGAGTTTTAACGAATATGTTCATATGGTTTGAAGGCGGGGTCTGATAGTGACGGGTTTTTGATCAGTACAGAATCGGTCAACGTTCGGAGAAAATACGTGATGTACTGGATCTGTGCCTTATCGAGCGGTTTGCTGTTTATGATCAGCGTGTCCGTATTCGGGTCAGGTGTCGCCATGCTGAAATGATTGGTGGCAATACTTAATCCCCAGGTGCGTCCATCGTGAAAGTATGGTGCGGTACGTGCAATGTTCCGCAGAGACGGTACTTTGAATTTCAGTGAATCTGCCGGTAGACCGGTGATGCGCATACGGCCATAATCGTTGATGGTGGGATCCAGTGGCAATCCGATATTTCTATAACTGAAATCTGTAAAGAATGGTTCCGCATGGCAACTGTTGCAATGCAACTGGAATAATTCATAGCCGCGTTGCTCGAAGTCGTTGAACCTGTCTTTCCCTTTTTTAACGCGATCGTATCGCGAACTGGCTGAAACGATGGTACCGGTGAACTGGGCCAGTGCCCGCAGGATTCGTTGTGAATTGATCTTCGTGTCACCAAAAGCAGCTTTGAACATTGAACGGTATTGCGGATCAGCATTCAGTTTATACAGGATGCTGTCGATCGTTGTGGCCATTTCGTTTGTATCCAGCAATGGCGCCAGTGGCTGCACTTCGATATGGTTGATGGCGCCATCGAGATGCAGTTCTT
The DNA here is from genome assembly GCF_022012415.1 of Terrimonas ginsenosidimutans. Taxonomy (GTDB): domain Bacteria; phylum Bacteroidota; class Bacteroidia; order Chitinophagales; family Chitinophagaceae; genus Terrimonas_A; species Terrimonas_A ginsenosidimutans. The sequence continues at coordinate 323,860 of NZ_JAKLTR010000002.1, forward strand.
TGTGCCAGGCGAGATTGAATAAAGGCGGCGCATTACGGATCGTAAAGGCATTATTGAATCCGTGGCTAAGCGGATGCTCAAAATCTGAGAAGGCGGCAAATTGCTGGTGGCAGGACGCGCAGGATGTTATACCATCTCTGGAGAGCTGCCCCTCATAGAAAAGTTTTCTTCCGAGGGCGATGCCTTCCTTTGTAAGTGGATTATCCTGGAATTTATATACCGGGGAGGGGAATCCATCAGGAATGATCTGTTTTACGGGAGTTCCAATGAGATTTTCTTTTGTAACGAAGGCCTGTATGCTAAAAGCACCAAGCATCACCAGAACGGCCAGCGATAATATGATGATCGTAGCGCGCATTATTGTGCTTCCGCTGCGTTGAACATGGTGATATAATTTTCCGCATATTGCAAGGAAAGCTCGCCGGGCGTCATGCATGCCGTATGTTTTGATAGTGGCAATGGATGTTTTCCATTGAACCATTTATTGATATCAACGGAGATCCGGATAGTTGACTGTTTGCTTCCTGTAATGATGGGCATTCGTTCTGTTACTGGGATTTCGACGCGCTGCAACACATTGTAGGGGCCTTTGAACCCGCCGATATGAAATTCAAACATGTTGCGGGGTAGTTTGGAAACGGGAGAGGAGCCTTCCAGTTTGGCCATGATGTAGCCGGTTTGCCATGTCCAGAACATTCCATTGATCGGGTCCAGAGCGCCATCCTGTGCTCCGCTTATATTTTTCAGGCTATCAACGCCGATCAGAAACGATAAGGACGTGTATTGTCCCGCTGGTACTTTCAGATCGATCTGTTTTGATAATGGTTCCGCTTCATCGATCAAAAAGTAGCTGGCCGGCGTTTTGTATAGCTTGCCTGTTTTCCGGTTGTGCCATTGAATATTGCTGATATAATACCTGAACCTGCTTACAGTGAAGGATTCGCCAAAGTCATTTTTATAAATGCTGTCCGGGGAGAATTCCCGTGTTCCAACTGTATGAACGAATTCGAGAGAAACGGTAGCAGTGGCCACCGGTCTGTTATTTTTTTGTGCCAGGCCTGGTTGTGGGATCAGCGATATCAGTGCACTGATAAAAGTAACAGAGAGGAAGTATGAATAATATCTGCTTTTTAATACCATCAGGTTGACTGTTACCAAAGTTGGTCGTTACATTTAGCCTGTATTTGCTGGAAGGTCGCATTTACCTGCGTGATCAGCGTTTTGATGTCTGTATCGTCCTTGCTTTTCCTTACACCGCTTTGAAGGGCTTCGGTGTCTTTGACCAATTTCTTCAGGAGAGACTTGAGTGTGCGGGCGTCGTAACCGGGAGGGATAGCGGATGCCTGCAATTCTTTTGCTTTTGCTGTCAGAACGATGGCGCTATCCTTTGCTGGTTGTAATTGACCTTTTGCCGCGGTTTCGTATGTCTGATCTATCAGGTTGCGGAACTCATGAAATGGCTTCCATTGCTGTTTCTGAGCATGAAGACTGAGCGATGCAAGCAGGAGGGCGAACAATGCTATTTTTTTCATCATACGAATTTGGCAATAAAGGTATCCAAGAAGTTGGGGAATGGGAAGAAGTTAGGGGTTTTTTCACATTTTCTTTCATTTGGCCAGGACTAATCTCCTTGGGTTAAGACTTCTGGCGGTATAGCAAGGCTTATTAAGCCCTTTATTCCGTCCAAATGCTACCGTGCACTTTTTATATGCCTGGTATAAAGGGTAGCCACAGGCTGCGGATCAGTGTCTGGACGCAAGCTCGCAATTCTCAGCACAGGTAATCGGTGAACTTCGGCGCGTTCTCTTTATTTTTATTCAAAATAGCTCGAGTGATGATATCTCCGATGATCCGGTCTGTATTCTTTTCCATCGTACTGCTTCAACTGTCTTGCGGGTCTATCCAGCAGTCATCGAAGCAGGGATATGCGCCTTCTGCGCCAGATCGTAACCAGGTCGGAGCCCATGCACTTCCTGCTGATATTGCACCGGTGAAAGCGCCCTTTCCTGTTAAAGATTTTAAGAAGCCTTTATTCCCTGCATTGACGATCACCGTCCGTGCAGCATCATCATCAAATGGAAAACACACCACAGCCATTCAATCAGCAATAGATGAAGTAAGCCAACGGAACGGCGGGACTGTTATCATCCCGAAAGGTGAATGGTATTCGGGACGGATCCACTTAAAGAGCAACGTCAACTTACATCTGGAGGACGGTGCCGTGATCTATTTCAGCGGCGAAGTGGAGGATTATCGCCCGGCGGTATTTACACGATTTGAAGGTGTAGAAGTGATGTCTCTTGGTGCGTGTATTTATGCGAACGGGCAGCAGCATATCGCCATTACCGGTAAGGGAAAACTCGTCGGACCTGCAAAAGGAGGATCGATAAGCAGGCAGGCGAGGGACACGATCGTGACCGAAGACCTCGTCCCACACACTAAGCCTGTTGCAGACAGAGTGTTCGAAGGATATGGTAACGATTTTGTATTTCGCCCGATGTTCATTTCTCCCATCAATTGTAAAGATGTGTATATCGAGGGTATTACGCTGGAAAAAACAGCATTCTGGAACATTGTGCCGGCCTATTGCGATGGCGTGATCATTCGCGGTGTGACGGTGAACTCTGTCGGAATTCCCCGGGGAGATGGGATAGACATTGAGTCGTCCCGTAATGTCCTGATAGAATATTGTACACTTAATTGCGGTGACGATTGTTTTACTATTAAAGCAGGAAGGGCGGAAGATGGTAAACGGGTAAATATTCCGAGCGAAAATATTGTGATCAGGCACTGCCTCGCGTGAGAAGGCCATGGGGGAGTGACGGTTGGCAGTGAAACTGCCGCAATGATCCGCAATCTGTATGTACATGATTGTGTGTTTGAACATACACGTACAGGTCTTAGGTTTAAAACGCGACGCCCGCGCGGTGGCGGAGGAGAAAATCTTTTCTATGAAAGGATCAGGATGAATTTATCTGGACCGGTGTTCGAATGGGATATGCTTGGTAGCCCTGCTTATGTTGGCAACCTCGCAAAACGCCTGCCCGTACTGCCCGTTACTCCATTGACACCGCAATTCAAAAATATTACAGCGCGGGATATTATTGCAGAGCAGGCAAGTCAGTTCATAAAAGCAACAGCGATACCAGAAACGCCGCTTGAAAATGTGCTTATTGAGAATATATCCATCCGTTCTGCGAAACTGATCAGAGCTGCGGATGTAAATGGATTCGTATTGAAGAACGCCACCATTGAAACCAGTGATTCCCTGATCAGCCTGCTTGACGCCAGGAACATGCTTTTTGAAAATGTCAGATTCAATACGGGAGGAGCATTGCTCTATGTTGATGTGTCCGGGCCAGCGTCAGCGGCTATTAAGTTCAAAAATTGCTCTCCCTTAAAACCGACTGGATGGAAAGAGGCAAACTGGGTCAGGCCTGTTTCTGCAAACGGAAAAAATGATCAATGAAAAAGAGTATCGCGTTTATGAAATACATTTTGTGCACTCAGGCTATAAAAAGGACTTTACGGGGTTCTGTATTAGCGGCGCTTGTGTTTCTGCAAATGAGCAGTGAAAGTATGGCTCAACATAAGCCACGTCTCTTTATCAGTACAGATATCGGAGGTACCGATCCGGATGATAATCAATCCATGATCCACCTGCTGATGTATGCAAATGATTTTTCGATCGAAGGACTCGTTTCGACCTCGTTTGTTCAGGGCCGGAAGCAGCACATTGTGGACATGATCAACCTTTATGAAAAAGATCTTCCCTCGCTTAGCAGGCATGCGAAAGGGTATCCGGCACCCGGGTCATTACGCGGGCTGACAAAACAGGGAGCTGTCGCCGGCGCGCCGTTCAAAGGCTATGCAACAGCCACAGAAGGTTCGAAATGGCTGGTTGAATGCGCAAGTAAAAGATCTTCTTCTCCGCTATGGGTGCTGGTTTGGGGCGGATTGGAAGATGTAGCGCAGGCTCTTCACGATTCACCCGCGATAAAGAAAAATATCCGGGTATACTGGATCGGAGGCCCGAATAAAAAGTGGGGCCCGAATGCTTATCATTACATCGCAGCCAACCATCCTGATCTTTGGATGATCGAAGCAAATGCAACATACCGCGGTTGGTTCATGGATGCAGATGCGCCGGAAGAACTAAAGGCAAAAACGTATTTCAATAAGTATATCAACGGAAGTGGCGCCATGGGCACAGATTTTATCAACTATTATGGCGGCAACCTGAAAATGGGCGACACTCCTTCTTTCGCGTATCTACAGCATGGAGACCCCGACAATCCAGGCGGCGATAGCTGGGGTGGAAGCTTTACCCGGATCGCAAGAAGCCCGAGAAAGATATTCAGAGATCGATCATTGATCACCGATACCGTGGCTACCTATGCGATCATTGAATGGCACTTCACCGGGCCATCACTGCAGATAGCTGCTGACTCAGTTTGTTTCGAGATGGAGATATCGGGACAAAAATGGCCGGGCTATTACCTTGGGCAAGGACGCTATGCCGTACGCTATAGTCCCAAGCAGGCAGAAACCGCCAGTTATTCAACGATCAGCTCTATTCCAGCGTTAAACGGACTGAAGGGACAGTATGTGGCGGTAATACCCTGGCCAGGAAAAGAAAATTTGGAAGATTACAAGGTTGGCCGGAACTGGTATACAGACAGGAAAGAATCTTCTTTGTTCATCGGCTCCCAGCAAGGAGCTAAAACTGTTTCGAAGCATCGTGCTGCGTACCTCAACGATTGGGCAAAAAGATGGGAGTGGTTGAAAGATTAAAATGTTTAAACGCCCGGTTCAACCTTACCAAACATAGACCCGATCTCTTCCATCGTATACCTTGGCGTTATATGCTGCGGGCAATTCCAGTCGTACGCTTTGATATGAAACAGCATCATTCGCTCCGGACGGAATTTATAATCATGCGGTTTGAGGAGGTCGAACAATGCGGGATTGTCGGCGAGTTCCACGATCTCAGCCTCTGCATAGATCTTTAACCTTGCCCGTAGCGGATAGGAGACCATGATTAGCGATACCTTCGGGTTTGTCTGGATATTGCCGACAGAAATGTATTGCCGGTTTCCCTGGAAATCCACGATACCGACCGTTTCTTTATCGATCACTTTTACAAAGCCCTGTGGCCCGCCGCGATGCTGGATATAAGGAAATCCATTTTCTCCAAACGACGCCATATAGAAACTATCCATCTGGCTGATGAATGATGATTCGATGGCAGTGAGTCCGTCAACATAGCTCATTTTCTCGACGCGTTCATATGTGTCCCTGCTACCCAGTTTATCCTGGATGGATTTTATTACGTCGGAGAAAGCAAGATTCGAATAGTTCATGATAAAACTGTTTATTTTCAGCGGTTTGTATGATCTGTTATGCGAAGTTGTCTCATAAAACGCAGGGATGGGTAGGGAATAATTCCCGGATTGTTGTCAATTATTCCTTTTCAGGCCTCAGCCTGGCCGGATCTTTCGCGGTATTGAATGGGTGAAAGACCTTCTTTGTTCTTGAAAAAGCGGCTGAATGCCTGCAGATCCTCATATCCTAATTCGTAGGCGATCTCTTTGATCGACCGGTTCGTATAGCTGATCTGTCTCCGGGCATGGATCAGTATGCGGTCATGAATGATATTCAATGGAGCCCTGTCTGATATGATCGAAAACAGGTTGGATAATGTTTTTGGCGACTTATTAAGCCTGGATGCATAAAATGCCACATCATGATGCTCTGCAAAATGCCGTTCGACGAGATAATTGAATTCTCTGACGATATCACTCTGGCCTTTCTCCAGCTTGTGAAAGTTTGTCGATTTGCGCAGGATCCTTGCAGAAAGGATCAGCATTCTTTTTAACACAGATTGAAGCATCTCCTTCTTGAGTATGTCCGACTCTTTCATTTCTGAGATGAAATTCTCCCAGGACATTTCGTATTCCCTGATCAGGCTCTCTTCTATTGTGATTACCGGAATTCCCGAAGCTCCAAAAAACAAAAAGCCCTTGCTTCCAACTTCATTGTCATGATTAACGATGCAATAAAATGGCTGGTTGAATCTGACCATTCTGGCCGTCTCTATTTCGAGCTGATCAATTTTATGGAATTCGGTCAGGAAAATGACCTGATTTCTTTTGAGCTCGTAAGGGATCTTGTCGATCGTAATAAGCATACGATCCCCTGTATTCCAGATGAACGTCATATCAGTCGGCCGCACATTGAATACGATATCGCTATTGCCTTTATCGAGATCATATATCCCCAGGCTTTCTTTAGAATCGTTTTCGAAAACCATTCGTTTCTTTTTCCAAAAATATCCGGTTATAAGAAGATAACAATGTAATAGTTGTCCCATTTTATAATAGCAGCTTAGGGTTTTATGCCAGCTGATCATTATGTTCGCTTAATTCTTTGATTTTAGGGGATCTGTTTATTTCTTATAGGCAAATTTGTTCGTTGCAAGCAAAAGATAGCAACCCCGGACAGATTGCTATCTTTTGCTGCGTCAACAGGATCCAAACTCAAAATAGGCTCTCGCGATCTGCAATTCCTTTTCTGAACAGGATAATAACTTTGTGATCTGTAAGAAGCGATGGTGGTGAACTACATCCATTTTTTCAATCTTCGAATAAGCCTGCTGGGAGATACCCAGCATGTTCGCCATTCCTTTTTGACTGAATCCTTTTAATAAACGGAGACGTTTTAGAATATCACCGGCATACATAGTTAGAGTAGTTTAAAAGGTTTAAAAGATAAAGGGCTTGGTTGCATTAAGATAATGAAACAATACCAGCAGTAGCTCTTGTGTTGATTATTTTATGATATAACGAGATTTTTTTATCGTGTCGTGAAATCAGTGTTTTGGATTAAGAAAAAACACTTACCGTTTGGTTGTATAGTACAACCGGCATCTTCAGGTTTGTAAAAAAACAAATAAGAATTTTATCACGCTGGTAGCAGTCCGTATTTGCCTGGACGTTATCATGTGCCGCACACTTCTTTAAGTTTACAAACCTTCACGTATGCAGAATGAGTTGAGTCAGACTTTTTATCACTGGTTATCTCAATTGAAGATCCCGGTATCATTCAGTTATATTCATAAGAAATTACTTAGTCATCCTGATTACCCGTCTATGCTGGCATTTACTGATATCCTGGATGATCTGTCCATTGATAATGCAGTGTATGTGGTAGACAGGTCAGCATGGAATGACCTGCCATTCCCGTTTCTGGCTCACACTCCCAAAAATGGAGGCCAGTTCATCCTTGTTCAAAAGAATGATCCTGCTTTGATGCAAAAAGGTGGTGCGCTTGAACATTGGGAGGGTATTGGTCTTTTTGCTGAGCGTCCCGAAGGCTGGACCAATAAGGAAATAGATAAGATCAACAGGGGGCAAAGGGTAAGGAAAAATACCACCATTTCTATTTTTGTTATGTTATTGGTCCTGTCTCTTTTAACGGTGGATAATACCTCGCCGGTGAAACAGGTATTGCTGCTTGTTGCCACATTCCTGGGCGTTGGATTATCCTTGATGATACTCCAGAAGGAATTGGGTGTTCCCGGTAAATTGGTCCAAAAGCTATGCGGAAGCAACAAGGAATATTCCTGTGATAATGTGCTCCTGTCCCATGGTAGTAAATTGCTGGATTGGTTTAGCTGGACGGACGCAGGTGTTATTTTTTTTACTGTCTTTCTTCTGCTCATCACGAGGCAGAACGTTTTAGTGCCTGCTTTTTCTGTCGCGGCAGTACCGTTCGTCTTTTTTTCTTTGTATTATCAATGGAGAGTGATCAGGAAATGGTGCAGGCTGTGTCTTCTGACACTATTTGTCCTGTCGGTGCAATTTGTTTTACAAATTCCTGCCATCGGTGAGTTGTCTAATACTATTCCTCCTTTAGCAGCCTTTGCGGAAGCAGCCTTTGTATTGCTGCTGGTTTCTTCTTTATGGCTGGCATTTTTACGCCCGCTGATACAGGATAAGAAAAAGCTGGAAGAAGATAATTATGTATTGCAGCGGTTCCGGAATAACACTAATATATTCCGCTCGATGCTGGGGCTTCAGCGAAGGGTAGACACTCAGCCCTGGGAACATGATCTTCAGTTGGGAGATTCGCATGCAGCCACTCAGATCGTTGTGGCCTGTAGTCTGTATTGCGGCCCCTGCGCAAATGCACATGATGTTTTACATGAACTGGCAATAGCTAAAGGGATCGGCGTGACGGTACGTTTTTCTATCAACCCGGAGATGAAAGAAGACAGGCGTACTGTCGCCGTAACCTACTTGTTACAGGTACTGAATGGCCGATCAATTGAGTACAAAAGAAAAGCGCTGCATGACTGGTATAAGCATATGGATGCTGATAAGTTCAGGCAGCAATATCCACTTGAAGATCCTGTCGATGTAGGAAGCATCCTGACGATGCATGGAAACTGGAACAGGGACGCAGCAATCGTCCATACACCTACCATCTTTATCAATGGACGTGAGATGCCGGAGGAATATGCATTTACCGATCTGCTGGCGCTGATAAAGCCTAATGAAGTTGCACAAGCGGCTGATATCCCTGACCGGCTCTTGCCTGAAGATGCCTCAATCTAACATACCGGACCTCTATCAGGTCTGTAATGATCTTTGATCAAAGCTGTCCGTTTCCAGCATGAAAACGGGTGTATGGCCTGACACAAACAGGCAATTCTTCATCTTAAATTCAAATGAATGAAAAAACTGAAACAACTGGGAAGTCCGTTGAGCAAAGCAGCTCAGCGGCAGATCACTGGTGGGTTCACCGACGGTTCATGTTCTACCATCTGCACAGACGGTAGCAACATTGGTCTTGCTTGTTCGGGGCCTTGCGAGTGTATTGCAAATGTCCGGTGCACCTGCAATGACAACGGCTATGCCAATCACAAGTATTGCCCCGGAGTAGGAGAGCCACAGGTTCCCAATCCATAAAGTTAAACAGGGGTGTCAAACATCCCTGTTTTCTTTTAATGATAGGTAAAGACTAAAACAGGTGCCTGTTCCTGTTAGTGCAGGTGCTTTGATCTTGCAACAACCTGAAGGGTTGTTTCGTATTACTGAAATGCTCATCTTTCTGTATGAACGGATCCGGATCACGGCACGGGATGATTAGATTTGTATCCTCTTCCACACGCGCTGTATAAATTTTCAATCACGAAAAACTAACAGATGCGAAAGAATGTACTTATTACCGGCGCCAACCGTGGCCTGGGCCTCGAACTTTCAAGGCAATTGAATAAACTGGGCTATTTTGTATGGATGGGTGTACGTAATGAGGAAGCGGCGAAAACAGTGAAAGCTACATTAGCTGATCCTTCGCAGGCCGCGATCATCATTTTAAATATGCAGGATAGTGATTCGTTCAATAAAGTACATGACACTATTCTGAGTGCAGATGGTCATCTGGATATTCTGATCAATAATGCAGGCGTGATGCTGGAAGAAGATCTGATGAAGAATTCCGCAGCGTCAATTACCGCGCAGCAATTAAAAGCAACCTTTGAGGTGAATTTCTTTGGGCCTGTATTACTCACGAACAGGCTGTTACCACTGCTGCTGAAAAGTAAGGCTCCGCGGATCGTAAATGTTTCCACCAATATGGGCTCGCAGCAAATGCAGGCGATGATCCCCGAACTGCCAAAGACTTTTGCTTATAATGCCAGCAAAGCAGCCCTCAATACTTATACTATTCATTTGTCTTCTTTATTGCAGGGCACGCTGGTGAAAGTGAACTCCGTTCATCCCGGATGGGTGAAAACGGATATGGGCGGGCCATACGCGCCATTAGAGATAGAAGACGGCGTGAGATCAATACTGGAAATGGCTTTGCTCGATGAAAACGGGGCAACCGGGAAATTTGTGCATAAAGGGGAAGAAGTGGCTTGGTAGTTTAACAGGTTAATGCAATAAATATTTTTGTTGTGGACATATTCTTTGATCGATGAGCCAACATGATCTTCACGAGCCAGAAAATCAGCATCCCTGCTGATGCCTAAGATGATGATCCGTGCAAAAGTAACGCCACTCAACCCTGCATGATGCTTTCCCGGAAAGTATTACCCGTTGTTGATCGTTCACACTATAAACAAGCGTTTTTGAATATCCCTGCACGCTACTTCTTCTTTGAATTATTCATTGTCATACACATGATCTCCGGCAGATCTGTTAGTTGCATCCCTCATTTGAGCGAGGCAATTGATCGATTGTTTACTTAATGACTGTTATTGATACTCCATATATGTCATATTGCTTTCTTGATCAAAATATATTGTTGTCAGACTATCAATTTGTGTAAATTACGATACGTTAAACCTAAACCTCCAACTATGAGCATGCCAAGCATTCCTACAAGTTTTACCCATAAGTTGAGGCCTGAAACAACTTTTGATGTGGACACTACACTGGATGGCGGTCTCGATACTAATCTCTCCGGGTCATTTGGGGCCATTCACTCAGGCAGTCTTGAAACAAAAGTAAGTGGCGAATTAAAGACAGACAATGTGTTGAAGCTTACCGGTGATGCAAATCAGCCGGTGGCCACTGACAGCAAAGTTGAGATACTCAATCTTCCGCGTTTTACTCTCCAGGATATAAAAGACATGATGAAAGTGCGCATGCGCATTCCTAATTATTCCAATGTATGTGTTAAGCTCTTCGGCGTTGAAATGCTCAGCGTTTGTGTAAGTGGCGAAGGTCAGGTGATCACAGAGCCATACATTCCCAATGCAGCCGAGCGTTGCGAAACAACAGACTGTTGCGAACCGGACACAAGGCCTTTCCCGGACCGTGGTAATGTAACAGGTAATACTGCCGGTCAAAACACCGGCAACAACGGGTAAAGTGATCTTTGTAAAATCTAAACATTTCAAAATGGTAAGAGTAACATCAGGCGCTTTCCATGAGAAACTGTCTGCCGGCAACGAAGAGATAATCCTTAACGGCCCTCCCGGTGACCTGAGAGGACATATCCTTGTCAGCAATCATAATAATGATACGCTGAAAGTAAAATCATTGCCGCTATCGCAGGATCAGCAACTGCGCGGGACTGCCGGCATGGATGCCTCACTGAATTTGTCATGCAGGCTCCATCCGGGTGAAGCAAAGATGGTAGAAGTATGGCACCAGGTAGATTCCTTTACTGCTCCAGGTGAATATGAAAACACGATCATGGTGGGTGGCGAGCAACGAAAGGTAAAGATCATTGTGCAGGGCGTGATCGAGATCGATATTCACCCGCGTCATTTTGTGTTCACCGGAACCAATGCCGGTACCAGGCATACTGCTGTCTTCATGCTTTCCAATCTTGGCAATATTCCTTTTCAGGTCCCCGATGTCAAACATATAGCCGCTCTTGATATGGATCTGATCTGTCGTGCGTTTGGCATGGGTATGCGCATTGGTGGCGCCGGCGGCGCAATGTCGGCTTTGGATGAGGTGGCAAAAAACATGCATGCCAACCTGCCCGATTGGGCCAATGCAGAAATAGAAGAGAATGGCCAGGTGCTTGAACCTGGTGCAAAACAAATGATACATCTTCAGATCACCATGCCGAAGAATAGTGATGGAAAGAAAGACTATGGCGGCAATGTCAGGTTCTGGGACCAGGAGCTGACCTATATGGTGAAAGCACAGTAAAACTCAAACCTTTCCGATATGCAAAACACCACAAAGCCAGACAGCTTGCAGGCAATGATCAGTGATACGCTGTCGAAGATCGCAGATAGTTCACTTCAATCGTTCAGGCCGGTAATGGATGGAATGCTCAATAATATGTCTTCTATCAGCCAGTCTGTGAAGAATATAAATCCTGCGTCCATTAAGCTTCCGAAACTTACTAGTGATAATTGCAACTGTTGTCCGCCTGAACCAAAATGCCCGCCGCATTGCATCGCACAGATCACACGCATTGCCGCACAGGATGAACGGATCCTCATTCCCTTTATGGTGAAGAACTCCTGCAGCAAAATAAAAACATACCGGGTCGGTGTGCGTGAACTGAAAGACCAGGATGGGAATATGGCGCCATTTCAGCCGCAGTTGAGCAAGCAAACGGTTACTGTTGAACCGGGAAGGTCTGAAAGAGTTGTCATGATGATCGAGCTTGGGCAATTTGCCAATGGCGCTACTTATACAACCGAAATTGTGCTGCGCGAAAAAGAGATCAATCAGAATATCTGCTTCACACTTAAGATCGATAACGATCATCATCTCGTTACCGCTCAGCCACAGGATGAAAAACAATACCAGTTACGCTGGCAAAGCTGGCAAAGTCATTTTTACTGCGAACCGAAGAAGGATGTGCGTGCGAACCAGTAACTATTCCGCAAACAAAATTCCTGTGTAATGAGCAATGAAAAGCAAGCTTTTTCAAAGGCGCTGGAAGAAGCGCTGAATAAATCCGTTGAGGCAAACAAAGTGTTCCTGAACGAAAGCTCGAAATTCTTTCAGCAAATAGGTAAACAGGATGGAACAAAGCGGTTCAACTTCCTGAAGGGTGAAACGCTGTCCAATACGTTCGGTGAATACATGAAACTTAATCTGGAACATTTCAATAACCTGGTTGATCTTGGTGTAAGCTTTATGCGGACGGTAAATAATTCCGCTGCAACGGATAGTGACAACCATCCTTCTGAAGAGACTCCAGCTGATCAGCCAAGTTTTGTTTTGGAAAAAGAAACGCCGGCCGGTCAGCAGGTCAGATTTCAGTTCCTATTGGATAATATAAAGCAGGAAGCAGTGGCGTGTCAACTAGTACACACAGGTTTTACAGGCCCGGCACGGGATGAAGTTCTGCAGCGTTTCAGGATGGATTTTACTCCACCCGTTTTTACACTGAATGCCGGTGAATCTCATTCGATCGATATCGTTGTAGATATTCCCGCTGATGCAGCTCCGGGTCTTTATACCACGCGTGTACAGGTAAAAGGATTTGAACCTGCGCACTTTTCGGTTCAGCTTACTGTTATTGAATCACCAACGCAACCTGGTACTGATGGCGGTAAAGAAAAAAAATCAAAGCGGAAGTAAACAGCAGGAGAGCAAAACAGGAGCAGACAAGTTGTTTGACAGTCTGCATCCCAACAACATGCTCAATAATGCGCAGAAAGTGATCAATTCCGCGGTGAATGTACTGGAAGAGGAGATCGCCGCAGGCATACTTGCCGCGAAGCGCATCGAGAAGAAGATGATCAATGTGGAAGAAGTGCGTGATGACAGTCAGAATCTCATGAACAGGATCCGTAAAGACACGCATGAGGCGCTGGATATCTTCCTGGATGCATTAGCTGCATTGTCGAAACAGGTTGGGATTTTAACGGATTCCGTGTCAAAGGAAAATAATGGGGGTGCAAAGGCGGACGCTTTCAGACCGGGCGCAAATAGTTCTGTTCAGATGGTTGATCATGATGGCCCTGTGAGCGCCGGCAGTACCATCACCTTGTCATTTGTGCTGAGTGACGACACCATAAAAGTACCTGTTCAGCTCGATCTGCAAAAAACAGACTTCTCCGGACCGGATAACCAAAAGGTTCCGGTAAAAAATTTGACCGTTGATCCATCTTCCTTTCTATTGAATCCTGGTGAAGAAAAAGAGGTGACCATCCAGGTCAGACTGCCACGCATATGTGCACCGGGACAATACAACTCGATCCTGACGGTAAAACAGATGCCGGACGTGAAGGTGGTGCTCAGTTTTGAAGTACAAGAGGGAGGGGAAGAGGGAAGGAGTTTAAAAGTTTAAGAGTTTAATAGTTTAAGAGTTTAATAGTTTAATAGTTTAAGGGTTTAAGGGTTTAAGGGTTTAAAAGTTTAGGAGCGCATTTGGTGAGGTTCGTACGGTTTAGGCGGATTCGTAATTCTATCTAAGGATAATTGTAACGATCGAGATCCTTAAATCGCATAAAACTCAATTATCGCAACACCGTCCAAAACGCCCTAACCATAACTGTTAAACTTTTAAACTATTAAACCCTTAAACTATTAAACTTTTAAACTCTTAAACTCTTAATCTCTTAACTCTTCACCCCTTCACCCCCCTCCCCCCATGTCTGAACACCTCATGCGCTCCGTTCTCGAAGAGTATGGCCGGCTTACTTCGCAGGCTATGGCTCACTATATTCCGGACAAGGAGCCTAGAAAGTATTTGTATGATCTGGTGCCGGATTATCCCGGGCGGGGTGGAAAGTATTTCAGACCAGGCCTGGCGATTGCAACCGGTAACGTATATGGAGGATCGCCGGCGCTTACGCTCAACAGTGCGGTGACACTGGAGTTGCTGCACAATGCGTTCCTGATCCACGATGATGTGGAGGATGAGAGCCTTTCACGGCGGAATCGCCCTACAATGCATGAGTACAGCAGCAGATCGATCGCTATTAATGTTGGCGATGCGATGAATGCGCTGGCCATGTATCCACTGCTTAAGAACCGGGAATTGCTTGGTCCGAAACTGACGCTGGCTATCTTTATGGAGATACAGCATATGGTGATAGAGTCGGCGGAAGGACAGGCAATGGAGCTCGGCTGGCGGCAGGATAACCGGGAGGATCTTGCTGATGAAGATTACTACAGGATGATCCTGAAGAAGACCTGCTGGTATACCTGTATCCATCCCATTCGCATCGGTGCGATGATCGGTTCGCATGGGAAGGTTGATCCTGATCTGTTCAATCGACTCGGCTATTTTATGGGAGTAGCCTTCCAGATCCAGGATGATGTATTGAACCTTGTTGCGGAAGAAAAGAAATACGGAAAAGAGATCGGTGGGGATATTGTAGAAGGTAAACGGACCCTGATACTGATCCATCTTCTTGGAGCATGTTCAGCCGCCGAGCGCAAAGAGATCATGCATTTTTTATCACGGCCTATCAGGGAGCGCGACCAGCAAATGGCCACGCAGATCCTGTCGCTTATGCACCGGTATGAAAGCATTGAATACGCGAAGCGCAATGCGAAGTATATGGCAGGAGGAGCATTGAAAGAATTTTACAGCATCTTCTCGAGATTTCCATCGTCAAAAGATAAATCATTCATTGAAAGTATAATTCTTTATATGATCAATCGAGACTACTAGCATTCTTTGCCAGGGTCGGGCAGGTCGTTCATTAATAATTGCCATACTATATGCTGATCGTACGAACGTTGAATAAATATGACTGCGATGTGCTGATCGCGGGAGGTGGCCCGGCGGGTAGCGGTCTCGCATTTCATCTGGCCAGCCAGGGGTATAAGGTGATCGTTGTGGATGCTGAGTCGTTTCCCCGCGATAAGGTCTGTGGTGATGGGGTGAGCCCGATCGCTTTGGCAGAACTGCAGGCCATGGGCATTACACAAACAGAGAAGTTTGCGTCAACGAATGAGATAAAGCAGGTCGGATTATTCATTAAGAATGATAAAGTGATCATCAATCTCTCGAAGCCTGATCATCTTCCCTTTCACGCACATATCATTCCGCGGGTGGAGCTGGATCAATGGATCGTTTCCGCCGCGCAAAAAGCTGGTGCCACATACCTGGAGAATACAAGGGTGACGGGTTTTGAAATAAGATCGGGAGTGGCGATCGCGCAATTGAAACAAGGGAGAAAAAATTTTACACTCAATGCAAAGATGATCGTTGGTGCAGATGGAAGCCGGTCTGTAGTGGCCCGTCAACTCAATGGCAAACCACCAGACAGCGAGTTCCAGCTGGTGGGTCTTCGTGCTTATTATGAAAAGGTGAATGGCCCAACTGACAGAGTGGATATTTATTTCAGTGAAGAAAGTTTTCCCGGGATCTTCTGGATGTTTCCCAAAGGCCCCGCAGGTGCCAACATCGGAATGGCAATGGTCTCCAAGACGCTGCCCACTAAAACCGCTGATGTAAAGCAATTGCTGATCAATCATATTGCCAGGAATAAAGATATACGTGAGCGGATCGGCAATGGACAGATGGAGGGTAAGATCATGGGCTGGCCAATTACTTTCTATAACAGTAAAACCCGCATCATAGGAGATCGTGTGTTGCTTGCGGGTGATGCAGCTGGTTTGATCAATCCTTTAAGTGGTGATGGGATCCAGTATGCATTGCTAAGCGCAAGGTGGGCTGCTGAAACGATCAGCCATTGTCTGCAGGCAAATGACCTCTCTGTAAATGGGCTTCAAAGCTACCAGCGGCGGGTGAATGCAGAGCTTGGTTATGATTTCGCATTATCCAATCTGCTGGTACAGTTTCCCCGGAATAGATCTTTAAGCAAATTATGGATGACCATACTGGAAGTAATGATCGCAAGAGCAAAACAGGATCCGAAGTATGCAGACACCATCGCAGGCATTTTCGAAGGAACCTATCCATCCTATAAAGCGCTGAATGCTTCATTTATCCTCAATTCGGTGAAGCAGGGGGCCACTGAATTCAGCGAAGGTTTTAAAAAAGCGATGGGGCAACCGGGAGGGCTGATCGCAACAGGATTGCAGGCGACGGAGAGTATAACGGCTCTTCTGTCTGAACTATCCACTTATCAGAAAGATCATATAGACTGGATGAAAAATACATTGGGCAAGACGGCGAAAGTAGCCGCCCATATCATCACACGAATGAACGCTAATGGCCGCTGATCGGCCGGTGATAGTTTGACCGGAGTAATGGAAAGGAAGGTTTGCCGGAAAGCTTGAGCGCCGGATTTTAATTTTATTCTAATATGTTCGAGGTTTTTTTGGGTGTTTTGATTTAGTGGGAGCGTATATTATATTTATGCCCCAAACCACCACTGAATCATGAAGAAAACCTTATTCTTTGTCTGTACTCTTGTACTTTGTATCTATTCTGTTTTTGCAAATGATTATGATAAAGCCTGGGAAGCGCTCCACCGGAATGACCGAAAGAAGGCTGCCGAATATCTCCAGAAAGCGCTGAAAGATCCGGCCTGCGCTACGGATGCTTATGTAACGCTTGTGTATCTCCATACTTTTGAGGGAAATGAGAAGACGGGAAATGATTTTACTGAAAAGATCATCCGGCCGCTCAAAGATGCAAACCCTTATCTCTATGCAATGTGGTTCCGTCAGCCGGTTCTTGGTGCCTATGGAAAAAAAGAGGCCGCCAGCCAGGTCGAACTGCTGAATACTATTTTCCAGAACCCCGGTATTAATGGGTCGGTTAAAGCAGCGGCGCACTATGTGAAAGGATCTCATCACCTTTCTTCCAATGAATTTGAAAAAGCGATGGCGGAATGGGGCCAGGTTGGCAGTTTTATCGACTGGCAGTTTGCAGGGCCATTTGAGAATCTGTCCGGAACCGGTTTTTATAAAGATCATGGACCGCTGGCCCATCCGGAAAAAACGGCGGTTTTCTCGGGGGTTAACAAAGCCCCGATCAACTGGTTCAATCCCGCTTCGAGCAACAGGGATGCCTGGAAGTTTGTCAACTATCATGTGCCTAACAATACCGCGATCATTTTCGCCCAGTCGTTCATCTACTCTCCGGATGATAAGGAGATCATTTTGAATGCCGGCGCAAGCGGATCGCTTAAAGTCTGGTTGAACGATGCCCTCGTCCTGTCCGAGTCAAAAGAACAGGTAACGGAACTCGACTATTACAGGGCAAGCTGCAAATTGAATAAAGGCTATAACCGGGTGCTTGTGCAGCTGGGATATTCCAATAGCACGACAGCAAATTTTATCATCAGGGGAACCGATGCAAATGGTAATGTTATCAACGGGCTGAAAGAAGTGAGCTCCTATCAGCCGTATGTAAAGGCTTCCGCTAACAGCAACCCTGTAGAAATAAGCCATTTTGCGGAGACCTATTTCAGGCAAAAAATAAAAGCACAGCCTGCCAATCCTGTCAACTATATTTTGCTGACTCAAGCGCTTCTGCGGAATGATAAAGCATTTGAAGCCCGCAAAACGATCGAAACGATAGTTAAGAAGTTCCCTGATAATTCCCTGCTGCGTTTTGAATTTATTCAGTGCCTGTTAAAAGATCAGAATAAAACATTGCTTTCACAGGAAATAGAAAGGCTTAAAGAAAAAGACCCGGAATGCCTGCTGACCTACAAGCTTAACATTCAGCAAATGCTGGAGGAAGAAAAGTACGAAGAGGCAGAAGATCTTTATATGAAAATGATCCAGCTTTACAGGGAAACGGGTGAAACCGTCAAAACGAGGATCGAGATCCTGAATGCAAGAAAGAAATATGACGAAGCAGTGAAACTTGTTCTTGATGGCTATGAAAAATATCCGCAAAATTATTCATTTGTGCAGATGATGTTCAACGTTCAGAAGAACTCCTATAAAGACATTGATAAAGCGCTCGGAGTGTATGAGAAATACCTGAACGAAAATTTCTCTTATGCACTTTTGAAGCAATTAGGGCAGGAATATATGGAGCAGGGGAAGAGGGAGAAAGGGCTGGAGTGCTGGAAGCGTCTGTTGGCAATGTTTCCCTATGATACAGAACTGCTGACAGATATGGCCCGCTACTATTATCAGCAGCAGGACTATAAAACAGCTTCGAAATATTGCGATACTGTTCTGACTATCGCACCGTTTGTAGCGAACTACTGGAACAATCACGCCGTGATCTCAGAACAGGATGCGCAAATGGATGCCGCGCTCACCTCCTATAGAAAGACGCTTGTCTTCGATCCGAACAAATATGAAACGCGGAAGAAATTACGGGAGCTGGGAAAGAAGAAGGACCTGTACAAGCAATTTCCGGAGACGGATGTGTATGAACTGATCAAAAAATCTGCCGGCAGGGAAGTGTCGAAAGACTACGGGTTCTCTTACCTGCTGGATGAAAAGCAGGTGATCGCTTATGGTGAAGGGGGCGTCGAAGAGTACGTTACGCTTGTGATCAAAATAAACACCGAAGCGGGAATTGATAAGTGGAAAGAAAGCTACATTCCTTATAATTCGTATTCCCAGACATTGCTGATTGAAAAGGCAGAAGTGGTTAAAAAGAACGGAGGCAAACATCAGGCAGAGAAAGACGGGAGCGATATTGTATTTACCTCGCTGGAAGCGGGAGATGCGATCGTGATCAAATACCGCCTGCAGAATTATTCTTCCGGAAGATTGTCTGCTGATTTCTGGGACAGGTTTGTACTGAGCTCGTTTCAACCATCAGGCATCGTCCGCTACAGCCTGCTGATAGACCAGTCACTGCCGCTGAAATATGAAATGACGAATACTGATCTTAAGCCGGTGATCAGGGATGTTGATGAGTTTAAAATGTATACATGGCAGGTGAATGATCTTTCCCCGGTTGAGTCAGAGCCTTATATGCCGAACCTGACCGATGTCTCTCCTGCACTGCATATATCCACCGTGAACTCATGGGATAAGATCGTGGAATGGTATAGTGACCTCAGCCATTACAGGATCGAGGATGAATATGAGCTCAGGGAAGTGTACGACTCTATTTTTGCAAATACGAAGAACCTGGCGCCATTGAAGAAAGCGGAGAAGATCTATAATTATATCCAGCAGAATATCCGGTACAGTCACATTTCATTCCGCCAGGGAGCTTATATCCCTCAAAGGCCTTCCGTAACGTTAAACACGCGCCTGGGAGATTGTAAGGATCTTTCCTCGCTGTTTGTCTCTCTTGCAACGATGGCTGGCCTGAAAGCAAATATGGTGCTGGTAGATACAAAGGATAATGGATTGAAAGAAATGACCCTGCCGAGCCTGGAATTCAATCATTGTATCGTATTGCTGCAGGTGGACGGGCAGCAGCTGTATCTTGAACTGACCGACAATGAGCTGCCATTTGCAAGCCTGCCATATAATGTCCCCGGGGCAATGTCGCTGATCATTCCAACCTACAATGTTGAACCGGCCAAAGGTGCATTACAGCCTGTTGCGGCAGTTGGCCGTACTTCTGACAGGGTACTCCGGAAAGGCACGATCGGGTTTGACGGATCTGATCTTAAGATGGATGTTGATATCGTAAAAACGGCAGCATTGAGCAGTGATCTTCGTGCTAATTATAAAAACCTAAGTGAAGAAAAGCAAAAGGAAAAACTTCAGGGAGCGATCAGCGGCAGCTTTAAAAACCCATTAAGCATTTCTAAGGTCAATTTTAACGGATTGGAATCTGCGGTTGACTCGGTTTCCTATTCCTACTCATTTGTAGTGAAGAATGAACTGATCGAAGTAGGGGATATGAGCATGGTCCGTATTCCTTTCGGAGATGTGGTTGCAACGCTTGATAACTTCTCTAAAGAAAAACGGGTGTTCCCGCTTGAGTACTGGCGCTATGAAGATGCTGATACGTATGAAACGAGTATTACGATCAATGCTCCGGCAGGTAAAAAGCTGATCGAGATCCCCAGGTCAGAATCATTCCAGTTTGGCTCAAGCACCTACTCGATCGAGTTTATTGCGGATGGAGATACGAAGCTCCAGGTAAAACGGAAAGCACGGATGAACAGGCAGGATATCGGAGTGGGGGACTATGCCGGCTTCAAAGAGTTTTTCAACAAGATCATAAAGGTGGAGTCAAAGTATATTGCGTTTAAATAAATAGACCCGAAAGGACTGATCACCGCGATTGCAAAGGCCTCAGCGGATCGATAAGATCTGTTGAGGCCTTTGCAATCATGAGAAGCTGATTTCATCTGTATGCGTTTAGCATGGGATCAGGTTATTGTCGACGTTCAAAGGCGGAACCTTTCGTTGCATCACCCGACGTGTGATCTTCGTGTAAGCTGCGATGCTCCTGCGCCAGTCTCCAACTGAAGAAGCTTTCAATTATTTCACAGACACCTCGATGAGACCGCCATTCGTGAATACATCATGCCCGACAAAATACCCTTCCAGTTTTTTCCCATTCAGGGAGATCCCGGTCATATTTCTTCCATTTCCCAGCTTCCTGATCGTCAGCATTTTTCCCGTTGAAGTTTTCCAGTTCACTTCGTCGAACAGCGGTACCGAGATGATATATTTGTCGTCTGCAGGAGAGAAAGGATAAATTCCCAGGGAGGAGAATACATACCAGGAAGACATTTCACCGGCGTCATCCATACCGCAGAGTGCGAGCCCATCTTTCCCGATGCCGTAGAGCGAGCGCATGATCGTGTCGAGGATCTTCTGTGATTTCTCCGGCTTACCGATAAAATGGTAAGCAAATGGCGCTTCATGATCGGGTTGATTACCGTGGCAATACTGTCCGATCATGCTTTCTACGTTACGCGCGATATGCGTGGGGTTCCAGGGGAGTGTATAGAATGAGTCAAGTTTCTGTTCAAACCTGTCTTTTCCTCCATATAGCTTTATCAGCCCATCCATATCATGGGGCACATAGAATGATACCTGCCAGGCATTGGCTTCCCGGAACATGTATTCATAGTACGGATATTGCGGATCAAAATTCTTTATCCAATCGCCGTTAGGTAATCTGCCACGCATGAACCTGGAAGAGGCGTCAAATACGTGCTGATAGTTTTTTGATCGTTTCATCAGCATTGCATAGTTAGCTGTGTCTCCCAGCTTTTTTGCAAGCAGTGCGAGCGAATGATCGTCATAGGCATACTCGAGTGTTTTTGATACACCGGCTTTGCCTTTGGTTTCAACCCAGGGTTTTTCAACGTCAGGGTCGCTGATATATCCCTTCTCTATGTATTCGGCAATATGGGGACGGGTTCCACCCTCAATAGTAGCGTTTCGCAGGAGCAACTGATAAGCGCCGTTGATGTCAAAGCCATCAATTCCGCGGAGATATGCGCCAGCGATCAGGGCAGCGGCATGATCCCCATGAAAAAAAGTAGGAATGAACCCTGTTTTATCTCCCATGTCTTTCAGGGAACGAATGATGTCTCTCGTGACGTCCGGCAGTATGATCATGGAAAGAACTTCACGGTTACGGTATGTATCCCACAGCGAAGGAACCGTATAATAGCGATAGTCGATCCGACCTGTCCGGTCCTTTGCATCCCTGTAGTCGCCATTCACATCGCTTCTCAACGCGGGCCAAAGAAAAGAACGGTATATAGATGTATAGAACAGTTGTTTTTCTTTAGCTGTTCCTCCTTTTAGTTTGACGGTCGAAAGAAGTTTTTCCCAGGTGTTGTTTCCCTCGTTGCAAATCTCTTTAAATGATCTGTTCCCGATCTCAGTTTGCAGATTCAGTTTTGCGTTTTCTATACTCACAAAGGAGAGTGCGAGCTTCATTTCCACCGGTTTGTCTGTTCCGTTTTTCAGATGTACGATGGCAAAGCCCTCTTTGCCGTTCCCGTCTTGCTTTTGTAAACTGTCCACCGCTGTATTCAATAAGGCATAGAAGTACATTTTTCCTTCACTCGTTTGCTGATGCCCCTGCAGGATATTCTTGTCAACCAGTTGTATTTCCCAGGAGGAGACCCTGTTGTTTGAACGGGCAAGATCGAACAGGATCTGCCTGTTCTTATTGTTTTGGTATATGTATTGATGATACCCGCAGCGAAGGGTGGAAGTGAGGCTTACGCTGACCTTATAATCATCAAGGAATACCTGGTAGAATGCTGGTGAAGCTTTTTCTTTTGTGTGAGAGAAACGGGAGGAGAACTGGTTGTTGCTCCGTATTGCATTTGATAAAGGTAGTACGGGAATATTGCAAAGGTTCCAGTGTCCTTTATTTGTGTGTGCAAAGCCGTAGATCAGCGAGTCTTCATATTCATATCCTGCGCCGGAACCGTATTCGGTGATCGGGCTGAGCTGTACCATGGCATTGGGAAGCGAGCTTCCGGGATACACAAGGCCTGCCCATGAGCGCCATCCTTCCGGTAATTTGTAACCAAGAATAGCTGAATCTGTTAACGGCGCTGTTCCGATGAATGTGTTCACATACTTTGTTAGTGACTGGGCTTTACTTTCTTCAAGTGAAACTATGGTGATCAGGATGAAGCAAGCTGCAATATACTTACGCATGGGAACTATTTTGAATAAGGAACATGTAGTGAGGGGGAGTAGCGGGACATAAACATTAAAGCCTTTCTTAGCGTCATGCTGCCTGATCCGTAAAAATATGCTGGTCAGGAGTAAACGTTAAGAAAGGCGCTGGATCGATCAGTCTATGAGGTTCAGTTTTTTTAACGTTGCCAGTGACTCCATCAGCATGGCACCGCTGAGTTGTGTAGTAAGGTCGGTGCTGTTACCCGGCATTTTATCCCAGGCAGTGTTGAATAGTATGAGTGATTTGTTGGTCGCCTTACTCCAGAGACTTTGGCCATTCTTTAAGAGGAAGGAAATGTAGGTTTGTTTTTTGTCGGCAGGGAGGTCTCCGTCAATGATCAGTTTTGTAAGATAGCGGACAAATACGCCTTTGAAAAGTCCGCCGTCACCACCGCCCTCATCTTTGAGTACTGAGTTGCTGGTCAACTGCCCGGAGCTTACCGCGTAATCTGTGGCTTTGATGGCGTCATTCTTAAATGTTGCGTCTGCTGTGATCTTGTAGAGTTCCAGTGCAGCGCCAAGAAATGTTCCCTGGTTATAAGTGAATTTCCAGGAGAGGTTTTTATTGCCGGTCTTATCGATGTTATCATATACCCAACCGCTCGCGGCTTCATACAGGACCGTCTTCTGCCACGCATAGATCTTCTTTGCCCAATCAAGATCATCTGCGTTATTGAATTGTTTGTACAGTCGTGCAGCGAGTATCGCAGCAGGCAGATTGGATGGTGCGTTCTTAGATGGATTGTCTTTTCTCCACCAGATGCCGCCACCGAGGTCAGCGCTCCAGCCTTTTTTGATATCTGTCCACAGTGTATTGGTAATATCCCTGTAAGCGTTGTCATTTGTTGCCTGGAATGCCCGGAGGCATGCGAGGGCCATCCATTCCATATCGTCATAATAGTAGTTCAGCCAGGTGTTACCATTTTTTACACGAACGCCGGTCATGAGGTCGTCCATCCTTGCTTTTAAAGCAGGTGAGGGCGTTCTGAGATAAGCATCAACCAGTACATCGAGCGCGTGCGCATTTGGCCAGTAGTTGCCCCAGGCAGAAGATGTATTGCTGTTCAGGTAGACTTTATCTGATGCCGACCAGAAATAGTTCATCGACAGTTGTGCAGAGTCTGCTACTTTGATCCAGTCATAATTTACCGCCGGACCGCTGCCGGATGGTGGCGGAACAGGCCCGTCATCATCTTTTTCTTTCAGGCAGGATGTAAAGAGGGATGCGGAAAAGAAAAGAGGTATGCTGATTTTGAAGATATCGGCTGGTTTCATAACCCGGTATTTTTTGATTCCAGAAATTGTTTGAACAAATGAACGCTGGTCATGGGCACCAGCGTTCCTGCCTGCTTAACGATTGCCTGTCTGTAAGATGATCACTTCTGATAATTCTGTGTGTAAGCTGCATCGCTGCCGCGAAGGGATACCCAGAAGTTCGCAACGGTACCCTGAGGCAGATAGTTGCGATCGAATTTCCATCCCCAATCCCACTGGCTGTTATTGTTAGCCGTGAAGTTGATGGTGCGGTACGCTTCGGAGCTTGGATACTGTCCATCCTGACCGGCGGGGTCTCCAAAGTTCGAGTTCAGCCACTGGTCTTTGTTTCCTGTACCTTCGTCAATCACCATCAGGTATTTATAACGTTCGTCAAAACCCCAGGGCATTTGCGTGTAAGCAACCGTAAATCCATTTCTTCTCCATACACCATTCGATGTATAGGGAAGTGTTGTCCAGAACGTATTGCCGGCGCTGTACCAGAGTTTTACTTCTTTTACTTCAGCATACGATGCGTTGATATTATTAAAGTCGAGCCTGATGCGCATGATCTTTTCTGCGCCTGCGAATGTGCTTTCACTTCCCATGCCGATCGCATTGACTCCGTTATCATCAAAGATGTAATATGATTTTGGCGTGCCGGAAGTGCCGTCCACGAATTTGTAGGTGCCTGCTTTCAGTTTGCTGTAGATCTCAAAGACGCCTGGGGAGACCTGTCTCATTTTCATTGCGTTTGCCAGCGCATCTCCGTTCTCTGTTGCGGAACCTGTTAAGTATAATGATCCGGGTAATACGTCAAAGCCTCCGGGTCTTTCCAGTTCAATCACTCTCGACATGGCTGCCTTCTTCACATTCGTTCCCTTCGAAGCAAGCACAGTCCACTTGAATTTCTTTTTCTGGAAGAATACGGAGCCACCAAGCTCTGCGATCTTATTCAGATCGCCATGCGTAAGGGTAAGTTTATTATTTACACCCCTGTTGTCAGACACTATTGTGTAGAAAGGCTTGGAGAAGTCGCCGCTTTCCTGGTCGAAGGATACTTCGTAAAGAACAAGTGAGCCATCAGCGGCTTTAGCCTGTTCCCATTCGAAAGTAACGGACTGCCCGAGTGCCGGCTTCAGGGTTATAGCTTCGCCATCAACGGGAGTGAAGAGGTTTTTTACTTCGGTCAGATCCATGTTCAGTTCTCTTTCGTCTTTTTCGCATTTGGTGAAGAAGACGAGGATGAATGAAAGGAGAGCGATCCTGCTCATCAACGTATGTTTCATAGCAATCGTTTTAGTTTGTTTAATAACCATTATTCTGTGAGAGGTTTGTATTCAGTGCGCGTTCATTTGGAGGTACGGGCCAGAGGTAATGCTTTTGTGCATCGAACTGGCGGAGTTGAACACGCAGGTATCCGTTGTCAATCGATGCTTCTCCGAATCTTGCACCGTGGATCCAGCCGTTCAGGACTGTCTCCGCAATTTTCCACCGGCGGATATCATCGATACGCAGGCCTTCCATTGCAAATTCTGATCTTCTTTCATTGCGGATCAGATCCGTCATGCCTGTTGCGCCAGGGAAATTAAGTGCCCCTGCGTCTGTGAACCCTGCTCTTTCGCGCAGTGCGCGTACTGTTTTATTCCAAACTTCTTCCGTCATCTGACCGGCTGCTTGTTTTGCTTCAGCATACATCAGCAACACATCTGCATAACGGATCAGGTAAAGGTTCAGGCCGGAGCTGAAACCTGGCGCTGTTGATTTAGGATCCCAGTATTTTCTCCAGTAGTAACCGGTTGCGGTTCCCTGACCAGCGGGACTGTATTCATTTGCTGTCTGGCCTGCGGGACCTGTTCCGGGTTTAATATAGATGCGTTGTGTACTTCCGTCAGGATTCTGCCAGTTGTAGTTGTCATAAACAATGGAAGCCGTCAGTCGTGGATCCCGGTTAACGTATGGATCGTTTTCGTTATAACCCGAACCGGTTTGCCTGATAGCTCTTCCGTTCAGCATAATGTAACTGTCAACCAGCTCCTGGGTGGGAGAGAGGTTGTTGCTTCTTGCTCCGGCGGAGATCGGCGCAAAGTCGATATAGTCTCCCCATGTGCGGAGACTCGGCACGTATTGAAGAGCCAGTAAGGTTTCATTATTCTTTCTGTTGACCGTGTTATTGCTGAACAGATCTGTGTAAGAAGGTACGAGGCTGTAGGTGCCATTTGCTGCCTGGTTATTGATCAGTTGTTCGCAGACTGCGATCACCTCTGGCATCCGGTTGCCTTCGTAAAGTAAGACGCGTGCTTTTAAAGCCAGTGCGGCGCCTTTCGTGATCCTGCCATTGTCACTGTCGCTGTAACCTTCCTTATTGGGCAAAGCGGCTGCGGCGGCGTCAAGTTGTTCCAGTATAAAGGTGATCACTTCTGCTTTTGGAGAGCGACCGATCGTTTTTGCCTGGTCCGGGGTAATATCTTCTTTAAGCAAAGGAATATCTCCCCACCACTTTGTCAGGTTGAAATGATGCCATGCACGGATGAATGTAACTTCTGCTTTCATCCGGCTTTTTAAGGCGTCAGTCAGTGTTTGATTCTGATCTACGTTCTTCAGAAAGATATTGCATGACTTGATGCCTGCATAATAGCCGCCCCACTCATTCTGAAATCTTGGTAAAGAGCTGGTGAAATTCCCGCTTGCGATCGCATCGGGCTGCCCTGCATTGATACCAAGCCTGGTGAACGCATTATCTGATAATGATTCATTATAGAAAACCGGCTGGCTGGAATAAATACTCATGTAGATATTGTTCAGCGCATTGCTTACATTTTCTGATGACTGCCAGAAATTGAGTTCTGTAAACCGGTCCACAGGAGCAAGATCCAGCTTCTTGCAGGAGGAGATTGCTGCCGCAAGAACAAAAATCAGGATGAATTTATTTTTCATAAACATATCGTTAGTAGGTCCTGTTAAAAAGTAATGTCTAAGCCAAAACCATAGAACACGGGAAGGGGATAAGCCCTTGCACTGTTCGCGCCGGTATTGAATCCGGTGTTGTTGTCAAACTCGGTGATCTCCGGGTCGAAGAAGCTGAGTTTTGTCAATGTCAGCAGGTTCTGCCCTGTGAGATAAAACCTTGCTCTTTGAATATGTGCTTTACGTGTGATCGCTGCGGGAATGGTGTAACCGATCTGAACGTTTTTCAACCTTGCGTAGGCGGCGTTGAAAAGATAGAGGTCAGATCCCGTACGGTAATTATTGGTATTCGAAGGAGAACCCGCTTCGGCGAGGCGCGGATACTTCGCATCAGGATTGGTGGGTGTCCAGAAATCAGTTTGATGCTTGTACATCGTGCCGCCATATCCGAAGTGGAATGGTTCCACCAGTTCACCACGGAGCATTGCATCCCTTTTACCAACACCCTGGATGAATAACATCAGGTCGAATCCTTTAATAGATGCCGTATAGGTAAAGCCGAATGTATAGCGGGGGAAAGGATTCCCAAGGATGAACTTATCGCTGTCGTCTATGATCCCGTCCTTGTTCCGGTCTACAAACCTGATATCTCCCGCTGTAATGGTACTGCCTGCAAACTTTGGCCCGTTGTTGATATCATCCAGTGTCTGGAAATATCCATCACGCCGATATCCCTGGTATACAGTAATGGGACGCCCGACTCTTCTCACAAGTTCAAACTCTTCCCTTCTTTCCACCTGTTCATTGGCGCCGGAGGTGAGCGACAATAATTCGTTGAGATTATCAGCAACGTTGATGCTGATGCTTTGTGTTAAATGCTTTCCGCGGATATTGTAAGTAGCTTTTACTTCCCATCCCCTGTTCTTTACTTCCGCTACGTTATAGTCAGGGAACCCTGAACCGAAGATCGCCGGAACATCTTTACGTGTATAGAGAATGTCTTTTGTCGTTTTGTCAAAGTAGTCAAACGAAATATCCAGCTTGCGGTTAAAGAAAGAGCCATCTGCGCCGATATTCAGTGTATGGGCTTTTTCCCAGGTCAGGTCAGGGTTACCTAGTAAGAAACCTGCTCCACCGACAGGGCTACCATTGAACCCATATGCATTGGAGAAATTGAAGAAGGTTGTCTGGTATTGGTAAGCATTCACGTTCTGATTGCCGAGCACGCCGTAAGAGGAACGGATCTTCAGGTCATTCACCCACGTCTTCAGGCCATCCATGAAGCGTTCCTCTGTTACTCTCCATGCAACGGCAACAGAGGGAAAGAATCCCCAGCGGTTATCCTTTGCAAATTTTGAAGAGCCGTCATACCTGAAATTGAATTCCGCGAAGTATTTCGAATTGAATGAATATCCCGCTCTTCCAAAAAGAGAATTGATGCTGGTTTCGTTAGTTCCCTGGTTGGAATTGATAGAGCTGCCTTCGTTGATGATCGTTCCGGTAGTGGGTGTACCGAGGTTTGGATCGGTCAGCGTTTTCACCAGCCTATTCTGCTCTGATTTGAATGATTCGTTGGCTCCGCCAACCAGTACATTTATGGAATGTTCTTTGAATGACCTGGTGTATTCCGCTAGCAGTTGCAGGTTGGTAAAAAGCGATTTATAATTCTCGTCATATACTTCCCTGTCATTGCCGTATACGCCACCCGGAAGGAAGTTGACCTGCAGTCTTCTGCCAAATCCGTGATTCGCACGAAGTGTGCCACCGAAGACTCCACGTACTTTGAATGACCTGGAAAATGCGTACTCGCCATTCAGGTTCCCAAATACCTCATCATTGTCGGAACGACGGTATCCGCCTTTTTCCAGTACTCCTTTGGGATTGAATTCTGAGGACACAGGATTAGTCAGATAATTGCCAGCGCTATCTGTGAATGAATAATACAATGGCACGCGTCCCGCATCAACGATCAGTGTGCCTGCATTGGATGAGTGATCTTTACCCTGCACTTTTGCATAGCTTAAGATCGCGTTAAGTTTGAATTTGCCGATCTCTGTGGTTTGATTTAGCCTGATATTATACCGTTTATAGCCAAGGCCGTCTCCAATAAAACTGTTCTCCTGGTTAAGATAGCCAAGGCTCAGGAGATAGGTTGAATGGTCTGAACCGCCGCTGATGCTGACGTTATGTGTTTGCTGGGGAGCCGTCCGTAATATGTTGTCAAGCCGCCAGTCGCCATCGCCCCTGTCGGCAAATTCCTGGATCTGCGCAGGTGTAAACCCTGGTTGGAGTCCCGAATTCGCGAGTGATTCGTTTTTATAGTAAGCGTTCTCCCAGGCATGAACAGGTTCATAAGTGATTCGTGGTGATTGTATACCATAGATGCCGTTGTAGTTCACGGTCGCCTTTTCATTCTTCTTTCCTTTTTTTGTAGTGATCAGCAATACGCCGTTGGCAGAGCGGGAGCCATAGATCGCGGCAGAACCCGCGTCTTTCAGAATGGAAACCGATTCTATATCATTTGGGTTGAGCAGGTTGATATCACCACCCGGAATGCCATCAATTACAACAAGCGGCGTATTGTCTCCCAGTGTACCCAGGCCGCGGATGTTGATGTTTACTCCCTGACCCGGTTCGAAATTGCGTTGTTGGATGATGAGGTTGGGAGAAGTGCCCTGCAAAGCCTGTGAGAGGTTCGCCACGGGCTTTCCTTCGATTGCTTTTTTAGAGATCGCATCTACAGACCCTGTGACAGAGCTTCTTCTTTGTGTGCCGTAGCCAACCACTACCACATCTTCCAGCAGTTTTTCTGTTTTGCGGAGGACAATATTGACGGACTGTCTGCCGCTTACCGGAGATTCCTGGGTTTCATACCCAATGATGGAAAAAACCAGTACCGGGTTTGATAGGTTATCAGGAATAGAGATGCTGTAATTGCCGTTGGCGTTGGTAGCTGTACCGATAGTGGTTCCTTTCACGGTAAGGCTTACGTTTGAAATACCTTCGCCTGTTTCATCAGTGACCTTACCGGTGATGGAAAGTTCTGTGCCGGTGTTTCTCTCGGTTGTCTGCCCATTCAGTTCTCCGGTCATGGAAAAGGTGATCACCCCATCCTTTTTGTCTTTGCTGGTATTTTTACCGCGAAGAATGATCTTGTCGTTAATGAACTCAGCGTTGATATTGGCCAGCTTTGAGATAGATTCAACAATGGACGCCAGTGTTTCTCCTTTGGCATCGAGTGTGATCCGCTGATGAGGGTTTACATCGTCATCGGAATAAATGAAAACATAGTCTGTCTGTTTTTCGATCATTGAAAGGACGGACGAAAGTTTTTCATTCTTTACCTTCAGCGAAATGCGTTGTTCCTTTTTTTGCGGAAGATAGTTGTTGACAAACTGCCGGTTTCCGGCAAAGCTTACCTGTGCGTTGAGGGATACACAGGCCGTTAGCATAAGCATGCTGACGACAATATTACGGGGTGCATTCCTGCAAAGACTGTCTTTACAGAATTGCGTATGTGCAATCTTTTTCATTAGCTGGCAATCGTTTTGGTCTTTTAAATGAATTACCTGGATATAACAATCTGCTCGTCTGTTACCGAGTAGGAGAAAGATTTTGTTTTTGATAAGTAATACAGTATTTCTGAAAGGGTGTTGTTCTGAAATGATCCGGTGAGGCGGTAGGTTTTGATGTCACTATCCTCAAATACTACTTTCTTTCCGAAGTTTCTTTCCAGTTCAATTCCTATTTCTTCAAAGAGCATTGAGCGAAAGATAAGCTTACCTTCTGTCCAGGCGCGATCTTCTTCGCTGCTGGTGGCCGCTGTGGTCGTCTTCTCAGTTTTCAGCTGATAGATGACTTTGTTATTTGGCGTAAGAAAGATCGTGTCTGCCGGGTCATTGTTTTTCAGGCGGGGTATGAATGCCACTTTGCCTGTTGCTACGGAGGTCTCAACAACCGGTTCGTTATCGTATGCTTTAATGTTGAAGGATGTGCCTAATACACGGATCGTTCCATTGGCAAGGTGAATGATGAAAGGCTTTGAGGGATTCTTTTCTATGTCGAAGAAAGCTTCTCCGTTGAGATAAACCTCCCTGGTATTGCCGGTGAAGCTGGAAGGGTATTGTAATTTGCTGTCAGCATTCAGCCAAACCTTACTTCCATCAGCAAGCGCGATGGTGCTTTTCACGCCTTTGGCATTTGTTTTTTGTACAAGGTTTTTATTGTCACCTGAGGAGCCATTGTTTACCAGGGCGTATATTCCAACGCTCAATGCGCCCAGCAGGATCACTGCGGCTGCCGCACGGGTGAAGATTTTCCAGGCAGGTATTCTTTTAACAGCGGGCTCAGTTGCTTCAGTCTGTACTTCAGGTTCTATACCAAGCTGACTTAATGTCCTTTGCAAGGCTGCTTCTGTATTGGCCGTCTGTTCCTGGTTTTCCTGTTGCCAGTACCGGCTCATGATCTCGAACTCTTCTCTTAAAGAGGTGTCGGTTTTCAGAAGGTCCGCCAATTCCTGCAGTTCACACTGCGATGCTTCGCCGGAAAGCTTTCTTGTCACTAAAAGTAAAAATCTGTTGTCGCGCATCTTTTTAATTTGGCGTGTATATAAAGAGGACAATGAAAATTGAATTATTCCCTACAGGGTTGCTCAATAAAAAAGGAAAAGCAGCGGAATGAGTGTTGACACTGCCGGGGGCAGTTTACGGTTTCTTTTTGCTGCAGTGTTGGCTGGGCTTATCAGTGCCTGGAGTTTTTTCATTGCCCTGAAGAGTTGGGTCTCCACAGTGCGTGGTGAGATCCCGAGGATTTCGGCTACTTCTTTATAGCGGAAGCCGTCTTCTTTGATCAGTTTGAAAACAGTGCGGCATTGGTCGGGCAGGCTGTCAATTGCCTGGGTGAGCTGAAAGCTCATCTCTTTCCATTCAAGTTGCTGTTCGGGATCATCCAGGTTGATGAGACTTGCATCGCCTTCGTTGTCCTCCACCGCAACATGCAGATGCGAATATCTTTTGAGATAGTTGAGTGAAAGGTTCTTTACGGATACGAACAGGTATGTGGAAATATTATTGACTTCATCGAGGTGCTCTTTCCTGTTCCATAGTTTAATGAATACATCATTGGTGATCTCTTCCGCGATCTCTTTTACGTGCACGTATTGGAGGGCGAAACTGAGAAGCCGCGGGTACAGCAACCTGAACAGGCCGGAAAATGCCTGTTGGCTTCCGCCTTCAATCTGCTGCTGCAGGCTTTTTAAGTATAGATCGTCGGGCCTCATGAGTTGATTTTTGCAGTATTGATTATTGTAGCAGATGTTTCTTTTCCCGGTATGTTTTCAGCACGAATTCTCCGAAGATGGTATTTGCCCATGCGAACCATTTCCGGGTGAATTGTTTATCATCGTCCTTATGAAATGCTTCATGCATAAATCCTGTATCGCCATGAGTTGTCTGCAATGTTTTCAGGCAGGTCCTGATCTCTGTTTCGTTATTGGAAGTAAGTCCGCGAACAATGATACTGATCGGCCAGATCATATCAACACCCACGTGCGGTCCGCCGATCCCTTCACCAGCTTTGCCCTTAAAAAAGAATGGATTGTTTTCACTTAGCAGGAGTTTTCGGGTGTTAAGATAGACCGGGTCTGTATTCTTCATAGCTCCAAGGTAGGGCATTGCGAGCAGGCTTGGCACATTTGCGTCATCCATAAGATTGAAACTGCCGAAGCCGTTTACTTCGTAAGCATAAACCCTGCCGTAAGCCGGGTGTGTGACAGTCGCATATTTCTGCAATGCCTGTTCCACTTCTGTGGCCAGTGCATTGCAGGCGCTGGCGGACCGGGCATCGTGGTGGATCTTATTCAGCATTTCGGCCGCCTGCTTCAGGCTGGTGACGGCAAAGAAATTCGCAGGGATCAGGAAAGGGAAGATCGTTGCGTCATCGCTTGGCCGGAACATGGAGAAGATGAGTCCGACGGGTTTGGCGGGATACCCGTATCCACCCAGTGGAACGCCGTCGGTCGCCCAGGCGGTGCGGCGTTCAAATTTATAAGGACCTTTGCCCGTTTTGCGCTGTTGCTCCCTGAATGTTTTAAGTACCAGGAGAACGGCTTCTTTCCATTCCGCATCAAAAGGTGTGGTATCGCCCGTGATCTTCCAGTACTGATAGGAAAGCCGGATCGGATAGCAAAGGCTGTCGATCTCCCATTTGCGCTCATGAATGCCGGGTTTCATCTCAGTATGATCATCTTTCCATTCGCCCTGTTTTGCCCTGTCTTTATAGAAGGCATTGGCGTAGGGGTCGTAGAGTATGTTTGCTTTCTGGCGGTTGATCACCCCGGCGATCAGGGTCTTCAATTGCTGATCGTCCCTGATCAGCGACAGGTAAGGCCATACCTGTGCCGTGCTATCGCGCAGCCACATCGCATCAATATCACCCGTGATCACGTACGTATCAGGCTTGCCGTTGAGCATTTCAAAGTCGACCGTTGTATCGAGGGTATTTGGGAAGCAGTTCCCGAAGAGCCAGCCGAGTTCTTTATTGGAAACAGTGGATTGGAACTGATTGATGAGGTTTTCGACGGCCGTGCTGGTGAATTTCCTGTCCGCCAACGCAGTCCGTACGGTTGGAAACCCGCTGGCGCCGGCTTTCAGCCAGGAAGGCAGTAACATGCCGGCACTTATCAAGCCCGAGGTTTGAACAAATTCTTTTCTGGTCATAAGCAATCGATAGTCTTACAGGTGGGGGACACAGGATTTGGAGTAATTACTTACAAGCGCCGAAAAAAAAATCAGGCGAGCGCCCGCAGCGCATGAAGAGAATGTTTAGAAAGTGCGTGACCTTTGATGGGTTTCGATCTTTACTTTAAAGGAAAGATCTTTTATCTAAAACTTAAAAGGATAATGTTGATGGCGGTAATTAATGGTCAAACCTTTTGACTGATAGTTAAAGGTTATGGAAATCGGGAGCCTGGGCCCTGGACCGATCCGGGGCTTGTCTCTTTTCATTTGCCAAATACAAACCCTTTTGGTTTATCCTGCGTTTGAGGTTTCTGTCCTGGTGAGGAACTGCGTGCTTATGCCGGGTCGTGCGAGTGAGATGACATTATATCCCATTCCTTTCAGGTCGTTGTTCCAAAGTATTTTTCCGGTGAGTGAATCAAGGCAGTAGAGCCGGCCGGAACATCCCGCAAAGATCTTATCACCATCTATCAGTACGCTTACGATGGAGCCGTAGGAGCCTCCCATGATACCGTCGCGGAGTTTTGTCCGCCAGAGTTCGTCGCCAGAGTCTCCGGCGATAGCAGAAACATAGCCGTTGGAGCCAACGATGAGGATGTTGCGTTGCATTTTGTTTAGCGCAAAGTATGAAAGTCTGGGAGATTTTCCATTATCGGTTTGCCAGCGGGCAAGGGCGGTGTTTTTCGAGGGGAGGTCGAAAGAAAACGCCTTGCCCGTCCGGCAAAACCAAAATCGAAAACCTCCACCCTCACAATAAAAACGATTTTTTACAATGATCAAATTCAGATCATTTCCAACTTTGCAATTATAAAAAAACAATCAAACATGACCTTTTCACTCGAACAACTAAAAGCAGCTCACGCCAAGGTGAAAACCGGCGCGGATTTTCCAAAATACATCCAGGAGATCAAAAGCCTCGGGCTTCTCACTTATGAATATGATGTCCGCACCGGAGCAACGATCTACTTTGGAACAAACGGTCACACGGTGAATGCAGTCGGATGGTACAGCGAACCGATCACTGTCCAGGCAGAAAAGAATGCCGCAGTCGTGGCAGACGCGATCCGCAGGCACCAGCAAGGCGGCAGCAATTTCCTTACCTTTTGCAGAGAAGTTGCGGCAGCAGGAGTGGCAAGCTGGCAGATCGATACGCGCAATATGCTTTGCCGCTACCTGGATCTGAACGGCAACGAACTGGTCACTGAGCCCATCCCTGATGAAGCTGCCTGCTGAAAAGCCCGGAAGGCAGACGAATCCCGGCGGTCAACGGGACATTTTCAAATCATCGACTTTCTTCGCATCCTTACAATGTTGCTGGTAGTAAAGCTAAAGCAGTAAGACCGCGAAGGTTTAAAGGATGCCTTCCGGGAGATCCGGATATTGTGTATCCTGGCTGAGCGTAATAATGACCAAGCGTGTTGATCACCAATTAATCCGGTTGATCATATTTAGTTCCGAATCTATTTCATTAAGAACTTAATCTGTAATATTTTACGCCAGCCGCTCTCCTTTACGGGCTGGCGGTGTTTTTTCTAACGGTTGAATTTATTATCGTCCTGACACTTATATGTTTATAGAATACGAGGACCTGCGCAGGGTCAATGCGCCCTTTCAAGAGGAGTTTACCGGGGCATTTGCTGGACTGCTGAAAAGCGGCTGGTATATTCTTGGGTCACAGGTAGAGAGTTTCGAAACGGCATTTGCGGCTTACTGCGGTACGGAACATTGCGTTGGCGTCGCTTCCGGGCTGGATGCGCTGGTGCTGGCATTGCGGTCGCTTGATCTCAAGCCAGGGGATGAAGTGATCGTACCGGCGAATACTTATATCGCATCCATTTTAGCGGTGTTGCATAATGGCCTCAAACCTGTACTGGTTGAGCCTGATATTCAAACTTACAATATCGATGCTTCAAAGATCGAAGCGAAGATCAGTTCCCGGACAAAGGCCATCCTCGCGGTACATTTGTACGGCAAGCTTTGCAATATGGAGGCGATCCTTGAGATCGCCGGAAGGCACCAGCTGTATGTGGTGGAAGATTGTGCACAGGCGCATGGCGCAAGTTATAAAGGGAAGAAAGCGGGGAACTTTGGTGATTTTGGCGCATTCAGTTTTTATCCTACCAAGAACCTCGGCGCATTGGGAGACGCAGGTGCCATCACCTTCCAGGGTAATGAACGGCTCTCTTTACTGAAACAACTGAGGAACTACGGGTCAGAAAAAAAATACCATAACAATATGGTTGGCTTTAATTCAAGGCTGGATGAGATCCAGGCGGCCTTTCTGGCGATCAAACTGAAACATCTTGACCGGATCAATCAGCATAAGCGGGAACTTGCGCAGATCTATGATCAGGGACTGAACGATCAGTTCATCATGCCCGTAAAGCAGGACGATTACGAAGATGTTCATCATATCTATCCGATAAGGCATCCTGAGCGGGATAAGCTCCGTCAGTACCTGCTGGATCATGAGATCCGCACAGAGGTTCATTACCCGATACCTCCGCACCGGCAGAAGGCAATGCAGGGGGTGATAGAAAAAGATGATTACAGCCTGACAACCGAGATCCATGACACGGTGTTAAGCCTGCCGGTCTCAGCCTGCCATTCCGCGGAAGAGATCCATCGGGTGGTGGAAATGCTGAACAGATTCTGAGGAACGACAGATGATCAATGCCGCCTGTACCTTATCCATAAAATGCACATCCTGTAACAACCATTTATCATAAGCTCAGAAGTTTTCAATATCATTCATGCAGCATTATTGCACCTTATTTAACTCGATCTATCTGTCAAGAGGACTTGCGATGTACAGGTCACTGGAGAAACATGCGAAAGATTTTCACCTGTACATTTTTGCATTCGATGATGACTGCTATCATTTATTGCAGGAGATGCGGCTCGAGCATGCCACGATCATTCCGTTGCGCGAATTTGAGAACGAAGAATTGCTGGCGGTAAAGCCGGGAAGAACAGCAGGTGAATATTGCTGGACCTGCACTTCGGCCACGATCTGGTATTGCCTGCATACGTATTCACTCGATCACTGCACCTATATTGATGCGGATCTTTTGTTCTTTTCGGAGCCCAAAGTCCTGCTTGATGAAATGGGTGATAAGTCGGTACTGATCACCGAACATCGTTACAGCGCCGAACATGATCAGTCTGCATTAAGCGGGATCTATTGTGTGCAGTTCATTACTTTCAGGAACAACAGGGAGGGGCTGGCAGCACTTGACTGGTGGAGGAAGGAATGTATCAAGTGGTGTTTCAGAAGATTTGAGGATGGAAAGTTTGGCGATCAGAAATATCTTGATGACTGGACGACGCGTTTCCAGGGCGTTCATGTCCTGCAGCATTATGGAGGCGGCGTTGCCCCCTGGAATAATATGGAATATGAATATGGAAAGAGCGGGAATGATGTTTCTGTGAGTTATAAGAACGCAGCTTATCCGTTAGTGTTCTATCATTTTCATGATCTTAAATATTGCAGGAAGAATATCGTGCGGATCACAGCGCATCAGTATGAAGTGAACAGGAAAGCAGTATGGCTTATATATCGTCCATACCTCCGGGCGCTTATTGCCGCGGAAGACGAGATCATTGCGCAACCCCGGAAGGTGCGATTCCATGAAGCTCCGGATGAGCTCTCCTGGTTTGCAGGAAAGACCGGCCGCAAGCTGAGCTTTGCATTAATGGGCTTTTATAAGAATTATTATAAGCGTTCGAAACTTAAGTAATGGTTCGACCATCGCCAGTCCCCTGGCC
This sequence comes from Terrimonas ginsenosidimutans, assembly GCF_022012415.1. Taxonomy (GTDB): domain Bacteria; phylum Bacteroidota; class Bacteroidia; order Chitinophagales; family Chitinophagaceae; genus Terrimonas_A; species Terrimonas_A ginsenosidimutans. The sequence continues at coordinate 361,478 of NZ_JAKLTR010000002.1, forward strand.
TAAATAAAGAAGTTAAAAAAATCAACAGTGGCAGAATTCATTAAGTTGAACACCTTCACCGATGCCCGTGGCAACCTGACGGTGATAGAGAAAGTGATCCCATTCCCTATTAAAAGGATATTCTACATTTATGGTGTTGATGATTCTGTAAGGGGAGGTCACCGGCATAAACAAACAATACAGGCTGCTATTTGCCTCAAGGGAAGTTGCCGTATTTATAATGACGACAATAAGACGAAACAGGAATTTCTGCTGGACAATCCGGCGAAATGCCTGATCCTTCATCCGGAGGACTGGCACCAGATGTATGACTTCAGCGAAGATGCTATGCTGATGGTACTGGCATCCGAATATTTTGATCCGGAAGATTATATTTATGATGCATATCGCCCGAGATAGAACACATATTCATCAGGCTCTTATACTTTATATCAATGAGTTTTTTTAAAAAGAAAGCAAACAAGCCCGGCTATGGCTGGTTTGGCCATTACAGATCCTGGGACGAAGCTACCAGCTTATCGGATGGCTATGAACAGGGGAATATCCTGGAAAAAACGAAACAGGCTTTACTGCTGGTGAAGAATGGAGAGGCCGTGTATGAGCGGGATTCAGTGATCTTTTCCGAAAGCGAATATCCTTATCCTTTGCTGGCATTTCTGTTAAATGAGGTACAGCAAAGAAAGCGTGCGGTGAATGTGCTTGACTTCGGCGGATCTTTGGGGAGTACTTATTTCCAGGTCAGGGAATTTCTTGGCCCGGATGTTTGTGCCTCCTGGAATATCATCGAACAGCATCATTATATTGATTGCGGAAAGAAGTTTTTCCAGGATGAAACACTTCAGTTCTATTACACGATTGCAGATTGTTTGAAAGAGAAGCAGATCGACTTTGTTGTCCTGTCAAGTGTTGTGCAGTATCTGCCCAACCCGCATCAGTTCCTCGATGAACTGGTTGCGCACGGTTTTGATACCATACTGGTGGACCGTACAGCTTTTGTCAATGAAGGGCCTGACAGGATCACTGTTCAGCGGGTTTGGCCATCTGTATATGAAGCATCTTATCCTGCATGGTTTTTCGATCAGCGTGGATTTGTAGCACATTTCAATGCTGATTACCGGTTGCAGGCTTCTTTTGAAAGTTATGTGCCGGGAGAAGCGGTGATGGAGATCGATCATAAGCCTATCGCTTATTCACGGGGATTTTGTTTTAAGCGGCGCAAATAGTTTTATTGGACCGGTCACGGATAAACTGCATCAGCATTCATACATGTTAGCTTCATTTCCTAAAATATCGATCGTTACGCCCAACTATAACCAGGCAGCATTCCTGGAGCAAACGATTTTGTCAGTACTTTCCCAGGGATATCCAAATCTTGAGTATATCGTGATCGATGGGGGAAGCACAGATGGATCCCTCGAGATCATCCGGAAGTATGAGCAACAGCTGGCTTACTGGGTATCTGAAAAAGACAATGGTCTTTATGATGCATTGCAAAAAGGATTTGGCAAATCAACCGGTGATATAATGGCCTGGATCAATTCCGATGACCTCTATCATCGACAGTCGTTTTCCGCAGTCGCGTCCATGTTCGCGCAATTCCCCCAGGCAAGATGGATCATGGGCAGCAATTCATACTTTGATGAAGAAGGCAATTGCTTCACCTATGAACGTGATATTTTTGACGAGCGATGGTCTTCGTGGAGGATGCAACTTTATAATGGGGCGTTCATTCAACAGGAATCTGTATTCTGGAAACGTGAACTATGGGAGGAAGCGGGAGCTTATATCTCGCAGGAATATCCGCTTGCTGCCGACTTTGAACTCTGGCTTCGTTTTTTTCGATACGATCAACTTTACAGTTCTTCCTTTTTGCTGGCGGGCTTCCGTATGAGGAAGAGCGGGCAGCTGAGTGATAAATTCCGTAAAGAGTATCTAGAACAGGTAGATGCTTTACTGGCCAGGGAAAGAAAGGAACGGAAAATGACGATGTACCTGCTTTTATGCAGGCTGATAATGGCGCTGACGTATGTGTTGACGCGTAAGTTGAGGAGGAAGATCTTGTCTGCAGCGTTGAAGTTGCCGGCGAAGATTGTTTTTGACAGAGGGAAAGGGTTTGTGATGAGAAGGAAGTGAGGATCCGGACCTGGCTTTCCATTAAGTGTGTCATCCAGCCGATCCGTCCTTCTGCCGGAGCATGTCACAGATCGCTCCAATGATCGCTATCAAACGCGTTGACTTTGGCAATCACGTATGAATGAAATGTCGTTATCAGTAAAAAAGGTGTTATCACCCGAATCATAACAAGTGTATTAACGCATTCGTACTAAGTGCTACCTCTTAATTGTAAAAATACTTGCATTTTTCTCATGCAGTAATCCAAAAAAGTCTTCTCTTTATTTTCGTTACAAGCACCACCAACCACCACCATGCCGAACCGCTGCATCCTCATCTTATTGAGTATACTGCTGTGTGTATACGCCAATGCACAGCACGATACATCCTCGCTGGTCAGCCTGGATTATATTGAGCAGGCTGGTAAAAAAGCCGGGCAGCTGGAAGAGAAACTTGACCGGGCATCTGCTAAACTTCTTTCATCTTTATTTAAACAGGAAGCAAAGCTTCAGCGCAAGCTGGCGAAGAAAGACTCCGCCGCAGCAAGCAGGATCTTCGCTGATAAAGATGTTGCCTATCAGCAGTTGCAAAATAAACTAAGCGTTGGATCATTAAAGCCACCCTATATCGCTTCCCTGGATACCTTGAGTTCCTCATTGAAGTTCCTGCAACAGCAGCCGCAATTGCTGAACGCTACAGGTGATGTTTCTCAAAAACTACAACAAAGCCTTTCCAAAGTAAATGGTCTTGAATCGCAATTTGGTAAAGCCGAAGAGATCAAACAATTCCTCAAACAACGTAAACAGTATCTGCGTCAGCAATTAGAAAACACCGGACTTGCGAAAGAGCTTAAAGCTTTCAATAAACAGGCATATTACTACAGTGCGCAGGTGAATGAATACAAGCAGGTACTGAAAGACCATAAAAAGGCGGAAAAGAAAGCGCTGGAATTATTAAGCAAAACATCCGTGTTCAAAGAGTTCATGCGGAAGAACAGTATGCTTGCATCCTTATTCCGTTTGCCGGGAGATCCGAATGATCCGCAGGCGGCCGCCAGCCTCGCGGGTTTGCAAACGCGCAGCCAGGTGAATAATCTTGTGCAGCAACAGATCAGTGCAGGCGGTCCGAATGCACAGGCGCAGTTTAGTCAGAACATGCAGGAAGCGCAATCACAATTGAACGCACTTAAAGATAAACTGCACAAACTGGGTGGCGGCAGCTCTGACGAGCTGGATATGCCGGAAGGTTTTAAGCCGAATAAGCAAAAGACAAAAACATTTCTGCAACGCATCGAGTATGGCGCTACGATACAATCGCAGCGATCCAATGGCTTCTTCCCGGTCACCAGTGATCTCGCTCTAACGGCGGGCTATAAGCTGAATGATAACAGCATCATCGGAGTTGGGGGTGGCTATAAAATCGGTTGGGGGAAAAGCATTAATCATATCCGCATTACACATGAAGGGGTGAGCCTGCGAAGCTTTGTAGATGTACGATTGAAAGGTTCGTTCTGGTTGACGGGTGGATATGAGCAGCATTACCGCGAAGGATTTAAACGCATTGCAGAGTTGAAGGATAGAAGTGGATGGCAGGAGAGTGGGTTGATCGGGTTGAGCAAAGTCGTGGATATGCGATCGAAGTTGTTGAAGAAGACAAAGGTGCAGTTGCTGTGGGATTTTCTGAGTTACGGAAAAACGTCCAAACCGGCGGCAGTGCTTTTTCGCATCGGGTATACATTTTAAAAAAAATACGATAAATCTTAACGAAGTAACTGTTATGATCAGGAAGATCGGCTTGATATTTATTGCGTGGATCGCTTGTGTGAAATTCAGCCACGGACAAAGTGACTTTATTCTTTCGCCTACCCAATTGCAATCGGTAATACCCGCATCTCCCAATGCGGCAGCGCTTGGTAAGTTTGGCGTGTTGCCTGTAGGAAAGTATACTGGGTTGCCATCGATCGACGTGCCGCTTTATGAAGTGGTATCGGGTAAATTGCGGGTGCCGGTCTCATTATCGTATCATGCAGGTGGTGTTAAAGTTGAAGAGCTTGCATCCTGGGTTGGAATGGGCTGGTCGCTGAATGCGGGTGGTGCGATCACGCGCCAGACCAGAGGCCGGCCGGATGAATCAATCAACGGCTTTTTGTCAAGACATGCGGATATCCGACGCTTTATTGCCAACGAAATGTCCCCAACCGAAAGGACGGCCTATATGGAGGACGTAACCAAAGGTAATGTGGATTCCGAGCCGGACCTGTTCATGTATAATTTCCCGGGAGGAAGTGGTACAGCTTTTTATGATACACTTGGAGCTGTTCATACCATGCCTGTATCCCGCTTATCCATATCAGGCAGTGATGGTTCATGGATCATTGTTGACCTGGATGGAACGCGATATTATTTTACCGCCGCAGAAACCTCTCAAACAACGCCGTTGGCAACAGATGATGCGAATGTTGATGGATACTTTAACTCGGCCATATCTTCTGTCTTTCTTACCAAGATTGTGGCGGCAAATGCTGTAGACAGCATCGTTTTTGAATACGAACAAACTAATTACTCATTCAATAATATTGCATCACAGACAAAATTTGTTTACTTGCAAGGCAATTGCACCACTTCGCCTGTAACAAATGTGTCAACCTCTACAACGCTGACCGGTCAACGACTCAAGAAAATAACGTTTAAAGGAGGAGAACTGGTGTTCAATGCTCAGTCAAATGCAAGACAGGATCTTCCCAATGATCATGCGCTTAGCAATATTGAGGTAAAACGTGGTGACGGAAGTGTTGTAAGGGAAATCCGTTTGTTCCATAACTACCGGGTATCGCCCGGAGCTCCCGGAACGTATAATACCAGTTACAGTGATTACTACCGGTTATTTCTTGATAGCGTCAGAACGGAAACGCCCGCAAATGTAGCAGGGCAAACACACCGTTTCGCCTATAATACGACCGAGCTGCCAAAACGCAATTCATTCAACCAGGATTTCTGGGGCTATTCCAATGGAGCAAATAACCCGGCCTTCCTTTATCCGACAATTCTCTACACAAACCCCTTGACGAGTGTTACGATGCCCGTGCAGGGCGCTGACAGAAATACAAATGCGCAGGCTTCACAGTCGGGAATGCTGACATCCATTCAATATCCAACGGGAGGTAAAACGTTCTTTGAATATGAAAATAACAAAGTGTCATCGGGTGAAAGCTTTACGAATTCCACCGAGTATAAATATTTAATGATCGGGTCGCAGCCCAATCAGCGTTTTTATACAGGCAGTTTTACGCTTCCTGCTGCGACGATGGTTCAGGTAACGGTCACCCCGGAGAATTGTGGTGGTGGTGTGCAAACAGAGTTTTGCCCTGTTGTTAATATTACGGGTCCTAACGGTTCTTATGCAATTCCGGTTAGCTCGACGATCGCATTACCTGCGGGAGCATATACCGTTACAGCGGATCTGAATGGTGTGGTCGAACAATCGATCCTTGATAATTTTTCATTGCAGATACGTTGGTCGGAGGTTGTGCAGGTGAATTCAAAATACCAGTTTGTTGTGGGCGGTCACCGGATCAAGTCAATTCATGATGAAGATTATCCGGGACATATTATCAATCACAGAAGATTCGAGTATCTCCTGCCGGATTCCAGCAGCAGCGGCACGGTACTCTCTTTGCCAAAGTTTGAGTCAAATTTTTTCCAGGTGAGCAGTATCTCCATCGGGGTTGTGAATACCTGTGAATTCTATACGATCAGTTCCGCATCGAATTATCCGCTGCTTGCCACCAAAGGGTCTAATGTTGGATACAGCCTGGTGCGTGAATACCTGGGAGAGAATGGAGAAGGCGGGATGACGGAGTCAAGTTTTACTTCGCCTGCTTCTTATGGAGATCATAATTATACCGCATTTCCTTTTGCGCCGTCGGTGAATTATGAATGGCGTCGAGGTCTGCCTTTGTTAGAAAAGAAAATGAGGAAAGCGGGGAGTGTGTTTGAGCCAGTGGAAGAACAAAGGAATACCTATATAGAGATAGAAAGCACATTACGGAATGCGATCAAGATTGGAACAAAGAATGTATATAACCCAGGTATCCAGTATGAATCCCAGCAATACAATGTTGCTGCTGGTATTATGTTGCTGGATTCTTCGATTACCAAAGTGTATAACTCGCAGGGAAGCGGATCCATTCAACGTTTTGTAAATTATGGTTATAGTGCGGCTACCTTACAGGTCTCCAATGTGAGAACGATCGACAGTAAAGGGCAGGAGTTGATCAGGAAAACCAAATATGCCGGAGACTATAACGCTTATGCGGGTGTTGAGCCAGCGGCGAAAGCAATACAGCAGTTGAAAGATCTTTATATACTCGCTGTGCCGGTTGAGCAGAAAGTGATCGCTTATGATGGAAGTGTTTATTCCGTGCTTGATGGAAGTCTCGATAAATTCAAAACAACCATGCCAGTGCCGGATACAACATTTCGTTTGAAGGCGAGCAGTTCGAATGCCGATACATCGATGTCTTATATTGATGCGGGCGGTTTCAAAAAAAGTGCTTTGTATGATCCACGGGTAAGTTTTACGAGATATGCGGCGGATCATAAAATTCTTGAGATGAATGAAGTGAACAATATTCCTCATTCTTATATCTGGGGTTATGGCGGGCGATACCCAATTGCAGAAATAAAAAATGCCAAACACAGCGATATTTTTTGCGATGTTTTTGAAGGTGCTGGTGGCTGGGATGGACCTATAATTTTTGATAATACAAAGTCACACACAGGAAAAGGTTCTGGGAGGATCGATGGTCAAACGGGGACTTCGGCGCTCAGCGCGGTTTCTACTAACAATATTAACATTTCACTTACCGGCCCGACAGTTTTTATGTATTCGGGATGGGTATTCAGTGATGCACCTGTAACTAAAATATACTTGGGGATGAAGCGAGTTGGGGAAGTGGCTTTTTACACTTATATGGATGCAGTGGAAACTTCTGTAACTGGCAAGTGGGTCTATCTTGAAAAGAAAATAACGGTACCTGCGGACGTAGTAACAATGTTTTTATGGATAGATAATAAAAATAATTTTACCACCCAAAAAGTATGGTTTGATGATATCCGCCTTCATCCTTCCACGGCCTTGATGCAGACCTATACCTATGATCCGGAAATAGGTATGACAAGTCAGACGGATGTCAATAACCGCAGCGTTTTCTATGAGTATGATGCGTTGGGCAGGTTGACTGTTGTACGTGACCAGGATAAAAATGTTGTTAAGAAGATCTGTTATAACCTGGCGGGGCAACAAGAAGATTGTGGCATATTCATCTACCAGAGTGCAGTGACCAGCGCTTCGTTCACGCGCAATAACTGTGGCTCTGGAGGAACTCCGGGATCGGTAACGTATACCATTCCCGCCGGTGCTTATACATCCACCATCAGTCAGCTTGATGCAGATCAGAAAGCTGTCAGCGCGAGAAACGCCGGAGGGCAGGCTTATGCTAATGCGAATGCAACCTGTACATGGTATAATACAGCGCGGAGCAATGGCTTTACACGGAACAATTGCGGTGCTGGCGGAACCGGAGGTACGATCACTTATTCGGTAGCTCCCAATACATACAGTTCCACGATCAGCCAGGCTGACGCGGATCAGCAGGCGATCAACCAGGTGAATGCAAACGGCCAGAATTATGCAAATGCCAATGCATCCTGTAGCTGGTATAACCAGGCGCAAAGCAATAGCTTCACCCGTAATAACTGCGCTCCCGGAGGAACAGGGGGGACGGTGACGTATACCATTGCTGCCAATACTTATAGCTCGAATACAAGTGAGGCTGACGCGAATCAGCAAGCTGTTAATGCGGTGAATGCCGGCGGCCAGGCTTATGCCAATGCAAATGCCACCTGTACCTGGTATAACAATGCTCAGAGTAATAATTTCACACGTAATAATTGCGGAGTAGGCGGAACTGGTGGTACTGTTACCTATACTGTAGCAGCCAATACATACAGCTCAACGGTGAGCCAGTCGGATGCAAATCAGCAAGCGACCAATGCCGTGAATGCGGGCGGTCAGGCTTATGCAAATGCAAACGCAACGTGTACATGGTCGAACCAGTACAGGGAACAATTATTCTTCCGTTCGGATTGCCCTCCGGGCTATGATGCCGGTTGGTGGATGTATATAGTATCTGCAGGCACATTCACTTCAACAACCAGCCAGCTGCACGCTGATCAGCTTGCGCAGAACGATATCAACGCGAATGGTCAGAGTGTTGCCAATGCAAATGCCACCTGCACTGCTGCGGGATGTAATACAGGCAACTGCTGGGGTGAAGACAGGAAATGTATCGGTGGTGTTTGTGAGGTTGGCTATAAAGTAGTGACGGGCTCTGTCTGGAATGAATATATGCAGATGTGGGAATGTACCTATCACTATGAATTCAGTGATTTTACCTGGTCGCAGGATTATGTGGAATATTCCGACTGGATGTGTGACCTGAGTTAATACGCTAATTACTAAAAAAAATATTATGAAAAAGATATCAATCATGCTTGTGATCATTTGTCTGGGTCTTTATGCGCAGGCGCAATCAGTTGCTGAGCAGCACGCAGGCCGCATTGCACAACGGATGAAAGACACGCTTTCCTTGAATGAAACGCAGCGCCAGCAGATCTATGAGATCAACCTGCGGCTTGCCACACAAAAGCAGGCGGCGCGTTCTGCCTCTTCAGACCGCGATCAAGTGGGCAGGCAACTACAGCATATAGAGAACACCCGGGACGGCTTGTATCAACCCATACTTGGAGAAGAAAAGTTCCCTATCTACAAGATGAAGAAAAAGAACCTGGTGAATGGCCAGTGATAAGTTATTAATCCTTTGATCTCATTCAACTGAATAGTATATGAATCGTCGTTTCGTTTGTCTGGTTAGATTGTTTTTCGCAACGGCAATCCTGGGAAGTGTTGATGCGATAGCGCAGACGCCTTATCTGCCCGCTAATTACAGTGCCGGTATGCCGGTGAACTACGTCCGCACCTGGGATGCGATGAAGCCGGATACCAATGCCGCTGCGATTACGACCGCGATGGCGGCGAGAGATTTCCGTATGACGACGCAGTATATGGATGGGCTGGGCAGGCCGATACAAACTGTTGCAAAAAACAGCTCTCATCCAACGGGCTATCCAGCAACGGACATGATCAGCATGCATGTGTATGATGAGTTCGGGCGGGAATCCTATAGCTTCCTGCCATCACCGGCAACTGGTGCGGGTGGTAACACTTCGGTGGATGACGGGAAGTTCAAACTCAACCCGTTTGAGCAGCAGCAGCTTGCCTACGGCAATACCTTTGTTCTATCTCCCGTGATCGGGCAGGCGCAAACATATTATTATTCTAAAACAAATTTTGAATCCTCGCCACTAAACAGGGTTGTGGAGACATTCGCGCCTGGTGACAGCTGGGTAGGAACAGCGGGGCAGGCAAGCGAAGCAAACCGCCGTTCGGTTAAAGTTAGACAACTAAGTAATACAACGAATGATCTTGTCAGGATCTGGAATGTAACCAATAATGCAACTATTGGAGAGTTTGGGACGGTGACTTCGCCGGGTTATTATCCCGCCGGGCAATTGACAAAGCTGATTACCGCAGACGAGCATGGCAAACAGACGATCGAATTTAAAAATAAAACGGGGCAGGTGATCCTGAAGAAGGTGCAGGTGACTGGTACTGCTGATGACGGTAGCGGAGTAGGATATAATGGTTGGCTTTGTACTTATTACATGTATGATAATTTAGGGAATCTCCGCCTGGTTCAGCAACCCTCATCAGTTAACAATACTCACACTACTGGAGACATCCCATTGAATAACCTGGATCAAGTGTGTTTTCGGTATGAGTATGACGAGAAGAACAGGCTGATCCGGAAAAAATTGCCTGGCGCTTATGATACATATTACGTCTACGATGCGCGCGATCGACTGGTGATGACAAGAGACGGTAATCTGGGTTACCAAAGCAAATGGTTGGTTACAAAATATGATGACTTAAACCGCCCCATCGAAACAGGAATCTGGAATAATAACGGAACGCCCGCTTCGCATCGCACATCTGCCGCCAGTTCCACAAATTATCCTTCCATCAGCGGCACGTATGAACAGCTATCATTGATACACTATGACGATTATGATAATCTGCCTGCCGGTTTTACCTCATCCCTTAACAATAGCTGGTCTGGAGAATTTATTTCTACCTATAATCAGCCGCCCCTTTATGCACAACAACTAGTGGCCAGTCTGCAGATCCGCGGAATGGTTGCGTGGACGAAAACCAAGGTACTGAACACCCCTGATTATTTATATACCGTGAATCTATATGACGAAAAGGGGCGGGTTATCCAGGTTAAATCGTCTAATATAACCGGAGGTCAGGATGTGCTTACCACGCAGTTTAACTGGACCGGAATGCCACTGATCTCGGTGAGTTATATGCAGGTAGCAGGCAGTAACCCAAAACATATTACACAGGTTACCCGTTTAAGCTATGACTCTTTGCATCGCGTGGTAAAAACGGAAATAAAGACTGCATATGGCATTCTTCCCGGTGCAAGTCTGTCAGGCGTAAATTATATCACCGTTTCCGAACAAAGCTATGATGCGTTAGGTAATCTCGCTGCTAAAACGATCGGCAGCAAGAAGCAATCATCGGGTGCTTATATTTTTCCAAGACAGCCACTGGAGACGTTAAAGTATGACTATAACATCCGTGGTTGGCAGCTTGGTATGAACCGGGATATGGCCAAAGGAAAGCCGTCTGATGCTTACTTTGGTTATGATATTGGTTATGATAACACGCAGATCAAAGCGACGGGAGAAACTGCGATTGGGTCTTATGTAAACCCCGCTTTCAACGGCAATATCGGGGGCATTACCTGGAAAAGTGCGGGAGATAAAGAGATCCGAAAATACGACTATCAGTATGATGCGGCCAATAGGATCATGCGTGCGGATTTTAACCAACGTACATCGGGAAGCAGTTGGAGTAATGCAGCTGTAAACTTCAGCTTGCGGATGGGGGATGGCGTCACGCCTTCCAGTGCATACGATGAGAATGGAAATATACGCAGGTTGAACCAGTGGGGACTGACGTTGACAGGCAGCAAGCAGATTGATTCTCTTTCTTATAATTACTACGGTAATAATCTGAAGTCTGTCACTGAGTCCACTACCATTGGGTCAACTGATCACAAACTGGGAGATTTTACGGACGGGAATCGTACCGGCGATGATTATGGCTATGACCGTAACGGTAATGCCGTCTCAGATAAAAACAAAAAAATACTTGGCCCGGTTGGCATGGGAAATGATCCCAATGGAGGAGGCATCCGGTATAATCACCTGAATCTTCCGCGTCAGATCATTTTTCATACGGATTCAACGGGTACAACGGTCAAAGGAACAATTGATTACTTATACACGGCTGAAGGTGCAAAGCTGGCAAAAAAGGTGACGGAGAACAACCTTACCATCACCCACAGTGGTAGTAGTTATCTGACTGATATATATACTTATACCCGCTATATTAATGGACTTGTCCTGGAGGCAAAAAGCTACAGTAATGCAACATTGAATACAGCACTTGGTTATACAAATCGTCTGCAATTTGGTGGTCAGCCTGAAGGACGCGTGCGAGCCGTGTATGGCCCGGCTAATGATTCTGTATTCAATCGCTTCGAGTATGATTACATGATCAAAGATCACCTGGGTAATGTTCGAATGGTGTTAACCGAAGAGCAAAAGCAGGATGCTTATCCCGCCGCAACAATGGAGCTCGCTCAGGCTACAGCCGAAGATCAGTTCTACGCAAACCTTTCCGCTACGCGGGTAGACAGGCCATCAGGGTATACCGATACATATACGAACCCGAATGATAAAGTATCGAAGGTCCGTGGGGATGGCAATAAAGTAGGTCCGGCCATGTTGCTGAAGGTAATGGCGGGAGACCAGTTCAACCTGAAGGCAAGTGCCTGGTGGAGCGGAAGCGCGGGCGTAACGAATACCAGTCCACTGACATCCATCGTATCCGCCCTGATCGGCAGTGCACCGGGAATGAGTGGCGGCAAGTTGAACCCAGCGGATCTGACGAGTACCTTGCTGGACCCGCAGGTGGGAGCGTTCCTGGCTTCACAGCCGGGTGTATCAGGGAAGCCGAAGGCCTATTTGAATTGGGTGTTGTTTGATGAGCAGTTTAAGTTTGTGGGGAGTTCGAGTGGGGCGGAGCCCGTAGAAAGCAGTGGGGTGGTGAAGGAATTTAATAAAACCGGTATGCCGGTAGATAAGAACGGATATTTGTATATTTACGTGAGTAATGAGACGAACAGTGATGTGTTCTTTGATAATTTACAGGTGACGCATGTGCGGGGGAGATTGTTGGAGGAGAGTCATTATTATCCGTTCGGGTTGACGATGGCGGGGATATCGTCGAAGGCACTCAGCTTCGGAGGGCCTGAAAATAAATACAAGTTCGGTGGAAAGGAGCTTAACAATAAAGAGTTCAGTGATGGAGCGGGCTTGGAAACCTATGACTTCGGTGCAAGGAATTATGATCCGCAGATAGGAAGATGGCACACGATTGACCCACTTGCAGAGAAGATGCGGAGATGGTCTCCTTATGTATATGCCTTTAATAATCCTCTTCGGTTTAGAGATCCAGATGGAATGGCGCCGAACGATACTGTTAAGAATCATCAGAGTGTTCCGGAAGAGTATAAAGAAACTTTGCCGGGCTTCAAAGATTCAGAACGGTTGAAATCCAGAAAAGGAGCTAGACCATCTTGGGACTTGGGAAAAGGTTGGCATGGAGAGTGGGATTTTCAGCATGGGGAAATCGAGGTATATAATAAGCGAGGAGAACATCAAGGTGCCTACGATCCAAAAACTGGAAAAAAGCTAAAAGATGCGATTTCGAAGCGTAAACCAACATACAAATCTGTTGCGATGGATGCCTTAAAGGCAAAAGCACCTGACACGGAATTACAAATAGTATCCCCTGAAGAAGTGATGAAGGGTGAAACTGCTAATATGCAGTCGCAAGGGCAGGCAGAAACTTCGGCGTCTACAGGATCTAAATCTTTCTTCGAGAAATTTCTTGACGCAATGAGCCGGGTATCTCCAGAGCCTTTTGGTAGTGGAATCCCATCAACTCAATTAGGTCCTGAAGGGCAAAAGGCCTATAATGAGGGCTTAAAGCGAACGGTAGTTGCATGGATTTTAATAGTAGCAACAGAGGGGGCTTCTGCTCCGGTTTTACGACCAGTTTTATCACCTTTGTAATTTAAGATGGAAAAAAAGTATTATTTTTTTTATTTAGAAATGGCCTTAAGGATGAGTAGTGACTCTCGAATTTATGCGTTTAAGAATATATCGCATGTTCCTACATCCAAATTAGTGGAGATTTTCGAAATCGATGTTCTGCAAGATCCTTATATGAGCGAAGGGTATTTTTTAACAGAAGAAATCTATTTAAAGCATGAAAGCTATATCAAGGAGAAAATGGGTGCAATAAACCTTGAGGTCTTTGAATATTGTTTTAGATACTATACTTCTGAAGATGGATCTTCGATTAGGCGCTTGTATAAAGAAGATTTGATGGAGTGAAATTAAGCTTGGTATATTCATGATGAGTGAATAAAAACAAAAAGCCCGGCGCGAGCCGGGCTTTTTGTTTTTACAGCGTATAAGCTTTTTTAGTTTTGCTGTCCCTGATGACGGCATTGGCGAGGAAGAAAAGTTTTTCCCTGATAGAGGGGTCGAGTTCTTCGATATCCTGTATCAGCTTCATGGTCTGTTTATCGACCGTTCTGGCGGCTTCACCAGCCAGGTAATCCAATGACACTTCCAGCGCATCCGCGATGTTCTTGGCCACTTCCACGGAAGGAGACACTTCCCCGCGTTCATATCTTCCGATGATCTCCCGGGAGACACCGGCAGCTTTGCCGAGGTCTGTCTGGCTCATGTTTTTTGCCTTTCTGAGGGCGGTTATCTTGTCTCCGATGTTCATAAACTGCACAATTAGGGGAAAGGATATTATGGAAATGCTAGAATGGATCAGCTTATTAGATAAGGATTTAAATGCAAAGGATTTCTTTTGTGGTTATGAGCCGGCAAATGATTTTCCCACACGCTTTTTTTCTAAAAATGAAATTGGCCCATTGAAATGGTAGTGTGTCAAATTATCAGCTTTTCGTTTAATCAATTAAAACTGGTAGCGCGAGAAGGGGTTTTTATTTAGAGCGATAAATTTGGGGTAATATTTCAGAAAATGGGATACATCGAGGCGTACTTGTAGAGGGTAAAGTATTTGATAATTTAAATTCTCATGGGATGGACTATAAAGAATGGATTAAGGACTTTCATGCAGCGCGTGATTTGAAAATAATAAAAATAACAATACAATGAGCTCGATTTTAGATTTGATTCGCCTGATAGAAACTAAGCCTGCCTTATACATTGGAAGGAGTGATATATATTGTTTACAAGCGTATCTCGATGGTTGGATTTTTCGAGATACTACTTCAGTAAATGACTTGTCAATCATGGAGGATTTTCAAAAATGGATCGAACGAAAATATTCTAATAACACGCACTCGTGGGCTTCTATTATTGCATTCTATTCGATAGACTATAAGGATCAAATTCCTTTATTCTTTGATAATTTCAACGACTTTTTGAAGGAAACTAGTTGAACTTGGTGATGTAGTGTATTAGTTGGTTTAAGAAAACACAGAAGCACCGTTGTTAAGTAAAAGACTGAAGCAGGAGTAAAGAGAATAGAAAAGCCGCTGAGCAACTCGGCGGCTTTTCTATTTAACGTACTTTTTTTGTTTTATAATACCCGATGACAAGATACATACAATGGAAGATGCGTTGTTTTTCATCTGTGGGGAGGCTTTCGAGTTCATCGAGTCGTTTAATCATCTCTTTATCATGGGCGGCGTTGAACCCTTCCCCGGGCAGAAGATTCACGGACACATCGACCGCACTGGGCCATTTCCTATAATGACCCCAATTGAGGGAGAACTGGGTCTTGTTTGATGAGCAGTTTAAGTTTGTGTGGAGTTCGAGTGGGGCGGAGCCGGTGGAAAGCAGTGGAGTGGTGAAGGAATTTAACAAAACCGGTATGCCGGTAGATAAGAACGGATATTTGTATATTGTAGCCAGCCCCGGGCAATGACCCGGGATGAATAATGAGATGAACAGTGATGTGTTCTTTGATAATTTACAGAGCTTCCCCGGACTTGATCAGGGGCGACGCATGTGCGGGGGAGTTTGTTGGAGGAGAGTCATTATTATCCGTTTGGGTTGGTGATGGCGGGGATATCAAGCAAGGCATTATCGTTCGGAGGGCCTGAGAATAAATACAAGTTTAATGGCATCGAACAGAATAATGATTTTAGCCTTTACATGTATGATGCCATTTATAGAAATCTCGACCCGCAGAGCGTGAGATTCTGGCGGCTTGACCCTAAGCCAAGCGACTCAATAAGCTTGTGTGCTTTTGTTTTTAATAATCCCATTAAGTATTCTGATCCTTTAGGTGATACTATCGGTATTTCGCTTCTTAACTCTGGCTACGAAAAGCCAGCTATAAGAGCTAGCGAAAAAAGGACTCTTGCAAAAAACTAAAACAACGGAGTTTTCGAGGTCGCATCACATGGACATTCGGAGGCGATAGCTTACGTTGCTGACAATGGAAATGAACTTCAAGCTAGTACTCCAGGGGAGTTCAAAAAAATAAAGTCCAAAAACCCGGAGTGGAATAAAGCATTAGCAAATGGGGATGTAAAAACCTTGATCTTATTAGGCTGTTACAGACGATAAAATAATCAGGAAGTATTATAAAGAAGATGGTGCCATTGTTTTTTATCACTATTTAAATGACAAACTAGATCTTCGGCCTGGGCCAGGCCATACCGAAGCTTACAATCAAGTGACAAGTGTAGTCAGGCCTCTTTACCATGATGTATTTAGAGGTTCTGATAATATGCAAGCAATAGAAAATTGGAGTACTACTGTAAATAATTAGATGATGAGAATATTGTTTCTTTTGTTAATTGTGCTGTTGATCTCTTGTAATTTTAAAAGATCAAAGAATGTGACCAATGATCCGTTTTATACAGATACCGGAGGGTTGGATTTGCCCCGAATTCCCTTTATTGATCCATACGAGCTTAAAAAAACAGGGGATAACGAATGGAGACTTGAGCTTTTGACAACGGATTTAGGAGCTTACGCTGTTCATAATGTTCAGGGAATAAATTTGATTGACGGCAAGATACTTTTGTATTCGACAGGGACAACAATAAAGCAAGTGCGTGCTGGTAGCGCCTGGATTGTTATTGATCCGAAACTTCCAAAAGAAACAGTGGTGTTCAGTCAGGATAAGTTTTTAGATACACTTCATTTGCTTGGCATGAGAAATAAAATTCTTTTCGCGCCAGACTCCATTTATGACGAATTTAAGAAGGGGCACCTACAATGGCGAAAGTAAGTTGTCGTTCTTCTTCATGATCTCCTTTCTATGCTTTGGATTCATAAAATTTATCGAGTCCGGCGTTTGCCGGACTTTTTTATGTGCTACTGCGCGGGGATATTCTGTTGAAAGAACTCCTGGAACTTTTGTTTGGTGAGCATGGTGTCGAAGATGGAAAGCACGGTAGAGCGGTCTTTGTCATTGAGCTGTGCGAGCAGGCACAACTGCTCCGCGCTGGTCTTATCTTCCAGTACTACTTCTTTAGGCGCATCTTTATTCAGGTGAACGAACAATATCTGGTATTCATAACAATTAACTGTACGTTTTGCCACCGATGAAGGCGGATGATAATCCACTTCCACAGTGATTTCTATTTTGTTGGCTTTCGGAGTTAACTTAAGTCTCGCGCCACCGAGTTTATGAAGTGGATACCGTTCATTCACTTCCATTCGCTCCAGTTGCTTCAGCAAAACATACCTGTTGTCCGGCAAGACCATTGATGTAGTCAGCGCGGTTGGCTTTGCCATCAAACACAGGCTGCATCTTTTTTTTGCGGCCCCTTTTTTCGGTCCACTGCGAACTATATATCCATCTTTGCTGTCTACATATACGTGTTCACGAAGTTTTCCACTGATGGGGTGAATGGATTTCGACTTTGCCATTAAATTAGAATTTTGTAAATTGAATAAGTCATTTACTTAAATTTATTATATGGATTCTTTAATGCGTGGCATCAGCAAATCTGGCAGATTGTCTCGTGAAACTGGGCTGATGTTTTGCTGAAATTTCCCTGAAATTTTCCTGAAGTTCTCCTGATGTTGTCCTGAAGTTAGCCTGATGTTAAAGTGATACCATTCACCCTTTATCCACAGTCGCCATATGGCCGCTATAATCCCGGTTCTTCATAGCTTTCCGATCAATAATGAATGCTGCAACAGGCAAGGGCCATGCGTACATCTTTGACTACGCAGGGGTTGATATTGCCGATGGTGCACAGAACGGATTTAGTTTTAACAGCTTGGAATATCTACCCTTGTTGGAGGTGCGTTTGGATATGCAGGTGCTAAGTTCGGTGCCTGTATCAGTGGAGTGGCAGCTGGAAATGATGGTGTGGGGTCTGGAATTATTGGTAGTAATGCAGGTAGGGTAGGATGTCCGATGTAACCGTTGGCGAGCTTCAAGTCCTTTCTGAAGCAGAGGTTCTTACAGGAGGTGCAGGCGACCCACCTTTGGCTACCACATCACCTATTATGAGAACCCTGGGCGCTGCTTCCAAGGCGGAAATGCCTGCTAAACGGTTAAATCTAGATATCAACAGCCTTCCAGTCAGGTAGGGCTTAATAAATTAGAAATGAAGGTTGATATTTTTATATCTAAATTTTGACTGCCGTCCGTTCGTGCGGATATGCATGGTTAGTTTTTACAAATGACTGTAGAAGGGGCCCTTAAAACAAAAAACACAACAGTGAGAAAGCTGGTAGTCGATGGAAGATTTGCAAAATGATGGAAAAAGATACTACAATACTAAAATTAATAGAGCAGTTAAGATCGCTTATCGATTTCAATCTTATGACTATAATCGACTATTGGGAGGGCGATCTCTGTGCTATTGGTTTAACCAAAGGAGATCGATTGGTGTACATATCAACTATCGCTCATCTTGATAGTTCTGTTCCTAAATATGATTTTGATCTTGAAATATCAACGGGTAGTAGGCCTGACCAGTTTATTGTGAGTAAAAAAGGGCGGGGTGTACTTTTGGTAGAGCTAGTTCAAGAAATTAAGTTATTCTTGGCAATTTAAATAATATCATGCGTAGTACTTGCGATACTTCGAGAACACGACGCCATGATTTTCAATTGTAAAAGGTAAAGCCTGGCACTGCCGGGCTTTACCTTTTTATAGTGCTGCAATATCCTGCATCAACTTAATGGTCTGTTTATCGACTGTTCTTGCGGCTTCACCGGCCAAGTAATCGAGTGACACTTCCAGCGCATCTGCGATCTCCTTGGCCACTTCCACGGAAGGGGATACTTCTCCGCGTTCATATCTTCCGATGATCTCACGGGAGACACCGGCGGCCTTGCCGAGGTCTGTCTGGCTCATGTTTTTGCCTTTCTGAGGGTGGTTATCTTATCTCCGATGTTCATAAGCTGCACAATTATGGCTGATTATGGACGAATACCCACAACAAATTTTGAGAACAATAGTGGGAGAATAGAAGGATAGTTCTTTCAAATGAAAATGAAACCGATTATTTTTAAAGCTGTAGCAGTTCTTTGAGACAACACCAAAATCAGTTCCCCAAAAATGGTTAGGGCAATAAAAAATGGGTTGGAGATTATTATCCGTTTGGGTTGACGATGGCGGGGATATCGAGCAAAGCATTATCGTTCGGAGGGCCTGAGAATAAGTACAAATACAACGGCATTGAGTTAGGGGAAGATTTTGATCTGGATATTTATGAAGCATTTTACAGAAACCTGGATCCACAGACAGGAAGATGGTGGCAGATAGATCCGAAGACCGAGGATATGGAGATATGGTCGCCCTATGCTTCTAATTATGACAATCCCATTAGATACAGTGATCCATTGGGAGATGAAGGTCAAGACTGTTGTTTGTTTACCTTTGACAAGGAAGCATTCATGGACGGTATAAGAGTTCCAGGTGGAACACAATTACCTCCTACAAAAGTTAATATTGTACGGCCTCCTGAAAAAAAGGATTAAGACTATGTCAGTGGAACAAACAAAAATAATTGATTTTATAGGCGTGGATAAAGAAAGCGGACAGGTTATTTTATCCATATCTGATCATCTTGAGTGGGAATCTAGTGATGAACATCTGTTTCTTTTGCAAGAGAAAATAAACAGTTATCTCAGTTTTATTGAAAGCGGAGAAATAAATGAAAGCTATCCTGATGCTTTAAATAGACATGCTATTATTAAGGTATGTGCAATGCATGAACCGGACAAGAAAGGATTGAACTTTCTAGCGGAAGTTAAAAAGATTGTTGAAGGAGCTGGTTTTGGATTTGAATTTGAGCAGCGATAAAAGGTCTTAATAACCCGTTTTTCGTGGTCTATAGGGGCAGTTTGAATTATTAAAGCTGTCCGCTGTCAGTTGAAAGAGAGGTGCGGGAGGTGGTGGATTGGTTTTAGCGGGACAGCTGCGGCAGTGGCAGCACCAGTTGCTGCGGCCGGAATCGCAGTCGCAACTCATGGCGTAACGACAACTGCGAATGCCGCTGAGAACTTAGCTTCACAAAATGGGCGAGTTAATGCAAGCTCAGTGGCCGAAACGGAAGACAGCAAAAACTTCGGAAATCGCTGACGATCCTAAAGCTAGTAGTGCCGATAGAGGATGTCTCAGACAGGAACTACGAAATATTGAACGGAAAAACAATCGCTAATTAGAACGCCTCCAGGAAAGCTATTAGCACATGAACGACGACGAGAGGCTGCCAAAGGATACTCGTATAAATATTCCTTTTTGCATGACAAGTCTCTGCATATTCTTCGGCATAAGTATGATAATAAAGGAAGAAAAAATAAAGAACGTCCAGTTAAATAAATACCTATGTATATATCACCCCAGGAAATGGAACATGTTTCTAAACTTACGCCTTTTGCTAGATACGAGTACTTTATAAAACGAGTAGCCAACTTCGGAGAGATGTATGCTTTAAGGAGAGATGAAGAATGGCTACTAGCGGAGTTAGACGGCCACAAACTTTTTCCCTTATGGAGCGCAGAGGATTTTGCTTCTAAAAATGCATATGGCGATTGGGTAGATTATAAACCAGTATCGATAGAATTAGATGTATTTAATGAGGAGATAATTCCTTTGATTAGTAGTAGTGAATATTTGATTAATGTTTTTTCAGTAAATCAAACATCGGGCTTTGTTGTCACGCATGAAGAATTTATGAGAGACTTGTCTGAAGAGTTGGAAAAATATGATTAGCTTTTACTTTTTTAGATGCTGCGATGTTTTTGAATCCCCCACTGTTGGTCATGATAATCTTAATCTGAGCGTTGTATAAAACAAGCGATAATTCATCCATTCCGGGTAAGCTTAAAACCGGATACGAGTTTGAATATCTAAAGCACATCCTGAAAGAAATGTCTAGATAAAAAGCGGGCATTGACGCCTGAATCCACTCTTTAAAATCATATGCAAAACAATGTTCTATTTTATTGACAATTTATATTACCGATTCTACAGGTTCGTTAAAGCCTTAGGAGATGAGTCTATCCCTAGATACAATGCTGTTCTGCTGTTGTCTATTTTTACCATGTTTAATTTTATTATAGCTGTTATTTTCCTGATGATCATTACAGGAAAAATTATCGTAGTCGATCTGCCGAAAGCCTATTTGTTTGCAATAGGATTGTTGATCATTGCCATTAACAGCTACAGGGTTTTTAGAAAGGATAGGTATAAGATCATTGAAGAACGATTCGGCAATGATACCAGAAATACCAGCATAAAAAATAATCTCCTGGCAGTTGTTTATATTATATTAACGATACTTTGTTTTGTGGTATCATTGCATTGTCTGGCTGGCAGCCTGGTCGTGAAACATGTTCAACACTGACACAGGGTTGTAAGGCTGGACAGCATACGGGGCTGGCACAACCAGTATACCGATCAATCTTTGGAATCCCGGCCTGATAAACTATATCCTGCTATGCTATCTTCAATCCTTCTTGCTGACTCACCCATACTTTCGTCAGCCGAATGCATGGATAAACGGCTGTAATAACGAGTCAAGTACCTGCCACCCACCTACTAAGTACCTACTGCCGACCTACCAACATCGTACGGTGGTCATATCGGGATACTACCCGTCTTATACTGCTATCCTGGGGCATCTCTGCACTATCTCTACCGCCGTTACACTACATACCTTACGCAGCTATAGTGACGCTATACTGACATGACGCAAGACAGTCCTCATCTTATACTGATCCGCCGGATCATTACAAAGCCGATATTGCCCTTACGCCTCGCTATTTTAACCGTAATGGCTCTTCGTTACAGAATTGAAGCTGCCGGGAGCAAGCCACCCGCAAAAACGAACATGCGCCGGCTCCGGCACTGAATACGCGCCACGAACCTATTCCAGCCCGGTCTGTCTGCTGAGGGAAAGGTCTGGAGCACCGTGCATCAGCGACTTTTTTTTGCTTAGTATCACCATCAGTTTCCGCGGTACACCAGATCACTTGAAAAAGTTCGCCGGTATGAACTGGCGATCAGCTGCCTGGTTCGCGCGTTTCAGTTTCTTTGACGCTTTGTATTGCTTGAATATAAACCTCGACCAGATAACAGGCCCGTAGTTGCGAAGGATCAAAGCTGCCTTTCTTTTTTCAAATAGCTGATCCTTGTATTTTGAAGACAACCCGTTTGCACTGAAGTTAGCGATCACATGGTCTACGAACTGAAAATGTATGGAAGGATCTTTCCAGCACCACATATTCAATACATGATCGGCGGAAATGCAATAGTCCGTGTCATACCGGTACTTGCGGAAAACAGATGACGGGT
This sequence comes from Terrimonas ginsenosidimutans, assembly GCF_022012415.1. Classification (GTDB taxonomy): domain Bacteria; phylum Bacteroidota; class Bacteroidia; order Chitinophagales; family Chitinophagaceae; genus Terrimonas_A; species Terrimonas_A ginsenosidimutans. The sequence continues at coordinate 383,675 of NZ_JAKLTR010000002.1, forward strand.
AGATCATTGCCTGGTGATTGATCCCGGTTTTTGCGTGTGCATAGGCAGACATTTTGCCGAGATACTTTTTATCTTCTTTCCAGACACTGCCGTAATAGATCGTGTTCTTATCCGTCAACTGGCTCGCGAGTTTTGAAAAGTCGGGAGTCATTTCATCATCGGCACCAATAAAATAGATCCATTCGCCTTCGGCTTTTTCAATGGCTTTATTCATGGCATCGTAAACACCTCCGTCCCGTTCACTTGTCCAGTAGCTGATCCTGTGTGAATTCTCTTCGAGGATGGCTGTTGTGTTGTCAGCGCTGCCGCCATCTATGACGATCAACTGGAGCGCGGGGTAGCTCTGGGTATGAATGCTGTCTATGCAACGCTGAAGTGAACGTCCGGCGTTCAGTGTTACCACTACGACAGAAACCAGCGGACTTGATACGGCAGGTTTTTTAACCAGGTACTGATCAAGACCGAGCGTGCATCGTGTGATACGGGATTCGATCGTTTGCTGAAGCAGGGCCTGGTTCTTTTGACATAAGCCTCTGCAGTTTTCCCGGTGATGCAGGTGGTACACAACGCCGCCGAATTTCAGCGCGAGCTTTGTGATATTCGCATTCGATAAACGATAGGCTATTTCATTGTCCTCTTTTCCCCAGCCTTCAAATGCTTCATTATAACCGTTGGTTGCGATGAGGTCCTTTTTCCAGAATGCCATATTGCAGCCACGCAGCTTTTCAAGGTTTCCGGGTTTATACCTGGTTGTAAGCCGGCTTCTGAATATTTTATTGCGTATGGCGTTCAAACGGTTTCCAATGCCCGACCTGTAAGGATTCAGGAGATGTTTGCCGGATTGGAGTAAACGCTTTGATAACGTCTCATTGATCATTGTCCTGCTTCCGGCAACAAAATGGCCGGGCCTGCTCACTTCCAGGTGATCGCGGACGAAATGCTTTTGCAGGATCAGGTCTCCGTCAACCTGGATGATATATTCGTAAGATGCTTTTGCAATAGCCTTGTTGCGGATCTTGGTAAGACGGAAGCCTTTGTCTTCCTGCCACACATGCACAACCGGGATGGGAAGGAGAGGGCGCATGCGTTCGATCAGCTGATCCGTTTCTTCGGTAGAGCCGTCATCAGCGATGATGACCTCGTCTGGCAATACAGATTGATCCGCAATGCTTGCAAGGCAAAGCTTCAGGGCTTCGGGCCAATTGTAGGTGGCTACAATCAGTGATACTTTGGGTGGGCGGTTCATGTGGCAAGTTGTCCAAAGCCATTTGGACATGTTTTGGTTTTGTTTACGATTACCTCTTTCAGCACGTTCGTATGAATGGGTTCTTTATCTTTTTTCAGCTCCACGTGGTGAAGGTGGAACTGAATAGCACTCAGTTTTACGATCTTTTTGATGATACTGTTATTGATGAATCGTGCGGCAAGTTCTTCGTCCTCATGTCCCCAGCCCTGTAGGTCATTATTATACCCGTTTGCCAGTACGAAATCCTTTTTCCAGAAAGCCAGGTTGCTGCCGCGTACGCTGCGGGAGCACATTTTCGTTTTGTGGGCGATAAAGCTTAGTTGTGGAAGATGTATCGCATTCAGTTTATTGAGCAGGCCATGTGATAAGAAGTGTAGCTGTTTCTCCGGACCGTACAGGACTTTAGCCGTTCTGGGAGACGTCAACCGGGCGCGTGATCCGCGGATGAACATGCCATCCTCCGCAGCCTGGTGGTGATCGGACACAAAATGCCGGTGGAGGATAACGTCGCCATCGATCTGGATGATGTAATCGCCTGAGCAGGCTTTGACGGCTTTGTTGAGGATCTCGGCTTTTCTGAATCCGAGGTCTTCATGCCAGACATGAATGATGGGGACCGGGAAGTCAAACCGGAGCTGATCGATGATCATCCGGGTGTCAAGACCGGATCCGTCATCGGCGATGACCACCTCTTGCGGCAGAACCTTTTGTCTCGCTATGCTTTTGAGGCAGCAACGCAAGGCTTCCGGCCAGTTGTAGGTGGCAACAATAAGGGAGGTGATGGGTGGCACCTTCAATGTATTAACGTGTTGGTTTCGAGAAACTTATGGTAGTCCTAATCAAATTCTAATAGCAAAGTATATTAAACCGGATTATTACTGAAAGATAAATGAGCAAATTTTTGATTTAAATGACCAATGAGGTTGGTCAACATGTGTAGTGGTTTTGTCATGGCAGTATTTGCTACTGACTGATCTGCGTTGCAGGGAGCAGGTTCACGCTGATCCCCGGTTTTGAGACATTGGTCAAGGCAGAGGAGGGTGGTTAGCAGTGTTGCGTAAGGCCCCCTCTAAATCTCCTCCTTCGGGGCTACCGTGTACTCACATTTTTCCTTTTATATGACCGAATAATTTCTTGATAGCTTGATGGCGTAAGGGAACGCGACGTACGCGGCGAATACAAAGTCTGCTATGGCTGTTTTCGCTGCGTACGTTGCGTATCGCCGCGTCCGTCGCGTTCCTTTACGCCATTCAAACACTTATAGGTACACGGTAGCCTGAAGGGGGGAGATTTAGAGGGGCCCCACGGAAGCCAAATGAAAATCAGCAGGCATTCTACTTGAACTGCGCGAGGAGTTCTCGTTTGAACGTATTGCCGATCGGCAGTTCGGTATTGTTTTTCAATACGACCTGTGTTCCCGAAACCTTTTGGATCTGTTTAAGCGAAACGATATACGATTTATGGATGCGGAGAAAGAGACTGGTACTGAGTCTTTCTTCGATCTCGGAGGTGGTCATCTGGCTGATCAGCATGCCGTCTTCTATGAATATTTTTACGTAGTTGCCAAAGCTTTGTATATATATGATCTTACTGAAAGGGATCTTGGTGAGCGTTCCATCTACTTTCAGGATCAGGTGATCTGTTTCTTCAACCGCCGGCATTTTCGCCTGGATGCCTTTCCGGTTCATCACCTTATCGATCGCCTGTAGGAATTTTTTGAATTCGAAGGGTTTGACGAGATAGTCCACCACCTCATATTTGTAGCCGTCAAGTGCGTATTGTTTGTAAGCTGTGGTAAGGATGATGAATGGCCTGTTCGTTAATGTTTCCAGCATTTCGAGGCCGGATAAGCCGGGCATATTGATATCAAGGAACACGAGGTCAACCTTGTTCTTATACAGGTAGTCCAGGGCATCTATCGCATTATAGAAAGAGCCTTCAAGCGACAATGTCCGGATGTCTTTCAAAAAATGTGTAATGACAAGATGTGCACCTTCTTCATCATCCACAACTATGCACTTAATTTTGTCCATTCGTTTGTTTTTTCAGTGATAATGCCAGGGTTGTATGAAAGCTTTGGTCGTTGATCTTTTGTACAAGGCTTGAATTCCCGTGATAAAGATAGTCCAGCCGCTGACGCAGGTTCATTAAACCTGTGCCTGTAGAAGAGTGTATTTTTTCATTGTCGGGCAGGGAGTTCTCCACGATCATGGTCAATTCGTTCTGATCAAGTGTGATGGATGTAGAAACGAACCAGTTATCGTTGGTCAGGCTGTGCTTGAATGCGTTTTCCACCAGCGTGATCAGCAGCAGGGGCGCGATCTCATACTGGTCGAGCGTGCGGTTCCTGACCAGATAGCTGAATGTTACTTCGCATCTTTTGCCGATACGTTCTTTTTCCAGGTCGATATAGTTCTCGATGAACTGGATCTCGGCGGCGAGGTTAACGGTCGTTTTATTCGCATTCTCGATCTGGTAGCGCATCAGGTTGGAAAGTTTGATGATTAGCTCTGGTGTGCGTGCCGGCTCGGTAAGACTGACGCCGTAAAGGTTATTCAGCATGTTGAAAAAGAAATGCGGGTTCAGCTGTGCGGAAAGGAATTTGATGCTCATTTCATTCATCAGCAACTGATCCTCGTTGCGTTTCTGCGTTTCAACAGAATATTCAGCCATCAGCGAGAAAGCCATGATAGTGAATGTACTGATAATCCCGATAACACAATAATAGGCGAAGGATAATACCAGATCCTCATCCTGGTACAGCCAGGGCTGGATCCAGAAATAATCTGCAGCCAGCAGCAATCCGCCGATGACCACCGTGGAGCAGGTCAGTAAGGCAAAGTACTTGAACAGGTTTTTCTTGAAGAATAAAGGGAAGATATAATAACGGTGGATCTGGGCCTGGACATATATCAAAAGAAAGAAAACAATGCCTTTGAACAGGTTCATGGCGCTGTCGATCGTGATCCACTCATGCAGCATTGTTAAGCTGAACATGGAAATAAAGATCACGGCTTCCCGGAAGTAGAAATTCTTAAACCAGGTCCTGACCGGTAATATAAAATTGACTGTTCGTTTTCGCTGAACTGTCATGCTGATTAGTTTCAATACGCTGCCTTTTTCGGTCTGCTCTCACAGATGATGTCCGGTCCGGGCATCATCTGTAAAGCGTGTTTGCTGAATAAACGGAAAGATAGGAATACTGGTGGAAATCCGCTTTTAAGGTCTTACACGTTTTTCTAACAGCAGGAAGAAACAGCTGATCGTTCTAATCGAATTACCGGTTTGTTTGTTCGCCGGCAGGGCGCTCACGTAAAGACAGTATCAGTTCGATCCATTCCCTGTTCTGACCTATCAATTCCTTAAAGGTTGGCTGAAAAACTACATCCGGTATCACGCCGCGGACGGGGTCTTTTCCTTTTGTGGCGAAATCGACATAGAGGATCGATGTATGGGTTTTGATCTTCGAATTTGGCAGGGTGAGATCTATACCGATGACGGCGCCACCTCCACTGAATGAACCCGCTGTTTCATCGCCGACGATCGTTGCCCGTTTATTTGATTGCGCTACCGCGCAAAATGTAGAAGCTGCGGAAGATGTACCTCCATTTGCATAGATCCATACACGTCCTTTGTATCCGTTGGTCTGCGGTTCCATCGTTTTCAGCTCCATGGCTAATTCAGAGATCTTCGCGAGGCTTTTGCCTTCTCTCATTGAATCTACGTATGCGTATTTATTGCGGCGTACTTCATCAGGAATATTGGCCATTGCCAGCGTTGAATCGCTGATATCGATCAGGTATTCTTCATTGACAAAACGGGTCGGTTGATCAATGAGATAAGACATCAGGTAAGCGGCGAGTTCTTCCTCTCCGCCACCATTATGGCTAAGATCGATGATCAGGTCTGTTGGCTGGCGCTTCTTTATGTCGGCGAAAAATCCATCGATCTTTTTCCGGAACATCTTTTTTTCAACAGCAAAACTCCTGACGGTCATTACGGCGACGGGCGCTTTCTCTTCAAAACGCAACTGGAACTGCTCCTTGCGGAGTTTGTCGCCCCGTTTACTCGCTTCCAGTACGATCTTATTGACCGGATTGGCTACGGCATTCCTGTTAATGGAAGCGAAATCCAGCCCGGTATCAAATTTCCTGGTGATGATCGTTCCATCTGTTTTGCGGACCGTCAGTGCATAGGATCCCGGCTCTTCGATGAACTGGTTATACGCAATATTGAAGTTCATGGACGAAAGGAAGTTGTCGCGCGAACTGCTGATAAATCCATCTGCCGGAATATAGGAATGGATGGCGCGCCTGACGCTGTCAATATCACGGTCATTGATCGAAACGATCTCGTCGCCCGGTTCAATGGAGGTGTCGGATGTGCCATTGATCACGACAAAGGGTTTCCCGGACGGGAAGAAAAGCTGGAAGGGAAGAAATTTCCATTGTTTTATGAGCGAGCTCAGCTGGCCGGGATTGGCATAGCTATGCTCGCATCTCGTTTCGCTGATCAGGAAAGCGATCTTTTTGTAAAAGTCGCGGAACGGGAGGGGGGTGTTGATCGTCGATTGCAGGCTGTCCATCAATTGCTGCATGGCCTCTTTTGACCGGCGTTTATATAGTCCAGGATGGGTTGTTTCCAGTTTTCCGCGCAGATACCGGTAATCTTCCTGCATACCGTCCACCGGTAACAGCGAATCAGTTTTGGAAACCTGTGCGAAACAATTAAATCCGCTTAACAGAAGCATGATCGTGATCAACCGCATATTCATTTTTTTAGCAAAACTCGTTTTTCAGGGTAGTTACAACAAGTGCAACGATGTTCAAATCATGTTTTGAGGAGTATTCCGCCTGTTCAGGTCGCTACTCCGCGCAGGTATTCGGACGGCGTTTGCCCGGTGACCTGTTTAAACACCCGCTGAAAAGTGGGTAGCGAGGGAAATCCGCATTCGGAGGCGAGGCCGGCAATACTCAGGTCATGCAGGCTGGCCGATCGTTGTTTGAATTCTTCCACGCGGAATTCATTCAGGAACTGGTTGAATGTCTTACCCAGGTGCTGGTTCAGCGAAGAAGAAATGGAGCGCGCAGGGATATTGCTGACGGCGGACAGGGCGGCCAGGTCAAGTGCGGGATCCAGGAAAAGCTTCTGATCACGAAGGAGTATGGTGAGTTCATTGACGATCCGCGTCATTTCTGTTTCCTCCATGGCTGTCTTGCGTTTATTTTTTCCATCCTCTTCCAGTGCGACTGGGCGGGTGGAGAGGTAGCCGCGAATGCCCAGCCAGTAGATCATTGCAGCCATCGGCAGATAGACGGGGAACCATCCGACCGTCTGCAGAAGCCGTTCGGAGAAGGGCAGCACATACGGCACAAGGAAGACCAGCCAGAGCAACAGAAAGATCCGGAACACATTGATGAACTGCGAAAGCCAGTTGAACGACCCTGTTTGTTTTTGACTGAGGATGTTTTCTGATGACCTGTGATCACGAAGTTGTTTTCTTGCAACGCTGATACTTATAGCCAGTACGATCCAGCGGGGAATGTCTGCATATTTGTTATACAGGTCTGAAAACTCCGCTAGCTCTGCGGTTGTTGCCGATAATAATGAGGTAAAGGTTCCCAGTTCCAGCATTTTGGGAAACAGGTCTATGATCACCGGCAGGAACCAGAGAGCCTCTTTCCGGCGGACGCGGAAATGCGGATCGAGTACGGCTTTCACATAAAAGAGGATCAGCGGGCCGAGGGCTGTAACGAGGATCCAGGGTATAACGGCATGAATGATCGCCGTGCTGCCGGAGAGTTCAAAAAAAGCTTTATAGTGGAGGTAAAGGTGGAAACCGGGAAGGGCAGTAACAAGGATGATCAATGCAAGCAAACGATCTGCATAGGTGGATCTGCCGCGGATACTGAGAAGCAGGGCAGTAATGACTCCCTGTAGTGAGCCGAGAACGATCAACAGGTAAAGGAATTCGGTCATGACGAAGGGTTTGCGACGGAGGCAAGATAAAGGACTTATCAGGGATGCGGAGTTTTACCGGCTTATTTTTTAAGGGAAAGCGGCACAATTTGCAGATGCCATTTGGGGGCAGGTAGGGCATTTGTTCCCGCAGGTTATGAGGTCTTGGTTGAGGTAGAACAGGATGGCTAGTAGTCTTGCATAGGGCCCCCTCTAAATCTCCCCTGAAGGGCTACCGTGTACTCACATTTTTCCTTTTATATGACCGAATAATTTCTTGATAGCTTGATGGCGTAGGGGAACGCGGCGTGCGCGGCGATACGCGACGTGCGCGGCGAATACAAAGTCTGCTATGGCTGTTTTCGTTGCGTACGTCGCGTTCCCCTACGCCATTCAAATACTTATGGGTTCACGGTAGCCTGAACGGGAGATTTAGAGGGGGGCTACGCCCAGCTAAGCTTATTCCGTGGAATGAACGCACACACACCTCCCTCAGTTCCCTGACCTTTTCCATTTCATCAGGAGCAGACGGCGGCTGGTTTTTTTGAGGTGATAGCTTTCAGGTTCGCCGATCAGGAAACCATAGGGCTCGGTCTTTTCACCGGCATCGAGGACTACTTTGACGATTGCCACCATGGGGATCGCAAGGATGAGGCCCGCAAGCCCGAACAGCAGTCCGCCCAGAAGCAATCCGATTATTGCAAGTAGTGGATTGACACTTACTTTTCCTCCGACAATATAAGGGGTGATAAAATTTCCTTCCAGGAATTGTACCACCTGGAACCAGCCGATGATGCCGAGTGCATACCATGCACTGTCTTTGGTAGCCAGTGCGAACAAGGCCGGAAGTATAGAGCCGATCGCAATCCCGATATACGGGATCAGCAGCAGGAGTGAAGCGAGAATGCCGAAGAACCAGGCATATTCGATTCCCATTACCAGTAATCCGATCGTGTTAAGCACAGCTACGATGCCCATTACGGTAACCAGCCCCAGCAGGTAATCCTGTACCACGCGATAGATCTTCTGTAACGTGTCATGCACTTTCTCGTGCGATACATGCCGGAAAGCTTTGAAGAAGAATTCGATAAAAAAATCGCGGTAATAAAGTTGGAAAAAAATGAAGATCGGGATGAGTACCGCGTTTGCCAGAATACCTCCCAGTGATCCGAGCAGACCGGCGCTGTATGCCGCTGCGCCGGAAGCTAATTTCCCTGCTTCGGCCTGTACTTTCGCAAGCAGTTCCCCTTGCTGCACGCCGAATTGAGCAGTGATCCATTGAATGATATCGTCAATACCTTCTACCACACGCGCGGTTATTGCCTCGCCGTTATCTGCACTGATGGAAACCATTTGCCGGAAGAACAGCCAGATGATCAGCCCCCCGATCACCGAACCGAGGATCACGGCGATAGCGGCAGCCAGCGCTTTGCCCATCTTCCATTTTTCCATACGTCTTGCGATCGGGAAAAGGGAGATGCTAAGGATCAGTGAAAAAAGCAGCGGGACGATCACCGTCCGCAATAAGTAAAGAATGCTAACGATGGCGAGCAGATTGAACAGGCGATAGGAGACTTCCCTGGCAATGGAATTGTTGGTGGGTGTCGGTGATGGTGTCATAAATGTTTCGAGATTAGAATCGGTTAAGAACAGTTGGATGATGAGGCTGATGGTAGGTTTTACAATTTTCCGGCCAATTCTATCAAACCCGATAGCGTCAAAGCCGAAAGCTTTTACATGAACACGGCATTCCAATGCGTCAACAAACAAGTTGTTACTTTCTTTCTACGCCTGTTAGAATTATACGACTGCAGGATCCCGGCTCTCAGGCTGATGGTTGCCCGCGTTCGCAGGCTTGCAAGATGACAACCTTATTCAAAGGCAGACCCGGTCAAAGCGTACAGGATATCGGCATCTCGAATACATCGGGGTTCCCGGGAACGTGAGTGTCGGGTATACTTTTTAACGTGAGTTACTGCAAGGCGGATCACCGGATCAATTTATGCGAAAGCGTAACTTAAGTTTAAAAACATCAATGTATCAGCGCTGCTTTTACGTAACTGATCTTGTCATTTTTAAATTGAAAGTCAAATGTCCCATGAATATGTCCTTCCGGAAAACTGCCGGTAAAAGCGACTTGAAGATGGGCGGTGGTGTCACCCGTAAGATCAAGCTTTATGATCCTTGTGTGAGTGTTATACCCGATAAAATAGCTTTCAAAATATTCCCGGATTCCTTTGTGGCCATTGAATGAACGTCCAACGGAGGGGTCTTCAAGGATTGCGTCGGAAGAATAGAAGCCGAGATATTTTTTTGTGTCAAAAGCATTGGCGGCGGCTATCCATTCGGTGATAAGCGCTTTGATTTTCATTTGTGTTGTTTTTATATAATGCCTGGGCGGTCAGGAAAGAGTTGACACGCGGTGGCGATGCGCGTGTTCCCTTGCAAATGTCTTAAGTTGTTTTCAAACGGGATTACTCAAAAAGGTGGATCCTGTAGCCGATTTCACGGAGGATGTGTTGAGAGCAGGTGTGACTGATTCTGTTATATTTGTATTGATGGGTACGGATAAAACATATTACCAGGAACAGATCGCGAAGATCAGCCGCGAAAGCGGACTGGCTGAATACCAGTACATCCAGGTAAGGCAGTCCCGGCATTTTATGGAGAAACACTATGCTGACAAGATCGAACTGGACCAGATCGCCATGGCGGCATGTATGTCGCGATTTCATTTTGTGAGAGTTTTCCAGATGATCTATGGAGTTACTCCACGGCAATATCTGAAAGACGTCAGGATCAATAAAGCAAAGGCATTGCTTAAAAAAGGGCTGGACGTCACCACCGTATGTTATGAGGTTGGATACGATAGTGTTCCCACATTTTCCAGCGCGTTCAAAAGAGGTACGGGGCTGTCTCCGGGCAGGTATCAGCAATGGCATAAAAGCAATCCGGAATAAGCCGCGGAGAGGCGGGAGCATTATTTTGCCTCAACAAAATTTTTGGGATATGATAAAGATCCATGTAATGAGTTTACTGGTGGATGACCAGGAAAAAGCGCTGAAGTTCTATACAGAGAAATTAGGTTTTATCAAGAAGACCGAGGTTCCGCTTGGGGAGCACAAGTGGCTGACAGTTGTTTCCTCCGACGAACGGAATGGCGTCGAACTGGTTCTGGAGCCTATGGCTTTTGAGCCCGCCAAAGTGTACCAGAAAGCATTGAAGGATGCAGGTATTCCTTATACATCCTTCGCAACAGATGATGTAATGAAAGAGTTTGAGCGATTAAGGTCGGCCGGCGTTGAATTCAGCATCGAGCCAACTGTAATGGGACCGGTAATGATCGCAGTGCTCGACGATACCTGTGGTAACAATATCCAGCTGGCACAAATGCTTTAGCCCGGAGCCGGTATTAACCGATGCCCGGACTTTACTTAATTCACCAAACCGTTTCGTTATGGCGAAACGGTTTGGTGAAGATGATAACATGAACCGGGATGATACGTTTATTGTGATAGTACATTACTCACTACGCAAACTTTTAACGGGTCTTCCCAATGCTGCTTTGATCGACTGAAAGCTTACAGTGATCAGTGTAATGAACAATGCAGCTAATCCCGCAGCAGCGAAAACCCACAGGGAAAGACTTGTATGATAAGTAAACTTCTGCAGCCAGCTCTGCATAAAGTACCAGGCCAGCGGAGCAGCGATACAGAATGAAATGATCACTAAGCGAACGAACTCTCCGGACAGCATACTCCAGAGATTGAATACAGAAGCTCCAAGAATCTTGCGTACACCGATCTCCTTTGTCCGCTGTTCGGCTACAAAAGAAGCGAGTCCGAAGAGTCCGAGGCAGGATATGATCACCACCAGGATCGTAAAGATGCCGGATAAGGTTCCGACGCGCTCTTCATTGCCAAACTTGCGCGCATATTCTTCATCAACAAATTTGTATTCGAATGGCTGGTCCGGGTTAAACCGTTTGAATACCGGTGCAATCTTATCTATTGCCGCAGATGCGCTGACAGAAGGATTCAAGCGGATGATCGCGAGGTTGCCGCTTTCCTCCAGGATCGTGTAGATCACGGGCCTTGCTTCTTCATAAGGAGAATCTGTCAGCATGTTCTTCACCACCCCGATCACGCGCATCGGTCTATCCCACCACGTGATACTTTGATCCAAAGGATTTTTGAGTCCCATGTATTTTACTGCTGCTTCATTCAAAATCACCGAAGCAGAATCTGTAGCCAGTTCTTTTGAGAAGTTTCGTCCCCCGACGATCTCCCATTGCACTGTTTTTCCGTATGCAAAAGAAGCGGAGATCACCCCGAAATCTGTGGAGAGTCCCGGATCTTTTCCCGGCCAGCTCACACCACTTGTTGTATTCCAGATCCCGGTTGTCGGGCTTTCAGATTCAGCGACTGCCTCAACGGTTCCCGATTGCATCAGCGCTGATTCAACAGCCTGCCAGTGTTCATGGGCTGGACCACTGATCGGTACAGTGAGCAGGTTTGAACGCGAATAACCAACGGGCCGGTCTTTTGCAAATTGTACCTGGCGATAAACGAACACAGTGCCAATGATCAGTATCACAGAAACGGTGAACTGCAATACCACCAGTATCCGTCTCGGAAGTGCGGCAAAGCGGCCTGCCTTGAATGTGCCTTTCAGCACTTTCACCGGTTGAAAAGAAGATAAGTAGAGAGCTGGATAACTGCCCGCTACAAGCGCCGTAAAGACAATAAAGCCAGCCATGCTGCCCCAGAAGAAAATACTTTTCCAGGGAAGTTGCATTTGTTTATCTGCTACTTCATTGAAAAAGGGAAGGCTTATGCCGACCACCACCAGTGAGATCACAAATGCGAATAACACCGTAAGCAGTGATTCTCCAAAAAATTGCATGATCAACTGACTGCGAAGCGAGCCCACTGTTTTGCGGATCCCAACTTCACGTGCTCGTTTTTCGGAACGGGCTGTAGACAGGTTCATGAAATTGATGCATGCAAGCAACAATACAAACGCACCTGTCATGCCGAATAGCCGTACATAAGTTATCGCACCGCCGGTATTTATGCCATTTTTATACTCTCCGTAAAGATGTATCCTGTTTAATGGCTGCAGGAAAACGGCCGGCTTTTTTTGCTGTAACTGTGGGTTAACATTCTTAAGCTTCGAATCTTTGATTCGGGTTGATACGGCGGCGAAGTCCACCGTCGGTTTTATCTCGGCGTACAGGGAAATAAAATTCGGGCGCCAGGGATCAGGGATGTCTTTCAGGCCATTGTTGGCATGAAACCAGAAGTCCCATGAGGCCATGAACTGCAGATTGGCAAGTGTAGAGTTCAGAGGGAAATCTTTGTAAACCCCGGCTACTTTGACGGGTTCCATGTCGCCGATGTTGATCGTTTTGCCGGTTGGATCTGCCTCTCCGAACCAGGCTTTGGCTGCGGATGCTGAGATCAGTACGGAAGATGGATCCTGTAATGCGCTGCGTGTGCCGTTTATCATATCTGCGGTAAACATCTCAGGCATTGCCTGTTCAAAGAATCCGCCGATCGCTTTCAGTTTATTTTCTCCTGTTCCGACAGATATGATATGCTCGCCCCAGTTTGCGACGCGGGCGAGATTTACGAAATCTTCTCCATAATTTTTTCTCAGTTCATCAGCCAGCGGAAAGGGGACACTCCACCATGTTTGCACTTCACCGTTATTGCTGACATTTTGGATCACCTGCGCCAGACGGTCTGATTTTTCGAAACTTTTATTAAATGACAGTTCATCGTTCATCCAGAGGCCGATCAAAACAGCCACGGCCATGCCTATGGACAGGCCTGCAATATTTATGAAGGAATGAGCTTTATGCTTGCGTAGCTGCCGCCAGGCGGTTTTGAAATAAGTCTTAAGCATCGAACGGGGAATTTTTGGTGCCTAAAGTAAACAAAGCAAATGCCTGTGTGTATCTTATTGAATTTCATTTGTTTAAAAAGGTGCATGGTTCTGTATTGTTCGGTTTCGATACATAAAGTGTTCGGTTCAGAAGAAATTACCTGTATCATCAGAGATATCCCCTTGAATTGTCAACCGTCTTGCAGTGGCCTTTTGAAGCAGATCCTTCATGAAATGTATATGTGATTCAGGACTACGCAATCGATCATCGGAGGTGTTATGTTTTTATCGATTCAGGAAGAAATAGCAGGGTATATGACCGCCCTGATATCGGGCTTATGTTCACCGGCTTTTTTGGAAAACATCAGTTGTTCAGAAGCTGGACTACATAGACGTATAGTGCATAAAAAAGGAAAAGGGCAAAAGCCCCTCTCCGCTATCGTATTCAATACTTCTACACTAAATAAGTTATCGTATTGAAACCACCGTGTTTATACCAGCAAAGTATGTACCATTTGATCTCTGCGGGATATTTGACATTTTCCGGGCAAGCTGTGGCAGGAGAGGGCAATGAGTAGTGAATTGTGTGGAGAACGGTCAGCAGAAATGCGCGTGACAGGAGAGTAGCTGCCTGTTCACCGGATGTAAACAGCGTTATCATGCGTTCATCTCAGCAACATGTTTTGCGTTTAGACGCTACCCTGTTGTGGTTGCTCCATTCGTGACATAATCCGACGGCGTCATGCCATACTGCTCTTTAAAACTCTGGCTAAAATAAGAGGGTGTACTGAACCCGACCTTATAGGCAACAGATGCGATATCCATTCCACCGGATAAGAACGCTGCTGCTTTCTGCAATCTGTATCGACGGATCAATTGATTGGTCGAAAGATCCAGCAGGGACTTCAATTTCCTGTTAAGCGTGCTCCTGCTCATTCCCATTGCCTTGCAGAGATAGTCCACTCCAAGCTCAGGGTCATCCAGTTTTGTATCCATCTCCTGGTAAAGCTGTGATAAGAACGGATCAGTAATAACCGGCAATTCCTTTTCCGGAGATGCATTGATCAGGGTTGCCTGCAGGTAGATCCGTTGTTTTTGCTGTAGCTGCAACAGGTTTGTGACGCGGAGTCTAAGCTCTTCGAGGTGAAAAGGTTTTGTGATATAATCATCGGCACCCATTCCCAATCCTTTCAAGCGGGCGTCGTGGGCGGCTTTGGCAGTGAGCAGGATGAAGCCGATATGCGCGGTCCGGTTATCTGTTTTGCAAACGCGGCAAAGATCAAAGCCGTCCTGCCCGGGCATCATCACATCGCTGATGATAATGTCCGGCAGCTCCTGCAGCGCTAATTCAGCGGCAGAATTCCCATTGTTTGTTTGGATCACACGATAGTAGGGCTGCATACTTTCTACAATGAAAGACCGAAGTTCATCATTGTCTTCAGTCACGAGTAGTAACGGAGCTTCTTCTTCGCCGTTCGTCGTTATTACAGCAACAGGCTGCTCAGCGGCTGCGTGCATCAGAACTCCCTGCTGTCTGACAAGCGGAACACTTATGCTGAAGACGGTTGAATGGCCGGCTTTGCTATGCAATCCTATCTCTCCATCCATCAGTCCTGTCAGTTCCTTCACTAATGAAAGACCGATCCCTGTACCTCCGGACACCCGGATCGATGAGTTATCCACCTGGTAAAAGCGATCGAAGATCTTTTGTTGTTGGTCAGGAGGTATGCCCGGACCGTTATCTTCTACTTCCAGCCGGATCTTGTTTCCTTCTATTGTGGTCAGCCTGACCGCCACTTTTCCGTCCGCCGGAGTAAATTTCAATGCATTGCCAACAAGATTGACCAGGATCTTTTCCCATTTGTCTTTATCAAACAAATAGAACCCCGATACACCATTGTTAGTGAAAGACAGGTCGATATTTTTTTCCGCAGCCGCTGCTTCAAATGATTGAACACGATCAGCAGTGAACAGGTCGAGTTCACCGGTCGATAACCTCAGCTGCAATTGTCCTTCGTTCAGTTTAGAGAAGTCGAGGAATTCATTGATCAGGCGAAGTAGTTGCTGGGAGTTGCGCTGCGCGATCTTTACAGAATTGAGTGCGGCGGGAGAGAGGGTGCTGTCCATTGATAATTTCTCCAGTGGAGAAATGATCAATGTAAGTGGTGTTCTGAATTCGTGGGTGATATTGCTGAAGAACCGGTCTTTCAATTCATCCACTTCTTTTAAACGGTGGGCTTCGCGTTTTTCAAATGCAAGGTTCTGTTCGGCCTTGATCCTTCGTTCCCTGAATACAAAATAAGTGCGCAGAATAAACAGCGCGATCAGCGCATACAATAGATAAGCCCACCAGGTGAACCAGAATGGCGGATGAATATGTATCGAGATCTCTTTAATGTTATCGCTCCAGATGCCATTGTCGTCGGTTGCATTGAGCCGTAAGGTGTACCTTCCAGGTCTCAACGCCGCATAGGAGGCGGTGTTACTTGTTCCATTCTCGATCCAGCCCGCGTCAGCGCCAAGCAGCTGATAGCGGTATCGTGTTTTCTGCGGCTGGTTAAATAACATCGCGGAGAATTCAAAACGCAGATAGTTTTTGTTGTAGGGCAGATCGATCGAGGATAACTGTGGCAACGGTTCCTTTATGAGGCTGCCCGGGATGTTGACATCCTGTTGCTGGCTGTTGACCTGCAGCGCAGTCAGCTGAACGGGTACATTGCCTTTACTGGCTTCTTTTTCAAAATCGGACGGATCAAATACCACAAAGCCATCAAGCGCTCCAAAGATCATGCGTCCATCGGGAAACTGAAATTTGTGTGCCCGGTTAAATTCGTTGCCGGGCAGGCCATCGTTCATTTCGAATGAACGTACTTCTTTTGTAACGGGGTCGAAGCGGAAAATGCCTTTATTGGTGCTGCACCAGAGCTTACCGGACCGATCTGCCATAATGCAGTAGATGGTGTTGTTTGGTAAGCCGTCTTCGATGGTGAACGCACGCTCGAAACCCCTGTTGATATCCCAGCGGATCATTCCGCCGCCTCTTGATCCGATCCAGAATTTATTCTTATCTGTTGGATCAGGGCAGATCTCCGTCAGATTTTTCGGCATAAGGCCGTTTGGTTGAATACCAAAAAAGCGATTGATCTTTTTCTCCCGCTGAAACTGAAACAAACCTTCGGTGTAAGTAGACATCCATATATAGCCTCCGATATAGCGGGCGTCTGCCACTTCACCTGTTTCAATATCTGTAACAAGTGGAAGGTTTGTGGGCTTGCCGCCGCCGTTCTGCGTAAAGATATTCCAGGAGGGAGCCCATTGATCATAGATCCACACTTCATCGCCGGGCATGATCACCATGGCCTGATCGCTTCTGTTCTTTTTCTCTTTTGAGAACAAATGAAAACCCTGCTTATCCATGCGGAGCATTTCCGCGTCGTGACCGGCTAAAAAATTGGCAGTAATGTAGAGGTTGCCCTTGCTATCATACGCCTGACGCAATTGATAAGACGACTCGTTATACCAGCTTGCCGGGCGAACGCGACCAGCACCGGCGAAATCAAGCAGGTCCAGCAGGTAAAATTGTTGATAGTAATACGATTTAAAAGGTCTTGCCTGCAGATCGATCTTGTACAGGCCCTGTGCATTCACGCCTACCCATAAAACTTCCGAACGGTCGATGAAGAGTGCGCTGATGCGCAATCCTGGATAGATGGTATTCTCCCATAGGACGGTCAACTGCCCTTCTTTATTCAGCCTGTATACTTTTTCCCCGTGAGCAAAATACAGCATTCCATGAAGATCGATCTGCGGAAGCTTTGGCACGTTTTTCAATTCCTGCAATTTAATAGCCGGAAGGGTATAAACGGTTGAGCGACGCTGTGAGAGATCAAGCATGGTCAGCTTATCTTCAATGAAGACGGCCAGCGTGGTGTCTGTGAGGTAAACCGTCGCATAGTTCATGTGATATAGATTCGCATCTTCATTCACCTTCAGGTTCCTGATATGCGTCTCAAATTGAAAGAACTCAAATTTCGTTTTAGCCGTATCACTAACCTGCACCCCTTTGCTACTGATAAGAAACAGTTTGCCACCGGGAGATTCTACCATGGAAGTAACACTGTCATGATATAATAATCCATTCGACCTGTTGGCATAATGTATCTTTTCATCAACGGTCGTAAGCCATCCCACTCCTTTATAACCGTTCATTATAAAAGACCAGTTAGGCGCTTCCGAGTTTGTACCATACAGTTGCCAGATGCCGCCGGGTACACTGCGCAGCTTGTTTCGGATATTCTTCCGGGTGATCCTGAACGTGGCCAGGTCAAAGTCATCTTCGTGATGACCTTCATAAAGTAAGGTGACTGTATTATTGCGTTTAGGCCCAAAGCCGTGAATGGTATTCGCGGAAAAGCTAGTGCTGTCATTGGGTTTGTAGCGGAAGATGCGGAACCCGCGCCCATCATAGCGGCAGATGCCATCGAGTGTACCAAACCAAAGAAAGCCATCTTTATCCTGGGTGATACCGCTGATATATCCCTGTGGAAGGCCATCTTCTACCCCGAAGTGCCGGTGACTTGTATATGCCCTTTGCTGCGAAAACACCGTTGTGCCAGGGAGAAGTAACAGCAGTAATGCTTTAAAGAGCGTTGTCAGGCGTTTTGCGAGCACAGTGAGGAGTGGTTTAGCGCCGGAAGTTACAATGTTTGCCGGAAGCCTGCAGGGCTTTTTTTGAGTTTATTACCCGGGGACCCGTCCATCGCCTGCCGGAGGGCAATGCTCTTTTTCCGGAAGAAGGTTGAAAGAGCATTGCCTTCAGGCGTATCATGTTTGTGCGACATTGCCGGTAGGCGTTGGGGGCGGGCGATGAACCGGGGCTTCTGTTAGCAATCTCCTATGAATGCGCCATTACTTTTTTAACAACGGCATCACTTTCGTTCCGATGAGTTCGATGGACGCCAGAAGTTGTGAATGGGTAAGGCCTGCGTTGTCCATTTGAAAGGTAAAGCGATCGACGCCTCCGAGGGCTTCGCTATGGCGGAGCAATTTCTCTGCAACTCGTTCGGGACCGCCAACGACCAGTACACCGCCGGGTCCGATCAGATGATCAAACTGTGCTCTCGTAACAGCCGGCCATCCGCGTTCGCGTCCCAGTTTGGTCCAAAGCTCTGCATAGCCGGGATAGTATTCTTCTTCCGCCTGTTCGTTGGTAAGAGATACATAGCCGGGGGAGTGGAGCCCAACTTTGAGCTGGTCTTCGCTGAAACCTGCTTTGGCACCTGCTTCGCGGTACAGATCGACCAGGGGACGGAATCGTGAAGTATTTCCTCCAATGATCGCAACCATCAGCGGAAGGCCTAATTGCCCTGCTCTTATAAATGATTCAGGTGTGCCGCCGACGCCAAGCCACACGGGAAGTTTTGCCTGAACAGCCCTTGGATAGACCGGCAGATTGTTGATCGCCGGGCGAAACCGTCCCGACCAGGATACCACTTCATTATCGCGGATCTTTAACAGCAGGTCCAGCTTTTCTTTGAACAGCGCATCGTAGTCGTCTAGATCAAAACCAAATAATGGGTAAGCTTCCACGGATGAGCCCCGTCCCACAACGATCTCCGCCCTCCCTTTAGACACAAGGTCGAGCGTAGCGAAATCCTGGTATACACGTACCGGGTCAGCCGTGCTTAGCACACTGACCGCACTGGTGAGGCGGATGCGGGTCGTTCGCGCAGCTGCTGCCGCAAGGATTACCGCCGTTGCGGAATCAAGGAACTGTTTCTTATGATGTTCGCCTATGCCAAATACATCCAGGCCAACCTGGTCTGCACGCACCATACGTTCCAGTAATTGATCCATAGCATCCACACTGCTTAGTGACTGGCTGCCATACATTGCGGAAGCAAAACTGTCTATTCCGATCTCCATTGTTTTCCTTTTTTTTATTGAATCAGCAGCACTTTTGTGTGCTCCTGGCTGGTACTATAACATTCATATCTGTTAATAGTTCGGTAGGGCATTTGACGTACAGATTTCCTGATGACGCTCAGTGTAACAGACCTCCGGGAATTCACTTGACAATCTGAATGATGACCTTTATTTTTTTAGCATTGGCCTGGCAAGTGAAATGATCTTCTTTTGTTCAGTCTCGTATCCCTGAAGTGGTTTAACTGAAGGAAGGCTGGTTTGCTGAAAACGATTGATCGCCGGCAGGGTTTTAACTATTTTCAATGCAAGGTGAAGATCGCTAAGATGGCTGCTGTTTGTATCAATAGACGCCAGTAATCTGGTGTGCGCTGAAATTGATGCATGATAGCCTGCACGGCTTTCGTCAATCAACTGTTTTATTTCCTTTTTGAATACAGTGTCATTTATTTTTTCGCCGTATTCAGCTGCAATACGGTAATAATCTTCATTCTTGCTGATGAAGGATCTTGTTTGTTCGGCAGAATCATACCGGCTGGTGTTAAGTGTCTTTAGCCCGGTTTCAAACGCTTTCAATCTTTCGTCCTTTTCAACCAGTTCAGCATAGAGGCCTTCCAGCAAATTCCGGTTGCCACCTCTTTTAATAAATTCATAAGAGGTCTTATTATCCTGAAGAGCTTCAGGCGTTTCTGCTTCTGTCTTTTCTTCCCTGTTCTCATTATTGCAAGAACAGATGAACAGGCAAAGGAAGCTGAATACGTAAACGCGGCTTGTCATAAAAAGAAATTAAATTGATGTGGTAAACAGGTAATAGATGTGGGACATTTCTATTGCTGGCAATATAGGGAAATAAAGGTAAAATGATCGTTGAATATGCTTTTTGAGCAAGGGCGGGCGTATTCAAATTCCTTTATCAATAAATCATCCGAAGAGCAGGATAAACACTGCGGCAGGTAATTTTCTGGTAGAAGCTTTTCGTTGTGTTTACAGGTTTCTATAAACGCTCTCTGTTCGTAAATCCTATTGACAACAAGAATCTGAATGCAGCATTAGTAAGGCCTTCCAACGTTAAGGCTCTCGTCTGCGTTCCTGGTCTGTCGGTTATTTATCGCCGGCGGAGATGTTCAGGGGCGCTATTTTTCCGTTAAGTCGGAGAGGTTTATTATTTTTAAAGACAACCAGTTGAAACAGTCAGCAGAAGCATTTCTTAACGGTGTACAATAACCAGTGTTTTATGAGTAATCCCTTAAAGCTCATCCCAGGGCAGAAATATCGCATAGTAAAATCATTTACCGACTATGACAACCATGTTCATCCGCCGGGTGAAGCATGGACTTTCCTTTACACAAATTTTCTTCCCTATGAAGATGGTCTTACTGTTCATCTGCACTTGTATGATGATCCGCGGGAAGTAGTGTTATTCCGGTTGCAGTGGCGTGCGGAAGCGCAGGCTGCGATTATTGAGCATTTCAACGACTATGTGGTACCAGTAAATGATTAGCGTAACAGTATTGTCCCGTTCGATGCATAAGACAATACTGTTACGCCAAACTGAAAGAGGTGTTATTCCGGTATGCCGTATTTCCGGCAGATCTCTTCGTAAGTCATTTGCGAGCGGCCGGTCAGGGACTGCCCTCCTGGTATAATGATATACCGGAATTCATGCTGGGTCGCGATCACATTATATTCATTGTTGTCATTGACAAATTTGATCCGCAGGTTTCCCGGGGTAAGGAGGGATGACCAGGTGTCAAGCTGCGTTGCTCCTGACTGCTTATAGTTCAGGTGTATGGGCAGCTGAGCGACCCTGTTGGTTGGCCAGACAGAGGGATTGTACCCGAGCAGCTTGCCAAATGTCAATACAGAGCCGCTATCGAGGATAGCCTGTGTGATTGCCGGTTCCGCTTTGTCATAATTAAAACCCCAGATCCCAAAGATCGTGTCTTTGCGATAGGTGGAAGGTTTGAACCAGGGAGAGTAGGTCACGTTAGCAGTGCCGGGAGGACCCTCCGGGCCTGTGTCGCCTTTCTTGCATGCAAAGAGGCTCATCGAAACGATCCCTGCTGCAAATAGAATCCGTAATTTCTTTTTCATAAAAATGTGTTTTTGATTAGCACTACGAAAGTAGAACAGACAGCAACCCGTGACAATCGCACTTATAGATGAATATTCGAAAGGAAAGGACCGGAATCGTCCAAACAATGCCACAAACAGGTAGTATGGCAGGCACACGTTTGAGTGATGGCATTCATTAAAGAGCTTAAAGGCTCCCGTTAGAATACATTCTTTTGAACGGATGCCGTCAATTGAAAAGGTGTATCCTGGCGGCAGATCTTAAAAAATCTATCTTGTATAAGCGTTGAGAGTATAACTTTATGCCCGATCCACGTTAAATTTCTTTTGTATCACATAACAGGTTCATATGAAACTCAACTATTCCCTGACAGGGATCGCTATCATGTTCGCTGTCTTACATACCGGCTGCAGCGGGCAAAAGGAGACCATTGTGAAAGACGAATTTGTGAGAGGTGCAGATATCGGATGGGTACAGCAGATGGAAGCTACCGGTTATCGTTTTTTGAATGATGATGGAAAAGCTGAAGACTGTTTGAAGATCCTGCGTGATCATGGAATGAATACGGTCAGGCTGAGAACCTGGGTCAATCCATCGGATGATAAGGTCAGCGGACATAACAGCAAAGAGGAAACTGTCGCGATGGCTGTCAGGGCGCAGAAACTCGGCATGAGAATAATGATCAATTTTCACTACAGCGATACATGGGCCGATCCTGGTCACCAGAAAAAACCGGCGGCATGGGAAGGGCATGATTTTCCCACATTGCTGAAAGATGTTTATGATTATACGCACGAGGTAATGTCTGCCCTGAAGAATGCAGGTGTGCAGCCGGAATGGGTACAGGTTGGCAATGAAATTCCCGGTGGCATGATCTATCCTGAAGGAAGTACTTCCAACTGGCCACAGCTATCCCAGCTGATCAATAAAGGCTATGACGCGATCAAGGCGGTCAGCCCGTCTTCAAAAGTCATTCTTCACCTTGACCAGGGAAATAACAGTGAGCGGTTCAGAACATGGTTTGACAATGCAAAAGCGCATGGAGCCAAATATGATGTGATCGGTTTGTCATATTACCCCTGGTGGCTGGATGGGAAACCTGATTTTAGTTTATCAATAAATGATCTGGCAAATAACCTGAATGATATGGCCGCGAGGTATGGTAAAGAAGTGATGGTCGTAGAAGTGGGAGGCGAGGATACACAGGCTGACAATACATACAATCTGTTGGTGGCGGTTATTCAAAAAGTAAAGGCAGTGCCAAATGGCAAAGGGTTGGGAGTGATCTACTGGGAGCCGCAGGGGGCAAGAAGCTGGAGCCGGTATCCGCTGAGTGCGTGGGGGAATGATGGGAAACCAACAAAGGCGCTGGATGCGTTCCTGGTAAAATAAACAGACGCAATGGACCGCAACGATCTCCAGGACTCTTTGCGGATCAAGCGTAAAAGTTGTGGGAGGGTTGTGTAAATGTTTAATGGTTTAAAAGTTTAAAGTTTTTGCATTATCACTTGTCCATTTACAAGTTTTTAAGCGATAGTTGCCTGTTCGGGCACAAAAAACGTGAGCACGCTTTAAAGCGATATATGCTCCTTAGATACGACATTCTGGCACGCGAAGCCAGCTGATGTGTTGACTGATGATAATCATTCAGGGTCAAACTTCGCGTGTTTTTGCAATGCTTGTTAGTCGTCGTTAGTTCGTCTCCTGGTCGTCCTTTGGCCGTCCAAAGTTTGACGGGATTTTAAGCAGTGAAAAATGGTGACAGGTTGACACGCTGAGGGCGATAGATCTTTTGAGCGACTGGCGCAGGTTCCCTCCTCCGCTTCGCTATGGTGGAAGGGCCGGCAGAAGTTTATGCGAGCGATGCTCATCCGGAACATTTAACCCAAGCCATTTTGTAGATCATCCCCAACCTTTATTCCTGATCCTTCTTTGCGCGCGTTGCGGTCCCTGCATACATTGCGTTACACCCGGGGTTGCCAGATCTTATGTCGGCCGGGTGCGGGGAGGACGCTCTACCGGGAAGAAACAAAAAGCTGTACCTTCGTTTTTCAAAGGAAATGGTGTCTTCCTATTTAACCGTTCTTCTCAGAACTGATGGCGCCTACAAATATTCACCAGCCTGAGCGGTTCTCAGGCCATTAAATTATTTGTAGGATGAAAAAGAATCTTCACAACCTTGCATACCAACTGTTGATCGCAAAGCATCTTTTCCGCTGGACGATACTCGCTATTCCGGTTTCACTGATCACCGGTTCTCTTGTGGCTTTATTTCTTTGGCTGTTAGACCGCGTTACGGTCATACGCTGGGAACATGAATGGCTCTTGTACCTGCTCCCGCTTGCAGGTGTGCTGATCTATTTTATTTACAAACCAGGGGGCCGGAATGCTGAAGCCGGAAACAGTCTTATTATAGACGAAATACATCAACCGGGTGCAGGCGTACCCGCCCGGATGACGCCGCTCGTGTTCATTACGACCATCATCACGCACTTATTCGGAGGATCAGCCGGACGGGAAGGCACCGCAGTTCAAATGGGCGGAAGTATGGCAGGTATGCTGGGAAGATGGTTTAAGCTGGATCATAGAGATAAAAGCGTTCTGCTGCAATGTGGTGTAGCGGCGGGATTTGGTGCTGTCTTCGGAACACCAGTAACGGGCGCTCTCTTCGCGATCGAATTCGTAAGGCCCGGCAGAATGCAGTATAAGGCTTTGCTGCCCTGTTTTATCGCAAGTATGATCGCTGATCTTACCTGTTCTGGTCTTGGAATCCGTCACACCCTTTACCAGATCAGCCCAAATCTTGCTTCACTTTCCACCACCGGATCTTTCCATGTTGATCAACTGTTGATCCTGCGTGTGATAATAGCCGGAGTGATCTTCGGTCTTGTGGGGTATCTGTTCTCGTCATTGTCTCATTTGGTAAAGGACTATAGTCAGCGGTTAATAAAACCCGGTTATCTGAGACCTTTTATCGGGGGCGTGGTGATCATCTGTTTGTGCTTTGCGTCTGGAACAAATGATTATCTCGGCCTGGGTGTAACAAACCCCGATCCTGGCGGAGTATCTATCGTTTCTGCTTTCAGGGAGGGAGGTGCCGATCATTTAAGCTGGTTGTGGAAGATCATCTTTACGTCGATCACACTCGGAATGGGTTTTAAAGGAGGGGAGGTGACACCGTTGTTCTTTATTGGCGCCACCCTGGGCAATACGATTGCAGTGATCACCGGAACGCCGGTTGATCTGATGGCGGGTCTGGGATTTATTGCAGTATTTGCCGCCGCGACGAATACGCCGGTTGCCTGTGTAATAATGGGAGTGGAGTTGTTTGGCGGTGAATATGTATTGTATTACGCGATCGTTTGCTTTACGGCATATTATTTCAGTGGACCGGGTGGGATCTATACCTCTCAAAAAAAGGGTGTCTCTAAAATGTACCCGCGGTAGTTGCCCGCTGATCCGTATGATATGTCAAGACCCGAAATTATTAGGGAGCTGAGAAAGGTGATCCAGCCTCCGGCAAATTATAAGGTGCGCGTAAACGATGTGACCGTTCCCCATCAACCTTTCCCTGACGACGGGCCCTGGATCATTCTGGCATCGGATACAGAGGCTAATTGCTACCCAAATTTTTGAAGGCCGTAAGGTTCCCGCGGATTTCGCAGATTGGAGGCGCAGATGCGCAGATAACTATCCGTTATCAGCAATTATTCTGCGTCATCTGCGGGAACCTTACGCAAGACTAGAAATTCAGGGGATCAAAGTTTTATTACGGTCAACGCAACATAATGAAAAGTGGGACGTTCTAACTCCGACAACCCTTCTGACCTGCCTCGTGATACCGCTGGTTGTTTTTTTAACCGTTACCTGGATCCATATCCAATCCTTTAAAAAACCAATCATATGCGACCAACTCCTATTCACCCCAAAAGGGCAGACTTTGCCTCGTTTGATGACTATTTTGATGCGATGATCCAGTATCACCTCGATTTATTACCGCAGGATTCAGAGGAAGAGCAGGAGATCACCCCACTTATTCAGGCATTTTATTTTCCCGCATACAAGGATGGTAAACGCGTTGAGGGAACCAATTCCCGCAGTGGAGCTGTTCAGCGTCCTGAGGGTGAGAAAGCTTGGCAACAAAAGCTGCACCAGTTTGTGCAGGCGCATCAACAGTGATCAATCATTAAATAATATCTGTTCAGATAAGTGATCGGGAAACCGGTAACGAGTTAACGCAATGCGTTTGCTCCCGTTGCCTCTCTGTTTCTGATCGCAGACGACGAACGTACCGCGCTTTCAGCAGCGTTGGCTATTTCCCCTGCTTTTCCATGATCTCTTTCAAACTCACCAGCCTGTCCCGGCACAATTTTCCCTGCATGGCGGTGTCTCCATAATGGCGTAGCAATGCAATCTGTGTTAAAAGAAACTGTTTGGGATTGGAGATAAATGCGCCAGAATCGAGCGGGATCTTTTCAGGGATCGGGTGTTCCCTGAAATATTCTTCCCATTGATCTGGAGTGAAAGTGCTTGACATCGCGCGAAGATAAGTCATTACAATGGCCTGGGAAAGCACCTGCGACATGCAACTGCGTGTTATTAGCGATCTTATATGCTTCAGGTCAGGAGGCAGTGTGAAAAGCCAGGAGCGGCCAGCTCTTTAGCATCCGCGTTTGATCATTCACTCCAGGATCTTATACTCATATGCCCATTTCACTAACCCCAACAAATTCGCAGCTCCCGTTTTCCGTAGAATATTTTTTTCATGCATTTCATTTGTTCTAAATAGATTCCCGGTTATTCGGAAATCTGTTTATTTTAACCGTTTCTTTTTAAAGTCCAGGTCAAGTAGTCCGTTTTATTTCCATTAACGAGTGCGATCATGCAGGTTTCCGAATCATCTGGAAGATCCCCGGTTCTATCGCTGGTTATCTGTTCAGATCGATCAGTAATGGTCCGGAAGTGATATTGAAAGACACACGGGCATCATAAGTTTGCCGGATCCATCTATGCTCCCGTTAGTCTTAGTATTCGTCCCAGTCTGTGTTGCGATTTATTACAGGGTTTTCTTTAGCGTCAATTTCTTTCAATCTTGCGGCAGAAGCGCTATGTCCAAGATTTGCGGCGGCACGGTACCAGCTTTTCGCGCTGACCATGTCTTTGGTAACGCCATAGCCATTTTCATAGATCAGCCCTTTGAAGTACATACAGGAGGAGTTCTTTAACTCTGCGCCTTTATTGAATAATTGAAGTGCTTTCTGATACTCCTTATTGAGATAATGAATGCGGCCTAATGATGACATGCCCCAGGAGTAGTCTTTATCTACCGCCTGCTGATACCAGTACACGGCGCTGTCCATCCGGTTCAGTTTGGACTCATACAGGTCACCCATTTGCCAGATTGCATCCTTATCTCCGAGCGCGACAACTTTTTTATAGTAGTACATAGCGCTGGCCGCATCAAAGGCAACCCCGTTTCCTTCTTTATACATTGAGCCCAGCGCGATGATGGCCGGAGCATAGTTGCTGTCTGCCGCCTGCTTATACCAGTCGATCGCGGTGTTGACGTTCTTCCTGACTGCTTTACCTTCAAAGTAAGCAAGTCCGACCCTGTACATACCCGCTGGTGATCTCAGGTCGGCCGCTTTCTTATACCACTGCAGCCCTTTTTTTTCATCTATGCGAACCCCGTGTCCGTAGTAGTGCATGATGCCCATGTTCACGATGCCGGTCAGTTGACCTTTATCCGCGGCGTCCTTGAAATAGTTCATCGCTTTGTTAAGGTCTTTCGGCACATTGTTACCGGAAAAGTAAGCGAAGCCAAGATCTACCAGGGCGGTCGCATCACCCTTTTCTGCCATCAGTTGCGTTTTACGGAACCGCAGCTTTTCGATCTGGTCAGGGGAAGAAACAAAGACAAAGGAAACCTGTCTGGGAAAGAGTCCTTCCGCATAATAATTAAGACTGACCTTGAACGGAAGGGAATCACTGAGCCATTCGTATTTCAGGCTTTTGTTATCTGCATAGGTAGCCTTTTCCGCTCCTTTATTAAATACGGCGTTCAACGTTTCAGCAACGTGGTGAAAGAAACTCTCCGCAGCTTTTTCATTGTCTGGAAAGTACTTTGTTGCTTCGTATTTCAGTTGATCTTTATAGCCCCAGAAATTATTGTAGATCGTGTGTTTTTCCGTTTTGCCATTAGTGAATTCTTCCAGCAGCATTGCCGGTCTGAATTCCGTAGAGTCATTTTCTTTAGCGAAGCGGGAGAGCTTTCTGAATCTTGACCCAAGGTTGTCTGATAACGTTTTGATCAGGGTTGCATAAGAAACAATACTGGTCTGATTTACCGGCATTCCTTCCCTGATGAGATAGTCACATTCTTTTTTCGTGACGCGCATATTGGTGTAATAATATGGCTTACCGGACAACACCTGTGTCTTTGCCCAAATGACAAATGTGTTCTGATATGTTTTATTCCCTGCTGTGGTTCTGCCGACCCAGGTATAGCTGGGCTGGCCATCCGATACTTTATATTCAATGGTAAAGGCGTTTGGAGCAATATGGGTTTGCCCAAGCGATGCAAAGAAGTTGAAATAGGCACGTGATTTAGCCGAGTCTTCCAGCGGCGCTTCCATTTGGTATTCAAATTTGGTGGAGCCACTGAAATCGATCGTATGTGAAGCTCCGGGTATCACTACCAGTTTGGTGGCATATTTACCGTGCTGGCCGCTGCCGTCGAACAGAATGGATGGGTCTGTATTTCCGGTAAGGTTTGAAAGTTTGCTGAGAACATTTTTAAAGTTTGCTTCGAGCTCTTTTACGTAATCATCCTGTGCTGAAGCGGGATTTGACAGGGTGGTAAGAAAAAAAAGGCAAGTGGTGAAGAGATGGTGGGGTTTCATGCGCCAAAGATATCTGGAAATGAAGACGAAAAAATACCGTCAATACGGTACAGGAGTGGTGAAGCGACCAGTTCAGTTCCGCACTTATCAGTATCCGTTCTCTTGATATACCTGTGATAACAGTGGCTTTTTTGCACCTGCGATATCGTGCCGGTAGTAAACGATAAATAACCTCCGGGAAAACCCGGAAAATAAGCGCTATCGGTCAAATGCTGTTGCTTGAAAAGGTAACATGTTTTAACTTAAAGACAGGATTACGAAACCCTATGTTTAGCCGTCCAGTATAAGGGAAGCGCCAGCTGTAAAAAGCTGGCGCTCCTGTTTCTTATGCACTTTATTTCTTACCCGCCGGGTCATCAGCCGCATTTACATAGGTCACACCCGATGGCCCATATCCCGTCAGCGCAACGATCACCGGATCTTTGCCGGTCATTGCAAAGTGATTTATATTCTTGTCTTCCGTATATACACTTCCGGGAGGGAGTTTCTTCAATTTGGCTTCTGAGAATTTGTCGCCATAACCAAAATACCAGGTTCCTGAAACAACCGTACCTACTCGTTCATCCGGGTGAAGATGAGCCGGGATCTTCGTATTTGGTGCCACTTTCAACAGGATCGTGTACAAACCTTCAACGGAAGGATCGCCATAGATCACGATCACTTCAACGGCGGAAAGATTTGATGAACCCGGTGCATGTTGCCCGGAAGCTTTTACCGCCCTGATCTCCTGCGGAGTGAGCCGCAGTTCTTTTTTTGCTGACTGCTGCGCGATGAGCGTGAGGTGGAAAAAGGCCAGTACCATGAAAGTGCTGACAACACGAAGCGTATTGTTTTTATTGGAGATCATTGTATGCTTATTAAAGTTTGAGTTGTATTATTTACCGGTAAAGAAATCAAGCAGATCTTTTTGTACCTGCTGGGTGTTCTCCTGAACGATCCAGTGTCCGGCTCCGGCGATGTTTGATCCTTTTACATTTTCGGCGACAAGGCGGCAATGATCAACCAGGAAGGCTGCACCAAAGTATTCTCCGCCCATTGCCAGCAGCGGCATTTTGAGCTTTGTTTTCATAAATTGTATATTGTCTTTGGCGTCCTGGTCAAAAGCTCCAAACCAATGGAAGGCACCGGTTGTTCCACCTTTTACCGAATAAGCCCTGATGAATTCGTTTGTTTCTTCTGCTGTAAAGGGATCTTTCACATGTCCAACCTGTGGCCAGAAATCTGTCAGGAATAAACGTTCGCGTCCTTCTACCAGTTTGCCGGATGCGGGGAATGCAAAAAAACCAAACCACCAGGCAGAGGCTTTGACCTGGCTCCATACGGGTTCGATGCCTGGCAGCAGTGCATCCATGAGTGCTAGTTTTTTGACTTCCCCCGGAAACTGTACCGCATAGGCATATGCAACCATTAGTCCGATGTCATGGCCCGCGAGATTGATTTGATCATATCCCAATTGTTTGACCATGCCGTGTATATAAGTGGCCAGTGTTTTCTTATCATAACCGCTATCCAGTCTTCCTGATTCACCAATGCCGGGCAGGTCTGGTGCAATAACGGTGAAATGTTTCGACAGCTCGGGCAGTATGCGATTCCACATATACCAGTTCTGCCCGAACCCGTGTAACAGCACCAGGGGTTCTCCCTGACCTCCGATCACATAGTGAACGTTCACGCCGTTGACCTGGGCGGTAGCGTGTTTGAAGTTGGAAGGAGGCGGGGCCGGTTGCGCGGTGGCATCCTGGTTAGCGGGATCTGTCGCAGCAATGGTTGACGTAGCAGTTTTATTGTTGTCCGCATTGCAGGCAAACAGGAAAACAGCCAGAGTAAAAAGAACGGTCAATTGTTTTTTCATGATAGATCAGTTTGAGTGGTTTGAATAGTTATGCTATTTTATTATTGAATGCCTGGTTGCTTCAGATCAGTGCTGCTTCAGCCAGGTAAGGATGAAATCGGCATTTTCTTTCCAGCCTTGTTGCGCCAATACAAGATGGTTGCGGCCCACGAATTCTTTGTAGTCAGTTACGGAACTGTTCTTACGGTATCTTCTGTAATTGGCCAAATTGAGGCTGGAGGGTATAGAGTGATCGTTTGTGCCGGAGATCAGCAGTAAGGGAGGTCGCAGTTTCATAAAGTCAATTTTTGCGGCACTGGAGAGAGTATCCCTGACGATCATTTTGGATTCCGGAACAACATAGCGGTAGTACAGGTCTTTTTGTGCTTCGAAGTTCATGCTATTGGCAAACGCGTATTGCCAGGTTTTGAAGGACATCAGGTAAGATCTTCTGGTTGAAGAGAAGAAGCCGAGCGCTTTCCATCCGGCTCTCAGGAAAGAGAATTTCAATGTGATGATCCCTTTGGGTGGAACGGAGTGAATGGCGACACCTGCTGATCCAGATCCTTTTTGTAATAAGATCTGAACGATCAGCCCGCCGATCGAATGGCCGATGAGTACAGGCTTTTCGGGTAGCTGCTCCGCAATGGCCGCAAAATGGTCTGTAAGGGAAGAAAGCCTGTTTGACGCGATCTCTGTATTTGACTGGCTGTTGCGCAGCGATTCCGGAGTGCCGTCCTTGTGCGGCCAGGCCGGTGCCAGCGTCCTGTATCCTTTGTCTTCGAAGTATGATCGCCATTCGTCCCAGCAATTATTCCCAACAAACGCACCGGTTATGAAAAGGACAGTTCTTTGTTTGCCTTTATCCATGATAAGCATTTGCGTGAGCAGATCAACAGTGGTGCCGGTTATATGGAGCTTTGGGAATCACCGCTTTGATATAAAAGGATCAGATAAGCCACCGTGATATTTCGTGGTTTTGCAAAAGGGACCGTGAAAGTTGCGGGCTGTGAGCATAACGGCGCCGGAGTAATTTCATGGTAATTCAGGAAATGTGGTATATTTTCTGCGCGAAGTCAACTCCTCATGCGAAGGGTCTTTTTATTCCTGTTTATTGTTTTCATGACAACCCCGGATGTTCATGGACAGTCTGCGCGCGTCAGATCGGCTGATGAACTGCGCAGGATGCTCCGTGACAGCAGGCCGGATAGTAATCGTATCCTGTTACTGCATGACCTCGGGCGCATTTACCTGCGGCAGAACCACTCCGATCATAAAGAACAAACAATGGATACAGCGATTGAAATTTTCAATCGCGCGGCTTTGCTAAGCGATAGCATTCATGCTGACCATTTCCGCAATGAAAGTATGCTGCTGGCGGGTCAGGCATGGTTTCTCAAGGATAATGAGCGGGAAGGGAAGAGACTTTTCTTTGAAGTGGCAGATACTCTCCACGCACAGGGACTTTTTGAAAAAGAGGCACGTGTATGGCTAAAGCTTGGAAGAACGATGAACTGGTTCACCGGTGGCGACTGCGAAACCGTTGACTATTTTGAAAAAAGTATTTCGCTATATAAGCTGGCCAATAACCGTGAGAAAGCCGCTGATGCAAGACAATTCCTCGCGGAGTATTTATTCAAGCTGAACAGATCGGCTGAAGCTGAAGATGAGTTGTTGAAGGCGATCGGGGAAGCTAAACAGGCAGGTCATAGAAAAGTATCCGGCATGTATTTTCTTCTTTCCGTCATTAACAGGTACAGGGCTGCTTTCGATAAATCATTGCTGTATGCGACAAAGTGTATCGAAATTGCCAAAGCTGAAGGAGATTCCGTCTTTGCTGATCTGTACTACGGCGAACTTGCATTGGTCTACGATGAACTTGACAGGGTGGATGAAAGTGCATTCTGGTATCAGAACGCGCTTAACAAGAGGGTAGAGCGTAAAGGGGATGCTGTTGATATTTTCCGGACGGCGGGATTCCTGATCCGGCAATGGAAAAAGAGCGGCAAGTCGGCACAGGCACTGGAACTGATGAACAGGCTTGTCAAGATATGTCCCGCAAATTCGCTAATGGCGAAGGCGACAATTGCGCAGAACTTTGCCAATTGCTTTGACGGACTGGCAAGATATTCTGAAGCTGAACGATACTATCTGGAAATGATCCGGGATTACCGTAAAACGCAGGTACTGGATGAATTCGTTGCTATAGGCAGTATGGATATTGCGCGCTTTTATCAGAAGCGACATGAGTTCGGAAGAATGCATGCTTATCTCGATTCAGCGATGATCTATCAGCCGATACTCGCCGTTTCAAAAAAAAGAGAGCTATTCCACTTACTGTTTACCGCGGATTCTGCACTAGGTAACTATCAGGCAGCAATGCATGCTCTTCGAACTTACCAGACCCTGAACGACTCGATCTCGAATGAAAGGAAGAGCAGGCAGATCGAATACCTGAACATGCAGTTCAATATTGCTGAGAAAGAGCAAAGCATAATCTTACTGGAAAAAGAAAAGAAATTGCAGCAGAACAAACTGGAGAAAGAGCAGCATACCCGTAGCTGGATCCTGGGCGCAGTGGTATTGATGGTGGTGATCATCGGTTTACTGATAAACTATCTGTTGTTAAAACAACGAACGAATAAGACGCTGACTTCGCAGCAGAACGAGATTGAAAAGAAGAACGAAACATTGCAGCACCTGGTGGAGGAGAAAGAGTGGCTTGTGCGGGAGATTCATCATCGCGTCAAGAATAATTTTCATATTGTGCAGGGCTTATTGGGTACTCAATCAGGATACCTGAAGAGTGGGGAAGCGATCAATGCCCTTACGGATAGCCGCCACCGGATACAGGCAATGTCCATCATGCACCAGAAACTTTATCAATCGGAGAATCTGTCATCGGTCAATACCGCAGAATATGTTCATGAGATCATCAGCCATCTTCGGAGCAGTTTTCAGACGCGGCAATCAATACAGTTCCAGCTGGATGTAGACGCCATACAGCTGGATACCAGTTACTGCATCCCGATCGGGCTGATCCTGAATGAAACGATCACCAATTCGATAAAATATGCGTTCCCGGACGGACAGCCCGGACAGATCAGTATTACGCTGAAGCATAATCATACACATGTTGTGGTAAATATCAGTGATAACGGAGCCGGACTTCCTGCTGGATTCAATATCAACAACCCCGATACGATGGGAATGCGTTTGATAAATGGTCTGACACAGGATCTGGACGGTGAAGTGAAAATCGTAAGCGATCAGGGTACGACCGTTACGCTGGAATTTGCCTATGATACAAAGGCGGGGCAATAATTTAAAGAACTTATCAAAATCAACTATATGAAAGAGAAGATCCTTGTCGTGGAAGATCAGTTTGTTGAAGCGGATTATCTGAGCCTCCTGTTAAGAAATGCCGGCTACACGGTGACAGGCATAGCCCGGTCTGTATCGCAGGCAAAGGAAATGATCAGAAAAGAAAGGCCTGGTTTTGTTTTACTTGATATTTATTTAAAGGGGAGTCTGACCGGCATTGAGCTGGGACAGATCCTGAGTGAAGATAGCATTCCGTTCGTGTATGTGTCCGCCAACTCACACCAGGAAGTACTGAATGCAGCCAAGGCAACGCAGCCTTATGGATTTATCGTAAAGCCCTTCAGAGAACAGGATCTGCTGGTGACACTTGAGATCGCCAGGTACCGTCATGAGCACAGCCTGCAGTCAAAACTTCGAAAGGAAAAGGAACTCCTCGCGCGCATTACGGAAATTGCGGATCAAGAGATCTCCTGGGAGCAGCAGCTCGGTAAGATCGCAGCCGCCTTTCAATCATCCATTCCTTTTGACTATTTCACTGCCGGCATTGATAATATTTCCGGCAGCGCCTGTGCCGGGGTATCCTTTTTACGGATCGGGTTTAATGAATATCAGACGATAGGCTTCAAAGAATTGCAAACGATCACAGGCAAACCGGGGAATGATCTTGTTTTGCTTCAACAGCAAGCCGGGAAAGAAGATCAGGTGATGTGTCGCAATGAAAAAGCTTTCGCAGGGCTTTGCCGGACATCTTCCCTGTATAAAATGTTTGCGGAAAAATTCCGGTTAAAGTCCCAGTTGGTTTTGCCGTTAACATTGCCTGATCGTACAATATTCCAACTCTGCTTTTTCAATAAGCTTGGAGAAGTTTACACAACGGATCATATTGACTTACTTGGACGGATACAACAGCCTTTGATCAGAAGTATCGAAGCCATGCAGAAAAGGCATAAAAACGTAAAGGAGAGGTCTTACCTTTCAACGATCGCTAATGATCGTTATTTCAATAAGAATGGTGCTGAAAAATTTTCCGGGATCGTCGGTAAAAGTCATTTGTTGTTAAATGTGCTCGATCATGCTGCACTGGTAGCGGATACCGATACTTCTGTATTGATCCTCGGGGAAAGCGGTACTGGAAAAGAGAGTATTGCCGACCGTATTCACCAGTTGTCGGGGCGGAGAAATAAGGTATTTATTAAAGTAAATTGCGCGGCCCTGCCTGCGACGCTGATCGAATCAGAGCTGTTCGGACATGAAAGAGGCGCTTTCACCGGCGCGAATGAAAAGCGGACAGGCAAGTTCGAAAAGGCTGATGGTGGCACCATACTTCTCGATGAGGTGGGAGAAATGCCGTTGGAATTGCAGGCAAAACTTTTGCGAGTATTGCAGGAGAAAGAAATAGAGCGGGTGGGAGGTCAGCAAACGATAAAAGTCGACGTTCGGATCATTGCCGCCACCAATAAGAACCTCGAGGCGGAAGTGGCAGAAGGAAGGTTCCGGCTTGATCTATATTATCGGTTAAATGTATTTCCCATCGTGATGCCTCTTCTGCGGGAAAGAAAAGAGGATATTCCTTTGCTGGCCTATTATTTCATAGAGTATTTCAATCAGAAGTCGGGTAGAAGAGTGAACAGGATCACCGATAATGTAATAGACCGCATGATCAGTTATGACTGGCCGGGAAATATCCGTGAATTGAAGCATGTCATTGAGCGTGCGGTATTGCTGGCAAAAGGAACGGCGATCGAAGACATTCTTTTACCTGTCATAAAAAATGTCAGTACCGGACCGGGTATTTCAGAAAGCCGCTTTAAAACCATTTTTGAGAATGAACGGGATCATATTTTGTCTGCCCTGCAGAAATGCAATGGAAAGGTTTGGGGAGTGGGCGCGGCAGCTGAGATCCTGAACATTCATCCTTCCACGCTGGCGTCAAAAATGAAGAAACTGGGGATCAGGAAGGAATATATCAACAGTAAGTAGCAGGCCGCGTTGTCGTAATACGGTCGGCTCCCCGGGAAATTCCAGACGATCAATGATAAACCGTCTTCCGTATTGATATGTGAACAACGCTTTATTTATTTTCTCTATAAGAGTGGATCTGAGTCTCCGGAAGGCGAATTCGCCGTCTTGAAGCTCCTTGTCTTTGCGACGAATGACCGTAAAAAAGCCCTTTCGCGTTAAGCAAAAGGGCCGGATCGTTCAAGCATTCTGGTCAAAAGCAGGAGTCAAAAATAAGTGAATACACTGATTTAAAAAGTCCTGATTTACCCTGATTTATTCAACAGAACATGCGTTGTTTCCCTCAGGCGGGAAATCGTTATGTCCATTTCCGACCTCCGGTCGACAAGAATAGCCCCGTTCAGGCCGCTGATGCCGGAAGGCAGGCGGGCGGGCTGCGGGCAGCTTCTTCAGCCTCCGACAATAAAATCGCAATCAAACCCCACGGATGTTTCAACTGCCGGAAGGCTGCTTTCAACGATCCATTGCAGGACATCATCGAATGAAACCGAATGTCACTGCACGCTTCCTGTACTTTCGGTCTGTCAACAAAAAAAATCAACGCAATTCAATCATTAAACAAATGGAAAAAATATTAACACCGCTACCGGCTTTTAACGAGATCAAACAAACTCCGGCAAATGCTCTTTCAGCGTCTTCGGTGAGTGCAATCATCCACGCGCCCCTGCATAGCATAGATATTGCGGATTGGCTGCTGAATCTTCCTGATGCCGAATACCAACGCTGCTCCGTCAATCATATTGGTGCAGGCGTAAGCGTTACTTTCGACGGCCATCCAATGTCTATTAATGTAGAAACAATCGGTAATGCGTTGGTCATTCAGCATTATGTAGCAACCGTTCACCAGCCAGATTATTGCCGCATGCTGTCTGTTTCCGATACCATCACCGCAAATGGGAGGTCAACAGTGCAGGTTCTCTGGGAGCTCAGGGCAGAGCGCATTGATGATGAAACCTCGCGGTACACCAATACAATTCACGCAACCGCTACAGCAGATTTTCTTGAGTTCATCAAAGATCACGGGATCAGTCTCGCAGATGCAGCAAGGTCAAGGCAGGAAGCGTCCGATCTGCATAACAGGGAGGAGACGCCAAACTTCGCGAAGAGCATTGAGAACAAAGCACTCTATGGAGTTTACGGAAAGCCGTTCTGAACCTGGTTGCTATTGTTTCTTTACAAAAACCGCTGCATGATCAGCGGTTTTTTACTATACAGGATCAGTAGCCCGGACAAGTATTCAGTATTTTGCCGCTACTATGATCAACATCTGCTCCTGTTTCTATAACTTACGCATACGGGCCGGTGAAAGGCTACGATCCAAAAAAAATAAGTAAAATAATCGGGATGTTATGTGGTATACAGTAACACTGGTAGCAGGCATATTACTTTTGATCAGCTCCCTGTTCGCTTTACGGGAATCGCTGGAGTTTCTTAGAAACAGCGAAAGAGCTGTTGCAACGGTGATCGACCTCGAGCATATCAAGGGTTCTGACGGAGACATTACGTTCAAGCCTGTTTTTAAATTTATCACAAACTCAGATCAGGAGATGATCTACAGGCATCATTCATCCAGCAAGCCCGCCGCCTGGCAATTTGGTGAACAAGCCACGATTGCCTATAACGCGGCCAAACCTTCTGAAGCCAGACTGATGACTTACTTTGGTGTGTTTAACTGGGCAATTATATTGATGTCCGTTGCAATGCCAATGATCGTGATCGGCGGAGGATACCATCTTTCGCAGGCCGTTCTAAAAGTATAACGATACGATCCGGAAACAGTTCCGGCAATAATTCACTAACGTAATATTATCCAGCAATGAAAGCTTGCCTTATTCTTTTCGCTATTTT
Organism: Terrimonas ginsenosidimutans; assembly: GCF_022012415.1. Lineage (GTDB taxonomy): Bacteria > Bacteroidota > Bacteroidia > Chitinophagales > Chitinophagaceae > Terrimonas_A > Terrimonas_A ginsenosidimutans. The sequence goes on from NZ_JAKLTR010000002.1 coordinate 420,688, forward strand.
TCAGGTGACACAGGTCTTTTCGCAAAACCGCACTTCGGCTCCCCGAACGAATATTCCGCTGGACTCGATCCGGTTAAGCGATCCATACATCTTTCCGGACAAAGCGTCAAACACGTATTATATGACAGGTACAGGTGGATTGGTTTGGAAAAGCAGCGACCTGAAACGCTGGTCTGGCCCCTATAAAGTAGCCCGGATCGATACTTCATCCTGGATGGGGCCTGACCCAATGATCTGGGCGGCCGAAATTCATCAGTACAAAGGCAGATATTATTACTTCGCCACGTTCACCAACAGGAAAGTAAAGATAGACACAGTAAAAGGAAAGGTGATCGAACGCCGCGCGTGTCATGTACTGGTTAGTGAAAAGCCGGACGGTCCCTATGTGCCGATGAAAGATCCCACTTACCTGCCGGCAAATATGCCTACCCTTGACGGCACTTTGTGGGTGGAAGATGGTACACCATATTTGATCTTCTGTCATGAATGGTTGCAAAACCAGAATGGAACGATGGAGAAGATCGCATTGAAGCCTGATCTTAGCGGCACTTTTGGCGAAAGGAAACTTCTATTCAGGGCAAGCGACTCACCCTGGAGCCGTGAGAAAAATGAAGCCGGAGATACAGTGCCCAATAAAGTAACGGATGGGCCGTGGCTGTTCCGCACAAAGACAGGCAAGCTTGGTATGTTGTGGACCAGCTGGGTCTTTAATGTTTATACGCAAGGTGTAGCATACTCTGCAACCGGGAAACTTGATGGCCCCTGGATACAGGAGAAAGTACCTGTTACAGGTCCGAATATTGGTCATGGAATGTTATTCCGCACATTTGATGGTAAATTACTAATGTCCGCCCATAGCCATTCAGAAGACAGCAATGGCAAGTACTTAAGATATCCGAAATTATTTGAAGCAGATGATTCGGGCGATAAACTTGTGATAGATCGGCCGTATTCTTTTTAAGCGTAGACAGGTTGGTTCCGCTATAAAATGGAGGTAAGCATCTGTAGTTACATCAAGCGCGGTCACTTGGTCGTGCCTGATCAGATCTTACAGCGAACCTTGACATCTGTTCAGAACAGATGCATTAGTCTGCATCGAATGAAGTATTAATAAGCGATGTTTGCCAATAAATCATAAAATCGACTCATGAACATGCTGAAAAAATATGCAGTCCTGCTTTGTTTGATGCTGGTGTTTTCCGCGCGATCTTCAGGGCAGGGTAAACCAATTGACCTGTTATCTCCCGATGGGAAACTGAAGGTCTCAGTAGAGCTGTCCGACCAGATCTATTATTCTGTGTCGGCAGAGAATGAACCTCTGTTTACAAAGAATCACCTGGCACTGAATTTAAAAACCGGGACGCTTGGCGCAAACGCTAAGCTGCTATCAGCAAAAAAGTCATCAGGAGAAGAAACGATCAAACCCGCTGTACCCTTGAAATTTTCATCGGTCAAAAGTGTTTACAATGATCTTCTACTTAAGTTCAAAGGGAACTATTCTATAGAGTTCAGGGCTTTCAACGATGGAATTGCCTACCGTTTTATCACGGGTTTGAAGGATAGTATTGAGGTGGTCAATGAAGATTTCGCGATCAATTTTTCCGGCGACTATCTTTTGCATTTACAGCAGAACAATAGTTTCAAAACAGCGTACGAAGAATTATACAGTCATATCGAATCAAACAAATGGGGAAGGCAGGATAAGATGGCTGACCTTCCGGCATTGATCGATACAAGAAAGCAATACAAGATTCTGATCAGCGAAACAGATCTTTCTGACTACCCCGCTATGTTCTTAAAAGGTACAGGAAACAATGGCTTGTCTGCCGTTTTCCCAATGGCACCACTTGAGTTCGGTCCGGATGGCGACAGAAGTCAGAAGATCCTCAGGGAGGCTGATTACATCGCCAGAACAAATGGCACGAGATCGTTCCCATGGCGATACTTTGTTGTTACCAAAGATGACAGGCAGCTGCTGGAGAATACAATGACGCTGAAGCTCGCTCCTAAGAGCATGATCACTGATCCGTCATGGATCAAACCCGGCCAGGTCAGCTGGGAATGGTGGAACGATGCTTCTCCCTATGGGCCCGATGTGAATTTTGTTTCAGGCTATAATCTCGAAACTTACAAATACTACATCGACTTCGCTTCAAAATATGGTATTCCATACATCATTATGGATGAGGGATGGGCGAAAAGCACAACTGACCCATACACACCGAATCCGAAGGTTGATGTAAAAGAACTGATCAGGTACGGCAAAACCAAGAAGGTGGACATTATTCTATGGCTCACCTGGTTAACAGTGCACAACAATATGGACTTGTTCAAAACATTCCGGGAATGGGGAGTAAAAGGTGTGAAGATCGATTTTATGGATCGAAGTGATCAATGGATGGTGAACTATTACGAGAACGTAGTAAAAGAAGCGGCTGCACATAAGATCCTTGTCGATTATCATGGGGCATTCAAACCTGCCGGCCTGGAATATAAGTATCCTAACCTTCTATCTTATGAAGGCGTAAGAGGACTCGAGCAGATGGGTGGTTGCCCTCCGGACAATACCATTTATCTTCCCTTCCTGCGAAATGCAGTGGGCGCCATGGATTTTACACCCGGTGCAATGATCAACCTGCAACCGGAAGCATATAAAGCCGAACGGCCGAATGCTGCAGGAATGGGAACACGGGTGGCCCAACTCGCGATGTATGTGCTCTTCGAAAGCGGGCTGCAAATGCTTGCCGATAACCCAACACTTTACTATCGCAATCATGAGTGCACCGAATTTATCACCAGCGTGCCAACCACCTGGGATGAAACAAGAGCGCTGGCAGCGAAAGTGGGCGAATTGGCAGTTGTTGCAAAACGCAAAGACAAAAAATGGTTCGTTGGCGGAATCACCAATGGGAAAGAAGATAAAAGGAATATTGAACTGAACTTCGATTTCTTAGATGCTGCGAAAAATTATACCATAACTTATTTTGAAGATGGGATCAATGCGGGAAGGCAGGCGATGGACTACCGAAAGAAAACTATACAGATCCGCGGAGGTGATACAATGAAGATCACGATGGTGAGGAATGGCGGGTTTGCGGCAGTGATCGAATAGTGTGAGGGCGGTTGTGCATGAATGGCTTCTGACAGGTGCAGCCGCCCCACCGACGTTGCCCAACTTATACGATAGACATTTACCAGCACCGGGACTGTTCCGGTTAATCATAAACCTCTGAGCTCCTCAGTTTTATTTTCTACTCAATATTTGTGTGCTGCACTTCGATGATCTTGTGCATGCCTCATACCTGGACTATCTGGATTTAAAAGATCTGTATCACCTTACTGGTCCAAACTGATAATACATTTGTAGTGCAATATCGCAAACAACACTACAATAGAATCAGTTTATGTCAATTACAGAAACAGCTCAGGCACAAACACAATTCAGTTCAAAAGACTTTCATCAGACATTTGCGAGGCCCCAATTCGTGAAGCCTCCCTACCTGTTGCACAAGAACGTAGAAAAAGCCGGTGAGCATGATCAGTTTTCCACAGAACGAAAACATCCGGTCTTCTTCGTCGACCTGCCAAGTAAGAACGTCAGTATGACCATCGGAGGCCTGCTCCCTGATCAGATGACCAATCGTCACCGTCATACCTACGAGACGGTGCTGTATGTGCTCGAAGGAAAAGGCTGGACGGAGATCGAAGGGGAGAAGGTTGAATGGGAGGCCGGTGATGCTGTTTACATTCCCTCCTGGGCATGGCACAGGCATAAGAACCTCAGTGATAGAGCGCCTGCCAAATACATCGCTTGTGAGAACGCTCCGCAACTTCAGAACCTGGGTGTAGCGCTTCGCGAAGAAGAAGGACGCGATCTCTGAATAAGAGGCACTCATCTATTTTAATGATTACTTAATTATACCTAATGAATCATATTCCCTTTAAAGGCATTATCGCCTATCCCATTACTCCATTTGACAGGAATGGAAAAGTTGATATTACACTGTTCAGGAAATTGGTGGAGCGGCTTGTAAAATCAGGATCGCACGGAATTGCGCCGCTGGGCAGTACAGGTGTGCTGCCTTATCTTACAGACGAAGAAAAAGAAGCGGTGACGGAAGCAACGATCGACCAGGTTGCCGGCCGCGTTCCAACTCTGGTTGGTGTATCGAACCTGACAACGGAAAGAACCATATATCATGCACAATTTGCGGAGAAGTCGGGTGCAACGGCGGTAATGATCATTCCCATGAGTTACTGGAAACTGACAGATGAAGAGATCGTGAAGCACTATGATGCAGTCGCCTCCAGAATATCTATTCCGATCATGGCATATAATAACCCCGCTACCGGAGGCGTAGACATGTCTCCAGCCTTGTTGAAAAGACTGCTGAAGATCCCGAATGTGACGATGATCAAGGAAAGCACGGGTGATATCCAGCGGATGCATTACCTGAGGCAGGAGTTGGGCGAAGACGTTGCGTTCTACAATGGTTCGAATCCCTTAGCGCTGGCAGCTTTTTCGGCCGGTGCAAACGGATGGTGTACGGCGGCGCCTAATCTGATCCCTCAACAGAATCTTGCATTGTACAATGCAGTACTCGATAACGATCTGCAAACTGCCCAACAGATCTTCTATCAGCAATCTGATCTGCTGAAGTTCATTGTGGCAAAGGGCTTGCCGAGAGCGATCAAAGCAGGGCTGAACCTGCTTGGTGAAGAAGGCGGATATTTGAGAAGTCCGTTACAAACGCTTACCGACGCAGAAACAGCAGAGCTGAAAAGTATTCTATCTGCAACAAGCATCAGTAAACAAAATGCACTAGCCTAGAAAGGAAAGTTCCTGCACTTAGCAAAGCCCCTTGTTATTCAATGGGGCTTTGCTTTTTATGTACATAAAGCAGCGCCGATGATTGTATGACGGCGAATGCCGTTTTTCATTATGTCAGAAATACAATTATCCACTGGTAAACATGCAAACCAACTATTTCAAAAGACCATGTGTCAACAAGCGTTCTGGATATTCACTATATATTATACTAACTGCATCGTTTGTGTTAATTAGATAAAATAGGTGTGCAATGTGTTAAAATATGTAAAGGGGGACAGGGAAGTAAAATTGTACTTTTAAATATCACATTGACAATTATTAGACAGATGTATTTATTCCACATGGATGCTAAAAAAGGGTCTGTGTATATGCTTCTGTAATTTATTAACTTCTAACTGACTGCTTATGCAAATCCCATTGAAAAGAGGGCAGGGCATTTTATTGCCCTGTCAAAGCTCCCTGCTACGAGGTTATTCTCTTACCCTTCTACTTTTCTTTTCTTTCTTTTTGCAGGTCAACGGACAATCCCGTTCATCGCAAAAAACTATCAACGGACAGGTTTCTACAGATGACGGCAAGCCCATGCAGGGAGTGACTGTTCAGTTAAAGGAAAGCTTTGTCAGCACTGTAACAAATGCCGAAGGCGGTTTCTCCATTGTTGTTCCGGAGAAGAACAGTGGGGTTCTGGTATTTACCAATGTTGGCTACGCAGATAAAGAGGTAAATATTAACAACACAACTGCTGCAGTAAGTATCAGGCTGACTGCAGTTGACAAGGCGCTTGATGAGGTGGTTGTTGTTGGATATGGTAAACAGAAGAAAGCGACGTTGACAGGGTCTGTAACACAGATCAACACGAGTGATATCAAACAAAGTACATCCGTAAATATTTCCAATTCGCTTGCCGGTCGTATGCCTGGTGTGATCGCCAACAACCGCAGCGGTGAGCCCGGAGCAGATGGGTCTTCCATTCTGATCAGGGGTGCCGGAACAACAGGCAATGCAGCGCCATTGTATGTGATCGATGGAGTGGCGAACCGCAGTGGTTTTGAACGCTTGAACCCTAATGATATTGAAAGCATCAGTATCTTAAAGGATGCATCCGCTGCGATCTATGGTGCTCAGGCGGCGAATGGCGTAATCCTTGTAACCACAAAGAGAGGTAAAACAGGCAAACCAACGATCAGCTATGATGCCAGTTATGGTCTCTCTCAGCCAACACGCGTTCCCGAGCTTGTCAGCTCGTATGAATACGCAATCTTCAGAAATGAGAAAGATGCGCGTCAGAATGCCGGCACTCCGACTTTCTCTGCCGCGCAGATCCAGAAATATAAAGATGGATCAGATCCGTTGAATTATCCTAATACAGACTGGTATGATGAAGTGCTGAAACCCTGGACGCCGCAAACACAGCATTCCCTTTCAGTAGCCGGCGGTTCAGATCGCGTGAAATATTTTATGTCTGGTGGTTATACTTTCCAGGATGCATTCTATCGGAAATCTGCTACAGACTACAAGCAGTATAATATCCGGATGAATCTTGATGCACAGGTTACGAAACTTTTCAAAATATCGCTGGATATCGTCGGCCGCAGTGAGAACCGGAAGTATTCTCCCGCAGGTTCAGATGGGATCTTCCTTTCTATCCTCGGCGCTTATCCGGGCCTCGCACCTTTCTATCCTAATGGAATGCCTGTTGCAGGGATCGAAGGCCCTAATCCACTACAGATGGCACAGGGCTATGATGGCTATCGGAAGGCGGTTAACAACACCGCGCAAACGCTTGCGTCCTTTGAATTGAAGCTTCCGTTCATCACACAGGGCCTCTCTCTCGCAGGGTTCGCGGCTCATGATTTTGCCTTTTATAACGGGAAGACATTTACAAAACCTTTCGATCTGTATAGATATGACAGCACGGCCAAGCAATACAACAATGTAAGCGATATTCTTCTTGGCGATCCTGCTATCTCGCAGAATTATGGATCCAGCTTGCTAAAGACATATCACCTGAAGCTGAATTATGAAAAGCGCTTTGGTGATCACCGGTTCAATTCCTTTATTGCTGTGGAACAGAGTGACTACTATAACGAAGGTATCAACGCGTCGCGCTCTGCGCTTGTTAGTGGTCAGATCGATCAGTTGTTCGCATTTACCAATGATGCTACCCGAAATACCAATGGAAGCTCTGCAGATCAGAATGCACGCCGGAACTTCTTTGGCCGCATCAACTACAACTATAAAGAAAAGTATCTCGCTGAATTTGTATTCAGAAGAGATGGTTCGTTCAATTTCCCTCCCGGTAAACAATACGGCAACTTTCCGGGTCTCTCTGTAGGTTGGGTGGCGTCGGAAGAAGACTTTGTAAAGAAAGCATTACCGTTTTTTACCTTCCTGAAACTACGTGGTTCGTACAGCCAGTTGGGTAATGACCGTATTGCACAGTATCAATATCTCGCCCGCTATACGGTTGCGGATCCATTTGCTTACCAGACATACTTCCTGGGAAATGACGTGAACCCGATCTATGCTCCGGGACTGATGCCGGGCGTTGCGCCTAATCCTAATGTAACATGGGAGGTTGAGAAAATGAAAAATATTGCACTGGAAGGATCTGTATTGAAAGGTAAACTGGATTTCAGTGTGGAGTATTATACAGCGCGTCGTGATAAATTACTCGCTCCAAGAAATGCTTCTATTCCGGCTACCGCTGGTCTGACGCTGCCTGACGAGAATATCGGCAGAGTAGACCGTAGCGGTATCGAACTTACACTTGGTCATAAAGGAGAGATCGGTAAAGACTTTACTTACTACGTCGCCGGGAACTTTACCAAGACAAAATCAACCGTTGAGTTTATAGACGAATCTCCCAATGTAAGAGAATGGCAGAAACGCCAGGGCTTCCAACTGGGATCATGGCTGGTTTACCCAACGAACGGTATTTTTAATACCCAGGAAGAACTTACCGAAACCGCAGCAAAACTGCCAGGCACTAAAGTGGGCGATATCAAATATGTCGATTTTAATAAAGACGGCGTGATCAATGCCAATGATCAGGTCAGGATCTACGAATCACCAATTCCTTTGATCGTATATGGCGTAAGAATGGGGGCTGATTACAAAGGCTTGTCCTTAAATCTTCTCTGGCAGGGGCAGGCAAAGGCTAAACAGGTTCTGCTGCCACAGGCTAACAATGGCGAATTCATCCCTCCAAAATGGTTGTTCGATGAACGCTGGACTGCTGAAAATCCAAATGCAAAATACCCGGGTTCATTCGACCGGACCTACGGGATCAATAACCGCGCTTCCGAATTCTGGTTACAGGATATGTCATTCCTAAAGTTGAAATCTGCCGAGATCGCTTATACGTTCAATTCCGCCCGACTGAAAAATGCAGGGATCACCAATCTTCGTGTGTACCTGAATGGGTTTAACCTGTTCAGTTTCGATAAAGTGAAGCACTACGATCCGGAAACAGTTGCATATACAGGAGCTTATTATCCACAAACACGGATCTACACTGTAGGATTGAATCTTGGTTTTTAATTGAACATGTTTAAAAGAAATTTTATGAAGAAGATCTTATCTATATTAATACTTGCAGGTTTGGTGTTATCCATCAGTTCCTGCAAAAAAGATTTCCTGGAAAAGAAGCCACTGGATTCTTATTCAGATGCGGACTTATGGAAAGACCTGAACCTGGTTGAAGCGTTTGTGAACAGCCGGTACACCATTCTTCCATACATGGAATCTTCCGGTGTGATCAAGTCATATTTTATGTCAGGGGCCTGTGACGAAGGTAATTCCAAGCACAGCTATGGTAATGAGCGCGCACTGGAAACCGGTCAGATGGGGCCCGATAATACGGTATATGATTTCTGGACAGCCAATTACCAGCAGATCCGCAATCTTAATATTTTCCTGAGCAAGGTAGATGAAGTGCCTGCACAGGGGCCTACAAACGAAGCAAAAAAGAAAAGGCTAACAGGTGAAGTTTATTTCCTGCGTGCCTATGGGTATTTTGATCTGCTGCGTCATTACGGTGGGGTGCCTCTCATCTCAAAAGTGTACGGTCTTTCTGATACGACTTTCAAAGTGGCGCGAAACACATTTGAAGAGGGCGTTGCGTTTGTGTTGAGCGATATCGCAAAAGCCATTGACCTCTTGCCTGCAAACTATGCAAGCGATGTGGCCAACACAGGTCGGGTTACTGCCACTGCCGCAAAAGCATTGAAATCGCGTTTGCTGTTGTATGCGGCAAGTACGCTTCATAACCCTGCCAACGATCAGGCTAAGTGGCAGGCAGCTTCAACTGCTGCAAAAGAGGCTATTGATTTTGCCGAAAACAATGGATATGCACTGTTCCAGGGAGCTGATTACAAGAACATTTTTGTTCAGAAGAATAACCAGGAAGTATTGCTGGCGTATAATTTCAGTAATGTACCGGGAGGTGGTATAGACATTGTGTGTCAACCAAACAGTTATGGAGGATGGAGCGTTTACACTCCTTCTCAGGCGATGGTGGATGCATTTGAAATGACCAATGGGAAACCGATCACTGATCCTGCGTCGGGTTATGATGCCACAAATCCTTATGTGAACCGTGATCCCCGTTTTTATGCGGATGTATTGTATAACGGAGCTATATTCAAAGGAACAGGTGTTGAAGTATTCGCGGGAGGAAAAGACAGTCCCCAGGGCCCACAGGGATGGAACGCCACAGAAACAGGCTATCACTGGCGTAAATATATGAGTGAAACGATCGACATGAATAAAGAAGGAAGTAATCAGAACATGATCATTTTCCGGCTCGCAGAACTCTATCTCAATTACGCGGAAGCGGAGCAGGCGTTGGGACGTGATATAGTGGCACGCGAATTCGCTAACAAGATCCGTAGCCGTGCAAGTGTGAACATGCCGGCGATCACTGAATCATCAGCAGCATTGCGTGACCGGATACGTGCGGAAAGAAGGGTGGAGCTTTGCTTTGAAAGCCATCGCATCTACGATGTTCGTCGCTGGAAGATCGCTTCTGTTACGGAAAACAAACCGTTAATGGGTGTGACTGTTACAAAGTCCGGCAGTACGATCACGTACACGCCTAAGGTAGTTCGCAACCGGGTGTTCAGAGAAGAGTATTATTTGTGGCCAATCTCAAGAGCAGAGATGAATAAAAATCCGTTGCTGGTAAATAATCCAGGGTATAACTGAGATCCTGTCCCAAAGCTGTATGTGTTTTACGTACGCATGCAGGAATAAATAATGTTTTTGCGTGGTTCCGCTGCCTGGGAACGCACCAGAACATACGGCAAAAAGTTTAGCAGTTACAGCAGCATGTTCAGTTATGAGTCCCGGTGGTGAGTGCCGGGATTCTTTTTTTAACCGATCTTAGTCAGGTCATCAAATAGAAGGTAATGATCGTCAGCAGTATTCTTAAAAGTATGATAGCGGTGCCCGCTGTGTTTTTGCTTGCGATGGCTGCAAGGAAAGACATTTCACCCGGGCCTCCTGTGACCCCTGTTCAGGATAAAGAAGCGTATATACCAGCGAAGGTATGGAGGGTGCCTGAACACAATAATTACGACAGTGACACAAGTGAATTCTGCCATAGCAGAAAGGTGGAGTCTGAAAACATTGTGATCTTCTGGGCGAAGGAATTTGGAGCAGACCCTATGAAAAACCCGGATTCCCTGAAACGATTTAATGTAAATGAGGCGCTAAAAGAGTGTGAAAGATTTTATGATTATTATGTAAACGATCTGAAGATCGTTCAGAAAGGAAGATCTGTTACTGATAAGTACAAAGTTCTTTTTTATGTGATCGGCGGAAAGGAACAGACTGCATTTGGTGGCGGTGAAGAGAATAAAGTAGGGATATTATGGACGCCAGCGGTCAGAATGCGCCGTGCGCCATATGGCGCTTTAGCTCACGAACTTGGACATGCATTTCAGTACCTTGCTTCGAGTGACAATGGTACGGGGCCGCGCGGTGCGATCATGGAAATGTCTGCACAGTACATGCTATGGCAGGTCTACCCGGAGTGGATGACCTTTGAGAACTACCACCTGGTAAGCCTGATGAAGAAAACGCATTTCGCCTTTCTCCATCCGACCAATATGTATCACACGCCTTATGTGATCGAATACTGGTCCAATAAACACGGCATTGAGTTCTTTGGCAAACTGATGCGGGAAACAAAGAAAGGAGAGGATGTAGTGGCAACGTATAAAAGAATAAATGGATTGTCACAACAGCAATTCAATGACGGAATGTTTGATGCTTCGCGAAGATTCATTACCTGGGATATGAAGCGGATCGAAAAGGTGGCTGCTCAATATGCTAATCAGCATGCAACAACGTTTCTGCCGGTAGGTGATGGCTGGTTAAAAATTGCGGAGAGTAATTGCCCTCAGAACTATGGGTATAACGGGATCCGCTTGACCGTACCGAAGAAGGGCCGAAAGGTCAGTCTTTCCTTTAAAGGAATTGCGGGTTCAGAGGGATTTCGTTCAGTCAAAATAGAGCAGGCTGGCTGGCGTTATGGTTTCCTTGCAGTTAAAAAGGACGGTACACGGGAATACGGCAAAATGTATTCATCAGCTGATGCAACGGTTTCTTTCAAAGTTCCAACTGACACGGAGTATCTGTGGCTGGTGGTGATGGGGGCGCCAAAGGAACATACGGAAGTTTCGGGAAAGGATGAGAATAATGCGCAGTGGCCTTATCAGATAAAGCTGCAGGGGACAGGGTTGTATTAGTTTGGGGAGCCCCAGAAGATCTTATCGATCTGATTGGTGCAGGAACAATACAGTGAACGCAACATATCGGAAGGACGCAGCGGTTGGTTGCGCTACTTGCGGTACGTTGCGTTCATTGTATTTAGTCTTGCGATATGTCCTCTATAAGCCGGGAACGAATAACAAAACAGATCCAGGAACGGAACTCATTTTTTCCTGCTTGCTCTTTTTACCAGGTAATAAACGGGTATTCCCAGCAATGTAATGATCAGTCCGGGCCATGTAAACTTCGGTTTGTAAATGATCAGCAAGCCACAGAATGTCAGGCCCATCAAAATATAAAGAACCGGTAGAACAGGGTAGCCGAACGCTTTATAAGGTCTTTCCAGGTCCGGCCGTTTCCGTCTTAGAATAAAGATCCCCGCGATCGTCAGCATATAGAAAACCACCACTACGAACGAGATCATGTCCAGCAGGTCTCCATATTTTCCACTTAAGCTCCATAAGCAGGCAACAATGCATTGGATCCAAAGAGCAAAGCCAGGAACAGCTGCATTGTTCAGTACGGACGCTTTCTTAAAGAACAGTCCGTCGTTCGCCATCGTGTAATAGACCCTTGCGCCGGCCATGATCAATCCATTATTGCAGCCAAATGTTGAGATCATGATCATGACCGCAATGATAAATGTGCCAGCGTGCCCGAAGATCACCTGTGCTGCGGATACAGCTACACGGTCTTTATCCGCGCTGGCGATCTCCTGCAATGGCAATACACCGAGATACATGATATTGGTCAGCAGGTAAACGATGGTGACGATGAGTGTGCCGAGAAATAAGCTTAACCCGATATTGCGTTTTGGGTTATGGATCTCACCGGCGATAAAAGTCACATTATGCCATGAATCGCTGCTGAAGATCGAGCCGACCATGGCTGCAGCGATCGCTCCCAATGCAGCAATGGTCGTGTATGATCCGGTGCCGCCGTCTGCGGCTAACGAACGCAGCTCCCAGGCATTCGCCCAATTCACATCCCAGATCTCTGGTTTCAACGCGAATAAGCCAAAAATGATCAAACCAAACAGGCTGATCAGCTTTGTCAACGTAAGTGTTGTCTGGATCCCTTTGCCGCTTTTAACGCCGCGTGTATTAATAAATGTCAGCACTACGATCACAAGTATGGATAATAACTGCGCCGGAGAGATCCTTAGGAAACCAAGATCCAGGGCAACGTTGTCTTCACTGAATGCGGGAACGAGGTAAGCCGTGAACTTTGCAAATGCCACACCTACCGCAGCGATAGTGGCCGTTTGTATAACAGAAAAAAAACTCCAGCCATACAGAAATCCGATCAGTGGATTGTATGCCTCTTTAAGATAAACATATTGCCCGCCGGCTTTGGGATACATCGCACTCAGCTCGCCGTAACTGACCGCAGCGATCAGCGTCATGAAGCCAGTGATCAGCCATACCAGGATCAGCCAGCCAGCGCTGCCGACGTTGCGGGTTATATCCGCACTGACGATAAATATTCCGGAGCCGATCATGCTGCCTGCGACAAGCATGGTTGCATCCAGCAGCCGAAGTGTTGGTTTGAATGATGTGGAAGCCATTGTCTAAGCGTTAATTTTTAAGTTGCCGGATATTAACCGGGGCAGTCAGCCCCGTACAATGGCAATATAGCGAACGCCGGTCAAGACAGGTTGCCTGTTTTTTGCAGGAACTGACCGGATATTAACATGGAGCCTCAGGGTCAATATCCGGCTGATCGCTGGTCAGGAGTTATCATTCACGTTACGGTAGAAATTATTAACGTATTCGGAAGGAGATAAAGCGGTCACGCTTTTGAACACCCGGTTGAAATTGGTGATGCTGTTAAACCCACACCGGTAGGCGATGGTGGAAATGCTGTCGTAAGCTCCATCCGTCAGTTGTTTGCAGGCTTCATTGATCCGTACTTCATTTAAGAAAGAAACGAATGTATGCCGGGTATGTTTCTTGAAATAACGGCAGAATGCATGCGGCGTCATATGCGCTTGTTTGGCAACATCCTCCAGCATCACTGCTTTATGGTAATGCTGCATGACGTAATTATAAATACCTGCTATACGTAGTCCTTCATGTTCGCTGTATTGCTGCGGCTGGGAAAAAGAAGACAGGGGTGGAAGCTTTCCATAGTTAAAAAGGTGTTGCAGTATATTAATAAAATGCTCGATCCTGTCTGCCCCTTTAGCATTCAGAACTTTCACCATCAGGCTTCCGATCTCTCCAACATTTTGATGTGGTACCTGGAATCCCGACCCCTGCTGCTGAATAAACTTTTTGATATTCTTCATCTCAGGTAGATCGAACAATGGAGAAAGTGATCCTGACGGGTTGAAAAAGATAGTAACAGCATTTATTATTTTTTTACTCTTGGGTAAAAAATAAGAAGGTTCGCTTTTGAAAACATGTGGCTGGTTGGCCCCCAGCCAGAAAATCTCATTTGCCCCGAAATTGTGCATGTTATTGTCAGCTACTAAAGTTCCTTCGCCTTTTTGTATCCAGGTCAGCTGGATCTCTTCATGCCTGTGGAGGTGAGGATAGAAATATGGTAAGGCCTCGTGTTGCGCGATGATCGTTTGGTTTGCGGGTACCGGTATGGTAAACTGCAACACTTTCATGATAGAGTAGTTTCATTGAGTTAAGCAATATTCTTCGTAGCACCACAAAGTAAGAGTAAAACCCGATTGAACATGCGTTATGATCACAACATTGCAAACTTGAACAATATCTGGTAATAGTAGGTCAATATATGTAAAGGCGCAGGTACCGGAGAGGCTTACTTTTAATCTTACCTGTTACATAAACTGCAGATCCGTTGTATGCAAATGCCATTTTTATCTTTTCATAAGAAGCCTTTTGTCGCAATTTTATTTTTTGTTTCACTTGTGCTGATATCCGCAACAGCTCATGCATACGCAGGTAAATGGGAGTTGACTTCGCCGGATGGGAAAATCTTGGTCAGCATAGAATCGGCGGAAGAATTAAAGTGGTCGGTTCGTTTTAATAATGATGTGATCCTGATCCCTTCTGCAATAGGCATGCAGTTCAGTAACGGAATAAATGCGGGCAATTCGCCTTCAGTGAAAAGCGTAAAGCGGGCCTCAGTAAATAAAATGATCGAAGCCGTTGTTCCTGTGAAGTCAAAGCTTATTCCTGATCTGTATAATGAGGTCCGGGTTAATTTCAAAGAAGGATATTCGGTTGTCTTCAGGGCATATAATGATGGGGTGGCTTATCGCTTTGAAACATCCTTCAGGGATGAAAAGCTGCAGGTGAAGAATGAAAAAGCCGATCTGAACTTTGCTGAGGATCAAAGGGTGTTCTGGCCTATAGAAACAGATAAGGAGTTTCAGTCACATTATGAATCCCTGTATAAGGATTCAGTTCTTTCTGCATTTAATGAGCAGCAACACGGAGCGTTACCGTTCCTGGTAAAAACAAAGGCAGGTACTAATCTGCTGGTAAGCGAATCAGATCTGTATGACTACCCGAATCTTTTTCTGAAAGGGACGGGTGGGCCTGCATTAAGGTCAACGTTTCCAAAAGTGATCCTGGATAAGGTTCCGTTCCGCGATAGAGGATATCGCATCACAAAACTGGCCGATTATATCGCTGAGACCAAAGGTACACGCGTCTATCCATGGCGGAGTATCGCGATCTGCCCGCAGGCAAAAGATCTCCTTGAAAATAATCTGACTTTCAAACTGGCAAGTGAGAACACGCTGCCCGATACAAAATGGATCAAACCGGGAAAAGTAGCCTGGGACTGGTGGAATGCCAATAACATCTATGGTGTTGATTTCAAAGCAGGATTGAACACCGAGACCTATAAGTACTATGTTGATTTTGCATCCGCTTACGGGCTTGAATATGTGATACTCGACGAGGGCTGGTCGATCACCACTACCAACGTTTTGCAGGCCCGTAAAGAAATCGATCTGCCAGCGTTGATCCGATATGCAACATCCAAGAACGTTGGAATTATTCTTTGGACACTTTGGAATCCGCTCGATGATAATATGGACGCAATACTCGATCAGTTTGCGAAATGGGGAGTAAAAGGGATCAAGGTGGATTTTATGGCGAGAGCTGATCAGTACATGGTAAATTATTATGAACGCGTGGCAGTTGCCGCTGCAAAGCGCAAATTGCTTGTTGATCTTCACGGAGCTTATAAGCCCGTAGGGCTGAACAGGAAATACCCCAATGTTCTTAGCTATGAAGGTGTGCGTGGGCTGGAGAACGATAAGTGGAGTGAAGATATCACACCGAAGCATGACGTAACGCTTCCATTCATCCGCATGGCGGCGGGGCCAATGGATTATACTCCGGGCGCAATGATCAATGCCGGCAGATCCAATTTCCGGATCGTCTTTACTGAACCTATGAGCCAGGGTACGAGAGCGCACCAGGCGGCAATGTACGTGGTTTATGAAAGTCCTTTACAAATGCTGGCAGATAATCCATCCAACTATCTGAAAGAGCCTGTCTTCACAAAGTATATTTCGAAGATGCCTACAACATGGGATACCACCATTGCTATACAGGGAGAACCCGGCGAGTTTGTTGCAGTGGCCAGGCGTAAAGAAACCCAATGGTTTGTTGGCGCCATGACGAACTGGAGTCCGCGCAAGCTGACCCTTGATCTTTCATTCCTGCCCCCTGGGCAGAAGTATTCTATGGAAGTACTCGAAGATGGACCCAATGCCATGCAGCACGCTGCGGATTATAAGATCTCCCACCGCATCGTATCTGCAGGTGAAAAGGTAGAGATCTCGATGAGTTCCGGTGGAGGCTGGTCCGCAACACTTTCCCCGTCTGATAAGTAACTTTATCGACGATGACGATCTGCTGAAAGACAGTAAGCTATTTACGGATGCTTTATTGCCGTAAGAAACCTGGTTTCGAATAAACGATAATTATGATGAAGATGCATACGATGAAGCAATGGCTGTTTTGTGTACTGGCTGCCTGTGGCCAGTTTTCGGGCAATGCCCAGCAGGCATCTATTTCGATTGATGTAACAAAACCCGGAAGCTCTATTCCTCCAACATTGCATGGGATATTCTTTGAAGAGATCAGTCATGCGGGAGAAGGAGGCATCTATGCTGAACTTATCCAGAACCGCGGCTTTGAAGAAAGCCGGATCCCTGCCGGTACAAAACTGGAAAATGGATTCCTGGTTCCCTGGCCAGAGAAACCTCATTTCATGATCGAGCCTAAAAAGACCGACTGGAAGCTGGAATGGCCGTATAAAACACAATGGCCCGCATGGTCTGTGGTGTCGAAGAACGGAGCAGGGGCTGATGTTTCTTTATCAGAAGACAAGCCGTTGAACAGCGCTACACCAAAGTCGCTTCAGATCATTTTAAAGAAGACTGATCAAAATGGATCAACGGATGTTATCAACGAAGGCTTCTGGGGCATTAAAGTAAATGCCGGGGAATATTACAATCTCGTTTTTTACGCCCGTACTGATGAGGCATACAAAGCGCCGGTGAATGTGTCGCTGCAATCTCCGGATGGAAAGATCCTTTCTTCACATCAATTCCAAACGATCAATGGCAAAAACTGGAAGAAATATTCCTGCACATTGAAGGCTGATGCTGGTGACGACAAAGCGAGGTTTGTCATTTCCCTGCGTGGATCAGGCCAGGTGTGGCTTGACTTTGTTTCATTGTTTCCTGCAAAAACCTTTAAGGGGCGAGCAAATGGGCTTCGCACGGATCTGGCGGGATTGATCGAAGGATTGAAGCCCTCCTTTGTAAGATGGCCGGGCGGTTGTTATGTTGAGGGGATCACCATAGAAAGTGCGCCTGACTGGAAGAACACGATCGGTCCGTTGGAAAGCCGGCCGGGAACATTCAGTCCATGGGGATACTGGAGTAGTGATGGGTTTGGGTATCACGAATACCTTCAGTTCTGCGAAGATATTAAGGCTGATGCTTTATATGTTTTCAACGCAGGTGTGTCATGCGAATACAGAAGCGGAACTTACGTTCCGGAGCAGGATCTCCAGCCATATATACAGAATGCCCTTGATGCGATAGAGTATGCGATCGGTCCGGTAACAACAAAGTATGGCCGGATGAGAGCCGCAAATGGGCATGCTAAACCTTTTCCCTTAAAATATATAGAGATCGGGAATGAACAGCATGGCCCGAAATATGCCAGCCGTTACAACCTTTTTTATGAAGCCATCCGCAAAAAATATCCATCACTCCGGATCATGGCGAGTATGGGGATCGGTGATGTGAACCAGCGCACGCTGAACGGAATGAAAGAGGTAGATATCGTGGATGAACATGCATACAAAGATGCGTACTGGAGTATGCGCAATACGGATCATTTCGATAAGTACAAGCGGGGTCAATGGGATATGTATGTTGGTGAATACGCCACGAATGCAGGAGTGGGTGCAGGAAACATGCGTGCGGCACTTGCGGATGCAGTTTACATTCTCGGTATGGAAAGAAATGCTGACCTCGTTAAATGGAGCAGCTATGCGCCGTTGCTGGTGAATGCCAATGATGTTGACTGGCCGGTAAACCTGATCAACTTTGATGCCGCCAAAAGCTTCGGGCGGATCTCCTATTACACCATCAAGATGTTCAGCGACAACCGGGCAGACAGAAACATCACCACGACAGTCGAATTGCCGCCCGTAAATACTTCCGCACCGTTGTTCACCGGCGGAATTGGCTTAGGAACATGGGATACACAAGCCGAGTTCAAAGACATCGAGGTAAGCCGCGGTGATAAAATTCTATACAGATCTGATTTCATTAATAATGAGAAAGAGTGGTCTAAGATAAGAGGCGAGTGGAGCGTGAAAGACGGAGCTTTTGCCCAAACGGCGGAAGGTCCGCAGCGGCTTGCAATGACTGCACAGCAGTTTGATACCTGCACTATCAGCCTGAAAGCCCGGAGAACCGGTGGGCTGAATGCCTTTATGATCCCGTTTGCTGTAAAAGACAGCAACACGTATCTGCGGGCACATATCGGCTCCTGGTGGAATGCAAGCTGCGTATTTGAAAGCGTCACCGGCGGTTATGAAGTGGCTGGCATCTCAGATCAGAAGCGACTGGCAAAGCCAATTGAAACAGGGCGGTGGTATGATGTTCGCGTAGTTGTTGGAACGGAGAAAGTAGATTGTTATTTGGACGGTGAGCTGCTGATGAGCTATACACCTCCGCCAAAAGTATTTGCATTGGCAGGACATGATGATAAAACCGGAGAGATCATACTGAAGATGGTCAACGCCGGTAATACGCCGTTAAAGACAGCCATCAATATAAATGGTGCCGGTAACTTGATCCCTGAAGCTATGCTTTCTTCGATAGCCGCGGCGTCTGACCTTGTCGAGAATTCGTTTGATAAGCCGGCACTCTATGTGCCTGTTGTTAAGAAGGTCAAGCTTGATCCTTTGAAGCCGGAAATAGAATGGCCCGCATTTTCGGTGAACGTATTGCGGATCAAAGTGAAGAAGTGATTGAGGAAGGAAAGCTGCGCGTAACCGGAAATTATTTTTGTAGAGAGAAGGATACAAAGTAGGAGGTCTTTTTCAACATACAAAAAACAATGCTGAAGTTATAATAGGATGTAAGTGCGAACTGGTAGCATCCGAATTCCCAAAGGGTTTTAGCGAAAAAAATGAGGGAACTGTTTGATCAAGCTTCTTCCATAACTGAAGCAATTCTCTGGGCTGCCATTTATGAATACAACAGAAAGTGAAGCTGCTGCATGATCGTTTCTGCAGGGCCGTTAATCACGCTATATCATCCGATATGCTACTGCCCGATAATAGTTTCAATATGACCGTTTAAGAGCTCTGTATGTTTCATGAGGGATAAATAAAGACGTAGAATATACCCGTATAAGTCGTCTACGCTAGTAATAACCCTGAGCTCTCGCGAAATTGTCGACTTTTCGGGTATGATTTTTTCTCTATTTTTACCACTTACCGGGATTTCTTTCTTAGATTTTTACGCCGTCTTTATCTTTACGACATAGTTGCCGCTACATGTTAAGTGGATTGATCCTGTGTTACCAGGATGCAATGGTAATGGGCGGCCAAATACAAACCCTATTGAAACGTAAGATGAGAATCACGATTGGAAAATATCGATTTACAGTCATACTGTATGATAGCGCCACGGCAGCTGCGTTGCGATCTCTTCTACCCCTCACACTGGAGATGATAGAGCTGAATGGCAACCGGAAATATGCTGAATTGTCCGACACTCTTCCCGTCAATGATTCGGTTCCGGAAATAATAAACAGCGGAGACCTGATGCTGTATGGCAGTTCAACACTGGTACTTTTCTACAAAACATTTTCCACCACATACAGCTATACGGAGATCGGCCGGATAGAAAATGTCAGTGACCTCGCCGATGCACTTGGCAGCGGGGACGTGATGATCATTTATGAGCAGGACTAGTGAACTGTTCCTGAAACGTCGCTTTACTTCCTGTCTTAATAAGGGAATGCTGTCATGAACTCATCCAGACTCTTTTTATCAGCATTCTTACTGTCGGCTGAGAAGCAGTACAGCCCGCGCGTCCAGGCGAAGAAAGCGATCTTCGGCCCGATAAAATGGATGAAGGCCGGATCGGCTTTTAGCTCGATGGTTCTGGCTTCCGTTGTTTTGTTGGTTTTAACTTCGTCCAGGATCGTCTGCATTGTTTCCCTGAGATCCGCTTTGCTATCCGCCTTACTGAAAAGCATAAAGATCTCTTTGGAGCCAGCGCGATAAGTGGCTTCGCCATCGAGGCCGGGAGAGGGGTCTTTGTATTCAACCCGGTTAAACTGCCCGACTTTCAGCGGCAGTAACTTACTAAAGTCATTGCCTGCAGGCTGACGTCGTTCGCTGATGTTATAAGGTATCATGATTGCGAGAAAAACAGCTGGAAGAAAGCTTAAGAAAAAGGCTGAGGAGATAAGTTTCATTGAAATTATATTTTGTTTTTGAACCATTTGTATCCGCCTTCCACTGTTCCGCCTGAATTAAATCCGTTTTTCTGTAATACGGTTACAGAGGCATTATCGATGGATGCTGTATATGCTACAGCAGTGCTGACGGAAGGATGAACAAAGATGAACTGTAGGATGGCTGCGAGTGCTTCTGAAGCAAGTCCTTTGTTTTCAAATGTCCGGTTTATAAAGTATCCAATCGACACTTCGCCGGCGGCATCCGGCAAGCCAGACATTCCCATGCCTCCGGCAAGACAGTTTTCGGTTTTGTGAATAAGCATCCATTGAGTGAACCAGCGATAATCATCCGGGTTGGCGGCGACAGATGGAACAGTATGTGATCTGATGGCTTCAAAGAATTCTTCCATAAACGCTGGTGGAGCGTTTAGTTCAAACGAAGCCGGGGTAAGTCCGAGGCATTGTTCCAGGGCGACAAAATCGGTTTCGATCAACGATAATTGAGCAAGTGTAAGTGGCAGGAGCCGGAGCCGTTCCGTTTCTACTGTAAAGGGCTGACTGTTTTCTTTCATTTACACAATGATGGGCATAACTTCCCATTTGTGGAATGATCTTTTCGTGGAAGGAGTGTTTGAGTTAGTAACGGGCAGTATGTTGCCCGGCGATATACTTTGGGAACACTGATCTGTAACAGCTGCCTGTAATGGCTACTTTCCCTGATACTTTTTGATATACTCTGCAACGTCTATCATCGGCGCGATCCAGATCTCTTTTTCATGTTGCTTCAGGTATGTCAGGAACTGCCTGTGCGCATCAAGTGATACATTTAAGCTGTTTCCTCCACCGACGCCGTGAAACAACACAACAAGGAGCGAGTTGCTTTCAAGTGCTTGTTTTGCCCAGGCGGTCAGTTGGTCTCCCGACTCACCGTTCACACCGTAACAATCTACATTATCCAATTGCACTTTGTCGATGGGATGCATCAGCGAACGTACTCCGCGCATCGCAACGAAATCGTTTTTCAAAAGGGCAGAGAAAGAAGTGTCTCCTATCCTGGTATCGCCGCAGGTGAATGCAAGGGTGCGCCTGATTTTCCCATCCATCGATTGCAGGAGGAGATTCGTGGCCCGGGTTTCATCAAGTATGCGTTTGACCGAATAATTGCGCAGGTCATAGTCGGGCTTTACCCATTCCCTTCCAGGCCCACCCGTGCAGGGATGATAGAGTGTATGATTTCCCAACTCATGTCCATTGACGGAGATGTTTTTCCAGTCGTTCAGCCTTTTCTGCATGGAGTTGGAAAAGCCGGTAATATAAAATGTGGCTTTCAGTCCCAGGGAATCCAGCACAGGAATGGCGTTGTTCAGGTGTTCATCAATGGCATCGTCATACGTGATGACAACGGCAGCTTTTTTGCCGTTCCAGGTGCGGCTGGATTGAGCGGAGGAATCGGCAAGTACAAACATGGCAAGCGAGCTGATGATGATATTCCTGATCATGGCCTGGAGGTATATGAAGAGTATTATGCAATGGGGTTAATTCAACTAATATAGCGAATAACCGGCAATTGATATCCATTGGAGGTGCAACTGTGAAAGATTTTAATGCAATGTCGTTTAAGAGATCTACCTGCACCAGCTCGATGGCCGATGGAGGGGTGCCGCATTTGGATGGAAGCTATCGCTGTTAATTGGTATAGAGTATTGACACTACTTAGGTATATGTATTTTCGGCCAACGTCCATCGGTCATCGGCCATCGAATGAACTTTAATGGGATTGCGCAGGCCATATCCTTTTCTTACCCGATCATTAAATGCTATCTGCCAGGTGACGGGTTAGTTATTGACATTTTTGTTAGCAGTTGATCCGTTTTGTACTTTTTCCTCCTGCCGTCATACGATACTTTCGCGCCTATGAATATAGTATTACAGGTAATTAACGCATTTAGTATAAATGAACAGGGGGGCAATCCGGCAGGGGTAGTATTTGATGCAGACAAATTATCCCCGCTGCAGAAGCAGGAGATCGCCCGACTTGCAGGGTTTCCTGAAACAGCCTTTGTATCCCGGTCAGATGTTGCAGATTATAAGCTGGATTTTTTCACCCCACTAAAGCAGATCGCGCATTGCGGGCATGCAACAATTGCCACCTTCAGCTATTTGAAGAGAACGGGACAAATTGCAGGAGATCTCAGCACGAAAGAGACGATTGACGGAAACCGTAGGATCGTGTTCAAAGGTGGACAGGCATTCATGGAACAGCAGTCGCCGGCGATCAGCAAAACTCCCGCTCTTAATGTCATACTTGAATCGTTGCGAATTTCCAGTTCCGATCTTCAGCAGGGGTTATTGCCATCGATCGTTAATACGGGAAATGGCTTTTTGATAGTTCCTGTACGGAACGAAGCTATTCTCGCTGGTGTTGATTACGATCGGGAAGCGGTCTACCGCATTTCAGAGCAATATGGCCTGATCGGGTTTTATCTCTATACCGTGAGTAATGATTTTGATGCCACTACCCGGATGTTTGCCCCGTTTTACGGGATCGATGAGGAGGCTGCCACAGGAATGGCCGCAGGCCCATTGGCGGCTTATCTATGGGAGGTTGCAGGAGTGAAGAAGCAGGATTACCTCATAGAGCAGGGGCGTTTTATGCACCCGGCTTCACCAAGCCTGATAAAGGTTGAATTGAGTGTATCAGACTCAAAGATCGAGCGGTTGTATGCGGGCGGCGGAGCACATCTGTCACACGTGGTGAACATCGGGCTGGATCAGCCGCGGATGCACGAGCTATGATATTTTCTCGGCTAACATTATTGACAACGCCCATTCCTGTTCGATCCATTGATATGACCGGAGCGGAACAGGTATGGGCGTTCTGCTTTATTCTTCCAGGGAATAATAACAGATCACTTTTCAAACTTCTTCATAATGACGGATCATAACGTGTCCGCATTTTCATCGCCCCAGCTTCCTAAAAGAGTGATAGCAGATATCAGGGTTTTCCAAATTCAGTCAGACTGTATTCAACTTTGGGGGGTATGACAGGATAGATCTTCCTCGTGATCAACCCGTGCTCTTCCAATTCTTTCAATTGCAGACTTAGTACTCTCCGTGTTGCCTCAGGCATTCTCCGTTGCAGTTCACTGGGCCTTTGCATTCCTTCGTTAATGAACCACAGGAGATGGATCTTTCATTTTCCAAAGATCAAATCTCCAATGAGGTCGAGGCCGCATTGGAGATTTGGGATCGCTTTTCTTTCGTACATACAGTTGCAAATTTGCTGTACCGGCTCTTGGTTAACGCATTGGGAAAATGTTCATCTGATGGGTGTGAATTCAACCTCCTTCCGAGAATGGTCTATTTCAACAATCCCGGACATATCAAAAAGTTCAGTATTGACATTTTGGAAGATCTTCACTACATCACGATGAGTGAAGGGTTTCTGAAGGAAAATGTGCATCCGGATATTTTTAACGGCTTTTCTTTTCTGCTTTGTGAAACAACCAATCCGAAAATAGTATCGGAAGAGCAATTCAATGAGTTTGAAGATATCTACCGGCAGCTTTATAAAGCATTCCAATCAGATTCCCCCTACAGGAATAAACTCATCGGTCATCTTTTCGTAGCGATCCTGATCAAGATCAAGGAGTATGTCTGGAAAGATTCAGTTGATATAAAAGAGATCGGCAGGACCTCGGAGATCGTACGGGAGTTTAAAATACTAATGGAGAAACACTATCGGGAATTAAGCATGGGCACGCTTGAAAAGGCAAATCGTGTGCAGGAGTATGCTGATCAATTATTTCTTCATCCAAATTATCTCAATAGCGTCATCAAAAATGCTACCGGCAAGTCGGTTGGCAACTGGATCACGGAAAAAACGATCACGGAAGCCAAGTCTTTGCTTCGTAATTCTGATATCCCCCTGAAGGAGATCTCTTATCGCCTGGGCTTTATGGAGCCACAGAATTTCAGCACCTTTTTTAAGAAGCATACACAGCGTACACCACTAATGTTCCGACAGGGAAGCCTTTGAAGTGAGCCATTAGCAGAACGCCTTTCTTCAAAAAGGCGTTCTGCATTAGTGCTTGTCCGGTGAGTCATTTCTTAGTGACAATATCTATTATTCTTACCGATCAAGGCAATCATCATCGCCGTCACTACAGAATCTTTGAAATTCATAATATACCCTTTGAATTCGATACAGATCAGGCTTTCGGATCGTTGCATCTTTGATCTATCAAAACAGGATATAAAAAAAACCAAAAATCAAAGACATGAACATCACTAACAACCAGGCAAGCAAGGCGCTTTATCAGGCAATTGATAAGGCGAATGAAATAGGTGTAAGTGCAAACATCACCATCCTTGATACGGCGGGTCATCTGAAACTGTTTGCACGAATGGATGACGCGTTTCTTGGATCCATTGATATTTCGATGGGGAAAGCAAAGACCGCAATGCTTTTCAGAATGAACTCTGAGAAAGTGGGAGAGTTCCTCGCACCGGAAATGGGTACTTATGGAATGCTGCAAACAAGCGGTGGACTAGTAGGATTCAAAGGCGGCATGCCGGTGACGACGGGCACAGAAATACTCGCCTATATCGGAGTGTCCGGTGGAAGTCCTGATCAGGATTTCGAGATCGCTAAAGCGGGCAGCACTATTTGATCAATCGTTTCAAATCTGACACTAACTATAATCATCAACCTCAAAATCAAAAACAATGGCAAACAGTAAAACAATCTTAATTACCGGAGCAGGCTCTGGTTTTGGCGAAGGCGTAGCAATCGGACTCGCACAACTCGGACACAAAGTGATCGCAGGCGTACAGATCTCACCACAGGTAACGCCGCTGCGTGAGAAAGCCGCCAAGCTTGGCCTCGAAGCAAACCTCCGCGTTGAAAAACTCGATATACTCGATTCTTATGATGTTGCCTATGCACTCACCTGGGATATCGATGTATTGTTCAGTAATGCGGGTATTGGTGAAGCAGGACCAGTATTCGAGATCCCGATGGATCTTGTTCGCAGGAATTTCGAAACAAACGTTTTTGCTCCGCTGAACCTTGCTCAGCAGTTCATTAAAAAATTCATCGATGGAAAGAAAAAGGGTAAAGTTGTGTTTACTTCTTCTATGGGTGGATTGTTTACCCCGGCCGGGTTCGGGATCTATGTTTCCACCAAACATGCCCTGGAGTCTGTGGCAGAAGCGCTGCAACAGGAAGTAAAACCATTTGGCATACAGATACAGACTGTCAATCCCGGACCATACCTTACCGGTTACAATGAAACCATGGCTGAAACTCCATTCAGATGGCTGGACGACAATAAGAATTATACCAAAAAAGCAGATCTGAAAGCAACGTTTGACGCAATGCTTGGCGTACCAGAAGGCAGACTGGATCCAAATGAAATGATCGAAGCAATGATCAGGATCGTTCCCGCAGAGACCGGCAAGTTCCGTAACGTAGTACCACAAGCTATCGAAGACATGCTGAAAGAAAGCCAGAAAAAGGGTTGGGAAAATACTATCTAGCCTCAGCGAAGCTGGACAGGAAAAGGGCTGATTCAATATGATTTTGAGTCAGCCCTTTTTCATTTGTTCTCCAGGAGATACAGGTTATTGACATTTGTTCAGGTTCCTTCCCCAGCTGGTCGCAGGCGTGCTTTTATTTCTTTATACTCTGTCATTGGACCAGGCTAACGCGGGGTTGATCATTGATAGCAGAGCGTCAAACTCATGATTTTCCTGCTCAAATAAAAGAACGGGTGAACCTTTTGCACACGATCTTGTTTAGGATCTGACAAACTACGCTGTAATGAGACTACTTTCCCACCCATCTGTTCCTGTATTCTTTCTGGTATCGTTTTTCCAGGTGTTATTTGATTTTGACGCTTGTGCGCAACCAGCAAAAAAAGATTATATCATCCTTCACGGGGTGATCAAAAATCTGCCTCCACAGCCCGATGGCAGAAGACAGATCGAACTGAGTTTTCCCTATGAATTCAACCTGCCGGATAAGAAGATCGAGGTGGCGGAAGACGGGTCTTTCCGGGACACACTTCCCAATCAAACCGGCGTGTATACGATCTGGGACGAAAAAACACCGGTATTGTTGTACATGGACAGATCAAAGCGTTACAGTATTGGGTACGATGCGGATCATTTCAAGGACGGGGCGGTACTGGCCGGTGGAGATGATGTCAGCATTAACCAGTATTTTATTCTCAGGGCGCAGCAGCGACAATTTTTTGACCCTTCCGGGGAAGGCATGAATGAAGAAGCGTTCCGCAAATTCCTTTATGAGAGAAAGCTCAAGTCTCTCACGCGGATCCGTAACGCAAAACTACCGTCCGCCCTGACGCATAGCGAAACCCAGGCAACAACGTATGAATACCTTTCGAACCTTTTTCTTTTCCTGGCTTTACGAGAACTTGAAGATCCGGCATTCAGGCCCGGGATGATCTCGCAGAAAGAACTGGCCATTAATTATTCCAACGAAGATCATTACAGAAAGTATGGTCAGTACCGGCGTCTTGTATTTGAATATTACCAGCGGCAATTGCGGATAAAGGAGGCTGAATTCCTGAAAACCGATTCGTCCTATTCGCTGACACAAAACAGGATCAGCCTGCTGGCATCAATCGTTCCCAATGAATATATACGCAACAAGCAGATTGCGGAGATCGCCCTGTTCGATCTGAAACAAGCCGGAGATATCATTGCACTCTACAGTGATTTTGAAAAGTATTACACCGGTGATGATGAAAGGTTCAGGGAAAAGATGGCTGATGCTTTTCTACGACTGACCAGGTTAAAAAAAGGCACACCCTCTCCGGAATTCTCAGGCTATCTGAATTACAACGGCGGTACGAGTTCGCTCAGCGATTTTCGTGGGAAGTATGTCTACATTGATCTGTGGGCCAGCTGGTGTGGTAACTGCCCGGGGGAAGTGCCGTATCTTAAAGAACTTATGCGGAAGTACGAAGCCAAAAATATTGCCATTCTCAGCATCTCGGTAGACAAAGATGCCGCGAAGTGGACCGATGCGATAAAACGCCAGAAGATGGAAGGAATACAGCTGCTGGCTAGCGATCAGGGAGGATCTTTTACCAAAGAGTATGCAGTGTATGGGATCCCGCGTTATATCCTTATCGACCCGGCGGGTGCGATCGTTGAGTATAACGCACCGCGTCCATCCGACACGGCAGCACTGGCTGCTTTGCTGGCGAGTGTAGGGCTTTGAGGTGACAGGTCAGTATAGCAGACCGTAGCTCCCGAATCACCAATATCAACCAGACAAATCAATACCGGGGCGGTCATGCAATGAACTCCGGGCGGATCCAGATTATGGGGCTAGCCATGATTTTATAATTGTAGTGAAAGGCAATACATCGAATGATCATTCCGCTTCGGCGGGTTCCATTTCCACCTTATCATTGTTTATATAGATCTTGTAGCGGCAAACAGAAGGAGGGACGTCTGCATCATCGAGGCTGCCATCGGCCAGGGCCCTGAGTACAAAAAAAATATCATGTTCAAAAGTAAGTATCCTGTGTTCGCCTTCCGGGAGATAGCTTAGTTCATTCATAGCGATCTCCAGTTGAAGAACTTCTTTCAGGTAAGGCTGACAAATTGCTCCCGTACTGATCTTATTTGTCAGAAAGGCTCCGAATTCAAGCACTTCTTCTTTGAATTGAAGACTGGGTTTCGTTAAATGCAGCCAGAATTCTTCTACCAAAGGGACCAGTTCGTCTTTCAATAGCATGCAGGTGTTTGAGAGCTGGGAGTAAACCGGTGTGATCCTGTTCATCCTGTATAATGAACAACAGGCGGAGATCCCCCTTTGCCTTACGATCCCGTGCAAGCGTAACTTTTCCTTTTCAGTCAGGCTGAAGCGGGTAAAGAATGGTTCCTCTTCTGTCAATATCTCACAGCAGGTTTCGGGAGATGCGATCAGTGAAGCAATTGCCAGTTGGAAATCACGCGCACTCATATGCTGGTTTTTTATGGTGATATTTGTTCCAGGTGTTCCTGGCAAGCTCTATCTGCCTGTTTAGGCCCCCGAACTGTAAAAGCGGAAAATAAGATTCATGGAACTCGAAAGTGATCCCGCGAAGGTTCGGTGCTTTGCTTACCGCGTAGTCAAGTAACTCCCACACTTCATCAGGGCATGGGCCTGCATGCGAATCCATGTAGAAGCCATTCATATCATTGCCTCCGGCGATATGCATTTCCATTACGGCAGACATGTCTAGTTCGTCGATATAAGTTCTGGCGCATGTTCCCTGGTTTATTGCATTGGTATACAGGTTATGAATGTCGAGCAGGATATTGCAATGGTGGCCTTTTACCAGCTTGTTTACAAAAGCGGTTTCTGTATAATCCTGTTCAGGATATTCTACAAAGTAAACATTGTTCTCCAGGAGAAAAGGAATCTCTATCGTGCTTTGTATAAAGTCGACTTTCTTTCCGATCATTTCCAGGTATTCTTCATCGTACGGAACGGGAATGGCTATTCCTGCATTGTGATCATGTGGTCCTTTGGTTGGCAGCTTGAGAAAGGAGAGGTGATCGCTATGCCATTTGAACTGATATCGTTCATGCATTTTCTGCATGAACCGGATATATTCTTCATCAAAATAATCGATAGTGCCAATGGATATCCCGATGTTATGTGCTACCAGCGGCAGTCGCCCGGCTATCCAATCCAGTTGACGCATCCATTTGGGCAGTGGACGGAACCGGGGATTCTTACCTCTTCCTTCGTCGGACCAGAACATATCGGGTATGATCTCGATATAATCCAGCTGCTCAAAATGTTCTTTAAGGTATTCGGGTAATGCGGCATTATAGAGAATGCCTATTCCCAACTGTTCAGTATTCATTGATGAATTGTTTTGCAGCGTGAATGTCATTTAAATAAATGTGTACGGCCACTGCCGGCCGTACACATTGTCTTCAGGCCTTAGTGGCCAGTCCCCCGCGCAACGCCGGGATGTTAACAGGCAGTACTTTTTCGAACCTCTCACGAATAATGAAATGCTGGCCCGATAAACAAGCCTGGCAACCGGAAGGTCTGAACTGGGAAAGCAGGTCTCCCAATGTTACTTTGGCGAGTTCCTTATGGGACATGCCTTCCGGAATAACGATCTCAAGAGAATTGCGGAATTTGTCGTTTCTTAAACGCGCTTCGATTTTGAGCTCTGTCATGATGCTGAATTTTTATGATGAAGAATGAATGACTCATCAGGCAGCTACAGGCATTAACCAATGCAATGTTTCATAAGAGTGGAAAAGTCGCTAGTGGAGTGGTTATCTGCGAAGTCAAAATTAGACCAAAGGGAAATGCCTTCCGTAGCCATTTAGTGGTAATTTGAATGGAACTATCGGATGATCTCTGCAAGGAAATAAGCATTAACGTTCAGTGACCTTACCGATGAATGGTAGTGTGCTCTATTATCTCATCAACTCATCAATCATTTGTGGGACATTTTTATTTCCAGGGAATACTTCAGGGTTTAGCTATGGAAATATTGCTGTCGAATAAAGCATGGCTTCAGGCTGACTTCATCAATCGGTCAATGCTTTCCACGGCATTCAGCGCGAGGGATAGGCCCGGGTCAGATAGAACAGGCAGGCTGGCGTGACATAACCAAATTATCACCCGTTTCTAATCCTCCACAAAGGGCAGGCTGAAGAAATGGGCCTAACTTGCCGGGTATCTTTTACCGGCGCGGTTCAGGGCGCTTAAAATTCAACTCAATGCCTTCTGGTTTTTTTGCGATCCTCGATGATATAGCAGCGTTAATGGATGATGTGGCGGTCAGCGTAAAACTCGCCACACGTAAAACAGCGGGCATCCTTGGAGATGATCTCGCCGTTAATGCTGAAAAGGCGACCGGGTTTCTCTCGTCCCGTGAGCTGCCTGTCATCTGGGCCATTACCAAAGGATCGTTCATCAACAAACTTATTATCCTGCCGGCGGTATTCCTGCTGGAGTTCTTTTTCCCGGTTGTGATCACTTATGTCCTCGTGGCCGGCGGTCTGTTCCTGGCGTATGAAGGCATGCACAAGATCTATGAATTCCTTTTTCACCGCAAAAAAGATACCCGGGAGGCTGCAGAAAAGGTAACTGAGCAATCCCCGGCAGACGAAAAGGCAAAGATCCGTTCTGCGATCACGACAGATTTTATTCTGTCGGTCGAGATCGTGATCATCGCTCTTGGCACTGTGATCGATAAAGACCTGACGACACAGATCCTTACGGTTTCGTTCGTGGCGATCATTGCTACTGTGGGGGTTTACGGACTGGTAGCGTTGATCGTTCGAATGGATGATGCAGGCTTAAAGCTGATCAAAAACAGTAACGATAAGGGGCTCATTTCAAAACTCGGGCATTTCCTCGTCAAGCTGCTACCTAGAGTGATCAACTTATTAAGTATCGTTGGTACTCTTGCCCTGCTGCTGGTAGCTGGAGGCATCTTTAGTCATAATATTCCTTTTGCACATGACCTGTTTCCAGGTTTGCCTGTTATGGTGAAAGATTTCCTGCTTGGAGTGTTCGGAGGTATCCCGGTGTTATTAATCGTAATTATTGCAACCAGGATCTTTAAGAAGAACAAAGGGTAGAGGCTCCAGGGAGAATATGTTTCTTCAGCATATTTATGGAAGGGAGGATAATTGTTTTTTGCCGATAGGCGCAGATGCCGGAATGATGATCATCCCGAGTGGTTGGATAGTCCCGTAGTAAATCAAAAATATTCACGCAGCTATACAGGCAATACCATCCGTAAATAACAACCGGCACATCCACAGACCTGCCAGGGACCTCGCCATCAAACGCCTTTGGCATTGATATTGGGGGGCAACACCGTAGATCAAACCGGATTTTCCTGTAAATGTCATCCCCTGTGTATGAATATACGCCCGGAGCGTGTGATAGTTGAATGATCTGTTCAGGGCCCGGTGAATGCATAACAGCGTGTTTTAGTACCAAAAGTGTCCCTGGTTGAAAACTCCCTTTTATAAACGGCTGCTCAGTTTTTTATACCCTGTCTGTATAGAACAGCGGTCGAGTCCGCTTCACCCCGTGTTGGACCTGTACCTGTACCGTAATCAATGGCAACTTGGTACTAAGGATGCATGGTATTCCGATGGGAAACGTTATCGTCCGCTGCGCACTGCTTTCAGAAAGATCAGGCATGAGCTCTCAGGGACTCATCATGTACTCGTGCTGGGAACGGGGCTTGCAAGTGCCGTTCATATTCTTGAAGACATGGGGTTTCATCCTGCCTATACGCTTGTTGATATAGACAACGATATTCTGCTCCTGGCGGTTGAACTGATGCCGGCGTATGATCTGACCCGGGTCGAGCTTGTGTGTATGGATGCACAACTTTTCATGCAGCATAATCAAAAGAAGTATCCGCTGATCGTTTGCGATGTTTTTATGGGAAGGAATGTCCCCGGTTTTGTTTCCTCTGCGACGTTCCTGGAACAATGCAAAGCTGGTTTGCAACCGGGTGGTCGTCTTATCCTGAATTATCTTGAAAAAGGCAAACCTCTATACCAGGAGATGTGTCAGTTGATGGATCGGGTGTTTCCGGGTTATGTGCTGATCGAATTCGGGATCAATAAAATATTCTTGACTCCGTTGCAGGGTTCCTTTACACATGTGAGTGAGGGAGAAATTGGGTAAGCAGATCTGCGGGAGGATAAGTCCATGACAGGATCGTCTCTTTGTTTTTATGTCCGCTTACGATCCAATGAAGCAGATGGCGATCATCTTTTGTGCACGTGCCGGCTGAATTAATGTTGATCTGACCACCTTCACGTTGCAATGGTCCGTTTTTTGAGAGGTTGAATCTGTGCTGACCGTACCGCTTAGGATCATTAATAAAGTAATATTCCTTTTTTAAAGTCCGTAACTTCAGAACACCCCTCAAACATACAACATGGAAGATCAACCCAAGTTTCCGGACCTGACGGCCGATGAACGAAAGGTCATTGAAGAGCTCATGCCTGATGAAATGAGTGAGATCATTACTTCAGGGATCAAACGACGCCACTTCCTTAAACTCATCACCTTTACCGGTACCGGTCTGCTTGCTGCGCACCTGCTTGGCATAGAGCAACTGATGGCCCGGAGTATCACCACACCGCCGCCTGCCCCGGTCGGCATCGAGAATGGGGTAAATCTTTCATTCAAAGTGAACGGCAATGCCCGCCAGCTGATGGTGGACTCCCGCATGACCCTGCTGGATACACTTCGTGAACGCCTTGAACTAACAGGTTCAAAGAAAGGATGTGATCATGGCCAATGCGGAGCGTGTACCGTTATCGTCGATGACCGGCGCGTACTTTCCTGCCTTACACTGGCGGCGTCCTGTGAAGATAAGCATGTCACCACTATCGAAGGGCTGGCCGATGGAAACGACCTACATCCGATGCAAACTGCATTCATCAAACATGACGGCTTTCAATGCGGCTATTGTACGCCAGGTCAGATCTGTTCTGCTGTGGCGTTGATCAGTGAAGCAAAAAACGGGGAGGCAAGTTATGTAACCGGCAATGTCCGCAAGAAAGAAAAGAACCTGAAACTGTCTGATGAGGAGATCAGGGAACGCATGTCCGGAAATATATGCCGCTGCGGCGCTTATCCCAATATTGTGGACGCCATCCGCGAAGTTCATGGCAACAAAGCCGTTGCACAGCTGTGGCAATTTGCTGACGGTACTATTGATCATCCAAGCAATTTATCATGAGAGCATTCAAATTTTCAAAAGCTGCTGATGCAGGTAACGCTATTACCCTGGTGTCGGCAAATACCGGCGCAAGGTTTTTAGGTGGCGGAACAAACCTCGTGGACCTGATGAAGGAAGATGTGATGCATCCTACCGAACTGGTGGATATTACGCGGTTGAAATATGCCGATATCAAAAAGACTGGTGGCGGTGTGCAGATCGGAAGCACGGCGACGAATTCTTATACCGCCAATCATGAAACCATCCGCCAGGAATATCCGCTACTGTCAATGGCGATCCTTGCAGGTGCCAGCGCACAGATCAGGAATATGGCGACCAATGGTGGTAATATTAATCAACGCACACGCTGTTCCTACTTTTATGATGTTGATATGCCCTGTAATAAACGCGAACCCGGTTCCGGCTGCGGGGCATTGAGAGGCATCAACCGCAATCACGCGATATTAGGATGGTCGGAAAAATGCGTGGCAGTGTTCCCTTCAGACATGGCCGTTGCATTAACCGCACTCGGCGCCGTCGTGAATGTGGAAGGAGCGCAGCAAACAAAACGCAGTATTCCCATCGGAGATTATCATCGTCTGCCGGGCGACAATCCAGAAAAAGACAATACACTGAAGCAGGGAGAATTCATTACTTCCATAGAGCTTCCGGAAAATGATCTGGCAGATCATTCTTATTACCTCAAGATCCGTGAACGGTCTTCGTATGCCTTTGCACTGGTTTCCGTTGCGGCAGCATTATCGCTGAATGGAAGCCGGATCAGCCATGTGCGCATTGCGATGGGTGGTGTCGCACATAAACCATGGAGAGCATCCCTCGCTGAAAAATGGCTGGCAGGTAAAGATGCAACGGAAGAGAATTTCAAAGCCGCTGCCGAGGCTGAATTAAAACAGGCAAGGCCGCTTGAACATAACAAGTTCAAAATCGCTCTTGCAAAGAAGGCGATCATCCGTGCATTGCAGGGAGCAATGGCTGGCGGAGCTTACGGGCTTCATGATAAAACGGATCAGGGATAGGAACGAATGTCGATTCACTAAAAAACGAAAGCAATGAGTGAAACAGGTAAACCGATCAACCGGATAGACGGGCGGCTGAAAGTAAGCGGCAAAGCTACTTATTCAGCAGAATTCAACCAGCCAAATATGGCATATGCGTTTCCCGTAAGGGCGACCATCGCAAAAGGAAAGATCGCTTCCATAGATGATGCTGCTGTAAAGAAAGAGCCCGGCGTACTCAGCGTGATCAGCCATAAGAACGCATTCAGGTTGAAACCACTCGATATACAAGCGCAGATGAAAGCCGGCGCGGCATTCCTGGGAGAGAACCTGCCACCATTACAGAGTAATATTGTGCATTACCCCGGACAGTTCATTGCCGTTGTGGTTGCGGAAAGCTATGAGCAGGCCCGTGCGGCTGCGTATAAATTAAAAGTCCGTTACACGGTTGAAAAAGGGGCAACGGACCTGAAGACCGAATTGCTGAAAAGCAAAAAGCCAAAAATGTTCATGGGCGAAGAAGCGCAGGTGAATGAGGGCAAGGCGGCAGCATCACTGGCAAGCTCCACCAATCGCGTGGATCATACTTATTCAACGCCGGTTGAACATCATCATCCGATGGAACCTCATGCAACCGTTGCGCTTTGGGAAAACAGCGATCAGCTTACGTTGTATGACGCGACGCAAGGCGTGGGACTTACGGGTACCATTGCCGCTTATTTCTTTGGCCTGAAACCGGAGAATGTGCGTGTGATCGCACCGTTTGTCGGTGGTGGCTTTGGCTGTAAAGGACTGTGGTTGCATACACTGCTGGTGGCGATGGCTGCAAAGGCTGCGGGCAGGCCGGTAAAACTTGCCCTGACGCGACAGATGATGCAAACCAATGTCGGTCATCGTGCGGCCACCATACAACGGGTAGCATTAGGAACGGATGCAAACGGCAAACTGAGCGTGATGCGTCATCATACAGATTCCTATAACAACCTGACCGAGTTCTTTGAACCAAGCGGGAAACAGTCGCTCGTGCTGTATGAAGCACCACTCCGTGAGGTGACGTATAACGTCGCGAAACTAAATCGCGGTACACCTACATTCATGCGAGCACCCGGCGAAACACCCGGGACTTTCGCACTGGAATCTGCCATGGATGAGATGGCCTACAAGTTAAAGATCGATCCGGTTGAATTCCGGATAAAAAATCATACAACAAAGGATCCGATGAAAGGCCATGAATTCTCCAGTGAATTCCTGCTTGACTGTTACCGCATTGGCGCGGAAAGATTCGGATGGTCATCACGAAATCTTGAACCAAGGCAAAAGCGCAACGGAAAGTACCTGGTTGGCTATGGAATGGCAACGGCTACATACCCCGCAGGACGCAGTGCGTCTTCCGTTAAAGTAGTGATGAAGAGCAACGGTGACGTGACCCTGTTGACTGCCTCCATTGATATCGGCACCGGAACCTATACCGTACTTGCGCAAACTGCCAGCGATGCGCTCGGTGTGCCCGTGGAAAGAATTGAGGTGAAGATCGGTGATTCCGCATTACCACCTTCTCCACTTGCCGGCGGCTCACAAACCACGGCCAGTATTCATCCTGCTGCACTGGAAGCCTGCAAGCTATTGCGCGCTCAACTGGCAGCACTGGCGACCGCCGATCCAGCCTCCAAACTCAATGGACGCAAACCTGAAGACATCGGATATGCCGATGGGAAATTATTTGTGACCGCAGATCCAAATAAAGCGGAATCATATACCGATATCCTGAAGCGTGCAAAACGAAATGAGATGGAAGCCTGCGCAACCACTCAGCCCATATCCGGAGCAGGGCTTACGATTCCCGGTGCACTATGTACACCCCGTGAAATACCCGCTGATCAGAACAGTGATATCAAACAACATGCTTTTCATTCGTTCGGTGCACAGTTTGCCGAAGTATGGGTGGATGAAGATTTCGGAACGATCCGCGTAACACGTTTCACCAGTGTACAGGATGTTGGCCGCATCATGAATGAAAAAACAGCCCGTTCACAGATCATCGGTGGCGTTATTTTCGGGATCGGTGCTGCACTGATGGAAGCAACCGAATATGACAAGCGCTGGGGCAATGCAGTGGTAAGGACGCTGGCAGACTATCATGTTCCAGTGCATCTGGACGTGCCGCCAATTGATGTACATTTTATTGGCAAACCGGATCCGCATATATCTCCTATAGGCGCGAGGGGAATAGGGGAGATCGGGATCACGGGTGTATCTGCAGCGATTGCCAATGCGGTTTTCAATGCTACGGGTAAGCGGGTGAGGGATCTTCCATTGACACCGGATAAGTTATTGTAGTGTTTACGATCGAATCAATTGGATCGCATGGTCGTAGACAGCGTGTTTAAAAGGTTCGTCTGTAGAAACTGTCAAAGGAAAGACCCAGCCTTCGAAGTCTATTAGAGCTATGGGGCCGTACATCAGCGTTACGTAAAGGCAGATGGTGGGCTCCGTTGGTGCACGTCCAAAGTGTGAATTGCGCGAAAAAAACGTCTTCGCTTAAGCTTCGACAGGCAGAGTAGGTACTACGAGAGCCGGACTCTTATCGAAAACGATTATAATCAATTCTTCCATTAGCTCACAGCTAAGCGACTCATGGATTTACTCAATGTTTTAAATGTCGGTAACGAGGACTCTGATTTATGCATCTGGCATCAATTGGATTCTCTCGCAAAACGAGCCCCCCGGTGAATAAAGCATCCAATTCTTTATTTCTACCGGAGTAAAAGCAAATTGTCCATTGATCCGGGTAATATTCCCCAACCTGCAATAACCGGCCCGGTCTGGTCAACCAATCCCATAAAAGGATCCTTATTCCTGGTCTTATAAACGAACCGGCCCGCTCCGTTAAGGAGAAGATGGAAACACATCTTGAAGCAGATCTCAGCGTGCCGGGTCATGCAGCGCTTAGCACATGCGAGGACTTTCTGCCGAATACTTTTATGACCTCCCTGATCTATCCGGAAACCGGGATCTCTGTTTTTTTCCAACGGTGTGTCAGGTAAAGAGCCAATGCGGTAAATACGACACCGCCCAGAATATTACCTAATGTGGCAGGCAATTGGTTGGACAGCCACCAATCCTGAAAACTCACTTTCGCTCCTAGCAGCATACCCGCAGGGATCACAAACATATTGACTACCGCATGTTCAAATCCCTGGGCAAAAAATATGAACACGGGTAACCACGCAGCAAGGATCTTTCCCAATGTTGAGGTTGAGGTTAAGGACATTACTACGCCCATTGTTACCATCCAATTGCATAAAATGCCTTTCGTGATCACGGTTACCACACCAGCAGCTCCGAATTGCGAATACCCGGTAGTTTTTGCTTCGGCGATCTTAATAATGGCGGCGGCAAGTTGCGAGTTTTCTGTATGTCCGAAATTAGTGATAGAGATCCAGAATAGTATGGCATAAAGTAAAGCGCCGAAGAGGTTAGCTACGAAAACTATGAAAAGATTTTTAAGCATGCTTTGCATGCCGATCTTCTTATCAAAATATGCGGCTGGTAAAACAGCAAAGCTTCCGGTGACGAGTTCAAACCCCATCAATACCACGATCACAAAACATGCGGGAAATATCAGCGCACCAATAATACCCAGGCCGGTTTGTACGGTGGCCGTTACAGCAAGCGTGGTTCCAAAACCAAGTATTGCACCCGATAATGCTCCGCGGATAAAAAGATCCAATGAAGATAGCTTGATCTTATCCACTCCGGCCTGGATAATGGATTCGACAACGTCAGCTGGTTTTTTGTAGTCCATAACAGATTTTTTGGTAGTTATTTAAAAAGAAATGATGGTTTGATATTGATCATGAGATAAGCCCAGTTAGCCTGGCTTTTTGCATTGACAATATTCTTTGCAGCAGGAGAGGAGAGCAAAGGATCGGAGAAGAAATGGCTGTAACCTGCTTCAAAGGAAATTTCCTTTGTAAGGGTATAGGTTGCGACAATATCAGTCTCCTGCCCATAGCTGCGCGAATAACCGGCAACAGATGAAGCAGGAGAAAACTGATGAAAGTCGGCGGCGATAAGCAATCTGTCAGAGGTCTTTATTTTTGTTTTTATATAATAGTCGGCAAGCCCGTTGTTGCCGAAAAGGCTTCCCGCATAGAAATAATCCATTAATCCCCAGAACTTGTGTGGCGTTCCATACAGTGGATCAAACTGTGGAGTTGTTATATCGGTGCCTGCCCCAACACTTAACCTGCCCGGGTTATAAGATCCTGCGATAGAGAACAGTCTTCCGTTGATCTTTTTTCCAAATCCATTTTTTCCAAATTGATGATAGGCGGAAGCGGATAGTTCGATCGTATTAAAAGTGTGTGTCAGATAAATTCCGGTAGTGAATCGCGACCAGCTGCCGGTGGTCAATGTTTTTGAAATATTTCCGCCGGCAGTATCAGTGAGGTACGTATTGAATTGGTCGGCGAAAAAAAGAAGGGATATTTTCCCTTTAGGCTGCCGCAGGGAAGCATGTAAAAATTCCATGCTTTTGTACATCGGCGCCCCGTTTGTGCTCGCAGTATATGCGCCCGGCGGTGTATTGTCATATACGGTGCCGCTGCCCTGTTCCTTATTTTGATTGAACGCACCGCCGGTATGCAACGCGAAACGTTCATGGGTGTATTTCAGCACAGCGGCATCATGCCGTCGTCCCTGCTGAAGCCAATCAAGATTTCCAAGCAGACGCTGGTCATCGTAGATGAGCTCCTGCCGGCCAAGCTTGAGTTGTAGTGGATTTTTCTTTGAGGCAGTGTCTGAAAGGACGATCTCTGCCCAGGCTTCATGGAGCATAAAGCCGTTGTTGGCAGCTGCAGTGGTCCTGTTGATCATTGATGCATCCTGACCCCAGACACGTACATCCTGGAAGGTGAGATTGGTTTTGATCCGGGGAGTGTTAAAGAGCAACCCGAGGCGCGACCGTTGTGATGTAAAGACCGCAGGACGCTGCCCTCTGGAAAGAGGAGCGCCCTGTCCATCTCTCCACTCAGTCCGTGTGCGAAGTTGTCCGGAAAGCGATAGTTGCGCTTTCCCCGTAATGCTGATGATGCATGCTGTAAGCATCAGCATTGATCTAGTCCGTTTGATCCTCATAAGCATCAGTTTGAATGGTTGATGTAAATGGTTGATTGAGGGCAGCAATATTGATGAACACTTTTCCTTCTTCCACCTTTACCGGGTAGGTGCGGATGGAAAGCCCTTCTTCGCTGTTCAGGCACCGGCCATCCGTTAATGAAAAAGTTTTTTTATGGAATGGGCAGGCTACTTTTGGTTCGCCGTGATGCGAACCGAGCATGCCGCGACTGATGGCCATCTGTTTTCGGTGCGGGCATTCGTTGTCAGATGCGAACCATTCATCCCGGTGTGCAAAATGAAAAAGAGCGATCTGTGTATCTTCAACTTTTACACATACACCGCCGTTATGCGGCACGTCAGTGATATGGCAGGCGAAATACCATTCCACTGCAGAATTAGCTATAACATTCATAAGAATTATTTTAAACGGTATTACCAGCCAGCGGCTTTCTTTTGATCTCTCAGTGTTTCAAATTGTACGTTCGGATCTTTTTCACCGGGAGCATTCACGAAATGGTTGAAACGTTTCCGCAGTTCGGGTGAGTCGACCACCTGTTTCCATTCGCACTGGTAACTGTCCACCAGCGCCTGCATTTCCTGTTCCAGCTGTCCGCAGATGCCGAGGCTATCGTTTACTACAACGTTTCTGAGGTAATCGATCCCGCCTTCCATTTTGTTCAGCCAGGTGGCCGTTCTTGCAAGCGGATCTGCCGTGCGGATATAGAACATCAGGAAGCGGTCAATGTACCTGATGCAGGTGTCGGAATCGAGATCGCTCGCCAGCAGTAATGCATGTTGTGGTTTCGAGCCACCATTGCCGCAGACATACAGGTTCCATCCTTTTTCCGTAGCGATGATGCCAAAGTCTTTCGACTGTGCTTCTGCACACTCCCTGATGCAACCCGAAACCGCAGATTTGATCTTATGCGGAGCCCGCAGACCGCGATAACGTTCTTCGATACGGATGGCATAACTCACACTATCATGCAAACCAAACCTGCACCAGGTAGACCCGACACAACTCTTTACTGTACGCAGCGCTTTTCCGTATGCATGACCGCTTTCAAAACCTGCCGCGATCAGCTCCTCCCACATCAGCGGGAGATCGCTGACGTGCGCACCAAACAGATCGATGCGCTGACCGCCGGTGATCTTTGTATAGAGATTGTATTTTTTGGCCACTTCGCCGATCACGATCAGTTTATCCGGAGTGATCTCACCGCCAGGGATCCGGGGAACAACTGAATATGTTCCGCCCTTTTGAATATTGGCGAGGAAGCGGTCGTTGGTATCCTGTGAGGTATGATTTTCTTTTTTTAATACAATCTCATTCCACAATGACGCAAGTAGCGAGCTGACCACCGGGCGGCAGATCTCACAGCCATCGCCTTTACCATAAGTATCCAGCACCGCATCGAAATCTTTTAATTCTTTCAGACGGATCAGGTCAAATAATTCCTGGCGCGAATACTGAAAATGCTCGCAGATCACATTCCGGATATAGCGGCCCTGCTGTTTCATCGTATGCAGGAGAATATCTTTCACCATCGGTACACAGCCGCCGCACCCGGTTCCTGCTTTGGTGCATTTTTTTAACGCATCAACTGTCTCGCAGCCATGCGCGGACATGGCATCTGTGAGATCAGCCTTGGTTACATTTTCGCAACTGCAGACCAATGCATCCGCGGGAAGAGCGTCGACACCAGCCATGCTGCTTCCCTGGCGCGGTTTGATGATCAGATCCATGGGGTCGGGTGGGAGTGTCATTTGGTTGCGGCAAACCTGCTGAAGCATGTTATAGGAGCTCGCGTCTCCAACCAAAATACCGCCAAGAAGCTGTTTACCGTCAGGTGTGAAATTGATCCGCTTATAGATGCCGTTATGGCTATCTTCAAATACAATCGTTTTTGCTTCTTCTCCGCCGATAAAAGGATCTCCGAAGCTTGCCACGTCAATGCCGATCAGCTTGAGCTTTGTACTCATATCAAAACCACAGAACATTTTTGACGCACCCGAAAGATGCGCCACCACTGTATCCGCCATATCATAACCGGGCGCCACCAGGCCATAGATCATATTATTATGAAGCGCACATTCCCCGATGGCATAGATGGAGGGATCTGCTGTTTGCATCAGGTCGTTTACAATAATTCCACCACGATGCCCCACCGGCAGTTCGCAGGCTTTCGCCAGTTCATCGCGCGGCTTGATACCGGCTGATATTACCAGCATATCGGCATGCAGCATACTTCCATCGCTGAACATAATGCCCCGCACCGATTCATTTCCCAATACAGCAATCGTGTTTTTATTAAGATGACAGGTAATGCCCAGTGCGCTGAGCTTCTGTTGTAAAATAACTGAAGCATTATGATCGAGCTGTCTCGGCATAAGCCTTGGCGCAAACTCCACAACATGTGTATCGGTAATGCCGAGGTCGAGCATGGCTTTCGCCGCTTCAAGGCCCAGCAACCCGCCGCCGATAACAATGGCTTTGCGGCTGAGCGGAGCATGACGCTGTATGAGGTGCAGGTCTTCGAGCGTCCGGTAAGCAAAAACACCCTCTTTGTCGATGCCGGGGATGGCAGGAATAAAGGGCGCGGACCCTGTAGCCATTACAAGATAGTCATAGGCGGTTTCAGCGCCCGAAAATGAATGGATCTTCTTCTGCGTCCGGTCGATGCGAACGATCGGATTGCCAAGTTCAAGTTTTACGTCATTATCAGCATACCACGAAAATTCTGTCATAGACAGATCAGCCAGCGTTTTGCCGGCGAAGTATTCGCTCAGGTGCACCCGATCGTAAGCCGGGAACATTTCTTCACCGAATACTGTTAGCTCAAGGCCTGGTAAACTTTTGGCAATCAGCTTTTCGCAGAACTTATAGCCGACCATGCCGTTACCAATAACTACTACTTTCATATACCGATCATTTAAAGGTTAATGTCGGCAGGCAATCATATTGAATATAAATATATGTAATAAATATAGTGAACTATTGAACAAATTGTTCCAAATTAGCTGATATAAATTATATATTTATTTGAATAATATAAAATGTATGGCTAAACTATCCCTGGTTGGAGCAGGTCCGGGCGATCCCGAGCTGATCACATTGAAAGCGATCAGGGTTCTGCAAAAGGCGGATGTAATATTATATGATGCCCTCGCCAACGAAGAGCTGCTGCGCTATGCCGGTTCCTCCGCTATTCTCCATTTTGCCGGAAAACGCTTCGGCTGTCACTCCCTGTCCCAGCAGGAGATCAATCAATGCATTGTTGATTATGGTGCAAAGCATGCAAACATTGTGAGATTAAAAGGGGGTGATCCGTTTGTCTTTGCCCGGGCGATGGAGGAGCTGGAAGCAGCGCGTGCTGCAGGAATGGAAGTGGAAGTGGTGCCGGGAATTTCCAGTTGTATTGCGGCACCTGTTTCGGCAATGATCCCGCTGACCTGTCGCGGTGTGAACGAGAGCTTCTGGGTAACTACCGGTACTACGCAGTCTGGTGAGATCTCGCCTTACGTACAGATCGCAGCAGGCTCTTCGGCAACGGTTATCATATTAATGGCCATGAATAAGCTGGAGCAGATCGCGGATATATTTGCAGGAGCAGGTAAAGCCAGCACTCCGGTTGCGATCATTCATGAAGCTACCACAACCCGGCAGAAAATCGTCACCGGCACCATCAGGGATATTGTGTTTAGAAGTCAGCATGCGGGACTGACGAATCCTGCTGTGATCATCATCGGTGAAGTGGTCAGCAAAAGGCTGGCACTCGATACGGTACTTTCCTGCTTCAAATCGACCCAA
The DNA here is from genome assembly GCF_022012415.1 of Terrimonas ginsenosidimutans. Taxonomy (GTDB): domain Bacteria; phylum Bacteroidota; class Bacteroidia; order Chitinophagales; family Chitinophagaceae; genus Terrimonas_A; species Terrimonas_A ginsenosidimutans. Next base: position 463,929 of record NZ_JAKLTR010000002.1, read on the forward strand.
GTGAGTGCGTGATTAATTTAAATTATGCTACATTCATCCCGATGAAAACGTTGAAGCAACCCTGCAACCAGGATCGGTGCCTCTTGTGCAAGCTATGTCTGAAAGAATGGCTTCCCGCTATCGCCGCCAGTCATAAAAATTTCGAGCTGAAAAAAGGCGAGTTACTTTTCCGCGAAGGAGAATTGATGACCGGCATCTATTTCGTTTATCAGGGCACGGTGAAGGTGCACAAACACTGGGGTAATGACAAGGAGCTGATCGTCCGCTTTGCAAGAGATGGTCAGATCGTGGGCCACAGGGGGCTTGGTGGCGATAATCATTATCCTGTATCAGCGACGGCGTTGGAGAAAACAGTTGTGTGTTTTATTGATAATGATCTTTTTTATGCTTCCCTCAAAGTAAATCATGAATTACTTCTTCAGCTGATGCTGTTCTTTGCCGGTGAATTGAAAGAGTCGGAAAAGAACATGCGCAATCTCGCGCACATGCCGGTAAAGGGCCGGATAGCACAGGCTTTTCTTACGCTGTCAGCTCATTTCGGTGATCAATTTCATGAAACGATCAATGAAAAAATATCCCGGCAGGATCTGGCCTCCTACGTTGGCACCACTTATGAAACGCTTTTCCGGATGTTGAACGAAATGGATGCGGAGGGGCTTATTGTTTTTAATGATAAGCAGATCAGTATTAACAGTCAGGAAGTTCTCAGGTCTTATATTGGCGGATTTAATATCGGCTAAATCTCCCTTTGACGGCTTAGCTGCTGAGAACAGAAAAATCAGTTCTGGTAGCTTTTACTTTATCATGGAATTTGCCTGGCGTTGCTGAGCGCCATTAGTGTTTAGCCGGATCACACACCGGAGTAAGGAGGTGAAATCCGCAGGCAGGGCAAATGAAAAAAGACACCAGTTGGACCGATCAATCGACCATTCAGCCAATCCATTGCACTGTCAGATAATACCCGTTCCGCCAGCTCTGCGATGTGGCTTTTCAGGTAACGCAGAATAGACCGGTATAAAGCAATCGAAATTTCTGTAATGCGATTGCGTAAGAGTATAGATCCTGAAAATGCAGATGCCTTTTATCAGCATGTCTGTTATCCGGTGGCCGGTGCATAATGGATGAATAAAAAATCCTGTACAGGGATAGGGCTTATTTATACGCCAAACAGAGCCGCTTGAACGCACATAATTTTGCACAATTCTCCCAGGCAGCTTAGGCTAACATCGTGAAGGAGAAGTGTATTTCAATCAGTACTGGCCAACCGGAAATGGAAGTATATAATGTAAATGAATCGGAGAAACCTTGCTGTTTATCGACCGCAGGAATTACCAGAGTTCAGCATCGACGGGAGCAACAACAGCTCCATTTCGCCGCAGGGATACAGAAAATAGGCGACGTGCAGTCTTCCATACAACGTGGCTTAGGAAACCTGCCTATAAATAAGAAATTTGCCGTATTAACCGTTTATTTGTGCATTCTCCGACAGAGATTTCATTGATCATTAAAACACTACTATCAGATGACCGGTCTACCATTTGATGATTACGCGGGCGCCGCAGCCTATTTTGGGGCACCAATACCCCGCCTGTTCTTCAAATATCTTAAGGCGATAGACCGTTTTTGCCAGGAGCGTGGATATGTTACCCTGGATACTTTGTTTGAGGTCTTTGGGATCTTGCGGCTATCAGGCATGGAGGCTCGCTATCAGCAAACACCGGTCGAGTTATTCCCTTTTGCCAGTACGGGCGGCGATGGTATTCACTTTGGATTTGTTGCCCATACCCTTGATGAAGTTGATTATCCATCGGGCGAACTCTGCCCGATGGACGACGATGGCATAGTACTCATCGGGCACAATACCACGGTAATGTTCCAGGAACTTCTTCGTAACTCTGATGCCCTTGAACCTTTTAAAGATCTGATCACCTCACTTGGATTACAGCCTGAAGAAGCACCGCAAGCGCGTTATGATGCTGCGGGTCAGTCTTTACGGATACGCCCTCTTGCTAAGCCAGGCTGGCGTTTTGTTGACACCAGCGATGGTGCCGGGGTTTTCGCTGATGCACGCCATTTTGCGGAGAACCACATTTTCGATTATCAGCCGCTGGACCGCTCGCGATCCGGCACCCATTATGCTGCAATAGCGGAGGAAATGCGGCTTAAGGGACTTTATGGGTCACAACTCTTTTACCTGAAGGAACTGTACTGGCACGAGTGGACAAATTATACACTCGCCAAACAATATCTGAAGGAAATGTTATCAGCTTATGAAGGGCTTGACCGGCCACATCTTTATGAAATGGCGAATACGCTATTAAACAGTTTCGATCAACGATACCGTTAATCTGCTACAGCAGTTTTGGTATGATTGTGTATAACAGCAGGCTATTTGCTTTGTTTAGCGTTCTTTTTGAGAACAGTAGTCATCATATTTGTCTCTCCATGAAGAATGAATATCCAGAGATCATTATGCTTCACCTGCTCTGCGTGGCATTTTCGCAGTGGCCTATCATTATCTGGATTCCTGAATGGAGATCATCCAATTAATGCCGAACTGATCAGTCAGCATGCCGAACACGGGACCCCAGAACTGTCTGCTTAAAGGCAGGGTGATCTTACCCGCCTGGCTCAGTTTGGAAAAATAACCTTCAAGCAATGTTTTGTCGGTACCGCTTATGGACAGGCTGAACTCCTGGCCGGAATGTTTTACGGGATGTTCGGGGTTATCACTCGCCATGATCACGAAAGGACCACTTAATCGGGCATGCATGATCAGGTCTTTTGTTTCGGCACTGGCCGTCTTACTATCACCATGTGCCCCCGCCGGGGCTTCTCCAAATGTCGAGAGCTCCAGCTTACCCCCGAAGATCTCGTTATAGAATTCCATGGCCTGGCGGCAATTGCCACCAAAAAAAAGGTAGGGCTCCAGTATCAATGATGAGGTTTGCATTATCAGGTTTTTAGTTATCCAATTTACAGCCTTTTTTGCGTGGCATCGAAGATTACATTCCTGCCTGTATTTGCCTCCAGGGTTCCCGCCACTATCTCTTTTATTGATTATTTTGCCTTATCGTGGATCATTTTACAACTTATCGCTGCATGCCTGCGGACAGGAATATGTGGCCCTGCCCGCGCAGGGCTTCGCCCCCGGATCATTACCGCCAGTTATCGGATGTTGAACGATGCATGATCATCTTTTACTTTCGAAATGAATGATTGCCATAAACATCAGGCGTTTTATTTCATATACAACAAACGGAGCAATTAACCTGTCATCGGTAGACCTGGATATAAAGCCGGGGTACTTCGGTCTTCGCATAGAGGCTGTCCCAATCAGTGGCTCTGAGATCCGCAACAGAAGCCCTTTTGTCCCCGATCATTTTTAATGACCATAATCTTTTCAGGGTCATATAGCGCTTTACCCATTGTTATGAACCCACCATTTTGATTCCAACACATATTTTGCTCCGGCGCTTTCTCTATTCACTCCGTAATGCCTTTACCGGATTTGCAACCGCGGCCCTGATCGCCTGTGAAGCGGTAGTAATCAGGGAGAGAATGATAATGAGCAATGCTGCGATCAGGTAAATACCAACGTTCATATCCACACGGTAAGAAAAATTCTGCAGCCAACTATGCATGATCCACCAGGCGAAAGGAGATGCAATTAATATTGCTATCACTACCAGTTTAAGAAAATCCGCGGATAACATGACCACGATGTCTGTTACAGATGCGCCAATTACTTTCCGGACGCCGATTTCCGCTCTTCGCCTTGCGGCAGTAAATGCAGCAAGACCCAAAAGACCAAGGCATGAAATGATGATGACAATACCCGCGAAGTATCTTGATAGCGTGGATATTCTATCCTCGGTCGCGTATAGTAGATCATAATCTTCGTCAAGGAACCTGTATTCGAAGGGAAGCCCCATATTGTATTGTTTATAAAAAGTACCAATGGCCGCCAGCGATTTTCTTTCCTGGCCGGCATTTATTTTGACATAAACCATGTTATTGTTTGGTACATATCGAAGAAAAAAAGGATTTACTTTCTTGTACATGGATTCGAACTGAAAATCTTTTACGATGCCAATAATCTGTTTAGGTTTGCCCCAGACGTTAACTGTTTTACCAATAGGGTTTTCAAGTTTCATTGCAGCAATCGCAGTTTCGTTAAAGATGATACTATTAGTATCTGATGTGTGATCTGTCGAAAAACTGCGTCCCTCTTTAATGGTGAGGTCAAGCAACTCCATCATTCCGGACCCCAAATCAAGGCCGTCGAATTCGATTCCTTTTCCTTCTGTTTTTCCAGGCCATTCAATACGGCTGCCGGATTGGCTGAATCTCCCGGTGGTCGTGCCGCTCATACTGGATACTCCGATCACACCAGGAATTTTTTGTACCTCGGTTATGAACGCGGACAAGCCTTCTTTACGCAGTTTTCCCATGCCTGAGAAGCGGATGATGTTATCTTTACTATATCCCAGATTCTTCTCCTGTATCAATTTCATTTGCATGTTTACAACCAGCACAGAGATGATCATAACCGCAGAAACAGTAAACTGGAAAACCACCAATCCTTTTCGTACACGCGATTCAGTCAGGGATGTAGACAGTTTGCCTTTCAAAACCCGAACGGGTTTAAAACCGGAGAGAAATATTGCAGGATAACTTCCGGCGGTAATTCCGGTAAGAAATGCAGTGCAGAATATGCTTATAAAGAATTGTATATTCACGGGGAATGATAGCTGCTTGCCCGTTATATTATTGAATGGCTCAAGGAAAACAAAAACCAAACCGATGGCAATCAATAACGAAAAAATTGACATCAAAACTGATTCTGTCATAAATCGTAAAATCAGGCCGCTTCGACTGGCTCCCATTAATTTCCGGACACCAATTTCCTTCATCCGGGCTGATGCGCGGGCAGTTGACAGATTCATAAAATTAACGCAGGCGATAAGCAGAATGAAGACAGCAATAAGCGAAAATAGATTTACATATTGAATACGCCCTCCATTCTGTTTGCCGTTCTCGAAATGATTATACAGGTATCTGTCGGAATACCGCTGCAGAAAAATTGAACCTTCCTTATTGATCTTTTCGTCATTCTTTCCATGAAGCGCTATCAGCTTGTTTCTTGTATAATCCCGGATCTTGTCATTAAAGGCTTTGGTGTCGGTGCCATTTTTCAATAATAAGAAAGTTCGCATGCTGTTACTGCTCCAATCTGCAACATCTTCCGCTTTTTTCTGAGTATAGAGATCATATGAGAATAGAATATCGAATTGATCGGTTGATCCCGTAGGCGGTTGCTCAAAAATTCCGGCAACGGTATATAATCCGCTGAATTCATTTCCCCTGTTCCAATTGATCGTCTGTCCGATGATATTTCCGGAACCGTCAAATAAAGCTTTTGCCATGTTCGCGGAGAGAAGTATACCAGCAGTGCCGGTCAGCATGGTTTCCTTATTTCCTGCAAGAATCTTGTAAGAGAACACCTTTAAAAAATCCCTGCCCGCAAAACTTGCCCTGGCCGTCAGGTTCTTATCGCCAGCCCCAATGATTCCCGTTCCATCACTCTTAACAGATACTGAATACTCCACTTCCGGCAGTTCCTCCGCCACAGATTTTGCGAGCATACCCTGCGTGGTCTCCATAGTACGGATAGAACCATCTGCATTGGTGAAATTTTTCATCACCAGGAACAACCTGTTATCATTTTCATTAAACCGGTCAACCTCTTTTTCACTGGACACCCACATAAAAATGAAAAGTGCACAGGCAAGCCCGGTAGACAGGCCTGCAATATTCAGAATGCTGAATTGGCGCTCCTTCAACAGGTTACGCCGGAATAATTTCAAGTAGCTGGCTGGCATAAGTTTAGGTTTAACACTCCTCTTATCGGGGTGTAAAGCCCATTACGTATGAAAGCTTTCAATGTTACATGCGTGTGGTAGGATTATTTAGACAGACCTGAAGGAGATAATTTGAAGAATCGCACATAAGACTTCCCCGATATTATTTCCCCGTCTTTTTATTATTTCAGGAATTTTACCTTGTTGTGAATATTTTGCGCTGTTTTTATTCCCTGTTTTGTGCCTTCTTCCACCGCATGACGGGTATGAATACCGCCATAAACTCTTGAAATCGCAATGGCATTGGCGAATTCATAAAAAGAATTGTAGGAATAGGTACCCATGTCCTCCGGACCTTTTCCCAAATCGATCATTTGACCTTTATAAGTACTGTTGATGAAGGACACATGATCACCGAAAATGGTGGTAAGTGCTTCCGCGAATGAACCACTAAAAGTTGCGTGATTTGCAGGGAAATCTGGATGGCCCGGTGTGGAAATAAATGGTTTCCACCAGGTGGCCGGGTCAGTGGAGGGTGCGATCACCCTGCGAATAAACTGAAACGGTCTTTCCTGCATGAACCGGAATTTTGCTTTCATGGAACCAATCGTTGCATCAAACAGGGTGATGCCTGTTTTAGCATAAGCAAATGCGGAGATATCGAGTGCCGGATTTTTTTGCTCCAGGATTTGTTTGAATACAGGAATATAGCTTGCTCCGGAGGGATAACCATTAACAGCCGGGTCATCATAATATTTGGCCAGACGCTTTTGCTCATAGGTCAGGCTTTTCGACAGGTCATATATTTCCTTAAAATCTTTATAATAAGAAGAAGCAGCATCCGCATCATTATATGCATAAGGCGCTGAGGTTACATTATCGATGCTGCCGGCAACCATGGTGCGGGTATCACCCCAATAAGCAACACCGTTCGCAATGGTGGGGTTGTTATTTTCCGGCCACCAAAGGCCCGGACTGTTGCTGGTCAGTACCAGGGGTGACCAGGAAGACCATGGACGATCTGTATTGGACCAGTTAAAGACTTTTTCGGCTACCGCTTTTCCAAAGGCCTTTGACCGTTCAAAGATTGCATCATCTTGGATTTCCGTTTTATAGGCGCTATTTAATTCATCTTCGAGCTTCTGCACCGCATCGTTCGTTGCAGAAGTAAAGGTGAAAAGCTTCCTGGTCATTTCAGCCAAAGCGGCATTGGCGCAGGTTGGCCAATGATATGCCTGACCCGGCTCCGTTTGAGGCATTTGCGGCATCTCGTTTAACTGGCCGGATAGACTCTTATACGAAGGCATGCCGGGCACTACAGCTTCGTATAAGGCTACACCGCAATAAGCCATGTATCTGCCCGCATTAATTCCATAAGAAGCCGGAGGGGAATACAACAGAGGCAATTGAACACCCAGCCATTTTCTTACCACATCTGAAGAATAAGTTTTGGTTTGTTGCAGATGACCATTGGTCTCCTGGTCTGAATCTTTCTTACAGGAAAGACTAAATAATGATGCAGTTGCAACCAGCAACATGGCAGAAGCGATTCTTTGTTTCATGGTTGAGTGTTTAATATTGGTTAATGATACATTGCGATCAGTGAAAGGTGCTATCTTAAAACCGAATGCCGTTTTTACTTCTTTTAACCGGGCTTGTGACTGGCCTTTTTGATAACTGCCTAAAGGTTTTCCTCCGGCCTGTCATTCCGGTTGCTTAGGCATCAGGGACACATTTGGCAGCAGCACAAAAAGAGCCGCTGAAAGGATTGCATCTTGTGTGCACCTCAGGAAAATCGGGCGACCATCTAACGCAGCGGAAAAATAGACACAGCTTTGCCTATTATAAATTCAAATCGCTTAACAGATCTGTTTCCCGTAACAAGGCAATTAAAACACGCTTGTGGTCTTCCGGTGGAAAAAGTGTTGTTTGTCTGCGATTGAGTGTTGTTTGTCTATTTTACTTTCAGGTAAAGTAGCCATGTAGTTTAATTTCTTAAATTGTGGAAAGCAAGCTTCAGTCTTTGTATGATCAGAACGAACGAGATAATTTTTTCCCCGAAATACGGGGTGCTGCGGCACGTCTCGTTCTGGCTGTTATGGCTTTTAGGATGGGCTGGTTTCCTCACATTGATCTGGTCAACATTCACCGGTAATTTTATTCGCATCGGACTTTGGATCCCTGCATTTATCCTCTTCAGTTATCCTATTGCATACATTGCTATTCCAAAGCTGTTGTTAAAAAGCAAATACCTGGTATTCCTGGGTTCAATTATCAGCTGGCTTGTAGTTGGGTGGTTCCTGAGCGTCTATTATCTTAAGTATATATCCGCTCCGGTGTTAGATCTGATGCACATGCCGCGCGGTGATAATTATGTATGGCAATGTTTCCTTTGTGTGATGACCACCGCAGCTTGCTTCTCTTCTTTATCCTTAGGGAAGCAATGGTTATTAAAGCAGAGAGACTTTCTGCGAGCCCAACAGGAAAAAATGACGGCAGAGCTGCAGCTGCTGAAAGCACAGGTGCATCCTCATTTTTTATTTAATACGCTTAATAATATTTATTCCTTTTCTCTCGACGGATCTCCTAAAACGCCGGAACTTATTTTGAAACTTTCATCATTGCTCAGCTACATGCTTTATGATTGCAAGGCAGAAGAAGTGAGGCTGGACAAAGAAGTGGAGATCATGAAAGATTATATTGACCTGGAAAAAGAGCGCTATGGGAATAAGCTGGAAATATCGTGGACGGTGGAAGGTGACATCAGGGGTAATTTCATATCACCTTTGCTGATGCTTCCTTTCCTGGAAAATGCATTTAAGCACGGCGCATCTGAACAAATTGAAAAACCCTGGATGGGAATAGATATATCGGTCTCGAACAGTATATTGAAATTTAAAATAGCCAATAGCAAAAACGAATATATTTCGCACAGCGATAACGGGATCGGTATCAACAATGTGAAAAAACGTCTCGGATTTCTTTACCCGGGAAAATATGAGCTGAAGATAAATGATGAAGGAGATTTCTTTTCAGTTTCATTAATGGTTAAACTGGGCGGCAGCATATCAGATTATGCGATCGCACCTCTGTCTTCTGTAACTGCTCAAACCATTACAGCATGAAACTTCGCTGCCTGCTTGTAGATGATGAGCCTCCGGCATTGAAAGTGCTGGCTACATATATTTCGTCCCTTAACGACATGGAAATTGTAGGGCAGTGCAGAAACGCGATTGAAGCACTTGGTGTATTGCGGCACAAAACGGTTGATATTATCTTCCTCGATATTAAGATGCCCAGTATCATCGGTACTGATTTTCTAAAAAATCTTTCCCATCCACCAAAGGTGATCTTTGTTACAGCTTACAGGGAATATGCCATTGACGGTTTTGAATTGGATGCAGTGGATTACCTGGTGAAGCCTGTGTCCTTTGAACGATTTTTTAAAGCCATCTCGAAATTAAACCGGATGATGGGCCGTGAAATGTCCCTGACCGCCATAAATGAAACGCCTGACCCGGCCGCTTTCATTTACCTGAAAGTAGACAGGGATATGAAAAAAGTGTTTGTGAATGAAATTGAGTACGTCGAGAGCTGGAAAGATTATGTAAAGATCTTTCTAACTGGAGGCCGGCATTTGCTGGTAAAGCGCGCCATTAGTGTAATTGAAAATATTTTGTCCGATCACAAGTTTGTCCGGGTGCATCGGTCGTACATTGTCTCCCTCAGCAAAATTTCCGGTTATAATGCGCTGGCCGTGCAGGTAGGGCAATGTCAGATCCCCATCGGGAGATTGTATAAGCAATCGGTGATGGAACGGCTGCAGGGCAGGGAGTCGGCATGAGTTCAATCGGTCTTTGAGCGCCTGGATAAATTAAGTGAAGATTGTTTGTGGTTTTCCTTTCTTCCTTACCTCTAACGAACCCAAACAACTCTTAAGCGTTGCGGGTATGTCTTTGACTACGCACCGGTTTCAAAGAAACCGTCCGCCCACTTTCACAACGAGTACTTCGATAATGCGCCCTTATTCGCTCATTTTCTCCCAAAATGCAACAGCCAGATACACCTATGTGGTCATAGTTTTGCCGGGTTTTACAGACAAACAGGCAACTCGTAGACCCTTCAAATTACCAGAGATTATCAGGACAATTCATACTATAAACTAACTAAGTATTTACGCCACTCATCCACCCTCGCGCTTTTTTAATTTAACTGGTAAAAGAGTAATTCGGAAAACCGTTTACTATTTGCGTACATTACATTATACACACGTTGTGTGTAGTACCGCATAACTCCTCAAACCTTCTCCCATTTTAAAATTCATGTTATGACACCGAAAAAAAATTACCAGATCGGCTGCAACGACAATAAAGCAAACAGATCTAATATTCTAAAAAAGTCTTCATTGTCTTTTCTGATTATGATAGCCGCTTTTATTCCGGGCGCATTACCTGCGCAAACGAATAAAGACACCACCACATCCGTATATTCGGCATCAGAGGATACATATAAACAAATGCTTGATTACTCCAGGCCGGGAAAATATCACCAGTTACTTGCCGACCTGGTAGGCAGATGGATTTTTAAAGGCAGACACTTCGAATGGACAGATTCTGTCACAAGCAAAGTTTCATTAGAGTACAGCGGCACTGTTGTAAGAGAATCATTTGCCAATGGACGTTATTTTATTGTAAATGTCACCTCCGACGGTAAATTAGAAATGCCTGTTCAGGAAGGAAAAATGAAAGAAGTAAAATTTCAAGGCTTCGAGATTGAAGGCTATGATAATGTGAAAAAGAAATTCGTGAGATCATCCATAGGCAATCATCTCAACAGTTTTATCGCTGCATCAGAAGGTGCTTATGATTCAACGACAAGAACCATTACATTTGATTCTGAATTTGAACCCATCCCGGGAATGAAGACAAAAGACCATTTCCGCTTTATCTTTATTGACACGGATCACTACAAATGGGAGGTTGATCAGGAAGAAAAGGGGAAATACCGAAGAGGAAGTGAAATTGAGTTTACAAGAGTTAAAAGATGACTGAAGATCCTGCTGGTTCCCGGATACAACCTCATTTTTTTATCTCTTACAGGCTGATCAGAATGTAACGGATAGCCATTATTTAGCTTTAATTCACGTCTATTAGAATGAGATAAATCCTTAAACAGGTATGCGGGATCGATGTACCACAAAATGAATTGGTAGTCGTACTAGCGATCTCCCTCTTCATCTGGTACTTGGCTAACGGTACACATTTTACCGCAAAAATGGATGTTTTAAAATTTCGCCAGGTAAGGAAATTTTTAAGACCGCCGGATCCAGAATATACCTTACCCTGGAGTATCCGGATGAACCAGTTTTACTTTCCATAAGATCCCTTCTCTTAAGAAAGTCATATATTTGGTTTAAGGAAGAAAATGGATCGTATCTACTGAGCGTCCATTTCCAGACTGAAGAATATTCCATCCATTTCATCGCTTAATTCAATGAGAAAGACGTCCCCTTATCTTACTACAGGCTGGATGCGATCATTTGACGTATTCTTTTTGATCTGCCTGTTATTGCCGGTAATATCGTTCGCACAACCCGCCCGTATTGTCGTGATTGGTCTTGATGGGCTGAGTGTGGATGGGTATAAAACTGCAAAACATCCCAATATCGACAGGCTGCTGGAGAAAGGCGTATTGTCGCTTACGACGCGTCCGGTGATGCCTTCCGTGACGCTGCCCAACTGGACAAGTCATTTTACTGCTTCAGGTCCGGAAGAGCATGGCGTAACAAGTAATACCTGGACTGTAGCGCAGCATTCACTGCAACCTCTTCAGGCAGATGAAAGCGGTTATTATCCTTCTATATTCAAGCTTGCGAAAGATAAGGTCCTGAATGTGAAAACAGCTTTTTATTACAATTGGCCGGAGCTGATCAATGCATTTAATAAGAACTATTTTGACCGGTTGCTCTTTCAGCAGGGAGATGGTTTTGACAGTTTGTACAATGATGCGTTCGACTTTATAAAAGCCAACCGGCAATCTCCCGAACTGGTATTCCTGTACAGTGTTCATACAGACCATGCCGGGCATACGTATAAGTGGATGTCTCCGCAGTATATCTCCGCAATTGAAAAAGCAGACACCGCTATCGGAGTATTCATAGACAAATTAAAAAATGAGAAATTATTTGATGACACCCATTTCCTGCTGATCACGGATCATGGTGGCCATGTTTCTACCGGGCATGGCGGTACGAGCATGGACGAAATGCAGGTGCCCTGGGGATTAACGGGGCCAAAGATCCGGCATGCCGGACTTGTTGATTTTTTCAACAGCAATAAAAATACGGCCATCGTGATCGCTAAATTATTAGGGATCCGGGATAAGGATCTGCCGGTCTGCTGGACAGGGCAACTTCCGGATGGATTGCTTAAGTGACTTGTTATCCCTAATCAAGTATGTTAAGCGACGAAGAAAGGCCTGGCATAGAAACCTTTGAATGGAGCTAGTTGCCCGTCCCGGGTGGGCGTCGATTGGGATTGTTAAAGTATGGCAGTTGGATGCCCGTGATGACAATGAGTTTTTCAGTTATTGGCCTAGGTACGAAGGAAAGCAAGCCGGGCTTAGTGAGAAATTTTTGGAGGCGTTGCAACACTGCTACCAACAATTGGCGGAACAGCCCACTTATTACAATTATATAGATGAAGATCCCTGGAAATAGACTTTGATTTTGCCATAAAATCGATTTTTCGTATTTTACAACTCAGTAGATCAATATACAAATATTCAGTCGATGCATACATGGTCGGCTGATTGATTTTGCTTCACCCAGGCTATTTTGAGCCTTTTTGAGTCTTTGGGACATTTTGGGATTTCTTGGGACATTTTGGGACCTTACACAGACTTTTAGCAGACATTAACCGGACAATAAGCAGACATTCGGCAGACACAGCTCCTCCTGTTCTCCATACTATCTTCATTCTGTCTCTATAAAATATCTATTTCACAAGGTCTTTCAACATATGATCAGACGCATAATCAAGAATATCAAATAATAAATGATCGCGCTGATCATTTTATCCACTATTATAGCTTGACCGCAGTCCTCTTTGTTCCTTACCAGTAACGAACTCAACAACATTCAAGAGTTATGCGTATGTCTCCGATTACGCATCGGCTTTGCAGAAGCCGCCCGCCTCCTGTCATCAGCCAGTTAGTGACCGATATATCGCCAACTGATTTTTTTGCGCCTTTGAAGAAGGCCTATAATGCCAGGGACTTTTCGATACCAGATTAAACTGCTACCACCTGAAATCTGCAAGCGGACGGTTTTTTCGAAACCGGTATGTAGTCACAGACTACATACAATCCTCGACATTTGTTGAGTTCATTTCATGTGGGATAAAGAATGTAGTAAGTTAAACGATGTATCGAGCCGTCTACTTACAAACCATGAAAGTAGCATTCCCTTTCATGCAAGAAAATCAATCTCCAGCAAACCGCACTTCTTTCCCGAGCGGTAATCTCTCGCACTGCTGTACAGGCAGTGCGGTTGTTCTTGATCTTATCTCCGTCACGCATTGGCTCAAAAAATATAAAATAATCCTCGTCACTAAGACCAGGCAAGAGCGACTTCGATTTCGCAAGCTTTAAAAACAAAGACCCTAATCATTCTTTGGCACGCTAAGGGAAACTCATTATTTTTATCGCCATTCACTTGCCACACGTCATGGATAAAATGAACATCTTACCGGATACTTCCCTACTCACACAATTGCAGGCTGGCAGCCATGATGCATTTAATGAGATCTATGACCGTTACTGGAACAAGCTTTATTTTGTCGCATACAAACATCTGGGTGAGGCTGCGGATGCCGAGGAGATCGTGCAGGAAGTGTTTATCACGCTGTGGAGCAAAAAAAGCGCACTGCAAATTGACTCTCTGGCAGCCTATCTTGCCGCAATGACCCGCTATGCCGTATATCATAAATTGAAGCAACGGAAGAAGATACATATTACCACACTTGAAAAACTGGATGACGGGAGCCTTCGGCATGCAATGGAAGAAGGAAGCTTTGAAAACAAGCTGCTGCTGGAAATTGTTAACCGCCTGGCCAATGACCTCCCTGAAAAATGCCGTCTTGTTTTTATCAATAACAAATTGCTGGATCGCCCCCTGCCCGAAGTTGCCGAAGGCCTCGGGATCTCTATTAAAACCGCGGAAGCTCATCTCTCCAAAGCGTTGAAAATCATCCGTACAAAAATGGGTGATACCTTTTTTTCACTGTTTCTGTAACTTTTTTTTGAAACCACTAAGGGTAAACTGTTTTAAAAACACTCTTAGTAAATACACCAGTTTGTTTTATGCAAAACGAAAGGATAGATCTGCTTGCTTCAAAATTTCTCGATGGCTCCGCTACGGAGGCAGAGAAAGCGGAATTACATGCGTGGTATGATGAATGGAAAGATGATGAATTGGTTGTGGTGACGGAACTGCCCGGCAATGAAGAGGCGGTTAAGGAACGTATTCTTTCCGGGATATTACAGGCGATGAAACCTGATGAACAAATACCTGTTGCGCCGGTAAGATCGTTACGCCGCTATTGGAAGGCCGCCGCAGCTGCTGTTCTTTTACTGATTGCAGGAGCCGGTACTTATCTTGCTGTGAAGAAGGATGCTCTGCCTGAACAGACCATTGCAAGCGATGGTCTTTATAGGAATGACGTGGCGCCTGGTAAAGATATCGCAACCTTACAGCTTGCAGATGGAAGCGTTATTAACCTGGCAGATTCTATCCAGCCCGGATTGCAACAGGGAAACGCATCCCTGAATAAAGAAGAAGAGGGCCTTCTTGTTTATACCGCCCCCTCTTCATTAAAAAATGAAGCAGCATCTGTTTCTTATAATACCATTTCGACACCCAATGGAGGGGAATTCAAAATAGTTTTATCGGATGGCTCTAAAGTATGGCTGAACGCCGCAAGCTCATTGCGATTCCCGGCTGCTTTTACGGGTAAAGAACGGAACGTCGAATTGTCTGGCGAAGCATATTTTGAGATCGCACATAATGCATCTCAACCTTTTACTGTGACCGCCGCGGGCACAACTACCAGGGTGCTCGGAACGCATTTCAATATCAAGGCCTATAATGATGAAGAAGATGTGACGACAACACTTCTTGAAGGTTCGGTAAGAATGGAGACCGGTCAGCAGCAGAAAAATCTTACTCCCGGACAACAGGCATTGATCCGGAATGGAGCTAAAAAGATTGATGTCTCAGCGGCTGATGTAGATGATGCCGTAGCCTGGAAGAACGGATATTTTACATTCCGGAATGAGAATATCAGGGATATCATGCGGCGGATCTCCAGGTGGTATGATGTCAGGGTGACGTACGAGGCCGGCGTGGAAGCGAGTGCATTTGGAGGAACTTTCTCCCGTACAAAAAGTCTGAAGCAATTATTGAAGAGTCTCGAGATCACCAATACAATACATTTTAAAATCGAAGGTAAAAATGTAACGGTCATGCCCTGACAAAAGAGTCGCGCGATCTTTTGCACCAGGGAACAGGTTAAGGCACACCAGCTGCTAATATGAAATAAAAACAACGAAATGCTGCTTACTAATCATTTGTTCGGGGATTGCGGAATGCCGCAGTCTCTTATGAGAAAGCTATTGCCCGGAAAATCAATACTGCTTTTGATCATTTTAAGTATTTTTTCCTGCATCGGGTTGAGGGCTCAATCCATTACCATTAACCAGAAATCTATCCCTTTGATCAAAGTGATCCCGTTGCTGAAACAGCAGACCGGATACGACTTTTTGTACAACGCAGAACTGTTTAAAGACGACAAACCGGTTGATATTGTGGTAACAAATATTAGTCTTGCGAATATGCTTGACAAGTATTTCGTTCCGCGTGGGATCACCTACGATATCAATAAGAATGAAAAAACAGTTGTTTTCAAAAGAAAGCAAACGATTCCCGCGGCCCCGCCGGAAAATCCTTCTGCGGAGATCACACTGACCGGGCGGATCACTAACGAAAAAAATGAGCCGCTCTACCGGGCAACTATCAATGTAAAAGGCACCGGCAATGCGTCCACTGCCGACTCTCTTGGTTTATATACGCTGAATATCCGGGAAAGCAAGACGCCTGTGGTCTTACTGATCTCGATGATCGGTTACGAACTTACAGAGGTCAACGCAAATGGCCGCTCCGTTGTAAACGTTTCAATGAAGGAAATGCCAAAAGAGATGGAAGACGTGGTGGTTATTGGCTATGGAACAGTGCAACGGAAAGATCTTACAGGCGCTGTTTCCGCGCTCACAGATAAAGACCTGAAGGATATTCCGATCAACTCCGCGGCCCAGGCATTGCAGGGACGATTGGCCGGCGTGCAGATCGTGGTAGGGGAAGGAGCTCCCGGCGCTCCGGTTGATGTATTTATCAGGGGCAGGAGCTCTATTACGCAATCCGGTTCACCACTATACGTGGTAGATGGCGTTCAGGTGGAAAATGCGCTGGATGTATTGTCGCCCCAGGACATTGAATCGATCAACGTATTAAAAGATGCCGCATCCACGGCTATCTATGGCGCGAGAGGAGCTAACGGTGTGGTGATCATCACTACAAAAGGCGGCAAAAATACCAATGGTAAGTACACAGTCGGCTTTAACACGTTTGCCGGTGTGAATAAACTGACGAAGCAGCTGGATATGATGGATCCATACCAGTTTGTGATGTACCAGTATGAGAAAGCAAAATATACGGCCAGCACGAATGATATGAACTCTGTGAGCAAATACATCCGTGACCCGAATAACTTCGATACGATCGCGCCCACCTTTATGAATTATCCCGATGCGATGGACTGGCAGGATCGCATGATGGGCCGGAATGCTTTTCAGACAACACAGAACCTGAATGTATCCGGCGGTAACCAGGCGACTCAGTTCAACCTGAGTTTAACCAATAATATACAGGAGGGTCTGTTACTCTATTCAAAGCTCGACAGGAAGCTGGTGAATTTTCGTCTTGATCAGAAGATCAGCAACGCGATCAAGATGGGATTCAATGTCCGCTACAATAACCAGCGCATTACCGGAGCAGGCACGTCTGATGCGGGTAGTGCCAATGCGAATCGCCTGAGACAGTATACAAGATACAGGCCGCTTTTTCTTCCGGGACAGGATGAAGAATTTTATGACCAGGCACTCAGCGATTTTAATCCCGGCAATCAGCTGAACCTGATCAATCCGCTTTTGCTTTCGCAGGCGGAATACCGGTTGTCGGCTGCCGTGTTGTATAATTTCAACGGGTATGTTAATATAAACCTGTTCAAAGGCGTTTCTTTCAGGAGCACATTTGGTTATGATTTCACGAATACACAGGGAAAGAGTTTTGATGATACGATCACAGCGAATTCCAAGAATAATGGCGCAAGGATGCCCATTGCCGGACTTTCTGACACCAGGCGTTCGGTGATCAATAACTCAAACGTGTTCACATATTCCAACAATCGTTTTCTGGGAGCCGGTAGCAGGTTAACGGTGCTTGCGGGACAGGAGATCTTCGAAACGCGGACTGTCTCAAACAGCCAGATCGTTCGTTATTTCCCGATAGGGACAACACAGGAGATTGCCTTTGCCAATTTTGGACTGGCGACTCCACCGGTGGGATTTACCCAGCCCAAACCCACTTCGGCAGATATCCGCACAAGACAACTGTCTTTTTTTACAAGATGGTCTTATGATTTTAAACAGAAATACCTGTTCTCATTTAACATGCGTGCTGATGGATCCTCCTTATTCGGGCCCGATTACAGCAACGTCTTTGTTTCTCCAGACTCGATGAATAATAAATGGGGATTCTTTCCGTCGGCATCAGCAGCCTGGAAGTTTTCGCAGGAAGGATTCATGAAAAATATCTCCTTTGTCAACGATGCGAAGATCAGGCTGAGCTATGGTGTATCGGGAAATAACAGGATCGATCCGTATGGTTATGCAACAAATTTTTCAACGGCAGCGAATTCAGGCTATGGACTCAATGATGTGCTGAATTACACGCTGCTCCCACCTGCAAGATTTGGTAATGCGAATATAAAGTGGGAATCCCTAAGCTCGGCCAACTTTGGCATCGATCTTTCGTTGTTCAACCGCCGGCTTGATGTAACGGTAGATGTTTACAGCAACCGCACGAAAAACCTTTTGGTGGAAAATTCATTCCCCGGAAATACGGGATACCGCACGCAGTATCAGAATGTCGGCACTGTCCGAAATAATGGTGTAGAGATTCAACTGGGAGGAACGGTGATCAAAAAGAAAGATTTCTCCTGGAGCAGTAATTTCAACATATCCTTCAATAAAAATAAGGTGGTTAGTCTTGGAGATCAGCAACAGTTCATGGCTTCTTCCGGCTTCTTCGCCACAGCAGGTAATCCGGCAGACTATCTCATCCGCAAAGGGCAACCAATCGGAACCGTGTTCGGACTGAAAGTGGAAGGGTTTTATACTGTAGATGATTTTGACACCAACCCGATCACCAATGCAGGTTTTCCCGGGCTTACCTACCAGTACACACTCAAGCAGGGACTGCCTAATCCACAGGCGGTGATCTCTGACCTGGTTCAGCCGGGACAGATCAAATATGCAGACGTTAATGGTGATGGTAAGATCGACCTCGATGACCGAACAGTGATCGGGAACGTGTTGCCTACTTTCACCGGCGGCTTTACCCAGCAATTCGCTTACAGGAATTTTGATCTGAGTGTGTTCATGAATTTCTCGTATGGAAATGATGTATACAATGCAAATAAGCTTGAACTTTCCACCGCTTATAACCTTGATGCAAATATGCTGGCGCTGATGGATGAGCGTTGGAGGGTGATCGACGCAAACGGCCAGTTGGTGCAGAAACAGCTGAACTCAACCACCGTCATAGGCGTTTCCCCGGAAGAGCTTTCCGCATTGAATAGCGGAGCCAGGATCTGGACACCAAGCCGCAGCCTGCTCGGTTACTATCCCAGTTCCTTTGCCGTGGAAGACGGCTCTTATCTCCGGATCAATAACATCACGCTTGGTTATACATTCTCAAAGATCGCAATGAAAAAGATCAAGATAGCGAGCCTGAGATTGTATGGCACTGCCAATAATATCGCGACGATCACCGGGTACAGCGGCTATGACCCTGACGTGAGTTCAAGGAGAAGCATCCTTACACCCGGTGTTGACTATTCTGCCTATCCGCGTGGCAAATCATTTATCGTAGGATTGAATGTTATTTTCTAAAATTTCCGATTGTAATGCGTATGAAATATTTGTTTTCTTTTAAAAGAGTTCAACTGATACTTTTCGCCGTGACCGGCCTTTCTTTCGCTTCCTGTAAAAAGTACCTGTCTCCAGAGCCGCTGTCTTCCTTTGATACCGGAATTGTTTTCGGGAATACGGTCAATGCGAGAGCCGCTTTGATGGGCGCTTACATGGCCATGGCAGGCGATGCAGCTTACGGATTGTTTACCAGCTACCAGTATGTATATGATGATGATGCAATTTTAGGCGGTGGCGCCGGGTTGGATGTGGCGCGCAGGCAACAGGCCCATTATACCCTGAATGCAACTAACGGCGAAATATTTACCACCTATAACCAGTTTTACCAGGGCATAGAACGCGCAAATAATTGCATCTACTACATCCCTAAAATGAGCCAATACGCGGAAGACGGTACATCCGGCGAATTGAAAAGGATGCATGGAGAGGCGCTGGTGTTAAGAGCGCAATATTATTTTGAATTAACCAGGATATTCGGAGATATTCCGGAGCAGCGTGTGCCGACTGCGTTCATTGGTTCACCTTTCCTGGGAAGAACTCATCGTGACAGTATACTGACGCATGTGATCGCTGATCTTGAGCAAGCGAAAACCTTATTACCCTGGCGTACCGAGGTGGCGCAGGATGAACGCTTCACGAAAGGCACTGCAATGGCATTAAGGGCAAGGCTGGCGCTCACAAGAGGTGGCTATGCTTTGCGGGCAAATGGCCAGATAGAGAGAGCTGCCGACTATCTTGATTACTACCAGGTAGCCAGAACCGAATGCGATTCATTATTAAAAAGAAGAGACCAGCACACGCTGATGCAGGAGTACAAAGCTATTTTTAAAGATGTGATCAATGCACATGTGGCGATGGATCCAAAGGGAGAACTGATGATGCAGGTGGCAACAGCATTGGGCAACAGCGCATCTGACAGCCGCATTGGTATCGCCAGCGGCACAAGGATGAATGGCGTTGGCGGCCCGTTCGGACCGGCATTGCCTACATACTTTTACCTGTTCGATTCAACTGATGTCCGCCGGGATGTTACACTTGTGCCTTACCAGATCGTACTTGACATATATGGCCGCGCAAATGCGAGTCATTCTATTTATGATGGAAAATTCCGGCGCGACTGGGTGTCGAATCCATCCTATTATTTCAGCAGCGGTGTTACAACGGGAACAAACCCGGTTACACTAACGCCGGCTTCCAATGCGTCACTTACTACGATGCAGTTGAACTGGCCCCTGATACGCTTCTCTGATGTATTGCTGATGTTTGCTGAAGCCGATAATGAACTGAATAACGGGCCTTCAGCTGATGCGCAGGCCGCATTCCGCGAGGTAAGCCTGCGTGGGCACTCAGGAAATTCATCCCTTGTTCCTGCAATACCAACGGATAAAGATGGGTTCTTCAAACTGCTGGTAAAAGAAAGGGCACTGGAATTTGGAGGAGAAGGCATTCGTAAGTACGATCTTATACGCTGGAACCTGCTTGGTGTGGCACTGGCCGAAACAAAAGCAAACCTTATACGTATGGCAGCCGGCACCGCCATGCAGGCTTATTCCTATATGGCAGCTCCTCCTGGCTATACACTATCGGCAACCTTACCAAGATTCATGTATTTCTATTCCCGTGTGAACGGAGTACAAAGCGGGAATATCTGGGCCAACTCATTTTATAAAGCATCCCCTGCAAGCGGAAGCGGCATCAGGGATAATACCATAACGCCCGCCATTGCAGATATTACTTTGCCAAACTCGGGGGCAAATGTTAATCGGGTTGTCTGGGTTGCCAATGCTGCGATCACAACCACATTCGTGAATTTCTATGCTTATGGATTTCAAACCGGGAAAAGTGAACTATATCCATTGCCACAGGCGGCCATGGAGGCAAATTATAATTTAAAACCACAAAACCCGGGCTATTGATCAGGCTGGGCCTGCTTCATCTGTAACGTCCTTGTTTGCTGATAAGCGATGTTGCAGGATCAGGATTATAACTGATCTGTCGCAGGCGTAAACAGCCCGGCGAACAATATCGCCATGTCATTCACCTGATATCATCAATAAGAAAACAACCATACGATGAAGTACTTTTTATGCCTGATCCATTCTGTGTTGGTTTTCCTGCCGGAAGAGATATCAAATTGTTGAAACGATAAGTGATCATAGTATCCAGCTGCCCGTTTTCGGAAATATCGGTCAACGGGCAAATCATCGGAAAGTAAATACGCAATAAAAAATGACAAGTTTTAACTCGAGGATCATCTGTGTTTTTCTTGCGATCCTGTTTGTTGGTGAATCAGCGCTCGGACAGAACGATGTACTGCCGTATCCGTTATTGACCGGAGAGACGAGCAAGATCTTTACTGTAAAGGCAAACGGTTTAACTATTCCCGTTTCATCTTATAAGGGCATCCATTATGCCCGGTTTGGGCAGAACGGGAAAGCAAAACTGGAGATAGGTTTTCAACAAGCGGGAGAGGTCAGGGTCAGTCCGCAGCATGCATTCGCTTCAGCAAAAGATGGCATCCGGCTCGAACTTGAAAAGCCCGGGTACTATGTATTATCAGTAGGTGAAAATGAAAAACTCTTTGTTCTTGCCGACCTCCCGGATGTTTTCACTGCGCAGGAAAAGAAAGATCTCGTATCGGTCAGGACCTTTAATGTTGATGGAAGCGGCAAAACCCTTTCTACGAAGGAAATACAAAGAGCTATTGATGAGACATCAGCTAATGGAAAGATCCTGTTCTTTGACGCAGGGGTTTATAAAACAGGGACGCTGACAATCGGCAGTAATGCGCGGATCTATTTTTCAGAAGGATGCCTGATCGATGGCTCATATGATACCTCTCATTATATTGTTGACAAAGGATTCAAAGAGGCCAATAAGCTGAGGGACGGCAAAGCTTTTTCTGATAACGGGCAACATATGACCTACAGCAGGTTGATCCTTGTGGAAGATGCTGCCAATGTAAAGATCTGGGGAAAGGGGATCATCAATGGAAATGGTGCAGAGGTACGTAATACAGGTAAGCCGGCAAATCTTATCCGGATCCGAAATAGCAGAAATGTCCTGATAGAAGGTGTCTGTTCTTTCGATCCGGCTGCCTGGAATACGCATATCCTGTATAGTGACAGCGTTACGATACGCCACGTGAAATTGATCAATGACCTGAATGTTCCCAATACCGACGGATTTGATCCGGACGCGTCCAGTCATGTCCGGATCCAGGATTGCTTCGCTTTTTGCAGCGACGATAATGTCGCGATCAAGACATCCAATAACAGCAACCTTCTTCGCGATTGCCATGATATCAAAGTGGAAGGATGTGTTTTTCTTACAAAAAAATCAGCCCTGAAAGTGGGGACTGAAACAAAGGCAACCGTAATGCGGGATATTATTTTTCAGAATAATTATATCGTGATGGCAGACAGGGGGCTGGTTCTTTATTGTTACGATGGCGCACGCTTTGAAAATGTACAATTCCTGAATAATTACTTTGAAAAAGGTTTTGCTGATTTTGAAAAAAAGGCGATCCATTTTTCCATCAAAGAAAGAAGTGGAAAAGGCGTGATCCGGGATGTGCTGGTGAAAGATTGTTATTTCTCATCTGATTTTCATAGTGCCATTGCAATAAACGGTTTGAGTAAGGGCCATGAAGTGGAAGGACTTGTTTTCGAAAACATTTGTCTTCTTGGGAAAAAGGTAACTACCGTTAGCGGGTTGAATATACAGCAGAACGAATTTGTTGGTAGAATCGAACTGAAAAAATAATACCGAAGCTATGAGAACATCTTTCCTGTTACTCTTTACATTGTTGTCCTCCTACTGGTTGCATGCACAGGTTGACCATAATATCACCACGTATAAAGCGAAAGGAGACGGTAAAACCCTGAACACAAAAGCTATCCAGGCGGCGATAGATAACTGCGCTTTGAAAGGAGGAGGCACGGTTTGGGTACCGGCTGGCATATTTGTAACCGGTTGTATTTACCTGAAGGATAATGTAAACCTTCATCTTTCAAATGGTGCTGTGCTGAAAGCAACGCCTGAATTGTCTGAGTACGACCGAAAGACAATGGCATTAGTGTATGTCAGAAATGCAGTCAACGTGTCCATCACAGGCATGGGAATAATTAATGGAAACGGCAAGAATTTCAAATTTGTGGAAGAAGGTCCGGACCGGCCTTTTGTGGTACTGGTTGAATCAAGCAAACAGGTGATCATCCGGGACGTTAAGCTCTATGATGGGGCCAGGTGGACGCTAAAGTTGTTTGACAGCGATCATGTACAGGTGAGCGGAGTAACTATCTATTCCCATTCCAATCATAATAATGACGGGATTGATATTGACAGCCGGAATGTGACAATATCTGATTGCATCATTGACAGTGATGATGATGCCATTTGTTTAAAGAGCGAGAATCCGAACAGGATCACGGAAAACATCACCGTGACTAATTGCATAGTGTCATCCAACTGCAATTTTATTAAGATGGGGACAGGATCCTTCAGCGGGTTCAGAAATATTTCCATTACAAACTGCGTCCTGAAGGCTGCGGCTGAAACACCGTTCTGGAAATGGCACAATATTGTAAAAGGCGTAAAAGATACTATCTCAGGCCTTGCAGGAATTGCATTGGAGATCGTTGATGGCGGCATGATGGACCAGATCGTTATCTCGAATATTACTATGACGGGTGTGCAAACGCCTGTATTTATTCGTCTTGGCAATCGCAAAAATGCTGTGGGTTCTTTAAAGAATGTACTCATCTCTAATATCACAGCCACTGCGAACAGCCTGATCCCTTCCATCATTGCAGCGGTTCCCGGTTTTTATATTGAGAATGTTACATTCAGAGATATGATACTCCGGCATACAGGCGGAGGTACGGAGGAAGATGTAAAACGTGCCGTGCCGGAGAATGAAGCGAAATACCCGGAGAACAGGATGCTTGGCCATACGCTGCCGGCTTACGGTCTGTATGTAAGGCATGCCCGGAATATCACGCTTGATAATATCCAATTCATAATAGCCGCTGCAGATGCAAGACCAGCTATCTGGCTGGAAGACGTAAAGGGTGTGTATATAAAAGATTTTTCTCCCGGCAATAATGCCAGGCCTTCTGCCATGATCAGGCAAACCAATGTAACAGATTTCTTTTACCAGAACTTACGCGAACACTAATGAAGATCATCATTCCTGTTATTTGCATCTTTTTTACTGCTGTATCCGTTGCGCAGCCATCCTCATACACAAGTTTTGTGAATCCGATGATCGGGACAGATGGCACGGGACATACATTTCCCGGAGCAACAGTTCCTTTTGGATTGGTGCAGTTAAGTCCCGAAACAGGTTTCGCCGGCTGGGACTATTGTTCAGGTTATCGCTACGCGGATAAAAAGATCTATGGATTTTCACATACGCATCTCAGCGGAACAGGCGCGAAAGATCTTGGTGATATACTGATGATGCCTTTCACCGGCACGCCGGGGGATACGGTTGTCAGTACATTCAGTCATGACAAAGAAAAAGCCTCGCCCGGTTACTATGCAGTTGAGCTGGATGACTACAATATAAAAGCCGCATTTACGGCAACTGCACATGCCGGCTTACATCAGTATTCGTACCCTTCAGCGGATAAAGTGGGCATAGTGATCAATCTGAAAGCAGGATTAGTCAACAAAATCGCTGACCTGGAAACGCATGTCCTGGAAAGTGCGATTTCTCTTGTAGACAGTCATACGCTCAGTGGGTACACGATCACCAGGGGCTGGGCGGGAAAGCAGCACGTTCATTTTGTCATCAGGGCACAACAGCCAATTACTTCACATCAATGGCTTTCTGATTCAGCCGCGGGGCGTAATCACGTTCTGGCACTTTACTTTGGTGCTGGAAATGCATTTATGCAACAGATAAAAGTGGCGATCTCAACTGTCAGCACAAAGAATGCTGTTGAGAATCTGGAAGCAGAAATCCCTCACTGGGATTTTGCGCGTGTCAAACAGGAAGCAGCGCTGGCATGGGAGTCAAGACTTAGCAAGATCCAGATAGAGGGCAGCAAAGCAGAGAAGGAGATCTTCTATTCGGCCATGTATCACTCCTTTATTGCCCCTAATAATATTGCCGATGTGAACGGCCAGTATCGCGGTGCTGATAATGAAGTTCATCACGCCAGCAACAAGGTCTATTACTCCACGTTATCCCTTTGGGATACCTTTCGTGCATTGAATCCTCTTTTTACTATTATCCTTCCGGAAGAGACGAAGAACATTGTCCGTTCAATGCTTGCGCATGACAGCGTACAGGGTTATTTGCCGATATGGACGTTGTGGGGGCATGAGAATTATTGTATGATCGGCAATCATGCTATCCCAACTTTAGCGGAGGCTTATGTTAAAGGTATCTGTACTGATAACATACAACAGGCGGTCGATGCCGTTCGCCGGAGCTCAATGGTTGATCATAAAGGTTCTGACTGGACAACCTATCTGAAACATGGCTACTACCCGTCAGACATAACTACGCGGGAAGCAGTGTCAAAAACGCTGGAAAGTAGTTATGATGATTATGCGGTGGCGAAACTGGCGGCACTGTCCCGGAACACGCAGCTGAGTGACAGTTTCATGAAACGGGCTTCTTTCTACCAAACCCTCTTCGATAAAGAAACGGCTTTTATGCGTGGAAGAAACGCGGATGGCAGCTGGGTTCAGGGTTTTGATCCATTTAAATTGTCGCATGCCGGTACAGCTGGTGGAGACTACACGGAAGGTAACGCCTGGCAATATACCTGGCATGTTCAACATGATATTCCCGGCCTGATCGCGCTGATGGGCGGAAAGCAGGCTTTTCTTCAAAAACTAGATTCGCTGTTCGAACAACCGTCCCATGTGTATGGCGACGGATCGACGCTGGACGTGACCGGGTTGATCGGACAATATGCACACGGGAATGAACCATGTCATCATGTAGCTTACCTGTATACACTAGCTGGTCAGCCCTGGAAGACAGCAGACAGGATCTCGCAGATCATCCCCTCATTCTACACTAACAAGCCGGATGGTTTAAGCGGAAACGACGATTGCGGGCAAATGAGCGCCTGGTATATTTTCAGTTCACTGGGTTTTTATCCTGTCGATCCTGTTTCAGCGACCTATGTTTTCGGCAGACCATTGCATAAAAAATCTACCATCAGGGTAGGAGAGAAGTCTTTCGTCATAAATGCCAAAGGCCTTGATGCCAATAACAAATATATTCAGCAAATCCTGTTAAATGGAAAGCAATATCATAGCAGTTCTATAACTCACGCGGATCTGGTTAAAGGCGGCGAGCTGACATTTATCATGGGAAATAAACAAGTTGACTATACAAGAGAAATAAAAAAATAAATATGAAGAAGGGAATAATCAGCCTGGTTTGTCTTGCGATCATAGCCATGGCATTCCGGCAAGACAAACCGAAGAAACTTTTTTTGCTGGGTGATAGTATTTCAATGCAATACAGTCCTTTCCTGGAGAAAATGGTAAAAGGAAAATACACCATTATCCGAAAGCAGGACGATGGAGAAGGAATGCAGAACCTTGATATACCCAAGGGTTCTAATATTGGCAATTCCCGGATGGCTCTCAGCTATATTCGCTATAAACTCGCGGACGGAAAATTTCATCCTGATCTGATCACCCTTAATTGTGGCTTGCACGATATCAAACGAGATACAGCAACGGGCGCGCTTGCTGTTGATTCTGCTGAGTACAGAAGGAATCTGACAGAGATCGTCAACATCATAAAGCAAAAAAAGATTCCAATGATCTGGATCAGAAGTACACAGGTGGTTGATTCCATCCATAAAAAGAATAAAGCTTTTATTCGGTTGGCAACAGACCTCGAAGCCTTCAATGCCATTGCGGATGACGTTTTTAGAAAGGCAGGCATCAGTGTTCTGGACCTGTACTCATTCACAAAAAACATGGGTAACCGGCGGTTTGTGGATCACGTGCATTATGATGACGATACCAAGGAGTTGCAAGCGGCTTATATCGCGGGGTATCTGGAGCAATGGGAGGCGGTATTCAAGTGATAGAACTCTGGTTGCCCGTAACGTATTTTTCAACGTAATCACGCGTTGCAATTATGTGCCTTGTCTGGCGAACCATTCGGAAGCTTCCTGTAAACCCGTGATTTTTTAAAAGGCTTCTGATGATAAAATTTGGGGTGCCGTCAGTGAAATGCCGTTGCTTAAGCGTCGTCGGGGCGGCAAGATGCGAATCCAATAGCACGTCCTCATGAGGAGGATATATCATCGGCCCGCTATTCAAGCAGGCCGATGGTTTTTAACCATTTTGTTACTTCACCATCTACATCCTTCTCCTTTTCTCCATGCATAACAAAGAGTTCTCCGTCCCGTTCCGAGCCTCCGCGTATGGATAATCCTCTTAAGAGTTCACTTTCCGGGCAAAGTTCATTCACTGTTTCAAAACTGGAGCCTGTACCATATCCTCCGTTCGTATTAAAGGGGATTACTTTTTTCCCCTTCAAATTATACTGGCTGAGAAAACTTTTCATCGGTGGTGGTAGTTTCATCCCCCATGTCGGAAACCCTACAAACACGGCTTCATATTTTTCGATGCTGTCTATTTTAGTCTTCAGCGGTGGCAGGTACGAAGTTTCGTTTTCCTTCGCAACTTGTTCAACCGTCTCCTGATAATTTTCGGGATACGGTTTCTGCGGTTCTATTTCCACCAGCTTGCCTCCAAGCTTTCGATGGATCATGTGCGCGACAGCTTTGGTATTCTTTGTTCGCGACAGGTACACGATCAGAATCCGGTCTTCCGATACAGGCTTTTGAGCTGCCGAACAGCCCGACAACAATATCATCCATGCTATTAGTGCAGAGATTGAAAGCACGATCTGTCTCATAGTAACCATATTTAAGCGAAGAGAAGGTCCTAAGACCGGCATCAATTATTATAGTCTGCGTCAGTTACTTCCTCCATCCAAACCGTTTCTCCTTTTTCCCTTCCTGTGATGGCGAGTTGAACGAACATTGTATCCGCACTGGCACCATGCCAATGTGAAACATTGGGAGCACATTTGATAACGTCTCCTTTGCGCAGGATCTTCTTGACTCCACCTTTTTCCTGGTAATATCCAACACCATTTGTGACCAGCAGGATCTGCCCCGCCGGATGAGCATGCCATTTTGTTCTGGCGCCCGGCTCAAACGTAACATTCCCTACAGAATTCTGATTGATACTGTCCGACTGGATCAAATTGCTAAGCCATGCTGTGCCAGTGAAATTATTATTAGTAATTTTTTCACCCCTGGGAAAAATCATATTATTCAAGCTGGTTGTTTCAGTATTTTCAGTTTTCGTTTTGCTATCACAAGCTGTGAACGTTACAATGAAAACTAAAGCTGTGTAGTTTGTTATTTTATTCATATTGGTTTCGTACTGTTTAATGTGTGTTTAGCATTCCCTGTAGCATCCGGCATTATATTCCAATGAATTTTTAACAGGGGTACCTGCATGGGAAGAAAAGTGTAAGATGTTACTTTTTATTTTTCAGGACTTCATCCAAAACCTTTTGCGCGGCTTTCGCTTCTTTTTTACCGGTCTTCTGCATGAGGGTTTCCACAAATTGTTGTAATTGTTGCTGTGTCAGTCCTACATTCAGGCATAGGTTCAGATGTGCATTCAACATCGGCTCCACGCCGCCGATGCTGCTGAGCACCGATACCGTAACCAGTTCTCTTTCTTTATAAGTCAGTATATCGCGTTCAAAAATATCTGCGAAGAGATGCTCTTTCAGGAAAATTTCAATTTGCGGTGCAAATGCGGCATAACCAGATTTTGGTCCTTTTTCCTGCACACCGGATAATTGTTCCAATATCGCTTTACCCCGTTCGTATTTGCTGCGTTGATCATTGACAGGTGACGCCTCAGCACCGATGCTGTCGGTGATCCCTTTTGTCTTACGCTCATTCATTACTGCCATGAAAGTCTGTAATCCCCGGATACTTCGCGGAAACCCAGCATATGCATACACATGGACAAGCGCTTCCTTGATCTGATTAACTGTGAGACCTGCATCAAGGCCGGCATTCAGTTCGGTTTTCAATTTTGACAGATCGCCTTTTCCTGTTGAAGCGCCGATGCCGATCAGGCTCTGTTCTTTAGGGCTAAGCATGCTGTGTTCCGTTGAAGTAACCTGCGCGTTTGCGGTAGAATAAATTGCATTCAAAGCAATCGCCAGTGCAAGAAGTATTTTGTTTTTTGCCATGATCAGTTTTTATTTTTTGAAAATTTCCCGATCACATCCAACTGCAGCCAGGTATTTAACTGATCGATTGTTCATTTTCTCCAATTTATATATGATGCGTTACTGATGCTCCGGACTGTTGCGATCAGCCAACTGGCGCATAGTATATTGCCCGGTCAATGTTTCTCATTCTCACTTCCCATACCGCATAATCTCAGCTCTCTATTTGCCCACCCGTTCCTGCAAATGCTGCGGATATCGTGCGCCTACGATTTCAATATTCTTCAATGCGGCATCGATAGTGGCCAGATCATCACTGTTCAACACAATAGTTGCTCCACCAATGTTTTCTTCCAGGCGATACAGTTTCGTCGTGCCGGGAATAGGAGAGATCCAGGGTTGTTGAGCCAGCAACCATGCCAGTGCAATCTGAGCAGGCGTCGCCTCTTTTTGTACCGCGATCTTCTTTACCAGGTCCACCAGTGCCTGGTTAGCTTTACGGTTCTCTTCTGAAAATCTTGGTACGATATTCCTGAAATCACTTGCTTCAAATTTGGTGTCTTCATTGATCGTACCTGTTAAAAAACCTTTTCCCAAAGGACTGAAGGGCACAAAGCCGATCCCCAATTCATCTAACAGGGGAATGATCGCTTTTTCCGGCTCACGGTAGAATAAGGAGTATTCACTCTGTAATGCTGATACTGATTGCACCGCATGTGCTTTACGGATCGTGTCAACACCGGCTTCTGATAAACCAAAATGTTTGACCTTTCCTTCTTTGATCAGTTCTTTTACAGTGCCAGCCACGTCTTCTATCGGCACCTTCGGATCAACACGGTGTTGATATAACAGATCGATGTACCCTGTCTTTAATCGTTTCAACGACTCTTCCACGACTGTTCTGATCCTTGCCGGGCTGCTATCTACACCTTTTGTAGAATCGCCATCCTGAAAGCCAAATTTTGTTGCGACCACTACGTTTTCCCGGAATGGCTGCAATGCTTCACCCAATACTTCTTCGTTTGTAAAAGGTCCATAACATTCAGCTGTATCAAAAAAAGTAACGCCTTTATCATAAGCTGCCCGCAGCAGCCTGATCGCTTCAGGCTTCTCTGTCACTTTCCCATAACCAAAACTGAGTCCCATACATCCCAATCCAATGGCAGACACTTCCAATCCATCTTTTCCCAGTATTCGTTTTTCCATCTCACTTGTATTTTCTTTTGAATTAATTCTTTTATTTCTATACCAGAGAATGCCTGAACCATGGCAGAAGTCTTCTCCCGCGCAAAAGGCATCCATGTTGATCCAATGTCGTTTGGTTAAGGATTTTCCCGAAAGTTCATTCGATGGCCGATGACCGATGGCCATCGAGCTAGTGTAGGACGATCTCTTAACTAAACAACATTGCATTTTGAACCGGTAACTAATCGATCGCTTCACGTTCGCCCAGCCATTTCACCATGGCCGGATCACGGTGATCAAAGAACAGACTGGCTTTCGTATCGAGTGTTTTGATCGCTTCCATATCCTCGTCACTGAGATGGAAATCAAAAATGTTGAAATTCTCTTCCATCCGTTCTTTTCGGACGGATTTCGGAATAGCGATCACACCGCGTTGTTTAAGCCAGCGCAATACGATCTGTGCAACAGATCTATGATACTTTCCGGCTAATGATGTCAATAGCTCATTGGAGAAAAGATTATTCTTTCCTTCTGCAAACGGTCCCCATGATTCAATCTGCACATTGTTTTCGCTGAGAAACTGATGTGTTTCCAGTTGCTGATGAAAGGGGTGTGTTTCGATCTGGTTGATAGCCGGTACAATTTCATTGTGAACGATCAGGTCAATCAACCTGTCCGGGTGGAAATTACTTACGCCAATTGCCCGTATTTTCTTTTCACGATACAGCTCCTGCATCGCTTTCCAGGTGCCGTATACATCACCCATGGGCTGGTGCATCAGATAAAGATCCAGGTATTGCAGGCCAAGGCGTTCCAGTGATCTTTCAAAAGATCTTTTAGTCCCTTCGTATCCATCAGCATGGATCCAAACTTTCGTCGTGATGAAAAGATCTTCTCTGCTTATCCCAATTTTTTTGATCGCTCTTCCTACCGCTTTTTCATTACCGTAGGCAGCTGCCGTGTCAATTAACCGATAACCTGTATCGATTGCATCCAAAACGCTGCGTTCACATTCCGCGGGATCAGTTACCTGAAATACACCGAAGCCAAGCACCGGCATCTCCACTCCATTGTTTAATAGTATTGTTTCCATTGTGTATAAGATCTATGAAGAGCAAAGGTCCAGCCAATCTGGTTGCCGGGCATTATACAGATTCCGGTTTTACCTGCCATTATAGCGGATTGTGTGAAGTTTGGCACGTGTTGCGGCCGTCGCTTCGCTATGGCGTAGGGTTCCGACTGATGTACGCAGATATAACCAGGCAGATACGCAGATGAATTTCTGTCAACAAAATCATCTGCGCATCAGCGCCTTGATCCGCGTCCATCAGCGGGAACCCACGCCACTCAATTGTCGTGAGTTGCGCGGCTAATTAGAATTCCGGTATTGATTGGGCGTGATGCCAACGCGCTGTTTGAATAGCCTTGTAAAATGCTCAGGGTATTTGAATCCCAGCTCTGCAGAAACCTGGCTGATGGACTTGCTCAGGTCAAAGATCTTTTCCTTAGCAACATCTATGATCCTGGATTGGATATATTCCTGCGCGGTCTTGCCGGTTTCTTTTTTTACGAGGTCACCAAAGTAGTTTGAAGAAAGATTCAGTTCGCCGGCGCAATACGCCACAGAGGGTAGTCCCAGCGTTTGGGCCTTGTCAGCTTTGAAATAAGCGTTCAGTAAGTTTTCAAAGCGCTCCAGTATCCCATGATTAACATTTTCGCGCGTGATGAACTGGCGGTCATAAAACCGTTGTGCATAGTTTAGGAAGAGCTCTATGTTTGAAGCGATCAGTTTCCGGCTGTGTTTATCTATCGCGTGTTCCAGTTCGTACTGGATCTTTGAAAAGGAATCCAGTACAAGTTTTCTTTCGCGTTCAGAAATGTGAAGCGCTTCATTGGCTGAGTAAGAAAAGAAGGAATAATTCTGTATTGTTTTTCCGAGAGGCGTGCCATGAATAAGATCGGCATGGAATACAAGGGCGTGTCCTTTGGGCTGATAGATCTCACCATTACTATTCAGTCCGGCCACCTGGCCCGGTGCAAGAAACACCAACGTGCCTTCCTGGTAGTCATACAGATTTTTCCCATAGGTCAGGTCTCCGCACTTCACATCTTTCAAAAAGATCGTATAAAAACCGAAATACATTTTTGAACCTGAACGGGGATCGGCCTTGGAAAGATCCACCACACTGACCAGCGGGTGCAGTGTCTCATTCTTATTGAATAAGTTGTAGTCGGTTACGGTCTCGAAACGCCTCATATTATCCATGACATCTGCGATTTAATGACCGAATTTAGTGTTTTTATCCCCTGCGGCGGGTTCCCAAAGCCAGGATCAGGAATTTTGGCAGTAAATACCGCAATATGTATAAGCCGGGGGCGAAATATTTACGGCAACTTTAGTGATTATCAGGACAGGCAGCAGTAAATCATTCAATTCCGCACTATTATCCGCACCTAAAACATGATTGTTGACACTTACGATAGAGCGCACACTTACTTAAGGATCTCCCTTACGGATCTTTGCAATTTGCGTTGCGCATACTGTATGCCCGAAGAACACTATCATTTTATGCCGGTGGCCCACCTGATGCAGCCAGCGGAGATTGAAACAATTGCGAAAACATTTGTATCACTAGGCGTAAACAAGATCCGGCTAACGGGTGGTGAGCCGCTGGCACGCTGCGATTTTAATGCGATCCTGAATAGATTATCGCCACTCCCGGTTGAATTGAGCCTGACCACTAACGCCACATTGCTGCATCGTGAACTGGACAACATTCAAGCCGCTGGTATCAATAGTTTAAATATCAGCCTCGATACGTTATGCCGTGAAAAGTTCCGTGAACTTACACACAGGGATCTGTTTGATCAGACCTTCCGGAATATCCATCTTGCTATTGAACGCCGGTTCAATGTTAAGATAAACATGGTAGTGATGAAAGGTGTAAATGAAAACGAGATCCTGGATTTCATCAAATGGACAAAAGAGCAACCTGTTGAGATCAGGCTGATTGAATTCATGCCCTTTGCAGGCAACCGGTGGAAAGGCGCGCAGGTATTTTCGCGAAAAGAAATGCTTGACCTCATCAGCGCCACTTATGAGATAGAGCAATTACCCGTTGCAGAGCATTCGACAAGTTCTGTCTTTCATATTCCGGAACATGCCGGAAATTTCGGCGTGATCAGTACCATGAGCGAACCGTTTTGTGCAGGATGCAATCGCATGCGGCTGACAGCAGACGGGAAAATGAAAAATTGCTTGTTCTCGAAAGACGAAACTGATCTGCTGTCTGCGCTAAGAAATGGCTTACCATTGGAACCGTTGATCAGGAATAATATTCTTGCGAAAGCAGCAAAACTCGGCGGTCAGTTCGGAAACAGTCCGATAGATGAATTAAAAGGAGATGAGCTGATCAATCGCAGCATGATCAGCATTGGCGGGTAGAATCCGAGGCAATCAGTAATAATGGTAGAAAATCCTGTAATTCGTATAGCTGATCAATTCGGTTGAAAGAAGAAATTTGGATCAGTAACCAATCTGTACATCCGCGCCCTGATCAGGGGAGATCTGCGTGGACCTGCTTGCCGGAAGCAGGCTGGCTGGTCCTGAAAAGGTTGTTTTCTTTCAGATGAAGCCTGATCCTGATGAATCGTGTGTACATATTTTATTGTAACTTTTGATCAGAAAAGGATAACAGCTAAATTGGTGCAAGACAATTACGGGCAATAACATCACATACAAACCTTATAATTCAACACAGTCAATATGGAAAAGGGCAATTCAACTAATAGCAGGCGGGCGTTTCTCAGATCTTCCGCATTGCTTGGCGGAGGTCTGATGATCCATTTCAGCGGACTGACGAGATTCAGCCCTGCTGAAAAACTCGGAAACATTGATCTTCCCGAGCAATGGAATGAGATAAACGGTTATGTCAAAATAACGGCCGACAATCTCATCAAGATCATTTGTCCTAATCCGGAATTCGGGCAGAATGTAATGACCTCGCTTCCGATGATCGTAGCGGAAGAGTTGGATGTTGACTGGAAGAAAGTGATCGTAGAAATGGGCCCGCACGACAATGTGAAGCTGGGCCCGCAATTTACCGGGGGAAGTAATTCGGTGAGGATGTACTGGAGGCCGCTTCGCCAGGCAGGAGCCGCAGCACGTCATATGTTGAAAGAAGCAGCCGCACAAACATGGGGTGTACCGGTGGAAGAAATCACTACCAAAGCAGGAATGCTCTTTCATGAAAAATCGGGAAAATCTGCCAAATATGGTGATGTTGCCTCAAAAGCAGCAACTGTGCCGGTTCCGAAAGACATCAAGCTGAAAGACGTAAAGAGCTTCAATGTAGTGAGGCATTCGCAGAAGAACGTTGAAGGAGAGAAGATCGTAACGGGTAAACCATTGTTTGGTCTTGATTATACACACGAAGGAATGCTGATCGCGATGATCGAACATCCTCCGGCGATCGGTATGAAGCTAAAATCATTTGATGCTTCCAAAACCCTGCAAATGCCGGGCGTGAAAGATGTGTTCACATTGAAATTGTTTGAAGATGGATTTGAACAGGGAGGATTTGATACAAGAACATTCAATGACCTGCTGGTAGTGGTGGGTAAGTCGACCTGGGAAGTAATGAATGCCCGGAAAAAACTGGTGGTGGAATGGACAGCCGCCGGTGATACCAAAGATTATGCAGGAGGCCGGAATGGAAAAACAGAAAGAATTGTGCCGGGAGAGCTGGAAAACACCGACAGGCAATACCAGAAGATGCGCGAATTCGCTGATAAGCCTGCGCAACAGTTAAGAAAAGATGGCGACCCGGAGACGGCGTTTAAAAATGCAGCACAAATCATCGAACGGACTTATACTGCACCCTTTCTTGCGCACAACTGCATGGAGCCGATGAATTTCTTTGCCCATGTAACAGACGAAAAAGCTTTACTCGTAGGGCCGCTCCAGGCACCGGGCTGGACGGAACCAACGCTGGTAAAACTGCTCAATCTTCCCGCCGATAAGATCGAGATCCAGATGACCCGGATGGGAGGAGGTTTTGGCCGCAGAGCTTACGGACATTACCTGATGGAAGCAGCACTGATCTCAAAAAAAGTGAAAGCGCCGATCAAGCTCATGTACACGCGGGAGGATGATATGACCTATGGCGTATATCGCCCGATGTATACTGCTACTTACCGCGCGGCGCTCGATGCCAATAAGAACCTGATCGCCTTTCATGTAAAAGGCGGCGGCATTCCGGAACATCCCATTCATGCCAACAGATTTCCTGCCGGAGCTGTAGATAATTATTTAGCAGAAGGTTGGCAGATCCCTTCCAATATTACGACCGGTGCATTCCGCGCACCACGTTCCAACTTCAATGCAGCCGCAGAACAATCTTTTTTGGACGAAGTAGCTGAAGCAATGGGTAAAGACCCGATCGAATTCCGGCTCGAATTGCTGAAGCGGGCAAAAGAAACGCCTGTGGGTAAGAACAATGAGTATGATGCTGACCGGTATGCCGGTGTACTGAAGCTGATCAGGGACAAATCAGGATGGAACAAACCTGAAAATAAAAAGTATAACCGTGGAGTGGCTGCCTATTTCTGTCATAGTTCTTATGCAGCGCATGTGGTGGATATGGTGATGAAAGACGGACAACCTTATGTTGAAAGAGTGTTCAGTGCAATGGACTGTGGCATCGTAGTGAATCCTGATGCAGCTACCAATATGGTGCAGGGAGCTGTTGTGGATGGTATTGGTAATGCTTTTTATGGAGGATTGATCCACAAAGATGGTGTTGCCCAGCAAAACAACTTCAATAAATACCGCATCATCAGAATTAACGAAGCACCCAAAAAGATCGACGTGAGTTTTGTGCAAAATGATATTGATCCTACCGGGTTGGGCGAGCCTCCGTTTCCCCCGGTGTTTGGGGCAGTAGCCAATGCGTTGTACAAAACATTGGGGAACCGTTTATATCAGCAACCATTTGCTGTTCCTGTAACCGATAAACGCGCTTTTTAATCTCATCTTTCATCACTTATATTTTTACTATGATCAAGCTGACAATAAATAAGAAAGAGCATAATGTAGATGTTGATCCGGATACACCATTACTGTGGGTGTTGAGAGATACGCTCAACCTGGTAGGAACGAAGTATGGCTGTGGTGTGGCCCAATGCGGGGCATGCGTAGTGCATCTTAATGGCGAAGCTGTTCGCTCCTGCGTAACAAAAGTAAGCCGGGCGGAAGGGAAGAAAGTGGTTACTATCGAAGGTCTATCCGAAACGCACACGCATCCGCTGCAAAAGGCGTGGCTGGATCTTGACGTGTCTCAATGCGGGTATTGCCAGGCAGGGCAGATAATGTCTGCCGCAGTATTGCTTAAGGAAAATAAAAATCCAACTGACCAGGATATTGATGACGCCATGGCTGGTAATATCTGCCGTTGCGGAACTTATTTGCGGATCCGCGAAGCGATCCATGCTGCCGCCAAAATACAGCGGCAGGATGCATAGTCCCGACTATTCATTCTGATACTAATGATCCACATAAACTACTACGTAAGTGAAAAAACGATATATACTTCCCGTCAGGACAATGGCCATCTTGCTGCTTCTTTCATCACTGATCATTTTTATGAATTTCCGATTCAAAAGTGAATCCCTGATCAGGAACTCCGTTGTGGGGCAGGCTCATACGGAATTCTTGAAAACGGAACTCAATGCTAAGGATAGTGTAGCGTCAGTTAAAGCTTTCGCTGAGGTGTATAAGGTATTAATGAGTCCGCGGTGTATGAACTGCCATCCTTCGGGGGATGTCCCTTTGCAGGGAGATGACAGCCATTTGCATGCAATGCTGCCGAAGCGCGGTAAGGATGGAAAAGGTCTTTACGCTATGAAATGCACTAATTGTCACCAGCCAACAAATATCGAAGGTCTGAATAAACCGCCTGGTCATCCCGACTGGCACTTACCTCCCGCAAATATGAAAATGGTTTTTGAGGGACGTACACCGAACCAACTGGCAAAGCAGTTGGTAAATCCGAGGACGAATGGGAACAAATCAATGCAACAATTGATAGAGCATGCAGATGATGGTCTCGTCAAAGCGGGTTGGAACCCGGGTGAGGGGAGAACGCTGCCGCCCTTAAGCCATGAAGAATTTAAAAAGGTCTGGATCACCTGGATCAAGACTGGTGCATATGCCCCGCCACCAATGAAAGCGAAATAATAAACACTGCTATTCCTGCCGGCATAGTGGCAATTTGAGCACCATAGCCGGATCATTAATTAAGATTTAATGGAATAATCTTGCAACTGTCACGCCCAGCGGGTAGTTTTGCGACCTGCATTTGACCGAAAGTGATTATTCTGTCGTATGTTTGCGATGCAGACCATCCAATATTCCATTAATCGACACCACCATGAACCAACCATCCCGGCAACGGCCTGGAAGTAACCTGTTGAGGAAACTTCTTTTGGCGATGATCTTAGGGATCAGTCTTTCCGGCATCTCCTGGCTTTTCTGGACGCATGAGCTGAAATATCAGTTACCTACTGCGGTTCCGTCAAACTACCAACAAGTACAGCCAGGATCAAGTTTAGCGATCTCATTACCTTTTGACATGAACGGCGAGAAGCCTGTCTTTCTCCATTTTTTTAACCCGGACTGCCCCTGTTCAAAGTTCAACATCAGGCATTTCAAGGAACTGGTCGCCACTTATGGTAACGCGCTCGATTTCGCCATTGTGGCAATGAATCCCGATCAACGTTACTCAGTGGCTGATATACAGGACAGGTTCGACCTCAAACTGCCAGTTTCTTTCGATACAACCCTTGCCACTACCTGCGGGGTATACTCCACGCCGCAGGCAGTGATCATCGAACAGAATAAATTATTCTTCCGGGGTAATTATAATAAAAGCCGTTACTGCACAGATCCGGAAACGAATTATGCGCAGATGGCCATTGATTCGCTGCTGCTTCATAAAAACAATCTTCCATTCGGTCCGTTGGCTTTTAAGGCTTATGGCTGTGAACTTCCGACATGCAACAAACAATAATCACAGAAGAAAGATCTGATCAGCGGAACGCAGAATCGCAGCATCTTCAGAACATTTTACTGCAGTACCGGAAATCATCCGACAAAACAATTCATTATTTTCTGGCGGCTTATTTCTTATTCGGACTCTGCCTTGCGTTCTTTTATGACACATGGCTGATCGCGACGGGCATCGGTGGCTTAGCGTTGCTTGCCTTCTATTCCACACGGCTTTTGCTGCCAAACTCCAATGCTTACCAGTATGTGCTGAGTGTTGTATTGGGTATATTCATGGCGCAATTCATCTACCAGATGCATGGCATGTTCGAAATGCACTTTGTAGCCTTTATCAGCAGTGCAGTACTGATCATTTACCAGAACTGGCGGCTGCAGATCCCTCTCACGATCGTTGTGATCGCCCACCATGCCTTATTCGGCTATCTGCAGTTCTCCGGTGCCAGCGATGTTTATTTTACGTCAATGCCTTATATGGATGTTGAAACATTTGTGATCCATATCCTGTTGGCAGGTATCGTCTTTTTTATCGGTGGTTTATGGGCATACCGGCTCAATAAATATAAAATTGCCAGTATCGGACAAACTTTTCAACTGGGCCTCCTGCTGGAAAAAGAGAAGCACAATGAAGAGCAGAGAAGATCGCAGGAGCGAATTGCGAAATCGGAAGCTAACCTTCGTGGCGTTTTCAACAATACTGATGTTGGGTTCATTCTGATGGATCTTGAATACAGGTTGATCTCTTTCAACGGAATTGCCAGCACCTTCTCCAATCATATCATGGGACACCCACTCGTAGCAGGTGGCAGCTACCTGGATCATGTGCCGGAAAATAGGAAAGAAATGATCAGCTCTTCACTGAAGCGGGTGCTGAACAGGGAAGTACTGCAATATGAAATTGATTACCCCGGTCTCAGGAATGCAGGACAACTCTGGCTGCACATCAGCATGCACCCTGTCACGGATGACCGGCAGAACCTGATCGGCATCAGTGTTTCTCTCAGCAATATCTCACAGATCAAGCGGCATGAACAACAACTGGCTTCTGAAAAAGCAAAGAAACAGATTGAGATCACGGAAGCAGTTTTTATTGCGCAGGAAAAAGAACGTTCGGAACTAGGAAGGGAGCTTCACGATAACGTAAACCAGCTACTAGCCGCAGCCACTCTTTATACACAAACTGCCAGGAGGACTGATGCCGAGAGGGACGAGCTATTAAAGACCTCGGAAACCTACACGAAAAAAGCAGTCGAAGAGATCAGGAAACTCTCCAAACACCTTGTCACACCCAGGCTTAATGATTTTGGCCTGATCAATTCAATACGGGGAATTGCAGAAGATCTGATGTTAGTACATGAATTGCGGATCAACATCTCCAGCTTTAATTTCGAAGAAACTCATTATGATGAGAAATTCAAGTTGAACATTCTTCGTATTGTGCAGGAGCAGATCAATAATACGTTGAAATATGCGCAGGCGGAAAACATCGATATCCATTTTTCCGTCCATGATGATCATCTTCTTATTACAACATCAGATGACGGCGTTGGATTCAGTATGACACAGCGTACAAAAGGAGTGGGGCTCACCAATATGATCAGCAGAACGGAGCTTTACAGGGGTGAGATCACCTTTGACGCCGCACCCGACCAGGGTTGTTTTATTGCTATTCGTTTTCCATTGGCTGAACTGGGTCAGGACACAGACCGGGAAGCGCTCGTGGCCTGACCGCGTCAGTCGGGTCAAACCTCCACCTTCGGATGGAATGAAAAAACTATCAGGCTATTTCTACACACGCTGTTCAACTGTCCCGATAAATCCACACACCCTGAAATACCTTCCCGGAAGATATCCGGGTATTCCCGTAGTTATCACAAGTAATTACGATGGTTTATCCATCTTATTATTTATCAGGCATCATGGTACATAGTTTGATTAATACTCAGTCCAACAATCAATCTTAAACTATGAACCCAAATTCCAATACTGTTACGACAACAATTACAACGCTTAGCATTGTGCGTAAAGAGAACCAGGCGATGAAAGTTGTTCCTACCAGTCTTGAAAACATCGAAAAGAACTCCGTCAAACAAACGACAATGATCTCTTCAAAAGGATATATCCGTGTGCCGAAACACGATTATCTATAAATATCTATCAGCAATCAGCAACCGAAGCGGAGAGGAGGATCCTCCCGCTTTTTTCTGCCTGAAACAGATCAAAGTAAAAAGGCAAAGTAGAAAGTAAAACTAAACTCCGGGCATTGAATACTCTTTGCTTACCAGGGTCGATTTTTATTTTCTACTTTGCCTTTTTACTTTTTTTTCCGATAGGTCAGACCTCTTTCCGGGTAAGGT
Organism: Terrimonas ginsenosidimutans; assembly: GCF_022012415.1. GTDB lineage: Bacteria > Bacteroidota > Bacteroidia > Chitinophagales > Chitinophagaceae > Terrimonas_A > Terrimonas_A ginsenosidimutans. The sequence continues at coordinate 504,975 of NZ_JAKLTR010000002.1, forward strand.
ATTCAGTTGAAAGAAAGATGCTGAAGGATTCTATGATCTCGTAACAGGACGTCCATGGAGGCCAGTGAACGGGTAACTGAGGAGGGTGAAGCAGGTGGTAATGAAGCCAGAGCCGTTCATGGCCGTAAGCCAGTACTTCGATCCCATGATGCGCAAGGGGGATCGTGCAGATGGCCCAGTCCGACTTTGCTGATTCAGCGATATGTTGCGCAAGATCCTCAAGGTCCGCGACCGGATAAGCAGCGAATGCCGGATCCGGATACCTAAGTACGCGATCGCAAAGAGAATGCAGTTGAAACTGCCTTTCAAGCAACCCCGCTGTTGCAATTTCCCCAAAAGCAACACTTTCCCCATAATTTGACAAAATGGTACAGATCGAATGCACTAAAACAGCCGTTGAACTCATACCGATTGGTATCAAAAAGAAGACCAGCTATCAGTGCCCTACAGCACAGGCTAAGAGATAAGGAGGAAATGGAGGAAGGATCTAGTCTTATTTATAAAGTAAAGCGGATACTGCTGTATAACTGATCGGGAAAGCCGGTGGTCAGGCAGGTGAACCGGGAATGAATAACCGGAACAACGTATTACCCGGCCTGCTTTCCACTTTAACGGAAATATGCAGCAGTGCTGCCAGATCCTTCACGATCATTAAGCCGAGCCCGGTTACCTGCTCCGGAGGTCTGGGATCAGCATCCGCGTGCTCATTGACCCAGGTGATGAGTTCTTCAGACATTCCAATTCCTGTATCATGAATAATGAGTTCACAACCAGTAGCGGATCTTTGTGCGGTGATAGTAACAACACCACCCACTGTTACCTTCACAGCATTATCTACCAGGTTGTGCAGGATGATGGAGAATAGCAGTTCATCTGTCTGAACATCGAGGGCAGCGCTAACATTGGAGCGCAGAGTGGTTTCACGCTCGTTGGCAAGATCCTGGAAAATGGTTAGTTTTTCCTCAAGCAACCGGGCCAGCTTCACCGTCACGATCTGACGTTGTCCTCCATTCATCTGGCTGCGGATATACTGAAGGATATTGTTCATCAGGTGATAAAGGCGCCGGGTATGATGATAGATAGACTCGGTGAATTTACCGTAAGACTCCGGATCCAGGTTTTGAATATTCTGACTGATGCGCTCGAATGTGAACATCAGGTGTTTCATTGGCGCTTTAATGTCATGGCTGAACGCCGCCAGTAACTGCTGTTGCAGTTTCGTCTGCTGACGAAGGGTCTGTTCGGAAAGCGTAAGTTCTTCCAGCGCTGCCTGCAACTCTGCGGTGTTTTCTTTTATCTGCTCCTGCAACAGGATATTTTTTCTTCTGACTATCCGCAACCTCAGCCTGATGATCCCCCAGGTCAATACAGCTGCGATGATCACCAGCAGGACGAATGCAACAGGTTGCAGAAACCATGGAGCGGGCACGTGCAGCGGCATCGACCATTCAAGAAAGTTACTTTTACCAAAGCCGTTTTGTTTGCGGATACGCAAGGTAAAATCGCCTGTAGGTAGTGTTGTTAGATTGATCGTCCGGTTATCAGGCACAGGATACCAGACAGGTTGTTCCCCTTTTTTTACCAGCGCGAAGAAGATGCGGAGATTGCTTGCGTGGCTCCAGTTGGCGGTAGAGATCCTGACAGTGAGTTGAGACATACCTCGCGGTACATTCAGCACGGATGCCAATGACACCGGTCTGTTATCAATCAGTATTTCATCCACAGTGAACGGATAGGAAGGATAGGTGCCCGCAATGGAATCAGGCATAAACGACACGACACCGTCGATGGATGGCAACGTTATGCGCCCTCCGGATAACATGCTCCCGCAAGGCTGACAGCCCCCGTTGAATTCATTTGTGTTCAAGCCCTGCTCTGTGGAATAATACTGATAATACGGATGAAGTAATCTGTCGCGGCTGTAATTGACCAGGTCGTTTTTACTTATCTGGAAAAGACCTTTATTCGTCGGGATCCAGAAATTGCCGCCTGGATCTTCGATGATACAATGACTACTCCGCAGATAACCCTTAGTGTCCAATGGCATCCGCCAGGCCTGCCCGTTATCAAAAAGAGAAAAGCCATCGCCATAAGTTGTTACCCATGTACGTCCTGACTTTTCCGTATAAATGCTACGGATATACTGAGTGGGTAATGCTGTTGAAAGTAATGCAGAAGAGCCGTTCCGTTTGAGCGTATATAATCCGTGCAGGGTACCGATCCACATGGTTGAGTCGGTCGCCTCAGCAAGACAGGTGACATGCGAGGGAAGCTCGATGATCAGCGCTGCTGTATGCAAACCATTTTTCACATTGATCCGATATAGGCCCAGTTGCGTACCGATCCAGATACTGTTATCCAATCCACGATACAGCGCGTTGACGGCCGAGCTCATTAGCAGGCTGTCCAGCACTTGCGTCGCATCATGATTCAGGCGGAAGACCCACCGTTCTTTTTTTGTCCAGATAAAACCGTCCGCATCTTTCAGCATCGTGTATTTGTCAGATACCAGTGGCATCAACGGCCTCCGGTCTTTACTGATCTGTCCGCGATCGATGATCATGCCCTGACCAGTCAGTAGCCTTCCCGGCTGAAATTCCAGCAGCGAGTAAAAGATATTGAAACCGTGTGCCGTTTCTGCTCTGCTATTGATAAAAGGAGAAGTGATAAACCGGTATAAGCCTTCTGTTGCACTGCCTAAAAAAAGTTGCTGTGTTACCGGAGAAAGAAACGCGCAATTGATCACATGCTGATCCGCATCGAAATCATTTAAGACAAGCCGGCAGGAAAATGTATTTCCTGATTTGGTGATCTCGAAGAATTGCCGGTCGTTATACAGGATCAGATTCCGTCCATCCGTGCTGCGGAAGATCCTGAAATTGCTTTTTAATGCCCCGGTCAACCCGGATATGGAAAATTTCCGGATGCTATCCTGCGTGAAGCCTTCAATATATCCTTCCTCTCGTAGCTGAAACAGATCATCTCCCAGTGTGAAAAAATGATCCGCGGGTAAAGCCACATTTACCTGCTGCTTCCATACCAGTTGCGTTCCTTTGTATTTTGCAATATAATTTCGCGTTAAGTCATAGTGAGCGGCTACGCTTGTAAAGAATACAACAGTATCCGTATAGAGGCCCGCTCCGCGATGCCAGGCGGGCAGGGGGTCATGCTGAGCGGTTTCATTGCGGTGGAGTGAAAGAGCCCGGAGGCGTGCCGGGTAAAAAACGGAATCGTTAAGCACTTTTCCCCCTTCAAGCCGGACGATCTCCTGGAAGGAGTTGACCGCGTACAGTTTTTTTACCGGCCCATCATAAAGAAAATCTCCAAACCGGCTGGAATTCACCTGTATATTATGCCGCGAGAACTGTTCAAATCTTTCTCCATTGAACCTGACCAGGCCATCTTCTGTACAGAGCCAAAGATTTCCAACCTCATCCGCGGCTATTGCTTTGATGCTATTCTGAGGCAGACCGTTCTCATCTGTGTAACGTATGTGCTGGTACCTGCTGGTATCAACATCGGCAGCGTATGCCGAAGGGATACTTCCGTGCATAAAAGATATGACCATTATCTTCAGAAGAAGAACACGAACTGCACGATTTAAAACCGGTCTGAACGAAATCATTAACTGAGTTGTTTGATCTTTTCCGCCAATTCTATCACATTGGAAACTTTCAACTTATCGAATATACGGGCCTTGTAAGTACTGATCGTAGATAATTGAAGATGCAATGTCTGTTTGATCTGGCTCGAGGAATAACCTTTTACCAGTAGCTGCATGACCTCGAGTTCTCTTTGTGATAGCTCTGATAATTCGTTGACTGCTGCACTGGGATCGATAAGCTTTTGCAATAATTGTTCTTTCACCGTTTCGCTTACGTACGACTCGTTATTCAGAATTTTCTGGATCGCGATTTTGATCGTTTCGGGTGGAGATTCTTTGTGCACATAGCCATTGGCTCCCGCTTTCATGTAACGCAGGGCATGAACCTTCTCTTCATAGCTGGAAAATATGAGTATGGGCAAATGAGGAGCTCTGAGACGGGCAGCTTCGATCATGGTAGCGGATCCGCCGCCTGGAATATTGATATCCAGGATCAGCAGGTCGAACGACCGCTTCTGCAGTTCCTGGACCGCTGCGGTGAACGTTGCGCTTTCTGTAACTGAAGCGGATGGGTACATCTCCCTGATCAATAAATTGATCCCCATGCGAACGATACTGTGATCTTCGGCAACAAGGAACTGTAAGGATGGTGACATTGTCCGCAATTTAGATGAGATTACTATGTGAAAAAAAATGGGGTGAATAGTTTGACATTTGTCAACAAAACGACCAGCTTTCTTTGTAGAATTAATTCTATACCCACTAAGTGATTACTTCTACTTTTCCGCCGGAATAAGCGAACTAGCTTTGTACAAACATCCAACCATGTATCAACCACCTATCCAACCCAATGCTGGTTTTCAGGCAAACGATTATTACAATCTGCATTCGTCAACCGCCGTCAGGCTTGCCCTGATCACCGATGAGCAGCAAACCGTACAGCAGATGAGACAGATTTTAGCAGGTTCGCTTCAATCCCGGAAGTATACATTTGATCATTACGCGGACTTCAGTTCGGCCACTACCGCTCATTCTTCCACCGGGAAGATGATCGTATTCGCCAGGATTGCGATGCCAGGTTTTTTCGATTTCTTAAAAAAAGTAGATCATTCAGGAGTCAGGATCATTGCTCTCATCGATGATATTGCTGATGAGCTGCTGGCGGCAAGATTGCTGGAACTTGAATATGTGCTGAAACCATCCATTCAACCTGAAGCTATCCTGAGATCATTGCGATTATCATAAACTTTCTGTTCCTGTATGCAATTTATTTTTGTGCTGCTGCTTGCATTGGCCAGCAGGCATGATGACACCGGCATGCGTAAACCCGCACCGGCACCATTTACGCTGAACGTTTCTATCAGCCAGGAGGGTGCAACGGTAAAACTGCGATGGCGCGGGCCGATGAACCCGCAAGGCTGCTGTTTTACTATCGAAAGAAAATTGAATGGACGATTTTATACGATCGATTCTGTGACCGGGAGCGGTAGCCAGGACTATATCTATACTGAAAAGTATCCGTCTGCAGGCACTCATGTGTATAGGATCCGGTGTTTGCAAAAAGGGCAAACGTCTTTGAACAGTGATGAGAAGTCTATCAACATCTCAGCCGCAGACAGGTTGATCGTTTCCGGTTCACCGGGTTCCAGCAGCCTGGTCGTCTTTCACACAATCGCCGGGCAGCATGAACGGATAGTACTCTTCAATAAAAAAGACCAGGAGATCAATAGTTACCAGGTAATCCCCGGCCGGACATTCACGACGGTCTCACTACCAGGCGTTGCGCCGGGGTTGCATTATCTCGGCCTGGTCAGACCCGGCACTGTTATCTATTATCCCATTGTTATTGATTAGTATTCTTGCTATGACGGAGGTGACTGTTCTTCGAATCGGTTTGTGTTGAAGAGATCGCTGCAGTTAATGGTAGATGCGACCCGGTTACGCAAGAAAGACCGGCATACAGAGTCTTGTACCGGCGATAAATTCCCCACAGCTCATTGGAAAAAGCGTACAGGCTTATTGACGCGGGCCTGTTAACAGGTTACGAATTAGCCAGCAGGTCAAAATATTCTTCATCTTCATTCTTTCCGCCAAAACCTTTCCCAACGGTTTTGTGCGTTTCAACAAATTCGATAGACCTGATCCATTTGACCATTTTATAACCAAGCTGATTTTCTACTCTTAGCCGCAATGGCGCACCATAAAGATCAGGAAGTGGTTGATAATTCATTTCCCAGGCGAGGATCGACCCGGGTTTGAGGCAATTGTCCAGTGTATGCGTATCGTAATATGTGCCGCCATACAATCCTTCTCCGAAGGAATAGAACACGATGGTGGTAACGGATGAATGCGGTTTAACGAGATCTGCAAGTGCTTTTAAAGGCAGGCCACGCCATTGCGCAATCCCTGACCATCCCTGGATACAATGATGCATGGTGATGGTCTCATCCGATCCTAATGCTTTCAATTCATCCAGTGACAATTCAACAGGATTTTCAACCAGCCCGCCGATTTTCAATTTATAACCGGCATAATTCTCCAGTGAAAGATCTTGCCATTCTTTAGACACCGGCATTTTACCGTTAGGCCAGAAGAAAGGAGAAATATCTTTTTTGGTAAAATACCGTCTTGGTTTGAGTTTATTGATTGACAGACGCCATAACGTGCCATTTAATTTTGCTTCGGCATATTGCAGCCACCTGGGGCGGCGCCAGGAGATCCAATGTGCAGCAATGCAGGTTCCTATCAGCAAGGCGATCAATACAGCACCGATGTATAGTCCGGCCGGATCATTCGGATCATCTGTTCCCACCGTGATATGATTCAGGTTACGCGCTAATCCTGTTGCAGCAACCATCGCCACATGAATAATGATGAAGACCAGGTAAGAGGCCATCACAAGAAAATGAACTGACCTTGCCCCCTGACGGTTACCAAATATTTTAGGGAACCAGTGAAACCTGTTTTCTATCGCAGGAGACATTGCCATGCCGGATAACATTGCGAGAGGCGGTAATACAAAGATCACTGAGAAATAAGCAAGCTGTTGTAAGGCATTATACTGATAAAACCCATTGGGCTCTACTGGCATATGAAACGTGGCGTAATGGACGAATATGCTCCAGGCATCGGGAAAGGTTTGCCAGGAAGCAGGAACGAGTCTTTTCCAATGGTCTGTGAAAAAGATGAATGAAATAAATACTAGTCCATTCACCAAAAAAAATGGAACATGGATAAAATGCCAGCAGCGGGCTAATCCAACTGTGTGGCGATATCCCGGCAAGCCTGCAAGCGGGCTGATATATCTTGCATCGTCTTTGGCGGTCCATACCCGGTCTGCAGGAACCTTCAACGGTGTAAACCTTATCCATTCAGATCCGGGCTGGCAGCTATTGTTCCAATAAAGGCGCGGGTGATCCATCAGGATGGAAAGCCCGCTTCGCACGAGTAATATCAGGAAGAAAAAATTGATCCAGTGAGTGAATCTGACAAGTGCGGGAAAGCCGGCAGTGCCCATTGATCCGGTAGGATTCTCAGATAAAGCAGGATCAGCAGGAAGTCCCATGATCAGATACTGGATCCACGCAGCCAGGAGGGCAGATCCAATGATCACCATAAGCAGGATCACCGCTGTTGGTTTCGCTTTGATCACAAAACGTCTGTCGGGTGGAAAGGCAACCGCCTTTTCTGCTGAGGAGAATTGAGGGATCATTGGGATATTTATGAGTTATACAGACATATATTTTAGAACTCCGTCTTTACGATCTGACTACCGCCAATCATCCTGGCCAGAACATCAGACTTATCTTAGGATCGTTCTGGCAGGATCATATTTCTATAGTTGATCTTTTTCTGCCGCATCATCTTTCTTATCCTGATGGAGAAATATATCCTGCTGAGGAAATGGTATTTTGATACCATTCTTTTCAAAAGCTGTACTGATAGCCTGCAGCAGATCACTTTTTGACGATCCTGCTTCTCGGTAATCGCGCGCCCAGCATAAGATCTTTCCTTCGATGGAGCTGGCGCCAAACTGCTCGAATAAAATAGCCGGCCCCGGATATTCAAGAATGCGTTCGTCCGCACGGATCAGGTCGAGTATCAGCGTTTTTATCCGGGTCAGATCAGAGCCATACGCAATATTCAGCCGCAGCTCTATTTGTTTGCGATTGCCGCCAAGCGTCCAATTGACCAGGTGTGCATTTAACAGATCACCATTAGGGATGACAATGTCCGCACCCGTTCCCGATGAAAGTACACTGCTTCGAAAGCCGATGGCTTTGACAACACCAGCGTGTGCACCGATCTCTACAAAATCTCCTACATTGACCGGTCTGTCGAACGCGATGATCAAACCACTGACAAGATTATTGACGAGACTTTGCAGACCGAGACCAATACCTACTCCGAGCGCTCCGATGAGGATCGTGATGCGGTCTATCGGAAAACCGGAAGCAGCCAGTGCAAGGAAAAGACCGGAGCTGATAATGATCACTCTCACCAGCAACAACCAGCTGCCAAGGCCTGCTTTTCGCGTACCTGCTGAATGGCTGGTATGTTTTTCCGACGCAAAGAAAGAAGTGATCCTTGATGTAAGTACCGCCAGCAACATGATCGCAAAGAAGATGAGTATATTACTGATGGCAAATGTATAATCACCAACTGTTCTCTCTTTAATAAAAAATTCTTTCAGAGGAGCGGCTATATACTGGTATTCGTAAAAATTGCGCCCCAGAAGTATTAACCAGGCGGCTACCAGGAGAATATATAAAAGCAGAGGCGCACGTGAACCAACTTTGTTGAAGTTGACAAAAAAAAGTTTCGGGCTTTGTTTGGTATAAACTTCTGATGCCAGTTGAAGACCCTCATTGATAAACCTGACAGTCCAAAGGAATAACACGCCGATCAGAATATTGCAGTAGCCACAAACAAAGAAGGCTTTTGATAAATTAAAATAGCCTGAAAGGTTTGTCGCTATCGAAGCAATCTCGATCACCATCTGCAAACCAATGAACGTAAGTATGAGTTTTTCTTTTAGTTCTTTTCTTCTACGCGAGAAAAAATAATAAGATCCTGTAAGGACGCCGGCAAAAGCCAGGGCAAGGATCAGCCAGTTTTCGAAAGCAGAGTATTGCAGGCTCAGGTTGCATATACCGGCGCAGGTGAACAAGGCAACAGTGATCAGCCAGAACCTAAACCAGAAATGCACGACAAAACCACGAAAGATACCGGCCAGCGCAAAGGCTGAGAATAACCAGCAGGCAAGATTGATGACGAATGGCGGTTCAGGAAAAAGAAATTGGAATAAGCTGAACACAAGCACCACCGCAGATAAAAATGGATACCTGAGTACGATCTGGCCCTTATGATCAGCATCGAGGAGGTTTCTTGATTTTGCGATTTTTTTTAACGAAACAAGGAAGATCGTAGAAGCAGCGATCAGCAGTAAGATCGCGATAGCTTTCCCCGCATGATGTTCAAGATAAAAACCCAGCAGCAGCAGCGTTTTATCTTTTGACCGGCCAAGTGATCCACGTATCGTTTGAAGGTCTTCCGGCCCGGAGCTGGCAAGGAATAATGTTTTTGATGTCTGCCTTTGCATAGCGTCGATCTCTTCGAGATCCGCACTTACCTTGTATTGTAACAGGTTTGCTTTCCCCTGCAATGCATGAATGCCTGAAAGGGCTTTACTTACCATGCTGTCTGCAGGCTGGAGCCTTGCAGCAACGAAGCTGTACTGTTGAAGAAACTCCATCGTTCCGGCTGAATCTGCCGGTAGGTAATAGATGGCAGAGTCGGCACTAAGAGAATCAGCAATAAAACGAAAATTCACCAGTGCTTTTTCATAGAGATCCAGCCTTTGTTTTATACCTGAGATACGCTGGTCGAGTTCGTTGAGCAGCTTACCGGTCGTGACAAGGTCGCGGTAGGAGATGTAGGATTGGTAGCCGATCACATCATTCACTGAGAGTTCAAGCCATCGTTCGACGGAGAGTAATCCTTCCCTGATGTCGGCCGTATCCAGTTGGTGTTTGAGATAGTTCTTTGCTTTGATGGTACTGGCTTCAAGCGCTTCCAGCAGGTGTTTTTGTTTCAGCTTCTTTTTCTCGTCTTCAAATTCCTGGCGGCTGCTGATCGCGCCATTTCGCATAATGGTTGCTATCTGGTTTATACGGGAAGGCGGAGCAGTTGTGTCACTGTGTACTGAATCTGTCGCGGCGGGTTGCTGCGCAATCAATTGGTGTGACAGTACGGTCAGGGCGGCAATTAATGTTAGCAGGAATTTATGCATAAGCCGGTTAGTGCTGTTCATCGGTTGTTGAAAATAACTCATTTTGCTCAAAGCCGGTAACCCATAGAGAACCGTGAGAAAGGATAGATCTGGCTGACATTGGGATAATCCCGGTAAAAGCCGCTCAGTGTATACTGGCCTACACCAGCAGAAATATTGAGTCGTTTGGTGAGGTTAGCCCTGATATCAGCGGACAGCATGTTCACGATAAAAGATGAATGGTTACCGTTCACTGTCTGAAAGCGGAAGCCTTTATAATATAGCTCAGCTTCAAGTCGCCCGTTAAGGTTGAGTGATGCAGCGGCAGTAACGTGAATGCCGGGGCCATAGTCATAATTCCGGCCTTCTCCATAATAGAGATAATTGTCCGGCACTGCACCAAGAACGGTAACTCCGCTGCCGATCTCTGTCCTGAACTTCGCTTTTTTCTGTTTACTCCAATCGGACAAAAGTTTGAATGTTAGTCCCTGCCCGCCATATTCAAAGGCATTGTTCTTGATGAAATCATAATTCAGCGTGATGGAGTAGAGATGAAGCCTTTTTGCATCTTCGCGAAAACGCCAGGTTTTTAATGCACCGCTGACCTGTATATTATTCATATAGGTGGAATCACCGCTGCCCGCTTCCACCTGTGCGTAGAAATGTTCGAATGGAATGTTTGACGATTTGTATTTATCGCCATAAACCAAACGAAACCGTAGCAATAATTCATTATTCCCTTTTGAACGCTTGTTCATATCGCGGAAGCCAAAACGGCGTATGCCTGCATTCAGATCGGCGTGCAACACGATACTACTATCCGGATCTTTTTCACGTTTTCCCCATTTGCCATCGATGATACGGTTGAGTCCGTTAAGAGGGTTGATCAGAAAGCCGACGATCTCCTGGCCCTGCCTCCCTAGTCCTGAAGCAGGATGATGTACGATCTTATTGGACACACGATAAGTCATTTCTCCAAGGGTAATACCACCAAGACTTGTATTGATAAAGTCATTGGGCGCAGGCTTATGCGTTTCCCCGGCTACTTCCCAGAGAAAACTTCCAGCGAAAGCCGCCGGCACGGCCTGCCAGAAGGAATGTCCGTTAGAACGAAAGGAACTGTAATACAGATTACCATGAAACGGATGCCCGAACTGGTTGGTCTGAAAATTATTATCGTCCCATTCCCAGCTGGATGGCTTAAGATTATTTCCGATCGATCTAAAATTGACTTTGGCAAACTCCGCCTTGCGTATGAAACGGTTGTATGACCATGGCATTAATTCAGTAAGCAGCAGTTCTCCGGATGCTCTCCAGAATCTTTTCTTGACAGGTTTTATCGTGTCACCGTTTTGTGCAGATATGCCGGTGGCGATGATGAGGAGTAATATCGTGAATGCTATTTTCATTCTTGTTACATCAGAGTTTATCTAAGGCTTTGTCGAGGAATTTTGGCGCTTTGAATCGAAGTCCCGCAAACAGTTGAAAGAAAATGGCGGCATCCTGCTGCGTTGCCGAAGTAAGTCCCTGCGAGAATTTTGCGGAACCTGCCGTCAGATAAGCTCCTCCGAAAAAGCGATGCCCGTTATAGCCCAGACCCAGCTTCGCATCCCACTGGTAAGCCGGACCATAATTTGTGAAGTCTCCCAGTTGCGGACTGTTACGTGTCTTTGTTGATGAAACGATATAGCCAAAATAGGGAGTAAAAGCGCCCATTGCATATACAGACCGGCTGATGACAAATGTGTGCTGATATCCCGCACCAAGCATCGCCCGGAAATGATTTGTTTTTTGTGTAGTACCCGGACCGGGGGTGCGGTTGTCCGTGATAAAATAGCGAAACGTTGCCCTCGGAATAAAAGCGCCCGCGCTTTTCAACTGCCTTGACGTTTGAGAAGACGTCGCGACCAGGGAAAGCCGGGGATTGGTATTGTATCCTACTGCCGCGTCATAACTGGTTATATGAAAGTCAGGTACCTGGAAGTATGGCTCTCCCGGTTGCCAGGCGGGGTTAAGATCTTTCATATTTTCAAGGTAATATCCCTTTGTATGAGAAAAACCCAGGTCTGTAAACCAGTTGTGAAAAATGAGGCCGGTTCCGAAGCCAAGACCTTTGCTCCTTCCTTTTTCCGCTTCATCATTATTGCCGGGAAGAAATCGAGGGATATAATCAACATAGAATGCGATAAAACGATAGTTAAGATAAGTGCGGAAGATCTGGGAGGGATTCGCTTTAAGGACCTGTTTGAAATTATCTCCCTGTGCAATATAAGATTCCGAAGTGTTGACAAGTGCTACCTTCAGATTGATCCAGTTGTTGAATTTCTCTACGTAGCCTGAATCGGTGATGGGTTTGGTTGAATCGGTATCCTGTGCATGCGTATGCGTCATTGTAAAAAACAAGCAGATCACACCGGCGAAGAGACGATTCAGGGCAGAGTATGTAGTTTTAGTTTTGGTCATTATGAAGAGTAACGTATTCAAAATTGGAACCAGTGCTCAGCATGATCTTTACAGGTCAGTATTCGTGCCGAATGTTCGCTTGGCACTTCTGAAAATATTGGTGCAAGAGAAGGATTGCCCGGATATTTTTTACCATTCCATTTCACCAGGTGCAAAGACGGATGTGTAGCAGCTGTGCCGATAAGCAGGTCACGCCAGCCATTTGTCGAATGAGGCCGTACGACGATGGGAAATTCTGCGACCGTAAACCGGGTTATCAGTTTTCCTTTGTAGTCAAGAAGAAAGGCTGTGCAGCCGCCTGTCCCACAGAAATAGGCGCCCGTCATTCCAACGAAGATTTCGGGATGATTATCATTGTTGAGATCGATCCGGCTGTACATAAAATTGCGCTGGTTGCCCGGGATAGCCGGCAGATCTTCCGTTAGCAAGTGTGTAGTGAGCGCATTTTTGATCAATGCGATTGTAGCGGTATCGGTATGGGGAAAATGCTCAGCAGAGGTCGTATCTGTGGCGACCGGAGGAGTTGAGTCGTTTCTGATCACGGTCGCATCCAGGGAATCTGTACGGGTATTTTTATCGGCAGGCGTTTCGTTTCCGCATGCTGACAACACTAGAGCCGCCCCGCCGATCAGGCACCTGAACGAATTTGATATTTTGAGGATGTTTTTCATTAATAAGATCCGGGTTTAATGGTCGTCTGCAAACGCAGTATCAGAAGTAATCTCCGGTTTCGTAATACGGCTGCCTGTCGGAGCAGATCAAAAATAATAAAGTCTTAATTTATTGAACAAAAAAGCTTTTGACAATGATCTCAGTAAGCCCAGGAACATGATCAGCTTAAAATGGATCAGTCTTTGCAAGCTTTTTTTGGGATTGAACCAGTATTGGGCATAAGCTGACATCAACCCGGGTACGACAAATAGGCAATGTCGTTTAGTTAAGAGATCCTACACTAGCTCGATGGCCGATGGCCGCATTTGGATGGAAACTATTGCGGGCAATTGGTATAGGGTATTGACACTAGTAGGTATATATATATATATTCGGCCAACGGCCATCGAATGAACTTTCGGGAAAATCATTGAACTAAACGACATCGATCAACAAGGATGAAAAGAGTCTTATATAAATCTTAGACATATCCCATTATTCAGTTAATTTTTGTAATTAAATTTGATCAGCGTTTAGGATAGCTACGTGTTTACACCTACGCCCGATCATGATCAACACCAAATACCAAAACAATTAAACGTATGAGAAGTCTTTCAACACTTATCTGCCTGCTAATTCTGGCAACCAGTGCTCAATCTCAAAAAGGGAGTAATCAATTGCAGATCTCGGGTCATATTGGATTTCCCGTTTTTGATATGGCTGATGGAGCCAAGACAGGTTATGGCGGATATGCACGTGGATTTTTAGGATTCAGTGATAAACCCCAACAAGTAACACTGACTGTAGGCTATTCGCGTTTCCCGGTGAAAGGCCTCCCCGCCGGCGCTGAAGCCAATTTATCCACAACGCCGGTGCTGCTCGGTTACCGTTATTTTTTAGGTGGTTTTTTCCTGGAATCCAATGCAGGCGTCGGATTTAATAACGTTCATATCAAGACAACCAATGCCAGTACCGATCTTTCAAAGACTTCATTCAGTTGGGCATTGAGAGCGGGGTACAGGATCAACCCTGTGGAGATCAGTGTCGCGTATCAGAATACCGGACTGGACAGTCAGAATGAAGACATTTCATTCGTCGGGCTCCATATTGGCTATAACTTCCAGCTCGGAAGCTCCAGATAAAATCAGCAATGAAACTTATACCTAATTTATTATTTCAATTTTCTTTATCCTAATAACAAAGTTATGCGACGCTTATCACTGATACTATCTCTATGTGTGCTGTTTTTTTCCGCAGTTGCGCAAAAGCCTGCTACAGTCAAGACTCCTGCCAAAGAGGAGAAGTATGACGTTATACTTAAAGTAAACGGTGACGAACTTACAGGAAAGGTTTCGGAAATTGGCGACTCTGATATCAAGTTTACTTACCAGGGAGAAGAGCTGGCGTACACGCTCAAGAAAGTTGATATCATTAAGATCACCTTTGCCAGTGGCCGGATCGAATTCTTCAACAAGCCATCTTTGCCCTCAGAGAAAAAAGATGGTGGCGGAAACCAGGCCCCGGCAACCCAGTCACCTTCCGGTACAGGCAACCTCGAAAGTCATCATAATAAAGTAGCCGTTCTTCCTTTTCAGTTTATCCGCGACAACCAGGATGCAGGAGAGGAGATGGGTTACAAAGTACAGGAGGACGTGTATGCATATCTCAATAAGCATTCTTCCGGATTGACCATAATTGATCCCCGGACAACCAATGCTATCCTGGTAAAAAAAGGCATTACCCGCGAAACCCTTCGCGGCACTACAATGGATGAGATTTGTAATCTGCTTGAAGTGGAATATGTGGTCACCGGCGGCATCACGCAGAATAAAGCTGCTGAAACAACCAGCTCCTCAGGAGGAGCCAATGCGTCTACGACCTACGGGGGAAACAAGGATAAGACGAAAGTATATGCTTACGGAAATTCGGCCAGTTACCAGTATTATAGTAACAGAGTTGCCATAGATGTTTACACTGATAAAAATGATAATATTTACAGTGAGAACCGCCGCGGGCTGATCAATACTACCGACGGATCTTACAGCAGTCCACTGGAATATCTATTAAAACGATGCCCATTGTACCGTAAGTGATCAACGTTCTTTATTCTCAGGAGCGGCATTAAGACGCTGCCGCAAAACCTAATAGTGGTAATTCTGAGATTGCCTATAATAACAAGCCGGTGACCATGTGCATCACGCGCAAGGTCACCGGCTTGTTCGTGCTATCCTTTTATGACGGTTTGGATGCACAGGCCCGGAAACCCGGAAGTGCTAAAAACAGGGTACATATGAGCGTGCTTTTCGGCATTCACTCTTGAACTTGACTCAATACTTTTTCAGCTATAATCCCACAGCGATTAAACTTCAGCAGGATCGAGGCTATCCGGTCTATACAAATTTTTGCAGTTAATGCCGCCTTATCTTAAAAAGGAGATACAAAAATTTGTACATTGGCGTAGTTCCAGCCAACCTTAACACAATAATGCATAACCGCTTCATGAGGTCACGAAAATCAGTTGTCAGATTTTTATTCAGCTTTATTATTTTTTCTGGTTTAATTGCAACGGCACAGCAGCCGGGACGGCCTAAGATCGGGCTAACGCTTAGTGGTGGCGGAGCGAAAGGTCTTGCCCACATCGGCTTGCTGAAAGCGCTGGATTCCGCGGGTTTGCAAATCGATTATGTGACCGGAACATCCATGGGAGCCGTGATCGGAAGCCTGTATGCGGCAGGTTATACGGGCGATTCCATTTACCAGCTGGCAAGTAAAATACAATGGAACGACCTGTTGCTGAACCGGCCGCCACTGAACTCGTTCATTATGGAACAGAAAGACGAGTATGGACGGTATGCTCTTGAAATGCCTTTCAAGAATGGCAAACTCAAATCACCAAGCGGTTTGTTCGAAGCAGAAGAACTATGGTTGAAATTTGATCAGTTATATCATCCTGTGTATGATATCAGGGACTTTAATAATCTACCCAGACCATTCAAATGTATCGCTACTGATATTGTTACCGGGCAGGCCGTTGTACTGGATAAAGGAAGCCTGCTTACAGCTGTAAGAGCTAGCATGGCTATTCCAAGTGTGTTCACGGCAGTGGACTACAACGGTGTAAAGCTTGTCGATGGTGGCATTGTCAGAAACTTTCCGGCGAGCGATGTGAAGGGTATGGGTGCCGATATTGTGATTGGCAGTACGGTAAATCCTTTTACGCAGCCTGAAACAGGAGCGATCACCTCAATGATGCAGGTTCTAATGAACGTTGTTTTCTTCAGAGAGCAGGAATTAAGTAAGAAGGATGTTGAACTTTGCGACTATGTGATCAACCATCCATTGTCCGCCTATTCTGCCGGAGCATTCAGTTCTTTTGATTCAATTATGCAAATTGGTGTCAGAACAGGCCAGGCTTACTATCCTGTATTCAAAAAAATGGCAGACTCTTTAAATGCTATTTATGGAACACCCACACCGAAAACATTACCGTCTACACCGGCGGGTATAAAGATCAGGCATATCATTACAGATAGTTTAAGACAGATCAGCCGGCCATATTTTTCACGGATGTTAAATCTGGATGAAGGAGGGATCTACAACACTGCTGAACTGGAAGCGGCTATGCGGCGTGCTTACGGAACAAGATATTTCAGCAAGCTATATTATGAGCTACTGCCTATCGAACCCGGAGTTGCTGATCTGCATATCATCACGGAAGAATTTCCTTCTTTTAAAATGAAGCTTGGCCTGCACTACAGCACCATGACCAAGATAATGCTCATCGCAAATTTCACCAAAGAGGATCTTATAGGTAAACCAAGTGTGAGTTATGTTACAGCAGGCATCTCCGAAAATCCAAGAATAAGAGCCGGGCATTCCATGATCATGGGCTCAAGTAAATTTCCGCTGTCTTCCGTTACGGAGATCTATGGCGAACAGCAGAAATTTTCGCAATACACCGATTTTGATGAAACCGGAAACAACTACAAACAATCCGATATTTATTTCGATACAAGGCTTCAGGTTGCATACAAAAGAAGGGAGGTATACGGACTGGGTATTCGACTGGAACATGTTTCACTTAAACCGGTTTCCAGATCTTTATTTGATCTTTACGGAAGAAATAATTATGTACAACCTTACCTCCGGTACGAATACAATACACTTGATAAATTATTCTTACCCCGCAAAGGCACCTATATTTTACTTGAACCATCCGCTATTGTCAGCCAATCTCAAAAGCTGACATTTAAATCGATGGGAATACCTGTCGACTACCTTGATTCAGTAGGAGGCAGCACGGGAAACTTTCTCCGGGCAAAAGCCCAGGTGCAGCATGTTATTCCGTTCAGGCAGAGGAATACTATTACGTTACAGGGAGAGGCCAATGCGAATTTCAACAGCACCCAGTTACTTTTCCATGATTTTGTTGTGGGTGGAATGCAACCCGTTTTCCGCAACCAGGTCACCTTTGCCGGGATACAGGACGCGTCCCTACGTACCAACAGTCTTGTAAAGCTGAATGTAAACTGGCGTTACCAGATTGCCGGGGCAATATTTGCAGCCGTTAATGCCAATATCATGTATCATTCTTTTCTATTGCAACAGTTACCCAGAGATTCACAAAAGTTTTTGTCTGGTTATGGATTGACGTTGGGGCTTGATACGCCTCTTGGACCGTTTGAATTCAGTTTTAACTATTGTGATCAGGCAAAGGATCTGAATAACTATTTGAATATTGGTTTTCGGTTTTCGAAAAGCATGTTTTAGGCAGGAAGATATCCTTTTTGCCGTGCCGGTTTTGACGAAGAGTCGCCTGCTCGTGGATGTCCCATTTCAGCGGATCATCCTTTCACATGAACATTTTTGAGAAAAAGGACTTCATGTGGCTGCTCATATCTGCCACATGAAGTTTTGGTATACTGTTGGATGATACACCAGTAATCAACTCAGTATGCGAACCTTCTTTAAAAACAATGGGTTATCCGTCACATTCGGATTGTTCTTCCTGATAGCAATGCTGGTACAATGGCTGACAGGCTTCAATGAATATAACAAAGAGCGGCAAGAAGAGGGTCGGCAACGTGTATCTCTTCGCACTTATTCTGCCTCCGGGCATTTCATCGAATCAACGTTTGAAAACTGGGAAAGTGAATTTCTGCAGATGGCCTTGTTTGTACTCCTGACGATCTCTCTACGGCAGAAAGGCTCGTCTGAGTCAAAGAAGCTGGAAGGGGAAGAGGAGGTTGATAAAGAGCCGGATCGCAATAAAAAGGATGCGCCGTGGCCAGTGAAAAAAGGAGGCTGGATCCTTGCTGTTTATAAGAACTCGCTCACTATTGCGTTGTTTGCATTGTTTCTCCTCTCATTTCTGCTGCATCTTTATGGCAGTTTAAAAGATGAGAATGAGCATTTGCAGCAGAAAGGTCTTCCAGCGGAAACTCTTGGCCAGTTACTGGGTGAGTCAAGATTTTGGTTTGAATCATTTCAGAACTGGCAAAGTGAATTTCTTTCTGTCTTTGCTATCATCGTGCTGTCAATATTTTTAAGACAAAAAGGGTCATCCCAGTCAAAACCCGTAGATGCGTCCAATAGTGCAACGGGCGAATAGCGATTAATGCAACAATTTAAAATCAGGATCAATGAATATAATCCCACAGGTCCAGGCACAGGTGATCAGGAAAGGTTTACTGGGAAAAAACAAGACGATTGCGACTGCGGAAAGTGTGACTTCAGGGCTGCTGCAATATGCGTTTTCCACTATTCCAGATGCGTCGCAATTTTTTCAGGGTGGCGTGACGGCTTTTAATCTTGCACAAAAAACCCGGCACCTGCAGGTGGAGTCCATTCACGCACAAGCGGTGAACTGCGTGTCGGAGAAAGTGGCGAAAGAGATGGCCATTCACTGTTGTAAAATGTTCATCAGTGACTGGGGAATTGGAATTACAGGTTATGCATCACCTGTACCGGAATCCAACAATAAATGTTTTGCTTACTTCGCCATAGCATTCGAAGGTAAAATAATGGTGTCGGGATGTCTGGAGCCCCAAAACACAGAACCGACAAAGATACAGGAAGAGTATGTTCTCGCCCTGTTGTCTACACTGCAAAAACTGCTCTGATCACAGATCTTCTCCCGCATGTGCATCCGTATACACCCGGGCTTATTGCAGTTCAAAAGATGGCTTAGTTAAGCTGAATAGCAGAAAATTCGCATGATCCACTTTATATCACGTGTAAAAGAAAGCCGGGATAATAAAACTATCCCGGCTACTCAAAACATCGGATCATGAAGAAAAATTATTCCTCTGTTTCACCTTCCATCTCGGCTTCCCAGTTAATATCATTCTCAGCTATTGCTGACAGATTCTGATCCGTTTCTTTTTCTTCCTCGAGGGTTTCCTCCAGAATACCTGCTACCTCGTCCAGCCCAAGTGTATGAGCGACCTGTACAAGGGAGCCATACGTTGCGATCTCATAGTGCTCCACTTTCTGAGCAGCCATGATGATCCCAACGTCACGCGTCATGCTTCCGTCCTCGGTTTCTTCTATAATGCTTTCTCCTTCTTTAATGAGGCCTTCCATCGCCTCGCATTTTTTTGCTTGTGCCTTTTTACCAAGCAGATCAAATACTTGCTCCAGTCGTTCGATCTGACCCTTCGTCTGTTCCAGATGCTCTTCAATAGCTGTTTGAAGCAGCTCGGTTGTTGCGTTCTTTTTCATTTTCGGAAGGGCTTTTGTCAAAGCTTTTTCTGCCCAATAGATATCCTTCAGGCTATCATGGAACAGCTTTTCCAGTTGTGTATGTCCTTCGGCCGCGCCCTGAGAGCCGCTTACTTTCTTTTTTGTTTTTTTAGCAGGGGCTGTTTTTGTTGATGCCATAGCTTATTTGATTTAAGTGAGTTGAATTTGAATTAAAAAATCAAACGCTATGCCGGTAGAACGGAAGCAGAAAATTCTTATAATTTTTTCGGATCAATAAAGCTGCAAACTGACCATTTTGGGTCTGTGAGATCAGATCTGTAATCTATGCATCCGGGATTTCCCGGAAAGAAAACCAACGCACGCTTGTATCAAGGACAAAATCTGCTTACTAATTGCACTGCAAGCAAGTGCATGCTGTGTCAATTCCTCCACAATTTTATTCACGGTGGGGTATAAAGCCTTTTGCTAATTGAAGTAGCTGTTATTTGGCTGTTGCCAAATTCTCCACCTGCATTTTCTGCATATCCATGTCCGCAGGAGCAGTGAGAACCTTTCCTTCCGTGTTGTAACGTGCTCCATGGCAGGGGCAATCCCAGGATCTTTCCGCGCCATTCCATTT
Organism: Terrimonas ginsenosidimutans; assembly: GCF_022012415.1. GTDB lineage: Bacteria > Bacteroidota > Bacteroidia > Chitinophagales > Chitinophagaceae > Terrimonas_A > Terrimonas_A ginsenosidimutans. The sequence goes on from NZ_JAKLTR010000002.1 coordinate 525,288, forward strand.
TACTTCACACTTAAGATGGGTACAAACGGGATTAATGGCATGCAATTCCCCGTGATCGTCTTTGAACATGGCAATCTTTTCGCCTTCATACGTGATCACCTTACCTTCTCCGCGCGCCAGTGCTGAAAGCTCTTCCAGCTTTTCTCCCGGGAAAAGGCGGCTGATCAACTCGCCGGCTACATGCGCATTGTGGCTGATGAAGCTTTTGAATCCGGCAACAGGTTTGAGACGATTAGGGTTTAATAATTTTGAGACCGGAGTTTCCTCATTCGTAAGCAGCGAACGCAATGCAATAGCCGCCACCGTGCTGTACACCATTCCGTTCCCACCAAATCCACTTGCGACATAGACGTGATCGGGATGTCCGGGAAGATGACCTATATAAGGGAGGCCATCAGCAGATTCATAATATTGGGACGACCATCGGTAAGAACCAGCTGCGATATTAAAATGTTTCCGCACCTCGGCTTCCAGTTCCGTAAAACGTACCTCTGTATTGATATCCTCACCGGTTTTATGATCCCGGCCACCGGCGATCAGGTATTGTTCGCCATTGACGATCTGTGTGCGATAATAGAAGTATGGATCTTTCATGTCATATGCGAGTCCCTCAGGATAGTTGTCATCCGTTAGTTTGAAAGCCATGGCATAACTACGCCAGGGTGCGCAGCGAAGATGAAGCAGGTTTACACCGGGAGGAATATGGGTGGCATATACCAGGTCTGTACACTGGAAACTTCCGTTTGATGTTTGTACCGTCAGGGTTTCGTTCTCTTCGACGCCTGTTACGCGGCAATCCTGTTTTATATGCCCGCCTATGCGCTCAAACGCTTTGGCGATACCATATACATACTGTACCGGGTGGAACTTTGCCTGACCCAATACTTCGAATACACGTGTAAAAGGAATCGGTACTGGGATTGTTTTGGAAAAACGAAGCTCCAGCCCGGCTTCAATAGAAGCATCGGCGATGTCTTCCAGCTCTTTATCCTCGCTTTCATTTTGGGAAAACAGGTAAGCACTTGTTTCCTCGAAGTGGCAGTCTATCTGATAATCACGGATGTTTTGTTTTATCAATTGTATAGCGGATGCAGTCGCTTCTGCAATTATCGCGGCACTTTCCGCATTGAAGTTTTTGCGGATGGTCGTATAAGGAGTATCGAGCAATGTGTTCAGATGGGCAGTTGTCCCCCCGGTAGTCCCGAAGCAAAGCGTGTTGGCTTCGAGTACGAGACAGTGTTTGCCTGCTTTTTGCAATTGGTGAGCGGTTGATATCCCGGTGATCCCTCCGCCGACAATGATGACATCGTATTTTGAGTTTGTGTGTGCCGGAGTGGCGCTTTGATAGGGCGGGACTGAGTCCTGCCACAGGCTAACCTGGTATCCATCTCTTTTGATCATAATTAATATTTTATTCTATAGTAGAAGGTACAAAGCGCATGCCTGATGGTGGGACGGGGTCGGCTAGTGAGTTACTGCCCGGCGTTTATATTTTATTGACAGGCAAATGATCCAAAGATTGGTCACAAAAGAAAGTAAATTGGTGATGATAACCGGATAATCATCCCGAAGGGTACCGTATATGATCCACCCTGCCAATCCAACCAGCAGGAAGATGAGCGTTGCTGGAGACATGCTGTTCGCTTTCTTTTCCTTCCTGATCTTGATCAATTGCGGCAGTAAAGACAGTCCGGTGCAGATGCCTGCCGCGATCCCGATTATTTGTGTTGGTTGCATGTAATGGCAGCATCTAAATTCATGCCTCACAGATCGGCTTCCTATTAATCCGGGTTTTCCATGATCTGTATCTATTTAATTTGAATGGCATTGTTTGTGTGAAGCTTTGGGAAATATCGAGAAGTACAATGGAATTTGCCTACCATGCCTCCCATGAACAATTCAGCCCCTCACAACTGCTTCGGTATGCCCAACTTTCCGAGCAGGCTGGATTTGATGCAATACATAGTTCCGACCATTTTCATCCCTGGAGTGAACGGCAGGGGCAAAGCGGTTTCGCCTTTGCATGGATCGCTGCCGCGATGCAGAGCACAGGTTTGCCATTCAGCATGGTTTGCGCACCGGGACAACGTTATCATCCGGCGATAGTAGCGCAGGCGATCGCAACGATCGGGGAAATGTTTCCTTCCCGGTACAGTATCGAGTTGGGAAGTGGTGAAGCGGTAAATGAGTGTATTACCGGTGAACCGTGGCCGGAAAAAGATCAGCGCAACCAGCGTCTTCTTGAATCGGTATCAATTATAAGAGAGCTGCTGGACGGACGTACCGTGAATGCCAGCGGAATGATCAATGTTAAAGATGCAACACTGTATACAAGACCTTCTGTGATCCCTCCACTGTTTTGCGCAGCGATCTCTGAAGAAACATCCGGCTGGGCGGGTTCATGGGCTGACGGATTGATCACGACAGCCGGAGAACCAGATGAGGTGGCAAATAAAATAAATGCGTTCTATAACGGTGGAGGAAAAGGAAAACCAATTTACCTCCAGTTTTGCTTCAGCTATGGTGAAACAACAGAAGAAGCTATTGATGGCGCTTATGATCAGTGGCGCTCAAATCTCGTTCCCGTAGAAATACTGGCGGGGCTTCGTACGCCACAGCAATTCGACAAAGCAGCAACAGATATTTCAGTGGAAGATGTCAAAAAAAACATAGAGATCGTTACCGGACTGGAAAGCCTTGCCTCATTATTCAACGCTTATGAAAAGCTTGGCGTTGACCGTCTTATTTTGCACAACGTCAATACTAATCAGGAACGTTTTATCAGCAAATTCAAAAGCTGGAAACAGGGCGTATCTAACAGCAACAAAAAATTTACTTATTAAACATCGTTCGATAAGATCCTTTCGATCCATGTTACATTAAAGCCGTATGTTATACAGGCATGATGAATTGTCGCGGCAGTTTGAAACTATATAAGGGCGATCTGGTCAAATTAGCCAATAACAGAATTATACAAGATCAGCTCAGCTCAGAATGTTCCCACGTCCTTAGATATCAGTGCCATTAATTACATAAAAGAAACGCGTGAATGGCAGGCTATTGGTATATAGTAATGAACTGGAGCAGGAAACATTACAGATCTTATAACTTTTAAAATACGTTACCATGTCAACTATTAACAATAAAAAGCAGGATCCTGTTGATCAATATCCCCAACCCCCTTATCCGAAACAGACGCAGGACATGCCCGGAGTAGAAGCTAAAATGAACCCCGCAGCAGATCATGGTGAACAATCCTATAAAGGTTCCGGCAAGCTGACAGGAATGCGTGCAGTGATCACCGGAGGTGATTCCGGCATCGGGAAAGCTGTCGCGATCGCCTTTGCGCGCGAAGGTGCAGACATCCTGATCTCTTATCTGAATGAAGAAGAAGATGCGAAAGATACAGAGTACTGGGTAAAAGAAGCAGGCCGGAAGGCAATACTGGTTCCGGGGGACATCGGTACCGAAAAACATTGCGAAAAGATCATTCAGACAGCACTGGATGAGTTTGGCGGAATTGACATACTTGTCAACAATGCGGCATTTCAGGCTGTACATGAATCCCTGCAGGATGTGACGGCCGAAGAATGGGACTTCACGTTCAAAACAAATGTTTACGCAATGTTCTATCTCTGTAAAGCCGCTGAGCCGCATCTGAAACCTGGAAGCTCGGTGATCAATACTACATCGGTCAACGCCTATACACCTAAACCCATACTGGCTCCTTACACTGCAACTAAAGCGGCCATCCAGAACTTTACATCCGCGCTGGCACAGCTCTGGGCCGAAAGAGGCGTAAGGGTAAATTGTGTAGCGCCGGGCCCGATCTGGACTCCGCTCATTCCCGGAAGTTTTGACGAAGAACAGACAGCAGAATTCGGCAACAGCTCTCCGATCAAACGTGCCGGGCAGCCCGTAGAAGTGGCTCCCGCCTTTGTATTGCTCGCCTCACCGGAAGCAAGCTACATGTCCGGAGCAACCATTGCAGTGACAGGAGGGAAGCCGACGATCTGATTGGTTGGTAGTTTTTATAAAGACATCAAACTGCTGATAGAGGCTAACCGCTATCAGCAGTTTGATATTCTTTAATAAATTACCCGCTAACCAGTGCAGCACCATAACCTGACGATCGCATCGGTGCGAATAAGGAAGTATATCCGGCCACAGGTTCCTATAGCAAGTAAATTGTTCAAATGAATATTAATAGTCTTCCTGCCACCAGTTTTTTTCCAACACTAATGTGTCTGTGTGTTTAACAACAAGGCTGTCTAACACAAGAGCGGGTGCGTCAGTAGCACCGGTGTTTTTACCCTGCACGCCGGGTTCGAAAGATGGAAGTTGTAATAATCGCACACTATCCTTCTCCACAGATTCCACTTCATAAAGTTCAAATTCATCAGGCGAAGAAAGATTTAATTCGTCGGTGGCATTACCTGACAAGGGATATTGAATCAATAGAGTACCCACATTCAGATGCAACAGATCATTCTCATTCTTGATTCGCTGATACATAATTTTTTTTCTGAATTAAGGCAAGTTTGTGTCCAATGTTGAAAGCCATCCCACAGCGGTTGTAAATATTAGCTAAAGCTTGATCCCTGTCAATTATGGCAGGATTGAAACGCAAGGCTAAACTTATTTGCGTTATTGCGCCAGGCAAAAAATGCACTGATCCCGGATGGGGATGTTTTTACCTGCATGTATGCTGTGGGTATTCCTTTCAATATAATGGGGTCAATTTTTCTTTGTTCTGTTTGATGCCCGTAAAGAAAGCATATGGCAGTTCATGATAGAGATCAATTATAGTCGTCAAAAGGTTAATTTCGTATCACATAACCTGATATGGACAAAGCGACGTCTTTTATAATGCGGGGAGATGAAAAGCTTGAACAGGACTTCCGAAGATCATGGAAACTTGTTCAGAAATTCAACACCGCAGACTACGATGATAACGAACGAAAAAAAAGTATCCTTTTGGAATTGTTCGGTTCCGCGGGAGAAGGTATATCTATTCAGCATAACTTTCATTGTGACCTGGGTTATAACATTCATGTTGGTAAAAACTTTCACGCGGGCTATAACTGCACCATACTCGATATGGCTGAAGTCCGGATTGGTGATAATTGTATTATCGCCCCCAATGTCGGCATCTATACGGCAGGACATAATATCAGTCCCGTTGATCGTCATAAGACAGGCCATGCCTATCCGATAACCATCGGCAACAATGTCTGGATAGGCGGGCATGTGGTGATCCTGGGCGGAGTAACGCTGGGAGATAATCAATAGTAGCTGCAGGGGCGGTGGTTACTAAAGATGTTCCCGCGAATGTAATTGTGGGAGGTAACCCGGCGAGAAAGATAAAGGATATTGAAGGGTAGTGGGTGTATATTATTGAGAGGAGGCCCTCTCCAAACAGGGAGACGATCTGACGCGGGTCAGGCCTTGCGTCGGAAAACGAAACAGCCCCGAAGCGAGTCCGGGGCCGTCGGTATTTTCAACTTCATATCGTTATATCACAAATGCTAGCACCATCTTCTTTCCCCATTCCTGACCCTGGCTGAGCGCTTTATCCAATAATGTCAGCAACTCTTTCTTATTGGCTTTCTTTCCCTTTGTTGCAGGAGCGAGGGCTTTAGGTTCAACAGCACCCAGTGCCTGTACTTTTGTGGCAAACCAGGTTGTATGCAGTCTTGGAATACCAACGCCAAGGATCATCCCGGGCAAACCATTTGTACTTTCAGGACCACCGGTTACCTTGATCTCGTCTGTATAGAAGGCAAATACTGCAACTGTATCAAACAGGATCCCGATTGCTTTGCGGCATTCAAACCCGGCGATCACACGTGTATCGGGAGTGATCTTCCATTTGATCTTCGCCAGGCTATCCGTCACCAGGAAGGTTTCCTCAAATACAGGTTTCTGGGAAATGGTTGTACCCGCATCATAATCATTGAAGATCACATTCTGATCAGCAAACGGCTCCCACCACATGCCTTTGGGGATCTCCGCTTCTTTGACGCGCTTGTACACCGACTTATTTCCGTCGCTTGTAAAGTTGAAATAGCTGACCGTTTCCTTCGGCATATTGTCCTTTGCCTGTTCATACCATTGAGGCTCGATCTCTTTGATCAGTGGCCACACTGAAACAGTTTTTGCAAAATCTATGCTTACTTTATCCAGGAAGATCTGCTGGGCTTTTACGCCAAAGCCGAATGTTGCAGCAAGAACGGTTATATAAATACGCTTAGTCATTTTTAAACGATTAGGATTGGTTGTAATTAATTGCTGCCGGGCATTTTGTTGAACGTCCAGTTTACAGAAAGCAGGAAGTAGCGTGCAAGACGGTCATAACGCTGCTCATTGATAAAGTTACTGTTGATCGTTCTGTCAAAACCAATGTTTTTGTTAAGAAGATCATGCGCAACCACGCCGATACGAAGCGACTTATCTTTCAGGAACTTCTTGTACAGGTTGGCATTCCATACAATGATGTTTACATTATTGGAGAAAGCTGGAGTTTTCTGGCGAAGGTTGAAATCCGCATCAGAGTCAAGCTCCAGGTTCCATGGAAGCTTCACATAAGCGTATGCACGGCCGCCATAGCTCCAGTAGTTATTATTGGCAGTCGGCCTGAGTGATGATTTGGAGATATTCCTGGTAATGGATGGTCCAATGTTGAAATTGAATTTTTCCGGGAAGTTGTAGTTCACTGTATAAGTCAGTCCGTAAGTACCATACGTGTTCATATTACGCTGACCATTGATGAAGTTTACATTGCGGCCTCCGTTGATCTCAGGTCTGATCTCATGATTTAGTTTTTTAGGACTTTGACCAGAGTTCCAACCGCCATACAGGTAATAGTTGTAACCACCGTCAACGTTGATCGGATTGTAAGTTCTCTTGCCAAAGGAATCGACTGTACTGAATTGCGTAATAGCATTATCATTGAACGTAGCGCCTAAACCCATGTAAGTATACTTTCCGCTCAATACTTTATAGTCATTATAGTTGATATTGATATTGTGGTTGAAACCAACTTTAAGGTCGGGATTACCAATATAAATGTTCAGCGGGTCACTGTTGTTCGGCAATGGCTGCAGCTGGCTCAGGGAAGGCTGCACTGTATTTCCACGGTACGTGACGCCAATGCGCGTTTGCGTTTTCAGGTTATAACCGAACTGCACAGTAGGAGTGAAACCGGTAAAATTATATTTGTTCTTTGTCTGGTTATCGAGATTCTTCATGTTCAGCTGTATGGCCGACAGTCCGGAACCAAATGCCATTCTCAGCTTTTTCCCCTGGTAACGGGCGAGAAGGCTTCCGCTGTTAGATGTTGCATCAAGATCGAAATTGTTACTGAATGTCTGGTTGTATTCTGTATACTTTCCATCAAAACCTCTGTCATAACTGTTCCGGCGTGATTCAGAAACATTCTTGTTAAAGCTGTATTCTGTTACAAGGTTCCATTCGTTGTTTAAAGGCTCATTGAAGGTAACTTTTGCTCCGTAAGTGGTAGAATTACCGGTATTGATCTTTTGCTGATCGATCAAATCTGTAGAATCAACCAGGCCGTTTTTATAAAAACGGGTAGTAGATTGCAACAGGTTATCAGACTCATCTTCGATCAAACCAAGTCGCAGGGTAGTGAGTAACTGGCGGTTCTTTTTCTTGAAAAGCTGTTTGTAGGTAAACACGTTGTCCAGCTGCTTTTTGCTGGAGCTGCCGGTGTTTGTACGGTCGTTGGTGTTTACAAACTGATTGTTCTCATCAAGTGCTTCACTATAGCTGACAGTCTGATTGTCTTTGAGGCGATAAGAACCAGCAGCCGTGTATTTAAATGAAGTAAGTGAATCGAGCTTCCATTCGTATTTGCCATTCACCGAATGTTGCTGGGAAAGCCCTTTACTTGAAGACGTTGAGTTGTTAAAGAAAGTCGTGTCTTCCAGCAGGGTTTGAGAATTCGTGATCGTGGTATTGGTCGTACCAAGCCTGTTGTAGAGATAAGACAGATTCAACTTGTTCTTATCTTCTCTCCATTTGTCGCCAAATAAAGCTCCCGCAGTATATGCATTGGGCAAACCACGGAGTGACCAATCGTTAAACTCACTGTCACCATCGCCATAACTATAATAATAGCCCATCAGTTCGTCATATTCATAGTCGTCTTCAATACCCATCTTGTTGCGGTCTTCCCAGCCAAGACTCCCTGTACTGATATTGCTTTTCGTTCCGTACACAGAGAACTTCTTGCTTCCTTTGAACCTGTTGAACATAACTTTTCCATTGTTCAGGTTATCAAAGTTTGTACTGCCTTCAATCCGTCCAAAGTATCCCTTTCGCGCGCTTTCTTTCAGCTTAATATTAATGGTCTTATTTCCATCTCCCGAAGCTCCGATGCCTTTTAACTGATCTGCTTCAGATTTGGTTTCATAGACCTGCACTTTGTCAACGGCTTTTGCCCCGATGTTTTGCGTGGCAATGGTAGGGTCTGCACCAAAGAATTCTTCACCATCCACCAGCACTTTGTCAACGCGTTTTCCCTGCGCCGTCACTTCACCTTTGCTGTTCACAGACATGCCCGGAATAACTTTCAGCAGCTCTTCCACCGTTGCACCTTCGCGCACCTTGAAGCTGTCTGCTGTAAATTCTGTGGTATCACCCTTTACCCGGATGGTATTGTTCGCACGAACGATCACCTCAGATAAAAGCTGACTTTTGGGTGTAAGCGGTATAGCGCCAAGATTCAGCTCCTCTCCGGCAGGGAGTTTGATCCTGTCAGAATAATCAGCAAACTTGGGGAAAGTGACAAGCATAATATACTCACCACCTTCAAGGTTACCGATGTTAAATACTCCATTTGCGTTGGTCCGGGAAAATTTCACGAGTGTGGAATCAGCAGGTCGTAATAAACTAATGACCGCATTAGAAAGATTTTTCTTCTCTAATGTGTCACGGGCACTCCCTTTGATAGATGAAGTCTGTGAAAAAGCGAATTGCGTAAAGCAAACAAGTGTTACGAGTAGTAAGGCTCTCATGGCGGTTTTTGGTTGGGTGCAAAATATTGATACGTCAGGGTACTATATGCAATATTTATATGAACGACGCAAAAATGCTGATTTCCGGTTGTTAATCGCGGATGGAATCCTTTCGGCGCTGTTAATATTTCAATAAAAAGACGTAAGTTGTTCTCAGACGCATAAACCAGGATAATCCATATAAATTGTTTCAGGACCATCCTGTAAATGGATTTAAGAGAAGGATCAGTAACAGAAAAACAAAAGAATTTAACGAAAAAATATTTCCATTGTCGAATCAGAAAGATAAATACGAGGAAACACATTTTGTGGATACGGGTAACCCTGTATGGAATTATTCCATGCTGACAGATGAGGATGTCAATAACTTTCAGAACGGAACCAATTATTCGATCTACAAAAAGTTCGGGTCTCATTCCGTGGAAGTAAACAATGTCTGGGGAATGTATTTTGCGGTTTGGGCACCGAATGCCACTAAAGTATCCGTGATCGGTCATTTTAATGACTGGAAACCGCACCAGTTTCCGTTAAGACCACGGTGGGATAACAGCGGGATCTGGGAAGGTTTTATCCCTGGCTTCAAACTCGGAGAAGCTTATAAATATCATATCACTGGATTCGAAGGTCGGGAAATTGAAAAAGGAGATCCGCTCGCCAATTTTTGGGAGCGGCGGCCATATACAGCTTCTATCACCTGGGATCTGCATTTCGACTGGAATGATCAGGAATGGATGCAGCAACGCCAAAAGCATAATGCGCTGAATGCCCCCTGGAGTGTTTATGAAGTGCATCTTGCCAGCTGGCAGCGCCCCGATGCCGGTGACGAAGAACGATATAACACTTATGACCAGATGTGTGAACTGCTTGTTCCGTATGTAAAGGAAATGGGGTTTACACATGTCGAGTTCATGCCGGTGATGGAGCATCCTTTCGATGGAAGCTGGGGATATCAGTGCATCGGCTTTTTCGCGGCCACATCACGGTTTGGAGATCCGCAGGGATTGATGCGCCTGATCGATGCCTTCCACCGGGAAGGGATCGGTGTGATCTTTGACTGGGTACCTTCACATTTCCCATATGATGCGCATGGACTCTTTATGTTCGACGGAACGCATACGTATGAATACGCAGATATGCGTAAAGGATTTCATCCCGACTGGAATAGTTATATTTTCAACTACAAACGCGGTGAAGTAAAATCATTCCTGATCAGCAGCGCACGTTTCTGGCTGGAACTGTTTCATATCGATGGGATCCGTGTGGATGCGGTCAGCTCCATGCTAAAGCTGAATTATTCAAGGGAAGAAGGAGAGTGGGAGCCTAATGAATATGGTGGTGACGGTAATCTTGAAGCCATTGCTTTTCTAAAAGATCTTAATGAAACGATCTATCGCGATTTTCCGGATGTACAGACCATCGCAGAAGAAGCAACAGACTGGCCAGGGATCACACGCCCAACCTGGAATGGCGGACTCGGATTTGGAATGAAATGGATGATGGGCTGGATGCATGATACGCTCGACTATTTCAAACTCGACCCCCTGCAGCGCGCAGGCGCACAGGATAAATTCGGCTTCAGCCTCATGTACTATTATGATGAGAATTTCATGCTGCCCCTGAGCCATGACGAAGTGGTACACGGGAAAAGCCCAATGGTCTATAAGATGCCGGGAGATGAATGGCAGAAGTTTGCTAATCTCCGGCTATTATACGCCTATATGTGGACCCACCCGGGAGCCAAACTGCTCTTTATGGGTAATGAATTTGGCCAGACCACTGAATGGAACTACAAATCTGAATTGAACTGGCCGCTGCTCCAGCATGATCCACACCGTAAATTGAAGGATTGTGTGCAGGCGCTGAATGAACTGCTGAAAGCAGAACCAGCTCTGCACGAACTACAGTTCGATCCGCAAGGGTTCGACTGGGTGGATCTGAACCACCGGCAGGAATCTGTACTGAGTTTTCGCCGCCGTGGAAAAAATAAAGAAGATGATCTGCTGATTATTCTTAATATGACGCCGGTTGTAAGACGCGACTGGGAGATATACGTTGAGGGGAAGTCCTACTCGCAAGAGCTCTTTAATAGTGATAATCAACAGTTCTGGGGAACAGGTGATGTTTTCAACCCGCAGATCCGGTCAGAATTGGTTGATAAAGACTCGTTAAGATATCGGATCCTGATAAATTTGCCCCCATTAGGGGCTTTAATTATCAAATAAATGATCTATTTTAGCGTTAGCTCAGGTGCCGAGAGGCAGTTGAATTGTTCGAAATCCGACGACTTACTATTAAAATCCATACTCCCAATGATCCTAAAAACCCTACCCGTATTGGGTCTGTTTTGCAGTTTGACAGCTGCAGCCCAACCTTCAGACGCTCCGTCTGATAGTGCTAATTATTTTTTCCAGAAAGGCATAGAAGAAAAGACGAATGGCCGCAAGCTGGAATCCCTCAAAAATTTTGAAAAGGCTGTCGCCTATGATCGCAACAATAAGGAGATCATTGCTGAACTTGCGCTCGCTACGTTTGATCTCCGTAAATATCCACAATCACGCGAACACTATAAGAAGCTGAATGAGCTTGGTGATAATTCACCCGCTACCTATAAACAGTTAATGAATCTTTCCTATAACCTGCGTCAGCAGGATGATGTGATCATGTATGCAGGTAAACTGAAACAGGCTGATCCATCTGAGAAGGTGGCCTTCTTTATCGGAAAAGTAAGCTATGACCAGGAGAACTATGGTGAAGCGCTGAAACATCTCACTATCGCTGCCAAAGAAGATCCAACCAATGCCGAAGTGCCTTATATGATCGCGCGCAGCTATGCAGATATGCAGAACTATAAGCAAAGTATTCCATTCTTTGTCAAAGCCGTTGAGCTTGATCCTTCCAAGAACAACTGGATGTATGAGCTTGGTTTGATCTACTACGCTATGCATGAAGATAAGAATGCACTGAAATACATCCTGCTCGCCGGAGAGAAAGGTTACAAACGCGACAATGATTACCTGGAGAACCTTGGTATTGCCTATCTGAATGCCGGCGATCTCGAACAGGGTGTTGCGATCATCAAAGAGATCCTGCGTAAAAGACCAAGCGATATGAACATTCTGAATATGCTGGCTGAAGCTTACTACTTCAAGGGCAAATACGTAGAAGCAATGGATTACTGGGATCAGATGCTTGCATATGACAAACAAAATGCATCTGCCTTGTACATGATCGGTATGTGCTATCAGAAAAAAGGAGAAAAGGATAAAGGACAGCAATTGTGTGATAAGGCAATTGAAATGGACCCAAGCCTTGCTTCTTTAAAACAGAAGAAACAAATGCCAGGCGGACTGTAAGTCTGGACCAAACAATATTTTACACTATCAGGCGTCTGGGATCTTCTCAGACGCTTTTTCTTTGCTGCCTATTGGCAGTTGCATCATTGCTGCGCAACAGCAATAATCTTTTGGTCGCAGATATATTCTCAGAGGAGTACACTGATCAGTGTAGATTTTTTTTCAAGGCAGGCTTTCCCCGGAAAATAAGGATCAGATTGAAAAGTCGGCGAAGTTATTCCGCTTCTATTACCATCGTCTATTCATCGCCATACTTCCGTTATTTTCCCGGGAGATCCTGTGTTTTTCCCATGGATTCCCTTTTGCCTAATGCGATATTTACAACAGAGAAATTTCTTAGTCACCGTCATTTTCAGGACTGGTGGAGGAGGGCAGTCCTGAAAAGGGCGGTGCGTTTTTTTATTGCATCTATGATCAAAAAAGGAAGAATGAGATAGGAATTGTGAAATGATACAATTGAAAAGTGGGCGACGACGGTCAAACGCAGCAATGCGGTTGCTGTCGTATGCCCATTTCTGGCCGGCGCGCGCGGCGGGTGATTGGATCATGAGCTAAACCCCCAATAACCCATAGCCCCCCGTCCACTACCAAACCTTTTGCGAGATACCAACCCAGAAACCTTAGAACTAGTGAAACCTATAAACCCTTAGAACTTGTGAAACCTATGGAACCTTAGAATCTATGAAACCCTTCAAACTTTTAAACTCTTAAACTCTTAAACTTTTAAACTACTAAACTTTCAAACCTCCCCACCTGCCTCCTCTCATCAAAACCACATCAGCTGAAAACATTGTACCTTAAGGGAACTTGTTCACCCCCGTAATAAAAAAGAAATGGCTGTTTATAAAACTCCCGGCGTCTATATCGAAGAAGTGTCCAGGCTTCCGCCTTCTGTTGAATCTGTAGAAACTGCATTCACGGCCTTTATCGGTTATACACCAGTTGCACAAAGAAATGATGCGGGCGAAGTGGTCGTCACATCAGTTGAACTGAGTTCCCTGGCAGAATTGCAACTGCATTTTGGAAAGCCTGATCAGATCAGGCAGGTTGCGGTCAAAGCGGATGGGAGTGTGGAGACTACCAATACCGCCGGCTTTTGTTTGTATCATGCCGTGCGTTTGTATTTCGCCAATGGGGGAGCGAGATGTTGCGTTATTTCCGTAGGAGATCTCACCGGATCGGCCCCCGAACTTGCCGCATTGTTAAAGGGACTGGAAGAGGCGGGGAAATCTGACAGGATCTCTTTATTGAATTTCCCTGATGCCCTTGCTTTAGCGGATGCCGGAGACTATTATTCTTTATGTGATCAGGCATTAGCTCAATGCGCTTCACTACGATCTCGAATACTGGTGGCGGATATATTCCGCCAGAGTAAGAAGTGGAAAGACGATGTTGATCTGTTCAGAAGTTCGGTCACCAGCGATTTGAAGGCACTGCAATTCGGGGCGGTTTATTTCCCGCGACTGAAAATAAACCTGACAGCTTTGTATAATGATGATCAGATCAGGATCAGCCTCGCCTCCGGTGAGCAAAAAACGCTTGCGTCATTGAAACAGCACTACCACCCGGATAATAATGCATTGATCGCGGCAATAGCCAGTTACCCGGTCTTATTTCCTGCCTCTCCTGCAATATGCGGCATCTACGCACAGACAGATAATGCTAGAGGAGTATGGAAAGCTCCCGCAAATATTGATATTAATGAAGTGATGGGAGTTGAACTAACTATACCCACCGGCGAGCAGGATGGATTGAATATAGATCCCGTATCCGGAAAATCGATCAATACTATCCGTTTTTTCACTGGTCGTGGTAATGCTATTGTCTGGGGCGCGCGTACACTCGCGGGGAATGACAATGAATGGAGGTACGTACCGGTTCGACGTCTGTTCATCATGATAGAGCAATCGGTTGAACGTTCTGTTCAATGGGCAGTATTTGAACCCAATGATGCAAATACCTGGGTGAAACTGAAAGCGCAGATCGAGAACTACCTGATAAGTCTATGGCGGCAGGGTGCTTTGCAGGGAAGCAAACCGGAGCATGCTTTCTATGTACGTGTGGGATTGAACTCAACGATGACGGCAAATGATATCCTTCAGGGAAAGCTGATCATTGAAATGGGTCTGGCAACCGTCAGGCCTGCGGAATTCATCGTGCTTAGGGTAGTGTTACAGCTGCAGGTCGCTTAAATGGAATGGCGAAGGAGTATCGCAAAGCACCCAAGAAACCGCAGAGTGCGCAAAGTATCTCATAGCACGGAGTGTAATCTAAACTGTGTCAAGGTCATTTCCTGCACTCTCTTTCGGGCTTAGGGTCGAAAGAGAGTGCAGGAAATTTGTTACATTCTTTCCGGCACCCTTATTCCCAGCAATGCCATTCCTGCCGAGATCACATTTCCTGCAAGCATGCTGATCTGAAGACGTACTTGCTTTTTTTCTTCTGAATCTGCGTGCAATACAGAATGATCATTGAGGAAAGAACTGAATGTTTTTGCAACATCGTAGACATACAATCCTATAGCAGATGGGTTGTGTTCATTAGCGGCCTGCTCAACCACTGATGGGTATTGTTCCAGCAATACAACCAATTCTTTTTCTTTTGGCAATAGATCCACAGATGCTTTTGCGGCTGCGGGTCCGGGAATTTCCTTCCGTAAAATAGATTTGATCCGCGCGTGCGTGTATTGAATGAACGGTCCCGTAAATCCGTGGAAGTCGATACTGTCTTCCGGATTGAACACCATCTTCTTTTTAGGATCAACGCGAAGTAAGAAGAACTTCAACGCACCGAGTGCAATCGTATCATACAATTCATTTAACTCACCCGGGTTGAAGTCTTTCACTTTTCCCAGTTCCTCCGTTTTTTCGCGGGCCACCTTTTTGAGTTCTTCAATGATATCATCCGCATCCACTACAGTGCCTTCACGGGTTTTCATTCTTCCGGTAGGAAGCTCTACAAGACCATAGCTGAGGTGATAGATCCCATCTGCATAAGGCTTGTTCAGTTTCTGCAGGATCAGCTTAAGCACTTTCATATGATAGTTCTGTTCGTCTGCGATCACATAGATGCTTTGATCATAATGGAACTCTTTGAACTTTTCATCAGCCAGGCCGAGGTCCTGTGTGATATATACAGAAGTGCCGTCTTTTCTCAATACCAGTTTTTCATCAAGACCATCTGCCGTAAGATCGATCCAGACACTGCCATCTTCTTTTTTATAGAACACGCCTTTTTGTAATCCTTCTTCCACGAACTCTTTTCCGAGCAGGTATGTTTCGCTTTCAAAGTAATTCTTGTCAAAATCACTACCGATCTTGGCATATGTTTCATTAAATCCTTCATATACCCAGCCGTTCATCTTTTCCCAGAGATTGCGTACTTCCGGGTCACCGTTTTCCCAGTCAAGAAGCATTTTCTGTGCTGCCTGCATGAGCGGTGCGTTCTTCTCGGCATCCTCTTTTGACATTCCACCAGCCATCAGCGGCTCCATTTCCTTTTTCTGTTCAACACCGAAAAGAACGTAGTAATCGCCCACGAAATGATCACCCTTTATACCCGTTGAATCCGGTGTGGCACCGTTGGCGAATTTTTGCCAGGCCACCATGGATTTGCAGATATGGATGCCGCGGTCGTTCAGTATCGCTGTTTTAACCACGTCAAAACCTGTTTCTTTCAGCAATTGCGCCACACTCCAGCCAAGAAAATTGTTCCTCAGGTGTCCGAGGTGAAGCGGCTTATTCGTGTTAGGGGAAGAATATTCAACGACAACACTCTTGCCAGAGGCCTGTTTGCGGCCGTGATTCGGGTCGGCATGTGCCGACAATAGGAAGTTCTGCCAGTATGCATCTGCAATGGTCAGGTTTAAAAATCCCTTGATCACATTGAACGCCGTGAAAAGTTCTGCATTATTGGCTATCAGGTATTCACCGATCTCCTTACCGAGTGCTTCCGGAGATTTCTTTAGCTGTTTTACAAAAGAAAAAAGGACCAGGGTATAATCGCCTTCGAATTCTGGTTTTGTGATATTAATGGTAAGTTCATTTTCGGTGGTCTCATAGCTGTATAAATCGCTCAGAGCCTTTACAATCAATGGTTTTACCTGCTTTACAATGCCCATCCGTGGTTGTTTTGGCTGCAAAAATATGAAAAGTAAGGGGTTATCTTACAAAGAGATGCAAGGATTCAGGTGGAGAGTATCGCAGAGAAAGCAAAGTAACCGCGAAGGGCGCTAAGACATTCGCCCTGAAGAAAGCCCCTCTTGGCGCCCATTGCGGCTCCTGGCGCTCTTTGCGATACTCATGGATGCTGGCGTAGGAGTATCGCAAAGAACGCAAAGTAGCCGCGAAGGGCGCTAAGATATCCGTCCGAAAGAAAGACCCTCTTTGCGTCCATTGCGGCTCCTGGCGCTCTTTGCGATAGTCATGGATGCTGGCGTAGGAGTATCGCAAAGAACGCAAAGTAGCCGCGAAGGGCGCTAAGATATCCGTCCGAAGGTAAGATCTGATATTAAGTTTGTGTCCTTTATAGTCTGCAAATCCAGAACTTGTAATATTTTTACGCCGATGAAGAAACAAATTAACAGCGCCACGGGCCTTTTACTACCCCTGATTGACTTTTTTCACCCGCCGTTCAAGAAGATCATGAACCTGCAAACGTTCCGATATGCCGTCTGCGGTGGATTGAACATGCTTTGCGGCTTTCTGATCTATTTTGTTTCTTTTAAATATATCCTTCGGGAGCAAACCTTCGACTTTGGCTTCTATGCCATGAAAGCGCACGTAGCTGCCCTGATCTTCTCTTTTATCTTCAACGTGCTGTTTGGCTTTTTGCTGATGAAATTTATCGTATTCAGCGATTCTGATATTCCTGCTTCAAAGCAGTTTTTCCGGTATTTCATGGTTTGCCTGTTCAACCTCGCGCTGAACTACATCATGTTGAAGATCCTGGTGGAATACTTCCATATCTACCCGGTGATCGCACAGGTATTCACTGTATTTGTGGTGGTGGTAACAAGTTATATCGCGCAGCGGAATTTCTCCTTCAAGATCAGTACTCCGCCCGAGGAGATCAAAGACTAAAATCGATCGAATCCACTTTTATCGCTAATTCACCGCTGCAATTGCTGCGGATCACAAGTGCTTTGCCAAGCGGGTAAATACCGATCAGTTGAATATCGTCAATCTTTCCCTTGCTGCTCACACCTTTGATCAGTTCACGGTTCAATTGCTGGTTGATCTGAACCTTTGCGGAGTCGATGTATGTATTAAGATCGAAACGTGTTTGTTTGGCAACTTCGTTGATGATCCTTCGGTTAAATAACCACTCAGCAGTTTTCAGCAGCGCATCTTTTGAGTAGATATCAAAGTCGATATTCTTTACTTCGAGGATATGGGTTTCTTTAGTATAGACCGGTTTTCCGGTAAGATACAGCGTACCATTGTCTGTTCCCCCGAAATCGATTTTGATGATGATCTTCTCATTCCCTGCACCGGAGAGCTTTACATCTTTGATAACAAACTTCTTTTTAACGGGACCTTTATTGAAATCAAATTCTTTATTTACTAATTGTTCATTAATGATGGAGCTTAAAGAGTCGTAGTTAAGTGTCGCATCCAAAAAGATCGCGAAGCCACGCTGTCGCCCGAGCTCTCCCATATTAGGAACCCTGGAAGATTCTGTGGAAGGTTTTTCGAAGCTGACCACCGGCCTTGCTGCCAGCCCGAGATTCACATACAGGGAATCATCTTTTGCATACAGATTGTTCACCCGGATCTTCTGCGGATTCATCTGCAGCCAGCCCATTTCATAAATGTTATACGCTTTGGAAAGCTGATCCCAGAGCAGCTGGAATTGCGGGCGGAGATCGACATTTCCATACGTCCGCTCCATTACCGCTTTGGTCGTATCAAGCTCATCTTTCAGGCCTTTCATGACCTGTTTGGTCACATCCTGTCCCCAGAAGCAAACTTCACATTTGTCCAGTGCCTGCGGTTCATTTCGCCTGATGGATAGTTTCAGGCGGTAATCCGGCTGCAGGACCATGGAATTATTAAATGACACGTTCACACGACGCTCTGGTTCATCAAAGCCGCAGCGGCAGGGTGCTGTCCACGGCGTAACCGCGGCACCGGCAACGCAGCCCCGGCTGGAACCAATGATCTTATAGAAACCAGTGAATGACAGGCTCAATGCAGTGCCAGCTGCCTTCATTTTGAAAGGCCCGCGTCTGAATGAATATTTATAGCGGGTATCGCAGGATGGCTGCACCCAGCCATTGGGATAGTTGGGTGACGTAAATAATGTGTCAACCTGCTTTTCCGCCAGGGCATAAAGGGGCTGCAGGTTGATCTGAACAGGAATATTGATCTCCGAGTAAGGAAGTGAATCAAGCTTAAAATCAGTTGCCGTAAGGGAAGGCCTCTCCGGGCGGATCTTATGTGAACAGGAAACAAGAAATGCTGCGAAAAAAACAAACAGAGCCAAACATTTTTCTTTCATGCGGATCTTTTTTAACTGGCTTTACCTGGCATAAAAATAAGAAAACAGGAGGGGAGGATAGTGAAATTATTGCTAAGGTTTGATTGAACGTACAATGATTTAAAAGTTTTGGAGGTTTCTCATCCCTGTTTGCTTTCCGACTAGTAAATCATGAAACCTTCACACTTTATCTTCAGCCCCTTTGTCCGCAATCTTTCAATTGAAAGACTGCCTGAATTCCAACGGTGACATATCCATTTTCTTCCTGAACAGCTTGTTGAATGACTGCGGGTATTCGAACCCCAACTGGTACGCGATCTCTGCAACGGTCAGTTTGCTGGAGCTTAGATACTCTTTTGCCTTATTGATCACTTTCTCGTGAATATGATGTTGCGCGCTCTGGCCGGTAAGCGTTCTGAGCATATCACTCAGGTAATGCCCCGAGAGATTTAACTTCTTGGCGAAATGCTCAACATTCGGAAGTCCTTTTGTAAGGGGCTCTTCTTTGTCAAAATAATCACTGAGTAACTGTTCCATCCGCGTAACGAGATCATTGTTCACGACTTTGCGGGTGATGAACTGCCTTTCATAAAAGCGAATACTGTAACTCATCAGCAGATCGATCTGCGATAAAATGATATCCTGTGTATGACGATCGATGTGCTGGTACTCTGATTCGATCTTTTCAAATATATCTACCATGTTCTTCTCTTCACGCTCGGAAAGGTGAAGTGCTTCATGCACAGCGTAGGAAAAGAACCCGTAGTTTTTGATATCGGTTGCCAGGTTGTGATTGCCGAGAAAGTCGGGATGAAACATCAGCACGTATCCCTTACCGCATTTTTCTTCAAACTCGCGGGCTTCGTCTGCCGTGATCGATTGCACCTGTTTGGGCGCAATAAAGGTCATGGTTCCTTTGTCAAAATCATAGTATTGCTGACCATACTTGATCCTCGCCTGCACATCTTTCTTCAGCGATACATGATAGAAGTTTGATACAAACTGCGCCCAGATATCACTGTGAACGGGCCTCATATCTTCTACATGGATCACGCTGACCAGCGGATGCAGGGGAGCGGGTAAAGAGAGGATCTTATGAAATTCTGCTATGGTACTGATGACATGCATGGTAATAATTCTTTACGAATGTACGATAAGCGATCGGTTCAGCAGACCCTGGTCGTTGAGACACAATAGCCCTGAAACGAAAGGAGATCTTTTCGGACACCTGGCGTAGCTTCCCGCAGATCAATGCAGCTGCTTACGCAGCGCATGATGACGGCTGCAATCAGCAGCTATCATCTGCACATCTGCGAACATTCATCTGTGTTGATCGGCAGGAACCTTACGCCATCGACAACCTCTAAGTCGATGATTATGGTGAATCATCAACCGGTGCCGCCTGGTTAAGCTGTATGCTGTTCTAACCCAGGAACAGTGTACGCATTTCCTGGCGGGATGCTTCGGTTCCGATCTCCAGGCGTCTCGCATACATCGCATTGGCATCATTACCTGCAACATAACGCACCTGGTCCTTACCATCAGTCGCAGCTTCGTACACTACATCGGCGATCTGTTCAGCTGTAGATGCGTTGTGCATCATCTGTTCAAAGCTTTCGAACATCTTTGTTTCGATGGACAGGTAATCAGGATGACTGTTCATATCAAGTGATCTTCCTGCGAAATCAGTTACAATACCTCCGGGTGCAACAGTTTTGATCCCGATATTGAATTTCCCTAATTCAAATGACATGCTTTCGCTCCATCCTTCCAGTGCCCATTTTGTTGCATGGTAAATGGAACTGATGGGGAATCCGAAAATACCACCGATTGAAGTTGTGGTGATGAATAAACCATTGCCTCTTTTTCTGAAATAGGGAATAAAAGCCTGCGTCACACGGATCACGCCAAGCAGGTTTGTATCAAGCTGGCGAACGATCTTTTCATCGCTGATCGCTTCCAGTGCACCCATTAGTCCGTAACCTGCGTTATTGAATACCACATCGATATCATGAAGAGCGATTGCTTTTTCAACCGTAGACTGGATCTGTGTGAGATCAGTGACATCCAGGGGGAGGAGCGTTACGTTATCCAGTTGACTTAATTCTGTTTCCTGAGCGGTGTTCCGCATGGTGGCGATCACATTCCAGCCATTTGACTGGAATAATTTTGCTGTTGCTTTTCCTAATCCTGCTGACGCACCGGTGATAAAGATTGTCTTTTTCATTTTGTTTTGTTTAATGATTGTGATGTAAAATTGGCGCAGGGACGGGAATGGAATGTTTCCAAAACGGGGTAAGGTGTTTCCAAACTGCGGAAGCTGTGGATGCATCGCAAAGGGCACAAAGGAACCGCGAAGGGCACTAAGATAACTTAGCGTACTTCGCGGTTGCTTTGCCCACTTTGCGGTACTCCTACGCCAGACGCGACAACAATCAGCTTAATTTGTACAATTACGGTCACCGGCGCTCTTTGCAGAATAACTGCCTGAATTCGTATTTTGTGCTCTGCTTATGAGATGCATCCTCCTCTTATTCTTTCTGACCATCACCGCTGATCTTTTCTGCCAGGAAACCGCGGCTGCCAGGGTACGGTCACTACTTGCAAAGGCAACCGCCCAGCGCCCGGAATTTGGCGACACATCTCCGCAGGCAGGGCTTGCTATACGCCACGCCGAACAGGCGATGGCGATAGCTGGTAAAAACAAGATGGCCAGGGAATTCCATGAAGCAGGCATGTTGAAGATCGAAGCTCTCTATGCCACCGGAAAAGTGCAGGCGATGGAGCAGATGCTTCTTTCCACCAAAGACTCTCTCAAAGCAGAAGTGGCCCGCAACATCAGCCGGCATTACAACGATGGATACTTCTGTCCGCGGGATGCTTCAAAATCCGTTGAATATGCCAGGCTGTCCATAGAGCTCAGCCAGGGAGCAAAGGATCTGACCCGACGTGTGAATGGGTTGAATCAACTGGCATATGTTTATCTCAGGTCAGGGGATGCTGACAAGGCGGAAGAGAAGTTCACAGAAGTGGTAAGGATCGCCAGTCGTCTACGGTCAGAGCATGCATCGTTTCCATACCTGCACCTGATGCTGATCAATGAATGGAGGGGATACCTGAACAAAGCAGTCCAGATCGGTCTGGACGGGATCAGGCACCTGGATTTCACCGGCTACACGCTTTACAAAACGTCTATCTACCTGCATATTGCCCGGATGTACTGGATGCTGAGTGACCTTGAAAAGAGTATTGAATTCTTCCGGATCGCCCAGCAGGAATGCTTCAGGCAAAAACAGGAGGTCGGATTCTGGTTCTCTACACGCGGGATGATCGATCATCTGCTCACTCTCCAACGACCAGAAGAAGCCAGGCGGTTGTATGACGAAGCATATCAACTGATCCCTTCACCCAAAGAAAACGAGGCGTACATTCTGCAAAGGCTGGCATCTGCCCGGCTTAACATCGTATTCAGGCAATACGCGATCGTTGATAGCTGTCTCGCACAGGCCCTGCGGGTCAACGCCGGATCAGACTATGGTGTGGCGATCGACCGTGCTTATGCGGAACGTTATTTTTCCACGAAGCAATTTGATAAGGCAAAGACAGCTATCGAAAAAAGCCTTTCACAGCCTGAAGCATGGTCTGTCTATAATATAGCAGAAGTTCACCAGTTTGCCTATCGTGTTGATTCCGCCCGGGGGGATCTGGCGTCTGCCTTATCACACCTGCATGTATCCAAAAAGCTGACGGATTCACTGAACGTCAGTGCTAAAGCACGGCAGGCTGAGGAGCTGACCATCCAGTACCAAACAGAAAAGATCAAACGCGATATTCAATTCAAGGAACAGACGATCCAACTGATGGAAAAACAGCAAGCTTTACAGGCCGCTGCATTCGGAGAGACCAGGCTTAAGTTTGTGATAGACAGTACGGAGAAACAAAACCGGTTGCTCTCGATGAGTGCAACAGCTGCTGAAAGAGATAAAGAGCTTGCCGTGAATCAGCGTAATATCGATCAGTTGCAAAGTGATAATGCCAGCCGGCAATCGCGATTGGAAAATGCGACTTTCACGCGTAATATTATCCTGCTGGTTGTATTATTACTGGCGATCATGCTGCTGATGCTATACCGCCAGTTCAAGGCCAAACAGGCTGCCAATAAACTGATCGACAAGAAAAATACCCGGCTGGAAGAGCTGGTCAAACAAAAGCAGTCACTTGTGGAGGAAAAGGACTGGTTGCTGAAAGAGATCCATCACCGGGTGAAGAATAATCTGCAAACGGTGATCAGCCTGCTTGAATCGCAGTCGCACTACCTGGACAGTGAGGCATTATCGGCCAACCAGGTAAGCCGCAACCGGGTGTATGCCATGTCACTCGTGCATCAGAAATTGTATCAGACAGAAAATGTTGCTTCAGTGCAGATGGATGTTTACCTGCGGGAACTGGTGGATCATCTGCGGGATTGTATGGATATAAAAGGAATTCAGTTTGTATTAAAGCTGATCCAGATCCAACTGGATGTGTCACAGGCGATCTCGCTTGGGCTGATCCTGAATGAAGCGATCACCAACTCGATCAAACATGCTTTTCCCAATGGCACAAATGGCGCGATCATCGAAGTGGAGATGGATCGGAAGGAAGAAGGTGAATTGGTATTCCTGATACGTGACAATGGGATCGGCATCTCTGCCGATTTGCAGAAGAGCCGGCCGACGAGTCTTGGGTTAAAACTGATCAAAGGGTTGACGGAAGATCTGGAAGGTCGTTTTGAAATGAATACAAAATCGGGAACAGCGATGACCATTACGTTTGTACCGAAAGATCCGTTTAGTAGCTTGAATGGGGTACTGGCGTAGGAGGATCGCAAAGAACCGCAAAGTTCGCTAAGATATCGTTCTTAATAATGAATACCTTGGCGGCCTTTGCGGTTCTTTGCGTCCTTTGCGATCCTCCTACGCCAGTACAAATTATTTAAACGATACTGATATCTACCGGTTCGCGGGATTCTTCCATTTCTTCCCCAGCCGTTCGATGGTGCCGGCAACTCTTTCTGCTTTAGTCTCCTCACGCTTTGCCGTTACGATCCACTCGATGTATTCTTTCTTGTTGGTGAAGGAAAGCGTTTCAAAGAACGCAGCCTGTGCCCTGTTCTTTTTGAAAGCAGCGCTGAGCTCACCAGGCAGCTTTACTTCTTTTGTTTCAGTTTTTACCCAATTGAAGATCTCGCGTTGCGCAGGTTTGGCGGCTTTTTTCTTTTTATCGCTGGTTGTTTTCGGGCGGAAGCCAAATACAGACCATGTGTCATTAAAAGAGATAAGACTGACCCAGGTGAGTTTCTCATCTTCCGCCAGCAACTTGTCCCAACCTTTGTCACGGGTGAGATCGGTTTGAATACCTGAACTGCCTTTCGGGTAATAGGCCCAGATCGTCACGTTGTCTTTTATGAGCTTTAATACTTTGCCGAGTTCCTTTTCCATCTGTGAACGGTCTTTTACAAACCAATGTACCTGGTTGAAGTTTTTAGCGGTGGTGCTGATAGATACACCGGAAGGAAGTTCGGGGAATGACTTTTTAAAATAGGAAGGAGCATTGATGGTAAGCAGGGTATCATTTTCCTGGATGCGTAGTTTCTTGAAAAGGGGAGTTACCATAGTGAAGTCTGTTAAGCTTTGCCTAAGTTAAGATAAAGAGTTTGATGTTGAGTGGCGTAGGAGTATCGCAAAGAACGCAAAGGAACCGCAAAGGGCGCAAGTGAATACTTTGCCAAAGACTGATCTCTTTGCGCCCATTGCGGTTCTCAGCGTACTTTGCGATACTCCTACGCCACGCACTATCAAATACTCTTAATAACATAATACAGCATAAAAAGGCATATCACGATCTTCATAAAGGAGCCAAGCAGAAACCCGACAAAGGAGCCCACCGCAGACTTGAAAGACCTGTCCGTACTCTGCCCACCGATCATCTCCCCAACAAAAGCACCGAGAAAAGGACCAACGATCACACCGACCGGACCCATCCAGAAGGCAAGCACGAAGCCAAGCGTGCATCCCCAGGCACCGTATTTGGTACCGCCAAAGCGTTTGGTTCCCCAGATCGGAATCAAATAATCCAGTATGAGCGAGGCGACAGTTATGGCAGCCCAGATCCAAAGGAAGCGCGTGGAAAAAGGATTAGGATCCCGCAACTGCTGGATCAGCAGGCCGATGAACGCAATGGGAGGGCCGGGGAGCAGGGGAAGTATGCTGCCTGCCACGGCGACGAGACAAAGGATGATGCCAAGGGTGATCCAGATGTATTCCATGGTTAAATGTATGAAGGAATGATGGGTCCGCATGAGGAAACCTTACGCTTGATCATAACAAAGGGATCAGCACTATCACCTACAATCATCTGAATCTTCCGGCACAAATTACCCTGCCGGGCAAAGGCAGTATCAGTTATACCTATGACGCAAACGGTATAAAACTCAGAAAAACAGTAACCGAACCCGGCAAAACAACAACACTTTACATCGGCGGCAGCGTATATGAAAATGATCAGCTGCAGTTTTTAGGAACATCCGATGGACGGATCAGGTTTGTGAAATCAACGCCATCCACTTGTCCCACAGTTTTGCCAGATCGGTTTGTTTTCGATTATTTCATCAAAGATCATCTGGGTAACGTAAGGATGGTGCTGACCGATCAGCAACAAAATATTTGTTACGTTCCGGCGACTGTCGAAGACGGTCGATATGCGGTCGATATGCGGTCGAGAACCAGGTTTATGACATTGTTGATACAAGGCGTATCGATAAGACGGCTGCTGGTGCCGGATCACAATCAAGTTTCGAAAACAAGGTTTGCCGGGTGCATGGAGGGCTGACAGGAGAAAAGACCGGCCTTGGTGTTACTTTAAAGGTAATGAGTGGCGACCAGGTGAAGATATCAGCAGAATCCTTTTACCCAATGCCCGGAGGCGGAAGCCCCGGCTCTTCGATTTCCATGACGCTGTCAGAGCTGTTAACGTCATTTGTACAAAGTAATATAATATCGGCAGCAGGTCATAGCGGAGTGTCCACTTCCGGCGTTAGCGGAGCAGGAGCTAATAGTTCCTTACTCCCGCTTCATTTAGGAGGTTTGAGCGAAGGGGCTAATAATGCACGGGCATTTGTAAACTGGATCCTGTTTGATGACCAGTTCAAATTCGTCGCAGGGGATGCAGAACCGGTAAAGGAGTTTGGCGGGTATAAGCTTCATACCAAGTTTGTTAACTTACCGGTTCAGGTCACTAAAAATGGATTTTTGTATATTTATGTTAGTAATGAGAGTAACCTGCCGGTTTATTTTGATAATCTGGTAGTGACGCATACGCCGGGAGCGTTGGTGGAGGAGAGCCATTATTATCCGTTCGGGTTGACCATGGCAGGGATCAATTCTAAGGCTTTAGCTTTCGGAGAGCCAGGGAATAAGATCAAGTACAACAACATGGAGCTGCAAAGTGAAGAATTTAGTGATGGGGTTGGACTTCAGATGTATGAGTATAAGTATCGTTTTTACGATTATCAAATAGGGCGTTTTATTTCACAGGACGGATTAGCTGATAAGTATAATCATTACGCTCCGTACCAGTTTGCGGGAAATCAGGTGCCCAACGCAATTGATCAAGATGGACTAGAGCCTTATCTGCCAAACTATGCGATGGAGTATCGATTAGCTAAAGAGTTTGGAAGAACTGATTAGTATCTATATGAGCTGAAGCAATATGAGGGGAAGGTAGGGATTAACGCCATTAAGGTTGCGGCAATAACATGGATAGCTATTTTTCAGCCGCAAATAGGAATACCTTTGATTGTTGCTGAAATAACAGGGATTCCGGTAACTCCATCCCCGCAAGCTATGTCGGAAGTAACACTATCCAGACTTGCAACGCTCGAAGAGGGAGTGGAAGAGGGTGCTTTATTGGCAGGCCGCAAAGGAGATATACCACTGTCATCCACATTGGACAGACATGAAATTCCTTCTGCAGCCTCAATGAGAGAGGGACTTGGAATTGCAACTGATGAATTGCCAGCCATTCAATTGCCAGTTCCCGTGCATAGTAAAACGGGGTCATTTGGTGGCGTAACAGCGGCTAGAAACTATCGAAAAGCGGAACTGGCACTTATTAAGGCTGGTAAAGTAGAAGAGGCTTTCGAAATGGGAGTGCGCGATTTATAAGAGCAGTTGTTAATTCTCCTCAAGGAAAACAACTTTTAGAAGTTGCTGGTTATACCGTTCAGGACGTAGATAAAGGTGTTGAAATAATGAGGCAGTACTTTAAAATTTTGATGAAATAATGTTGAGAATTTTACCCTTTCAAGAAATTGGAAAATGGAAGCTTAATCGATCTGTGATGGACTTAAGCGAACTAGCTCAAAATGTAAATGGCGAAGGTAAGACTGATCATTCGGTGGTATACTTTGATGATTTTGTAACCGTCGAGTTTCTAAATCACCTATCTAAGTTCATAGGTGCTCATATTAGCTTGAACCCGATTCACCAAGATTTCATTTTTTCAAGCAAAACTTACGAACAGGTTATTGAGTACTTTTCTCTATTTGGGAAAGAAGTATATATTGAGGGGCAAACAATGGTTGTCAGTGTCGATCTCGGAATAACAACTTATTTTGAAGATGGGATAAAGGAGGTTGGAGTATTTTCACCTGACTTTGCGATCAATATGATAGAAGGAATGGACTCAGTTTTTCGTAATCGGTAGAGATCTTTCAATTACCATCAGTCATGCATAATTGTTTTGCTGATTGGCTTCAAAAGTTATTTTTTAATAAGGCCTTTTCGAGGACGGCTCACAAAGAATATGTGAAAGTTAATAATACCGATAAAACTATGAACTGGGCTTCAAATAGCATTTTGAGTACCGGAATATGTTTGATTGGCACATGGCGATCCCGTACGTTATCACATTCAATGAAGGTCAAAATTTTGTTTATCGGGTACGTACAGTTATTCAACGCGACCGCAACATAATGAGAAAAGGTTGTTTGTAGGTACGTTTAGTGTAATCACTCGATCTTGCAATCGGGATATGGTCGCATCCGGAATTTGGAGAGAAATGACCAAGTTTTATCAAAGAGTAGCAGCCAAATTTGAAGGTGCTTCATGAATTGATAAAAAGAAGCCATTGAGCATCCAGTAGAATCATGATGCTCAATGGCTTTAGGATAAGTCTACTTATCTTCTTCCATCACCGTTGCCTGACTTATCGCACTTGCCACGCTACCAGCTACGATAAGATAGTTGGCAATTGTGACGATGAAAGAAGGCAATTCAATCGGAGCTGCAACGATGGTCGTACCTGCTGCTGCCAAACACAATCCAATATTTCGGAGTGTGCGGAAGAAAGGAGGCGTGTCCTGTTGTAACCGTTGAAAAAATGGTTTCATTAAATCAAAATTTACTGTTGAAAAATGAGGGCAGCCGCCTGATTGTCGATCGCCAATCAGGTGGCTGCCCTGTTTAATGCCTACGACTCAACGACGCCTTTGAGATGTGCAATTTGAGATGTCTGCCAGTATTACTGCGGGTGTTGATTGATCATTTAACGATCATCCCTTTGGAAAGGGAAAGGCCCGGAATACTGATAAAACGATAACTTTTACTCTGTGGCCTGCGACACTGCAATAACTGCCAGTGTATTGTGCTCACTGTCTGCAAGCGGATATGCCACACCATTCACCACGTCCTCGAACTGGATGCCCATGACGACGATGATCGAGTTTGGACTGTCCGCAGGCAGTTGTGCTGTGAGATTCACGGCAGCGGCAAGGTTCATGTCGATAGGCAATGATGCGCTACTGGTGATGAACTTGCTGTGCTCGAGGGTTTTCGAAGTCAACATCGATAGCCCCGATCAGAAATCTGAAATGAGTAGCCGCTGAAGGATAGCTCATGCCCAGCATCGGCGTGAATGGTTGAACAGCGATCGTTATCTCACCTGTTTCGCGATTGATCGCCGGTGTTTAGAATCTCATGTATTCCAGGTACTGTGGTGGCTTCATCAAAAACTCACCAGAGCTTCAATTTGACAGGCCTTCTCCAATCAGGCTACAGCCCACGGTTTCAACCGTGGGCGGACAAACAAGGATAGGACCAGAGTGGTCATTATGATCAAACATCCCGATCGACCATATCCGGCCATTCATTCCCCACGGTTAAAACCGTGGGCTATTGCGCCAACTGCAACGATGACCGATAGCCCCAAACCTGGTTCAATATGAACAGGCCTTCCAATCGTGCTACAGCCCACGGTTTCAACCGTGGGCGGACAAACAAGGATAGGAACAGAGCGGTCATTATGATCAAACATCCCGTTCGACACTATATCCGGCCATTCATTCCCCACGGTTAAAACCGTGGGCTATTGCGCCAACTGCAACGATGACCGATAGTACCAATACCTGATTTCAATATGAACAGCTTTCTCCAATCGTGCTACAGCCCACGGTTTCAACCGTGGGCGGACAAACAAGGATAGGAACAGAGCGGTCATTATGATCAAACATCCCGTTCGACACTATATCCGGCCATTCATTCCCCACGGTTAAAACCGTCGGCTATTGCGCCAACTGCAACGCTCACCGATAGTCCCACTACCTGATTCAATATGACAGGCCTTCTCCAATCAGGCTACAGCCCACGGTTTCAACCGTGGGCGGACAAATAAGGATAGGAACAGAGCGGTCATCATGATCAAACATCCCGATCGACCATATCCGGCCATTCATTCCCCACGGATAAAACGGTGGGCTATTGCGCCAACTGCGACGCTGACCAATAATCGAACTGTCTGATACCATATTCAATTGGGACCGGGAGTGAGGTTGCTGATTTGCCGGTCGCCAAGGCTGTGCTCGATTGCAAACTATAAACTGACCTGCCAGCCCATCCCTCTGCCATCCTTTCCGGGTAAAAATCTCCTTTCTGACAGTTTTATGCGCATCAAAGCCATACTCACATCCGCCCAAAGCCTGAAAATCAGCCTTAAACTGTACTCCCTTATCCCTCAGCCCCTTATTTCCCAATTTCCACCTGACATTTTTGCACATTTCATGCCGGCGGCATAATGATTGAGAAACAGATGCAGTCTGGTCAGCTCAAAAGTGACCGGCAATTAAAAGGAGAAAATTATATTATGGGAAAAATAATCGGAATCGACTTAGGTACCACCAACAGCTGCGTAGCAGTAATGGAAGGCAATGAGCCGGTAGTAATCGCCAACGACGAGGGACGCCGTACGACCCCGTCAGTTGTGGCTTTCCTGAAAAATGGAGAAAGAAAAGTGGGTGACCCTGCAAAACGCCAGGCGATCACTAACCCGCAAAACACCATCACGTCCGTAAAGAGATTTATGGGCCGCCAGTTTGGCGAGGTGACAGAAGAGATCAGTCACTGGAGCTATAAAGTGGCAAAAGGTGACAATAATACCGTACGGATTGACATAGACGGCCGTCTGTATACTCCACAGGAAATTTCTGCCATGGTTCTTCAGAAAATGAAGAAAACAGCGGAAGATTACCTCGGTCAGGATGTTACCGAAGCCGTGATCACCGTTCCCGCATACTTTAACGATGCTCAGCGCCAGGCGACCAAAGAAGCCGGTGAGATCGCTGGTCTGACGGTTCGCCGGATCGTGAACGAGCCAACTGCAGCCGCTCTCGCATATGGCCTCGACAAAGGCAAACACGATCAGAAGATCGCTGTATTTGACCTTGGTGGTGGTACATTCGATATCTCGGTTCTCGAACTGGGTGACGGCGTTTTCGAAGTAAAATCTACCAATGGTGATACCCACCTCGGTGGTGATGACTTTGATAAAGTGATCATGGACTGGCTGGCTGATGAATTCAAAAAAGAAGAAGCGATCGATCTGCGCAAAGACCCAATGGCGTTGCAGCGTTTGAAAGAAGCTTCTGAGAAAGCGAAAGTGGAATTGTCTTCTTCCAGCGAAACAGAGATCAACCTCCCTTATATCACCGCTGTGGATGGCGTGCCTAAACACCTGGTGAAAAAACTGACACGTGCTAAATTTGAGCAACTCGCAGACTCCCTGTTTGCCCGTTGCCTGAAACCCTGCGAAGCTGCATTGAAAGATGCCGGTTTATCTACTTCACAGATCGATGAAGTGATCCTCGTAGGTGGTTCAACACGTATCCCTAAAGTGCAGGAGATCGTTGAGAAATTCTTTGGTAAAAAACCAAACCGCGGCGTAAACCCGGATGAAGTGGTTGCGATCGGAGCCGCTATCCAGGGTGCGGTGCTGACTGGTGAAGTAAAAGACGTGTTACTGCTTGACGTAACACCACTTTCTCTTGGTATCGAAACAATGGGTGGTGTAATGACTCGTTTGATCGACAGCAATACGACCATTCCTACCAAGAAATCGGAGACTTTCTCTACAGCGAGCGATAATCAGCCGGGCGTACAGATCCATGTACTCCAGGGCGAACGCTCACTGGCAAAAGACAACAAGAGCCTCGGCATGTTCAACCTCGATGAGATCCCGCCTGCACCAAGAGGCGTACCGAAGATCGAAGTAACATTTGATATCGATGCGAACGGGATCCTCCACGTTACTGCAAAAGACCAGGGAACCGGTAAAGAGCAGAAGATCCATATTGAAGCCGGTAGCGGATTGAGCAAAGACGAAGTGGAAAAAATGAAAGCTGAAGCCAGAGCAAACGAAGCAAGCGATAAAGCTGAAAAAGAAAAGATCGAGAAACTGAACCAGGCAGACAGCCTTGTTTTCCAAACAGAAAAACAAGTGAAAGAGTTTGGAGATAAGATCCCCGCTGATAAAAAAGGCGCGATCGAATCAGCTCTCGAAAAACTGAAGACAGCACACAAAGCACAGGATATCGCAGCGATCGATTCATCAATGACTGAATTGAATGCCGCATGGACTGCTGCAAGTGAAGACATCTACAAATCTCAGGATGCTGCAGGTGGCGGCGCTCAACCTGGCGCAGATCAGGGACAGCCAGGCGACAATGCAGGAAAAGCTGATGATGTAACGGATGTTCCTTACGAAGAAGTGAAATAAGGAATAAGTAAAAATTCAAAAGTAAAAAGCCTCTTTCCGGAGGCTTTTTACTTTTCCGGATCTGATGTTTTTGAATACATAAACAGTTGGCTTCTGAACGGCTATTTTTACTTCTTACTTTTGGATTTTTACTTTTTACTCTTTGCCCTCTTCGCGTTATATTAGAGAATGGTATTACCCATTTATTCTTATGGTCATGAGATCTTGCGTACGGTGTGTGAACCATTGACGCCGGAGACCATTCCGGCAGCGCTTATCTCCGATATGTGGGACACGCTTTATGGCGCGGCGGGTTGCGGATTGGCGGCACCGCAGGTGGGGGAATCTGTGCAGCTTTTTTTAGTGGATAGTAAACTGCTATATAACCAGATGAACCCGGAGAGCAGGGCAGTGTATTTCGAAGACAATATTGGCATAAAGGCTGTTTTCATCAATGCAGTGATCACGGCTTATTCGGAGAGAAGGTGGGTCAGTGAAGAAGCCTGTCTGAGCATACCAGGTCTGCAATACGGCATAGAGCGCCCCTGGAGTATTACCATCGAATACCGCGATGAATATTTTCAACCGCATAAGAGAACATTCAGCGGCATTACCGCAAGAATGATCCTGCACGAATTCGAGCATACAAATGGAGTGCTGTATCTCGATCATCTGCCGCAACGAAAACAAAAGCGCATTGCGGGCAAACTGGACCGGATCAGCAGAGGCCGTGTGAAAGCGGATTACCCCATGTCATTCACCAATGACAGCAGATAGCAACCATTACATAAAGAATTGCTCGGAAATTATCTTTCCATCTTTCACCTGGTAAACACAGAGTTCACCGATAGACATCCTTTTCTTTCCTTTCATGGTGATATCCATTGTTAACACAAAGGCAATGATGTTACCGGTCACCAGTGGGTTGGAGACCGTTACATTATGCAGTTCTTCTGTAAGGTGAGTGAACTTTTCGCCTTTTTTGATGAGCGCATCAAGCCCCTTTGTTTCTTTTGCAAATTCGGGCGTAGCCTGTGGTTCGATGCTGATGGCATCTTCCGCATAAAGCTCTTTTAACGCGGTGTCAAAATCGCCTGAGGCGCATAATTCCACAAGTCTTGCTGAAATTTCCGGAGTAGTCATGACAGAGTTGTTTTCCTTTTAATTGCAAACGCCCTGCCAACACGGACATAGTCATAGTTCGTGACCGCTCATGCCCCATTCGCACAGTGAAAAGAACAGTTCACTCAATAGTGGATTCTTTGTCATTTATAACAGCCTTACCTTTGCAGCGTCAAAATCTGAGCATTGTACAGTACTTACAATCAGGCGATTGATCTAACACTTTCTTTGTAACGATTCTTAGTGTTCTTTCCCGTAAGCTCAGCGATTTCAATTAATCATTTAAAAAAATGAACAACATGCAACATGATGTAATGCCATCTATTGTCCAGGTGGATCCCGATGTATTAAAAACCTTATTAAAGGAAGTAAAGGAAACAGTAGCGAACTACATCCAGCTTCCGGCAGAAAAGCAAAAAGAGTTTGGAGTAGTCGATATGTGGAAGATCCGCAGAACGGCAAAAAGCGCCAGCGCAAGGGTAAGAAGGTAATCACTTTCTTACCTTTTTTTTATTACGCGCATCCGCCATGCATTATTTCAAAAGAGGGAGGCTGCATCCAGGAAAAACCGCGGCCATTCGTGCTACCATTCGCGGTAAAAAAGAAACCCGTCCTGCTCAGGGCAAAACGGGTCACTCTATATTTTCAGAAATTTCTTCTTACATATCTTGAATACCTGTCAGGGGCTGGATCCTTAATCAGCGGACATTCGTGCCACCAATTCGCGTCCTACATAATATCCATCGCCTTTACAAAAGCAGTAGTCTGGAAAGGAAGGATCAGGGTCAGCCATTCCCAATGGCCAATGATCGCAGCGATCAAAGCAGCTGTTGAAGCAAAGAATACCATCCACCAGATTCCTTTATACTTATTTTTCTGTTCCATGAATTTTTGGGTTTAGTTTACTGCCATTTACGGCAAAGGCGCTGCAAAAATAAGTCGCAGGCGTTAAAAGAGCAAATGCAATTTCGAGCCTGAAAAAGCTTAGACACGCTTAGCGGCCTGATTAACAAACGTTACAATTTTACCGGCTCAGGACTATCCCGAAGTCTGTACACATTTCCCTGCACTCTTTTGCGGTTCGTTTACGTACTTTGCGGACACGCTTAAGCAGCGGAAGGATCGGACCAGTCTTCCCGCTTGCGGAAGGGTAGCCCGGGAAAACCCAGGTTTTGAGAAAAGAACCGCTTTAAGGCTGTAAATGCCTGAAAAGTAACACGGATCATGTATTTTTCCGGGCATTCTTTCAAATAAATATGCGAACCTTGCATGTTTTATTATACTTTCGTAAACAATGTGTTCTTACGACACGAAGACTATGGCATTAAAGACAGAACCAGCGATTGCAATGAAGCTTCAATTTACACTTCGATTTCATACAACCTTCGGTGAAAGCCTGTTTATCTGCGGTAATCACGCAGCTCTTGGCAATGATGATCCCGCGCAAGCATTGTTGATGGAATACCTTGACAGCGAAAGCTGGCAGATCAATATCAGCATTGACGGCAAAGAATGGGCAAAAGACGGAATCCGTTACAAATATTATCTGAAGAGCAAAGAAGGGGAATTTATAGGAGAATGGGGGGAGGACAGGATGATCTCCGGCCTACCAAAGCAAACGAATTCCGTTCACCTGATCGATATCTGGAATCATGCCGGTGAATATGAGAATGCATTTTTCACCGCTCCGTTCCAGAACGTCCTTCTGAAGGATAATTATCCGAAAACAAAGCCTAAAGTTCCAAAGAAATATACACACCTGTTCAAGGTAAAAGCACCGCTTCTTCAAAAGAATGAAGTGGTCTGCGTGATGGGTAACGGCGAAGCACTGGGCAATTGGGCGGAAGACAAGCCCTTTGAACTTTGCAAAGAGGGCGATTGGTGGATCGGGTATGCTGATCTCTCCAGTGATCATTTCCCGATGGCCTACAAATACGGGATCTACCATACAAAAGATAAAGCCTTCCGCGGATATGAATCCGGTGATAACAGGATCCTTCATGGCGACAACCTCGATCCGCAAAGATTGACGGTCATTCATGATGGATTCATTCATGCCGTTAATAATACATGGAAAGGAACCGGTGTTGCCATTCCTGTATTCAGCCTCAGAAGCAGGAACAGCTTTGGTGTTGGGGAATTTGCCGATATCAAACTGCTTGTTGACTGGGCTAAGGAAACAAGACTGAAGCTGATCCAGTTGTTGCCGGTAAACGATACGATCGCTACAAATACCTGGACGGATTCTTATCCTTATGCGGCGATCTCCGCTTTTGCCCTTCATCCCCTGTATATCAACCTTGCCGCAGTAGCTGGAAAAGCAGGCGCGGCAAAGCTGACTCCACTGAAGAAAAAACAGCAGCAGCTGAATGAATTAGCCGAAGTTGATTATGAAGAAGTGTTGCGTTTCAAACTGGCTACGCTGCGTGAGTTGTACGAAGACCTTGGAAAGGACGTACTCGCTTCCGAAGACTACCTGGAGTTTTACAATGCCAATCAGCACTGGCTGAAACCCTATGCGGTCTTCTGCCACTTCCGCGATAAATACAAAACATCGCATTTTGAAGAATGGAAAACGCACAGCGTCTACAATCCAAAAGACATAGACAAGTTATTGTCGTCTAAATCCGCAGCAAAAAAAGATATCTTCTTCTATTGCTTCGTGCAATATCATTTACACCTGCAACTGAAAGAAGCGGCGGACTACGCACATAAGAAAGGCGTAGTGCTGAAAGGAGATATTGCGATCGGTATTTACCGGTATGGTTGTGACGCCTGGGTTGCTCCTGAAATGTATAATATGGAGGCGCAGGCAGGTGCTCCCCCGGATGATTTCACACCTATCGGGCAGAACTGGGAGTTTCCTACCTACAACTGGAAACGCATGCAGCAGGATGGCTTTGCCTGGTGGAAGCAGCGCTTTGAGCAGATGAGTAATTATTTCGACGCATTCCGCATCGATCATATACTTGGATTTTTCCGGATCTGGACCATTCCGGCAAATGCAGTGCAGGGAATAATGGGACATTTCGTCCCATGTCTTCCCGTTCATTACGTAGAGTTTGGCGAGAACGGGATCTGGCTTGATGAGCAGCGCTATTGCCAGCCATTCATCAACGAAGAAGTGTTATGGGAAACATTCCAGCAGCTGAATAACAAGGTTAAAGAGTCATTCGTTGTGCCAAATGATCATGGCGGATTTGATCTGAAACCGGAATTCGACACACAACGTAAGGTGCAGGCATACTTTGCATCAAAGGAAACTTCCGAAGAGAATGCCGCGCTGGAAAAAGGACTGTTCGACCTGATCTCTAATGTGATCCTCTTCAAACAGGAGGGTTCCAGGGGAACGGAATTCCATTTCCGTATTTCCATGGAAAAAACATCTTCGTTCCGGTTCCTGATACCACACGTGCAGGATAAGTTGCGCGAGCTTTATATCAACTATTTCTATCGCAGGCAGGATGATTTCTGGAAGAAGGAAGCGATGCAGAAACTTCCACATCTGAAAGAAGCGACGAATATGCTGATCTGCGGGGAAGATCTCGGCATGGTGCCGCATTCAGTACCTGAGGTAATGAATCAGCTGGGCATATTGAGCCTCGAGATCCAGCGGATGCCAAAAGATCCTATGAAGGAATTCTTTATTCCCGCAGATGCACCATACCTGTCAGTGATCACCCCTTCAACACACGACATGAGCACGATCCGTGCATGGTGGGAAGAAAATCATGAACGTACACAGCATTTTTATAACCAGGTATTGGGCCAATGGGGCGCGGCACCATACTTTTGTGAGCCATGGATCAACCGCGCTGTCATACTACAGCATCTCTATTCTCCCGCGATGTGGAGCATCTTTCAGCTGCAGGACATCCTGGGTATGAGTGATACGCTTCGCCGCGAAAATCCGCAGGACGAACGGATCAACAATCCCGCGATCTCAAAACATTACTGGCGCTATCGGATGCATATGTCTCTCGAAGATCTGCTGAAGGAAAAAGAGTTCAATGCCGAACTGAGGGATTATGTGTTGCATGCAGGGAGAGGGTAGGAGGAGAGGTCTGGGAGTTCCAGAAGTTTCATAGATTCCATAGGCTAATGAACGGCATGGACTGCGAAAACATTTGTTCCGTATGACCATGTAGAGTTTATTATCCCTTTTAATCTTAACTGATCAACTTAAGAGATTAAAAATATGCCTGGGAACCTATGAAACTTCTGGAACCGCCCAAACCTTTTCCCCTTCCGCCTCTTCCCTTACCTTTGCCGCTCACTTAAACTCTTTCCCGTGCGTTGTAACTTCTGGTCATACGATCTTCCGTTCCATCATCCGTTTACGATCTCAAAAGGCACAAAAACCCACCAGCCCACCCTTGTCGTGGAGCTGGAGCATTTTGGGGTGAGGGGTTATGGAGAAGCACCGGCGATCACTTACTACGATATCACGGTAGAAAAAATGATCGGGGATCTGCAGCGCAAGAAGATCTTTGTAGAGAAGTTTGCGTTCACAGAACCAGACAGATACTGGCACTACCTGCATCATCTGTTCCCGCAAAATCCTTTTCTTGTCTGCGCACTTGACATCGCTGCATGGGATATGTTTGGAAAGATAAAAGGATTACCACTTCATCAATTGTGGAAAGGAGATACCAGTCGTAATCCCATTACAGATTACACTATTGGCATTGATACCGTAGATAAGATGGTGGAAAAGATGAAAGAGAAGCCATGGCCTATTTATAAAGTGAAGGTCGGTACAGCAGATGATATTGCCATTGTAAAGGCGTTGAGAGAGAATACATCTGCCGTATTGCGTGTAGATGCGAATGCGGCATGGGATCTCGAAACAGCTCTGCGCCTGATCCCCGCATTGAAAGATCTTGGTGTTGAGCTGGTGGAACAGCCGCTTGCAAAAGATAACTGGGAAGGAATGAAGGTGCTTTATAAAGAATCGCCACTTCCTCTTTTTGCAGATGAAGCCTGTGTGTTTGAGCAGGACGTAGAGAAATGCAGGGATCATTTCCATGGCATCAATATCAAACTCACAAAGTGCAGCGGGATTACACCGGCGCTGCGGATGATCGATAAGGCGAAACAACTTGACATGAAAGTAATGGTAGGCTGCATGAATGAATCCACGATAGGCTCTGCGGCAATTGCGCACCTGCTGCCGTTCATCGACTATGTTGATATGGATGGACCTTTGCTGTTAAGCGAAGATCTTGCTACCGGTATCAGCTATGACGCGGGTAAAATATCCTATTCGGGCGAACCCGGACTCGGAATTAATTTCACCGGTATGGCGAAATAGTGTTCATCATATATTACCTGTGATAAGACCTGTGTTATCACCGGTAACCGGCCCTAAATTTGCTATCTTTTGCCCATTCAAAAACGCTTCATGAAAAGAATCCTTTCGCTGATCTTCCTTGTTCTGATCTGTAAGTTCACCTTTGCGCAACGGTTCCATCTCGGCGTGTTCGGCGGACTGGCGGCCTATAACGGAGACCTGACCGATAAGATCTTTCCCAGGAAAGTTACCAATGGAGCCATCGGGATCACCGGAAATTATGAGATCACAGATAATTTCATGTTGCGCGCCGGGTTCACTTTTGCGAGAGTGGGCGGTGCTGACAGGTTCAGCGATGATACCGTAAGGCAGGCACGTAATCTTAATTTTGAAACAGCCATTACTGAGTTCAGCCTCGTTGGTCAGTATTACCTGCTTAATCTTTACGATAACAAGTTCACTCCCTACGCATTCGCGGGTCTTGCACTTTACCGCTTTAATCCTTATACCTATAGTGGTTCCACACAGAAAGTATATCTGAGGCCGCTTGGAACGGAAGGGCAGGGGATCCCAGGATATGGCAGGGAATATAAACTGACACAACTGGCCATTCCGTTTGGAGGTGGTGTCAAATACGCGATTACCAATAACCTGCACCTTGGCCTCGAAGGAGGTTTACGTGTACTTTTTACAGACCACCTGGATGATGTGAGCGGGAACTATGCAGACCCGGCAGATCTTCTTGCGTATCGCAGCCAGCTCTCCGTTGATCTTGCTTACCGTGGTGATGAATTGCCGGGAGGTGCACCCACTTCTCCGGGTAAAAATGCAGCCCGCGGCGGTTCCAAATACAAAGACTTTTATTACTTCACGGGACTTCATCTGACCTTGCGGATCAATAATAACAATGCATGGAATGGTTCGGGAAATAGTAAGAGCGTGCGTTGTCCGCAGGTTTATTAAACAATAAGGGATTTCTTGTATTCCGGAAAATAGACATGCAACGGCCGCAGCGGAAACAGTCGTCGAAATGTTTCGTTGCGATCATTGCGTTCCTTTTCGGCACATCAGTATAAAGGCTGCTCGATCTTCCCGGATTTTCGATCTCGTCCGGCATTCGAAACCCTCAATCTTTCCAAAACCATAACAAAGCCTTTCCTAACTTTGCAGTTATGGCATACAAGAATCAGCAGGCATTTATCGATGCACTGGAGCAGGCTGGAGAATTGGTTAGAATTTCAGCTTATGTTGACCCCAAACTTGAGATAGCAGAGATCACAGACCGGATGAGCAAAGAACCCGGCGGCGGTAAAGCGATACTCTTCGAAAATACCGGCTATGATTTTCCCGTTTTAATGAATGCATATGGCAGTGACAAAAGAATGTGCATGGCCCTCGGTGTAGACCATCTCGATGATGTAGCGAAGGAAATTGAAGGCCTTTTTAAACTGCTGGCAGCGCCCAAAGAAAGTATTATTGATAAACTTAAATTGCTTCCCAAACTCGGACAGTTCGCATCCTGGATGCCGAAGGTAAGAAAGGGAAGGGGAGAGTGCCAGGAGGTGGTCGAACTGGTGAATCCCGATATCACTAAACTGCCGGTGATCACCTGCTGGCCTAAAGATGGCGGTCCGTTTGTGACCCTGCCCATCATTCATACAAAAGATCCCAATACAAATTCGCGTAACGTAGGTATGTACCGGATGCAGGTATTCGGCCCGCAGCTCACGGGTATGCACTGGCACAAACACAAAGTTTCCGCAAAACATTTCTCGGAATATAAAAAACTGAATAAGCGTATGCCGGTTGCCGTCGCACTTGGCGGTGATCCTGCTTATGCCTATTCGGCCACGGCACCACTTCCCGAAAATGTGGATGAATACATGCTCGCCGGATTTCTCCGCAAGAAAAAAGTAGAGCTGGTTAAATGTATCACCCAACCGGAAATAGAAGTACCCGCAGATGCAGATTTTATAATAGAAGGCTATGTGGATCCGCAGGATGAACTGATCTGGGAAGGACCATTTGGAGATCATACCGGTTATTACTCATTACCCGATTGGTACCCGAGATTTCATATCACCGCCATTACACATAAGAAAAAAGCTGTTTATCCGGCTACGATCGTCGGCATTCCTCCACAGGAAGATGCCTGGCTGGGTAAGGCTACGGAACGGATCTTCCTTGCGCCGATCAAAATGACCATGGTGCCGGAGATCATGAACATGGACATGCCCGTAGAAGGCGTTTTTCATAACCTCGTGATCACGCAGATCCAAAAAGAATATGCAGGACAGGGACAAAAAGTGATGAATGCGATGTGGGGTGCAGGGCAAATGATGTTCAACAAGATCCTGGTGATCGCAGACGAAGGAACATCGATCACCGATTACCTGCAGCTGGCAAAATACGTGTTCAGGAACCTGAACCCGGCTACCGATATCTATTTTACACAGGGCCCGATGGATGTGCTGGACCATAGTTGCAGTAAACTCGGATTCGGCGGAAAGATGTGTATAGATGGTACCCATAAATTTGACGAAGAGACGGACGAACGTTTCCGCTGGGAGAAACCTGCTGTGGCATCTGTTTCGTCATCTCTACAAAGCAATTTCCCCGAAATAAAAAAGGTAAATGACAGCCTCTTGGCCAGGGATATTCCCTGCCTGGTATTATCCATCGAAAAGAACCGGAAAGGACATATCCGTGAATTGCATGAGAAGGTGGCGGCATTGACAGCGCTGCGCGGGATCAAAATGATCCTCTATGTAGAGCATACAGTAGATGCAAATGATCTCGCCGTTGCCCTGTGGCGTTTCTGTAACAATCTTGATCCAAAGCGCGATTATCATCTGTATCAGAACGATGGTAACGCCTGTATGGGACTGGATGGCACACGTAAAACGAAAGAGCTTGACGACTTCCATCGCGACTGGCCGAATATCATCGTCGCGGACGATGCGACCATTGCCTCTGTGGACGCCAAATGGAACGCTCTCGGCATAGGAAAATTTTTAGCATCTCCATCCCTGAAATTCAAGGATCAGATGTATGGAGATGAAGCAATCGTAAGCTAAGAAGCAAAAGAGGGATAGGGTCAAAACAGGTTTTTTAAATCAATGTCGTTCAGTCAGGGATTTTCCCGAAAGTTCATTCGATGGCAGCAATAGCTTCCTTCCAAATGCGGCACTCGGCCATCGAGCTAGTGTAGGACGATCTCTTAACTAAACGACATCGGTTTCTAAATATTTGCACCTTTTCCTCTTTTTCCTCCTTTAAACTCTTAGCTTTAAAAAAAGTAATTGATGAAAAGACTTGGTGCAGGTTTATTGCTCACTTTTCTGGTGCTGAACAGCTGTGCGCAGAAAAGCAAAACAAAGCAGGCGAATAGTACCGCGGAGGAAAAAACCCTTCTCTGGAAAATTTCAGGCAATGGTTTAGAAAAGCCATCTTACCTGTTTGGTACGATCCACGTATTGTGTAAAGATGATGCAGTATTGAGTGATAACCTTCTTACGGCGATCGCCAATGCTGACAATGTTTACCTGGAGGTTGATCTCAGCAATATGCTTGAGGCATTTTCCGTACTAAGTAAAATGCAGATGAAAGGAGATACAACCTTAAAGGATTTGCTTAGTAAGGAAGACTATGCAAAAGTGAGGGCTCATTTCGAAAAAGAAGGCACGATGTTGCCGTTTTCCGTATTGGAGAAATACAAGCCGATCCTTGCGTCTTCATTGCTGATGCAGGGGGATCTGCCTTGTGATAAACATACGGCCATGGAGCAGGAGATCATGACTGTTGCAAAAAAACACAGCAAAAAAATTAAAGGCCTTGAAACGATGAGTTACCAGGCAGAAGTACTGGACGGCATCCCTTATAAAATGCAGGCGCAGCAATTGGTTTCGTATGTTGACCAGGCGAAAAATGGCGATTCCACATCGCAGGATTTTACCAGGCTGATGGATGCATACCGGGAACAGGATCTTCATAAACTGGAGGCATTGATGCTGAAAGATGAAGCCGGAATTGCAGAGTATTCTGAGATCTTGTTGTTCAACCGTAACCGCAATTGGATCGAAAAAATGAAGCAGGTTCTTCCCGGGCATTCATTCGTATTTGCAGTGGGAGCCGGGCATCTTCCGGGAGAGCAGGGGGTGATCAATCTGCTGCGCAAAGCGGGATATACGGTCAGCCCGGTGGCCAACAAGACTGTCAAAACCATATAGAGATAGCGGTTATAAAAGTTTAAAGGTTTAATTGTTTAAAAGTTGATAGTTCAAAGGAGTTAGCTCCCGACGAACCTTAAACTTTTAAACAATTAAACCTTTAAACTTTTGAACGATTAACGTTCTCTATAATGCGTGTACTGGCTTACTTAGAACTGCTCCAGACCGCTGAAGAAGAAACTTCCTTCGATCTTCGCATTTTCATCACTGTCACTTCCGTGTACAGCGTTCTCGCCGAGTGAAGTTGCATATAATTTGCGGATCGTACCTTCTGCAGCCTGTGCCGGGTTTGTAGCGCCGATCAGCTCACGGAAAGATGCAACTGCATTATCCTTTTCCAGGATCGCTGCATAAATAGGTCCGCTGCTCATAAATTCCACCAGCTCACCATAAAAAGGCCTTTCCTTGTGCACGGCATAAAATTCACCAGCTTTCTCTGCAGAAAGTTTTGTGAGTTTCAGCGCTACTATACGATATCCTTCTTTGATGAAACGATCGATAATAGCACCGGAATGACCGTTCTTAAAGGCATCCGGCTTGATCATGGTAAATGTTCTGTTGCTCATATAAAGATGTATAACTTTTGGCCCGCGAAGGTAGGGAAAGTTTCGGGAAAAGGGATGTTCGTAATTCGTTATCCGTTGACCGTTCGCCGTTGTCCGATAAGTGGTTGCCCCTCAAAAAATCATAACAAATGGCTGTAGTCCTACCGCTCAGCGGTGAACGGTCAACGGACAACGAACAAAACTCCTAT
Organism: Terrimonas ginsenosidimutans; assembly: GCF_022012415.1. Taxonomy (GTDB): domain Bacteria; phylum Bacteroidota; class Bacteroidia; order Chitinophagales; family Chitinophagaceae; genus Terrimonas_A; species Terrimonas_A ginsenosidimutans. Next base: position 568,625 of record NZ_JAKLTR010000002.1, read on the forward strand.
CTTCGCCACCGTTTTATGAAACCAATACAGGAAATATTCCCGGAGCTGGTGAATCCGAGGAAAGTTGTTATCACCATGCACCAGAAGCCCGATGCGGATGCAATGGGATCTTCTTTGGCATTAGCATTGTTTCTGAAGAAGTTAGGTCATCATGTGACAGTCGTTTCTCCTACAAACTGGGCGAAATGGCTCGACTGGATGCCCGGATGCCGGGAAGTGCTTGACTGGGAGAACTATAATGGCCGCCCAAAAGCAGAAGCCGCGCTTGATGCCGCGGACTGGTTGTTCTGCCTGGATTTTAATATTTTTCACCGGACAAAGAACCTGGCGCCTAAGCTTCAGTCGATCCAGTGCACCAAAGTCCTGATCGATCACCACCGGGAACCAGACTCCCTTTCCTTCAATTTTGGCATCAGCGACACACAAAAAAGCTCTACCTGCGAAATGATCTATGACTTTATCGTTGCCGCAGGTTACCGCGATATGATCGATGAAGGGATAGGTGAGTGCATCTATGCGGGGGTAGTATCAGATACCGGCTCCTTTCGCTTTCCATCCGCGAAAGCATCGGTTCATGAACTGGTTGCCGACCTGAAATCCAAAGGCCTGGAGCATTCCAAAGTACACGAGAACCTCTTCGATAATTTTCTGGAAAACAAATTGCGCTTTACGGGACATATATTGCTGAACCGTATGGAAGTTTTCTATGAATACAATACAGCACTGATCGCGATCCCGAAATCGGATCTGTTGAAATACTATATCAAAACCGGTGATACGGAAGGACTGGTGAACTTCCCCCAATCGATACAGGGGATCAAGCTCGTGGGGTTGTGCATCGACAGGGACGAGGAACGCAAATGGAGTTTCCGCAGTAAAGGCGATTTCGACACCAATACCTTTGCACGCACCTATTTCGAAGGCGGCGGACATTACAATGCTTCCGGTGGCAGAAGCAGCGACTCTCTCGAAGTTACCGTTCAGAAATTCAAACAGGCAATTAAAGAAAACAAATCTCTACTACAATAACTCAAACATGAAAAGAACCCATTATTTGTGGATCGCGATTGCAGCCCTGGCTTTTTCGGCGTGCAACGATGTGAATTACAAGAAGACGAAAAGCGGCTTGCTGTACAAGATCATTTCTTCGGGCGGTAAAGATTCTGTTGCCAAAGTTGGCGATTGGATCAAAGTAAATTATGTACAAAAGATCGATGACTCCGTTCTGATGTCAAGCTTTGGCAAAATGCCCGCTTTCCAGAAAGTGGCTGAGTCAAATGCAGACTACACACCAAATGAGATCTTCGGCATGCTGAAAAAAGGTGATAGCGCTGTAACGGTGATCCTGATCGATTCTATCATCAAAAAAGGACTGGCGACTGCTGAAACCCTTCCTCCTTACATGAAGAAAGGTAGCCGTCTGACTATCTCTTTCAGAGTGGTAGATGTTTTCCGTAATGACAGCACTTACCAGGCTGATTTCAAGGCGGAAATGGACAGAGACATGCCGCGTCAGCAAAAAGAGCAGGCTGAGCAAATGGCAAAACAACAGAAAGATGCGGAAGAAGCACGCCGTAAAGAAGAAGATGAACTGGAGAAATCCGGTGAGAAAGCAAAACAGGTTGGTGCACTCGAGTCATATTTCAAAGCGAAAAACATTACAGTTAAACAGGTTGCTCCCGGTACTTACGTTCAGCTGATCAGACAGGGCAATGGTCCGGTGGCTGATTCCGGCAAATTTGTTACCATCAACTATAATGGTAAACATTTCGATACGGACAGCTCTTTCCAGGCGAGTTCATTTACACCACAACTGTATGTAACACCCCTGATCGCCGGCTTCCAGGATGGATTAAAAGGAATGAAAGAAGGCGATAAAGGAACCATTTATATCGCGGGGTTCCGTGCATATGGCAAGAATCCTCCCCAAGGCTCTCCGTTTAAACCATACGAAGCGTTAAAGTTCGAGGTTGAAATCACAAAAGTCTCAGACTCAGCACCTGACCAACCTCAGCAATAACAAGAAATTGAGCCAGATCAATCTGTTATGGCGGGTTAAATGAAAATAATGTTGCACCTTTGTACCGTTCCGCTCACCAGGCGGAACGGTTCTCATTTAACGGTTTACGTGATGGCCCCGTTTTTAGTCCAAGATTCCAATTGGCGTCCCTTTCGAAAATTACAAACCAAGTCCGCCGTACTTCTTTCTGCTTAAAATAGTAGTCCAAGTTCCTTTGAACCCCCTAAAGAACACACATTAAGGCATCTGATGTTCTACCGTCTTGATGTAACAAGTCAGAAAGCACTCGTAGTAAGCGTAAGCCGAAGGGAGTGCTTTTTTTGTTTTGACATATGAGGTTGCCGCCGGGATCAAAAAGATGGATCAGGAAAAAAGGTTGGGGGAAGGGAACCCAGGCAGTCGCTCAAAAGATTTATCGCCCTCAGCGTGTCAGCTTGTCACCATTTTTCACTGCTTAAAATCCCGTCAAACTTTGGACGGCCAAAGGACGACCAAGAGACGGACTAACGACGACTAACAAGCATTGCAAAAACACGCGAAGTTTGACCCTGAATGACTATCATCAGGCAATACATCAGCTGGCTTCGCGTGCCAGAATGTCGTATCTAAGGAGAATATATCGCTTCTTAAAAACTTGTAAGTGGACAAGTGATAATGACCCGTTTGCAGAATACCGGCAAGCCTGATTACATCAGGCGAGGGACCGAAGCAAAAGCAAAAACTTTAAACTTTTAAACCATTAAACATTTAAACAACCATCCCACAACTTTTACGCCTGATCCCAACACGATCCGGGATACCGTTATTGCCGGTTCAGGAGGTTTTTTCTTCACTAGTAATGCGTTGCTCTGACCAGGGTGATGGCTTCCTTCGCAGCTTTCACGTCGTGTACCCGAAGTATATGCGCTCCATTCATAAGAGCTATTGTGTTCAGTACTGTCGTGCCATTGAGTGCATCTTCCGCCGTTATGCCAAGCGTTTTGTAAACGGTTCCCTTTCTTGAAAGCCCGACCAGCAGCGGCATGTCAGGTATTGACAAGGCTCTCAGGAGATGCAACAGTTCAAAATTGTGCGGGATCGTTTTTCCAAAGCCAAAACCCGGATCAAGAATGATGTCGTTAATACCAGCAGCTCTCAGTAATGCGATCCTTTCTATAAAAAAATCCAGTACCTCAAGGGATATATTTTCGTAGACAGGCGCCTGTTGCATGGTCTGCGGTGTCCCTTTCATATGCATGAGCACATAAGGCACCTGCAGACCAGCCACGGCCGGGATCATCGCCTCATCCAGTGAACCGGCACTGATATCATTTACCACCGAAGCTCCGGCGGCAACAGCTTCCTGCGCAACTTTAGCGTAATAGGTATCAATAGACAGTATGGCCTGGGGGAAACGCTCGTGAATGGCGGCGATCCCTTCTATCGTGCGGCCGAGTTCTTCTTCCTGTGACACAGGCTCACTGCCCGGCCGGGTGCTCTGGCCACCGATATCAAGCATTACGGCACCATCGTTCAGCATATCTTCAGCCTGCCGCAGCATTGCGTCAACAGAGCCATGACGGCTCGGCGAAAAAAAAGAGTCCGGCGTCGCATTGATGATCCCCATCACCACAGGCTCTTCGATCTTTAGTAATCTTCCTTTACAATTCAACGTAAACATTAAAATACGATTCGTTATTTTTGAAGCTAAAGATAAACAGAGTACGGCGATCGGCGTGAAGTAAACAAAACGACCGGACATTTGTACCAGATCTACTTACATTATGGCATCAACAAACGACCAATACGACCAGGTAATTACTGGCTGCCGGGACATTTTTCTCAAGAAAACAGCTGACTATGGTACCGCATGGCGTGTTTTGCGCACGATCTCCGTGGTCGATCAGCTGTTCATCAAAGCCCAGCGGATCCGTACCATACAGGAAAAGAAGCAGCAAAAGATCGCCGACGACATCGGTGGAGAATTCAAAGGCATTATCAACTATGCCGTGATCGGACTTATCCAACTGGAACTCAAACCTGATGCGCCGGAAGAACTGGCAGTGGAAACTGTATCGGACTTATACAGCAGGCATATTGCCGAAACAAAACGGCTGATGCAGGATAAGAACCACGACTATGGTGAAGCATGGCGCAGCATGAGCCAGGAAAGCTTTGTTGATCTTATACTGATGAAACTTTTGCGAATCAAACAGATCCTCGCGAATGATGGCAAGACGCTGATCAGTGAAGGAGTGGATGCCAACTATCATGATATCATCAATTACTCAGTGTTCGCATTGATCCTTTCTTCGGAAGACAAAAAGTGAGTGAATGACCCGCAAAAGTTCCCGGGGCATTCTATCCCATAAAAATCAAGCTATGAAATTACTGATCAATATCGTTCGCGTTCTCGTTGGATTGTTGTTTATATTTTCAGGCCTTATCAAGGCCAATGATCCGCTTGGATTGAGTTATAAAATGCAGGAGTTCTTTGAACTCTGGGGAATGGAACAATTTAACGGTCATACGCTTTGGCTCTCTGTAGTCATGATCGCCTTTGAGATCATTGCCGGTGTGGCATTGCTTCTTGGCTGGCGAATGAAATTGTTCATATGGCTGCTATTGCTGCTTATCGTGTTCTTTACCTTTCTTACGGGATATGCTTTTCTTTCCGGCAAATTCAAGAACTGTGGCTGTTTCGGGGATTGTATTCCGATCACGCCGCTTACATCTTTCCTGAAAGACGTCATTCTCACGGTGATGATCCTTTTCCTGTTCAGGCATCGTGATAAGATCAACCCTTTATTCAGCAACAAACTGAATGTGGCATTGATGGTGCTGGGAACTGTTTTCAGTTTCGGTGTGCAATGGTATATGCTGAATTATCTTCCCTTATTCGATTGCCTGGCATACAAGAAAAATTATAATATCAAAGACAAGATGAAGGTTCCGGAGGGCGCGATCACTGATAGTTTTGCGATCCGTTTCATCTATCAGAAAGATGGAAAAGATGTTGAATTTGCACCAGAAAACCTGCCTGCGGATCTTGGCAGTTACACCTATAAAAGCCGCGAGGATAAACTGATCAGAAAAGGAAACGCTGAACCACCGATCAAAGGCTTTACGTTATCAGGTATTACGGATGCGGATTCTACGGATGTTGTGTTATCCCAGCCACGGGCGATCCTTCTTTTTGCGGAAGATTTTTCTACACCGGTATCCGCCTGGAAAGCGGATTTTGAAAAACTTTACGCCTCTGCAAAAGCGAAAAATATTCCGGTCTATGCGATCACGGGGCGTTCGGAAGAAGCAAAACGCCAGTTCGCCGCAACCAGCTTTGGCGATATCCAGATCTTTACCTGCGATAATACCGCGATACGTACTGCTTCACGCACCAATCCTTCGGTTTATCTTTTAAAGGAGGGAACGATCGTTGAGAAGCAGAGCTACAAGCGCATGGAGAAGATCACTTCGCTGATACAATAGATCATTTCAAATAAAAAAGTTCACAGGTTATGCTTCGTTATATCACCAAAAAAATATTGTACGGCATACTCGTGCTTATTGGCGTGGTGGTATTGGTGTTCTTCCTTTTCCAGGGCTTTGGAGATCCAAGCCGGCTGGTGATGGGACAATCGGGTGATGCAGCTACCCAGGCGAACATCCGTAAAGAACTTTATCTTGATCAGCCCCGCTGGAAACAATTCATGTTCTACCTGAACGATGTATCACCGGTTGCGATCCATAGTAAAGAAGAGATAAAGCAGAAGAAGCTGAAAGGATTTTTTATCGGGGGCGAAACAAAGCTGGCCTTCAAAGTTCCTTATCTGCGTAAATCTTATCAGACCAAGAGGAATGTCGGAGATATGCTGTTGCAGGCATTACCCGGAACGCTCTTACTGGCTGTGGCGGCAATGCTGATCGCTGTAGCGATCGGTATTCCCCTGGGCGTGCTGGCCGCCGTAAAACAAAATACCTGGCTTGATACAACAGCGATCTTCTCAAGTATTGTGGGGATTTCCGCACCATCCTTTTTTATGGGCATAATACTCGCCTATATTTTTGGTTTTGTACTGACCGACTGGACAGGACTGCATATTTCGGGAAGCTGGTTTGATATAGATCCGGTCACGGGCGCGAAAAAACTGACACTGGCAAACCTGATCCTTCCTGCGATCACCTTGGGTATCCGCCCGCTTGCGATCATCACGCAGCTAACGAGAAGCTCCATGCTGGATGTGCTTGACCAGGATTTTGTACGAACTGCTTATGCAAAAGGATTAAGCCGCCGCAAAGTTGTTTGGAAACATGCATTACGAAATGCACTGAACCCGGTCATTACCGCCATCACCGGGTGGTTCGCTGAATTACTGGCAGGTGCTTTCTTTGTCGAATACATTTTCGGATGGCAGGGCATCGGAAAGATGACAGTGGATGCACTGGAGAAACTCGACTATCCCGTGGTAATGGGATCCGTACTTATCGCCGCCGGATTTTTTATACTGGTGAATATCCTGGCAGATGTTCTGTATGGAGTGGTGGATCCGAGGGTGAGGAAAGTATAAAAACTTTAAGCGTTTGATCGTTTAATTCTTCAATCATTAAACCGGTAACTTTTAAACGCCTAAACCTCCAGACTTTTAAGCGCTTGCAACGCTTCACTTACTGGATAACGACTTCGTTGATCACTTTTTGTCCCAGGGCTTCATTAACACGCTGGATGATCTTTTCTTTCTGATACTTTAGTTCCTGTTTAAGCGGTGCGACATTAGTGGTGATGATGAGCTTGTCGCCAAAGATCTGAAGTTTGTCGGTATAACGGGCGACTGTTTTTCCCATGATCTTTTCCCAGACCTCGTCGATCTGTAAAGCCTGTATATCACCTTTGATCCTGCTTTTGTTGAGGTATAGCTGCATGGCTGCCTTGAAAGAATATTCGCCCATGAGGCAAAGGTAAGCTAAGAGGGGAAAAGAGGGAAAAGAGAAAAATAGGATTGATGCGCAAACTTGCCGGATGGAACTATAGCCCGATCATCCCAAACGCGACACCAAGCTTTTCGAGCTGAAGGGTAAGCCGCTCTTTATTTGTGTCGGTGATGAACACCTGTCCTTCGTTTTTAATGCAGACTTTTTCCAGCAGGTTGGCGATCCGTTCTTCATCAAGTTTCTCAAATACATCATCGAGCAGCAGGAGGGGAGGGAAATGTTTTTCCTGTTGCAGTACATCCATCTCGGCAAGTTTTAATGCGAAGAGAAGGCTTTTGCGTTGCCCCTGGGAAGCGATGTTCCTGAACAGCATTTTCCCCATGCTGATCTCGATATCGTCTCTGTGCGGACCGGTAGCGGTACGTTGAGACAGCAGGTCTTTCTGACGGGTGGCCCGTAATAATTCCGGGAATTCTGCACGCAGTAATTCACTTTCATAAAAGAGATGCAGTTCTTCCTGTTGCCGGGCAATATCGAGATAGGCGTGTTTCACGGCGGGCAGAAAAGAAACGAGAAATTCTTTCCGCTTGTTAAAGACGTATTCTCCTGCAGGGATCAATTGCTGATCGATCACTTCAAGAAGGGATAGATCTTTTTGTCCGGTTTCGGCAAATGATTTCAACAGGGAGTTTCGTTGCTGAAGCACTTTGGTGTATACGATCAGTTGCTGGAGATACCCTGCATCCAGCTGGGAGAGAAGAGAATCCAGGAATTTCCTTCGTTCTTCGCTGCTTCCGGTGATCAGGGACGCGTCATCCGGGGCGATGACCACGCAGGGGTAGCGGCCTATATGCTGCGAGAATTTGTCGTAAGCCTGCCCGTTGATGGAAAACTCCTTCTTCCCGTTCTCGCGAAGAACGCAGACCGCTTTTTCAGGTTTGTCCTGCAGAACGACCTGGCCTTCGATCCGGAAGCCGGTTTTCCCCTGCTGGACGCTGGTAGCGTCCTGGCGGCTGAAATAACTTTTGGTAAAACAGAGATAGTGGATGGCGTCCAGGAGGTTAGTCTTACCGATGCCGTTGAGTCCGCAGATACCGATGACCCGTTCCGGAGTCTTGAAAACCCGATCGGAATAGTTTTTAAATTGGAGTAAGGCGAGTGATTCAATGCGAAGCATGGGGTTGCAAGATAGCGAATTAGGAGGTTTGGCTGAAAAGGTCGTTCAGGCTTGAGCACGAGTGGAACGTTGGCCGGGGTGCAAACCTTCAGTCTTTTCTTTTACCTACTCACCGATTCTGCCCAATGTAGTTAGAAAAATCTTCCTGTATCACCGATGGCATGGCCGAAAGAAAGAAACATATAGAAAACATCTCGCATTTGTCGATGTTGCCCTTTGAAGATGCCGTTTTTTCAGGCACTATCAAATTGCGGAGTCCGGCCATCGGCCATCGGACAAGCCCAGGACAAACCATTCACTTACCGGCATTGCCCACTCCGCCGCAGTGCCACCGGCGGGAGAACTTCTGAAGTGGGAGTATTGGCAGACCGGGAAACTGTTCAGGGCGCTGTAGCCTCAGCCGATCCCTATAAACTGGCCCAGAAAACTTTAGATGAAATTCCACCAACTTTCCCTTATTTTTGCCTCCCGTAAAAAAGAGCTAAAAAACCCAAATCTGTAATCGGTGGCATCAAAATTCTCCAAAGAAACCTACCTCTACTGGTATGAGCTGATGCAGCTCATCCGCCAGTTCGAATTGATAGCAGAAGAAAAGTATAAAATGGAAGGTAAGATCCGTGGCTTCTTCCACGCCTACATTGGCCAGGAAGCGATTGCCGCAGGATGTATGACTGCTACAAAACCTGACGACAAGTTCATTACGGCTTATCGCGACCACGGTCTGGCTATTGCCAAAGGCGTATCGGTGGATAGCTGTATGGCGGAGCTTTATGGTAAAGCTACCGGTTGCGCAAAAGGAAAGGGGGGAAGTATGCACTTCTTCGGCAAAAAGGAAAACTTTTTCGGTGGACACGGGATCGTAGGTGCGCAGATCGGTACTGGTACCGGACTCGCGTTTGCTGAAAAATATAATGGTACAGACAACGTGGTTCTCTGCTATTTCGGCGATGGAGCTGCCCGCCAGGGTATCCTGCACGAAAGCTTTAACCTCGCTATGCTCTGGAAGCTCCCGGTGATCTACATCTGCGAGAATAACAACTACGCAATGGGTACATCCGTTGAAAGGACTTCCAACGTGGTGGATATCTACAAACTGGCTGATGGCTACGAAATGCCTGCGGACCAGCTGGATGGCATGCATCCTGAAACCGTGCATGAAGGTGTTGCCCGTGCGGTGAAAAGAGCACGTGAAGGTGGCGGCCCTACTTTACTTGAAATTAAAACATATCGCTATAAAGGCCACTCAATCAGCGATCCACAGAAATATCGCACAAAGGAAGAAGTGGATGAATACAAAGCGAAAGATCCGATCGCTCTGGTGCGGGATGTGATCCTCAACAACAAATTTGCTGCTGAGAAAGACCTCGAAGCCATCGATAAAAGGGTAGACGACATCGTTAATGCCTCAGTTAAATTCGCAGAAGAAAGCCCATGGCCGAATGATGACGAAGTTCTGAAGGATATTTATGTTGATCAGAACTATCCGTTCATCGTCGACTAGATATTAAGTCAAAGTAAAATTTCAAAAGAAAAGAGGCTTCCTCCAGTATGGGGTATTCCAATTTGAAATAGGAATTTTTACTTTCGAGTTTTTATTTTTTAATTTGAAATTCCACCAAAAACAAGCAGATAAAATGTCAGACAATATTCAGGCAACAGGTGTTGAAAAAAGTGAAGTGGCTGTTGCCAAAGCACAGGATTTCTGGACCAGGAACAGCAAAGTCATCCTCGCAGTAGGAGTTGGTTTGCTCGTAGGTGTTGCAGGCTACTGGGGATTTAAGCATTTCGTGACCATTCCCAAGGAGGAAAAAGCGACTGAAGCGATGTTCAAAGCAGAAGATTACTTCCGCATGGACTCAACCCAAAAGGCGCTGAATGGCGACGGTCAGTATCCTGGATTTCTGAAAGTGATCAGCGAGTATGGTAGTACGAAAGCCGGTAATCTCGCTCATTTCTATGCGGGCAGTTGCTATCTGAAACTGGACGACAACCAGAATGCGGTTAAACATCTGAAAGACTTCAGCACAGACGCAAAACAAATCCAGCAGCGTGCATATAAGCTCCTCGGTGATGCTTACGCAGATCTTGGCCAGAGCAAAGAAGCACTGGAGAACTATAAAAAAGCAGCTCATCATTTTGAGCAGGATCAGACTGCATCTGCAGAAGCTTTGTTCATGGCTGCTTACCTGGCAGGCAATGTGATCAAAGATCAGAAAGAAGCGGTTTCTTTGTATACCGAGCTGAAACAGAAATACCCAATGACCCAGCAAGGATTTGAGGCAGATAAATACCTGGCGCTGCTGGGTGAATATAATGTAAACTGATCATGGCTGATATAGCAAACAGTAAACTATTACATACAGGCACAGGCATTCTCCCGATGGAGGATGCCTGCGTCGTTTTAGTGAAAACCGAGTGGAACGCCGCAATTATCGATGAGCTGGAGCGGGGTTGCGTCAGCGTTCTGGAAAAGTATAAAGTGGGTTCAATTGTGGTCCTCACTGTCCCGGGAGCTGTGGAAATCCCTTTTGCGATCAGGCAATTCTGGGAAAGGACAACAGGTCCGAAGCCTTCAGCTTTCATTGCACTGGGCTGCGTAATCAAGGGGGATACACCGCATTTTGAGTATGTATGCAGTTCGGTGACAGATGGCGTGACCCAGCTTAATCTTCTCCTGTCAGCTCCAACGATCTTTGGTGTGCTTACAGTAAATACTGACGAGCAGGCACAGGAACGTATTGGGGGAAAGCATGGTCACAAGGGCGAAGAAGCCGCGATCACCGCATTGAAAATGATCTCACTGCAACGATCAATTAAATAACCTGTTCCGGTATTTGTGAGTATGAATGTACAGATCTTTATTCCTTGTTTTGTTGACCAGCTTTTTCCGGAAACCGCCTTTAACATGGTGAAGGTGCTGGAAAAAGCCGGGTGTACGGTGAGTTATAATTCCTCGCAGACCTGTTGCGGTCAACCGGCATTCAACGCCGGATTTTGGGACGAAGCAAAATCGGTCTGCACTAAATTCCTGAAAGACTTCCAGGGTATTGATTACATCGTAGCGCCAAGTGCCAGCTGCGTTGGATTCGTCCGTAATTACTATACAAAGCTGTTTGAAAACTCTTCTTTGCACCACGAGGTAGCCGATGTGAGCAAGCGCCTGTTCGAATTTTCTGAATTCCTGGTGCAGGTCCTGAAGGTGGAGGATGTTGGTGCTGTCCTGAATGGCCGGGCAACGTACCATGATAGTTGCGCGGGTTTAAGAGAGTGTAAGATCAAAGCAGAGCCGCGCCGTCTTCTTAACCGGGTGCAGGGCCTGGAGATCGCAGAAATGAATGACGTGGAAACCTGCTGTGGCTTTGGAGGCACATTTGCCGTTAAATTCGAACCAATCTCGATCGGAATGGCTGAACAGAAAGTCGAGAACGCTGTTGCCACCGACGCACAATATCTGATCTCTACAGACCTTTCCTGCCTGATGCACCTGCAGGGTTATATCAAGCATAAAGGTTACCCGATACAGGCATTGCATCTCGCGGATGTGCTGGCAAACGGATGGTGAGTTGATTTGCCATTAGGGTTGACTGCATTGTCGTCCATCTGCATTTTCCCGCGACTTTCATTTAGATCCGCACATAGGTGAATTTTGGTCAGCTACGCTGAATGTTTACCTGTAAAAGGATAGGGTCTAGCCGTCAACGAAAATGGCCGGCTCTCACGAAGAGAATCCGGCCTGGTTTGCCCTGAATCAAATTCTTAAATGGCGGGCTGCCATCAGTCTTATAGGGAACGGGTCAAAATGTTTTTAGTCAGGTAATATATACGTAAAAGATCGAACCCCGGATTGCCGGGGTTCAATCTTTTTTAGTGGAGGAAATCGCGATTGATGAGTTGTTTAAGGCATTAAAACGTGGTCGATGACCTGGATCACGCCATTGCTCTGATAAACATCTTTTATAGTGATAGCTGCAGTAGCGCCTTTTTCATCCTTCACCCAGTATTTACCGTCTTTCTTCATGATCCAGAGTTTACCACCCTGTACGGTTTTCAGTTCAGCCGTTCCATTACCTGCTTTGATCCATTTGTCGAGTTCTTTGGTATCGAGTTTACCTGCAACAACATGGTAGGTGAGGATAGTAGTAAGTTTGTCTTTATTCTCTGGTTTTACCAGTGATTCAACCGTTCCTTTTGGCAGCATATCAAACGCTGCATTTGTGGGTGCAAACACGGTGAATGGTCCTTTACCCTGTAATGTTTCAACAAGCCCTGCAGCCTTAACGGCGGCAACGAGGGTAGTATGGTCCTTTGAATTTACAGCGTTCTCCACAATGTTTTTGGAAGGATACATTGGAGCACCTCCCACTTCTACCGTTTTTTGTGCATAGGAAGTATTCAGTAAAAATAATGAGGCCAGTAATACGCTGAATGTTCTGATCTTTTTCATAATAATTGATTGAGTTGATAAGTGTAATATTATTGTTGGAGTTTGCCGCGCAACAGTCACAGTTAGTTACGGAGAATGGTTTCCATCCGGATTGCCGTCTTCAAATGATTTTTTTTATTGAACTTCTGCTAAATTTGAAATCCATAAAAGCACTTATAACGTATGGCACACTGGCTGATCAAATCTGAACCGTTTAAATATTCCTGGGAGCAATTCGAAAAAGACAAGCAGACTTTCTGGGATGGCGTGCGCAATTATGCCGCCAGGAATAACCTGAAAGCAATGAAGAAAGGAGATCTTGCATTCTTTTATCATAGCAATGAAGGCCTTGAAATCGTTGGTATAGCTAAGGTCGTGAAAGAAGCATACCAGGACCCGACAACTCCTGAAGAGGCCTGGGTAGCCGTTGATTTCGCTCCGCATAAAAAACTCAAAAAACCGGTAAGTCTTGCTGATATAAAAGGCACGAAAGAGCTTCTTGATATGGCATTGGTCAAACTGGGCAGGTTATCTGTTCAACCCGTGACTGATAAGGAATGGAAGATCGTGATGGAGATGGCTGGAGAAAAAGTATAGTTTAAAATATCGAGACAACATAGAGGCTGCGTTTTCGCAGCCTTTTCTTTTTATATTTTTTACAGAAAGGGGTAGATGGAAGGTTACCTTTTAATTGTAGCCTGTATAAAGTATTGCTAGTTCATTTTCGCAGCCGTTTATCCAATATCTTTTGCAGTTATGCATTTTATTCAAAACAGCATCTTACAGCAGGCTTATGTTTTTCACCTGTTCTTCAGGTGATATCTATTTTATCTATTCAACAATAATAAAAACATTATGAGATTGCTTCAGTATGGAGCATTGATCGCCGTGTCAATGCTGACGTTCCTGTCGTGTAATTCAACCAACGAAAAAGCTGATTCAGTAAGCAAAAAAGAAACGGAAGCGAATGTTGCAGTAACGGAACTGAAACAGTTTTCGCCTCCAGAGGCGGAACAGGATACGCCTACTGATTTTGAAAAGGAATATCAGGAAAATGAACAGCAGCCGCCGGGCGCGAAGCAGCCGTCCCGTACCGTAACACATGTTGAAGCACAGGATTGGTCAAGGAAGATCATTAAAACAGCAGAGATCAATGTGGAAGTAAAAGATCATCAGCTATTTTATAATTTACTAAATCAGAAAGTCAAAAATCTTGGCGGATATATCTCCAGCGAAGAACAAAACCAGGATGATTATCGCATACAGAACCATCTTGTCATAAAAGTACCTGTTACGCAATTTGATAATGCTATATCAGGTATTGATAAAGACGTTCTAAGTGTCGTGCAAAGAAAGATCTCGTCACAGGACGTAACAGCAGAGGTGATCGATACCCGGTCGAGAATGATGGCAAAGAAAAAAGTTCGTCAGCGTTATACAGAATTGCTTGGTATGGCCAAAACCATGGAGGATGTGTTTACCGTGGAGAAAGAGATCAATTCGATCCAGGAAGATATTGAAGCTGCTGATGGGAGATTAAATTATCTTGGACATGCGTCCGCCTACAGCACGATCAATTTCACTTATTTCCAGGTATTGAATGCGGCTGCGAAGAAGTCCGATGATCCCGGTTTTGTAACTCAACTGAAAAACGCGCTGAGTACAGGTATGAGTTGGGTCAGTTGGTTGCTTCTATCAGCCATTGCAGTCTGGCCGCTCTGGTTGTTTATACTCCTCGGGTACTGGATCTTTAAAAGAAAATTTAAACGGCTGAAAGTTTCCTGACAGGATGATCACAGCACTTACTTTTTTGATTTAATTTTCAGGAAATATTTCAGGTGAATAATAGAAGAAAGAACCTTGTTGTGCTTTCAGGGGCGGGCGTCAGTGCTGAAAGCGGGCTGAGAACTTTTCGTGACAGCGATGGGTTGTGGGAAGGATATGAAGTGACCGAAGTGGCCACACCGCGTGCATGGCGGCGTAATCCTCAGTTGGTGCTCGATTTTTACAACATGAGACGTAAAGATGTGGCAGCCGCTGAGCCGAATGCAGCACATACTGGTCTTGCCGCACTTGAAAAGGATTTTAATGTGACGATCATTACGCAGAATATTGATGACCTGCATGAGCGTGGCGGATCAAGCCGTGTGTTGCATTTGCACGGGGAGATCTTCAAAATGCGCAGCGAATATGACGAACATATCCTTTACGAGATCCGGGAGGATATGAAGATAGGGGACAGGGATGAGCACGGGCATCAATTGCGCCCCGCGATCGTTTGGTTTGAAGAGCCCGTACCAAAGATCGAAGAAGCTCTTCCCATTGTCCATACAGCAGATATTTTTGTGGTCATAGGGACTTCCCTGGTTGTATACCCCGCTGCGGGTCTGCTACATTACGTTGACCCGGCGACGCCAAAGTTCATTGTTGATAAACGGATCCCGTCCACTTCGCCGATGGAGAATCTTTTCAGGATCGAGAAACCTGCAACGGAAGGGATCATAGAGCTGACTAACCGGCTGCAATCCATGCGTTGACAACTTTAGGCTTTCGGTAACAGCAGGCTCCTTAATATTGCGGCGGATATGACAAAATTGAAAAAGTTATTTTCACTTGCAGTGATACTATTGCTGGCCTATTCATTGCCAGCCCAACAAGTGACGCCGGTAGAGCAGATCCGGCGTTATGTTTCGTCGAAGGCCCGCGGAAAAGATGATTCTGTTTATCAGAATTTCTTTAAGGCATTCAAGCCGGGGGAGGTCAACTATCTGCGCCCACTGTACGAGGCGATCGGATGGGAGGATCGTGTAAAGAAGATATATGGCGACAAAAGCTTCAATGATATTTTCAGTCAGCAACTCGCCGCTGTAGGAGATTATAAAACCGCGGAGATCTACACTAACAGAAACCTTGACACGTTATCCGCTGACGGGCACACATTCATACAGCAACAGGTAAAGCAGATCAAAGACCTGCAGTCGATCAGTGCTGCTACATATATCGCTGGCCGCGCGCTCGATGCAAAAGTTGTGATGATCAATGAAGCCCATGATAAGCCTTTGCACCGTGCATTTACCTACAGTTTGCTTGAGCCTCTTTATCAGCAGGGATATCGTTATCTCGCGATGGAAATGCTGAATAATCACGGCAATGCCTCATTGACAAAGCTTGATCATACCACCGGTTATTATGCCCAGGAACCTGTTGCCGGCGAACTTATCCGCAAAGCGCTGTCTCTTGGTTACACACTTGTGCCTTATGAAGACACGGCAGGGGCCCGTCATACAGCTTCTGTAAGGGATTCCATACAGGCTGCAAATATTTATAAGATCATTCAGCAGGATCCTGCGGCCAGGATCCTGGTCCATGCTGGATATGGGCACGTCTCAGAAGCGGCTTTGGGAGCTGCGGTCGTTCCTATGGGGCTTGCTTTTAAAATGCAAACCGGCATTGATCCGCTGACCGTCAATCAGACAAACTTTACCGAAGGCAGTACCACCGATTTTGGAAGGGTATATCACAAAGAGCTGATGCAAAAGATCAGGATCGATGAGCCGGTGGTTTTGTTGAAGGGCCGTAAACCATATACTTTGATCGAACAGGAAGGGTATGATATTTATGTGGTGCATCCCGCGACGTCATATAAAAATAACCGGCCATCCTGGCTGTCGTTAAATGGAGAGAGGAAAGAAGTGTCTGTATCTCCGCAGGAACGAAACCTGTTTCTGGTGCAGGCTTATTATGAAGATGAATTTAATCGCGCTCCTTTGGAACAACTGGTACCGGCTGATCAAACATATATTGCGTCTGATTATGGATATTACAGCCTGTATCTGAAACCGGGGCGATATAAGCTGGTGTTCCGGGGAATCGATTATCAGCAGTTGAATGTGAGGGAAAAACAGGTGCAATAATTGAATGGCGGAAAGCCCGGATGTGACGTGGATCAATATCAAAGGATCCGAATGGGGAGCGTCAAACCTGTTGTGTCCGGTTAAAAATGCATGGGCATTCTTTAGCAGTTTTTCATCATTTCTCTCTCGTTATTTTACTTAAAAATTTTGTTTTTTTCTCTTTGCCCATCTTTGTGCCTTTGGGATATTTGTGTTGATGATATTCAACTTGGGTGCACAAGAGGAGGTATTGTTGTCTAGCCTTACCGAAAGGGAGTTTTAGCCAGCGTGGAGCGTTGCTGGTACGGACAGGTATTGTCCGAGACTTAGTCCTGGCATCCAGGAACCCTGGTGGTGGTGGCGGGGGAGGGCCCAAGGGGGATGGTGGGGGAAGTCGCGATTATCCAGGTTTGAAGAATCCCTCCTTTCGTCCACGCAAAGCCCGCCCAACTATCTACGCCCCCAAACCCTCAATCCAATCCGGCCATCCAATAATTCCAGGAAGTCCATTCGCGTCCATTCGTATCTCATTCGCGTTCTTCAAACCGCACCCCATAATCCTCCAGTTCCCTTAACACCTTCTCATAAATCTCCTTTCCTGTTGGAATATGCAATCCCGTTAACGATATCTCATTCCTCAAAATCAGCTTTGCAGCAATCCCCAATGGTAACCCCACTGTCTTTGCCATCGCCGTACGCAAACTATCCTCACCTTTCACAACAAGCGAACTCTGCAGCGAATGACGCTGCCCACCCATCTCATAACCGAACTCATGCAACATTACGATCATGTCTTTGTCCTGCGGCTGAAGGCTGAGGCGCTTCTCCACCGCTAACTGCAGCAGATCCGCCGGACTGCAAAAACCTTTGTTGACCATCGTGTGCTTATCTTCCAGTCCCAGATAAAAAAGCTGTTTCAGCACAATGTTTGCCTCATGTATCTGCGTACTTACAAGCGACGCAGCTTCTGCCTTTACCTGGCCAATCTCTATCTCCTGCAACCTGCCGGCCGCATCAGTCGCGAGAAACGATGCGGGAACTTCCACTCCTTTATCCGTCACCCGCGTTTCCGCTTCAACAAGTTTCAACAAATTCTCCAACAGATTATTTGTCCGCGAAAAACCAGACGTTAATCGTTCCAGCCATTGCTGGAAGCCATGTTTATCCAGATGCTCCCGAAGCAATTCCTGCAAAGTGCGACCATCGCTTTCATAAGCAGGAGTTTCATCTGTCATTTTCAATTCAATCACATTCTTCCACCCAAGCATGAATTCAGGATGTCGGAGCGTAGTACGCACAAACGTTACTGTATCTTCCAAGCCATATAATGGCGCATAGCTTAGTGAATCCCTATTGGGGTACCAACTGAAAGTTCCATGCTGCGGCACTGTTACAATTCTATCCGGAGAAAACAACTCTTCATACTTCAACCGGATCTCCTGTCCGTCTTCACGATAATGTGCACCGGCCTTACCCGCCAGAATGATGTTACGCGGATTCCAGCTGATCTTATAATGCCACGGATTGTCGTCACTTTCAGGTGCGACTAATCCTCCGCAATGCGAACGGAATGAGGTTATTTTTCCCCCTTTGCTCCGGATCTCATCAATGATCTTCATCGCACTCATGTGATCGATCCCCGGGTCAAGTCCGATCTCGCAAAGAAAAAGCAATCCCTTCTTTTTTATCTCATCTGCCATGCCCTTCATTTCATCATCAACATACGATGCAGTGAGCAAATGTTTACCAGACCGGAGACAGTCCCTTGCTACTGTATTATGTAACAAAGGTGGCAACATCGAAATAACGAGGTCAGCTCCCATGATGTATTCATGCCTTTTGGCGTCATCCCTTATATCAAATGATACAGCTTCGCCGTGGGGGGAATGATTGATCTTTTCGTTTGCAAGTGCGAGGTTCGCATCAGCAACAACCACCTTCCAATCCTCTTCGATTGCGTGTTCCAGCAGATAAGTTATCAGTACAGTTGCAGATTTTCCTGCACCAAACAAGAGTATATTTTTCATGTAACAATAATCTGGGATGAATATAAAACTATTATAGAAGAAATATACCATTCCTGACAGCGGGTCATTTTTACAACCGTCATTTTACTTTTGAACGGCTACTTTTTACCTCTACAATGACCGCCGGTTTGATATGTGAACCTGTCATTGGCATTCTATTTGAATTGCGCTAGTCATTAACAAACTAATTTTTATGAAAAAAGTATTTGTAGCTGTCTTCTTACTGGCGGGTGTTACCGGTTTCGGTCAGAATCTTTCAGGCGGTTTGAAAGCAGGTGTGAACGTATCTAACTTTACCGGTGGCAATTTTCAGAACGTCGATAAAAAAGCACTCATCGGTTTTCATGCGGGCGGTTTTCTGAATATCGCCTTTGGAGGTTTCTCTATTCAGCCCGAGGCTCTGGTGTCCACTCAGGGTGCTAAAGCAGAGGATGTATCAGGAAGCTATGACTTCAAATTGACTTATATCACTGTTCCTATCATGGCTAAATTCAAAACAAGCAGCGGCTTTTATCTGGAAGCCGGTCCGCAGTTTGGCTTTAAGATCAGTGAGGATGTGGGTAATTCAACCATTAACGACTTTGCGAAAAACCTTGACCTTTCCCTTGGTGCAGGTCTTGGCTTCCAGAGTGCAGGCGGTTTCGGTATCGGAGCCCGTTACCTTGCCGGTTTGTCTAAAGTCGGTGATTTCAGCGGCGTTGGTAACATCGATCCTGATTTCAAGAACAGCGTGATCCAGGCTGGTATCTTCTGGGCATTCGGTAAATAATACCGGTTTAAATTAATTATCAGGGAAACCCTTTCTGACCGGAAGGGTTTCTTTTTTGGCTAGCCTGACATGACCCGCACAAAAACGCCTTCTGTATTACAGAAGGCATTTTTAGCATTATACTATTCCCATCAGGCTATTTTATCGTTGATCGGCTTTTTACAGTAGTAACGGCTACACGAAATCATAAAAGACCATTTCCTTCGCCTACCGGTCCGCAAGTTGGCTGCTTCCGATCCTGACGATCTTATATTGAACTCTAACCCCACGGTTCGTATCTGGTATCCTGAGTGTCTCTGATTCATTTGCTGCGACCGATTTGAATTGGACCACCTGTGTTTTCAGGACCTGGTCATTCGGCTTGAAATACTGTAACTCGACCGCAACTTCATCCAGGGCATATTTGGAGCGGTTGGTGACCGTCAGTTCCAGGTTACGGATCCCGCCAAGTGCCACACGCTTGTAATCATTACTCACCACCGACACCTGGCTTCCCAACCCTGATAAAGCATTATCTGGCACCGCAGAAACCGGAGCGGATGCGGTAGAAGAGTGGTTTGCATTTTCAGTCGCCGTTTTTATCGTCATTTCATTCAATGTCTTTCTGGCCGACCTGGTGCGTTCGCCGGTCGAAGAATTGACTTCCGAAGGAGCGTACTCATGCTGCTCCTGATCAGGTTTTCCAGGTTCACCGGGCGTCATCACTGCCAAAGGCTTCTTCTTCTCCTGTGAAGCATTATTGTCTTCTTTTTTAAAAGTGGGGGGAGCGTCGTTTGCCTGCGTCAAAATACTGGCAGCTTGTTTATCGCTGTTTAATTTTGAAGAAACTGTTTTGCTCTCAGCAGGGTATGTCACATCTTCCTGCTGATCACCCTCAAGTGCACTCTCCGTAATAGGGTTTGCCGACTGCTCATCTGATGATGGTACATTTTCCACCTCGCCATTCACCGCAAGACTGCCTGCTGCCGGGGGTACCTGACTGGCAAGGCTGCCGTTATCCGCTGGTCTTGATTTCAGGATAAAACCAGCTAACACGCCAACGCCGATCAATCCAAGAACAACTGCCGCTCTTTTCACACTGATCCTGAGAAACCCTTCGCGGGCAATACGGTCTTTCCGGTCTTTCAGCGTTTTTACATACATCTCCTTGATCTCATCCAAAGGCTGCGAATATTTGACCTTCGCAACCTGCTTTTCGGAAACGCTGATCGTTTCATCCATATCCGGAAGCGTATAATCAGGAATCGGGGCCGGCACAGGTTTGGGAACAGGTGCTGACTTAACCGCCACCTTTTGGGCACTTGCCGCCGTTTGTCCGGGCATCGTTACAAATACAGACTTACGTGCAACAGGTTTCACTGTTTCCGTCTCTGCTTGCACCTTCGGCGCATATGCCTGGTATTGATCGTTGACAGATGATGTCTGAGCAGCTTTCAACGCCGGTTGTTCTGCTTCCTCCAGCGAGGTCTTTTTATAAAACCGGTCAAATGGCTGCTCCTCGACGGTGGGCGCATAAGGTTTCAACTCATTCAGCTCACTGGGATAACGCCATGCAGCACTTTTCCCCGCAACCCAGACAAGATCATAGGGCTTCAGGCCATACGATATCAACTCTTCCAGGGAGAAAGGACCGGTTTCTTTGTTATCACGCAACAGGAGATAGTTCGCCATATCATTCACATTTGCTGGTTAATGGCCCGGGGCCGGCTGATTCACGAACCCAGGACATGAACAGAATACAAAAATCGCGCTTTATTCTCAACGCTGTCCGCATTTAACTTTTCGTAGAATCAACACCAAATAGAACGTAAAACCCATGCCGTCAAGTGCAAAGAAGATGTTATAAAACGCGGGAAGGTCAAAGGGCGCACAATAATCCACAGAGGTGGAAAAATAGGTGGAAAATTCAGTTAGGCCGTCAGGTTTTGAGTGCCAAAAAAGTTAGATTTGCAGGCCCTTAAAACCGCTGATTTTGAGGTGAAAACATACAAAGATCCCGAATTATTATGGAAGAGAATTTTGAACCCCAGGAAACGAATGATATCAACCGGATCATACCGGTAAATATCGAGGAGCAGATGAAAACGGCTTATATCGATTACTCTATGTCAGTGATCGTAGGCCGGGCACTGCCGGATGTCAGAGATGGTTTTAAGCCAGTACACAGACGCATTCTATTTGCGATGAATGAACTTGGTCTAAACCACAATAAACCCTACAAGAAATCAGCGCGTATTGTAGGAGAGGTGCTCGGAAAGTATCACCCGCATGGAGACTCGTCCGTTTATTTCGCCATGGCCAGGCTTGCCCAGGAATGGAATATGCGTTATACACTCGTTGATGGTCAGGGTAACTTCGGTAACCAGGATGGTGATGATCCGGCGGCAATGAGGTATACGGAAGTAAGACTCGATAAGCTCGGCGAACATATGCTGGACGATATCGAGAAAGACACCGTGGATTTCCAACTGAACTTCGATGACTCGGAGAAAGAGCCATCGATCCTGCCTACAAGGATCCCCCAGCTGCTCGTTAACGGTAGTAGCGGTATCGCCGTAGGTATGGCAACGAACATGATGCCGCACAACCTGACAGAAGTCATCGATGGTTGTATTGCCTATATCGATAACCGGGATATTACGGTGGACGAACTGATGCTGCATGTGAAAGCGCCAGATTTCCCGACTGCCGGCATCATTTACGGTATGGAAGGTGTCAAGTCCGCTATGCATTACGGTCGCGGAAAAGTTGTTTTAAGAGGCCGTCTCAATATTGAAACAAAACCAAGCGGACGCGAACAGATCATCATTACAGAAGTTCCTTACCAGGTGAACAGGGATTCACTCACCAACCGTATCGGTGAACTGGTGAATGAAAAACTGATCGATGGCATTGCTCACGTTAACAATGAATCAAACAGCAAGGAAGGCACACGTATCGTTATCGACCTGAAAAGAGATGGCGTAGCGAACGTGATCGTTAACCAGCTTTATAAACTCACTGAACTGCAGACATCGTATGGTATCAACAACGTTGCGATCGTCAGAGGCAGACCCAAAACACTCAACCTCCGCGATCTCATCCTTGAGTTCGTAGAGTTTCGCCACGAAGTGATCGTACGCCGTACACAGTTCGAATTGAGGGAAGCAGAGAAAAGAGCACATATCCTGCAAGGGTATCTGATTGCACTTGATCACCTGGATGAAGTGATCGCCATGATCAGAAGTTCGGCGACACCTGACGAAGCAAAAAACAACCTGGTCAACGCCGGTTGGGGGCTGGATGAGATCCAGGCCAAAGCTATCCTCGAATTACGTTTGCAGCGTCTTACCGGCATGGAGCGCGATAAGATCAAAGAGGAATACGACGAATTGATGAAACTGATCGGAGAGCTGCGTGAACTCCTGGCCAATGAAGGATTACGCTATGGCGTGATCAAGACGGAATTGCTCGAGATCAAAGAGAAATACGGTGATGAAAGAAAGTCTGAGATCACTTACCTCGATAATGAGGTGCGTATCAAAGACCTGATCAAAGAAGAAGCTGTTGTGATCACGATCTCCCATTTAGGCTATATCAAACGTACCCCCGCTGACGAATACCGCGCACAACGCCGTGGCGGACGGGGAGTGCTCGGAGGAAAAACAAGGGATGAAGATTATATTGAACATCTTTTCGTAGCTTCCACCCACCATACGCTTTTGTTCTTTACCGAGAAAGGCCGTTGCTTCTGGCTGAATGTGTACGAGATCCCCGAAGGTGAAAAAACAAGTAAAGGAAGAGCGATCCAGAACCTTATCCAACTGACTCCGGACGATAAAGTCCGCGCGATCATTGACGTGAAAGATCTCAAAGATGAAGAGTTTGTGAACTCACACAATATCGTTCTCTGTACCAAGAAAGGCATCATCAAGAAAACACAACTGGAAGAATTCAGCAGACCACGCCAGAACGGAGTGAATGCGATCACCGTTGTAGAAGGAGATGAATTGCTGGAAGCCAAAATGACTGATGGCCATTCCGAGATCATGATGGCTGTAAAAAGCGGCCGTGCGATCAGATTCTCTGAAGAAAAAGTACGTGCAACAGGCCGTGGAGCAATTGGCGTAGCAGGTATTGAAGTTGATGATGAAAACGACGAGGTTGTTGGTATGATTTGTGTAAACCCAGACACCGACGCATCCAAAACAGTACTGGTTGTAAGTGATAAAGGGTTTGGCAAGCGTACACCTGTTGATGAGTACCGCTTTACCAACAGAGGCGGTAAAGGCGTGAAAACCATTAACGTAACAGATAAAACAGGCGGCCTGGTAGGAATGCTCGATGTTACGCAGAACGAAGACCTGATGATCACCTGTAAGAGCGGCGTCACCATCCGTATGAAAGTGGCCAATGTAAGCGAACAGGGACGGGCAACGCAGGGCGTAAAACTGATCCGCCTGGATGAAGGCGACGAAATCGCTGCGATCACAAAACTCGATGAAGAACCGGAAGTAGTCGCGATACTGGAGGAGCTCGCCGATGGAAGCATTCCTGCCGTGACCGACATCATCGAGCCGGCTGAACCCGGAGCGGCCGAAAGTAATGACGCAACTGAAACGCCTGATCAACCATCTGTAGAAGATAATAACAGTGACGAACCTATTTAATTATTTCATAATTCAATCAAAATAATGAAAAAGACCACGTTTTTATTAACGACCATGATGGCGTTCGCTATTGCCGGACAGGCGCAGCGTTACGAAGACATCAAGACCAATATCCTGGTTAGCAGATTCGATGAAGCTAAAAAGGATATCGATAAAGGGATGAGCAATGAAAAGTTCAAGTCAAAACCAGAGGCTTACATCCTGAAAGCAACCGTTTACGCTGCACTGGCTGACGATCCCAAAAATGCTGCACAAAGTGAACAGCTCCGCCAGGAAGCATTCGATGCATTCAACAAATACAAGGAAATGCAGCCGGATGGCAAATTGCTGGAGGATATCCCTTACAAAAATGGCCCTACATACCTGCACACAACTTATTTCAACGCTGGTTACAAAGACTACCAGGAGAAAAAATGGGGTGAAGGATTGCCAAAATTCGAGAAAGTGGTTGCTCTGTCAGACTATATGATCGAGAAGAAATTGTTTGGCGCACCACTTGACACGAATGCACTGATCCTTGCTGGTATCATGGCTGAAAATGACAGCAAGACTGACATTGCCGCTAAATACTATGCACGCCTTGCAGATGCAAAGATCCAGGGTCAGGGCTTTGAGGATATTTACAAATTCCTCGTTCGCCACAGCTTTACTAAAAAAGATATGGCTTCCTTCGATAAATACCGGGCTCTCGGTACCCAGCTGTATCCACAAAGCGAATTCTTCAAATACGATCAAACCGACTTCGCAGTTGGGTTGGAAGAAACCCTCGATGCAAAGATCAAAGGCCTTGAGCAGGTATTGGTTAATGATCCGAACAACTACAAATCAAGTCTTTTGCTCGGCCAGTTGATCTACGACACACTGTACTCTGATAAAGAAGGTGCGGTTAAACCGGCTAATGCGGCTGAACTTGAAACGAAAATGATCAGCACATTCAAGAAAGCTTCTGACCTTGATGCAAAAGAAGTTCTCCCGAATCTTTATCTCGGAGAATATTTCATCAACAAGGCGCTTGCATTGAACGATAAAAAAGATGCGGTATCTGCTGAAATTAAAAAAGCCACAAAACCAGGTGCACAGCCTTCAAAAGAGAATGTCGCTAAAAAAGAAGCTGTGGATAAAGAACTTGATGAAACTTACGAATCAGCACGCGTTTATTACGAGAGAGCAGGCGAGCTGTTTGCGAAGAAAACCAACCTTTCTGGCCCGGAAAAACAGCAATACAAAAACGTAGCTGGATATCTTGGCGATATCTACACGTATAAAAAAGATAAAGCGAAAGGAAAACCTGCAGAGATCGCTAAATACACCGAGCAGGAAAAGAAATGGAATGACATTTACGGCACAATCCGTTAATTACGGGATTTGCGTGATAATGTAAAAGATCAGGCCGGGGAGTGAAAACTCTCCGGCTTTTTTTGTTCGAATTCCCAGATTAAAGCATTACGTCCGCTGGAACAGCGAATTTTCTAAGTCGTAAACAGGAGGATGGCAGGACAAGATTATCGGCAACCATCCGGATATCCGAAGCAAAGCCAGCGAAGGGGTTTAAAGTCGTTTATTCTATTTAACATAATGTAAATTATAAGAAGAAAGCTAGCGCTGAAAGGGGTAAAGACTTAACTTGCAACACTATACTTAGATATGAAATTCATTGAACCGTACGGCCTTTCATGGAAAGCGGAATTTGAAAAGCTTTATCATGTATTTCGCAATGAACTCTCCGATCTGAATCCCCCGATCGATATCCAGCACGTCGGCAGCACGTCCATTCCGGGAATGATCGCAAAACCAATTCTGGACATCGACATCATCATCTCAGATCCAGCGCAACTTCAGCTCATCCATCAAAAGCTTGAAAAAATCGGTTATCAGCCTAAAGGTGAACAAGGCATCCCCGGGCGCTTCGCCTTCCGCCAAACCTCCAGTCAAACGCCGCAAACTGCCACAAAAGACACCTGGCAAAACCATCATCTATATGTTTGCCTGGCGGACAGCGTTGCACTCAAAAATCACCTCGGCTTCCGTAACGCATTGCTTAAAGACGCACGCCTTGCTGACCAGTACGCCCAACTAAAGCAAACCCTCTGCAGCAATCCTGACATCACAATGGAGCAATACTGGAAAAGCAAAACAGCTTTCATCGTATCCGTCCTTGCAAACGCCGGCTTTTCCGAAAACGAACTCGCCGACATTGAGAACGCTAATAAATAAACACGAATTGCAAGAATTGAACGAATCGGGCTTCGATAGAAACAACCTATTCGTGTTCCTTAGCGTTTTGCGTATTCGATTCGCGCAATATCAGGAACGAGTACTGAAGCGCTACATCCTTCAAGTAATCAAACCGCCCGGAAGCGCCACCGTGACCAGCTTCCATATCGGTTTTCAACAGAAGAATGTTTTTGTCCGTTTTCATTGCCCGTAACCGGGCAACCCATTTGGCTGGTTCAAAATATTGAACCTGTGAGTCGTGAAGACCCGTCATCACCAGCATACTTGGATAATCTTTTTTCTCCACGTTATCATACGGCGAATAGGATTTCATATAGAAATATGATTCTTTGTTCTCAGGGTTTCCCCATTCATCATACTCATTTGTTGTAAGTGGGATCGTCGGATCGGACATTGTAGTTACGACATCTACAAACGGAACATCTGCGATGATGCCGTTCCAGAGTTGCGGAGCCATATTCGCCACAGCACCCATCAATAACCCGCCGGCGCTGCCGCCCATTGCATAAAGATGTCCGATGGAAGTATATTTCTGATCGATCAGAAATTTGCCACAATCGATAAAATCGTTGAACGTGTTTTTCTTGTTCATCATCTTTCCGTCATCATACCAATAACGCCCCATTTCCTCACCACCCCGGATATGCGCCATCGCATAGATAAAACCACGGTCAAGCAGACTGATCCTTTCACTTTCAAAATCAGCATCAAGACTGTAGCCATAAGACCCATATGCATACAGCAACAATGGTGCTGAGCTATCCTTTTTAGTTCCCTTCTTGTAAACAATAGAAACGGGGATCTTTACGCCATTGCTGCCAGTGGCGTAGATCCGTTCAGAGACATACTCTTCTTTTTTATATCCGCCAAGCACAGCCGTCTCCTTCAATAGTTTCTTCTGCTTTGCCTGCATATCGTAACTGTATACTGAATGCGGCGTTGTCATCGATTCGTAGTCAAACCTGATCACAGACGTGTTGAACTCCGGATTGAACGAAGCCTCCGCCGAATATGCCGGCTCTCCAAAATCGATATAATGCTCGTTACCTGTCAACAGTTCCCTGATCCGCAATCTTACAAGCCCCTCTTTCCTTTCCTCGATCAGCCAGTAATCCTTAAATGCTGAAATGTCTTCAAGCAATACATCACTCCTATGGCCGATAACATCTTTCCAATGGTCTTTTGACGTGTTGTTAACCGGCGTTTCCATCAGTTTATAGTTCTTCGCATCAAGATTTGTTACGATCAGAAACTTATCATTCCAGTGATCAATATCGTACAACACTTCCTTCATTCTTGGCTGAAATACCTGAAACTCCCGCAACGGTGTGTCAGCATCCAATATCCGCACTTCGGATGAAAGCGTTGCTTCCGATGAGATCACGATAAATTTCCGTGATCTGGTTTTGGATACGCCGATATAGTTCGACGGATCTTTTTCTTCATACACTACAACGTCTTTCGAGGCAGCTGTGCCGATGCTGTGCCGTTTGATCTTCTCCGACAGCAATGTTTTGGGATTGTTCTGCACATAGAAAAACGTGTTGTTATCATTTCCCCAGGCAATATCTGTACCCGTACCCTTTATCTGATCCTTCAGCGTTTCGCCTGTTTCAAGATCTTTAATGTAAAGGACGTATTGCCTCCGGGAAACTGTATCCACTGCATAGATCAGTTTTTTCGTATCGGGGCTGACAGCTAATGCCCCTACCGAAAAATAGCTATGACCTTCTGCCATCGCATCAGCATCAAGGATCACTTCTTCAGGAGCATCCATACTGCCTTTTCTCCGGCAATACTTGAAGTATTGTTTCCCTTCATCTGTTCTGTGATAATAGAAATATCCATTATTGAACACCGGAACACTCTCATCTTTCTCTTTGATACGCGCTTTCATTTCTGCGTAGAGACGTGTTTGGAGCTCTTTTGTTCCAGCCATCATTGTGTCCAGGTATGCGTTCTCGGCTTTTAGATACTCTACAACGTTGGCACTGTCCGGGCCTTTTTTGAAGAAATCATTCATCCAGTAATATTCATCCACACGGGTATCTCCATGCGCTATGAGTTCTTTCTGCTTTTTTTCTGCTGCTGGCGGTATAATGCTTTCCGGCCAGCTATAGGTTTCTTTTTTCACGTTGTTACTATTATTGGTGCATGCTGTAAATACTAAAACTATAACAGCTGACAGTATGAGGCGGTTCATAAGAATTTCTTTCATCCTGAATATACGAAATACGGATATAAAGATGCATGATTCATTTCATTAGGCGTATGAGTATCGTAACGGACTCCGGACGTGAAAAAGGCGTCGGGAACACATACACAAGCCGGTAAAACAAAGGGGCCGCCTTAAAGGCAGCCCCTGATTGATATCGTAACGAAGAAGACTGATTATTGCTTATCAGAAGCAAGACTCGCTTTCGCATACTCGCCATTCAACCTCGATATGTTTGTGATAGAGATCTCTTTTGGACAAACGGCTTCACAAGCTTCGGTAAAAGTACACGAGCCGAAACCTTCCTTATCCATTTGTGAAACCATGTTCATCACACGATTTTTTCTCTCCGTATTACCTTGCGGTAACAGCGCCAGGTGAGAAACTTTTGCAGAAACGAACAGCATTGCTGAAGAGTTCTTACAAGCTGCCACGCAAGCGCCGCAACCAATACAGGCTGCCGCAGCAAACGCTTTATCGGCATTATCCTTTTCGATCGGAATAGCATTACCGTCGATAGAAACACCAGTGTTCACAGAAACATAACCACCCGCCTGGATGATCCGGTCAAATGAAGAACGGTCAACCACCAGGTCTTTTACCACAGGGAAAGCATTCGCTCTCCAGGGCTCCACCACTACAGTGTCACCATCTTTGAACGCACGCATGTGCAACTGACAGGTGGTTGTACCATGCCATGGACCATGCGGACGACCATTTATGTACATAGAGCACATACCGCAAATACCTTCACGGCAATCGTGGTCAAACGCGATCGGCTCTTTTCCGTCGTGGATCAATTGTTCATTCAATACATCGAACATCTCCAGGAATGACATCTCCGAAGAAATATCCTTCACCTGGTAGGTTTCAAAGTTACCCTCAGCTGATGCATTCTGTTGCTTCCAGACCTTAAGCGTAAGATTCATTGAATAGTGCTCCATATTTCGAGACCTTTTTTCTTGATTGAATAGAATGTTTAACAGTTTAATAGTTTAATAGTTTTAATGTTGCTTCGTGTTATGTCTAACTCTTACACTTTAAAACCTTAAACTTTTAAACTTCTCTTACTTGTAGTTCCGCTGACTAGGCTTGATCACCTCATACTCCAGCTTCTCTTTATGCAACTGCCAGTCGCTTTCCCCTTTATACTCCCATGCAGCTACATACATGTATTGATCATCATGACGCAGTGCTTCTCCGTCTTCTGTCTGGCTTTCCTCACGGAAGTGACCACCACAGCTTTCATTACGATCCAACGCATCTTTACACATCAGTTCACCCAGTTCGATAAAGTCTGCAACGCGACCTGCTTTATCAAGCTCGGTGTTCATTTCGTTGATATTACCAGGGATACGTACATCACTCCAGAACTCTTTTTTTAATTGCTGGATCTCAACGATCGCTTCTTTCAGTCCTTTTTCGTTACGGGCCATTCCACATTTCTCCCACATGATCTTACCGAGGCGTTTGTGGAAGCTTTCTACTGACTGCTTCCCTTTAATGCCTATCAGCGTTTTGATCCTGTCGCTGACAGCAGCTTCCGCCTTCTCAAATGCTTCGTGCGTGGTCGGAATTGGTTTTGTTCCGATCTCATCAGCGAGATAGTTACCGATGGTATAAGGAATGACGAAGTATCCGTCTGCCAGACCCTGCATCAGCGCAGAGGCGCCGAGACGGTTTGCTCCGTGATCACTGAAATTAGCTTCACCGAGTGCATACAATCCCTGGATATTTGTCATCAGCTCATAATCCACCCAAAGACCACCCATGGTATAGTGAACCGCAGGATAGATCCTCATCGGAACTTCATAAGGGTTCTCACCGGTGATCTTTTCATACATATCGAAAAGGTTACCGTATTCTTCTTTTACCACTTCTTTACCGAGGCGGACCAGTGTCGCTTCATCAGGGTTTTCGATGCCCAGTTTGCTGGCCTCTACCCTTCCGTATTTGTTGATCAGGTTAAAGCGAAAATCGAGATATACGGCTTGCTTGGTCGTGCCCACACCAAAACCAGCATCGCAGCGCTCTTTGGCCGCTCTTGAAGCCACGTCACGCGGTACGAGGTTACCGAAAGCAGGATATCTTCTTTCGAGATAATAATCCCTTTCTTCCTCAGGAATATCATTCGCCTTGCGGTCGTCATTTTGTTTTTTGGGAACCCAGATCCGGCCGTCATTTCTCAATGACTCAGACATCAGGGTCAGCTTGCTCTGGTGATCACCAGTTACCGGAATACAGGTCGGGTGAATTTGCGTAAAGCATGGGTTTCCGAAGAACGCACCTTTACGATGAGCTTTCCAGGCAGCGGTTACGTTACTTCCCATCGCATTCGTGGAAAGATAGAATACGTTGCCATATCCACCTGTACACAACAATACAGCATGGCCGAAATGACGTTCTGTTTTACCACTGATCAGGTCGCGCGCGATAATTCCTCTGGCCTTTCCGTCGATCACAACCACGTCAAGCATTTCATGACGTGTGTACATCTGCACGTTGCCAAGGGCTACCTGGCGTTCGAGAGCCTGGTAAGCACCGATCAGCAATTGCTGCCCGGTCTGACCCGCCGCGTAGAAAGTTCTTTTCACCTGTGTACCACCAAAAGAACGGTTGTTCAGCAGGCCACCATATTCGCGCGCAAAAGGAACACCCTGCGCCACGCACTGGTCGATGATATTTACACTCACTTCAGCAAGGCGATGTACGTTCGATTCACGTGCACGATAGTCGCCCCCTTTAATGGTATCATAAAACAAACGGAATACAGAATCACCATCATTCTGGTAATTCTTTGCAGCATTGATCCCGCCCTGTGCAGCGATAGAGTGCGCACGGCGAGGAGAATCCTGGAAGCAGAAAGCCTTTACTTTATAGCCAAGCTCACCGAGTGAAGCGGCCGCAGATGCGCCGGCCAGACCCGTTCCTACAACAATGATCTCGATCTTTCTCTTATTGGCAGGGTTTACCAGCTTACAATGGCCTTTATAATCTACCCATTTTTCTTCCAGTTTTCCTGCAGGAATTTTTGAATCTAACATAACCGAGGATTTCTCTTATTAGTATGATTAGAATGATTTCAATTAACGTTATACAGGTTGGTTACACCCAACCCAGGTAAAAGCTGACCGGCATCAGGGCAAAAGCCAGGGGAACGATCACTGAGAAGCCAATACCCACTGAGTTGATCAGGGCAATGTACTTATGATTTGTTAGCCCCAGCGCACGGAATGCGCTCTGGAAACCATGTACAAGGTGCCACGCCAGGGAGAAGCATCCCAGAACATATAGAATAACGACAAGCAGATTATCGTTGAAAACGCTTGCCATTTCGGCAAACAGGTTGTGGTATTCTTTACCATCAATATAAACCGGCTCCAGGCCTGTAATACGTGAAGGCACCCAGAAATGAGCGATATGCATGATCAGGAACAGCAAGATCAGTGTTCCAAGCAGACCCATTGATTTCCTGTACCAGGCAGACCCTTTGCTACCCATTTTTACAGCATACCCCTTTTTCCTTTTAGCACGGTTCTGGAACTCCAGGACAAGTCCCTGGATGATGTGCAGGAAAAACGTCGCAAACAACCCGATCTCCAATACACGGGGAACGACATTAGAGCCCATGAAATGAGCGGCTTTGTTGAACATTACACCGTCATCCATTGCCCAGATACAGGCATTCAGACCAACGTGAACTACTAGAAACGCAATGAGAAATAAGCCGGATAAACTCATTATGAGTTTCTTACCGACAGAGGAAGTGAAGAAATCAGACCATTTCATCAGTATATTCTTTTATTTAATCCGTGCTGATGGGTCCTACGCTATCAAAACATACCAGACACTGAAAGATCGTGGATATTCTGATAAGGGCGACTCATACGCAAACAAAAGGATGGTGATTAAATTTTTGCAAAGTTAGCATCGGATGACGAAAAAATGACAAAAACTTTTGCAAACGTTACCGGCAGAATTGTCATAACATCCTGTTTTTCCGCAAAATCCACGCCCAGAGCGGATATTACCGGCGTTAAGAACTAAATTAAAATTTCTGATGATAATTACAGGTGCTGACCGGCAACGATTTCGAACAGCTCCAGGAAGAACCTGGCGGGTGAAATGATACTCGCCGGGCGCGGCAAAATACAATACTCCAGCGCAGTTTTCATCGCGTCCGTCGCGTATCGTTCAGCCCTCCTACGCCGGTCGAACCATATTATCCTGCTAATGTCAGTCGAGCCGCGACATCTGTTCCTCGTCGATCTTTTTGAACAGGTGAAACGGTTTATACACCCGCCAGTTATCCAGTTCCTGCAATTCGATATAGCGGTTCAGTTTCGCTTTCCTGAAATCATACTGCGTCTGCTCCGGCATGTTCAAACAAACAACCCAGCCATTCTCATCAGTGATCTCCTCATATAATTCTTCATAATAGTCAGCCTGCCCACTATGAAAATTCAGCACATTTTCCGCAATAAGAATGAACTTGTTAATTCCTTCATACATGAACTTCTCCAAAACATCCCGTTTCAACGTCATCATATCTCCTTCAATCGCATCATTCCACTCCCCAATCATTTCAATAATAGCATACCGTTCTTCATAGTCCGCCATTAGTACTTTGAGGTAAAGCGTCCGGCTGCCAAATTCATCCCATTGAGGATGGATATAATAATTGTAAACTGTTTGCGAGAATTCGAATTCAGAATAGGCCCGGCCATGAAAAGGCGAGCGGACATCTTCTTCACTAACATATATGTGCCGCCAGTTATAAAAAGGTTCTATATCATGCATAGGCTAAGAGGAAAAGAGGGTAAAGAGAAAAAAGAGTGACGATTGAAAACGATTTTCAGATCAGTATTTTTTCCCTTGTCTCTTATGCCGCAAAGATAAGCCAAGAGGAAAAAAGAGGAAAACGGGCAGGTAGTTTTTAACTCTTTTTATCCTTTTACTCATCCGGTTCAGCCGCCGCCCATCTTAACTTCCGCTGAGCAGGATATGGGCGAGGTGATTGTAATCGGGTTTCATGAAAAGGCTTTTCTTTTTTTCGTTCATGAGAGACTTCAATGATGGAGGCATGACGACGGGCTTTCCTGTTGCGGTCTGTACGGCGTCCGGAAATTTTACCGGGTGTGCTGTTTCAAGAAAAAAACCTTTCAGATCCACGTGTTCGCTCAGGTAGCGATCAAGAGCCAGATAACCAACAGCGCCATGCGGATCTGCCAGGTACTGGTGTTTGTCGAAGATATCTTTGATCGCCTGCATTGTTTCTGTATCAGAAACAGTGGCAGATGATAATTTCTTTTTGAGGTCCGGCAGTTGCTGATGGAAGATCTCCAGAATGCGCACGAAGTTGCTCGGGTTGCCGACGTCCATCGCATTACTGAGGGTTGGGATGGCGGTACGTGTTTTGTATTCCCCGGTTTCCAGATAATTTGTCACAACGTCATTGGCATTACAGGCTGCTATAAAATGATTTACCGGAAGACCCGATGCATTGGCCAGGATACCGGCGCAGATATTGCCAAAATTCCCGCTGGGAACAGAGATCACCGGCGGATTGTGTTTATCCTTCCATTGTTTCCAGGCAAGGAAATAGTAGAACTGCTGCGGCAGCCATCGCGCTACGTTGATGGAATTTGCTGATGTAAGAAAAATATTGCGGCGCAAGGCCTCATCTGCAAACGCTTGCTTAACGAGCTGCTGGCAATCATCGAAGCTCCCATCAACTTCCAGGGCCTTGATATTTTTCCCTAATGAAGTAAGTTGCTTTTCCTGTACCGGGCTGACTTTCCCAGAAGGATAAAGGATTACCACCTCCACTCCTTCCACACCAAGGAAACCATTGGCAACGGCTCCGCCTGTATCTCCCGAAGTTGCCACAAGCACGGTTACTTTTTTTGATTCGCCCGAAAGAAAATAACCAAGGCAACGGCTCATGAACCGTGCTCCTATGTCTTTGAATGCAAGTGTTGGACCATGAAACAGTTCGAGTGACGAGATCTGCTTATTCAATTCAACTAAAGGGATGGGAAAGCTCAAGGTCTCTTTGACAATGGTCCTGAGTTTTTCGTCCGGAATGGTTGATCCTACATATGGCTTTATTACATCAAAGGCGATGTCCTCATCAGCCATTTGCTCTATCCTGCCGATCCATTCTTTATCTTTTACAGGAATGGTTTCCGGAAAATAAAGGCCTTTATCAGGGGCTTGCCCCAGTATAGTGGCATCTTTAAAGTCAACCGCGGGAGATTGTTTATTCAGACTATAATATTTCACGATAGGTGTTTTAATGATCAATGAGCCGGGTAAAGTATTATTTCAAAGCCTCTATACGTACTCCGTTCTTATTTACAGTTGTTACATAAGTGTGATAAGCGATCCCGATCTTATCATACACTTTTTTCATTTCTGCTTCCACTTTTTTTGCAGCTGCCTCATCCCTGCTTAGCATAAAAATAGAAGGACCTGATCCTGAGATCCCCCCACCGAGAGCTCCTGCTGCCTTGCAATTGGCTTTCACTTCATCAAACCCAGGAATGAGAATGCTTCTTACAGGCTCGATGATCACGTCTTCGAGGGAACGGCCAATCAGATCGAGATCATTTTTGCAGAAGCCGGCTACCAGTCCAGCGATATTCCCCCACTGCCTGATCGCATCCTTCAGCTGCACCTGCTGACGAAGGATCTGCCTTGCGTCAGATGTACGCACTTCTATCTGCGGATGGATAACAGTAACGAAGAGCTCCGGACAGGGAATGGAAGTTACGTCAAGCGGATGGATCGACCTGATAAGGCTCACACCTCCCAGTATACACGGCGCGATATTATCAGCATGCTTCACACCTGATGCAAGTTTTTCACCATTCATGGCAAACTGGATCACTTCATCCGTACTGAATATATTACCGAGTAAATGATTGGCTGCAACTGCCGCGCCTGCTGCACTGGCTGCACTTGAGCCGATACCACTGCCAGGCTTGATATGCTTTTCTATAGTGACCTCAAAGCCCGTGTTGCCACCGATCTTTTCCATGATAGAGAGGAATACCACACCTGCTACATTCTTCTCAGGATCTGTCGGAAGATTGTATTCATCACGATTGTGAATGATCACCTTCGGTTCGTCCAGCAGCGATACTTCCATGATATCGGACGGTTCATTGAGCGCAAGTCCGAGAATATCGAAACCACATACAAGGTTAGCAACAGTTCCGGGAGCGAATACTTTTATTTTTGACATGCGTTAGGAAAGATTTTGGCTCAAATGCTCTATATTTTAACAGCTCAGAAGTTGGAAGGCAGGCTTTTGCCGTCAAATTCTGTAACAATCAAATCATTGAACTATTAAACTATTAAACCATTAAACTATTAAACTTTTAAACTGTTTTTATCTGCTTGCACGAATGATATCCGCAAACACTCCGCTCGCCGTAACTTCCGCACCGGCACCTGCGCCTTTCACGACCATTGGTTGCTCCGGGTATCGTTCTGTGTAGAAAAGAACGATATTGTCTTTCCCATACAAATGATAAAGGTTATGTGCAGGATCGATGTGTTGTAATCCAACAGCTGCTTTGCCGTTGTTGAATGTTGCCACGAATTTTAATTTGCAACCTGCCTTGGCAGCATTATCAAACAGTGCTTTGAAATGTTTTTCTTCTTTGGCCATCGCGGCATAAAAATCAGCAACCGATCCCTGCATACAGGATTCCGGCATAAAACTTTCGTTGCTGATCTCATTCATTTCGATCTTCTCTCCTGCTTCGCGTGCAAGGATCATGATCTTGCGCATTACGTCTGTACCACTGAGATCAAGA
The DNA here is from genome assembly GCF_022012415.1 of Terrimonas ginsenosidimutans. Lineage (GTDB taxonomy): Bacteria > Bacteroidota > Bacteroidia > Chitinophagales > Chitinophagaceae > Terrimonas_A > Terrimonas_A ginsenosidimutans. The sequence goes on from NZ_JAKLTR010000002.1 coordinate 604,767, forward strand.
CGTGGATCAGGTTCTGTATACCCTTCGTCCTGCGCCTGTTTTACCACCTCAGCAAACGGGCGGCTGCCATCATAATTATTGAAGACGAAGTTCAGTGTTCCGCTCAACACCGCGTCGATCCGGTTCACACGATCACCGCTTCTTAAAAGGTCATTTAACGTTCCAATGATCGGCAGTGCGGCTCCAACATTTGTTTCAAAAAGGAACTGGCAATTAAACTCATTGGCCAGATCTTTCAATCTTTTGTATTGTTCGTAAGCGGATGAAGCAGCGATCTTATTACATGCCACCACCGAAATGCTCTTTTGCAGCAGCTTATCGTATACAGCTGCTACCTTATCATTGGCTGTTACATCCACAAAAATGGAATTCCGGAGATTGCGGCTGATAATACCTTCCACAAAACTTTCGAGACTGGCAGACTCACCATTTTCCAGTTCGCCTTTCCATTTCTCCAGGTTGATGCCCTCTTCTTTCAACAACATCTTACGGCTATTTGATACACCTACCAATCGCACCTGCAATTTCATTTGCTGCTGCAGGAAGCCAAGTTGTTTCTGAAGCTGGCCTAATAATTTTGCCCCTACATTCCCGGTACCTGCAATGAACAGGTTTACCTGCTTATAAGTCGTTTCAAAGAATTCTTCATGTAATACGTTGATCGCTTTGCGGACATCTTTGGTAGAGATAACGGCAGAGATATTCTTTTCGGATGAACCCTGTGCGATCGCACGGATATTCACGCCATTCTTACCCATTGCGCTGAACATACGGCCACTGATCCCCGGGTGGCTTTTCATATTCTCACCAACAAGAGCTGCAACGGACAATTCGTTTTCGATGGTCAGCGGCTCCACTTTCTGTAAGGTGATCTCATTGGCAAATGCAGCATCAACTACCTGCTTTGCCAGCGCCGCCGCGCTGGAATCAACCGCCACGCAGATCGAGTGTTCGGAGGAGCTTTGCGTGATCAGGATCACGTTGATCCGCTCATTGCTCAATGCTTCGAAAAGACGTTTGGAAAATCCCGGGATCCCGATCATTCCACTTCCTTCCAGGCTTAACAGAGCGATATTATTGATACTCGAGATACCTCTTACAATGTTTCCGGTCTTAGAAGCTGCTGCTTCTATCAGCGTGCCCTCGTCCTGCGGGGCAAATGTATTCTTGATCCATACAGGGATACGCTTGTTCATCACAGGTTGTATCGTTGGCGGATAGATCACTTTTGCGCCGAAGTGCGACAGTTCCATTGCTTCCTGGTAAGAAATGCGCGGAATGATGCGCGCGTTGGCGGTAAGCCTCGGATCAGCCGTCATCATCCCGCTCACATCTGTCCAGATCTCCAGGTTTACAGCATCAACACAGGCTGCCAGGATCGCTGCGGTATAATCGGAGCCACCGCGCCCGAGCGTTGTGGTGATCCCCTTTTTATCTGCGGAGATAAACCCGGGCAACAGGAACAGACCCGCCTCAGAAGAAGAAAAGTACTGCCTGACCTTTTCAGCCGTTGCAGTAAAGTCTACTTCCGCAGCCGTATAATTTGAATTGGTAATGATCAGTTCGCGGCTGTCCTTCCAGGCAACCTCTACCCCATTTGATAAGATTGTTTCTGCAATAATGCGGGAGGATAGCCATTCGCCATAGCTGGCGATCCTGTCCTTTGACCGGGTGGTCAGTTCCCGCAGCAGGTAGATCCCGCTGCAGATGTCTTCGAGTTCATTACAACTTTTCTTTACCAAGCTGAGCAACTGGCTTTGCTGTGCAACCGGAATAAGTTGCTTTACTGCTTCAAGATGCCGTTGCTCCACTACCGCCAGTTTTTCTTTATAGGAATCATCGCCTTCTGCCGCTAATGAAGACGCGGATAAGAGCAGATCCGTGACACCTCCCAGTGCTGATACAACTACGATCGTTTTATCTTTTTGCTTTGCTGCTGTAACGATGCTGACAACCTTTCTGATATTTTCCGCATTGGCTACGGAAGTTCCGCCAAACTTTAAGACCTGCATGGATCTGTATTTAAATGATAATTGATAGAATGAGAGCGATTCTCTTTGGTATTCAGCCCTGTGGGGCCCTGGGGTAGTATGGTAAATTAATCCGCGTTAGCGGATTGTTGTAATCGTTGTAATAATAGCCATCATTGCAACAGGAGCCGTTGCAAAAGAAGAAGAGATGATATGGTTATTATTTCCTACCAAAATGCTGATGCAATATAAATGAAAAAGTCAAATAAAGTCAAAATTCAAAAGTAAAAATTAAAAAAAGCACCATAATGATAGATAATCTCTACCGTTCAGGGTGCTTTTTTTAATTTTTACTTTTGAATTTTGACTTCTTACTTCGTAACTGACTCCGCGGCCTTTTTAACGCTGCCATGCTTTACCAGGAGTTCTTTTGCTTTTTCATAATCACTCCAGTTCAGTCTTTCCATCAGCATCTTTACTCCACGATCGATCAGCTTCTCATTGGTAAGCTGCATGTTCACCATCTTATTATCTTCCACCCTGCCGAGTTGGATCATGGCGGATGTCGAGATCATATTTAATACAAGCTTCTGCGCGGTACCGCTTTTCATCCGGGTGCTGCCGGTTACAAATTCGGGGCCTACCACCACTTCGATCGGAAAATCCGCTGCAGCGCTTACCGGGGAATCAGGGTTGCAGGAAATGCTGCCGGTGATGATTCCCTTCTTGCGGCATTCGTCCAATGCCCCGATCACATACGGAGTAGTACCACTTGCCGCAATGCCGATCACCACATCTTTATCTGATACATTATATGCCTGCAGATCTTTCCAGCCCTGCTCACGATCATCTTCCGCAAATTCAATTGCCGTAGTAATCGCCTTGTCGCCACCAGCAATAACGGCGATCACCAGGCCATAGGGAACGCCGTATGTGGGCGGACATTCACTTGCATCAACTACCGCAAGTCTTCCGCTCGTGCCTGCGCCAATGTAAAACAAGCGGCCACCCATCAACATCTTATCGCTAACTACTTCTGTAAGTTTCTCGATCTGGGGAATAGCTGCTTCAACTGCAGCGGGAACGGTCTGATCTTCTTTATTAATATTATCCAATAAAGTTCTTACACTCATTTTTTCAAGATGACGGTAAGGACTATCCTGCTCTGTGAATTTTTCGAATGCCATGTATCTCTTTTAACTATGATAATCTATCAGCCCACTCATAGGCTTCTTTATTACTGTTCCTAATTCAAATTCATAACTATGGCAAAGCTGGGCCAGCACGTCACGGAAACCAAATGCCACGCTGCCCACAAAGTTCACCGGATGCGACCATATTTCCCGGTATTTACACAAATGATTGAAGAAAAAATCATTCAACCCATCTTCAATAATGTTCTCGATCATGTAATGGTTGCGGTTTTCTGCAAGAAATTTTGCAAAACCAGCCAGGTAACGGTTCGGTAAGGGTTTTTTATAAACGTTTTCGAGGATCTCTTTCGCATTGGTCATGTATGTCAGATCAAAACGGCCACGCAGCTCTTCGTCAAATGTGCCGTACAGATAATACTGTATTACTTTTTTACCCAAATAGGCACCGCTACCTTCATCACCCAATACATAGCCCAGCCCCGGACTGTTCTTCATGATCTTTTTACCATTATAAAAACAGGAATTTGATCCGGTGCCGAGGATCGCCGCCACACCTTTGCCGTCTCCACAAAGTGAGCGCGCCGCTGCAAGCATATCATGCGTCACTTCCAGTGATGTTGCCTCAGGAAAAACCTTGCGCAATGCTTTTTTTACGATCGCCACATTATCCGGATTGGAGCAACCCGTTCCATAATAATAGATCTCATCGACACTTACATTCTTAAGCTTTGACCGGAGTTCTTTCTGCAATAGTTCCTGAATTTGCTCGCCGCTCAGAAAGTAGGGACTGATGCCCTGTGTGATCACTGTTTTTACTTTACCGGAGCCTACCAGGGTCCATTCTGATTTGGTAGCACCACAGTCTGAAATTAATTTGACAGAAGGCATGATTTGAGTTTAGGTTCCCGTTTATCGCTGGATGCTAGAGCGTAAGAAGGTTATTGGGAAATGTTTAACAAGGGAATAACCTTCAAACAGGGTGCCCGCAAAAGCCGGCAATCCATAAACAATAAACTTTGTCTATTTTGCGCCAAATTTCAGCAAAATAAATGATGGGAAATAAAAAATTACAGGTTTGGTTACCACTTCTCTTTTCGGTTGTATTGATAGCAGGGATGTTTTTCGGTTACAAATTGAATAAAGGCGGCAATTCCAAAGGTTTTTTCAAAACAAGCAGGCCCACTTCGCTCCAGGAAGCGCTGGACCTGATCCGTTCAAAATATGTTGACCCAGTAAGCCTGGATTCTCTCCAGGGCGGGGCTATCCAGGAAATGATGACTGAGCTTGACCCTCACTCTGTGTATTTTCCTCCGGTTGAATCCAAAGAAGCCATTGAAGATCTTCAGGGCAATTTCGATGGTATCGGTGTTGAGTTCAATGTGTTTACTGACACCGTTAACGTGACTTACGTTTTACCTGGCGGACCCAGTGACGTAGCCGGCCTGAGGATCGGTGATAAGATCGTTGCCGTGAACGATTCCTCGCTTGTTGGAGCCGGAGTCACCAATTCGAAGATCCGCGAATTTATCAGGGGTAAAAGCGGTTCCTCCGCCGTATTGACCATCGTACGTGATGCAAAAGTTCAAAAGGTAAATGTAAAACGTGGCAGCATCCCTGTACCATCCGTGGACGCCGCTTACATGATCAACGCAAAAACAGGTTATATCAAGCTCAATAAATTCACCGCTACCAGCTACGAAGAGTTCATGCAGGCACTTGAAGATCTCCAGAAACAGGGCATGAACGAGCTGATCTACGACCTCCGCGGCAATGGCGGTGGTTTTATGAATGAAGCGATTGACATGGCTGATGAATTTCTTGATGGTGATAAACTCATCGTATATACAGAAGGGGTGAACAGCAAGAAGAGAGAATACCGTGCAAAACGCCCGGGGCTGTTTGAAAAAGGTAAACTGGTCATATTGATCGACGAACTGTCTGCCAGCGCAAGTGAAGTGTTGGCGGGTGCATTGCAGGACTGGGACCGGGCAACCATCATCGGCCGCCGCAGCTTTGGAAAAGGTCTTGTACAGGAGCAGTATGAATTGAGCGATGGCTCTGCTATTCGTCTCACTGTTGCCCGCTACTACTCTCCTCTTGGCAGAAGCATCCAGCGTCCCTATGACAAAGGTAAAAAAGTGTACATGGAAGAAATATCCGAGCGGTATTACAATGGAGAAGTACTTTACGCAGATTCCAACAAAGTCAATCATGGTAAAGAATATAAAACCCCCTCGGGCCATATCGTATACGGTGGCGGCGGCATCATGCCGGATTATTTTGTTCCCATCGATACATCAACCTATCCTGTAAGCATCAACCGCATTTTCACAAGCGGCAGTATCAACAGCTTTGTATATTCTTATTACCTGAAGAATCGCCCTGTGATCGATCAATATAAAAATGCCACTGACTACGCACAGCATTTTAATCAATCCAGCCAGATGTGGAATGAGTTTGTGCAGCATGCTGCCTCTAAAGACTCTGTCAATCTCTCCACCTTAAATGCCAAACAACAACAGACACTACAGCGTCGCCTGGAAGCATTTCTTGGTCGTTTCCGCTGGAGGAACAACGGCTATTACCAGGTGTTGAACCATGATGATGCGGTGATCGCGAAAGCAATGGAAATGGTAAAGTAGACCGACCGGGTAAGGATCACGAACGACAGATCGCAGGCTGCTGCCGTGCATCGGATAAACGGAGCAACTATCATATTACATAAAACGAGAGCCGGAATTCCTTATAAAGAAATTCCGGCTCTCGTTTATTTATTTCCAGTACTCTTTAGAGAACGGTGCCACGATCTATGGTATCTCTGTCCTCTTTGCCCCATCTTCTTTCCCGTTTAGCCTCATTCTCATCCCACCATTTCTTCTCTACTTTATACGAACCAAAGAGGCCCAGTCCGCCGCCGATAGCGATCAGTGAGAAGTAAATAGCCGCATTGCCATCATCGTGTCTCGCACTCGGCATGATAAAATGATCAGCCAGGTATGCGAGGAAAAGACCCGCACCCGCACCTATCAGCAACAATCCCCATTTCAGGTTTTTATATGGAACCGGACGATCCGCCAGCTCCTTGGGATTCATCCCTTTTTCGATCATCGCGAGATTCTCCCGCTTATACATATAGACGATTCCGAAGATCAGTAAAAAGAAGCTCAGTGGGATCAGTATCGCGACGAGCATTTCTGTGCCTTGCATAACTTGTTATTTATTATTCTTTTAATGTTGTTCTGCTCTCTTTGACTACGGTTGTTCCAACCAGGTTACAGCCATCGAAAACTTTTTTTAAAACCGGTTCTGGAATATAGGACTACGGCTTAAAGCGGGAGGTTACAGATAAAGTCTAAAGTAAAAGATCAAAAGTGAAAAATCAGCGATCAGATGGTGTTGCCCGAGGGCTGCACTAAAAGGCAAGTCCTGGTAAGATGCCCGGGGTGTCAATATGAGTAGTTAACTAACAATCCAATAGATTTTCTACTTTTGACCTTATACTTGTTACTTTTTACTTTACCTGTAACCAAACTCCCTCTCCCGTAGTCTAACCTGTTGTATGTCGACCGGACAAAATGATAATGAACTCATTAGCAACGTGCTGGGGGGAGATCAGCAGGCTTACGCCGTGCTGGTGGACCGCTATAAAAGTTATGTGTTTACCCTCGCGCTTCGCTTTACGAAGAACCGGGAAGACGCAGAAGAAGTCTCGCAGGATATATTTATTAAAGCATATCGCGCGCTGGCTGATTTCAGGGGAGCATCCAAGTTCAGCACCTGGCTTTATACCATTGTGAACACCACCTGTATCACATTTTTGAGAAAGAAAAGACTGGAAGTGTATTCGCTGGATAATGAGAATGTGTTTGAAGTGGCAGACAGCCAGGATTCCGGTTTGAGGGCAAACCTGGTAGAACAAAAATCAAGGGTGAATATGGTGAACCAGGCAATTTCCCTGCTAAGCAGCGATGATGCGGAAATAATAACCTTATTCTATAAAGCCGAACAATCGCTTGACGAAATAGCCAAAGTGCTGGGGATTGAAACGAACGCTGTGAAAGTACGCCTGCATCGTGCCAGAACAAGATTAAGAGAGAAAATGCAAAAGCACTTTGCAGCGGAAGTAAATGACCTGAACTGATCTTAAATTGAAAAGATATGAGTGAACAACTGACAATGGAGGAACGTCTTTGGGAATATATAGACGGAATGTCTACACCCGAAGAAAAGACGGTGATCGATCAACTGATCGAGGCAAATGCCGAATGGCGTGCAAAATATGGTGAACTGCTCGAAGCGCACCAGCTCATGTTCTCCTCCGAACTGGAAGAGCCATCCATGCGGTTTACAAAAAATATCATGGAAGAAATTGCAGTGCTGCAGATCGCTCCAGCTGCTAAAAGTTATATCAACAAAAAGATCATCTGGGGTATCGCGATATTCTTTATCACGATTATCGCTGGCTTCCTCATCTATGGCATCGGACAGGTGAAATGGAGCAGCGGATCAGATGGAACAAAGATACCTGTCGACTTTAGCAAGATCGATCTCAGCCCGATGTTCAACAATACCTATATCAACATATTCATGATGCTGAATGTAGTGCTCGGGCTGTTCCTTTTTGATCGCTATTTGGCGAGCAAACGCAGAGAACGGCATAAAGAAGCTTGATGATGCAGATCATTAAGTCCGGTCGGGCCTCCTTTTACAGGGAGGCCCTTTTCTTTAGGAATACTGCAAAAAGTAGCTTCCCGTCTCACCGGTAAAATTTAAACCGGACACGGCAAGACGGGCAGGATTCTTATTTTCGCGAAGCGTTCTTCATTTGTTTCTGTAGAATCAACTGCTTTCGCAACAGTTCATTCAACACACAGGACAACCATTTACTTTTTGTCTGTAAGTTTATCCAATGAAAAAGCTGCTCCCCTTCCTCTCCTTTTTCTTCGCCGGAACACTCTATGCTCAACCCGACAGACTGGGTATTATTGAAATATATGGCGCGTCAGATAAAAATATAGCTTCCATAAAAACAGCGATCCGTGTAGTTGAAGGAGATCGTATCGACCGGTCTGTTCTTAATAAAGCGGAGATCGAAAAACGCATAAAAACGGTGAAGGGGATCAGCCATACAGATGTGACGTTGATCTGCTGTGAAGAAGTACAGGGACGTTCGATCTTATATATTGGTGTGGCTGGTCATAATGCGCAACTTATCAAACCCGGTCCTGATCCATCCGGAGCCGCAAAGCTGGATTCTTTTATACTGGGAACATATGACCGCTATAATAATGTTTTAAGAGAAGCCGTACTGGCAGGACAGGCCACTGAAAATAATGACCAGGGGCATATCTGGCTTGATTATCCACCTGCAAAACCGATCCAGGACAGCCTGATCGCTTATGCATTTGCCAATCTGCCGTTGTTGAAAACAGTAGTCAGGAGTTCAACATTTACAGATCACCGCCGTGCCGCCAGTTGGATCATTGGCTTTGCAAAGAATAAGAAAGAGATCATCGCAGACCTGCTCATTGCCAGTGATGATAAAGATGAAACCGTGCGTAACAACGCCACGCGTGCACTCGGGGTGATTGCCCGGTATGCTGATCAACACCCCACTGCGGAGATAAAGATCCCCGCAGAACATTTTATCCGTCATCTGCAGTCCATCGTATGGACAGACCGGAACAAGTCCGCCATGCTCCTCGAGTCGCTCACGGCGAACAGGGACAAATCCGTACTTAATAAAATCGAAAGAACATCGTTGCCTCAGATCATAGAAATGGCCCGGTGGAAAAACCCGGGCCATGCCATGTTCGCATTCATTATTCTGGGACGGATAGCAGGAATATCTGAAGAAAAGATCTTCGCTGCATTCACATCCGGAAAAAGGTTAATGGTAGTGAATGAATGGACGAATGCGATCCGTAAGAAACAGTAAGGTCTTAGCGTTCTTTATTTGCCGCCGTTATCTCTTCTCTTCTTTAATGCTTCCCTGGCGTTCGCTTTCTTTTCTTTCTGCGCTTCTGTATATTTTTCAAACTGTTCATTATTCAGCACAGCTTTCAGTTCTTCGTTCTTCGAAGCATTACCGGATTTTAAAGCCTTTGCTTTTTGCATACGTGTGCCTTCTCCACCGGCTGCTTCCTGGTTCTTTTGCGCGTATTTCAGATTGATATCATATACCTGTTTGTATTGATCATCACTGAGTGTAAGATCGGTTTTCATTTTGTCCGTCATTGCTTTTGCGCGTTTTTCAGGAGAATGTTTGGTAGAATCTGATTGTGCAGATACTGCAAAAGAGATCCCTATCAGAAATGCTGCGGCGAAAGCTGCTTTACGGATGATGTTTGAAAATTTCATTTTTTGTTTTTTTAATAGACTGGAAGTGATCGGAAAGGTTTAATCAGGTCCGGGCGCGGACACCTGTTCGTCGGCCCCGAGGCGGGGCTGAGTGGCGTAGGAGCTACGCAGAGGACGCAGAGATTACGCTAAGAGCGCAAAGAAGAACTTAGCGGCCTTTGCGGTCCCCTTTGCGATACTCCTATGCCGCCAAATGAAAATCCTTACGTTAAGACTCTTCAAAAACTAACGACTGTCAGCTTAGAAGCCTTACCTTTGGGCCGCTTAAAAGCCTTACAATGAATATCAAGAACAACATCCTCGAAACGATTGGAAATACGCCGATGATCCGGCTGAATAAAGTTGCCAAAGACATTCCCGCCACAGTACTGGCGAAAGTTGATTACTTCAATCCCGGCAATTCCATCAAAGACCGCATGGCTTTGAAAATGGTAGAAGTGGCGGAACAGGAAGGAAAGCTGAAACCCGGCGGTACTATCATCGAAGGAACCAGTGGCAATACCGGGATGGGTCTCGCCCTGGCAGCTGTCGTGAAAGGCTATAAATGTATTTTCGTTACTACTGATAAACAATCGAAAGAAAAAGCTGATATACTGAAAGCGGTTGGCGCCGAAGTGATCGTTTGCCCAACGAATGTGATGCCCGAAGATCCGCGCAGCTATTACTCCGTCGCAGCAAGACTGGCGAAAGAAGTTCCGAATTCTTATCACATGAACCAGTATGATAATCTCGCGAATCGCCTGGCCCATTATGAAACGACGGGCCCGGAGATCTGGGAACAAACAGGTGGAAAGATCACACACCTGATCTGCACTGCGGGAACCGGCGGAACGATCGTAGGTACCGCGCAATATCTTAAAGAAAAAAATCCTGATGTACAGATCTGGGCGATCGACGTATATGGTTCATTGCTTACAAAATATTTCCGCACAGGCGAGATCGATATGAATGAGGTGCATCCCTATATCAGTGAAGGTTTCGGAGAAGATTTTGTCCCGAAGAACTATGATATGAGTGTGATCGATCACTTCGAACAGGTGACTGATAAAGACGGGGCCGTAATGGCACGCAAACTTGCCCGTGAAGAAGGGCTCTTCTGCGGCTACAGCGCAGGCAGTTGCTTACAGGGCTTAATGCAGCTGAAAGGCAAACTGAAAAAAGACGATGTGGTGGTGTGCATATTTCACGATCATGGCAGCCGCTATGTTGCCAAGATCTATAATGACCAATGGATGATCGAACGCGGTTTCCTGGACGTTAAGACCTTCAAGGATGTGATCAGCTCAAGGGGAACCAAGAGATTGATCACTATCGAACCACAGCAAACTGTGGCAGAAGCAGTTGAACTCATGAAGAAGTATGATATCGAGCAGATCCCGGTGATGAACAACGAAGGGCCGCTCGGTTCCATAAGTGAAAGCGGGCTGTTCCAGAAAGTTTTTAACAACCCCGAGATCAAAAGCTCTAAAGTGGCGGATGTGCTTGAGCCAACGTTACCCATTGTCACCTTTGATACCCCTGTTGAGAAATTAAGTCCCCTTATCAACAAAGGAAATGGTGCCATTCTATCTAAAGATGAAGCAGGCAATTATCACATCATTACGAAGTATGACATCCTGCAGGCACTCGGCAAATAGTAATGGGGATATTAATACGTAAATAAAAAAGGCTTCCGGGAACGTTTCCGGAAGCCTTTTTTAGTAAAACTACTATTCAGATTAGCGTTGTTACCGCATCCGGGTATTCGATTGTTTACGATAAATGTGGGAAATACTGTAAGCCCAAAATCGGTCAAAAATGCGCTATCGTATTAAAACTATCATAATTATTTTTGATCCGGAAGTTGATTGATAGCAATCACAGAACAAATCCAATACCGAAAAACCAGATCCAATAGCTTAAGAAAAAACCTGATCCAACATCCATTAGAAAAACCAAGAAAAATCCAGTATTGATCAACTTCTTCCTTTTTGAAAAACCGAAATCCAGAAAATCCAACCAATCCTAAGAAAAAACCAACGAAGTCCATTAGCCAGAAAAACCAAGAGGTCCAGATCCAAGAAAAAACCGTCCAAACATCCAATCGTCCAATTGAAAAGACCTCAAGTTCAAGTCACCGTGTCCAAATCCATGAAAAGAAATTAAGTCCGGAACCCTCCTGCTAAATTTTATTTAGCAGGAGGCGCGGTGAATTTCTTCTCTGGAGCATTCCTTACAGTTTTCCCTGAACTCACTAAAGCAGTCGAAGCGCTCTGATAAGAAGGATTACCTTCGACAAAAATATTGATGGCTGCTTTTGTTGATCAAACCGGGAAGACTGTTTTTATTTCTACTCCTCCCCGACGTATCATATCACTTGTTCCTTCGCAAACAGAACTGCTGGCAGATCTTGGTCTAGACGAAGCAGTTATCGGCATCACCAAATTTTGCATTCATCCGGAGAAATGGTTCCGCTCAAAAACACGTGTCGGTGGTACAAAAACCCTGGATACAGCGCGTATCCATCAATTGCAGCCCGACCTCATCATTGCCAATAAAGAAGAAAACGTCAAAGAGCAGGTAGAAGACCTGGCAAATTCCTTTCCTGTCTGGGTCAGTGACGTGAATGATCTGGAAGATGCGCTGACGATGATCAGGGAAATTGGTCGTATCACCTCGACAACCGAAACAGCATCGAAGATCATTGCAGGGATCCGGCAGTCATTTTCAGGTTTGCCGCTATATGCTTCCCTGCGGAAAGCAGCATACCTGATCTGGAAAGACCCGTATATGACGGTGGGAAACGATACGTTTATTCATTCTATGTTACGGGCCGCCGGGTTTGAAAATGTATTCGGAGATCAGACGCGATACCCGGTCGTAGACGTTCCTGGCATACAGCGATCAGGCTGTGAATACCTCTTTCTTTCATCAGAACCATATCCGTTCAAACAAAAGCATATTGATGAATTGCAATTGCAGTTGCCGGGCGTAAAGATCATGCTGGTGGATGGCGAGATGTTCAGCTGGTATGGAAGCAGGTTGCTTTACGCGGCTGAGTATTTCCGTCGTCTGGAGTAAGGAGTATCGCAGAGAACGCGAAGGCACGCAGAGTGCACAAAGAGATCTTAGCGACCTTAGCGATCCTCTGCGTTCTCTGCGATACTCCTTACGCCGGACGGCAGAAGTTCTGTTTGTGAAAACTCTGCGTATCTTCCATTTATGAGCAGCAATAAACCTTCCCGCAAGAAGCCCATGTACCCGATCAGCAAAGGGCTTCGCTCCTATCTCCGCCATCACGGGCGCGAGGTAAAACTGCCCGTCTCTTACCAGGACCTCTTGCATTATACTTTTTCTGTGCCGATCAAAGACAAGAACGGTAAGGATACGCTCTGGGAAAAAACCATCTATGACAAGCGCGACTGGGATTTTATCCGTGAAGGCCTTGTCCAGATCTATGCGATCCTCAAAACCGAAGGCGATTTCAGCTTTACGAACCATCTTGACGTATCCCGGATCGATTACTGTACGTTTGGAAATTCCCATCCGTTCCGGATCAGGATCGTGAATAAATTCAACGATAACTATGATCACTATTACATCAAGATCGCCGATGCTTCGCGGGTATATGGCCTGGAGCTCGAACATATCCTTTCTCCCAACAGGATGACCTTTTTCACGGACCGGAATACACTGGTGGAAGAACATATCCCCGGCATCCCCGGCGACCTGTTCATCCAGCAAATGTTCTCAGACCCGCACACCAACAAGATCAGGCTGGCGAAGGAGTTTGTAAAGTTCAATGAGCGTTGCTTTGTCCGGCTGCTGGGCGATATGCGCAGTTATAATTTCGTGGTAGATGTAACGCCGGACATTGAAGACTATCAATACCGTATCCGCGCGATCGATTTTGATCAGCAGAGCTATGAAGGCCGCAAGAATTTCTACCTGCCGCAATTTTTCAAAGAGAACAATCCCTATGTTGAGCTCTGTCTCTCCCACCTGAACAAAGAGTCGATCGCCCAGTACCAGGCAGAAGAACGCACCCTGATCACTTTCCGCCTGGCATCCTCCCGGTACCGGATCAAAGACCTGCTGGACACCATGTCTACAGACGAGATCTCAACTCCCGAAAAGATCCTCTCCCTGAAAAACGAACTCAACTCACACCTTCATACACAGGCTTTCAATCGTTGCCAGTCCATGGGACAGGTCGTAAAGCGCCATTTGAAGCAGACATTGCAGAAGAACCTGATGCTGGTGCAGCGGAATATGGGGAAGAATATTGACTAGCAGGAATCGTTGTCCGTTGTCCGTTCACCGTTTCCCGGTTGTCCGAAAGAAGTTAGCATATAGAAAAACGGAGATTTAGTATATTCTTTACGTTGAGAATGTATGAGTTTACGTTCTGTAAACCCCGGTCAACGGGCAACGGAGAACGGGCAACGACCAAACGACGGTCAAAAAACCAGGAAATACCCTATATTAGCGCCTCCTTTCGGGAACGATTGCGCCACTATGATCCATTAATAATCAATTAAAGAAGAATCTAACAATGAGCAAGTACAAAGCCGGGGTGCTGTTTGGCAAAGAACTGGAAGCACTCTACAATGACGCAAAGGAAAATCAATTTGCTTTGCCTGCAGTAAACACGATCGGCACAAATACCATCAATGCCGTACTGGAAACTGCTGCTAAAGTGAATTCTCCAGTGATCATCCAATTCTCCAATGGTGGTGCACAGTTCATTGCCGGTAAAGGAATGCCGAATGACAAATTGCAGGCGAACATTTCCGGCGGTATCTCTGGCGCATTGCATATCCACAACGTGGCAAAATACTACGGCGTTCCCGTTGTATTGCATACAGACCACGCTGCTAAAAAATGGTTGCCCTGGATCAGTGGCTTACTGGACGCCGGCGAACAATTCTACAAAGAAAAAGGCCAGCCGTTGTTCAGCTCACATATGCTGGATCTGAGCGAAGAGCCGATCGAAGAAAATATCCATACTTCTGCTGAATACTTCAAACGCCTTGCACCACTCGGTATGAGCATTGAGATCGAACTCGGTGTAACCGGTGGTGAAGAAGATGGTGTTGACAACAGCGATGTTGAGAACAGCAAACTCTATACACAACCTGAAGATGTTGCTTATGCTTACAGAGAGCTGAGCAAGATCAGCAATATGTTCACCGTTGCAGCCGCATTCGGTAACGTTCATGGTGTATACAAACCAGGTAATGTTGAACTTCGTCCTGAGATCCTGCATAACAGCCAGGAGTATGTAGCTAAAGAATTCAAAACAGCAAACGCCAAGCCGGTGTATTTTGTATTCCATGGCGGCAGCGGTTCTCCTCAGCACCAGATCCGCGAAGCGATCGGCTATGGCGCTATAAAAATGAATATCGACACAGATATGCAGTGGGCTTTCTGGGAAGGCGTACTGGATAACTACAAAAAATATGAAGGTTACCTGCAAGGACAGTTAGGAAACCCTGAAGGTGACGACAAACCAAACAAGAAGCATTACGATCCACGTGTGTGGCTGCGTAAAGGTGAAGAAGCGTTCATTAAACGTTTGGAAGTAGCTTTCGAAGATCTGAACTGTATCAACAGGAATGCGTAAGCGTTTTTGAGATGCTCACCATATTGCGGACAGGTAGATGCAGATCGGCCTGTCCGCATTTTTATTTGGCGTGAGCGTATCGCAGAGTGCGCAAAGAAATCCTGGCGCCCTTTGCGGTTACTTTGAACCCTTAGCGATACTCTTACGCCAGTTTAAATCCTACAGTTTCAGCTTGACGCCAGCTTTTCCCAACCATCCCGCTATAAGTATCATCAGCATTGAGAACAGGAAGGACTGTAATAATCCCACACCACCTGTAAGCAAGACCGAAGGCAGATGCCACCCTATCATTCCCATGATCGCGTAAGCAAAATATGGCAGCAGGTAGCAAAGCAATGTATTGGTGCCTGCCGGTTCGATCAGCCTGAACCAGTATTTCTTATCCCGGATATCTGTCAACCAGTAAAGCGGCACAAAACAGGCGATCGTAATGCCGCTGCAGATCAACACCCAGGCTGGCGTAGCCCGGATCTTCGATATGCCCCAGTATCCACGCAGGTAAAAGCCGGCTGCGATCAGAACGATCGCAATAACGAAAAATGAAACGATCATCCGCTTGTGCTGATATGTATTCCTGAAATGCAGCAGCAGCAAAGTCATCACCACTCCGCCCATCGTAAATGCAGCCATTGCTCCCTCGCCAATCGGGGAGATCAGGATCTGCAAGAGCTCACTATCCGGCAAGCTTCCGGCATGACTGGCAATATTAAGTATCACAAAAGCAAGCCAGGCAATGATGCAGATGATCAAGTTCCCTCCCGCCAGCAGGAAAACAATCGCACTGGCAAAATAAGCCCACCCGATCAGGCCAAGGATCCCCCACCAGTGCTTTTCGAAGTAATGGAGATCGCCTTCGGTCCCGCTTCTGTATTTCAAGGCAAGAAAGAGCAGTGTTAGAATAGCTATAGATCTCAACAGGTGAACGACCCACCGGTTGAACGAAGACGGCCATCTGTTCCAGAGAAGAATAAAGCAACCGCAGCAGATCATGTTCCAGTAGCCGCGGGAAATACCGGTGGCCGCTTCATTCATGTTCTCTCCATTCACCAGGAACAAACCCATTACCAGCAAGGCGACAGAGCGTTCAATGATGTGTAACAAGATCCGGCCATCACCCTCTCCCTTTGCCCGGCGCTGTTTGATTCCAGGCGGTATGGACATTCCCACCAGAAACAGGAATGCCGGAAAGACCACATCCGCGAGTCCCATTCCATCTTCTTCGGCTGCTGTATGTTCCAGCCACTGCGGAATATTTGTGAGTGACCAAAGGTCATTCACAAATATCATCAGCAGCATAGTTAGGGCGCGCAATACGTCTATGGCCGCAATACGGAGGTTTGAATTGGCTTGCATTGTTTGAGTAAAAATCAAAAGTAAAAAGTAAAGTTTTATAAACCTCGGGTTTCACCCTCTATGGAAGAACCTATTTTTACTTTTGAATTTTTACTTAATTTCAGCCATGATCTCCTACAATACCAAGGATTGGTTCACATTCATTTTCAGGATCCACAAGGCAGATACGGTGCGCAAGCTGGCCCCGCTGATCCTGGGTATCTGTGTTTATTCCGCCATTATCGCATACCTGGAACTGGAATACTGGAAGCTGTCTGAAAAGAGCTATGTCAGTCATATTCCGGTCATGCACAGCCTGCTCGGGTTCGCGATCTCCATGCTGCTGGTATTCCGGACCAATACTGCGTATGACCGTTGGTGGGAAGGCCGGAAACTCTGGGGCGCCCTGGTAAATAACAGCCGGAACCTCGCGCTGAAGCTGAATGTGATCCTGCCCGTTGAAGAGAAGGCACAGCGCGCATTCTTCCGCAAGATCATTCCCGCCTATGCATATGCGTTGCATAATCACCTCCATAAAGAACATACACGGGTTGAGTTGTTTGATGTGGAGGAACACAAACAGGTGTTCGAAAAGATCGACAGGGAAAAACATATTCCAAACCAGCTGGCGGCCCTGATCTACCAGCATATCCAGCAGCTGCACAAAAGCGGAGTGATCTCAGGCGAACAGCTGATCTATCTGAATGCGGAACTGTTGTCTTTTACAGATATCTGTGGCGCCTGCGAACGCATCAAGAACACGCCAATCCCGTTTTCTTACAGCGTATTCATTAAGAAATTCATTTTCGTATATGTGATGACATTGCCTTTTGGCTTTGTGTTCCAGCTGGGCTACTACGTGATCCCTATCGTTGCATTTATCTTTTACGTGCTGGCCAGCCTTGAGCTGATCGCTGAAGAGATCGAGGATCCCTTCGGCGGTGACGCGAATGACGTGCCCACGGATAAGATCGCTCACAATATCCACCGGAATGTGAATGATATCATCCATTAAAAAATTCAGGAATACCAGTAAAAATCAAAAGTAAAAAGTAAAAATGCCGTCAAACGAATAGTTTTTTTATTTTTTACTTTTGATTTTTGACTTTTTAATTCCTTCATCATGCCAAAACTGCTTATTGCTATCTGTTTGCTGATCAGCATTCAGTCGTTTTCCCAAACTACTCTTGCGCCGCTGACGGTAGACAAGATCATGCGCGATCCGAAATGGATGGGCACTTCTCCTACTTCCACCCAATGGACCGGGGACGGACAGTATTTGTATTTCAGCTGGAACCCGGATGGAGCGCTCGCGGACTCCGCCTATTACATTTCCCTGAAAGATAAGAAACCGAGAAAGGCCTCTGTTACCGAAACACAGGATCTCCGCAGCACCGGTACCTTCGTTTACAACCAGGCACGCACCGCTTATGTATATGGCCGTGACGGCGATGTCTTTTTTGTGGATGTGAAGACCGGGAAAACAAAACGCATTACGCAAACCACCGAAATAGAATCCGGTGCCCAGTTTTCATTCAATGACACAAAGATCGTTTATTCACGCAGCATGAACCTGTTCGCATGGGACATTGCCGGTGGAGAAACCATGCAGCTGACCAATATTCGTGCAGGCGAAGCTTCTCCGGCCCCGGCAGCAGCAGGAGCTGGCGCTGGCGCGGGAGGCCCTCGTAGAACCGGACCACCAACAGCTACTGCCGGTGCGGCTCCCCCCACACCCCGCGCTGATGTAAACCTGCAGGAAGAGTGGATGAAAAATGATCAGCTCCGCTACTTCGAAGTATTGAAGTCGCGCAAAGAAAAAAGAGAAAAAGGCGAAGCATATACTAAAACCCTTCCCAAACCCAAAGAGCTGAAAAGCATTCCACTCGGCGATAAGGCCCTGCAGGGGTTGAACATCAGCCCTGACGGCCGCTTTATTACCTACCGCCTTTCCAAAGCAGCTGCAAATGCAAAGTCGACCATCGTGCCCAGTTATGTAACTGAATCAGGATTCACTACTGATATCCCTGCCCGCACAAAAGTCGGCGCGCCGCTGGGAAGTACGGAGTTCTATGTATATGATCGCGCAAAAGACACTGTCTGGCTGGTGAGAACGGACTCGATCCCCGGTATCAGAGACCTGCCCGACTATGTAAAAGACTATCCAAAACAGGCTGAAGAAAGAAAGAAAAGAAATGCAGCCCGTGCCGTAAGTATCAGCGGGCCCTTCTGGTCTCCCAATGGGAAATACGCCGTGCTTGATATCCGCGCAGAGGACAGCAAAGACCGCTGGCTGATGCTGATGGATACCACTTCAGGTAAACTCAACCTGCTGGACCGTCAGCGTGATGAGGCATGGATCGCCGGCCCCGGCATTGGCTTTGGCGGCACTGGCTGGATCGATGATCAGACATTCTATTTCCAGTCTGAAGCTACCGGCTACTCCCACCTCTACACGTTCAATGCCGCTACGAACGAAAAGAAGGCATTGACAGAAGGGAAGTATGAGGTACAGCAGGCACGTCTTTCCAAAGACAAAAAGACCTTCTACCTGAGCACGAATGAAGTGCATCCGGGAGAACAGCATTTCTACCGCCTGACGATCGCTACAGGCAAAAAAGAACGCCTGACAACGATGACCGGTTCAAACCAGGTAACACTTTCACCAGATGAAAAGTATCTCGCCATCCTTTATTCCTACTCCAACAAACCATGGGAGCTCTATCTCCAGGAAAATAAACCGGGAGCAAAAATGGAGCAGATCACCGATAAAGCCCAAAGCGCGGAATTCAAAAGCTACAACTGGCGCGAACCTGAAGTGATCAGCTTCACTGCGCGTGACGGAGCAACCGTATATGCCCGCCTGTACAAACCAGCCAACCCCGCCCCTTCCAAACCAGCCGTACTCTTTGTACATGGAGCAGGTTATCTGCAGAATGCGCACAAATGGTGGAGTAGTTATTTCCGCGAGTATATGTTCAACAATATGCTTGTGGATAACGGGTATTACGTAATGGATATCGATTACCGCGGCAGCGCAGGTTACGGCCGCGACTGGAGAACAGGGATCTACCGTCATATGGGAGGAAAGGATCTCACCGATCATGTGGATGCAGTACAGTACCTCGTGAAAAACTTCGGTGTAAATGCAGGCAATGTCGGTCTGTATGGCGGTTCTTACGGCGGTTTTATTTCGCTGATGGCATTGTTCACCGAACCGAATGTCTTTAAATCCGGCGCCGCTTTAAGGCCGGTAACGGACTGGGCCAACTATAACCATGGTTACACGTCAAACATTCTGAACGAACCTTTCAACGACAGCATCGCTTACAAAAAAAGCTCCCCATTCTATTTCGCGGACGGACTAAAGGGCAACCTGCTGATCTGCCACGGAATGGTTGATGTGAACGTTCATTACCAGGATGCCGTAAAACTGTCACAGCGACTGATCGAGCTGGGAAAAGACAACTGGGAACTGGCATCTTACCCGATGGAAGACCACGGCTTTGTGGAGCCCAGCAGCTGGACAGATGAATACAAAAGGATTTTTAAACTTTTTGAGAAGACTTTAAAAAACTAAAACATATCTTCGGGAGACACCGATTAGTATTGTTTGCCATTGTCCTCAGATCGTCCTCCGTCGCAAAAGCTATGTCGGATGACCTGGGATCAATGGCAAACTGGTTTTAACAACTCAAAATTCAACCATGAAGTATCAAAACATTCTGCTGCTGCTGTTTTGTGGGATCAGCCTGGAGCTGTTTGCTCAGAACAATCTTACGATCAGTCCGGAAAAGCCAAAGGCCGGCGACCTGATCACTATCACTTATGAGCCAGCCGGTGATCTTGCCGGTACTACCGCACTGGTGGAAGCCGTGGCTTACCAGATGGGAGAAAAAGGCTCAAAAGCTTTTGATGTAAAACTCACCAGGAGTTATGGAAAACTGAAAGGGACTGTACAGACAGATACAAGCGGAAGCTTCCTGTATTTTTCTTTTTCAGTGGACAAGAAGTTTGATAACAACTTCAATAAAGGCTATGCATACTTCCTGCTGAACAATGAGGAGAAGATCAAGCGTGCCGCCAATATCCAGAAGTCTTTCTATCACCAGTACTATATTACCCAGGCTGGTGGTGAAAAAGACAATGCGGAAGCAGTGAAGGCCTACGAGAAAGAGTTTGAGCTGTACCCGGAAAGCAAGAAAGCCAACTATGCCAGTTATCTCCGCATGGTTACCGCAGACAATGCTGTTGCGGGAGCCGCCGCTACTCAGAAAGAGATCGAAGCTATTCTGAAAGCCGGTTTGAATGAAGAGGCTGATTACAGCTATCTCGAGAATATCTATCTCTCCGCTAAATTGGCGCAACAGCAGAAACTGATCAGCACCCTGAAGAAAGAGAAATTTCCAAATGGGAAATGGACGATCGCTGAGCAGGTGAACAAGTTCTACAGCGAAAAAGATCCGGCAAAGAAAGAAGCGTTGCTGGCGGAGATCACCAACAAAGTTGAAACAGATTCTGCCTGGAAAGACTACAGGAACAGCCTGACCAATTTCCGCATGATGGCCCTCAGTGGTTATATCGGTGCAAAGGACTGGGCTGGTTTGAAAAAAGCTATTGAGTCAAACCCTGTAAAGGATTCTGCACAGCTGGCGTCATTGTATAACAACGCAGCATGGAATATCCAGGAATCCGGTGGTGATCTTGAGCTGGCCGAGAAAATGTCTGCCTTTGCTGCTGCCTACACAAAACAGCAATGGAAAGCTCCTACAAAGCCAAAAGCGGATTATCAAACGCAAAAACAATGGGAAAGCGCACGCAAGGCAACTTATGCAATGTACGCAGATACTTATGCGATGGTCCTTTACAAGCGCGGCCAGTATAAAAAAGGGCTTCCCTATGCAAAGGAATCAGCGATCGTGATCAACGAAGGAAAAGGCGCTGACAATAACGGCACTTATGCGTTACTGGCAGAAAAAGTGTTACCGGTAAAAACTTACAAAAAGGAACTTGAGCAATTTGTTAAAGATGGTAAATCGACTTCAGGCATCACCGAGATCCTTGAACGCGCCTATGTAAAGGAGAAAAAATCAAAAGAAGGTTTTGACGCATACATCGGTAAGCTGAAAGAAGAAAGCCATCTTGCAATGCTCGCCCACCTGAAAGAATCTATGATCAATGAAAAAGCACCTGCTTTTGCATTATTGAATCTTGATGGCAAGAAGATCGATATCGCTGACCTGAAAGGTAAAGTGGTGATCGTCGATTTCTGGGCTACCTGGTGCGGACCTTGTAAAGCTTCTTTCCCCGGCATGCAGAAAGCACAGGATCAGTACAAAGACAATCCGAATGTGAAGTTTGTATTCGTTGACACCTGGGAGCAGGTAGATGAGAAAGAAAAGAATGCAAAAGACTTTGTGGTGAAAAATAATTACAGCTTTGACGTTCTGATGGACAACGACAGCAAAGTGGTTGAGCAATTCAAAGTAGATGGCATCCCGACCAAATTCGTGATCGACAAAGAAGGCAATATCCGTTTCAAGGCTGTTGGCTTTGACGGCAGCGATGACAAGCTGGTGCAGGAGTTGTCTGCTATGATCGAACTCGCAGGTAAGGGAACATCGGGTGGTGATGGGAAGAAAGCGTTCTAAGAGATCGTTATCCGTTGACCGTTCACCGTTGTCCGGAATCAGTTCGAAGACTTTTTGGTATGATGCCTCCTGACCGGGAGGCATCATCTTTTTCGGGCCATGTGTCGCGAAACTTCCCTTCCGGACAACGGACAACGGTCTGCGGTCAACGATACGACAAACTTCCTATATTTGTACCCTAACAAACCTAGGTTATGGCGAAGGAATTCGAAGATTTCGATGCGAACCTGGCTGGTGAAGAGGGAAAAACGGAAGAGACAAAGTCCAGCTGGTTCAAACGGATTAAAAAAGGCATCAATACAAAGACTTCAGAGAAGAAAGAAACTCCGGAAGGATTATGGACCAAATGTCCGGATTGCAATTATATCTGCACGGTATCTGAACTGCGTGAGCATTTATTTGTTTGCCCGAAATGCAGGTACCATCATCGTGTGAACAGCAGTGAATATTATGAGATCCTGTTCGATAATGCAGAATTTACAGAACTGTTTGAGAATATCCGTTCAAAGGACTATCTCGGGTTTACAGATCTTAAGCCATATAAAAAACGGCTGGATGAGATCTGGAGCAAATCCGATCTGAAAGACTCAATGCGGGTGGCAGTAGGTAAAGTTGGCGGCCAGGATATGGTGATCGCGTGTATGGATTTTGAGTTCATCGGAGGTTCGCTCGGAAGTGTGATGGGAGAAAAATTTTCCAGGGCGGTGGATCATTGCATCGCGCATAAGATGCCTTACATGGTAATCAGCAAAAGCGGTGGTGCCAGAATGATGGAAAGCGCATTCTCCTTGATGCAGCTTGCTAAAACAAGCGGTAAACTGTCTCAGCTGAGCGATGCAGGTCTCCCCTATATCTCTTTACTGACCGATCCAACATTTGGCGGCATCTCCGCTTCATTCGGAATGCTTGGCGATCTGAATATTGCTGAGCCGGGAGCGCTGATCGGGTTTGCAGGTCCAAGGGTGATCAAAGAAACGATCAAGAAAGACCTCCCTGAAGGGTTTCAACGGAGCGAATTCCTGCTGGAGCACGGATTTCTCGATTTTATTGTACCAAGAACGGAATTAAAAGATAAGCTGGCGAAAGTGATCAGCCTGTTCAAAAATTAATAAGCAGCTTTATCAATTAAAAATTAAAAAGTAAAAAGTAAAAAAGGCGCCTTCGAAAAGATCCTTTTTTAATTTTTACTTTTTAATTTTTAATTGATACCTGGCTCGCAAAAGGATATATCTACAGATGGCGGAGATGAAAAACAGATCAGCATATCATGAATTCTTCATAGATGTAAAATATGAAGCTGGCATGGTATTGCTGGGAACGGAGGTGAAATCGATCAGAGGCGGGCGAGTGAGTTTTAATGATAGTTATTGCCTTATCCACAAAGGAGAGATCTGGGTGAAATCGTTGCATATCGCAGAATACTCACATGGCAATCTGAACAATCACGACCCGCTGCGCGATCGTAAACTATTATTACAGAAAAAAGAGATCAAAAAGATCGAAACCAAACTCAAGGAAAAAGGATATACCCTGATCCCTTTGCGCCTTTTCTTTAATGACAAGAATATGGTGAAAATAGAGATCGGTCTGGCTAAAGGAAAGAAACTGCATGACAAGCGCGAAACCATCAAACAGAAAGATGTTGAGCGTGAAATGAAACGATACCTTAAGTAACTGGTTATACCTTTTCCCATTAAACCCTCAGCATGAAAAAGTTCCTTCTTGTTGCCACAATTTTGTTTACCATTAAGGGTTACGGTCAAACTGTATTCGGCTATTGGTATGGCTATGGCAATGTTAAGACGGCGGTTGCCAGTAATTACCTGGTTGAAATGATCCTTCAGCCGGAAAAGAATTATGTGAAAGGAGTGCTGAACTATTATTTTAAGAACACTTTCCGCAGCGTTCAGGTTAAAGGCAACTACAATGCGCAGACCCGGGAGTTGAACCTGTACAATATTCCAGTCACGTACTTTGGCTCCAACTCCAAAATGGAGATCGATTGTGAAATGAACCTGCGGGCCAGTCTGCGGGCGGCAAAGGCCGGATCGAACCTTGTTGGTGCATTTACCGGGCTACCGGAGAATAAATACACCTGCCTTGATATCAATTTCAACCTTGTGCTTAATACCGATGCCAGTGTCAAAGATTCTGTATTAAAGGCGATCCGGGAATATAAAGAGACCTACCAGGTATGGACACCCTCTCCTACAGATACCGTTGCTGCAGTGAAGATCATTCAACGCAAGGTGGTGAATTATGTAGTAGAAAGTGATTTCAAAAAGAGAGAAACGATCGTTGCATCTGAGATCGAAGTGCAGTCAGACTCCCTCAAAGTGGATTTCTATGACAATGGAGAAATTGACGGAGATTCCATTTCTGTATTCTTTAATCAGCAATTGCTCGCGTTCTCACAGCGGCTGAGTACAAGATCGGTCCACTTTGACCTGGTGCTTGATTCAACAAAAGATGTAAATGAGCTTGCGATGTTTGCTGATAATCTGGGATCAATCCCTCCGAATACGGCGCTGATGATCGTAACGGATGGAGATAAAACACATGAGATACGGTTATCCAGCAACCTGGAGAAGAGTGCGATGATCAGGATAAAACGGAAGAAGAAACCCTAATGCAATCTGGCGTATAAGTATCGCAGAGAACGCTAAGAGCCGCAATGGACGCAGAGATTTTCTTAGCGTTCTTTGCGGCTCTTAGCGTTCTCTGCGATACTTATACGCCTGCCAGGTATTAAATACTGAATGAAATAATTGAAGGATTACCCACCATATACTGTTCCAGCCACTTCATTTTCTGTACCCTTACCACCGCTTCGATCGTTACCACCAGTTTCCCTTCCTTTGATTCAAGCTTTCTTTGCTCCACAGGTATTCCCTGTTTTTCTATGCTGGAGACGATCTCTTCCTTTAAATGAATATCCTCCTTGTTCAGCGTGAAGATCAACGTTCTGGTCTGCTTCTTCGACTTAAATACCCGGTTGATCACCGGACTCGCGTAAACGATCAGCAATGAGGCCACCATAAATGTCAATGCAAGGAAAAACTCTCCGAATCCAATGGCGGTGCCCACCGCTGCAGCGAGCCAGATAATACCTGCCGTAGTCAGTCCTGAGACACTTACCTGATCTTTAAAGATCACACCCGCGCCGAGAAAACCGACACCGCTTACGATGTAAGAGGCAATGCGCGTGGTTTCGCCATCAGCGCCGCCCACCTTCTGGGAGATCACAGCGAAGAGAGCAGAGCCCAGGCAGATCACGGTGATCGTTTTCAGCCCTGCTGCCTTATCCTTCAGTTCGCGCTCCATGCCGAGTACAACCCCTGCCGCCAATGCAAACAGGGCTTTGTACACGTCATATATTTCCCAATGATCTGTCATGTGCTATCAGAATAATTCGGTCTGGTTTTGATTTGCAATATCAGCTTTCGTTCTCACCCACTCCATTTGTACGCTCTTGCTGAAATCAAGCAATTTCGTGCCAACAGTTTTCCAGCCGGCCACTTCAGCCACTTTGGTGATCTTGAATTTTGCCTTTCTGATCTGCTCACCTCTTCCGGTTTGTACAGCCAGTACCGGTTCCGCATCGGTGGATACGGCTTCCAGATAATTGCCATCCCCTTCCTTAATGAACATGAACTTGTTCTTCAGTGTGGTTGTTTCGATCTTGAAGCGTTTAACATTGAACTGAAGGTTTTTCTTATCGAGATAGATCGCTGTAATGATCTTTTCCGGATCGAACTTTTCGATCTGTAATACATTGTCCGGGTCAAACTTCTGCGTCAGTTCCTGGTCAGCGATCTCGTAGTAGCCGTCTTTGTAGACCACCAGTATACGATCATCCGGGCCGAAACTTCCGAGCAACTGCCCTTTGCCGTCGGTATTCAGACGACCGAACTGGTCATCAAAGGAGATCTTTTTACCGCTGAGGGTAGTGCGTCCCGCTTCTTTGAATTTCACGGATTTGATGGGGTATTTCGTTACCTGGTTACCCATGCTGCTACGGTTCTTTATCTCCAGCTCTTCGAAATAGAAATCAAGTTCCTTGTTTCTCGCACTGCTGCCGGGTGTAAGCATGATCTTCACCACCTCCGCTTCACCATTCGGATTCACACTGAAATAATGCACCTTGCTTTTGTCATCTCCACGGGTAAGATCATATTCTTTATCACGGGTAATACCGGTAACATGAAAACGTTTGGCATAGCTCATGCCTCCTTTACCGTCAGCATAGATCATGTTATAGGTAGTCCGCTCATCGTTTTTCTGGAACACGGCTACGTGAATAATGTCTTTTCCGATAAAAGTCTTATCTGAAACTTTGATCACTTTCATCAAACCACGTTTGGTGAAAGCAATGATATCATCAAGATCCGAGCAATCAAACACGTACTCATCTTTTTTCAAGCCTGTACCGATAAAGCCTTCTTCCCGGTTTACATACAATTTTGCATTCGCAATAGCCACATGCTTTGCTTCGATCACTTCAAACTGTTTGATCTCTGTTTTTCTTTCGCGGCCTTTACCGTATTTCTTCAGGAGATTTTCATAATAAGCAACCGCAAAGTCTACCAGGTTGGCGAGATCATGTTTCACCTGTTTGATCTCAGCTTCCAATCCTTTGATCTGCGCATTCAGTTCATCGATATCAAGACGATAGATCCGGCGAACAGGTTTTTCTGTGAGCTTCAGGATATCTTCCCTTGTGATCTCACGCTTCAACTGTTTTTTGAACGGAACAAATGCTTTATCGATCGCATCAATTACTTTATCCCAGGTGTCATGTTTCTTTTCAAGTTCTTTATAGATCTTTTCTTCGAAGAAGATCTTTTCCAGAGATGTATAATGCCATTTCTCCTGCAATTCTCCCAGCTTGATCTTCAGTTCAAGTTCCAGCAGGTCTTTGGTTCTGTCGGTAGAAAGTTTCAGCAGATCATTTACACCAAGGAACTGCGGTTTCATATCCACGATCACGCAGGTATTCGGTGAAATGGAAATTTCGCAATCGGTGAATTTGTATAAGGCGTCTACAGTGATATCGGTAGACATTCCGGCAGCAAGATCAACGTGGATATCCACGTCGGCGCCGGTGAAGTCGGTTACTTTTTTGATCTTGATCTTACCCTGGTCATTTGCTTTTACGATCGAGTCGATCAGTTGGGTTGTTGTAACGCCGTAGGG
The DNA here is from genome assembly GCF_022012415.1 of Terrimonas ginsenosidimutans. GTDB lineage: Bacteria > Bacteroidota > Bacteroidia > Chitinophagales > Chitinophagaceae > Terrimonas_A > Terrimonas_A ginsenosidimutans. Next base: position 632,035 of record NZ_JAKLTR010000002.1, read on the forward strand.
CACACTCTTAATAGCCAATGTTTTCTTATCTACCTCTTCGATATGTGCTCTGACTTTTACCTTACCACCTCTTTTGCCCTGGTTGTACTCGGCAACATCGGCCATGCCGCCGGTCAGGAAGTCAGGGTACAGATCAAACTTTCTGCCGCGCAGGTATTTGATAGAAGCATCGATGAGTTCGCAGAAGTTATGCGGAAGGATCTTGGTTGACAAGCCTACGGCGATCCCGTCGGCGCCTTGGGCGAGTACCAACGGAAATTTCATGGGAAGGGTCACGGGTTCATTCTTGCGACCATCATAGCTTACCTGCCAATCGGTAGTTTTTGCATTGAAGGCCACTTCAAGTGCAAATTTGCTGAGGCGGGCTTCGATATAACGTGGTGCAGCCGCGTCCATTCCGGTGCGTACATCGCCCCAGTTACCCTGTGTTTCGATCAGGAGGTCTTTCTGTCCCATATTCACCAGCGCATCGCCAATGGACGCATCACCATGCGGGTGATACTGCATCGCCTGGCCGATGATATTGGCCACTTTATTAAAACGTCCGTCATCCATTTCTTTCATGGCGTGAAGGATACGTCGCTGTACCGGTTTTAAGCCGTCTTCAACAGAAGGGACCGCACGTTCCAGAATTACATAAGAAGCGTAATCCAGGAACCATGTTTTATACTGACCGTGCAATCCACTGTCGTTATTCTGTACATCCGATAATTTGTTCTTAGCAGCACTCATCTTATTGTTGTTGTTTTCCTATGATTCCTAAATGTGTGTACTTAAAGCCTTCTGTTGTTTTCAACCCGTAACCAAATTTGCTTCTTAGTATCGCAAAGGGCGCTAAGGTTGCGCAAAGGGCGCGAAGGATGTTCTTAGCGACCTTTGCGCCATCTTAGCGAACTTTGCGATACTTACTGTTCGTACAATTCTAATGGTTGACCATTGGGGTCATAAAAGAATACGAACTTCTTTCCTGTCCATTCATCTATCCGAACATCCTGTACGTCTACACCTTTTGCCTTCAGTTCTGCCGCAGAGGCAGCCACATCATCCACCAGGAATGCAAGATGTCTTAATCCTTTTGCTTCCGGGAAAGACGCGCGCTCCCTGTAATCAGGAAAAGAGAACAACTCGATCTGATAAAGACCATTAATGGCAAGATCAAGTTTATAGGAGTTTCTTTGTTCCCGGTACACTTCACTGATCACGGTAAAGCCGAGCACATCTGTATAGAATGCTTTACTTTTCTCGTAATCATCCGTTAGTATGGCGATATGGTGAATAGCTTTTATATGCATATTAGACTGCGGCAGATTCAGCGGCAGCATTTTCCGTTTTCGCGGCGCCGGCCAGTTTGATATCAAAGTCTTTCCATGTCTTTGTGGTATCTCCTGTTACGTCGATCTTTCCTTCACTTATCAAAGTCCGGATACGCCACATAATGAAAATATCCCCTGTTTTGATCTTCATCCTGTTCAGGGTATTGCTCAATACACGGCTTGCTTTTTGCCATTCGCCGGTGATGTTCTTAATGATCTCCTGATCATAAAAATCATCGCCTTTGCCTGCAATCTTTTTACCGCCTTCCAGCATTCTTACGACAGCATTTTCCTCCACCAGTTTTTTCCATTCGTCAGGATCTACTTCGAATTCACTAAGAGTGATCGGTCTGGCGAGTTTTTTTGCTTTGGAAAACTCTTTGGGCTGGATCTCACTGAGCCATGATGGGTAGAAGATCTGCCCTTTCTCATTGATAAAAGGAAGATTATTCATGTACAACACCATCACACGACCCTGGAATTCCCGGAGCTGTGGCATCAGCCAGTAATATCCGGTTACATCATGCTGATTCTGCCCCATCCAGATCCAGATCTCTTCCGTTGTATTTTCTTTCAGTTTTTCTTTTAGTTTTTCTACTGTTTTACGGTCGTCAAAACTGCCAACCAAATCATCAGCGTAAGGCGAACCCTGCGAAAGTGTTTTCCACCATTCAAGACGCGCATTCCATCCTTCTTCTGTATCAAGATCTGCAAGTGGCCCCACTGCAAAATCATCACGGATTATTTCTACTTCACCGGCAAGTGTTTCGTCCTGCTCCATTACTTTCTGCATGAGCTCAACTTCTACGCCGTTAAAAACTATGTGTATCATAAAAGTCGTTTATAGATGTAAAGACATTTGAATTAAAAAGTAAAAATTAAAAAACTTAGATCAGAAGATCCATTACAGCCTTGCAGTTTTTTGGTTTTTACTTTTCAATTTTTATTATGCGGCTTCTTCCGCTTTATCCAGTTCCACTTTCAGGTTGTTAATGATAAACTCCTGCCTGTCCATGGTGTTTTTTCCCATGTAATATTCGAGCAATGCCTGGATATGATCTCCCTGTTCGAGACGCATCAGTTGTTTGCGCATGTCTGCGCCGATGAAGCGGGCAAATTCGTCAGGACTGATCTCACCAAGTCCTTTAAACCTGGTGATCTCAGGTTTGCCGCCCAGTTTTTTGATCGCGGCCTGCTTTTCTCCTTCATCGTAGCAGTAGATCGTTTCCTGTTTGTTCCGAACGCGGAATAAGGGTGTTTCCAGGACATACACCTTTTCATGTTTTACCAGGTCCGGGAAGAACTGGAGGAAGAATGTCATCAGGAGCAAACGGATGTGCATACCGTCCACGTCGGCATCGGTTGCGATCACGATATTGTTGAAACGCAGACCTTCCATTCCTTCTTCGATGTTCAATGCGTGTTGCAGCAGGTTGAATTCCTCGTTTTCGTAAACCACTTTTTTGGTAAGACCAAAACAGTTCAGCGGCTTACCGCGCAAGCTGAATACAGCCTGAGTATCCACGTTGCGGGATTTAGTGATCGATCCGCTGGCACTATCCCCTTCCGTAATGAAGATGGTGGTCTCCTGCTGACGGGAAATGTAGTCTTCCTTGCTTTTTGCCGGTGGTTCGTCATTAAAGTGAACCCGGCAATCACGCAGTTTCTTATTGTGAAGGTTTGCTTTCTTTGCCCGTTCGTTTGCCAGTTTTTTTATTCCGGCCATTTCTTTACGCTCACGTTCACTCTGCTCGATCCTTTTCTTCAGGCTGTCAGCAACGGCGCTGTTCTTATGAAGAAAATTATCCAGCTCCTTGGCAAAGAAATCATTCACAAATTGTTTCATCGTTGGGCCGTTGATGTCAACGTTCAGTGAGCCCAGTTTTGTTTTGGTCTGTGATTCGAATACGGGTTCAACCACACGCACGGAAACAGCTGCAACGATACCGGTGCGGATATCAGATGCATCATAATCCTTTTTAAAGAATTCACGGATCGTTTTTACATACGCTTCGCGGAATGCCTGCTGGTGCGTACCACCCTGGGTGGTATGCTGACCATTTACGAAGCTGTAAATATCTTCACCGTAGTCATTGTTGTGTGTGATCGCTACTTCGATATCATCCCCTTTAAGATGGACGATCGGATAGCGGATCTCATCTTCGTTGGTTTTACGCTGCAAGAGGTCAAGCAGACCGTTCTTACTGACGAAGGTTTTCCCGTTGAAGACGATCTTCAGGCCTGCATTCAGGAAGCAATAGTTCCAGATCTGGCTTTCGAGATATTCATAGTGGAACTTGAAATTCCGGAATACTGAATCATCCGGAATGAATGAAACCATTGTTCCATTCTGCTCACTGGTTTTTGTTTCCTTGTGTTCTTTGGTGAGCTCGCCTCTTTCAAATTCCGCGGTTTTTTCTTTCCCCTCACGTACGGCGGTCACTTTAAAATAGTTGCTGAGTGCGTTCACGGCTTTTGTACCCACACCATTCAGCCCTACGGATTTCTGGAAGGCTTTGCTGTCATATTTCGCACCGGTGTTGATCTTGCTCACTACGTCAACCACTTTTCCAAGAGGAATACCGCGACCATAATCGCGAATGGTGACCTGCTTACCTTCAATGGTGATCTCCACGGTCTTGCCATGGCCCATGGTATATTCATCAATACAGTTATCCAGCACTTCCTTTACAAGTACATAAATACCGTCATCCGGAGCAGACCCGTCACCCAACTTTCCGATATACATCCCCGGGCGGAGACGGATATGTTCTTTCCAGTCGAGGCTTTTGATACTGTCTTCCGTATATTCAAAAAGATTGCTGTCCTTTTCTTTAGCCATATACACTAATTTTTTTACGCGGATTCCGCGAATTAAGGTCTTACAGTTGAACGCCGTTTCTGCATCGGATTATGCAAATAATTACTTTATAAATCAGAATTCCTGTGACGAATTGAAGGGAAAATTTCCAATCATTCAAAATTCATTCTAGGGGTTTCTATCTATTTAGTTGTCTTTCTTTTATCAGACTCTAATTCGCGGAATTCGCGTTGCTCAATTAGCGTTACTGTAAGTGGGCAAATATAAAGAATCGGGGTCGCCCTTGTTAATTTGGAGTTATTCACAACTGGGGATAATAAAACGCGTAAATTATTGCACCAGACATGAATATTTTTTTGTTCCTATATGTAAGGGAAAATCGGCGATTTATCTGGCAAATATTCAACAAAATGCGGTTAAATGCCGATTTTGGGGGGTAGATTACGGTCAGGATTAGACAGCCATATTAGAAAGGCTGTTATCTTTGTATGAAATTTCTAATCCCGGATGTGCGAGATGTATACTACGGGGTTAATGCTACGCTAACCGTGCATATGAATTGCTGATCAAGGAGAAAGACACCAATTAATGCTGGTCAATTAAATGGGAATGCAACGTTTGGGTTGAACATTCCGGGGAAAATGATTGTTGTACAATCCCGTTGACCGAACGAGATTAGTTAATTAACTCTGATATAAATTATAACCAACCACCGTCCAATGCCTGAAGTGAGCAATACGACTATAAAGCACTTGAAGCTTGGTGATCTTTTGGAGATGACAGGACAGTCCCCTCAGCACAGCGGGCTGCATGTGTTCTCGAAGACGCCGAAGAAGAAAGAGCACGGTGGCCATCATATCGACTACCCCTTCAGGGTAGATGCATTTTTTATCATTATTGTTACTGATTCTTCCCTTCATATAAAGCTTAATCTGACCGACTATCATCTTCAGAAGAATGATGTGCTGGTGGTGGGGCCGAATACGGTGCGTCAGTTTATTGACGCGGGTGAAGGTTGCTGTCTGACCGGCATCATGTTCACCCCGGATTTTCTGATGCAGGCCGGTATCAGCAAAAAGTATTATGGTGCGTTCGATTTTTTCGCGGCCAGTGGCAGTCCGTTCATGCGAATGGAAGAGGCTGAAGCTGACGAGCTGCTGGAACTGATCAGTATTCTGCATAAGAAGAATCACGAAGGCAGTGCGATCGGCGGCGAATACCAGGAAGAGGTGGTGAAGCACCATTTCCTGGCATTCATGTTTGAACTGGCCTCGCTTTACAGGAAATCGCATGCCCAGGAGAAGATCAGGCTGACGCGGAAAGAAGAGCTGATGAAACGCTTCCTGAAGCTTTTGCCGGAACACGCGCGCCAGCAACGCGGTCTGCAGTTTTATGCGGACCACCTGTATGTGACCCCGAAATACCTCTCACAGACCGTGAAGGAATTATCGGGAAAAACCGCCGGAGCGTTTATAGATGAATTAGTTATGGTGGAGGCAAAGGTATTGTTAGGTGATTTATCTTTGTCCGTGGCGCAGGTGGCTGATCAGCTGTTTTTCAGTGATCAGTTCTTTTTCAGCAAGTTTTTTAAGAACCACGCAGGAATTACTCCTACAGGTTACAGGAAAACTTTTTAAATTGGGAGATAGACAGTGTGGGATGGGCTTGTGAAAGAGGCAATTAGACATAACAAAACGCGTTTTAGACATAGGCAGGACCGGGAACAATGTTCAATTTTGCGTAATTTCGCGCGAATGGGGTCCTTGCTATTAACTGCAATGGAATACTTGGAAAAAAATGCATAAAAAACTACAGCAAAAGGTCGCATCATTTCAGGATGCAGAGAAAATCAGGCAGGCAGGAGTTTACCCTTATTTCCGCGTGATACAGTCGGGTCAGGACACCGAAGTAATGCTCGACGGACGGAAAGTATTGATGTTTGGCTCTAACTCTTATCTGGGCCTGACCAACCACCCAAAGATCGTTGAAGCGGGTAAGTTGGCTGCGGATAGATATGGTAGCGGCTGTGCCGGTTCCAGGTTTTTGAACGGAACATTAGACATTCATATTGAGCTGGAACAAAAGCTGGCTGCGTATACGGGAAAAGAGGCAGCTGTACTTTTCAGTACAGGTTTCCAGGCTAACCTGGGTGCTCTTTCAAGTTTTACGGGAAGACATGATTACCTGATCATTGACGAATATGATCACGCTTCCATCATCGATGGCTGCCGTCTTTCGTTTTCAAAAGTGATCAAGTATGCGCATAATAATATGGCCGACCTGGAAGCAAAGCTTGCTCCCCTGCCGGCGGATGCCATGAAGCTGATCGCGGTGGACGGGATCTTCAGTATGGAAGGTGATATCGTCAAGCTTCCGGAGATCGTTCAGCTCGCTAACAAATATGGCGCAAACATCATGGTGGATGACGCGCACAGTCTTGGTGTGATCGGTGATAAAGGAGCAGGAACTGCTTCTCACTTCGGCCTGACCCAGGATGTGGACCTGATCATGGGTACGTTCAGTAAATCACTGGCGTCACTTGGCGGGTTCATTGCAGGTAATGCGGATGTGATCGATTACCTGAAGCACAAAGCACGCTCTTTGATATTCAGTGCAAGCATGACACCGGCTTCTGCCGCCAGCGTGATCGCTGCGCTGGACCTGATCCAACAGGAACCAGAACGCATCGATAATCTCTGGGCAAATACAAATTATGCTCTTCAGTTACTGAAAGATTGCGGCTTCTATACCGGTATCACCGAAAGCCCCATCATTCCTGTATATATAAGAGACAATCATAAGACTTTCCTGCTGACACGTATGCTGCAGGAAGAAGGCATCTTTGTAAACCCTGTGGTTTCACCGGCTGTGCCTTCCGACTCTTCATTGATCCGATTCTCCCTGATGGCTACTCATACATTCAGCCAGATCGACTTTGCAGTTGAACAACTGAACAAAGCCGCTATCAAGCTGGATATAAAAACGGCGCTTCAAAATCAGGAATTATGATCGACATCGTGGAGGTTAAATCCGGGAAACAGCTAAAGACGTTTATCGATTTTCAGCATGATCTTTATAAGGGTGATAGTAATTATGTACCGGAACTGTTCATCGCTCAAAAGGATCTCTTAAGTCCGGGGAAACACCCTTTTCACGAACACTCGAAACTTCAGGCGTTCCTGGCTTATCGCGATAAGCAGGTGGTTGGTCGCATTGCAGCTGTTATTAATAACAATCATAATAGCTTTAATAAAACGAACGACGGCTTCTTCGGATTCTTCGACGTGATCGATGACCAGGAGGTGGCAAACGAACTCTTTTCCGCTGCAACCAAATGGCTGAAGCAACAGGGAGCCAAAACGCTTGTTGGACCGACAAACCCCACTACCAATGATACCTGCGGGCTGCTTGTTGACGGTTTTAACATGCCACCGGTGGCGATGATGACCTACAACAAGCCCTATTACATGAAGCTGATCGAAGGTGCCGGTCTGAAGAAGCAGGTTGATCTGCTGGCTTATGACCTGCCAACAAGTACCGCAAATGAGCGGACAGTCAGGCTGCAGCAAGCGCTTGAAACACGGCTGAAAACAAAAGGAATTACGATCCGCCCGATCAATATGAAGGATTTTAAGAACGAGGTGCGGAAAGTAAAAGAAGTATATAATTCGGCCTGGGATAAAAACCTGGGCTTTGTCCCTGCCACAGATGCGGAATTTGCATACCTGGCAAAGGACATGAAAATGATTCTCGACCCGGATTTTTGTTTAGTCGCCGAACATAATGGGGCATTCGTCGGTTTCGCATTGGGGATTCCCGATATCAACGAGATCTTGCGGACCATACCACGAGGCCGTTTGTTGCCATTTGGCATCTTCAAACTGCTGTTTGGCGTTAAAAAGGTCAAATACCTGAGGGTACTTGCCCTCGGAGTGGTGGACGGGTACAGAAAGCTCGGTATCGAAGCCTGCTTTTATGCAAGGATCATACAGAGTGCGAAAAAGAAGAACATGCGCGGGGCGGAAGCCTCCTGGATACTGGAGCATAATGAGATGATGAAGAAAGGAATTGAAGATATTAACGGAACGGCATATAAGAAGTACAGGATTTACGAGAAACTGATATGAAGGAAAAAGTATTGATAACCGGCGCCAGCGGCTTTATAGGGTTTCACCTGATCGAAGCTGCGCTTGAAATGGGGCTCGACGTGATTGCAGCAGTTCGCCGCAGTAGTGACGTCCGGCATCTCCAGGTGCACAACATTCAATACTGCTATCCCGACTTCTCTGATGTAGCAAGTCTTACGAACGAACTGGAAAAAGCCGGCGTGAATTATATCGTACATGCACTCGGCACTACCAAAGCTGGTTCACAGGAGGAATACAACACCATCAATGCAGGTTATACATATAACCTGGCCAAAGCTGCGGAAGCGTTAGGACCCTCTTTTAAAAAAATGGTCTTCATCAGCAGTATCGCAGCACTCGGCCCACTTACAGAAACAACCGGAACGATCACAGAGCTTACCAGTCCGCGGCCGGTTACGGCTTATGGCAAGAGCAAATTGCTGGCAGAACAGAAACTGGAAACATTATCTCTTCCGTATGTGGTGTTACGCCCGACTGCTGTCTACGGTCCGAGAGAGAAAGATATATTCATTCTCTTCCGTACCATCAAGCGGGGTTGGGAGCCATATATCGGCAAAAAGGAGCAGGAACTGAGCTTTGTATACGTAAAAGATCTTGCTGTCATCGGGATCAACACATTGTTCAATGCATCAGCAGCAAGAACAGTGTTCAATGTTTCGGATGGACGTTCTTACAACCGGTACCAGCTTGCAGACTCTGTGAAGGCCTGTTTACAGAAAAAGACCACCCGGATCCATTTGCCGTATGGCATGGTCAAAGGTCTGGCATTTATTCTGGAGAAAACGTATCGCTTTATAAACGCGGTGCCTTTGCTGAACCGGGAGAAGCTGCATGAGCTGACAGCGATCAACTGGAAGATCAACATCGATAAAGCAAAACGCGAATTGGGCTTCTACCCTGCTTACAACCTTGAACAGGGAGTGCAGGAAACGATGGCCTGGTACAGATACAACAATTGGATATAACATTTTACATACTGTATTAAAACACAACCAAACATGAGTCAGCAAATACGGAAAGCAGAAGGGAAACTGGGGATCCTGACCCCCGGAATGGGCGCCGTGGCCACAACGTTTATGGCCGGTGTGATCGCTATTAATAAAGGTTTGGCAAAGCCGATCGGATCGGTAAGCCAGATGGGCAACATTCGCCTGGGCAAAAGAACGGAGAACCGCAACCCACTTATTAAAGATTTCGTACCTCTTGCCAACCTGCAGGATATCGTTTTCGGTGGATGGGATCTTTATGAAGATAACGTGTACCAGGCAGCTATGCATGCAAAAGTACTTGACGCAAACATGCTGTTCCAGATCAAAGCTGAACTCGAGGCTATCCGCCCGATGAAGGCAGTGTTTGACAGAACATTTGTAAAAAACCTCGACGGTACTTATATCAAAACTGGTACTGACAAAATGGACCTGGCTAAACAGGTGATGAATGATATCGAGAACTTCAAGGAAGCAAATGACCTGGACCGTGTAGTAATGGTATGGTGCGGATCAACAGAGATCTATTTCGAAGCATCCGAAGTACACAACACTATCGAAGCATTCGAACAGGGCCTGAAAGATAACGACCCGAACATTTCTCCAAGCATGATCTATGCTTATGCGGCGATCAAACTGGGTGTTCCTTTCGCAAACGGTGCTCCTAACCTGACTTGTGATATTCCCGCACTGGTTGAACTGTCTAAACAAACCAGCACTCCTATCGCTGGTAAAGACTTCAAGACCGGTCAGACTTTAATGAAAACGATCCTTGCTCCGGGCCTGTACGCACGTGCACTCGGCGTATCAGGATGGTTCTCTACAAATATCCTTGGTAACCGCGATGGTCTGGTACTGGATGACCCGGATAACTTCAAAACAAAAGAAGTATCAAAACTCGGCGTACTGGAAGACATCTTCAAACCAGAAGATAATCCAGAACTGTATGGCGATATCTATCATAAAGTACGTATCAACTATTATCCTCCTCATGGTGATAACAAAGAGAGCTGGGATAATATTGACATCTTCGGTTGGATGGGCTATCAGATGCAGATCAAGGTGAACTTCCTTTGCCGCGATTCTATCCTGGCTGCACCGATCGTACTCGATCTGGCGCTGTTCATCGATCTGGCAAAACGTGCAGACATGTCCGGAATACAGGAGTGGTTGTCTTTCTACCTGAAATCTCCACAGACTGCGGAAGGCCTGCGTCCTGAGCATGATATTTTTAAACAACTGATCAAAATGCAGAATACACTTCGTCATTTGATGGGCGAAGATCTGATCACGCACCTGGGCCTGGATTACTATCAGGAACTGGTTGACGAAATTTTATGATCAAACTGGCAAAAGCCATTGCCACCTGTGGCATAGGATACATGGGTAAAGGTGGCGGAAGCGTAGCTGCCGCCGCTTATTGCGTGGTCTGGCTGTTAATTACCGGTAACACTACGACAGTATGGTCGATCGTTTTGGCATTGGCCATACTGCTCTTAGGTGTCTGGAGTTCAAATAATGTGGAAAGTACGTGGGGGCATGACAGCAGTAAAGTTGTAGTGGATGAAGTGGCGGGAATGATGATCACGCTGGCATGGGCACCCGTTGAATTGATATTCGCGTTGATAGGATTTGTGCTATTTCGTTTTTTTGATATTCTTAAACCCTTAGGTATCAGAAAAGCTGAAGATCTACCAGGTGGATGGGGCGTAATGGCAGATGATGTGCTGGCAGGAATATACGCATTCATCGTTCTCCAGGTCGTGATTTACCTGGCGGACGGCAAATTGTCCGGTCTGATATGAAAGTTTTTCTGAAGGCTAATGTAGCTTCCCTGATTGCTTCCCTTATTGATTATCTGATCACTATCGTGCTTGTTCAGCTATTTCGTGCCGATGTGGTATGGGCTGGAGTGACGGGTACTGTGTGTGGAGGAGTGATCAATTTTATCATTGGAAGAACCTGGGTATTCAAAGCAACGGAAGGACAGGCACGTAAACAGGCATGGAGGTACTTGTTAGTTTGGCTGGGAAACCTGATCTTGAATGCAACTGGCCTGTACCTGCTGACAAAGCAGTTGGGCGTTCATTATATATTGGCGAAGGTGGTCACTTCATTAACAGTGGCCGTAGGCTGGAATTATCCCTTACAGAAAAGATTTGTTTTTTTGAATAATACTAAGTAAAGATGAAGCGGATGAGACTCAAGGAGGTGTGGTTTCTTTTTTTGCTGGCATTCACAACTACCCTGTTACAGGCACAACCTGTCACAACCGTTACCGGTGTAATACGTGATGCATCCACAGGTTCTCCATTACCCTTTGTAAGTGTTTACTTCAAAGGTGCGAAAGGTGTGATCAGCGGTGAGAATGGAAGTTACTCGCTTTCCACTACCAATCCAAAATTAACCGTCATAACTTTTTCGTATGGTGGTTACAAAACTGTTGAACGTACGATCCAGTCTGGTAAAGAGCATGAACTCAATATCGAACTGGAGCTCTCTGAAATGAGTGGTGTTACTGTTCGTAATACCAAACGTGGTAAGTACAGCAACAGGAATAATCCTGCTGTTGACCTGATCCGCCTGATCGTAGAACACAAAAAAGAGAACCGCATTTCTGCATACGATTATGTCGAATATCAGCAGTATGAAAAAATGGAATTATCTCTTACCAATAAGCCGGAAAAATTATTAAAGAACAAACTCTTTAAGAATTTCCAGTTCCTGCTTGATAATTCCGATTCTTCCAAAATAGAAGGCAAAGCACTGCTTCCGATCTATCTTGAAGAAGAACTCTCACAAAAATATTTCCGCAAGGATCCTTCCAAAGAAAAAACTTACGTTCTCGCAAAGAAGAAAGTAAACCTGGGTGAGTTCATCGATAACGACGGGATCAGCCGTTACCTGAGCAGCATGTATGCGGACATCGATATCTATCAGAATAATATCGGGATATTGGGTAACCAGTTCCTGAGTCCTATTGCCGATGGAGCTCCTACCTTCTACCGTTTTTATATCCGTGATACTGTTGAGCTGGATGGCATCAAACTGATCCAGCTTGCATTCACACCAAGAAACCTGAACGACCTGCTGTTCCGTGGTTCTTTGTTCGTAACGCTGGATGGCAACTATGCCGTACAGAAGATCTCGATGGCCGTTAGCAAGAATGCAAACCTGAACTGGTCAAGGGAACTCCGTATCAACCAGGACTTCGAAAGGGGGCCTGATGGCCGCTATCATGTGATCATGAGCAACATGCTTTCGGAATTCGCATTAAGCAAGAAAGCTGACGGAGGTATTCTTGGGGAAAGGACCGTTTCATTCAAGAACTTTACGATCAATCAACCCGCCGCGGACTCTGTTTACCAGGGCCGGGATCTGATCGTTGCAAAAAATACCACTCAGCTCAATGATAGTTTCTGGTTAACGAACAGGCATAAACCGCTGAGTGAAACGGAATCTACGGTCTATACCAACATGGATAGCCTTGTAAAAATGAAATCTTACCGCAGACTGATGGATTGGGCCACCCTTCTGCTTGCAGGTTACAAATCGTTCGGTATATATGAAGTCGGTCCGGTGAACGCATTCTACAGTTTCAACCCTGTTGAAGGATTCCGCCTGAGAGCGGGCGGACGTACAACAACAAAGCTGAGCCCGAATCTCTATTTTGAGAACTATGTGGCCTACGGTTTTAAGGATAAGAAGTGGAAATATTATTTATCAGGAACGTACTCATTTAATCATAAATCGATCTATTCTTTCCCGCTGAACTATCTGCGCCTGAGCTACCAGTATGATACAAAGATCCCGGGACAGGAGCTGCAGTTTGTAGCGGAAGACAACTTCCTGCTTTCATTCAAACGGGGCGATAACAATAAGTGGCTGTATAACAGGATCGCCAGGGCTGATTACGTAAGAGAGTTCGGAAAGAACATTTCCTATGAATTTGGCTTTAAACGCTGGGAGCAGATCCCCGCGGGTAATATCATTTATGATCAACCTAAGCCCGGTGGCGGCTTTGATACGATCCCAAGTCTTACGACATCCGAGCTGTCAGCAGAGATTCGCTGGGCTCCTAACGAACAGTTCTACCAGGGTAAAAACTACCGTATACCGATCTTCAATAAGTACCCGATCTTCAGAGCGAGGTTTATTGCGGGTGTAAAAGGAATGCTTGGTGGTCAATATAATTATCAGAATATCACAACGAGCGCATTCAAACGTTTCTATCTGTCGCAATTCGGATTTGCAGATGTTGTCGTAGAAGGCGGTTATACATTTGGCAAAGTGCCCTATCCCCTGCTGAATATTCACCGTGCGAATCAGAGCTACTCTTACCAGTTCTATTCATTCAACATGATGAACTTTATGGAGTTTGTGAGTGACCGTTATGTATCTGTGAATACTGAATACTATTTCAATGGATTTATTTTTAATAAGATCCCATTGCTGAAAAAACTGAAGTTGCGTGAGGTAGCAAGCTTTAAATTCCTTTATGGCGGCATGCGTGATGAGAATGATCCGAAATCCAATCCGAATACGCTTCGTTTTCCAACGGATGATTTAGGTAATCCCACTACCTTTACGCTTGACGGTAAACCATATATGGAAGCGAGCGTGGGTATTGGAAACATCTTCAAATTACTCAGACTGGATGTGGTGAGAAGGTTAAGCTATATGGAGCACCCGGACGTGCCGAAATGGGGCATCCGGGGCCGTGTGAGATTTGAATTCTAACGATCCAAAACCAACAAAAAATGCCCAGCACAAGGGACCGTTTGCAGAAAGGAATTTATGTTATCATTAACCCTTTGGTTAAGGGACTGATCAGGATCGGATTTACGCCCAACAAGGTTACGATCACGGGGCTGATCCTGAATATCGGAGTGGCGATCATTTTTATCGAAGGTGGCGAGAAAGGCCATCGCGGGGATCTTTCCTATGTCGGCTGGGCCGGCGGACTGATCCTATTTGCAGGGTTGTTTGACATGCTTGACGGCCAGGTGGCGAGGCTGGGTAATATGAGCTCCAAGTTCGGGGCATTGTTTGATTCCGTACTTGACAGGTACAGCGAATGCATCATGTTCCTCGGCATTTGCTATTACCTGGTAGCTCATCACTATTTTCTCAGTTCGATCTTCGCTTTCATTGCCCTGATCGGATCGATGATGGTAAGCTATACAAGGGCAAGAAGTGAAGGGCTTGGCGTAGAGAATAAAGGAGGATTGATGCAGCGTCCGGAGCGCGTCGTGCTTACCGGTGTGTCTGCCATTGCTTGTGGGATCACCGGCGGGATCATCGGAGGGAATTACAAAATAGCTGTAGACTGGTTGCCGATCCCCATCTTCGAAACGATGTCGGTATTCACCATTCCTATTACCATAATGGCTGTACTGACCAATATTACAGCTATAAAAAGATTGCTGGACGCGCAGAAAGCGCTGGATGGAATTAAGTAAAAAGTCAAAATTAAAAAGTAAAAAAATCCGGGCTGACCAAACCTTCGAAGCCGGAAATTGTAAAATAACAGGTTGTTCAGACACTCCAAATGGCTGTTTTTTTAAATTTATACTTTGGACTTTTATATTCCAAGAGCGGAAATATTACAATAAAAGGATATAATCATGTTACGTAAAAAGGGCCTTCTAGCCCTGTTCATTTGCTGGGGATTTTTAGCATCGGCGCAGGAAGGTTTTCCAACTCCCCCGGCAAGCAGTGACCAGATGTTCTACTTACAACGGACACCGAACACAAATACAATCATTTGTGATGTAAATACAGAGAATGGCAAGCTGGATGAGGATGACCCGATCCACGTATACTGGATCCGTTACGGAGAAAAAGGGCAAAAAGAGGAGCTAAGCTTTATACAACGTAAATTTGCCTACGGTATCAAGGCGAAAAAGACGGATGATGGTAAGTACAAGCTTAATTTTGTGTCTTATTCCAAGTATGCGATGTATCTCATTAAGGCGGCTGACGGAAAGTATCATGTATTTGCACCGATCAATGAGAAGATGGTGATCCTGAACAGTATTTTTATCAAGATCAATAAAGGAGGAACGTTCTGGTCGCCCAATATCGAGTATTTTGAAGTAAAAGGAACAGATCCTGCCACGGGTGCTGAAGTGGTCGAAAGGAAGAAAGTGCTGAAGTAAGCCGGGGCTGTAAAATAAAACTGATCATGAAGAAGAACTATATCTCCAATTCCAGCGAATCCATCCGGATGTTCAAAAGTAGCTTTATGGAAAGCCTTTCCAAAGTTCACTTTTCTGTGCCGTTGTTTGTGTACGTTCCTGTAATAATTTACGTATCGTACCTGTCTTTGACTCAACCGCAGATGAATATCGGCATGTTTGCCCTTTGCTTCCTCGGCGGTCTCGGTATCTGGACCATCACGGAATATGTATTACACAGATGGGTATTCCATTTTGTACCGAAGTCGAAATGGGGTCTTCGTCTTCATTTCATTTTTCACGGCGTTCATCATGATTATCCGAAGGATGCCAAACGTCTGGTGATGCCTCCTTCAGCAAGTATCCCGCTGGCTGTTGGCTTTTACTTTCTGTTCATGCTGTTCTTTAAAGACAAAGCGTATCTGTGGGCTTTCTTTCCGGGCTTCCTGACCGGCTACCTGGTCTACGATATGATGCATTACGCAATGCATCACTATAATTTCAAAAGTTCCCTGATGAAAAGGGTAAAGCAGCATCACATGCTGCATCATTATGACGATTCATCAAAAGGCTATGGTGTGAGCACCTCCCTTTGGGATGAAATATTCCGTTCAGGTTTTCCGAAGAAGAAGCAAAAAGCATGAAGAATATCCAGGGGAAGCCGGGTTTATTCACCCCCAGGGACCTATTGATCACCACACTCCTTTCCGCAGCATATCTTTTGTTATCTGCAATACTTGTTGGGTTTAAATCCGACCAGGTATTTCTTGTCGTGTTATTCAATGGCTTGTATTATGCTTCCGGATATACAAGAAAGTTCATCATCGGCTTTTCAGTTTTTATAGTTTACTGGATCCTGTTTGACTACATGAAAGCATTCCCCAATTATCTTTTTGCGGACGTGCATACCGGTAGTCTTCATGCAGCGGAAAAAGCTTTATTCGGGATCCGTTATGGGAATGAAATACTTACGCCAAACGAATTTTTCCTCCTGCATACGAACAACGCGCTTGATATCATGAGCGGGTTGTTCTATCTCTGCTGGATCCCTGTGCCGCTGGCCTTCGGGACATATCTGTTCTTCACCAACCGCCGGCTCTTCCTCCAGTTCAGCTTTGCATTTGTGATAGTGAACCTTGTAGGATTTATCGGCTACTACACCTACCCTGCGGCACCGCCGTGGTATATACAGGAACATGGATTGATCGCTGACCTCAATACACCCGGCAGTACAGCCGGTCTTGATCGCTTTGACGACTACTTCGATGTAAACATTTTCCAATCGATCTATGCAAAAAGCTCTAACGTTTTTGCCGCGATGCCCTCGCTTCATTCAGCCTATCCGCTGATCGTGGTGTATTATGGTTTCAAAAAGAAGATCGGTTATTTCAACATTGTGTTCATGGCAGTGACAGTGGGCATCTGGTTTGCCGCTGTGTATACAAGCCATCACTATGTACTTGATGTGCTGGCGGGAATTCTTTGCGCCGTGATCGGAATATGGTTGTTTGATAAGGTGATCATGAAGAACCGCGGATTTAACCGGTTTGTGGATGCGTACTACAAAAAGATCAGCTGAGCTGCACAGGGCTATGCAATGCAATGTCTTTTGGTTGAGCAGATAACATGGGGTCATCCCGGCCACTCAACGTCATTAAGGAATCTTCATTTTTTCGTGTAGTGCGTGAAGTCAGGTTGGCGTAAGGGCCTCTCTAAATCTCCCCCTTCAGGCTAGCGTGTACCCATAAGTATTTGAATGGCGTAGGGGAACGCGACGGACGCGGCGATACGCAACGCGCGCGGCGAATACAACGTCTGCTATGGCTGTTTCCGCTGCGTACGTCGCGTATCGCCGCGTCCGCCGCGTTCCCCTACGCCATTAAGCTATCAAGAAATTATTCGGTCATATAAAAGGGAAAATGTGGGTACACGGCAGCCCGAAGGGGAGATTTAGAGGGGGCATTACCCCAGTATAGAAAAAGAAGTTTCTTAACCTAATGACATAGCCCGCCCGGTGAAACAGAGCGGGAGGAGATGGGCTTGAAGCAACATTTTGAACGTAGCAAATGAAAACTCATTCAATATCGTAAACGACAATGCTATGCAATAGTTGGAGAATAGATAGCTTTCTCTTAATTTGATCTTATATAATTGCCATTATGAAGATCATTGCCACCTCTATGCTTGCTTTTGCTTTTATAGCGCAGGTAAACGCGCAAAAAACGGAGCAATTTCTATCCTACGGTCTTCGACCTACAAAAGAAGCGCCTTATTATACCAGTGTAAAAGAGCCCCGCGATGGTAAATGGTACCGGGAAGTTTTTTCTGCGCGTACAAATAAACTGATTACAAAAGGACTGTTCCGCGATGAGGAATGCACTGTCAGGGAGGGAGAACATATATGGTATTATGAAGGAGGTAAGCTTCGTTATATCTACCATTTCAACAATGGTGTAAAGGACGGCATCTGGCTGAATTATCACGAGAACGGGCAGTTGCAGGATTCATCTTTCTATACTAATGGCATCCGGACAGGCATTGCGCTTGGTTGGAATAATGAAGGAAATCTGTCGGATTCGTTCAACCTCGATAAACAGGGAACCGGCCGGTATTACAGTTGGTATAAGGGAGCTGAACACCAGCCAATGATCGAAGGATACATTCAGTCAGATACGATACGGACTGGCAGGTGGACCTATTTCTACCCTGGTGGAAAGATCCGCGCGTCTGTGCAGTATGAGAACAACAGGATCGTTGACGAAAAATGCAAGTGCTATGACGAGCAGGGCAAAGACATTGCAGCAGAGCTTTGCACAGAGCGCGAAGCCACATTTAAAGAAGGTGACGGCGCGTGGCGCAGCTATGTCCAGCAGAAGTTAAACCCCCAGGTTCCTATCAGCAAAGGTGCTAAGGCTGGTGTATATACGGTCCTGATCCAGTTCGTTGTTGCCACTGATGGAAATGTCAAAGAACTCAAACCTTTAACGAATTTCGGCTTTGGAATGGAGCAGGAAGCGATGAGGGTGATCCGGAGTTCACCGAAGTGGAATCCGGCAGTACAGTTTGGCCGGAATGTAAATGCTTACCGCCTGCAGCCGATCTCGTTTTCTATTAATTAATACGAATTATTCTTCCCCTTTCAGAGTGGGAAAAGAGGAAAACCCTACATTTGCGTAACTGGTTACATAATAAACTACGTAATATGGATTTCTTTAATCGTGTTGGTAAGCTTGCCCTCGGCAGCCGGATGAGGATCTTAACAGAAAAGATGGTTGCTGATGCGTCCCGGATCTATGAGATGTACGATGTTGCGCTGAATCCCAAATGGTTTCCTGTATTTTATTTACTCGCGGAAGATGGCGATAAGGCCATCACGGAGATCGCCCGGGAGATCGGTCATTCACACGCATCGGTCAGTAAGATCATCGCAGAGATGTCCGGGAACGGTATCGTGACGGAGAAAAAAGATAAAGCTGACGCCCGCCGTACGGTCGCATCCCTCTCAAAAAAAGGAAGAGAAATCTCTGTGAAGATCCAGGATCAGTATCTTGATATCAATAGTGCCGTCGATGAATTGTCATCACAGGCCACCTATGACCTGTGGAAGGCGCTTGCGGAATGAGAATACCTGCTTGAACAAAAGTCATTATTCGAACGGGTGCAGGAACATCGCAAGCGCCGCGAAAGCAAAAATGTAGAGATCGTCGACTACAAACCAGCATACCGGAAAGCATTCCGCGACATGAATGAAGAATGGATCTCACGTTATTTTAAAATGGAAGCTGCGGATTATAAGGCATTGGATAATCCCAAAGGTTATATACTCGATAAAGGAGGATTTATCCTTGTCGCACTTTATAACGGAGAACCCGCTGGCGTATGTGCACTGGTGAAGATGAATGATCCTGATTTTGATTTTGAGCTGGCAAAGATGGCGGTATCGCCGAAGTTCCAGGGGCATCATATCGGTTATAAATTGGGCCTTGCTGCCATTGAAAAAGCAAAATCAGAAGGCGCTTCGCGGATATATCTTGAAAGCAATACGTTATTAAAACCGGCTATCCGGTTGTATGATAAGCTGGGGTTTGTAAAACTTACCGGGCGCCCCTCCCCTTATGAGCGTTGTAATATCCAGATGGAGCTGGCAATAAAAGAACAGCCGTCGAAGGCCCCTGGTTCTAAAACCCGGATTAAGCGCTCGTGACGGATGTGGCGGGTTGTTCTTCTCAGAACTGCCATTCCAGTCCAATCAGGGCTGTAATTGCGTTTAAAGGGTATTTATGATGAAGATAGATCGGTTCTGGTGTTGGCTGCATTCCGGGGCCCGGGCCCGGACCACCAGTGATCGGATATATTATCTGTGTCCCTTTTGCCTTAGCTCCAAAGTATGTGACATCAAAGAGAAGGGAGAGTTGTTGTCCTATTTTATAACCGAGTCCTGCATTTGCCTGGTAGGCAAATGCAGTTGAGAGGTCAACATCGTAATCGTACCTGGAAGTCAACGCCGACTGACCTGGCTGCGCAGAGTGTTCATTTTTGTATGAGGGTACTGATGTGTTCGTGATGCCAGCGGCAATACCTGTTCTGAAAGACAGCTTATTTCCGACAGGCAGATGGAGTGATGGTCCCGCCAGTAACTTTATTACCTCCCATCGCTCTGATTTCAGTTTTGTTTTCCCCGGACCGTAAAGCATATCATATAGCTCCTGGGCCTTGTCGGTATCACGGTTATATTTCGAGATCCCTCCTTTCAGCGTTATAAAAAATCCGTGAGAGATGCGGGCATTGATCTGCAGGTTTGTATTTAGTCCGGGCCTGGCAGCGCCATTCTCGTTCGGCATTGCGTTGATTGGCTGGAATTCTTTTCCAGCGAATTTTCCTGTCGGGAATGCTACTCCGGTTGTTAATGCGACGGAAAATGGTGATTTCTGTGCGAATAGAAAGCTTGCCGAAAACAGACAGGCCAGTAAGAAAAAGCATCTCCCGGCGGTTTTGAAACGTTTGTGTGTGGAAGTCATGGTAAGGTTGAGTTTTGGTTAAATACAGCACTGGCGTGTATTTAATGGGGTGTGGACAAGGCGGGATTATCAAACGTTGCACGTTTTGATTATTTCGGTTGTAATTTTTTGGTTTTCATGATAGAAATCCTGATCTTTGCCTCCCTTTTTTAAGGAAATGATTCCGTAGCTCAGTTGGTAGAGCAATACACTTTTAATGTATGGGCCCTGGGTTCGAGTCCCAGCGGGATCACAAAAACTTCGAACATTCTGTTCGGAGTTTTTCTATAATAGAATTGATGCGAGGTTGATCCCATCAAAAAAGCGGGAGTTACATCGGAGGGACCACAGTGAATGAACTAAGCCGTTCATTCTTTTGCTTCTTATCCGCTAGCGCGGATCTCTTTATGTTTATCTTTTTCAGGAAGATAGTTATTCCAAAAACAAATCACCATATTCCTGCTAAGAAAGCACCCCTCAGAGAACGGATGATATGAAGCAATTGCAAAATTTCCTCCGATGATCAGCCAGATCAGAACCTTTAATTTAATCCCTGGACCTTTCTTGTCCCTTCACCTGACCACTAACCCCTCACTTCCGCAACGGCTGCCATTTCAAATAAGTCGCCGACCGCCACACCCACTCCACCGGACCAAAGCGAAAATACCGCATCCAGATATGGCTGAAGGCCACCTGGAACAGGTAAATACCCACTGCTATCAGTGAAAGCCTGGCAGGGCCGATCTTTGCTTCCATTCCCATTCCATAACCCATAAAGATGAACACGCAAATAAGCGATTGCAGAAGATAATTCGTCAGTGCCATCTGTCCCAATGGTGCAAAAACCATCAGCCTTTTTCTCCACTCCTGCTTTTCAAAAAGCAGCGCAAAGCCGGCTGCATAGAAAAGGCAAAGTGCTGGTACGCCGAATGCATATACCATTGGCTGAATGATGCCGAGCGGTTCAAGCTCGTAATATGAACCCTTTGTCATCATCACAGCCAGGATAATATTACAGGGGATTCCGATCACGGCACCAAGGACCATCACTTTGCGTATCAGTGGGCGATTCTCCTGCACTTTTGCATAGATGGTATGTCGGGCAATGTAAAAGCCGATCAGGAACATGGCCAGCACCCGGAAGAAGCGGCCGGTGAAGAGAAGGTCGGGGTAACGCCCGATCACCAGTCCGCCCATGTTCATCTTCATGATATCTGGATAATATCCTCTGCGATAGGTGTCGATCACGATATCAAAGAAAGAGGGACCTTCAGGCGGAGGCGCGGGAGCTGGTGGGTTAGCCAGATGAACGCCCAGCATGATCGCATACTGGATCACCGGAAGTATCATCATGAATATCGCCATGCGCAATACCGTCTTATCTGTGGAATTACGGAACAGTAACAGGAAGACCGCAGTGATGGCGTACACGGTAAGGATATCGCCTACAAATAAAAACACCGCGTGCAGCAGTCCGAGAATGAACATGATCAGCAGCCGTCTTGAAAACCGTGGCAGGAACTTACTGTCCTGCAGGGCTGATCTTTGCATCTGCAGCCCAAAGCCAATCCCGAAAAGCATGGAGAACAGGGAATAGAATTTACCATCGATCAGGAAGTGCTCGATCCATTCAACCACGGTGTCTTCAGGAAAAGTGCCGAGGGCATGGTGGCCTTGTTCAGACAACAGGAAATATCCTGAATGGATGGGCATGTTTGCAAAAAGAATACCTAACAAAGCAAAGCCTCGTAGGGCATCCAGCAATGAATGACGTTCTGAAGAGTTGGTGGGCTGAATCGTGGACATGCAGTTGATTTTAGTGCGTGGTGCGTGGTTGTAATTGTAGATAGTCGTGCGGTTTGAAAGTATTTATAAAATCTGATATAATAAAAAATCGGGGATACCACGAAGGGGGGATTTTTGGTTGGGGGCGCAGACCAGAACTGTCAGGTTATCGGTTTATCAGGGTTGCCCCAGCCGGGCTGTCATTAAGTTAAGAAACTTCTTTTTCGTAGGCTGGCGTAAGGGCCCCCTCTAAATCTCATGAAATTTCTTTGATAAGCGACTTGAAGTCTCCCCTGAAGGGCTGCCGTGTACCCACATTTTTCCTTTTATATGACCGAATAATTTCTTGATAGCTTGATGGCATAAA
>NZ_JAKLTR010000020.1 GCF_022012415.1 Terrimonas ginsenosidimutans
TACCTCACTCGAATTCCGGACAACGGACAACGGTCAACGGTCAACGGACAACGATCAACAATCCTTCTACCGCGCTACAAAATTAATCGTATCCTTCGGCGCACCGCAATGCAGCATACCATCTTTGAATTTCGGATGGCTGGTCCCGAGATAGGGATTGCGGACGGAATCCGTTTTGCTGAGCCAGAAGCCGGATTGGTCTTCGCCAAAGGCCATTGGACATTCCTGCCAGTAGATCTTTTCCTGGTCATAGCGGGAGATAATGAACAGGAGACGGAGATTTTCGGACAGGGAGTTAAAAGCGGCGCGTTTTGCGTCAAGAGAAGGGTTTGAAAGAATATTGCCGGTTTCATTGCGGGCATTGTTCAGCGGATCGAGCGCTGACTCATAGATGCCCGTGGTATCTTTTTTTAGTTCATCGATTTTGAGGCTGTCCAGCGCAACTTTCAATTCATGGCTGGATCTCGTCACAGCAGCAGTATCCCACTGCACCAATGCTTCGGACAGGGAATAATAGGCAATGAGGGACGAATGAACCGAAGAGTTGAAGGCTTCGCTGTGTTTGCTGACAGTCAACGGCACCGGGTCAGGACCGTCAGGCCCCCTTTTTCCGGTACGGAATTTAAAAACCCAGAGCAGGTATCCGGCGGCTATCAGTATGAGTACAAGCAAAATGAGGAAAACTTTTTTCATCGAACAGCATTTGAACAAAGATAATCGCCGGATCGGGAATCGGGAATGCTTTATTTTTGCGAAATTATTGAGGTTCGTTGACCGTTGACCGTTGACCGTTGACCGTTGACCGATCAGCGATCATCGTTATTTCAGACGGGGAATCCGGACAACGGACTATAGTCAACGGACATCGATCCAAACGGAGATTAACAAAATAAAGCAATGCTAGCAGGTTTACAGAACGTTACATTCGAATTTGGCGCCCGGGTGATCCTTGAGGATTCAACCTGGCATATACAGCCCGGAGAAAGGATCGGGTTGATCGGTTATAATGGAACAGGGAAATCGACCCTGCTTAAATTACTGGTTGGACAGTACAGTCCGTCAGCCGGCACGGTGGAGCGAAGCCGTACCACTTCTATCGGTTATCTGCACCAGGACCTGCTGAGCTTTGATACCACTGAATCGATACACCAGGTGGCGATGAGTGCTTTTGAGAAAGTGCTGGCGCTGGAGAAAGAGATCGAGGAACTGGGAAAGGAACTGGAGAGGACCGGCGACGAAAAGACGCTGCATGAATATTCCGACAAACTGCATGAGCTGGAGACACTTGGCGGTTATGACATCCATCATCGCACCGAAGAAGTATTGCAGGGGCTTGGCTTCTCCAATGCTGACCTGCAAAGGCCCTACAAAGAATTCAGTGGTGGTTGGAGGATGCGTGTGCTTCTGGCAAAAATGATCCTGCAGGCGCCGGATCTGCTCTTGCTTGATGAGCCTACGAACCACCTTGACCTTCCTTCTATCGAATGGCTGGAAAAATACCTTTTACACTACCAGGGTTCAGTGGTGATCGTCAGCCACGATAAATACTTCCTGAACCGGATGGTTACAAAGATCGTGGAGCTTTACCAGCAGGAACTTCATGTATATAACGGCAATTATGAGTTCTATGAAAAAGAGAAAGCGGTCAGGATCGATCTGCAACAAAAGGCATTCGAGAATCAGCAGGATTATATCCGTCAGCAGGAGCGATTCGTAGAACGATTCAAGGCAAAAGCAAGTAAAGCTGCACAGGCACAAAGTATACAAAAACGCCTTGACAGGCTCGAACGTATTGAAGACGTGGCCATCGAAAGACCTAATATCCGCATTAACTTCCGCGTGGATAAAACACCGGGTCGCGTACTTGTTGAGCTGAAAGACATCACCAAAACCTTTGGTGAAAACACGATCGTGAACGGCGCTTCCATTGAAATTGACCGTGGTGACAAGATCGCATTGATCGGTGCGAACGGTAAAGGGAAGTCGACACTTCTGCGCATCATCGCAGGCGTTGAAACGTATGAAGGCGAACGCAAATGGGGACATAACGTAGAAGAAAGCTTCTATGCACAGCATCAGCTGGAAGCCCTGAACGTGAACAATACCATTCTTGATGAAATGAAAGAGTGTGGCAGCCAGATGACCGAACTGGAACTGAGAACACTCCTGGGATGTTTTCTTTTCAGCGGTGATGACAGCGATAAAAAGATCCGTGTATTGAGCGGTGGAGAAAAAGCAAGAGTTGCACTGGCAAAAACCATGGTCAGCAAAGCCAACTTCCTGATGCTCGACGAACCGACGAACCACCTGGATATGCACAGTTGCGATCTGCTGATCGATGCCCTGAAAAAGTATGAAGGAAGTTTGATCCTCGTAAGTCACGACCGGTACTTTGTTTCTAAAACGGCTAATAAGATCTGGGAAATCGTTGATCAGCAGGTAAAAGAATTCAAAGGAGGATATGATGAATGGGTAGCCTGGAAAGAGCGCATGGCAAAGCAGGAAGCAGAGCAGAAAAAAGCTGAAAGCAAAAACAATAAGGCTAACGAGAAACAGGAGCAAAAACAGGAACAGAAACCTGAACCCAAACCCGTTGCTGCACCCGCTCCCACTCCGTCTGCTCCTATTAACAAAGAAGCAAAGAAGGAACTTCAGAAACAACAACGGATCTTTCAACAACTGGAGGAAAAGATCGCACAGCTGAATAAAGAGAGGGCAAGACTGGAAGCAGCGCTTGCTGACCCGGGCACATATACTGATAAGTCAAAATTCAGAGAAGCCGAAGATGCTTATAAAAAAGCGGAAGCAGAGCTTTCGAAAATGAATAAGGAATACGAACAGGTTTTTGAAAAGATCATGGAGCTGGAAAAGAACTGATCCCCCACTTGATCGTTCATAAAAAAAGCATCAACCCCCGCATTTATGGTTGATGCTTTTTTTATGCGGGCCGTTTACACTTAAAACCGGCCAAATAATTGTTTGTGGCACGTGTATTGGGAGACCTTGGCGGGTATCAATACAGGTATCCGTCATTTAAAAATCAGTGTATGAAAAAATTATTGGTAGCAGTAGGATTACTGGCTGCGACTTATTATTTGCCAGCCTGTAAAAGCGGACCCAAAGATGCAGACATCAAAACAGAAGTTCAGGCAGCTTTATCCGCACAGCCTGGCTATATGGGAGTTTCTGTAGAAGTGGCAGATGGAGTGGTAACGGTTGATGGCGAGGTGGCCGATCCGGCAGCAAAATCCGGCCTGCAATCGCGGGTAGAATCCGTGAAAGGTGTAAAATCTGTAAAGGACAATACATCTGTTGCTGCTCCGCCGCCCCCAGCTGAGCCGGTGATTGCAGCCGATGATCCGCTGACGAAAGGCGTGGCAGATGCAGTGAAAGATTATCCGGGTGTTACCGCGACCGTAAACGACGGTGTGATTGCCCTGAGCGGTGAGATCAAAGCGGCTGACTGGAAAAAGCTTAAGAAATCGCTGGACGGACTGCGTCCTAAAAAAACAGATCCGGCTGGTTTAAAAATTAAATAATTAAAACGTTTATCATGGCATTGCAAGATAAATACAGGGAGTTGCTCGATACGGCGAAAACTGCGGGCGTTTCAAACTTCCAGGTGATCGAAAGAGACGGCGTGTTGTATATTGATGGCGAAGCCCCTTCCGGAGCGGTCAAAGATCAGCTTTGGAATCTTTATGATAAGATCGATCCGAACTTTCTCGCCGGTGATGTCGTAATGAATGTAAACGTCGCTGCCTCCGCGCCTGGTACAAAAGCGAAAGTGACGACGGAGAAGTCGAATCTAAATATCAGGAAGGGACCGGGAACAGATCAGCCCGTGATCGGCAAAGCAGCGCATCATTCTATTGTGACGCTTGTGAGTAAAACAAATGATCAATGGTGGTTAGTGAGAACAGAGCAGGGGGAAGAGGGATACGCCTATGCGGAATACCTTACGCCGGAAGCGTAAGATGTTTAATTTACTAAAAAAGCCTGGCTTTAATAGCCGGGCTTTTTTAATTTATTGTTTATTATTATTGAAGATCTTCCTGTTAAAGCCTGTACTTCCTGATCGGTCGCGTAGCTACGAGCATTATGAAGAAATACTTAACAGAACGGCCTTGAATTGAACGTGGAAAGCGCCTTTAAAATCGTTATTTTGTGCTCAATTCATTCTCGAATCCATCGAAAAATTCAAAGATTGTTGAAAGTTCGTTTCATTCTCCTTTCCCTGCTTTTTCCTGTCTGCCTGTTAGCCCAGCGGCCTAAGATCGGCGTCACACTTAGCGGCGGCGGCGCGAAAGGCCTTGCTCACCTGGGAATCCTGAAAGCCATCGATTCCGCAGGAATCAAGGTGGATTATATCACCGGTACCAGTATGGGTGCGATCCTCGGCGGACTGTACGCGGTGGGATATTCGGCAGATACACTGGTAAACATCGTTGAAGAAATTGACTGGGAGGCCCTTTTCCGCAATCAGACCAGTCTTCGGAGTCTTTTAATGGAGGAGAAAGAAGAGTCCTACAAATACGTTGTTGAACTGCCATGGATCAACAACAAATTTCACCTGTCCACGGGTCTGCTCGAAGGGCAGGAATTATGGTTAAAGTTTTCAGAGCTGTTCTTCCCTGTTTATAACGTTAAGGATTTTTCCAAATTCAATATCCCATTCCGTTGCATCACTACGGATGTAGGCAGCGGCGAAGCGGTTGTCATGAAGAATGGAGAAGTGACAAATGCCATCAGGGCGAGCATGGCCATTCCTTCCTTTTTTACCGCGGTGAACTATGAGAAAGGGAAACTGGTGGATGGTGGCATCGTACGCAATTTCCCGGTGCGTGATGTTCGCGAAATGGGCGCCAATATTGTGATCGGGAGCAATGTGGCTTCGGGACTTCTCCCCTCTGATAAGATCAGGAATGTATTCCAGATACTCTTGCAGGTAGCTTTTTTCCGCGAAAGTGAGGATGCAAAAAAAGAGATCCCGCTTTGCGATATTTATATCCCGTTTGAACTGGAGAATTACAATATGGGAAGTTTTTCCGATGCAGCTGCTATCATTGAAAAAGGAATGGAAGAGGGACGCAAGCTTTATCCGAAACTTAAGCAAATGGCCGATTCCCTGGATGCGATCTATGGAAAACAGGTATACCAGACAGAGCGTCTCCCGGTGGTACCGGAGATAAAGATCAGTTCCTATAACGTCAAAGGCCTTGATAAGACATCACCCGAGTTCTTTGTACATACCATGGGTTTCGTAACCAATGAACCATATACCGCCAGGAAACTGGCCGATATTGTCAGAAGAGCGTATGGAACGCGTTATTATAAACGCATCACCTACGCATTGGAGCCAAAAGCGGATGGTACGGCTCATATAAATTTTGATGTGGAAGAAAACGCACTGACCTTTGCCAAACTCGGCATACACTATTCGCGTTTCTCCGGGATCAGCCTGGTGGGAAACTTTACAACGCGCAACTTCTTTACTCCAAATTCAAGAAGTCTTGTTACACTTAACCTGGGTGAAAGCTTAAGATTGAGAGCAGAGCATCTGCAGTACATGGGGCGGCTGAAAAATTTCGGATTCACATTGAAGACACAGTTTGACAGGCTTGATTTTATTTCATATGACCAATTAAAGCAAACCGGATTGTATAATCAGAACTACTGGGAAGTTTCTGAAAAGTTCCATTACTCGAGTCAGCGTAATCTTACCCTGGGATTTGGACACCGCTTTGAGTGGCTGCGTTTTAAACCAACGATCACCCCGGAACTTGGATTTGATGGCCGCAGCCAGTTCTCCACGCTGTTTGTTTATCTCAATCGCAACACGCTCGACCGTGCTTATTTCGCCAACAAAGGTTCGAAGCTGGAGATAGAAGGAGGCCGGATCGTCCGTCAGGATCTTAAGATCGATTTCCTTCGAAATGGACAACCACTCAGTAACCCTGATTCACTCCGCGCAACAAACAGACCTTTCTTCTATACGACTGTTTCGGCTGAAGGCTATCTTCCTCTCACAAGGAAGACAACCGGTTTTCTTGCTGCACAGAGCGGGATCAATTTTGATTATGGAGATAATGTGATGAATGAATTTGTGATCGGTGGAATGGTAAAACTATTCCGGAGGCAGGCATTATTTGCCGGCCTGCAGGAAGGCTCAGTTTACAGTACAGCGTATGCAGCAGTGCAGGGTGGTTTAAGATGGCAGGTATTCAATGCTACATATATCACGGGTCGTGCAAATATCCTGTTCAACAATTTCATCAGTAAGAGCAGGTACTTTCAAAGCAGGGATGTGTATACCGGATATGCATTGACGTTCTCGTACAATTTTGCATTGGGTCCGCTGGATCTCAGTATGATGTATAGTGATCAGACAGGTAAGGTGTCTACGTTCATCAACCTGGGTATTCCGTTTTAAATGACTGGTGTAGGTTCCCGCCGATTACGCTGTTATCATTCGTTATTTGAGAATATATTTAATCTTAATAGAGCTCCTAAAAAGAAGTGCAGATTTTGCGGACCGATCTCCATGGATCAGAGATCATCTGCGAAATCTGCGCTTCATAAAAAAGACTATTTAGCTTTTATAAGCTTTTCAAATCTGCGTCATCTGCGGGAACCTACGCATAGCAGTACAAGACTATACTCCTATCTTTTCATTAACGATCTTCAGGATCTGCGCTTCCAAAGCGATCGTATCTTTTTCGATTTTCCGGCCACGTTCTACGATCTCGCTGACGAATGATTTATCATCATATCCCGCTGCATTGATCCGCACGTTCATGAAGGCTCCCATTACAGACGCACGTGCGCATAAAGCGCCCACTCCGGCGTCAGACACTGAGTTCGGGTTGCCTGTCTCTGCCATTGCTTTGATCACAGACATACTGTCAAATGCCGTTTGCATTACCTGGAACGGAATATCAATGGCAAAACGTGTTGCGGCCTGTATCGCAGTATGCCTTGTCGCTTTTTCTGCATCGGTGGACTTTGGCAGACCGAATGCAGCCATGATCTGATTGAACGCATGAGTATCTGCATCGACCAGTTCTATCAGGCGCGCTTTATGTTGTTGCGCTTTGTCTGCCCAGTCACTGAACTCTTTCCACCTGTCATCCCAACCCTTTTTGTGTGAAGAAAGATTCGCCACCATTCCCGCGAGTGAAATACCCAATGCACCTGCATAAGCTGCAATGGAGCCACCGCCGGGAGCGGGACTTTCACTGGCTGTTTCATCTGCAAATTCAGTGAGGGACATATTGACCAACCTGCTGCCTGACTGATCTTTCAGCAGGTATTCGATAACACGTTCTTCGGGTTTGAAGGGAGTCAGTTCATCAAGTCCCATGGACTTCACAGCAATACGGATCAATTCTTTTTCGGAAACACCCACAGACCGTTGTTGCTTTTGCAGAAAGTACCGGCCGGCATCGAGCAATGATTGTAAAGGCACGAGTCCAACCAGTTCGCTGCCTGTAACGCGAATTCCACGCGCATCTGCTTTACGGCAAACTTCATCGAAGGCAATATGAACAGGGGTTACATTCAGGTTTGTAAGATTTATGGAAATCTGCGCGATACCGTATTCTTCAATAAACCATCCGATCGCCTTTACTGATTTTAATGACCCGGGAATAGACACAGGTTTTCCATCAGCATCGAGCACTTTCTTCCCGTTTTCCATTTTAACCCGGCCGGCTTCCCTTACATCAAACGCGATCGCATTGGCGCGCCTGGTCGATGTAGTGTTGAGATTAACATTATAAGCGATCAGGAAGTCCCTTGCCCCGATGACGGTAGCGCCGCGTTTTGCATCAAATACAGCCGGGCCGAAATCGGGTTTCCATTCCGGCTGGCTGATCTTTTTGAAAAATCCTTCGTATTCACCTGCGCGGATCACGGAAAGGTTATTGCGTGTTTTATCAGGTTGTGCCGCTTCATAAAGATAAACAGGCAACGTAAGCTCTTCTCCTACCCTTTTTGCCAGACGTGTGGCATAGGCAGCCGTTTCTTCCATGGATATATTGGCTATCGGGATCAATGGGCAAACATCTGTAGCGCCCATGCGTGGATGTTCGCCCGTATGCCTGCTCATATCTATCAATTCACCGGCCTTTCTGATCGCAAGAAAGGCTGCTTCTATAACAGCCTCTGGTTCGCCGACAAAGGTCACGACCGTTCTGTTGGTTGCTTTTCCCGGGTCAACATTTAAGAGACGAACGCCTTCAACGGATTCGATCTGGTCAGTGATCTGTTTGATAACAAGCAGATCGTTTCCCTCACTGAAATTGGGAACACATTCGATGATTTTTTTCATATGTGATGTTGTGATAAGCAAGGTAAAGAAAAAGGAAGTCGCTTCCTAGTGGCTGCGTATCAGTTGTTTTCCATGAACTGGGATTCCTCCACGATCTGATCAGGTTTCTTTTTGTAAAAAACCATCCCGAGTGCCATGATAATACTGGTGGTCAGAATCACGAAGAACAGGATACCATCATTAAAACTGGTGAGCCGTAGATTCTTCGGGATCTTATAGAATAAAACGATGGTGATAAGTCCGCGCGGAATAAAGAAAGACTCCGGGAAAAGATTTGTTCTTACAAAAAAACGGAGGTACAGGATCCTGACAAGGAACATTGCGGCAACGATCAGGCTTCCGACCAGCAGAATTTCAGATTCTTTTAAAAAATGAAGCGAGATCGAAAATCCGAACAGGATAAAAAAGAATGTCCGGATCAGAAATGAAGTTTCGGCAGTCACGGAGTGCAGCAGGTGTCTCAAAGATTCAACCTGTTCATGCGGGAAGAATTTCAATACCTTTTCCCATTTGAATTTTTCCCAGTTATTGATCAAAAGGCCAAACGCAAGGATAATGATAAGCGAAGGAAGATGAAAGATCTTTCCGCCCGCATAGATCAGGATCAACAGTGAAAAAATGAGAAAGAACTTAATGTTGAGCTTTGTTTTAGCCATGATCAGCAACAAAAGGAACGACAGTAATACAGACAGTATGACAGACAAAATAATATTTCCGCCGAAAACACCCAGCGAGTGTAGAGAGAGTGTATCTCCCGCGGTAAAATAGTTGAATACGATAATGCCTATGATGTCTGAAAACGATGCTTCATACACCAGGAATTCTTTCTTCTGCTCGCTGAGCGGATTAATACTCGGGATCACGATCGAGCTGCTCATGATCGAGAGAGGGATTGCATAAACCAGGCATTTCTCAACCGGCTCGTGCAACCAATTTTCGAGTATGATCGTGATCAGCGCGGCCGAGATAGCGAAAATGATAAGTGCGGAAAAAAATGAATTCCGGATGAGGCCGAGTTTATTCCTACCAAGTTTAAGGTCAAGACCGGCTTCCAGAACGATCATGATCAATCCTACGACTCCAAGAGATTCGATCAGCTGAGGTGAAAAAGTAATGTCAGCCTTATAAAAATTTGCAAGCGCTCCAAATCCTATCCCCGCAAACAACAAAAGAAGTACGGAGGGTATTCTAATGTAGCGGCTTACGATCGAAAAAATATACGACAGTACGACGATGCTACAGATAGCAATTAAGACTTCTTCTGTGTTAAGACTTCCCATGCTCAAAAGTACGATATTCCATCCTACTCACTGGTTGGTGCAGGATACCCATTGGCCATTTATCATCACCCGGTGTATAAGGTTATTGCCAAATGCGTAAGGAATAAAGGCCAGAGAATTGATCTCTTTGGTGAGAATAAAATTTGCTTTCTTTCCAACTGCGATACTGCCTGTTTCGTGGTGAACTTCCATGGCGAATGCACCATTGATCGTGGCAGCATTGATCGCCTCTTCGGGCAACATTTTCATCTGGATACAACTCATGGCAACAACGAGATTCATATTACCGGACGGTGATGAGCCCGGGTTAAAGTCAGTAGCCAGCGCCACGGCGCAATTGGCGTCTATCAGCTGTCTTGCCGGCTGGAACGGCATGCGGAGAAAAAAAGCCGCTGTTGGCAACATAGTGCCGATCGTATCGGAAGAAGCGAGCAGTTCAATTGTTTGCTGATCCATTGTTTCCAGATGATCCACAGAAACAGCACCAAGCTTTACGCCAACCTCAACGCCACCGGAAAGATTCAACTGATTGGCATGGATCTTTGCTTTCAGGCCGTATTGCATACCCGCGCGGCAGATCATTTCCGTTTCTTCAGGAGAAAAGAATCCATGCTCACAAAATACATCGATATAATCAGCCAGTTTTTCCGCGCCGATAACGGGCAACATTTCATGAATGATGGAATGAATATATCCCGCGTGATCGTCTTTGTATCCGGGAGGATACGTATGCGCACCAAGGAATGTTGCTTTGATCGATAACGGAGATTTTTCTTTAAGCCTTTTTATTACCCGCAGCATTTTTAGTTCCGCTTCCGGCGAAAGTCCGTAACCACTTTTAATTTCAACTGCACCTGTCCCCCATTTTGCAAGTTCCTCCAGTCGCTTCCATGCGGAAACGAATAGTTCGTCTTCCGACGCTGCCTGTAATTTTCTTGCCGAATTTAGGATCCCGCCACCGCGGGCAGCGATCTCTGCATAGGTTAAGCCTTTGAGCTTATCGACAAATTCTTCTTCGCGGCTTGCGGCAAAAACCAGATGCGTGTGGGAATCGCACCAGGCAGGCATCAGAAAACGTCCGGACGCATCAATCACTTCATCAAACCCCGGAGACTGCTTCAGTTCTTCCATTGCGCCGTAAGCAGCAATCACCTTATCTTCCAGTAAAAGGTATGCATTCTCAATACTGTCCACCCGGGAAAGATCATTTCCGCGTAAAGGAGCCGCGGGAGCTCCCAACCCAACCATTTTTTTTATATTTTTAACCAGTATAGTTGCCACAAAGCAATATTACATGCTTTATGGCTATTCATACAAGATTATTACACCAGCACTTTTGTTAACCTGTCATACTTTTACATATGAATATCCCTGATTTTTCCGACCCGGCGATCTGGTTAAGTTTACTGACGCTCACCTTTCTTGAGATCGTTCTGGGTGTGGACAATATCATTTTCATCTCCATCATTTCGGACAGGCTTGATCCATCGCAGCAGAAGAAAGCGCGGAATATTGGCTTGTTACTGGCGATGGTCATGCGGATCATTTTACTGTTAACGATCACCTGGATCCTCCGGTTGCAAACACCTTTATTCACGCTGCCTTATATCACTGCTGAAGGTCAGCCAGTGAGCATCAGCTGGAAGGATCTGATCATGATGGCAGGTGGATTATTCCTTGTTGTTAAAAGCACGCTGGAGATCCATCACAAATTGGAAAAGCCGTCCACGGAAACTGAAAAGAAAACCGTGTACACCGCATTCTCTTCTGTGGTTCTGCAGATCGTAATGGTAGACGCAGTATTCTCGTTTGATTCGATCCTTACAGCCATTGGCATGGTAGATGAAGTATTTGTAATGATCGTGGCGGTGATCATTTCCATTGCGATCATGATGCTTTTTGCGGGACCTATCAGCCGATTCATCAATAAAAATCCTACGCTGCAGATGCTGGCCTTATCCTTTCTGATCGCGATCGGGATCATGCTGGTGGCCGAAGGTTTTCATCAGAAGATCAGTAAGAGTTATATCTATACGATGATCGCATTCTCCCTGCTGGTTGAGCTGCTGAATATGCGGTTGAGAAAGAGGAATGAATCGATTGAGTTGCCGAAGGGGAAGAAAGTTTAAAAGTTTAATGGTTTAATAGTTTAAAAGTTAAGCATTCAACTATTAAACTTTAAACTTTCTTCCCCTACAACTTCTTCGCTTCCTTCATGAACTCATACTGCAGATCTTCGTGCAGTCCGTTGATGGCAGCGAAGAGCTTTTTGAGCTGGCTGTGGTAGATGTTATTGATCATCGTGTTCTTTTCGAGCGGGATGCCGGTGTCTTTTAATTTGGTGCAAAAATGCAGCAACCACTCCACTTCGGCTTGTTTTGATCCGGTATAGCGGATATGTTTGGTGATGCCGCGAAGGATCTTCCGGAGGCTTTTTTTTACGAAATAGAGATGACTGACATTAATGGACTCGAATTGATCATCGATCTCCTGTTTCACGGATCTGATATAGCCGTCTTCGTCATGGGCTTCAAAAAGAAGGTAGGTCAGCAGTTCCTTGTTCTCTTTTTTAAATCTCGCCAGGCGAAGGCATAAAGCACTGATCTCCGATGCTTTGAGTTGTGACATTTCCTGCTTTAGCTCATGTATGGTGGCTGATTTCATGGGTGCAATTTATTTATTTTCGAGGCAACTCCGTCCGGTGCCTGTTATCTGTTGCCCCACACTCCTCCTGCAGATCTCTTGTTTACTCTATCCTTGGATCCATCATGAAGTTTCTCCCGGTCAGGGCGGGATAACGGACAACGATCATTGCGATTCCTTTTCTTTTACGGATATTTGCGGTCCGAAAAAATAATGACAGATATGAGGATTGCGATCAACGGAATGGGCCGGATCGGCCGGCTTTTGTTCAGAAGACTGGTGAATCACCCGAACCTGGAACTGGTTGCGGTGAATGATATTATGCCAACGGATAACCTGGCATACCTGATCAGGTATGATTCGGTTTATGGCACCTATCCCGCCCCTGTTTCTGTTGATGGAACCCATCTGGAAGTATCCGGAAAGCGTGTCGCTGCATTTAATGCGGATCATCCGTCTAAGCTGCCCTGGAAAGATCTTGGGGTGGATGTGGTGCTGGAATGCTCAGGTAAATTCAGTTCGGAAACCGGTGCGCGCGAACACCTGAAATCCGGCGCTAAAAAAGTGCTGTTGTCTACAACCGGCTCTGCAGAAATTCCTTTAATGATCTATGGATTCAACCATAACAGCATCGATCCCGGAAGTGATATCATATCTCCGGGCGGTTGCATGACCAATTGCTCGGTGCATGTGATCGACCTGCTCAATGCGATCGGTATCGAGACCATCCAAATGAACATCCTTCACTCTTATACCTCACGCCAGGAGTTGGTGGATGCTCCGCATCCTCAGTTTATCCGTGGCCGTGCTGCTGCGGAATCGATCATTCCTGTTGAAATAGATCTGGCCCAATCACTTGAAAGAGTGTTGCCGGGCATGAAGAACAGGATCGCTGCTGTATCCACGCGGGTTCCTGTTGCCAACGGAGCGATGGCCGATTTCACCGCACAGTTGAAAAGACCTGCTACAAAAGAGGAAGTGAATGCGCTGTTTAAGAAAGCCGCAGAAGGCGACTTAAAGGGCGTGGTCGGTTACACAGAAGAACCGCTTGTTTCGCTGGATTATAAAGGCAACACCCACTCCTGCGTGATAGACGGACATCTTACGACAGTGATCGGAAACCAGGTTAAGCTGATCGCCTGGTTCGATAATGAATATGGATTCACGAGCCGGATGATCGACTGGCTCGAATACTGGGGATGAAGTGAGAAGTCAAAAGTAAAAAATAGCTTATGCCGGAAGAAATAGCCCTTATGTCATGAGCTATTTTTTACTTTTTAATTTTGACTTCTACCTTCCTTCCCGCCTGGTAAAAGAATCCAACAATTCCATTACTGCAACGCCCTGTTCTACCGTACACGGATTAGGTCCTTTGCCAAGGAAATGATCTGTTACGGCCTGGATCATTGGTTGCTGGACATGGGGAAGCGGATCAAACTCAAAGGAAGTTGTGTCGCCTCTGACAGCGAGAACAACAGGAGCATGATCGAATATGCTGAACCGGATCTCCCCTTCCGAGCCTGCAATAATGCAGCGGTCTGTTTCCTGTTCTTTTGATACAGCAAATGACCAGGTGCCGGAGAATACCACACCATTTTTGAAGAGGATCGTTCCCGCTACCATATCATCAGCCGTGTATACGCCGGCCTGATTCACGGCGATGCCGGAAGCTGTCTGTATCTCTCCAAAGAAATGATACATCAGGTCGAGTTGATGTGGGGCCAGATCATGAAATAAACCTCCGCCAGCCTTTTGGGCATCCACCCGCCATGCCGTCCTGGGAACAAGCAGTTCTTCTTCAGTCAGCACTGCCTTCCTGAAATCGATAGAAGCAAAGCGGATCTCTCCGATGGCTTTTTCATCCAGTAATTGTTTCACCTTTTTAAAAACAGGTTGTTGCCTGCGATAGTGCGCAACCACCAGTTTTCCATCGTGTTCTTTCACGGCCTGGCTCATCCTGCGTGCACTCTCTGCGTTCAATGTCATGGGTTTTTCAACATATACAGGCTTTCCTGCGGCAAGAGCTGCCAATGCATATTCCTCATGGGAAGACGGTGGTGTGGCTATATAGATCGCGTTCACCTCAGGATCGTTGATCAGTGCAGCTGCATCGTCATACCATTTTGGAACGCCGTGGCGACGGGCATAATCCTCTGCGAGGGTTCCATTGCGCCGCATGACAGCCACAAGAGATGAGTTCTCTGCTTTTTGGAACGCGGGTCCACTTTTCACTTCAGTTACATCACCGCAGCCAATAATACCCCAGGAGAGTTTTTTCATGCAGCAAAGAAAGGCAAAGTTTGGGAGAGAGAGGGAACGCTGATGTTGTCTTTTCTCTGCGGCCCATTCTTCCCCCTCAAAAACTTTTTCCTACATTTACATCAACCTGTACAACTATGGAATTCTTTGTTGACCAACACTCGATCGTCCGGAAGATCTGGGGGAAGAGTGATACCATCCTGTTTGTTTTTGCCGGAGCATCGGCGGAATTTGCATTGAATAAGGCTGTCGACTGGCTTTATTTTACGGGGAGGCTTCCTGCTGATCCGCTCGGGAGATTATTCTCTACCGTTATGTATGCCCGGCGCATCGTTTTCTCGCCAAAAGAAGCTGCGGAAAAAGCGATCGATACCATTACACATATTCATAAGGCCGTGGAAGAGAATCGGGGTGCTGTTATTCCGGACTGGGCTTACCGGGACGTGTTATTTATGCTGATCCATTATTCTGTAGCATCTTATGAACTGCTGGAAAGAAGACTGACGGATGCTGAAAAGGATGACCTGTATGATGTGTTCTACCGGATGGGATCAAGAATGAATTTAAAAGAGCTGCCTGCTACTTACAGCGAATGGCTGATCAGTCATGATCAACATTTGCGACAGGATCTGGCAGTAAGCAAATACACCACGGACCTTTATAAACAATACCGTAAGCATTTAGGAGCAGTGCGTTATTTTATACTGAAGCAATCACAGAAGCTGGTATGTCCGATGATCGTTAAAAGAATGCTGAAGATGGATTCTTTTTCATGGGCGGGCCCCTTGCTTTTTGTATATAAGATCAGCCGGAAAGTGAAGATGGATGGTGTATTGAAGGCAATCTTATTGCCAAAGGATTATCAGGATCAGATCAGGGCACTGGACAGAGAACCGGATTGATAGACAGTCAGCATTATTTCAGCCTGGCGCAGACGTATCGCAAAGCGCGCAATGTAAACGCAAAGATCGCTAAGATTCTTTGCGTTTACATTGCGTCTACATTGCGCGCTTTGCGATACCCCTACGCTAAGTCATTCACCAAAAGAACTCATAAGTTAGACGCTCACCTCCCGCCCTGCTGTCCCATCCACAAGACCGAATTACCCGTACCGTGTTCATTTTGTTCCCACAATTTGTTGTTAGGATCCATGATCCACTTATCGTCCACCACAAACTTATACGTGTGTTTTCCCAACGACAAATTCACCCTGATCACCCAGTCGGCTCCTTCTTTTGTCATCAGGAAAGCATTTGGCGACCAGCCATTGAAATCACCAGCGAGAAAAACTTTTTTTGCATTCGGATGCCCTTTCAACCTGAACGTATAATTAGGTTCTATTACGAAGAAAAGATTTGATCCGCCGCCGGTCTCCGCGCGTTTTGCAGCCGAACCATCCACCAGGAAAGTGTATTCGTAGTTACCCGGGCCGAGCGTATACGGCAACTCCCATCCCCCGGCTTTTTTAGTCATATACAATTCGTCCACTCTCCATTTGTTAAAAGAGCCGGCGAGTACGACCTGGCGTGCCTCCTGATAGCCTTCGAGGCGGAACAAGTATGGTTTCCCGATGCGGATCACAGAATTGAAATCATTGAATTCATTGGGTAGTTTTTCCGCGTTACCCGGGTCGGTCATCCATTTTCCATCAACAATGAATCTGTATGTATGTGTGCCTTTTGCCAGGTACACAGGCAGCTGCCAGCCGGTCTCAGTTTCCTGCATTGAGAGGCTGCGCTCGCGCCAGTCGTTAAAGCTTCCCGACAGGAATACACGGCGGGCATTGTTGAAACCATTCAAGCGAAATACATAATTCGTTTTGAAGAAAACAGAATTTACATTTCCGAGGCCATCATTTTCATTAAGCGAGTTGTCAGGATCGGTGATCCAGTGGCCGTCAACGATGAATTTGTACCAGTATTTACCCGGGCCAAGTTTTACATTGGCGATCCATCCGCTGTCTGTCCTTTTCATAGAAAGCGCGTCCGGCGACCAGTCATTAAAACTTCCGGACAGCTTCACCAGTGAAGCATTCGAATTAGCACGAAGAAAGAACGTTACCACGGAGTCTCTGGCGGCAAAACCGTTACCACGTTTGAACTTATTGACGCCGTAGGTGATCAGGTTGCTGACGGCGGGGAACATTTCAGAAAAATTAGGTTTTTCTGCCATGATGATCTTTTCGGCAGGGTTCTTCAGGTCATCAAATCCGAATAACGGCTTGCTGATCACAAAGAGC
The DNA here is from genome assembly GCF_022012415.1 of Terrimonas ginsenosidimutans. Classification (GTDB taxonomy): domain Bacteria; phylum Bacteroidota; class Bacteroidia; order Chitinophagales; family Chitinophagaceae; genus Terrimonas_A; species Terrimonas_A ginsenosidimutans. Next base: position 16,754 of record NZ_JAKLTR010000020.1, read on the forward strand.
TCGTTATTGTTCACATTTACTTTCCAGCCAAGCCTGGCAAGGGAATCCAGCATCATGCCTTTAAGGAAATGTTTCAGGCCGAGATCCTGCAGGCCAAATTGGACGATAAAGCTGTCTACTGAAGCTTCTTTCAGTTTTTTACCGAGCGCGATGAACATCCGCCCATCTTTCACAGTATAGGATTTAACCGGCGTCTGTGCCATACCGTTACCCACTGTAAACAACAGGAGTATCAGCATTGCCACGCGTATGCGTACCAGCTGGCGGGCGCTATATCTGGTACGGGTCATTTCCATATATACATTTTCCTTTTAACAAAGTTAAATCCTATTTTATGCATGGACAGAAAGTCAAATCCCAGCATTCCGTCAAGACATTTATTATAGGAGAAACACATCTTCTCCAGGTTTGTAACGAGTACCGGCAAAGTGGCGATAGCCAGTTTGCCCAGCTTCATATTCTTCATATCGCCATAAAGTGCTTCCACTTTTTTATTGCCGCTGCCGGTCAGTAAGATACGGCGGGTAATGGCGACGTTCTCGAAAATCTTGTTGGGAAGCCGGCTATCCAGAACATTTGATTCGGCGCCGGTATCGATCACAAAGGTCAGTTTCTTTCCGACCATTTCGGCATAAGTAATCAGTTTATCTTCCAGGAGATCAATCTGAAATTCGTTGTACTGCGATGTGTCTGCCAGCATCTCACTTTTATATGTAGACGCTTCTTTCCGGGTAATGAGATGCAGGTAGATCAGGCTTTTTTCATAATCAAGGATCATCTCGAATTGCCTGAACAGCTGAACGCCCATTAATCCGAGGATCTTGATGCCTTTAGTGTTTTCTATATGACCGAGGTTGACGCGGTCAGCTTCGATCCTGTCATAGTGTACAGGACCAAAATCAAATTTTTTTAAGGCAGTGGGACTGTTTCCGGAAGATCCGCCGGTGATACCTCCAGCCTCCTCCTCTCCCGCCAGCGTCGGATAATCCCGGAAATAGGTCATATTCAACACCAGCCTCGGCGCCCCGGTATCCAGGATGAAGTTTCCCTCCACCCCATCCGCGCTTCCTTTGATCACGATCAGATTTCCCACCCGTGTAAAAGGGATGATACAGGTAGACGAATCTGTTGAGACAATGGGATCGACCTTAAAACGAATGGCAGCTCCGGAGGGAGCTAACGAATCTTCAGTATGGAGGGCGTGCTTTTGTAACAACGCTGTTTTCACCGGCGCTGTCTTCTTGTGCTGCTTCGGAAGCTCCGTAGCAAACAGCAAAAATGGCAATGCCGTCAACAGGTTTGAAAAAAGCATAAGGCTGTTATGGTTCTCCGGTTCAAACGAAGGTTTCAAAGATAAGACGCCGCAAAGTGAGAAAGGTTACCGGTCAAATTCGCGGACAACCATTAAAAGAAAATAACAAGTCTTAAAGTTTGACCGGCCTTCCGCTAATGCCCGTACAGGCGGCCGGCCCCATTTGCATCCTTTTAAGATTTATTGGGGCAGGAGTATCGCAAAGCCCGCAACAAGTATCAGTTGACTGCGGTGATCCACCAGATATTACCGGTTGGATCTTCGACTCCACCACTTCTTCCATAATCTTTATCATCCAGCGGCATGATCACCGTGCCACCCTGGGCAAGCGCCTCCTTGAAAGTTTTGTCCGCATCTTCTACATAAACGAAGAGATCCGCATGGCGTGGTTTGAACTGTTCAGTGCTATTGGAGAACATGATCGTATTGCCATGGATACGTGCTTCGCAATGACCCAGTTTCCCATCATCATTACGGCTTTCATGCCCGATCTCCGCACCGAACACCGTTTTGACGAAATGAAGAAACAGGTCTGCGTTGTCAAGAATAAGGTAAGGCATTACAGCCTGATGGCCCTGAGGAATTTTCATTTGTTTAATTTTTGTTCAGTCAAAACTAGCTGACCTGAAAATAGTAAAATTGGAAAAACACGACATCTTTCATTTATCCTGTTTTTCTTTCCAACGTGTACTTTCTGTATCGCCTTTGAAATAATGCCGTGGATGATAGCCCGAAAATTCTTTGAAGTCGTGGATGAAATGCGACTGATCATAATATCCGCATTCATAGGCGACCTCTGTAAGCGTTTTGTAATGATTTCCGAAAGCCGAGATCGCCGCCTGAAAACGAATGATCCTCGAATACAATTTGGGAGAGAAGCCGGCATATTCTTTAAACCGCCGCTCAAACTGACGCGTGGAGAGACATACATCAGCTGCAAGTGTGTCCACGTTCACCACACCACGTGTATTGATGATATAACTGATAGATGAAAATATCGACGGAGCTGGCTGCTCATTTTTTTGAAGACGCTGATACAGAAATCCCGAAAGAATGGCGGCGCGTTTTTTATTATCTGCAGCCAGCATTACCTGTTCTTCCAGGTCCTTTCCTTCCTGGCCAAGGAGTGATGCAAGATCAGGCATCTGATTGCTTATAACTGAGGCCGAATGGCCAAGTAAGGCAGGAACGGCAAACGGGAAAAGATATGCGCCGAATATACCGAACTGTCCTCCTGTTTCATAACGACGGAATTTACTTGATTGTCCATCGATGCCTGCGCGAAATTCACTGGGAACAGAAGGACCGGTCAATGTATTGAACAGCCCCTGGTAATGGAAGATCATTTCAGCACTTCCATCAGCGACGGATCTGTGTATATAGGTTTCCCCGCGCCCGGGTTCGCCTTCGAGCACCCAGAAGAACCGCACATACTTTGCAAGTACCGGCGGCGGAGGGATCTGGTAATAATTCATGAGCAGGTTATGTCCAAAGATACTTCTCCTCCAGTTCAGATGTCCAGTATTTTCAATGCTTTGGTAATATTGGTGGAGCCAGTCAGTACGTCCCTGAAAAGATCTCCTTTTTTCTTTACCCGTTCAAAAATATTGGAGATGGTGAATTGCGATGGACTAAGCCGGTGATCTACCTCCTTCCATTCCAGTGGTGTGGACACCTGCGCTCCGGGAACGGGCCTGAGACTGTATGCGCAAGCAAGCGTCTGCCCTATCCTGTTCTGGAGATAATCCAGATAGATCCTTGGGCCACGCTTTGCCAAAGAACGCTCCAGTGTGGTAGTTTTGGGTAGAAGTTCCTGCACCCGTTGCGCAACGATCTTCGCGAAATCCTTTACCTCGTCATACGTGTACTTATTTTTCATCGGAACATACACGTGCAATCCGGATGCTCCTGAAGTCTTGCAATATGACCTGATCTTTGCGCGGTCAAGCACTTCTTTAACAGCCAGTGCCGTATCAACCACGTCTTTAAAAGTATTCTTATCCGAAGGGTCGATATCTATCACCATCCAGCCGGGCTTATCCCTGGACGTGGTTTTGCTGTTCCATGGATTGATCTCTATACTTCCAAGATTGGCCAGGTAAAGAAGTGTGGCTTTATTATTACAAACGATATAATCAATGATCTTCCCATCCCCGCTTTTATACTTGAATACGTCTACATAATCAGGCGCATTCTCTCCGGCATCCTTATGAAAGAACCCTTCATCCCGGATCCCATTGGGATTTCTCTTTAATGATAACGGCCGGCCTTTCAAATATGGCAGGATGTAAGAAGATATTTTATCGTAATAATCGATCACATCTCCTTTTGTATAGCCTTCATCAGGCCAGAATACTTTGTGCCGGTTGCTGACAGTAACATTGAATTTTCCAACTTTGATCTCTTCATTCCTCTTCACCTCTTTGATATCATCAACGATCTCTTCGTTGACTTGTTTCGCGGATTTTTCATCACGCAAACGAAGGAATACGGGATGTCTGAAGATCTTATCCCTGGTGATCTCACCGTAGCCGATGTCTGCAACCAGCTTTGGTTTTAACCAGGTCACTTCATCGTTTACGGGAACTTTTTGTTTGAAGGGAGATTGATCCGTTTCAAGCGGTTTCATCGACTTACTCAGTGACGCAAGTGTTTCATCAGAAAATCCTGTTCCCACATGACCACGGTATTCCCATGCTCTGCCTTTTTTATTTGCAACGATCAATGATCCGAAATGCTTACGAGAGCCACGTGGGCGGGTATAACCGGCGATCACCACTTCTGTGGTTTGCACGTTCTTGATCTTCAACCATTCTTTACTCCTGTATCCTTCTTTATATTCGCTGTCTTTCTTTTTGGCGATGATCCCTTCCAATCCCTGTTTCTTTGCCTGTTCAAGAAAATCGGTACCACGTTCTTCTACATGATCACAATAACGGACTGTTTTATTTTTACCGAGCAACTTCTTTAACAATTTCTTTCGCTCGATCAGCGGCAATTTCTTTGTGCTTTTACCATCCAGTTCGAGAAGGTCAAATACGTAGTATATAAGCGGGCTGTCAATATGATTTTCATAGTGCTGCAGCATTTGAAAATCAGGCAGGCTTTTTCCGTTCAACACAACGATCTCCCCGTCAAGTACAGCTTTATGCTTTAACTTTTGCAGGGATTGATAAATGGCGGGGTAACGATCGCTAAAGTCGAGACCATTTCTTGAATACAGTTTAACCTTATCACCCCCTGTTTCGGCAACAGCTCTGTATCCATCCCATTTTATTTCGAAGATCCAGTCCTTATCATCAAATGGCATCTTGCTGATCGTTGCCAGCATGGGACTGGTAAAATTTTTCAGTTTTTTCGATTTGCCATCGCGGATACTTGCGATCGTCCTGACCGGTTTGTTCTTCGCTTTCTCTGCATCATACATTGTATTTACAGAGTGTTCATCTTTATGTTTGATGAGCAACCAGTTCTTTTCATTGTCTTTTTTCAGACGGACCAAAACGAACTCTCCTTTCAATTGGGATCCTTTCAATTCAAATTTCAGTTCGCCTTTTTTCAACCCGGCAAGCGCCGCGCGTTCGCTGATGGGCTCATGCTGCTGATCAACGGGGATAAAGGTTCCTTTGTCCCAGATATCAACATGACCCGCGCCGTAATTTCCTTTAGGGATATCGCCTTTGAAAGTGATATAGTCGACCGGATGGTCTTCAACTTCTACCGCCAGTCTTTTCTGCAACGGGTTCAATGAAGGTCCCTTGGGTACGGCCCAGCTTTTAAGCGCCCCGCCCAATTCCAGGCGAAAATCATAATGAAGCCGTGATGCTTCGTGCCGTTGTACCACGAACCGAAGCTTTGAAGCGGCATTCTTTTTCCCACGGGGCTCAGCGGTCTGTTTAAAATCCCGTTTTTTATTATAGGTGGTCAGGCTCATGATGCTTTCTTTTTACCGGAGGAAAGGCTGGCTTTCAATTGTTCCATCAGGTCCTTGGTTGTTGAATGCACCACCTTCATTGGTTTGAAAGGAGTTTTCTTTCCTTTTGATTTGGCCTTAATGATCTTCATCAGCTTGTCTGTATACTCGTCTTTGAATGCGCTGATATCAAACGGCTGCGTAAGCTGATCGATCAGGCTGACGGCCATTTTTAATTCGGCAGGTTTACTTTTTGTTTTGGGAAGATTGAGATCTTTGGGTGTGCGAATCTCCTGGGAGAAGCGAATGCGGTTCAATACCAGGACATCATCCAGCGCCTTGATGATGCAAACATGTTCACGATTATGCATCACAAACAACCCCACTCCTGCTTTACCTGATTTGGCCAGGGCCTCTCGAAGAAGCGCGTAAGCGCGGGTACCGGTCTTATCCGGTTCGAGGTAGTAAGGTGATTCGAAATAGGTGCTGTCTATTTCTGTTTCTTCGACGAACTGGGTGATCTCTATATGTTTGGTCTTTTCGGGGCTGGCCTTTTCGAAATCCGTCTTATCCAGGACAACATATTTTTCATTAAGAAGATAGCCGCGGACGATATTCTCCCAGGCGACCTCCCGGCCAGTGTTCTCATTTACGCGTTTGAACCGGATATTAGCGTGGTCTTTTTTGTCCAGCATATCAAGGTCCAGTGTACTTTCTTCCACAGCGCTGTACATTTTGATAGGGATATTGACCAGTCCGAAGCCAATAGAGCCCGTCCAGATTGCTTTCATGAGAAGTATTTTCAGAATGGGGAGAAAAAGCATGCCAAAGGTTGCATTTCCATTCCAACGGGTGGCCCAGGGTGCCGGGGAGGGCGGAAAGCGACAGCAAAAGATGCGAAGTATACATTTCCTGGCATCCGTTGCGATCTTTGCGGAACTCAGCTATACGTCTCTGCCTTTATCTTAGGACGTTTCAGCGTCGTTTCATGCGGGAGAATGGATAGCCGTTACAACCTTTACGCGGGTTCTTACGGTCGGCAATGGCTTGCACTTCTGCAAGCGAATCTGAAGGCGCGTTATAGACGGTCAGGCAGAAGCCCCAGTGCCAGGGCTCCATGTTCTGGAAATACATATAATCGATCCTTGAGTAAAGTCCTTTCTCGCTGGGGTTTGCTGTATCATTGCGCGCAACGAAGTATTGTTCTTTTGTATTCCATTTGAGGATATGATAACGTGCCTGGGGATATTGCGTAAACAGTGAATCTGTCAGGGTATAGCGTATATCGTAATCATCAGCAAAATCTCCTTTGATCAGTGACGGGATCGTATCGGTATTGGCAGCAACTGGTGTGGCCGCCTGCCTGGTTGAAATGCAGGAAAAAGCCAGCGAGATAATAGCGAGGAAGATAATATATTTCATAAAACGGTAAAGAGGTGGCAATCCAATGTGTTTGGGTTGCAATCTACAATATTCCCCTTATGATCTCCGGAAGACAAACAGAAAGATCCCGCGCAGGGCAGGATCTTTTTGCAAAGGTCGTATCGGTCAGGATTTGGGATGATCGGCATTCAGCGTTGTTTCTTCCCATGTATCAAAATCATTCTTCAACTCTGCCAATTTGTTACGCGCGCCTTTCATGGCACCGGCACCAAGCAGCAGGCGAAGCGGGGGATTTTCTGCTTCCACAGCTTTTACGATCGCTTTTGCTGCGCGGACCGGATCACCCGGTTGATTGCCGCTATAGCCACGGATCGTATCCTTATTCGCATGCGCTGTAGTGGCATAGTCATCAATGACGATCTTCGAGTTATTGGCAGAACGTCCCGCCCAGTCCGTCCGGAACCCACTCGGGGCAACAACCGTTACTTTGATACCAAGATGAGCTGTTTCTTTTGCGAGCGCCTCGGAATACCCCGTCACAGCAAATTTGGTTGCGTTATAAAAGCCTACAGCGGGGAATGCGACCAGTCCTCCGATCGAAGAGATATTTACAATATGCCCACTGCGTTGCTTACGCATAATAGGCAGCACTTCTTTCGTAACCTGTGCGAGGCCAAAAAAATTGATCTCGAACATTCTCCTCACCTCTTCGTCTTCACTTTCCTCGATCGCACCGAAATAACCAATACCGGCATTATTGACCAGTACATCTATGCGGCCAAACTTCTGGGCGGCCTGTTGAACCGCCGCTTTCACCTCCGCCGGCTTCGTCACATCAAGTTTCAACGCTAATGCGGCACCGGGATATTCAGAAACAATATCCTGCACATCATTCGGATTACGCGCTGTAACGGCAGCCTTATGACCCAGTTCCAAAACCAGTCTTGACAGTTCCCGTCCGAACCCGGTGGAACAACCTGTAATAAACCATACTTTACTCATAACTGCATTAAATTTAAATGAAGATATTACCAGGATATTTTAAAAAGATCCTGTCATAAGAACCTATTCAACAATCAATCTACCCTATTGTTGAGCTGTAGGGATGTTTTCAGCAATACATTAATGTATTATTCCAGTAACTGAAAATAGATCATCTTTGCGGGATTATTGATGATTAATTACAGGTTTGCCTGCCGGATCAGATATGCAATCAAATTCATTAGTGCATGAAGCGAAGAAAACGCTTCAGCTTTCTTTACCAATAATTTTTGGCGAGATAGCGCAGATGGCGCTTCACCTGATCGATACAGCGATGGCCGGTGCGTTGGGTTACAAGCAACTGGCCGCGGCATCTCTTGTACTGGCCGTGCTGAATATTCCTTTTGTGGTCGGAATAGGTATGACCATTTCAGTATCGCAGCTGGTATCCATGTCACATGGACGGCGGGACGCTCAAAAAGTATCTCACTATTTCTATAACGGATTCTGGATTTGTGCCTTAACGGCATTGATCATTTCCCTTGGTCTTGAATTTGGGAAGGGTATTTTGTTTCATCTGAAACAGGACCCGGAAGTAGCCGCAATGGCGGTACCATTTCTTCAACTGATGGGCTGGAGTGTTATCCCGATGTTGTTGTTCATGTCATTAAAGCAATTTGCAGACGGGCTGGAAAAAACGCGCACAGCGATGATCATAACAGTCATTGGTGTGCCGCTCAACATTCTCCTGAACTGGCTGTTGATCTTTGGCAATGCGGGGTTTCCACGCCTCGAGCTGGCAGGAGCAGGCTGGAGCACGCTGATCACACGAACGCTGATGTTCCTCGCACTAGGAGCTGTGATCCTCTGGCACCCTGTCTTTAACCGGTACATTGCGGTCAGAAAAAACCAGTGGCGGTTAAAAATGCAAACGATCAAAGAATTGTTACACATCGGCATTCCCAGCGGCTTACAGATCGGTATGGAAGGTGGTGCATTTGCCGTGTCGGGAATAATCATCGGAAGTATCGGTGCTACAGAGCAGGCGGCGCACCAGATCGCGCTGACCTGTGCATCTTTCACATTCATGGCGTCCCTCGGCCTCGCGCAGGGCAGTTCGATCCGTGTAAGCAACGCATTTGGAACCCGCAACAGGCAGAAGATCCTGAATATAGGGAAGAGTACACTGATCACCGGTCTGCTATATGGGATTTTCTGTGCAACGCTTTTCATTGTGCTTCGCAATATATTACCCACAGGTTTCAATGATAATGCAAACGTGATTGAAATGGCTTCACTCCTGCTTGTACTCGCAGCGATCTTTCAGATCTCCGATGCTACACAGGCCATAGGTGCCGGTTTGCTTCGCGGGATCAAAGACGTAAAAATTCCCACTATACTCATCGCGATCGCCTATTGGGTAATTGGTATTCCGCTCGGCTATCTTCTTGCTTTCAAAGGCAACATGGGGGCATCAGGGATCTGGGTCGGGTTCATTGCCGGCCTTTCCTGCTCAAGCATTTTTCTTTGTATACGGTTTATGAGAATGGCGCGGAAGGTGTGAAGGGAGAAGGGTTTAAGAGTTTAAAAGTTTAAGAGTTTAATAGTTTAAAAGTTTAAGAGTTCAGAAGTTCATGTACAATGTTTAGGTTAAAATATTAAAGTAGCATACTCTTAAACTATTAAACTTTTAAACTTTTAAACTCTTTAACCATTAAACTCTTAAACCCTTCTCCCTTCCTCCCACCAACCCATGCAGTGCCGCATACTGCAGCAGCATGATCGTTTTACCATCTTTGATGTCTCCGGCCTCTATCATCCTGATTGCGTTGGCGAAAGGCAGCTCAAGGACTTCTATATTTTCCTGCTCATGTTCAATGCCGCCGCCTTCAGCTACTTTCATATGATGACTGTATTCAGCCACAAAGAAATAAACGATCTCCGTTACTGAGCCCGGAGACATATAGGCTTCGAAGATCTTTCTGACATCGGAGACCTTGTAGCCGGTTTCTTCCTCCGTCTCACGACGGATGGCATCTTCTGCATTGTCAGTGTCTAACAGTCCTGCACATGCTTCTATCAGCATTCCCGAATCGTTGCCATTCACAAAAGTCGGGAGACGGAATTGCCGGGTAAGAATAACGGTTTTCTTCTCTCTGTTATAAAGTAAAATGGTGGCCCCATTGCCACGGTCATAAACTTCCCGGGTGTGTGTCACCCATTCGCTGTTCTTCTTTTGGTAATCATAAGTGATCTTATTTAAAACGTACCAATGATCGGAAAGTAATTCGGTGTTTGTGATCCTGATATTATCTGACATCTGTAATGCTTTGCCGCAATGTAACGAAAGAGAAAATGAACTGTCAGCAGGAAAGTACCAGCCGTGAAATTTGTTTAGTGAATTGCAGGAAAAAGCCGGCAGCAGGGCTGTCGAAAGAGAAATCGTTTTCGTGAATACAGGGAAAAATGATCCTCAAAAAGATTATTTTCATACATTATTAATCAATCCGATAATGACTGCCATTAAACGATCACTGCCGTTTTTATTACTACTGTCCTTTACCTGTCTTTCCGTATTCTCCCAGAAAGAATCTGCCTTTAACGTGATTGCGTTCTATACCGCCAAAGCCGATCAGGCGCATATCAGTTTTGTTCATGAAGCGAACCGCTGGTTCCCGGAAGCGGCCGGTAAATATGGGTTTTCTTATGATTCAACGGCTAACTGGGACAACCTCAATGATAGCTTCCTGAAAAAATACCAGGTGATACTTTTTCTTGATACCCGTCCTGAAAAACCTGCACAGCGTGAAGCTTTTCAGCGATACATGGAAAAAGGAGGAGCATGGATGGGGTTCCATTTTGCAGGCTTTGCATTAACGCCTTCCGGCGTGCAGCAGAACTGGGATTGGTATCATAATCATTTTCTCGGTTCGGGTCAGTATAAAGGGAATACCTGGCGCCCTACTTCTGCCGTGTTGAAAATTGAGCAACCTTCTCATCCGGCGACGAAAGGTCTTCCAGCAACCTTCAGGTCGGCTCCCAATGAATGGTATAGCTGGGAAAAAGATCTCCGGAAGAATGATTCCATACAGATCCTTTTATCCATCGACCCTTCAAGCTTCCCGCTGGGAACAGGGCCAAAACAACACGAGATCTGGCATAGCGGATACTACCCGGTTGTATGGACAAATAAATATTACAGGATGATCTATGTGAACATGGGGCACAACGATATTGATTATGAAGGTGGCACCAACAAAGAGCTCTCCTTTCATTTCACCAATGAAACACAGAACAAACTGATCACAGACGCATTACTCTGGCTGGGCAAGAAAAATAAATAATAACTGCCTGCTCCCGCTCCAACGGTAATTTGAAGGTTATTGCGGAAGCAGGCATCGTTGTTCTTTATGCTTCGATACTTATATCCTCCCGGGCAAGTTGCTTGTGAAGCAGATAAATGATGGCACTTCTAGCCTGCGAAGCTTTAAAAACATCCTTGCACCAGAAATACACTTTAAGATCGAATTGCTCCTTTTTTATAGAGATATATTCTATTTGCGGTGCAACATTTTCCATCACATACCCTGACGATATGATCGTATCCGTGACGAGCTTGTTAACCTTTTCGATATCGTTGCTGCCACTAACGGATAAAGAAAGAGCAAGACGCTGCTGATTGTTGGTGAGCGTCCAGTTGGTAATGGGGGTAGAAAGAATATCTCCGTTAGGGATGATCACTTCCGCCCCATCGGTTGTGAGCAATGTACTTGAACGAAGTCCGATCTCCCTTACTTTACCAGCTTTATCTCCTATTTCAATTGCATCCCCAACCTGTAATGGCCTGTCGAATATCAGAATGATACCCGACACGAAGTTGCTGACGATATTCTGAAGGCCCAAACCGATACCAACACCAAGAGCGCCGAGAACGATGGTGATCTTATCAACAGGCAGGCCGGATGCAGCTACGGCAAGAAGATAACCAAGACAAAGAACCACCAGTCGCGCGATCAGCATCTTTGAACGCTGGCGTTTGTTCTCTATTTCTTCACTGCCTGTATCCCCGAAAAAGTAGCCAACATATTTCTGCAGGAGATGTGCCACCCAGATGATCAGGAAGAAAAGTAATACACCTCCGATGGTGAATGTGGCGCTGCCGACACTTCTTTGTTTCTGCATAATGAATACGAATACCTCTTTAGAAGTTTCGTAAATATTAAGGTTCGTGGTAAAAACGATCAGCCATAATACGAATACAAGAAATGCGATCGGGCCTTTAAATGCTTGCAGAACCGCCTGGTAATCGAAGGCATTCTTTACTCCCTGTCTGATCCGGCTTGCTTCGATCTGCAAAAGGATCGCTTCGATGATAACACGGCTGAACACTGCCAGGCCAATGGCTTGCGTGAATGAAAATATAGCAGCACTGCCAAGTATCTGTGCAAGAGAGAAGCGACCGAAAAGATTGCATACAACTGCCAGTACATTCATTACATTATGCAGAATGATCACAAAGCGGAGAAAGCCACGGAAATGAAGATGATCTTTCATTCCCCGAAGAAACAGCGAGCCGAAAATAACAGATAGCACATTAAGAAGGATCAGCCAGCTTCTTTGTAATACACCCGGAACAAGAAGGTGATGCGTAAAGGAGAAACAGAGATAAAGGAACACCATCACGATCCAGTATACAAATAATTTGCGCGGCCATTTTTTCCAGCAGATAAAAGTCAATGTAAGTATCAGCAGGAACTGCATCGATTCGATATAAACAGAAGGTGCATCCAGGTCAAAGAGCGGAGCCAGTGAGAACATCGCCAGAAACACAGAAGCGATATAATGAGGGTATAAATAGTCCACCTGCGGGCCTTTCAATATATCCACCGCGTTCGCCTTCTTTAAACGCAATATGTTACGGTAAGCCCAGATGCCAAACAGCAATCCGATCAACAGAAGAAATAGACGGGTGTTCACACTGTCTTTAAAATAATACCGCAGCGCTTTCCTTTCGCCCGTATAAGCTCTTTCGTAAGCAGAGCGGAGTTTATTTAGTGAACTGTCCGGGGTTGGTTCCCAGAGATAATTGAATTCTTTCCCAAATACGCGTGCGAATGAATTCAACAGCAGGTTGTTTACTTTTTCCTCAAGCGATGCAGTGGTAATGGCATTGCCGGAATTGTGGGTTTGCAGCTGGTTAATGAGCGCAATGCTTTCCTTTAGTTTTGTAGTACTGGTGCGCCATGCTTCACGCATATCTTTTAACTGCGCAGCAAAGAGCTGCCGGTTGGCAGAGTCCCGCCAAAGCTCACGCAGCACTGTATCTGCGATGAGGTTTTTCATTTCCGTACGGAGTCCGCTCAATCCGGCTTCTGCACTATCAAGCACCATTCGCTGGTGCTCGATGTCTTCATGTATATTGGCAAGGAGTGTGCGGAACATTTGCAGGTTACGTAAACTAAGGGCGCTGCTGTTGTTAACGATATTGTCTTTCAGCACAAACAGTGACGAGTCGCTGTCTGCGAGCTTTTCCCTGATAGCGGCGATTCCCGGACCGAGATCACTTTGATTACGGATCATCGAAAGAACGTCATATGTCTTTTCAATACGGAGCTGGTAATCGCTGGAAGTGAGTTTTGATGAGTCTGCAAAAAGAGAGTTCATCCCTCTGCGGAAACGGGTTGTATCCCGCCTCGACGTATCATTACGAAGGGTTGTATCCCGTTTAAAACGAAGGCTGTCCTGTGCGGTAGACAGAACACTGGCAAGCAATAAAATGCTGACGAATACAAGGGGTAGAGTTGGCTTTTGCATAAGATCAATTAATCCGGGAGTAAAAGTAGGAAAGGGATTGGTATTTTCAAATTGATACTATTCAACGAAATAGCAAAGCCCGGAATAGGCCTGTATAACGGGCAAATTTTGCCGATGAGTTTGAATGCAGTGACCTGCGTGTAGAGGTAGACTTGAAATATTTTCTATATTGATTGAATTGATCTGAGTTTTCTTCGGAATGGTAAATTCCGGTTGACAGTGCCCTTCCCTTCTTTTGCTCTGTCGTCAACCGGAAATTTACCGGCCATTTTCTGCCATTGCCCAAATAGATTCGAACAATGCTTACACTTGCTTATCGAAATGGCTTGCTTATTAAAATGGTATGTGTCTATTAAAATTTCCCAAATTTCAGCGTCGCATTATAGCTGATCCCCCTGATATCCTTATCCTTCATACCCTGCGCATCACTACCAAAGCTTGCACGATATGAAACACCCGGGCTGAACCGCATCCATTTGAACAGGTTCACTTCTACCTGCACACCGGGTTCTGCAACAACAAACCAGTTCTCATCACTGATTGAATTCACATGATTGCCACTCCAGTTATTCCTGTCATACTGCAGGGTGAAGCCAGCACCGCCAAACATTTGAAAAACGAGGTGTACGGGCTTATTAGATGCGACAACATATTCTGTCATCAGGCCAAACTGTCCGTACTGGTAAGTTCTGTTACGGGCCGGATCAGTACTGAATTGTAAAGGGACAGGAAGGTTATTTGTACTCGCGGCCCCTGCCAGCCCGATCATCAGGCGATGATTGATATACCAGCCACCATAGATACCGGAAAGGTTGGAATGTTCGCCACGCAACTTTGTGAACTTATTGGTGATTGCTCCATAACCGCCAGATGAAAGGATGCCTTTTCTGAATACAGTGCGGATATTATCCTGTGCAACCGCGGTGTTCGCCATCACCACGCAAAACAGCATTAGTTGTAATGTTCTTTTCATAATTATCTTATTGTTCATTTCAGATACAACAAGCAACCCTTTGCAGACCCCTACGTGTGGAGTATATTTTTTAGCGGCCCGGAATAGCTCCAGCCTCCCTTCCCAATGTCGTTAAGTGAAGAGGTTGTTCCGGGTTTGTTCGATGCCCGATGACTGATGCCTGATGGCCGCACTCTGCAGTTTGATAGTTCCGAAAAAAGCGTGCATCTCACGAAGGCAGATTTGGACAAACCAAAGAGAGCTCTGCTTGTTGTTTGATTTCGGCCAACGGCCATCACCATCACTCATCGCCATCGATCTGATACAGGAAGACTTTTAAGGTCTCATGTATGAACTTAACGACATTGCCCTACCCAGCCGGGCTGCGGCGGTCAGATCAGTGTGACCGGAAATCCTTAGCTTTACGCATATCAATCAGCTTTATGAAAAAATCAATTATCGCTTTTTTATGCATCGGTGCTTCAGTCGGTCTGTATGCCTTCACTTGTGCCCCAAAGACCAAGTGGGTTTACTTGTTTGATGGCAAAACCCTCAATGGCTGGAAGGTAGGAACCAATGCCAGCTCGTTCTCTGTTGACAGCGGCCGTATCGTTGTAAAAGGACCTGTCGCCCACCTTTTCTATGATGGTCCTAATCACGAGCATGATTTTAAAAATTTTGAGTTCGAAGCGGAAGTGATGACAAAGCCGGGTGCTAATTCAGGCATTTACTTTCATACTGCTTACCAGGAAAGCGGCTGGCCGGAAAAAGGTTATGAAGTGCAGGTGAACAATTCGCAAAGCGATTGGCGGCGTACAGGCAGCCTTTATAATATCCAGGACGTTAAAGAGGTGTATGTAAAAGATAACGAATGGTTCACCGAATATATCAGGGTAGAAGGCAAGCACGTGATCATTAAAATAAATGACAAGATCGTGGTGGACTATACTGAACCTGCCAATGTTGAACGTTCAAAGGGACAGGAAAAGCGCCTGATCTCCAGTGGTACATTTGCATTGCAGGCACACGATCCGAACAGTGTGGTCTATTACCGCAATATCCGGACAAGACTGATCCCATGGTAATATAATTTGCCCGTAATAGCTTTATGATAGCAGATGACCGGCGACTATCAGCCGCCGGTCATCTGCTATCACAACGATAGAGTTGTATTTTCAAGAAGGCTAACTAACGATGATGCAGATTGATCTTCTTTAGTTTTTCCTTTATACCGTCAAGGCTGTCAAAATGCAGACAGTTGATCCCAAGTACAGATGCTACCTGCGTGAACATCGGCCGGTCGTCGACCATAGCAGCCTGATGCGGTAATACTCTTGCGATATCACAGGCTACGCGATAAATATCAAGATCCGGTTTCCTGAATTTCACATAACAGGAAGATGCGTAAGCATCAAACAACTCATCCAAACCAAAGTGCCTGATCCGGAAATCGTTTAATTCCCGTCCCTCGTTATTCACCGCTATTACTTTGAGTCCGTTCTGTTGTTTTAATTCCTTAAAGAACTGAATGGAGTCATTGAACGGCTGAGTTTGTTTATACATAAAGGACTTGAAGTCTTCCATCGAGAAACTTCGTTCCTCATAGAACACGATCCGCTCGAGGTATTCATCAAGGCTGATCTTTCCGATCTCATACGTATCGAAAGTGAGATGATGCCGTTCATTTATTTCAACGAGATCAAGTCCAAAATGTTCAGCAGCCAGTTTCCTTGAACTTCTTCCCCATCCGTTGGTCAGCAGTACGCCGCCAATATCTAAAAACAAAGTGGTGACAGGAGCTATTTGCATATACAGGTTTTACATTTGGTGAGTCTCCAAATGTAATTCTTTTCACTCAGGTAGTTCTTGTACTTCCCGCTGCAAAAATTGTTCAATTGGTATCAGTCACCTAACAGGGCGAGTACCTGCTCGTTTGAAATGCTGTAGTCGGTAAGAAGGTTGGCCGGTGTATAGAACAGTATGCTTTGATAACGCTCGTCATACCTGTTCCCTAACGCGTTTTTCCAATTTGCCACCGGACGGCTGAAACGCACATAATCTACCTGCAGGAGCAGGTCGGCCTTTGCAGTAGCAACCGTTTCATTAAATGCTTTCGGATCGGATTTCAAGGGAGGTGGAATTGCATTCCAGCAGCTGTATGCATTCAGCCCTACCTGCAATGGCCCCATCATTACCGGCCGGTAGAATCTTTCCTGTATCTGCCACTTCTCTCCTTCCGCTCTTGACATTAATACAAATGCGGCATCAACGTGCACAATGCGCAGTTCGATCCAACCGGCTTTGGCAGGACGAAGTTTTAAGTTCGAAATGCTGTTACTGGTTGTTTTCATTTCCATTACCGGAATACTGATATCATCGGCAACGCCAGTGGTAATGAACA
Source organism: Terrimonas ginsenosidimutans (assembly GCF_022012415.1). Lineage (GTDB taxonomy): Bacteria > Bacteroidota > Bacteroidia > Chitinophagales > Chitinophagaceae > Terrimonas_A > Terrimonas_A ginsenosidimutans. The sequence continues at coordinate 33,510 of NZ_JAKLTR010000020.1, forward strand.
GCCAGTTCTCCTGGCGAGGGATCCAGTTTGCACTCGTGGTCCGCTTGGGCTGGCGAACCATTAATCCGGCAAGTGACCAATCAACTGATGGAAGGTCTGTTGCTTCTCCTTTTACACGGATCCTTGCTCTTACATCAAAATTCCCTGTCACCATCTTAAACAGAAAGGGGGCCTGGTTATCTGCGTACCAGCCGGAGGCTTTCGGTTGAAGATTTAATATTCCGTTGCCGACGGAGATCTTGTCTATTTTATCAGGATAATTTTCTACCTGATGAAAAAAACGCCATTGCCTCAGGGAAGAAGTGTCGTTGAATTCATCAGATAGATCACCGAGTTCATTCTGCGCAAATGAACAGGTAAAAAGTAAGGCTGCAATTACGGTCAGAATACTTTTCATGCTATAACATATTTAAGGATGATTATCCTGAAATTAGATCGTCTGTCCGTGCAACGTATATGTGAATGGCTGAACTGATCAAAACAACTGCTCAATGAACAAACATAAAGTCTGGCTGGTGTGAGCAACGTAAGGGCAGGAAGAACGAAACGGATTACTCTTCCCTTCTTGTGCATTTCGCTCTTCGGGATTTTTTGGGTCCGTTCCGCTACTCCTTAGCCAGTCTACCCCTGAATTGACCGCAATGGTGGACTCATGCAGGTTTATCAGGACATATACTGACCGATATCTCTTTTAGCATTATTCGTTTATTCTCCATTCATCCTCCACCTGTCAAACGAACGGTTGGCACCCGTTTGGAACCGGAGACCTGGATGGGCGATGATGCTTAAAACATCCATCAAACCGCTGCGGGAAACGGAGAATAGAGTCTAAAAAACTGGAAATCATACAATTAAAACATTAAGATCAGTCATTCTGCAATCTGGTCCGTCCTCTGTCAAATCTCCACTTCAAACCCTATCTTTGCCCTCCCCCGAAGATTTTTAACCCATTTTCGGAATACTTTAAAGTAACTAACACGCTTTGCTTATGGACAAATTGATCTATCTCGTGCCAGTGATGGGCATCATTGGATTGCTTTACACAGTCGTAAAATTTAACTGGGTCTCCAAGCAGGATGCCGGCAATGACCGGATGAAAGAAATCAGTAATTACATTGCCGAAGGTGCTATGGCTTTTCTGAAAGCTGAATGGAAAGTACTTGGCTATTTCGTTGTGATCGTTGGTATTTTACTGGCGGTGATGGCGGGCGCCAATCCTCACTCACACTGGTTGATCGCAATTGCATTTGCGATCGGCGCGGTATTAAGTGCCTTTGCCGGATTCATCGGAATGAAAGTGGCTACCAAAGCCAATGTACGCACAGCGCAGGCTGCACGGACAAGCCTTAGTAAAGCACTGAATGTATCGTTTACAGGTGGTGCAGTAATGGGCGTTGGCGTAGCTGGTCTTGCTGTTCTCGGTCTGGGTGGATTATACATTGTATTGAAACAATATTTCGCGCCGGATGCGGAAGTTAACTCTGAAGCGATGCTGCAAACGATCGAGGTGCTTACAGGATTCTCGCTTGGTGCGGAATCTATCGCCCTGTTCGCGCGCGTTGGTGGCGGTATTTATACAAAAGCTGCTGACGTAGGTGCTGACCTTGTTGGTAAAGTGGAAGCAGGTATTCCTGAAGATGATCCGCGTAACCCTGCCACGATCGCTGATAACGTTGGTGACAACGTGGGTGACGTAGCGGGCATGGGTGCTGACTTGTTCGGTTCTTATGTTGCAACGGTTCTTGCGACGATCGTACTTGGTCAGCAAACTATCGTTCATGATACGGATCTGCTTGATGGCTTCTCTCCGGTTGTATTACCGATGCTGATCGCCGGTGTTGGTATTATCTTCTCGATCGTTGCCACATTATTTGTTCGTATCAGTGAAAATGCCGGCATCAATACATCTACGGTTCAGAAAGCATTGAACATGGGTAACTGGGGTTCGATGATACTTACAGCCATCGTTGCGTTCTTCCTGGTTAACTGGTTGCTTCCTTATAATATGGAGCTCCGCGGCGTATTGTTTACGAAGTGGGGTGTTGCCGGCGCGATCGGCGTTGGTCTTCTTGTTGGTGCGTTGATGAGCATCATTACAGAATATTATACAGCGATGGGTAAACGCCCGGTGATGAGCATCATCCGCCAGTCTTCTACAGGTCACGCTACAAATGTGATCGGCGGTTTGGCAGTGGGTATGGAATCGACATTCCTTCCGATCCTTGTCCTCGCGGGCGGTATCTGGGGTTCCTACGAGTGTGCAGGCTTGTATGGTGTAGCGATCGCTGCTGCCGGCATGATGGCAACAACGGCGATGCAACTGGCGATCGATGCATTCGGACCAATCGCGGATAACGCGGGCGGTATTGCTGAAATGAGCGAGCTGCCAAAAGAGGTGCGTGAAAGAACTGACGTTCTTGATGCGGTAGGTAATACAACTGCTGCGTCCGGAAAAGGTTTTGCGATCGCATCTGCGGCATTGACTGCGCTTGCGTTGTTTGCCGCATTTGTAGGCGTTGCAAACATCAGCGGTATTGATATCTATAAAGCAAATGTGCTCGCCTCCCTTTTTGTAGGCGCGATGATACCATTCATATTCTCCTCCCTCGCGATCCGTGCGGTAGGTGAAGCGGCCATGTCAATGGTGGAAGAGGTTCGCCGCCAGTTCAAGACCATTCCTGGTATTATGGAGGGAACAGGCAAACCTGAATATGATAAATGTGTGGCGATCTCTACGCAGGCATCCATCAGGAAAATGATGTTGCCGGGTGCGATCGCGATCATCTCTCCTTTGATCATTGGCTTTATGCCGGGCCTTGGTGCTGAAGCACTGGGAGGTTTCCTTGCGGGTGCAACCGTTAGCGGTGTACTAATGGGAATGTTCCAGAACAATGCCGGTGGTGCGTGGGATAACGCGAAAAAATCTTTTGAAAAAGGTGTGGTGATCAATGGCGAAACCTTTTACAAGAAATCAGAACCGCACAAAGCTTCTGTTACCGGTGATACTGTAGGTGATCCATTCAAAGACACTTCCGGTCCGTCAATGAACATCCTGATCAAATTGATGTCCATCGTTTCGCTGGTGATCGCTCCAACCCTCGCACAGATCTCTGCAAAAAAAGCGGACGAGGCCAAAGTGACAAAACCAGCTGTTATTCAACCGGTTTCTGAAAATGCAAAGCAGAAAGCGACCGAATCAGTGACCGCAAATTTTAATCATTAATATACTGTGTTGCTCTTGGTTTAATGAAATTTAATCCTGAATTTCGCCGCGTTCCAACACAACGATATTTAAGAACTTAATCATAACCATTAATTGTAAGTCCCGCTGTTTCTACAGGGGGGCTTATTTTTTTCCGTTGTCCGTTGTCCGTTGTCCGTTGTCCGTTGTCCGTTGTCCGTTGTCCGTTGTCCGTTGTCCGTTGTCCGTTGTCCGTTGTCCGTTGTCCGTTGTCCGTTGTCCGTTGTCCGTTGTCCGTTGTCCGACGCAAATTAAAAGAGGGGGTTATCGTTTTTAAACGATAACCCCCTCTTTTAATTTGCATACGAAGATGCAATTCTATTCCACCTCCCTTGAACTCCGGACAACGGTGAACGGTCAACGGTCAACGATCAACGGTCAACGAAACTGTAACCTTCTTCGTATTTCTACGTCTCATCGTTAACCATTGTTAAAAAACCTTAAATAAGGCGTTGCCATGTTCTTTATACGAAAAAGGTCGTATATTCGACCCGTAAAACCGCAAACTATGTCAGTAACCAGATCAATTAAGCCTACAGAGAGCGAGTTGGAAATATTGCAAATCCTTTGGACAAAGGGCCTGGCAACAGTAAGAGAGGTGCATGAAGAACTGGCGTCTTTGAAAGAAGTCGGGTACACGACCACTCTGAAACTGATGCAGATCATGCATGAGAAAGGGTTGGTAAAGAGGGACGATTCCATGCGCACCCACGTATACCAGGCAGCAGTGAATAAGGAGAAAACCCAAAAACACCTGCTCGGGAAGATGATCGACAGCCTGTTTGGAGGTTCCCCTACTCAACTGGTGATCCAGGCGCTGGGCGAAAGCAATGCAACCCCGGAAGAACTGGAAAAAATTCAACGCATACTGAACGATCTTAAAAAGCAATAACATGATCGCTTTAAGCCAATCAGATTTTCTGCAGGCTTTAGGGTGGGCTGTGATGAACAGCTTGTGGCAAATGGCGTTGTTGTGGATAGTATACCAATTAATAACTGCAGTACTTCAATTACAAAAATCGGCGCAACGGGCAACTCTTGCGTCCTCCCTGCTTTTTGCAGGATTCACCTGGTTTGTGTTCACTTTCCTGGTGGTGCTTGATAAAAATTCAGGCGCCGCGGGTCAGTTCACACTGATCAGTGTAGTCAGTGAAAATGAAACATTAAGCCAGTGGTTCCGGACAGGTCTTCCCTGGGCCTCGATGGTCTATCTTATTTTACTGATCTTACCTGTTTTGAACTTCGTGCGGAATTACCGCTATGTTCAGCATATCCGTCACCACGGCATCAGCAAAGCTGGCGTTGAATGGCGGATGTTCGTACAAAAAGTATCCGGTCACCTCGGTGTTCGTAAGCCGGTGCAGATCTGGATCTCTGAACTGGTGAATTCACCGGTTACCATCGGTTACCTGAAACCAGTGATCCTTCTGCCGATGGCGGCCGTCAATCAACTGACCTCACAGCAGCTTGAAGCGATCCTGCTTCATGAACTTTCTCATATCCGCCGGATGGATTACCTGACCAACCTGATCACCCGGGTGATCCAGACTGTCCTGTACTTCAATCCCTTTGTAAAAGCATTCTCCCGGATCATCGATAGAGAGCGTGAAAAAAGCTGCGATGAAATGGTGATGCAGTTCCAGTACGAGCCACACGGTTATGCTTCTGCACTCCTGGTGCTGGAGCAGTCGTCCAGGAATTCGGCCAGCAGAATGCTGGCAATGGCCGCTGCAGGTGGTAAAAAGAATCAGTTGCTACACAGAGTTGAATCGATCCTTGGAATAAAAAAGAAAGAACCGTTCTCATTCTATAAACTTGCCGGTGTACTATCTGCAGTGGTGTGCCTGATCGCGCTGAACGCGCTGGTGATCATCAGCAAGCCTGTAAAAAGTAAGTCTGCACCCGGTTTTTTCCTGTCCCAACTCTCTTCCCCCATGAGTTTTGTCCCGGGAGACAATACCTATAGCGAGATCCCCGTAATGGAAGAATTACCTGGTGAGATCCTGGCCAACGTAAAAGCCGACGATGAGCACTCCGCAGTTGCCCGGGATGCCCGCAAGGCTGAAGAAGCAGTTGCCGATGAACCATCGGTCGCCCCGCTTACCGCCCAGGCGGTAAATCCGGCTGTTGACGATGAGTTTATCAGAAAGACGGTAGAGAACGCCACCTCCCACTTCAAAATGGTCTCTAACTTCGAAACAGTGGTTCCTGAACTGACTGCTCAGCAGGAAGACCAGGTCAAGAAAGCTTTGGACGCTTCGAAAAAAGTACTTGAAGAAACCCAGTGGAAAGTTTTAGAGAAAAATATCGCTGACGCGATGACCATCGCAGAAAAAGAGAAAGTAAAAGCGGCATATGAGAAAGTAACCGCCGAAACCCAGAAAGCGAACTGGGATAAGATGTCCGACAATCTGAAGATCGCTTATGATCAGATCGATTGGGAAAACCTGAATGCCCAGCTGAACTTTGCGGTAAACAATATCCGCCTTGACAGCTTACGCCAGGTGTACAGCATCGCGATGACGGAACTCAGCGGTCTTAGCACCGAGATGAAAAAGCAAGGATTAAAAGGAATTCCGGATAGTGATATCACCCTCGATGCGATCCAGAAGAAAATGAAAGACCTGCAGAAAGCACGCACAACTCTTCAGGCTATCAAAACAAAGAAAATTATCAATCTGTAAGCGAAAGCTGAACAGTCATATAAAAAAAGCAGGCCTTAACAAGCCTGTTTTTTTATGCGCATACATGACCAGCTCGCTTTACCCTTCAGTGAACTAACTCAGAAGTATTTTACAGAGCAGTGTTTAGCAACAGGATCTGGTTGCAATGACCTGCTTTCTCCTCTCAGCTTTGATCAGCACCTAGCCGTACTTGGTGTTTCCGAGACACCGACGCCTGGCTGAAATATGAGCCTGTAGACAGGAACGCAGCAGGCGATACGCCGCAGACGCGGCGCAGGAACCATATACGACCTTGTATTTTGTGACGCTCCCCGCGTATCGTTGCGAGCACTTCCTCGACCCTACGCCAATAGCAATTAGATCCTTCGGTAGCGTTTCAGGCCCCCACTGCAACCAGTTAAGCCTGAGCGTAAGGGTTCTCATGCACGCAAAAAGTTCGGTGATTGAGACTTTCTCAGCAGCATAATTCCGGGTCTGCACATCCCTCCAATGCTGCGAACTTCCACAAAATTGGGTTCGGCGGGTAGCCCGAAGACCTCCGGCAAAACCACAAAGACAATCTCCCGCACTTAAAAAAGCTTAAGGTAAGACGGACAGGTTCCGGGGAAATGGAGAGGCGAGCGTCAGGAGGCGGCCAGTTCCCGGGCCCGGCGATAGTTTCCAAAAACGGAGCATAACCGACCGCCGATCCGAACATAAAGCAGGTCAGAACCAGGTTAAATCGCCAGGGCAACTCCCCTTTCGAACCTCAGAAAACACTTTCTGCAAATGCTGCCGGGGAGTTCAACGGTGGCGGAAATTCCGCTTTGAAAGACTGTCCCGGGCATTATATCCCCTCAAAACTGAAGCGCTTTAAACTGCAAAAACGGCAGTCTCGCAATAAATCCAGTTACACCAAAAAAGGTTTTGTATTGCCAGCTATGCCCAGCGAAGTATTCCCGCAATGACCCGATTTTATTACCGGAGATCTCAGCTATGGCAGTTAAAATTCTCCCGCCCACTAAACCCGCCAGATGATCCAGAAACCTGGACCACGTATAGCGCCTCATGAAATTCCCGGAAAATTCCAGGGACCGGAAAGATAGATGGCCTGCATGAGGCTTCGGTGCTTTTCGACACCAGACCCGCAAATTCTTCCATTACGTCAAACTGGCAAATCCAGAGAGGATGGAAAAGGGCAAGTTTGCCAGCTGAAACTTTTCAAAGTAATCTACTTCGAATCAACAAATTCAAAAATCATCGGGTGAAAAATTATATCCGGTATTTAAAAATTTACTTTAAATAAAATATTTAATCAGCCTGATAATTAGATAAATAAAATAACCTTCAGATTATATTAAAATATACTTCTTTAATTAGAAGATTAGATAATTTGAAATAGGATTCATAATAAATTGTTATTCAAATATTTATTAACCTTATTGGTTATTTAGGTGTAAAGATCACAGATATGTGCTGCTTTGGCATAATACTGTGAAATTAATTCTGTAATTTAATTATAATTAGAACTCATAATAACTATGATAAACAGTTAAAAAAGTCAATAATATTAATAGTAATAAAATTGACATGAGTTACAGCATCGGCAGCGGTGGAAAAGTCTATCATTTATTAGCTTAAAGTAATAATTTATATACCCTTCGTATATTATCAGGCTATAATTTTATTTTAGGTAAAATCCGTTGGTCTCCCCCACTCTAACTTGGTCCTATATTTGGCTGGTGTAGCCTGAAAATTAGCTACCCATAAACTGTTAGGAAGAATTAACGGGTCTCATTGGGTGGGAAATCCCAGCCTTCGTATTTTGCGGTCATGACAAAATATCTGTTAAGTGCTCTGCTGCTATCAGTCCTTATGAGTTCCTGCAGGACCCTAAAGGATCCGGTATTTGATGGTATCGAGAGTGTCTCTGTCGGGGAGGTCGGCGTGGACAGCTCTGTGGTAACACTGAATCTGAAATACTACAATCCAAATTCTTCCGGTGCAAAACTGACCAGCGCCAGTGGCAGTGCCTGGATGGAAAATAGCTTTCTCGGAACGTTTATGGTTGATTCAACCGTAAGAATTCCCGCCCGGGACTCGTTCAGAATTCCGGTCAAATTGTCGGTTGACATGAATAAGCTTCTCAAAAGCTCCATTACACTACTGTTCAAAAAAGAGGTAACTATCCGGATCGAGGGAGAGGCCAGGGCAGGTCGTAACGGCTTTTATAAGCGCTTCCCGGTGAAGTATGAAGGCCGCCAGGATATCAGCCAGTTGATCAATTTTTAGCGTTCAGGCGACTTTCAACAGCGGATCATCATCGCGGCCCGGGCATGAAAACCGGGCATAAAAAAATCCCCCCGGATCAGATCCGGGGGGATTTTTATTTCAGTCAGCCCGTTGGTGAGGCGCTATGATTTGTTCATTTTTCCGGGATCATTGTTCCGCCGGAGCCGGAGCTTTGGGCTTGGGATGTCCACCCCCGTCCTCAAATTTCTTACAGGTTTTCGGCAGACGTTTGTAAGACTCCTCGTTAGCCGGAATGTCATCGGCATCAAAACCACTGTTGGCGATCGCCGTTTTGATCTCTTCGATATTGGTCCGGTCACTCACAAACTTTACCGTCGTCTCCCCCCGTCTTGTGTTGATCGCGACGGTCTGTACCCCATCGATCCGGTCAAGATAGGTAGTTACCCTTTTCTTGCAATCTTCACAAAGAATGTTCGGCGTCTTGATCTTTGCGGTCTGTGACGGTTTAACCTGGGCAAACGAAGCTGAGGCAAAACCGAGGGCCACGAGGCAGGTCAGCAATAATTTCTTCATAAGGTTTTATTGAACGTACAAGTTACAAAACGCCTTTCCAATTGGCCGGATCATCTCGCCATTTTAACAAAATTTCCTGCTCCGACGGGTTCACGATCCCTTTTTCCACGGCCAGTTCGATCAGGGCCGGATAGTTGGTCAGGGACTCGTATCGCAGTGCGTACTTCTGGAAAGCTTCCGCCGCAACAGGAAATCCGTATGTGAAGATGGATACCATCCCGATCACATCCAGTCCCTGGGCTTTCAGCACATCCACAACCTGGAGGCTGCTTTTCCCGGTAGATACGAGGTCTTCGATCACTACAGTCTTCTGTCCTTTTTCATAAGCACCTTCGATCTGGTTCCCAAGCCCGTGCTCTTTTGGCTTCGGGCGCACATATATATAAGGAAGTTTCAATTGATCGGCTGCCATGGCGCCCCAGGCGATCCCAGCGGTGGCCACGCCGGCCAGCAATTCCGCCTCGGGAAATTTCTCGAAAATCACATTGCACATCTCTGATTTAACAAAATCCCGGATAAAAGGAAAGGATAGCACTTTTCTGTTATCACAATAAATCGGGCTTTTCCAGCCACTCGCCCAGGTAAAGGGCTGCTGAACGCTCAGCTTTACTGCGTTTGCCTGCAGCAATTTGTCCGCTACTGTTTTTTCGTTTGTCATGCGGCGAAGATACTAAACGCGAATGAACACGAATTGCCGCGAATTAACACGAATAGGTCGTTTCTGCATTAGCAGGCCATTCAAATTCGAAGACAGCTTAGTTATCCTGGCAAGTACAGGATTTGCTATTCCGGATCTGCATCCCGTTCTATGCGGAAACGACCTACTCGTGTTCATTCGCGACAATTCGCGTTCATTCGCGTTTAGCTATCTTTGCCAGATGCACATCAAAATCTACTTCAACGATAAGCCCCTGTTCCTTTGTGATGCGATCGACCCGATAGTTGAGCCGTTCATGCACCATGATGACGCGGTATTTATTGACGAATTGAATGTACATACGGTGAAGTCGATGATTCATGAAATGCAGCTGGAAAAAGTGCACGCCGGGATCTTTCTTCATGCTGACCTGCAGGAGCTGAAAGATGCTTTTTTCAAGAAATTCGACCTGATCCAGGCGGGTGGCGGCCTCATCCGCAATGATAAGGGTGAAACACTTTTGATCTTCCGCCGGGGAAAATGGGACCTGCCGAAAGGAAAGCTGGATGATGGAGAAACGCTGGAGCAATGCGCCGTGCGGGAAGTATGGGAAGAAACAGGGCTGCAGGCAAACCTCGAAGCTCCTTTGCTGGTAACTTATCATACCTATCACCAGGGCACTCATTTCATCATTAAAGAATCGCACTGGTATACCATGAAAGTAGCCGGAGAGCATACGCTCAGGCCACAAACAGAAGAAGATATTGAAGAAGCAAAATGGGTGGACGACTCTTCGCTCAGCTATTATCTGCCGCTCGCGTACCCGTCTATTGTTGATGTATTAGAGGCTTGGCTGGCGAAATGACTCTTTTTTAGGGATCACCGCCACGGTCAGCCTGCTTACACAGATCATCTTTTTAAGTTCATCATAAATACGGATATCCCACACGTGTGTGTTCCCTCCCAGGTGTAATGGCTTGCATATTCCCGTTACCCAGCCTTCCCGTGCACTACGGATATGGTTGGCATTGATCTCCAGGCCGACACAGGCCAGCTTTGTATTGTCTACCACCATTGCGGAAGCGACGCTGCCGACAGTTTCGGCAAGCACACAGGAAGCTCCGCCATGAAGCAGACCGTAAGGCTGTTTGGTACGATGGTCGACCGGCATACGGGCAGATAGAAAATCTGCACCCAGTTCTACCCATTCAATTCCCAGGTGTTCAGCTATTGTTCCCGGGGCAAAAGAGCTTAATTGACCGATAGACAGGTCTTTTTCAAACCAGATAGGTGTTATGTTGCTCATAGTTTATCAGGGCTTAATGTTTTATAAACCTCCTCGGGCAGGAAGAGTTTTGCATCTCCACCGTTCCGGATGATATCCCGGACGATCGTGGAAGCGACGGAGGTATATTTTGGTTCGCCGGTGAGAAAGATGGTCTCTATGCTGCTGTCAAGTGTGCGGTTCGCATCAGCGATTGTTTTTTCATATTCGAAATCGCTGACATAACGGATGCCGCGGAGGATGAATCTTGCGCCGATCTGCTTGCAATAATTGATGGTCAGCCCCTCATAAACGGAACCTTCCACTCGTTTATCTTCCCGGAAAATTTCATTGATCCACTGAACGCGTTGCTCTGCTGAAAACATCGGAGCCTTGGCGGCATTCAGACCAACGCCTACGATGATCTTATCAAATAGCGGAATAGCTCTGCGGAGGATATCGACATGTCCGAGCGTGATAGGATCAAAAGTGCCAGGGAACAAGCAAATGCGGCTCATAGTGCTGCGTTGAAGGTTAGAAAATAAAACGTCAAAACTAACCCCGCCTTCCAATTGACAATTATTTCAATCATTAAGCGGGGTTAGTTTTGACTTCGATATTAATTGTTATTACTGTTCGAAAGCAAATACAACACTGCCATCCGAACAGCCACACCATTTTCCACCTGCTGAAGGATGATCGATTGTTTACTGTCTGCCACATCACTATCCAATTCGACGCCCCTGTTGATCGGCCCAGGGTGCATGATCACGATCTTCTTATGGAGGCTATCCAGCAATTTGCGGCTGATCCCATAGGCCAGGTTATATTCACGGAGAGAAGAGAACAACACCTGGTTCTGTCTTTCCAGCTGGATCCGCAATACGTTTGCCACATCACACCATTCCAGCGTTTCCTTCAGGTCATAGCTGACCTCTACGTTGAGCGCTTCGCGGATGTATTTTGGGATAAGCGTTGGCGGACCGCAGACAGTCACCTTCGCTCCCATTTTGTTTAACAGGTAAATATTACTTAATGCCACGCGGCTATGCATGATATCACCGATGATGGCAACTTTTTTTCCTTCCAGTCCACCAGTAGCCTGTTTGATAGACAGCGCGTCCAGCAGTCCCTGTGTGGGGTGTTCATTGATACCGTCACCGGCATTGATGATCGCTGCGGGAATATGCTGGGCGAGGAAATGGGGGGCTCCGCTGGCGCTGTGCCTCATCACCACCATATCTACTTTCATAGAAAGGATGTTGTTCACTGTATCCAGGAGGGTTTCTCCTTTTGATACGGACGAAGCGGATGCCGTAAAGTTAACGGTGTCAGCAGACAGTCTTTTTTCAGCGAGCTCAAAAGAAATACGAGTGCGGGTCGAGTTTTCGAAAAAGAGGTTGACCACTACTATATCGCGCAGTGAGGGAACTTTTTTCACCGGGCGTTGGAGAACTTCCTTAAACTGTTCCGCCGTCTGTAAGATCAGGGAAATATCGTTGGGCGACAGGTCTTTAATGCCTAACAGATGTCTTGTAGATAGTTGCATTAAAAAGCGAAATTAGGGTAAAGAATGGAAAATTGACCGCTTTTTTATTGACGGTTTTACCGGCCCGGATGTTAATAATCCAGCAATGCCACCTCTTCCCTGCCATCCTTTTTCTTCCAGTACACTTTCACTCTTTGAGATACGATTGAATCGATCGCTTTTCCTACATAATCCGGCTGGATAGGGAATTGACGGCTGAAGCGACGGTCGATCAACACGCAAAGCTCTACTTTTTCAGGACGGCCAAAATCAAGAAGTGCATCCAGTGCGGCCCGGATCGTGCGGCCGGTATACAAAACGTCATCTATCAATACCACTCTTTTCCCTTCAATAGAGAAAGGAATATCTGTCTGATTGGCGATATGCAGCTCTTTACGGATATCATCACGATAAAATGTAATATCCAATTTGCCGTAATGGACCTGTGTGCCGGGAAATTCCTTTCGGATCGCATCCACCAGCTGATCTGACAAATAGATCCCCCTGGGCTGAAGTCCGATCAATACCGTATTCGCCAGTTCACTGTTGTTTTCCAGGATTTGGTGCGCCAGGCGTTTAATAGTAATGGCCAGTTGCGATTCTGTGAGGATCGATTTCAAGAATAATAATTTCCGTAAAAATAAAGAATTGTACGCAATGTCTTTTCATGAGAAAAGCCAGATCGTTTGACCTGGCTTATATTGTTCAAGATGATAAGATCATTTCCGGAAGGAGATATTATATCCGAGGCGAAAACTGATCCATGAATCAGATGATCCATCTTTAGCCGCCCCGGAGAAATTAACGCCAAGATCAACACCATTTTGCCAAGCATACCCGCCGCCAAAGCCCCAGGCAAATGAACTTTCAGAATTGGTGGCAGAGACATTACCGACAGATGCTTTTGCACTGAAGATGCCTAAACCCAGTTGTGGTTCGAGATAGACCCCTTTCATATTATGCCGGTAACCCAAAAGCACAGGAATGATCCGGACGCTGGATTTGTCCACTCCGAGCATTTGCCGCAGATCGCTCTTTACGTTGTAAACGGTATACCCCGTCGTTAAGCTGACCTGGCCGGCATTGCCAATTCCCAATAACCCTTTTGCGTATCCTCCGAATCCGACAGTGCAAATGTCCCCGAAGTCACCGAGAGGAATACCGACATCAGCTCCAAAGCCGATTGAATTATTTCCTTTTTGAGCGTGTGTGGTGAGGGTGATAATTATGATAGCGATCGTTAAAAAAAGCTTTCTCATAAATAGTGGTTTGGTTTGAATTAATGGATAAATATAACAGGAGTTTCAGAGAAAGTGAAATGTGCTGACCCTGCGAAAGATAAAATGTAAGTTTATCGGCCAAGAAAGAAAGACATTTTCAAACGACCACCACTGGCGTAAAAAAGAATAGCCTTCACGATGTGAAGGCTATTCTTTATGCTTAATTGTTTTTACAATTAGAACTTGATGATACCAGACAGACCCAGGGTGCTGATAGTAACATCATCAGAAATACCCTGATAGCTCAACGCCAGTTGGAATTTACCTGCGTCATAACCAACCTGAGGTTTGTAAGCGAAGCCACCACCATCAGCATCGCCAGTGAACAGGCCATAACCAACCTGACCAGTTACAAAGAAATTCTCAGACAGGTAACCACGAACACCTACGAGGATAGGCACTGCACCGAATTTAATTTTAGTACCAAAGCCAAGATCTTTTCCAAAGAAATGAGTGTAGCCAGTTGTTGCAACACCTTTCAATTTGTCGCTGAAGCCAAGTTCGCCCTGCAGCTCAAGACCAGCAGCAAAATTAGAGATATCACCAGCATCACCGATTGGGAGAGCAGCAACAACACCAGCACCAAATTTAAAATCTTTCTGTGCGTTAACGCCTACGAAACCAGCAACTGTAAAAGCCACTGCTAAAAACACTTTCTTCATTGAATTCTTTTTTTAAGGTTTGAATGAATAATGATCGCAAACATAATAACCAGATTCTCAAATACAAAATAAACTAGCTAAAAAAAACTTAAAGCCGTTGATCAAAAAAATCATTCAAGACTTTGTATTCAGAATATTTTTTTCTATCCTACGACCGGCGTTGGGTATGTACAGCATGTGTGAAATACACTAAGTAAAAAACCGATCCTCCACTTATATCACCACAATGAGGGATGCTTTTACATAGGTAAATGTGCGTCGTCTGTTCTGCTTTTGCTGATCTGGTTTACTGTTTGTCATTGACGGTGCAAACATAAAGCGGATACACTCAAAGTGTCATACAAAAGGGCTGAGTTGTGAATAAATATGACTGAATTGTTGCTATAACATGATAAACACCGTTTATCAAATGATACAAGTCATAATACATCAGTAAGATCAAATACATACAGTACCCTATAAGTAGTATTGCATATAAGCCCAAAAAGTACTAAAGCAAAAAAGCCGTTAACGATCGTTAACGGCTTTTATATTTCTTTGTCTGACTACTTTTCCAGGAGGAAAGGATACGTATAGTCTACCGGTGGTGTAAATGTTTCTTTGATCGTTCTTGCACTTAACCAGCGATAAAGGTTCAGTATCGAACCGGCTTTATCATTGGTACCACTTGCTCTCGCTCCACCAAAAGGCTGCTGCCCTACAACAGCACCGGTTGGTTTATCATTGATATAAAAGTTACCTGCGGCATTGCGAAGCCTGTTTGTCGCCAATTCAATTGCAGCGCGGTCACGCGAAATAATAGAACCGGTCAACGCATAAGGAGAGGTAGCATCAACCAATGCCAGCGTTTTCTCAAACTCATCCGCCGGATAAACATAAACGGTCAGTACGGGCCCGAAGATCTCTTCACACATTGTTATATAGTTAGGATCTTTTGTCTCGATCACCGTTGGCTGAACAAAATATCCTTCTGTTTTATTGCACTCCCCGCCTACCCATACAGAGGCATCTTTATCATTCTTTGCATTATCGATATAGCTTTTGATCTTATCAAAGCTTTTCTCATCGATCACTGCATTCACAAAATTGGTAAAGTCTTCAACCGTACCCATGTTAAAGCTCTGTGCCCCGGCGATCACTTTCTTCTTTACTTCTTCAGCGATGTTTGAAGGTATGTATGCGCGTGATGCAGCAGAACATTTCTGTCCCTGGAATTCAAACGCACCTCTAAGCAATGCTGTAGCAACCACATCCGGATCAGCTGTCTTATGTGCAACAACAAAATCCTTACCACCTGTTTCGCCTACTATACGTGGATAGCTTTTATAACTTGCCATGTTCTTACCAATCGTTTCCCACATATTATTAAATACACCTGTAGACCCTGTAAAGTGTACACCGGCAAAATCTTTATGTGCGAAACATACTTTACCCAATGTCGGACCATCCACATAAATAAGATTGATCACACCATCGGGAAGACCCGCTTCTTTCAGGATACGCATGAACATCTGTGCGGAATATACCTGTGTATTCGCCGGTTTCCAGACAACTACGTTACCACACATTGCAGCGGATGTCGGAAGGTTGCCGCCGATCGCTGTAAAGTTAAATGGTGTTACAGCCAGGACGAATCCTTCGAGCGGACGATACTCCATACGATTGTGCATGCCCGGACCGCTGATCGGCTGTTGTTTATAGATCTCGCTTAAAAAGTGAACGTTGAACTTAAGGAAGTCGATCAGTTCACAAGCCGCATCGATCTCTGCCTGGAATGCGTTCTTGCTTTGACCAAGCATGGTCGTGCCGTTCATATAGGTACGATACTTCGTAGCGATAAGATCAGCGGCTTTCAGGAAGATCCCTGCCCTGCTTTCCCAGCTCATGTCTGCCCAGGCCTGCTTCGCGGCAAGCGCTGCCTCTATCGCCTTGTTCACATGCGATTCATCGCCTGCATGAAAATAACCGAGCGTATGTTTGATCTCATGTGGCGGATGAATAGCTACTTTCTTTCCTGTTCTGACTTCCTCGCCACCGATATACATTGGGATATCGATCTCTTCCGCCTTTAGTTTTTTCAAAGTCGCCTTTAATGCTTCTTTTTCCTTGCTTCCCGGACCGTAGCCCAGAACCGGCTCATTCACCGGAAGTGGATATGAGAATGTTCCTATTGCCATTGGATTGTGTTGTTTTTTGTTAATAACAAACAAAGCAAAAAGTCAAAAGTAAAAAAGCCTTGAGTCTGTCAATAAATAACAAATCGGCTGTTCCAATTTTTAATGTTGACTTCTTACTTTTTGACTTATTCTGTTTCGCTTTCTTTTTCACTCAGCAGATACGCCTTGATAAATCCATCGAGTTCTCCATCCATCACAGGTTGTATGTTACCTGTTTCAAAATCAGTTCTGTGATCCTTGATCATTTTGTAAGGATGGAAGACATACGAACGGATCTGGCTTCCCCACTCGATCTTTTTCTTCTTGCTGTTGGTAGCATCTTTTGCTTCGTTGCGCCTGCGGAGTTCTTCCTCATAGAGACGGCTTTTAAGCATGGTCATGGCCTTCTCGCGGTTGCCAAGCTGAGTCCGCTCTGTCTGACAAACCACGACAAACCCTGTAGGTATGTGGGTCAACATCACCTTGGTCTCAACCTTGTTCACGTTCTGACCGCCAGCACCACCGCTTCGCGACGTTTCCATTTTTACTTCGGAGTCCTTTATCTCAATGTTGATGGTATCATCAACCAGCGGGTATACGAATACCGAGCAGAAAGATGTGTGGCGTCTTGCATTGCTATCGAACGGAGAGATTCTTACCAGTCTGTGCACACCGCTTTCTGCTTTCAGAAAGCCATAGGCAAAGGGCCCTTCAAACTGAAGCGTGGCAGTTTTGATACCCGCTCCATCTCCCCAGACCCAGTCGAGTTCCGTTACTTTCCAGCCCTGCTTCTCACCGTACATGCGATACATCCGGGCGAGCATTTCTGCCCAATCCTGGCTTTCTGTACCACCCGCGCCGGAGTTGATCTGCAGCACACCGGGCAGTTCGTCTTCCGGTTCATTCAGCGTTGCCTTGAATTCCGCATCGTCGATCAGCTCAACGGCTTTGTCAAATGCCTCTTTGGTTTCTTCCTCGGTGGCATCGCCCCCTTTCCAGAACTCAAAAAGCACAGCAAAGTCTTCTACGGCGGTTTCAGTAACCTCGTATAGCTTCACCCAATACTCATTCAGCTTGATGTTCTTGAGAATTTCGGTAGCCCTTTTGTTGTCGTCCCAGAAACCGGCACTTAACGAAAGCTGCTTATCATCTTCTATTTTATATCGTCGGTTCTCGACGTCAAAGAAACCTCCTTACCCCGGCAATGCGGGACCGCATATCTTGTAATTTTTCCTGTGTCATAGTGGGCGCAAAGATACAGTAAACAGTGGAATTCCGGAACGGTTTTGAGGTTTTTGGCCTGAAGCTACCGCTGGCTCACCAATCCGGGCCGTGCAGGCGTATCGCAAAGAACCGCTTTTTGAAAAGATCTTTGCGCGCTCTGCGGTTCTTTGCTGTCTTTGCGATACCCATCGGCTAAATATGAAGCCTGTCCCCAAATCCTAGATCCCACCCTTCAACCAGGCCGTCCGTTTCAAATTTTGTCCGGAAGTGGCAGAATAATCAAGCCGTAAGGACAATCCAGGCAATTCGGTTGTTTTCAACCTCGCATCAATAGTTACTCCCCGGCTGATGAACCTGACCGGGATTTCGTCCCCCGGCTGTTTCGAGCTTATAACCTCGGCAAATGACTCTGAGGTTGTGATAGGTTTTCCATCGAGGGAAATAATCAGATCGCCCGTTTCCAGGCCTGCCTCATAAAGCGGCGTTCCTTTCTGCACAACGCTGGTCAATTCTCCCCTGCCTTCAGCAATCTTAACCTGGTAGTTTCCGATACTGGCCCTGCCCGCGCCGGGAGCGTCCATCAAAACGCCTACAGAAGAAAATACAGACTGAAGAGACGGCCTGTCTGTTCCATGAACATAGCTTTTAAAGAATTGCTTTGCGAAAGCAATACTGGTGAGTTCTCCCAGCGCCGCCTCAAGTGCACCGATCGTATACGGCTTGCCTGTTTTGCCAAACTTTCTCCATAGCAATTGCATATAAGCATCCAGGGTTTGGTTGTGATCTTTTCTCAAGGTCAGATCAAGTATTCCCGCGATGCCCGCTCCATATGAATAATAGCTATAGAAAATGTTCCCGAAATTAGTTTTATCGATCGCCGTGGCGGCATCTGTGAAAATGGCCATTTCACTTGCCTGCACCGGTGTGTAGAATTTTCCTCCGGGAAGGTTTGTCAATCCACCTACATAAAAGCCCAGCGTCCGCAGGAACGCACTGTCAGACTGCAATCCCGCCCGTACGAGGATGAGCCCGCCATAATATTGCGTAAATCCTTCCGCCACCCACAACCCGTCACTCATATTGGCAGTGGTAAAATCAAACGGTTCCAGGGTTTCCGGGCGGATGCGTTCTACATTCCATGCATGAAAGAATTCATGGGCAGTTGTTCCGAATCGTGCTTTCAATACATCCAATGTCAGCTTATCCGCCGGGCGGGTTATCACTGTTGAGTTGCGGTGCTCCATTCCATCACCATGATTGGAAGGCATCAGGTCCATCAGGAACGTATACTTGCCATAATCAAAATCAGGAAGTTCCCCGAACACTTTGGCCGACTCACTCACGATCTTTTTCACATCACTTGCAAATGCATCCAGTACATCATCGGCTACATCTCCATGCAATACCAGTGAGATCACCTGCGATTTTCCATTTTTATGCTGAACGGTCCAGTTTCTTTCTTTGAAGTCAGACAATTCCACCGGAGAGTCCATGAAATACTGCAGATCCGGTGCGAAGAATTGCATGGGTGTTTTACCTGGAAACAGTTGCGTAGCCACTTTCCAGTTGCTTTTTTCCGGAACAATAAAATTCACTTCTACCGGAGACTTGTCCCGGCCAACCACCCACATGAAAGTAGCAGGTATATTCAGATGCGCATGGTTCCGGTCGATCGCTGAGTAAGTACCATCAACGTGATCACCAAAAAGTGTATACTCCACCATAAGTGATGTGGTCGTAAAGTTGATACTGTATACATCACCCGCCAGCTTTAATACATCCACTTCTTTCTTTGACGCACTGTCATATGCTTTAACATCGTAGATATTCTTTCCGAACTCATGTGTTGCATAACGTCCGGGGGAAGAACGGCTCATCCGGATATTGGCATATTCCTTCACCTGCGGGATAAACATCCTGATCTTTGCCTCATGGTGAACGTGATCAGGAAACGATACTTCATACCGGATGGGTTGCTGTGCATTTACATTCACGGCGCCACAAATCAAAAATGCAGTTGCAAAGAATGTATTTTTCATAAAGAAGAAAGGGTGGTTCAGAATTATTCAGGAAATAATGTTTTATCAAGATTCGGTATAATGCGCAATGCATTTTTATAGTAGATCTTTTTAAGGATATTATCAGGCAACCCTATTCCGTACATCGGCCAGAATGCGTGATATTTTTTGTGATAAGGAAAATACTCATCTTCTGTTTCAAGTACACGAAAGTATGTTGCATATTCTTCAGGCACCCAGCTATCCTTGCCAAACAGGATTCGGTCCTGGTATTTTGTAAAGAATGCTTTTGCTGCTCGGGGCTGTCGCCCTAATTCCGCGATGACGGCACCAAATTCAACAACAACATTGGGCATCGCATCAAGAAGCCCTGACAACTTTTCAAGGTCATTAGGATACCAGCCAAAATGCGCTGCTATAAAAGTTGTATTCCGGTGTTTGATGAAAATACGATGCTGTTCATTGATCAGCGTGTCCCAGGGAACAGGGTTTGTTGCGTCACGTTTACGTCCCGGATGAGTAACAAGTTCCAGCCATCTCTCATTTTGCGCATCCACGGGATCCCAGAATGATTTCGGATCAGCTGTATGTATCAATACAGGGATCTTTAATTCACCTGCTTTTTTCCAGACAGGATCAAGACGCGGATCATCAACAGCTACACGCTTTCCGGCAATGTCCCTCACTGAAAAGCCAAGGTTCTTAAAGATCTTTAACCCGTTTGCTCCATTCTTCACATCTTCCTCAAGTTGCTTTGCCGCTTTATCTCCCCATCCCGGTTCTCCTACTCCATTGAAATTGATATTCGCAAAAAGAATGAATCGTTTCGGATAACTTGCTTTGATATTGTCCACCGCTTTTTTCAACGGCTCTCCACTCTGTCCGCTCAGGTTGACCATCACTTTCATATTCAGCTTATCCATTTCTTTTATCAAGCCCGAAAGATCCGTTCCCCCCATATTGTTCTGATGATTATGTACATCAATAAAAGGGAATCGGGCCTTTGTCAGCTTGTGTTCTTTCACTACCAGTGTGGACGGAGGATTGTATGACTCAAAATCCATCTTCGCCTGTGCCAGGGCGGACAGGGGACAGAATAAGAACAGGAGATATTTTATCATGAAGCGAATATATTGATCCCGGGGAGAAAATGACCTTCCGCAGTACGTATTAAGGATAAACGGTGCATTTTTATTGCTGACATGAAATCAATCCATTCAAAAACCCGGTAGGCCCGGGGCACGGCGCAGGTTGGATATGGAGCAGGGATAAAAGTTTGGGAGCTGAAGGTTTGGAAGGTTTCAAAGGTTCCAGAGGTTTTACAGGTTCCGTAGATTCCATAGATTTTATAGGCTGATATCTCGCAATGGTTTAGTCAGTCAGGGGAATGCCTTGCGGGGGGGCCGGGTTAATATACCCGTCGCGCGCAACGATCCATTCACTTCTGCGCGCGCTGATTCATGGCGCCGCGCGCGCTGGCTAGAAATGGGCATACGACAGCAACCGCATTGCTGCGTTTGACTGTCGTCGCCCACTTTTCATCTGTATAATTCCACAATTCCTATCTCACTATCCCTTTTTTTGATCATACTAATAAATGAAAAAAAACGCACCGCCCTTTTCAGGACTGCCCTCCTCCACCAGTCCTGAAAATGACGGTGACTAAGAAATTTCTCTGTTGTAAATATCGCTGTACGCTAAAGTGAATCCATGGGAAAAACACAAGTTCTACCGGGAAAATAACGGAAGTATGGCGGTGAATAAACGACTGTTACATAAACTGAAGAACTCATTCTTTACTTTTTGCACCTGATCCTTATCCATCGGTTTAAGATCATAAGGTTCCCCGGTAAGACTACTTAAGTTAACGGTCATGCGTCTACGTGTCAGAACACAGCGCCTTTTTTTTAACCGAAAACAATTTAAGAGTATCACCTTAGATAGTTATACCACGTAGTTTTTCAGAACAACCTGCCACAAAAATCAAAGGCCTAAACAACACAATGATCTTTTCCAGGTTCACGAAATTTTTTTCATTCAACAAACTTCATCCGGGCAGTAAAATATACGCGTGCTTTCACGAAGACATACTACTACCCGAAAAACGCAATCGCATTTTTACTTTAATGATAAAGACTTAAGAAAAGGAGTGCTTATATAATATATAGTATCCCGCATTGTTTACAATCGAAGAGGGCGATCATGCCTGTAATCACACATGCACATCGTAATTGTACTAATAATCTATTCAGGATGGTCTCAATCAAAGTAGATCTACGATAAAAACGCATGCTTCTATCGTGTTTTTTCTACTACGTAAAAACTACATGAACTTATTCGGGAAATTTCTTGTCAAATGCTATGAAAAATCACGAAGGATATTACCTTTGTACTCGCATTCGATACCTGTTAAGAAAACGTACCCACCATGAACTCTAAGTTATCAAAGGCAGCTAATGCCTTTGCAAATCCATCTGCGGCTTTAAGAAACTGTGCCGTAATTTCTCTCTTCACTTTACCAGTGTCTGCTCTTGGACAACAGGCAGTCACCGGAATTATCACAGACTATAATTCATACTGGAAGACTTCTTCTGCATCTATGAATACAGTAAAACCTGACAACAGTCATAACCTGTTAGCTTTTACTTATAATGGCGTTCAGTACTCTACCGGTGCCAACAACGGCATCCTGAATGCAAATGGTCAGACCTATGTTGATGGCGACTTCTGGTCAATGCCTTTATCAAACTTCACCGGAGCTATCAATTCGAATACAAAAGTTGGCCTTGGCGAAATGTATGATGGAGTACATAACGGAAGGGGAACAACCAACTACGTAAATGATATCTCTTACTACTTGAATGATGGCATCAAAGGATTGAACATCGGAACCTGTGTGGCAAACCTTCCCGCAGGTACAATTACATTCCTGGTTAACAACCTGAAGCCTTCTAATATCGGAGATGGTATTCCTGACATCGTTGTAACTCAGGTTGCAGATCACAGCGGCTCTGCTGACCGTTACTCCTTCACAGATGCAAATGGTAATGTGATCGGCCAGTCAAAAGAAGTTACATTCAACAGCATTCCTGTTATTGCAAACTGGACTGCCGACTTCTACGAAGCATCGACCAACCCGATGACACTTTCCTCCGGCTTCACTAATACAGACCGCCCGGTGCGTTTATGGGCAGCTGACCTGAGCGACTTCGGCATCACTGCCGCAAACTATGCCGCTATCAAGAATTTCCGCATCAACCTTTCCGGTAACAGTGACGTGGCATTTGTTGCATATAACAACAAGACCATGACCATCGCAACAGTATTACCTGCGGAATTGAAAGATTTCGGTGTCCGCGAAACGAACGGTAAAGCTGCGATCAACTGGACTACCACTAACGAAAAAGATGTTGAATACTTTGTGGTAGAGAAATCAACTGATGGCACAACTTTCACTGGCATAGATACGGTAAAAGCAAAAGGAAACAGCACGACCATCCAGCAATATGCTTCAGTGGATGCACAACTGAAAGGAGGAATAACATACTATCGCCTTAAGACTGTCGACCTGGGCAAACATTATTCTTACAGCAAAACAGCACAGATACAGATCAAAGAAAGCGTAGTACGCGTATTCCCCAATCCTGCTGTCGAAAAGATCACTGTCAGCTATTCAAATTCAGCTGCTGAAAGTATCTTGATCTACAACACATCAGGTGTACTGATGCAACAAAAGAAAGCAGATCGCAACAGTACGCAAACAAGCCTTGATGTTTCTTCTTATGCAAAAGGCATTTATTATCTCGTAGTAGAAAGCGATCGCGAAAAAACAACCAGATCATTTGTTGTAAGATAAACCTTGATCCAAAAATTACATGGCCGCCTCAGTGCGGCCTTTTTTGTTCTATGTCATCGATAGACGATCAGGTTAACATCCTGGGGAGGATGTTCGAAAGTTCAATGGATTGAACCTGGCATACAAGGCTGAATTGTCCCCATCCCGGGGACGTTTACCTGACCCAAAATGACTAACCCATCGCTCCGGTATTGCGAGCCTTTAAACTATTAAACTTTTAAACTTCACCCCATCTTCCTCACCTGTCCAACCCGATCCCTCACAAACCAGTCCATGAGTGTTTTACGCCAGTTCATGCTATTACAGCTTCCACAACGATCATATTCAACGCAACTTTGAGGAAAGGATAACCATTAAACTTAATTTTATGAAACGTTGGATACTTTCTGCCGCAATAGTTGCACTATCACTGGCATCATGTGATAAAGAAAACAGGGAATGCCCCGGCTCAACCGAGAAAACCTTTACAGCAACTGCTTTCAGCAAAGTAAAAGCCGGTGATGGATTTTATGTGAACATTGTTAAGGGCAATGAATTTTCAGTGAAGGCAAAAGGTTGCGAAAATGACCTGAACGATATCAATGTATCTGTCATCAATGGTGGTATTGTTGAAATAAAATACAGGAATCAGAAAAATGATCGTTATCGTGTCGATTTCACTGTCACCATGCCGATGGTTTACAGCGTCATACTTGACGGAGCAGCGAAAGGGACCGTTACCGGTTTCAAGGGAGACGACTACACAACAAAGATCGTTTTGAGCGGCGCGTCAGAATTGTCCATGAATGAGAATACCGCCTATACTCAGTTTGATATTTCAGGCGCAAGTAAGTTATTACTGAAAGGAGCAACGGAGACGCTTAAAGGATTTGCATCCGGAGCGAGCGTCCTGAATGCCTTTGATGCCCCCGCAGACGATATCGACATCGCAGTTTCGGGAGCCAGCAAAGCGAATATACACGCCACCCGTCTGCTTACTGCTGACGCAAGTGGTGCCAGCCAGATAATTTACAGGGGAAATCCTGTTCAGAAAGATCTGTCCACAAGCGGTGGAGGCAAGATCTCAAAAGAATAATCAGGCTACGATTTTTAGCAGGTGCAGTTAAGGTTGAAGTAAGCGAGCAGTCCCCGTTGATAATGTCAGACATTTTCGGCGCGGGACTGACCGCATAAAAATAATCCCATCTCACCAAAACTTTCCGGAACTTTACCAGATCATTTATTCAAAATCATCTCAAATGAACCGGAAACATATTTTTTACACCGCGATCTTTGCCGCGGGTTTTTCTCTCACTGCATGTAACAACGAAGACAAAAAACCTGAAGTCCAAACGGAGAACGTTACAAAAGAACCAAAGATCAAAGAAGAGAACATCTCTTATACGGGCGATGGTATTTCAATGAATGGCTTTGTTGCCTATGATGAGAACAAGGAGGGAGTCCGTCCGGCAGTGATCGTTATACCGGAATGGTGGGGCCTGAACGACTATCCCAAACACAGGGCAAAGCAGCTGGCAGAACTTGGTTATATCGCGATAGCCATCGACATGTATGGAAACGGCAAAACAGCGGACAACCCTGACTCTGCCGGTAAATATGCCACTCCATTTTACCAGGATCCCCAGATGGCAAAAAGAAGGTTTGACGCCGCACTGCAAAAGCTGAAGTCTTACAGCCAGACTGATACGGGCAGGATCGCTGCGATCGGTTATTGCTTTGGTGGTGCGCAGGTGCTGAACATGGCGCGTCTTGGTGAAAACCTCAAAGGCGTGGTCAGTTTTCATGGCAACCTGATGGGCGTACCTGCCGACAAGAATACGCTGAAAGCGGCAATCCTCATTTGCCACGGCGCCGCTGATTCATTCGTTCCCGCAAAAGAAGTAGAGCTGTTCAAAAAAGAAATGGAAAAAGTGGGTGGAAACTACACTTTCAAAGCATATGACAGCGCTACTCACGCATTTACAAACCCTGACGCAACCGAAGCCGGAAAGAAATTCAAACTCCCTATCGCCTATAACGCTGCTGCAGATTCAGCGTCCTGGCAGGATATGAAAGCCTTCTTTGGCAAGATCTTCCAGTAAACGACTCAATAATTCTACTGTATACAAACCAGGAAAGTCAATTCCTGGTTTTTTTATTAATTTCAGTTATCCTAAAACCTGCTATATGTATATTGCTCTTATTGTGCTGGTCGTTATTATCGTCTGGCTTATCTCCTTATACAACTCTCTCGTTAAGCTACGTAACCGCCGCCAAAATGCGTTTGCCGATATAGATGTTCAGCTTCGTCAACGGCATGATCTTGTACCTCAACTTGTGCAAACAGTGAAAGGTTATGCATCTCACGAAAGCGATGTACTGCTGCAAATAACAGCGGCGAGATCAGCTGCGGTCAATGCCAAAACCATCGATGAAAAGATCGTTGCAGAGCAACAACTGTCTGGTGCTTTGCAGGGTTTGAAAGTACAGGTGGAAGCTTACCCTGATCTTAAGGCAAACCAGAACTTCCTTCAGTTACAGGAAGAACTAAGCGATATCGAAAACAAACTTGCCGCGTCAAGACGATTCTTTAACGGCGCTACAACAGAATACAACAATACAGTTGAATCATTCCCGGGAAATCTTGTTGCCCGAAACTTCGGCTTTAAACGTGAACTATTTTTTGATCTTGGGAATGATTTCAGGAGGCAACTTGAAGAACCGCCGAAAATCGATTTCAAATCATAAGAAACCAAACATCTCACCCTTTTCAAACATCTACTATTATCAGCCAGGGCTCCTCTCCATACATTGGGTTGCATTCGCAGATCACGCGAAACAATCGCTATTCTATTTTACTGCTGCTGGCATTCCCGGCCCTGCTGCTGGCATTGTGCTATGCGATCATTCTTTATTCAACCAATGCAGAAATAGAATCCGCTAATATCTCCTTCATGGAGATCCTTCCATATGTACTGATGGTCACCGGTAGCTGGTTCCTGATCGCCTGGCTTGGACATTCAACGATGATCAGGCTTGCGACGGGAGCAAAATCGCTGGACCGTGCAACCAATAAGCGCGTGTATAATCTGCTGGAGAACCTCTGCATATCCGTTGGCATGAAAATGCCAAAGCTGTATATCATTCCAGATGATTCATTGAACGCATTCGCAAGTGGCATCAGCGAAAGAAGCTATTCCATTTCGTTGTCTTCAGGCATCATAGAAAAGCTGAATGATGAAGAACTGGAAGGTGTGATCGCGCATGAGTTAAGCCATATCCGCAACAGGGACGTCCGGCTGCTGATCGTCTCCATTATATTCGTTGGGATCTTTTCCTTTCTTGCGGAGCTTGCGTTCAGGGGCCTTCGCTTTACCGGAAGAAAAAGTGATAAAGACAGTAAAGGAGGAGGCGCCATAATCCTGTTTGCGATCGTGATAACCGCTATCGCCTACCTGATCTCCATCCTGCTCCGTTTTGGGATCAGTCGCAAGCGGGAATACCTCGCCGATGCCGGCGCCGCAGACCTTACAAAGAAACCTTATGCCCTTGCGTCCGCACTTCGCAAAATATCAGGCGATCCACTGATAGAAGCTGTCGAAAGCCGTGATGTGGCCCAGCTATTCATTGATAACCCAAAACCCTCTATCCACAAATCTGCTTGCTGGGATAACCTGTTTGCAACGCATCCTCCGATTGAAAAAAGAATAGCCCTTCTGTCCCAATACTAGCCACAGTATAAAAAGTAAAAGGAGGTCTCCTGAACGGAAACCTCCTTTTACTTATACGCTCTATACTCTTTGCCTTCGTTAATCTCCCAGCCTGAGGAATTTCTTTTTGATAACAGCTCCGTCTTCCCTTTTACCCAGGATGAAATACATGCCTGGAGGGAGTTTGCTGATATCTATTTTCTGTACCGTTGCTTTGATGGATTGCTGCATAACAACCAGTCCCTGTGAATTCGCGATATTGATCACTTTACCGATCCATTGCTGGTCATTACCCAGATCTATCGTTATATCCTGGCGGGCAGGGTTTGGATAGACAAGAGCCTGTGTTTGTTCTTCCTTTACAGGTTCCACCGGATCTACTGGTAAGGGGATTTCGGTGTAAAGCGGTTCGTCCAGGCCTTTGGATGCAAATAATGAGTAACGGACGCCTCCGGGTTGAAACAGTGCGAGCATCCGTTTCTTCTGGCCAAGGGTGAACATATTTACGCAGGCATCCTGTGTCTGGTCCATATAGTTCATATACATATCGCCATCCGGGCCATTATTACAAGACGGGCGGATCCCGGAGGGGCAACCTGGCGTTCCGGTAGCCTGCTGCGGCGTGTCGGCAACGCCATCATCCCCGCAGTACTGATCGCCCCAGATATGCTTAAGCCCAAGCCAGTGCCCTACTTCATGAACGATTGCTTTGCCTAATGCCCCGGTTGCGAGTACAATACCATCATTTACCGCGGCATCTCCGGGAACACTGGAATACCCTGAAATGAAACGGACATTACAGATCCAGATGTTGAGATAACTGGATGGATCCCAGGCGTCATCACCAGACTGGCTGGATAATTTCATCTTATCATCCATATCCCACTGAGTTCTGGCGGAATATTTCCTGACGATCCCATTCGTGGCCCGTTTCTGCGGATCAGAGCTCGCGAGCTGGAATTCAATTTCCGTATCAGCCGATAATTTCCAGAACCGGGCAGGCGTTTTTATCGTATCTGGATGCAGTCTGCGGAAACACAGGTTCAGTGTTTCGATCATGTTCTTAATTGCTTGCTCGCTAACATTCTCATTCTGTTTGTTATACAGAACGTGTACGACTACAGGTATGGTAATAACAGGCTTTCCCCGTGACGTGGTCTGGGTTGGAAAAGCAGCTTCTCCCTGAGTTTGTATGAATTGTTCTACCTGTTGGACAACATCCGATAAGACCGGGTTTGCCCGCAAGGCATCCTGCCGGTAATCAAACGAATAGCAGGTCGGTTGCGCAATTACAGGGCTCATTGCCACCAATAGCAGCATGATTCCTATAAATAAATTCCGCATGAGTGAACATTAAACATTGGCGCATAGCAATAAGCTACCACCAGCATTCACTGGATCTGGAAAACAATAAAAAGGATTTGGGAAATAAGGTATTCGAAGGGATATGATTTCGAAGGGTTGAGATTCTGGTCCAATGACCTCGGGTCAAATATATAATCTAAACCTGAAAGTTTTTAGAAAATCCCCTTCGTATTTCTACCCATATTGAGTCTTTCTTTTGTCCTTTTCTCATTGACTAACACTTTCCTCATACCTGGAACGTGAAAACACGTAGAATTACTAGCGCTAAAATCGTCGCATGTGGGTCTGGGACGGTCGTTTACCGGGTTTTGCTGCCGGTCAGGAGTGCTTTGCTGGTCAGCCGAAAGCTTATTTTTGGTGCCATCCTCCGTTCATCCTTCGCTGTTCTTCCCCGGCTGCCGGATAGCCAAAGAGGAGGTTTCGGGGAGGCAAAGAGGAGGCAAAGAGGAGGATCCGGGGAGGAATGACCGATTACCATGACTTTTCGGGCAGGTGGCCCCCGTGTTTGAGCGTTTCACCCACCATTTCACCGTTCTTTTTAAGAGACCCGGACAGACACATACCAGGGCAACGCCGGTAACAGCGGGAATACTAACGTTTTTTTGCTTTTAAGCATCCGGATTACAACGTAATTTCGCGGCACTTCAGGCCTCATTAACAGACGACAATTATGAAAAAAATCTTCTTTTTTACCACTATCGTTGCTCTCTTTTCAGCATGTACCAACGGTGATCAAAACGCAGGTGATGGCGGCAGCAAAACGGCCGACCCCGCTCCGCAGCGCAATTCACCAAAATCCATCAGCTACTCGATCCTGAATACCTATCCCCACGATACCTCTTCCTTTACCCAGGGGCTCGTTGTATATAATGGCGACCTGTATGAGGGTACCGGAGAGTACGGTCACTCCCATTTGCTAAAAACAGATATTACAACCGGTAAGATCCTGAAAAAGACCCCACTCGATGCTAAGTATTTCGGTGAGGGCATCACGATCCTCCATGACACGATCTACCAGCTCACCTGGCAGGAAAAAGTGGTATTTGCCTATACATTGAAAGACTTTAAAAAAGTTAAGGAATTCAGCATCAATACGCAGGGCTGGGGCATTACCACCGATGGGAAAGACCTTCTTGTGAGTGACGGCAGCAGCAATATCTATTATTATAACCCTTCCACGTTCCAGTTACAGCGTACCCAAACGATCACCGAGAACGGTAGCTTATCCTTCAATCTGAATGAGCTGGAATATATCGATGGCTTTTTGTACGCCAACCAGTGGCAGGCTCCTTATATCCTGAAGATCGAACCCGGCAGCGGGTCCATCGTCGGCAAAATCGACCTTACCAATATCTGGAACCGCGTCAAAGCAAATGACCCTGCTGCCGACGTCCCTAACGGGATCGCCTTCGACAGCACCACCAAAAAGATCTACATCACCGGAAAGAGATGGCCGGAGTTGTATGAGGTGCAGTTGGGAGAGTAAGGAGTGATCGTTGTCCGTTGTCCGTTGTCCGTTGTCCGTTGTCCGTTGTCCGTTGTCCGTTGTCCGTTGTCCGACACAAATTAAAAGAAGGGGGGTATCGTTTTTAAACGATACCCCCCTTCTTTTAATTTGTATACGAAGATGCAATTCTATTCCACCTCCCTTGAACTCCGGACAACGGTCAACGGTCAACGATCCCCCTTCCCTATTACATAAATCACCGAACTGCACTTCTTCACGTCACCTAAGGCTTTCAGGTTCGAAGTGAACCCGCTCCAGGCAGCGCCGGGCCAGTTGGTCTGGCCATTCTTGTACTTGCTGCTGAGAAGTGAAATATAAAAGCTGTCGTACCACATGGGTTTATGTTCAATTACTTTCAACCCGTTCTTCTGCATCAGCACCTGTATCGAAGCAGGAGAGAAATGATAGAGATGGCGGGGCACATCGAAGGCGGCCCAGTACTCTTTATAATCCTGTGCGTCTTTTGAAGTATAGTTAGGAACTGCGATAAAAAGGCGGCCTTTATCGGTGAGCAGATTTCTTAATTGCTGCACGTATGCATGCAGATCATGAACATGTTCCAGCACATGCCAGAGTGTAATGGCATCGAATTTACCTGCAGGCAGTTGATAGAATTCATTGATATCGGTGAGCTGCAGCTTGTAGTCGCTCAAAGCCACTGCTCTTGCATCAGCATCCGGTTCGAGGCCGGTGACCTGCCAGCCATGTTGCTTCATTTCGTGAACAAATGCGCCCGTACCACTGCCTACATCCAGCAGGTTACCCTGTTGTTTGCCAGTGGCAGAGATGATCAGTTTTCGCTTGGCGGCGAGGGTTCTTTTTCTTACGGCATGATAAATACTGTTCACAAGGCCCCTGGACGTGTTGGAATGGGAAATATAATTCTCCGACTTATAATAAGGACCTATGCTTTCCGTATCCGGAACATCCTGTGTAAACGCCAGTGTGCACGAAGTGCAGGCCACGATATCGAATAACTCACCGCTTACCGTATAATCTTTCGCCTTCCATAAGCTCCTGAAATCAGCAGCACCACAGACAGGGCATGTTGTATAATGGATCGTTGTTGCCATAAAGCATGCAAAATACTGAATGCTCGCTAATGAATGCTTGCTAATGGCCGGATGTTTATAAGCTCCCGTTCAAAAAAAAATCCTCCTTCAATAATGAAGGAGGATCGTATAATCAGGTCGATCGTCGTCAAAGACGGGTTTCAGTAAAAACAGCCCCCTGCTGCGTCTGTACTCTCTGCTGGTTGCCGGTGGAACTACCCAGTCCTGTTTGCATAAAATGCCAAACCAGGAAAGCGAGCGCGAGTATGGCAACGATCAGAGTAATGATCCATTCGTAAGATCGTTTCTTTTCTGCAGGCTGAAGGAATTCGATCATT
Organism: Terrimonas ginsenosidimutans; assembly: GCF_022012415.1. Lineage (GTDB taxonomy): Bacteria > Bacteroidota > Bacteroidia > Chitinophagales > Chitinophagaceae > Terrimonas_A > Terrimonas_A ginsenosidimutans. The sequence goes on from NZ_JAKLTR010000020.1 coordinate 64,816, forward strand.
TCCTCCGAAGTCTTTTCCTGCTCTCCCACCCTTACGGTATGTGCGGCTTTCTCACGTAATACTTTGGCTGCGGGAACCGGTTCTCCTGCGGGGCTATCTTTCAATTCGGCCTCAAAACGGATCTCGCCGGCAAGTCCTTTTGAAAGCGTACCGATGCCGGCCCATTGCATCTTTTTACCATTGACGATCTCGTTTTTCAGCTGGGCTGTAAACCTGCTGATCGTATCAGCAGCCTCAGCTCCGGGAATGCCGAGGAGATCTGCAAACCAGTTGAGCTGTTTCGCGGGAATGCCTTCATTTCCATGATGCAGTGCTACCGTATAGGAAGGTGGCTGGATCATCTTATTGGCAAAATCAAGGTCTGCAGGCTTGCGTTCAAGCTGGAACACACCCACTCCCGGGAGGCTTACCTGCCGGTGCAACACCAGATACTGATACAATTCATTGAACATGTTCTGCCTTTTTTAATCGAACGAATATATGATACCGCCGACAAAATTAAAGCCGTATACACGATATTGATTCCAACGCTGGTATTCTTTGTTGAAAATATTATTGAATTGTGTCCAGAGATTTACATTTTTGGTGATCCGGAACTCCAGCCCGGCATTCAGATCGAATGCACCACCCATTACCCCGTCAGTGCCATCCTTTTTGAGGTATCGTGGCCCCTTCCAGGCAAAGAGGTCAGTTTTGATCCAGAGGTCTTTGATCACCTGTAAACGCATCGCGGTGTTGAATTCAACCGGGATCATTCCCCAGGCTTTCTGCTGACCGCGGATGCCGGTGAACTGATTGAAGTTCAGACTTGCCAGCACGGAGAATTTCTCCTCCACATTGTACCCCAGTTCGCCACCAAGATTGAGTACGTTGACACGGTCAGCATACACTACATTGAACGATTTTCCATCGCCGGCTGCCGTTGTATCGTTGATGAATAGAGACTGGTGATTGAGCTTATTGAAGGCCACTTTTGCGCTGTAGGTAAAATGATCACCCAACGATCCTTTGAATCCCGCATAACGCTCCTCTATCCAGGTGTTACGCTGGTCAGTAGGCAGCCACAACCATGGGTTCTGTGAAGCAAGTGTCTGATAATTTGTTTTGCGCAGGTAACCGGTCCATCCCGCCTGGAAAGTGAAGCGCTGGTCATCGGTCCCAACTTCCGCCAGGATATTCGGGAACATCTTGAATTCGCCGTTATCCCATGATGGACGGATCCCACCCTGAAGGCGTAAGGTGGATGTGTGATACAGGACTGCCGGAGAAATATACCACATGTTATTGTTCACCCTTTCTATATTCTTATTATCAGGAGACAACCGGGTAAGATCGAAGGTCAAACCAAGGTTGATCGACACCTGGTCGCCAAGATTCTTTTGCAATGGCAAATCCACCACCGCATTGCTTTCATGATTCTTCAGCTTGTCGTTGAAAAAGCTCAGTGAAATAGTGGGCGAATAATCCAGACCGAATGCAGTACGATTGATATTATGCATGTTCACCCTGGCTGTAAGTGTTTGATAACTCACACGAAGTGAGTCATTCGGGTAAGACTGGGGCTTGGGTTCAAAGCCATACTTATAGGTCTTATCCTGCTTCATACCCAGGCTTGCATTCCATTCCAGGTTATTAGCGGATTTATAATAACCGCTCAGTTTTACGTCTGTATTGCTGAAGTCCTTGAACTCTTCTTTGCCCTGGGAAGAAACGTGTTTCGCATAGATATTCAATCCGGCATTTGTGCCGTCTCCAAAGGAGAACCCACCCTGTATGTACGGAGTGCGCAGGCTACCGAAGCCAGCTTTGATATAATTGCTGTTATTGAATTTGCCAATGGAATCGATCTGCAAAGCCAGTGGCTTCAATGATCCCGGCTGATAGGCAAACAGTAGGTTTGGGTTAGGTATATCATATTGCAGGCGCGGCTTTGCGGTATCGGCCACAGGCGGCGCAGCATTGAAATTGATCTTGGCCGAAGCCTTTAATTCAGGTTTGAAAGCGGAGGTGATATCCACCGATTTATTCCTGATCGTATCTCTCTGGGCTGCTGCAAAGATTGCAGGCAGCATTGCATTCACCAATAATATAATCCGGACGTGTTTCATCTTCATTTTTTATTGATTGATCATTGTCCTCCTATCTTGCTGCTTTTGCTTTCCTCGTCTATGGCCTGGCTGAGTTTTGACTGAGCTTCCGCTTTGAGGTTTGGCTCCACAGTATTATCTACTACGCTCTGGAATGTTGCTTTCGCATTAAAGTAATCTTTCTGTTTGAAGTAAATATCGCCCAGCAGGATATATGCTTTTGTGATCCAGAAATCATACGAACCGGATTTATTGATCACTTCAAATGCAGCTTTTTCAGCGTCGCTAAGTTTATTCAACTGGAACCATCCATTGGCAACGCCATAGCGCGCCTCAGCGGCGAGTGCTGATTTTGTCAGCTGTATCACAGATTTGAAACTGGCAATTGCCTGATCATATTGTTTGCTTAATTCGTAAGATTTTGCGATAGCCATATTGGCAAGTGCCTTATCATCTGTGCTTGCGTTTTTCTGCGTCGTCAGCTCTTTCGCATTGGCGGCAGCTTCAGTCCATTTTTGTAACTGATACTGGCTACGCAGTAATCCGCGCATTGCTTCCAGGCGGTTCTGCTGGCTGCTTGCCTCTTGTGCGAGTTGCCCGTAGTATTTCTCTGCCAGCTGATAATTCTTCATTTCGAAAAATTGAATGCGTGCGGCTTCGAGGATCGCGCGTTCAGCATATTTGTTTGGTGCCTGCGCTGCTACAGGTTCATAGCCCGCGAGTGCGTTCTTCCAGTCTTTCTTATCATTATAGATCTCTGCGCGGTAGAAATTCGCATCGATCGCATACGCGCCATTCGGGAACTTCGCGAGATAGTTGTTCAGGGACGTTAAGGCGGCAGAAGTATTATTGTTGCTCAGCTGTGTCTCTGCAGCTGTATACAGTAATGAATCCTCTGCGCTCACACTGATCGGCTTACCTGCCTGGCGCATGAAGTTCGAATATTCATCTGTATTGCCTGCCTGGATGTAAATAGTTTTTACATTATCCAACGCATCTTCTGCTTCCTGTGAATTGGGATATTGTGAAACCAGTGTTTTGTATTGTGCTAATGCCGCAGTATTGTTGTTCAGGTTGTAGTAAGCCGTACCGAGCTTCAGATAAGCCTGTGGTTTCAGACTTGCATTACCGGAACCTTTGATCACGTTATTGAGGAAAGGGATCGCCTCATTGAACTTTTCATCAGACATATAAGTATTCGCGATCTCCATATTGGCATCTGTCACCAGTGCTGAAGAAGGGAATTTCCTGTTCATCGTATTCAGCAGGCTGATCTTGTCTTTAGGGCTTTTGATACCCGAGATCATGGAGCTTTGGAACGTCGCATAATCTTCCGAAGGCCATGAATATCTGATCACGTTATCATACATCGTTTTTGCCTTTGCATAATTACGCTCCATATAGTAGCAGTCTGCCGTACGCAGATAGGCGTCCTGCGTCAATTCATCTGAACTGATACTTGCAGTTCTGGATAATGGCTCAAAGAAGTCCCTTGATGCGGCATAGTTTTCTTTTCTGAGGTAGCAGTATCCGAGGTTATAGCGGGCGTGGGTCAGGTTTGCTTCGCCGCTGGAAGGTGCGCCTCCGCTTACATAGGCGTTGTAGAATTTAATGGCATCATCCAGTTTATTCTGACGGTAGGCGATCTCTCCTTTCCAGAAATTGATCAGTGGCAGTACGCTGCCATTGCTGGGATCTTTCAGTGCTTTATCAAGCAGGGTATTTGCCTCGGGAAGCTGACCATCATTGATCAGTTCGGTTGCGCGGCCATACAGAATTCTCGGATAAAGACGCTTCGCATTGGGCGTCGGGTCTTTCATACCGTCCAGCAGTGTAATTGCTTCGCGATAGTTATTTGTATTCGCCAATACCGCCACCAGCAGGTCTTTTGCTTCGGTGATATAGGTAGAATTGGGATAATCTGTAACGAATGTTTTGAAGCCGTTCAATGCTTCATCGGGGAAGCCCAGTTCATAGGAAAGTTTTGCAAACTGGAACCGGGAGATCTCCTGCTGCTTTTTATCGCTGCTGTTGGATGCGCAGAACAGGAATGCGTTCCGTGCATTGGTCTTCTGACCTGTTTTCAGGTATGCATCTCCTAAAAGATACATGGCGTGCTGACTAAGTGTATCCTGTTTTCCGCTCAGCTGCCTGAAGCCTTCGATGGCTTTGGGAAGCTGATTCACCTGGTAGTAGCAATAAGAAAGCTCGTACAGGTCTTCGCGGCGGACCTTCTCCGATCTTTTCACATAATCCTCCAGGTAAGGAAGAGCTTTTGCATATTCCCTGGCTTCAAAGTAGGCATGCCCGATCATCTGTTTCATTTCAAGATCGTAGTACTGTGACTGGCCGGTCTTGATCTTTGATTCGGCATATTTCAGTGCTTCGTCCTTTTTCCCCTGTATATAATAGATCTGGGCGATATAATACGGAACGACTGTTGCGTAGTTCTTTTCATTCTCCACGATCCGGAAGCTTTGTAAGGCATCATTATACTGGCGGTCCCGGAAAGCGAGAAAGCCATAATAATAATTTGCATCAAGATAATTAGGATCGTCCTTGATGCTGCGGATGGTATTGAAAAGAGGTTTGGCCTGGGCGAATTGCTGGAGTGTGAAATAAGAATATGCCTGATGGAATTTCATCGTGGCGATCTCCTTATTGCTCAGGTTGGCGATATTCGCTGTTTCATAGCGGCTGATCGCTTTCTGAAACTCCTTGCGGCGGAAATAGTATTCTGCCAGCTGGTAGTTCATCATCTGAACACGGGCTGTATTCTTTTCCTGGGCGATATAGGCGATCGCCTGCGTTTCGGAGCTGCCTTCATCCTGCTTCAAACCACAGGCGATTGCGTAGTAGTTGATCTCCTGAACCGTCACAGGGTGATTGGCTATATCCGTCTCCTTCACCGATTGTTTTAACTCTTTCAGCAACGGATAAGCAAGGCTGTATTGTTCCCGCTGGAAATACTCCTTAGCTTCTTTGAATTTGGTGTCGGGGTCAGTGTAATAAGCTGTTTGTTGCGCAAACACTGCTCCGCCACAGATAGTGGCCAGGGCCAGTAAAATAGATTGCTTCATGAAGGATATCCTTTAAAAACCGTTGTTGACTAAACGTTGCAATATTCAAAATTATTTCAAGTTTTGATCCAAGATCATCTCAACAGGTGTGGAAAAGTCTGTTTATGAGAGATGTTTAACATTTTATTGTTGGTCAACTACTGGAATCGTTGTCCGTTGACCGTTGTCCGTTATCCGTTGTCCGTTGTCCGTTATCCGTTGTCCGTTATCCGTTGTCCGTTATCCGTTGACCGGGTTTAGCGGATACAATAAAGTTTATCGATCACGTTTGCAGACACCACGGTCAACGGACAACGGTGAACGGTGAACGGTCAACGGTCACCGATAATTCGTCACAACATTTTGCATAAATTGCACCCGACACCAAAATCAATCGTTCTTTATGAAAAAACTATTCAGCACAAACTATTCTGATGGGGCGTTCAACTTCTCTTTGCTGTTGCTTCGGGTGGCTGCCGGTGCCATGATGATACCGCACGGGTATGGGAAATTGATGAAGTTTAGCAAAATGTCTGCAAAGTTTTCAGATCCCTTTCATATTGGTAGCACGCTTTCGCTGTCCCTGACAATTTTTGCGGAGTTTTTTTGTGCAGCACTGATCATTTTAGGGCTGCTGACGCGCTTTGCCTGTATTCCCCTGATCATTGCGATGTCAGTAGCTGTATTTATAGCACATAAGGGACAAATATTCGGTGACGGAGAAACAGCGGCATTATACCTGACGATCTTCGTGGGAATTCTTTTTGTTGGCCCGGGCCGCTTTAGTGTTGATGCGATGATCGGAAAATAATTGTAAAATGTTTGTTACAGAATCAAAGGTCAGGGTTCGCTACGCCGAGACAGACCAGATGGGCGTGGTTTATCACGGTCATTATTTCCAGTATTTTGAAGTAGCCCGTGCGGAAGCGATCCGCGAACTGGGTTTCACTTACGCAGATATGGAGAAAATGGGCACGATCATGCCTGTGATCGAAGTACAGTGCCGGTATTTGCGGCCGGCATTGTATGACGACCTGCTGACGGTCAGGGTTATACTGAAAGAATTGCCTGCCCATCATAAAATAGAATTCCACCAGGAAGTGTACAATGAAAAAGGCGAATTGCTCGTTACGGGTAAAGTGATCCTATATTTTATGGAAGCGAAGACGATGAAACGGTCGTCCATGCCGGAAAAATTACAGGAAAAACTTCAGCCTTTTTTTTACTAATTTTAAGCGATGGAGCATAATCCAATATCCACCCACGGAATTCCTGAAGAACAACCGATCGCTTCTGCTGCGGCTGAAGTAACTTATCCGCCAAAATTTACGCGGGAGAAAAAGCCGGTCAATGTCTGGCTGCAATCCGCCGTAAGCCTGGCCGCCTATCTCGTTCTCGGTTATTACATTTTCAATAGCTACAAAATGCTGCTCGTGGTCACGGGTATTGTGCTCATGCATGAGCTCGGGCATTTTTTTGCGATGAAATATTACCGTTACCGGGATCTTGGCATTTTCTTTATTCCTCTGCTCGGCGCATATGTATCGGGATCAAAAAGAGAGGTTTCGCAAAAGCAATCGGCGGTGATATTACTGGCGGGTCCATTACCCGGTATGATCCTCGGCATCGGTTTTTTATTGCTGGAACAGTACACACAGCAATCTTACTTTCCGTTCAATGTAGCACTTTCACAGATCGCGGCATTCCTCATTTTCCTGAACCTGATCAACCTGTTGCCCATTTATCCGCTCGACGGAGGGCAATTGCTTAACCGGGTCTTCCTGGATGAGGATGGCATTTTAAGCAAGATCTTTGTCTTCGTTTCGATCGCCCTGATGTGCCTTGCCGCATGGAAGATCCATTACATTCTTCTGATTTTCCCGGTAATGATGCTTTTACGGTTGAGGGGAGATTCGCAAATGAATACGCTCGACAAGCGGATCGATGAATCTGATATCAATGCAGATGTTTCCTACGAAGAAATGTCTGATAGAGACTATTGGGAAATGCGTAAGATCCTGATCGAGGAACACGCGGATTTTAAAAATCTGAACCCCGGGCCTCCATATCAATACAGCGAAAGAGAAGAAAAAGTAATGACCACGATACAGAGTCTGCTGCACCGCCACCTGATCCAGGACGTATCGATCGCGGGCAAGATCTTTATCTTCCTTATATGGGTGGCCGCACTGGCTTCTCCCTGGCTGATCGAAATGGACCTGAGCGCCTTCAGCAAGTTTGGCTTTTAGCAGATCATTTCAGTACGTCCAGCACTTTATACATTTTATTCACCAGCGATGATGCTGTGCCGCTGTAGTTGTTCACCAGGAAAGAAAAGATGTATTCATTGCCATCCTTTGCTTTGTGATAACCGCAGAAGCCTTTCGCCCCGCTGATGGTTCCGCTTTTCATCTTCATGGCGTTGTATTCCGGTAGCGCAGCATAGAAAGAGGGATACCATGATCTTGCTTTCGCATAGTGGAGAATAGTCACCTGTGCGTGAGTGGTTACCCGGTTCAACGGAGAGAGCCCGGAACCATCCACCATATTCAGCTCTTCATCGTCAAGTCCCTTTTCTTTCCAGAATGAACGAAGGATCTTAATTCCTTCACGCGTATATCCTTTCTTATTCTTCTCGAAACCGATCGTTTTGATGAGTGCTTCACCATAGAGATTGATACTTTTCTTATTGAACCAGTAAATGATGGAGTCAAGTGGCGGAGAAACTTCCTCATGGAGATAAACCACACCTGTGCCGGGTTTGGCAATAAAATCTTCAAGACCTGCTGCTTCATATCCGTTCTTAGTCGTACGAAAAAACAAACTTTTGAATTCACTGAAAGGGTTTAACATCGACCCTGAGATCCTGAATGCTGATTCTCCGGCGGGAATGGTTCCTTTCACCACAGAGCCGGCAATCGTTCCATATTTTGCATAGCGTTCACCGGGTTTGTAGATGTAGGCATTATCACCTGATCCTTTAGGGCCGGCAGTTGCCATAGAGAAGACCGTATCTGCGTAAAGCCTGGGTTCGGTTTTCACTACTTCAACGGGATCGCCGGTATTGGGGCCTGCTTTTAGTATAAGATCATACTGATTCTCCCGCCAGTTCAAACTACCCGCACCGGCACCGTAATAGTTACCGATATCCTGCCAGATCCAGCCGTCCGGAGTACCTGTATCGCTCCAACCTGTTGTATCAAAGCGGACATTGCGTATGGTTGATGCATTCACCCCGATAGCTTTCTTTATCCGGTTTGTCACTTGCTCTTCTTTGGTGTTTTCCCAGCGCCAGCTACCAAGGGTTGGATCGCCTGAACCTTTCACATACAACACCTGTCCTTCAGGTACGACAGTGACACCAAAATTTGTTTTATACCGGTAATCTTTCCCAAGTAGCTCAAATGCCGTAACGCTGGTAATGATCTTCTGTGTGGACGCCGGAGCGAGCCCAATCTGACTATTCCTGTCGAATACAACCTTTCCGGTTTTTGCATCTATGACATACAATGAAACCAATGCGTGTTTCACCTGATCATCTGATTCAAATTGCCGGAAAGCATCCTGTACATGCGTTGTTGTGTTTTGCCCAAAAACTGTTGAGGAAATCATCAGCAAACTCATGTAGAAAAACATCCTTTTCACGTTGGAACACATTTGATGGATCATGGTTTATAACTAGGTTTGAAATACAATGCCGTTTAGTTAAGATATCTTTCTACAGTAGCTCGATGGCCGATGACTGATGGCCGATTGCAGCATTTGTATGGAAGCTATTGCTGCTAGTTGGTATGGGGTATCTCGATTAATAGGTATATGTTTTTTGATATCGGCCATCGAATAAACTTTCGGGAAATTCCGTAACTAAACCACATTAGAATGAAATATGGAAAATGAAGTTAAAGAACCGCCGCCAATATACAACAGGATGAAGCCGATGAATACCTGGCGAGGGAGCGCGCCGCGGAAACAAAGCATCTGCCGAGAGTTGCTGCCGGAAAATGAGAAATTTGACACATTATTAAACCCGTCATTGCTTTTTGAAATACTGTCTCCGTCGGCACGAAAGGCTGATAAAGATAACAGCCGCAAAATGACCTGATTTCTTTATCAAACCCCTGTAACTTTGCCACAAAATCATCTCACTTGGGTAATACAATCAATGCATCTATTATCACGATAGGCGATGAATTGCTGATCGGGCAAACAATAGACACGAATAGCGCCTTCATCGGGCAGGAATTAAACAAAATAGGCATCTGGGTGCGCCGCCGCGTTGCCGTTGGTGATGTATGGGACGATATCGTAAATGCGCTGGATGAAGAAAGCCGGATATCGAAACTGATCATCATCACCGGCGGACTTGGACCGACTGCGGATGATATCACCAAGCCCTTACTGGCGGAATATTTCGGAGGCAAGCTTGTGGTCGATGAAAACGTGCTGGCCCATGTAAAATATTTGTTTGAAAAAGTTTACCGCCGCCCCGGTCCGATCCTGGAACGAAACCTGAAACAGGCGGAAGTTCCGGACGTGGCAACGGTCCTGCACAATACCTGGGGCTCGGCGCCCGGCATGCTGTTCAAAAAGAATGATGCCATCTTTATTTCGCTCCCTGGCGTACCTCATGAGATGAAAGGGCTGATGCAGGAACAGGTGATCCCCTACCTCCTTCAGCACATGGTGCTACAGGCGATCGTACATCGCACCGCGTTTACTTTCGGACAGGGAGAATCCATGATCGCAGAAAAACTGGTCGATTTTGAAGCCAGCCTTCCGGCACATATCAAACTGGCATACCTGCCGGGTTATGGAATGGTAAAATTGAGACTGACCTCCAAAGGGCCTGATAAGGAACTGGTTGAAAAAGAGCTACTACCCTATTTCGAAGAGCTCAAAACAAGGGTGAGCGAATTTCTTGTTTCCGGTGAAGATGAGCCACTGGAAGTAGTAATAGGTAAAATCCTGTCGGAGCGCAATCAGACCGTTGCAACTGCCGAAAGTTGTACGGGAGGTTATATCGCACATCTTATTACAAGTGTAGCGGGTTCCTCCGCGCATTACAAAGGAAGTGTTGTTAGCTATGCCAATGCCGTTAAACAGGATCTTCTTCATGTAAACGAAGAAACGCTTAGACAATTTGGCGCTGTAAGTCAGGAAACGGTAAAGGAAATGGCTGCCGGAGCTTTACAGGAATTGAAAACAGACTATGCACTGGCCATTTCCGGGATCATGGGCCCCGGCGGGGGAAGTGAGGAAAAGCCTGTCGGCACCGTTTGGATCGCTGTGGCGGGCAGGGGAAATGTTATCACCCACAAGCTGAACCTGCGGTTCGACCGGCAGCGGAACATCATGATGGCAACCGCTAACGCATTGAACCTGCTGCGGAAATTTATTCTGACTAACACCTGATCGGTTGATTATTTTCAATTCATTACCTTTGGCCGGTCATCATTGCTTGCCTGTTTTACCTGCTGCTGAAAAGCACACATACCAGGCTGAATATCAAATAAAAAAACTATGGCTTTAGTGGATCTTATAATGCCAAAACTGGGAGAAAGCATCATGGAAGCGACTATCCTGAAATGGCATAAACAAACTGGTGATCATGTAGGTATGGATGAAACCGTACTTGAGATCGCTACCGACAAGGTAGATAGCGAGGTACCCAGTACGGCGGAAGGCACGATCGAAGAGCTTCTTTATAAAGTGAACGATGTGGTGCCTATCGGCGCTGTGATCGCACGTATCAAAACAGGCGCTGCAGAAACCGCCTCTTCCGCTCCCGCTACGCCACCCCCTGCAACCTCGGTACCTCAGGAAAAAGAGGCCCCGGCGGTTGTCAGCCAGAAAGCAGTGGTGACGCAGCCTGCAGCGGCTGCTAAACCAGCCGCCACAAATGGACATATCAACCGCTTCTACTCCCCGCTGGTATTGAATATTGCAGCCAACGAAGGAGTCGGCATGACTGAACTGGAAAACATTCCGGGATCAGGCAACGAAGGCAGGGTAACCAAAAAAGATATCCTGGAGTATATTCAAAACAGAACAAATGCTCCGCAAACCCACACAGCGGTCAGTCAGCCGCAGCAACAACAGGCCGCTCAGTTACCGGCACAGGTGAAAACAGAAACTTCAGCACCTTCGGTAAGCTATGGCGGAAATGTTGAGATCATTGAAATGGATCGCATGCGCAAGCTGATTGCAGACCATATGGTCCGCAGCAAACACACCAGCCCGCACGTGACAAGCTTTACCGAAGCCGATGTAACGAACCTGGTACTCTGGCGCGATAAAGTGAAAAAAGAATTTGAAAAAAGAGAAGGCACCAAGATCACTTTTACCCCTCTCTTTATTGAAGCGGTGGTAAAATGCATCAAGAAATTTCCGCTGATCAATAGTATGCTGGATGGTGATAAGATCATCGTTAAAAAGGATATTCATATTGGTATGGCAACCGCGCTGCCGACCGGCAACCTGATCGTTCCTGTGATCAAGAACGCAGACCAGCTAAACCTGGTAGGCCTTTCCAAACAGGTGAACACGCTCGCCGAAAATGCACGTAATGGCAAGCTTAAAGCAGATGATACCCAGGGCGGTACCTTTACCCTGACAAACGTTGGAACTTTCGGAAGCCTGATGGGTACTCCTATCATCAACCAGCCACAGGTAGCCATCCTGGCTGTTGGCGCCATTAAGAAAAGACCGGTTGTAGTGGAAAGTCCGCATGGTGACAGTATCGCTATCCGCCACATGATGTACCTCTCCATGAGCTACGACCATCGCATAGTTGACGGAAGCCTCGGCGCAACATTCCTGACAGCTGTGGCGAAAGAACTCGAAAACTTCAACTCCGACCGCGAAGTCTAGTAGTTAAGAGATAAAAAGAGCAAAAGGGGCAAAAAGAGTAGCTTATTCTTTCTGCCCCTTTTGCTTTTGAAAAAAAATCTATCCCCCTCCTTCCCCTCCTGTCAACTCTTAGCTTAGTTTTGCACCGCGACTTTTTAAAACTGCAAAATCACGATGCGTATCTGGCTGCTGACAATCCTGGCATTGTCTACGGGAAGTTTATGTGCTCAACGGTCACATTTTGGATCATGGAATGTGATCACAACAAGAGTAACACTATCTGAGAAATGGGGGTTTTACAACGAATTGCAACTTCGTTCCCAATCCTTTTACAACGATCACTTTTATCATGAAGTGAAAGGCGGCGTATCTTATGCGCTTAATAAAAACTTCGTAGTATTACTGGGCCTGGGAGATTATCAAACCTATTCTGATGGAGGAAATTTTGTAAAGCCCATCTCTGCCCATGAAACACGTTTATGGCAACAACTGACCATGAACCATTACCTGGAAAGAATTAAGTTCGAGCATCGCTACCGGATCGAACAGCGCTGGTTTACGACGGGTTTCCGCCAGCGATACCGTTACAGGCTGAATACCGCAGTACCGATAAACAACACCAAGATAGGTCCTAAGACATTCTTTTTAGGATCCTTTAATGAACTGTTCCTGACGAATAAAGCACCTTACTTTGAACGCAACCGCTTTTTCGTGGGCGGCGGATACCAGATAAGCAAACACTTCACTATTCAACCTGGCTATGTTTATCAATATGACTACCGCAATAATGCGGGTCTGGGTAAACATTTCTTCCAGTTAACACTCACGATCGATGTTAACGCAGATAAGAGCCCGAATGAAAGGATACCAGGTAATCTTGACTAATGTTTTTACGGTCTTCATTTTATCGCTGCTGAGAACTTAATAACAGAGGAGATCTCCTGACATCGGCAGATACATAAACCTTTATTCTCACTGTCCATCCGCATTACCGTCTTTACGGGCAGGAAGGATGGAAGAATAAAGATCATCCAATCCACCTGTGTAAAAATGCTGAAGATCCCACCTGCGGCCAAACAACCGGAGCGGAACTTTAACAATCTTCGTTCAAACCTGCTTTCTTTTCCGAAGTCTTTTTTGTAAATTGGAATACGCAGTGCAGTGACCCGCGGGTAACTGCACTGAGGAATGAACCTGTAAATGTCCCTTTATGAAAAAACTATCCGAAACCTGGTTTGCCGAAGGCTATATTGACTTCGAGCTAAAAAAGTATACCCTACTCGCCTATCTGCAGGAAGTGAATAAGTACTTTGATCAGAACAAGCTTTACCCTCAGCTTGCTGATGTTGTTTTTCATTATAACAATCTTGTTGCCTTCAGGGAGAACAAGCGTTATCTGCAGGAACATTTTCCCAAGAAACTGACCGGCATACAAATGCAAAAATTGCAATTACTGTATGAGCAAATGATAGAAGATTCGGAATTGATGCAAGAGCTGGAAGATATCATCCAGTATGCCGCAGATTCATTGAAATCAACCCTTCAAACAGGTGCGGGTATCTATGAATTTGTTGAGGACAAGATCAATATCAGCCCCGTTGGATTGATCCCCCTGGATACACAGGAAGGTTATTTCTTCCTGAGTACAACGGATACAAAAAGTACATTGATCTACCATTATCGTCTTTCCATTTTCGAAAAGCATGATGAAAAGTTCAGAAGTATGAGGACGTCCTTTCTCGAAGAATGGCGAAGAGGGATTGCATTTACCTATGAGCACATGAAATCGGAACTGATAAAGAGCAGGGTCGAGCTGCCCAATCCTGCAGTGTATTGTATTGAAGCCGGACTGAAGTTCCCGGTTGATGAAACCCTGCTGCCTGTAGCAAAAAGATGTTTGGTGAAGTTTATCAGTACGAAGGCCGAGTAAAAGCAAAAAGTTTAATAGTTTAAGGGGTTAATAGTTACAAGCTTCTGCGATGCTATTAAACTATTAACCCCTTAAACTATTAAACTTTTAAACTCTTTTCTCTTAAACCTTCAACTCAGTTAACAACATCCAACCCCCAATCCTTTCCTTTCTTCACCGCAGGAACTCCCTCTACGATCCATTTTGCAGGCTTATCGCCTTTCAGCAGCCAGTCGAAATATTGCTGCTCACGGATCTGGATATCCTTTCTGTTCTTACGCTGGACGAGATTATGAGCTTCTCCGTTGTAGTTCAGCATCCATACCTGTTTGCCGAGACGACGCATGCCTGTAAACAGCTCGATACCCTGGTACCAGGGCACTGCACCATCCGCATCATTTGCCATGATAACCAGCGGCGTTTTTACTTTTGGCAAATGGAATAATGGGGAGCTTTCAATATACAACTCAGGCTTTTCCCAAAGCGTGGCTCCGATACGGCTTTGCGTTCTTTCATACTGGAACTGGCGGTTTGAACCGCTCTCCCATCTGATGCCACCGTATGCGCTGGTCATATTCGCAACAGGGGCGCCAGCCCAGGCTGCTTTGAACATATCGGTCATTGTAACCAATTGTGCTACCTGTATACCACCCCAGCTTTGACCCTGAATACCCATGTTCTTGCTGTCAACCCATTTGTGCCTGGACAGGTCTTTTGCAACACTCACGATATAATCGTAAGCACTTTTTGCCGGATGCCCGATCGTATAGCTGATATCGGGAGCAAACACAAGATAGCCGCGGCTTACAAAGAAAGAAATATTCAGGCGGCTTGGTGTTGGCGAGGGCGCCTGGTAGCCATATAACCCATCTGAAAGCTTTTCATAGAAATAGAACAGTACAGGATACTTTTTTGTAGAATCGAAATTCTCCGGCTTATACAAAATACCTTCCGATGTTTTACCCAGGAAAGTTTTCCATTTGTACAGCTCTGCGGTACCCCAATTATAGGATGCCTGCTGCGGGTTGATCGATGACAGTTTTTTTGCAGCGCCATAATCCACTACAGTATACAGGTCAGGAGAATTCGTATAAGATTCTTTACTGAACACATATGCACTCGCCTCTTTTGCTTTCGCAACCTGACCAATGCTTACGGTGGAATCTTTGCTTAAGGCCAGTAATTTATACTTTCCATTCTCGATCTTGTATTCCCAAAGCCCTGCTTTTTTGGTCAGGTCACTGAAGGTTCTGAACAACATCGTCTGACCATCTTCAATTGCCCGTTCGTCCCTGTCAACCTGCTGATAACGATAATTCGTTCTGGTTGATCGTCCGCCGATCAGGATCGTTGGCGCAAACGCATTCTTCGGACTTACTTTCCAGACACTGTACCTGTCATAGATATAGATCGCGCTTTCATCTTTATGCCAGCGCATGATACCATAAGGAGATGGATCTGTCGGTGAATCATTTTCCTCATTTGCGAGTGATGTTTTGATCTTAGCAGTGATGTTGCGTGTAGAATCACCATCATACGCGAAATAATGCCTGGTTTTGTTGTCGTACCAAACAATGGTTTTTCCTGTAGGAGAAACATACGCAGGCGTGAGACTTCCATCAAACTCTTTTTTGATCAGCTTCCTCGAACCGTCTGCCGGGTTGATCGCATACACATCTTTTACAGTACCGCCTGTCCACTGACTTTCGATCCTTCTGCCAACATCGCTTGTTCCAACGAAAACATCTCCATCACCCTGGCCGCTCTGGAACACGGTTGGGATCTCTTCAGTTGCCAGTTGATTTACTTTTTTTGAAGCCAGATCGTATACCGCCATGTAATTCTGTTGCAGGTCACGCTGAAGCCTTGACAACTGAACCGTTTGCAGATAATCATCTTTGTAATGCCATACATCAAGCTTTACCAGATCCATCTCCACAAGCGTTGTATCTTTTGGCGGAGCAATGGGCGCTGTTGCAAAAAAGAGGCGCTTGCCGGAATTGCTGAAACTGACCGCTCCATATTCACTGACAGTGAAGCCGCTTTTTATACCGGCTGTTGCTTTATCGACCAGCACAACAGCTGAATCCATTCCACTTTTATAATACCAGAGCTTATAGAACTTCTGCAGGTCTTTTGGTTTGGCATCGCGTTCTGCAAGAAATGCCAGTTGCTCACCATCATCAGACAATGCAAAATTTTTAAAATCGTTCCCGCTGGTCGCGATTGTGTCCAGCTTATTCCTGGTTAGATCATACAACAACACATGTGGCTTGCTCGTTGAATCTTTCGGATTACGCGCCTGCTCCATCACGAGTTTTGTTCCCTTTTCATTGAACTGATATTCAAGTATGAACCGAAAGGTCTTCTGCTCATTGTTTTTGAGATTACGAACAACAAGATCGCTGCCCGCATCAGCAGAGGAAGGAGTTACTTCATCTCCATCAGCATCGGTCATTAAAAACTCCTCACTGAAATCATCATCTTTGTTGCTTTTCTTTTTCGGCATTGCGGAGATCACGTTCTTCAGTGAATCGATAACATGTGTAAGGCTGTCGGTGATCCTTTTCTCATTGCCGGCAGGTCTTGCATTACGTGATGGAGCTTCGATTGCTTTTTCCAGATGATACGCCAGCCAGCCTGATGCTTTATCAGGTGTTTTGAAAGATTTAACGCGGGCCATCTTCCAAATGCTATCCTTGCCTAATTCAAGAATTGCCAGAGAATCTTTCGGGCTCTCGTCAGCTTTTTTCTTTTTGATGCGGGCCTCTCTTGCCTCTTTGAAAGGTGCAGAGATCCTGAAGATCACAAACCTGTTATCTTCGGTAATAGTGGCATCAGCGCCACGGGCGATCGTTTTCCTGTACGACGCATCTGCGGATTGAATAACAAGCTCGTTATCGCCCTCCTGTACATTCACGTTATACACGACCCATTTGCCATCATTGCTGATCGAGCGCTGACCAATATTTTGCCAGCCATCATACACCGTATGATCAAGTGGTTTTTTTTGTGCCAGTGCGAAATGAACCGGCAGTAAGAACAAAAGAAATAAAGTCGTTCTGATCATCTTTCAGAAAGTTTTGGTTAAAAAATAAAACCCCGGATTCCCGGCAGTTAGACATACAGCTACAATGTTATCTTCTCATCAGGATGCAGTTCTTCTTGAAGGGCCTTGGCACGCTTTTCAGATCGGATAACCAGAAACACGTGAAAGGCCAACACGCCTATTATGACGGCAAAACCAAGATAAAACCAGCGACTCAGGTACTGATTTTCATTGTACACCATAAACGCCAGCAAAATGCCATATACAGGTTCAAGATTGTAGGTAAGATTGACGGTAAATGCGGATAGATGTTTTAGTGCATTCGCTGTTAGCCTGAATGCAAGTACAGAACAGATCCATGAAAGCACCAGCAGCCACAAAAGATCCTCCCAACCGGGAAGGAACCGGCTGACGGGAAATTGCTGCAGATAGAATGGGAGCAATACGGACAGCGTAATAAATCCCCCGGTGATCTGCCAGGTAAGAACCGTTTCAACATTGATCCTTTGGAGAAACCGCCTGTTGAAGATAGGGAACAGACATCCAAGAAATGCTGAAATGATCCCCAGTATAATACCCGTTTTATATTCAGTATCAAAATGAAAAATGATATAGATCCCGCCGATAGTGATCAGCCCGAGAAGAAGCTCCGTCCGGTTGATCTTTTTACGCAGGATCAGCGGCTCTGCAAGCGCTGTAAAAAAGCCCACTGCAGAAAAGCAGACCAGCCCAACGGATATGTTTGCATATTTGATCGCACCATAGAAGGTCACCCAATGCATCGCTGCGGTAAAACCCACCGCGCTGATCTTGAGTATATCCTGCCAGGAGATCTTTTGCAGGCGTTTGGAGAATACGGCATACAATACCCACATGCTCAAGGCGGTGATCAGCAGACGGTACCAGACCATCATCCCTTCATTGAGAGTGATCAGCCGGCCAAGGATCCCCGTGAATCCGGCAAGAAAGACAGAAATATGAAGTTGAAAAAAAGCTTTTTTCATTTGCAGTGAAGCGATGTCTATGTAACGTTGAATATACAGAAACGTCATTTCACCTGATGAAATAAATGGTCATCATCAGCAGAATCAGGAAAAAATGTGTATGAGATTATTAATCGGCGATCATTTCGTTCTTACGAACCTGGGAGATCCCGATATCCGCCGTATTCTGTACGCGTTTACGGTAGTTCGTGAACAGGCTATGCCAGCGAAGTTTCAATACCCCAAGTATACCTTCTTTAACAATGCCCTTATTCATTTTCGATACGCCGAAAGTACGATCCTGGAAAATGATCGGCACTTCCTTTAATTTGAAGTCGAGCTTCCATGTCGCAAATTTCATTTCGATCTGGAAAGCGTAACCAGTGAAGCGGATCTCATCGAGGTTGATCGTTTCCAGTACGCGGCGGCGATAACAAACGAAACCGGCGGTAGGATCTTTGACCGGCATCCAGGTGATCATTCGTGTATAGATCGATGCCCCTTTGGAAAGGGCAATCCGATTTGCTGGCCAGTTCACCACACCGCCTCCCTGCACATAACGGGATCCTATTGCAAGATCAGCCCCTTCAGATTTACAAGCCATGTAAAGGCGGGAAAGATCATTAGGGTTGTGCGAAAAGTCAGCATCCATCTCGAAGATGAATTCATACTTATTAGCGATCGCCCATTTGAAACCATAAATGTATGCGGTACCGAGTCCCAGCTTTCCTTTACGTTCAGCGATAAATAATTGACCGGGGAATTTTGACTGAAGTTCTTTAACGATCTGCGCTGTTCCATCCGGAGAACCATCATCGATCACCAATACATGAAAACCTTCATTGAGATTGAAGATGGCATGCAAGATCTTACTGATATTCTCGCGCTCGTTATAAGTCGGTATAATGACAATTTTTTCCACTATAATCAATGCCTGAAGTAGCGAATTTACGGAAATCGATAAAGATTACGTGTTAAAAATTGTACACAAGTCGTTAACGTTCTTATGCTTTCTTAAGCATAGTCCGGGTATAGATCTCGGTAAGTTTTTGCTTGGTATGTTGGGGGAAATCGCCCTTCATCATCCAGTCATAATACTGCGGTTCTGCTTTCAATACTTCAGAAACAGCGCGGCCTTTGAATTTTCCGAAGTTGAATACTTCCACACCATTTTCCATGGTGAAGCGGCGTGCGAAATCAACGATGACTTCTTCTCCGATGCATTTGAGGATAGAATCCACGGTCTGACCCAGGGCGGGGTATTTTTCTAATTGAGCCTCAAGTACTTCATGGGTTGCACTTGCATCCACTTCCGCACCATGTGCTCCTTCGAGGTTTTTATTGCAATAGAATTTATAAGCAGCGCTAAGGGTGCGTTGCTCCATCTGATGGAAGATCTTCTGCACGTCCACGAGTTTACGGCTTTTGAGATCAAAATCAACCTGCACACGAAGAAATTCTTCTACCAGGAGGGGCACATCAAAGCGGTTGCTGTTATAGCCCGCAATATCGCAGCCGTCCAGCACCTGCTTTAACTCATTGGCTACCTGTTTGAAACTGGGTGCATCTTTGACCATTTCATCTGTGATCCCGTGTATATCGGAAGACCCTTTGGAAATAGGCATTTCCGGGTTGATAAGCTTTCTTTTCACACTACGGGTGCCATCCGGAAGGATTTTGACGATGGCAATTTCAACGATACGATCTGTTCCGAGGTTTGTACCTGTAGTTTCAAGATCGATAAAGGCAAGCGGTTTTGTCAGCTTCAACATCAGTTCTGAGTTTCTCTTAAAAAAATTCTGGCGGTAAAGGTAGGGGTTTCGTTTTGAATTGTTCGCCGGCCGGATATGGATGCCCGATGTTCGAGGGCCGGTGAACGAAGAACCCTGTGAAGACCTTTGGGTCACTTCGTTAAAATACTGAAAACCCTTTGTAAAACAATCAGTTAAATATACAAGCCGGCTATCGGGAAAGGGTTGTCGGCCCTTGAATCTCTACCCGCCCTCTTGCATCTCTCAAAATGGGCTTTATATTTGCATAATAAATAACGTCTGCCAGACGTTTATACCTCAGATGAAATACCCAACAATGAAAATGAAAACCTTATTTGCCGCCGTTTCCCTTTTAGTATTAGTTGTAGCTTCTACATCATGCGCCTCTTCACGTAAGTATGGCTGCCCAATGAACGTCTCAACCAAACAAGTTGTAAAAGACAAACAAATCGGCTAAACGCATTCTTACAAGCCCTTGATATTAATGAAATTAACAAGGGCTGCTGTATTCTTCAGCTTTAATTTCTTGAGAATATTGTAGCGGTGTACTTCCACCGTTTTGAGGGATATATCCAGCTCCAGCGCGATTTGCTTGGAGGACATACCTTCCTTGATCAATTTTATGATATCTATCTCCCTGCGGGATAGGTTATTCATGTCTCCCTGCGCAGCTGTTTCATCAAGCTCCTGCTGGGCCAGGATATTTTTGACTTCTTCGCAGATGTATTTTTTGCCTTCGCTTACTTCAATGATCGCAGCGATCATTTCTTCCTTTGAAGAGTTTTTCGTGACATAGCCCATCGCACCCAACTGTAACATTCGTTTAGCGTATGCGGGCATGGTATGCATTGATACACCGATAACTTTAGATTCAGGTGAGATCTTTTGGATCTGTTTCGTAGCATCGAAACCGTTCACCGGGCTCATATTCACGTCCATTAAAATAATGTCAGGTGTTTTCTGAGCGGCAATTTGTATAGCTTCCTCCCCCGAACTCGTTTCTGCGATTACAATGAAACGCGGATCACTGTTCAGAATAAAAGACCAGGAATCTCTGATCAGTTTGTGGTCGTCAACTAGTAGGATGGTCACTTTTTCCATGGATGGATATGAGCTTGTAATATTTTCAGATAAGGCTTTCTCCAAAGAGTTAATAAGTTACATAAAAAAAATCAATTCTACGTTTTCAAAACAATTCTAATAAATATTAGAATGCTTCTGTTGACAAATATCAAGTATTACTGTTTAAGATCTACCCGATATATCAGCGTGAAAACGCAAAGCTAACTCCCCCTGTCAACCAACGTCCCGGCATTTGTGCGCCTAATAAATCGCTATACCTGGTGTTGGTAATATTATCAACTCGTACAAATATATTCATTTTCTGCTCCCATGTATAAAATGCAGCCCTCGCATTGAAAACAAAATAATCTTTTTCTACTACAGCATGAATTGCCGGTGCATCTTGTGTTGCTCTGTTCTTATAAATTCCATTCACACTGATTAAGAACCTGTGATATGTATATTCAACAAAAAAGTTACTCATAAAACGAGCATGTGATGATACATAAAATGATGGCGTGAGCTCACTGCTTTTGCTGTTCAACCACACCAATCCGGCTCCCGCGTAAAGATTGCTATTCTTCTGAAACTTGCGCTGGTACTGGATATCCAGCTCCGCACCTGTGGTGTTCACCTTCGCAATATTCTTTGCCAGTGCATATGTACCACCTGCTACAAGATTATCTTTTCTTGGCATATCTGCATAGGGTGTGGTGACATAATCTATCAGCTTTCTATGATATCGCTGGAAAAAAGTAGCCCCGATCTTTAATGCAGCACCAACGAAATAATCCGCACCTGCTTCATAACTAAAAGAACGTTCCGCCGCAAGATCAGGATTACCTATACGCCCACTGGCAACTGAAGGTTTATTATAATTATTAAACCGCTCTGTAAAATCAGCATCACGGATCGTTTTACCTGCACTTCCCCTGAAGCGAATTGAATTATAACGATAAGCCATGCTGATTTGAGGAATCAGTTCTGTCCCTGAACGTTCATTCCAATCAAGTCTCAATGCAGGATTAATGGTAAACCCTTGTAAAAAAGAATGGTTTATCAGTATAAATGCTCCGCCTTGTGGCACCTGATGATCTCCGCGATCATTTGAACTGATCTCTTTATTGATAAACTGTACACCACTGACCATCGATGTTTGTTGTGAGAGCTTCCATTCGTCTGTTGCAATTACCTGGAACATCCGGCTTGTACTGGCATTCGCAATGGATACCTTATTATATGCATAGTCGTCTTTAACATCTTTGTAGCCCGCATCGATGTTTACTTTGTGATCAACGCCGGAGTAAGAAACCCGAAGCTGCGTCCATACAGTACGGACTTCCTCGCGGGCTGTATCACTTAGAAAAGTGGTGTAAAAATTCTGGGCTGAAAAATCCCGGTTATCGTAAGCTACGCGGGCAGCTACCTGCCATTGCTCGTTAATAAAATGGTTGGCCGACAGCGACGCTGTATTGGCATGTACATACCCTCTTGTACCCCGCTGAAGCTGACCATCAGTATTATTACTAAGGAAACCTCCGCTGATCGCGGTATTGCCGGATTGATACAAGCCGCCAACATTCCCAGAAAAGAGATCATACTCCCCACCTGAGACCTGACCCTGCAACTGCAGTTTCTGCTGCTTGCGTCTTGCCGCAAAACTTTTGGTAATGATATGAACCACGCCACCTACAGCTTCTGAGCCGTAGATCGCGGAAGAAGCGCCTTTAAGTACTTCGATACGTTCGATCTCGGCCGGAGCAATGGGGATATAACTACTGAAATGCCCCGTATTCGGATCATTGATCCTAACCCCATCCAGCATAATCAACACCTGCTGAAAGGTTCCACCACGCAATACTATATCACTTTGAGAGCCCATCGGGCCGCGCATTTGCATTTCGACACCAGGGAGGTATCTCAGCAGCTCATCTACAGAATGTACGGGAAGATTATTAAAAGAAGAGCCCTTGAACGTTATAATGTTCCGTCCTGTTTGAGAAACCGGCTTCGGCTGAACAGACGCGGTGATAGTTACAGGATCGAGTTCCAATTCGCTTTGCTGGGCCATTGCAAATGAAGCAGCGCCCAGTGCACACACAGTTAGAATGGTTTTCATGCAGCAAACTTAAGAGAACTAACTGGAATAATACACATGTAGTGACCAGTGGTCAACAAAACAGACAGTTGTCAACCATGACCAAAACTTCACTAAAAGCGACTCCTTCCCGATCTAACCAGCAGGCACATCACTGTTACTTATGCCGTGTTTCAAGTACATGCAATACATCGTCAATCGAAAAACCCTTTGCACGAAGTAATACCATGTAATGAAACAAAAGGTCAGACGCTTCATTCAGGAAACGGTCATCGTCATTATCTTTTGCTTCTATGACCAGTTCAACAGCCTCCTCTCCCACTTTCTGTGCTACTTTATTGATCCCCCTATCAAATAAACCTGAGGTATAGGATTTATCACTTCTGTCTTCAAAACGATTACGGATCGTATCGCTTAAGACCTGGAGAAATGCGGGTTTGTTTGTTTCATTAAAACAGGTATCCGCACCGGTATGGCAAACCGGCCCCACCGGCTTTGCTTTGACCAGCAGCGTATCCTGGTCGCAATCAACAGCAATGCTTTCAAGCAAAAGAAAATTGCCGCTCTCTTCTCCCTTGGTCCACAAACGCTGCTTACTGCGGCTAAAGAACGTCACCTTCCTTATCTCCTGGGTTTTGGCCAATGCTTCTTCATTCATGAACCCAAGCATCAGTACTTTTGCCGTTCGACTGTCCTGGATTATTACAGGCACCAGCCCGTCACTGTATTTCGAAAAATCAATTTTCATATACTTATTTTCTTATGGAAATATCCTGATCACTCAGATAATTTTTAAGATCCGGAATACTGATCTCTTTAAAATGAAAAATGCTTGCAGCAAGCGCCGCATCCGCTGAAGCTTCTTTGAATACGTCCACAAAATGCTGCATCGTACCACCACCGCCACTGGCAATGACCGGTACAGGCAATGAGGTTGACAATCGTTTGGTGATGGACAATGCAAATCCCGACTTTGTTCCGTCATGATTCATTGACGTCAGCAAGATCTCCCCCGCACCAAGATCCACGGCTTTCCGCGCCCAGTCAACACACCTGATATTTGTTTTAGTACGACCACCCGTGAGATATACATACCACTCCCCGTCGTCTTCCAGTTTTGTATCGATCGCCAGCACTACACACTGACTGCCGAATTCTTTCGCCAGTTCATTGATAAGCGCAGGATTTTTCACAGCTGCAGTGTTCACTGATATTTTATCAGCACCATTTTGCAGCAGTATTCTTACATCCTCAACCGTGCTGATCCCGCCGCCAACGGTAAACGGGATATTGATCTGCCGGGCCACTTTATTCACAAGATCAGCGAGCGTCTTCCTCCTTTCATGAGTAGCAGTGATATCCAGGAACACGAGTTCATCTGCTCCCTGGCTTGCGTACATGGCAGCAAGCTCTATAGGATCTCCCGCATCTTTCAACTGAACGAAGTTTGTCCCTTTTACCGTTCTGCCGTCTTTTATATCCAAACAGGGAATGATTCTCTTTGTTAACATACTATGCAAACGCTTTTAATTGTTCGAGGCTTATACGATTCTCATAGATAGCCTTACCGACGATCGCACCGCGGCAGCCTATTCCCTTCAACTCTTCAAGATCTTCCACAGACGAAACCCCACCGCTTGCGATAAACCAAAGCGAGGGAAAGGCGGCTAATATCTCTTTATAAAGATCAATGGAAGGCCCTTCGAGTTTCCCATCCTTGCTTACATCGGTACAAAAAACATTCGTGACGCCTTTGGCGATATATTTTCTGATAAAATCGAACACAGTGATACCAGCTGTTTCCATCCATCCGTGAATGGCGATGAGTCCATCTTTTACATCCGCACCAAGCATGAACTTATCTGCGCCAAAATCATCGAACCAGTGCTGGAGCTCTTCTTCATTCTTCACCGCAATGCTGCCAACAGTTGCCCATTTAGCACCGGACTCCAGGACAAGCTTTACATCTTCCCGCGTGCTGATGCCACCTCCAAAATCAACTTCAAGGGCGGTTCTCCCTGCTATGCTCTCCAGCACTTTCCAGTTTTGTACAGATTTCTTCCGGGCTCCGTCCAGGTCAACAAGATGAAGGCGATGGAGCCCGGCATCTTCAAAACGTTTGGCCATTTCCAACGGATCATTGTGATACGTTGTTTGCTGATTGTAATCGCCCTGCGTCAGGCGAACACATTTTCCGTCAATAATATCTATGGCAGGAATGATCTGCATCAGTTAAATTGTTTTTCCATTTTTACAAATTCAATATCTTTTGTCCACCATGTTCCGCCGGTTGTATACATGCCGAACTTTTCGTAGAAACCACTGGCAGCTACACGGGCATTACACCATATCGATTTACGGCCTTCGGCAACACCAAGATCCATCACGTATTGCAGCAGATCTGATCCATACCCCTTACCCTGCTCTCTGGTCAATGTTGCAAATTTCCTGAACTGAAGATCATCTCCTCTCTCGAAAAGTGATACGATCGATACGAGGACATCGCCGGCATATAATCCGAGGTGTCTGCCAGATCCATCATCCGGTAATTGTACATAATTTAGTTCTTCAGCCGGGTACATTACTTCCTGCCTGATCTTCCAGATCGTTTCTAGGTCAACGGAACGGATATCCATGATCATAGTTTTAAGAAGTTTTCAAGTAGTATTTGTCCGGCTTCAGCACTTTTTTCCGGGTGAAACTGTACTCCGTAAAAATTCTTCTTTTGCAAAGCACTGCTGAAGGAAAGGCCATATTCCGTTGTAGCGGCAGTTTCATCACAGACTCCTGCATAGTAACTGTGAACAAAATAGAAATAAGGATCCTCATCAAAACCGGCGAACAGCTCCGGTCTTTTTTGCTTTGCCTGATTCCAACCGATCTGAGGCGTTTTTAATCCCTGATCAAACTTTTTCACCTGTGTATCAAATATGCCAAGACAGGTTGTGTCTCCTTCATCACTGTGCGTACACATCAGCTGCATACCCAGGCATATCCCCAATACAGGCTGCTCAAGACTTTTGATCACTTCATCCAATCTTCTCTCACGAAGATATTGCATGGCGGAGCTTGCTTCGCCCACTCCCGGAAAGATCACTTTATCTGCTTCACGGATCAGCGCGGGATCATCTGTTACCACAGCGGGCGCATTCAATCGTTCTAACGCAAAAAGAACTGACTGAATATTGCCTGCGTTATATTTTATTATTGCTGTATTCATAATTTCAAAGTCAAAAAAACGCCCATAAACAGAAGTATCTGATTAAAAAGAACTTTTACTTTTTATTTTACAAAACCCCTTTCGTACTGGGCAGATAGTTACTGAATGGATCTTTTTTCACGGCCATGCGAATAGCCTTTGCAAAAGCTTTGAAGATCGCTTCTATCTTATGATGTTCGTTGTCTCCTCTGCAACTGATATTAAGATTACATTTAGCCGCATCACTGAATGACTTAAAGAAATGGAAGAACATTTCCGTAGGCATCTCTCCTATCTTCTCGCGCTTGAACTCCGCATCCCAAACGATCCATGGGCGCCCGCCGAAATCGATCAGCACTTTTGCTTCTGCGTCATCCATCGGCAATGCAAAGCCATATCTTTCAAGACCGGTTTTATCTGCCAGTGCTTTTGCAAAGGCTTCACCAAGTGCAAGCCCGGTATCCTCGATGGTATGATGTTCATCTATGTGCAGATCTCCTTTGCATTCAATGGTGAGATCCAGCTTGCCATGCCTTGCTATCTGATCAAGCATATGATCAAAAAAACCAAGACCGGTATGAATATTAGCTTTGCCGGACCCATCCGCATTCAGTTCAACAGCGATCTTTGTTTCGTTCGTATTCCTTTCATGACGCACTTTCCTCAGGCCATTTTTCAGGAACGCGTAGATCTCATTCCAATCATCTGTTGCAAGAGCGATCACATCACTGTATTCCTCCTCCTGTTCTGGTGTTAATGGAAGAAAAGGAGATCTTATCAGTATGCCACGCACACCAAGGTTTCGCGCCAGCTGCATATCCGTCCACCTGTCACCAACCATAAATGAATTGGCCAGATCATATTTTTCTGTATCGAAAAAATGCGTCAGCAAACCCGTACCCGGCTTACGCGTCGGGGCATTTTCATGCTCGAATGTTTTATCAATATGCACTTCATCAAAAACAAATCCTTCCCCTTCCAGTGTGCGGATCATCAGATCCTGGTAAGGCCAAAACGTGTTTTCCGGAAAAATATCCGTACCAAGACCATCCTGGTTTGAGATAAGCACTTTGTAATAATCCAGCGAACCTGCAATACGTGACAGGTTGGTGATTACCCCTTTCATAAAATGAATTTTCTCCAGCTTGTCCAGTTGATAATCCGGTGGCTGCTCTTTCAATATCACGCCATCTCTGTCCAGGAATAAAACCCGCTTTTGCATATAAGAAGTTTTGAGTTGTTTAGTTTGCAGGAACTGATGTTTTCATGTAGTCGATCATTGCATCTACCAGCAATGTATTTTCAGCTTCCGTTCCGATAGTTATGCGAAGGCATCCTTCACATAACTGAACTTTGCTTCTATCGCGAACAACGATCCCTTTCGATAGCAGGTATTGATACACTGTTGCAGCTTCGCGTACTTTCACCAATAAAAAATTTGCATCAGACGGATAAACATGCTGCACGAGCGGCATCCTGTAGAAAACGTTAGCCAGCTCTTCACGCATTGCCACGATCTCACGGATCATATCATTGACCTGGCCTGTCTCTTCCAGCGCCTTTAATCCAAGTTCCTGCGTTGCCTGGTTAATATTATACGGAGGTTTGATCTTGTTCAGCCATTCAACGATCTCCGGCGACGCAAATGCCATCCCAAGACGCAACGCTGCCAGGCCCCACGCCTTGCTGAATGTTTGAAGTATCACCAGGTTTGGATATTCATCGATCTCCGCAAGCAACGAACGCTGACGCGAGAAATTGATGTATGCTTCATCCACCACTACCAGTCCTTCAAAATTATTCAGCAGCATCGCAATATCTTCATATCTCAAGCTATTACCCGTTGGGTTATTCGGCGAGCAAATCCAGATGATCTTTGTGTTACTATCCACCAAAGATTCTATCGCTCCGAGATCCAGTTGAAACTCCGGTGTAAGCGGCGCTTTCCTGAGCCCGATATCATTAATGGAAGCACTCACTTCATACATCCCATAGGTGGGCGGGCAGATGATCACATTATCTTTCCGGGGCTCACAAAAACATCGGTAGAGCAGATCTATACATTCATCGCTTCCATTGCCAAGAAAGATATGCTCCGCAGAAATAGATTTCACCTTACTGATCGCCTCTTTTACTTTATGCTGATATGGATCAGGATAGCGGTTATACCACTTTGTAGTGGGAGACCCCAGGCTGTTCTCATTTGCATCAAGAAAAACTTTTGCCTCACCGCTGAATTCATCACGTGCGGAAGAATAGGGCTTTACATTTCTTATGTTGTTACGGACAAGTTTTGTTATTCTGTCGCTCATCAAAAAAAGTTTAAAAATTTAATGTTCAAGCGTTCAAAAGTTTGATAGTTGAAGCGTCTTCAGGTTTGTAACCTTAAACATTAAAACTATTAAACTGGAAAACGATCACTTCAGCCTGACACGAACGGCGTTGGCATGCGCGTCGAGCCCTTCAGCAATGGCCATTTCTTCGATCACCGGAGCAAGTTGCTGAAGACCTTCCCTGGTAAGTTGCTGATAGGTGATCTTCTTCACAAAGCTATCTACACTCACACCGCTGTAAGCAGCAGCAAAACCATTGGTTGGCAAAGTGTGATTGGTTCCGCTTGCATAATCCCCCGCACTTTCCGGCGAATAATTACCCAGGAAAACCGAGCCGGCATTGATCACCCGGTCTCCTAACGACATTTCGTTTTCGCAGGCAATAATGAGGTGTTCCGCGGCATATTGATTTACCAGATCAATTGCATCATCGATTGAGGATAATACAACCGCGCGGCTGTTCGTGAGTGATTGCTGCGCGAAGGCTTCACGCGGAAGAAGGCTTACCTGGCTGGCAATTTCTTTTTTTACCGCTTCAGCGAACGGGGCCGAAGTGGTGACCAGCAAGACCTGGCTGTCAGGACCATGTTCTGCCTGGGATAAAAGGTCAGCTGCAACAAATGCAGCATTGGCAGAGTCATCGGCAAGCACACATACTTCACTTGGACCAGCCGGCATATCGATCGCCGTATTATCAGCCTGCACCAATTGTTTTGCACCGTTTACATACTGATTACCCGGCCCGAAGATCTTAGATACTTTCGGCACACTCTCTGTGCCATAGGCCATTGCAGCGATCGCCTGCGAGCCTCCCACTTTGAAGATCTTTGTAATTCCTGCGAGTTGCGCAGCAAACAGGATCGCCGGATGAACAGTACCATCCTTTTGCGGTGGAGTACATAAAATGATCTCTTTGCATCCGGCAAGTTTAGCAGGTACCCCCAGCATCAGGACGGTCGAAAACAAAGGAGCCGTCCCTCCGGGAATATAAAGACCGACCTTTTCGATCCCTACTGATCGGCGCCAGCATTTCACACCTGGCATTACTGCCACTGCCGGTTCTTCCGTCATCTGAAAAGAATGAAATGTCTCGATGTTCTTTTTTGCGGTCCCGATGGCCTGCTTTAAAGCATCGCTGATCAGGGAGCCCGCAGTGCTTATTTCCTGCTCAGTTACTTCCAGTTGCCCGATCGACACTCCGTCAAACTGCTGAGTAAATTGACGGAGGGCTTCATCTCCATTCTCTTTCACTTTATTTAATACCTGGCGGATCGCTTTTTCGAGTTGAGCCGGATCCTGCGTTGGCCGTGCAAGTATGGCTGGCCATTGAGTGCGCTCCGGGTGAATGATCAATTGCATATTATCAATTGTAGATCTTATAAAATCATTTTTTCGATCGGTACGACCAGGATTCCCTGGGCACCCGCAGCCTTCAGCTGCTCGATCAGGTTCCAGAAATCATTCTCATCGATCACGCTGTGAACGCTGCACCACCCGGAGGTTGCCAGTGGCAACACCGTTGGGCTTTTCATCCCCGGGAGCAATCCGATGATCTCGTCCAGCTTGTCGTTCGGCGCATTCAGGAGGATGTATTTATTATTGCGGGCCTGTTTTACGGAGCGGATGCGGAACAGGAGTCGCTGAAGGATCTGCTCCTGCTCAGCGCTCAGGCTCTGATTTCTGATCAGCACCGCCTGGGACTGCAGAATGGTCTCCACCTCTTTCAAACCATTGGTGAGCAGGGTCGATCCGCTGCTTACCAGGTCGCAGATCGCTTCTGCAAGACCAATGCCCGGCGCGATCTCCACACTTCCGCTGATCTCGTGGATTTCCGCACTTATATTATGTTTATCGAGATACTCCTGCAGTATTACCGGATAGCTTGTGGCAATTCGCTTACCCGCCAGGAACTGCCGGTCATAAGTCTCATTCCGGGTCACGGCGATCGAGAGGCGGCATTTTCCAAACCCCAGCTGCTCAAGCACTTCTACCTGCTTTTTCTTCTCGTACACAACGTTCTCTCCTACAATCCCAAGATCAGCCACCCCATCTTCAACGTATTGAGGGATATCATCATCCCGCAAAAAATAAACTTCAAGCGGAAAGTTGGAGGCGGTTGACTTCAGTTTGTTCCCTCCATTGGAAATATCGATTCCGCATTCTTTGAATAAACGCACCGAATCATCGTGTAAACGGCCGGACTTTTGAATTGCAATCTTGATTTTCATATACTTACAAATAAAAAAGGCTTACCAGTTCTGGTAAGCCTTTCAACGATTAATTATGTTTTAGTCTACATAATACCATCCCAGCTTACCGTTTGGCAAGATGATGATGATGAATATGGAGAATTACTGTCATGTTTATTGGTAGCGCAAAATTAGGAAGCATACGGAAACAGCAAAATTTTATTTCTTAAGAGTTAACCATTAAGAAAAATAGAAAATACCCTAAGGAATAGTTGGCGATGTCAAAAATTAGATTTAATATTGTCTCGGTTTTTCATAGGATATTGGATTTTAAAAACGGGGCTGGATTTTTATCCTGGCCCCATTTTTTTTACCAATGTTCGGGGTCGGTTTTTAAAACATCTTCTTTGAAAAATCTGCGCGTCATGCTTACATGAGCAAGTGCGTTCCAGATACGGTCTCAGCCCAGAGGCTTTCTATTATCCCCAAACAAATTGCAAATAATACTCTTTTAAAGCTTGGCCATCGGCCTTCCCGCATCGAACATCGATATCCCGGATCACGTGCAACAGTTATGGATGAGTTCATCAGCTTATGTTATCGATCGTCTATTCACCGCTACACTTCCGTTATTTTCCCGGGAGAACTTGTGTTTTTCCCATGGATTCCCTTTGACCTAAAGCGATATTTACAACAGAGAAATTTCTTAGTCACCGTCATTTTCAGGACTGGTGGAGGAGGGCAGTCCTGAAAAGGGCGGTGCGTTTTTTTTATTGCATCTATGATCAAAAAAAGGAAGAATGAGATAGGAAATGTGGAATGATACAATTGAAAAGTGGGCGACGACAGTCAAACGCAGCAATGCGGTTGCTGTCGTATACCCATTTCTGCCCTGCGCGCGCGGCGAATGAATTGCGCGCGGCGATGCATGGATCGTAACTCTCGAAGGTGTATGGATCCTGGCGCGCCACGGGAATATTACCCCGCGGGAAGGTATAGAGCCCCCGTGGACTTTACTAAACCTTTCCGAGATATCAACCTATGGAATCCCTCAAACCTTCCGTACCCACCAACCCTTTTTGCGAAATATCAACCTATGGAACCTCTGAGACCTCCGAAACTTTTAAAACAACATCAACCATCGAACACCAATACCCCGACATCAAACTTTTCCCGTAATTTGGCCTACTGACGATTTTTATGAGGCCATTACTTACTGCTTTGCTACTATGCATGTTCTTTGACGCCCGGAGCCAGAAGAATGCATCAACCTTACTGGAAGAGCTGAACAGGGCGATTAAGGACGCTCCTGTGATTGATATGAAAAAACAGGCGGCGATCACCCATATCAAGCAAGAATTCAGGGAGAGTAAAGATCCCCTTTCGCAATACAATACCTGCCTTCAACTGTACGAAGAGTATAAATCTTTCAAATACGACTCAGCCTATCATTATGCAACAACGCTTCGCGAAATGGCGGCCGTGCTTGATGACCAGGTCAGGATCGGTCAGGCAAAACTGAAGATCGGCTTCTCACTCGTCTCTGCCGGCCTTTTCAAAGAAGCAGCTGATTCTTTGAATCAGGTCCAGGTAACACGACTGCCCGACAGCCTGAAGATGGAGTATTACCAGGTGATCGGGCGGTTCTATTATGACCTTGCCGACTTTGGCAATGACAGCTATCACTCACCCGACTATGTCCGAAAAGGAAATGCCTACCTCGATTCAGCTCTTCGTTTTTTTAAACCAGGTTCTTTTCCAGACCGCTATTTCCGCGGATTAAAAGACATCCGCTCAGGCGACAACCTCAGTGCATTGGCGGTATACCGTCAATTGATGGAAGACCCTTCACTCACGCATCATGAAATTGCACTAACGGCTTCCACGCTTAGCGATATTTACATTCAAAAAGGAGAGAACGACACAGCCATTCTCCTGCTGATCAAAGCAGCTATTGCAGATATTCATTCTTCCACCAAAGAAACCGCCGCAGCGTTCAACCTGGCCAATCTTCTTTACAAGAAGGGAGATGTAAAAAATGCATCGCTTTGCATACAACTGGCTATCTCTGACGCAACGTTCTATGGCGCGCGCCAGCGAAAAGTAAAAGTAAGTGATATACTTCCGCTGATCGAGAGTGAGAAGCTTAGCCTCGTTGAAAAACAAAAGAAAACACTGATCACCTATGCGATCATCGTAACACTGCTCCTGGTAGGCGTCATTGTACTGATCATCGTTGTTCTACGGCAGGTAAAAAAGCTCGAAGCCGCGAAGAAACTGATCATGGAAGCTCATTTGCGCGACCAGGAGATCAACCAGCGGTTGTCTGAAGTCAACAACCGGCTATCGGAAGCCAATAAGATCAAGGAAGAATATATCGGCTATTTCTTCAACGTCAACTCCGAATTCTTCGATAAGATAGAACGGTTCAAAAAATCGCTGGAGCAAAAAGTAACAGACCGCAAGCTGGACGAGATCAAGTTCCTCGTGAATAATATCAATCTCCGGATGGAAAAAGAATACCTGCTGCAAAAC
Source organism: Terrimonas ginsenosidimutans (assembly GCF_022012415.1). Lineage (GTDB taxonomy): Bacteria > Bacteroidota > Bacteroidia > Chitinophagales > Chitinophagaceae > Terrimonas_A > Terrimonas_A ginsenosidimutans. The sequence continues at coordinate 97,940 of NZ_JAKLTR010000020.1, forward strand.
TTTGACAGGGTATTCCTGAAACTCTTCCCCAATTTCGTTGCCGAATTCAACGCCTTCTTCACCCCGGATAACCAACTCGAACTAAAAGACGGCGAACTGCTTAATACAGACCTCCGCATCTTTGCCCTGATCCGGATGGGAATCCATGACAATGAAAAGATCGCCAGGATCCTCCAGTACTCCGTTCATACCATTAATACATACAAGACCAAGATCAAGAACCGGTCTTTTGTGAACAATGACGAGTTTGAAAAGAAGATCATGCAGATCAAAGGCCAGTAACCACTCCCCTCCGGAGATCATACACAAAAACGCTTCAGCTTCATTTTACCATGTTTTCATAGCTGTTTTCGGTCATTTTGTTCCGTAACGGGAGCTTATCTGATCGGCATTTGATGCGCCATCCTCCGTTCATCCTCCGTTAATCCTCCGTTAATCCTCCGTTGTTCTTCCGTTCATCTGCCATTAAATAACGGAAGATGAACGGAAGAATAACGGTACATGCACGGACGGTCATTGGACAAAGGCTGAGCGAAGCTTAGACTAAGACCGGATCAGGAGCGCCTAAAGAAGAGAATGCTCCGCCAGTGCTTCTTCCCGCAAAACCGGGTTACTACCCGGGTTCATTTTCACGCGTAAGACATAAGATGTGGCCTTTCTGGCATCATTGAATAGCCGAGATCTAAGACCAATACAGGTACACAGGCATTATATATAATTTATTTAAATATAAATTCAACTATCTGATAATCAGATTATATAAAATTGCGCAGTATCGTAAACATCTAATATTTTCTATAGTGCCAGCATAAAACTTGTTCTACCCTTCTCATTTTTTTTGTTTTGATTCAGAAACTGGTCAACCTGTTCCCGACCATTTCCAATCAAAATAATTGCTTGCATATGAAGTCGGTCCGGTCAATTTTTGCCCTGCTCCGTGGCGTACAAAATGCCCGGAAACCTGTTTATTCCTCACTCAGCCAGCCCGGCTTTTACTCCAGGCAATCATCCTTTCAAACCTTTTCAAACCTCAAAACAACTGTTCTATGATCAGAAAGCGATTGCTGTTCCAGTCTCTTATGGGTTTACTGTTGCTGCTATGCCAGCAATGGGTGCATGCCCAGAATAAAACCATTACCGGGGTGGTCAGATCCGATGGCGGAACTCCCCTGCAGGGTGCGTCTGTAATGGCAAAAGGTCAATCGGCCGGTGTTACAACAGACGACCTGGGCGCCTTCCGGATCACTGTCGGCACCGATGTAAAGGCGCTGATCGTTTCCTATGTTGGCTATGCCGACCAGGAAGTGACTACCGGATCAGAGACCTCTTTCAACATTACCTTACAACCGGGAACAAAAGGTGCTCTGGATGAAGTGGTAGTTGTCGGCTATGGCACACAGCGCAAGAAAGATGTTACGGGAGCGATCGGTTCGGTAAAAGGTGACGCGATCAAAAACCTGCCCGTCACCAACGTTGCAGAAGCGCTCCAGGGAAGGGTTGCCGGCGTTGAGGTCATCAAGTCGACAGGTGAGCCTGGCGCACCAACGCAGATCACGATCCGCGGCGTATCCAGTCTTAATCAGCCTCAGCCTCTTTATATTGTTGACGGGATCCGTCAGTCTGGTGATAACATCAACGTTCAGGATATTGCCACGATCGATATCATGAAAGATGCGAGCGCAGCGTCCATCTATGGATCTGCCGCCGCCGGTGGAGTGATCATCATCACCACCAAAAAAGGAACCGGAGGAAAGCCTGTAGTAAACTTTAACGCCCGTTACGGACTCACAACCCCACGCGTGATGAAATTACTGGGACGTGATGACTTTGTAAAGATCAAACAGCTTACACTGGATGGGAACTATGTCGGCCGCCAGCAGATCGACACGCTTCCTGATACGGACTGGGTGGATGAGATCTTCCGCAACGGCACGGAATCCAACTACAATCTTTCAGTATCAGGCTCCTCTCCCGCTGTAAATTATTTTGTGTCCGGCTTCTATAATAACCAGAAAGGCGTTTATCTCGATAACAAATCTTCTCTGGCCGGAGCACGTGTCAATACCGATATCAAACTCAGCAATAACATCAAGGTAGGCGAACAGATCTATGCATGGCAGCGTACAACTGCGCCGATTGCCATCTCTCCGATCAGTCCGCCTTTCCGTTCTGTTCCGATCATGCCTGTATATAGCGGCAGACCTGAAAATCCATGGGGGCAACAACCTCCCGGATTCGTCGGACCCAACCTCGTTGCACAGATCATGACAGCGGATAAAGATTTCAAACAAAGCAATTTCCAGGGAAATGTATTCGCGGAGATCAAGCTGCCACTATACCTGACATTCAGGACCAATCTTGGGTATACATACTATAACGAAGAAGATAATTATTACCAGGCTTCATACAGCACCGGTCCGGTCTCTGTTCCCGCCAATAGTTTATCTAAAAGGACCGGCTCCACAAGAACAACGTTCTATAACTACACGCTTTCCTTTGATCATACTTATGGCAAACATACCATCAATGCCCTGGCCGGGTATGAACAGTTCTCTTCTGTATTCAACGGCATCATTTCAAGCTCGACCTTTGTTGGAAGTTCATCCTACGCCTATCTCGTCACATCCGAGTCTGTGCTAAACCTTAGCAATGGCGGCTACGATCCGAATGGACTGGTCAAATCAATGTTCGGCAGGGTGAATTATGATTTCGGAAAGAAATACTTTGGAACCTTCTCAATCCGTCGCGACGGAAATTTCACTGTATTCGGTCCGGGTAATCAGTATGGCGTATTCCCGGCCGGATCCGTCGGCTGGAGACTCAGCGAAGAACCTTTCATCAAATCAGCATTACCCTCCTTTAATCTCCTGAAATTACGCGGCAGCTATGGCGTGCTGGGTAACAGTAATATCGAACCTTACCTGTTCCTGTCTGCCTATGATTATGCCAATGCGCAGAATTTCAACCCCGGAGGAAGTCCGACGCTCAACTACTCCCAAAACAATATTGCCAACCCGAATATCAAATGGGAGAGCATGTACGAAACCAATATCGGTCTCGATGGCGAAGTGCTGAATGGAAAACTATTCTTCAGTCTCGACTGGTATAATAAAACAACTAAAGACATGCTCTATGGTCTGCCTATTCCGCCAAGCGTGGGTATGCCGGGAGGTATTTTCAAAACGAATATCGGCTCTGTCAGAAACCGCGGATGGGAATTTGTTGCAGGATATAAAAACACTACAAAAGACTTCAGCTATTCAGTAAGTGTGAATGGGGCTTTCAATAAGAACAAAGTGCTGAACCTTGATAACATCAATGACAACCCGATCCTCGGGGGTGATAATAATTATGGTAATGCCACCTTTGGCATCATGGTAAATCAGCCGCTTACCTATACAAAAGCTGGTGCAGCATTCGGACAGTTCTATGGTTATAAAGTAGAAGGGATCTATAAAAGTGCTGAAGAAATTGCAGGACACCCGCAGCAGGATGGTTATACCGCGAACATCGGAGATCTGATCTATGCTGACATGAACAAAGACGGAAAGATCAATGACCAGGACCGTACGGTGATCGGCAACCCCTATCCCAAATTTGTCTATGGTGCAAATATCAACCTCAACTGGAAAGGATTTGACCTCGCCTTATTGTTCAATGGAGTGGCAGGTGTGGATATATTCAATGGCGTTGCCCCGTATGCAATGTCCCTGTTCAGCGACGGAAACACCACATCAAAAGTATTCAACGCATCATTTCTTGGCGAGAATGGTTTAACAGATCAACCGCGTATCGGTGTAGTGAACGGGAACTCCTTTACAGCAGATCCTAACCATAACTACTCTTACGCCAGCAGCTATTTTGTGGAAAGCGGCAGTTACCTGAAACTTAAAAACCTCCAGCTTGGCTACAACTTCTCCGGCAACTGGCTGAAGAAAGCAGCTATTCAGAATGCACGATTATACTTCATGTCCAATAACCTGTTCGTGATCACCAAATACAGCGGTATCGATCCGGAATTGGGAAGCCAGAACATCAACCTGAACGGCGGTGTGAATACGAGGGGCATCGATGCTCCGTGGAGATATCCCAATGCACGCATTTATTCAATCGGACTTGACCTTAGTTTTTAATTGCTGACTTCAAACTGAATCCCATGTTTAAAAAACTCATCATTATAACGATAGCATCCATTTGTATCATCGGATGCTCGAAAGACCCGAAAGATATTTCTCAAAAAGACAAATACAGCAGCGGGGAATACCCGAAAAGTCTTGCTGACCTCACTGGTATTCTCGGTGCTGCTTACGGAAACTACCGTTCATCAGAGCTGGCAGGGTTTCAGCTGAATTGCAAAATATTCGTCAACAGCGAACATGCGGCTGACCTCGCATACGGCGGCGATGCAGGATGGACAGAACTCGCCTTCAATAAACTGAGCGTATCTAACGGTAATGCCCAGGATCTCTGGAGAGGCCTTTATGTAGGTGTAAAACAAACCAATGCCTTCCTGGAAAGAGCAACTTTCTATGAGAAGAACTTTATGGCACCATCAGAACAGCAGATGGTCAACTACATGCGTGGAGAAGCTTATTTCCTGCGCGCATACTATTACTTCCTGCTCGAATGTTTCTTTGGAGAAACATATATCCGGAATGGCCAGGGTGGTGACAAACTGGGGGTACCTATCTATACAGAAATCCCAAAGACGCTTGCCGAAACACAACAAGGAAGGAAAACTGTCCGCGAGGTATGGGATTTCATCATCAATGATCTGAAGCAGTCCGCTTCGCTGCTTGATGGTGCTGTCTGGAGCGGATCAAGCAAAGGACGCGCGAGTAAGTGGTCAGCAAAAGCATTGTTAGGAAAGGCGTATGTATTCACACAGGACTGGCCGAATGCAAAGACCACACTTTTGGAAGTGATCAATGGCAGCGGAAAAACATTGATGCCATTTGCAAAATACAAAGACGCATTCAATGGCAACGCCGCAAATGAATTCAATGAAGAATCATTATTTGAGATCAATGTGGACCGTGTTGCAGCAGGCTATGGAATATTCGGAGACTTCCCGAACAAGAACCTTACAACAACGCAGGGAGTGATTTGGGCACCCAGTTGCGTTGGCACGGGTGGCACGGAAGATGGCGGCGACAATACACTGGGTTACTCGAATGAATTTGTACATGATAAAAATCTGCTGAGATTTGGATTCAACCTCCCGATCTATACGCTGGTTGCAAACCCTAACTACAACCCGGCAGTGCCGGCAAGCCCAACCAATACTCCACAGGTAATGGACCCGGTTACGATGAATGCATCAAAAGCTATGCGGGCGAACAAAACGGTTGACCCAAGACTGTACGTAAATGCATTGCAACCTTGGGTGGATACAGTCAAAATGGGCGGCGTGCTAAGACCTGTTGCCAAATGTTCCAATATCGGGGGCGGGATCAGGCAGTTCTTCCAGGGATGGAGTTTCAAGAAATATCAGACGATCGATGACAACGTGCACGCATACAACGCAGCTGACGCATCAAACCTGTACATTCTTCGGCTGGCAGATGTCTACCTGCTTTATGCAGAAGCCTGTATGAATTCAGGAGATAACCCTACAGCACTTGAGTACATCAACAAAGTAAAACGCCGCGCGTATGACTACCCGGTGAACACTGCATCACCTATCGACTATACCAGCCTTACCGCAGCAACGAAGGCAACTGATGCAAATCTTGCCAACAATCCTTTGCGATATGAACGTTATGCAGAATTATTCGCCGAAGGTCATTGGTGGTTTGATGTTGGCAGATGGCGCATTGGCGCAGGTGAAGCAGCTTACTTCAATGTGTTGCTACCAACAGGCGGCGCATCCCAATGGTCGGAAGCCCGTTCGTATTCCTTCCCTATTCCTTTTAGTGAAATGAGTACCAACGCACAACTGACTGGTCAGCAAAACCCGGGATACTGATAACTAATTGAAACAACCCGCTTAATTAAAAAATCAAACGTAAAAAGTAAAAAAGCTTCGCGATCTGATATATTCGCTACGATCAGCCACTTTTCTATTTTTTACGTTTGATCTTCTAATTGGTATAACACAACATCTTGCATGTACAATCTCATATATCGCACAGGCATCCTGTCTGTGGTGATCCTTTTTCTGGTTTGCGGAGATTCTCCACTCCCTGCCACTGACCGTACAGGAAAAGACATGTTGAAGAACAGGGATGAGCTCAGTTTGCCGGTTACCGGTAAGAAACTCGTGATCGCTCATTGTATGACCAATATCATCCGGTACAAAGGGCATAAGATGGAAGACAGCTGTAATCCTGAATTCTATCCTCCTTATGGAAATATAAGCGCATCGCTGGGTGGCCTAACGCAGGTGATACCATTGTCCGATTCATTCCTGGCGGAAGCATCGCTGGATGAAGCAGTGGAGTTTGAAATGAAAGCGGCAAAGCAAAGCGGGATCGACGGATTTCAATTTTATTATACACTCGGCAATGATAGTTGGGATGAGATCATCCGCGCTTACCTGCGGGTTGCAAAAAAGAAGAATATCGATTTCAAATTCACGTTCTGCATTTCACATCCCTCCGGAGGCACCGAAGATCTCCGGGTGGATGCATTCGGTCATCGCATTAAAAAGATCATGGACGAAGCCGGACATGATGATCCGCACTGGCTCCGAACACCCGACGGTCGGCTGATTTTATACACCTGGTACGGAGAGAGTCTCGCAGATATCCCCGAAGACCTTAAGGGCAAATCAGCTGCCTATTACATCGCCAATGCCTACAATAAACTGGAAAAGATCACACAGGAGAAATTCGCCTGTATCATTTCGATCAATGAGCAGATCTCGCAACAAAAACTGGATCAATACCTGGACTACTTTCCCGCCGTCTGGTTGTGGACACTTCCTTACACTGAAAAGTATATCGGGAACATGGTAGCAAAACAATGTAAAAAAAGAAAGCGCACGTTCACCGGCTCCGCGTTCTCCGGCTTCTATACCTCAAAGCTGCTAAAAAAAGGCACCTGGGATATGTTTCATTTCGCTGCCGATGCCGCAATAGCAGGGATCAGCAAAACAGAACGAAAATACATCGCAACAGGACTTTCGTATAATTTCCGTAAACAATGGGAATTTGGTATTCAGCAAGATGTTCCCTTATTCAATATCATCACCTGGAATGATTATCCCGAAGGGCATCATCTTGCTCCTGAAATCAATCATAATGATGGCTTTTCCATTTTACTCAATCACTATAAAGAAAAATGGAAGAACGGATCGTCACTTGTCACAGACAAAGATGTGATCATCGCTTTTTATAAAAAATATCATCAAAATGACAAACCCTCTCCTTTTAATATCCCTGTTGTTGAAATAGAAAAACGGGGCATCGATCTGAATGTAGAGGATTCAATTGAAGTTGTTACGATCCTCAAAGAAAACGGTGAGATCAACCTGAAAAATAGCACCAAGCCGGCACCGGCAGGGCTTCATGTAACTAGGTTTGCAGGCGAAGCAGGCGCTGTACTGATAACCCTTACCCGGAACAACAAAACGATCCGGCAACTGAACTGCCCTGAATGGATCACCAAACAGCCGTATCGCACAGACAGGCTCACCTACTCGTTCAGCACAGAATCCCTGAACACATTGCGAAATCTTTTCGGCACGGACAAACTTCCCCAATCGACGGAATACAATCCAACAATACCGGAAAATCATCTCCAATATTATAAATCTACTAATCCTGCTCAATAGAAAAACGATTCCCGGATATGAAAATAAACGCACTACAGATCATCACCCTTGTATACTTTTTCATTTGGAGTTTGTCAGCCAGTGCCCAGCAGACGCAATCAATTAAAAAAGACAACGTTCAGCTTAAATTCCGGCTGGATGATCAGGGATCACCCAGGTATAGTGTTCTATTTAAAGACAGGGACGTGATCAAAGAATCACAGTTGGGTTTTTCAATTGATACAGACAGCAGTTTTTATAAAGACTTCCATCTTGTGTCTGTTGAACAGAGGCAGGCTGACGGAACCTGGCAGCCGGTATGGGGGGAAGAAAAAAACATCAGGAACAACTATGAAGAGCTAACAATACACCTGAAGCACAAAAACGGTAAACTTCTCACTATTATTTTCCGTGCCTTTGCAGATGGTTTGGGGTTCAAGTATGAATTTCCCAAACAATCTTCTTTGAAATACTTTGTAGTGAAAGAAGAGTTGACGGAATTTAACCTGGCCGGAGACCACACGGCTTTCTGGATCCCTGGTGATTTCGACAGCAATGAGTACCGGTACACGACAGGCAAACTCAGTGCGATCGATAACCGGCCTGTTGTTGCAGCAGCAACAGATATCGCTGTTAAAACGGTTCCTGACCCTTTTGCTGTTCAAACACCGCTGATGATGAAATCCGCCGACGGATTATACATCAACATTCATGAAGCCGCACTGCTGAACTATCCTGCCATGCAATTGCATGTCAATAAAACCAATTATCAGTTGTCTGCCCGGCTGGTGCCCGACACATATAACAATAAAGCTTACCTCCACGCACCTGCGCAAACGCCCTGGCGGACGGTGCTGGTAAGTGATAAAGCAGCAGACATCCTTGCTTCCAGAACCATTCTTAACCTGAATGAACCCTCCAAAGCTGAAAATACGTCCTGGATCAAACCAATGAAGTTTGTTGGCGTATGGTGGGAATACCAGACTGGTAAAAGCACCTGGAGCTATTCAGATTATGCGGACAGCACTGACAGTAAAAAACAACTGATCCCTAATGGGCGCCATGGAGCTAACACCGCAAATGTAAACCGGTACATCGATTTTGCAGCAGCTAACGGAATGCAGGGTGTGCTGGTGGAAGGATGGAATACCGGCTGGGAAGACTGGTTCGGCAACTGGAAAGAAAACGTTTTTGATTTTGTAACCCCCTACCCCGACTTTGATGTTAACGCCATCACTTCGTATGCAAAACAAAAAGGCATCAGCATGATCATGCATAATGAAACCTCAGGGTCGGCTACTAACTATGAACGGCAACTGGACACGGCTTTCCGGTTTATGAACCAGTTTGGCTACCCTTCCGTAAAAACCGGTTATGTCGGAAAGATCATTCCTCGGGGAGAATATCATGACGGGCAATGGATGGTAAACCACTATGAAAGAGTTCTGCAAAAAGGAATGCAGCACAGGGTAACGATCGACGCTCATGAGCCGCCGAGACCGACAGGCCTTCACCGTACCTATCCCAATTTTATGGCATCAGAAGCAGGGCGTGGAAATGAATATAATGCCTTCAGCACGGGAAGTGCGCCTGAACATGAAACCATTCTGCCCTTTACACGGTTGATGGGCGGACCGATGGATTACACTCCCGGAATCTTCAAACTCAGGAATTATGCGGACGGTGCACCCGGGCGGCAGATGCATTCAACACTCGCAAAGCAGCTGGCACTGTACGTGACCATTTACAGCCCCGTGCAAATGGTGGCTGACCTTCCGGAAAACTATGAAGCAAAACCTGATGCATTTCAATTTATCAAAGACGTCGCAGTTGACTGGGATGACACAAAGATCATCGAAGCAGAACCCGGTGACTATATCACCATCGCACGGAAAGAAAAACAAAAGCCAAACTGGTTCATTGGAGCAGTGACGGATGAGCATAGCAGAACAGCTACTGTGCCGCTAAACTTTCTCGACAAGAATTTAGTCTACATTGCCACTATCTATCGTGACGCAACAGATGCTAACTGGAAAAATAACCCCGAAGCTTATACGATCGAAACATTCCGGGTGGATGCCAGCAACCTGCTAAAGATCAAACTGGCGGAAGGTGGAGGAGCTGCTATCAGTATACGACCCATCAACATGAGTGACGATCTGAAAAAGATCAGAAAATATAAATAGGAACTGCTTCAATATTGGTTTACTCCAAAAACCGTATCATTGGTGTTCTTTTATTGAACACCAATGAGCGACAACACAAAAAATATAAGCAAATTTCTAAGCCTCGTTCTGCGTCATAAACCTGAACAGATCGGTTTAACACTTGATCAGAACGGCTGGGCTTCCGTGACCGAACTTCTGGCGAAGCTGCATGCAAACGGCTCTCCCGTTTCAATGGAATTACTGGAAGAAATAGTAGATAGCAACAACAAGAAGCGCTTTGCTTTTAATAATGACAAAACACAGATCCGGGCCAGCCAGGGACATAGTATTGAAATCGATCTTGACATCAAAGCCTGCGAACCTCCTGCCCTTCTTTTTCACGGGACCGCAGAGAAGAACCTGGAAAGTATTCTTGCATCCGGTTTGAAAAAACAAAACCGGCAGCATGTTCATTTGAGTGATAACACAGATACGGCAAAAAATGTTGGTGCCCGCCATGGCAGACCGGTCGTGCTCCAGGTAAATGCAGGGCAAATGCAGAAAGATGGATTTACCTTTTATTTATCGGCAAATAATGTGTGGCTGACGGATGAAGTACCTGCAGTATACCTCGGCCTTCCGTTATGAACAGTGATAAATTGTTCAATATTGACGATGGGTCTCGGGTGTATAAAAAAGATAAGGTCAGCTTACCGGCGATCCTACCAATACCAGAACTGATCTGTATCAAACGATACGGCGATCACATCGCCCGCTTTCACTCCATGATGCATTGCCCGCGCAGTGAATGTGAAAGTATCTGCCCGCAAGGTAAGTTCGTCATAAGCGCCCATGAAGGCAATCGCCTCGACGGTAGCATCTATCGTATCAGCGCCGGCGCTCACGATTCTAACATCTTCTGGGCGAAAGAAAATAGTCTTTTCTTCCTGAACGCCGGATAGCTGGCGGAGCTGGGTTCCCTTCGCTGCGGGGATCAGGTTGAAAGAACCAAATAAACCGGCAACATAGGCATCTGAAGGTTGTCGGTAAACTTCGAGGGGAGATCCCTTCTGTACGATCCTTCCGGCTTGTATCACTACGATCTCATCAGCCCAGGAAAGTGTATCCATAGGATCATGGGATGCAAGCATGCAGGTGGTTCCCAGTTTTTCGCCGATATCTTTGATCACATTCTTCAGGATATTTTTATGGATCGGGTCGAGATTGGAAAAAGGTTCATCCAGCAAAAGCAGCTTAGGGCTTTTCGTAAGAAGCCGCGCAAGCGCGATGCGTTGTTTTTCTCCACCAGATAATTGATTGGTGCGTCTTTTCAGCAAATGATCAATTCTGCAGGTTCTGTAGAGCAAAGATGCTTCGCCGGGAGGAAGATCGTCTGCGTATTCCAGCACTTCATGCACCCACATATTATTGGGTAGTTCATATTGCTGGGATAGATAAGCAATGCCGGGATGACCGGGGATCAGTTTCTCCCAAAGCCCTTTTACCCTTACCCCTTCAAACCTCACCTCTCCCTGATCTGCCTGGGCAAAACCTGAGATTATCTTCAGCAAAGTGCTTTTTCCGGAACCGGTTTCGCCGGCGATGGCCACCTGGTGATGCAAAGGAACAGTCAGATCAATGCCGTTGATCACTGTATAATCATTCTCCTTTTTGCTGATGCCCGTAACTTTCAAAAAATCCATACTGTGCGAAAGTACTGTGAAACCTGGTCAGATGATCAACAAAAGATCATTCATACGATATTCCGGAAATTCCGGAATTATGTAGCGAAGACAGCTTACGAGCGGTATTTACAGGATCACTGCTAGCCGACCCTCCCGGGCACCTGTTCATTGATTCGTTTGAGAAGGTTGGAAATATCAAAAGGTTTTTGAAGAAATCCGTTTGCATGGCAGTCTTCGATAGACGCAGCCGATATATGCCCTGCTGAGTAAAGCAGTACAGGAACCTTGCTGAACTGATCCATTGCCTTCATTTCGCGGCAAAGTTCACGTCCGTCTGCCTCCTGAAGATATATGTCGAGTATAATAAGATCCGGACGATACCGATTTAGCACCGGGAAAAATTCAGTATGATCGTTCACACTGACCACCTCCATTCCATGGGTTCGCAGTACCAGTGTCACCATCTCCAACAGATCAAGGTCGTCATCTAATACCAGCACTTTGAGCATTTCGGTTATGTTTATTCAGTTCTTCTCAGCGTTGTTATTCTATTGGCTACAAAATCACAGCCAAAAATTAATATCGGACATCTGGGAAACGAATGGGCATTGGTTTACCTAAATTTGGGTAATATTTAAGAAGTCCCGGAAAATCAAAGAAATCCGCATGCATATCGAAAACCTTGATGAAAAGCAGGCTATGCTTGCAGCCATTATTGAGAATTCTGAAGATGCGATTATCAGCAAGAATCTTGACGGCCGCATCACCAGTTGGAACAGGTCTGCCGAACGGATGTTCGGTTATACGGAAAATGACGCTTTGGGGCAATTGATCTACATTATCATTCCCCAGGACAGGCACCAAGAGGAAGCGATGATCATCTCGAAGCTGAAGAAGGGAGAGCGGGTGGAACACTTTGAAACTGTCCGTAGAGCCAAGAACGGGAAGCTGATCCATGTTGCCATCTCAGTCTCCCCGATCAAAAATGGACAGGGACAGATCGTTGGTGCGTCAAAGATCGCCCGTGACATTACGCAGCAAAAACAATACGAAGAACGCCTTCAACTGATGCACTCTATCGGTAAAGTGATCTCTGCTCAACTTGATGTCAGTACCATTCTTCAGAAGGTTACCGATGCCACCACACTGATCGCCGGAGCAGCATTTGGAGCATTCTTTTATAATAAAACTGATTCTAAAGGCGAAGCTTATACCTTATATGCCCTGTCTGGTGCAAAGCGGGAAGATTTTGACAAATTTGGTATGCCGAGAAATACCGCCGTATTCAAAGCTACTTTTGAAGGCGAAGGTATTGTTCGCTCAGACGATATCACTAAAGATCCCAGGTATGGGAAGAACGCGCCGCACCAGGGAATGCCCCAGGGACATCTGCCCGTGGTGAGTTACCTGGCCGTTCCCGTTCTGTCACAAGGAGGGCTTCCCATCGGCGGACTTTTTTTCGGACATCCGGAAGCTGGGGTCTTCAATGAAGAACATGAGACTCTTGTTGCGTCTATTGCATCACAGGCGGCGATCGCACTGGACAATGCAAAGTTGTATGAAGAAGTTAATATCTTAAGCAATAAGAAAGATACTTTCATCGGCTTTGCCAGCCATGAACTAAAGACGCCGCTTACAACGATCAAAGGATATCTTCAGCTTGCGGAAGCATCCGAAATATCGGCGAAAGAGATCCTGCCGAAGGTCTCCAAACAATTGGCAAGGCTTGAAGGCATCATTGCAGACCTGCTGGATATCTCCAAGATACAGGCAGGCAAGCTTGATCTCCATTTCAACAAGTCAAGCCTGAAAGAGATCCTGGTTGAAAGTATTGAATCAGTTGATTTCACCGATCACATGATCGAACTTGATCACCCATCGGAGGATGTGGAATTGTTTGCTGACCAGCAAAAGATCACGCAGGTATTGGTAAACCTGCTCTCCAATGCAGTGAAATATTCACCAGCGGAAACGCGCATCACTGTTTCTGCACTCCTCATGGGCGATGAAGTGCAGATCAGCGTCAGTGATGAAGGCGAAGGAATTTCAAAAGAACATCTCACCAGTATCTTTAACCAGTACTACCGGGTTTCTTCCGGCAAAAAAACACCCAAAGGCATGGGGCTTGGTCTTTATATTTCGAAAGAGATCATTGAAGGACACCTGGGAAAGATCTGGGCAGAAAGTGAACAGGGAAAAGGATCCTCTTTTCATATCCGTTTTCCGGTCGAACGTCCCCGGTATCTCAACAGTTAACCTCTCAGCATCATAAAAACTGCGTATAGAAACGCCGGCACGCCCAGCAAGATCACCGCTATTACTAGTACGCATCCGCTTCCCGTAATGCTGTTTTTCCAGGATGTCTGCCTTTTTAAAACAGGCAGCTCACCCGGCTCTCCTACTTTAATATCAATTTCGTTTAGTTTAACAGGCACGGCGTACCTCAATACACGTCAACTTAAGGTTTGGCTGGTGTATAAGTAACGCGGCGGGCGCGGCGATACGCGGCGGA
>NZ_JAKLTR010000021.1 GCF_022012415.1 Terrimonas ginsenosidimutans
ACCGTTGACCGTTGACCGTTGACCGTTGACCGTTGACCGTTGACCGTTGACCGTTGACCGTTGTTGGAAGCTAACTGCCTAAGGTAGGCTGTTTTTCAGGTCGTTTTTGAAATAGTTACTGACATCTTCATTCTTTTCATTGTATTTCGGACAACGGTCAACGGTCAACGGACAACGATCAACAGACAACGATCACCCTTCATGTTTTTTCCCTCAATTAGACTACATTCGGCTCCCGGTTAAGCGCAAGTATCACAGAGAAAAATCATCTAATCAAAAAACTGAATTGCAATGAGAAAACCCAAATTCCTGTACGAATTGGTTTTTGCGTGGGCTCTTGTTTCCGTAGCACCCAGCCTCTCCGCACAGGAAACCTTTCCTGTCAATGGAGTAGCTGATCCAAGACACGGACATTATGCCTTCACAAATGCCACGATCGTAAAAGATGGTTCTACAACCATCACCAATGCTACCCTTGTTGTTAAAGACGGAAAGATCACTGCGGTAGGCGCCGGTTTGAAAGTGCCTGCTGGTGCAGTGGAAGTAAACTGTCAGGGTAAGTATCTTTATCCATCGTTCATCGACATTTATGCAGACTATGGTATCCCCGCGGCACAACGTGCGGCTGCAGGTGGTGGCGGTTTCGGCGGCGGTTTTGGCGCCCAGGTGGCTACACCGGCAAAAGGACCTTTTGGCTGGAACCAGGCGATCAAGGCGGATGCTGATGCGACCAAACAATTCGAAGTGGATGATGCAAAAGCTAAACCTCTTCGCGATGCTGGATTCGGAACAGTGCTCACGCACGTTCGCGATGGTATCGCAAGGGGTACGGGTACCGTGGTCACACTGGCGAATGCCAAAGAGAACCTCGTGATCCTGAAAGACAAAGCTTCTGCACACTATTCGTTCAGCAGAGGAACTTCTACGCAGAGCTACCCAAGCTCCATGATGGGAACGATCGCATTGTTGCGTCAGTCTTATCTCGATGCACAATGGTACAAGTCCCAGCCTTCCAGCGAGGGATTCAACCTGTCGCTGAAATCCTGGAACGATAACCAGGGGATCCCCCAGATCTTCGAAGCCAATGATAAATGGAACAACCTCCGCGCTGACCGTATCGGCGATGAGTTTGGCGTTCAATACGTCATCAAAGGTGGCGGAAATGAGTATCAGCGTATCAGGGAAATGAAAGCGACCAACGCTACATTCATCGTGCCGCTGGAATATCCACAAGCACAGGATGTTGAAGATCCGACAGAAGCGCGCTTTGTTTCATTGAACACCATGAAACACTGGGAACTTGCTCCAACGAATGCAGCTGCATTTGAAAAAGCAGGCATTCCGTTTTGCTTAACTACTTCTGATCTCCGCAGCGTAAATACTTTCTGGGCAAATCTTCGCAAGGCGATGGACTACGGCCTGACTGAAACGAAAGCGATGGAGGCATTGACCAAAACTCCCGCTACCATTCTCGGGATCTATGATAAAGTAGGTAGCCTGGAAGCGGGTAAACTGGCGAACTTCCTGATCACATCCGGACCATTGTTCAACGAAAAAACAGTGATCCTTAAAAACTATGTACAGGGGATTGCTTATGGCGTTAAGGACGACGTAAGCGAGATCGCCGGAACTTATAACCTGACTGTTAACACGCCTGCCGGCCAGGAGAAATATACGCTTGATGTAAAAACAGCAAGTAATATCTCGATGTATGGTAAAGACACCATGAATGCCCGTTTTACGTTTGATGGCAAGCTGGTTAAACTGAGCTATGCCCCACAGACCCGTCGTCAGCGCCCTGCCGGTGCTCCTGAAGGTGGCGCTCCTGCTGGTGGTGGAAGACCTGGTGGCTTCGGTGGTGCCGGTGGCGGTGCCAATGCGGCATTGCCCGCAACAGCTGTTCGCCTGAGCGGTGTTGCAAATGGCACTGAATGGAACGGTACCGGTACGGATTCTTCCGGTACGGCTTTCAGCTGGACTGCTTCACTGATCAAAGCTGCAGAGATCAAACCTGATACAGCAACACGCAAACGCGAAGTTCCTGTTCTGGGTAAAGTGGTATTTCCTTTCGAACCATTTGGTTGGGAAGAAGACCAGGCTCCAAAACAGGAGACCATCCTGATCAGGAATGCTACCGTTTGGACGAATGAGAAAGATGGCGTTCTGCAGAATGCGGACGTTTTACTGAAAGGCGGTAAGATCGCTGGTGTAGGTAAAAACCTTTCTGACGCTGGTGCGCGTGTAATTGACGGAACAGGCAAGCATGTTACGGCTGGTATCATTGACGAACACTCACATATCGCCGCGGCATCAATCAACGAAGGTGGTCAGAGCGTAAGTGCGGAGGTTCGTATCGCAGATAACCTGAACCCTGATGATATCAATATCTATCGCCAGTTGAGCGGCGGTGTTACAAGCTCACATATCCTGCACGGATCTGCGAACGTGATCGGAGGGCAGACCCAATTGATCAAACTCCGCTGGGGAGCAAACGATGACGGTCTGAAATTCAAGAACTGGGATGGTCAGATCAAATTTGCATTGGGTGAGAACGTAAAACGCTCCAGCTCTACACAAGGCAATACCCGCTACCCGGATACACGTATGGGTGTTGAACAGGTGCTGGTTGATGCGTTCACACGTGCAAAAGACTACCAGAAAGCATGGAAAGACTATGATGCAAATAAGGGTAAGAAAGGATTTACCGGTGCTGCGCCACGTCGCGACCTTGAACTGGACGCATTGGTGGAGATCCTGAACAATAAGCGTTTTATTACTTGCCACTCTTATGTACAGAGCGAGATCATGGGATCTATCGAGGTGGCAAACAGAATGGGTTATAAATACAACACATTCACACACATCCTCGAAGGTTATAAAGTAGCCGACAAGATGAAGGAACATGGTTCTAACGCTTCTACCTTCTCTGACTGGTGGGCTTACAAAATGGAGGTTGAAGATGCGATCCCTTACAATGCAGCCATCATGCACAATGTTGGTTTGAATGTTGCGATCAATTCTGATGATGCTGAAATGGCGCGTCGTCTGAACCAGGAAGCTGCCAAGATCGTAAAGTACGGTGGTGTATCTGAAGAAGAGGCGCTGAAAATGGTAACCCTGAACCCTGCTAAAATGCTGCACGTGGATGACCGTGTTGGTAGCCTGAAAGTGGGTAAAGACGGTGATATCGTTGTTTGGAGCGATCATCCGTTGAGCATTTATGCAAAATCATTGTATACGATCGTTGACGGTACTGTATTCTTCGACCGGGCTAAAGATGCAGAATTGCAGAAACTGGTTGACGTTGAAAGAAACCGCCTGATCCGCAAAATGAACGGAGAAAAAAGAGGTGGTGCTGCGGTGATCCCTGCACAACCAAGCTACCAGCTGATGTTCACCTGCAGCGATCATGGTCACAGCCATGGTCTGCTTGTAGTGGATGCCGAAGAAGGTGACGTTTTAACTAATGAATAAAACAACTGAAATGAGAATATTATTCTTCATCTTATCAATTGGCCTGTTTGCCTCTGTTGCGAACAGCCAGTCAAACGTTCTGCCGGCCAAGCCGCAGACCGCGCCGATCTATATTAAGAATGCCACGATACACGTTGGTAATGGCAAAGTGATAGAAAATGGCACTATCAAAATTGTAGAAGGTAAGATCGCGGAAGTAGGGGCTGATGTAGCTGTTCCTGCCGGTGCGAATGTTACTGATGCAAAAGGCAAGCATGTATATCCTGGTCTGGTGCTGGCTTCCAGCAACCTTGGCCTGGTGGAGATCTCTTCAGTACGTGCATCATCGGACGTTCGTGAAATGGGAGATATGAACCCAAGCGTGCGCTCTATCGTTGCGTACAATACTGATTCAAAAGTGATCAACACGCTGCGTTCCAATGGTGTGTTAATGGCGAATATCGTACCCCAGGGAAGCCTGCTGGCAGGTTCTTCATCTGTGGTACAACTGGATGCCTGGAACTGGAAAGATGCGTCTTACGCAACTGATGAAGGTATGCATCTTTATATGCCAATGATGATGGCTCGTCCCCGTTTTGGCCGCGGCGGCGGTGGTGGTGGCCGGATGGGCGGTGGCCCTGATGGCAACACGGATCCGGTAAAAGCGGATCTTCAGAAAGTGGAAGAAGTAAAAAGCTTTTTCCGTGAAGCAAAAGCTTATAATGCGGCGACAACACATGAGGAGACCAACCTGAAACTGGAAGCAGTGAAAAACCTGTTTACCAAAAAGCAAAAGCTTTATGTACACGCGAGCACGGTTCGCCAGATGCTTGTTGCGATCGATTTTATCAAAGAGTTCGGATTTGAAGTGGTTATCGTTGGTGGCAGCGAAAGCTACCAGATCGCTGATCTGCTGAAACAGCATAATGTTTCTGTGATCCTGCAACAGCCTCACAGCCTGCCTACCGGCGAGGATGATGATGTTGATCAGCCTTACAAAACGGCTGCTGCACTGCAGAAAGCGGGCGTTCTGTTTGCGATCTCTGATGACGACAGCCAGACTCGTGGCCGCAACCTGGCCTTCAATGCCGGTACAGCCGCTGCATACGGCCTCGGTAAAGAAGAAGCCCTGGCTGCCATTACACTCAATGCTGCAAAAATGCTCGGCGTTGGTGACAAAACAGGAAGCATTGAAGTGGGTAAAGACGCCAATATCGTGATCAGTGAAGGCGATCTGCTGGATATGAAGAGCAGTAATGTGACAGATGCGTTCATTCAGGGCCGTAAGATCGATCTGAGCGATAAGCAAAAACAGTTGAACGACAGATACAATCAGAAATATAACCTGAAGAAACCGTTCTAAGGGAGATGTTAGTTTAAAAGTTTAAAGGTTTAATAGTTTAAATGTTAGCCGCGTCTTGGTCAACTTTTAAACTATTAAACCTTTAAACTTTTAACGACTTTCACGCGAACGCTCACAGGAGGAAAAAAGCAAAGGTCCCGCCAGATGGCAGGACCTTTGCTTTTTTTCAACCGTCCATTGTTGAATATGTTTAATTCCCGGAGGAATGCTTGATCAGTTTGTGTGTTATTCCGTGTTGCTGATACAAATGTATTGCAGGATTTACCATTGTGCAATAGGAAAATTACTATAAATAAGGGTTTTTCTGTACCATGTTGAGTTTCATCAACTAACAAACGTGAGATTTTTAAAAAAGATCTGATGCGGGTAGTAAAAGCTGTGTTAAAGTCTTGCTGGGGCTGAGTTTCGCCATTATTGATGGAATAAAAAAGCCCCCGGAAAGTATCCGGGGGCTTGATTTTTTCAACCGTCCATTGCTGAATATCTTGAAATCCGTGAGGATGTTTTCTTACTTATGTGCTAGTGAAATCTCGCATCGAAGGTAATGCAGAATTTACGGGTGTGCAATCGTAAAGTTACTATTTAAGGGAATTTTCTTAAAGGGAGAGACTACCTACTGTATACCATGGGCGGCCCACCACTGACTTTACTGTATGAAATGAACAACTTCCGAACCGGGAGCTTTCAGTACGGTCTGCGCGAGCTAGTCTATTGCTTGCAAACATCCGTGTACACGGTCGGGGGCTGGTGGTCCGCCTGCAGCCTTCCGTATATAAGCAAAGAGCCCCGCCAGAAGGGCAGGGCAATTTGTGTCGGTATGAAAATAAGCTTATTGTTTAACTACTCTTTCGGATGCGATCACAGTGTTTTCGCTGATCAACTGAACCAGGTACATACCTTTTGTCAGAGAAGCGGCTTCAGTGATAGCTATGTTGTTATATCCTGTAGTTACGTTGACTGCTTTGCTGGCCATTACTGCTCCATTCATGCTTACGATGCGAATGCTGATCTTTTCACGAACAGTTGAGTTATAACTGATGTTCAACTGGCTGGTGAAAGGGTTTGGAGAAGCCTGAACGCTCATGGCTGTTTTGTTAGCGAGACTCAGCGATCTTGTTTCAGAGATCGATACCTCGTTTGTTGTTTCTACTGCACGGATGCGGTAGTATACGGAGCGGTTATTTGTATTAACCTGTTTGTCTTCGAACCTGTAGTTTTTAACACCTTCGATGCTGTTGATCGTGCCGATCGTTGTGAAGTTAGCGGCATCATAGCTGCGCTGGATGTTGAATATTGTTCCAGAAGTTTGTTCTGAAGCCCATGTCAATACTGGTGTATTGTCTGTAAGGCTTGCAGTAAAGAAGTCCCATTTTACTGGTAATACGGTTGTTCTTGCTTCAGCAGCACAGGTTGACTGTGTGCGGGTAGTGTCTGGAGCAGCAAGGTTTGTCCATTTTGCGCTTGAGTTAACGTTACCGTTCTGGATGTCGAAGATGCGTGATGTGCTTGTCCTTGTCGCATCAAATATGTTCATTTTGTCGGTTCCACCGCCGTTTATACCTACAGTTCCGCTATTTTCAGTCACACCAGTGAAGTACCAGTCGCCAGTACCAGCCATTGTACCACTGTTCACGAAGTCAACACTTTTAACGACACCTGTAGAAGAGTTGGTGAGTGTACCCCAGTTAGAGATCCTGGAGTTGGAAGCGCCTCTTGCAGTAGTGCTCCAGAGAAGGCCGTTGTTATACAGGCTTGAGCTGTTTGTGATCGGGCCGTCGATAGCAAGTCCACAAGAGTTATTCAGCACGGCTCCGCTGTTGAAAGCGATGCCTTGTGACTTGAATTTACCGGCATTGTTAAGGGTAGAACCGTTTACGGCAAGGTCTCCGGCGATCTCCAACCTGTTGTTATTGGTGAGGGTCGCGTTGCTGTTCAATTGTACGGCACCGCCGCTGTACAAGGTACCTCTGTTCACTACAGTACTGGCATTGATGGCCACACCGCTTTCAAAGCGAAGGGTAGCGCCATAGTAGTTAGTCCATAACTGAGGGCCTTCATTCAGTTGCATTCCCTGTGCGAAGGTCATATTGCCGTAGTTTTCAACACTGAAGCCACCGTTAGTGCCAAACCAGTTATTGAATCTAACGGTACCAAGATTTTTCAGGGCTCCGCGTGGGTTATTGACACCGCTTGGTTGGAAGCTTGCGCCTGCGGCAACGGTAATTTTAGCACCGTTATCAAACTGGCCGATATAGCCCTGGTAAACGCCTGATCTGATGATAAGACTATCTCCTGCTGCAAGGTTATAGCTTGTGTAACCGCCATTATCTACGAGTGTGCGCTGACCGGCTGCGACAACTGTGCTTGTTAGTGCTATAGTAAGGGCAAAAAGGTTCCTGAGCGTAGAATTACACTTCATTTTCAATTTCTTTAGGGTTTCGAAAAAATTTACGGAGTTAAGTGGGTATGGTCTTTTGCGGCAGGATCTGGATTACTTATTACTTACTTCGTAATTATGGTGCAAAACTAGTGTGGGATTTACGGAGGCGCAAGAGTAAAAGTACGATTTGCCGGAAAAGATCATTTTTATTGACATTAGTCAATTAATAAGGGTAGATACTTAGTTTTTGATGGTTAACACTTAAAGAATATGGCATTTTTGTGGTCGTTCTTGGGTAGTATTTACGGTATTTTTACGGTCGTTGTTACACTATCAACGTTTAAACAATGATTTGTGGCATGCAATAATGTATTTTATATATGACCTCCGGTGGGTATGAAAAACCCCATTTTTGCGCCAGAACGACTGAGGATTTACCCTTAATGGATATTTCGGGTTTCATGTGTATGATGATGAAAGTGGTTTTAGCTGTCGGAGGGGCTGCGCAGGTTCGATCGACGGTGGGTTTATGCAGCGAAACGGGTGAGGAGCGGGGGGGACGGGATGGATGAAAGTTTAAAAGTTTAAGAGTTTAAAAGTTTAAGAGTTCACAGGTTTCAGAGGTTTCAGAGGTTTCATAGGTTCAGAGATTTAATGAAATCCAGGTGTTTATGCCTTGCCCGGGTGCGCGTTACTATTCCCGTCGCGCACTGATTCATTCGCATCCCCGCGCTGATTAAGTCATCGCCGCGCGCGCAGGCCAGAAATGGGCATACGACAGCAATCGCATTGCTGCGTTTGACTGTCGTCGCCCACTTTTCATTTGCATAATTCCACAATTCCTATCTCACTATTCCTTTTTTGATCATACTAATAAATGAAAAAAAACGCACCGCCCTTTTCAGGACTGCCCTCCTCCACCAGTCCTGAAAATGACGGTGACTAAGAAATTTCTCTGTTGTAAATATCGGTTTAGGCAGAAGGGAATCCATGGGAAAAAGACAAGATCTCCCGGGAAAATAACGGAAGTATAGCGATGAATAAACGCGCGCCAACAAAAGCTGAGAAGCTCATCTCCTGATTTTTACACCTGGTCTTTTACAAGTTCGGCCCAGTCGGTGCTGGCAATGTCGTTAAGGATCTTTCGGTATCAGATCGATGGCCGTTGGCCGTTTGCCGAAATCACGACAAAAGGAGATCTATTGAGTTTATCGAATTTCCCTGTAAGGAGAGGCCGCTTTTTTTCGGGGACTGTCAAACTGCGGAGCCGGCCATCGGCCATCGTTGATCGGCCATCGTTTGATCGGCCATCGAACAAACCCCAGACAACTCATCATTGAACTTAACGACATTGCTGTCCCCAGGGTGATCCATCCTGCGCGGCAACCTTTTACTTAGTTCATTTGAAGCGAAGACCGTGAGAAAAAGGATGTTCTTCTTTATCCGGCCCCATGAACTATACTTCCTGGCTGGGTGCGCGGGGAACGCGCCCGCATCGCTTGTTGCCGATAGTTGTGGTACGGCCAACCTTCAAGCTGTTGAACGTCCTTCCTTCAGTTTTAAACTTGATCCGTCTAATGACAACTGCATAAAAAAAACCTCCTGGTCAGGAGGTTTTCTTTATCGATGTATGTTCTTGTTTTATGACTTAAGCGTCTTTTCCATGGCAGTTTTTAAACTTCTTACCGCTACCGCAAGGGCAAAGATCATTTCTGCCAATCTTAGGCGCCACTTTAACCGGCTCCTGTTTTACAGTAGTATCAGGGCCGCCGGGCTCGAAGCGATCGCGTTCGTTTGCTGCGTAATCCTGGCCAGCCTGATCAACCTCTTCCTTATTTGCTTTCATCTTGCTATAGTCAGTCTTTTCCACGCGTCCTTCTTTCAGCGGAGCTTCCTGCTGCTGTACAGGGATGGAAGCATGCGTCAGGAATGATACGATGTCTTTATTCACATCGCCGGTCATATTCTGGAACTGCTGGAATGCTTCTACTTTATAGATCACCAACGGATCTTTTTGTTCAAGGTAAGCTGTTTGTACGCTTTGTTTAAGATCATCCATTGCACGCAGGTGCTCTTTCCATGCGTCGTCAATCACCGCGAGGGTGATCGTTTTTTCAAGGGAAGAAGTCAGCTCCACGCCTTCAGAATTAAGGGTCTTATCCAAACCAGCCAGTACGTTCAAACCTTTTCTTCCGTCAGTAAACGGAACAACTACATTCTCGATGTGAGCTCCCTGTGTTTGACGGATATTACGGAATACAGGAATTGCCTGTGTTTGTACAGATTGTTTGTGTGCGGTATAGGCAGCTGTAGCTTCGTCATACAGTTTATCTATTACCGTATTCAGATCGCCTTTTTTAAATTCTTCTTCAAGGATGGATGTATCGAGACCGAAGTTGACGATACAGGCCATTTTAAAGCCTTCGAAATCTTCCTGTTCACGGAATCCTGCGATCAGGTTTTCCGCAACGGAAGTGAAAGCGAAGTCGATATCGAGTGCGAGACGATCGCCGAATAATGCGTGCTGGCGTTTGCTATAGATCACGCTACGCTGTTTGTTCATCACGTCATCATATTCGAGCAGGCGTTTCCGGATCCCGAAGTTGTTCTCTTCTACTTTCTTTTGCGCGCGCTGAATGCTATTGCTGATCATGCTGTGCTGGATCACATCACCTTCTTTGTATCCAAGTTTATCCATCATGGAAGCGATACGTTCGCTGCCGAACATACGCATCAGGTCGTCTTCCAGTGATACATAGAATTGTGAGCTGCCCGGAT
The DNA here is from genome assembly GCF_022012415.1 of Terrimonas ginsenosidimutans. Lineage (GTDB taxonomy): Bacteria > Bacteroidota > Bacteroidia > Chitinophagales > Chitinophagaceae > Terrimonas_A > Terrimonas_A ginsenosidimutans. The sequence goes on from NZ_JAKLTR010000021.1 coordinate 9,975, forward strand.
CACCCTGGCGACCGGCACGGCCACGTAACTGGCGGTCTACACGGCGGCTTTCGTGGCGTTCTGTACCGATGATCGCCAAACCACCCGCTTCTTTCACCCCAGGCCCGAGTTTGATATCGGTACCACGACCAGCCATGTTGGTGGCAATGGTAACCGCTCCGGGGAAGCCGGCTTCGGCGACCACCTGTGCTTCTTTTGAGTGTTGTTTTGCGTTCAAAACATTATGCGGGATCTTCTTCTGCTGGAGCATGCGGCTGAGCAATTCACTGATCTCAACGGAGGTAGTACCTACAAGCACAGGTCTCCCTGCATTGCGTTGAGCCTCCACTTCATCAATGACCGCTTTATATTTCTCACGTTTTGTTTTGTATACAAGATCCTGTTTATCGTCACGAACCATTTTCAGATTGGTAGGGATATTCACCACATCCAGTTTGTAAATGCTCCATAGCTCTGCAGCTTCAGTTTCCGCAGTACCGGTCATACCACAAAGCTTGTGATACATACGGAAGTAGTTCTGCAGGGTAACGGTCGCATAAGTTTGTGTAGCCGCTTCGATCTTTACGTTCTCTTTTGCTTCAAGTGCCTGGTGCAAGCCGTCGCTGTAACGACGTCCTTCCATGATACGGCCCGTTTGCTCATCGACGATCTTGATCGCGCCGTCCATGATCACATACTCCACATCTTTTTCAAAGAGTGAATATGCTTTCAGTAATTGCTGTACCGTATGGATACGATCTGCTTTCTGAGAGTAGTCGTTCAGGATAGCTTCTTTGGTCTGCAGTTTCTCTTCCGCAGTGCCAGCGCCTTTTTCAATCTCAGCGAGTTTAACACCGATATCAGGGAGAACAAAGAACTCAGGATCTTCACCGCTGCGGGTGATTGCATTCAATCCTTTTTCAGTCAGGTCTACTGAATTTTGTTTTTCATCTATATGGAAGAGCAGGTCTGCATCAACGATGTGCATATTGCGCTGCTGATCCTGCAGGTAATAGTTCTCTGCTTTTTGCATTTTCACTTTGATCCCCGGCTCACTGAGAAATTTGATCAGCGGACCGTATTTGGGCAAGCCGCGGTATGCGCGGAAAAGTTGAAGGCCGCCTGTTTTAGGATCGTCTTCTCCTTTCTCGATCATTTTTTTTGCTTCATTGAGGGCAGTACGAACGATGCGTTCCTGCTCCGCGAACAGCTGCTGGATCCTTGGCTTGTGAATATGATATTGCTGATCTTCTCCGCGTGCAACAGGTCCGGAGATGATCAAAGGGGTTCTGGCATCATCGATCAGTACGGAGTCAACCTCATCCACCATTGCGAAGTGATGTTTGCGCTGTACCATTTCCTCAGGAGTATGCACCATGTTATCACGGAGATAGTCAAACCCGAATTCGTTATTGGTACCATAGGTGATATCTGCGAGATATGCCTGTCTTCTTTCCGCGCTGTTTGGCTGATGTTTATCGATGCAATCAACTCGCAATCCAAGCCATTCGAAAATAGGACCGTTCCATTCCTGGTCACGACGGGCGAGGTAATCGTTCACCGTAACCACGTGTACGCCTTCTGCCGCCAGTGCATTGAGGTAGGCTGGTAAGGTAGATACAAGGGTTTTACCTTCACCGGTCGCCATCTCAGAGATCTTACCGGAATGAAGAACTGCACCACCGATCAGCTGTACATCATAGTGAACCATGTTCCAGGTCACCTGTCCGCCGGCAGCAGTCCAGGAATTCTGGAACACTGATTTATCGCCCTGTATCGATATATAGTCTTTTTTTACACTAAGCTCTCTGTCGAGCTCTGTTGCGTTAGCAACAACTTCTGTATTTTCCTTGAAGCGGCGTGCGGTTTCTTTTACAGTTGCGAATGCTTCGGGGAGTAATTCGCCCAGCACTTCTTCGATCTTCTTATCGCGATCCTTTTTCAGCTTGTCTACTTCCTGGTAGATGGCGTCTTTACCGCCAAGATCACCAAAAGGCAGTTCTTCCGCCTGCTTGTTCTTAGCGGCAATAGCTTCATCTGTTTCCTTTAAATGTTCTTTAATGCGCTGACGGAACTCCAGTGTTTTATTACGCAGTTCATCATTACTCAACGAAGCATAGGAGGCAAAGAACTGATTGGTCTTTTCAACCAGGGGCGCGATCTTTTTTACGTCCTTATCTGATTTGTTCCCACCAAAAAGTTTCGAAAGAATACCAAGCATGATTTATCGGTTATGGGGTATTGTATGAAATCTTGTTATTTAAGCATTTAGCATGTCAAAAAAGGTGCTAATCAGGCCAATAGGCCAATTTGGCAGCTATTGGATGCGAAGGGCAAAGATAACGGGGATTTGTGGGATTTGTTGGATTAATGGGAGGAGAACGCAGCGTTCCTGCCGGTGGCAAAAAAACACCGGATCCCGCCTGCTTTTGCGGTAACTTGTGTCCCAAATCTCCCCTACTTGACAAGGCATTTCCATAAAGTTTGTTTCCCGCTGATCTTGCTGCTGACAGCCGTTTTGATCGCCTCCTGCAATAATGGTTCGCCACAGCGGGCAACTGATACGGCGGGTGATTTTTTATACCTTGACTATCAGGCGACTGGCGAAGATGGGGTAAAGGAGGCGGTTGTCCGGATCCAATTCCATCTTGCAGGGCCAGAAGGGCCTGCCTTACTGTTAGACACCCCTGCCATGGTGCTGTTTGACGGACTTCCCATGACGGAAGGCAAATCCAAAATGAATGGCGGCTATTACGAGGCGGCATTCCTGCTGGATGAAGAAAATAATGAGCATTTTATCACGTATCGCGATCAGGCGGGTCATATATATAATGATACTTTCAGCTTTCCCTTCTTCCGCGTAGTCAAAGAACTTCCTCAGGCAATAAGCCGATCTAAAGGTTTGCAAATCAACTTCTCAGCGCTTGATTCCGGAACGGAGATCCACTCGATGCTGACCGACACTTCGTTTTACGGCAGGGGAATAGACCGCGTCGATTCGGTAACCGGTAACCAGATACATTTTACTGAAACAGAACTTCTTGCGTTGGATAATGGCCCGATTCATCTCGAATTTTTCCGTGAAGAAGAGCATTACCTGCAGCGGAATGGGAGGCTGCACGGGCGTCTATACCTGTCCTATAATGTAAGCAGGGAGTTTGAGTTGGTGGGGAAGTGAGGGGAGGAGGGGTGAAGGTTTAGAGACTTTAGAACCTCCCAAACCTCCTAAACGTCCCAAACCTCATACCTTCCATTTTCCACATTCGTAAAATATCTTTTCCCTCACAAATATGGAAAATCACCATCCCGGGCATACCTTTGCGGCCATAAGAATGCAGTCCCCTGCATGGACTATTATAAACTGTTAAAGATCAACACGCAACATGCCCGGTCAGTTAAAAGAAGTACGTAACAGGATTCAATCAGTACAAAGTACACAGCAGATCACCAAAGCCATGAAAATGGTGAGTGCGGCAAAATTGCGCCGGGCTCAGGATGCTATCCTGCAGATGCGTCCTTATGCGAAGAAACTTCAGGAAATGCTGAGCAATATCGTGAGCAATAGTGAAGGTGAAGTTGGTATGTCCCTCGCGCAGGAGCGCCCGGTTGATAAGGTGTTGCTGATCGTGCTTACCAGCGACCGTGGTTTGGCCGGCGCATTCAACACCAACGTGATCAAGGCTACGAAAGCGACGATCGCTGCTAAATATGCAGCACAGCAGGCGGCAGGTAAGGTAACGATCTGGAACCTTGGTAAGAAAGGGTATGAACATTTTGCAAAACTCGGCTACAAGGCAGACGCAACCTATAAAGACACTTTCATCAACCTGTCCTTCGAGAATGTTCAGAAGATCGCTGCAGCGGCTATGAAAGCTTTCCAGGAAAAACAGTTTGACGTGGTAGAAGTAGTGTACAGCCAGTTTAAAAATGCTGCAACACAGCGTTTTGAAGTTGAACGTTTTCTGCCAATTCCGAAAGTTGAAAAGAAAGAAGGCGCCAAAAAAGCAGATTTTATCTTTGATCCTTCTCAGGAAGAGCTTCTTGCTGAGCTGATGCCAAAGATCCTTAATACCCAATTATTCAAAGCAGTACTTGATTCCCATGCATCTGAGCATGGTGCACGTATGACGGCGATGGATAAAGCGAGCACGAACGCCAATGAAATGCTTCGCAACCTGAAGATCTCTTATAACAGAGCCCGTCAGGCAGCGATCACTACAGAGCTGACAGAGATCGTGAGTGGTGCGGCCGCCCTTCAGGGATAATTAAAAAGTCAACATTAAGCATTAAAAAAGCTCCTGAGCCGGCAGTTAATCTGCCTTCAGGAGCTTTTTTAATGCTTAATGTTGACTTTTTAATTTGTTATGCACAAAGAGTCGATTTCAGCCTCAATTATGTGTATAATCTCATTTGCCCCGCTTGACATCGGTCTGTAATTTGCCCGACACTACAATAGAATTTTTGTTATGGAAATAACCAATCTGATACCGCATATTGAAGCGTTGATCTTTGCGAGCGATAAGGCGCTCACTTCGCTGGAAGTGACTGACCTTGTGAACAATGCATTCGGGTTTATGGAAGATAAGATCACCCTTGACCAGGTAGAAACTGCTCTTGAAGGTATTCAGGAGAAATACAATACCGAATTCTATCCGTTTGAAATCAGACAGAGTGGTGGCGGCTGGCAGTTCCTTACTAAAAAGGACTATCATAAAACTATCGCACAACTGAACGGCGATAAATTCCTGAAGCGTCTTTCTGCCGCTTCCCTGGAAACCCTTGCGATCATTGCCTACAAGCAACCGGTAACAAAAGGAGAAATAGAAGCTATCCGTGGGGTAAGTTCTGATTATGCTGTTCAAAAATTGCTGGAGAAAGAACTGATCGTGATCAGCGGCCGCAATGAAACTCTTCCGGGGCATCCGCTGGTATATGCAACATCCAAGAATTTCATGGACTACTTCGGGATCAATACAGCAGATGATCTGCCAAAGATCAAAGAAGTTCTTGCTGAACAATTTGTTCAGCCAACAGTGATCAAAGACACGATTGCGGAGGAAGAGGCCGGTCCTCAAAACACCGATACACCAGATGCAGAGAATGGCGAAACGCCAGCGTTTGAAAACATCAGTGGAGAAGGCGAACAAACAGAAGGGGACGGAGAAGATGAAATGATGCTGTCTGTGGCAGAAAATGGAGAATTGGTAGAGAAAAATGATGATGAGGAAGAGGATTAAGGATACTGCCGCGCCGGGTTAGCGGTTCACAAATCTTTACTTTCAGATTATCGTAATAGTATCGCAAAGAGCGCCAAGAAGTCGCAAAGAACGCAAAGAATTACCTTGCGGTTTCTGGGACTTCTTGGCGCTCTTTGCGATACTATTACGCCAAAGCACTACTGCCGGAACTTCGTTACAGGGATTTTTTTTTATCTTCGCGCGCTATGTCCGAACAACTAACTCCACAACAACTCATTGCCGCTGCGAAAGAATTCGGCACTCCCTTGTACGTTTATCATGCTGATAAGATCAAAGAACAGTATGGCAAGCTTACCACTGCTTTCAGCGGAAGTAATGTCAGATTTTTTTATGCCTGCAAGGCACTCACGAATGTGAATGTGCTCAGGTATATCGAATCGATCGGTGCATGTATAGATTGCAGCGCGATCAATGAAGTGAAACTTGCTTTATATGCAGGGTTCCCTGCCGAACGTGTGCTATACACATCAAATGGAATTGCGTTCGACGAAATAGCAGAAGCAAAAGAACTGGGTGTTAATATCAATATTGATAGCTTATCAAATCTTGAAAAGTTTGGTAAAGCTTACGGGCACACATATCCTGTAGGGATCCGTTTACGGCCCAATATCATGGCAGGAGGAAACCTGAAGATCTCGACAGGCCATGATAAGAGCAAATTCGGTATTCCTGTTGAACAGCTGGATAAGATCCTGACTGTCGTAAAGCAATACGACATTTTTATCGCTGACCTGCATATCCATACCGGCAGTGATATCAAAGATGCCGATGTGTTTGTGAAAGGCATTGAGGTTTTGTTTGATATCATCCCTCATTTCCCGGAATTGAAATCCGTCGATCTCGGTGGTGGTTTTAAAGTGCCTTACAAAGAAGGCGACGAAGAGATAGATATCAACCTGCTTGGGCGTAAAGTGAAAGAGGCATTTGACAGCCATCCGCAGGCGAAGAACCTGGAGATCTGGTTTGAGCCGGGCAAGTTCCTGGTGAGCGCGTGCGGTTACCTGCTGACGCAGGTGAATGTATTAAAGGAAACAAAAGCGACCACTTTCGCGAGTGTGAATAGCGGCTTTAATCACCTCATCCGCCCGATGTTCTATGATGCTTACCACCGGATCCAGAATATCAGCAACCCTGATGGTGCTGAAAAGAATTACTCGATCGTCGGTAATATCTGCGAAACGGACACTTTTGCCTGGGACAGGCCGATGAATGAAATCCGCGAAGGCGATTATCTCGTATTTTATAATGCTGGTGCATATGGTTTCGAAATGTCTTCCAACTTCAACTCCAGGTTCAAACCTGCAGAGGTGATGGTGAAAGGAGAAGTTATGTCTCTGATCAGAAGGAGAGATGTAATGGAAGATCTGTTGAGGAATGTGGTGGAGCAGGAAAGCGAAAGAGATTAAATGAACTGATTGGCGCAGGAATAACGCAAAGGACATAAAGAACCGCAAAGGTCGCAAAGAATATCATGATCGATAACCTTTGCGACCTTTGCGGTTCTTTATGTCCTTTGCGTTGCTCCTACGCAGTTAAATAAAAGACGGATCATTCATGTTATCCGGATTTACCACTACACCATTGCCGATGTTTACTTTTAACCCGTTTGCCCGAGATCCTCTCCCGGGTAATGTCGATTTAATTCCCCGGTCATTGTCGTTAAAAAAATTTTAATGTTATAAAACCAGTTGGTATATCAATTGCGTATGTACAATTACCAACTATTATCTCCCCTCTTTTCAACACTTACTTTTTTATCACATTCTAAATTTCTGCGTATGTCAAAGATCATTGAATCGGGCAAGGGCTTCGTATTGCCTGATGATAAAGTACAGCAGTCTGTATCGAGAAGAAAGTTCCTCGGTTATGGTGCTGCTGCTTCCGCGTTGGTAATCGGTATTGCGGCCTGCAATAAAGATGATGATAACATGCCCTCCAATGGAATAAACCTTGGTAGTGGTGATGCTGGCATTCTTAATTATGCGTATGCGCTTGAGCAATTGGAAGCTGCGTTTTATACGCAGGTGATTGCATCTCCGTATTCCGGAGGCTCTGTAGCGGAGATGGCGCTGATTAAGGATATCCGCGATCATGAGATCGCGCACCGTGAATTCTTTAAGAATGCGCTTGGCTCTGGGGCAATTCAGGCACTGGAGCCTGATTTCAGCTCAGTTAATTTTTCAAGTCGTGAAAGCGTGCTCAATACTGCCAAAGCATTTGAGGATCTTGGAGTATCCGCTTATAACGGAGCTGGTAAACTGATAGTAAAAGCAGATTACCTGGTTCTGGCCGGCAAGATCGTTTCTGTAGAAGCACGTCACGCTGCTTATATAAGAGATATTATCTCTAACGGAACTTTCGCAGACAACACCGTTGTAGATACCAACGGTCTTGATAAAAGCCGCACCCCTGCTGAAGTACTTACAATAGCAAACACATTCCTGAAAACAAAAGTTACCGGAAGTAATTTACCAACCTCTTAAACTTCATTATATGAACCTCAAACATATTTTCAACGAAATAGAAAAGGTGGATCCTGAAGTGTATGAGCGTCTGGACACCCGTCGCAGTGCAATGAAGCAGTTCAGCGGCATTGCCGGCAAACTCGCACTGGCAGCAGTTCCTATCGCACTGGGTAGTATGTTTAAAAAAGCATACGGGCAATCAAATTCTACCTTATTTAATATCCTTAACTATGCGCTTACGCTTGAATATCTTGAAGCAAAATTTTATTCAAATGCTTTGGCAGCTGCTACAGCGGGTAATCTGGCCATTCCCACAGGCGCTCCCCGTACCGCTATACAGACCATCGGTGCGCATGAAACCGCGCACGTTGCCTTTCTGAAAACCGCGATCACTTCATCCGGAGGAACAGCAGTACCTGAACCTACCTTTGATTTTTCTGCTGGTAATGGTTCGAATAACGGCCCGTTTGCAGCGGTATTCACCAACTACGCATTATTCCTTGCCGTTGCGCAGGTGTTTGAGGATACAGGCGTGCGTGCGTACAAAGGTCAGGCTGCCGAGCCAGCATTGATGGCTAATAATGATGTGCTGACTGCAGCGCTGAACATACATTCCGTGGAAGCCCGTCACGCTTCACATATCCGCCAGATGCGTAAAACAAACGGTGGGCTGGTGCCAGCTGGTGTGGACGTGAAACCTTGGATAACACTTAAGCAAAGTGGTGTGGATTCTGCGGCTGTTCAGGCAAGTTATGATGGCGAAGAAACGACCACACAAGCGACGATCCAGATCGTTAACATCAATGGTCAGACCATCTCTGCCAATGCTGCCTCTGAAGCATTTGATGAGCCGCTGACGATGCCGCAGGTGCTGGCTATTGTGGATCCTTTTATTGTGTAGGATCGTTGCACGCATGAGATTTTTTTGACCAAAGATTTTGCTGGTGTAACATAGGTGACAAATAAAAGTGCCGTCCCGGATCATACCGGGACGGCACTTTTCATTTAGTACATCTACATTTTTATCCGTTCAACTTTTGTTGTGACAGTTGTCTTGGCACTCATCGGCATACTGTTTCCCATTACTTCAGTTGCGCCATTAGAGTCTATATTGCAGATCTTCTCTTTAATGATACCGCTTGCCTTATCAGCAATGATCTGCCCGGTCATATTATTCTTCATCGTTGTGGAGGTTTCCATGCCCATCATTTCAGTAGTGGACGTAACGGTGGAAATTGTCTTGAAGTCAATGGTGATGGTAGAGTCGCTTACAGAGCTGAGCTTGTAGGTAGTAATGCCGGATTCGTTGGTCGCTTTAAACGTTTCCTGCCAGCTTTCGCCAACTGCAACACCGCCTTCGGGTAAAATGGCAAAAAAACTTGCCGAACCTTTCTGGGGAGCATATACAACGCTGGTAAGTTCTTTCAGCATATTGGCAATGATGGTAAAACGGGCATCGGGTTGTTCCAGCGCAATCTTCTCCGGTCTGACCATTAAGGTTTTACCATTTCTGTCGATGATCATATCAAACTCTTTTGATAAAATATCTTTGAATGGTTTTCCAAACTGTCCGTTCAGGTCCTTTTCATTATCTGAGTCGAACTTTCTTTTCTGGCCCATTCCATCAAAGTCGAACTGCATGCGTCTGATCTTGTGATGGAGTGTGGTATTGTCATCGGTGCTGTTTGACACTTTGTAATGGTGATCAGCGTTGCCGGCCACTTTGAAATCTATTGCCTGGCCCATCGCCTGCTGTGCGATCGTTTGGTCCAAAGAAACGTGGATGGCAATCGAGTCCCCCTGCTGGAAATCCAGTTTCGAAGTGATCTTCTGAGAAAACACCACGGAGGCGCCCAGGGTGAAAACGGATAAGGTAGCCAGTAGCTTTTGCATAATTCTCAAATTGGTGAATTATGCGAAATACGGGAATTACAGGGATATTATAGATTAGTATTTCTTAAAAGTGCCTGTCCCTGCCTGTATTATCGCGCCTTTAACGATTTGAAATCCCCTTTCTCTTTCCCTCAAACTTCTTACATTTAAGGTGCGCGAATCCTGGAACGCGTATTTCGCGATTGATGTCTTCACCTGGCGAAAATGAGTTTCCATACCGCAGTTCCCCTGATCCGTGAAATTAGCCTGTATTAACTAGCGTATTAAAATTGACGAGCATATGCCCATCCGAATGACTGATGATCCCAGGGATCCCAACCAGAATGACTACAATAATGACCGTGGCGGTAGAGGTCGCTCGAATTTTCCGGGTGGCGGAGGCCTGGGAGCGTTACTACCGCTGTTACTGGGTTTGTTCAAGGGAAAAGGAATTATAGTGCTTGTCATCCTTGCCGGCGCGGCTTATTTTTTTCTGGGCCGTGGAGGAGGTGGGTTTAATATCGGGGATGTAGCGCAGAACCTGTTTTCGCAAAGCGGATATAGTTTCAATCCTAAAGAGTTTGAAAAAGCTTCGATATATGAAGGTCAGGAAGACGATGCTTCGAAAAATCCTTTGCCGGAAGCGGTATCACTGCTGAAATTTGCCCCGCAGCGCGGTGATCAGGGACAACAGGGAAGCTGTGTTGCCTGGAGTAGTGCCTATGCAGCCAGAACTGTTCTGGAAGCGGCGTCTACGGGTGTTGATCCGAACCAGATCAAATTCAGCCCGTCTTTTATGTATAACCAGATCGGGCTGGATGATTGCCAGGGCTCCTATATCCAGCGGGCAATGGATCAAATGACCAGCCAGGGCGCATTGCCGTTAAGTGAGTTTCCTTATAACGACCAGAATTGCACCAATACGCCGAACAGCAGCCAGAAACAGCAGGCGGGCCAGTATAAGATCCACGGCTTTACAAGACTCACCAATGGTGATCGTCTTAGCTCCATTAATGTCCGCGCGGTAAAAGAGCACCTGGCCAAAGATGCTCCGGTCGTGATCGGAATGATGGTCGGGCAAAGCTTTATGCAGAACATGATGGGCCGGGAACTCTGGCAGCCGGAAGGAACGGACGCATCGCAGGTTGGCATGGGCGGTCACGCTATGTGTGTGATCGGTTATGATGACCGGAAATTTGGCGGCGCTTTCCAGATCATGAATAGCTGGGGGCCCAACTGGGGTAAAGATGGAGTGGGTTGGGTCCGCTACGGTGATTTCAAGAATTATGTAAAAGAAGCCTATGGTGTGGATCCGTTACCGAAAAGAGGGCAGGTAGCAAATATTCCACTGGAATGCACCATCGGTCTTGTGAACAATGAAGATGGCAGATATGTTCAGTTAAGGACAGCGGGTGCCAACAATTTTCAGACAGTAACACCGATCCGTCCGGGCACGCGTTTCAAAATGGCTGTAAGAAATGAAACCGAGTGTTATATCTATATTTTCGGACAGGATGAGAATGGATCGAGCTATGTGCTCTTCCCTTACCCTGAGAAAAATGGCGGTTCAAAATATTCACCCTATTGCGGGATCACCGGTTATCGTCTTTTTCCAAAAGACAAATCAATGGAAGCGGATACTATCGGAACGAGAGATTTTATAGCAGTCGTGGCAAGCAAAGAAGCATTGGATTATGATGAGATCAATGCGGCCATCAGCCGCAGCAGTCAGCCGACATATGCGGGCAAGGTAAATCAGGCCTTGCAAAAGATCCTGATCCGCTCTGCTTCTTTCAGCAACACAAATGACGGGCAGATCTATTTTAAAGTAGATGCAAACGATAACAAGGCTGTTGCGTCGATCGTGTCCTTTGATAAACAAAAATAAAAGAGTAATAATGATGAAGAAATGCATTTTAGCGCTGTCAATTTTTATCTGTGCATCAGCAGCACAGGCCCAGGACCTTTCAAAGTTCAATTTGTATAAACCAGATGAGGACGCAGAAAAAGCAATTGCAAAGACAGTAAAAGATGCGAAGGCTGCGGGTAAGCAGGTCTTTATTCAAATAGGAGGGAACTGGTGTATCTGGTGTTTACGTTTCAATGACTTTGTAAAGACTGATAAGTCGATCGATTCAATAGTAAACCAAAACTATATCGTTTATCATCTTAATTACAGCAAGGAGAACAGCAACAGCAAATTGCTGGCTAAATACGGATTCCCGCAAAGATTTGGGTTCCCCGTTTTTCTTGTACTGGATGGAAATGGTAAATTGTTGCACACACAGAACTCGAGTTATCTTGAAAGCGGTAAAACTTACGATGCAGACAAAGTGAAAGGATTCTTTTTAGACTGGACAAAGAAGTCGCTCGATCCTGCAGAATACAAAGAGAAATAATCATGAATGAACATACATCTTCGTTTATACGACTGCTGACAAACCCTTTGAAGTTCCGTTTGTTTCTATTGGCTAAATTGCCCAGTGCGTTTTTTTCCGGAGTGCGCGTTCGTTATATGGATGAAAAGCGTTGTGAAGCGAGTGTTCCTTATAAATGGTTTTCGCAAAATCCTTTCAGGTCAACCTACTTTGCCTGTCTCGCCATGGCGGGAGAACTGACCACAGGCGCATTGGGTATGGCGCATATCTATAAGAGAAAGCCATCCGTGTCAATGCTGGTGGTTAAAATGGAGGCGGCGTATTTCAAAAAAGCTACCGGCCGCACCACTTTCACCTGTGAAGATGGTGAACAATTTCGCCAGGCGATCGAAGATGCCATTGCTGCAAACGAATCGCGGACAGTAGAGGCTAAAACTACAGGGCGAAACAAAGAAGGGGAGGTTGTTTGTGAAATGATGGTCACCTGGTCATTCAAAGCCAAGAGCAAATAAAGAATTGCGCAGGCATTGCAGTATGCACTATAAAGTATCACTAAAAAACGAACAAGAATGAAAATTGCTTTCCATGGAGCCGCCCGTACCGTAACAGGCTCCAAACATCTGCTGACATTAAAGAATGGAACAAAGATCCTCCTGGATTGCGGAATGTTCCAGGGGCTTGGAAAAAATACTGATCCTCTTAACCGTGATTTTGGTTTTGATCCTGCCGAAGTAGATGTAATGATCCTCTCTCATGCGCATATCGATCATTCCGGTTTGATCCCCCGGCTTTGTAAAGAAGGGTTTCGCGGCAAGATATTTTGTACTCCGGCTACGCTCACTTTGGTCAACATCCTGCTGGAAGATTCAGGAGAGATCCAGGAAGATGATGTCAAGCATTCCAACAAGCGCCGCGCCGCGCAAGGGCTTCCTTATCTGCAACCGCTTTACACGGTCGAGGATGCGAAGCGTAGCATGGATCAGTTTGTAAAAAAGGAATATGGTAACTGGTTCCCGGTGATCGATGGAGTGGAAGCGATGTTCACGGATGCAGGCCATATCATCGGTAGCGCCTGTGTTCATCTTAAAGTAATGGAAAATGGGAAGCAGACAAGCCTAAGTTTCAGCGGTGATGTTGGGAGATACCGCGATGTCATTCTCAAATCTCCGGATGTATTTCCGCAGGCTGATTACATCCTGCTCGAATCAACTTATGGCAACAGTCTCCATGATCCGGGAGACAGCACGCCGGAGCTTTTGTTGAAGTGGATCAAATATACCTGTGGAGAAAAGAAAGGTAAGCTGATACTGCCGGCATTCAGCGTCGGCCGTACGCAGGAGATCCTGTTTGCACTGAACCAGCTGGAACTGGAGGGACATCTGCCTCCGTATGATTATTTCGTAGACAGCCCATTGAGTATAGAAGCAACTGAAGTAGTAAAAAGTTATCCTCAATACTTCAATAAGAATATCCAGAAAATACTTGCTTCCGATGATGACCCTTTCATGTTCAAAGGGCTGAAATATATCAAATCTGTTGAACAGTCAAAACTGCTGAACTATCGCAATGAACCGATGGTGATCATTTCTGCAAGTGGAATGGCAGATGCCGGACGTGTAAAACATCATATCAGTAATACGATCGAAAACAGCCGCAACAGTATTGTACTTACCGGTTATTGCGAGCCAACCTCTCTCGGCGGCAGACTGATGGCGGGCGCGAAAGAAGTAAGCATCTTTGGCGTGGAGCACCAGGTAAACGCGGAGATAGGATCGATCAGGAGCATGAGTGCGCATGGAGATTATGAAGACCTGAGCCAATGGCTTGCCTGCCAGGACCCCCGTCAGGTAAAGACGCTTTTCCTCGTGCATGGCGAGTACGATGTACAACAGGAATTCAGAAAACGGCTGGTAAAGAAAGATTTCCTTGACGTGCAAATTCCGGAGAGACATTATGAGATCGGATTAACGTAATACGTTAAGGAAACAATAAAGAGAATGAACATGCCGGGGCCTGCTGTCCCGGCTTTTTTCGTCCCTTACCGGTAAAAATTATCCGGTAAAACAACAAGTGCTGGAAGAAAGACCACAGTTTGCCACCCCGGGAAACTCCTGTGTATTGATATCCAATGACTAGCAACTTTCACAAGTTGTTAATAAACGCGGCACCATTTTTTTCGTTTATATACTGGACATTTTTCAAAAACAGTATTTAAAGGAAAAGGAGATTCTATGAAGAAGAGTTGGTCGCTGTGGAGCTTGAGTTTGGGTATTGTCTTCTTGCTTGCAAGTTGTACTCCCTCAGCGCATATTGAAAAAGACGATACGACTGATTTTACTCAGTACAAAACGTTTGCATGGATAGAAAAGGATGGAAAAGCAAAGGCTAACAACAACAATAGCCTGGCGGAACAAAAGATCAAAGATGCTGTCAACCAGGAACTTCAGAAGACAGCAGGCTGGAAGGAAGCAAAAAGAAACCCGGATGTGTTACTAAGCTATGATGTGTTGGTGGAAAGGTCTGTGAAACAAACAACAGATCCTGTGTATTCAAGACCTTTTACCCGTACTTTCTATAATCCATATTCACGCAGGTTTATTAATGTTTGGTATCCCTCGCAATTCATGGGGTATGATAACAGTGATGTGCCGGTGCGGGAAGGTACGGTCACCATCTCAATGATCGATGCAGATTCAGACAAGACTGTTTGGCAGGGCTGGTCAACTGCGGAAGTAGACAGCCGTAAAATGACGTCAAAGGAAATCCAAAGCAGTGTAAAAGCCATCTTCCGGAAGTTTGATATAGCTAAGAGATAGGAAAAGAGGATGGTTTAAAAAAAATTTCGACAAGGACGGTTTGATAAGCGAAGGGTAGGGAGTGAAATGAGGAATAAGAGGGTCGGTATACTCTTTTCCTTCTTTCTTCTCTTTACCCTTTTTGCATGTACAGGAGGGGAGAAATGAGTAAGAAAAATAAGAGGACGGCAAACTCTTTTTCTCTTTCTACTCTTTACCCTCTTTGCTTTATTTTTGTACGGATGTCAACCACAACTCCTATACTTGAGATCGGGAAATCTATAGCGAATGTTCCCTTCGAGATCCATACTATGGAGTGGCTGGAGCAGAACAGGTGGCAGCAGAATGCGATCCCACACCGGCACAACTACTATGTGGTGATCTGGGTGAAAAAAGGGACCGGTGTACATTTGATCGACCTGGATAAATTTGAATTGCAGGATAATACTGTCTATTGTATCTCTCCGGGGCAGGTTCATCTGCTCAAACAGAACGGCGATGCGGAAGGATATGTCATTTCTTTTACAAATGACTTTATGGGCACCGAAGAATCCAATCTTGAACTCCTCTTCAGCAGCGGGCTTTTTAATACGTTCTCGCAATCTCCCGTGATTAAAGTAGAGAAAGACCTTGCGGATGAATTGGACGATACGGTCCACCGGATGATGAAAGAGTTCGCGAATTTTTATATCCTCCGGTCGGAGATCCTGCGCGGCTTTCTCAAAATATTCCTGATCTACCTTACAAGGCAGTTCGAAAAATCAAGTCAGCAACCGGCACAGTCAAAGAATATTGACCTGATGCGCCGTTTCCTTGCATCGCTTGAAAAGAACTACACTACCAAAAGAATGGTGACGGATTATGCCGATGAACTTGTTGTTACACCAAATTATCTGAATGAGGTGGTGAAGAAAGTTTCCGGTTTTCCGGCAAGCCATCATATACAGCAGCGGATCATCCTGGAAGCAAAAAGACAGGCAGCCTATTCGGGCGTGACAATGAAAGAGGTCGCCTATCATCTCGGTTTTGATGATATGGCTCATTTCAGCAAGTTTTTTAAGAACGCGTCCGGTTTGAGTTTCACTGACTTCAAAAAGAGCCTGCAGGTGGCGTAACGTATGTTGTTGGTGAAGCGGGTCTCCCGATTTCTGCAGGTTTGCCTTACTGAAAGATATCGCTCAACAATTCCTTAAAGAAGATCAACAAAGCCAGCTGCCCAATGCGGCATAAAACTTGACTATTTCTAACGCAATATCCCGGGATGCGCTAATCTGACAAGGAAAGAACTGTTTGATGCATTTATTGTAAGATCCATTCGTCAGATCTTTGTACCAGGGAAGAAAAAATTCTTAAACAAGATCGTATGTTATCACCCGGAACAACAGCCCCAGACTTTACATTGTATTCAACGCCAGATCAAAAAGTATCTCTTAGCGAGTTTAAAGGAAAGCGTGTGATCCTTGCTTTTTATCCGGCAGACTGGAGCCCTGTTTGTGGCGACCAGATGGCTTTATATAATGAAACGCTTCGGTTCTTTCACAAGCATAATGCTGAAGTGATCGGCATTTCTGTTGATGGCAAATGGTGTCATCTTGCTTTCAGCAAAGACCGTAATCTTCATTTTCCTTTGCTCGCTGATTTTGAGCCAAAAGGAGCAGTGGCTGATCAGTACGGTGTGTTTGACGAGAAATTGGGTGAATGCAAACGCGCCTTATTCGTTATCGATGAGGAGGGGATTATCCGCTGGAGTTATTTATCCCCCGTCGGCGTAAATCCAGGAGCTGATGGCATACTCGATGCGCTTGAACAAATGGATGCAACTGTACAAAAATAAAAACTCAAATTATGTCTTTAAGGCCACCTGTGTCAGAACAGGATCATATCCAGGGTAACCCCGGGGCAGCAATCGAATTGGTTGAATACGGCGACTATCAGTGTCCTCATTGTGGTCACGCATATCCAATCGTTAAACAGCTGCAGGAAGCTTTAGGCGATAAACTGAAGTTCATCTTCCGCAACTTTCCTCTTTCCGAGATACACCCGGACGCAAGGCTTGCCGCAGTGGCTGCCGAGGCAGCATCCAGGCAGGGGAAATACTGGGAAATGCATGATATCATCTTTGAGAACCAGGAGCAGCTTAAAAAATCAAATCTTTTGGAATATGCCCGGCAGATTGGCCTGGATCTTCCCCGGTTCCAAACCGATCTTGAGTCCTCAGACCTTATGGACATTGTCGAAGAGGATTTTGAAAGTGGAGTCAGAAGTGGTGTGAATGGAACACCAACCTTTTTTGTGGATGGCCGTAAGTATGGAGGCAGCTGGGAGCCGGAAGCATTTGCCGCGTTCCTGAACTCCCGTTTGAAGGAAGCGTGAGGATCGAAAATTTTTGAAGTCTGCCGGTTTACAAGTTGCAAGTGCTTTTGATAATTCAAAGGCGGTAAAACTGGCAAACTATTGAACTTTTAAACATTTGTACCTTTGACCTGTTAACGGTAATCTTTCAGTACAAAATTCTCTCCCATGGCTCAGGTCCGCCTTCTTCGTCATGCTACACTTGTGATTAAAATAGACGGCTCAAGTTTTCTTGTAGATCCGTTGTTAGCAAAAAAGGATACGCTGGACCCGATCATCTGGACCAGCAATAATATCCGTAATCCTATGGTGGACCTTCCTGTTAGTGAGGCGGAATTGGCGGAGATCATTGATTCGGTGGATGGCGTGATCATCACTCATACACATAATGACCACTGGGATGATGCGGCACGTTCCCTTGTCCCTAAAGACAAACTATTGATCGGCCAGCCGCAGGACCGCCCGAAGTTGCTGGAGCAGGGCTATACAAATGTGACAAGCATCGACAAGGAAACAACCATCGGCGGCTTGCGGATCATCCGTACGGATGGGCAGCATGGAACCGGCGAGATCGGCGCAATGATGGCGCCCGTATCCGGATTTATCCTGCAGGGAAACAAAGAAAGTATATATGTCGCAGGCGATACCATCTGGTGTGATGAAGTAGCCCAGGCCATCCTGCAATACCAGCCAGATACGATCATTCTGAATGCCGGTGCAGCTCAGTTCGATAAAGGTGAGCCTATTACCATGACCGCAGATGATGTATTATCTGTTTGCCGGAACAGTAATGCCACCAGGATCATCTGCGTGCATATGGAAACGATCAATCATTGCTATCTGAAACGGGATACGTTGAGGAAAGCGATAGAAAAGGAAGGGCAGTCCGGCAGATGCATTGTGCCGGATGATGGAGAGATCCTGAAGTGATGTTCCCCTGCATCACCCTCCTGCTTTTTTCCCGGCTACCGGTCACCTCCACCGGTATTCGGCCCATTTTCCGGGACAACAGGCTGCTTTCCACTCTCAACGGACCTCAAACGATGATATATACAACGTTTACCAGAGTTTAGCAATTGCCGTCCTGCAGTATGGCTTTTAGTTTTGTGCTATCGAAATCAAACATCAAGCACATAATTAAAAGCACACAAAATGAAAAAGACTATCAAGGCATTATTAGCCCTCTCTATTCTCGCTACACTTTCAGTTACTGCTAAAGCACAGAAACCTTCTACGGATTTATTGAATCCCACGAATCATACACTGGTATTGATCGATCATGAAAGCCAGATGGCTTTTGCGGTTAAAAATATTGAGACAGAGATCCTGAAAAACAATACCGCGATCGTTGCCGGAGCTTCCAAGATCTTTAATGTTCCCACCGTTGTTACAACCGTTGCGGAAAAATCTTTCAGTGGCCCGGTATTCACAGAGATCCAGGACGTTTACCCTCAGGCAACTTCCAATTACATTGACAGAACTACCATGAATACCTGGGAGGATGTAAATGCACACAAAGCAATCACGGGAAAAGGTAAAAAGAAAATTGTACTCGCCGGCCTTTGGACAGGCGTATGTATCGTAGGTCCTGCGCTCTCTGCAAAAGCTGAAGGTTATGATGTGTATGTGATCACTGATGCAAGCGGTGATGTAAGCAAAGAAGCGCATGAAATGGCTATCCAGCGAATGATACAGGCTGGTGTAAAACCGATCACTTCTATTCAGTACCTGCTGGAATTACAGCGCGACTGGGCAAGATCTGAAACATATAAAGCCGTTACTGACCTCGTAAAAAAATACGGTGGAGCTTATGGCGTAGGAATCCAGTATGCGCATGAAATGCTGAAACACTAATCCCTTCTTTGAGACTAAACAAGGGCGGCAAACACGGATGGATCAAAATAATGATTGGCTTAGAATAAACCGTGTTTGCCGCCCTTTTTACTTCCCTTTTCAATTCGACTGACATGAAAGCTTCCCTTTTGACACTCTTTACATTTTTTTCACTGGCCATCTTTGCACAAAAGAAGGCCGATCTGATCATCATCAATGCTAAAGTGACCACGCTGGATGATCAGCAAATGAATGCAGAAGCCGTTGCTATTTCAGGAAATAGAATACTGGTAGCAGGTACAACAGCATCAGTACTGGCAACAAAAAATAAACACACGAAAGTAATTGATGCCGGCGGTCGCGTAGTGATCCCCGGTTTATTTGATAGTCACTTGCACGTGATCAGAGGCGGCCGGTTCTATAATACAGAACTGAGATGGGATGGTGTTACCTCCCTTAAGCGTGCCCTTGCTTTATTAAAAGAGCAGGCAGAACGTACTCCGGCTGGTCAATGGGTGCGGGTTATTGGCGGATGGAATGAATACCAGTTTGAAGAAAAGAGATTGCCGACAATTCAGGAGATCAATGAAGCGACTGGAGATGTTCCCGCTTTTATTCTTTACCTGTACGGAAAAGCATGGCTTAATAAAGCCGGCATTCAAAAACTGAACATCACAGGCGAAACGCCCAACCCGGTTGCCGGGTTGATCGAGAAGGACAGCGAAGGAAATCCAACCGGTTTGCTTGTAGCAGAACCGAATGCATTTATCCTTTATTCCACGCTGGCAAAACTGCCTGAGCTGACCAATGAAGAAAAAATCAATTCAACTCTTCAATACATAACAGAACTCAACCGGCTTGGCGTAACGGCCGTAATGGACGCCGGCGGTGGTTTTCAGAACTTCCCGGACGACTATGCAATTACCGATTCACTGAATAAGCTCGGTAAAATAACTGTAAGGCTTCCTTATTTTCTTTTTGCACAAAAGAAAGGCACCGAGCTGACCGACTATAAAAGATGGATAAATATGGTGGATATTGATCATCCCGCATCCAACGATGTAAATGGTGTAGATTATCACGTAACGGGTGGTGGAGAAAACCTTGTGGCAGACGCAGCCGACTTTGAGAACTTTCTTTTCCCAAGGCCTGATCTGCCTGCATCAATGGAAAGTAATCTTAAGTCAGTGATACAGCTGCTTGTAAAGAACCGCTGGCCTTTCCGCATCCATGCTACTTACAATGAAAGCATCTCGCGTGACCTGGATGTGATCGAAGCAGTGAATAAGGAAACTCCTTTAAATGGGTTGGTATGGCTGTTCGATCATGCGGAAACTATCAGCGACGAGAATCTGAAGCGCGTCAAAGCGCTTGGCGGAGGGATAGCTATCCAGCATAGGATGGCTTACCAGGGAGAAAGTTTTATTCATCGCTATGGCAAAAAAGCAGCACTGGCATCTCCTCCGGTAAAACGTATGCTCGAGTTAGGGATCCCTGTTGGGCTTGGAACAGACGGAACACGTGTGGCCAGTTACAATCCATGGGTATCGCTCTACTGGATCACTACCGGAAAAACGGTCGGCAACACGCAGGTGATGGCAAAAGAGAATACAATTGATCGTTTAACAGCACTTCGCCTCATGAGCACAGGTGGCTATTCGCTGGTCAGAGAAGATGACGTTAAAGGAAAGATCAAGGCCGGCTACTTCGCGGATCTTGTGATACTGGATAAAGACTATTTCAATATTCCTGCAGATGAGATCAAAACAATTACGGCAGCGCTGACATTGGTTGACGGAAAGGTCGTTTATGGAAAAGGTCCATTTCAATCGATCGCGCCTGCTCCATTACCCGTCATCCCTGCGTGGAGTCCGGTGAAATTTTACGGAGGTTACCAGGATAAATAAACTATAAAAATTGTTCAATGAAAAAGGCGATCTATCATATCACTTCGGTATTTCCGGCGGCTACTTCATTTCATCTTACAATGCTGGTGTTCCGTATACTGGTCTCTGTTCAGCTAATGACTACGCATGGATTAAAAAAACTGGGTGTCGGTGTAGAACAGGCAGAGAATATCCCTAACCCGTTAGGATTGCCCGAGCAGTTGAACAGCTACTTTGCAACTGCTGCGAACCTGTTCTTTCCTGTATTGGTCATATCAGGCTTCTTTACCCGTCTTGCCGCTTTGCCTATTCTGGCGGTAACAATGACAGGATACTTCGTATTGCACTGGAATGATTCATTGCTGGAAAAAGATATGCCTTTTATGTACAGTGTTTCTTTTTTACTGATCCTCGTCCTGGGTCCGGGAAAGTATTCGATAGATCATCTGATCAACAAAAAAATTTCATACTAAGCAATCATGATCCGGGAAAATACAGTAAAGCGGTACTTATGTGTAATGCTTGCGATCATTTTCATTCAGCCGCAGCTGCAGGCTCAGGTGAAGCCATTTAAAGCGCTTAGGTATGATGAAGATTACAGCTATCTCTCAAAAGACACAAGTGACAACTGGTATCATCGGATGAAATATTCCCGGCTTTCTGCGGCCGGGTCATCTTACGTAAGCATCGGTGGCGAAGCCCGCATTCAGTATTTCAATTTAAAAAATGAAGATTGGGGCGATGCGGTGCGCGATAAAGATGGGTTTGTTTTGTCGCGATATCTTTTTCATGCAGACCTGCACGCCGGTAAAAAGTTTCGTTTGTTTACCCAGTTGCAAAGCAGTTTGGCAAGTGGAAAACCATCATTTAGCCCTGTTGAACAAAATGAAATGGAATTGCACCAGGCATTTGCTGATTTTAACAGTAAGGTCGGTAGTGGAAATTGGCTGCTGCGTTTCGGCCGCCAGGAAATGTCTTATGGATCACAGCGTTTGATCTCTGTGAGAGAGTTGCCAAACAATCGTCAGTCATTCGACGGGTTGAAGACTTCATGGAAGAACGAACTATACCAGTTGGATATGTTCTACACATATTACGTTCAGGCGAAGAAAGGTATATTTAACGATGGAGTGAATGATGATATCAGGCTTTGGGGTGCATATCTGACGCGTAATAAAGTCAGGGCGCTACAAAATATTGACCTGTATTATCTCGGGATCCGGAAAAGGAGTGCTTTATTTGTTGACGGAAGTGCGACCGAACTTCGTCATTCAGTCGGCACGCGGATCTGGCAGAACAAAACGAACTGGCAATATGATCTTGAAGGTGTGTATCAATGGGGCGGGTTCGGACAGCATACAATATCTGCCTGGACTGCTTCTGCCAATGTTTCGCATACCTTCCCGTCTTCAAAGATGAAACCCGTACTTGGATTGAAAGCAGAAATTATCAGCGGGGATAGGCAAACCGGCGACGGTCGCCTGAATACATTCAATCCGTTGTTCCCAAAAGGCGCTTATTTTGGTTTAGCGGCTTTGATCGGCCCCTCGAACCTGCTCGATATACATCCGTATATCGAACTTGCCGTTGCAAAGGATCTTTCCTGGCAAACGGACTATGATGTTTTCTGGAGGAAAAGTATTGAAGACGGAATTTATGGTCCGAATGTGCAGATCATTTACCCCGCAGGAGTGAGTGCGAAGCATATTGGCCAGCAATTGGGGACAGCGTTAGTGTACACACCAAACCAGTTTTTGAACCTGCGTGGGGAATTTACCTGGTTCAATGCAGGCGGTTACCTGAAGCAGTCAGGAGCAGGGAAAGATATTTTAATGGCTGGCGCAACTGTACAGTTCAAATTTTAAAAACCATTTCTAATTAAATAAAATCAACGATCATGCAAACGAACATTGGCATCAAACAGGAGTTTATTTCAGAGATTGCTCATTCATTGAGTGTATTTCTTGCAGACGAATTTGTATTGTATACGAAGACGCGTAATGCACACTGGAACGTGGAAGGTCCTGACTTTTACAACAAGCACAAATTCTTCGAAGAACAGTATGAACAACTGGATGAAGTGATGGATGATGTGGCCGAAAGGATCCGCGTGCTGGGTCACTATGCACCGGCAACCTTACCGGAGTTTCAGGCGCTCACGCATCTGACAGGCAAATCAGGAAGTAAGAATGACGGGATTGGTTTCATTACAGAACTGCTGGCGGATCATGAAAGCCTGATCATCCGGTTACGTCAGAACATCAACCGTTTTGCGAATGAGTTGCATGATGCGGGAACGAGTGATTTTATTACCGGCCTGATGGAAAAACATGAGAAGATGGCCTGGATGCTTCGTGCGCACCTGGTATAAAACAATTCAAGAATATTGACAACTCTATTATAATTTCGCCGGGTATGGATGAGCAAAATTCTATGATCTGGATGATCGATCCTGTGCACACAAGGCTCCGCTTCGGGGTCCGCTACCTGATGCTTACCGCCGTGTCAGGATGGTTCACAGAATTTGAAGGATCTGTCATTACCAAAGAGGAGGATTTCAGCGCATGCGAGATCCGCTTAACGATCTATGCCAATTCCATTTATACGGGAAACGAAGAGCGTGATAATCATTTGCGCTCCGCGGACTTTTTTGATACAAAAAGATATCCCACGATCGGCTTCCGGTCCACCTCTGTTACTGCTCATGCCGACCATATACAAGTAAATGGCGAGCTTACCATTAAAGATGTCACACAGCCAATCGGGTTCAACGTAATACTGCTCGGCCTATCTGCGGATCCCATGGGCAATTCAAAAGCCGGATTTGAAATGGATGCCGTATTCAATCGCCAGGATTTCAAGATCAGCTGGAACCAGGTGATCGATAAATTCGGGGTGATGATCGCTGATGAAGTGAAATTGCACGGGGATGTGCAGTTGCTGCGAATTTCGTGAATCGTTGAATCGTTGCATCGTTGTCCGTTGTCCGTTGACCGTTGACCGGAATACTTCGTCGAATTTTTCGCCATTCGAAAGTATGATCAAGCGAAGAGAGCGCTAACGACCGCTTACTAACGGTCAACGGTCAACGGACAACGGTCAACGGACAACGGTCAACGGACAACGGTCAACGGACAACGAATCAACGATTCAACGATCTCCTACACCAGCCCGTTTCAGGGATTTATACATCACTATCAGTAAATCCTACATTGCCCGCCACCCATTTTACCCTGACATTTGTGAAGGATTTGAAACAATTGATCCTCAATCAAAAACAAAAGGAGTTTATATGGAAAACAAAATATTGGGCTTGCATCATATCACGGCGATCGCCGGTGATGCCAAACGCAATCATAATTTTTATACATCTGTCCTCGGCCTGAGACTGGTTAAAAAAACCGTCAACTTTGATGACCCCGGCACCTACCATTTCTATTACGGAAACGAAACCGGCGCTCCCGGTACGATCCTGACCTTCTTCCCATGGGAAGGAATCAGGCCTGGTTATACCGGCACAGGAATGGCTACAGAGATCGGATATTCTGTACCTGCAGGTAGCCTGGAGTTCTGGAAAAATCGTTTGACGGATAAAAAGGTTAAGCAAGGGGAAATAACCGAACGATTTGGTGAAATACTACTGCCATTCCAGGACCCTGACGGATTGAAATTGAACCTGATCATTCCCGGTAAAGAAGATGCACGTGCCCCATGGACAACAGACGCTGTGGGTACAAGCGAGGCAACACGGGGTTTCCACAGTATCGTTCTGACATTGAAGAATGTTGACGCAACAGCAAAGATCCTGACCGATATCTTCGGATATACGTTGCTGAAACAGGAAGGAAACCGTTACCGGTTTATTACCACCGCTGTTGAAGATGGCGGAGTAGTCGATCTGATCGAAGAACCCGATGGAACCCCAGGCCTGAATGCCGCAGGAACAAATCACCACGTAGCTTTCAGAGTAAAGAATGATGAGGTGTTGATGGCTTTCAGAGAAAAGATCGTTGCGGCGGGACATCATATCACGCCGAAAATTGATCGTAACTATTTCTTCTCACTGTATTTCCGTGAACCAGGTGGCGTGTTATTTGAGCTGGCTACAGATAATCCGGGATTCGCGGTGGATGAAGAAGTGAGTGAATTGGGAAAAAATCTGAAACTGCCGGCACAGTATGAAGCCCGCCGGAAAGAGATAGAAAAAGTATTACCGGTTTTGGTTGACTAAGCAGGTTGCAGAACGTTCACCGGCTTTCACCGGTGAACGGACTGCAATTCCATATAACAAAAGCATCAAAATGAAAACACAGATAGTTTCAGCCGGAGAGAGTCTTGACACTGCATCGAAAGTGTTGATCATGGTACATGGCCGGGGTGGAACGGCAAGCGATATACTTACGCTGGCCCCACATCTTGAGATCGATGGATTTGCATTGTTGGCTCCGCAGGCTTCTCAATACACATGGTATCCCTATTCTTTCCTGGCCGAGCCAAAGAAGAACGAGCCTTCTCTTTCGGAAGCGTTGGATGCATTGGATGAAACCGTGAAACATGCAGTAAGTGCCGGGTTTAAAAAGAAGGATATTTACTTCCTTGGATTCTCCCAGGGGGCCTGTCTTACGCTCGAATATATTACCCGCAATGCCACTCAATGGGGTGGAGCGGTAGCTTTTACCGGCGGACTGATCGGCGACAGGGTCTATGAAGAAAATTATAAAGGGGATTTCGGAAAAACACCTGTTTTTATCGGCACCAGTGATCCAGACCCACATGTGCCTGTAGATAGAGTGTTGTCTACAACCGCTATTCTCAGAAAGATGAACGCCTCTGTGAATGAGAAGATCTATCCTTTTATGGGACACACGATCTCAGGAGAAGAGCTGAGGCTGGCGAACCAATGGGTGTTCAACCGGCAGGGAGAGAGGGATGAAAGTTTAAAAGTTTAAATGTTTAAAAGTCTAACGGTTTGGGAGGTTTAGGAGGTTTCATTAGCCTTTACATGCTGGACTCAAACCTCCCAAACCTCCCAAACTCCCCAAACTTGCCAAACCTTTAAACTTTTAAACCTTTAAACTTTCAACCTCCATGTTCCCCATCACCCGCATCTATTCCGACACGAACGGTCATTCACATTTTGAGGATCAGGAAATCCAGCTCCGGGATAATGGGGAGATCGGGAAACTGTCAGTTCCTTTTCCCGTGGGATCAGTGATCTTCAGGGAAGTGATTCCGTCTTATGATTATGATTTTCACACTGCACCGCAACGTCAGTACCTGATCTTACTGGACGGTGAGATCGAGATCGAAACATCGCTTGGTTTCAAAAGAAGATTCCGTGGGGGCGATGTTTTGCTGCTGGAAGACGTCTCCGGTTTCGGTCACCGCACCCGCAATATCATTCCCGCCGTCCGGAAATCAGTGTTTATCACTCTTGATCAGTAACGGAGCTGAAGGATAAAAACCTCATTGCGGGTTTGCGTCAGCATATCTTTATCTGCTCACAGGAAGGCCGGACCACGGCCAACTGACTGCGGTAAATGAAATCCGTCCTAACTCCTTGTTTGATAGTCCCATTCGGCGTACTTTTATTCTATACTTCTCGGTTACAGTAGCAGCACACTATAAGAACAGGTAGAAAACGCAGGTAAAATGTACAACTAATCCAGTTGTTTATCCATTGTGCCTGCAATCGACGCCAGTTAGTTTTGCAGGTAACCTTGTTTCTATGCACCCAAGTAGAAAAAAGCGATATATGAATTATGCCCAATTGCTCGACGAGGTTAAACAGGAAGTGACCCACTTTTTTCAGTTGCACGAAAATGATGGATTTACTTATCACAACCTTTCACATACTGAAAGGGTGGTAACAAATGCCGGCTTGCTGGCCAGGCACTACCAGCTCGATGATAAAGACTTTTTTATCGTCACCACCGCAGCCTGGTTTCATGACACCGGCTATTATGTAAATGGAGCGACCGATCATGAACTCCGCGGAACAGAGATCGCCGCAGCTTTTCTGCAGGGAAAAGGGGTGGATGAAACCATCATTCACGCCGTATCCAATTGTATTATGGCAACTTGTTTGCCACAAACGCCGAAAAACCTGCTAGAGCAGATCGTGTGTGATGCAGACCTTTTTCATCTCGGTACAGATGAATTCCCGGAGCAGAATAAAAAGATGCGCAAGGAAGCAGAATGGAGAATGCAGCGTAAGATCTCCAAACACGAATGGCGGCAAAGTACTATCCGTCTTTTCCAGGCACATCACTTTCAAACCGATTACGGGAAATCCCTTCTTACCGGAAAGAAAACGGAAAACCTTCAGCGCTTAAAAGATAAAGAGGCCGGCGAAATTGAAGAATCAGCCACTTCCGTTACAACGGCGCAGCCGGTTCCTAAAGCCGTGAATGTTCCCAAGCCGCAAGGGGAACCTAAAAAAGCCAAAGTTGAAAGGCCTGAACGTGGCATCGAAACCATGTTCAGGATCAGCTCTCAGAATCATCAGCGATTAAGTGATATGGCCGATAATAAGGCGAATATCATGATCACTACGACCTCGATCATTCTGTCAGTACTGCTCAGTGTACTGCTCCGCAAGCTGGAAGACAATCAGAACCTGATCATCCCAACTTTATTGTTGCTGGTAGTGTGTGTGGTGACGATGGTCTGTTCAATCCTGGCCACACGGCCCGCCATACCTCCCGGCATTTTTACACAAAAGGAAATCGATGAAAAGAAAGTAAATCTGCTGTTCTTTGGAAACTTTTACAGGATGAGTTACGATGAGTACAATAAAGGAATGCAGGAAATGATGAATGACCGCGATTTTCTTTACGGCAGCCTTACCCGCGATGTGTATTCGCAGGGAGTTGTGCTGGGCCGCAAATACAGGTTGCTGCGAGCAGGTTACAACGTGTTTATGTATGGAATTGTGGTATCTGTACTGGCATTCATGATCGCCGCGATTTTCTTTTAGTGGTTGACATACCGGTTAATCCCAGGCACTGACGTTTTTTTAATTTTTAATTGTAAGTTTTGAATTCGGTTTTTTTCGATAGAGACCTTAGTTGGCTTTCTTTCAACGGCAGAGTGCTCGCAGAAGCGGCCAGGGAAACTGTGCCCTTGTTTGAACGTATCAGGTTTCTGTCTATATACTCCTCCAACCTCGATGAGTTTTATCGTGTACGTGTACCGGCCATGATGGCACTGCAACGGATCAATAAAGGAGACCTCAGTGATTCTTTGATCGCTGAAGCAACGAATACCATTAACAGGCAACAGGAGTACTTTGGCTATCTTTTGCAAAAAGAAATACTTCCTGAATTACAGAAAGCCGGTTATCATTTATTATACAATGAGCCGATACCGGAACAGCTGCATGCGGACACTATTGAATATTTTTATACACAGGTTGCCGGTTTTCTGCAACCATTTCTTCTTTCGGGAAAGGAAGATTTTTTTCCGGAGAATAATTTGCTTTATCTGACGGCGGCTGTGCAATCAACCGACGGTGACGAAGAATTGTATATGATCAATATACCTTATAACCAGGTGCCCAGATTTTGGAAGGTTGGTCAATACATCGTTTTCCTTGAAGATGTGATCAAACATAATCTCAGCTGTCTTTTCCCCGGAAAAGTAGTAAAAGGCTCATGGAATCTGAAGATCACGCGTGATGCTGAACTGGACCTGGAGGATGAATATGAAGAAGACATCGCGGAGAAGATCGAAAAGCAATTGGCTAAGCGCGATAAAGGATTTGCTACACGTTTTTTATACGAACCGGGAATTCCTTTGCGTCATCTGCAGCATATTGTAGATCGTTTCAATCTTCGCAAGGCATCAGTGGTAGAAGGCGGCCGGCATCATAACCTGAAAGATCTTGCAGCATTGCCATTGTCCGGCGCCGGTATCAGTTATCCCGCGTGGCCCGCTGCTTCAGTACGGCCGGATCATTCAATGCGTTTGCTGGAGCAGCTGTCCGAAGGAGATCTGATGATCCATGCGCCCTATCAGTCATATAGTACCGTTCTTCGTTTTTTTAATGAGGCAGCGATAGACCCTTCTGTTAAAGAAGTATATACAACTTTATACAGGGTTGCCAGTGATTCCCGCATAGCACAGGCGCTGATCAGTGCCGCAAAGAATGGCAAGGCGGTAACAGTGCTGGTAGAGCTAAAAGCAAGATTTGACGAAGCAAATAATATACGCTGGGCAAAGAAAATGAAAGCTGCCGGCGTAAAGATCATATACAGCATTAACGCATTGAAGGTTCATGCTAAGATCGCGCTGATCAAAAGGGAGCACCCAACACATCCTTATGCAGGTTTACTGGCCACGGGCAACCTGAATGAATCTACAGCGCGTTTCTATACAGATCATATTTTACTTACAGCCTTCCAGCCTATGTTGCAGGAAATGGAACTGCTGTTCGGTTTTCTCAGTAAAAGAAAAAAGCCTGATGCGGCCGATCAGATCCCGTTCAAGCATTTACTGGTAGCCCAATTCAACCTGCAATCAGCCTTCCTGGGATTGATTGATCGTGAGATCCTTCATGCAAAGCAAGGCCGCCCCGCTTCCATATTGATCAAGATGAACAACCTGGAGGAGGAAGTGATGATCCGGAAACTATATGAAGCATCAAACGCAGGTGTAGAGGTACGGCTCATCGTCAGAGGTATTTGCCGCCTGGTGCCCGGTATAGAAGGCCAGAGCAGTAATATATCTGTAAAGCGCATTGTTGACCGCTATCTGGAACATGGACGTGTGTTCGTTTTCCACAATGACGGACAGCCAGAATTGTTTCTTGGTTCCGCAGATTGGATGAACAGGAATATTTACCGCCGCATTGAAGTTTGCTTTCCTGTATATGATCCCGCGCTGAAAGAACAGTTTCTGCATATCGTCTCACTGCAATGGCAGGATAATGTACAGGCTGTTTGGATCGATGCGACACAAAGCAACAAGCCAGTGAAAGATGATCAACCACCAGTACGCTCGCAGGAAGCCATCTACCAGTGGCTTTCTGATCAAACCCAAACTGTTTTACCCGAAAAAATGGAAGCATGATACGTCGTTTTAAAAGCTTGTTTGTAGCGGCCGCATTGATATTACTGATCAATAGCTGTTCGTCAGAAGAATCCGAAGGCAAAACGCCGAAAGAGTATAACCTGAACAAACCCGAACGCTTTGCCATGCCGGAAAGCTTACTCGAGATCTCCGGCATCGCTTTCAATAAAGGGATCGCTGATACGATCTATGCCATCCAGGATGAAGAAGGAAAGCTGTTCCGCTTGGCATGGGGAAACAAAAAGCAATTCCATGGTAAATTCTGGAAGAGCGGCGACTATGAAGATGTTTCAATCCTGAGAGATAAAGTGATCATACTGAAAAGTAACGGATCCCTTTTTTCTTTCCCATTCACTGATGCGATCTATGACGAGATCGATAGTGTAAAGGAATACCAGAAATTGCTGCCGGAAGGCGAATACGAAGGAATGTATGGTGATGAGATCTCCGGAAAACTTTACCTGTTGTGTAAGAACTGCACAATCGATAACAACGATAACGTAACAGGGTATATCTACCGGGCCGACAGCGATTCGCTGGTGTTTGCGGGACAGTTCAATATTGATGTTGATCCGATCAAACCTTTTTCGGGAAAGGTCAAGAAAGGCCTTCGTCCTTCGGCAATAGCAAAGAATCCAGTAACACGGGAATGGTTCATCGTTTCTGCGGTCCATAATCTGCTCGTGATCACTGATGAGAACTGGAAAGTGAAAGTGGCATACCCGTTAAATGGAAATACCTTCAATCAGCCCGAGGGCATTGCATTTGACTCCGCAGGCAATCTGTATATCTCCAATGAGGGAGACGATATTTCTGCCGGGAATATCCTGAAGTTCCAACGATTGACGCCATAGCCGAACCAACAAAATCAACTGCATTATGAGACAACTATTTTTTTTAACCGCGCTACTGGCAACAACCTTTTTGTCTGCACAGGATAGCGTCAGGTACCGCGTGATCCTGGTGGGGGATGCGGGTGAGCTGAATAAGGAACAGCAGAAAGCACTGCAACATGCGTCAGCACACGTGCTGCCGGGAAAGACAAGTGTATTCTATCTCGGCGACAATATTTACCCGAAAGGAATGGAACTGCCGGGTAGCGGCAAGGTTCAGGGAACGATCGATATCCTGCGTTCACAATACGAACCTATGCGTTCGAAAGGAGCGCCTGTGTATTTTGTACCGGGTAACCATGACTGGGATAAATCCGGCCCTAATGGCCTTGCCAAAATAAAACTTCAATGGCAGTATCTCGATCAGCTTGGAGATTCCTTATTGAAAATGATTCCTCCAAACGGTTGCCCTGATCCTGTAGCGATCAATCTCACCGATAAACTTGTCGTGATCGCCTATGACAGCGAATGGTGGCTCTATCCCTTTGATAAAAAAAATGAAGATGGAGAATGCGATTGCCAGTCGCGCGAAGATGTTGTCGCAAAACTTGAAGAACTAAGATACCGGAATCGTGATAAGATGGTGATCCTGGCATCACATCATCCTTTTGCCAGTTATGGAGTGCATGGAGGCAAGTATACTATAAAAGATCATATTTTCCCATTAACAGTAGCGAGCAAGAACCTTTACATCCCCTTACCCGTTATTGGCTCATTATACCCTTTTCTACGGTCAACCTTTTCAAATCCGGAAGATCTCAAACATCCCCTTTACAGAGACCTGGCAAAGAGAGTTACAAAAGTATTCGGTGATTTTCCCAATGTTGTTTATGCCGCTGGGCATGAACATGGCCTGCAATTGATCAAAACTGACCGCCTTCAGGTGGTTAGCGGCGCGGGAGCTAAACATACTGCTGTTAAAAAGGGACGGAACTCTCTTTTTGCGGATGCTACACAGGGATACGTAACCGTTGATCAGATGCTGGATAACAGCCTCCGGTTCACGTTCTATATTTATGAAAATGATGCGGTGAAGACGGCATATACTTATTCAATGCCGTTTACCGCTGTTACACCCGAAGTGGAACTTGCCGGAAAGGTGATCACAGCTGATAGCATGACGGTGCAGGTTCGTCCTTCCTATGACAAACCCGGAGGATTTCATCGTTTTCTGTTTGGTGAGAATTACCGGAAGGAATGGGCTGCTCCTACAAATCTTCCGGTACTGCGCATCTCTGAAATGTATGGTGGATTAAAACCTTTGCAACTTGGCGGCGGTATGCAATCGAAGTCACTTCGTGTAGCCGATCCTACCGGCAAGGAATGGGTGATCAGAAGCGTTGAGAAGATCCCGGATGGACTACTGCCTCCGGAGCTTCGCAGCACATTTGCGCGCGACTGGCTGGATGATGTAACGAGTGCACAACATCCTTTCTCTGCGTTGATCGTTCCGCCTATAGCAAACGCGGTGAAAGTGCCACATGCAAATCCGGTGATCGGCGTTTTATCTCCCGATAAAAACCTCGGCATCTATCAACGCACATTTGCCAATATGATCGTGTTGTTTGAAGAACGTGAGCCATTAGGAGAATCGGATAATTCCGAGAAGATGAAGAAGAACCTGCAAAAGGATAATGACAATACCATCCAGGCAAAGGAACTCCTTCGTGCGCGTATGCTCGATGCCCTGCTGGGTGATTGGGACAGGCATGAAGATCAGTGGCGTTGGTTCGATACAGAGAAAGGAAAAGAAAAAACATATGCAGGCATACCACGTGACCGTGACCAGGTGCTGCATCTTACACAGGGATTGTTGCCCAAACTTGCGTCGTCAGGATTTATATTGCCTACGCTTCGCGACTTCGATTCAAAACTCAGCCATGTAAAATGGGTGCTTTTTAAAACCCGGTTTGTGAATGCATATCCTGAAATGCAATTCACCCGCGACGAATGGAAAAAGCAGGCTGAAAAATTTGCCGGCCAGGTAACAGACTCAGTGCTGGAAGCAGGCTTACTGCGCTTGCCGAAGCCAAGCTATGATCTCCGCCATGACGTATTGCTGAGTAAATTAAGATCACGCCGCGAGCGCCTGCCGGAAGCAATGCTTGAGTATTATGATTTCATCCATAAGATCGTTGATATCCGCACAAGCGATAAAAATGAATTTGTGGAGATCAAAGATGCTGAGGATGGCGGATTGAATGTACGCATCAATAAGATCGACAAAGAAGGAGTAGTGAAGGCTGAGCTGATGAATAAGACATTTTCACCTGATCTTACCAGGGAAATCCGTTTGTTTATCGGTGCAGGAAAAGATAGTATACTGATCGATAATAAATCATCAAAGATCAAACTGCGGTTGATAGGGGGTAATGATCAGAAAAGCTATAATGTTGTTGAAGCTAACAAAACGGTTCGTTTATATGACCGGGATAACGGCTCTGTGTATACGGGGAATGTTTCCTCCCTGAAGAAACATATTTCAAATGATAGCCTGAATACCGCGTTCACGCCAGTTAATCTTTATAATACCTGGATTCCCCTGGTGGTGTTAGGCGTTAACGTGGATGATGGATTTATTTTTGGCGGTGGATTCAGGTTGCTGAAACAGGAAGGCTTCCGTAAGTATCCATATAGCAGCATGCATCAGTTGCTGGCAGGTCATTCATTCTCTACGAAAGCGTACCGCGTAAAATATAATGCTGAATGGATCCAGGCGGCGGGCAAAGCAGATATCACATTGCAGGCTTTGATCAGGGCGCCGAACAATACGATGAACTATTTTGGAAGGGGAAATGAAACGGAATATGACCGTAAAACATCAGATATCCGTTTTTACAGAACCCGGTTCAGTACTTATCAGCTGGATCCGGCATTCCGCTGGAGAGGTGCAAAAGGCTCTGCATTCAGTGTCGGACCTTCAGCTTATTATTACACATTTGATGCGGATGACAACGCCGGGCGCTTTATCAGCAATACCGCGCAAGTGGGTTCTTATGACAGCTTAACACTGGATCAGAAAAAACTGCATCTGGGGGTGGTCATGACCTATGTAAATGATAACCGCAATAATAAAGTGATCCCGCAGTGGGGCTCATTTATCAATATCCGTCTGCAGGCGTATAAAGGAATGGGGATGTATGCGAAGGATTTTGTTCAGCTGATCCCCGAAGTGGCGCTGTATAAAAATCTGAACCGCCGGGCGACCATTATCCTTGCGGAGCGTTTTGGCGGAACGGTGACATTGGGCAAAACGGCTTTCTACCAATCCGCTTTTCTCGGCGGTCAGGAAAACCTGCTGGGATACCGCCAGTTCCGCTTTGCCGGTCAGCACAGCTTTTATAATAACCTTGAACTGCGTATCAAACTGGCGGACCTGGTCAACTATATCCTCCCCGGCCAGTTTGGCATTACAGGCTTCTGGGATGTGGGTCGTGTTTGGCAAAACCCTGACAATTCCAGCAAATGGCATAGCGGAGTAGGAGGTGGTATTTATTTTGCACCAGCATCGATGCTTTCCCTGAGCTTTGTGATGGGAAACTCGTCAGAAGGATGGTATCCCTATTTTACGATGGGACTTCGGTTTTAAGTTATGCAAGCAAAAATTCTTGATATAGTGCCAATTCCGTTTCCGCCGCCCGCGCCGGAAACATTGATCTCTTTTGCCCCATTCGTTAATTACCTGAAAAAGAGGAAAGAACAATCCGATTGTCATAAAAGCAAGTTTTTTTCTTATGTGATCGAGGAGTTCGAAAAGAATCCCGAATTGCTTGGTGAAGTGAAACCGGCGGATGTTGAGCAGTACGCGAATCAAATGCAACTCATCTATCTGAGTCTCTCACCAATGGTGGAAGATGAGGAAAATCATTTCTGGGGCCTCAGCCTGCCCATGCGCCCGGTACTCATGTATACAACCAATGCCCTGTACCGTTTCGCACAGGATATGATGGCAGATAAGGTTGCCAGCGATCAGATCCCCGGCACCCTCGAAGAGCTGGCAAAGGAAAAGCTTGAATACAGTTATTCGTTCATCCTGGAAAGGCTCTACGGAATGACCAATTTCCTCAACCGCTATTTCATTCATTCGGTGGTTGACAGGAAAACGGGGTTGACGAAATATTACAAACAAAAGCTTGATACAAGGTTCATCGATATAGCCACCACACGCCCATTGCCGGAACTCAACCTGGCAACGCTGAAGTCGAAGATCAATGACAGTCGCGATGTATTGCCGCTGCTCCAGGAACTTCTTCCGCTTGATATGTTCCGATTCACCGGTTTTGGCATAGCCAGTATTGAAGAAGTGACACCCCAGTATGCCCTGGAGAACATCAAAGGCCTCCTGCTTGATCACTCTTCTCTCAAGGAAGACGATTACTATACCAGGTTCACCGATTCGTTAAAGTCATTGATAGGCAGTACCGATGTCGAATTCGGTGCATTGCCTTTTCTTGAAGTGAATGGAAGACCTGTGTTCATTGATGGTGCCTGTTTCAATAGTGTGCTGATCAATTCGGCAAAAGAACATGCGTCGGGCGAGAAGTCCTATGCAAGCCTGGCGGAAGAGTATGCAAAGAAACCCAAGGTGACATTTATCCGGGATATTGCGGAAGAAGATGAAGGGCGACATGAAATGATCCGCGCCCTGAAAGTCGCCGGTGTCCGCTCATTCGCCATGCTCCCGGTGTTTTTCAATAATGCACTCGTCGGTGCGGTAGAGGTTTACTCAAAAAAGCCGGGCATATTGAACGAGGCATTGCTGTCTCAGCTGGAACCAGCAATGCCGTTGCTTTCACAGCTGCTGAAAAATACGATCGATCAGTTCAATGACTCGGTGGAAAAAGTGATCAAGGAAAAGTTCACCGCCGTTCAGCCTTCCGTACAATGGAAGTTCAATGAAGTAGCCTGGCATTACCTGCAGAACGAACATCAGCCTCAATCAAGAAAAGAAACAGAAGATATTGTCTTTGAAGATGTATATCCGCTTTACGGGGCGGTTGATATCCGGAATTCGACAGTCGAGCGCAACCAGGCACTGAGAAAAGATCTCCGTGTTCAGTTCACGGTGTTGATGACGGTATTAGAGAAACTTCGCAAGGTCACAGGTTTCGGCCTGCTTGACGAAAAGATCTTTGTTAGCCAGCAATGGCTTAACAAGATTGAAAAGGATAATAGTGTTTTTAACCAGGAGATCAAGCTGAATGAATTCCTGGAGAACGATATGGTGCCGTTCCTGCTGCAGTTCATAGATAATCAGCCGGAGCTCACGGCCATCGCAGACGAATACTTTTCTGCTATCAATGAAAAGCATGGTGCTGCATATGAAAATCGTCGCGCGCTCGAGTCTTCGATGACAACAGTGATCTCATCTGTCAATAATTATTTCGAAATGTTGAAAGACGAGATCCAGCAGGCATATCCGTGCTACTTCGAAAAATTCAGAACGGATGGTGTTGAATACGATATCTATATTGGCCAATCCATCACCCCAAATAAGCCATACAGCAATATTTACCTGAAGAACCTGCGCCTGATGCAGCTTACTTCAATGGCCGCCATTGCCCGGTACTCCCACTCGTTACTGCCTTTCCTCTCACGAAAAGTAGAAACAACCCAACTGATCTTTATTCATTCACATCCCATTGATATCCGCTTCCGTAAAGATGAAAAAAGATTTGATGTGGAAGGGGCGTATAATATCCGTTATCATATAATCAAAAAGCGGATCGATAAGGTGAATATCAAAGACACCAGGGAGCGATTGACACAGCCGAACAAGATCGCGTTGGTTTACTTTAATCAGAAAGAAGCAGATGAATACATCTCCTATATTCGTTATCTACAGGGCGAAAAGCTTTTAAACAATGACCTTGAGTATCTTGAACTGGAGGAGCTTCAGGGTGTTTCCGGATTAAAAGCCTTGCGTGTGGGTGTTAACCTGAGCGCGGAAGAAAAAGCCCCAGCGGTTTCCTGATATAAAAACACTGTCGTTTAGTTAAGGATTTTCCCGAAAGTTCATTCGATGACCGATGACCGTTGGTCGAAATACATTTGCCCACTAGTGTCAATACCATATACCAATTAGCCGCAATCGCTTCCATCCAAATGCGGCACCCGGCCATCATTCATGGGCCATCGAGCTGGTGTGGGACGATCTCTTAACTAAACAACATTGGATATAAAGCGGGTTATTTTTTTGGAATTAACACGAGCTTCCCCTCCATTGTATACACTTCTATGTGCTGACCGTAGTGAAACCCAAACTTTTCCAGCCAGGCTCCGCTGATGCGGATCTCCGGCACTTTTGTGCAATCCCAGCGCGTCGTACGGATCATCTGCTGGATCTTTAATGTGCGTGAGGTAATTTCTTTATCCGGACTATTCAATGTAGTCGGCAATAGAACTGACGTTTCCATAGTTTATAAGTTTTGGTAAGGAGCCCGGCGGACTGTAGGGTGGTATGTCACAGACGGCCGGCAGCTCCTCCTGTGTTTGGAACACTTCAAAACTATAAACACAGCAAGGCTGCGGCAAGGGAAAAAAACAATGTTCTGACGTTTTTTCCCGTAGAGATTAGATGTTTTTTATAGGAAAGAGTACTTAAAACGCTAATAGCCCAATAGCATAAAGTGTGAGGCAGCTGATACGCTCTTCTGTCTCTACCGGATTACGAACTTCACCCTCATGTCTGAATGTGTAAGAGTCACAAAAGCAACTCTTAAACCCTTAAACTCTTAAACTTTTAAACGCACTTCTCCAGCTTTAGAACCTGATCTCCCTTTACCTTACTCCTCCGCCAGTTCTACCTGCGCCTTCACCATTTCCCTTCCATCCCATCCGTCATCAACACCGGCGCGCAGTATATCGCGGTCTGCACGTAAAGTTTCTTCCAGCTCTTCCACATATTTTTTAACCGCGATCACATATTCATCCGGGTTCCGGATAGAGCTCAGGTATTTTAACCGCCGCTCATCTTCTTTGAAAAATGTTTTTGCCAGTCGTGTTGTTTCATGTGCACGATATCCAAGCAGTTTCATTGCGTCTACGCCCATGCGCAGGCTGGTGTCCAGTGTTTCCCGGTAGATATGCATCATCCCCGCATTCATAAGGTCATATGCATCGTTCCTGTTGGTAGCCCTTACCAGCATCCGCAGGTTAGGGAAATGCTTTTTGATGGTCTGTATCATCTCCAGTCTTTTTTCTTCATCCCCAATAGCGATAATGATCAGTTTTGCCTGTTTTGCTCCGGCGATCTCCAGCAACTCATGCCGGCTTGCATCTCCATAATAGACTTTGAATCCCATTCTGCGTAAGAGGTCCACGTTGTCACTGTCTGTATCGAGTACCGTCGTATTGATATTGTTCGCTCTTAAAAAGCGGCCAACGGTGTTCCCGAAATGGCCAAACCCGGCGATGATCACAGGATTTTCTTCAGCTTCCACATCATGTTCCCTACCGGGTTTATGTTTATCAGGGTCGCATAGCCTGGGCTGGATCCATTTATCATTGACCAGCATTACTAACGGAGTTATTACCATGCTTAAAGCCACCACTGCCACGAGCGTGTCCATGATCTCTGTAGAAAGGATCCCGGCGTCTCTTGCCGCATTGCTTAATACAAATGCAAACTCTCCAACCTGGCTCAGGCCAAAGGCAAATGTCAGGTTTTGCGGAGTGGCGAGTTTGAACAGCTTTCCAAGTCCGGTGAGTACGGCCATCTTTACGATCATCACGGCGCCAACCAGTCCCAATATCATCCATGGCCTGGAAAGTATCAGGTGAAAATTGATCGATGCGCCCACCGCAATAAAGAATAGTCCCAATAATAATCCCTTGAACGGATCAAGGTCGCTTTCCAGCTCATGCCTGTATTCGCTATTGGCAAGTACAACACCCGCGAGGAACGCTCCCAGCGCCGGGCTTAGTCCGACAGCATTCATCAAAGTTGCAGTACCTACCACGAGCAGTAAAGCCGTTGCGGTGAAGATCTCCCGGAGACCGGTTTTCGCGATCAGCCTGAAGAAGGGGCGAAGGAGGTAGCGACCGCTGATGATCACTACTGCTACTGAACCCAGTACAGCCAGTGTTTGTGCCCATCCGGGCCATTCGGCCAGTAATCCGGTCTCTTTATGACCTCCTGTGGCGCCGGAATGGCTCACCGCCAGTAAAGGAAGTATAGCCAGCATGGGGATCACCGCAAGGTCCTGGAAGAGCAATACGGCAAAAGAACTTTCTCCTGCAGATGTTTTCAGTTGATTCTTTTCGGAAAGCGATTGCAGAACAATAGCCGTTGAAGAAAGAGAAAGTATCATACCAAGCACCAGTGCCTGTTTCCAGTCAAGTTGAAGAAGCATAACAGCACCAGCGAGTACCAGTGTAGTGATGCCAACCTGTAAACCGCCCAGCCCGGCAATTGATCTGCGCATCCGCCATAAGCGGGAAGGTTCCAGTTCCAATCCTATAATAAAGAGCAGCATCACCACGCCGAACTCAGCGAAGTGCATCAGGTCCTGTCCTTCTTCCCCGATAAAATGAAGGCCCACCGGTCCGATAATAATACCGGCAAACAGGTAGCCGAGCACAGAACCCAGCCCCAGTCTTTTAGCGATCGGCACCATGATCACTGCCG
This sequence comes from Terrimonas ginsenosidimutans, assembly GCF_022012415.1. GTDB lineage: Bacteria > Bacteroidota > Bacteroidia > Chitinophagales > Chitinophagaceae > Terrimonas_A > Terrimonas_A ginsenosidimutans. Next base: position 49,387 of record NZ_JAKLTR010000021.1, read on the forward strand.
CTGCCAGATAGATCATTGCCTGAAAGAAGAATGTTTGCTGCATGTAGTTGATTTTTTATAGACGATGACCAGTGGCAGATAGCCGTTGGCCTGATGTCGCGTATGCTAAAGTAAAAGTTTAATGAAATGGTGTTTTCGCTGCTGTTCCTGTAATGATGCATTCGGCCATCCATTGTCAAATGATAACAGTTTGGTCACTGATTAAGTTCTCATCCTTCTATTCCATGTCCCAGGCTATTGATCACTTCCAGTCCTCGATAGTTCTCCGGCTGTATTCGTCCGGATGCCAGCCCGCTCAGGATGTCCGCATACATAAGGCTTTCGTCATCAATGTCGTTCGATTTTTTACGATGAGTTCCGTACACAACAAACGGAGGCATATACTCCATGCGGCAAAGAGAGGCCGTTTGCCGGTAGGGTAGCAGGAATTGACTGATCGGGAAGGAGTTGTGCCCTTCAGGGGTATAAGCGTTTTCCCCGCCTCCGCAGGAAATGGCGCTAAGCATCTTTTTCCCCTGGAGCGCAAACCCCTTCGGACCATAGGCCCAGTTATATTCCAGTACCAGGTCGAGCCACTGCTTGATGATCGCCGGTCCGCTATACCAGTAAAAGGGATGCTGCAATACGAGGATATCATGCTTAAGCAGAAGATCCTGCTCCCGCTTTACATCTATGTGAAGATCGGGATATTGTTCATAAAGATCGTTTATCGTGATCCCGTCCAGCTTTTTACAGGTTTTGACCAGGGCCTTTTGAATACGGGACCTGTAAAATGATGGGTGTGCAAATTGAACAAGTACAGAGGGCATAACTCAGAATGTGTGATTTTGACCGAAGGTACGCAAAGAGGGAGAAGGAAGAGAAAGAGGGTGGGGGGAAAGAGATGTACAGAATTAAGGGAATAAGGTGTTTTTGGGCGATAGCAGGGTGTTTAAAAAAAAACGGGACCAGAATAGAAATTCAGTCCCTTTTTAAAATCCAATATCCTATGAAAAACCAAGGCAAGATTAAGAAGTAAAACGAAACGAGTCAATACCCTTTTATGGGTATTTAAATGCAGGGAAAGGCGCAGAATGCTCATGAACCTTCACGTTATAGGGTATAGGAGGTTTCCCGGCGTCATAAAAACGAAACAATTGCGTGCAATTTTGGACCTGCACGATTTTAAACCAATGCCGTTTAGTTAAGGATTTTCCCGAAAGTTCATTCGATGGCCGATGGCCGAAAATACATATACCCACTGGTGTCAATACCCTATACCAAGTATTCAACAACGGCACCTATTCTTCAAATTTTATTGGACAACGGATAATCGCCCTTTGATCTCGGGGCGAATAATGCGGAGACCTTTCGTTTGTCTCCTGCCGGCAATTTTCTGCCTCGCCGAACAAACGATGATCAACGCACGCTGCAATTATTTCGCAAGTATTCTGGCACTAACGCAATCGGTAACAGGATTGTTTTCGACAATGGAACAAACGTCGGCATCGGTACAACCCATGTCAGTGAACCCGGTTTCAGGCTCGTTGCTGAAACCGGCAAGCGCACACGTAAAGTGAAGCAGCTCGAGCTACATGGGACGACTATGTCTTTGAATCTGACTACAAACCAATGTCGTTTAGTCAAGGATTTTTCCTAAAGTTCATTCGACTGCCGATGAAAGATGCCCACATTGGGAATGAAGCTATTGCTGTAAAAAATGGGAAGATAAAGAGGAAATCTGCTTACCTTAGGCTCACTGACATTGCTCCTCACCATCTATTAAAAGTTGCACCGATGAAAGTAATTGTTCTGAGCATTTTCCTGCTTTTGTTTGCCATTGCATGCAATCCGGATGTCTCTTCTATGAGTATCAAAATGAACTTCAGCGCTGCGAATGACAGATCAATTCCTGTTCTTTATTTTGTCAGGGGAAATACTGATTCAACAACCCTCGCTAACGCGGTCGTGCTGCAGGTGAACGGAGACATATTTGAAGAGGTACATAATATCCTGAAGGCAAAACTTTCTGAACCCACGCTGTACGAAGAACAGGAAAATGTTGTAACAGATGAATCGGGAGAGCCAAGTGCGGCATACTCAGTCACCGATCCTGCCATGGCGGTTATCGTAATAGACGATATTATTGAATTGTTGCAGGAAAAGAAATACTCATCCGGATTGGTGGAGTTGGAAAAAGTAAAAGACCTTTTGAAATAGTGCTGTCTTTCATATATCGAAGCGTACTTTTGTTGATGCGATGCTCAATGTTTCTCTTCTGGATATTAAATTTTCAGCAGATTCATATATCAGGGCTTAGAAGACGGGTGAAGAAAGGGAAACGTGAATATGCGAAGTTTGAACAGACACTTCCTGAAAGCTTTGAGTTTGAAGAGATAAGCCTGTTATCTGATGAAACAGGATATCTGAAAATATAGGCATTTTTCACTTGTTTCTCAGATTCATATCTGTAATATGTGCTATAAAGTTGTAGATGTAAGTTATATACAAGAGCTTCTAAGGCAAGAAAAGAGAAATTTAAACGATTTCAATCGTCAAATTCCTAATAATCACGTATATGTATATTCACTATCTTCTGGGAAACAGGCATTATTAGCTGCGGGGTTTGGCAATATTTCTCAAGGACTTCTATTCGATAATGATAGCTGTGTACAACAGTTTGTAGATGCTGATAGATATCCAATAGATAATCCTTTTCCAACTATTGAGGAAATCTATCAGGAACATATACAAGACATTGATCAGGGTATTCAATATGGAGTCGCATTTCTTTCTGCAAGGTTTGGGACGAATGACGAGACGACCGATGCCGAGATGCTAAGTAATATACTTCTTAAAGCCAGAGCAAGTAATCTGAAACCAATGAAGCCAGAGACTTTCTACGCTGGTTTATTGCTAGGTGAATATGTCAGGCAACAGAAAAAGGGACGATGGCTATTGATAAAAAAATATGGACCATTTAATCCATACTATACACCCGCCATGCTACTAAAAGACAACTCTATCATTATTTTGAGGAATATAGTTGGCTCTTTTTTTTCAAATAAATCAATAACGCCAAAAGACTACATGAACCTGTTCTTTATTTCAAAACCTACTTTAAAGTTAAACGAAGGGGATTTTGAAGGGAGCATAATAAAATAAATAACTCGTTTTGTATCGACACGCTAAATTTCACTCCTCCTCCAAATCCTCACTCAACACATAATCCTCCAGCGAACCATCTTCCTCAATCGCTCCAGCCTCCGGCTCTGAGGTGTGGATTCAGATATATTACCATTCCAATTATTAGTAAATTAATCTATAATAATTCAAAAAGAAGAAAGATTCGAAAACCATCCGTCCAGAAAGGAATTCACTGGAAATTACTTTAAGGTAAAAGTAATCAAGGACGAAAACGGTCTACTTTAGTATATGACGGATTGTCTACGGAATGTCTCGTTTTTATCGCTGGCGATGCGTTTTCAACCAGATCTTTTTCAGACATTCATTTCATTAGGAACAGTACTGACTCCGTAATTGCTATCAGGCTTGGTAATAAAAATCTGTTCTCAAAAATCTTTTATAAGAGACCTTAATTTTCTATCAGTTAAAAAAATAGAACCTTGCCCAGGAATCAAGCAATTAGTTAAGCTTGTTACCTCTTGCGAAGGAGAATTTAATGACAGGAATTAGAAGCGGCTATGATTCTAGAAAATCAACAATAGAGGAGTATTCTAATGAGGGCTGGCGTTGGTTTGAGTATGTAAGAAGAAAGGCTCTGAAAGTTATTGATAACCAAATTGCTCCTGGCCTTTCTGGAAAGATGAAGAAGATTTTTGATATATTTAGGCCGCTGGCGGGTGAATTGTTTTGGTCTGCAAGGCTTAGCGGCGGGGATCCAGTCGGAAAACTTTCACTTTATTCTAAAGGACTTTATATTAATAGTTTTATGTTGCCAATTTATTTAATCTACGCTGGAGCAAGTTTCGACTTTACAAGACAATGAATAAAAAAACTGTACTTATATTAATATTGCTATTAGGGTTAGGTAGTGTTTTTTATTTTATACTTGAAATTCCTTTTAGTACCTCTTTAAGAGTATTTGTTAGACGACACTACTTCATACTGGGAGTTATCATAACCATAATAATTTTTGTCGGGATATTGGCATGCACTAAACCTAAGAAAGCATTCTTGATAATAGCATTGCTAATTATTTTCAGCATAGTTATTTTCGATGTTCATTTCACGGCTCGGTTCTATCGTCATTATTCAGCGAAAATCGTGGAAAATATTAGACATAACATTGATCTCGTGAAAATAGAAAATCCAAGTATTTTCTTTTGTACGACGCAGTATCAAATAGTTAAACAGGGGCGTTTATTTTCCGAAGTGTTATTAAATATAGGATGCAACAATTACAAAATTTTGCCATCGACGGAGAATCAAGTGAAGGTTGTTATAGAAAATAAACCATTTTTTGAATCAGGGAAACTAAGGTATGATACAATAACAGTTATACCTTAGTTAAAGTAGATGCCTGGCACATTAAATGAATAATCTACGAAGCCGCGTTGAGCAAGAGACGTCATAGAACAGATAGAGTTGGTTACCGATCTGGCTTCCGTTCCAATTATTAGTAAATTAATCTATAGTAATTCAAAAAGAAGAAAGATTCGAAAACCATTCGTCCAGTAAAGAATTCACTTAATGAGGCAACGCAAAAACTGGAGTTCTTCGACTGAAAAGGAGCACTGGGCATAATCCCAGGTTATAAATATGCATTTGCCGAAGGCCCTGTTTTTGATCTAAGGACTCAAACACAAGGGTGGGGAGATCGAACCGGACAAATAGTGTCCAGAGAGATGATGGGCGTGTTGGCCCTTACATCTATGCAGAAAGATATGCTAAGAATGCAAAAGGCTTTTCTGCAATGAAATCCCGATTTCGTCATGCCGGAAAAAAATACTGCGACTATCTCTGCGGTGCCTAAACCTCCGCCGTTAACAAAGGATCAGATCCTGATGATGCAGATCGCTAACGCCGCAAGAAAGAATGTTACGGTTATTCAGGAATCCGAAGAGATGGTGAAAGGCCCGGTAAACGATTTCGTTATTACGATGAAAGCGATGGGGCAGGAATTGGAGGGTATGAAAAGTCCGAAATAACAGATCTTTTTGGAGAAAGAGTTGAATATGATAAAAGAATTTCGGCCGGTTTGAATATACTTAGTCTTCCTACAATGTTTGTAAATCCGGAATTGAGGGTTGCCGAGGCAATAGCTACAGAAACTGCTGCCGTTACCAAAGCGGGGTATACCAATGCAGAATTGGTTCAACGACCAGCAACATTTGTAGATTCGTACGTGCCTGCTGGTAAGAATGCCGGAGCGACTGGGACACTCAAACATGAAGCGGCTACTAAATGCCTGAGAAGGTATCAAAAATTTTATGGTGATCGAGGATTAGATTTTAAAGTTAGAAGAGGTGACACTATCTTAGATGTATTAGATAACACCAATAGTGTTATCTATGATTGGAAGTTTGGGTATCAAGGTGGAAAACAATTCAGGAACTCAATAGTTCTGCTCAGATGATTAGATATCGGGCAGGTGTGTGGGTTACCTACGGAAATAATACGACCATGAGTATTGAAAACAGAGTAAAAAAAGAGATTGCAAAAAAATGGGTAACGGAATTTCCTGAGCTTAAAATATTTGCTCAAAATAAGTTATATAAGGTCGTAGGACCGTTTGTCGGTGGGGTAGAGATTTTTAAGCAACCAGGATCTGACGATTACAGACCTTATATAGCATGGTATCCTCTTTGGAAAAGTGATATAAAGGAATGCTTTAAAGAAGAAGCAATTTTACAAGAGGTAAGGAACTCAAAGGGAATTCTATGCGATATTCCTTTTGAAGAGAATGATAAATATTTTGCCGATGTCGCTGATAAAGTAAAACAGATACCGAGTTCTCTTTTATTCGGAAACGTATTTCTTTCAAACGTTTTTGAGTTAATTGACCGCCAGTTTTCCCATACCTTGGTTAAGTCTAGTCCGGTAGAACAAGCAAAGTTATTACAAGTAAAGCTTTTCAGTGCCTTATATGTCAACGGCATAAGCGCCGTCGAAAATGTCTTTGAGGAGGTAATTAAAGCTTCTCTTAACTGGCGCCTTGATTTATTTGAGTGGAAATATGGAAAACTGGATGATTGGTTGCAAAAGTTAAAAGAAGTTCAATTAAGTCGCGATGAAATTATGCACAGAATAAGAATTAATAAGGAAGACAAGATAATCAGGCAACTTAATTCATTCGAGTTAATCGGATAATTTTAAATCTAGTCATGACGGCTATGACTCTTGCTTAAATTAAAAGCACACTTTAGAAGAAATATTGCCCCTAAATAGGTTAATCGTATTCTAGTTTATTGTGATGGGAATATGTAAGGCAGAACAAAAGATAATGGCTATTGATAAAAAATAGAAATCGTTTAATCTATCCCATACACCTGCCATCTTGCCAGACAAACAATTCTATCATTGTTTTGAGGAGTATAAGTCAGTTTTTTTTTCAAATAATCAATATCGATAAAAGAATCAGTCTGTTTTTCATTTCAAAGCTTCCTTATAAAACTAAATGAAGGAAATTTGAAGTAAAGGAATATAATAAATCAGGATCGCCTTTTGCATTAATACAATCATTCACTCCTCCTCCCAATCCAACTCCTCGCTCAACACATAATCCTCCAGCGAACCATCTTCCTCAATCGCTCCATCCTCCGGCTCTGAGGTGTGGATTCAGATATATTACCATTCCAATTATTAGTAAATTAATCTATAGTAATTCAAAAAGAAGAAAGATTCGAAAACCATCCGTCCAGTAAGGAATTCACTGGAAATTACTTTAGGGTAAAAGTAGTCAAGGACGAAGACGTTCTACTTTTAGTATATGACGGATTGTCTACGGAATGTCTCGTTTCTATCGCTGGCAATGCTTTTTCAACCAGATCTTTTTCAGACATCCATTTCATTAGGAACAGTACTGACTCAGAGAAGACCTGTGCTTCGCAACTTCTGGACAATGTATTATTATTCAGAAGCATCAACATTAAGTTTTAATTTCATGATAATATTCTTTTGCTATTGCTCGGTAAATATTTTAACTATGTTGACGAATTATGAAATTATGTCTGTTGAAACAATGTTTAAGGACATTGATGATATTAATAATCAGTTTATTGAACAGGACAGTACGACGTTGGCAACGATATACAGGGGTAATTCTGGAATTTACTACCTAATGCCAGCTGTTGGACCGTACGGAATTAAGGCCCGAAAAGAAGTTCTGGATTCAATCCTTGAAAGTGGTGTAATCCCAATCGAAGAGAACCCTCCAAATCCATTCGTGAAAGCGAAAAATGAATTAAAGAAAATCGATGAAAACATACAGTTCTATTTATCCGAGCTAAATAGTAAATTGGATCTTGCGATTACAATGGAACTACTAGCCGACGAATCGTTTTATTCAATTATCAATACTAAGGTTAATGCATTAGATGGAGAAGACTCATATAGAACGCTTTTCATTCCTCTTGGCGTTGTAGTGGGGGAAATTGTTCGAATTCGCGAAAATGGTGAGTGGAGACTCAATAAAAAATATGGATACAACCCATATTTTATACCCTATATTACAAATGGTAAAGGTTACTTCCTTCCTTGGACTAAACTGGCGGACATGTTACTGGAAAAAAAATTTGATATTAAAAAATACTTCAAAGAAATAACCAAACAGAAGTCTTTCTTTTAATTTGGAGAACGTAAATAGATGTTAAAGTGCGTTAAACCGGATATTGACACACTTATAAACGTCTAATATATTATTCCCTCTCACTCTTCCTCCTCCCAATCCAGATCCTCACTCAACACATAATCCTCCAAAGATCCCTCCTCCTCAATCGCTCCATCCTCCGGTTCTGAATGCTGCTTCAGCGGCAGATAAGCTGTAAATAGTACAGGAGATTCAGTGAATTGGCGGGCGGCGATTTTAGTGTTAGTCATAAGAAGAGTTTGTATTAGGAAATGGTATAAAAATCTTATCATAAACCGGTCCAGCCTGACCGGCTGTAACTGAATAAACCGTTCAAATAATTCAAAAACAGCAAAGTGAATTCCCGGTTCATCTTTTCCACATTTTCAATGGAAGATGACCAGCCATATTAATTGGGCTTTTTTTCCTCGCATGTCTTTTTTGTTACACATATAATGGAGATGAGGTGGCAATAGTGTAGTCGTAATCGATATGGCTCAGACAGTCTGGTAAGTAGATTTTTCTGACGGGTGTAAGTATTTGATATTAAATGTATGATCCTCAACTTGGAAGATGGACTGGAGTGGATCCGTATGATGAATTTGCAAGTGGATATGTGGGGATGGGGAATAACCCCGTTAATAATACTGATCCAAATGGAGGAAGCATTTTTTCTGCAGGCAGCTTGTGTTTCACTTTCTAAGGGCCGTAAGTGGTATCTGCCATATACAAAAGGAATCAGGGCTATGTGGTATCTTCAGCACAAAAAAGGATACAAGCCATTTGTAACATTGTACCAAAGACAGTTTGACTTCAGTTTTTAAAATTACCTATATGAATGATCGGGCAAAAAAAAAATCAATACTTGTCTATTCACTAGTAACATTGAGCATTTTTGCGTGCGCGCCCAAAAAGATAAATGATATAAAAATTATTCCTCTACATCCATATGTTGATTCTTTGCCACCGGAGGCGACAAATAATAAACTTGGCAAAGATTACGGCGTAAGTTACTTTTTTGTGAGAGGAGAGTCTTCGCTTAAAGACCCTGTGTCTGCTAAAATTGACTCTTTCGTTTTACAATATTTTCAAGATAATAAGTCGCGAATTGCCCAATTTGACAGATACGAAATAAGAGTTTTTAAAGAAACTAAAGTATTAAACGAAAAATTTCGTGAAAAGATCGATGGTCTTTACGGAGATATACTTGATTATCATTTGAATGATTTGCTACTTGTATATATTTGGCGACTCGGAGATAAATTTGAGAAGCAATATTATTCGAATGGTGAGGTCGCAGCACCGCTTAAATAGACTTCTGCGTTTATGGCTAACACAACGAACCGCAACGGTCGCAAAGCTAATTTAATCTTTGCGCCCTCTGCGGTTTCTTTGCGTTCATTGCGATACTTCTACGCCAATTATCACTCAGTCAGCTTCACCTTCTTCACCTCACCTCCATCACGCACTTCTTCCGTCGCCGTCTTCACAATGGTATCATCTGTAGAAACATTTCCAAAGATCTCCGTCTTATCGCCTGCACTTCTTCCCGCTTTCACCGGCACCCAAACCGTTTTACCATTTTCAATCTTCACTACAAATGTTCCCGTCGTAGAACGCAGCACCGCTTTCGTCGGCACCAGCAAAGTAGCTGTATCTCCAGCCAGCGGCATCGATACTTCCGCGATCATGCCCGGTAATAACTTCGGTTGATTCTCCACATCCATCTCCGTTCGCTGTGAACGCAACCGCGTATCCAATGCACCGGATGCACGCGAAACTTTCGCGGTGAATGTATCTTTCGCCACCGACTTCACCGTAAACTTCACTTCTGTTTTGTTATTGAAATAAGGCAGATATGCTTCCGGCACACTTACCACCAAACGCAGTTTCTTAAACTCCTGCAGTGTAAAGATTGGCGCATCGGAACCTTTGCCCGCTGGTCCGACATAAGCTCCGGCACTCACATTTCTCGCACTGATCACACCACTGAAAGGCGCCCTGATCTCCAGGTAATCACGGTTATTACCGATCTCACGGTGAGAAGCTTTTGCCGCTTCCAGTTGTGCGAGGTCAGACTTCTGCCTGGCCAGTGCGATATCAAGATCATTTGGCGAAATAGTTCCTGGCGTTTTACTCGTTTCCAGCAAACGCTCATAAGTGGCTTTGCTGGAAAGATAGATCGCTTCCTGCGCTTTCAGTCTTGATTCCGCACCGGAAAGCTGTGAATTCAATTCAGGTGCTTCCATCGTAGCAAGCAGCTGACCTGCTTTCACTTCTGTTCCAACATCTGCATACAGTTTGCGCACGAAGGAGCTGATCTTTGCATAAAGATCTACCTGTTGAAAAGCCACCAGTTCTCCCGGTAATTGTATCGATGAAGACAACGATCCCCTTACCGGGTGTACCACTTCCGTCTCCGGCTCCGCCACCGGCGCTTTCGCTTCTTTGCTTTCGGCAGAGCCGCAGCCTTCCATCATCGTGATCGCTGTAAACAATACAGCAGCTATTGTAAGATTTTTTTTCATCCCTTTTTATTTATCGATGCGCATCAGCACACCATATCATTTATAAACCTTAAACTATTAAACTTTTAAACCTTTGCTTCTCCCGCATAAAACCTGCTCTCCTCATCTTCAGGATCCAGCGAAACACTCTGCGTTGTCGCCTTGCCCTGTGCCCACGCAAACACCAGTGGCAGGATAAACAGTGCCGCAAAGGTAGAGGCGATCAGGCCACCGACAACTGCCCGTCCGAGAGGAGAAGACTGATCACCCGCTTCACCCAATCCGCTGGCCATTGGGATCATGCCAACTACCATCGCCAGCGCCGTCATCAGGATGGGGCGCATACGTAATGCAGCAGCTTCTGTTGCGGCCGTGATCGCATTACCACTGTGCTTACGCAACTGTTCTGCATTCGTGATCAGCAATACCGCGTTCGAGATCGATACACCTACAGACATGATCATTCCCATGTATGATTGCAGGTTCAGTGTTGAACCCATGATCAGCAGTAATGCGATCGAGCCAAGAATTACCGCAGGTACTGTGGCTAATACAACTCCGGATACTTTGAACGACTGAAAGTTCGCCGCCAGCATCAGGAAGATCACCAGGATCGCAACGATCAATCCGCTTTCCAAACTGCTCATCGTATCTGTCAGCGTATTGCTCAACCCAATTACTTCCACACTTAATCCTCTCGGCAATTCCCCTAATGCGGCGATCGCTTTCTGCACATCTTTCGCCGCCGATCCAAGATCTTTATTATTCAGATTCGCTGTCACAGATAATACAGGAGTAGCGCCAAGGTTGTCATTTTCACCATAGGTCGTTCCGGGTGTAATGGTCGCCACATCTCCCAGCACAGGCCTTGTCGCATTGCGCAGCAAGGGGATCTCACTGATGTCATTGACACTTTGCATATTACTTTCCGGCACCTGCACCTGCACACTGTAGCTGTAACCAGCTTTTTCATCCACCCAGATATTCTTATCGGTATAACGGGACGATGAGGTGGACGCAATCAATGACCTGGATACGTCCGTCATATCCAATCCCAGCTGCGCTGCTCTTACACGGTCCACGTCGATATTGATCGAAGGATATTTCGTAGATTGGCCCAACTGTACATCGCGCAGATACGAGATCTCGTTCAGCTTTGCGATCAGCTTGTTTGCATAAGTCTCATTCACCTGTTTATTTCTTCCAGCCAGGCGCACTTCAATCGGTGTAGGTGAGCCCTGGCTCAGGATCTTATCCGTCAGCTCAATTGGTTCGAAGGAAAGTTTCAGATCAGGCAGATCTTTGGAAAACTGCGCGCGGATCTTTTCTTTCAGACCATCAAGATCGGTTTTATAATGTTCGCTGAGCTGCACCTGTATCACGGCCTCGTGCGGTTGCGCCATCCATAAAAAGATCGGCGCGATCGAGAACAGCGAAGGGTGCGTTCCCACATAAGATGAGGTGATGGAAACATTTTCCGGCCCCACGATCTGTTTGATACCGTTGATCGCTGACAGTGTTTTTTGTTCTGTCGTTTCGATCCGTGTTCCTTCCGGTGCGCGGAGCCTTACCTGGAACTGGCTGCCATTCACTTTTGGTAATACATCCCTTCCGATCGATTGCATCATCCAGAAGGCGAAACCACATACGATCACGATATACGCGATCACGATCGGCTTCCTGTAAGGCATCATTCGGTTAATGAACCGCAAATAGCGCATCCTGAATTTTTCAAAACCGCTGACCTTGCCATCGAGATTGCTGTCTTCCCGTTCAACCAATGCTTTCTTTTGATTCCAGGTATCCTTATCTGTCTCATCATAACCTTCCACTTCCGCAGTTTCTTCAGTCGCTTCAGTTTTCTTTTGTTTGTGATGATGTTTTACTTTCATCAGCCAGTTCGCCATCACCGGCACAAATGTTTGTGCAAGGAAATAAGAAACGATCATGCTGAACCCGATCGCTAACGCAAGCGGAAGGAACAATGAACCCGGTATTCCACCCATGGTGAATGCGGGAGCGAATACGGCGAGGATACAAAGCAGGATCAGCAATTTCGGGAAGGCAATTTCTTTACAGGCGTCCCATATGGCGACGGCCTTCGGCTTGCCCATATCCAAATGCTGGTGTATGTTCTCGATCGTCACGGTACTCTCATCCACCAGGATCCCGATCGCGAGCGCAAGACCGCTCAGCGTCATGATATTGATCGTTTGTCCAAACAAACTAAGGAACAATACGCCGGATATGATGGATGTAGGGATGGTCATGATCACGATCAGTGCACCTCTTACATCCCCAAGGAATAACATGACCATCAATCCTGTGAGGATCGCCCCGATGATGCCTTCCGTTAATAAGCTTTCTACTGAGTTGATCACGTAGGTCGACTGATCGAACTCATAGGAGAGGTGTACATCTTCCGGAAGGTTTGACTGCATTTTGGGTAATGCTTTCTTCAGGTTCTGCACAACTTCCCAGGTGGATGCATCTGCATTTTTTGCAATGCTGAGATAAACGGAGCGCTTGCCATTTACAAGACCGTATCCTACAGACACATCTGCACCATCTTCAACAGTAGCAATATCTCTCAGGTAAAGATTTTGCACACCGCCTTTGAACAAGGGAATGTTTTCAAAATCCTTTACTTCTTTTAATAGAGTATTGGTTGGAGTGATATAGTTCTTATCGCCGATCCGGACATTACCTGACGGGGTGGTCTGGTTGTTCACCCGCAATGCTTCCACCACCTGATCAGGTGTCAGGTTATGTGAACGCAGCATCTGCGGATCCACTTTGACCACAATGGTCCGGACGTTACCGCCGAATGGAGGAGCCGATACAAGCCCTGGAATGGTAGTGAAAGAAGAACGCACGTAAACGTTTGCCATATCAAGCAATTCGTTATTGCTTCTTCTGTCGCTGCTTAGCACCACCTGTCCCACCGGAAGTGTTGATGCGTCAAAACGTATAATGAACGGCGGGTTGGATCCCGGTGGGAAGATCGCCTGTATCCTGTTGGCAAAGGCACTCAGCTCCGCAGCTGCCTGCGCCATATTTGTTCCGGGATAGAAACTGATCTTCATCAGTGTCAGCCCCTGTATGTTTTTTGTTTCAATGGCTTTGATCCCATTTACAAAAAGCATGATGTTGATATATTGCTTCGCAAACATCGCTTCCATCTGCGACGGAGTATAGCCGGAGAATGGGTGCGAAAGATATATCACCGGAAGCTCCAGCTTCGGGAATATATCTACCTTGATCGTTCGTGCTGCCTGGATGCCAAAGAAAAATAATCCGGCAACAATAACCAGTATGGTGATCGGCTTGCGAAGCGCGAAACGTATCATGTTCATGATGATCTCTTAAAATTCGTTAATGAAAATATCCCAGTTTCCCGTTGCCGCTGCCTTGAGCAACAAAGCCTGCCACACATTGCTGTATGATACATCGCGATCCGTCTCTGCACGGTTCAAAGCATACAGTGCCTGCGTTACATCGACGATATTGGTCAGGCCGTTATTATAAAGCGTTGTTTTCTGCAGGTAAGCATCGGAGGCCGATTTCAGTTGGTTGGGTACTTCTTTATAGTTGCTGAGTGCATTCTTAATGCGTACGTCCGCCAGCGAAACCTGCGCATCCAACTGCTGCTTTACCTGGTTGTATTCTTCCTGCAAACCTTTCGAGGTGAATTCCTGCGCCTTTATAGCAGGACGGGTACGAAGCAACGTCGTCATGTTCCATTGTACGCCGATACCCAGCAGGTAATTGCTTCTGGTGGGTTTGATGCCGTCAATGTAATTATGGGAAAAGGCCGACTGATCCACTGCATAATTGGAAGAAAATCCGGAAGCTCTTGTTTGATACACACTGAAAAAGCTGAACGTTGGATAGTACTGTTTCCGGTTAAGGATCACCTGGCGGTTGCTGAGATCGATCCGGCTTTGGTAGTATTGGAGGATCGGGTGAAGTTGCTCCTGCAAACCAACTGAATCTGCCAGAGCCAGTGGCAGTTTATTAATGAACGTTGTATCAAGCGCATAATCCTGTGTGGGCATCGCTGTAAGGACAGACAATTGATTTGCCTGCTCACGCACAAGGTTATCGGCATTTGTCAGTGCAATGCGTGCAGCTGACACCTCTGCATTTGCAAGGGATGAGTCAACCCCCGCAAGCAATCCATTTGCTGCGCGCGCAGTGGCGGTTCGCTTTACGATCATCGCACGCTCAAGGTTTTTCTCCTGGATGCGTTTTAGCCGTTGTGCTACCAGCAGGTTGAGATATGCGCCTGCTACGCGGACCCGGTGCTGGAATTTTTCCTGGTCAAGATCTGTTTCATTCACATGCAGGGATTTTCTTGCAACGTTGATCCGCTCCTTTGCGCGACCGAAGCTGAAGAATTCCCAGTTGATATTTGCCAGGTAAAGCGCACCGAAGGCGGCATTCCAGTTCTGATCGGGAAGCGGCAGGCCGGATGATGCCACACCAAGTCCGCCGAAGCCATACAAGGGACCATTCTGGCCATTCACGGTTCCATACACCTGCTGTGCAGAAAAATTAAGATTGGGGAGGTATTCCCGCTTTGATTGTATCACACGTTCTTCGCCGGCCTTAACGTAGTTCCCTTTTGCCTGAATGATACCATACCGTGCCATAGCGGTATCAACAGCTTCGCGGAGCGATAGCGTTTGCGCCTGGGCCACAGAAAGGATCATAAAAGCAAGCAGGGAAAGTGAAAGTCGCGCAGAGAGAGGAGTGCTGCGTCTCTTTAAATTCATACTGCAAATCAATTGACAGTTTTGCAGAACGCATGAGCAAAAATGATGCTTCGTATTCATAAATGATGAATGCAACTGGTCATTTTCGCCATGATACTTATGCATTTAAGCGCGTCCTTTGTAAGGTAAAGTCACTAAATAAAATGCAAATAGCCATCCGGAGAACTGTTGAGAATAAGTGGTTGCAGGAGATAGTGGTGTTGCTTTTTACGTTTGTTCTGTTTACCATGAACGACTGGATGCTGATCAGTTCATGGAACAGCTTATGGAAAGCCAGCACTTATTTCGCGATCCTGTACACGCACGCACAACTCAACCGTAATTTCCTTCTGCCCGTATTGTTTGAAAAAGGCAAACCGCTCGCCTATACATTGATGAGCATCGGGTTGGTGCTGCTTTTTTCAGCAATCCTGTATGAAGCCGCAACAGGATGGTTATACAAGAACTGTGATCTTTATAAAGAGATCCGGCAACAGACATTTGCCTATCATGTAGCGACTGTCATTGCCACATCGATCTGTATCATGGGACCGTTATTCCTGTTGAAGTACTACCGCGAGCAGCGCAAGGTAGAACGTGAGAACAATCTTACCCGTGAGATGCAGTTAAATGCACTGCGCAGCCAGCTGAACCCCCATTTTCTTTTCAATACGTTCAATACCCTTTACGGCGTAAGTCTCCAGTATCCGGATCGTGTATCTGACCTGCTGATGCAGGCTTCGCAGCTGATGCGTTACCAGTTGGAAAGCGGCAGCAAGAAATGCGTTTCGCTGAAGGACGAGATCGGGTTTATTGAAAGTTATATCAACCTTGAAAAAGAGCGTGTCGGACATCGTTGTGATGTTCAGTTCACGCAGGCAGTGGACAATCCCGCACAATACAAGATCCCTGTAATGTTACTGATCGCGTTTGTTGAAAATGCATTCAAACACAGTACCTGCAGCGTAGAACATTGCGCAGTGTCCGTATCCCTGAAAATGGAGAACGATTGGTTCGTGATGGATGTACGGAATTCTGTACCACGGAAAAAGGCAGAGGTGGTTTCTACCGGGATCGGCTTAAAGAATTCAAAAGAAAGACTGGCCATCATTTACCCCGACCGTCATCAGCTGGACATACGAGAAGGCTCTGGCGATTTTCAAGTACATTTGAGACTGAAAATCGAAAAGTATGGACCAGAGAAGGACCTGCATCATCGTGGATGACGAACCCGCGGCGCATTATGTGCTGTTGAGTCATATCCGCCATGTGCCGCAGCTGGAACTGGTACAACAATGCTATAACGCTTTCGAAGCGATCAATTATCTGCGCCAGCATCCGGTAGACCTGATGTTCCTGGATATCAATATGCCCGAGATCTCCGGCATGGATCTTCTTCGCACACTGAAAAATCCTCCGCGTACAATTCTCACGACTGCCTACTCAGAGCACGCAATGGAGAGTTATGATTTCGGAGTAGTGGATTATCTGTTGAAGCCGATCAATCTTCCCCGCTTTATCACCGCGACCGAAAGATATTTCGAGATCGCCGTCAAAAAAGAAACAGAGAAAAAAGAAACGCTGACTTTTATTACAGTAAAATCCGGAAATGCAAACATCCGGATCGAGCTCGATGATATTCTGTATGCACAAAGCCTGGGCAATTTTATACGTATCAGCACACCTTCAAAAACCCATATTGTCTCGCTGACCACCAGCGAGCTGGAAGAATTGCTGCCGGATGACCGCTTTCTGCGGATCCACAAATCGTTTATTGTTTCGCTGAACAAGATCCATGAACATGGAAAAGATACCGTAACAGTGAATGAGATCCGGATGCCGGTAGGGATCACCTACAGGCAGGAGCTTAACAAACGCCTGAAACGCGAATCGAACACCAACGGCCGCGATTGATCACGAATGGGCCGCCGACTTGCAGTGCTGTTTATTCAGGTGAAATATCATTGAACACTAACGGAGAAGCCACGACGCAGTGCAGCAATCCTGTAAAATCAAGTCTTTATTGGCGAAGGGAACGCGGCGAACGCAACGAGACGCGGCGGACACGGCGAAAACAGCCGTGGAAGATGTTGTATTCCGCCGCCGCGTCTAGTTGCGTTCGCCGCGTTCCTCTACGCCAATAAAACGTTTTGAAACTCCTTAACTGAAGGCAATGATCCAGGCCCGGCCACGTACCAGGATCTTACCCGAATTGGCCAGCGTATCTTATTGATCTTTAAGGTATCTATATTGCTAACCCGTATATATCCCGTACCTATCAGGTATTTATCACGTATTTAACGGGTATCTAATTAGGTATTGATTAATAACCTGATAATTCTATGATTATTATATTTTATATATTTTTTAGTGGGATAGATATGTAGTCTACCCAGGCAATATGGTATATGGAAGCAATACGCCGGCTGTATTCAAAGGGATAGGTATCGGCGTTTTCTGACGGGGAAGTAGATGAATATAACAAACAGCGGGAACTATGGGTAGTGGGTGGAGAAGATTTAGCCGGTAATAAACATATTAGATTAGTGTATATGTTTTAAATTTTTCCGAAAACATCAATTTCTATATCTTGGAGACCGGTTAAGGATATCAAATCAACTGCAATCACAATCATTTTTACTTGAAAACTGTCTCCCGACGTCGTTTTTTGGCCGATGCTGGCAAAGCCAGTGCATTGGTATATCCCGCAATGTTAGCCTGGGACATGCTCCGGCCTGCTCCCGCGCACCCCTTTCACCTGGAAGGCAATGCCAACGGAAAAAAGATCATTATCCTTGGCGCCGGACTTGCCGGAATGGCGAGTGTATATGAGCTTACGAAGCTCGGCTATCAATGTACAATACTGGAAGCACGTGAACGTAGCGGCGGGCGCTGCTGGAGTGTGCGAAAAGGTTCCGTGAATACGGAAACGGTTTTTGGTAAACATGCTGCGGGTTTTGATAATGGGCTGTATTTCAATGCCGGTCCATCCCGTATTCCCCATAATCATGAGCTTACCCTGCACTACTGCAAAGAGTTGGAAGTCCCACTGCAGGTGTATAACAATGTAAATGAAGCGGCATGGTATTTCAGTGAAGGCAAAGGCCCGCTATCCAATAAAAAAGTGCGTGTCCGGGAGATCCATAATGACATGCGAGGTTATACCATGGAACTGCTCGCGAAAGCCATCGATTCGTCCAAATTGGATACCGCTCTGACCGCGGAAGACAACCAGAAATTACTGGAATATCTAAGGGCGGAAGGCGGTCTTGATATCGATAAGCTATATAAAGTATCATCACGCCGTGGGTATACTGAAATGCCTGGCAGCGGAGATCGGTCCGGAAAGATCGCGGATGCACATAAACTGGCGGATATCATCGGTTCGGGTCTGCTGGATCCGGATTTCTATAACGTTGCGGAATACACATTTGAATTACAAATGACCATGCTGCAGGCTATCGGCGGGATGGACCAGATAGGAAAAGCATTTGAGCAAAAGATCGGCAAACAGATCCGGTACAATTGCCAGGTGACCGCTATTCATAACCAGGCAGAAGGGGTAGAGATCACTTATAAAGATGCCCAGGGGGAGAAAAAGATCACGGCGGATCTATGCATTTGTACGATCCCATTGCCTGTTCTTAGCAATATCAATCATAACTTTGGATCAGATGCCAGCCGCGCGATCGACTTTATCGGCTACAATAACACCGGCAAGATCGGACTTCAGTTCAAACGGCGTTTCTGGGAAGAAGATGAACATATCTATGGCGGCATCACTCATACCAATAATGAACTGACGCAGATCTTCTATCCGTCCAATGATTACCTCGGTAAAAAAGGCGTGCTGATCGGCTATTATAATTTCAATGAGAAGGCTAAAGCAACAGGCGAACTCTCTTACGCCGATCGTGAGAAGCTTGCCCTGACAAAAGGAACACTGATCCATTCCCAATATCCCAAAGAATTCGAAACATCGTTTTCTGTAAGCTGGCACAAAACCCAATTCAGTATGGGCGGATGGGCCGTTTACAACAACCAGGATAGACAAACTTATTATAGAGCATTACAACAACCCGATAAACAGGTATACTTCGCCGGAGAGCACATGACACACCTTAACGCATGGATGGCCGGAGCGTTTGAATCTGCAAGAAAGACAGTGGCGGATATTCATGCAAGGGTGATGGGGCAGAGGGTGAAGTACGGAATGGGTGTTTAAAAGTTTAAATGTTAAGCGTTTCAAAGTTTGATGGTTAAGATGACTACTTACCGTTAAACTTATAAAACTATAAAACTATAAAACTTCTAGACTTTAAAACTCAATTCTTTTCCATTCACAATAAACCAATACTCTAATGTCTGCAAACATTCAACGCCGTCAACTTTTAAAACAGGGAGTATTGCTTGCCGGTACTCTGCCTTTAGCTTCGCTGTTGCAAAAAGCAGTTGCTGCACCAGCTGAGGCCCGAAACAATTTTGCGATCTCCGATCTTAGTATCGAAGAACAATTGCACATGGGACTGCCTCCTGATATCAAAGCAAGGCTGTCTGCCAACGAAAATCCATTTGGCCCTTCGGAAAAAGCCAAACAGGCCGCTCTTGAAGCGCTGAACGGCAGTTCCCGTTATGGCTTTTCGCAGGTAAGGGAATTGCAGGGGCTGATCGCGAAGGAAGAAGGTGTTCCTGATAGACAGATCCTCCTGTCTGCCGGCTCTTCCGGTCTGCTCGATGCTACAGCCATTGCTTTTGCTCAATCGGGCGGAAATATCATTGCAGCAGATCCGTCCTACCGCGATCTTCCCGATAAAGGAACAGAAATGAATTGCGAGTGGGTGAAAATACCGCTGACCGCTGATTATAAAACTGATCTTGATGCCATGGAGCAAAAGATCAATTCCAAGACAAACATCGTTTATATCTGCAATCCCAATAACCCCACAGCCACTGTAGTGGATGCAAAGAAACTGGAGGATTTCTGCCGCCGCGTTTCGCAGAAAGTGACCGTGTTTATTGACGAAGCTTATATCGATTATCTGCCGGATGTAAAAGCGGTTTCTATGATGAAACTCGTTTCGGAAGGAGTGAAGAACGTGATCGTTTGCCGCACGTTCTCTAAATTGTATGGCTTCGCCGGATTACGGATCGGATATATGGCAGCCGACAGGGATACCCTCGAAAAAGTACAGAAATATGCACAGGGTGGCAATGCGATCTCTGTAACTTCAGCTCAGGCTGCTGTAGCCGCTTATAAAGACAAAGAATTTCTGAAAGATGCGCTGCAGAAAACGCTTGCTTCGCGTGACTACCTGTATAAAGTATTGAAAGCTGAAGGATATGAATACGTTCCTTCTTCTGCCAACTTTGTTCTGTTCCCGATAAAAATGGATAGTATGAAGTTTGTGCAGGAAATGGCGAAGCGCGGTGTAAGCGTACGCTCATGGAAATTCAACAGCAAGGAGTGGTGCCGCGTGAGCATCGGCACAATGGGTGAAATGGAAGCATTCGCCGCAGCATTTAAAGAGATCTCCTGATCCGGAATAATTTTCAATTAAGTATCGCGGTGTGCGAAGTTGAACACTTCGGCACCGCGATTTAACTATTCGATAAAAGCTACTGATTATGAAAAAAACTTTTCTCCTGTCCCTTATGATCCTCGTCGGACTTTTCCAGGCGATCGCACAAACTGCCCCGAAAGGAATGACTGCTGAGCAATATGATAAAGCAAAAGCCTTTACCGTTAAAGATCTTGACAATGATACCTATGTAAAGATCGAGAACATATACGTGCTGGATCGTTATGAAGGTCGCAAACCTTACTTCATCACGGGAACCGATGGCCTGAAGAAACGAATGGACATTTATAAAATACTATTGAAAGAAGGCATGCTGGAATTGGGAACTTTAGTTTTCTATACCAATGAAAAAGGACAACAATACAAGATCGTTCTGCCAAATATGTCCACTGAACCAAAGGTTTGGGAAAAAACATTTGAGGATATTGACAAAGTAGATCAGCAGGAAAAGTTCTTTGCTTTGAAATTGTCTTACGTATTATCAAAGGAGTTCAGTTTCCAGCTGTTCAAAGCCGCCAATGGTGGGAAAGACATGGGCAAGGAATCTGAAACGTATGGGAACGATATCTGCTTTCCTGGCACCACCAACGTAGCGATGGCTGGCGGTATTAAAAAGCAGATGAAAGATATTCAACCCGGCGATGAAGTGGTAACCGTTGATCCGGTTACCGGCAAGCATTTCACGGTTAAAGTAAAAGAACTGACCATTCATGAAGCAAAAAATTATGCGATCACCAACCTCTCATTGGTCAGCGCAACGAAAGAAATAAAAGCAAATGGCACTTATTTCTCCATTGACACAAAAGAGCTCAGCGCTACACCCAACCACCCGGTTGTAACGAGCGCAGGCGAGAAAAAGATCGGCCAGGTGACTATTGGGGAGAAGGTATTGTGTCAAAATGAAGCCGGTCACTACCAGGCATACGATGTCGTATTCAAGCAGCAACAGGGCCAGGGAAAGCAGCAGGTGTATAATATCGTTGCTGAAAGCGGATCGACATTTGTGATCAACGAGGTCATGGTCCTCCAAAAAGCCGTAAGGGAACGCGAATGAGCGCTAATTGCCGCTAATGAGCACGAATAGAGTCTTACAGGCCCGGGCATAAAACTGTCCGGGCCTTTTTATTGGCCATTCGCAGGCCTTTTTTTATCCTACATTCACGAACCGTTGCAACTTCAAAAATCCCAGTTCATCCCATTCCCATTTTGATAACCCGCTGATTCAGGTAATTTTGTCGTCGTTCGGAATGCATTCGCGTTCATTCGCGGCCATTCGTGAACATTCGCGTACATGTAATATTCGCGTTTCGTTAACTGATCCGTGATTAACTTTGTCTCAGGTTTTTCGCCTGACTGTTTTTGGATTAATTGTTGATATTCTGACCTTTGGGTGTTAATGAAATTAACAATACTACAAAACGGTAACAAAAAGTCCGGAAAACCGTTTTATATTAAAGCACTAAAACCTTCAACGATGAAAAAAGCTTTACACAGGAGTTTGTTTGTACTGGCACTGCTGTTCACTGCTGGTATCGTTATGGCGCAAACTGCGCTGGCTCCTGATCAGAATCCCGACTATGCTGTAAGCAGGGCTAAGTACATGAAAGTTGCAGACTCCTTGAATACATACCAGGGCACAACTGCCCAGGAAACCTATAAGGCGATCGACTACCTGGCAGACAAAGCAGAGGCACGCGCCGAACGCCGTCAGTTCCGTCAGCAACTCAGAATGGAGAGAGCCCGCAACGGTAATTACGGTTATTACAATAATGACTGGTATTATCCTTCCATGAATTTCAATTACAACAACCGCTGGGGGCGTTATAATAATTTCAACAACTTCTATTCCCCTTACCGTTTTAACCGCCGCAGTAATTTCAACTGGGGGCTTAACTTCGGATGGGGATGGTAAAAAAGTTTAAAAGTTTAATAGTTTAATAGTTTAACGGTTTTCACATTGTATGATTAACTCTTAAACTTTTAAACAATTAAGCTTTTAAACCAAACCCTCGAACTGTGTTCAATAACAATCTTTAAACATAACCAACCGCGTAATTCGCGAGCATTCGCGGCTATTCGCGCTAATTCATGCAACATGAAAAAGAGTTTACTTATCTTTTTACCTCTCACTGCATTATTCTTCTTTACTAATTGTGCACATAAAGTAACAAGGATCGATCCATCAGAACAGATTGATCTGAGCGGACGTTGGAACAACACCGATTCAAGGCTTACAGCGGAAGAAATGACAAAAACAATTCTTGCTGAAAGATGGCTTACGGATTATATGGGAACAAAGAACGGTCAGCGTCCGACAGTGATCGTAGGAATGGTAAACAATAAAAGTCATGAGCATATCGAGGCAGAGACCTTCATCAAAGATATTGAGAACGCTTTCGTATCAACCGGCAGGGTAAGACTGGTGCAGGGTGGTAAAAAGCGCGAAGAACTCCGCGCGGAAAAAGCTGATCAGCAAACAAACGCAAGCTCCAGCACCATGAAAAAGTTTGGACTCGAACAGGGTGCTGATTTTATCCTGCAGGGATCTATCAACTCTATTGTTGATTCCCAGAAAAGAAAGAAAGTAGTTTACTACCAGATCAATCTTGAACTTACCAATATCGAAACAAACGAAGTTGTTTACGTTGGTGAGAAAAAGATCGCTAAATATGTAAAGAACTAAACCCCGCAACGCTGTTGCAAGTTTAAAAGTTTAAGAGTTCAATAGTTTGAAAGTTGATGTACTGGTAAGGTTTTCAACAGCAGAACTTAACCGATAAACTCTTAAACTATTGAACTCTTAACTTTTAACGTCGGGTTGATGTTCTGTTTTCCCAAAAATATTACTGGAGTAGTTACTGGCATTTTGCTGGCTGTAACGCTTGTTTCCTGCGCGACATATAATCAGCAGGTCGCAGGCTATTATACAAGCCTGCAATCCGGTGACTACAATAAGGCGGCCAAGGAGCTGGACAAGAGCAAGCTGCTGAAGAAAGACCGCAACAGGTTACTGTATCTGCTTGAGCGCGGAAAGGTTTGTCACCTGATGGCACAATGGGATAGCAGCAATACTTACTTTAATGAGGCTGATCTGTTAATGGAAACCGCACGTACTTCGGTGAAGGACGTTGCACTCGGTAATCTCCTCAACCCGATGATGCAGACCTATAAAGCGGAGGATTTCGAAAAGTATCTGGTCCATTATTATAAAGCCATCAATTATCTTCAACTGGGTCAAACCGAAGATGCGATCGTTGAAGCACGCCGTATCAGCCTGCGTACTTACGCACAGGAAGATAAGGTCGGCAATAAAGACAAATACAAAGAAGATGCATTCTCCTTAATGGTGCAGGGGATCATTTATGAAAAGGGCGGTGATGTGAACAATGCGTTTATCGCGTATCGTAATGCCGCTGATGTATTCCTGGATGGTAAGGGTGACTACTACGGAATAAAAATGCCGGAGCAACTCAAAAAAGATCTTTTAAGAACGGCCTATCTGAACGGGTTCACAGACGAACTCGGACGCTATGAAAGACTGTTGAACACTACTTATAACAGGGAGGACAAGTCTGCCGGTGGCGATCTCGTACTTTTCTGGGAAAGCGGTTCTGCCCCTATCAAAGCACAGCAGGATCTGTTCTTCTCCCTCTTCAAAGATTCCGGTGGCGGTTTCTTTTTTGCTGATGCAAATAATGCCTTCAATGTTCCGTTCGATTTCAGCAGCGGGTATAGTCGTGACAATCTTAAACTTGAAAACCTTCGCAGTTTCCGTGTAGCATTACCAAAATACGAAACGGTTGCTCCTGCCTATACAGGAGGGGTGGCGCAGATCGGTGGTGCTTCCGTGCGACTCGAAGCTGCAGAAGATGTAAATAACCTTGCCTTCGCAACGCTGCGCGAACGCATGCTTCGTGAATTATCTTCGACGCTGACCCGACTGGCGATCAAGAAACTGGCGGAGGCTGCCATCAGGCCGCCGGATAGAAAAGACACTTACGATAAGAATAAATCAGAAGAGCAAAAGAAGAAAGAACGCAAGGAAGATGCTACCCGCGAAGCCATCGCTTTGGGATTACAGCTCTTCAATTTTGCTTCTGAAAAAGCGGATACCCGCAACTGGCAAAGCCTTCCTCATACGATCTACTACGCCCGGATACCTCTTCAGCAGGGCGAAAACAATATCAGCCTTCAATTGAGCGGGCAACGTTCTATTACCGTGCCGGTAAAGGCTACCGGGCATGGGGGGCTGCAGGTAATGACGGTCAATACGATCAGGTAATCGTATTGATGGGGTTTTTTTCAACGGGAGGTCGAAGGGTCCGTTTACTTTTTTTGCCTTGATGCAAAAAAAGTAACAAAAAAAGATCAAGGCTACGCGCAAATAGCCAGCCCCGCACTCGATGCGGGGGCTAAAAATTATGGGCTTCACCTGGCACTAAAATAAACTCGCCGGGAAAGTATGTTGAATTGATTGGCGTGTTGGCTCAGACAATATTTTAGCGCCCTCGCCTTCGGCTCGTCGGTTACGCCCATAATTTTCTTAACGCCATTTGCGCTAGGCCGCCCCTTCTCAAAGCGGGCAGAAGGCCTTGACATAAGTGTAGCCTTACGGTTTTCGCTGGCTTTATTTCTTCTTTAGCATAAAAGTTAACTCGTCAAATTATAATACAGAATCGGGACTATAACGAATCTTCTCCGCAAACGCCTCCTCCTCTCTCAACGCCCCTGGCCTTGGAAAAAATGGCGTTAAGAAAATGGGAGGCTGGCACCGTCTGAGTCACACCGCAGGTGTGCGAAGGCGCCAAAAACTGTTTGAGCCAGCACGCCAAACGAACCGAAACACTCCTCCGGCGAGTTTTTTTGGTGCAGGTGACATCCTCCCATTTTTAGCCATTTTTTCCCAGCCTTGATTTTTTTTTGTTACTTTTTTTGCATCAAGGCAAAAAAAGTAAACGGAGTCTTCGACCTCCCGTCGAAAAAGAGAGGCATTGCCCCGTCCGGCAAAAAACCTAAACAGCGTCTTTCGACACTCCCGTCGAAAAAAAAGGCCTTGCCCCTCCGGCAAAAACGTAAACAGAGCCCTTCGACGCTCCCGTCGAAAAAAAGCGCCCTTGCCCGCCCGTCAAAACAAACACTCCACGGGCAGCGGGCCCCCTCCCGCTATTCACTACGCTGAATACTCGCTGTTAAAGCCTCATACACTCTCTGCAATTCCGGATGCGCCGCCAGTATCTCCAGATGCTTCGCGATGGTTCCATCATCGTGACGTATCGCAGGCCCCGTTTGTGCCTGCTTCGGCGATACTTCTTTAATACGCGAAACCGTCTCATCGATCAGGGGTAATAATTGGGCAAAGGCGATTCCCTCCCGTTTGCAATACTCTTCTGCTAAAGAAAAAAGATGATTGACAAAATTATTTACCACTACAGCTGCAACATGCAATTTCAACCGTTGCTCATCACTTGCGTCCGCAGGTGGATAGTATGAAACAGATAACGCAAGTTGTTCCAGCACCTGCTTTGCGATCTTATCATGCCCGTCTACATATACCGGGATATCCGGAAGACGGTTCATCTCTTTGCGGAGTGTCTGTAATGGATAAAAAACACCATAATGATCCGTTACCGTTCTTAAGACATCTGCCGGCACCGCAGCAGCTGTATGCGCAACCACTTTTCCCGGCAAACGCAGGTCCGCGGTGATCTCCTTTACCGCAGTATCAGATACCGCAATGATATATACATCGGCATTCTTGTTCAGCAGGCTGATATAGTTGGCCGACTCCGTATCCCACTCATATGCCAGCTGACTGGCTGCAGACGCATTGCGGCTTACTACCTGGAGTATTTCATGACCGGCACGTTTGAATTTTCTGCCAAGTATAGCAGCAGTATTACCTGAGCCAACGATAACGATATTCATAATTCAACCGGAAGTTTAGCAGTATTGAATAATTTTGTATCCAATGATGAAATTAGTACAAAAAATTGCAGTGGGTTATATCCGGGGCAAATTCAGGATATTATCAGCTGTTTCACCTTCAAAAACAGCAGAACAGGCCCTTAACCTGTTCTCCACACCGCAACGGCGAACAAAAGGACCTCTTCCTGCTGTTTTCAGTACAGCCGAAAAACTATATTTCCCGTTTGAACATTATCATATCAACGGATTCAGATGGAATGGCGGCGCAGCAAAACGCGCATTGGTGATCCATGGGTTTGAATCATCTATGATCAATTTTGACAAATACATCCAGGGATTTCTCGACAAAGGCTACGAAGTGCTCGCCTTTGACGCACCAGCACATGGACGCAGCAGCGGAAAACGGGTAAATGCCCTGCAATACTGCAATTTCATTCAGCAGATCTGCCGTCAGTACGGGCCAATGGATGCGTTTATTGCGCATTCCCTCGGCGGACTCGCCCTGTGTATGGCGCTGGCGGAGATGGGAACAGAGAAAAAGCCGCGTATGGCGTTGATCGCACCGGCAACAGAAACCGAAACACTGGTCAACCAGTTTTTTCAGTTTATCCGGCTTAAGCGACCTGAAGTGCGGGAAGAGTTTGAAAAGATCATCATCCGCGTCGGCGGACAACCAACTGCATGGTTCTCCATTGGCAGAACACTCGACTACTTTGACGCAGACATTCTATGGATACATGACGAAGATGATAAGATCACCCCTGTTGAAGATGCGTTGAAGATAAGAGACAGTCACCGGCCAAATATCCGCTTTGAGATCACGCAGGATCTTGGCCATAATAAGATCTACAGAGACACAGTTGTGAGAAATACGGTGCTGGATTTTTTCGATACTGTTCAGGAAACAGCTTCCTGATCTGTATGCTAAGGAAGCAATTGAACGGGCCGCCGGCAACAACCATAGCCTGTCGGCGAACAGCAATGATGTTCTTCCGGGCGAACCCCGGGCTGCCTGCATTTCAACTCACATTGCTGCGCGCAGAATACAGGCGAAAGAAAAACACAGATCAGAAGGGCAACGAATTTCATTGAAAAAGTTTGCCCCAAAGCTATTATCCCAAAACAGCCATGGTCGGCCAAACTCTCTCAAACGGAAGATCCGCTTACTCAAACGGAAAATTCATCTTCCCATCCATTCTTTAAAATCTGCCGCTTTTTCCTTGCTGACATATATCTCGCGATCAATAGATGGCTGAACAGAAACGCGAAGCCGGCTGTTCACGTCATTCTCAAAACTGATCACCGATTTCACATGTATGATAAATGCCCTGTTTGCCCGGTAGAACTGTCTCGGATCGATCATCCCTTCCAGGTCATCAAGCGCATAATCCAGCACATATTTTATTCCCTGCCAGCAAACGAGGAAAACGATCTTCCCTTCACTGTAGAAATAGGAGACCTCTTCCATCAATACCGGAAGATATTTCTGACCTCTTTTTACCAGGAAACGATCCCGCTTATACAGATCGGGCAACAATTGTTGATACACCGAAGTTTTTTGCTCGAATAGTTCTTTGAACCCTTTGAACTTTTCAATGCTTTTCTTCAGGTCATCTTTTCTGATCGGTTTTGTGAGATAGGCGATACTGTTATAATTGAAGGCTTCCAGGGCAAATTCATTGTAGGAAGTAGTGAATATAATGCCGCAGGCGGGATTGATCCTTTTTAATAATTGAAAACAATTGCCATCACTGAGTTCAATATCCATGAACACCAGTGCTGGCGGATGATTATGTTTGAACCACTCGACACCCTCTTCCACGCTTTCTATCATTCCGCAGACCTGGATGGCAGGGTCTATGGCCTGCAACATGGACGCAAGACGTTCCGCTCCCGGGCGCTCGTCCTCAATGATCAATACGTTCATATTCTTTACTTTTTTTAAACGGCAATCTCACCACAAATGAGTCTCCCTCTTTACCGGCGAATACCTGTCCTATCCCAAGCAACCTGTAACGCTGAGACAGGTTAAACAGGCCGGTGTATTCAGATTGAACAGGTTCCACTTTGGGCTGCAAACGGTTTTTCACCAACAGTCCGTCCTTGTGCACTTCGATCAGCACCCTGAGCGGCATTCGTGAAGAAACCACATTATGCTTTACGGCATTTTCGACGAGCAGCTGAAGCGTCAACGGAGGCAGTAACTGTTCCTCCGCGCCATCTTTGTATAACACGTCCAGCGAAAAATTTTCATTGAAGCGGGTTCGCAATAGTGCCGTGTATGAATGGATAAAACTGATCTCCTGGCCAAGATCAATCAGCGGATACTGATTCATGCGGAGAAGATAGCGGTACACATCCGCCATCTCCAGCGCAAACGCTTCTGCTTTCTCCGCATCCTTCGGGATCAGCGCAGTAAGCGTGTTCAGCGTATTGAAAAGGAAATGAGGGTTCACCTGATCTCGGAGCGAATTGAACTGGCCATACAATGTCGCCTGCCGCAGATCACTTGCTTCTTTGAAAGATTTCTTCCACTCCTTAAAAAAATAAATCGACTCGTACGTAGCAGAAATAAAAAGGCAATAGAAGATATTTTGTCCGACGATCCGCAGGTAAGAATATACACTCCCGGATGGTCCGGCTGTATTACCGTAGACATTGATCAGCTCGCCAAGATAAAACCTGGTAAACGGAGAGATTGCAACGATCGCAAGTGTCATTCCTCCTACAAACAAAAGGCGCTGCCGCGTATACCGGATCCCGGGATACATGCGTCTAGCCTGCCAGATACAAAGCCGTAGCAATTCCCAGACGATGAAGGTGGACACCACAACATAGATGATCAGGCGGCCTGAAGATATTTCGTTTGCAAAAAGAGAAGACGGATAGAAACAGAAGATCGCTACCACACTGATCAGTAGTTGCCCGCCTATCCGCAACGAAGTATCCCTCATCATTCAAGCTTTTCTGGAAGGTATATGAAAGCGGTTTGTACTGTTGCTAAAACAGGATGCAACGTCGAAATCCCTGCTTCAACTGTATAAATTCTATCTTTGTGCAGTTATCAGGCGATGGTTAAGCCGCCCGGATTCGTGAGAGACCATAGCCATCGACTTAAAGCCAGCATGGCGTATAAGTATCGCAAAGGACGCAAAGTAAGCGCTAAGGGCGCAGAGGATTCTTAGCGTACTTGGCGCGTACTTTGCGCTCTCTGCGATACTTATACGCAAGTTGAAACGCTAAAATCAACCATCGAACCTAAACACGATGCCGTATGAAGAAAAAAACGCTGATCCTTCTGCCCGGGCTTTCCCGCTTTCCGTTAGCAATCATGTTGCTACTATGTTTCCTCAGCATTATTTTCGTTGCTATGAAATCCCCGGAAAAAGAAAAATACGACTATCTCGCGCTCGGTGACTCCTATACCATTGGTGAAAAAGTGCCGGCAGAAGAGAATTTCCCCAATCAGTTAGTCAGGATCATGCGGGAAAAAGGAAAGAATTTCTCCGCTCCGCGGATCATTGCCACTACCGGTTGGACGACCGGCGAACTTCAGGCTGCGGTTACAAAAGCCCGCATCAGGAAGAAGTATGATTTTGTCACCTTATTAATAGGTGTAAATAATCAGTACCGCGGGTTGAAAGTGGTGGACTACATCCCTGAATTTGAAAAATTGCTGCAGCAGGCCATTCATTTTGCGGGAAATGACACATCCCATGTGGTGGTTTTATCGATCCCCGACTGGGGTGTAACGCCCTTTGCGGAGGGCCGGGACCGCCAGCAGATCGCAAAAGATATCGATGCCTACAACGCCGCCAATCGCCTGATCACAGAAAAGTACGGCATACATTATATAGATATCACTCCCGGAACCAGGAAAGCCTCCTCCGATGCCAGTCTTCTTGCTGAAGATGGCCTGCATCCATCCGGCAAAGCCTATGGTGAATGGGCCGCGGAAATCGGTAAATACATCCTGCCAAAAACAAAAAAATAACAGTCGCCGCCGTTTAAACACCCGGATATTTCCTGCCCGCACAACGCATTTTTTCAGAAAAAAATGTGTACCCCGTTTCGCGAAAAAAGTAAACAACCCTGAAACCCTTTACCAGCAAGGGTTTCAGAGAGTGAAATAAGTGCCCGGATGACCCTCTGAAGGGTATCTGCGGAATGGTTTACAAATTTTTTTATTATTCTTGTTCTAACTTGCGACCACTACTGGGCCTCCAATTTGATTTTGCGACGAGAATTTCCCATGTTTCAAAATTGAATTTCCGGCACACTAACAGGTGGTCATTTTATTTAATTACGGTGAGAATATGGCGAAAAACCTATTGATTGTAGAAAGCCCTGCGAAAGCGAAAACGATCGAAAAGATCCTGGGAAATGACTTCCAGGTGAAGAGCTGTTTCGGGCATATCCGCGACCTGGAGAAAGCAGGCATGGGGATAGATATAGAAAAAAATTACGAACCGAGATACATTATTCCGGAAGATAAAGAACGCGTCGTAAAAGAGCTTAAAACCCTGGCAAACAAGTCGCAAGAGGTTTGGCTCGCAACGGATGAGGACCGCGAAGGTGAGGCGATCAGCTGGCATTTATGTGAGGTGCTGGGCCTTGACCCTTATACCACCAAGCGGATCGTTTTCCATGAGATCACCAAACCTGCAATCCAGGCTGCCGTTCAGAATCCGCGCAAGCTGGATATGAACCTGGTTATGGCCCAGCAGGCACGACGCATCCTCGACCGCATCGTAGGCTTTGAGCTAAGCCCGGTGCTCTGGCGTAAGATGAGTATGCGCAACAACCTCAGCGCCGGACGCGTGCAGAGCGTTGCCGTACGCCTGATCGCAGAACGCGAACGGGAGATCAATTCATTCATCCCGACCAGTTCGTTCAAAGTAGAAGGACTTTTCACTGCAAAAGATCTCAGCGATAAAAATGTTCCCTTCTCCGCAGAAGGAAAAAAACAATCACGCGCAGAAGATGCTGAAGCTTTCCTGAACAGCTGCGTTGGCGCCACTTATAAAGTGACGGACATACAGGTAAAACCTGGTAAACGCTCCCCTGCGCCGCCGTTCACTACGTCAACATTGCAACAGGAAGCATCCCGCAAACTTGGCTATGGCGTATCCAGAACCATGCAGATCGCACAAAGGCTGTACGAAAATGGTCATATTACCTACATGCGTACAGACAGCGTGAACCTGAGCAATACAGCGCTCGGCGATATTACCGCAACCGTTAAAGGCCTGTATGGTGATAAATATCATCAGTTCCGCAAATACAAGAACAAGAACGAAAGCGCACAGGAAGCTCACGAAGCGATCAGGCCCACTTACATGCATAATACAACAGTGGAAGATCCTGAATGGAAGCGACTTTACGAATTGATCTGGAAGCGCACCATGGCAAGCCAGATGGCAGATGCCGAACTGGAAAAAACAACAGCAAAGATCGAGATCTCCACCAATAAGGAAGAACTCACCGCCTCCGGTGAAGTATTGAAGTTTGATGGATTCCTTAAAGTATATCGTGAAGACAAGGATGAAGATGAGGTGAATGAAGACGAAACAAAAGAAGGCATGCTGCCTCCGTTGACCGTTGGCCAGCAACTGCCGCTTCGTGAATTGAAAGCAACTGAACGTTTTACCCGCCCATTGCCACGCTATACGGAAGCTTCGCTGGTTAAAAAGATGGAAGAGCTTGGCATTGGCCGTCCATCAACCTATGCACCCACGATCTCCACGATCCTGAAAAGAGGTTATGTGGAAAAACGTGACAAGGAAGGTATACGCAGGGACTTCCGTGTACTCGTTCTCAAAAATGATACACTTTCCAAAGAAGTCGAACAGGAGAATACCGGCGCGGAGAAGTCCAAGCTATTCCCGTCTGATCTCGGACTGGTTGTTACAGACTTCCTGAAGCAATATTTTGATGACATCATGGATTATGGCTTCACTGCCAAGATCGAAGAAGAATTTGATGACGTTGCCGATGGAAAACTGAAGTGGAATAAAATGATCGATGAGTTCTACAGCCCGTTCAAAAAGGATGTAGACAACACCATAGAAAATGCAGAACGGATCAAAGGCGAGCGTGAACTGGGTCTTGATCCGGAATCGGGCAAACCTGTTGTGGCACGCATGGGCCGTTATGGCCCCATGGTACAGATCGGCAGTGCTGAAGATGAAGATAAACCAAGGTTTGCCAAGATCCCTACCGGCCAGAGCATTGAAACCATCACTTATGACGAAGCGATGGAACTTTTCAAATTGCAGGGAACATTTGGTCAGTATGAAGACAAGGATATCTCTGTGAACGTTGGCCGTTTTGGCCCTTATGTGAAATGGGGGGAAGACTATATCTCCATTCCAAGAGGAACAGATCTCGCAACGGTTGACCTTGATCGTGCCATTCAACTGATCAAAGAAAAACAACAAGCCGATGCTCCGGTTGGCTTTTACGAAGAAAAACCAATCACCAAAGGCAAAGGCCGTTTCGGTCCTTTTATCAAATGGGATGGCATGTTCATCAACGTTCCGCGCCGATACGATTTCGATACATTGACGCAGGCAGATATGAATGAGCTGATCGACGGAAAAGTGAAAAAAGAAGCAAATCGCTTTATCCAGCGCTGGGCTGATGAAAACATTGCGTTGGAAAATGGCCGCTGGGGTCCCTTCATCCGCTTTGGTAAAAAAATGCTGAAGATCCCGAAGAAAGCAGATGACACCAAGTACACGCCTGAAGAAGCTGCACAGTTCAACCTCGAAGACGTGAAGAAAATGATCGAAGCAGAAGTGCCCGGCGCATTTGCAAAGAAAACAAAAGCACCAGCTAAAAAAGCAGCCAGGAAAACAGCAACGAAAAAGACTGCAACGAAGAAAGCCGCAAAGAAGAAGTAAGCTTCGCGTATAAGTTTAAAGGTTTAATAGTTTTAATGTTTAAAAGTTACCCGACAACTTTTAAACATTAAAACTATTAAACCTTTAAACTTATATATATCCTCTATTTTTACAAAAACCATTCGCCCATGAAACGCTCCTACTGGGAAAATATCGCCCCCGAATATGATGAAGAGATCTTTGACGTGCGCGCGCAGGATAAAAAAGGACTGATCACCAAAGAGATCAATAAAATAGCAGGTAAAGATAAATCCATTGTTGATATAGGATGTGCAGTAGGCAAATGGTTGCCTGTTCTCTCCCCTGCTTTTGCAAAGGTCCATGCCATTGATATCTCTGCAAAGAATCTATCGATTGCAAAGAAAAATTATAAGGATCTGCAGAACGTTACCTACCAGCGTTCAGACATGTCTTCCGCCAAACCTCCCTTCTCCGGCTATGATGCGGCGCTCTGCGTGAATGCGATACTCTCCGAATCTCTGATGAAGCGCCAGCGTTTCTTCTACAATATCAATAAAAGCCTGAAAAAAGACGGGCACCTTGTCCTCGTTGTCCCTTCACTTGAATCATGGTTACTCACGCGCATAATACAACATCAGTGGAAGATCGATAAAAAACTCTTCCAGCAAAAGCTACCAGTGGTTGAAGCTGCTAAACGATACGCCGATCTTCAACAGGGAAATGTCGAGATCGATGATGTGGCAACAAAACACTATCTCGGTGATGAACTGGATCTTCTCCTGTCAAGATCAGGCTTCGAATTAGTCACAAGAAAAAAGATCAACTACGATTGGAACACCGAATTTGTTGAAGCGCCATCCTGGCTGCAACAACCACAACCCTGGGACTGGATGGCGGTGGCCCGCAAGATAAAGTGATGCGCATACGCAAGTAAAAATTCAAAAGTAAAAATTAAAAAAGTATGCTCAAATAAGGGGATACAATTACTGCTTTCCCGAAGTGTTTTTTAATTTTTACTTTTGAATTTTTACTTTAATCCACTTGCTGTGGAAAAGTTTCACTCCTTTGTTTCCCTTGCATTGACCAAATTGCATCATTGGAGAACAACAAGGAAATATCAGCGCTGTTTCATTTAATAGACGATCCGGACGAAGAAGTTTTTGATGCAGTATCGGAAAAGATCGTTGGTTATGGGAAACCTATCATCCCCAGTCTCGAGCATCTTTGGGAAACGACTCCCGACGAAGGAATACAGGAACGTATCGAATTACTCATTCACAAGCTGCATTATCGTGATCTGTCGGAAGACTTCCGCCAATGGAATGTTGCCGGTCATCATGATCTTTTGCTTGGCGCATTGCTTGTTGCGAAATTCCAGTATCCAGATCTTTCCACAGCGCCTGTATTGCAGGAAGTGGAAAAGGTACGCAGGAACATCTGGCTTGAGCTGAACAATTATCTCACCCCGCTTGAGCAGATCAGGATCGTGACCAGCATACTTTATAATTATTACGGCCTCAAAGGCAGTGAAATGAGCAGTAAGGAGCCCAATGACTTTCTTCTGCACAAAACGCTGGAAACAAAGCGCGGCAACCAGGTGAGCAATGCGATCCTTTACCTGCTGCTTTGCGAACTATTGGATATTCCCGTCAGAGCGGTCAATATCCCGCAACAGTGCATTATTGCCTACTTCAAACCCGGCTATTCGGCGGACATTCTGCCCGATCCGCTTGGAAAAGTAGAATTCTTTATAGACCCCACGTCGGGTCAGGTATTCTCTCACCAGGACCTGGAAAACTACTTTCAGCGTATCTCTGTAACGCCGGACCCCGGCTTCTTCAAACCTCTTAAAAACAAAGAGATGATCCAGCGCCTGCTGGAAGAATTCGGGAAATGCTTCACCTCCGAAGCCGATGCCTACAAGCAAAAAGAACTGGCAGAGCTGGCATCACTTTTGGACTGACGACAGGGTCATCTTTGTCTTCACCCAAAAATTTTCTTTATGAAAATCGACATTGGCATTTCTGAGAAAAACAGGCAGGCAGTTGCCGAACAACTCAACAAACTGCTGGCAGACGAACACGTATTGTATAACAAGACCCGCAACTATCACTGGAGTGTGGAAGGACCGAGCTTTATGGAATTCCACAAGCTTTACGAGGGCCAGTACGATCAACTCGCGGAAATGATCGATGAGGTAGCAGAACGCATCCGTACCATCGGTCACTTTGCCGAAGGCCGTTTAAAAGAACTCCTCAAACTGGCTTCACTCGAAGAACCCGAAGTTCCCGTAGATCAGCCTTCACAGATCGATAACCTCACTTCCGATCACGAAACCATCATCCATCGCCTTCGCTCCCTTATCACCGACTTTGACGAAAAATACAAAGACATCGGCAGCAGCGATTTCTGCACCGGCCTGCTGAAACAGCACGAGAAAATGGCCTGGATGCTGCGCAGCTACAGGAAGAGATAATTCAAAAGTAAAAATTAAAAAATAGCTCAAGTAGTCAGGAATTGCTTCTGACCGCTTGAGCTATTTTTTAATTTTTACTTTTTAATTTTTACTTCCCTAAAGGCTCCACCCCTGGCGATATTCCCTCTTCACGAACTGATTCGCTTCATCAAAGTTGGTGATCTTCATATTCTTTGCATCCCACAGTAGTTTTTTGCGTCCAAGGTATTTATCATCCCAACCTTTGAGACGTGGGTTCAGCATCATCCAGCTGCGGATGGCCAGGTTGCCCATGAGAATGCTCTCTGTGAATGGACCGGCGTATTCGAACGGAGAGCTGGTTACTCCTTTTCCGTGGCCGGCGATACAAGCATTTACCCACTGGATATAGTGACCTTCCGGAACGCGTTTGATCGTTTCCTTTGGCATTTTCTTTTCCTGCATCAGCTTTGTCGGCAACAGTCGTGGATTGGCTCCATAACAGTCGATCAGCATCTTTCCTTTGGTGCCTACAAGCAAAGTACCGCCATCCCAGTTACCAAATGCTTCACCCGGGAGCAGTTCATCAGGGCGTGCAGGGAGCAATCCTCCGTCATGCCACGATACTTTGATCTTCTTGCCCGGCTTATCTTTTCTTGGATAAGTAAGATGTATGATAGAAGATGGCGGGCAGCTGTCCACATAGTTTCCTTCAGCCCACATGTCTTTCCAAATATTTGCCACGCTGCACTCTGCAGACTCAGGATAGTCGATCGGCAGGATACGGTAGATCGGGTCCATGATATGGCAGGCCATATCTCCCAATGCTCCGGTACCAAATGCCCACCATCCTCTCCAGTTAAATGGCAGATATGCCGGGTTATAATCGATCTTCTGGGCTGGTCCGAGCCACAGATCCCAGTCTAATTCTTTTGGCACATCAAAGCTGCCTTTCGGCGTGGGGATCCCCTGCGGCCATACAGGCCGGTTTGTCCATGCATGCGCTTCCACCACCTCACCGATCATCCCTGCGTCATACATTTCTTTTGCTTTGCGAACCCCATCACCAGAGCCGCCCTGGTTGCCCATTTGTGTTACGACC
The DNA here is from genome assembly GCF_022012415.1 of Terrimonas ginsenosidimutans. Classification (GTDB taxonomy): domain Bacteria; phylum Bacteroidota; class Bacteroidia; order Chitinophagales; family Chitinophagaceae; genus Terrimonas_A; species Terrimonas_A ginsenosidimutans. The sequence continues at coordinate 86,346 of NZ_JAKLTR010000021.1, forward strand.
TTATATTTTTTGGCAGCCTCTGTAAGCATACGCGCCTCATAGATATCATGCGTCAACGGCTTTTGTGTATATACGTGTTTACCCAACTGCATGGCTGCGATCGTGGCCACGGCGTGTGTGTTGTCCGGTGTTGATACGGAAACAGCATCAATATTATTCTTCTCTTTCGACAGCATTTCCCGGAAATCTTTATAGTAACTGGCTTTCGGGAATTTCTCTCTTGTTTTGGCAGACTCCCTGTCATCCACATCAACGAGGGATACTATATTGACATTCGGGCTTTTGGCAAATTCGGCAAGATCACTCGCTCCTTTACCACCTGCGCCGATCCCGGCGATGTTCAGTTTATCACTGGGTGCGACAAACCCTTTTCCTCCCAACACATGCCGGGGAAGGATCAATACACCTGCACCGAATACGGCTGATTGCTGGATAAAGCGACGACGTGAATTATCGTTCTGCTGCGGTTTTCTCATTTAGCAAATTTTGGATTAAGGTAGTGAAAAACTTTATAGTTTGCAGCTAGTTTCCCGCAGATTTAACCTGATCAATGCACAGATACGCAGATATCTTTCCACTATCAGACACTGATCTGCGTTTCTGCGCATTTCAGCATAAATCTGCGGGAGCATAATTCACTGATTCGTTAGTAAAAAAATAAGTACATGGACATGACGACAACAAGCATCAGTTGGGATGATTTCGAAAAAGTAGATATGCGTGCCGGGACGATCGTTGAGGTAAATGATTTTCCCAAAGCAAAAAGACCTGCTTATAAATTAAGGATTGATTTCGGGGGCGAACTTGGCATCAGGCAATCATCCGCACAGATCACAACGCTATATTCAAAAGAAGAATTGCTCAATAAACAGGTGATCGCAGTGGTGAACTTTCCTCCGAAGCAGATCGCCGATTTCATGAGCCAGTGCCTGGTGCTCGGTGTATATGATGAGAACAAAAATGTAATTTTATTACAACCCGCACAGCCGGTCTCAAACGGAATGAAAGTTGGATAACCTCTCCTCCACATATTATCAGTCGCCGCTCGGCTTTCTGAAGATCTCAGGCACGCCTGATTTTATCAGTGAAGTCAGCTTCCGCGATCAGGCGCCTGCGCAGGAAGAGATCAACCATGATCCCGCACCATTACTGGTGGAATGCCTGGAACAGCTGATGCAGTACTTCGATGGTCAGCGGCTTATCTTTGAGCTACCGTTAAATCAGCACGGCACGAACTTTCAGCAGCAAACCTGGAACCTGCTGACGGGCATTCCATTTGGCAAAACGATCAGCTACCTCCAGCTGGCTATCAGCACAGGCGATCCGAAAGCAACAAGGGCTGTAGCGAATGCAAACGGCCGGAACAATATCGCGATCATCGTTCCCTGCCATCGCGTGATCGGCTCCAATCGTGAACTCACGGGATATGCCGGAGGATTATGGAGAAAGAGATGGCTGCTGGAGCATGAGACGAAGGTGATGTATGGGGTGCAGACGTTGTTTTAGGGAAGAAAAGTTTAAAAGTTTAATGGTTTAAAGGTTTAATAGTTAAAACGCCCCGGTCGTCTCGGGAATCTTAAACTTTCAAACCTGTCAAAACTATTAAACTTTTAAACCATTAAACTTTTAAACTTTTTTCCCCCTCTTCACTTCAACTGCTTTTCCGAAAACGCAAACGGCAACAGGTCACTCACACTTTTCAGCACGATGACTTCTCCGGTTTGTCCGCTCAGAATGAGCCGCATGGGCTTTCCTCCCCGGCCTTCATATTCCAGCAGGGCCTGACGGCACATGCCGCAGGGTGAGACAGGCGTATCGCTATCTCCGTTTTCGTTGTGATAACTGACAGCCATTACTTCGAGTGGCAGGCCTGGAAAGATGGATGAGGCCGTTGACAGCAATGTGCGTTCTGCGCAAATTCCAACGGGATAAGAAGCGTTCTCCTGGTTGGTCCCTTTGACAATACCTTTTTCGGTACGGGCTGCTGCTCCTACACGGAAATGCGAATAAGGCGCATAGGCATGTGCGGTAACTTTTCTTGCCTCTGCCAGTAATGCTGCATCTTCAGCCGGCAGCTCGCTTATATCGTTGTATAATTCGTAGTCGATCTGAATTTTCTTATCGCTCATAACAAATCCTTATAAAGACAAAAATGCCCCGGGGAAAATTCCGGGGCATTTAAAGTTAGGTCAATTTATTTAATAATGTTGAAGAGTCTTTTCCAACGAGGTCCTCCATCCCAACTGAACCAGATCATCCATGCTTTACCTACGATCCGGTCTTCCGGTACAAAGCCCCATTTGCGGCTGTCCTGTGACCCCTGGCGATTATCTCCCATCATCCAGAAATAGTCCATTTGAAAAGTATAGCTGCTGTTCTCCTGTCCGTTGATGAAGTACTTGCCATTTCTTTCTTCAAGGTCGGTATGTTCATACTTCCTGATCGCACGCTCATAGATATGGAAATTCTCGGGAGTGAGTTGAATGGTTGTTCCTTTCTTTGGAACCCATACCGGTCCGAAATTATCCATCGTCCAGTTGTGCACAGTATCATAAGGGAACACATCACGCTCCTGCGTATCCCATGGCTCGATCGTTTTGATCAAACCATTCTTCTGCATTTTATCCTTTGCGGCAATGGTCAGCAGCATACGGTATACATTACCACCCATGCTGATGATCTCCTGTTTATCAAAATCAACATCATACTCAGTCTTCATTACGTCCATATCGAGGGCGGGCGCAGTTACTTCTACTTTGTAATTGAGTTCGGAATACGCAGGCGGCTCCTGGCGGACGCCGTTCAGGTAAACCACGTTATGTTTTACTTCGATGGAATCGCCGGCAACCGCCACGCAGCGTTTGATATAGTTATCTGTTTTATCAACCGGGTGTGATACCACCGGATAATTCTCCCGGTCAGCCAGGATCATCTTAGCATCCCTGTCGCCACGGTCAGCCATCCGTTTGATATCAATATAGGGAGTGAGAGACTCAAATCCTTCTTTATGGATCACGGTATCGCCGGCAGGGAAATTGAATACCACTACATCATTTCTTTTGGGCATGCTGCCAAACCAGCGGATATACGGCAACTGAACCAATTCGGAATAAGACTTACCATTTGTCACCGGCATATAGTTATGTACAAACGGCACCGATAAAGGGGTATTCGGAATACGCGGGCCATAGCTGAGCTTGCTTACAAAAAGAAAATCTTTCACCAGCAGGGTCTTCTCCATGGATCCTGAAGGGATCGTGTATGCTTCAAAAATAAATGTACGGATCAGCGTTGCCGCCACTACCGCAAATACTGCTGCATCCACCCACTCTCTCCAGGCTGGCTTCTGATACAGCTTTACCGTTTGCGGTCCTACAAATCTTGTATCAGGTTTCGACGCTATATAAGGGAAATAAATGAACGGAAGCAAAGACGCCATGGTGTGCGCGCCAAAAGAATACTTGGCAAACACTTTCGCAAATTCGATAAAGATACCAGGTGTGATAAACCAGCCGATCACCGGAATGAACTGCCAGAATACCCAATGCTTCGGACGCTGAGCAATCTCCTGCATCACCCAGGTATTATAAAAAGGAACATATGCTTTCCAGGCTGGAACTTTCGCCTTGACAAACAATTTCGCCAATCCGAAAGACGGAAGGAATACGAGTAATGTGCTTATCAGGTAGATAATGAGTAAATGTTTTAAAGGCATGAGCCTGAATTTATTTTAAACGAACAAGTTACGATTCCTAACGTTGTCAGTGCGTAAATGATATGCTAATTAACGATCATCGAATTAAAAATGCAAAAGTAAAAATTAAAAAATCCCTGACTTTCGAAACTGCTTCGATCCCTCAGCGTCTATTTTTTAATTTTTACTTTTGAATTTTTAATTTTATCTGGGCATTACATAACTTTTCACATCCTCACCCGTAATACTTTTTGCAGAAAGGATCACCAGTCGCTCCACTACGTTGCGCAGTTCGCGGATATTACCCGTCCAGTTGTATTCCTGTAAAAGTTTCAGCGCATCGTCGTCAATGCTCTTTTTCACAATGCCATAATCGGCACAAATATCTTCGAGGAATTGATCGACCAGCATCGGGATGTCATCACGGCGATCATTCAGAGAAGGTACATGGATCAGGATCACGCTTAAGCGGTGGTAAAGATCGAGACGGAAGTTCTTGTCATCCACTTCACCGAGCAGGTCTTTATTGGTAGCCGCGATCACGCGCACATCAACATTGATATCTTTATCAGCACCAACGCGGGTGATCTTGCCTTCCTGCAGAGCGCGCAGCACTTTTGCCTGTGCGCTGAGGCTCATATCACCGATCTCATCGAGGAAGAGTGTGCCACCGTTCGCCTGCTCAAATTTACCGATGCGTTGTTTGATGGCAGAAGTGAATGACCCTTTTTCATGACCAAACAGTTCGCTTTCGATCAACTCGGTCGGGATCGCTGCGCAGTTCACTTCTACCAGCGGCCCTGCGTTACGGTTGCTTTTCTCGTGTACCCAGCGTGCTACAAGCTCCTTTCCCACCCCATTCTCTCCGGTGATCAGGATCCTGGCGTCTGTTGGGGCCACTTTATCGATCGTTTCTTTGATCTTCTGCATCGGGGCAGAGCCGCCTATCATCTCCTGCACGCGGCTTACCTTGCGTTTCAGCACTTTTGTTTCCGTTACCAGGCTTGTTCTCTCCATCGCATTGCGGATGGTGATCAGCAAACGGTTCAGATCCGGCGGCTTGGAGATATAATCGTAGGCTCCCTTCTTCACTGCCTCTACGGCAGTTTCGATGTTACCGTGCCCCGAGATCATAATGATCGGAATATCGGCATTGATCTCACCCGCCTTCTGCAGGAACTCAATGCCATCCAGCTTAGGCATTTTGATATCACACAGTACGAGGTCGTAAGTCTTCTCTTTAAACTTCTTTAATCCTTCCTCTCCATCAGATGCTTCATCAAGTTTATATCCTTCAAATGACAGGATCTCTGTCAAAGTCTTCCGGATCGCTTTTTCATCGTCAATGATCAGTATATCAGCCATTCATTCAGAGTTTAGTAGGCGCAAAAATAGCGGAAAGAAGGATTGATCGGTCAGATTCGTTGACCGTTGTCCGTTGACAGTTGTCCGGACCTAGTTACCGAAGCTTTAGTGCAGATTGATAGGCCAATTCGTCGGTTCACCATTTCATTCGGACAACAGTTAACGGTCAACGGACAATCAGCGCCTTAAGTTTGTTCAGCCTGAAAAACAAAGAGGCCGGATAGAAATCCAGCCTCGCTTTTAAAATCCAATATCCTATGAAAAACCATTACAAAGATGCACTTTTACATGCAAAACGCTGCATTACCTGACAAAAAAATATTAAGCGTAAATCTACGATTTGTTAATAACCACGGTGTTATCTGGCAGATTCAGCCTCTCAAATGACGTTTTGATGTAATAAAAAGCCCGCGTTTGCTGTATTTTATCAGCGAACGCGGGCAGAAATAATTTAGAAATGTGGATAACCTATTTCTTCAGATACATTACCTCTTTTACTAATTTAACTGTACGCTCGATGCTCGGAAGTGCTGCAGCTACCAGGTTTGGTGCATAGTGAAGCGGAGCATCAGCAGCCGTAATACGGCGGATCGGAGCATCCAGGTAGTCGAATCCTTCTTTCTGGATCACATAGCTGATCTCAGAGGAGACTGAGGCAAATGGCCACTGCTCTTCAACGATCACCAGGCGGTTTGTCTTTTTCACGCTTTCCAGGATGGTTTTCCAGTCGAGAGGACGGATCGTACGCAGATCGATCACTTCAGCGCTGATGCCTTCTTTTTCCAGTTCAGCCGCTGCGCCGAGTGCTACTTTCATCATTTTATTGAATGATACGATCGTTACATCGGTACCCTTTCTTTTCACATCAGCTTTTCCTAATTCGATATAGTATTCTTCTTCAGGGATCTCCATTTTATCGCCATACATCTGCTCACTTTCCATGAACATTACCGGATCTTCTTCATAACGGATGGCTTGTTTCAGCAGACCTTTCGCATCGTATCCATTGCTGGGGGAAACAACTTTGATACCCGGGATGTTAGCGTACATTGCTTCGAAAGCCGTTGAGTGCTGAGCACCGAGCTGACCGGCAGAACCGTTACCACCACGGAAAACGATCGGGCAGGAAATCTGTCCACCACTCATTGCCAGCATTTTAGAAGCTGTATTCAGGATCTGGTCAAGAGCCAGTACCGCGAAGTTCCAGGTCATGAACTCAACAACCGGGCGAAGGCCGTTCTGAGCGGCGCCAACGCCTACTGCGGTGAATCCTAATTCAGCGATCGGCGTATCGATAATACGCTTTGCACCAAATTCCGCCAGCATACCCTGGCTAACTTTATAAGCTCCGTTGTATTCTGCTACTTCTTCACCCATCAGGAAAACCCGTTCATCCCTTCTCATTTCTTCAGACATAGCTTCACGAAGAGCGTCACGGAATGCGATTGATCTTGCCATTTTTTCGGTTAGTTTTTTAAGAGGGGCAAAAATAAGCGAGATGGGGCGAAAAACCTAGAAGGAAAGTTGAAGAAGGGAAATGCAGGGGGGAGAGGAAGTTTAAATGTTTAAAAGTTTAAGAGTTTAAAAGTTTTAAAGTTTGGTTTGGGTGCGGAGGTTTGGGAAGTTTCAGGGGTTCCCGAGGTTCATGCCCACGGGGACGCGTCTTAGCATAGCCATCACTTGCGTATTGACTGGCGTAAGGTTGCCTGAATGATGAGATAACCAGAACGGCCATGAACTTCCTAAACCTCCTGACCTGCTCCCCACAAACCCAACTTTTAAACTCTTAAACTCTTAAACTTTTAAACTTTTACCCCCTTTTCCCGTTACGTTTGCCTATGTCTTCAACTCACTTCCCCCTCATCATCGTCGGCGGCGGGCCGATCGGCATGGCTTGTGCCATTGCGGCAAAGAATGCCGGCATCAGTTACCTGGTTCTGGAAAAAGGCAGCCTGGTCAATTCGATCTACCATTACCCGGTGAATATGACATTCTTTTCCACGTCTGAGCGGCTGGAGATCGGGAATGTGCCGTTTGTGAGTAATAATGCCAAGCCAACAAGATTGGAGGCGCTGGAATACTATCGCCGGGTGGCAGGCTCTTTCCAGTTGAATATTCGTCTGTTTGAAGAAGTGAAATCGGTCGGGCGCACGGGCAGTTCATTTGAGGTGATCAGCAGTAAGGATTCTTACAGGGCTGATCATATCATTATTGCCACCGGTTTTTATGATATCCCTTATTTGCTGAATGTTCCCGGTGAAGACCTTCCCAACGTGACGCACTATTACAAGGATCCTCATTTCTATGCTTTCCAGAAAGTGATCGTGGTGGGTGCGCAGAACTCGGCGGTGGATGCGGCGCTGGAGACCTGGCGGAAAGGTGCGGATGTAACGATGGTGGTTCGTGGGGAAGAGATCGGCAAAAGAGTGAAATACTGGGTACGCCCGGATATCATCAATCGCATTGAAGAAGGGTCGATCAAAGCTTTTTATCAGTCGTCCATTAAAGAGATCCGTGAACGGGAGGTCGATCTTTTGACACCGGATGGAGTGGTGACGGTTGAAAACGATTGGGTGATCGCGGCAACGGGCTATCAGCCTAACCTTGATTTTCTTCACGGGATCGGGATTGATCTTTCAGCAGATGAAGTGCGTTGCCCGGTGATCAATGAGGAGACGCATGAAACGAATATTCCGGGAATATATCTTGCAGGAGTGATCTGCGGGGGAATGAATACGCATCGTTTATTTATTGAGAATTCAAGAGAGCATGCGGGGAAGATTGTTGCAGCGATAAAGAAAAGGCTGGCGTAAGAGTATCGCAAAGCACGCAAAGAAACCGCAGAGTGCGCAAAGTATCTCTTTGTATTTCTTCGTGTTCTCTGCGGTTTCTTTGCGTGCTTTGCGATACTCCTGCGCTAATCAGCAATAAAGACTGAAACTGTTTATACCCTAACCGCTAACCGCCGAAATAAACGCCTGCAATTTCACCCTATCGAGTTTTCCTTCCGTCCTTACTCCATTGCAAATGTCCACACCGTAAGGCTTCACCATTTCAATCGCCTGCTGAACATTATCCGCATTCAATCCTCCTGCCAGAAACACAGGCTTAGACACCCTGCTGACCAGCTCGCGGCTGATCTCCCAGTTATGCGTATTCCCCGTTCCGCCCAATGTCTTCACCGCAGCTTTAGGATTGCCGCTATCCAGCAGGATATAATCCACCTGATCCTGTATCCCGATCGCCTGTTCAATACTCTCCTCCCCTGTCACGTGGATCACCTGCACGATGCTCACAGACGGCATTGCTTCCCTGATCTGATCGTAAGTTCCTGCTGTAAGTTCATCAACGATCTGAACAGTGTTGGCTCCGGTTCGTTGAATATGTGCAATGATCTCCGCCGCAGATTGTTCACTCGTGAGAAGAAAAGACGCGATCTCTTTGGTAATATGCGGCGTGATTGCAGCAATTGATTCATCAGATATCGGCCCCGGGCCGCTGGGCATGCGGGCAACAAGTCCAACAGCATTTGCTCCGGCATTGATGGCCATCATTGCTTCTTCGATGGAAGCGATGCAGCATATTTTTATTTTAACGGGCATGGGAAGTGTTTTGCTTCAAATGGTAATTAAATGTATGAATGAAAATATAACTATGCGGATGAATGAATGAATGCTGTATCATCGCACTGAGAAATCGATATTCTTAACACTAAAGACAACATCAAGCAATATGAACCATATTTCCCAGATCAAAAACTTGTATCTATTATACAACCTTCATTACAACATTTCTACCCGGATGAGACAGGCAATATCGGCTGTTTTTCAAAATTAGCGTGAAACATCACTTTTAATCACCGCAAAAAAAATGCTGCATACTGCGCCCAGTCACAAATTAATCTCAGCGTTTTACCGGTCAGCTACCACTATTCCATGATAACTTCCGTTGTAATAACTTATTCTTTCAAATTTACCCAGCGAGATCATTTTTTCATTTATCCTTACACCGTCAGCATAATCCTCAAAAATCTCTACCGGTAATGGCCTGTACGCTGGAGTAGATTTAATGTATTTCGAAAAAAAATATGGATCAAGGTCGCCGAATTCAGAGCCAAAAATCAGCGAAACTTCCACAGTCTGCCCGGTCCTGATATTTTCAAATCCACAATGTGCACCATGAAAATAGTAATTCCAACCTTCAACCTTTCCTCTGGACCTTCCGCCACGCTTCAATTCGGCAAACGTCATCATAGGATGATCTTCGTCCAGTTTCAGGTTAAATTTATCAACCAATTTAAACAGAAGTGTTTGTGCTAATTTCCGGTAGTCTTTTGCACATTGTTCAAAAAAGTACTGATTATTTTCAATTTCTATTTCCGATATAAGTTTCGCGATATTTATTTCCGGCTCCAATAAATGAACACCAACCTGGAAATCCGGAAGTTCATTTTTTAAACGCTCCCCGATAGCCTCGCGCCAATTCCGGACTTCCTTTGCAAAAATCAGCTTCAGTATCCGCTCTCTCGGAATTGTCCTGATTGTCTCGAGTGCGGGAATTTGCTCAATAGTATAAATGTTTATTATCTCAATCGTTCTATCCAACGGGCTTTATTTTTTTTAACTAGTCTGGTTAAATCCTGGCGGCGTGGCGGCGTTTAATGGCCGCTTAACGCTTGCTACTTACAGTTAAAGATACAAGGCTTACGCTTTCTCCAATCCCTTAAACTCGGCCAATCTTCACAGTAAGTGGTGCAACCAGATGCTTTAATAGTTATAAACAATCTATTTCCTCAGGAAGCTGAAGATGATATAGCTGGAATGACGCCTTGTACAAGTCCAAAATGTTCCAACGCCTTCCATATCCCGTTACTATCTACATCTGCCGTAACATAATCTGCTATTTCCTTTACCGGCGGATTTGCATTACCCATAGCCACGCCTATCGCTGTTTGAGTCAGCATAGCAATATCATTGCCTCCGTCGCCAAACGACATTGTCTGCGATGGATCTATCCCGAAGTGCCTGCAGAATATTTCGACTCCTATGTACTTGTTCAATCCACCGGAATTAACATCAGCAAACAATGGTGTCCATCTCGTCGCAACAGAGTTGAACATCACCGTTTCCATAAATTTCTTCTCCTCTTCAGGCGTTATGAAAATGTTCGCCTGCAACACGTTTTCAAAATCAATATTTTCGGGATCCAACACTGGAGGTACAGGAAGGTCTACATGCTTGTACATATCCTCAACCGACTGGGTGATCGACTGAATAAAAACACGGTCATGATACATAAGCGCATAATTCACACCTTTCTCCTTTTGATATTGCACCAGGGCCCTGATATCATCAGCATGAATCATTTGCTTGTGCAGAATTTCACCGCCAACTGTGGCGCAGAGCCCTCCATTAAAACAAATAAATCCATCAAAAGAGATCTCATTTAAAACCTCCAATGCCTTGATCGACCTGCCAGTTGCAACAATTACTTTAATTCCCTTTTGGCGTAATGCATCAATTGCCTTCCTGGCAGAAGCCGGAACACTATTAGTTTTAAAACTGACCAATGTCCCATCAACATCAAAAAAAACAGCCCTGATCTCTGTCGCAATTTTCTGCGCACTTTTATTGTCATTAATATTCATATATTATCATACCCTTTACTGCTCCTGCAGATATTTCTGAAAGCCCACAAATTTGCAATGTGGTGTTATTATCTAATGAAACGCCAAAGTTAAAATGCCCTATCCATAAAACCAGAGAATTAATTCCCGGCATCGTATCTATACCGACTCAAATAATGTCCTTCACATTTTCTTAATATCAAATCCCGCAACACCAAATCCTCAACGTATAAATTTGTCGGTGGTATGCAACTTCCCGAAAATATACAACTGATTGAAGCGCTAAGGAACAGCGATCAAAAGATCTTCCAGGATCTTTACGATCACTATAGCGAAGCCATTTTCAATAATATCTACAAGCTGATACCCCAAAGGGATGATGCGCATGACATCCTGCAAAGCGTTTTTCTGCAATTATGGGAAAGCCGGCTCAAACTTAAAGAAGAACAATCGGTAGCGGGCTGGCTCTTCACCACCAGTTTCTATCTCTCGATGACCCACCTGAGATCAGTGGCGCGAAGCCGACTGAAAGTGCTGGAAGATGATCTTGAAGTAGCAGACAATACCTATAATGACAGTACCGGCGAATTGTATACGCAAAAAATGGCCCTGCTGAATAAGGCGATCAACGAGCTCCCCTCCCGTAAAAAAATGGCCTTCGAACTCTGCAAAATTGAAGGTAAGACCTACAAGGAAGCTGCTTCTATCCTCGGGATCGCCGAAGACACCGTAAAGGAATATGTAAAATCTGCCACCAGCACTGTGAAAAGATATGTGATGCAAACAGATCTTTCCATGTACATGTTCCTGCTCGTTTTTCTTTCCTGATCATGGGTTAATGATTTGGTAACATTCGCGGCACCCCCCTTTTTTTATCCTTTTACATTTTACTATAGAACATGCAGAATTTACAATTACTCATACAGAAATGCTGGAGCGGCACCGCTTCTTCTTCCGAGCTCAATGAACTATTGCAGCAACTCGACAAAGAAGAGAGCAAACTGTTCGATACGTGGATGCAGGAAATGCCAGGCAATACTGACGCAGGAAAATCCATTCCTGTATTTGATAAAGCCGGTGTCCGTGAACTGCTGCTATCAAAGATCTCTGTGAGTAATGAAACGCCTGTTGTTGCTATGAAACAACCCGCTTCAAGGGTGCTGAAAATGTTCCGGATCAGCGCGGCTGTTGCCGCCGTTTGCCTGCTGATGGTATTGCCTTATCAATTCCTTTTCCGGGGAACGAAAGACAATACCAGCGAACTAGCCGATGCGCCATCTGTGGAAAATATTATCCTGTCCGGAGATACAAAACGTGAAGTATTACTGAAAGACGGCAGCACCGTTCTGCTTTATGAGCAAAGCTCACTCCGCTATGATACCGGCTACAATAGTAAGGAAAGAAAGCTGACCCTGAAAGGAAAGGCGCGGTTCACGGTGAGCAAGGATAAGAACAGACCCTTTATCGTATTCAGTGGCCCACTATCAACCACTGCACTGGGAACGATATTCGAAGTGACAGAGGATGACGACAGCACAATTGTTTGCCTGATGGAAGGCTCCGTAAAAGTGCAGAATTACAAAGTATCTCCTTTTAATACTGTCTATCTTGTTCCGGGACAGAAAGCCGTGAACAAAATGAATGCAGGGCTGGCCATACAAACGGCGACTAGCACAGTATCGCCCGATGCAGCAACAGTGAACAAGGATAAAACAATACCGGCGAAAACGCAGTTAACGTTCAGGCAGACGCCTCTCGAAAATGTATTCAGGCAACTGGAAAAAATGTATGCCATCCGAATTAAATATTACAAAGCGGATATATCCGGAAAGATGTTCACCGGAACCTTTGATCAACATGAATCCTGTGCAGATGTTCTGCAGGTGATCGGAAACCTGAACAACCTGGAGATCATCTCCGGCAACCAAGAGTTTATCATTAAAAAATAATTGAGCAAAAACCAGATTGACAGTACACACCCGGGCGTGTGCAGGCAATCTATTGCCCAAAACTAAAAGCATGAAACAAACAACACTTCAGAAGACGGCAGTCTTATGGCTGCTGCTGCTATCTTGCTTCTTCAGCGGCATCGCGCAGGGGCAGGAAGCAAATATCAAAGGGATGATCGTGGATGAAACAAATCAGCCTGTGAATGGTGCTAGCGTACAGGTAAAGCCACATGACAAAAATGATAAAACCCAATATGCCACCAGCAATGACAAAGGAGAATTCCTGATCTATTCATTAAGGACTGGAGCAAAGTACGATCTTCTCTTTTCGCACGTGAACTACCTTCCGAACACTATCGCCGGGATCGAGATCAAAAAAGGCGAGAACAATTCTCTGCTGGTAAAACTCAAAGCATCGAACCAGGATCTGGAAGAAGTGGTGGTCACCTCGCTCGGTATTACAAAAGAAAAAAAGAAACTCGGCTATGCCGTGCAGGAAGTAAAAGGGCAGGATATCAATACCGTCAAAGGCGGTAACGTTCTCAGCAGTTTGCAGGGACGCGTGGCCGGTCTGAATATGACCACCGTCTCCGGCGGTCTTGCCGGTTCAAACAGAATCGTGTTGCGGGGCGAATCATCCCTCAATATCAACAAGAATATTGCGATGGTGGTAGTGGATGGTGTGCCGATCAATAACAACCTTGGCACCGGTAACTCAAGCGACCTGTCGATCGACTATGGCAGCGGCGGCGCAGAGATCAACGCAGATGATATAGAATCCGTCAGCATCATGAAAGGGCCGAATGCGGCGGCTTTGTACGGCTCAAGAGCGGCCAGCGGTGTGATCATCATCAAGACAAAAAAAGCGGCAGCAAATAACCGTTTGGGCATTTCTGTAAACAGCAATACAGCATTCGATCGCGTGTTGAAAACTCCGGAGTTTCAAAACGAATATGGTGGTGGAACAGGTGTTGGCCTCAAGTACTATTCTTACGGCGACGGTCCGGACGGGCCTAACACGTCCAACTCGGGCCACAACTGGGGTGCCAGATTCCAGGGACAGAAATTCATCCAATTCGGCTCTCCGCTTGATGAGACAGGGAAACGCATCCCGATCGACTGGAAAGCGTATCCTGATAATGTGAAAGATTTTTACATTACCGGCCGTACACTCATGAATGGCCTTGCCGTGCAGAAGTCTGGCGATATCGGCAACTTCAGAATTTCTTATAATAACTATAATCAAACAGGCATAATGCCTAACACGGAGCTGAACCGTCACCAGTTCAATTCCAATACAACGGTGAATGTTTCCTCCAAACTCAGCATCAGCGCCAATATAAACTATGTTCATAGCAATAGCGATAACCTGCCGGTGATCGGATATGGCGGCGCCTCTCCTACCTACAACTTTATCTGGACGGAAAGAAATGCCACGATGGATTGGTTCCGTGATTACTGGATCAAAGGACAGGAAGGCATCAAACAGAATTACTATTTTACCTGGGGCGATAACCCATACATGACCATGTATGAGCAATTGAACAGCCTGAAAAGAAACCGTGTTTTTGGAAATGCATTTGTGAACTACTCGATCCTGCCGGAACTGACTTTGATGTTCAGAACAGGTATCGATTACTCAGGTGAAGCCCGTGCATCACAACGTCCTGTTGGCTCCGTTGTTGCGATCAATGGTCTGTACAGACGCCAGGATCTGTCCTATTTCGAACGCAACTCTGATTTCCTGCTTTCTTATACCGCTCCTAAAAAAGGAATGTTGCATCTGTCAGCTTCCGTTGGCGGAAACAATCTGCAGATCAACACAGGAAGCAATACAGTAACAGCCAACGGACTTGTAATCCCCAGCGTATACAATCTTGGTAATGCATCCGGCAGGCCGATCGTAGATGAGCTTAATACGGTGAAGAGAGTGAACAGCCTTTACGGCGTTGCCGATGTTGACTATGACAATAAACTTTTCCTGCAGTTAACGGCGCGTAATGACTGGTCGACAACGCTCCCTAAATCGAATAATTCCTACTTCTACCCTTCTGTTTCCTTAAGTGGGTTGATGACAGAGATATTTGGTTTGAAGTCAGACATGGTGAACTACTGGAAAGTGCGCGGCTCTTTTGCACAGGTGGGTAACGATACCGATCCTTACCAGACAAGTGCCTATTATGAATACAGTACACTGCCGGGTTATGTAGGTCTGCCAGCAGTGATACCAAATACGGATCTGAAACCAGAGATCACGAGTTCAATTGAAATTGGTACAGAATTGAAATTATTCCGCAACAAAGTGAGTCTTGACTTTACTTATTACGCAGCATCCAGCCGCAACCAGATCCTGAGAAGTCCATTATCTACCGCAACAGGTTTTGGATCAAAAGTGATGAACGCCGGGAAGATCAATAATAAAGGTTGGGAAGCCGTACTCGGGGTCACACCGGTGAAAGGCAAATTCACCTGGGATGTATCACTGACTGCATCAGCCAACCGCAGCAAAGTGGTTGAACTGGCAGACGGCGTGGAAAGCTATGTGATAGCAAGCGCGCAGGGCGCAACGATAGAAGCACGTGTCGGCGGAAGAATGGGCGACATATACGGTGTAGGTCTTTTAAGAAATGACGAAGGGAAGGTTGTTTATAAAGGTGGCGTTCCTGTATTCACCAGCAATACGATCAGACTTGGCAACTACAATCCTGACCTGATCGCAGGTATCCGCAATAGTTTCAGCTACAAAGACTGGACGTTTGGCTTTTTGTTCGACGGAAAATTCGGCGGCAGGATATACTCCTTCACTTATGTTACAGGAACAGAAGCGGGAAGTTTAGCCAATACATTACCCGGCCGTGAAGAAGGTATCGTAGGTGATGGCGTTGTATTAAATGCAGATGGGTCTTATTCTCCGAATACAGAAAGAGTGTCCGCGTACACGTATTACAGGGGATATTACAAACGTCCGAACGTTGAATCAAGCACATTCGATGCTACCTATGTTAAACTCCGCGAACTGATGCTTGGCTATCGCATCCCTGCCAGAGTGCTGAAGAACAGCTGGATCCAGTCGGCACAGTTCAGTCTGACAGGCCGCAACCTGCTGCTGTTCACAAAAGTCCCCAACATTGACCCTGAAACATCTTTTGTATCCGGCGGCACGGTTGTTCCCGGAGTAGAAAATGCACAGATCCCATCCACAAGGAGCATTGGCGTCGATCTTAAAATCACCTTCTAAAAAAAAAGAACATGCGAAATATATTTATCGTTACAGCATTCCTGCTGGCAGGATTAACAGCCTGCAAAAAGGTGGATAATGTAAATCCAAACGTGCCGGTAGTCGTCAATCCGGGCGTTGTATTACCACAGGTTATTTACAACGTATCAAATACGTTGGTTAACAATGCCTTTGAGCTGAATAATGAGTTGATCCAGTATACCTGTATGAACAATACCTTCACGGAAGTACAACGGTTTAAATTGCTCCCGGCGAATTCAAACGGCATCTGGAATATGTATAACCGTCTTCGTGATCTGGATGATATCATTGCGATGAGTGAAAAAGCTGATGGGCTGACCAATTACAAAGCGATCGCAAGATTGCTGAAGACCTACATCTTCTCCGTGATCACAGATGTATATGGCGACATTCCGTACACAGACGCAGGCAAAGGCGCTTCCAACACACTGTTCACCCCAAAGTACGATAAACAGGAAGACGTTTATAAAAGCATGCTGGAAGAATTAAAAGATGCAGCCGCTTCTATCAACACATCCGCCACTCTTACATTCGGAGGAGACCCGGTATTCAAAGGAACAATGTCCAAATGGATACGATTCGCCAACAGCCTTCGCCTAAGATTACTGATGAGAGCTTCTGCAAAAATGCCTGCTGCCATCACAGAGATCAGAACGATGCTGGCTTCGCCTCAGCAATATCCTTTGATGCAAGGTAATGATGACAACTTTGTGTACAAATACAGCGGCAGCCTTCCTGATGTATATCCACTCGCACCAAACTATGTCCGCGACTTTGATTTCAAATACAAATCTGTGAGTGCATTTATCGTTGATTCATTGAAGAAATTCAATGACAGCCGCTTGTTCCAGTTTGCCAGGCCGACCAATGCGTCAGCAGGAACAGCCAACCCGCAATACGTTGGCCTACCGAATTCATTACCGGTAACAGAGTCGGCGAATTACAATGGAGGTTACAACTATCAGTCATATCTCGGCACCCGTTTTCAATCCAATACAGAACCCGCGATCTGGATCACCTGGGCCGAGGTATTATTCCTGAAAGCGGAAGCGGCGCAGAAAGGCTATTCTTCTGAGAATGCGACAGACCTGTACAATGCAGCGATCAAAGCCTCTTTCGAATATTGGGGAGCGCCGTTTCAAACCAATTACCTGGAGCATCCTTCGGTGAAGTTTGATGGACAGCTTTCGAAGATATACCTGCAGAAGTTCTTTGCGCTGTTCTTTACGGGAATGGAAGCGTGGAATGAATACAGGAGAACAGGATACCCGTTATTGGTTCCCGGGCCAACAAATGTGAATAATGGGAAGATCCCGAACAGGATCCCCTATCCGCTCAGTGAGCAGTCGTTGAACCGGGCGAACTATACCGATGCGGCTCAAAGAATGGGTGGAGATAATATGAACTTTAAAATGTGGTGGCAGGAGTAAACGACTCGCCAATCTTTCGCCCTTTTTGAGAAAGCTGTTAAGTTAAACTTGCGTAATAGGAGCGCGGCGGGCGCGGCGATACGCAGCGAACGCGGCGAAATACAATGTCTTTCATGGCTGTTTCGCTGCGTCCGCTGCGTATCGCCGCGCCCGCCGCGTCCCCTTACGCCAAACAAAATTAAAAGTCAATATGATCAAGAGATTTCGTTTTATACTATTATCAGCGGCTCTTTGTTGTTTTGCCGATACAAACGCCCAGCAGCCTTCATCAGAGAAGAACCTGGCAGCGCTGAATTACTTCCAAAACTGGCAGATCACCGAAGTTGCCAAAGGCGGCCGCATCGATGCCATCCGCCAGCTTGATGAAAATGTTGTCCTCTGCGCCGCAAGAGGCGCCAACAAAGGCAGGATATACATCAGTTACGACAACGGACTCAGCTGGAGCTTTCTGGCCCAGCCAGTAACTGTTGACATCACCTGTATTGCTGAAACCGGCAACAGGCAGGAGTTTTACATTCTTACAGGAACCGCTGAAGTATGGGGAACAAAGGACGGTGGTAAAAACTGGAAACACCTGAAGACATTATTGGATAAGAACCGTAACCGTGAACGATACGCCGCTTCTTACGCCATCATGTATACAAAAGATGGAGCCTTGCTGGTGACGGATACCGATTCCGATGGCGGCCATATCTATCGTTCAACAGATAAAGGAACCACCTGGAATGACCAGGGCGCTATCTCACACAATGCATTGTACCGTTTGGAAAGAACGGGCAATGGCATCATCGTGAACGGTTGGCAGGGAGCAGTATATAAGAGCACCGATGATGGCATCACCTGGAATAAAATGCAGCAACTGACCAATGCCGCGTTGTTTGCCACCGAGTATCTTGGCGTCAGCATCATGCTGCAGGCAGACCAATCGGGTACGATCTTCAGAAGTACTAACCTTGGCTATGTATGGGATTCAGTTGCAAACCTCACAGATGCTGCGGATGATTTTGTAGACATAGGCTATGGAGCGGCGTATTATGGTACGTATACCGGTAAAAAACATGTTTACCTGACAACCAATTATGGCAAGACCTGGACATCACTCGACACGATCCCTTCTGTTGCCGGCGACTGGCTTGATCATGGGATCCGTGTGGAAACGAATGATTCTATCATAACGTTATCGGGAACGACCAAAGGATTCATGATCCGCAGTGCATTTCACAAAAAAGAACTGGCAGAAACATTGGAAAAGATCAATGGAACGAACACACGCATCCTCTCACCTGTAGCCAGACAACTGAACGGAACCGAAATCATTTCCAGCCTGGTGAACACACGGGCGCTAAATGAACCGGAAGATATTGTGATCGACCGTGGGTTTGCCTATATCCCCTGCAGGGATGGGAATAATGTGGCGGTGATCGACTATCGTAACCCGCGTAAACCTGTTGTGGCAAGCAACCTAATGGATAAAGATATTCTTGATGCATTCAGTGTAGCTGTTTATAACAACCATCTTTTTGTGTTGTCCATGACCAACAATATGGTAAGTGTTTACAAGATCACCGATCCTTATCATCCGAAAAAAATCGGAGCTATAAACGTCGGAGGTGAAGGAAGCTATCTTTCAACATATCGTTCCAATTATACAAGGCTTCGCAAACTGGTGATCAAAGATGGTTATGCGTATGTGACACATAGTTCGGAGAGTAAGGTGTATATACTGGACGTACGTCAACCGGCAAATCCGAAACAGATCAGCAGTTTCCACACAGGTGACGGCGCATTTGCAGCACTCGTACACGGTGATGTATTGTATCTCGCAGGATATGGCCCGGGTTCATCGCTTGTTACGGTGGATGTGAAAAACAAGATCAATCCTGTTATCACCTCCAGGACGTTTGATTCTGTTCAGTTGAAAGGGAGTTGCGCGTTGGCTTTAAAAGGGAACCATTTATTCCTGACGGCTTATAATGCAAACACAGTATGCAGTTTTGATATCAGCGATCCGTTGCATCCGAAGCTGGTACAGGTGTTAAACGATGCGGATATGAAAGGCCCGGGTAGGATCAGTTTTTACAAGAACAAAGCGTTCGTGTTGAATTCGGTGAATAATTCTGTAGGGGTGCTTGATGTGAGTGAAGATGGGACGATGAAGGTAAATTCGTATTTACAGCATTACTTACTAAAACGGGTGTATGGGATCAATGTGGATCAGGATAAGTTGCTGCTGGCGGGGAGGGAATCGAAGAGTTTTGTGGTGGTGGATATGGGGAAGATTTTTGAGTGATGGGGGGACTTCTAAATCTCCCCCTTCAGGCTACCGTGTATCCATAAGTATTAGAATGGCTTAGGGGAACGCGGCGGACACGGCGATACGCGACGTACGCAG
>NZ_JAKLTR010000022.1 GCF_022012415.1 Terrimonas ginsenosidimutans
TACGTCGCGTATCGCCGCGTCCGCCGCGTTCCTTTACGCCATTCAAATACTCATGGGTACACGATTAGCCCTTCGTGGAAGATTTAGAGGGGGCCTTACGCAAGGCAGATAAGGTTTTGTCAGATGGAATAAAGCACATCAATGCGCCAGTCATTACGCCATCTTCTTTTCAGAGACAACTTTATTGTTTAACTTTCCGTCTCATACCTGTTAAAAACATGTTATCAAAGATGAAGTTCCTTTCCCGCAAATCTGCCCTGCTTCTTATTACTGTATTGCTTAGTGTCTTTCATGCATCTGCTGCGATCGTAGACACCGTGCAGACATACAGCGCTTCGATGAAAAAGAACATCAAAGCAGTGGTCATCACTCCGGATAATTATGCAAATGCGAAAGAACTTCCGGTAGTATACCTGTTACATGGTCATGGTGGCCGCTACTCAGACTGGTCGCGCGTAAAGGATATTCAAAAAGCCGTTGATCAGTACCAACTGATGATCGTTTGTCCGGATGGCAATAATAGCTGGTACTGGGACAGTCCGGTTGATCCTTCCTATAAATATGAGACATATGTTTCAAAAGAACTGGTTGAATGGATAGACGGTAAATATAAGACCATCAGGAGTCCTAAAGGCAGGGCCATCTCGGGTCTGAGCATGGGCGGGCATGGAGCACTCTATCTTGCTTTCCGCCACCAGGATGTATTCGGCGCAGCGGGCAGCATGAGCGGCGGTGTTGATATCCGTCCATTCCCCAATAACTGGAACATGGCAGACCGCCTGGGAAAATATGCCGATAAACCTGATAACTGGGAAAAGAATACAGTGATCAATATGCTGCATCTTCTAACTCCGAATGCTCTCTCCATTATTGTCGATTGCGGAACAGAAGACTTCTTTTTTAAGGTGAATGAAAGCCTTCACCGGGAGCTGCTGCAACGCAATATTCCGCATGATTATATTACCCGTCCGGGGGCGCATAACTGGGTATACTGGAACAATGCGGTAGGGTTTCAGCTGTTGTATATGCATAACTACTTCGTGCGTTAAAGGACAGACTGGTGTAGGAGTAATGCAGAGAGCGCAGAGGACCGCGGAGAACGCAATGAAATCAGCTTTTTAAACTGGATTCTTTGCGCCCATTGCGGTCCTTTGCGCTCTCTGCGTTACCCCTACGCCAGCCAACACTCATAAGATCGCAGGCAATTCTCATCCTCAGACAGCCTGATTTCCCGCCGGAAAAGAATTGTAAGCTTTTTTAATTGTAAAATCTACAATTAATAATATATTCGTACCGAAATCGCTTGCAAACATGACAAAACAATACGTACTGGGAGTGGACTATGGTACCGACTCCGTTCGTACAATACTCGTAGATACCTCTAATGGTGAAGAGACCGCATCGTCAACTTTTTATTATCCCCGTTGGAAAGAGCAGCTGTATTGCAATGCCGAACTGAACCAGTTCAGGCAGCATCCTTTAGATTACGTGGAAGGGCTGGAGCATACTATCACGCAATGTCTGGCGCAGGTTGGACCGGAGGTTGCCGCGAACGTAAAAGCCATCTCGGTGGATACTACGGGGTCAACCCCTGTTCTGGTAGACAAAGCCGGAACACCGCTGGCATTACTGCCAGCTTTCAGCCGCAATCCGAATGCAATGTTCGTTCTCTGGAAAGATCATACAGCCGTTCAGGAAGCTGCAGAGATCAATGCACATGCGGCAAAGTTCGATACGAACTATCTGCAATTCGTGGGTGGTATTTATTCCTCTGAATGGTTCTGGGCAAAGCTGCTGCACGTGCTTCGTGAAGATGCGGCGGTCCGTGAGTCGGCTTATTCGCTGGTGGAGCATTGTGACTGGATCCCATTCCTTCTTACCGGAGGAAATAAAGCGGACGAACTCAAACGCGGCGTATGTTCTGCGGGCCACAAAGCCTTATGGGCCGCGGATTTCGGCGGATTACCACCGGACGATTTCTTCAGCAGTCTTGATCCTGTGCTGAAAGGATTCACCGCACGTTTATTCACAAAAACATATACCTGCGATCAGCAGGCTGGCACCATTTCGAAAGACTGGGCAGAACGTTTGGGTCTTCCTGCCACTACTGTGATAGGCATTGGCGCATTCGATGCACATATGGGTGCTGTCGGCGGACAGATCGAACCGTATCATCTCAGTAAAATCATGGGAACGTCTACCTGTGATATCCTTGTTGCTCCATTGGATGAAGTAGGTGATCAACTGGTACGCGGGATCTGCGGACAGGTGCCCGGATCGGTGATTCCCGGCATGCTTGGTATGGAAGCAGGACAATCCGCTTTCGGTGACGCTTATGCCTGGTTCAAGAATATTCTCACCTGGCCTTTACAGCAAACGCTGTCGAAGTCTTCTTTAATAGATGATAAAACAAAAGCGGCATTGCTCGAAGAAAGCATTGCTGCCATTATCCCTGAATTATCCAAAGCAGCAGCTTTAATTCCTGTTGATGAATACAGTGAGATCGCGATCGACTGGTTCAATGGCAGAAGAACACCTGATGCCAACCAGTTGCTGGAAGGTGCTGTACTGGGCCTCAGCCTTGGCACCGATGCTCCGCGCATTTTTCGGGCGATCGCAGAAGCGACCTGCTTCGGCGCCAAAAGAATTGTTGACCGTTTCGTCAGCGAAGGCATCGATGTAAAAGGGTTGATCGGTATGGGTGGCGTTGCCAGGAAATCTCCCTATATCATGCAGATGATGGCGAATGTGATGAATATGCCGATCCGTATCCACCGCAGTGAGCAGACCTGCGCGGCAGGAGCAGCGATGTTTGCGGCAACCGCAGCGGGCATTTATCCAAAGGTTGAAGAGGCCATGGCGGCCATGGGAAGAGGATTCGATATGGAATATTTCCCTGAGCCAGAAAAGATCGAAGTCTATGCAAAACGCTACCAGCGATACATCGCGCTGGGAAGCCAGATAGAGACTGAAACCATGTCACTTCACCAGGAACTGGTTGCCCAGGCCTGATCAATAATTAATCAACAGACGAATCAATATTTACCACAGCTATGAATCCATACGAGCATATAAAGATCCAGGCTTATGAAGCGAATATGCAACTACCTCAACTCGGGTTGGTGCTGTTCACCTTTGGAAATGTAAGCGCGGCAGACAGAAGTAAAGGAGTATTTGCGATCAAACCAAGCGGCGTTCCCTACGAACAGTTAAGTCCGGAGAAAATGGTGATCGTAGATTTTGATGGGAAAACGGTTGAAGGCAAACTTCGCCCATCATCAGATACACTCACTCATGCTGTACTATACAAGCACTGGGAGAAAATAGGAGGCATCGTTCATACGCATTCCACTTATGCAACAGCCTGGGCGCAAAGCCTTCGTGATATTCCTATCTATGGCACCACGCACGCTGATCATAATACGGTCGATATTCCCTGCGCACCTCCCATGGATGATAAGATGATCGAAGGTGATTATGAATATCAAACAGGATTTCAGATCATGAATGCGCTGAAAGAACGTAAGCTCAGTTACGAAGAAATTGAAATGATCCTTGTGGGCAGCCATGCGCCATTCACCTGGGGATCTACTGCACATAAAGCCGTTTATAATAGCGCCGTACTGGAAGCTGTTGCTAAAATGGCTCATATAACCGAATCAGTAAAAGCGGATGCCGCAAGATTAAAAGATTCACTGATCAAAAAACATTTTGAGCGTAAGCACGGCCCTAATAGCTATTATGGGCAATAAGCAATGCATTAACCGTTTGCCGGCGTACCGGCAGACAATTCAATAAACAAAAGATTTAAAAGATATATCATGGAACTGAAAAAACTGGCCGTTTGGTTTATCACAGGTAGTCAGCATTTATATGGCGAAGAAACATTGAAGCAGGTAGCGGATCACTCTCAGACGATCGTTAAATCTCTCAATGCAGCTTCACTGATCCCGGTTGAAGTTGTATTTAAACCGACTGTTAAAACTCCTGAAGAGATCTATCAGGTGATCATGGAAGCCAATGCAGAAAAGAATGTAATTGGCGTGATCACCTGGATGCATACTTTCTCTCCGGCGAAAATGTGGATCAATGGCCTGAAAATTCTTCAGAAACCTTTACTGCACCTGCATACGCAATTCAACCGCGATATTCCCTGGAATGAGATCGATATGGACTTCATGAACCTCAATCAGAGCGCGCATGGAGACCGTGAGTTTGGATTTATCGTCAGCAGGCTGCGCCGCAACCGCAAAGTAGTGGTTGGCCACTGGCAGGATGAAGAAACACTGAAAAGCATCGATGCATGGACACGGGCCGCAGCAGGCTGGCACGACTGGCAGGGCGCAAAGTTTGTACGCTTCGGTGACAACATGCGCTATGTTGCAGTAACCGATGGCGACAAAGTAGAAGCAGAATACAAATTCGGTTATTCTGTGAACACACACGGTATCGGTGATCTCGTAAAAGTGATCAATGAAGTGGGCGACGCATCAGTAGATAAACTGATCCAGGAATACGAAGACAGCTATACGCTTTCCAAATCCTTACTTAAAGGTGGTGAAGGCCGCCAGTCACTGGTTGATGCAGCAAGAATAGAACTCGGTCTGAAGCAATTCCTGGAAGCGGGAAACTTCAAAGGATTCTCTGATACATTCGAGGATCTTCATGGCATGATCCAATTGCCAGGTATTGCCGCGCAGCGCATGATGAAAGCCGGTTACGGTTTTGCAGGCGAAGGCGACTGGAAAACGTCTGCACTCGTCCGCGCGATGAAAGTAATGGGTAGCGGACTGCCCGGGGGTAATTCCTTTATGGAAGACTATACCTATCATTTCGATCCGGCCAATCAAATGGTACTGGGATCGCATATGCTGGAGATCTGCGAGAGCATTGCAGATGGTAAACCATCGTGTGAAGTGCATCCCCTGGGGATCGGCGGCAAAGCGGACCCAGTCCGTCTGGTATTCAACTCCGGCGCTGGCGCCGCACTGAATGCTTCTATCATTGATATGGGCAACAGGTTCCGCTTACTGGTAAATGAAGTGGAAGCAGTGAAGACAACCGAAACACTTCCCAAATTGCCAGTAGCTCGCGTACTCTGGAAGCCTTATCCCGACATGAAAACAGGTTGTGCCGCATGGATCCTCGCCGGTGGCGCTCACCATACCTGTTACAGCCAGAACCTTACATCAGAACACCTCGAAGATTTTGCAGACATGGCGAACATAGAGTGTGTACTGATCGGTAAAGACACAAAACTGTCTCAGCTGAAAAATGAACTGAGATGGAGTGAAGTGTATTATCAGCTTAATAAATAGGAGATGCGTGAGAATTAAAAATTCAAAAGTAAAAATTAAAAAAATGATCAAAAACGATGGAATATTCATCTCGATACAGCGCTTTTTTTAATTTTTACTTTTGACTTTTTAATTAGTATGAAGCATTATACCACACAACCCCGCTTCCTGCTCGCCATCGACTGCATCATCTTTGGGTTTGATGGGGCTGAGTTGAAACTGCTGGTGATCCAGCGGGGATTTGAGCCATGCAGGGGGCAGTGGAGTTTGGTTGGTGGTTTTGTACAGCAAGGTGAAACGTCGGAAGAAGCTGCGAGAAGGGCGTTGAAGAATCTGACAGGTCTGGATGGCTTGTATATGGAGCAATTACATACATTCAGTCAGCCGGACAGGGACCAGGAAGACAGGACGGTATCTGTTGCATACTTCGCTTTAGTGGATATACAACAGTACCGGCAGCAGTTGAGTGAAGATTATCACCCGGCCTGGTTTCCGATCAATCATGAACCAAGCCTGATCTTTGATCATAACGAAATGGTTGAACTGGCGAAAGAGAAACTTCGCTATAAAGCAGCACTTCATCCGCTACTGTTTGAATTGCTGCCGGAAAAATTCACTTTGCCACAGTTGCAAAACCTGTATGAGTGCGTTTATAATACCAGCTTTGATAAAGGAAATTTCAGCAGGAAGATCCTGTCGACTCAAATGCTGACAAAGCTGAACATAAAAGATAAACTGAGTTCAAAGAAGGGTGCATTCTATTACCGCGTAAACGAGAAGAAGTATCATGCCAACTTCAATGCGTTTACAAACTTTGTAGGAGGGAAGTTTAAAAGTTTAAAAGTTTAATAGTTTAATAGTTTAAAAGTTTAATAGTTTAATAGTTTAAAAGTTTAATAGTTTAATAGTTCTTTAGGCTTGTGTATTTTTAATAGTTTAAATCTTAAATCTTAAACCTTAAACCTTAAACTATTAAACTTTTAAACCATTAAACTTTTTACACCCTTGCTTGTGTTGACTAAACTGTTTTATATGAAAAAACTGCTTGCCACGTTACTGGCCGTTCCAGCGTCATTGCTGGTTGGTCATTCCCAAACTGCCGTTACGCTGTCTGTAAACGGTGTTAATCCCAAACACACGATCAGCCGTCATATCTACGGTCATTTTTCGGAGCATCTTGGGCGTTGTATCTATGATGGCTTCTGGGTGAGTGATTCATTGAATGTGCCGAAGAAGGACCGGATCCGCCTGGATATTGTTGAGGCGCTGAAGAAGATCCAGATCCCGAATCTTCGCTGGCCGGGCGGATGTTTTGCCGATGAATATCACTGGCGTGACGGGATCGGCCCGCGGAATCAGCGGCCAACGATGGTGAATACAAACTGGGGTGGTGTGACGGAAGATAACAGCTTTGGCACGCATGAATTCCTTGAGCTTTGCAACCTGCTGAATACAGAACCCTATGTCTCGGCAAACGTGGGCAGCGGTACCGTTGAAGAAATGGCGAAATGGGTGGAATACCTGAACTTTGATGGCATCAGCCCAATGTCCAACCTCCGCAAGCAGAATGGCCGTGAGACGCCGTGGAAGGTCACTTTCTGGGGAGTAGGCAATGAAAGCTGGGGATGCGGCGGTAATATGACGCCCGACTATTATGCGGATGAATACAAGCGCTATGCAACCTATGCACGCGACTATGCAGGAACAAGACTGAAAAAGATTGCCAGCGGATCAAATGGCAATGACTACAACTGGACGGAAGTGCTGATGAAAAAAGTTGGCCGCCAGATGTGGGGATTGACCCTGCATCATTACACATTGCCAACCGGCAACTGGGGTAAGAAAGGTTCGGCTACTGCATTTGATGAACAGGAGTATTTCAATACCATGCGCAACTGTTTGCAGATGGAAGAGCTGGTAACAAGGCATTCCGCCATTATGGACCGATACGATGCGGATAAAAATGTTGCACTTGTTGTGGACGAATGGGGGATCTGGACAGATGTGGAACCCGGAACCAACCCTGGATTTCTATATCAGCAGAACAGTTTGCGCGATGCTTTGATCGCAGCAACCACGCTCAATATTTTCAACAATCACGCTGACCGTGTAAAGATGGCCAATCTTGCTCAAACGGTGAACGTATTGCAGGCATTGGTGCTTACTCAAAAAGAAAAAATGATCCTGACGCCGACGTACCATGTATTCGATCTGTTCAAAGTGCACCAGGATGCGAAACTGCTGCCGGTCTCCTTCAGCAGTCCCGATTATACTTCCGGGAATAAAAAACTGCCAGCCTTGAATATTTCCGCATCAAAAGACTCTACTGGAAAAGTACACCTGACGCTGGTAAATATTGATCCTAAGAATAAACTGACGATCAGTACATCTCTGGCGGGTGTTAAGTTCGGCAGTGTAACCGGCCAGGTGCTTACTGCAGCAAAACTGACGGATGTGAATAGTTTTGATGAGCCGAACAAAATAAAGAACGTAGCTTTCAATGGTGCGAAGAAACAGGGAGATCAACTGGTGATTGAAATGCCGGCCCAGTCGATCGTGATGCTGGAATTGAAATAAAGAGTAAAATTTTTCGATAGCTGGCCCTGGCGATTCGATTGAAAGACCTGATTAATCAACTGGCGTAGAAGTATCGTAATGAACGCAAAGCACCGCAGAGAACGCAATGAAATTTCTGTTGCCCGGTGATGTCTTTGCGCCCGAAGCGGGGCTTTGAGTTCATTGCGATACTTTTATGCCAATCAGCTCTTTCAATCGATCCCTGATCAACGAAACAATTTACGATTGCCCCAACTGCTTGAACTGCTAATGAAGTCATCTATTCAACGACTACTCTTTCTGCTCTTGCCCATTACTGCCTGGGCACAGCAGCCAGCAACGGACAAACCGGCCCTTGCCAGGTTGTCTATTGCACAAGGCCTTTCCAATAATTCCGTGCGATGCATTTTCCAGGATCACCGCGGGTTTATCTGGTTTGGCACTTATGATGGATTGAACCGTTATGACGGATACAATTTCAAAGTATTCCGGAATAAACTGAATGATACAGCCTCGCTTCCGCATAACTATATCTATGCTATCCATGAAGACAGGAATAATAATCTATGGATAGGGACAGGGCAGGGGTTGACAAAGTACAACAGTTCTGATAACACATTTTCTACCGCATACCTTAAACGCTACCCGGGACGGCAAATGCAGAAGATCTCTGCAAATGTGAACTGGATGGACTCTGACCCGTCGGGCAATCTGTTTATCGGTACAAATGGCTGGGGGTTACTCGTTAAGAAAACAGGTGAGACATCGGCCACGCAGGTCCCCTTTAGTATCAATGGCAAAATGGAGACCGGCTACAATGTTCAAAGCGTAGCGGTGGACAGCCAGCAGCGTGTGTGGTTGTTCATACTGGAAGCTGGTCTATGTGAATATGACCCGAAAAGAGATACGATCCGGGTAGTGAACAATTTTGTCAGAACTGGTCAGCGCATAGCAACCGATAAGCTGGGGCATATCTGGATCGGATCAAACTCAGGTGTATATGAGTTTGCACAGGATGGAAAAACACTGCTGCATCATTATAACGAGCAACAGGGAGGACTGAGTTCGAACCGTGTCGCGGGGATGAGTTTCGATACAAACCAGAATCTTTGGATCGGTACCGAAGGCGGTGGCATCAGCATTCTTCCCGCAGACAGATCCGCTATGCAATACCTCCTGCCTGGTGAAAACAGGAGTGATCTTTCCAGTGAATCTGTATTTGCCATTCATGCTGACCGGGAGAACCGGGTCTGGATCGGTACGATCAAGGGCGGCGTAAATATTGTCGACTGGCAAAAAAGCCGTTTTCAAACGTATACGCATGATCCTCTTTCGGCAAACAGTCTCATTAATAATTTCGTTTCGTCTTTTTTTGAAGATACCGAAAAGAATATCTGGATTGGAACGGATGGAGGCGGTATGAGTAAGTGGAACAGGGCGGATGGGAAGTTTCAGCATTTCAAACATATTGCAGGTAATGCAGGTTCGCTGAGTAACAACTCGATCAGCAGCATTACGCAGGATCATGAAGGGCAGATCTGGGTCGCCACATTTGGTGGAGGTGTGAGCCGGTATAATAAACGGAGTGGAAAGTTTGATCATTATCCCTGTATCAATACGGCAACGGGTGCTGAAAATAAAAACGCCTGGCTGGTATATGAAGATCAGCAGCATGATATCTGGGCAACAACATTTGGTGTAGGCAAAGTGTATCTGTTCAACAGGGTACAAAACCGGTTTGAAGTATTTGATCAGCAGTTGAATGACCTGATCGCATTGAAAGAAGACCGAGACGGTAATCTTTGGGGCGGTAATTCTTATCAGCTTGTAAAGATCGATAAGAAAGGGAAGCAACACCAGGTGTATGAGTTCGGCAAACCTATCCGGTCCATTTTTGAAGACAGCCATAAGCGCTTCTGGGTAGGTACAGAAGGAGGCGGGCTGATCTTATTTGACAAACAGCAGGGAAAGATCAAAGCGAAATATTCGGATGCGGAAGGGCTTTGTAATAACTCTGTACTGAATATCCTGGAAGACGGAGACGGGAGACTATGGCTGAGTACATTCAATGGATTATCGAGATTTGATCCATCAAGCGGACAATTCAAAAACTTCTATCAGAGTGATGGCTTGCAAAGCAACCAGTTCTCGTACAATGCGGCATTGAGGTTATCTTCAGGAGAATTGCTGTTTGGAGGCATCGCCGGCTTTAACATCTTTGATCCGAAAAATGTATTGCCGAGGAACTATATGCCACCGGTCTTCTTTACGGATATACGGGTCAACAACAAGGGACTTTCTGATATTTCTGAATACATTTCTCCTGCGAAGGATGGCAGTATCCAGACACTGGAAGTGCCCTACAACCAGGCGGTATTAAGCTTTACGTTTACAGCGCTTGAATACACGTCTTCCGAAAAGATCAGGTATTCTTACTTCCTTGAAGGTTGGGACAAGGGATGGAACTACACCGGTGGTATCCGCACCATCAATTACAACAATATCAGTGAAGGAAGCTATAAACTGCGGATCAAGTCGACGAATGCCGAAGGGATCTGGAATAATGAAGAGACGAGCCTGTCTGTTGTGGTGCTACCGCCGTGGTACAGAACCATATGGGCTTATCTGGTTTATATACTTGGCGCCGGTGCGCTGGTCGTTGTCTATTTCCGTTATAAGAACCGCCAGGCAAAATTGAGATATGAGATCCGTTTGGCGAATCTTAACTCAGAAAAAGAAAAAGAGATCAATGAGAAACGGCAGACGTTCTTTACAAACGTGTCTCATGAATTCCGTACCCCGCTTACATTGATCATCAACCCTATCAGGGATATTTTAAAGAAGAATGATTCATCGAAGGAAGAACATGCTGAGCTGAATATAGTTTACCGCAATGCGCGAAGATTATTGAGCCTTGTTGATCAGCTTCTTCTTTTCCGTAAAGCAGAAGATGACGCGGATCAGCTGCGTGTAGGAAAGCTGAACCTCCATAACCTTTGCAACGAAGTTTACCTGTGTTTTATTCAGCAGGCGAAGGCAAAGCATATTCATTATTTGTATGAGTGTGAAAACCGGGAACTGGAGATCTATGCCGACAGGGAAAAGATGGAGATCATTTTTTACAATCTTTTATCTAATGCTGTGAAGTATACGCAGGAAGGAGGAACGGTGGTGTTACGTGTTATCGAACATTCTGATACCATCGAGGCATTTGTAACAGATAACGGAGTAGGCATGCCGCTGGAATCGCAGAAACGCTTGTTTGAAAAATTCTACCAGGTGAAAGATAAAACAACTCCGGTAAAGCCTGGGTTTGGCATTGGTCTTTACCTGGTGAAGCATACGGTGGAGAGCCATAAAGGTACGATCAGTTTTGAATCAGCTCCGGGTAAAGGAACCAGCTTCAGGGTGACTCTTTTAAAAGGAAAACAACATTTTGCGGATATGGACATAAATGATGCTGTTATGCCGGATCCTGTCATATTACCGGAATTAGCAGAGGAAGAGCCGATTGTTGAGACAGAAAGTTCAGCGGGCAAAGAAGCGGCGGGCCTGGGATCGATGATCACGGATCAGCCCTCTTTGCTGGTGATCGATGACAACGAACAGATGCGGACCTATGTCTCCGGTATCTTTAAAAATCAGTTCATCGTACATGAAGCTTCCAGTGCGGAAGATGGACTGTTGCTTGCCAGAAAATATTTGCCGGATATGATCATCAGTGATGTGGTGATGGGGCAGATGAGCGGGATTGAACTTTGTAAAACCATCAAGCAGACGCCATCGCTGAATCATATTCCGGTGATCCTGCTGACGGGAAGTTACTCCACGGATTCCAAGCTCAAAGGAGTTGAAGGTGGTGCGGATGATTATATCACGAAGCCGTTCGAGAAAGATCTGCTGCAGGCGCGGGTGGCCAGTTTGATGAAAAGCCGTGAGAACCTACAGAAGTATTTCTACAATGAGATCACACACCAGGAGAATTCGCTGAAGATCTCGGCGGAGTATAAGGAATTCCTGGAGCAATGTATTGCGATCGTAGAGCAGAATATAGATAATGAAGATTTCAATATCCAGCAGTTTGCAACGGCCATCGGGATGAGTCATTCGAAATTGTATAAAAAGATCAAGGCAGTGTCTGGTCAAACGGCAAATGCCTTCATCCGATACATCCGGTTGAGGAAGGCGGCTGAACTTTTTATTAATACAAATTACAATGTGAATGAAACGGCGTTTTATGTAGGGATCAAGGATGTGAAGTATTTCAGAGAGCAGTTTCATAAGACGTTCGGGGTAAATCCATCAGAGTATATTGAGAAATACAGGAAAGTGTTCGGGAAGAATTATTCGCTGAGCGAGAAAGTGGCAAAGGAAAAGGGGAAGGGAGGCGCCCTTTAAATCTCGCCCTTCGGGGGAGATTTTTTAAGGTTTGCCTGGCGTAGAAGTAACGCGGCGGACGCGGTGATACGCGGCGGACGCAGCGAAAACAGCCGTGGAAAATCTTGTATTTTCGTCGCGCTCTCCGCGTATCGCCGCGTCCGCCGCGTTACTTCGGGGCTGCTAACCAAACGACATTGGATTGAAATCGTGAGCTTCAGTACGAAACAGTAAATTCTTCAACCCCTCCGAAAGTTTGGGTAACGATTAGCCTCAAGGGGAGATTTAGCAGGGGCTCAAAACGTCCCCTCCATTATCTCATTTTACCCCTGTTTGTCCTTTTACCAGCGTCGTATTTTGCTGATCACTAAACACACGCAATGAATCGCTTGCCATTTGTAACCGCAACAGCCTGTGCCATTATCTGCCTGATAATGCCCGGATGCAAAACCCAGTCGAAAGTGCCCACCACCACTCCCGGCGGCTACCATCTCGTCTGGTCAGACGAATTCAATAAGAACGGTAAACCGGACACGACCAACTGGGGTTACGAAAAAGGATTTGTCCGCAACGAAGAACTCCAATGGTACCAGGAGGAGAATGCATACATCAAGAACGGCCTGCTGGTCCTCGAAGCCAGAAAGGAAACCAAACCCAACCCGCGCTACGAAGAAGGCAGCAAAGACTGGCGGAAAAAACGAAAAGACATTGAATACACTTCCGCCTGCATGATCACCCGCGGAAAAAAAAGCTGGCAATACGGAAGATTTGAACTTCGCGCAAAGATCGATATCAGCAAAGGCATGTGGCCGGCGTGGTGGACACTTGGTGTTGACAAACCCTGGCCCGCCAACGGTGAAATAGACATCATGGAATACTATCGCGGTAAACTGCTCGCTAATATCGCCCTTCGTGGAGAGAACAGGAAAACGGAGTGGTACAGCAATACATTCAGCACGGATTCACTCGGCGGAAAAAAATGGGCGGATCAGTTCCATACCTGGCGCATGGACTGGACGGAAGAATTCATCGCGCTTTACATCGACGATCAATTACTGAACAAAGTGACGATGGATAAGCTGGTGAACAAAGATGGATCAGGGTTTCATCCGTTCAAACAACCCCATTACATGTTGCTTGACCTGGCAATGGGTGGAATGAACGGCGGAGATCATCAAGGCACTGTATTTCCTCAGAAATTTGAAGTGGATTATGTTCGGGTATATCAAAAACGCGAATAACGCGAATAACGCGAATGGGCCGCGAATATTCGCGAACATTCGCGGCCATTTGTGCTCATTCGTGTATTAAAAACAATGGTGATGTTAAAATATTTGAAGATAACAGGGATTGTGATATTGCTGATGAGTGGGTATTCTGCATTTGCGCAAGAGGTATTCAGCCTGAGTAATCCGGATCGTGCCTTGAGCCCTTACACGGGTATGACCCGTCAGCATTGGAAAGATGCCGCGAAGTATCTGCTCGCGGGGGCTTTTAGTTATATTCATCAGGAGGATGATCCGATGAAGTTTCCGAAAGAACCGGGCAAATCATACCCGCGTAACCCGGGACAGGTGCCTACGGAGAAACTGGAAGGTCTTTGCCGTACATTGTTCATTGCTGCTCCGCTTTTACGGGAAGATCCATCACTTACGGTGAATGGTATTAAGGTAGCGGATTATTACATGTATCAGATCGGATTACTGGTAGACTCCACGAGCCCCTCTTACATTCGTAAGCGCGGAAAGAACGGTGGTCCAAGCCAGATCCTCGTCGAATTCGGAGCATTGGCAGTTTCACTTTTTGTTGCCCCGGACATTCTCTGGGAACCGTTGGCAAAGGAAAAGAAAGATGCGCTGGCAGCAACCATGATCAGCTATGGTGATGGCCCTACGGTTGGTTCCAACTGGAAGTTCTTTAACATTTTTGTCCTTAGTTTTTTCAAAAGCAAGGGATATACGGTGAATGAAAAACTGTTGGTTGAATATCTTGATAAATCACTGGCGCATTACCGCGGAAATGGTTGGTACAATGATGCGCCGGCATACGATTACTACAGCATGTGGGCATTCCAGATGTATGGCCCTGTCTGGTCCGAGTTCTTCGGGAGAAAATATTACCCTGAATATGCGGACAAGTTTGAAGCTAACTTTCGCGATGTAAAAAATAATTATCCCTACCTGTTCAGCCGCAATGGCGAAATGATCATGTGGGGGAGGAGCATGCCTTATCGTTTTGCTTCCGCCATTCCTTTTCCATTGATGGGAATGGTAAAGGATACAGGAGTTAACTATGGCTGGATGAGAAGGATCGCATCAGGAGTGATGCTGCAGTTCCTGGAATCACCGGGGTTGATGAAAGACAGTATCCCGACACTTGGGTTCTATGGTTCTTTTGAGCCGGCAGTACAACCATACAGTTGCCGTGGGAGTGTGTTCTGGATGGGTAAAGCGTTCCTGGCATTGCTGATCCCCGAGGATAACCCGTTCTGGACGGCCACTGAGAATGAGGGT
Organism: Terrimonas ginsenosidimutans; assembly: GCF_022012415.1. Taxonomy (GTDB): domain Bacteria; phylum Bacteroidota; class Bacteroidia; order Chitinophagales; family Chitinophagaceae; genus Terrimonas_A; species Terrimonas_A ginsenosidimutans. The sequence goes on from NZ_JAKLTR010000022.1 coordinate 14,744, forward strand.
GACTGGAGAGATAAAATGAAGAGAACGGAAGTGTATAACCGTTTCCAGGATAGTTCGCGTATCCTGATCACGGATTACCCGGCGATCGGTGCTTCTGAGATCCGTGCATGGTGTAAGGTGAAAGCGATCAAAGCCAATGAACCGTTTCGCGCCAGCGAAAACTATAACCGCCTTTCCTATAACAGCGCATTTCCCTGGCAGGCAGACAGTGTGAATGGTGTTGTTGCAATGAATTATATCATTCATAACAGTAAAGATGAGTGGGAGCCATTCCGCCTGTATGATTTCAGGAAATTTGAGCGTGGCGTCTATTACAGGGATGTAGTGCTGGAGACAAACGAAAATGTGAAATTCAATCTCGCCGATGTGCCGCTTCCTAACGGGATCCTGCGTGTAGACAGAAATAACAGCAGCGATGCCGTTGAAATGCGTTTGGGGCATTATGCATTGCCTCAATTGAAGGGTCTTATCAAAGAATCAAAACGAAAGGTAAACGGACATGATGTACAGATCATTGATAATGGCATATATCAATTGGCAATGGTCAATTTATCGGGCTGGCAGGAAATGAAAGCGATTGCTGCGACTGGCATTCATCCGCAAGCGGACCAAAGTAAGGTCATCAATGCAAGTGTTACAACGACAAGTGGTACGCCAAAAATCTTTGCTACATTGTTACTATGGAAAAGATCGGGACAGAAATTTACTGACCAGGAATTGCTCCCTGTAAAAACGTTCAAAGTATCCGGAAATGCAGATAAGATAGATATTGTGTTAACCAATAAAAGGAAGATCGAAATCTCCTACTGAACAAAATAGACGAGCGTCATTTTAAAATTGTTATATGAAAAAACTGTTTTTGCTCTTTGCCGTTACCGCTGCCATTACCATACAGGCGCAGGTAAAAGACTTTCATAAATGGGCAGCCACTCCGCCGATGGGTTGGAACAGCTGGGATTGCTTTGGTCCGACTGTTGTTGAGGCTGAAGTTAAAGCCAATGCTGATTATATGGCCAAAAATATGAAGCAGTTTGGCTGGAACTATATTGTAGTGGATATCCGCTGGTATGTTGGGAATGATAAAGCACATGGCTACAATGAAAAAGATCCGCTGTATTCAATAGATGAATACGGACGTTTTCAACCGGCGGAGAACAGGTTCCCATCTGCAGCAAATGGCAAAGGCTTTAAACCGCTGGCTGATTACCTGCACAGTAAAGGATTGAAATTCGGGATTCATATCATGCGCGGGATACCTGTAGAAGCGGTGAAGCGCAATCTTCCGATCAAAGGTTCTTCTGCTACGGCAAAAGATATCTATTCAGAAAAGGATCAGTGCAAGTGGCTGAAGGATATGTACACTATTTTACCGGGAAAAGCCGGTGCGCAGGAGTACTATAATTCGATATTTGAATTGTATGCCTCATGGGGACTTGATTTTGTAAAAGTGGATGATCTTTCTTCGCCGATCTATTTCACAGAGGAAGTGGAAATGATCAGGAAAGCAATCGAGCGCACAGGGAGAAAGATCGTGTTAAGTACTTCACCGGGTGAAACACCGATCGATCATGCATCGCATGTGCAGGCGAATGCCAATATGTGGAGAACGGTTGGGGATTTTTGGGATAACTGGAAACAACTTGAGGAACATTTCGAAGTGTTTGACAGGTGGAATAAATGGCGGGCACCGGGAGCATGGCCTGATGGTGATATGCTGCCGCTTGGCCGGATCGGGATCCGCGCAGAAAGAGGCAATCCGCGTATGGCTAATTTCACTAAGGATGAGCAATACACGCTGATGAGCCTGTGGTGTATCTTCCGGTCTCCGTTGATGTTTGGTGGAAACCTTCCGGACAATGACGCATTCACTCTGTCATTGCTTACGAATAAACGCGTACTGGAAGTATTGAACAAAAGCACCAATAACCGGCCCTTATTCAATGATGCTGCAAAAGCGGCCTGGGCTGCAGATGGAGCAGATAGGAAAACGAAGTATCTCGCGGTGTTCAATAAAGAGAAACAAGCCGGGACAGTTGAGGTGGAGCTGAAACAGTTAGGTATCACGGGTAAGTTTCAACTGATCGATCTTTGGTCTGGTAAAACCACAACTGAAAGCGCTACCTCATTTGCGCCTGTGATCAATCCACATGGAGCAGGGCTTTACAAGATCGTTCAGAAGTGATCTGGATTTTGTGAGTCAAGTCCTTTTTAAGCGACATCACAAAATTATTCTGTCGTAGGAGTATCGCAAAGAGCGCAAAGTAGCCGCAAAGATCGCAAGGGAATCCTTAGCGACCTTTGCGCTCTTTGCGATACTCCTACGACAGGCTGGGCTATGCATCATGCTAATTGTGATTGACCATCTGGCGATACATCATTAGCGTTCCATCGGCTTTTCGTTTCCATAAATTCAAACTCTTTCCTGTTACGACGCCGGAAGTGCTGTCCCGGGCGGTCCATTTTACTCCATAAAAACCGTGTTCCATGATCAGATCGTTAATGACGGTTACCCTGCCGGTGATAAGGCTTAAAGAGTCGACGGTCACTTCTCCCGGTCTTTCATGGCCGTAGAAATATTTTTGGATATCATTGATGCCTTTGATCGCGGATTCATAGTAAGGCATATAAACAGCATCGTCCGTAAACAATGCCGCATGTTCCAGTCCCTTTCGCTCTTTTACGAGCTGACCGAGTAATTGATTCCTGCTGATGACCTGTTTTTCTTCTTCGGAGCCTGTTGAATACGGCCTGATGCTGACAGGATCGCCATTACCGGCAAAAGGTAACTTGTTGCGACCATACCAGAAACGCCCTCCCCAGATCTCGGCATAGATGGTCGGAACGTTTGCAGGATCCAGTTTCCAGTGCCGGAAATATTTACCCGTTTGTATTACTGTATCATTACTGGTGCGGCTGGTTGTGTCAGTAAAGGTGCCGGTTTCAAACAGATCGTTACCCAGATCCAGTAATTCTGTGGTCTCAGATCTGTACGAGGAACTCTTTACAGATGCCATCCATTTTGTGAAGTATGTTTCGATGGATGAGCGGTCGAACAATGTGGGGTGATACTCGGGCATGCAAACGGCCTCTTTAGAATACATGCTTACCAGTTCCTTCACATTTTTGGTGGCGAATGCCGCTTCGCGCCGTGCATTGAGTTCGTCGATCTGTTCCCTGGGGGACAATGTTTTTGTAGTGCAATGTAGTCCGGCTGCCAACGCGGGCAGCAGGCAAAATAACCGGAATGTAATTTTCATGGCAGAGGTTTATAGCCTTAATATAAAAAAAACGGCGCAAAGCGGTTAGTTTCTTTTTAGAAATGGCGAACAGATGACTTTAGGGAAGCTAAAGTTGCCCGGGATGCATGTCGCAATTCACCCCGTTTTTGTCATTTCCACCCGGCTTTCGGATTGTATATGCCGCTAATTTTACTTTGTGATCATCAGAAACGAAACACTTACTCTAACATAAACTCTACATCATGAAAGTGAATCCTTATCTCATTTTTGACGGGAATGCAGAAGATGCTTTTAACTTTTACAAGTCAGTATTCGGCGGAGAGTTTTCTTCGGTGAACCGTATGGGCGAAGCGCCGGGAACGGAGAACGAGTCTGAGGAGGTGAAAAATCGGCTTATGCACATTTCCCTGCCGCTTTCCGAAACTGTTACCCTGATGGCATCCGATTGCGGACCGGGCATGGGTGAGGGATTTCTTATCGGGAATAATGTAAATATTTCCATTCATCCTGCCAGCCGCGAAGAAGCGGATCGTTTATTCAATGGCCTGTCAGCAGGAGGGAAGGTTGAAATGCCCATGGCTGATATGTTCTGGGGAGATTATTTCGGAAGCTTTACTGACAAATTTGGGGTGAACTGGATGGTGAACTATTCGAAGCATTTTTAAGAAGGCTGTCAGGGGGAGTTGTGACATTGCTAAAGAAAGGAAGGCAGGTTCCGGCCTGCCTGCTTAGGCGTAAGGCGGGAACCATTTTATGTACCTGCAATGAAAGGGACGTTGGTTACTACGGGGCCAGGATAGGATGACACTACTTTGTATGTATAGCGACAGTATAGATAGAGTGAATATGTGTCTCTTGAAAGTCTCGTTAAGTTCAGGACAACATCAGGCTAACATCAGGGCAACTTCAGGCAGATATCAGGGCAATTTCAGGCAAATATCAGAGATTCTTCAGCCGCGAATACAAAGACCTATCTGAATTGTATAAACCTACTGTAATATACAAAACATAGCTGATGATGGCTTAGCAACAGCCCTTAAGATAGTCATTGATGCAATCGTCAGGCATCGGGGTGAGTCCTGGAAGCTTATTTCCCCGATCAGCTATGAGACCGCCTCTATCCACCAGTTCCCATCACTGATCAGTTGTGCTGCGGGTATCACAATTACTTCCAGCTGAACTGCCGCGTCATTATGTGCAACTGCGGGGACGGGATCGCAGTCTACCGATGAATTCGCGGGTTTTATTTTGATATTGTCAGCTTCAACTGCGCAAACTTCATACAGCAAATGCTTGTCCGGCTCGGAGAGGTCCAGTTCATCCGTTGATAGCCCTCCGAGTGGGTATTGTATAAGTTGGGTGCCGGATCTGAGTATATTGATATCGTGAGTGGTAGTGATTTTTTGATACATAATGAAGGTTTCCCTATGAAACACAAGGATCGAACCAAAGAAATTGTTGAGTCCGGTTTATCTCACTATATCCTTCTTCATACTAATACTAAACCCGCTGAAACACCCCACCACATTTTCTCCATTGATCGTATTCATTAAGGTCACGGGAGTAGAAAAAGGTCCTTCATTATCCCGTGCTTTATCAAAGCTTTCCCAAAAATTATACACTTTCCGTTCTGCGCTTACCAGGAAGTATTCGACAGTATCGCCCACTTCAAATTCCTGGTTTTGGGTCAGCTGGATGTATTGTCCATTGGTAAGGTCATCATCGCCTCTTGCGCGGCGGTTTCGTCCCAGGCTTGCCCAGCCGAAATTTCCGCGGTTGGAATAGTACCGCCAGTAATACATTTGTGTGTTGCCGATCGTATCCGGATCCTGGTAATGCGCCGTGATCCGTGCTTTTAATTTATTCTCGTCTTCCGCATCAATAAAGTGATAACCGCTGGTGATGCTGTCCAGTGTAACAGGCTGAAGCAACCCTGTAACGGCTGAATAAGTATTCCCGTCGGCTTCAATTTCCAGCAGATAATATTTTCCTGTCTGACCTTTTAATGCCTGCGACGGATTGGTCAGGATCCTTGGATCAAAATAAAGCCCCTGGCGCAAACTGTCTGGTATGCGCGGATCGGTAGTTTCTGATAAAGTGACTTTTGATGCCGGATCCCATACGTAGGAGCGGCGATCGGTTGCCAGTTCGCCTTCGGTAATGCTCACCCGGGCGCCGGCAACGATCAAACTCCGGAAATCCGGTGAGTAGTAATCCTGGCTGCGGCTAAGGATCACATAATTATACTCCGGCATCAGGTTATTGATATAGGCTTCCACAACGAGCATCGGCTTTCCGGAAGACAACTTCACGTCGAAGTCGCGCTCACAGGATAACAGGATCACCGTGCAAAGTAATCCCAGCAGGCTCGTGAACTTTTGATTGATCGGCTTCTTCATCTTCAGAATTTAAAGTTCCAGGTTACGCCCGGTATGATTGGAAATAGAAAGACTTTTTTTCCCTGAATGGTCCGTTCGCTGTCGTCTGTGTCCAGGTAAATGAAATAGGGATTATACCGGTTGTACAGATTATACAGGCTGAAATTCCAGCTGCTTTTAAATCGCTTTTTGCTATCGGGTTTTGGTGTATAGGTAAACGCAATGTCCATTCTGTGATAGGCGGGCATGCGATAATCATTGATACCGCTGTATTGATTTACGTTGGTAAAGATCGGTGCGCCACGGTAGGTATCATAACCTACATTGTAGGTGAACCTGCCGACGGGCATGGTAAGTGCATTCCCGGTGCCGTATACAAAGACGCCGGATGCTTCCCATTTTGGCGAAAGCCTGTAATTGGCCACGAGGCTGAGGTCATGTGTACGGTCGTAACGATAGGGGAAGGCTCTGCCTTCATTCAGGTCAGGAAAAGTCCGTTCGGTGCGGCTGATGGTGTAGCCGATCCAGCCGGTGAACTGTCCCTGCTTCTTTTGCAGGAATAGTTCGAGACCATACGCTTTGCCTGTTCCAAAGATCATTTCACCTTCGATATTCTGATTCAGTAACAGTTGCGCGCCCGGTCTGAATTCAAGCTGATTTGACATGGTTTTATAATAGGCTTCGGCACTGAACTCATAAACGCCGTTATTGATATCACGGAAATATCCGAGAGCAACCTGCGCTGCAATTCCCGGCCTGATGAGCCTGCTGCTGGGCACCCAAAGATCGCTCGGGAATGTAGCGGCGCTGGTGGTGGCCAGGTGCAGGTATTGTACGGTGCGTGTATAAGAAGCCTTTAAACTGGACGTGGCGTTCAGCCTGTACAGAAGATTAACGCGTGGTTCAGGGTAGTGATATTTTGCAATACTTTCACCCCGTTCGTAGCGCTGTACTTCACCTGTTGGCACCCCGTCTGCATCATAGATCACCTGTTCTGTCGGACCGACCTGGTTGAAGTAACTGTAACGCAAGCCTGCGATGATATTGATCGTAGGAGACACACGGATATCTGTACTGAAATAGGCCGCTGCTTCACGTGCATACTGATCATTCAACTGGGATTTGAATTCCTGTATTCCGGAAGTGACACCACCTGCACCTGGCCTGAAATTATGCCAGATATACTGAGCGCCCCATTTCCATTTCATAAAGCTCCTTACGTTATATGTCCAGTCGCTCTTCAGCTGATAATCTTTTAATCCTGAAGCGAAGGCGAATGTAGTAGTGGCATAGGTGATCCTGCTGTCCAGGTTGAATTGATTATAGATCGCAGAGAAATCATGTTTCAGTTTTTTGTTGACCTGTTGCTTGAGGCTAAGCCCTACCAGGGTGTTTCCCCAGTTTCCGTTAAAGTAGCGATCGCGGCCATCATTGTCATCATTATCGACATAGGAAAAATCATCGGTGCCGTTATAGAAAGTGAGGTCAATGGTGTTGTTCTTATTGATCACATAATCTGCTTTGGCATTGATATCGTAGAAGTAGTAGCCATTGTCACCGATCCTGCTTTTGGCAACCAGTCGCCCAACCTGGTCGATATAAGTCCGTCTGGCACTGATGATGAAGCCGGAGCGGCCTTTAACAAGAGGTCCTTCTACTGAAAGGCGTGAAGAGATGAGTCCGATCCCGCCGCTTCCTTTGATCGAATCTTTATTGCCTGATCTTGTTTCAACATTGATCACGCTGCTGAGCCTTCCACCGTATTCGGCGGGCATGCCTCCTTTGATCACTTCAATATTGCGGATCGCTTCCCCGTTAAAGATGCTGAAGAACCCGAGCAGGTGGTTGGGATTGTATACAGGGATACCGTCCAGCAGGATGAGGTTCTGATCAGGACCGCCGCCGCGTACATAAATGCCGGCGCTTGCTTCGCCTCCGCTTTTAATGCCGGGAAGAAGGGTGATGGTCTTTAACGGATCGATCTCCCCAAGTATCACCGGGAGTTTTTTTAGTTGTTCGATGTTGATGGATTGGACGCTCATCTGGTTCTTTACCACGTGCCGGTTTGCGGATACCGTTACATTGCCCAGCATGCTCTGCCTGGTGCGAAGAAGAATTTGCAAAGTTGTATCATTATACAGGCGTATCTGCCTTGTTTCGTTATAATACCCTACGGCGGAAATGGACAGTGCATAAATTCCGGAAGGAAGATCTACCGCAAGCTGGCCCAGGGAGTCGGTGGTCAGTTTTTCCTGTTGTAGTTTGACTGTTGCGTAGGGGATGGTATAAGACGAGTCGCCGCTAACGGCGATGTTCAACCGGTGTGTTTGAGCGCTCGCTTCACAGGTCGTCGCAAACCAACTAATAAAAGCGACCAGAGGGTACAGGTATGTGCGTTTCAGGGCATTCATTCATTCGCAGATTGTCAGTTTTCATTACACAACGCGGCAAGGCAGTTGTGATATCCTCAAGATAAGGCAAAACGCGGACTGGGAAAGGGTTTTAGGGAGCTCAGACGGGCAAAATATTTTAATATAGCTGTCCTGATGCGTGTTGCCTTGTCTGTTAAGCTGGCGTAGAAGTAACGCGGCGGACGCGGCGAACCGCGGCGGACGCAGAGAAACAGCCGTGGAAGATATTGTATTTCGTCGCGCTCGCCGCGGTTCGCCGCGTCCGCCGCGTTACTTTTACGCCAACCGGAGATTTAGTTGATGGCTGTGCCGGGACACGGACCGGGGGAACAGCATTGCGATCAAGCAGTTAATTATTTCCCGAGAAACTCTTCACAACCTGCTCTTTATAATTGGGACTGACAGGAATGGTCAGCTGTTCATTCAGTACCAGTTCTCCCGCCCTGATAGCCCTGATCTTACTGAGAGACACGATATAAGATTTATGTGTCCGGACAAATTGAGATGGTGGTAGCGTCTCTTCCAGTTTTTTCATGGTCAGATGCACCAGGTACTGGCGGGATGGAGTAAAGATCTTCATATAATCACGCGACCCTTCGATGTACAGGATATCGGCAAAGGGGATCTTCAACAGACCTTCTTTTTCTTTCACCATCAGGTGTTCTGCTTCGCCGGATGCGTCTTCTTTAGCTTCCGGTCTTGCTGCGGCTTTTACTTTGTTGACAGCCTGCAGGAACCGATCATATGAGAATGGCTTTAACAGATAGTCCACTACATTCAATTCATATCCCTGTAAAGCATATTCAGCATAAGCGGTGGTGAAGATCACTTTTGGCGGATGAGTAAGTGTTTTCAGGAAGGCCACGCCATTTACCAAAGGCATTTCGATATCAAGAAACATCAGGTCGATGCTGTGTTGTTCCAGTTTTGAAAATGCTTCCATGGCGTTGCGGCATTTCGCAACAAGTGTCAACCCCTCTGTCTGCAGTATATATTTTTCCAGGATCTGTTGAGCGATCACTTCATCGTCAGTAATCAGGCATTTGATCATTTTGTAAGAGAGATTTTCAGTTTTACAGAATAGGTTGACTGGTCTTCTTCTATTTTCAGGGTATGAGTTCCGGGATAATAAAGCGCGAGCCGCTTTTTTACATTTGCGATGCCGACGCCGCCATAAGCAGCCTTTTGCTGAGGCGTTGTCAAAATTATGCTATTGGAAAGATCAAATTCCAGTTCTTTATCGTGTACGATCAATTTCCCCCTGATATAGCCGCTATCCATCACCCGGTGAGACCCGTGTTTGAAGCTGTTCTCTAAAAAGGGGATCAGCAGCAGGGGCGCGATCTTATATTGCCCGGGCGCATTATTTTCAACGGAAAATTCAATATCCGCCTGGGGGTAGCGTTTCTTTTCCATCTGCAGGTAATTATCCAGGAACTCAAGGTCTTTCTCCAGTTGCACCTTGCTTTGCTGGCAATCATACAGAATATACCGCATCATATCTGACAGCCGGAGAATGTATTCCGGTGTATCAGGCTCACCGGTAAGGCTCATTCCATAAATACTGTTCAGTGTATTAAAAAGAAAATGGGGGTGAAGCTGGGCTTTCAGTGTTTCCAGCTGCAATACGAGGTTGTCTTTTTCCAGCGCATGCTTTTTCTGTTCTGTTTCGAAAGCATAACGGGTGAACATTACGGAAACAAATGCGAGCAGGTCAAACATCGTCTCTGTTAGTTTATAGCCTCTGAGGCCGACGGAGTGCAGGTACCACTGGTATTGCTTTTCGTAGAAGAGTTGCATCACTTCACTATGATTATTCTGCAGGAAGAGATAACTCACCAGCAGGTTTGTCCATTTTGCTACGAAAAGAAAATAGAAAAGAGTGAAGAAGAAGAGCCCGATCCTCCATTTCTTTTTCAAAAAGAATGGTCCGAGCCAACGGTAAAAGGGTATTACATACAGAGTGGTGGCGATGGCGAAAATGATCAGCTCCGGAAACGGGAAGTTTGCGCGCATGCGCGGCAAGTGTGAGCTTGATGCATAATCTGAGTACTTGAACACGCACACATAGATCAGCCATATGAGCAGTTCATAAAAGGAAATGTAGCGGCTGCCAAAGCCTGTTCTTTTGATCCAGTTCATATGCTCAAAACTATTCTTTTCCAGTGGTTTCGTCGAAACCGCTTTCGACAAAACAGGGGTTTCATTCGACAAAACAAAGAGTCTGCTTTTACGACGAAAACAAAACCCGTTTTGACGAGCAACACTTTTTTTCGGGTTGATGCATTCGTTGCTTTGTTCCATCAACCACAAAAAACACAGACTATGCAATACGTTAACAAACTCATTCTTCTCCTGGTTTTTTTCCTGGCTGCTAAATCAGGAGCAAACGCGCAAAGCATTTCAGGGATCATTATAGACAGCCTGAGTGGACATCTGCTCTCGAATGCCACCGTTACGGTAAGCAAGGACGGGACGGAAATCACAACCCTGAACGCCGATAAAGGATCTTTCCGTTTTTCGGGCCTGGATAGCAGCGCTGCGTATGAAGTAAAGATCCGCTATTCCGGATACCGTATTGAGACGCTAAATCCGGTCAGGCCATCAAATACGGTCCTATCCGTTTACCTTGTGCGGGAGCAGAAAGAAATGGCCGGAGTGACGGTTTCTTCAGCGAAACCATTCATCCTGCAGAAAAATGACAGGATCACGGTGAACGTATCGCAAAGTCCGATCGTTGCAGGCGGTAATGCTTATGATGCTGTGAAGAAAGCGCCGGGCGTTACCGATTTTCAGAACCTGCAATTCAGGGGTAAAAACGTGACTGTTTATATCAATGATAAACCCGCGAGACTTGGCGGTGAAGAACTGAAAAACTATCTCAGCTCGATGCCGGCCAACACAGTGGAGCGCGTGGAAGTGATCCCCAACCCTTCAGCGAAATATGAAGCCAATGGCGGTCCTGTGATCAATATCATTCTTGCAAAAAGTAAAGATCTCGGAACGAATGGCATATTGACAACAGGAGCGGGAGCAGGGCGGTATCCGAGACTGAACAGTGGTTTGTCTGTGAATCATCGTACGGCTGACCTGAACATTTACGGCAGTTATGATCTCCTTCAAAATAAGACAAGGAGCGTGATCCGGGCGGATCGTTCTTTCAATCCACTCTTTTCTGTGAGTGACGAACAGCGCTCTTTCGATGAGTTGCAAAGTCATTCAGCAAAAGCCGGCCTTGATTACACGATCAATAAACGCAGCTCTGCGGGGGTATTGGTAAGAGGTGTATTCACGGATAAAAATAAGTTTAGTAAGAATATGTCTGAAACTACAAGGGATTCGTCATCTCTTGTGACGAGTGAAGGACAGAGTGATGTTTCAACTATCGCAACGAATGTGTATTATAAAACAAAGATTGGGAAAACAGGAGATCTTTCTGTCAATGCAGACTATTTCGACTATGGGAAGACAAGAAAAGATCAGTTCACCACAAGGTATTATGATGCAAAGCAGAGCGAATATGCCGCACCTTACAGGCTCCGTGCCAGCGCTCCTGCTGATAACAAGATCGGATCTTTCTCGGCCGATTATCTATTCAGTGCAGGCAAGATCAGGTACGAAGCTGGAGCAAAGGCGGTGATGACCAGGACGGATAATACGTCGGATTGGGAGAAGAATGCCAATGGCAGTTGGGAGGATGATGTGCAGAGGTCTAACCGGTTCATCTATAAAGAAAATGTTTATGCGGCGTATGTTTCTGCATCCGGAAGCAAAGGAAAGTTTGATGTAGAAGCAGGGTTGAGGATGGAGTATACAGATGCGAGCGGTCATTCAGTCACGTTAAAACAGGAAAACAGTAATGATTACATCAGCCTGTTTCCGAGTCTTACGGTATCCTTTAACGAGTCAGAAAAACAGCAATACAGTTTCTCTTATCGCAGGAGGATCGAGAGATTTGGTTTCGATATTGTCAATCCGTTCATTGTTTATCAGAACCAGTATGCATTTTACCAGGGAAATCCTTTTATCAAACCGTCTTTTTCTGATAATCTCTCATTAGGATGGACTTATGGAAATGAGTGGATGGCTTCGATCGACTATGGACATTTTACAGATGCACTGGCAGAAGTGTATAAAAAGGCCGGTAATGGGGAAGCGATGATCAGCACCTTTGAGAATATAGCCAGTGCGGATCAGCTTAGCCTGAATGTTTCGTATACAAAGTCGCTTTTTAACGGTAAGCTGACAACCAGTAATACATTGGGTGGATTATATGCAAAATACAATGCTCCTGCGGGTACGGATCTGAGTAATGCTGCGTTAGCCGTGTTTTTGAGCAGCAGCAATATGGTATCCATTGGAAAGATATGGAGAGGGGAATTGTCCGCAGCTTATTATTCGCCAATGCAGTTTGGTGCTTATCAGTTCAGATCGCAGTTCTTTGCTTCGCTTGGATTTTCGCGCACATTGCTGGATAAGAAGGCGACGCTTGGGGTTTCTTTAACTGACATTTTCAACAGTAATAAGCAGCGGTACAATGTGTCATCTTATGGGGTGCAGTCAGTGAACAAGAGCATGCCAGAGACAAGATTTATCAAATTGAACTTCACGTATAGATTTGGAAATAAGAATGTGAAAGCCGCAAAAAACCGGCAAACAGGGATCGATGAAATGAAAAAGAGAATGAGCAATTAGGAGTTGCTGTACTAAGTTGGCAGGCTTTTCCGGAAATAGACAGGGAGCTGTCAGGTCTGTGAAATTATCACCAACCTTTCCTGTCCTGATAACTTCGTTCACTATCCGCTTACAGAAAACCCAGAGCCGGGAGCCCTTCAGTTGTGAAGGCCCCGGCTTTGGCCGTCCTGGAACTGCCGCAAACCTCAGGTTGTCCGCCCGGGATGATTGCAGTGAGTCAGCGCAAACTGATGTTTCCCTCACAAGAGTCAGCGGATAAAGCTAAATTTATAAAAATGTTATGCCTATGAACAATAGCCGGTCACAGGTGGTTTGTTTTGGAGAGATACTTTGGGATATCTTGCCTGGCGGAACTGTTCCGGGTGGGGCGCCGATGAATGTTGCGTATCATCTGCATCAGTTAAAGGAATCTCCGGCATTGATCACACGGGTTGGTAACGATGAAAAGGGAGAGGAGCTTAAAAAGATCCTTGCGGAAAAGCAGATCGATACAAGCCTGTTGCAAACTGACCTGACCCGTCCTACAGGGATTGTTTATGGTACGGCGAATGAAAGAGGAGATATGAAATACGAGATCGTAGCGCCTTCAGCCTGGGATTTTATAGAAGCAACGGCAGCTGCAATAGAGAAAGTGCGGGCGTCAGCTTACTTTGTCTGTGGAAGTCTTGCAGCGCGGGATGTGACATCGCAACTGAGCTTGTTTACTTTTTTAGCAGCAGCAAAGACAAGTGTGGTGGATATAAATCTGCGTCAGCCTTTTTTCGGTGAAGCATTGATCGGGCAATTGCTGCAACATGCTGCGATAGCGAAACTGAATAGCGACGAGCTGGACCTGTTATCCCGTTGGTGGGCTATTGAAGGTGATCTGAAAGACCGAATGAGCTGGCTGCAGCAAAGATTCAACCTGGATACGGTGATCGTTACGAGGGGCGCAGAGGGCGCCGCCGTTTTTCATGAAGATTCAATGTATGAACATCCCGGTTATAAAGTGAACGTAGTGGATACAGTTGGCAGCGGTGACGCCTTCCTGGCAGGTTTTCTTCACCGTCGTTTACAGAAGGACAGTATTTCAAATGCCCTGAACTTCGCATCCAGGCTTGGTGCTTTTGTTGCTTCACGCAGCGGAGCCTGGCCAGCATATACTTTACGTGATATAGAACAACTACTTTATCTGTGAGTGCCAGGTTATATCATCATGAAATATTATACTACCGGTAATTGGAGAATACAGAAATGAGATAATATTGAGTAAGATTTAAGGGTTGTTACCGTTTTGCATGGATCAGATTGGGTGCAATACATCGTCAGAGAAAAGATCTTTGCCGATTCAACAAAAGATGCACGATCGTTGTAGTAACCAGTATGTTGATGTGCGGATAACAGATGATTGACAGATACAATAGGTAACGTGACCTAAATACTACTCTAACATGAAAGTTTTTATCAGTCGTGCTATTCCTGAAATAGCGACAGAACTAATGGAGAAAGCTGGCCTGACGGTGACCCAGTTTCCCGATCGAAGAAATATGAGCCGGCGGGAGCTGATCGATGCCTGTTTACAGCATGATGCTTTGCTGAGCGTGGGCCACGAACATCTTGATAAAGAATTCCTGGAAGCGTGTTCTCATTTAAAAGTGATCTCTCTTTATTCCGTGGGGTTTGACAAGATCGATGTTGCGGAAGCGACAAGGCTTGGGATTCCCGTTGGCAATACGCCGGGAGTGTTAAGTGCAGCGACGGCGGACACCGCGTTCCTGTTAATGCTGGCCGCTTCACGGAAAGCATTCTATCAGCATAAGAAAATATTGAATGGTCAGTGGAATTATTATGATCCTACTGCGGACCTGGGTATTGAATTGTATGGTAAGACGATCGGCATTTTTGGCCTCGGAAAGATCGGTTTTGAAATGGCAAAGCGTTGTAAAGGGGCCTATGACATGAAAGTGATCTATCATAACCGTTCTGCGAATCCTGAAGCCGAGCGCGAACTGGGTGCTACGTGGGTGAGTTTTGAGGAGTTGCTTTCACAGAGCGATGTGTTGTCTGTTCACACGGCGCTCACGCCTGAAACAAAAGACAAATTTGATAAAACGGCGTTCTCCAAAATGAGATCAAATGCCATTTTTGTGAATACGGCGCGTGGAGGTATTCATAATGAGGCGGCGTTAAAGGATGCGCTTGAGTCCGGAACGATCTGGGGCGCGGGCCTGGACGTGACCAATCCTGAGCCAATGGCTGCGGATAATCCGTTACTCCAGTTACCCAATACAGCGATCTTACCTCATATTGGTTCCGCTACCGTAGAAGCAAGGGAAGGAATGGCGAGACGGGCCGCAGAGAATGTAATTGCTGGATTAAAGGGAGATAGCCTGCCATATCCTGTCAACCCTGAAGTGAAGGTCCGTTGAAGCTCATCGCAGGCCGCTGCCTGGCGATGTTTCCGTGGTCTTCAAAATTCAATTGATCGTACTGACCGGGCTGGGCCGGTCTTAGGATATCGGGACAGCCGGTAATGGGCAAAAAAAGGGGCTGGATAGAAATCCTGCCCCGTTTTTAATCCAATTTCCTATGAAAAACCATTGCAAGGATACGAAGAAGGCTGGCGCGCGACAATACCATTTAGTGGGTAGCAAACCGGTTGAGTAAATGGCGAAAAATCGCAGTATTTATGAGGAAATCCTCATGGAAATCCTGAAAGGATGGAGGAGCTTTACAAAAAAGAAACAGTCATGCAGGATTCATTTATACTCGAATTAGTTTACAACAATGAAAAGAAGGTGTTTGATGCTGAGTTTCATAAACTCAGCCGGTACACTCACCGGCTGACAGTCAATATTGGCGGGGCCGATGTTTACTTTGAGCCTGATGAGGAGCGGCATTACCGGGCCGTGCTGTCACCAGAGCATCTTTCCAATCCTCCTGATGCCGGGCTTGTTAAAGCGGTGGCTGACAAGTTGCATGAGTTGTTTCAGTTGTAGGGGAGGGGTGGGAGTTTAGAAGTTTAAAAGTTTAAATGTTTAAAAGTTTCATAGGTTTCAAAGGTTGATATCTATCAACAGGTTAGTAAGTTTCGGGGCTTTATGCGTTAACGGGGGCGGGTTGGTATATCGTCGTGCGCTGCGATACATTTGCCGTCGTGTGTTACGAGCCATATACCGTTGTGCGCTACGATCCATATACCGTCCTGCGATATGATCCGTATACCGCCGTGTTGTATGATCCATTTACGGTCGTGGGCTATGATTTATATACCGCCGCGCGCTGCGATCCATTTGCCGTCGTGTGCTACGATCCATATACCCGCCGCGCGCTGATTCATTCGCTGGCGCGCGCAGGCCAGGAATGGGCATACGACAGCAACCGCATTGCTGCGTTTGACTGTCGTCACCCACTTTTCATTTGTATAATTCCACAATTCCTATCTCACTATTCCTTTTTTGATCATACTATAAATGAAAAAAAACGCACCGCCCTTTTCAGGACTGCCCTCCTCCACCAGTCCTGAAAATGACGGTGACTAAGAAATTTCTCTGTTGTAAATATCGCTTTAGGTGAAAGGGAATCCATGGGAAAAACACAGGATCTTACGGGAAAATAACGGAAGTATGGCGGTGAATAGACGATCGCTGACATAAGCTGACGAACTCATCCTACCATTTCAGCGTCGGTTCATGGATGCGGGCAGGTTCCATTTGGTTTTACTACCCTTAAAAAAATATCCCGTCTTTGCAGGCGGGACATTTTAGTGGAGGATGGTGGCTTTGAGTCGATGAGCTTACGCTGATCACCCAGGCCTGTTATGGTAAACTCAGTAAAAGATGTTTGCTTTTCCGGAATAATGCGAAGCGTATAAGGCTTGTAAACGGTTCACACACAAAGCAGTTATTCCTTTCAAAGCAGTTTGGCAGATCACTGAATTGACTTTGTCAAAAAAACGACATTTCTTTTATAAGTGTACTGATCACATTATGGGAGCCCTGGACTTGCTGCGGGATTATGCAGATAGAAAAATAGGTGTAAACCACTATACTACAAGTAAATACACTTGCAAAAATCAGCCACGCTGCGCATTTTTGCGACGATTTTTTTTGATAATTGTCAAAGCTTTTATTCTGCCAGGCGGCTTCTGACGCGGCTCAGGGTCTCGATCGTCATGTTCAAGTAGGACGCGATGTACTTGAGGGAGATCCTGTTAGCAAGCCCGGGGCGGGTTTTAATAAAATGCTGGTACTTCTTTTCTGCAGACGCGATGCGGCAGATATAGGCACGTTCTTCAGCGCCACGGTAATTATCCTCAAGGATCTTGCGTCCGACGATATTGGCTTCCAGAAAATGCTCGTAAAGGTGCTCTACGAGGGCATAGGGCATGGCTATAAGGGAGGAATTCTCTATCGCCTGCAGGTATTCAGGGGAGGAGATAGTCAGCCCAAGATTGCGGATAGACGTAACGATCTCGTTTTCTTCATTGATCCATGTAGTGATCTCCTTACCATCTTCTTTGATGTAAGCCCGTATTACGCCTTTCAGGACGAGATAAAGGTGAGGTTCCGTATCTCCGGGCTTTACAAGAAATTTGCCCCTTGCTACCTGTACAGGAAAGGTCTGTTCATCTATCAGGTCAATGGCTTCTTTAGGTACCGGATAGATGGAATTGAACAAAATAGCTATCGGAGAATGCCCGTCAGGCGTCTTCCAAACCCGCTTCCCCGTCGCGGATACTTTTTTCGTCATGTAAAATGCGTTGAATCACTGATCAGGGCCTATGCCCGGAGCGGTTCAAAAATACCGCATCAGATCTAATTTCCTGCTATAGTAATGAACGAGTTATAAACAATCAGCAAAAAAAAGCAGGCTATTTCTTTTTGAGTTTAACGTTTACCATCCCATCCGGCTGGGATACTTTCAATTTTACGGTGTGGTATTCCTGGTTCTGGCTGGTCAGCACCAGGGGCAAAGCTTTCCAGGTTTTTATCCTGAATTCACCTTTTGCATTGGTTAAGGCTTCTTCCTCGCCCTCCGTTACAAAAAGATACATTCCCTGGATCGGCTTGCCTGTTTCAGCATTGGTAACAACTCCACGGATCTCGACCGGTGTCGCAAGCTTCTTCTGCTGGCCAGGTATGGTCGTTAATGAAAGAAGGGGAAACAGTAAAGCGGTCAGTGTAGATTTCACGAGCAACATAAAAAGGGTTTAGCGTATGTACAAATAATTAAAAAAGTAGTTCGGCCCGGATCTTATTTTTTTGGCAATGCAGTATATAACTATTTTCTTTGTCCACAAATTTAGTAGACTAAATTGTAATCACAAGCAATTTAGCACCTTGTTTCATGGCCCGCCATTCTTTAACATTTCAGGTAAACTCTTTACGCAAACGTTTGTTGAAATAACAGATCAATCAGTTAAGGCAAAAAATCATGTTTAGTTAAAAATGAAAAAATCTTTAGTAGTACTCCTCGTAACGTTGATCGCAGGCTCTCACGAAGTGATGGCACAAACATTTTCTCCTTTTGGAAAATGGAGAGGCGTTTTTCAGCTACGTGATGGTGTTGAAGCTCCATTCAACTTTGAGATCACCGGTAAATCCATCGCTGATGCAAAAGTATTTTTTATCAATGCCGCGGAACGGTTTGACGGCGGAAGAGTAAGAAGGCAAAAAGATTCCCTGTTCATTTCACTCGATCAGTTTGACAATGAACTTGCTTTTAAGATAAACGGCAACCAGCTTGACGGAGTATTGCGAAAGACCGATGGGTCCGGCAGTCCTTTAAAAGTGACGGCCGAGAAAGGAAAACTGTATCGCTTTCCGGTTAACGGCGCCGAACCTGCAGGTGATATTTCCGGTACCTATGATATCGTATCCGGAAAAGACAGCACTGTCGGACTCTTCACCCAGAAAGGAAGCAAACTCAGCGCTACGTTTTTAAGCATTACAGGGGATTCAAGATATCTTGACGGAATTGTAGACGGCAATAAATTCTATCTGTCATCATTTATCGGTTCTGGTGTTGCTTATTACCAGGGAACATTTAATAACGATGGAACTATTACCGGCGAACAGGTAAGTCCGCGGGGTGCAAGAAAGTTTGCCGGCCGTGAAAATGACGAAGCAAAACTGCCAGACCTGTATTCACTCACTTATTTGAAACAGGGATACAACCGGTTTGATTTTTCGTTTCCCGATATAGATGGCAATAAGGTCTCGCTAACAGATGAAAAGTATAAAGGCAAAGCGGTGATCATCGCGATCACTGGTTCCTGGTGCCCGAATTGCATGGATGAAACAGCGTTTCTTTCTCCATGGTATAAAAAGAACAGATCACGTGGTGTAGAGATCGTTGCTATTCACTATGAGAGAAAAGATGATCCCGCGTTTGTAAAAAATGCGATCGGCCGGTATAGAAAGAAATTTGATATCCGTTACGACCAGGTTTTTGGTGGTTTGGCAGATAAACAGTTTGTTGCTAATTCACTCCCGTCTCTTAATACCTTTCTTTCTTTTCCGACCACTATTTTCATCAACAAAAAAGGAGAGGTGGCAAAAATTCATACAGGTTATACGGGTCCGGCAACAGGCAGGTTTTATACCGAGTTTGTCAAAGAATTCAATGAAGAGGTAGATCATTTGCTGGCGGATTGATGTAATTTCTGCGAAATATCGGTTCTCTCTTTAAAGAAGGTTATATATGCATTGCAATGCATGTATAACCTTTTTGATTTCGTTATATCTTCTTTAACTCTTTGCTAAAATCTTTGGAGCTAATTTTGCGTCTCTTTCTTCATACTGGTTGTGTTAATTCAGCAACCGTTCCAGCCAAACTTTAGTACTGCTCCCCGATCTTTTTACCTAACCAAAAAAAGGAGTTGTATCATGAAATCAGTTTTTTCAAATTTCCGTTCGGGAATTTTAACGATCGCTTTAGCAGCTGTTGCTGCAACAATTTTTGTTTCCTGTTCGAAGAACAATGACGGTGATGGTCAGACGCAGCCTGCGGCCGGTTTGCTGGCAGTCAATCTTGCGCCGGATCAGTCAGCGTTGGTGCTTACATTGAATGGTAACAGCCTTACTAATTTTCCGTTGCCTTACACAAACTTTACCGGAGGTTATCTTCCGGTGTTCCCGGGTAGCCGCACATTAGATGCCTACAGTTCAAATTCAACTTCATCACAGCCGCTTGCTTCAACTACGGCGGCACTGGATGTTGAAAAGTATTATTCCGCCTTTACAATTGGTGCCGGCAATAAATACAGGAATGTAATTGTTCAGGACAATTTCGATTCACTGAATGCGAACGGTAATGCCTATATCCGTTTCGTGAACGCGATCATTGATTCTGTCCAGTTGCCGGTGGTTGTGATCAGGGCAAATGGTACGGATGTGGTGAACAGGCAAGCGCCTTATGCTTCGGTATCGGATTTTGTGGCGGTGACACCTGGTTCCGTTCTTATCGATGTGAACAACAATGCGGGTGTGGATGCAGATCGCACGCTGACGCTGGAGCAGAACAAGGTTTATACCGTATTGCTGACGGGCCTTCCCGGGACCACGCCTTCCGGAGAAATGATCAAGTTCATTACAAACGGTACAGTAACGGATGACCAGGCGAGAGGGGCAGGAGCAAGAAGAGCTGCCAATTAAAAAGCTATATGGTTTTCCAATAAAAAAAGAGGATGAAAGATCATCCTCTTTTTTTATTGTCCCTCGGAATATGTTAAGGCTGTTCCTTATTTTCTTCTTTTTTCTCATCCTTCTTTTTTTTAAGCAGATTATTCAGCGTATTCTTGATGGTCTTTTCTGCATTTTTCTTGGTACTGTCAAGGTTTGTTGCTTTTTGTGTACTGTCTTTATTTCCCAATAATTTATTCTTCAGATCTTCTTTTAGGTCGGTAACGACCTGGTTTTTGACGGCGGTGATCGTGTCTTTCAGGGTTTGTTTAGCGCTGTCGATCTTTTGCTGAGCGAAATCCTGTGCCTGCTGCTTAAGATCTGCAACGGCATCACCTGCTACTTGTTTGAGGTCAGTTTTGATGGAAGGGTTTGTCAGGCTTCCTCCCATCTTGATATTGAGGTCGATGAGTTCACTCATTTTTACATCGAGGCCTTTGTTGTTTGCCTGCGTCACCAGGCCATTGATCAGGTTGTTTCCCTGCGTGCCAAGATATTTCCTTGGTACTTTCATGGCAACAATGTAATCGATGGACTGGTCGAAAGAGTGTGTGCCGCCGATCTGCATTTCAATATCCTTTACCTTGATGGTAAATGGCTTCACCAGCACTTTGCCGTTGGCAAATTCAATGGAGTTCCTGATATCTTTTAAGGTGATGGACTGAAGTTCCGAGATCTGCAATGTTGTAGCGATCTTTTCCAGTGGGGCAAACTTCTTTAATGCGCCTTCCAGCAGCAGGAGATTTCCTTTACCGGTAAGACTATTCAGTTGCGGCATCATGTTTCCTCCAAGTGTTCCCGTTACGGATAGTTGAGAGCTAAGTTTTCCTGCAAGGAATTGCCCGATCGGCATTAGTTGTTTTACTGTAACAAAGGAGGTAAAGGCTTTCTGAATGTCGATATCTTTCACATCATAGCTCAGCGCGATCGCGGGATCTTTTTTATTCAGCCTGGTTGAATAAGAGCCATTGAAGGTCATTTCGCCATCAAGCGCGTTCGCGGAAACATTCTGCAGCTTCACTGTTTCATCTGCAAGGGCGATGGTGCCGTTGATATTGTTGTAATTCACATTGTCGTAAGTTACCTGGCCTGCTTTTGCATTCAATACGAGGTCAAGTCCGCCTGGAACAAGAAAAGGTTCCGCTGAAGCAGGAGCCGGGGTGCTTTCGGCCGTAGTGGCCGTGGTGGCGGTTGTTCCCATCCAGTCGTTCAGGTTCATTTTATCAACGCCAACATTGATCGTTCCCTGTAATGGTTCGTTTTTCAATGCATAACCGATCAGGTTATTCAACACACCGCTTGCTGTAAAATTGGAGTTGAGATAAGATCCTGAAAGATTCGCGAGAGAAACGGTCTTTGGGTTAAAGTTCAGCTGTGTGCTGCTGATGGCTACGCCGCCGGGGTAGTCTTTCGATGCGTATTTGAACTTGTTGAGGTTAGTAGTACCGGAGAGATTGATCTTATCATACTCTCCTTTATCAATTGCGGTTTTGTTACCTGCGAAGCTTAAGGAAGCGTCCAGCAGGCCTGTCACCGTTGTGCCTGGTTCGAACTGAACAAATTGTTTTACATTATCAAGGTTAAAGCTACCCTTTGCCGTTCCATTGAAATCAATGGCGGACATTGGCTTTTTCAGGTTCAGTGTGAAGTCGATCGGATCTTTTCCCACTTCTACATGTCCTGAGCTGATGTTCACTTCTGTATTATCAGCAGCGCCTCCGGAGTTAGCGATCTGGATCTTCATATTACCGTTCTGTATCGGCTGTGGAAATGCATCGGAAGAATAGAAGAGTTTTTGGATATCGAGGAAACCGCCGGCGCTGAAATCTCCCTGCTGGGCCTGTAATGCAGCCATTGAGCCCTTCGCAAAAATGTCGGCACCGATGATCCCTGCCAGCTTGGTATTCCCTTCCAGTTTGACAAATTGTGTTACCTGTGAAAGATCTAGTTTACCTTTTGCCACTGCATCAATATACTGGATGGTCCCGGGATTTTTGAAGATGAATTTAATATCAAATGGATCATTTCCCATTTCCAGGTGTCCTTTAGAAAGGTTGATGACGGTGTTATCCATCTGGCCATCTTTATTACTGGCCCGCAAGGCGATCTGGATATTTTTTACCGGCTTGGGAAGATCGGGGTATTGAAAGAATCCATCTTTTATCTCCAGGTTTACATCATACGCTGGTAATTGAACCGGGCTGTAGGTTCCTTTTACAAAGCCGTTAAAAGCCGCACTGCCTGTGGTCTTGATCTTATCGAAATCATTTTTATACACAGCGGGTATCATGGAGAGGATATCTTTAAAATCATTGGAAGGTGATTTGAAGTTGATATCCATGTTATAGGTTGTATCGTTCACCAGTTGAAAAAATCCGTCAGCCGAAAGTTTCAGGTTATTGAGGTTGATATCGTCCGTTTTGAAAGTGTATTTGCTTGTTCGGTTGTCTATTTCGATGTCAGCCCCAACCCCTGTTTGCGTTTGTGCGAGATAAGGCACACCAGCATAGTTAAAGGTTACACCGTCGGCTTTTGTTTGGGTAGACAGCGTGAATACGTCCTGGGTAAAGTCGCCACTTCCGGAGTGGTTCAATCCTTTGATCTCAGCACTCATGCCCGCGGTCTTATCTTCATAATAGATATAGCCATTATTGATCTCATACCTGCTGAGACTCATTTTGAATGCGGAGGCGGAGGTGTCCGATGAGGTTGTGGTATCGGAAGACGGTTTGGTAATATCCCAGTTAGCTTTTCCTTCTTTTGTAACCAGTGCATGGATCCTCGGTGATTCGAGGAAGATGCCTGAAACCTGGATATCTTTTCCTTTGATCACGCTGATCAGGTTGGCGGAGACATCGATATTTTTTGCTGACACGAGGGTATCGCCGGCGAATTCATTGGTACCAACAACGGAGAGATCTTCCAGGCCGATAGACACTTTAGGAAAATGCCTGAAGAGCGAAATGCTGACGTCTTTGAAATCGACGCTGGCTGTAAGATTGTTATTGATCTCTTTCTTGACCAGGTTAGTGATCTGTTTTTTAAATACGATCGGAATGATGAAAGCTGCCGCGATCAGCACCAACAAAACAATACCTGTAATTTTTAAAACCTTTCTGATAATCCTTTTCATAGCAAAATTGGCTTGATATAAGAGCAAGATAAAAAAACTATCGCAAATCGTTTAGGATCAATGTGTCTCATATCCGCATTTTAGTAAAAATCCGGGAGGGGAGGCGGAGATCCACGGAAAAGAGGCATAGCTGCCGCTGCCAGCTGATCCACCAGCTACTAAACAACCATCGTTCCAAACCCGTAATTTCGCCATATGACCCCTGAAAGAAAAGCGAAGTTTGAATCAGTGTTGTCTCACCGGCAACCTGATCTTACGATCGTTCTGGAAAATGTGTTCGACCCCCATAATATTTCAGCTGTGATGCGTACCTGCGATGCTGTGGGCGTGCAGGATATTTATATTCTTAATACGCGTATTCCCCGGCATAAAAAATGGGGAACGAAGAGTTCTTCAAGCGCGGCGAAATGGCTGACGGTCCACCAGTTTGAAGATCTTGATGCCTGTGTGGCACAACTCCGGTCAAGGTATAAACGCATTTTAACGACACATCTCAGCAGCGACGCGGTAAGTTTACATCATATAGATTTTACGGACAGTATTGCGCTCGTATTTGGGAATGAGCATAGCGGTGTAACGGATGAAATGCGGGCACTGGCAGACGGCAACTTTATTATTCCGCAGGTTGGAATTATCCGGTCTCTCAATATCAGCGTGGCGTGTGCCGTTACATTGTACGAAGCATTCCGGCAGAAGAACGAAGCTGGTTTTTATGCTCAGCGAAGGATGGAAGATGAACAATATCATCACCTGATGGAAGAATGGAAAGGGTGGAATGCCAGGGCTGAAGCACAAAACGGGGAAGAAGACTGATCTTTGATCTTTTAAAAGAATACTATGCGTGGAAAATACCTGTTGCTGGCCTGTATCTGTCTGAGTGTGATCACAAATACAGAAGCTCAACATACTAAAAGCGTAAAGATCACTGACCTCGAAAAGACGATCGCGGAAAGTAATACACCGTTGATCATTAATTTCTGGGCCACTTATTGTATTCCCTGTATCGCGGAAATGCCGGCCTTTGAAAAACTGGCGGCGAAGTACAAGAACAAAGGAGTGAAACTGCTGTTTGTTTCTCTTGATATGCAGGATGATTATCCGGCGAAGGTGGACAGCTTTATCAAGAAACGGAAAATACAGAACCCAACCGTTTGGCTTGATGAAACCAATGCGGATTATTTCTGTCCGAAAGTAGACCCCAAATGGTCAGGAGCTATTCCGGCCACTTTATTTATCCATACAAAAAAGAATTACCGGCGCTTCTTCGAAAAGGAGTTTTCCGAGGAAGAGCTGGAAAAAGAAATCATGGCTATACTGCGGTAAAGAGTTTTGGTGCGACAAGGTTAATCGATGGCCGAAGGCCTTCTGAAAGGATGAACCTTATTTCTCTTCCTGATAATTTAACGATTTTACGCGATAAAGGCTTTCCCTTCGGCCATCGGGCTTGACCTGGTTTATATTTTCAAGGGTACTCCAGTAGGATCACCTGTTTTCTTCCGCTTCCATTTCCTGCTTCATTTTTGCCAGCAGGTATAAGAAATAAACCGCGGCACCGAGGCTTGTGATACAAAGAACAAGGCCGAGACTGCTTCCTGATTGAATACTTTTAGCCATGGCGAAACCTACCATTGCCATAAAACCAAGAATGATAAGACGATTAAGACCGACGTTGGATAACATAAGCTTGATTTTGGGTTTAGAAATGATGTGTTGGTATTCACTTGGATGCCATGCGAAAAAAAATCCATAAAACTGCACAAAAAAAATCGGCGGACATTGTCCGCCGATTTTTTTGAAGTCTTTACTTTGTCCGTTTAATGGTACAGCCAACTGATTTGGTGGTTGGTGTTTCGATCGACTTGCCGGTCACCAGTTCATTGATCGCGATATCCAGGTGTTTGCGGCCAACCTGGTCGGCTGCATTGGGATTATCATCGATCGCGCCATGATAAACGAGTTTATTGTTCTTGTCGAACAGGAATACTTCCGGCGTGCGGGTTGCTCCAAATGCATCAGCCATTGCGGAGTTATTGTCAACCACATAGTTGAAGTCATAGCCCTGCTCTTTGGCATAGGACTGCATATCTTCATAAGAGTCGCCGGCAGTTCGGGTAGCCTCGTTCGGGTTCAGCAGGATCACGCCAATGTTCTTGCCGGCGGCCAGTTTGGCGGCGTCAAGCGTTCTTGATTGATATTTTTTCACAACAGGGCAGGTATTGCAGCTAAACATCACCAGCAGGCCGTTCTTCTTCATGGCATCTTTGAATGATACTTCCTTGCCGGTAATATCCTTCATTTTTGTTTCAGCAGAGGGAAGGGTAGAGCCAATGGTAAGCGGATCTGAAATCGATTTGAAAGCCATAAAGGCAATCGCTGCAACAGGCAGGGCGGCCATAAGGATCTTTTTCATACTTGCTCGGTTTTAATAATTATTAAATGATCTTGGTTAAAGTCAGGTTGTATATATCAAAGGTGAGCAAAAATTATGCAGGAAGGTTCCCTCCCGCAAGATTTTTATTCCTTTCATCCACTTCGTACTTCAGGGAATTTATACTCACATTCAGCTCAAATCCGACCAGCAACACCAGCGAGTTGAAATAGATCAACAACATGAGTATCAGTACAGTACTGATAGACCCGTAGAGTTCATTATAATTAGAGAAGTTGCTGACCCAATAGGAGAATCCGGCTGTGAACACGATCATGAGAAATGCCGCCAGTATGGATCCGGGGTTGATCAGCCGCCATCTTTTATGAACGGCCGGCGCATACCGGTAAATAAAGGAAATAGAGAAGAAGAACATGGCAACGATCAGCAGCCAGCGCAGATTGTGGATCAGGGAGATCACGGTTTCATTGGTGATGCCGAGCCATCTCAATACGGCGCCCTGCATGATCAGTAAAATGATCGTGATAAAGAACAAGATGAACAGTATAAATGTGAGCCGCAGCGCCATGCTCCGCTGGTGGAGGCCTTTTCTTTTTTTAAAACCGACATAGTTTTTGTCAAATGAACGCATGATCCCCATGATGGCATTTGAGGAGAAGAACATGGCAAGGATAAAACCGGTTGATAAGAGACCTGTGCGCGGTTTATTCAGGATGTCTGATAAAAAGGTGATCAATCCATGGTTGTTCTTTTCTCCCGGTACTACATCCCTGATCAGGGAGAACATCTGAAAGATGAATTGCTTTGAGATGGGCAGATAGGGAATGAGTGTAAACAAAAAGATCACCGCAGGGGGGATGGCCATTGTGAAGTTGAACGCGATAGCTGAGGCTCTTTCGGTAAACCCGGTTTTTTTCATCTGTTCCATAAAGAAGCGGATCACATCATACAGGGGAATGCCCTGGAAGCCGGGAAGGATGACCTTCTTGCTTTTCCTGACGAGGAAACTGGCTGGCTCTGAAGTGATCAGTTCTCTTTTAAACCGGGTGATGATCTTCATGTTTCTTATTTCACGTTGCGGTTATTCAATTCCTTTTGATAAAGACGGGCATAGGCCATATGGTCTTTATAATTACTGGTGAACACGTGTGTTCCGTCAAAAGCAGCACTTGCTACAAAGTAGATATAATCCGTCTTCGGCGCATTCAATACTGCATCGATGGTATGTTCTGCAGGTGTACAGATCGGGCCTGGGGGGAGGCCTTTATTCATGTATGTATTGTAAGGCGATGGAGTAAGCAATTGCTTTTCATAAATACGTTTCAGAGCGAAGTTGCGCATTGCGAACTTAACGGTTGGATCTGCCTGTAAGGGCATGCCGGTCCTGATGCGGTTAAGATAAACGCTGGCGATATTTGGCCTGTCAGATGCCGCGTTCGTCTCTTCATCTATAATAGAAGCAAGTGTGGAGACCTGTGCCGGAGTCAACCCGAGGCTGTCTGCTTTCGTTTTGCGTTCATTTGTCCAGAATGTTTTCCAGGCTGTATTGAATTCCCGGAAGATCCTGGAAGGGGATGTATTCCATTTCATTTCGTAGGTGAGTGGCATGACCATCACCATAACGTTGTTTGTATCCAACCCGAACTGCTTCAGGGAATCGGGATCATTCATGAAAGCCAGTATGTCGGTGGAATCGCATTCAAGTGCACGTCCCATCCGGCCTGCCAGGACTTCGCGTGTCCGGAATTTGGTGATGACGATGCTTACCGGGCTTTGCGTTCCGTTTTTGAGTTTTCTTACCAGGCCGATCAGGCTCATGCCTTTTGTGATCTCATAGCGTCCCGGTTTGATCGTGCTGTAGCCGGCCATTTTTGCGGCAATGCCAAACCAGGTCTTGCTTCCTATGATCTCATTTTTTACAAGGCTGTCGGTGACATCATTATAGGTTGCGCCTGTGCGGACGTACAGGTATTTGTTTTCAGGAGAATGAACAGCAGGTCCAAAGAATGTCCATCCGAAAAAGACAACAAGCAGAAGGATAATACCGGCAGCAATAAGAAGTATTTTCTTTTTCATAGTTGCGGACAAATTAAACAAAAAACCCTGTCTTTTCAGACAGGGTTTTAAATATTATGTTACGATAACTTATTTAGGAACGCTATCGCCAGTTGGTGCTGCAGGGAAAGTAGTGGTGCTGCTGGATGGTGCCTGAGAACCAGCAGGAGCCGGAGCGCCTGTTGCTTTATCGATGCTGTTTGGCAGGCCATCGCCACCGTCACCATTGCGGATGAAGAGGGCAGAGACGAGGCAAAGAACGCCGATGATGCCAGCGAAGATCCAGGTTCCTTTTTCCAATACGTCCGTGGTTTGTTTTACACCCATGAACTGGTTGCTGAAACCAGCGATATTTCCCGCCAGACCACCACCTTTCGGGTTCTGGATCAAAACGAAAAGCGCCAGTACAACTGAAGCCAGAATAACCAGGATCACAAATAAGATAGACATGTCACAATTGCTTTAAATGTTCGATTTTGGCTGCAAAATAAGCGTTTTTGTCTGGATCAAGCAAACTTAATTTTTTGTATAACTCTATCGCTTTTACTGTATTGCCTTGTTTTTCCCATACTTCCGCCATTGCCTCGGTCACAACGGCCGGATCTGCAATGGAAACCTGGGCCATTTGTTCCACTTTTTTCTCTTCCTGGCGGGTTGCTCCCACAGACATTTCTGCGTCTGGTACTTTTTTGAGCGTTTTCAGCCATTCCGTAAAGCTTCTGAGCTGCAGGCTCAGGCGATCTTTCGGTTTGTCATCATCTTTGAACCGGATCCCCTGGGACGCAAAGTAATCCACCGTGTGATAGGGCTCAAAGCTCAGTTCCATTTTGCCTGCCGGAAGCGCTTCGATCTTGAAGGATGGGATGGGAGGCAGGCCTTCCAGTTCGGGCATCTTCTCCTTTACAATGTCTTCGACAGTTGTTGAAACACCTGCATCTTCTATATTCTCTTCCTCTTCCAGGTCTGCTTCATCCTGCAGAGTAGGCAGTTGAAATTTATGTTCAACAACCTGTTTTTCGGGAACCACCTCGTGCGGAACGATCTCTTCAGCTATATCTGTTTCTCCGGGCTCTTCGGCCGACGGCATTTCAAACCTTTGCTCGATCACTTCCTCTTCTGTAGCCGGTTCTTCCATCACTGTTTCTTCAGGGAGCACAGTGTCTATTGTCTCTTCCTGATATTCTTCCACCGAAACCTGTTCAATTACTTCTTCTGCTGTTGCCGGCGTTTCCAACACAGTATCCTGCGGGATCACTGTTGCATCATCCGCAAGAGGCTGTTCTACCTGTCCGCTCATCAATCGGTCAAACCACAGTGAGTTCGGTACAAACAAAGACGCACTTGCGGCGATCTCCTTTGCTTCTTCCTGTTGTTCATCTTTTGTCTTTCTTGCAAGCAACACCTGTGCAGGGCCAAAAAAAGGATAGAGGCGCACCATCTTCCGCAATTCAGATTCGCTGCAATCCGCCAGCTTCTCTTTTCCGGTTAGTGCATATGTCAGTTGAGTGATAGCCTCCATCTGATAAAATTTTAAAAATGCAAATATACACGAATACGCGAAAACGCGAATGAATCGCTAATGGCCGCGGATGTTCGCGAATGCACCCAAATTGCATGGTATATTTCAAATAAGAAAAGAGAGCTATGATGCATAACTCTCTTTTCGTTTCTATAATTTATGTTCACATTTCAGGCTCTATTCGCGAACATTCGCGGCCATTCGCGGCTATTCGGGAAACATTCGCGTTTACCAGTCGGAGAAAAGCCTGTTAAAAATATCATCCGTCACCCCCCTGATCATCTCATCACGAAGCTGGGATTCCGCCTGCTGGATAGAGAGTGATGCGTTGAATTCAAAGTTCCGGGATACATCGTATTCTTTAGAGTCGCCGCTTTTGGTGGCAACGCGCACGATGTGTACCCCGACGGTGAGACGGTTGGTGGCTTCGCGGCCCTGGGAGATACCTGATGTGCTGAATGAATAGTTGGTGACCGTTGCTGAGATCTCCCAGTCAGCATTTGTGTTGTTTGTCTGGCGAAGACGTGTCTGGCCCACGATCTTCTGACGAAGCCGATCGGCCAGCGATTGTGCCAGTTGGGGGTTTACATAGGAAGCCCTGTTCTCGAATGGTGCGATCCTGATGGTTTTGACCGAATCAGGAACGTTGATGTCGTTGAACTTGTAAACGCCGCAACCTGTAAGCTGAATGCTGCTGAATGCAAGAGCCAGCAGCGCCAGCAGGCTCGCGGAAAGAAAGATTTTTGTTGATCGTTTTGTGAGCATAAAAGAAAATGCGTTATTCCGGTTTATTCGTCGATGTCGTATTCTTTGAGTTTTCTGTAGAGCGTTCTTTCGCTGATGCCAAGATCGAGGGCGGCATCTTTCCGTTTGCTCTTATGCTTTTTCAGCGCTTTAATGATCAGTTCTTTTTCCTTATCCATGATGTTCAGGCTTTCTTCTACTTCTTCATGCTCGTGAATTTCGTCATGTACTGCGTTACCGGCATTGTTATGAACGAGCATCGGTTGCGCTGTTGCATTACTTTGCATGGAAGGCTGCATAAAGAATGGCTGAACGTTTTCATTGGTCTTCAGCTCTTTTAATTCGTTCAGGAAGGAAGGGTCTTTCGGAACCATGGAAGGGTTCTGCAATACTTCCAGGAACAGACGTTTTAGTTCTGTGACGTCCTTCTTCATATCAAAAAAGAGCTTGTACAGGATCTCCCTTTCATTCGCAAAATCCTGTCCGTTGCCAATGCTTCCGGTGTTGCCTGCAGTTACCGCAGGCAGACGATTGTTGGAATATGGTTGTAAGAAACGGCTAAGTTCTTTTGCGGTAATATTTTTATCAATAGAAAGAACAGAGATCTGCTCTGCAATATTCTTCAATTCGCGCACATTACCGGGCCAGGGATAATTAATTAACAGCGTTTTCGCTTCCTCATCCAGCTGAACAGATGCTGTTTTATATTTATCGGCAAAGTCGGCAGCGAACTTACGGAACAGCAGGTGAATATCTTCTTTCCGGTCGTGCAATGCCGGCACGCGGATCGGCACGGTGCTTAAACGATAATAGAGGTCTTCGCGGAACTTACCCTGCTGCACAAGTTGCATCAGGTCTTTATTCGTTGCGGCGATCACGCGGACATCGGTCTTCTGTACTTTGGACGAACCCACGCGGATGTATTCACCGGCTTCGAGTACACGGAGAAGACGGGCTTGTGTTCCCAGCGGCATTTCACCGATCTCATCCAGAAAGATAGTTCCACCGTTTACCGTTTCGAAATAACCTTTACGGCTGTCAACCGCACCGGTGAATGATCCTTTTTCGTGGCCGAACAATTCCGAATCGATCGTGCCTTCGGGTATAGCGCCGCAGTTAACTGCGATAAAGGGATTGTGTTTGCGGTTGGATAAAGTGTGTATGATGATCGAAAATGCCTCTTTACCAACCCCGCTTTCACCATTGATCAACACGGTAAGATCCGTATTTGCTACCTGCGCGGCAACCTGCAATGCATAGTTGAGCGCCGGCGAATTTCCGATAATGCCAAAGCGGTTTTTGATTGATTGAATATCCATTCTTCAGTTTTAAAATTCTTCGTGTTACTTATACTCTTCTGTTTTAACAGACAGGTCTGTTGGTTATATTGTTTCTACGATCTTTCCCAATAATGTAGCTTTTGAGCATTCGGTCACATTCACCATGGCATAGTCGCCGGGCTTGAGATCGTATGCTTCTTTCGGGAAGATGATCACTTTGTTCTGCGAGTTCCGCGCCATCCAGTCAGCGTCGCTTCGTTTGCTGGTTCCCTCGATCAGTACTTTGTAAGTTTTGCCAAGGTCTCTTTGATTGCTCTCCAGCGAAAGTTTGTATTGCATATCTACGATCTCCTGGAGGCGTCTTTTTTTCACGTCTTCCGGGACATCGTCTTTATAACGTCTTTGCGCGAGTGTTCCCGGCCGTTCGCTGTAGAAATACATGTAGCTCAGGTCGTAGCGGCTGTATTCCATAATGTCCAGCGTGTCCTGGTGGTCAGTTTCTTCTTCGGTGCAGAATCCTGCGATCACATCTGAACTTATGCCGCAGTCTGGCATGATCTCCCTGATACGATCCACTTTTGCCATATACCATTCGCGTGTATAGGTCCGGTTCATTAACTGTAACATGCGCGTTGATCCGCTTTGTACAGGAAGATGGACGTACCGGCAAATGTTCTCATACTTCGCCATGGTGTATAACACTTCATCCGTAATATCTTTTGGATGCGAAGTAGAGAAGCGCACACGAAGCAGGGGCGAGATCAGGGCAACCTGTTCAAGCAGTTTACCGAACGTGATCTGTTCACCGGCGCTTTCGTTGTTGTAATAGTAACTGTCTACATTCTGTCCGAGCAGTGTGACTTCGCGATAGCCTTTTTCAAACAGATCGCGGCATTCCGCCACGATGCTGGCTGTATCACGGCTGCGTTCGCGTCCGCGGGTAAAAGGTACTACGCAAAAGGCGCACATGTTATTGCAGCCGCGCATGATGCTGACAAAAGCGGAAACGCCGTTGCTGTCGAGGCGAACGGGAGAAATGTCTGCATAGGTCTCATCCCGGCTTAGCAGAACGTTTATCGCTTTCTGCCCTGTTCCGGCTTCTTCTACAAGTCCGGGAAGGGTCCGGTATGCATCCGGGCCCACCACCATGTCCACGAGTTTCTCTTCTTCCAGGAATTTTGCTTTCAGCCTTTCAGCCATACAGCCCAGCACACCGATCAGCATGCCTCTTTTCTTTTCCTTTAGTTTGCGGAATTCGGTAAGCCGCTTACGGACCGTCTGCTCTGCTTTTTCACGGATGGAACAGGTATTGATGAAAATAAGGTCAGCTTCTTCCAGGTTTCGCGTAGCACCAAAGCCTTCCTGGTTCAGAATCGATGCGACGATCTCACTATCAGCGAAATTCATCTGACAGCCATAGCTTTCGATATAAAACCTTTTCTTATATAAATTCGGGTCACCCGCAAATGGAGCATAAGCTTCACCCTGCCGGGTCTCATCCTGCGTCTTGCTACCTTCAGTCTTTGAAATTGAACCAGTTACCAGATCAAACATTCCGTTTTTTATTTTCTTTGAGTCGTGCTTATTGTTGAAAATCTCCTCTTTCTGATCGATGCCAGCCCTGACCGCGCCATTTTCTTCCAATTCGTGGTCTATCAGCCCGCTTCCTGCGCCGGACCTTTGGCAGTCAGTTGTAACCATCGGACCGATCAGGATCAGTAACATCCATCAATACCGTCGCAAATATAAGAAAAGCCCGGTAATATGACAGGATGTCAGCACTCCTGAAAATTATCTAAAGCACAGGAAATTCAGCCGTAAAACATCTAACATCTCTGGGTTATCTTTAGACCGCAGGAGGGGTTAGGATTCAGATAAGTCCGGGAGAATAAACAGCCGGGAGGCCGCAAAGGTTTTGACCGTCAGGATTTATCCGGTGAAATTTCTGACCGCCTGTTTAACCAAACCGAATATCACCACGTTGAGAATATTTGCGCTTTTACTTGGCCTCCTGGCCAGCACGGCCATGTATGGCCAGGATAACAGGGGTCTGCTCTCCGGCAATGTTATGGACGAGCGGAATAAACCTGTTGATAATGCCTCAGTTGAATTGATCTCTTTGCAGGATAGTATGATCCGTTTCAGTTCGCTTTCTACAGCAGACGGGTCCTTCGGGTTCCGGAATTTCCCCTTCGATGTATACCAGCTTCGCATCAGTTATGTCGGCTTTCAGCCGCTGCTGATCGACAGCATCCATGTCAGGGCGGAAAGGGCTGACTTCAACCTGCCGGATCTCATCCTTCGGGCTAAATCATCTGAGAATTTGCAAATGGTGGTGGTGTATGCGGAAAAACCACTGATCGAATCCAAAGACGGCAACCTGACCTTTAATGCGGCTGAATCGCCCCTAAGCGCGGGTAGCAATGCGAGTGACCTGCTGGCCAGTGTGCCGCTGGTTACGAAGGACGGCGATGGCAAGATCTCTGTACGGGGCAAAGAGCCGATGATCATGATCGATGATAAGCCCGTCCAGCTGAGTATGCAGCAGCTGCAGGACCTATTGGAGTCGATGCCGGGCAGCGCCATCGAAAAGATCGAGGTCATGACGAACCCGCCACCACAGTATGCCAATGAACAGGGAGGTGTGATCAATATCGTTACGAGAAAAGGAAGGGTAGGAAAGAGTGGACGCGTAAGCATATCTGGCGGGTCAAGAGGAGAAGCCAGTATGAACGGCAGTTATAGCTACCGGAAACAGGGGCTTGCCCTGAACATCAATGCCGGCGCCGGGTACAACCGGTTTGTTGGAAGCGGTTATTCCATCCGGAATAATATCTATGCAGATTCTGCGAACTTCTTCAATACGAAAAACAGTAATGCGAACCAGAGTGTCCGTCCGAATTTCAGGGCGAGTATGGACTATGATATCAGCAAGCAGCAATCATTGAATGCAGTGGTTCAATTCAACTCCAGCGATTTTAATAATAACAGTCAGACGGAGTATAAGAATCTGAACCGCTTTGATGAGATCTATCGTTTGAGCGAGCGGAATATCCGCAGCGAAGGGGAGACCTACAATGCCTCTTTCAGTTTGTCCTACCTGATGCGCACTAAGCGCGCAGGCGAACAATTGCGCGTCATCGCAGACGCCAACCGTTCTGTAAACACCAGTAACCGCAATTTTTATCAGCAGTTCTTTAATCCCGATCATACGCCTAACGGCCTTGATTCAACTCAGCAGCAAGTAAATAAAGGTCGTAACACGGGTTACAATATCCGGGTGAACTATGACCGGCCGATCATTGCACAGAAGACGTTCCTGTCGCTCGGGACATTTTATACCAACACGAATAACCTGGTGATCGTTGATGCGAGTTATCTGAAGAAACAGGACGGTACCAGTGCTCCACTTGATGCATTGAGCAATCATTTCAGGTTTCATCAATCCGTAGTGAACTTCAGAGCGGGATTACGTCAGAATCTTGGCCCTCTCTTCAATATTACTGCAGGTGTTTCCGCAGAGCAGACGGCTATTCTATTTCAACTGTATAAAGCTCAGCGTGAGGCGAGGAACAGCTACTGGACCTGGCTGCCTTTTGCCAATATCAGCAAACGTTGGGATAATCAGCTCAGCCTTACAGGATCCTGGAGAAGAAGCATCCGCCGTCCGGGTATCAATGAGCTGAACCCGACGATCGATTTCTCGGATCCGTACAATATCCGTTTCGGAAATGAAAAGCTGCGTGCTTCCACAGCAGATAATTTTGATATCGTATTCGGCAAGTCATCCCGGGCTTACTTTTTTAATTTAGGCCTCGGCTATAACATCGTGCAGGATATTTACAGTCGCGTGCGCACCTTGTTGCCCGATGGAAAAACGCAGATCTCCTGGGAAAATATCAATGGCAGAAAAGAGTATGAGTTAAGCACCTGGGGTGGTGTGACGGTCGCAAGAAAATGGCGGACCAACTTAAGTGCAAGCTACACGTTCAATGAATACAGTTTATTTGACCGCACGGTAAACCGTTATCGCAATGGCGGTTCGTTTACTTCCAATATCAGTTCCACCTTTACGCCGAGAGATATCCTGAATTTCACTACAGGTTTTACAGTGAACAGGTTTGCCAATCCACAGGGGTTTGCAAGATGGAACTGGAGCATGAATACAGGTGTACAGAAGAAATTTTTTGAAAAGAGGCTGACGGTAACATTGAATATGATCGACCCTTTTACGCAGCAGCGGAGCAGAACGTTCACCTATGGCCCTAACTTCAATCTTGAAAGCTATAATACAACCACGACAAGAAATTTCAGGTTAAGCCTTGGATATAATCTGAATAAGCCTCAGAAAAATCCATTGATGGATGTTAAGAGAAAATAGACAGTTACGGTTTAACTCTGCGCTACTTGTACGCCGGTCTGTTCTTCGCAGGCTGCCTGGTGTAATCGCGACCCCGTAAGATTAACTCACTACCGGAATTCTTTTCGCCAGCCAGCTATCTTTTACCGGAATGATCCATTTTTCTTCCAGTTCTCGTTTGGTTTGAACAGTATTATTGAAGTAAAGGCTATCTGCATCGAGGAAGCCATTCTGAAATGCATATCCAAGTTGGGCCAGCGGCAGGTGCTGGATCTTATCTTTTATGACAAATGTCAGCATGGTCCGGTCAAACAGGTTGACTTTAAATTCCTGTTCGATCTCCTTTATGAAACGAACGGAGCCGTCAGTGCTGCATCCGCTTACGCCATGGGCGGTCTCATCCGCCATAAGAATGATAAATTGTCCGAAGAACAGATAGCCCGCGCCTTTCACAGGTGTGCCATGGCTTTTCCAGTCAGCAGCGAATGAATTCAGTCTCTCTTCGATCTCCAATGCTTCACTTATCGTAAAAATACGGCTGGATTGATAGATCCATATGCGGGAATCCGGGTCAAAACTACCGTCAAGAAGGTATTTGTATTCAAGGTTCATCCCGCTAATTTACGTCAGAATTTGATTAATGGATATTAACACACAACAGAAGGTCTTTCTCGTTCACTGGACATACTCTGCTGAAGAGTGGAAAAAGTTCAGGAGATGGGGCTATTTCCGTCGCGGAATATGGAAGCATTTTGCATGGAGATTATTGCGTCTCAAAATGAAACATATACCGGAAATTTCAATTACGACCTATAAGGTCTGGATCGGCGACCGTGTACGTCCTTTTCGCGATGACCAGCGAAGACTGCGCCGGGTGAATATCCGTGACACGGGCAGGTTCAATATCATGGAGATCACTTACGAACGGGCTAACTCTGCTTCGAGGCGGTTGCCGGTGATCTATGTGCCTATTCCAAAGGGAAAATTACGCGAAGCCATAGAAGTGCATGAGGCGCTTTCGTCGTATGCGTGGTGAGAAAGGCAGGGTCATCTTTAAAATGACCAGCCTGGTGCGGGAGGAGCTCCTTTCCAGAACGACCGTCCGCTGTCTGACGTCCTTGTAAATGCCCTTCTCTCAGCTCATCGATTCTGCCACCAGCTCCGCAATATCCAACACTTTTACTGCGTCTTCTTTTTCTGCCAGTTTTACGCCATCTGTCATCATCGTATTGCAGAATGGGCAAGCTGCGGCAATAACTGATGCACCGGTTGAAATTGCTTCGTTTCCTCTTTCAATATTAATGCGGACCGAACCGTCCTCTTCTTCCTTGAACATTTGCGCACCGCCTGCTCCACAGCACAATCCTTTGCTGCGGCATCGCTTCATTTCCACCAGTTCTGCATCCAGGGCTTCAAGCACTTTCCGCGGAGCTTCGTAAATATTGTTGGCGCGGCCGAGATAACAGCTATCGTGATAGGTGATCTTTTTTCCTTTGAACAAACCACCTTCTTTCATCTTGATCTTTCCTTCGTCGATCAGTTGCTGTAAAAAGGTGCTGTGATGGATCACGTCATAGGTACCGCCCAGTTCAGGGTATTCGTTTTTGAGGACGTTAAAGCAGTGGGGGCATGCAGTAACAATTTTCTTAATGCCATAATTGTTCAGCACCTGGATGTTCTGGTAAGCCATCATCTGGAACATGAACTCGTTCCCGGCGCGGCGTACAGGATCGCCTGTGCACATTTCTTCTTTTCCAAGGATCGCGTAACGGATCTCCAGTTTCTCCAGTATGGTGACAAATGCTTTGGTGATCTTTTGGGCGCGCTGGTCAATACTTCCGGCACAACCTACCCAGAACAGGATCTCCGGACTTTCTCCGTTGGCGAATAATTCTGCAACCGTGGGAACGCTCATAGGTCAAATTTGTTCAAATCTAAAGACAAATCATAAGAAATTGAAGCTGTTTGTTTTATTTTTGCAACCCTGCATGCGAATAAAGAAATTTTTTGAGAAACTGTTTAACTGGGAGCTGTGGCCGTTCTACGCACTTTATGCACCTATCGGTCCTGTGTGGTTGTGGTACTGCCTTCGCAGCCGCTCCATGTGGTTCTTCAGTTCTTCTAATCCAACCATCACATTTGGCGGATTTGAAGGAGAAGGCAAAAAAGAGATGTATGACCAGTTGCCGCCGCACCTTGTACCCCGTACCATCTATATTCTTCATGATCTTCCTTTTACTGAAGTAAAAAAGAAGATCGCTGATGCCGGTTTTACGTTCCCCTTTATCGTAAAACCAGATGTAGGGATGAAAGGAATTCTCTTCCGGAAGATCGAGAATGAAGAGCAGCTGATCAAGTACCACGACAGGATCCCTGTTGAATATATTGTTCAGGATATGATCACTTATCCTGTTGAAGTCAGTGTATTCTATTTTCGTTATCCTGACCAGGAGAAAGGGGTTGTGAGTGGATTTATTGAGAAGGAATTATTGCAGGTTCATGGTGATGGCGAATCATCCCTGAGGACGCTGATCGAAAACCATCCGCGTGCCCGTTTCAGGATGGAAGAGATGGAGCACCGCCATGGTCACCGGTTTCAGCGGATCATTCCCAGGGGTGAGACCTTTTATCTTTCTTATGCAGGTAATCATAACCGCGGTGCACATTTTATTAACCTGAAGAATGAGATCAATGAGAGCCTGCGGAATGTATTTGATGAACTCAGTCACTACAACGGTAAATTCTATTATGGCCGTTACGATATAAAAACGGCTTCTATTGAGGACCTGAAAGCTGGTAAAAATTTTCAGATCATCGAGTTCAATGGTTGTGGTGCAGAGCCCAATCATATCTATGACTGCGGCATGAATGTGTGGCAGGCATATGCAGAAATACTCCGCCACTGGAAAGCGCTATATCGGATCAGTAGATATAATCACCGGAACGGCACGCCATACTGGTCTTTCAAACGTGGATCCGCTTTTCTCAAGCAGGCAAGAAAGCATTTCAAAATGCTGGAGAAATATGATTGATACCGCTCGGAAACAGATAAATCTTAACTTTATCCGGTATATACTGATACACCCAAAAATCAACGTCCATTCTAAAATCTGAGCAGCATGCATCCCTTAGTCCGCATTTTCTTTACAGGCATGCTGGTGAGTTTTCTTGGTTCATTGCCGCTCGGCACGTTGAACATTGCCGCGATGCAGATCGCGATCACTGATGGAATTACTTCGGCGCTTATGTTTTCCTGCGGTTCATTACTGGTTGAAGTGGTCTATGTCCGGTTATCCCTGGTTGCAATGGATTGGGTTCGCAAACAGGAAAAGATCTTCCGGATCCTTGAATGGGTAACCCTGGTGATCGTACTCGCATTGGCTATTTCCAGCTTCTATGCTGCTGCCCATCCTAAAGTGGAGAAGAATATTATATTAAGCAGCACGTTGCCAAGATTTGTATTGGGACTGGTGATGAGTGCGGTCAATCCTGTACAGATCCCGTTCTGGTTTGGATGGAGCACTGTTCTTTTTACAAAGAAGGTCTTATTGCCACGCCAGGATCATTACAATACCTATATCGCTGGAATTGGTCTGGGAACATTGGCAGGCAACGCCATCTTTATCTTCGGTGGGTTATTAATTGCAAGCAAGATCAATAACAATCAACATGTGCTGAACTGGATAATCGGAGGGATCTTTGCTATTACCGCGCTGATCCAGATCTGGAAGATGTGGAAGAAGAAAGATGCGGCGCATCAACTCGATAAAAATCCGCAGGAACTGACGGACAAGAAATAGTATCGCAGAGGACACAAAGAAACCGCAGAGGGCGCGAAGAGATCTTTTCATCGCGCCCTCTGCGGTTTCTTTGCATCCTCTGCGATACTCCTCACGCCAGGTTATTTTAAGAAAACTTCACAGAAGTCATATTAAGCGAACCCGCGACCAGCTTATCATTAAACAATGAAACTTCATCTTTCTTGTCCTGCAACCCGAGCACATACATCAGCGGATAGTAATGATCCGGTGTAGGGATAGCCAGTTTTGCAGCGGCGCCTAACTTCTCATAGTTGATCAGCGCCTGATGATCTCCGTTAAGTAATTTCTGATTGAATAGCTCGTGCAGTTCAATCGCCCAGTCGTAACCATAGTTTGGAACATCCATCTTATCCCATGCCACCATTCTTAAGTTATGGATAATATTTCCGCTGCCAATGATCAGCACGCCTTTATTCCGCAATGCGGCTAATTGTTTTGCCAGTTCATAATGATAGGAAGCTGGTTGTGCATAGTCGATACTGAATTGTATCACCGGGATCTTCGCTTCGGGATACATGCGTTTTACAACAGACCAGGCTCCGTGATCAAGTCCCCAGTCATGGTTCAATCCCACATTCGTTGTCTGGATGAGCGCCTTTGTTTCTGCAGCAAGTGCCGGATCACCGGGAGCGGGATACTGTACATCGAACAGTTCCTGCGGAAAGCCTCCAAAGTCATGAATGGTAGAAGGATGATCCATTGCTGTGACATGCGTTCCTTTTGTAAGCCAGTGAGCGGATATGACGAGTATTGCCCGGGGTACAGGCAATTCCTTTCCCATTGTCTCCCATGTCCGGCTGAATTCATTATTCTCTATGCCGTTCATCGGAGAGCCGTGCCCCATAAAAAGCACAGGCATCCGCTGGTCCTGCCGGTCGAGTTCATCTGTAAATTTTTTCAATCCTGCTAATGTGCTCATAGCTGCTACTCCTGTTATAAAGTGACGCCTGTTCATAAGATCGGTTAGATGAGGAAAAGGTGAGGAAATGGTTACCAGGCGACAGTAAACCTTTCTTTTTTGTGTGCCCCTTTCTCTGCTTCGTCCACAATGGCGATCGAGAGATCTTCCACTGAAATTACGCTTCTTCCGTTTTCGTCAAATACCGGATTATCTTTCCCTGTTCGGTAAACGCCCTTACGTGTGCCTGCCGTGCCCTGGTGCATTTCGATGGCAGGGCTCAGGAATGTCCAGTCAAGTTCCTGTTCTTTCTGAATGATATTATAGTA
Organism: Terrimonas ginsenosidimutans; assembly: GCF_022012415.1. Taxonomy (GTDB): domain Bacteria; phylum Bacteroidota; class Bacteroidia; order Chitinophagales; family Chitinophagaceae; genus Terrimonas_A; species Terrimonas_A ginsenosidimutans. The sequence continues at coordinate 55,659 of NZ_JAKLTR010000022.1, forward strand.
GTCACGGGCAGCCAGGGCTCCGGGTTTCCATTCAGCAGGAAACTGTGGGGTGTCAACCAGCTGAATACCTGGTGCAACGAACAAGCTTCCAGCGCCACCGATCACGATCAAACGCTTTACACCGGATGTCTTAACAGCCTGTTGAATCGCCTGTGCACCACCCAGGAAATCCTCGTATATATTAGGATTTGCCCAGCCCGGATTATAGGAGCTGATGACCACATCATGTCCTTTTAATACACCAGCCAGCTCTTCCACATTGCTAACATCTCCTTTTACATTCTTCACCAATGTGTTCTGCACTTTGATCTTTTCGGGGTGACGCGTGATAGTCGTCACCTGATGACCACGGGAAATCAACTCTTCCAGAATATGTGATCCTACAAAGCCTGAGGCTCCGATCAATGCTATTTTCATGTTTGTTTGTTTAATGCTGATTTAGAAATTTTTTTATTGACGATAAAATGGAGTCCGGGACGGCATTACCAATTGAAGAATAGGGAAGAAGCGTTTGAAGTTCGCTCAATTCCGTCCCATCCTTACGAATGTCAACGACAGGCTTCCCTATTGCCACGTCGCGGATGGCTGCTGCAACTTCTGCAACTTCATTACCAGGGACGGATAAGAGTATAAGATCTGCTTCCCAGCTTGCTTCGATCGGGCAACTCATCCATTCAAGATCGATTCCCTCAAATTGTTTGCCCGATGCAAAAGAGGAGAGCGTTGACAGCTGCTCTTCTTTACAAAAAAGAAGCAGCCTGTATCCGCTTCCTGTAAGAGAAGCAATGGCTGTTTTCGCCTCTTCTTCCAATGCCCCAATGATTGCTATTGTTTGTTGTGTTGCCATAGTATCCTGACAATGGACCGCTTCCCCCGGCCCGGGTTAAGGCGAACCGAGCAGACCGCTACCATTCGCTTATTTAACAAAGCTACACTGACAGCGGGCATGCTCCAATGATGTATGATAACTAATCAGCGTGATAAATGTCACTTTTGTCAGGAACCACTGTCTTTAACCATGGTTTTTGACTATTTCCATCCGGTAAAAACAATAAAATGCTGATAGACTGTATCATGCCGTCGGCAAGGGTGTTTCAGCCGTGTTTGCTTTAAGCGGATAATTCTGCCTTGCTTATAAAGGACGATTGTTTGGTCCGTATCGAAACAAGTACTGTATCCCGGTGAAAGATCAAACAGATGTCTCGTGAACATCTCGTGAACATCTCGTAAAACCTCAGGCAAAGGTGGCAGCGCATCAGACAACTTTTCGGCAAAAGGAGGTAGGGTTTATAACGATATTCCGATATCGTGAAGAGCATGTATGCCTCTTGCAATTTACAAAAAAGGGTGATGGTAAGTGGAACGCCGCACAGTGGCGCAGATGATTTTCATCCAATTTTACACCACAGTGTACCGGATAGCAATAGTCCGTAACCGGATATCACTTCTTGTGAGAGGATGAAAGCTGTTTCCGGATGCGGCTAAGTGTTTCCCTGGTGATGCCCAGGAATGAAGCGATCATGTGTTGCGGAACGCGTTGGGGAATGCTGTCGCAGGTGTCGATCAGCTTCAGGTAAAGTTCTTCCGCAGGCAGGCTAAGCTTATCGTTCAACCGCCGTTGTGTTGCAATGAGGTTGTTCTGCAAAAGCAACCGGAAGTACCGTTCCATTGACGGGATAGCTTGCAGAAGGTCTTCATACCTGTCTTTTTTTATCAGCAGTAATTCAGCATCTTCCATCGCTTCGATCATATACACGGAAGGTTCCCCGCTATAAAAGCTGAAGAGATCAGAGATCCACCAGCCTTCCATTGCGAATTGCAGGATATGTTCGTTTCCTTTTTTATCTACGGTATAAGAGCGAAGTAATCCTTTTTCAACGAAGGCGGCATACTGGCAAACTTCTCCTTCCTGCAGAAGGAACTGCTTCTTGCGAAGCTTCTTTGGAATAAAGAATGTTTTCAGTAATTCTTCTTCCTGCGTAGAAAGACTGATCTTTTGTCTGACGTTAAGTGAAAGAAGTTCGTGCATAAAGATTGATCAGCGATAACAAAGTTTGAAAGGTTGATAGTTTAAGGTTTAGTAGTTTAATAGTTGTTATGTGAGCGCTGAAAATGGTGATCAACTTTAAACGTTTAAACTGTCAAACTTCAAATACAGTGAGGTTTATCCGGATATTTCCGTTGTCCACTTATCTCTGTCATCCGGGGAGACTTTCCATGGCGCAAAGTTATTTTCAACATTGCCGAACATAGACGTCCATTCCTGGGGGGAATTGCTTTCTTCCATGACGAGATAGCGGCGAAGCTGCAGGATGATATCAAGCGGGTTAATGCTTACCGGGCATTCCTGTACACAGGCATTGCAGGTAGTGCAGGCCCTGAGTTCTTCAACAGTGATATAATCATGCAGCAGGCTTTTCCCATCATCTTTGAACTCACCCTTATTGTCGTTCATGATCTTGCCGATGTCGTCGGCCCTGTCACGCGTATCCATCATGATCTTCCTTGGCGAGAGTGCTTTGCCGGTCAGATTGGCCGGACAGGCAGCGGAACAGCGGCCGCATTCCGTGCAGCTATATGCATCAAGCAGGTTCTTCCAGCTCAGATCTGATACATCCTTCGCACCGAATTTCTTTGGTGGTTCTGTCTCTCCGCCGGTTGGTGCGAGTTCGGGTTGCATTGCATACAATACTTCGTTTTGTATCGAAGGCATATTCTCCATTTTGCCCATCGGCTGCAGTTTGGCAAAGTAGGCATTGGGAAATGCGAGAATAATATGAAGATGTTTTGAATAAGGCAGATAGTTCAGGAACCCGAAGATACCAATGATATGCAACCACCAGCAGATCCTTTCGATCGTTTCGAGCCCACCATTGCCCACACCGTCAAGCAAAGGGTGAAGCATCTGGGAAAACAGGAAATTGCCGGTCGGATGATCTGCGTAATGACCAACACCACGGTTTTGCAGGAGCGTATCGCTTGCATTCATCGTGAGAAATAAGGTCATGAGGATGATCTCTGTCGCAAGAATATAATTTGCATCGCTTCTTGGCCATCCATCCAGGTCTTTGCTGATAAAACGGCGGAGTTTGATAATGTTCCTGCGGATGAGGAATATTGCGCAGGCTATGATCACAAGCACTGCCAGCAATTCAAACGAATTGATCAGGAACGTATACAATCCGCCTAAAGGTGCAGCGAAAAGACGATGCGTGCCAAAGATGCCATCCAGTACGATCTCCAGCACTTCGAGGTTGATGATCACAAACCCGGCATATACGAAAAAATGCAGCACGGCCACGGTGGGGTTTCGGAACATTTTCTTCTGACCGAAGGCTAGCAGCAAGACATTCCTCCAGCGACGACCCGGCTGGTCATTGATGATCTCATCTCTGCCCAAACGGATATTACGGAAGATCTGCTTCGCATTCTTACTGAAAAATAAGACCGCGGCACCGCTGATAAGGATAAATAAAATTTGTTGTGCAATTTGCATAGCAATCAATTACAAGTGCTAATTTACGGCTTGTAATACAGTTTTAATCGTCTTTGCCACAGATTGTTATCCTCATGGCAATTTTACGTGGCTTAAAACAAGAAAATACGTGGCTGCAAAGAATTATATACTCGATCAATCAGTTGCCGAAAAGAAGCTTCGCCGTATGGCCCTCGAGATACTGGAGAATAATGCGGAAGAAAAAGAACTGATCATCGTGGGGATCGAAGAGAGCGGGAGTGTGATTGCCCGGAATATCCGGGACCTGATCGGAGAGTTTGCGACGCAGATAAAAACTGAGTTGTTCAGTATTAAACTGGACAAACGTGCGCCCAAAGAGGTTGAGCTTGACCGCCAGGCGGATTTCAACGGAAAAGTGATCATTATTGTTGATGATGTGGCGAATAGCGGGAAAACGCTGCTGTACGCATTAAAGCCATTCCTGGATCATCATCCCAGAAAGATACAGACCCTGGTACTGGTGGAAAGAAGCCACAATTCATTCCCCGTACGGCCGGATTATGTGGGTGTAAGCCTGTCGACGACACTGCAGGAGCATATCTTTGTTGAAGTGAATGAGAAGCGGGTTTTAGGAGCTTATCTTACCTGATCTGTCAATGCGGTCTTCAGCGTTTTGCACCGGTCAATGGTTTCAACCTTACCGTTAGGACACATATCTTTTAACTGAACGGCGAAGGTTCCCGCAGATTTCGCGGATTTTAGCTCGCGATAGTTTGAATAGCTGTTCGATCTGAATTTCTATTGCTTTGTTAGTGCAGATGCCGCAGATCAGTCGCTGTTACGAGGAAATCATCTGCGGGATCAGCTTAATCAATAATATTGACTGGTTCATTGCAAAAGGTAGATCCGTAAAAAGGAGTGATGGATCCGCGTAATCTTCGGGGACCTTCGCCGCTCAGTTAAAAAGATGAGCCCGGTATCAATTCCCTTTTAAAAATACAACGCATACGCCTTCAGTTTCCCCTTACTATCGAGCATTAATGCCGGTGCAGGACATTTGAAGGCATTCAGCAGTGAAAACGTTGTCCGGAGGAATTTGCTCCGTGTTTTTATCTTTGTGAAATCAATATCCGGAGCGATATAGAACTGGCGTTTTCGCGGAATATCATATCTGGAAACGATGTTTCCGTTGTTATCTGTCCAGCTATTTTCAAATCCTCCAAACATTCCATCGCCGCCGTAGCCGGCTGCCACATTTAGCCATTCAGGAAGATTGCTTTGCTTGAAGAATGATCTGAGGTTTGCACTCAGCCAGTATGTCTGGGCATTGTAATCCTTCAGCATTCTTTCATACCAGGGTTTGCCGAAAAGATTATCAGCTCGTGAATCAAGCATAGGGTCTTTATAGCTGGAAGGGTGGAAGGAAAACTTCAGCTGGATCCTTTGTTCGTTCCAAAGCAGCTCCTGGCCAACAAAAAGACCAGAACCAAACATATTGGCACCGATATCACTCCAGCTCCATCCCCATTCAGCAGAGTAGGCGTCAAGAAATTCGATCACGGTGAGATAAGTGGCGCCGCTTAATCCGCCTACCCACACAGCTTTTTTGTGCGGGAGCCCTGCCCATTCCCACATACTGGTCAGATACTTTCCGGTTGTGTAGGCCGTCCAGGCATGACCGGCCTTGTCAAGCTGCAACCACTCGCGGCTATCATCGAATGTATGAAATCCGCTTCTGGGATATCCCTGGTACCAGGCTGCATTGAGTGCAGCCAGCGAGCCTGCGTAAAAGCCGGCATTGGCCGCAGCTACCCAGGTGATTCGTTTCTTCCGGTTAAACGATACTGAAGAATCAGACACAGTTCCTGTATCCGTATCCTGGGCAAAAAGGACAAAAGAGGACAAGACCAGAACAAGGCCGATCATCAGCTTTGCCAGATATTTATAGCTTCTGCGGGCTTCTGTCGCCCGGGAAAGGGGAGAAGACAATATCACGAGCGGTCCGGATCGAATGGTAGCCATTTCCATTCATCAAAAATACGGGTACAAAAAAAACATATCCTCTTTTTTCTCTTTTTAACTCTTAGCTAAAAATCAATAACTTCAGGCCCCAAATCAATCACATTAAACTTACACTATGGACACTGCCATTCAGCAGAAAGTAGACACATGGTTGCAGGGAAATTTTGACGCAGCCACGAAAGATGAGATCAGGAAATTACAGGCATCCAATTCAGGAGATCTGGCAGACTCGTTTTACCGCAACCTGGAGTTTGGTACAGGTGGTTTGCGGGGCATCATGGGCGTCGGTACCAACCGTATGAACAAATATACCGTTGGTATGGCCACACAGGGATATGCCAACTATCTGAAAGAATCGTTTCCGGGTGAAGAAGTGCGCGTGGCGATCGCGCATGACAGCCGTAACAATAGCCGCTTTTTTGCTGAAACTGTTGCTAATGTTTTTGCGGCAAACGGATTAAAGGTGTTCCTGTTTGAAAGCCTTCGCCCAACACCAGAACTGTCTTTTGCCATCCGCCATCTGAAATGTAAAGGCGGTGTGGTTTGTACGGCGTCGCATAACCCGAAAGAATACAATGGATATAAAGCTTATTGGGTTGATGGTGGTCAGCTTGTTCCGCCACACGACAAGAATGTGATCAAAGAAGTAGAAAAGATCGCTTCTGTTGATGATGTAAAATGGAGCGGCGGTGAAAACAATATCACCCTGATCGGAAAAGAGCTCGATGAAGCGTATACTGAAATGGTTAAAGGGCTGAGCGTATATCCTGAAGTGATCGCGAAGCAACACGACCTTAAGATCGTGTACACTCCGATCCACGGCACAGGCATCAAGCTTGTTCCTGCTGTACTTAAAGCATTCGGGTTCACCAATGTGAACATTGTAGACGAACAGGCCGAACCGGATGGAAATTTTCCTACCGTTGTTTATCCAAACCCGGAAGAGAAGGAAACCATGAGCATTGGTCTGCAAAAAGCAAAAGAACTGGATGCAGATATCCTTTTGGGAACCGATCCTGATGCAGACAGGGTAGGGATCGGCGTGAAAGATAATAATGGCAACTGGGTGCTGATGAACGGGAACCAGACTGCTGTGCTGGCATTCAACTATGTACTGGAAGCGCGCAAAACAAAAGGCATTGCGCAGCCGAATGATATGATCATCACGACCATTGTTACAACAGGCATGGCGGATGGTTTGGCAAAAGGGAATAATGTCGCTTGTTATCGGGTATTGACCGGTTTTAAATGGATCGCTGAAATGATCCGTTTGAAAGAAGGAAAAGAAAACTACGTGATCGGTGGAGAAGAAAGTTTTGGCCTGATGATCGGTGATAAGATCCGCGATAAAGATGCGGTGAGTGCAGTGGCATTGCTTTGCGAAATGGCGGCATACGAAAAAGAAAAAGGAAGAACATTATTCCAGAAACTGGTTGATCTGTATGTTCAATATGGTTTTTATAAAGAGGACCTGATCTCTATCACTAAAAAAGGAATGGATGGCCAGCAACAAATTGCTGCGATGATGGAAAGCTATCGGGCCAATCCTCCGAAAGTGATCAACGGATCTGATGTTGTTGAATTGCTGGATTATGAATTGCAGAAAGGCACCAATCTGCAAACCGGTAAGGAGTGGAAGATCGATCTGCCAAAATCAAACGTACTGCAGTTTATTACTGCGGATGGCAGTATTATTTCTGCCAGACCCAGCGGTACAGAGCCAAAGATCAAATTCTACTTCAGTGTGAAAGAAGAGCTGGCGAATGCGGCGGATTTTGATAAGGTGAACAAGCAGTTGGATGATAAGATCAAAGCGATCATAGGGGATATGAAGTTGGCATAAGGTTTTTTTGGAAATACTAAAGGCTGGAGATTTTTGCAAATGCAAAAATCTCCAGCCTTTTTTTGTTGGGGCTCTGTTTACATTTTTTGCCGGGCGGGCAAGGGCGCTTTTTTTCGAGGGGTTGCCTCGAAGACTCCGTTTACTTTTTTTGCCTTGATGCAAAAAAAGTAACAAAAAAAAATCAAGGCTACGCGCAAATAGCCAGCCCCGCACTCGATGCGGGGGCTAAAAATTATGGGCTGCACCTGGCACTAAAATAAACTCGCCGGAAGAATGTTTTGGAATTGAGTGGCGTGCTGGCTCAGACAATATTTTAGCGCCCTCGCCTTCGGCTCGTCGGTTATGCCCATAATTTTTTTAACGCCATTTGCGCTATGCCGCCCCCTCTCAAAGCGGGCAGAAGGCCTTTAGAGGATTGTAACCTTACGGTTCTAATAAGTTTTTCTGTTCTCTTATTATAAAACGTATCAATAGAAGAGTACCCTTTTCAAACTATGATACCGCAACTGATATACAACGAATCTTCCTCGCAACCGACTCCTCCTCTCTCAACGCCCCCGGCCTTGGAAAAAATGGCGTTAAGAAAATGGGAGGCTGGCACCGTCTGAGCCACACCGCAGGTGTGCGAAGGCGCCAAAAAACTGTCTGAGCCGGCACGCCAATCAATTCATCATACTCCTCCGGCGAGTTTTTTTTGGTGCAGGTGACATCCTCCCATTTTTAGCCATTTTTTCCCAGCCTTGATTTTTTTTTGTTACTTTTTTTGCATCAAGGCAAAAAAAGTAAACGGAGTCTTCGAGGCAACCCCTCGAAAAAAAGCGCCTTGCCCGCCCGGCAAAAATGCAAACAGAGTCTTCGCGGCAACCCTCAAAAAAGCGCCCTTGCCCGCCCGGCAAACATTACATAAAAAAACTGCCAAACTTCCGGTGAAGAAACTTGGCAGACTAATATCTTGAAGCTTTTAAAAGCGCTATTGATTTTTTCCCCCCAGCATCGGCACGAAAGAAAAGTTGTCAAATACTTCTTCTTTCAAGGCGCCATTTTCCAGCTTGGTGAGCCGCATCATCCGCTGTACGTCGCCGGCACCAACGGGTATCACCATCATACCGCCAACTTTTAGCTGCTGGATCAGTTTCTCCGGGATCTCCGGCGCTGCGGCTGTAATGATGACACGATCAAACGGGCCATAAGTGGGCAAGCCCTGGTAGCCGTCACCGTAAAAGAATTTAATGGAAGGGTATTTCTTCAGCAATGGGAACTCTTTATTCATATCAAAGAGTTTTTTCTGTCGCTCGATCGTGTATACCTGCACGCCCATTTCCGCAAGCACGACAGCCTGGTATGCGCTACCGGTACCAATTTCCAGTACTTTTTGAAAAGGCTGCAGTTCGAGCAGCTGTGTCTGATAAGCGACGGTGTAAGGCTGTGAAATAGTCTGTCCTTCACCGATGGGGAATGCCTTATCCGCATAGGCCTCTTCTCCAAAGGCGGAATCAAGAAAGAAATGCCGGGGGATCTTTCCGATCACCTGCAATACTTTTTCATTGGTAATTCCTTTCGCTGCAACAATATCAACTAATTTTCTTCTTAATCCCTGGTAACGATATAGATCTTCTGTTGGCCTCATAAAGCTAAGAGTAAAAGGAGGGTAATGAGTAAAAGAGTTCTGGTTTATAAATATTTGATAGATCCTGTTGCTTTTGTAAAGATACAGGAGATGTGCAGTACTAAGAAAGGCTGCGAATATCGCAGCCTTTTCATTCATAAAAAAGATTTTTCTATAACCTCTTTTCTTCCTTCGCCTCTTTCTCTTTTAGTTAGAGGTGGATCGCTTCGCCATACGCAACCTCGATCGCGTCTTTAACGCTTTCGCTGATGGTTGGGTGAGGGTGAATGCTATTGAGTACTTCGTGATGCGTTGTTTCGAGTTTGCGCGCGGTAACAGTTTGTGCAATGATCTCAGTGACGTTGTAACCGATCGCATGTGTCCCTAACCATTCGCCGTATTTAGCGTCGAAGATCACTTTTATAAATCCTTCAGCATGGCCGGCAGCAGATGCCTTACCAGATGCGCTGAGCGGGAATTTGCCAACTTTGATCTCGTAGCCGGCATCCTTCGCCTGCTTTTCTGTATAACCAACAGACGCGATCTCCGGATAGCAATACGTACAACCCGGTACGTTATTGTAATCAAGTGCTTCGGGTTGGTGGTTGTATTTTTTCTCTCCGTGAGCGATCGCTTCTACGCAGATGATACCTTCTTTAGATGCAACGTGTGCCAAAGCCTGGCCAGGTACACAGTCACCGATCGCATATACGCCAGGAACACTGGTCTGGTAATTCTTATCGACAGTGATGCGGCCTTTATCAGTTTTGATACCGAGTTCTTCGAGACCGATGCCTTCAATGTTTGCAACAACGCCTACAGCGCTTAGTACAACATCCGCTTCGACGGTAATTTCACCGTTTGCAGTTTTTACTTTTGCTTTTACGCCGTTACCGGATGTATCAACAGAAGTAACTTCACTGTTGGTGAGGATCTCGATACCTTGTTTTTTGAAATTTTTCTCGAGTTCTTTAGAGATGTCTTCGTCTTCAACAGGCACCACGCGCGGAAGGAATTCAACGATGGTAACTTTTGTACCGATGCTGTTGTAGAAATAACCGAACTCAACACCGATCGCGCCGCTACCGACAACGATCATGCTTTTGGGTTGAGTGGCGAGAGACATACCTTCGCGGTAGCCGATGATCTTCTTGCCATCCTGTTTCAGTGCTGGAAGTTCGCGGCTGCGGCCTCCTGTAGCGATGATGATATATTTTGATTCAACGGTTGTTTTCTTTCCGTCTTTATCTGTCACTTCAATTTTGCCTTTTGCGACGAGTTTACCGAAGCCCATTACCACGTCGATCTTGTTCTTCTTCATCAGGAACTGAACGCCCTTGCTCATCTTGTCTGCCACACCACGGCTGCGTTTGATGATCGCGTCGAATTTTGGTGTTCCTGTAGCTTCGATACCATAAGCTTCCGCATGTTTGATATCGTTAGCAACCTGAGCGCTTTTCAGCAAAGCTTTGGTAGGAATACAACCCCAGTTAAGGCAGATGCCTCCGAGGCTTTCTTTTTCAATGATCGCTACCTTAAATCCTAACTGGGAAGCCCGGATAGCCGCCACGTAACCGCCTGGACCACTACCGAGAACAACTACATCGTATGCCATAATTCTTAATTATTTTTAATGAATGCATTTTCAGCTTTTGGCGTCTGTGCATAAATGATGCGCGAAGTTATTTGAAAACGGGCAATTACGCAAACCAAGCTTCGATGGCCGATGGTCGATGGCAGATGGCCGAAAATCACTCTTTTGGAAGGCAAATCGCTCGGCTGATGAGAATGTCACTATGGATTCGACCATCGGTCATCAGCCATCGGCTCACGGGGCGTACTTCTTAAAGATCGTCGTGGCAATATGACCACCAAAGCCAAACGTATTATTCATTGCATAGTTCACTTCTTTTTCTACAGCTTTTCCGAGTGTCAGGTCGAAAATATCTTTGAATGCGGGATCCGGATTCTGCACGTTAATGGTTGGTGGGATCTTGTTTTCCTGTACTGCTTTTACAGAAGCGATCGATTCGACAGCTCCGGCTGCACCAAGAAGGTGGCCTGTCATCGACTTTGTAGCGCTGATATGTAGCTTGCTGTTTTCTCCAAATACCCGTTTGGAAGCGATCAACTCGCTGGCGTCGCCAACTGAAGTGGAGGTGGCGTGCGCATTCAGGTAGTCGATATCTGATGGCTGCAATCCTGCATCTTCAAGGGCGGCCAGCATTCCCAGGTAAGCACCTTCACCTTCGGGATGGGTATTGGTCAGATGGTATGCATCCGCGGCCATTCCACCGCCAACGATCTCGGCGAGGATCGGCGCATTCCGTTGCAATGCATGATCCAGGCTCTCCAGAATCAGGGCACCAGCACCTTCACCCATTACAAAACCGTCCCTGTCTGTATCAAACGGCCTTGATGCGGTGGCCGGAGAGTCGTTCCTGGTGGAGAGGGCCTTTGCTGCATTAAACCCACCAACAGAGCTTTCATTGATCGGGGCTTCCGAGCCACCCGTAATGATCATATCCGCTTTATTCCAACGGATATAATTCATTGCATCAATGATCGCCGTGTTTGATGTGGCGCAGGCAGACATCGTGGTGAAATTTACTCCCCGGAGTCCATACCGGATCGAGATGACCCCAGACGCGATATCCGCGATCATTTTAGGAATAAAAAACGGACTGAACCGGGGGGTACCATCACCAAGTGCGAATTCAGTCACCTGTTGCTGGAAAGTATTGATGCCTCCGTTGCCAGAGCCCCAGATCACACCGATCCTGTTCCTATTCAGCTGCTCAAAATCGATTGCCGCATTGATGCGCGCTTCCTCCACTGCAATGAGCGCATATTGCGTAAATGGGTCATAACGGCGTGCCTCGGATTTTTCTATAAAATTGAGTGCATTGAAATCCTTTAATTCGCAGGCGAATTTTGTTTTGAACTTCGTAGTATCAAAATATGTAATGGGAGCAGCTCCGCTGACACCTTTCAGCAAGGCGTTCCAGAAATCATTGCTCGTATTACCAAGCGGGGTGAGCGCACCAGTGCCGGTAACGACTACTCGTTTCATATAGGTTAAAAGTTTGAATGTTTGAGCGTTTAATACTAAACGCTTGAGAGGTTTGAAAGGTTTTACAGGTTTGAAGGTTCAACCGTTTGAACAGTTATTCAGGAAGGTTGTTGAGGTGCCTGAGCGCTGTTTCGGGTGATTGAAGAAAAAGCTGACGGAATGCCGCAGTGACGCCGATGTGGATCTCATAGATATTGTTGGCGATACCAGTGACTATTTCGGAGGCTACGTCTGCAGGTTGCATTTTTGAGCCGGAGAGTTCTTTCGCAAATTCAGTATCTACCAGGGGTGGCATTACTTCAAAAACTTTCACGTTTGTGGAGCTTAACGCAACGCGCAGGGATTGGGTATAGGAGTGAAGCGCAGCTTTTGTTGCACTGTATGTTGGGATACGAAGCCCTGGCACCATCGAAACGATGGAGGTAATATTCACAATGGCGGCATGCGGCTGTTTCTCAAGAAGAGGCCATAGCTTTTCGGTCAGACGGATGACAGATAATACATTCGTATTGAACTCATCAGCTGCTTTACTGTAAGCATCTGCACTGGCTGAAAGAGTGTACGCCACCGCATGTGCGGCATTATTGAATAATATGTTCAGATCGGGGAATTCCCGGTGTATACGCTCAACGAGTGAATCAACAGCTGCTGCATCAGTAATGTCTGCGACGATGGCAGTAGCGCCAGGGATCTGTGCCGCAGCCTTCTCCAGTTTTTCTTTGTTTCTTCCCGTAATGATCACGCGGTTACCCTGAGCGGCGAGTAAAGCTGCGGTCTGAAATCCGATTCCTGAACCACCACCGGTGATCAGGACTGTGTTATTTGTTGTGTTCATTGTACTTGTTTTTATAATAATATACCGATCGGTATATTTATGGTTAAAAAAATTTACTTCTTTAATTCTCCAATGATCAGATCATCGATCTTCTCCAGGCTGTTATTCAGAAGGGAACTATCATCCATTGCTTTTGCGAGCAGGATGCCGCCTTCTATGAGTGCGATGAATACAGCGGCGTATTTGTCAGCATCAGCTTTTTCGATAATACGGTTTTGCTTTTTACCCTCTTCGATGGTTTGTGCTATCACTTTTCTCCATCCCCGGTACGTCGCTTTTACCTTGGTTTTAAGAGCAGGGAAATTATCATCAGCTTCAACGGCCGCGTTCATGACAGGGCAACCTCCCCGCAATGATACGCTTCGGAATTCCTGGCGGTAAAAAGCGGTCATTGCCAGTAACTTTTCAATTGCATCGCTAACGGAAGCCATGGCGGCACTCTGCCCTTTGAGAAGGATCGAATGATTGTAATCATATACGGCAAGGGCCAGTTCATCTTTATTCTCAAAATTGCCGTAGATCGCGCCTTTGGTCAGACCTGTTGCGGCAGTTACATCGCTCAGCGAAGTATCTGCATACCCTTTCTTGTTGAAGAAGGGAGCGGCTTTTTCGATGATGAGTTGTCTTGTATTTTCCGATTTACTGACTGACATATTATTAAATGACGATGTAAAAATATACCGTTCGGTATATTCTGCCAAGTTTTGGCGCTGATTTTAACATCATGTAAAATCCTCCGGGATATTTCAGTTCAACACCCAAAATTGACCGTTGGACCGTTTGCGGGCGTCAATCCGTGCTTTTTTTGGTAGTTTAGCTTTTTCAACTGCATGAGAAAAATAATACTGTTATCGATTTTTTGCTGGAGCTGTGTTATCGGCCTTCAGGCCCAGCCCCAAACGGGTGGCGAGATCCGCATTACTGTTGAATCTGCTGAAAAACAAGCAGTAGCGTTTGCTTCGGCGAGTTTGTTGCGGCCGGATTCCAGTATTGCTCAAACCCTGATAACGGACAGTCTTGGCCGTGCTGCATTCACCAACCTGGCGCCTGCCAGCTATATTCTGAAGGTCAGCAGTATCAATTTTGAAACACATCACAGTGCATTGATAGATCTTAGTTCGCGGCCTGAATTTCAGACCGTGATCACTTTACAACCTGCGGCCGGATTGATCGGCAACGTAACGGTCACCGCGAAAAAGCCGCTGGTGCAGTTCATGCCCGATAAAACGGTGATCAACGTGGAGGCAGGGATTACCAATGCAGGTGCTACTGTGATGGAAGTGCTGGAAAAATCGCCCGGCGTAACAGTTGACCGTGACGGTAATGTTTCCCTGAAAGGCCGTTCAAATGTGCAGGTGATGATCGATGGAAAACTGACGCAGCTTTCCGGAAGTGATCTTCAGAATCTGCTTACCGGGATGAATGCCACACAGGTTGAAACGATCGAACTGATGGATAATCCGCCTGCAAAGTATGACGCGGCAGGAAATTCAGGGATCATCAATATCCGGTTGAAAAAAGTAAAACAGAAAGGGTTCAATGGTACGCTGACCGTTGCGCTTGGTCACGGTAAGCGGTATAAAAATAACAACAGCCTTATTCTGAACTATAGAAGTGGTGACTGGAATTATTTCTTTAACTATAGTGTGAATGCGAATAAATATTTGATGGATCTCTGGGCGATCCGTACCAACTATAATGCGAACGGAACAATAGGGTCGGTGCTGGAACAACCGTACAATACACTGGGTACCGGCGTTACACATAATCTCCGCACGGGTGTTGATTATTCGATGAGCAGGAAGACTACTGTTGGCTTTGCGTTCACCGGTACATATCTTACGCGTAATAACAGCGGGCGGGCAAATGCTTCCTGGAAAAATGCCGCGGGAGTGACAGACTCTACGATTGTTACTACCAGTAATAGTTCCAGCCGGTTGAAACAAGGTGGGTTGAATGTCAATATGCGCCATTCCTTCAATTCAAAAGAAGAACTTGCCGCGGATGTTGATCTGATTGGATATGATATTTACAACGATCAGCAATTTGAAAATCTTTCTTCGGTTGCGGGAAGTAAGCCGGATGCTTCACGTGGCAGCATACCTTCGGATATAAAGATCTTTTCTGCGAAGGCCGACTATTCCAAGCAATTCAGATCAGTGCTCTGGGAGGCTGGTTGGAAAACTTCGCGCGTGAATACGGACAACTTTGCCCGCTATGAATTTCTCGATGGGAATGTATGGAAAGACGATCTGGGCAAAAGCAATCACTTCCTTTACAAAGAAGATATCCATGCTCTTTATAGCAGCTTCAACCTGAAAAGCGGGCGCTGGAGTACACAGGGTGGGCTGCGGTATGAGTATACCAGCTACAAAGCCAAACAACTGGGCAACGCAGTAGTGAAGGACTCGTCCTTCAATCGCCGCTATCACAGTTTGTTTCCGACATTATTCGTCAGTTATGAGGCTGATTCAATCAACACTTTTACGTTCAGGGCAGGCCGACGGATCGACCGGCCGGGTTTTCAGAAGCTGAATCCGTTTGTGTTCATCATCAATAAGTATACTTTCCAGCAGGGTAATCCTTATTTTCTGCCACAATACACCTGGAATACAGAGATCTCTCACCAGTATAAGGACATTCTCTCAACCGGAGTGAGCTACAGTATTACGAATGATTATTTCTCACAGATCTTTCTCACTAATCCTGACGGAACAATTGTGTATACGGAGGGCAACGTGGGTAAGATGCGCAATCTGGGAGTTTCGATGAGCATTCAGTTACCGGTCGCGTCATGGTGGTCCTTATCCGGTCAGGCTGTATTCAACCGAAAGATGATTGAAGGCACATTATGGAAAGAGTACAAGGCGACGATCAACCAGGGAACCTTTAGCATGAACAACCAGTTCCGGTTCAAAAAAGGATGGTCTGCCGAGCTGAGCGGGTTCCTTGTAACGCGCGCACAAAACGATCTGCAGGAAGTGCTGGATCCGACAGGGCAACTTGCTGCAGGAGTATCCAAACAGGTACTGAAAAACAAAGGAACACTTCGTTTGGTGGTGCGCGACATCTTCTACACGCAGGCAATGGCCGGATGGTCATACTTCGAAAAATCAATCGAATATTTCAAGCTCATGCGTGACACACGTGTTGCAACGCTTTCATTTACCTGGCGTTTCGGGAAAACCATGAAGCAAATGAAGCGGTCTTCCGGCAGTGCGCAGGAACTTATTGAACGCGCAGGTTCGGTCAACTAAAACTTTTCACACTTTTATCTCTTTCCATCTTCCAACGGTGCTCTTTACCGGTCAGGCGGAAGAGGTCCTGTGCAGGCGCGTGGCTACAGACCATACAGGGATGGTCTTAAGGATAAGAAGGCTGATCTCGATCGCTCTTCTTAACTTCCATGTATGAAAGAGCAAAGCTATTCCAACCATGTAAGGTACTATGTACCGCACCATTTCGTTTTTTATCCCTTGTCGCTGGCATTGCTGATCATAGCAGTGAAAGCAGCTTTTACAAGCGGGGCAGACTCCTCATTACTGTGGTGGGTAATATCAGGTATCATCGTACTGCTGATCTGGGTGTCTTTTATGATGCGCCAGCATTATGGGCTGATCAACCAGAACAGGACCGTGCGGCTTGAATTGCGGTTCCGTTACTATACACTTACGCAGAAAAGGCTTGAGTTGCTGGAAGACAGGTTAAGCTTCGGGCAGCTGGCTGCGCTCAGGTTTGCATCAGATGAGGAGCTGCCGGGCCTTGTTGACCGCGCTCTGGCAGAACAACTATCCCCCGGCGAGATCAAAAAGCAGATCCGATCATGGAAGCCTGACCATATGCGCGTGTAGCGGAAAACATTCCGGAGATATTCTTGTTACTATATCTATTCATATAACAAAACTGTAGCATTATGGATCTGCAATTGAAAGGCAAAACGGCATTTGTGTCCGGATCAACCCAGGGTATCGGTTTTGCCATCGCGAGGCAATTATTACAGGAAGGTGTGTCGGTCATGATCAATGGGCGAAACCCGCAAAAGGTGAATGAGGCTGTCGACAAGCTTAAAACCCTCGTGCCATCGGGTGATGTGAAGGGATTAGCCGCCGATTTTTCCAAGGTAACGCAGATCAACGATCTTCTTCACGAGGTCAGGGATGTGGATATACTCATCAACAATGCAGGCATATTTGAACCAGTGCCATTCGTTGAGATCACTGATGAAAAATGGTTCGAGATGTTTGAAGTGAATGTAATGAGTGGAGTGAGGCTTGCGCGTGAAGTTTTTCCTAAAATGTTATCCCGCAACTGGGGAAGGATCATCTTTATTTCCAGTGAGTCCGCAGTGCAGATCCCGGAAGAAATGATCCATTATGGAATGAGCAAAACAGCGCAACTGGCGATAGCCCGTGGTTTGGCTGAACTTACAAAAGGAACAGGAGTTACCGTAAACAGCGTACTGCCCGGTCCTACGGAATCGGAAGGAGTGAAAGAGTTTGTAAAACAACTTGCCGCTTCACAGCATAAAACATTTGAAGAAGCAGAGAAAGATTTTTTCGAAACGGCGCGGCCAAGTTCACTGCTCAGACGCTTTTCTTCTGTAGATGAAGTGGCGAGCATGGTCACCTATATTTCCAGCCCACTGGCGTCTGCCACAAATGGTGCTGCGCTCAGAGTGGATGGTGGAGTGGTGAGAGGGATTTTGTAGGGAGGCGGTAGGGACTGGGAGTTTGGTAGGTTTGGGAGGTTATAAAGGTGTCAGGGACGTAAAGTTGGATTGATGTTTCGGCGGCAGAAAAGTTTAGTAGTCTAAAAGCTCCGAAACCTATGGGACCTGTAAAACCTCCCAAGCTCTAAACTTATGAAACCCCAACTAATCCCACACCATTCTCTTCCCAAATGGCATCAGCGAGATCTCTATTAGTTTGAAGTGTTGTCTTCCCCAGGGGAGGCCAATGACGGTCAGAGAAAGGAGAAATCCCATTACAAGATGAACGAGGGCTGTATACCATCCGCCGCAAAGTATCCAGATGATATTGCAGAACATGCCGAGACAGCCTGCATCGCTGGAGTCGCTGACCACTTTTTTCCCAAAAGGGAAAAGGACGATCCCCGCCATTTTGAAACATTGAAGTCCCCATGGAAGCCCAACGAAAGTGAGGCATAACACGATTCCTCCCACAAAATATCCGACAGCCGCAAAAAAGCCACCAAAGATCAGCCAGATAAGATTCCCCAATAAATTCATAGCCTTGTTTAAGACATAAAGATACTACGGTATGATCTATCCGCAGTTTTCGTTTAAATGAAGGGTTGCCACACTTCGGAACCCTTAAATCACGCATCAGCCGTTTCTCATCTTTTGGCAGTAACAAAATCATGATCCCGTTCGTTTGACCCGAAAACCGAAGTTTATCTAATCATGAGAAAAACATTGCTGATGATTTCAGCGTTTTTATTTGTAACGCTGACCGCTGTCTGTCAAACCGCAGAAAAGTTCAGCCCGGTGGCTCTTCACCAGGATCTGGCCTACCTGAAACAACAACTTTTCGATGTTCATGCAGATCCGTTCACGGAGATCTCAAGGAAAGATTATGCAAAGCTTTTTGAGAAAGCAGATCAGTCGATCAAGGAACCCATGACAGCCCTGGAATTTTACCAGTTGATACGGCCGATGGTAGCAAATCTTTCGGATGAGCACGCGCAGATCAATTTGCCGAAGGAACTCTACACTTACAATGACCGGTCAGTATTTCTCCCTTTTACCTTAAAGAAATCGGGAGCGGGGTTCGTTATAGATACCGTTTTGTCTGTAAGCAGCGGATTGAAAGCAAATGATGCCATCACCGCCATCAACGGGATAAAGGTGAAAGAACTGGTAGCACGGGCGGCTGAATACACTACAGGATATCCGGATCAGCGGCAGCGGAACGCCCTTAAGCAATTCGGTTATTTGTATTCCATAAGTGGAAAGTTGAAAGAGGAGTTCAGGGTTGAATCCGCGGGGCGATCAATAACAGTGACCGGCATCCGTTATATGTCCTGGGAGAATTATCTTAAGTCGATTTTTGGCGGAACTGTCAGCTGCGATCAGTTATTATCTTACCGGAAGATCAGTGAAACAGGCTACATCAACGCCTGCTCATTCGGCGCACGGGGAAAGGCTGCTTTTACCGCGTATGAGCGTGCCGCGGATAGTCTTTTCCTTCTTGCAAAGAAGGATGGTGTAAAACGGATCGTGATCGATGTAAGCCGCAATACGGGCGGGAATTCCGCACTTGGCGATTTCCTGATCAGGCAGTTTTACAAGGGTGAATATCTTTCCTACAGGATGAGCTGGCGCCGCAGCAATGAATATCTCGACCTTATTAAAAGCTGGGGAATAAAGAATGAAGATTATGAGAAACTGAACCCGGGTGAAGTCATGCATTCAGGTCCGGATACACCGTGGATGCAAGGTGTAAAAGATCCATTTAAGGGTAAAGTGTACATCATGATCGGTAGCGGAACTTTCTCCAGCGCGATCATATTTGCGACCATCATCAAAGACAGCAAGCTCGCTCAACTTATAGGGGAAGAGCCATTGGAAGGACATCCTACCCACTTCGGGGAAATGTATGGAACAGCATTGCCCAATACAAAACTGGCAGTGAGCTTTGGCGTGAAAGAATGGATCAGACCACTGGGCAAAGATGCAGGAAACAGGTTAACGCCGGACATCTTCATTCCGCTTGACCGGGCCATAGAAGACGTGATCAGGGACCTGGAGAAAAGCCATCCGTGATCCTCTTCCGGTACTAATCAGCTTAACTCAGACTTGCATAGAGTGATGTAACGGACGTAAAAGACCTCAAAGAACGAGATGAAACACAAAGGCCGGTCGTTGAAGACTGGCCTTTGTGTTTTTATCTTTTGTATTTCGTTGCGGTCCTTTGCGTTACTGCTATGCCGATCAACCCTTCATAGCTTAACAATGGTAATATGACCTGGGTTGACAACTTACCTGTAAAAATTCTTCGATAAATGATACTGCATCATCCTGGTCATACGCCACCAGCGCATTTGGGATCTGCAGGGTATAATAACCTTTTTCAAAAGAGTAGTAACGGCGTTTCAGTTCATCTATCGCTTTTGCACGGTTGTAAGACGTTTGAGGTTTGTCTACTTCGATATTGACCTTTGCATTCACGATCGCAATGTCAATGGAATTCTGACTGTCGTCTTTTTCCAGTTCAACAGCTATTCCTCTTTTCTTCAATAGAAAATAAAGCTTTACTGTTTCGCGGGATGTTTGTTCGAGTTTTGTTTTCAGATCATGCTGGCAGGGAGTACAAAGCGGGTGACCAAGCCGGTTAACAGAAAGATGGATCTCCGGAGCGGTCAATGCTTCATTACAATTGAGGCATAGGTGGGGCACATGAGTGTTTCTCATAGTTAATGGATATTGGCTTGTTAATAAAAACTTACAGTTCCGGCTACCGGTATGCTGTTCTGTGTAAAGTAGAGAACAATCGCATCATTTCCAAAAGCAGTCATGAAAAAAATTATTGTGTTACCATTGTTTTTGTTGACAATCTGTGCATTTGGGCAAAAGAAGGCCGATCAGGTCGCCACCAGGCCGGTTTGCCCGGTCTGCAAAACCAGTAAGAACTCCATTCCGATACTTTATGGGCGTCCTGCGGCGATCGCGGTTCGGCGTGCGGAGAAAGGCGAGTTGAGGCTTGGCGGTTGCGTGATCAATCCGGATTCTCCGAGGCACTATTGCAAAAAAGATCATCGGTCTTACTAAAGCGTGCGTCGTTGCTTTCTGAAGGAGAAGATGTGTTCAGGAAAATCCTTCTTCGAAGGATCTTGGGTATGGTTTATGAATGAACATCGAAAAAGACTATGTCAGTACCATACAAACCGCAGGGTTTTCATAACGTCACTGCCTGTACCCGTGTAGAAGATGCGCCTGGTTGCGTTGCATTTCTCAAAAAAGTATTTGGAGCAATAGATGAAGGGGAAGAACTGAGAAATATAAAGCGGGAAGATGGCAGTTTTCATGTGGCAGAGATCAAGATCGGCGATACTATCATTATGGTCTTCCAGGCAAATCAGCAATGGCAGGCACAGCCGTTTTCTGTATACCTCTATGTGGAGGATTGTGATAAAGTATTCCGCGAAGCGATAGAAGCCGGAGCCATGTCATTAATGGAACCTGCGGACATGTTTTACGGTGACCGCAACGGGGGAGTTCGCGATGCATGGGGCAATGAATGGTGGATCGCCACGCACGTAGAAGATGTTTCAGCCGAAGAACTGGCGAGAAGAGAGATGGAAGCGATGGATAATCGTTGAATACCAAAATAAAAAGGCGGCCGGTGCTTTTTAGGATTCTGCGCGCGAAGGTTCATCCAGGCGTCAGCATAAACTTGGTACAGTTTTACTTCCCAAAGTAGAAACACTGCTACACATGACCAGCCAGCAAGCACCGCCATTCTACATTAAATTCTCACTGAACCTTCTCACTATTATTCTTCTGGGAGGGTTGATCTTTATCGGCCAGGACATCCTGATGCCATTATTCTTTGCCATCGTTCTGGCCATTTTATTATTACCGGTGAATAACCGTCTTCTGCGCTGGGGTATTCCGAAAGTACCGGCAATGTTACTGGCTATTTTGCTGGCGCTGCTCGTAATTGGCGGCATTATTTATTTCCTTTCCTCCCAGATCGCAGTGTTTGTGAAAGACCTTCCTGCGATCAAACAGCATTTTAACGATCATCTGCATACCGTTCAGAAATGGATCAGTGATACCTTCCACTTCAGCTATAAGGAGCAGGATAAAGCTGTGAAGGACGCTACAAGCGGATTGAAAGACTCAGGCAGCAGTGTGGTAGGAACTACCCTTATTTCAGCAGCGTCGGCATTGCTCATGGTGATTTTATTGCCTATCTATACTTTTCTGATCATGTACTACCGCGGGCTGATCCGGAAATTTTTCCTGGACATCTTTGGAGACCGCCACCGGTCGAGCGTAGAGGAAGTGATGGCGGAATCAAAGACCATCGTCCAGGGCTATATGGTGGGATTGCTGATCGAGATGGGGATCGTGGCGGCGCTGAATGCGGCAGGATTCTTCATTATCGGCATTAAATACGCGATCTTCCTGGCTGTGCTGGCTGCGATCTTAAACATGATCCCGTATGTAGGAATGCTGGTGGCAACGGTTTTATGCATGGTGATCACCCTCACCAGCGCTACGCAGATCGCAGATATCCTCTGGGTCGGTCTTATCCTGATCGTGGTACAATTCATCGATAACAATTTCCTGATGCCCTATGTTGTGAGCAGTAAGGTAAGAATCAATGCGTTAGTGAGCATTATCGGGGTGCTCATAGGAGGGGCGCTGGCCGGCGTTTCGGGAATGTTCCTTTCAATCCCCGGCATAGCCATTATGAAGGCTATTTTCGATCGTGTCGATGACTTGAAGCCCTGGGGAATGCTGATGGGTGACGATCTGACGATGCTGAATAAAAGGAAAAGGAAGATGATCGAGAAAGGGAAGGACAGTGGAAAGTAAAAATTCAAAAGTAAAGATTAAAAATACTATTCATTAATTATTAACGTTTTACAAAATAATCCAGGGCCATTTTATTATTTATTTTTGACTTTCTACTGCACTTGTACACAGGTGTTGGTAACTTAGGGCGGCCAAAAACTGATTTTTTTCAAATTCTCCTTATTATTCTCACCGTTAATCACTACCTTTGCCGTCCTAAATTTCGAATGTCATGGCAAGAGTATGTCAGGTTACAGGTAAAACGCCGATCGGTGGGCACAAAGTGTCTCACTCTAATATTAAGACCAAACGTCGTTTTCTGCCTAATTTGCAGAAAAAGAAATTCTACCTTGTAGAAGAAGACAAATGGATAACGCTGAAACTTTCTACGGACGCACTGCGTACGATCAATAAGAATGGTTTGTACAGCGTAGTGAAAGAACTGAGAGCGCAGGGAGAAAAAATCTAATCCGGTTAAAGGTTGGTGAATAGTAACCGGTAGATGCTGCCTGTTATGACGCGCCGCAAAAGCAATAAATAAATACAATGGCAAAGAAAGGAAACCGTGTACAAGTGATCCTGGAATGCACTGAGCACAAAACAAGTGGTCAGCCTGGCACCAGCCGTTATATCACGGTAAAAAACAAAAAGAACAATCCTGAAAGATTGGAGTTGAAAAAATTTAACCCGATCCTGAAAAAGGTGACTGTTCACAAAGAAATTAAATAAGTTTACCGTCTATTATCTTCCGGTGGGCAGCCACCTGTAATCAATAGATATAAAACATAAGACCATGGCAAAAGCAGCTTCTAAAAACGCGAAAGTAAAAGATCTTAAAGCTTCTGCTGAAGCTAAGAACTGGACAAAAGTTATCAAGGCCGTAAGAAGCCCTAAAACTGGCGCCTACACTTTCAAAGAGAATATCGTTCACAAAGAGAAGATCAAAGAATTCCTGGCTCAGAAGTAATTTCTGTGCAGGTGAAAGATATTAAAAGCTATCCGTGATTACGGGTGGCTTTTGTTGTTTACGATGTGAAAGTCAAAAGTCAAAACTAAAAATATCAGTTCGTGGAACAGAAGTTCCTCTTTGCAGAGGTTCTTTTTTACTTTTTAATTTTAGCTTTTTCCTTTTTTCCTCGGTATTAACTAACAATCAATAAGGAATCGAATGGGTCTTTTTAATAAGCTGTTTGGGAAGAAAGAAAAGGAATCGCTGGACCAGGGCCTGCAGAAAACCAAAGAGGGGTTTCTTTCAAAGATCACCAAAGCAATCGCCGGTAAAAGCACAGTGGATGAAGAAGTGCTGGATAATCTTGAAGAAGCACTGGTTGGGGCCGATGTGGGAATTGAGACCACCGTTAAGATCATTGAACGCATTGAAAAAAGAGTGGCTAAGGATAAGTACATGAATACTGCTGAGCTCAACAGGCAATTGCAGGAAGAAATGGAAGCAATCCTTGTAGATGCCCCTGAAGCAAATAGTTATGCATTTGATACGCCCTTGCCCGCAAAGCCATACATCATACTGGTTGTAGGGGTGAATGGAGTTGGGAAAACGACTACTATCGGCAAACTCGCCTATAATTTCAAAAAAGCCGGTAAGCAGGTTCTGCTGGGTGCGGCCGATACATTCCGTGCGGCAGCCGTAGATCAGTTGACGATCTGGAGTGAGCGTGTCGGTGTGCCGATCGTTAAGCAGGATATGGGTTCTGACCCCGCTGCCGTTGCCTTTGACACCGCTCAAAGTGCCGTTGCCCGCCAGTCGGAGGTAGTTCTCATCGATACTGCAGGCCGCCTGCATAACAAAGCGCACCTGATGGAGGAGCTTTCAAAGATCAAACGCGTGATCCAGAAAGTGATCCCCGATGCTCCGCATGAAGTGCTGCTGGTACTGGACGGATCAACCGGACAGAACGCACTCGAACAGGCGAAACAATTCACTGCAGCTACCGATGTCTCTGCACTTGCCATCACCAAACTCGATGGAACCGCAAAGGGTGGCGTTGTCCTCGCCATCGCCAACCAGTTCAAGATCCCCGTGAAATTCATCGGCGTAGGAGAGAAAATGGAAGACCTGCTGGTGTTCGATAAACACGAGTTTGTGGATAGCCTCTTCAACCTGGAAAAGTCCTGAACAATAAGTTTTAAAGTTTAAAGGTTTAATAGTTTAAAAGTTTGCGTATTTGGTTTGAGGTTTGTTGTTTCAGGAGTTATACACTCCTGCAGACATTTAATCAACAGCAGATAGATAATATTCAAACTATTAAACCTTTAAACATTAAAACCTTCTTTATTTGCCTTACTTCATCGCCATAGATATCGGAACAACACACTGTAAAGCCATTGTGACTACAGACGCTGCAGAAGTGTTGTTTGAAACGAAAGCTGGCTATCCGTCCTTTCAACCTCAGTCGGGTTATCATGAGCAGGATCCTGAGCAGATCTTCGCTGCTGTGATGAAGGTGTTGCGCGATGCCGTGGACACTGTTGCTGATAAAGAAAACATTCTTGCAGTGAGCTTCAGTGCAGCGATGCACAGCCTGATCGCTGTTGATAAAGAGGGAAAACCTTTGACCAGTTTGTGGACCTGGGCAGACACGAGAAGCATCTCAGTGGCCGCTGAATTAAAAGATACACCAGAAGGAAGACGGATCCATCAGCAAACGGGAACACCTGTCCATCCCATGTCGCCACTATGCAAGATCGCCTGGATGAAACAGGAGATGCCGGAAACCTTCGCCGCTACACACAAATTCATTTCCGGAAAAGAATACATCGTTCATCAACTCACAGGCGTTTATGAGGTAGACATCGCCATGGCATCTGCCACTGGTCTGCTGGATGTACAAACCCTTCAGTGGAGCACTGAGGCACTGGCTTTCGCAGGGATCACTGCAGCACATCTTTCGTCACTCGTTCAACCCACTGATCGCTTGCCGGCGTTACTGCCATCGTTGGCAGAAAAACTGACACTGCCACTATCTGTACCATTTCTCCATGGGGGAAGTGATGGCAGTCTTGCCAACACTGGTGCAGGCGCCGTATTGCCGGGCGAAGCGGCACTGACCATCGGCACCAGCGGCGCTATCAGAATTCTTCAGGATCATTCCATAGCAGATGCAAAGAGCAGGCTGTTTAATTACAGGCTCGATAAAGATGTTTATCTGCCGGGCGGCGCGATCAATAATGGCGGCATCCTGCTGGAATGGTTCATAAAAACCTTTACAGATAACAATAAAACATTTGATCAGTACCTGTCAGAACTTATGCCGCAGGCTGATACGATCCCGGCGGGTGCGGAAGGACTGATCTTTCTTCCTTATGTATATGGCGAACGGGCTCCGGTTTGGGATGCCGGTGCCAGCGGAATGTTTGCAGGCATCAAAGCGATACATACCCGGGCACATTATTTCCGGGCCGTACTGGAAGGAGTAGGGTTCGGGATGAAGCAGGTGCTGGAAGCGCTGGAGGAAAACGGTGTGGTGATCCATACGCTTTTTGCAGGCGGAGGTTTTGTTGAATCTCCGGAGTGGTTGCAGATCGTGACCGATATTTTACAGAAACCTGTTCGGGTGTCGTTAACAGCAGACGCTTCTTCGATGGGGGCCGTATTTATGGCCATGAAAGCGCAGGGGATCATTAATGACTGGGCGGAAGTAAAAAGATTTATGCGCGAGGAAGAGTTGTATCAGCCAGGACCTTTTCTCCCATACCAAAGCAATTTCGCGATTTTCAGCTCGCTCTATAAACCATCCATGCCTAAGGACCACTAAGATAACTGGAAACCGGTGAGCGGAATCCTGAACATGAAGGCCAATCCCTGTAAATTTCTCCTGGCGGTCAGTTTTTCATTGTAAAGACGATCGATCCGTTCCGCAGTGCTTTTTAAACCAATCCCTTTGGTGAAAAGAATATCCAGATCACCGCTATAGCCAATCCCGGTATCACTGATCGTTATATGAATGAATTCTTCTTCGCGCTGACAAATGATCGTCACAGTTCCGCCATTTACCAGGGGAGATATCCCATGATTCAGGGCATTTTCAACGAGCGGCTGTAATATCATCGGGGGAACATTTGTTCTTAACACTGAGGGGTCGATCCTGAAATCAACCTGCAGCCTGTTACCAAACCGGTAATGCTCCAGCGCAAGCCATGTTTTTACAAAGTTCAGCTCCTCTTCCAAACGAACAGACTGGCATTCGCTTACTTTAAGTGCATATCGGAATGTGTCTGCAAGCTGGGCGATCAGTACGCGCGTTTTCTCCAGACTTGGCGGCACCGATGCGCTGATCGAATTAAGTGTATTAAAAAGGAAATGGGGCTCGATCTGTGCTTTCAATGCCTTGATCTCACTTTGATATGCGAGGTCTTTCAGCGCCTGCTCCCGGATCAACTGCTCCTTTGTCCGGAGATAAAACCGGTATGCATGATACAGCGCAAACTGAAGGCTGTAAAAAAATGCGCCGATATACACATCGTACATCATTGTTGAAAAATCAAACTTTCCTAACCCGCAGTCATTTAAAATATGTCCGAAACTGTAAACCCAGGAGAACGAAAAAAAAGGGATGTACAGTAAGTGGAATAAAAGCGTCAGGCTGAATGTCTTTTTTTTCCAAACTCTGAGAAGGAACCACCAGGCGGGTAAAGTACAAAGCATTTTAAGCGCCACGTCGATCGCAATGATCCTGACCTGGCCCAACGGATGTTTTATCTGGTAAGACAGGATCATCACAACAAAAAAGAAAGCACCCCAGAATAAATTATAAAAGAGCCAGGCTGAAAATTCAGCCACGGTTATATTCCATACCAGTTTTCTTTGCCAGAATCGCCGATCTCTCATGTTGATTATCCGGGATAGACCGGTGTGCAAAGCTACAGGGTGTATGGACTTTTACATGAAAACAGGGACGAACCGTTGGATAAGCCGACGAATTGATCAAATCGGCACCCGAAACACTATTAGTTATGACTAAAATGTTGTCATTTTTATTTTTGTGAGGATCAAATGTGCTTTTTCCTTTTTTTAAATTGCAAACCGGTATCAGCCGGCCCTTTTTTCATTTCGACATCGATCTTTTTTTCAAACCTGTAATACGAAACAAAAAATGTTAGTCCGCCAATCCCACCTGCAATCAATGGCATCAGCCATTTCATGGTCGACAAACTGAAGAAGATAAACACCACCCAGATCCCGAAGAGCAGACCCAGAAAGTCTTCCATCTTAAGATCGTCTGAATATAGCAAACTATGGATCAACAGTAAAACTGCTGGTCCCGTTACGATCAACCACCCATATTGCACCGCGTCATGCTGTATGATGATCATACCTTTCAATGCCCACCATTCTGGAATCAATAACACACAATAAATACCCAGCAGGGATAACAGGATATATATTCTGCTTACTGGCAGGTTACGATAGAAGGACAGGTCATTCTCCATGAAATGAAAATTCCGGTGAATGATGATCCCATGACCGGCAAGTACGGTAATGAACAGCAACCATAACATCCGCCCTTCAAATACCTGGCTGTCCGTTTTCGCGAAGAAGTATAGTGCGGCAAAGGAAACTGTTTTCAGGATCAGCAGTGTGATGAATTGCTTACGGAATACGAATTGCAGCAGAAAGCTCAGCAATCCCGGACGCAAGCTTTTCCACCTGTTTTTTTGCATCAGTTGATTGGCTTTGCCATTGCGGATCATCTGCCGGGTTGATATCACTGAGGCTGCGAGCAGCAGCAGGACCGATCCTGCAACAGCTAACGAAGACAACCACTGCTGCTGCGTTATTCCGATAATGATCACGATAGCACCATAGATCAGCACCGGTGATATCATCTTTACCAGCATCTGTGTCAACGACCGGATATGCGTCGATTCATCAACACCGTTCAGCAGGTATAAAACGTCATACGCTTCTTTCCGTAGACAGGCCCGGATAAACAGATTCACCTTAAGTGCGTAGATCAACCAGGCTCCGGATGCGATCAGGAAAAAAGAAACTGAATCCAGTATAGACAATATGATTGAATAATGAAACTGTATGACGTCTACCGCGCTGGGCTGAATGCCGAACAAAATGAAAAAGGAGAAAAGAAATAAACCGGCGTGCTGTTTAAAAAACGGCTCTACGACGCTGCGATGCAATAATTGTGAGGTAGCACTCATACCGGCAGTTCTTTCTTTAATTGTGTTTCAGTGATGCGGAAAACACCATCAAACTTGAGATCAGGAGTTTCAAGATCATGATGCGAGGTGATGATAAATGAAGTGCCAGCCTTGTGCCTGTCGCTGATCAGCGTATGCAGACGTTGTTGAGCCTGCGTATCAAGCGTGGTAAAAGGTTCGTCGAGCAGGATCCATGCCGGCTGCCCGATAAATGCCAGCAGCAGGGAAAGCTTTTTCAGCATACCACTGGAATAACTGCCGGTTGGGTTAGCCGTATAATTACCTATCTCCAGTCTTCGCCTGATCTCGTCAACCTGCTCCGGTCCGCCTTTTTTTACAGATGACACGAAGCTGATCAGCTCATCGCCCGTGATGAACGCCGGAAATACGGGTTCCGCTGGTGAATGATTGATCAGCTGACGGTAGGCTACCGGCTGTTTAAGCTGCGAGACCCCCTGTATGCTGATCTCGCCTTTGCCCGGAAGCAGTCCGGCCAGCATCTTGAAAAGCGTCGACTTCCCCGAGCCATTAGCTCCCTTTAACCAGTAAATACCCGGATCCAACCGGAGTAAAGGGATGTCCAGCACCGGTTTATCGTTGAAAGATTTCTGTATTGAGGTTAATTCCAGCATGTTAGCTATGGGGAAAATAATGGATTGATTAACAGGACAATATTAAAGAAAATTTAAAGAGTTGAATTACCTTTGCAAATCTTTAAAATGGTTATTACCGGCGGGTTCGGTAGTGCTGGTTCCATATGTTTCAGCGGTTCGCTGAAAATCCTGAAACCTTCGAAGCCATTCAGTTAAGGCCTCAAAACAGAAACATTGAAAACAAGAACGCTCAAGAAGGACAAAGTTAATATCATTACACTCGGCTGTAGCAAGAATATGGTCGACAGTGAAGTACTCAGCGGTCAGCTGCTGGCGAATGATATTGCGGTGGTGCATGAAAACAAAAAGCTTGACCATAACATCGTGGTGGTGAATACCTGCGGGTTTATCGATAAAGCCAAAGAGGAGAGTATCAACACGATCCTCGACCAGGTAGATCTCAAAAGGAGAGGAAAGCTGGATAAAGTTTATGTGACCGGCTGCCTGAGCGAGCGCTATAAAAATAACCTCGAAACCGAGATCCCGGAAGTAGATGCCTTCTTCGGAACGATGGAGCTTCCGTTGATCCTGAAACAGTTTGAGGCTGATTATAAAACTGAACTGGTGGGTGAGCGACTGCTGGCCACCCCCAAACATTACGCCTATCTCAAGATCTCTGAAGGTTGCAATCGTACCTGTTCATTCTGTGCGATCCCGTTGATGAGAGGAAAGCATACCAGTAGAAGCATCGATGACCTGGTAATTGAAGCTGAGCGCCTGGTTAGGATGGGCGTGAAGGAGGTAATGCTGATCGCGCAGGAGCTGACCTATTACGGGTTGGATATTTACAAGAAAAGGATGTTGCCCGACCTGTTGAACAGGCTGGCTGATATAAAGGGGCTTGAATGGATCCGTTTACATTATGCCTATCCGTCCAAATTCCCTTTGGAGATCCTGGATGTGATGCGTGAACGCGATAACATCTGCAATTATCTCGATATGCCGCTTCAGCATGCGGCCAACAATATGCTGAAGGCGATGAAGCGCCAGATCACCCGTGAAGAAATGGAAGACCTGACAGCGGCGATCCGTGAGAAAGTGCCGGGAATCTGTCTCCGTACAACCCTCATCGCTGGCTTTCCGGGTGAAACGCTTGACGATATTGAAGAATTAAAGCTCTTCCTGCAGCGCCAGCGTTTCGACAGGGTAGGGATCTTCTCTTATTCTCACGAAGAAGGTACTTCAGCGTATGACCTCGTTGATGATATCCCTTCCGAAGAAAAAGAGCGCCGCGCACAGGACGTCATGGAAACACAACAGGAGATCTCTTACGAGAAGAACCAGGAGAAAGTTGGGCAAACGTTTAAAGTCCTCATTGATAAAAAAGAAGCCGGCCGCTATCTTGGACGCACAGAATTTGACAGCGTGGAAGTTGACAACGAAGTGATCATTCACAGTGATAAAAAACTGGCGATCGGAGAATTCGTTCAGGCGAAGATCGTAAAAGCGTACGACTACGACCTGGAAGGTGAAGTGGTGGGGTGAGGTTTGATCGTTTGTAAGTGTGCTGTTCCCGACATAACCATTGATTCTTCACTTGCTTGAGATGCGCGTTCCGAAAAAAAAGTTGAACGTATTTTATGCCAGAGCCGGGATCTTCCCTAATTCAGGGAGGCCCGGCTCTGTTAGTTTTACAATTGTATCAAACGATAGGCTTTCCGGCAGGAATGACAGCCTCAACCAACGGTGAACCTATGGAACCTATCAAACCTCCCGCACCTCCCCAACTCCCGGCACCTCCCAAACCCTCCTCCCTCCATTCATAAAAAAACCTTCTGCTGAAAAGGAAATAGTTTGATATTAGACAGCGAACGGGGCATTAGAAGACCCGCTCAGTTTCTTTTAAAACGATTTTATGCAAAGATTTTTGGTGGTACTGGCGCTTGCCGGTATGTCAGTTAAAGGCTACTCACAGGGGTTATATAAGCCCCGCGATGTTCAACATGCGTTTGATAAAAATACCCGCTCAGCTGATGGTAAGCCCGGTAAAGACTACTGGCAGAATAAAGCCCGTTATGAGATCAATATTACAGCCTTACCGCCGGAAAGAACCATCCGTGGTTCTGAACAGATCAGCTATATAAATAACAGTCCTGATACACTACGGGGCGTTTACATCAAGTTGTTCATGAATATCCATAAACCCGGAGCTCCAAGCAATGTTCCAGCTCCGCAGGAGTATCTGACATCGGGTGTACATATCGATGGATTTTCAGTGAACGGACAGAAAAGACAATGGCAGCAAAGTCCGTATTCATTTACGGTAGTACCGGTAAGATTAGCCAAGCCCCTGGGTCCGAAAGATTCGATACAGCTTTCATTCGACTGGCATTATGATATGTCTCTCCAAAGCAACCGGGAAGGAATGATCGACTCCACGACTTTTTTCCTGGCGTATTTCTACCCACGCGTAGCTGTTTACGATGATTATTATGGATGGGATAGAAACAGCTTTCTGGAAGATCATGAGTTCTATAGCGACTTTAATGATTACACAGTGAATATCACTGTGCCAAACAACTATATTGTTTGGGGTACAGGTACGTTGCAAAAGCCTGAAACAGTATTACAACCCGAATACCTGAAACGTTTTCAGCAATCGTTTACCAGTGATAAAACGATCAATGTTGTAACTAAAGAAGATCTTGCCGGAAAAAAAGTAACGCTTAATAAAAGTAATACCTGGCAGTTCACTGCAAGTAATATCCCCGATATGGCATTTGGCCTCAGCGATCATTTTGTATGGGATGCCGCAAGTATAGTGGTAGACAGTACGACCAACCGCCGGGCGAGCGTGCAGGCTGCGTTCAATGACACAGCCAAAGATTATCATGAAATGGTAGCGCATGGTCAGCATGCATTAAAACTGCTTTCCTTTAAATGGCCGGGCGTGCCTTATCCTTACGAGAAAACAACCATCTTCCAGGGCTATGCAGGAATGGAATATCCGATGATGGCGAATGATGAAACCTATGAAGATCCGGTATTCTCCCGTTTTGTTGCGGAGCATGAACTGGCGCACACTTACATGCCTTTCTACATGGGGATTAATGAGAACAGGTATGGATTTATGGATGAAGGATGGGCTACAACATTTGAATACCTGATGGCAATCGAAGATATGGGTAAAGAAAAAGCAGATGGATTTTTCAAGCAATTCCGCGTGGAAGGCTGGATAGGAGATCCGTCAGCAGAGCAGGATATTCCCATCATTACACCCGGTAACGTTGTTTCAGGTGCGGGCTTTGGCAATAACATTTATGGCAAACCTGCGCTTGGGTATCTTGCTTTGAAAGATATGCTGGGTGATCAGCTGTTCAAAAAATCATTGCATGAATATATGAACCGCTGGAATGGAAAACATCCGACTCCATGGGACTATTTTAATACCATCAATTCGGCTACAGGTAAAAACCTTGATTGGTTCTGGAACAGTTGGTTCTTCCAGCCCGGCTATATCGATCTTGCTGTATCAGACGTAAAAAAAGCAAGCAGCGGCTATTCGATCAGTGTAAAGAACATTGGAGGGTTTCCAGCGCCGGCTGATCTCCTGATCACCTATGCCGATGGAAGTACTGAAACAAAACATTTCAACTCATCCGTGTGGGAAAAAGATCTGAAACAAACGGCAATCACGGTTGCAACAAAAAAACAGATCAAAAGCGTGAAGCTGGACGGTGGCATTTTCATGGATGCGAATACGAAAAACAACAGCTTTCCGGCTGAAGACAAAAAAGGGTTTTAATAAGTCAAGCATAATATGATGCATATTCGATTTCTTTTAGCTGCTTTATCTCTTGGATCGCTGGTAACGGCACAGTCATTACCTACTCCCAGAAATATCCAGGCAACTTATACCAAAGGCACCCGTTCTGAAACAGGCCGTCCCGGAAATAATTACTGGCAGAATACGGCTGATTATAAACTGAACATCCATTTTGATCCGGCAACACGGCTGCTGAATGGCGTGGTGGATATTGCCTATTATAACAACAGCCCTGATACATTGAAACAGATCTGGCTGAAGTTGTATCCCAATGTTTATAAGAAAGGCTCGCCCCGCTCGTTTGCTGTTTCTCCAAATGATGAAAGCGAAGGAGTCAGTATAGATTCACTATGGATCGATGGCGCGGTAACACCTGCAAACCGGATAGGGATCAGTGCAACGAATGGAATTCTTTCCCGCCAGGCGCTTGCTTCAAAAAAGAAGATCAATATCCGTATTGCTTATCATTATACGTTAAACAAAGGTTCTCATAACAGGACCGGCGAGATAGAGCCCAATGCTGCATTTGTGGCTTATTTCTTTCCGCGTATTGCTGTGTATGACGATATTGATGGATGGAATACATACCCATATATAGGTGCGCAGGAGTTTTACAATGATTTCTGCAACTTCAGTGCTGCGATCACTGTCCCCGTCAATTTTGTAGTATGGGCAACCGGTGATCTGAAAAATGTGACGGAAGTTCTTTCGCCCGAATATGCTGACAGGCTGGCTGCTGCTGAAAGATCTGACGCGATCACAACGATCATCGATACGACTGAGCTCTCGAAAAAGAATTTCACACCCCCGGGAAAAGCCTTTAATACCTGGAAGTTCGAAGCAACTGAAGTGACCGATTTTGCCTTTGCAACCAGCGATCACTATGTATGGAAATCAACAAGCCTGGTGGTTGACCCTTCCACGAAAAGAAGAACAAGAGTAGATGCTGTGTTCAACCCGAGGCATAAAGACTACTTTCATGTAGTGAACGATGCCCGTGCAACGGTAGAGTCGATGAGTTATCGTTTTCCCGCATGGCCTTTCCCTTATCCGCATATCACGGTAGTGGATGGTCTTGATCAGATGGAATACCCGATGATGGTGAATGACAACCCGGTTGAAGACCGTACAGAAAGTATTACGCTTACAGATCACGAGATCTTTCATACCATGTTCCCTTTCTATATGGGCATCAATGAAACAAAGTATGCCTGGATGGATGAAGGCTGGGCAACGATAGGCGAGTGGCTGATCTCTCCAATGATCGATTCTTCTATCGTTGATGAATACGGCGTACAGCCCTATGCTTCTTCCGCGGGAAGGGAGACAGATCTGCCGATCATGACATTAACTACAGAAGTGAACCGCAGTGCATTTACAAATTCTTATCCCAAACCCGCCATGGGCTACCTGTATGTAAAGGACATGCTGGGAGATTCGTTATTCACTAAAGCATTACATCATTATATTGCGCAATGGCATGGTAAACATCCCATGCCGAATGATTTCTTTTACAGTATGAATGAAGGAGCGGGAAAGAATATGAACTGGTTCTGGAAAAAATGGTTCTTCGAAAACGGTATCCCTGACCTTGCGATCGGTAAAGTAAACAAGAAAGGAAAGGCATACACGGTGATTGTTGAAAGCAAAGGGGCAAAGCCTGTTCCTGTTGACCTGGTCGTAACCTACAGTGATGGATCAACTACTAAGTTGCACAAGAGTATAGCTGTTTGGGAGAACAGCAATAAAGTAACGCTTACTTTCGACGCGCTTAAAACAGTAAGCAGGATCGAATTGAAACATCCGCATACGCCAGACAGCAACCCCCGGGATAATATTTACACGGAGCGCGACTAGCCTGAAATTGCCTGGCCTGAGAAACTACGCAAAGGGCGCAAAGAACCGCAAAGGACGCAATGAATAACTTTGAGATTATTGCATTGCGTCCTTTGCGGTTCTTTGCGCCCTTTGCGTAGCTATAAACTGCTATACCGGACCGCTATAGCTATATAGGCCATACAACTCCTGTATTAATCTTTTACATCTTCAGTGCCTGCAAAAGCGCCGCCGGAACCGTCAGAATCCTGTTCATCACGTTTTTTCTTCCCGGTCGTATTTTCCATTTTCTCTCCATCCTTGACGTTCACTGCAGCAGTTTTCTTTTCGGTGGCTGTTTCCGGTTTGATCACTTTTTCTTTGGCTGATCCATGAGGATAACCTTCAAAGTCCTGGTCTATCTTATTGTCAGGGTGCTTTGCCACGTCGTTTTTGTTGTCCATTGCGTTACCCTTTTTTGTATCGAGGTATTGTTGAAACCGCTTAGTTTTCATATTGTTTCTTGTATAATATCACAAAGCCGTGCCAAACTATCCCGTGATACGCAGGTTTCTACAGCTCATGGCCTTTTTAAAGCAGTTCAGTGCCGAATCATTTATCAAATAAAATGGCCTGATATAATTTACATCATCTTTCCGGTGAGCGAATACCGGCGTTATTACCACACCGCTGCATTAGTCAAAATCAACACTAAATTTTATGCGGCGATTCAAAAAGATCTTGAAATGGATAGGCCTGATCGTGCTGTTCCTTGTAACAGGAATTACCATCACGGTGATGTCCAGGCAAAATATGACGTATACACGTCCCTATCCGGACATCACGGCGTCTGACGACTCAACTATTATAGCAAGGGGAAAGTCACTTGTATTTGGTGCGGCTCATTGTGCCGACTGTCATAGTCTATCAAATGCAGATTCATTGTTTGAAGCGGGCCAGGAGGTGCCGATGGGCGGTGGTTTTGTCTTTGATCTGCCATTTGGGAAGATCTATGCCGCCAATATCAGTACTGATATTGAAACTGGTATAGGGAAGTATACAGATAAAGATATTGCCCGTGCTCTTCGTTACGGTGTAAAACCGGATGGAACGATCGTGTATCCTTTCATGCCATTCAATAATATGTCTGACGATGATCTGAAGGCGATCATTTCCTACCTGAAGGCACAGAAGCCGGTAAGAAATAAAGTGCCTGATCATGAGTTGAACGTGATGGGAAATATCCTAAAGGCTTTTCTGATCAAACCGGTTGGACCAGAAGGAACACCCGAAAAAAGTGTGCAGCCTGATAGCTCAGCTGCATATGGTCAATACCTGGCATCGGTGGTCGCGAATTGTAAGGGTTGTCATACCGAGCGAGGTCCCACAGGTGATTTTATCGGTGTTCCGTTTTCCGGCGCATCAGCTATGGAAGAAGTGGGCGGATCATTTATACCTCCAAACCTGACCACGGATCCAGGCAGCCGCATATACACCTGGACGGAACAAAATTTCATCACGCGATTCCGTATGGGGCGTTTGCAAAAAGGAAGCCCGATGCCGTGGCCGTCGTACAAGCGGATGGGAGATATGGAGCTCAAAGCGATCTACCGATTCCTCAAAACATTACCACCTTCGAAAACAAAGGCATTAAAGCCGCAACATTAATAAAGACGCTTACGAAAAGGCAAGTCCAGAGACAGGATAGAGGTCAGTCAATGTATGACTGGCCTCTTCCATTTTAACATCCAAGACGTTAACCGACTCGTTTCCCGGTATGACGGGGAAGATGGATCATGTTGAAAAGTTGGGGGATGGTCGGCAAAATGGCTTGGATTGAAAAGTTCCGGATGAGCATCGCTCGCATAAACTTCTGGCGGCCCTTCCACCGTAGCGAAGCAGACGAGGGAACCTACGCCAGTCGCGCAAAAGATTTATCGCCTTCAGCGTGTCAGCTTGTCACCATTTTTCACTGCCTAAAATCCCGTCGAACTTTGGACGGCCAAAGGACGACCAAGAGACGAACTAACGACGACCAAGAAGCATTTTAAAAACACGCGAAATTTGACCCTGAATGATTATCATCAGTCAACACATCAGCTGGCTTCGCGTGCCAGAATGTCGTATCTACGGAGCATATATCTCCGCAAGGCGTGCTCAGGTTTTTTGTGCCCGATCAGGCAGCCATCGCTTAAAAACCTGTAAGTGGACAAGTGATAATAACCCATTTGCAGAATACCCGCAAGCCTGATTACATCAGGCGGGGGACCGAAGCAAAAGCAAAAACCTTAAACTTTTAAACCATTAAACGTTTAAACAACCATACCACAACTTTTACGCTTGACCCGCAAAGATGATCCCCGGTGTTCTGGTTTGCTTAATGCCTGGACGTCGTCAGCCCAGGTTGTCCAGGTTATCCAGTTTGAAATATCCCAAATGGATCTCGTCTTCTTGTGCTTCCGCCGAAGGGGTTAATTGGATGGCATACCGGGCTCTGATCTCGTCCGGTAAAATATCTTCCACGTTAAAGATATCATCCACATCGATTCCATATTTGTCATCTACGTGCGGAGAATCATTGTGCCTGAAGAAGGCTGACTTCTTTGCCTGCCTGATCGCCGTGTCCTTATCTGGTGCTGCAATGATCAGCTTATAATGAAACTCTTCAAATTCATTTGCTTTATATCCGCCGAGATTGACGAAAAACAGAGTTGCGTAATTTTTTTTATCATTTTTTTCTTCTCGTGATACGATATTTAGAGTAAAGCCACCAATAAAATTCACATTACGCCATGCATCTATATGTGTTGTTCGTCCTCCTTCCGGCCAGAATTGCCTGATGCCCGGCACACATTCTTTCAATGATGTACTGATGGTAAAGAAGATGTCATGTTGTTCTGTGTGTCTTCCGGGTGGCTTTGCACCCAGCAATAACATGTATAATTTGAATTCTTGCATTTTTTCCTGCATTAGAACTTAAAAATATGAATAGTTCGGGATGAAATTTGTTGTTTAGATTATCAGGCAATCTGTTTGATTGCACATTTTGCAAAAAGAGTTTGTCAATTGGCATTGTATAGCAGAAGAGGTTTACAATTTGCTAATTTTGCCATAATCGCTGTTAATATGAAAAACTTCATTCTTCTCGCGATCCTTGTCATTAGTGCCGCCCATTCAAGAGCTCAGCAATTGGATAACGCTGTTACTGCTTCGGGTGAGGTAACTCTTATTACAGATAAACAGGAAGAGCGATTCTCCTTCGAAAAAGATGGTACCATCAATGAGTCACTGAATGAACGAAAGCTCTATTCCGGCAACGTGAAGAAGAAAAAGCTTCACGGCAATTGGGAAAGCTGGTATCAGAATGGTCAGTTATGTGATTCCGGGCAGTTGGCGCTTGGCCTGCCGGATGGCGAATGGAAACATTGGGATGAAGAGGGCCGGCTTGTTGCTGTGCGCACTTACAGTTCCGAGAAATACAACCGGGTAAAGATGGAGCTGACACGATACAATCCCAGGCATGTCGCGTATCCGTTGACAGTTATGTATCACAGGAACAGATCCTCTGCCTCTAAATACCTGCATTCTTCTTATTCATTTCCACATAGTATCCGCCGGATAGATGATCAGTCGCTTCAACAATGGGTTGCTTCGAATATCGCTCCCGGCAGTGTTTATAATCCTGTGTTCGATCAGAGTCTTCATCATGGATTATATATGAATCTCTTTAATAACGGACTTGCAAAAGATTCCGGTTATTATCAGAACGGTTTGCGTCAGGGCGTTTGGGTGCACCGCGATGCTCCCGAAGGTCTTGTGCGTATGGGGGCTTATAAGAACGGCGTAAAGGTAAAAGAGTGGAGAGTATACATGCCTACGGGAAAGATACTGGGCATTATTTTCTACAATAATAAAGGTGAAGAGATCTCACGTAAGAAACTCAGTTGAATTTTACGAACAAATGCCAGGTTCCCTGTATCGAATTAGACAGGTTTTAATGAGCAACGAAAGATTACTATTCAATACTTACTTCCCGTCTTAGTTTCTTGCCGGAAAAATATACCGGTAGGAAACTAAGACGGGAAGTTCAGTTTGGGGCATTGTGAAGCAACCCGCCCTGGTTGACTTCTTACGTTTCTTTTGCTTTATACTGTTTTCCGTTTCTTCTGCAGGTTCAGGTAATCCAGGAAGTAGATCACTTTAAATGAAAGACTGTTGAATGCTGGCGCGTCGATTGATTTTCTGAAGTTGCGGTAATAGCGTTCCACCACCAGCTGATCGTACACCTCCGAAGCTGTTTTCCAGGTAACGTTCAGAAAACTTCCCGGCGCAAATTGCCAGGTATAGTTCATGTCTACATTGAAGAGGTTCACATTGATATCCGGGTTTCGGCCATTGTAGGAAACATTTTCTACTTCTCCATCCGGTTTGAGGCTCATAAATTCAGTGTACTTCACTTTGCTCCAGTAATGGCGGAGCCGGGCCGTCAGCCACATCCGGTTGCTGAAATTAAATTTTATGTTCAGTATATTTTCCGCAGTGCGGATCTTCCGCAGGCTCATGAATACACTATCAGCATTGGCAGACAAGGTGGCAAACCCAAAATTCCTGTTGTGCATTTCCAGGTAATTGGAAAGCCCTACGCTCAGCTTGTTATTAAACCGGTAAGCATTGCTGAAGAACATTTCGAGGTTACTCGTATTGTATTTTCCAGAATAACGATGATAGGCTTCAATTGTAGCGGTATATTTTTTGGCGGAGTTTGTATTAAGCCAGAATCCCTTCATCCAGGAAGAAGGACGCACTACCTTCCAACCGCTAAGCCTTGCTTCATAAAAATCGTTTCTCTCCGGCTGCCAGTCGCCCGTAATGCCAAATGACCAGAGATTCTTCAGCTGACCATTTACGTTACCATTCAAACGAAAATCCTGGTACTGCCTCGGCTTATATAACTGCGTATAATTCGCATTCAGGTTAAGATAGATGTTGTTATAAAAGCTTTTTGGTTTTACCCATTTATACCCTGCATAGAATCCGTGCGTGATATAATTGTTGTTGGTGAAGAATCCGAGATCATTCTGATTGTATTTATCATCATACATGTAGCGGTGAACATCGAAATTGAATCTTCCTTTAAATTTTCCGAAGAACAATCGGTATTGATTACCCACCACTGATTTCCCATTTGCATCATACCCGATCAGGCGGCTTTGAGTTACCTGTCCCCAGAAATTATAGTTTACATTATTGTCGTACAGATCCCAGTCGATCGATGTTACGTTTGCATCGTAGGTCTTACCGCTCCTCCATACGTTGGTATTGATCAGCGTTACGCGTGAATTGTTTTTCAACCCCTGATCAAATACAAGAATGTTGTAGTTGGTCAGCGGACTTGTTTCAACAGTGTATCGTTCTTTAAGGCTATTTTCGATCGTTGCATATTGTGCTTTGCTGATAGCATTAAAAAATCCGATCCCCAGTTTCTTTTTTGTCCGTCCGCTGATCTTTGTTGCGTTCAGCAGTTTTGTTTGTACAGGGTTATCAATGACTTTTTCGTCTGGCTTCAGGTTGGAGTAGGCGGTTCCGTAGTTGATCGGTGTTCCGCCAATGCGCCGGCTGTAGAAGAGATTTCCTTTGTTGAACAGTTCTGTGCCCTCATTGAAGAACGCCCGGTTCTCGTTGAACCTTACTTCAAAAGGAGAAAGGTTCAGTACCTGGTTATCACTTTGCACCTGGCCAAAATCAGGGATCAGGGTCATATCCATGGTGAATCCATCAGAGATACCATACTTCACATCCATACCACCATTCACCGCGGTTTCCCATTTATTGGTCGTGGTGGCATTGCGGGTCAGGTACGAAGAGAAATAAGGGGAAAACGAAAGACGTAATGGAGGTTTTATATCCTGTAGACCGGCCCATGTGCCGGCCTGGTTCATAAAGCCAAATTTAGTTGGATCAACCGGGCTCCAGGAAAACTGTTGTCCAAGCTTTGCCCGTCTGCGAAGGATATGTACATTCCAGTTCTGAATTTTCTCTTTACTGAAACGAATGGCGCTGTAAGGGATGCGCATTTCAAATGACCAGCCGCTGTCGGTTACCTGGGTTTGGGTGTGATATACCGCATTCCAGCTCATGTCTTCATCGCCGATCGAATATTTCACATCAAACTGTTCATTTAACGGCGTGACATAAAAGCCAAGGCCATTGATCTTATCCTGGTAAGTATCAAAGATGATCCCTACAAAATCATTTACACCAACTTCATCACGGCCGGCAAGTTGTGTGGCGATGCTGTCTCTTGTTCTTTCGTAATTGTAGCCTCCGAAATAGACAAAATCGTTATCATATAAAAGATAAAGATGGGTCTTACTGGTTGGGTCTTCTTTCCGTCCGAAGGTGGGACGCATTTCCGTCAGGTCAGTGATCAATGGTGACTGTTTCCAGGCATCTTCATTGGGTACTCCATCAAGCACAATAGGGAGAGTTGTTCGTACGGCGGGTATTTGCTTTACGGTTTGAGCATTAGCGGCAAGGCAACCAGGCAGCAGTAAACTTAGAAATAATCGTTTCATTCTCAGTGTTGGGTGGTATTGGTTTAACAAAGAAACGGCGACCCCAAATCAATAGTTACAGACCCTCTGTTAATAAAATCGGAATGCGTTACAAGTGGTAACTAATAATTATGAACGGAGGCTGCATGAGCGTTTCTGCAATACCGGGATACAAAGAGATATAATCTGCAGAGCCAGGAAAAAATATTTACACGTGACGCAGGAATTTGCCAACGAAGCAGCGGTGGTGATGTTTGACAGGCACAGGTGCCTGTGGATGTCGCAGATTTTATTCCCAACCGTTTGAAAAGATCTTGAAGATCGCACGATTACTGATGTGCAATCCAGATCATTCAGATCAATTGCTGATGGATGGAACCTGATCTGCCTGATCCGTACAGTTAAGTAAGACGCCTGATATATTAAACTTATTCTGAATTACAGACGATAAACCGGCGTAATTGGCGGAGCCCTCGCTGTGCAATATTAAGTCTGCCGCTACAGATCAATTGCCCGGAAGATTCCGTAAAAAGAAATCCCGCGTATTGCTGCCAAGAATTTTTTCGATAGCAGTGTCATCAAACCCTTCTTTTTTCAATGCGGACACGAGTAAAGGAAAACCGGTGATATCGAAAGGCGCTTCGATAGCGCCATCGAAGTCGGAGCCAATAGCTACTTTGTCAAGCCCGATTTTATCTACTGCATAGCGGACACTCTTGGCTGTCGCTGCGGCATCTGTTCCGCAAACAGCGGTTTCCCAAAGTCCAATGCCCACCAACGCATCACGCTTTGCCAGCTCTGCCAGTTGCTGATCCGAAAGATTGCGTGGATTGTTGCAAACACCCTGTACGCCTGTGTGCGACACCAGCAAGGGACCACTTGTGCCGGCAAATACGTCAGCGATAGCCTTAGGCGAAGCATGAGCAAGATCAATAATAATATGAAGACTATCCATCTTTTTTACCAGTTGACGTCCTGCATCGGTCAGCCCATACTTCTCCATGCCATGCGCAGAACCCGCCCATTCATTATCGAAGAAATGTGCAAGCCCGATATAACGAACACCGGCCTTGTAGAAATCATCCAGATTCTTACTATCATTATTGAGGCAATGCGCGCCTTCGAGGCCAAGCATTCCTCCAACGAGCTTACGGTTGGTCTTTCTGTCGCTGATCAATTGCTTCAGTTGCCTGGAACTTTCAATTACCCGAAACTCTCCGGAAGACTTTTCAGCATAACGATAAAGCTGGCGGCATTGGGCCAGTGCCCGGGTCTTTAAATTAAACCATGTCTGCACGGGGCGAAGCTGTGCAATACTCAGCAGCGTAATGTTATCGGTTTTATCACTATTGCTATCATAATTCTGGTTACGTGGTGTTTTACTCACGATCGTAAATACCTGGAATGCGATGTTGGCTTTTTGAAGACGTGGAAGGTCGACATGACCATAGTCGTGCTTCGTCAACAGATTTCGTTTCCACAGTAATTCATCGCAATGGAGATCGGCAACAAATGGTAATGAGTCATACCAGGCATCCGGGGGAACCTGCACATTTTTTGTCACAACCGTGTTCCGGCTTTTATCAACGAACGTGGGGACAAAACCGAAGAAGATGATCAGGGCGATCAGCAGCACAACAGCAGTGATCAGGAGTACTTTTTTGCGCATGCGGAAAGGTATAGCAAAATCCATTAACTTGAGTCAAACCAAACCTCATGCAACCCAGCCAGGATCTGACACGCCAGCGTATCCGTTCGATAGACCTTTTGAGAGGTATTATTATGATCATCATGGCACTTGACCATGTGCGGGATTTCTTTCATCAGCCGGCGATGATCACTGATCCGCTGAACCTTGACACAACTACGCCGCCGATCTTCTTTACGCGTGTGATCACGCATTTCTGTGCGCCGGTGTTTGTGTTTCTCTCGGGTTTGTCCGCCTATCTTGTAGGCTTGCGTAAAACAAAAGCAGAGCTTGGTCATTTTCTCCTCAAACGTGGGATCTGGCTGATCTTTGTGGAGATCGTGATCATGAGCTTTGTGCTCACCTTCAACCCAAACTACAATTTTATTCTGCTGGGCGTGATCTGGGCGATCGGATGGAGTATGATCATACTTGGCCTGCTGGTCAGGGGATCTTATGCGCTTGTCTTAATAGTTGGCTTTATAATATTCGTTGGGCATAATATCCTGGATTATGTGCAGCTTCCGGATGGCAAGGTTTCGTTTGTGTTTTGGCGCACGTTATTGACATCTCCCGGAACCCTGCTGCCGGTGGGAGGGAATCATTTTTTTCTTGTAGGATATGCAATTCTTCCCTGGGCTGCTATTATGTTCCTGGGTTACGCAATGGGTAAATTGTATGCGAAAGAGTTTGATCCGATCCGGAGAAGAAAGATCCTGTGGCAGATAGGGCTTGGGCTGATCACTTTATTTCTGCTGCTGCGTTTGCCCAACCTGTACGGAGATCCCAATAAATGGGAGACACAATCAACAACCATCTACAGTGTCTTATCCTTTTTCCGTGTTACCAAGTACCCTGTGTCATTGCAATATGCATGTATGACGCTGGGGCCAGCATTGATCTTCCTGGCGGTATCAGAGAACTGGAATAACCGTTTTACGCGATTTGCGACAGTGTATGGTAGTGTTCCCTTCTTTTACTACGTTGTTCATTTTTTCTTGATACACCTGGTATGTATGGCAGTGTTCTTCGCTACAGGCCACAGCATGGCCGAAGCAGTTGATCCGAATTCATTGTTCGTTTTCCGGCCGGTGAAGTTTGGCTTTCCGTTGTGGATTGTTTATTTGTTTTGGATGGGGATCGTACTGGCGTTGTACTTGCCGTGTAAATGGTATAGTGATTATAAGAGGAGAAACAGGTATTGGTGGTTGAGCTATTTGTAATGCTGTTTTGTTTGCCGGGCGGGCAAAGGGCGCTTTTTTTTCGAGGGTTGCCTTGAAGTGACCTTCTACTTTTTTTGCCGGCGGGCAAGGCGCTT
>NZ_JAKLTR010000023.1 GCF_022012415.1 Terrimonas ginsenosidimutans
ACGAACTGAAACACTCCTCCGGCGAGTTTTTTTGGTGCAGGTGACATCCTCCCATTTTTAGCCATTTTTTCCCAGCCTTGATTTTTTTTTGTTACTTTTTTTGCATCAAGGCAAAAAAAGTAAACGGAGTCTTTCGACCTCCCGTCGAAAAAAAGCGCCTTGCCCGCCCGGCAAAAAAGAGTCTTTCGACCTCCCGTCGAATAAAACCACCTTCCCCGAAATCATTACCTTTGCCCCTTCAACTAAAAAACACTATGGCTTCATCAAGTATTATTATCGACGTAAATACCGACGACAAACGAGTTCCCGACGCCATTAGCTGGAAAGCAACCGACTCTACCATGGAGAACGCACAGAAAGCAAAAGCCATGATGCTCGCCTTCTGGGATGGTGCGGAAAAAACCGCGCTGAGGATCGACCTGTGGACAAAAGAAATGATGGTAGATGAAATGGCCGACTTCTTTTACCAGACCCTGATGACAATGGCGGACACCTATGGCCGCGCAACACAACACCAGGAACTCGTAGTGGATATGAAAAACTTCGCAAAGGAATTTTATGAAAAATTCCGCGAAAAGCAATTGAAGGAAAATAAAGCGTCCTGATCAGGAACAGTAATCAGACTTC
The DNA here is from genome assembly GCF_022012415.1 of Terrimonas ginsenosidimutans. Taxonomy (GTDB): domain Bacteria; phylum Bacteroidota; class Bacteroidia; order Chitinophagales; family Chitinophagaceae; genus Terrimonas_A; species Terrimonas_A ginsenosidimutans. The sequence continues at coordinate 628 of NZ_JAKLTR010000023.1, forward strand.
TATAATCTCTCAAAATTTCTGGAAATATGAGCTTAGAGCAAAAAATAATGACAGAACTCAAAGCTGCGATGATCGCTAAAAATGAAGGCGCTCTCCGTAGCCTCCGTGCAATAAAAGCTGCGATCCTGCTTGCAAAAACTTCTGAAGGCTCCAAAGGCGATCTTACTGAAGACGACGAAACAAAACTGTTGCAGAAACTGGTAAAGCAGCGTAGAGATTCGCTGGATATCTTCCTGCAGCAAAACCGTCCGGACCTCGCTGAAAAAGAAAAAGAAGAGCTGGAAGTGATTGAAAAATTTCTGCCAAAACAATTATCTCCCGAAGAACTGAAAGCAGAAGTTGCGGCGATCATTGCCTCAACAGGAGCCAGTTCTCCTGCTGATATGGGTAAAGTGATGGGGGTTGCGACAAAGCAACTCGCAGGTAAAGCAGATGGCAAAGCCATCTCCGCACTGGTGAAAGAACTGCTGGCGAAATAAATCTGGCTGCAAAGCCGTTAGAAGCTCTCTGACGGATGACAATGGCCGGTGGCGTAATCAGGAAGATGTTTTTCACTGGTTCGGCCAACAGCCATTGGTCATCCGTCAGAGATTTCTCCTTATGATTCTCGACATCTTATTCATAATACTTCTTGTTTTTGCTGTGATCCGCGGGTTCCAGCGAGGATTGATCGTGGGGATCTTTTCTTTCGTTGCAATTATCGTCGGTCTTGCCGCGGCGATCAAACTTTCTGCGGTAGCGGCTGATTATCTTGGCGAAAACACCAACGTGTCAAAACAATGGCTGCCGGTGCTTTCTTTTCTCATCGTATTCATCGGCGTTGTATTGCTGATCAGGCTTGGCGCAAACCTGCTGCAAAAGTCTGTTGAAGCCGTTATGATGGGATGGGCAAACAGGCTGGGCGGTATTATTTTCTACATTGCTATTTATACGATCGTTTACAGTATTCTTCTCTTTTATGCCACACAGCTAAAGCTGCTTTCCCCGGAAACAGCGGAAAAATCTGTCGTATACGGGATCATAGCGCCCTGGGGGCCTGCCCTGATCGATGCCATCGGCGCCGTATTACCTTTCTTTAAAGACATGTTCAAAGAACTGGAAGATTTTTTTGAATCCGGTGCAAACCAGCTTCAGCAGCACAGTGCCTGATCCCTCACCCGAAGCTTCGAAAAGTGCCGGTCTTCCCGTCTGAGTACAAGATGACCGGGCCACGGCTGAATTTCAGTCAGGGCGGCTGCTCTGAGCAGGGTTCGTTCGGGATGCCTCCTCTTTTCCTCCTCTATTCCTCCTCTTTGGGTCCTCGGAATCGGGAACCAACCATAGGAGAACCGGGGTAGATCCGAGAAGGCAAAGAGAAGAAATCAGAACTCGTCATACTCACCTGCGGGTTCGTCACACCTTAAGACATTTTCCGTCATTTCCTGCATCCCGGCTGGAAAAAGGTCGCTGAACGGGGATTTTAGTACCTCCTTACTGCCACGGATAAAAAGAAACCTTAAAAGGCAGGAACGGTAAAATTCCAGGCAGGATCATTCAGAAAAAAGACAGCACTAACCCCGCACTTTTAACTTGCCTGTACACACAGTTTCCTATATCTTTGATTAGTCCATTAGGTTAGTAGACTACAAATCCATCCAGATGAAATTGAACTATCTTGGTTTTGCCGTTCCATTATTCCTGTTTTTCATTGGTCTTGAATACCTCTATTCAAAGCGAAAGGGAAAGAATTTCTTTCAGTATGCTGAATCCGTCGCAAATCTGAACGTCGGTATAGCCGAGCGTTTGCTGGATATTTTCACCACTACTTTGTTCTTTGGTGTGTTCGTGTACATTCATGAGCACTTTGCCATTTTTGATATCAAAGCCGGATGGTTCACCTGGGTTTTACTTTTCCTCGCTACCGATCTTGTATGGTACTGGTATCACCGGCTGGCACATGAGATCAATGCGTTCTGGGCGGTCCATGTGGTGCATCATCAGAGTGAGGACTTCAATTACACCGTTTCTGCCCGCATTACCGTGTTTCAGGCTGTCGTTCGCTGTATGTTCTGGGCTGTACTGCCTCTGCTCGGTTTTCCTCCGGTAATGATCTCGATCTTTTTACTGATACATGGGATTTATCCCTTCTTCATACATACCCGCGCGCTGGGAAAATGGGGTTGGTTTGAGAAAATCCTGGTAACGCCCAGCCATCATGGAATTCACCATGCATCGAACCCGGAATACCTGGATAAGAACTATGGAGATGTGTTGATCATCTGGGACAAGTTATTCGGCACTTTTGTTGAAGAAAAGAAAGAAGTGGAGATTGTTTATGGGTTAACGAAACCACTGAACAGTCATAGCTTTTTATGGCAGCATTTTCATTTCCCCCTGGAGATCTATATGAACTTCCGGTATGCCAAAGGCATTAAAGCGAAATGGAAAGTGTTGTTTGGAAAGCCGGACGACCTGGATCCAAGATACCGTTCGATACTGGAAAGAAAGTTGTTGAATGTCCGGTTACACAACCGACCCGCCACTCCGGCGATCAGGCAGTATGTGACCGCACAGACGATTTTCTGTATGGTGTTGTTGTTTGGCGTTATTTTATTCGAACATTATCTGAATGGATTACAACTATTTTTGTCGTCAGCGTTTATATTTATAAGCCTGATCAATAGCGGCGCAGTACTTGATCAGCGAAAGTGGATCTTTTACCTGGAGTATGCACGGGCTGTGCTGGTTATGATCGCAGTCGGCGTCTATTATCCTAACGGATGGCTGCTGACAGGGATCTTCGCAGCGGTAGCATTACTGACCTGGTACTTTCGTGCTATACGGCGTTATTATTTCAGGATTTTATATACATAAGCCAGCGAGGCCCCGCAGTTTACCTTATCTGATTGTTTTGGGGTGTGACTCAGTCTGTTATCTTTGCATCAACAAGTAAAGAGTTCAGCCACTGGGCTGGTTATATGCTGCAAAACGATTATTTTAGCAAAAATTAACGGTTACTGCGGAATGAGTTACGAGATAAAACAGGATGATAAGTTCAGGTTTATTGAAGAAGGCGAGGGCGAACCGCTCGTATTGCTGCATGGACTGTTTGGGGCGATGAGCAATTTTGGACCACTGATTGATTACTTCAAACAGTACAACAAAGTTGTCGTGCCCATCCTTCCTCTGCTGGATATGGATATTCTGCACACATCAGTGGGTGGACTGGCGAAGTTTGTTCACAAATTCATCGAAACACGAGGCTATAAAAATGTACACCTCCTGGGTAATTCCCTTGGTGGACATGTGGGATTGGTATATGTTTTAAAGAACGAACCAACCAGCATCAAGTCGATCATTCTTACCGGTAGTTCAGGTCTGTTTGAGAACGGCATGGGAGATTCTTATCCCAAACGCGGAGATTATGAATATATCAGGAAAAAAACAGAATTGACTTTTTACGACCCTGCAATGGCGACGAAAGAGTTGGTTGACGAGGTCTTTGGCATCACCAACAATCGCCTGAAGGTGATCAAGATCATCGCACTGGCAAAAAGTGCCATCCGGAATAATCTGGGTGAAGAACTCAATCAGATCAAACTTCCTACGTTACTTATATGGGGAAATAATGATACCATCACCCCTCCATTTGTAGCAAGAGAGTTTAATAAGTTGATACCCAACAGCGAACTTTACTTTATAGACAAATGTGGCCACGCACCAATGATGGAGGTGCCGGACGAATTCAATGTGATCCTTCACAAATTTTTGAAAAAACTCAATGAGCCTGCAACAGTAAGCTGATCATTGAGGTCTTTGTAAAAAAATAAGGAGCCGCTATCCATGTTGACAGGAGAATTACGATCTCAAAATCTGCCCTATCTGCATCTGCAGGATAAAGTGTACCAGGCGCTTCAGCTGATGAATGACAACCAGGTAACACATCTTCCGATCGTGGACGGGGAAAAATATGTCGGTATCATCGGCGAAGATGATCTTCTTCAGGTTGACAACGATCATGACGCACTTGCATCTCTACAGCAATCATTTGGCAACTCTTCGGTTAAAAACTCTGAACATTTTCTGAAAGCCATTCAACTGGCCGCTGAAAATGGCCTTAGCGTTGTACCCGTGGTTAATGATGCAAATGAACTGACCGGCGCGGTAGCCTACAGCGACCTGCTCAAAAATGCATCTGAATTCATGAGCCTCAATGAACCAGGAGGGCTGATCGTGCTGGAAATGGAGAGCAACCAGTACTCCTTCAACGAGATCAGCAAACTGGTTGAGACCAACGATGCGCAGATCACGCAGCTGAATACGCACAATGATGGCGAAACCGGGATGATGCAGGTAACCATCCGTATCAATAAGCCGGAGGTTTCAGACATCGTTGCCACTTTCCAACGCTACGAATACAACGTAAAATATTACTTCGGAGAAGAACTCTATGCGAACGAACTCCGGAATAATTATGATAATCTGATGAACTACCTGAAGATTTAATGGCTCCTGACCCAATGGCCGACTCTTCCTCAGCCGACGCTTTGGCGAAGGCTGAACCTGAACCCGCCACCTGACCTCCTAAAACTAAAACAGCCCAGTGTTTGGCGCTTGTGTGAAATCCGGTTAATTTAGATATCCTTAGCTCATCCGGCCTGATGTATCGTGTTGCCAAATATTGCCTGTGGCTTTTATTAGCGCTTGCCTGCCACCAGTCCCTGCTCGCACAGGAATCTGGTGGGACAGAGGGAAAGCCTAAAAAAGAAAAACACGAAAAAAAATCGGAAGACACCTATGTCGTTCCCGCAGGAGAATCTCCTTTCATCGTTCGCAACATTGTTATTTCCGGCAACCGGAAAACCCGCGATAATATCATTCTTCGCGAACTCTCTTTCAAATCGGGAGATGCATACCTTCTCCAGGATCTCGTCAATAAATTTGAACTCGCCCGTCAGCAACTCATGAACCTGGCCCTGTTCCATGAAGTGACCGTTGCATTGAAAAGTTTTGACGGCTATAAGGTAGATGTCGCCGTAACTGTCCGCGAAAGATGGTACCTGTTTCCCATTCCTTATCTGAGACCGGTTGACAGAAACCTCAATCAATGGATCGTTGAGCAAAAAGCCAGCCTTGACCGCGTGGACTATGGCATGAAGCTCATGTACAATAACGCAACGGGGCGCAATGATAAACTTCGCGCCACTGTTATCAGTGGTTATTCCCGCCAGCTCTTGTTGAACTATGACAGGCCATATATCGATAAAAAAATGAGGATCGGCTTAAGCGTTGGTATGTCTCTCGGGAAGAACCGCGAGATGAATTACAACACCGTCGATGATAAGCAGGTGTTCATAAAGGACAAGGGCTATCTCCGTAATTTCTGGCGTGGCTATATGGAGTTATCCTACCGGAAAGCGATCCGCACAAGGCACCGCCTCGGGATTGCATATGCGACAGAAGAGCTTGCTGATACGATCGTCAAGCTCAATCCGGATTACTTCCCCGGAGGCAGGAAAAAGATCGCATTCCCGGAACTGTATTATTTCTTTAATTATACGTTCCTCGACTATATTCCATATCCAACAAAAGGGTATGCCGCTGAGCTTTATTTCAGCAAGAAAGGGATCGACAAATCTCTTAATTCGTGGGAAATGGGCATAAAAGGCTCGGGAAACTGGCCGGTGGGAAAAAAGACTTTTGTCAGTTTAAATAGTTTTGCGACGGTAAAACTTCCCTTCGATCAACCTTATTATAACCGGCGCCTGCTTGGTTATTCCAGCACATTCATGCAGGGATACGAGTATTATGTGGTCGATGGCGTTGCCGGAGGCTACCTGAAAGCTTCAGCAACAACGCGTCTGCTCAACTTCAATCTTAATTTCAAGGGGACGAAAAAAATCGCACCGCTCCGTATTCCTGTCAATATCTACGGGCGTGTCTATGGTAATACCGGCTATATCTATGATCCGCAGCCAGGCAAGAACTTCCTGGCCAACCGGATGCTCTTTTCATCGGGTATCGGCATAGACATCGTTACCTTCTATGATTTCGTTTTCAAACTCGACTGGTCATTTAACCAGCTTGGCCAGAATGGACTTTTTTTCCACCGCCGCTCCATCTTCTAAACGCGAATGCACACTAATGCCGCGAATGCACACTAGTGGCCGCGAATGCTGTTATCCTCCCATCGTGCGATCATTTAACATGGCTGGGCTAAATTATCATTCAATTATTCGGCATAATTAACGTAATTCGTATTATCGGAGGGTATTCGCGTCTATTCGCGGCCATTCGTGCACTATTCGCGTATGAAGGCAGCAATCTATAGCAGGGTATTTGAACAGGCTCAGAAAGATGATATCCAGATCTTTTTTGATGAGCTGGAGAAACAGAAGATCACACCCGTAATTTTTCAACATTTTTTTGATCAGATCAGAGATGTGATCCGGCTACCGGAGAACGCAGCTACGTTTTCCTTGTCAGAACATCTCACAAGGGATACCGAGTTTATCATCAGCCTGGGAGGTGATGGTACTTTGCTTGATACCGTAACGCTGGTACGTGAAAAGAACATCTCTATCATGGGGATCAACTTTGGACGGCTCGGTTTTCTTGCCGGCATTGGAAAGGAAGAGATCACGGAGGCCGTGCAGGCGATCGCCAGGCGGGGCTATATCATCGACAAACGGACAATGATCCACCTCGATGCAGATCTTCCGCTCTTCGGGAATGTACCGTATGGCCTGAACGAATTCGCTGTACACAAACGCGATACCGCTGCAATGATCAAGATCCACACTTACCTTAATGGTGAATTTCTGAATACCTACTGGGCCGATGGCCTGATCGTTGCCACACCGACAGGCTCAACGGGTTACTCACTCAGTTGCGGAGGCCCCGTTGTTTTCCCCGACTCCGGTAGCTTCGTGATCACTCCCGTGGCTCCCCACAATCTTAATGTACGCCCGCTGATCGTTCCGGACGACAACGTGATCTCTTTCGAAGTGGAAAGCCGCTCAGAAAATATAATCTGCTCGCTGGACTCACGCCGGGAGATCGTTGGAAAGAACGTTTCTCTTGCCGTTCGTAAAGAGAGCTTCACCATCAACTTGTTACGACTGGGCGAGAATAGCTTCCTCCAAACCCTCCAAAATAAACTCACCTGGGGCCTTGATAAGAGAAATTAATGCTATGCGGGATAAAAGAAAATGTCTATTTTTCCGTTCTCTATACGCCCCGATTTCTAAGGAAAACCCCCAGACAGACGCCAGGACCCGCTTTCATGATAAATTTATTTATCCGTGACCCCTTGCGCCACTGCGGTAAACTAATTACCGAACATTATTTTATCCGGACATGTTGAAAAAGCTCTCATTATTAGTAAGTCTCGCTCTGGCAATTGTCGCATTTCCAGACCGCGTCCTGGCACAGGATGCAATCGTTCAGGAAGGTGAATTCGGGGTTGGCCTTGGCGCTGCTCATTACTTTGGCGATCTGAACACCCGTGCCTCTTTAAGAAGGCCAAAAGCTGCGGCTACTGTGTTCTTCCGTAAAAACTTCAATAACTATATCTCCGGCAGGATCGGGGCGTCTTTCGCCCGGCTGGGTTATTCCGATGCCTACAATTCGAAGAACGAATACATGTATCGACGTAACCTCAGCTTCAATACAAATGTATGGGAGCTGTCGCTGCAGGGAGATTTCAACTTTTTCCGTTTCCTGCCCGGTGAGCGCGACTATAGTTTCACACCATATGTAACGCTCGGGATCGGCATCTTCAGTTATGATCCGTTTGCCTACCTGCGTGGCGAAAAATATTATCTGCGCCCCTTAGGCACAGAAGGCCAGGGCAGCGCTTTGTATCCTGACCGCAAGCAATACAGCACGATGGCCATGAGCATTCCTGTTGGCGCTGGTGTCAAATATGCACTGAATGAACGCTTTAACATCGGATTCGAAATTCTTTACCGTTTTACCAATACAGATTATCTGGACGATGTAAGCACCACTTATGTTAGTCCCGAAGCATTCCCGGCAAACCCCGATGGCACTCCTTCGGCTGCCCTTCTGCTCAGCGACCGCTCTTTCGAACGCGGCACACCCATCGGTCTTCCAGGCCGGCAAAGAGGTACCAGCACGTCCAAGGATCATTTCGTTACCGCGATGGTGCATCTGACGTTCAATTTGCAGTCTTATCGCTGCCCGACAGCGAACTGATCCGTTGTTCGTTCTGCATTGACCGTCGTCTGTTGCTATAAAATATCAAAGGGCAGCCCTTCCGCATCGGAAGGGCTGTTTTTTTGAGGGTTTTAATCAGGCGGACAACGGTTATCGGACAAGGGTGAACGAACAACGGAAATGCCCGCTCCAATTCCCGTCCAAATCAATACCTTTGCTGCCCTGATCTAAAATATTATGTCAGCATTATTGCAACAGATCGACAAGCAACGGCTTCCCCGTCACATAGCTATCATCATGGATGGCAATGGAAGATGGGCGCAGGAGCAGGGCCAGGACAGGCTCTACGGGCATTTCCACGGTGTGGAAAGCGTCCGTAATATAGTGGAAGGCTGTGCCGAACTGGGCGTGGGCTATCTCACCCTCTATGCATTTTCAACAGAGAACTGGGACAGGCCCGAATATGAGGTGATCGGTTTGATGGAATTGCTCGTGACCACCATCCGTAAAGAGGTGGAAAGCCTGCATAAGAACAATATCCGGCTGCACGTGATCGGGGATATGAATATGCTGCCGGACTACGCGAGAAATGAATTGCAGCAATCGCTTGATTTTACAAAAGATAATACCGGGCTGAACCTGATCATGGCCCTAAGCTACAGCGGACGCTGGGAATTGCTCAACGCAGTGAAAAACATCGCGTTTGAAGTAAAGACCGGCAAGCTGGAAGTAGAGGCCATTAATGAAAAAACACTGCAAAAGTTTCTGACTACCAGCGAATTCCCTGATCCTGAACTAATGATCAGAACCAGCGGGGAATTCCGGATCAGTAACTTTTTGCTATACCAACTGGCTTATGCCGAACTGTATTTTACACATGTTCGCTGGCCGGATTTCCGCAAAGAAAATCTGTATGAGGCCATTCTTGACTACCAGAACAGGGAAAGACGTTTTGGCAAAACAAGTGCACAGGTAGTAAATGGCTAATGGACGGCTCCAAATGCGCAGTGGTAGATTTTTCCTGAACCCTGCGCGTACAGGAGGTTTCCGGCATTTTCTTTAACAAAGGATTTCGATTTTTACCGTTAATTTGCCGACCACGGCAAGAAATTAAAAAGCCAAAATTAAAAAGTCAAAATAAAACCAAGATGCTTAACGCGCTGACTGCTACAGTAAAGCAATACAATTCCAGTAAGAAGATCTTTTTACTTTTTACTTTTTAATTTTTACTTCTTTAGATAAAATCAACCATGCGACGAATTTCACTCCGGATCTGTGCTTTACTGGTAATGACGCTTACGGCTGTGCTCTCTGTACAAGCCCAGGATACGACTATCACTTCTGTTGATCCGGCTATCCTTGAATGGGAAAATGCCCGCATCCCAAAAGAATATAAGATCGGCAGCGTAGCGATCACAGGTATAAAACACCTGGATACCTCAATTGTTCTGTCTATCGCCGGACTTCAGGTTGGCGATAAATTCATGCACCCCGGGGCTGATATCTTTTCAAAAGCGATCGCAAACCTTTGGCGCCAGAAATTCTTCTCCACAGTACAGATCTATGTGACCGGCATCCAGGGAGATAATGTAAGTATAGAACTCGCCGTAACGGAACGGCCCCGACTCGGGAACTTTAAATTCATCGGTATTAAAAAAGCTGATGCAGAAGAGCTCCAGGGTAAGATAGGCCTCACCAAACAGACGATCATTACAGAGAATATCCGTCGTAATATCAGAGAGATCATCACTAAATTCTACCAGGAAAAAGGGTTCCAGAACATTAAGATCCGCATCGAAGAGAAACCGGATGCTGCCTATGTGAACTCAAATTCCCTGATGATCTATGTAGACAAAGGCAAGAAAGTCCGTATCGATGGAGTCTATTTCTATGGTAACGAAATGGTGGATGGTCAGAAACTGAAAAAACAAATGAAGGGTACAAAAGAGATGACCAAGATCACTCTTAACCCCTCTGAATATGTTGGCCCCTACGGCGCTTCCAAAGACCGCATGAGTTTTAAAGAGTATGCGAAAGATTGGGGCTTCCTTTCCCTAAGCAAAACAAAACGAGTACTTGATCCTTACTTCCGTTTCAAATTGTTCAGCTCTGCTAAATTCAATCCGACCAAGTATGAAGAGGATAAAGAAAAGCTGCTGAAATATTATAACTCGCTCGGTTATCGTGACGCGCAGATCGTAGATGATACGCTGGTAACAGATACAGCTAGCGCCCGTCTTTATGTGAACGTGAAAGTGAGCGAAGGGCATAAATACTATTTCGGTAATGTCTCCTGGAAAGGAAATGCGAAATACCCGGATTCACTGCTCAACGCCATCCTGGGTATTCATAAAGGTGATATATATAATGTAGACATCCTGAATAAGCGTCTTGGAAAAGAAATGTCACAGGACGGTGGTGATATCAGTGGCTACTACCAGGATGATGGATACCTGTTCTTCCGTGTTGAACCGGTGGAAACCGCTGTATATAATGATACGATCGATCACGAGATCCGTATCACCGAAGGTCCGCAGGCGCGGATCAAGAATGTGACCATCGCGGGCAACGAACGCACGAAAGATCACGTGATCCGCCGTGAACTCCGCACCATGCCTGGTGAACTGTTCAGCCGTTCGGATCTGATCCGTTCTCAACGTGAGTTGGGCAACCTGAACTACTTCAACCAGGAAACCATCAATCCCGGTGTTGTTCCGGATGCATCGGATGGTACGGTTGACATCAACTGGAAAGTAGAAGAGAAATCTTCTGACCAGCTCGAACTTTCCGCCGGTTGGGGTGGTGGTATCGGTCTGACCGGTACACTCGGTGTTACCTTCAACAACTTCTCGATTAAGAATATCTGGAAAAAATCAGCATGGGATCCGTTGCCAACAGGTGATGGCCAGAAGCTGAGTTTGCGTGTGCAGTCGAATGGACGTGCATTCCGTTCTTATAACTTCTCTTTCACTGAGCCATGGCTGGGTGGTAAGAAAAGAAACTCTTTGACGCTGGCGTATAACAACAGTAAATACTCCAACGCATTCGATCCGTTGACGGGTCGTATCGATCAGAAAAGATCTGATACAAACTATCTGAAAGTAAACGGGTTCTCCGTGGCTTTGGGTAAACAATTGAAATGGCCTGATGACTATTTCAGCCTTGTATACTCTGTGAACTTCACACAGTACATCCGCCGTAACTATGCCATCTTCCAGGGTGTGGGTGCAACAGGCCGTTCAAATAACCTTAGCCTGAAGATCGCATTGCAGCGTTCCTCTGTATTTGACCCGATCTTCCCAAGAAGTGGATCGAATATCATGGCGAGCGTTCAGTTCACGCCTCCCTATTCATTGTTTAACCCGGACCTGGTCAATTCAGACGATCCGTATAAAAACCCTGAATACCATAAATGGCGTTTCAATGCGGAATGGTATGTTCCGATCGGAAGAGCAATGGGGGCTGACAAGAACCGTCAGTTCGTGTTGAAAATGGCTGCGAAGTATGGCTTCATGGGCCGTTACAACAATAAACTTGACTACTCACCATTTGAGCGTTTCCAGGTGGGTGATGCCGGTCTGACAAACAACTTCGGTCTGTTGGGCTATGATATCATCGCACATCGCGGTTACCCGATCTATCAGACATCTGATCCAACGGTGAACCCTGATAATGGTAATTCGGCCTCAAACTTCTTTACCATCTTCAACAAATACCAGCTGGAGCTGCGTTACCCACTGGTAACGAATCCTGGAAGTACGATCTATGGTCTTACATTCTTTGAAGCGGCCAACGGTTGGTATAGTTACAAAGATTATAACCCGTTCCGCCTGCGTCGTAGCGTGGGTGTGGGTATGAGGTTCTTCCTGCCAATGTTCGGTTTACTTGGATTTGACTATGGTATCGGTCTCGACCGTATGCAGCCTGGTCAGGGCTTTAAAAACGCATCCAGGTTCACCTTCATGCTTGGCTTTGAACCGGAATAATTCAGCATTTAAAAACCTTACTCACCATGAAGAAGATCACTTTATTCGTCATTATTGCCCTGATGGGAAGCTTCGGCGTGTTCGGTCAGAAATATGCGATCATCGATACGCGTATGATCCTGGACAGAATGCCTGATTACAAAGCCGCTCAGGCACAACTGGATAATATTGCGCAGGACTGGCAGAAGGATATCGATTCAAGACAGGCCAAACTGGACCAGTTATACAAGAATTTTGATGCGGAGCAAGTGATGCTGAGTGATGATCTGAAGAAAAAAAGACAGGACCAACTCTTCATAACCGAGAAAGAACTCCGCGATCTTCAACGCCAACGTTTTGGTTTTGAAGGCGATCTGTTCAAAAAACGCCAGGAGCTCATCAAGCCTATCCAGGACAGGGTTTATAACGCTGTAGCGAAAATTTCTTCAGCCAGGGGCTACGATTTCGTCCTCGACAAAAGTGAAGGAATTACCATTATATTTGCCGACCCCAAACTGGACAAGAGTGAGGATGTGCTGAAAGAATTGGGGGTGAAATAAATAAAAATCAACCCTGCTTAATGGCTGGGGATACTGACAAGTTGGAAGCGGGGTGACTTTTTAATTTGTTAAATGATCTTGAACACGCAACTTTTTTTCAACCTATATTATCTGTTTAGAACAAAAATTGACAAATCCTCTGAAAGGAGGAAAAAGAAAAAAACAACCATGAAAAAATTGAAAGTAGTAGTAGCGGCGGTTTGCTTGGTGTTAGTAGCCAACGTTTCCCAGGCTCAAACAAAAATCGGCTATATCGATGCTGAGACGGTTTTATACCTGATGCCTGATGTAGCTAAGATCGATACGCAAATGCGTCAGTATCAGGTCGATTCTATTGGTGCAGAATACACCAACCTGATGCAGAACTACCAGCACAAAGACAGCTTGCTGCGTGCTGACAGTACAAAGAAAATGGCGGCTGCAGTAAGAGCTCAGTATGAAAGAGACCTTCAGCAACTGACTCAGACATTGACCAGCTGGCAGGAAATTGCTCAGCAGGCTTACCAGAACAAGCAAAACCAATTGCTTGCTCCTGTTATGAAAAAGATCAATGACGCTATCAACGCAGTAGCGAAAGAGAAAGGGTATACTTATGTATTGACACGCGAAAGCCTGCTTGTTGCTCCGGATTCAGATAACCTGCTGATGCCGGTTGCTGCAAAACTGAAAGTGACTGTTCCTCCGCAACTTCAGCCTGGTTTCAAACCGGCAGCTGGTGGCGGTATCCGTTAATTTAAGCTGATCGCTCATAAATAATTCGCCCCGTTCCGCTACATGCAGGACGGGGCTTATTTTTGCAATATGCAGAAAGCAAACCCCATCGGTGTTTTTGACTCAGGTTATGGCGGTCTGACGGTTTTAAAAGAGATCGTTCAGCGACTGCCGGAATATGATTATCTCTATCTGGGCGATAATGCACGTGCGCCTTATGGCAACCGCTCATTTGACACCGTATATCAGTACACACTTCAATGCGTGGAATGGTTTTTTGAACAGGGGTGTTCGCTGGTGATCCTTGCCTGCAATACCGCGTCGGCAAAGGCGCTCCGAACGATCCAGCAAAACGATCTGCCGGAGATCGCCCCGGACAAAAGAGTGCTCGGTGTGATCAGACCCACCACCGAAGTCATCGGCTCATTTTCTGAGACTAACAGCATTGGTGTGCTGGCAACGAACGGAACAGTGGCGTCGAACTCCTACCCGGTGGAGATAGCAAAGTTCTTTCCTGAACTGAATGTATTCCAGGAAGCCTGTCCGATGTGGGTGCCATTGATAGAGAATAATGAACATCAAAGCCCCGGCGCTGATTTTTTTATCAAAAAGAATCTCCGGGAGATCTTTCAGAAGGGAAAGGATATCGACACGATCCTGCTGGCCTGTACCCATTATCCTTTGCTGAAAGACAAGATCTCCGAATACCTGCCGGCGGGCGTTAAGCTCATAAGCCAGGGAGAAATTGTGGCCAATAGCCTGGCCGATTACCTGGAAAGACATCCGGAAATCGAAAAACTCTGCAGCAAAAATGGCGAAAGGTCGTTTTATACAACGGATTCCCCGGATGATTTTGACAATCATGCGACGGTTTTCTTTGGGGAAGCGGTGAGATCGCAGCATATGAACCTGGAAACCGATTGCCGGTGACCGATGGCCGATGGCCGAAACGGTCGTTTGAGTCAGCGATTCGCTTTTATGCCTGACACTCAAATAAATATACTTTTACCTGAACAGGCGACCCTGTCGGCCGTGGGCTAAGGATCATCGCCCATCGATTTCTTTCACTTTTCCTCATTTTTTCCTCAAAATATCCCCTCCTTACACTACCTTTGCCGTCCTTTCACGGCCAGCGGGTGTGGTGACTCGCAGGTTACGAAAAATGAAACCAGGTTCGTTCTCCCGAACCATATTTCAAAAATGCCCGTCAGACTTAGCTAAAAGCGAAAATTCGCCTCCGCTTAAGCTCCGGCGGATAGAAAAGTAAAAGATTATGAAACGTACATTTCAACCTCATCGTCGCCGTCGTAAAACCGTTCACGGTTTCCGTAAACGTATGCAAACCGCTAATGGCCGCAAGGTATTGGCTAGCCGTCGTGCAAAAGGCCGTAAGAAACTGACTGTTTCTGACGAAAGGAAATTAAAATAGAGCACTATCCATAGTCTCCGGACTACGGATCACAAATAGCAAATATTGATAGCTCCCGTTAATCGCGGGAGCTATTTTTGTTGTTATTTGTAGTGTCTGGCTACAAATAAAAAATGATGATCCGTGGTTAGACTATGATCCGTAGTCAGAGACTACGGATAACACCGAACAGATTTTATGCAGATGAAGAAGAGTTTGAGCAAGAAGGAACGTTTAAAAAGCCGGAAGCAGATTGATAAGCTGTTTAAGGAAGGGCTGCGGTTGAATGTACCGCTGCTCAGGGCGTTCTATGTGGTCAGGCCATTTTCGGTTAGTGAGAGATCTGTACGGCTACAGTTTGGTGTTGGAGCAAGCAGCCGGACATTTAAGCGCGCGGTTGACCGTAACCGGATCAAACGCCTGGGACGTGAAGCCTGGCGCTTGCAAAAGGAACCATTCTTTTTGCAATTGGAAGAACTGAATAAGGCGCTGGATGTTTTTATTATTTATACCGGTAAAGAACTGCCGGATTATCAGCAGATGTATGCTTCGGTAGCTGAAGTAATAAAAAAAATCGGAGGAAAACTCAAGTGAAAACGATATTGCGCATACTGGCGATCCCTTTTCTCTTACTGATCAAATTTTACCAGGTGGTCATTTCTCCATGGCTTGGGCCAAAGTGCAGATATACCCCAACCTGTTCTCATTATGCCGCAGAGGCGCTGAAGAAACATGGTGTGTTCAAGGGACTGTGGCTGTCAATCAAACGGATCGGAAGATGCCATCCATGGGGCGGGAGTGGATATGATCCGGTGCCATGATCAATTAAAAATTAAAAAGTCAAAATTAAAAAATAGCGTCCTCGTATCGGGAGACCATTTTTTAATTTTGACTTTTTAATTTTTACTTATTTAGAAGCGGCATCATAGTTTGCACCAACCTTCTCCCAGTTGATCACACTCCAGATCGCTTTCAGATAATCAGGGCGTTTGTTCTGATACTTCAGGTAGTATGCATGTTCCCACACATCGATACCAAGGATCGGTGTGCCTTTTACTTCAGCAACATCCATCAGTGGGTTGTCCTGGTTAGGAGTAGAACTTACTTCGAGTTTGCCATCTTTTAGGATCAGCCATGCCCAGCCTGAACCGAAACGTGTAGCGCCAGCCGCACTGATCTTTTCCTGGAGAGCCTCAAGTGAGCCAAAAGTAGAAGTGATAGCTTCAGCCAGTTTGCCGGATGGTTTACCGCCATTTGCAGAAAGCAGTTCCCAGAAGAAGCTGTGATTCCAGTGACCACCGCCATTGTTTCTAACAGCAGGAGAGATCTTACCGGCATTTGCTACCAGTTCTTCGATAGATTTATTTTCATGCTCAGTACCAGCAATAGCTTTGTTGAGATTATCCACGTAAGCCTGATGATGCTTACCATGATGGATTTCCATTGTCTGTTTGTCGATATGCGGCTCCAGTGCCTCGGTCGCGTATGGGAGCGCAGGTAAAGTGAATGCCATATATATGTTTTTGTTTGGTTATGCTGAATAAAGTATCTCAGCGAATTCGAGGCCAAAGTTACGGAGAATGTTTGAGTAAGCTGAACAGATGAATTGTGCGGTCAATTGTATTGATGTTACCTTTTCGGGAGTTTGTCTGCACGCGCCCTTTATCATTCCGGCCTTATCGCTTTCTTCTGAAAAACTCCTTCATTAATGCGGCACACTCTTCTTTCATAACCCCCCTCACCAGTTCAGTCTTTGGGTGAAATGCCCAGTTCGTTCCCGCTGTTTTTCTGTATCCGTTTTTCTCGTCCTCCGCGCCGTATACTACTTTACCAACCTTACTCCAGTACAGTGCGCCTGCACACATAAAGCAGGGTTCCACCGTAACGTACAGCGTGGCTTCCGGGAGATATTTACTACCCAGCGAATTAAAAGCCGAAGTAAGGGCAATCATTTCTGCATGAGCAGTGGGATCCTGCAGGCGCTCTACCATATTATAGCCCCTTGAGATGATCTTTTCATTGAGAACAACCAGCGCGCCAACGGGAACTTCATCTTCATCAAATGCACGCCTGGCTTCTTTTAATGCCAGCGTCATGTAATACTCGTCTGTCATAGGCGGTGAAAGTACAAACAATTTAGAAAGGTGATGAAGCCTTACTGGCGCAGGGATTAACCAAAGGGCACCGGCATTTCGCCCTCTGCGTTGCTTCTACACTGTCAAATGGTGTGCCCGCATACCGAAGGTATGGCATGATATTTTGACTGTATCATCATTAATTCATCATAAAAAACACCAGTATGAACAAAGTATTAGTTGGCTTTACTGCGGGAATACTTGTTGGAATCCTGTTCGCTCCAGCAAAGGGATCTGAAACCCGTGAAACGATCGCCCGCCGCGGTAACGAGCTGAAAGATAAATTCAACGATCTCGTCGATTCTATGACAGATAAATTTGACTCACTGAAAGCAGATGCTGAAGACCTGGTTGATGAAGGTGTGAGACAAGCGAAAGCATATCAGAACGAAGTAAGTTGATCCCTGCCATTTAACGTAACAAAAAAGGGTAAATGATCATCATTTACCCTTTTTCTATTTTGAGAATAATCAGTTTCGGCCGCGTATTCAGGTAAGGTATATGCAAGCGGAAGCCCGTGAAGACTCACGGGCAAGAAGCTTGTTACCTTACAGGGCAACGACTCAAACCGAAAAAACACAATGTAATATCTTAAAGAATGAGAATTAATAAGAGAATGATGATGATGATCGCACCAAAAGAAAGATAGATCCCTCTGATCTCTTTCGCCTCTCTGTTCATGGACCTTAATTCTTTTTTCAACGCCTTTTTTTCAGCACGGGTGAGGGTTGACTTGTCCATTGACTTAATCTCTTCAACACGCGTTCGGATCTCTTCCGCACGTGCTTTCTTTTCTTCTTCTGTCATCGCTGCGATCCGCTCTTTCAACGGGCGCTTATCTTCGATGGTAGAGGCATAGGTGTTCGCGATACTTGCAGTTAACAGGATGCAAGTGAGGAAGATGCTGATCTTGTTTTTCATTTGTCCTTTGGTCGTTTGATGAATAAGTAAGTTACAAAAATTCGTCCACTTTTGAAAAGTACACCCGATGCGGCTATTTTGTTTATGTGCACCCGTTAAATGTGGCATATTTTCTACAAAAATGCTACAATGAATGATCAACCGGCATTAGAAACGTTTTAATTAACTTGAACCCACAAACACAATTAATAGTGGCTGCCAACTATCTTGAGACATTAACTTCTTTGAAAAAGTATTTCTCCTCCGGGAATACACGTTCCTATGAATTTCGGAGGAAGCAACTGCTCCTTCTTCGTCAGTCGATACTCGATCATGAAGAAGAGATCTACCAGGCGCTTTACAAAGACCTTCATAAGAGCCGGGAGGAGGTTTGGGTAACGGAACTTGGGATCGTTATCGCCGGGATCAACGAAGCACTCGCGAAACTCAAAAAGTGGATGAAGCCCGAAAGGGTCATGACCAACCTGTTGAATATCCCTTCTTCAAGCAGGATCCTGAAAGAACCCCTTGGTGTTGTATTGATAGTTGCTCCATGGAATTATCCCTTTCAATTACTTATGAACCCATTGGTCGGTGCGATAGCCGCAGGCAATTGTGTGGTAGTGAAGCCGAGTGAATATGCTTCTGCAACGGAAGCCGTAATGGGCAGGATCATACACAGCATATTTTCTGCGGAGTACGTGTTCTTTGTTCAGGGAGATGGAGCCGAAACCGTACCTGCGCTGATGAACACATTCCGGTTCGATCATGTATTCTATACCGGAAGCACGAGTGTCGGCCGCGCTGTTTATAAAATGGCTGCTGATAAACTCGTCCCTGTAACGTTGGAGCTTGGCGGCAAGAGTCCCTGCGTTGTTACCAAAAACGCAAACATTGATGTGGCTGCAAGAAGAATAGCACTCAGCAAGTTCTCCAATGTCGGTCAGATGTGTATTGCACCGGATTATGTATTGGTACATGAATCAAAACGACAGTCTTTACAGGACGCATTAATAAAAGCAATCCTCCGGTTTTTTGGTGATGACCCTTTGCAAAGTGAGGAGTACGGAAGGATCATTAACGAAAAACAGTTTGACCGGCTCATAGCTTATCTGTCTGAAGGAGAGGTGATCGCCGGTGGGAAATACATCCGTGACGAACTATACATCTCACCAACGATAATCGTGAATCCTGAAAGCAATGCGAAGATCATGAAGGAGGAGATCTTCGGTCCGCTGCTTCCCGTGATTACATTCAGCACTAATGAAGAAGCCAAACAGATCATTTCAGAAAATCCGGACCCGCTTGCGTTCTATCTCTTCACACAGGATCGGGATGAAGAGATAGAATGGCTGAATGATGTTCCTTTCGGAGGAGGTTGCGTTAACAATACAGCATTGCATTTTACCAACAGCCGTCTGCCATTTGGCGGACGAGGAAACAGCGGGATCGGAAACTATCACGGCAAGTTCACTTTCGATACCTTTTCACATCATAAGTCAATATTAAAAACGCCAACCTGGCTTGATCCTTCCATCAAGTATCCGCCATTTAAAGGGAAATTAAATCTGTTTAAGAAAATCATCCGGTAATACTGATCATGATGACAGAGAAAAAGAAAAGAGGCCGTTTAAAACGGATACTGCTGGTTATAGTGCTAATTTTGGTAACATTATTGGGATATGTTGAAATTGTAACCATTAATCATAAAAACATGACCTACCGGCAGAAGCTGCTGAAAGCATTTTACCCTGTTCTGATGTTTTTCAGCAAGACCACCGGAAAAAATGGAAAATCTATGGACAACACCAACGGACTTACTCCGCCAGCATCGATCTATGATCTTTCTGTTACATTGAATAATGGTCAGCAACAATCGCTTGGAGATTTCAAAGGAAAGAAGATCCTTTTTGTGAATACCGCCAGCGATTGTGGTTATACTCCTCAATACGAAGACCTGCAAAAACTCTATACAACCTACCAGGACAAACTGGTCGTGATCGGTTTTCCTGCCAATGATTTCAAAGAGCAGGAAAAGGGATCGGACGAACAGATCGCGGAGTTTTGCAAGATCAACTTTGGCGTCACGTTTCCTCTTGCGCAGAAGAGCTCCGTTATCAAAGGCGCAGAGCAGAACCCGGTATTCAGCTGGTTAAGTGATCCATCAAAGAATGGGTGGAATGATCAACAGCCAACCTGGAATTTTTCAAAATATCTTGTTGATGAAAAAGGAATACTGATCAAGTATTTCGACCCGGGTATCTCCCCTTCCAATCCTGATGTTAAGCAGGCGGTAGAACAGGAATAATCTTTTATCAATTCTGAGGCATATCTGCTGCGCTTCTACGGAAGTGCTGGCAGCTTTTTTGTTTATTCTCGCACGGGTTTCCCGGGCACTTCCTGTATTAAGGAGGTCAACGCATTTATTGTTAACGCAAAATACGCAGCTATGAATTGGATAATCTTGATCATTGCAGGACTTTTTGAGGTAGGATTTGCAACCTGTTTGGGTAAGGCACGTGAAGAACATACTAACACAGCAGCATGGCTCACCGGATTTGGCGTTTGTCTGGCTGCCAGTATGTATCTGCTTTTCAAAGCATCACAGACGATCCCACTGGGAACATCGTATGCAGTGTGGACAGGGATCGGAGCCGTAGGCACTGCGATCGTCGGCATCATCGTGTTTAAAGAACCTGCAACATTGTGGAGGATCTTTTTCCTTTGTACGCTGGTAGGTTCTATTGTTGGACTAAAAGTAGTGTCGTCGCATTAATTCTACACATCTTTATTGATAATGCCCATTTTGGTCATCAGGAAAGATGCACTAAGCCGTGTGCAAACGCCGTCTTTCAATTTGTAATCGAAGATCAACTCATCATTTATAATGGCTGATTCAAAGCATTTGTTGCTGATATAGCCGGGGTAGACATCTGCCAGCTCAGACACGGTGAGATCGTGTGTGGCGATGATGCCGCATGCGTGTGCACCTACAAGCTTGCGGATCAGGCCGACTGTGCCATTATGTTTGTCATTACTGTTGGTGCCGCGAAGGATCTCATCAAGTATGATAAATGTCTTCTGGCCCTCTTCGAGTTCCTGTATGATCGATTGAAGGCGTTTCAGCTCTGCATAGAAGAACGATTCGCTGTCCTGCAATGAATCAGTGATGCGCATGCTCACGTGTACCGGATATGGGAAAAATGCAAAACGGTCCGCACATACAACGCTACCAGTTCTTGCGAGCACGAGGTTGATCCCGAGTGTACGCAGAAATGTACTTTTGCCAGACATATTTGAACCCGTAAGGATCACAAAACGATGCTCACGGAATGAAATGCTGTTGTTGATACGCTTTGCTGCACGGATCAGGGGATGCCCCATATTGTCCGCTTCGATCGTTTCCGTTCTGCTCACTGCCGGCACAGTGAACGAAGGATTATTATAAGCGAGATTGGCGAAACTATTCAATGATTCGGCTTCTCCCAGCAACTTCAACCAGGGAAGGATCTTTTGCCCATGATGTTGTTTCCAGTTCTCCAACCTGAACAGGATATGGATATGAAACAGGAACAGCCCATTCAGCAACATACTTACGATCAGGTTGACCACGGTTTCAAGATAGTTGAACAGCGACGCAAGCTTATAAATCGACTTCGAGGATGTATCGTTTCCCGCCCGCAGACCTTGCTGCAATCTTTGTAATAAAGGTGATTGGAACGATTGCTCTTCCAGTTGTTTCAACTGACCGGCAAACTGCTGCAGGATCTTTGTTACTGATGTTGATACGGAGAGATGATTGGAGATCTTCCGTGCGAAAAGCACCGCTACAACGAGGTTCAGCACGAAAAGGTTGTAGAACATATTCAGCACCGGCTCTTCTTCTGAAATAAAATAATAAACCAGGCATGCGGTTGATGTCAGCGGCAATAACATCAGCAGGTAGTAGAGCGCTTTGTTCTTAAATGTAGCGGGCGATTGCAACCATGCTTTCAACTGCTGCATTTCTTTTTCTTTCGTATCCAGCAATGAACCATGGGCCTGAAGATGTTGCCTGAATTCGATCTTATCTTTCAACTCAGCAATTGCCTGTTGCCGTTCTTCAATAACAGTTGTATCAGGATGAAGCAGATCCTTTGCCAGCGCCTCTTTTCCGAATGATGTGCTGCAACGGTTCAGATAAGGAAACAACCCGCCTTCCCCAAACATATCGAGATCATATGAATAGGGATGATGTGGATCCGTATACTCTTTTCCCGTGCTGTAAACAGAAGGCCTGCCATCCAAAAAACTGATCTCATCTTCATTAAGTTTTACCAATGCCTTGTAAAAAGCCGTTTGCTGCTGCATGCGGTCGTACACGCGGATCATTACCAGGAATACCGCCAGCAATAACAGGGTGCCGATGATAAACATTCCGGATCCGGTAACCAGCGACTGATACCCTAGAAACAGGAAACCGCAGAAGAGCAGCAAGCGGAAGAAACTGAGCCAGCCCAGCTGTTGCTTAAGTTTTTCTGCTTTTGTGGTATAGGTAGATAAGAAGCTTTTGTAAATGTTCACTGCACTCACGGAAGATGGTTTAATAAGTTTAAAAGTTCAATTGTTTAAAGGTTTGAAAGTTGGTTTAAGGACACTTTCAAACGAAAACGATCAAACAGGTTTTCGCTTACGCTGATAGAACATTTCTCATGCATGGTATAGTTTGAAAGTTTAGATGTGTAAGCATTGATCGGGGAAGCGCCCAACTGTTAAACAAATAAACGTTCAAACTCCTTGTCTCTTAGCCGTTAGTTTACGGGGCAGTTCTCGTGGTAATTCACCAACTCGATAGGTGTCTTCTCAATGGAGAATCCGCTATAAGCTTTTACTACCTCATCGAGTACTGCATCAATTTCCTCCACGGTAGGCAGGGTAACCAGGCGGCCGCGGAATTCTTTGATGTTCGGAAGGCCTTTAAGATAATTAGCATAATGGCGGCGCATTTCGTTGATGCCAACGATAGGTCCTTTCCATTCAACGCTTTTATGAAGATGTTTGCGGGCAACATTCACCCTTTCTTCAACTGTAGGAGAGGGAAGGGTTTCGCCTGTTTTTACGAAATGCTTGATCTCGTTAAAGATCCAGGGATAGCCAATGGCGGCGCGGCCGATCATGATACCATCTACGCCATAACGGTTCTTATATTCTACGGCTTTCTCCGGACTGTCAATATCGCCGTTGCCAAAAATGGGGATCTTAATCCTGGGGTTATTTTTGACCTTGCCGATCAGTGTCCAGTCAGCCTCACCTTTGTACATCTGGGTGCGGGTTCGGCCATGGATTGCAAGGGCTTTGATACCAACATCCTGCAGGCGCTCTGCCACTTCTTCAATGTTGAGCGAGTTGCTATCCCAGCCGAGGCGGGTCTTAACTGTTACCGGCAACGAAGTAGATTTAACAACAGCAGAAGTGAGACGGACCATCAGGTCGATGTCTTTCAACACGCCAGCGCCGGCACCACGGAGGGCCACCTTTTTTACGGGGCAGCCAAAGTTGATGTCGAGCAGATCAGGGTTGGTTACCTCTACGATCTTTGCGGCGAGGGAAAGGCTTTCTTCGTCACCACCAAAGATCTGGATCCCAACGGGTCTTTCGTACTCGAAAATGTCCAGTTTTTTCCGGCTTTTGATGGCGTCACGGATCAGCCCTTCGGAGGAAATGAATTCTGTATACATGAGGTCTGCGCCATTATCCTTGCACACGGCACGGAAAGGCGGATCGCTTACATCCTCCATTGGAGCCAGAAGAAGCGGAAAATCAGGAAGTGATATGTTGTCTATTTTTACCATGGCTGCTGCTGTTGATACCGGAGTCGTCCATAAAAAAACAGGCATATCTGCGAACTCTCAGTTATTTTTGCGCCTGCAAATTTACGGCTTATCTGCTGGTAAATTAAAAGTAAAAAGCCAAAATTATACCGGTGGTCATTGCTGGCAAAGCAGCTGCCTTACCGGATCCTGGAATTTTACCAAAGCGTTCATCATCAACGGACTATTATGTACGATAACGATTCGAAGGGCATTTCTTACACCGCCGGTTTTTTTATCCTGATCGCATTTGTGTTGGGCGGATCGATCTTTGCCGCTATGATCGCGCAGCCGATCTGGACCAATATGACCGGGAAAAGCCTCGAAGCGCTTGCCCAGGGGGATTTCACCGCAGCAGACGGAACGGCGTTGAAGATCATGCAGGTGATCAATGCTTTGGGAGCGTTTATGCTACCAACGCTAGTTACTGCTCACATGCTGAACCGCCGCCCGTTGAAACTGATCGGTTTTGAGAATCGTGGCATGGATGCAAAACAGTTTGGGCTTGTGATCCTGATCATGGCAACAGGTCTTCTGTTCTCCAATTCACTATCTTATTTTACACAGCTGATCCCCCTTCCTCCTTCAACAAAAGCCTATTTTGATGCCTTGGAAAACAGGTATAGCGGTCAGGTGGCTACGCTCATAACGGCGAAGTCTGTGGGGGAGTATCTGGTGGCGGTATTGGTAATGGCACTGTTCCCTGCACTTGGTGAAGAGGTGCTTTTCCGCGGCGGGTTGCAGAACTTTCTGACAAGGGGAACCAGGAATCCATGGGCTTCTATCATTATCGTCAGCATCATCTTCAGCCTGATGCACTCTTCCTTTTACGGCTTTTTCTCCCGTGTAGGACTCGGCATTGTATTGGGGGCGATCTATTATTATTCCGGAACGATCTGGTGGTCTATTATCGCGCATTTCCTTTACAATGCGTTCCTGGTTACAATGCTACATGTCTATGCGATGCGTGGTGCACCATTAAAGGAGATGCTAAGCGAGAAAACAGACAGTTACTGGGGTGTTTTCGCGTTGATCCCACTCGTCATATTGTTTATCATTTTCAAAGACTCTACTGCAAAAAGCAGGCGGAGACACGCTTAAAACTTTTACCCATGGCATTTAACTGGCCAACCTTCCGTACAAGAGCGCTCACTGCGATCGTTTTTGTAGCAGTTATGCTTACTGGCTTATTCTGGAACCAGTGGAGCTTTCTTGTATTGTTTTCGGTCATTCACTTTGGCTGCTGGTGGGAATATTTCAACCTGCTGGAAAAGATCAATAAGGTCAGCTATGATGTGTATGTCAAAATGGGGTTCATGCTGCTGGGTTATGGATTGATGATCTGGTTTTGCGGAGATGTGTACCGTATTGCGGGATATGGCGTGAAGCAAAATGTATTTCTTCCCGTTTCAGTCGCCGGGTTCATCATGCTTGTGTTCGGAATTTTTATGAGCAAGAAGATCAAGCTCAAATCATTTGCGGCAGCATTTCTGGGGATCATCTATATCTCCCTGAGCTGGGGTTTGCTGATCGACCTGTATTCTTCTACTATAGATATTCATCTGCATGATACAATGTATGTGGTAGGTTCCACTTTCATTCCGATCGTGATCATTGCCAGTATCTGGATCAATGATACGATGGCTTACATAGTAGGGTCTTTCATTGGAAGAAGACCGCTGTCTTCCATCTCTCCGAAGAAAACCTGGGAAGGTACGATCGGCGGAGTCATTCTGGCGGTCGGTATAGTGGGATGGATCTCTCCGCTGATACTTTTTCAGGGTGACAACGACGGCTATGCTTCCCGGATCGCGCCTGTGCTGGCGGCCATAGCCCTGGTAGCCGCGATCACGGGAACGCTCGGTGATCTTCTTGAATCCAAGTTAAAAAGAATGGCGGGTGTGAAAGACAGCGGAAGCATCATGCCCGGACATGGCGGATTTCTCGACAGGTTTGATTCACTTCTCATAGCAGTTCCATTTGTATGGGTTCTGCTGCTGGTATTAAAAAATATGCTGACGATCACAACACCAACCTACTCTATTCCTCAATAATATATAAACGTTCGAAACCTTATCTTTGCTCCTCAATTTCAATCTTATGACAATCCATAAAGAAGGTTATACCTCGATTGCCGTTGCCGCCATCATTTTCGGCATCATCAATTTACTTTCATTCTATTTCCTGAGCTTTAATTATCCCCTGCTGACAGGTCTGATCTCGATCGTAACCCTCGGCCTGCTTATCTTTATCATTTCATTTTTCAGAATACCCAACCGCACACTTACATACAGCGACAACCAGATCATCGCTCCCGCTGATGGTACTGTTGTGGCCATCGAAGAAGTGCAGGCTGACGAATATTTTACAGATCGCCGCATCCAGGTTTCAATCTTCATGAGCCCGTTGAACGTACACGTTAACCGTAACCCCGTTACGGGCGATGTTGTCTACAACCAGTATCATAAAGGAAAATATCTTGTTGCCTGGCATCCGAAATCCTCTACAGAGAATGAACGCCATACCACAGTATATCGTAAAGGCGGCAAAGAAGTACTGACAAAGCAGATCGCCGGTGCACTGGCAAAAAGGATCGTTAACTACCTGAAGGCTGGTCAACAGGTAAAGCAGAATGAAGAGATGGGCTTTATCAAATTCGGTTCCCGTGTGGATCTCTTGCTTCCCCTGGATGCAAAAGTGAAGGTGAAGATTGGTGATAAACCGCAGGGTGGGGTAACAGTCGTTGCAGAATGGTAGGGTGCTATTAACTCTAATTTGATCTGCGTAGGAGTATCGCAAAGAGCGCAAAGGGTCGCAAAGAGCGCAACGTATAACTCATTTAAAGATGGATTTCGTTGCGTCCATTGCGGTCCTTTGCGCTCTTTGCGATACTCCTACGCCGGTTGATATCAAAGCGGCCGCCTTCTCAAAAGATCTCTTCAAGTTCTTTCAGTGAATTCACCATATAAGTTGGTTTGATCTCCGGCTTAATACCAAGATGGTTGACAAATACCTGATCCATTCCCGCATTAATAGCTCCCTGTATATCTACATCAAGCGTATCTCCCAGCATAATGCTCGTTGCAGCAACTGCACCGGTCTTGTTGAATGCATAATCAAAGATCTCCTTATTGGGCTTAAGACTGTTAGAGCCTTCAGAAGTGATCACTTCTCCAAAGAAAATATCCAGCCCTGAATTGCGGAGCTTGCTATGCTGTACTTTTTCAAATCCATTGGTGATCAGATGCAGTTCATAGTTCTTGTCTTTCAGATACTGCAACACTTCTTTTGCATGGGGGAACAGGATCGTCCTGGTCGGGAGAAGATCAAGGAATTGTACGCTCATTGCTTTTGAAAGGGCGTCATCCGCGATCTTAAAGTCAAGAAGGGAGAGCCACATCCTTTTTACTCTTAGCTCATCCTGGCGGATATACCCGCGACGGTAGCGTTCCCACAACTTTTCATTATGTCCAAGATAATTGCGGTAGAATAATTCGAAATCATCTATGCCTCTTGTTTTCAGTTGAAGGTCTTCATAAATAGCTTCAAGCGTTACGCGTGCATTCGAGTCAAAGTCCCACAGGGTATGATCAAGATCGAAGAACAGGTGCCGGTATTTCATACCTGCGAATTTCGGTCATCGGCAGTTCCCGGCCTGCTTTTTAATGATAAATCATTTTTAAAAAAGGGTGTTCACAGCGGATTCAATAAATAACGGGAAAACTGCGTACTTCGCATTTATAAATTGAGTCAGATGAAAGTTTTAATTACAGGAGCTTCAAGGGGTATCGGCAAGGCGATCGCAAATGTTTTTGCGAAGCAGGGACATCAATTGTTCCTCAGCAGCCGGAATGAGCAAGCGTTGGAAAGGACGGCTGATCAGATTGCGGCGGAATATCCGCAGGCAACCGTTCATTGCAAGGCGTTCGATCTGTCGAGGAAAGAAGACGCACTCGCACTGGCAGAGTGGATGGAGCAATCAGCCGGAGCTCCGGACATACTGGTCAATAATGCGGGAAGCTTCGAGCCGGGAAGCGTTCACAATGAGGCGGACGGCGTACTGGAAAGACAACTATCGATTAATCTTTTTAGCGCTTATCATTTGACCCGGGCGCTATTGCCATTGATGATGAAGAACGGTCAGGGGCGTCATATTTTCAACATGTGCTCCATCGCGTCATTGAAGGCGTATGACAATGGCGGTGCATACAGCATCAGCAAGTTTGCGCTGTATGGGTTTAGTAAGAATCTGCGGGAAGAGATGAAGCCGCATGGAATAAAAGTGACGGCTGTGATGCCCGGTGCAACGCTTACTGATTCCTGGGAAGGATATGACAATAGCAGCAGAAGGATCATGGAAGCAAAGGATATTGCAATGATGGTGTATGCGTCTTCTCAGCTTTCTGTACAGGCTTGTGTAGAAGATATTGTGATCCGGCCACAGCTGGGAGATCTGTAGCGCGCCTTCGGAGATTGCACCTGAGCCGGGTAGTGTCTGGCGTAGGTTCCTGCTGATTCCGCAGATTTATCTTTTTGAAAGAAGGAAGTAATCGAATACAGGAAACAGTTTTATAGGGTGCGGGATTTCGCAGATGTTTTGGTTATTTGAACTGATCTGCGTAATCGGCGCATGCCTTAAAAGATAGCTGCAGTAGTGTAAGAATTTTCACGCGTTGTAAAAATAAATCTGCGTAATCAGCGGGAACCTACGCCAAACCAGGCTTAAACCACAACATTACGTTCAATCGCCGCCCCCATTCCTCCTATTTTAGAATAACTTTAGCATATCTGAGTCTATTTTTATAAGATATGAAAAAGGGCCTGTTGCTTATTCCTGCATTAATGATCCTCTGCCTGCTCAACGCACAGGTATCATTGAAAACGATCGTAACACAGGGTCCGGTCGTTGCGGGAGAGTCATTTCAGGTGCAATACGTACTGGAAGATGAAGGTTCGGAAGCTGATTTTTTTCAACCAGACTTCAAGCCCTTCCGCGTCATCAGTGGCCCGAATGCCTATGCGGGAGTTAACTACGGTGATAAAGGCGCCATTAACGTAAAGAATATCACTTTTACGCTCTTAGCTACAAAAGAAGGTCTGTATGCGATTCCCGCAGCGAGTGTTAAAGTTGGTGGACAGATCGTGCGCAGCCAGCCGGCATCTCTGCAGGTGATCAGTAAAGCGTCGGCAATTGCCAGGGGTATTTTATCCGACAAGACCCCACCCGCGGAAGGGACCTACCTCGCCCCAGGTGAAGACCCGATTGAAAAAATGCGGAAGAATATTTTCATGAAAGTATCGGTAGATCGTAAAACATGTTATGTTGGTCAGCCGGTCACTGCCACATTTAAATTATACTCACGTCTCAACTCGCATTCAGACATCGTAAAGAACCCGGGTTTTTATGGCTTTGCGATCCAGGAAATGATCGGTCTTGGTGACCGGATCACGGCAACAGAAGTGGTGAATGGGAAGAAGTTTGAAGTGCATACGATCAGGAAAGTTCAGCTTTATCCTTTAAGTGCCGGCACGTTTACCATCGATCCGATGGAAGTGCAGAATAAGGTTGAGTTCTCTACCAGTTCTGTCGTGAAGCGGACCGAGCAGGAGATAGTGGAGGGCGTGATGCCCACAGAAGATGAGTTGTTTTCAAAACCGGGATTCAAGCTCGCGGAAACCAGTATGCGTACAGAACCTGTAACGGTGAAGGTGACCGCGTTGCCGGACACGAACAGGCCAGCTTCATTCAATGGAGCAACCGGTAAGTTCAGTATTGCTGCAACGCTGGAAGAGGACGAGATAGGTACCAACAGGGAAGGCGATCTGTTAGTGACGGTTTCCGGGAAAGGCAACTTTTTGCAACTGGCCGCACCTGCGGTCAACTGGCCTGCCAATATGGAAGGGTTTGCCCCGGAGATCCGGGACACACTTCATAAAGAAGTTTCTCCCTTGGAAGGTAAGCGGATATTCCGTTTCAGATTTATATCTACAAAACCCGGAGAGTATACTATTCCTGCGATCAGCTTTTGCTTTTTTGATCCCGATAGTAACCGGTATCGAACTGCATCAACCAATCCCCTGGTTGTAAAGATCAGTAAAGGGGAAGCTACCGAGGATATCAAAGCGGAGATGTCCGCCGTAAAGCCTGCATCTGCTATTCCGGCAAAAGTATGGATCGGAGGAGGACTTGTCTTGTGTTTGGTGATAGTTATGTTTGCTGTCCGCAAAATGCAAAAGACAAAGAGAAAACCTGTTGAACAGCCTGTTCTGGCAACGCCGCGTCCAGGTATAACAGAACTGTTGAAGCCGGTAACGATCTTGTTGCAGGCAGATGAAACAACTTTCTATACGGCGTTGCGTAACGCGATCTGGGATTTCGCCGGTCAGCAGTTTGGCTTAACCGGAAGTCTGATGAATAAGCGTGCATTAATGCAGGAACTTGACTTGCGACAGGTTGCTGAGGTTGATCAGCAATCCATTCTGCGTATACTTGATACCTGTGAAACCGGCATGTTCACCGGAGCTTCGGCTATTACAGATAAACAGCAATTGCTGGAGGAAACAAGACACGTCATGCTGAAGATAGCCGGACTACGCTAAGCCCGTTCGTCAGGGCGGAATTTTATCCTCCGCAAAGGGAAACAGAGTCGGCTAACGGAGATGGCAACGGACATCGATCATCATTCCGAATACTTATACCCTACACCTCTCACTGAATGAAAGTACTTCGGGTTCCTGCTGTCTTCTTCAAAGTATTTGCGGAAATTCAGAATAAAGTTATCTATGGTGCGTGTGGTGGGATAAACGTTATATCCCCAGACAGCCTGTAAGATCTTTTCGCGCGGTACCACTTCATTTTTATTCTCGATCAGGAGTTTCAGCAGCATAGTTTCTTTTTTGCTCAGCTGAATTTTACCATTGGTATGCGTTGTTGCCTCCTGAGCCTTGAAGTCGATCAGGTTGTTGCCGAACGTGTAACTGTTCCCAACAGATGATTTATCCTGCAGCTTTTTGTTCTTATTGATGAGCTTGTGGACGCGGAGTAAGAGTTCTTCCAGGTTGAACGGTTTGGTAAGATAATCGTCGGCGCCTTTTTTCAATCCGAGCACTCTGTCGGCACTTGAATTTTTAGCACTGAGAATCAGAATGGGAACTTCGTTATTGCCGATGCGGATGCTTTCGGCAACGCTGATGCCATCCATTTCAGGAAGCATCACGTCGAGTATAATAAGATCGAAGTATTCGGTTTCAACAGCTTTAAGGGCGGCAGCGCCATCAAAAGCAGATGTAACATCATAGCCTTCCAGTTCCAGGTTCAGCTTTAATGCCTCGTGGAGATTCTCTTCGTCTTCTACCAGTAGTATTGATGTTTTCTTATCGTCGCTCATAACCTCTCTTAAGGGTTAAATGTGACCGCAAAATTAGCCCCATGCGGGATATTGTTTGTCACCGAAATGTCCGCATTATGATCGTGGGCGATCTTGCTGCAAAGATACAGGCCTAAACCGGTGCCCTGCGTCTTGCGGGTTGATTCATTTCCGATGCGGTAGAATTTTTCGAAGATCTTTTTCCGCTCTTCTTCGGGGATGCCTGGTCCTTCATCAGTTACATTCAGCCGCACCGTTTTGCCTTCGTGTATCAAAGTTGCTTTGATCGGGCTTTCGCGGGGTGCGTATTTTATGGCATTTTCCAGCAAATTGTTGATCAGGATCTGCAATAGCATGGCATCTCCTTTTACATCAACATCCGCTTCAACGTCGCCATGGAAGATGCGGTCGGGAAAACGGTTGCGGAAGTCCTGAAGACAATCCTTCAGCAGGTCAGACAGGTCGAGTTCTTCTTTTGCAAAAGAATATCTCCCGCCTTCTAATTGAGATGAGATGAGGATGTTATTGGTGAGAAAGTTCAGCCTGGCCGTTTCTTCCAGTGTTGTACGGATCAACCGTTTTTGCTTTTCCGGTTCCAGTGTGTACTTCAGCATGGTTTCGAGATTCAGCCTGGCGACGGCGATCGGTGTTTTCAATTCATGGGTAACGGCCATCATAAAATTCTGCTGCTGCTGCTGAAGTCTGAATTGGCGGCGTACCGAACGGAATACAAATACGGCGGTGATAATGATCAGGGCAAGAAAGAACAACCCTTCACTGAGGTGCATGATCCTGGACCGGGTTTTCGCAGAATCTATCTGGATCAGTTCTTTCTTGTAAAAAGAAGGGGAGATGGAGGAGTCGATCGTTGCATTCAGCTGTTTGATCCGGAAATCTGCCAGCGCATGATTTTGTTTTTCCAGGGAAATGAACCACCAGATAAGCGCTACAACGATATAGCTTAACATCAGCCAGTAAATGAACGTGGCTCTCTTTATCTGTCTTCGGCTGCTGTCGGCCATAGTTTAGGGTTTCTTTTCAAGCCGGATACCTGCATTCAGGACGTTCTCCAGCGGGTCTTCGCGCATGATCTGCTCCAGTGTAAAAGTATAGGTGCCCGCTTTGAGACTCTGGGGCGCTGCCATGGCAATGCGGTGTTCATAGATGTCATCCATGCCGCTTCCAAGCCAGCCTTTTTCGTTTGTAGCAAGTGTCAGCTCCTTCTGGATCTTGATAGTGGAATCCTGTCCGGGACCTTTGACATACAGGTTCAGGAAAATATTGCTGAAACTATATTTCTCATTATGTCTTAATACCAGGAAGACGGTATATGAAGCCGCGGTGTCTTTGATGGTAAAGTCAAATCCCGGTTTGAAACTGCTTTTCCATGCATGATCGGGAATTGCCACTGTTTTCTCATAAAGATCGATCGTGGCGCAGCTGTAAAGAAAACCGGTTAAAAGGGCGGCAACCAGGTAAAGGGGGAAAAGCTTTTTCAATGGTCAAATTTTAACAAAGCTAAGCTAAGAGGAGAAAGAGGAAAAGGGAATTTTACGGATTCCCCTTTCCTTTAGTATGTCATTAAAGAACGTTGAGCACCTGTTCTTTTGCCTTTTCGAGTTCGTCTTTCATCAGTACCACACATTTCTGAATAGTGGAATCATAGGCTTTGGAGCCGGTTGTATTGATCTCACGGCCGATCTCCTGGAGGATGAATGATAGCTTCTTTCCTTTTGCCTCTTCTGCTTCGTCCAAAAGGGTCTTGAAATAATCGCAGTGATTTTTCAGGCGCACCTGTTCTTCGCTGATGTCGATCTTCTCTATATAATAGATCAGCTCCTGTTCCAGGCGGTTGGTATCATACGCATCCTTACCCACCTGCTCTTCCAGCAATTTCACAAGTCCTTCCCTGATCTTTTGCTGACGCAAAGGTTCGAGCCGGATCACTTCCTGTTGCTGTGTGGTGATATTATTGATCCTGGACAGAAGGTCGGCTTCAAGAGATCTGCCCTCATCAGTCCTGTGTGCATTGAGGTTGTCAATTGCCAGGTTGATGATCTGCTGCAGTTCATTCCATTCTTTATCACTAAGCGTTTCGGCACTTGGCGTGATCACTTCAGGGAGCTTGACCAGTGTGCTCAGAATATGAGAGGGATCAAGGTTAAGCGCAGCTGAAAGTTCGGCCAGCGGTTTATAATAAGCTTTTGCGAGATCGGTATTGATCGTAACAGGTTTCGAACTACCGGTATCCTTCAGGCTGATCGTACAGTCAACACTACCCCTTCCCAGTCTTTCAGAAAGTAAACGGCGGATGTCAAATTCAAATGGCCTTAACATGGCTGGAAGTCTGAGCTGCAGTTCAAATTGTTTACCGTTCAGAGATTTTATATCTACAAGGAAGGTTTTATCGCCGGCGTTTTTTTCGGCTCTTCCAAATCCGGTCATGGACTTTAGCATGAGGTACTTTCTTTTTGATGTGTTTCAAAGGTATTCGAATTATTGCTTACCGGAGCGATCTAATTTGAAGGAGATGGTTGCGGGCGAGGGTGAGGTGAGAGGGTTCATAGGTTCCATAAGTTCCATAGGTTTGATAAGTTTGGCAGGCTTGGTAGGTTTGATGGGTTTTACAGGCGGGTACGTTTTTCTTAAAGACGAAACAGTTTCCAAACGGGCAAGAACTTTTACAGCAATAAGAACAGGACCGATCAAGCTTACGGAACCTATCAAACCTATGGAACCTATCAAACCTATGGAACCTATCCCCCCATGTAGATAAAGAAAGAAGAGCGATAATGATGGAGTTGCTGAAAGTAAAAATCCCTTCGAAGTATCGAAGGGATCATTATAATGGATGGGTTAGTAAGTACAGGGAAATAAATTTCCCATCACAATATTAAATATATTTTTTACTATCCAAAAAAAAATCAATAACAATTTTATTCACATTTTAAAACAGGCTGTGGATAATGGACCGGCCTTTTTCAATGATCTGTGATGATTTTTCAATGGTCTCTTAACACTTCATAGAATTGATGCAACAATGTATGTAAATAATATGATGTGCTGAAATGCTTGACTGGCGCATGTTTCAAGCGATGATAATTCTAACGTAATGTTATGATGATGTAATGTTGCTGCACTTGATGCGATGATTTTTGATCAAAGTTTTTATGCTCAAACGGTTTAAAAGGCGGTCGCCCGGGGCAAAAAAAATTTTTTAAACCAAAGACCCGCCGGGCGTTTAAAAATGCCCGGTTTATGCTTTGGCGGGTGAATGCTGTTAACTTTGCGGACAAATATTCCTGTTATGAAGTTTGATAAACCTGTTCCGCTTTCCGAAATCGCATCTCTTATCGGCGCAGAGCTTATAGGTAATACAACAGCAAATGCTACTGGTATCAATGAGATCCATAAGGTTGAAAATGGTGACCTGGTTTTTGTAGATCACCCCAAGTACTACGATGCCTGTATACAGTCTGCTGCAAGTTTTATCATTATCAATAAGCAGGTTGACTTTCCGGAAGGCAAAGCATTACTGATCACGAGCGATCCTTTTGAGGCATACCAGACGATCATCCGTCATTTCAGACCGTTCAATCCGTCGATGAAGATGATCAGTGAGACCTCTGCTGCCGGGGAAGGTACCGTGATCATGCCTGGCGCGTACATCGGCAATCATGTAACC
The DNA here is from genome assembly GCF_022012415.1 of Terrimonas ginsenosidimutans. Taxonomy (GTDB): domain Bacteria; phylum Bacteroidota; class Bacteroidia; order Chitinophagales; family Chitinophagaceae; genus Terrimonas_A; species Terrimonas_A ginsenosidimutans. Next base: position 35,368 of record NZ_JAKLTR010000023.1, read on the forward strand.
ATCGGAGCGAACTGTGTGATCCATCCCAACGTTACGATCATGGATCACTGTGTGCTGGGAGATGAGGTGGTGATCCAGGCTGGAACTGTAATTGGCAGTGATGCATTCTACTATAACAAGAAAACGAACCGTGAGATCCACTACAAACGGATGCTCAGCGGCGGACGTGTTGTCATCGCCAATGGTGTCGAGATCGGTGCAGGTTGTACGATCGACCGCGGCGTAAGTGGTGATACATTCATCGGAGCCGGTACAAAAATGGATAACCTCGTTCATATAGGACATGATACCGTTGTAGGCAAAAATTGTCTGTTTGCCGCACAGGTAGGCATTGCCGGAGCAACCACTATTGAAGACAATGTCATTCTCTGGGGCCAGGTTGGCGTCAGCAAAACACTCACCATCGGCAAAGATGCTGTTGTTCTCGCCCAAAGCGGAGTTCCTTCATCACTCCCGGGCGGCAAAACATACTTCGGCTATCCCGCTGAAGATGCCGGACAAAAGAAAAGAGAATTTGTTTGGATCAAGAGGATCCCGCAACTCTGGGACCTTGTAATGAAACAGAAACGCGAACGCGAACGCGAATAGAACGCGAACGCGAATAGAACGCGAATGGCCGCGAATGCCCACGAATAGCGTGCTACACAGCCAGCCGGCTCAAATATCCGCCGCAATAAAATAAAGCCATGCATTATTGCATGGCTTTATTGTTTCAACGTGCCAACAAGTTCTTTCCTATAGTACATTATTCGTGTGCATTCGTGGCAATTCGCGTGCATTCGCGTTCGCGTTTAGTAATCCAGGGGTAGCTGATCCGCAATATTCTTCCAGCTCCAGTAGCCTTGGTTCACCCAATCCTTTTGTTCGTAATAGTAGCCATTTTCTTTGATGGCGATGCTGTTCCTGATATCGATATACGAGATCTGTACGGCAACGTTTTTGGGAAGCTTGAACTGTTTCAGGTATTCCGGGTCGGGGCGTTGAGCGGTATATGTTACGCTGATCTTACGCGGATACCAGATCTCCACCTGCATGGTGCTGTCCAGCGCACCATAGTAAAGTGTGTCGTAAGGGTTAGTAATGCGGCTGAAGCTGGCGTCTTTGTTTTCATCCAACAGATCGATGGTAAAACCTTCCTGAGCAACGGTACTATCGTAATAGCTCCGCATAAAATGAAGCTTTGAGCCGAGGTAAGCCTTTTCCCTCGCTTGTGCCCAAACCTTCTTCAGGCTATCGGTTCCTTCCATTTCCGAATAAAGGCAGAAGCCGCTGTAAGAACTGATACCGGTGTTGTAATCATAGATAAACGAATCGAGCTGATAGCGCATATTGTATCCCAGTGCCCTGTTCTCGATCTGAAGAGGTTCAGTGGCAAGCACGCGAAGCTTATTGCTTTTCTTCAGCAGGTAGAACTTCAACACATCATTATTGAGAAAACTGCTTTTGGCTGCGTTGGGAGTGGTGCCTATGAATTGCTCGACAAAAAAGCTGCCGTACCGTTCCCATCCGTCTTTCAGTTCATTGCTGCTTTTTATGATCACTTCGGTCATACTTTTCTCCTCACGCGCCATTTCAATATCAGGAAGATGAGCGTCAGTATGACTGATCTGCAGGCGGTGGGTCTGATAGCCGGTGAAGCTGATGATCAATTCGTATCCTCCGGAGGATTTCAATGCTAAAGAAAATTCGCCCTGTTTGTTGCTGGTAGTACCAGATGTCGTATTCTGGCAATAGACGGAGGCTCCGGATAAGGGCTCCTTTGTTTCTGCATCAATTACTTTTCCGGATATGTTGAACTGGGCATTTGCTGCAACAGAAAGAATAGTGAACAGCAGGAAGAATAGAAACCTGGTGTTTTGCATAGTATTGAATTAATGTCTAAAGATACATTTTAAGGATGGCCCCGGCCAGCGTAAATCTTCGCTTCAACGGTTTTTTAACATCCCGCCGGTACGGGTCAAACCTGATGCCAGAGACTTCCGGGTTCAAAGGTTTAAGTGTCAGGTTTAAATGTTTGATGGTTCAACAGCAGGATTTTCAAAACAGGTTCGGAGACCACACTTTTAAACGTTCGGCAATTAAACAGTTAAACTTTAAAACCCGATCAGTTTGTTTTTGAAGACACCTGCGCCAGGTATTTTTTGCAGGCATGATCTATCGCCTCATTCAGTGGGGTAAAACGGAAGCCCTGAAGGGTTTGTAAAATTTTGGCATTTTCAAAAGTAGTATTGCTGTGTGCCACTTTTGCGCTTTCTTTTGTTAATACAGGGGAGTGACCGGTAAAGAATGATTTGATCTTTTCCCATCTCCAGGCAATACCCATCATTGATGGTGTTGTCTGTTTCTTTGGATGAGGTCTGCCAAATCCTTCGGCCATGGTGTCAAGCAACTGTTTGAAGGTCCAGTTATCACCCGCAATAATGAACCGTTGCTCTGTGATATCGGTTTCCATCAGTAATACAGTTGCCCGGGCTACATCCTCTACCGCAACAAATCCGTTTTTTCCCGGACTGTACCAGTCGAATCCCTTGTAAACGCTCTTAAAGATCGCGCTGCTTCCGGTATTCCAATCGCCATAGCCAAGGATGGTTGCGGGGTTTAGAATAACAGCGTCGAGTCCTTCGCCGATCGCGCGCCATACTTCCAGCTCTGCCTTGTGTTTGCTTTTCGCGTAATGGGTATTCGATTTGTTATTTTCCCATTTACTCATTTCACTGACAGACTGGCCCTGAAGCGTTCTTCCCAGTGCAGCTACCGAACTTATGTAAACGAGTCGGCGGATATTTTGTTCCAGCGCAATATTGACAACATTTGCCGTGCCCTCAACATTCACCTGGTACATCTCATGCCTGTTCTTCGGGGAAAAAGAAACAACTGCCGCTGAATGGATCACCGTGTCCACATCCTCCATCGCTTCTTCAAGAAAGATCACATCAAGAATATCGCCCTCGATCCACTCCACTTTTTCCAGAATGGACGACGAAATATAGAATGGCATCCTCGATCTCTCCCTGCGGATCGCTTTCACCGCATAGCCTTTCTCCACCAGCTCTTTGATGATGTATGCTCCGAGAAATCCGGTTCCGCCTGTAACAAGGACTTTGCTGGACAAATTCGTTTAGTTGTTGATAAGAGGATGCGAAGATAGTCAGGAAAGGGGACATTCTGTGGAACGGGTAGCCTTGATCGTTGCTCGATCACCGTTGTCCGTTGACCGGATTTTTCGCTTCTGTTACCTGTCTGTTCGTTGCCGTATGTTATTCTTCATCCTGATCGGTGAACGGGCAACGGTGAACGATCAACGATACTCGTAATATCCTATCCCCGCCTTCTGCCCCAATTTCCCCTCCTCTACTTTTTGTTTTTGTACGTAAGATGGCCGGAGACGTTCGGGCTGATGCATCTGTTCATACACAGAGCAGCTGACCGCATAGTTGATATCGTTACCGATCAGGTCCATCAGTTTGAATGGTCCCATTTTAAAGCCGGTTGCTTCGAGAAGCTGATCGAGTTGTTTAAAATTCGTTTTCTCTTCTTCGATCAATCGCAGCGATTCAATATAGTAGGGACGTGCTACGCGATTTACAATGAAGCCAGGGGAGTCTTTACACACCACCGGTGTTTTTCCCATGCGCTGAGTAAGCTTTACCATTATTTCTGCCAGCCCGGGCACAGTGTGTGGCGTTGTAACGATCTCTACCAGTTTCATCAGTGGTGCAGGGTTGAAGAAGTGCAGACCGATCACGCGTGACGGCTGTATTACACCATTGGCAATTTCTGTGATACTGAGAGATGATGTATTGCTTGCGAAAATGCATTCGCTGTGATTCAACTCCGCCAACTGGTTGAACAGTGAGATCTTTACAGGAAGTTTTTCGACAACGGCTTCGATGAAAAGATCTGCCAGGCAGGTTTGAAGGTCTGATGTGAAAGAGATCCGTTCCAGCGCCTGTTGCTTTTCTTCGACGCTGATCTTTTCCCGTTCTACGGATTTTTGAAGACTTCGCTCTATACCTGCTTTTGCCTTGTCCAGCATCTCAGGATTGAGATCGTATAGCAGCGTGTAAAACCCCGATTGTGCAGCTACCTGTGCAATGCCGCTTCCCATCGTACCGGCGCCGCAAACGCAAATAGTATTGATTTCCACAATGGCTGTTTTTAGGTGGTAAAGATATTCGTTTGGTGATTGAAATGTTTACCTCATTCACCGGCTAACAGGAATAATGTCATTCGGCGTTGGTCACGTGATCCGTTACGAAGATACATTGCCCGCAGAGTAAGGAGTATTTTAAAATGTCACCGCCGCGCTCCCCTACCGATAATTCTGCATGATGCCACGGAATGATCTAAACCACATCAATCTGAAGGCATGTTTTTATTCTTCAAAAACATATTCTACCTTGAAACAAATTTTTTCTATGAATGAAACGATCGCCGCACCTGCAGACATTCCGAATGATCCTGCTCCGCAAAAAACGCATACGAGTTCAAAAACACCATCTTCCATTGCATTTGCCGTTGGCGCTTTGCTATTCTTCCTTCCCTTTCTCGAAATAAAATGTAATAATATGTCGCTCCAGAAGCTCAGCGGGGCCGAACTGGCTACTGGCTATAAGATCAAAGGGCCGGGATCCCAGAATACCTTGTTTGAAGGATTGGTAAGAGAAAACACGGACAATAAACCCGGTATTTCGAAGGATGAAAATAAGGAGCCGAATTTGTATGCATTAGCTGCGCTCGCGTTGGGCGGGCTAGGGTTGATATTGTCATTTACCAATATCAAAGCGGCTGGCATTGGGGGTGTGCTGACCGGCTCACTGGCTGCCGCGGCACTTATCGGTTTGATGATAGACGTGAACCGCCAGCTGAAATCAGAAATGAAGTTTGATGGGGTAAGTTCAGATGTGAGTATCGCGGTCGATTTCACCCCGTGGTTCTATATCTCCATCGTCTCTTTTGCTCTGGCCGCCTATTTCAGTTATAAGCGGATGAAAACCTAAAAGCTGCAATAGTATAAAAGTTTAAAGGTTTTAAAGTTTGGAGAGGTCTGCTCCCAACTTTAAAACCTTTAAATTTTTATACAGCCAAACTTTTTCGTCAGATCGCCGGGGTGAATTGCCGCAGGAACCTGATATCATTTTCACTGAAGAGTCTTATATCATTGATATCGTATTTCAGCAAGGCCGGTCTCTCGATACCCATGCCGAATGCGAACCCTGTGTATTTGTTCGGATCGATATTACAGTTCTGCAATACGTTGGGATGGACCATTCCACATCCAAGGATCTCTACCCAACCGGTCTTCTTACAGATATTGCAGCCTTTACCGCCGCAAATGAAACAGCTGACATCCATCTCCGCACTTGGTTCTGTGAACGGGAAATAAGATGGGCGGAAACGGACCTTCACATCTTTACCATACATCTCTTTTACGAAGAAATAAAGTGTTTGCTTCAGGTCGGCAAAGGAAACATTCTCGTCGATATACAACCCTTCAACCTGGTGAAAGAAGCAATGGCTTCTCGCGCTAACGGTTTCATTACGGTAAACACGTCCCGGGCAGATCACACGGATGGGCAGTTTGCCTTTTTCCATTTCACGGATCTGTGTATTGCTGGTGTGTGTTCGCAATACCCAGTCGGGATTCTGCTGGATATAGAACGTGTCCTGCATATCGCGGGCGGGGTGATGTGGCGGAAGATTGAGCGCACCGAAGTTATGCCAGTCATCTTCAATCTCCGGCCCTTCGGCTTCCGCAAAGCCAAGACGCTGGAAGATCGAAACGATCCTGTTCTTCATCATCGTGATCGGGTGACGGCTGCCGATCGGGATCGGATCGCCCGGAAGGCTCAGATCGATACTGGTACCCACACTTGCAGGACCACTATCGGCCGCAAGCTTGAGGTCTTCATAACGTTGTTCCGTAAAAAGTTTGAATTCGTTCAGGATCTGGCCAAATTCCTTTTTCTTATCGGCCGGAACATTTTTCATTTCCCCCATCACCGACTTCACCAGTCCTTTGGTTCCCAGGTATTTTATGCGGAACTCCTCCAGCTGCTTTTCGTCAGGGGCTGTAGCGGAAGCGATCTCCGATTTGTATGCTTCGAGTTGTTGTAACAGTGAATCCATGCCGCAAATATACGCCTAAGAGGGATAAGGAGGAAAAGGAGGAGAAGAGAGGGTTTATGGCGGAAATGTTTTTTTATTGGAAAATGGGAGGTGTCAGGCTCGCCTCCTCCCCGGTTGTTAAAGATTGGGCGGCTGCCATCTTTCATATGGGCGACTCTGAAGTTAGAAGCAGTCCGTGTTTCAGGTTCAACAGGGGGAGTTGACTTTTTACCTGGCCGAAATGACTAGTTATTATCAATGATGATTTTCAGGGCCTTTTCTTTTGCTCCATTCAGGAAAATCTGATATGCTTCTTCAATTTCACCCAATTTGAAATGATGGGTAATAAGTTTCTTCAAATCAAAACGATTCGCAGATACTGCTTTAATCAACATTGGGGTAGTATTTGTATTTACAAGTCCGGTAGTGATGGTCAGGTTCTTGATCCAAAGCTTTTCTATTTCAAAATCAACTTTTACTCCGTGTACACCTACATTTGCTATATGTGCCCCCGGTTTTACTATTTTCTGGCAAATATCCCATGTCGCAGGAATACCCACAGCCTCAATAGCAACATCTACGCCGTCGCCTACAATACTTTGTATGGTTTCCAAAACATTTTCCGACCCTGAATTAATTATGTGGGTTGCGCCTAGTTCCTTGGCCAGATCTAATCTGTTTTCATCTATATCAATCATGATAATAATTGATGGCGAATAAAACTGTGCGGTTAGCAACACTGACATGCCAACCGGTCCTGCACCAACTATGGCAATTGCATCTCCGGGTTTCACCTGACCATATTGCACGCCTATTTCGTGTCCGGTAGGCAAGATATCACTTAGTAGAACCGCTATCTCATCATCAATTGAGGCAGGTACTTTATACAGGCTATTATCTGCATGTGGAATACGAACATACTCTGCCTGGACACCATCGATCATATAACCCAGGATCCAACCGCCATCTTTGCAATGCGAATACAATTGTTTTTTACAATACTCGCAGGAGCCGCAAGACGTAATACAGGAAATTAAAACCTTATCACCTTTCTTAAACTGTGTTACGCTTTCGCCTGCTTCTTCCACCAATCCTACACCTTCGTGTCCCAAGATGCGCCCATCAGCAATTTCTGGGTTTTTGCCTTTGTAAATACCTAAGTCCGTACCGCAAATAGTTGTTTTTAAAACCCTGATAATCGCATCTGTTGGATTTAAAATAGTCGGCTTTGGTCTTTCTTCCAAAGCGATATTGTGGTCGCCGTGATAAACCAATGCTTTCATATGTTCTTTTTAATTTAAAGAGTATTATTCTAAAGACATTACTTTTTTACAAAAATGTCTTTAGAATTTTCATGCGATAGATTAACTGAGATTCCTGCAAATGATAGAGAAAAACAGATATTGGTAATAAAATGAAGTCTTTGAAATATGAAATAAAGACCTCGTCACTTTTATAAACCCGTCTTCATTAGACCTGGGCAGTAAAGCGAATTTAACGAATATTAATTGTCGAGAGTGAATTAGATTAAGTGAAAGACACCTATATGTTAGAGTTCAAACAAGTCATTGATTCGGGTAGGATTACCAGATAAACTTGCCAATTAGCTCTTTACCATTAGATGTTAAATAATAGGGTGACATTTTGCTACTGTTTGTGTCTCCTGATTCATCCGACTTGTACACTGAGTTTTAATCAACCCGTTTATGAATATTAAGCCATCGCGGTTCTTTATGTAGTATGTTGAACGAAGGTTGTTGCAATAATTGTTTTTTGTTTAAACTGCTTCTAAGAAATAGCAGATCTAAAAAGTCTAATGCTATACTTTTATATTTTTCATCTTTGTTTACCATTGCAATTTTTGAAAAAATAATTGCTGCCTCAAAATTGTCTGCGTTACTCATGCCGCCTAAAAACGTAGAGGCACTATTATAAAAGTCATATACTTTTTGAAACTCATTTTTTTCATAGCTATATTTTGCACTATCGATAAGTAGTTGCACCTGTGCCTTGTAATCAGCGTCGTTTGCGGTTGATTTGTCCATACTTATGTTATGATAGTCGAATCCATAAGTTAGTGCATAGATTTTTAATGGTATTAGTCCAATTTTTTGTCTTCGCTCATCTGTCATGTATTCTTCTGCAATAGGTCTAAATGCAGAAGCTTTACCATTACTCGTCCATTCTACCTGAGTTCCATAACGTTGTTTATAATTGAGGTTGCATTGAACCCTGTCAAATAGGAAAGCGTAATTCTCCATATTGATTTCTTTCGTTCCATTTAACTTTTCCATGGCGCTCAGGGCCGTTTGCTGAAACAAAACATCCTGGTCTGCATGTTGAACGATCAGCCATAAATTATTTTGCCCATCTTTCCCTATCTGTGATATTTTGGGCCATCCATATTGAATGATGATTTCTTTTGCTCTGTTCATATTCCGCAGATCGGATCTCATGATCTGCTCGTTGATACTCTTTTTTACACTATCATTTTTGGCCTGGACTTTTTGGTATCTGAGTTTTTGGTCAAACAATGCCATTAAGTTGATTTCTTTGCGCAGCGCAGGCAGCGCCAGGGTCTTCTCATATCGGCTATCCGCTGAAGACGCTGCTACTTGGATCGTCTTCCATTTTGTAGGATAGATATTTTTCAATTGATCAAAGTATGGGTCAGACAGTAGCCAATCGGCCTCCGTCCACCCATTAGCGATCGAAAGTTGCAGGAATTCAAAAGCTTTATTGGCATTACCGTCTAACGAATACATGCCTGCGGCCTTATAAGCAGTTAGTGCATCGGCTTCTTTTATTCGAAAAGCTTGGTCATAATAAGTAATCGCCTTTTTATAATCTTTCTGAAGATGTAGTAAACTGGCTTTCGCTACCAATGTTTGATAAATACTGTCCGACTGAGCATTTGAGACAGTTGAGAGAAACAAATAGCAACAAATAATTAAAAATGATTTCATCATACTGGGTTTAGTGGAAATTCATTCAATATGACGGCACCTGAAAAGCATCAGACTAAACTGCTGCCGCTGAATAAAGACACAAAAGTTAGAGATTGACATAACTATCTACCAGCTCGATTGTAAACAGGCTACCTAAGCCAGATTTCCCTGATCTTCTCTGTTGATTCAGAAAATTGAGAAATATTTATATGGCCTTTGTGTTTTGAAGACGCATATTATTACAAATATTTTTCGGCATTTTTACTGAAGTCGGTACCAACTATAAAAAAGCATGCTCAATCCCTGATCTCTCTGCTATTTCTATCAAATAGGGCCTGATCTCAATAGGCATGCGTCTTTAAACCCACCTTTATTATGCTTAAGCGGTAAAGTGAATTTAACGAATATTAATATGTGATGAATGAAATTTTTGAATAGGTAAAAGGCATATTTATTTTAGGTATTCTGACAACATATTTTTCAAAACAAAAGCAGAAAAAAAGAAAACAATCACTTTGTGGCCGGGCAAAGGTTGCGCGGTGCTATAAGTCCCGAACAGTGGCAAGGCACGAAGCCATTATGGGCGCGCAGCATCCTGCCGGGCACTACCCTGGCTGCCTTTTGGCTCTCACCAAAGAGAAAGCTGTGAATAAATAATACCTTAGCAACTATTGAGCTTCTTTGATTGGAAGCCGTTTAGGATTGCATCAGAGGATGGGGGGAAAGTGTGACTTGTTTTATGTAACTGTTCAGCGGATAGTTGCCCTCAGAAACAAGGATATCCTAAATTTTATTTGAAGATGACCATGTTGCATCGGCACGTAATCTTTTTAAATGTAGCTAAACACGCTAATTCATCCTTCAGAAAAAAACACTCAAAAAACTTTTTCCCCCTCCTTTTTCCCATCTTTTTCCTCTTTCCTCTCTTAGCCTTAGTTTTGCAGGATATGTCAGACTATCTTCATCTCACCGACTTCCTCTCTCCCATCAACCTGCATGAAATATCGCAGGATGAAGGCTATAAAGACGGGCAGTTCGGTCATATTTTATCTGTATACGATGGCGAAATGCCGGATCTGGATGATATTCAAATTGTAATTGTAGGCTGTGGTGAACAGCGGGGGAGCGGTATGATCGGCTCTGAAAACCGTGCCCCGGATACCATCAGGCGTCATTTCTACCAATTATATTACTGGCACACTGATATAAAAATTGCGGATATCGGAAATCTGCAGCCCGGTGCCTCATTTGCCGACTCCTACGCTGCCTTGAAAACGGTGATCAAGGAATTGAATGACGATGGCAAGCTTGTGGTAGTCCTGGGGGGATCACATGATCTTACCCTTGCACAGTATCATGCCAATGCCGACAAAAAGAGACAGGTGGAAGCGTCGGTGGTGGATGCGTTGATCGACCTAGATATGACTTCTCCTTTCCGCAATCAGAACTTCCTGATGGAAATGCTTACCGGCGAACCGAATTACATGCGTCATTACAATCATATCGGTTTCCAAAGTTACTATGTACATCCGCGCATGCTGGAAACGATGGATAAACTGCGCTTTGACTGCTATCGGGTAGGTCATGTAAAAGAAACCATCGAAGAAATGGAGCCGGTGATCCGCAACAGCAACATATTCTCCTTTGACATTTCTTCCATTGCCAACGCCTATGCTCCGGCAAATAATACCTCTCCAAATGGATTCAACGGGGAAGAATCGTGCATCCTGATGCAATACGCCGGCATGAGCCCGAATGTCGGAAGCGTTGGTATTTACGGTTACCAGGCACAGAATGACCGTGATGAACTCACGGCGCGGCAGATCAGCCAGATGCTCTGGTATCTGCTGGATGGAAGAAGCCGTGGCCGCAGGGAAGCGCTGTTGGAGCAGCGCGATTCCTTCAATGAGTATCACACCGCTTTTGCTGAGGTAGAAACCGTATTCCTTCAAAGCAAAAAAACGGGCAGATGGTGGATGCAATTACCCGATAAAAAGTACATTGCCTGCAGTTATAAAGATTATCTGCTCGCCAGCAGCAACGAGATCCCTGAAAGATGGATGCGTGCTCAGGAAAGAGGATAGCAGGGAGTTGGAACACTTCGTCCACTGTCATCTTAAAAAAACCTTGTCACGATCAGCGTTAAAATATCTAACTCATGATGAACAGAACAACGATCATAAAAGCCGGTATCTGCTCTTACGGCATGAGCGGCAAACTTTTTCATGCACCATTCATCAATGCTCATCCGGGTTTCGAATTGTCAGCAATTGTGGAAAGGAGTAAGAATGAATCAAGGGAGAGATATCCTGAGTCGAAACTGGTGCGAGCTGTGGATGAGTTGTTTGAAGATGATTCATTACAATTGATCATCGTAAATACGCCTGTTCAAACGCATTTCGACTATGCAAAAAAAGCACTGCTCAAGGGCAAGCATGTGATAGTGGAAAAACCTTTTACTGTAACATCGGCACAGGCGCAGGAGTTGACCGATCTTGCCCATTCGCAGAACGTTCATCTTTTTGTATATCAGAATCGCCGCTATGATGGAGATTTCCTTGCGGTGAAAGAAGTGGTTCAATCAAAACTGATTGGTGATATAAAAGAGGCGGAGATCCGTTACGATCGTTATCGTCCGGAGATCAGCCCGAAAGTGCATAAAGAATCAGATCTGCCCGGTGCAGGGATCTCGTATGACCTGGGAGCCCACCTGGCGGATCAGGCATTGCAATTGTTTGGCTGGCCACAAGCAGTATTTGCGGATATGATGGCGATGCGTGATAAAAGTCCGGTGGATGATTATGTAGAGATCATTTTATATTATGCGGCACATCGTGTGCGGCTAAAAGCCTCCTGCTTTGTAAAGGAACCGGTACAGGAATATATCTTTAACGGGAGCCTGGGAACGTTCCTGCAAAAACGCTCTGATCTGCAGGAAACAATGCTGCTCAAAGGCGTGAAGCCTTCTGTTGAATCATGGTGCCCGGCGCCGGATAAACCAGATGGATTTCTTCACACAACCGTTGATGGTAAAGACATCCGTGAAGAAAGGACCGCTGTGCCGGGTAATTATATGAACTACTTCGAAGACGTGTACCAGGCATTGGTGAATGGCGCGCCAAATCCGGTTCCGGGGGAAGACGGAGTAAGATCCATACGGCTTATTGAAGCGGCGAAAGAAAGCGCCAGAGAGGGAAAGGTCGTCAAAGTTTAGGATCACAAAGAATACTGAGTTGATAAACTATCTGCTGATGAGATCACAACCAAAGTTCACAAGGAAGTATGGGTGGATATTATTGCCTTTTTTTCTTTTTTCATGTAGCTCTTCAAAAGTCTTTCGCTCTGCTAAACAGGATCTTTTAAACGAAAACGTTATTGGATCGGCGCACATCGGAATTTCTATTTATGATGTAGATTCCCGTAAGTTTATTTTTGACCATGATGGCGATAAATATTTCGTACCTGCCAGCAATACAAAGATACCTGCGTGCTATGCAGCTATGAAATACCTCGGGAACAAGTTGCCAGTATTTATTTATGAAGAAAAAGGAAAGGATACTATCGTAATTCAGGGGATGGGCAATCCTGATTTTCTTCACCCGGATTTTAAAGACCAGGAAGCGTTCAGTTTTTTAAAAAAATATCGCCATATCATACTTTCCCATCAGAACTTCGATGATTTTTTGGGAAATGGATGGGCATGGAATGACTACATGGAACCTTATATGGCAAACCGTGGAGAACTTCCTTTATACGGCAATATTGTTTTCGCTAAATGGAAAAACGGCAGCTTGCACGTCATCCCTTCGTATTTTAAAAAGAACGAGGTGCCGCCGAACGATTTAAAGCCGGCGTTTGACGTTATGAAAGGGTTTCAACTTAATCATTTCTTTTTCATACCCGGCACGAAGACCTCTGCTGAAATACCTTTTACACCTGATATCGAAGACCTTGCAGCTTTATTAGCCGATACATTACATGTCAGTGTTGAGCCGCAGATCAGGCAAATGGGTAAGACGGCTGCATATTTCAGATCAAGATCCGTTGATTCCGTACTTGCTCCCATGATGCATCGCAGCGATAACTTCTTCGCGGAACAAATGCTGCTGATGGTAAGCCAGCAACTACTCGGTAAAATGAACGATGCTGACATCATAGACACTTTGCTGAAAACAGACCTCGCCACTCTTCCCCAAAAACCAAAATGGGTTGACGGGTCAGGATTGAGCCGCTATAATTTATTTACACCGCAGGATTTTGTAATGATCCTTGATAAGATGCGGTCGGAGTTCGGCATGGAAAGGATCAAAACCATTTTCCCTACCGGCGGCGAAGGAACGATCAGCAGCTATTACCAGGAAGAGAAAGGGCAGATCTTTGCAAAAACAGGTACGCTTTCCGGGGTGGTTGCCCTGAGTGGTTACCTGTATACAAAAAAAGGAAAGCTCTTATTGTTCTCTGTGCTGGTTAATAATCATAACGGATCGGCAACAGATGTGAGAAGAGCTGTTGAAAGATTTATTCGTAAAACACGAAGCATTAAATAGCCGCAACCTCTTCTACATAATTAAGCTTGCATGCCCGCCGCGTTAAGGAGTTGAATCAATTTTATTGACGCAGAAAGACTTGGCGTCCTTTGCGGTTACTTTGCTGGCTTTGCGATACTTCAACGCAGATCCTGATGTCAGGAATCGAACCTCTTTGAAAAATTCTTCTTCCCGCCCCCAACCCTTTTCCTTTTCTCCCTGTATATGATCCCAAAGATCTTTTATGAAACGATCATATATCATCCTTTTTGCCCTACTATCTGTCCTTTCCTTTAACTGCCAGAAAGAAACAAGTGCCGACGGATTTGGCGACACACCCGGCGTCGACTCGAAAGATCCCATCACTGCCACTGTACAGGGAAATGTAATTGACGAGAATGGCGCAGCTGCTTCCGGCGTATCCATCAAAGTGGGCAATACGATGGTGCAAACCGATTCAAAAGGTTATTTCCGGATCATCAATGCCTCCCTTGATAAAATAGCCTCACTGGTAACAGCAGATAAGTCAGGATACTTCAAATCGTATAGAACATTTCAGGCAACAGATGCTGCAAATCATATCAGGATAAAACTGGTAAAAAGAAAACTTGCCGGAACTATCGGTGCCTCCGGTGGTGAAGTAACGCTTGCCAACGGATCAAAGGTCTCGCTTCCTGCAGGCGCTGTAATAAAGGCTGCCGGCGGAACTTATGCAGGTGATGTGCGTGTTTATGCTGCTTATATTGATCCTACGGCGAATGATATAGGTGATGCTGTTCCCGGTTCATTCATGGCAGATAATGCCGGAGGTGATCGCGTGATCCTCGCCTCTTATGGAATGATGGCCGTAGAGCTTGAATCTGTTGCGTCAGAAAAATTACAGATCGCAGAAGGGAAAGAGGCGGTACTGACAATGCCGATACCGGCGTCATTACAAACCAGCGCACCGGCATCCATCAGCCTTTGGTATGTGAACGAAGAAACGGGTGTATGGAAAGAAGAAGGAAAAGCCGACCGTTCCGGCAATACCTACACGGGACGAGTAAAACATTTTTCTTTCTGGAACTGTGATATCGGCTTGCCAACCGTCACACTTACACTTTCGCTGAAAAACGAAAAGGGACTGCCGCTCGTCCATACTGCCGTACGCCTGAAGGGAACGGCGAACGGTGCTTTGACACAAGGCCATGGATTTACCGATTCACTCGGAAGCGTAAGCGGGCTGGTGCTTGCCGGTCAGCTGCTCACACTGGAAGTTTTAAACGACCAGTGCAATAGCGTTGCATACACGACAACAGTCGGGCCATTCAAAACAAATACTGACATCGGAACTATTACTATTCCGTCAGTCGCTGCTTCTGTCTTAACGATCAGGGGAAAAGTGCTCAACTGTTCAGGCGTCACTATTGCAAATGGCACTGCAATGATCAGTGTGGAGAACGCGAGCTATTACGTAAGCACAGATCAGCAGGGTGAATTCTCAATGGCCTATATAAAATGCGGAAACAATGCACAGGCCGTATCGATCATAGGAATTGATAACGGAGCAATGCAACAGGGCACTGCCGTAAGCTTCAACACAGGAACATCACTGGAGTTGAATGCCGGTAATGTAGTTGCTTGTGGAGTCTCCGCTACTCAATTTGTAAACTATACAATAGATGGAGTGAGTTATCAGCTGAATAATTTCAATGCTGCAGATTCATTCACTCATTATGTTTTCCCAATGCAGCAACCCGCAACCGAAGTTGGTCACAGTATGGGAGCGTCTAATCTGGCAACAGGCAGATTGCTGTGGTTGTCATTCATCAGCCCGGGAGCAGCGGCGGGTACTTATCCCCTTGGCCGTTTATCTGTAAATCAGTATGGCAACACAAGTGTGATCAGCCCTGCAACCGTTTCTGTAACGAAATATCCACAGGTCATCGGGCAGTATATCGAAGGTACTTTCACGGGCAGTTTCCGCGATTCGGTAGGCCAGGATCCGGTCCATAGAATAAACGGCAGCTTCAGATTGAGAAGACAACAGTGAAAAGACGTATTTTGGTGCCTCGGAAAACACAAACCCTTATTGCATCACGGCGGAGAGAATATAAATAGCATCATCAGCGGTTGCAGAAATAACGATCGCAGGTCCCAGGAGCTCTTGTACAGGAATTTCTATGGGGCCATGATGTCTTTTTGTCTGCGCTATACGCAAAATGAACAGGATGCGCTCGAAGTTTTGAACACTGGTTTTTATAAAGTCTTTAAGAATATACACCAGTACGATGAGCAGAAGGCAGCGCTTTATACCTGGATCCGCACAATAGTGTTGAACACCTGTATCGATTTTATAAAAACTAAAAACGGGCGAATAGTACAGCAGGAACTGGATCAGGCGGCAGGTGTTGACCTGTCGCCTGAGGTGTTTAGTAAGATGTCTTCGGAAGAAATACTCCGTGTCATACGTAAGCTGCCACCTGCAACCCAGACCGTTTTCAATTTGTATGTAATGGAAGGGTATGCGCACAGGGAAATAGCGCAGCTTCTCCAGATCAGCGAAGGAACCAGCAAATGGCATCTCAGCGAAGCCCGTAAACAATTAAAAACAATGATCCGCCAGTTGAATGAGTGAACGGTTACCATACGAAGAACAACTGCCGCAGCATCTGCGTGACTTCCCCCTGCCGGATGAGAATGCGGCATGGGCGGATATGAAGCGCCGTCTTGATGAAGACGAAGACAATGGCGCCATTGTGTGGTGGAGGAAAGGGTGTGCACTATGGGCCGGCCTGCTGCTCATCGCTGCTTTGCTTATTACGGGATGGTGGTTTTTTAACAGGGAAAAGAATGACCGTGTTGCAAGCGGACAGACAATAAATGATCGACCCGTTGCAGACGACGTTAAAACCCGCGACAAGGATACTTCCCTTCACGGATCACCAAAACTGCAAACAGAAATACTGCCGCGGGTAGATACTATTTCTTCCGCACGAAAGCGAAATGCAGCCATCAATAAATGGGAACAACAGCAGAAGGAAGCCGTATCTTCAGCTGAAATAAATGCATCCGGCGAAACGGCGTCTCCAACTGAGGTAAACAGGAAAAAAATTGCAGATCCTGCTCCGGTTAAAGGAAAAGCAAAAGTATTGCAGGCGCCTGCGAAGAAGCCAACACCGGATACTGCGATCACCCGGTCCGATCTCCCGCTCGAAGTACTCAGCAATCCTACCACAGACAGCATCAGGCGCTTCATTGCGGGAGATCCACAAATCCGCCAACCGCAGACGGTAGCTGCATCATCACCGACATTGCCGCTTGACAGTATCAGGGCCTTTGTCACTGGTGATACGATCGTTCAACAGAACAATGACTCTACCGTGCTTTCACGGCAACACTGGCCGATCGATAGCATCAAAGCCTTTGTTAAAGGAGATACAGCAACAAACCGTTCCAATGATGCTGTAGCTTTGAAGACTGATAGCTTACCGTCAGTGGATAGCTCCATCAAAAAAACAGATACGACAGAGACAGCGTATTTTCTGTCTGCAGGAATTGCATTGACCCAGCAGTTACCGATCGCAGGTCAAAAAGCAGTTCCTTATGCCTCCCAGGGAAGGGAGTTTAGTCTGGCTGATTATATCCCTTCCGTTTATTTCAGGTTCAACAAAAAAGACCGTTGGTTCGTCCAGGGTGAATTCCGCTATGGCGCTCCTCAATACACGAAGCCGATCACGTATTCAATACTAACAGATACGAACGGGACCGCTCCGATAGCGCGCACAGAAAAGACCTTACAGAAAACTTACTATCATCAACTGCCAGTGAGTTTCAATTATTATCTCACACGCAACTGGGCGCTTGGCGCCGGCCTCGTCTGGAACCGCTTCAGCAAATCTGTATTTGAAGAAGATCAGCTTCAACGGGATCCGCTTAATCCATTCGATACTTTCCATGTAAAGGAAACAATGGTCAGCAAAGACGCGGCAAAAGAGGGACTCTCCAGCTCCTACTTCCAGGGTTTGATCGAATCACAATACCAGTGGAAGAAATTCTCCTTCGGAGCACGCTATACATTCGGGCTAACACCCTATCTGCGGTTCACTTTGCCCGGGGAAGCCGAACGCAGAGAAAGGAATCAATCTCTCCAGTTCTTTATCCGGTACAACCTCTGGACTAAAAGTTTAAAGTAATAAAAAGAGGAAAGGAGGCTTCGATTAGAAACCTCCTTTCCTCTTTCACTTCTTTTAACCTCTTAGCTGCGGAACATCCGCTCCAACTGATCCTGCCGGAATTCAAGGTAGGTTGGATTACCATCCGGAGACATATTCGGTTGTTCGCAACTGAACAGGTCGGTGATCAGTTGCCGTTGTTCTCTTTCAGTAAGTCGAGTGCCGGTTTTTACCGCTTGTTGTTTCGCCAGGGAGCGAATGAGTTTTTCGCGCTTGGAGAACTTCACGTCATTACTGAAATGCTTGTATTGTTCGATGAGGATATCGATAATATGTTTCTCATGACCGGCTTCCACATCAGCTGGTGTGCCCTGTATCACAAAAGTATTTTTCCCGAATGGTTCGATCTGGTATCCGAGCTGTTGAAGGTCCGGCATCAGTTCTTCAAGGATCACCGCATCGGCGGGTGTAAGTTCCAGTGTTGAGGGGAACATGCTTTGCTGGCTGGGAATGGATTTTCCGTGGCTGGCAGTGATCAGTTGTTCATACAAAATACGTTCATGCGCCGCCTGCTGGTGCACGAGCATAAATCCGTTTCCGGAGGGGACAGTGATATAGCTGTTCAGGATCTGGGCAAGATCTACTTCTTCAAATCGCTTTGCACGCGGATCTGCCGGATGAAGAGCGGGAGCATCATCTTTTGATGTTTCCGGAAGCGGCTCATAAAAATCTTTCCAGTGCTTCAACTCCTGTTTTTGTTGTGAAGCTTCGATAAAATGTGCCTGATGCTTCTGCGTAAAACCTTTGAAGAGAGAAGAAGAAGATACGGCCGTTTTACGCTCTTCTGTAAATGGCTGCTGAATGGAAGAAAGCTGCTGTATTGATGCGTCAAGCTCAAAATCAAGCGTAGGTGTTACGCTGAATTGCGCCAGCGCATGTTTTACCGCTGCCTGTACAAAAGCATAGACGATCCTTTCATCTTCAAATTTGATCTCCTGTTTTGTCGGATGCACGTTCACATCAACCTGCGTGGGGTCGAGGTCGATGAACAACACATACATCGGGAAGCTGTCTCCGGGGATCATTTCCTGGTAGGCATTCATCACCGCGTGATTCAGGTAGCCACTTTTAATAAAGCGGTTGTTGACAAAGAAATACTGATCACCACGTGTTTTCTTGGCTGTTTCAGGTTTGCCAACAAAACCGGAGATGTTCATGTAATCCGTTTCTTCCTTTACTGCGACAAGCTTTGTATTATAATTGTTGCCAAGTAGCTGGATGATCCGTTGTTTCAGACTTCCTGCTTCGAGGTGAAACAATTGTTGTCCATTATTGGTAAGAGTGAACAGAATATGCGGGAATGACATGGCAACGCGGGTGAATTCATCCACGATATGCCGCATCTCAGCTGCATTGCTTTTCAAAAAATTTCTTCTGGCAGGAACGTTAAAGAAGAGGTTCTTCATCGCGATGCTGGTACCGGTTGGTGTAGCGATCGGTTCCTGTTTTTTTACAACGCTGTTCTCCACTTCGATATAAACACCAGCTTCATCCCCGGCACGTTTCGATTTCAATTCAACCTGCGCAACAGCAGCAATGGATGCCAGCGCTTCTCCCCGGAAACCCATGGTGCGGATATGGAATAGGTCGTCGATACTCTTGATCTTGGACGTGGCATGACGTTCAAAACACATACGGGCATCGGTTTCACTCATTCCTCCACCGTTATCAATCACCTGGATCAATGATTTTCCTGCGTCTGCCAGTATCAGGTGAATGGCCGTAGAGCCGGCATCTACTGCATTCTCCATCAACTCCTTCACCGCGCTTGCGGGGCGTTGGATCACCTCACCCGCTGCGATCTGGTTAGCTATATTATCTGGTAATAAGAATATTTTATCTGTCACGATTTGTTTTCTCCGGCGTCAAAAATAGCGATTTGATGCCAATGCCGTTTAGTGAAGAGTCTTAATTCAATGGCGGATGACCGATGGCTCTGGGCCGGGCAGTTAACAATGAAAAACAGAATGAGTTGTTTCTGATATCTGAAGGACTTATTCAACAGAAACTCCATCGAAAGGCGGAGCCAGGCCATCCGCCATCGGTCATCCGCCATCGAATATTTAAGCAACTATTAAGGCCGTAATCGCATCAAAAGGGTTAATTTTATCGCTATTAATTCTGACGATTAATTTTAATATGATGAGGATGTACCGGCTCTTACTTGCCTTATTGGTGACGACCCCGCTTTTCGCTGATGCACAACGCTCCAGTTCGCTCGGTCAGCAGGAATGGGTAGACAGTGTGTTTAAAAGTCTGACGGAAGAACAACGTATTGCACAGCTGATCGTGATCAGGGCTCACTCCAATCTTGGGGCAGATCACGTGGCAAAAGTTAAAAGTGATATCACGCAGTATAACGTTGGAGCCCTTTGCTTTTTCCAGGGCGGTCCTGTCCGGCAGGCGAACCTTACAAACCTTTATCAAAGCCTGGCGAAAACACCGATCATGGTGACCATCGACGGGGAATATGGTTTAGGTATGCGCCTGGATAGTGTAACACGATTCCCTTACCAGATCACGCTGGGCGCTATGCAGGATACCGCGCTCGTCTATAAAATGGGAATTGCTGTTGGAGAACAATGCAAGAGACTTGGTGTGCACGTTAACTATGCCCCCGTAGTTGATATCAATAATAATCCCAATAACCCGGTGATCGGTTACAGATCATTCGGTGAGGATAAATACAAAGTATCCCGCTTAGGGGTGAGTTACATGCGCGGTATGCAGGATGCAGGCATCATGGCTTGCGCCAAACATTTTCCGGGTCATGGTGACGTGGATGTTGACTCACATTTTGATCTTCCTGTCATTAAAAAAGTACGCAGCCAGCTGGACTCGCTGGAACTGGTCCCGTTCCGTGCAATGATCGAAGCCGGCGTTGGCAGCATGATGGTGGCTCACCTGTTCATTCCCGCTATAGATAAGACGGCTAACAGAGCTACATCTATTTCAAAGGCCAGCATTACCGGCATTCTGAGAAAAGATCTCGGTTATGATGGACTTACATTTACCGACGCACTGGAGATGAAAGGTGTTGCCAAATTCTTTCCGGGAGGAACTATTTCAGTGGAGGCGCTGATCGCCGGGAATGATATGCTTTGTTTACCGGCAAGTGTCCCAGAAACAATTGATGCGGTAAAGAAAGCGATCACGGAAAAAAAACTTACCTGGGATGACATCAATGCCAAATGCATAAAAGTGCTGGTAGAGAAGTACAAACTTGGAATGGCGAATATCAAACCCATTGACACAAATAACCTGTTGAATGATATCAACTCAAAAACGGATGAAATAAGAAAGGAAGTGTCAAGAAAAGCGCTCACCTGGGTGAGGATGGTCAATCCGCTCGGCTTCCGTAAGGAATATCTCAGCCTGCCGCTTGGCAGGGAAAAGAAGATCGCCTATGTTGGCTTTGGTACAACGGAACTTAATGCGTTCGGAAAGCGATTGAAAGATGATCTTGGCGCAGACACGTATTTCTATTCTTATAAAGACGGAATGTCCAAAGGTGGTGCTCTTGTAAAGGCGATCTATGAGGGAAAGTATGATGCGGTGGTGTTAGGTATTCATGGAGTTAACCTTGGCCGTTCAAATAACTATGGCATCAGCAAAGAAGCGATCAGTGTGTGGAATCAACTGAACGCGGGAAATGCGATCACGATGGTATTTGGTAATGTATTGTCAATGGCTAATTTCTGCGCCGCACAATCGCTTGTTGCCTGCAATGAGAATGACGATATTTTTCAAAATACAGCGGCTGACTGGCTCCAGGGACAATTTGTGTCAGAAGGAACATTACCTGTCCGGGTGTGTAATTTTAAATATGGCGAAGGGCTGAAATTTCCTTTGGGAAAAATGAATTTGTTCCCGGTGGGAGAATCGAAGTTCAGTGCCGTTGATTCAATTGCTACCGATGCGATCGCCAAACAGGCTTTTCCCGGTTGTGTGATCCTTGCAGCAAAAGACGGAAAGATCGTTTACCATAAAGCATTCGGTCAGTATAGATATGAGCCATCTGAGCCGGTAACGCTCGAGAGCATTTATGATCTCGCTTCTGTAACAAAAATTTCCGCCACTACTGTTGCCGTGATGAAACTGTATGAAGATGATAAGATCGGGCTGGATAAAAAACTTAGTACCTACCTGCCGTATCTGAAAGGGACAAATAAAGCAAACCTGCTGGTAAAAGATGTTCTATTGCACCAGGCGGGATTGATCCCGTTCATACAGTTTTATAAAGAAACACTTACCGCCTCCGGTTTGCCCAATCCATCCATCTATGCAACATCTTATTCAGCTGAATTTCCCCAACGCGTTGCAAGCGGCATGTATATCCGGAAAGACTGGCGGGATACCCTGCACAAGCGGATCGTCGATAGTAGGCTTGGGGCAAAGAATGCTTATGTATACAGCGACCTCGACTTTATCTTTCTTGGAGAAATTGTAGAAGCTGTTACAAAAATGCCACTCGATAAATACATGCAGGATAGCTTCTATGCAAAGATGAATATGACAACGACCGGTTTTCTTCCGCTGACACGGTTCGCGAAAGAAAATATCATTCCCACAGAGAACGATAATTTTTTCCGCCAGCAACTTTTAACCGGAGATGTGCATGATGAGGGCGCGTCTATGTTTGGGGGTGTTGCAGGACATGCGGGGCTCTTTTCTGATGCGTACGATCTGGCAAAATTGTACCAAATGTTGCTCAATGGTGGCGAGCTCAATGGCCGGCGTTTCCTGGATCTTGAAACGATCCGCCTGTTTACTGCCTATCAAAGCAAATTCAGCCGCCGTGGCTATGGTTATGATAAGCCGGAGAAAGATAATGCAACAAGAAAAGAACCATACCCGTCTTCGCTGGCATCACCGCAAACTTTCGGGCATACCGGATATACCGGGACCTGTGTATGGACTGATCCGAAGAATAACCTGATCTATATTTTCCTTTCGAACAGGGTTTATCCTACACGGGAGAATTCGAAATTATCGACATTGCTGGTGAGGTCTAAGATCCAGGATGCGATCTACAAGGCGGTTGGAATGAATTGATAAATAATGTAAAGGCGTATACAACAAAGAGGCGGTCTCAAAAATTACTTTTGAGACCGCCTCTTTGTTTATTTATTATGCATCTTTTTTAGGTTCCTGTCCTGGCTTTGGCGGGTTTGGATTTCTTGGTGGCTGCGGTCGCCGTTGTTGCTGACCTCCGCCTTGTTGTCCCCCACCTTGCTGGCCTTTTTGTTGCTGTCCTCCACCTTGCTGACCCTGACCAGCCTGTTGTTGAGGCCGTCTTTGTTGCTGCGGACGTTGAGGTTGCTGGCCTTTTTGCTGCTGTCCACCGCCCTGGCCTTGCTGACCCTGCCCGCCTTGTCTTTGTTGCGGAGCACCTCCCTGACGCTGCTGCGGTTGACCACCCTGTTGCGGAGGTCTTGCCTGCTGCTGACCACCACGTTGCTGGTGCTGGCCCTGGCCTTTCTGTTGCTGATGCTGCTGCTTGCGTTTTTTATCCGCCTTCTCCAGGCTGCGCAAACTGATCTGTCCAACCACGTCCACAAATTCCGGCTCAACTTCTTTTACTTTCTGAGAAGTGATCTCTACAGCTTCAAGCTCGTCTGGTACCATGCCCTGCCTGTTCATAGACTTGATCTTCAACACACGTTCAATCGTCAGCGGGTATTGTTTATTGCTGTCCGGCAGGGTATACCACATCAGGTTCTTGAAAATATCTTTTTTGATGAGGTAAGCATTGCCTTTTGCCACCTGGATCTGGTCGCAGTTATCAGGAAAATGCTGCAACGCGTCCAGGTAAGTATCGAGTTCGTAGTTCAGGCAGCATTTGAGCCTGCCGCACTGGCCACTGAGTTTTGTTTGGTTGATGGAAAGGTTCTGATAGCGGGCTGCTGCGGTATTCACCGACTTAAAGTCGGTCAGCCATGTACTGCAACAAAGTTCCCGGCCGCAGCTTCCGATACCGCCTACTTTGCCGGCTTCCTGGCGGGCACCGATCTGACGCATTTCGACTTTTACCTTGAATTCCGAAGCGTATACTTTGATCAGTTCCCTGAAATCGACCCGGCCATCCGCGATATAGAAGAAAGTTGCCTTTCTGCCGTCGGCCTGCATTTCCACCTGGCTGATCTTCATGTCGAGCTTCAGCTGCTTGGCGATCGCGCGGCTGCGGATCACGGCTTCCGGTTCCCGGGCTTTATTCTGTTTCATGATATCAATATCACGATCAGTAGCGATCCGCAAAACCTTTTTCATTTCCGGATTTTCTTCGCGGGCATTCCTTTTTTTCATCTGGAGGCGGACAATCTCGCCGGTCAGAGATACCTCTCCGACATCAAAACCGCTGATCCCTTCCACCGCGATCATCTCACCTTTCTCAAATTGCTGTAATGTCGGATTGCGAAAAAAATCCTTACGGGTTCCTTTATTGAAGCTTACCTCGATCACTTTACAGCTACTGTCTATGTCGGCGATGGGCAAATTATGAAGCCAGTCATAGGTGTTCATCCTGTTACACCCGCCTGTGCTGCAACCTCCATTGCTCTTGCAACCGCCTGGTTTTCCGCCGGTGGCGGTACCACAACTAGTACATCCCATTCTGTTGACAATTAATATATTAAAAAACTATAGAGGTTGGCAGATGCTATTAAGGCTGAAGCGCCGCCAGAAGGCGAAGGTTCTCAAATGCATGCCCGCTTGCCGGACAGCAGAGATAATTGATATATATAGAGACAACCCGCAGCTCAGTTCTTAATAGATCAGGTATCCTGTCATAAGCACATTTCTCTCTCACACCTAACCTCTTAGCCCGAAAATACAATTTTATTATGAAACCTTTCCAGTTTCTCGGGTGCTGAGACCGGCGCAGCATTATTGAAGTCGGGACAGGTCTGACCGGCACAGGAGTATCGCAAAGCGCGCAAAGTACGCAAAGAGTCATTTCAGGGCTAAACCCACATGGCGTCCTTTACGGCTCTTTGCGTTCATTGCGATACTTCTCGCTTACTTATCCGACCACCACTTTATCCCGGATAATATGATAGACTTTTATCGTCAGCGCATGGAAAAGCATTTTCGAATTCGCATTCCGTTCGATATAATAAGCCGCGTTGTCAAGTTCCTGGATGATCGCCTGCTGCTGCTCTATTTCTGTGATCTTATTCAAACGCAAGGCAAAATCCCGGTCTTTTTCGCCGATCAGGCCAGCCACGGCATCCCCGAGGATCCGGAGCCGGACGGACTGCTCAAGCAGGTGATTGAAATAACGGAGAAACTGTTTTTGCTTTTCACGGCCAAGTTTGCTGACCTCTTCCACCCATTTTACCTGGGCAACAGGACCAGTCTTCATGATCGCATTCAGCCAGTCGCGCAAAAGTGTCTGCCAGTCTTCATCAGCATGTTGCACCATTTGCAGCGCTTCGCGATAATTGCCTTCCGCCACGCCGGCAACCTGGCGTGCGATATTCAGGTCGGTATTATTCCGGGCAACGAGCGCCTGCTCGATATCCGCAGGTTCCAGCATCGGGATCTTCACCAGCTGGCAACGGCTCAGGATCGTCTGAAGGATCAGTGATTCATTTTCCGCAACCAAAATAAACAGTGTATTGGGCGGAGGTTCTTCGATCAGCTTCAACAGCTTATTACCCTCATTCCCCAGGTATTCCGGCAACCACATCACCAGCACTTTATATTCACTCTCGAAGCTTTTAAGGTTAAGCTTCCGGATTATATCATTACACTCCTGCGCCGTGATATTTCCCTGCTTGTTTTCAGCCCCGATGAACTGCAGCCAGTCGTACACATTCCCATAGGAATACTGCGTTATAAACTCTCTCCATTCCGTGATGTAATCTGTACTTAGTGGTGGAGACCCTGCTTTTTTCGTCACGACAGGGTAAGAGAAATGTATATCCGGGTGAACGAATTGTTTTGCTTTCAGACAGGCGGGGCATTGACCGCAGGCATCGGTCATTCTAACTGCTGCCGCGGCAGGTTCCGCTTCACCAAAAAGTGAAGGCCCCGCATCTGCCTTTTTACCGTTGACCTTTTCGCAAACCACAAATTGAGCGAAGGCCAATGCGAGTGAAAGACCGCCGCTGCCTTCTTTTCCAAGAAATAAAAGGGCATGTGCAAGACGATTATCCTGCATCAATTCTGGTAATTCCTTTTTCAGCTCCTGTTGTCCGATAATATCTGCGAATTGCATCGCGCAAAGATAAGCGGGATGTAGCAGAATGATGCAGTGGGACAGGATATCCGGATCTTCTGACGCACCTCACTCAGCAGCATCAGTGCAGGAATATCTAAAAACCCAAAGTAGCCGACTGGGGGTTAGGCATTTGCCTGCCTTTCTTGCGGCAACTTTGCGATAACCCCGGGCCGGGATAATTTGTAATGCCCTTGAATGAAAGCCCTTGGTTTAATGTTTTGAAACTGTCTTTTTTAATTCGTCAATCTCTTTCTGTTGCTTAAGAATATAAAGCGTCAGTTCTTTGATCCGATCATCGATGTGGCTGGTCAGACAGTGATGCTTATGAATAAATTTAATTCATGCCTCCGAAATTTTATCTGAAATTCCTGAATAAATTGCGGCAATATTGCCTTTTAAGAGGATATGCTGAATTATATGTCTTTACGAGATAAAGGCGATATTGATAGACATGTGATCTGATCTACCGTAACCATCCAATCAGGAAGTGATCTATAATTTAATGACCATGGAATTATATCTGGTACCCGTTAAAAAAATCAGGAACATCTTTTTCCTCGTACTGGTCGCTAATATCATTCTTACAGCCATCACCTTTATACTTTTTAAGAATAAGGTCCCGTTGATACCGGGTTATCAGGCAGGAAAGAACCTCACAAATCCACTGTTGATATTTATTGTTCTGGTAGCGGTGATCCATGCGTTACAGCAGAGAAAACATTTGATGAGGGTTTGTTCCATTCCCGACTTTGAGCTGAGGCGGGTTCAGTATGAAAAGTTCTACCGTAAAAGAATGATCTGGTATGTGTTTTCAGTAATTACGTCCTGCCTGCTTTGCCTGCTTTCACAAAGAGATATATTCCTTTATTACTGCGGTGCGGATGTGCTGTTGAGCCTGCCCTTTTATCCCAGCGCTTTTTTGCTGAAGCGGGAGTTGAGAACGAATGATATAATATTGTACTAATGAGGTATGATTTGAAATTGTCCAAAGAACAGGAAGATAGGATCGGGATCTGGCACGTGGAGAACCGGCTATCGTCACAGATCCGCCTTTGGCCAATGGACGCACATAACTTTCGCGTGTCGGAAGCCGGCAACTATACCGGTCTGTTAACGAATCCAACTTATACTCTCATCCATATAAAATTTCAGCCTGCATTTGATGGAATGACTGAACAAGTCTTATTTAAATCCGCAATAATTCACGATTTTAAGTTGCAAACAGAAACGAGGGCATATATGAGTATGGATATCGTGAATCCTATTTCTGTAGAAACAATAGGGGGTCAGGATTTTTCAGGTTATAAAGTTTGGGTTTACAATGGGGAGGTCTTCGTGTCCGGGATGTTAAAAGAAAAGCTTGTTTCAATCGCTTCGGAAGATTTTTGGTTTTCGCCGGGATTTTCGCTGTTTGGTTAGCTCCCCGCACATTATATCAGCTGTCAGAGGCTTTCGTTGCAACAACAATATACTTACAGGGGGAAGACAGAAGAATGTTTGTGAAAAACAGCATCTTTGATTTTTATCTGACTCATGAAAAGAGTATCACATAAACCAGGTATTGTCAATACGCTTTGCTGGTTTGACGACAGTGTCATTGACTGGAGCAGCTCCGCCAAAAGATATTACACTTCTGGTGAGCAAAGCGAAGTTTTGTTTCATTACTCATACCCCTATTCATTTGACAGAGCAATTTCTTCAGATGACGGGGTGTATGCGTTCATTTATTGTAGAACAGGCACGAAGGGTCTGTTATTAAAGAATGGACAATTTTTAAGAGAAATCAATCGTTCTGATTATTATGCAGATCAATACGAGTATCCCGTATGTTTTGCTTCATTATCAGACGGCATTACTTATCTCGTACACTGCCCTGTTGAATATTGCAGAATAGATTTAGAGAATGTGGAAACGGGGGAAATTGTTACAAACAGAGAAGATCGTAACGCAGCAGATTTTTTTCATTCAAGACTTTTGGTAAGCCCGGACAATTCAAAACTTATTAGCCGCGGATGGGCCTGGCATCCGTATAGTGATGTAAAGATTTTCGATCTGGAACTTGCCGTCAAAGAACCCTGTTCTTTGGATGAAGGTATGGGGTATCACGACCTTTCATCAGAATTAGCCTGCGCCAGTTTTATTGATAACGAGCGTATATTACTGGCATCACATCAAAGGGCCGATCTTTTCAACGATGAAGCGAACGGCAGTCAAATTGTCCCCGGCTCGATGGCTATATGGAATATAGAAAAAAACAGTTTGTCTCAGCCGGTAAAATCAGCTTGTCCGTTTGATTGCAATCTCTACGCGATCAATGATTGTCTTGCGTGGGATATGCATGACTATCCCAAGATCATCGATTTCGCAACCGGAAAGATCGTTGATGAATGCCGGGAAGTATTCTCTGGCCGGCAGGACTCTTCTATTGTTGCAGACAATTTACAACCTGCGATCACGTTTAACAGCATTACAAAACAGGTTGCTATCTACTCGAACAGTATGATCGAGATACTCACTAATGAGTTATAGCCTGTTTCAGGTAACATATTCCTTATCACTTTGCCTGCTATCAGGCAATGTCAGAAAATAAGTCTCACTGATATTCTCCTCCGGGTGTTTTATTTCTTCCCGGTACCGTGAAATAACGGTGCAAAAAAGGGTTATTAATTTATCGCCTTCCCGCTTCACAGCCTTAGCTTCGCACTTTCGTTAAAAGGACAGCTGAACACTACATTTTTAATTCGTTAGATACTTGGACGGTTTCTTTCCGGAGGTTGGATGATATCCAGCCTTTTTTTGTGCGCTACATGGGGATTTTAAAGATCACGCTTAAACCCTGCGGCTGATTCCGTTCAATACGGATCTCTTCGCCATAAAGCTTTTCCAAACGCTTCCGGATATTTCTTAAGCCAACTCCCGTAGTGTTTTTCAGGTCCTGTAAATTACCGGGATAGCCGCCTCCGGTATCTTTTACCGTGATCAGTAAATGTCCTCCATGCTTTTGGCAAACGATCTTTATAGAGCCCCCGTTTATCATGGGAGAGATGCCGTACTTCAGCGAATTCTCGACCAATGGCTGTAATAACATCGGAGGGATCTTTGCCTCTTCCACTTGTTTATCAACTTCAATGCTGACGTGGAGCCGTTCTCTGAACCGTTCTTTTTCCAGATCAAGATAGGTGCTGATAAACTGCAGTTCGCTGGAAAGCGGAACAAGATCTTCCTGCGAAGATCGCAGCGCGTAACGAAAGGTATCTGCGAGTTCGGCGATCAGGATCCTTGTCTTTTCCTGGTGCGGACTTACGGACGCGCTGATACTATTAAGGGTATTGAAAAGAAAATGCGGTTGTATCTGTGCTTTCAACGCATTGATCTCACTTTGATACGCCAGCTCCATCAGGTCTTTTTCGCGCTCCAGTTGCTTTTTCGATTCGCGCCAGAAATGATATGTATGGAATACACCGATCTGAACAAGGTAGAGGATCCCGGGCATGTAGCAATCAAACAACCCGATGTTCCGTGTTGCCTTCATCGGCTGCCCGATCAGCATCAGTGTTGTCGAACCGATCTTGTAAGCAACTACCAGGTAGATGAACAGCATCGGTAGATGAAGCCACATCTTTTTAACAAAACTGACATTGCGGAGCTTCCGGAAGAACAACCACCAGATCCCTATCATCATAAAGAAGCGGATCCCATCCATGATCAATGTTTCCTTCAGCACACGCCATGCCCAGTATGACTTTTCCGCTGGAGGTACTATCATTGAAAACACCAGCACGCTCAGGTAAATGCAGATAAAAGTCCAGAAGAAAATTGACCACGCCAGGAAGTCTTTTACACGGACTCCCCATAGTAAACGCGCGGTTGGAAGATTAGTCATGTCGGGCGGTAAGCTATAAGTTTACCCGATAGAATAATCCGGATCATCGATGAATTGACATATATGCCGACGAATTGAGTTTAAGTGGTGAATTAGTTACTTACCTGTGTGTCTGACAGATCATCGGCATATAAAAAAGCGGGACCTGCTGGTCCCGCTTTTACAAATAAATTATCAGAAAGCTTTTTTCGGTTCATCCGGGATCTTCACACTCTCCGGGTAAAGGACGGCCTTCACCGCTTTATCAAGTGGCAGAAATTTCTTTGCTGCTGCCTGTATGTCCTCCAGGGTTAATGCATCCACTTTCTGTTCGAATGTCAGGATATTTTCAGGATCCTCTTTGTTGATCCAGCTGTTTGACAGGGCGGAGAGCCAGTAGTTGTTGTTTTGAACACCGACGCGATACTGCTTTTTCCATGTTTCTTTCACTTTGTCAAGGTCTTTCTGTTCAAGTCCTTTTTCCTGAACATGTTTGATCAGCGCATAAAGAGAATCTGTCAGTTTCCCGACGTTTTCGGGGCCGCAGGGAATATTCGCCGAAACAGTATAATGCAAATAGGGGCGTTTTACAACCTGTCCGTATAAGCCGCCTCCATAGATCCCGCTCATTTCTTCCCTTAGCTTTTCCGTGATCTTGATATTGATCGCCTCTACCAGCGCATTCAATTGCATTTTAGCCTCGCGTGTATCTTCGATCGGTCCTTCAAACATCAGGTTGATGAAACTTTGCGATTCCTTGCCACGTTGAATATTGATCGTGCGCGGACCTGCGGTAAGGCGTACCCCATTGTCTTTAAATGAAACGTCCTTTGGTTTTGCAGGAAGTGATGCGATATATTTCAACAACAGCGGTTTTACTTCAGCTCCATCGAGTTTGCCAACGAACGTAAAATGCATACCGTATGCATTGCTGAACAGCTCATTGTAGATCGCAAAGCTCTTATCCAGGCTGATCTTATCATAATCTTCCGGAGATGGGATTCCCGGAGCCCATGGATTATTATTGTAGGCTATTTTGGAAACCGTATCGGAGAAAAACGACTCTGGATTTTGTTTTACAAATTCCAGCTGCGCTTTTTGTTTGGTGACAAATGATTTGAACAGTGCGACATCTTTTCTGGGTTGTGTAAGGTATAAATATGTCAGCTGAAAGAAGGTCTCAAGATCTTTTACACTGCTTCGTCCTTCGATGCCTTCTTCGTTATCGTTAATATATGGACTCACGAAAGCTGTTTTTCCTGCCATGAACTTTCGAAGATCAGTAGGAGTCATATCTGCAATACCCATTTGATTAACGAGTATTGCCGCATTTTCTGCATTCTCTTTATCCGCAAGAGCAAATTTTCCAAAGCCACCCCAGCGCCATGCGTCCATCATGATCTCATCATTTTTATGCGTGGTTGGTTTTAGCGTAACGGTCACTCCGTTTTCAAAAGTAATATCGGTGGTGCCGAGTTTTTCGTTGACAGTTTCACTGAGAATTTTACCGGGGACCGGCTCTTTATCCAAGAGCTTTGTCGCAACTGCTTTTTCCTGGTAAGCAGTCACTGCTTGCTTATTGGCTGCTACCAGTGCAGAAAGGAGCCCTGCATTGTCGGGAAGTTTATCCTTCATCTTTGCCGGAGCCTGTATCATCGCGAATGCATTTTCTGTTCCCGGCATTTTCTTCGCTACTGCATTAACTTCCGCAAGTGTAATGGTGGGCAGCACCTGCTGCAGGAATTTGTAACGGTTTTCAACGCCAGGTGTAGCGGTTCCCTGTAAAAAGTTGTTTACGTATTGAAAGATGATCTGGCCTGATTCAGACTTATCCTTTTCATTAAAGGCTTTTTCTGCGCCATTCAGCAGTGATGACTTGGTCCGGTTCAATTCAGATTCCAGGAATCCAAACTGTCTTGCACGATTTGTTTCAGCCATTAACGCGTTGATCGCCTCCTGCGCTGTCCCCTGCCCGATTACTGCGAATGAAGAGAGTGTACTGTATCCGCGGATAAACTGCTGAAAGGATGTTCCTCCGAAAATGAATGGCGGGTTTTCTTTTTGCGCGAGCTCCGACAGGCGTTGACCGATGAGGGAGCTCACAAGACCTTCAATGATCCCATTGCGGTAGTCGGCCCATGTTTTTACAGGCGTAGCGGGTTTGACATAATTATAGATCTGAACAGTGGTGTTGGTAGCTTCTTCGTCTGTGAGAACGATGGCCTCGGGAGCAGTTCTGGGTTTTATCGGTGTCAGCGCTGCGCGGGCAGGTGCATTAGCCGGGTTCTTTGCTTTTCCAAAATGGGCGATAATGTCTTTCTCTGCTTGTGCCGGATCGATATCTCCCACAACTATTACGGCCATCAGGTTTGGCCGGTACCATTTCGTATAAAAATCCTTTAGTGTTGCATAGCTGAAAGTTTTGAGAACAGTGTCTTTACCGATAGGAAGACGCTCCGCATATTTTGATCCGTTGAGAAGCTTTGGGAAATACTGACGGCTCATTCTTTCCCATGAGCCTTTGCTGAGGCGTGACTCTTCCAGCACAACGCCCCGTTCTTTTTCGACCTCATCCTTGTCCAGGAGATTATTGAATGCCCAATCCTCCAGAACCGTGAAGCCTTTTTCCAGCATGCCTGGTTCATCTGTTGGTAATGAAAGAATGTATACAGTTTCATCAAAGCTGGTATAGGCATTCAGGTCTGCCCCAAAGTCAACGCCTGTCTTCTGGAGAAAGTCAACCAGCTCATTCTTGGGAAAATGTTTTGATCCGTTAAATCCCATGTGTTCCATAAAGTGAGCAAGCCCACGTTGGTTGTCGTTTTCCTGAACAGACCCGGCGTTCAACGCAAGGCGCAGTTCAACTTTTTTTTCAGGTTTGGGGTTTTTCCGGATGTAGTACCGGAGGCCATTTGGCAAGGTTCCTGTTTTTACCGTTGGATCGAGAGGAACGGGATCGGTGAGCTTATACTGTGCAAAGCTGGCAGAAGAGAGAATGCTCAACAGTATTAGTAGAAGCAGTTTGGTGTTTTGGATTTTCATGTCAAGAAGGTTTTAGAACTATGAATTTAGTTCTAATGGCCGTAATAAAAAATTAAAGCCCCACCTGTCCGGGCGGGGCTTTAAAAAGTATGTGTTAAGGCGTCGTATCGTTTAATTCAGGTACTTGATCACTTCTTCACTTGTTGGTTTCACTTTGGGAGCAAATACGGTGATCAGCTCACCTTTTTCATCCACCAGGAATTTGGTGAAGTTCCAGGTGATCGGGTCTTTGATCCCTTTTTTAGCCGCTTCATCTACAAGGTATTTGAAGATCGGGGCGATATCATCTCCTTTTACCGATACTTTCTCTGCGATCGGGAAGGTCACGCCATAGTTCTTTTTGCAGAACTCCGCGATCTCAACGTTTGTACCTGGTTCCTGCTCTCTGAAATTGTTAGCCGGAAAGCCGATGATCACGAGCTTGTCTTTATGCTTGTCGTAAAGCTCCTGCAGATCTTTATACTGAGGCGTAAGCCCACATTTAGAAGCTGTATTAACGATGAGTATTTTCTTTCCTTTGAAGTCATTGAAATTGATCGTCTTTCCATCGAGCCCCGGTGCTTTGAAGTCGTATATAGGACTTCCGGCAAGCGTTACAGATAACAGCAACGTAAGCAAAAGTGTTTTCATAATTATTTGTGTTAGAGTTGAATAATACTAATGAAGAATAAAGTTAAGCCAAAGTAGTTTAATCTGGTCATGCAGAGCGGAGGCCTGGTAAAATGGTTTACTTTTTATTTTGTGAGTTCGTTAAGCCCCTGTTGTTTAGCGTTCAAAACAGCCAAGATCAGGCAGTATTGCCGGTCTAGCCTTACCGTCAAGATCTGTAAGAATGCCTGCGGCGAGACCTTTACCAAGGGCGGGAGATTCTGCTTTTAAACGGAAATTGTAATACCGGGTGCCGGTATTAGTGCTGTCAAACAGCGGGTTCTGATCGTTGATCATTTGATTGAGCGTAACATTTGCGGGAGGATTCATCACCTTCCAGAGATTGTGATCAAAAGTAACATTGAAAGGCGTGGAGCCTGTACGGGTGACCACTACTTCGTTATCAACCAATCCACCTTCGCCCCAGAAAATGCAGTTTCTGAAGGAAGCCTGCAATGCCGCTGTCGTGTTGGCAACGCTATTTGACACGGACAACACCGGTTCTTTATGATTGATAAATGTGCTGGAGTAAGTGGCTGCTGTACAGTGGGTGAACTGATACGTGCCGCCGCCGGAAAGCGAAATATTACGCCCGCAGTTGCTGATAAGACAATTGGTAGCAATAATGCTCGAATTTGTTGCAAGGATACCCGCATCAAACACATTATCGATCACACATTCACTCAGCCTCAATTTCGGATTGCCATTCAGCGAAGGCGCTTCAACGATCAGGGCCTGGTATGCGTTTTTGATAACTGTATATCTCAATGAGTTATTAACGCTTAATGGCGTGAAATAAATTCCTGGCCAGCTTGCAGGAAAATCCCTGTAAGGAGCATCCAGGCGATCTCCGGAAAAATATACCCTGTCCGCTGTATCTTTTTCCCCGTGTGTGATCAATGAGCCTTCCACTACAACCGGCGCATCGGCATGCAGGTAAACCCTGCAACCTTTGTTGAGTGTCAGACTCACTCCTTCATTAACATACAGAAAGCCCTGTATCACGTAAGGAAGATCATTCGTCCATGTTTCGTTTGCAGTGACTGTTGTGTTTCGCAGGAAATGCGCATTCTGCCCCCAGCTTTCCAGTTGGACAAACCTTTCATTCCCGTTAAAGACAACCTGAATGCTATCCTGTATCACAAATGGAAGATTTGCGGCAGAGGGATTTACTGTAACCTGAACGAAAACGTACAGACTGTCATTTGCTGCCAGTTCAATATTACTTGCTTCAGATACCGCCGCTCCGTCAATATTAATGCGGAATGCAGAGTTATTCCCACCCATCAGGCGGACGGTACTTAATTTCAATTTCTGATCATTCTCATTAACGATCTTGAATGATTGCGTCACAGAGCCCACACTGGTAAACACTGTATCAAATCTCAATGTATCTGTGCTAAAGGTCACACGCGCATCCGGAGAAGTATTAAATCCACTTTTACTACACGAGCACAACAGCATTATGATCGCGCTGAAGGCAACCACGCATGGCCGCATTAAAATTGACCGGAAGGGTGTTTTCATTCCCCCAAATCTAAGAGTTTAAAAGAGAAAAAAGAGGAATGGGAAAATGATCGAAGCCTCTTTTGCACTTAACTAAGTTTTGGCAGCGTACCCAAGGGATGCAATGCTCAACTGTACGTTTTCGCCTTTTAGAAGCTCAGAGCCGCAGGCTTCGAGTGTGGCACCGGTCGTGATCACATCATCGACGAGGAGCACATGTTTATGTCTTACCTCGGACGGTTGGTGGAGATGGAACCGCCCTTCCATATTCTGCCATCTTTCGATCCGGTTTTTACGAGTTTGGGTTTCGGTGGCTTCATGCCTTATAATTGCGTTATGCAGGATCGGGAGTTGCAGCTTTTCGGCAATCCCTTCGCAAAGAAGCGTTGCCTGGTTATAGCCACGTAGTTTTTGTTTGACAGGATGCAGGGGTAATGGTATAAGTGCATCAACAAAATGCCAGTTGGCTGCAAGAAGGGATTCGCCCATAAGGCGTCCAAGTTGCAAACCCAGGTCTGGCTGGTTTTTGTATTTGAGCTAATGCATGAGCCGCTGCAGGAGCGATTGCGGCGTGAAATAATATTGAGCCATGCCGCATGTAACCGGTATCCGTCCCCAGAACTTCTTTTCTATAGGATTGTCTGACCGGGAACTAAAATTTGTTGAAGGCAGTTCATCGATACAGCGGAGGCAGAGCAGGGAATCTTTATTTATTATGTCAGTTCCGCATCCGCTGCAAATGTGCGGAAACAGGAAATGAAGCAGTGATTCTGAAATCGTTTTCACAAGAGACATATTATAATGTTTTAGCGATGAAAGGAAAGCTACCGGTATGCATAGGCTTTGCATACCGGAAACCCTTGCCGCTAGAACAGGAAAGCATACACTTCGTCTACCCGCCCCATCGGAATTATTTCAATATTGAACTTCTGTTTGGCAGTTGCCTGGCGTAGTGCCTGGTTGTATTTTGAGACAATGATCTTTTCAAATCCAAGCTTTTCTGCTTCGGCAATACGTTGCTCGATCCTGTTCACTGCCCTGATCTCCCCGCTCAGGCCAACCTCACCAGCAAAACAGATCTGCTGCGGCAGCGGCACATCTTCATAAGAGGATAAGAGCGCGCACAGTACAGCCAGGTCGATCGAAGGGTCTTCGATTTTCAATCCGCCGGCGATATTTAGAAATACGTCTTTCATCCCAAAATGAAAGCCACCACGCTTTTCGAGTACGGCAAGAAGTAGTTGCAGACGACGGAGATCAAAGCCACTGACGGTTCGCTGAGGAGTGCCATACACAGATTGTGTTACAAGCGCCTGCACTTCGATCAGTAAAGGGCGCATGCCTTCGATAGTGGCAGCAATACCGATCCCACTGAGATGATCCTCTTTTTGAGTGATGAGGATCTCACTTGGATTTGTTACGGCGCGCATGCCGCCATCCGTCATTTCATAAATGCCTAATTCGGCGGTGCTTCCAAACCGGTTTTTCAACGTGCGTAATATCCTGTAAGCATAATGCCTGTCTCCCTCAAACTGCAATACCGTGTCAACCATATGTTCGAGGATCTTCGGGCCGGCAATGCTTCCATCTTTTGTGATATGACCGATCAGGAAAACTGGCGTATTGGTCTCCTTGGCAAATCGCTGTAGCTCGGCAGTGCATTCCCTGATCTGTGATACAGATCCCGGTGAGGAGTCGATAAAAGGAGATTGCAGCGTTTGGACGGAATCAACGATGACCAGCTGTGGCTTTAACTTTTTTATTTCCTGGAAGATGACCTGAGTTGATGTTTCTGTAAGCAGGAAGAAGTTTTCTTTTGACCTGTGCATCTCCTTAATGCGATCCGCGCGCATTTTTATTTGCTGATCACTTTCTTCTCCGCTGATATAAAGGACGGTATTATTTTCAAGCGATAGACCGATTTGAAGAAAGAGCGTAGACTTGCCGATACCTGGCTCACCCGCGATCAGGACAATGCTTCCTGGCACAATGCCACCACCCAGTACACGGTTAAGTTCAACATCAGGAGTTAATAACCTTTTTTCTTCAGAAGTTTTAACCTCATGCAACGCGATCGTTTTTTGTATCCGCTTTTCATCCTGGAAATCTTTCCAATCATTTTTTGCCTTGGTTTCTTTTTGTACCAATTCTTCAACAAATGTATTCCACTGTCCACATGAAGGACACTGTCCAACCCATTTAACACTTTCATATCCGCAGTTTTGGCAGAAGAAAGCAGTTTTAACTTTACTCATGCGCTAAAGGTAAATGACAACGCGGATTGTTGGTTGTGTTAAAGATCAGAATAGCGTGTTTAAATTCTGTTGGCAGCGTAGAAAAAAACGAAGAAAAAGTGAGGAAAAGATCGGAGATTATACCAATGTAAAAGGGGCCAATCTCATGACTGACCCCCTTACTTACTAACCCATTAAATTCTATTGCTAAGTTACAATTCTGGCTAACATTTCAAAATAAAATTTTGCTCCTGTGCATAACTTGAAGAGGCTTTTAAAGCGTGTCAGTTCCATTTTTTATTTTCAAAAAAAAGGCTTTAATTTGTTGTAATTCATATATTTACGAATATTATATGAATTGGCCTCTATACGGCGGACTGTTGCTCAAAAAAACTTTGAGGTGACAAAAAGGCCGAATTTTTCAGAGTGATCCAAGTGGCCGTAAGTTTGTTATATTAGGATAGAAATTCAAAAAAAATAACCAGCATGACAC
Source organism: Terrimonas ginsenosidimutans (assembly GCF_022012415.1). Lineage (GTDB taxonomy): Bacteria > Bacteroidota > Bacteroidia > Chitinophagales > Chitinophagaceae > Terrimonas_A > Terrimonas_A ginsenosidimutans. Next base: position 73,173 of record NZ_JAKLTR010000023.1, read on the forward strand.
CAGGAATTTTGATCGTTTCGCTGATCTTTTTAGGGATCAGTATGCTTGTCTCAATGGTATTGAAAAACAAGTTCAAAAAGTATAGTAAAGTGCGTCTTTCTTCGGGCCTGACGGGCAGGGAAGTGGCTGAAAAAATGCTCCGGGAAAACGGCATTTTCGACGTAAAAGTGGTTTCTGTTGACGGATTTCTTTCCGATCACTATAATCCCGCCAATAAAACGGTGAACCTGAGCCCCGATGTGTACAATGGGACCAGTGTTTCAGCCGCGGCGGTAGCTGCCCATGAATGCGGGCACGCTGTTCAGCATGCAACAGCTTATACCTGGTTGACTTTCAGGAGCAAATTGGTTCCGGTAGTACAGATCAGCTCGTCTCTGGTCAACATCATTTTAATGATCGGCGTGTTCATGGCGGTCTCCGGTAACAACCCCACAGTTCTGTTGATCGGGATCATCCTGATGTCTGTGACCGTTCTTTTCTCATTAATCACACTTCCTGTGGAGTTTGATGCAAGTAACCGGGCACTTGCCTGGCTGGACCGCACAAATATTACCAATAATACAGAATACCCCCAGGCGAAAGATGCATTGAAATGGGCGGCAACTACCTATGTTGTTGCGGCTTTTGCGGCGGTGGTAACACTCGTGCAGTATATATTAATATATATGGGTAGCCGGGATAGAAACTAATTAAATTTAAAATTTATATGTCTATTGACCCCAGATGAGTATCATCTGGGGTCTTTTTTTGTCAGTTGGTTTGGAAATAGTCTAAATTAGATGTTGTGATTTTGTTAAAATGGCCTTAAAAGGTCATATATTTAAATCAATAATCTAAACTAACTGACATGAGACACCTAAAACTGCTGTTTTTGGTAGCAATGTTGTTTTGCTGCCACTTGGCCTGGTCTCAGGCGAAGACTATTACGGGAAAAGTTACTGATTCGAAGGATGGTTCCGCATTGCCTGGCGTTTCGGTAACGGTAAAGGGTGCAAGAACTGGCACTGTAACTGATGCAGACGGCAACTACAGTGTTCTTCTCCCTGACAAACTCTCTACTATTGTATTTTCTTCACTTGGATTCGAAACCCAGGAGATTGTTGTGAAGGAAACTACGGTGAATGTTTCTATGGGCTCGGGTGAGTCCAAAAGCCTGAATGAAGTTGTTGTAGTAGGATATGGTACCAACTCGCGCCGTGAAGTCACTGGAAATATCGCACGCGTCAAAGGTGCTGAAGTGCAGGGCCTGCCTGTTCCAAACTTGTCGCAGGCATTACAGGGAAGGGCTGCCGGCGTATTTGTAGAATCTCAGAATGGCAAAGTGGGAGACGGTATTAAGGTAAGAATAAGAGGAGGCGTTTCAATCAGTGGAAATAATAACCCGTTATATGTGGTGGATGGTGTGCCGATGGTTGATGGAACCCTTTATGGAAGCGGTACTGCGGATATTAATTTCGACGATGTTGAATCTTTCGATATTCTCAAAGATGCATCTGCTGCAGCAATCTACGGGAGCCGTGCTTCAAACGGTGTGGTGCTGATCACTACAAAACGTGGTAAAGCGGGCAAAACAAGATTTACGGTCAATTCTCAATATGGATGGAACAGTCCGACAAACGACAACCGGGGTTTCCTGAATGCCGCAGAATACGTTGAATACTTTAGAACAGCTGCGATCAATGCCGGTAAATATCACTTTAACAGAGCTGGCAACTGGCGCAACTATGCTTCAGAGCAGGCCGCCATCAATGATATGATCACTTACGTGGAAGGTCGCTTTACACGTTACAGCGGTGGTGCTGACTGGAGAAATAATGCTGTAGATAACGACTGGGAAAAACAGGCTTTCCAAAAAGCAAATACAGGACAGGTAGAGATTGGTGCGCAGGGTGGTAATGACAAAACAAAATTCTATATCAGTGGATTCTTCAATACCCAGGACGGTATTCTTGTCGGTAACAAATTTGGACGCTCTGGTGTCAGGGCAAATATTGACAACGAAGTGAATAAATGGCTGAAGCTTGGCTTGAACCTTTCGATCACGAAGATCAGCCGCGACCGTGTCCCTGATGACAACCAGTTCACAACTCCCATGCAGATCGTAGCTCTCGCGCCGATCACTCCGACACGCAATGCCGCCGGTGTATTGAATAACACTCCGACTACAACATACTATAACCCGCTTCTTGATTTCGAGTATGGACGCTGGAAACTTGAATCATGGCGTAACCAGGGTAAGATCTTCGCGGATGTGAACCTTACAAAAGGCCTTGTTTTCCATTCCGAGTTTGGTGTTGATCTGACCAACCAGGATGAAGACCGTTATTGGGGTCCGCAGACACTGACCGGCAATGTTAGCCCCGATGTCAAAGGCGTTGCAAGAAACCAGTGGTTCCGCAGTAACAGATGGGTGGTGAACAACTACCTCAACTACCAGAACGTGTTTGCTGAAAAACATAAGTTCGATGCAACCCTGGGAATGAGCTATGAAAGCACAAAGAATACGTATACTTATGTAGAGGGTCAGGGCTTTGCAGATGAAGCATTGCAGACAGTAACAAGTGCATCTGAGATCACGGGTGGTAGTGGTGACTATAATCAGGATAACCTCGTCTCTTATTTCGGACGTGTTAACTATACATTTGATCAAAAGATCATCGTTGGCCTGAATGCACGTGTCGATGGTTCTGCCCGTTTTGGTAAGGATAATCGCTACGGATTCTTCCCGGCCGCATCTCTTGGCTGGGTAATGACGGAAAGCGAATTTATGAGTGGTGCCACCTGGTTAAGCTTTCTGAAGCCAAAAGTCAGTTATGGTATTACCGGTAACAATGCGATCTCTCTTTATCAATCGGCAGCTTCTTATAATCCCACGTCCTATGCGAGACTCCCGGGATTTGCCGTTGGAAATCCGGGTAACCCGCAGCTGAAATGGGAAACAACAAGTCAGCTCGATGCTGGTGTTGAATTTGGCTTCTTCAATAATCGCTTGACCGGTGAATTTGATTACTATATCAAAAAGACAAAAGACCTTCTTTACAACCGCCCTGTAACAAGTATCTCTGGTGTGACTTCCCTGTTATCTAACATCGGAGAAATGGAGAACAAAGGTGTTGAACTCGTACTGAACTCAACAAACATTGCATCGAAAGATTTCCGCTGGACGACGAGCCTGAACATCGCGAAGAACAAGAACAAAGTGCTGAAGCTTGATGGGGAACAAACCGTGATCAGGGGTGATGCGCGTTTCGCCAACTCTATCGTTGTGGGTCAACCGATCGGCATTTTTTATGGTGTGAAGTATGCTGGTGTTGATCCGGCAAACGGAGATCCAATCTACTATCTTGCTGATGGCAAAACCACTACTAACGATTACAGTCTTGCAGGTACTGATTTCATTATCGGAGATCCTAACCCAGACTGGATCGGTGGGTTGAACAATACTTTTTCCTATAAAGGGTTCGAGTTCTCTTTCCTTTTCCAGGGAGTGCTTGGTAACCAGGTTCAGGACGGAGCAGGCGGATTTATGAGTGCGTCTGCGGATTGGTTTGATAACCAGACAAGAGATCAGTTGAATGCATGGAAACAACCAGGAGACATCACGATGGTTCCTGAGGCGCGTTTGAACAGGTTCGGCGATTTTGCCAGCCCGCAGATAAGCAGCCGCTATGTATACAATGCATCTTACCTGCGCTTGAAAACTGTTACATTCGGTTATTCGCTGCCAAAGAATATCCTCAACAAACTGCAGCTGAGCAATGCACGTGTTTTTGTAAGCGGTGTGAATCTTTTAACGCTTACATCTTACCCTGGATGGGATCCTGAAGTAAATACAGATTACAGATCGGGTAACGTAAACCAGGGTAGTGATTTTTATGCTGCGCCTCAGATCAAATCAGTAGTTGTAGGCCTGACAGTTGGATTCTAACCTCAAAAAATCAAGAAATGAAAAAAGCACTTTTATATACAACAACATTTATACTGGCGGCGGGTATCTTCAGTTGCGGAAAAAAACTGGATCTTGTAAACCCGCAATCAATTGATGCAGGAGTGATCTTCACAACAGATAGCCGCGTTAAAGGGGTTCTTGTCGGAACATACGCAGTGGCGGGGTCCAGTTCACTCCTTGGCGGTGACGCTATCTGGATGAGCGAGCTTATGGCTAGTGATGGCGAGCTTAACTGGGTTGGAACATTTCCTGATCCAAAACAGATCTGGGGAAAGGTGATCCTGGTTAATAATAGCTACGTGCGGGCAAATTATCAGCAAAGTTATATTACCATCTTCAACTGCAATAACATTCTTGCAAACCTGAGTGTCGTTAACACTGCAGATAAAGCGCGTGTGGAAGGAGAAGCAAAATTTCTTCGTGGGCTTGCTTACTTCAACCTGATCACTTTCTTTGGAGAGAAGCCATATTCTTTTGGTAATACAGCATTGAAAGGAGTGCCGCTTGTTCTGGATCCAAGGCCTGCCGACCCGCTGTCTATCGACAATTTCGTAGAACGTGCCACAATTGAACAGGTGTATACGCAGATCATAAAAGACTTTACCGAAGCAGAGACATTGCTTCCTGCAAAAAATGGTTTCTATGCAAATAAACCCTCAGCGTCTCTTGCGCTGGCGAGAGTTTATCTCCAGCAAGGCAAGTTTGCCGAAGCTCGTGATGCGGCAAACAGGTGTATTGGAACCGCTACAACCAATGGCTTCGCCCTGGTTGGTGATTATGAAGATGAGTTCAACACAGATGTAAACACTACTGAAGATCTTTTTTCCATGCAGGTAAATACACAGGGAGGATCAAACTCCTGCTTTACCTTTTTCAGTACTACCACATATGGTGCACGTGATGGTGATATCCAGGTAACGGACAAGCATCTTGCTAAATATGCGCCTAATGATCTGAGGCTTGACCTTTTCTTCGAGGAAGTTAATACGTTCTACTGTGGAAAATGGAGAGATGCTTACAAGAACGTAAAAGTTCTGCGGCTTGCCGAGGCTTACCTGATCCGTGCGGAAGGCAATGTTCGCCTCGGAACAGCTGTAGGCGCTACAGTTTCCAGTGACCTCCATCAGACAAGGGGCAGGGCCGGGCTGCTGCCGCTCGCCGCGCCAACCCTAAGCGATGTGCTGGCTGAACGTGAAAAAGAACTGGCTTTCGAAGGCCAGGGGCTGCTCGATGTAAAGCGTCTTAAACTGACCACTGATGCTCTGCCTTATGATGATAACAAAATGGTGTTCCCTATTCCTCAACGTGAAACCAACCTTTATAACGTTGGTCAGAACCCTGGCTACTTCTAAGGTTTTTTTGAATATGCATAAGCTATTGGGCTGGCGAAATGCCGGCCCAATCTCGTAATTTGAGATATCCTTCGCGGATGTATCGATTAATGAGATATATTAGTGATCGCTAAACCGCACATAATTTTTGCCTGGAACCTTATCTTCTGAAGACTGCTAAAAAACTCTATATAATAAGAACACTATGCATAAAAGGATCTTACTTCTTGTGAGCGCAGTTTCATTGTCGCTGTTTTCATTCGCTCAATTAAAATCTCCCGAAGCCTACCTCGGCTATAAGATCGGAACACGCTATACGCCGCACTGGCGTGTGGTAAGCTATTATCAGTACGTGGCGCAAACACTGCCCGCAAACGTAAAGCTTGTTCAGTATGGTGAAACCAATGAACACCGTCCGCTATATACTGCTTTTATTTCATCTCCGGAGAACATATCCAACCTGGAGAATATCCGTATGAACAACCTCCGGCTTGCAAATCTTTCAAAAGATAAAGCAATGCCATCCGAGAATGGTGCTCCGGCGATTGTCTGGCTAAGCTATAACGTGCATGGGAACGAAACTTCTTCTTCGGAGGCGGGTCTCCTGACCATTTTCGCACTGGCCGACCCGAACAATGCACAATCAAAAGAATGGTTGAAGAATACCGTGGTGATCATGGATCCCTGTGTGAATCCTGATGGACGTGACCGCTATGTCAACTGGTTCAATTCGATCGTGGGCGCACAATACAATCCCCGTCTTGATTCAAGAGAGCACAGGGAGCCATGGCCGGGTGGAAGATCGAATCATTACAACTTTGACCTGAACCGTGACTGGGCCTGGCAGACTCAGATCGAAAGTCAGCAACGTATAAAACTATATAATCAATGGATGCCACAGGTGCACGTCGATTTTCATGAGCAGTCGATCAATTCGCCTTACTACTTTGCCCCGGCAGCTCAGCCTTATCACGATGCGATCACAAAATGGCAGCGTGATTTCCAGGTCACTATCGGAAAGAATCATGCAAAGTATTTTGACAGGAACAACTGGCTTTATTTTACGAAGGAAGTGTTTGACCTCTTCTATCCATCTTACGGAGATACCTATCCGATCTATAACGGAGCGATCGGCATGACGTATGAACAAGGTGGTGGGGGATCGAGCGGCCTGGGTTCTGATACCGACGAAGGTGATACGCTTACCTTGTATGATCGTGCTATGCATCACTTCACTACATCATTAAGCACGGTTGAGATCAGCTCTCTTAACGCAACAAATCTGCTCAAAGAATACCGCAAGTTCTTCAATGATGCAGTATCGGCGGCAAATTCAGAATACAAGTCTTATGTGATCAAGAACAAGCCTGAAGATAAAGAGCGCATCAGCGCATTGCTGACATTGCTGGATAAGAATGGCATACAATATAATACCGGTTCCGGGGCCGGCCGTGGTTACAGTTATCATTCAGGAAAGGAAGAAGCATTTTCTATTGGTCAGGGTGATATTGTGATCAGTGCTGCACAGCCGAGATCTACGATGGTACGTTTATTATTTGAGCCGCAATCGAAGCTGGTTGATTCTGCTACCTATGATATCACAGCCTGGTCAATGCCTTATGCGTATGGCCTTACAGCGTTTGCCAGTAAAACGGCTGTTGTTGCAGGCGGTGCGTTTTCAAAAGATTCAGTAAAGAACAGCACTGCGGATAGCTATGGCTATGTGATCCCATGGCTGGGTGTATCATCTGCGAGAGCAATTGGTCAGCTGATGAGTGCAGGAATTAAAATGCGTTTTTCGGAATCTCCGTTCGAAGTAAGTGGTAAGTCATTTGCAAGAGGAGCAGTGATCGTACTTAAAAAAGGGAATGAAAAGTTCGGCAATTCACTTTGGAGCGAGGTGGCAAAAATCTGCGACCAGAATAATGTTGCCATGCAGCCTGTTAGTACAGGCTTTGTTGATAAAGGGTATGATTTCGGGAGTGGTAAAGTTCATCCGATGAAAGCTGTTAAAGTAGCAATGCTTACAGGTGATGGCGTAAGCTCTTTGGGTGCCGGAGAGGTTTGGCATTTCTTCGAAAAGGAATTGCGCTATCCGGTTACGCTGATCAACGCAGCTGATATCAGCCGGGCAAAATGGAGTGATATAGATGTGCTGATCATGCCTGAAGGAAACTATCGTTTTCTTTCGGACAAGGGTAGTGCTGAGCAGTTTGTTCTCTGGGTCCGCAATGGCGGCCGTGTGGTTGCGCTTGAATCAGCAGCAGGTCAATTGTCCCGCCAGGATTGGAGCGTGATTGCCGTAAAAAAAGAGGATAAAGACAGTTCCGGAAAAAAAGATCCGTATGCTGCTTTGAAACTGTTCAATGACCGCGACAGGGATGGCATCGAAAACACAACACCCGGTTCTATTTTCCGTGTTGATGTTGACAGCTCTCATCCCCTGATGTATGGCTATCCAAGTTATTACTACACCCTGAAAATGGATGACGTATTATATGAATTCACAAAAGATGGCGCCGGATGGAATGCGGGTGTTATAAAGAAAGACAACCAGCTTGCAGGCTTTGTTGGTTATAAATTAAAAAAGAAACTGAAAGATGGTTTATTGTTTGCTACGCAGGACCTCGGAAGAGGATCAGTTACTTACCTCACAGACGACGTCTTATTCCGCAACTTCTGGGAAAATGGCAAGCTGATGTTCTGCAATGCCGTGTTCATGGTCGGGCAGTGATTAATTAAAAAGTAAAAATTAAAAAATTACCCTGATACCGGAGGTTTAAATCCGGCCAGGGTAATTTTTTAATTTTTACTTTTTAATTTGCTAAAGCTTGATTTCTTCATCATGCTGATCAAAGAATTTGTATTCTGTCAGATGATAGGCGGTATCCGCTTCTACACGTGTTTTCTGGCCGAACTTCTTTTTCCATTTGGCCATTTTGGTTGACCATGGCCAGCCTTTTGTGAGATAAGCGTACATGATGGGGTTAACCACCAGCTTAAGGTTTTTATGTTTGTGGGTGATGAGATAGTTAAGGTTCTTTTCTATTTCATCCTCCAGCAGCAGGGTTGAGGTGATCTTTCCTGTGCCGTTACAGCTTGGGCAAATTTCCTGCGTATTGATATTTACTTCAGGCTTCATACGCTGACGCGTGATCTGCATGATGCCGAATTTGGAGATGGGGAGTACGGCATGTTTAGCTCTGTCCGGACTCATGAATTCTTCCATTTTCTCCATCAGCTTCCGTTTGTTCTCCGGAAGTTTCATATCAATGAAGTCGACAACGATGATACCGCCCAGATCTCTCAGTCGAAGCTGGCGTGCGATCTCGTCTGCGGCTTCCAGGTTTGTTTCCAGGGCGTTCTGCTCCTGGTTATTGCTTACGCTTTTGTAACCACTGTTCACATCGATCACATGAAGGGCTTCAGTGTGTTCGATGATCAGATAAGCTCCGCTGTTAAGATTAACGGTTTTGCCAAACGAGGATTTCACCTGTTTGGTAATACCAAATGAATCGAAGATGGTTGCGCCATTCTGATAGTAGGAAACGATATCAACTTTCTCCGGCGCGATGCGCTGGATATAGTTTTTTGTATCGTTAAATATAGTGCGGTCGTTTACAACGATCTTGTTGAAATCTGCGTTCAGCAGATCGCGCAGGATGCTGTTCGTTTTTGTTTGCTCGCTGAGAACTTTTGCAGGAGCAACAGCGCCTTTCAGATTTTTCTGAATGGTCTTCCACATTTCTACCAGCGCAGAAAGGTCTTCATGCAATTCTGCGGTATTCTTCCCTTCAGCAGCGGTACGCACGATCACACCAAAGTTTTTTGGCTTGATCGCTTCCACTATCTTCTGCAGTCTTTTTCTTTCTTCAGAAGAATGGATCTTACGGCTTACTGCCACGATGTTATTGAAGGGGGTGATGACGACGAAGCGACCGGGAAGGGAGATCTCGCAGCTGAGACGGGGCCCTTTGGCCGCAATAGGTTCTTTCAGGATCTGAACCAGGATGTTTGGCTTACCGCCAAGCACTTCATTGATCTTACCCGTTTTGATGATCTCGGCTTCGTTCTCGAACTTGCCGAAATCAGCACCATTTTCCGATTTATCGTTAACGGTGAGGTTGGTAAATTTCAATAAAGACTTTGCGTAAGGGCTCAGATCTGTGTAGTGAAGGAATGCATCTTTTTCGAATCCGACTTCTACGAAGGCGGCATTCAGGCCCGGGATCAGTTTTTTGACTTTTCCAAGGTAAAGGTCTCCCACGGCAAAACGTGCATCGCTTTTTTCGCTGTGCAGTTCTACCAATTTCCTGTCTTCCAGCAAGGCAATCTCTACGCCCTGCGGGGCTGCATTAATAATGAGTTCTTTGTTCATTACAGCTTACATAATATGAATCACCTTTAGTGCTGTAAATACCGGTTGCCGGCAAATGCGTACATGGATGCAGGAGGGAGGGTTTTGCAGCAGGTCGATGGGAGTGCAAACTAGTACGTACGAGAAGCAACCAGTTAACTGAAAAGGTAGAATCAATATGACTCACAGAGCTGGCTATTTATGAAGGTAGACCCTATCACGGCGTACCGGAATAGGGTCTACATAGCTTAACTCTATGTAAAGTCAATTACTTGTTTCTCTTTTTGTGACGGTTCTTTCTCAGTCTTTTTTTACGCTTGTGCGTCGCAATTTTATGACGCTTTCTTTTCTTACCACAAGGCATACTCAAATAATTTTTAAATACAGTTTATAAAAATGAGGTTTGAAAGTTCAACTCCAGTTTAAAGGTTTTAAAGTTTAACCGTTTTAAAGTTTTAGCGTTAGTAATCAACATTTAAACTTTTAAACATTTGAACTCTTAAACTATTGCACTTTCGACATTTGAACTTTGAAACTTATTTACTCAATTCGGCAATCCTTTTTTCGATCTCTTTCCTGACGTCCTGCCGTGTGACGTATTTCAGACTTCCCTGATACCATTCAGCTGCTTTCTTCTTTTCCTTCATTCTGTCATACAAATCTGCCAGCATTAAAATAGCATCAAGGTTATCGGGCTGGATCCTGTTCACTGTCATTAAACGGGACACAGCCTTGTCTAATTGTCCGGATATTATTGCTCCACGAGCCAGCGTCATCTGTGCGTACACATTCGTGCTGTCTTTCTGTTCTACTTCTCTGATCCACTTCAGGCCCTCCATCGGGTTTTCGGAAAGACCTCCAAAAATGAGGGTTGCTCCAAGTCCGACTTTAGACGAATCACTATCCGGGTTCAACTTCAAAGACCTCTCAAACAAATCTTTGGCCTGCACTGCGGCCCATTGACGTAGACCGGGATTTTCCTCCTGTTGCAGGTTTTCCAAAAATAAGTGGGCTGCAAAGGTGAGGCTTTTTTCTGAATTTTCCAATCTTGCTGCTTCCGCCTCATACCAGGCATATGGCTGAAAAAAACCAATACTGTCTACCCAGAAATGCGAAAGCTGATGGTAAACCCTGAGTTGCTGTGTTTTAACATCACCTCTGGTGATAGAATTCTCTAACAGATTCAGTCTGGTTACCTGCTCTGGCGTAAGCTGTTGTTTGGCAAAATGTAGGATGGAGTCAGTTGAAACAGCAGCAGTTGCAGCACTTCCATGATCATGTCCATCATGCTCATCATGTGCAGCAGCAACAGGCGTTTCACTTTTGGTGGGCACTGTGCGGCCAAATAAATATATACCTGCCACCAGAACAGTGGCTATTGCGATAGTGATCCATTGCGGTTTCTTCACATCTTTACAATTTGGTGGGCGAAGTTACCGACATGGAACGTATCCGGGATGATAAAGTTCAGCGTATTAAGTAAAAAGTAAAAATTCAAAAGTAAAAAGTCAAAACTGATAGAGAATTTTTGACTTTTGAATTTTTACTTTGAAACGGCATTAAACCCAATACGAGGATTAAACACCATCATCTCCAGGACCTTCATCAGGCTTTGGCTCTTTCAACTTCTTAACTTCTGCAACAAACTCTTTAGCAGGTTTGAACGCAGGAATGTAATGCTCAGGAATATGCACAGCAATATTCTTTTTAATATTACGGCCTATCTTGGCAGCGCGCTTTTTTGTAATGAAACTTCCAAATCCACGGATGTAAATATTCTCACCACCGGCGAGAGTATCTTTCACTTCCTTGAACATAGTTTCCAGTGTTACAAGAACATCCACTTTGGGGATACCTGTTTTCTCAGATATCTGATTAACGAGATCTGCTTTTCTCATTTTATCTGGGTTTAATGGTTTCTTTTTATGCCAAATTATAACAAAATAATATGATTGTCAACAGGATAGGCAAAAATTTTACCAAAAATTTCCTTTTCTGATCCCGAAAATGCCGGATATTTAGGTCCGGGACCACCCAAACATGAAAAAAACAGCTAAAAAGAGGCCTACAGACGAGTTTTCGACCCTGCTGCTGAAGTGGAATAAGGAAAAGAATACCCGGGACATGCCCTGGAAAGGCGAAAAAGACCCCTACAGGATCTGGCTCAGCGAGATCATCCTCCAGCAGACCCGGGTTGAGCAGGGACTTGCCTATTACGAAAGATTCATCGCGAAATTTCCAACCATCAAAGATCTCGCAGCAGCTCCGGATACAACTGTATTCAAACTGTGGGAAGGACTTGGCTATTACTCCCGTTGCAGAAATCTTCTGGTAACAGCACGATATATCTCCAGTGACCTTAATGGTGTCTTTCCCGATACGTATGATGATATCAGGGCGCTCAAAGGAATAGGGCCATACACTGCATCAGCAATTTCTTCATTTGCGTATAATCTTCCGCATGCAGTTGTTGACGGCAACGTATTCCGTGTTCTTTCACGCATATTCGGCATATTGACACCGATCGATTCGACAGAAGGAAAAAAATATTTTACGGAACTTGCCGATGAACTGCTCGATAAGAAGAACCCCGGATTGTATAACCAGGCGATCATGGATTTTGGCGCCGTCGTTTGCAAGCCAGCACTGCCTCTTTGCCCAACATGTGTATACAATAAAGACTGTTATGCTTACCTGGAACATAAGGTGAATGAGCTGCCGGTCAAAGAAAAAAAGACGAGTATAAAAAAGCGTTGGTTTTATTATCTCCTGATCGAACACAAGGGCAAACTGGCGATCAGGCAAAGAACCGGAAAAGATATCTGGAATCAACTGTATGAATTCCCTGTTATTGAAACAACAGCAGAACAGGAAACAGCTGCTTTGATCGATATGGCGGAACAACAGGAATGGATAATCCCCGATAAGTACTCGTTGTCGTTTGTTTCTCCATTGTTCAAACAACAATTATCGCATCAGTTGATCGCCGGAAGATTTATTTCTATCAAAGCGGATAGATCGGGAAAGCTGCCGGCAGGAGCTGCATGGGTTTCAAAAAAAGAAATGGCGGAGTATCCGTTCCCAAAGTTCATCAACCAGTTCCTGGAAAAAAGGGACGCTATTGATCAGACGCTGTTTTGAAGAACCATTCACACAGGAGAGCATCGTAAAGAACCACGGATGGCCACAAGGAACATAAAGAGAGCTTAGCACCCATTTCTGGTGGTCAGCGTCCTTGGTGATTCTCTTTCCCGGGATCGATTAGATTCCGATTAAGTGTAGACGAAACCGACCCGGTCCTGGAGATTGGCACATTTTTCCATTCCATATAAAAAAATTAACTTTAGAGTAAAGGCCGGAAGGTTCTAAAAATCAGATAAAAAGAAATCGTATGAGAGGAGTAAATAGGGTGATGCTGATCGGCAACCTGGGTAAAGACCCGGACGTACAATTCCTGGAAGGTAATATCGCTGTTGCGAAATTTCCCCTTGCAACAACAGAAACATTCAAAGACAGATCAGGAAAGCTGGTATCACAAACGGAATGGCATACAGTTGTTTTATGGCGCGGTCTTGCCGAACTGGCCCAGAAATATCTTCACAAGAGCAGCCTTGTTTACATCGAAGGGCGTCTTCGGACCCGCAGCTGGGAAGATAAGGACGGAAACAGGAAGTTTGCCACGGAAGTCGTTGGTGATAACCTGATAATGCTGGATAAACGGATGGAAGGATCGTCGAATCACGGCGAAAGCGGCATCGAAAACCTGGGAAATCACGATAGTTCACTTGGAGACCCCTCAGAAAACCTTCCCTTTTAGTTTAAAGTAATACTTTTGCGGAACAGGCATTTGCCTGTATAATCATTCAACCGAAAAAAACACTGCATTGGAGAGTCATTCGGCCATTCAATTACTTTGCAAATTCCCAGCCCATATTTTCCTTGTTGCTAATACCCAGGGGATCACCCTTATGGTCATCCTGCTGGTGGCATTACTTTTACTGACATTTACGATCTCCGGCGCCGAAGTAGCAATCTTTTCGCTGAATGATAAGGATATAAATATGCTGAAAACGAAACAGCATCCGGCTGCAAGGCGCATCATCAACTTTCTGGATGAGCCAAAAGAGGTTTTCGCCTCGCTGCTGATCGCCAGTATTTTTATCAATATCTCCATAATCGTACTAACAAACTTCCTGATCGGGCACTTCATCTCTTTTCAGCATATTCATTTTATTCTGGAATTATTATCCAAAGTACTTGTGATCACTTTCGTACTTGTATTCTTTGGGGAAGTACTTCCGAAAGTGTGGGCTACTCAAAACAATCTTCGTTTTGCTTATGGATCTGCCATTGTTGTGGAAGCCGTACATCTTCTTCTTCGACGCATCAGTAAGTGGGCCGTATCTTTTGCAGACTCCATCGGGAGAAAACTCGGAGCAAACAAATCTGAGGCGGTCAATATGCAGGAACTGGATGATGCCATCGACATAAAAACTGATGAGGAAGCGTCGCAGGAGGAAAAGAATATCATGAAAGGGATCGTGAAATTTGGATCGATCACTGTTAAGCAGATCATGAGAAGCCGTCTTGAAGTGAATGGCATCAGTCATAGCGCGACATTTGACGATCTGATCAGTAAAGTGGAAGAACTTCATTATTCAAGACTACCCGTTTACAAAGGAAGCATGGACGAAGTGGTTGGTATTATCAATACAAAAGATCTGGTCGCGTCCCTGCAGCAGCCGGCAAGTTTTGATTGGCACGGGCTGATGCGTCAGCCTTATTTCGTTCCGGAATCCAAGCTGATCTCTGATCTGCTTAGAGATTTCCAATCACGTCATATTCATTTTGCAGTAGTGGTGGACGAATTTGGCGGGACCAGCGGCATTGTGACCATGGAAGACGTGATGGAAGAAGTGATCGGAGAGATAAGGGACGAATTTGATGAAGAAGAAAGCCATGATAAAAAGATCGATGACAATAACTACATATTTGAAGGCAAGACGATGATTCATGACGTATGCAAAGTGATGCACCTCCCTATCGATGTATTTGACGATGTTCGTGGTGACAGTGAATCGCTTGGCGGACTGGTACTCGAAATGGCCGGAGAGTTTCCCGCCGTCAATGATGTGGTGACCAGCGGTGATTTTGACTTTACCGTTCTGGAAGCAGATAATGTAAGGGTCAAGCTGATCAAAGTAACCGTTAACAATAACAGGAAAGCCTGAACAAGCAAACCAAACTAATGCGTAATTATTTCTTTTTACTTCTCGGTTGTGCGCTGTGTACCACATTCCTGTTATCCTGCAACAGCCCTTACACATACAAGAAGAAAGGTTATTTCAATATCACGTTCCCGGAAAAAAAATATCAAACGTTTGATGAGCCGGGCTACCCCTATACATTTGAATATCCGGTATATGCCACGGTTGCAAAAGACACCTCTTTTTTTGATACAAAAGCCGGTGACTGGTGGATCAATATAGATTTTCCCCGTTTCAATGGCAGGATCTACATCAGCTACAAAGGTGTTACTCCAAAGAATTTTGATTCACTGGTTAATGATGGTTTCAAGATGGCCTATAAACAACATACCGATATTGCTACCGGAATCGAAGACAGTGCCATCAATACGCCGTCCGGTGTTGAAGGCATCTACTTCTCCCTGAAAGGAAACACGGCAACGGCTAACCAGTTCTTCGTAACAGATAGTACCCGTCATTTTCTGCGAGGAGCCTTGTATTATAATGCCGCGCCAAACGAAGACTCTTTAAGTATTGTAAACGACTTTCTCAAACAGGACCTTAAGCACCTGATCAATACGCTTCGCTGGAGATAGCCTTACTGATCCGCGCTGATTTGATCTTAACTATGTTTCTGCTAAACGTGCAGGAACCTCCGTCAGACTATTTACAGAGATCTCCTGATCGTTGTTTCGCATCCGGGAAGCCCGTTATAGCACTGTTGTAAACTTTACAGGCGCCTCTCCTTATGGTTTCATAAAATCGCCCTATCTTGACCCCGCAACCATACTTGATATGAGATACCTGGTGTTATCCCTGATTTTTTTACTGATTTTCACTTCAGCACACGCTCAGCAGGCAGCCGCTGTCGATTCGATGAAAAGAGAGCTGGCAAAAGCCAAGACGACAGAAGACAAAATATACTGGCTTGACTTCCTGTCCCGCACCCTGATGAACGTCGACCTGAAACAGGCTGATGATTATGGTCAGCAACTGATCGATGTTGCTGAAGAGTCCCGCGACCGGAAATTGATGATCAGGGCCTATACGTCCAATGGCGTAAGATGCTCCTACCAACCAGGCAATACAGAATATGTAAAACGATCGATCGGTTTCTACGACAAGGCGCTGGCTATTGCCCGTCAGAATAAAATGGATGACAAGACTGCCGGCATTCTCCTCCGGCTAAGTCATATCTACCTTGCAGTTCCTGATAACGACAAAGCCCTGAATCTTGCCAACCAGGGATTCTCCCTTGTATCTACATTGAACAATGACTCACTGAAAGCTGAAGCTTACAACCTGTATGGCGATGTTTATATTTCAAGAAATGAAAAGATCATCGCATTGCGGAATTACTTTACCGCTGCACGTATTGCAGAGCAATTGAAGATACCGGTCCTTGAGAGAAGCAGCATGATCAACCTGTCTGTGTTCTACAGCAGTGTCGGCGACTTTGACCAGGCCATCGATTACTATATGAAAGCAAACAAAAAGCTTTCATCGATGAAAGAGAAAAATACGCCTTACGTCAACGCGATGGATCAGAATTATATAGGGAACCTGTACGCGCAGAAAGGGAACCACGATATGGCGATCAAGTATTTCAGAAAATCGGTGCAGATAGCCGATTCCCTCAAATTCACTACGCTGAAAGTTCCCGGGTATTCAAGTCTGCTGAATGAATACCTGCGGATGAATGAGCCTCAAAAGGCCCTGGAATATTTCAATTCAGCTGAAGGGATTGAACTGAAGCAATACCTCGCAAATTTCGGATTCAGTGGTGAGGTGGATAAGGGGTATGGTTATATTTATCACCAGCTTCGCCAGTACGATTCAGCAAAGATCTATTTCGAAAGAGCAGCGCCCTATTATGAAAAGACCGCCAGCGATTTTTCAAAAGCAACTTTCTTTTCTCAATTTGCCGATTATTATTCACAGATCAACCAGCTGGATAAGGCTATTGAACTCTTCAGGAAAGCAAGGGAATCCGCTGATAAGGTGGGACAGCTGGAGGTTTCAAAAAAAGCTGTGCAGAGCCTGGATTCTTTATACAGAAGAAAGGGTGATTATCAGCAGGCAAGTGTTTATAACAGTATTTACCATCAATATAAAGACAGTTTAGAGACTGTCAACAAAGAGAAAGAGATCAGCCAGGTAGAGATTGCAGAAGAACAACAGCGCGAAGCGCAACTGGAAAAAGAACGACTTGAATTAAAAAGAAAGCGTTACAATATCCAGTACCTGGCGATCACCATCGGCATTGCCACTTTATTGATCGTGCTGGTGATGATGGGTATGTTCAAAGTATCTGCCGCGACGATCAAGATGATCGGATTCTTTACCTTCCTGATGTTCTTCGAGTTCATCTTTCTCATATTCAAGAAAAATATTGCTTATATCACCGAAGGAGAACCCTGGAAAGATCTCATGTTCATGATCGCGCTGGCGGCGCTGCTATTGCCGTTGCACCATTGGGTGGAGCACAAAGTAATACATTATCTCACTTCTCATAACAGGCTGACTTCGTCAGGGAAAACGCTGATGGACAAGTTCAAAAGAAGAAGGACAGAAGTTTAAATTGACTGGCCCCGGAATGTTATCCGGGGCCAGTTAGTTTAAGCTTATGCCCTTTCTTTAAGGAGATTAGGGTTGAAGGAACTGTTTGCATTTTGCCGGGCGGGCAAGGGCGCTATTTTTCGACGGGAGGTCGAAAGACTCTGTTTACTTTTTTTGCCTTGATGCAAAAAAAGTAACAAAAAAAGATCAAGGCTGGGAAAAACTGGCTAAAAATGGGAGGATGTCACCTGCACCAAAAAAACTCGCCCGTCCAGGTTTAGGATTGATTGGCGTGTTGGGCTCAAACAGTTTTTGGCGCCTTCGCACACCTTAGGTGTGGCTCAGACGGTGCCAGCCTCCCATTTTCTTAACGCCATTTTTTCCAAGGCCGGGGGCGTTGA
>NZ_JAKLTR010000024.1 GCF_022012415.1 Terrimonas ginsenosidimutans
CAACGGTCAACGGTCAACGGTCAACGGTCAACGGTCAACGGTCAACGGTCAACGGTCAACAATCTCATTCTTCTTTCAAAAACTTCAAATTCCGCTGTATTCCTTTCCATTTTGTCCGGCTGAGTGCTGAGTGACGGAATATCTTCCTGAACGACTCTTCCGTCATATGCTCCCATTCCGTAGTGGCAAGGTTCAGGATCTCGGGAATGGGGTGGAGGCCAGCTTCTTTATGAGGTTTGCTGAAGCGATTCCAGGGACAAACATCCTGGCAGGTATCGCAGCCAAAAGCCCAGTCGTCAAATTTTCCTTTCATCTCGTCCGGGATCAGCGAGTCTTTCAATTCGATCGTAAAATATGAAATGCATTTACTCCCATCCACCACTTTTCCCGGAAGGATAGCATCGGTAGGGCAGGCATCAATGCAACGGGTGCAGGAGCCGCAGTGATCACGTGCAAAAGGGTCGTCATAGCTCAGCTCAAGGTTGGTTATGAGCGTTGCAATAAAAAAGAAGGAGCCGTTTTTTGGAGTGAGCAGGTTGCCGTTCTTTCCGATCCAGCCCAGTCCGCTTTTTCGCGCCCAGGCCCGTTCGAGCACAGGAGCTGAATCCACAAAACCACGCCCATCCACGTCTCCGATCTTTTCCCTGATCCTTGCGAGGAAGTCATTCATTTTCGCCCGGATAATTTCATGATAGTCATTTCCAAATGCATATTTGGCAATACGAGGCGATCCTGTATCCTGCTGCTCCGAAGGGTAATAGTTCTGGAGTAACGTAATCACCGATCTGGCACCCGGAACCAGTTTGCCCGGGTCTACCCGAAGCTCGAAATGATTCTCCATATACTTCATGGAACCATGCATTCCCTGGTTAAGCCATTGCTCCAGCCTTCGCGCGTCTTCATCCAGGCGAACTGCTTTCGCAATACCGCAATAGTCGAAGCCCAGGCTTGCAGCAGTTTCTTTGATAAAACGGGTATGAGTATCAGTATTTTTCATGCATAAAAGCGGGACAAAGATACCCTCTAAAATCTGGGATATTTTATGTAAACTTGTTCCCGTTGATTTTCAAACCGATACCACCAAACTCCACCCGCATGAAAGTTCGATTCCTGCTATTGTTTCTGCTATTTCTGGAATTCACACCCATCTTCTCCCAGGAAAAGGCAAAGATCAAATTCGGGAAAGTAAGCGTTGAAGACTTTAAAGCAAAATATACGGTAGATACAAGTTCCGGCGCCGTTATCATCGGCGATATAGGTTCAACAGACTTCGTCGGCAACACAAAAGGAGGGTTCTCCATCGAATTCAAACGCTACTGCCGCATTCATGTACTGAATAAAAGCGCCTATGAGATCCTGGAAGTAGAGATCCCCATTTATACACAGGGTGACCGTGAAGAAGAGCTGAGCAGCCTGAAGGCCGTTACCTACAATCTTGAAAACGGGAAAGTAGTAGAGACAAAAGTTGATCCTAAAAACGATGTATTCAAGGAAAGGATCAGTCGCAATAAAGTGATCAGGAAATTTGTGTTTCCAGCCGTACGGGAAGGCGCGATCATCGAAATGGAATATAAGCTCAAGTCTGATTTTCTTTTTAACCTGAGACCATGGAATTTCCAGGATAGATATCCGACACTTTGGAGTGAATACATTGTAGGTATGCCCGAGTTCCTTAACTATGTTTCATTGACGCAGGGATATCAGGCTTTTTATATCAAAGAGCAAAAAGATAAACGGGAATCGTTTGCCGTCGAAGTGCCAAAACAGGGCGTGCTGCAAGGAACCGGCAACGAACGGATCAACTTCTCTGCGGGTATAACTTTTTTCAGGTGGGTAATGAAAGATCTGCCAGCTCTCAAAGAGGAAGGGTTTACTTCCACTATCAGTAATCACGTTGCCAGGATAGAGTTTCAGCTGTCAGAATACAGGGAACCATTTGTTCCCAAAAAAGTAATGAGCACATGGAATGAAACCATGCACGTGCTCATGAATGATGAAGACTTTGGCCTTTCATTGCAGCAGCCAAATGAATGGCTCGATGGAGTAATGCCTGGTGTGCTGAAGAATGCATCCACTTCCCTTCAGAAAGCCAGAAATATCTATGAATGGGTAAGGGATAATATGGTCTGCACCCGGCGCAATTCGTTTTATCTGACAAAGTCTCTGAAGAATACTCTGAACACTAAAACAGGTACGGAAGCAGAGATCAATCTGTTGCTGATCTCGATGTTAAGGAAGGCTGGATTGCAGGCAGACCCTGTGATCCTCAGTACGCGCAGTAATGGCTATACTTATGCGTTATATCCTTTGATCGATCGCTTCAATTACGTGGTCATCCGTCTGTTGATAGATGATAAGAAATACTTTCTTGATGCCAGCAGGCCTCAGCTGGGGTTTGATAAGCTCGGGTTCGACTGTTATAACGGCCATGCGCGGGTGGTTGCTGACTCAGCAGAAGGAGTGGAGCTGAAGTCCGAATCGTTGATGGAGAGATCACTGACCTCTGTTTTTTTATCAAATAGTGCAGAGGGAAAACTGGTGGCCGGTCTGCAACATGCCCCGGGCTATTATGAATCATCCGCCATTCGTTCGGCAGTAAAAGATAAAGGGCTGAATGCTTATATGGATGACTTGCGAAAAAATGTGGGAGATGATGAATCAACGGTCAGTGAGGCAAGTATCGATTCGCTGTATAATTATGAGTCTCCGCTTGTCGTCAAGTGTAAAATAACCTATCCTGCAGATAACGCAGATGTATGGTATTTTGATCCCGTATTTATGAAGAGCTGGGCGCAGAATCCATTCAAATCGGCAGAAAGATTCTACCCTGTAGAAATGCCCTATGCCGTGGATCAGACTCACTTGTTCCGGATGGATGTTCCGGAAGGATATACTGTGGACGAATTGCCGAAATCGGTCATTGTAAAACTGAACAAAGAAGATGAAGGCAATTTCGAGTATCGCACAATGGAAGCAAATGGAGTGATCACTATCCGGTGCAGATTAAGGATCAGCCGTACTTATTTTGATCCGGAAGAATACAATATGCTGCGCGAGTTTTTTGATCTTGTAGTGAAAAAACAAAGTGAACAGATCGTATTTAAAAAGAAAAAATGAAGACAATACTGTCAGTTCTTTTGATGTTATGCTTCACCTCATTTTGTTATGGTGTTGATGGTGGGTATGCTGTTTCAGGAATTTCCCCTTTACTCCGGATGAATGCCAATGCTGTGATCAGGTTGGAGGAGGTAACATTCAATATAAAAAGTTTGAAAGAAACAGTGCGTACCAATCATTATGTGATCACCGTGCTGAATGAAAAAGGTGACCGATGGGCAGAATTTTCCGAATACTATGATAATCTCCGCTCTATTGAATCAATGGAAGGAATACTTTACGATCCGTTTGGCAAAGTGATCAGGAAGGTGAAGAAAAAAGAGCTGAAGGATTACAAAGCTGGCTCTGAGGGAACGTTCATTGATGACGGCCGGGTCAAGGTCCATAACTTTTATCAGCGTTCTTACCCTTATACCATTGAGTATACGGTTGAGATCCGGAATAAATCCTCTATGTTCTTCCCGATGTGGGCTCCGCGTCCCGCCGCAGGGATCGCGGTTGAGAAAAGCACAATGAAGGTTATATGCCCTGCAGGCTATGAATTCCGCTATAAGGCATTTATGTACAATGAAGAACCGGTTGTATCTTTTGAAAAGAATACCCGGACCACTTTCTGGTCTGCTTCCAATCTGCCAGCCATACAAAAAGAACCTCAGGCCCCGATGTGGCATGAGATCTCCGCAACCGTATTGCTGGGTCCCGGAGATTTCCAGGTCAACGATTTTAAAGGAAGCATGAATACATGGACCGATTTCGGACGCTTCATTTATTCGCTGAAAGCCGGCCGGGATATATTGCCCGATAATATAAAACAGGAGGTGCATCAGATAGCCGATCCCGTTGCTGATATCAGGGAGAAGATCTCTTTATTGTATCAATACATGCAGCGCAATACGCATTATGTCAGCATCCAGCTTGGCATCGGAGGGTGGCAACCATTCGATGCAAAATATGTAGCGGCAAACCGGTATGGTGACTGTAAAGCATTGGTGAATTACATGTCAGCCTTACTGAAAGAAGCAGGCATTCCCTCTTATTATACCCTCGTGTTGGCCGGAAGGGATTCGCGGTATATGACAGCAGAATTTCCTTCGCAGCAGTTTAATCATGTGATCTTATGTGTGCCCGTACAGCAGGATACCATGTGGCTGGAATGTACCAGCCAGACATTACCAGCTGGATATCTGAGTGATTTCACTGCGGGAAGATCTGTGCTGCTGGTGGATGAAACTGGCGGTAAACTGGTAAGAACTCCCGATTACGGCATCAATGAAAATCTTCAGACACGGTATATAAACGCAAGCCTTAAAGAAGACGGTTCATTAAAAGTAAAAGCCACAACGAATTACCGGGGTTTATTGCAGGACAATCTGCATGGTCTGATCAATAACCTGTCGGGGGATAAAGTGAAAGAATACCTGCATGAGCAGTTGGATTTTTTTACCTACGATGTTGACAGGTTCGATTATAAAGAAGAAAAAACAGCAGATCCTTTTATCGACGAGACACTTGATATCAGTGTGAGTCATTACGCCTCAGTCACCGGGAAGCGCCTCTTTATTGTGCCTAACATCATGACAAGACTCTCTCAGAAACTTTCCGCAGACTCTATCCGTCGGTATCCTGTGGAACTGGGTTTGGCGTACCGGATGACCGACAGCGTGGAGATAGATCTTTTGCCAGGATACGAACCGGAATCATTGCCTGCAGACATGAATCTCTCTACACCCTTTGGCACTTACAGAGCTGCAACCCGGATCACAAACGGTAAGATCATCTATTCCCGAAGGATAGAAAAATATGGAGGGAAATTTCCTGCCGATCAGTATCAGCAGCTGGTTAAATTCCAGGAAGCGATCTATAAAGCTGACCGGGCAAGACTTGTGTTGGTCAGGAAATGAGACCGCTTCCCGGTAAACTCAAAGATTTATGTCGAAGCCAAGTGTGGCAATCGCTTCAAGATAAGTAAAGCCATGTGATACACGATTGCCTTTGCTTGCTGTTGTATTTGCTAACGCATTTACATACCGCACATAGCCTGTTTTCCCTGTTACTTCAAGGAAGATCCTTTTGAAAGGATACAATCTTGCACCGGCTTCCGTACTGATATTGTATCCGGCTACGTGGAACTTATTATTCAACCTGTCACCTCTCCAGGTAAAGTCTGTACGCGGGATGTTGATACCAGCGCCCGCTTTCCAAAGGTATTTTACGAGGCTTCTGGTACGTGCATGATTCTGAAAGGCCGTATAAAATTGTACGTAATTGATGTGAAGCCAGTTTGCTCCGTCTGTATGCTCAAGGTGAAGAAATGTCTTTGGATTAAGAACACTGTCTCCTTCCACAGGCTTTCCGTCTATGATACCGGTAACACGGGCAGTCTGGCCATCTGTAACGATATACTTTGTATGGTCAAAGTTGATCTCAATGGCTTTGCTGCGTTTATCATTTAAATAAAAACCGATCCGGTAGTTATACTGGGGAATGGAGATCTCTGTTGGCTTCTTAAGGATCGCATCAAAATCCCCGGAGTCATGCGCGCGGACATTATGCAGCGTGAAGTTGTCGCCATTACTCATTTTGAAATGAATATCGCTGCGACTGTAAGCATCTACATTGTATCCCCACTGGAAGTAGATGCCTTTGATCAAACGATTTTTCTTTACCTGTAATTCCTGCTGTGCGTGTAACATTTCCAAACCTGCCAGAAGGCAGGCCGACAGAACTATAAATTTTTTCATCCGGCAAAGTTAGGGCCGGCGCTGTAACATGTATAGCACAATTGTGAAGAACGGATTTGGGGGAACGGACGTCGGGCGGCAGGGTATTGGTTTAGGGATGGATTCCGCAATTCAGTAATTCGGTAACCTCTGACCGGCGTTCAGCTGTCAGAGGAAGATCTATTGACAATTGCCTCCAACTCCTTCATCCACAATCTTTTTGAGCTCAAGGTGTATCCCTGCTTTTTCTTCGTTCAACAATGTTTTCGTAAAAACTAGGTAGGCATACCCCCTACAAAAGTCGATCATCGGCCAGCTTCCGAACAATCCCGGGCTTGCGAGAACGGTTGCTTTGCCATCTTTTTCCGTCACCGCCCAGCTGCCCAGTGTATAGCCGAACCCTTGCGTCGCTTTTGGGGTATATTTAATCTTTAAAGCGTCTGTCTGGACCTGAAGCAGGGTATTTACCGCTTCTTCGCTTAAAATCTGCTTACCATTTGCCTGGCCCTTGTTCAGCAGCATTACGAGAAATTTCATGTAGTCATCCGGAGTGGAAAAAGCTCCGCCGGAGGGGTTTACCGGGCCGCCATCAACCGTTGTAAAACTCGTCTTGCGCATGCCCAGCGGTGTGAAAAGTTTTTGCTTGATCAGTACATCAAATCGTTTTTTGCTGATAACTTCCAATACTCTTCCGGCGATATTTACCCCGATCTGGCCATACCAGAAATCGTTGCCGGGATTCGCCCTGATCTCGCGTGCCGCAAAAGAATTAACTTCTTCTTCCAGTGACTGGAACTTCGTACGTTGGAACATCTTTTTCAGAAAATTAGCATTGTCATCGATACCTGTCATATGTGACAGGCAGTTGCGAATGGTGATATAGCTTTTGCCATAACGGTCAAATTCGGGCAACCAGCGGCCAACCTTGTCATCAAGCGAAAGCTTTCCTTCATCGATAAATTGCATCACAAGGGCCGCGGTAAGCCATTTACTGCTGCTGGCAATCGCAACCGGAACGGATGTTTTGGTGTTATAATCACCCAGCTCTTTTTTGTAGATAAGCGTGTCTTTCCAGATCATCACCACTGCATCGTTGCCAAGCAGCTTTTGACGGCTTTTGAGTTCGGAGCTCAACCGGGCAGTATCTAACTGCGCTGCGGCGGGCTGCAAGATTAACAGGGAAAGGGCTACAGATATGACTTTCATGCAGTTTGAAAGAGATTTATATGACATTCTTACTGTTTTTTTGGCTTGGAACACTAATTGGGTGTTACGCAAAGTATATAACACGAATTATGCGGGTCAGCATTTCGTGTTGGGAAGATAGGAGAGGTATCGCTGATTACAGCATACTGTTTGTTAAATAAAATCAACGCTAATATTTTAGATATGAACTTAGGAAATTTTACCATAAAAGCAGCGGAAGCCTTTCAACAGGCGCAGCAGATCGCATTTAATTCGCAGAGCCCGAACATTGAAACGGAGCATTTGCTGAAGGCGTTGCTTGACCAGGAAGATTCTCCGGTGGAGTATCTCCTGAAAAAGAATAATGTTACCATAAACCTGGTGGAAAGCCGCCTGGAAGAATTGATGGCAAAATTGCCCAGGACCTCAGGCGATGCCGCCCAGCAGATCAGCCGCGATGCCAACCAGGTAGTATTGCGTGCGGGAGCTGCATTGAAACAGTTCAGCGACGAATTCGTTACACCGGAACATATACTTCTTGCCATCGTACAGGGCAATGATGAAAGTGCCAAAGCACTTAAAAATGCCGGGTTAACAGAAAAAGGGTTGGTTGCAGCTATCCGCGACTTGCGCAAAGGAGATACTGTTACGTCACAAACCCAGACCCAGGAGTTCAATGCGCTGAATAAATATGCAAAGAACCTGAATGAACTGGCAAGACAGGGAAAACTTGATCCGGTGATCGGGCGTGATGAGGAGATCAGACGCACACTGCATATTCTTTCACGACGCACAAAAAATAACCCGATCCTTGTAGGTGAGCCGGGTGTTGGTAAAACCGCCATTGCCGAAGGTATCGCGCATCGGATCGTAAATGGAGACGTTCCTGAAAACCTCAAGTCCAAAGTGATCTATGCGCTGGACATGGGACTGCTTATTGCCGGTGCAAAATATAAAGGAGAATTCGAAGAACGCCTGAAAGGTGTTGTAAAAGAAGTGAGCGGGAGCGATGGGGAGATCATTCTTTTTATCGATGAGATCCATACCCTCGTGGGCGCTGGTGGTGGCGAAGGTGCCATGGATGCCGCAAACATTCTGAAACCTGCCCTGGCCCGCGGTGAATTGCGTGCAGTAGGTGCCACAACATTGAATGAATACCAGAAGTTCTTTGAAAAAGATAAAGCCCTTGAAAGGCGCTTTCAGAGAGTGTTGATCGATGAGCCGGGTATTGAAGACGCTATTTCTATCCTTCGCGGATTAAAGGACCGCTATGAAACCCACCACCACGTTCGTATCAAAGACGAAGCAATTATTGCGGCAGTGGAGTTGTCGAGCCGCTATATCACCGATCGGTTTCTACCCGATAAGGCGATCGACCTGATTGATGAAAGTGCTGCAAAACTTCGCCTCGAGATGAATTCTATGCCGGAAGAACTGGACAGGCTTGTACGGCAGATCCGCCAGTTGGAGATCGAACGTGAAGCGATCAAAAGAGAGAATGATGAAGAGAAACTGCGGCTGCTGAATACAGAGATTGCAAATCTTTCTGTAGAGCGGGATACTTTCAAAGCAAAATGGAAGGAAGAAAAAGATATTGTAGAGAAAGTGCAAAGTGGTAAGGCTGCCATAGAGCAATTAAAACTTGAAGCAGAAAAAGCGGAACGTGAAGGAGACTACGGTAAGGTGGCAGAGATCCGTTATGGTAAGATCAAAGAGCAGGAAGAACTGATCACACAGTTCTCCGGTCAGCTTGCCGGGATCAGCGAGAATTCAAGGATCATGAAAGAAGAAGTAGATGCAGAAGATATCGCGGAGAGTGTAGCAAAGATGACCGGTATCCCTGTTACTAAAATGATGCAGACCGATAAAGAAAAACTGCTTTACCTGGAAGAACATCTGCATGAAAGAGTGGTGGGCCAGGATGAAGCGATCACCGCGGTAGCCGATGCCATCCGACGCAGCCGCGCGGGCCTAAGCGATCCGAAGAAGCCGATCGGTTCCTTCATATTCCTCGGCACAACAGGCGTCGGTAAAACGGAACTCGCGAAAGCGCTGGCTGAATACCTTTTCGATGATGAAAGTATGATGACCAGGATCGACATGAGCGAGTACCAGGAAAAACATACTGTCAGCCGGCTGGTTGGTGCACCTCCGGGATACGTGGGCTATGATGAAGGTGGACAACTGACCGAGTCAGTTCGTCGCAAGCCTTATAGTGTTGTATTACTGGATGAGATCGAGAAAGCACACCCTGATGTATGGAATGTGTTACTGCAGGTACTTGACGATGGCCGTTTGACGGACAGCAAGGGCAGAGTGGTGAATTTCAAGAATACCATTATTATCATGACCAGTAATATTGGTAGCCACCTGATCATGGATGCGTTTGAAAACGTGAGCGAGAAGAATATTGAAGATGCGGCGGATAAAGCAAAAGTGGAAGTGATGAATTTGCTCCGTCAAACGATCCGCCCGGAGTTTTTGAACAGGGTAGATGAGATCATCATGTTCCAGCCGCTGCTCAAAAGGCAGATCATGGGTATCGTGAAGATCCAGCTTGAGAACCTGAAGCATCTGGTGTCACAGAGTGGTGTGCAGCTTGAATTCAGCAACTATGCGCTCGAATATCTTGCAGACCAGGGATTCGATCCACAATTTGGTGCACGCCCGTTAAAGCGGCTGATCCAGAAAGAGATCGTCAACCAGTTAAGCAAGCGGATACTTGCCGGCGATATCGATAAAACCCATCCTGTGCTGGTGGATGTGTTTGATAATACAGTAGTGTTCAGAAATGAAACACTTGAGTTGGAGAGAAAGTAGGAGAACCTATTCCTTCATTGTCTAATGAAGTTTTTATAAAATGAAAGCAAGGTGAAGAGCCTTGCTTTTTTTATTTGCTTATGCAGGACGGTAATAGGCGAAGAGTCTTCCTTTGCAGTTAAGGTGTGGAGCCCAAAAAATAAAGCAGGTTTTTTCGGGTGTACCTCCCGGAAACAAAGAATACCCAACAGCAAAGCTCCGGCGGATCCAGCAGGTCAGATGATCTTATAGTTCTTATATTCTCCCGGAAACCACCCCGTCCATTTGCCTACAACCCGTTTGAACCTGTCTTTCGCCGAAGCATACTTCAGTGAAGGATCCGGATGGAAGGCCCAGTTCTGCGCGTTCACTCGCTCCTGCATAACCGCAGGATGTGTACCGGTGAACAGTTTGACGGGCTGGGTCGCTTTCTCGTAAGTATAATCATTCATATACTCTGTGTAACCGGAGATAGCGGCGGCATTATTGTCATAAAGTTTGATCTTTTGTTTTTCCTTTTCCCGCATGGCCTCCGGTTTGCGGACCCAGCCATAGTGGTAGATATAGGCGTTGATCAATTTTACGCGAAGCTTATCATTTGGCTTTTTGCGAAACCCCTGTGCATCCCGGTAGGAAAAGATCTCTTTATTATTCCGTACGATCCTGATCTCCCGGCGATACCATCCTGCGTTAACGCCAACGTACGCATAAGAACCAAAGAAATGCGTATAGTGAAACAGGAACCCATCTACTTTTTTATCGTCCAGGTACTGCTGCATAGACTCCCGCATGACGGGGTGATACTTTTCATGGATCACTTCATCGCCCTGGATATAAATGCACCAGTCGTATTTATCAGGAATAGCCTGGAAAGCCTTATCCGTTTCCACCGCCAGCACTCTTCCCTGAACCAGGCCTTCTTCCCAAACCGTTTCAATGATCGTGATCTTGGGTCCCAGGCTTTTGATCTGTTCAAGCGTATCGTCTGTTGATTTACCAACAGCAACGATCACTTCATCGCACAGCGGAAGGATGGACCTGATAGCTTCCAGGAATGGGTATTCAAGCTTTACGCCATTACGTACAAAAGAAAAACCACAGACTTTCATAAAACCGGGGGTGATGTTTTGGTGACAAAACCCTTATCGGATAGCAAATGTAAGCTGAAGGCTTCATAGTTCGATGGCCAATGGCTGATGACGGGATCCCGGCATCAGCCATCGCTGAAAACGTCCATAAATACCTGTCGACAGTTATCAGGCCTTATAAGCCACCGGTCACCAGGATATTACCTGATTGCGAACACTACGGACACGTCGAATTTAAGTTTGATCTTTTTGAAATCTATAGCCTCACCGCCGTCAGCCATTTCATAGCCGGCATTGTTTGAACGTAAGGCAACGTTTGCATACATTGGTTGCATCCATTCAGCAGGTTCGTTGATGGTCACGGCCTCTCCCAGTTTTTCGCCGATCGCTTCTGTAAGGTATATGCCTTTTTCACGTGCGGCCTGGATAGCCTTGATCTTTAGTTGTTTTTTAAGGTCGGTCATGCGGCTGTGGCTTGTTGAAACGATCCGGAAGCTCTTTGTTGCTTCGTCATCCAGTTTCTCCACAAGCTGATCCATTTGTCTGCTGCCGGAAAACTTTACCTGGTAAATGATCTCTGCCAGCATATCCGGAGCCTTCTTTTTCTTTACTTCGTAATAATTATTATTACCGGCGTAAGAGGCAATGCTGATCAGTGAATCGGACAAACCAACTGCTTTGCAGGCGGCAAGGAAATCAGCCTTGATCTTTTCCAGGTCTCTTTTGGGATCTCCTTTCTTCAGATATTCCATGAGGCGGATCTGAACATAGATCTCATCAGGAACGATCTCGAGTTCGGCACTGCCATTAACGGTAATTGTTTTAGGAAATGGGTTAAGCGAATATCCTGACTGACCCTGCTGGGCGATGGTTGTCTGGGTAATCAATAGAATGGCAAATACTGCCGCAAGCGTCTTCATTATTCTTTTCATAATCGATGTTTTCTTATTGATACGTTTTAAAAAAGGAATACACAAAAGGTTTTGCGTATTCACTTTTCTTTAGCAATTTCATTGTAGTGACAATCGTGTAAGCGATAACGTGGGTTCAACCCAAAACAAAATATGATATGTTACGAAGAGCATTGCCGGCAGACTTACCGTTTATATTTGACCTGTACATGCATCCTGCAGTCAATCCGTGGCTGTTGTATGATCCGATGACTATCGAAGCATTCGAACCTGTCTATCTCGAACTCATCCGTGAAGATGTTAAATACATTTTTTCGGATGGAGTGCAGGACGCAGGAATGGTAAAATTGATCCCATACAAATACAGGACGGCGCATATCCTTTATGTGGGCGGGCTGGCGATCCACCCGGATTTTTCGGGCCGCGGTTACGGAAGACTCCTGATGCAGGATGTGGTTGCAAAAGCCCGGGAGGATAACTTTAAACGGTTAGAACTAAGCGTGACCATCACAAACGGAAAGGCAATACAGCTATATGAGCAGGAAGGATTTGTGAAGGAGGGAATATTGAAGGGGTACAGCTATCTCAGCCGGGAAAACAAATATATGGATGAGGTCTTAATGGCCCGGCTCCTGTAGATATGAGGAGGATTTTGCCCAATAATTTATGCTGGAAATGACACGATCCAGCCCTCTTACGGGTTAGGAAAAATGTTGATAAGTAAATGATCAACGAACGCTTTTTTCCAATATTTTTAAAATATGCTAGACCACTACCACCTTCTTCAAACGATCTATTCTATCGTAAAGGAAGATCCGCAGCCGGAAAAATATGCCTGCCGGCCGCGGGAACTGATCCTGCGTCAGTTCCAGGACTGGTCATTTATCAGCCAGCAACTGAACCTGCTTGAAACAGAAGAGTTGATCATCACAGAACAACATGACACTCTTATCATACGCATTACACCTCTCGGAATGGAAATGGCGAGAGGGCGGGAAGTGGTTGATCGTTAACCGTTGTCCGTTGACCGTTGTCCGTTGACCGGAATTCGAGTGAGGTGGAATAGAATTGCATCTTCGGGTACAAATTAAAAGCGTGGGGCTACCGTTGATAAACGATAGCCCCACGCTTTTAATTTGTGTCGGTCAACGGTCAACGGTCAACGGTCAACGGTCAACGGTTCACCGCTTCCTCCTGAAACGAAACATGCTCCAGCAAATGCCAGAGCATGTATTCATTGGGAATATTATCGGACAGTGGCTTACTTAACCTTGTTAACTACTACGTCCTGGATCAGGCGAGAGTTCTTGCTGATTGAGTATACTACTGGTTTACCAGCTTTCTTATCAGTGATCTCGAAAGTAACATCAACATCACCAAGCTCTTCAGTGTTCAGCATGAACTTTTTAGAGATGCTTGTTCCTTTTACATGGTCTTTGTAGAGAACATTGTTGAACTCGTCGCGAACAACGATTGTGTATTCGTTCTCAACTGTGCCATTGTAGCTCAGGTGGAATACTGGTTGATTTTTCAGGTTGCCGATGAATTTCAGCTCAAGACCTGAAGGATTTGTTTCGTTTGCAGAAGCTGCGTTAGCAAATACCAGGGTCAAACTAAGAACCAGGGCAACAGCAGCGATACGGGTGTTAAATAATACAGTTTTCATGACTTTACTTTTAGGTTTATTTATAATATTATGCTATACAAAGTTTGTGGGGCAATCGAAGCAAGTAGACCGAGGGGCAAGCTTCCTGGTGATGTTTGACCGGCTACTGATGAACCGGTGTATTTTTCTCTCTTGCTGACACAAAATTACGTCTGCGATTTTCGTGTTGCAAACCATAATATGTCTGTTTTCGGAATGCTAAAGGATCGCGTCATCCTCTGAAACCCTTGCCAGCAAAGGGTTTTAACATAAAAAAAACGCTATGCCCAACACATATTTTTAATTAAATAATTCTTCAGAAAAATCATTTCCAACTGAAATAGTGGGGTAATTACCTGTAAGATCGATGGAAACTTACTCGCAGCTGGCACAAAAATGGTGATAAACGTCCTGGAATTTCAAAAACCATCTATTATTGCGGCAGTAATTTGTTTTGCGGCGCGGTATAATACAATAAGGAGTAAAAATATCTTCTCCAAAACTTTTTTTCTCAGAAGGGCTTATAAAAAGCTGATTAACAGCCAAAAAATGACCTTTTTGAAAATTAGCTTTTTTGGGCATATGTAGGGGATCAAAAAGTACTACCTTCAGCCGCAACGAGGTTGATCAGAATTAACTCAACCAAAACATAAGGAGATTGTTATATACATGACGCCCGGCCGATAGAACGGACAAAAGTCAAAAAGGAGAGATACTAATATGGCATTTAAAAAAGAGATCGAGGAGATCATTGAACCGAAGGACATTTTTGTAGGACAAAAGGACGCCCCTGTAACCCTAATGGAGTTTGGCGAATACGAAAATGAGGATTGCGCAAAAGCCAATGAAGTAGTTAAGCAATTGCTGGAAGAATATGAAGGAAAGATCCGCTTTAACTTCCGCCACTTCCCACTAACCCGTGTACATCAGCGCAGCCTGAAAGCTGGCGAAGCTGCCGTAGCGGCAGCCCAGGAAGGTAAATTCTGGGAAATGCACAACGTATTGTTCAGCAACCGCCGCAGCCTGGGTACAACCAGCCTTAAGCTCCACTCTAAAGAAGCCGGAGTAAAAAGCAAAAAGTTCCTGGACGATCTTGTGAATGGTGTGTTTGGCTGGCAGGTACAGGATGACCTTAAGGAAGGCCTGGATCGCGGAGTAAAAGAATTACCCGCATTCTTTATCAACGATGAACCATTAGTTGGTAAACCAACTTATGCAAATCTCAGTGCGGCAATTGAGCAGGCCCTGAAAAAAGGCAAAAAGAAAGCCCCTGCGAAACAAAGAGCGTAGTAAAGTAAAGATTCAAAAGTAAAAATAAAAAGACCTGCGAAAAGGTAATGAATTTCGCAGAATGAGAGTTTTTGACTTTTTACTTTTGAATTTTACTTCGGTTACAACGATAAATAAGAAAGGCCCGCATTTGCGGGCCTTTCTTATTTATCGTTGTAACCGTGGGATATTACCAACGGCTCTTAGAAAAAGAAGGTTTGTTGTTGCTTCTTTCTTCACGAGGTTTTGCGATCATTACTTTGATAGCGCGACCTTCTACGATTCCACCGTCCAGTTCAGCAATTGCTTTTTGAGCAGCAGCGTCATCAGGCATTTCCACGAAACCGAAACCTTTGCTACGGTTAGTGAATTTGTCCATGATAACTTTTGCAGAAGAAACTTCACCATATTCAGTAAAGAACTCTCTGAGATCTTCGTCTTGTACGGCGAAGCTTAAATTTGAAACGTAAATGTTCATCTTGAAAATGAAATAATTAATAAAAAATTCTTGAGAATAACGCAACGTAAAGAAGACTAACTATTAGCAGAGTGCTTAGCAGAAAAAATCGTTCAATTACAAATACTTGCTGTTCGCTCAAATTGACAGGCAAATATACAACAAAAAACTCACAAAACCCGGTTGATGTATCTTTAACATTATGATAAAGCAAAATGAAGCCGAATACTGGCAGTTAGGTCCCGTTGATGGGATCCCAATATTACTTCAACCTGTCGCACACGCGCTCCTGCAGGCACGCAAAGAAGTGAAAGAGATCATGACTGGTTTTCCCGACCAACTTCTCTGGAAACGCCCTGCAGGACTCGCTTCCGTCGGATTTCACCTCCACCATCTTTCAGGAGTGCTGGATCGACTGTTCACTTATGCCAGGGCTTTACCTCTTACTGATGAACAATTGCACTACTTAAAAAATGAGGGAAAAGATGATATTAGAAATGGATTAATGCTGCAACTTGTTGATCATTTTTCTGAAACCGTTACAGCCGCATTGGCTCAACTCACCCTAACTCCGGAAAATACACTTACTGAACCACGCGGTATCGGCCGTAAACAAATACCCACCACCGTGCTCGGCTTATTGTTTCACGCAGCTGAACATACGCAACGGCATGTCGGGCAGTTACTCGTAACTGCAACAATAGTTAAGCATCAATGCGCTTCTTCGCCACACGAATGATCAAACATCAGCTACCTTAAAAGGTTTGACCTCTATCTGTTGCCACACCTGGCCAAGTATATACGGCTCTTCAGCCATCCATGCTTTCAATGCTGCATCTGATTCAAACTGGACCACCATCATGGAGCCTTTCATTTTGCCGGCATCATCCAGGATGGCACCTCCCAGCACAAAATTGCCGGACGCTTTCAATGCTTTCGCTTTTTCAAAATGCAGGGGCCTGACGGACATACGCCTTTCCAATGCCGACTCGTCAGTACCATCCATCCCGGTAATTAGATACTGTTTCATGATTATTTAGATTTTCTTGTTTAGATTACAAGGTAAGCTGTCTGCCGGAGCTCAGACTCAGATCACAGACATTAAACTTATAAACTTCTTGCTAATGGGAAAAATAGAGTTTAAGGCGACCCTTCATAAGTTTGATGAAAAGGGGGATAAGACCGGTTGGACTTATATTGAGATTCCTGCCGGGCTTGCGGACAAGTTAAAGCCCGGGACAAAGAAAGGATTTCGTGTAAAAGGACAATTGGATCAACATAAGATCTCCATGGTATCGATCATTCCCATGGGAGGAGGCGCTTTCATTCTGCCTTTTAACGCAGCTATGCGAAAAGGTACAGGCAAAAAACATGGTGCCATGCTAACGGTCAGGCTGGAAGAAGACAAAAAGCCTTTTCAATTCAATAAGGACTTTCTCGAATGCCTGGCTGACGAGCCATCCGCGCAAACTTTTTTTAATACGCTTACGGGCTCCGTTCAACGATATTTCAGCAAATGGGTTGATGAAGCAAAAACAGATCAGACCCGCGCCAAACGCATTGCACAGGCAGTTAATGCACTAAGCCGCAGTACCAGCTTCTCTGAAATGGTCAGAAACCTTAAAGAAGAGAAAAAGAAATTTCAGTGAAGAAAGAACCTCTCAAAATACTCCACCGCAGGGCCGGAAGAGATGTTTTGAGAGGTTTCGTTTTCTTGATCCTGTTAAGGAGTATGAGTCGTTAATAAGGGCCGCCGGATCAGTTTTTTTAAAATTACACTATTGCAGCCAGTTCAGGAAAGAGCTCATCCTGTTCAACCTGCTGCTGTAAAAGCCTGGACGCATAATAAGCACAAAGTTTATTCGGGTTATATGTTGCAAACTCTTTCGCGAGTTTATTTAAGTTCTCCTTATACGCGCTGTTGCCAAGTAATTTCGTTACGGCTTTTTTTATCTCACTTGCGGTGGGATTCTCTTTCCTTAGGTTGATCCCCAACTTGAAATACCCGACACGTGCATTGATCTCGTTCTTTCCTTCATGTACGCCTGCAACGATCATTGGCACTTTGTTTTCTATACCCAGCATCACGCCGCCATACCCGCCATTGGTGATGTAGGCATCCGCATAAGGCATGATCTCTGAGAAAGGAATAAAGTCGGCAATGATGATATTCTTCTGTGGAAATCTGCTTTGCAGTTCAGCCGTGCCGCTTCCTCCTGTTGTTGCTATAACAAGTATATCAGTATCCTTCAAGGCTTCAAGTGTTGGAACAATGATCTTTTCGATATTTTTTTCAACCGTGCCCTGGGTTACGATCACCATTTTTTTATACTCCGTCAATCGTTTGTCAAACCACGATTGTAATGTTCTTTTTGATGAAAAAGGTAGCAATGCTCCCGCAAAACGAATATTGCTGCTAAGGTCGCTTCTATAATATTCAAACCCCGGCGTGCCGCTTTGAAGAAATAATGTTGTTTTCTTTGGTAAAAGATCAAATACGGTCTCCCTGTTGTGCGGTATGTCATACTTATCAAGGATTTCATGCAATACCTGGTTGGGCCGCTTGAATAAGATCTTATCGGAGATCTTTCTTAGTAAAGCCTGTTTGATCTTTCCTATTAGTGAATAGGACGGAGTCATACCAAGTCCAGAAGGAGGAAGATCTTTCGAAGTCTCAGTCAATGGCAGCACACCAATGCCGATCACCGGTATTTTCATCAGGTCTTTTACAAAAGGAACTCCTGTAAATGCACAATCCGCGATCAGCAGGTCGAATGCAAAGCTGGTGCTGTATAGTTGCAGCAGATCTGCATAATATTCCGGACCGCGAAGAATGAAAATGTTCGTAATGTCAAAACGCAGTTTTGCAATCATTCCGTTGATCTTTTCCCTTTCAGGAAATGCATTATCAACATCCGAAATATCCATGGCTGCTTTCATCGGAACATGCGGTATCCCCATTTGCTTTAGCCTGGGTGCATATTTCTCAGACGTATACCATCTCACATCGCAGCCAAGATCCTGGAGATAAACCGCAAGACCCGTCAATGGGTTGAAGTGTCCGTCCGCTGGAAAATTGGCAAAAAGAATTTTCTTTCCGGCCAGGTGCCTGATCAACTCGGTATTGTTCATCGTTACAGATTTTAATTGTAAAACACGAAGTCAGAAGCAATATTACACCGGCTATGAACCGCGGGAAATACAAGACTGTACCAGCTGTCAGGCCCACAGCTTCAAATGTGTCGTGAGGGAAATGAAGTGGCGCGCAGCGCTGGGGAAGGGCTGCGGAACAGATGGCAGACAACAGGCCAGTGTGATGAAATTAACCACAGAAGGGAAAGAGCATCGCCTGTAGTTTAGAACTGCCCCGGGTTCTTCCGATCGTCTGCGGTCAGTGGCCTAAGCCCTCTTCCCCCTTCGCCCATTTTTCCCCATATTTGCAAATGATTTCTTCTATCCATGATTTCCGTAAGCCGTTCTTTATCGGCGTAGCAGGCGCAGGCATGAGTGCAATTGCGCAATATTTACAGGGAAGCGGCAAAGCTGTATCTGGCAGCGACCGTTTTTTTAAGCCGGGCGAATTCAACGAAACAAGACAGAAGCTGGAAGCCGAAGGAATTGCCTGTTTTGAACAGGATGGTTCGGGTATTACTCCGGAAACAGATCTCGTAGTAGTTTCAACAGCCGTTGAAGATACCGTCCCTGAAGTGCAAAAGGCAAAGCAACTTAATATACCGATCATCAAACGTTCTGAACTGCTTGCACTGATAGCCGCCAGTAAAAAAACGATTGCAGTAGGCGGCACGAGTGGCAAAAGCACTACCAGCGCGATGTTGTTTGATATCCTGGAACATGCAGGTCTTAAGCCCGGTATTATCAGCGGAGCCGGACTGGTAAGCCTGATCAAAAAAGGACTTATTGGCAATGCCCGGGTAGGTGAGTCTGAGTGGCTGGTGATCGAAGCGGATGAAAGTGACGGATCGATCGTTCAATACAAACCGGAAATAGGATTACTGTTGAATATCGATAAAGACCATAAAGAGATCGAGGTATTGATGGATGTGTTCGCCACGTTTAAAGCCAACAGTCAGCGGTTCGTGGTAAATCGTTCTCATCCGCTCGCGATGCGGTTATCTTCCGATATAAAAAATGATTTCTCCCTGCAGCCCGATCATCCCGCCGGATATACGGCCTCCAATTTCACGCAGGATGGGTTGACGATCGGATTCAGCGTAAATAATGAAACTGACTTTCATCTAAACCTTTTAGGCCGTCATAACATGGAGAATGCGCTGGCCGCAATAGCAGTCGCTGCGCAAATTGGTGTGCCGCTGAAAGTAAGTGCTGAGGCGTTGAAAAAGTATGAAGGTATTTATCGCCGCAACCAGGTATTGGGAAATAAGAACGGCGTTTGGGTGATTGATGATTTTGCTCATAATCCCGTGAAGTGTGCCGCAGCGATCTCTGCCTGTCAACCCGTGGCTCCGAAAGTGATCGCCTGGTTCCAGCCGCATGGTTATGGTCCGACCAAATTTCTGCGGAATGATTTTGTACAGGAGATCTCTGCCGTCCTTCGCGCATCTGATGAAATATGGATGAGCGAGATCTTTTATGCCGGAGGAACCGCGGTGAAAGATATCTCGGCCAATGACCTGATCGGCGATCTGCGGGCAGCTGGGAGCAATGCTTTTTTTATTGAAGACCGTAATGAGCTGTTGAACGCGATACGGTCCCATCTGACCCCTAACTGTGTATTACTGCTCATGGGCGCAAGGGATCCTTCACTCGAAAGTTTTGGAAAAGAAATTTGGGAGAACCTGTAGCAACGCTTTAGCGCTGCTGCAGGAGATACCAGCAAAGTGTCATCAGCAAACCATATTTAGCTTTATCCCACACCGGTTTGTGGCCAGATTGATTGCTGATCATATTTTCAGGCAGAGGGAATGCACACACTGCCAGCGGGCTTTCCTTAGATTCCTGATAGATCGTAACAGCCTGATCGCGCTGGCTGTCTATATTGTAAAAGAAACGCTCTTCGTCGAGTTCAATAAAGTTCCTGTTATTTTCAGAACGGGCATGTCCCATACGGATGCCATATTCATTACACAGTACAGTCTTGTTCTTCAATAGTCCTTCCTGCCTGATCAGGAAAACGCGCCGTTCCTCGGCAAACTCAACACGGGCTGCGCTGGAGGCAGGGTGAAAAGCCAGCGTAACCAGCTTTTTGCCATTGTTCCATAAAGCAAAAACAGATTCTTCAATCGTTGAGGTAACAGTTTCCCATTTCATAAATGCAGGGTTTTAAGGTTAGCAATGACGCGGAAAAAGTACAACGCTTAGATGAGATGGATGGCTGATAACTTAAAATTAATGTTAACTTCATATTCGGCGCTTTGCCGTGAACAAACTGTGGACAAGTGGCCTGTAATCCACAGCTTTATGTGATATTTGCAGGGTCAATGGTACGATTATGCTTACATCTGATGAAAAAGGCTTCCTGGAGCGGGCGATCGCTTTATCCCGGCAGGGGATGGTAGAAGGAAATGGCGGTCCTTTCGGCTGCGTTATCGTAAAGGATAATGAGGTCGTGGGAGAGGGATATAATATGGTGACTTCTAGAAACGACCCAACGGCTCATGCGGAAGTAGTGGCTATCCGTAATGCCTGCGCCAACCTCAACACTCACCAGCTTACAGGTTGCGATGTTTATACAAGTTGCGAACCCTGCCCGATGTGCCTTGGCGCTATTTACTGGGCTCGTCCTTCCCGCGTGATCTACGCGAACACACGCGAAGATGCAGCACTGATCGAATTTGATGACGCATTTATTTACAATGAGATTAATGCACTGATGGAGGACCGTCGGATCCCGTTCCAGCATGAGCCACATCCAATGGCGAAAGAGGTCTTTCAGCAGTGGGGAGAGTGGGTAGGCAAGAAGCGCTATTAGGCCGGTTTTTTTTAGATGAATGGGAAGTATCCTTGCACTCGCAATGATCTCTTTGTTCCGAAAGTTTTTCCTTACCAGGACACTTGTCTGAACAGGATCTAAGGCACCCGGGTATGATAGACTATTTCAATACTTTCAGAAACCCGAGATATCCCTGTTTATTTTGCTGCTTTTGACACAACGATATAACTGATAATAATAAGCAGGATAATGATCACCACCGAGATAACGATCCACGATTGATCAGGAAGCTTCAGCTTATCGCGGCGTTGTTTCTTTCTTTCCGTTTTCTTTTTCAGGTCACGGTTGAGCATTTCAACCATATGACTCACCTGGCGTTTATCAGAAAATTCCTGAAGGCCGTCCAGCGCGTCAGCGGCAAATTCATTTTCCGCCAGGATCTTTTCTACTTCATGCTTTTTTTCTGCGGATAGTTTGTCCTGCAGATACAGCATTAATGTCTCCTGGTCGATCTCAGTTGATAAATTAGATAATATGTCTTTCAGGTTTTCCTGCATGACGCTTTATGAGGCCTTTAATTTTTTTTCGATCAGTATTTTCAGATTTCTTTTCCCGTTTTGTATATGGCTTTTTACCTGCATCATTGTGTAGCCGGTTTCGTCGCTTATTTCCTGGTAGCTTTTTTTCTGCAGGTAGAACAAAGTTACACATTGCTGCTGCTCACTGTTCAATTCCTTCAGAGAGTCTTCCATCAGTTCCAGCGTATGATCTTCCTGGCTCATCCGCTGCAGATCAGTGTCTTCGCCAGGGGTTGCAAGCAGGCGTTCGGTCAGCTCTGCGGGGATCTTACCCTGCCGGTCACGCAACTTCATCAGACAGTGGTTTTTTGCCACCATGTAAAGCCATGATTTGAAATAGGAAACTTTGTACTTTCCCAGTTCCTGTATCACTTTCAGAAATATTTGCTGAACACTGTCTTTGGCTTCCTCCTCATTTTTGAGATACTTCATGCATACACCCAGCAACAGCAGTGTATAGCGCTGAAGAAGGATCCCCAACCATTCATTATTATGGTCGCGTTCAAACCGCTCGAGCAGCTCCTGGTCCGTGATATGGTCAAATTTTTCAGCCTTCACAAACGAAAAATAGGTAATTTGATTTTGGGGTCAAAGTCAAAATCAAAAGTAAAAATTAAAAAGTGAAAAATACAGCCGAAAGATCGATGGCTGTTATTAACAGAGCTCTTTTGATTTTTTGTCTGACTGCATATATGATGCAGAGAGGAAACAATTTCATAATATTCACGGGAAATCATTTTAATATTTTCGCGCTATGGATTATGCGATCATAAAGGTGCCGGCCGCACCTGTCAGAAGGAAGGCGAGGCATCAGGGAGAAATGACCAATCAGTTGTTGTTTGGTGATACAGTAAAAGTGTTGAAGAAAAAAGGTGATAAATGGCTCAAGGTTCGAAACCTCTCAGACGGATATGAAGGGTGGGTTACACGTACCCATGTAGCTGAAGTGCCTGAAAAGGAAGCAAAAGCCGGAAGTGTAGCTCCGTTCGTAACCGGTGAGCTGATCAACACGATCACCATCAACCAGGTGCCTGTACACATTCCGATCGGTGCGACGCTCCCTGCCTGGGATGGCGCGCGGGGAAAGATCAATGGACTGGTATACCAGTTCGATGGCAAAGCTGTAAAACGTTACGGCGCTACTCCGGATGCTTCCCTTATAAAATCCACTGTTGCCCCATGGTTGAACGCTCCATATATGTGGGGAGGTAAGACCATCTTTGGTGTGGATTGCAGCGGGTTTGTGCAGCTTAACTTCAAGATGATGGGGGTTGACCTTTCGCGTGACGCATGGCAGCAGGCACAGGAAGGCAAGATCGTAGATAAGATCAAAGATGCTGTTTGCGGTGATCTCGCTTTTTTTGATGATCACGATGAGATCGTGCACGTAGGTTTGCTCTTGAGCAATGATACGATCATGCATGCCTCAGGGAAAGTGCGGATCGATCAGATCGATAAAAAAGGGATCATTAATACAGATACAGGCAAGCGAACTCATTCCTTAAGGGTTATAAAGAGGAGTTGGTAAAGAAGCGAAATTGTTGTTTGTTTTCAATCGTAAGGTCAGGTTCAGAACCGGCCGCTGTGTATTGTCTAACGTGCCCCAGGCAACAGTAAGCGGGGCCAGGC
Source organism: Terrimonas ginsenosidimutans (assembly GCF_022012415.1). Lineage (GTDB taxonomy): Bacteria > Bacteroidota > Bacteroidia > Chitinophagales > Chitinophagaceae > Terrimonas_A > Terrimonas_A ginsenosidimutans. The sequence goes on from NZ_JAKLTR010000024.1 coordinate 23,310, forward strand.
CATGCATGGCTACAAAATAATTATACGCGGCACCGACGATCTTTCCGCTCTCGTCTTTGAACTCAATGAAATCCGTATCAAAAAAACGCTTCCGGTATTTGCGGTAGATCTTTTCAAATTCGGCCTTTACCTCTTTTACCCCTTTCTCACTTTCTTCAGCGAATGCGGTCAGTTGATAAACAAGAATGGTATCTCCGGGAGGCATACTGTCTATATACTGCACAGGCGTTTCCTTCAGCATGATCTGAACTTTGCCAGGTTTGAAAAAGAAAGGATTGAACTGGCCGTAGAGGCCCTGGAACGAGAACAATGAACTGTCTGTACGGAGTTTGGTTTCTTTCACAGTGATGCCCTCATCTTTCAGCAGATGTTGCATAAATGCGCTGAACTGGCCGAGGAAAGGGTCTGAACGAAAATAACTGTGAGTAAACTCGACCAGCCCTTCGTACTGTGCGAAAGAGTTTGCAGATAAGCCAACTGATAACAGTAGAATGATGTAAAGTTTCTTCATTACAGGTTCCGGTTGTGGTTGATGCAGCAATTTAAGCTTTTTGCTTTCCGAACGGTATCATCCTCATCTGATTTTAACAAATGTGCTTAAAACAGGATCTGGCGTATGGAACCGCATTATGCGGGCCATACGCCAGATCATTGATAGAGGTGCCCGGCTATTATTTAGCAGGATAGTTCTCCTTGTAAAAATCAATCGCTTCCTGGATCACTTTATAGGCAGTTTCCTTATCCTGGAAATTGTCGATCTTCACTTCTTTATTCTCCAGTACTTTATATTGTTCAAAGAAGTTGCGTAACTCAAGCAGGTAATGTTGAGGAACATCTTCGATCGTGTTGTAATGGTTAACGGAAGGGTCGTTCGAAGCAACAGCAATGATCTTATCATCCAGTTCTCCATTATCGATCATCTGCATATTGCCGATCACCGTTGCTTCTACAAGGCAAAGCGAATGGATCGATTGAGAGCAGAGTACCAGGATATCCAGTGGATCGCCGTCTTTTCCGAGAGTCTGTGGAATAAATCCATAGTTCATCGGATAGTGGAAAGAAGAGTAGATCACACGGTCAAGCATCAAAAGACCGGATTCTTTATCTACTTCATATTTGGAGCGAGAGCCCTCCGGGATTTCGATCAGGGCAGTTACTTTTTGGGGCGCTTTGTTTCCATAGTTTACGCCGTGCCAGGGATGATTAACTGTGAGCATTGGTAAAGTTTAATGTTTCGCTTTTAAAAAATTAGCGGCTGGCAATCGTTAAAAAGTGCTGAGCTGTGACGGAATATTTACTGTCTGGCAGAAGTGTCCATCACTTCTCAGCATTTGGGTTATAGTTTACAACAGGCAAACCTGTTTTCCGTTTTTCTGAATATTCAACCAGGTATCTTGACACCCAGTACCATACGGTACTTGCTGGCGTCTTTGACGAGAGGACTCATTGTAAGTCTCTGAGAATAAGAGCAATTAAGTTTTTTTTCAGAAATAGGGCCTGTTGCTGACCGCATTGGGCGGCAGCATTTGACATCATGGCAAAGAATCCACCGGCATTGCTTCTAACCCTTGTTTGAAGATATATTTGAAATCTACCAGCCACTGACCGTTCTGGCTGATCACTTTCAACGAATCTTTTTTGTTCCTGAAAGAATTAGAATAATAGATCACGCTGGCAGAGTCATTGATCTGGCGGGTTTCGTGGATCCGGATAGACGCCTCTCTGTATTTGTTCTTTTCTTCCTTGGTCAGATTTCTGCTCATCCGCTCCATTAGGTGCAGATCCTGCAGATTCAACGAATCATTGACCATAAAAGTACCTGCTTTCTCAAAATCACCATTCAGCGCGGCCTGGATAAAGTTCCGGGCAGCATCGATCGCATTCTCTGATTTGATCTCCTCAGCGTTTTTACACGCCACAACGCCTGTCAGGCAAATGATCAGGGCGGCTAACAGATTTTTTTTCATTGGCTGCAAAGTAACGAAAAAGGTGGGGAAGGAGGAAGAGGGATTTTAGGCGTCATTCACCGTTCACCGTTGTTCGAATACCGTTCACCATTGTCCGAAGAAGCGGCTGAATCCGGAAGCTGGCGTATAAGATCATGAAAACCCTTCGTAATGAAGGGTTTTCATGATCTTATACGCCAGCTTCCGTCGTGTTTGCCGGTGAACGGACAACGGTGAACGGGCAACGATTTTAATCTTTCTTCAACGCCTTATTCAACGAATCCAATGCCTTTACACTTTCCTGCATTTTAGCACTGATAGAGTCTGGGTTTAATTGCTCCAGAGCCTGATTGAGAGAGTCTATATTAGCTTCCTGACCGTCTTCTTGCATTTTCTTGCCGGCCATTTCAGCCATAGAAGCTTTGTCGAAGGCTACTTTCCACGCACCATCTTCTTTTTTGAGGATGAATTCGCTTGTTTCGTTTTTCTTTTTGTCCGTTACAGGAACGATCGCTTTATCGCCATCGATACGTGTTTCGCCAAATGTCATATTCGCTTCATCGTATTTCATGTCTTCTTCCATTTCTTTCGACTTCATGTTCTCTGCTGTTTTCATAGCCATTTCCAGCATGCTCAACATGGATTCGCTTTCTTTGGTAGCAAATTTTCTTGCTCCTTTCAGGTCTTTATTTGACATGGCTTTAAAGAAACCGATCAGCGTTGCTTTAGGATCTGAGTTGCTTGGTCCGGATTTGCAGGCAACCATGGTAAGCATCAGGCCAGCGCAAATGGAAAAGACGATTTTTTTCATTTTTCGTGTTTTTGATTATTAGTGTGTAAATGTAGTCAAATCAGGATGATCTGTCAATAACCTTCATGTGGGGTGTTCATTATCTTCAATAAACGGCAGCAAAAACCTTTTTACAGGCAGGATGCGTGAACAGGTTATCTGGTGCGAGGTAATCCAGTCCGGGAATTTTAACGGGTATGAACATTGAATCGTTCTGAAAAGCCCGTTGAAACATTTTTGCCGTGAACTCACTGCAATACATCTTATCGTCAGTCGCCAGGTCGAATTTCATATCAAAAGTGATCTTCTCTGCAAATGCTGTTTTCGCCTCATTTATAAGCCTGCGTGTTTGGATGGTATCCATCCTGAAACGGAATACACCAAAACCCTTATTCGCTTCGGATGCTACAAACAGTTTCAAAGGTTCCCGCAGCAATGCCTGGTCCGGGTTGAATTCTCCTCCCAGCGCATGATAAACGAAAATGCTATCGTGTTCAATGCTGGCAATGCCGCAATGCGAATAAGTTTTATCTGTCTGGCAGAATTGCCGGAGACTGTTACTGGTAAAATCGTTGCCCGTCCGGGTGACCATGTCACCTGTCCTGATCACTGCGATGGCGGAGGCCAGTTGCGCTTTGTTATCTTTTGGTGTGGGCTGGAGAGCTGACTGCGTAATTGTTTCTTCTCTGGCAGGAGTTTTACACGCTATACAAAAAAGCAAGAGACAGCTGGTGAGCTGCCTCTTGCTTATACGAAACAGGTTAGTAAAAAGTAAAGGGGGCATTAGCGTTGCTGTGTTACCGGATTCTCTCTTTCATGTTCTTTGTTGTACGCACGGATGATATGTTTCACCAGTCTGTGACGTACCACATCTTCTTCATCCAGTTCGATATGAGCAATGCCGTCGATATTGCGGAGGATGCGTACGGCGGTCGAAAGTCCGCTTCGCTGATTCCTGGGCAGATCCACCTGCGTCATGTCTCCCGTGATGATAGCTTTTGCATTAGCGCCAATACGTGTAAGGAACATCTTCAGTTGAAGATCCGTCGCATTTTGTGCCTCATCAAGGATAATGAACGCGTTATCGAGGGTTCTTCCGCGCATATAGGCCAGCGGTGCGATCTCGATAGTGCGTGTGCTCATATAATAGCCGAGTTTATCAGCCGGTATCATGTCATCCAGCGCATCATATAGCGGCCGGAGATATGGATCGATCTTTTCTTTCAGGTCGCCTGGCAGAAAACCGAGGCTTTCGCCGGCTTCGACCGCAGGCCTTGTCAGGATGATCTTCTTGACCTGTTTGTTCTTTAAAGCCCTCACAGCAAGAGCTACCGCCGTGTAGGTTTTACCGGTACCTGCTGGTCCGATGGCGAAAACGACATCGTTCTTTTCAGCTTCCTGTACCATTTTCTTTTGATTGGCTGTACGCGCACGTACAGACTTTCCGTTTGGCCCGAATACAAGCACTTCATTGGGATGACGTTCTACAAAGTGGTCAACTGTTTCACCGTCATCGCCGCCCAGCACCTGCTCAAAGTAATTCTCTGTCATGTGCCCGTTCTTTTCGAGGTAAGACACGATCAGCGTGATCTTTTCCTTTGCATTTTCAATCTGCTCGGGAGAACCGCTTAGCTTGACCTGTGTACCGCGTGAAAGGATCTTGAGGAGAGGGAATTTCTTTTTTAGAATGTCCAGTTTGCCGTTGTTAACACCGAAGAACTCGATAGGGTTTACGGTTTCGAGGTTGATGATTGTTTCAGTCAATGCGGATTAATTTAATCTTAATACAAACCGGCGAGAGGTAATGGCCGGGTTCGTTTGCGTCTTCTGAAATTTGTTACAGAAGCTTTACCCCTCTTTCCAAATATAACTTGGAATCATAATCACTTCCTAAAGTTACTTATTCACAAATGTGAATTCTCTTTCAGGGATGTTAAAGTGTTTTTTGATTGCCGAAGAACTTTGTTTGTGTAACAATTTCAGGTATGAAAAGTTTGTGCCAGAGTATAGTGATTGGTGAAGGTGGGGTTTAAATTTTAGTGAAGGTTTCAATGCCGGAAGTCCGGCAGCCTTTTTGGGGAATGTTTTTGTTTCGACGGGGAGCGTCGAGGACTCCTTTTAGTTGTTTGCCGGGCGGGCAAAGGGCGCTTTTTTTCGAGGGTTGCCTTGAAGTGACCTTCTACTTTTTTTGCCGGCGGGCAAGGCTTTTTTTCGACGGGAGGTCGAAAGACTCCGTTTACTTTTTTTGCCTTGATGCAAAAAAAGTAACAAAAAAAAATCAAGGCTGGGAAAAAATGGCTAAAAATGGGAGGATGTCACCTGCACCCAAAAAAACTCGCCGGAGGAGTATGATGAATTGATTGGCGTGCTGGATCAGACAGTTTTTTGGCGCCTTCGCACACCTTCGGTGTGGCTCAGACGGTGCCAGCCTCCCATTTTCTTAACGCCATTTTTTCCAAGGCCGGGGGCGTTGAGAGAGGAGGATTCGGTTGCGAGGAAGATTTGTTGCATCCCAGTAATAGTATCATAGTTTGAAACTGGTAATCTTTCTATTTGACACATTTTTATAAGAGAAAAATAAGCCTGCGAGAACCGTGAGGCTACATTTATGAAAGGCCTTCTACCTGCTTTGAGCCGGGGGTGGCCTAGCGCAAATGGCGTTAAAAAAATTATGGGCGTAACCGACGAGCCGAAGGCGAGGGCGCTAAAATATTGTCTGAGCCAGCACGCCAATCAATTCGACATACTCCTCCGGCGAGTTTATTTTAGTGCCAGGTGCAGCCCATAATTTTTAGCCATTTGCGCGTAGCCTTGATCTTTTTTTGTTACTTTTTTTGCATCAAGGCAAAAAAAGTAAACAGAGTCTTCGAGGCAACCCCTCGAAAAAAAGCGCTCTTGCCCGTCCGGCAAAAAATGTAAGCAGAGTCTCCGAAACAAGGAAGATCGGTTGCGAGGAATATTCGTTGTATCTCAGTTACGCTATCACAAATTGACGTGTTGCTATTCCTGATAACAGAAAACAAAACTTGCTAGAACCGTGAGGCTGCATTTATGTAAAGGCATCCTGCCTGCTTTAAGAGCGGCGGCCTAGCGCGAATGGCGTTAAGAAAATTATGGGCGTAACCGACGAGCCGAAGGCGAGGGCGCTAAAATATTGTCTGAGCCAACACGCCAATCAACCCCAAACATTCTTCCGGCGAGTTTATCTTAGTGCCAGGTGCAGCCCATAATTTTTAGCCCCCGCATCGAGTGCGGGGCTGGCTATTTGCGCGTAGCCTTGATCTTTTTTTGTTACTTTTTTTTGCATCAAGGCAAAAAAAGTAAACGGAGTCTTCGAGGAATCCCTCGAAAAAAACGCCCTTGCCCGCTCGGCAAAAAAAGAGTCTTTCGACACTCCCGTCGAAGAAAAGCCCGCCGGGCTTCCCCGGCCCAGCAACATCACCATCTCGCTACAACCTTAAAGTTCACCAACCTCGGCGTCAGCCTCTGCGGCATCGCATATGTCGTATTTGAAAAATCCTTCACCAAAAGATAAGAGATCGTATTATCCCTGTCGATCAGGTTGAATACTTCCAGGCTTGCCCAGATATTATCAAAACCAAGAAAAGGGCTATGACTTCTTCTCCGGCTTTTATCCGCGTCGAGAAGAAGCGCACTGAAACCAATATCCACTCTGATATAGGCTGGTATCTCCAGCGCACTGCGGTATTGCACATTATTGGGAATACTGTACGGAAGATTCGTGCCATACAGCAGGTTAAGATACATCTTGAAATTCTTGTTGGTCGCCAGGTAATCCTGGAAGAACATGCCAAAGGTGATCCTTCTGTCAGTAGGGCGTCTTACCCAGCCTTTCTCAACCAGAACGCTGTCTACCGGTTGATTTTGTGCATCAAGCGTGTATTTCTTATATGTATCGCCGGTAATATCTTCTTTGGTGTTCATAAACCCAATGCTGATCCAGCTCTCCGCATCCTTTACCAGTTCTCCATAAAGGCGCATTTCGATGCCTGCCGCGTATGCTTTAGCGTTGTTTTCGCCAAAGTAACGTACCCGGACGTTGTCCATATCGTACGGCACCACATCCGTCATATGTTTGAAATAGGCTTCGGTAGTCCACCGCATCGGACGTCCGTAGCCGGTGAAATTGTAGTCAAATCCAAGCACACCCTGCCAGCTTTTCTGTGCTTTCAGTGCGGTGTTGATGCTGCCATCATACCGGCGAAGTTCCCGGTAAAATGGAGGCTGATGGTAAGCGCCTGCGGCAAAACGAAAGATGAAGTCTCGCTTCCAGTTGGGCTTCCAGCTGGCGCCGATCCTTGGTGAAACCAGCAGTTCTTTATTCAAAGAATTGTAGTTGAAACGGACGCCGGCAGTTAGAGTGTACGTGTTCAGAGAATCTCCCAGCACAATGTTATCCTGCAGATAGCCGGAGAATTTATCGATATCAAGATCCGCGACTGATTTAACTGATTTGGCCAATTGGAATGATGAAGGATTCAGCGGCAATGAATAACCGGCTGAATCCTGGTACTCCCATTCATTCAACCTGTCATTGATCTGCGTTCTGTCATACCCCGCACCCCATTGGAATGCATGTTTGCCCCGATCGAAATTTCCTTTATGTGAAAAATTCCAGTTGGTGATATTCAGTTTATTCCGGGAAAAATTCTGGAACACCCCTGCGCCAAGCGGGTTAACGATCATTCCAAATGTTGGCTGGCTCTGATCAAAATCGCGATCACCAAAAAGGTAAGCTCCGGTGATGTCAACATTCTCCTGCTCATCATTCTCAAATCTTGATACAAGCCATTTCAATCTCAGCTGCCGCGTAACCTGGTTGGTAAAAGCCAGGCCGGCCATATTGGTTTTGTACTGATCTTTTTCCTGTCCTTCAAAATAAATATCCAATCCGAGATTAGCGGTAAAGTAGGGGGAGAATACGGAACTGGTGAGTTGGGAAAATGCAGGGACCAGGGAAAATTTGGTCTGGGATAAGGTGCCGAATAACTCCGCCTGCCAGCGTTTGCTGAGCTGGTACTGGAACATCGCCTGCACATCTGCGGAAGATGGCACATAGTTGCCCTGTGTTTCCTGACGGCTCAGCAGATTTCTGTTGCTCCTGTTCCGCGCACCTATCAGGTAGCTGAACTTATCATTCCTGCTGGTGCCTTCCAGATGAAGACCTTGCTCAAGAATGCCCACGTAAGCTGAGCCACCAAAACGTTTTGGTTTTTTATACTGGATGTCCAGCACGCTGCTCATCTTATCTCCGTACTTCGCCTGGAATCCACCGGTATAAAAACTGATATTTCTAACCAGTTCGGGATTGATAAAACTCAAACCTTCCTGTTGTCCATTACGGACCAGGTAGGGACGGAACACTTCAAAGTCATTTACATAGATCAGGTTTTCGTCGAAGCTGCCACCGCGGACAGAGTACTGGGATGTGAGCTCGTTATTGGAACCAACAAATACCTTCAGTAAACTTTCCACACCTGTTGTAACCGAGGGCAGGTTGATGATCGTTTTTGGATTGGGGCGGATCAGACCGGCTTCACGGCGGTCACGCTGATCTGTCACCACCACCTCCTGCATCACACTTGCCGTTCTTTCAAGACGGAGAACGATGAACTCTTCTTCGTTCTCATTCAAGAGGAAGTTCTTTTGTTCCGTCCGGAACCCTGTGTAGCTGAACACCAGCGCAAATGCCCGGTCAGCCGGCACCTTTATCCGGAAATAGCCTGTGTCATTGGTGGTGATCCCCGATTGGTTTCCAAGTTGAGTAATGGAGACATGTGAAAGATAGTTCTCCTGTTCATCGATCACGCGGCCGGCAACAAATGCATATTTTTTCTGCGCGAAGCAGGAGAGCGATAGCAGTATAAAACTGATCGCTAAGGTCAGGAGCTTACAGGTATGCAAGGGTTTCAAAGATAGGAGAAGGCGCGCAGTCATGTTAAGGGTTTCGGTTCTCTATGGAAAAGCATTATCGTGCAGCCTTTAGCGCCGCGATCGTTGCTTTCGGATCTTTTGATTTGAAAACGGTGCTTCCTGCAACAAGTACATGTGCACCGGCCAGGATGATCTCCGCCGCATTTTGTTCAGTCACCCCACCATCGATCTCTATCAGCGTGGACAGGCCTCTTTCATCGATCATTTTCCGAAGCTGTCTGATCTTTTCGATTGTATGCGGAATAAAATGTTGTCCGCCAAAACCAGGGTTCACACTCATCATACATACCACATCGGTATCATGAAGTATATCACTCAGATCCGATACAGGAGTGTGCGGGTTGATCGCTACACCGGCTTTCATGCCCAGGGATCTGATCTGTTGCAGATTGCGGTGCAGATGAGGACAGGCTTCTATATGCACGGACAAATTATCGGCCCCTGCATTTTTGAACTGTTCCGCATACAATCCCGGTTCAAGGATCATCAGGTGGACGTCGCAGACCTTGGTGGTCGTTTTACGGATGAATTCAATGATCATCGGACCGTAACTGATATTTGGAACAAAGCGTCCATCCATCACATCAAGATGAAACCAATCCGCTTCACTTTCATTCAGCATCTTACATTCTTCTTCCAGCTTCAGGAAATTGGCCGCCAACAGTGAGGGTGCAACAATAGCCATGCGATAATTTTATTAGGTAAATATACGTAATGGAGGGGAGAGGCCGGGGGGTAAAAGGTTTAAAAGTTTAAAGGTTTAAAAGTTTAAAGTTGCAATTGTTGTGTACATCCCGATGAAACTATCAAACTTTGAAACTATTAAACCTTTAAACTATTAAACTTTTAAACCGTCACTTTCAACTTATCTTACTTTCTCCATCGCCTCCTTCGCTTCAACAAACGTTTTGTCGAGCGAGAATGCTTTTTCATAGCTCAGTTTTGCATCAGCTTTCTGACCCTGGAGTTCCTGGCATCGGCCGATCCAGTACCAGGCATCCGCGAATGCGGCATCGACGGTGATGGCCAGCTGAAAGGTCTTTAAAGCTTCCGGTATTTTTTTCTGGTTGAAAAAGATCTTTCCTTTTTCGATATAGGCATTGAGATAGCGATGGCTTCGCTGGATCGTCTGGTCAAAAAAACGAAGGGCGTTGGCATTGTCGCCGGTATTCACATAATAAAGGCCTTTCACATACAACGGATCTGCGCTCACTTTCATAGAATCTCTCAGAAGCATGGTGTCGGCCAGTGTAAGTGCTTTTGGGTTCTTTGTTTCCGCATATTGATACATCAGTTTGTTCGCGAGTTGGATGTTGGAGGGTACCAGCTGATGCACTTTTTCCAGTGCTGCGATCGTGCCGGGTGCATCGTTTTTCTTCTCCAGGAGTTCTGCTTTCAATGCCAGTGTATTTAACTGGTTAGGGTCGGTATGAAGTATTTCTTCACAAACCAGGATCGCTTTATCGGTTTCCTTTTGTGCATCGTAAGAGCGCGCCAGTAGAATGCGGAGGAAAATACTTTGAGGAAGGTCCCTGATCGCCTGCTGTAAAAATGCGGTTGCTGAATCCGGCCTTTTCTCCAGCAGGATATTCCCTACTCCGATCGCATATGGTTCCTCTGCATTGATCGACCAGGCTTTCCGGAAATCGGCAAGGGCTGGTTCGGGAAGGTTATTGCGATTGAGCAGTACCGCTCTTCTGAAATACAGATCGTCCCGATCGGGTTCCCGGCCAATGCTATCGGTAATGGCGGCATAGGGAGGCTGTGCCAGGAGCTCAGCATAAGCAGCTTCATTTTTATTGCCACCACAGGATACCAGCAGGATCGTCGAAAAAAGCAGGAGTATGGAAACTTTCATATGTTTTTGTTTTTCCGGATGCCCGGAATTAGCGACGGGAAGCGATCTATGACAATTGTCTGACAAATCAGATCCCGCCCAAAAATACCTTTGCGGGCGCTTATATAAACGAAGAAACATGAAAAAACTTGCTTTAGGTCTCTCAGTAATTGGGTTTTTAGCCCTGTCTTCCAATGCACTGCTGGCTCAGCAGCACGGAACACCCGTGGCAGATACGCTGCATTATCCCGAGGAGACACATTTCAAAAACATTCAGCAACTCACTTTTGGTGGCGATAATGCGGAAGCGTATTGGAGCTACGACAGCAAGTGGCTCGTGTTTCAGCGTACCAGTCCAAAAAACGGCATCGCCTGTGACCAGATCTTCATCGGAAAAGTGCCGGAAAAAGCCGGTGAGAAATTCGAATATAAAATGGTCAGCACCGGCAAAGGCAGGACTACCTGTGCCTTTTTCACCAAAGACAACAAACACATTATCTATGCATCTACTCACCTCGGTGCGGATACCTGCCCCCCCACACCGGACCGTGCGAAGTATGGCAACAAATACATCTGGCCACTATATCCCAGCTATGATATTTTCATGGCTGACCTGAACGGCAAGATCGTAAAGCAATTGACCAACTCAAAGGGATACGACGCCGAAGCGACCTTAAGCCCTGACGGCAAAAAAATGATCTATACCAGCGATAAGGACGGTGATATCGAGCTTTACATCATGGATCTTGCAACAGGCAGGGAACAACGCATCACTAACGCACCCGGCTATGATGGCGGCGCCTGGTTCAGCCCCGACGGTAAAAAGATCATCTGGAGAGCATCCCGCCCCAAAACAGATGCAGAAGTAAAAGAATACAAAGAACTGCTTGCTGAACATCTCGTAGCTCCTACCAATATGGAAGTTTGGGTTGCCAATGCCGATGGCAGCAATGCCCGCCAGGTAACTTCTTATGGACAGGCAAACTGGGCTCCAAGCTATATGCCAGACAGCAAACGGATCATCTTCGCCTCAAACCACGAATACAAAAGAGGGTTTCCGTTCAACATGTATACGATCAACGAAGACGGAACCAATCTCCAAAAAGTAAGTCGCGACAAAGGCTTTGACGCATTCCCCATGTTCTCTCCCGACGGTAAAAAGATCGTCTTTGCCAGCAACAGGAACAATGGAGGAACGAGAGATACGAATGTGTTTGTGGCGGAATGGGTCGAGTAAGAAGTTTAATGGTTTAAAGGTTTCAGAGCGGGTGCAGAGGTTTGGAAGGTTTGATCTGTTTCCATAAGTTAGTATATTGAGAAAGGTTGCAAAACTTAGGCTTTGCAACCTTTCTCTTTTTTGTAGTAGCGCTATAAGTTCTGAAACTTACAACGTGTCAGCCTTCCAAACCTTTCCAATCCTTTCCAATCCTCCCAAACTTTTAAACCCTTAACCATTAAACTTTCAAACTTCCTTACCTTTGGCGGCAAATCATCCACATTATGGCTACAGGCATGTTACACCTCCACAATTTACTCCGTTGGGTAGTTTTGATACTTCTGCTGGTTTCGATATTTAAAGCGTATACAGGCTGGCAACAGAAAAGATCTTTTACAGCTGGCGATAGAAAGGTCTGGTTGTTTACACTGATCTCTTCCCACATAAATCTTTTGATCGGACTTTTTTTATTGTTCTTGGGAAAGCAATATGGCATCCTGAAAATAAAAGATCAGTTACCGGAAGGCATCAGCATCATGTCCAACAAACCGCTTCGTTTTTTCTGGATAGAGCATCCGGTATTCATGATCATTGCAATCATTCTCGTCACGGCAGGATATAAAATGGCAAAGAAGCCTATAGCTGACGAATTGAAATTCAAGAGAGCTTTCTGGCTGTTCTTCATCGCACTATTGGCAATACTGGTGGCTATCCCATGGCCATTCAGGGAAGTTATCGGCCGCCCGCTCTTCCCCGGCATGCACTAACGCGAATGAGCACGAATGGCCGCGGACTAACACGAATAAAAGCACTAAAGCAGAGAAGCTATTGATCAATTCATCAGTAGCTTCTCTGCTTTAGTGCTTTTATTCGCGATCATTCGCGGCCATTCGTGTTCTATTCGCGATCATTCGCGGCCATTCGTGCTCATTCGCGTTCGCGTTCTATTTGCGTCCCAGCTCTATTACTTCGCCATCCTTCATATCCTTTCCATCAATCACGAACCGGATCAGCGTTCTCATTTTATGCCAGCCCTGTTTGCCGGCGGCGCCGGGATTCATGTGAAGGCATTGATGTTGCTGATCAAACATTACTTTAAGGATATGGGAGTGCCCGCTGATGAAAAGCAGGGGTTTGTGGAGCAGAAGCTCTTTTCTGGTTTCAGGATTGTATTTTGGTGGAGCGCCACCGATATGACGCATCATCACTTTTACGGACTCGCAGGTGAATACAAGTTGCTCCGGATAGTTTGAGCGGATATCCGTTCCATCGATATTACCGTACACGCCGCGAAGTGGTTTGAACTTACGAAGTTTTGCCGCAAGTTGGTCATTGCCAAAATCGCCTGCATGCCAGATCTCATCGCAATTGTCAAAATGCTTGAAGACTGCTTCGTCGAGAAAGCCGTGTGTGTCGGATATGAGTCCTATTCTTGTCATAGATCAATCGATCAATCCGTTTTGTTTTAATTGTTGCAGGATCATAACCGCGCCGGGCGCCTGATTTTGTTGCTGCAGATATTCTTCCAGGGAAAAGAAAGCAAGTTCGCCGATCTCAGCTGAAGCGGTTGGATCTATTTCTTTTTGAAGAAGAAAGCAGTCCTGTTCCATGATCAGGCCGGTTTGCTCACCGAAAGCCGGTGCGGTGATATGCGTATAGAATTGCAGATCGGTAGCTTCAATTTGCGTATTCAACTCTTCCGCGATCTCCCTGCAAAGCGCTGCGAGCGACGTCTCGCCGGCATCTACTTTCCCACCGGGAAGATAGAAGCATTGTTTGTTGCGGCTGAAGGCAAGGAGCAGTTTTTTGTTACGGATATAAAGAAGGCCTGCTGTTGCGAGTTGCATAAGCGTGTTTGTTTTATAATGTCTAGGCCAGAAAGGTAAGCAATAACTTAAAAAATGAAGTTTAGGGATGATATTCGTGTTAATAAAGATCAGCTTTCCGTTTAGCTTAATATTTTTATTTTATATTTTAGAGCGGACTTGGAATGACTTATGGAGGATTGATTCAGGAGAACACCGAATGAATTTTTCATAATATCTTTTACAGGGGCTCTTCGTATTACAAATGAAAAATAAAACCTTAGAAATGCTTGATTCGAAAATTCAAAACCTAAAGAATGCTCTCTCTGAAGTTGCTCCCCGGATAGTTACTTTATCTCTTAATCAAGGCGCTTCGGATGATGAAATTGAGGTGCTGCAATCGCTGACAGGTAAATCCCTTCCCGATGATCTGAAACAGCTTTACAAATCCATCAATGGAAATATTCAGGAAGAGAACTGGGGCAATTTCTTTTATGGCCTTACTTTTTATTCGATCAGCGAATCGATCGATGAACTTAATTCCAGAAAAGATTTTTCGGAACAACACGACGCTGTTAAATTGAAATATTCTGATGCGCAGATTGACGGATCGGATCTTTATAACCCCAACTGGATACCCGTTGCAACTGACGGAAGCAGGGATAGATTATTTGTTGATATGGCTCCATCAGATTCAGGTACTCCGGGACAGATAATTTATATTGAAGGCACCGACCTTGCAGGTATCCTTGTTGCCGAGTCGATAGAAAAACTATTGGAGCAATTTACCAACGACCTGAAGGAAGGGCGTTATCATCTCGCAGAAGATGCACTGGAAGACGGTAACCATTGGCTGGAGACGGAAGACTCCATAACTCTATATAAACTGGCTCAAGGAAAAATATATAATTAACCAGGCTTCTGCAATTGTTTTACGGGATAGATAAAATATAAGAATATTTCTCATGTGGTTTTGGATCATTGCTAAAGTAATCTCTGCTTATATTATTTCCACTTCTGTTTTTCTGGTGATGGCTTTATTCTTTACCGCACCTCGAAAACGGATCGATACGTTTCTGGACAGGGCAAACCTTTTAATCTTATCTGTTCTGCTCATGTATATCGTGACGCTTGGGTTCGGGTTTGTGGAATTTCTGCTCTCTAACGAAGGCAATTCAGATGCCATCGATGGTGATATTTTACAGCGTTCAAAAAGAAATCACATTTACTCATATCCCTATACTCTCTGCCTGGTTTTTTTGTTTCAGTTGTTATTTTTCATTCGAAGGAATAGAGTTGAAATATCCCTTACAATCGTCTCTATCATTTTGTTAACGGCTGTGCAGAATTTCGAATGGGTGGTTATCTTTATTACGCGGCTGTACAGAGACTACCTGCCCTCCAGTTGGTCAGTATATTACAGATGGACAGGTGAGCTATGGAGTTTGCTATTTTCAGCGATTTATTTTTTAATTTGCTGGAACTCCTGGCAGATCAATAAGAGCGGAAAAACAGCAACGAAGCAAACGGATTAACGTTGTGAAGCCCGCTTCTCTCAATTATTGCATAACGGTCTAAGAGGATTTTATGAGGCAGCAAACTGTGTATTGTTCAATGATCCTATGTCAGGTGCGGCATTGATGAAAGCAACCGAATTAATGCAATATCTTACCCGGCAATCATTAAATAGTCATGATAAACTGTAGTGTGTCTGGGGTATCAAATAAAAAGAGAAATTCTTTTGTTTAATCAATTTACATAACTCGTAATTCTTTTATGTTGGTGGTGTTTTTTATAACTGCTTTTTTACTTGGTCTTGCCGGCGGTATCGTATATCTTATCTATTTGCCATTCAGAAACTATTTGATCAGGAAAGGTAAACTCACGGCGGAAATGAATCGTAAGGTGAATATTGCCTATATCTTTGTTATACTGGTATTGTCCGGATATTTCACGTTTGACGCATTCTTTCCAGGTAAAAGCTTTTTTAAGAATGAATTCAATACTGTTACGTTAAGAGAGCTTCCTGAGTCGGCAATATTTATAGAAAAGAATGCATCCTATCCAGACTTTCACGGAGACTATTGTTCCAGTTCCCAGATCATGCTTTCGCAGATTGACTACACAAACCTCTTAAATGAAATAACGAATGACACTCGCATTTCAAAAGATAAATATATTGTTGGATCAGATGAGTTCAGTAAAACGCTGGGGGATAAGAAAGCCGGCGATATCACTAACGTATTCAGGAGGAGAATTGGAGTGAACAACGACTTTTATTACTACATTGGATTTTACAAAGATGGCAGAACAGTTTTTGTGACTGTTTGTGTAGTGTAGAACACCATTTTTGTTTGAATTTTATAATCCGTAACTTTATGTATGCGGCTGTTGAAGGGCTATAAGCCGCGATATTTAATTGTAACGATTCATGCCATTTAAAAGAAACTTTCTTTACTGGATTGATAAACGCCGCTGGAAGTACATTTTCCTGCTCTCGACTCTGGAGCTTTCCCGGCGAAGCGCAATTCAATAGTAATATGCTATATGATGCCTCATGAGGCTGTTGCATTTTTACTTCACAGATGCTTTCATTATTTGTAATCTTCTTACCCATGCCACATTACCATAAACTGGGAAACATTCCCCATAAGCGCCATACCCAATTCCGCAAACCGGATGGTGGTTTATATTCTGAACAGTTATTCTCAACCGAAGGATTCAGCAATGATTCCTCCTTATTGTACCATATTTATCCGCCAACTCAGATCATCAAAACCGAGCCACACCAAAATGTAGCGCCTGAAATAGCGGAAGAAAAAATGCTGAAACACCGCAGCTTCGAAGGCTTCAAGGTAAAGCCCGCCAAAGACTTCCTGCAAAGCAGGGTTCCTGTACTGGTGAACAATGACTGCCATATCGTGCTCGCTGCTCCACAGGAAAGCATGACAGATTATTTCTATAAAAACACAGATGCCGACGAAATGATCTTTGTGCACGAAGGCAAAGGCGTGCTGAAAACACAATATGGCAATCTGCCGTTTGATTATGGAGATTATCTCGTAATACCAAGAGGAACGATCTACCAAATACATTTTGAATCAGCAGACAATCGCTTATTCATCGTCGAATCATTCAGCCCCATACGTTATCCCAAAAGGTACCTAAGCAAGTACGGACAATTGCTCGAGCATTCGCCCTATTGTGAACGCGATATCAGGGCCCCGCAGGATATCAATCCTGTTGATGAGAAAGGAGATTTCCTGATCAAAGCGAAAAAGAAAGGTATAATGTATGGTCTGCATTACGGTACTCATCCGTTTGACGTGGTAGGGTGGGACGGATGCTGTTATCCATTTGCTTTTTCGATTCATGATTTCGAGCCGATCACCGGCCGCGTGCATCAGCCCCCTCCCGTTCACCAGACATTTGAGGCGCACAATTTTGTAGTGTGCTCGTTCTGCCCGCGTTTGTATGATTATCATCCGCAGGCGATTCCTGCGCCATATAACCACAGCAATATTGACAGTGACGAAGTGTTGTACTATGTAGATGGGGATTTCATGAGCCGCAAAAATGTGACCCGAGGCATGATCACCCTTCACCCGGCCGGTATTCCACATGGTCCGCATCCTGGTGCGGTCGAAAGAAGTATCGGAGCGAAAGAAACAAAGGAGCTGGCTGTGATGGTAGATACTTTTCATCCGCTGATGCTGACAAGGCAGGCGCTGGAAATAGAGAATGACGGGTATGTGATGAGCTGGGCTGAGTAGGGTTTGCTGAGATGAATATTCTTAAAGCTGTTCAGGTTTCCGGACAGCTTTTGTTTTTACGACTGTGCTCTCTTAAGCTGCTGAGCCTGAAATAACTCAGATTGACCTGAACCCTGGACACGGTGAATTACATTGGCAACGATCTTCCCGGTGAAATAAGCATCGTAATAGCATGAGAATAGCATGGATTAAGCAACGTTATAGCATGGTGAAAGCATCGTTATAGCATTGGGGAAGCATGGGAATAGTATCAGGGTAGCATCAGGATAGTATTCCGCCAGCTTGGCGCTGGTAGCGGGAAAGCTCTACGTAACCATCGGTCTGGCATTTCCCGGACTACTGTGATCCATCCTTTCGGCATGCCGGAACCATCAGTGAAGCTCGGGCCCGGTTGGTAGGAGTGGCTTGCGCTGTCTGCCCGCGCGTATGGACCCCTCTAAATCTCCCCTTCAGGGGAGAGTTTGCACTCCAATATAAAAGCGCCCCAATACAACGCACAATAAGCACCAACGCGAAAACTGGCATTTCTTTAATAAGCGACTTAAAGTCTCCCCTGAAGGGCTAATCGTTACCCAAACTTTCGGAGGAGTTGAAGAATTTACTGTCTCATACTGTAGCTCACGATTTCAATCCAATGTCGTTTAGTTAGCAGCCCCGAAGGAACGCGGCGGCGATACGCGGAGAGCGCGGCGAAAATACAAGATATTCTATGGCTGTTTACGTTGCGGACGCTGCGTATCGCCGCCGCGTTCCTTCGGGCTACCAAATTAAACGACATTGGATTGAAATCCTGGGGAAATAAACTATCTGAAGGAAGCAGACGCCCGTCGTAAAATTTGGGTAACGACTAACCTGAAGGGGGGAGATTGAACTTAAAGACATTGGCCCCCATCACGCCAGCCAACCCGCCGGTTTCACCGGTGCGAAGGATTGGCACGCTTATAGCTTTTTTTCCTTATATTCATATCACCTAAAACGATTTTGCCATGCTCAAATTAAATGACCTCAAACCCGGAGATATCATCTCCATTAATGATGAAGGAATTGAAAGAGAAGGAATGGTAGTGCGTGTAAGCCGTGAAGATCACCAGGCGCTTGTAAACAACGGTATCCAGGAATTCTGGTACAGCCCACAGGAGATGAAGGCAATCCCGCTGGATGAGGCACAGCTTACCCGTTTGGGATTCACGCGGGAAGTGATGGATAATGGCATGAAATACAAAAAAGATTCTTTCCGGCTTGTCACTCCAAGGACTGGGGATTTCTCAAATATCGATATGTGGTGGCGCGAAGACCGCCGGCATTTCAGTTTTCCGCTTGGTGTGCATGAGCTGCAGAACCTGCATTTGGATATGACGAAGATTCCACTGGCGATGGCGTAGGAAGCGATGGCCGATGGCGGATGACCGAAGGACAGTCTGAAGATTGAATAATCTACATATAATTTGAATTTTAAAACGGCAGGCCCGAATTCTTTGATCAGAATTCAGGTCTGCCGTTTTATTTTCTGGTAACTATTGACTTTTAAATTGTTAAGGGATACTCACCTCGGCCATCGGCCATCGGTCAGCGACCATCATCCTTCGAAAACCGTTTGCTTTTGAGGCCAAAATTCCCTAACTTCGCACGTTCCGGGGAAAAATAGGAGACGATTTTTCTTTTTTACAGTATATACTCCTATCTTTGCACCCCTAAAAATAGTATGTCGAAACAACCCCTTATCAAACAAGATGGTATCATTCTGGAAGCGTTGTCAAACGCAATGTTCAGAGTGAAGCTGGAAAATGGTCACGAAATACTGGCAACCATCTCGGGAAAGATGCGGATGCACTATATCCGGATCTTGCCTGGAGATAAAGTGGGAGTGGAGCTGTCTCCATATGATTTGACACGAGGAAGGATCAATTTCAGGTACAAATAAACTGATTCATGAGAGGAGCATCGGGCGAATCTCAGAACATTTAGAAATAAAAAAAGTGATTCGTCATGAAAGTTAGAGCATCCATCAAAAAAAGAAGTGCAGATTGCAAGATCGTACGTCGTAAAGGCAAGCTGTATGTGATCAACAAAAAGAACCCTCGCTTCAAGCAGCGTCAAGGGTAATAATTGAGGCTGAGAGATTCAGTTTCAATGTTTAATGTTAATAACAAACAATAAATAGAAGAGAAATATGGCACGTATTGCCGGTGTTGACTTACCAAAAAACAAAAGAGGCGAAATAGGGCTGACCTATATCTATGGTATCGGACCTTCTACCGCCCAGTACATTCTTGACAAGAACAATATTGATCGCAGCAAGAAAGTACATGAGTGGAATGACGACGATCTGAATGCTATCCGTACAACCATTACGGATGAGCTGAAGGTTGAAGGTCAGTTGCGTTCCGAAGTGCAAATGAGCATCAAGCGTTTGCTTGATATCGCTTGCTACCGTGGCCTCCGTCACAGGAAAGGTCTCCCGGTTCGTGGTCAGCGTACTAAAACCAATAGCCGTACACGTAAAGGAAAACGTAAAACGGTTGCTGGTAAGAAGAAAGCGACTAAGAAATAATTAAAAAGTCAAAAGTAACCCCGCTTAACAATTGAAGACACTTTCAATCGCTAAGCGGGGTACTTTTGAATTTTGCTGTTCATAAGACTTGCACAGACATGAATCAATTTCGGATAGCTTCGTAAGTCGGCAGGAGAAATGATTCAACCATTTCGTATAAATGATAAGGATTGCATCCTTGTCAACACGGACTTGAGCCGGGACGGGATGACATTGAAACAAACATTAAAGATTACCTCAGAACATGGCAAAAGCACAACAACAGAGCGGTAAAGCTGCCGCGAAGAAGAGAGTGGTGAAAGTAGACGCCTATGGCGATGCTCACATCTCTGCAACATTCAACAACATCATCATCTCCCTTACCAACAAGACTGGCCAGGTTATCTCCTGGAGCAGTGCTGGTAAAATGGGTTTCAAAGGTTCTAAAAAGAACACTCCTTACGCAGCGCAGATGGCAGCTGCTGACGCGGCTAAAGCTGCACTGGACGCTGGTCTGAAAAGAGTAGACGTTTATGTGAAAGGTCCGGGTTCTGGTCGTGAAGGTGCAATCCGTTCTCTTTCTCAGAGCGGTGTTGAGATCGTGATGATCAAAGACGTAACTCCGCTCCCACACAACGGATGCCGTCCTCCAAAGAAAAGAAGAGTTTAATTATATGTTGTACGTAGTCTTCAGACTACGTACAACTATTTTAAATACGCCTGTTGTACGTAGTCTCTGGCTACGTATAACTTTCATTAATTAAAGGGTGCCCGATTAATTTTTTTAAAGCTTTTTAACGATCGACGCACCGCACTCTAAAAAAGCTTAATGAAAGTACATTATGGCACGTTACAATGGTCCAAAGACCAAAATCTCCCGCATCTTCGGTGAGCCAATTTTAGGAAATGGTAAATGGTTGGGTAAAAACAGCAACCCTCCCGGTCAGCATGGTGAAAAACGCAAGCGTAAAACCTTAGGTGAATACGCTCTGCAGCTGCGTGAAAAGCAGAAAGCGAAATACACTTACGGAATCCTCGAAAAACAATTCCGTAAAACGTTCGACGAAGCTTCACGCCGTAAAGGTGTAACAGGTGAAAACCTGATCAAACTCCTGGAAGCGCGTCTCGACAATACAGTTTTCCGTATGGGTATCGCTCCAAGCCGTCCTGCTGCCCGTCAGTTGGTTAGCCACAAACACATTGAAGTAAATGGTGAAGTTGTAAACGTTCCTTCTTTCCAACTGAAAGCTGGAGACGTTGTTACCATCAAAGAAGGTAGCAAAACAAGAACTTCTATCACTTCTGTTGTTCGTGCCAAAAACCCAAAATTCAGCTGGATCGATTTCAACGAAACTGAATTAAAAGGTACTTTCATCACTTATCCTGAAAGGGAAAGCGTTCCTGAGAACATTAAGGAGCAACTGATTGTTGAATTGTACTCCAAGTAATAAGTAACCCCGCTTAACGGTTGAAGACTCTTTCTACTGCTAAGCGGGGTAACTTCTTACTATTACCATTTAAAAACTTAAATCTAAATATGGCCATTTTAAATTTCCAAAAACCGGATAAGATCATTCTGCAAAAGGCGACTGATTTCGAAGCTCAGTTTGAGTTTCGTCCATTGGAGCCTGGCTATGGTGTTACGATCGGTAATGCTCTCCGTCGTGTGCTGCTTAGCTCACTCGAAGGTTATGCAATCATTGGTGTTAAGATCGAAGGTGTTGAGCACGAATTCGCTACAATGAAAGGTGTTAGCGAAGATGTGGTGGAAATTTTCCTGAACCTGAAACAGGTTCGCTTTAAAAAGATCGTTGATCATGAAGTGGCGAACGAGAAAATTCTCCTGTCACTGAAAAATAAAACAGAATTCACAGCTGGTATGATCGGTGAAGGAACTCATTCTTTCCAGATCATGAACCCAGACCTGCTGATCTGTACACTGGATTCTTCCGCTAAAATGGATATCGAACTGACGATCGGTAAAGGCCGCGGTTACGTTCCTGCTGAAGAAAACAAACCTAAAGATGCTCCGATCGGTTACATCCCTATCGATGCGATCTACACTCCGATCAAGAACGTGAAATACACGATTGAGAATACGCGTGTGGAACAACGCACCGACTTCGAAAAACTGATCATGGAAGTGTCTACAGATGGTACGATCCATCCTGAAGAAGCCGTTAAACAAGCTTCAAGGATCCTGATCCAGCATCTGATGATCATCACTGACGAAAACATCACTTTCGATAACAAAGAAGAGAAGAAAGAAGACCTGGTGGATGAGCAGACACTGCAACTGCGCAAAGTGCTCAAAACTCCACTGGAAGATCTGGACCTCTCTGTTCGCGCCTTCAACTGTCTGAAAGCCGCTAAGATCAATTCCCTCAGCGAACTGGTTCAATACGAGCAGGAAGACCTCATGAAGTTCCGTAACTTCGGTCAGAAATCCCTGGCTGAGATCGAGCAGGTGCTCACTGAGCGCGGTCTTGGTTTCGGTATGGATCTGCTCAAGTTGGGAGTAGATAAAGATGAACTGTAGAAAGTTTAAGAGTTTAAAAGTTTAATAGTTTAATAGTTCAATCCGAACAGAAAACTTTTAAACTTTTAAACCTTGAAACTTTTAAACTCTTTTTATAACGTAGGCTGTAATTCCTGACACGGTACAGCCGGTAAAACTCAAATGTCATGCGTCACGGAGACAAAGTAAAAAATCTAAGCCGTACAAAGGCACACAGGGAAGCCCTGCTGGCGAACCTTACCTGCCAACTGATCCAGTACAAACGTATTGTAACTACCCTCGCAAAAGCGAAAGCGCTGCGTGTGTACGCTGAACCTCTGATCACAAAAGCAAAAGATAACACTACGCACCAGCGCCGTGTTGTATTCAGCTATTTGCAGGATAAAGAGGCTATCAAAGAACTGTTCGGTGCTGTTGCTGAAAAAGTAGCTGGCCGCCCAGGTGGTTATACACGTATTATCAAATTAGGCGCTCGTCCTGGTGATAATGCTGAGAAGGCTTTGATCGAACTCGTTGACTTCAACGAAATTTATGGTAAGGGTAAAGGTGAAGCTAAGGAAGGTGCTAAGAAAACACGCCGTAGCCGTACTTCTGCCAAGAAGGGTACTGAAGCTAAAGCGGAGGAAACCACTACCACAGAAGAAAAGACAGCAGAATAAGATTTTCTTCCCAACGTATAAAAATGCCCCGCACTCGGATGAGTTCGGGGCATTTTTTTTAACTTAGGACATCACTATTCATAGCGATGACCGATGACCAATGGCCGGTTCGTTGTCCGTTGTCCGTTGACCGTTGACCGATATGTAGTTTTCAAGATACATTAAGGTCATCAGCCAACGGTCATTGACAGGAACCCGGACAACGGACAACGGTCAACGGCCAACGATCAAAGACCATGAATCAAAACAATAAAAATCTTACTCAGTTCCGGAATGAAGTAGGCATAAGGTTCCAGCTGTACAACAGTCTGTTCACTTCTTTGCCGTTTCATCGTATCGAAAAAACAGGAATACTCTTGTCCCTGCTCTCCAATAATTGCGAAGAAGGATACAAAAAGAATCAAAGCCCGATCGCCATTATTGAAGAGTTCTTTGGAAAGCATACGTCTTACACGAACGAAAAAGAAAAGACAGATCTTCTTTTCCGGTTTGTTCAGTATGTAGAGCGGCAGGTGGTATTATTCGACGCATTGGAAGATGCCGCATTCCCTGAAGTTCATGATCTGAATGGAATGGGCACATTGAAACACCTGGAATCTGAGATATTGCAGGATAATAAACAAGCTGAATTAGCGTCAAAACTGAAGGATTTTTCAGTACGGCTTGTGCTTACCGCACACCCTACACAGTTTTATCCCGGCTCTGTACTTGGGATCATCAATGACCTGTCCAGGGCCCTTGCAGATAATAACTCCATCCTGATCAATACATACCTGCAACAGTTAGGCAGAACGCCATTTTTCAAGAAACAAAAACCTACACCGTTTGATGAGGCTGTCAGCCTGATCTGGTATCTGGAAAATGTATTCTATGCAGCTGCAGGGAGGATCGTCTCATCACTGCGTAATCAGTTCCAGGATGCAGTCAGCAACGATAACCCGATCTTCCGGATGGGTTTCTGGCCGGGCGGCGACAGAGATGGTAACCCATTTGTAACAAGTGAAACAACCATACAGGTGGCTGAAGCATTGCGTGGAAGCATTCTTAAATGCTATTATCTTGATGTACGCAGGTTAAAACGCCGTCTTACATTTGCCGGCGTTGAGACCATTCTTACAGAACTGGAAAATCGTCTTTACAATAATCTGTTCATCCCCGGTGTGAAAACAGAACTCACCAGTGAAGATGTGATCAGGACGCTTGAAGAGATCCGTGAGATCATCATTTACCAGCACAATGGATTGTTCCTGCATAAGGTAGATAACCTGATCAATAAGATCAGGATCTTCGGCTTTCATTTTGCGTCACTGGATGTGAGGCAGGAAAGTTCTGTACATGGAAAAGTACTCGACGCACTTGCAGCTGCAGGAGTCATTGACGGAAGCTATAGCAAACTTAACAATGAAGAGAAGATCAGGGTGCTTTCATCCATTGAAACAGTTGCGGACGCAGGCAAACTGCAGGAACCGCTTCACCAGGATACGATCAAATCCATCGAAGCAATAAAAACGATCCAGCAGTCCAATGGCCAGGAAGGTTGCAACCGCTACATCATCAGCCAGTGCAACAGCGCATTGAATGCAATGGAAGTGTATGGTCTTTTCCTGCTGTCCGGCTGGAAGAAAGAAGAGATGAACATAGATATCGTTCCGCTGTTTGAAACGATCGGTGATCTGAGAGAAGCGGCAGATATCATGCGCACTTTATATACGGATCCTGCTTACCGCGCACATCTGCAAAGAAGGAATAATCGCCAGACTATCATGCTTGGCTTCTCAGACGGCACGAAAGACGGTGGTTACCTGATGGCGAACTGGAGTATCTATAAGGCAAAGGAACAACTGACAGCCATCTCAAGAGAATACAAGATAGATGTTGTCTTCTTTGATGGTCGCGGAGGTCCCCCATCCAGAGGCGGTGGTAAAACACATAAGTTCTATGCCTCCATGGGGCAGAATATTTCCAATAAAGAAATACAGCTGACTATCCAGGGGCAAACGGTGAGCTCCAATTTCGGGATCATTGATGCTGCGCAATACAATATCGAGCAGTTGTTGAATGCGGGTATTTCAAACGATCTTTTCCCGACAAAATATTTCACGCTGAATGAAAAGGAAGAAAGCCTGCTGCAGGAGTTATCCGAATTTGGCTATGAGGCATATAAGGAATTGCGTGATCACCCCTACCTGGCAGACTATCTGTTGCATGCAAGCCCGCTGAAGTATTACAGTGAAACCAATATTGGCAGCCGTCCTGCGAAACGTGGTAAAGGCGCTGGTATTTCATTAAAGGATCTGCGGGCTATTCCGTTCGCTGGATCATGGAGCCAGTTGAAACAGAACGTGACTGGTTTCTATGGTGTAGGATCAGCATTGAAGAGACTGGAAGAGGCAGGTCGGTTCCAGTCTGCCCAGCAACTTTATAAAGACTCATTATTCTTCAAAACACTGATCGATAACTGTGAGATGGCGATGATGAAATCTTTCTTTCCGCTGACAGCTTATCTCAGTGGACACAAACAGTATGGAGAGATCTGGCAGAAGATCTACAATGAGTTTGAACTGACGCGGCAGTATCTTACAAAACTTTCAGGACATACAGAGCTAATGGCTGATTATCCGATCGATCAGTTGTCAATACAAATGCGTGAACGCATCGTATTGCCTCTGCTGACGATACAGCAATATGCACTGACCAAGGTGCGTGAGTTTGAAGAGCAGCTGATACAGACACCGATGAAAGAGGTGTATGAGAAGCTGGTGATGCGGTGTTCTTTTGGAATTATTAATGCGGGAAGGAACTCAGCATAAGGTATCGCAGAGTACGCAAAGAAAACGCAAAGGGCGCTGAGAAGAATTGAAAATTTCTCTGCGCCCTTTGTGTTTTCTTTGCGTACTCTGCGATACCAGATAGCACAAAAGTAACAGGGCACCGCAATCAAGCAGTGCCCTGTTAAGAAGAAAGTAAGTTTTTATTAAGCAGTTGTTATGAGTGATCAGAATGCGAAGATCCCTGCAAGCATAAATGTTGCAGTGCTTTTCTTTCCGGTGATATCATCACTTTTGCTGAACACCGGCTGAGAGGCATTGTCCAAACGGAATTCAGGGATCAATGTGAAGTTTCCTGTTTTGTACTGTGCAGATAAAGTAGTCTGGAACACATTCGCCCCCACTTTCACAGCATCTTTCTCATCAGCGAAATATTCTGTGCGCAGCGTAAGGCCGAACGCAGGAGAAGGGTCGAGATTCAGATACAATGCAGATCCCCACCATTTGTCTGTACCA
The DNA here is from genome assembly GCF_022012415.1 of Terrimonas ginsenosidimutans. Classification (GTDB taxonomy): domain Bacteria; phylum Bacteroidota; class Bacteroidia; order Chitinophagales; family Chitinophagaceae; genus Terrimonas_A; species Terrimonas_A ginsenosidimutans. The sequence continues at coordinate 49,623 of NZ_JAKLTR010000024.1, forward strand.
TCTTTTACATCATTCTTCAGCAATTGAACAGTACCATCATACCCGATACCGAATTTGTCGGAGATCTTTGCAGAAGCTGTGATACCAACCTGGTTTACACTTACCGCATTAGGTGTGGATTTAGCACCAAACCAGCCAGAGTAGTTGGCATAGATCGAGAATTTGTCTCCGACATGGCTATACTGCGCATTGAGCACTTTTGTACTTGCCCAGTCAGGAGAAGTGACATCCGTCGGGTTAGCTACACCGATCATAATGCCATTGCCGTTGCTGAGAGCGAAATCAGCTTTGATACCTGTGTGAGAGAATGGTCCGTAAGAGAACATGTAAGACATGCTGTAGTTACGGTTGACCTGTGGATCGAGTACTTCATAACCGATATGTGTTCCCCATTTACCCAAAGAGAGCGTTACATTCTCAGATGGTTTGAAATACACATAAGCCTGTTTGATAACCTGTAAGGTTTTGTCATCTGCATAAGAGAACTCTTCCGCACGTTTGCCAAAGCCCAGATCGGCGACAACACCGGCTTTCTCTGTCGCATAAGTAGCTTTTACAGAAGCCATACCGAGCTGAAATGTATTCTGGGAATTGGTAAAGCTGGTAAAACTGTTATAACCAAGACCTCCGGATGGGGTATTGTCAAAGTTGAAACGGTAATATGCATCAACAGAACCGGAGATTTTCAGGGGATTTTCTTTTGCAGTAGAGTCTTGAGCAAGAATATTTGTACAGGCACACGCTGTCATTAACAGCAAAAGGCTATTTTTTTGTAACATTGTATTACATTTTTAGATGTTAAGGAAAGGGCACAGTAGGTATAGACTTTTACGAGAAGTTTACACCAATTACTCTGTGCCTTTTTCTATGGTTAATGGTTAAGAGAGACGGGGAAAGAGGGCATGGATTTTACACGTTGTCCGTTATCCGTTCACCGTTGACCGGAATCTTCTTTGAGAGTCTGCTTAATAATTTACTGAGATATACTTTACCTGTCCGGTTGAATAAAATCCGCCAGCCTTCGCAAAGGCTCCGGCTGGCGGAGGACGGTCAACGATCTTAGTTATTCGGCGATTGTCTTTTCTTCGAAGACGCCGTTATTGTGTACAAGGAGAGTTCCCTGAACATATTTTTCATTGTGTTGAGAAGCATCCAGTCCTTCTTCTTCTTCTTCTTCAGTTACACGCATTGGCAATACCATATTGATCACTTTGAAGATGATGAATGATACAACAAAGCTATAACCTACAGCAAGCAGCATACCTGCTAATTGGATCAGGAACTGAGAACCAGGGAACAGTGCTGTTTCGCCCGGTTTAACCGTACTGAACACACCTGTCAGAAGCATACCCGTGATACCGCCAACACCATGGCAGGCGAAAACATCAAGAGGATCGTCCAGTTTTGTTTTGTGCTTCAGGAATTCTGCAACGATATTAGAAATGATCGCCGCGATAAAGCCTATGAACAAAGCCTGGGGAACACCAACAAAACCAGCAGCTGGTGTTATTGCAACAAGGCCGACAACAGCACCTATACAGAAGCCAAGAACAGAAGGTTTTTTTCCGCGGATAACATCCCAGAACATCCAGGATAAACCAGCCGCCGCAGCAGCAGTATTAGTAGTAGCGAAAGCATAAACTCCGAGTGAGCTTGCACCCACTGCGCTGCCTGCGTTGAAACCAAACCAGCCAAACCAGAGCAAACCAGTTCCGATCAGGACATAGGGAATATTTGCAGCGGCAGTGCTGGTATTTTTGCGGCGCTTTAATACCAATGCTCCAGCCAGTGCAGCTGTACCTGCAGAAATATGCACAACAGTTCCACCTGCGAAATCCTGTACACCCCAACCAAACATCAGGCCTTCAGGATGCCATGCCATGTGGCAAAGAGGTGCGTACACAAGCACGCCGAACAAAACAATGAAAAGTGTATAAGAGCTGAAACGAATCCGCTCTGCAACCGCACCTACTACGAGGCCGGGAGTAATAATTGCAAACATTAACTGAAAGAAAGCAAACAAAGGCAACGGAATTGAAGAAGCCAGGCTCCAGGGCTCGCCACTTATTACATCTTTAAAGAAAAAGAATGTACGGGGATCGCCAATCACACCGCCGATGGATTTTCCAAAGCAAAGGCTGAAAAGTACCACGATCCAAAGGACAGAAATAATACCAGCCGATACGGTGCTTTTGATCATGGTAGAAAGAACGTTCTTGCGTCCAACCATGCCGCCATAGAAAAAAGCCAGAGCCGGGGTCATCAGGAACACAAATGCACAGGATACAAGCATCCACGCAATGTCTCCGCTGTTGTAAGTGTACTTAGGGGCACCATCCTCGCCTACAACGGAGGCTGGGTCAAATGATGCTGCAGGACTCACAAATATCGCTGCAATCGCTACGATCAGCAGGATAAGGAAGGGAGCCACCTGTTTCACGGTTGTTTTGCTCATAATCAGTAAGTGGGGGTTTTGATATTAAATAAAAATGTTATGCAGCAATCATTAATTCTAAATTAGAGCATTTTTAGCATAATTGTATTTAATGTGAAAAATATTTGAAGAAATGTTTAGAAAATGTGGATTCAGTTAACTAATTAGTATAATTATTATATTTTGTAATATATCTAATTCTCTTGATCTGTATCATTGATTTAGCGTTGCTACTTTTTCGAATCGCGTGAAACTGAGCTCGTTTAAGAAGTTTTCAGAGCTTGTATTTGCAGGTCAACCCCGAAGAATTAAAGTGGGGCAGAATTGCAGGGGTTGGATTTTTTCGAAAAAAAAGCCGAAGTCTTTGTCGGCATATAGGCGCGAAGGCAAAAGGCAAACAGACTTTTCAGCCTCCGCTCGTTGAAAAACGATCAAAAAAAAGCCAGCGTAAGAGTCGAACTCTCACGCCGGCTTTTATAATGCTCTCGCTGGTGAATTACAATGAAGCCACCTGCAATATCGAATCTTTTGTTTCCAGCAAAGACGTACCACCTGTCAGGAACTCGTCCACTTTCCTCGCGCACTCACGCCCTTCGCTTATGGCCCACACTACCAGTGACTGACCGCGTCGTGCATCACCGGCGGTAAAGATCTTTGGAAGACTCGTCTGGTAACTTTTATCAGAGGCTTTGATATTGCCACGCTCATCTTTTTCGATCTCCAGCAGATTCAATAAACCTGCATGCTGCGTATGAACGAATCCCATGGCGAGTAATGCCAGTTCGCAGGGCAGTTCTCTTTCACTACCGGGTACTTCCACCATCTGTGCAGGACGTCCATCTGTTGAAGCCTTCCATTCAAGGTTTACTACTTTCAAGGCTTTCAGATTGCCATTGCCATCTCCGATGAATTCTTTCGTAGCAATAGCCCAATGTCTTTCGCAGCCCTCTTCGTGAGAAGACGTTGTTTTGAGAACCATTGGATAGGTTGGCCACGGCATCAGCGTTGTTCGGCTTTCCGGTGGCTTTGGTAATAATTCAAATTGTGTAACGGTCATTGCCCCGTGACGATTGGAGGTTCCCACACAATCAGAGCCTGTATCGCCACCACCGATCACCACTACATTTTTTCCTGTAGCCAATAACTCTTCATGAAGAATATTGCTTTCAATATTTCCGAACGCTAACGGATCTTTCCCTGCATTACGCTTGTTCTGCTGTTTCAGGAATTCCATCGCATAGTGAACGCCTTTCAATTCACGGCCGGGGATCGGGAGATTGCGCGGCACGGTGGAGCCACACGCAAGTACAATGGCATTGTATTCGCGCAACAGGTCATTGATCTGAACATTCACCCCCACATTTGCATGGCACTGGAAAGTGATCCCTTCTTCTTCCATTACCCGGATCCTTCTTTCCACAACCCATTTCTCCAGTTTGAAATCTGGAATGCCATATTGCAGAAGACCGCCTGGTTTGTCGTCACGCTCGAAAACCGTCACAAGATGTCCTGCATAGTTCAATTGAGCAGCTGCGGCAAGTCCGGCAGGGCCAGAGCCGATCACGGCTACTTTTTTCCCTGAGCGGAGATTTGGTTTCCTTGGCTTTACAAAGCCTTTATCAAATGCGATCTCTATGATATGTTTTTCGATCTCTTCAATTGCTACCGGCGGTTGATTAATGCCAAGCACGCATGCTGATTCGCATGGAGCAGGGCAGATCCGTCCTGTAAACTCGGGAAAGTTATTGGTCGAAGTAAGAATATCGTAAGCTTCTTCAAAATCTTTCCTGTACACCGCATCGTTGAACTCAGGGATCACGTTACCGAGAGGGCAACCGCTATGACAGAAAGGTACACCGCAGTTCATGCAGCGCGCAGATTGATCATTCAGTTTCTGCTCACTGAATTTCTCAACGAACTCTTTATAATTATGCAGCCTTTCCTGCACCGGTAACTTACCAGGCAATTCCCTGGTAAATTCTTTAAATCCTGTTGGCTTACCCATGAGCGACAGAGTTTATAATTGAAACTGCTAAAAAGTAAAAGTCAAAATTAAAAAGTAAAAAAAAACAGTCTTTTATAGTTTGACCTGGTACTCCTGGCAGTAATTTTTTAATTTTTACTTTTGAATTTTTACTTCGGCCGTGTTTGCCCGCTTTAAAGCAACCACCTTCTTGTAGTCTTTAGGAAACACTTTTACAAAATGCTGGAGTTGATTGTCCAGGTCCTGTAAAATGAATCGTGCAACAGTGCTGTCTGTATACTCGAGGTGTTTCTGGATGAGTGTGAACAATTCGTTCTTGTCTTCCAGTTCGCAAGCGTCAAGGTCGACCATTTCAAGGTTGCAGTTCTCTTTGAACTTACCTTTAACGTCATATACATACGCGATGCCGCCGCTCATACCGGCTGCAAAGTTTCTTCCTGTGTCGCCAAGTATGACTACAAGTCCACCTGTCATGTATTCACAACCGTGATCGCCTATTCCTTCCACCACCACATTTGCTCCTGAATTACGGACGCAGAAGCGTTCGCCGGCCTTTCCACGGATAAATGCTTCGCCGTTTGTTGCGCCATAGAATGCCACGTTGCCAATGATGCTGTTCTCTTCCGGAACAAATGATGCGTTGCGTGCGGGATAGATGATCAGTTTAGCACCGCTTAATCCTTTACCGAAATAATCATTCGCATCACCTTCCAGCTCCAGTGTTACCCCTTTGGTGTTGAATGCACCAAAGCTTTGTCCCGCTGTGCCGGTGAATTTGTAATGGATCGTATTCTCCGGTAATCCCGCTGCGCGGTATTTCTTTGTGATCTCGTTGGACAATACGGTGCCTGCCGTACGGTCTGTATTGATGATCGGGAATGACGCACGGACTGGTGTTTTATTTTCCAGGGCAGGTTTGGCTGCCTCAAGCAGTTTCCAGTCAAGGATATTCTGCATGCCATGATCCTGCTCTTCTGTGTTGTAAAGGCCTGTGTATTCAGATGCAGGCTCTTTGTAAAGAATAGGAGACAGGTCGAGGTTCTTATATTTCCAGTGCGTGATATCGTCTCTTACTTCGAGGTTCTCTACCTGGCCGATCATTTCATTGACGGTCTTATAACCGAGCTCTGCCATGATCTCGCGCAGTTCCTGTACCATAAAGCGGAAGAAATTCACTACGTGATCCGCTGCGCCGGTAAAGCGTTTGCGCAGATCAGGATCCTGGGTTGCCACACCAACCGGGCAGGTATTCAGGTGGCATTTGCGCATCAGGATACAACCTTCTACAACAAGCGCGGCTGTTGCGATACCCCATTCTTCAGCACCGAGCAGGGCTGCAACAGCAATATCGCGACCTGTTTTCATTTGACCATCAGCCTGTACCACTACACGGCTGCGGAGTTTATTTTTTACAAGAGTTTGGTGTGTTTCAGCCAGGCCAAGTTCCCATGGAAGACCAGCGTGTTTGATAGACGATACAGGTGATGCACCCGTACCACCGTCAAAACCTGCGATGAGTACTACGTCCGCTTTTGCTTTCGTAACTCCTGTAGCGATCGTTCCCACACCCGCTTTGCTCACCAGCTTTACACTGATGCGTGCTTTACGGTTTGCGTTTTTCAGATCAAAGATCAGCTGCGCAAGATCTTCGATTGAATAAATATCGTGGTGCGGAGGAGGAGAGATCAATCCAACGCCCGGAGTAGAGTGTCTTGTTTTGCCGATCCAGTCATCTACTTTATGTCCGGGCAACTGGCCGCCTTCGCCTGGTTTTGCGCCTTGTGCCATCTTGATCTGCAGCTCATCTGCTTCAGTAAGATAGAGGCTCGTTACACCGAAGCGGGCAGACGCCACCTGTTTGATGGAACTGCGCATAGAGTCACCGTTCTCCAGTGGTTCATATCTTCTTTCATCTTCACCGCCTTCACCTGTATTGCTTTTTGCACCGATGCGGTTCATGGCAATAGCCAGCGTGGTGTGTGCTTCCCAGGAGATAGAGCCAAAGCTCATGGCACCTGTAGCAAAGCGTTTGAAGATGCTTTCAGCCGGCTCTACTTCTTCAATAGAAACAGAAGGCCTGATCTTTTTGAACCGGAACAAGCTTCGTATCGTGCAGGCTTTTTCGCCCTGTTCGTTTACTAGCTTTGAGTATTTTTTAAACGTTGAGTAGTCGTTATGCTGCGTTGAATGCTGCAGCAAATGGATTGTCTGCGGATTGAAAAGGTGGAATTCTCCTTTTCTTTTCCATTGGTAAATGCCACCTACAGGTAAGCGGTCGACAGGAATATCTTTCTTGCTGAAAGCAAAGTAGTGCTTGGCCAGCGCTTCTTTTGCGATCTCATTGAGGCCCATGCCTTCGATACGTGAAGTTGCACCGGTGAAATATTTGTCCACCACTTCTCTGTTCAGCCCGAGGATCTCAAAGATCTGCGCGCCCTGGTATGACTGCAGTGTAGAGATCCCCATTTTGGAGAACACTTTCAGCAAACCATCATTAACAGCTTTGATGTAATTTTTCTTCAGTTCATCATGTGAGAGTGTTGTTTTCAGTTTTCCTGACTCTTTCATATCCCGGATCGAAGATAATGCGAGATATGGGTTGATGGCGGTTGCTCCGAATGCGATAAGGCAGGCGAAGTGATGAACTTCCCACGCATCACCTGCTTCTACGATCACGCCAACCTGGCCGCGCAGTCCTTTGCGGATCAGGTGGTGGTGGATCGCGGAAACAGCAAGCACTGACGGGATCGGGGCGTGATCGGAGTCGATCGCACGATCCTGCAATACAAGTACTTTAAAGCCGTCTTCCACTGCATCTACGGCATAGCGGCAGATGCGCTCCAGTGCGGCCTTCAGTGCGCCGTCCTTTCCATTTGCACGGAAATAACATTGCAGTGTTTTTGCCTGGAATAAACCTGTATCGATACTTCTGATCTTTTCCAGTTCGTGATTGGTAAGAACAGGTTGTTTTAATGCTACGCTATGACATGTCAATGGATCTTCGATCAGCAGGTTTCCGTTATTGCCGGCGAAGCTGGCTAAAGACATCACCAGTCTTTCGCGGATCGGGTCGATCGGCGGATTGGTAACCTGTGCAAAGAGTTGTTTGAAATAACTGGTCAGGTGTTGCGGCTGATCGCTTAATACAGCCAGCGGTGTATCCGTTCCCATTGAACCGATCGGCTCTTTTCCATCGAGTGCCATTGGCGCAATGATGTTGTCCAGGTCTTCGGTACTATAGCCAAATGCTTTCTGATATTTAAAGATCTGGTCGTGCTCAAGATGGGTGAACATGATACGTGGCTCTGGCAGTTCTTCCAGGCGGATCTTGTATTTGTTCAGCCATTCGCCGTAAGGCTTTTGAGAACAGATCTGTGCTTTCAGTTCTTCGTCGCTGATGATCTTTCCCTGCTCCATATCCACGACGAACATCTTGCCGGGTTGTAAGCGTCCTTTTTCTTTTATTAAAGAAGGGTGCACAGGAAGTACGCCTGTTTCAGAAGCGAGGATCACGCGATCATCTGAAGTCACGCAATAGCGTGAAGGACGAAGTCCGTTTCTGTCAAGTGTTGCTCCAATGATCTTTCCGTCTGTGAAAGAAATAGAAGCTGGTCCATCCCAGGGTTCCATGAATGCAGAGTGAAACTCATAGAATGCTTTCTTGACAGGATCCATATGATCATTTCCATCCCATGCTTCCGGGATCAGCATCATCATTACGTGCGGCAATGAGCGCCCCGTCATGGTGAGCAGTTCGATAATATTATCAAGGCATGCGCTATCTGATTGTCCGTTGGTGACAACTGGCAACAGCATATCCATCTCTTCTTTGGTGAAGTAAGGTGAAGTGAAATTCTTTTCACTTGTCTTCAGCCAGTTCAGGTTGCCTTGCAGTGTATTGATCTCACCATTATGTGCAATATAGCGGAATGGCTGAGCAAGTTTCCATGAAGGGAACGTGTTTGTCGCAAAGCGGGAGTGAACAAGACCGAATGCGCTTACCATTCTTTTATTGCTGAGATCGGTGAAGTATCCGCGAACCTGTCCGCTGGTAAGCTGACCTTTGTATACAATGGTCTTATAGGAAAGAGAAGCGAGGTAGAACCCAATCTCATCCTTTTTGACCGTATTATTAACTGTATGAGTGGCATAGTTGCGAAGAATGAATAGCTTGCGTTCAAATTCTTCGGGGTTGGAGATATGATCGGGGCAGGCAATGAATACCTGCTCTATCTCCGGTTCAACGCTGAGAGCTGTTGGGCCGATATCGTGTGTGTTGACGGGAACTTTACGGTATACGAGTACCTCAAGCCCAAGCTTTTCAGCCGTGCGGTTGAAGATCTCCCGGCATTCCTCGCGCAGGCGGATCTCTTTAGGGAAGAAGACCATTCCGACAGCGTATTTGCCATAGGAGGGCAGGTGGACACCGAGTTTTAGACATTCATCAAAGAAAAACTCGTGAGGTACCTGTATCATGATACCGGCGCCATCACCTGTATTGTTTTCACAACCGCAGGCACCGCGGTGTTCCATATTCTCCAAAACGGTCAGCGCGTCGGAGATATTCTGGTGTGATTTGCCACCTTTGATGTTTGCCACAAAACCGATCCCGCAGGCATCATGCTCGAAGGCAGGGTTGTACAATCCCATATTGCTCGACATAAGCAATTCAAGTTTTTTAGATAAAAAATAAAAAAGTATAAGAATCTCTGGAAAGCTGGCAAGAATCGATTGAAAATACTAAAAATTTTTCAGAGGAATTGGGACATTGGTGAAGAATTTTCCACAGGACGTGAAGAAAAGGAAGTAAAAATTCAGAAGTAAAAATTAAAAAAAAACTTACTATAAGGTATTTAGATCTTATTGATCAAATTTTTGTCTTGAGCCTTACGAAATCCATTTTTTTTACCTCCTTGATCGAAAATCAATTGATCAGATGCTATTTTTTAATTTTTACTTTTGACTTTTTAATTACACCAGATATCCAAACAAGGTGTCATTTTTGTTCAGCTCGGTGTACCTTATATTGTATTTTTCGAGATTTTCTATCAGGTTTTCGTAATCTTTCTTTGCCTGGAGCTCGATCCCGACGAGTGCCGGACCATTTTCCTTATTGTGCTTTTGCATGTATTCGAACCGGGTAATATCATCTGTAGGACTTAGGACATAGTTGACGAATTCTTTCAGGGCTCCTGGTCTTTGCGCGAAACTGATGAGGAAGTAGTGTTTAAGCCCCTCATATTGCAGGCTTCTTTCTTTGATCTCCTGCATCCGGTCGATGTCATTATTGCTGCCGCTTACGATACAAACCACATTTTTGCCTTTGATCCGGTCAGCAAAATCGTCCAGGGCTGCGATCGACATTGCTCCGGCTGGTTCAGCAACGATGGCGTCTTCATTATATAATTTCAGGATCGTGGTGCAGATCTTTCCTTCGGGCACCAATCTCATATCATCCAGTACGTCTTTGCAGATAGAGAAGGTAAGGTCACCAATGCGTTTTACAGCAGCACCGTCTACAAATCGTTCTATCTGCTCAAGCGTCACAGGATGGCCGGCGTTCAACGCTGTAAGCATTGATGGAGCTCCTTCAGGTTCAAGACCAACGATCTTTGTTTGCGGAGAGAATATTTTGAAATAAGAACCTACACCCGCGGCCAAACCGCCGCCGCCAACTGGAATAAAAACATAGTCGATGTCGGAAAGATCTTCAAGTATTTCAACGGCGACTGTTGCCTGTCCTTCAATGATGCGATAATCATCAAAAGGAGGGATAAAAGTCATTCCGTTTTCTTCTGTGAATTGTTTGGCAGCAATGGCGCAATCATCAAAAGTGTCTCCCACCAGTTTGATCTCGATATTGCTTTCGCCAAACATCCTGGTCTGATTCACTTTTTGTTTGGGAGTGATGATCGGCATAAATACAACACCTTTCACGCCAAGTTTTTTACAGCTATACGCAAAGCCCTGAGCATGGTTGCCCGCGCTGGCGCAAACAACGCCCACGCTGAGTTTTTCTGATGGAAGGCTTTTCATCATATTGAAGGCTCCGCGCAGTTTGTAGCTGCGAACGACCTGGAGGTCTTCACGCTTCAGGTAAACATTGCAGTTGTACTTGCGGGATAGGTTTGCATTCAACTGTAGCGGGGTCCGGTTTACAATGCCTTGTAAACGTTTAGCTGCTTCAGCGTAATGCAAAGTTGTATTCGTTATTACTTCCATCGTGTGTCTGTTATTTTTGAAGCAGTCCTTTGCGCACTCTGCGACTCCTTAGCGTACTTGGCGATACCTTTATTCCAAACATAAGTATCGCCAAGTACGCTAAGGAGTCGCAGAGAACGCAAAGGAGATCTGCTATAAGCTTAACCTAGCCTACTGATTCAGCTTTAAGAGCTTGCTGACGGAAAACATCTTTAGTAGAAGAGTCCGTTGCAGAAGCTTCTACATTTTGATTTTCCGGGCGAAGGCTTCTAACTGTTTTACCAGCCTGCCACATTTCGCTTTCACGCAGCTCTTTCAGTTCTGCATCAAGTTTCTCACGGTAGTCTGCTTGTGAGTTAGAGTCGATTGAACGCTGAGATTCTTTACCTGTAGCAACGCTCTCGTACAGTTCTTTGAATACAGGTGCAGTAGCATCACGGAATTTCTTCCACCAGTCGAGTGCGCCACGCTGTGCCGTTGTTGAACAGTTTGCATACATCCAGTCCATACCGTTTTCAGCCACGAGTGGCATGAGTGATTGCGTCAGTTCTTCAACAGTTTCGTTGAATGCTTCGCTTGGTGTATGTCCTTTATCACGCAGCACCTGGTATTGTGCAGCGAAGATCCCCTGGATAGCGCCCATCAATGTGCCACGCTCGCCGGTAAGATCAGAGTAAACTTCTTTTTTGAAATCAGTTTCGAAGAGGTAACCGCTTCCTACTGCAATACCGAGAGCAACAACGCGCTCTTTAGCTTTACCGGTTGCATCCTGGAAGATCGCATAAGAACTGTTCAATCCACGGCCCTGCAGGAACATTCTTCTCAGAGATGTACCTGAACCTTTTGGTGCAACCAGGAATACGTCCACATCTTTTGGAGGAACGATGCCGGTTTGCTCATTGAACGTGATACCAAAGCCATGAGAGAAATATAGTGCTTTACCTGGGGTCAGGTGTTTTTGTACAGTAGGCCACAGGGCGATCTGCGCAGCATCGCTCAACAGGTAGCAGATGATAGTTCCTTTTTGAAGAGCTTCTTCAATTTCAAACAACGTTTCACCTGGTACAAATCCATCTTTTATGGCTTTATCCCATGTTTTGGAATTCTTACGCTGACCTACGATCACATTGATGCCGTTATCTTTCTGGTTAAGGGCCTGACCAGGACCTTGTACGCCATAGCCAATAACCGCTACTGTTTCATTTTTTAAAACTTCCTGCGCTTTGCTTAAAGGAAATTCTTCACGGGTTACAACGTTTTCCTCAACGCCGCCGAAATTTAGTTTTGCCATTGTTTAAAAATTAAAAATTAAAAAGTAAAAATTCCAAATATGTTTCTAAGTAAAAATTCAAAAGTGAAAATTAAAAATATCAGGCATCGGGTCAGTGGTTGTTCTTCTGTCTTGAAGTCCCGGTTTTTTAATTTTTACTTTTTAATTTTTTACTTGTCTTTGTTGCGCCATTGCATAACCATAATGCAAAGCATCATGTGTTGCCAGATAGTGAACGGCTTCATCCAGTGTGTTGATGGTGATGCCATAGCTGGTTGGAAGTTGCTCATACGTCCGGCGTAAGAACAGTCCGGCTTGCATGTCTTCTTCCAGTTGATCTATCTGGTGTTTCAATTCCTTTTTGAAAAGAGCTATTTCTTCTTTTGTTACCGGTTGCTCAGGTTTGCTTCCTTTCCTGAATCGCTCCGTTAAAGAAGGAGCGATGCTGCTATTGAATCCCATCCGTACATAGCAAAGTGTTTGTTGTGTAACGATGATATGTCCGAAGTTCCAGATGATATTGTTATTAAATCCTTCGGGGATCTTATTCAGCTGCTCTTCTGTCAACCCTTCAATAAGCTTCAAAAAATTCTTCCTGGTCGTTCTTATTATCTCTAAAGTATTATCCATATTGTTCGTATCTGTCGTATCAAGTCAACGTTTTTTAATTTTTACTTTTGACTTTTTACTTCGCTCTACATGGTAAACACTTTCTCATTATCATTCAGGTACTCATTCTCTGCTGCATCTTCACCTGGTTCCCTGTATTCGAACTCTTTCAGTTTTTCGTGGAAGCCATCGCTTGCTTTGATGATAGCAACCCGCGCGCTTCTGACAAATTCGATGAGGCCAAACGGCTCCAGTACTTTGATCAGGTTGTCAGTCTCTTCACGGTGTCCCGCCACTTCAAAAACCGTATAGTCTTTACGGATCACAACAGCATTGGCTCCATGCTCTCGTAATAACCGTTCCACCTGAACATGTTCAGCAATAATATCTGTAGGTACTTTATACAGCGCCAGTTCCTGCCAGATGATCTCATCATTGGTGTTGTAATATGCCTTCAATACTTCCACTTGTTTTTCGATCTGGCGGCAAAGCTTTCTTACAACATCCTCTGTTTCGTTGATCACGATAGTGAAACGGTGAACGCTATCCACCTCAGAAGGAGAAGTGTTCAGGCTTTCCACATTGATCTTTCTTCTGGAAAAGATAATAGCGATCCTGTTCAGTAAACCGATCTGGTTCTCTGTATAAACTGTTATTGTATATTCCTGCTTTAACATAAGTTTCAAAGTAAAAAGTCAAAATTACCCCGCCTATCAATTTCAAGTCTCCGCTGGCGGTAAGCGGGGGACTTTTGAATTTGCATCAGATCTCTTCCCGGGATAAGACAATCTCCGCGACCCCACGCCCTTGCGGTACCATCGGAAACACATTATTTTCTTTTCCTACCATGATCTCCAACAGGAAGCTGCCTTTGTTATCCAGCATTTCTTTCAGCGAGCTTTGAAGGTCTTCGCGTTTGGAGATGCTTTTGCCAGGGATACCAAATCCTTTTGCCACCTGAACAAAATCAGGGCTGGTGATATCTACAAATGAATATCTCTTTTCATGAAAGAGCTGTTGCCATTGTCTAACCATTCCGAGAAACTGATTATTCAGGATCAGGATCTTTACATCAGGTTTGAATTGCATGATAGTGCCGAGCTCCTGTAGTGTCATCTGGAAGCCGCCGTCACCGATGATCGCCACTGTTTTGCGCGAAGGATCGCCGTATGCAGCACCGATCGCTGCAGGTAATGCAAATCCCATGGTGCCGAGACCGCCGCTGGTCACATTGCTGCGCGTTTGATTGAACTTTGCATAACGGCAGGCTACCATCTGGTGCTGGCCTACATCGGTAACGATGATCGCATCGCCATTGGTTAATGCATTCAGCTCTTTCAATACTTCACCCATCGTCAGGATATCGCCGGTTGGGTTGAGTTCTTCTTTGATGACTTTATCTTCTTCCTGCTGCTGAAAATCTTTAAAGTGTTGCAGCCATGCGGGATATACTTTTGGCTCTATAAGTTCTGTGAGCAGTGGTAGTGTTTCTTTGCAATCTCCCCAAACAGGTACTTCAGCTTTTACGTTCTTGTCTATCTCTGCAGGATCGATATCAAGGTGAACGATCTTTGCCTGTTTCGCATATTTATCCAGGCGGCCGGTTACACGGTCATCGAAGCGCATGCCAATGGCGATCAAAACATCGCATTCGTTGGTCAATACGTTTGGACCGTAGTTGCCATGCATGCCCAGCATACCAACACCAAGCGGGTGATCGGTTGGAAGGGCGCTCATGCCCATGATCGTCCATGCTGCAGGGATACCTGATTTCTCGATGAATTTTTTGAACTCCTTTTCTGCTTTACCCAGAATAACACCCTGACCAAAGATCACGAATGGCTTTTCCGCTTCGTTGATCAGTTTGGCAGCCTCTTCCACATAGCTTTTACGCACGATCGGTTTCGGGCGATAGCTGCGGATATGATTGCATTTTTCATATCCTGCATAATCGAACTTCTGCATCTGTGCATTCTTGGTGATATCGATCAGTACCGGGCCGGGACGGCCACTCTTCGCGATATAGAATGCTTTTGCCAGTACAGCCGGGATTTCAGTAGCATCTGTTACCTGGTAATTCCATTTGGTAATGGGTGTGGTGATATTGATCACGTCGGTCTCCTGGAATGCATCGGTGCCAAGCAGGTGAGCAAACACCTGGCCGGTGATACATACAACAGGAGTGGAGTCGATCATAGCATCTGCTAAACCTGTTACTAGGTTGGTTGCGCCGGGGCCGCTGGTTGCAAATACCACACCTACCTCACCAGATGCACGTGCATAACCCTGTGCGGCATGGATCGCGCCCTGTTCGTGACGGACAAGAATATGTTTGAGGCGATCATTGTAATCATACAAAGCATCATAGATCGGCATGATCGCACCGCCGGGATAACCGAATATAGTTTCCACGCCTTCCGCTAAAAAAGCTTCCAGCACAGCTTCACTTCCTGAGATAGAAGTTGTCGTTTTTGTTGTTGGCTTTACCTGGTCTTTATTTATCTGGAGCGTATCCATAAGCTCGATTTTTTAAGTAAAAATTCAAAATTAAAAAGTAAAAAAGTGTCTTAATCTTCATCAGTTACACAGCCTTCGCTTGCGTTCTTTACACTTTTTGCGTATTTATATAAAACACCTTTGGTGACTTTCAGCGCTGGTTGTTTCCATGCAGCTTTTCTCTTTGCGATCTCTTCTGCGCTTACCTTCAGGTTGAGCGTGTTCTTTACCGCGTCGATCTCGATGATATCATCATCTTGTACAAGACCGATCAGGCCACCTTCAAAAGCTTCCGGTGTGATATGTCCTACCACGAATCCGTGTGTACCACCGCTGAAACGGCCATCTGTGATGAGTGCAACTGATTTACCTAAGCCAGCGCCGATGATCGCGCCGGTTGGTTTCAGCATTTCCGGCATACCTGGTGCGCCTTTCGGCCCGATATTGCGGATCACGATCACGTCGCCAGCATGTACTTTTTTTGAAGCAAGGCCTGCAAGCAGATCTTTTTCTCCATCAAATACGCGGGCAGTTCCTTCAAAACGTTCTCCCTCTTTACCGCTGATCTTTGCCACGCTTCCTTTTTCTGCAAGGTTGCCGTAAAGGATCTGCAGGTGACCTGTTGCTTTCAATGGTCTTTCGAGTGGATAGATGATATCCTGCTTTTCGAAGTCGAGATCAGGCGCTTCTGCAAGATTTTCTGCCACAGTTTTACCTGTTACAGTCAGGCAATTACCATGAAGCAGGCCTTTCCCTAATAAGTATTTCATGACAGCGGGAACACCGCCGTGTTTGTGCAGATCTTCCATCATGTATTTGCCGCTTGGCTTGAAGTCGGCCAGTACAGGAATACGATCACTGATCGCCTGGAAGTCATCCGGTGTGAGCGGCACATCCACGCTTTTCGCGATTGCGATCAGGTGAAGCACAGCGTTGGTGCTTCCTCCAAGAACCATGATCACGGTGATGGCATTTTCAAATGCCTCACGCGTCATGATATCGCGTGGTTTTATATCTTTTTCGAGTAGTAATTTGATAGCGGCTCCGGCAGCTGCACATTCTTTCTGTTTGTCTTCGCTCAGTGCGGGATTCGAAGATGAATTTGGTAAGCTCATGCCCAATGCTTCGATCGCGCTCGCCATTGTATTCGCTGTATACATACCACCGCAGGCGCCGGCTCCAGGGCAGGAGTTCTTGATGATTCCTTTGAAGTCGCCTTCTTCCAGTGTACCAGCGATCTTTCTTCCTACCGCTTCGAACGCACTTACAATGTTCAGGTGATGTTCGTCTTTATAATGACCGGGAGCGATCGTACCGCCATACAGCATGATGGAAGGGCGGTTCAAACGGCCCATTGCCATGACAGAACCCGGCATGTTCTTATCGCATCCCGGAACAGTGATCAGTGCGTCGTAATACTGCGCGCCTGCATTGGTTTCAATACTGTCTGCGATCACGTCACGGCTTACGAGACTGTAACGCATGCCATCTGTTCCCATACTGATCCCATCACTCACACCAATGGTATAGAATTTCAATCCAAGAAGACCATCAACGGCATCAACGCTTTTTTTGATGCTGACAGAAAGATCATTCAGGTGCATATTGCACGGGTTTCCGTCCCATCCCATACTCACAATGCCCACCTGTGCTTTATGGAAATCTTCTTCCTTAAAGCCAATACCATAATACATGGCTTGTGCACCTGCCTGGGTTTCGTCCTGCGTTAATGTCTTCGAGTATTTATTCAACTCCATGATTAAGTAAAAATTAAAAATTTAAAAGTCAAAATATGTTCAAAAGTTAAGTGATGGCTCAAGCTGAGGCGAGGCTATTTTTACTTTTTACTTTTGATTTTTGACTTGATTCGGTTACGCGATCTTTATATGCGGTTTGAATTTTTTTGCTGATCGAGTCATTCCAGTTTCCTGGAAATTTTGTTTCATCTATGCTTTCCCAGCCGATCACTTCGGCGGCGGTGCCGCAGAAGAAAGCGGTGTCTGCTTCTTTAAGTTGCTCAAGCGAATACTGACCTTCTTCTACCGGTATATCCAATTCATTGCAAAGCTCAAGCACAGTTGCCCTTGTGATGCCTGGTAAGATATTGCCCAGGGCAGGAGTGAACAGTGTACCCTCTTTTTCAAAAAAGATGTTCGCGCCGGGCCCTTCTGCAATGAAGCCATTCATGTCAGTAAGTAAAGCTTCATCATATCCTGCAGCTTTAGCTTCCTGGCTGGCGAGAATGGAGTTTACATAATGACCGCCAGCTTTTGCCTGGATATTAAATCCTTTCGGATTCGGGCGCTGATATGAAGAGGTTTTTATTCTCAGCAGCTTTTCTCCAAGAAATGGCTGCATTTCCCAGACCTGGATGGCGATGAATGATTCTGTATTCTTCGCAAAGCTCATATTCGCCGGCGCAAATACGACCGGACGGATATAAGCATCCTGCATATTGTTTCTTTTCAGCACTTCATAGTTAGCGGCGATCAACTCATCTACTGTCCAGGTATAAGGCATGTTCATCAGGCGGGATGACTCTGCGAGGCGCTCATAATGTTCTTTTGCCTTGAAGATCTTCGTTTCCCCATGGATATTCTTATACGAACGGATGCCTTCGAATACGGAATAGCCATAGTGAAGCGACTGACTGTATAAGTCCATCTTTGCTTCACTGGCTTTCACGAATTCGCCATTCAGCCACAGTACCGTATGTTCATTATAATAAGAAGCCATGGTTATCTATTTAAGGAGTATGCATAAAAAAACCCGCCTTTTTGGAGGCGGGTTCGTATTTCGTTTTTTGAATTCTATATACAATTTCCACCTCCAGACGTTGCAGGAATAATAATCACCACCACAATAATGATTGCGGCAATCACGGAGATGATTTTATGTATTCTGCTGTTGTACATGAAGGATGTTATACTCCAAATATAGGACATCCTTCAATATGACAAAGAACTTCGTCGAAATATTGAAAAAGTAAAAATTAAAAAGTAAAAAACTTCAGATTTGCAAGTCTGACCCGATTATAGACCCTGTTTTTTAAATTTTTAATTTTGACTTTTTAATTTAAATGATGGTCGATTTCCTCGCTTCAATATTCTCCTGCTTCACAGATCCCGGGATCTTTCCACTCACATAGTCACTGATCAGCTCTCCGAGTGTGGAAGTGAAATAGAAGTTTACCGGATCGATATCTTTTGTTACAAACCCGTTTGTTAAAGTCCAGTTCACGGCTTCTCTCACCAGGCCGGCTTCTTCCGTTAATCCGAAATGATCAAGCAGCATTGCTGCTGAAAGGATAGAACCAAGCGGGTTGGCAATATCTTTACCAGCTGCCTGCGGATAAGAGCCATGGATGGGCTCGAATAGTGCGGAGCCGCTTCCGATCGATGCTGAAGGCAGCAACCCAAGTGATCCGCTGATCACACTCGCCTCATCGCTGATGATATCACCAAACATGTTTTCGGTTAACACCACATCGAATTGTTTTGGATTCAGGATGATCTGCATGGCAGCGTTGTCTACAAACAGGAAGTCAAGTTCCACATCACTATACTGGCTGGCGATCTCTTTCACCACTTTGCGCCAGAGGCGTGAAGTTTCCAGTACGTTCGCTTTATCAACCAGGGTGAGTTTCTTTCTTCTTTTTTGTGCGGCCTGGAAAGCCAGGTGTGTAATCCGCTCGATCTCTTCAGCGGAGTATACGCAATCATCAGAAGCTGAGTTGCCGTCAGCACTGATCTCTTTCTTACCGAAGTAGATACCGCCGGTAAGTTCACGGTAGATCACAAAATCTACGTCCTCGATATTCTTTGTCTTCAGGGGAGACAGATGATGGAGAGCGGTGTATGTTGTTACAGGGCGGATATTTGCAAACAACTGTAATGACTTACGCAGTTTAAGCAAACCCTGCTCTGGTCTTACTTTAGCAGTAGGGTCGTTATCATATTTCGGATGACCGATCGCACCGAAGAGGATCGCATCGCTGTTCAGGCAAACTTCAATCGTTTCGTCAGGAAGGGGACTGCCGGTCTTGTCGATGGCATCAGCGCCCATCAGGCAATACGTGTATTTAAATTCATGACCAAATGAATCAGCGATCGCGTTCAATACGCGGATAGACTGACGTGTTACTTCCGGGCCGATACCGTCACCTTCAATGACTGCAATGTTTTTATTCATGGTAGTAGTTTGGCTTTATTAATGGATTGGATCTTTTTCGAATTGTTCTATTTCCGGTTTAATGCTTAATAAGAAATCAATATCGTCGTATCCATTCAACAGGCATGTTTTTTTATAGCTGTTGATATCAAAAGATTCTTGTTCTCCAGTTGATTTGATCCGGATAACCTGCTCTGGCAGATTCACTTCAATTTCCGTTGCCGGATCACTCTCTACTGCTGTAAATATTTTCTGCAGGAATTCTTCAGATGTAGTTACCGGCAGCAGGAAATTGTTCAATGCATTGTTCTTAAAGATGTCTGCAAAGAAGCTGCTCACCACTACATCATATCCCGCATCCTTGATCGCCCATGCCGCATGCTCCCGGCTTGATCCACAACCAAAGTTCTTTGCCGCCACCAGGATCGTTCCTTTATAAGTAGGATCATTCAGTACAAAGTCCTTCTTCGGCTTTGTTTCATCATCCTGCTCATATCGCCAGTCGCGGAACAGGTTCTTCCCAAATCCATCTCTGCTTGTTGCTTTCAGAAAGCGCGCAGGAATGATCTGGTCTGTATCCACGTTCTCGATGTTCAGTGGAACGGCGGTGGAGGTGACTATGTTGATTTGTTTGCTCATGCAAGAGTTTGTTTTGAAAGTTTTAAAGTTTAATAGTTTAAAAGTTTAAAAGTTTCGAGGTTTAATGTTTGCTATTGGATAATCCAACTATTAAACCATTAAACTTTTAAACTTTTTTGACCGCTCTCATCCTCAATCTCACATAATCCGCCCACCAGTTCCCTTCCCGGTAGTGCGTCGGTCTCAGTATTTCAACGGCCCGGTTGATGATCTTTTCAGTGGTTGGAGCTGGCAGGTGTTTGAAGAAAAATGATGCAAACATGTTGAACCAGTTCTTCATCCCGTCTTCGCCATCCAGTTTAGTATCCCGTTGGAAATACAATGATTGCTGGATAGAAAAGCCCTGTTTTTCCAATAGCGCCGCATACGTGGCTACTGAAGGAAAATACCAGTGATCTGTTAATTCAGTGATGCCTTTTTCTTTTGCGGCAGTGTGTAATGCCTCTACTAACGACCGTACATTATGCTGACCGCCCATTTCGAAAACAAAGCGGCCACCGGGTTTCAGACTGTTCCATACATTTTTCAATGTTGCCGGTTGGTCTGCGATCCAGTGTAATGTTGCATTAGAGAAGATGGCATCAAACTTTTCTTCAAAAGAAAAATCAGTAGCATCTTTTACAAAGAACTCGATCGAAGGGTAGGAGGCTTTTGCTTTTTCGATCATCTCTGCAGATGCATCGATACCCGTCACCTTTGTCCCAAACCCTGCTATATCATTTGCCAGCTTACCAGTTCCGCAACCCAGGTCAAGGATCGCTTCACCAGCTGATGGTTGCAGCCAATCGATAAGCGCTTCTCCGTATTGTGATACAAAGGCGTGCTTGTTGTCGTAAAGGCTTGCGTTCCATTTGATCTCTGGCATGATGTTAATTCAAAAGTCAAAATTAAAAAGTAGAAAATCCTGGGTCGAAATGTCAAACTCAAAATGTATCGCCTGTTTTCAGTGGCGTTTTTTTACTTTTTAATTTTGACTTTTGAATTTCAGTTCCTCGCGGATATCTCCGACTTCGCCAGTTATCGCTGCTAAGGCAGCTGTCAACGGACTCGCGAGGAACGTTCTCGCATTTGGTCCCTGTCTTCCTTCAAAATTTCTGTTGGAAGTAGAGATGCAATATTTACCGGCAGGGATCTTGTCTTCGTTCATACCGAGGCATGCGCTGCAGCCTGGCTGGCGAAGCATGAAACCGGCTTCTTCAAATATTTTGTCGATGCCTTCTTCGATCGCTTGCTTTTCTACCTGCTTGCTGCCTGGAACGATCCATACTTCTACATCCTTTGCTTTGTGTTTTCCTTTTACGAAGGAAGCAACCATACGGAGGTCTTCGATGCGGGAGTTGGTGCAGCTGCCGATGAATACATAATCAACTTTCGTTCCTTTGATATTGGCACCGGCTTCGAGACCCATATAGCCGATTGCTTTCTGGAAAGAAGGTTTTTCTTTTTCGTCGATCTCGTTCAATGCAGGAACATGACCCGTTACGCCAACACCCATACCAGGGTTGGTGCCGTAGGTGATCATTGGTTCGATGTCTGCTGCGTCGATGTTCACTTCTGCATCAAACTTCGCGTCCTTGTCTGTATATAATGTTTTCCAGTAAGCCAGTTTCTCCTCCCATTCTTTTCCCTGGGGAGCGAACTTGCGTCCTTTTACATATTCGAAGGTTGTTTCGTCCGGAGCGATCATACCGCAACGGGCGCCCATTTCGATGCTCATATTGCAGATGGTCATGCGTGCTTCCATAGACAAAGCACGGATCGCAGAGCCGGCAAATTCAACAGCATAACCTGTTGCGCCGCTCGCAGATATTTTGGAGAGAATATAGAGAACGATGTCTTTGCTGACAACGCCTTCATTCAATGTTCCTTCAACGTTGATGCGCATCAGCTTTGGTTTGCTTTGCATCAAACATTGTGTGGCCAGCACCATTTCCACCTCGCTGGTACCGATACCGAAAGCAATGCTTCCAAAGGCACCGTGGGTGGAAGTATGGCTATCGCCACAAACCATGGTCATGCCCGGCTGTGTGAAACCCAATTCAGGTCCGATCACGTGAACGATGCCCTGGTAAGGATGCCCGAGCCCATAAAGCTCGATGCCATGCTCAGCGCAATTCTTTTTTAACGCTTCAACCTGTAAACGCGAAAGCTCTTCTTTGATGGGAAGATGCTGGTTGAGCGTTGGAACGTTGTGGTCAGCCGTTGCAACCACTTGTTTCGGACGGAAAACTTTTATACCACGCGCATTCAGTCCGTTGAATGCCTGCGGGCTGGTTACTTCATGGATAAAATGTGTATCAATATAAAAAACGGAAGGGCCGCCGTCAATGGTCTTGACAACGTGCTTGTCCCAGATCTTTTCAAATAATGTCATAAAACGCGAATTGGATCACAAATGGCCGCGAATGATCGCGAATAGAGTCTGTTAATATGGATCAGTTTGAATGGCTGTGAATGAACGGGAGAAATCTTTTCGCGATCATTCGCGGCCATTGGTGTTAGTTGGAAACGACCGTCGCTTCATAGACTGTTGCTAATTCGCGTAAGTCGGTGTCTTCGACTTCTTTTTTGCTGTCTGCTACTTTCAGGAATTCTGTATACAGTACGTCGATATCGTTACGGTTGAACTGATGTCCGAGTTTCTGGAAGCGGTGAGCGAGTGCGGAACGTCCGCTGCGTGCAGTGAGAACGATCTTGGAACCGTCTGCACCAACTTCTTCAGGAGCGATGATCTCATAGGTCTGCGCATCTTTCAGGAATCCGTCCTGGTGAATGCCGGAAGAGTGAGAGAAGGCATTGGCGCCAACGATGGCTTTATTTGCCTGAACCGGCATACGCATCGTGTCAGATACGAGGCGGCTCATTGGGTTCAATTGGGTGGTGTTCACGCCTGTATAGAAACCGAGAGTTTGCTGATGTTGTTTCAGTACCATCACCACTTCTTCCAGTGACGTGTTGCCGGCTCTTTCACCGAGGCCGTTGATCGTACATTCGATCTGGCGGGCACCAGCGATCACCCCTGCGATAGAATTAGCGGTTGCGAGACCGAGATCATTATGGCAATGACAGCTGAGAATTGCTTTATCGATATTCGGAACGTTATTGATCAGGTAAGCGATCTTCTCACCATATTGATGCGGCAGGCAATAGCCTGTTGTATCGGGGATATTCACGACAGTTGCACCTGCAGCGATCACAGCTTCCACCACGCGTGCGAGGTATTCATTTTCAGTACGGCCGGCATCTTCTGCATAGAACTCAACATCGTCAACAAAGTTCTTCGCCCATTTCACACACTGAGCGGCACGCTCCAGAATGTCTTCACGGGTTGAGTTGAATTTTGATTTGATATGAAAATCGGACGTGCCGATACCTGTATGGATACGAGGTCTTTTAGCGTGCTTAAGAGCAGCCGCAGCTGACTCGATATCTTTCAGTACTGCACGGCTGAGTCCGCAAACAGTAGTGTTCTTAATCACTTTGGAGATCTCCTGTACCGACTCAAAGTCGCCAGGCGAAGAGATCGGAAATCCTGCTTCGATGATGTCAACCCCCAGGTTTTCCAACGCAAGGGCCAGTTCGATCTTTTCCTTTGTGTTGAGTTTGCAGCCAGGTACCTGCTCGCCATCGCGCAGCGTGGTATCGAAGATGTGGATTTTTCCGTCAGCCATAATTAATTGATATATTGGAGGGTGATTAAATTTTCCGCTGCTTATTTTTGTGTTCCTTATCTGAAAATAGACAGCGGTCTACTAAATTATCATTGTTCTACGGCCCGGTAAAGCCAAAATTATCAATCTTTTACACTGCTTAATTTGAGGAAAATCGGCTGAAACGCTTGCCAGTAAAGGCTTTTAAAATATTCAAATTACGATGCCCAACCGTTCAACAGATGCTTTGTTTCAACTGGTGAAGTCGCTCGAAAAGTCTGAAAAACGCAATTTCAAGCTTTTCGTGAAGCGAAATTCGTCTAATGATTCATTGAAAACCATTCAGTTATTCGATGCACTGGATAAAATGAGCGACTACGACGAGCCTCAACTCCTCAAAAAGAATAAATCCATCACCAAAGCCCAGCTTTCCAACATCAAAGCGGCGCTTTATAAGCAGATACTATCATCGCTTAGGATCATAAAAGATGAGAATAATATTGATATTCAACTACATGAGTTGATGGATCATGCCAGGATCCTGTTCAACAAAGGCCTTTATCTGCAAAGCCTGAAAGTGCTGAAACATCTGAAAGACCTTGCCAAACAGCATAACCAGATCACTTACCTGGAACAGGTGTTATTCTTTGAGAAAAAGATCGAGACCCTCTATATTACCCGAAGCATGCGGAACAGGGCCGACCAGCTCAGCCAGGAGTCTGACGAAGTAACGGAAGCGATCGTACTGGTAAACCGTCTTTCCAATCTTGCCCTGCAGCTGTATAGCTGGTATATCCAGCACGGTCATGCACGGAATGAACAGGATTTCCGCAGTATCCAATTGTTCTTTCAGACCCATCTGCCGGCCAATGCATCAACGGCAAATGGATTTTATGAAAAATTATACCTGTACCAGAGCTATTGCTGGTATGCGTTCATCCGGCTCGACTTCCTTCAATACTATCGCTATTGCCAGAAATGGGTTGATCTGTTTGAGAAGTACCCGGACATGATCGTGTTTGAGACCGCGAACTATATCAAGGCGATGCACAACCTGATGGGCGCTCATTTTGACCTGTTGAATCATGAAAAGCTGGCGGAGACCATTAAAGGATTTGAGCAGTTTGCCCGCGGAAAACTGGTGGCACAGAATGATAATAACCGCATCCTTTCCTATCAGTATTTATACACGGCAAGGATCAACCTTTACTTCCTGCAGGGAACGTTTGAAAAGGGCCTGAAAATGGTCCCGCACCTGGAGGAAATGCTGAAGGAATATGGGATCTATCTCGATCTCCACCGTGTGCTCGTATTCTATTACAAGATCGCCTGCCTTTACTTCGGCAGCGGAGATAATGAAAGGGCGATCGATTACCTGAACCGGATCATCAACCAGAAAGCGGATCTGCGGGAAGATCTGCAATGTTACGCACGGCTGCTTCACCTGATCGCGCATTACGAACTGGGAAATTTTGACCTGCTGGAATACCTGATCAAATCGGTTTACCGCTATATGGCGAAAATGCAGAACCTGAGTAAAGTGGAGGAGGAGATGTTTGCGTTCCTGAGAAGGTCATTCCGGGTGGGGGCGCATGCATTGAAGCCCGAGTTTCAGAAGTTATTGGGAAAGCTGAAGAAGTATGAAGGTAATCCATTGGAAACGAGGGCATTTGCATACCTGGATGTGATTTCCTGGTTGGAGAGTAAGATCCATAATGTGAATGTGCAGGACGTGATCAGGGAAAAGTATAAGACGAAGCGAAAGCCATAAGTTATGCCTAGTTTCCAAACTATGCGTAACCAGGATTGGCGTTGAATTTGAAATACAATCGCTAAAACATACTTTAATGAAATTGAGCACGATAGTCTTTGCGACAATCTTACTGGCCGCCTGCAATAATGCGGCGGATTCGGAGAAGGAAACGAGAGCAGATTCATTGCCCAGGGCAACAGCTGACACTGAATACATTGCACCGGTAAAAGATACTTCACATGCGGCAACCGGAAACTGGCGTGATTCGCTGATCGTCGACTATATTAACACTACGCGGAATCCGTTGGTAAAAGTTACACGGGAAGGAGGAGGAAAGCTGGAATGGATGAATGACGGACTTCAGAAGCGGGATGGAGTGATGTATTACAGGTTTCAGCTGGGGCATTCATCTGAAAATAAGTTCAATACAGATGCCTGGCTGTACATAGATACGGCGAAACGAAAGCTGTATGAGTATGATCTTGTGGAAGATAAGTTGATTTCTAAGTAACTGGTTGGCGTATAAGGAACGCGGCGGACACGGCGAACCGCGGCGAGCGCAGCGAAATACAATAATATTTTTAGATTGTTTTCGCCGCGTCCGCTGCGGTTCGCCGTGTCCGCCGCGTTCCTATACGCCAGTCCACAATTTTGCTGCATAATGTGAATATTTTCCGCTCAACAAACCTGTTTCATCCGTACCTTTGCGCGATTTGTTTCACAGGTAACCCCCTCATAAATTAATGGCAGCAACACAATTACCCGCAATTTTAGTACTGGCCGACGGCACCGTCGCACATGGTAAAGCATTTGGCGCAATTGGCACCACCACTGGTGAGATCTGTTTCAATACCGGGATGACCGGATACCAGGAAGTGTTCACCGATCCAAGTTATTTTGGTCAGATCCTGATCATGAACTCTGTACACGTGGGTAATTATGGCGTGAAAGACGCAGATATTGAGTCTGACGGTGTAAAGATCCGCGGCCTTATCGGTCGTAATCTGGAAGAGACCTATTCACGCAAACTGGCAAATGGTTCTCTCGAAGACTATCTCAAGGCTAACAATATCGTTTCGATCGAAGGCGTGGACACAAGAGCGCTGGTGGCACACGTTCGCACCAAAGGTGCGATGAACTGCATCATCTCTTCTGAGATCACTGATGTGGAAGAGCTAAAAAAGAAACTGGCTGAAACGCCGGATATGGATGGCCTCGAACTGGCTTCTGTAGTGAGTACCAAACAGCCTTATGAAATGGGGGATAAAAACTCTCCTGTTCGTATCGCGGTGATGGACTACGGTGTAAAACAACATATCCTTCATTGCATGGTTGATCGCGGCGCTTATGTAAAAGTATTCCCAGCAAAAACTGCATTGAAGGAAGTGAATGAATTCAATCCTAACGGATATTTCATCTCCAACGGCCCTGGCGATCCTTCTGCCATGGACTATGCGATCACTACCGTAAAGGAAATCCTGAAAGAAGATAAACCTGTTTTCGGGATCTGCCTGGGTCACCAGCTGCTGGCCCTTGCAAACGGCATTCCTACATTCAAAATGCACCACGGTCACAGGGGATTGAACCACCCGGTGAAAAACCTGGTGTCCGGCCGTTCTGAGATCACTACACAGAACCACGGTTTTGGTGTTGACCCGGAAGCGGTGAAAAAAGCGGATCATATCGAGATCACGCACGTGAACCTGAATGACCAATCGATCGAAGGGATCCGTGTAAAAGGTAAACCGGCTTTCTCTGTGCAATATCACCCGGAAAGCACACCGGGGCCGCACGATAGCCGTTACCTGTTTGATGAGTTCATCGACATGATCAAAACTTCGTAAAATAAAGACCTTAGAATATAACGAACCCCGGGAATATGAGTGATCATGGACCGGGGTTTTTTGTTGACTGGTTGGGGCAGGAGTATCGCAAAGTATACAAAGGAAACGCGATGTGCGTGATGGGTTTCTTAGCATTCTTTACGCGTTACTGGCGACCTTTGCAATACTCATTAGCCCAGTCAAATTACCTTATCTTAGTTCCTCATGTCACAGCTATTACTACGATCTATCATTTTCCTGTCTCTTGTAGGGAGCATGCAGGTATCCGCTCAGGATAAAGTGACGATTGCCAATGGTGATACACTGCCCGATGCCCGTTTTTATCTGAAAGGCGAAGGACATGAATATGTGGAGGAGAACGCCCGGGCACTGCTGGCACTTTTAACGTATACCCACCAGCATAAGAATGTACGTTATCTCGTAATGGAATGCGGGCCGGATCAGGCTTACCTTGCGAACTATTATCTGAGGAATGGCGGTGATTCGTTTCCCTCCAACAACTTCCTGTATATGCGGGAGGCATTCTGGAAAAACCTGTATGAGTTCAACAGAACCTTACCGGAAAATGCCAGGATAAAAGTATACGGGTTTGATCATAACAGGTTCGTGCATACATCACGCGCATTGAAGCTGATGTTCGGGAACGACCCGCGTGTGAGTGACCGTGAATTGAGACGTTATTTATTTAAAGTGATGGATTGGGAAACGCAAAAATGGGATGCGTCATTGCAGGAGTATTTCGCAAAAGATCTTGCCTTGTTACGCCCGATCAGCGCGCATTATGCAGACGAGTTGAAGAAACTTTTAGGGAATGACTACAGCGCGTATCTCTCTATCATCGAAAACAAAACGCCAATGGTGTCTTATGTAAAGCGCGATAAACAAATGATAGCTCAGTTCATGGATTCGCTGCCGTCAATGAATGAAGGGAATATTCTTTTTAATTACGGTGTCGCGCATACGGCATTGAATGGAGAAGGCTTTGGTGAACGGTTGAATGATGACAAGCGCTTCCGTGGCGCGGTGTGCGGGATCTTTCCTTACTATATCAAAACAGATAAACCGGCTGCACTGCAGTCGATCGAAAGTAAAATTCCACCGGCCGTCAGAGATGCAGCGGGGCGGGCACCTGCATTATCTTTGATAGCCATAGACCCGTCTTCAAAGTTTAAAAGGGCTACATGGTTATATGTGCATCGCTGATTAATTCTTTATCTTACAGCAAAATCAATTCTATGCGGAGTGTCTTTATCGTTTTGATCGCTGCTGTTATAATCGGAGGGTGCAGTGCAGGAAAGCAATCGACAGCTTCTCCGATCGGACTCGTTCCTTTGGAACACTATTATGCAGGCATCAATAATTCGTTTGATACGGGCTATAATTACAGGGTGATCACCGATCAGTCCTCTTTTGAAAAGGATTTAAAAGTGAGTGCCTCCTCCGGAGCTTCCGTACGTAAGCCCGAGTTCAGTGGACAGACAGTAGTAGCAGTGATACATAATGGTCCGCCAAATCAGCGTAAAGAGATTGTGTTGGATGGTGCAGCTTATAACGGCAGTCAGATGTATGTGTATTATCACATCAAGGAAACACTGAGATCGCCGGTTACGACTTATTTACCCGGACTGGGTCTGGCAACAGTACCGAAAGTGCAAAGTGTGAAAAAGGTAAATTTTTACGAGGATAGTGTACTGGTCAAGAGCGTGCCTGTTAGTATTTATTGATCATTAGTTCAGCTTTTATTATTTACAGATATGAAGATTGCAATTATAAACGGACCTAACCTGAATTTGTTGGGGAAGCGTGAGCCGGGTATTTATGGAAGCCAGTCGTTTGAAGATTTTTATGCGCATCTGAAGGCAAGGTATCCATCTATCGATTTCAGTTATTTCCAAAGTAATGTAGAGGGAGAGCTGATCAATGAATTGCAGCGTACAGGTTTTGAGGCGGATGGGATCATCATGAACCCGGGAGGCTATACACATACTTCTGTCGCGATCGGGGACGCTATTGCGGCTATCAAATCACCGGTAGTGGAAGTGCATATTTCGAACGTGCATGCACGGGAGGAGTTCAGAAAGATCTCTCATGTGTCTGCAAAAGCGGCAGGCAGTATTATAGGATTGGGAATGAAGGGGTATGAGCTGGCGGTGGAATATCTGATGGGGGGCGGCAAGTAGCTTCAGGAAGGAGTATCGCAAAGAGCGCAAAGTAATCGCAATGGACGCAAAGATATCTTAGCGCCCTTTCCGGATCCTTTGCGCTCTTTGCTATACTCTTACGCCCGTCAAATTATTGTAATACTCGACAGGCGGGCGGAAGCATACGTTTCCCTCAGTTTCTTCGTTATAATGGCATATGGATTGCGTGAAGATCAGCAAATTGAGAATCAATCATCCATATCCAAATAAAATACCCGATATGAAATACGTTCTGATATTATTCCTTTTTTTCAGCACATCGGCGTTCTCCCAGTGGAAGAGCTATATCATCGGCGTTCGCGGCGATACGCTTAATTGCGTCGACCTGAATGGTAAAAAACAGGGGCCCTGGGTGATCAGGGTAGCGGAACTCCGGGGCGAACCCGGCTATGACGAGCAGGGATATTTTGAAGACGACCTTAAAGTCGGCAAATGGGTACGTTTTTCACTGATGGGAGATAAGATCGCAGAGGAGAATTACCGCTGGGGGCAGCTTAGCGGAAAGAATAAATATTATACCCGCACGGGCGGCTTGTTGCGTGAAGAGACCTGGCGTGCGATCGAGCCTGGTAAAAAAATGGATACGGTAGAAGTCCGTGATCCTGCTGATCCCTCAAAAGTGATCGATAGAGTGGCGGTAAAAGTAGAAGGATCCGCAGTTCGTCATGGCACCACTACTTTTTACGATCCTGAATGGGGAACTGTAGTGAAAACAGAAGAATGGTGGATGAACAAGATCAAGACCGGCGATGCAATACCGGGCGAAAATGATGATGAGTTAAAGCCGATCGATCCGAGAAAGAAAGCGACAGCAAAAACAGATAAGGATAAGGACGAAAAGGAGGCAGCAAAGCCCGCCGCGATCCTTGAATATGAAAAAAAGAACAAGGGGAAAAAGATCAAGGAGAGAGACGGCCGGACAGGAAATTAATTTCCATTCATTTTATGTATAAAAGCTGATGGTTCGACAGATCGGGCCGCCAGCTTTTTTTGTGCCTGCACCCATCCCAAAAGCCTTTTGGAATGTAGCGGTATTTTATATACTTTTGATATCAAATTGATATCAAAACTTAGCGCTTATGGAAAAGATTATTAAACCGATCTCGGGATATGTCGCACTATTGTTTGCTGTTGCTTTGTTTGCCGGGGCAATTGTGTGCGCTAGTTTATCCCGGGATAACCCAGGTCTGTTTGTTACGTTGATGCTTCTGTGTTTTATCGCCTGTATTTTCATTATTAAAGGATTGACGATCGTTCATCCGAATCACTCCCGCGTATTGAATTTCTTTGGGAAATATGTGGGCACAGTAAAAGATAACGGGCTGTTTTTTGTGAACCCGTTATATGCCAAGCATAAGATCAGTCTCCGTGCGGACAACCTTCAGGGGCAAACGTTGAAAGTGAATGACAAAATGGGAAATCCTATTGAGATAGGTGCTGTGATCGTATGGCAGGTAGGTGATACCTATAAAGCGGCTTATGATGTACAGAATTACACTGACTATGTGAAAACCCAGAGTGAGGCAGCAGTGCGTCACCTGGCAACAAGTTTTCCCTATGATAACCTTGAAGATGAAACGGCTGCTATCACGCTGAGAGAAGGTGGTACAAAGGTGAATGAGATCCTGGAGAAAGAATTGCTTGAGCGTCTTTCACCCGCTGGTATCGTCATACTTGAAGCGCGGATCAGTCATCTTGCGTATGCGCAGGAGATCGCAGGTGCGATGCTGCAGCGTCAGCAGGCCACGGCTGTAGTTGCAGCGCGCACAAAGATCGTTGAAGGTGCTGTCGGAATGGTGGAAATGGCACTGGATATGCTTGCGCATAAGCATATCGTAGAGCTGGATGATGATAAGAAAGCCGCCATGGTGAGCAATCTGATGGTGGTGCTTTGCGGCGATAAAGGAGCCAGCCCTGTATTGAATACCGGAAGCCTGTATCAATGATCTGCTATCTCTTAAATCGATCCCTGTGAGTAATTCAAAGAAGAGTTTTATCCTGCGAATAGATACTGAAATATACAAGGTGCTCGAGAAATGGGCTGCCGATGAATTCCGGAGTGTGAATGGCCAGATCGAATGGATCATTTCGCAGAAACTAAAGGAAGCCAAGAGGTTAAAAGAGGCACCGAAAGCGAATGAAAAGCCAAAGCAATAATATCGCGAAGAATGAAACAAGCCGCAAAAGACAACAGTTGATATGAACTGTTATTCTTTGCGGCTTGTTCGTGTCTTAACGATACTATTGTGGAGACAGCAGATCCTGTTCATCTTTCAGGGAAATACCTGTTAATCCCAGTTGAAAAGCCGCATTGATGAGAAACATGATCTTTGAAGCGGCATTCTGATAGGAAAGTCCGGCCGGATGAATATTGGAAACACAATTGCGGCTTTCGTCTGTCAAACCCGGGAGAGGGTTGAACGTTAAGTATGCCCCGACGCTGTCCGCAACAGTAAGTCCGGGTCTTTCACCGATCAGTAATACGGTCATTTCAGCGTTGCACCAGTGCCCGATCTGATCTCCTATTGCCACGCGGGCCTGCTCAACCACCGTAAAAGAATTGATCTTTCTTCCTGATGTTGTTATCATTGGTACAAGTTCTTCCAATAAGGGGATCGCATGTGTATTCACTGCGTTAGCGGAAAGCCCATCGGCGATGATTATGGAAATGCCGCCCTGATCAGGTTTGCGGGAAAGGTCGGGAGATCCCGGATCAAGTTGTCTTCCCAGGCCAGGGTCCAGCAGGTACTGCTCCCGGTTCCGGGCCTGGCTTTTCATCAGGAGAACGGGCTTTGAAAACGTATGCAGGGAACTGATGAGTGGCCCGGAATTCAACACTCCGTAAACTGCATCGCGGGCATGTGCATGGGCCATTTTTAACGCAAGTACTTCCTTTAGCGGCAATGCGCCGCCGGAACGTCCCAGCGCAATACGCGCTGAAGTAAAACGCCGCAGGGGCGACCAGGGGTCTTCGGTGACAGTTGTTTTTGAAAGCGCCATTTCTTTCATGTCAGAACATTTTTAACAGTGGATGAGAAGCGCCGGTATCCAGCCGCGTTCCTTTTTCATTCATGATCCCCTGCCGCAGCAGCCATTGTTCAAACTCTGGAGCGGCGCGTTTATTCAATACTTTTCTTAGGTATAGCGCATCGTGAAAAGAAGTTGATTGGTAGTTGAGCATGATATCATCCGATCCCGGTACTCCCATAATGAAATTGCAGCCTGCTACGCCAAGCAGGGTCATCAGGTTATCCATATCATCCTGGTCTGCACTGGCATGATTCGTATAGCAGATATCAACGCCCATCGGGAGGCCACACATTTTGCCACAGAAATGATCTTCCAGCGCGGCGCGTATGATCTGTTTGCCGTCGAAAAGGTATTCCGGACCGATAAATCCAACAACAGTATTCACCAGCAATGGGTCGAAATGCCGGGCGACTGCATAGGCCCTGGCTTCACAGGTCTGCTGATCCACACCATCATGTGCTTTTGCCGATAATGAACTTCCCTGGCCGGTTTCGAAATACATGAGTTGTTGCCCGATGGTACCTCTGTTAAGAGAATGTGCAGCTTCCCGCGCCTCTTTCAACATGGACAGGTTCACGCCAAAACTGCTGTTTGTTTTTTCTGTTCCACCGATCGATTGGAAAACAAGATCAACCGGTGCCTGCTGATTTGCCAGGAGAAGGGTGGTGGTTACGTGGGACAGTACACAGCTTTGAACCGGCATCTCATATTTCAAACGGAGGTCGTCGATCAGTTGAAGAAGCGTTCTTACTGTTGCCGGGTTGTCAGTTGCGGGATTGATACCGATCACTGCATCGCCGCTTCCATACATCAGACCGTCTACAATGCTTGCCGCAATACCTTTAATGTCATCAGTAGGATGATTGGGCTGCAATCGGGTGGATAATCTTCCGCTCAGCCCTATGGTATTCCTGAATTTTGTGACCACTTCTATTTTCTGCGCAACGCTGATCAGGTCCTGGTTACGCATCAGTTTTGAAACGGCGGCGATCATTTCAGGGGTGAGTGCATATCTTAACTGCGATAAACGTTCTTGATTTGCTTCATCAGTTAAGAGCCAGTCGCGTAGATCACCGACAGTAAAGTGAGCTATCAATGTGAAGGCCTGCTGATCGTGCTGATCCATGATCAGTCGCGTGATCTCATCCTTTTCATACGGAATCAGTGGCTCTTCGAGAAAGTTCTTCAATGGTGTATCAGCCAGCACCATTTGCGCGGCCACCCGTTCTTCATAGGAAGATGCGGCAATACCAGCGAGCATGTCTCCGGACCGAAGGGGAGATGCTTTTGCCATCAATGATCTCAGGTCATTGAAAACATAGGTGGTATTTCCCGCCATCCATTTGTAAGCCATAGTGGTAAAGTTACTGCGGAATAGTTTTTCGCTTCAGTATTGTACGATATAGCAGGTAAGCGAGCAGCATGATCGAAAAGAATACAGCGCTTAACTGAAGGTTGAAATAGATGATGGAAATAAGACAGAGAACAGAAAGCAGCAAAGCGATCAGCGGGAACCATGGATAGAACGGGGCTTTGAATGGCCGGTCGAGCTGAGGTTCAATTTTCCGGAGGCGGAACAGGCTGATCATGCTGACGATATACATGACCAGGGCTCCAAGAACAGAGAGAATGATCAGTTTGTCCGTTGTGCCGGATACGATGGCGAGTACGCCAATCAGTCCACCTGCAACCAATGCCGCATCAGGCGTTTGCCTTTTTGTGCTCACTTTCGCGAGCGTGTGTGGCAGGTATCCGGCACGAGCGAGCGCAAAGATCTGGCGGGAGTATCCGATAATAATGCTATGGAAGGAGGCGATCAGGCCGAAGAGACCGATGCCGGCGAACAGTTTGGTCCATTGATTATCTTTTCCCAATACTCTTCCGATCGTTTCAGGCAGCGGATAATCGATGGATGATAATTCCTGCCAGGGCGCGGTGCCCCCGGTGAGGATCATGACGCCCATTGCGAGTATCATGAGGGTAAAGATGCCGGAAATATATCCCCTGGGAATTGTTTTTGCAGGGTCTTTTGTTTCTTCAGCAACCATCGCCACTCCCTCAATTGCCAGGTAAAGCCAAATGGCAAACGGTAGCGCGGCGAAAATACCGCTTATCCCAAATGGAAAGGCTTCGGTCGAAAATCTTTCCCATTGAAAATGGGGTGTGACCAGGCCCATGTAGATCAGCAATTCCAAAACAGCGAGCATGGTGACGAGGAGTGTGAAAAGTGCCGATTCCCTGATGCCCATTACGTTGATAATGCTGAACAGTATATAGCAGCCGATCGCGGTGTACATGATATCCAGGCCGGGGTACAGAAAATGGAGATAGCTGCCCAGGGCAAAGGCGATTGCCGGAGCGGCCAGCAGAAATTCAAACAACGTGGCAAAACCGGCGATGAAGCCTCCTGTCGGTCCCAGCGCCCTGACTGCAAATGCAAATGGCCCACCTGCATTGGGGATGGACGTACTCAACTCTGTAAAACTGAATACAAGGCACAGGTAGAGAATTGTAACGATCCCTGTAGCCACTAATAAGCCACCGGTACCGGCAACAGCCCATCCATAATTCCAGCCGAAATATTCACCGGAAATAACAAGGCCCACAGCAATGGCCCAAAGATGGATGGTCGTCAGAACTTTTTTGAGAGGAGCGGGTGTATTTGCCATAATGTTGATTAAAGATGGCGGCAATCGTCACTCCCGGAAGATAAGACAAAGTATGGCTAAGAATGCAAAGGACCGCAGAGAACGCCAGGATTTCCCGGGCCTTTGCAGTCCTTTGTGAGCTCAACGATATTTATGTCAGAACCCTTTCTTCTCATTTGCCTTCTGCATCGGGTTAGGAGCAGGAGCGGCCGTTCTCAGGGTTGCCTGTTTTTGCTTGAAAATGGTGAAGCGGGAAGGTGTTACAGATTTATTCCAGGTATTATTGCTGGTGTCTATATCCGCGGTTTCACGAAGCGGGTCCAGTTGGATAGATGCCACTTCTTTGTTTTTGATAAACGTCTTTACGACCTTCTTTTCATTCAGTCTCCAGACCTGGGCGGGAATCCGCTCGATCTCTTTGGTGCCATCTTTGTAAGTCCATTCGATAATGATGGGCATCACCAGTCCGCCTTTATTGCTAAAGCTGAGCTCATACATATGACGGTTGCCATACGTTGCTTTATCTGCATCGCTGAGTGCTTCGCGACTGGAAAGCATTTTATAGGTCACGGCAGAAGTGTCAAGTGGTTCGATGCCGCGGGCATATTTCCAGTAGAAGTCGCGCAGTGACGTGTCTTTATCTGTCTGGAAAGAGAGTTGTTTGTCATCCCGGTTGCGGATCTTGGAAATGTCATCAAGGCCTGTTCCCATGGGGACTTCCAGTTTGCGTGTGATGTCACGATCGCTCAGGCCGGGTACAGCAGCGGCCAGATCTGGTACTGCATACTTTACACTGTCGAGCGAGATATCGCAGGCGTCGGTCCCGTAGAACCAACCGCGCCAGAACCAGTCAAGGTCTTCACCGCTTGCGTCTTCCATGGTGCGGAAGAAGTCGGCCGGTTCAGGATGTTTGAATGCCCAGCGGCGTGTGTATTGTTTGAATGCGTAGTCGAACAGTTCGCGGCCCATGATGGTTTCGCGGAGAATGTTCAAGCCTGTTGCTGGTTTTGTATATGCATTCGGGCCAAAGCCAATAATGTTTTCAGAGTTGCTCATGATGGGTTCCAGTTGATCTTTTGGAAGCTTCATGTAATCAACGATCGCATAAGCCGGACCTTTACCACGAACAGGGAATTTGTTGTCCCACAATTCTTCGGTCAGGTATTCCACAAATGAGTTAAGGCCTTCATCCATCCAGCTCCATTGTCTTTCATCACTGTTGATGATCATCGGGAAAAAGTTATGCCCTACTTCATGTATCACTACGCCCAGCATTCCGTATTTGGTAGCTTCTGCATAAGTTCCATCTTTTTCAGTGCGGCCATAGTTGAAGCAGATCATCGGGTACTCCATACCGTTTGCGGCTTCCACGCTTTGAGCTACCGGGTAGGGGTAAGGAATGGTGAAGTCTGAATAGGTTTTGATGGTGTGTGCAACAGCTTTGGTAGAGAATGGGCGATAAAGACCGTGTGCTTCCTTACCATAGAAACTCATACACATGATCTTCTTTCCCGCGATCGTTACCGGCATGGCATCCCACATGAATTTGCGGCTGCTGGTCCATGCGAAATCGCGCACGCTGTCGGCTTTGAACATCCAGGTTTTAGTTGCCTGGCTTTTGTTCTTCTCTGCCGCTTTAGCTTCGTCGAGTGTTACGATCTCTACCGGCTCGTTGAAATTGGTTTGTGCTTTTTTCCAGCGGGCGAGCTGAGTTGCATTCAGGGTAGTCGCATAGTTCGTGCATTCGCCGGTAGAACCTACTACGTGGTCGGCGGGTACTGTCATTTGAACTTTGAAGTTGCCGAATGTGAGGGCGAATTCGCCACGGCCGGTGAACTGATGATTCTGCCAGCCCTGGAAATCACTGTATACGCAAAGACGCGGGTACCATTGCGCCATGGTGAACAGGTAATTGCCCTCTTCCGCGAAATATTCATAACCACCACGTCCGCCTTTTGACATGCGGTCGGAGATCTTATAATTCCAGTCAAGTTTGAATACAAACTGCTGATTCGGTACAAGAGTCCTGGGCAGTTCAACCCTCATCATTGTCTTATTGATCGTATACTTCAGCGCCTTGCCTGTAGCATCCGTCAGTTTGATGATGTTGAAGCCATAGCCATTATCTTTTTTTGCTTCTTCTGTTTTGTCGATTGCAGCAGTGCTTACCTGGGTCGACATGGCGTTGCTGGTTTGGTAGTTTGCATTGTTAATGCTGCTGTGTTCGTTCTCATCCAACTGTAGCCACAGATAGGTAAGGGTCGTGGGCGAATTGTTGAAATACGTAACGGTTTCGCTTCCCGTTAGCAATAGTGCTTTTTCATCCAGCCTGCACTTAATATCATAATCGGCGCGTTGCTGCCAGTATTTAGGTCCGGGAGCACCGCTGGCTGTGCGGTATTCATTGGGCGTAGGCATGATCGTGCCCAGCTGCTCAAAGCTGTTCCCATGATTGCTGCCGGGATTATTCTTGATGTTCTGCGCATACACTGCAGCAGAAAGCACCAACAATGCCAGGGCGAGAGTGATTTTTTTCATGTGTGTTTGTTTATGGCGATGATCGGTGTCCGATCCTCGATATTGTATGTTCGTATTTTGATCAGTATCTTATTCTTTACAAAGAGATATCTTTTTTTACGTCAGCTCTACGTTCGATCATCCGCTGCGGCGGACCATCGAATCCGATCGCAGAATCTTTCAACCTAAAGCGATCCGATCCGTTCAAGCGCCATTTTCACTGAAAGGCTGAATACGGCTGCGGAAAGGAAAATGACCCATTCGCGTCTTTCCACTCTGAAAACATTTACGATCAGCTGCGCAAGCAAAAGCAGGATCAAAACTACAACGATCTGCCCGGCTTCGAGGCCAACGTTGAAACCCAGCAGGCTGGATACGATGCCCTGGTCTTTTGCCAGCATTGGGCGGATCGAATTTGCAAATCCCATTCCGTGTATCAAGCCAAAGAACAATGCGATGAAATAATTGATCCGGATGGAGCGAGGCGTGAATTTCCTCTGGAACAGGTTGCTGGATGCTGTGATGACAATGGTACAGGGGATCAGGAATTCTACCCAATTGCGGTTAAAGCGGACCACATCCATTACGCTTAAGGCCAGTGTAAGTGAATGACCGATCGTAAAGGCCGTGACGAGTATCAGCACTTGTTTCCAGTCCTTCAGCAGATAGATCGCCGCGATCGCAGCAATGAAAAGCTGATGGTCGAGGGCGTCAGCACTGATAATATGCTCCCAGCCAAGCCCGAAATAAAAGCTAAAATCTTCCATAAAATGGTGAACCTTTCCCTGTAATTTGCCGTCTGTATTGAAAGTTTCAAAATAAGGCAGAGTTTTGTATCTGTCAAAAAAAATATGTCAATGGAGGTATTGTTCAATAAGTGGCTGATGTCGTTACTGATTACGTGTATGATCTTTTCAAAGAATGAGGCTTCTGAAGAGGCAGGGACGAAGCATCCGATCCATTTGAGCGTAACGGAGATCAATCATAATGCGCAGGATAAAACGCTTGAGATCAGCTGCAAGATCTTTACCGACGATTTCGAGAAAGTGCTGGCGCAGAATTACAGGACAAAAGTGGACCTGACAAATCCTCCCGATAAGGCAGCGATGGAGAAACTGGTGAATGATTATGTGCAGAAGCATTTATCCGTAAAGGCTGATGGAAAGCCGGCAGCCTTTACAGCTCTTGGTTTCGAAAAAGACCAGGATGTGGTCTATAGCTATTTCCAGGTAGATAATGTTGCATCTGTAAAATCGATTGGCATTACCAATACGCTGATGTATGATCTGTTCGATGATCAGATCAGTCTGATGCATATCACTGTTGGAGGGAAACGTAAAAGCGGGAAGCTTGACTACCCGGCGAAAGAGACCATTTTTTCTTTTTGACCGGAGGGTAAAAGAAAAAAGCTGCCTGCTGTGAACAGTCGTTTTGGGATGGAGCCCGCAAACGATGTCTATTCATGGACACGATGTTTTCCTAAGAGATGGCCGCGGTCTTGATCATCCCCGCTCTTCTTCCATTTCCTCCCGCAATGTATCACTCAACTTTACCAGGACTTTGTCGATCCTGTGTCCATCCATGTCGATGATCTCCAGTGTAAAGCCTTTCCATTCCAATTTGTCGCCGGTATGAGGAATACGCTCCAGCTCGTGCAGGACGAATCCGGCCAGGGTATCAAATTCCTGTTCTCCTTCATTCATCCATTCTGCTTTTTCAAAGCGGGTAAGGAAGTCATAGAACGGGATCTGTGCGTCAACCAGGTATGTGCCGTCTTCGCGTTCGATGATCTCGTAGTCGGGAACGTCGGGTTGTGGCATGTCGCCAATGATCGCTTCAAGGATATCGTTCAGGGTGATCATTCCTAAAATGGTCCCATATTCATCCACGATAAAGCAGGAATGAAGTTTTGATTGTTTGAACTTCTCCATCACCTGGAAGGCGGTATTGTTCTCCGGGACGAACAGGGCCGGTTGCATCAGTTCTTTGAACGGGCGGTTATCCGGACTGACATAAAGATCTTTGATCGATACAACTCCTTTAAGGTTATCGATCTCCCCGTCGCAGATAGGATAGATCGAATGCGGTTCACCCATGATCTTTTCTTTGATCTTTTCTTCGGTATCATCCTGGTTGAACCAGATGATATCGCTGCGGTGCGTCATCAGTGAGGTGATATTACGATCGCTGAGGTGGAATACACGTTCAATGATCTCCTGTTCTGTTTCTTCGATCGTTCCCTGTTCTGTTCCTTCGCTGATGATCGCTTTGATCTCCTCTTCCGTTAGTGAATTGTCGGCTGGTTTCAGGCTGAATATGCTGATGATCAGATTGCTTGATTTGCTGAGCAGCCAGATGAACGGGTGGGTGATTAGGCTCAGAATGCGCATCGGTTTAGCCACGGCTTTTGCAATGCCTTCCGGTTTGGTCAGGCCAAGGCGTTTGGGTACCAGCTCTCCGAAAATGATCGAAAAATAAGTGACGATGATCACAACAATGACCGTCGCCAGGCCGTAGCTGTATTTGGCGAGAAATGGCCATTGTTTTAGAAACGCTGCAAAGTCGTCTGTGATCTTTTCACCGGAATAAATACCCGTCAGGATACCGATCACGGTGATGCCCATTTGAACAGTGGATAGAAAAGTTTCTGGTTTATTTGCGAGGTTCAGTGCTTCTCTTGCTTCTTTATCACCTTTGCCTGCCTGTGCTTCAAGTCTTGATTTTCTGGCAGAGACCAGCGCGATCTCAGCCATCGAGAAAAGTCCGTTTAGCAGGATCAGACCTGCTAATATCAATATTTCCATTTAAGAGGATACTGTTGGTTGTGTCCCGAAGATAGCGATTCCGTTCCGGTTATTGAACACCGAACCGGTGAATGTGCCTATAAGCAGGCCCAACAAGGCTCCGCCGAGGATATCCAGTGGATAATGTACACCAACATACACTTGTGCATACGAGATAATACCTGCCCAGACCCATCCGGCGATCGCCCATCTTTTCAACCAGCTCCGGGTAGTGATATAGAAGAAGGTAGCGATGCCGAAATGATTTGCCGCATGGTTCGAGGTAAAACTAAACCCCGAGGAGCAATGATTCACCATCAGCCTCACATGCATGAAAAAGTCAGGGTCATTGCAGGGACGCAACCGCTGGAAATTATGTTTGAAGCCATAATTGCCGATCATATCCGTCAACGCAACCGTTACGATAAAGAACAGGATCCACCACGCGCCTTTGCCTTTAAAGTTCAGTAAGGCAAAAACGATCAGGAACAGGTACAAAGGCACCCAATGCAAAGCCTCCCGCATGAATGGCATCACCTGGTCAAACACAGGGTTCGTCAGATGGCTGTTCACCTGGATGAACAGCCACTGGTCTATCTTTTCGATTTTTTCCCAGAATGTAGTTGCGAGGAGGTACATAGGGTTCAAATGTAAGGATTTATCGTTGACCGTTGACCGTTGTCCGTTGTCCGGAATTCAAGTGAGGTGTAATAAATTGGATCTTCGTGTACAAATTAAAAGCGTGGGGCTATCGTTTATC
>NZ_JAKLTR010000025.1 GCF_022012415.1 Terrimonas ginsenosidimutans
CGCCGACCCTCTGCTTGTAAGGCAGATGCTCTGAACCAACTGAGCTAAACTCCCTTGTCCCTGT
Organism: Terrimonas ginsenosidimutans; assembly: GCF_022012415.1. Lineage (GTDB taxonomy): Bacteria > Bacteroidota > Bacteroidia > Chitinophagales > Chitinophagaceae > Terrimonas_A > Terrimonas_A ginsenosidimutans. The sequence goes on from NZ_JAKLTR010000025.1 coordinate 65, forward strand.
TTCGATTGGGAGTGCAAAGATAAGGGCTGGATCTTTTCTGCCAAAAAAAAAAGAGGATTTTTTTAAAAAATTTTGATCGGGCCGGGGAGGCGGCACCTCAGCTCCCGTACCGGTTTCCTGCTTGGCGAATCGGCTTATCGGTCATCAGCCATCGGCAGTGACGTCGTATCGCAAAGGACGCAAGGGAAGCGCCAGGTGCGCTAAGAATTTAGAACGCTTACGGTGCTGAGGCAGAGCACAACATGGTCGTTTCCTTTGTTATCGCAGAAAATTCAGACTGGTTTTTTAATAGAGATTTCCCAATGCTAAATAGTACTGCCCTTTATTGCCCTGAAAAGATCTTTTTTGTATGTAGCGCTGACAGGAAAATAGTGATCGCCAATACACACCTGCTGTGTTTCGATCTTTGTGATAAAATTCAGATTGACAATATACGAGTGATGAATCCGTATAAAATTGGCGGGAAGAAGCAAAGCCAGCTCTTTCATACGACGGTAATAAAAGTGTTTGGACTGTGCTGTATGCAGTATCGCATACTCTTTCGATGCCTCGACATAAATCACTTCGGTAAAGTCGATCTTCAGCATTTCCTGCCCCGTTTTTATGAAGAAATATTGAGGCGTGGCAGGTGTTTCTTCCGTCCTTAACTTCCTGTTCTGCAGGAAAGCAATTGCCTTTTCCACAGAAGTTTTGAACCGATTAAGGCTGATGGGTTTTAAAAGGTAGTCAATGGCGTTATAATCGTAGCTGATAACGGCATACTCAGCATAGGCAGTCGTAAAGATGATGCCTGTATTGCCGTTAATTTGCGCTGCCAGATCAATACCGGAAATGCCGGGCATATTAATGTCAAGAAAAGCAATGTCAGGATTGTATTGCTCTATAGCCTCCAATGCTTGTTTTGAATTGGAGCAATGTGCCTTTACTTCCAATGCTGATATACTAGCCGCATACTCACTTAAAAGTTTTACACCATTAGGCTCATCATCTACTATAATGCAGGTTATTTTCAAGCAGCAGGAATTTTTAAAACTGAATAGTAATAGCCGTTTATGCTTTCTGTTGTTAAGCTATAATTAGTGGGGAAAAGAATATTCAGTCTTTCCCTTAAGTTATCCAGGCCGGTGCTGTTCTCGTTCGATGCATTGTGCAGGTGCAACCTGTTCTTCGTTTTAAATATGATAAACCCATTATCTGTCTTCAGTTCCAATTCTATCTGGTTCGATCCTTCTAACTTATCAATACCGTGCTTAAATACATTCTCAACAAGTGGTACCAGCAGCATGGGAGGAATATTGGCAGAAGCAGTTTCTTCTGCCGTGAAAGATATCTGGAGGCTATCATCAAACCGTATTTGTTCCAGCATAACATAATTCCGGATAAATTCAACTTCATGCCTCAAGTCGATTCTTTCCTTCGAGGTAATATGCAGAAAGAATCGCATCATATCTGATAGTTTTTCTATTAATAATGCGCCTTTAGGGCTTTCTTTATATACTTCGTAATAAATATTATTCAGCGCATTGAATAAAAAGTGAGGATGCAGCTGTGCTTTGAGCAGTTTCAATTCCGTAAGCAATTGCCTGTTTTCAAGTTCAGCTTGTTTTGACCTGAGTAGTGCGGCTTCCTTTGCGCCTTTCAGTAATATGGCTATCAGCAATGCCAGGCTGTTGGTCGTTATGATGTATGACAGGTGTGAACGGCCTGCAGAAAAGAATGTATTTCCACTGAACACGGTTTTAAAAAAGACCAGTTCTGTTAAAAGCCTTGGAAAGGACATTACGGCGAGGAAGAGAAGTGCAATGAGTGCAAAGAGTAATTTTCGATTTTTATGGTAATACCGGGGATAAAGCCAAAGAGAATAAGTGTAAACGATCGCAGTAAAGAACAGGAAGGCTGAAGTCGAGATGCTTACGGCATAAGCAAGGTTTCCCAGCCTTTGGGTCAGGTAGAAACTAAACAAAACGTAGGCAAAGAGCCAGCAGACAACTTCAATAAAAATATGCCTGTGTTTCACAAAACGTTTTGTCTGCAATGTACTCATTTGATGTTTTAAATGCTTCTTTCGCCCTCAAAAATACCATCTTATTTGCCGGGAAAATCCGGGCTTTACCCGAGTTATTGAATAGAACCGGGGAGTTGTTGAATTACGGATTCGTGGTGAATTTTCCAGCCTAAATTACGCTGTACTATTCACAGCAATTGTTTCAAATTCCTGATTTACTATTCAACAACAAAAAGATGCGGAAGCTAATACTGTATGTATGTCTGCTGTTTCCCGGTATGGCGTATACCCAGAAGGTATCATCAGATGAACAACTGATCAGGGAAACGCTTTGGCGTTACCTCAACGGAAGAAATAATGGCGATACGGCGCTGCTTGCAAGTGCTTTTCATCCCACGGCGGAACTGCGTTATATGAAAAACGATAGTGAATATACCATCTGGCCGGTAAAGGATTATGTAAATGGTTCTAAACAAGGTATAAAGGCCAACTGTATCTCCCGTATTATATCCATTGATATTCTGGGCACAGCCGCGCAGGCCAAAATTGAGTTGGAATATCCGCACCGGAAATTAGCTGATTACATCAATTTGCTGAAGATGGGGGATCAATGGCTGATAGCGATAAAAACTTTCTCTGGACAGCGTATTGACAGCACCCGGCGCATCCTTTTTGTACTTACCAGCCATGAAGAGATGGGAAATACCGGACGTAAAACCGGTCTGCATCTTGGCGAAGTAAGCCATGCGTATAAGCCTTTAGCAGAAGCAGGATTTGAAATAGATTTTGTGAGCCCGAAAGGCGGGAGCACCCGTATGTACGGGGCGGATATGAATGATGCTGCCAGCTTGTGGTTTGTTCAAAACCCGACCGCATACTATCGTTTTACACATGCGGCAAAACCGGAGGAGATCAACCCATCTGTATATACAGCCATTTATTTTGTCGGTGGCCACGGCTCCATGTGGGATTTTCCCGGTAATGCGGCTCTAATGAATATTACCCGTTCAATTTATGAACGAAAAGGTATTGTTGCGGCGGTATGTCACGGTCCTGCCGGACTGGTAGATGTTAAGCTAAGCAATGGCGAGTACCTGGTAAAAGGAAAACAGTTGACCGCCTTTGCCAATAGTGAGGAGAAAGAAGGGGGCAATGAAACAATCGTTCCCTTTCTGCTGCAATCAAGACTAACTGAAAGAGGTGCTTTGTTTAAGGCAGCAGCCAATTGGCAGGCTAATGTAATTACCGACGGAAGGTTGATCACCGGGCAAAATCCGGCTTCGGCAAAAGGGATTGCATTAGAAATAATAAAGCTAATAAATCAATGACAATGATAAACAGATCCAGCGGCGGGAGATTTCTTGAACAGGTCTTTAAAAATCATTAGTGGTAGATCGAATTTGATGGTCTGCCAGCTGAACCGATGCTTTTGTAAGCCGGGTTTTGACGATAGAAGAAAAATTGTTTAGAGAGAGCAGGAAGCTGGCATCTACACCCGCAGCATTCCTCTGAACCCTCTCACTGCATAATACGAAGAAGCTCCATTATGATACACAAACACCGTATCGTATCTCCTGTCGCAAAATAATGCCCCATCCAGCTTTCTGATCTTCTCCGGTGTTTTGATCCAGCTGGAGGTTTTCAGGTCAAAAGCACCGAGCGTTTGCAACTCACGGTATTCGTCTTCGTTTAGTATTTCGATGCCGATCTCTTCGGCCATGTCCACTGCACTGTTGGCTGGTTTATGTTCCTTACGTGAATCCAGGGCTTCGCGGTCATAACAAACACTTCTTCTTTCTTTTGGAGTTTCCGGTGAACAGTCGAAGAAGAGGTATTCATCCGTTTTTTTATCATAGCCTACAACATCAGGCTCGCCGCCGGTCATTTCCATTTCGTTGAGCGACCATAATTTCTCCGGATTTCCTTCAAGCTTTGCCTGCACTTTACTCCACTCTATTCCTTTATGCCGGGTCTTGTATTTTTCGAAGCGGGTGCTGAGTATATTGATCAATTCCGCTGCCTGAGATGCAGGTAACTTTTTTTGAGAAGATTTTTTCGTCGCCATAAAGTTTTGTTTAGAATGGGTTATTGATGTCAGGTTGCAGGATCGTGGGCCAGTTGACCGGCTCAATCGTTCAATCCTTTCCCGTCCATGATCAGCGGGATGTATTTTTCTATCCTGTCTTCTCTTGTTTTTTGCTGTTTTGCTGAAGAGAAATAGAGCAGGTAAGCACGCTGTCTTCCCGGGGTAAGTGCTTCAAATGCTTTCTTCAATGCTGCTTTTTTATTCAGCCGTTTTTGAAATTCTTCGGGGATGCTGTATTCGGATGTTTTTTTCAAGGTGACTTTCAGACCCGCATTCTCCACTTCGATAGCTTCATATATATATGCCTTCAGGTTGCGCTGTTGCTTTACGATCTCTTTCAGATCGGTGAAGCGCATCTGACGGGCTGATTGCACATTTTGCGATTGCTGTATCAGCAGTCCTTTAGGATCATTCAGCAATGCGCCTTTGAAGAACAGGACAGCACAATATTCCTTGAAGGAATGTATCAGAACGAGGTTCGTATTGTTATGCGTATAACAGGGGCATCCCCATTTTAATTCTTCAGTTAGTCCACAGTCGAGAATGATACTTCTCAATTGCTCTACTTCCTTTTTCCAGGTAGTGGCTTTGTCAAAAAAGAAATCGACTTTGGGATTCATACCAATTGTTTATTTAACTGAAACGATCTTTCTGTTCAGGGGACGGAAATACCAGGATAATGCAGTCAGGACGATCAACAACAGACACGGCAGTATGTCTTTCACCGGATTGCCAGCGGCTATATGGGAGAAAGCAGCGCCGGACATCATAAAAAAGAATCCTGTGTATGCCCATTCTTTTAATAATGGAAATTTAGGAATAAGAACGACAATTATCCCAAGAATTTTACACACACCGAGAAAGGGGATGAGGTAGGAGGGATAGCCGAGTTTTTCTATGAATTCAGTTTCTTCTTTCAGTTGAAGTACCTGGACTATGCCGGTCGACACCATACCTAAAGCCAGCCAGCCGGTGGCGATCCAATAGATGATCCTGTTTCTTTTTGACATATGGTTGTGTTTATGGTTGACTATCGAGGGACGGACGGGGTGAGCCGGGCCTGAGGTTTGACTGGTGTGGGAGTATCGCAAAGGGCGAAAGGATCGCAGAGTACGCAAAGAAATCAATCTTTCATAGCGAAGCCCTTGCGTTGTTTGCGGACCTGCACGCACTTTGGGTTACTCCTGCACTGCTATGGTCATGCCTTGACAGCTGAGGTGAGTACCCTGATCATCTATCGGATGAACTGAGCCTGTACTTCCTGTAAGCGGTCGTGCGCCATATTGATCCCATAAGCGAACGGCAGTTTGAGCATTTCATCGCGGAGTGCCGGTGTTTTGTATACAGTGTGGATATTGAGCCTGCTTGTCTCTTCTGTCAGTTTTTCGAATTCGAGGAACTCCAGTTGAACATCAAATCCGGCATTCAGCATTTCAAAGGTCCGGATGATCTTCTGACCGGGAATGAATTCATGGATCGTTCCATGCGCCTGGAAGACGACATTGCCTTTGGCATCTGATGTTTCAAACTGCCAGCTTCCATGTTGCTTGTTTTCGAGCTTGATCACTTTTGTACCCATCCATTGCGATACGATCTCAGGGTCTTCGTAAGCTTTGAACAGCAGCTCAACCGGCAGGTCGAACTCTCTCGTGATCGTAAGATATTGTTTGCCTTCTTCAGCAATCACTTTTGTCTTTCTTTCCATATAGCGTTATTTCTTTGTTTTATATTTCTTCATGATGCTTTCCAGCTTGTTGAAGCGGTCATCCCACATGGTCCGGAAAGGCTCAATAAAGTCTGCGATCTCTTTCATCTTTTTGGGATTGAAGTGATAGTAGATCTCGCGGCCATTCTGCTCCTGTTTCAGCAGTTCACATTCAGTCAGGATCTGAATATGCTTGGAGATCGTTTGCCTGGAGGAGTCGAACTGTTCAGCAATGGCACCCGGGGTCATTGCCTGGATGGCGACGAGGGTAAGGATCGCCCTCCTGGTCGGGTCGGCTATTGCCTGGAAAACGTCTCTTCTTAAATCCATATTGCAGTCATTTGACTGCGAATATACGTGCAGTTATTTGGCTGCGCAAATTTTTCTTTTCTATGCTTTGCTTTCAGGCTGGATGTAAAGAGCGGGAGCTTATAGGAAGTTGAGGAGGAAATTCACGACATCGTGAGAAACATTCAGGGGCTAACAACAAGGAGAATTATTCTTGAATTTATTGGTAAGTGTTTTCTATTAGGTGTGCTTAGGTCGCATTTTATTTTCACTAAGTGTTAATCATCAAAAAAATATCCATCATTATTTTCATTGGTAACATTACTATTTTTTGATTGGGTATTTTTTCTTTTTTATTCATCAGGAAGAATTTTTTTTCATCGATTACGTTATGAAACTGGAAAAAATTTTCAATTTAGCAGAACGAACCAAAACAACCACCTCATGAATTTTCACAGCAGCTTTCGCAAGCCCTACCAGCCCGAAGCAGTTTCTTCTCTCTCTCTTTTCACTTTTTATTATTGTACCCATTTAACTTGTTCTACTGGCTAAGGCTGGTTTGAAAGCCTTTTATTACTACGAATAAAAGCAAGTTAATTTCCATTTTCCAGTATTAGCAGAGTGTGCTGAATAGCTAAGTGATATTGCCTGCCTTTAATAATTTGGGCCAATAACGGGTGAGATGTGTGCTGACGTGTCAGTACTATTGAATCCATATACAATATTCTATGACCAACATTTTTTTAAACAGATCAGCATCGCTGATCTCTTCTAAGGTACTGCCTGCAGTATTGTTTCTATTAGCCGGCGGCTTTCACGCCTATTCCCAGGTGCAGGCTGAAGTTCAGGCCTCTTCCAAAGTAATTGTTGATGATGGTTATGATCATGCAGAGATTGCAGTAACGCAATGGGGTGGTTCGCATGGCCTTTTCTTCGGATCGAAGATCAATTATAAAGGTAGCGACCATCTTTGGGGTAACGGAAATGCGGAATACGCGCAGCCTTCAGGACAGTATGGATATGGTGCATTTTCACTGGGCTATATAGCTAACGGCGGAACATTTGGGTTTTATGATGGAGGTATGTCGACCGGTATTAATCAGCCTATCAATTGGAATCCTGTGATGATCTTTAATCGTGGTGGAAATGTTGGTATTGCAACAGGTACTCCTGAAGCACGCCTGCATGTAAATGGTGAGATAAAAGGAAATACGTACCTCAGAGTCGGATCGATGCCATCAAATCCGAACGGACAGTTCCGGGTTTTGGGACAAGACGTGATTGGTGCTGTTACTGCTGAATCAAATCGCGTTGCGTATGTAGGTGTAAGTGGTGGTTATTTTGGGGTATCCGCTTATGATTATGGTGCTAACCGGGATCTGCCTCTGTCTGTTAATTATGGTTCGGACAATACCTATATTAATAGAAACGGTGGCAACGTAGGTATAGGCACAACTACTCCGACATATAAACTATCTGTTAACGGAGATATCGGTGCAAAAAAGGTAAAGGTGACTCAATCGGGGTGGGCTGATCATGTATTTGAGAAAGATTATACTTTACCGACGTTGGCAGAAGTTGAACAATTTATCCAACAGCATAAGCACTTGCCAGGAATTCCTTCTGCAAAAGAAGTTGAAAAGAATGGTGTAGATCTCGGAGATACGCAGGTTTTACTTCTCCAGAAGATCGAAGAGCTTACATTATATACAATCCAGTTACAGAAACAGGTAGAAGAACTGAGGAAAGAGAATGTTGAGATAAAAAAGTCTGTTTCAAAACAAAAGATTAAATAGCAGATCAGCATTAATTTATTATTCTTAGAAAAAACCAAACCATCAATCGCATGAGAATCGCTACTCAATTGCACAGTCACATCCGTGATGCTGCATTGTTTCAGGGGAAAGATGATGCATCGGAAAATGAATTTATATCCGGAGGCAGTTTCCAGTAAACTATTTCTCATAAAGAAATGACTTGTTGTGGTAAACAACAGGTGCATCCTGTTTTGCAAAACAAAACATGGTTGATGGAATTGGTATGTCATCGCAGATCCATAGGAGAATCATATTTAAAGGTTTCCAGTTCTTATGAAAAAACTAAACATTGTAATCTCTTTACTGCTTCTTGTTTCAGCCGCATGTTCAGCGAATGGATTTACTGATTCAACGAAGGCAAAAGCAGTGAATCCGGGAGAAGTCGCATTCAGGTCTTTCCCATCGATCGATCAGGCTGTTCGTGAATTCACTTTTCAGCCTGAAAGTGGTTTTCCTCAATCATTTTTTGATGAGGTGAATGGTGATCCCAAATCGGAGGAGTTGAAGTCAAAGGCCAGGGCAAGTCTTGCTGAAGTAGAAAGTGCTAACAGCTTTGTAGACATCCTGACTCCATCGGATCTGAATCAGTTACCGATCGGTATGAAAAAGAAAGTTGGTAATTCGGTTCTGACGATCGCTGTAAGCAGTGCAGTTTTTACTTCGAGATATGCGGAGTTGACTGTGTTTGCAAAGCTTACAATTCCGCAGGAGCCCAAAGAGATCTATTTCGGGATAACGGGTTTGAAATTATCCAAGCGCGGAGGGATTATCGGTGCGGGCAAACTCGCCTTGCTGGGTAACCTGAATGTTCCGATCAATAATGGCAATGCCGCACTGGTATTGAAGGGCGGTTTTGACACACAAACCGGATTGCCGCTGGATCAAACGTATTTGTCCATCGACTGTAATGGTTTCAAAGAGCTGAAGATATCCGCAGATGTGCAGTTTCCCCGTTCTTTATTTATACCGGTTGATAATAACGGACAGGTGATCGCGAGCGGATTTGTAAAAGGTTCATTTGCCACACTGGTGAGCGACTGGAATAATATCCTGGCGGACGTGAGTTTTGCAAACAAGTTCCAGATCGCCAATCTCAAGGGAATTGATATCGGGATATCCAATGCCATTTTTGATTTCAGTGACACACAGAATGGCAATGTGGTGTATCCGGCAGGCTACCGGGAAAAATATGTAAGCCAGACCAACCCTGAGACATGGCGCGGGATCTATGCAAAAGATATTACAGTGACGCTTCCGAATGCTTTTAAAGACAAATCAACGGGGCAGAAGATCACGTTCGGTGTGAATGATCTGCTGATCGATAACAATGGAGTTTCTGGTAAGTTCTATGCAGAGAACATATTGAACTTTCAAAAGGGCAGCGCATCCGGCTGGCCTCTTTCAGTTGATAGCATTCGCATCGGCATCGAAGCAAACAGTCTGAGGAGTGCAGGATTCGGTGGAAGCATCGGTTTGCCCATTTCTCAAAGTGAAAACTCCCGTAAGCTTGGTTATTCTGCTTACATCTCTGCGAGTGGCGACTATGTTTGTTCTGTCCGTTCAAAAGATACGCTTGGTTTTGATTTTCTTCAGGCGAGAACAACCTTGCTCCCGAACTCATATGTGTTGTTAAAGGGAAACAGTGATCAGCTTGAAGCAGAGGCGATGCTGAATGGGTATATGAACATTGGATTGAAGAGGATGAATGCGGCGGATGCGGAAGCAACGGGCAATCAGAAAGGAGAATTCAAGGATATTGAATTTCAGCAACTGCATCTTAAGTCAACTGCTCCATATATAAGCATCGGGCATTTTGGCTATAATGGCGCGGTGAAACTTGCAAACTTCCCTGTGTTTGTGGATAATATCAATCTTACGGCACAGAATAGCGAAGCGAGATTGGGTTTCAATGTAAACCTGAATCTTCAAAATGGTAAGATCACCGGTAGCACGGGTGTTACGCTCGTTGCAAAAATGAATCCGCAAACGGAAGATCACTGGAAGTTTGATAAAGTGGAAGTGAATGAAGTAGCTATCAATGCTGATTTTGGTGCATTTCAACTGGAGGGGCATGTTCAGTTCATGAACAACGATCCTGTATTTAACGATGGTTTCCGTGGGTCACTGGCTGTTAAAATGCCGACCCTGAACGGTCTGGAAATAAATGCTGCTGCCGTTTTCGGCAGTGGCAATTACCGTTATTGGTTCTTCGATGCGATGACAAAAATACCAGGTGGTATACCGGTTGCTCCGGCTGTTGTGGTAAACGGCATTGGCGGTGGTGCATTCTATAATATGAAACGTGTTAGTGGAAACACTGCACAATTACCAACCGCGTATGACTATGTGCCCGACAACACGGCGGGGTTAGGTTTGCGTGCTTCGCTGCTGTTCAGCGCCGTAAAGGAAGATGTGGCAAAAGGGAGAGCTTCTCTTGAGATCGGTTTCAACAGTGGCGGGGGCCTGCGCTATATGGGCATTTATGGCTATATGCATCTGCTTAGTTCAGATCTGTTCAATCCTGCTTCAGGATTGCTGACAGAACTGAAACAGGATCTTGATAACATCGAGCAGAAGTTAAATGCTTCGCCGTTAACAGATGCAATGATCGCAACAAAAATGTATCAGCCAACAGAGGCTGCCAAAACAACGATCACACCTGTTTCAGGGAAGACGCCTGGTACAAGCGGTTTATCTGCTTATGTAGGGATCATGTGTGATTTTCAGAACAGTACATTTTCCGCCAACTTCGATGTATACCTGAATGTCGGTGGCGGTGTATTGAAAGGTATTGGAGCGAATAACCGTGCCGGCGGAGCTGTATTTTATATTGGACCGGATAAATGGTTCCTGCATGCAGGAACTCCTACGAACAGGATGGGTGTACAGATCGGTGTAGGACCGCTTAATATCCGTACTACTTCTTATTTCATGATCGGGCATGATATTCCGGCATTCCCGGGAGCTCCGCAGGAAGTTACCTCCCTGTTGAAAGATGGCCAGGTCTATCAGAATAATATCAATCCATTCCAGTTGCAATTGGGGCAGGGGATGGCATTTGGCGCAAGCGTATCTGTTAATACAGGCGACATGCGTCTCCTGTTCCTCTATGCAAAATTCCAGGCTGGGATTGGTTTCGATGTGATGTTTACAAAAGGGTTAATGTGTCCGAACAGGTCTGAGATCGGGATCAATGGATGGTATGCCCAGGGCCAGGCCTATGCTTACCTCGCAGGTGAAGCCGGTGTGCAGATCAAGCTTGGGTTCATCAAAAAAAAGATCAAGATCATCAAAGGTTCCGCTGCCTGCCTGCTCCAGGCGAAGCTGCCAAACCCGACATGGGTTGGCGGAGAATTCATGATCAGGGTAGAAGTGCTCGGAGGGCTGATCAGGGCAAACCTTGGTCTGAAGATGAGCTTTGGTGAGCAATGCCAGCTGGAAAGCACCAATGAAGGCGGTTCTGACTACGATAACTTTAAGATCGTAAGTTCGATCACGCCTGCACCGAATGCAACAAAGGTAACGGTGATCGCACGTCCGCAAGTAAACTTCGTGATCAAGCCCGGTAAGCTGTTTGAATTGTATACAGATGAGGGCGAGGAAAGGTTGATGCCTAAAATGGAATATGCTCAGCTGATCGATTCGATCACGGGTCAGGTGGTTGAAACAAGCCTGAAATATTCAAGCGATACGTCGTCTGTTACACTGATCCCTTCTTCTATTCTGAAAGCGAATACGAAGTATAAGGTGAAAGCGTACTTCACTTACCAGCAGTTCAAAAATGGCATCTGGTCGGTGCTCTCTGAAAATGGAACAAAGGTGGATGAGCTGGATGAGCAATCGTTCACTACGGGTAATGAAATTGATACGATTCCCAACAGTGCCATCGTGCATATGTATCCCTTCCACGGGCAGCATTACTATTTTTATGGAGAGAATGTGCCGGGTAATGTGAACATGGATCAGAATTATTCAAACTTCGGTGTGTATGATAACTGGAAAGTTTATTTCCGAAATCAGCAGGGACAAACGATAGACAGTACAGGAGCAAGTTTTGGCGGAAATAAATTCACATTTACGAGATCGGATAAACTCCAGCCGGAGTCGAACTATACGTACGAGATGTGGGGATTCAAAAATGACGGATCGAAGATCATGACAAAACCGGTGATCAAAGTGGCGTTCCGTACAAGTAAGTTTGCAACGCTTGCTGCGAAGATCCAGTCGTTGAATGTTACACAGGGTGTGATCGGACGTCTATCTTCAGACGTGATCAACCTGCAGGCGGATCTGCAGCCGTTCGAGCCATTCGATATACAGGAGTTGGATAGCACGACCTACGCAAGCAGCGCGCTGATCATAGGAACAGCGGACGTGGCGAATGATCCGTTCTATACGCAGACCATTCAGCCACTGATCTATCCGACGGTTCCGTTCACAGCGCCGTATTCTGTAAGCAATGCTACACCGCATGCGTTCCCGATCACCAGGACGGGTAAGCTTGCGCAGATCGGGGTGCCTCCGATCCATGCGATCACGCCATTGGACTTTTACATTGAAAGAATGGGCGTGTCTCAGTATGACGAGTTTATTTCGAGAAGGTTCCCTTTTGCTTACGACCTGCCGAAGTTCTACAACCAGGATATGCGTAGCCTGCAGGCTCAGATGCTGAATCATTATCTGAATATTTATACGCCACCGCCAACCAATCCTCATCCTGTCAGAGATTGCGGATATGTAGATCCGTATGATCCGTACGGATACAATAACTACGGATATAACCAGTCGTTATACTTTGAGTGTTCAGGCGATGGGTATAATGAGGATCTGAGCGAAGCGCAATTGTCGCAGATCCCGGGCGAGGTGTACAACATCATTGCCAGTCCATTCCCATTCCTCCGTAAGGGGAACTATCCGGTGATCTTTAAGCTAAATCTTCCGGGCAACCCTGCGGGCGCAAGTAGTGCAGTGTTCATTTATAAAAATCCAATTGACTAGAAAGCCATGAAAGTATTACTGTCTATCTTATTTACGGGTATGATGCTGCCTGCATTGGCATGGCAGCAACCGAAAACGAATAAAGTGGTAAAGCCAGCTGCTCCCCCGCCTCAGCAGTTACCTGCAAAGAAGGTGTTGATGGCCGGTCGTGCCCTTAAAGACAGGATATTATTGCGTTGGGCTCCGGATGATCCCAATGCATGGAAGCTGTGTAATAAATATGGTTATGCGATAGAGCGATATACTGTTGCACGTGACGGGAAGGCACTGCCAAAGCCAGAGCTGCTGAAAGGTGATGGGATCATCAGGCCGCAGGAGCTGGAAAAATGGGATTCAGTAATGCTGGAAAGAGATGACTATGCTGCAGTGATCGCACAAGCTATTTATGGGGAAACTTTCGGAATGGAGATGGGAGAGCAGGGCGCGCAGAACATCCTGATCCAGGCAGGTGAGCTTGAGCAGCGCTATACCATGGCATTATACGGGGCAGATCACAGTTTCCGCGCAGCAAGAATGGCCGGGCTTGGCTGGCTTGATGCGAAAGTAAAACCCAATGAAGCGTATTTCTACAGGATCAGGTCTCTTGTTCCACCAGCTATCATGAACATCGAGCCGGCAGTGGTATATATCAGTCTGAAAGATCACTACCCGCTTCCGGCTCCGCGTCTCAGCAAGGTTGATTTTGGAGATAAGATCGCATCAGTTCGCTGGAATTTCAAAACACAGCGCACCTTGTATAATTCGTATTATGTTGAACGTTCTGAGAATGGAAAGGATTTTAAGAGCATCACTGATAAGCCATATACCAATATGACGGCAGATGATGCAAAGGATGCTGAGATGCTTACTTATTTCGATACGCTACAGCATAACGACAAAAAATACTATTACCGGATCCGTGGTGTATCAGCCTTTGGTGAAGTGGGTGAACCTTCTAATGTGATCGCCGGCAGTGGGCTAAAATCTTCAGGTGTTAATCCTTTTATCACAAAAGCACTTCCATCCAAAAAAGGATATACTGTTTATTGGGATTTCCCGGATTCATTGAATGACGCGATCGTGAAGTTTTCGCTCAGCCAGGCTTCTTCAATGAACAGCACATATGCTTCGCTGATCGATTCAATTCCGGTGGGAAAACGTTCGTTCGAATTTGATCCTGGTATTGTTTCCTATGTGCAGGTAGAAGTGCTGGAAAGAGGCGGAGAGATCCGAAGGTCTTATCCGTTCATGGTGCAGCCGGAAGATTCTGTTCCGCCGTCTGTTCCGATTGCATTAAAAGGCAGGATCGACAGTACTGGGCGAGTGTATCTCGACTGGAGCCGTAATGCGGAGAAAGACCTGATGGGGTACATGATCTACAGGTCCTCTTCACTTAATAATGAATTTTCACTGGTTCAGGATACTGCATGGAAGGGGAATTCATTCATTGATTCCATCAGTGTGAACAGCCTGAACCGGGAGATCTACTATGCAGTGGCGGCGGTTGACAGGAGATATAACCAATCGAAATATTGTCAGCCTTTATTGCTGCTCAAGCCGGATGTAATACCGCCGTCAGATGCCGTGATCGCTGGCTATGAATTGAATGATCATGGGATCAGGATCCGGATCACGCCAAGTTCCTCGAAAGATGTGGTGAAGCACGTGATCTATCGGAAGAACATAAATGGAATGAATCAGTGGGAGAAAATAAAGGACACCATGTCTTCTGCAAAGGAGATCAGTTATATGGATAGTATCAAAGCGGGCGGAAATTATGCGTATACAGTGATAGCGGTCGATAGCAGTTCGCTTGAGTCGCAACCTGCACAACCCCTCACTGTTTACATTCCTGTGAAAGTAAGAGGGAAGATCAATGAGCTGAAGCTGGGTGTGGACAGGCAGTTACGTGAGATCGCTGTTGAATGGTCTGCCATGGCCGAGAATGGCATGATCAAATCTTTTGAGCTTTACCGGGGCGGAGACAAGCAGAAAATTTCATTGTATAAAGTGATCGACAACAGGACAGCGACTTCATTTGCCGATAAAGATCTTCTTGTCAACACAAAATATACATACGGGATAAGAGCGGTGTTCAGTGATGGAGGTTATTCTGATATGCAGGTTAAGACGGTCGTTTATTAAAATAATTGAATCCGGAACTATGAAAAAAATAATCTTATTATTCTGCCTCCTGATGTGTTCGGCGGCTTCGTTGCTGGCACAGATCAAGCCTGCGCAGAGTATTGTCGTAGTTGAAAGGTTGACCTATACGCCTAATCAGCAAGGTATTTCGAATATAAAGCTGTCTCTCAATTATAAAAAAACGGACAATTCTTCCGTTCGTTCCCTCAATATGTTTGGGACCGGCCGAAAGGTGGATAGTTTTTTCGTAGTGGAAGATGCTAATAAGCCAATGAAAATTGAGATCCGGAATTCGCACAGTTATAGTTACACATGGTGTCCCGGAGATCCGCCACCAGGTCCGATAGAGGTAAGCAGATCAGGGGGCTCGGATACTGCAAGAGGCTCAGCGGCGAGAGAAACGCCGGTTGTAAATAATATTCCGCCACCCGGCGATGACTGTGAGTATTACTATAACCCGGAGGCTTTTGATATGTATACAACGATAGATCTCCGGTATCCGTTCTTCGATACAACGATTGAGCGGTATGGGATCAATCCCATGTCGGTACGTATCCGCGTATTGCCCTGGCTTGACAATACCAATAATCTGCCGAGTCATGATTTTGTAATGCTAACTGCTACGGGCACCATCTACAATTGGGAGTTTTCTCCTTATTCATCGGAAGGTCCCTGGCAGCCGATACCATCCAATTGTTACAGAGGGTCAAACGCGGTTCAAATCTCCGGACAGGATCTGTTCGGTCAGTACTGGCAATCTTATCACAACACCGCCGTATATATCCGCGCATCCGGATCCGGGAATCCACAGGTATTGAAAATGACACACCGGATCTCTGCTCCAAAGATCCTGAGCTGGTCCGTCGTGCCGAATACATGTTGGGGCGGTTATAACGGAGGGATAAAAGTCAAGTTCAACCGCTCTCTTCTATCAAGAGAACAATTGAACCTGTTTTTAGATGATACCGCAAAATTCCGGCAGTTCTCCTCGATCAACATCAAGCCTTCGGAACTGAACGGCTTAAATGAATTTACCTGGAAGAACGAATTGCCTGCTTCTACTTACCTGCTATCAATGATAGGACGATATTTCGGAAATGAAGTAGAGGTTTCTGTCAGTTCCAGAACTGCGAATGGCCAGCCATATCTCTATCGCGCAGTAAGCTCTATTGAATTCCTGCCAGGTTTCGAATCTACCAACTCGGACAATTTTGAAACGGAATTGAGCAATGAGAATTCTTCTGTCACTTATACAGGTAACCCGCAGCACTATGCTTTTATCAAAGTGACACAACCTCCAAAAATCGAATTCCTGATCCGTGATATCCGCAACGTCTGGTGTAGAGACGGAAACAGCGGCAAGTTCAGATTATCCGCGCGGGGTGGAAGCGGAATACATACCTATCTCCTGTACAAGGGAGATAGCCTGATGACGCAAAAGAACTTTGTGCAGACGGTGGAAGATATTGTCCCGGTCGGGCCCTATGCTGACGAATGGATCGATAATCTCAAAGCGGGAACGTACTATGTGAGCGTGCGTGATAACAAAGGTTGTATGTTATATGATTCATTAGGCAACGAGCTCAGGGTTCCCGTTGTGATCACTGAACCTGCAAAGGAACTGATGTTTGACCTGCTTGAAGTGAAACCCGTTACCAGCAATGGTGCCACCAATGGAGAGATCCTGATCAACCTTGTAGGAGGAACGGTCAACCCTGCAGGATTTAAATATTCATTCGAGTGGAAAGACTCGACGTCAAATCAGACGATCCATAGCTGGACGCTGATCAACCGTGCTGACGGGATCTTCAGTGTTAAACTGGCAAACCTCCCGGGAGGAGTTTACCTGTTCAATGCATATGACAATAAATATGACTCTTCGGCTAATTATATAAGAAACGGATGTACCGTACAGGTGGCGGTGCGAATGATCAATCCATTGCCGCTGACAGCAGCGATCGTGGATAGTTTGCCGATCAGTTGTTATGGTAAAGAAGATGGGCAGCTTTTAGCTAAACCGGCAGGGGGACATCAGATAGATAGTCTTCGTTACCTGTTCAAATGGTTCAAGGTGGTAGGCGGAAATCCGGTTGATCTGAATGTGACGGATAGTGTGTTGTCTAATATCGGTGCCGGTGTGTACCAGGTGCAGATCAGGGATAAGTATGATAACACGGTAACCTCCCAGCAATATACGCTGAACCCGCCTGCGGTACTGGCAGTGAGTACTTCTGTACAATCGGCTACCTGCTATTCATCAGCGAACGGCAGTGCATGGGCAACAGCGTCCGGTGGTATCGCTCCTTACACATACAGCTGGAGCAATGGTGATAATGCAGCTATGGCAGATAGCCTTGTTGGTAACAAATACATCGTTCTTGTTCGTGATGCCCGCGGATGTGAGGCAACACAACAGGCGATCGTAACATCACCGGTGCAGGTGATAGCGAATAAAACGGTCAGCAGGATCACCTGTGCAGGTAAATGCGATGGCTCCGTGTCATTATCTGTAAGCGGTGGTCAGGCTCCTTATACCTATAGCTGGAATACAGGAGCGACGGGTACATCGATCTCTAATCTTTGCCCGGGACGTTACTGGTACACGGTGACGGACGCGAACGGATGTTTCACGAGCGACACGGTCGACTTTGTAAATCCCGCACCGATCACATTGAATGCAGGTGTGGACAGGAAGATCTGTGTTGGTCAGACGGTTCGTTTGGACGCAACGGTCGCAGGCCGCTCCGACATCCAGTACAGCTGGCAGTCATCAAACGGTTATACAAACAATACGGCGCTCGCAACGATCACACAAGCTGGTTCTTATATCGTTACCATCCAGGATTCTTTGAATTGTATCAAAAAAGATACGGTGGTGCTAACACCGGTTTCTTCAACCATACAAACAGAGTTCCTTGTTTCCACACAGACTTTTGTGCAGGAGAACGTGGTACTGCTGAATATCAGCCAGCCGATGCCGGATAGTGTTCATTGGCTCGTGCCGAATGTTTCCGGTGTCAGCGTATCAGCCCAGAACCGCGGATCCTGTGAATTGCGTTTCGCGGATTCAGGAAGGTATAATGTGACGATGCGCGCATTCTATAGCAGTGGTTGTATTGATGAAGTGACGAAGCCTGTGATCGTATCATCAAAAACAGGTCTGGCGATCCCTGGTACACAGGCGGAAGCATTCCTGAAATTCTTCCGGGTGTATCCGAACCCGAATAATGGTCAGTTCAATGCCGAGCTGCAATTCAATGCGACGACGAAAGCTAGATTGAGAATGGTGAATGTATTATCGAATGCCGTGGTGGATGACAGAGTGGTGGAGGGCGCTTCAACTTACACGATACCGTATAGCCTTGGAAGCAGCATTGTTCCTGGTACATATGTGCTCGTGATCGAGACGGCAAAAGGAAATTTTGTTCACAAAGTTGTTATACTATAAACCGGGAAAACCAGCAAAGTATCTGAAGAAGGTTCTTTAAATCCATCAGTCAATATCTTATGAAGAAATATATCCTGGCCCTTGTTTGGCTGTTAAGTCTCACTGTTGCACTGCGTGCGCAACAGTATCCTGTACAGGTCAACTCACAGTTGTTGCCCCCGTACAGTCTGCAGGTAAGTGAGTATTACAGCCCGACAGTAGCGGGCGCTGAAAAGCTGCGCATCATGTTGCTCAACCGTGATCTGCAAAGACCGGTTGTAACAGTCCGGCTACGGATGATCATTGAAAGCCAGGCGTTGCGTTTACGCACGCGGGAAGATGTGACGTTTCCGTCATTAAGCCTGAACAGTGGCGCGCCGTACTATGTGACACCACAGGATCTGACGCAGTATTTCAACCCGAACAATCTTGAGTTCAGCGGTATCAGCCGTGAGCAGTATGAGCAGACCGGCAAACTTCCCGAAGGTCTTTACAGCTTTTGTATTGAAGCGGTAGAAATAGCTACGGGTACGGTTGTCAGCTCAAAGGGTTGTGCCTATGCCTGGATGACGATGAGTGAACCGCCGATGCTGAACCTGCCGCGCAAGGGAGAATCTGTAACGCCGAACCTTCCGCAGAACCTCATCTTCAACTGGACGCCGAGACATACGGCCAGTCCGAATGCTGCATTCACCACGGAATATCAATTCTCGATCGTTGAGGTGAATGATCCTAATATCAACCCGGAAGCAGCGTTCCTATCGCAGCCGGTTCTGTTTACCGATAATGTTTCTACCACCACTTATTTATATGATGCGAGCAAGCCGCAACTGATCCCCGGTAAGAAATATGCCTGGCGTGTGCGTGCTGTCATGAAGAACGGTGCGGAAGATCTCGGTGCTTTCCGCAACGGCGGGATCTCAGAAGTATACTGGTTTACTTACCAGAATACCTGCCAGGTGCCAACAGGCATCAGCGCGACTGTGCAAGGCCAGCGTGTAACGATCGGCTGGTTGCCGAACCCTGCCCATCTTGAATACAAAGTAGAATACAGGGAAAAGAACGTTGCGAATGCCGCGTGGTTCACGGTAACCAATACGGCAACGCAGGCGATGATCTATGACCTGAAGAATTCAACGCAATATGAGTATCGTGTAGGAGCGGCCTGTGAATATGGCCTGTTCAACTATAGCAACCTGCTTACGTTCACCACCAACAGCAGTTCATCCAGCAATGTGGAAGCCTGCGGCGATACATCACAACTGACCAATCCCGGACAGGCATTGCTGACAACATTATTGCCGGGTGACAGTATTTATACAGGAGACTTTACGGTGATCGTAACACAAGTTTCCGGCAGCGGGAATTTTACTGGTGAAGGTTATGTGAAGGTTCCGTGGCTGGCGAATATGAACCTGGCGGTGAAGTTTACAAGTATTACACTGGATCTGCAGAAGAAACTGGTGCAGGGTGTGGTACAGACGTCTTATGATCCGAGTGGGGCTGGGATTGCGGATATTGATGAGTATGTGGATGCGTTTACGCCTGGTTATGGGCTCGGAAGCGTGGTGACAGGGGCGGATGCTGCAGAGCATGATATTCCATTTGCCATTCCGATGCCTGGCGGAATTACCGCGGCCTTCGGTCCGGGATACAATCCGACTACGGGTGTGGGCCCTGTGACTATTACTGTTACTCCTAGCGGTGGCGGCAGTTCGACAACTATCACGGAAGATCAGTTGCCAACTACTATCAAAGATGCCGGTGGTAATATTTACCAGGTAGGTAAAGATGGTACGGTAAAAAGTATTGGTAAATCTGGCGGCGAGCAGTTGCTGAAGACTGCGAATAAGTCTCATATTGATGCTGATAAAGCGATTGTGAAGTTTGTTGACTACCCGGAAAAACAGATCTATTCATTTGATGCATGGCAGGAGGCCTATAAAAAGAGTGGAACGTTCAATAAGGAATATGAGAGACTGAATAATGATTATTATGTTCCTTCAAAAGCGATTGCGCCGACAGTCACAGATTATCTTAAAGCTGTAGTGACGATCAAGGATACCACGATCAAAGCGGACAGTATAAAGTTCGTGAATGGCAAAGGAACGATCTATGCAAGTACAAAACTTTCCAACGGTGTTTATGAAATTGCTGTTGTAGGTGGTCCTGAGCGGGATGCACAGGAGATCTATGCGGTGTATTCTAAAGCAGGAAGTAAAACTCTGAACCTGGGTAAAGTGTTGGTAGCAAGTTACCCGTTGCTGAAGAAGAAACTTGTACTTGTTCCGGTTGCAGGCGGTGTAGTGAATAAGGCTGCGGTGGAAGAAAAGATCAACAGCATTTATAACAAGATCAATGTGCAGTGGGAAGTGGTACAGGACACTGAATTTGATTATAAAGGTTGGGATCTGGATGGTAACAACAAGCTTAGTGTGAATGGCAGCAGTTTCTGGAGTACGCTGACCGACGAGATGAAGTTGTTGAACAATGCTTACAGGGCCAGCCGGAAAGTGGAAGAGCAAACCATATACCTGTTTGTGCTGAATCAGGCAGCTGAATCAACTGACAACGTACAGATCCTGGGTGATATGCCGAGATCACGTCAGTTTGGTTATCTATTTACAGCTACAGGAGATGCGAATCTTCATGCGAAAACAGCAGCGCATGAGCTGGGGCATGGGGTGTTTAATCTGAAGCACGTATTTGAAATCGGGGAATTGACGAAAGGATTGATCACGCCGGCGAATGTGATGGATTATCCTTCGGGAGATCATTTTTCGAAGGTGCAGTGGAATTATATTCATGATCCGGCGCTCGTTGTTAGCTTCTTCGAGAAGGATGAGGCGGCGCAGAATCAGATCGTAGTAATTGATAAGAAGTTCCTGAATACGGATCAGACGAGTGTATCATTTCTGGCAAAGAATGGAACGATTCTGTCTATTCCTCATGCGCAGTTGAATTCTGTGGAGTTCAGTTATGGATCGGTTACGGCTCCGAATCAGGATGCGCGCGCAGGGCTGGCTTACCAGTTTTCGACAGCTGAAGGATTATTGCATGCGTTTACTTTAAAAAATGGAAACGCATACGATAAATACAAATACGATATTGCTTCAAAAACCTATAAGAAGGATCCTGGGGGCCAGGCATATACAAATACAGTTGATTTTAACGGTGTTGATGGATTTATTTTCCCGATGCCTTGTGGTGACCGGTATACGCTGTATAAGTTTGCGAAAGGTACGATCACTGCGTATGCTGCAGGAGCAGGAAGTACGCTTGAATTTGCAGACCTTGGAAATATCTTTCAGCCATTCATTCTCCAGCTTCCGGTAAAGATAAATAATGAAGTTGTTAAACAGGCAGTGGCAGGACAAGTGTATGAGAGCTGTTTATGGTGCAGGGATGAGGTGACCGTACAAATGACTGCAAGCTATTGTGAAAAGCCAGAGTTATGGTACATCGATAAGGCGGCTCAACTGCGTGTCATTTTCCCCGAGTATTTTAAACAATTTACCCAAACCGATGAACATTGGGCGAATCCGGTTGCCAGAACTTATGTATCGCCGGGTTCGGGAATGGGGTACGGTAGTACTTCTAACACAACTCCTGCTACAAATTGGGCATGGGGGAAATATCTTGCTGATAATCCTTCGGTGGCTGCGTTATATAATTCTACATACGATTCTGATCGCCGAAGTTATTTTTCTACTTTTTGTTATAAGCTTAGAGATTACATCGACACGGCGATTATCAACTCTGGTCAATTCTGGACTAATTTATCTGAGACCACACCTGTCCAGGATGTTGTAAGTCATTTGTACAGAGAGCCGCTATTTCAGACGGGTAAGGCCCCATTAGCGAAAAGACAGTTGGCGTTAAAAATCTTAACTACCGGAAGTGTTTTAGAATATAAAGAAGATGCTGTAATTAAAATTCTTTCTTCTGTTGAAGTGAATGATCAGTCTGCTATGCTAAGCTACCTGGCTTCAGACATTACAATGAAGAAGGTTTTTGAGAAGTTTGACGACTTTGGTGGGAAAGACAATTTTACAAAAGTTGTTACGCTGATCAGTTCTTTCATTACTGACACAACGATCAATACAGAGGCGATCAAGCTTATTTCTGATACGCTTCAGGCTCCAAGATACATTAGTGTAGATCTTGATCTTTGGGATAATCGTCAGACCGATGGGTACAATATAACAGCTGATAATAAAGTTGAGTTTTATAATAAAGTCCGGACACAAATTGATGGAGATGATCCGAGATATGGTTCTACAACGCAGAACCAGGTTTTCCTGACCGTCCCTTACAGTCAGATGGTTCCTATCAAGTTCTGGACTGATTTTGACCTGGGAAATGGCACCAGGTTCAGAAAAGGGCAGATTGTGCCGATTCCCGCCATATATGCAGCATTGCTTCTTCATAAATCGGGTGCCGAATTGTTTTCAAAAAAGGCTTGGTTGCTTGTGGACGGTGTAATGTTGGTTGTTGGGGTCGGAGAAGTAAAAATATTATTCTCAACAGCAAGTTGGCTTCGTAAAGCCATGGTGGTTAGTAATCTGGCTTCTTCAACAGTTGGCATTATTAACGAAATAGCATCTGATGGGGCAATACCGCCAGAAATAAAAGACAGGATCAGGATCAGTTGTATGCTGCTTCAGTTGCCTGACGCGATCCGCGGGATCTCAGAAGTTGGAGGGATGTTGAAAAGAACCTCGCGTGAGGCTGGGGAATATGCAGATCTCAGGCGGGGAGTGTCAGAAAGAGCGATGGAGAGACTTAATCAGATCAAGAACCTGATTGACGGACCGGCGGATTATATTGATGATGCAGCGCAGCTTAGCAGAAGAGTAGCAGCATTGGGCTCTGGAGATGTAAAAAGTGTAAAACAGTGGCTTGGTGCAATAGGACAGTCAGATTCCAGGTTTTACGTTGTTGCACACAGCGATGGCAAAAACTTTAGTGTAATAACGAAGACGGGTGAAGAAACTGTATTGAATCACCGGTCTCTGGCAAAATGGATTGAAAGCAAGTCCCCGGCGGCGAATAGTGATATCGTGCTGCTTTCGTGCGCTGATCTGGAAACGGCCCAGAATTTAAGTAATAAGTTAAACAGGAAAGTTATTGCGAGCGACGGTACTGTTTCAGTTCATAGTGACGGAGGAATATCCAGCGATGCCCAGTTTAGAGAACTAAAGCCATTTCAACAGGCAGTTGAATACACGGGTCAGTTTTTGACGCCCGCGGCGAATTCTTCGAAAGTCACATTATTAAGTGGATGGAGGAAATTCATCAATGATCTGGAGGACTGGGATCAAAGTATGAAGACCGCTTTAAATGCTGATATAAGCGCTTCTCCGGAATTAAAAGTTTTGTTTACCAATTCAGGAAACAAGGTAGAGCTGGCAGAAGCGTGGAAATTGCTTAAAGAGGCGGACCGTACTGGTGGTACAAATGTGGCTAACGGGCTTGTCAGAAATCCACAGGCGATCGAAGCTTTGGCAAGAATCCGTAAAAATCCTAATCTTGCAAAGTATGATCTAACCCCAGAAATTCTGGCGAGAGCAAAAGCGTGGGGAAACTCAAATGTCACTGATATATCTTTCGCTGATGTCATAAACCTGATGGATGGCTTTATGACAAACGCGCAGAAGAATAATATTGAGATTTTAAACGGGAAGTACCTTTTTGCACGTTTTGTACATGATAATCCAAACGATATGCAGGCAGTGTACTGGATTATGGAGGATATAGTAAATGATGCGAGTACTTTTAAAGGATCTAAGATTCAGATTGAACGTATCGTTGAGAATGGAAGAGTCGATGTCTTTCGCCACGATCCAATTTTGTATTTGGAGTATAAATGGTATAGTGGAAGCAATCGTATTCCTAAAAATGTATTTCTTGAGGAGTTTGTACAACGCGATTTGGGTAATATGGTTAGTATTGATAATATACAGTGGCGGGTTAAAGGCAACCGGCTAACGAAAGAGAACGTAAAGGAATTTCTTTTGTCACCTGAGGGAAAGGTTGCGCTGGAGAAACTTCCGGAAACTAAGAAAGCAAGTTTATTCCCCGGATATCAATCTGAGGATGAGTTAACGGATCTTCATATAAAGAATTTTGTAGAGGTGAACTATTCGAATATTTTTAAATAAAACAAGTATGATCAAGCTGAAGAAAGTACAGAGGGATCTGCCGACTGATCTTTATATTTCCTGGGGAATTATTTTCATAGAAAAAGAGAATAAAGTTTTTGCCTTGAGTTCAGATATGCAACCGGAGTTATTCTTCGAGGGCACTCAGAAAGCGAAGATTATTTTTTCTGAGAATGAAAGTCTGGTAGTAGCGCAAGGTAACGCTGTTGTGTTGTTTAAGGATCCTAATACTCAGGTGAGTATTCCGCTTGAAAAACCTAGGCAGATTAGATTGATTTATCCAGAAGGGATTGTTTTAAGAGCGGGGAGTGAAGATGTTCGTGATATAAGAAATATTGATTTTAACGGAAATATTTTCTGGAAGCTAGATTTAACGGACCCTGTTATTGCCAAGCTTTCCGGAATTCATACGCTTATTTTTCATAATCAAATTTCCAAAGATGTTAGTGCATATAATCTAAATGATGGCACATTGCTTTGGCATTGTAGCTTGAGGCAGCTATTTGCAAAAGCAAAGTCCATTTATCCTGAGTATACTGTCAATACAGATGATAGATTATTCCTTTCAATAACCGCCGAAAATGAGCCGGGAGTTACATTGGTATTGGATAAAATGACCGGTAACATCATTGCTTCTTTGCCAGGTAATAATGGTTTCATGAAGCAATTCGGAAATAAGATATACGCCGTAAAGGGAGCAACTGGATTGATTGTGATTGACATACTTTCTCTCTCAGTTGAATCATATAGTTTCGATCAGTTGTTGACCCCATTGGGCATTGTACTGCATACCCTGAACTTTTTTGTTACTGAAGAAAATCTATTCTATTTCGCTGAAGGGTTCCCCGGAAAGATGAATAGAATTGGTATTATAGACTTAGATAAGGGTAGATTGCTACAAACTGTCGACGTTGAAAATACTGATCAGGTGGGGCAAAGTATCAGGCTGGTTATTCCAATTGACGATAGGTTATATGTGCAGACCTCTGACAACTCATTACACTTGTTTCAGATAGAATGAGATTATTGTAGTCAGATAGTGTCATCGTGAAAGAAATTGCTTTAGATATTGTACTCTGGTCTTACTGTTTTAATCCATACCGTTGAAAATGATATTAAGGGCTTTCATTTATGTGGGTTTTTCTTTTTTGGGCCTTACTGCATTCGCTCAAAAACCAACCGCCACCGACTACGACTACTCCAATAAAAAAGTAGTCCTGCCGGCCATCATCCAAAACCTCACAAAAGACAACCGATACGCCATCAGCGTTCCGCGGCAACTGTCTTACTGGGGTAGGGAAGATGAGATCCTCACAGAGATCTGGAACCCTATCGCCACCGTTATGGAACTCTCCGCCAAACTCCACCAGGTGAAATACGATTACAAATTTGAGATCGTTGCCAGTGGAATGTCTGATATGCGGGGACAAATGGCCAGGAAGATAGTCACCGAACTTACCGGCACTGACAATATCAAACGCGAGGCAAGAGGATTCGTGCGCGACTTCACCTGCCGCTTTCCCTGCACACTCTATATCCGGAATGAAAAGGATTCACTGCTGCAGACCATCGAGATCGCTTCCAAGGATGAAGTATTCACGGCTACTATGCACCGCGATTTCCTGATGGTGGAAAATAAACCGCCGTATCTCAAACCTGAAAATCCCTATTTCTCCGAAAAGGAATTGATGGATGCGGAAACAATGTATCATGATGCGCTCGCAAAGAAGATCGAGCAGGTAGTGGCATCGAAAGTACTGGAGCGGGCAAGAGCAGCCATCAGCCACCTCTTCCGCGATTATAATACGTATAAGCAAACGTATGGCTGGGGTTTTGTAAAAACAAAGAACCGGGTAAACGACTATAACGATCTTGACCAGGCAGTTGCCCGTTTTAGAGTGGCGCTGGACTCCCTGGAGAAGGGAAACTTCGCGTTCAGCCGCAATGTTTGTGATTCATTAGGCGTTATATATGCAGGTGTGCTGCAGGCAAACGAAGCCCGCGTTGATAAGAATGTAAAAGAGATCCTTTATTATAATCTTAGTCATGTGAACCTGCTCTCAGGACATTTTGCAGAAGCACGTGAATACTATAAACAGTTTATCCAATCCGGAGTATCCGAACGTTCGCCACTGGCTTATGAACTGAAAGGCCGTATCGAACTCTTCGAATTCTACGGAAAAATCAAATCCTCTGTAAAAGCCGGCTAATTATGAAACCGCTTTTGATCCTATCCATGCTAAGCCTGGGCTTCTTTGCGTGCCGTAAAGAAGTGTCCACCAATGTCACAACTGACTTCAGTTATGAAGTCGTTGATGACAGCTATACCACACCTGTACAGGTGAAGTTTGTCAACAAAACATCTGGCGCTTTATTTTACAAATGGACTTTCCCCGGTGGAAGCCCTGCTGTATACGACAAGAAGGACCCGGGTATCGTGACCTTCGATACAACAGGTGAGATCACGATCAAACTTGAAGCCTGGAATGACGAACAGCGGGTGGAGAAAGAGATCAAAATCGTTATTGACAGCCCGGTGGAGGCTGGTTTTAATATCACCGCCCAACAGAATGCATTTGGTCCGAGCGACTTTGTTATTACTTCAACAACTTCAGGAGCTACAGAATATAACTGGCTTTTCGAAAATGGCTCACCTTCTTCTGCTACCGGCAGTAGTCCTGCGCCGGTTCACTATGATCAGCCCGGTACTTATCGCATCTTCCTTGAGGCAAAGAATGCGCGTGGTGTAAAAGATACTTTATCCAAGTGGATCACGGTCTATCCGGCATTATCCGCCGCATTCGATATCGAACCATCATTCGACGATGATGATTACGAAGCCCCGCTTGTTGCCACACTTCATAATAAAACCACCAGCGCTACGTCTCACAAGTGGACGGTCAATGGCGGCGTGGTCGCAGGCAGCAGTGATTCTATTTCTTCGATCAGGTTTGACCATCCCGGCACATATACAGTGGTATACGAAAGCTCCAATGGGAAACAATCTGAAACCGTAACACGTACGATCACTGTAAAACCTAATTCGGGCTTGCGTACTGTGGCAGACGTGAAGCTGGGCATCAATACTGCCCATGCATCCGTGGGAAGTTTTTATTCGACAAGCCTGCGTAAAGTTTTTAAAAAAGAAGAAGTAAATAACAGCAATGGTAATAAGATCGATATCGTTTTCTTTGGATTGAATGACGGTTTTTCCTTTAACCAGTTCATCAATCCGGCCAGTGCAGCCACGTGGACCTTTGATGCCATACCCGGCGCAACGGTGACCAGTGTTATCAATAAGCAGGAGGAAACAAGTGTGCAGTTATCTGCCGCCGCATTTGATCAGTTAAATAACGGAAGTGCATTGAACGCTATTTCAGTTCCTCCGAATAACGCTGATGCCTCATTCAATGCGACACTTCCGCGTATTGTGTTGTTTAAAAATGCTGAAGGAAAAAAAGGAGCGATCAAAGTCAAACAGTTCGTACAAGCCGGACTGTACAGCTATATCATTTGTGATATTAAATTTCAGAAGGAATAGAACCGCTCTACGCCACCAGAACCAAAACCGTATCCATGAACTCAATCTTTACCAAAACGGCTGTTGCAGTGATCTCACTGACGGTATCGGGGATGATGTTGACTCATATTGCTTATGGGCAGCAGTTTGACGTGGAAAACATCAATAAAGATGTAAAGGGGCGTGTGAAAAATCCATTCAAGCTTACCGGAGGGATTTCTGCCAATACTATTTTATACACGGGTAATGCGGGTAGTCAGCGTGCTCCGTTCACTTACTTTGTGAATGGAAATATCGCGGCGAATATTCTTGGTGTCAGCGTTCCGTTGTCATTCACTTTTACCAATACTGGTTTTGCATATAACTATCGTCTTCCAAGTATGCCAAACAGGTTGAGCCTTCACCCGAGATATAAGTGGGTGACGGGTCATATCGGTCAGATCTCCATGAACTATTCGAACTATACTGTAAACGGTATTCCGATCAATGGAGTAGGTGCTGATCTTTCTCCAAGAGGAAACTGGAAGTACAGCGTGTTTTATGGCAACCTTCAACGCGCTGTGGAGTACCGAAATGACGATTCTTTATTCAGAAATGTATTACCTGCCTATAAGCGTTTTGGTTATGGCTCGAAGATCAGCTATGATAATGCGGGCGTGAGAGCTTCAGTTATTTTCTTCCAGGCGAAAGACAGATTGAATAGCCTGCTGTTTAAGCCTGACAGTCTCCAGGTTTATCCGATGGCGAATACGGCAATCTCAGGAGAACTCAAGATTCCGTTGTTGAAAAATCTTTCTTTGGAAAGCGAATATGCGATCAGTGCAATGACGCGTGATCTCCGGGCTCCGGCATATGGTGATAGCAATTCGGTGAACTGGCTGGTGAAGACGATGGGAGGTAAGCTTTCTACCAATCTTTATAAAGCATATAAATCACAACTAACCTATACGATCGGCAGTACATCGCTCGGTGCCGGCTATGAAAGGATCGATCCGGGCTACCAGACGCTGGCGATGTTGTATTTCAACAATGACCTGGAAAAGATCACGGCAAATTTTGCGCAATCACTTTTCAAAGGTAAGGTCAACCTGGCGGGAAATATCGGTTTGCAAAGAGATGATCTTGATAAAAAGAAAGCCGGTAGTTCCAGCAGAACGGTGGGTTCACTGAATCTGAATTATAATATCAGCCAGGCTTTAACAACCACGCTGTCCTACTCAAACTTTCAAACGTTTACCAATATCAAGCCGCAGTTCCAGTATATCAATCAGCTTACTCCATACGATAACCTGGACACGCTTGATTATCGTCAGCTCAGTCAGCAGGCGAACCTGAACGTTAACTATGTCATTACAAAAGATAAGGATCGTCCGCGGAACCTAAACCTCAATTTCAGCTTCCAGGATTCTTATGACCAGCAGGCAGGTCTTCTGACCAAAGGCAATACCTCGCAGTTCTACAATTTTGCAGGTTCGTATAGTGTAACGCATGTACCGCGCGATCTGAATTTTTTAGGTGCTGTGAATATTACCTATAATACGATTGGGATAAATAACTATATAACATACGGCCCAACGATCGGTGTGAACAAGCAATTTCTGAAGAAGACGATCCGGACCGGACTAACGGTGTCGCATAACCAAAGTATGGCTGATGGAGCGATACAAAATAATATCACCAGTTTCAGGATGAACGCAGGATATGTTTACAAGAAAAAACATTTATTCAATATGACGAATGCGGGTATGTTCAGAAGTGTAAAGGGGAAAAGCGGTCAGCATGATTTTACCTGTACTATCGGATACAACTACAGCTTCTAATAAACCAATTCGATTGATGATTAAATGAAAATTCAAATGAAAAGGCATACGATATTTATAGGCGTGCTGGCAGCAGTTTTTTTTGCAGAGGCAAAGGCGCAAACAGGAAATTTTACTACAGTTAATACAGATTGGTTAAATATCAGGGCTGGCCGGGATGATCATAGTGGTTGGGGCTACGGTTATGATAATACTGCCGATCAGCGCCCGAATGCAACTGACCGACCGGTTTTCTTTATGAATCACCATTTTGGTATTACATTATCGGCTCATTCCTTTTATGGAGGCATCCGTTTTTACAACCAGGCATGGCCGGGAGCTACTTATGATCCGGCTACAGGTGCAAAAATGGTTATGAGTCTTGTCAATGGGAATGTCGGTGTAAACACGACGGATCCTGATGAGAAGCTTGTGGTATATGGAGGTAATCTCAAAATATTTTCCGGTGGTGCTGAAGGTGCAAGGCTGATCTGGCGTGGGGGAGTAAACGGTTTACAGGAATACAGAACAAGAGTTGGAACCGACGGTAACCTGGATTTTTTTACGACTGAAGGAAATCATTCAACATTGACACTTACCCAAGACCGGAATGTTGGGATTGGTACGATGGATCCTAAAGGATACAAACTGGCTGTTGCAGGTAATATGATTGCGGAAAAGATCAAAGTAAAGGCCTATGCAAACTGGCCCGACTATGTTTTCGATTCATCCTACATTCTACCTTCCCTGAAAGATGTAGAGTCTTTTATTCTGAAGAATAAACATCTTCCGGGAATTCCATCAGCAGGGAGTATGCGTGAAAACGGAATTGATCTGGCAGATAACCAGGCAGCGCTGCTTCAAAAAATTGAAGAACTGACGCTTTATCTGATAGATCAGGAAAAGGAAAAGACTGAACAAAAAAACAGGATCGATAAGCAGGAGAAAGAGATTGATCAACTAAAGAAACAATTGAACGAAGTGATCGAAATGCAATCCCGGTTAGTTGGCGCTGGACGTTAAAAGTCAGGATACCATCTTTCAAGGAGGATGGCGACTTTGGAGAAGGTCAGTATAAAGAAGTGGTTTATATAAGGCTTGAATTTAGTCATCCATAAAACAAAACTATGAAAAAAAGCATCGTTTGTATTACCTCGTTTCTTTGTATTCAGGCAGCCTTCGGACAATGGAGCCAGACACTCGATAGTCCGGCAGGTCTGTGGCCATCACCGAACGGAACTGTCTCTTACCAGAATATGCTGAAATTTAATCTGCCTGCACCTAATTCGGAAACTGGTAGTCTAACATTTTTAGGAAGTGATGGTAACTATTCCAATGGGATGGGTTTCATCACGGGGTGGAATATTGCTTCACCGATTGTTTGGATGTATGGTTATGATGATCGTAATTCTTTTACAGTAGCAAGAAAGGGTTGGGGTGGAAACCAGGCAAGTCTTGCGGACTACCTCACTCCGCTTTTTCAGGTACGTGCAACGGGAAATGTTGGCATTGGTGTAACAAATCCGGCGTATAAACTTACGGTGGATGGGACAATCAGCGGTCGAAAAGTAAGAGTGACTCAGGAGTCGTGGGCGGATTTTGTTTTTGAAGATAACTACAAGCTTCCTTCGCTGGAAGATGTCAGAGAATTTATCAGGAAGAATAAACATCTGCCGGAAGTTCCATCTGAAAAGGAAGTAAGGGAGAATGGAGTTGATTTGGGCGGTATGGACGCAATTTTATTAAGAAAAATTGAAGAGCTTACCTTGTATTTGATCGAAATAAAGGAAGAGAATAAAAAACTTAATGATCGGCTGAAGCAGCTTGAAGAAAAAACTATTTCCAGGTAAGTGACTGTTAGTGAATCCAACTTGCTGGCATCGGTCATCGGACTACTATTGGAGTGTAGCCAGCAAGTTTGATCAGTTCAGCCAGATCCCCAGTTTCAGGTTCGCCGATGGTACAAACTCCCCCGATCCTTCACGCGTAAGTTGTCCGGTGACAGGATGGAAAAATGTGGCCTTGCCGAACTGATATTGTAATCCCAAATTCAGGTCGAGGCTGAAATGGCCCCGGTAGTTGCGTTGAAATCCCCAGCAGGTTCCAAGAATGCCAATCGCCCTCCTGTTCATTTCTTCCCAATGAATGGAACTCATTGCTGCTTTTGTAAAAACCAATCCGGAGAATGCGCTTATATAATTGCCGCTATTCTTTTCGTATCGTTTGCCCCGCTCTGCTCTTTTTTCAAAGTTGTAGTAATAGCGATAACCGACTGTAGCTGCCGGATCAATATAAACGTCCGTTGCTGAAAAAGTGCTGGAGATCACACTTTGTACGGTCACGTTCATCAGTGCGCCCATGTGCAGTGTTTGCTTTTTGCCGATCCTGTGTTCGTGGCTGATGCCTGGCGTCAGTAGGGTGATCTTTGTCAGGTTGGTGGCGTCAACAGGGTCTTCCTGGGCAAAGGTCGTAAAGGGCAGACAAAGCAAAAAAGTCCCAAGCAGGTGTGCTATGCGATGGTTGAGGTTGGAGGTATGCATACCTGAAATACCCAAATTGCCGGGGATATGAATTGTTAAAAGGAAGCAGTTGTGATATTCCGTCACTGAAGTGGCGGTTTTGCTGGTTTAAGAAAATGAATATTCTGTTTGAAGAAGGTTGGTTCGTTATTTGGGAAAGTAGATATTTATGTTGACCGGAAACAGTATCTTGCTGCCATCACTCCTTTACCATGACGGCTTTTCGGTTCATATTGCTGGTGCTGATCCTTTATTTTGGCGTCACCGCCCTAAAGATAGAGTTCTCTGTACTTAAGATCGGTTTATTCGATGTTTTCGCTGATTTGCCTTTTGTTATTCTCTGCCTGGTTACCACTGCTGTGATTTTTCTCGATGCGAAATATTTTGCTGGGAATCGTAAATGGTATCAATTGGTTTCTTCAATGGTTGGGATCGTTTTTACGGGGATTATTTTGAAAGGTAAGGCAGAACGGTTTGCTACCAATAATTCTCCTGTTGTAATGCGTATGCATCATATTGCCGGGAATGATCCAGTGTTCAGCCTGGAGCTCAAAAAGAATGGCTGCTTCCGGTTGTCTGAAGCGAATATGTTCGGACAATCGATTTATTACGGTAACTACAAGAGAGCCGGCGATAGTATTCACCTTTTTCGCTATGATCATGCGGATGTAGATAAGCTACCCAGAATTGGTTTTTTGCGTGGCGATACAGTTACGTGGAATGATTCGATCGTGATGACGATTGCTGAGCCCAGGATCAGTCCATCGCCTTAACATTTTGTGTATCTAGTTTTAGGTTCCTCTACGCAAAACCCTGCCTCCGGATACGGTTTGAACCTTAACTCAACAAGATGGCGTTTTAATGTTAGATCAGTTGCGTGAAAGATCTCTGGCAAGCAGTACCTCAGCGCGCTTTGAACCGGGAGACTGATTGATAAGATCCCTTGCAAACGATGCAGCTCTCTCCGGGTTCCCGGTTTTGCTTGCAGCTAAAGCAGCTCCGTACAGGCTGTTGAACCTTGCAGGATTTTTCTTCAACGATCTTTCATACGCTGAGAGTGCTTCAGTGTAGCGATTCATTTCCATCAGCAGATCTCCCAACAATTCTCTGGCGGGTAAAATTTCACCTGGCGTTACCGGATGTTTTTCCGTTTTATCTTCCAGGTCCGCCGCCTGTATCATTCTTTTTAATGCCGTATCTTTTTTGCCCGACTGAAATTCAATCCAGGCCTCTCCGGTCAGGATCTGCACATCCACCTGCTGCGCTTTGTAACTATCGTTTTGCCTGAGCAATGTATCCCGTAATGCTTTTAAGATCTGTAATTCTTTAGTTGCAGATGCCAGATCCCTTGTATGCGCCGCACCAAGCAAACGTGAGAAATGTGTGATCGATTCCTGCCAGGGATATTCTTTCCAGTTGACAGGGGTTTGTGTATTCAGCAATTGAGCCGCTGCTTTCCAGTCTTTATTTTCCAATAGGATCCGCGCAGGAATTGCAGCAAATGAATAAGCGACTTTAAAATTTGTGGGCTTTACTTCTTTGATGGTATTCAGGTACTGCAGTTGCCTGTTCGCTGCATCATTATCTCCTTTTTGCAGATAAGCGTACACGAGATAATCGAGGCCGTGCAATTCTTCATCCCAGTGCTTGCCGATCTTTGTTTCTTCAGCGTAGCATTGCGCGGAAGAAACAGATTCCTGGTTTGATCGGATGCATTCATCCCATAACCCCAATCTTGTAAAAATATGCGAGGGCATGTGCAATGCATGAGCAGATGATGGCGCAATGCCCGCATACTTCCGCGCCGCTGTTAACGCATGCTGCGCAATCTCAGGATAGTCATACGTATGGATGATGTAGTGAACAATACCCGGATGATCGGGTTGTCCCGGATACAACGCACTCAATATGGTGCCGGCCTTTAATTGATTTGTATATGTTTTGTCCGAAGGATCGGCTGCTGCTACCAGCGAAAGCGCGTAAAATGCCGCAGCTTCTTTATCCGAAGGGTAGGCGGCATGCAATTTCTCCATGGCATCCGCATAACGTTTGCATCGTTCTTTATGCGATACGGTCTCCCAACCGGCATAGTAGGCGTCGATAGCTTTTATATAAGCTTGTTCCCTCGAGGTTTTGTTGGTGATCGAATTGGCGATCTCAATCGCTTTAGAGCCTTTTTTCAACTCAGCTATTGCCGGTGGTGCCCATAGTGCATGAAAGTTGGACATCGCAACTCCCCAGTAAGCCATTGAGCAGCCAGGTGTTTCGTCTATCACTTTTGCAAAGGCTTTTTCAGCTTCGTCATATTCAAAAGAATGCAGAAGAGATACGGCAAGGCGAAAATCGGCCAGGGATCTTTTATCGCAACTCATTTCCAGGTTAGCCAGCCCGAATTGCTGATCTGCTCCGCAGGAAATGATCTTTCCTTTTTTCAGGGTCAATGCATCAATATCTGTTGAAGAGGGAATATTGCCCTTTGGCTGCCTGCAGGATGACAAACCAAGCAGGAAAATGGTCAATGAATAGAATGGGATCCGCAGCATTGTTTGTGTGTTTAGGTGACAAACAGAATTGCTACTATGCAGGGCGTATTTTGCCGTAAAGGCTTGCGTGAAGGTAAGGTTGCCGGATGATACGGGCAATCCCCAATTTAGATGAACAGGATCCGCCTGGAGGGTTAGTTGGGTTGCACGGCCGGTAATCTGTAATGTTGTCCATCCCAGACAAACAATTCATCTATCTCATATTGCCAGAATTGATAGATCGGAGATTTGATCAGCAATTTTTCCACTTCGGTCTTGTCAGTAGCATTCAGGGTGATCCAGATCTTTTGGGTTTCCATGCTTACGATATACTGGTCAATAATATCTTTATTGATCAGGAAATTGATATACGTCCGGTGAGGGGGGATGAGATCCGTAAAATCGTCCTTCATTTCAAATTGTATCGTAACCTGGTACTTCTTCATAACTCTACTAAAAAGACAAACTGGGGGTCGGAAAGTTGCACGGCAAAAAAATAAATAACTGTTGTACTATAAAGATAAAACCCCTTAATTTTACTGCCCCGGTAAAAGCGGATTTTCTTTTAAAATTAACGGGACGTTAGCTCAGTTGGTTTAGAGCACTACTTTGACAGAGTAGGGGTCACTGGTTCGAGTCCAGTACGTCCCACATGGTAGGGGAGATTTGGCGTAGGCTGTTGCCCGTTGTCCGTTGACCGTTGTCCGTTGTCCGGAATTCGAGTGAGGTGACATAAATTGGATCTTCGGGTACAAATTAAAAGTGTGGGGCTATCGTTGATAAACGATAGCCCCACACTTTTAATTTATATGCGGACAACGGACAACGGACAACGGACAACGGACAACGGACAACGGACAACGAACAACGAATCTCACAATTTCCACTCCACCACCTCATTCACCCATTCTTCCCGGTGCGGCGTGGTCACGCGGATATAATTATCGGTATAGCCTTCGATCATTCCGGCTTTGTCGTGTTTTTCGAACAGGACTTTGCGGGTTTGACCTGCATGCTGGTCGGTGAAATACTGCATTTTCATGTAAGAAAGGTTGCGCAATGTCTTGTTGCGCTCGTGACGTACATGCTGTGGTACAACAGGACCGAGGGTTAAGGCGAGGGTATTGTCGCGCTCAGAGTAGGTGAACACATGCAAATAGGAGATATCGAGCGAATGCAGGAAGTCGAATGTTTCCTTGAACTCTTCTTCTGTTTCTCCCGGGAATCCGACGATCACGTCTACGCCGATGGCGCAATGCGGCATCAGGGTTTTGATCAGTTTTACACGTTCAGCATAGAGTTCACGCTTATAACGGCGGCGCATCATACCCAACACTTTGTTGCTGCCACTTTGAAGCGGAATGTGAAAGTGAGGCATGAATTTGTCGCTATTAGCCACAAAATCAATGATATCGTTTGTCAGCAGGTTGGGTTCGATCGAAGAGATCCTGTATCGTTCAATTCCAGGGATCTGATCCAATTCTTTGATCAGTTCGAAGAAATTCTCTTCGCGCTGGTTGATTCCGATCGTGATGCCGGCACCATCCGGACCTTTACCAAAGTCGCCCAGGTTGATCCCGGTGAGGACGATCTCTTTCGCGCCACTTTCAGCGAGCCCGCGGGCAGCTTTCAGGACATTATCGATGGTGTCACTACGGCTTTTTCCGCGTGCCATTGGAATGGTGCAGAAGGAGCAGTTATAGTCGCAGCCGTCCTGAACTTTCAGAAAAGTACGGGTCCGGTCATTTACAGAATAAGAGGAATGGAATCCCGTAACTTCTTCAATATCACAGGAACAGATCTTTGCAGAATCGCCTTTGGCGAGTTCGCGGATATGCTGTGCGATATTGAATTTCTCGGCGGCGCCGAGTACCAGGTCTACGCCGGGGATCTCGGAGATCTCCTTCGGCTTTAGCTGGGCGTAGCAGCCAGTGATCACGACCAGGCTTTCGGGCGCTTTGCGCTGGATGCGGCGCACCAGCTGGCGGCATTCTTTATCGGCATTCTCGGTAACGGAGCAGGTATTGATCACATACACATCAGCTTTTTCCTCAAATTCCTTCTTTTCAAAGCCTTCCTGCTCAAGCAGTCGCGAGAGAGAAGAGGTTTCCGAGAAATTGAGTTTGCACCCGAGGGTGTGAAAAGCTACTGATTTTGCCGAGGTCATAAGAGCGCAAAGCTAAGAGGAAAAAGAGAAAAAGGAGGAGAAAGGCGGTAAAAGGACGTTAAGAAGTTCCGGTTTCTGCCGTTTTTTCCTTTTTTTCGCTTGTAACATTGACCTTAAATATCTGACAGTGAATAAAAAATGGATTCCATTGGCGATCGTAGTGGTTTTGGGGGTAGCGCTGTTTTTTGTAAGACGATCGCAGGAGAAGGGTGAAACGACAACGGTAAAGAAGAATGAGCCGGCAAAAGTGGATCCGGCGCCGGGTAAAAGGGATGGGAGAAAGACGACAGATCCTGCGGGTGAGGTCGATAGAAACCGGGGATTTGACCGTCGTGTCTCGTATATCGAGTTCACAGAGCATGCAAAATGCCGGATGGAATGCCGGAAGATCACGCAGCGTGAGGTGGAAGAGATCATGCGTGACGGAAAGATCAATTACAAGAAATCAAATGCGCAGGGACGTCCCTGCCCGACATATGCACTGGAGGGAGTTACCAGTGATGATCAGCGTGTGCGGATCGTGTTTGCACAGTGTGATCTTAAGACGAAAGTAGTGACCTGCATCGACCTGGACACCGACTGGGAATGCCATTGCCCCGGTGATGATGATAAATACAAAAACAAACGTTGATGAGACCACTGGTTTGGCTTTATTCTCTTTATGCGATGGTGGTCTTTATCGTGATCATGCTATTGATCTTCCCGTTTGTGATCATCGCCAGTTTTTTTGGGAGGATCAAAGGAGGCAATGCGATCCTGTGGTTGTGCAGATGCTGGGCGGATCTGTGGTTCCCATTGATCGGTATCTACCATAAGCGGATATATGAAGCACCGCACGACAAAACGACGCCATACATATTTGTCAGTAATCATATTTCCTACCTGGATTCTGCTGTGCTGGTAAAAGCATACCGGCAGCCATTGAGGCCGTTGGGAAAAGTTGAAATGTCAAAGATCCCTGTGTTTGGATTTATTTACAGGAATGCGATCGTGACGGTTGACCGGAGCAGTGCTGCCAACCGGGCAAATAGTATAAGGGTACTTCGATCTATTCTGGGTAAAGGAATTTCTGTGTTGGTTTTCCCGGAAGGAACGTTCAATGACACCCATAAGCCGTTAAAGGACTTTTATGATGGGGCATTTCGACTGGCAATTGAGACCCAAACGCCCATAAAGCCGGTGCTTTTCCTCGATACTTATGCACGGATGCCTTATACCGGCGTTTTTACTATGACGCCGGGAAAGAGCAGGATCGTTTATATGGAGGAAATTTCTGTGGCGGGATTGCAGACTGAAGACCTTCCGGCGTTGAAGCAGCAGGTTTATTCATTGATGGAGCAGAAGCTGATGGCGTATAAAGCAGATTGGATCAGGTGAAACTTTCAACTTGATGAGCGTATAAGGAACGCGGCGGACGCCACGATAAGCAACGGACGCGGCGAAATACAATACTTTTCCATGGGTGTTTTCGTTGCGTCCGTTGCGTATCGTGGCGTCCGCCGCGTTCCCTATACGCCAGACAGTATAAAAATATCCCGATTAAACAGCTAAATTTGCTGTTTGCTTCGGCACCATTGATACATGCAAGGACAATTCAGCCTGGAACATTTCAAAGCCCCCGAGGTGTCTTATTACGCAGACATCGTGATCCCTCTTGCCCTGCCCAGAACATATACATGGTCTGTGCCGCCGCAAATGGAAGATCAGCTGAAGATCGGGATGCGGGTGGAAGTAAATCTCGGCAAGAATAAAAAATATGCGGGCGTTGTAAAACGCATTCATAAAGAAAAGCCGGAATGGGGTGATCCCAAAGAGATACTGAACATCCTGGATGGCACTCCCGTTGTATACGAGCAGCAATTACAGCTTTGGGAATGGATCTCTTCTTACTACATGTGCAGCGAGGGAGAAGTGATGGCCGCCGCTCTTCCCGCACACTTCAAACTTTCCAGTGAAACCATTCTCGTCTATAATGAAGAATATGGAGATGATTTCACGGCACTCGATACAGACGAATTTATTGTTAGCGAAGCCCTGCTGATCCGGAAAGAGTTAAAGCTGAATGAAGTTCAGCAATTACTGGATTCCTCGCATGTTTATCCGGTGATCAATCGCCTGATCCAAAAGAATGTTTGTTTTGTATGGGAGGCATTGAAAGAAGCATATACTGCCAAGAAAGAGACTTATGTTGTATTGAATCCTCAATATGACAATGAAGAAGAGCTTGCACAGTTGCTGAATGATGACCGGCGTTTGCAACGGGCCGAAAAGCAGATGGAATTATTACTTTCTTACCTGCATTTGATACGCACTACCGGTGAGGTCACAAAGGCAGAGCTGCTGAAAAAATCAAATGCTACCGATGCCCAGTTAAAAGGGTTGGTAGAGAAAAAAATACTGTGGCTGGAGAAACGTGTGGTAGACCGGTTGCCGATACTGGCGAAGGATATTAAGATCGATTTTGAGCTTACTCCCGCGCAGCAAAAGGCGTACGAAGAAGTGAAAGAATCGTTTGAACAAAAGCCAGTCTGTCTGTTGCATGGCATTACTTCGAGCGGAAAAACACAGATCTATATCAAACTGATCGAAGAGTATGTACGCAAAGGGAAGCAGGTGTTGTATATGCTGCCGGAGATTGCGCTTACTTCACAGATCATACGGCGGCTGCAGAAGCATTTTGGTGGCTATATCGGCATTTATCATTCAAAGTTCTCACAAAATGAACGCGTGGAGATCTGGAACAGGATCAAGAGTGGTGAAATGAAAGTGGTGCTTGGTGCGCGTTCTGCCATTTTTCTTCCTTACCCGGATCTTGGCATGGTGATCTGCGATGAAGAGCATGATACGTCTTACAAGCAACAGGATCCTGCCCCGCGCTATAATGGCCGTGATTCAGCTGTCTATCTTGCTTCGTTATTCCCGCAGGGGGATGAAAAAAAAGGCGCGCGTGTTTTACTGGGCAGTGCGACCCCGTCACTGGAAACTTATTATAATGCAGTAAGTGGCAAATACGGACTCGCTGAATTGATGCAGCGGTTCGGTGATGTACAATTGCCGCCGATACACCTGGTCGACACAAAAACGATCATGCAGAAAGATCGTTCGAAGATCATGTTATCACCTCAATTGGTGAAAGCAATACAGGAAGTGCTGGACAGGCAGCAGCAGGTGATCCTTTTCCAGAACCGGCGCGGTTATACTCCATACCAGGTTTGTCGTGTTTGCAGCTGGATCCCGCAATGTAAATACTGCGATGTATCACTGACATTTCATAAGCTCTCCAATAAACTGGTTTGTCATTATTGCGGTACGAATTATCCTCCATTGCATACCTGTGCAGCTTGTGGAAGCCATGAGTTTGTGCAGCGGAATTTCGGAACGGAAAAGATCGAAGAGATCCTGCAGGAAACATTTCCCAAACACCGCATAGCGAGAATGGATATAGATACTGTTCGTGGTAAAAATGCACATGATGTGCTGATCCAGCAATTTGAACAAAGACGTATAGATGTTCTGGTAGGAACGCAGATGGTGGTAAAGGGATTGGATTTTGAGAATGTGGATCTTGTGGGCATACTTGATGCTGATGGACTTCTGCATTTTGCAGACTTCCGTGTGAATGAGCGTGCTTTTCAACTGATGGAGCAGGTGAGTGGTCGCGCCGGAAGAAGGCAATCAACAAGCAGTGTTCTGATCCAGACATCACAGCCTGGTCATCCTGTGCTGGCTTATGTAAAGCAGCATAACTATAAAAAGATGTTTGAAGATGAGCTGGTAAAAAGAAGGCATTTCTTTTATCCGCCATTCTCCCGGATCATTCAATTGACATTCCGGCATAAGATAAAAGGGATCCTGGATGCGGCTGCGCACCAGTTTGCCAATGCCCTGAAGGGGCGATACAATGATTTTCTTGTTGGGCCTGCAGAGCCTGTAGTGGGAAGAGTACGGAATCAATTCCTGATGGAGTTGCTCATCAAATTGCCGAAGGATAATCAGACCATTCTGAATTGTAAGCGGGATATAATGGAGCAGGTGGCGGTGCTACACCAGGATAGCAGGTTCAGGAGTGTGATCGTGGTGCCGGATGTGGATAATTAGAATAGATCGGACTGCGTAGGAGTATCGCAAAGGCCGCGAGGTAAACGCAAAGAGCGCAAAGTTTTTATACTCTGCGCTCTTTGCGTTTATTTAGCATCCTTTGCGATACTCTTACGATAATCAACTATCAGGGTTAACCTGCCAGTTCCATGATCCCCTCATACGTATACCTGAATGTTCCACTTTTTTCTTTTTTCACCACTGCAATCATCGCCTTTGCCACATCAAGTCCTTGTATGGCCCTGAACTTTTTTGCATTTCCAACAAAAAGTAATGAGATCACTCTCATAATCGGTGTAATGATCCGTTCGGCCAGCCGGAATTCCTTCCGCTTTCCAACCAATTGTGAGGGCTGCATGAGGTGTAGGGCCGGCAGGTCCACCGCTATCAGCCCATCTTCTGTTTCTCCTTTGAGCTTCAGGTAAAAATTTCTGCTGTGGCTGTCTGCGCCTACGGATGAAACAACAGCCATTTTCTGTACTTCGGCTTCCTTTCCAAAACGCGCGGCATTCACCGGGATATCGAAATCAATTTCGCGATAAAGTTTCCTGTCTCCCCGAACATTTTTCTGTGTGGTTCCTATGGCAGAGAGAATAATATCTACTTCTTCCAGTGCGAGTTTAAATGATTCAGCATCTTTGAAATCGACCAGCTTTATCTCCAGTTTGGGATGCTGCAGCGTAAAAGGTTTCCTCACCAGTATTCTCACGCGCTCAAAATACGGATCACTCAATGTCAGCTCAAGCAGGTGCTGACCGATCATGCCGGTAGCTCCCAGAATAGCAACGGTTTTTCCACTCATAATTTTGCTGTATAATTGCTGATAATATGCAAGTTCAGGAAAATTTCTCTTTAAAAAGATATAACACTTTTGGCATTGACGCAAAAGCGCATCGTTTTGCCGCATTTCACGCAGGAGATGAGCTGGCGCAATTACTCGAGCTGACCGGCGGTATTCCGTTCATGATCCTTGGCGGGGGCAGCAATATCCTGCTCACGAAAGATATACCCGGCTGGGTTTTGAAGAATGAGATCGCTGGTATTGAAAAGGTAAAAGAAGATGATGAGTTTGTTTACGTTAAGGCAGGGGCAGGAGAGAACTGGCACCGGTTTGTGATGCATTGTATTGAACACAACTGGGGAGGAGTAGAGAATCTTTCATTGATACCAGGTTGTGTGGGGGCATCTCCCATGCAGAATATTGGTGCCTATGGCGTGGAGATAAAAGATGTTTTTCATGAGTTGCAGGCGTTTCATGTAAAAGATCATTCTATTCACACCTTTGATCTTGCAGCTTGTGAATTCGGTTACCGGGAAAGCGTTTTTAAGCGAAAGCTTAAAGGGCAGTTTGTGATACTATCTGTTACCTACCGGCTAAGGAAGCATCCTGTATTGAATACAAGTTATGGAGCGATCAATGAAGAGTTGGCGAAGATGGGTGTGAAGGAACTCAGCATCCGGGCAATCTCTGAGGCCGTGATCAGCATCCGTTCTTCCAAGTTACCAGACCCTGCGGAGATCGGTAATGCCGGCAGTTTTTTTAAGAATCCTTCTGTAACAAAGGAGCAGTATGATGAACTCAAACTTGCTTATTCATCGATCGTTGGCTATCCGAATGCTGATGGATCTGTGAAACTAGCAGCTGGCTGGTTGATAGAACAGGCAGGGTGGAAGGGGTACCGAAAAGGAGATGCCGGCGTTCATGCAAAACAAGCACTTGTTCTTGTCAATTACGGAAATGCAAAGGGAGAAGAGGTTTACGAACTGAGTGGAGAGGTACTTGCCAGCGTTAAAGAGAAATTCGGTGTCATACTCGAACGTGAAGTGAACCTTATATAGTGGTTGAATGGCGTAAGAGTATCGCGGAGAGCGCCAAGGAGTCGCAGAGAGCGCAAAGATACTTAACGCTTTTTTTACGCGCGGGGCGTTAAAAAGAAAAGGCATTACTAATGAAGTAATGCCTTTTCTTTTTAAGACGCTATTCGTGCTCATTCGCGGCCATTCGTGCTCATTCGCGTTTTAAGCTTCCTCGTCAAATTCCTCTTCATCAAATTCTTTTCCTCCCAGGTTCATCATACTGCCGATGAGGTCTTTGAATTCGATCTTGCTTTCGAAGACTTTTTTGCTGATCAGTGAATAGGATGCGAGACCATGCAGGACGAACTCCATTAATAAAGCGGCCTGGGATTCGTTTGCCTGTGCAAAGTATTTTTTTACCAGTGCATGTAATCCGTCCACCTGGTAGAGGGAGATGATCTTTTCTTTGTCTTTGGTATTAAAGGACAGGTTGATGTGATTGCCTTTATCGAACCATGCGGTGATTGCCTTATATGGATTTTCCGCTTCGCGTTCCTGCTGGGATGGTTTGCCGGATGATCTTCTTTTCTTTAATGAATCAGGGTTGGGGAAGTATTGTACGAACAGGGTGCGAATGGCTTTATCTACGAGGTTTGTGGCCACCTGGTATGGTCCTTCCTGTTCGCCTTCGTAAACGAGT
This sequence comes from Terrimonas ginsenosidimutans, assembly GCF_022012415.1. Lineage (GTDB taxonomy): Bacteria > Bacteroidota > Bacteroidia > Chitinophagales > Chitinophagaceae > Terrimonas_A > Terrimonas_A ginsenosidimutans. Next base: position 43,801 of record NZ_JAKLTR010000025.1, read on the forward strand.
TCCACTTTACCGGTGATAGAGGGAATAATGCCGGCGAGGTCTGCGATCCAGACCTGTGTCTGGTTCTCGCCATTGATCAACGCTCTTCTTTCGGCGGAGCTGATCGCATTTTCAAAAGCAGAGATCGTTAAGCGGGCGCTCACGCCACTTTTCTTGTCCACGAATTCGCTTGATCTTGCTTCGAATGCGATCTGTTCGATCAGTCGTTTTACAAGATCACTGATACCTACGCGGTCTTTTTGTTCTTCTTCTATATCTGCTTCCTGCTCAGTGATCTCCAATGCGTGTTCAAGAGATTTCGGATAGTGCGTCAGGATCTGGCTTTGGATCCGGTCTTTTAGTGGGGTAACGATCGAACCACGGTTTGTATAATCTTCCGGGTTTGCGGTGAATACGAACAGGATGTCCAGTGGTAAACGAAGTTTGAACCCGCGGATCTGGACATCGCCTTCTTCCAGTATATTGAACAGTGCTACCTGGATCCTTGCCTGCAGATCGGGAAGTTCATTGATCACAAAAATGCAGCGGTTACTTCGCGGAATGATGCCGTAATGGATCACGCGGTCGTCTGCAAAGCTGAGTTTGAGATTAGCTGCTTTGATGGGGTCTACATCGCCGATCAGATCTGCCACGCTTACGTCCGGGGTAGCGAGTTTTTCGCCATAGCGTTGCGAACGGTGAAGCCATTGGATAGGGGTGGCATCGCCTTTTTCTGCAATGAGATCGCGTGCAAATTGTGTGATCGGGTTCAGCGGGTCATCATTGATATCGCTGCCTGCTATTACGGGGATGTATTCATCCAGCAGGTTGATCATCTGGCGCGCCATTCTTGTTTTGGCCTGGCCCCGAAGGCCAAGGAAAAGAATATTGTGTTTGCTGAGAAGCGCTCTTTCCACGTCGGGGATCACGGTGTCTTCATAGCCGACAATACCGGGAAAGGAATTCTCCTTTGTTTGTAAACTGTTGATGAGGTTTTGACGGATCTCTTCTTTGATGGATCTTTCTTTGTATCCACTTTTCTTTAGCTCACCGAGTGTTTTGATGTTGTTCATATTCACGAAAATTATTAAAACTATGCTTGTGAAAAGCCGTTGCTTTCTCTTGTAAAATTTGTTGCATGTCTACGGGTCAAAGTTTGTTTTCCCGCAGATCGGTGAGTGCTACCGGACGCTTATCTGCGCATCCAAAAGAAGGCTGATTCATTATTATAAAATGACCGTTCTTTAAGTAGCCAGACCATCTGCGAAATATGCGGGAGCCCGGACATCCCGCTTTCAGAACTCTTCTGATGATCAGAAAACAGTTTTCCGTTTTCCATTTTCGAAGTCCCGGAAGATAAATGCTCCCAGTCTGTCCAATGACGCGAAGAACGCTTTACCGTTATTCGTTTCTGTAAATTCCTGTACGAATTTCTGCAGATAAGGATCTGTTGCGATCATGAATGTGGTGATCGGCACTTTCAGTTTCTTGCATTGAGCTGCGAGGTTCATGCAGCGGTTGACCACCTTCCTGTCGAGCCCAAAGCTATTCTTATAGTAACGTTTCCCGATCTTCAGACAGGTGGGTTTTCCGTCTGTGATCATAAAGATCTGTTTGTTTGGATTCTTTCTGCGGCGAAGTATATCCATGGCCAGTTCAAGTCCGGCAACAGTGTTGGTATGATAAGGTCCTACCTGGAGGTAGGGCAGGTCTTTTACTTCAATAGGCCAGGCATCATTGCCGAATACCACAATATCCAGTGTGTCTTTCGGATATTTTGTTTGTATGAGTTCACTCAAAGCCATAGCCACCTTTTTGGCGGGTGTGATGCGGTCTTCCCCGTAAAGGATCATTGAGTGGGAAATATCGATCATCAGCACAGTAGATGTCTGCGCTTTGAAATCTGTTTCGCGGATGCTGAGATCATCTTCCTGCATGCTGAAGCTGTCGATGCCATGGTTGATCTGTGCATTGCGGATGGATTCGGTGAAGTCGATCTGTTCGAGCATATCACCGAACCGGAACTGTCTTGTTTCGGGGTTCAGTTCATCACCCTGACCGGGTTTAAAGCTGTGGTGATCGCCTTTGCGTGTTTTCTTTAGCTTACCGAAGATCTCTTCCAGGCTTTTTTTCCGGATGCCCTGCTCTGTTTTCGGGGTGATCTTTATATCGCCTTTCTGGTTATCATCGGTGATGTAGCCTTTTTCTTTCAATTCATCGATGAAATCGCCCATGCCATATTCATCGTTTGTGAGCTCATATTGATTATTCAGCTCATTCAGCCATTGCATGGCTTCGCCGGCATCTCCGCTGGTGTAGGTGAGCAGCTGCGTAAAAAGGTCAAGCAACTGGTCGAAACGGCTTTTGCCGTCTTCATTCGGGTTAAAACGGGAAAAATGGAATCCTCTCACAAAATCGGGTTTAGGGCAATTTACGTAAAAATGGACTTACATAGATAGAACAGATAATGCCTGGATATGTTCATTTCGGGTTGGGCAGATCTTACAGGTGGGTGCGATGCGGGGGGCCTGGATCAAGCGTAAAAGTTGTGGGATGGTTGTTTAAATGTTTAATGGTTTAAAAGTTTAAAGTTTTGCTTTTGCTTCGGTCCCTCGCCTGATGTAATCAGGCTTGCCGGTATGCTGCAAACGGGTTATTATCACTTGTCCACTTACAAGTTTTTAAGCGATAGCTGTCTGATCGGGCACAAAAAACGTGAGCAGGCGTTGAAGCGATATATGCTACTTAGATACGACATTCTGGCACGCGAAGCCAGCTGATGTGTTGACTGATGATAATCATTCAGGGTCAAATTCCACGTGTTTTTGAAATGGTTGTTAGTCGTCGTTAGTTCGTCTCTTGGTCGTCCTTTGGCCGTCCAAAGTTTGACGGGATCTTAGGCAGTGAAAAATGGTGACAAGCTGACACGCTGAGGGCGATAAATCTTTTGAGCGACTGGCGCAGGTTCCCTCCTCCAGCGATTTAATTCCAATGTCGTTTAGTTACGGTTTGCCTGGCGTAGAAGTAGCGCGGCGGACGCGGCGATACGCAGCGTACGCAACGTAAACAGCCATAGAACATCTTGTATTTCGCCGCGCTCTCCGCGTATCGCCGCGTTCGCTGCGTTACTTCAGGGCTGCTAACTAAACGATAGTGGATTTAATTCCCGCTGTTGAGACATATCTTTTTCACTTCCAATAATTGACAACGCAGATTACGCTGAAGATCTCCATAACCGGAAGATCATCAGCATAATCTGCGTTGCGAATGTGGTCAAAGTGCGACTAAGCACGCATCCCAGGCTGAGCAGGCCAAATCGGCGTCATCAGCGGGAGTCTACACAAGCCCGGTCAGGACTAGTTTGGCGTAGAATCTTTCGGAGTGCCACTTATGATCGTGCTGCTTCCACCTTCAATGGTTGAGTTTGGAGCAGTTTTTTGTTTCGAATAACGCTCTTCGATCGCCTCCAGCACTCTCAGGAGAGCCTCGTTGATCGGCGCTTCCGTGCTTGCGATGTCTGCGCCATAGAGTTCAGGGCGTGTATCGCGCAGATTCTCATAATATCTCTTCTGCTGTTCCATATCCTTGCGAAGATCTTTACGGATCTTGTCGGCGAGATCTGTTTTGCCTGCTTTGTAAGCGGCTTCCAGATAAAGCAGACCTGTTTGGTTATGGCTGCTGAAGCGGCCGGTCATTGCATACGGAAGATTTTCCGGCAGGATACCTGCTTCAACTTTTTCCAGCAATTTCTGCGCGTCGCTTTGTCTGCCGATATCTGCCATGTTACCCGCAGCTTCTGCATAAACAGAACGGATATTCAACAGGTGACGGCGGTTCTCTTCATCATAGTAAACGCCGCTTTTACCAGCACCACCGAAGTCGAACTTGGTCATGAGGTTATTGTACATGAAGTCGGTGTTATTATCACGGACCGGCGAACCACCCAATCCAATGCGGCGCATCATCGTGTCGGTTGTCCAGTTAGCCTGCGGATATTTGTTCACCACCGGAGTCAGTCGATAAGCCATACCGTCTTTGCGGAGGTAAGGGAAGAAGCCCAGTTCTCCGTAAGGAGATGTGAAGTAGATCGGTCTTTTCCATTTGTTGGCTGCGATGATGTTAAGGATCATCAGGTCGCTACGCAGGAAAGCTTCATTCAGCTTGCCTTGCGGGATCTCGATGAGCATTGGTGCAACGACGCTGTCATCGGCGTTAACGGTTCCGTTTGCTCTTACCACAGCCTGGTCCACCGGAATGCTGAGGCGTGATACAGGGAATGTTCTTGTGCCAACGTCTCTTCCTGTTTCAGGGTCGAGCATCTGTTTACCCAATACGGTCTTCATTACGTATTCGAGAGGATAGAACGTGTTCTTATCGGTATTCGGAGCCTGCTGATAGCGCATGTATTCACGGTTGTGACCTTCGATCTGTTCAGGCGTCCAGATCACATCTACAGAATCAGCCTGGTTAACTTTGGTACGGAGCTGGTTGATATACCAGTCGATACCCAGGAGGCTGTTGTTGATGATGCGGATGTCGGGGCGGATGCCTTCCACTTCCTGTGCATACCAGAGCGGATAAGTATCGTTATCACCGAAGGTGAAGATGATCGCGTTTGGTGCACAGCTTTCGAGATAATCTTTTGCCAGATCCGGAGCGAGTGTTTTGCTGCTGCGGTCATGATCATCCCATTCCTGTTGCGCCATCAGTACGGGTACTCCAAGGCAGATGATACCTGCTACGAGGTTGAGCATTTTCCAGTTTTGTCCGCCTGATGAGAGTGCGCGTGATAAGAGCGTGATGATCGCTGTTACGGCGGCAAACAAGGCAGTGACAAACACGCCTGTCATGAATACGCTGCCGGCAGAACCACGCAATGAGGCCATGATGGTGATGAGGAATGTGAGTGCCGATCCATAGGCCAGTACATTTTTGAATGTAAGCTGATCTGCTTTCTCCCTGGCCATCTTCACAAAGGCGACCACCGCAAGGCCGATCCAGATCGCGAAGGCATAGAACGATCCCACGAAGGCGTAGTCACGTTCCCTTGGCTGATTCCCTGGCTGGTTAAGATACAGAACGATCGCGACGCCGGTAAAGAAGAACAGCAGGAAGCTGACGATCCAGTCTTTCCGGTTCTTCAGGAACTGATACACGCAGCCGACGATACCAAGTATGAATGGCAGCATGTACAGTTTGTTATGTGCTTTATTGTTTTTCAGGCTGTCTGGCAGCATGGTTTGGTCGCCCAGACGGTTGTTATCGATAAATGGTATTCCACTGATCCAGTTTCCATCGCGTACGGCGCCCATGCCCTGGACATCATTCTGTTTACCGGCAAAGTTCCAGAGGAAATAACGCCAGTACATGGTACTCATCTGGTAGGTGAAGAACCATTCCATGTTATCGCGGTAAGTAGGGGCTTCATATTTTCCGGTCTGCTGATCCTGTCCCAGACCAAGCCATTGAGCATAGAAAGAAGCGTGGTATTGATCATTGCTGGCGTCCCAGACACGTGGGAACAATTGCATGTCTTTGCTTTCATAGCGGTATTCGAGCGAGCGTCCAACCGCTTCATACTTCTTTTCGCCTTTTACATATTTCTGTTCTCCGTAGATATAGGGATCGCTACGGTCGATCTCTGCGGAGAAATGTGGTCCGTATACCAGCGGAGCGCTACCATATTGTTCGCGGCTGAGATAGTAAACAAGGTTGATCGGGTTGTCAACGTTGTTCATATCGATCGCCGGGTTTGCGTTGGAGCGGATCAGTGCGGTGAAATAGATAAAGTAGCCGAGCATCATGAATGCATAGCACCAAAGGCTAAGTTTGAGTATGCGGAGTGCAGCAGCTTTCATGAAGTATCCAAGCAGGGCGGCAACGCCAACGAGCAGGATGAACTTGATGATCATCATGCCGCCTTCAGCCGTTGCTATGAATGGCCATGCTGAGATCACCAGGAAGAGTGCGAACCAGACGATCACTTTAGTCTGGTTGAATGATTTCTCTTTGAAAGTAAGCGCCCATCCGATCAATACTGCAAGCAAGATGAAATAGATAGTAAATCCGGAGAAGAAAGGCAGGCCGACAGAGTTTACAAAGAATACGTCGAAGATACCTGCTGCCTTCATTGAGTATTGTATAACTACCACCTGTACGATACCGGTGATCAGACAGCCGATCAGGAAGGCGACAATGGCTCCTTTGGTTGTAGGTTTTGTATAGTGACGGTAGTAGTAGATCATTACGATCGCAGGGATCGTCAGGAGGTTCAGCAAGTGAACACCGATAGACAGCCCCATCATAAAGAACAGGAAGATGATCCATCTGTCTGCGCGCAGACGTCCGGCAAGATCATTTCCTGCATGTTCATCAGCATGTTCCCATTTCAGCATACACCAGAATACGAGTGCGGTAAAGAAGGAGGATAGTGCGTACACCTCACCTTCCACAGCACTGTACCAGAATGAATCACTGAAGTTGTATGCGAGTGCACCGACCACACCTGCGGCCATGGTGGTGAAAAGTTGCTGACCGGACAATTGTTCCCCGGCGGTTACAAACATTTTGCGGGCGAAATGGGTCACACTCCAGAAAAGGAACAGAACAGTAGCGGCACTGGCGAGGGCACTCATGAAGTTCACCGCATTGGCTGCTGTTTGTCCATCACTGCCAAAAAGGATAATAAAAAAACGGCCGAGCAATACGAATACCGGGGCTCCGGGAGGGTGAGGGAGCTGAACTTTATAGGCGCTGGCGACAAATTCGCCGCAATCCCATAAGCTGCCTCTGGCCTCGCGGGTTAACATATACGTTGCAAGTGAAACCAGGAACACCGCCCATCCGGTAAGGTTATTGACTTTTCTGAAGTTCATACAGGGGTTTATTTTGAAAGAAAGCAAAAATAGGGGTTACGGGGCTGAAAATTACACCTTTCGTAGTTCGCCTGACAGAGGAATGGCCGCCTGAGTGGATTGATGGCCGATGAACGATGGCCGATGGCCGAAATACCTGTCTGACAGTCTGTTTTGCCGTTTTGTTATTGGAAAGTAAAAATACTAACCAGGAGATACTTCGTAGAGACGGTGTGAGTCATCTAAAATAATATTCTGTTAAAGTTTGGGATGCTATCGAACCGATTTTTTGAAAGCGATGGTGGCCGATATCGGTCATCCGCCATTAGTCATCTGTATTTGCAAAGCTCCGGCGGACTGAGTCGTTTATCCGAAGTGAACGCGGACAGTCTGATACGACAGCTGTCCCTGCATCCGGCTGAAAGCCTGGGAGCTTTTTTCGGAGAATCCTTTGAGGCCAAAGAGGCCGGCGGCATTTCCTTTATTGATGGCGATCTCCAGGTAGCCGGCGCTGTTGAAAAGTGCGAGTTTTTCGCCTTCGGGAACATCAGCATAGGATTCGCTGATCTTGTCGATCACTTCATCGCGTTTGAATACGATCCGGAAGGCGCGGCCTTTACGTTGCTCTTCGAACTGTTCGTGAGTGATATTGACAATGACGTTCTCGAAATTGTCGATAAAGATGATCTGGCCTTCGATAAAGTTTTCATCGAGGGCAGGGCGGAGATGACGCTTCTCCATATATACAGGGTCTGGCAGGCCGATCTCCCGGATGGCTACTCCCTGAACAAGTTGGTTGACGGCATTCGCCATTACGGCCGTCAGTGAGATGGTGTTCCGGGGTTTTGATCTTTCCAGTGGTATACCGATCACCATTTCGGGCGTTTCTTCCAGGATCATCGTGAGAAGGCCATTGTCTGCACAAAGAAGGTACTGGTTATTGTGAAATGCCAGGAGCAGTTGTTCCGGCTTTTTCTCAAAGAGGTTCACTAGGATCAGGTGATACGTAAAATCCGGGGAATTGCGGATCGCGCTGCGGCAAACATAAGCTGCCTGCGGATAGTTGAATGGCGGAATATTATGGGAGATGTCTACGATCTGAAAATCGGGATTGATCTGCAATAATTGCGCTTTCACCACCCCCACCAGGTAGTCAGGACTGCCAATATCTGATGTGAGGGTGAGAAGGGGCATAGGGCGATCGAAAAGGTTTTAAAGGTTTAAGAGTTTGAGCGTTTGAGGGTTTAAGGCTTCGAAAGGTCAGTGGCTTGAAGAAGTAGTAAATCACGAAATTAAGCTACAAAAGCCCATTACATCCAGCGAACGTTTAAACTTTAAAACTTTTAAACGCTTAAACTTTATTTCTACTTGATGAGTTGTCCTTTTTTGAAGAAAAACCGGTGTGTAAGTTTATCTGCCAGTTTAGGAAAGAATTTATTCAGGAAGATGGTTTGTTTGCCTTGTAAAGTCAGCACCAGTGTTCTTTTCTTTTTCTGGATGGAACGCAGGATGTGTTTGGCGCATTCTTCGGCGCTCATCATTTTTGATTCGTCCATGGATGTTTCTCCGTGAGACTGGCCGTCTTTATTAAGAGCGGCATGACGGATATTGGAAGCGGTGAAGCCCGGGCAGACCCACATTACGTGAACGCCGTCGTCCATCAGCTCAGTTTTGATGGCTTCGAGCCATCCCTGCAGGGCGAATTTGCTGGCGGAATAAGCGTTCCGTCCGGGCAATCCGCGATATCCGGCGATGGATGATACGCCGACGATCGTTCCCTTTCTTTCGATCAGGGAATTGAGCGCGTATTTTGTGCAATACACTGCTCCAAAAAAGTTGATCTCCATAACTTTTTTGGTCACTTCGGTTGTGGAATCTTTCAGAAGGGCGCGCATTGAAACGCCCGCATTATTGATAAGGACATCTATACCGCCAAAGAACTTGATAGTAGTTTCCATAAAGCGTCTGCAATCATTTTCGCTGCTGACGTCGGCCACCATTGTATGAAGAGGAGATGATGGATAAGAAGCCTGTAAACGGTACAGTTTATCGTGATCACGGCCGCAGGTAGCCACTTTGGCGCCAGCCATCAACAGGTCGTCAACCAATGCTTTTCCAATCCCGTCGGTTCCGCCCGTCACCACTACCACCTTATCTTTAAAGTATGAATCCATGCGAGTGTTTTTCTAACGCAAACCTACTTTAAAATCGGGAAGAATCGGCTGTTGGGTGGTGGTTAATGTTGGTTAAGTGAGAGAGACCGCAGACGGTCGTCTGTATTGATCACTCTTTCGTCAATTAGCAGCAGAGGGGCATGAGGCGCCAGGCTGTCAATTAATGGATGGTTGGCGAAGCAGGAGCGCAGCGGGCGCTGCGTTCCTGCTACGCCAACCAGTTCGTTAGTTGAAGGCTATGGTAACGTGTGAGGGCGGTCTCTCTCACCCAAATACATTAATTTGCCAGCATGAACCCGATTGAAATAAGAACCGTGAACACGACACGCTATGTGACGCCATTGCGCGAAGGTGGTTCACTGCCCGCTATCGCCGAAGCGGACGATGGTTTTCTGTATGTGCTGAAATTCCGTGGCGCAGGGCAGGGCGTTAAAGCCCTGATCGCTGACCTGATCGGAGGAGAGCTGGCGCGTGCAGCAGGACTGAAGATACCTGAGATCGTTTTTGCAAATCTTGACGAGGCCTTTGGGAGAACGGAGCCTGATTGGGAGATACAGGAATTATTGCGGAAAAGCGAAGGGATGAACCTCGGATTGCATTATCTCTCCGGCGCGATCACCTTTGATCCCGCCGTGAATAAACCCGACGCGATGCTGGCATCAAACATCGTATGGCTTGATTGCCTGCTGACGAATGTCGACCGCACTGCCCGGAATACGAACATGCTGATCTGGAAAAGAGAACTCTGGCTGATCGATCACGGTGCATCGCTTTATTTTCATCATTCCTGGGATAACTGGAAGGAACAGGCTTTGCGGCCTTTTGTGCAGGTGAAAGATCATGTGTTGCTACCGTGGGCTACTGAGCTGAAAGAGGCGGGAGAACAGTTCAAAGCGATCTTTACGCCCGAAAGGATCAGGGCCATACTTGCCATCGTACCAGATGAATGGTTGCTGGCGGAGCATTTTGATACAACAGCGGCAGAGATCCGCGAAGTATATGAACAGTTTTTGATCACCCGGATCAACTCATCCGAAATTTTTGTAAAAGAAGCGCAAAATGCAAGAGAAGCACTTGTTTGAATATGCCGTAGTCCGCGTTGTGCCACGGGTGGAAAGAGAAGAATTTATCAATGCAGGGATCATCCTGTATTGCCGCGACCAGCGTTTTCTTGGCGTAATGATCTCTGTTGATGAACAACGGCTGCATGCGCTTTGCCCTTTGCTGGATATAGATGAGCTGAGAGAACACCTTCTTGCGTTCGAACAGATCGCGCTGGGAAACAAAGAGGCGGGGCCGATTGCAAAACTCGATCTTGCGGGAAGGTTCCGCTGGCTGACCGCCACCAGGAGTACCGTTGTGCAGGCGTCCAAAGTCCATCCCGGTCTCTGCACTGATGCCGGTGAAATGCTGGAGAGGTTGCATGGGCAGCTGGTGAAGTGTTGATCGTTGTCCGTTGACCGTTGACCGTTGACCGATGACCGATGGCCGATGGCCGATGACCGTTGCCTGATAAATGAAGTTTTGGTCTGCAACAACTGGTCAATGAAGGATAAATATCAATAAAGGGGATTTCCGGACAACGGACAACGGACAACGGACAACGGATACCGGACAACGAAAAAAATGTGAGGGATGGCAATGAGAGCTTCGCTATCTGTCGTTAACTTTCGCCACCATTTATACTATCATACAAGCCATGAACCGTTATCTAAGCAGCAGCCTCGTTCTGCTATCGATTTTCCTTTGCGTAAATGCCGGTGCGCAGAATAAAAAGGCACGGATCGACTCGCTCTTAAAGCACTCCGCGCATCTGGGCATATTGAATGGAAATGTGCTGATCGTGGAGCAGGGGAAGACATTGTACCAGGGTTCATTTGGCTTTGCTGACGCGGCCAGAAAGGTCAGGCTTACCCCGCAGCACCGTTTTCATATCGGTTCGATCGCCAAGGAGTTCAATGCCGTAGCGATCATGATGCTGGAGGAGCAGGGCAGGTTATCCCTCGACGATAAGCTCTCCGTTTTTATCAGTGGTCTTCCGCGTTGGGCAGATAGCATTGAGGTAATAAACCTGCTTCAATACACCAGCGGATTACCCGATCTTAAATGGAATACGGTGACCAGCGATGGGCAGGCAATGGAAATGTTCCGGCAGATCGCAAAGCTGGATTTTGTTCCCGGTTCTCAATATGCGTATAATAACAGCAACACTTATTTTCAACGGCGGATCATTGAGAAGCTGACGAAAACAAGCTTTAATAATTATGTAAAGAATGCGTTGTTGAAACCCACGGGAATGTATTCTTCCGTCATTGATCCGCTGGAAACCGAACCGCTGATGGCGAAGTCTTTCAGCAGGGAAGGCGTTCAGGATCCGTTGACATACCCTCAATCCGGCTGGACGGCGGTCACCCTCGATGATTTTTACAAATGGAGCCAGGCGATCAATTCTTTCAGGTTGCTCACACCTGCGTCCACACAGGTCCTTCTGATCCCGTTTGCACCAAACAAACAAACAGGACTGGGCGGGGGAGCGATGAAGGACCGTAAGATCCAAACACATGTGCATGATGGCTCCGCCAGGAACTACCAGGCTTTGCTGGATGTGGATGCCACTAAGGGGCGGACCATCATCTGGATGACCAATAGCCGCAACGCGCAAATGTTCGCCGTGACCGAAGCCATCAAACAGATCCTTAATGGCGAGCCCTACAAGCTTCCCAAAAAGTCTGTATTTGAGCTTATGCAGAAAAAAGCAGATTCTCTCAGCGGTGCAGCTCTCATCAAATATTATAATGACCTGAAATCCACTCTCGCCGCCGATTATACGTTCGACAGCGAGGCTGAACTTAATATGCTGGGTTATCAACTGATGAACAAAGGTCGTCTGGATGATGCCATCGCCGTGTTCACCTATAACACGAAACTCTTTCCTTCGTCGGGCAATGTATTTGACAGCGCAGGCGAGGCTTTCTATAATAAAGGTGATTGGAAACAGTCGTTCAACTATTATACAAGGTCTGTGATCCTCGATTCAACCAATCAGGGAGCGCGGGAAAAGGTGATCGAACTCCGTAAAAAAATTAACGCGAATGTTCACTAATTGCCGCGAATGCTCACTAATTGCCGCGAATGCTCGCTAATCACGTGAATTCCTTTTGGTCCTTCTGATGTCTAGATCATTCTATTCACTGTATAAAGCGATTTTTTACAGGCTCTGCTGATCTCAAAAACCATTCTCTGAAATCAACCGGGAATTCGCGAAATTCGCATCATTAATTCGCGTCATGAACTCGTTTACTCTTCCCAATACTCCATTTCAGATCGAGCTTAGCTTTCAGCAGGTAGTGGCAAAGCTGGAGAGCGTGGCTGCCGATCCATCCGATGAAGGATTTGAACGGGCAAAGAAACTGTTGAAAGAGCTCGAATCATTTCCTGAATTCGCGGAAGGGATCACAGATGCATCCCAGGTTCAGGCTCACAGCGATCTGATCAGCCGGTTGCTGGTGGATTATTTCCCACCCGCGCTTACGCTGAATGAGATCAAGGCGGTCAACCTGCCCTATCATAATATCATCTTCAATCATAGCCAGCGTTTTCTAAACATACTGAATGCGGCTGGTGCGGATTTTGAGATCGGCATCCGGAATTTCGATGAACATCAATCATACGTATTGAGCTGCTGTATCATCCTGAATGAATATTATGGAACATACCTCGATTTTTCCAAACCATTGTTCTATGATATTCCCACAGCAGATGGGATAGTGCGTCATTACAAGATCCTGTACAATGCGGATAACCTGGATATTCTTCCGACAGATAAGGCGGTGCCGCTTACTGCTGCAGATATCGACCTGCTGACCAATAATTATGACAATCTTTCTCTCTGGAAAGAAAAGTTTCCGCTGGGAAGCTGGATCCTTCGCGGGTTCTCTATCATGACCCTGATAGATGTTACCGTGGAAAATGCCGTTTCTATACTGAAAGAAAAATTACTTGGACTGAACTCTATTGGATTTCATACCAGTGTAACATCTATATTCCGCTCTATTTACCGTCTGCCGGAAATGCAAGTGGGGTTTACCCTTTATAACCAGGAAGGAGAGCAATTTAATTTGGACGGCTTTGGCCACCAGATGCACAGTTATATCCTGGATAACGAAGACCAGGGCAAAGCGAATGAAGTATTGTGTTCTAAATCATATAACTGCCTGATCGCTGACCGGAAATATTTTTCAGTGTCTGATATCGATGAGTTCTTTCGTGATGCCGAGGTCAGTTGCCTGGGAAAGCGATTCATGGATCAGGATATAAAAAGTTTTATCCTCGCTCCGGTGATCAAGAACGGAAAGTTATTGGGGATACTTGAACTGGTGTCTTCAAAGAAAAAAGATCTCAACAGTATTAATGCCCATAAGCTGGAGGTGGTGATGCCTTTTCTGACGGATACGGTAGAGCGGATGATCGTTGAGCTGCAGAACCAGGTGCAGGCGATCATACAGGAAAAGTATACGTCGATCCATGAAAGTGTATACTGGAAGTTCCGGGATGAAGCACAGAAGCTGATATCGGCGGATCTCGATGGGGAGAAATACCAATTAAAGGAGATTGTTTTTCCGGGAGTATATCCCTTGTACGGCCAGATAGATGTAAAGGGATCATCCGAAATGCGCAATTCCAGTGTGCAGAAAGATCTTCAGCGGCAGTTGCAGGAGTTGATCATGTTATTGAAGAGACTCAATGTAGATGAACCGTTCGGCGAGGAGATTACCTTTCTTTCTGTTCATCTCGAAGAATTGATCGACGCATTCAAAGCAGGGACGGAGCAGCATATCAATAACTACCTTGAAAGCCGTGTGCATTACCGGCTTCGCCAGATCAGGGACATGAGGTGGAAACCGGTGATCAATTCCTATTTCCAGGAAACGGAGGGGGAGACAGGTATCTTTCATACTTACCGGCGGATGTATGAAAAAACGATCTCGATGATCAACGAACGGATCGTTGGAATACTCGACAGCAGGCAATTGGTTGCACAGGTCTTGTATCCGCACTATTATGAGCGGTTCAAAACAGATGGAGTGGAGCATAACCTGTATGTTGGCCCGTCTATTGCTCCCACGCAGCCCTTTGAAATAAAGCGGTTGTATGAACTGCGTTTATGGCAATTGCAGGTGCTTTGCGAAATGGAGCTGGCGCATAATGACCTGAAGCCAAAGTTGCCGTATCCAATGGATGTGACCACCCTGATACTGATCCATCAGTCTGCCATTGCCATCCGTTTCAGAATGGATGAAAAGCGATTTGATGTGGATGGCAGTTACAATGCGCGTTTTGAGATCGTTAAAAAAAGGATCGACAAAGCTTATATCCGGAACACCAGTGAAAGGATCACTAAAACAGGAATGATCACGATCGTTTATTCCAGTGAAGAAGAGGCGGAAGAGTATTTCGGATATATCAGTGTGTTGCAGGCGCAGGGCTTACTTAAACAGGATGTAGAACAATTTGATATAGAAGATCTGCAGGGCGTATCCGGACTCAGAGGGATGAGGGTGAGTATTCATCATAAGGGAGGGGGGTGAGGGGGGGAAAAGTTTAAAAGTTTAAAAGTTTAAAAGTTTAAAAGTTTAAAAGTTTAAGAGTTTAAAGTTTATAGTTTATAGTTTAACGTGTAATGTGCATGGTGCTTAAGCGGAGGATATTTCGGATGAAAAGCTGTAGCTGAAAAAAGACAAACTTTTAAACTTTTAAACTATTAAACTCTTAAACTATTAAACTTCCACCCTCACGCCTTCCTCCCGCTTTTATATTTTACCGAAAAATCTTACTTTTGCATTCTCCAATAAACAGGTAACATCGATGTAGAATGAACTTTCTTCCGGGCAAATAGCAATACAGCCATTCGAGGCTGATTTTTATTTATCTAAAAGAAAGGTTTATGCTTATTCTTCAAGATGTTATGTATAAACATCCGAATCAGGATGTATTATTTTCCGGTCTTGATATGACCGTTCATTCAGCACAAAAAATTGCATTGGTTGGTAATAATGGTGCAGGGAAATCGACCCTGTTGAGGTTAGTTGCGGGAGAACTGCCATTAACATCCGGTTCTGTGTTCCTGGATGTGAAGCTTTATTATGTGCCGCAGTTGTTTGGCCAGTTTGATCATTTAACTGTTGCGCAGGCTTTGCGAATTGATCAGAAACTAACGGCATTGCAACAGATCCTGCGTGGGGAGGTGAGTGATGAAAACATGCATCTGCTGGATGATGACTGGTCTATAGAGGAGCGTTCGCGCGAGGCTCTTGCTTACTGGCAGCTTAATGATGTAGACCTGATGCAACCCTTATCTGATCTAAGTGGTGGACAGAAAACAAAAGTCTTTCTAGCAGGCATCGCTATTCATCAACCAGAACTTGTATTGCTGGATGAGCCAAGCAATCACCTGGATATGGCCGGTCGCGGTTTGCTGTATGACTATATTACCCATACCAAAAACACGCTGCTGGTAGTTAGTCATGATCGTGCTTTGCTGAATCTGCTCGACCAGGTGTTTGAGTTAAACCGTAAGACGATCACCGCATATGGTGGCGATTATGAATTTTACAGAGCGCAGAAGGCGATCGGGATCGAAGCACTGCATCACGATCTGCACAGTAAAGAAAAAGCTTTGCGCAAAGCAAAGCAGGTTGAGCGGGAATCAATCGAACGTCAGCAAAAGCTGGACGCACGCGGAAAGAAGAAGCAGGCGAAGGCTGGCCTGCCTACGATCTCCATGAATACTTTCCGCAACAATGCGGAAAGGAGCACAGCGCGTATGAAAGGTGTCCACGAAGAAAAAGTTGATGGTGCTTCAAAGGAACTTGATTCATTGCGAAAGCAGTTACCTGGTGCAGATAAAATGAAAATGGATTTTGATGATTCATCGCTGCATAAAGGGAAGAGACTGGTTGTGGCGGATGAACTGAACTTCCGTTATGCCGACGAATGGCTTTGGGCAACACCTCTCAGTTTTCAGATCAACAGTGGTGAGAGGGTTGCCATCCGCGGAGATAATGGTAGCGGTAAAACGACATTGGTCAGGTTACTTCTTGGAGAGTTGGTTCCTTCATTGGGATCTTTGCAAAATTCTGCATCAAGAATGGTCTATATCGATCAGGAATACTCACTGATCGATAACAGCAGGAATGTGTATCATCAGGCGCAGAAATTTAATACCGGTTCCCTGTCTGAACATGAAGTAAAAAGCAGGCTTACAAAATTCCTGTTTGATAAAGATAATTGGGACCGACCGTGCGCGGCACTAAGCGGTGGGGAGCGAATGAGGCTGGTATTGTGTTGCCTGACACTGGACCCTATTCCGCCTGATATCATCATTCTTGATGAGCCGACGAATAATCTTGATCTTCAGAATGTGGAGATACTGACCAATGCTGTAAATGATTATAATGGGACGCTGATCGTGATCTCACATGATGCTTACTTTCTGGAACAGGTAAATGTGACGGGACTGACGGAGCTCTGAGGATATTGTACCCGGGCATTCAGGCCTTGGGGTTGCAGTGTTCAATATTGGGGTTGCAGTGTTCAATATGGGTATCATACGGGCGCAGGAGGGGTGGTATGCGCTCTTCCTGCCTTTTTTTTATACAGATGTTGAGTATGATCGGCCTGGCTTATCGGGCAGCAGCTATCGCTGAGATGTATTCCTGCAAGGAAGTGTTGCCGCGGATCGGGTCTGTTGGTGTCGTGAGGGTTTCTGTCAATACCAATGCGGTCATGTTAGAAAATGATAATGCAGCCTGGTCTGAAAATCCCATTCCTGTCATCTCATCGATCCATTCGGGACGCGGTATTTCTACCGGTTCAACTTTTTGTTTCAGCGAATGTGAAAATGCTGCTGCTACATCTGCCGGCGAATAAGTTTCAGGGCCTTCGATAAAATAAAGCCCTTCATTTTTCTTTTCATCGAGCAATAGTCCCGCAGCGAACTTCCCAATGTCTTCGGGTGCGACCATAGGGAGTTTGAATGATGGAGGAAAAAAACTGTAGAGCTTATGTTCGTTTTTGGCGGATTCAAGGCACATATCCCAGTTGCTCATATAATAAGCCGCGCGGACAATGCAGGATGGAATGTCCAGTTTGTGAAGTCCCTGCTCCAGTTTGTAAAGCGTTCCAACATCGCCGATATTATCACCGGGTTGCGCGCCGTAGGTTGATTCGGCTACGATCTTTTCAATGGGGGAATCTTTGACAGCTTCCAGTATGCTGTTGATCGTTAGTAATTCTTCGACGGTTGTATCGGAGTGTGGTGATGCAGGGGGATTCAGGAGGAAAAGGTATTTTCCTTTGCTGAAAATATTTTTCAGGGCAGTGGTGTTACGGATATCAGCAATTGCGGTAACTGCTCCTTTCTTTTCCCAAAGTGCTGCGTTATTTGGACTCCGGGTAATGATCGTAATTTCCTGCTGCTGATCCAGCAGGTGTTGTGCTACAGCGGATCCTATATGGCCGGTGGCCCCAAGTATGATATACATAACCAATGTTTGGAGATAGTCTGAAAGGATCATGCCGTACTCTCCGGGAGTGCCAGCTTCCGGGAAAAGACTGTTCATCTATTATTCCTGTCGTTTATCTATTGTTGATAAATCATCGCTTACCATGCAGCTAGCTTTGACGGGTAAAATCAAACGTGATGAAAAAGTTGCTTATCAATACCCTGACCGGACTGCTGCTGCTGCAGTTTTTTGCCTGTAAGAAAGATAATTCGCCACAGCCCCCTGCGCCGGCAGCATATAAAAGGCCGGGGTCAATTCTTTACAATTTGGAGCATAATGGAACCACCTGGGAGAGAAACGGTTTTATGTTGCTGGACCTGGATCATGCAAGCAATAAGGATAAGTCCTTTCTGGTAGTGGATGTAAAGCAGGTTGGGGTTGACGGGGTTCGCTTTGAATTAAAGAAAGGGCCCATGCCGATCGAGAGCCTTGCATCCAATTGGCCGGCAGAAGTCCGTTCTGTAGGTTTTGGGCTTAGTAATGATATGACGGTTAACGCGAGTATGCGGCTGCAAGCTCAAAATACTGGTCCGGTTTTTAATTACCGGTATGATTCGATCCATAAATTTTCAACGTCAATTGTGGTCTACAATTATTTGAATAATCCATTATGGGCGGGTTCAATGGCGGGAAAAGCTCCGCAGGCCAGGCTTGGTTCCTGGATTGCCGATGCAAACGATAATGCCATACCGCAGGATATCATCTACTATTTCAAAGAGGCGGCGTGTTCCAATGTGTCACAACCGGGCTTAGGCGGTTTACCGCTCGTTGATTATTCGGCCGGCTTGGGAATTCAGGCGGACTCCTGGAAAAAGATCGATGCAGCGATGACCGTGGAAGGTGCGATCTATAAGCGGTTGTATTTTGATGTGGATGAATGGAATTTTTTTATGATAAAAGATTGGTGTTATGCGAGCTATGGAAGCCGTTGTGAAAAAAATGGCCGGCAGGAGGTAAAATGGATGAGCATGGATACACTGATGGACTGGCCTGAAGGCTGGGGACCAAATTAAGGACCGGCTAAAAGCGCAGGAATCGCAGGCGGCGCGAAGGGACGCTGAGAGAACTAGATCATCTCCGCAGATGGCTGATCTGATTTGCATTCTCAGCGTCCCTGTGCGCTTATTGCGATACGCCCGGTAAGCTCTGCTGAAATATTCCAATCCGCAATATTTCAGTTTGCCTGCCTTCTGCTTCAATTTTACCACCATTCACTTGGTTCGGGGTTGCATTTTACGTATCGGGTCGTATTTTGCGGGACTATGAGCGAGTCAATCCAACGTTTAAAAATCGGGGAGGGGAAGATCAGTGGTTATTCATCTATCTTCCTGGGTCTGCTGTCCGTAATCGGTGTTGTATGTTTTAAATACCCTGAATGGCTCACCACGCCGGAATTCCGGAATGTGTACACAGGAGATTCGATGAAGATCGTTCTCACAGCAACTATCATTGCATCATTTCTTTTTGCATTGGTCAGTTTTATGCTGAGCAAGCAGAAGAAGTGGGCGATGATCGGTCTGTTGCTTTGTACGGCGGCTATTGTTGTCGGCGGATTCCAGGTGGAAGGACGTTCTGTGGAAAAAACAAGCTGGCATCTTGGTGTTGACTGGCTTTTGCTGGACCTTTTGCTGATGGCCGTGATCTTCGTTCCCATAGAGATGGTGTTTCCAAAAAATAAGAACCAGAGTAAGTTCCATGACGAATGGCGTACAGACCTTTTATATTTTGTGGTCAGTCATTTGTTCATCCAGTTTTTTGGGGTGATCACACAGAAGCCGGCGAAGTTATTTTTCGGATGGATCGGCCTGGATGATCTTCAGCATTGGGTGCAGGGACTGCCATTCGTGATCGAACTGTTGTTTGCCTTCCTGGTGACAGATCTTTTTCAGTATGCGGCACACCGGTTCTTTCATTCACATACCTATTTGTGGCGGTTTCATTCCGTGCATCACTCTACGAAAAATATGGACTGGCTTGCGGGATCCCGTACGCACTTCGTAGATATTTTTGTTACGCGGTCAATGACATTCATTCCTCTTTATATTTTTGGATTTTCAGAGATCACGTTCAACACCTATATCATCTTCATGGCGATCCATGCAGTGTTGATCCATGCAAATACACGGATCAATTTCGGATTCCTTAAATACATCATCGCTACGCCGCAGTATCATCACTGGCATCATTGCGAGGATCCGAGGTATTATGGAAAAAACTTCGCTACTATCTTTCCTTTCATCGACAAGATCTTTGGCACCTATTATCTGCCGGGTAATACATGGCCGGAAGGAACAGGATTGCATGAGACGAATTTTCCCAAAGGATATATGAAGCAACTGGTGTATCCCTTTACGAAAAGCCCTTTTGATGATGATCTGAATATGGAGGAAAGGACGAACCGGTAATCATTGATTGTGTTGGGATAATCTTAGCTCGATGGCTGAAAGCAGGCCGATCAAAAGAATTTCTCCTGTCAGATAGATCAGCTCGACTCTGCTGAGCTGTGCTGCAAAAAACAGCATTAAGCCTGCAGTTAAGCAGCAATAAAGAATGTTGGCGGATGCAATTACTCTGAGATAAATCCAGGGCCGCCGATGTTTTGCGGAGTAATGAAATCCTGAATGTATAGTAAAAGCAAGTGCGATGATCATAAGAATATAATATGATCTTACGGGTATGCCTGTGTTTCTGTGTGAATGGATAAAGATCAACCATAGCAAGATTGCTGAGATCAATGCGCCAATGCCGTCTACCAGGAAAAGCTTCCTTTCTGTTAAATTCATTTTGTGGATGATTGCAGACAGCATTTATGGAAGTTAAGCAGGAATTGTCGAATTTGGATCAGGCGCTAACTGTGATGCTCTTTTGCGGAACAATGGACTAAATTTTAATAGGTCCGTTCACAATTGCTGTTATGATTCATTAAATAAACCTTGTAACAAACGAATTCCATTGTGGTATGAAAAAAATTATTGCCGTCTGTCTGATTGTTTTTATTTATTCCTGCAAGCAAAAGGGAAATCAGCAGGTCGAATCAGGAGCCGGTTCTACAGGAGAGGCATCTCAGCCGGCGCAGACCGCCGACAGTAGTTGGGTTAATAGTTTCAATAGTTTCAGGAATGCATTATACCAGGGGGATAAGGCAGGTGTAAAAAAGTTCTTTCATTTTCCGGTATTGTCTGAGATGAATGAGATCTGGACGATCGTTCCGCAAAATGATCCCAAGTCAGGCCTTGCGTTCCAGGAGAAGATCACTCCTTTTGAAGAAAAAGATTTCGACAAATACTTTCGCGATCTTTTTCCACCGGACGTGGTCAGTTCTATCCTGAAAATAAAGGTGAAAGAGCTTTATAGGAAAGGGAGTTTTGAAACGGAAGAAATGCGTGATACAACGGACAACCAGTATTCATCCCGCAAGATATTCTCAGATTTTAATGCCGGGGAAAAGACCGTGATCATCACATTAAATCATAGTGTATCATCGGTTGAAGATTCAGATGATGGTGGTTTTGATGCCGAATCATCAACAACGTATGTATTTGATATATTAAAGGATGGTGGTCTTAGATTCAGGGCGATCCATTTTGCGGGGTAGTGTATGGCACTACTGGAAGCAGGTTCAAGAGACGCTTCTGATAGTGCTTTTTCGATTGCGCTATAAAAAAGCGTCGCGAGCTGCGCGCTATGAAAAAAAGTTTATGTCAGCGTCTAATATGCCGTGGTGGATGGTCGCCTTCGCGGGAATTTTATCGCCATTATCTTATTTCAGTTCGATTGGCGATACGTTAAAATAAAACAGGTTCGCGTTTGCGAACCTGTTTTATTTTGTGATCCCGCTGGGACTCGAACCCAGGGCCCATACATTAAAAGTGTATTGCTCTACCAACTGAGCTACGGAATCAACCTATTTCCATTCAAAAACGTTAGCCGCTATCTGAACGGGGTGCAAAAATACAGGTTGGGAAGTTCCGCGCCAAAAAAAAAGCAAAATAATTCAAGATTTTTTTTGACCATCTGCTGAATAAAAGAATTCTAATTCCTTTAATATGTTCTCTTTATAAAGATCCATGCGCTATTGCCGGATACGTTCAGCGTTTACCAAACCATCTTAGCCATACCATCGCCAATATGATCGCCGTTACGGAAGCAACCAGTACCGCCACTTTTGCCTGATCCTGTATGGCAGGATCAGCGAAGGCAAGAACTGCAATAAAGATGGACATCGTAAAGCCGATGCCTGCAAGAAATCCCGCACCCGCCAACTGCATCCAGGAAACCTGTTGGGGTAACACTGCTTTCTTGTTTTTCACCACCAGCCAGGATGCAAGCATGATACCCACAGGTTTTCCGATCACCAATCCCAGTATAATGCCCCATGATAAAGAACTGTTCAAGGCACCAATCGCATTCTCCGGCAACATGATCGCTGTATTGGCTAAAGCAAATAAGGGAACTATCAGAAAATTGACCGGGTAATGTAAGCGATGCTTGAAGCTGTCTAGTTTTGATGCGGGGATCATCCATGCGAAGATCACGCCTGCAACGGTAGCGTGAATGCCTGAGTTGAATACGGCGAACCATAAAAGAAGACCGAGCAGAATATGCCAGATACCAAATTTCAGGCGTTGCCGGTTGAGCATGTAAAGAAGGGCGATGACCAATGCAGCCCCCAGCAGATAGAATACCTGTACCGGTTCGCCATAAAATAATGCGATGACAACGATAGCGCCGAGATCATCAATAATTGCCAGTGCTGTCAAAAATATCTTCAGGGATACCGGTACCCGTTTCCCAAGCAGCGAAGCTATGCCTAATGAAAAAGCAATATCGGTGGAAGCAGGAATGGCCCAGCCGCCGGCGAATGAAGTTCCTTTATTGAAAAGTGTATAGATAAAAGCAGGTATGAGCATTCCTCCGATCGCTGCCGCAACAGGCAGTATGGCTTTACTGACGGAAGATAATTCTCCTTCGCGCAGTTCCTGGCGGATCTCCATGCCTGCCAGGAAGAAGAAGATCACCATCAATCCGTCATTGATCCAATGCTCGATGCTGTGGGGTAGGTAAGCCGTATGTATCCAGCTGAGTTCAGATCTCCAGAAATCAGCATAGGCTGAACCGTCAGCGAGATTTGCAAGCAGCAGTGATAGTACTGTGCATGATAATAACAGGATGCCGATCGAACGGCTGTCCCGCATCAGCGCTAAAATGGATCGGGCAATAATTCGGAAGGGCATAATGCAAATATACAGACAGGACAGTCAGTCGCTTCAAACTTCCCCGATCGGTCTCCTCGCAAGCCTATTGCAAAGGCCGCGAAGCAAATGCAAAGAGCGCAGAGAATAGATCCTTTGCGCTCTTTGCATTTACTTCGCGGCCTTCGATAACTTACGCCACATGAAGAAGGTCTTACTTTAATTCGCCCAACCACTGCGTAGCAAACGCTCTGGCCGTTTCTGTAACATCTTTACCGGCACGAAAGCCCTGCTTCCATTCACGATTCTTTGATTCGTATGCGGCATTCACAAATCTTTTTTTGTTGTATTTCTCAATGAGCGCAGCATTATAGTCGATCCCTTTTGTTGCCTCAAGCATTTTTTTCAGCTTCTCTGCGATGAAGAGGTTCACATTTTCCGGGTAGTTCTTTTGCCATTTGACAAGATCCTCTTCATATCTTCTCTGATTATCTTCTGCCTGGTACTTCTCGCCATCCAGCATGATCTTGAACATTTCATTCTTTGGATTCTGATACTCTTTCAATGTTTGCTTTTGCATATCCAGCACAGGTTTCAGGGATTTAGCGACATCCGGAGTTGTTTCCTTGATCGACTTTTCAAGATCCTTAATACTTTTTTCGATCTTTCCAATTTCTTCTTTTTGGATCTCTTCAATGGTACGTTGCTTTGCGGCAACGGGTTTCATCGGTTCTGCACGTTTGCGCATTTCTTCATATTGTTTTTTGAATGCAGCACCGCTGATATATTGTTTCGTGTAAGCAAGCAGGTCTGTGGCTACTGCTTTGCGATCACCTATCGCAATATTCTTCGCGTTGCGTGCTCCGTAATACTGGAGATAACCATTCAGGAAACTGTTTTTGATCCCTTCAGTGCCTGATTGCTGAGAAAGACCCAGCGATTGCCATAAGTCATCCGCGGCGCTTTTGGTAGTGTGAGAAGAAAAGAGAACAAGCGAGGCGGAAAGAAAGGCCAGCACAAACACCGGCAGGTATAAAAATTTACGTTTCATAAAAATTAAAGTTTAAGGTCAATTGGTTTGAAGAGACAAATCTACCCGCCAGGATGGCCGGCAGCAATGCTGCGTGCAATGGCCTGTGCAAACACCGGAATGAGTTGTCGAAATTTTACACTGAAACCAATCCATTCAAGGCAATCCCTGTTTCGGGGGAATTTATTGAATCCCAGTGCTTAAGAGCAGGTTGTGATGGCATTTTTCAGCGTCACAATTCAACCGGGCTTTTCTACAATTCATGACAAGAAAGCCCCAATCAGTAGGCTGATAAATACATTGACCACCAAAACGCGGTATTTTGTGGGCACCACATGTTGAAATTACCCCAATATAGCCGCAAGGATCTGCTCATGCTTTTTTGGGCGGTATTGCCTTTGTCCCTGGTAATCAACTTTATCATCTACGAGAGGGGATACGTGACTCAGCCCCGCATACTGATTTTCGCTACACTGATCACTTTTTCTGTTGTCGGTGCCAGCGCACTGATCTACCGCACTATCGGGCAGGCATTCAGGCAGCGATTTCCGCGGGATGCAGACTTTTTTAAACGGACAATGCTCCTGATATTCCTGTTCCTGCTTACTTCAGCCCTGATCATTTTCGGGTTGTTCAGTATTTACGGCAGCGTTGGGCTACTGCCTGGATCAGGTTATGAAAACAAATTTACCTGGGTTTATCTCCTGATCGGGATCGTGGTCATCTTTTTTGCTTTCCTGAACGAAGGCATTTTTAGTTTTGACAGGTGGAAGAATGAATTAGAGGAAACGGAAAACCTGAAAGTGGCGTACAAACAAAGCCAGTTAATGGGATTGAAGAGCCAGGTGAATCCTCACTTCCTGTTCAACAGCCTGAACTCCTTATCAGGATTGATCCAGGAAGATACCGCGCGCGCAGAAAAATTCCTGGATGAAATGAGCCGTGTTTACCGGTATATGCTTCGCAATGAGGAAACACAGCTGGTCACGCTCGCGACAGAACTTCAGTTCATCCGGTCTTACTTTTCTCTTTTGAAGGCCCGCTATAATGAAGCGATAGAATTACACCTGGACATAACTGAAGAGGATAAAGGAAAACGGTTGCCCCCGCTTAGTTTGCAGGTAATTATTGAAAATGCATTGTTTCAGAACAAAACTGCCAGGGACAGCCCGCTGGTAATACAGATCGCTTCATCTGAAGGCGAAGCGATCATGATCACTAATAATGTGCAGCGAAAAGTAATGACGGAGATCGTGGAATATGAAGCCGGCCTGGATAACCTGGTGAAGCGCTACCAGCTGATGAACCAGCTTCCGGTAAAAATAGAGGAGGAGGCAACAGTGCGCAGGATCTGGCTTCCACTCATTATGAATACAGAGGAGGTAGCCGTATGAAATGGGTAAGAGCAACCAAGGTGCAATGGTATTCCTTCCTGGCTTCGATGCCATTGATCGATCTTGGGCTTAATCATATTCTTTTTGGCGACCGGATCTTTCACGATGCACAGATCTGGCTGATCTCTTTTCCATTGATCTGGCTCATGGGACTGACGATCTGGTACGGGCACGTATTACATGATCGCTGGGCTGAACGGCGCTATCCTGAGATCAGTCAGAGCGGCAAGCGCATCCTCGTGAAATGCCTGGTTGTATTTTTGGTGATGACGCCGGGGCAGATCTTTACCGTGCTGATTTATGAAATGTTCCATATTCTCGATTACCATGTGCAGAAAGGTGATATCGAGAAAACAGTGCTGGTGGGTTTTTCTGTTAACCTGATCTTTCAGACCCTTTGGGAGGCGATCTATATTATGGAGAAGAACAGGGAAAGCCTGGCGGAAAAGGAGATCATTAAACAGATGTCGCTGCAGCAGGAATTTGAGGTGCTGAAAAGCCAGGTGAACCCGCATTTTTTATTCAATTGCTTTAATACGCTTTCGTCACTCATTACCGAGGATGCAGCGAAAGCGGAAGTTTTTCTGGACGAACTCAGTAAAGTATACCGGTATCTTTTACGCAATAATGAAACCGGACTTTCCACTTTGCAAAATGAGTTGCGTTTTATCCGCTCCTATTTTGGATTGCTGAAAACAAGACATGGTGAAGCGGTACAATTCCAGATAGAGACTGATAAACGTTATGATAATTATCTGTTGCCTTCACTGAGCCTGCAATTGCTGGTGGAGAACGCTGTAAAGCATAATGTTCTTTCGAAAAATATTCCGCTGACGGTCGAAGTTTTTACAACAGCAGGGAATAAGCTGGTGGTAAACAATAATCTTCAGCGCCGGACGGTAAAAAGTTCTTCCAATAAGATCGGACTGGAGAATATCAAAGCAAAATATGATCTACTGAAGCAGAAAGGATTTCAGGTGATGGAGGACAATAAGAACTTTACAGTGGTATTGCCGCTGATCTGGGATAATGGTATCGAAAAGAAATGGGGCAACCTGCAAACAAATCGCGAACGGATCACTAAATTGGGGGAGCGGATCGTGAAATGAAGATGGGTTTAAAGTTTAAAGGTTTAATAGTGCTTCTGAAAACTATTAAACCTTTAAACTTTAAAACTGTAAAACTTTGAAGCAGTTAAACAACTAAACCCGTTTTCTCCTTTAAACTCTTGTAACATGAAAGTACTGATTGTAGAAGACGAAGAACTTGCCGTTAAGAAACTGAGGAAAACCCTCGCGTCTGTAGATCCGGATGCGGAAGTGGTAGGAGTGGCAGATAGTATTATGGCGACGGTAAAATGGATCAATGAGAATCCATTGCCGGATCTGATATTAATGGATATCGAGCTATCTGATGGGCAGAGCTTTGAGATATTCAATCGCGTTGCGATCAAATGTCCGGTGATATTTACGACATCTTATGATGAGTATGCACTGAAAGCATTTAAAGTGAATAGTGTTGACTATTTACTAAAGCCGATCCAGAAGGAAGACCTGGAAGCGGCCCTGCAGAAAATGCATCAGCTGAAGGATATGTATAAAAAACCGGATTCAAAGCAGGATATGAATATCGAAAGCCTGGTGAAGGAATTACAGGAAAAGCTGCAATTGAAAGATTACAGGAAACGCTTTCTTGTCAGGCATGCTCAAAAACTGGTATCTGTTGATACGGATGAGATCGCATACTTCTTTAGTGATGGAAGGCTTAACTTTTTCAAAACACACGACAATAAAAAGTTCGTGGTTGACTATACTATGGATGAACTGGAAGAGATGCTTGACCCTCAACGGTATTTCCGGATCAGCCGGTCATTCTATATTTCAGTAAGCAGCGTAGAGCAGATACATGATTATTTCGGAAACAGATTACTGTTACATTTGCGCCCGGCAGTAGACAAAGAGTCTATTGTGAGCAGGGAGAAAGTGACGGACTTTAAGAAATGGATGGGGAAGTAGAGAAAAAGTAAAAAGTCAAAAGTAAAAATCAAAAAAAAGTGACTCCGGTGAATCGAATTCTTTTCGTTTGCCGGAGTCACTTTTTTACTTTTTACACCGTTATCAACAGAATGAGCGCGATGCCGTTTTTGTCATACTGTATGTCAGCTTCTGCATGAATGTTTTTGGAGCGGCTGTTGATCTCGCGGATGCATCGTTCTATATCATCGACCCTTGAATCCATGCGGGCGGTAGCGTCCTGGAGTTTCAGGGAAAGTTTATTGCGGAAGATATCGATGTTGATGAGTGTATCGCGGCCTTCTGCATATTCGGCGATCATCCGTAAGCCTTCTTTGAAGATCAGGAAGAATTCGTTCCTTACTTTCATGTCCATTTTTAGTGAGTGGATCTTTTTATCGACCGAGAGTTCAATTGCCGAGCCATATCGTTGTTTCATTGCGTCGGTGAACTCCATCATTCGCAGGATGGTTTTTTCCATGCTGTCGTTCTCCGGGTCGATGCTCCAGAGGATATCGTCCATTGCGACGATCATATTCTGGCTTTTGCTGCTGATCTGGTCAATATATTCTTTTGAACGGTTGATATCTTTATCTGCCTTTATTTTAGCCATTTCTCCCAGCAGGTTAATATGGCTTAGCGTTGTAGTCACGTCTTTGTGAAGGTTGTTCGCAATTTCCGTTCTTACTTTTTGCAATGCTTTTAGTCGTTCCACGCGTTCCCTGTCTATCCAGTAAAGAATGGTGATCACCAGCAGGGCGAGGAGGCTGTAGAACCACCAGGTTTGCCAGAAATGCGGAGTGATCACGATCTGAACGCGCGTAATGTTCTTGCCAATATTTCCTTCTGCGTCTTCACTTCTCAGCAGGAAAGTGTATTCTCCGGGAGGGAGATAAGTGTAGATGGCCTGGTTGGTATTGTCTGCCGTGCGCCAGTTCTGGTCAATATCCTCCAGTTTATAACTGATGCGGTAGGTAGCATTGTAGCTCAATCCTGAAAATTCAAATGTAACGGAGTTTTCATGAGCATTCAGCCGGATCTTCCCGGTTGCGAGCATTGAATCTACAGGTTGCTGTTTGTTCATGATCTTGATGCCGGTGATCACGATATCCGGGGAAGGATTGTTGATCTTTACTTCCTGTGGGTTGAATATGACGATCTGGTTATCCGATCCAAAGACGATACGGCCATCGGGAAGTACATAGGAAGCTGCCGGGATGAAATGGTCATTGGCGATGCCATCTATGCGGTCGAAATGAATAAAGATCCCGTTTTTGGGGTTTACGCGGAATATGCCGCCGGTAGAGGCGACCCAGATATAGCCGGCAGGATCACGTTCTATTGCCGTAATATAAGCGGGTGTCGATTGGGGATTGGGAATAGCCCGTGTAATTCTTTTCTCCTTTGTATTGTAAAAGTGAAGGCCGCCACTGCCGATCACGATCGTGCTGTCATCATACTGGATGATGGCAGAGGATGAATGCCATAACAATCGTCTTTCCGGTGGTTCATTCATTCCGAAATGCAATACGACCTTGTCGGAAGAGGGATCAATAACATATACGCCCTGGCCTGTTGTTCCAGCCCAGATCAATCCGGTCTTATCGATAAAAAGCTTTACTATCTGCGTCGCGCCCACTTCTTTCAAGGAGGATACGCCATCACTGAATTTATGTTTACCTTTTGCGGCTGTCCATTTCAACAGGCCGATGCTCTGGGTACCCAACCATAGATTGCCATACCTGTCTTCCACAACCTGGCGGATGGTGCGGTTTTTAAATTCCGGCGGGTTGAAATATTCCGAAGTCCTGGTGGTTTGATTCACTTTGAAGATACCGGGCTGTGAGCTCATCCAGATAATATTTGAATCCAGCCGGGAGGCGAACATGCTCCACATCCAGGGACTTTTCTCTTCTTTAAAACCCCTGATATTGATGGGGAGGAGACGGAGGTCTTTGTCGTATTGATACAGGCCGTCATTCCAGGTCCCGGCAAACAGCGTGCCTTTGTTGGTTTGCACAAAAGACATCACCGATCCTTTACCGGGTGCTTTCATTTCACGGTTTGTATGCGGGATATTGGTGAAAAACTGTGAGGCCGGCGCAAAACGATAGATACCGTTATTGCCAGTTGTCAGCCAGATATTATCTTCCCGGTCTTCGATGAAATCAGCGATACCTTCAAAGGAGATACTTTGTTCATTCTGATACTCGGTTGATACGCGCTGGATCTTTTTTTCTTTTTCAAGGTATCGTCCCAGTACGCCAAGTCCTCTGATCCATACGGAGCCATCACGTTGCTGCAGGTAGCCGCGGGTTTCGTGGTATTCGCGGATATCGAGCGGATATCTTTCGATAATGAATTCTTTTTTGGTAAGGTCGTAGAGAAATATGTTTGGGTCTCCGTCTATCCAGCTGTCGAACCAGAACCGGTTATTTGCGTCAAAGAAGACGTTCTGCGGAAAAGTAAATTTTCCCATTCCCGGGCTTAGGGGATTGTGCGGGGAATTATCTGTGGGGTGGAAGGTTTTTTTTAGTTTGGCATTATAGACCTGGAAGCCACCTTCATGTCCGATCCAGTAATTGTCTGTTCCTTTCTGGTGGATCAGGCTGACCATTTTCGTTTCATCCGGAATGGGAATAAAGTTGGCTTCACGGGTGAACCTGTTGGTCTTCCTGTCAAGCGTTACAAATGATTGCCTGAAATAATGAATGAAAAAATTTCCGTTATGATCGGCTATCAGCCTGCGGTCAGCGAGCTTCATCCATTCGGATACGCCGTCTATGGGAATTTCTTTATAGCTGAAATGTTTGGTGTCAAAGATCCCGATCCTGCCATCACCGGTGAGGACCCAAAGCCTGTTTTCTTTATCGAATAACAATTGCTGGATCATGCTGTGCGGAACGGTGCTGGAATCATTTTTCAGCCGCCTGAATGTTATGTAGCGTGATCCGTCAAAACGCTGAAGTCCGTTGTTGGTACCGATCCAGATATAGCCGGTTTCATCCTGAATGACAGAGGTGGTTTCATTGGAAGCGAGTCCGCCGGTAGGGCTGTAGTGAGTAAAGGAATATTGCTTCGTGTCCTGACCCTGGATCGTGTAGGACACAAGCAGCAGCATGATCAGTAATGTATGCAGCCTTGGATGGGGCAAAGTGTGTGTTTGTCAGCCAAATATAATTAATCAGTCTTCAAAACGCGGTTTTCCGGAGTTGAATTGCGGCTGGTGGGGATGAATTGAGGAAAGGGGGGGATGATCTGGAGCGTGGTGATCGTTGACCGTTGACCGTTGTCCGTTGTCCGTTGTT
>NZ_JAKLTR010000026.1 GCF_022012415.1 Terrimonas ginsenosidimutans
AAAAGCGCCCTTGCCCGTCCGGCAAAAAAAGTATACGGAGTCTTTCGACCTCCCGTCGAAAGGAGCATTGCCCTCCGGCAAAAAATGCAAACAGAGTCTTCACGGCACCACCTCGAAAAAAAAGCGCCCCTTTGCCCGCCCGGCAAACCTCCCACTCATAACAAGAAAGCCCTCCAATCAAAGACTGGAAGGCTTTCTTTAAAGTAAAACACAATGTTTTTAAACTGCAAAGCTGGTACCGCAGCCGCAGGTATTGCTCGCATTCGGATTTTTAAATGTAAACCCACGGTTGTTCAACCCATCCAGCCAATCAACCTGCATTCCGTACAGGTAAATCTCATGCGAACGGTTCATTACGCACGCTATTCCTTCGATCTCAAACTCCTGGTCATTCTCCTGCTTTTGATCAAACCCTAGTATGTAGGACATGCCTGAACAGCCGCCGCCTTTTACACCAACCCGCAACACCTGGGTTTTATCAAACCCGTCCTCACCCATCAAACGATGTATTTCTTTAATTGCACCGGCAGTAAGGCTTACCGGCGTTATTGTTGTTGACTCCATGGCACAAAAATAGTTAATTAAGCTACGTCGATCACACAAAACGGCCACTGTTAATACCAAACACGCCGTGTTTAACGAATATATGACAGTCGAAACAAGATTTTCTTTTTTAAAACGTTATGGTTCACGCAGTAAGATTATTCACTACATTCATCTTCTGAGTATCTTTATCACCTGTTAAAAACCAATCCCGATGGATCAGAATGCAATCACTCTTCTTGTAGCCGTGCTGGCCCTCTTAATCTCGTTCTATTCTTTTTTTCTTGTAAACAATCTCAGGAAAAAAAATGCGGCAGCAGCAGAGAAAGAAAACTTCTCCTCACGTCCATTACAGCTTCAGGCCTATGAGCGCCTCGTGGTGCTTTCTGAACGGATCTCCATTCCCAATCTGGTAAGCCGCGCCAATCAACCCGGCTTTAATGCGCGTGATATGCAGATGCTGCTGATCGAAAGCATCAAACAGGAATTTGAATACAATGCCTCCCAGCAGATCTATGTAAGTCCTGTCGGTTGGGAAGCGGTGAACAATCTCAAAGAACAGAATATGCTGATCATTAACCAGGTCGGCTCTACCCTTCCCCCTGACGCCACCGGCATCGAACTCAATAAACGCCTTCTTGAATTCGTGATGACACAAAAGAAAGGCACCTTGCATACGATCGTGCTTGAAGCGCTTAATTTTGAAGCGAAGAAGCTGATGAAGTGAGCGTGCATTGACCGTTGACCGTTCAGCGCACACACTGCTAACAATCACTCAGAAACCCTTAACCCATGTCCGAAGAAAAAAAAGTGCAGACTGATTCAGGGATTGAGATTGACCGCCTGTACACTGTCGATTCGCCACATAATAGTCCTCCGGCCGATCAGCCCGGAGAATACCCTTTTACACGCGGTGTTCAGCCAGACATGTATCGGGGTAAGCTATGGACGATGAGGCAATATGCTGGTTTTTCTACCGCTGAAGAAAGTAATAAACGATATCATTATCTTCTTTCACAGGGTGTGATGGGGTTGAGTGTTGCATTCGATCTCCCAACTCAGATCGGGTATGACAGCGATCATGCGCTGTCGGAAGGCGAAGTGGGAAAGGTAGGTGTAGCGATCGATAGCATTGAAGACATGGCAACCCTGTTCAAAGGGATCCGGCTGGAGGATGTTTCCACCTCCATGACGATCAATGCGACCGGCTACATCCTGCTTTCATTGTACGTAGCGCTTGCCAAACAGCAGGGGGCCGATCTGAAAAAGATCTCCGGCACCATTCAGAATGATATCCTGAAAGAATATGCCGCCCGCGGCACTTATATCTATCCGCCAAAACCTTCCATGCGGATCATAACCGACATATTTGAATGGTGCGCATCCGATCTTCCCAAATGGAACACGATCTCTATCTCCGGATATCATATCCGTGAAGCAGGCTCAACAGCCGTGCAGGAGATCGCATTTACCCTCAGTAACGGGAAAGCCTATGTGCAGGCCGCGCAGGAAAAGGGACTTGATATAAATGTTTTTGGCAAACGCCTCTCCTTCTTTTTCAATGCACACAATAACCTGTTTGAAGAAGTCGCCAAATTCCGCGCCGCGAGACGCATGTGGGCAAAGATGATGAAGAGCCTTGGTGCGACCGATCCGAAAGCCATGATGCTGCGCTTTCACACACAGACCGGAGGCAGCACCCTAACGGCCCAACAACCGATGAATAACATTTCAAGGGTAACCATACAAAGCCTCGCCGCTGTATTGGGCGGCACGCAGTCACTTCACACCAACGGGTATGACGAAGCCCTGAGCCTTCCAACGGAAGAGGCTGCACGGATCGCATTGCGTACCCAGCAGATCGTCGCCTTCGAAAGTGGCGCTCCTGACACGGTTGATCCGCTGGCCGGTTCGTATTTCATAGAATCAATGACCAATGAAGTCGAAGAAGCTGCGTGGAAGCTGATCGAAAAGATCGACGCAATGGGCGGAAGTGTGTCTGCCATTGAACAGGGTTTCATCCAGGATGAGATCGCGCGAAGCGCATATGAATACCAACGCCAGATCGAATCAAATGAAAAGATCATCGTTGGTGTAAATAAATTCCAGGTAAAAGAAGACGGCTCCATTCCCATTTTCAAAATTGATGACAGCATAAGAACCTTACAGAGTGAAAAACTTGCACAGTTACGCGCCAATCGCGACAATGCAAAAGTGGATCAGTGCCTTCAATTACTCAATGACCATGTTGTGAGCGGGCAAAACATCATGCCGGCTGTCATAGAAGCGGTGGAAAATAAATGCACTCTCGGGGAGATCGCGGATACGCTGAGGGAGGTGTATGGGGAGTACAGGTGAAGTTTGAGAGTTCAGGAGGTTCCATAAGTTCCATAGGTTTCAGAGGTTCCATACGTTTTATGCCCGGGATATTATTCTCTCATCGGCGCTAAAACTTATGGAACCTCTGAAACTTATGAAACCTTGCAAACCTTTTACGGCTCATCATTTGCATTACCTCCCCAAACTTCTACTATGAAAGCATTTGGCATTATCCTCATCGTTGTGGGTATTTTCATGCTGATCTACCGCGGATTCAGTGTGCAAACTGAAAAGAAAGTGATCGATATCGGGCCTGTTGAAGTGAATAAAAAGGAAAACAAATGGATCGGTTGGCCGGTATATGCCGGGGGATTGGCCATTGTGGCGGGTGTACTGATAGTTGTCGGGCAAAGTAAAAAGAAGTAAGGCCGATCTTCTGGCCAGCATATACCGCTCCGTATCCACGGTAGAGAGCGGTGTTCCTGTTTTTTGATCGTTCGAGGTTATATTTGTCCGGCCCTTCAGGGGTGTTCATCCGTTAA
Organism: Terrimonas ginsenosidimutans; assembly: GCF_022012415.1. Classification (GTDB taxonomy): domain Bacteria; phylum Bacteroidota; class Bacteroidia; order Chitinophagales; family Chitinophagaceae; genus Terrimonas_A; species Terrimonas_A ginsenosidimutans. Next base: position 3,405 of record NZ_JAKLTR010000026.1, read on the forward strand.
TCACAAATTGAATCCCGTGCGTTCAACATTCATCAGCGGCTTTCTTGCTGTCAGCCTTTTATTTTGCGTCAATGCTGAGGCCCAGCTTACTCAATATAAAGACCCGGCAGGCACTTTCCGGCTGACCCATCCGGCTGAATGGAAAACCGGCTCGCCGAAAGGTAATGCCCGCCTATCCTTACTGCTGCCTTCCGGAGAGAGCAAAAAAAGTGATGCACCCATCGTTCAGGTGACGGTTATCAACCTCGGCGCGGGATACGAGGATATTTCAGTGAGAGAGCTTGCATCCATAGAGGAAAAAATGGTCAGATCACAAAGTATCCAGGGAGTGAAAATTGAGGTATTAAAGTCTTCATTTAAAACCATTAATGGCCGCGAATGGTGGCTGCTTGAATACTCACTTCAGAACGGTAAAAAGAATAACAGGAGCGCTGTTTATAAAACGATCTTTAATAAAAATGCGTATGAACTCGTGTACAATGCACCGGAAGATGAGTTCGCTGCTTTTGCCGGACAGGTAAATGAAATACCACAGAGCTTCCTGTTTGGCACCGATGATCTGACAGCATCTGCCGGAAAGACATCTTCACCTGTTCAGGGGACCCCGCTGCGGAACCCGATCATTATTTCGCCGGCGGTGAAGATGATCGATGCTGACAAGGCCAGCCCGTTCGTGTTAGGTTATGCCGTGATCGAAAAAGGAATGGAGCAGGCAGTAATCGACCGCCAGGGCGAAATGATCCTTCCATGGGGCTACTATAGTTTTAACAGCTCTACGATCGGCTATCGCTCAGGCGAAGTACCTCCCACCCACTTTTTCAGCTTCTATGATCTGAAGCAGGGTAAGCTTGGGTTTATCACCAGAAGCGGGCAGGTGGTGAGAACCGACCTCTTTCAATTTGATACTTATTTTAACGCAGAAGGAAAGGCCATCGCCTCTGGCCATCCCTCACAGGGAAATGATAGGTTCATTATCGATTCTACCGGAAAAAAAATACCCTTCCGAAAGCTTGCGCCTGATAGCACAGAGTCAATGTCATGGGACATAAGGGATTTCCGCACGCCGTTCCCCTTCCGCCCGGCAACCACCAAACCGGGTGATAAGAAGTTTGGATATATGGATGTAGTGACCGGAAAATTCATGATCCCTCAAAAGTTTGACACTGCTACGAAGTTTGATGAAGGGCTGGCAATGATTGCCCGGCGTGATCAGGCTGGTAATATGAAATGGGGAATAGTTGATCGTAAAGGCAATATGATCGCAGAACCGCAATACGCAAGCGAGCCCAGGCCCTACTCTTCAGGACTGTCACTCCTTGTGCCGATCGATAAGACCGAATTCTGCGCTGCATTTATTGACGTAAAAGGTGGTATTAAATTCAGGCTGGAAACAAAAGAATACGGAGCGGCTGTTGTAAGATCCTTATCGAATGGCTATACAACCTTCAGGGGACGAAATGAGGAAAGTTTCGTGCTAGATTCCACCGGAACAGTTTACACGATCGATGCGTTTCTGAAAAAATTGAATGTTCCCTCAGATATCCCCCAATTATACATCCATGAATTTGCCAACGACCGGCTTTACCTGATGGTGAATGGTCACTCAGATCAACTTCCCGGCACAATGGTCGTAAATGTTCAAACAGGAAAATACCAGGTGTTTGAGACAAGGCAGATCCGTGGTCATGAATTCGATCCCGAATCCAGGTTGAGGTATTATACGCACTATGAAAGGTCCGCAGACGGCAGGCGTATGGAAAAAATTGCCGAAGGTTATGTAAACGAAGACAATCAGATCGTAATTCTGACAGGTAAGAAAGTTGCCCGGTAATCGGTGAGCGCTCATTCGCGCACCACATACGCATGTTTTAGCGGATCAGCGCAGGCTGCAGCTCCTTTGCTGTGTATCCAACGAAAAAGGGTGTTCCGGTTCACCCTGAAACACCCCTTTCCTATTCTTGACAATTACTTATTTCCCCTGCGGCTTCCAACTGTCTTTCAATCCAACGGTACGGTTGAAAACCATTCCACTCGTGCTGCTATCCTTATCCAGTACAAAATATCCTTTACGGATGAACTGATAAGCTTCATTAAATTTTGCATTTTTCAATGCCGGTTCCGCGTATACAGATTTGACCACCTGCAATGAATCGGGATTGATATAATCTTTAAAGTCGCCTTCTTCATTTGCCGGATTCTCTACCTTGAACAACCTGTCGTACAACCTGATCTCGGCTGTCACTGCATGTTTTACACTAACCCAGTGCAGGGTGCCTTTCACATTGATCCCGGATGTATCCTCCCCGCTTTTACTCTCAGGAATATACGTACAATGCAGTTCGGTCACATTACCCTCAGCATCTTTGATCACCTCTTCACATTTGATGATATAGGCAGATTTAAGGCGTACCATTTGTCCGGGTGCCAGGCGGAAATATTTCTTGGGAGGATTCTCCATAAAATCTTCACGCTCGATGAATATCTCTTTGCTGAATGGGATCTCTCTTTCGCCAGTCGCCGGATCTTCCGGGTTATTCTCACTCTTTAAAAACTCTTCATCCTTTGTATAGTTGGTGATCACCACTTTGACCGGATCAAACACCACCATTCTGCGAAGGGCGCTCTTATTGAGATCTTCTCTCACAAAAAATTCAAGTAATCCTACATCAACAATATTATCACGCTTGGCGATACCTGCGCGATCACTGAAGTCACGGATACTTTGTGCCGTGTAACCTCTGCGTCTCATACCGGAGATCGTGGGCATACGGGGATCATCCCAACCGGACACGTGTTTCTCATTGACCAGCTGCAGCAGTTTACGCTTGCTCATCACGGTATAGGTGAGGTTACGTCTGGCAAATTCGTATTGCTTACTGGGGAAGATCTCCAGTTTATTGATCAGCCAGTCATACACTTCCCTGTGGGGAACGAATTCCAGTGTACAGATCGAATGCGTAATGTTTTCGAGTGAATCACTTTGCCCATGTGCAAAATCATACATCGGGTAAATGCACCATGCATCTCCGGTGCGATGGTGATGCGCATGTTTGATACGATACAGGATCGGGTCACGCATCAGCATGTTTGACGATTCGATATCGATCTTCGCCCGCAGCACTTTTTCGCCGTCTTTATATTTGCCGGCACGCATATCTTCAAACAGTTGAAGGTTCTCTTCAATGCTGCGATCCGCATATTTATTACGATGACCCGGCTGGGTCGGTGTTCCTTTTTGCTGTGCAATTTCTTCCGATGAGCTGTCATCCACATAAGCCAGACCATTTTTGATCAGCTTTACTGCGTATTCAAACAATTGCTCAAAATAATCCGAAGCATACAGCTCATTCTCCCATTCAAAGCCCAGCCAGCGTACATCATCCTTAATGCTTTCGACGTACTCAGTTTCTTCTGTGGTTGGGTTGGTGTCATCAAAACGGAGATTGGTCGAACCGCCATATTTTTTAGCGAGACCAAAGTTGAGACAAATACTGGAAGCATGACCGATGTGCAGATAACCGTTGGGCTCCGGTGGGAACCGCGTCCTTATGGACTTATACTTACCGGCAGCAAGATCCGCTTCTACTATTTCTTCCAGAAAATTGAGGCTTCTTTCTTCTTTCTTTTCTTCGTGTGACATAGGTCTGCAAATATAACAAAAACGCGAATGGAACGCTAATGGCCGCGAATAAACGCGTTCTATTCGCGCCAACGCCATTCGCCAGCAATCTGCAGCGGCTCTTTCAGGTTTGATTTCAGCATCAATTCTTTTGTTTCTGTATCTGAAAGTCTTTTTGCTTCAATTGTTGTTGCGTCGGCAAGGCCGTATACAAGCATCGTATTAAAACGAACCGTATTCTTCATACCTTTTTCATCAACGAGGCTGAAGTTATCACAGTCGGCATGATAGCAAGGTCCGGCATTATTCGGAAGGCTTCCCCCTCCTGCCCCGCCTGTAGGAACACCATGGAGCATGAATGGCTGGTGATCGCTGTGCAGACCCGCGCCCGCCCTGAATGTATTTTTAAAGCTGGTATCGATAGATTGTGCGATGGTTCCGATGGCCTGGAACAATGATTTGCTGGCATCAGTCGTCGCTGAATATCCTTTGGGATCATTGGTCATATCGTAGTTCAGCATGAAGCGGATCTTATCAATGCTTTTGTCTTTTAATGCTTCGCGAACATAACTTTTTGAACCAAGCAGCCCTTCTTCTTCTCCCATGAACATAACAAACTCGATCGTTCTTTCTGGTTGCAGATTGAGCGCCTTGAAAGTCCTGGCCATATCCAGTACGGAGAATGAGCCAATACCGTTATCGATCGCTCCTGTTGCAAGATCCCAGCTATCGAGGTGTCCGCCCACAACGATCTTTTCATTGGGTTTTGTTTTGCCCGGAATGGTAGCGATGACGTTCCTTGCTTTGATCATACCCGAGAAATTCGTAAGCTGGATGCGGGTAGACAGTTTTCCTGTTTTCAGTTTCTCACGAAGCGCGAGACCATCTTCTTTACCGATGCAAACCGCGGGGATCGGGATGAGTTTACCCGTAACAGAGGCCGTGCCTGTGAGCAGTACTCCGTTTGCCGCGGTATTGATGATAATGATCCCTTTTGCGCCATATTTGGTAGCGAGTGCCGTTTTCTCAGAGCGATGCAGGTTCTTCGAACCTTCCGGGGAACCCGGTAGAATACCCAGATATACGAGTGCGATCTTGCCTTTCACTTTTCCCGGGGCAGCAAGATAATCTGCTTCCAGGCCGTTTCCGATCTCTACCAGTTCGCCACTCACGTCGGATTTTACGGGTGCATGTGCCAGGGATACAGATTTCACAGGAGCAAGGCTCTGCGCATCGGGTCCGATCGAAACCTGAATGGTATTTCTGCTCCAGCTTTCCACTTCAAAAGGCTGGAATCTTACATTCTCATATCCATATGATTTCAGCAGGTCAAATGCATATTGTTCCGCTTTTTTACCATTTTCTGAACCGGTAAGCCTGTGTCCGATCTTCGTTATAGCATCGCCCAGTGAGGAATAAGCTTTCGAATTCGTCAGCACCTCCTGGTTGATCTTTTCGAATACCTGGTTCCATTCCGGTTTAGATTGAGCTGTAGCAGTCAGCAGGCCAAAGCACGAAACTGCACCGGCCAGTAATACATTTCTCATGAAGTGGGGTTTAAATGAGGGTCGAATATATTGATAAATGGTCAGTTTTCGTTGCCCCTTATATGTCGGCCACCGGGATGATGCGTTTCCCCGCTAAAGGCTTATATCTTCACATTATCGAAATAAAATACAGAGAACTCCTGTTTACCCCGGACAATGGACAACCCGTCAGCGGTAAAAGAAAAAAGGTTGGTCCGATCCCCAGACCGGCCAACCATCAATCTTACACTGACAAACAATCTCACCGAAAACAGTAGAATTTGCCAATGCTTCGAAAACTTTTCACTCTTTTTTTCACTTGCCCTCTAGTTCCACAGCGGCTTTTTGCCAGAAGGTTTCGGACCTCCTTTGGGCTTTGATGACAGGCGCAGGTGCTGGCGCGGGTCTCCTTTGGAGGTGAAGCGATCGAATGCCTTTTGATCCACTGCGCGGATCGGATCTTCCGATTTCAGCATTTCTGTTTGTACATTATTTTCAGCAACCGGCATTTCCTGTTCAGCCGTTGCGGATCTTAACTGCGTCGTTTCTTTTACCCGTGGTGCCCGTTTTTCAGGAGCCGTCTTCTTTGCTGTGGCTGCTTTCTTTACGGCCTTTGTTGCCGCTTTCTTCGCAGCAGGTTTACGCGTGGTTGTTGTTCTTTTTGCAGTCGCGGATTTTTTAACCGCCGCTTTCTTTACAGCTGATTTTTTACTTGCTGTTGCTTTTTTCTTTGGCGCCGTACGTTTGACTGCTTTTTTCGGTGCGGATTTTTTCACCGCAGATTTTTTAACGGCCGATTTCTTCGCAGCGGACTTTTTAGGTGCTGCTTTTTTCGATGCGGATTTCTTTTTAGGCACTTTCGCGCCCTTTTCTCTTGCTTCTGATAAACCTATAGCGATCGCTTGTTTGGGATTAGTGACTTTCTTTCCGGAGCCTCCGCTGCGGAGTGTTCCGCGCTCCATCCGTTTCATCGCGGACTTCACCCCTTTCTGGGCTCCTTTTGAATACTTTGCCATGATGTTTAATTTAATTAAGGGTTAGAAATAATTGTATTCAGGAATTACGGCCAAAAACTATACCCCGTAGCAAACAACAGGGATACAGGTCTTAAATGGCGGTATATGTTGCGCTATTTCCTCATTTTTACCCAAAGACGTTCTTAGCGGTTGATTCTTACCGGGATGCCCATTCTTCTGCTGATAGCGCCGCCCGTGCAGCTTCAGGCCATCGACTTCTTAAAATTTGGGCAATGATCAGCTGTTCATGGGTAGATGTTTTTTATCTTTCGTCCAAACTACTGCAATGTCAAAATACCGTCTTGTTGCACTCCTGCTTGCTGTTTACTTTTTGGCAAATCCCGCTGCCGCGCAACACTATCTTATCCGTGCAGGTAAACTGTTCAACAGCGAGACAGGGGCGTTTCAAAAAGACATGGCCATACTGGTTTCAGGCACGCGTATCGATACTGTAAAAGCCGGAAAAGATCTTACAGCAGCAGAAAAGGAAAAGTATCAGCTGGTAGACCTGTCTGCCTATACTGTATTGCCGGGTCTGATCGATTGCCATACACATTTGCTGTACAAGGAAAATATCTGGAAGGGAAACCGGGAAGCCAGCCTTGACATGAACAGGATGCTTACACTTGATGGCGATGCTTACCGCGCGATCTATGGCGCCGCCAGGGCAAAGGCCTATCTTGAAGAAGGGATCACAACAGTTCAGGACCTTGGCAATTCCGGGCTCTTTGCAGATATGGCGTTGAGACGGGCGATCAATGAAGGACTTGTTCCCGGTCCGCGAATGCGTTGCTCAGGTCCCGGACTTTCCACCGAAGGCGGTCAGTTGCCTCATACGATCTTCAAACACCAGGAACTGGTTAAAGACGAATATCGCGTGGTAACAGGCGTGGATGACGCTATTCAGGCAGTGAGAGAGAATATAAACCAGGGAGCTTCCGTGATCAAGATCTTTGCAAACAACACCCCGAATAATACGATGCTTCGTGTGGAAGAGATCAAAGCGATCGTAGAAGAAGCGCACCGTTACAACGTCCGCGTAACCGCACATGCTACAAACAGCCGCTCTGTTTACAATGCCGTGATCGGCGGCGTTGATGGCATCGAACATGGTTACCAGATAGAAGATTCAGTGCTGGACCTGATGAAGAAAAAGAACGTATTCCTTGTACCAACAGACCCCGACAGCCTGACGATGATCCAGTATGCGAAACAGGATGATCCGGCGGATACAGCCCAGATCGCAGGCTATATGCAGGGCATGCGCTCACCACAGAACCGCCTGCTGCGTGCCTACAAAAAAGGCGTTATGATCGCAGCCGGCTCAGATGATTATGTAGATTTCAAACTTCCTTTTTCTGCTCCATCCAAACGCACACTGATCGGATACCACCAGGCAGGGATCCCAATTGCTGATGTATTAAAATTTGCAACCATAAATGCAGCAACACAGGTGAACTATCAGAACAGGACTGGTGTTATAAAAAAAGGATTCTGGGCTGATATCATCGCTGTGGATAATGGTCTCGAACAGGATATCGAAGCGATTATGAAAGTCCACTTCGTGATGAAAGAGGGAAAAATAATCCGGAAGGACTAACGCAATACTGTAAATTCGCGCAGAAGCCTGATTGTTCGTAACCATCTGAAATATAAGTGGCAGAGCCTTCGACCTGAATGTATGCTTCGGCCAACGGCCGTCGGTCATCTTCCATCGATACTGATTCCGCCTTTGACATCAAGCATAAACACCGACTAATAACGCTAACCTGGAAGAACAACGATGAGAAAGTACAAAAACCTGCTTTTCTATATAATAACTATCGCCAGCTTTTCGGGAGTAATTTATTATATCATCAGAAAGGGAGCAAAGCTGGAGCAGGGAAAGATGACGGAGTTTGTTCCGCAGCTGAATGCCTCAACCTGGGATCAGTTCAAGGATACATACAGCCATAACGTAACCCATCCGTTGGCAATATTGCTCCTGCAGATCATCACGATCATTCTTACGGCAAGATTATTCGGCTTTATCTTCAAAAAGATCAGGCAGCCTTCTGTGATCGGTGAGATCATAGCAGGTATCGTTCTCGGACCTTCTTTTCTTGGCACCTATTTCCCCGAATTCTCAGGTTTCCTTTTTCCGGCACAATCGCTGAGCAACTTGCAATTCCTCAGTCAGATCGGATTGATCCTTTTTATGTTCGTGGTTGGAATGGAACTGGACCTGAATCTGCTCCGCAATAAAGCCAAAGACGCCGTAGTGGTCAGCCACGCCAGCATCATCTTTCCGTTCACCCTCGGCATTGGACTGGCTTACTATATCTACCATAATTTTTCTCCCGCCAATATCAACTTCCTGGCCTTTTCCCTTTTTATAGGGATCGCGATGAGTATTACCGCGTTTCCTGTGCTTGCGCGGATCGTACAGGAAAGAGGGCTTACAAAAACAAAACTGGGTTCTATCGTGATCACCTGCGCCGCGGCAGATGATATTACTGCCTGGTGTATCCTCGCAGCGGTGATCGCGATCGTAAAGGCGGGATCGATCATAAGCGCCCTGTTCACCATCCTGATGGCCATTGCTTATGTGATCATCATGCTGAGAGTGATCCGGCCCTTCCTGAAAAGGATCGGTGAAAAATATTCCAGCAAGGAAACGATCAGCAAACCCGTTGTGGCCATCTTCTTTATCACATTGCTGGCCTCTTCTTACATGACAGAAGTGATCGGGATCCATGCATTGTTTGGAGCGTTCATGGCTGGAGTGATCATGCCCTCTCGCGTGAATTTCCGGAGCATTTTTATCGAGAAGGTAGAGGATGTATCGCTGGTGCTGCTACTCCCCCTTTTCTTCGTATTTACCGGCTTGCGCACACAGATCGGTTTACTGAACGACTGGGAACTGTGGAAAGTCTGTGGTGCGATCATAGCAGTAGCAGTCATAGGAAAGTTTGCAGGAGGAGCAATTGCGGCAAGATATGTTGGGCAGGACTGGAAGACCAGTTTATCTATCGGTGCATTAATGAATACCCGCGGACTGATGGAGCTCGTTGTATTGAATATCGGTTATGATCTCGGCGTATTAAGCCCATCGATCTTTGCAATGATGGTGATCATGGCACTCGTCACAACTTTCATGACTGGCCCATCCCTTGATATCATTAACTGGTGGTTCAAGGATAAGAAAACGGTAAAAGCAGAGCCTCCTCCCAAAAACAAACCTTATAATATTCTTTTCACATTCCGCTTGCCACGCAAGGGTGTAAGTTTATTGAAACTTGCTAATTATTTTGTAAGGAATTCCATACAGAATTCACGCATTACGGCTTTACATCTTTCTGCAAGTACTGAATTGAATATGTATAACCAGGAAGAGTATGAACGTGAAAGTTTTCAACCCGTGCGTGAGCAGGCGGCTTATCTGAATGTTCCGGTGGCCACTATGTTCAAACCATCTTCACAGATAGAACATGATATTACGCAGACGGCAAATCTGTCGCAAACAGATCTGCTGCTGATCGGCGCCGGCAGTTCCGTATTTGAAGGAAGTCTGCTCGGACGCATTCTTGGCTTAACAACCAGGATCATTAACCCGGAGCGCTTGCTGGATACGATCACCGGTAAGGAAAAACTATTTGAATCGACGGCCTTTGATGAGACCGTTAAAAATATCATGCGTAACACAACGGTTCCTGTTGGAATTTATCTTGACAAAGGTTTGCATGACCTGAAACGTGTTCATGTTTTTCTTGCATCACCAGATGATACATTCCTGGTTGCCCATGCAAAGCAGTTGATCTACCAGCAGGAAGTGCATATCCACGTCATAGACAAAGCAGGTCTGCAGCAGGAAGACAGCGGCAAGCAAATGTCTTCGATACTAAAAATGCTTACTCCCGGCCCCGTTACCATTGAGCAGCAGTTTTCTGTACATGACCCTTCACAGGAGCTGATGCTTATCAGCACCGAAGCCTGGAAAAATGCTGTCGATAACGGAGCAGATTGGTTGTCCGCTGCACCATCAGTGTTGGTAATGAAACACGCATAAGACCCACCCAATTCAGGAGGAAAATTCTTCAATTGATACACGAATCGATCTGCAGCGCGTATCGCGGGCTGTAGCTTAGCGAAAACATTGTCAAATGAAGAAGTTTATTACCACCCTGGTTTTTGCACTAATGATCTCCTGCTGCCTGTACGCGCAGGATGGGAAGCCAGTCACTGCAACGACAAAAGAATTTATGCAGATCAATACGGTTGAATCTGTTTTGGCCGGAGGGCTTGGCCGTTCACGCCTGATCGTCACAAATCCGGACGGTTCGCAAACCGATACTGATCTCGAAAACCTGTTCAGCATGACAGGTATCAATTTCAAGAACATTAAGGAAAACGAAAACAAGCTGGTGAAGCTGTTGAAAAAATATACAGATGAAGGCTGGAAACTTGAGCATGTTACTCCATTGACACTTAGCCAGAATGATACAGGTTCGGGTGGGATCTTTATGACCAGATACCTGTTATCGAAAGAGGCCGCTCCAAAGGAGAAAGCCTGATCGTTCAAACGTTTTATCTTCTGGAAAGCAATACGGTCGGGAATTAAAACACAGAAGAGTTTGTGGGAGCCTGATGATCTCTTTAAAGGTGGTGAATGTGTTCACCACCTTTCTTTATTAACGGTATGATCAACGTTTATACTTTAGCATGCATTCATAGGCGTATATTTTGGACACCTGCAAAGATCAGGAACAAAGTGTTGCATCGTATGCCCTCGTACAGTTTACATTTGTAATTACGAATAAAAACGCTTTGTCAGAAAAGAAAAATGATTGGTTTTTTCTTTTAGATAATTATACTTTAACTTAAATTAATGCCATGGTAGATAGCCGGATCTTATCAGCAACAGCACTTATCATAACGTTTTGGGGAGGATTATTTTTCTCGTCTCATCCATCAGGCATTATTGGAAGACCGGCCCGTTCGATTTCATTCTTCACCGTTGTTGATACCATTCCATCACGTAGTAAATCTTTTGATCAGATCTACCAAGCCGAACAGGTTGACAAACTAGCCCGGTTCAACGGCGGCACCGGCAAGTGGAACAAATTCCTGGAGAGAAACATTAACATGAACGATGTTGTAGACACAGGGTCTGAGCATACAGGTAACATAATAATAGAGTTTGTTGTGACAAAAAACGGGAAACTCAAAGATGTGAGATCGTTGACCGCCGATCCGGATGAACTGGATAACAGGTATATGCAGGCCATAAAAAAATCACCGGATTGGATCCCCGCATCCATAAAGGGAAAGCCCGTCGACAGTTATGTCAGACTCGTATTCCCCTACCCTCATATAACCCGGGAATAACACCATTCTTTTACTTCATCCAGAGGGACAGCATAAAGACCACGATCATTGTAATCAATCCCATCCACACAGAGGCCAAAGAATGAACGCGCAGCATTGTTTTGATATCAATGTCTGAGAATTTGGAGATCACCCAAAAATAAGCATCATTCGTATGTGAGATCATCATGGAGCCGGCTCCCATTGAAAGCACTGTCAGGATCCTTCCGTTCTCGCTATCCAATCCAAGTGCGGGCAGCAATGGAAGAATGATAGATGAAGCCGTAACGATGGCAACAGTAGACGATCCCTGTGCAGTTTTGATGATGAAGGTCAACAGGAATGGAAACCAGATCCCCAGCATTTTCATATCAAGTGTTTCCCCGAAATGCACTCCGATATTGGTGGCGGATAATACAGCGCCAAATGCACCACCGGCGCCGATGATGACAAGAATGCCACCGGCCTTTTCGACAGAAGAAGAAAGGTTCTCACTCAGTGTATGTTTGCGGTCCTTTGTAGTCAGAATTGCAAGCAACACACCTGCTGCCATAGCGATAGAGGGATCACCTGCGACATTGAAGATCTTTGCAAAACTACCTTCGGCATGTTCAAGACCGATCACAGATTTGATCGCCATCAATATGATCGGAACGATCACGGGAAGGAATGCTTTCAGCACGGACGGGCGTCCGGTCGGATCTGTTTCCTCTTCTTCCACTGTTACCGGTTTCGAGATGTTTCCTCTCTTTCCCGCGTATACAGCCCAGGCATGTCCGACGAGCATGGCAGGTACGGCTATCAGGATCCCGCACAGGATCAGCTTCCCGAAATCAACGCCGATGGTGCTTGCGGCCGCTGTAGCCCCGGGATGCGGCGGTAATAAACAATGAACGGCATAAAGACCTGCTCCCAGTGAAACACTCATCGTCGCCACGGCAATCCCCGTTCTTCTGACCAGCGATTTATTGATCCCGTTTAATACGATATACCCCGAATCACAAAAGATCGGAAGACCCACGATAAACCCTGTAATGGCAATCGCAAGTGATGACCGCTTCTCTCCTACCAGTCGCACAATAAACGATGCCATCACCTGTGTACTACCGTTCTTTTCCAGCAATACGCCGATCGTGGTTCCCAGCACTATAATGATAGCGAGTTTGGACATGATATCTCCCAATCCCGCCTTCATCAATGCCAGTATCTCGGGAATTCCCAATTGAATGCCCAGCCCTGTCACAAAACAGGCAATGATCAACGCAAAAAATGGATGGACCTTGAACCGGACAGTCAGAATAATGATCGCAATGATACCGGCAAGCAGGGATACGATGACCTGCGGAAAGGAAGTAGTCATGTTCAAAACTAAGGCAAATTCGCATAAAGAACGTTGTCCGTGGTCCGTTGACCGTTGACCGATCACCGTTGACCGTTGTCCGTTGACCGTTGACCGTTGAATACTGTTTATGCGCGAGGTCTTATAAACCGAGCCGAACAACTGTACGTTTTTATATTAAAAAACATCCACACGACCTTCGGCCCGGCAACGGTCAACGGACAACGGTCAACGGACAACGGACAACGGTCAACGGTGATCGGTCAACGATTTCTCCATCTCTCATGAAGGCCTTAACTTCGTCCACCATGAATGAACTGTTGACGCAGTTGGCCGAATCCCTGGAGGGAACACTGCATTTTGATACGACCATGCGTACGCTCTACGCTACAGATGCTTCTGCTTACCGGGAATTTCCATTGGCTGTCGCCATTCCTAAGACCACAGATGACATTCGAAAACTGATTGCGTTTGCCACAGAACATAAGACCTCATTGATACCGAGAACGGCTGGTACTTCGCTTGCCGGACAGGTGGTCGGCGCCGGTATCGTCGTGGACGTATCAAGAAATTTCACCTCTATACTCGAGCTGAACAAAGAAGAACACTGGGTACGGGTGCAACCGGGTGTGATCCGGGATGAGTTGAATGTGTTCCTCCAACCACATGGCCTGTTCTTCGGTCCCGAAACCTCCACTGCCAACCGCGCAATGATCGGCGGAATGGTGGGCAATAACAGCTGCGGCTCCAATTCCGTTGTTTACCGAAGTACACGGGAACATCTGCTTGAAGTAAAAGCCCTGCTCAGTGATGGAACCGAAGCGGTATTCAATACGGTTGATCTTGATTCATTTCATGCAAAATGCGAAGGCAGTACGCTTGAATCGGCCATCTACCGCAACGTGAGAAGCATGCTCGGCAACTACGATAACCAGGAAGAGATCCGTAAGGAATTTCCAAAGAAGACAGTAGAACGTCGTAATACCGGTTATGCAGTTGATCTCTTGCTGGAAATGGCGCCGTTTACTGCCGGCGGCCCCGACTTCAACTTCTGTTCGCTGATCGCAGGCTCGGAAGGAACACTTGCCTTTATCACCGAGATCAAGTTGAACGTTAGTCCGGCACCTCCAAAAGAAACAGGATTGCTTTGTGTACACTTCAACTCGATCGATGAAGCCCTTCGGGCAAACCTGGTTGCGGTAAAATATCCGATCAGCGCAAGCGAATTGATCGATCATTATATTCTTGAGTGCACCAAAAACAATATCGAACAACAAAAGAACAGGTTCTTCGTACAGGGGGATCCGGGTGCGATCCTTGTTGTGGAGTTTGCGCGTAACACACGCGAAGAGATCATAGCGGACGCGCAGCGTTGCGAAACAGAAATGCGCGCAGCCGGTCTCGGCTACCACTTCCCTCTTCTTTTTGGCAATGACAGCAAGAAGATCTGGACGCTTCGCAAAGCCGGCCTCGGCCTGCTGAGTAACCTTCCCGGTGATGAAAAAGCGGTTCCGGTGATCGAAGATACAGCCGTGGATGTACAGGACCTCCCCGCATATATCCGGGAGTTCAACGAGATCCTCAATAAACATGGTCTGTATTCCGTGCATTATGCCCATGCGGGTTCAGGGGAATTGCACCTTCGTCCCATCATCAACTTAAAAACAGAACAGGGTAATCAGCTGTTCAGAACCATCGCAGAAGAGATTGCGACACTTGTAAAAAAATACCAGGGGTCTTTAAGTGGTGAACATGGCGATGGGCGGTTACGCGGAGAGTTCATCCGTCAGATGGTAGGCGAGAAAAATTATCGTTTGTTAAAGGATCTCAAGAACGTCTGGGACCCTCATCATATATTCAATCCCAACAAGATCATTGATACGCCATCAATGAACAGTATGCTCCGCTATACACCGGGACAGCAAACCCCTGCGTTCAAAACGGTATTCCGTTTTCCCAACCAGGATATCCTGCAGCATGCAGAACAATGCAATGGCAGTGGCGATTGCCGCAAAACACAGATCAGCGGCGGAACGATGTGCCCCTCATACATGGCAACACGAAATGAGAAAGACACCACGCGCGCCCGCGCTAATATCCTCCGCGAATTCCTTACCAACTCTGATAAGCTGAATCGCTTCGACCATAAAGAGATCTATGAAGTAATGGATCTTTGCCTGAGCTGTAAAGGATGCAAGTCAGAATGTCCCAGCAATGTAGATGTCGCTAAACTGAAAGCAGAATTTCTTCAGCACTATTATGATGCGAACGGAGTTCCCTTCCGTTCGAAGCTGATCGCCGGTTTTAGCAAAAGCTCGGCACTGGGCGCTATCTGGCCAGGTCTGTACAATTTCGTAATGACAAATGGCATGATCAGCAGGCTTGTCAAGCAATCAACCGGGTTTGCAAAAGACCGCTCCATGCCCACCCTCTATAAAACCACGCTTAAAAAATGGTTTGCAGGCTGGAAGAAAAATAATACCGTGGTCAAGAACAGAAAAGTATACCTGTTCTTTGATGAGTTCACGAATTACAACGATACAGAGATCGGCATCAAGGCCATTCAACTGCTCGATAAGCTGGGATATGAAGTACTAATGCCGGAACATATCGAAAGTGGCCGCGCATGGCTTTCCAAAGGCCTGCTTCGCGATGCAAAGAAGATCGCCAATAAGAATATCCGCCTGCTTTCTCCATTGATCAATTCAGATACACCGCTGCTGGGTATAGAACCTTCCGCTATTCTGACTTTCCGCGATGAATACATTGATCTTGCTGATGATGACGTATATGAAAGCGCAAAATCGCTGGCGAAGAATGTTTTCCTCGTTGATGAATTTATCGCCGCTGAGATCAGCAAAGGAAATATTACCACGGCGTCTTTCTCAAAAGAAAAAAAACACATCAAGCTGCATGGCCATTGCCAGCAGAAAGCGCTTTCCTCCGTTGACCCGACCAAAACCTTATTATCTCTTCCGGAAAACTACAGTGTGGAAGTCATCCCATCCGGCTGTTGCGGTATGGCTGGCAGCTTTGGCTATGAAAAAGAGCATTATGAACTATCTATGAAAGTAGGAGAACTGGTTCTGCTCCCCGCCGTCAGAAATGCTGATGCGGAGACGATCATTGCCGCGCCGGGCACGAGCTGCCGTCACCAGATCAAAGATGGTACAGGCAGAAAAGCGAAACATCCGGTAGAGGTTCTTTATGAGGCGCTGGTGTAGAGCGGTTGGGTGCGGCGTTGTCCGTTGACCGTTGACCGTTGTCCGTTGACCGACGGCCGATGGCCGATGAGCGATGGCCGATGAGCGATGGCCGATGGCCGATGAGCGATGGCCGATGGCCGATGAGCGATGGCCGATGGCCGATGAGCGATGGCCGATGGCCGATGAGCGATGGCCGATGACCGATGGCCGATGGCCGATGACCGATGACCGATGGCCGATGACCGATGGCCGATGGCCGATGGACGATGGCCGTTGACCGATGACCGACAGAAATCTATCAGACGCAAAATAACCTCTATCAACCAGCATCAATATCTTCAATCCCGATGCGACCATTGTCCATTGAATATCGGCCATTGGCCATCGGACAACGGACAACGGTCCCCCAATTCCCCTGCCACAACTTTTTCCAAAAATATTTGAACGGTTATGCAACATTGCTCCAATATCAATTACTTTATATCAAAGCAATTGCCTGGAGAGGACTTTAACCATACCAACTGCCGATGTACTGGTGGAGCAGTGCATCAAGGGAGACAAGACTGCCTACCGCTTATTATACGAGCGATATGCAAGGGCCATGTACAACACAGCCTACCGGATCACCAATAACACCGCGGATGCGGAAGACATCCTGCAGGAAGCGTTCATCGATGCGTTTCAGCAGATCACCTCTTTCCGCCAGCAGTCTACGTTTGGTGCCTGGCTAAAGCAGATCGTTGTATTTAAGAGTGTCAGCCTGATCAAAAAAAGACGCCTGATGCTGGTAGACATCGAACCGGTCAATCTCGAAATGCCAGAGGAAGAAGAACTGGATGAAGAAACGGTCGCAATGAATGTAAACGCAATTAAAACAGCCTTGCAGTCTTTGCCGGACGGATACCGCGCGGTATTAACTCTTTACCTGCTGGAAGGTTACGACCAGGAAGAGATAGCCAATATTATGCAGGTGGCGCCATCGACGGTGAGAACGCAATATATAAGAGGAAAGCAAAAGCTGGTCGGGCTATTGCAAAAAAGGGAGAATGTATGAGCAGATCATTAAAAGATTTTATAGCAGAAAACCGTCATAGTTTCGATGACGAGCAACCCGGTGAGCAAAACTGGGAGAGGATCGCCAATGCCGTGCCCGCCCTGAGCGGTAAACGGAGTGCGGTGAGAGCCATGCTGCGCTGGTCCGTAGCGGCGGCCGTAGTGATCATAATTGGAGGCGCTTACTTCTTTGTACAAAATAAAAAGGCCCGGGAAGTTGCTGTTGAAACCAGGTCTAACGATATACGAATACTGGCACCAGAATATGCCGCATCTGCTGAGCCGATCTACCAGGCCATAGAACAACAGCAGCGGGAACTGAAAGACTTTTCGGGAACACAACCTGAACTGTATGATCAGTTCACGCAGGATCTCGCTACCCTTGACAGCTCTTATCGTGTACTAAAGGCGCAGGCTTCACGGTCTCCAAACCGGGAAATACTGATCAAAGCCATGATGAACAACCTCCAATTGCAAGCTGAACTCCTCTCCAGGCAGTTGAACATTTTATCAGAGTACAACAAAACAAAACCAGTTGATCATGCAAAAGAAAAAGAATCACGTCGCATTTAGTGCGATCCTGCTTTTACTTTCAATAATAACATTCGCCCAGAAAAATGAAAAAATGGAGTTTGAAAAAGAACGCTCCATTTCTAAAACTTATCCGGCTTCGGGAAACAGCCTTTCTCTCGACAATACTTTCGGGCATATAAAATTAATTATCTGGGACAAGACCGAAGTAAAAGTCGATGTGCAGATAAAAGCAGGTTCATCCGACAGGGAAATGGCAGAAAAAACTTTTGAAGCCATCGAGGTTCAAGAAGGGCTTGCCAATGGTAAGATCAGTTTCAAAACAAAAGTGAATAATAGAAATGAGAAAGGATGCAAAAACTGCAAAACAAACATGCATATCGATTATGAAGTGCATCTGCCTGTCAATATGAAATTAACCATCAATAATAGTTTTGGTAACGTATCGATTCCTGATTACAAAGGCGAGATCTCCATCAACAATAAATTCGGTGCGGTAACTGCCGGCGCATTAGCGGAAGTAAAAACCCTGCATATTGAATTCGGATCAGCAGAGATCAAAAGCCTGACCGATGTTTCTGCGGTATTCAAATTCTCGAAAGTGCAGATCGGCAATCTTGGAGGAACAAGTAAAGTATCGATGGAATTCTGTGACAGCAGCAGGATCAGTATGTCAGGGGACCTTGCTGGTCTGACCCTGAATGAATCTTACAGTACGATCAACCTGCGTCCGGCGGTCAATCTGGGAGCTAGCTATACCGTGAATACGAGCTTCGGAACATTTATTGATCGCAGTAACGCGGGAGTAGTAAGAACAGATACACCAGATCGCTACGGCCCTGACTCCGAACGCAGATATGAAGGCAAAACAGGCACTGGTGCCGTAAAAATAAATGTCAGATCCTCTTTTGGAAAGATCATCCTCGGTGAAGCAACAGAAGGTGATCTGAAAAAAGGTTCCAGGTCATTCAGCAGAAATGCAGGCAGAGTAATCTAGTTTTAGTATCCTCATGTGTTAGTTTAAGTCCCGGTTCCAGCCGGGATTTTTTGTGCTTATTAATGGCGCAGACAGATGAAAAATAAGTGTTTACACTAGTCCGGCAGAGGTGTAAAAACAGGTCAGAAGCTCTTGACTGGTTGAAAAATCTTTTTTATTTTGGCAAGGTAATCTGAAATCCTATTGAAATAAACTGCCTCAAAAAACACCAATCGTCGCCCTCCCGGGCATTTTTAACCACCACTTTATCCAGAACTACATGAAAAAAATCATTGTATTCAATTTCCTGTTGGGTCTCTCCGTGTGTGCTTTTGCACAAAAAAAAGAAGCAGAGCTTCCCGCTTTCGGTAAAGTTGAGAAGGCCGAACTGCAGATGAAAGAATGTCCTTTTGAGGAAAATGCAGAAGCAATGGTCCTGATCGATGAGGCCCAGCTCGACTATGTTTTAGGATCCAGCTTTGACATGAAGAAACGTGTACGGATCAAGATCCTCTCGGAAAAAGGGCTCGACCGCGCAAACGTCCACCTTTCTTTTATCAGCGCAAGAAATGAAGAAGAGATCAGGAACCTCGAAGCCCAGACATACAATCTTGATGATAATGGCAATATCGTCATTACCAAACTGGAGAAAAACCTGATCTATGATAAGAAGCTGAATAAAAGAGAAACAGAAAGAAGCTTCACTTTCCCCGCCGTTAAAGTCGGATCTGTGATCGAGTTCCGGTACAAACATGTCAATGCCGGGCTTGTCGACTGGTATTTTCAGCGATCAGTACCTGTCCAATACAGCCGTTTCAAAATAGATATGCCTGAAGAGATCGAGGTAAGCGTTACCCCGCACACAAACAGGCCCTACGATAAAAAACGTGAAGAGTCCGGCAGACGCTATAAGGATTCCTATTCCATGACGAATGTTCCCAGCTTCCATGATGAGCCATTTATCATCAATGAAGATTTTTACATGGACAGGCTTGAAACAAAGATTACCGCACTGGTGATCGACGGAAGAAGAAAATCACGCACCGTAAGCTGGCTGGATGTGATCAAGTTCCTCATGGAAGATGAAGACTTTGGCGCCCAGATCAAAAAGAATATTCCCAGAACGGCCGATCTTGATGCAAAACTCAAGGATATCAGTATGCCATACGAAAAAATGAAAACCATTTATAAGTATGTGCAGGATAATATGCAGTGGAATGACTACACTGGCATCTGGGCATTTGACGGAGTAAAAAGCGCCTGGAAGGATAAAAAAGGTACATCCGGTGAGATCAATCTGATACTGGTCAACTTACTCAAGGACGCAGGCCTGAAGGTATTCCCGATACTGATGAGTACGCATGCGAACGGACTGGTCAATTCATTTGATGCCGGCACAGTGGACAGGCCCGGCTTCCGCCAATTCAATAAAGTAATGGCCCTGGTTGAACTTGATGGTAAGCCATATGTGCTGGATGCCTCCCAGAAGGGAATTCCTGTACACCTCACTCCCGCCGAGGTCCTTCAAACAGAAGGCCTTGTTATCGAAAAACTGGAAACAGGCGAATGGGGATGGAGAAGCGTCAGACCTCAGGCCCCGTCAAAAAACCTGATCCTGATAAACGGCCTGATCGATGCAGATGGCAAGATGACAGGGCAGGCTACGATCTCCAGCTATGATTATGCACGTCTCTCCCGTTTGCCCGTCGCAAAGAAAGGAAAAGACAAATTCATCGAAACATATGTCTCCGGCAACCAGGGAATGCTGGTGGACGATGTCCTGTTTGAAAACCTGGATAGTGATTCTCTCCCGTTGGTACAAAAGATCCTCTTCAACAAATCATTGAACAATACAGGAGAATACAGTTACTTCTCCTCAAACATTCTTTCAGGACTGGAGAAAAACCCCTTCGTAGCTGACCATCGTTTCTCTGATGTATTCTTTGGCACCAATCAGACCTATACGATCCTTGGCAATTTCACCCTGCCCGAAGGATTTGAATTTGATGCATTGCCTAAAAACATCAAAATGATCATGCCGGATACAAGCATCGTTATGACAAGAGCTGCACAGGTAACAAATGGTATCCTGTCAACAAAGATCCAGGTGGAGTTCAAAAAACCTATCTACGCTGCCGCTGAATATGAAGACT
This sequence comes from Terrimonas ginsenosidimutans, assembly GCF_022012415.1. Taxonomy (GTDB): domain Bacteria; phylum Bacteroidota; class Bacteroidia; order Chitinophagales; family Chitinophagaceae; genus Terrimonas_A; species Terrimonas_A ginsenosidimutans. The sequence continues at coordinate 24,170 of NZ_JAKLTR010000026.1, forward strand.
TCCAGGAGTTCTATAAGCGGCTCTTTGAGTTGATCAATGAGCAATATGTTGTCCGGAAAAAGAAAGCATAATCCCAAAAAGTGAAAGATGATAAGGAAAAGCATATTAGTATTGTCAGCAATCCTCTTTGCTAAAGCGGGATTCTCACAAGCTGGATTATATACGCTGGCATCGGTTCCGGAGGCGTTGAAGGCAAAAGCTGTGGTGGTAACGCATCTTGAAGACTATAATTATGAAATAGAATCACTCGATAAAGCCTGGTTGTCTGTACGGAAAGTGTATACAGTCATCAACGAGGAAGGCAAGGGCGCATTATTGTTCAATGAATATTCGTCAAAGGATGTGTTACTGGATGAGGCGGAGATCAAAGTGTATGATGGCTCCGGAAAGAAGATCGGCCGCTATACCAAGAAAGATATGTATACTGTGGCCACCGGTGAAGGGCTGATAGAGGATGGATTCGTTACATATTATATGATCACTGCCCCCTCCTATCCGATAACAGTTGAGCTGAACTATGTTCAGAAATTCAGAAGCACGCTGGTTGTTCCGGATTACAGATTCATATCCCCAAGAGAAAGCATTGTATCATCCAGCTATACAGCTAAGATCCCTGCGGGAATAAGCATCAAATTCAAACCTTTTAATACAGATCTTCAACCAGTGATTGCAGATAAAGGGAAATTTAAAGAATACAAATGGAACGTAAAAGATATCGCTCCACTGGAGTATGAAGAGGGCGCTGTTTCGGCGAGAAGCCGTTATCCGCACATTTCGATCATCGCCGAGCAATTCTCTCATTACGGATTCAAGGGAGAATTATCGTCATGGAAAAGCTTCGGTAACTGGATCGGAGATCTTTATAAAGGCCTGGACGAACTGCCTGCTGCCAGGCAACAATTCTACGCTAACCTGGTGAAGGACATCCCGGAGGAAACGGATAAGATCAGGAAGATCTATGATTACATGCAGAAAAATTTCCGTTACGTAAGCATCCAATTGGGAATTGGGGGGCTAAGGCCGTTCTCGGCGACATTTACTGATCAAAAGAAATACGGGGATTGTAAAGGGCTGAGCAACTTCATGAAAGCCGCTCTGAAATCGATTGGTATTAAAAGCCACGTGGCCATCATTAACGCGCAATATAACGAAGAGCCTGTGGACCCGGATTTTCCGGCAAATAATTTTAATCACGTGATCCTTTGCGTTCCCGGAAAAAAAGATTCCATCTGGCTGGAATGCACAAGCAATACAGCATTCTTCGGAGAACTGGGCACATTCACAGAAAACAGGAATGCACTGCTGATCACAGAAGAAGGCGGTGTACTCGTGCCAACGCCCAAAAGCAAATCAGATGCAAACCTGTTCACAACCCGGACTGTGGTGACCCTGCAGAATGATTTTTCCGGATCAAGTGAAACCCGGATCAACACAAAAGGCGCATTCACGCAATATGTGAACTCTTCAATAAAAGAAAAGAAAGACCGGCAGAAGCAGTTCATCGTAAACTACTGGGGCTTTAAACAGCCGGATGATTTTGTGCTTGCAAAAGAAGAAGAAACTTTTAGCCTGAAAATGGAATATGCCAAGATCCATGAATTTAATTCAGGGGATAAGTTGTTCCTGAGCCCGAGATTACACAAACTCTGGACAGAACGGTTACCTAAAGCGGATAACCGGAAGCTGGACTATTATTTTGAGGAGCCCTTTGAAAAAAGAGATACGACCATTTACAAATTACCTGCCGGCACAAAACCGGATGCATTGCCAAAGGAAAAACAATTAAAATGCGACTATGCCAGTTTCCAGACAAAATGCTGGTATAATGAATCAGAGAACGCTATTTATATAGCAAGCGCTCTTATTTTATCGCAGTATAAGATCCCTGCTGCGAACTATGCATCGGTGAAGAAATTTTTTGAAGAGGTGACGCAGGATGACTCGCAAAAACTGGTTGTCAAGAGAGGGGAAGCTCCTCTCAAAGCATTTTAACTTCTTATCACACGAAACAAAAAAGCGCAGTATGACATGCGCTTTTTTGTTTCGTGAATCCCCATAGAACTATTGTTTCAACCCCAGCGCAGCTGCGGCGGCGGCTTTTTGCTTTGTAATTCTTCTTCCGCGGAAGAACAGATACAAATTGAAGAACAGCATCACTCCAAGATAGATACTGAATCCGCCTACTTTATTTGTAAGTACTTCCATCAGCGTACGCCCGTCTGGAACTTCATAAGTAATTTCCATGATCAGCAGCGCAAAGCCGAGGTTCAGCAGATAAAAGCCTGTTTCAAAAAGCTTGTTCGTAGAATCTGCGATCTCCAGTTTACCACTGAAAATATCATGCATAAAGACCTTGCTATTTTTAAATAAAACGTGGGCAACATACCAGGTCAGGATCACAACTACTGGCAGATAGATAAGATAAGCGGTGAAATTCAGAGAAGTGTTCATGGTCTTAATTTTTATGGTGAGATAAATGTTTTCTTTTATTGCTGTAGTAGAGAATGACGGCCATATTCATATAGTGGATGATCGATAAGATCAGCATGATCCTACCCGTCATAATTCCGATGCTGACAAATATATCCAGCCAGTTGTGCATTGTTGGCCATGAATGGATCATCAGCGCCGCATATCCAAGATTCAAAAGATAGTAGCCCGTAAGAAGCATCCGGTTAATTGCATTTGTCAGGTCTTCTTCTCCCTTTAACAGATCTAGTATGTAGATCCTTCCATTGCGGTAAAATACCAATCCAACATGAACAGTGATACAGTAAGTAAGAGTAAGATAAAGCAGATAGGCGAGCGTGTTCATACCTGTCGGGTTTGGTTAAAAAATGGCCTGCAGGAGAGAGTTAAAAATATACCGGTGTAATGGCTGACCGTTTACAAGCTTGATTGTTCGAAACTTGTCCATTATACGTTATAGTGAGCAGTCACTGACCAGGAAATCAACTCATAAAAATCAAACTGTTTATCCTGCCTCTGTTTGTCTGTCCAAAGGTAATAGACATTTTTAAATTTTCAATAATTTCTGAAAATAAGTTTTACTATTTTTCCGGGCACGAAAAAAGCGCCGTCGGCTGACGGCGCTCAGTTAATTCTTTGCTTGAACCTTATAAAGGTCTTACACTGCCCGATCCGGATACACTTGTTGTTACCTGAGGTGTTCCTAAATAATAGATGGACCCGCTTCCCGAAATACGGGCATTTAGTTTATCGGATGCCTTTACCCTGATATTCCCTGAGCCGCTGATCTCTGCATCCGCCTGCAAAGCTGAAAGTCCTGTGCCATCAATATTCCCGGAACCGCTGATCCGAAGATCCGCCTGCTTCACCGTTCCCTGCCTGACATTGATATTTCCAGAGCCTGTAATGGTTGCCTCCAGTTTGTCTGTTAAGGACGCTTGCTTCACTTCAATATCACCTGAGCCACTTACGCGTAAACGCAACCGGTCTCCCGCAATTGCATCCGGCAAATCAAAGGAAGCATCACCACTCAACGAGACCGATCCGGGTGTGGGGCCACTGATATTGATCACGATCTCTTCATGACTCCGCACATTCACTCCATTTTTGAATTTGATGATCAACTCATCTGCCGATACAAATGTTTCAAGGATATCAAGGATATTCTTCTGTGCCTGCAATTCAACTTTATAGGAGGGACTTACTGTATAGGTTATATGTCCGCTTACTCCCGCTGTTACAGAGTGAAATGGTTGCACTGCCCGTTCCTGTGTTGCAACCGGCCCCTCCCCTTTTATTTTTTCGCAGGAGGTAAATGCAGTACTGACCATTATGAGTGTCAGGGTTATTAACGTAGAAAGATCCGCTTTTACCGTTTTCATTTTGCTTGTTATCATCTTTGATAGATTAAGGTTTAGCTATTTACAACTATCAAAGATGAAACCCCTATCGCAAAAAAGAATCAGAAGAAATTTATCCCGGCATTCCAGCCAAACCAACCAATAAGCCTGTCGCTGACTGTAAAATTCCTGTATCCTTTTGGCGGGCCCGGGGAACGGTAACCTTTAACGGTAAAGTTCTGATCAGATAAATAAAGGGATACCGATGGTCCGGCGAAGAGAGAAATATACCTGCCCAGCTTTACATTAAGGTTTAGCTCGAGACGGTTCAACACATTGGTGTTATCCCATGCACCCAGATACATGGTCTGAGAATACAGTTCAGGATTAACTGTCAGCGTTTTTTTCTTGTTCAATGACAGTTCGGTTCCAAGGCCATAACCAAACACAAATGCTTTTTCAGTCTCGTCGGTTGTAAAACCAGCATGAAGAATACTGTACAGTTTGGAATTGCCTGTTTTAAACGCGACATTCACGTCAGTTAGTTCATTTGAAAAGAAAGTGAGTTTATGATAACCTTTCAATACAATATTGATGAGACCGATACTGTATCCTTCAGATGTATCAGCAATATTGATCAAACCGATCTGTACACCTTTCAATCTTTTTGCGTAGTTGATCATACCAGAGATCTGAACGCCATTCATCTCTTTGTTGCTTACGTTTGCGATACCGGCAACCTGTACACCCGAGATCTTTCGTTTGGAGAAGTTAGCAAGACCGGCAGCCTGTAAACCCTTTACCGTATCAGTAACATGGTTGTATACACCGGCCAGTTGAACTCCCGCGAGTTTTCCCCGCACAAGGTTGCTCACACCGCCGGCCTGTACTCCGACAACCGAATCAAGTACGAGGTTATGTATACCCGCTGCCTGGAAACCTGTCACAGATCCCCCAACGATATTAAAGAGACCGCCTGCCTGGAAATAACGCACCGATTTCTTATCTATATTGAAAAGTCCACCCAATTCCACGCCATTTGTGCCAGCTGTGTAACCTCCTATCGCATTAATAGAAACGTTATTCACCACCTGACCACTCAGCTTACCGTGTGTACCGAGTCCAGGAACAAGTGACATCTGGTAAGGCCGTGAGGTGAAGAACTTCTTCAGGTTGATACTCTGGATCTTCTGTTTGGCGGAAAGCAGAAAGCGGCCGGCCTTTGTGGTCTCCACCTTGCCAGAATCAGCAATGGCCATCACTGGGACGGCCACTACTGTATCAATATGTTCAATGAGAGGAGGAGGAATTTGCGCCACTTCATAGTCTTCCGGACTGATCACCGTTCGTTCCGCTTCATTTTCCAGCGGCATCATCGTGATCGTAAGCTCCTGGCTATGCCGCGGCTCGATTATGACGGAAGTATCTGCATAGAACTCCTTACTCAGTGTCAGTTCCGCCGTACTCCTTCTCCCGCTTTTAAGTTTCAACTTAAAGTAACCATCGCCAGTGGTCATCGTTGAAGCCAGCAACTTTTTTTCGTATACACTTGCGTCACGGATAGCATGACCTGTTTGTTCGTCATATACAAAACCACTGACAGAATAAACCCGTTCTTCCTTTACCGCACGATTGGTCACCACTGTCAGACGTACCGGCGCACGGCGGATAATGATGTAGTTCCCATTCTCGACAAATTCATATCCATTTCCGAAAAGCTGATCCAGTACTTCTTTCAGCGGTTTATTGTAGACATTGATGCTGACAATACTATCTTTTCTGATGATACTGGAACTATAGGAAAAATAGAACCTGCCTTTATTGCTTAGCAGCTCCAGTACGCGATCCACCCGCTGCCGGTTAACATCGATAGAAACATTTTTTGACAGGAGATCCTGAGCATTTAATTTAACCGATGTGACCAGGAAAATAAGAATAAGGTTTAATGCAAACTTTTTCATGTCCGTCTTCGCATCTAATCTTCAATGACGTAGCCGTCATCTGTTTTTGTGATCTCAATATTTAGTGTTGCACTGACCAGTTCCATCACCCGTTCGATTGGCTCATTTTTTAACGTGATATTGATCCGTTGGTTTTTCAGCGCTTCTGCATTTCTGAAATGGATCTTTACCCGGTAAGCTTCTTCAAGCGCTGCCACAAGCTTTAACAGCGGAGTTTCGTCGCAGACAAAAACCCTTGATCTGTAATAGCTGTGCAGATTATCTGTTACAGTCGTTTTATCAAATGTATCGCTGCCTTCTGCATGTAATTGTTCTCCCGGATGCAATTCAACTGTTTTGCCCTTTCTTGTCACCCGAACGATCCCGGTCTCAACGATCACATCCGTGCTGCCATTTTGCTCTTTAATATTGAATGATGTGCCCACCACAGTTACCTCGATATCATTTACAGAGATCACAAACGGCTTTTCCCTGTCAGGCGTTACTTCAAAAAATGCCTCTCCTTTGAGTTTGACCGGTCTTTTATCTCCTTTGAATGCGGAAGGATAAGTGATCGAAGACTGCTTATTCAGCATCACCATAGATCCGTCTGGCAATCTCTCGGTCAGCGTATCACCGGTTGTCTCAGCTATTACAGGCTGAGCTTCAGCTTCGCGGTTATTATAAAGCCAGTATGCTCCTGTAGCTAACCCCATCAGTACAACCACTGCCGCCGCGATATTTTTCCAGGCGAATTGCCTTTGCTTGACAGGAGCCGCAACGGGTTCAGGAATATGCAGTCCCGTACTTCCCTTTTGCACACGCTGCTGAAATCTTTGCCAGGCTTTATTCTCATCAACGGTTGAAGCAGCAGCAAGCCGGAGGCTTGTGTCCCACACTTTTCTGAGCTCATCAAAATAGGCATGGTTTGCAGGATCTGCAAAAAGCCATTCCTGCACAAGCTTTCGCTCTTCGGCAGAAGTTTCTCCAAGCAGGTATTTCACCAGCAGATCATCATTAATATGGTAGAATTTTTCCAGGGTGTGTGTATTAAAGGTTGATCAAAATAAAGAGGATCGGCAGAAACTCCACCAGCTTTTGCCGGAGGATCTTCAATGCTTTCCCCATTTGATTCTCTACAGTTTTTACAGAAATATTCAGTTCATCCGCAATCTCGCGATACTTCATATCACCAAACCGGCTGAGCTGGAAGATCAGGCGGCATTGTTCCGGCAGTTCTTCCAGGGCTTTCTTATACCGCGCCTCCAGCTCCTTTCCCGCTAACTTCCCCTGACCCTGCTCCGACTGGTTCTTCATGCTGTGTGCTACGTATAGCTGGTGATTTGACCTGACTTTCTGATGTTTGATGTAATTGAGGCATTCGTTGTGGATCGCCCTGTAGAGATAGGCGGCTATCGGACCATTGAACGACAGGTTTTCTGCCCGGTCCCATAATTTAAAAAAAACCTGCTGGACCATTTCCTCCGCCTCCGCCTCATCTTTGAGGATGGAACAGGCATAGACATGCAGGTTCTTAAAATATGTCTTAAAAACCTGCTCAAAGGTAGCTTCATCTTTTTTAGCCAGCAACGTGCTGATCGATTGGTCGTCTGTTTCCATTCTAACGGCCCTGTAACCTGTTTCTAAAATTAGTGCTGCGCCCAAAAGTAGTTTTTTAATAGAACAAGCGAAGTACCGTTCACCCCTATTTACGACTGAAAAAATCCCACGAGGAGCAAATGGGTGGCTGCCGGTAAAAGAAAAGAGCCTCCTTAACGGAAGCTCTTTTCTAAATAAATTGCCGGCCAATAGCCCGGACAACGGTTAACGGTCAACGGACGACGATCACTGGATCACTCCGCACCCGATCCTTGAACCCGCGTTACCCGTTGGTTGGGTTTTGTAATCATCAACACCGCTATGGACAATGAGCGCCTTGCCAAGGATACTGGAAGCCGCAGGCCCGCCGAGCGTCCAAAGGTCTGTCTCAACGCTGAGTTTTCCTTTTCCTTTGCCATCGAGCTTCACGTTACCTATATCCCCAAGATGGAAACTGCCTTCACCCCATTTACCGTGCTGGGCGCTGGTTGGATTCCAGTGGCCATGAGATGCATTACCGGAATCACCGCAATCCCCATGCTCATGCAGGTGGACTGCTACCGTAGAATTTGCTTTTTTGGGCACAGTTACCTCCAGTTCCAGTTTCACTTTCCCGTTTGCCACATCAAACTTTGCCAGGCCGCTCACGGTAGTGTCAGCCTTGGTTCCGTTCAGAACTGCTTCGGCATGACTGACCATTGGAGCAGAAGCGGTGTCATGACCGGAATGAGGTACAGAATCCGGGACAGGAGAAAAAGTTGCAGCAGTTGTATCGTCCCCATCTTTGCTACTGCCTTCGTTATTACAGGAAAAAAGAGCAACAGACCCGATGGTCAGGGCGAGCAATAAAGCTCCGGGCCTGTAAAAAGAATGTTTCATAAACGTTGATTTATTGGTGAGTTAAAAAATCCTGCTATAAATTAAGGCCCGCTCTCAGTCCCCAGAAAGCATTGTTCATTCCGTCTTTCAGCCAGGCTTCATATTTCGCCTGCACATCTATTCCCAGAATCCGCAAACCTATTCCCGGAGAAAGAATAAAAGCGGATCCGGATGCTCCACTACCGGTGAAGTTCGCCGCACCACCCTCCAGTTTGAAATAGATCAGTGGAGCCGGTCTGTACTTCAGCCCGGCACGGATAGGAAATGCTTTCAAATCCGGAATATTGGTTTCACCTCCTTCCGGGTTAACCAGCGTTTTACCATTGAACTGCATATAGCCCGCTGAGCCGGTAAGGCCGATCTTGCCGGGAAGACGGATATCTGCAGACACTCCTCCACCAAATCCCTGTTTATGGGTTTCCTTAAGATCGGATAAAGGCCAGCCTGCTTCTACATACGGTCCGATACTGAACCCTTTTAATTGTGCGGATGCCGGTGTCGCGACTGATAGCGTAATCGCCATGATGCAGATCGCAAGAAGATATTTCATAGAAAAAATTTATACCAGCTCTAAGACAAACTTCCTGCCATTGAAATACAGGATACAGGTTTGTTGAAGGAATGTTCGCATTTTTAATAAATTTTTCTGTAAAATGACACATGGAAGAAGTTTCCGGGGCATCTTGCTGCCCGGCTACTGGTACGCCGGCGTCATAGTGTTATTTCCTGAAGCTCTTTTCATATAAAGCGATCCATTCTTTGACTGTCATTTTTGATGACAGCTCTCCTATCAGATCATAAGGTATGATCTCCGGTTTTTTGAAACGGATACAACTCTTGCCCATGTCCAGTTTCGCAGTTACATGTTTTGGATATTCTTCCGTAAACCATTTCATCAGTAAAGGATCAGCGTAAATACCCATATGGTAAACGGCGATAAAATTTTTCTGCGACGCCAGGCCAAGAAATGGTAACGGCTGTTTGGGATCACAATGATAACCGTTTGGATAAAGGGAATGCGGTACCGAATAACCGATCATTCCATACCCCATCCCTTCTTTAAATCCCTCCGGGATATTGCCAGAGATGACTTCGCGCAGCTTTGTCATCGGAGCTTTCCGGTCTGCGGGCAATTCTTTGAGATACTGTGATGGCGTCTTTGCATCAGATGTCATGAGCTTTATATTATTACTGGTTATAGGGAGTATCGTTCGACTGGTTTTTCAATTGGTAGTCTATAATATATTATGAAATGAAATTACCGGATTTGCATGAGTGCGCTGTCATTCAAACATAGTCAACAGATATCCTGCGGTGGAACCCGCGGCCTTTTCTTACGGTTAGCCGGAGTCATCAGCAGAGCCCTCAAAAAAGAGCATTTCCAGTAATAAAAAGCCGCTGCACGTCTGCCCGCGGGGTATAAATTTCCCACCTGTATCCCTTCCTCCATACAAGTTATGCAGAAAAACGCTGTGGAATGAGTTTTGTAATTATGAATTAAAGACACTACAACAGTTTGCCTGATGTATACAACAACGTGTATACACAATAGTGTCTTTGCCAGTATCAGAAAAGCCCCGTCGGACTATTTGCAGAAAAAATCTTCATCTAATATATCTCTCTTGTTCATTCAATCATTCGTAACCTGTTAACTACTAAAACATGAAAAGAATCAGCTCTCTGTTAGTTTGCCTCGGCATGGCTTGCTGTGTCCTGGCACAGGACGACACCACGTCCACTCCCTCCGTCTCCGGTGGGTTTATTGGTGCGGGAAACTACTCCCGTTTTAAAATAACTGATCGCGGCAATCTACCGCTTGAATCTAAATGGAAATGGGGATATGCAGCCGGTATGTATTTTAATTTCCCTGTCAGCAGAGGTTTTTCAATAGAACCACAAGTACTTTTTTCAACAATGGGATCCTATGTTGAAAACAATTCTGTAGAGATCTCCAATCAGCAGATCAATTATCTTTCTGTTCCGCTGTTAATGAAATTTCATCTCGGTCACTACGTAGCACTGGCTGTTGGTCCTCAGTTTGATTTCAGCCTGTGGGCAAAAGAACGTAGAACGAAAGTCGATAACAAAGACAATTTCAAAGGAACAAGCATTGGCGCTACCGGCGGTATTGAATTCTTTCCTCACGGACGGGTCAGCCTGTACGGACGCTATACCCACGGTCTTACAAAGATCCAGGAACCGAGCAATAATCCTCCTTATGCTTATAACCAGTTATTCCAGGCCGGTCTTAAGTTCAAGCTGTTTGGTAACGCGAAAAAACCAGCACCTTTGCCTCCACCACCGCCAGCTCCGCCCGTTATTGTGGACTCTGACAATGATGGTGTAGCAGATTCTCTCGATAAATGCCCTACTGTACCAGGTATCGCGAAATACAATGGCTGTCCTATTCCTGACAGTGACGGCGATGGTGTAAATGATGAAGAAGACAAATGCCCTCAACAGGCAGGCTCTCCAAGATATAACGGATGCCCTGTTCCAGACAGTGATGGTGACGGCATTAATGATGATGAAGACAAATGCCCTAAAGAAAAAGGTGTGGCAAAATATAATGGCTGCCCTGTTCCGGATGGAGACAAAGATGGTATACCGGATTCTGAAGATAAATGTCCTGGTATTGCCGGCGTACCTGAAAATGGCGGTTGCCCTGCTATTCCGAAATTCAACGCAAACAATATCCAGTTCGTCACCGGAAAAGCAACGCTTACCGCGGCGGCTGTTCGTGAACTGACAGAGATCGTCGAGTATCTGAATAAATACCAACAGATCAAACTCGAGATCGATGGTCATACGGATAACGTTGGTAAGGCTGCAAGCAACCAATTGCTTTCCGAAAAGCGCGCTGCTTCTGTCAAAGCCGCACTGGTAAAACGCGGTATTGCCAGCGACCGCCTGACAACCGTTGGTCATGGTATGGATCAACCCATTGAAGATAATTCAACTCCCGCAGGTCGTGCCCGCAACAGACGCGTAGAGTTCAGATTCGCAGAATAAGCTGGCTATGGTTAATGTGTAAGAAAGCCGCCTCTCTATGGGGCGGCTTCTTTTTTAAAAAGAATACAATGCCTGAGCGGTAAACTGTTCAGGAGGTCAGCGTAACAGACCAGCAAACGACGTTTAAAAGTTTAATAGTTTAAAAGTTTAATAGTTTCACCAATACTTGTCGGATCGGCACTCGTTCATATATATATACTGATAATTTGAATGATCTCATGCAAGGATTGTTGCAGCATAAATTTATTTTTTTCTATAACGATCAATTAAACTATTAAACTATTAAACTATTAAACTATTAAACTATTAAACTTTTAAACTTTTAAACTTTTAACCTCTCCCCCCTACTCCATCGCCGCCAGCAGCGAAATCTTTTGCGTTGGCCGAACACTCACCCTGTAGCGTAACACCACATCATCATTATAGAGGAGATATAACCATTGCGTGGAGGCTGAGCTGACAACATACCGGTAGGTGGTTGAATTATTCTTCGTTGCCTGGGGTTTGATGAGGGCAGATTTTTCAGAATAGTAAAGTGATTGATCCAGGAAAGGATTGGCGCTAACATTCTTATCCGCTTCCCAGTCGGTACTGTTCAGTTCAAAACGCAGCGTGTCTCCTACAGCGGCATTGATCATTCCGGTAGATGGCAGATAACGGTTGATATGATACTTGACGAATGCTCTTTGTTTATAAGGAGAATGTAGAAATTCAGGGATCACTGGAGGATTCTCCATCAGGGTCCACTGGATCTCATCCGGATAGTGTTCCCGGATAAAGTCTTCCGGCCTGCTAAGAAAATACTGCTCATCAAAATGCTGCACATAACGATCCGTTCGATCGTCAATAAATCCGCTTGCCCATGTTACATCCAGCAGATACCATGCGCTGTCTGCATAAACGGCATTCCAGGAATGGTTGGATCTGAACCGCTGGATGCGCTTAAAAGTTTCTGTCCGTGCATAGCCTAACACCACCTCACTCCTGATCCCGGCCCTATCGCAAAGTATTTTGAACAGCCTGGAATAACCATCGCACAATGCCAGCCGGGTCCTGAACACAGACTCAGCAACCCTTTCATCAACCGGCTTCAGGATACTGGTGTCTTCATCATTACTGGCATAAATATCATCATGCTTATTGCCGGCATTGAACCTGGTACGGTAAGAAATGTTCGCCGTGATCCACCGGAAGATCGCTCTTGTTTTTTCTTTTTCCGATAAATAACCACGTGTTAGTTTTTGTGAGAGTTCGTTGAGACTGGTCGCTTCAACCGTGAGTGCATGCCGGTCGACATAAAAAAAGTCATCGCTGACCGACTGCGCGATAGCCGGTATAGTGATCAAAAATAAACATACGGCCAGCAGTGTTTTCATAATTAAATGATCGTTAAGGTACGAACAAAACGAATGTCCGCAAAAACGGGTAACTCCGGTTTCCGCAAATTGCTTATCTTAATGCAAACTACTGCTATGCGCTACTTTCTGTTACTGGTAAGTCTGTTATCTTTCTTTGCAGGCAACAGCCAGATCCTGATCTTCAATACCAATGTGCTGGATGTTGAAAAGAAAAAGGTCCTTGAAGGGTATTCCGTACTGGTGAATGACGGCAAGATCGTCTCGGTTGATAAAGCAGGTAAAGGCAAAACTACACCAGGCATCACCGTAATAGACGGCACGGGGAAATTCCTGGTTCCCGGCTTCGTCGATGCGCACGTACACTTCTTTCAGAATGGCGGCCTGTTCACAAGACCTGATGCTATAGACCTTCGTAAAGATCATCCTTACCAGCAGGAACTCAAATGGACACATGATAATATGGAAGATTATCTGCGCCGTTATATGAGTGCCGGCATTACCTCCGTGATAGATGTGGGCGCCAGCTTTAACTTTCTTTCACAACGCGATTCATTCCGTAATAAGCCATATGCGCCGGAAGTGTATATGACCGGACCACTTCTTACTACGTTTGTCCCCCCTGTATACAAAGGGTTGGATAAGGAAAGCCCGTTTATTGAGATGACCTCAGAAGAAGCTACCCGAAAGGGGATCAGAGATCAGTTGCCCTATAAGCCTGATTTTATCAAGATCTGGTATATCGTTATGGGTGCTGATAAGGAAGCCGCGGCGCGCAAAAGCCTTCCGCTTGTTCAGGCAGCGATTGACGAAGCCCATAAAAACAAGCTGCGCGTTGCTGTTCATGCTACAGAAAAGATCTCTGCACAACTCGCGGTAGAAGCCGGCGCAGATTTCCTGGTCCATAGTATTGATGACCCGATCGACGATCAGTTTGTTCAATTACTAAAGAAAAAAGGAACCGTGCTTTGCCCAACGCTGATCGTTGGAAGTGGATATGGAAAATCATTCGGTCACCGCTATACATTCACTACAGACGAGCTACAGCTCTCCAACCCGACCAATGTTGCCAGCATACTGGACTTTCCCTGGCCTGATACAGCGATCGCACGCAGGTATATCAAAGCCTCTTCCGGACCGGCTGCTGAAGCAAGAGAAAAAAAAGGAGATTCCATACTCGCATCCAATCTGAAGAAACTGATCGATGGCGGTGTGATCATCGCTGCAGGTACAGATGCTGGTAATATCGGTACACAACATGCCGGTTCCTATTTCCCTGAACTGAAAGCCATGCAGGATGCCGGTTGCACAACATGGGAGATCTTACAGGCTGCTACCATCAATGGAGCCAGGGCACTGGGCCGCCAGGATGAATGGGGAAGCATCAGCAAAAATAAAACTGCAGACATGGTATTGCTGAATGCAAATCCCATCACATCACTTGCCAACTGGAGAAATATTGATGTCGTGCTCTCCAGGGGGATCGTACTCAGACCGGATTCCCTTGTATACAACACCCCTGAAATGCTGGCTCAGCAACAACTCAATGCCTATAACGCGCATGACCTGGAAGCATTCCTCGCACCCTATGCAGATAATGTGGAGATCTATGATTTTCCTGGTAAATTAACAAGTAAGGGAAAAGAGGAAATGAGAAAGAATTACCAGTTCATCACGAAAACGAAAGGACTTTACTGCCGATTGCTGAACAGGATCGTTCAGGGAAATATGGTGATCGATCACGAAGAGATCTACTCCGAAGGCAGAAAACCGTTTACAGGAGTGGCTATCTATATTATGGAAAAGGGAAAGATCAGTAAAGTTTATTTCCCTGAGTAGGACCTATTACTTCTGTAAACATTCGTATCCGCGAATCATAACGCTGATTAACAGATAAGTTTCGAATAGCCGCAAATATCAGCAGATGAGCGCATTGATCTCCGCTCATCTGCGGGAGATTTCGTATCCCTTTCCATGGATATCATCGCCTGGCCCGACAGCCACCCGCCCGGAGATCAAACAATGATCATTTAACAACGCTTATGCCATACCAGTCAAAAGCAAGCGCCATCTTCAAAGCCGGCCTTCTCGCCGGGACGATGGACATTCTTGCCGCATTCATCAAATATTCCCTGGAAGGGAAAAAAGATGTGACCGTCATCCTGCGATACATCGCTACCGGGGTGCTCGGAAAAGAGGCTATGAAAGGAGGCCCTGGCATAGCACTGTTCGGACTGGCACTACACTATTTCATCGCATTTGTGTTCACTATTCTCCTGTTCCTGCTATACGAAAAAATGCGCCTGACGCGTTATCACCCATTATTAATAGGTTTCATGTATGGGATCTTCACCTGGCTGGCCATGAACCTGGTCATTCTGCCGCTGAGCCATGTACCCGGAGGAAGAGGGCCAATTAACTGGGAACAGGCCGTTATTGGCTCGTTAATATTGATCGCCTGTATAGGATTCCCCGTTTCACTCCTCGCAAGGAAGTATTATCTTTATAAAAAATAAAATAGAATAGCCTATGTCACTGCTCAACCAGAAAAATAGTAAAGACAAAAAGAAGGACAATAAGAAAGCGACAGCCAATGGCGCCCAGGGTTCTAAATTTATGCAGAAGCCTAAGTCGACCGGTTTTGTAAGCAAACAATCCAATACCGGCTCACAACGCGGCAGTTAAGCTGAAAATAGCGATATCGCCTGCCCGGATCCCCGCGGCGGGCATTTTTTTTCCGTGAAGGCCCATCCCGGAAAAATGCCGGTTGAGATGAATACCTGAACGGCGTTTTCTTTATGATTTTGGGTATATAACGACAGGATCGTCTACAGTTACGTATCCCCTAAATACCTGCTGCCTACCCGGAACCTGCTGAATTGCTTCCGGCACGAAAGTTCGGGCAATTATAAGACCCATGAGGCCATACTGCACTCCCAGCCTTACCCCTTCAGTTTAATGGTAATTGAGTGCTCATTCCCTCCCACTTCAAACGCTGATTCTTTAAAGGTAGCGGCCCGTGTCAATGGGTATTTATTGTTTGAAAAACCATACTTTTCCTTCGGAATACCCAGCATATTCGTGTCCATTTTGCCGTTATCATTCTTATCCAGGAATATTGCCACGGCATAGGTTCCCGGAGATATATTTTCAAATGGAATGTCTACAGCTTCTTTTCCGTCAACCTCCACGATCCTCTGGTACACCGCCTTGTCTGATTTGCGGAAATCATCCGCCGATCTATACCAACCGATATAAAGCTTGCCTTTTATCTTCTCCAGGTTGCTTACAGTCAACACAAACTTAGTTTCCGCGCTGCGGAAAGATATCAGCGGAAGAAAGATCAATAGGGTAAATAACTTTTTCATTGCTTTTGAGATTACGCAGCAAGATCAATGCCAGCGGACGCCTTGCCGGCAAAGGTAGAAGGTTTGAAAGTTTTACCGGTGACGGAGTTTACCGCATTAAGTCCGGATCTGTGGAACTTTCCAATCCTTAAACTTTTAAACACTTAAACATTCTAAGTTTTAAACGGTTCAAAACCCGCTCCTCCGTAACTTTATGCCCAAACCATTTTATATGAAAAACATCATTCTGTCAGTTATTCTTCTGTCCTTTATGGCGTGCAACAGTAGCAAAAAAGCCGCAAAAGAAGGCGATCCTTCACAGCTTGATGGCACCTGGGTGCTGAATTATATTTCTGGTCCGCGCATTGCCTTTGAAGGATTATACCCCGATAAGAAACCGCAGCTTATTATTACGGTGGAAGATAAACGCGTCAGTGGAAATACGGGATGCAACTCTTTTTCCGGACCATTGGTTGTAGATGGCAACAAGATCAATTTCGATCAGCCATTTGCCCTGACAAAAATGTTCTGCCCGGGCGAAGGCGAAACTGTTTTTCTTGAAACATTGAAAAAGGTAAATACCTGGTCTGTGTCCGGCGGAAACACGCTCAACCTGATCATGGGAGATATCGCTGTCATGCGTTTCAGCAAAAAGTAAGTTTGTTTTGATATCCCGCTTTTTGTTCATTGTTTTGTGATCATTTGCTGATCAAAACAAGCCTGTCCCCGTATGACCAAAGCTGAACTGCTTCATGAATTGTCACAGGAAACCTATGCTGCCCTGAAACCATCCGCTGTTCACGGGATCGGTGTATTTGCCATCCGTGATATTCCCAAAGGCTGTAAAGACATATTTTCAAAAAACGTGGGGGAATGGATCAAATTACCGATCGCTGAAGTGGAAAAATTACCTGACCATTCCAGGCTCATGATCGAAACATATTGTGTGTATGATGAACAGGATTACTACGTGCCGGATTATGGGTTTAAGGTCGTGGATATGGTAAACTACCTGAATCATTCATCTGACCCAAACCTGATCCCGGTCAATGATGGAGAATACTTCGAAGCCATCAAAGATATCCCTGCGGGATCAGAGCTATTTGTGAACTATGGAACTATCGTTGACGTAGAAGGTTATGATTGATCTTATCGCTTAAGGAACTTTCCCTTCAGTAATTGCTCCATCACCTCTTCTTTCAGGTTTCGGCTGATCGGAATATCATACGATCCTATCCTGATATTATTTCCCTCGATCGTGTCTATCCTGCCCGCCGCCACAATGAAAGACTTATGCGTTTTAATAAAACCTGCGCCTGTCAGATATTCTTCAACAGATCTGAAAGTGAGATAAGTGATGAATTTCTTTTCGGGTGTTTGTATCACTACATAGTTCTGTAATGCCTCCACAAACAGGACATCACGCAGGAAGATCTTCACCAGCTTATTATCTGCCTTGATAAAAAAGTGATCATTTCCCTGGGAACGATCTGTCCGGTTACTTTCCCGTACCTCATAATATTCTTTCGCGCGGAGTGCCGATTTGTAAAACCTGTCGAACGAAATGGGTTTCACCAGGTAGTCCAGGACGTTCAGTTCAAAACCATCCAGCGCAAACTGAGGATACGCCGTTGTCAAGATCACAGGAATGGAGGGTTGTACGGAACGCAGAAAGTCCAGGCCCGAAAGCTTTGGCATTTGTATATCGAGAAACAGCAATTGTATATCCTGCCTGCGGCTGAGCTCTTCCATTGCTTTCACCGGATTATCAAACTCTCCGGCAACAGAAAGGAAATCGATCTCTCCCACATATTCGCGCATGCCTTTACGGGCAAGCGGTTCATCGTCTATGATCAATGACTGGATTTTCATAACAAAGTCTTTTGCAGGTTTGGTGACTGATCCGTTTGTAAACGAAGTTCAACAACAAAACGATCTCCTTTACGCTGTATGGTCAGCGCATGGCTTGCAGGATAAAGCAGTTCCAGCCGCCGCCTGACATTTTTCAAACCAATGCCACTGTGCGGATCCGTCACTATCCTGTTTTCAGTTGTGTTTTCTATTTTGAAGATCAGCCAGTGATCTTTATGATCAAGATCTATATGGATCAGATTGGGCTGGTCACTATAAGCCGATACATGTTTGAATGCATTTTCAATGAAAGGGATCAGCAGCATTGGCTCTATCGTGAAATGGCGCAATGAAGCCGAATGATTGAAAGAGACTTCATACAACTCATCTTTCCGTAATTTTTGAAGATGAAAATAATCCTGCAGGTAGCGTAATTCCTTTTCGATCGGTACGCGCGATCCATTCATCTCATACAACTGATACCGCAGCATATCTGAAAATTTATGAAGCGATTCCCGCGCCTCCTTGTTTTGTTTATCGATCAGGAAATACACCGAATTGATCGAATTAAAAAGGAAATGTGGATTGATCTGGGATTTCAGGAAATTCAGCTCCGCCTCTGCCCGCTCCTTCGCGATCTCAGCCATCCTTTTTTGCAAACGGAAATAATCGATCATCAATTGAATTGCTGCTCCCGCAGTAACTAAAAAGAAATGAGGAATAACGTTATCGTATATACGCGTCTTCAGATTCTGTGAAAATGACAGCATCGCGGGAGCATTCATCACTTTTGCCAGTATCAGCATTTTGAGAAAGCTGCTGGTGACGATCATCAGTATAAAAACACTTGTAAAGGTGACATATTTTTTGCGGTAGAGTAACCGCGGTATCAACAGGTAATTGGTGATATATACCATTAAAGCCAGATCAAGGACTTTGATGAGCGTTACCTTAAAGGCAGTCGCCGCCCTGCTATAATCCTGGTGACGCAGAAAATACCAGGCACCGAAGATCAGCATCCAGAAGATGAGATGATGAAGTTTATATTTCAGGATCCAGGACCGTTGCATAGCCGAAATAAAATTACGTTTTCCTCCCGGTAAAAAGGTTTACATGAACGGCAGGTTTGAAGCGATGAAAAGAAGGTTTGCCAGGTGTGGGAGATTGGAAGAACGGAGGTTTCCCGGCGCTTTTCGTCATCACCCGCATGCATTTGGTGTAATTTTTTTTCCGGAAGATCCTGACCCCGGCAATTTGCAGAAAAGTTTTTTATGAATAAGCCTTCCCTTTTTTCAGTACTGTTTTTGTTGGTGACCTTGGCCGGCTGTACACAACAGACCGCACCGAAAGAGCAAAAGGTGGGTGGCCCCTGTGAGGGTTGCGAAGCGATCTTTGAAAGCCCCCAACCATTTGATTCGTTGAAGGAAATGGTGTGGCTGAGTGACTGGGATCAGCATCATCCACGCCGGCTGGCAGTGAACGGCGTTGTGTTTGACGCTGAAGGGAAGCCTGCCGGTGGCGTGATCATTTACATTTATCACACTGATACAACTGGATCATATCCTAAAAAAGGAAATGAGCAGGGATGGGCGCGCAGGCATGGTCATCTGCGTGGCTGGATGAAAACAAATGAAAAGGGCGAATACAAGTTTTTTACACTTCGCCCCGGATCTTATCCCGGAACCAATACCCCCGCACATATTCATGCAACGATCAAAGAACCCGGGAAAACGGCGTACTGGATAGATGATTTTGTGTTTGATGATGATCCCTTTCTTACTGCTGAAGAAAGAAAAAAATGCACGGACCGGGGCGGAACTAGTATTCTTAAAACAAAGATCGGCGGCAGTATGGTGAAGCGTGAACGGAATATTTATCTCGGAAAGAATATTCCGAACTATTCCCTGGCGAAATAGTTTTTTGTTTGTGATCATGCCCTGGAGTTCCGGTTATCTGTTTCCGAACAGCAGGCTGCCTATTCTCACCATGGTCGACCCTTCCTCTATGGCAAGTTTATAATCTCCGCTCATGCCCATTGAAAGCGTGTTAAATCCGGGTTTCAGGAGAACAGCCTGATCGAACAGTTTTTTCAGCGTCGCGAACTCAGTACGCACCTGCGTAAGATCTTCCGAGAAAGAGGCCATGCCCATCAAACCAATGATATTTGCATGGGTGTACTCATTGTTTGAAAGGATGGTTTCAATTTCATTTGCGTCAAAACCAAACTTCGTTTCTTCCTGCGCTATATGCACCTGCAAAAGACAATCGATCACCCGGTTATTCTTCTGTCCCTGTTTATTGATCTCCTTTAATGTGCTCACGCTGGTAACACCATGGATCAGGTGAACGAACGGCGCGATGTATTTTACCTTATTACTTTGCAGATGCCCGATAAAATGCCAGCGGATATCTGTTGGCAGTAATGATTGCTTCTCTACCAGTTCCTGCACATAATTCTCCCCAAAATCATGCTGCCCGAGATCATACAATTGCTGTATGTCACCGGCTGGTTTTATTTTGGATACGGCAACGAGCGTTACGTTCGATGCACCGAGCTCCTGCCGGATGCTGGCGTAGTTCTGTTTATTGACGGACATGTCCCATACGTTTTGTGGCGTAGTGTTCCCGCAGATTTAGGCAGATCGAAACGGATACACAGATAAAATCTGCGGGAACACTACGCAAGTCTATTCTTATTTCAGGATACTTCTGCTGATCACGATCCGCTGCACCTCACTGGTTCCCTCGTAGATCTGTGTGATCTTCGCATCACGCATCAGGCGCTCGACATGATATTCTTTTACATAACCATAACCACCGTGCACCTGCACTGCTTCTGTGGCCGTCCACATCGCAGTTTCCGAGGCAAATACTTTGGCCATGGACGAGCTGAGTGTATAATCGATCTTGTTATCTTTTTCCCATGCCGCTTTCAGACATAAAAGGCGGGCTGCTTCAATACGGGTAGCCATATCCGCCAGTTTGAATGCGATCGCCTGGTGATTCCTGATCTCCGTTCCGAAAGCTTTTCTTGTTTTTGAATACTCCTTTGCCAGTTCATACGCTCCACTCGCAATACCGAGCGCCTGTGAAGCGATGCCGATACGGCCTCCCGCCAGCGTTTTCATCGCAAAAGTGAAACCGAACCCATCTTCCCCTATCCTGTTCTCTTTTGGCACTTTTACATCGGTGAACATCACGGTATGCGTATCGCTTCCGCGGATCCCCAGCTTATTCTCTTTAGCAGCCACCGTTACACCCGGCCAGTTTTTTTCAACAATGAATACATTGATGCCTTTGGACTTTTTCGCCGCATCCGTTTGGGCGATCACCAGGTAAACAGAAGCGGAACTACCATTCGTGATCCAGTTCTTGGTGCCATTCAGCAGGTAATGATCACCCTTATCTTCCGCAGTGGTGCGTTGAGAAGTGGCATCACTACCGGCTTCGGGTTCGCTAAGCATAAAGGCGCCGATATACAGTTCGCCGTCCTTACGTCCCTGCGCCAACGGAGTCAGGTACTTTTGTTTTTGTTCCTCGCTGGCATACTGCTGCAGGCCATAACAAACAAGGCTGTTATTAACGCTCATGCATACGCTTACGCTGGCATCGATCTTGGAGATCTCCTCCATGGCGAGGACATAGCTGACTGTGTCCAGCCCACTACCTCCATAGGCAGTATCCACCATCATTCCCATAAAACCGAGTTCCGCCAGTTTCATGATCTGCTCTTTGGGAAATTTCTGATGCTCGTCTCTTTCAATTACGCCGGGAAGGCATTCATTGCGGGCAAAATCACGCGCCGCCTGTTGGATCATTAATTGTTCTTCTGATAATTCAAAAATCATATAGCTAAGAGTTTAAACGGGTATGAAGAGTTTACAGAGCCCGGAAAAGAAGTAGTGTTTAATCTTTAGCATACCAACATTAAACAACAGAACCTCTTTTCCCTGCTTTTTCTCTTTGTTCCTCGTAGCCACGAAGATAGACGGGTTTTTTTCAAAAAAATATCCATTCTGCCGAACAATCAATTCATGCAGTTGTTCTTTGGAGAAATCACCGTTCGTGACGGTATTTTGACATAAATTTGCGGCTCAGCCGAACCTTAGCCAGGGCCGCCAAAGCCATGGTGCAGGGGGACTCCCGCTACCGGCGCATACGAAGCCAGATTGCCGGGGTCTTAGAAAGGTCAAAAAGAAACGAACTAAATCAAACCGGATGAAGAAGATCCATATCATTTTACTTGTGGGAATTGCAGCCACCATTGCAGTGTTGATCAGCTTTTTACAAAATACAAGCACTTATGATACGGTAGACACAGCGATGTCTAAACCGGGTAAGTTCGTCCACCTGATGGCCCGTTGGGATAAAGACTCGCCTCTTGAATACGATGCCCTCAATAACCCTAATTACTTAAGCTTTACTGCGGTTGATACATTAGGAAAATCTGTAAAGGTGATCTATCATCAGCCAAAACCTGAAAACTTTGAGATCAGCGAAAGACTGGTCTTAAAAGGGAAATACCAGGACGGCATTTTTGATTGCCAGAGTATACAGACCAAATGTCCTTCCAAATACAAAGATGATATGGAAGCGGCTAAGAAAAATGTCCAGATGTCACAGGCTATCGAACCAAAGCCTTAAGGTTACAAACACTATCGCGTTCACATAAACCGAATATTCCCGATGGATTACATTGGAGAGCATCTCTTACCCGGGCAGCTGGGCCATTTCTTTATCACGCTTTCATTGGTTGCTTCTATTGTGGCCAGCTTTGCTTACTTCAAGGCTACGCGCCATGTTGATACGGTCGCCGGCGATTATTACTGGAAAAAACTGGCACGCATCGCCTTCCTGATCGAAGTGGTTTCGGTGTTCTCTATTTTCATCATCCTGTTTTATATAATCTATAATCACCTTTTCGAATATAAATATGCCTGGCAGCATAGCAGCCGCTCACTGGAATTCAAATACCTGCTGAGCTGTTTCTGGGAAGGCCAGGAAGGCAGTACCCTCCTCTGGAGCATCTGGCATTGTGTACTCGGCCTCGTGTTGATCAAAACAGGCAAAACATGGGAAGCTCCTGTAATGTCTGTAGTGAGCTTTGTACAATTCTGCCTGGCAACAATGCTTACCGGACTCTATATTTTTGAATGGAAGATGGGTTCAAATCCATTTACGCTCCTTCGTGATTCCGGAGTACTGGATAATGCAGTCGGAATGCACATGAACGCTGATATCACGCAACCACTGCGGCCGGATTACCTGAATTTCATTAAAGATGGTAATGACCTGAACCCCTTGCTGCAGAACTACTGGATGGTGATCCACCCACCCGTTCTGTTCCTCGGATTCGCCTCTACCCTTATCCCATTTGCATTTGCCATCGCCGCCTTGTGGACCAGGAGATATACTGACTGGATCAAACAGGTTCTGCCATGGTCATTGTTCTCCCTTGCCGTACTTGGTGTGGGGATCATGATGGGAGCAGCATGGGCATATGAATCACTCACATTTGGAGGATACTGGGCCTGGGATCCTGTAGAAAACGCCTCCCTGGTGCCATGGCTGATCCTCGTGGCAGGCGTTCACACATTACTGATCTATAAGCATAGCGGACACTCGCTCAAGTCGACGTTCCTCTTTATGATCCTTACATTTGTGTTCATCCTCTACTCTACTTTCCTGACCAAAAGTGGTGTACTGGGCGAATCTTCTGTACACGCATTTACCGATTCAGGAATGAATGTTCAACTGGTATCATTCCTGGCTATATTCTTTATACCATCCATTATCCTTCTGATCAATCGTTCGAAAGAAATTCCCGCGATCAGAAAAGAAGAAGCGACTTCATCCCGCGAGTTCTGGATGTTCATCGGTTCACTTGTTTTCTTTTTGACAGCTATCGTGATCAGCGCAAAAACATCTTTGCCTGTATTCAATAAGATCTTTGGTACAAAGATCGCCGCTCCCGAAGATGAAGAATTTGCCTATAACCAGATCCAGATCCACGTGGCGATCATTATCGGCATCCTGACCGCTATTGTTCAATACCTCCGCTATAAAAGCACTACCGGCACAGCATTCTGGAAAAAGATCTGGATCCCAACGATCATTTCTATTCTGGCGGCAACTGCCATCCTGTATTTTGGCGATATCAATTACCAGACGCATGGCGCAGGTTATCTGGGTGCGATCTGGCTGGCCATCATTGCAGCCGTATATGCGATCATCGCAAATGCTGCCTATATCTGGGTTGGCGTGAACGGTAAACTGAAATTATCCGGCGGTTCTATCTCCCACCTGGGCTTCGGATTGGTATTGCTGGGAATACTGCTCTCCTCTTCGAAGAAGGAGATCCTGTCAAGAAACTCCAGCGGTATTGCGATCGACTTCGGTAAAGAAAGCAAGGAAAAAGCCGGAGAGAACCTTACACTGGTGAAAGGCTTTCCTATGAAGATGGGTAAGTTTGATGTGACCTATGAAAAGGATTCCGCACATCCGAAAAAGCAGCAGTGGTATTACTTCATTCATTTCAAGAGCCGCACCGATAAAGAAGAATTTACACTCAAGCCAAACGCCTTCGTGAATTATAAAGGGAATGAAGGCCTGATGGCGAACCCGGATTCAAGACATTACCTCGATCACGACGTATTTACCTATATTTCCGCACTTCCCAATCCTGAAAAAAATAAGGATACGGCCACCTTCAAACCTAACCCGGTCAGGACAGGCGACAGTATCTTCTATTCCAAAGGCTACCTGATCGTGGAGAAAGTAGCTACGAGGGACAGCCTGCCATTTGATGGTTTCCGTCCCGGAGATAAAGCAACAGTAGCAACGATCGGCGTCCATTCACTGACGCGCGGAAATTATACGGCAGAAGCATTGCTTATTGACCAGGGAGGAAAACAGTTTGCCGTTCCGGACACGATCATGCCTGAGAGCCTGATCCTCCAGTTGAACAGCGTAACCGGCGATTCGCTGAATATCGGTGTAAAAGAATCCAACACCATCCTGGAATATGTGACCCTGAAAGCTTATAAGTTCCCGTATATTAATGTGTTATGGATCGGCATCATTATCACTGCCATCGGGATCCTGATGAGCATGGTCCGCCGTATACAGCTGAACCGCCAGCTTAAAAAAGCATAACAGCTCCTTTTTAAGAGGCAACGGAAAGCTGTTTTCGGCAGTCTTGGCAGGCATAACATTGTTTTGTACTTTTATAAGAGCCATGTTACGTCAGACCTCATACCGTTTACTGTTATTCTTCCTTACCGTACCGATCTTCTTTGCAACAGAGTCGCGTGCGCAGGATACGGTGCCTGCCGGTACTGACACCATTCCTCCCATGCCTTCTTATGCCGAGCGCTCCAAAAAATGGGGCCCGAATGATACCATTTTTGTTGATGCGATCTGGTACAACCGGGAAATGCTCACCTACCAGGAAGAAGAAATGGTTTGGATCTCCAATCTCTCGCCTGAAAAACTGGAGAAATACAAACAGAAGTGGACACGCCTTCGCAATGCGGTTTATGTAACTTATCCTTACGCACGCGTAGCCGGCGCTACGATCAATGATATCAATGCAAGATCTGCGTCGATGTCGAAGAAGGAAAAGAAACAGTATATCAAGTCGCGCGAAAAGGAGATGCGCAAACAATTCACCGACCCGCTTTCCAATCTCTCCGTTTACCAGGGCAAGGTCCTGATGAAACTCATCAACCGCCAGACCGGCAATAACTGTTATGAGATCATCAAAGAATACAAAGGCGGCGTAAATGCCCGCCTCTACCAGACAGTCGCTTTCTTCGTTGGTGGCAACCTCAAGCAAAAATGGGATCTTACTGATAAAACTGATCGCCAGATCGAGAGTTTTGTACAGGAGATTGATGCGTCCTGGTATGGAAATCCTTACAGGAAGTAAGAAGTCAAAATCAAACAGTAAAAAAAGATGTTGAGATTGGATAGTTCACTTCCAATTCTCAACGCCTTTTACTTTTTTACTTTTTAATTTTGACTTTTTACTTATTTATCTTGCATTCATGAAAACAGACATTCTCGCAATTGGTGTGCATCCCGACGATATAGAGCTCGGTTGTTCCGGCACGCTGATCAATGAAATCAAGAGTGGAAAAACGGCAGCGATCGTTGATCTGACACAAGGTGAACTGGGTACGAGAGGAACGGTGGAAACACGTTACACGGAAGCGGCCGATGCTGCGCGGATCATGGGGGTGGCAGAAAGGGTGAACCTGAAAATGAGAGACGGCTTTTTTAAAAATGATGAAGCACACCAGCTGGAGCTGATCCGTGAGATCCGTCATTATCGCCCGGAGATCGTATTGGGGAATGTATTGAATGACCGTCACCCTGATCATGGCCGCGCGGGCCACCTCATCAATGATGCCTGCTTTCTTTCCGGGTTGGCAAAGATCGAGACCACCGGAAGAGACGGCAGGCCGCAGGAGAAATGGAGACCCCGTTATTTTCTGCAGTATATGCAGGACTGGTATCATGAACCGGATCTGCTGATGGATATCAGCGAGGTCTTTGAGCAGAAAATGCAGGCAATACAGGCTTATGCCACACAATTCCATACCAATACCACAGGCGGCGATGGACCGCAGACCTATATCTCCACCCCCGATTTCCTGGATAGCGTGATCGCCAGGGCAAGAATGCTTGGCAAAAGGATTGGTGTAAAGTATGCCGAAGGGTTCACTACAGACAAAAAGATCGGGATCAAAAGCCTGGATGCGCTCATTCAGAATGAAACCTGATGATTTTTGTGTGGCGTGGGAGTACCGCAAAGAGCGCAAAGTAAACACAGAGTAAGCAACGTTCTTAGCGCCCTCTGCGTTCACTTTGCGCTCTTTGTGACACTTCTACGCCAGTTATTCCGCCTGATTTTTGTAACTATACCACCTGTAGGAAATCATTGGCAAAATCCTAACGTTTCACCACCTTCGAACCCGTCCCAACACATTTATACACAATGCGAACGCTCGTTATAAGGTTTTACATGTTTGTGAATGTTTTGTGATGAAGTTGCTCTACCTTTGCATTCTAAATCCATAAAATTCAATCATGTCTAGTCCAAAGTTCCCAAAGATCCCAGTGTCCTTCCACGGAGAGTTAAAGAAGAGGATCGCGGAGTACTTCAAAACAAAAGGAAAAGCTCAGACGGGTAACTTCCGTTTATACCTGAAAGCTGGTATCCTTGTGACGTTATTGCTTGCAACATACGTGCACCTGGTGTTCTTTACACCGGCAGCAGTATGGGCAATAGCAGAATCTATTCTCATGGGCGGTCTGATCGCTTCGATCGGTTTCAACGTGATGCATGACGGTGCGCACGGCAGCTTCAGCAAATACAAATGGGTAAATAATATGGCATCGAATATTGCTAATTTTCTCGGTGCCAGCCAGCACATGTGGAAAACAAAGCATAATGTGATCCATCATACGTACACAAACATCCATGGTGTTGATGACGATATTGAAGCCCGTCCATTTCTCCGTCTTTGTGCAGAACAGGAGCATCTGAAGATCCATAAATATCAGCATGTGTATTTCCCTGCGGCATATTCACTGCTTTACATCTGGTGGATCTTTGTAACAGATTATAAAAAATACTTCACCCTGCGGATCGGTGATACGCCATTGAGGAAAATGACGTTGAAAGAGCATTTGCTTTTCTGGTTCTACAAGCTGGCCCATATCACCATTTTCGTGGCTATTCCGATCTATATGGTTGGATTCGTTCCCTGGGTGATCGGTTTCTTCACCATGGCGCTTGTCGCGGGTTTTGTATTGAGTATCGTGTTCCAGCTGGCACACACGGTAGAACATACACACTTCCCCCTTCCTGATGACGCTACCGGTAAAATGGAAGATGAGTGGGCTATCCACCAGTTAAAAACAACTGCAAACTTCGCTACACGTAACAAGGTAGTGAGCTGGCTGGTTGGCGGACTGAACTTCCAGGTAGAACACCACCTGTTCCCGAAGATCTCTCACGTTCATTATCCTGCGATCAGCAAGATCATTAAAAAGGCTTGCCAGGAATACGGCGTTCAGTATATCGAATACAGACGTGTCCGCACGGCTGTTGCTTCGCACGTTTCGTTCCTGCGTCAGATGGGACAGACGGGGGATCATTCGCATCCGTTCGCACACTGATTTTTCTGAATAATTTATAATGCGAAAAGCAGGCGTTAATGCCTGCTTTTCGCATTATAAATTGTTCAGAAACTCGCCCGTTAAGGTGGTAAGGTTCTTTACGCAGGAATAAAGCGAAGTTCTTGATAGCCGGAAGTCCGGCGGGTTTTAGGTTTTGGTGAAGGTTTTTTTTCGACGGGAGTGTCGAAAGACTCTGTGTACTTTTTTGCCGGCGGGCAAGGGCGCTTTTTTCGACGGGAGGTCGAAAGACCCTGTTTACGTTTTTGCCGGACGGGCAAGGGCGCTTTTTTTTCGAGGGTTGCCTTGAAGTGACTTTCTACTTTTTTTGCCGGCTGGCAAGGCGTTTTTTTTCGACGGGAGGTCGAAAGACCCTGTTTACTTTTTTTGCCTTGATGCAAAAAAAGTAACAAAAAAAAATCAAGGCTGGGAAAAAATGGCTAAAAATGGGAGGATGTCACCTGCACCAAAAAAAACTCGCCGGAAGAGTGTTTGGGGTTGATTGGCGTGCCGGCTCAGACAGTTTTTTGGCGCCTTCGCACACCTTCGGTGTGGCTCAGACGGTGCCAGCCTCCCATTTTCTTAACGCCATTTTTTCCAAGGCCGGGGGCGTTGAGAGAGGAGGATTCGGTTGCGAGGAAGATTCGTTATAGTTCCGATCCTGTATTATAATTTGATGCTGACATTCTTTTTATAGATGCGTTATGGAATAAGAGAACAGAAAAGCTACTAGAACCGTAAGGTTACAATCCAGTCAAGGCCTTCTGCCTGCTTTGAGAGCGGCGGCCTAGCGCAAATGGCGTTAAAAAAATTATGGGCGTAACCGACGAGCCGAAGGCGAGGGCGCTAAAATATTGTCTGAGCCAACACGCCACTCAACCCAAAACCCTCCTCCGGCGAGTTTATTTTAGTGCCAGGTGCAGCCCATAATTTTTAGCCATTTGCGCGTAGCCTTGATCTTTTTTTGTTACTTTTTTTGCATCAAGGCAAAAAAAGTAAACGGAGTCTTCGAGGCAAACCCTCGAAAAAAACGCCTTGCCCGTCCGGCAAAAATGTAAACAGAGTTTCCGAAATAAGGAAGATTCGTTGTCTCTCAGTTGCAGTATTACAAATTGACGTGGTTCTATTCCTGATAACAGAAAACAAAACTTGCAAGAACCGTAAGGTTACAATCCTGTAAAGGCCTTCTACCTGCTTTGAGAGCGGGGGCCTAGCGCAAATGGCGTTAAAAAAATTATGGGCGTAACCGACGAGCCGAAGGCGAGGGCGCTAAAATATTGTCTGAGCCAACACGCCAATCAATCCAAAACCCTCCTCCGGCGAGTTTATTTTAGTGCCAGGTGCAACCCATAATTTTTAGCCCCCGCATCGAGTGCGGGGCTGGCTATTTGCGCGTAGCCTTGATCTTTTTTTGTTACTTTTTTTGCATCAAGGCAAAAAAAGTAAACGGAGTCTTCGAGGCAACCCCCTCGAAAAAAAGCCCCTTGCCCGCCCGGCAAAATACGGTCAAAGACCCCGAGGTTCTCACCTCGAAAAATCCTTCAATTTTAACTAAAGCGGAGACCGTTTTTAAAAAACGATCCCCGCTTTTTTTCCTAATTTTGCACATTAATTTTTTCAGCATGTCAAAAGTAAACGTTGGTCTTGTTCAGATGAGCTGTTCTGGTGATAAAACAGCAAACCTGCAGAAAGCAATCGATAAAACACGCGAAGCAGCGGCGAAGGGTGCTCAGATCGTTTGTTTGCAGGAATTGTTTACATCACTCTACTTCTGTGATGTCGAAGATTATGAAAATTTCAAGCTCGCTGAAGCGATCCCTGGCCCCTCTACGGCGTCTTTGAGCGAAGTGGCAAAAGAGCTCGGCGTAGTGATCATTGCGTCTTTATTTGAAAAAAGAGCTGAAGGGCTATATCACAATACCACGGCGGTGATCGATGCAGATGGCTCCTATCTTGGCAAATACCGCAAGATGCACATCCCTGATGATCCCGCTTACTACGAAAAATTCTATTTCACTCCCGGTGACCTGGGCTATAAAGTTTTTAAAACAAAATTTGCGACCATCGGGATCCTCATCTGCTGGGATCAATGGTATCCTGAAGCTGCGCGCATCACTTCGCTCATGGGCGCACAGGTGCTGTTCTACCCTACCGCTATCGGTTGGGCCACCAGCCAGGACGATAAAACAAACACCGAACAATACAACGCATGGCAGACGATACAGCGCAGCCACTCTGTCGCTAATGGACTCCATGTCGTAAGCGTGAACCGCGTTGGCCTTGAACAGGACGGCGCCATGAAGTTCTGGGGCGGTTCATTCGTCTCCAATCCATTTGGCACAGTCGTTTACCAGGCTTCACACGACAAGGAAGAGATCCATGTCGAAGAACTTGACCTCAGCATCTCTGACAAATACCGCACACACTGGCCGTTCCTCCGCGACAGAAGGATCGATTCCTATGGGCAGATTACAAAGCGGTATATAGATGAGGATTAAGAGTGCAAGAGTTTAAAAGTTTAATAGTTTAATAGTTTAAAAGTTTAATAGTTTAGAAGTTTAATAGTTTAAAGGTTTAATAGTTAAGGTTGGTAGTTGAGATTTTAGAATTAACCGGTCAATTTGAAACTTTTAAACATTTAAACTATTAAACTTTTAAACTTCTAGCTTCTAACCCGACCTTTCAACCATTTCCTTACTTCAAAACCCTGTACTTGTGAGTTCACTTTCACGCAACCCCAATGATCTTTCCACTCCGCGGGAGCTGGGCTATTACTTTCCTGCGGAGTTTGAAAAGCACGTGGCAACCTGGTTAAGCTGGCCTCATAAGGAAGCTAGCTGGCCTGGCAAACTGGATACTGTGTATCCGGGTTATACTGCGTTTATCAAGGAGCTGACACGCGGAGAGCTGGTGCGGATCAATGTGGCGGATGAAAAGATGAAGCAGTTCGCCATCGGTCATCTTGAAAAAGGCGGTGTGGATCTCTCTAAAGTGGAATTCTTTTTTCATCCTACCAATGATGCCTGGTGCCGCGATCATGGCCCCGCATTCCTGGTGAATGAAATGGCTGGTAAAGGAAAAGCGATCGTCGACTGGGGCTACAACGCCTGGGGTGGAAAATATCCTCCGTACGATCTCGATGATGTAATTCCCACACTCATTGGCAAACACTATGACCTTCCTGTTTTCAACCCGGGTATCGTCATGGAAGGCGGCTCCGTTGAATTTAACGGTAAAGGCGCCCTGCTGACATCTACAGCCTGTCTCCTGAACCCCAACCGCAACCCTCACCTCAACCAATGCCAGATCGAAGAGTACCTGCGCAACTTCTATGGCGTAGAACAAATTCTTTGGGTAGATGAAGGCATTGTCGGCGATGATACGGATGGACATATCGATGATACTATCCGTTTTGTGAACGAAGACACCGTCCTCACCGTGATCGAGGAAAACAAGAATGACGAGAACTACGACCTCCTCCAGCACAACCTCAAACAACTGAAAGAGATGCGGCTGCTGAATACCAAACAACTGAACATCGTGGAGCTGCCTATGCCAGACGCCGTGATCTTCGACGACCAGCGCCTCCCCGCATCTTACGCCAACTTCTATATCGCCAACAGATCCGTCATCGTTCCAACCTACCGTTGCGACAAAGACGATAAAGCCCTGCAGATCATCCAAACCTGCTTCCCCGACCGCGAAGTGGTCGGCATCGATTCCACAGACATCATCTGGGGACTCGGCAGCTTCCACTGCCTCAGCCAGCAGGAACCGGGGTAAGAAATTTCGGTGGTTTGGAGGGTTTGGGAGGTTTCATAGGTTCCAAACCCTCCAAACCTCCCAAACCCTCCACCCTAAGCCCCTGACTATCCGGCCCTTACCTCCGCTGTTTTTCCTCCTTTTTCTCTTTCAACTCTTAGTCTTAACTTGCACCGTTTTTTCAATACAAGGAAGAGAAATGGTAGATCTAGCTAATTACGACCCCAATTGCGTCAGCAATCCTAATAACAACATATTCGGACTCCCCACTTCGGAAGATGATGCACGACTGGTGATCCTCCCCATTCCCTGGGAAGTGACCGTGAGCTATGGAGCTGGAACCGCCCGCGCCCCCGAAGCCATCTTTAAAGCGGCCCTGCAGGTCGACCTGTTCGACTCTGAAGTTCCTGAAGGCTGGAAACACGGATACTATATGCGTCCGATCGACCGGAAGCTGCTGATGAAAAGCGACTATCTCCGCAAAGAAGCTGAGCTCTATATCGATTATATCTCCCGTGGTGAAGACGTATCAGCCAACCAGTTCATGAGCAAGACCTTCCGGGAAGTGAATGAAGGCGGCGAATTCCTTACCCAGTGGGTATATGAACAAACAAAAGTGCTGCTGAACAATGGTAAACTGGTCGGTGTACTCGGCGGTGATCACAGCGTGCCCTTAGGTTACTTTAAAGCAATTGCAGATAAATATGCCGACTTCGGCATTTTGCAGATCGATGCACACTGTGACCTTCGCGTAGCATACGAAGGGTTCAACTACTCGCACGCCAGCATCATGTATAATGCCCTCACTCAGATCCCACAGTTAAGCAAACTCGTTCAGGTAGGTGTTCGTGATTATGGCGGTGACGAATGGGAGTATCTTAAAAATAACAGTGACAGGATCAATACATACTTCGACCGCGATATTAAATACCGCCAGTATGAAGGCGAAACCTGGAAACAGATCGTGGATGAGATCGTGAGCAAACTTCCACAGAATGTCTATATCAGCTTTGATATCGACGGACTCGACCGCAAACTTTGTCCGCATACAGGCACACCCGTTCCCGGTGGCTTTGAAACGGAAGAAGTATTCTATCTCTTCCGTAAAGTAATGGAAAGCGGCAGGAAAGTGATCGGCTTCGATCTTTGCGAAGTAGGCGTGAGTGATACAGACTGGAATGCAAATGTTGGCGCACGGGTACTGTTCAAACTCTGCAATACGTTGATCGCAAGCAATAGCGACAAAAGTTTAACTGTTTAAATGTTTAAGGTTTAAAAGTTGCCACTCGTTCAGACCAACTACTTCATTTTTATTCTGGTAAACTATCAATCCGAAAAACTTTTAAACTATTAAACCTTTAAACTTTTAAACCCATTTCCTCCATGGCGAAGTTTGAGATCATATTACGGAACGATAAGGTAAAACAGTATAACAGCATGGCGCTGTTCATTGTCATATTGAATATCGGGCTTTTTATTCTGACGGCTTTCTATAGTACAGATCAGTTCATCCGGAATGTTGCGTTGGCCGTGGCTGTGTTATCAGCTGTTTCACTTGCGGCGGGCTGGTGGCTGGCCAGAAAAGGCAAGGCCGTTAATGCCTCGCTGAAATACCTGCCGCTGATCATTATCACGATCGGGTGGGCAATGATCGGCAATTGGTGGGCGGCTGTACTTTGTGCAGTGCTGACATTTCTGTTCGCCACGTCCCAACGGCAGCTGCAATTGGGCGTTGATAAAGGGGAAGTCATCTATCCATCTTTTCCGCAACGGACGATCCGGTGGAATGAATTGAACAATATCGTATTAAAAGATGGTCTGCTGACCATCGATTTCAAGAACAATAAAATACTGCAGTCTGAGATCATTGAATCATCCGCAGGATTGAATGAACAGGAATTTAACGACTTTTGCAGGGAGCAGTTGAAGTAAATCAAAAAGCGGTTCAGATTATGGCGCATATCTCACATTCACCTTATCTGCTGTATTCAGATGGTAAGGGAAACATTTTTGAAGATCAGACCTTGTTTGTGACCGGCCGTAGCGGTTGGGATGCATTCGAGATCCCTGAAGACGAATGGATCGAACTGCCCGAAGGCGGTTCCCTGTACGAACTTCCCGGCCGTCGTGGTATTGGCATCGATGTTGAAACCGGAGAAATGCGCCTTTGCGAAAAAGGCTGGGCGGTGGCTGCATTCATTCCTCCCGCACATACCGGCTTCTATCTCGCTGCCTATGAAACGGCACCTGATGCACCTACCCTGCCGTTGTTCTGCTATACCGCAGCCGGATGGTACGACGAAAAGTTCTATGTCCCCGCTACCAGAATAGAACCTGATATCCGCCAGGATTGCGAAGGATATGACCAGAAAAAAGTTGAATTTGGTGTAGAGAAATTATTGCAGGCCTATCCGCATAACAGGCTGGTGAATCACCTGGCCAATAATTGCGCCCTGACCTATCAGTGCCCTGCTGCACGGAACTATTTCCTTGGCCGGTGGGAATGCCCCATCCCATCCTCTCCTGCATGTAATGCCAACTGCGTTGGATGTATCTCTTTGCAGCCTGATGAAGAAACGATCGTGTCTACACAGGACAGGCTTCGTTTCAAACCAACGCCAGAAGAGATCGTTGAATTCACGGTCCCTCACCTCGAAGAAGCGCCATTCCCGATCGTTAGCTTCGGTCAGGGTTGTGAAGGTGAACCGCTGCTTATGTGGGAAACCATCCGCGAAGCGATCATCGAGATCCGCAAACACACGCCCAAAGGAAGTATCAATATAAACACGAACGGATCCAAACCGGATGCTGTAAGGAAATTATGTGAAGCAGGTTTGGATTCTATCCGCGTCAGCACCAACTCCGCACGACGTGAAGTGTACATGCCATACTATCGCCCAAACAACTACGACTTTGATGATATCATCGAAAGCCTGAAAGTGGTGAACAGTTTTGGCGGCTGGACATCCATCAATTATTTCGTATTCCCTGGTATGACAGACAGCATTGCAGAGTATGAAGCACTGCGCAAGCTGATCAAAGAGACCGGCCTGAAGATGATCCAGTGGAGGAATTTCAATATCGATCCCGATTGGTATCTGGGAAAGATCGGCGTGGGTGATACGGGTGAATGCATGGGCGTAAAGCAACTGCAGGAATTATTAAAGGAAGAATTCCCTGATCTCCGGTACGGCTATTTCA
Organism: Terrimonas ginsenosidimutans; assembly: GCF_022012415.1. GTDB lineage: Bacteria > Bacteroidota > Bacteroidia > Chitinophagales > Chitinophagaceae > Terrimonas_A > Terrimonas_A ginsenosidimutans. The sequence continues at coordinate 59,110 of NZ_JAKLTR010000026.1, forward strand.
ACCCTCCGATGGAACGCATCAAAGGACGGTTCGATCTGGATTTTGCACATCATTGATCCCTTCTTAGTGAAAGAAAAAAGCATCCCGCAGGGAATAATCCTTGCTGTATTAGCGGCACTGATCTGGTCTGGCAACTTTATAGTTGCCAGAGCTGTTCATGCAGATATCAGCCCGGGACATCTCTCCTTTTTCCGCTGGTCTACCGCCACAGTGATGCTTGCTCCTTTTGCGATAAAGATCTGCCTGACGGAACGTGCGGCATTGAAAAAGCACTTTGCATACCTGTTCTGGTTATCCCTGACGGGGATCTGCCTGTTCAATACATTTGTGTATATCGCCGGTCATCACACCTCCGCGATCAACCTCGCGCTGATCGGCACCACCTCATCTCCCATCTTTGCCAATATCATGGCGGCCATTTTTCTCAAGGAAAAGATCGGCGTGAAAAGACTTTGCGGAATGCTCGTGTGTATCGCGGGGATACTGTTGCTGATCTCCCGAGGACACTGGGAAAACCTGATGAACTTCCACTTCTCGAAAGGTGACGCATGGATTTTACTGGCAGCATTGTCATTTGCGATCTATAACATACTCGTCAGAAAACGTCCTGTTGCCATTTCTCCGATGAGTTTATTGTTCAGTTCCTTTTTATTGGGAACGATCCTTCTGATCCCCTTTGTCGTATTCGAATCTTCCACACAGTCGCCTATCGACTGGGATACCCAGCTGATCGGCGTGATCCTCTACCTTGGCCTGGGCGCTTCCGTGATCTGCTTTTTTATCTGGAACAAAGCGATCCAGATCCTGGGTGCGGGACGAACTGCCTTATTCGGAAATCTCATTCCCATATTCTCCAGCCTCGAAGCGGTTTTTATTTTGCAGGAAGAGTTTACGTTGATCCACATAGTGAGTATGGTGGTGGTGCTGATTGGTTTGGTGATCGCGAATTTGAAGTGAGGCGGAGTATCGCAAAGTGCGCTAAGATAAACGCAAAGGACGCAAAGAAGATCCGGAAATCCTGAGTATGGTGGTGGTGCTGATTAATTTGAAATGAGATAGAGTATTGCGGAGAGCGCCAAGATAAACGCAAAGGACGCAAAGAAGATCCGGAAATCCTGAGTATGGTGGTGGTGCTGATTAATTTGAAATGAGATAGAGTATCGCGGAGCGCGCCAAGATAAACGCAAAGGACGCAAAGAAAATCCGGAAATCCTTTGCGTCCTTTGCGTTTATCTTAGCGCTCTTTGCGATGCTCCTACGCCGCTCAATCCTTATCAAGCTTCACTTGGCAGCGATACTCCTACGCCGCTCAATCCTTATCAAGCTTCTCCTGGCAGCGATACTCCTACGCCGCTCAATCCTTATCAAGCTTCACTTGGCAGCGATACTCCTACGCCGCTCAATCCTTATCAAGCTTCTCCTGGCAGCGATACTCCTACGCCGCTCAATCCTTATCAAGCTTCTCCTGGCAGTTATCCAGCACCATTCCTTCCATTTGTTTATTGGCGGTGCCCTTGGTCACTTCCAGCATCTCCAGCCGTGCACGGGTAATGCTCTGTTTGATATTGCAGGCAATATAGTAAGAGCCGCCAGCCTCCGCTTCTATCTCCACTTCCGTTTCCTTCTTGAACAACTGCACTCCGCCGATTTTGGCAGTAATGCTATGCTTACCTGGTGCTACCGCAAGCTTCATGAACCGGTTATTACTGAGCTTACACTTCTTTTCTCCGTCAAGAAAAACAGACCAGTTGGCCGTAGCGCCATTGAACTGACCCGTACGGTAAACATAGATGAATGTTGAGTCTGCCGCACCGGCAACAGTCTTTAAGGTCCGGACGGGGGTTGGTTTGGTCGACATTAATCCCGTTGCTGCTACCGACAGGACAATGAACATTTTAGCGAAATTCTTCATGTTATGGTTTTTGTGCGCCGAAACTAAACGGAAATCTGTTACCTGAACATGAAGTCTTGTATAAAACGTGTTTTTTCCGGGATCATATGGCGGGATTTAACAATTTTTAGGCTGGAACCAATACAAGTTGCACAGAACTTGCTCGTTAATACACAGGTGTGAACAACAACGCCTTCTATCCGGGAACTCCAACCTGTAAATTTGTATGACTAACGCGTTAAATATGTCGGCATCATCGTTCGAGGCTAAGAAAAATTCACAGGCCACCATGATCACACTCGGCTTTGCAGGCTTCCTGCTGATGCTGATGTTTGTATGGAGCTGGACCATTCCTGCGATCGTTCCGCCACACCCTGACCAGGGAATGATGGTGGAAATGGACCTGCCCGACGAAGAGATACCCATGAAGCAGGTTGGCGGCGGTGGCGGTGGCGGCAATCCCGTTGAAGCAGCCGGGCCCGCTGGCGCAGCACCTCAGACTCCCCCACAACCCGGTACGGAAGAAGATGCAAGAGATATCGAAGATGATCCGGCTGAAAAGGAAACAGCCCCTGTCATTAAACCCGATAACCCCAAGCCCAAAGCGCCAAAGGTCAACGAGAATAAATCCCCCGTAAAGGTTGCACCAACCCCCAAACCCGATCCTCCGCAACCCAAGCCTGTTCCCAAGGCAGTATTGGGCAAGACGACGACCGGAACCGGCAGCGGCGGTGGTACTGAAACAACCTATGACCGCGCAGGTGGAAGCGGCACCGGTTCAGGCGTTGGCAGAGGCAGCGGCAGTGGCGGAGGATCCGGCACCGGTAGCGGTGGCGGCAATGGCTCCGGCTCGGGAAGAGGTAATGGCCCGATGCGCATAAGCGGAAACCGTACGGTGATCAATCCAAAGTCGATGGACGCAGGTGAGAACCTGAAAGGAAAAGTACTGGCGCAGATCCGGGTGTCTCCTGATGGCGTGGGTACTTATTTGAACTGGGTGCAGGGGTCGACGTTGACGAATGGCGAAGCGATCTCAATTATTAAAGAATGGCTGAGGAGAAATAAGTTTAATAAGAGCGAGGAAGAGTCTGTGGTGGTGTATCAGTTTAATTTTTTGTTGGGGGGATGATGGTTCGCGGAAAGCCGTTTGTAGGCCGAAAGAAAAATTATCAGGCTAAGATACATTTACGCTACCGCTTGTAAAAAGCGCTCTTAGGTTCGAAAGTATTCTCCACTTCAATATATACTTCTGAATTTTGCATGAAATAATCCTCATCTGGAAACAGAACCTCCCACGCCCAAAGAAAAAAATCTCTGGGATTTGTTGGATGATCAAAAGCTATTAGACAGCTGTTATACAATCGGCCGAAATCTATCAGCAGATCCTCCCAGTGGACATAATAAATCATTCTACAGATGGGCATGATTGAATGCTGCAAAAGTCTCATCTGACCTGTACAGAAAAAATAATTATCAGAAGTTGTCTTTAGCTTCCGATGTGATTAATTAGGGCATGTTAATTTTTGTATTGTAACGCGTGAAGTCAGGCTGGCGTAAGGCCCCCTAACTCTCCCTCGAAGAGCAACCTTCAATTTGTCCGCCCACGATTGAAATCGTGGGCTGTAGCACAACCCGAAATGGATGGTCAATTAAACCTGGCAGCTATCGGGTTGATTAATATTCCCATTGCAGCATTTGCGATAGCCCACGGTTTCAACCGTGGGGAAATGAATGACCGGACATATCCATAGGTCTCTCAATTCCTCTATCAGTCCGCCCACGATTGAAATCGTGAGCTACAGTATGAGACAGTAAATTCTTCAACTCCTCCGAAAGTTTGGGTAGCGATTAGCCCGAAGGGGGAGATTTAACATCCTGTGTTTGAGAAAGTATCTTTTGAGGTTGAACTTGAAACGCGTTGTAATTTGAAATTTCATATGGAGGCGGCCATAAGTCTTCCCCTTCGGGCTAGCGTGTATCCATAAGTATTTGAATGGCGTAAAGGAACGCGGCGGAGCGATACGCGGCGGAGCGAAAACAGCCATAGCAGACTTTGTATTCGCCGCGTACGTCGCGTATCGCCGCGTACGTCGCGTTCCTCTACGCCATCAAGCTATCAAGAAATTATTCGGTCATATAAAAGGAAAAATGTGGGTACACGGCAACCCCTCGGGGGAGATTTAGAGGGGCCCCTATACTACTGTATGCTTGAAGGTTTCCGGAGAATAAAATAAGAATAGGATCGGATGATTTCCTCAAGAAGATCTTACCAGGGTTTGAAATTATCCTATCTCTTCTCCGATATCGAAGACCTACATTGAGATTATAGCGGACATATGGCGACCGTGGATAAAGGGTGAATAGATGTCACTTTAACATCAGGCTAACTTCAGGACAACATCAGGAGAACTTCAGGGAAATTTCAGCAAAACATCAGCCCATTTTCAGGGGACAACCTGCCAGATTTGCTGGTGCCGCGCATTAAACAACCCGGCATATAATAAATTTAAGTAAATTGAATAAACCTTATTCAATTTACAAAATTCTGATTTAATGGCAAAGTCAAAATCCATTCACCCCATCAGTGGGAAACTTCGTGAAAACGTATATGTAGACAGCAAAGATGGGTATATAGTGCGCAGTGCGCCGAAAAAAAGGGGCCGCAAAAAAAAGATGCAACCTGCGTTTGATAGTCAAGCCAACCGCGCTGAATACATCAATGGTCTTGCCGGTGAATTGAACAGTAAGATCAAGGGCTTTAGCAGCAACTTTAAACAAACAAATTTCTACAGGCTACTGCTGAAGCGGTTTCGCAGAGAGCCTTTGAACAACAGGTATATTTTGCTGAAGCAACTGGAGCGAATGGAAGTGAATGAACGGTATCCACTTCATAAACTGGGTGGCGCGAGACTTAAGGTAACACCGAAAGCCAGCAAAATAGAAATAACTGTGGCAGTGGATTATCATCCGCCTTCATCGGTGGCAAAACGTACAGTTAATTGTTATGAATACCAGGTATTGTTGCTTTGCTGGGTCAAAGGTAGTGACGAGCCATTGCCTGAGGTTAAATATGGAGAATGGAGATTTTTAAAGGATAAGTTACCGGTGTTTGACTTTTTGTTCAAGCGACCGGCTGGGACGGTGGAATGGCTGGTGTGTTTAAGACAGCGGTTAGGTTTTAATGAGGAAGCGATCCCAAATTTCAGAGGGGAAGGAATGCAGATCGTGCTGGCGGGAAGTTTTGAAGACAAGGATCTAAAGTTGTGGGAGAAGAGGCAGAAAGAGAAAATGGAAGCGGAGACTATGGTTGAGGGGAAGAGAAAGGAGAATGTGGTGAGGGTAAAGGCGAGAGAGTGAGGATCAGCCCGAATCTGAATTTTTGAAATGGATGTTTGAAGAATAGGTTAGGTTTTCAAAAAAAATTAACCGGGTTTTCTTGTTGCAGAAGGGATAACAATGATAAATACTGGTTCAGGTATTGCAGACGTCTCTGTATAAGAATCAATCATTAATTGATAGACAATGGGCGCAATCTTTTATCCAATACGGCGAGGGGCTGGTGCCAGCATTGTCACCAGCACATTGCCTAAGTGATTGCTTAACTCAAAGAGCTTTTCATGTCTCGTAAAGATATTCAATTTTGCGAATCCTGTACCAGATTGTACCACGGTATCCACGCCACCCTCGGAAAACTCCGTTGCCATACGGATCCGGCTCAAAAGAGCGCCGGTTCAATGGAACTGCAGGCTTAGCAATACAACTGGCTATACATTTGATTCTTCTGATCACCGTACTTGACGCGATATTCAATCCCCTGCCGATCCCCTGAATGCTCACACTTTCACAAACCAGCCGCGATATCATTGTAACAAGCTTTATACTTATACCCGTACTGCTGATATTTCCTACAGGCCGCACAATAAAGCTTTTGCGCGCCGTTCTTCTGCTTCCCCGTTTTTTGACATTTTCTCTTGCAAAATTTACATTCCATAAAACCAGATAATTGATCACATTACCACTAATCTGATACATTACCCAAAATGTTCATCAAGTTCGTCATACTCCATCCATTCTCGCCATTTCCATTGTCGAAACATAGCATCGGGAGTGAATGGCTCTTCCAATTTTTCAAATAATTGAACATAAACTATCCCGTTATTTAATAAAACATTCTCAACGGCATGAGGAAAGTCCAAGATTTTTTGTCTTGACACCAAATGATAAAAATCTTTGTTGAACCACATTCTCCACCCTACGATCAACCACGAGTTCGATATTAACAAACTTCTTCCTGGATTAAAGCGAATATCATATTCTTTACCTCCAAATCCATCATCTTTTGACGGTGTTGCTTTTATTGTCTCTAATATTTCTTTCTGGATATTAATCCCTTCTAGATTACTGGAGAATTTTGTCGATTGCACCTCCTCATATTCAGTATTGAAGACAAAACCTGTGACGCATTTTTTCGTTTCAATAAGTCGCACGATTAAGTCGCTTTTACAGTGCTTTTTATCACTCCCTTGACTTACTGTTACCGCTTTAAAGGGCGTTCGCGTCCCGGTTGAAGCAACAGAGAAGTAGTTGCCTTTATTATCTTGAATAAAGCAACGATCGACCTTATTCTTCTTCGCAAAAATCTTAAGAAAGTCAATTTCACTCCAGGGGAACGTTTTTGCTCCTATAGTAATTCTCGTTGGAGTAAATTCCACCATGCTATCATAAAACTCAACAAAATCAAGTTGAGTAAATTCATTAGAATTCAGACATAATTTGGTAGTAGCCTGCATCGAAGTTGTTTTATTAGTTTGCTGTAAATATTCTGACATCTCTTTTCTCTTTCAATATACAATAAAGACAAACAGGCTGAACCTTCATCTATGAAGCACTTAATCTACTTGATAGCTCCTCTTCAAAAGACTTCTTTTTCTTCTCAAAAAGGTCGTCGACTTTAAATACAAAGTTTTTTTCTCGCAGATAATCTAAAAACCCGCTATCAATATACATGTCAGGATATTTTTCCAAATAATAAGGGAAATAAGAAGGCCATACCCATAAACCATCAGTGTAATATGCATCAGAAGCTATTATTTCCTGAGTTCTTACGTCAATAAAATACCCCATCCATCCAAATACAAGGCGGCCTTCTTTCAGATAACGTAAAATGGCTTTTAGATTAACATCTCCCCTGTATTGTAATCGATAACCCTCTGCAGTGGTAGAGCTTCTTTTATATCGTTATATTCATTAATAAACCCCAGTAGCTTCATTTAAATATTGAATTGATGTATTAGAAAATGTCTTGAATCTTCCACCGTCAGGGATTTCATAGCTTCCGCCTTCCCGTATCCTAATTTTTTTCGTTGGTGCCGTCTCTGGCGATTTCAAATATCCCGATAGTTGATATGCAGAACCATCTGCAAAGACACCCGTACGACAAGATATAAGACGTATTTTGGTTCCGTTTTCAAACGCAGATCGTAATAGTTTTCTGGATAATTGTTTGGCAGTAGTGAACGTTCTAAATAAGAAAGACGTTCGGCTCCATTAAGATCTACACTTTCTATTGGTGTGTTTGCCGAAAATTGATACGGTGTTAATTCCGGATACTTCATAGTCAACGGATCAACGGACAAAAACTTTGCTAAACGAGGATCATATATCCGTAAACCATAGTCCTGCTGATTGCCCCTCCCCCTTCACTTCATTATCATTCTCCTTTCCATTAAACCCATAACGGTATTAATCTATACTACTTTATCTTTCTATAGTTTCTTGAACATAGTATGAGTACCCTCATGAATTGCATCATCAACAATCAATCTTATCGCTAAACTGGCCGTATCTGACGCCGGAACAGATATTTTTTCAAAAATGTCGTTAGAAGAAATTTCTCGGATAATTGACAATACTTTGTATTGCGAGTCTATTTTTACCAAACTATACTTAAAGTCAAACTTAGGTGGTTTCGGTAAATACAAAAAGATGTCTTTTTGGGCAGATGTTCCATCTCGCCAATTTGCAGTTATCACTTCCGATGTTTGATAGAAAAAGAAACCCTGCTGAACGTCAGATATAAGTTTTTCAGTCAGATCTGAATAGTCAAGATCTATAAGAAGTCTGTTATCTAATGAGTAGAAATGAAAAGACGTTGGCTGTCCATCTTTCCAATTTATTGACGGGCCAGATTTCAATCCATAATAAAAAAATTGTCTCGCATAAATTTGACCGGCAGTATCGTAGAAATTAACGTAGCCATGAGGTAGTCCGCCATGATACATCTGCCGTGAATAGACTTCTCCATTCTCATGAAAATCCGTTTTTATGCCGTCTAATTTACCGTCCTTATAATTACAAGAATAGAGTATCTTACTTGACCTAGGGTCGTAAAACTTTACAAGCCCACTATAAATCGTGTCATCACTAATCTGACCCACAGCTAATAAACTATCGTCAACTAAAAGACGTTTTTCTTGGGGAGACTTGTCTTTGCAACCAGTCAAAATTATAACGAAAATTAGCGAAACAATAATTTTCATACTTTTTATTTCTTGGGTTTGGAAGTATAAATGTTTGTATCAGGCCGCTCGTTACCAGGAGACACAATATGAACATTGTGCTCCATCCCCTTCGGGTCGTCTATCTTTTTGCCGCCAGTTGTGTAATTCACGGCTGGCGGTTTAACATCCTTCGCACTTTGTATTTTCTTTAGTTGATCTTCTATTGCTACCATTCTTTCGAATCCATCCGCAAGATTCTCAAGCTGTTTCCCTAGCTCGCCAGCGAACTGAGCCAACACGCCAAGGTTCTCAACTTTTACACCTCCTATCTTTCCAAGAACGCCTTCAAATACATCAGGTAGTCCTGGATTACCACTTGTAAATCCCGTGATTGCTAATATACGCGATATATCAACCGATTCCGTACCGTGTGCCGCTGTTGGAAGATCATCTTGCCACTCCATGTCTGTGCCATCCCCATATAACCTGAAACCGTAAGCGACACTACCACTATTGCCAGTTTTAAAGTTTCTCAATGCATAGTCAAGTCCACTCATATATCTATTTACCGTATTATCCGTTTCGATACTAATAACACCCAGAACATCTCCCGGTTTAATTTTTTCATGCAAATTCCTCAAGTCTAATATAATATTCTCGGAAATATGTTCTTCCCTAAAATACATACCATCTTCTCTCATTTTAGATGAGTACTCAATCACTCCTTTGGTTGTACGACGAATTGGCAAGTCTGGCTGATTATTTCTCTTGATAGTTATCGTCACAATTTTATCGCTCCCATCTGCATCTTTATGCAAAATTAGATTTCCGCTAACAAAAGCATAGTGGCTTTCATTGGGATATTTCTTTTGCAAAGGATCAAGACTCATCCATCTAGCAATCCAAGGGTCATATATTCTGTTTTCAAAAGCAACTTGATTGCCCTCACCTTTTACTTCATTGTCATTTTTCTTCCCATTGAACCCATACATATAAGCTCCCGACGAGTACGTTCTTCCCACCATCCCCCGTTCCAAACGGATAATGATCATTCGCACTCACCACCTCCGCTCTAAAAAAATACGAATACGACGACGAACTGCACGCACACACCTGCGGCTGCCCCATTCCATCAGTGCCACAATACACATTGGGATTATCCTCCGGACAATACGGTACACGCTTATCACTCACCGTTACCAGCACATTCCCCAGGTGATTGCTTAACTCAAAGAGCTTTTCATGCCTCGTAAAGATATTCAGTTTTGCGAATCCTGTACAAGATTGTACCACGGTATCCACGCCAGCCTCGGAAAACTCCGTTGCAATACCGATCCGGCTCAAAAGAGTGCCGGTTCAATGGAACTGCAGGCTTAGCAATACAACTGGCTATGCATTTGATTATTCTGATCACCTTACTTGACGCGATATTCAATACCCTGCCGATCCCCCGGATGCTCACTCTTTCACAAACCAGCCGCGAATCATTGGTCTGGTATCGTTGTAACAATCTTTATACTTATACCCGTACTGCTGATATTTCCTACAGGCCGCACAATAAAGCTTTTGCGCGCCGTTCTTCTGCTTCCCCGCTTTCTGACATTTTCTCTTGCAAAAATCTACATCCTATAAAACAGGTAATTGATCACATCAATAGCAAAAAAGCCCCTCGAAGGGGTGTATGGTAGATATAAAATCCTGTATTCTGATTATCGGAAATAAAAAAAGAGGCCCCGAAAGGCCTCTGTAAATGTTTGTTTTATAGGAGAAGTTCAAAAACCAGATAATTGATCACATTATCTAATTGATCATATACCGCAAAGGACTTATAATGAATGAATTTTGTAAACCCAACTATTCAGATACATTACCAATTAAAATAGTCATCTAGAATTTCAAATGTCAAGCTATATTCCAGATCATACCAAGCTTTAACAATATTTGTTTTGCTGTCGAAAATATTCAGTCGTGCAAAGAAAAATGGTTCCCGCCTGTAGGCATTGAAAATAGATATTTTTATCCCGGCAAATTCAGTAAAATAGTTAGTCTCTTTTTTTAAAAAAACTGTTATTTCCTCCTCTAATTCATCTGACTTCTTTAAATTCTCCAGTCCGAGATGGAGTTCGTTTTTAATTTTTTCGATATCAAAATACTGTTTGAAAAGTGTTTCAAAATCTGGTTCCATATTATTTACTCGTTTATCAAGTGGTCAAATTTCATCGCCCCTTTGTCATCTATACGACCATAAAGTCTATAGTGACTTACACCTTTGCCTAAAATTTTCACTTTATAATTATAAGTATGTCCTCCACTTTCAATTACTTCATTGCCGGTTAATCTAATAATACCTGTGCTTCCCTGTCTTGTTTTTTCCCAACGTATCTACAGAGGGCAAAAAAACTATAAAGGCCTCACGACTAATACTTCTGTTTTTAAGCAACTATTCTCGCTGCACCACTTATTCTGTTAGATATTCTGATGTAAACTTTTCAAAATCGGGCCAAAAATTTGGATAAAAAACTGTTTCCTCGTTCAACCGTAAGAAAATTGCAATCTCATTCGCCATTTTTAGATCAATTAATGGAGGAGACTTTAGTTTCATAACTTCTATAAATAAAGCCTCAAAAGCCATTTCATACTCATCATGTGATAAATAATGGCAAACAAAATCTGCAGATTCTTTACCTATATCTAATACAGCTACGCCTACGGTTTGTTCTATAAAGAGTTTAATATCTTCGAAACTAATTTCAATCATTTTCCTATTGATTTGGATTTACAGAAGTATTTAGAGGGTATGCCGTTGAGAGCTTTCCAGAATGTTGAGGGTGACTAGTTGGATAAAAATCAACTCGAATTTCGATTCCATCAACTGTTCCCAATTTGAACGGCGCGTTATACAGACCTATCCCCCCTCTAGCATTGACTGTATTTGCAATTTTATTAACTTCCTCAATTATCTTTTGATTTGACAATGTTGCTGGGAACTCGGTTTTACCTGCTTTCCCGCACCAAATTTATGCCTATTTAAAATGTGGTCTTTCCAAACCCAACTAAATCGGGAATGCGATCAACAATAGACATGCTACCCACTTGCAACGGCTGCTCACTCATTCTGAGATCCTCAGTAATAAAGTCAACTCCCTCATGACCCTCACCGCAGCTGCCACAGGCTTTTTAACTGTAGTTTTAACGGTCGCTTCGTCAGAAATCTTGAATTCCCTCGCCCCCTTATTCCATTGTTTTGTAAACTCATTTGCGTCACCTCCAAAAACCGCCAAGTTCTCTTTATACTGTTGCCGGGCACCGGCAAGAGCGAATGCCAACTGCAATGCGTCGGCTGTTAAATTACCAAGCGCATCAGGATCGCCGTTTAATACAGCATCGCCATATGCTTTAGCATACTTTCCAAATTCGGTTTCTTCAAACTTTTTCCCTTGCAGCATCTCGCCGAGAGATCGATACGGCATTAATTGCTGATCCAGCGCCTCTGCTCCCATTCTTGGATCTGCTATGGTCGTAAATGGTCCGGGACGTTCAGGATCAAACCCTATAATATTTCTGAATATGGACTTTACATACCGATTAATAAAATTCCCTTCAACAGGATTCAAATTAGTATTTGACTCAAGGCCATCTATATCGACTGATAAGATTGGAGAATTACTTGCAAACTGATACGGTGTATAAAATGGATACTTTTTACTCAACGGGTCGACTGATAAGAATTTACCCAACCTCGTATCATAAATCCTCATTCCATAATCCTGCTGTGCCTCCACAATATCATTTCCATTCGCATCAGTCTTGACTTCATTATCATTCTCCTTTCCATTGAACCCATACCTATAAGCTCCCGACGAATAATTCCTTCCCACCATCCCCATCCCAAACGGATAATAATCATTCGCACTTACCACCTCCGCTCTAAAAAAATACGAATACGACGACGAACTGCACGCACACACCTGCGGCTGCCCCATCCCATCCGTGCCACAATAAACATTCGAATTATCCTCCGGACAATACGGTACCCGCTTATCACTCACCGTTACCAGTACATTCCCCAGGTGATTGCTTAACTCAAAGAGCTTTTCATGCCTGGTAAAGATACTCAGTTTTGCGAATCCTGTACCAGATTGTACCACGGTATCCACGCCAGCCTCGGAAAACTCCGTCGCCATACCGATCCGGCTGCTGCCGTACAGATGCGTTTCCGTTTGGCGGATTGCTGCTACTCCTGCTTTTTCATATACTCCCATCACATTGCCGGAGGCATCCCGGACATACACTGTCGTTTTAACTACCTCATTGCTGCCGGATGGCGGCGTCACCGTCTTACTCACCCGGTTACCCGATACATCGTACAGGTATTCAATCACCGTACCATCGTCCTTGGTGATGCTGCGGATCTTGCCATATACCGTCCATGCGATATTACTGATATGCTCCTTCGCATCGCTGACCAGGTTACCAATCCTATCGTACGTATAATTGAACGCAGCCTGGTTGTCTATGTCCACCTGATATGCATTACCTCCCGCTTCCCCCTTCACCGCATCCCGCACACTCGCCAGCGGTTGCAGGAACTGGAGCAGCTCGATGAAGATAAAAAGAAGACACTGTATGATCTCATCGATACATACATCAGAGATGCTAAAGCAAGAAAAGCTTACGCTTAAAAGAATAAAGCCCGACGGTTGCCGGGCTAATAAAGCTTATTATTAGACAACTGCTACATTCTTAAATAGATAATGGACGGGTTCTACGAAGCAGATAATTGAGACAACACTATAGGCTTCAGGAAACGATGCTTTCAACGTTTATTTTTTGAACTCAGCAACCTTATCCTCAATATGAAAGAATTTCAATTGCTTTATAAATAAATTAGGGATAATGGAGAAAAATACTCGCCGAGCTAAATTCTCATTTTTATCATCACACCGAAGAGTTATTTCAATTAAATACCCTTCAGAGTCCATCCCGGCAATATTAAAAATGTAGAATCCAGAATTGGAGTCTTTACCAAAAATATAATTATATAAATAACTTCTCCCAGTCTCAGTTCTAATGTACTGAGAAGATGTATCTATTAAGGTAGCATTGCGATTAATCAAGTCTTGATAAATGCGTTCAGTATAAGACTCTAGCGAACTACCGAAACTTCGCCCTACTACCAAGGTAAAAATCTCACTATCCTTAATACTTTTAAAAACTACAAGACTATCACTATCATCCACCAAACTTATGTTTTGAGGAAAATTAATTTCTATTATCCTCGTGGGACTTTTGTGTACTCTCCAAAAAATTGAATCAGTCTTAGTGCCGGAATAGAACCATGTCCCGGCCCTTAAGCCATTTACAAAATAGCCTTCTTGGAATAATTTCCCAGTGGAATCAAAATACTGCCACTTCCCGTCCTTTAAACCTTCTTCATTAAATTTTCCAATCCGCTTAAAACTTGAATGATCTTTACTCACACAAGACACAATGATAATACTTAGTGTAAAAATGAAAAAAGAGAGCTTAAAATGTTTTCCCAACTGTTGTGGTGTTTTTAATAGTTGATCCATTCGGAGTTTCTTTTTTTACTTGAAATAATACACCGACCTTACCGCTATCAAAATTTCCGGTTTTTGATTGCGTAACTTCCAACATACCTCCAATAGAAAACGGATTCGTGCTAGTTTTGGCTTCCACCTTAGTTTTCGTTCCTTCTCCATCTTTTGTAACTGTAGCCGACAAATCCATATTCACTCCACTAACATTAACCTTTTTAATTGTACCTTTTACTGTAGCCGAACTACCATCGGTTTCTGCCTTTGTTTCTAACTCAAATTTACCGGCGGTCTGAATATGGCTGACTTCCACTTTTGTTTTCTCAGTCGTCTTATCGACCAGTATATATGGTCCTATGGCTGGCATGTTATTACTAGAAGATTGAATACCATCAACGACCCATTGTTCCAGATTACCGCCAACATACCTGTTTTTTTCATAAGTAGTGACAAGGCTTGAGCCATTACTAGAAGGAGTATATACTTCAGTCTTGTTAGATGAAAACAGGCCCGTTAATTTATCCCAACCTCTTGCCATCGCTCTTGTGATGTCTGTAGCTGCCTGATAAAACAACTGCTTAGGGTTGACCGCTCTGTAGGGCTCTAAACCATCCAGATCAATCGCATTAGGCACTTCATTCCCTGCAAATTGATATGGCGTATAATACGGAAATTGATCCGCTAATCTGTCTACACAAAAAAATCTGCCGATCTGATTATCATAAAACCGATGCTTATAGTCGTACCACTCTAAACCTGATCCATCACTAAACTCACCACTCTGTTGCTCATAGCCATTATATCTAAGCTTATTCTCAGGCCCTCCGAACGCTAATGCTTTCGATGATATCCCCGCCATAGTGAGGCCGAACGGATAATAATGACTCTCCTCCAACAATCTCCCCCGCACATGCGTTACCTGTAAATTATCAAAGAACACATCACTGTTCGTCTCATTACTCACCCCGGGGCATTGTCCGGGGCTGGCTACAATATACAAATATCCGTTCTTATTTACCGGCATACCGGTTTTGTTAAGTTCCTTCACCACACCACTGCTTTCCACCGGCTCCGCCTAACTCGAACTCCCTACAAAGGTAAACTGCTCATCAAACAAGACCCAGTTCAAATACGCCTTTGGTTTGCCGGACACGCCCGGTTGCGTAGCCAGGAAC
>NZ_JAKLTR010000027.1 GCF_022012415.1 Terrimonas ginsenosidimutans
GAGCGCCTTGCCCGCCCGGCAAAAAACAAAAGGTCACTGAGATCCTCATCTCAAAAAAAACCTTTTGCCCTGCGCCAGCTTATCTCACGAGGGTAATCGTTCCCTTCCGGACAAATGTCTGCTTCAAAATAAAATCGAAAAACTCTGCATGGTACACATATGCGCCGATAGGCTGTTGAACGCCATTGAAGATGCCATCCCAACCTGCGGATGGATTGGTTGTGCGGAAAACCGTCTCGCCATTACGGTTGTAGATCACGATCTTGTATTGTGGTACCGGGCAAAAAACGCCAGGCTGATATCGGTCATTCTTTCCATCTCCATTTGGAGTAAAGGCTGAAGGAAACTGTACACACCGGTCTTCACATTCAACAGCAACGACTGTATCCCGGAAAGAGCCACACATATTCTCCGCATAAATGCTGTAAGTTCCCCGGCCCGGTGCAAGCATTGATACGCCGTGTATACCATTGCTCCAGATATAGGTTGATTCTCCATCCGGAACCACCTGTAGCGTAATACCCGCTGCTCCACAAGGAATGATAAATGCTTCACCAAGATCAAACTTAGGTTTGTCGATCACCTTCACCTCCACCGGTACCCTGGGACTTTCACAACCCCGTATGGTTTGGGTAAACCAATAGGTCGCACGGCCAGTATCAACAGTGGAAGGTGTGGGAAGAATTGACTGGGGAGCGCCTCCGATCGGATCCGCATACCATTGAATCTGCTGACCCGTCACCTGTAAAGGCAATGCAGGCTGGCCCTTACAAAGTTTGACATCGCCGACAAAAGGAGATAATAAAAAGGAATTAAATAACACCGTAACGGTGTCTGAGCGGGAACATCCGCCAGCCATGATATCCAACCAGTATTTTCCATTAAAACCCACCGTGATAGAATTCGAAGCCGCCGCTGTTGACCAGGAATAGTTTCCCCCTGGTACAACAGGCGCGTTTAGTTGGAAAGTACTGCCTTGGCAAACGACAATAGTGTCATCTGCAAAGAAGGAATCAGGTATAGAGCATGGCTGAGCATTTGCAACTGTCATTGACAGTAACAGAACTATCAGCACACTAGCGGCACTCTTCATGATATTGGAATGGTGTTTCAGGTCGCAACGGCTTCGGCTTAATAACAATAACCTTACCAAAATACTAAAAGAACACCCCGTGTTATCAGAATAAGTGAAAATACTTCGGAATTGTTCCGGGTATAACTGAAAAATCTCCTAAGGGTTGCCGCATATCAAACTGATAATTATTTTGCAGCAAAATCAGCTACCGTGAATAATAACCAAAACGAACGTCAGCAGAATATCTGCATATATGGAGGAGTGTTCGGCATTCTGATCTCTGCCACCTGCCTGATACAGTTGATGACTTACACTTATTATCACTGGATTGCCTATATGCTCCCCACTATATACGTTATTACCCTGTTCGTCTTTCTCTTTCTGGCACTGCAAAAACTATTTGCTCCGGTACTGATGATAATCAGCACAGTACTGTCACTGATCGCCCTTGCATTTGTAATGATCGGGCGGGTCTATTCTCTCATATTGATCGTTCACTTCCTGTACTGCCTTACGATGACCATAGTGATCTATATGGAAAACATACCCGGTCTCCTGAAATACAGAGCCACGTTAAAAAAACAGGAAGAACTTGCGTGGAAGGACAAGATCTGATCACGTATACGTATATATATTATTCAAGGTGTAGCGAAGTGGAATCCGGCTCAATAACGGCCTGTTGCGCCTTCGCTTTTCTTTTGACCAGCGCGCTTACCCGGTGAACAAAAAATGCGCAAACAACGATCGCACCTGAGACAACCAGTCCCAACACCGGGTAATGTTGCAGCGGCGCATCTTTAGCAGGCTGAGATACGATCATTCCTGCTGTGATGGCGGCTATACCGCCAGCCATTTGCTGCAATGACCCATTGATACTCATAAACGCTCCGCGATCTCTCATCTCAGGGATGCTGGTTGTGAGTGCGACTGCCGGGATCATCCTGCTCATAATACCCATAAATAAGATCATATTGATCACAATGATCTGCCACAGCGGGATCGGTGGAAGATTTGTATAGATGATGATCATTACGATCGCCAGTGCGGAACCGGCCGAAAATAGCTTGAACTTATCGATCCGGTCAGCCAGTTTGCCCACCAGTGGCATGATGACGATCGAGGCAATGCCTGTAAACAGAAAGATCATTGCCAGCCGCTCCTGCGGGATCTTCAGATTATTCACGAGGTAAGCACTTCCAAATGGCATCAGCATAAATCCACCAACAGATAAGAAAGCCGTCGCCGCAAAACCGATCCGGTAATTTCTGTTAGCCAGTGTATGCCAGAAGTGGAGCAGTACGCTTTTATCGGACTGAAGCGCCAGGTGCGCTGTCACAGGTTTCATCTTAAAGATGATCACCGCAAGAATGATCACCGCCAGTACCACGATCATCAGAAATGACGCATGCCAGTCCCACAGATCAGCAAAATACAATCCGGCAGGAATACCCAATACCTGGCTCGCCGCAAAACCCATTTGCACCGTTCCCATCACACGGCCACGCTGTGCCGGATCAAACAGGTCCGTAATGATCGCCATAGAAACAGCTCCGATCACTCCACCAAACAGACCCGTGATGATACGTGCAATCAACAACTGATGATAATTATCCGCCATTGAACAAGCGACAGTGCCTGCAATAAAACCTATATAGAAAAACACCAGGAGTTTCTTTCTGTCAAATTTATCCGCAAATCCTGCGGCAAGAATTCCCGCACCACCGGCACTGAAAGCATAAGCGGAAACAACCGTTCCGAACTGAGATGGATTGATCTCCAGCTTTTTCATCAGTATATCTCCCAATGGAGAAAGCACCATAAAATCAAGCACCACGGTGAACTGCAATAAAGCGAGTAAAACCATTACCAGCAGTTGGTATGGAGTAAGTACAACAGGCTTTTTTTTCATATTTCTCAGATTGAAGAGTTGATTATCCAGATACAGCAGGCATACCCGCAGTTATTTTTTCGCAAGAGCCATTAATACCCTGTCGAAGGTTTGCCAAAGGATCTTATTGGAAAAGCTGAAGGGCCGCCCGCCAATACTTCTGCCTTCATTGCTGAATCTAAGCAACGTATACAGGGGACCATATGCAATGCTCCAGAAAACCTCCAGCGGCATTGGATCAATCTCTTTATTCTTCACCGCATTCTTCATAAACTTTCCCATGGCATTAGCAAACCCTTTCATAGCCACGGGAAAGATCGATTGATGATAAGTGGAACTGCGGAGCTGCTCAGCAAAAAGAGACACTTCGGGGTGGGCAAGCATATACCCTGCGCGATTTTTCCATTGCACGCGCAAGCCTTCCGCAAAAGGCATTGCCGGATCAAAACCATCCAGCACAGCAGCATTCATCTTTTCCATCTCTTCAGTTGCGATGGCGATGATCAGATCATCCTTATCCCTGTAATAAATGTAAAGCGTGGCCACGGAGATACCACAGGCTTTGGCAAGCTTGTTCATGCTGAACCCTTCAAATCCCTCTTTTCCCAGCACCATGATGGCGCGCTTCTTCACCAGCTCTTCTTTTGTCGTATCACGTATTCGCATGGAGCAAATATAAGTGAATATTCATTCACTTATAAAGACATCGTAAGAGGGAGGCATCAACGCACTTTCGCTTACTTGATTCCGCTGATGAAAACCATACTGCCTATGGTATAATGCTGGATCCGGCAGTCCTGGGCAAGGAACAGCCCGATTATCTCAGTGCTGCTCATAGCAGTGGCAAATTCATTATTCCGTTGGAGAAAACGAATATAAGCGCGGCTGAAAGACCGGTCATTCGTCAGAGAGGTGATATGAAAGCTTCCTCCTTTTTTCAGTATCCGGAGAAACTCTTTAATAAAAGCGGTCTTGTTGTCAAACAAATGTAACATCCCAAAGCTCACAACATTATCAACTGCACCGTCGTGGAATGGAAGTCCGAAAGCATCTGCCTGTAAAAATGTAACATGATGAGGTAACCTGCTCCTGTGTTGCAACAACCGGTGTTTCCCGATCCGCAACATTTCAAGCGAAAGATCAGCCAGCACTGTAAAGGCAGGTCTTGCTGCATACAATGAAGAGGTTTGTATCAGGCCGCCACATCCTATATCGACCACTGATCCCTGGCAGGTTGACAACACTTCCTTTGCGTAGTGCACGTAGTCTCCCGGTCTTGTTCCCCACATGATCTTATTATAAAGAAAATTTCCGACCAGCAACTCATATAACCGGGCCTTGCGGTCATAGGTTGCTTTAATGGAATATTCGACGCTACTGTAAATATTTGGCTCAATCTCGCGCACAGGTGAATGGACCAGGTATTTTATCATCCTTTTCGGTATTAATCAGGGCCTGCCTTTCTAAAGGCTTGTGTTGTTTACCGTATGAAATTAAAAATGGCCGGAGATAATCCGGCCATGAAGTGAACGTATTGTTAAAAGCAGATGATGAAACGGCATTGAAATCTGCTGGATCAAAACAGCTTAAGTGTTTCCCTTTACGGTTTAAAGCTTAACCATCCGGAAGGAGCTGCTCTTTCCTCCGGCTTTCACATCAAGCAGATAAACTCCTTTAGCATGATCGTCTCCTGAAAGATCGACCGGTATCTTTTGCACAAAGCCGTTCGCCGGTTGCTGCAGACGCTTTATCTGGCGACCAGTTACATCATGAACGATGATATCGATCTTTTCACCGGCCGGAGCCTGGCATATCAGGTTGAACATACCCTGTGAAGGATTAGGATACAACTGCCAGCTGATCTCTTCATCGAATACCACAGGCCGGACAGCTGAATAACGGAAACTGCCATTCTGATCCACCATTTTCAAACGATAATACCTCACTCCCGATTTGTTGGTCTCGCGATCCAGGAAACTGTACCTGGCACCATTCGGATTATTTTCACTTAAAACCTTTGCAAGTGGTTCAAAGGTTTGCTGATTCAATGCAGTATTCCCCTTTGCTAGTTCTATTTCATAGTGAGAAGAACTGATCTCTGAAGCCGTTGTCCAATCGATCTTAACATCACCGCTACCTGCTTTTGTTGCAGTAAAGCTGATAAGCTCTACCGGCAATGCCTGGTTATTACCCGGACCACCATTATTCAGCCAGAACTCTGAGAAATCCTTCACCCTGAATTCTGCATAATAGCCATTATCGTAAGGCACTTTCACCGCATTCGAAATAAACTGCCAGCGTCCGTTCACATTGTCAGCAAGGCTTCCATTCTCCAGCGACTTATTTGTATTATTATACTTAGATACGCCAAGTTCATAAGCAGATCCAGGTTTTGTGCACAAACCACAACCTCCTGCATTCAGCAACAATTCTGTTTCCTGGTCAGTAAAATAAAAACGAACGGTCACCGAATCCGTCAGGGTCGTCTGGGTTGGTTTGATCGTGATGTTCCTGTCATGATAATACTGATTGCTTGCATTCCGTACAGCACCCATATGAACATACCCCTGCACCGCCGTACTTCCCATATTTTGTCCTGCAGGGTTAACAGAAGCGATGACCTCTCCGCCGTCTGTAAAATGTATCCAGTTGCTACCCGTTACATTAGCCACAGTGACCGTATTGCTGTTAGCCGGCGGGCCATCGTATATCCCATATTGCTTATCGTATATGTGGATATCGTCCACGGCAATCCCTTCACGGCTGGCATAAGGATCGGCAGCCATTACAAATCTCAGGCGAAGCCGGTCATACCCTGTTGGTAATGGGATGGTCGCAACATGCCACCTCGTGTAATTCTGCACACTCCATAACTGATTACCGCTGTAATTTTTGTTATACCAGTTCGTACCGGAGCCAGACGATCCAAGTCTTGTCCATGTTTTTCCATCAGCAGAATATTCCATGTAAGCTGCATCACACAGCGTAGCGTTGCAATCTTCGATATCCAGCGCGAGACTGAAACTCAATGTCGGATTGGTCATTCCTGTAATATCAAAACAGGGTGAATACAAATAGGAATGTTCGCCGTCATTATAATTCCCGGTCAGGCTTGTTTTCCATGCTTTCGTTCCGCTCGCAGCTTTTCTTATATTGGACGACAAAGGTGTACCATATTGCCAGCTGCTTTTCAATCCGCCGGAATACCAGAAACCATTATCTGCTTCGAAATTCTGGATATAAGGGAACGTGGCGATCACAGGGGAATTGATCAGCTGAACATATGCCGTATCATTCTCCCTGTATGTATCAGAAGGCAGGTCGACCCAGATCCGCAGAGAGTGCACGCCCGGCGTTCCCAGGTTTGCCGTTGCGCTGAAATCATAGGAGATCGTACTATTCCCTGCAATCGACGCGATCACTTCGCTGATGATCGCGCCACCATCAACCTGCAAACGGACAGGAATACTGGTCAGCGTTGCCGCTGCACTGTTCTTTACCCTGATCTTAACCGGAACCGCAGCATTCAAACCACAGCTCGCCACAACCGGTGTATCAACTGCCAGCATTTGTATATCATTCGTCACCGTATAAAGATGAATATCATCAAACGTATACCCGGCGGCGCTTTCGTTATCGGCCGTCATTGTATTTCCATACTGACCGAACCGCACCTGCAGGCTGGAAGAGTATAGCTGTGCATTTGCCAGCAAAAGTGTTCGTAATTCAATGCTTGCTGATCTTCTGAATACACCGGCTGTCTGCTGGTTGGCATACAGGTCATACGCAAGGACCCAGGGAGATGTATCACTTCCTCTGATCCAAACCTTATTGGACGTATCCGGCAATTGCCCATGATGCTTGTACTGGAAGTCAAGACGGATATCATCGGTCGTAATATTATACGCCGAGAGATTGAAGGTAGCAGTCAACGAATCAACTGTTGCGGGTGACTGTGTTCTGTCGGCGTCCAGCGTCAACGCCCTGTTTCCCGAATAGGCAATACCACTGTTGACAAAAGTCCTGATCCTTCCCCAGATCGTTGAACCAACAAAATCATATCTGTCAAGACCAGTCAGGCCTGTTTGTCTTGTTGTATGACTCTGCATAGGCGCACTCTCCATGTTATCAATAAAATCTGTTGTAAGATCCATCACCGGGTTATCCAGTTGCCTGATCAACGCTTTAACGGTGTCGTTGGCTGTAATCACGTCTCCTGGATACGTAATACTTACTGTAAGCGGGTATTCACCAACGGCGGAAAGATCTGCGGTTGTAGTGAATGTATACGCATAAGTTCCTCCGGCGGCAATGGCTGGTGCCGTAATGGTTTCATTTACTGCAGGACCTGCTCCGAAAACATATCTCACTGCAATATTGCCGCTGGTCGGTGCATCATCGAGATTCTTGATCCTGATGGTGACCGGCGTTGTCGCTGAAAGAGAGGTGCTGGTAAACCTTCGTCCGGAGCCTGATGGCGAAACGAGCGCATCAATTTTAAGATCGTTATTGCTGATATTTCCTGCACAGGTACCGGTATTGGGTTGTGCAGCCAGCGCCGCAGAGCGCCAGCCCGGACTTCCATTGATCCTGGCTCTTACGGCCACATAGTAAACAGAATCTTTGGAAAGACCTCCAAAAGTATAGGACGTTGAAGCAGTGACCGCCACAGGAACCATCTCATCTCCGCGTAACATTGTTACTTCATAATCCGTCGCATCCGGCACAGCCGCCCATTGGATGGCAATATATCCCTCACATTGTGCCGGAGCCAGGGAAATAGAAGGCGTTCCCAGCACAACAAAATTATTGCTTACGCTTTGCAGCCCTGTCCCGTTTTGAACAACGCGAACTCTTGCCTGACTCGTATTACCGGAAGGCACAAACCATTTGAACTGACGTTGGCCGGCAGCGACGTTTGCTTCAATCGTTACAGGCCAGGTTGCTCCGCCATCTGTTGAATATTGCAGAGAAAATGTATTCGCAGGATTCCCGTAAGAATCCCAGTTGATATAAATAGAATCCCCCGCTGAGAAATATTCCCCGCCTACCGGATAAACGATCGTGGTCGATACAGGGATCGTATCATACACCAGCACATAATTATAAGCGGCAGTCAGCGGAATGGTGGTACCTGTAACACGAAAATCATAGTTACCCGCAGCAGGATTATTGATCACGACCTGCTCTATATTATTTCTGTGATCAGCCCCTTGCGTGGCATTGTTTGCGGCACCTGCCGGAGCCGGATTAAGAACATAAGGGAGAACGGTTGTACTGGCAGGTGTCCCTACCTCCAGATCAAGATCATTGACAAGCGAACTGGCCGAAAGCATTGTTGCGGGCGCATCATTCCAGTAAAGCATCACCTTCAATTGTGCGATATTGGCCCCTGATGGGATGGAAATTGTATGCGTATTTGTTGCTCCCGGATTAACAGCAGCCTCTATATAATTATTTTTCTCCAGCATGGTAACAGAGCGAAGAAGATTCATCTGACCAAATCCATAAAAATAGTCAGGCCCCGGATTCCCTATATCTGTTGCACCATTGCAAAGCAGGGCTTTCATCAGACTGGCCATCGGGTTTGCATTTGAATGCAGCTGCCTGTAACGCTGATATAATAACGCGAGGCCCCCGCTTACGGCAGGAGCGGCCATACTTGTTCCACTGCTGTATCCATAAAGATTTATCGGGAATGTTGATCTGACAAACTGCCCCTGGGCTACGATCTCCGGCTTGATACGTCCATCCGCTGCTGGCCCCCTGCTTGATGCCGGGCTTAATACAGACAGTTCCGTTGTATTCCCTACACTGATTGTATTCTTTGCACTCTGATAAGCGCCGAGTATGGTCCGGTAACCGGAAGTATAAGGAGCGCAGGTCATTTGCCCGCTGTTACCCGCAGCAAAAACATTCTGAAGGTTGGGCAAAAGGAAGGAAATATCATCCATGATCCGGGAGTAAAGATCGTACACGCCAAAAGTGGCACATTCATCTACCACATTTCCATAGGAATTATTCGTGATCACCATTCCGTGGTCAAAAACATAAGCGGGAGAATAGGCGAGAATATTGGAGAATTGCTGGCTGATCAGCTGTGCTTTCGGCGCATATCCCTTATAACGTTCCTGCAGCAAACCTCCGCCGGCCATCGTACCCGCCACATGCATTCCGTGATAATTAAACCCCAACGGCATGCGGTCTATCACCCTTCCCGTAAAATCAGTATGAAAAAGCAAGGTCGCATTATCGCCAACACCCATCACCACTCCTTCACCATTCAACGCCCGGCCTCCTGGCAGGGATGATTGCAGTACATTAGCTCTGGATATTACTTTGCTCTTATCATTGAGCAGAACATCTTCACCCGGCACCGGCTGAACGTATTCCACGAAGCCAAGGCCAGCCAGTTCCTTTACTCTTTCTTTTGCGATGCGAACCGCTATGACCCTGTATTTGTCATAGGCAGTCGGAATGATCTCAACGCCCATTGAGAGCAGCTCACGCTTCAGATCTTCCGCATTGATAGTTTTGGGATAGCTGATCCAGAGATCAATCTTACCGGGAACCTTTAGTGATCTTACCGGAAACATACCGCTGAGCAATTGCGGTGTCATTTTCTGCTCGGGTGTGAGTGTGATCAAAGAACGTACCCGCACCTGACGAAGCATCTGTGCATTCATCGTTCCTTTTACGGTTGCGGTATAAGTATTATGGGGGATATACTCAAGCAGCTCTATACCTGATGCAGCCAGCGCCTGCTTCTCTGATTCATCCGGTAGTTTATCAAACTGGATAAGCATATAGCGGGATAGGTTGCTTCTGGAAGAGAGCTGATTGAATGTTGCCACTTTTTCCTCTAGCACGTGCTTTGGAGGAATGAACGTTCCCGACCGTAATGCGATCGAATAGGCTGAACTGTCTTGCGCGATAGAAGTACCGGCAAACAAAATTGCCGCAAGAAAGATAATTGGATTCATTCTCATAAGAGACATTGAGGAAACTAAGGTAGTGAATTGTCAGAGCACTTTGAGACACTTAGGGCGTGGCTTTCGCTAACAGATACCGGTTGACCTCTAAGCGGTATACCATGGCTGTAACAGACCAAAATTTCTCATACATACAACGTTCCCGGATCAAAAATTGGTACACTGGCGCGCAACTATTTCTGAAATGAGTGATTACGGCGGATACGGCTGTTTACTGTGCGGGAAAACAAAACTTATGGATCCCTGAAAGGAAGCGATGCATCTCTTCCATATTCTTAACAGGCTGAGCTATCAGCAGGAAAAGTTTACCGGTCTGCTTGAGCTTTCCCTTATTGGTTCCTGTCTGCAGGTATTGAATGATCCTTGTAAAGAGATCGGATTCAAAATATGGAGAATCAGGGCGGTTGATGAAATGACAGCGCAGCACTTCCTCTTTAAGCGACATTTTTTCAAAACCAAGATCAACAGCGAGTTTACGGCAGCGTACAGTTATAAAAAGGTCTTCCACCTGCGGCGGGATCTTACCGAAACGGTCATTCAGTTCCTGGCGCATATCTTCCAGTTCCTGGTCAGTTTCAGAGTTATCCAGTCGCTGATAAAGGGAAAGTCTTTCCGTTACACTTTCCACGTAGCTATCAGGGATGAGTATTTCAAGATCAGTATCGATCGTACAGTCCTGTACGAAATCATCCTGTTTGGCTATCTCTTCCTTGAACAGTTCTTTGAACTCTGTCCGCTTGAGCTCTTTGATCGCTTCTTCGAGGATCTTCTGATACATTTCAAAACCGATCTCCGCCATAAAGCCGCTTTGCTCTCCACCCAGCAGGTTTCCGGCACCGCGGATATCGAGATCACGCATGGCGATCTGGAAACCGCTGCCCAGTTCGCTGTGTTGTTCGAGCGTTTGCAACCGCTTACGGGAGTCAGCAGGCAATGTGCTCATTGGAGGCGCCAGCAGATAGCAGAATGCTTTCTTGTTACTACGGCCTACACGTCCGCGAAGCTGGTGAAGATCACTTAACCCGAACTGGTGAGCATTATTGACAATGATGGTATTCACATTCGGAATGTCCACACCGCTTTCCACGATGTTTGTACATACAAGTACGTCATAGCGGCGATCAATGAAATCGAGGATCTTTTCCTCCAGCTCATGACCTTCCATCTGCCCATGGGCAAAACCGATACTAAGATCCGGGCACAAACCCTGGATGATCGCACTCATCTCAGAGAGCCCGTTGATCCTGTTGTAAATGAAGAATACCTGGCCGCCGCGTTCTGTTTCATAATAGATCGCATCACGGATGAAATCCTGATTATATACCTGCACTTCCGTTTGTATCGGCTGACGATTGGGCGGAGGTGTATTGATGATGCTAAGATCCCGGGCACCCATCAACGAGAATTGCAGCGTCCGCGGGATAGGCGTTGCAGTAAGCGTTAAACAATCTACAGTTGTACGAATGCTTTTGATCTTTTCCTTATGGGCAACACCAAACTTCTGCTCTTCATCCACTACCAGCAATCCAAGGTCTTTGAACTTTACTTCTTTACCAAGAATACCATGCGTACCTACGAGTATATCTATCTTTCCTTCTTCCAGTTTCTTCAGCGTTTCTTTTTTCTCTTTAGAAGATTTGAACCGGTTGAGGTAATCAACCGTCACCGGAAAATCTTTTAACCGTTCACTGAATGTTTTATAGTGCTGGAAGGCAAGAATGGTTGTGGGTACAAGTATCGCAGCCTGCTTTCCGTCCAGGCATGTTTTGAATGCCGCCCGGACAGCTACTTCTGTTTTCCCGAAACCTACATCACCACAAACCAGGCGGTCCATCGGTGAGGGAGATTCCATATCTTTTTTTACATCGCCGATCGCTTTGCTCTGATCGGGAGTGTCTTCATAGATAAAAGATGCCTCAAGTTCTGTTTGCATGTAATTGTCCGGCGCATGGGAAAAACCTTCCTGCGCCTTTCGTTGAGCATACAATTTGATCAGGTCGAAGGCGATCTCCTTCACTTTCACTTTGGTCTTTTCCTTCAGTTTGCTCCAAACATCAGAACCAAGCTTGTTTACTTTCGGAACACTTCCTTCCTTCCCTGTATATTTCGCGATCTTGTGCAGTGAGTTGATATTTACATACAGGATATCGTTGTTTTTATATAACAATCGCACTGCTTCCTGCAAACGGCCATTCACTTCGAGCTTTTGAAGCCCGCTGTAAACGCCTACGCCATGATCGATATGCGTTACATAATCTCCCGGCTGCAGCTCACGCAATGTGCGAAGCGTAAGGGCTTTACTTTTATTATACGCCTGTTTTACCTTATACTTATGATATCGCTGGAATACCTGGTGATCGGTATAGCACACGATCTTCTGATCTTCGTCAATAAACCCCGAGTGAATGGACGTTGATACAGGGTTAAAAACGATAGCCGCATTCAGATCGTCAAATATGGTTTGCAAACGCTCCAGCTGTTTAGGGTTTTCTGCAAACAGATAGAGCTTAAAGTTCTTTGCTTCCCAGTTTTTCAGATCATTGATCAGCAGATCAAATTGTCGGTTGAACGCTGGTTGTTCCTTCGTCAGAAATTCTATTTCAAAAATTTCGTAGGAAGAAGGGAAACTGTTGTCATAACCAAACCCAGTAACGTGACGGGTCAGCAGTTTTTCTTCAAAGATCTCTGCGGTGATGAATTCGTGAACCGCTACATCTTTCTTCACCAGCTTATCATCTTCCTCCGCCTGTTCCTTCCGGCCAAAGGGCAAGCCTCCTTCTGTTCTTCCGGCGATGAACGCAACCAGGTCTTCTTCGTTCTCTGCCAGCTTCGCTTTGCATATTTCATAATCCTGCAACCAGACAATAGTATTTTCCGGTAAGAAATCAAACAGGGAAACACGCTCGTCACTTTCAAACTGCGTGTCCACATTTGGAATGATACTCACCTGCAGCAATTTTCGCTCGCTCAGTTGAGTTTCAGGATCAACTATCCGGATGGAATCAACTTCATGACCAAACAATTCAATCCTGTAAGGTTTTTCGTTGCCAAAAGAATAAATATCGAGGATGCCACCGCGAAGCGCAAACTGACCTGGCTCATAAACAAAATCTGTCCGCTCAAAGCCGTAGTCAGCCAGTTGCAGCAACAATTTCTCGAGGTTTAGCGTATCACCCGATTTGATATAAATGATATTGGACGACAAAGTCCCGGGGACGACCACTTTTTCAAACAGTGCTTCAGGATAAGTGACCAGCACTTTCTTATTACCACCAGCTGCGATCTTGGTCAGTGATTCAGTCCGCAGCATCACATGCGAAGAATTCAGCAACCTGTAGTTCTTCCTGTTTTTAAAAGAGGACGGAAAATAGAAAATATCAAGTGCACCGGTCAGATTTTCCAGCGTATTATGGAAATACGCCGCTTCCTCTGCATCATTCAGGATGATCAGGTGGTTCAGTTGTGCGCAGGACGGATGCAAAAAAGTAGCGGCTGTAATGAACTCAGCCGAGCTGCCTCTTAGGCCTGCGAGAAATATCTTTTGAGGTTGGGAAAAAGAAAGCCTGTCCGCCAATTGAAACAGGCGGGGGGTATCCTGATACTGCTGCAACAATTCCTTCGTCATATAACGGATGCAAAGTTAGGGGAATGAAGGGAGACCGCGGACGAAGACCACAGATGACCGATGACCGATGGCCGATGGCCGATGATCGATGATCGATGGCCGATGGCGGATGGCCGATGGCGGATGGCCGATGACCGATGACCGATGGCCGATGACCGATAGCCGATGACCGATAGCCGATGACCGATGGCCGATGACCGATGGCCGATAGCCGATGGCCGATGGCCGAAAGTACATAGACCCATTAGCCCCATGCACTATACCACCTTGCGGCAATAGCCTCCCTCCAGATGCCGCATTCGGCCATCGGCCATCGAACTGCTGCAGGAAAATCTCTTATTCAAATGACATGGGACCCGTCGCCCGGGCCTGAGCCCTATCTGGCTCATTTTCACTATTTAAGTATAAACACTTATCAAAACCTTGTACTTTCTCTTAATTTTATTTACCTTTTCTGGGCATTCGACACAATAAAGCGTGCAAATCAGCATTAATTAAGTCCACCATTAGCATTTTCCGGGTACCTCCTGTAAAGGGTTATTCCCTGATATGAGTCCGGCGGAACCGGGAAGTGTTAAACCAACCATCTGTACATGAACCAATATCCTACCACTGGCAAGCGCTTTAAGGCGTTAACAGCCACCTATTTGATTTTGCCGTTACTGGCATCTGCACTTTATCTGCCTGCCCGGTCACAGGGAGTGACAGGCATTATCACCGATTACGGCGGTTTTTGGAAAACCAGCACCACGACAGTAAACCCCATAAAACCCGACAACAGTCATAACCTGCTGGCATTCACCTGGAATGGTACCCAATACGCCACAGGCGCTAATAATCCCCTGCTGACCTCCCGCGGAGAGACATATGTGAATGGCGATTGGTGGTCGATGAACATATATTCGTATACCGGTTCTATGAATGACGCCCTGATCGCGCTCGGACAGATGTATGACGGCGTAGACAACGGCGCCAGCACGCCTCCTCCCTCAAACGCTAATTTCACTGATTACCTCAGAGACGGTATCAAAGGGCTTGATCTGGGAACCGGCATTTCCAATCTTCCGTCAAACAATTCATTCACCTTTTTTGCGCATAGCCTGAACGTCGCGAGAATAGGCGACGGAGTACCGGATATTCTGATCACCCAGTTTGCCCAACCCGGTACAGAAACATACGAGTTCCTGAATTCGTCCGGGGTCCGCGTCGGGAATGCGGTAACGGTAAATTTTAACAGTGTTACCCGCGTAGCGAACTGGACCATCGACTTCTATAATGCTACCTCCATGGCGCTGACGTCAAGCCTCCGGAAAACAGAGCGGGAACTCAGACTTTGGGCAGCAGATCTTAGCTTATTTGGGATAAATTCTACTAATGCCCCCAGCGTCGCCAGGTTCAGGATCCATATGTCCGGTGCCAGCGACTTCGCTTTCTCGGCTTATAACAATCAAACCATCGTCATTTCCAATACACTGCCCGTAACTTTAAAAGATTTCAGGGCACAGGTATCCGGTCAGAAAGTTGAACTGAACTGGTCAACACTCTCCGAAAGCAGTACCAAGTATTTTATCGTTGAAAAAAGTCGCGGTACAGACTATCTACCAGTGGATACGATCAAGGCCAATGGCCAGTCGGCTGAACAAAAGGACTATCGGGCTTATGATCCTTCCCCATCCAACGGCACATCCAATTACCGCCTCCGCATCGTAGATAATAATGGCTCCATAAAATACAGCCAGGTGGTTCCGGTGTTTTTCGAGAAAACAGGTGTTGTATCACTTTACCCCAATCCGACCTCCGGCTCTATTACCATCCTTCATCCGGCAGGATCGTCGGGTGACAGGGTACAGATCTTTGATCCGGCAGGCAGGCAGGTATTGCAACAGGACCTGTTGAAAGGGAAAACCTTTACATCGGTCAATATGCAATCACTGGCAAGAGGGGTTTATCACGTGACACTCAGGTCAAATGGTGTGCTCAGAACAGAACAGGTGCTTTTGCAGTAACCAGACGATCTATGCATAAAAAGAAAGGTCCCGTTCATTGCGGGACCTTTCTTTTTATAGCGTAACCGGTCTAGTATACAGCATCATAATCTGCCCTGAATTCTACATCGGTGTATTTACCGGTAAGCACCTCAACGGGGTATATATTATTTTTCGCGTCGAACAGGTTTGCGTAAAAGTTTCCATCCTTTTTCACAAACAATGAATAGTTGCCGGGAGGCAGTTTGATCGAAAAGGCGCCGGAAGCGTCAGTTTTGATGGTCTTGACCAGCGGCGTATTGATCTGGCTGTAAAAGCTGGTGCTGCCGACCCTGGTAACTTGTTCAAGATTGGTCAGCTCATAGATAAAAAGCTCCGTTTCAAACCCTTGCGGGGTTGATGGCGGCCGATCCGGAGAAGGCATCTGGTTACCTTTTACAAGATAGACATGCCCTTTCATGCCAGAGCGGGAACATCCCATGTCATTGCTGGTGGTAAGTGCCAACAAACCGAGGGCTAATAAAGGCATCGACCAAAAATTGTAGCTCTTCATAACTTAACGCGTTTGCAATTAGTGTAATTTAGAATGTTGTTTCGACATACCCATCGACCACCAAAACAGAATTGAAAAATATGCGATTTTTTTCAGTACGCTTACTAATTATCGTAATGGCTACCGGCTGTTGCGGACATGCTTTCGCCCAGGTGAAAACGAATACAGAGGTTTTACGTCAAAAGGCGGTCCAGGAGGCAGCCAGGGAGAAAGTACTTCATGAGGAGGTAATAAAGCTCGCTAAACAAAAAAACTGGGATACGCTAAGGATCCTCCCAAATGGCGGCATCTCCAAACTTGTTGGCGTGGATGGGTTTGGCCTACCATTGTATGTCTCCACCCATAGTAATCTTGCAGCAGCTGCAACGATCGGCACAAACAAACTGTGGCCGGGCGGGACTACAGGACTCAATCTCTCCGGGTCATCAGCGAATGTAAAAGGAAAACTGGCTGTCTGGGATGGTGGACGCGTACGCGAAACACACGTTGAACTGGTTGGTAGAGTAACACAGAAAGATAACGCGACTACACTGAGCGAACACGCGACACACGTTGCGGGGACACTTACCGCAACCGGTGTTAACCCTAATGCAAAAGGGATGAGCTTCGGCCTGCAGGAGTTACTCGCTTATGATTTCACTTCCGATAACAGCGAAATGACCACTGCCGCACCTAACCTTCTCGTTTCAAACCACTCCTATGGATTTAATGCCGGATGGAATTATAATACGAACGTCACTCCTAACCGCTGGGAATTCCTCGGTCGCTTTGATGCAACCGAAGATTACAGATTCGGCTATTACTCAAACGATGCCGCTACATGGGATGAGATCTCTTACAACGCACCTTTTTATCTCATCGTAAAATCAGCGGGTAATAACCGGAATGAGAACGGGCCGGCGGTTGGTCAGCCATACTGGCGATACAACGCATCCGGCGTGATGGAAGCCGCTGGCAACCGCCCGGCAGGCATCAGCAGCAACAACAGCTATGAGATCCTCTCAACAAACAGTACCGCTAAAAATATCTTGCTGATCGGTGCAGTAAATGCCATACCCACAGGCTATTCCCGCGCGGAAGATGTAGTAATGTCAAACTTCAGCAGCTGGGGACCTACCGATGATGGACGCATCAAACCGGATGTAGTGGCAAATGGTGTCAATCTGCTATCCAGCATATCAGCATCCAATACTTCTTACGGAGTATCGAGCGGAACATCCATGTCCAGTCCCAATGCATCCGGATCATTGCTGTTGCTGCAGGAATACTATGCACAAAAGAATAGCGGCAACTTCATGCGTGCCGCTACATTGAAAGGGATCGTGATCCATACCGCTGATGAAGCCGGAACATCACCCGGCCCTGACTACCAGTTCGGCTGGGGATTGATCAACATGCAGAGAGCAGCGGACATGATCACGAATAATAACAACGGCACACTTATCAGGGAAGAAGTACTGGCGAATGGCGGCAAACTTACGCTGCCTGTTGTTGCATCAGGAGATGGAGTATTGCGCGCAACTATTTCATGGACTGATCCGAAAGGAACTGTAGAGCCGATCGCCAACGCATTGAATAATCCGAATAGAAAACTGATCAACGACCTCGATATCGTGATCAAAAGAGGGGCAACCGAATATCGCCCATGGATCCTTACACCGGCAGTTCCGGCTGCCGCAGCGACCCGCGGAGATAACATCCTGGATAACGTTGAAAAGATCGAATTGCCCGACGTGATCCCCGGTGAAACCTATACCATCGAGATCACTCACAAAGGCACACTTCAGGCAGCTTCTCAGGCTTATTCATTATTGGTAAGCGGTATTACTGCCCAGTCCTATTGCGCCTCGAATCCAACCAGTACTGCGGGTGCAAGAATTGACAGCGTTTCCTTTTCAACCATTCGTCGCCAGAATCCTGCCGGATGCACCGGATATACGAACAACACTTCCATCCTTGGTACTGTAGAGGCCAGCCAGGTCCTTCCGATCTTCGTCCGCCTGAACAGCTGCGATGCAACCAGCACTGATAAAGTGGTCAAAGTATTCATCGACGCCAATAACGACGGAGACTTTACTGATGCCAATGAAACCCTCGCAACCAGTGGAGTGATCAATGGAAACGGAGATTTCACCGGAAGCATCACCATTCCTTCTTCAATGACCGTCGGCAGATACTCTATCCTGCGGATCGTGATGCAGGAGACAAATAACGCGGCAGGCGTGACCCCATGCGGAACCTACACAAGAGGAGAAACCCAGGATTACCGGATCCTGGTGGTCACACCCTCCCTTGATTTCGGTATATCCGAACTGGTATCTCCGGAACAAGGCAATTGTGCTGCAACCGCGCAATATGTATCTGTCCGCATCCGCAACAATGGCTCGGCTAACAAGAAAGATATTCCATTGACCGCAGTGGTCCGGCAGGGAACAACGACAGTAGCAACACTGACGGCAACCTATGCCGATACTATCCTTGCATTCACGGACGAAATATACACATTCCAGACTCCGGTAGAGATCGCTCCTGGATTACCTTATACCGTTACGGTAACGACTGCATTCCCCGGTGATCAGAATCCCGCTAATGACCAAACCGTATTCAGTTTCACGAGTCGGGCGAAAGCCGCAGCTCCGGCAGGCACAGCGGTCATCTGCGGAACCACCGCCCAGCTGAATGTAACAGCCGCAAACAATTCCGTCGCCTACAGCTGGTATACCACCGCATCGGCAACCACGCCACTTGTTACAGGCGCAATGGCCAATACAAGTACGATCCAACCAACCTACTACCTGAGTTCAGGAGAGATCTCTAAACTCGGTCCGGTGAATAAGCAGGCCTTTACCGATGGAGGGTATAATGCTTTCAGCGGTAATATCGTCAAGTTCACCACATCTGCGCCGGTGACGATGCAGACGGCAAGATTATACATCGGAACACCTGGCAAGATCACTTTTACTCTTCGTCAGGTCACAACTGAAAATGCAGACGGTTCTTATTCGTATTATGCGATCTCATCGAAAACGATCGATGTTACTGCTACTGCACCAACACCGCCTGTTCTGGGCGCTTCAAATAATAACCCGGCGGATGCAGGTGCTGTTTATTACCTCGGCATCGACTTTCCGACTCCTGCCAACTATTACCTGCTGATCACCTGCAGCGATGGTGCCTCTATCTACAGAAGTAACAATATCACTTCTACCACACACTATCCATATACTGTTCCGGGAGTGATCTCCATTACAGGAAATACAGCCACAGACCCTGCGGGCGTTGATCAGAATTATTTCCAGAAGTTCTATTACTTCTATTATGATATCGGCCTTAAACTGCCCTATTGCGCGTCAGACCGCGCAGCGATCGTGGCAACCACACCAACAGCACCAGTGATCACACAGAACGGTAACGTGCTTACCAGCAGCGTGGCAACCGGTAATCAGTGGTACCTGAACGGCTTCGCCGTTAGTGGAGCAACCGAACAAACATTTACACCAACAACCAATGGAATATATACCGTCGCGATCAGCAGCGGTGCATGTATCCTTACTTCAAACCAGATCAATTTTACCACAACCGCTGTAGTGAATGTTGATCCGGATGAGATCGGTATGAAAGTGTCTCCCAATCCTGCACCGGCAGGAAGGTTCACACTTCAACTGAATACAAACACAAGAAGCAATCTTGATATTTCGCTTTTGAATATGACCGGCCAGCAGGTATACAAAGAACAGATACCTAACTTCTCCGGCCGCTTAAGCAAACAGATCGAACCGGCAAGGCTTTCTGCCGGCGTTTATTATCTGCGGGTCATCCACGATAAAAAATCCTACATCCGTAAAGTTGTTGTACTGGAGTAATTGAATCGAAACAATACAAGAAAGGGGATAAGAGTTTTCTTATCCCCTTTCTTGTATATAAGAAGCAAAAGTTGGGGATGGGAAGGGAGAAGGTTTAATAGTTTAAAAGTTTCAGAGTTTCACTGAGTTTCAGAGGTTCCATAAGTTGATATTCTGTAAAAGGTTCGTAGGTCCCGGGGCTCCTATGACTTCCGGGGGGAATATACCCGTGTCGCGGGACGATTCATTACCGCCGCCCGCACTACGATCCATGTACCGCCGCGCGCGCTGATTCATTCATAGCCGCGCGCGCATGCCAGAAATGGGCATACGACAGCAACCGCATTGCTGCGTTTGACTGTCGTCGCCCACTTTTCAATTGTATCATTCCACATTTCCTATCTCATTCTTCCTTTTTTTGATCATAGATGCAATAAAAAAAACGCACCGCCCTTTTCAGGACTGCCCTCCTCCACCAGTCCTGAAAATGACGGTGATTAAGAAATTTCTCTGTTGTAAAGATCACTTTATGCAAAAGCGAATCCATGGGAAAAACACAAGATCTCACGGGAAAATAACGGAAGTATGGCGATGAATTAACGATCATTAAGATAAGCTGAAGAACTCATCCCCACTTTTGTAGTTTATCTACTATCGCCTTCACACTTCATCAGGCATGCACAAATAAAGGGCTCCGGAAATTCCGGAGCCCTCTTCTTTTTGAACCGTCCAAGCTCAATATTTTACTATTGTTGTAAAACTACTTCGCCGATATCAACCGGCTGGTCTTTTACTTCAACGTTATCAAATGTTACGTCCTTGTATGGATCTTTCGCATCAACGATCACTTTATAAGTTCCGCCCTTAACGGCCAGCGAAAACGTTCCTGAAGTGATAGTGCCTTTCGCTGAGTCACTTCCGGAAATGGCCCATACAGCTTCAGCTCCATCTGCAGGTGTTACTTTACCTGTTATACTTCCCTGTTGTGGCTCAGTAAACGCAAGTACGCTTGCAGCAACGGCTGCTATGATGCCACATGATAGAATACTTCTTTTCATGGTATTATCAGTTTATGTTAAAAAAAGAAATTTACTCTGATGTGGTTCTCCGTAAGTTAAAAGCTGTGATGTAAATTTCAACTACTATGCCAAACAGGTTGGATTGTGGATAAGTACCCAGATCGGCTCATTATTGACAAGTTCATTACAAGAACCGGTTGCAGAAAAACGCATGAATAAGGTAACATGTGAAAGGATAAGATGGGTCATACATCACACACGCCGCTTTGATCGTGATGCTGTTTGAACAGGCTTATATCAGAGATCATGTTTTCAATGATCGTTGCCTGCATTGCAGATAACAAACTCGGACAACTTAATCGACACTGAACAGTAATTATTGACTGCGACTATACATTGGGCAGAACATCAGATCCACCGATCGATAGCTATCTGCGGTCTGTGTCCCGTGGTCTTTTTTTCGTAAATTACCCTAAAACTACTCCTCATGGCTATTCAACCCTGGCGCACCGGTAAGGTGGTCCGCATTGAACAGGAAACCTACAATACACGTCGCTACTGGATAGAAGTGCCAGAATTATCAAGCTTTGACTTTGTTCCCGGACAGTTCGTAACGCTTGACCTGCCTATACATGAAAAGCCGGCGAAACGATGGCGCAGTTATTCCATTGCAAGCTGGCCCGATGGCAGCAATGTATTTGAACTCGTGATCGTACTACTTGATGGCGGTGCAGGCACCACCTATCTGTTCAACGAGATCAACGTAGGATCTGCACTGACACTTCGCGGACCGCAGGGCGTCTTCGTCCTCCATGAAGAACAGCTGAACAAAAACCTGTTCCTCGTTTGTACAGGCACCGGCATTGCCCCTTTCCGAAGCATGGTTCATCATATCCACAGGAACAATATTCCCCATAAAGACATTTACATCATCTCCGGCGTACGCACCAGGAACGACCTGCTCTACCACGAGGAAATGAATGCATTTGAGATGGATCATTTTCATTATATCCCAACATTGTCCCGGGAAGAATGGGAAGGAAAGAAAGGATATGTGCACTCGATCTATGAAGATCATTGCACCGGCAAACCCGATGCGGCATTTCTCTTATGCGGCTGGAAGAATATGATAGACGAAGCGAAACAACGCATCGTCGCAATGGGATATGATAAGAAGGATATTCACCAGGAGCTGTATGGTTAAGTGGGAAGTAAAAATTAAAAAGTAAAAAATAGTTTCCTTTGTTAAGGAAGAACTCCATTATAATGAAACTATTTTTTACTTTTTAATTTTTACTTTTTACTTCTTTATTCGATTGCTTTCAGCACAAGATTCCTGATCTCGCTGATCGGAATCCTCTCCTGTTCCATACTATCACGGTGACGGACCGTAACGGTATTATCTTCTTTGGTTTGGTGATCAACTGTTATACAGAAAGGAGTACCCAATGCGTCCATGCGACGGTATCTCTTTCCTATAGAATCTTTCTCTTCGTAAAAACTTTTAAAATGCGATTTACACTCGTCCATAATACTTTTCGCAATTTCCGGTAATCCGTCTTTTTTCGTCAATGGGAGAACTGCCAGTTTAATGGGAGAAAGCTTTGCCGGAAGTTTCAGTACAACCCTGCTATCAGCTTTCTCTGCTGTACTCAGATCCTGTTCTTCGTATGCATGGCTCATTATCAGCAGGAACATCCTGTCAAGACCGATCGATGTTTCAATCACGTAAGGAATGTAATTACCGAAAGGTTTACCTGTTGCAGGATCTATATCGTTATCGAAATACTGCATTTTTTTCTTACTGAACTTCTCATGCTGACTTAGATCGAAATCCCCTCTTGAGTGGATACCTTCCACTTCTTTGAAACCGATCGGAAAATTGAATTCGATATCACAGGCTTCCTTTGCATAGTGTGCCAGCTTTACGTGATCGTGATAACGGTAGCTTTCGGGAGATATCCCGAGGCTCAGGTGCCATTGCAATCTTGCTTCTTTCCAGTATTTGTACCATTCGCCCTCTGTGCCGGGACGAACGAAGAATTGCATCTCCATTTGCTCGAATTCCCGCATCCGGAAAACGAACTGGCGGGCAACGATCTCATTCCTGAACGCCTTACCGATCTGCGCGATACCAAACGGCACTTTCATTCTTCCTGTTTTTTGCACATTCAGGAAGTTCACAAAAATACCCTGTGCCGTTTCCGGGCGCAGGTAAACTGTATTATCCTCGCCTTCTTCAGCAGCTACTGAACCGAATTCTGTAGAGAACATCAGGTTGAACTGGCGGATATCCGTCCAGTTTGCCGTTCCGCTGATAGAGCAGGTGATATTATGATCAGTTATAAGCTTTTTTAATCCTGCAAAATCATTTTTTGCATCGAGTCGCTCCATTTCATCCAGCATTCCCTGCGCCTCATCCTTGCGGCCATCAGCCACCATTTTATCGGCATGTGCTTCGATCAGGTGATCCACGCGGTAGCGCTTTTTGCTGTCTTTATTATCGATCATCGGATCGTTGAAATTATCAACGTGACCGCTTGCCTTCCAGGTGGTCGGGTGCATGAAGATAGCAGCGTCGATACCGACGATATTATCATGCAGCTGTGTCATACTTTTCCACCAGTAGTCGCGGATATTCTTCTTCAATTCACTGCCCATTTGCCCGTAATCGTATACAGCCTGCAGTCCATCATATATTTCACTGCTGGGGAAAATAAAACCGTACTCTTTACAATGCGAGATGATCGCCTGAAACCTGTTCGAATCGTTTGCCATAATGTGTTTTTAATCGATGCTCTTCCTGCGGTGGGCCGAAGCCTGGCGTAGGCCGCCTGCGCCGAGGCTTCGGCGGGCGAGCAAAAATAAGCTAAGCAGGCAAAGAGAAAAAAGGAAACTGCCAGGATGGGCGAAATGAGGCGGACAGACGGGCTGCGATACCCCCGGATCAACCTTTCTTCACCTCATCGGGAGACGAAGGCGCCACCTGTTGTTTGATCGCATCAGAGTCGGCAGTTGCTTTGTGAATATCCTTATCGGACTCAACTTCCACCTGCTCAACCCATACTGCATAATTATTTGGATAGATCTTCGAGCCGCTTTCGACAGCATACGCACGGGTAAAGGCTGCCCCAAAATAAAGTATCGCGGCTGAATAATATACCCATAACAACACGATGATGATGGAACCGGCAGCTCCGTACGCCGAAGACATTTTACTCGTTCCGAGATAATAAGCGATGAGGAAACGACCGATCATGAACAAAGCAGCGGTGGTAAACGCCCCGGCCCGAACATGTTTCCATTTTATCCGCGCATCCGGCAGTACTTTGAATATTAGCCCGAACAGGAAAGAAACGATGCCGAAGGTCAGCAGCATATTGAATATATAGACCAACACTACCTCCGTTTCAGGGAATGCCTGCGTCAACCGGTTGATCAGCAGGTCCAGCACACCATTCACGATCAGGGAAACAAGTAACAGGAATCCAAGGGAAACGATGATCGAAAACGACAGCAGCCTGTTGATGATGATCTTCACCAAACCCGTACCCTTCTTGGGTTTGGCCTTCAGATGCCACATCTGGTTAATAGAATCCTGTATCTCCCCAAATACACTCGTGGCACCTATCACCAACGTGATGATACCTACCACTGTCGCAAAACCGCTATCCGTGGAAAGGGACGCATTCCGGATGGTCTCCTGGATCTGGAGTGCCGCATCCGGCCCTACAAACGAAGCAATCTGCTCATACACAGATCCCTCAACAGCATCCTGCCCCCAGAAAATATCGGACACCCAAATAATAATGATCAGCAGGCCCGGCAGCGAAAAGACCGTATAGTATGCCAGTGCCGCACTTAATTTCAAAACCTTATTGCTGAAAAAATCAGCAAATGCCTGCTTGATGCTTCTCCAAACTCTTTTTGCCATGAGTATGAAAGGAAAAAAATAATGCCAAATTGCAGGAACCATTGCCTGTTGACCGCCGATCGCTGTCCGGCCCTTACCTCCGCAGACCAATAACCGGTCAGTGAGGATCACTATTCAATCAGCCTTTTCCGTCAACATTCAACATTCAGCGCCCTACAGTTTCGTATTCTCCTTATGCCTCGTCCCATCCCTGCCTGTCTTCTTCTCCATATTCTTCTGCCACGCCTTTTCCAGGTCAACGCCGGTTTGATTGGCAAGACATACCAGCACCCATAATACATCTGCCATCTCATCTCCGAGATCACGGTTCTTATCTGACTCTTTGAACGACTGATCACCGTACTGTCTTGCCATTAACCGCGCAAGCTCTCCTACTTCTTCCGTTAATATCGCCATATTCGTTAGCTCACTGAAGTATCTCACTCCAATTGTTTTGATCCATTGATCAACTTCCTGCTGTGCCTGCTGAATAGTCATAACAAAATTTTTAGAAGTTTTTTGCAATATAGCATGATTCTTGCCGTTTTACCCACCTCCTTGCCAACGCTACCTGCCATCCAAACGCCTAAAAGTATGCATCATGCTAACCCTGATCAAAAAGATATTGCCCATTGCCGCACTGTTGCTATCCGCTGTAGCGATAGAAGCACAACCCGTGCTCGCCGCGGCAACGGAAAAGAATAAGCCCGCTAAACCTTACCGCATCCTCACTTCCGGCAGGCAGATCACGATCAAAAGCAACAAAGACATTAAGAGCATTATGGTATGGTCCGCCAACGGCAACCGCATTCTTGAGCAAAAAGAGATCAATGCCGGGAGCTATAATTTCCGCCTCACCGTCAATGACAAGGTCCTGTTCATCAGAATACAGCTGAATGATGGCAAAGTATACTCCGAACGCGTCGGAATACATTAATGATGACGAATGGCCGCGAATATTCGCATTACTCGCGGTTTTTAGTATCGATCAGTATCGTCACCGGTCCATCATTCAATAACTCTACCTGCATATCTGCACCAAAGCTGCCTGTGCCGATCTCTTTGCCAAGATCGGTGGATAATTGTTTTATCATCGCTTCGTACACAGGTATCGCATGATCAGGTTTGCTGGCACGGATATAAGAAGGCCGGTTTCCTTTTTTAGTGGACGCATGAAGCGTGAACTGGCTGACAAGAAGCACCTCGCCTCCATGCTCTTTTACTGAAACATTCATCACGCCCTGCTCATCATTGAACACACGAAGATTAATGATCTTTCCGCTAAGCCATTGCACATCTTCCGGCGTATCGGTATCCTCTACGCCCAGAAATACCAAAAGCCCGCCGCTGATGGCCGATTTTTGTATTCCCTCAATGGTGACGCTTGCTTTTTTTACCCGTTGAATAACAGCCCGCATAAAACGTATCTTTATGCCTTCAAAAATAGACGCCACAGCGTAAATGACCATGATCGATCTGAAAAAAGAAATAAGTTTTCAAACCACCCGAAGCGGAGGAAAAGGCGGCCAGAATGTAAATAAAGTGGAGACCGCAGTGATCGCATCATGGCATATCGCAGGCTCAGTGCTGGTCAGCGAAGAACAAAAGGCCATCATTACTGAAAAATTATCGAACCGAACCAATGCCGATGGGCAATTGCAGGTAAAAGCGCAAACACACCGTACACAACTGTCCAACAAAGAAGAAGCGGTAAAGAAGATCAATGAGCTTGTCCGGCATGCATTGACAAAAAAGAAAGCCCGCATCGCAACTAAGGTCAGCAAAGCTTCAAAAGAACGTCGCATAGAATCGAAAAAAAGGAAATCTGAGATCAAATCGGGCCGGCAGAAGTTCAGGGATTTTTAAGAGAAGATGGTCCCTCATCGCTGAACGCGCGAAGACCGGCCATCGAACGACTGTTGCATTGTAACAAGCAAGTTGGATTAACCAAATGGCTTTGGCCAATAGCTTTCGACACAGTGAAGAACATCCTATCCGCCATATTATCCCTCACCGGCATCGTCATACTCCTGCCATACCTTGTTGGCTCATGCAGGAAAAATGACAACCCCGGTAACCTTAGCTTTATGCAGCTTGAGATCCCGGAAGGATTCCCCGATCCTGTCTACCGTTTTGCAGATAACCCGTTGACCAAAGAAGGCTTTGAACTGGGAAGGAAACTGTTCTATGATGGCCGTCTCTCCGTGGACGGACTTCACCCCTGCTCTTCCTGTCATCAGCAGATTGCCGGATTTGGCACCTATGAACATGACCGGAGCCACGGTGTCCACAATTCACATACACTTCGCAACGCACCGGTGCTGTTCAATCTCGTCTGGCAGAACAGTTTTCACTGGGACGGAGAATTCAGCACTCTCTTTACAGAAGCCGTACACCCCATCACAGGCCATCTTGAGATGGGTGAAACATTCCAGGTCGTGATCAGCAAGCTGCAGAAGGATGCCGGATACCGGGAGCTCTTCCGTAAAGTATTCCGCACGCAATTCATTACTCCCGATCATTTGCTGAAAGCCCTTGCGCAGTTTACCGGCTACATGACTTCCGCCAATTCCAAATACGATCGTGTAAAAAAAGGGGAAGCCAGCTTTACGGCAAATGAAACCGCGGGGTATGCGCTTTTTCAGACAAACTGCGCAGGCTGCCATCCCGAACCAATGTTCACCGATTATAGTTTTCGTAACACCGGCCTGCCTGTGGACCCAATCCTGAACGACTTCGGCCGCCTTCGGATCACCGGGCTATCGCAGGATTCGTTGAAATTTAAAGTGCCGACGCTGCGCAATGTCTATATCTCTTCCAATTACATGCACGACGGACGTTTCAATACACTTGCGCAATGCCTCGATCATTACCGCACCGGCGTGCAAAAAAGTCCCAGCCTCGATCCCGCACTGACAAATGGTATTTCTTTGACCAATACCGAAGCAACGAACATTGCGCTATTCCTGAGAACACTGACAGACTCGAGCTTTCTCCTGGATCCACGATTCTCCAAACCATAGATGGGACCGCTGAACAGCAATGACAATTCTGCAACAGTCTTCACACTACGCCGCTCATTCTCTTGCATCATCCCACACGGTTTTGTATCTTGCAGCAGGCTTGCGCGATAA
Organism: Terrimonas ginsenosidimutans; assembly: GCF_022012415.1. Classification (GTDB taxonomy): domain Bacteria; phylum Bacteroidota; class Bacteroidia; order Chitinophagales; family Chitinophagaceae; genus Terrimonas_A; species Terrimonas_A ginsenosidimutans. The sequence continues at coordinate 28,027 of NZ_JAKLTR010000027.1, forward strand.
GGGAGGATCTTTGCATCCAAAACATCCTGGTCTCTAAAAGCCCGCCAGATGCTGACTGTTTTTCCGAAGTTTCGCCTGATGTTTTCCTGATATTTCCCTGATATTTCCCTGATGTCTGCCTGATGTTTAACTGATGTTTACCTGACCTTTACGAGACTTTGACGAGAAGATAACGGGATGTTTACGGGACACATATCCGATGTTTATATAAGAACGCTCTATATTCGCTATAATGGCAACGTACGATCTAACTGCCCGTAATACTGGAATCCCACTTGACCAGGACCATGGCCCATGGCAAACAGCAACATTCAGCTTTGCATTGTTTTTACAGATACATAAAGCCCAGCCGATGATCTTTCATCGTATTCAATGCAGCTGAAAGAAAAGCGGCATGCGGATCCGCGTCTGCGCGTTCTCTCAAAACCCATAGCCAATAAATCCGCCAAATCACCGTTCTTTGTGCATCCATAAAAAAGACATTATCCCTTGAGCGGCATTAAAAAACTGGCAGGACAAACTCTTTGGTACGGCGTTCCCACGATCGCCAGCCGTTTCCTGGGCTATCTGATGAACCTGTCTTTACCCCTGTTGTTCGCACAACCTGCTACAACCGCAGATCTGACACAGGTGTATGCCATCATTCCTTTTTTAAATGTGTTATTCACCTATGGACTGGAAACCGCCTATTTCAGGTTTTCCCAGGAGGGTGATAAGAAAAAGCTTTATGATACACTTTCGGTATCACTGATCGGGTCAACGATCCTGTTCACGATCCTTCTATTATTATTCAGGAATACGATCGCGCGTTGGGCAAGCCTCGAGAATCATCCTGAGTATATCACATTAATGGCGGGCATTATCTTTTTCGATGCCATCTCTACGCTTGCTTTTGCGCGGCTGCGCCAGGAGAACAGGCCAAAACGATACGCGTTCGCCAGAATTGCCGGCGTTGTGATGAATATTGCCGTCGTGATCATCTTTCTCGGTTTTATTCACAAGTATGTACAAAGCCACCGCGATAGTTTCCTCGGCACTATCTACAACGAAAATAACCGGATCAGTTATTACCTGATAGGAAACCTTTGCGGCAGTATCCTTACATTCTTTATACTAAGAAAAGAATTCACCGAGATCCGTTTCCGCTTTGACGCTGCATTATGGAAAAAAGTGATGCATTATGCCTATCCGCTGGTGATCGTTGGCATGGGTGGCATGGTCAACGATATGCTGAGCCGGCTGATCTATCAGCACGTGGTTGACCTGCCGGAGCATGAAGCGAAAACACAGCTGGGTCTGTTCGGACAGATCTATCGGATCGCCGTCCTCGTCACCATCATGATCCAGGCATTCAGGATGGCCGCCGAACCCTTTTTCTTCAGCCGTTCCAAAGAAGAGAATCCGCAACGTACCTATGCCCGCGTAATGAAATTCTTTGTGATCGCCTGTTGCTTTATGTTCTTATTCATCAGCCTTTACATCGATGTATTCGCCTGGTTCTTTGAAGCGATCGATAAACCAGCCTGGATGGTCGGACTGAACATTGTTCCCCTTCTTGCACTTGGTAATATTTTTCTTGGGATCTACTACAACCTGAGCATCTGGTATAAACTTTCCAATAAGAACATGAGCGGGGCATTTATCACGCTGGCCGGTGCGGTACTGACGATCGTGCTGAATATCCTGCTGATCCCGCGTCTTTACTATCTCGGCGCTGCCATCGCAACCTTCAGCTGCTACCTGTTTATGATGGTGGTAAGCTATGTAATGGGACAAAAACACTACCCGGTTCCTTATGCACGAAAAAAACTGATCACCTATATCGTGTTGGTAGTGCTGCTATATCTGATTCACCTCGGCCTCGTCTACCTCTGGCCGAACCGCTGGTTCAACCTCGCTACCGCTACCCTGCTGCTGGGATTCTTCACCTGGCTGATCGTAAGAGTGGAAGAAAAAGAGTTGAAGAACATGCCGGTGGTGGGAAAATTGCTTTATAAATAACCCCGGCCCCGGGATGTAAGAGCTACCATTAGGACATTCCTTTTTAACCGGAAGGCGCAGGCTCCCGCAGATTTTAAGAAAATGGCTAATGCAGAACAGCTTTTTAAACTCCCCAGACTCCCACGCCACTCAATCTCATCCACTTCAGAACATCTTCACAAAAGGGTTATTCATCTTTTCAAACCCGACGGTGGTCACCCGTCCATGCCCCGAATACACTTTTGTTTCGTCCGGAAGTGTAAAAAATTTTGTCTGAATGCTGTTCAACAGCGTTGCCGGATCGCCACCGGGAAGATCCGTTCGGCCGACGCTCCGGTCAAATAGCACATCACCCCCAATGATAAACCCGCCCGCCTCGTAGTAAAAGGACAAGCTTCCGGGAGAATGTCCCGGGGTAAAAAGGACGTCCAGCCGGTCTTCACCCACCAATATGGGCTGATCTTCCGGGATAAACTGGTACTCCCCTTCGTAATGATCAAATGGCAGCCCCCAGCGTTCCGCCGCTGCCGGCACCATCTCAAGCACCGGTTTCTCTTTTTCATGGATATGCGGAACCAGTCCCCAGGTCTCAAATATGAATTTATTGCCAAATACGTGGTCGAGGTGACCATGCGTATTCAAGAGCAGCACGGGTTTCAGGGACTGCGAAGTGATCGCCGATTGCAATTTTTCCCGTTCTTCCTGAAAATAACATCCCGGGTCAATAATGCAGCATTCCCCGCGTTCGTTATACAGAAGGTAGGTATTTTCCTGGACTGGGTTAAAAGTGAATGTCTTAACAGTTAACATGATCGGTTTTTCGTATTTTTAAAATTGAGGGCGAATCCGGTAAATTTGTAATCCTGACAACCAAAACTAAAGGCAAAAGTAAAACAGCGGGCTTATATAGCACCTGTTATGTTTTTGCCTTTGACCGCTACCTACCGGGCAACAAGTCCCATGATTTTTTCGATTAAACAGAATAAGAAACATAATACCTTATGCAGCCATCGAAGTTCCGGCATCGTGATGATAACAATAAAAGAATAACAAACCGGAAGGGGCGTTGCGAAAGCTTTTTAAAAAATAAACATTCCCTGATGAATAGCAAAATGAAGGCTCTGGTCACCGGCATCCTTTTATGTGCAGGATTGGCTTCTTACGCTCAGGTAGGCACCGTTGAGTTTGGCAAAAACCGTGTGCAATACCAGAAGTTCAAGTGGAGGTATTATCAAACAAATAACTTCAACACTTATTTCAGTCAGGATGGTCTCGGGCTCGGCAAGTACGTTGCCCAGATCGCTGAAACAGAACTACCCCAACTGGAAGAGTTTGTTGAATACGGCATGCAGCGACGCACCAATATTGTGGTGTATAACAACTTTGACGAACTGCAGCAATCCAATATCGGGATGGGCATCGACTGGCAGAATACCGGCGGTGTAACCAAACTGGTCAATAACAAAATGCTGGTTTACTTTGACGGCAATCATGATAATCTCCGCCGCCAGATCAGACAGGGGATCGCCCGAACTCTTGTAGAGAACATCCTTTTTGGTGATGATCTCGGAGAGTTTGCAGCCAACCAGGCCCTGCTTGATCTTCCAAAATGGCTGACAGACGGCTATATTGAATACGCGGCAGAGAACTGGAGCCCTTCTCTGGATGACGATCTCCGCTCTACCATGCTCTCCGGCAAATACAATACGTTCTATCAGTTCGCCTTTGACAAGCCTCTTCTGGCCGGCCATGGCTTCTGGAAATACCTGGCAGATAAATACGGAAAGAATAAAGTAACCTATTTTCTTTACCTCAGCCGGATCTATCGCAACCTGAACAACGCTTCAGAAAAAGTTACCAAAAAGAAATTCAAAGACCTGCTGAAAGACTTCATGCTTGATGTTCCCCAGCAGTATTACAAAGACATCCGCAGCCGGAAAAATGCACCGAAAGGCCAGCTGGGGATCAGCGAGATCGTTGGTAAGAAAGATTATATCCGCTTCAACGCAAATCCTAACCCGAAGAGTTTCACTTATGCCGTTGTTGAATACAAACAGGGGATCTATACAGTGGTCCTGAACGAAAACTTCGTTAACCGTAAAGTGCTCCTGCGCTTTGGTCATCGCTCACGCGAAGAAGAAAAGAATCCGAACTATCCGATCCTCGCATGGGATGGCAAAGGAACCCGCCTCGCTGTGATCTACAGCCAGTACGGCAAACCGAGAATGTTCATCTATGACGCCCTTAACCGCGTAAAGATCTTCAAACAGGACCTGCCGATGTTCAACCAGGTACAGGATGTGAAGTTCATGCTGGACAACAATACGCTCCTGATGAGTGCGACCCGCAGCGGTCAAACAGATATCTACACATACAAGATCGACAAACAATCATACGATCAGATCACGAATGACGTATACGATGACCTGGATCCGTCCTTCGTGGCCTTCCCTAACAAAACCGGGATCATCTACGCAAGTAACAGGCCTTCTGCCAACGCTGTATCGCATGAAGATTCCCTGCCTGCAAAACACTATAACATTTTCCTTGTAGACAACTGGAACAAATCAGATTTCAAACAGATCTCCCAGCTCACATCGGTCAACTTCGGGAACGCACGCTTTCCGTCTCAATACAATACTTCACACTTCACCTTTGTAAGTGATGAGAACGGTATCAATAACCGTTATGCCGGCTTCTTCCGAACAGAACGCGCAGGCCTCGATACCCTGATATTCATCGGAGATGAAGTATTGCGCAACCCATCACTGAAAGATGTGGACAGCCTTCTGAAAGAATGGGATAAAACAGATATAGACTCAGTTGGCTTCGTTTCTATCACCAATGACTCTTCTTATATCTTCCCGCTGACCAACTATCAAAGCAGCCTGAAGGAAACACGAACAGCCGGAGACAACCAGCAGGTGAGTGAAGTGGTTCAGCTTGGTGACGCCAAACTTCTTTACCGGCTGAAGGTGGATGAAAATGCATTACGCCGCCGGAACGTAAGAGCTCAGCCTACCGAATACATGAAACAGATCATAGACGAGGATAAACGGAAAAAAAACCGTACCTCCCCGTCAAGAGGCACAACAGCGGATACCACCGCTAAGCAGACCGACTTCTTCCAGAGTGAATTTGCCGACGAGAAGAAAGATACGACCCAACTGGGCAGGGTCATCGAAGCGCAGGAAGTTGTACAGCCAACTATACTCGGTAAAGCCAAACTGTATGAATACCGCCCCCGGAAATTCTTCGCTGATTACGCGGTTGTCGGATTCAACAACTCTGTACTGGCGATCAACAGGTTTCAGCCATATGGTTATGGCTCCGGCCCGATCAACCTTTCCAATGGGAATGACTTCAACGGCCTTATCCGCCTTGGAACATCAGACCTGATGGAAGATGTGAAATTCACCGGAGGTATCCGCCTTGCACCAAACCTGCGCGATAACGACGTATTGTTTGAGTTCTATAACATGCGCAGACGGCTCGATTGGGGCTTTACCTACTATCGCAGCTCCACCAGCGGATTTGTGTTCTCCAACGAAACACCAGCCAACCCGAACGGCATTGACGTATACGATGGTAAGAATTTCTCCAACTACTATCTGGTTCGCCTGCGCTATCCGTTTGATAAAACACGCAGTTTGCGTGCAACGATCGGTCCCCGCTTTGATCGTGGTGTAGCGTATGCACTGGACCGTACCACGGCAAAAGTGAATGATGTTAAAACAACATATGGCCAGCTCAGCCTTGAATACGTATATGATGACGCTATCACACCCGCAACGAATATCTGGCATGGCCTGCGCTACAGGATCTATGCGGACTGGTTTATGCAGATGAGCCAGCAAACCCGCATCCAGCTGTTGCAAAACCAGGGCAAGACCATGTTCAACGTCGGCTTTGATGCACGTCATTACCTGCCTCTTTACCGCAACCTGATCTGGGCTGTTCGTGCCGCAGGTGACTTCTCATTCGGTGATCAGCAGGTGGTTTACTACCTCGGCGGTGTAGACAACTGGTTCAGTCCGAAATTCATGGACAATAACCCTCCGACAAAACTCTATACCTATCAGTCACTCGCAGTTAATATGCGCGGCTTCCGTCAGAATATCGCAAATGGTAACAACGCCGTAGTGATCAACAGTGAGATCCGCTTGCCGATTTTCACTACATTCTTCAACAGACCGATCAACAACGCGTTCCTCCGCAACTTCCAGCTGACCCAGTTCATCGACTTCGGTACGGCATGGGAAGGCGGACTGAAGAATATCAGACGCCCTGAAAATGTGTTCAGCACCAACAATGCAAACGCACCTACCGTACGCTTCCAGGCCGGCGGTATCGGACCATTTGCTGGTGGATATGGATTCGGAGCCCGCAGCACCATCCTCGGATACTTCCTCCGCGTTGATGCAGCATGGGAAATGAATGGCATCTTCCGGAACAAACCAATGTGGTACTTCGCAATGGGCGTGGATTTCTAAACACACGATCCACTCAAAATACAAAGGTCCTTTGCTTTCGCGAAGGACCTTTTTCATTTTCACAGGGAATAAGATAGATGGTGGTTGACCGGCAGCTAAAAAAAGGGTAAGGTTCGATCGATTCTCTTCCGGTCCAACTCATCGCATAGGTAAGGGTTTGGTTAATGATTGAATTGATCGAAATACCGGATCTGCTTAAAGACACGTTTGAAAGACTGATGACCGGTCTTCATCCGGATCCAACGTACAATAGCTGACGCATGGGCATTCAGGTTTTTGTCATGGATCACGCTCCCGGTCACTCATCGCTCTCTGCATCTTTAAGAATGCTTTTCAATGATACTGGATGAGAAAACCTGGAAATTTCATACGGAACGGAGGGATTTATTATACCGGAAAAACTGCTCCGGCATTCTCCCGATGATTTATATAGGTATTGGTTTCAGTAAAAACAGTAAATGTTCTCTTGAGAAACTTCCGGAAATTATATCCTCCGCGATAAAGTACCTTCCGGTGATGCCACCATACTATGACCGTTGTACCGGTCATCAGTATCATTTGAGATCCGGAAAAGAACCAACGGCCAAACAGCGATCTTTTTCGTTGAAATTGTTTCAACGCATCACACTGGAAAAGAATATGCTGATCTTCATCTTTCAGGATCTGCTGACAGATATCCCTCAACAAACCGGATGATGTCGCATTGAACAATGCCTGGTAATAAACCTTAGCAATGATCTCTGCCACCAGCAATACACGAACCGTATTCTCAATGCCGGAAAGCTTTCTTAACCAGCGAAACACATTATCCACCCAATGTCCGCGCAACAATGGAATACCTTTTCGTTTCATATATGCAGCCAGTACCATTGCGTGACGCTGTTCTTCCGGAATAAAAAGCCGGATGCAATCCAGGTAATCCGGGTCTCCAAACTTCTGCGCAAACGCATAGAGATGCTTCCCTTCGGAATGTTCGCCCCGTTGGAATTGCTGAAGCGAAGAAGAGATGACCAGCTTCTCTTCTTCCGTCAGTTCATCAGGCCGATCAAGATCAATATGCGCAAAATGAGTTTTGTTCTGTTCGTAATATTCTTTCCAGTGTTTAAAGAGCATAACAATACATTTTAAAATTACCATTGGATCTTCCGGCAGAAATGCATGATCACCGCAAGTGTCGCAAACAATCCGATACTTCCGAGCAGCAGCGAATAATCCTGCAACTGAAGGATCGTGAATACATAGCCATATAACAAAACGAGGAGAATGGAAAGCAGCCAGCTCAGTTTGCCAGACGACAGTACGCCTTTGACAAACCACCCGATCAAACCAACGGTGGCCACGGTGGCTACAACATAGGCCATATTGAAACCGATATACTCCGAGAAGGATAATAACAAGGTATAGAACATCAATAATGCAACCCCCACCAATCCATACTGGATCGGATGCACTGATCTCTTATTCACCATTTCTATGATAAAAAATGCTGCGAATGTCAGCACAATGCAAAGAATCGCATACTTTACTGAACGCATTGTCTTCTGATAACCATTCACAGGAATGAACAGTGCCGTTCCAAACGAAGCTCCTTCCAGGTTGTAGGAAGTTTCTTTCCATGCCTGCGGGAATGTGCGCGTGTGAGAAAGACTTTTCCAGGTTGCCGTGAACCCTTCCTTGCTCACCTTGTGATCAGGCAACTGTCCGCCGGTAAAGCTTGGCTCAGGCCAGGTAGAGTTTACCTTTACAGTTGTCTCCCTTCCCACAGGTGTGAACAGCAGTTCTCTGGACCCATTGAACTGAAGCGTTGAAGAGAAAGATATCCTTCCGTCAGGGTTTACCGTAACCGGCGCAGTGAACGCTTTTTTCATAACGGCATTATCAACAGTGGCAGGGTTTAATGTCACTACTGAATCATTCCATTTCAACTGCATCTCCTCTTTTAATCCACGTGCATCCTGAAGATCGACACAGACATGCGCTTCATTCCATAGCACGTTCGATGGATCGATCCTGAGTTCTTTCAATGGAATTGAATTGAACTGACCGGAAATATTGAGCGCAGAAGAATAAAGCATCACCTGGTAAATACCCCGGTGTCTTTCTTCAGGCCGAAGATCTCCTTCCACCGTTAGTTTATCTGGCAGGATATACGCCTGCTTACGAAGATGGACAACAGCACCGGAGCTATTGGTGACGGCTTCGTTGTAAGGCAGCACCAATACAGGCCCAGTTACATTCTGTGTTCCGGCCCATTTGCTGCTCACCTCATCAAACGCTTCTTTCTGCCGTTCTTCTCTTTCTTTTACCAGATTCTCTACAAGCATTGCCGGTATCAATAATAACAGTATCAGGCCTCCGATCATAAGGGCTTTGAAGAAGATCTTACTTTTTTGTACAGCTTGTTGCACCATTGATTCCATATAATGTTGGGTTTGAAGTTTTATTTTAAAACTGACGGGCTGCTTTTTTCAGTGTTAGGTAAAGCACGGTCATAAACATGGAGTAGACGAAGATCATCCCCCAGTCCATCCTGTATTTCAACGGATGAATAATGATATCAAAGAGATCACTGAACAGTGAAAAAGGTTTGGAGATCACATCCCAGGAATTGAATCGCAGGTATCTTCCTATATAAACGCCAAACGCATTCAGCCACATTACAAAAAACACGAACAGTAGTGAAAATGATCTGCCGGTGATCACCTGCAGGATCGTTTCGATTCGCCGGACAGACAATACGCCCAACAATAATCCATTCCATGCAAAAGAGAAGATCAGCGCGAGATCAAACCATCCCGGCACATCGCCAAACTCATGCAGGTGAAAAAGGTCCGTCACGATATAAAAGGCATTTGGAATAAACAACAGCCAGACGGTCAGTACAAGAGCCAGCAATACCTTGTTTTCCATCACCCGTATGCGACCGCTCAGCCACTCACTGATCGCATAAGGAATGAATGCCAGGAACAAATTCCAGATCAGGAAAAGAAACGTATTCTCCCCGGTGACGATCACCCTCGCCGCCAACAGCAGGCAGCTGAATGCGGAAGAGATCAGCAACCACTGGGATAAAGAAAAAGTCTGGCTTTCTATTTTCTTCAGAAAAGATCTATACTGCATAATGAATGATTTTGGGAATAAAAATGAACAGACCCGTTATTAGCGCCGTTATTGACAACACGAGGACCGCGCCTGCCGACAGATCTTTTATCAGACCCGCTTTAGGATGAAAGCCTGGTGAAACAAGATCGACCAGGTGTTCGACGGCTGTATTCATGATCTCAGCAGCCCATACAAGACCAGTAACGATCACCAATGCGATCAATTCTGCTCCTGTAATGCGAAACCAGATGATCCCGGCAATGACAACAACCGTGGCCGCCAGATGTATTTTTGCATTTGCTTCTTCATGAAAGAAACGGCAGATGCCTTTTGCTGCAAACCTGAAGCTGGACATGCGGGATCTGAGTGTTAATGATGTTTGTTTCATGTTATTTCCTTTCTTTCATTTCGTGAGGCGAGCATTATAAATGCCTTATAGCGGAAAAGAACAGCAAGGAATGCAGCAGCTATCCCGGGAGCACAAAAAATCAGGCTGCTTAAACCTTCTATATGAAAGACAGGGAAGCAGATAATTCCTTCCACCAGCACAATCGTTGGACATACGATAAGCCATACCAGAAAACGCGTGTTAAGCGGAAGATGCGCATCCGCTACCAGATCCAGGCAGAAATATCCGGCGACAAACGCGGGGATCGAAAATACCAGTCCCGCCAGGCAGAATAGTATCACAGGAAACAATACATAACTCATCGGCAATTGGGCCATTGCATAAGCAACCAGCAGCACAGCTTGTATCAGATTTGCAAGCAGCCAGGTATTCGCCAGGTGATCAACGGAAGAAGTTTTCATTTAACCGATTGTTTTTGCGGGTGAAAGATTCGTTTCCTGCGAAACAAAATGAATAAGTGCTCAAACTTTGCGAACCTCGCTGCCAGAGTTAGTGTCGATGCTATTAAGGCCGGAACAAACAGGAATACTCCATCGACAAAAACGTTTCCTAAAAACAAAAGGGAAAGCAGGAAAGGGAAGATCAGTATCGAAAACCAGACGGCGAAACACCATATTAGAAAAGCTGTAAAAGAATGGCGTAAAGAAGAACACAAGATCCATCGCAAAAAAAACATTGTCAGAAACGCGGTCGGCAGGGAATAGAACAACCCGCCAGCAAAAAAATTAAACACAAATGCCAACGCACCAAAAACATTCGACTGTCCGTCATGCAACTCAGCAATAAATACAGAGTAAACCACCGCATTTAATAAAAGCGCGAGCAACCATGTATAGGTGAAATGGGCATACATTCTATTCCTCATAAAAACCATTTTTATCTTCCGTAGTAAAATTGACCGTATGACGGAACGCTTTTATCGTTTACGGAGCGAACCAGTTTTGCGAATTGTTTGTATCGTATCAGTACCGACGCAACACCTGCCATCATTCCCGGAACAAAAATTCCGAGGAAAGTGGGATCAAAAAAACCCACAACAAACTTCATGACAAATGCGCCCCCGGCTGCGGCAGAAAGCGGCACAACGATCAGCCAGGTAATAAAAGAAAGACGAACAGGCAGATCAGACCTCACAAGTATCCGCAGTGAAAACATCGAGATAAAAGCAGCGGGCACAGATACCAGTATCCCAAACGCACTGAAAGCAATTATCGAAGATGGCTCCCAGGAGAAGAATAGTTGATTTGACTGCACGAGTTGGCAATCGATAAAAAACATCAGCGGATGCAGGAGATGCGAAAGCAACCAGGTGTATAAAAGGTGTTTATATAAATTCGTTTTCATTATTCAGCAATTCTTTTGATCGGATGTTAATTAAGTTCGGGTTCCACAGGTCTGTCATACTCCGCCGCCAGTTTGATAAATGACTTGAAGCGGACACAGAGAGCGACAAAAGTTGCAACAAGCGCAGGCACAGCAATGATGACCTCTTCGGCCCCCATTCTAAAAACCAAAGCAAGAGCAACACCAGCATTGATCACCACTATTGCACAACCGGATGCTAACCAGATAAAAAAACGGTTTAGCAATGAAGATGGAAGCCTTAAAATTTTTGGCAACACATACCATGAAACAAAAAGGGTGGGAATAGCAAGGAGCATTGCAACACATGACATAAAAAGAAGAATATAGACATCCTCCATCACCATTGAATCTGCCGTTCCTCCTGCAATAAACATTGCGACCATAGCAAATGGATGCAGTCCATGCGCAAGTATCCAGGTGTTAAATACATGAATCTTCATATTGTGACTATTTTTTGATCAGCAATTTGTTTTTCCATTGCAAGCACTTTCCTGTAGCAAATGGTCAGTGGTATCAACCCAATCACACCAAACATGGAATCGATCAACCTCCATCCTATCGGAATGCCGCGATAGTAGCCCGTAATCATCGCAAAAGGCACCACGCACCAGCAGGCTATCATACCAAACTCAAGTATCCATTTATTACGAACAGGATCCCTGTACACACCAATGAAAAGCAAGGCCAGCATAAAGTGAGCAAAGGCCAGCCAGTCGTACCCATAAGCAAGGAATGGAGCCCGTTCATTTGCTTCAGCAAGAGCTGCATATACCTTATGCAACCAGAACCCGATAGCCGTCCCATCACCGATCCATCCGGTAAGCCAGGCAAGCTCAGTCTCTGCAGGCATCGCTGTCAGGCCACTTAAAAAAAGTGACACCATAAAGAAGACCGTCCACCTGCGAATGATTACTATTTTATTTTCCATATTAAAAAGCACTTTGAATTACAAAGTATAGGGGCAAAAAAAATTACTTGAATCCTTTGATCATGTTTTCGAGAGCAGTGATATGATCACTGAAAGCTTTTTCACCAATTTTCGTTACAGAGTATGTAGTATTTGTTTTTCTTCCGATAAATCCCTTGTGCACTTTGATATACCCATTTTCTTCCAGGCTCACGAGATGTGTGGCCAGGTTACCATCCGTCACTTCCAGCATTTGCTTGAGATCGTTGAAGCTCACTTCTTCATTTACAACGAGCACGCTCATCACTCCAAGCCGGATACGGTTGTCAAAAATTTTATTTAACCCTGTTATCGGATTCTTCATAACCAGTTTAACTCAGCAGTATTAACAAGTGTCTTTGTTCATTCAGGCGATCCGCCTTTGATCCTATCGGTTCCGGCATTATTTCATAGTGCAATCATATCTGTCATCCTCCATCCTTGCTCTCCTAGGCTTTCGCCCTTTCATACTTCCACCACATGATCACACCATAAACAATATGCAACACACCAAAACCCAATGTCCAGAAATACAGGCTGCGCTGAGTGAACCACACATTCACCAAACCAAGCGCAATTTCACAGTAGCCAAGATAACGTATATCCGCAACGGTGTATTTTCCTGCATTCACCAGACCAAGTCCATAAAAAACCAGGCAGGCAGGCGCCACAAAATGCCATTCATTGTGATGTAACATTCCCAGTGTAAACACCCCGCCCGTGATCAGCGGCACAGCCATACTCCAGAATACTTTGCGCGAAGCATGATTTCCCAGGGTTTCGCCATGACCTTTCGCTTTTCTCCAGGTAAAGAAAAATGCACCCAGTAATGCTGCTCCAAATGTGCCGGCAGCAGTCAATAATAACTGGGTCCGCAACAAACTGAATGAATCATCAGAATATATCCAGCGGGAAAGATCATCGCCATAATATCCACCCATAAAATAACGCGCCAGCCACGCTCCCGCCATCGCGCAAATGCCCGCTGCCACACAACTTAAACCACTTAGCGAGGTAAACCGGCTTGACCGCTCCATCATTTTCCGGATATCCCGTACATCCTGTAAACTATCCAATGGCTGGTTTTCTGAGCTCATAAAAAAGCACTTTGAAATACAAAGTAAAGTAAGCGATGCCGCATCTCCAAGTTTTTTTTCAGGTTTTCGGGAAATAATAATTCTCTGAGCCAGCTTTCAATAACGATCGAGAACAAATTAAAAAGTAAAAAATCCGGAACGAGGCGGGACACCTCTCTCTTTCCGGATTTTTTACTTTCTAATTTTGAATTTTTAATTTGCCTTCGGTCCCTACTGGCCCGTCAGGGTATCCGGTTGACGCTTACTTAACCAGGAAAAAATCCATAACTTAAAGCTTCAAAAGGGATTGCATGCCTTCAACTTATATACTCGCTCTCGATCAGGGCACTACCAGCAGCAGAAGTATGCTGTTTGATCAGCAGGGGAACATCGTCAGCATGGCGCAAAAAGAGTTCAAACAGCATTTTCCTAAACCGGGCTGGGTAGAGCATGACGCGGAAGAAATCTGGAGCACTCAATATGGTACACTTGCTGAAACCGTAGCCAAAGCCAACATCACCATGCGCCAGGTGGCCGGCATCGGCATTACGAATCAACGGGAAACCACTGTTGTGTGGGACCGTAAGACCTCCAAACCGATCTACCCCGCTATCGTTTGGCAGGACAGGCGCACGGCTTCTTTTTGTGATGAACTCAAAACTGCCGGACTGGCAAACATCATCCGTGAACGTACCGGGCTCGTCATTGACGCTTACTTCTCCGCAACCAAGCTAAAATGGATCCTTGACAATGTTCCCGGGGCACGCGAAAAAGCCGGTCGCGGTGAACTCGCCTTCGGCACCATCGATACCTGGCTTGCCTGGAAATTATCCGGCGGGGAATTGCATATCACAGATGTATCAAACGCTTCCCGTACACTCCTGCTGAACATTCATACCGGAGAATGGGATAATGACCTCCTCGAACTATTCACCATCCCACGCAGCCTGCTTCCTGAAGTAAAACCTTCCAGTAAGATCTATGGTGTAACAGGAAGTTTTATTCCCGATTCAAGGATCCCCATTGCCGGCATTGCCGGTGACCAGCAGGCCGCCCTTTTCGGACAGCAATGCATTTCTCCCGGAATGGTCAAGAATACATATGGAACAGGCTGCTTTATGCTGATGAATACAGGAGAGAAAGCGATCATGTCAAATAATAACCTTCTTACTACCATTGCCTGGAAGATCAATGATAAGATCCACTATGCACTCGAAGGCAGTGTGTTCATCGCAGGAGCCGTTGTACAATGGCTGCGGGATGAACTTCGCATCATCAGAACATCAGCGGAAGTGGAAGCGCTTGCCGCACAGGTGGCTGACTCAAATGGTGTATATGTGGTACCAGCATTTGCCGGCCTCGGTGCACCTTACTGGAACGCGTATGCCAAGGGCAGTATATTCGGACTCACCCGCGGAAGCAGCAAAGCGCATATCGCGCGTGCTGCACTGGACAGCATCGCCTATCAAACGCAAGATGTGCTCAAGGCAATGGAAGCCGATGCAGGGATCCGCATACAGGAGTTAAGAGTCGACGGCGGCGCTACGATCAACAATCAGCTGATGCAATTCCAAAGCGATATCCTGAACACAAATGTGATCAGACCGATGATCACCGAAACGACCGCATTGGGCGCTGCTTATCTTGCAGGCCTCGCAGTAGGTTACTGGAAAAACTCCTCGGACATTCAACAGCAATGGAAAGCCGATAAAGTGTTCAGTCCATCGCTTGACGACAGCAAGCGTACTGAACTGATCAAAGGATGGCATCGTGCCGTCAGCGCTTCTATTGCATGGGCCGATAATAAATAAACATGAACAGAACGCATCAACTCCAACAGCTCGATCATCATAGTGTCTGGGACTTTGTCATTATAGGTGGCGGAGCAACCGGTCTTGGCGCAGCAGTTGACTCAGCCTCCAGGGGTTTCAAAACCCTTCTTCTGGAGAAACATGATTTTGCAAGCGGCACATCCTCCCGCAGCACAAAACTGGTGCACGGCGGTGTCCGCTATCTCCAGCAGGGGAATATCAAGCTGGTAATGGAAGCTTTAAGAGAACGTGGCCTCCTTTTACAGAATGCGCCACATCTGGTACATAACCAGGCCTTCCTTCTTCCCAGTTACAAATGGTGGGAAACCCCGTTCTATGGTATTGGCCTCAAGATCTATGATTGGATGGCAGGCAAACTCGGATTGGGTGCATCCCGCTTCCTGTCAAAAGAAGAAACGCTGAAACAGGCACCCACACTCAACCCGGAAGAACTGCGTGGCGCGATCCTCTATCATGATGGACAATTTGATGACGCCCGATTAGCGATCGATCTTGCTCAAACAGCTTCTGCCCACCAGGCGGTTCTATTCAATTATTTTCCCGTCACCGCTTTGCTGAAGTCAAATCAGAAAGTGGAAGGAGTTGTTGCTATTGACGAACAAACCAAAAAACAATATCACATAAAGGCACGCGTCGTCATCAACGCAACAGGTGTATTCACCGACGATATCATGAACATGGATGATCCGGATCACGAAACAATGATCTCTCCAAGCCAGGGAATTCACCTGGTGGTGGATAAAGAATTTCTTCCGGGTAATACGGCCGTCCTGATTCCCCGCACGGATGACGGGCGTGTCTTGTTTGCCGTTCCGTGGCATGATAAGGTCGTACTCGGCACAACAGACACGCCCGTCGATCACGCTACGACCGAACCTATCCCGCAGGAAGAAGAGATCGGATTCATTCTCAAACATACCGCCCTGTATCTTTCCCGCGATCCACAGCGAAGCGATATCAGGAGCATGTTCGCCGGCTTGCGCCCACTGGTAAAAGGTAAAACACAAAAAACAGCAGCTTTATCGAGAGATCACCTGATCATGACCAGTGCTTCCGGACTGATCACTATTACGGGCGGTAAATGGACCACCTATCGCAAGATGGCGGAAGACCTGATCAACCTCGCCATAAAAGAAAATGGGCTGGAAGAAAAGAAATGCATCACTAAAACATTAAAACTGTTTGGTTATGATCAGCCGGTAATCGATCCCAGATCCCTGTCAATGGAAGACATCGCCTATTGCGTCCGCAATGAAATGTGCCTGACGGTAGAAGATTACCTCAGCAGGCGAACCCGCCATCTTTTGCTGGATGCAAGATCAGCTGTTGCGGCTGCTCCAGGTGTAGCCACTGCCATGGCCAGCCTGCTTGAAAAAGATGCTCAGTGGATCGCGGACCAGTTAAAGGCTTTTGATCGTATTGCAACCCAACAACTCCCTTCTTAAAACTATTAGCATGACACCTTTCGTTGGCGAACTTATCGGCAGCTTTCTCCTGATGCTCCTTGGATCAGGGGTAGTGGCGAACGTTGTACTGGAAAAAACAAAGGGACATTCTTCCGGATGGATCGTGATCTCTTTTGGCTGGGCCATGTCTGTATTTGTGGGCGTGTACGCATCCAATTCGCTTGGCGGCAGTGGTCACCTGAACCCGGCTGTAAGCCTGGCGCTGGCAGTATTTGCAGACTTTGATAAAGGTCTTGTTTTGCCTTATATCGCCGCACAGGTAGCGGGAACATTTCTCGGAGCATCCGTTGCGTGGATCGCTTACAAGCAACACTTTGATGCAACGGCCAATGCCGATCTGAAAATGGCGGTGTTCTGTACATCGCCAGCTATCAGAAGTCCGTTCTATAACTTCATCACCGAGATCATCGGCAGTTTTGTGCTCGTACTGGGTGCATTGGCTATGTCAAAGCCTGCTACTACGATGGGGTCGCTGGATGCGCTTCCGGTTTCTCTACTCGTATTGGGGATCGGACTGTCACTCGGTGGTCCTACCGGATATGCCATTAATCCCGCCAGGGACCTCGGACCAAGGTTTGCACATTTTGTTTTACCAATCAGGGGAAAAAGGAACAGTGACTGGAGTTATGCATGGATCCCCATCGCGGGGCCAATTGCAGGAGCGTTGATCGCTGCGTGGATCTATGCGATGATACAGTCCTGATATTTCAGCCGGCTGATCCAGAGCTGCGCAAGAGCAACGCAGAGGGCGCGAAGGACCGCAATGAACGCAATGAAATTCGCTGTTGGAAGAGTGATCTCTTTGCGGCCGTTGCGACCCTTAGCGCCCTCTGCGTTACTCCTACGCCATCCTAAACAGCTGACAGTATCACCTCACACGCCCTGCGGATCTCTTCTTCAGAAATTGTCAGCGGAGGTGAGATACGAAGCGCATTAGCCGCAAACAAAAACCAATCCGTCAGCACTCCCTGCTCAATACATTTATCAATCACCCGCTTATTCGTTTCAAAAGTATCAAACAACACCGCCAGCCATAATCCATAGGAATTGACTTGCTTAATGGAAGGATGCACCAGCAAAGAGCGGAATAATGCTTCTTTCTGTTTAACATCCGTCATCATCTCCTCCCCGATCAACGCTTTCATTGCCGCATAGCCCGCCGCGCAACTCACCGGGTGCCCTCCGAAAGTGGTGATATGCCCGAGTACCGGGCCATCAGCAAGCTGGAACATTTTTTCGCGACTGCTGATGAACGCCCCAAGTGGCATACCGCCACCCAACGCTTTACCCAGCAAAAGGATATCCGGCGTTACGCCAAAGTTTTCAAATCCCCAAAGCGTACCCGTTCTTCCAAATCCGGCCTGTATTTCATCAAGGACCAATAAAGTGCCGGTTTCATCACAACGTTGACGCAGCGCCTGCATCCATTCCGCGGAAGGCGCAAGTACACCTCCTTCGGCCTGCACCGTTTCCGCGATCACACAGGCTGTATCTGCCGTGATCTTTTCCAGCATCTCAAAAGAACCATACTTCTCATGCGATATACCCGGAAGCAAAGGGCGGAACGCATTACGCCAGTATTCATCTCCAATTATGCTTAGCGCGCCCTGCGTCGAGCCATGATAAGAATGATTGAACGCGATGATATGCGGCCGGTTGGTGACCCGCTTGGCGAGTTTCATCGCGCCCTCTACCGCTTCTGCGCCGGAGTTGGTGAAATAAACTGAATCAAGACTGGCTGGTAAATATGAAGCCAGCAGTTGAGCATATTTCACCTGTGGCGTTTCCACAAATTCGCCATACACCATGATATGCAGATAGGCATCCAGTTGTTCCCTGATGGCCGCCAGCACCCCGGGATGCCGGTGTCCCGTATTGGCCACACTGATCCCTCCGATCAGATCGATATATTCCTTCCCCTTCGCATCATACAACTTCGTACCCTCTGCCTTTACAATTTCCAGTGCCAGCGGTGCGGGCGAGGTCTGCGCCACATGCCGTAAAAAAAGTTCCCGTTGATTCATTGGTGCAAAGGACGCAAAGAATGGGGAAGGGGACAAGAAATTTCGTCGACCGTTGTCCGTTAACCGTTGTCCGTTGTCTGTTGACCGGACAGTACCTTGTACGGTAATGACAGTGAAGCCGCACATAAAACATCCTGATCAATACTTCCCTTCGGGCAACGGTCAACCGACAACGGTCAACGAGCATCGATCATCGGCCATCGAAAAGCAGTATCTTCCCGCTTTAAAACCTCTCTCTATATGGCCTTAATTCTTCCCGTAGAAAACAAGCTTCCGCAATTTGGTAATGACTGTTATATCGCGCCCAATGCCACGATCGTTGGTGATGTGCAAACTGGTGATGAATGCAGTTTCTGGTTCAATTCAGTGATAAGGGGAGATGTGAATTTTATTAAACTCGGGAACAAAGTAAATGTGCAGGATGGCGCTTGTATTCATTGCACCTATCAGAAATATGGTACAACGATCGGGAATAATGTCTCGATAGGCCATCACGCGATCGTACATGGCTGTACGCTGCACGATAATGTCCTGATCGGAATGGGTGCGATCGTAATGGACAATGTCGTTGTTCACAGCAATACGATCATTGCTGCGGGAGCGGTTGTCCTGGAAAATACCGTGTGCGAACCCGGAAGTATCTATGCAGGCGTGCCCGCTAAAAAGGTTAAGGATATTTCCCAGGAGCTTATCAGTGGCGAGATCAACCGGATCGCCAATAATTATGTGAAATACTCCAGCTGGTTCAAGAAGGACGGAGAATAAGATCAGTGTCTGAAACGTAGGAGTGTCGCAGAGCACGCAAAGAAAAACTTAGCGCCCTTTGCGTTCTCTTTGCGATACTCCTACGCCAGCCCAATGCCGGGTAACTCAGAAAATTAATATTACAACCCCTTCATCCTCAATAAACCCATCACAAAACCGTATTTTTACTATACCACACCCCAGGAATATGAATTATTTTAGTGCTGTTAATACAAAACGCATGAAAAACCTTCTCGCCATCTTCGCACTTATTTGTTTTATGACGATGGCCACTTCGTGCAGTTTGTTCAGGTCGAATAAGTCGGGTTGCCCGACCAACGGAAAGAATGTCGGCGCTGAAAAACTGGTAAGCGGAGATCCGGATGCAGAAAAAGCTGCACGGAAAGCAAAGAAATTCAAAAGTTAACATTCGAATAGCAGCGATTACGCTGGAATCCAGGTCTTATAGTAAAAACCGTTAAACCTTCAAATGTTTTACTATGAGCGTTACCCTACGAACTGATCTTGGCTGCACTGAAGCAGTGATCGCCGACTACGGCACTTTAAGTCTCTTTTACCATGTTGCAGGTATCCTTAACCAGGACCTTCGCATTAAATTCCTTAATAAAGAAGACGAGTTTGATTCGATCAACTGGGATTTCAAATTCAAAAGATCAACCCTTACTCTCCACTACAATATTTACAACGGCATCTCTGTATTCCCGACAAAAACGACAGGCGCAGGCGAAAGAGAAAATGGTGCGGCAGTTGAACTCGCGGGCATACTGGCGGGGAAACTGATGAAGCAGGAGCTTGCCGCGTGATAAGTAAAAATTTAAAAGTCAAAATTAAAAATTAAACAATCGGGAGCAGTACTTCTCTGCTTATGATTGTTTAATTTTTAATTTTGACTTTTAAATTTCTAATAACTTTTCTGCCCAATTGACTCCAGTATCGTCGCATAGCTCACATACCGGTCTTCATGAATAATTCCATCGGCAGTGGCTTGTTTGATGGCACAGCCAGGCTCGTTCATATGCAGGCAATTATTGAACTGGCAGTTGTTAAGCCGGTCACGCATTTCCGGAAAATAATGAGAAAGCTCCTGTTTCGTGATATCAACCAGACCGAACTCACGCATACCGGGAGTATCGATGATCCTGCCGCCTTCGGGCATGTCAAACATCTCTGCAAATGTGGTCGTGTGCATCCCTTTTCCACTCCAGTTGCTTACTTCCTGTGTACGTAAACCAAGGTTTGGAAGAAAGGAATTCAGCAACGTCGATTTACCTACACCACTATGGCCGCTGATCAGGCTGGTCTTATTAACTAAGGCATCGCGCAATGGCTCGATCCCCATCCCCTCTTTCGTGCTGGTCAGAAAAACACTATAGCCAACATCTGCATACATCTTTTGCAGGCCAGCGAACTGCTCCTGCTCTTTGGTACGATACAGATCTGCTTTATTGAAGATGATCAACGGCTTCACGTGATACATTTCCGAAGCCACAAGGAACCTGTCGATAAAACCCTGCGAAGTGCGGGGTTCTCTTAGTGTTGCAACGAGTAATGACTGATCGAGATTAGCTGCAATGATATGATGCTGATGTTTTGCTCTGGGGGATTGCCGGTTGATATAATTCCTTCGCTGACCGATATCAACGATCATGGCGGTATTTTCTTTTTCGTCTTCCGGCTCGATCTCTACTTCATCGCCTACTGCCACAGGGTTGGTGCTGGTGATATTGTCGATCTTAAATATTCCTTTGATCCGCGCATTATACCATTTGCCGGATCCATCTTTTACATTATACCAACTACCCGTTGATTTGTACACTAAAGCTTTCATGCAACACGAATGTCCGCATTATCCTGCTTATCAGGGAAATTTTTTCAGCCAGGTGAGTCTGAGTACGATCTCGATGAAGAGAAATACCAGCGCAGCAAGAACAAATGGAAGGAATAATTCGCGGAAACGCTTATAGGAGGTCATTTCCACTTTTGAACGTTCCATCTGATCTATCTGTTTGTAGATATTCTGCAGCGCTTCTTTATCCTTGGCGCGGAAATAGCGTCCCCCCGTCTCATTGGCGATCCTGCGCAGCAGGTCTTCATCAATGAAGTCCATGGCAGGATTGCGGGGCTGCCCCCCGTCATGCCCTGTTATTTCAACAATGCTGGAAGGAATGGCTCCCATACCGATCGAATATACTTTCACCTGGTGTGTCTTGGCGATCTCCAATGCAGTAACAGGATCGATCAGCCTTGAATCGGGTGCATCCTCCTTACCATCCGTGAGAAGAATGATCACCCTGCTCTTTGCCTTGCTCTCCGAAAGGCGGCCAACCGCCGTGGCAAGCCCTTCACCGATCACTGTACCATCTTTCAGGAAACGACGGCTCTCCAGCGTCTGGATCTGGCGTATCAGTGTATTGCGGTCTGTGGTGATCGGACATTGTGTAAAGCTCTCACCTGAAAATATCACTAACCCTATCCTGTCTACCGGACGGCTTCGTACGAATTCTTCCGCCACTTCTTTCGCTACCTCCATTCTGGAAGGCTGTATGTCACGCGAGCCCATACTTCCGCTCACATCCATGCACAATACAATATCGATCCCCTCACCTATTGTTTGCTGCTGGTCGTTTCGCTTTTGTGGTCTGGCAAGCGCAATGATCAGTGCCACTACTGCAAGCAGCCGCAAAATAAACGGTACATGCCGCAGGTATACCTTAAGCGATGACGCGCTAAATGCCTGCGCCGAAGATACCCGCACAGATCCCTGCCTGGAATCATATTTCTTCCTGTACCAGTATACCATCAGCGGCACCAGTGCGAGACAGGCGAATACCCAGGGATGGGCAAAGTCCATATTTTTCATCCAGTCATATAACATGTATCATCTTCTTGCGGCAATCAGGAAGGCGTAGTTGCTGATGCAACCGCCGTCTTCACTGTTTGCTCGATATGGTCAATGGTTGTTTTGATCGTTTCAAAAGCGCGTGCATCATCTGCGGTACTGGTCTCATACCTTGCAAATTTCACAAAATCACTTAGCTGAAGGGTTTCAGACAATTCCTTATAAAGTTCCGGCCGCATCTCCACACTCTTCAGTTGCACCACCAGATCACCCGTTGTTTGCTGAAGGGAATGAATCCCTTTCCGTTTTTCTATATATACCCTGAACACATCCGTCAGTCCGGAATAATATGCTTTGGGAGTGAGTTTTTCTTTCCTGATCTTTTCGAGCTGATCCATTGCCTGCCGGTATGGATCTACCGCTGGCGCAGCAGCTTTAGGCTGTTCTTTCCTCGGCTTTCTCAGTAACACATACAGCAGGATCAGCAGCAATACTCCTCCGGCGATAAACACCCAGAGTTTGCTGGAAGACTCCTCTTCCACAGGATTGGCATCCATGATATCTTTGATATCATGATAAGGTTGCTGCGGATCGAAAGAAGAAAAACCAATATCAACAGGTATCGAATCCGTAAGCACAGCTTCTCCCAGCGGGAAAGCGGGGATCACCCAGTGACCGGAATCAAAACTGGTAAGCAGGATCTTTTGAGTCAGGGTTGTACCACTGCCCGTATTGACCGTATCTATCTTCCCGAGGTCAAGAAACTCAAAATGCGGAATGGTGTCTAGCTGAAAGAAACGGATCGGCTGATTTTCGGGGATGTCCGCTGTCAGCGTAAGCTGTATCCTTTCACCAATGAGGATCTGTGCGCGATCGACACGTGCGCCTGCTACAGTTTGCCTCTGCGCCGCGACTATGCCAGGCAGGACGATTGCGATCAGGTAAAATATGGTTCTATAACAAAACGTTCTCGTCATTCAAATGGTGGTTCACTTGTTGCGGCTTAGGAAAAACCGTTGCAACACTTTTACGTAATCATCGCCGGTCTGTAAATGCAGCAGATCACTTCCGGCTTTCTTAAATGTCTGTGTACTGTATTCGGTGATCCTGAAAAACTCCTGCTGATAGCTTTCCCTCACAAACGCATTGCTACTGTCTATCCATTTCATTGTGCCGGACTCCGCATCCTGTACCTGCAGCAATCCCGCATCCGGCAATTTCATATCCATCCGGTCGTACACTTTTATCCCGATCACATCATGCTTTTTAGCCGCGATCCGCAGCGAATCTTCATAATTCGCATCGATAAAATCACTGAGCACGAACGCAATGCTCTTCTGTTTCGTAGAATTATTGAAATAACGCAATGCCACATTCAGATCAGTCCCTCTCCCTTTCGGCTCCTTGCTCAATAATTCCCTCACTATATAGAGCGCTTGTTGCCGCCCCTTCTTGGGAGGAAGATACGCCTCCACCCTGTCACTATAGAATATCACGCCGATCTTATCACCGTTATTCACCGCTGAAAAACTCAGCACCGCACCCAGTTCCGTGATCAGATCCCGCTTCGTCGCATGCACAGTCCCAAACTGCGAGCTCGCACTGATATCCACCAGCAGCATCACCGTCAACTCCCTCTCCTCCTCAAACACCTTACTAAAAGGATGCCCAAACCGGGCCGACACATTCCAATCTATAAACCTGATATCATCTCCCGCCGAATACTCCCTCACCTCCTTAAAGGACATTCCCTTCCCCTTGAACGCACTATGATACTCACCCGTAAAAAGATCACTTGCCAATTTTTTGCTTTTGATCTCGAGTGCGCGGACTTTTTTTAGTATTTCGGTGGTTGTCAGCATGTTTTCGTTGACCGTTGTCCGTTGTCCGTTGACCGTTGTCCGGATATACGGAGCTTGATATTTTTTCTTTTAGTTAAATCTTCTCAAAATAACGGATCAAACCATTGAGTAGCTTCAGATTCCGTGTAATACTTCCTGAAGTTTCATTAGCCTTTGTATCCGGCATCATATTCAGCATCGATGCGATGCTGAACAATGTTTCTAATTCATAGAGTGATCCTCTTGCTATATGCAGGAACTGAACCGTATCTTTTTTATGATTGCGCCCAATTCCTTCCGCGATATTTGAAGGTACGGATATCGCTGACCTTCTGATTTGCGATATTATACCATATAGTTCCTCTTTCGGAAAACTGTTTGTTAACTCATAAATATTCTTCACAAGATGCATAGATTGTTTCCATGCATCCAATTGTTTGTAATCCATCGCGTCCGTTTTAATCATTCACAAAACGTTCCCATCACTTATCTACGTCCGAGATGATGTTAGTTTTCCCAAAGAGGAAAAACCGGACAACGGTCAACGGACAACGGACAACGACACCCTACGGCACATTCACCTTCTTCAAAATCTCCTCAATCACATCCTCCACCTTCACATTCTCCGCTTCAGCTTCGTAGGTCAGGCCGATGCGATGACGCAGAACGTCATTGCAGATGCTGCGGATATCTTCGGGAATAACGAATCCCCGTTTGTTGAGAAAAGCCTGGGCTTTGCCGGCAAGAGCCAGGTTGATGCTGGCGCGCGGCGAGCCTCCGTAGGAGATCAGTGGCTTCAGTTTTTCGAGCTGATATTTGTCGGGCGTACGTGTGGCAAAGACGATATCGAGAATATATTGTTCGATCTTTTCGTCCATGTACACCTGGCGCGTAAGGTCTTTTGCATTCTTCACCTCCTGGATAGATACGACCGGTTTGACAGCCTCTGTTTTCAGTCCCTGTACATTCTGGCGGATGATCATCTGCTCTTCGTGCATTTTCGGGTATCCGACGATCACCTTCATGATAAAACGATCCACCTGCGCCTCAGGAAGCGGGTAGGTTCCTTCCTGCTCCAGCGGATTCTGCGTGGCCAGTACAAGAAATGGATCATCCAGTTTATAGGTTGTATCGCCAATCGTCACCTGTCTTTCCTGCATGGCTTCAAGCAATGCCGATTGCACTTTCGCAGGGGCACGGTTGATCTCATCGGCGAGAAGGAAATTGGTGAAAATGGGGCCCTTGCGGACAATGAATTCATTCTTTTGCTGATTATAGATCAGTGTACCGATCACGTCGGCAGGCAGCAGATCGGGCGTGAACTGGATCCGGCTGAAATTAGCCTGTATCGCCTGCGACAGGGACTTGATGGTAAGCGTTTTGGCCAGACCCGGCACACCTTCCAGTAAAACGTGGCCATTACTCAGCAAACCGATCAGTAACCGGTCGAGCATATGACTCTGCCCTACGATCACGTGACCGACTTCCTCCCTTAATTTATCAGTAAACTGTCCCGCCTGGCCGATCCTTTCATTCAGCTGGCGGATATCTTCTGCGGTTTTTAACATTGGCTTGATTTATGGTGACACAAAATACAGATTCGATTGATGCAAATTATTTGCCGATATGAGCTACAAGCGTAAATACTTTGCTTTTTTTTCGTATTTCTACCTTGCAATGGCCTGAACAGCAGATTATTTTTACGAATTCAATTCAACGTACATGAAAAAACACCTCTTATCCTTCGCCCTACTGACCGCCATGTTCGCGACCGTACTTTCCGGCTGTAGCAAAGATGATGACGATGATAATCCGTCGGAAACAAAAACCGAATTGCTTGTTAAATCAAGCTGGAAATTTGATAAAGCAGAAGCCGCTCCTGTCGGAAATATTTCTTCCTACCTGGAAGCCTGCCTGAAAGACAATCTACTTTCATTCTCGGCCAGTTCAACCACCGCTACTTCCGGTGCGGGTGTGGTAGATGAAGGTCCCACCAAATGCAATGAAGGCGATCCGCAAAATGGCTCTTTCAGCTGGGAACTGATCAACAACGGCGCTGTATTGCGTTCATCAGTTATCCTGTTTGACGGCGGATCAACTGACTTCAACGTCGTAACGCTAAATGCGAACAGCCTGGTCCTGTCACAACAAATGGCTTTATCAGGCCTTCCGTCCACAACCGTTACAGTTACATTCAAGCACTAAGCAAGTTTTCTCCCGATAAAAAAGTGGCCGGCAATATATTTTGCCGGCCACTTTTTTTATGACAGATATTTTCCTACGATCGGAACACGTCTTCCAACACCGAACGCTTTCGTACTAATGCGTATGATGGGACAAAATTGATTCCGTTTATACTCATTATTGTTCACCAACCGCAACACACGCGCGACCAATACAGGATCAAACCCTTGTTTAATGATCTCCTTCGGACCGTTTCGTTGCTCGATATACTGATACAAAACACGGTCGAGCGTATCATATTCAGGAAGACTGTCACTGTCTTTTTGATTTGGCCTTAATTCAGCGGAAGGTGGCTTTGTAATGATATTCGCCGGAATGATCTCCCTGCTGCGGTTGATATAACGCGCCAGTGCAAAAACCTGCATTTTATAAAGGTCTCCCAATACTCCGAGCCCGCCGGCCATATCTCCGTATAAAGTCCCGTATCCCGTAGCTAACTCACTTTTATTCGATGTATTCAGCAGAATGTAACCAAACTTATTCGAGATCGCCATCAGCAGATTCCCCCTTGTACGGCTTTGAATATTCTCTTCCGCGATACCAAAAGGAGAATCTTTGAATATCGGTGATAAGGTGGAAAGGAAACTTTCATACACCTCTTTTATGGGAACGATATCATACGGGTTGCCGAGGTTTTCACTTAGCTGCCGTGCGTCTTCCACCGAGTGCCCTGATGAATATGGAGAAGGCATCAGCACAGCCCGTACATTCTCTTTACCGATCGCAGCCACGGCAAGCGCCTGCACGACCGCACTGTCTATTCCACCAGATGCTCCAAGGATCGCTTTGGTAAAGCCCATCTTGCTGAAATAGTCCCGGATCCCAAGAGTAAGCGCATGATAGATCTCTTCCATGTTCTTTTCATTGGTGAGATAACGGATCGTATCCTCGCCAACACCCACATCTGCCGAAGAGAAGTAAACCGGCTCATCTGATGCTACCGTTTTTTCAGCAGCAAATGTTTCGATTGCTGCCAGATCAAACACCTGGTAGTCTTCCTCAAAATATTTCATCTCTGCCACTTTGTTGCCCGCGGCATCATAGACAAGACTGCCTCCGTCAAACACGATCTCTGTTTGCGAACCAACTGTGTTGCAATAGAACATCGGAATGCCATATTTAAGCGTATGTGCTTTTACAAGGCTGTTGCGGACAATATCCTGCGCATAGTTATAAGGGGACGCAGAGAGATTGATCATCATATCCGGGCCGTCCTTCACCAGCATTTCCATCGGCGTAACACGGTAAAGCGGGTTGCTGCCCATGTTCCAGATATCCTCACAGATCGTTACTGCCAGTTTTTTTCCTTTGAACGAAACAAGGTTCCATTCAAAAGCCGGTTCAAAGTATCTGTATTCGTCGAATATATCATAATTCGGCAGCAGCGTTTTATGCACCTCTGCAACGATCTTTTTCTCATAAAGAAAAAAAGCAGCATTGAACAGATCCTTTCCTTCAACGCGGAGATTACGTGCCGGCGCTCCGATCAACACGCCAATCGTATCTGCATGCTCCCTGATCTCATCAACAGCGGTATAACACTTATTGATAAAATCATCGAACTCAAGGAAATCCCGTGGAGGGTAACCACAAATACAAAGCTCGGAAAACACTACCAGATCCGCCCCCTGCTTCTTTGCCCACTCAATTCCTTCGATGATCTTCCGCGTATTCTCTTCGAAATTCCCGATATGATAATTTTGTTGTGCTAAAGCGATTTTCATAGTGCGAATTTACTGCTTTTATTTGTTGCGATCCGTAACAGGACGAGGCCTGCGACCGATGGTCGTTAGCCAAAACTGCTTTTAAGGTAAATGACTGCAGATATGTAGCCCTCTTTCTGCATCCTGTACCGGTCGCCCTACATCCATCATATTGTCTACATTTGTCACAACATTCGCCCAACTATCAACGTTTACCATGTCTATGAAAAAAATCTGTCTGGCTCTTCTTGTTTGCTTTTTTTTAACAGCCTGTGGAGATAAGAACAATGCACCGGATGTATCGGGCATTAAAATCGACCTCAAGGTGGATCGCTTTGACGAAGCCTTTTTTTCTATTGACACGCTTCAGATGGATCAGGGGCTGAACAAAGTGAATCAGCAGTTCCCGTCATTTTTCAGGGTTTACCTGGAAAACATCATTGGGATCAGTGATCCTGCAGAGCTGAAATTGTTTTACCAGTATTACCGCCCGGTGTATGACTCTTCACAGAAATTGTATAAGAATTTCAACCCGATCAAAGATCAGCTGGAAAAGTCGTTCAAATATGTAAAACATTATTTCCCGGAATATAAAACACCGGCTCATATCATTCCGGTGATCGGTCGCCTCGATTCGCGCCAGGATCTTGCCCGCATGGCCAATGGAGAGTATACCCCAAACTTCATCGGGCCGGACCTCGCAGGTATCAGCCTGCAGTTCTACCTTGGCAAAAATTTCTCGTGGTATCAGAATGAGAATTTCATTAACAATGTAGCACCGTCCTACCGCAGCCGACGCTTTTCACATGAATACATAACTTCCGATCTGATGAAACTGATCACAGACGATCTCTTTCCGGACAAAAGCGCGGGTCGGCCGCTGATCGAACAAATCATCGAAAAAGGAAAACAATGGTGGCTGCTTGATAAGTTCATGCCCTATGCAGCAGACTCCGTTCGCACCGGCTATACGCAAAAACAACTCGACTGGGTAAATGCCAATGAAGGAATGATCTGGAGCTTCATCACAAAAAACGAAGATCTCTATACCATCACGCCTGCAACACTTCAAACCTATATCGGCGAAGGTCCATTTACTCAGGGCTTTGATCAGAACTTCTCACCTGGCAATATCGGTCCCTGGATCGGCCGCCAGATCATCCGGAAATTCGAATCCGGCAACAAACTAACTGTAAAAGAGAT
The DNA here is from genome assembly GCF_022012415.1 of Terrimonas ginsenosidimutans. Taxonomy (GTDB): domain Bacteria; phylum Bacteroidota; class Bacteroidia; order Chitinophagales; family Chitinophagaceae; genus Terrimonas_A; species Terrimonas_A ginsenosidimutans. Next base: position 57,315 of record NZ_JAKLTR010000027.1, read on the forward strand.
CATGGAAACACCAGCGAAGAAAGTGCTGGAGGAAGCGAAGTATAAGCCGAAGTGAGTTGTCCGTTGACCGTTGTCCGTTGACCGTTGACCGTTGACCGACGCAAATTAAAAGAGAGGGGTTATCATTTTTAAACGATAACCCCTCTCTTTTAATTTGTATACGAAGATGCGATTCTATTCCAAACTCACTTGAATTCCGGTCAACGGACAACGGTCAACGGACAACGATCTAGTTATTCTTCATCGGCACGATCATCTCAAAAGAAGGAATATCCACCGTGAACATCTGCTTATTGTTCAGGTTTTCCATCTGGTATGTTCCTTTCATTTTCCCCATCTCCGTGCGAAGATTGCAGCCACTTACATACTGATAACTTTCACCTGGTTGAATGGTCGGCTGAACACCAACCACACCTTCTCCTTCCACTTCACGATGACTGCCATTACTGTCAAAAATCTGCCAGTTGCGACGGTGAAGTTTTACAGGGAACGCATTGTGATTTTCCAGCGTGATGCGGTACGCAAACATAAACTCCGACTGAACCGGATTGCTATAGTCAGGTTGGTAAAACGTTTCAACGCTTACCTGCACCCCCTCAGAGATAATGCTGTTCATACCAATCAGTTTGAGTAAAAGTAGTGAAAAAGGCTGAGAATAGTAAGACCGTTCACCGTTGTCCGTTGACCCGATTAACCGTTCCGGCCAGGCTTTCCGCGTCCATCGGCAATTGGGAAAAACACGCATCTTCCGGGATAATAGGTTACAATTTTGTTATTTGTACCCGTTACAAGCCGGACAACGGTCAATGGGCACCGGCCAAAGATCTTCTAACCTTGCATTTCCCGCTCAAACGCGTAAATTTGCGCCTTCACTCATCCTTAATTTTTCCCTTTATGAAGATAGCAGTAGCCAAAGGCGACGGAATCGGTCCTGAAATCATGGACGCCGTGCTTCGGATTTTTCAAGCCAACAACACGCCACTCGAATATGAATTTGTGGATATGGGTAAGTGGGTGTTCGATAAAGGTTTTAACAACGGAATGACCCCGGAAGCAAAAGCCTCCATCGAATCGCTCGGTCTTTTGTTCAAAGGGCCGATGGAAACACCAAAAGGTAAAGGTGTCAAAAGTATCAACGTTACGGCCCGCAAAACCTGGAATACCTTCGCCAACAAAAGAGCTTTCCAGAGCCTTCATGGTGTGGATACCGTATTCAGCAAAGCCGGCATTCCGATCGACATCACGGTGGTCCGCGAAAATATCGAAGACACCTATGGCGGTATCGAACACATGCTAACGCACGATGTTGCCCTCAGCCGCCGCTTTATTACCCGCCCGGGCAGTATGCAGGTGATCCGCTACGCTTTCGAAATGGCCCGCCAGAAAAAAGCATCACGCATTACCTGCGGCCATAAAGCCAATATCATGAAGATCACTGATGGCCTGTTCCTCGACTGCTTCTATGAAGTTGCAAAAGAATACCCGGATCTGAAAGCTGACGATATCATCGTGGATGATCTTTGCATGAAACTCGTTACCCGTCCGGATACATTTGATACCGTTGTACTGACCAATCTTCAGGGAGATATCGTGAGTGATCTTTGCGCAGGCCTGGTTGGTGGACTCGGGTTCGCCCCTTCCGCCAATATCGGCGACCATATCTCGATCTTCGAAGCTGTTCACGGAACTGCTCCGGATATCGCCGGAAAAAATATTGCAAACCCTACCGCACTCCTCCTGAGCGGTATCGCCATGCTGCGCCATGTGGGTCTTACAGAAAATGCTGCCGTGATCGAAAACGCATTGTTGTATACACTGGAAACTGGTGTACACACCGGCGACTTTGGAGATAAATCAAAGCCTTCCGTAAATACGACCGAATTTGCCAACTCCATCATTGCAAACTTTGGCAAACAACCACAGGTTGGTGCAAAACCTATCATTGCAAACAAACCAGGAACACCTGCACCGTTCAAACTTGCGCAGAACTCCATGATGGTGTCCAAAGAAACAGAGAACGAAGTGATCGTTGGGGTGGACATGTTCATTGAAAGCGCTGAACAACCAGATGCGATTGCCCATAAGTGCCAGCGTCATGCGGGCGTTAAATTCAATCTCATCAATATCAGCAACAGAGGTACACAGGTATGGCCTACAGGTTCGGTTTATACTAACCTGGTAAACCAGTATAATGTTCGCTTTGAAAGCATCGACGGTTCTCCGTTAAATCAACAGGATGTCATTGGTTTGTATGTGAGCCTGAGCGGTAATTTCAAGATCTGTTCACTGGAGCTGTTGAACATGTGGGGAGATAAGAAAGCGTACAGTCTTGCGCAGGGGCAATAAGGGATAAGTTAAAAAGTTTAATAGTTTAATAGTTTAAAAGTTTTAAGGTTTGAAATAATTAGCGCGCCCCCTTGTGTCTGCTTTGTGACGTTCGCGGTACTCACATGATGATGCAGTGTTAATCTGAGGGCTATGGATTTAAATTCCCGGAACTGTGGCTACTTATTTCAAACCTTAAAACTATTAAACTATTAAACTATTAAACTTTTAAACTTTTAAACCTTCCCCTCCCCAGCTTCTCCTCCAAAAACCTAACGCCGGGCTGGATCATAAACATAATAGTACGTCCCCAATCCGATCAGGAATACGCCCATCAGCATCAGAATGATGGGCCATTTCAATGACCGGTTTTCTTCAAAGATGTTTCTAAAGAAAAAATAGACTCCCGAAAAGGAAAAAACAGTGCCAATGCCACACAGTATCCAGGGGTTGGTGATCATACCTGTGAGTTTTTATGCACTGTTATGCTATATTTTTTTTGCCAGTTTATACCCCTGCTTTTGCAGCCATTGCAGCACTTTATCCCGGTGGTCACCCTGAACAATGATCTCACCGTCCTTTGCCGAACCGCCGGTACCACAAAAAGCTTTCAGCTTTTTCCCGAGTTCTTGAAGGTCTTCATCCTTACCCGAAAATCCCTCTACCAACGTTACCGCTTTCCCTGCCCGCTGTTTCGTATCTAACCGGATGCGCAACTTCTGCTGGGCCGCCGGCAACGTATCCATCTCTTCAGCTGACTCTTCAAACCTGAAATCAGGATCAGTACTGTATACAAATCCCTTGTTATCCGCTTTATTCTTTTTACTCATAGTATTAAAGAGTTTTCATTTGAAGTAACTCCGGGCAGGGCGCTCCAGGGGAAAAAAGTTTAAAAGTTTAAAGGTTTAATAGTTTAATAGTTATCAGCAAACAAACAAGTTAAAAACCATTACACTATTAAACCATTAAACCATTAAACTTTTAAACTTTTAAACTTCCAAAACCGCCTTCAAACTCAGGTCAAGACTTTTTGCCTGATGTATCAGTGCGCCAACGCTTACATAATCGACGCCCGTTTTCGCATATTCCTCGATATTATCCAGGTTGATGCCTCCACTCGCTTCGGTTTCGAAATCCTCCCCGATCAATTTTATGGCCTCTGTGATCTGCGCAGCTGTAAAGTTATCGAGCATGATCCGGAAGACCTTTCCTTTCCCCATTCTCACGACTTTTTCAATATCGTCGATATTCCGGGTCTCTACTTCAATTTTTAACCCGGGCTTTTGTACCGAAACATACTTACTTGCTTTTTCGATCGCCTGTTCTATTCCACCACAGTAATCGATGTGATTATCCTTCAGCATGATCATATCATACAACCCGAACCGGTGATTTACGCCACCCCCGATCTTTACCGCTTCCTTCTCCAGTAAACGGAAATTAGGTGTTGTTTTCCTCGTATCGAGTACCCGTGTCTTATACCCCTTCAATTTATCGGTATACTGCCGGGTAAGCGTCGCAATACCGCTCATGCGTTGCATGCAGTTGAGTACGAGACGTTCGCAGGAGAGTATGGTATGGACGTTCGCTTCCACTTCAAAAGCGGTTTCACCGAACTGCATAGACTCGCCATCCTTTTTGTGAACGGAGAATTTTGCACCAGGCTCCCGGAGGTGAAAGATCTTTTGCGCTACCTCCACACCAGCCAGAACGCCGTCCTGCTTGATCTTTAAAATCGCTTTACCTTTCGCGCCCTGCGATATGCACGAAAGCGTGGAGTGGTCGCCATCTCCGATATCTTCTTTCAGCGCCTCATTTACGAGATGCGCCAGTTGCTGATCAAAGTTCATATCACAAAAATAAAAAAGCCTTCCCGAACTTGATCGCGGAAGGCTAACCCATCATAAATATTTTGCAGCTTACTCAATCGAAGAGAAGCGGATTTCTTTTACAACCTCTTTATTTCCTTTTGTTTTCAGGAATACATGGCCCCGGAAATTACCGGACTTGGTCTGTAGCGTACCGATACAATAGTGACCGCCGGGAGAATCTCCTTTGTGTTTCAATTCAAAGTTCTTTACACCGCCATTATTGGCAAAAAAGTCGCGCAACACAAGCTGGGCCTGCGCTTTGCTATAGCTGTCTGTTTTTACAGGCAGGGTTAACTCGACATTGTCATCAAAATATTTGGACAACTCCGGAGCGTTGCCTGACTTCAATGCGCTGATCACACCATCGATCGTAGCCGGTTGATCAAAGGAGGAAAACAGCACAACAGCAGCAAGTAAGAACGAAGTAAATATCGCTTTCATATTTTTTTGCTTTTCACAGGAAATGCTTAATTAGAAAAACCGTGCCATCCATTTAAGGACCAAGCGGATACTAAAATAATAAAATCCGCTAGTTTTATTGCTATTCTGTCGAAATAGATGAATCATCTGTAGATTTACAACGCATTCTTACCGATAATTCACTGAATTTGTACTAACCTAAACAATAATTATCTGATGACACAAAAAAAAGCAATCCTGATCATAATGGACGGCTGGGGATTAGGAAAAGTTGCATCGGCTGACGCGATCCAACATGCTAATGCACCATTCACAAAGTCTTTATACTCAATATACCCGAATTCGACCCTGGTAACCTGCGGGGAAGCCGTTGGTTTGCCTGACGGTCAGATGGGGAACTCAGAAGTCGGACACCTGAACCTGGGCGCGGGCCGCGTTGTTTATCAGGAACTTCAGCGCATTAATGTTGCGATCAGGGAAGGATACTTTGCTAAAAACGAACAACTGTTAAGGTCGATCCGGCATGCCAAAACCACGGGAAAACCTTTTCACCTGCTGGGCCTGGTCAGCAATGGCGGCGTTCACTCCCATATCAACCATCTGAAAGCGATCATAGATGTCTGCAAAACCGAAGGACTGAAAGACGTTTTCGTACATGCATTTACTGATGGCCGCGACTGCGACCCTAAAAGCGGACTTGGCTTCATCACAGACCTTCAGCAACACCTGAACCAAAGCGTGGGAAAGATCGCTACTGTGAGCGGCCGTTATTATGCGATGGACCGCGACAAACGCTGGGAGCGTGTAAAGCTTGCATATGATGCACTGGTAAAAGGGGAAGGAGAAAAAGCAACGGACGCGATCGGCGCTGTAGAACAGGCTTATCAGCAGGATATCACAGACGAATTTATCAAGCCGACAGTGATCATTAATGAAGCCCAGGAGCCTCTTGCCACCATCAGCAATGATGATGTGGTGTTCTGCTTCAACTTCCGGACAGACCGCTGCCGCGAGATCACTGAGGTGCTGACACAAAACGATTTCCCGGAATTCAATATGTACCGTCTCTCGCTGGATTATACAACTATGACCCAATATGATCACAGCTTCAAACATGTGAACGTGATCTTTGAAAATGATGATCTGAAAAATACATTGGGCGAGATCTTGCAGCAAAACGGGCTAAAACAGATCCGCATAGCTGAAACGGAAAAATATCCTCACGTATCTTTTTTCTTCAGCGGCGGGCGCGAAATTCCTTTTGAAGGAGAAGAACGCATCATGGTGCCATCACCCAAAGTGGCCACCTACGATCTGCAGCCTGAGATGAGCGCCTATCAGATCACCGACGCCCTCATCCCCAAGATCGAAGAAAAAGCAGCAGATTTCATCTGCCTCAACTTTGCCAATGCTGACATGGTCGGCCATACCGGCGTATTCTCAGCCGCTGTCAAAGCCGTTGAAACCGTCGATAAATGTGTTGAAAGAGTAGTGACAGCCGCAGTCAACAACGACTATACCGTTTTCCTCACAGCTGACCACGGCAACTCTGACTACATGGTAAATGAAGACGGCTCTCCCAATACCGCTCACACCCTGAACCTGGTGCCTCTTTTCGTGATTGACAAAACCTGGAGAGGCCACCTCGCAGCCGGGAAGCTCGGCGATATCGCCCCCACTATCCTTACCGTGATGGGCCTTCCCATACCCAGGGAAATGACGGGCAATGTGTTGATCTCGTGAGTGACCGTTGACCGTTGACCGTTGACCGTTGACCGTTGACCGTTGACCGTTGACCGTTGACCGT
>NZ_JAKLTR010000028.1 GCF_022012415.1 Terrimonas ginsenosidimutans
CGCCTTGCCCGTCCGGCAAAAATGTAAACAGAGTCTTCGAGGCCCCCTCGAAAAACAGCGCCCTTGCCTGCCCGGCATCCCTCAAGGCCGCCGGCGATCGGCCGCTATCGCCTTCTCAATACTCCGCCACAGCATGGCCGCCGATCTGTCCCAGTCATATTCCTTTGCTTTTTCCAACCCTTTTTGAATAAGCCGGTCACGCAAAACTTCATCTTTGTACAGCCGCATCATTTTATCAGCAATGTCTTCATGACTGGCAGGGTTTGCGTAAAGGGCCGAGTCTCCGGCGATTTCCTGCATGGCAGAATTTTCGGAAGTGATCACCGGCACGCCGGCCTGCATCGCCTCTGCAACGGGCATACCAAAGCCTTCGAATAAAGATGGGTATACCATCGCATAAGCAGCACCGGTCAGCTGTGAAAGCTTCTGGTCATCTACGTAGCCTGTCAGGACGAGATCATCGCGATATTTATAGGAGCTTAGGCTCTCCATAAATTTTTTACTCTGCCACGCTGCTCTGCCTGCGATAACAAGCTTCCAGTCGCTCTTCTGCCGTTTCTTGAAGATGGAAAATGCTTTCAACAGATTCACAAGATTCTTACGTGGATGGATGGAGCCTGCATATATGAAATAGTTTTTACCAGCAGTGAATTCATGCGTAACAGATTGCTTTTCCTGCCAGCTTAATGGTCGCACAGAGGATCTTGCCGCATTATATATTACGTCTATTCCGTCAGGATCTGTTTTGTAATGTGCTATGATATCATTCTTCGAAAACTGTGATACTGTTACAACGGACGATGCCTTCTTAAGAAATTTTGGAGTATATCTTTTATAGAATAACAAGTGCGAGCGATAAATAAAAGACGGATGATGCAGAAAAGCAAGATCATGTATAACGAGGCATTGCGGCACCGAGGTGGAAAGTGAGCAGAATCCATCGCAGGATAAGAACACATCCGCCTTGTATTTTTTCAGCACCGAAGGAATGCGTATATCATACCACCATTTCCAGAGCAAGGGGTGTCTGGCCGGCGGGCCTGCAACAACCGGTGTGATATTAGCTGCCTGGATAAATTCGTCGCTGTATGGCCGGTCGAAGATAAATATGAACTGATGTTCAGGGTGGTTTGCAACAAGCCTGCTCAGCATTTCCTTAAGGTAATATCCATATCCTTCGAGCGTGTTGCTTACTAAAAACCTTGTGTTGACTGCAATATTCATGGTGTAGTGCAAAGTTAAAGTCTTGCCCGCGGCTGACGAAACCAAATACGATCAGTAAAACCGCGCGGCCCTAAAGGTTCACAAAATCCAGCAGCGTCCGCAAAACTACCCGGAGGCGGGCAGGTGCTTTTACGAGAGAGATTACAGGGAAGGCATGTTTTTTCAGCAGGTTATTTTTCTGTGGATATTCGGCTATTACTGTGAAAAAAATAGAGAAGTATTACAATTGCAAGCGCATGCATCTATAGGTACCTTTATTTTTCGAGAACCCAAGAAAACACCAACTATGAACTTTAATCCGGTAACCTATGAAGCATTTTTACTTACGTCATTTTATTCATGCAACACTGTTAACATCGGGCATTTTCGCCGGCGTTAAAAGTTCTGCTCAGTGCCCTGGCGGCTATGTGCCCAGCGGAATTGCATTTGATACGACGATCAACTTCACGGATGGTAATCACTCCTCAGTCATAAAGTTTCCCAAATTTGACGGAACCACGGGCATGGTTACCTGTGCAAGATTGAGTATGACTATTTCTTCGACGTTGAATTTTATGTATTTCGAAAACAGGGACAACTTTCCTAACACTGCGGGTGTGAACTTTACCAGAACGGACGCCATAAGCGGGCCCGGTTTGAGTTCGCCGATGACAAACAGTGAAACAAATGGATTTGGGCCGTATAACCTTTCACCCCGGGATGCCACACCTAACACTGGACCGGATTATATAGGCGTTGGACCTGAAACTATTTTTAATACAACGAAGACCATTACTATCACTGATATCAGCGATCTCTCTCAATTCTATGGCCCTCCGGGAGATTCCCTTGTATATAATTATACAGCGAATGGATCATCTGCGATCAGCACTACCGGTAACTGGTTTGGGGGAGTTGATGCATCCGGTTCTATACACTATCGAATTGAATTCTGTTATTGTCCCGCAGTAAGTCTTCCATTAAATGTTTATTCATTCAATGTAAATAAAACGAGCGCTAACAAAGCCGAATTAAAGTGGAGCGGCACTGATGATCCTGGAATGGATTTCTATTATGAAGTAGAAGTAAGTAGAAACGCTTACGACTACACCCGTGTAGGTATTTTAGAAAAAAATGATAATATATCTGGTAATTTTAAAATGAATTTCTCAGCTTTACACGGCGAGACCGGTGTATACCATTTCCGTGTGAAGCAGGTTTATGCAAATGGATATGTTCGTTTCAGCAACACACGTCAGGTTGTTTTGGAAAGTTTCGAAAAAAATTCATTTTCTATCTATCCAAATCCATCAAATGGCATAGTTGGTATCAAATTTGATAATATTTCGGCAGAAGAATTTGTTATACAAATCTTCAATACGCAAGGGCAGAAAGTGTTGACTAAAGAGATCGTGGTAAATGGGCCTTCTTACGTGCAGTTAGGGAACCTTACAAAAGGTGCATACTGGGTGAGAGTGATAAGTAAGAAAGACCGTGCTTCAAGCGTACAACAACTCATTACTAAATGACCTCTTAGGTGGAAGAGGATGGTGGCTTGTAAAAGGGGCCTTGGTTCGGGGCCCCTTTCTTTATGTCCATACGTGAACGGAAAAAGATCGCTGTCCGCTTGCCTTTGTCCAGTGCCCGGTTAGTGGTAAACTCCAAAGATTTGTTCAAAAGAAGCTTCCCCGGTGAACAGTCAACCGGCGACGAATTTCCCGCTCAAAAAAGCCGATTTGCATTTTAAATAATAAATTTCTATTATTGGCCGTACCTTTACATTCACCGCTACATTCTTACATTTGCTTTCCACTATTTTTTTTATGGAATATAACACTACGAGAAATGACCTGGCCATGAGAGAGTATGGCCGTCATGTGCAGAAAATGATCGAACATTTGCTGAGCATTGAAGATCCTGAACGCAGACAGCGCAATGCTTATGCTGTGATCGAATTGATGGGATTTCTGAACCCCCACCTCAAAAATGTGGAGGATTTCCGCCATAAGCTCTGGGACCATCTGTTCCTGATCTCCGATTTTAAACTGGAGGTGAAATCTCCTTACCCGATCCCAACCCGGGAATCCTTAAGCGAAAGGCCTAAGCCACTGCCTTACCCAAAACGTTATCCAAGGCATTCCCACCTGGGTAAAAATCTTGAGCTGATCATTAAGAAAGCCCTGGTAGAAGAGGATATGGAAAAACGCGCCGGCTTTGCAAATGCGATCGCGTATTACATGAAACTCGCCTATAATAACTGGCATAAGGAAATGGTACACGATGACGCCATCCAGGGAGAACTCTCAGGTATTACAAACGGACAACTTACCTTCACCAACACTCCGTATGTAAAAGCCTTCCGCCAGCAGGACAACCGCGAAAGGGACAGAAGCAACTTCGGAAAGCAACGCGGCAAATTCCAGCATCGAAGCAACAACAACAACGGCGGAGGAGGAAACGGCAACAATAACCAACGCAGAAATGACAATCGCGATAATCGCGGCGGTGGCAACGGCGGCGGAGGTAACTTCAAAAAGAAACGCTACTAAGTAAAGTAACCGTCAGCATTAAACATTTAAAAAGCTACTTAAACTTGCGGGTTTCTGCGGCTTTTTTAATTATAGATGACTTGGATTGCATAGCTCAGTTTGTCCGCCAAACGGCTTTTATTTTTAATTTTTACTTATACCATGCATTCATTCGAAGTACGAGGTGGTAAGAAATTACAGGGAGAGATCATCCCACAGGGGGCAAAGAATGAGGCTCTTCAGATCCTCAGCGCGGTTTTGCTCACTCCTGAAAAAGTGACCATTACCAATATTCCGGACATTCTCGATGTTAATCTGCTGATCGAACTCCTGCAGGAAATGAATGTGAAAGTAGAGCGTACATCGCGCGATACAGCCATTTTCCAGGCCGATAATGTAAATATCGATTACCTGCACAGCGACGATTACAAAAAGAAAAGCGGTCGCCTGCGCGGGTCTGTCATGCTTGCCGGACCAATGCTTTCACGCTATCGTAAGGCATTCATTCCCAAGCCTGGCGGAGACAAGATCGGCCGCCGTCGCCTGGATACGCACATCATTGGTTTTGAAAAGCTTGGCGCAAATTTCGACTATAATAACGAAGATGGATTCTTTCATTTATCAGCCCCCCATCTCCACGGGACGAACATGCTGCTGGATGAACCATCCGTAACCGGTACCGCCAATATCGTGATGGCGGCCGTAATGGCAAGCGGCACCACGACCATCTACAATGCCGCCTGCGAACCATACCTGCAGCAGCTTTGCAAAATGCTCAATCGTATGGGTGCGAAGATCAGCGGTATCGGCAGCAACCTGCTGACCATTGAAGGCGTAACCTATCTAGGTGGCACTGAGCACCGTATGCTGCCGGATATGATCGAGATCGGTTCATTCATTGGAATGGCCGCTATGACACACGGTGATATCACGATCAAAAATGCCAGCATCGACAATCTCGGCATCATCCCCGAAAAATTTCGCCAGCTGGGCATCCAGCTTGAGTTCACTGGCGATGATATCCATATCCCCTCCCAGGATATCTATGAGGTACAACGATATCTTGACGGCGGAGTACTTACCATCTATGACCATCCATGGCCGGGTTTTACGCCCGACCTTCTCAGTATCGTACTTGTAACCGCCATACAGGCAAGAGGTAGCGTGCTCATTCACCAGAAGATGTTTGAAAGCAGGCTCTTCTTCGTGGACAAACTGATCGATATGGGCGCGCAGATCATTCTTTGCGACCCGCACCGCGCGGTAGTGATCGGCCTCGAGAGAGAGCAAAAGCTTCGTGGAATTACAATGAGCAGCCCTGATATCAGAGCCGGTGTTTCCCTGCTGATCGCAGCGCTGAGCGCGGAGGGAAAAAGCGTCATACAGAATATCGAACAGATCGATCGCGGATATCAATATATAGATGACCGACTCCGTAAGCTGGGAGCAGACATTAAACGGGTTGAAGGGTAAAGGAATTTAAAAGTTTAATAGTTTTAATGTCCGACAGTGACTTCGTAATTCGCCGCTGTTCTTAAAATTCAGGAGCATTCAACTTTTAAACGATTGTCTATGATAAAGTATATCCTCATCGCCGTATTGTTTTTTGCATCCGGTATACTGGCTTCACAGGTTCTGCAAACAAGATCCACAGAACCTTATATCCTGGAAAATGAAAAAGACATTCCTGTAAAACAGGCTGGTCCCCATAATGGCGGAGGCGAAACAACAGGTTTCAACTTTTTCTCCAAAGCAAAAGATTTTCATCTCGCATTCCGGAAACGCATTCTTCACCCGGGTTCAGCCATTGGCTATCATTTACAAAAAGAAGACGAGATCTATTATGTTCTCAGCGGGCGCGGCGAAATGCAAATGAACGGCCAATCATTCGAAGTAAAACCGGGGGACGCTATTTTAACCCGTCCGGGCAGCTCACATGGGCTAAAGCAGGCGGGAACAGACGACCTGGTCATTATCATCAATTACATATTGAAGTGAGACCGCGGACAATAGACCCGGACTTCGGACGACCGATGATGAACTGAATAACCTCTAATTATACAGGCAATACTTATGATTTTGCCATTGAAATGAAACGTCTGCGGTCTGCGGGGTTGCCTGTTCCCGACAGTCGTCGCTGTTGAGGGGTTGTGGCATTTATCTCTCAGATCCCCAGGAAATCCCGGATGATCTGGTCTGCCTCCTTACACGCTTTGGAGAGATCATCATTTACTATGATCTTGTTGAAATGATGCTTGAACGAGATCTCGTAAGAGGCTTTATTCACGCGTGCCTGCAGGGACTCGACCGTTTCTGTGCCACGGGACTCCAGTCTTCTCTTCAGTTCATCAACAGAGGGAGGTTCGATAAACATCGTGAGTGAGCTTTCCGGGTATTGCTGTTGGACATGTATCGCACCTTTTACATCAATATCGAGAAGGGGGCATTGGTGATTATCCCAGATGCGCTGTAGTTCAGACTTCAGGGTACCATAGTATTTTCCTTCGTACACCATTTCCCATTCCGCAAATTCGTTCTGCTGGATCCGTTGTTTAAAATCTTCTGCCGACAGGAAATAATAATCCACCCCATCAGTTTCATACGCCCGTTTGCTTCGTGTTGCCGCAGAGATCGAAAAAGCAAGCTCAGGATATTTCTCCAGCAAATAACGGGTAATAGACGTTTTTCCGGCACCTGATGGTGCTGTAATAATGATGATCTTATTTTGAAAAGAAGACATGTGCAAAGAAAGGCAAAAAGTCAAAATTCAAAACTAAAAAGTAGAAATGCCTTAAGAATGGTCAAAGTTCATTTAAACACCGGATCGGTTGGCCCCCAGGTACCGCCTTCATCCCTTAGAAGGCCTTTTTTATTTTCGAATTCTGACTTTCTTTGCCCTGTTTCTCTTTCACGCCCGCTTTACTATCTTTACTGAATGGCAGAATGGAATAAAATAATCTGGTTTGTGATCACCCTGCTCCTGATGGGTTTTTTCGCCGGGATTGAGATGGCCTATTACAGCGCCAACCGGCTTAATATAGAATTGAAGAAAAAACAGGGCGGCACTACCGGTCACCTGTTATCTAAATTCATCGATGCGCCCACGAGCTTTATCGGCACGACCCTGATCGGGTTTACCCTGTTCCTTGTATTCTTCGGGTTAGTGTTCAGTGTTGTGATGAAGCCGATCTGGGATTATGCGCATGTGCATGATGTGGTCCGCATTATTATTGAGATCGCTGCGGCGACGCTGATGGTGCTGGTATTTGCTGAATTCATCCCGCGCGCGGTGTATCGTGCCCGTGCGAACAGTGCGCTGAGCCGTCTCGCGCTGATCACCGATTTCTTTTACCAGATCTTCTCGCCGATCGCGGAGGGTTTCATCCGCCTTTCCCAGTGGCTGCTGAAATATGTATTCAACGTACGGATCGATCAGCATAAAGAGCCGCTGAGCCATGCGGAACTGAAAAACCTGTTTCAACAATCGATGAATGAGGACCGGCAGGACAGGAATGCACAGCTCCTGGAGAACGCCCAGGAATTTCCGAAGGTAAAGATCCGCCAGTGCCTCGTTCCCCGGAAAGAGATCGTTGGTATAGATCGCAGTGCGGGCATCCAGGATGTGCAGGAAAAATTTGTGCAAACCAAACTGAGCAAACTGGTCGTATATGAAAATAATATCGACCACATTGTTGGATACGTACACCAGCTTGACCTTTTCAAGAAGCCGTCTGATATCAAATCGATCCTTCTTCCGATACCGGCAGTGCCAGCGAGCATGAGCGCGGCCGACCTGATCGGCAAGTTCAGCCGGGAAAGAAAAAGCATCGCCTGGGTAGTGGATGAGTTTGGGGGAACAGCCGGGATCATTACCATGGAAGACGTTCTGGAAGAGCTGTTTGGTGAGATCCAGGATGAATACGATACGGAAAAATTTGTGGAGAAACAGATTGCAGAGAATGAATATATCTTTTCAGGCAGACTGGAACTGGATTATCTCGAAGAAAAATACCGTTTTGAATTTCCGGAAAATGAATCGGAAACGCTTTCCGGGTACATCATTAACTATCACGAGACGATCCCGCAACAAAAGGATCGCATCATCATTGATGATTATGAGTTTGATATTATCAGTGTAAGTGATACGAGGATCGAGACGGTGAAGATGAAGCGGCTGAAGTGAGCCATCAATGATCGACGGTAGATGGCCACTGGCCGGGCCGGGCCTCGCTCAGTCAAAGCGGTTTTTGGCGTAAAAACTTTACATATACGTTTATGGCCATTCCGACCATCGATCATCCAACATCGATTCTACCGTATCTTTGCCCGCACCTTATAAATCGCACTAATGGCTTTAATGGATTTTTTTAATAAACGGAAGAAGGTACCCAACGCCGAAATGTCTTTTATAGATCATTTGGAGGAATTGCGCTGGCACCTGGTCCGTTCCGTTATTGCCATCCTGGCCTGTGCAATTGTTGCTTTTATCTATTCTGAATATATAGTTGATACGATCCTGTTTGGGCCAACCAAGCCTGATTTTATCTCCGCACAATGGCTTTGCGCAGCAGGGCAGAAAATAGGATTGGGAGATGCGATATGCTTCAAAGAAGTGAAAGTGAACTTCCTTGAAACCACCATGACCGGGCAGTTCATCGCCTCGTTCACGGTGGCCTTTATTGGTGGATTTATTGTTGCATTCCCTTATGTATTCTGGGAATTCTGGCGTTTTGTAAGGCCTGCGCTTTCTGATAAAGAAAGAAAAAACACGCGCGGGGTGATCTTCTGGGTTTCATTTCTTTTCTTCCTGGGTGTTGCTTTTGGTTATTTCATTCTGACGCCATTCATGGTGAACTTCTATTTTAACTACAAGCTGAGTGCTCAGATCACGATCATGCCTACATTTTCCGATTACCTGGAAAATCTGATATATACAACGGTTGGTATCGGTATCCTCTTCCAGATGCCGCTGCTGGTAATGGTGCTGGCGAAAGTCGGCTTTGTTACCGCGAAGTTCCTTCGCAAGTACCGCCGCCATGCCTTCGTTCTGATCATTATCGCGGCAGCGATCATCACGCCGTCAACGGATCCATTCAGTCTTACGATCGTGACCATTCCGCTTTATGTGCTGTTCGAAGCAAGTATTGCCGTGGCATCAAGAGTGAACAGGAAGCAGGAGTTGAAGGATAAGGAGGAATGGAGCTAGGCGATCGTTGTTGAGAAAAACATCGCTCAGATCAGAAAATGGTGTTTGAAAAAACCGGTATTTGCGGGAGGCAGATGTTTTCGCCCGCCATGGGGTATCAAACATTGATTTTCCCGAACTTTCTTACTTTTACCGTCCGGGCGCCATCCATCTCAGGCGTCGCGTAAAAGAATTGTACATTATGACATCTTCATTTGACCTGAATAAGCCCATAGCCATCGGCAGTGACCATGCCGGTTTTGATTACAAAGAGCAATTGATCTCCTTCCTGGAAGGAAAGGGATTGTCTTATAAAGATTTTGGTCCGTTTTCCAGGGATTCTGTTGATTACCCTGACTACGCCCATCCGGTTGCGGAGGCAGTGGAAAGTGGTGATTGCGCTTTTGGGATACTGCTTTGCGGCAGTGCCAATGGCGTGGCGATCACTGCCAATAAGCACCAGCAGATCCGGGCAGGTATTTGCTGGGGCGATGAGATCGCTCAGCTGGTCCGGCAGCATAATGACGCCAATGTACTTTGCATACCCGCTCGCTTCGTACGCGAAGAGGATGCCGAGAAAATGGTGACCACGTTTATTACAACCCCATTCGAGGGCGGAAGACATGCGAACAGGGTGGGAAAGATCGCCTGCTCGTGAGATCGTTGACCGCTAACCGTTGACCGTTCTCCGTTGACCGGTTGCCGGGGAAATGATGCACATTTTACCTTCTGCATTATTTTTTCGTACGGCTCTTTTTAAAACGAGGGCGGTCAGGTTGACCAGATATCCATCCAGCCATTTATCAAAACCTTCCACTCACTTCCACTTTTTCCCTTAAGTTTGAGGCTATTCTTTTTCAATTACAAAACATATTACAACCATGAGAAGATTACTGCTCCCGGTTTCCCTGGGGCTGAGCCTGTTTGCTACGGCACAAAAAACAGGTAACCCGGCAAGCTTTGCCAAATCAATCACTGCAGAGGACATGAAGCGTCACCTTTACATTATTGCGGGCGCGGAAATGGAAGGTCGTGACACCCCTTCACCAGGCCTGGAAAAAGCAGCTGACTACATCGAAAATCATTTTAAATCACTGGGACTATTGCCAGGCAACAACGGAAGCTACCGCCAGACTTATCCGCTGTATAAAGACTCTATGACGTCTGCCACGCTGAAAGTAAATGGCACTGGTTTCACGCTGACCAAAGACTTCCAGCCACAGCTTTCGATGAGCCATACTTCTGAGCTTCGTTTCTCTGAGGTGGTCTTCGCCGGTTATGGTATCGTGGATGGTGAGCTTGACGCGTACAAAGACCTTAACGTTCGTGGTAAACTGGTTATGATCGTAGACGGAGCTCCTGCTACCTACAAACCAACCACCCAGGGATTCAACTCTCCTGCAGGTATGCCCGCTAAAGTGGCAAAAGCACAGGAAAAAGGTGCTGCTGCGGTACTGGTCGTGTATGGCAATTTCCCGCGTAATACTTTCAATGCCTCGGGTAACTACAATATGAATGGTTATCCTGCTTCAGTTTATCCGCAAACATTCAGCATTTCCTCTTCCGTTGCTGCTACGATCCTCGGATTGACCGGCACGAATGTGATCGATAAAATGAAAGCAGAACCTATCGCCCCGGCTGTTTACAAAGCGAACATCGATATGGGCTTTACAAAAACAACCCTCACAGCAAGCGCATCAAATGTGATCGCAGTACTGGAAGGAACAGATAAAAAAGACGAATACATTTTCCTCACGTCACACTATGATCACGTAGGTAAAAGACCTGATGGCACTATTTACTATGGCGCGGATGATGATGGTAGCGGCACAACCGGCATCCTCGAGCTGGCGGAAGCATTCGCAAAAGCAAAAGCAGCTGGTAAAGGCCCGCGCAGAACGGTTGTATTCATGACTGTAAGCGGTGAAGAAAAAGGCCTGTGGGGTTCTGCATACTATGCAAACCACCCGATCTTCCCACTGGAAAAAACATCTGTTGACCTGAACATCGACATGATCGGCCGTATCGGCGAAGAATACCTGAAAGATAAAGACTCTGCGAACTTCGTTTACATCATCGGCGATGATAAACTAAGCACAGATCTTACTCCGATCACCGACGCAGCGAACAAAAACGTAAAGCTGAAACTCGACAGGAAATACAACGACCTGAATGACAGGAACCGGTTCTACTATCGCAGTGATCACTACAACTTCGCAGAAAAAGGAGTTCCGATCATTTTCTACTTCAATGGTGTACACGCGGACTACCACCGTCCAACAGATACGCCTGACAAGATCAACTATCCGTTGATGGCGAAAAGAGGTCAACTTGTATTCTATACAGCCTGGGAAATGGCTAACAGGAATGAAATGCTGAAGCGTGACCTAAAGCTGGACAAGCCTAAAGGATTCTAATTCAGTGTCTAATAAATAATAATAAAGGCAGCTCGGATATTCCGGCTGCCTTTATTATTTTGTGAAAGAACCAAAACCACTATATGTCAAACGAACAAACTCCTGTCACAAACAACAATGATGTGATCGCAGATCATTTCGATGAATTAAGACAGATCGAATTGGAAGGATATGAACTTGCCGTTAAGAAAGCAAGAAATGCTTTATTTCTTGTAGCAGGTCTTATCCTGTTCTGGGAATTATATGCAAGCTATCGTGATGCGGGTTCACTGGATTTCACCGTCACTGCATTTGCGGTCATCGTGTCCGGAATATTTGTCGCACTTGCGTTATGGACCAAAAAGAAGCCATACACGGCACTGGTCTCCGGCATCATTGCCTTCATTCTCTATAAATTGCTTGTAATAGCTGCAAACGGATACATTGAAGGAGGTGAAGGGATTGTCAAAGGTTTAATGAGCGGTATTATTTTTACCGTCGTCATATTTGTTCAGTTATTCCGCCCGCTTAGTGATGCAAAAGAATTGCAACGGGCAAAAGAAGAAAAAATAGCTAAATAATTATTTGACTGATCAGGTGCTCTTAATAGTAAGTACCTGAAAAAAATAAAGGTTTAAATGTTCAATGCCTTTCCGGAGAATAACATTGAACATTTAAACCTTAAACTTTTGAACTTAACTCTCCTGGCTTATTGCCCCAGGATCCACGCAAAGATCAACGGCGCTACGATCGTAGCATCACTTTCCACAATGAATTTCGGTGTATTGATATCCAGTTTACCCCAGGTGATCTTCTCATTGGGCACTGCACCTGAATAAGAACCAAATGAAGTGGTAGAGTCACTGATCTGGCAGAAGTAGCTCCAGAAAGGAACATCATGCCACTCAAGATCCTGGTACATCATTGGCACAACACAGATCGGGAAATCTCCTGCGATGCCGCCTCCGATCTGGAAGAAACCAACGCCTTTACCTGAAGAGTTATGACGGTACCAGTCAGCCAGCCAAACCATGTACTCGATACCATTCTTTACCGTACTTGCCTGCAGTTCGCCTTTGATCACGTAGCTCGCGAAGATGTTACCAGTGGTACTGTCTTCCCAACCCGGAACAACGATCGGAATATTCTTTTCAGCAGCGGCAACGATCCAACTATCCTTCGGATCGATCTCATAGTATTGTTCAAGCTCGCCGCTTAATACAGTTTTATATAGGAACTCATGCGGGAAATAGCGCTCGCCCTTTGCTTCAGCGTCTTTCCACTGCTTTACAAGGTGTTTCTGTAAACGACGAAATGCCTCTTCTTCAGGGATACATGTGTCTGTTACGCGGTTGTAATGATTTTCAAGCAGGTCCCACTCATCCTGCGGAGTAAGATCGCGGTAGTTTGGAACTCTCTTGTAGTGAGAATGCGCTACAAGGTTCATTACGTCTTCTTCCAGGTTCGCACCTGTACAGCTGATGATCTGGATCTTATCCTGACGGATCATTTCTGCCAGTGAAATGCCAAGCTCGGCAGTACTCATGGCTCCGGCAAGAGATACAAGCATTTTTCCGCCTTCCAGCAAATGGGTTTCATACCCTTTTGCGGCATCTACCAATGCTGCTGCGTTGAAATGGCGATAATGATGCTCGATGAATTTTGAAACTGGTCCTTTGTTCATGTTATATGATTTTAGACCGCCTTCAGATCCGCTTCAGCGGAGACATTGCGGGAATGAGCGGCAAAAATAAGAATAAGTCAAAAGTCAAAATTAAAAAGTAAAAAAATACCCGGCGGGAGGTTGAATTTGCTTTACAGGTGCCGAATATTCTTTAAGAAGATGTCAAAACTGACAACCGAGCCGGAAAGCTGTCTTTGCGCAAAGTCTGTTCAACAATCCTTTCCAGGTAATCAGACTGAGGCGGCCGGTTATATGCTTACATGGATTGGTCTACACCCTTTTTAATTTTTAATTAAAAAAACCCGCTCTTAAGGAGCGGGTTTCTGCCGGCATATTAAATCACTGTTACCGTTTATGCTTTGATTCCGTGTTGTCCTGACAGATCCGACTGCCGGTAGGCGGCTTCCTGTTTTTTCTGAACGATCAATTGGATAAGGTAGATTGGAACCAGGGCTATAAACAACAAGCCTAAAAACATGTGCTTATTTTTTCACGCGCTCTTTACTCAACACTTCACCAAGGCTGTTGAATTTAACGGTATACTTTTTCACTCCTTCTTCGATCGCCAATGCATAGGTGGTGCCTTCATCTGTAGAAACTTCTCTCACTTCCGTTACAACAGGTGATTTGAACTTCTGATCCACGGCACGGATCACGATCATTGGAAGCTGATCAAAGAACATATTGCGTATTGAACCTACGAACTCCGCATTCGAGTTGAAGTAGGCAACTGTGCTATGGCCACCCCAAACAAAAGATACTTTCATCACATCCTGGTCAGTGCGAGACCAGATAATGTTCTGCGCTCCCGCAAACTGCTTGTTAAATGCCTGCTCCGCTTTAGGATCTGCTTTCTCAACTGGATTTGCAAAAGAAGAAACGATACTTACTGTAAGTACTACTGCTGCTAAAAAAAACTTTTTCATGACTAATGGTTTAATTGGTTAATGGTTTCGAGATTGTGTTTGTATTTGTCTGTTTGTTATTAAGACGTATCAAAAGTACCTTAGGTTACAGGTTCAGAAAAGTAAATTGGGATTGGTGGTAGCGAATGTTAATGGGAATAACAATCATTAACCTTGGAGAAGGTTGGCGATGTTACCGCCTAAAGATCTGATGTGACAATGAAGGAAGAATATTTTTAAACGAAGAGTTTTCATTCATCGAAACTATATAACAGAGGATCCTTTCACTTAACTAATAACTAAAGAAATCTGTCATTTACTAAATGTTTCTTTTTCATTCTCCTCTTCAGCGCTTTCACTACCGATCTTCTATAACCCTTTCCAGAAAAAGGAAAACCCCGTCTCCTGGAAGAGAGAACGGGGCTTTATTTACCACACACCAAAACTAACTGCGTTGATTATGCTTTTGTTGATTTCTTGTATACACTCCATTTGCCGCCATTGCTTGATTTCAAAGTGATCTTTGAATCAGCCTGCTCAAGCGTGATATAATAATGTGTGCCATCTTCATTTGAAACTTCGAACAGCTCTGTGATCCAACGGTCAGCGTAATCTTTCTTCAGTGAAGTCTGCAGGTTGCCCGGCAGATCCAGTGAGCTGATATTGCGGGCAAGACCCAGCATCTGGCCATCAAATGAATAGAAAGCTGTTACATACTGCTCATTATAAATGAACGCTGCTTTGTAAAAGCCGGTACCAACTGTCCACTGTACTTCTTTTGCATCACCGAACTCTGTATTGAATGCTGATAATACTACTGTGCTGACTTTTACATCTTTTGCAAATACAACCATACTGCTGATGGCGATTGCGAGGGTGAGGATGATCTTTTTCATAATTTTTTATTTTTTGTGGTTTCAGGTTTTTATTTCCTTTTAAATATGTCCGGTTATTAACCGTGTTGTGTATCTAAGACGTGGCAAAAGTAGATTAGGTTACATCCATCTGCAAGCTAATTGTGACTAATGGAAACCAGTGTTAAACACTGTTAACGCGTGTTATTGCCTGTTAACCGCACATCCTTTCTTAATACCATCCGTAAACCAGAATTTCACATTTGATACAGTTATGATTAGGAAGTTTACGATAGTATTTAGATATTTGTCTAAATATTTAATGAATCAACTGGTAAATGAATACGGTTTTCAAAGCGTTGAATGACCCCACCCGAAGGAAGATCCTTGAGTTATTGCAGGAAAGAGATATGACTGCGGGTGAGATAGTAGAGCATTTCAATATCTCTGGCCCAAGCATTTCACACCATCTTGATCTGTTGAAGCAGGCAAACCTTGTTTTTTCAGAAAAGGACGGTCAGTACGTTTATTATTCATTGAACATCACTGTGGTGGATGAAATAGTTAAATGGTTTATGCAGTTCAAACTAAAAAAGAAATAGCATGAAGATCCTTAAGAAAATTATCTGGCTATTTATGCTGGCGCCGATCGTTTATCTGTTTAGTATCTGGCAGCAACTGCCTGAATCCGTTGCTTTACACTTTGATATCAACGGGAACCCTGACCGGTATGGCAGCAAGAAAGAATTGTGGGGTTCCGCACTTCTCCTGCTGGGCGTAAGTATTGGCGTTTATTTGATGATTACGAATATTAACCGCATTGACCCCAAGCGATATGCTAAAGAAATGCAGGATAAATATGATAAGATGGCCGTGGCTATCGCGCTGTTTCTTTCTGTTATCCATTTTTTTGTGATCAGCAGTGCGTCGAGCGGCAGGATCAGCTTTTCACCTGGAGTAGTTTTCGCACTCGTGTCTGCTTTGTTCGCCGTGATGGGTAATTATATGTATAATATCAAACCCAATTATTTCATCGGCATTCGTGTGCCCTGGACGCTGGAGAGTGAAGACAATTGGAAAAAAACGCATCATCTGGCATCACGGATGTGGTTTGTCGCTGGTATTATTATGGCAATACTCACATTGCTTCTTCCAACAACACCAGGCATGATCGTATTCTTTGCCGGTACTTTTCTCATTACCACCATACCTATTATCTATTCTTATAAACTATTTATTAAAGAACGAAATCAAAAAAACCAACTATGAAAATGAGATCTTTCTTAATTATTTTTTTGTTCCAGGCAGGAATCTTTACGGCAAGTGCTCAAAAAGGTGAAATTTTTCATGGACGTTGGGAAGGGAAAATTGCTGTCGGCGGTAATGGACTGACATTTGTCATTAATGTTACAGATAATGGTCGCGGCGGACTGACTGCCACTGCCGACAGTCCTGACCAGGGTGTGTTTGGCATAAAATGCGATTCAGCATGGTTTGCCGGCACTGAGATCACTGTTGAGCTAAAAAGCCTTAATGCTTCATATAAGGGCCGGCTTTCCGGTGATACAACGCTTGTGGGCACCTTCTCCCAGGGAATGGAAATACCGCTCAATCTCACAAAAACCAGCGCGGCCCCGGCTGCGAAGAGGCCACAGGAACCCAGACCTCCGTTTCCCTACAAAAGTGAAGAGATCGTTTACCACGATCCAAAAGGAGCCCGTCAATACGGCGCCACCATTACCATCCCCCAGGGAAAAGGACCTTTCCCGGCTGCCTTGCTGATCACCGGAAGTGGTCCGCAGAACAGGGATGAAGAAGTTTTCGGTCATAAGGCATTCGCGGTACTTGCCGACGCATTAACCCGGAATGGATTTGTTGTATTGCGGGTTGATGACCGGGGGATTGGCAAAACAACCGGGCCGTTCTCCGGAGCGACCACTGCCGACTTTGCCGATGATGCCCGTACAGGACTGCAATACCTGCAATCCAGGCCAGAGGTAAATAAAAAGAAGACCGGTATGATCGGGCATAGCGAAGGCGGTATGATCGCACCGATGGTTGCAGCAAACCGGGACGATATCGATTTTATCGTTTTGCTCGCCGGACCGGGCGTTCCTGTCTCTCAACTGATGGCCGACCAAAACGCAGCAATATTCCGCCAGGCTGGTATGAGCGAACCGGCCATCACATCTTATATCGATATTTATACCAACGTAGCAAAGCATATTGTCAGCACTACAGATTCACTCACTGCACTTAACAAAAGCATTGAGCTGATCAGAAGCTG
This sequence comes from Terrimonas ginsenosidimutans, assembly GCF_022012415.1. Lineage (GTDB taxonomy): Bacteria > Bacteroidota > Bacteroidia > Chitinophagales > Chitinophagaceae > Terrimonas_A > Terrimonas_A ginsenosidimutans. The sequence continues at coordinate 17,043 of NZ_JAKLTR010000028.1, forward strand.
GAGACTTAAAACAGATACTGCACTATTAAGAGAATTGCGTGTGAATGGAGATGAGACAGACCGGGAGATGGCGACCGCGTTTGCAAGTGCCATGCGTGACAACTGGTTCCGCTATTTCTATTCGTTTGATCCAACCGGCTATCTTCAGAACCTGCGTTGCAAAGTACTTGCCCTGAATGGTAGTAAGGATATACAGGTTCTCTCGTCAGCCAACCTGCCCGCGATCGAAGCTTCTTTGAAAAAGAGCAAGAGCAGATCATTCATAGTGAAAGAAATGCCCGGATTGAACCATTTGTTCCAAACCTGCAAAACCTGCTCAACCACCGAATACGGCCAGCTTGAAGAAACCTTCGCTCCGGCTGCCCTGGAAGAGATCAACAATTGGTTGAATAAAAATGTAAAGTGAACGTTATTTGAAAAAAGAACTAATTTTTAGGTCGAAAAATTAAGTTGAACAGGTTAAAAAAATTGAAAACTGCCGAATCCGGCAGTTTTTTTGAATATGCCGGGGTAAGATTTTGATCCCTGGACATTTTCCGGGAATATTTAAACTCTGAGAAATGAATTTTCTTGCACACGCATTTCTGTCCTTTGATGATCCGGGAGTGCTCGCAGGAAACATGATCGGCGACTTCGTTAAAGGCAGGCAAAGACTGGATTATCCCGCAGAAATGCAGGTAGGCATTATGCTTCACCGGCTTATAGATTCTTATACTGATGAGCATCCGGCAACACGGGCTGCCAAAGAGCCATTTCGTCCTGCATATCGGCTGTACAGCGGAGCGATCATGGATGTGATCTATGATCATTTCCTGGCAAATGACGTGGACGAGTTCCCGGATGAATCACTCTTTGCATTTTCCCAAAAAACCTACACGATCCTTAATAGCAGGCTTCATTCGCTGCCTGCCAACTTCAGGGCAATGCTTCCATATATGCAACAGGAAGACTGGCTGTATAATTACCAGTCTAAATGGGGAATAGGCAAAAGCATGCATGGACTTATCCGCCGCGCAACTTATCTCACCGAAAGTGATACTGCCATGAAATTACTTGACAGCCATTACCAACTATTACAAGATTGTTATCGTCAGTTCTGGAGTGACATGAAGCCTTATGCATTTGAACAATTCACAAGATTAAAGAACGAGATCGGCGGATAAGAATCAGCCCGTCACCGAAATATAACCATTCGTTAATTCGTTATGGTCTTGTGGGAATTGCCTGCACTTCTATATTTTTGCAAATATTTTTTATATATGAAAAAAGCCCTTACCGTTTTTGCAGCGTTGATCATGCTGGGCTATACTGCCAGTTCCCAGACATCACTTCCGGAGATTGATAAGTCTCCTTTGGATATCTGCTATTACCCGACCGAGTATCCGCAATTAAAGACACAGGCAAAAAGCATCGATCCGGCAGTGGCGAGGGTCATCTACAGCAGGCCAAAGAAAGAAGGCCGGCCCGTGTTTGGTAATCTGGTGGAATATGGAAAGCTATGGAGGCTTGGTGCGAATGAGGCGACGGAAATTGAATTTTTCAAACCCGTGATGATCGGGCAGAAGAAAGTAGCGAAAGGCCGCTATACTTTATATGCTATTGTTAACGAAAAAAGCTGGACATTTATCCTTAACAAAGACATAGATATCTGGGGATCTTTTAAATATAAACAGGCGAATGATGTGTTAAGACTGGATGTTCCTGTTCAGACAATGAAAGACCAGGTTGAATCACTAGCAATGACTTTCGAAAGAAGTGCATCAGGCGTAAACCTGGTGGTTGCCTGGGAAAATGTGAAGACAGAACTTCCGATTACGCTCTAACGAACAATAACCATGAAGATCCTTCAGCATTCGATCATCTTTCTGACCATGTTTTTGGCTTTGTCCTGTGATCAAGAAAAGAAAGAAGAGACCACAGAAAAGACATCCATTCCCGCGGATACGATCCCTAACCTCGCGCCGGACATTCCCGGCGGGAATTCATATGCCCAGGTTGATATCTCTCCGATGGACATGAGTTACTTTCCTGTTGATTATCCGAAGATCAAAATGGCCAATAGTTCAGCAGCGCAACCGCTTGCACGGGTAGTGTATAGCCGTCCCCATCTTCAGCGCCGGCGCCTGTTCGCAGGAATTCTTAAGTATGATGAGCCCTGGCGACTGGGTGCCAACGAATCAACGGAGATCGAACTTTTTAAAGAAGCAACTATCCAGGGTAAGAAAGTCAAAGCCGGCAGATATATCATGTACTGCATCCCTCACCAGGATGCGTGGACCATTATTTTCAATAACAACATTGACACATGGGGCCTGAAGCAGGACCCGGCGAAAGACGTAGAACGTTTCCGCGTTCCAGCCACCAGCGGGAATCCACCACTGGAATATTTCACCATCGTTTTTGAAAAAACAAATACAGGAGCGGATCTTATTATTGGTTGGGATGATGTGCTTGTAAAGATGCCAATGAGTTTTTGATCTCCTTTTTACGGTCATTGCCATATTTACGTCACATACTTGATCATATCCATCCCTATTAGATCCGGAAACGGCCAGCACTCCGAAATATTTAAGATATTTACATCATGTGCGGGATTGCCGGGACTATACAAAACGCGCCTCTCTATAACAAACAGCATGTGCAGCAAATGATGCATGTGCTGGCTCATCGCGGCCCCGACGGTGAGGGTTACTGGCAAAATGCAGACAACTCCTGCCTTCTCGGTCATCTGCGCCTCGCGATCATCGATACAAGTGACGCCGCCGCTCAACCACTTCACTATACACCTCCCACCGGATTTGATCAACGTTACAGCATCGTCTACAATGGGGAAATATATAACTACCAGGAACTGAAAGACGAGCTGAGAAAGCTTGGCTATAGCTTTCAAACGGCATCAGATACGGAAGTGATACTGGCCGCCTATGATTGCTGGGATGAAGACTGCCTTTTACGGTTTGATGGAATGTTCGCATTTGCCATCTGGGATGAAAAAGAAAAAGAACTTTTCGCCGCGCGTGACCGCTTTGGAGAAAAACCCTTCTATTATTGCCGGGATCAAAACGCTTTGTTATTCGCATCTGAAATGAAAGCGCTTTGGGCCGCGGGGATCAGGAAAGTTCCTAACCTGAAAATGCTTTTCAATTTCATCACCATCGGATATGTTGATAATCCTGAACGCCCGGAAGAGACGTTTTTTGATAATATCTCACAACTTCCGCCGGCATCCTCCTTGTTCTTCTACCCATCCACCGGCGAACTGGTAATTGAACCTTACTGGGAATTGTCCACAGACATACATCGCCCCGAAAATGAAAAGGAGGCAATAGAACGGTTTGGAGAAATGCTGGAAGGATCGGTAAAAAGAAGGCTAAGAAGTGATATGCCTGTGGGCACTTCGTTAAGCGGCGGGCTGGACAGCTCTTCTATCTCGTCCATGGTCAATACAATCAGCAGTCAAACATTCTCACAACATTGTTTTACGGCAGGTTTCCCGGATTTTGGAAAAGATGAGATCGCCTTTGCCAGGCTTGTAGCAGATAAATTCGGCCTGCAGCAACATATTACCAATGTAACAGTAAATGATCTTCTGGATAAATGGAAAATATTCTGCCATCATCAGGAAGAACCCGTGAGTTCGGCCAGCGCTTTTGCTCAATTCAAAGTATTTGAACTGGCAAAGCAGCATAATATCTCTGTGTTACTCGATGGGCAGGGGGCCGATGAAACCCTGGCCGGGTATCACAAGTATTATAAATGGTACTGGCAGGAATTGTTTCATCAGCGAAAGCTCATCCGCGGCAAAGAAATTGACGCAGCGAGAAGGCTGGGCGTTCAGGAACCTTTTGGACTAAAGAATGTACTCGCCAGCCTGCTTCCCGACCTTGCCTCTGTGATCCTCGAAAAACAATACCTGTTCCACGCATTGGCGCAGGAAGATCTTGATCGCGACTTCGTCAGGCTGCAAAGCAAAGAAGCTTATTACAGTACGCCTGAATTAAGCAGCCTGAATGGGATACTTCATTTTAATACCTGTATTCACGGATTGAATGAATTATTGAGATATGCAGATCGTAATTCGATGGCACATGGAAGAGAAGTAAGGCTTCCATTCCTTGACCACCAGCTGGTGGAATTCGTCTTTTCGCTTCCGCCGGAATACAAGATCAGGCAAGGTTGGACGAAATGGATCCTGCGGCAAAAAATGGATCCCCAACTTCCTGGTGAAATTACCTGGAGAAAAGACAAAACGGGTTTCGAACCGCCACAGAAACAATGGCTTCAAAACAAAGTAATGCAGGAGATGGTGCACGCGGCAAGATCTGCACTGGTAGCGGAAAATGTATTGGATAAAAGAGTGCTGTCAAAACCCCTTCAACCTGCGGATGCGTATGATAAGAATAATTATGACTGGCGATATCTTAGTGCTGCCAGCACTTTGTTTACATCAGCCTGAGTTACATTACTAAAGAAGAAAGGAGTACGCTGCTCGCCATACTCCCTTCATTATACACGCTGAGAAAACTAAGCTTATTTGTTATCGGCACGTTTAAATTTCGTAACCGTCTCAAGGTTTCCGTAGATATCAGATTTCACCGTGTACCAGTTCTCCTCATCACGCAGATTGATCACAAACTGTACTTCGTTATCTGCCATTGTTTCTGTTACACCATAGATCTCTTTTCCGCTATGCTTTTTTTTCAATTTTGCCAGGATGTTCGGCTGCAGCTCGCTCTCCCCATAATAACGGATCGTCTTGATCAAAGTACCGTCATCTGAAAACTGCGCTCTTACCTGGATCTGGTTTTGATTGAAGTTCGCTTGCACAAAGTCAGTGTAGTTATGCCACGTTATATCTTTTGCCAGGGCAAATGTTTCTTTAAATGCTTTCAACACTTTTTCCGTTGGCTCAGGCTTCGGAGCTGCAAAAGCGATCACACCGGCCATCATTGCTACTGCTAATAATAATTTTTTCATGGTTACTGTTTTTGATGATTAATCGTTAGCTGATACAAAGTACCGACATCAATGAGCATAAGGCAAGCGTTTAGGTATTATTGGTAAATGAAGTTTATGTTTCCGGAATATCATGTGTTGCATGCTCATTGCTGAACCGCTGTTTAAGCTGGTCGAAATATGTTTTTAGCATCTTGAAACGTGATTCAGCAAGGCAGATTCCCCGTTTAAACTAATTGTTAAAAGCCTGTGCTGGTGGATGAGCGGCAACCAGTTGTTGATATTGCATTCTGAAATTATTTCCCATCTTTGCATCCTGTATTCCGGGAAGGGCTAATACTTCGTATTTACACGGTTTTTCAGAGCTATTATGATTATCCTTCCGGTATAAATTCATCATCTTAACATTTTGATATGAAGCTTGCAACAAAGTTCATTCACGCAGGAGCAACTCCTGACCCTTCCACAGGTGCTATTATGACTCCGATATTTCAAACCTCTACGTATGTGCAGGAAGCTCCGGGTAAAAATCAGGGATTCGAATATGCCCGCAGTCAAAATCCCACCAGGAAAGCACTTGAAGAGGCGCTTGCGCAAATTGAGAACGGAAAATTCGGTCTGGCATTCTCAAGCGGAGTAGCAGCAACCGATGCTGTGATCAAATTGCTGGAACCCGGAGATGAAGTAATAGCAGCTGCTGATATGTACGGCGGCACTTATCGTCTCTTTACAAAAGTGTTCGAGAAATTCGGAATAAAATTCCTTTATGTAGATACAACAGATCTTTCTAAAATCGAAGCGGCTGTATCTCCAAAAACAAAATTGATCTGGCTGGAAACGCCAACAAACCCTTTGATGAATATTACCGACATTGAAGGCGTTGCGGCTATCTCAAAGAAAGCAGGATCCATGCTTTGTGTCGACAATACGTTTGCTTCCCCATACCTGCAGAACCCACTCGATCTTGGAGCTGATATAGTCATGCATTCTTCCACCAAATACCTGGGTGGACATAGCGATGTGATCCAGGGCGCGCTGGTGATGAATTCACCGGAGCTTCGTGAAAAACTTTACTTCATTCAAAAGAGCTGCGGTGCGGTTCCCGGTCCTATGGATTGCTTTCTTGTATTAAGAGGTATCAAGACACTTCATTTGCGGATGCAGCAACATTGCATCAATGGGGAAAAAATTGCCCAGTGGCTTCGCAGTCATCCCAAGGTTGGAAGGGTATACTGGCCCGGCTTTGAGGACAATGCAGGATATGCTATAGCAAAAAAACAAATGCGCGGCTTTGGAGGCATGATCAGCTTCGAACTGAAAGATGACAGCCAGCAGGAAGCGATGCGCGTCCTTTCCTCAACACATTTATTTTCACTGGCAGAGAGTCTTGGCGGTGTCGAATCTTTGATCAATCATCCGGCTACGATGACACATGCATCGATTCCCCGCGAAGAGCGTATCAAAAATGGCTTGTCCGATTCATTGATCAGACTAAGCGTTGGCGTTGAGGATGCAGACGACCTGATCGCCGACCTGAAACAAGCTATCGGATAATTGTCCGGAAAGTTTTGGCATTGTATCTGCAAAATGAGGTATAGGGTAGACATTATTTCATCACTAAAAATACCAACTATGCTATACCTTATTGCTATAATATTATTGATCGGTTGGGCGCTGGGCTTTTTCGTTTTTTCTGTAGGAAGCCTTATACATATCCTGCTGGTTATTGCTATCATCGCGATACTGTTGCGCCTTATCCGGGGTCAAAGCCCGGTCTAAGGGACTAAAACATATGACGAAATCGTTAATAGATTTTTTAAACAAGAAGGTTGATGAATATAATCAACCTTCTTTTATTAAAGATGATCCTGTTTGCATTCCACACCTGTTCACCAACCCTGCCGACCAGGAAATTGCCGGCTTTTTTGCTGCAACCTTTGCCTGGGGTAATCGGACAACGATCATTAATAAATCAAGGGAACTGATGCAACTGATGAATATGCAGCCACATCAGTTTTGTCTCTATCACACCGATAATGACCTCAAAAACCTGCTGAATTTCAAGCACAGAACATTTAATGCAACCGACCTTTTATACTTTATAGAATTCTTCAAACATCATTACAGCTCTTCCCGATCACTGGAAACTGCATTTACAAAACACGGATCCACCATTGAAGAAATGCTCTCCGGCTTTCATCGTTACTTCTTTTCACTGGAAGATGCACCTCCGCGTACAAAAAAACATGTGGCCACCCCGGATAGAGGCTCCACCTGTAAACGGTTGAATATGTTTTTGAGATGGATGGTGAGAAACGATGACAGGGGAGTTGACCTTGGTATCTGGAGAAACATTTCACCTTCGCAATTGATCTGCCCCATCGACCTGCATGTTGCGAGAGTTGCCCGTAAATTCAAAATGCTGAAACGAAAGCAAACTGACTGGGATGCTGCGGAGGAATTAACCGCACAACTGAAAAGGCTTGATCCCGATGATCCGGTGAAGTATGACTTTGCGTTATTTACATTGGGCATTGCAGATCGGTATTAACAACGGCGGGTGAATATCCATTTCCCGGGTCATTGATATCTGCTTTACGAAGGAACCCCTTCCGTCTTCACGGTAAAATAAACCGGGAAGACGTGAAGGGGCTCTTTATAAATTATCTGTTCCTTTTTATTGAGGACGCGGTCACATTAACGTGGTCAGCTCTTAAAAAGTTAGAACAGGAAGAATCTTTCTCTTCCGCCCACCTTCTTTTTTACTCCGGCTGCACGTACGTTATACGTAAACGTTGCCATGAAATATTGCGTGAGCGTGTTGGTAAAACTTGATGTGATCATATTCCTGTTCACATAAGCGTTCGCGTTCTGATTCTGGTCAAGGATATCGAATACGCTTAAACGGAGTACGCCAACTTCATCTTTGAGCATCGTAAAGTTCACAGCAGCATTCCAGCGAACAACATCTTTTGGTACGCCTGCAGGTGCATTGCTGTTGAAGGCATAACTGCATTGTGTTTCCCAGATCACATGTTTTGGCCATCTGATGATCAGTTCGTTATCCCAATACCTGGTATTTACTTTCAGCTTGTTAAAACGGGTAGTTGAATAGCGGGTAAAGTTATGCCCCAGAGAAGCATTAGAATTCCATTCTATTTTATCATTCCAGTTGAGGCCAATTCCGGCCCATTGATTCAGCGTCCAGGTAGATTGCCAGCTTATCTCACTATTGTATAGCAGCTGATTTCTGTTGTAGCTATAATACGCCCCGGTATTCCAGGAGAAGATGAATTTCTGATTGTTCTTGTATTGTTTGTAGAGGTTATAGTTGACGTAAAAATTCTTACTGCCATCTGCATTCACTGGCATTGTGGTCTGTACACCTTTTTCATCTACCATAATACTTTGGATGATGTCATTCCTGGTAAATGATCCGCTACCGTAGAAGTTGACATTTATAAAACGTTTCGGGTCATTGAAGTAATAGTTTACAGAAAAGTTATCCCTTCTGGAAGGTTCAAGCGACGTGTTTCCTTTAGAGATATAATATGGGTTAGTATTATCCGTTACGGGGATCAGGTAAGTGTAAGAGGGCAATATCACGTCACGGCTATAGTTCAGGTTGATTTGCTTGAACACGATACCCAGCGCAGGAAGAATGTTGGTGCTTTTCTGTTTAAGAGGTGCTGGCAATGACGCAAGGTCATTATCTACATACTGGAACAATGCTCTGGCACTTGGTGTAACAGTGAGATTCTTCCATTTGAATTCAAGCCCTGGTGTCAGCAGGATGCGGTTGCTATTACGTTCGAAGCTGCTTGTACGCAATGCATCCGGTACATCAGGCGCCTGATTGTTCGGATCTTTGCTGAAAGTATTGACGTCATTATTGACCTTCCCATATTCATACCTGCCGCCCATGCGGATGGTCATTTTTTTTGAGAGCGGCTCGCTATAGTTGAATGCAACACTTGCGTCAGTTCTCGGGATCCGCTCGTTCCTTAACTGAGCAGCCAGACTATCATAAGGCGTCGGATAGAAAAAATCGAGTCCTGTATTGGTATTAAAATCGTTGTAACGATTGTTAATATCAAGATTATGATTGACTGTAAACCTTCGCCCCTTTTTTGTCTTTGACATACGGGTAATGCTCACAGAATGTCTGTAATAATGGTTATCAGAAAGATTCCGCTGGATAACATCTCCCGCACTTAACGCACCAAGGATATTGCTGGAGCTATTGATCACACTTGCCCGGTTCTCGTTCGTCAGGCCAAGCGTATAATTAGCATTGATCAGGATATTTGTTACTGAGTCAGGCTTTAACCGGGCGCCTGCACCAATATTATGCGCATTGGTTATACTTAAACTGCGAAGGGCCGTTTGGTTAGAGACGATGGTATCTCCGTTAAATTGCTGTGTTTCGCTTTCAGAAATACGGTTGTTACGCACATTGCCATAAAAATACTGGAGGAATAAAGATTTTTTTGCGGAAGGAGCATGGTTCAGGTTAAACCCTACACCTTTACTCGACGCAACACCTCCGTTCTGGCTTCCGCCAAAATTGACACCGTTGATGGATACGCTGGAAGATCCGGAACTGCTGTTGTTAATGGTAATACTTGATCCGCTACTCGCTGCCTGGTTACGCTGCATCCCCCCGGTTTGCATCAGCTCAGAAAAACTAAATCCAGGTCTGTTCAGGTTGTTTGCATAAGCAAGGACGCTTAGCTGCAAGGTATCGCGATAGATATTTGCAATCCCACCCGCTTCGTATAGCTCATCCGTTCCGCCGCCTGCATACAGTTTTCCGAACCATCCTTTTTTCACGCCTTTCTTCAATGTTATATTAATGACTTTACCAACGTTGTTGATATTATCATCGCCATTGCGCATAAGTTCATCTTTATCATCTGTGACCTGTACTTTATCGATCACGTTTGCAGGAAGGTTTCGGGTGGCCATTTTCGGATCATCCCCAAAGAATGTTTTCCCATCTACCAGGATCCGGTTAACAACTTTACCATTTACGGCGATGTTTCCATCCTTGTCTACCTGTACACCGGGAAGCTTCTTCAAAAGGTCTTCCACAAGTGCATTCGGAAGCGTTTTGAAGGCTGATGCATTAAATTCGATCGTATCTTTTTTCACGATCACGGGAGGTCTCTCCGCGATCACAAGTACTTCATCAAGTGATTTTGCATCAGGCGCCATATAAACATCGCCCAGATCCTTCACTCCGTCACCAGCGCTTATAATGAACTCCTTTCGATAAACGCCAAATCCCGAAAACGAGATCACCATACGGCAATTAACGTCAAATGGAATGCCCGGGACTTTAAAGTTCCCTTCAGGATCACTCAGCCGGTAGGTAATGATAACGGTATCGACCGCTTTGAAAATGGTAACGGTTGCGAGGCTAAGAGGCTGTTTGTTTGTAGAATCAATGACCCTGCCCTTTAATGTCCCCTGTGCCGAGGCGATGCTGATCAGACCGAAAATAACGGCCAGCATCAATAAGATCTTTCTCATTCGATTGGTAGTGGTTTAGTGACGCTAAACTACGATAATATTCGTACGAAAGTCATCGAACATCTGCTTTAACTTTTATTTTGCAAATTTTATTGGCCAGGAAATTCTAGATAATGTATTGTTAATCAACCTTTAATAATAAAATTCGTCATATGTAAGAAATATGAACAATTTCGTACGAACTATTTCATACGTACGCAATAGCCCTATCTTTATGACCTAAAAAAGCATAGGTGGAGAGAGAACAATCATTGATTCAGGTTTGCGACCAGCTCGGTCTTGAGGTTCGGCATCAGGATCGGCCTGATCTGTTGGGCGCTTTGGAAGAGGAGATCAACCGCCTGCTGGTGCACGACTTTGACAGGCTGATCGCCATACTTTACCGGGTTGATGTAAGTGAACATAAGCTGAAAGACTTGCTGAAGAAACAATCTGGTGAAGATGCGGCGAAACTTATCGCTTCATTATTGATAGAACGCCAGCAACAGAAGATCAGATCCAGAGGAGAGTTCAATTCTTCCGATGATCAAATTAATGAAGATGAACGCTGGTGACATGCATTAAAAAACCCACGGAATTCGTGGGTCTGAATAATTATTTATCGCTCTTATTTCTGTTTTTCCTTCCCGAACATTAACTCCTTCACTTTCTCTTTGTCTTCCTTCTCCTTTTTCAGATCGAACATCGTTCCGAACACGTGATCCCAGATCGTGGAGCTGACACCAAATCCATTGTGTTCATTTTTGTAATGATGCAGGTGATGATTTCGCCATAGACCCTTCATCCATTTGAACGGAGGGTTCCATGCGTGAATTGCATAGTGCATTGTACCATACATCAGGTATCCCAGGATAAAACCAGGGAAGAACATAAATGCCTGCTGACGGACAAACAGGTAGGTCAAAGCAAAAATTGCAGAAGCAATGATAATGCTTGGAACCGGAGGCATGAATAATCTTTGCTTATCCCTTGGATAGTGATGGTGATTACCATGCAGCGTGTAGATAAATTTTTGCGCCTTTGTGTTCTCACTTACCCAATGAAACAGGAAACGATGGGCAAGGTATTCAAAGAATGTCCAGAAAAACATACCGCCAACGAAAGTCAGCGCGACACGAAGAACCGGATAATTCAAATTGGCATTGCTATGATACAACATGTATCCTATCACAGGAAGATACATTCCCCAAATCACCAATGGGTGGGTTTTGGTTAACATTTCAAGGTAGTCACTCTTGAAAAGACGTGCCTGACCTTTGTTATGGATCTTTTCAAACTGCATGCGGCAAATATAAGGATATTGTAGTGTGCAACGGGAGCTTAACGTGTTAATATATAATCAACTGGGAGTGAATATGCATGGATGGTGCGACGGGGTGCAATTGCACAATTATCGCTATTTTGCCGCGCAAAGAATATTCCGGCCTTAACATCCGGTTCTACAAAAATGATCCTGTTATGAAACTTTTATTCAGAAAGGCGGAGATCGGCGACCTTGATCCAATCTGGGAAATTTTGCAGCAGGCCATCGAGCGCCGCCGGTTGGATGGCAGCAATCAATGGCAGGACGGCTATCCCAACCCTGATGTTGTCCGTAAGGATATTGACAATCGATATGGCTTCGTTCTGACTGAGAATAATACCATTGTTGGCTATTGTGCCATACTTATCAATGATGAGCCGGAGTATGCCAACATTAAAGGCAAATGGCTGACAAACGGAGATTTTGTTGTGTACCACCGGGTTGCCATTTCGGAAAACCATCTCGGAAAAGGGCTTGCTCAGGAAATGCTGCGTTCAATTGAACAGTACGCACTGGATAATCATATAAACAGCCTGAAAGCCGATACGAATTTTGACAATGCAGGAATGCTTCGAATTTTTGAAAAGATGGGTTATGTGTACTGCGGTGAAGTCACGTTCAGAGGATCACCAAGAAAAGCTTTCGAAAAAGTACTGGCGGTGTAAAGGTCCCCTGTTGCCATGATCGTATAAGATAACAAGCAGGGTATGGGTTGACGTTGTTAAACTGACTGCGATGTCCTGCAAACCTCTTCCTCCATTACCTTTGCTGCACTTGCAATGAAAATAATAAACAATGAAATTAGTTTCTTACGTTAAAGATCAGCGCGAACAATTAGGCGTACTCATCGATGGATTTGTGTACGATATGGAGACCCTGCACCCTGAGCTGCCGGGAACGATGAATATGTTCTTACAATACTGGGAAGATTATCTTCCGATTGCCACCGCCGGCGAATTGATGCTGCGCGAAGGATCACGCTCCAGCAACCGCCGCACTCCGGTGAGCGAGGTTCAGTTACTCGCACCCGTTCCCTATCCTACGAGTTGCCGTGACGGATATGCCTTCCGCCAGCACGTCGCAGCGGCCCGCCGCAACCGCAAAGTGGAAATGATCCCCGAGTTTGATCAATACCCGATCTTCTATTTCACCAATCATCATAGCGTTAAAGGACCAGGGCCGGTGACCTGTATGCCTGATCACTTCGAAAAACTGGATTTCGAACTGGAAGCTGCGATCGTGATCTGTAAGCACGGACGAAATATCAAAGCGGAAGACGCAGATGAATATATTGGCGGACTGATGATCATGAATGACCTCAGTGCGCGCAGGCTACAGATGGAAGAAATGCTGCTGAACCTGGGCCCCGCAAAAGGAAAAGATTTTGCCACCACTATCGGGCCATGGCTGGTCACACTGGACGAATTGAAAGAGTTTGAGATCGCGCCCAAAGAAAATCATACTGGTAAAAACTGGAACCTGACCATGAAATGCCGTGTTAACGGTCAGCAGGTGAGCCTCGGAAATCTGGGCGACATGGATTGGACATTTGCAGAGATCATCGAACGGGCTTCCTACGGCGTAGACCTTCATCCCGGCGACGTGATCGGCAGCGGAACTGTCGGCACCGGTTGCTTCCTCGAACTCAACGGCACCGGCAAACTCAACGACCCCAACTACACCGAACAATGGCTCCAGGACGGCGATATCGTCGAAATGGACATTGATCAGCTTGGAACATTAAGCAACAGCATAACCAGGGAAGAAGGGGATTGGAGTCTCCTCGCTCTACGCAAATAAACCATGAACGCGAATGAGCACGAATGGCCGCGAATGAACGCGAATGAACACGAATGCGCACGAATGGCCGCGAATGAACACGAATGCTGCCCTACTGAGGAGAAATATCCTGTAACAGCGTCATAGGGTCTTCTTTACCTGACAGACACTATTCGCGTTCATTCGCGGCCATTCGTGCGCATTCGCGTTCATTCGCGGCCATTCGTGCTCATTCGCGTTATGTGGTTAATTAGCGTTGCGGATCTCTTCACAGATATACTGCTCCCCCCTCATCACGGCCTTGACGGCTTCAAAGATCTCTTCGGGTGAAGAGTTTTTGGTGACATATGCGCGGGCGCCCAGCTCAAGCATTTGCCGTGCATAAGATGCCTGGTTATGCATGGATACTGCGACGATGCGGGTTTTGGGAGAAGACTCAAGAATATACGGCACGGCATCCAGGCCGGAAGCGTCCGGAAGGTTGATATCAAGTAATACTATATCGGGCTGCTGTTCGGTGATCATTGGAATAGCCTCAGCAAGGGAACCACTCTCTCCGGCAATTTTAACTTCCGGCATTTCTTCAAATAGAGTCATCCACATCTGACGTACCAACTTGTGATCTTCAACAAAAGCAAGGGTTATCTGTTTCATAGTTTCGAATGCACAAGTTAATGCAGTGGGATCGATATTTCCAACTCACACCCCTTCCCCGGCTCGGAATTAATGGAAAGATCTCCTGAATAAAAGTCAACCCGGCTGCTGATATTCTTCAAACCAATGCCCTTGGCCTTCTGTGTTGTGTCAAATCCAATGCCGTCATCAGCTATTGAAAAGGAGAGGTGGCGTCTATCCATTGAAAGGGAAATAACTGCATGAGTCGCACTCGCATACTTTCTTACGTTGTTAAGCTGCTCCTGCGCTATCCGGTACAACATCACCTCCATGTTCTTATCGATCTTGATACTCTCTGTGATTTCGGTGATCACACTCACTTTCAGATCGCCGGCGATATTGATCTCCTCGGCCAGTTCCTTCAACGCCACGAGCAAACCCATATCTCCAAGAGATGGCGCAACAAGTGATTTTGATAATTTCCGGATCTCCTCAATAGCATGATCCAGGTTATCTGCACTGCGGGCGATAAGCTCTTCCTGCTTGGAAGGATTGGTGGCAGACATCTTCAGATACATCCTTACTGTTGCCAGGATCTGGTTGATATTATCATGTAATTCACGTCCAAGCTCTGTACGTTCTTTTTCCTGAGCCTGTATCGTTACTTCGGTGATCAGTTTATGTTGTTTTAATGATTGCTCTGCCCTTTCCTGTTCCTGTTTTCTTTTTTCAGCAAACTTCTGTTCGGTAATATCACGTGTGTTCACAAACCATTTTTCTTTGCTGACAACGATATTCCAGTGAAGCCATTTCCATGTCTGGTCCTTACAAAGCGTATAGGTTTCAAAAGACAGGCGGTCCTTCCGCGCATCGAGCATTTCTTTTACACGCGATTCATCTTCCGGTTGAAGAAAATAGAACAGACTTTTATTGATCGCCTCCTGTGGTGAAAACCCGAGTATCACCTGAAATGCGGGATTGATCTCTTCGATCATAAAGCTTTCTGCATCTATAATGCCTATAATATCCGCAGAGTTGTTGATCAGTAGCGCCGCATTCTGCAGGGAAATATTCTTCTCCCGCAGTTCTTTCTGCTGCATTTGGAGCTTGAGAAGCACAGCCACCTTAGCGCGCGCGATATCCGGATCAAGAGGTTTGAATAAATAATCGATGGCGCCTTCACTGTAACCCTGCATCACGAAACTGTGTTCCTTGCTTTCCGCAGTAGCGAAAATTATCGGAATATCCCGGGTGCGCTTCTTTTGTTTCAGTAATTGCGCTACCTCAAACCCATCGATATCCGGCATCTGAACATCCAAAATGATCAGATCCACTTCTTCTTCTAATGCTTTCTTCAACGCCTCACTTCCGCTATTAGCTGAAATAAGCGTGCGGTCGGGAGACCCCAACAAGCTTTCCAATACCAGGATATTTGCGGGTTTGTCGTCTACGATTAAAATGACAGCTTTGCCGTTCTCCATCATACCTCCGGAATTTTCGATAAAAAAAATGATATCTCTTTAAGCGTACCTACTTTCTTCACACTCTTTGTAGCGATCGCTGCAGCTGGCATCGATGGGAACTGCGCTTCAGCTGGATCCTGCGCAATCGTAAACCCTCCATAATCACTGATCCGTTTTATCCCCGCAGCACCATCCCTGTTTGCTCCGGTCAGAATTATCCCTACCAATCCTTCGCGATAAGCGACTGCTGCCGTTTCAAACATTACATCCACCGAAGGGCGGCTGTAACTTACCGGTTGATCCACAGTCAGCGAGAACGTCCTGTCGGTTTCTATCAGCAAATGATAACCGGGCGGTGCCAGGTATATGATGCCTTTTTCTATCGATTCCTTCTCATCCGCCTGTTTCACTATCATCCCCGTCTTTGATTGCAATAATTCTTCCAGCAATTCGTGCTGTTCTGCCATCCGGTGCTGAACGATGATCACCGGCAGGGAAAATTTTTCGGGCAAATGCTCCAGGATATAGAACAAAGCATGCAGTCCCCCAGCTGACGCTCCGATCACAATCGCTTCATATCGTTTTCCTCCAGGCACTTATTTTATTTTCATATAGATCCTTTCCTTCCGGTCAACCTCTTCGAATGACCGTTGCTGTGCTCCGAAGCGCAAAGATTCCTTGTTACCTAACCCCAGGTATCCAAACATACACAGGCTTCCATGAAAAAGATCCAGCACACGCTTCTGCAATTCCTGGTTAAAATAAATAAGCACATTGCGGCACAGGATCAGCTGAAACTCATTAAACGCCTTGTCCATTGCCAGGTTATGGGCAGAAAAGACAATATTTTGTTTTAACGACCTGTCAAACATCACTGAGTTATACTTCGACATATAATACTGCGAAAAAGAACCAGTGCCTCCCGACTTCTGATAGTTGCCGGTATATGCTTTCATACTTGATGCGTCATACATTCCGTCCTTTGCGATCTGCAAAGACTGCTGATTGATATCTGTTGCATAAATGACCGACCTGTCGAGTATTCCTGCTTCTTTGAACAAGATCGCCAGGGAGTAAACCTCTTCGCCGGTTGCGCAACCTGCCACCCACACCTTAATAAACGGGTAGGTGGCCAGCCTTTCCACCACTTTTTCCCGTAAACTTTTATAGAATCCCGGATCGCGGAACATTTCAGTAACGGTCACTGACAGCTCCTGCAAAAAGTCCCGGAAAATGTTTTCATCTCTTAAGATCAATGACTGCAGGTCCGCCAGTTCATTGATCCTGTGCATTCCCATGTAATGAATGATCCTTCTCTTCACTGAGGCTTCGGCATAACCTGTAAAATCGTATCCGTAAGAAGAATGGACCGCTTTCAACAGATTTCTAAAGGCTCCATTATCTAACTCCATTCAGTTTCTTTTACAGATATTCATCCAATATCGTTCCCATCTTTTTACCTCCATTTTGATACACAAAATATTCTGGTGTCAAAAAATGTGTTGCTTTTTTTACTTATAAAGCCATACGCGCATCAGGGAGAGCAGTTGCTCAATATTCACCGGCTTTGAAATATAATCAGACATACCCGCATCGAGGCATTTTTCCCGGTCGCCTTTTATCGCCTTGGCCGTAAGCGCGATGATCGGCAATTTTTCAAAGTGTGGTATGGCCCGGATCGCACGCGTTGCTTCAAAGCCGTCCATCTCCGGCATCATGATATCCATTAAAATGATATCCACTTCAGGGTGCTCTTGCAATTCTTCCACCGCTCTCTTTCCGTTATCGGCTACAATGCATTCCATTCCTTCTTCTTCCAGCACATTTGTGAGGGAATAAATATTCCGGATATCATCATCCACTACCAGTACCTTCTTTTTCACGAGCACTTCATCCGTGCGATGAAGTTTGCGGATGATCGTTTGTTTTTCTTTCGGCAATCTTGACTCCACACGGTGCAGGAACAGCATCGTCTCATCAAGAAGGCGTTCATGGGAATTCGCCGTTTTCAGCACTACTGTATTTGCATACTTCATCAGCTGCATATTCTCTTCACGCGTGAGGTCCTTGCCTGTATAAACGATGATCGGGATACGTTTCAGTGTTTCTGTATCCTTGATCTTTTCCAACAGATCAAATCCTGACATATCCGGCAGGCCAAGATCAACAATGATGCAATCAAAATGATCTCCGTTCAGCATATCTACTGCCTGCTGACCGGAAAATGCGGGATATGATTTCACATCTCCATTTCCTATCAGCTCCCGGATCGCAGTATTCTGCTGTTCATTATCTTCTACCACCAGCAGCTTTTTCATTTTCCTGTTGGTGAATTCCTCGATACGATCGAATGCATTCATCAGGTTGTTTGGATCCACCGGCTTTTGAAGAAAATCAAATGCTCCAAGTTCAAGACTTTCTTTTTTCAGGTCATACCCCGAAATGATCTGTACAGGAATATGCCGCAGGGATGGATCATTCTTCAGGTATTTCAATACCTCTGAACCATCCATCACCGGAAGTTTCATGTCCAGCAAGATCGCATCCGGTTTATAGTATCTGGCATAGCTCAGGCCTGTATTACCCTGCACGGCCACTATCGCTTTGTAATTACGCTCCCTTACAAAGTCAAGTAACAGTGAAGCAAACGATGGATCGTCTTCCATGATCAACACCACTTTATCTTTTTCAGAAATGGAATGGCGGTCATCATTCACTTCTCCTTCCTTTTTTGGGAAGATAGTGACCGTTTTCTCCTCTGTTATTTTCTGTTGTGGCTCTTTCTCTTTAGCCTCATAGCGTCTGTCGCCCGATACGTTGAACGATTCGCTGAACCGTTGCGGAATAAACAGGGTGAATGTACTTCCGATCCCTTCCTCACTGGTCACAATCAATTCTCCTCCGAGAGCATGTGCCAGTTCACGGCTGATCGATAACCCTAGCCCCGTGCCTCCAAATTTTCTTTTTGTACTTCCATCGGCTTGCTGGAACGCTTCAAAGACCATTTCAAGTTTATTTTCCGGAATTCCTATGCCCGTATCTTTTACCGAAAAAGACAACACTTCAGCATGGATACCCAGGGCCGGATTGCGAAAGCGAAGTGTAGCAGGCGCCTTCTGAACAGACAATACAACCTTGCCACCTCTTTCAGTGAATTTAAATGCATTGGACAAAAGGTTCCGAAGGATCTGCTGGAGCCTCTGTTTATCTGTAACGATATAATTGTCTATCGATGGATCACGATCGATCGAAAACTCAATGAATTTGCTTTTCGCCAGTTCATCAAACGTCGAATGGTTGCCGGATTCGATCTCATCAAGAGTGAGTTCACTGATCTCCAGTTCCATTTTTCCAGCTTCCACTTTCGAAAGGTCGAGTATTTCATTGATCAGTTTAAGCTGATCATTTCCTGAATTATAAATATTTCTGGCAAATTCTACTTCCTTGTCATTAAGCCGGTGCTCTTTGTTCTCGGATAGGATCTTGGAAAGAATAAGGATGCTGTTCAGCGGTGTACGCAGTTCGTGGGACATGTTTGCCAGGAACTCGGTCTTATATTTACTTGTCAGCTCAAGCTCTTTGGCTTTTGTTTCAAGCTCTATCCGGGCATTTTCAAGTTGATTACGCTGTTCCTCCAGCATGTTTGCCTTTTCTTCAAGTTCTTCATTGATCTGCTGAAGTTCTTCCTGCTGAGCCTTGAGCTCTCCTTCTGATTTTTCCAGGAGATCTGTTTTCTCCTGCAGCTCTTCGTTGAACTGCTTGAGCTCCTCCTGTTGTGCCTCGAGTTCTTCTGCCTGCTGCTGAGACTCTGCGAGCAGCTCTTCTGTTCGTTGACGTGACTGCGAGGCGGCAATAGCAATAGCGATCGTTTCGCTTAACCTGTTCAGCAGATCCTGCTCGATCGCAGAAAAGCTGTGTACGGACCCAAGTTCAACAACGCCACGGATCTCATCGCCCGCCAGCAATGGGAGACAGATGATCTCCCGGGGCACCGTCTGACCAGTACCGGAACTTATACGCAAATAGTCTGGCGGAACCTCTTTGAAAAGGACCGGCTTTTTTTGTGCGGCAGCCTGCCCGGCAAGTCCTTCACCCAGGCTCAGCGTATCCGGTGTTCCGGCAGGCAAGCCATAGGCGCCTGCCAGCTTAAGCTGACCGATGTAATTGGCAACATATATAGCACCTACCCTGGCGTCCAGGTAAGAACAGAGTTGTTCAAGTGCGGCCTGTGCGATCGAATCTGTGACTGTCTCTCCACGGATCTTTTCATTTAGCTGCAGGTTTGCAGTAAGGATCCAGTTCTTTTCCGCCGTTTCCTGTTCTGATCTCCTAAGAGCCTTAAGGTTGGAAGTAATGATCCAGTAAACAATAAGCAGTGTAAGGCCAATGACAATAAGAAGGGAAATAAAGACGATCGTAAAGTTGCTTGCATCATGTTCGCTAATCAGCTTCCTTTGCTCAAGCAGCCGGATCTCGATGTTGCGGGCGTTAATGGTGATCCTCCTTATTTCATCCTGAATTAACTTTCCTTCTCCCTTGCTGATAAATGTGCTGGCATCAGTGAGGTCCTGGCTTCTCCGGCTGATAGCCTCGTCCAGGTTCTTACGCCGCAGTTCTAACTGAGGGCGAAGTTTTGCCACATTGTCCTGCTGAATGGAATTGTCCCGCGTGAGTTCGGCGGCGTTATCAAGATGCTGAACAGCGGAGGAAGTTGCCGACCGGTAGTTTTGAAGATGATCCCGATCCCCCGTAATAATGTATCCACGCGCAGCACTTTCAGCATCAAGAGTTGCCGCCAGTATCAGGTCAAATTCATACATGACTTCATGCGTATGAGCCACCATCTGGCTGGCACGCATAAAGCGTTCACTGTTCCGAAAAGAAAAAATGGCTACAGCCACCAGAATACACGTGCAAACAGCAAATCCGAGCAAGATCCTGCGACTTAAACTCATCTTCATAAAACCTTGAATTTTGGGGATAGTGGAGGTACAGATCAGCCGGAATACATTTTCTTTCCTGTGCTGAAAATGTCCCTGCTAAAAATAAAACATGTTTAACAGAAATCAACTTACACATGCGTAAAAAATGGACAATCTCGTTCATTATGAACCGATACGGTGTTCAACAGTGGTGAATCCCCGAAACATTCCATTTGTTTTAGCATAAACTCTTATAATGATCGCATCAGATTAAATCACAGCAGCACACTGGCCGTTCCAGATAACACTTCACATGTATCTTATCCGGATGATCTTCCTTAAAAAAAGCAGCCTGTCTTTTCAGAATGCGCTACCTCAATTGAGTGAAATTTCTCAAAATGGTCAAATTAGCCATCACCCGGTATACAAAAATGATTGTTTCGAGCGATATAGCCTTTCATCCGTAGAAACCCCGGGGCTTTCATTCCAGGCTCACGGATAAATTTTCTAATCAAAAACCATAATATGAAACACACAGCAAAAAGATTTAAAGCAGCAATCTTATTATTCAGTTTAATGACGATCGTATTTGCCTGCAAAAAAGGCGATGAAGGACCAGCAGGCGAGCCTGGTACGGCCAACGTAATTTTTTCACCATGGATGAAAACCACTTCATGGATCCCATCCACCACATCAACGGGATCGGGCAAAAGCACTTTTTATTTTGATATCAATGCGCCACAGGTGACGCAGGGGATCATTGATAGCGGTACCGTGATCGTATATATGAAGTTCGTAAATGATCCGGATGGAACGGGCATTGCGAAACCGCTGCCAAGTGTTTACTACAATTTGGGAGGAGCGTCTACCCAATACAGATTTCAACATGGCCTGATGTTATCAAAGGTCAGGGTGATAGCAGATGTTATTCCCAGCGGAACGCCGGCCAATAGTAATGATGTCCGCTACATTATCATTCCGGGTGGAGTACCTCTTACCGGAAGAATGGACATGAGCTATGAAGCGGTTTGTGAGAGATATGGCATTCCTAAATAATGCCTAACAGAGAAGAGGCTGCCGTTCATTGTGAGGCAGCTTCTTTTTTATCCGGGTTATTGTAGAGACGATCAGTCGCCCAGGCAGTTCCCAGTGTCTTCGTGTAATGTTTGATACAATTTCTTTGTTATGATAGAGCCTTGCCATAACTTAAGTGCTTACACCTAAAGTAAAAACAATTAACCCTTAATTTTCGAAATAACTGATTGAACTTGTATTTGTTGAATTTTCTTTCGGTAGTTTACAATAACAAAGCCATTACGTATGAAGATTCATTTTTTTTAAGTTGGAACTATTGTTCCGGGTTAAGGCTCTGTTTCTTTTCGGTAATTCTTCTTTTCCATTTGTCTGCCCATAGTTGATCGGGCAAATTCAGTTCAGTCTTTTGGTACAAGTTCGGATAATTGCAGGTCCAGCGCCTTTGCGATGGCAACCAGCGTTGTTAGTGTAGGATCACCTTTACCACTTTCCAGTGTCCACACTTGGCTATACGCAATATCTGCCGCGTAGGAAAATTCGCGTGTTGACAATCCACGTTCCTCGCGCAACTGCTTCAGCTTTCGCCCGAATGCATTCAACATTTTCTGATCCTTATTATTTCTCGGCATCATAGTAAGATCACTCATTTAAAAAAAATAACTGACCTGATTTATCAAGTCTTTTATAAAAATCGGTAGATTAGTGGAAGAATAATTGCAGCAGCAATTCTTTCTTAGACTATATACTGTTAAGCACGACTTTTCCCCCATTCAGCATTTTATTTTCTATTGATTGATCCTGCGCGATATTATAGCTCCGGGATCCATGATTCATATTATTCACCGCGGCAAGCCGCTCAAAATATTTATTATGACAACATCAGCATTGGCAATTGTTAATCCCCGTTATTTTCTTAACAGGCTCGCACTGGAGCATTCTGCGGATTGTCTTTCACTTGAGCCCAAACAGGTTATTCAGCAGTTATTTGCTAAAACGCCTTTACCGGTAATGCAGGAAATGTTCGAAGAGTTTTGCGAAGCAGCTGTTGCTCCTGCCTGTTATTGGCCGGGTCGCAACCCGGAAGTGTTGCTGAAGTTCAGTGAGGAAATGGAAAAGCTTATCGAATCATGCTATCTCCTGTATCGTGACAAGCGGAGGCGGCAAGATGCTGATCATCCTGCAGAGATCAAACAGTTTTTCACTGTGTATTCGTTAGCCGATTGGAAACGGATCTTGCGCGACTGGGTGCGTGCGGCATTATCAGTCAACAGTGTTGCAGAGACGGGGAATCCAAAAGAAATGATCCCCTTTGTTAATGGGATGGAGAAATTGATGAAGTCGATGGGGGAGTTTGCGAGGTACTAACCGTCATTTTTCGACGGCGGTCGGGGCGCTTTTTTCTTTTGCGGGGGAAGGAGTTTTTTTTAACGGGAGCGTTGAGGGCTCTGTTTGGAGTTTGCCGGACGGGCAAGGCGCTTTTTTTTTCGAGGGGTTGCCTCGAAGACTCCGTTTACTTTTTTTGCCTTGAGGCAAAAAAAGTAACAAAAAAAGATCAAGGCTACGCGCAAATAGCCAGCCCCGCACTCGATGCGGGGGCTAAAAATTATGGGCTTCACCTGGCACTAAAATAAACTCGCCGGAAGAATGTTTTGGAATTGATTGGCGTGCTGGCTCAGACAATATTTTAGCGCCCTCGCCTTCGGCTCGTCGGTTACGCCCATAATTTTTTTAACGCCATTTGCGCTATGCCGCCCCCTCTTAAAGCGGGGAGAAGGCCTTTATAGAAATGTAGCCTAACGGTTTTCGCTGGCTTTATTTCTTCTTTAGCATAAAAGTTAACTCTTCAAATTATAATACAGAATCGGAACTATAACGAATCTTCTCCGCAAAAGCCTCCCCCTCTCTCAACGCCCCCGGCCTTGGAAAAAATGGCGTTAAGAAAATGGGAGGCTGGCACCGTCTGAGCCACACCGCAGGTGTGCGAAGGCGCCAAAAACTGTCTGAGCCCAACACGCCATTCAATCCTAAACCTGGACGGGCGAGTTTTTTTGGTGCAGGTGACATCCTCCCATTTTTAGCCATTTTTTCCCAGCCTTGATCTTTTTTTGTTACTTTTTTTGCATCAAGGCAAAAAAAGTAAACGGAGTCTTTCGACCTCCCGTCGAAAAAAAACGCCTTGCCCCTCCGGCAAAAAAACCGAAGGCCCCTTTCAATTCTCCCATCGAAAAAAAAGCGCCTTGCCCGCCCGGCAATCTTCCACTATATCACTACTTTATTCCGCTTCGTAACAGTTCCGCCTCCTTTATTCTTCACACCGCCGAGGCCGGAAGACTTCATCTTCAAACTTTTTTCCGCGTTCACTTCAGCGCCACCAATGCCGTTATTATCGATGTCCATCGTCTGCACAACAAATTTCGCTGCTTCAAGGCTGCCTACTGATTTGTTTCGGATCACGGCATTATCAGCTTTACCTTCCAGTTCCAGGTTACCCACACTTTTGTTTTCCAGGTCAAGGGAACGCGCAGACAACTTCAATTCTACATTACCAACGCTTGAATTGTTCATCTTCAGATCGTCAAAGGTAAGCGTGCCCGTGGTGGTGATGTTGCCAACGGTTTTCAGATCAATTGATTTCAGCTGTTTGAACGTGATATAAACCGTCATATTCTTTTTTGACTTGATATTCGTATGCTTCTTCATATTGACAGTTAATCCATCTTCGCTTTGCTCTACCTGTATCAGTTCCTGGAGATTGTCTTCTGCTTCAACCTTTACAGCTTCTGTGCTCCCCTGGGACAGAACCACGTTAAAGACACCGCCAACGGTAAGCCGACTGAATGACTTCACTGGAACATCCCTCGTGATCACATTTCCACTGCCTTCATACTTTTCATTTTCCTGTGCTTTAACCGTTCCAGGGAGGGTCATGGCTGTAATTGCAAGCATTGCTAACATCTTTCTCATAATAAAATGGTTTTATTGTTTTTTTGATTATGGCTAATGACGAAATCCTTCGTAGAACGAAGATGCATTTCTTTTTGTTACAGCATTTTCAAAATAATTACGAATGGCTTTTAAACCCGCTGAGTGGAAATTCACGGCGGTTTTGGTTGTTTTTTGATCGTAACTGTTCACTTTTGCATATCGGGCTAAGAGCCGCCCGGTATAACAATTATGACCCTTGATCTTGCCGGCCTTACCGCGGCCGAAAAACAATATTTTCTGCAGCATGCTATTGCCCCAAGGCCCATCTGCCTTGCATCCACCATCAATAGCGAAGGGGAAATAAATCTTAGCCCCTTCAGCTTTTTCAACCTTTTCTCCTCCAATCCGCCGGTAGTGGTATTCTCGCCCGCACGCCGCGTGCGTGATAACACGACCAAGCACACCTTAGAGAATATTCTCGAAGTACCGGAAGTGGTGATCAATATTGTGACGTTTGAGATGGTACAGCAGGTTTCTCTCGCCAGTTGCGAGTATCCTAAAGGTGTGGATGAATTTTACAAAGCAGGTTTTACTGCCGAACCGGCTTCCCTCATCAGACCACCGATGGTAAAGGAAAGTCCGATCAAAATGGAATGCCGGGTCCTGGAGGTGAAATCACTGGGAACTGAAGGTGGCGCAGGCAACCTCGTCATAGCGGAAGTGATCCGCATGCATATCAACGATGAGCTTCTTGACGGGAACCGGAAGATGGATCAGCGAAAGATCAATCATGTGGCCAGGCTTGGTGGCGACTGGTACTGTGCTGTAAGTGAGGCAAACCTTTTCCAGGTAGAAAAGCCAAACACAAGGCTTGGGATTGGGCTCGATAGCCTCCCTTCTTCTATCCGGAACAGCCAGATCCTGACCGGAAATCATCTGGGTCAGCTTGCAAACGTACACGAAATGCCTGTTGTAGACGCTGCCTATGAGGACAATCATTTAAGACAGATCATTCAGTATTACAGCCTGAACCCTGACGATATGGAGAAGGAACTGCACCTACACGCGAAGAAATTACTGGATTTCGGGCTTGTAAGGGAAGCCTGGCAGGTCTTATTAGCAGGAGTATGAGATGGCCGATGGCCGATGACCGATGGCCGATGACCGATGGCCGATGACCGATGGCCGATGACCGATGACCGATGACTCCATTAGGATTCAAGTTATCGCTGCCAGTCTGTATAGATGATCCCGTCTGATAGATCTGTGTATTTTCGGCCATCGGCCATCGATCATCGGCCATCGATAAGAGCAAGAGTACGTTCAAAATAAAAAAGGCTGCCAGTGGCAGCCCTTATGTGGAGTAGGGATTAAAAACGGGAGAGTTATTTCTTTACACTTCCGAATACTTTCTGCAGGAGCGCAGATGCCTGGCCCATTGGATTAGCCCGGATATTGGCCTCTTCCTTTGCTACCTGGTCAAACAGCGCGTCAACTGCTTTTCCAACTACGAAAGAAGTGAGATCCGGATCCACTTTCTTGATCGTTGTCGGGAACTTGTTATACGTTGTAACGATATCACCGTAATATTTTGTGGCATCTACTTTTTCCAGCGAAGATTGAACTGAGGGAGTAAACGCCGTAACCAATTTCTGTGTGGTCTTCTGTTTGAAGTACTCAGTGGCACCGTTTTTCGGGCCCGTAAGGATCTTTAATGCATCGGTTACGGTCATCTCTTTGATCGCATCAATGAAGATCGGCTTAGCGAAGGCCACCGCATCTTCCGCACCGCGGTTGATCGCAAGAACAGCCTTATCTACCTGAGCTCCCATCCCTGCAGAGCGTAATGTTTTTTCGATCTTTTGAGCATCTGGCGGAAGAAGCACTTTATAAAGCTCACTGCCAAAGAAGCCATCTGTTTTATTGAGATTCAGTACTGCATTTGCCACTCCCTGGGTCAGGGCCTCTTTAATACCCTGGCCGGCCTCGTCTTCAGAAACACCAGAAGACCCGCCTTTATTCAGGATTTTAGGAAGTTTTATTTGAGCGTCAACTGTAGCCGGCAGGATTGCTGCACCAAAAAGAAGAGCGACGAGATAGGTTTTCATCAGATGTTTTTAATGTTTAAAATAGGATTGGTCTGTTCTCCAACGGGTCTGAACCATCATTCAGAATGAACAGCGCCTCAAGTTAACCGCCAATCCGTTAAAATCCAATAGGCAGACAGTGAATTGACGATAGTTTCATGAAATCCGCTGCATGAAGGGGAAGATTCGTTGTCCGTTGCCCGTTGTCCGTTCACCGTTGACCGTTGACCGAAGACCCGAGACCCCAGACCATTGTCTGGATTGCCATATAATAGTTGTGCTGGGGTTTAAAGTTTTCGGCCCCAATAAGAATTACAGATGCCTGCTGCCAGAAAATTGACCATCTGTGCATCCGGTCAACGGACAACGGTGAACGGACAACGGTCAACGGACAACGAATATCCCTACCTTTGCAGCCAATTTTTCACTATATGAGCACGCAACATTTGTCTGAACAGGAACAACTCCGCAGGGAGAAACTGGCCGAATTGATCATGATGGGCATCGAACCCTATCCGGCCCCTCTGTACCCGGTTAATAGCACTTCTGTCTATATAAAAGAAAACTTCAAGGAAGAAACGAAGGAGCAATTCAAGGATGTGTGCCTGGCGGGCCGGATCATGAGTGTCCGCGATATGGGAAAAGCCAACTTTGCCGTGATCCAGGATGGCGCCGGCAGAATTCAGCTGTATATCCGCCGTGACGATATCTGCCCGGGCGAAGACAAAAGCCTGTATGACATCGTTTGGAAAAAATTGCTTGATATCGGCGATATTATCGGGATCCGCGGCTATGCGTTCGTAACCAAAACCGGAGAAACCTCCGTACATGTAACCGAACTGACGCTGCTGAGCAAATCTCTTCGTCCACTGCCGATCGTGAAAGAGGCAGAAGGCCAAACATTTGATGCTGTTACAGATCCTGAATTCCGCTACAGGCAACGCTATGCGGACCTCATCATCAACCCATCCGTAAAAGAGACATTTGTCAAAAGGACAAAGCTGATCAACTCGATCCGTGAGTTTTTGAATAGCCATAATGCCCTCGAAGTAGACACGCCGGTACTTCAGGCGATACCCGGCGGCGCTGCGGCTCGTCCGTTCATTACACATCATAATGCACTGGACATCCCGTTCTATCTCCGTATCGCCAATGAGCTTTACCTGAAAAGACTGATCGTCGGGGGATTCGACTGGGTGTATGAGTTCAGCCGCAACTTCCGTAATGAAGGTATGGACCGGACACACAACCCTGAGTTTACCGTACTTGAATTCTATGTGGCTTATAAAGATTATTTCTGGATGATGGAAACGACCGAGCAATTGCTTGAAAAAGCTGCCCGTGACGTTTGCGGAACCACGGAAATTGTTGTTGGTGGTAAAGACATTTCTTTCAAGGCACCATTCAAGCGCATCAGTATCTACGATGCGATCAAAGAACATACCGGGCATGATGTAAGTCGTATGAGCGAAGAGCAATTACGTGCGGTATGCCGTGAGTTGCATATCCAGGTTGACAATACCATGGGCAAAGGCAAACTGATCGACGAGATCTTCGGCAATAAGTGTGAACAACATTATGTGCAACCGACATTCATCATCGATTACCCGGTTGAAATGAGTCCACTGACTAAAAAACACCGCGATAAACAAGGGCTTGTAGAGCGATTTGAGCTGATGGTAAACGGTAAAGAGATCGCCAATGCCTACACCGAGCTGAATGACCCGATCGACCAGCGCGAACGTTTTGAAGAGCAGGTTCGCTTACTGGAAAGAGGTGATAGCGAAGCCATGTTCATCGATCATGACTTCCTCCGTTCACTCGAGTACGGCATGCCTCCAACATCCGGTATCGGTTTTGGCATTGACCGCCTCTGTATGCTGCTGACAAACCAAGCATCCATCCAGGACGTGTTGTTCTTCCCGCAGATGAGACCTGAACAAACACAGGAGACTTCGAAAGAGGAAGAAAGTAAATAAGTAAAGTTTC
This sequence comes from Terrimonas ginsenosidimutans, assembly GCF_022012415.1. GTDB lineage: Bacteria > Bacteroidota > Bacteroidia > Chitinophagales > Chitinophagaceae > Terrimonas_A > Terrimonas_A ginsenosidimutans. The sequence goes on from NZ_JAKLTR010000028.1 coordinate 45,652, forward strand.
AAAGACAAAGCTCGTATCCTGGTTATCCCCGGATACGAGCTTTTTTAATTTTGAAGTGGTTGCACCGGATCAGTCGACAAACAGATCCCTGTACAATTTTGCACCCGGTACGACCGAATATTTTTCGAGATCAATAATTCCTTCTGCCGCGAATAGCTCTTCGTCGATAAAGCAGTTTCCCGTGCATTCTTTGGGCGATTTATTGAGGATCAGGTAAGCGGCATCTGCAAGTATTTCCGGGGTTCTGCTCATGTTGGCAAGCGTTTCACCTCCCAGCAGATTTCTTACAGCAGCTGTATCGATAGTTGTCTTTGGCCATAAAGCATTCGAACCGATGTTGTGGCTTTTAAGTTCTTCGGCCCATCCCATTGCCATCAGGCTCATATTGTATTTCGTCATCGTATAGGCAATATGGCCGGCAAGCCACTTCGGCTTGATGTTCACCGGCGGCGACAATGTGAGAATATGCGCATGATCCGATTTTTTCAGGTGAGGAATACAAGCTTTTGTAACAAAGAAGGTTCCGCGCACATTTATTGAATAGATCAGGTCGAACCGCTTCGATTCTGTTTGTTCCGTCGGGGTGAGAGAGATCGCAGAAGCATTGTTGATCAGCACGTCAATGCCACCAAAGGTTTCGAGGGTTTTGTCAACCACATTCTGCACCTGGTCTTCAAACCGGATATCACATTGTACGGCGAGCGCTTTTCCTCCGGCGGCTTCTACCTCGGCAGCCGCACTGAAGATCGTTCCTCCGAGTTTGGCATTCTCTTCCACAGATTTTGCGGCTATTACAATATTGGCTCCATCCGCCGCAAAACGTAATGCCATGGCTTTCCCTATACCGCGGGTCGCTCCTGTAATGATGATCGTTTTGTTCTTCAATGACATAGCAGATCTTTTGTTTGCCTGAAGATATGAAAAGCCGCCGGGGAATAGCATTTTACCTCGTATATACACTAGATGACCCGTAAATCCGGAATGGATATTAATGGTTACATCTGCGCTGGTGCCGATAAAAAAGCGCCTCTATATTTGATGCTGTTACCGGTTCATAACAGGCCGGCAGTACAAACCGTGAGTCCCGTTTTATTCCAATATACCCTTTGACAGTTGAAGCAATGGCAACAGCTGTACTAATGAAAAACCTCTGAGCCGACTAACTGCAACATGAAGAACACTTTGGTTTGGCCCTAAAAAGATTCAACCCCGGATAGTCCGGGGTTGAATCTTTTTAGACTATTCCCGGAAGTAGTTAGGTCCATCCGAAATGCCGGAGAGCCAGCTTTCATCCGAATTAAGAAGGCTTATTTTCTTAGATCCAGAAAGCAGTTTTTTCAACGGCATACTCCCGTTATTTTCCCGCAAGATGTTGTGTTTTTCTCATGGATTCGCTTTGGCCTAAAGCGATCTTTACAACAGAGAAATTTCTTAGTCACCGTCATTTTCAGGACTGGTGGAGGAGGGCAGTCCTGAAAAGGGCGGTGCAATTTTTTTTCATTGTTGGTATGATCAAAAAAAGGGATAGTGAGATAGGAAATGTGGAATTATACAAATGAAAGTGGGCGACGACGGTCAAAACGCAGCAATGCGGATGCCGTCGTATGCCCATTTATAGCCTGCGCTGATCTGCGCTGATTTACGCTGGCCTGCGCAAGTCTGCGCTGATTTGCGCTGGCCTGCGCATGAGAAAATGTTCAGGACAATGAAAGTCGGGTTGGACCAAAATCCAACGCCGCCCGATCAGGCAGCGCAGCCTGTCGCCCCCCGGCCCACTACCCCGGCCATGATCTCGGGTTAATAATTGATCACCTGTATGTCTCCGCGTTTACTTCCTAAACGACTTAAAATCACGTCGCAGTGAAATTGAATTTATACCCTGGCTTGATGCCCATACAGAAAGGCGCAGCTTAGCCGGGAAAGTAAAGTCTGTCTGAAAATCTAAACCCTGCCCCCCAATATTAAAGCGGTAAGTCACTGTCAGGGTCAAGGAAAGCAGGGATCAAAGGATATTTCCACCCTGCTTAACCAGCACCAGGCAACCGGGAAGCTTTGAGGGGGTGATTGGAGAAAACGAGATCCCTGTATGCCAGGGAGGGTCCTCATCAGGGCTGGCCTTCTAATCATAGGGCTGGAGCTTAGCTCAAGCGCGAAGAATTCCGCCCAGGTCAATCTCCCAAACGGTCACATGGTTGTTCTTCCATGATTTTGCGGCTCAATCTGTAGTGTTCTTCTCGTAAGAAAAGAGCCTGTTTCTGGCTCCAGGACAAACACAGGTCAGGTAAGGCAGCTTTGCGTCACAGGCCCGGCAAAATGAGGCAGTTTTTGGAGCGCGGAAGAAATATACCGTCAATTTGAACTCTTTTCAGACTGACAGAAATCTAAAGGTTTGCCGGTTCCCGAAGTGGCAGGGCATCGGGAGATGTATAAGCAGATCCAGCGTATACGTACCCATTAATTAACGTGGGGGAAGCTGAGGTGGATGGGCTTTGAGTCGCTTACCACTTGATGGGCAACGACCGGTTCCTGACGGGAGGGGTTCCGGGGGGCGCATTCGTCCTTAAACCTGATCCATTATGGTGTCAACCCATTACTCTTCACATCCAGTAAGGCTGTTGGCTCAATGAACGTGACCGTTTTCAGATCCTGTGTCGCCTGCAGCCCTTTGTGGCCCTGCACCTGCTGATCTTTCGAGCGGTACTCCGCATATTTATCTGTATAAAAGATGCCGAGGTTCTGGTCCCACCAAAGGTCCGGGCTTTTCAGTGTGTCGCCTTTAAGCGTGATGACCACTACGCTATCGCGCAGGTAAACTTTGTTATATGTCTCGTAGTATTTGCCGTATTTGCTGTCAAGCCGGGTTTCCTTCACGAGGCTGTCGTTGTAAAAATCAACATGAAGACTTTTGGGAAACTCAACGTACTGCGTATCTGAAGATTTCCCGGATGCCATCCTGATCATGACCGGGGCGGTCAGCCTTGCCTTCATTTTTCCTTCTGAACTGATAAAGCTCTCGATCGATCTTGCTTCCTCGACGGAGGCAACGTCACTCGTCAGATCATTGATCACTTTCTGATCGTTTTCACAACCCCATAAAAAAAAGCAGCTTATACAAAAAGCTGCTATGGGATAATATTTTGGAAAGGATCTGATCACGTTGTTAATCATATTTTCTCTTCATGAACCAAAGATCGCTCAGTGAAAGTCCTATTGAAACACGGAACAAACTTTCCTTCAGCGCACTCTGATTATCTCCTCTTCTGCTGTATTCTAGTGCAAGATTGATCACGGTGATCTGGTTAGGCGCAGTAGTACGGCTGAAGTTGGATAATGGCAGGCCAAATCCTAAGGACGCACCCCATGTGTTGAGCTTGCGGCTTTCAACCTGCACATAGTCAGGTCCTACAAAGAAACCCGCCCGGTATGCAACATTGCTGAAGTAATTTGCTGCAGGGAAGGGACGCAACTGGCCACCTACACGTACCTGCCAGTTAGATTTCACGGTAGGATCTGCGGCTCCATACACACGGTATTCATCCCAGTTGCTTCTCACAAGATCAACACCCACCAGCCAGTCACCTTTCTTCTGCTCAAAATCAAAGTTGCGGCGTAAGGCAAAACCTACTGTGAAAGATGACGGATAAATGATATCACCTTTTATATCTTTAGTTTCATATGAGCTGTCAATTCTCGTATTACCCAGGTTCTCATCGTAATAATATGTTTCGCGGATCACATCCTGGGACGCATTCAGTTTGCGTCGCATATTTCCAAAAGCACCCAGTGTAAGCGCATATCCTTTATTGAACGCGTGCGTGTATTGCAAACCACCATTAAACATGATGTTTCCGTAAGTGGTTTTAGTCTGGAAATTACCGGCGTTATAGGACACAGTATCGTTCAGGAAAAAGCGACGGGAGCTGATGTCTTTGGATCCAAAAAGGTAGCCTACACCAGCGCCAATTGCCAGCTGATCATTTTTTCCGAAATTGAATTTATATCCCATCCCGAGATTTGGCAAAAATGCACCGCCACTTCCCTGATACAATGTACCTGCCGTATCGATCGATTGACCGGTATTAGGATCAACCAGGCGTTCTGTAGACGCGATCTGGTAGCTCACTCTTGACACCGGACGGATGCCAAACGACAAACCCCAATTCTGACGCAGGGGAACACCAAGTTGCACATGCGAAAAAAGCAGGTTACTCGTTCCGAATTTATTGGTGTTATTGGGCTCAATCAGGTTGCGGTTATCCAAATTGATACCTACATCCAGGATCGCACGGCCAGCCGCAAGCTTGTTTGACTTGCTTTCTTTTCTCGATTGGAAAAAGGCGTACGAAGCAGGGTTACTGTAGTTAATTGACAATGGCGCCGGGGCGTCAAAAATTGCCGCGGAAATTCCTCCCATTCCACGGGAATTAATATTTGCTCCGGGCGTCAAATCACCAATGCCATATCGCGAATAAGGTGAGTTATCCTGTGAAAAAGCAGGTAGTACAGCAGTTGTCAGTAGAACGCTTATTGAAAAACGAAACACACCTAACTTGTTGATTCTCTTAGGGGTTATTAAGTTCGCTAATGGCATAAAGACCTTTAAATATTAAATCAGGGTCTGCAAATATCTTGTTTTTAAGGTGCGAACCCAAATGTACCATATCACCCCCGGTTAAGACCACGTTAAAGTTGTCGAATTTTTTAGCGTATTCGTCTATAAATCCGTCGATCTCGTAGACCATTCCGAGGGTCACTCCGCTTTGGATATTGGTAACCGTGTCGTAGCCGATCAGTGGCACATTGCTATCGGCCCTGACCACCGGCAGCTTGGCGGTATAATGGTTAAGCGACTTTAATCTCATTTCCATGCCCGGAGAGATACCTCCACCTGAAAAGCGATGATATTTGTCAATAAAATTATAGGTGATGCAGGTCCCTAAGGCGATGATCAGGTTATTCTTTTTAGGGTAAAACCTCACTGCCGCGGCTAAAAGCGCCAGCCGGTCTGCCCCTATCGTTTCGGGTTTGCCAACGAGGGTAGTAAAATCCAGCCTGGTTAAATGATTCAGTTTATGGAACCGGGTATGTTTTGCCAACTGTTCTTCCAGCATCGGATCATGATCGATCACCGACGAAAGTATCGCTTTTCCTGGCCGGTATGTATCCAGCAATTCCCCGATCGTCTCTGCATTATCATCCGCCAGTACAATCACCTTCTCGATCACATCGCCGGTAAATACCGCGAGCTTTCTCCTTGTATTGCCAAAATCAAAACAAAAGGTAACCATGGGCTGCAAGATAAGGGTTGAAAGTTTTTTTTGTTCAAAAGTTTAAGGTTCGCTCCCTCGTTCACCATTTTCCAGCGCATCTTAAATTGTACGCTTTTAAACCATTCAACGAGTGATCCTTACACCTCCTTCCACTTCCAATCAAACCCTCCCAGGTTCTTGAAGTGTCCGTTCAGCTTTACCTTCTCTTTCAGCTGCTCCATGCCTGACACCATGGGAAGTGTCTTGACCAAATGTCGTTTCAGGTATTCCTGGCGTTGACGTTCGTCCAGCAAACCTAACAGCTCATACTCTTCCTGTAAGGAAAAACCTACATGATGCGCCACATCATAAGCGCTGATCTGCTCATCCGTTTTTGCAAAATCCTTGGAGAGGTTCAATAGCTGGTGTAATTCACGGATGCTGGCCATCACTTTGCGCATCTGTTCAACATTGCCCTGTTCCCGGTTATCCGGGTAATTGACGATCGCACCGCTGTATAATTTGTCCGGGATCTCTTTGATCACTTCCAGGATCCGGAATACACGGCTGCCAACAGTGCGGATGTCCATTTCTCCATTATCATAGATCTTTGAGATCTCATGGATCTCGACAAGCGAACCCATATCCTGCAGGTTGTTATCAATCACAGTCGGAATACCGAACGGCTTCTTTTGCTCATGACACTCCCTGATCAATTGTTTATATCTGGGTTCAAAAATATGAAGGTTCAATTGCTCTCCCGGGTATACCACAATACCAAGAGGAAATATCGGAATGAAATTAGTCATAGTTAGAAATTGTCTTCCCGCAAAAACGTGTTTTCCGTACCCGCAATTTGCTTAATAGTCCGCTTCAAAACAATGCCATTTCCACCACCACAGGCTAAAAAATGTATAAATAAAGATGCCATGCTGCATTTCAAGACTTGTTTCGACCACAAAAAGGCAGATGGATGAAAGATGAAACGTGACCCAGAAGAATCGGTTTTTTATTCTTCGCCGCAATAGTGGCAGAAAAACAACTCCACTGAAGAATAAAATCCCGGGCCAGCCTGCCATGCATCCATGCGCCAGCCATTCATTACTTGGATACAGCTTATCGCTATGCTGGATCCCGTTGATATTCTTATCATACCAGCGATCGGCCTGATGCCACACATCACCAGCACCAACCCCGGTAAACGGATGCTCGCTTAAAAGTGCCCAACCAGCTTTTAGAGACGCGACCCGGTTGCCGTCACTTGTGCCTGACCGATACTTATTCTTGATGATAAAAGAAAGATCATACAGATTATAGCTGATACGATTTCTGAATGTGGGAAAACAAAACCAGCCGATCAACAATAAAGCAACGATGCCCGTCACTACAGTGAATGCCAGACGCGGTCTTGTTCTTATTTTATGAAGGGCATAGCAAAAGGCAAACAGGTATAGCATCACCAAACCCGCACGCGCTGCCAGCAAATGCAAATAGATAACGAGAAATACTACCGCAAGCAGAAGGAACGCCCGTTTCCGTCCTGCAGCATTTTTGTCACCGGCCAAAAAAACCGCTATCCAGATAGCGAGAAATACCATCCAGCTGAACCTTACATGATCATCGCCCAACAACGTGGGGATCGTTTTTGCACGCAGATAACTTTCATTGATAAGTTCCGCATTCATGAAATACTGAGCCAGGCTCCAGCTACATGCTGCTATAGTAAAAACAATAAAACATACTGCGATCCGGCGGTTGTCTTTGGACGCCAATTTCCAATTCCCGGCAAAAGCGAGTGGCAATAATAGAAATGGAAGTTTTATGACCATCACCTCCGCCCATTCCCGTGAATCGGCGCTCCACAAACCCGAAATAAGCGGGATCAGGAATAAAAAGGAAATACTCAGCAGTAATGCTGATCTCATAAAAATCCTGCACTGTTGCACAAAACCACTATGCAGGGTGGTCATCGCAATAAAGAGGACCATGCTCATTGACAGCATTGCCCGGGAAACAAATAAGCTCCCCAGCATTAAAATGATCACAGCGAAAATGGCTTTGTTCCGCCATTCATTCTGTACAAGAATCCTCATACATTTGTAAACCTACAACAAGTTTTCGATGTGGCAGGAGCTATCCATACAATTACAAAGCGGAGACATCAGGGCTCTGGCAAGAGCGATCACTCTTGTCGAAAATGCTGTTGCCGGATATGATACATTTCTTGAAAAACTACCGGAACATAAGACAAACATTATCGGTATCACAGGGCCACCGGGTGCAGGTAAAAGTACACTTGTAGATGCTTTAATAGGTGAACTGGTTACCGCCGGTAAAAAGATCGCGGTACTTTGTATCGATCCTTCATCACCGTTTCATCTTGGAGCAGTGCTTGGCGACCGGATCAGGATGAGCGACTGGTACACTAACCCATCCATATACATCAGGTCTCTTGCGAGCAGGGGCAGCATGGGAGGCCTTCATCCGATGATCATTGAGATCACCTATGTGTTAAAGGCAGCGGGATTCGATCATATTATCATTGAAACAGTCGGCATTGGACAAAGTGAAGTAGAGATTGCCGGTCTCGCAGATACAACTGTCGTCGTATTGGTACCCGAAGCTGGTGACGAGATCCAAACGATGAAAGCCGGCCTGATGGAGATCGCGGATATTTTTGTGGTGAACAAGGCCGACCGCCCGGATGCTGATCATTTTGTAAAAAATCTCCGGCTTATGCTGGCGCCTTCCTTCAATAAACAGGAAGAAGTGCCTATCCTAAAAACCGTCGCGTCAAAAAAGACCGGCATTGATCTCCTAGCAAAAGCTATCAATAACCATTCTTCCACGGCCAACACTCAACGCAAAGCTTTTCTGCTGGCTTCGAAAGCCTGGCATATTCTTCAAAAACTCCGGATGAAAGACCTCGATCAGCGAAGTCTTGCGCAGGAGATCACTTATAAACTTACAAAAGGAGACTTTAACCTGTTCTCATTTATAAACGAGGTGAACAACCGCAGTTCTGTTTAATACGCACGCCCTAATTTTGTATTTTTAATCATGGCTATCACGTCATCTCTTTCTGTCACACCTTCTCCGGCGGAACTACGGTTCTCTGTTTGCAGTATTGTGACCAACACGCAGGAGTTCGAAGAAATGAAAATCAGCTTTGAGCAGTGTGGTTTTGAAAAGGGTTGCGAATACATCATTGCAGATAATACAAAGGGCAATCAATTTGATGCATATACGGCAATTAACCGTTTTATCAGGGAAGCTAAAGGAGAGTACATCATCATCGTCCATCAGGATGTGAGATGTATAGACAGGGCAGATTCGTTATCTCAAATACTGAATGATCTTTCTGCAAAAGATCCGAAATGGGCGGTGTGCGGAAATGCAGGTGCTGCGGGCTACCACCGTGATGTGCGTTATATCGTAAATGCGGGAAAAACTATCACTCATGAGAACCTTCCGATGAGGGTTTTTTCACTCGATGAGAACCTGCTGATCATTCGCCGTTCGGCGAATATTGTTGTTTCGTCAAACCTATCAGGCTTTCACATGTATGCAGCCGATCTTTGTCTTCTCGCTGATCACCTCGGCTATAATTGCTATGTTATCCCATTTATGGCAGAGCATCTTAGCCTTGGAAATCTGAAAGACCTTGCACTCCACAAAAAGAATTTTCTTGATCAGTATGGCTATAAAATGCGTAGCCGGTTTATTCAAACACCGAGCACCAAATTTGTTTTGTGTAAATCGCCAAGAAGCAACCGGCTTAGCAATGGCCCGTTTTTTTTCCTGGTAAAATGGATAGAAGGGATCAAGCTCTTTTTCGGCAGAACAAATCACAAAAAGCATTACAGGAAAACTGTTACGGAGGGCAAACGCAGCTAGAATCGGGTGATCTCATTTTTTTCAACCGAAGATCTCACTAACTCTACCACTTGATTCACCGTGAGCAATTCCCGCCCGTTAGCGGCTTTCAAAAGATTTCTCCGGCTTTCGATCACCCCATTATAATGCCGGATAAATGACAGCAGGGATTTCAGCCAGGTGATCCTGAACATGAAGAGATAGGCCAGGCTCTCAAAGGAAAATTGTACAAACCACTGAAATCGCTTGAAATAACTAAGATGAATAGCATGCAGGAACATCTTATTCCTATCGTACACCACTTTTATACTTTTCTTCCGGTGACTTTGCTTTATAGACACTGAAACTTTATGCCGGCAGACCGCGTAGTCATCGTAGTAACACTTCCAGCCCATCCGCCATGCCCTTAGTGAAAGATCATAATCTTCCACATAAAAAGGAGCAAACAACTCATTGAATCCTCCAAGTGAAATAACCTTCGATCTATCAACAAACGCAGCGGCACCTGACAGATACATACTGTAAAGCCACTGCCCAGACTCTTTTTTTACTGGTAAATAATTCCCGGAGGTCTTGATCTTAAGGCCGTGAAAAGAAGGAAACTTGCCGCCATCCTGTACATAGTCATCATCCCAACCGATTATCTTTCCCATTACACCAAACGTATCGGGCTTATCAAAATAACGGAGAAGATGAACAAGGTAACCGGGTTCAAGCTTCACATCACTGTTCAGCAAAAGCAAATGTGAATACCTGGCTTTGAAAATACCTTTATTAATGGTGGGTGAAAATCCCTGGTTGGTCTCGTTTTCCAGAATTATCACATCAGGGTATTCTTGTGTAAGGAAAGGGATCGAGTTGTCGGAGGAACAGTCATCGCTGATGATGATCTCAAACGGGAGCTTGGTTTCTTCTATAGCGATCACGACTGCCGGTAGTATGTCCTGCAACAGCAAAAGACCATTATAGTTTGGTATGACGACGGAGACGCCGGATACAATCGTACTTTGTTGCATGTTGGTGATCGTCCCTTAAAGGGTTTCCCCGGTGAACGTAGGCGATACTGACGCTACTACTGCTGCTGCTTATTGTTCTGCCACCACTTATAGCTGATGTAACCTATAAGAAGCATCGGTGTGAAGGCCAGATACAAAATCCCTGAATTAAGACCTTGTGCAGGCTTCTCACCGAGTTGCTGAGCTGTTTTTGTGCAGATAGAACATTGTGCTTCTGCCACAACAGGCAGAACAATTGAAAAACATGCAATCAGACAATAAACCAATACCCTCTTTTTCATCAGTTCAATTTCACCGCAAAAATAGTGAAAGCACACTGAAAAAATCTGATTAAATGATCTGTCATCCCCAAATGCAGAATAGCCGGAAATTCCGGCTATTCTGTCTGTTATTTACACGTTCCGGAGAAAACACTTAGATGAAATCACCCGTTCGCGAACATATTATTTTTTTATTTCCTTTTGGACCGTTATCAACCAATCCGGATTGTTAAAATCCAGGACTACATCCGGTCTGATGCCTACATTATCTATCCCTTCTCCTATGTCTATCCTTCGTGAACGGGTGGTTGGATAGTTAACAGTAAAATCGTTACAGATCTCCTTTTCCCGCACGTTCGCATAGTCAAGCACCCCCATGCTATGCGTTCCGAATAATCTCACTTTCTTACTTTGCCTTGCTTCAAGAAGAAACTGCTCGGTTGTACTGCCACACCGGCCATTTATTATTACAGCAATTTTCTTTGGGAAAGGAATAGCTTCTGATGTTATCGTTGTATCCGGGAAAAAATTGAACATCCGCTTATTACTTTTTCTTGCATTCTCCATCAGGTCGCTATACTCTTTTTTATCAGCTTCAGGCATTCCTGAAATACTGTTGATCAGCTGAAGAGTAATGTCAATGTTATACGGCGTAGCAAGGAGATCAACACCAATGTTCTTTACAGGGTCCGTATACATAAACCTCTTTAACGGCCTGTAAGAAATATCAGCGCCGCCCCCATTACCACGAACATCGATGATCATATACGGAAGCGATTCCAGCAATGCGGTATTGGTTTTGATCACCGAATCAATCGACTGGATAAAGTTTGCATCGAAGCTGCTGATACGGATATAAGAAGTCTGATCGTCTAATTGCCTGAAGAACGCATTATGCAGCTTTTCTTCTTCAAACAACGGAGTGTAGGAATTCGAAAGGCCCGGTTTTTCGTAATTGCTTTTATACCACCCTTGCGTGTGAAATGAATTTCCCTTTGAAAAATCAAGCTCCCCAAATATGGGATAGTGATAGCGATTGTACCAGATCACGTCATACTCGTTACTGCCTTTACCCGGAACAAGCTCGAATTTTACATTGCCGGGCTTCCACTCGGGGGCTTTTGCGGATAAAATGATACCGGCATATTTTCGGAAACCGTTATCATTCTTAACAACGGCTACCTTGTAGGAAGAATCACTGGTGTAATAAATCCCTTCGATCGAAGCAGAAGTCGTCTTCTCCAGGAACGGTGTGGAAATTCCTTCCATAGGAAACTGCTCGACTGCCGCAATATCTCTTGCCAGTTTTCCATTAGCTGTGTCAAATTGAACTGACATGCTTAAGTGTTCATCTTTGAAGAATTTCAGCCAGTCTTTGATAACCTGGTAAGAGTATGCTTTCTTCTTTGTCTTCTGAATGGCACGGATATGTTTTTCTGTAAATAATGCAAATTCTTTTTTGTTAGATGCATTCACCTTATCAGAATAACCCGCGTAATTCTCTTTAAGGAATAAGTGTAAACTATCAAAGGATTTCGCCGCAGTGCAGGCTGGCTGGCTTTGTGCGGATAGAAATGCCGCAGAGAAACAGATCAGAATTAAGTACTTCATAAAATTATTTATCGTCTTTTAGGCGCATTCGGGATAAAAACAAAAAAGAAAAGCGGTAACCACACCGCTTTTCACCACCAAACTTACTGTTATAAAAGAACCGTCCTTAAATTATTTTTTGTTTGCGTACCATGTGCCGTCAATTTCTGAGTCATTTTTCCAGGTTCCGTTGATCAGTTTGTTGGCCAGTTTATCAATTTTTGCAGAAACTTTTACTACCACGCCATTCTGTTTTCCGGTATACTCTCCCTTGAAAAATTCTCCGGTAATCGACCATGTTCCTGTTCCTGTTACTACGCCATCACTCAGCCGATCAAGCTTTCCTCCAGCCTTGATATCAAGGGCGAACGAACCGGATGGAATCGCGGAACCGCTTCCGATCTTTCCCTGCCAAACGCCGATAATGTCAAAGGCTGGTGCAGGCGGATCGATCTCCTTTTTGTCTTTTGAACATGAAGTGAAAAATGCAGCCATCAAAATAGTTGCCGCAAAAAATCTAACCAGTCTCATCGTTTTAGGTTTAATGTTTAATGATTTTCATTTGATGGTGCAAAGCTAACAGCGATCATTCTGTCTGCACATCCATGTTGAGCCTTCTGTTTATATTTTGAGTAAAGCGTACAACGGTATGTGCAGGGAATGCAGGGAAGATGTTAAACAGTCTTTTATGACCAGTGGCGGATGCAGGACAAATTACGCTACATCATTTGTCAGCCTGTCCGTGACGGCGTTTCCAGCTTGTGTTTCGCTCATGATTTCTTCGTTATTTTCCCCTGACATTTTGTGTTTTACCCATGGTCTCGCCTCGCTTCTAAGCGATATTTACAACGAGATATCTTACTTAGTTGTCTCCGCTTATGGCGGATGGGGGTGGGGGTTGGGGGGTGTTCGCCATGGGCGGAGACACTATTTTATAAATATTCAATAACTAAAAGAGAAAAAAGAGAGAATGGATAGATAAAAGAAAAAAATACATGAATTGAAAACGCTTGAAGATCAGGCAGGATATTTTGCATGCGTAAATTATCGTAGTCAGTCTGTAATTGAATTATCAGTTAAGCAATTTTCATTCACCTCCATTATTATTCAAGTCAACTTAAAGACGAAGAGCAAAAAGCTGCCGTCGCCCCCGGGCCGGGATTCGGGGAATTCTGGCCGCGGACATGAGAGCGCAGGCGAACTGCGGCCGGCACCGCCGGTTAGCCGGGTTTACAGCATTCCCAGCCTGACTCAACTTTGGAGATCTCCCGGTACTTTAAAATCATTAAACCAAATGGTCAGGGTGGGCAGATACACCGTCCACTACGAACCGGCAAAA
>NZ_JAKLTR010000029.1 GCF_022012415.1 Terrimonas ginsenosidimutans
ATACTCCTAGCCGTATTGATCACATTCACGCCACTGAACAATGCGGTAGACGAGCCATGCGATACTGCGCTTGATTGGGAAGGTTGTCCTTTGCCATCATTGAATGTGCCGAATAAACGATAATCATCTTTATCGGCGATATCAGTCATAGCATTCCAGAATTCCTGCGTGTTGGATTGATAGGCAACATCTTTAAGCATACCGGTGATCTGTCCGTTTTTGATCTCATAGAAAACCTGTCCGCCGAACTGGAAATTATAGCGTTGTTGATCGATAGAGTAGGAGCCGCGTCCCGCGATAAAAATTCCTTTCTCTACTTTCTTAATGATGTCATTCACCGAACGTTTATTGGGGTTTGGCATCAGTGATACATTCGGCATTCGTTGGAACTGCACGCTATCCCAGCTGTCTGCATAGCAGCATCCCTGTGAAGCATTCAGTCCAAGGATATGTGCCTGATCGCGGATGGTTTGATAGTTTACAAGTGTACCATCTTTGATAATATCCCAGGTGCCGGCTTTCACCCCTTCATCATCATACCCGATCGCGCCAAGCGAACCTGGTTCAAGACGATCTGCTTTTACATTGACCAGTTTGCTGCCATAGTTGAACTTGCCCGTTTTCCATTTATCCAGTGTAAGAAAACTTGTTCCGGCATAGTTGGCTTCATAACCAAGTACGCGATCAAGTTCAGTCGGGTGACCGGTTGATTCATGAATAGTAAGACCGAGATGCGTTGGGTCCAGTACAAGATCATACTTGCCAGGTTCAACAGATTTTGCAGTGATCTTTTCAGCTACATGACCTGCTGCGGCGATTGCATCTTCAAGCATGTCATAGCGGCCTTTGTACAATGTCAGCGGTCCGTTCTTCAATTTGTTTTCAGGGCCTGCAAGCATGTATTCGTACCCCATTCCCATGGGAGCAGACAGTGCATCACGCGTTTCGAATTTACCGGTTGAACGGTCAATTTTTGTCACAGTGAATGTTGGCCAGATACGGTGTATATCCTGGTCGATATAAGAGCCATCGCTGCTGGCAAAGAACTTTTGTTCATTCACCATAAAAATGCTTGAGTTAACGAAGTTGACACCGGCTTTCAGCGCAGAATCATTTACGGAAAGCAGGAGGTCTACTTTTTCCTTTACAGGAATTTCAAAGGCGTTTTTCTCAACGGGTGTTTTCCAGCTTACCTCTCCAAAGCCTTTCTGAGGTGCAAGCTGAACGGGTTCGGTCAGAAGTTTTGCATTTCCTTTCGCGATAGCAACAGCGAGTTCAGCCGTTTTTACGATGCTGGCATTATCCATTTTTTCTGAGGCGGCAAATCCCCAGCTGCCATTGGCGATCACGCGGATCCCGATACCAAAGGACTCTGTATTGGCAACTCCCTGCACTCGTCGATCTCTTGCCAGTACAGATTGATTGAGGTATCTGCCGATCCGGACATCTGTATAAGTGGCTCCTTTTGCTTTTGCAGCATTCAGTGCAATATCTGCCATCCGCTTTTTCTCTTTCACATCAATAAATCCTTCGAGCAGACGTTGTTCGGGAACGGACATTCCTTTAGCACTGAATCCTGTGAGGAATGCTGCTGTGGTGCCCATGCCGGCGAGAGAGATGAAGTCTCTTCTTTTCACGGTAATGTTTTTATTGTTGACTGGCGCAGGGTTCCCGCGGATTTACGCTGATCAGGCGCAGATACGGAGATAATAGAGAAAGACTGCTAAGATCTGCGTGTCTGCGGATTGATCTGCGCTTATCTGCGGGACCCTACGCCAGGCGATTATTTAAATAGCATCCGACAATGACGTAAATGTAAAATCTCTGATCTTCATCGGCGGAATAATAGAAGAGCCGCTGCGTACCGGTTTGCCGAGTTCTTCCACATTGTTGAGCATGATGATCGGGCTTTCGTTAAAACGGAAATTCTTGATCGGGAATTTGATCTGGCCGTTCTCAATGTAAAATGTTCCGTCACGTGTGAGGCCTGTTTGTACGAGTGTTTGCTGATCCACCATACGGATATACCAGAAACGGGTTACAAGAATTCCTTTCTCTGTATTCTTGATCAGATCGGCTGTAGATGCAGTTCCACCTTCCATGATCATGCCGCCACCGCCAAAGCGGCCACCGCCAGGACCAGGTAAAGGTTTAACGCCGCTCTTCTGCGCCCAGTAACGGCTCACAGCAAGATTCTTTACTACACCTTTATCCACCCAAATGGTTTTTTCAACAGGCAACCCGTCGCCGCTCCAGGTAGAACCTGGCAGTTCAGCATTCATCGGGTCACTGTAGATCGTTACTTTCTCGTCGAACAGTTGCTCTCCGAGACGGGTGCCACCGCCTTTTTTACTCATGAAGCTGCGACCTTCATCAGCGCTGCGCATGTCAAACCCACGGATGATACCGCCAAGCATATCATTTGCCGCAAGCGGTTCAAGGATCACCGTGTAGCGTCCGGGTTCAATTGCTTTAGCGCCAGCCGAGCTGGTTGCTTTGTTTGCCGCAATTTTAGTGAGCGCAAGGGTGTCCAGTTTTTTTACATCGTTGTAGCTATGGTCAACATAGCCAGAACCTGTTCCTTCCTGGTTACGGATCGTAACAGAGAAAGACACGTTTGTACTTTTATTGTAGGCAAACAATCCTTTTGAGTTTGCAACAGCCCGGAAGCCTGCGGAGTTCTCAAGGAATCCGGCTGCTTCAAGTTTGGCATCTTTTGCCACTTTCAGACTTTGTGCAACCATATCTGCTCTTGATGAAGGGCTCATTGCAGCCGTTGAATCCAGAAATCCGATCGACTCTTTGAATTCTGATTGTCCGAGCAATGGCATGTATTCGGGGTTTTCCGGAGAGAGTCTTGCGAGCTCTTCTGCACGGCGAACTACTTTTTCAAGCGATGCATCATCAAATTCATTGATACTGGCATTGCCCGTTCTTTTCCCAAATGATGAGCTAACGCTCAGGCTGAGGTTACTTACTTCACCCGCTGTTGAAACGGCATTACGCGCATAACGGATGTTACCGCTCTGCTGTCCGCTAAGTGATACCTCTGTTTCGTCGGCTTTAGCGAAGCTCAACACTTTTTTTAGTATTGTTTGTGCTTCGTCTTTACTAAGAATAGCCATAAGTGTCCTATGATTTTTAAATGTTTTCTAATTGAATTCAAAAGTAAAAAGTAAAAAAATGCCCGATACGGCATGGTGCTTCTGGTTGAAGATTTTTGTTTTATACTTTTTACTTTATCCGATGCTTCTCGCTGTGTTGATCACGTTGATCCCATTGAAACGGGTGGTTGAACTTCCGTGTGATACGGCACTGCTCTGACCTGGCTGGCCTTTACCATCGTTGAATGAGCCACCAAGTGCATAGTCGCTTGAATCGCAGATAGCAGAAACAGAGTTCCAGAACTCCTGCGTATTTGCCTGGTATGCTACGTCATTCAGCATGCCGGTGATCTTGCCGTTTTTGATCTCGTAAAAGTTCTTACCGCCAAACTGGAAGTTATAGCGTTGCTGATCGATAGAGTAGGAGCCATCGCCAATGATGTAAATTCCCTTTTCTACATTTTTGATCATATCATCCACGCTAAGCTTGTCTTTACCTGGTCTTAAAGACACGTTCGGCATTCGTTGGAACTGAATATCATCCCATCCCTGCGAATAGCAGCAACCCTGGGACGCGTTCAGTCCAAGGATATGCGCCTGGTCGCGGATGGTTTGATAGTTCACCAGTATCCCGTCTTTGATCAGATCCCACTCGCCACATTTCACTCCTTCATCATCCCAGCCCACTGCGCCAAGAGACCCTTTTTGTGTTTTATCCGCAACGATATTAACGAGTTTGTTGCCAAAATTGAACTTCCCTGTTTTCCATTTGTCCAGCGTCAGGAAACTTGTACCCGCATAGTTTGCTTCATAACCAAGAACACGGTCGAGCTCGGTAGGGTGACCAACAGATTCGTGAATGGTGAGCCAGAGATGGCTTGGATCGAGTACGAGATCGTATTTGCCCGGTTCAACAGATCTTGCTGTGAGTTTTTGCTGAACGTCATTCGTGGCGTTCTTCACGTCTTCCAGCATATCGTAACGGTTTTTGTAACGTGTTACGACACCCTGTATCTTATCTTCAGCGCGGGGGATCATATATTCGTAGCCCATTCCCATCGGGGCGCTCAATGACCCGCGAGACATGAATTTACCTGAACCGCGGTCAATTTTTGTAACAGTGAAGTTTGGGAAAATACGGTGAATATCCTGATCGATATAAGAGCCGTCCGTACTTGCAAAATATTTCTGCTCGTTTACTGCAGAAATACCTGCATTCACAAAGCTTGCGCCGCCGGTGATGGCTGCATCATTCACCTGCATCAGCAGATCAACCTTTTCTTTGATCGGAACTTCAAAAGCATTGATCTCGATAGGCGCTTTCCAGCTTACTTCGCCAAATCCTTTTTGCGGAGCGAGGCGAACAGGTTCTCCCTGGATCTTTGCATTTGCTTTCGCTACCGCCACTGCCTGCTCGGCAGCTTTCGCGATGGCTTCTTTGGTTACCGTATGCGTAGCCGCAAAGCCCCATGAGCCGTTTGCAAGAACGCGGATACCAACACCATAGTTTTCTGTATTGCTTACGCCCTGCACTTTTTTGTCGCGTGTTGCAACAAACTGACGCAGGTACCTTCCGATGCGCACATCAGCATAGGTGGCACCTTTTGATTTTGCAGCATTGAGAGCAACGTCTGCCAGTTCTTTTGTAATGGCAGCATCTACTCCCTGAAGGGCTTCTGCCGGATCGATGCTTCGTGCAAAAGCCGGGACAACCAATGAGCCCAGGCCCATCATGCCCGTGTAACGAATAAAGTCTTTCCTTTTCAAAGTTTGTTCCTCCTGTTTTTGAGAGTGATTGTATTTGTTTTGGTTTAGGTCAGATCACCGTGTGCAGACATGGACCGCGGACGGTCGCTGATTGTTGTTTATCGTTTATTCTTTTATCAATGAAATTATGCGTTGCCTCTTTTTATGTCGGATAATTTTCAGCCGAAAGCATCGTCTGTGGTCCGCCAGTTTATCCTGCCGCCCTTCTTTCCCACCACAAAAACGAACATGCGATCAGCAAGCCTGCATAGAAGAACCAAACCGGAACCTGCTTCGTTTCTGTTATTATTTTGTTTCGCGTACCAATTGCAGATGTTTGCTTTTCCGCATGCATGATGTTGCTGCTGATCTGTGCCTTTGCTTTGGCGGCAGACCAGTCTTTGTCTTCAAAAACATATATGCTAACGGTGTCTGTGCTGGATAAGGTTTGCCATCCCGGGGTAGCAGGCCACCAGTTGCCTGTCCACGTATCGGGAAGATAAGGCGTTTGATCGGTATAAAGATCACCGGAGGTCGTCTTTATGACCGGAGGCATCGGATTGTTTTTCTCGAGGGTAAGTCTTACTTCACTGTCAACTGTCGGAAAAGCCGGGGAATATCGCCAGGTCGTTTCCTTTTTTTGCGTACGGCCTGCTTTGCTGATCAACAAAGACCAGAAAGACGAATAGCTGCCCATTGTACCGGATAAAACCCAGCTGTAGGTGGTGCCTGCCGTGTTCAGGATCACTTTTCCTTTACCCGAGAGGCGGCAGGCGGTGATCACTGATTGGTGCTCATCGGTTACAAGTTGTTGCGCAACCGGATCAGGCTGTATTGCAAACCAGTCTTCTGCAGACAGCTGATTTTTTTGCGGTGCATTGCCTGACCACGACAAGTTACGCTTTGCTGTTTGCCCGATCACCTGTTTCCGCAGAATGAATGGTCGCGAAAAGCTGCTGAGCGAACGGTTGCTATCGCTCTGAATGATCAACCCTGTTCCTTTATCGATCTGTGATCTTAAGGCTGCCGCTGCAGACGGGGATAATTCCGCCAGGGCATTATCATCTGCGATCAGCAGGTCAAACGTTTCAAGAACCGAAGCGTTGATCGTATTCAACGCGGTTGCTTTCATGTTCAGGAACTGGTGGTCGTATTTGTCGCGACTGACCGTATTGCGTATGGCCACCGGATAATTATTTTCATACAGCCAGGTTCCAAGAAATTTGTTTTCAAAACCGGGAGAAGAGCTCAGCAACAGGATCCTCGGTTTTCCGATCGGATGTATGATCACCGGAAGTTTTTCTACTGATACAATTCTACCGTTGCGGATAGCCTGTAATTCATAGATAGTGTTGCCATTGTGTGACGGTTGACAGGCAAGAGAAAAGGATTGGCTACTGTCTTTCTGTATATTGACTGAATCCAGTGAAGTACCAAGCCCGGTTAGTACAACTTTGAGATCCTCGCCACCATAATTGTTGTAAACGCCTTGCACCTGGAACTGTCCTCCTCTTGCAATGGATCGCGGCCAATCGGCATGTATGATGCCACCGGGCTCCGATGGTGGCGTGTAACTGGAGTTGATCTTATGTTCTTTCAATATCTCCCATTCATACGGCATGATGCCGTTGCCGGTTATATGGATCGAGTTGATCCCGTCAGCATGTTTGCTGAGATAGATTGGCAGATCCGGAATAAATGTTATGTCCGGCGAACTGCTTTGCTGATCAGTAGTGATATGTTTATACGAACTAAATGAGTCCGGTTCGCTTTCTGCACCCGGTGTGACCAGGACAAGTATTTGAGAAGAGGGCTTCTCTTTTGTGGTTGTGAAGGCGACCGGAATAAAAAGAAGCGCAAGCGAAGTGATGGCCAGCACAGACATAATGATCCTCATTGCAAGCCATGAGCGGTTTGATCTTTTTATTTCTTTCCGGATAAGAAATAAAAGAAGCAGAGCGGATAATATGATAACGATGTATTCCTGCTTCATCGTAGCTATTGGTTCAATTTTTTAAAGTAATGATCGGCCAGGCTTCCTGATCTGTTATTAGTTTTCCGGGGCAACTCCACATCACTTATGATGATCTGCTGTAATGCTTTTTGTATAGAAAGAATATCCTGTTTTGACGCAGAAGCGGGAGCAGCCATCACCGACCTGACTGCGCTCAATGCCGGAAGAAAAAAGACAGGCTGAGCCATTGCTTTTTCACTGATGGCTTTTTCTGCGGCAATCAGAGCTTGCTGATCTTCTATTGGTAATTGTTTTTTCTGCTTTAACATTTCAAGTGCCGTAACTGCATTTCGAAGTTGCTCCAGCTGTTTATCTTCAGCTGTTTGCTTTGGTGGTTGACTGGCGGGATCGATCTTTTCCAGTTTACCGGTCAGTCTTTTTTCAGGTTTTAAGGGTGGCATCCTGATAGATGTTTTGCTGACATATGCTCTCGACTTCTGTTGCAGGTCTTTTAATAGGCGCAATGCTTTATATTGATATGGCAACGCTTCGGCGGGAACATAGGTGCGTAGTTTCAATTCACTGTTCCACATTTCAGTAAGTATTGCTTTCAGTTGCGCTTTTTGCTGAGGCTCAAAAAAAGTAGCATCTTCTGCATTATCATGTTTGTGTGCATACTGATCGATCATAGCCTGGACATCTCCATAAGCAGGTTCTTCACCGGCACCATGATCATGACCGTCATCCGGGCTGTGACCTTCTCCTCCGCTTTCATTTTCTTCGACCAGGAATTTTCCATACCGAAGACGAAGCAGTTTTTGCTCAATGCCAAGCTGATTGCTCCGTGTATTGAACGTGTCTTTGCTTACAGAAGATTGTTCTTTCAACAGTTTCTCCGTGTCTATAATGATCTGGCGCTGGCTTCGGAAATATTCCGGAAACTGGTCCACGCCTGAATCCATGCCGGACAGGCTCAATAATTCAGCAGTATCAGGAAGGGAGATAAAATACATATCCGACCGGCTTTCCTGCCCATGATTATCCGTCGCTTTTATATAGAAATACAGTTCGTCCCCTCCCTGTAATCCCATGGATGCGAGATCGATCAGCTTCGATGTTTCTATATTTTTTTGTCCATTGAATTGAACAGGGAGGCTGAGCTGTTGTTCTTTGAAACTTACGCTTTCACCTTTACCGCTTGCTTTTGTAGCGATGATCAGCGCATTGCTGATCCCGTAATCGTCGCTGATCTGGAGGCGAAGGTTACTGACAGGTTTGCGGCCTGGTTCAATCGTTGTGTATTGTTGTGGTGAAATGATCCGGATGTTTGCCGGCTGGTCATGTATCACTTCCAGTGTATACAGGGCCGAACTGTTGCCAGCAAGCTCCAACTGGTAAAACCCTGCTTCTTTGACCAGCCTGTTCAGGGTCCACTCATTGGTATTGGTGCGTTTTAGCGCAACGCTTTCTTTATTGTTAAAACGGAGATGTACGGAATCGATCTCTCCAGTCGTTTTGATTAACCAGCTTACCTGGCTGCCCTCTTCAACTTTCAGTGAAAACTGTTCCTGTTCGCGCTTTTGCATGCGGGTGTAAGAAGGAGGGGTGATCATCACCGAAAACATTTTGATCCCGGGGGGGATGATCTCTTTCTCGTTTGGTGAAAGAGTATTTTTTATTTGGTCATGATCAACGTTGTTCAGGAAATGTGCTTTTGCGGTTATTGCTATAACGCAAACCACCAGTATGGAGGTGAAAGTCAGCGCCGCCTTTTTTAATGGCCTGAGCAAATCGCTGGGGGTAGTGATCCGGAGGATCTCTTTTTCGATCTTTTGTTTCTGCAATTGTTGTAAGAGAGTAAGCGAATCTGCGGGCGCCAGCAATAGCTGGCTGCTTTCTTCAAGCTGAGGATAGGTCCGGTTCAGAAAGCTCGCAATATTTTCGTTCGATATACGTCTGAATGGACGAAGCAGGTAAACAATGATAAATGCCAGGGTTGCCATTGGCGCGACGGACCACCATCCAACTTTTGCAAAAATGTTCAATGCAGTGGCCAGTAGCAATGCAAAGGCAAGTCCTGAAAGCAACGCACCGGAAAGAAAATTCCGCTGCCACTTTCGCCTGAGCATTTCGATGATATGATGACCTTTTTGCTCAGCCATTTTTTTGTTTTAATTGATGATGAGCAATGATCCTTTCCAGGGTAAATACCGCAAAAACTGCGATCCATAACAAAAAGGAGAGGTCTGTTTTATTCAGGAAACCTGCATCAGCAGTAATGCCATTCTGTTTTTTATCAACGTGACGGGGCATTGATTGCTCCAGAGATATCTGACGAAGGTCTTTACCAGTGTATGCCGGAGACGCCAGGACGATCGGGAGCAGCAGACGTGCAAGACTTTCATTCCAGACAATATCTGTCCATTGGGGATTAAAGCGGCTATTGAAATAGATGATATGTTTTCCCGCTATTGTTTCTTCACTCAGAATATTCCTTCCATTAGCAAGTTTCCATACAGCCAACCCTTTGGATCCTGCTGATGCATACTGATAGAACAGGTCCTGATCTTTACCGTCCAGAATGGAAGATCCGTTATTTGCTGTGGACGATTTTTTTACTAGTGATGAATCGGTATGTTCATATCGGACAATGGTGCCTCCGGCTGCGAGTGTGTTCATGATCTTCTCACCGGGCTCCGAGTCCTGCAGCCAGAAAATAGCCTGCTTCGAAGCTGTGTCTCCGCTGTGATTAATCAAAATATTTCGACCTGTATAGGAAGCGATGGCGGAGAGCGCTGCACTGAGGTATTTTGCATCTGTGCTGTTAGCTCCTGCGTAGATGCTCACATTGATCGTCCGGGACTTATTGATTTGAGTCGATGAATTTGTAGCAACATTTTCGAAGTAGCTCCCGGTACCAGAGCTGATCTTATTAAGGGCCATTGATTGTCCATCGGCATCTACATAGGTATCAACAGTTATTGTGTCGGCTTTTAATGGCCGGTTGATGGAGATCCAATAAAGCTCAAGCTGAGCGGAAGGACGTTTTCCTGCAAAATGAGCGGCGGATAGATCAGAAATAATATAAACAGGAAATTTGGGAGGAAGTGCTGCATCCAGATACCGGATATAAGACCAGTAATTTTGAACAGCAGGTTGATTTTGTTCATACTTCCCAGTATCACTTAATGTTAGTGTGTTGATCTGGGGGGAAAGATTGCGCAATTCAAATCCTTTTTTCAGGAGGGAATCAATAAGGTATTGTTGCTGTTGATATGCTGTTGCGAGTTCATGTTCGTTGATGATGATCCAACCAGCCTTGTTCTTTTGTTGCTGATTATTCCAGTAAGGTTGGGCAAGTAATGCAGCAACGAGAATGATCAGTAAACACCTCAAAAGGAGCAGTGGCCATTCCGTGATCCTGAAATTCCTGGATGTCGTTTTTGCATTTTCTGTGAGCAATGAAATGCTGCCCACCTTCAATGTTTGCCCCTTTCGTTTATTCCACAAGTGTATCAGCACCGGAATGATCACCGCTGCAGAAGCAAATAGGGCTATGGGGTTGAATAGTTGAAACAAGCTTACTGATCATTTTGCAGAAAGGTTGTTAATATCCTTTACTGCGCTTATATAAAAAATCCCGCAAGGCTTCGTCTATGGGTTGATCCATAATCAGGAGCCGGTGATAAATACGTTTTGACAATAATTCATGCCGGATGCTTTCCAGGTGTTTCGCCAGCGCATCTTTGTATGTTTTCGGTGCGCCGGCTTTTATATCTATGGTAGCTCCGGTTTCAAGGTCTTCCAGTGTTGTATATCCTTTATAATCCAGCGTCATTTCATTTTTCCCCATGATCTGCAGTACGATGATCTCGTGACGTAATGCATTGAGCAGATCAAGCAGTTTATACATTTCATCTTTCTCCTGGTACATATCCGTGATGAATACCAGTAGTTCCTTTTTTCTTCCGCCTGAGTAAATGTCTTTATAGTGAACAGGGTGAGTGAACTTTCCTTTTGGACCGGCCTGTTCAAGTTCATGGCATAACCTGTTCAGGTTTTGAAAACCCTGTCTCGCTGCAAGCGAGAAGATGCCGCCTTCTTTTAGTGTGTACAGGCCGACTGAATCACCTTGCATATTTGCCAGGTAAGCGAGACTGGCCGCGAGATACCTGGCATACTCCATTTTGGAATAGTTGCCATCACGGTGATCCATCGACGCGCTTGTGTCAACCAGTAACCGCAGGCTGATATTCGTTTCCGTTTCAGATTCACGGATATAATACCGGTCGCTGCGAGCAAACATCTTCCAATCCAGCCAGCGAAGATCATCACCCGGCATATAGGTCCTGTACTGGCTGAACTCCATACCCGTTCCTTTTGCAGCGCTTTTATTGGCGCCACTCATAAAACCGTCGATCGTTGTTTTCGCCGCGAGCGGAAGGTTTTTGATGGAAGTGAGTATGTAGGATTCCAGCAGGGACATGAGTAAGATGGGAAATTTTAAGTTTAAAGGGTTAGCTCAATAGTTTGGTAGCAATTGTGTCCGGGTTAAACGATCGAACTTCGCAACAGTCAAGCGATCAAACCATTAAATTTCTCAAAGCGTTTTTGGCCTTCCGATCACTTTGATCAGCTCTTCCGTTACTTTATCAGAACTGATATTGTCTGCTTCCGCTTTAAAGTTCATTAACACGCGATGACGGAGAACGGGGTATGCCATTGTTTGAATATCGTCCATGGTGACTGCATAGCGGCTGTGCAATAGTGCACGGGCTTTCGCTGTCAGGATCAGTGCCTGACCGGCACGTGGTCCGGCGCCCCATCTCACCCATTCTTTGACATAGCTGATGTCCGTGGTGTCAGGACGGGTAGCGCGGATCAATTTACCTGCATAGGCTGTCAGGTCATCATTGATCGTTACTTCTCTGACGAGTGATTGCAGCTGTCTGATCTCTGCACCATTCACTATTGCATTGACAGTGGTTTTTCTGGTGCCGGTTGTATTGGCAAGGATCTGTAATTCTTCCTGTTCTGTAGGATATCCAATCTTAACGTATAACAAAAAACGGTCGAGCTGAGCTTCAGGCAGGGGATAGGTGCCTGCCTGTTCGATCGGGTTTTGCGTAGCAAGAATAAAAAATGGCCTGTCCAGCTGGTATGTCTTACCTGCGTAGGTAACTTCAAACTCCTGCATTGCTTCGAGTAATGCAGATTGTGTTTTTGGAGGAGTCCGGTTGATCTCATCTGCCAACAATATGTTAGCGAAGATAGGGCCGCGGGTGAAGGTGAATACCCGTTTACCTGTAGAGGCATCATCCTCCAGGATCTCTGTGCCGATGATGTCTGTTGGCATCAGATCAGGGGTGAACTGGATGCGCCGGAAGGGAAGATGCAGGGCTTGCGCAAGTGTGCGTACCATCAGGGTTTTTGCAAGTCCGGGAACACCTTCGAGCAAACAATGCCCGCCGGCAAGAAGTGCGACAAGTATTTCTTCCAGCACGATGTCTTGCCCTACAATCACTTTTTGTATCTCACGCTTTAATGAAGATACTTTTTGCAATAAACCTTCAACCGTTGATTCTGTCAGTTCCAAAGCAGTTTGTTTTTAAAAAATAAAACAGGGGTTATGCCGGCAATATTCCAACAAGTGTAAAAGTTTCAGAAGTTGAGGTCCGGCTTCGCTCCAGGATAATTATACTAATATCCTAAACGACTAAACTATTAAACAATAGAACTATTAAACTTGTAAACTGTCCTCCCGGCTGCTAACGAAATCAGATTAAATTCCGTCGGGTTGGAAGTTCGATCATTTTGACGTTATTCAGGATGATTTCTTTTGCGATCTGATTAAAATTTGGTGTTTTTTTGCGATAAAACATCACATGTTGAAAAAAGTGAAACTCATGTGGTGAAATTCATGTTCGATAGCGAATGATGCAGTATCTTAGGCGATCAGGGTACGGAAGGTTATGATTAAAAGCAGACGTTTTACTTTCTCCAGAATACGATATCACTCCGGTGATTGGGATACGGATCAGCGTATGCCAACAAATCTATTGAACTCACTCGTGGAGTATACTACCATTCCTGTAAATCAGCAGGAGCGTATCGTGGATCTCGACAGTGAAGAATTATTCAGTTCACCATTTTCCTATCTCAGTGGTCACAAGCTGGTTCAGTTCAGCGCGAAAGAGAATGCTTATTTCAAAAAGTATATCCAGAATGGAGGCTTTGTGTTCGTGGATGATTGCAATCATGATATAGATGGACTGTTTGCAAAATCTTTCGAAGCGCAAATGGCTGCTACATTTGGTCAGCAGGCGTTGAAAAAGATCCCGAATGATCACGAGCTGTATCGTTCTTTTTTTCAGTTTGAGAAAGGGCCGCCTCCTACATCATTTGAATTGAATGGATGGGGTGATGATCTGATCCATGACTACTTAAAAGCCATTGAGATCAATGGCCGGATCGCTGTGCTGTATAGCAATAAGGATTACGGCTGTGAGTGGGACTACGACTTCCGCAACAAGCGTTTTATGGCGGAGGATAACACGAAGTTTGGGATGAATATTATTATGTATGCGATGAAAGCGTGAATCGTTGATCGTTGACCGGAATTCAAGCGAGGTGGAATAAATTGGATCTTCGTGTACAAATTAAAGCGTGGGGCTATCGTTGATAAACGATAGCCCCACGCTTTTAATTTGTGTCGGTCAACGGTCAACGGTCAACGGTCAACGGTCAACGGTCAACGGTCAACGGTCAACGGTCAACGGTCAACGGTCAACGGTCAACGGTCAACGGTCAACGGTCAACGGATCTCAGCTCAATTCTTCCGGCGCAGCCATATCCGCAGGCATGTGTGGTGCTTTGGCGGAACGTTTGCCACGTTTTTCACGCGCGGTGCGTGAGTAAACGGAGAGGCTTCCGTCAAACAGGAAGCGAAAGAGCAGACCCGTGTATGATGTGTGAAATCCTAATGTTGTATAATAGCTGCCAGCGATCTGTTTTACTTTTGGCAGTTTGTTCCAGGGAACGGAAGGGAAATCATGGTGCTCGTTGTGATAACCCACGTTGAGGTTGGTGACGTTCAACGGGCCGTAATAACTTTTCGTTTCCTGTTCGCCGTGAGTAAGGAAATGCTCCTGGATCCATCTTGCACCAAGTGGGTGAAGACCTACCGAGAAGAAAAAACTGGCAAGCAGGAATACTGCAGCTTTTGCTCCAAGAAAATAAATGATCGCAAACATGAATGCGGCTTGAACCAGCCAGTTGATCAACGTCCATGTGTCAAACAACTTGATCTCCTTCAGGCGCATGGGACGCAGCATCTGGAAGATCGGATAGAATAACAACCACACCGCTTTTCCGACAGGGGCATTATTGATCAACTTCGCTTCCCACCGGAATGGCATATCTGCATCGAGTTCTTCAACACCCTGGTATGCATGGTGCTTCATGTGATATTTTGCAAATGAAACGGAACTTGGAAATACGTGCGGCAGATTGGCGATCATGCCAGCCCAGATGTTCGCGGTTTTGTTTTTAAAGATCAGGTTATGTGAAGCTTCGTGAATGCATACCCAGAGAGTGTGGCAAAAGAAAGCTCCTACGAAATAAGCAAGTACGATCGTCCAGATCCAGGACAGATCCCATCCAAGGGGAGAGACTCCGAAGGCAAGAGCGACCAGTATTCCAACAGCAACCAGGATTACCAGGAAGGTATAAGGGTTACGCCCGATCAGTTGTCTGATCTCCGGGTGCTTGGTAATGATCTCTTTCGTTCGGGCCTTGTGCGGCTCCACCTCATCCGACCAACGGAAGGACGAAAATTTTTTACGGCTCATGTAGATTTTGCAGGGGTCTAAAGGTGTGAATATAGGTGATTCTTAGAGGTTTTTGGTGTTGGAAATGTAAAAAATGCCCAATGGGGGATAAAAAAAACAGAGAGGGAAGAACAAACGGCAAAAGCCCTCATTACACATGATTTTTTTATCACGGGCATTAAATTTTTCTATAATCCGTTAGCGATAATGAAAGACTGATCTGCCTTGATTTTAAGATCTGGTTGGGACCTGGGCTACTGAAAATCCACCTGTTTAGGAGATCCCTAAGCCGGCGGGGTCAAAAGAGCTTGTCTGGACGCGTTAATTTTTATTGCCCGGCATTCGTGCAGGTGAAATTGTCATGAGGTGTCGATGATAGTTTTAAGTGTTGATATTCAATTAGATTGAATCAGCGTGACTGGGTAGAAGTATCGCAAAGAAAGCTAAGGGACCGCAAAGCACGCAAAGGAGGACCCGTCTTCGAGAATGAATTTTCTGTATACTCTGAGGTCCTGTGCTTCTTTTGCGATGCTTCTATGCCAGCAAAACCGGAAAATATCTTTTGTGTGGCCCGGTTCAATTTGCTTTATCCCTGTTCTCCACAAATCCATTTTCTGCAACTTTTCCGGAGTCTTTAAAAGAATTCCCTTCCAGCAAGTGACGTGCGCGCACTATGTCTTTGTATCCTAAGACCACGCCCTGCGGGTTTGCATTTTTAAAAGTGTTCGAAATGACCTTTGTTTGCTGAACACCGGTGAGTGAGATCAGCGGCTGCGAACCTGGTGTTTTACAGGCCTCAATTGTGTTGTTTTCAAATATGAGTTTCGGCCCCATCGTGCTTTCATCGTTGCCTCCACGGTAAACATTCAGCAATACGCCATTGATGTTTTTTAATTGGTTCTGCCCGATCAAGATCTTCTCGGCATTGTAATAGCCTTTATCATCTTTCTCTTCTGCCATTACGATGATATCTGCATTATTATCGGAGAAGCTGTTGCCCGCGAAGATCACACTATCCGCAACAGTTGATTTATGACTGAAGAAAATGCTTTCGCAACCACGCATCCTGTCAAATCCCTGAACGCCGGATGCCCGCATTTCTATGTTATAGTGGTTTGAAGGGCCGCTTGTATCACTGCAGATAAAACTTTTTGCTTTTACATTACTACCTTCTGCCATGAGATTGTATAGCAGTAAATGGCCGCCACCATTTACCATGAAAACAGCGGGAATAGCCGGTGTTGAAAAACGGATCGTTGCTTTATTGCCATCGAATGTTACATGACTCTGGATCGTAAAAGGTCGATCCAGCATATATTCTTTTCCAGTGAGCTTTATTATTATCGGTTCCTTCCTTCCGATAGCAGCGTATACTTCTTCGGCAGAACTGCATTCTGCTACAGGTACTTGCATTCCTGTCCATCTGCCCTTTGCTGAGGCTCTCAGCCAGACCGGTCCGCTGGCCGTCACTGCATTTTGATACACCGACTGCAGCGTTCCTTTATTGCCAAATCCTACAGCCGCGGGAAGCTTATGACCTAAACGGTTGAGGGCCACTTTTTGAATTGAATCGGGCACAGCTGCACTTTTTTTGCTGATCTGTGCTGGTAATGGAGCTATATTATTGCTTGCAGCCTGAATGGCTGCTTTTACGAAACCTGCCGGCAGTGCCTGTGCAATAGCGCTGCTTGCAGTATTCGAACTGAAGGCGAAACCACTCATGTTATCGGACACACGATAGATGTTTGTGTCTTTTGTATTATAGAAAATATTGTTCGCGAAATAAACATTATCTGGCGGAAGGGTACGTTCTGCATCGCTGCCCTCACAAAAACTGGCGGCACTGCAATTGTAAAATGTATTGTTAGCGATCACAGCATCAGTCACCTGAACATATCGGTGCGCGGGGGAATTTGGTATTCCATTCATTACAGAAAGGGGCGAGCGGAAGTCTACACCTCGACAGGCAAAAAAGAAGTTGTTCACTACCCATTGTCCTTTGTTGATGACGCGAACGCCCCCAGTTCCATCTTTATAGTTGCCAAGGAAGATATTATTTTCAACGGTATTATTGTCGCCGTGACGAAGTACTACGCCGCCCTGGCATTCCCGGAATAAGTTATTCTTCACGATATTTCCACCGGACTTGATCGACACGATCTCCGTTTCTCCATCACACTCTTTAAAATAATTGTCAGTGATGTTTGTGAATGAATTGAATTGGCAATGTTGCGACACACCTACACGGATGATCTCTCCAGAATTAGATGCCAGCGGAGGACGGCCGTCGAAGAGGTTATTATCGATGGAGTGATGGTTCTCGCGGCTTCGTTCATCGTCCAGAATCACGGCGATCAGTACGCCCATGTTTTTCTTGTTTCTGAAATAAGAGTGATCCAACCTGTTGTTTTTACCATAAAATGAGATCCAGTAATTCTCATTCATGCGCTTCACATTATTGAATTCATTGATGGAGCATTCAGTGACGCGGCAATTATTTGCCAGCTGATCTTTGTTCAGCCTGAATTCAATTACAGCATTTGTTCCGGCAAATCCATTTAGAAATTGCAATCCTTTTATGATCAGGTATTGTCCTCCTATTTTAAGATTGGAATGCCCGGTGATCAATACCTGGCCCGGGGTCTGTGCTATGAAAGTGATAGGTTTTTCCTTGGTGCCTTTGCTTCCCAGTCTGAGCATGGCGTCTTTCCATTCTCCATTTGCAAGAATGATCACATCACCTGGTTTTGCATTTTTATCAGCCTGATGAAGTTCAGTTACATTTTTCACAGTGATGGTACCGGCAAACAGCGAAAGGCCCATCAATAAAGCTGGGGTGAGTAGGAGCAATCGTTTCATAAGTTTATTTTGATCGGGTGTTTTTGGGCTGGATCCTTAAGGATGATTCGCGTATATGAAGTTTGGGTTTCAGTGTTTCTTCCACATCGCTCATGTCGCCGTCATGATGCATGCTTTCGATAAAGAGTTTGGCGGCAACTTTTCCGAGTTCGAAAGCCGGCTGATCCACACTGGAAATGCCAGGCGTTACGAGGCTGGTTATAGGTTCATTATTAAAACCTACCAATCCGATGTCATGCGGCATCTTTAGTCCCCGTTCTTTGATAGCGAGCATCGCGCCGATCGCCATACGGTCACTAATGGTGAAAATGGCATCGGGTCTTTTCTTCATGCTGAGCAGCTCCTGTGTTGCAATGAAAGCGTATTGCTGATTGAAATCACAATGAATGATCAGATCGGGATCCGGTTTGAGTTTGTATTTTTTCAACGCAGCGAGATAACCATCCATACGTTCATTGCTGATACCGAGATTTTTTGGACCGGCAAGAATGGCGATGCGTTTATAACCTTGTTCTACCAGGTGTTCTGTGGCCTGAAACCCTCCGTCGAAATTATCAAGCCGTACACGGGGAGCCATCAAAAAGGGTGTGACGCGGTCAAACACTACCATTGGCATCTTTTTCTCCTGGATCTTCTTGAAATGGTCGAACACTTTTGTTTCACTGGATACGGAAATAATAAATCCATCTACAAGACTGTCCAGTAGGCGCCGGGTATTGACGATCTCTCTTCCGAACGACTCATTGCTCTGACAAACCATTACGGTGTAACCGGCTTCGAGTGCAACCTCATCAATACCTTTCACCATTGACGCCATTACGTAATCCAGGTTGGGAACAATCACGCCGATATTATGTGTTTGCTTTTGTTTGAGGCTTAGAGCAAGCTTGTTTGGTTGATAATTGAGCTCTTCAGACAGCGCCATTACGGCTTTCCTGGTTTCGATGTTTACATCTGGAGCGTTGCGCATTGCACGTGATACAGTAGAGGTTGAAACGTTCAGCGTCCTCGCAATGTCTTTGATCGTTGCCGGTTTATCCATATAGCAGGTATGAACGGTAAAGCTAATCGAAACTTCATTACGGAAATCCCGGTAGCGTTGCCGGTAACGATGCCGGGATTGAAAAAATATAAAAATCGCGACCGATCTCGTTTCCGCTCTGATTTTTATCGCTAAATAGCCGTCTTTTTTTGAAATTTTCGAATATGTATTCCCGGCACGTCTCCCTGTAATCGGCTTAATATTACATCCTGAAGTTTGCCATAAGGATCATTACACCAGCGAAGATCGGTTTGCTTTACCATTTATGCGTTCCTGTTGACTCTCTTCATCTCTATCATTGATCAGATCATTTTTATAAAAACGTATATGAACTCATTACAAGGAAAAGTTGCTATTGTAACAGGTGGTGCGAGAGATATCGGCCGCCAGACTTCTATCAAACTGGCTGCAGCAGGCGTGAAAGTGTGTGTCAATTATAACAGTAATCAACAGGCAGCTGAAGAAACGTTGAACGCGATCAAACAGGCTGGCGGAACTGCTATCGCAGTGAAAGCAGATATGACAAAGTCAGCGGAAGTGTCTTCGCTGATCAATAATTGTGTAGCAGCGTTTGGGGAAAAGATCG
The DNA here is from genome assembly GCF_022012415.1 of Terrimonas ginsenosidimutans. Classification (GTDB taxonomy): domain Bacteria; phylum Bacteroidota; class Bacteroidia; order Chitinophagales; family Chitinophagaceae; genus Terrimonas_A; species Terrimonas_A ginsenosidimutans. The sequence goes on from NZ_JAKLTR010000029.1 coordinate 19,121, forward strand.
ACATTCTTGTGAATGTAGCTGGAGGGATCATGGGGCGTAAACCTTTGGCGGATCTCGATGAAGAGTTTTGGGACCTCGTCATAGATGTAAACCTGAAATCCGCTTATCTCGCCGCGCGTGCTGCATTGCCGTATATGAGCACTGGCGGTGCGATCGTAAACTTCGCTTCACAGGCTGCGCGTGATGGCGGCGGCGGCGGAGCGATCGCATATGCTACTGCAAAAGGTGCGGTACTGACCCTTACACGCGGTCTCGCAAAAGAACTCGGGCCAAAAGGCATTCGTGTGAATTGTGTTTCTCCGGGTATGATCAATACTGCATTTCATGATACGTTCACCAAACCAGAGATCAGGGCCAATGTTGCAAATGCCACACCATTAAAAAGGGAAGGCCAGGCTTCTGAAGTAGCCGATCTCGTTCTTTATCTTGCGAGCGACAATGCTTCCTTTATCAATGGAGAAAGTGTAGAGATCAACGGAGGTAGCTATTTTGCTTAATAAATCAGGTCAATTGCGATAATGCTAAGGATACCGGTTATACTGCTTTTTTTGTTTTTGCTGACTGATGTACAGGCACAGCATCCGCTTACTTTTTTTACAAAGGCAGAAGCCGCCAATGTAAAAAAAGAGCTGGACCGATATCCTCTGCTGCTGAAATCTTATAAAGACATCAAAATACAGGTAGATAAGCAGCTCGGAACTGATATCGATGTTCCCGTGCCCAAGGATCCGGCAGGCGGATACACGCATGACAGGCATAAAAGCAATTATATGCTGATGTTCAACAGCGGCATATTATATAATCTTACGGGTGATCTGCGTTATGCAGTACTTGTAAAAAGAATATTGCTGAAATATGCGCTGTTGAATCCAACGCTGAAAAAGCATCCGCAGGCAACAAGCAGTTCTCCCGGCCATATTTTCTGGCAGGCGTTGAATGATGCAAACTGGCTGGTCTATACCGGAATGGCCTATGATCTCGTGCAGAACAGCCTTTCTCCGGCAGAGCGAAAGACGATCGAAGACGGTGCGTTCAAACCAGAAGTTGATTTTATCACAAAAGATCTCAACAGTTGGTTCAACCTGATCCATAATCATGGTGTATGGGCCTGTGCCGGAGTCGGCATTGTTGGCATCGCAACTGATAATAAAGAATACGTCGATATCGCACTGTATGGTACAGCGAAGGATGGAAAGAGCGGCTTCGTTGCTCAGTTGGATGGACTCTTCTCTCCGGACGGGTATTATACCGAGGGTCCATATTATGCGCGGTATGCAATTCTTCCCTATTACATTTTCGCCAATGCGCTGCAGCACGCACGCCCTTCGCTGAAGATATTTGAACATCGTGGGCGGATATTATTAAAAGCATTGCAGGCGGCTTTACAGCAAACAAACACTGATGGGAGTTTCTTTCCTTTTAATGACGCGATAAAAGAAAAAGATTATTCAACCAGCGAGATGATCACCGCTGTTAATATCGCCTGGACGCAATATGGTGCTGACCCGGGTTTGCTGGCAATCGCGAAAAATCAAAAACAGGTAATGCTGAATGGTGGCGGTGCTTCCATTGCCGCAGCATTGACGGGAAAAAATGTTCCGTCTTATTATCCATATAAGTCAGTAGAATATGCGGACGGGGTAAAAGGTGATGAAGGAGGTATAGCATTGATAAGGTCCGGGAAAGAAAAAAAACTTACCACGCTTCTTTTCAAATATACCGCGCATGGTTTGTCACACGGGCATTTTGATAAACTCAATATCAGTTTATATGACCAGGGAAATGAGATCCTGAGTGATTATGGATCCGCCCGGTTTGTTGGCGTTGAGCAAAAATACGGCGGCCGCTATCTGCCCGAAAATGATAAATATGCCGCACAAACAATAGCCCATAACACGGTTGTGGCAGACGAAACGAGTCATTTCAACGGAAGCGAAAAACAGGCGGAGAAGTTTCATGCAAACAAGCAGTTCAGTCATCTTGGAAATCCAGCAGTACAGGTCGTATCTGCTGATGCAGATAATGCTTACAGGGATGTTCGTTTGCAGAGGACTGTTTATATGCTTGGTCTGCCGGGTGAGAAAAAGTTAATGCTGGATGTATTTCATACTTATTCTAATAAAGTGCATCAGTATGATCTTCCGTTCCAGTATAAAGGTCAACTGATCTCTACATCTTTTAGATACCGGGCAGATCAAAACAATCTCCAACCTCTTGGATCAAGGAATGGATACGAATACTTGTGGAAAGAAGCGCAGGCGAGCATTGCGGATACGGTTGCCCAGTTCACGTTTCTGAACGGTCAAACTTACTACACGATCTCCACTCTTGTCAGTGATTCCGCCACACTATTTTTTACCAGAACCGGTGCGAATGATCCCGAATTCAACCTCCGCCGTGAGCCTGCCTTTATCGTTCGTCAGAACGGACAAAACAAAACCTTCATGAGCCTGCTTGAAATTCACGGAAAGATGGATCCGGTGATAGAGATCTCTTCACAGTCGTACCCATCTGTTACCCGGTTAAAGCTGATCCGTGATGATGCGGATTTTACAGTAGTACAAGCAGCGTACGGAGGTAAAGAATTGCTGATCGCTCAAAGCAATAAAGATTTTAAGGATACAGAACATACCATTAGCAATCAGGGAACAGACCTCACATGGAAAGGCCCTTACGCAGTATGGTATGATCATAAACGGATAGGAGTGGAGAAGTGAGATTGCGGAAGCGGCTTTTCCTCTCTGATTATGTCAAATTGAAAAGAATAAATTATGTCAACAACAGATGCAGTGCGGATTTTTATTTCGAATGATGACATACCCTGGGAAGTAGTGGGTGATGGGGTAAGAAGAAAGATCATGTCGTGGGACGACAAACTGATGCTTGTTAAAGTGGAGTTTCAGCGGAATGGTGTCGGAGTGCTTCACCAACACTACCATTCACAGATCACTCATGTGGAGAGCGGTGTGTTTGAAGTAGAGATCGGTGGCGAAAAGAAAGTGCTCAAAGCAGGTGACGCGTATTACATTCCTCCGAATATATGGCATGGATGTGTGTGCATCGAGGCAGGTGTATTGATCGATGTATTCAGTCCGATGAGAGAAGATTTTATCAAATAACGAAGAAACGGTTGCCAGGCGTATGAAAGTAAGAAATCTGAGGTGGTTGATCATCGGATTGATTGGTCTCGCTACGGTCATTAATTATATTGACCGCAGCGCGATCAATATTCTATGGCCGTACATCTATAAAGAGTTTGGGATTGCGGATGCGGATAGTAAGAACGCATTGGCTATCATTACTACTTTCTTTATGATCGCCTACGCGGCTGGTCAAACCGCAACAGGCAAGATGATGGATGCGATCGGAACCCGCCTCGGCATGGTTGTGTCGATCATCGGATGGAGTATTTCTATTGCATTGCATTCAGTGGCCAGATCGCTCGCCTCTTTCAATATCTTCCGCGCGATGCTGGGATTCAGCGAAGCGGGAAACTGGCCGGGAGCTACGAAAAGCAATGCAGAATGGTTCCCGCCAAAGGAAAGGGCCATCGCGCAGGGGATCTTCGGCGCTTCTGCATCTGCAGGATCGGTTGTCGCAGCGCCTGTGATTGCCTCCATCGCATTGGCATTTGGGTGGCGCGCAACATTTGTGGGAATTGCATTGCTCGGGGTGCTCTGGATCATCCCCTGGCTGATCGTTAATAAGAACACTCCTGATAAACATCCCTGGATCACGAAAGACGAGCAGGATCATATTAAAGGTGAAGAGTGGACACTTTTGTCCAGGGGAAACAATTCAAAAGCGTATTCATGGAAAGAATTGCTCCGCTTCAGGAATACCTGGGGAGTGATCAGCTCCCGTTTCTTCATCGATCCGGTTTGGTGGATGTTCGTGACCTGGCTGCCAACTTTCTTAAAAGAGCAGTTTGCATTCGATCTTAAACAGATCGGTGCTTTCGCATGGGTGCCGTATTTGTTTGCAGCCATCGGCGGTCTTTTGGGCGGCTTTTATTCCTCGGCCCTGGTGAAGAAAGGCGTTGACGCAACAGCTGCAAGAAAGAAAGCGATTACCATCGGATGCGTGATCATGCTGGTGGCGCTGGCAGCCATTGCATTTTATCTGGATCAGTTGAAAGATAATGCCAATGTTGCCATTGCATTGATCAGCGCCACATTATTCGGGTTTCAGTTCCTCATCAATAACCTCCAGACCCTGCCCTCGGATTATTTCCATGGGAAGAACGTGGGCACTGTGGCGGGGATGGGAGGAACCTCAGCAGTTGTTGGAACGATCGTGATCACGCTGCTCGTTCCGGCGCTGACCAGGACGAATTATACTTCATTTTTCGTGCTGGGTGCGTTACTTGTTCCGGTTGCCTGGGCCTGTATCATTTTCATTTCATCAAAAAAGACCAGCATGTAATTCACGAAGTATTTCTAACCATTGCTAATGCCTGCTATATGATAAATAAACTATTTCTGACAACACTGCTTGCGCTTATGGCTGTTTGTGCCGGCGCGGCAGACGCTGCTACCGATCCTCCGGCTGAACAGCCCCAGGTATTCGTGTTGAATTTAAAACGTCTTGCGGCCAGCAAGGCTGCCGTAAATGCCAAACAGGAACCAGCACTTGCCGCGTTCAATCAGTTGATCAGGGATGCTGATAAAGCCTTGAAGTTTGGTCCGGTGAGCGTGATGGAGAAAAAGAATCAGCCACCCAGTGGTGATAAGCATGACTATATGAGCCTTGCTCCTTATCACTGGCCCGATCCTTCCAAACCGGATGGGCTTCCCTATATCAGAAAGGACGGACAAACTAACCCTGAAGTAAAAGAATATAAAGATAAAGAGTATCTGCCCGGGCTTTGCGAATCTGTTTACACTTTAGGCCTTGCCTACTATTTCTCGGGAGAGAAACTGTATGCAGATCATGCGGCAAAATTACTTCGGGTCTGGTTTCTTGATACGGCAACCAGGATGAATCCGCACCTGAATTATGGACAGGCTATTAAGGGTGTGAATACCGGTCGCGGGTCAGGCCTTATTGATACCCGCCATTTCATTAAGCTCATTGATGGTATAGGTTTGCTGAATGGATCCTCTTCCTGGAAACAAGCAGATCTAGATGGAATGAAGGAATGGTTTACCTCTTTTCTTCAATGGATGCAGACAAGCAAGGTGGGTATGAATGAATTGAATGCACCGAATAATCACGGCGCTTGGTATGACGCTCAGCGTTTATCAATTGCCATGTTTGTCGACAGTACTGCTCTTGCGAAACGTATCGTTCAAAATGCGCAAGCCCGTCTTGATAAACAAATGGATGATGCGGGAAAGTTTCCGCTCGAATTGGAAAGAACCATTTCTCTTCACTATACAGCCTTTGTGCTGGAGGCTTTTTTCAATATTGCCAGAGTAGCAGATAAGCTTGGTATGAATATGTGGAGTTTTGAAAGTCCATCGGGCAAATCGCTCAAAAAGGCATTTGAAGCAACGCAACCATATATTTCCGGCGCTAAAAAGTGGGACGGTCAGCAGATCAAACCTTATGAATTCGATGAGTCTTATTTTCTGCTGATGGAAGGGGCAGAACATTTCAACTGCCGTAATTGCCGGCAGGATGTCAAAAACCTTGCAGGGAACGATGCTCCACGTTTACGAATTAACCTCTTGTACTGATAACGATTGTAAAAATTTAAACTGCTATTATGAAATCTCTATGCCTGCTGTTCGTCTCGCTATGGCTTGGAAGCCTTGCGTATGGACAAAATAAAACCATCACGGGCAAGGTAACCAATAAAGAAAATGGCGCACCATTGTCTGGAGTGAACATTCTTTCCGATAAGCAAAAAGGCGGTGTTACTACAAATGAAGAAGGAGGTTTCACGATCTCCGTTCCGGCCGCTTCGTCTACGCTTGTATTTTCTTATGTCGGGTTTACTTCACAAACTATCCTGATAGATGGAAAGACCACGATCGACGTAGTAATGGTCGCGAATGCCACCGACATGAATGAGGTGGTGGTGATCGGTTATGGGACGACTAAAAAATCCCATCTGACCGGCGCCGTCTCAAAATTCAAGAATGAAAATTTGGAAGAAACACCAGCTTCCCGTCTCGACCAGGCATTGCAGGGGAAGATTGCCGGTGTGCAGATCCAGAATATCAGCTCTGAAGCAGGGTCTGATCCAAAAGTTCAGGTGCGTGGATTGAGTTCTATCAATGCAGGCTCAAGCCCGCTGGTTGTAGTAGATGGCCACCCTGTTCCTGATGGCCTTTCCTTTGTAAATATGGCAGATGTGGAATCGGTGGAAGTATTGAAGGATGCTGCATCTGCAGCTATTTACGGGTCACGTGGGGCAAGCGGTGTGATCATCATTACTACGAAAAGTGGTAAAGCGGATCGTCCTAAATATGGGGTTAAATTTTCGACAGGGATAAAAACGCAATACGAGTTGTATCCCATGATGACGACCACTGAATATACAAAACTACTTTTCGATGAAGCCGCATTGAAAGCAACCGATCCAGGCGTTCCGCCGCTGACACCAACGCAGATCATTGCGAATAATGAACGGGCTGCATACATTGTGGAACAACAGATCCGGGGTGGCGTTGGGACCGACTGGCAGCGTGAAGCATTGCGTGATGCAAACGTGAAAAACCTGCAAGTGAATGTATCCGGTGGTTCAAAAACATTGAAATATTTTCTGTCCGGTGGCTTTCAGGATGATCCGGGTATGATGTATCATAGCGAATACAAACGTTATAACCTTCGCGCAAAACTGGATGCAAATCTTAGTAAACGCGTCAAGCTTTCTTTTAATATTAATCCTTCTTACATAAAAAGAGAAAGACCTTCGGTTAACTTTATAGACTTTGTAAGGTTCCAGTCATTCCTCCCGGTGTATCATGATGAGACCACCGCCGCGTTCGTGAACCAGGCTACTGCATGGGCAGGTATCCGTCCCGGCGATTTTGCGCAGGCCCGTCACTTTAACGCACGGGTGTACAGTGGCCTGATGCCGGATGGAACGATGTGGAATAATACAGCGGCACTTGATCCATTCAATACGGCCAATAATACACCGAAATCTGTAATGGAAACAAGGTCGATCACCTCCAATGACTATCGCGTCCTGAGCTCTGGTGATCTTTCGATCAACATTCTGCCCGGTCTTGATTTCAAGACCATGGGAAGTGTATATCTCAGCTACACCAACGCACTGGATTTTGCGAAGAGAAGCTCGAACCGTGATGGTGATGTTAACAAGGGCATTTATAACAACAGAACGTTTGTGGATCTTCTTTCTGAGAATACCCTGAATTATGTAAAGGAATTTGGTGATCACAGTATCAATCTTCTTGCAGGCTTTACTGCCCAGAAGACCATGATCAGGGATGAACAGATCACTGGTTTGGATTACCCAAGTGATGATATTACTACATTGAACACTGCATTACAGATCGATCAGTCCAAAGAAGCGACATATAACAACAAGAATGAGATCGGTCTTCTTTCCTGGCTTGGCCGCGCGATGTACAGCTATAAAAGCAAATATCTTGCATCTGTCAGTTATCGTTGGGATGGCAGTTCTTATTTCGCACCGGGAAAGAAATGGGGCTCATTCCCGGCCGTTTCGTTGGGCTGGGTAATATCTGAAGAGAAATTCCTGCAAAAAGCAGATTGGATCAGCAATCTTAAAATACGCGCGAGTTACGGTGTGACGGGCAACAACCGCGTTGGATCATCTTACTTCCCTTATCTCGATCTTCTGTACTCTGCAAACTACCCTTTTGGTTCAGGTACGGGCACGCCAAACACCGGACTTCTTCCTTCCAGCACTGTACTGGCTAATCCGGATATTACCTGGGAGAGAACATTCCAGTACAACGGCGGAATTGATCTCTCCGTGATGAATAACAGACTGAGTTTTTCAATAGATGTGTATCAGTCGCGGACGGACAAGTTATTGCTGTTGCAGTCAGCCATGGGCTTTATCGGTGTACCGCAAACATGGAATAATATCGGAAGCCTCCGCAACAGGGGTATTGAATTTGAGATTACATCCAACAACATCCGCACGCGTGATTTCAAATGGACAACGACCGCAAACATAGCGCACAACAGGAACAAGATCGTGGAATTGGGTGATGAGGCGTATTTGCTGAACCAGGGAGAGCGTACGGAGATCTATATGAATCGCGTGGGTAATCCGCTGATCCAGTTCTATGGGTATAAAACAGATGGTGTATGGTTGTCTCAGGCACAGATAGACGATGCAAGAGCGAAAGGTCTCAAAAGCTCGCTCAGCAATGTTTTTGTCCCCGGCGGATTGAAGCTTGTTGATACAGATGGTGACGGAGATATCGATGCGGATGACCGGATCGTAATGGGCAGCCCTTATCCATCATTTACCTGGGGTTTGAACAACACGCTCAGCTACAGATCTTTTGATCTTGGGTTTATGTTCCAGGGTGTGCAGGGTGCGAAGCTGATCAATGGCGATCCTAACTATAACGAAACAAAACGATATAACAGGAATTATAATGAGAACCGATGGTTAAGCCCTATGTTCCCGGGTGATGGTAAAACACCTTATTCAACAGTCGGTTTCAACTGGATGCTCACTGATTATGTGGTTGAAGATGCTTCCTATTACGCATTGCGTGAAGTGATACTCGGTTATACACTTCCTGCGAAAGTGGCGAAACTGGCGCATATCAGTTCTGCCCGTGTATATTTTTCTGCGCAGAATTTGTTTTTCCATTCTGCTTCAGGATACAGGGGAATTAACCCTGAGGCAAGATTTACATCCGGACCTTATGCAACACCTTTGGTGGATGGCTATCAGCGTGGCAGCTTCCCGATGCCCAAGACTTACATGTTTGGAATTGACATAAACTTCTAACCCTTTCAACCATTAATTTATGAAACGAATAATAAACTTTATTTTGATTGGAAGCATGGGTTTGTTCAGTTGCAAAAAAGTAATTGACGTCATTCCTCAATCTAATCCGAATACAACAACATACTATTCCAATCCGGCAGAAGTGCGTGCTGCATTGAATGGTGTTTACAACGGAATGCAAAAACCATTGTTCTATGAGTGGCAGGTAAGTGAACTCCGGACGGATAACTCAAAACAGGGACAACCGGGAAGTACAGCTTCCACTAACAGGGATCTGAGTGACCTGGATATGTTTACGCCGAATACGGCCCACCAGGGCGTTTATAACTATTGGTTGAATACCTATAATAATATCAGGAATGCAAATATCGTACTCGACAAACTGGGCGTGATATATGACCCTGCTGCGGGTACGATCAGTTTCGCTGATATAGCGATTGCAATCAGTGATGCAGATAGGAGACAACTCGCAGGTGAAGCCCTTTTTATCCGCGGCTATCACTATTTTAATCTCGTGCGTTTGTTTGGTGGCGTTTTCCTGGTACACAAACCGTTAGTGCCAAACGATGGGAAGACAATGAACAGGGTTGCAGCTGCCGATATTTATAAGATGATCGAAGCTGATCTTTCGACGGCGGCTTCTTCCATGAGCGCGGCGAAGTTCGCACAGATCCCTGCAGCAACCCTCGGCCGTGCCAATAGCTGGGCTGCGAAAGGACTACTCGCCAAAGTTTATCTTACAGAAAATAAAAAAACGGAGGCGATCACATTGCTGCAGGATGTGATCACAAACAGCGGCTATTCACTCCGCCCGATCTATGCAGATATATTTGCGATTGATAAAGAAATGAATTCGGAGATCCTCTTCGCTGTACGCTATAAAGCCGGTGGGCTGGGACTGGGATCGCCATTTGCAAATACATTTGCCCCTTTGGGAACTGGTTCCCAGGTGATCAATGGCGACGGTGATGGTTTGAATTATCCAACGGCTGAACTGGATACCGCTACCAATGGCGATACACGTAAGGCTACCATACTTTCTGTATTCGGAACAGGAACGGCTGCCAAATTTTATGTAAGAAAGTTCTTTTCACAGGTTATCCTGGTAGATGATGCGGAAAATGATTTCCCTGTTTTGCGGTATGCGGATATTGTGCTCATGCTTGCAGAAGCTCAAGGTTATACCCCCGCAAGTATAGATCTTATAAACAGCGTGCGCCCCCGTGCAGGATTACCTTTATACAATGCAACAACGATCAACTCTGTAGCGGCATTTGAAAAAGCGCTGTCAAAAGAAAGAAGAATTGAATTTGCATTCGAAAACCAGCGTTTCTTTGATCTGTTGCGCTTCAATAAGACAATGACGACGATAACAATTGAGCAGACAATGAAAGATCATTTCACCAATGAATATTTCACGCATTATCGTCTCTATGTGGCACCGGCCCCGACCTTACAGGAGTTATACGATGCAACTACGCCGGACCGGATGCTATTACCTATACCGCAACGTGAAATAGACACTAATACACAATTAACGATTCCTCAAAATCCTGGTTATTAAGCTAAGAGGCGAAAAGGGAAAGAGAATGATCTGAAAATGTTTTTCTGTATTTCACATTTTACCTGTTCGCCTCTTTTTAACTCTTAAATGAATGAAAAAGATATTTTTCCATACACTGATGATCCTGGCGGGAATACCATCCTTTGCGCAGAATGCTGATACGACTTACAAGCCCGTTGAATTTCCCGACGGATATACTTCTAAAATCGATGTAGTATATACCAGGGTTGGGGATTGGCAGGGGCGTATTGATCTTTATCTGCCTCCGGTCAAGAATGGCCCGTCGCCGGTGGTGATCAATATTCACGGAGGTGGCTGGAACAAGGGCGTGAAAGAATCGCAAACCGGGTTCAATACTTTTTTCCGGATGGGTTTTGCCGTTGCAAATATGGAGTACCGGCTGACTGGGCGGGCTACTGCGCCGGCAGCGGTGGAAGATACGAGGTGTGCACTACTGTATCTTATTAAAAATGCAAAGGAGCTTAATATAGATGTTAACAGGGTCGTAGTGATGGGTGGGAGTGCCGGAGGGCATCTGGCCCTGATGGCAGGATTGCTGGGAAACGATCATCGCTTCGATGTAAACTGCGCCGGCATTGAGAATGTGAAAGTGGCTGCGATCATCGATAAATATGGCATTACTGATGTGTGGGATTGGGGGTACGGGAAAAATGTGACCAGTAAATCTGCTGCGGCATGGCTCGGTAGTAAAGCAACTGATCGGGAGTTTGCGATGTCAGTTTCACCGATCAATTATGTAACAAAGAAAAGTCCGCCCACATTCATTGTCCATGGGGATGCTGATCCCACCGTCCCGTATCAACAATCGGTGGATCTGCACAAGAAGTTTGTGGAAGCAGGAGTAAAAACGGAGTTTATCACCATTAAGGGCGGCCTGCACGGAAAATTCACCAAAGAGCAGAATAGTGAGCTGAATCAGTCGATCGCCGCTTTTCTGAAAAGTGTCGGTATTGTGAATTAGAGACTTCGTATCGGCAACCTGCATGACCATAATGGCAGGATTCTCCCGGATTCATTATTTTTGCCCGTTAAGAACTGCTTAATTGCTTGCAGGCCGTCTGTAACTTTGAAGGACCTGGGTAGACGGCCGGGCACAAAATCAATGAACGAATGAGAAGAACTTCGGTGTTGAACTGGTCATTTACGGCCAATGTCTATATAACTCTTTTATACCGGTTGGCGATTGTTATCCTGATCTTTTCCATCAGCCGGTTTCTTTTCTATTTGTTAAATACCGGTTACTTCCCCGGAGTAGACGCCGCTGCCTGGGCCAGCATTCTCCGGGGGGGCTTGCGATTTGATATCGCTGCTTTGTTCTATACAAATGGCCTCTTCATTCTGTTGTATGCTATTCCACTTCCCGTACGTTATCATCCCGTATATCAAAAGATCGCGAAGATTGTTTTCATTATCACAAATTCCATATCATTCCTGGTCAACAGCATCGATTTTATCTACTTCAGGTTTACACTCAGACGTTCGACGCTGGATGTACTTCGTGAGTTCTCCAATGAAAAGGGGAAGGGAAATTTTATATTGACATTTATCCTCGATTACTGGTATGTGGTATTGATCTATGCAGCGCTGATCGCATTGATGGTGTGGCTGTACAACAGGGCGAAGATCAGGAAGCCGGCTGTGATCAGGCCCTGGATCTACTATCCTGCAGGATTGGTCATAATGGCGGTGTTCATTGCCTTGGCGATAGGCGGTATCCGGGGAGATTTCAAATACAGCACCCGGCCCATCACGATGAGCAATGCGGGAGAGTATGTCGATAACCCCGGAGAGATCCCGCTGGTATTAAATACGCCATTCTGTATCATCCGGACTGCCGGTAAACGGTTTTACCGGGAGGAAAAGTTTTTCACCGCCGAAGAGGCAGAAGGGATCTATTCACCTGTCCAGGAACTGCAGTCGGATAAACCCTTCAAGCCGGATAATGTCGTTGTGATCATTCTTGAAAGCTTCGGCAAGGAAGGTATCGGTTTTTACAACCATGATCTTAAAAACGGAACGTACAAGGGCTTTACACCATTTCTTGATTCGCTGTTTTCTCAAAGCCGGATCTGCTGGAACTCTTTTGCAAACGGGCGAAAGTCAATTGATGCGATGCCTTCCGTCCTGGCAGGTATTCCTGCCGGCGAGATCCCTTTCGTTTTGACACCGTATGCATCCAATAAGATGAAGAGTCTTCCATCTATCCTTCGTGACAGCGGGTATCACACCTCTTTTTTCCATGGAGCGCCCAATGGCTCTATGGGCTTCAAAGCGTTTGCAAACCTGGTGGATATTGAACGTTATTATGGAAAGGACGAGTATAACAATAATGCGGATTATGATGGACTGTGGGGGATCTGGGACGAACCATTCTTCCAGTTTTTTGCCAGGAATCTTGATACGATCCGACAGCCGTTCTTCTCTGCGATATTTTCAGTGTCATCACATCATCCTTTCAAAGTGCCGAAGCAATATGAAGGAGTGTTTCCGAAGGGCGATCTGCCGCTTCACGAATGTATGGGGTATACTGATATGGCACTGAGAAAGTTCTTTGCCACAGCATCAACGATGAAATGGTTTAAGAACACCCTGTTTGTGATCACCGCCGACCATGCGACAGTTTCCGAATTCCCGGAATACCAGACCGCCTGGGGTAATCTCTCTATTCCCATCGCGTTCTATCATCCTGGGGATAGTTCGATTGTGAAGCTGGATAGCAGCGTTGTTCAACAGATCGATATCATGCCAAGCGTACTCTCTTATCTGAATTATAAAGGGAAGATCGTTTCGTTTGGAGAAAGCATTTTTGATCCGCATAAGAAGGACTTCGCCGCGAGTTATCTTGGAGGGTTTCAATGGATACAGGAGAAATATTTATTACAATTTGATGGGCTGAAAGCGTCCGGGCTTTTCGATTATCAGCATGACAGGTTGATGAAAACGGATCTGAAAGATCAGTTGCCTGCGGTGAGAGATAGCCTGGAGCTGAGGATGAAGGCTTTTATACAGCAGTATCATAACAGGCTGATACAAGATAGGATGCTGCCCTGATTACCGGGTGCTCATTGCAAATGACCCGCGCGTAATAGGAGAATAGCGCAGAAGGCGTAAAGAAACCACAATGAACGCTAAGATGAACTTAGCAGTCCCTGCGATCTCGTTACGCCCTCTGGGTTACTTCGCTATAACACTGGCCTTAATTAAATGATCCCAGCCAGTTCCAGGCTCTTTTTCTTTAACTTCCTGATCTCAACATCTTCAATCACAGGGTCTGCTGTAAGGATCAGTGAGGTGTTATTGTCTTTCCACCAGGTATTGTTCTTCAATTCTTCAAAGGCGATCACGCCAACCAGGTACTTTCTGTCTTCACGAGCATGCCATTCTTCGATCCATTCAAACTTCTCGCGAGGAATGAATTGCCAGTCATCAAAACTTACATACACACGCAGGAAAACATCATTACTGATCTCATGCGGTTTGTGGTGATACAATTTCTTATACTCATACTTATACTGATAACGCAATGCTGAAATATCACTCAACACTGCAGACGCGGTCGGAAAGCTTCCTGCGCCTTTTCCATAGAAGAATTGCTTATCGGCAAAACCGCTTTCGATCACTACTCCATTGTATTCGTTCTTAACGAAGGACAGAGGATCATCCTGTGTCACAAATTGTGGCAGTACATATGCTGCTACACGGCCATCATGCAATTTCTTCGCCTGTGCGACGAGCCGGATCTGCTGGTTTTTCTCTTTCGCAACAGTAGCATCTGTACCGCGGATATTCTGGATCCCGTTGAACAGGATATTTTCCGGAGCTTCTGTGATGCCGTAAGCATGTGTAAGCAGGAATGTCCATTTATTCACCGCATCAAAGCCTTCCACGTCGAGCTTTGGATTACTTTCAGCAAAGCCCAGTTGTTGTGCCAGTATCAGGGCCTGTTTAAAATCAAGACCATCTTCAAACATTTTTGTGAGGATGAAGTTGGTAGATCCATTCACGATCGCTTTGATAGAGTGTAACAGGTCATTGTCATAATATTCTTCCAGGTTCCGGATCACGGGAATGGAAGCGCAGGCTGCTGATTCATATAGTAATGACTGACCCGTTTTTTCCTGCAGAGCCAGCAATGCGTGCAGATTTTCTGCGATCATTTTCTTGCTGGCGCTTACCACGTCTTTATTATTGTTCAGGGCGGTAGAGACGATCTCGAACGCTGCTACTGCATCATCAATTACTTCTACTATCACGTTGATCTCCGGATCATTCAGCAAAACGTCTTTATCTGTAGTGAATAGTTCTGCGGGAGCATTTCTTTTCTTCTCCGGATTTTTAATGCACACTTTTTTCAGGCTCGCTTTCAGTGAAGGTGTTTGTTGTAATACTTTGTACAAACCCTCGCCTACTACGCCAAATCCAAAAAGACCGATCGTTAACTGTTTATGTGTTTCCATTTTTTATTGATTCACTATTTTTAAATGAGAAGATGTATTGTTTGATTGAATGAACTGTCGCAGTGCCGTTTCGATTTTCTCATATTCGAGCAGAAATCCGTCGTGACCGAAATCGCTGGAGATCTCCAGCAATTGCGCACCCGGAATCGTATCGTGCAGGTAGTACTGTTCTTGTATCGGGTATAAAACATCGGAACGGATCCCGATAACCAGTGTAGCTGCTTTGATGCGTTTCAAAGCTTCTTCAATATTTACTCTCGACCGGCCGACATCATGGCTATCCATTGTTTGTGTTAAGCGATAATAGCAAACAACATTAAAACGGTTAACAAGTTTTAATCCCTGGTAACGCTGATAATTGTCAGAGGCATAAGTCACTTCAGCTCCAAGTGACACAAACGCTTTATCTCTTGGCTGCGTGATATCATAACCGTTATAGTGTCTGTACGAAAGCAGCGCAATAGAACGGGCGGCCGCCAATCCTTTCTGCCCGGCGTCAGGGCGTTTTTCGAGCCAGGTGCTATCCGCTTCAATTGCCATCCGCTGTGATGCATTGAATGCAACTCCCCATGGGGAAAGGGTCGCATTTGTTGCGATCGGCACAATATGTTCAAACAATTCAGGTTCTTCGATTGCCCATTCCAGTAACTGCATACCACCTGTGCTGCCACCTAATCCAACCAATACCTTTTTGATCCCAAGCTCTTTCTTGAGATGCTGGTAAGTTTTTACGATATCACGCACCGTAAATACAGGGAAATCATGATAATAAGGTTGATTGGTTTGGGGATTATTGCTCAAAGGGGATATGCTGCCGTAAGGGCTACCGGGTTTGTTTACGCAAATAATAAAGTGCTTCGAAGGATCGAAAAATTTTCCGTCCCCCACAAGGCCCGGCCACCATTCAGCAGGATTACTGTTGGCTGTAAGCGCATGAAAGATCCAGATCACATTATCCCTGGCGGCATTCAATTTTCCATGCGTTGTATAAGCCAGGTGGAAGCCAGGCAGAATAGCGCCTGACTCCAACTGGAAAGGATGATCGTATTTAAAAACTGTGACCATGAGTTTAAGTAAAAAGTAAAAATTAGAAAGTAAAAAATGCAGTCTTATGAATCAGATGATTCTTCCGTATGCCCATTTTTTAATTTTTACTTTTAAATTTTTAATTAATTGGCAAGTGCCTTTGCAAAGACTTTTTCAAACGCCTGCTCAAAATCCGCTTTGATATCTTCTATATGTTCAATGCCGACGCTGATGCGAACGAGATTTGGCAATACACCGGATGCCTTTCTTTCATCATCACTTAATTGCTCATGCGTTGTTGATGCAGGATGTATAGCCAGTGTTTTTGCGTCACCTACATTCGCAAGATGACTTACGAGTTTAAGGGAGTTGATAAACTGGCGGCCATGTTCAACACCTCCTTTGATCCCGAATTGCAGGATACCTCCGAAACCATTTGTCAGGTATTTCTTGGCGAGTTCATGATAGGGGCTGCTTTCGAGGCCAGGGTACCATACAAACTCAACGCGCTCATCCTGCTCAAGCCATTTTGCGAGTGCCAGGGCATTCTGTACATGACGCTCTACGCGAAGGCTTAACGTTTCCAGGCCCTGAATATTGAGGAAGGAGTTGAACGGGCTCTGAGAAGGCCCAAAGTCGCGCAAACCCTCTACACGTGCCCGGATCGCAAAGGCGATATTGGGTAAGCCAAGTGGATTCCCTTCACCGAATACATCCCAGAATTTCAAGCCATGATAGCCTTCAGATGGCTCGGTAAACTGTGGGAATTTTCCATTTGCCCAGTTATAGTTTCCGCCATCGATGATCACACCCCCGATAGATGTGCCGTGTCCGCCGATCCACTTTGTTGTTGAATTTACCACCACGTTTGCTCCCCATTCAAGAGGTCGGAACAGATATCCTCCGGCGCCGAATGTATTATCAACGATCAATGGCAGGTCATATTCTTTAGCCAGCGCTGCAAACTTTTCGAAGTCCGGAATATTGAGACGCGGATTGCCGATCGTTTCCAGGTAAATGGCTTTGGTGTTTTTATCGATATGTTTTACAAAACTTTCAACGTTATCGCCATCAGCAAAGCGCACGTCTACACCCAGACGTTTGAATGCTACTTTGAATTGATTGTACGTGCCACCATAGAGATAAGAGGTACTTACGAAATTGTCGCCCGCTTGCAGGATATTATTCAACGCAAGAAATTGGGCTGCCTGTCCGGAAGAGGTTGCTAATGCGGCAACACCACCTTCCAGTGCAGCGATCCGCTGTTCAAACACATCAGTTGTCGGATTCATGATGCGCGTATAGATGTTGCCGAACTGACGCAGCCCAAACAGATTGGCGGCATGATCAGCGTCGTCAAACGCATACGAAGTTGTTTGATAAATGGGAACGGCCCTTGACTTGGTTGTAGGGTCGATTTGTTGTCCTGCATGTAATTGCAGCGTCTCAAAATGAAGCTTCTTACTCATGATAAAGGTTTTGTTGATGAATGAAGGGGAACAGCGATTGCAAACGGAGTAGTAATACGCCCAAAGGGGGATATGGTAAAATGATGCCTTACGGCATACAGCAAATGCAACAGATACCTGTGGTATAAAGAGGAGAGTTGGTATGGAGTACTGTTGTCATGTATGTTCGAGTGCTCTACAAATTTAGTGGACTTCATTTTCATCTGCCAAAATTTTCTTTGTTAAAATTCTTTGGCTTTATTAACAGTCAGGGTTGGGACGGTGTCCTTGCATATCCGGAATGCAGATACGCAAATACGGTTACCGATCAGCCTTCATTGTTAATAAAGACGACGTTGAGAACTTACCAGAGAGGTTTCGGCATTACCGGGGGATTTTCTTGGAGCATGTGCAACAAAAAAGCTCACCCGATAAATCAGATGAGCTTTTTAATATCTTAATACGTGTATTTCGAAGCTGGGGTCTGACTTATCTGTCCTGGATTGTCCAGGATGGAATTGGCACCTTGCCTTTCCGCGGAACGGAAAAACAGGTTGTCAAGGCTTCATAGGGCCATACCCTCAGCCTTTCTTGATAAGCATGTCCCGGTTTAAGGCCGGGGATGTTTTAAAGAACTGCTGCAAAGATAGTGTCCCGGACGGGAGATTTCCAATTTTTCAGGCTTACTATTTTTTGAGAGTTCGCCAATTCCTTAAATATCAGTTATGTTGTACAATATGCTTGGCGATGGTGGTTACCGGTTTTCAACACATAAAACTGATGAATTCCTC
This sequence comes from Terrimonas ginsenosidimutans, assembly GCF_022012415.1. Taxonomy (GTDB): domain Bacteria; phylum Bacteroidota; class Bacteroidia; order Chitinophagales; family Chitinophagaceae; genus Terrimonas_A; species Terrimonas_A ginsenosidimutans. The sequence continues at coordinate 37,342 of NZ_JAKLTR010000029.1, forward strand.
TTCCAAAGGATAAAAAATAAGGGCCGGAACTGAGGGAAAAACATGGACTGTAAAAGGCCCTGATGGTAATGTAATTGGCAATTTTATGGCGGGTCAAATACATTAAACCATTTTAAAACAGTCGCTATGTCAACTCAATTGGAACCGTCATTTATTGAAGAAATTAAAAGTCTTATTCTCCAAAGCCGTGAGAATGCTGTACGCACGGTAGATCATCTCAGAGTGATCCTTTACTGGAATATTGGTAAGAGAATTTTCGAAGAAGAGCAGGGAGGGAAAGATCGCGCAGATTATGGAAACTATATAATCAAATCTCTTGCAGTTACGCTGCAGCCCGAGTTTGGAACTGGATTCTCCATCCGTCAACTGGAAAGATACCGTCAGTTTTATCGGGCTTTTCCAATTGCGTCCGCACTGCGGACGCAATTCAGCTGGACCCATTATAAACTGCTATTATCGCTTGACAGTCAAGATAAAATATATTATTACCAACGGGAAGCGGCGCGAAATAACTGGACTGCCAGGCAATTGGAAAGACAGATTAACAGTCATTTATATGAACGACTGTTAGCAAGCAGCGACAAACAAAGCGTACTTGCAGCAGCAAGCCAGGAAAACGTCAATCTTACACCTTCCGATATCATTAAAGATCCGATGGTATTAGAATTTTTGGGACTAAAACAAGACGCTAATTATTACGAAAAAGACCTGGAATCGGGATTGATCACCCATCTTCAGGAGTTTCTGCTTGAACTTGGAAATGGATTTTCGTTTGTGGCGAGGCAAAAACGTATTCACCTTGACGGAGATGACTTCTTTATTGACCTTGTTTTCTACAATCGTTTACTCCAGTGTTTTGTACTTATTGAACTACTTCGAAGCAAAGTAACTCACCAGGATTTGGGACAGCTTCAAATGTATGTCAACTATTATGACCGGTTTGAAAAGCAGTCTTTTGAGAATCCTACTGTTGGAATACTATTGTGTGCAAGTAAGAACGAGGCTATGGTTAAGGTCACGTTGCCGGAGAACTCATCCATTATAGCAAGTAAATACAAACTATACATGCCATCGGAAACGCAATTACTGGAGCAGTTGAGGTCCGGGCTGGACGCGGCTAATAAGGAGGAGAATTAAATTTATAAGATCATATTTACTCAAAATAAAAGCGGGCCGTTTTACAACAGCCCGCTTTTTATGGGTACAAAATGAGTACGTTGATCTGATATCTTAGTGCTGCTCAGTAGTAGTTGTTGTTGAAGTCGCTGCAGTCTGATCAATTATCTTAGATCCGGAATATCTTACAGGTACAATTTTGGCAACTTTTGGAGTCGCTTTTTTAGCCGCTGTTTTTTTCTTCGCCACTTTCGCTTTTGCTGCTTCTTCCTGAGCTACTGCATCAGCTTCTTGCTGCGCGGCAGTTGCGTCAAATGCTACAGAAGGATTTTCTGTGTTGTAAGTGCAACCTATGCATACGTTCAATGTATTTGCATCTCTATCGAAAACCAATACACCTTCAGCTATGCTTTTAGCGTCTTTAGCTTCTGGATCATCACCAAGTTTCTGCGCAGGAATTTTATATACTGCTGGTGATTTTCTCAGGTTTGCTTTAATACGTCCCTGAGGAAGACCTTCAATCCAAACAGTTCCTTTGTTAGAAGGATCCATTGACACGCTTACTGTAGATGCGTTGCCGTCTTTATCGGTGATATTATACTGACCGAGTACAGGGAAGATCTTTTCCTGAGTCAGTGCCTCTGGCATTGGCTGAAGTTTATACGTGTCAGCACTCCAGTTATTGTATTTGTCTTTGCTTACAGTTTCTGTTGATGTTGTTGTAACTGTTTGTTGTTGTGCAACAGTATCTGTAGTGGTAGTTTGTGCGTTTACGGAAGCAGTCAGCAGAGTAAATGCTGCACCTGCTAGCATTGCGGTTTTTTTCATAAAGTGTCTATTTTAAAAGTTTGTTTGCTTGTTTCACGCCATTACTTTAAAATTTGTGCCAGAAACTGCTTTTCGGGTGAAATGATTCCGAATTTTTTCTAAATTGAATATAATTAATTGATAAACAGTACTTTATAAAACGCCTTTTTCAGAGTCCCTTCTCAGTGATCAATAAGATTTCCTTCGGATCGTCTTGAATTCACGGAATGAGCGGCCGGAACTGCAGCTGGTATACTATACCTAAAACTTACTGACGGTTTGTTTGTTTTATCTTCGTTCCCTTCCACATAAAAACAATTTTTAAACTAGTTTATTGCATGGCGAAGCAGATCGAAGGAGAAGATCAGATTGAGGTTTTTGGAGCGCGGGTGCATAACCTGAAGAATATAGATATTTCCATTCCCAAAAATCAACTCGTAGTTATTACAGGTATCAGCGGCAGTGGTAAATCATCGCTTGCATTTGATACTATTTATTCCGAAGGACAGCGGCGCTATATGGAGACATTCGGTGCCTATGCCCGTCAGTTCATCGGAGATATGGAGCGGCCTGATGTTGATAAGATCACCGGCCTCTCTCCGGTTATTTCCATTGAGCAAAAAACAACCAATAAAAATCCCCGTTCAACTGTTGGAACTATTACAGAAGTGTATGACTTCTTTCGTTTGCTATTTGCGAGGGTGGGCAAAGCTTATTCCTACAACACTGGCAAGGAGATGGTGAAATGGAGCGAAGAGGAGATCGTTGACAACATCTATCGTCGTTTCGAAGATCGCAATATCAGTTTGCTTGCACCACTTGTTCGTGGACGGAAAGGACATTACCGTGAGCTCTTCGAAGACATCCGTAAGAAAGGATTTTTAAAAGTACGCGTGGATGGTGAGGTGCTTGACCTTGTTCCAAAAATGCAGGTAGATCGTTATAAGATCCACGATATCGAGCTGGTGGTTGATCGCATGCAGGTCACAGACGAGTTCCGTGCACGCCTTAGTCAAAGCGTGCAGCAAACATTGCGTTTGGGAAAAGATCTGATGTTCCTTCTTGTCGCCTCAGGGAAACCTGCTGACGCAAAAAAGAAAACAAAAACGGCAGAAGCTTCTGATCTGCTCGTTCAATATTCAAAGATGCTGATGTGTGAAGACACTGGCATCAGTTACGAAGAGCCTTCTCCCAATGCATTCTCCTTTAACTCGCCTTATGGGGCCTGCCCTGTTTGCCGTGGTCTGGGAACAACTTTTCATGTAAACCTTGAAGCGGTTGTTCCCGATAAAGAGATCAGCATCAGCGATGGCGGTATTGCTCCGCTGGGTGAAGAACGTGAAGCGCATGTCTTTCGGCAGGCGCAGGAGGTTGCGAAGAAAAATAAGATCTCGCTTACAAAGCCGATCAAAGATATTCCTGCGAAATCTCTCAACCTGCTGCTGTACGGAAATGAGGAAGGTGTGGAGGAAGAGATCGATTATGATAACATGAACTTTGACCCTCAAGGACCTTATGAAGGAATAGTGAACATGCTGAAACGCTGGTTCAATAACGGGCACAGCGAAGGCTTGCGTGAGTGGGCTGAAGGGTATATGCAGCTGCAGCCATGTGACAGTTGTGGAGGAGCGCGGTTAAAAAAAGAAAGTCTCTGGTTCAAAGTTGATGACCGGAATATTTCCGAGCTGAGTGAAATGAACCTCGATAATCTTGCGGCGTGGCTGGATGGTATAGAATTGAGGATCGATAATAAACAGAAAGCCATCGCAAAGGATGTACTGAAAGAAATACGCGAACGGCTGAAATTCCTGCTGGACGTTGGTTTGACATATCTGACATTGAACCGCTCTTCTAAAACGCTGAGCGGCGGTGAATCGCAGCGGATCAGGCTCGCAACACAGATCGGATCACAACTACAGGGGATCACGTATATCCTGGATGAGCCATCGATCGGATTGCATCAGCGGGATAACCATCGTTTGATAGAAGCATTAAAAAATCTCCGCGATATCGGTAACAGTGTTCTTGTCGTTGAACATGATAAAGACATTATGCTCGCGGCCGATCACCTTATAGATATCGGACCTAAAGCAGGCTACCACGGGGGTAAGATAGTTGCCCAGGGAAAGCCTAAAGACCTGCTGAAACTGGATACACTAACTTCCGGATACCTCAATGGAAAAAATAGTATTCCCGTCCCGGAAGTGAGACGAAAGGGTAGCGGTAAATTTCTTGAACTGAAAGGTGCGAAAGGAAATAATCTTCGCGGTGTTGATGTAAAATTTCCTTTGGGTAAATTCATCGTTGTTACAGGGGTTAGTGGCAGCGGTAAGTCGACACTGATCAATGAAACTCTGTACCCGATCTTATCACATCATGCGTATGGTTCAAAAATGTCTCCCCTTGAATATAAATCATTGAAAGGGCTGGAGCATATTGATAAGGTGATCGAGATCGACCAGTCTCCGATCGGCCGTACGCCCAGAAGTAACCCTGCAACCTATTGTGGATTCTTTACAGAGATAAGAACGCTGTTTGCTTCCGTGCCCGAAGCGAAGATCCGTGGATATAATGCGGGACGTTTTTCATTCAACGTGAAGAGCGGTCGCTGCGAAGTGTGTGAGGGTGGTGGCATGCGGGTGATCGAAATGAATTTCCTTCCTGATGTGTATGTGCATTGCGAGAAGTGCAATGGCAAGCGTTATAACCGTGAGACGTTAGAGATCAGGTACAAGGGTAAGTCGATCGCAGACGTGCTTGAAATGACTGTAGAAGAAGCGGTAGAGTTCTTCCAGCCGGTTCCATTCATCTATCGGAAGATCAAAGTACTGGAAGAAGTGGGTTTGGGATATATCACGCTTGGTCAATCGGCCGTAACCTTAAGCGGCGGAGAAGCGCAGCGTGTCAAGCTATCTACGGAATTAGGAAAACGTGATACCGGTAAAACATTTTATATCCTGGATGAACCGACAACAGGTCTTCATTTCGAAGATATCCGTCATCTGCTCGATGTATTGAATAAACTCGTGGAGAGAGGTAATACGGTGCTCGTCATCGAGCATAATATGGACGTGATCAAAGTGGCCGATCATCTGATCGACCTCGGCCCTGAAGGTGGAGATGGGGGAGGAAAGATCCTTTTTGAAGGAACGCCCGAGGAAATGATCAAAAACAAGGAAAGCTTCACTGCGAAGTTTCTGAAGATGGAGCTTTAAACAGTATCGAAAGAAATCAAAAGGCCGCAAAGAATTGCTCTTTGCGGCCTTTTTAATGCATTTAGCAGTGTTATGGTTTCTTTTTAATGTCAGGCAGGTTTATTTTACCGAGTACCCACACGAGCCCTAAAGCGCCTGCAATAAGGGTGAGATAAAGACCAAACCCTGCGCTGCCTATGCTCAGGCCCTCGGCTGTCATCCTTAAAAAGAAGATCAATGCGCCCAAAGCGATTGCGGCAAAAGATCCAAGCGCCACTTTCTTGAACGTCTCATCGAAAGGGAGTGTTTTATCACCAAGAAGACTTGCTGCTGCTACGCCGGCAACGCCGAAGAAAGACAGGATACCCCAGCTTCTGAATCCGTTTACGCTGATCCCCCCAAAGATCCCCATGCTCATAGAGAACCATGGCAGAAAAATGGCGATCAGCGCGACGCCTGCGATAATAAGGCAATAAAGTTTCTGTTTGTGAAAGTTCAGTTGGTCCATAACAAAACGGTTGATAGAGTTGAGCCTACTCATTTGGCTTTTCGGCATCCGCCCCCTGTTGGTTTGTATCCGCCATGCGGGAATTGGCATTCTAATATATGAAATAATTTTTACGCAATGTCCCCCCCTGTATGTGGTATTTAGGATCCGGTGGATGAATTGTTGATGTTACAGGATCGATGGTAGATGACCGATGTTTAATGGTCGGACGAGAGACATCTATTTGGGATCCGGGTGTAGCAGCCACGGTAGAGGCAGGGCAAAAAAAATCCAGTAAGAGGCAGAGGGTAATTAATAAAATTGTATACTATGAGAAATAGAGAATAGAGAGTACCAATAGAGAACGGATTAGGTTTATTCAACCGGGTATCAGATTTCATTAAGCCCTCTGCTGCTTACTGGAGCAACAGTATGGAATACTGTATGGAAAAGAACTTCTGTAACGGTCAGGCACTTCTGCAAAACCGCCCTTAATTATTTATTCGTAAACTTCTTGATCACTACTGAACGTTTAGCTTTCGCATTCGCGGCCATTCGCGGCCATTTGTGAACATTCGCGTCTGTTAGTGTATAGAGAAGTTACCTGTCGCCACTTCCTCATCACCGGAAAATACATGGTACACGTATTTCCCTTTCCGCAAACCGCGGATCTTTTTGTGATCACCATCTTTCATTTTGAAATGTTGGATCAGCGTGCTGTCCAGATCAAAAACAAAAAATTGAATTTCCTGCTCATTGTCTTTTGCAACAACATGCATGGTTTTGCTGATGACGCCAGGATATATTCTGACAGCATCATTGTTCCTGGAGGTGCTTGTTTTTATTTTAGCTTTCGCTGCAGGATTTCTATCATCCCCGGTCTCAGCTGCTTTTTTGGGATCACCTGCTGCTTGAGAGTGATAAGGGTTGATCACTGAAAGGCAGCACAAAGCTGTAAGAGAAATCAGGGTAGATTTTATCTTCATATAGGGTACGGATTGATGACAATTTCTTTGTATTCTTAGTAGAATACCGGGCAACGCAGTTGGCGTCTCGCCGGATCAGGAGTTCCTCCAAAACGTATCCCGAAGCGGAATACAGTTGAAAAGAATGCATCTTTCTGGTTTGGATTACCTCTCTGAAGATTCTGCGGATCGATCAATGTGCTGCCATTACCATAAGTTCCACGATAGTATAGTTGTTTTGCAACCGAAGCTTGTGAAGCTGTAAGGTATTTATCAAAATAAATAGGGTCAATATAGCTATCGCTGCTTACATCGTCGATGTAGTCAGTGAACAATTTCCGGTGAAGTAGTTCAAAGCCGATGTATGCTTTATCGCTCAGATAATATTTAGCACCAACTCCCATCGGGATCTCTCTTTGAACCAGTTTGTAAGGCTTACTGTCAGGGTATTCTTCCATTCCCTGTCCTTCCAGGCGAAGTGGTTGCAGCTCTACCCATTTTCCATTCAATTGTGTTTTTGGATTGTACTTCATGACACCGACACCAATTACACCATAAGGGCGCAGCTTGCCTTGCAGGCCATCCCATTGTTCAAAAAGAACCGTCGGATAAACCTCTGCAGCGATATACCCTTCAAGCACAGAAGTTCTAAAGCTCAGGTTTCTTTTCAACCTGTCTACTTCAGCTCCTCCTTTATCTGGTGCTTTTGCATCATCGCCTTCAAGAACGCCATGGTTCAATGATAAACGAAGTCCAAATAACTCAGACGGGTAAATACTTACGTATAAGCTTTTTGCAAGTTTGGTAAGAGGGAAGTCGACATCCTTTACAAATCTTCCGCCCTTTCCGGCAGAACCGCCAAGGTCGCCAAGGAAAAACATCGGACCAACGCCGAAAGCAAATTCACCATTGCCAATGGTTCCGCCAACTGATTGTGCGTTAGCGTGATTAGGTAGTACGCTGCCGGATACGGCCAACAGCGCAATGAATGCGTGTAGAATTTTGTTTCTCATAGATTCGAATTTCTTAGTACTCTATTGGATTTATCAAGGGCCAAAATAGATAAAGAAACAAGTATCTATGAAATGTTTTTGCGAGTTTTTTTTATTGTGATTATATAAAAGTTTTTCTACTTAGTGTTTATACGCTTGCACGGATCATTTCTATGTGTTCAATACCATCTTCATCATACACAGCACTGCTCTGCTCAAAGCCTAATGATTCATAAAATTTTTTAAGATATAATTGAGCACCAATCCTGATAGTAGATCTACCATATACCCGAAAGAGTTCTTTAATGCTTTCTTCCATTAAAATTCTTCCCAATCCTTCCCCTCTTGCTGATGGGGATGTGACAACGCGGCCAATTGATGGGGCATCCGGATACGATATTCCCTCTGGTACGATACGGGTATAAGCAACCAGCTTATCATCTTTTCTACCTAAGAGATGATAACAATAATGATCCTTGTCGTCCATATCCTGAAATACACAATTCTGTTCTACTACGAATACTTCGGTTCGCAGGCGCAGCAATTCATAAAGTTCATGCAGGCTCAGTTCTTCGAATTTTTTTAAGGTCCAGCTGATCATCGTCTATATGTATAATATTATAAGTCTCCTGAAAGCGGATGTAAAGAAAGGTAATTGGTTTCATGTAGCGAATAGTTACCGGTGTTTAATAATGTAGATTTTAACACCGGTAACTATTACCGTATACGGGCATACTATCTTCCCGGAGTTGGAACAACAGCAAGGCTTTCATTTCCGTCATCGCCAACAGATTGAATGCCGAAAAAGTAGTTATCCTTTGAATAAGGGAGTTCCGCAGTTGTTCCAGTCGTAAAGATCTTTTTCTGCCAGACAGCGCTTGTTGTCTCTCTTATTAAAATATAATACCCTTTTACTTTCCCCGATTTTGGTGCTTTCCAGCTGAGGTTAGTATAATTAGTAAGCTTCCTCGTTTCGACTCTTGCTTCCTGCGGCATAGCCGGTGCTTTGGCAAGATTTGCCAGATTGCTCAGGTTCATCGCTGTGTTCTTGCGGAGATATTCAAAATCCATAAACTCGGGAAGGTCTCCATATTGTATCCCGTTCTCCACACGCACATCCTGGTGCTGATGGTAGTAGTTCTCATTCATTTCAGTGATCCTTACCGCAGCATAACCGCGATTGACATATGGTGTATGATCACCGCCACGAAGAAAGCGATCGTTTCGATAGATCATTACTACCTGAAGGTTGTCTACATACCGTTCGCCTATCTCTTTTACGTAACGTGCAAGCTGTCTTGCTTTCCCATCATTTTCCAATCCAAGGTTCCTGATATTGGAGATCACACGGCCGGTATCCTGTGTGGAGAATGCTTCACTGAATACCCGCACCTGCGTGTTGTTGATGATATTTGTTTCACTGCTGTTATTACTTCCCATGATATCATTATTCAAAACAGCTTCAATATTCCAGTTGCCTTTTTTTGCCTTTTCCGCCATATAGTTTGCGCCAAGCAATCCCTGTTCTTCACCACTTACGGCGATAAAAATGATCGTTGCGGGAAAGGATTGAGTGCTCATGATACGTGCGCATTCCAGTACAGCTGCTACGCCGCTTGCGTCGTCATTGGCGCCTGGCGCATCACCTGTGCGGTCCATCACGCTGGTACGCATATTATCCAGGTGGCCGCTGATCAGGAAGATGCGGTTATCCTGCGGATCAGTTCCTTTCAATGTGGCAACTACGTTTCCCAGAACGAGGGGCTGATCTACGCGGCGGCCGTCCGGGGCAAGTGTCGTAGTATCAATGATCGCAGTAAGCCTTCCATTTGATTGTTTTGCAAACTGATTGAATTTTGAAAGCACCCAGGTCCGCGAAGCACCGATCCCTCTTTTCGGATCTGTTTGTGTGCTGAGTGTATTCCTTGTACCGAAAGCTACCATCTGCCGGATATAGGAAGACAGAGAATCCTTCGAAACCTGGGCTACCATCTTTTCGATCTGTGGATCACGCTGAATGATGGTTTGTGCGTTGCTTCCGATAGCGGAGCTGATAAAAACAGAGGCGATAATAATTTTTCTCATAACAGTCATTGAGTTTTAAAATTAGGATATTCGCAGTATTGTTAAATAAGATCTGATCTGCCTGATTAGATGTTTAAATACGGCGGGAACTTGTAGTATAACCCGGGTTCCTGTGGAAACCAGCCTGAAGCATGAAAAACGAGACACTGATACTTGAAGTAAATGACCTGTCTGTTCTGAAATCGTCTGTACCTGTAGTTAAAAATGTTTCTTTCGGATTGAGAGCAGGGGAAAATCTTGCGATCACCGGAGCTGCCGGTAGTGGCAAAACCACACTTGCCCTCGCTTTGGCAGGCCGCATATTTTTCAGCGGTAAGATCCGTTATGCGGAAGATAAGCTTGAACGCATCGTTTGGGTGGAGCAACAACACCATTTTAAGAACCGCTCTAATGTCAGCAATTTCTATTATCAGCAACGTTTTAATTCGATGGACGCAGAAGATGCGGCAACGGTTGATGAATATCTTGGTAATGAAGACGTATCCTCCAACCCGCTGCTAAAGCCATTCCGTATTGATGAATTACTGGAGAAACCTTTGATCCAGTTGTCAAACGGAGAGAATAAGAAAGTGCAGATCGTTCGTGCATTACTGGCGTCTCCGAAAGTTTTGATCCTCGATCAGCCTTTTGTTGGCCTGGATGTGGATACCCGGGCTTTCCTGCATGAACGGATCAATGAGCTCGCGGCTACAGGCATTACTATCATTCTGGTAACACAGCCGGATGAAGTGCCGGCGTGCATCACAACGGTCGTTACATTGAAAAAAGATGAGCCGGCTATCGTACAGGACCGAAAGACTTTTGCAGACTCGCTGATGCCTTCAAAAGACAAGCATAAACAACCTGTGATCAATGAGGCCCTGCTGTCACAATTGATAGTTGGAGCAGCGGTAAAATCTTTCAGCGATATTATACGGATGGAAAAAGTGCACGTGCGTTATGGCGATAAAGTGATCCTGGACAATATCAATTGGGTAGTAAAGCCGGGAGAATGCTGGCTGCTTTCAGGTGCAAATGGTGCGGGAAAATCCACCTTGCTTAGCCTGATCACGGCAGATAACCCGCAGGCATATGCCAATGAGATCTATTTGTTCGATCGCAAACGAGGGTCTGGTGAAACTATATGGGATATCAAGAAGAATATAGGCTTTCTTTCTCCGGAGCTGATGTTGTTCTTTGAAAACAGCAGTAACGTCTTCGATGCCGTTGCATCAGGATTATTTGATACGATCGGTTTATTCAGACAGGTGTCTGATCAGCAAATGCTGCAGGTCTACGGCTGGCTGGAGTTGCTGGGAGTAAAAAGTATTGCGCGCAAGCGATTGAATGAGCTTTCGCAGGGTGAGCAACGCAAAGTGCTCCTGGCCCGCGCGCTGATCAAAAATCCGCCATTATTGATACTGGATGAACCCTGCCAGGGATTGGACGACGAAACCGAAGCAGAACTGAACAGTCTCATCGATATTATCTGCAGGAAAAGTGGAAAAACTTTAGTGTATGTAACGCATTACGCGAACAGAAGACCAGCCTGTATCACGCAGTATATTCGTTTGGACAAAGGGAGGGTGGTCTTATAAGTCTGAAAGGTTTGTCAGCGTCATCGGTCGAAAAACATAGTGTACCAATACTCTACAGTTTCCGTGGTAAAACGGGTGGTAAGTGTACCAATACTGTACAAACCTGCTGCCGTGCACCTACAAGCAAATCGTCCTCTCTGCGTCCTCTCTACGTTGTCTCTTCCCTTTATTTATACTGGCCTTATGCGCAGCAAGGTATATAGCTATATGGCGGATGGCACATTGCGCCGGTTGTGTTTGCGGTCTTCCCGAACTCCTGATCCTCAATACCCATACTTATCCTTCCACAGCGATCTTAAAAATTTTCGGAGTTCCTCCTCTCTTGCATTTTTTCCGGGGTCGTAAAATTTTGTTCCGGCCAGTTCTTTGGGCAAATATTCCTGGGCAGAAAAGCTGTTCTCGTAGCTATGTGAGTATTCGTAGTTTTTTCCATAGCCCAGATTTTTCATGAGTTTGGTAGGAGCATTACGGATATGTAGAGGTACAGGCAGATCTCCCAAACGCTGAACCGCAGCCTGGGCCATGCCGATCGCTTCATAGGATGCATTGCTTTTGGGAGATGAAGCGAGGTATACGGCACACTGGGACAGAATGATCCGAGATTCCGGATTGCCGATCTTGTTCACGGCATCAAATGTTGTATTGGCCATGACCAGTGCTGTTGGATTGGCATTGCCTATATCTTCACTGGCAAGGATCACCAGCCGGCGCGCAATGAATTTGACATCTTCTCCTCCTTCAAGCATTCTTGCGAGCCAGTACACTGCGGCATTGGGATCGCTGCCGCGGATCGATTTGATGAATGCCGAGATGATATCATAATGCTGCTCTCCACCTTTATCATAAAGGGCGATCTTTTTTTGTGCGATCTCCATTACTTTCTGATCGGTGATGATCACCTTCCCGTTTTCAGGTGTAATCGAGTCTGTTACAAGTTCAAAAAGATTAAGAAGCTTTCGGGCATCACCGCCGGATATATTAAGTAAGGCGGTGGTTTCTTTCAGTTCGATGCTTTTTTTGCTGAGCAGTTCATCTTTCTGGATGGCTGTTTCCAGCAATTGTATCAGGTCTTTTTCTTCCAGTGATCTTAATACATATACCTGGCTCCGGCTTAGGAGGGCACTGTTTACTTCAAAAGAGGGGTTTTCGGTAGTGGCACCGATGAGCGTCACAACGCCCTTCTCTACAGCGCCAAGCAGCGCATCCTGCTGTCCTTTATTGAAGCGATGGATCTCATCAATAAAGAGGATCGCATTGCTTTTGGTTTGTGCCTCTGCAATCACTTCCCGTACTTCTTTAACTCCCGAACTGATGGCGCTTAATGTATAGAAAGGGGCGAATAATGTGTTGGCGATAATATTGGCAATCGTGGTTTTTCCCGTTCCCGGAGGTCCCCAAAGGATCATGGATGGGATCTTGCCGTTCTCGATGGCCTTGCGAAGAATGCTTCCTTTGCCGGTGAGGTGTTGTTGTCCGGCAAGATCATCGAGCGTACGGGGTCTTATTCTTTCTGCTAATGGAGTCATTGTTTGCGGAGGGGGTGTATCCCAATAATTTTAGCAAATTTCGGGGTTTTTAGGGAATAATAAGGCGGTTGCCGGGCGGGCAATGCGCTTTTTTGACGGGAGGTCGAAAGACTCTGTGTACTTTTTTTGCCGGACGGGCAAGGGGTTTTTTTTCGACGGGAGCGTCGA
>NZ_JAKLTR010000003.1 GCF_022012415.1 Terrimonas ginsenosidimutans
TCACACCGCAGGTGTGCGAAGGCGCCAAAAAACTGTCTGAGCCAGCACGCCAATCAATCCCAAACACTCCTCCGGCGAGTTTTTTTTGGTGCAGGTGACATCCTCCCATTTTTAGCCAGTTTTTCCCAGCCTTGATCTTTTTTTGTTACTTTTTTTGCATCAAGGCAAAAAAAGTAAACGGAGTCTTTCGACCTCCCGTCGAAAAAAAAGCGCCTTGCCCGCCCGGCAATCCCGGAACTTCTCAAAAAAACACCCCACCCTGCCTCCAACTATTTCCCAAAAACAGATCCTCCCGCACCGCGGAAAAGAAATGCATCCTTCTAATGTGTGGAAAGTACATATTTCCCTATCTTCACTTTCCAACAGCTTAAAAGCTGCCTGAAAATCTTCAGAGACCCTGAAAGTTTTTATGCAGATCAATACTGTTATTGCTTAAAACAACTTGTTTATGAAACGATTGCTGCCTGCCCTACTCCTCGGGCTGTTGTGTGTCCCTGTGTGTGCATTTGCGCAGTTACTTACCTGGACTCCACTTTTCCCCAAAGACAATGATAATATTACGATTACGCTGGACGCTACTAAAGGGAACCAGGGGCTGAATAATTACAGCAACCCGGAAAACATCTATGTGCACGTGGGCGTAACAACCAATCTAAGCAACAATGGTGGCCAGCAATGGCTCTACGTGAATGGACCCGGTGGTGGTGCCTGGGGCAGTGCAACACCCGCGTTGAAGGCCACTTCACTCGGAAACAACAAGTATCAATTCACCATTAATAATATCCGTACTTTTTTTGGTGTGCCGGCAGGCGAAACCATACAGAAGATCGGCATCCTTTTCCGGGACGCGAATGCCGATGCGGGTCAGGTCAGAAAAGCGGCTAACGCAGATGGAACTGATATGTACATTCCCGTTTACACAGCCAATGCTGCAGTGAGATTTACGGTGCCACCATTCCAGCCGACATTTGTGCCAACTCCTGAAACGATCACGAAAGCGGTGAACGATAATATTTCCCTTACTGCTAATTCAAACAAACCAGTTACGCTGAATTTATACCTGAACGGAACGTTGATCCAGACGGCAAGCGCTGCTACCTCCATCTCGGCAACGCCAACATTAACGGCCGGCGGCAATACAACTATTATAGCGGAAGCGATCGACGGTGCAACCTCCGTAAAGGATTCAGTTAAGTTTTTTGTGAATGGCGGAGTAACGACTGCGCCTTTGCCAACCGGCGTGAAAGACGGGATCAATTACCTGGCAGGAAATACTTCCGTTGTATTGGTGCTTTATGCACCGAACAAAGGAAGAGTAAGTGTAATAGGAGATTTTCCCGGTAATAACTGGACGGAACAAACGTCCAATCAAATGAAGCGGACACCGGACGGCAATTACTGGTGGTTACAAATAGACGGATTAACTGCCAGCACGGAATACGCTTTTCAATACCTCGTGGACGGCTCATTGAAAATTGCAGACCCGTATACAGAAAAAATACTTGATCCTTCGAATGATGGATTTATTCCGGCTACAGTTTATCCCGGCCTGAAAGCCTATCCGGCCGGTCAGACGGGCATTGTAAGTATTGTTCAGACCTCAGCGCCAACATACAACTGGAAAAACAATTCATTCACGGGTGCTGATAAGCGAAACCTGATCATCTATGAACTGCTGGTGCGCGATTTTGTTGCTACACACAGCTGGCAAACGATGATCGATACGCTCAGCTATCTTCAACGTCTTGGTATAAATGCGATCGAACTGATGCCTGTAACGGAGTTCGAAGGAAATGACAGTTGGGGATATAACCCGTCTTTCTCTTTTGCTCCGGATAAGTATTATGGAACAAAAAATAAGCTGAAAGAGTTCATCGATTCATGTCATAGCAAAAAGATCGCAGTGATCATGGATGTTGTGCCAAATCATGTATATGGCCAGTCGCCGCTTGCTCAGCTTTACTGGAATGCTGCGCAAAACCGCCCGGCAGCCAATAACCCGTGGCTGAATGAAGTGCAGCCGCATGCATTTGGTTTTGGTGATGACTTTAATCATGAAAGTGCCGCTACCAAATATTTCTGGAAGAGAATGTTTGATTTCTGGATGCGGGAATATAAGATGGATGGCTTCCGAATGGATTTCACCAAAGGGCTTACGCAAAAAGCTTCAGGCAATGATGCCCAGTTCAGCGCTTACGATCAAAGCAGGGTGGATATTCTGAGAAGCTATGGTGATACGATCTGGAAGAACTTTCCTTCAGCTTATATCATTCTTGAACATCTCGCGGCAACAAATGAAGAGCAGGCTTTACAGAACCTTGGTTTCCTGCTATGGGGTGGTAAAAGAGATAATGTGGTGTTCAATGAAGCAACGATGGGCTATCATAATGCAGGGGGCTCCAACCTTTCTTCCATCGTTTATAATAGTGCAGAGCGGGGGTTTTCAAATCCACATCTTGTTGCGTACATGGAGAGTCATGACGAAGAAAGGCTGATGTATAAGAATATCACTTATGGAAATGTTTCCGGTAGTTATTCGGTGAAGAATGATTCCATCGCGTTACGCCGGATGGAGGCCGCATCCAGTTTGTTCTTCATGGTGCCCGGTCCAAAGATGATCTGGCAGTTTGGCGAAAGGGGATATGACAAATCGATCTTTGCCTGTCCTGATAACACGATCCCTCAACCATATGGTAACGAAAGTTGTAAGCTCACTCCGAAGGAGCCGCGCTGGCAATATATGCAGGATATCAAAAGGCAAAGACTGTATGATGTAACGTCCGCGCTGATCAAACTGCGAAATACCCAGACTACGATGTTCAACAGTACGTCTTTCAGTTATGATCTTGTTGGCGCCGTAAAATATTTCAAGATCAATTCCGCTGACCTGAGCGCATTGGTAGTTGCCAACCTTGATGTGGTTGTTGCGAATGCAAGTGTCAGCTTTCAGTCGGCCGGAACCTGGTATGATTATCTGACCGGAGGGACGATCACGGCAACGGGTTCTCTCCAGACAATTCCGCTGCAGCCGGGGGAATACCATGTCTATCTCAGTAAGAACATAGTGAATGCCGTTACGACACCGGTTATTGACATTGACCGACCGGCGAATGAACTGGGGGCGCTGGTGTATCCGAATCCTGCGTCGCCAGCATCTGTATTACGGGTAAACCTGCCGCGTACCGCGCAGCTGAGGGCAGAATTGCAGACAATGCAGGGGCAAGCGGTAAGGTCTGTTTTCTCCGGCACGCTGAGTACGGGCGAGCACAGGATAATGCTTACAGATAAAATCAATAATTTGGCAGCCGGGATCTACCTGCTGAAAATAGAATCTGACCGTCAGCATCAGTATATCAAGATCATGATTCCTTAAAATTCGTTAATCAACTCTTATGGCCAAAGGCACTAATTTGAAGACCGCGGAACTTGAGAAGATAAGTCACCTTGACTATTTTAATATTGCTGTCTCTGTAGACTGTGTGATTTTTTGTTACGAAGAAAAAGAGCTGAAGGTACTGGTGATCAAATCTGACCTTGAGGAATTCTCTGGTTTATATTCATTACTGGGTGATCTTGTGCGGCCCGATGAAGATCTGGACACGGCATCCTATCGTATATTACAGGAGAGGACAGGCATGGAGGATGTTTACCTGGAGCAGGTGCATACATTCGGCAGCATTGACAGACACCCTTCCGGCAGGGTTATCACGACAGCTTATTATTCATTAATAGATGCAAAGCATCAGAAGTTAAGACTGACTAACAATGATCTGCACTGGCATCCGGTGCGAAATATCAAAAAAATGGCATTCGATCACAAAGCGATCCTGGATACCTGTCTTGGCCGATTACGCGAGCAGGTGATGGAGCACCCGGTGATATTCAACCTATTACCGGAGAAATTCTCGCTTCGTGAATTGCAGGAATTATATGAGGCCATTTTGAGTGTAAGCCTGGATCGGAGGAATTTCCGCAAAAAGATCGGAATTAAAGACTGGCTGGTGGATCTCAATGAAATGGAAGAAGATGTGCCGCACCGTCCCGGCAAACTTTACAAGCTCAAGCCAGAATTCAAACGTAAAACTCCCCGTCGTAAAAGCAGCAATCCGCGTCCGCAGATTGCCTGAAATACAGTGGGGGCTTAGGTCTCGGGAAAAATAAATTTTTTCCTTAAAATAAAAATGCACTAACATTGTGTTCTAAATACACAATGTGTATTTTCAAAACTGATTCGCTTAACAATTAACGATTGCTTATGTCCTGCAAAAAATTGCTCAAGGCATTCCTGGCATCTATGATGCTATTTCTTTCTCTATTTTCACTCGCTCAAGACAAGGTGGTCTCCGGTAAAGTGACTGATGCCAATGGGGCAGGAGTTGCAGGAGTCAACGTAACTGTCAAAGGAACTTCAACAGGAACACAGACCGGCACTGATGGTGCGTATCGTCTTTCCGTTCCGGGATCAGCCAATGTGCTGGAGTTCTCTTCCATTGGTTATGCAACACAGGAGGTAAGTATCGATGCACGTACAACAGTAGATGTACAGATGTCGATCAATAATGCTTCGCTTGGTGAAGTTGTTGTGATCGCATATGGTACGCGCCGCAGAGGTGATCTTACCGGGTCAGTCACTTCAGTATCGTCAAAAGATTTCCAGAAAGGAAACATTGCGTCTTCTGAGCAACTCTTACAAGGTAAAGTTGCCGGTTTGCAGGTAACAACCGGTGGTGGTTCTGCAGGTGGTGGCAGCCGGATCAGGATCCGTGGTAATGCATCACTGAATGCGAGCAATGATCCGCTGATCGTAATTGATGGTGTACCTGTGGAAAGCAATGGTCTGCCAGGGTCCGCAAACCTTCTGAACACGATCAACACCGATGATATCGAATCTATCAGCGTCTTGAAAGACGCCTCCGCCACTGCCTTGTACGGATCAAGAGCTTCAAACGGTGTGATCATTATCACCAGCAAGAAAGGTGCAAGAGGAAAAATGAAATTCAATTTCAACACGCAATTGTCTTTATCAACACTTCCCAAAAAAGTGGAAGTGCTCAGCGGCAACCAGGTAAGAGACATCGTTACTCAGCAGGCGGCATTGACTGGCAACAATACTTTCAAAAACCTGTTGGGTGATGCGAACACTGACTGGCAGGATCAGATCTTTCAAAATGCATTCGGTACAAACAATAATATCAGTGCCAGCGGTATGTTGGGCAATATGCCTTTCCGCGCGTCGCTCGGTTACCTGAAACAGGATGGGATCCTTAAGACGAATAACTTTAACCGTTATTCGGCTTCTCTGAATCTCAGCCCGCGTTATTTCAATGATCATCTTTCTGTAAACTTCGCCGTAAAGGCGAGCCATACGGCAAACCGTTTTGCAGATGAAGGGGCTGTAGGTTCTGCTGCAACGTTCGATCCTACCAAACCTGTTTACGATAAAGGCACGCATACGGTGAACTTTGGCGGCTATTATGAATGGAGGCAGGCGAATGACAGTGCTGTAGCTCTTGCGAACCGTAACCCGCTCGCTTTATTGGAGCAGCGTGACAATCGTTCTAAAGTGAACAGGATCATCGGTAATATCAGCCTTGACTATAAACTTCATTTCTTCCCAGATCTTCACGTACTGGTCAATCTCGGTATGGATAATATGAAAGGACAGGGTGACGACCTTTTTGATTCACTTTCAGCAACCAACTATCTCTATCATGGCAGAATGAGCCACTATGAGCAGAAAAAACAGAATTACCTTGTAGACGTCGGCCTTGCTTACAGCAAAGAGATCAAAAGTATAAGAACGAAGATCGATGCGAAAGTGATGCACAGTTACCAGGACTTTATCACGAACGTAAGCAACTTTGCATCCTTCAGCCGTCGCGGCACGGGACCAAACGACACCATTCCCGGAAGTGTTCCGGTATTCCTGACAGACAAACCGCAGTATCGCCTGGAATCTTATTTCGGAACGGTGAACCTGAGTATTGCAGATAACTACTTGCTGACAGCTTCCCTGCGCAGGGATGCAAGTTCTAAGTTCTCAGCAGATAACAGGGTTGGTTATTTCCCTGCCTTTGCAGCAGCATGGAAGATCAAGAATGCGCTGTTTGAAAATTCAAATGTGCTGACTGATCTTAAACTGCGTGCAGGCTGGGGTGTTACCGGGCAGCAGGATGGAATTGGCTATTATACTTATCTGCCGCGTTATTCTCAAAGTACGCCAACTGCGCAATATCAATTTGGCAATTCTTTCTATTACTTCCTGCGTCCTGCGCCATATGACAAGGACCTGAAGTGGGAGACTACAAAAACCACGAACCTTGGACTCGATTTCGCATTCCTCCGCAACCGTATCTCCGGTACTGTGGATGTGTACGAAAAGAAAACAGAAGACCTGTTGAGCAGCATCCCTGTCGCGCCAGGTTCAAACTTTGATATCGCGATCACTACCAACGTTGGTAACCTGAAAAGCCGCGGTGTGGAATTCACTATTAATACGATCCCTGTTCAGACGTCGAAGCTGACATGGTCTTTAGGTTTCAATTATACTTACCAGAAGTTCGAGATCACCAACCTGCTTAAACAGAATGATCCGTCTTTCTCTGGTATCCCTGTAAGCGGGATCTCTGGTGGTACCGGTAATAATATTGGTAAGCACGTTGTGGGATATTCTCCATACAGTTTCTTTGTATACAAACAGGTGTATGATCAGGCTTCCGGCAAACCCATTGAAGGTTTGTATGAAGACATGAACCGTGATGGTTCTGTTAATGACCAGGATCGTTATCTCTACAAAAAACCTGCAGCGGATATGTTGCTCGGTTTTAATACTGAGCTGACCTATGATAAATGGACGCTCGGTATTACCGGACACGGAACATTCGGCAACTACCTTTACAACAACTATTTCTCAAACGGTGGTGTGCTGCGTGCCATCCAGGATCCGATCAACGTGATCCGCAACGGATCTGTAAACTATCTGGCTTCCGGATTTAATAACAATCAATACCTCTCCGATTATTACCTGGAGAATGCATCTTTCTTCAGATTGGATAATATCAACATCGGGTACAATTTCGGTCAGGTGTTCAGCAAAAAGGCAAATCTCCGGTTGATGGCAAACGTGCAGAACGCATTTGTGATCACGAAATATAAAGGCCTTGATCCTGAAAGCGCCAGTGATGCAGGTGTAGATAATAATATCTATCCACGTCCGAGAATATTCAGCATCGGTGCTAACCTTGATTTCTAATTCTTAAACGATTCTACTATATGAAGCAGATAATAAAATTCATTCCCGCTTTGCTGCTGCCGGTTATTTTCTTTTCCTGTGCAAAGAAGCTGGATCTTTTTCCGCCAAATGATCTGACGCCAGAAAAAGTATACGCTGATGCCGCAGGATACAAAGCGGTACTCGCAAAAATTTATGGAACACTGGCTATTACGGGTAACTCTGGGCCTGCCGGCTCTCCGGACATCGGTGGTGGCCTGGACGAAGGTTCTCAGGTTGCGTTCATTCGTATGTTCTTCAACTGCCAGGAACTGCCAACCGATGAGGCTGTAGTTGCCTGGAATGATCAGACCATTCAAAACTTCCATGGTTTAAAATGGACATCTGAAGATCCTTTCCTGAAAGGGATCTATGCCAGACCGATCTACAATATCACGCTGATCAATGAATATCTCCGTGAAGCAACAGATGACAAACTTGCTGCAAGAGGTATCACCGGTACAGCTGGCGATGATATCAAAAAAAGCCGCGCGGAAGCAAGATTTCTGAGAGCGTTCAACTATTGGGTGATGATGGACCTGTTTGGTAAATCGACATTCATTACAGAAGCTAATGTGGTAGGTACTGACCTCCCAACGGAAATCAGCCGTGCAGACCTGTTCACTTATATTGAAAGCGAACTTAAAGCGATCGAGACTGAGCTGGCTCCGGTAAAAACAATTGAATATGGCCGCGTAGATCAGGGTGCTGCCTGGGCATTACTTGCCCGTCTTTACCTGAATGCGCAGGTATATTCCGGTACTGCAAAATGGACAGAAGCGATCACTTATGCGAAGAAGGTGATTGGTGGCGGTTATACCCTGCAGCCAAATTATGCACAGCTGTTCATGGCCGATAACGACAAACGTGCTGGCGAGTTTATGTTCGCTATTGCGTGTGACGGTTTAAAAACACAGGCTTATGGAAACACAAGCTTCCTTTGTCATGCGGCATCTGGCGACGATCATAGTGAATATGGCGTTGGTGATGGTTGGTATGGTTATCGGGCAACAAAAGGCCTTGCTGATAAATTCTCCGATCTTTCTGGTAATACTGACAAAAGAGCGCTGTTCACAACAGGGTCCTTCGGTACATCGCCTACACAGGTGGCGATTGCTGATGTGACCAATTTTGCACAGGGCCTGCATGTTCGTAAATTCCGGAACATCCGTTCAGATGGTGCTGCTACACAGGATCCAACACGGGCTTTTGTTGATGTTGATTTCCCTGTCTTCAGACTTCCTGAAATGTATCTGATATATGCGGAAGCTGTACTGCGCGGCGGTACCGGCGGTGATAAACCAACTGCGGTTACTTATATCAATAATATTCGTCAGCGGGCGTATGGTAATACAAATGGCAATGTGACAGCTGATGACGTGACTCTTCAGTATGTTCTGGATGAAAGAGCAAGAGAACTGTATTGGGAAGGGCATCGCAGAACCGACCTGATCCGTTATGGTTTATTAACAACAAGCACTTATCTCTGGCCATGGAAAGGTGGCGTAGCTTCTGGTACAGCCGTACAGGATAAATTCAATATTTTCCCGGTACCTGCTGAAAACAGGGTAGCGAATCCAAACCTGTCACAGAATACCGGATATTAATTAACCACCGTTAAAAACAAAGACATGTCAACAATCAATAAACTAATTGCTGGTTTAGGTCTTGTCGTACTGACGGCCAGTTCCTGCAAAAAAGATGAGAACAAAGTATTTTTCGAAGGAGGCACTCCTCCTGTTTTAACAGCATCCGTTACCAATTCTATTCCGCTGGCATTTGCAAACAGCGAGAAAGAAGGGCTGGTGCTGAACTGGACAAACCCTGAGTATAAATTCAATACCGGAACAAGCTCTCAGAATGTTTCTTACCTGGTAGAGATAGATACCGTTGGCGCGAATTTTACAAATCCTAACCGGCAGACGATCGGAGTAAATAATAACCTGAGTGTTTCTATGACGCAGGGAACATTGAATGATTATCTGCTGAATCAACTGGTGTTGAAGCCATCGATGGAACATAATATCGAGATCCGTGTCAAATCAAGCCTGGCTAATAGTTCTGTGACGCTTTCTTCCGCATCGCTGAAGTTCAAGGTCACTCCATACGCTATTCCTCCGAAAGTGGCGCCGCCTGCGTCCGGTAAACTTTATGTGACTGGAGCTGCTACCCCAGCGGGCTGGCAGTGTGGTTGCCCGACTGACGTAGCACCGGCGTCTCAAACCTTTACACAGGTTAGCCCGACATTGTATGAAATTCCAAACATTGTTTTGAATGGTGGCCAGTCATATCTCCTCCTGCCTGTTTATGGTAGCTGGGGTGCGAAATACGGATTTACCGGCTCAAACAACGGCAATAATCCTAATGGTGATGACTTCAAAGCAGAAGGAGGGGATATCATTTCCCCGGCTGCAAGTGGCAACTACAAGATCGTGGTTGACTTCCAGAGAGGAAAGTTCACGGTAACTAAATTATAACCTTAACTGATTGTTCATATGAAATCACTGATAAAAATATTGTCCTTTCTCGCAGTTACAGCTTTCTGTTTTACTGCCTGCGACAAAGTAGATGACCTTCCGTTTTATAATAACGGTAAATCACCAGTACTGACAGCTTCTGCTGCGACGATAGCGCCGGTGGCTGCGGATTCCAACAAAGTGGCGTTAACATTAAACTGGAGTTATCCGGAATATGCAACGGACACAAATAATATCAAGTACGTTATTGAGATCGATTCAACAGGTAAGAACTTTGTGAAAGCTTCAAAGAAGGAAGTGATCGGTTCTCTGAAAGCTGACTTTATCGCGAAAGATCTGAACGCCATCCTGCTCAGTTTCGGCTACGAATTCAATAAAGCGGTTGACATGGATGTGAAGGTGACTTCCTCCTATGTCAACAACAATGAGCGCCTTGCTTCGAATGTATTGAAGATCCGCATGACGCCTTACAAGATTCCGCCGAAGGTTGAATTGCCTACATCCGGCAAATTGTTCATTGTTGGCAGTGCGACCCAGGGAGGGTGGACCAATCCGGTTCCCACACCAACCCAGGAGCTGACCCGCATAGATGAGACGACATTTGGTGGAATATTCAATTTGACTGGCGGAGGTGAATTCCTCTTATTGCCTGAAAATGGAAACTGGGATAAAAAATATTCGGTAACGAATAATACTGTTCCTGGTTTGAGTGATGGTGGAGATTTTGGATACGGTCTTCCGCAGAATTTTCCAGCTCCATCAGCAGCCGGCTGGTATAAGATCACAGTGAATTTCCAGACCGGTAAGTTCAGTGCTGCTCCTTTTACCCAGGAGCATGGTTTGCCTTCTGCTTTGTTCATTGTTGGTAATGCGACACCAGGTGGTTGGAATAATCCGGTTCCTGTTCCTTCTCAGCAGTTTACCCGGATCAATTCTACGAAATTCGAAATAGCATCAATTGCGTTGACAGCAGATGAATATTTGTTGCTTCCTGAGAATGGTAACTGGGATAAGAAATATGCAGTTCCAAACAAAGCTGCTGCGAATATCAAACTCGGCGGTACGTTTGTTCCACAGGGAGCAGATAATTTTCCCGCTCCTGACGCAGGTAATTATAAGATCGCTATTGACTTCTTTAATAACTCGTATAAGCTTACAAAGCTGTAATAATACATTCATAGGTATATCAAAAAAGCCAGGAGTTGCAACTCCTGGCTTTTTTGATATACCTGAGATCATTGAACCGATGGTTGATGATCGATAATGAATTGTATGATATCTTCAAGTGGGGTGTCAATTCTTGAGATGGCGTCATTGATGTCATCGCGGCTTACGTTTGAAGCGAAGCTTTTTTCTTTTAATCTTTTCTTCACTCCTTTTACATCCATGCCATCATAGCCACCGGGCCGCATCAGGCTGTAGGCGTGGATCAGGCTGCTGATTTCATCAAATACATAGATCATTTTGTCCATGGAATTTTCCGGCTCGACGCCGAAGTATTTTGGTCCATGGGATGCGATACAATGGATTACGTCGGGGTCGATCTGGCGACGTTCCAGTTCTTCAATAATGACCCGGCAATGATCATCCGGGAACTTTTCCCAATCGGCATCGTGCAGCAGGCCGGCGAGCTCCCATTTAAGAGCGGTCTTCGGGTCCGCATTCTCTTTTTCGATGGCCCAGGCTTTCATAACTGCAGCTACCTGCTTCATGTGCAGGCGAAGACGTTCATTGGGTACCCAGTCTTCGAGCAGAGCATGAGCTTCTTCAATGGTCATCAGATTCCCTGCATTTTCAGGGTGACCGAATACCGATCTGCCAAGTTGATATATTGCCATGATATAGAGTGTTTTTGAGAGGGTTAAAGATAAATGATCAAGGGATTACACCTTTCAATTCGTTTGAGTGTATTCGCGTTAATTTGCGGTCATTTGCGTGCATTCGTGTCAACGTATTACCTTTGCGTTTATGAGCGAAGAGATCTACAAGGGACATATCACATTTGTCAATTACGACAAGCATTTTGCAACTATTGACTACCTGAGAGATGGTAAAACCGGTAAAACGAAGTCGGTGAACTGTAAAACAATCAGCCCTGATGGCAAAAAAAGCCATCATTTCAGGGTTGGTGACAATATCCAGTTTCAGCTGAAGCTATCTGACCGCGGGGACAAGCAGACGGCCTATAACATTAAATTTCTGTACAATACGCAGCTTGAAGTGTTGCTGAACAAGGCTGTGGAGGAAAATCGTTTTGCGGGGTATCTCAAGAAAGTGGATGATGGCTGGCTGATCAAGGAAATGAAGAGCTATATCTTTTTTCCGTTGCGGATCTCTAAATGGGAGTTGCAGCCAGCTGAGCAGGCGGTGAATGAGGTGATCAATTTCAGTATACAAAACCAGGGCAAGCGGAATCAGCTTTATGCAGAACTGTTTTCCCATAGTTATATTCCGGAGTATAAGCAGGCGGTGGAGCTGAATAAGCAGCAGAAGCCAGTGGAAGCGACTGTTACAAGGGTTTCGCAATATGCTGTGTATGTGACAATACTGGGAGGAAAGATCCAGTCGAAACTGGAAGGTGTGGAAGGGTTGAAGGAGGGAGATAAGCTGGAGGTGAAGATCACTTATATTACGCCGCACAGGGTGGTGGTGGAAAAGGTGTAAACAATTATCAGGCTTTTGTATTCGTCTGGCGTAAGAGTAACGCAATGAACGCAAAGAGCCGCAAAGGTCACAAAGAGTCAATCTTTTAACAGGAATATTCTTTGCGTCCTTTGCGGCTCTTTGCGTTCATTGCGTTGCTCTTATGCCAGGCAAAAGATCAGAAATGCGCGGCCAAAAAAGCCCAATTTTGCCCGATCTTAACAAGGTGTGTTTACAATCAGTCAAATTTTTTATTGAAAATCAATGTATTACAAAGGTGCGATACTAAATTATGTCATCCGGATTTTGGAATTTAGGGTATTCTAATGCTATCTTTGCAGCCCCAAATCAAACCTTGGGGATTTTTAAAATTTGTCACCGGGATAGCGGTGGCATTAAAAAGTAAACAAATGAGCAAATTACATTTCACTACCAAACATGCGAACGAGGCTACCGTTAAACGCGACTGGTATGTTGTGGACGGTACTAATCAAACCGTAGGACGTATGTGTGCCAGAATTGCTGCGATTTTGCGCGGTAAGAACAAGGCATACTACACGCCTCACGTTGACACTGGTGATTATATCATCGTGATCAATGCGGAGAAAGTTATTCTGACTGGCGACAAGATCAATCAGAAGATCTATGATCACTTTACTGGTTATCCAGGTGGTCTGAAAGAAGAAACAGCTTCTAACCTGCAAAAGCGCCGTCCTGAAGTGATGATCGAAAGAGCAGTAAAGGGTATGCTTCCTAAAAACCGTCTTGGCCGTAAAATGTACAAGAAATTGTATGTGTATGCAGGCGGAACGCACCCTCACACTGCACAGCAACCTAAAGAGCTGAAATTCTGATCTCAAAACAACAAATCAAACATTCCAAATAATATATAATGGAAAAGCAAAAAAATGGTGTTGGTCGTCGTAAAGAAGCTGTGACTCGCGTATTCCTTTCAAAAGGAGACGGCACTATCACAGTGAACGACAAAGACTATAGAGCATATTTTTCACTTGTTTACCTGCAAAACCAGGTTGAACGTCCGTTCAAGACCATCGAAGCTGTAGGTAAATATGATGTTAAGATCAATGCTACAGGTGGTGGTGTTAAAGGCCAGGCAGAAGCTGCTATGTTGGGTATTTCCCGCGTATTGGTTGAGCTGAATCCTGAATTCCGTCCTGCGCTGAAAGCAGCTGGGCTGTTGAAACGTGACCCACGTTCTGTTGAGCGTAAGAAATTCGGTCATAAGAAAGCTCGTAGAAGCTACCAGTTCTCTAAACGTTAATTTATTGTTTTTCATCCTGTCACCCCGGACTTTGATCCGGGGGGCGGGGTGACAATAACACTACCAATAATAATAATACTCGAAAATGGAAAATAATACATCCTTACAACAGCAGCTTCTGGAAGCAGGTGTGCATTTCGGTCACCTGAAAAAGAAGTGGAACCCCAAGATGTTGCCTTACATCTTTGCTGAAAAGAAAGGTATTCACATCATCGACCTCAACAAAACTGTTGAGCATCTGCAGGACACTGCAGCAGCAATGAAGCAGATCGCCCGCAGCGGTAAAAAGATCCTCTTCGTTGGTACAAAAAAACAGGCGAAAGATATCGTGAGCGAGTGCGCGAAGAAAGTGAACATGCCTTTCGTTACTGAGCGTTGGTTGGGTGGTATGCTTACAAACTTCAACACTGTTCGTAAGAGCGTGAAGAAGATGCAAAGCATCGAGAAAATGTTGAGTGATGGTTCTTTTGACAGCATCACTAAGAAAGAACGTCTGACGTTGACCCGTGATAAAGATAAAATGGAGAAAGTACTGGGTGGTATCGCGCAATTGGGCCGTGTACCTGCTGCTTTATTCCTGATCGATATCGGTCATGAGCATATCGCGCTGGCTGAAGCAAAACGCCTGGGTATCTCTACATTTGGTATCGTGGATACTAACTGTGATCCTAATAAGGTTGACTTTGCTATTCCTGCGAATGATGACGCTACAAAATCTATCGCTATTATCGTTAACTATCTGACTGCAGCGATCGCTGAAGGTCTGGCTGAACGTCAGGCTGCTAAAGACGACGAAACAGAAGAATCAGCTGATGATGACAACGCAAAAAGAGCAGCTCGTCTCGAAGCTGAAGCGCAAGCTGAAGGTGGTCGGGGACGCGGTGGTAATCGTGGCGGCGGTGGCCGTGGCGGTAACACTGGTGGTGGTCAAGGTGCCGGTCAAAGACGCGGTGGCGCAGGCAACCGTAGCGGTGGCGGCGTAGCTGGTGGACGTGGTCCAGGCGGTGGAAAAAGATAATCAAAGTTTAATAGTTTGATAAGTTTAAAAGTTTAAATGTTTAAAAGTTTAAGGGTTACTTCGTCAACAAGCTGATCCTGAACTTTTAAACTCTTAAACTTTTGAACTTTTAAACATAAACTAAAACTCAATTACTAAACTTAAATAACTCGAACATATGAGCGCTGTAACAATTAGTGCACAAGATATCAATAAACTCCGTCAGGCTACTGGTGCGGGAATGATGGATTGCCGTAAAGCCCTGACTGAAACAAATGGTGACTTCGAAGCTGCGATCGACTGGCTGCGTAAGCATGGTCAGAAAGTTGCTGCAAAAAGAAGCGACCGCGAAGCGAAAGAAGGTGTTGTGATTGCACAAACTACTCCTGATCATAAATCGGGCATCGTTGTTTGCATTAGCTGCGAAACTGACTTCGTTTCTAAGAATGCTGACTTCGTTGCTTTCGCGCAAAGCATTGCTGATGCTGCGATCGCAAATAATGTTAACTCTGCTGAAGAGCTGAGCGAAGTATCTATCAACGGTACTAAGATTTCTGCTTTGATCAATGATAAACTGGCTGCTATCGGTGAGAAGATCGGTATCACTAAGTTTGAAAGAGTGAATGCTCCTTACGTTTCTTCTTATATCCACGGCGCATACCGTATTGGTGTACTCGTTGGGTTGAGCAAAGAAGCTCCTGAAGCGGGTAACGACGTTTCCATGCAGATCGCTGCAATGAACCCTGTTGCAGTGGACGCTGATAATGTAGATGCTGAAACAGTAGCGCGTGAAAAAGCGATCATTGTTGATACAATGAAAGCTGATCCTAAAATGGCTGGCAAACCTGATGAAATGATCGCTAAGATCGCTGAAGGTAAACTGGGTGCTTTCTTTAAAGAAAACACGCTGACTGCACAGGCTTTTGTAAAAGACAATGGTATCAGCGTTGCTGAGTACCTGAAAAAAGCAGGTGATGTGAAAGTAACAGAATTCAAAAGGGTTGCTTTGGGTTAATCCTTATTGAAAAGATATAGAAAGGCCGCTTCGGGAGAAGCGGCCTTTCTGTTTTTATGATACAAGACGGGCAAATTAAGATGGAATTTTTATTCCGGCATTTTCTCCTGGGGAACAAACTGGTCGCCCTCCGAAATCAACTCCGAAAGACTGTCCTTCACGCCTTGGAATTTGCTAAGCTTCATAAGTTTCCGAAGCGTTATCGCCGCTGAATAACTATTTTTAAACGCTGTTTGTTATGGATGTTTTGCGCAGCTCGTACTCAACTTTCATTTTTATTGAAACCATTTTTCTGAGAAAAAGTTTTTTCGAGAAAAGAAAGTATGGTTGGAGAGAGGTCGAATGTTTCGACTATCTGTGAAATACTGAAACCCTGCCTGATCAGTATTTCTGCGAATTTCCTGGCGGCTTTCTCTTCTCCTTCAACTCTGCCTTTTTCGATACCTCGAACCTCACCTAAAGCTATTCCTTGCTCAAAACGAATGTCTGTTGACAAATCATAAAGTATGGTCATCTTTACCTCCTCTTCTATTAATTGTTTCTGAATAGTTTTACTTCTTAAATTCGAAAGTATTTCCAGTTCTTTAATTCTATCAACGAGCTCACCAGGTGAGCCGGATAACAATGCATGCAACTTAGATAATATCTTTTGAATGATTATTACACTTTCCTCTTCGTTGTATGAGGCTAAAATCGCAAGGATGACTTCACGGCTTCTTCC
The DNA here is from genome assembly GCF_022012415.1 of Terrimonas ginsenosidimutans. Classification (GTDB taxonomy): domain Bacteria; phylum Bacteroidota; class Bacteroidia; order Chitinophagales; family Chitinophagaceae; genus Terrimonas_A; species Terrimonas_A ginsenosidimutans. The sequence goes on from NZ_JAKLTR010000003.1 coordinate 16,406, forward strand.
CGATTCAAGAAAGATATTGGCATCTATTTGCCTGAGATCGATCGGCCGGCATTGGTAGAAGTTATTATTGAATTTCACCGTATCACTCATCATCATTGGTTTTTTCCGGAATAGATAACAACCCCAACGATGTTGATCTTGTACTTTAAATGCAACATGAAATCATAAGAGGCCATTCGTCTGGCAATGTCAGGGTCATTAGATGATTGATATTCCAGGTGAAATATGAATTCTTCTTTTCCATTGATCTGTACCCTTAATAGTGTATCGACCTCCTGTTCCTTGATATGTTGCGTGACAGTGCCGGGCAGTGGAGTTGTCCTGACATCTTCGCCCGGGAAAAAGATGCTCAGGAATGCATTGCTCGGTAACTCAAACGTTGCCCGAATGATCTTATCATATCTTTTCTCCCGCTTGTTTTCGTTTTCCGCAGACATAGAGCTAAACTATACCAGTTTCGCAGCGAGATCAGGTGATTTTTAACGGCGGAAAATGTTTTATCCTCTTGACAATACCGTTATTCCCACTCTGCATTTCTTCCTGGACGCAAACATTTATGATAGCATCGTACAATTTTTTGCGAAAAAGCGTCAAATTGCTCTTTCTTTCAACAAATACTTTTGTAATGCCTGCCTGACGAACCGGCTTTTAAATACGATTGATGAAAAACTTGCCTGTCATAGATCTTATTGTAATAGCCGTTTACCTTGTAGGTATGATACTCGTCGGAGTCTACTTTTCAAAGAAAAGCAAAGGGTCGGATCAGTTTACCAAAGCTGGTGGACTGATTCCCGGCTGGGCCATCGGGTTATCGATCTATGCTACTTTTCTAAGCAGCAACACATTTCTCGGTGTTCCGGGAAAGGCATTCGGATCTAACTGGAATGCTTTTGTATTCAGTCTTTCAATGCCTCTGGCGGCATGGGTTGCATCAAAGTTCTTTGTACCATTCTACAGAGCAACTGGTGAAGTATCAGCATACACACATCTTGAACATCGGTTCGGACCATGGGCAAGAACTTATGCGGTCATCTGTTTCCTGCTGACCCAGCTGGCTAGGATGGGATCGATCTTTTTCGGCATCGCATTAAGCCTTCAGGCATTGACAGGATTGCCTATGGCTACCGTTATGATCGTTACCGGCCTTTGTATTATTATCTATACAGTGATGGGTGGCATAGAAGCCGTGATCTGGACAGAAGTAGTGCAGGGTATCATTAAAACTCTTGGAGCGCTGCTGATCATTTATCTGATCGTAAAAGGAATGCCTGGCGGTATCGATAAGATTATTGAAATAGGAAAAGCGCAGGATAAATTCAGTTTGGGGAGTCTGTCACCGGATCTTACCAAATCGACTTTCTGGGTAGTGTTGCTGTACGGATTCTTTATCAATCTGAACAACTTCGGGATGGATCAGAACTACGTCCAGCGTTATCATGCAGCAAAGTCATCAAAAGCTGCCGCTTCCTCGATATGGCTTTGTGTATATCTCTATGTTCCTGCTTCTCTTTTGTTCTTTGTAATTGGTTCATGTTTGTATGCTTACTACGATGTGCACCCTGAGTTATTGAACGCAGTGAAAGAGCAGGCAGCACTCGAAAAACTGGGATTGTCTGCAAGTTTGAGCGACATAAAAACATTAGCCGCAAACTTAAAGCCCGCTGATTACGGAGATAAAGTGATGCCGCATTTTATGGTTACAAGTATTCCAACGGGTTTGGTTGGGTTGATCGTATCTGCAATTCTTTCTGCGGCGATGAGTACGATCAGCTCAGGGATGAATTCTTCCGCAACGGTTTTTGCGGAAGATATCTATAAGAGGTATTTCAATAGGAATACGACAGAGAAGCAGAAGATGAGGATCCTGTATACCGGCACTATTGTGTTTGGTCTGCTTGGAATGGCCGCTGGCATTGCGATGATAGGTGCAAAAAGCATCCTTGATATCTGGTGGGAGCTATCGGGGATTTTTGCAGCAGGCATGCTTGGGATCTTTCTGCTGGGCATTATCAGTAAGAGAACAGGGAATCTTCAGGCGCTGATCGCGGCTATCATCGGATTGCTGGTAATAATTTGGTTATCTCTTTCCCCAATGATGCCGGAGGAATATGCTGGCCTGAGGAACCCATTGCATAAAAGCCTCACGATCGTGATCGGTACGCTGACGATCTTTCTTGCGGGCACTTTTTTGAGTGGAAAGAAAAGGGCTGCGATAAAGCAAGGCAAGCCAACTGACGTTTAAATGCATCAGCCGACCTGCTCGCGCCCTAACTATTGATCCATTGTTTAACCCTAATAAACTATATCATGCCGGTAAAAGGAAAATTTGTTCCTGTAATGCTAACTCCCTTCGATAAGACGGGCAAAATAGACTATGATGCTCTTGCTAAGCTGACAGCTTACTACATTGATGCCGGAGCTACAGGTTTGTTCGCGAATTGTCTTTCAAGCGAGATGTTCGAACTGTTGCCAGACGAACGTTCAGCGGTCACATCTTTTGTGGTTAAGGAAGCGGCCGGGGCTGTGCCGGTTTTTAGTACAGGTACTTTCGATGGGTCATTGCAGCAACAGGCAGATTTTTCCAAACGGATTTATGACACGGGCGTAGATGCAGTGGTTGCAATCACAAGTATACTTGCGTCGGAGCATGAAGCAGATGATACACTGATCGATCGGGTGGAGGAATTATTTTCTTTAACAGACGGCATTCCGTTTGGGTTTTATGAATGCCCGGTCCCGTATAAAAGAGTATTGTCATCCGCCAGTCTTCAGCGTATAGTCCGAACAGGCCGTGTCGTTTATTATAAAGATACCAGCCTGGATATTGACGCTGTTACAGAAAAAGTAAAGCTGACTGCTCACAACTCTTCTTTTGAGTTGTATGATGCCTACATGGTAAACGCGGTTGCTTCGCTCACAGCAGGTTGTGCCGGCCTTTCCTGTATACAGGGAAACTTTGTACCTGAGTTGATCAGCTGGGTTGTCAATAATTTTGACAATTCATCCAAAATAGATCAGGTTAATGCTGCACAGAAATTTCTCGTAGATTCGATGGATGTAATGCATGATGTTTATCCTATTGCTGCAAAATATTTTCTTCAATCCCGCGGATATGAAATAGATATGAATACCCGCCGGTCAGTTGGAGAACTATCGGGAAGCGCTATGGCAAAACTGGATCAGCTCAGCCAGGACTACGATCAGCTACTGGAGCTTCTCGGCATAAAGATGATAAAAGTGTGATTGCGCGGGTAGTCAACAAGGTGAATATATTTGCTGCAGATTTTTATAAATTAATATCCTGTTGCCAATGGAAATGGAGGAGCTTCAACTTACAAATGATGCGTGTGGACATTGCATTAACTCCACTCAATGCTTTTCCAGGGATGGCGACTGGATCGTTTATGATGGCCGGAATGATGATACACAGATCGCCAGTACCGGCACTATTTCAATCGTAAATACTGGTTCGGGAGAGATAAGAAAGATCTACCAAACGTCGGATCAAACGGAGTATGGGCCCGGCGTTGGAGCCGCCACCTTTTCTCCTGTTATGGATCGGGTACTGTTTATTCATGGCATACGCAATGCTTCAGCACAACATCCTTACAGTATGACGCGGCGGACAGGCGTTGCCGTCGATACAGATTCGCCCGGAGTACCTGTATTTATGGATGCGAGAAACATAGTTGCCCCATTCACAAATGGCGCACTGCGGGGAGGCACACATGCACATACATGGACCGGTGATGGTGAATGGATCAGCTTTACCTATAACGATCATGTGATCGAACAAATACAAAAGAGCAACAGTGCGATCAAAGATCTCAGAACGATCGGTATTATGGTTCCCGGTCGTGTGATCGTTCCGGTAAATGGAATGGAGAACAATAATGGAGAGATGTTTTCCATGCTCATAGCAGAAGTTACCGAAAATCCTGCTCATGGATCAGCGCAAATGGAAAAAGCCTTTGATGAAACCTGGATCGGGAGCAATGGATATCGACGAACAGATGGAAGCTGGCAAAAAAGAGCGATTGCTTACCAGGGTAACCTGAGAAATGATAAGGGAAACCTGAAAACAGAGATCTTTATCGTGGATATTCCTGATGATATTCTACAACAGGCAGCGTCGATGTCTTTTCACCCAACGACTGGATCGAGACTCGCCATTCCTCCGGGCTTAACTCACCGCCGGATCAGCTTTACGGCAAATGGCGTAACTGACTCGCCACGGCATTGGCTGCGATCAAGTGCCGATGGATCCAGGATCGCCTTTCTTGCCGAAGATAAAAGAGGACATATTCAATTGTTCTGTATTTCGCCTAATGGAGGCATACCGGAACAGCTCACCAATTTTGATTTTTCCATTCAGGGACCTTTTAATTTCAGTAGCGACGGCAGATTCATTGCATATATCGCAGACAATAGTGTTTTCATAACAGAGCTTTCCACTGCAACGGCTTTACGTGTTACCCAAAGAACGGATGATCGTTCGAAACCTGTTGGCGCTGTGAACTGGAGCTATGATGGAAGTATGTTATGTTACAACCGATATGTTGAAATGAACGGTGACAATTTCCTTCAGATATTTTTGCTGAAAAAGAGATAACCCAGACCATTCGCAGATTCTGTACTCAGCAATGCGACAGGATTATCAGGCCGCAGATTCCCGCAGGTACTTCTTTTTATATTCGAAGGGCTTCATCCCGGTTACTTTTTTAAAATGTCGGTAAAAGTTTGATAGATTGTTAAACCCGCATTCAAAACAAACGATACCGATCGGATAATTATCTTCCACCAGCATCCTGCAGGCATGGCTTACGCGTATTTCGACCAGAAAGTCCAGGTAAGTCTTTCTGGTCATCATTTTGAAATAACGACAGAAAGAGGTTACGCTCAGGTTGCTGAGACCTGCGATTTCTTCCAGTGTGATTTCCTTCTTATAATTTGAAAGCGTATATGTGCAGATCTTATTCAGTCGCAGGGTTTCGGATTCATTCGACTTATAGAATGCATGAGCAGATGCGATCGGTGAGTATTCATTTGTTTCGGCCAGGGTCTTCAGTATTTGTAGTAGTAAGATGATGCGCTCCAGATTCCCTGCCTGCACAGACTGTTGCATGAAGTGTACGATCTTTTCTTTTGCGATGCCTCTGATGTTCATTCCTTTTTTTGCCCGCTCAAAAAGCTGTGGGATAAGATAGGCTTCAGGCAGTCCGAATAGTTCTTTACCCAGGCAATCGGGTCGGAACTGCAGGACTATCGCTTCCACATACAGATCATCTTTATGCTGATAATACTTATCATGACAGCGCCATGTGTGAGGGAGATTTTCTCCAACCAGGATCAATTCTCCATCTGAAAAATTGCTGACATTATCACCAATAAAACGAACGCCTTCCCCCTGAATAGTGTAGTGCAATTCCAGCTCAGGATGAAAGTGCCAGACACGCCCGAAATTTGGCTGCCGGTCATGCCGGATGGAAAATGAATTTTGCGGCGGTGTAGTGATCTTATGGAAATGAGGTTTCATATGCGCAATCTTTCTGTTTGAAAGATAGATGTTACTTTTTTAAACACCATCCCAGGATGGTAAGATCGTATACTTTATTGGTAACAATCTGAAAGAAACCACTATGTCGCTTATCGATATTTGATAGATGAGCGTGTGATCGCGTATTGATCATCGATCGTTCGGGTAGTGTTGTTGTATGATCCAGATTTTTTATACATCGTTCTGCCATGCGAAGATCGACCTACGATCTTTTGATGCTGATTTATCAAATAATATTAACTACTCAGGTATGTCGGAAACCAACGAGGTCTGGCTGGTCGCCAGCGGTGATCTGCGAATTGCGGCAAATCAACTTTGCTGGGACGCACAGGTTACAATGGAAAGATCATTGATCAATGCAGTTGAAGCAGCTGGCTGGAAAGTGCGGCGTGGTCATGCGTATGATGCGGTTAAAAAGCATGGATTTATTGATTCACAGAAGATGGGAATTGCGGTTTTCAGGAATATCCCTGCTAACGTGCCGCTGATCGTTGCGGAAAGTGTTTGGCAATATAAGCATCATGTACTAGCGGGGTTGACGACACATCGGGGACCCATTCTCACGGTAGCGAATTGGAGCGGACAATGGCCCGGACTTGTTGGTATGCTTAATATCAACGGATCGCTGACAAAAGCCGGCGTTGCGTACAGCACTTTGTGGAGCGAAAAGTTTGATGATGATTTCTTTTTGCAGGGTTTAGAAAAATGGTTAACGGAGGGCATCGTCAAACATGACCTCCGGCACGTGAAAAAATATACCGGATCTGCTCTCACTAATGCTGATGAGGAGACGGGGATCGCATTCGCCAGGCAACTACGTCAGCAAAAAGCGATCATGGGTGTGTTCGATGAAGGCTGCATGGGAATGTATAACGCTATAGTTCCAGATCAGTTATTACATGCTACAGGGATTTTTAAAGAGCGTTTGAGCCAGTCCGCACTGTATGCAAAAATGCTGACAGTAAAAGATGAAGAGGCGGAAGCGATCGTTCAATGGCTGCTTGATAAAGGCATGCAATTCAGCTGGGGAAATGTTGAGGAGACAGAGCTAACAAAAGAGCAAACACTTCTTCAGTGCAAGATGTATATCGCGGCAGTTCGTATGGCGGATGAGTTTGGGTGCGATACGATCGGGATACAGTATCAGCAGGGATTGAAGGATCTGGTACCTGCGAGTGATCTGGTTGAAGGCCTGCTTAATAATACAGACAGGCCACCTGTTCATGATGAAACAGGCCGTGAGTTGTATGCGGGTCAGGCCCTTCCCCATTTCAATGAAGTGGATGAATGTGCAGGCATCGATGCACTGGTTACATATCGTCTTTGGAATCAGTTGGGCATGAGCGGAGAAAATACATTGCATGATATCCGTTGGGGTGAATATTATAGGGGAAATGGAGTGGATGGTTTTGTTTGGGTATTTCTGATCTCAGGTGCTGCTCCTCCGGCGCATTTTATCGGCGGTTATAAAGGAGCCCGGAGTGACCGGCAAACGCCTATGTATTTTCCTGGGCGGTGGCACACTGAAAGGCATCAGCAAACCCGGATCGATCGTATGGAGCAGGATCTATGTAGAGAATGAAAAGCTGCACTGCGATCTTGGGACCGGCAAAGTCGTGGAACTACCTGAAGAAGAAACTAACAGACGCTGGAAAGGAACCACTCCCGAATGGCCGATCATGCATGCATTGCTGGATGGTGTTGACCGGGACCAGTTGATGGCGAAGCATCAGGCAAATCATATTCACGTGGTTTACGCAGACGATGCTCTGAAAGCATGCCGGATCAAGGCAGCTGCGCTCCGCGAACTGGGGATAGCGGTCAATTTCTGTGGGATCGGGTGATCGCAGATCGCTGATCTTGATGCGCATGTATTCCGGCACGGCGTAAACAATAAGGTGTTTGCTATTGGCATGGCTACGGTCATTTCAGGGTTCGATTTTCCAACTACAAGATTACCGCATAGCTGAAAGATATACGCACAGGGCTGTTATTGGATTCATTATTTGCCCCGAAGATCCGGACTCACCGGCGTCCGTACCTTCTATTCAAGTCTAGCCGATAGGCTTACCAGTCAGCACTGTCAGTTGGGGCTGGCTTAAGCCTACTCAATTTGATGTATTTGCTCATAAAAACGCTCCTAAAACTCTTCCGGGCGCGGCTTATTCTTTATTTTAGAATTATGTGCCGCCACCTGATAATTTGTGTTCTGATGCTGACAGGTTTTTCTGCCTGGTCGCAGACCAAGCTGATAGATAGTCTGAAGCAATACATTTACGCAGCCCGCAACGATAAGGAAAGATTGAAAGCTATCCTGGACATGTGTGAAGAACACAGGAGTTTGGATAGGGATACGCTGGACCATTACGCTGGCGTGGCGGTCAGGCTGGCTGAAAAAGTGGGAGACAAGCGAAGCAGGGATCTGGCTGCGTTTGCCATGGCTAATACGTATAACAGATGGGGGGCTTCGGATAGTGCGTTGATATTGCTCGAACCTGTGTTGAGCCGGAACCCTGTAGCAGACCCTGCAACACGCGAACTGCATTATAAAATGGCGCGTCAGAAAGCACTTTACCTGGGTGGGAAGTCAAGATTCCCGGAAGCTCTTTCCGTATTATATCAGCTGGTTGCTAATGCAGACAGGTACAGGGACACGATCATCGTTGGTGCCAATAAAAACACCATCGGTTCGGTTTGGCTGCAGCGCGGAGCTCCACGGGTTGCATTGGAATGGTTGCAGGAAGCTCTTGCCTATTCGACAAATGACAGCCGTTACAAACAGGTACTGGCGGGTGTGTACGCCAATATGGGCGATGCCTACAGCCAATTAAATAAATATGACTCAGCAGAGTATTTCATAGAGAAAGGAGTTTTGCTGTTTCGCGAACTGCAGAATCTTTCAAGCCTTGCGATCACACTTCAAAAGCAATCAACTATTTACCTCCATGCAAAGAAATTCGATAAGGCTGAGGAAAAGCTGAAAGAGATGATCGATGTGAGAAAGCAAACGAATGACGAAGGGATGTGGATAGATGAGAACCTGGCGCTTGTCGACTTTTATATCGAAACAAAACAGATAGACAAGGCGATCGCGTTTTGCCAGGATGCGTTGAGGAGGGCAGGTCCAAATGAAAAAGCAACGGGTAGGGTTTATACGAATAGTGTCAATCTTCGTCTCGGCTATTATGAAATGCTGGCAAAGTGTTATAAGATCGCGGGCAAAAATGATCTTTACCAGCGCATGCTGGAAGATATCATTGCGGCAAAGGATTCGTTCTATCAAACCAATTCCGCGGAAGCGCTCGCTGAAGTGCAAACGAAATATGAGGTGCAAAAGCGGGAAAATACTATCGTGCAGCAACAGTTGAATATCGCGAGAAGTAATATCCGGTTCTATCTCACACTGGCAGGCCTTTTATTTGTGGCAGCGATCGGCTATCTGATCTTCACAGGATACCGTCGCCGCGAAAAGCTCAAAGTACAGCTGATGCTTGAGAGAGAGAAGGAGATGGGCACAAAAGCTGTCGCGGAAGCAGAAGAGAAGGAACGGAAACGGATTGCGGCGGATCTGCATGATAATCTAGGTGCCTATGCGGCCTCTATTGCATCGAACCTGGATTTTATCCCGAAAGACAATAAAAGCGGCCAGGAAGCCGTAGCATTACAGGAGCTCCACAGTAACTCTAAAGCGATCGTGTCCCAACTTGATGACACCATCTGGGCACTGAACAAAGATGCATTGACATTGACGGCGATCAGCGACCGCCTGAAAATCTTTGCGAGGCGGATGAAACCAAGCTATCCGAACATGGACATAGATATCGAAGAAAATATTGCAGAGGATATTTCGCTTCCACCAACCCAGGCATTCCACTTGTTCCAGGTTATACAGGAAGCCGTGGTAAATGCAATGAAGCATAGTGGCGGAACAAATGTGAAGGTCATGCTTGAAACTGCGAATCACTGGCGCGTCAGCATTACTGACAATGGCACAGGAATGAAAGATGATCGTCCCGCGAAAGGGACAGGAGGCAACGGCCTGACGAATATGCGGAACAGGGCGAGCGCAGCAGGGTGGAAGCTATACTGGGAGCCGGCAACCCCTGGCATGCGTGTAATAATTGAGCCTGATGAAGAAGCTGGTACTACAAATTAGTTATAGGTGGTCAATCATTTGATACCGAATTTTACATCTATGGTTTTTAAAATTGCAATGGCAGAGGATAATGCCGTAAACCGGAATACCTTTCTTCAGAAAATAAAAGTTTCTGGGAGGATGGAGCTGATCTTTGCGGCGGCAAATGGGAATGAATGTCTGGCCGAATTAAAAGGGTTGCCACATGGGCTTGTTCCCCAGGTATTGTTTATGGACCTTGAAATGCCGGACCTGAACGGAATTGAGACGATCCGCATTGCGAAAGCGCTTTACCCTCAGATACATTTCATTGTGCTGACGGTTTTTGATGACGATGAAAAGATCTTCGAAGCGATCAAGGCAGGTGCTTCCGGGTATCTTCTGAAACATGAATCGGCGGCTGTGCTGGAAAATGCGGTGGTGGAAGTGCTGGAAACGGGAGGTGCGCCAATGAGTCCGGCTATTGCGCGGAAGGCACTGGTTTTACTGAGCCGGTCGACTGAATCGGCGGCTACGGATAGTAGTGAGGCATCGTCGATGCCGGTGAATATTACTGAGCGCGAAAAGCAGATACTACAATTGATGGTGAATGGGTGGGATGCGAAAAGGATTGCTTCAGAACTTCACCTGAGTGTGCTAACTGTGCGGAAGCATATTGCAAATATTTACGAGAAACTGCATGTTAACTCGCGCGCTCAGATCATCACACTGGCGCATAAGAACCGTTGGTTACAGAATTGAATAATGCGGGTGGTTGTTTTTTCCTCATCATTTTTCAGAAAGTTCCCCTCTATTTCCGTTTTTTTCCCATGGCATAGCCTTGCCGATGATGGATCTTTATGCAGCTGATTAATCAGGGTATATGGATTGAGTGCGGGATGAATAGCTGAAGACCTTTGGGATAGGTGTGTGTGTGTGCGGGAGCGATGGTGCTTCTGCAGGTGGAGATATTTTGCCGATTGCAAAAATCACGTCAAAAAAACACTGGCAGGTTGGAGGCGGGGGAGGGAGCCCACAGGGTGGGCGAGGTGGGAAAGAGGTTCCGTCATAAGTCTGCCGACGCAACAGTTAAATACAACGCCCCCGTAAAAAACGACCCTATAGCAGGTATGGAAAGAAGTTCCGTAAAAAAGACCCGCGAATCTGAGCGAAAATTTTCCCGGAAATAATGTGCGCGACCCGCCAGCTGATCTGCCCGCAGAGCTGCACTCAGCTACGGGGAACAGATCCTTCATCAGCCGACACCAGGTAGCTACTTCTATCGTTCTCAACATCATATTGGCATTTTCCGCTCTGCATATACCTGATATCCCTCTTTTAAGCCAGTGTTAATTCCCCTATCTTCGCAGCGCTAAACTTTACTTCATGCTCCCTAAGTACAAACGTATTCTGCTGAAACTCTCTGGTGAATCTTTAATGGGCGACAAGAATTTCGGCATGGATTCGGCCGTTATTTCCCAATATGCGCAAGATATAAAGTCTATTACGGACCTGGGCGTACAGGTTGCGGTCGTGATCGGAGGTGGAAACATCTACCGTGGTATGAATGAAGCTGAAACAGGGATCGAAAGAGCACATGGCGACTACATGGGCATGCTCGCAACCGTGATCAATGGCATGGCCTTACAGGCGGGACTCGAAAAGGTGGGCGTTTATACCCGCCTCCAAAGTGCGATCAAAATGGAACAGATCGCAGAACCGTATATCCGCCGCCGCGCGATCCGTCACGTGGAAAAAGGACGTGTTGTGATATTTGGCGCTGGCACAGGTAACCCATATTTTACAACTGATACAGCCGGCTCACTCCGCGCTATCGAGATCAGTGCAGACGTGATCCTTAAAGGGACACGCGTAGATGGGATCTACACCGCCGATCCGGAGAAAGATCCAACTGCAACCAAATACGAAACGGTGACTTTCCAGGAATGTCTGTCGAAAAATCTTCGTGTAATGGACATGACAGCCTTCACCCTTTGCATGGAAAACAACCTGCCGATCATTGTGTTCAATATGAACAAAGAGGGCAATCTGCGCAGGGTCGTGACGGGTGAAAAAGTAGGCACACTGGTAACAGGATAATTATACAAACGATACATAAAAAAAGAGACCAGATGGTATTGCTGGTCTCTTTTTTTATGTATCGTTTACTTTTTGAACGATGGATTCAATCCACCCTGGCCAAAATCCGTATAGGGAATAAATACGATCACCTCTCCCATCGCGTATGGCCCGATCTCGTAGGGAACATAATTAAAGCCGATGCCGGATCCGGTAAGGAAGAAGTTCTCATTTGCCGTTATCGTATCCTCAAACAGGCCTGCTTCCTTAAGAGACTCTTTTGCCGACAGCTCGCGCTCTTTCCTGAAATTTTTGTCTATCAGGCTGTTCAGCGCTTTCTTCCCGGCAGGGGATAAAACATCTGCCAGTTTATAAGCCTTACCCGTTGCAGGGTTTACCGATGCATAGTGAGTACCGTAATTGCCGTGAGCGCCGCCAGTATAAGCATAGCTCATATTGGCAAGGGTAAGGATACTGCCGGAATGATACATTACAGTCGTATGGGTCGTCTGATCTTCTGTATAGCCAGAGGTAAACTCAACCAGTTCACTGTCAGGTACATTTTTATGTGTTGAATAATAATCAGCGAAGAATCTTTTTTTCTGTGCCAGCAAAAGCGGACCAATATCTCCTGTACCTTTCACATACATCAGATCCTGCAGAATCTTCTTCAGGTTAACCGAAGCGCCGGAATTTCCCTTTGGCCATACGGTTGCCGCCTCGTAGCTTGCGCCCGGCGAAGATCCCAGCTTTGGGCGCAGTTTTTCACTGCCGGAGGTAACAACGTAGTCGAATGAAAGGGTAACCGCCGTTTGCGGCCCGGCCTTCACCGGAAAATCCTGGTTACCGGTATGATCTTTTATCCATGCGCCGGTCAACGAATCTCCCTTCAGATCCAGGGTAAAAGTTTCATAATCAGATTCCGTTCCGGGTACATAGGCCTGCAGACGGATCTTACCCGCCGTGGTAGTGTCATCGCCCGAGAGATAGATGGGGCGCTGGGCTTTTGTATAATAGTAATAACCCGTATACCCGTGATCCATCCGGTGAAGATGAAGTGTAAAAGGGTATTTATCAATTGTTCCACTAAAACTTTTATACCAGTATTTACCCTGTGCAGCGGCGTTCGCGCCCATAAATAACAACAGCGTCCAGGCTAACACATATCGGAAATTTACCATTTCGAAAAGAAGTCTTTTATAAATTAAATATACCCGTTATCTTGTGCTTCCTACTTGTGAAAATTAAAAGGCCATATCCGATAAACTACTGTTTTGTTCACGAACCTTAATTCTATTTACTTAGTACTGTTATGGCTTCTTTCACCCTATCACTTGTAGAACTTATTGTACTCCTGGTTGGTGCGATCATCCTCGGACTTACCATCCATTTCTTCATCACAAGCCGCAAGAACCTGCGGATCCCCAAAGATACCAACAAGCCGGACATTGCACGCAATGAATGGAAGCTGAAATATTTCAATGACATGGAATTGAAGGACCGTGAGATCACGACCCTTACCAATCGTGTGAACATCTCGGAAGAGAACTCCGAACGTTTTGCGATGGAAATCGAAGAACTCAACAAAGCATACCGAACATTGAAATCTTCTCCTGCCAGAGAATCAGCCGGTGATGACACGATCACCGAGGCGCTAAAAGAAGAGATCGATGAACTGAACGAACAGATTGCATCCATTCAACAGCTTCATCAGCAGAAACTGGACCAGAAAGATGAAGAGATCGCCAATCTCCGGGAGAAAACCGATGAATTACAGGACCGTCTTGCTGTAGCGCTGGAAAATCGTGATAGCAGCAGCGATACCAACAGCAATAGTGCTGATCAGTCTGCGATTAACGCACTGAATGAGCAGAACGAACACCTGCGCTCCCAGCTATTGTCTATGTCCAGGGAAGCCAACCATGAGCAGCAAAGTGCGCAGCAGCTGATAGAAGATCTCAGAAAACAGATCACCCAGCTTCAGGCCGAGCTGGCAGGCGCGAGAAGCCAGGCTGGTGAAGAACTGGTTCGCAACGACGACTATCTGTCCCGCCTGATCGAAGCAAAACAATCTCTTCTGCAACATAACCAGCAGATCAATGACCTCCTGGGTAATATCGATGTGATCAGGGAGAAGGAAGAACTGCAGCAGGAGATGGCACGCGCAAATGACGAGTTAGCCGGTCAGGTGTACGATATGCGGCAATTGCTGGAAAGCAAAGACGCGGAACTGAATGCTGTCCGTCAGAAAGAAGCGTTGTCAAAAGAAATGAGCTCTATGCTGGAGCAGGCCTATGGTGAATTTAACGTTCTGCAGGAAAAGATTTCAAGACTTGAAGCTCAGCTTACGTCTTCCCGCTTGCAAAGCCTGGATCATGAAGACCTGAAAGAATCTCACCTGAAACTGGCTGGTGATGTAGAACGATACAGGCAGAAAAGCCAGACGCTTACCTCCGAGAATCTAACACTTCAGCAGGAGCTGAACCTGGTTGAGGACAAGCTTAAAGAAGCAAATCTTCAGCGTCAGCAATTGCAGAAAAAGGTTTCCTATCTTGAAGAGATCAACTACGATCTTCAGTCTGTTTCTGACGCCAATAGAAAGCTGGAGGGGCAATTGAAGCGGATCGGGGAGCTGGAAAGCATGCTGAATGTTGTGGCAGAAGAAAGGGATCAGCTGATGCAAAAGCAGCAGACCTCCCATCAGCCACCGCCATTTGCCTGAGATCAGTCATGTTTTCGTGCCGTATAAAGGTTGTAAATTTGCGGAAACGGACACTTATGCAACCCGATATCGCCGGCATCCGCACAAACTATTCCCGTCAGTCACTTTCCGAAAACGATATTGACCCTAATGCTATCCGGCAGTTTGCCAAATGGTGGCAGGAGGCGGTCGATTCAAAAATAGAGGAAGTAAATGCAATGACGCTTGCGACAGCATCGTCAGATGGAATTCCTTCTGCACGGATCGTATTGCTGAAAGGGTTCTCAGAAGAAGGCTTTGTTTTCTTTACGAATTATAACAGTTATAAAGGCAAACAGCTGGCTGAAAACCCTAAAGCATGCCTGGTATTTTTCTGGAAAGAGCTGGAACGCCAGGTCAGGATCACCGGCATTATCCGGAAAGTATCCGCTTCGGAAAGTGACGAATATTTTCATTCCCGCCCTCTTGGCAGCCAGATCGGTGCAATTGTATCTCCCCAAAGCAGTATCATCGAGAGCCGTGAATGGCTGGAAGCGAAATATGCGCGGATGGAAAAAGAAGTGCGTCAGGTTGAACGTCCCGGCCATTGGGGCGGCTATCTGCTGAGTCCTGTTCTGATGGAGTTCTGGCAGGGCCGTCCATCGCGTCTTCATGATCGCTTCGAATACTCCCTGGAAGAAAATGGTACGTGGAAGGCAGAGCGGTTGGCGCCCTGAGGGCCAAACCACAGGCCATTCAGTATAAAATGATGATCATTTCTGATCGTCAGTTCATCGCTCTGAGCGTACACTAGTCTTCTGCTTTCGTGGCCATCGTGTTCATCCGACTGTAAAAAAAATACGAAGAGTAAACGTTTGTCACATTTCCTCTTCGTATCAATAAATTAATAACTCAGGTATATTCCTTAAGCTTTCTTTTTTGCTGCTGCTTTCTTAGCGAATGACGCTTTCTTGGCGGGACGGCTTTTGCCGAATGAACCTTTGAAACGTTTGCCCTTTGCAGTTTTTTTATCTCCTCTGCCCATAATGAAGGTTTTAAAATAATCAGATTAAATGCGAAGTTAATAAAAAAGCCCCGGTACTGGTGAAAGCACCGGAGCTTTTAATAGATTGAGTGGAAGGTTACAATTTAGCAGCCAGTTCTTTACCAGCTTTGAATTTAGCAACAGTGCGTTTTTTGATCTTGATCACAGCACCAGTTTGTGGGTTACGGCCATTACGCGCTTTTCTTTCAGATGGAGAAAATGTACCGAAGCCAACCAGGGTTACTTTACCGCCTTTTTTCAAGGTTTTGGTAACGGCATCTACAAAAGAATCCAATGTATCGTTCGCCTGAGTCTTAGTAATGCCGGCATCTTCGGCGATCTTCGCGATCAATTCAGCTTTGTTCATAATCTGTTTTTTTGTATTTAGTAACGACAGCAAAATTATACGCTTTTCGATAGCAGCAAAAAAAAATCGAAGCTTTTTAATTAAATGATAAATCGGCCACAATCCGCTAGGAGTAAGGATTTTAGCGAATATATGTTTGAGTGATTTTACGTGTGATTTTTCGATAATCCCTTGAAAGTCGCTACTGTAGCGGGTTTCAGCTATTGCTCCTTGAAATGCAGGCGGGTAAAGGGTTGCGGCGGAATATACAATAGTTTTTCAACTGTTAAAATTAAGTTTTCTCCTTTTCACAATCGATCCACAACCTGCAGAACTGACCGGAATGAAATAATGCTCGTGCCCCATTTGTTATTAGCGATCCTGCTCATCCGTTCAGAATGGTTTGCTATGAACAGATTATAATCTTCTTTGCCGGGAGAATTATATTGCACCGCATAGGTTGGCCCTTCAGTTTCATCCACTTCAATCAGCCGCAATACAGTGGCTCCTGTAAAACAACCTGTATCGATCATGCGTTGAATAAACTCTTCATGCATCCATTGCAACCATTTTTCTGCTATTGTGTGCGCGACTTTGGTGGTTACATTGTATATGATCGCTGATTGAGCGCTTTGTTCCATTACTGCAATTTTATTACGAAAGGCGAAGTTCGGCAAGAATAGCAAGGCCACAAAATGAGTGAATGAAAAAGGGCCCGGAGATCTTCCGCACCCTTGTATAATTCATGCTTTTTTTAGCAGATCTATGGCTTCAGCTCCAGGTAGACGGGACAATGATCTGAATGTTTCACGTCGGGATAGATGTCTGCTGATACAAGATTATTTTTCAATGGGGATGTTACATTGATATAGTCGATACGCCAGCCCTTATTATTCAGGCGTACAGAGGGGAAACGCTGGCTCCACCAACTGTAGCGGTGTGGCTCAGGGTGAAACTCCCGGAAAGTGTCAACCCATCCATTGTCGAGAAATTTTGTCATCCATTCCCGCTCTTCCGGCAGGAAACCCGACGATTTCTTGTTGCCTTTCGGATCGTGAATGTCAATCTCTTTATGCGCGATATTGTAATCGCCACAAACGATCAGTTTCGGATGCTTTTTCTTTAGCGTTTCCAGGTATTCGTTAAACTCATTCAGCCATACGTATTTAAAATCCTGTCGTTCATCGCCACTGGTTCCGGACGGGAAATAAGCATTGATCAGTCGGATATCACCAAAATCAAGCTGTATGACACGCCCTTCATCATCACTCATCTTATGCCCTGTTCCATATTCAACATGATCAGGTTTGATCTTTGAAAATACGGCAACACCACTATATCCTTTTTTCTGTGCGCTGAACCAGTAATCTTCGTACTGCAGGTCGTTAAACAACTTGTAGTTCACATTATCTTTTACTGCTTTGGTTTCCTGGATACAGATGATATCTGCAGGATCTGTTTTAAGCCACTCAATAAAACCTTTGTTTATGGCAGAACGGATCCCGTTCACATTATAACTGATGATACGCATAGCTTTTTTATTTACAACTATCAAAGTACAGGATATTTTTAGTCCTGTCAAAATCCATCGTTTGGTTTGAAATGTTTTATTTTTAATCTTTTTCAATATCGTAATTATGAGTGAAACAGATCGGATCATTCCTTCCAAAGAGCATATCTTCCTGGATGGACCCAAAAGCCGGGGGTATGAACTCGGATTTGCCTATCGCGTATTTAAACAGTTTATAAAAGGATTTCGCAATCTTCATTTTGTAGGGCCCTGTATCACTGTATTCGGTTCTGCACGTTTCAATGAAGATCATCCATATTATCAGGAAGCGCGCGAGTTTGGCAAACGGATCGCCGCGTTGGGTTTTACGACCATGACCGGTGGCGGCCCGGGTATTATGGAAGCCGCAAACCGTGGGGCTTATGAAAGCGGTGGCGCCTCTGTTGGCTGTAATATCCAGTTGCCTTTTGAACAGAAAGAGAATCCATATCTGCATAAATCTGTCACATTTGAGCATTTTTTTGTAAGAAAGGTTCTGCTGATCAAATATTCCTATGCTTTTATTATCATGCCGGGAGGTTTCGGTACAATGGACGAGTTTTTCGAGACACTGACGCTTGTTCAAACAAAAACGGTTACCCAGTTTCCGATCGTTCTTTTCGGCAAGGAATATTATCGCGAACTGATCGAAACGATAGAAGATATGGCAGAGAAGGGTACCATATCCAAAGAAGACATGAACCTTGTGCTCATTACTGATGATATGGATGAGGCAATGGCCCATATCCGTCACTATATCACCACTAACTATAAAGTGAAGCCCCGTAAAAGAAACTGGTGGCTATTGGAGAAGCGATAAAGTTGGTTGTAAAACAAACGTTTGAGATACAACGGGCGCGGGAGATACTGGCGAAATGACGGATTTTTCCGAACGTTCGCGGACACCTCCCGCGCCTTTTTTTACCCCACCAGGAAGTAGTACAAAACCTCCGGATTTTTATGTACGTTTGCCGGTCATTTCACCAATAGGACCACCATGTTTGTAGACGTATTAGGCTCTGTTGCCGGGGCCATCACAGCATTTACTTTTCTTCCACAGGTTATCAAAACCTGGAAGGAGAAGTCTGCAAAGGATATTTCCCTCTCAATGTTCATGATCGCCGCCAGCAACAATATACTATGGATCGTCTATGGTATATTAAAAAGTGACTGGGTGATCATTCTCACGAACGCGGCCGTGTTCTCCATGGCTGTAACCATGATCGTTCTAAAATTCCGATACAATAAATAATGAGTCAGATCAATACAATCATTTTCGATTTAGGAGGAGTGCTGGTTGACTGGAGTCCGAATTACGTTTTTCACGAAACATATTTTGAAACACCTGAAAAACGGAAGTTTTTTTTCGAAAACATCTGTACCAGCGATTGGAATGAAGAGCAGGATGCAGGCCGGTCTTATGTGGAAGCAACGCAGGAACTGGTAACAAAATTTCCGGAATGGGAGTCTCAGATCCGTGACTATTATGGTCGCTGGTCGGATATGCTGAAAGCTCCGATACCGGAAACTGTCGAAATTCTCAGAAAGCTAAAACAATCGGGTAAGTATAAGATATATGCGTTGACCAACTGGCACGCCGGCCTGTTTGATATTGCGTTGACCCGATACGGATTTCTGCACTGGTTTGATGGCAGAGTGGTTAGCGGAGAAGAAATGACCCGCAAACCTTTTCCTGAATTTTATCAGCGCTTGCTCGACCGTTATGATGTTAAACCGGCAGATGCGATCTTTATAGACGATAATCTGCGGAATGTGAAAGCCGCTGAAGGAATGGGCATCAGATCGATCCACTTCACCAGTGCAGGCGAACTGGAAAAACAATTGCAGAAACTGGAAATGTTGCCCTAACGATTAATTTCATTGATCAACCATAGACCAGGTGTACCTGAGTCGTTTGCCATAATGAATAAGATACGATCCAAGATGGTTGAAGGAGCCTGTCCAGCTGTCGTCGAATCCTGTGAAACCGCACAACGCTCTACTAAACAATAGAGCTATTGCAGGTTTATGAAGCGAACTCTCAAAAAGGTATTAATCAAAACGGTAAAGATCATCGGGATCTCTGTCGTTTCTCTGATCGCCATTCTTTTTCTTCTTCCTTATATCTTACCGAATACGATCTCGGATAAAGTGAAGCAACTGGTGAACCGTTCTATTAACGGCGAAGTGAATTTCTCCAAAGCAAGGCTTACTTTCTTTAATCACTTCCCTGCTTTAACAATGACATTGCAGGATTTTTCGTTGAAAGGATCGGCGCCCTTCCAACGGGACACATTGCTGGCCGCAAATGAAGTAGCATTTGGTATCAATATTTTTTCGTTGATAAAAGGAGATATTGAAGTTGACCAGTTTTTTATTACCGAAGGGGATATCAATGTGAAGGTTAATGAAAAAGGAGAGGCAAACTATAATGTATACCAGTCTTCTCCCTCGTCAGATACCAACAGCAATTCCGGAGGTGATACTACTGCAGCGCTGAAGATCGAAAAGATAGTGATAGAGAAAACAGATCTTCATTATGATGATCTTTCCTCGGCTATTCTGATCAATGCACAGGGACTTGATTATACAGGTCGCGGGGATCTCAGTAAGGCCATATTTGATCTGAAAAGTCACCTGACAGTTAAGAAGTTTGATCTCTACTATGACCGGTATCCATACATCATGCAGAAAAAGATCGATGCTGACCTGCTGACAAGTATAAATACAAATTCCCTTGCGCTTCGCTTTCCCCAAAATACACTTCATATCAACCGGCTTCCAATGGATTTTAAAGGCAGCTTTGATTTCGTGGAAGGAGGATATGATATGAATTTCCAGATAAGCAGCGCGGCAGCGGATCTGGATGATGTGATGACTGCTTTACCTCCGCAATACCAGGGATGGCTTGAAAAAACAACTATTAAAGGCAAAACCGATTTTAAAGCTGCCCTCGTTGGAAAGTATATGGCGGCTTCAGAAACAATGCCAGATTTCTCTCTTGATTTGCAAGTGCGCAAAGGGTCGATCGCGTATGAGAAAGCACCGGTAGCGTTGAACAATCTTTACCTGGATATGGATTACAAGCTACCCGGGTTTGATGTGGAGAAACAGTATTTAAAATTGGATTCAGCATTCTTTAATATCGGGAAGGATCATTTCAGTACGGCAGTTGAGCTCAAAGGTCTTAGCTCACCACAGATAAAAGCAAGAGCAAACAGCTCACTGGATCTGGCCAGCCTTGATCAGGCGCTTGGTCTTGCAGATTACGATCTGAAGGGAAAGCTTACACTGAATTTTGCTGCCAATGGCCAATATGCGACGGGGCAGAATCCTGCAAGGCGACGTAAAGATATTGTCATTACCAGTATTCCGTCCTTTACGTTGAATGCTGCACTGGAAAATGGTTATGTCCATTATACTCCGCTGCCAAAACCGGTGGAAAAGCTTGCATTTAACATGAAAATGGCCTGCCCCGATAATGACTATCATCATACAAACATCTCAATAGAAAATATTGATGTGAAAATGATGAACAACTTTATCAATGGATTTTTTAAGATCGGGAATGCGGCTGATTTTCCCGTTGATGCGGCATTGAAAGCATCGATAAGTCTTCCCGATATTGCTCAGTTCTATCCTCTTGACAGCATGGAGCTGAATGGAAAACTGGCAGTCGATCTGAGATCAAACGGGCAATACATCTCTGCTAAAAAGATATTTCCGAAAACTGAAGCTGTCTTCAAGCTTCAGGGAGCATCAATAAAAACAAAGTACTACCCGGCGCCAATTGAGAATATTCAGGTTGATGCGACTGTTGCAAACAAGCAAGGCACCTTCCGTGACCTTGCTGTGGAGATACAGCCAATATCATTTGACTTTGAAGGTAAACCATTCATGATCAAAGCTGATTTAAGGAACCTGGAGGATATACAGTATGATATTTTATCAAAGGGTGAAGTTGATCTTGGAAGGATCTATAAAGTGTTTGCCCGGCAGGGCCTGGATGTGACAGGTACTATTACAACAGACCTATCTCTTAAAGGCAGTGAGGCCGATGCGGTAGCGAAGAGATTTGCAAAGCTGCGGAACAGTGGAACCCTGAAAGTAAACGATCTTGTTGTTACAACAGAGATATATCCACTTCCCTTCTTTATCGATAAAGGCTGGTTCCGTTTTCATCAGGACCTGATGAAGTTTGAGCAGTTCAATGCGCGGTACGGAAGCTCCGTTATTTCTTTGAATGGGGCGTTATCAAATTTGTTCCGTTACATGGCAGGCCATGGTTCTTTGCAAGGCAAGTTTGATCTGCGTTCAGACAGGATATCGATGGATGAATGGATGGCGTTCAATCTGCCTGCGGAAACTGCTTCTTCCAGCCCGGTACCGGCTACTGGTGGTGTCATCCTCCTTCCTCCGGATCTGGATATGCAATTAACGGCCAACGTGAAAACCATCGACTATAATAAACTTCGTCTGACAGATGTAAAAGGAGATGTTCAGTTGCAGAATGGTGAATTGAAATTGCAGCAGACCGGCTTTACCATGGCTGGCGCTACTACTACAATGGATGCCACCTATAAAAGTCTCTCGCCGGAAAAGGCATTTTTTACTTATCATATCACCGCGAAAGATTTTGATGTAAAAAAAATGTACAACGAAGTGGAACTGTTCCGGGAACTCGCGCCGGCTGCTGGCAAAGCAGAAGGAGTGATCTCGCTTGAGTACAGCCTGGAAGGGAAGCTTGATAAGGACATGTATCCGATCATGCCCTCATTGAAAGGCGAAGGCGTGTTATCCATTAAGAAAGTTAAGATGAAGGGATTCAGGTTGTTTTCAGCAATGGGTAAGTCGACCGGCAAAGATGGCTTGAAAGACCCCGATCTGAGTAAGATCAATTTCAAAACCAAGATCCAGAACAATGTAGTAACGTTGGAGAAGACAAAGATTAAAGTAGCTGGTTTCCGGCTCAGGATGCAGGGGCAAACAAGTCTCGATGGTAAGTTGAAGTTAAAGATCAGGCTGGGATTGCCGCCATTGGGTATAATTGGCATACCGATGAATATAACGGGGACAGGTGATAACCCGAAAGTGCGGTTAGGCAAAGGGGATGAATTGCCATTGGAGGAGCAGGAGGAGGAGAAAGAGGAACAGGAGCAGGAGTGACGGAGCACATTAATTTCAAGTGGATTTATAAGGAGGTATCGCAGCAATTGCTGCGATATTTTGTTTTAGGATAATGTGCTCGTACCGTCCTGATGTTTTCCTCACTTATTCTACGTTTTTTTCGCAGAAGGTTTTGTGATTTTCACCTTGTGTTTTTTTGCGCAGCGATGATATTTGCATGGATGGTTCTGCCGTGCACGGGAGAATTAAGTTGATGATTGTAGCCTAGCCGTGAGGGAGATGCCAGAGATGTTGAGAAGCTTTGGTTACGGGCAGATTATTGCCTCAACTCATTCCTTTTCCTTTAGGATCCTGGTGGTGGTGGCGGGGGAGGGCCCAAGGGGGATGGTGGGTGGAGGAGGGAGCGTAACTCGTCATTCCCGCGTTCATCAGCCCGCCCAGGCGCCAAATCGAATTCCCCCTCCAGTTAACGAAGAACTCCCTCCCGCGAACCGCCCTTACTTTACTCCAAGCCTGGTCCAAAATGCCTCCACGTAAGTCTCCCCAACCGGCAGATAAGTTTCGCCAATCACCGCACGCTTTCTTTCCACCGATCCGATCTTATCCACTGAAATAATATACGACTTATGGATCCGCATAAACTTTCCTCCGTCAAGCGTTTCTTCGAAACTTCGTAAACTCTGCAACGTTAAGATCTTTCCCGTAGTTGTGTGGATCGCCACGTAATCACGCAAACTCTCCAGATATAAGATATCCTTCAATTCGATCTTGACCATTTTATATTCCGACTTCACGAATATGTAATCCATCCTCACAGTTTCAACCGCAGGTTTAGTAAGGCTCAGCCTCTCCCTCGCACGCTGTACTGCTGTCATAAAACGCTCCAAAGAAAAAGGTTTCAGAAGATAGTCTACAACATCATGATCAAACGCCTGCAAGGCATATTCTTCGTAAGCCGTGGTCAGTATCACTTTGCTCTTTCCATTCAGTACCTTCATGAACTGGATACCTGTAAGCTCCGGCATTTGTATGTCCAGGAAGATAAGATCAGCCTCTCCTGCCTGCGCAAGTTTCAGGCCCTCAAATACATCACTTCCTGCCATTACAACCTCGACGTCCGGGACCTTGGAGGCATAATCCTTCAGTAGTTTTACCGCCAGCGGCTCGTCGTCAATGATCAGGCATTTCATACATTAAAGTTAGAAGTTTAACACGAGGCGTGCTGTATAAAAACTGTCTTCAGTTTCGTATGTCAATATATGTTTTTCCGGATAAAGTAATTCAAGTCTGCGTTTCACATTGTCCATTCCAATGCCGCCCGATTCATCCTTATTCCTGTTGCTGACTTTATTGCTGATCTCAAAGTCCATTTTTGCCGATGATACATCCAGGCGGATATGCAGCGAATCATTTCTGAAATCGCCATGCTTAAAAGCATTTTCTATAAAAGGGATCAACAGGTAAGGAGGGATCAATTGTTTATCTGTATCGCCCGTTACAGTAATATCCAGTTGCAGATCATGATCAAAACGCAACTTCTGCAGAGTAATAAAATTTTCAATATAACTCCATTCCCTTCTGACCGAAACAAGCTCTTTTTTTTCATACAGAATGTATCGCATCAGCTCGGATAATTGGAGCATCGCACCTGGCGCTTTTGGCGATTGCTCATAAACAAGCGAATAAATGTTATTGAGTGTGTTGAAAAGAAAATGAGGGTTTACCTGCGACCGTAAAAAAAGCAATTCCGCTTCTCTGTTCTGCTGAAGCAATTCTGCCTGCCTTCGTTGATTGCTTACCTGGTTGTCAAGGAGAAAAGCAGAGATGCCAACGCCAATACAAACAGCTCCGAAGTAAATATTATCCAGTACATATCTCCATACCCCATATTTTTCCGGGTAGTTCCGGAGGCCATCCAGTACCAGCGGATAGATGACCTCTTCTATGGTATAACGTAACAGAGTGAATACAAAGATCATGAGCAGCGAAGCGACACAGAATAACACGTATTTCTTTTTCGCAAAAAAACGTGTGCCTATCCAATGCATCAGTGCCAGCGTGATGGCCGAATAGATCAATTGCGAGAAATGAAACGGAGAAAAAACTGACCTTACCGTGATCGGATCGCCATCTCTGAGCGATACAGTAAGATCGAGCCCCCAGATCAGCACAACCAGGATAAAGGCATACAGGATGAGTCGTTGCTTTTTTGTCATATCACAAAATAACTATGCTGCACCAGGATTTTCCGGCTTTGTCTGCCAATACCATTTTTTTGTCTGCCAACCTGCAGCCTCTTTATAAGCCTATGGTTGGCAGACAAATTCCAACCTCACGCAGATTGCAGTTTAGCGGGTGGTCGCAAAAAGCAAATTTTGGTAAAAATTACGAATTATGAAACAGATCTTGTTGATCGCTACCCTATTGATGATATTGTTAAATGCTACCTATGCACAGAAAATCGACTGGAAGAAAATGAAAGGACTGGATCCTGATCTTATTCTTCACGAAGGTGATCGCAAACCGACGGAAGTTTTATTACTTGGCACTTACCATTTTGACTACCCAAATCTCGATGTACATGTTACAGACTCTTCACTCCAGGTAGATATCCTGTCTGCCAGAAAGCAGAAAGAAGTAAAGGAATTGGTATCCGTGATCGAACGATTTAAACCCACGCGAATTTATATTGAAGCAACAAGGCAGTCTTTTCATGATTCCTTATATAACGAATACTTACAGGACCGGTTTACCCTCGGCAGAAACGAGATCTATCAGTTGGCATACAGGGTTGGAAAAGATATGAAGATCAATAAAGTTCATGCAGTGGATGCAAGTAGTTTTATTGGTGAGAACGCCAAAAAATATACCTGGATAGATAGTATGGATAGAAATATGGTGCTGGTTGATTCTGTGAGAGACAAGTACTGGAACCGTCTTTACAGTAAATTCTATACGATCAGTGACACATTGGAAAAGAATCTGACATTGTTGGAGAACTTCATTCTGATGGCCGAGCCACAAGTACTGAAGCGTATGCAGGGAAATTATTTTACTGGCGGCTTTAATACGCAGGGCAACGAAGGTCCCGATTTTATTTCGATGTGGTGGTTCAGCCGCAACCTGCGGATCTTTAACAATATTCTTAAAACAAAACCGGCATCGGAAGACAGGATACTTGTGTTGTTTGGAAATGGACACATGCCGACTCTGAAACATTGTTTTGAATCGAGTCCGGAATTCAAGGTTGTTGAATTGAAATCTTTGCTGAAGTGAGATAACACGGATTGCATAACGCAGATTCTACGATTTGACGGTTAAATGAAAGAGGCTGCACTAATGCAGCCTCTTTCATTTAACCGTCAAATAATTCGCGAAATCCGTGTTATGAAATTCGCGTAATTCTATTCAAGGATGGGCCTCAACCAGCGCTGCATATCTTCTGTCGGCATTTCTTTACGGGTCACATAATCTGTGAACTGATCCTGCTGGATCTTACCCACGCCGAAATACTGGCTTTGCGGATGACTGAAATACCATCCGCAAACAGATGATGCAGGGTACATCGCGAGTGATTCAGTAAGATGTATACCGGTCACCTCTTCGCCACCAAGCAGATCAAACAGCTTGTATTTTTCGGTATGATCGGGGCACGCAGGATAGCCTGGCGCCGGACGTATACCCACATATTCTTCTTTGATCAGTTGATCGTTGCTAAGCGTTTCATTCTTCACGTATCCCCAGAATTCTTTCCTTGTGCGCCCATGCAAACATTCTGCGAACGCTTCTGCAAATCGATCCGCCAGCGCCTGCAGCATGATCTTGTTATAGTCGTCCAACTCTTTTTCGAAACGTTTGATATGTGTTTCAATTCCTTTGATCGTTACAGAGAAAGATCCGATATGATCCGGTGTAGGATGATCGATCTCCGCGGGACGGATAAAGTCGGCAAGGCTCAGGTTTGGCTGGCCGGGAGCTTTCTTGATCTGCTGACGAAGAAATTGAAGATTGACATTGTTCTCGCCGTTCTTTACTTCAACTGTATCGGGCGCGGTTTTTTTCGCTTCCCAGAAGCCTATCACACCTTGTGCTGACAACCATTTTTCATTAACGATCTTATCCAGCAGATCGTTGGCATCCTTATAAAGTTTTGTTGCCTCTTCTCCTACTTTTTTATCTGTCAAAATATCCGGGAAACTTCCGTGAAGTTCCCAGGAAATAAAGAATGGTTTCCAGTCGATATAACTTCTCAGCTCAGCGAGATCATAATCTTCAAACACTTTCCTGCCGATGAATTGAGGGGTGGTGGGCGTGAAATTATCCCAGTCAATCTTTACACAGTTAGCCTGCGCATCACTGAAAGCGAGATAGTCTTTCACTACTTTTTTATTCTCGAAGTCTGTTTTCAGTTTGATATATTCCTGCTTTGTTTTGTCCAGGAAATTTGATTTCTGCTCAGACAAAAGAGATCCGGCAACTGTTACGCTACGGCTTGCGTCAAGAACGTGAACAACGCCATTGTCATACTGTGGCGCAATCTTCACAGCAGTGTGCATACGTGAAGTGGTTGCACCGCCGATCAGCAAGGGCTGCTGCATACCGCGACGTTTCATTTCGTGCGCTACGTTCACCATTTCATCAAGAGAGGGTGTGATCAATCCGCTGAGGCCAATGATATCCGCTTTTTCTTTTTCTGCAGTGTCAAGTATTTTGTCAGTTGGCACCATTACACCCATGTCAACGATATCGTATCCATTACAACCAAGTACTACGCCAACGATATTCTTGCCGATATCATGCACGTCGCCTTTTACCGTTGCAAGCAATATCTTTTTTACGTTACCATTTAAGGCGTTTGGGTTGTTCTTTTTCTCTTCTTCGATGAATGGTGTGAGCCATGCAACTGATTTCTTCATTACGCGTGCGCTCTTAACAACCTGTGGGAGAAACATTTTCCCGGCACCGAACAGATCTCCCACAACACCCATTCCATCCATCAGGGGCCCTTCGATCACTTCAAGTGGTCTTGGATATTTTTGCCTGGCTTCTTCCGTATCATGATCAATATAATCGGTAATGCCATTAACGAGTGCATGTTTCAGTCTTTCTTCTACAGAGGCTGTTCTCCACGCCTCATTTTTAACTTCTACTTTTCCTTTTGCTTTTACGGTTTCAGCAAAAGAGATCAATTTTTCCGTCGCCTCATTATTTTCATTATTCCGGTTCAGGATCACGTCTTCGCAAAGTTCGCGGAGCTGTGGTTCGATCTCATCATATACTACCATCTGTCCCGCGTTCACAATACCCATATTCATTCCCACTTTGATCGTGTGGTAAAGAAATACAGAGTGCATTGCTTCGCGAACCGGTTCGTTGCCACGGAAAGAGAAAGAGAGGTTACTTACACCTCCGCTGATGCTAGTAAGTGGCATCAGTTCCTTTATTCGTCTTGTGGCATTGATAAAGTCAACACCATAGTTATTATGTTCTTCCAAACCTGTTGCAACTGCGAAGATATTCGGATCAAATATGATATCCTGTGGCTCAATCCCAACCTGTTCGGTGAGTATTTTATAAGCACGATGACAGATTTCGACTTTTCGGTCTTCTGTGTCAGCCTGACCAACTTCATCAAATGCCATTACGACAACCGCCGCTCCATAGCTTTGGCAGATCGTTGCCTGTTCGATGAATTTCGCTTCTCCCTCTTTCATTGAGATGGAGTTAACGATGCACTTTCCCTGTACGCATTTCAGCCCGGCTTCGATGATCTCAAACTTCGAGCTGTCTACCATGATGGGAACCTTTGCGATATCGGGTTCACTTTGGATCAGGTTGATAAAGTTTGTCATGGCAGGAACCCCATCAAGCAGGGCATCATCCATGTTGATATCGATGACCTGGGCGCCGCTTTCAACCTGTTGGCGTGCGACGGCCAGTGCCTCTTCAAATTTGTTTTCGCGTATCAGGCGGGCGAATTTCTTCGAGCCTGTTACGTTTGTCCGTTCACCGATATTGATGAAGTTCGTTTCCGGACGGATGATAAGGGGCTCGAGGCCCGATAAACGTAGATAAGGTTTTATATGAATCTGGTCTGACATGCTGTTTGAAGTCAAAAGTTAAAAGTAAAGAGTAAAAACATCCGGGATATTAATGACTAAAGGGACGTTTCGAGCACGGGTAATTTTCTTGGCTGAATAGTCTTTACATGCTCCGCAATGTGACGGATATGGTCTGGTGTCGTCCCACAGCAACCGCCGACAATATTCACATATCCTTCCTTTGCCCATTCTTCAAGGAAGTGCCCGGTATCTGCGGGATCTTCATCGTATTCACCCATTGCGTTCGGCAAACCGGCATTCGGGTATGCAGAGGTGTAGCAGGAAGCGATCTGAGAAAGCTCTGTTATATGCGGGCGCATTTCCTTTGCACCCAGCGCGCAGTTCAGTCCGATGCTCAACGGTTTTGCGTGGGCAACAGATGTATAAAAAGCCTCCAGCGTCTGACCGCTCAAGGTTCTGCCCGATGCGTCTGTAATGGTTCCGCTGATCATAACCGGCAGGGATGGAGTGTTGGTATCCCTGAAGAATTTCTTGATAGCGAAGATGGCTCCCTTCGCGTTCAGTGTATCGAAGATCGTTTCTACCAACAGGATATCGACTCCGCCATCAACCAGGCCCTTTACCTGTTCGTAATAAGCATCCACTACCTCATCGAAAGTAACAGCACGGAATCCTGGGTTGTTAACGTCTGGGGAGAGCGACAGTGTTTTATTCAACGGGCCGATAGCACCGGCTACCCAGGCCGTTTTGCCGGACTGGCGCACAGCTTCGCGGGCACATTTAGCAGCTTCGACGTTCAGCTCATAAGCCAAACTCTGCATTTCGTAATCCGCCATAGCTATGAAAGTGCTGCTGAATGTATTGGTTTCAATAATATCAGCGCCGGCATCAAGGTATTGTTTATGTATTTCTGTGATGATTTCCGGGCGGGTGATGCAAAGAAGGTCATTATTGCCTTTCAGATCGAGGTGCCAGTCTTTGAACCGTTCTCCGCGATAATCCTCTTCAGTCAGCTTATACCGCTGGATCATTGTTCCCATTGCGCCATCGATAATGAGGATCCTTTTTTCAAGTTCTTGCCGAATATCCATAGTCGTTTCGTTTAATATGAAGCCAGTGCAGGGCACAGCGAATGAATTAAGCTTTTCACTGGCAGATCATTAACTGACTCATAAACGTTGGGAAACTAACTATATGCGGGAGTTTCTTGGCGTTTATTAGTTCAGTTTTTTAGACAGGCCGAACAATAAACAAATCCGCCTGTGGGTGGCAAAGCTACTACAAAGTAATAGTAATATCAAAATGCGTGATCGATGGCCGTTACCATATGTCTTACCCATCAATCGCTCAGAGGAGCATGCGTGTCATCAAGCTGGTTTACAGCCTGCCGCATTTTACTGTATGAGCGCCCCTTCCTGCTTCAGCCGATCGTGCATCGGGCATATGTCATCGGGAGAGACCTCACCTGCTCACGTACTTATCCACCGGCAGCCTGTTCTGCAGGCTTCTTGCCAGTGTCATTTCATCGGCGTATTCCAGCTCACCGCCGAAGGCAATGCCACGGGCGATGGTGGTAATGCGGAGCGGTGTAGCGTTCGCGGAAGGTGCGGTGCCCAGCTTTTTCTGAATGTAGTAAATAGTGGTATCTCCCTGAATAGTAGGGTTTAAGGCAAAAATGAGTTCTGCGGTCTGCTCTTTTTCAATGCGATGTATCAGGGCTTCGATGGTAAGCTGGTCTGGTCCAATGCCATCGAGCGGGGAAATGACGCCACCCAGTACGTGATATACCCCATTAAACTGTTGTGTACTTTCGATCGCGATCACATCACGAATATTTTCTACGATGCAGATCATTTCGGACTTGCGCATGGAATTCGCACAAATGGAGCAGATATCTCCGTCTGCGACATTAAAGCATCGCTGGCAGAATTTGATCTCGCTTCGCATTCTCGACATTACTTCGCTGAAGTGGTGAACATCACCGGGATCCTGTTTCAATAAATGCAATACTAACCGGAGCGCTGTTTTTTTCCCAATACCCGGCAGCTTCGCGAACTCATTAACAGCATTTTCCAATAGAGAAGAAGAGAATTGCATCGTGCAAAGATACTGCTTATGGCTGTTCGATGGTTGATGTTCGATGGTTGAAGGGAATTTCCAAAGGCCCCTCTCTTTGCATTTATTTCGGACAACGGACATCGGACATCGATGGGCCATTCCTACTCACACGGACTATCTTCTTCCGCGCGGAGGTACCCCCGGCCGTCCAGGTACGCCCGCAGCTGGTGCAGGCGGAGCCAGTATGTCTATCTCGGCCTCATTCTCCCAGTTTGGTTTCACAACGATCTTCCGTTCAACTGGTTTTACGAGTTCTGGTTGAAGACGTTGGCCGAAGAATGATCCCGGATCCCATTTACCATTTTTGTTGCGGTCTTCAAGGATCCGAAGCGTATACTCACCGGGCATGAACAGGCTCTGAACGAAATTTACCGAAGTCAGCGGATACGAGCCTTTCAATTCGTTATTGACGAAGAATAGTAGCACGGGGTTTTTGGCGAGGTCGAGGTTTCTGAACCGGAGGGCTAGCTTTCCATAGTCGGCTGTTTTCCGGGAGCTGAATTTAAGCGTATCGCCTTTCAACAATTGCTGCCCGAGTGTATCGGTGGCAAACTCTTTCTCGAAGACCAGGTTGTATTGTGTATTTTCTTTCCAGGGGTAACGAAGTGTCGCGATCTTTTTGGTTGAATCGAGCGACCAGTTAAAACCTGACAAAGGGGAAAAGGTACTATCGCTGGTGAAATGCACTTTCGTTGTATCCAGTTCCCGCAGCGGTGTTTCAAAGACCAGGCTGAAGTCTGTCAGGAGATCCTGCTTTCCTTCCTGAAGTCTGTTAGCCATTTTCAACCGCTTGTCACCTGGTTTGGGCTTGGCATTTCCTGATGAACCTGTTTTGGTAGCCTCCGTTTTGGGTAATGAATAAGCATAAAGTGTGACAGGCGCCTCGTGACGCCCCATAATGATAGCGGAGTCGGCAAAAGCAAACAGTGACTCGGGATTGGTATATGTATAGGAGCCTTCGCTTTTGATCGCATATAAATAGAATACACCGGGAGGCAGGTTCCGGAACCTGAAGCTGCCTGTATTATCCACACGGGTGATATACCTGGGCTTTTGATGGTATACTGCTGAATCATCAGCATTGCGGTGAAGCATTACGGTGAGCGTGGTATCAATGGCACCTGATTCCGCCAGTATTACTTTCCCCGAAAGCTGAAGAGAATCAAAATAGCTGCCTGTAGAAAAAACGTAGGTGTAGTTCTTCATGACATTTCCCTCATTCACATCCTTGATCGAATTGCCGAAATTGATGGAATAGGTTGTATTAGGCTCAAGTGTATCGCGCAGTCTCACAGACATGGTGTTCAGCTTCCGCGTTACATTTGGGGGACTGGACGGCATCGGCGACATGATCAGGTTCTGCTGCGCATTGTCGAGGTCGATATATTCGTCAAATACAAAATCGATCCGGTCCCGGTTGAACTGAGTGGAGGAGTCAACCGGCGTCACTCTTCTGATCACCGGAGGCAATGTATCTTTTGCCCCTCCCTGAGGCGGAACGATATTGGCACACCCGGGCCCCGTGACCGTGCCTGTGATCAGCACGAGTGCGAGGGCGGCGAGAGATAAAAAACTCCTGTAATTCATGCGGGTGCAAACTTACCCCGTTTGGAGGAAGAAAGTTCAAAAGTTTGAAGGTTTAAGAGTTTGATAGGATTCCCCGCTATTCCTCTTCTTCCACCTCGTGCAGTGCCACTGCCAGGCTATTCGTTTTCACAAAATTGCACCAATGGCAGTCTTCGCTTCCGCAACCCGTGTAAAAGTCGTGCTGCTGGATCTTTTGCCAGGTGTCCTCCACCTGCTTTGATACCAATTCTATATCCGTAGGAGTGATCACGAGCTTTTCACGGCGGTAGTTCTTTTTCTTATCCGGCTCGATAAAATCGAACTCTGTGCTGGTCACCTTCCAGTCTTTTTGCTCATAGTTGTCGACAAGGATCTTGTAGAAAACAGCCTGTCGCCAGTAGTCGCCGCCATTTGGATCCTTTTCTGACGGACCCTTTAGTTTTGGCAGGGCTTTATCCGGATCACCGGTCTTATAATCCACGACATTCACTGATTTTCCTTCGAATTCCAGTTTATCGAGCTTCCCTTTCAGCGGAACGCCTCTAACCACCACATTCCGGATATTTCTCTCAATCGCCACCACGCGGTTGAATTGAGTGATGTAGGTGTCATAATAATTCGTCAGCACCAGCTGGCCATATTCCATCCGGCGGTCAAATTGCTCCCGCGTAAAGCTCTCCCGGTGTCGGCGCATATACCATTCAAAGTCGGAGATGAATTCCTGCCGCGAAGGGAACCTGTCCTTATTGTCCTGCATTTTGCGGAATAACTGCTCCAAGGCATGGTGAACGGATGAACCGAATTCCGTTGCTTCATTCTTCGGCGAGGGAATGCGTACAAGGTTTTTAAAGTAAAACTCAAGCGGGCATTTCAGGTAGTTATTCAGTGCGGTAACGTTCATCACGAATTTCTCCAGCATATTGTTGATGAAATCGTGTTCTATTTTTTCAATTTCAGGAGCTTGTTTTATGGTGAAATGGAGGGCTGCGAACTCAGCCAGTACATCTGTGTCAAGGAATACTTTTTCAACGGGCAGTTCGTGTTGTGCCTGTATTTCCGCCAGGAACATGGATGGTTCAAGTTCTTTTCCATCGTTCTTGAATCGGCTGTAGGATAAAAACAAATGCTGCTCAGCTCTTGTCAATGCAACATAGAAAAGCCGGCGAAGTTCTTCGCCCTCGTTGCCGCCCGTTGCTGTAGCCTGGTCGAATATGTTATCCGGCATTTTATATCCTCCACCGGGTTTTCTTTTCTTTTCCCAGGAAGAGGCGTTGCAGTTGGCGAGAAATACGTATTCGAACTCCAGGCCTTTCGAGCCATGCGCGGTCAACAGGTTGACCCCTTTTTCACTTCCGCTTACCTGGACCATGGGTAGCTTGATCTCTTCTTTTTCCATCAGGTCGATCAGTGTCACCAGGTGGTTCAGTGTCATTAACGGGGAACGATGTGTTTCTTCTTTGATAAAATCAAAGAAGCCGGTAAGCACCTGCAGCTGCCAGTGTTTGTCGGGAAGCTGCATGATCGTAGTCAGAACACCCGCTTCGCGGATCACATTCTCAAACAGGATCTGCAATGTTGTGTTGGAGACATCTGCAATAAGCTTTTCCACTACGGCAGATGCTTTTGACAATCCGGAATGCAATGGCGGAGTGAAAAGATCGCGCGCGGGCATCTTGACTTTCTCTGAAAGCAATTGACGGATGGAGGTTCGCGTTCCGGCGGAGCGTTTGTTTGCTACTTCCACGCTAAGCTTTGCTACTTCAATTGGAGGGATCCCGAACCAGTCAAAGTGGAGGATCTCAAAAAGCATTTCATCGCCACCATAAGAAATGTCATGTTCTGATGCAAGATATCGCAATAGCAATACAAGCTTTTGTGCTAAAGGTAATTCGAGGATGTTGAGATGACGTTTACTGTATACCGGTATGTTAAGCAGTTTGAAATACTGAGCGAGATCTTCGCCATACCTGTTTTCTTTATATATGATCGCAATTCTGCCGGGCGCTATGCCCTGCGCGAGTAGTGCCTGCACCTGGCGGGTGATGCCGATCATCTCCTGCTTTTGCGTTTCATATTCTTGTACGAGCGGAGAATGTATCAAGTGGCTGATCTTCGGGTTGCTTGACAAAAGGTCTTTGCTAAGCCCCTCGATCTGTTTTACCAGTCGTTCGTCATTCCGGTTGATCAGCGTTTTGGAAATATCCAGGATCGGCTGTGTCGACCGATAGTTGGCTGTTAGCACAACGGTGCGAAGACTTTCCCGGTAGCTGTTGGCAAAATCAAGCATATTCGCAACGTTGGCTCCCTGGAAGCGATAGATACTCTGATCATCATCACCCACAACGAACACATTTGGCGTATCCCAGTAACTGATCAGCAATTCGACCAGCCGGTTTTGCGTGCCGCTTGTATCCTGGAATTCGTCGACGAGGATATACTGGAAACGTTCCTGGTAGTTAATGAGCAGGTTATTATTTTCTTCAAATGCGCGGATCACCCAGTTGATCATATCATCAAAATCATACCGGTTACGCTTACGCATCAGCTTCTGGAAATTGTCAAATTCGTTGACAGCGGCCAGGAGTTTATCCATGCGCTCTTTTTCTTCATCAAGCTTATCTTTTTTAAGATCACCCGCGTTGAATTCTTTATACTTTCTTTTGTAAATAAATTCATCGCGTGTTGGCAGGTCTGCCAGGTAAGCGTCAATTTTTTGCTGAATGAATTCAGGTGTCCAGCCCTCACGTTTCATTGTGCTGAAAAGAGATTGCAGGTTGTTCACTTCAAAATAAACATCGCCGCGATATCTTTTCAACGGGTGGTTTTTCGGAAAAGCATCGATCAGTTCTTTAAATAGCTGGATCTTTTCCAGGTCGGAAATGGGATCAAGCGCCGTCTTTTCAAACAGGGAAAGGTTCTCCTGGATGACATCGTTGCAGAATGCGTGGAAGGTGTAAATGTTCACCTTATATGCATCGGGCCCGATGAACTGCAACAGGCGTTTGCGCATGGCCACAACGCCGGCGTCAGTATAGGTAAGGCAAAGGATATTTTCCGGCTGCGAATCCGTTTCAAGTAATATTTTCCCGATCCGGCTGGCAAGGATCTGTGTTTTCCCGGTGCCGGGGCCGGCGATAACCATAACAGGTCCTTCTATAGTATCAACCGCTTTGCGTTGCTGCTCATTCAGCTGCGCATAGGCTTTATTGAATTGTTCGTAGAGTGAAGGTTGTGACATGGGGATAAAGGTAGGAGGTTTTAGGGATGGGCGGAAAGGTTTGAGAGCTTTGGAAGTTTAACAGTTGAAAGGTCTGATAGTTCTGGCTTGAACTATTTTAGGCCTTTAAGCGATGCTTTCCGTTCATTCCAAAACTTTGTACGAAGTTTGATGTTTCAGAAGCATGGCAGCACACGTAATCAAAACTGTACAAAAGATCCCGGCTCAGCTGGACGAGCTCTGGGCATTTTTTTCTGATCCGGCAAACCTGATAAAGATCACCCCTCCGTCCATGGACTTCAGGGTCACGTCCGTTCACCATGGAAAAAGTATCTATGCGGGGCAGGTTATCGAGTATAGGGTGAAACCTGTGGCGGGGATCTCTGTTTACTGGATGACGGAGATCACACATGTAAAGCACGGGGAATATTTTGTGGATGAACAGCGCAAGGGGCCGTATTCGCTCTGGCACCATCAGCATCATTTCAAGAAGATTGATGGAGGAGTGGAAATGACGGATATCGTGCATTACCGTATTCCGTTTGGGATGATCGGTAGGTTGGCGGATAAGCTGTTTGTAAAAAAGAAGCTGCAGGGGATCTTTGATTACCGGAAGGAGATCATCGAAAAAACGTTTGGTGAGTGGAAGGATCCGCGGTAGAAATAATGCCAAGATCGAAAGGAACGGAAAAAGTTTTATTTTTTGATGACTGATTTCTTTGCGCTCTTCGCGTAACACTTTACCACCCCTCATTTATTTCAAACTCTCCAGGATCGCTTTGGCGCTTTCCTTTACCTTCTCTTTTAATTTTACCGGCTGTATGATCTCCGCATAATTTCCGAAAGTAAGATACCAGTGCGCAAAGCCGCTGAGTGAAGCGGTCAGAAAGGTCATTTCTATTTTATCTCCTACTTCTTTTTGGGATACAAAGCCGCTGTAATATTTCTGATCTTCCAGGTAAGGCAATGTTTTTTTATCTACTCTGATGATAACCTGCGTCAGGTCCATTTCACGCATCCATTCTTTCATGTAAGCCTTGAGCGTAGGATGCGCTTTGTCAAACAGCTGATCCGTTTCCCTTATATCTTTCATGCGGTCGAGGCGAAAATCACGGTAATCTTTCCGCAGGCGGCAATATGCGATGAGGTGCCAGTATCCGTCGAGGTAAAATACGCCGACCGGCTCTACCATACGGTCTGTTTTTTCCTGGCTGTGCTGGGCGAAGTATTTGATAGAGATCACATTCTTTCCCGCAATGCTCTTTAAAATGGTCTGGATCGGGTTTACCTCGAAGGTAGCATGCCTGTTCCGGCGGCTTCTATACACCTGAATATGTTCATCAAGATTTTCCAGGAAGTCCTTTTCCGTCCCTCTCAATACGGCGCGGATCTTATACATTGCCGATTTATAACTTTCATCCGTGGAAGAATCCGCCAGTTTTTCGATCAGTTTTTCTGCAGTAAGAAAGGCGGTGGCTTCTTCCCTCGTAAACATCACTGGAGGCAAACGATAGCCATCCATGATCGAATAACCCACACCTGCTTCACCAAGTACCGGTATACCGGCTTCTTCGAGTGTTTTCACATCACGGTAAACAGTGCGTAAACTGATATTAAAGCGTTCCGCGATATCCTGTGCCTTTACCACTTTGCGTGATTGAAGCTGGATGAGGATGGCTGTTACCCGGTCAATGCGATTCAAGGGATGAAGTTTTGAGGAACGTAAAAGTAAGCAGTTTATAAGGTTCCCCGTTTAAAAGTTTAAGGGTTTAATAGTTGCTGGAACGGCAATAAAGGAATGACTCCTGAATTGCAACACTACCAACTATTAAACCCTTGAACCCTTAAACTTTTAAACCTGATCACCTCACTTGATCCCTGCCCGCTTTTTGAGTTCCGCTACGGTGATGCTGATCATGCGGCCAACAGGCTTTCCATTCCTGTAGCTGATCACGCGCATCAGGGAAGCGTCCTTTGGAACAGTCAGCGGTTGTTTGTATGATGGATAGAACTCATCCGGGTAAGAGTTGTCGAAACTGTAATGTAATGTCAGTCCTTCGATTTCCGGGATCAATTCTACGGATACATTGGTTGAATCAACTTTCTTTACTTTGAGATCCGGGTCATACATGCTCGGTGCATATTTGATCTTCGCAACATCGAACCGCTTGAATTGAGCTTCGATTTTTGGAACGAGCGCGTTCCAGTTCTTTTTATCCTTCGGGCTCCATAACACTTCCGATAAGGCAAATGCACGTGGCCAGATCATGTATTGAACCTGGCGGATATTGTAAACCTGTTCCGTCCAAAGATTTCCCTGTCCGCCTTTGATCCATTTTGGATCCACACCTTCAGGCAGTGGGTCGAACTGGTATGTCTTTTTTAATCGAAGTGATGCATACACCGGCGGCTCCATGGTTACATCACTTTGCATATAATCAAGATAAACGAATTCGGTAGGTGTCATTACAACTTCATGACCCTGTTTGGCAGCTTCAGCGCCATGCTGCATGTTCCGCCAGCTCATAACAGCAGCATTGGGCGCAAGGCCTCCCTGCAGGATCTCATCCCAGCCGATCATCTTTTTCCCTTTTCCATTTATGATCTTTTCCATGCGCTTGACAAAGTAGCTTTGCACTTCATCCAGGTTCGCCAGTTTTTCTTTTTGCATTAATGCTTTTATGGCATCAGATTTTTCCCAGAAGTTGCGCGCCGTTTCATCGCCGCCCATGTGTATGTATTCAAAAGGAAAGAGCTGCGCGATCTCCGTAAACACTTTATCCATGAATTCATAAACCTTCTCATTTGCCGGACAAAGTGAGTTGTCGACTGTTCCGTAGAAATGACCGCCCGGAGGCCAGATCATGAATTGTTCACCGGAATTGACGACATAGGTGCCCGGAGTGCAGGTGAGTTCGGGATAGGCTGCAATGGCGGCCATGCTATGACCGGGCACATCTATTTCCGGAAGAATATTGATCTGTCTTTCTTTTGCATACTGAACGATCTCCCGGATATCATCCTGGGTATAAAACCCGCCATAGTCGCGCGGTTCATCTGCTGCAGGGACCGAAAATCTTCCGAAGGTTCCGGTTTTATTTACGCGCCAGGCACCAACTTCCGTAAGCTTCGGCAGGCTTTTTATTTCAACGCGCCAGCCCTGGTCGTCGGTAAGATGCCAGTGAAGCACATTGAATTTATAGCGGGACATCTGATCGATGAACTTCTTCACCTCTTCTTTCGGAAAGAAATGGCGGGAAACATCAAGCATTAAACCTCTCCAGCCAAAACGAGGATGATCGCTGATCTTAACGACCGGGATCTCCCATTTTGCAGTGGCCGCTGATGCTGATTCAATTTCTTTCGGGAGTAATTGCAATAATGTCTGAATACCGTAGAAAATGCCGGAAGGATCTTTCGCTTTTAGCGAAACGTTATTTGCCGTTACTTCAAGCTGATACCCCTCTTTCGGAATACTGGCATCCCCGGTAAGCACGAGGGCGATGGTGTTTTTGTTTGACTGGTTCTGTGTCTGCAAACCGGTAGTGATCCTGAATCCTGTTGCCTGTTTCAAACGTGCCGCCAGCATATTCGCGATCGTATCAAGCGAAGGCGGTGCATGCAATACCTTTGTTGACGCATTCAAAACAAAGCTTCCAGAACCCTGCGTCACCGATACGGGTTCGGGAATAAGCGCGAGATCATTTTTCTGGGAGAAAACAAGGTTGCCAAGCGTAGCTGACAGTAAAACAAACAGTATCTTTTTCATATTGAGATTAAGTGATCTAATTTATGTAAATGTAATGTCGTTTAGTGATCAAACCGCCCCGGTTGCCGAGACTTTATGACTGTCAACCGGAGGTCTTCTTTTCTATTAAGAGTTAGCTGTTAAGCCGGGGAAGGCCGCGAGGTATGCATCGGAGGGAATTTGATCGTTTATTGCCAATGAGCTGTTACTGAACACCGGTAGTATCAAAAGCGGACGGTTATATCGTTCGTATAAATAGATTTATGGCTGATAAACAATCGCTTATAGTTCTGGCATTTTCTTCGTAAATGATCCTGCGGAAGAGTGCATCCGATCATTAACTATCAATATATGTTAAAGAATTATTTCAAAACAGCTTGGAGGAATTTGGTTAAGAACAAATTCTATTCAGTTATTACCATAGCCGGGCTTACTGCGGGGCTTTGTGTCGGCATTATGATCTTATTATGGGTACAGGATGAAACGGGTTATGATGCATTCCATTCGAAAGCGGCGAACCTGTATAAGCTGGAGAACCGGGTGGGAACGGGCAGCAGCATTCAGATCTGGCAGAATACCGCGTCTCCCATCGGCAAGCTTGCTGCGGAGGAATTACCGGAAGTGAAAGGCTTTACGCGGGTTTGTTACAATTATTTCTATGATCAGTTTACAACCGGTGACCGGACCATTTATCAAAAGGAAAGTTATTTTGTAGATCCATCGTTTTTCAGTTTGTTCGATTTCGGTCTGATCAAAGGAAATAAGGAAAACCCTTTTCCTGATAATCAATCAGTGGTATTAACTGCATCCGCAGCTAAGAAATACTTTGGCGACAGCGATCCGATCGGGAAGGTGATCACTTCGGAAGACACTACCCGGTTTACTGTCACCGGTGTCATCGCAGACTTTCCACATAACTCTGCTTTCAATTACGAAATGATGTTCCCGCTCTCTCTCTATGCAAGCAAACTGTATGGACCCGGGAAGAAGAACGGGATGACGCTTGATACAGATTTCAGCGATTATAATTACAATACTTTCCTGTTGCTTAGCCCGACAGTTTCGCTGACGGACCTTAGCACGAAGCTTCGCAATATCCATCTCCGGATCCGCCCGGAAGATACCGATGTAGCCTATCTGACATTGCCTGTGGCAAAAATGCATTTGTACAAATCGGATGGAACCGATGCCGGGATGGAAACGGTCAGGATGTTCACGATCATCGCGGTGCTGATACTGGTGATAGCTTGCATCAACTATGTGAATCTTTCAACGGCACGCGCGATGCTCCGTTCGAAAGAAGTCAGTCTTCGCAAGATCATCGGTGCCGGTAAGATGCAGCTGTTTCTTCAGTTTGTACTGGAAACTGTCGTGTTATTCTTCATCGCGTCAGTAGCAGCGATCGCACTGATCCCGCTTTTATTGCCGGTGTTCAACAGTATAGCCGGAAAGCAGCTTCAGTTCGATATAGGAAACATGAATATGTGGATAGTGATCGGCGGATGTGTACTGGCAACGCTGCTGGTGTCAAGCATCTATCCTGCATTATTGTTGTCTTCTTTTGAACCATTGAAAGCATTGAAGGGGAAGGCTGCGTTACGCATCAATGACGTGGTATTCCGAAAGGCATTGGTGATCGTACAGTTCGCGTTTTCAGTGATCCTGATCGCGGGAACATTTGTGATCGGACGGCAGTTAAACTTTATTCGTTCAAAACAACTGGGATATGATAAAGAAAACGTGTTGTCCTTCAGCATGCGATATATGGGCAAGCACTATGATGCTGTGAAAGCAAACCTGTTGAAGCAGCCCGGTGTGGTGGATATAACCAGGTCAAACAATGAACAGATCGTTAGTTATAATGCACAGACGGGCAATAACGATTTTGACGGGAAACAGGTTGGGGAAACCCTGATGATCTATCCCGTACCGGTAGATAAAGATTATATCCCGTTCTTTAAAATTGACATGGCGGCAGGGAAGAACTTCTCTGGCCTTCCGGCGGATTCAATGCATTTTATATTAAATGAAACAGCGGTTCGCAATGCGCGGATCAAGGATCCGATCGGCAAAAGATTCAAGCTCTGGGATGTGGATGGGATAATTACCGGCGTGGTAAAAGATTTTCATTTTGCCTCCATGAGAAAAACGATCGAGCCGGTGATATTTTACTACAGGCCAAGTCAGTTCTACCGGATGCATATCAAAACTACAGGTAAGGACGCTGCAAGTGTTATTGCGGCAGCGGAAGTTGAATGGAAGAAGTATAACCCCCAATATCCATTTGAGTATACGTTCCTGGATGATACATTCAACCAGCTTTACCAAACGGAATCACGAACCGGCACCCTGTTCAATATTTTCGCGGGCATTGCCATTCTTATTTCCTGTTTGGGATTGCTTGGTTTGACCGCTTATACTGCGCAATTGCGGACCCGTGAGATCGGCGTACGGAAAGTACTGGGAGCTTCAGTGTCCGGTATGATCTTACTACTCGCTAAAGATTTTCTCCGCCTGGTATTGGTCGGCATCCTGGTCGCGATCCCTGTCGCGTGGTTTGTAATGAATAAATGGATGCAGGATTTCGCATACAGAACTGATCTGAGCTGGACGGTATTCCTTGTCTCCGGATTGCTGGCGGTATTGATCGCACTCGTGACGGTCAGTTTCCAGTCTGTAAAAGCTGCCCTGGTAAACCCGGTGAAGTCGCTGAAGCAGGCGGATTAGCAGTGTTTACTAAGTTTAATGGTTTAGCCGTTTAATAGTTCAATGGTTTAATAGTGCGATCCGGCACTGTTAAACCATTGAACTATTAAATTTTTAGGCCGTTTGAATTTTCAGATCCGTTTTTTATCTTTGTCGCCACCACCACCATGTATCGTAAACCTTATTTTAGTCGCCGCAGCTTTGCCTGCGTGCTGATTTACCAGCTACTTGTTTTTTCCGTAAACGCGCAGGATAATGCGATCTATTCTTTTCAGCAGGATGATACACTTGTCAGGAAGGGCTATCTCGAACAGAGCCTGAAAAAGAAAGAAGATGTAATAAAGAATTCTGATAAGACGTTTGCTTCCGATTTTAAGAAAGTCTACCAGGAGCAATTTGAAGAGATCGCCGGTCTATGGAAAAGCGGTCGGGTTGTAACAGCGCCTGCTGTTCATCAGTATCTGCAATCCATCGTTCAAGAGATCATTTCCCGAAATCCACCACTGGCGAATATTGATGCACGGATCGTGTTTTCCCGCGACTGGTGGCCCAATGCCTACAGTATGGGCGATGGCAGTATTGCCGTAAATGCCGGTCTGTTTGTGTATTTCAATAATGAAGCGGAGCTCGCTTTTGTGATCTGTCACGAACTCGCGCACTACTATCTTGATCATTCAGGTAAAGCGATACGCAAATATGTGGAAACGATCAACAGCACGGCATACCAGTCCGAACTGAAAAGACTTTCCACCACAGAATTCCGGAAGAACACGCAGCTGGATTCGTTATCACTCAATAATATCTTCAGCCGCCGTCGTCATATGCGGGCCAATGAAGCCGAGGCTGACAGGTTTGCATTTTCTTTATTGAAGAATACAAAATTCAGCACGGAAGGTATCAGATCATGTTTACAATTGCTCGATAGTATTGACAATGCTACTTTGTTCCAACCGCTGAAACTGGAACAGGTATTTCATTTTAATGAGTATCCTTTCCGGAAAAAATGGGTCCAAAAGGAATCGATGATCTTTAGCGAAATGGATCAGAAGGAAAGTGAAGACAAGAGAACGGACTCATTGAAAACACACCCTGATTGCCGGTTGCGGATCGAAATGCTGCAGGATTCCATTGCACAGACAGCAGGAGCCGGAACGTCATTTGTTGTAGATAGGAATATATTCCATAAACTGAAAACGGAGTTCCATTACGAGATTGCGGAGCAGTGTTATCGCGACGAACAACTCAGCCGGAACCTGTATTATAACCTGCTTTTATTGCAATCGCCTCAATATAGAAGAACCGCCGTGTTTTCGATCGCCCGTTGCCTTAACCTGATCTATGACAAACAGAAAGATCATAAAGCAGGACTGGCGATAGAAAAAGAAACACCCGGATACCCCGCAGAATACAATTTACTTCTCCGGATGCTTGACCGGTTACGCCTGGAAGAGATCGCTAACATCAATTATCATTTCTGTTCTTATTACGCGGCAGAAATGAAAGATTACCCCGGCTTCGTTAAAGAAGGTCAGAAAGCACAGGTACGTAAATAAACCACCACAATAAACAAATCAAACAGACATGAGACAGATCCTGGTTGCCCTATGCCTTGCCATCACCGGCATTACGGCACTCAATGCACAAAAACTCTCGATCGAGAACGTTTACAAAATGACCCTTCGCAACTCTGATGCGATCAGAGAAGGAAGCGAAGTGAAAGGATACTACTTCTTTTATGTAAGCGACAAGATCGACAGAAAAACAAATGAATACACGCTTCAGATCACCGATAATAACCTGAAAAAACTAAAGGATATCAAATTCCAGGATTCAAAAGATGTGACGATCCTTGAATCCTCATTCAATGGAACCGACCTGATCTTTCTTTTCTATAACAGCGATGCGCGCACGTTCGAATACCAGGTATATGGTGCGGACGGGAAAAGAAAGTTCACGTACAACAGGGAGCTGAGTAAAAAGGAAAGGCGTTACCTGGAAACAACCTATCTCGCAATGGATGACGACGACCGCACAATGAAAGGTCTGTATCCTATCAATGGCGCCGGCTTTATTTCCAATATGCCCAGCCGTGAGGAAAAGGACTATACTTTCCAGCTTGACTATTTCGGTACGGATAAAAGAAAGCAATGGACGTACATTCCGACAGTTGGGGCAAAGAAATTTATTGGTGACTACCTTGGTACGTTCAACGATGTTGTGTATATGGAGGTTTTGAAGTTCGGAAGCATGATGGATAGCAAGCCGAACTCATTTCTCGTTGGTCTCGATCTTAAAACAGGAAAGCAATTGTTTGAGGTTTCTACAGAGGAGAAGGAATACAAATTCTACCCGGCGAGTATGTCCGTTATGAATGACGGCAAAGCTTATATCTATGGTGAATATTTTAGTCCAGACGGTAACATCGTCAAAGACAAATCACTTGGATTTGCTTTCTGGGGTGTTGATGAAAAAGGAAAAGTGCTGAGCGAGAAATATTGCGGATGGGGCCAGTCATTTGGAAAGTATCTTAGTGTGAGTTCCAAAGGAAAGATCGAAGATTTCGGATTCATGTATGTGCACAATATGTTCCAGACTGCGGATGGATCCATCTTTGCGATCGGAGAGGGGTATCAGAAAACAGCCAGTGCGCTTGGTATCATTTCCCAGGTTGCGACAGCAGGCCGTGCAGGTATCAGCACCGTTAAAGTAAAAGTAACTGACATGATCCTCATCAAATTTGATAAGGATTTCAATGTAAAAGATGCAAAGATCTATGAGAAAAAACCGAATAAGGTGGAGCTGGCAAGCGGTATGGAATTCGTGAGTACTCCTTTGATCGGTAAGTTGCTGAAGTATACGTTTGGTGATTTTGATTACGCTTATTCACAATTAAGTGCTGA
The DNA here is from genome assembly GCF_022012415.1 of Terrimonas ginsenosidimutans. Classification (GTDB taxonomy): domain Bacteria; phylum Bacteroidota; class Bacteroidia; order Chitinophagales; family Chitinophagaceae; genus Terrimonas_A; species Terrimonas_A ginsenosidimutans. The sequence continues at coordinate 61,220 of NZ_JAKLTR010000003.1, forward strand.
TGCAGAATCGTTCACTGTTTGCTATTCTGACTATGTAAAAGGAAAGGATTATAAAGGCGGAACGTTCAATTCGATCAGCTATCATAATGGAAAGATCACTACTGACAAGATCAATACGAAATCTGACGCGTCACAAACATCGGTTCTTCCTGGCAAACAGGGGCAGGTGTTAGTCCTGGATTACTATAAGAAGGCAAAGAAAATGGATGCGCATTTTGAGAAGATGAATTAGCGGATACAAAGCCAAAAGCCCAAACTAAAAAAGCAAAAAATACAATCCGGTGTGTTTGTATTTTTTGCTTTTTTAGTTTGGGCTTTTGGCTTTGTATTATCCCGGCATTCTCGAGATATACTTCTCAATCTGTTTGATCTGATCAACGATCTGAGGAGTAGTTGGTTTCAGTGCTTTTGCTTTACGGAAGAAATCCTTGCTTGCGCGGAATTCCCTTTTATTCATCATGATGCTGCACATCTGCAGGTAGGCGGCAGCTTCATTTTCTTTATCAGGAAGACCCTTGCGGATCGCTCCGCGTATGTATGATTCAGCTTGTTTCAGGTCATTTTTTTGCATGGCGATCATTCCCATCTGAAGCATGCTGGCGCCTTCAGCTTCTTTCATTGGCATGCCGAGGTCGAGGCCTTTCTTCATCATTTTTTCTGCACCGTCAAAATCCTGCTTCATCATCGCGATGTTTCCTTTCAGTGTGTAGTACACAGAGCGGATGGGCTTGTAAAGCAGGTTGGGGAACTGTATAGATGCCAGTACTTTTTCAGCGCCATCCATATCGCCGGTTTCCATGTATTCCTGGATCAGGCGTAGCGGTCCGAAGAAGAAATGTCCCAGAATCAGGATCAGTCCAACAAAATAAAGCGGGAATGCGGGCCAGAAGCCGGCTGCATAGTTAACATAGCCACCGAGTACGGCAAGCACGATGCCTATCCAGAGGCGATACTTGATCAAAAGGTTGTAAAACTTCATAAGGCCGCAAAGATAATACGCGAATGAACACCAATGGCCGCGAATAAGCGCGAATAGAGTCTGTTTGGTTGAAAGTCCTTCAGAATGGCCTGGTATGTATTTGTTTAACTATGTTGAATAGAATATAACTAATTCTATTTTAGTCTTTTAGGGTTCTTTAGCGGGCACTGGTGTTCCTTCGCGATTCGTGGCCATTAGTGTTCATTCGCGTCATTAATTTCGAGCCAATACCCATCAGGATCCCGGAACCAGATCTGTTTTACCCCGTCCGGACGGGTAGTGACGGCTGATTGGGTACCGGCCCAGTCTTCAAAAGGAACTTTATGGGCTTTCAGGCCAATGATGAAATCTTCGATGGATTGGACCGAAAAGCAGAGATGGGCGTTTTTATTGTGGGCTGTTGGCTGGGCAGCTCCGCTGATAATATGCAGCTGGCTTTTGGCACCGATGCTGAACCAGGCGTGGCGGCCATCATGGAATGGTTCTGGAATTGTATCCAGGCCGATCACCTGCTGGTAGAAACGGGTACTTTTTTCCAGGTCCACTACATAAATGGCGATATGATTGAGTTGGGGCATAGGCTTTTTTTGCTGAGCGTTTGCGTGGTTGAGGCAGGCAAGTAAGACCGCTATGATGTATGGAAGTCTTTTCATAGCACTAAAAGTATTTTAAAATATAAAAACGACAATGGGCAACAGAACATATTCGCTCTGTTGCCCATTGTTTAATGTTGACCGATCACTTTAGGCTTAAAGATTTCAGGTAAAGAATTCCCTGGCAACGGTGCTGGATCTCCTGGTCTATATACCTTAAAACAAAGGAGTATACCGGGCCTGAGCCAAGACCGAAAACAGTTTGTTTTTCATTCAGCCGCTCGATTGGCATATTCTCCCAAAGGCGATTGATCTCTTCGGTTGTATCATCCCATCGCGTCAGCAGATCTTTCTTATTCAGTGGTTTCGCTATTGTATTCCATGACCGGCTAAAGCTGCCTGTCGGTTGCCAGTGTCCGCTCGTAATACCGATTGCTGCGGGGATACTCATGCTGATGATCTCCCAGGCAAGCTCTGAAAATGGTTTCATGCCGTCCATAGAATAAAAGAACAGGTGATCTTCCGGGAAAGATTCGATTAACTGCCTGGTCTGCAATCGTTCATCCTGCCAGTAGGCCAGCATAACTTCTGGTGTGATTGAAATAGGTTGGGTGGAATTCGTCTGTGTCGTCGTTTTGCTCATCGTTGTCGTCATATCTAAAGTATTTGCAGTTGAGAAATTAGTTGGTACGCCAATAATGCACGAAAACGCGAATAGTTCACTAATGGCTGCGAATTTTCGCGAATGATGTCCTACAGTGCTGGTTCTTCGTGAAAATGAAGCTAAATATCTCTGATAGTTTGCTCCCTGTTTAAACGACCCATTCGTGTTCATTCGCGGCCATTCGCGGCCATTGGCGGTCATTCGCGTTCCCAGAAGTAAGGAGGCTCAATGTTCAGCGCTCTCAGGTAAACGTATCCCTGTCCGCGGTGATGGATCTCATTATCGATCACATAGAACAGCAGCCAGTGCATAGAGCCGGGCCATTGGCCGAAGGCGACATCTTCTTCCTGCATGCGTTCAGGCGTCAGATCCTGCCAGATGCGTTGCAGTTCTTTGGTAGAGAGGTCCCAGCGGTCGAGGAGTTCCTTTTTGGTCGTTGGTTTATCTTTCCACTGAGCGAGCGCGGGCAGCTCTTCTGTTTTCTTCCATTCTTTATAGGCCGCACCATGCAGCGAAGGGACGCCCATTTCCAGGAATTCGAGTACGAGTTCGCCAAAAGGGCGCATTCCGCCAACGGAAAAAGTAAAGAGATGTTCGTCCGGGTATTTTTCGATCATCTTGCGGGTGAGATTGCGATGCCCCATCCAGTGTTTGAATACCTGGTCCATGGTAAGTGCGGTGGCGGTTGATGCCGGGTTCAATGTTGCTGTTGACATATTCGTTGGTTTTATGGTTTATGATCTCGTTGACCATACAAAGCAACGAAGGGCTAGTGACAGCCCTGTGTCAACAGCATCAGGCGATTTCAAAATATTTTCAGGGATAGGATTTTGCAGCCATGAGTGAGCATAATACGTTGATTATTTTCGGTTTAACAGGTGTTAGAGCAGTGTTTGATGTGTTCTTGATCTGTTGCTGTAGTAGGTTCACGCGCACTTCTAAGTGTTTTTGCAAGCAGAAACGACCTGATCGGATTGCATGGGGTGGTGAGGAGTATCAGCTATAGAATTAGCGAAGGCTGATAAAGGAGCGGCAGAATCTGTTTTAATGGAAAGGAAATTCGCATGGAAACCGTTATTTTTGCGCCCCTGCTTGTCAGCCATAGCGTTAGTGAAGGTTGATAAGTCTGGTCCCGTAGTTCAATGGATAGAATAGAAGTTTCCTAAACTTTTGATACAGGTTCGATTCCTGTCGGGACTACAACCTTTAATTCTTACAGGAATCAGAATGATTTAAAAAGCCTGAAAGTCGTTGACTTTTAGGCTTTTCTCGTTTTTCGCCAGGTTTTAATTCCTGCAGCAAACAGGCGGTTGGTTTTCAGTCTTTTCAAAAAGCTCAAACGAAATTTGTATGGTGAATGGCAGAAGTGTAGCGTTACATGAGAGCTCCGGTGTTTTTCAACACTGCTCCGCGCCGCCTGTTTTTGGCAAACTGTTCGTACGGGAAATTAGAACTATTAACATCGGCTATAAGGCACCGAGTGATTTTGCGCTCTTAGTACTCCAACGAACTGCACGAAAATTGAAGGTAATGTCAGGCTCCCAGCGGCTTGCGCCTGTTTCGAATTTGAGTTAAAGAAGAAAGGAAAGATTTTTCTTTTAAGTAAAACGGATTTATAGTACAATGATTAGGCATTTCAATTATTATTTAACCGGAGCAGGGTGGGCGGAAGCGCGGTTCGTTAGTGACTCACAGGAAATCTCTTTTGAGGTTTCTTATCTTAGTGATCCTCTCTTTGAACTTTGTACTGGGCTTGCATCGCTATCAGATGGCTCCAAAACAGAATTAGACATTGTATTTGCGGATGAGCCTGGAGAGCATTGTCTTTATCTCAGAAAAATTGATAATTTTCTGTTAACAGAGATATATTGGTCTGATGAATGGTCGCTCTTACAGGGCGAACAAAGGCTGCCAACTGATACGCAACCTATATACAGGGAGGAGGGCACCATTCAAAATTTCAGTACTGTTGTCTTTGAAGGTATTCGAGATTTACTTAATTGACATTCTCATGAGGAGTATAAGGAAAAATGGATAAATCATGAATTTCCAGCTGAGGCTTTTGAAGGACTTAATGTAATTACATCTTTAATGAACGGCAGATAATTTTTGTTAATGAGTTTTAAAACCGAGGATCTCAGTAAATGAAAGAAAAGCTCCAAGATGTTCTTGCAAAAACACGTTGCCTGGGGTGTGACACCCATGAGTTAATCTTTGCTCCCCCGGCAGAGGAACAAGAGGTAGCGATAGTCGAAGAAATGCTGAAGTTGCAAATCCCGGACGATTTCAGAGCCATCCTAAGAAGTTTATCGGCGAAGGTTCAATGCACCTGGGTTCTTCCCGATGATTTTACCCTACCTAATGAGTTTAGGGGGCTGTTTTGTGGCAACATGAATTGGGGGCTTGATTCTTTAAAAGAATTAAACGATAATAAAGATGGCTGGATAAGGGAAGTATTTCCAAATCCAGGCGACTCTTACGACAAGATATGGCATAATAAATTTGTATTTCAGGAAGTTGGAAACGGTGACTTTCTTTCTATTGATCTGTCTCCAGAAAATACAGGGAAAATCATTTATTTGAGTCACGATGATGGTGAAGGGCACGGCTACACGATGGCCAACTCATTTACTGAATTTCTTGCCAGATGGGTACAAATTGGATGTGTCGGCGCTGAAGATTGGCAATGGTTACCTTTTGTCGAATCAAAATCAAGCGGGATTGATCCGGAATGCCCAAATGCTATCCTTTGGAGGAAAATGATTGGACTTTGAAAGCATCATATTTTATACTATTTATCTAATTACAGATAAGAATAGGTGGAGCGCCTCAACTGATACCTATTTTTCGCCTTCGATTTAAAATAAAACTTACAGACTGAATAAACGCTATAGAACAAAAACGCCAAGAGGCCCGATCCAGACCATCTCAATATTACTGTCACTAATTTCCTCAATCCTGTTAAACCGATTCGAATCTTCCTCATTGTTAATTTCCGGTTTATTTCTAGTGATGTAAAAAGCAAATTGGCATATGACAATACCGCCAAACTTGAGATGGATTTGAATGAACTCTCGGATGTCCCTTTTGGGTTTAAAACTTTAGTGAGTAAACTTTATTTTCCCATTTTTATAATGCTTGGCCCGGGCTTTGACAACATGTGAGTCACCGCACTCTTTTGTAAATCTATTTAAGGGAAGAGCGGCCGCCCGACAAGGCAAGACCCACAAGTCATCAAAAGTGCGACCAATCAATAGTAACGCCTCTTTCCCGTCGCCATATTATTTGCACATAAAATCACTGTCAAAAAAATTGAATTTTAAAAAGATTCTTTATATTCATCTGTCGCTATACCACAAAAGATCAGGGAAAAGCAGTCAGTGAAATATGATGGATTGATAAACATATGCACGCTTTTGCTTCTGTATGATCAGCAAGGCATTGTCGACCGCAGCATGAGATCTAATCCGGATAAGTAATTCCCTGCTTTTGGACAGTTTTATAAGCGTTTTGTCTTTGCGGTCCTGCAACCTCCTCTTCCTATGTTATGTTTATACCGGCGATAAAACGCCTATCCACTTCCCTTGCAAAATCTACAGGTATCATCACACTCATTATCTAATCTTGATTCATGCAATTAAAATTTTACATTGCCTGCGTTACTGCAAGTTTGCTGCTATGTGGCACGACTATCAAAGTGGAGGGTCAGTCGTTAAAAGGGTTACCCAATGAAGTTAAAACCAATCGTGAACTGCTCGAGAAAAATGCATCGGCCTTAGGGATTTCCAAAGCCGATATTAATGATGCCATCATTACCGATATCTACACGGATAATGTAAGCGGCATTACTTACCTGTATGTGCAACAGGCTTACCAGGGGATCAGGGTATACAATACAATAATTTCGGGTGCTATCAGGAATGGGCTGGTGCAATCGCGTCAGGGAGCATTTGTTCCGGATCTTAGAAATAAAATAAAGACCATCATACCATCGAAAACACCCATCGATGCTGTTCGTACATCCGCGAAACACCTGGAACTGAATGACCGCGCGGCTTTCACCACCGTTTCGGATGATTTTTTGAACACAAAAAGTTATAAGATCAGCCGTTCGGGAATTGCTAAAAAAGATATTGAAACGACCTTGTTTTTTGTACCCGATGCAGATCGAAAAACATTAAAACTTGCCTGGAACGTCAGCATTGATGTGGCAGGCTCCAACGATTGGTGGAATGTGCGCATTGATGCCTTGACCGGTGAATACCTTGAAAAAAATAACTGGACAGTGTATGAAGAAAATAATGAGATCCGTGAAAACAGCTTATCTGTCGGATCCGGGCGGAAACAAAAAAAGCGGCTTTTTTCATGGGGTGCAGGTTTGCTGAGTCCTACCGGTCAAGCCGCCGGTAATACCCCTCCCAACGTGACCACTGCCACATACAGGGTGATCCCGTTTCCGTATGAAAGCCCAATACATGGTTCCTTTGCGAATAGCGTCAATCCATGGGAACTGGCGGGTCCAAGTAACAACGCAACTACTCATGGCTGGCATTTTGATGGCACCAATAACTATACGGTCACAAGAGGCAACAACGCTTTTGCCTTCCTGGATCGCGATAACAGTAATACGCCCAATGCGACCAACAACTGGCCGGATACTTCTGCCACTCCCACACCGGATCTGAGTTTTATCCATACCCTGGAAGCCGGAGTTCAACCGCATCTGAGTATAGAAACAAAAAAAGCCGTGTTGGATAATTTGTTTTACTGGAATAATATTATTCATGATGTTACCTATCAGTATGGCTTTACGGAAGCAGCAGGTAATTTTCAAACAGATAACATAGGGAGAGGTGGTACCGGCAATGATCATGTAATGGCCAATGCACAGGATAATTCAGGATATAATAATGCCAACTTCAGTACACCAGCGGACGGAAGCAGTGGCAGAATGCAGATGTACCTGTATAACACGCAGCCGCTTTTTTCGATCACCAGCCCAGTAAACATCACCAATATACCCACACGGGAGAACAGCTTTACAGCGCCCAACAAACTGGCGGATATCGGACCGCGCAGCGGTCTGGTGGTAGTGTATGATACTGATCCAACATATAACACTGCCTGTGCCGCTTCGCGTGATGCATCCAGGCTGGCAGGTAAATTCGCGCTGATAGACGCAACAGTCTGCAACTTTATTTTAAAAGTCAAAAATGCCCAGAATGCCGGTGCGATCGGCGCGCTGCTGTATTATGATAACATTCTTGGCCTGGGCGGCACAGATGCTACCGTCACTATTCCCTGCATTTCAATAACGACAGCGACTGCCTCTACGATCATCAATTACAATAACGCCAATATGCCGGTAAGCATCACACTCGAAGGCGGCATAAGAAGAGATGGAGACCTGGATAATGGTATAATCACACATGAATACGGACATGGTGTGTCGAACAGGCTGACCGGTGGTCCGGCCAATTCGGGCTGTTTAGGAAACGCAGAACAGGGTGGTGAAGGCTGGAGCGATTACCTGGCATTGATGTTAACCACTGATTGGGCAAATACAGCCTTGAATGCAGGCGCCAATCCGCGGACAATGGGAAACTATGCATCGGAGATGGCCGTCAACGGCCCCGGGATCCGCCGCTATCCTTATTCTACCAATATGTCGATAAACCCGCTTACCTATGCGAACGTGGCTTCAAACACGGCGGTCCATGCCATTGGTGAAGTATGGTGCGCTGCATTGTGGGACATGACCTGGAATATCATCCAGCAGACCAACAGCATTGAAACCAACATTTATAATGCAGCAAGTACAAAAGGTAATGTAGTTGCGTTAAACCTGGTCATGACCGGGATGAAATTGCAGACATGCTCACCCGGCTTTTTAGATGCAAGAGATGCCATCCTGATGGCTGATTCCATATTGTATAGCAACGAACACCGATGCGCCATCTGGAATGCATTTGCGAGGAGAGGAATGGGCTATAGTGCCAGACAGGGTTATAGTACAGTCGCCACAGATCAAACAGCGGCATTTGACCTTCCTGCTACCTTGCGGGTCGCGTACAGCGGACCCGTACAACTGACTGAGTCTTCGCAGCGAACCATTACACATCAGCTTGCCTGCGATTGTGCTCCTTTGACCAATATGATCGTAAGAGATACGCTGCCAGCCGGCTTCACCTTTGTGAGCAGCTCACCCGCTGGCGCTACAGTGAATGGCAATGTGGTTAGTTTCCCTGCTACTTCCTTTGCGGCCAGTGAAGCAAAAACATTTTCCATTACCGTACAAACGCCATCGATCAGCTGTCTGGTCAATACACCAGTCAATGATGACCGGGACGCTAATACTTCCGGTGGTTTGGTATCAGCCGGTACGTCTGGATGGGTTAGTAATACAACCTATTCTCACAGTCCTGTTAACTCCTGGTTCAGCAGAACTCCTGCCACCCCTTCCGAGAATACACTGACTTCTCCTGTCCTGACCCCTGTTGCCGGCACAAGCCTTAGTGTGCTGTCTTTCTGGCACCATTACAATACCGAACTTGGTTATGACGGAGGCGTGATAGAATATTCCATCAACGGCGGGACCACCTGGCTGGACGCGTCGCCATTGATCATCCTTGGCAACTATCCGGCTCTTACCCTGGGTTCCGGTACGGCTCTTGTTGGACGACGCGCGTTCTCGGGCACCAATTATACGTTCACTCCTGTGATGGTTGATCTTAGCTCTCTTGGCACAACACCTGTGCAGTTCCGGTTCAGGAGTGTTAGTGATTCAGGCCTGGGTATAGACGGCTGGTATATAGATGATATTGTAAAAACCGACGGCTGCGGCGGCTTCTTAAAAACAGGTATTTATACAAGTGGCGGCGCATTTGTAGACACTATGTCCACACCGGTCTTCCTGACAGCAGGTGGTGTTTTGCCGGTAACCTGGCTGGGCTTTACGGCGCAGATCGTCAATAGGGAAACTGCTTTGCAATGGAAGGTGACCAACGAAGTCAATGTGAACCGTTACGAAGTGGAATACGCAACTGATGGAAGAAGTTTTGAAAAACTGTTTGAAGTACAGCCCAGTTCATCAGCGAGCGCTGATAAAACATACAATCAGAAGCATGCATCGCCTGCGGCAGGTAATAATTACTATCGGATAAAACAGCTTGATCATGACGGACGCAGCAGTTATAGCAGGACAAGACTGGTGACAATGGAATCTGCAGATAATATCATTGTCAGTCCAAATCCGGCACAATCAATCGTCCGTATCCAATCAGCTACCGCGATGAAAAGCATCCAGGTGATCAATGTAGCCGGCCAGCCGGTGCTTACAGCAAATCCGTTGAGTAACAGCCATAGCCTGAATGTTGCCGCATTGCCGCCAGGTACTTACGCGGTAAGAATAGAAACAAACAACAAAATTGTTATACAAAAACTGGTAAAGCAATAACACCGGAATTATAGGTTTGTCTGAAGATCAACCACTGCAGAGCCTGCAGTGGTTGATCTTTTTTATTCAAAGGCTGTCATTCTGAAAATCTTTTCACGGAAGATTTTTGCGAAATGTCAAATCCATCCTGTTCTGCCGGATTTATCCTGTTCAATGGCGTTTTTAAGTTTTAAATGATGAAAATCTCCTCAGATCACTGGCGTTTACGCCAGAGATTTGTACGCCGATTTTTATGTGTGATGAAAAAACTGGTAGACGGGAATTCAAGAAGTTTAACCGAAGTCGGCAAATACTGCAACGGGTAATTTTTACGTCTAAAACTTGTGTATGCGACCAATTGCTGCAAAAATCCGCTTTGATAGATCCGGCTATTATTTCATCGCATTGATGGCATTAGCCATTGCCGGCTTTTGGCCCTCCTACTTTTCCCGGTTCTTTAATGGTACGAATGACTATAACTTCTACTTCCATTTTCATGCGGTGATGATGGTTTTATGGGTGGTGGCACTGATCATCCAGCCATTGCTCATAAGGAAAAAGAAATTAGCTGTTCACCGGCTCATCGGAAAGTTTACCTATTTGCTGATGCCGGTCATGCTGATCTCGGTTCTGCTGATAATGAATAGCGGCCTGAAGAAGGTGCCGGAGGAGGAGAGGTCTTTTTCCGCGGTGATTTTTCCGGTCAGGGATTTTTTCCTGCTGGCGATTGCGTTTTCTATAGGAGTATGGCATCGGCGAAATGTGCAGATCCATGCGAGGGCAATGATCATAACGGGAATTGTATTTATCGAACCTGCACTGTTCAGGCTTTTAGGACAAATCTTTAGAGGAATGGCGCCAGCCGGGTTTTTAGTAGGAGTGTTTCTCATCTTGTCGCTACTGATCACACTGATCATTATGGAAAGAAGGCTGAAGTCGGGCAGGTGGCTATTCCCGGCTTTTCTGATCATTGATGTGATCGTGTACCTGCTATTGATTTTCGGGGTTTCCCTGTCGTTTTTGGATCCGATCGTAAAATGGTTTGCGAAACTGCCGCTGACTTAGCAGCTACTGGAGATCTTTTGAACTAAAACGGGAACTCTACGCCAGGCTTGACTTTAATTAGCTAAACGACATTGGACCCGGCTCTTGCATGCATTAAATTCGATAATGAATGAAATTTGCCCGGCACCTCCTGCGCTATGCTTCAGCGGGCAGGCTCCGGGATGAAAAACTGCTGATGTCTTAACTAAAGCAATATCTCACATAAGTCGATGTATAAACAGCCAGTCTGGATCTGCCGGACATCTTATAAAGGTGAAGGTATTATTTTGGCGGAGCAGTGTTTGAGTTAGCGATATCTCTCAATATTTTCCATTTGCCATCTTCTTTTTTCCAGAGGATGATGTACTTTTCTTCAGCAACGGCCTGGTCTTTAACGTAAACAGTTACAATTCCATCCTCAGCCAAAAGATCGGCGTTGCCGAATATGTCATTCGTTTTGAGATCAATTTTTGTTACTCCTGAATTGATAATGCCGGAAAAAACTGTTTGAATACCAGCTCTTCCTGTCACAGCGGGTCCGGCGAACATCAGCCTGGCGTCGGTGGTATAGGAGTTGGCAACGCCCACGGAATCGCCTTTGGCTATGAGCTCCATGAAGTTCCGGTTTTCGGCCTCGATCTCTTTTTTGCAGCAGTCAGATCAAAAGGAGCGACGATATCTTCTTTGATCACAGGTTGTTCAGCATTGTTACAGCTAATGGCGATAACAGATGCGAGCAGTAAAGACTGAGGGGCGTTCTTCAGCTTACCGATCGTCTATTCACCGTGATACTTCCGTTATTTTCCCGGGAGATCCTGTGTTTTTCCCATGGATTCCCTTTTGCGTACAGCGATATTTACAACAGAGAAATTTCTTAGTCACCGTCATTTTCAGGACTGGTGGAGGAGGGCAGTCCTGAAAAGGGCGGTGCGTTTTTTTTCATTTATTAGTATGATCAAAAAAAGGGATAGTGAGATAGGAATTGTGGAATTATACAAATGAAAGTGGGCGACGACAGTCAAACGCAGCAATGCGGATGCTGTCGTATGCCCATTTCTGGCCTGCGCGCGCGGCAATGAATGAAGCAGCGTGCGCGGCGGTAAATGGATCGTAGCGCGCGACGGTGAAAGGATCGCAGCGCGCGATGTGCATATTACCCCGCCCCCCGGGAAGACATAGAGCCCCGGGACTTATTAAACCTTCTGTGATATACTAACTTTTGTAACCTTTAAACTTACCAAACCTTCTAAACTTCCCCCCCATCTCGCCAACTTTTGCTCCTGATTCGCTTCAGCGTGGCATCAAATAATGACGATCTGTAACCGTCAATTGTTGCTCTTCATCAGGGAGTGCAATTTTTCTTTTGCTTCCGCATCATCGGGTTCAAGCAAAAGGTATTGCTCATAAATGCGGATCGCATTCGTTTTGTCTGCTGTCAGGCGATAACCCTCTGCAAGACTGTACAGCGCAGATGAAGATCCCGGAAAGCATTTTACATTCAATCTGAACAATGCAATCGCCGTCTGTGTTTTTTTATCAAATAATAAGTGATACGCCCACCTGTCTATTACACTCTCACGTAGTTGGTCCGACGGCCCTTTTCCAACAGCAAGCTTGTAGCCGGCTTCTTCCCCGTTACCCGATACTTCCCGGATCACTTTTTTGGTGAAGTAATATTTGTCCGTCGCTGTCGTAGCACCAAATAAAGTTGATTTGATCAGATTCGACGCATCCCAATAGTTTTCGACTTCTCCGTTGGTCATGATGATCACGGTATAGCCGAGGTCCGGGCAAATGAAAAACTCATTCGCAATGCCGAAATGTCCTCCTGTGTGACCCAGGATCCCATATCCGTTGAGTGTATCAGTACTCATGCCATAAGCGTAATATCCTCTGTCGTATTTTACTTTTCCTTTCAGATATAAACCGGTTGAATGTTTATTAAGCAGGACATTAGATAAAACTGCTTTTGAGAACCGAAGAAGATCTTCTGCTGTTGTATAATAACCGCCGGCTGGCCCGCCTTTAAAGACATTTACGTAGTTGTTGTTTTTCCAATGCCCGGGTTTTTCAGGTGACATGGTATAGCCGGTAGCAATGCGTGGCTGGGCATTGTCCAGCTCAAAAGCCTCCGTGTCCAGCATGCCCGCAGGTAGAAGAATATGATCCCGGACAAAATCAAAATAAGTTTGCCCGCTGACCTGTTCGATGATCTTACCCAGCAGGATGTACCCGGCGTTACTATATGCATAACGGCTTCCAGGTTTGAACGCAAGCGGTTTGCTGGCAAACAGGGGTAGGTAATCGTCCACGGACAGATATTTTTCTTTCGGCACTTTATCCAGCTCTTCCCAGAAATTCCCGAGTCCGGCGGTGTGGGTCAGTAGTTGATGGATCGTCACGCTATCCGCGATTGTTTTATTAGGGTAGTCTGGTAGATACCTGCCCACCATGTGGTCGATTGAAAGCTTACCGCTTTCAGCTAATTGCAGAATGGCCATCCCGGTAAACATTTTTGTCATCGAGGCCATGTTGAAACGGGTATGGAGCTGGTTACGGACCTGATCGGCCCTGTTTGCGAAGCCAAACGCTTTTTGATAAAGGATCTTATTGTTTTTCGCAACGAGGATCACTCCGCTTAAGTGATCGTGCTGTGCCATCTTTTCCAATTCCAGGCTGATCTTATTTATGCTTGCTTTATCTGTTTGTGCGGTCAATGAGGAAGCAGAGAATAGCATCACCAGAGTGCATATCAGGAAGGGTCGAATCATTGCGGGTAATATTTTCAGCGAATAACTGTAAATTTCCGCTGCGTTGATTGTACAAATGTCAAGGCGCTGGTTAAAGAAAATGGAAATCGAGGTATATCGACCACAGTCGCCGTTATTAAAGCAGCATGTAGCGTGTTTTTATGTGCTCAGACGGGCGGACAACGCTACTCCCACAACCTATCTAACGTTTCCCGGTGAGCACCAGGCAGTATCACTTTATGCGGACACGACGAGTGAAGTTACGGATGATACCGTGATCATCCGGCATGAACCGAATGGGGTGCTGGAGAGCCGTGTTGTAGGGCGATTTCAGAAAGCGGTTTGTGTGCGGTATGAAGGTCCGATATATGAGATCACCACGCTTTTCCGGCCGCTGTCCATCAATGCATTCCTGCCGTCTCCGTTGAAAGATCTGGCACCGGGGCATTTCCCTCCGTTTGATCCGTATCCCGATTTTATGGCTACAATGTCCGGCATTTATAAAATGACATCTACAGCGGAGCAGCTTCAGGCAATGGAAAAGTATTGGATGGGCAGGTATAACGGGTTTCAGCATCCTTTTCTGTCGTCTGTGCTGGAGCAGCTGTATAAAGATGATCCGGATGAACAGGGAATAGCTTCTATCTGCAGGCTTCATGGTATCAGCAGGCAAACCCTGCATCAGCATTTTGAGCGTTATTTGTGCAAAACGCCTTCGCTGTTCCGGAGATCCTGCGATTCAGACGGGCAATGAAGCACTATAAGCCGGAGAAATTTCAGTCGGGATTTTCACGGCTTTCTGCCATGTCGAATTATTTTGATCAATCGCACATGATCAGGGATTTTAAAGCATTGACAGGATATACGCCGAAGGATTTCTTTCCGGGTTTATCGAGGATCGGGGATGGAGAGGTGAATTTGATGGTTATCGACGGAGAGTAAAGACGGGAGCACGTTGTAAAGTGTCAGCCTTTTACCAGCAATGGCTTCCATCCAAGCGCGGCACTCGGCCATCGGTCATCGAACCAGTGTAGGAAGATCTCTTGACTAAAAGACATTCTATTATAATCCCTGCAGATCAATTTATTCTCCGTATTGTTATCACATTTATTTACTATTATGTCATTATCAAATAGAGCAACACGTCTTCTGGAAAATTCTGAAAGGGAGCACGTTTCTGTGAGTGAGCCCGTGATCAGAAGAATATTTGATCAGAATAATGCGCCGGTATTTGAAGCATTATTACAATTTCAAATGAAGTATGGGGGATATACTTTTTATGCCGGTCTGGCTCCTATCCGTTTTACGCTTCTGCATGGAGGCGGGGGTTATCCGGAATCTAATTATACCGCTGAGATTTATTTTCAGGCAGGCAATGTAGGTAACCCCCAGTATTATTTTGAGTGCGCACAAACTAAGTACCAGATGCAGTTCTTCCTGGATGAAGAGGGGCAGTATTATGAGGATTACGAAGTAAAGGCGTCGAGTTTTGAGAAAGTCATCGAGCATTTGGCATTAAGGAAGGAAATCGCAGGTAGAGATACTTTTGAGCGATTTTTTAATAGCGAGAAACTCAGTGTTCAGAAGCCTGAAGAGGTTCTCGGTCTTACCCTTATAGCTGAAGCTTCTGACGAATATTCCCAATGGTATCAGAATGAATTCATTTATATGGAGAAATGGAACGGGTGTACGTCGCTTTTTGTATCTAAGCATTATCCGGATAAAGAGAAGTTAGCCGAACTGAAATAAAAGTCATCACAGCATTGGTCATTTCATTTCCTGCTGGATCATCTTTTCCAAAACCTTTACGTCTACATCCGCCAGTTTTTTGATATAAAGGCAGCCAGCGCCTGTGGTATACTTTCCTAATTTTTTAAGCGCTTCAGTGTGATTCTGCAAGCCGGATAAAAGATATAGCGAGAGGTTAGCCTTACGGGGAGAAAAGCCCATTCTCATCCAATCTACTTCACGGCCGCTCTTTGGGCTAACATAAACTTTATTGCCAAAGCCGATAATGGCTGACCCCCACATTTTAGGTTTTGCTTTGCTGGCTTTTGCCATCATGTTGATGATGGTTTTTGTGTCTGCCCGTTTTTCTTCGTCAGTGATTTTGTTGACGAAGTCGTCTACACTCGAGTCAGTTTCGGTCGTTTTGATTTTTGCGAGCTTGGCCATGGGAATGTGGTTTATGGGAAGGTAGGAATTTTTGAGGGGTTTAAGTAACCTAACGGAGAGGTGGCCAGGGGTCTTGCCTAAATTCATTTTGCTCATTCATAATCTTCAGGTTTAATAGTGACGGTGAAAAGATGAATGCTATTCCAGTCACTATAACTGTATTCCAGCGTAATACGCAAATCGCGAAGGGGCTTGAATTCAGGGTTTGACTTTATCCAGTTGATGTTGCCTTCTCTTGTAGAACGTTCGATTTCCGCAAGGTCGTAATCTGCCGTGTCAATTTTTAAATATAAAATGTAGCGGAAGCGGTCTTCCTGGATTGCGACGGTAGTTTCAAGTGTTGTAATACTGTCGATCTGTCTGGGAAGGGTTTGGTTAAGTTTTTGGGACGTGGCTTTCAATATTTCATAGGTGGATGGTTTGCGCCGGTTATTGCAGGATAGGAGAATGAGTGCGATCAAGATCACGCAGAATTGTTTCATTATGCTGGTTTTCTTAAGAAGATAAAAAGGTTGGTGGCAGATTCAGTATGGTGTCTATTTATCAGATCTTACTATAGACGATATCCAGTTCGCATGCCAGCCTGTTGCTGAATTCTCCGATAAAGGCCGGGTTGAATTCCGGCCAGTTCCAAAAGATAAACCCCAGATCACTGAATCCCCAGGAAACATCGAAGTTGAATTGGTGGATTTCGGCAGTATGATCGCAATGCGGGCAACGCAGATCATCGCTTTCTCCGCTGGCCCATTGATCAATAAAGTCCAGCTCTCCACCTGCGATATCTTCATTACATGCGGGGCATTCAACTACATCTAACCCCAATTGGCCGGTATGAAAAATATCCCTTTCAGTTATGATTTCCAGGCCATTCGTGATCAGATCCAAAGGAAGCGCGGAAGGCTCGACTACTATCGACGCTGCTCCGGCGCCCATTGCATAACCTTTATTACCCAAAGTGCAGTCGGTTAGCTCACTCGCGACAATGCCGGCCCGTGTCAGCCATTCTAAAATTTCCTGCGCTTTCTTTTGACGGTCAGGATATCTCGAGATTTTTGGAACAATCGCTATTGATATATCTCCCATCTTATGAAGATATATTTTCTTTTTATACAGCAATAGATGTTTTCCTCATTTGCTGCCATTTCCCATACGTCGCACTGCGCCATAAATATTCAATCGGTCCATAGTTAAAATAACGCAACCACAAACGACTGAGGATGATCTGCCCGATAAACACCAGCACACCGAAGATGGTATAATAAAACGGTCCTACTTCTCCAATATAATTGAATCCTGCACCAAGGAAAACCACACTTCCAATGACCGACTGCAACAGGTAATTGCTGAATGCCATCTTACCCACCGGTGCTACAACGGACATTAGTTTCGCCACTGCCTTATTTTGAAAAAGCAGCATCAGCGCAGCAACATAGGCCAGTGCAAGCGGTGCAACGCCGAAAGCATAAGCGATCGTTTGATAAAGACCTTTTGTGTTCAACTGCCAGTAATCTGCCATACAGTAGCTCATATAGCGCGCGAGCAGATAATTGGCCGGCAGCCCGATCACTACACCCGTCGCAATGATCATATACAGGACCTTCTTGTGTTGCTGGATCCTGTTATAAAAACCTGACCGGCCAAGTGCGTACCCGATCAGGAAGATGCCGAGTACTTTAGGGATCCTGCTTACGAAGAACAGGTAGCCATACCGGAAAAAGAAGCCGGCTGTGTTGGCTTGAAGAGCTTCGCCCCAGCTTGCCTGTTTTAAATAAGCGGCAATATCCTGGTCGCTGGCCAGCATTTTGCCGGAGATCGCGTACATGACCTTCCCGCCTGTTTCATACATCAGTCCTGCGGGCGCATTCAGGAAAACCCAGTATGACTTTGCTGCATAAAGGACGATCGGGGAGAGGATCAGGATTATTCCCGTTATGATCATGGCCTTATTGGATAGTTTTCGCATCCACAGTAAAATGAACCCCAGCAATGCGTAAAAGAATACAATGTCACCAGGCCAGAGCATCAGGTGAATAGCACCCAGTACTAACATCCATCCCAATCTTCTTCTTACAAGGGGTGCGGCGTCAACGCCCTTATCTGCCGCTCTCTTCAGTTGCAGGGCGATTCCCCAGCCAAATAACAGGCTGAAGATGGAATAGAATTTTCCTTCAATGAACATATGGTGCAGGAACTCCATGGTGTGATCCTGTTCCGGTAACAGCCAAGGTCCTGTATTCGCCGGATTTTCGGTGTACCACGAAAAGCCAGCCAGGTTGGCAATGAAGATCCCGAGTATGGCGATCCCGCGCAGTACATCCATAAACTGTTCTCTGTCCTGCGAAGCAATGGGGGTTAGTTGTGGCATGTTGGTTTGGTTAAGTGATGACGAGGGAGACGATGGCTAATGGCTGATGGTCGTTGGCTGAATCTCTTTTTAGAGAAAATGATTTTTATTGATCTGAGCTTTATGGTATTCTTTAAATAGAGTGAGGTCAGTCATCGTGTCCTTACCGGATCCTGTTATATTTTTTCAGGATATCGATCACTGGTTTATGGGGCAATCCATAGGCTTTATTGCCATTGATGCCTTCCATTGTCTCTGCGGCGAGCATAGCGTTGACCACGGCTTCTTCTGTTGCTTTAACGGTCGCCACAAATACCGCATTGATGAAGTCGTTCGGCAAGTCATCTGCTTTTGTAAAGCTTTCGCGTTGGAATGCGGTAGGGTTCGCAGTGGAAAAGGCCAGGAAAATATCGCCGGAGCTGTTTTCGCCAAAACCTCCGAGGTTGCCGATCCCGAGAGGAACTCTTGCTGCAACACGTTTTAACTGATGAGGAAGTAATGGTGCATCTGTCGCTACGATCACGATAATAGATCCCTGCCCTGGCTTGTAAGAAGGGGCTTCCTTTAATTCATAGTTCAGTGTGTCTATCAGTTCGCGGCCAACGGGAACGCCCATGATACTGAAACTTGATTTGGCTCCGAAATTTGACTGTACGAGTACACCTACCGTATAAGTTGAGTCTTTTATTTTGATCACCCTTGAGGCGGTGCCTGTACCACCTTTGAATCCCAGGCACATCATGCCTGTACCTCCACCGACATTCCCTTCTTTGATAAAGCCGCTTTTCGCACTATCCAGCGCTTCCCAGGCATTCTCTTCTTTCACATGAAAACCGTATATGTCGTTGAGGAAGCCATCATACGTTTCCGCCACCACCGGATAAGTGTACCAGAAGTCTTCATTGTACCAACCCTTTTTCACATACCATTTCAGGACTGCATCCCTGACAACGCCAACACTATTGGTATTGGTGATCATGATCGGGCCTTCCAGGAAACCGGATTCGGTGATCCAGGTGGTACCCGTCATTTCTCCGTTACCATTCAACGAATACCAGTTAGCGTATACGGGGTTATTGTTTCTTCCCCTTGGCAGAATAGCTGTAACACCGGTTCTTACGGGGCCTTTACCACGGATATTTTTTCCCGTTCCGGAAATGATCGTGCTGTACCCAACTTCAACGCCTTTAACGTCGGTGATGGCATTGAATTTTCCGGGCGTTCCGGGAAATGGAATACCAAGCTCTCTCGCACGTGGTTTTTGCTGGGCATGACTTTGGGTAAGTAATGCCAGGCTCAGAAGCAGGATTGCTGGTTTTCGTGATACATTCATTATGTAAGGTTTAGATGGGTTTATATTATTTCTTTCATTCCTGTTTTAACCTTTCTCCGCAGTGCTTTTGTATCAAAGGGCAGGACGTTACATCGTCTGATCGCCTGGGCGTAAAATTGATCTCGTCAAAATCGAAATTCTTCAGGCTGCCGGTATAAACAGGATGACATTGTTTGGCTTCGTCTCTGCCTGCCAGGTGCAGGCATTCCTGAACGGATCATTGATGCTATAATCACCGAATGTCATTTCGTATAGAGGCTGCAATTGGATTGATCAGGTTTCGATATCCTGGCGGATCTGTCTTTTACCGAACTTCCGGTCATAAGGGCATTCAGGTTACAATATTTAAACAGGGCTGGGGCAACAGTATTACAGGTTATTCTGTGGTATTGGGGAAATTAAAGTTCCATAGAGTGTGGGGAATAGGATAATAGAAATTCCGCTTTAGACAGGAGAAACTGTGCGAAATTTTCAGGAAGATACACTTTTGGACGAAGATTGCCGGCATGGGCTTTATGGAATGTATATTATCTAATAGATCCGGCACCTTTCGAAATGAGCATATCTGGTCAGGGTTTTGCTGTCTACCTGCTTTCGAATAATAGAAATATCCCACCTTCAGGGGAATGACATTTTTGCGGCAGGACCTTATTTTCACAAGGTAAAAGCTGAGCAATGAAAGTCTTGGTCTTCATACTGGCCCTGATCCTCCACCTGGATCTTTCGGCGCAAAAGAAAACATTTGATATTGTTAGTTATACGGCTCCATTGGCCTGGACAGAGGAGGTGCAGGAAAGTTATGTTGCCTATTCAAAGAGAAGTGGCGATTTATGGGGGCAGGCGGCCATCTATAAAAGCACGGCAAGCAAAGGGGATATTGACAGCGATATGCAAAAAGAATGGGAAGCTGTGGTTATATCATTGCGTGCCGTTGAAAAAGAAGAGAAGACGGCTCCAAAGACTTTCAATGGCTGGACGGTGATGAGCAAAAGCGGCACCTGGAAATACAACGGCGCAGATGTTGCCACCATTCTTATTGTTTTCAGTAATGGGAAAACATGTGTCAGTCTTTTGTGCAACGCTACCGCAGAATCTTACCTGAAAGAGTTTGTTCAGATGACGCAGTCAGTGGAATTAACGGCTCAGTCAATAACCGCGACGGGAGATCCTGCTCCGGTCAGTAATAACCAAACCGGGGCTGGCTCCCTTATCGGATTATGGGGAACTGATAATAATGAAACCTCGGGATATATGAATGGAATGCCGGAGACAACGGGTGGTTATTTCAGAAAGGAATATGAGTTTTATAAAGATGGTACATATCTCTACCGGGCTAAAGATTGGTCGAATTTTGCAAAAGAGATCCGTTTTGCATTTGAGACCGGTACGTATAAGCTGACGGGAGATCAGCTGACGCTTACACCGGTTCAAGGAAAGACTGAATGGTGGAGCAAGGCCTCCGATGGGAGGACAAGTGGATGGGGACGCCGGATAAGGACAGGTGCGTTTAAGCCGGAAAAAGTTAGTTACACAATGGAGATCAGATATCTCTCAGGGATGGAAAGATCATGTCTGTATCTGAAGTCAGGAAAACCGACTGAGCGCGACGGTGCGTCGGGTGCGCAGGTAAACGCGTTGCAGGAATTCAGTTATGGGAATCGTGATAAGTCAGAGGAGTCATTGATTGATATACCTCCCGGATTGAAGACAGGATTTGAAAGGAAGAGGTAAAGTCGTTTCTATCTAATGACACATGCGGCAAGATGCGTTGAATGTACATGCATGTGTTGAAATAGTGATTGTATTAAGATTTTTCGGTTGAGGTTTTGATTTTGTTCATTACGTATAATTCTGCGAGCTCGGTCATTAATCGTTAGACTTCGGTCGAATGATTAATGACCGGGCTCGCCCTATTATAAGACGAAAGTCGCCATCAACAAATTCTGTTGAAAAAACATCTTTTATGCGTTAAAAAACAGGTTTGTTTCTATGCGCATGCGCTGACTTCGTTACTATCTTTAGTAAAGCTCATAGAAACGCTGAGCTAGTTTGTCAGAAGTCAATAAACATATCTATTCATTTAAATCACTTGTGTATGTATACTGAAAAAGAAATCAAAGCCATGATCGACTATCTCGAGAACAGGATTCGAGAAGGAGTTACGCGTGAAGAAGCGATTGAAGACCTAATGTATTTGGGAATAGTTGAATCGGATGGGAATTATACCGAATTCTATAAGAATTTACTCACCGATTCTGGAATAGATGTCTAATTTGTTATTATGTATAATACGCGACCAGGCTTATTGATCGGCTTTCATGGATGTGATAAGGTGCTACAGCAGCAGTTGCTTCTAGACTCAACTTCAATCCCTATATCGAATAACCCGTTTGACTGGCTCGGGCATGGTATGTATTTTTGGGAGAATAATTATGATAGAGCGCTCGAGTGGGCGATTAAAAAGTGCGATGGCGGTGATAGGGTAAGCGAGCCAGCTGTGATCGGGGCTGTAATCGATCTTGCTCATTGTTGCGATTTGTTGGATGATCATTTTATCAGAATGGTCAGCCTCAGCTATGATCTGATGGCAACAGAATATGCTTCTATTGGTAGATCGTTGCCTGTAAATAAGGATGCAGCAGGTGATCCACATAGTGACAAATTAATACGATTTCGCGATTGTGCTACCGTTGAGTTCATGCATAAACGTTTTCGGAATGCCATTGCGAATCAAATCATTTCCGAAGGCTATACTTCGCTCAAGCCTTTCGATTCAGTGAGAAGCGTTTTCCTGGAAGGAGGCGAGGCTTATCCCGGAGCAGGTATTTCTGCTAAAAGTCATATTCAACTCTGTATCCGAAACCCCAATTGTATTAAAGGCTTTTTTCTTAAACGAGACGGAATAGATTTTCTCCAACACGAAGTTTCGCGGACTGGTGTGAAAAACTTTCATGATCTACGTTCCCGTTAGACGCCTTCGCCTCCCTGTTGTGCAGTATTAAGATTAGGTAGAAGAATGGGGCCGGGAGCAAAATCTGGCAGATGGGGCTTTTGAATGTTCCAAAGGTTTCATAGGTTCTATAGGTGTTATAGGTTGCATAGGTTTTATAGGTTGATATCTTGCAAAGATTAGAAAGTCCCGGGCTCTCGGCCTTACCGGGGTTCGGGTTAATATACCCGTCGCGGGCTACGATCCAATTACCGCCGCGCGCGCAGCAAGAAATGGGCATACGACAGCAATCGCATTGCTGCGTTTGACTGTCGTCGCCCACTTTTCAATTGTATCATTTCCACAATTCCTATCTCATTCTTCCTTTTTTTGATCCTATCAACAATAAAAAAACGCACCGCCCTTTTCAGGACTGCCCTCCTCCACCAGTCCTGAAAATGACGGTGACTAAGAAATTTCTCTGCTGTAAATATCGCTGTACGCAAAAGGGAATCCATGGGAAAAACACAGGATCTCCGGGGAAAATAACGGAAGTATCACGATGAATAGACGACCGATAAAGCTGAAGAACCAATACCCTAACTTTTCACATTGATCCGCAGAATACCGAACCGTTTCGGAAGGCACACTATCCGCGATATCTTCAATTTCTCCGCCTGCCGGAATTGATCGAGGTCTTCTTCTCTGGTCCTCCAAATGTCCCCGGACCGTAAAAACGCTCCTCAAAGTATTCGCCCCGCCAGCTACCCGATCAGCCAATTGCCGGCCACCGGAACTACACTCTTCCGGCGCCCAAAATATCCTGCTATATTCCTGCCTCCCCGCACAATAACTATTAACCTTCGCCTTGCACGGAAAATCCTTATTTTACTTTTTGTTACCCCCATCGTTATGACAGATATCGTGTTTCTCAAAGCCCTCCGCGACAAGCTAAAGGGAGGCAATGCAAGATCCATTCATCTCAACTCCCTTCCCGGGCGTTATGCCGCACGGCTTGACCTGGCAGAGCTGAATTATATTGAAGACGGACTCGCTGATAAATTCCTGCAGCTTTTGTTTTCAAAAGCCAATTTTGAATTCAAGCTCAGTTTTGACCAGATGGACCTGAACTCTATTGCTGAGGATGAACAGAAACGGCTCGGCTTGCTGTCCAAGCGCCTTGATTCAATTTTCTTTGAAAATGAGGACAATTTCAAAGAACACGGTACCAAAACCTTTGGTTTCGGTTATCCGCTTATCATCAAACCCTCCAGGCAAGACCCGAAGAAGATCATCAAAGCACCACTTTTTATCTGGCCGCTGGAGATCTATAAATCGATGAACAAAGTCAATACATGGTCCGTTCTGCGCAACAAACAAAAGAATGAACAAGGTAAAATTGTTGATGAGGATATTCATTCAATCGGACTCAATGAAGTATTAGTCTCATTCGTAAAAACAGACGAGAACATCTCTATTGCAAAGATCAATGAGGAATTGTTGGATGATACCGTGATCGACCGGCTGGAATTGATCGATACCTGCATCGCCGTGCTGGAATCAATGAATGCGGAAAGCTCGCTCAATACACGTCAGTCGCTACAGGAAAAACTGGATTCGCCAGTGGCTCCACTTCCCGAAGCAAAATGGCTCGAATCTGTTACCGGTAATAAACCCTGGATCCACTTCGGAGGCGTCTTCGGCCTGTTCCGTTCGCAAAAGGAAAGTATTATCACGGATATCGACAGGCTTATCGAGCGGTTTGATGATTTTTCCTTCGACGATCTTAGTGTCGGACTTTCCGGCAAGCCATTCAGTGCGATCGAAACTGACCCAACACAACAGGAGATCCTCAATTCCCTGACCATTCAGCCCCGTAAGATCATACAGGGCCCGCCCGGAACTGGAAAAAGCCAAACGCTGACGGCGCTTATCACCAATGCAATGGATAACGGATTGAAATGTCTTGTCGTTTGTGAAAAGAAAACGGCTCTTGAGGTGATCAGGCAGAACCTGCATAAAGAAAATCCTCAGCTCGCGGAACTCGCAGCTTTGATAGAAGATATACAGTCGGACCGTGATGGGATCGTTAACTCCGTCCGCGAACGCATCAATGCCTCGAATGCCCACGACTATTTCAATCAGACAGGTTATACAACAAAACAGGATGCCCTTGCGGCATCTGTCACATCATTGAATGAACAACATGCCGCTCTTGAAAGAAAGATTTTTCAGGGCAAGAGCTGGACGGAAGTAGTCGGTATTTATCTGCAAAGATCAAAAGGCTGCGATCCTGCTGCATTAAAAGGGTTGATCGATTATCGTTGGTTCAGTTTTAGTAACACAAGTGCAGAAGTGCCGGAAACACTGGCTTTACTCCAAAAAGCTGAACCACTGTTCAGGCAATTAAGTTCAGAAGCTCATCCCCTGGAAATTTTACATGACACTATTTTCGGCCGTGATAATTTTTATGGCTTTCGGGTAGTTGTTGAGGAGCGGTCAGATGATCTTATCGAAAGAACATCCTTATTGATAGGAGATCTTAAAGCCCATCGGACCGGCGCGGATGAATGGCATCAGAATGTCTATCCTTCTTACGCGGGTTACCTTCGGAAAGCTATTGATGAGTGGTACCCATTTATGTCCGGTACTGTTCTATTGCCGGAAGACCCACTGCCCGGATCGCTGGACCTGGAATCCATTTGTTTATCATGGCAAACACAAGCGGAACCGATCATCAGGTCCATGCAAAGCCAACTGACCGGTTATCACCAATGGCTTACGAAACACTATGCCGATTACTATCTGCCATTGCGTAGCGAAATTGATGCATACCTCTCTTTCTTTGCTGAACATGTTTCGATATATGGAGAAAAGTTCTATCGCAACAAGCCATTCGATCAAATGCTGACAAAGTTTTTCGGCATATTTTCCAAAAGACAAAAATTGCTCAGGCAGGCAAGGCTCGATGCTGTTCACCGCTTGTCAAATGTGGTCGGTGCATTTGGACGCCAGTCATATCTCAGTCATGCATTTCCCCAAACAGAAGAACTGCCTGACCTGAAAGTGTTGCACGATAATATCCTTCAGCTGAAGCAGCAGGCAGATGCCTGGTATGGCCGTATTGAAGAAGTGATTGAAGATTATGTTCATCGTATGAATGCCCATAGTCTTCATGAACAATATCAAGAGCAGAAGGAAGTGGTGGCCACTCAGCAAAAGCAGGTGTTGGACCTGGTGGATCATCACAACAGCATCATCAATGATGCAAAGATCGATGCGGGAGATACATTAGGCGATCATATGGAAGCGTTAGCAAAGGTTGCAGATAAATCGACAGCTGTGCAGCTGCTTTTACAGGAATTCCGAAAGTTTTTCTCTCAGCAGAAAACGATAAGTGAAGCGTTTGTAAAGGATCTGCATGAACTGAATGATTCGATTTCAACACCTCCGCTTTTTCACGAGGGAGGCATAGTGCCGATGAACAGCGAAGCATGCTCCGGATGGCTGAATGCACAACACCAATCGGGACAGCTCCTTCGTGAACAAATTGAAACAGCAAGGGATTACTATGAATGGAAAAATTTCTTTGTAGCGTGCACTGACCCTCAAAAAGCAATAATCAGGGGTTTCATTGCATCGGGCTTGCAGGATTGGACACTCCAATTCGAAAGCTGGTATCTGGGCCAGGTGCTTTTGCAAAACGAGAATCGTGATCTTCCGCGCAATGACGAGCGGATTGAAAATTACGTGCGTGCCAGGGCGGAGTTCAGGAATGTTCAGGTTAAAAGCATTCTTCATCGCTGGCAACAACGGCAGCAGGCATCACTTCACCGCTCAACCTATGCCGGTGTAAATCCCACTACGCTTTTTAATAAGCGCGGATCAAGAGGAGAACGCAGAAATTCCCTAAGAAAGATCATCAATACTGATTTTGAACTATTCACTGATTTTTATCCTGTCGTAATGGTGAATCCTACAGTTTGCAGTTCCATATTGCCTTTGCAGGAAGGGCTGTTTGATGTGGTGATCTTTGATGAAGCCAGCCAGTTGAGACTGGAAGACACATTCGCCGGGCTTATCCGCGGCAAAGTAAAGATCGTTTCCGGCGATAGTCAGCAAATGCCGCCATCATCTTATTTCCAGGGCGGTGCTGCTATTCTTGACCCGCATGAAGAAGAAATAGAATTGGCCGAAGAGGAGGAGCTCATGCAGGCAAAGCATAAGATTGATAACTCTTTGAATCTCGCGGATAGTGAGTCTCTGCTTGTATTTGCGGAGAATAATGGTTATCGCCAATCGTATCTGAAAGTTCACTATCGTTCACAGCATCCGGCGCTGATCGACTTTTCAAATCATGCATTCTATGGCCGGCGTTTACTTCCGATGCCGGCAAGGACAGCCTATACACCCATCGAGTTTGAGCAGGTGAATGGAGTTTATGACGAACAGGTGAACCATGACGAAGCGCGAAGGGTGATAGAGATCCTGCTGAACAGGATCCAGCCGCTGTCAGACGGACGTTATCCATCGGTCGGCATTGCCACGTTCAATCTCTACCAGCGAAACCTGATACTGGCGGAGCTGGCAAAAGCGCGTCAGCAAAATCCTGAACACGATAAAAAGATCGAAGCATTCGGATCATCTCTTTTTGTGAAGAACCTGGAAAATATCCAGGGTGATGAGCGGGATGTGATCATCATTTCCACCACATTCGGGAAAAACAAAGAAGGGAAATTCCGTCAATCCTTTGGTCCGATCATCCAGCGGAATGGGTATAAACTGCTCAACGTAATCGTAACCCGGGCGAAGATGAAAGTATTTGTTTGTACGTCTATCCCCGAGGAAAATATTCAGCAGTATCCCGTATTGCTTCAACAACTTCGAAATAACGGAAGAGCCGTTTTCTATGCATATCTCGCTTATGCAAAAGCAGTGCATGAAGGCAACCTGGAACAGGTGGCATCAATACTTGCGCAGTTGTTTGATAACTGTGAGAACAAAGTTTTCGATGTTGCTGGGATGGCAGGCACGGAATCGCCTTTTGAAGAAGAAGTGTATGAGCAGCTCGTCGAGAAACTCGGCGCGCATCGTGTCAAACAGCAATACCAGGTGGGCGGGTTCCGGGTCGATCTGATGATTCTTCCGGAAATACCCGGCGGAAAGATGATGGCGATCGAGTGTGATGGCGCGAAGTATCACAGCAGCAGGGAAGCATATGCATGGGATTCATTCAGGCAGCAGGAGCTGGAGAAGCAGGGATTCATCTTTCATCGGTTGTGGTCCACGAATTGGTGGATCTCGCCTGAAAAGGAATTGCAAAAGCTCCTCCGTCTTTCTGGAATTTAACGATCAGGTTATCTTATTACGTCAAACTTTTTTTCATTTCTCAGACGTTTTCTGATAACCTTATAATTATGAGACCAATTCTAACCTTTTTGGCTACGATTCTACTCTCTTCTTTTGATGGATTCTCGCAAGAGAATTCCGGTACTAAACTACGGATCAGTGGCACGCTGGAGCATGTACCAGATACAATTAAATATATCTATTTCAGTCGTGCGGGATATAACCAGACTCGTTGGGAATAGCAACGGACAAAGAAAAAAACATTGCTGAACTGAAAGGGTTCTACGAAGGCCTGCCCGGGATATACAAAAGCGCATATTACGGACGGAGGATCAAAAAATTGCTTTATGACGAAACACTATCCCTGGGAAAAATGGCCCCGGACTTCAGCTTGCCAGATACAACCGGCCATGCTGTCTCTCTTTCCTCATTCAGGGGCAAATATGTTTTTCTTGATTTCTGGGCGAGCTGGTGTGGCCCATGCCTGAAGGAGAATAAATTTATCAAACAAGCGTGGCAGATGTATAAAAATAAGGGACTTGTTGTGCTGGCGGTAAGTATCGATTCTCCGGAAAGCAAAGATAAATGGCTTGGCATGATCAGAAATGACCAGCTTCCATGGGCGCAGGTGATCGACGATGAAAACAAGATCAAAAGAATGTACAAAGTAGTAAGCATTCCGAAAAATTTTCTGCTTGATCCTGAGGGACGTATTATTGCGAAGGACCTTAGAGGAACAAGGCTGGATGCTGCGTTAGCGAAAGTATTTGAACGCGAATGAAGCCCGACAAATGCAAGTGATCCGAATATGTCGACAATCTTCAGAGAGTTCGCTTACCACCGGAAGCCGGTTGATCAAAACCTTGTGATAAAATTTATAAGAAAGCAACGCGAACTTAAATCTGTGCCGGATGAAATGCAAAGCAAAAGCCTCTTGCGCCGGGTGAGTTTCTCTTCTGTTTACAAAAATCTCCAAACACATATCCCGGTTATATTTTGCCATCTTCAATTTGGGTAGATTTTTTCCTGATCGCCTTTACCATTTGTATTTATTCGTGTTTAATGATAAACTTATAAAATACACTAAGCAGTTTAATCTTAATACTTAAGAGTTATCTCTTAATTATTGAGATTGTTTTTATTTTTTTGTTACGCATGCATTTTAATTAAAGGACATTTTCTATTTTCAGAATGTTAATCACCGCCAAACCACCGAACCCATTTTCCATCTGCTATGAGGAAGCATTACCTATGCTTACTAGCGTTATCGCTATGCCTTGCAACTACCTGTCTATCGCAGGATAGATTGCAGGACCCTCTGTCGGATACTGTCTTCTACTTTTACAGGATATGCAAACAGCCCGAGGCATTTATGATCCCGCGTGCGGTTTCGAAAGCACCACGCCAGCTTTCATCCGGCAAGGAACAAAAACAGAAGAAGGGACTTTTTTCAGTCAGCGGCGAACTCGGTTATCAACGCTTTTCAAGAACTTCTCCTTCCGATGATCTCTTATTGATCAACTCATCTTCTGATATTGCTACTTTCCAGGCTGGGATTATTGTGAAAGAAACTTATCCAGTTACGCTTCGTGTACGTTATAATGATGCGAGGCCTTTTCAGTTGGACAATCAATACGAGGTGAACCTTTCGTTTGATGAAAGAAATTTCCGTCAGATCCTGCAGGACAAGATCCGCGCTAAGATCACTGACGATTTTTCGCTTCAACAGAAGAAACTCATTTCGAAATATGATACGCTGTTCCGCGAATACAGTCAGCACAAGCAATACCTCGCCAGCCCTGTATATGCGCAAAAGGCATTTGAGGAAAAAATGAAAGCTGCGGCGAATGAACGCATGCCCGAGATCCCGTCTGTTGATGATCTCAAAAATGGAGTGCCGGCTGTTCCTAAATCTATTAATGATCTTGTAAAAAATAACAAACTACTCAATACCTCTCTGCCAAAAATACCAGGGATAGATCTTCCTGCTGATAAGCTTGATTCGTTGAAAGCGAAAGCTGACCCCTTACTGACAAAAGCTGATTCGCTTATGTCGAAGATCGTCAGCAAAAAAGAAACGCTCCAGGATAAGCTTGAACGCAAACGTGATTCGCTTGAGGCGATGGTGCAAAAAGCAGAAGATAGCATTGCAGGGATCAAAAGAAAATACCAGCGGACCATGGATTCGGTGAACAATGAAATGGCTCAGCTGAAGAATCCCGAAGAGCTGCAGGAATACGCAAAAAAGAAACAATTACTGGATTCACTGGAGAAGCCTGGTCTTCCGTCGCTCTTGATGAAGTCAAGTGTCCGTTTTGGAAAGTTCATTATGAATCAGTCTGAGCTAACCATCAATAATATTTTCATGAGTGGCGCGAGTATCAAATACGGCAACGAGCGGTTTATCATGTTTTCCGGAGGTGCATATGATTTTGCCTTCCGGGGTTTGTTCAATTTCAGGAATGACACATCACGGTCAAGAATGACGACGGTTTTTGCAACGAAGATCGGTATTGAAAGAGGAAAGGATCTTACGGCGTTTAATATCTATAGTGGCCGCAAAGTGAAAGACGCCTCACTTCGTTCGGAGCTGAGAACAGTGGCAGGATTTAGTGTGGAGAAACGCATGGAGCTCAACAGGAATCTCACCGCGGCACTTGAGATTGCGAAATCAACTACCCGTGAGCTCACTGCGGGTTCAAAAGATCAGCAGGTGTTGAAAGATCTCTTTACGAGTTTTAATTTCAAAACCATCGGCGCATACGGCAACCTGAAAGCATCATTTCCCAAGACAAGAACAGATGCGGAAATTACTTACAAATACTGGGGGCAACAGTTCGAATCATTCAATGCAAGCCAGTATTTCAATCCGCAGAACAGTTTAGCGGCGAAACTGAGCCAGCCCTTTTTCCGGCGTAAGTTGTTTGCGTCAGCCGGACTCCGGTATACAGATTTTACCACTGCAGGTATTTCCAGTAATATCCATAGTAAAACACTTTTTGTTTCAAGCAATCTGACCTTACGCCTGAAGAGGATGCCGGTGGTAAGTCTCGGCTATTATCCCGGAAGCCAGTTGTATGTAGTGGACCAGCAGAAACTGTATGAATATTTCTATCATATACTGAATGGAACATTGAGTCATCAGTTCAGTATAGCGCGTTTGCCAATGCAAACCACCCTCTCTTATAATAAGTTTTTCAATCGCTATAGTGATTCACTCGTCAATAGTTCCAATGAAGCCTATAGTGTATACTGGACTGCCTGGAAAGGAAAATTCACCTGGATGGCTAATTATTCGCGGCAGGACATGGATTCGAGTTTGTTGAATACCGTTGAAGCCGGCCTGAGCTATTCGGTTGAGCGTTTCAAGCTTGGCGGTTCATTAAAATGGAATCATGTTGACCAGGCAACTGAGTATGGCTACGCAGCTAATATCAGCTGGGCGATCAACAAGTTTGGAACGATCAGTTTGTTATATGATCGTTCTTATCTCCCGGATCGTTCGGGTACATTCATTCCCGTTCGTACCGCGCAATTACAATTCATTAAACCATTAAACTTTAAGATATGGCAATAGGGAAGCTGAGGCGTTTCCTTTTTATCGCGCTCACCTGTTTTTGCGGGACTGCAGCCGTAAAAAGCCAGGTGATCATGATCCCTGAAGTGCAAGCCGCCGGTGTGATCATCAAGCAGCAGGTATGGTCTGTGATGATCAACAATCTTTCCGGAATGTCAAGGCAGGTTACGTTGCAGGTTTCTATCACTGATCTGCAGGCGTCGCAGCCATTGCTGGAAGCGACCTCCAATATCTTCACACTGGGCACAGGTTCACGCCGGGTGAGCTTCAAGGATCTTTCACCGGTGAATTATTCTTTTGCGGCGGCGGGTTTCAGCGCAGACCGCCAGCTGAATCAGCCATTGCCTGTCGGTGAGTACACCATCTGCTATCGCCTGACGGATATGGGAAACAAGACTGAAGTGATTGCCACTGAATGTGTCAAGATACTTGCTGAGCCGTTATCGCCACCGCAGCTGATCCTTCCTGAGCCGGCCGCCGTCCTTCTGGATAAACGCCCGCTGCTTACCTGGGCCCCACCCGCCCCGGTATATATGTTCACGAGTCTTTCCTATTCGATCATCGTATCACAGGTATTGGATAAGCAATCCCCGGAAGAAGCGATCCAGCGGAACATTCCCGTGATGACCACATTTGCAACGAATACTTCGGTGCCGTATACGGCATCTTTTACGAATCTCGAATCCGGGAAAACGTATGCCTGGCAGGTTGCCGCGATGGATGGGAACAGGTATGGCGGGAAGAGTGAGGTATGGACGTTTACGGTGATGCCGGATTCGGTGAAGCAGATCATTTCGAATACATCATACACAAAGCTGACCAGGGAATTAAGTGCTACAGCAATCGTTCATCAGCGAATCCTTAAAATGGAATATTCAAATTGGTTGACAGATTCTGTTGTGTCAGTTTCGCTGAAAAGGAGGGGGGAGAATAAAAAACCTTTTCGGTTCAATGTAAAAATACACGGAGGACAGAATTTCATTGAGTACGATCTGAATGGTAAATACAAGTTGGAAGATGGGGCAAGTTATGAGCTGGAGTTAATAAACAGCAGGAAAGAAAAATGGTATCTCCGATTTGAATCCAAAAATTATTTCTAAAACAATACAACGATACTTAAGCACAACGTAAAGAATTGATATGATAAACGCACTGAACCGATACAGAAAGCATGTCGCCTGGTTATTGTTTTTATTGATCTATGGTGAACTTGCAGGAACGTTGTATGCGCAGAACATGCAAAACCGTGCAATCCGTTTTACTCGTCCTGCGGATTATGTTGTAGCTGCTCCTGCGAAACTATCCCCAATGTTAATGCCGGAGCCTGCTCCAATACCTACACCAACTCAGGATCCACAACCTTCGTTGCCACCCGAAGATATAAAAGAAGAACAAGCTGAGTTTATTGGCGGGCCTGGTCAGCCGGAAATGAGCTCTTTCAGGTCGGTAAGTGCTGATAATATGGTGAATTTGTTTACAGGAGATTTCTCTTATAGCATTCCACTCCTTGATGTTGGAGGATACCCGGTCAACCTTTTCTATAACGCAGGTGTATCGATGGATCAGGAAGCAAGCTGGGTGGGTTTGGGATGGAATCTTAATCCGGGGACTGTTAACCGTAACATGCGCGGCCTTCCGGATGATTATAACGGAGTGGATGAAGTCACGAATGTTCAATCAATGGGCTCAGATCTGACAGTCGGTGTAAGTGGTCAGAAGAACTTTGAGTTTGCTGGTAACTCTGCTTTCCCCGGTGCTTTTACAGGCGGTATCTTTTATAACAATCGTCGCGGACTTGGGATAGAAGGAGGGCTTTCAGGAGAGTTTACCGCGCATCAATCCATGACGATCAAAAACAAAGACGAAAAAACTGTTGATGCGTCAATTCCGACGGTAGGTGTTGAAGCAGGTATTACATTAAACTCGCAATATGGAATGACGTTGAACGGAGGGTTCTCCGTTTATGAATTCAATAAGAAAAAATATAACCAGTTTGGTTTAAGCACATCGGTAGGGTATAACTCAAGACAGGGGTTAACAGATCTGAAGATTGCAGGAGAATATCGTACTTATAAGGAAATTGAAAAAAATGCCGGTCTCGCTCTTGTAGGAGACGGCAATATGAACCTCAGCACAAGTATCAGCTTTGCCCGCGCAAGTTTTACGCCAACGATCAGGATGCCGGTGACGCGTGTGAATCAATTCTACAAGCTTAAGCTCGGAAAAGAGAAATTAGCCTTCTTCTCCAACGCGGAAATTAGTGGTTATCTGAATGAAAGCCGTATCGATAACAACGATAAAATCCAGACCAAACCTGCCTACGGTTACATGCACTACGAATTGGGCAAGAATGATAAGGACGCCTTGCTTGATTTTAACCGGCTTAATGATGGAACATTCACATCCAATAAGCCAATGATCTCTATGCCGGTTTATACGCATGACGTATTTACTATTAACGGTGAAGGTACCGGAGGTTCTTTCCGGGCATATCGAAATAACCCGGGGTATGTAAGAGATAACGAAACAAAAAGTAAAAGTTCAAGCTTTACAGTTTCTCTTGATCTTGGTCCGGGTAAATTTTTTCATGGAGGAACTATTCTCGGAGGGATTTTTTCTCCGGCAATGGTGGAAGAGTGGAAGGCAAATAACCTGTTGAGAACCGCCACAGCGTTCAGAGGCACTGACGGATTGCATCAGGGTGTATATTTCAAAAATCCCGGAGAAAAAGCCATCATAGATGAAGCATATTACAATAGTGTGGGGGGTGATCAGCTGATACGCCCTTTTCTCACATCCATTAACTCACCTTCACCTCTGCTGGCAAGTGCTTACCAGGTTTATAATAAAGACAGGGAGATAGAACGTATCGCCCCGATCACTTCCAATGTATTTCGCAAAGAGAGGGATAAACGTACACAGGTGATCTCTTACTTCACGGCTGAAGAAGCTGCTGACATTGGTCTTGACAAGAAGATTTATTCTTATAAAGATGATGTGTTCCCGGTTGGAACTTGTACAGATCCTTTGATCAAAACGCCGATAGACCGTTATAACAGACTTGATCCATCTTTTTACCGTAAAGGACACCATATTTCACAGGTGAATGTGCTGGAAGGCGATGGCCGCCGGTATGTTTATGGAATTCCGGTATACCAGGTAAAGCAAAAAGAAGTTACATTCAGTACGGAAGCTACTCCTTCAAACCAACTGATCACTTATTCCGGGAATGACAACTCTATTAAAAACGATAAAGGAAGAGACCACTATTTCCAAAGCCAGGAAATGGGTGGCTATGCGCACTCGTTCTTGTTAACCGCTATTCTTTCTCCTGATTATGTAGATGTGCTTGGTGACGGTCTTACGGATGACGATCTGGGTACTGGTATCAAATTCAATTATAACCGGGTCGATATGCGCATGGGGCGACTCGGCAGATTCTGGAACACGTTTAAATGGAGAATGCCGCTGGGCCAAAATACCGCCAATTTCAATGAAGGCATGAAAGCAGATGCCAGAGACGACAAGGGGATGTACACCTATGGCGAAAAAGAACTTTGGTACCTGCACTCCATTGAGTCAAAGAACATGATCGCAACGTTCAGGACATCTGTACGTAAAGATGGAAAGCAGGTCGTTAATGAAAACGGAGGTACTGCCAGTAATATTCAGGCCTACTCTCAGAAAAAATTAGACCGGATAGATCTTTATACAAAAGCCGATCTTCTTAAAAACCCAACCACTGCAAAACCTATCAAAACGGTACATTTCAGCTATAGCTATAAACTTTGTACCAGCTATCCGCTCAACGGAGAGGTTGGCGTAGATGGCGGTAAACTCACGCTTGATTCAATCTGGTTCAGCTTTAATGGAAATCAGCGCCAGTCAAGAAACCGTTACGCCTTTAAATATGCTGCTGATAAAGGAGCCATTTCAGCAAACCCTTCTTACAATTCCAGTCATAACGATCGTTGGGGAAATTATAAGCCAAACACGGGGAATGATAATAATATAAGTAATGCCGATTTCCCTTTTGCTGCGCAGGATCAGACAAAAGCAAATGCATATGCGTCAGCATGGAATCTGGAGAAGATTCTTTTACCCGGTGGAGGCTCGATGAATGTTGAATACGAATCGGATGATTATGCATTTGTTCAGGACAAACGGGCTGCACAAATGACAAAGATTGCCGGGTTTTCAAAGGGGCCTTCACTCACGCCGACATATGATCTATATTCTTACGCAGGTGGCGGCGCCGATGTTAAAGCCGCTGATCACCGGTTTGTGTTTTTTGATGTTCCGGAAGAATTAACCAATAAGACACAGATCGCCGAGCTATACCTGAAAGATCTTAAGCAATTATTACTGAAGTTATCAGTGGAGATGCCTAAAGGAAATATCGGGATTCCCAAAATGCATGAAATGATAACGGTTTATGGAACGATCCAGAATTATGACATCGTTCCTGGAAATAATCACCGTTTCTATATTGAGCTCGAGGAGACCGGCCGCGGCAGCAGCCCAATGGTTGAGACGGCGATGCAGATACTGAAGGATCAGTTACCACATCGCGCATATCCTGGTTATGAAGTAAAAGGCAACGGCCTAGTACAGGTAGTTCGCGCGGTGTATGGATTTTTACATGCATTTTACCAGGGCATGGCAGGTTTCGAAACAACGATCAAGGTTGCAGGTGGATGTAAAAAAGTAGATCCGACATATGCCTTCGCAAGATTGTCTAATCCGAATCTTAAAAAGCTTGGAG
Organism: Terrimonas ginsenosidimutans; assembly: GCF_022012415.1. GTDB lineage: Bacteria > Bacteroidota > Bacteroidia > Chitinophagales > Chitinophagaceae > Terrimonas_A > Terrimonas_A ginsenosidimutans. Next base: position 97,157 of record NZ_JAKLTR010000003.1, read on the forward strand.
GCGGCCATCGCGTGAAAAGGGTGGTGATTGCAGATAACTGGTCAAAAATGACAAAGCGGGGGAATGAGTTGGCAACAGGTCTTCCTGATTCATACTATGGCCAGGAGTATGAATATACAAGAACCGAAGAGGTGAATGGATTGCCGGTTGTTGTGAGTAGTGGCGTAGCCAGCTATGAACCTGGTGTCGGTAATGAGGAAAATCCATTCCGTGAGGTATTGAAATACCAGGAGAAACAGTTTCTTGGTCCGACTGATCATAGCAACGTGGAGTTGCCTGTAGCAGAGACGTTCTTCCCTGCTCCGTCTGTGGGTTACAGTAAAGTGACCGTAAAAAGTATCCATAATAAGAGCACTAAACGGATCCGTTCAGGCGTAGGACGCCAGGAAACAGAGTTTTTCACTACACGTGATTTCCCTGCATTTTCTGATTACACCAACTTCGATCCGCAGAGCCGCAGGCTGTACCGACCTCCGTTCCTGAACAAGATCCTGAACTTTAATAAGAAAGATTATGTGACGCTGACGCAGGGTTTCCGTGTGGTGTTGAATGATATGAATGGCAAGATGAAATCACAGACCAGCTATCCGGAGAACGAAGAGAAAACACCGATCAGTTCTACAAAGTATGTCTACCGAACGATTGAAACCGGTGATAATAAAATGCAACTGGACAATGTGCTGCCTGTTATCAGCGGCCCTGATGGGATTGTAACACAAAAGCTGATAGGAAAAGATATTGAGGTGATGAATGATTTCAGGGAGCATGTGTCTTACACCTATTCCCGTCAGATCCCGCTGAACGTGGACGTATTCCCGATCGGACCATTCCCGGTTGTATTACCAAGCATTTTCAAAATGGCATTCCGTGATGAGTCGATGTACCGTTCGGCATCAACGCTGAAAGTGGTGAATCAATATGGCATTCTCGACAGTATCATCAATAATGATAAGGGAAGCATTGTAACGACAAAAAACCTGGTGTATGATGCAGAAACAGGTGAAGTACTGGTCAGCCGCACCAATAATGAGTTCAAGAAGCCGGTATATAAATTTAGCTATCCGGCATGGTGGGTGAATTCAGGAATGGAGCAGGCTTATCGGAATATAGATATGGTGTACAGGGGCGTGTTCTTCCGGAATGGTAAGATCGAAAACCTGAGTCCGCAGCAAATGGCCACTTTTGAGAGTGGGGATGAGTTGTATGTAACGATCGATAACAGGGATCCGATTGCCGAGTCGATCGGCTGTATTATCGGCGGATACCCATCAACTATTGCTCCAGGTACGGCGAACCTGATCTGGGCGGTGGCATTGAATAAGGATGATCGCAATGCGGGAAGCAATGAATTCATTTTTCTTGACAGAACGGGCCAGCCATTCAATGCGAAAAGTGCAACGATCCGGGTTGTCCGCTCTGGTAAACGCAATATGATCGGCGCATCTGTCGGAAACATTGTGTCGATGGAAAATCCGGTAAAGGAAATAGAAGAAGGTGTTCACCGGCTGGTATTTAACGATAATACCGACGTGTTGAATGCGGGCGCAATGGAGTTCAGAGAAAAATGGCGCGCACAGCAGATGTTCTATACAAAGGATTCATTAATGACAATTACCCGTCAGGCACCATTGCGAAATGCTGTTGCTTCTCTGACCAACTGGCGCGTAATTAATCAGTATGATGCAAACAATGGAACACCGCAGGTTCGTCACGAGATCCGACCGCCTTATGTGCTCGCCCGGCACAAAAGTTTTGGTACGAGTAAGAAAAAAACTCATGTACGCGATAGAAGCTATATGCTATTTGATATCTCGTCAATTCCTTCAGGGCAAACAATTTACTCGGCGAAGCTCAGTTTGAGTGCGCATACCGCCAAGCCTAATGGGCCATTCGTAGATCATTCCTTCTTCGGCGAGAATAAGCACAATAACGCGTCACCGCATTACCGTGATATGGAAGTGCCAATTGGGCTTTATAACTTCCGACTCAGCAGAACCCTTTCTGGCTGGCCGGTTGATAATGACAATAACGCCTGGATGAACATGCTTTCGGATGAGGGCGGCAGAGGCGATGGATTTGAAAGAATAGTAACAGGGCCTGCAACTTCAACACAAAGTTATGAGCAGGGGACGCCGACCGATTCAAGAATTGATATTACTACACTGTTCAAGGGAATGTATCGTGATAAGAACGATCCCGCCAAAGGCTATGCTTCAGGTATCGTAATGCGTATGCTGTATGATACGAACTGGAACCGAATCATGGAAAGACGGGTATGCTTCTTTCCAAACGCTACCAGCGGTGAATATTCCGTCTCTCCTTATATCGCTGTCCAATATTTTAATTGTTCAGAGGCCTACGGCCTGCCGGGTAATCCGGCTGGCCCGCCTCCCGGCCAACAAACGGTTCCCTGCGTAAGCCAGGAGCTCGTGACGCTATGTTTATCTGTTTTCAACAAAAAACAAATGAACCCTTATGTAGAGGGAGTACTGGGCAACTGGAGAAGCCTGCGCAGTTACGTCTATTACGGAGAACGCAGAGAGTCTGACCCTGTCCCCGGCACCGATATCAGTAAAATGGGTGTGATCAAGCTCTTTGAGCCATACTGGACATTAGCTGCAAGCAACGCTGAGAAAATAGTACCGAGTGGCTCAGCCAAATGGACCTGGAATTCTGAAGTGACCCTCTACAACCGCAAGGGTGCAGAATTGGAAAACCGCGATCCGCTTGGACGTTACAATGCAGGTATCTACGGATATCTCGAAACACTTCCACTTGCCGTAGCGAACAATTCCAAATTAAGAGAATCTGCTTACGAAGGCTTTGAAGATTATGATTATACGGATAATCCATGCCCTCCTTATTGTAATCCTTATCCACGTCATTTTAATTCAGGTATAGATCCGACAATGAGAGTAAGTAATCAGGCTCACACCGGTAAGTACAGCGCGAAGATTCCACAGCAGACCACTTACACAATGCCGCTGAGAGTTACGCCGGATGATGTAAATACAAAGCCTGATGTCATGATCCGCGTGCTTAAAACACCTTATGATAAGGTAACTGTTACGCCACAAGGCACCGGACTGACGGCAATTTATCGTAACAACTTTGACTATAGCGGACCTGCGACAGTAACAGTTCCTGCTGAAACAAGATTCTACCATAACATCACCTACGAAAGGGATGGATTCAGACCGCCGACCTGTACGTCAACCTTGCCTAATGGTATCAACTGCACCTATTCGTCTGTTGAATGGAATGGTTACCTGCAGGTCGCCACGTCCGGCACCTATAAGTTTGATGCTACCATGTTCGATGATGAAGCGGCCGTATACATCGATGACAACAATGATGATGTTGCGGAGAAAGTATTGTTCTTCGGTAATATTCATGGTACACATATAGTCGAGCCTGTTAGTCTGATTGCCGGGAAAGCCTACAGGATCAAATTCTTGTTCCGTAATGGTGCAAAAGAAGGCTTCGTGAATTTTGTCTGGAAAACCCCTGATGAAAACGGCGTATTCAGCGAAAGCAGACCATGGCTGCCACTCAACCCGCTTAATTTCTATCCGGTTGGACAAAAAGCTGCTGCTGAAAATGCAATTGATACGGTGACCTATATCTGTGAAAAACCAGATACGATCCAGGCAATAAAAAATCACCTTATCCAGCCCTTCAGTATGGTGCCAGGCTCCAAGATGGTAGCAAGCGTGTGGGTGAAGATGGGTGAAAATGATTGCCTGTGTCCTTCGTATGAGGGTCAACTGCTGCTGAACATCAATACATCATCAACAGGCGAAACGATCGGTCAGCTGCGGCCAAAAGAGCGGGTGATCGAAGGCTGGCAACAGTACGAAGGAATCTTTACGGTGCCGATGTCAGGAAGCCTGATCATTGAGTTCAATGCAAACGCGCCAGGGAAAGCATTATACTTTGACGATCTCCGGGTACATCCCTTCAATGGTAACATGAAGTCCTTTGTATATGATCAGGTCACGCTCCGTCTTTCCGCAGAACTGGATGAGAACAACTTCGCCACATTCTACGAATATGATGATGAAGGAACGCCGGTAAGAGTTAAGAAAGAAACAAAGAACGGTATCAAAACGATCAAGGAAACCCGCAGTTCACTGCAGAAAAACAATATTGAATTATAATCAACACTCAGAGTATGAAACAGCTTAAGAAAATGATACTGGTGCTGAGTTATTGCCTCGTGGTAAACCTTCTCTATGCACAGAGTTATAATCTTGATACAATTAAGGCCAACCTTTATAAGGTCAATAAAGTATTTGACAGTTCCCGTTATCTCGGTTTTGACCTGAAACTTATATCAGATACCGACACCCTGTTTGGCAAGTTTGAACATGAAGAAGTGTATGCAAACTACATCATCAACAACAAGAATATCTATTACAAAATGGGTGATGTGGAATACGTACAGACTGACTCTTTTGTATTCAATATTGCTGCAAGTGAGAAAATGTTGATGATGACGAAGGATCCCATTGCGTCAAATGCCAGCCTCTTTCCTTTAAAAGAGTTTGTTGATTCGACGATCAAGAATTATCAGGCATATTATACAATTACAATGTCACATGGTGATGGCAACAGAACCATCAATTTCGCAAGTACGTCGTCAGATATGCCCTATACAAATTTTTCTATCACATTTGACAGCATCTCTTACTATCCGCGGCGACTGGAAATGACGATGCTCGGGCAATTCGATTTATCGGAAGTGCCGGATTCTCTGAAAAGCCGTGTAAAAATAAAGCCGATGCACCGGCGGATCACCATGGAGTTTACCAGGTATTACCCGGTCAATGACCTGAGTGTTTTCCAGGATAACAGTTATGTAATATATGATCTGATAAAGAAGCTGTACCGACCAGTGGCGAAATATCGCGGCTACCAGTTCATGACGAATGGGATAGAAGGAGAGAACACTGATCCGGATGCCGAACAGGCTCCGGAGACATCGAATCAATAGCGATGACCGAGCATTGTTTTTTATAAAGATTGACTGTATTCACACAAAGCAATAACCAATGTCATTATTGTCAGGTATGTCATGCATAGTAAGATTGCGTAAAAGTGTATTGATCCTTCTCGGATCGATGGTGACCCTATTTGCCAGCGCAACAACGGACCCCGTTCAGGTTACCGTCTTTTCCGGTAAGGACGGAGAACTGGTACCCAACGCTGTGCGGGAAACGGTGGATATGAAGTTCTATGACCCTTATTGGGGCACACGTATCCCGCATCCTGAAGCTGACATTATTGAAAATGTGATTGCCTTGCGTGTTGATGAACACAGTTCGAAGATCATCCAGGAGAATTTTACGTTCAAAGTTAACTTTAATATCGACTATACCGTGTTGAACGGCCAGACGTATTCAATGGCCAACCAGGAGTTGACAGTTACTTATGTAAAAGGACAGGGAGCGAAATATGATGTGCGTAGCTATATGGTATTCGACAACGCACGTAAAGTGAAGGTCACGATCAATACGGCAGCAATTGTTGGAACGAACACGATCAACGTTGCCGAATTCATCATCATGGAAAACAGGATGACGGTCAAGCGCGATTATACATTTGATCCACTTGCTAAAGCACTGAATATCTCGCACACTGCTCCGCAAACAACTGCAAGCAATGTCAGCGATCAGCTTCCGCTTTCCTGGACTGATGACGAAACGACTGGCCGCACACACTATGATCTTGAATGGGCCTGGGTGGATTACACCGCACTCAGTCGGTTCATGACCTCCGGTAATTTTGATCAGAACCTGATCTTTCCCAACAACTCTACCAGGGTTACGATTGCAGCTACCGATCATTACAACGTTCCCTTGCTTTACGATGGAAATGGTTATCTCTTCTACCGGATCAGACCTGTTCAATACAGTGAAGACGGCGTTACGATCAAGAATGGTGCATGGGCAACATCAACCGCTTCAGCACCTTCACCAGTACCTTTCTTTGAGTACCAAGGTGGATATGAACCTGAACTGAACTGGCAGGCAACTACCACTTACGCCGAAGAAGGAAAACGCAAATCTGTGATCCAATATTTTGACGGAAGTATGCGTAGCCGTCAAACCGTCACAAAAGACAATACCACTGATACCACTATTGTTGCTGAAACATTGTACGATTACCAGGGCCGGCCGGCTATCAATATCCTTCCGGCACCGACGCTTGGCAACATCATGGAGTTTGCCAAAAACTTTAACCGCTTCCAGGCATCCACCTATCAGAAAGATATTTATGACCTGATCCCTTCGGGAGATGAGATCTGTGACGTAAAACCTTCTATCCTTGACAGTGTATCTGGCGCCTCAAAATATTACTCAGCCAATAATGCGCTGGTGAATGAGGGATATCACAAATACATCCCCTCCGCATTTGGTTTCCCTTATACCGAAACAAGGTATACGCCTGACGCAACCGGCCGCATCGCTGCCCAGGGTGGCGTTGGCCCAACCTTTCAACTGAATACAGGAAAGGAAACAAAATATTACTATGGAACGGCTGATCAGAAAGAACTCGACGCACTCTTCGGTACAGAAGTTGGCGAAGCGATGCACTATTCCAAGAACATGGTAACAGATGCGAATGGTCAGTACAGCGTAAGCTATGTTGATATGCATGGTCGCACTATCGCTACTGCATTAGCCGGTACTCCGCCTGCCAATCTCGACGCCCTCCCCAGCTACCAAACAAGATATATGACGAAGAACCTTCTTGCTGAAGGCCGCAATACACGCACAGATCGTGGTATTGTTTCTTCGAATACTATCCTGGTTACAAAGGAAGGACCGCATCAGTTCCACTATGAACTCGGACCGCAAAGCGCCGAGATCCTTGCTTGCAATCCGGCAAACGAAACTGTTTGTTATGACTGTTATTACGATCTCGAGATCCGTATCACCAGTGACTGCATGGATCCGATCGTGATCACACGTAAGAACTTCAACTTTAAATCTACTGATGTCGAATTCACAGGTTATGACATCAGCTGCAGCACTACTCCCGGATCGCTTGTTGTGGATGAAACATATATGCTGAAAGAAGGTGAGTATAACATTGTTAAAACGCTTACGCTTAGCCGTGATGCGCAGAACTGGTATAAGAACAATGTGTTCAATATCCGGAATATCTGCAAAACACTTCAGGACTTCTACAATGAACAATACTCCGTGATGATCTCGCAGAGTGATTGTAACGTGACCTATGATTGCCAATCGTGCCTGGCGAACCTGGGAGAGTATGCAGATTTCAAGGCAAACTTCCTCGCCAGCCAGGGAATTACAGACCCCAATGCAACCGTTGAATATGAAAGAGAGATCCTCGCGTCTTATGCTGAAGCCCTGAAAGTTTGTAAGGATCTTTGTCCTGCTCCCGAGAACAAGCTCGATTTTATGAAGAACATGCTGATGGGAGATCTGATCCCTGAAAGCGGGCAATATGCTCTACTGGATGAAGACCTGAATGAGAATGGCGTGCTGACGGATTTTGTCACTACACCGGAAGGTAAGCGGATTTATGAGATGAACACAAACCGCATCTACAATATCTTCAACACACGTGCACTTTCAACCATCAGACCTTTTACGACGCCAATGAGTATTGATGGTGCTCCATTGACCGGCGGTTATCTTACTAACGAATTACCCGACCAGGATCTTACTCCAAACCCACCATCCGGTGTAACGGATGTCGATTTTAAACAATTCGCTTCATCCTTTAAAGAACATTGGGCTGAATATCTGTTGTATTATCACCCTGAATACCCAAAATATAAATACGCAAAGGACAATCTGACGCACAGCTATAATTTTGATGTGGATGTTGAAGCTATTGAAACATGGGATGCGGCGGCTGCCAATAGCGGATACTATACCAGTGCGTTGTTGAACAATGATCCATTCTTTAAAACAGGAGGACTGGGTGCTTCGAAGATCTACAAAGATCCGTCAGACCCTCAGAATAATGGTAAAACTTACCGGCAGGTAATGTTGGACTACTTAACCGTGAATTATGCGAAATCCAACAAATCCATGTGGCAGCTTGCCTGGATGGCGGTGAATTGCAGGGAAAATGATCCAAGTTGCGGAAACGGAATTCCTGCCACCCCTCCTTACACTAATGCGAATTGCCCTGGTGATCTGAACCTTGTGTGGAGAATGTTCCGTACACTCTTCCTGACGGAAAAAGACCGGATGCTGAACCTGCTCCTCGATGCTGAAACGGTTAACCAGATCAGCTATGACGAGATCAGAAGAAACTATTACGAGCGCCGCTTTGTATCTCCAAAAGATGTTAGCGCGCTTGATCTTGGTACAGCCAATAATATCGCGAATGCGCCAAATCCCGGACAGGCTTCAATCGATCAGACAAGTGCTGAGCTCGCGGCCATCTACGGAGCCACCTGTGATAGCTATATCGAAATGTGGACAAGCAAGCTGGCTGAATGCGATCAACTGAACGCGTTGGCGGCGAACGTTCGCGCAAACATTATCAACGAGATCATGCTGGGCCTCAAATCTGTTTGCGTACGTGGAAGTGATGAAGACCATCCAAACGGATCGTCCACGGTTAAGCCAACAGATACCGGTACTCCATCTTCATTTGAGCAGGTGATCAGGGATGTTTTTCAAAGACATGATATTGATCCAAGTGCCGTGTGTAGTCCGTTTGCGATCAACTATCCGCTGCCTTATGAAAAGCAACCTGCGATTTCCGACGAAGTAATAATTAATACAAAAGACGATTGTCTCTGTTCCAGAATCCAGCAACTGCAGGCAGAGAAATCGCAGATCGGCTATTCAGGTACATTTAGCGAGTTCCTGAAATACCAGCATAACGTGGAAATCAGCCAGACTTTGCTGCAGACACTGATCGATGGATGTTCGTCTACAAGTACCGAAGATTGCAAATTCTATGATCCTCCGATCACAGTTCCGGCGATCTTCTCCTGTGGCACAACACTAAGCAACTGTATTGAATGTCTTGAATATGAAAAACTCAAAAAGGAATTTGTAACAACCTATGCTCCGGGATTTGTGATCAACCCAAGTCCGCAGGAGAATGAAGCGGCATTGAATGCCAACCTTTACTTCCAGCAGTTCATGAATTCGAGAACCGGTCTTGGTAAGAACTGGTTTGACTATCTCGCGTTTGAACAGGCATGTAATGCCTATATGGATAGCTGGAGCTGTGGCCGTCTTGACTCTATCATTACGGCATACAATCAGTCGGTAACAACACCACTGTATGGTGCTGCGTGCCGCAATGCGTTCACCGTTTATTTCAACCAGGCATTTGGAACAGCATACACCTATGCGCAGATCCAGTCTCTCTTTATGAAATATTGCGGCCACCTGCCGGATCTCTGCCAGGTGGAGCTGACCTGCACCGGTTTCAAAAATGTGATCGATAGTTTCTATCACAGGTATGGCACTGGTATCAGGATTGCTGGTAATTGCCAGACATTATTTGCTGCGCATTTCAACGACATGTTTGAAACGGATTACACGTTTGCGCAGCTGCAGCAATTGTATAACGGTCTTTGCGGTGGTGAACTGGATGTTTGCAGCCAGTTTGATTGCAGCAAACTCAAAGCCGTGCTCGATAGCTGGAATAGCTGCCATCGTGCAGATCAGCTTGATCCGGATTGTGAAGGGCAGTGGGCGACCTATTTCAACGGCATGATGTCAACAGGCCTGAGCATACGCCAGATCGATAGCCTGTATGCGGCTTGCGGTTTGCCATTGAATCCTTGTACTCCTCCGGTAACGTGCAAGATGCTGAACAGCCTCCTGTTCTCTTATAATAATATGGGTAATGCAGCTTGCGCTGGTTCAGGTCTTGATTCACTCAGCAGCACTTATTGCACGGATTGTTTTGTATGGTATGTGAATGATAAACTTGGAACAAGCTATAACTACACGCAACTGCAGGCGCTGTACATGACGAATTGCGGAACCAAACTGGATATGTGCGATCAGAGGCTCGACTGCAAAAAACTCACTGATTTTGTAAATGGTTATCTCGCTACGAACCGTAGCTTACCGCCTGCTTCAAATAACTGTGACAGTCTTTTCTCCGCCGCATTCAACCAGCATTTTGGCGACTCGCTGAACTACGCGCAGATCATGGCGCTTTACCAGCAGTATTGCGGTAAACAGCCTGTCATCTGTAAGACAGCGGTGATCATGACTTGCGCTGAAATGACGGATGTGTACCAGGAGTTTGTCCGTCTCTATCCGCAACCATCGAGCTATTTCGGTGCGAATTGCCAAACAGCTTTTGTAAATTATTTCAACCAGTATTTTGGTGATACACTCACCTGGTATGATATCCAGACCTATTACCTTACGCAGTGCGGATCGATCCCGCCGATCTGTACGCCAACGGACAGCTGTACACAGGTGTCTCAATTCCTGAACAGTTACAATGCCCGGTACAGCTCATTCATCCTACCGAAGGAAGTATGTGTCGATCTCTTTACGCGTCAGTATAATAAAGCCTTCACATCAAAAGTGCAGTACAACTGGAAAGATGTGGAAAGATTATACAACAATTGCGGTGTGACGATACCGGTCTGCGACCAGCCGGGTGGCAGCTTTGATGCCACACGGGTGAATAATGCACGGGCAGCCTTCTATGCATATTACGAAGATGCACTTCCGGCAAACCCGGATAAGGTGATGGCCGAATTCTTCAACCAGTATTATGGTACATCGTTCACCGACTATGCGCAGTTGGATCAGTGGGCGAAGGATAACTTCTCTGTCGACCTTCATATGGTTAGCGGCAATGAGCCGGCATTGAAATCGCAGCGCCTGCGTGCGCGCAGTGCTGATCTTCCACCAGCACCGTCAACATTGCCTCCAAGACTTTGCGGTACATCAACCTTGTTCCCGAACATCGTAGTGGTAACTCCAGATCCTTGTGATGATGTAGAGAACATGGCGCTGGTAGCAGCGACGGAGTTGTACAGCAATTATGTACAGCAGCAGTATGACGAGTTTGATAAGAATTACCAGGAGAAGTGTTTGACAGGACCAGTTCAGGAAGTGTTTACCATGAGAAGCCAGCTGGCGGAGTATCATTATACGTTGTATTATTATGATCAGGCGGGTAATTTGGTGAAGACGGTACCGCCGAAAGGAGTGGATGAGTCTCATTTGGGAGAGCCGGCGGTGGATACATGGCATGCGTCGGTGAATGCGGCGAGAATTGCGGGAACGACATTAGCGGTGGAGCATACGATGACGACGAATTATCGGTATAATACGTTGAACCAGGTGGTGGCGCAGGAAAGCCCGGACGGAGGGAAGAGTTTGTTTTGGTATGATGCTTTAGGGCGTTTGGTGCTGAGTCAGAATGCGAAACAGCGGCCGGGTAAGTATAGTTATACGAAATATGATGCACTGGGGCGTATTACGGAAGTGGGTCAATTAACGGGAAGTGATGTGAATCAAGCGTTGACTCAACACTTAGGGGATCTGGCAACATGGTTTACTGGAGTAGATCTTACGCGTGAGCAGATTACAAAAACGGTATATGATGAGCCGTCAGATTTGTCTCCATCTGTGATTGATCAGCGACACATGCGTAACAGGGTGAGCTATGCTTATGTTCAGCCGAATGCATCTTTCAGTAGTAACGGAGTGCCATATCATAACGGAACGTTTTATAGTTATGATATTCATGGAAACGTTGATAAGTTAGTGCAGCATTACAATTTTGGTGTGATGGAATCGAATGCAGGGAATGCATTCAAGAAAATGGAGTATGAATATGACCTGGTCAGCGGGAAGGTAAACAAGGTTTCTTATCAGAAAGGTGTTCCGGATCAGTTCTTCCATCGTTATGAGTACGATGCAGAGAATAAGCTAAAAGAGGTTTATACCAGTCCTGACAATGTGTATTGGGAGCGACAGGCGCGTTATGATTACTATCTGCATGGGCCATTGGCGAGAACTGAATTGGGTGAGTTACGTGTGCAGGGACTTGATTATGCGTATACGTTACAAGGCTGGTTAAAGGGTGTAAACAGCTCTACGATTGGCTCTGGCTGGGATATTGGTGAAGATGGGAAAACGAAAAATCATCCGGCAAAGGATGTCTTCTCTTTCAGTCTTAATTATTTTAATTCCGATTATCTCGCTGTGAATTCGAATAGTTTCCCGTTTGCCGGTGTTAGTAATGGCTTGGTCAATATCTCAGGTGATGCTGTTGAAACGGGAAAAAATCTATTTAATGGGAATATCAATTCGATGATGGTGAATATCCCGACACTTGGAGATAGTAAATTGTATGGATATCGTTATGATCAGTTGAATCGGTTAAAAGCGATGAACAGCTATACCGGCCTTGATGCGACAGTCAACACGTTTTATCCTCTCGCGAGCCAGGATTACAAGGAGCGGATAACTTACGATGCTAACGGGAATATCATGCATTACCTGCGCAATGCTTATACCGCAAATCAACTTGCAATGGATGATCTTTCCTATGACTATAAAACCACAAATAATCAGCTAAGGAAAGTTTCCGATGCAGTTACCTCCACACCGGCCGGCTACAGTGATATTCCGAACGATCAAATAAATGATAACTATGTGTATGATGCAATAGGCAATCTGGTTTGCGATCATCAGGAAGGAATGTTTGATCCAAATGCCCCGGGTAAAGAAATGATCGAGTGGACAGTTTATGGGAAAATTCATAAGACCACAAAAATAAAATCTGGAGTCACCACAGTAATAGAATACAGTTATGATGCTGGGGGGAGTCGTATTGGCAAGTCAGTAAAAGTGGGTACCGGTGCATCAAAGACAACTTGGTATGTTCGAGACGCAACGGGCAATACGATGTCAGTGTACACTGATCAGGATGCTGCAATCAATAGCTCCCGCTTAAGTCAAACAGAGGTATATTTGTTTGGAAGCAGTAGGTTAGGACTTTGGACGCCACTACGAGATGTGGGCATTTCGGATTGGGCTTATTTTGATTACGATTATTTCCCAGGAGTAACCGGAGGCGCTTTGCGCAGCTCTTGGAGACGAGGAAGTCAGGAATATGAGATGAGCAACCACCTTGGAAACGTTCTGGCCACTATAAGTGATAATCGCCTTCCGGAAGAAAGCAACCTGCCTGGAGATGTGGGCTTAATAGGACATTTCTTAGCTGATGTTTTAAGTACAAGAGATTACTACCCGTTTGGAATGATAATGCCGGGACGAACCAATGGTGACTACCGATATGGGTTCAATGGGAAGGAAAACGACAACGAAGTAAAAGGAGAAGGGAATCAACAGGATTACGGAATGCGGATTTATGACCCCAGACTCGGAAAATTTTTAAGTGTTGATCCGTTGGCAAAAAGCTATCCTTGGTATACGCCATATCAATTTGCAGGTAATAAGCCAATCGCTTTTATTGATAGGGATGGGTTAGAGGAAGCTTCGCCAATGGAAAGAAACCAAGCAATTTCTTATTTTGAAAATTCTATAAAGCCATATATCTCAAAATATGCTTCGTCAAGGGCATTCGCAAATATGAACCCCCAATCATTTTTAACACAACTGGGTGAAGCATTGAAGAATCCAAGCTCTTTGAAAGAAAGATATAATGTAGGGAACATGTGTGGAGTGTATGCATTTAGTTATGTATTTGCATTATATAAGCCGTCAGAATTCGCAAGAGGTGCAGCTGATTTGTTCATTACAGGGACTGGTCACGATGTTGGTGGTTTAGATGTTGTTCCGGACAATGGTTTAAAGAATGCGGGAAACAACACCGGCAATTCGCTACCAACTCTAGTCTTTGGAGGCTCAATGAGAAGTCATTACAATCAATTTTTGAATTTTGGAGGCGACGCTAAGAAGTACTTTGGATCAACTAACTCATCGACCATGATAGCTTGGCTAGAGGATCGATTAGGTGTAGAAGTAAAGCAATTTAGTTACGGTCACGAGTACTTTTTAGATGGAATTACTGATAATGATCTAAAGACGTTATCTAATCATGTCAATTCAGGCAAACAAGCTGTCATTAGAATAAATGCTGGACAGTTCCAGAAAGGGTCAAAGGCAACCACTTTCGATCCAGAAGGTGACGCTTCCGGTGGAGATCACTGGGTTGTTTTAAATGGAAAAATGAATATAGATGAGACTAAAAAAACGGTAACGGTTGACGTTTTCGATATACATAGGGGGCTTGAGCCAAGAACTTTTTCGACGAAAGTTTTCAAGGATATGATAAATCACGTTTTGATGATATCGCAAAAAGATGAAAAAAAAGAGTAAAGTGATGAAAATTAGAAAGTTATTATTTTACACTAATGCAGCCGTGGAATGGCTGATTAGAATATTTATGAGTATCGTAATGATCCTGTGTGGAATATTAAATCAAACAGCCTCTTTCCCTCTGATAATTTTGATTTTTTGTGTGATCGCTTTTTGGTTCTATGTTAGTGGATTGAAGATTTTCTCATTGGCGGTTCTTATTTTCAGTTTAATTGTATGCTTGCTGCATTAGTTAATCAAAAATATATAGCTGGGATTAGCTTAAAGGCAGTGGAAAGCGTCGCGTATGAAATTTGGGGAGTCGAAGGGGAAGTACTGACAGCAAATGAAATGGCAAATTATTGGGCTATAACTCGGAAGATGGACCCCGACCAACAAAGCTTTGGATTAAAACAATTCGGCTATTGGGCAGTTTGTTTTAAGGAAGAGCACTATCGAATATAGCAATAAGGCGACCGCTAGTATGATAATTTAGAAGATATAGTGGAATAAATAAACAGCGATGGAAATGTACCCTTTCGTGGTAGGCTGTAGAACACTACCAAATTTAAGGGGTATGAGTTGTTATTGACTGCGCATCGGCTGCGCAAAAGTCGTCCCTTGAGACAGAGTGTTATAACGGTAGCATAAAGGTATATTGATGTGATTATAAATACAGATGGTGTATCATTGTTCCATCATGATCTATTTGTATCAACAAGTGACCTGTATCTAATTACATAGCCTGCCGCAAAAAACTATGCAGAGTTCCACGAGTATGGCATGGCTATTCGTTTGATATCGTATTTGTAAATCAATATTCGTCCTTCTGCTTACTAATTCGCCTTCATTGATCAATTGAAGATATCAATGCAATCCATCCCTGTTGTCCGTAGTCTTCCCTACCAATAACGAACTCCTCAACAGTCAAGCGTTATGCGTATGTCTCCGACTAACATCGGCTTTGCAAAAGCCGTCCATTCTCAAGTAAGATACTGTATCAGGATAAAGAAGCCAAAAGCCGCTGATCACCCAGCGGCTTTGCATTATAGGTCGTCAATATTTTGGGAGTTCATTTTGAAGCGATTTTTTATAGTCCATTCGCCGCTTCTTATTGATCCTGAAAGTGTCGCAAACGCAAGATTTGCTGCAAAGGCAAATACCAGTGCTAAATATTATAAACCGGATATTATTTTCCATAAATTTAAAGAACAAGAAAAAAGGAAGAAAAACCAGCAGTAAAGGATACAGTCGAGGGAAACAAAAAAGCAAACTAATGAACAAATATCTTCAAGTGGTAGCTGCTCTTATCGTTATCATAACATTTCCGGCCTGTCAGTTGGATGAGGTCCCGAAGAAGGCTACGCTTGGAAAGAAGCCGATAGTTGATACAGCGGCGGTTGTTTCATCGGATGTATTGCAGATTTCTGTGTTTTCAACCAACAACTTGAAAATTCACGAAGTCAAGCGCTCGTCTATTCAATCGGGTGTATTTGATGGCCTTAGTAAAACGTGCTTTGAGTACATGACAACAATACACTCAAGAGGATGCTTTTTTAGTAAGGCCGGAGAATTTGTTGGCGACAGGAACTTTATTTCATTTGGAGAACAGCAATTCTTTTTTAATAAAATCTTTAATCGTTTTGACACAAATAGTGACCGCCAAAGTTCGCCCGAGGTTTCGAAGGTTATTGAGATTGAAACAAAAGCTAAAAAAAAGTATATCGCCGTCTTTTGCAAAGACATGAACTACAATTCCTATTATTGGAATGAGATGTTGTTTTTATTTTCTATCGGGAATGATAAAGTCAAAAGAGCCTTTTATTTGGATGACACCATGTTTATAACGCCTAAAGTTTTTGGAGATTATAATGATGACGGAATTCTTGATTACATCAAATTTTCAAAAGGAATTGATTCGATATTTTGTTACCAAATTACAGATGCTGGAATAAGTAAATTAGATGATCGCTTTATTGAAGTTGAAACGTTAGATGGAATTGGCCAGGCGTTTAAAGTACGGAAAGTGTCCCCATCCTGGATGCATTGATGTGTCGATATTTTTTACTTTGGGCGGCTCGAAATTGTTGTTAGTTATCTTTTCCGGTATATTGATATATGCCGCATTATTTTGGGGTCATTATTTTTTTAAACGCACCAAATCACAGTAAAAATCTCAACATAAAAAGAGGGAGGAGAATAATCTACGTAATAGCACTGGGTTTTTTGAAATTAATTACCCCGGTTGTCCGTAATCTACCCGGCCAATAATGAACGCTACAATAGTCAAGCGTTATGCGTATGTCGCCGACTACGCATCGGCTTTGCAAAAGCCGTCCTTCCTCAGACAAAATACTGTATCAGGATAAAGAAGCCAAAAGCCGCTGATCACCCAGCGGCTTTGCATTATAGGTCGTCAATATTTTGGAAGTTCATTTTTGAAGAGATTTTTTAATAGTCCATTTGCCGCTCCATATTTACCCTGCGAAAGTACCGCAAACGCAAGATTTGCTGCAAAGGGGAATACAAACTTCCCCAAACGAAAATCATATCGCTCTTCCAACTACGGCTAAACCCCTATTTGTTTTTCTCTCAAAATAATTCACCTTTATCATTCTCTTCAAACCATCACCACCATCCCATCAAACCATGCAAAAAACCATCCTGATCCTGGGTTGCTTTTTTCTCTTGTCAACCACCCACGCCCAATTCACCTACAAAATCAAAGCCGACTCGGTCAAAATCACGAACGACTCGTGCACGGCCGAACTCATCCTCGAGAACAGCACCAAGAGCGTCAACGGCTTTCTATACAACAAAGGCAACGGCCGCACAGAATTCCGCAAAGGGCTTATCAAACTCAATGACACGTCATATATAATCGGAGCAGACACCCTCCGCTTCAGAGATCACGGCACTGGTTACATTCTCAATCGTAACAACGTTGCGCAAACCAACTCCGGTTTCTGGGTTACGCAAAACAGCCAGATCGATGGCAGGCTATCTATCAACCCTCCGGTCAGTGTGCCTTCAGGATATCAACTGGTAGTTGGCGGTAATTCCATCACGTATGGTAATGCACGCGCAAGAAGATTACAACTGGTAGAATCTCCGTATGAGGGCCAAGACTACAGCGCCGTAAATTACGGCCCTTCATTAAATGCAATAGCTACGTTAAATATCACCAACGGCTTAACCGGTTCTCCGCATATACTATTACAAGGCAACGGCGGAGCAGGCGGTGCGGTCTCTCATCCCATGGTTTTCTTTGGTGATAATCAAAAAGCGTATGCCGCAGTGCAGGGTATAACTCGTGGAGGCTGGGGCATTGCTCAACCTTTCGGAGATCTCGCCTTTCACACCGCACCAGACAGCAGTGTATTTGCTTTGCTTGAACGAATGCGTTTAACCAGTAAAGGGAATCTTGCAGTAGGGACACTCAATGATCAGGGGTTTAGAATTAACGTGGTTGGCGGCGATATTGCTGTTGGAGGTATCCGCATAGGACATGGTAATGGTAACAACATGGAGAATGTGGCGATAGGAGAGGAAGCGTTGAAGGTGAACGGGACTGGAAACTATCTTACTGCGATTGGCAGATATACGCTGACCAGCAATACAACAGGTCAGTACAATACAGCTATTGGCCCATTTGTATTGAGAAAGAATACTACTGGCTATGGCAATACCGCTATCGCATACATGGCTATGGAGGAAAATATCAGCGGAACAAATAACACCGCTGTAGGATCTCAAACTTTGCGATATAATACTTCCGGTCAGTTCAATTCTGCGTTTGGGGCCAATGCTCTTCGTTTAAATACAACTGGTGAGGATAATACGGGGCTTGGCATGTATGCCTTGCAGAATAATACAACGGGCAGTTATAATACAGCCGTGGGGTTATATGCCATGAATTCGAATACCACCGGAACTTTCAATACAGCTATCGGCAGAACTGCATTAAACAATAATATATCAGGGAATACTAATGCTGCTTTGGGCCAGTCTTCTTTAGGCGCACTTACAACAGGTGATCTCAATATCGGTATTGGTTACCAGGCGGGACTTCAGCAGACAAGCGGCAACGGCAATATATTTATCGGCACATCTACTACTTCACCAGCTTCCGCAACAGCTTCCAATCAACTCAACATCGGTAACTGGATCTATGGCCAATCAGGAAAGATCGGTATCAACACTACATCTCCCACTGCCCGTCTCACCATCGCCGCAGGTACAGACGTCGGTCAAACAGCTCCATTGAAATTCACCGCAGGCACCAACCTTGCCACACCAGAAAACGGAGCAGTAGAATACAACGGCACCAACTATTTCGTTACCAGCGATGACACGCGTTATACTCTCGCAAAAACATTAACCAACACCGGCTCTCTTAACTTCCCATCAACCGCTGCAAACTCCAGCTCCGATCTCACCATTACCATCAACGGCGCTGCCGATGGTGATGCAGTCAGCCTTGGTGTGCCATCCGCAGCTGTTCAAACCAATAGCAATTACACCGCCTGGGTAAGCGCGGCAAATACCATCACGATCCGGTTTACGAATAATGATGGAAGTACGGCGAAAGATCCTGCTACAGGAACATTCCGGGTGACAGTCCTCAAATACTGACACGAATGAATCACGAATGGCCGCGAATGAACACGAATGCTCTCTGAAAGCGGGATGTCTTCGCGTTCATTCGCGGCCATTCGTGATTCATTCGCGTCTAGTCGATTATTGTCAATTTATTGATCAGATCCTGATAATACTTATTTCCAATCGGCAGTTCTTCTCCCTCAACTTCTACCGTATCATTGGAGATTTTTTTGATGTAGTGGATCGAGACGGCATAGCTCCGATGGATCTGGATGAACATACCAGGAGGGAATTTTTTTAAAGCTGTGACCAGGCTCACCTGCACCTCATCGCAGGTTTTGTCGTAGTACACGATCCTCGTGTAGTTGCCACGTGTGTCGAGAAACATTACATTTTCAGCATCGATGCAGAGCAGCTTTTTGTTTTGCCAAACGAAGAAAGGTGTTGATACCATTGGATAAGGTTTGATGTGTGAATTGAAATATATGGAGGTTGTTTTTGTTGATTCGAATTGCCTGAAATTGACTGGTGTTGGGCCCCTCTAAATCCAAGGCATCTTCTCACTCTCTTCCCCCTCTTTCCCTCCTCTTTGCCTCCTCCAAAACCGAGGCCGTTCATAGGGCCACGGGTAACCATTCGAGGATGCAAAGAGGAGAAATGCAAATTCGTCACACCCAAAAACGAAATTCGTCACATCCAATAATACTTGCCGTCATTTTTCGGAAACAATCCGTGGTGTGCTGTTCTATTTTTGTTCTATCAAACGCAGACGATGGAGTTTTCTTCGCAGGGCTACCGGGAAGCGAAGACCCGGAAATCCTATCCGCTGTTTGTGATATGGTCAACATACAGTCAGATGAATGACGATTCGTCTGACTGCATGGAGATCATTGGTAAACATTTTTATTCATCATTTTAAATTTAATCAAATGGCTAATTCAACCAATAGCATCATCACCGGGAAATTCAGAGGAATGCTCGGTAAAGAAGTCGTATTCCGTGAATGGGACGGAAAAACAATCGTGGCCAAAGCGCCGAGACCGAGAAAGGGTTCACCGACCCCGGAACAAATAGAGCAACAGGACCGGTTCCTGATCGCATCCAAATACGCGAAAGCTGTAACGGACAATCCTGATCAGGCAATGGCCGAAGCATACGCCACAGCGTTGCGACCGCGTCAGAACGTGTACAGCCGAGCCCTGGAAGATTGCCTCAAGGCGCCGGTCGTAAAAAAGATCAGCACCAATCTTTACACAGGTAATGCGGGTGATAAGATCACCATCCGTGCTGTCGATGACTACCGTGTCGTAACGGTATGGGTACAGATCTTTGCAGCCAATGGTTCCTTACTGGAACGTGGTGCAGCTGTGCAGAACACGAACGGTCTCGACTGGTCTTATACTACCACGCAAGCAAACAATTCGCTTGCAGGTACGAAGATCATCGCTCTTGCAACCGATGTGCCCGGTAATGAGGGCAGCCTGGAAGTGATCGTGTAAAGCTTCGTTCGAAGGTGCATCACCTGGTGCACCTTCTCTTTTTAGATGAACCAGCTGATCCTTTTGTAATGACGATCACAATGATTTCCTTACCGTCTTACCGCCTCACCCGTTTATTTTTACCGGTAAAGGCGGTAAGACGGTAAGGATTTTTTATAGCCAAACTATCGGTATATAATACAACAATAACTTCGTTTACACAGTTTGCATTCGCGTTCATTCGCGGCCATTCGTGTCTCATTCGTGTCTCGCGGCCATTCGTGTTTCATTCGCGTTAATATTTAGTCACCGCCACCCTGAAACTTCCGCTCGTGGGATTAATACTACCAGAAGAATAATTATTAAACCGCACCGTCACCGTATTTGCAGTACTTACCCATGCTTCAAAAGAACTGTTCGCATTGCGTGATGCATTCGGAATGCCGATACTCACCGCATCGCCGTCACCTACGCCGTTTACAGTAATCGTGAGATCGGAAGAGGTTTGGGCAGCGGTATTGCCGAAGTCGAGCGTGGCGGTCGCTGTTAATGTTTTGGCGAGTGTATATCTTGTAGAACCACTGGTGGCGTAATAATTGGTACCATCAAATTCTATAGCGCCTGCTTCCGGTGTGGTGAGGTTGGTGCCGGCGGTGAGTTTGATAGGCGCCGTATTGGCCGTCGCTGTTCCCGCTTGCACGTGGAGCATGGCAGAAGAGCTGAAATCTCCGATAGATACCTTGCCATCTTTATTAACAGTGAATACAGGCTTCTCCCAAACAGCTCCTGGCAATGTATGTATGTTCTGGCTGATCTGGAACAGGTGCGCTACCTGGTTCTGTGCGCCAAATACACGTAAGGCGCGCTTAGATGAATCCTGTGTCATAGCGGTTGGACAATCGGCTGTTACACCGATCGCCATGCTCTTGTTATTAACGCTCGGTACGGTCAGGAACAAACCTGTATATCCTCCCGGTCCATAGAGATCCAATTTACCGGTGCCCAGTGCCGACTTAAACAGGATGGCGGGATAGTATGAATTATTATCGCCCTCCAGGTAAATGGTTGGATTGGTGCCTCCCAAATGAAGTGGTTGAACAGGAGCAGTAGTGCCAATTCCCACGAACCCATTATGCCAGTTAAATCTCATCCGCTCTATATTGTTCGTACGGATGGCCACTACTCTGTTGTCCGTTGTTCCAAAAAAGTCATTGGCATTAGTGATACCTGTATTGCCGCCAAGTTTCCAGTCACGCGATGATCCGGAAGAAAGTTTCAGTGAGTCACCGCCAATAATATAGGTGGTATCGTTCACGCGGACCATTGCCGCTCTGAATTCTGTCCGTCCGTTTCCTTTATTATATAAAAATCCTTTTACAATTTTTGTGCTGTTCTCCAGGATCAATTCTGCTGTACAGGAGTCATTGGTGATGAGTACACTGTCTGCTTTTATTTTGTAAGTGAATTGCGCATTTGATTCATGACTGAGGATGACACAGCAGGATACAGCCAGCAAAAAGATCTTTAACATGATAAGGTGGTTTAAGCTTATAGAATGGTTGGTCACCTTAAATTAAAACTTTTACAAACCTGTTGTTATACCGGCCGCTCTTTTAATGGTTAATTTTTGGAGGAATAAGAGTTTACTTTTAGATAAGATCACATGGAAATAAAAGACAATTCTGTTGGGTTGATGTGCGATATTCCTACATCGGTAACCGTATATCGAAAGCGATTACCAGTCGGTATTCTTACTAGTTCTTTGTAACTACTATTTTGAAACTTCCACTGGCAGGATTGACAGCAGCGGCTCCGAAATTATTGAACCGCACAGTAACGGTATTGGCTGCGCTTATCCATGCCATGTATGATCCGTTACCTGTTACTGATGAGCCCGGGATGCCAAGGCTTACTGCATCGCCATCTGCGGCGCCCGAAACTGTAACAGTCAGATCAGTGTAGCTCTGCGCACCGGTGCTTGCGAAATCAAGCGTCGCCGTGGCCGCTAATGTTTTTGACAGTGTGTATCGGGTGTTGCCTGAGGTTACGTAGTAATTGGTTCCATCATATTCTACAGCGCCATTTTGAGGGATTGTAAGGCTTACGCCGGCAGCTAACTTCAGCGGGGCCACGGTGTCATTGCCCTTACCTATATTGAGATAGGCGACAGCAGGCGATTGCAGGATGCCTGCATTGTCTCCCATCCATGTGGTGCCATAGACTTGGAATGTGTGAATATGATCATCATCATAACCACCGATGCGGACACGGTTTTGCGGAAACAGTTGAAGGACCCTATGGCCTGAAAAGAACCTCGAATTGTTGAACTCCAGGGCTCCGGAAGTGTTTCGTTTGCCAAATCCCCAGGTGCCGTTAATACCGGCAAATCCAATTCCGGCAATCTCTGTTGCACCTTCCTGTTCCAGCCGGATCACATTGTTACCACCGTTATTGGTAAACACCCCTGCATGATTATTCGTTTTATCTGCGCTTGCATTAACCGCATATCCATAAATGGCATAGGAATAACTGCTGGTGTGAGTGCTGTACACATCAAAACGACCGGCATTAGTATGAAAAACATCTCCGGTCGCTTTGCTGTATATCCCTATGTTGGATGTGTAAGCACCAGTGCTCGCGGCATGTTCATTGGCAAAATAACCTGCATATGTAATCTGGTCGGCATTACTGTTCGTTCCATTCAATTCAACACTTAATAATTTCTGGGTACTGCTCGTTGCGGCGGATGTGTTTGCCCGAAGCCTTAATCCTGTTCCTCCTGCCAGTGTATTCCATTGCCAATCCTGCTGATAGCTTCCGTTATCTATTGTATTTACTTTGGTTGCGGCAAGTAAAGAAGAGATCGGGATGGCAGATGATCCGCCACCATTCAGTCTGATGGCTGCCGCAATATTCAAGGTATCATTCCCAAAAAGATAAAGACTGTCATTAAGCTTTAGCATCGCTTTGCGGAACTCTGTCCGGCCATTTCCATAGTTATACAAGATTCCTTTTACTGCTTTTGTGCTGTTTTCCAGTATCAACTCTGCGGTGCAGGAGTCATTGGTGATCTTTACGCTGTCGGCTTTGATCTTGTAGGTATACTGTGCCTGCGAGATGTTTTGTAAAAACAGTATCGCAAACAGCATGAAAATCTGTCTGAGCATGGGATGGTGGTTTAAGTTCTGGAGTTCGTGGTGTTAAAATAAAACTTTTAGAAACTGCATGTTGTAAGAAAAACTAATTTAAGGGTTAATTTTTTGTATATTAAGGGTTTTCTTTTAGATGAAGTATTGTGGCATAAGCGATGAAAGTTGTGCCATTAAAAGGACAGCTGGGTATTTTTTCAAACTGTTCGCAATGACTAATTCTGAAGTGCATGAGTCATTGGTGACCTCAATATTGACTCCTTTAGCTGGTAAACAAATTGTCCTTTAGATAGAATAGCTATGATAATACAAGGAGTTCTGTTTTGAATGAATAGAAGTTTTTTAAGCTATTTTTGTCTATTCTCATCTTATCCTGTTAAGTGTTTATCTTTTTTGATTAAGAGTATTCGCTTAAATACATTGGATCGTATAAATAAATATTCTTTATTTATTCCTCTGGATGAGTTTTCAAATAAAGAATTAGTTATTTTTCATTGATGATACAGGGAATATCCTGCCGTATAGTTTAAGCATCCTACCCATAACTAAGGTTTGTTTTTTTCCGGATTACCAGGAGGTGTCAAGCAAATCTTTCGATCCACTAAACCTTCATTATAAACCACCAAACTCCAGTATATGATCATCTTCAAAAGGATTATGCCTAGCCCTGCCATAATAATAGTTTAAGCAACCCCCAATAGTTTAATTATAAGACCGAGGCCGTGTTATTTATCAAGATGATATTAACGTGGAGTCTTGTAATGTGTGTAGTTCAGGTCCCGTCAGGTATGATACTGTAGGGATGTTGAGTTTTCAATGTGCGACCTAAAATATTGGCGAGATCTTTCTAAAAATATCAAAACGATAATTATGATCAGATTCATCTTCCTTTTGCTGCTTGCAGGAGTTTCTTCTTCCTGCTATTCTCAATTCACCTATAAGATCAAAGCCGACAGCGTAAAAGTCACCAACGATTCGTGTTCCGCTGAGCTGATCATTGAGAACAGTACAAAAAATGTAAACGGTTTTCTGTACAATAAAGGCAATGGCCGGACGGAGTTCCGTGGTTTTCCCGTGTATGGAGACACGAGCGCCAATGCGGGCAACTATTCCGGTAAACTATTGCTTGACACCACAGGCTCGGACGCCGGGGTATACCTGTATTACAACAATGCATGGCATGCGTTCAATTCCGGAGGCGGTTCCTCTTTACCGGGCGTACAAAATATCAGTGCCTCGGGTGCTGTTGCTAACCCTTCTTCCGGGGAAGACCTTGTAAAAGTAAATGCGGCGGGAGCTGCAGTGGCGTTGACACTTCCATCTGGTTCTACCGGTAAAACATTGGTTATAAAAAAAATGGATACATCTGCCAATGCTGTTTCTTTTAGCACCCAGGAAGGGCCCATGTCCATTACTACACAATATGCCGGTGTGGTGTTAAGAAATGACGGCACAAACTGGATGCTGATCCAGATCTTTTGATAAAATAATTTCTGTTAATACAGGCTGACTGAAGCAAAAGTTTGATTCCAAATGAAAAAAAATCTTTTTATATTTTTACTTTTCACTTCTTTTGAAGCTTTTACCCAAACGCCAAAACTCCTTGGTGAAGCGGGACGAAGAACTGATATAACCAGCCTTACATTTCTTGAGAACCGGAATGCTTTAGTAGGGTACTCCGCTGCTCTGAGAAGACTTTCGCTGGATAGTATTTCATCTCTTGGAGTGGCTTCCTATGGAAATAGTGTATCGGGTAACTATGCGGTATCGTTTAATGAAGTAATGAGGACGATGTTTGATTTCAGAATGCTGACCTATCCTTCGTCCTTTAATGGTGGCGTAGCTGATTTTCATTTTAACGGGAAAGCGAGATATGCAGATTCGGCTGTTATACAGAGCCGGCTGGCAGGAAGTCCCGGGGTGGATTTTACATACATTGCCTCAGGGGATCATTTCATATTGGATGCCAACGATTCGATCGGCGGTTCTACGGGGCAGCAGCGCGGCTACGATGTCTTTAAAGCGATCTTTGCAAAAACTCCGACAGGGGGTAATGTGATTGTTAAGGTCTTTGACCTGCTGGCAGACACATTGATCCGATCTCAATCAATAAATCTTTACAGTGATACTATTGCACCCGCTAAAATAGAGTTTTCCGGCCTCCCTGATTTTCTTCGCCTGCGTTTTTCTGTCGTGTGCACAAGCGGTGAAGCGGTTGGGATCAAGCTGGCTTTTATTACGGCCAAAGGTTTGACGCCTTTACAACTTGGCAGAGGTGGAAGTACTTTGTCGCAGAATCTTTACGCAAACCGCTCGATCCTGAAGTTCCTGTTGGATGAATTCAATATTAAGTTGATCATGGTTTCCGCGAAAGAAGAAAACGCGACGCTGAGCTTACCTGCCCTGGCGGATACCCTCAAACAATTTCCCCTGATATCGAAACTGATCATAGGTTCTGCACCTGATGCAGGATCTACGGCAAACCAACTCGCCAATAACAAGCTATTTCGGGAGATGGCATTGAAAAATGATTTTGCTTATTGTGATGCGTATACTTTATTTGGAGGATATAGTTATTTGTCGGCCCTGGGACTTCAGGGAGATGGCACGCATCCGAGGGCAATTGTAAATGATATTGTCGCACGTGAAGTGATCACCACAATGGGTTGGTCTATCTACGGCAGCCGCCTACGGCTGAATATTGATAACACCGATGAGATTGTTTCCAGACATGTAAAGACTTCTCAGCTATATATCCAGACACACGGTAGCGGAAGTTTTGAGCAGCGAAAACGTTTGTTCGCCACTTCGTCCGGCGGGGGCGCTCCCATGAAAATAAACCTTTTCAACATTAATCATCTATACTTTGATTCTCTTAACACCGGAGTGGGAATCGGTGCCTATGGAACGCAGGGTGTAGCTGTTCTCGATAATAAACTCATGCGTGCAGGCAGGTTTGTAGTGAGTGATGAGAGCCTTGTCAGTTTTTTTGGCGGGGTGAATATCGGACGCAGTATGGTAGTGAATTATAATTCCGGCGATTACAATCTAAATGTTAAAGGAACAACAGACGGGCAGCTCCTTTTTGCAAAAGCTTCGACCAATTCGGTCGGTATCGGTACGCAATTCCCTTCGGAGAAACTTCATGTGAACGGCAACTTTATTTCACAGGCGCCTGCTTATACATCGGGTGGTTATTCCCGTTTGGTCAGACACAATAGTTCCGGCCGTTATGAAACTTTACCCGAAACCATCTATAGTGGAACCGTCACAACCAGCAATGCGACTGCCGTCAACTTTAGTGTGGCCACCGGTAGTGAAGAAGTTGGCACTATTGAAGTTACCCTTTCCGGAAAAGAACAGGGAGCTGGTGGTGGGGGAATTACCGGAAAGAAGATAGTTCGGTATAAAAATGTATCGGGTTCGGTTTCACTTGGTGCGGTCACCAGTATTTTGCCGGATGAAGAGGATATGACCGGTACACCGGTTTGGACCATAACGTCGACCGGAACAAATATTCAGATACGTGTTACTGGAGTTGCTGCAACCAATATTGTCTGGAATTTTCAATACCAGATCAATAGATCCGTCTATACACCATGAAGTATCAAAACTGCTGACACCATTTTTATGATCAAATAAAAAGCCCCGTATAAAACGGGGCAATGAGTTCCAGCGCTCGTTAAACGGATTCTCATGGGGCTGGACGGTTTTCAGTGGAATAGGATCTTGCGATGCCATGGAGCAGCATGCCGTCTTCCATAACATTGTTGACGCTGCAAAATTACATCAGTGAAATGTTTTAGTTTGTAGGGCATATTATGATCCTGACGTAGTTTTTCTATGACAGGAACAAAGAGCGCTGCATCATGCGGGTATCGGCTGCTGTCATGTTCCGTCTCCCCCTTAAACGATCAATGAATACACAACCTTTCTTTCTATAATATAAAACGGTCTGTGAGAATTACAGACCGTTACGGGTAGAATGATATGATGGAAACGCTTTAAATAGCTGATTGATAAAGATGATCATTCGCCCATTCTAAAATCTCTCACACTCGTTTGCGTCAGCTTCATATCATTGAAATATGCAAACGAACCAGTATCTACCGGGCATTGCGCACTGATGCCCGTCCAGAGCTCTGCACCATAGTCATTACGGTACAATCTTGCTAGGTGCCAGGTTTTATTATCCAGTGAATAGTAGCTGCCGATCGTCTGGCCGTCAGAGGAGATCTTCATATACACAAAGGGCTGCGTGATCTTGTCGTGGTTGTTATCGTCAGAAGTGGTCATTGTCCGTACGGAAACGACCCGGCGATCACCTCTTTCATCCTGTTCAAAACAAAATTTCTGGTAGTGATTATCGTTCTTATAGATATATAAAACGCCAGCGTTATAAAGTCCGGTCTTTGTAAAACCTGGTGTTACTTTCGTTGTGAGTGTAAATGGTTTTGTGTTGTCGATTTTTGTCAGCAGTACAGGTGCGGTATTGTTGGATAATTTACCGTCCGGATCATTAAAATAATCTTTCTTTTCGCCTACAGAGAACCTGATGCCGTTTTCCTTTTCATCCCGGATCAACGTATCTGCTCCGTTGATCGTTTTAGTAAAATGGATCTCATGTAATGTGATATCGCATGGTGTGCCGTTCTCTTTTCCTGAGATTTGAAGCGGGGTTTCTTTGGCGGGGCTTTTACTTTCAGGCTGTTCTTTTTTTTCTGGGGAGTTACATCCGCAACTGAGTATAACGCCTGCGGCGATCGCTGGTAAAATGAATTGTTTCATTGGCTTTTTTAAATGTTATGAGCTGATGTGCAAGATAGAGGATAATTTAAAACAGCCTTGCGTCTATTTCCTGCTGATGAATGGAGAGTTATGGGGATACGGTGACAGGCGGCCACTTTGGGCAGGTGATCAGGGCGAAACTGCGCCGTGATCAGGCATGAGGTTCCGGCCGACTAATTAATGTTCAAAAACTGGCAGCTGTCAATAGTTAACTACAAAACCGTTTCAATTGCAGCCGACAGATCGCGTTCGAGGTGCTCACTGAATCCTCCAAACCCTTTTACGATCTTTCCTTCCTTATCAACCACATAAAAATTCGGATAGCCATCCACGCGGTAATCCGCCACTGCTGATTTCCCCGGTTTATAAGAATCGAATTTCACATGATACCGGTCATTGTATGTCCGGATCGCATCAGGACTATCGAATG
Source organism: Terrimonas ginsenosidimutans (assembly GCF_022012415.1). Classification (GTDB taxonomy): domain Bacteria; phylum Bacteroidota; class Bacteroidia; order Chitinophagales; family Chitinophagaceae; genus Terrimonas_A; species Terrimonas_A ginsenosidimutans. The sequence continues at coordinate 125,916 of NZ_JAKLTR010000003.1, forward strand.
CATTTACATTCAGGATCGCAAATTCCCTTTGATCATATTTTGCCAACAGTTCGTTTACCGGCCCAACAGCCATTGCGCAGTAGCCACACCCGTTATCGGTGAAGCTTATCAACAGAACCTTGCCTTTGTAGTCGCTGAGCTTTGTGCGGTTTCCTTTCATATCCAGTAGATCCATCTCAGGTGCGACCATTCCTTTTTGCAGAAGATCCTTCGCACCCTTCTGACGGGCGGCTGTAAATCCTGCCGGTACCAATAAAGCAGCGGGATCGGGGAAGTTTTTGCGGTCGACCTGGTAATCGGAAAAAGTATACTCGTCCAGTTGTGTTACATACATATCCGTTCCGTCGATGTAGCCAAGGCCGTCCTGCCGGAAGGCATAAGGGAGAAGTGAGGTCTTATCCAGTACGAACGATGTGGCGCCGTAGATCTTTTTATCTTTTTTCATTGAATCAAGCTGCGTAACACGGAAGTGATAATATTTCTTTCCTGCGATGATAGAATCGGGAAGATTGGTTACAGGCTTGCCTTTTGAAAGGTCTATCGCCAGGCGCTCCATGATACAGGCCAGCGTTGGTAAATAAATGCTCCCCGCTTCAAGTGTGTCGTTGGCGATGCTGTAGGTTTTGTCTGTAAGGTCAAGGATCACCCGTTTGTGATCATAATACCATTTTTCCTGTGTTTTGCTGCTGATCTTGTAGGCCCAGGAGCCATCCCGGCGTTTTGTCAGCAAGGCAGTGGAGGAGTCAACGGACTTGTCTCCGGTGAATATATTCGCGCCGGAAGACCGGCTCTTATAGCTGACGTTCTTTAAAAGCTGGAATTTGCTGACCGCCTGTTCTGCGATCTGGGCTTGTACAGAAACCGATATTATGGAGCTAAAGGCTAGCAGGGCTACTGATCTTTTCATTGCGGGGTTTTGGGGCGAAAAAGAGTGAGATGGAAAATAGGCTTAATTGCATAAGAAAACGGATTTTTTTGAAAAAAAGGACGCAACATGTTGTAAGGGTAACTGATCACAGAAAAATAATGTGAGGATGAGTTAGCCCGGCTTTACTTTCGCAACTCTTATTCTCCCCAGTATGAAACAGATTCTTTTTGCAGCCGGGTTACTCATTTCCGTTTTTGTAAGCGCACAGTCGGGTCGTCAGCGAACGGCCGCAGGGATCCTGCAGCAGTTTCTTCACCCCAGTTCTAAAACCGTTTTGGTGGCGGCGCATCGTGGCGACTGGCGGAATGCGCCGGAGAATTCTATTCATGCCCTGCGATTATCATTGCAGATGGGTGTCGATATCATGGAAACGGATGTTCGCATGACGAAAGATGGGGTGCTGGTGCTGATGCATGATGAAACCATCAATCGCACGACATCCGGAAAAGGAAAAGTGAACGAGCTGACCTGGGATTCCCTGCAACGCCTTACGCTCAGGCAGGCGCATGGCGGAACAACAGAAGAACGTATTCCGTCATTTGAAGAATTCATGGATAGTGTGAAAGGGAAGCCTATCCTGATCAATCTCGACAAATGCTGGGACTTTATTCCGGAGGTATATCGTGTGTTGAAAAAGACGGGCACACTCGAGCACGGACTGTTCAAGGGGAATCTGCCACTGCCGGAACTTCGTGCAAAATTCGGTACGATCGTAGATAGCATTCACTACATGCCCATTGTTGCCAATAATCATCCGGATGCATTGGTGAATGGATACCTGAATGATCATAAAACAGCGGGTTTTGAACTTTGCTTCAATACAATGGGATCTACGGTCCTTTCTCAAACCCTGCCTTTGGTCAGAAAACATGGCGTGACCGTTTGGCTGAATTCATTATGGCCGAGTCTTTGTGCCGGCCGTGATGATGAAAAGGCCATGGTCAATCCGGATGCGAACTGGGGATGGCTGATCCAGATCGGAGCCAACGTGATCCAGACGGACAGACCAAAAGAATTGCTGGAATATTTGAGAAAGAAGAAACTTCATATTTGAGCCGGCAGATTGCTGCGCCGGGCGAACTTTACTGTACGCCCGGAACAGATCTATTGTTTTATCTTGCGTCATAATTTTTCCCGCATTACCTGACCGTAAGAAAATAAACAAGATGACAATCCGGATCTTTCTGCCATTGCTCGTATGTATTGTATTGTTTGCCTGTAACAATGAATCTCCAACAGCTTCTGTACAGGATAGTCTTTCTCCTGCAACGGCTGTGCAGACAAAGGATTTTAAGAAACTGGATACAGCCTTATACTTTGCAGGTCTTTGGGTGAATGAACAATATGTAAATGATGTGACCCACACCCGCAGACCGGGCAACGTTGAGGTTCCGGAAAATGCGTGCATCATCATGCCGGTGAAAACATTGAAGGAAACATCACTGATCCTGGGTTTTCACGAAGGCCAGGAAGTGGTGATCCTGAAGAACGGGAATAAATACGAGATCTGGGATAAGCCCGTGCTGAATAAGCTGCAGGATATCGAACTGATCTCGGAGACCAGGCTCAAACTGGGCTTCGACACATTCATAAAACTTAAAAGCGGAGACCTTTCCGCAGAGAAGAATCCCTATAACATTGTAGACATTCTCCTGTTTGCCGGAAAATACCGCGACGAACACGGCGCAACAGTAGAGTTTTCCACTGATGGTAAAGTAAAAGGAATACCCGGCATCAATGCATACGAAGCCTGGCTCGACTATGCCACAAGCGAGGCAGTGACCGACCAGATGTCCATGGGCGCTACGCCCGAAACAATGAAAGATTACGCATTCCGGTTTGATAAAGACCGGTTGATGATCTTTCATCTGAAGTGTAGATCAATGGGCCAGGATTCGATCTGTATGGAATATGCCATTGGAGACCGGTATCTCACGCTGACCAGGGAAAAGTAAACGATACCCGGAAACAGCCAGCGCGAGGACTACAGTCAAAAATTTGCCCGCATCGGCTCATTTAATCCACTTTGTTTGGGAATAACACTGAGATCCATTAGTTTGGTAAACCAGTGCCGCGAAAAGTTTGAGTATGCAATTACCACAATCGGAGGAGCTGAGGCTCCGGACCCTGAGATCGTATAATATCCTTGATACACTGAAGGAAAAAGAATATGACGAAGTGACTTATCTCGCCGGGATGATCTGCGGTTGCCCGATCTCCATGATCAGTTTTATCGATAAAGAACGTCAATGGTTCAAGTCGCACCGCGGTATTGACGATTCCGAAACGCCACTCGATGTTTCCTTCTGCGTTCATGCGCTTGGTTCTCCCGATAAAGGTCTTATCGTTCAGGACGCGCGCCTTGATCCGCAGTTCAGCGAAAACCCAATGGTAACAGGTGAGGCTGGCATTGTGTTTTATGCAGGCTTTCCTTTGATCAGCGAAAAGGGTGTTGCACTCGGCTCGCTTTGTGTGGTCGACCGTAAACCGCAGGTTTTATCTGAAGAACAACTTACCGCATTGAAAATGCTTTCCCACCAGGTAATGCAGTTGATGGAGTCCCGAAAGAAAACCTACGAAATGCAGGTCCTCCAGGATGCCCTGGAAAAACGAAATAAAGAACTGGAGCAATTTGCCATGGTTGTGGCAAGCGATATCCGGTCACCGTTGGTGAATATTGCAGCCGCACACACGATGCTGAAGGAGTCGCTCGAGCTTGGACGGCCCGTAGATGCGCAATTGCTTGGCATATCTGCGCGGGCAGCAACGAGGATCAACCGGCTGGTACAGGGTATTCTCGGCTATTATAAAAATGAGGACGATCTGCATAATAAAGAAGAGATAGAACTCCTCCCTTTTATAAAAGGCGTGCAGGAGCTTGTTGCATCAACCATTAAGATCAACTGGATCTATCATTTTTCTCCGGAAGCAAAGATCCACGCTAACCAGACCGCCCTCGAGCAGATCTTTTTCAACCTGATCGATAATGCAGTTCGCTATGGGGACAAAGATATTACCACTATAGATCTTCATTTTGCAGAGCTGGAGGGAATGTACCAGTTCAAAGTCGCCGATAATGGCCTCGGCATCCCACGTGATAAAGTTGACACGATATTCGATCTGTTCACCACTGTTGCGAGCAAAGACCGTTTTGGCGTGAAAAATCATGGCATTGGTCTGCCGACTGTTAAAAAGCTGATCGATGTACTGGGCGGAAAGATTTCCGTTGAATCTGTTGTGAACAAAGGAACCGTCTTCACATTCACTATTGCGAAATAGATCTTTCAGTGGATGCAGCGACTTGCTTAGCAAAGACACTTCATTCTTCACGGCTGATCCTCTCCACTTGCTCCTGTAGCGTTCCGGCAAATTTCTCTTTGATAGGGTAGTCCATGTTGCCGATAGATGCCTGAACCCTGATCATTTTCAACGGTGCTGCGACCAGCTGTTTCATCTCCGCAGTTCTGATCCGGTAATATGCGAAAATGTAACAACCATAATTCAACCGGCTGATGCGTGAAGAATTATCGCTGTTGCTTTGGAGCGTTACCGTACTGCCATCGCTTAACTCAATGTCAACAGCGGATCCCCTGGAGATGGTAAAAGTATTTGTTCGCCCGGTTTGTATTTCCAGTTCGAGAGAGTAGCCGGCTTTTGTTCTGTGCAGTGTTGTTTTCAGGTAGTCACCAACAGCTTTCGGACCACCGGGTTGATTATAGATCTTTTGGACAGAGGTAGACCAGATCGTATCGCCGGATTCCCTGAGTATATCGATCTTTAGTTTCTTTTGAGCGGATACGTTCGCGCAGGTGATGAGCGGGATCATGAGGAGCAGAAGATATTTCATTGCCGGGATAGGTTTTATGGTTTGTACAATTTACGATATATTATGGGATTCATTCGGCGTATGGTTGGTGTAGGAGGAGATCGTGCAAACCTGGATAGCAAAACCTGATAACGCGGAATAAAAATATGCCGGATACTATCTGATCTCCCTGACATTTTTTAGTTTTAGGCACAACATCACATACCCGCCCGCGGGTAGTGATCTTAAAATTGCAGCAAATAGCAGATCATCCAGCAGGATGACAACAAACAGTTCCATCACAAACAACATCGTTTAAACTCTTACCAATCACCTTCTCATTATGGCAGGAATTTCATCCCGGTTGATCATTGTCCTGAGCTTTTTGATCCTGGAAGGAACAGCATCAGCGCAAAAAAAATCGAAGCAACAGCCGCTTCGTCTGTTCCTGATCGGTAACAGCTTTTCGCAGAATGCATCGAAGTATCTTCCGGAAATAAGCAAGCAGGGCGGACATCAGTTGATCATCGGGCGTGCGGAGATCGGTGGCTGTCCTTTACAGCGCCACTGGGATTCAGTTGCGGTGAATCTGGCAGACTCCAGCCGGGGCAGGGCCTATAATGGAAGATCATTAAAGCAGTTGTTGTCTGAGGGTACCTGGGATGTGGTGACAATCCAGCAAGCGTCTGTATTTTCGGGTGACCTGGCAACCTATTCCCCCTATGCAAGAAACCTTTACAATTTTATCCGGCAGGTACAACCCAATGCAAAGATCGTCTTCCATCAGACCTGGCCTTACCGCGCCGATGCGAAAATGTTCGGCAGGATCAATGGAAATGTATTTGCAAAGGATCAGAAAGAAATGTGGATCTACTCGCGGTCATCCTATCATTCAATGGCAGACAGTCTTGGCATTCAGCTGATACCTGTTGGCGACGCATTCTGGAAAGTGGCCAGTGATGCAAAGTGGGGCTATAAAAAGGATACAACGTTCGATCATAAGAACCCCGTTTATCCGCATTTACCAACACAGGATCATGCATTGAATATTGGTTATTTCTGGGATAAGGATAGAAAACTTGCCTTTGATGCGAACCATGCAAATGATGCGGGGTGTTATCTCGCGGGACTTGTTTGGTATGGGTTCTTGTTCAAAGAAAATCCCCGGAAGGTCAGTTTTGTGGCCCCAGGTATTCCGGAGGACTTTGCCGTTGAACTCAGAAAAGTTGCAGCAGGTGTGCTAAAGAAAAATACTAAGTAGGATAAGTGTTGCGGTTTTATAGATCATCTATTCTTATTCATTACTTTTTATTTCATCTTTTTTCTTCATATATTATCTGTCGCCGAGTACCGGGGCAATTCCCGATTAAGAATGGGATAAGAATTTCTTACTGTTAAGATAGTTACTACACTTTTCAGGATATCTCTTTGATCAACTGCAACGTGGAGGCCTTAATTGTTGTCAACCGCAAAATGATGCGGAATGATCATTTTAAAGAAAAAATCTAATGATCATCCGTCTCTTTTGACATTCTGGATAACTTTTTGCGCAGTCTGCTCAAACCGCGTAAAGCAAGTTCCCTGAATCGTCTAAATTGTCGGTGATCATCTTTTAACCTCCAATGAAAACATCGTGAAAAGACTACTCATTCTTTGCCTCGTAGTGTCAGTGAATGCATATGCTCAGCCAACTGAATCACTCCGGCATATCGTGGACTCTACCATCTCTAAGCTGCAGCAATATTCTTTGAACAGAAATGAGATTGACTGGAATGATTTCCGGATGAAAGTATACAGGGAAACCAAAGGCATTTCAAAGCTTGACAAATTACTGGCAAAGTATCCTCTGTTTTTTCAATGGGTCAACGATTCTCATAGCTCAGTTGCCTCAGCTGGTAAATCGATCAGTTGGAAAGAGGGGCGGCCATCGGAGTCAGAAGCTTCGTTGACCGATGCCGATCTGACCGGAAGTTCCCGGTTAAAGGCAGAGCGTTGGGGAGATATCGGCTATCTGTGTATCCCATCTGAAAAAGGTTTTACCGGTAATGCACAGGAGATGGCGCAACGGTTAACAGGTACGCTTGCGGCCATCGATCCTTCTACGATCAAAGGCTGGATCATTGATCTTCGATTGAATACTGGCGGAGATGTATGGCCATTGATTGCGTCACTTGCTCCGCTGATCGGCGATGGACAGGTGGGCAGTCTAAAGGAAAGATCGACCGATACAAATACGTACATTAAAGATGGGAAGCTGTTCGGCAAAGAAGAATTTAATTCTATCCCTCAGCAAACCTCTATACCAGTTAATTCCAAAACATTTGTGGCAATTGTTTGTGGGCCGCATACGGCAAGTTCAGGCGAGGCATTACTGCTTGCGTTCAAAGGACGTCCCAATACTACGATCATCGGAGAACAAACTGCCGGCCACGTTACAAATAATAACAGTTTTGAGCTGGAAAAAAACGTGAGCCTGTCGATTGCTACCGCTTATATGCAGGACAGGTCCGGGACTGTTTATACTCACGGGATCAATCCCGATGTTGAAATACTTAGAGGAGACAATTTCGAGGATCTTGGAAAAGATCAGAAGGTGCAGCAGGCGATCGGATGGGTGAAGATGAGAATGGTAAGGTAGGTAAAAGTTTAAAAGTTCAGGAGTTTAAAAGTTTAAGAGTTTAAGCTTCTGAACTCCCTTCAGATCGCTTTCAGCCGCTCTTCTTCCAGGTCTATCTGGTACAATTGCTGGCGGATGATCTCTTCGTCGATCGCAGGATCTTTATTAAGCTCAGTGAGGTATTCCCGCTGGTTCTCGAGCATTTCAACAAAAATGGCTTTGGTCTTTTCATTCATCCAGCTGTCATCTGCGGCTTTGGCTTTTTCTTCCCAGTGTTTCAACAGCATTTCAATTCCTGCGTGATTGTGTTGGTCATGATCGAACCTGTTTTTCAGGAACTGGTACGAATGTTCTTTCAACCCGCGTTTCATCTTGTAGCGCATATCTGCTTCAGACCCTTTCTCACCCATGATCTCAAATAGTTTGCTCTTACGGATAATATAAGGCAGGGTGAGGCCCTGAACTACCAGGGTGAGCAGGATGACTACAAATGTGATGAACAGGATAAGATCGCGTTGAGGAAAAGCCTCACCGTTGTCCAACGCAACAGGGATAGCCAGGGCCGCTGCAAGTGAAACCACGCCCCGCATGCCCGTCCAGCCTAATAACATCGGCATCAGCCAGCGCCTTCTTGTCGATGTAGAACGTGGCGCCACTCCGGGCCGGAATATCAGCGTAGCGATCAATGCGGCATAAGAGCTGATCATTCTTGCCAGGATCAGCACAAGCGTCACCAATGCGCCATATTCGATAGCTGTTCTTAAAGCAATTCCCTGTGAGCGGAGACCTTGAACAATTTCCGGTAGTTCCAGCCCGATCACGAGGAATACGATGCCGTTCAATATAAATACAAAACTCTCCCACACGCTGTATCCTTTGATCCTGCTGGCACTGTTCAGAAAGATCAATCGTTTGGCCGACATATACAATCCGCCGGAAACGACTGCCAGCACGCCGGAACTATGTACTGTCTCTGCGATCCAGTACATGAAATAGGGTTCTATCAACGTCAGCGCGATATCAGAAGGCGCATCTGTCGGTAGTTTTTTATGGGCTTTCACAAAGATCCATGCAAGAGCTAAACCGATCCCGACGCCGCCGAGTATCATCCACAGAAAACTCAGCGTGGCTTCGGACCAGATGAACTGACCTGTGCCCACGGCCACCAGTGCAAAGCGGAATATGATCAGTGACGATGCATCGTTCAGGAGACTTTCACCTTCAAGGATCGCAGCTGTTGATTTAGGGATCTTCACGAATTTCGTGATCGCTCCTGTGCTGACCGCATCGGGCGGCGATACGATCCCTCCCAGCAAGAATCCCAACGCCAGGCTGAATCCGGGGATAAAATAGTTGGCAAAGATCGCCACAGACAGGGCCGTAAAGAAGACGACCAGGAAGGCAAAACTTCCGATGATCCTCCACCATTTTTTCATCTCTTTAAAAGAAACCGTCCAGGCGGCTTCAAACAGCAATGGGGGAAGAAATAAAAAGAAGATCAGATCGGGATTTATTTTTACCACCGGCAAACCGGGGATAAAACTAATCGCCAGGCCGGCTACCACCAACAGGATCGGATAAGCTATCCGCAATTTCGTTGCCCACATTTCCAGTAGTACCACAGCCGCGACCATTGCCAATAAAAAGGGAAGTATAGTGTGCATTAGTTTTAGTTGATTTGCATTGAGCGATGAAAATTTACAACAAAATCGACAATCGTTGTGTTTTGGGGAAAGGTTTGGGATGTTTGACATGGTTAGAAAAATATTGTTATGGCAGATGAAACATCTATTTACAGGTTGTTTACCGTTACTAACGTGATCAGCGAAACGGAGAATGCGAAAACATTTGAGATTGCTCCGGCAGATGGGAAAAGCGCGGAATACAGGGCCGGACAATTTATCACGCTGGTGTTTAAAAAAGGACAGCGGGAAAACAGAAGGTCTTATTCTTTCTCTTCCGCACCTGCTCTCGGAGAGCCGATGCGCATTACCATCAAGCGAGTGGTAAATGGTGAATATTCAAGACAGTTATTAACTAACCTGAAGGTTGGAGATACATTCTTGAGTTCAGGCATTGCAGGTTTTTTTCGCTTGCCTGATGAATGGGAACACCTTCAGCACCTGGTATTCTTAGCGGCGGGCAGCGGTATCACACCTGTGTATGCATTACTCAAAACGGCACTGCATACAACAAGTCTTCCTGTGGTATTGCTTTATAGCAACTACTCAAGAGAAGATACGATCTTCTATCATGCTCTGATCAGCTTGCGGGAGCAATTCCCCGGCCGTCTGAAAATAGAATTTTTGTTTAGCCAGTCAGAAACAACAAGAAGGCGGCTCAGCAAATTCCTGCTCAATGAATTGCTGGATCAGCATACGATCCCGTTAAAGGAGTCGGTCTTTTATCTATGCGGCCCCGAAAGCTATATGCTGGTTGCGGGCATCAGCCTCATCACCGCGGGTGTGCCGGAAAAGAATATACGAAAGGAGAATTTCAATACCAGGCAGCATGTGTTTAAACCCGTTCCACCTGACACGGATCCTCATCAGGTAAAGGTGCTTCTTAAAGGCAGGCATTTTGAGTTTGATGTGCAATACCCCGATACGATCCTTGCAGCAGCAAAAAAACGGAACATTCATCTTCCCTATAGCTGCGAAGCGGGCAACTGCGGAAGTTGTGCTGCCACCTGTGTGAAAGGAAAGACATGGATGGCGTATAATGAAGTGCTGATGGATGATGAAATAGCGAAGGGAAAGGTATTGACGTGTCAGGGATTTCCTGTAGGAGGGGATGTGGAACTGGAGTTTTAACACCAAACGGGTTTGCATTGCAATTATTCCGCTTTCCTGGTAAAAATCAAACCCGGTAGAAATAAGAATGCGTTGCCAGTCCCGGAGTAATCGCCGGTCTTGAAACCTGTTCAGGACACAGCTTCCCGATTTTTTTATGAATTATTCGAAAATATTTCTGTCTGCGCAGAACCATTGCGCAGTGGGCATACATCTTTGACCTATCAAAGAATAGGTAAGGATATTTTTCATTTAATACCAGCATTGTGCTATTAACTATCACCAATACACGCATACCCGCCGATGATCTCAGCTATCTTCTGCACAAACATCCCGGTAAGATACAGTCTGTAGAGACCTCTGCGGGAAAGGCGCATATTTTTTATCCCGAAGTAAGCAGGGAGAAATGTACAGCGGCCCTGTTGCTGGATATCGACCCTGTTGGTCTGGTAAGAAAAGCCGGTCCTAAAGGAAATGATTTTGCTTTGGAGCAATACGTAAACGATCGGCCATATGTATGCAGTTCATTCATGAGTGCGGCGATCGCGAAAGCATATTCCTCCGCGTTGAATGGACGTTGTAAGGATAAGCCAGCGCTGGTAGATGAGCTGTTGCCGTTATCAGCTAAATTATCCGTATTGCCGGTCAGGGGAGGGGAGAAGTTGCTGAAGTCCTTGTTTGAGCCCCTTGGTTATACGATAATCGCAACGCAACACCCGCTGGACCCTGCTTTTCCGGAATGGGGCGATGGCCGTTATTATACTGTTGAACTAAGCAATATTATTACCCTCCGGCAATTGCTTTCTCATTTATATGTGCTTATTCCGGTCTGCGATAATGACAAGCACTACTGGATAGGAAAAGATGAGATCGATAAGCTATTGGAAAAGGGGGGCGAATGGTTGCCGGGACATCCTGAAAACGAATTGATCACCCGGCGTTATCTCAAACACCAGCGATCGCTGGCTAATGAAGCGCTGGAGATCCTGGTCAAAAAAGAAGATCCGGTTGACGAGGATGGCAGTGAGGCCGGAGAAGACAGGGCTGCGGAAGAAGTGTCGGAAGTCCCAAAACCGCGCATACATGACCAGCGGTTACAAACGGCAAAAGATGAATTGCTCATGGCAGGAGCGAAACGTGTGCTGGATCTTGGCTGCGGGGAGGGTAAGCTGCTAAAACTGTTGCTGGCGGAAAAGCAGTTTGAGTTGGTAATGGGAATGGATGTGAGCTATCGTTCCCTGGAAATCGCAAAGGATAAATTGAAAATCGACCGGCTTCCTGAAAGACAACGGCAAAGAATCCAATTGATCCAGGGTTCTCTTACCTACCGCGATAAACGGCTCGAAGGGTTTGATGGAGCAGCCCTGGTTGAAGTGATCGAACATCTTGACGAGCCACGGCTTGCCTCTCTCGAAAGAGCAGTTTTTGAATATGCACAGCCGGGTGTGGTGGTGGTCACAACACCAAACGAAGAGTATAATGTGAAGTTTGAAAACATTCAGCAAGGTCAGATGCGTCACTCGGATCATCGCTTCGAATGGACCAGAAAAGAATTTGAAGCATGGGCTGCTGGTATCGCTGTGAGATATAACTATGACGTCATCTTTAAAACGATCGGAGAAGTGGATCCGGAAGTTGGTTCCCTCAGCCAGATGGCAGTGTTCAGTCGCCCGGTGAAAAATGCACAGGGAATTATTTAAACAGGTTAAAGAAGTAAAATGCCGATAGAAAAAACAATACGGATACCGGAGCTTTCACTGGTTGTGCTGATCGGGGCAACCGGATCGGGAAAATCAACCTTTGCCCGGAAACATTTCAAGGCAACAGAGATCGTTTCGTCTGATATATGCCGTGGTCTTGTAAGTGACGACGAGAACAGCCAGCCCGCTTCTGCGGATGCCTTCGCACTGGCGCGTTACATCGCAGGTATGCGTTTGAAGAATGGATTGCTTACGGTGATCGATGCGACAAATGTGCAGGATGAGGCCCGCAAAGACTGGGTCAGGCTCGCCAGGGAATATCATTGCCTTCCAACGGCAATCATCCTGAACATGCCGGAGAAAGTTTGCGTTGAAAGAAATGCCGGCCGGGCAGACCGGAACATGGGCGCACACGTAATTCCGCAGCATATTTCTCAGCTCAGGCGAAGCTTCAGGAAACTCAGGTATGAAGGCTTTCGCCAGATCATCGAATTGAGAACGCCGGAAGAAGTGGATGCTATTACAGGCATCATTCGAGATCCTCTTTATAACAATAAGAAAGACATAACAGGGCCATTTGATATCATTGGCGATGTGCATGGATGTTATGATGAGCTGGTTGAACTGCTGGCGAAACTCGGATATGCCGACAATGGGTCCGGATGGGAACATCCCGCGGCAAGAAAGGCTGTTTTTGTGGGAGACCTGGTTGACCGTGGACCAAAAACGCCGGAAGTGCTTCGGTTGGTAATGAAGATGACGGCCGCCGGAAATGCGTACTGCGTCCCGGGCAATCATGATGTAAAACTTCTTCGATGGCTGAATGGTGCAAAGGTTCAGCCAACGCATGGGTTACAGGAATCTATTGACCAGTTGAATGCAGAATCCCCGGAGTTCAGGGAGGAACTGAAACTATTCCTGGATAAATTGATCAGTCATTATGTCTTTGACCATGGTAAACTTGTTGTTTCGCACGCTGGATTGAAAGAAGAGATGCAGGGCAGAGGTTCTGGCCGTGTACGCGAGTTCTGTTTGTATGGCGAAACTACCGGAGAGATCGATGAGTTTGGATTGCCGGTCCGTTACAACTGGGCTTCGGAATACAAAGGCAGGGCAATGGTTGTTTATGGCCATACACCAGTGCCGGAAGCTCAGTGGCTCAATAACACGATCGATATTGATACCGGCTGTGTATTTGGTGGCAGGCTTACCGCATTGAAATACCCGGAGCGTGAGTTGGTGTCCGTGCAGGCAATGCAGGTATATTGTGAGCCGGCGAGGCCACTCGGTCATGGTAAAACGGTGGTCAACGGGCTTACGATCCAGCAGGAGAATGACCAGGTCTTGGATATTGCTGATTTTACCGGCAAGCAGATCATTGAAACCCGGTTTGGCAGAAATATTACCATTCGTGAAGAGAATGCGATAGCAGCGCTTGAAGTAATGAGCCGCTTCGCGATCAATCCGAAATGGCTGATCTATCTTCCTCCGACCATGAGCCCGTCAAAAACAAGCATCCTGGAAGACTATCTCGAGTTTCCGACGGAGGCATTTGAATACTATAAAGCAGCGGGGATAAGCAGGGTTGTTTGCCAGGAAAAGCACATGGGATCCAGAGCGGTCGTGATTGTTGGCAAGAATGAAGAAGCGATCAGCAAGGCATTTGGTATTACGGAAGAAGGTATCGGAGCAATTTATACAAGAACTGGCCGTGCGTTTTTTAACAACAGGGAAACAGAGCAGCAACTGTTGCAAAGGATCAATAAAGCATTAACTGACTCATCCTTCTACGAAAAGTTCAACACCGACTGGGTTTGTCTCGATGTAGAGCTGATGCCGTGGAGCGCAAAAGCGCAGGCTTTATTACAGGCACAGTATGCTGCCGTTGGTAGTGCGTCTGTTCATGCACTCAGAGAAACAAAAGCTGCCTTGGAGAAACTGATGGTAAGAGACGCGAACGGAAAAACCCTGCTGGATGAATATGATCTCCGTGCAAAAGAAGCTGAGCAGTTTGTTGCGGCATACAGGCAATACTGCTGGCCGGTGAATAGTATTGAAGATTATAAAGTGGCGCCTTTCCATATCCTCGCAACGGAAGGCAGGCAATGGACAGATGAAAACCACGAATGGCATATGAATGAGATCCACAGGGTCTGCGATGCCGACCCCGGGATATTACAGGCGACACCTTTCAAAATTGTAGAGTTGAATGATGAAACGAGTATCAGCAATGCTACTGAATGGTGGCTTGAATTAACAGGAAAAGGAGGTGAAGGAATGGTGGTAAAGCCTTACAATTTTATTGAGAAAGACAGCAAGGGCTTGATACAGCCTGCGATCAAGATCAGAGGACGTGAATATCTGCGGATCATTTATGGACCCGAATACACATCTCTGGAGAATCTGACCAGGTTAAAAGAGCGGGGTCTGAATGCAAAGCGTGGATTGGCGATGCGGGAGTTCACCCTTGGTGTTGAAGGATTGCAAAGATTTACAGACAAGGAACCTTTACGAAGAGTGCATCAATGTGTGTTCGCAGTGCTGGCAATGGAAAGTGAACCAGTGGATCCGAGACTGTAAAGCAGGATATGAATGACGCAGGATCAGGCTGCGCCAGCTGACCCCATAACTTTCCTCCGTTCCTGCCATTAAAATAAACTGGCAAAATACCAGGGCTTTATTTATGGATATTTTCCTAAAGGCCGGTGGCATCCATTGCGGGAAGCCACCGGCCTTCGCATTTGAATCACCACCTGTGATCACTACAAGGGCACGTCTCATGGTTCGTGATTCCGTTTCTTTTAGATCAGAAAAATGCAAAAGTTACCCGGTTTGAAAAAGAAAGGACTGTTTTCCTGATGACCTTCCGCCGCTTTGTACGATAGACCTGAAACCGGGTTTGATCATCGACGATCAAACACCGCAATTCCTGACAAAAACATAAGATCATTATATGAAACCATCTTCTCACCACTTTGTGAAACTGCTGGCTTTGTTCCTGTTCAGCAGTGCATGCCAGTCGCAAACCAACAACACGCAAAAAAAATCAACGATGAATGCATCCAATACTGCCGCGAAGTTTACGGCCGGTAAAGATTATGTTGAATTCAGCCGGGTCAAGATCATGGATAAGCAGGTTTCTGCGGAACCGGTCGAGGCCTATAGCATCATGCTGCCCAAAGGCTGGTCAGCCGATGGCGGTGTATTCTGGACGCCCGCAGGCAATACCTGTGCGGGCACCAATATGCAGTTCTCCGGTAAATCACCTGAAGGGAAGTCGTCCTTTTTTATTTACCCCAATATCATGTGGAGCTGGAGTAGTAATCAGCAGAGCAACCAGTTTTCAAGCCAGCAGGCTACACCCTATTGCGGAGTTGGTGAGCCCCTGGATGCGACGCAATATTTAAAGAATGTATGGTCAAGGGAAATGAATAACCCATCGATCTCAGATATCAAGTCCAATCCTGATGTGGTGCAGTCCATGCGTCAGAATGACGAACGTGGCAGGGCAGAGCTGATGCGCTATGGTGCCGGGCAGGTCAACTTCAGGCATACGGCTATTACAGCAAGATTGAAATGGAATAATGATACAGCGGGTATTGTGATGTGTTCTGTTACCAATATCGAAACATATATTCCCAATGTATACACGGGTGGATATGATGTCAGCTATACCTCTGCGGCGACCAGAATGCTGTTCCTGTTCCCGCAAAGTAATGCCGGCCTGGAAGAAAAAATGATGTCCGTGATCGTTGCAGGATTTCGTACCAATCCGATCTGGAAAGAAACAACAGACAATTACTGGAGATCGGTAAGGGAGAAAAAACACGTGCAGCATCTTGGCACGATAAGGGTAATGGATGAAAGAACCGCGCAGATCGGCAAACAGGCGATCGCTAACGGAAACAAACGTCTTTCCGAAATGGATACGCAACTCCGCAGCTGGGAAGCGCAGCAAAGCTCGCAGGACAGGATGCATACGAACTTTATTAAAACGATCCGTGAAGTGGAACACTATCGGGATGACAATGGTAAAGTGGAACTTAGCGCCGGGTACAATCATGCGTGGAGCCGGGGTGATGGGGTGAACTATGTGATGACAAACAGTCCAAATGTCGACCCCTCATCTATATTCCAGGATCAGCGATGGAAGGAAATGAAGAAAGTGGATTGAAGGATAGAATAATTCCGTCAAATGCCTGTAGTCTCTTGCCGGTCATTCTAAATTATTGCCTGATCTTCCGTATTGATTCGGCGGTATAATCGCCCATACTTGCCGCAGTTGATTGAACAAATGTGACTATCTTCCGGATCTATTTATTCTTATGGAGATCATGCCGGCAGAAAATGAAAAAGTAAAGCTTCTCGGTGAATTTATTTCAAGGGATAAATTTTCAGATGAAGCATGGAATAAGAGGGGCCTGAATCCTTCAGCTCCGGAAATGAGTTCTTTCCTGGGGTCTTTCTTCAACGATTGTGCATTGAACCTGACTGGCATGATCGAGTCGGGTACGAAGGAAAAAAAATTGAAGCTATACCTGAAGTCGTCGCTTCGCAGCCTGAACAGGTGGGATTATGATACGGAAGAAAAGGAATTTATCTGCGATCTCTTTATGGAGCTGGCGCATATTGTCGGTGTTGATATAAGACGAATGATGAACCGCTGGTTGTATGGGTATGTCCTTGTTTTCCTGATGGAGCTTGTGAGATTCATCCGTCCCGAAAGAGTGCTTGAAAGACATAAAGAAAGGTGCAGTCAGTGCAATGCAGAAATGGAAGTGTTGGTACTCAAAAAAGGAGAACGTATAACGCCACGGACATGGATGATCCTTCAATGCGGGGCCTGCAACGGATATGATCTGCACTCAGATCAGGAGAATTCCCGGCTTACGCGTTATGTAAACTGCCACCCGGTTGAGTACCTGCCCAAAGATGAATACTCTCATGAGCAGGCTTTGATCCGCCTTGAGCAGGTCAGGTATTTCCGCAAGCATTAAAATCCTGCTATGTTTTCAACAAAGGAGACTAAGATAGTGGCTCTGGATTTGGTCCACCCGCCGGTTTTGATTTTTCATCCGGTAGCGGAATAAATTCATCATTATCGGTGGGTGGTAAAATGATCCGTCCCTGCTTCCAGTCTTCCTTGGCCTGTTCAATGCGTTCTTTTCTTGAAGAAACAAAGTTCCACCAGATATAACGATCACCTAAAGGTTCACCTCCGAGCAGCATCATTACGGTATCTGTTTTTGCAATGATCAACGGATCTGCTCCCCTGGAGAAAACAAGCATTTGTCCATCCTGATATGAATGTCCGTTCACTTCAATGCTTCCCTTTACGATATAAAGTCCGCGCTCTGAATGTTCCTTAGGCAAGCCGAATCTTGCGCCGGGTTTTAATACTGCATGGATATAAAAAAGCGGTGAGTGTGTTTTCACATCGTTATTCAGGCCGTATGCATTTCCTGCGATCAATCGCATCCACACGTCTTTATCTGTAAATACCGGCAACTCATCACGGGTATAGTTGCTGAAGCTCGGAGCAGATTCTTCATCTTTTTCCGGTAATGCTACCCAGGTCTGCATCATTTCCAGTTCTCCTCCTGCAAGTGCTGAAGGGTCTTCGAAACGCTCCGAGTGCGCGATACCGCTCCCTGCAGTCATCCAGTTCACTTCGCCGGGTAAGATGATCTTTTCAACACCGAGACTGTCGCGGTGCGTTACCTTTCCTCCAAAGAGATAGCTTACCGTAGACAAGCCGATATGCGGATGGGGGAGAACATCAAGCGAAGACACTGTTGCCGGCGCATTTGTTACCGGACCCGCATGATCCATGAATATAAAAGGCCCTACCATTCTGCGTTGGCGGAACGGCAGTATGCGTTTAACCTTCATGTTTTCGCTGATAGCAGCGGCACGGGCGTCGATAACAAGTTCAAGCATAAAATAGATTTAGGACCAGATACGCAAACTCTGTAGTATGATCCCAAAATTAGCGATTATTGGTTATGATCCCGGTTTCAGCCATTTCTTTAATCCTTTTGTAAGAAGTGGCATAATAAACCATGTAAGCATCACCACCATTAAAAATGCGGTCACAAAAAGCCTTGCCATCAATGGCCATTCTTTGATAAGCTTTCCGATGGAAAAAAATAGGAGTATGCTGGCAGGAAAAACGCCGCATAATGTTACCAGTGCCATTTTCCACCTGGGAGGAGGCATTGGTGACCGGAACCAGGCTTCAAGACCGGTAAGGTCTCTGTAAACCGTTTCTTCTGTTAAGGTTGAAGCGTATGCGTCCCATTCTTTGAACAGTTTCGACTGATAGAATGCATCACGTTCTGCCTCGTCTTTAAATGTTCGCAGAATGCCTATCTCCCTTTCATCGGTTCCCGGCAAAGAAGTGATCATCGCGGCGCCATGAACACCTCCATGAATAAATGAATCGCCAAGAAAATTTCGCAATGCTTTTTTGAACTCTTCCTCTTTACCGGGTAAAACTTTCCGGGTGATGGCAACATGAACAGGCATACAACAACATTTGATTAAATATAACAGAAGTTCAGTGATATCTGATATCTGATCGTCCGTTGCATGAAAACTGTCGTTGAGATCCGGGGATTGTATTGCAGAAGTGTTCCTGCGTCTGATCTTGCTCTGCGTTTCATAGCAGGAAAAACCTTTCCTTATCAGGTTTTTGTATCTGATCCGGATGGCTTGTAATTCGTTCGGATACATGATCAAAAAAAAGGCCGGCTATTACGCCGGCCATAGAGATAGAGCAGCCACCACAACTACTTCCATCCTCCACCAAGACTTCTGTATATCTGTACCACAGCACTCATCTGTTGCTGCTTTGTTTCGATCAATTCCAGTTTTGCTTCCAGTGCATCCCTTTGCGTCATCAGTACTTCGAGGTAGTCAGCGCGTGCATTCCTGAACAGGTCTCCCGAAATGTCGATCGACCTGGTGAGTGCATCTACCTGTTGTGATTTCAGTCCGTAGCTTTTTTCGAGATTCGAAATGCCTGATAAATTGTTTGATACTTCCAGGTAGGCGTTAAGGATCGTTCTTTCATAATTGAATAATGCCTGCACCTGTCTTGCATTCGCATTCAGGAATTCTGCTTTGATCGCGTTCCGGTTGATCAGAGGTCCCGCAATATCACCGGCAATTGAATACAGGATGGATTCAGGAGCACGAAACAGGTAGGCCGGATTGAATGCCTGGAAACCTACACCTGCTGAAATCCCCAGTGAAGGGTAGAACTCAGCGCGTGCCACTTTTACATCCAGTTTGGCTGCCGCAAGATCAAGCTCCGCCTGTTTGATGTCAGGACGGTTCCCTAGCAATTGTGACGGAATCCCGGCTCTTACAGACGTTGGCACCAATGCAATAAAGTTCTTCTCCCTGGGAATGTCCTGTGGGAAACGTCCAAGAAGGAAGTTGATCCTGTTCTCTGTTTCTTTGATCTGCTGAAGAATATTGAATTCAAGACTTTGTGTTTTCAGCACCTCAGCCTGGAATTTCTGTACTGCCAATTCTGTTGCACGCATGGCTTCTTTCTGCACCCTGATGATCTCCAGCGCGTTTTTTTGGAGGTCGATATTTTGACGTACGATCTCCAGTTGATTGTCCAGTGCGAGTAATTCATAATAGGAATCTGCAATTTCCGCGATCAGATTAGTGATCACAAAATTCTTTCCTTCTTCTGTGGAAAGATAACGGGTGATTGCAGCCTTCTTTGAATTGCGCAGTTTTTTCCAGATATCCACTTCCCAGTTAGCTACAGCCGCAATCCGGAAATCGCCCAGTGGGTCGGGCATTTCCCTGCCGGGTTTGATCTCTGTTGAAGCATCACCAGCACCCTGGCTGGTATAGCGTCCTACTTTTTCCACGCCAACGCCGCCGCCTAACGTTACTGATGGAAGCAAGGCCTGCTGTTTCATCCGGATCTCGTTACGTGCGATCTCAACTTCCTGTAGTGTGATGTTCAGTTCCTGGTTATTCTTCAATGCTGTGTCGATCAGGTTCACCAGGTTTTGATCAGAGAAAAATTGTTTCCATTGTATCGATGCGCTGTTAGTCGTATCGATACTCTCTCCGCCAAAAGAAGCGGGTGTGTTTTTGTTTTCGTCCCGCTGTATGACTTTCGGGATATTGCAGCTTGCCATGACTGCGGTCATTCCCAGAACGCCGAGGCAATGAGTTATTTTCAGTTTAAACATTGTGTTCAATTTCTTCTGTTAAAGGATTTTCTTCTTCGTCTTTTATCAGTAACCGTTTCTCGGCGATCTTTCCAAATATGAAATACAGGCCGGGAATGATCAATACACCGAAGATGGTACCGAGTAGCATACCGCCAGCTGCCGCTGTGCCGATCGTACGGTTGCCGATCCTTCCCGGGCCATTTGCAAACACCAGCGGGATCAGGCCGGCGATGAAGGCAAACGATGTCATAAGGATCGGACGGAATCTCACCTTCGCTCCTTCCATGGCGGCTTCTCTTACACTTGATCCGGAACGGTGTTTCTGAACAGCAAACTCAACGATCAGTACAGCGTTCTTTCCTAATAAGCCGATCAGCATCACCATCGCGATCTGCGCGTAGATATTATTTTCAAGTCCCATTAATTTCAACAGGAGAAATGCCCCGAATATACCTGTCGGTAATGAAAGGATCACAGACAAGGGGAGAATAAAGCTTTCGTATTGCGCCGCAAGGATCAGGTATACGAAACCGAGACAGATCAGGAATATCCAGACCGCGCCGTTCCCCTGCGCCACTTCATCCTTAGAGATACCCGCCCAGTCGATCCCAAAGCCTCGCGGCAAAGTTTTCGCTGCTACCTCATTGATCACTGCGATCGCTTCACCGCTACTGTAGCCTGGGGCTGCGGAGCCGCTGATCTCAGAAGTATTGTACATGTTGTGCCGTGTGATCTCCGACAGGCCATATACTTTTTCCATTTTCATGAAGGCCGAGAATGGAACCATTTCGTCCTTGTCATTCTTCACATATAATTTCAGGATATCATCAGGAAGAGCGCGGTATTGCGCACCAGCCTGCACGATCACTTTGTATTGGCGGCCGAAGTTGATAAAGCTGATCTCATAGTTTGAGCCTACTAATGTCGACAGCGTATTCATTGCATTCTCGATACTCACGCCTTTTTGCTGCGCGATATCATTGTCAACTTTCAGCATGTACTGGGGGAAGCTGGCGCTATAGAAACTAAAGATAGAGGTAAGCTCTTTTCTTTTTTTCAACTCTTCTACAAAATCATTGTTCACTTTTTCCATCAGCTTGTAGTTGCCGGAGCCTGCTTTATCAAGCAAGCGCAGTTCAAAGCCACCTGCTGCGCCATATCCTGGTACGGCCGGAGGAAGGAAGTATTCAATATTTGCACCAGTGATGTCTTTTGATTTTTCTTCCAGCTCTGCAATGATCTCCTGAACAGATTCTTTCCGGTCTTTCCAGTCTTTCAGATTCACCAGGCAGGTACCTGAGTTTGAGCCGGTGCCTTCTGTCAGGATCTCATAACCCGCCAGGGATGAAACGGACTGAACACCATCAATGTCCTCACAGATCTTCTGTAGTCTTTCAGAGATCTCGTTTGTTCTTTCCAGTGAAGATCCCGGAGGTGTTTGGATGATCGCATAGAACATACCCTGGTCTTCGTTCGGGATAAATCCAGAAGGCACGCTCTTGTTCAGGAAATAGGTGCCCACACAAAATGCAGCCAGCACTCCAAAAGTTACCGCTCTCCTGGAGATCACGTTATTCAGTATTCCTTCATATTTATCGGAAGTCCGGTTAAAGAGTTTGTTGAATCCTCCTATAAAACGGCTGACCGGTGTTCTCTTTTTCGGTTTACCATGATTGTTCTTTAATATCATCGCACATAATGCGGGCGTTAATGTCAACGCTACCACGCCGGAAAGAATGATCGCCGTTGCCATCGTGATCGAGAACTGGCGATAGAACATACCAACTGGTCCGGACATGAATGCAACCGGGATGAAAACGGCCGCCATCAGGAAGGTGATCGCGATGATAGCACCAGAGATCTCCTTCATGGCTTTTTTTGTCGCCTTTCGTGGCGAGAGATGTTCTTCTTCCATCTTCGCGTGCACGGCTTCGATCACCACGATTGCGTCATCTACTACCACACCGATCGCCAGCACCATCGCAAAAAGGGTAATGAGGTTCAGCGTGATATTGAAGTATTGCATGAACATGAATGTACCGATCAACGACACCGGCACTGCCATCGCCGGAATGATCGTCGATCGCCAGTCGCCCAGGAACAGGAATACTACCAGCCCTACCAGGATGAATGCTTCCACGAGTGTGTGCAATACTTTTTCGATAGAGGCGTCAAGGAATTTCGATACGTCATAGCTGATCTCGTATTTCATGCCTTTTGGAAAACTGCTGGCCTGGATCTCCTTCATCTTCTTCTTCACATTCTCGATGGTCTGGCTCGCATTACTGCCATATGATTGTTTCAGCACCAGTGCGGCAGAAGGCTTTCCATTCAGGTTGGAATAGATGTCGTACATAGAACTGCCAAACTCAACGTCTGCTACATCTTTCAGCCGAAGAAGTTCACCGTTGGAACTTGATCTTACCACTACATTCTCATACTGCTCTTTTGTAGTGAATCGCCCTGAATATTTCAATACGTATTCAAATGACTGGGATCTTTTCCCGGAGCTTTCTCCTGTTTTACCTGGTGAAGCTTCGAGGCTTTGTTTGCTCAGCGCTTCCATCACTTCATCCGCAGAGATCTTATATGCCAGCATGCGGTCAGGTTTCAGCCAGATGCGCATGGCATATTCGCGGTTACCGAGAATGTCTGCATAACCCACGCCATCCACACGTTTCAGCTCTGAAAGAATATTGATGTCCGCGAAGTTGAACAGGAATTTCTGATCTGTATTGGCATCTTCACTATACAGGTTGATATACATCAGCATATTTGATTCCTCCCTGCTGATCTTAACACCTTCGCGTACTACCAGTGGGGGAAGTTTATTCACTACCGAGGCCACGCGGTTCTGTACGTTAAGAGAGGCTACGTTTGGATCTGTACCAAGGTTGAAGATCACCTGTATGGTGGCTTCACCGTCATTACCGGCATCAGAAGCCATGTATTTCATGCCGGGTACGCCGTTGATCGCCCGTTCAAGAGGAATGATCACGGATTTGATCATGAGTTCGTTGTTTGCTCCCGGATAGTCAACCACCACATTCACTTTGGGCGGTGAGATCGAAGGGAACTGTGTTACCGGCAAGCCGGTGATGGCCAGCACACCCAGGAATACGATGATCAGGGATATGACGATGGAGAGGACCGGCCGTTGTATGAATCTGCTAAACATGGGACGCTGATTTATTTACGCTGATTACGCGAATTGGTGTGTCTGGAATGGAAGAGATATTGTTTTTCGGGCAATAAATTGTCTGCCTGCTTGTAAAAACAGTACGATCAGCAGGCGCCAATTCGCGAAATCCGCGTTATTTATTTGTGTATTGTTACTCCGCTTTAAGTCTGAGGTGTGCAATGACTTCCTCGGGCTTTTCAAATTCGTAAGCGATGACCTCATCATCTTTTACTTTTTGAACACCTTCGAGTAAGATCTTGTCGCCATCAGCGAGGCCACTGCTTACGACGTAGAGGTCGGGCATGCTTCCGGTGATGGTGATATTGCGGGATTCGAGTTTACCGTTTTTGTCAACTACGAAAACATAGATCTTGTCCTGTATTTCATACGTTGCTTTTTGAGGAATGACCAGTGCGTTTTTCATTGGCATGGTCAGTTTTACTTTGCCGGTTTCGCCATGTTTCAGCAACCGGTCAGGGTTAGGGAAGATGGCGCGGAAGGCAATATTGCCCGTTTCGCTGTCAAACTCACTCTCAATCACTTCTACTTTACCTGGTTTGGAAAGAAAGGTGCCGTTTGCAAGCAGGAGATTTACTTCTGCGCTGCCGCGGTTTTTTGTGTTTGTCTGATAATCGAGATATTCCGGTTCTGATACATTGAAGTACGCGAACATCTGGCTGTTGTCTGAAAGGCTGGTGAGCAGTTCCCCTTCATCAATGAGGCTTCCAAGTTTTTTGGGAAGACGATCGATCGTTCCATCAAAAGGTGCGCGGATCTCAGTGAAGGAGAGATGAAGCTTTGCGAGTGCGATCTCGGCATTAGCCTGGTCAAGCTTAGCCTGCGCCATTGCCTGCTCATTTTTTGAAACGATATTTTTATCAGCGAGTGTTTTTGCATTCTGAAGTTCGATCTCTGCTGCTTTTCCTTCTGCCTGTGCTTTCAGCAATTCCGCTTCATATAATTTAGGCATGATGCGGAACAGGATCTGCCCGGCTTTTACAAATTGCCCTTCGTCAACATAGATATTCTGCAAAAATCCTTTTTCCTGGGCGCGGATCTCAATGTTACGTACAGAGCGGATCTGGGAAACATATTCTTTGGTGAAGGATGTGTCTACACGAACCGGGCTTGTTACGAGGTATTTGGAAACTTCTTCTTTTTCAGCTGATTTGGCTGCGCAACTGGTCAGGCCAACGATGGCTGCAAAACCTGCGAAAATGGCTATTCTTTTCATAAAACTAAAAATGAGGATTGATCTGTTGAATGTGTTGTTAAGGTTGTATTCTTATAGCAGGCAGATCGTTAGCGGCGAACTGTTATTCCGCGAAGCGGAGGTTTTATTCCTGATGACAGGATCGTTATAGCAAACGTTAGAGGTCTGTAAATAATGGAGTGATCAGTTTGTGCAGGATGTGTACAAACCGGAAGAGGGGAGCTCAGATCTTGAAGACGCGCTGATGTATATACTTGTCGGATTGTTTTGGCCAGTATGAAGGGGCTGTACCAATTATAGTGAGGCCGGAATTATCTGCGTTGTCATCAGCAATGAAGGAATGGTACCAGGCGAATTTTGATCTCCGGTTATTGGCGTCGTTGCATTCTTCTTCGAGTTCGTCTGCGATGAGCAGTTCCGTATCAATATCTATTGTTGGCTGATTTGCCTTAAGAACGGAAGCAAGATCATTCCGTTTGGCGTCAATCTCGTGATGATAGGTACGGGTATAGCAGCAACCTTTGGACCGGTAACCGGCGCAGGCCCGGTCGGCGCCACCGATCAGGAACATGCAAAGGGTGATGATGAATACTGCTATTTTCATTTGAAATCAAAAATAGAAAAGATTGTGGCGGGAAAGAATAGGGCATGCCTTAAGATATGTAAACGATTGGTTAATGGGGGCGTTAACGGTGGGTTTTGCTAACGGGCGTTAATGCGGGACATGCCGGGAAAGAGGTCTGTCAAAGGCAATGTAAACCTGGTAAATGAATGTTTCAATCTAACTAACCTGGCAGCGGAAGTAAGAGGCGTTTAATGCAGTTCTTTCCGCCATCACGGTAAAAAATAAACCTGAAGCGGAATAGCGGAAAGGAAGTATTTCAAAAGTATATTCTCTTGTTGACGGTCATTCTTCTTTTAGTTTTATGGCTTCGACTGCGGCCAGCATTTCACTCAGGAAGATTGGTGGTAAATCTTTTGGTGTGACCAATGCTTCGTCATTCTCATCTTTCGGGTGATAGTAGTAACGGCTTTTTATCTTTTCCTGCCGGACGATAAACAAAGGTCCAAGACTTTCATCCTGCGTCCATCCGAAACCTGCGCCGACGCCTTCAACTTTCAGCATGGCTTCCAGTTTTAGCGTTGTATGTATAAGATAGAACGTGTCGATCATGCCGCCATCGAGCGCTGGCCCTGCTCGCCAGCCAAATCGTTCTAAGGTACTGCGGATAGAGCCTGTAACGGTTTTTTTACCATCATAGCGTCGAATGATCTTCGCATTCATTTCTTCACTGGTCAGTTCAACAGACAAGCGTTCCAATTGCGGGAAGACTGCGTCGATGGACAGGTCGAAGAAAAGTTGCTTCCATTGATGGAGAAGTGATGGCTCAAGCTCTGTTGGGTGAATGATTCCGATCAGCGCGTTTTCATTCAGAGAGATCTCTTCGCTGTTCACATCGATCAGGCTGGTGTCTTCATTGCATAAAAATGTTTGAACTAATTTCCCCTTTTCGTCATACACGCCCCAAAGTATTTTCGTTGCATAAATGAACATGACAGGGTTCCGCAGGAAGAATTGCTCCCACTGTTCCATTGTCCATTTTCTTTGTATCTGTAGATAATACTCCAGCCTTGGTGATTGTGATTTTACAATATCGCGTACCTCTTTCGCAATTGCTTTGAATTCATCTTTCAGTTCGGCGGAAGCCGATGCGGGGATCGCTTTGAGCTTTTTATTATCGTCATTAAAAAACGCGATCTTGAATTTGCTGTCGATAAAGGCACGGAATTCTTCGCCTTCAATGGTGAAATGCCTGAATAATCCGTCGAATCCAAAATCGGGAACGATCCTGTCGCCGAGTTCATGTGTGCTGATGCCGAGTTCTTCTGCTGCCGTTTCCAGTGCAGTCAATGCCGCGGCGCCGACATTTGCTTTTTTGTTCTTGTATTTACGGCTGTACCATTCCACCCAACGGAGTGCTTTATCACTTCCCTGCAAAGCAAGAGCGCCGATGCCCATTTCTGCCATTTTCCAGCGGCTTTCATCGATCCAGCGATTGATCGCGGCTTTTATTTTGTCGATCACTGGGTCATCTCCTAATAAGGCGGTAAGGGCGAGCGCATATTTCTGATCAGCTTTTGCACCGGAGTCCATGTACTGATTCATCAGCGACGATGCAAATGCGCCCGACCTTTTCCTGTCAATGATCTGCAGGATGGGTTTTACTTCAATATCTGAACGCATTGTTTTTACACGGCTCATCCTGTAAAAAAGAAATCTTACCGTATCTGCATTGAGTTGGTTTCCGGAAAGGTCAAACAACGCGGGTAGTTTGGCTTCGTCCATCCATTCTTCAGCAGGTTTTTCAAGGCGCCCACGGAGTTTGGCTGCTTCGACCACGGCAGTAAGATATTCCTGATCTGCGGCCGCAGGAATTGTAGCAGCAAGTGCTTCCAGCAGAACATCCCGGGTGTTATCATTTTTTTCCAGGTCGAGGACGCTGCGGATCGCCTGAAGCGCACTTTGGCTACCTGTCAACGAGAGGATCAGCGCAGCGGTATGCCGCGAATCTGCGTTTCGCTGTTTCAGCAGGCTTATGGCTTTTTGCTCAGCGTCAGGGTCGCCGGCTACCAGCGATTGAGCCACCAGTTCTTTTATCGCTTTCGGTTTGCTGGAGGTAAGTTTCCACAGCAGGGCCAGGTGGTGACCTGCACTCTGATGTCCAAGCAGATTGATCAGTTCCCGTTGTAAATCTATATCGGCACTTCCGTCCAGTAATGCCTGCTCCATATACGGAAAGGCATCTTTTCCGAGTTGTTGATGAATGATCCTGAAGGTTTCTTCGCTTAACCGGATCTTTCGTTTCGCGCTGTGATCCAGTAACGTTGTGGCGGAGATACGGTCAAATGTCAATAATACCAGATAAGCAAAAGAGCTGTATTTTAAATATCCGATCTGCTCTCCGTTAAAGACTCCGAAATGTGTTCCATACTCCCACTTGTCATAAAAATTTATCTGATATGTCAGGTACGTTTTCGCGAGGTCTGTCACCAGACTTTTCCAGTTATCCGGGGATAATTCATATAATCGAAAAGCAGCGTCAAGTTTCTTTTGAAGCAATCTTGCATCATCCTGGTCATTGGTTTTGAGGAATTCAGCAATGACAGAAAGATATGCGCCCTCCTTGTGGTCAATGAATTTTATCAATGTTTTCCAATCATCGGCCAGTATGCATTCCCTGATATATTCCGGAATGAAATCCGGCCGCACTTCTTCTATTAAATGAAAATGGCTCCAGGTCCATCTACCGGGAGAATAAGCCATAAATGCCTGAAGCGATGGCAACTGTTTGCTTTTTTGAAGATAGGTTGTGAGAAATGCTTTCACTGCGCCATCGCTCTTTTTTGAGGTGGGCATTGCATCCTGCGGATATTGCATCAATCCGGAAAACAGGTTTGAACTGTTCATTCCATATTGTGACAGATAGGTTTGAACTGCATTCAACGCGCTGACTGTGTCCTTTCGGATCGCATACTGATACAGCCAGGAGATAAAGTGGGGAGTTATTAAAGGGGCATAGTAGGGATGCTGAACGAGGTCGATGATCAGGCGATCATTAGCGGAAGGGTTTTCAATATCTTCCAGCAACTTTAATAAAAGAACGCAAACATACAGGGAAACATCCTGTTTGGGAGACGCAAGTGTATTGGTTCTTCCGGTAAGATAATCCATGACATAATTATAGTTGTCGCTGGAATGAAAGCTATCGTAGAGATTGCCATAACCAACAGTTCCGATCTCGCTTTTCAGAGTTTCGTCTACTTGCTGGAGGGTGAATGCCATACTGGTCAGGGGTTATTTTTTTATTGATAGATCTTCTTTTGCCGCCCAAAGACTGATATCCTGCTTTGATAGGGCCGCCGCCATCAGATCAGGAAATTTATCCGGTGTACATGCAAATACCGGTACACCCAGGTCCGCAAGGAATTTTGCATTTGCATGATCGTATGCCGGCGCTCCATCATCATTCAATGCCAGCAACACCACCAGCTGTACTCCAGCTGAAACCATCTCCGCTGCTTTCTTCCGCATGCCTGCTTCGTCACCGCCTTCATAAAGATCTGTGATCAATACCATCACCGTATCGGCCGGTCGGGTGATGATCTGCTGGCAATAACTTAGCGCCGCATGTATATCCGTTCCGCCGCCAAGTTGTACACCAAATAACAGGTCAACCGGGTCCGCAAGCTCTTCTGTAAGATCTGCCACGGTTGTATCGAATACCACCATCTTTGTTTTTACCGAAGGGATAGAGGCCATCACCGAACCAAAGATGCCGGAGTAAACAACGGAAGTTCCCATCGATCCGCTTTGATCAAGGCAAAGTACCACGTCTTTCAATGCCGTACGCTTGCGGCCATAACCGATCCTTGTTTCCGGAATGATCGTTTTGTATTCAGGTTGATAATGCTTCAGGTTCTTTTTGATGGTTTCATGCCAGTTGATCTCGTTATGACGCGGACGACGGTTTCTGGCCGAGCGGTTCAGGCTTCCCGCAATAGCCTGTTGCATCGGTTGCGAAAGTTTTTGCAAAAGATCGTCGACTACTTTCTTCACCACCTGACGGGCTGTATCTTTTGTCTTCTCCGGGATCACTTTGCTTAAGGTCATTAAGGTGGCAACCATATGCACATCGGCCTGCACATTTTCCAGCATCTCCTTTTCCAGCAGCATCTGTGTAAGGTTGAGGCGTTTTACGGCATCGGTTTGCATTACCTGCACAACAGTGTTCGGAAAGAAGCTTCGGATATCGCCAAGCCAGCGGCTGACATTTGGAGAGGAAGGGCCAAGGCCTCCGGTCCGCTCGTTGTCATACAACGCCTCCAGTGTCTGATCCATTTTCAGTTCATTGCCTGTAAGCGAAACTCCTGTTCCGTCACTTTTACCGCCGAGGATCAATCTCCATCTTTTTAATGCCTGATCTTGCTGCATTTAGTTATTGTTATGACCGAGTAATTGTAGTATCACGGGAATCCCCTTCATCGCTCTTTCTTCGTCTATATCGGTTTCCCTTGCGCGTATAGTTGTTACGTTTCCTGTTTTTGCTTTCTCGCCAAGTTTTCTGCGTTCAGCTGGAGTGAATTCAGCAACGCTTCGTCGCAGTAGCGGTAATACCTGGGTAAATGATTCTTCTTCCAGCTGCCCGATCCATTGATGTACAATATTCCAGATATCATTGTCCAGCAGCAGAAGGGTTCCGCTTCCTTTTAGAAAACCTTCGAGCCATGCAGCTGCAGCTGCCGGAACAGATGCGGTTGACATCGCATAATAAAACGCCTTTACCAGTGCTTCTCCTTCGAGTATTTTATAATCTGCGAGCAAACGGGTTGCATAACCTGCAATGATCGCAGCGGTGTTGTTATTCTCCGCAACTGTTGTCAGGGTTTGCTGCCACTGACGGCTGACCTCTTCATTCTGTAAAAGGCTCACTGAATCATTC
This sequence comes from Terrimonas ginsenosidimutans, assembly GCF_022012415.1. Taxonomy (GTDB): domain Bacteria; phylum Bacteroidota; class Bacteroidia; order Chitinophagales; family Chitinophagaceae; genus Terrimonas_A; species Terrimonas_A ginsenosidimutans. The sequence continues at coordinate 155,860 of NZ_JAKLTR010000003.1, forward strand.
AGGGTAGCGAGAAGACCGACAAGATTCGTAGCGCTTTCATCATCTATACCCGTACAGGCGGCAGGCAGGCTGATACATATGCGCGTGATCATGCTTGTGGCAATGCCGGAAACCAGCTCCGCGTCTGTTTTGCGGACATTACCATAACGCGTAACACTTACCAGTCCCGGAACCACTTCCATTAATTGGATCACATCACCACTCGCTGCCGCGAGGGTGTTGATTTGTTTGATAAGTGCTTCTACTGCTTTGGGGAGTTCTGCGGGAATGCTTTCCTCCAACAGGGAGCAAACAACTTTGAGGGAAGTAGCCTGCGCGCTTTGTTCTTCCACGAACGTAGCTGCGGCTTCTTCTGTTGTATTGCCATATGTTCCTTTCTCGATGATCTCAATGGAAAATTCCGGCTGCCACTGTAAACGCCATTGCTCTTTGAATGTTCCTTTCCCGGAGGAGGCAGATGCCTGTCCCCAGTTAATGTTCAGCAATCGTAAGCGATGAAGAAGTATGCTTCGTTCCAGGTCATTCTCTTTACGCAGATCAAGTGTATAGTCTTTCCAGTCTGCTGTTGCCGGCAGCCGGAGTCTTTTCTGGGTCTTTTCTATATCTACCTGCAGCGGCGGTTTAGGGATCGTATCGGGGACCTGTCCAAGCCTGTCGCTGATCACCAATTCCCGGTTCACAAGGCTGAGAAGTATAGACTCTCCATTACATAATACACTTAAGGTTGCCTCATTCAGTTCGTCAAGGCCTGCTTTAGGGAGTTGCCGGAGCGAAGCGAGAGATTCTGCCAAACGAACTGCCTCTATCACGTGTGCAACCGAGGTGTCCATTTGTTTCTGGCGAAAAAGTTTTGCCACTTTAGCCATCCATAGGGTTCCATCATCTTCCGGATGTTGCCAGACATGTTCATACCATCCCGGGGAGAATACGCCGGCACCGTAGCCGCTGGTATAGCTAAGGCGGTTGTAAGTCCAGGGGATCCAGGTACAATCTATTTTTACTTTTGACAATCCTTTTAAGATATCATTATCCTGTTTTTGCGAAGGCATATTGATCAGTGCGGGAGCATGCCAGGCACCACAAATGACAACGATATTCTGGAACATTTCGCGTTCAGCCTGCCGGATCATTTTTCGCATATGGGCTTCCCGCGCCTGTTCAATGCGATCTTCTTTTTCGGGGAGAAGTTCTCTTAGTGTCCCCATCGCTTCGTTGATCGCTTCAAATACCTCTTCGTTTCCGATACGGTGTTCGAACATATGCTCCCACCATTTTTCTCCATCGTCATAACCTGCCGCTTCAGCGAGATAAGTGACCGGATCTTTTTTGATCTGAATGGTTATACCCTGTTCTTCTTCCTCTGTTGTCGTCTCTTCGGAAACGTTATTGACGGTATCACTGCCTTTACCGGAGAGGTCTTGTGATGGCTCCTCCGGGTTTGGCCTGCGAAGCGGGAACAAATTGCAAACGGGCAGATCCATGAATCTTACATGGATATTATTTCTTTTTGCATAAAGAATGGCCTGCCATTCGGGTGAAAAATCTGCGAAGGGGTAGAAGGAGGAATGTTGGGGAGCATCCGGCTGATAGCAGAGGATCGCGACCGGTGGTTTTAATTCCGTATCTGTTGCCATGGAAAGGATCTCATCTGCTTCGGGTGGGCCTTCTACCAGTACGATATCCGGCTTGTTGGCTTCCAGGAATGCTTTCACATTCCGCGCGGAGCCGGGGCCATGGTGCCGTATGCCTAGTATGTGTATTGCCATGAACTGCTTGGTTAAGAGTGAACGGTAATTGTTCGATGACCGTTTGCCGGAATACAGGATCTGATTACAGGAAATTCAGCACCTCGTTTGTGGCGTTAAATTCCCGCCAGACGAGTCATCGATCGTCAGCTCTACATGGAAGGAAGATCCCTGCAGGCTCTGTACACATCTTTCCATTCGTCACGTGGCTTGACAACTGTTTCGAGATATTCCTGCCAAACGATCTTATCCTGAACAGGATCTTTGACTACGGCACCCAGTATGCCCGCAGCAAGGTCGGCGGCTTTAATTTGTCCGTCTCCAAAATAAGCGGCCATTGCCAGGCCGTTGTTCACTACAGAAATTGCTTCCGCTGTGCTCAATGTGCCTGTTGGGATCTTGATCTTTGTTTTGCCATCCAGTGTTACGCCGCTGCGTAATTCGCGGAAGATCGTTACGATGCGGCGGATCTCCTGCAAAGCCGGTTTTTCTGCCGGCAATTCCATTACTTTTTCAAAACTTTCCACTCTTCGTCTTACGATATCGATCTCTTCATCGATGGAATCTGGAACGGGAAGGATCACTGTATTGAACCGGCGTTTCAATGCACTTGATAATTCATTCACACCCTTGTCCCGGTTATTGGCAGTAGCAATAATATTGAATCCCTTTACCGCCTGTATCTCTGTATTCAATTCAGGGACTGGTAATGTTTTTTCGGAAAGAATAGTGATCAGTGTATCCTGTACGTCTGCTCCGATGCGGGTGAGCTCTTCTATACGAGCGATCTTACCGTCTTTCATCGCCCTCATTACGGGTGTTTCAACGAGTGCTTTCTCTGATGGACCTTCCGCCAGTAGTTTGGCATAGTTCCATCCGTAGCGGACGGCTTCTTCGCCCGTTCCCGCCGTTCCCTGTATGATCAGGGTTGAATCTCCGCTGATCGCAGCCGCGAGATGCTCGCTGACCCAGCTTTTGGCTGTACCGGGTAAACCGTATAGCAACAAAGCCCGGTCGGTGGTTAACGTTGCCACAGCAATTTCCATCAGCCGTTTGCTGCCGATGTATTTTGGTGAGACCTCAAAACCATTTTTAAGTTTGCCGCCAACGAGATAAAGGACTACCGCTTGCGGCGACAGTTTCCAGTTTGTGGGTTTCTTCTCGTCATCCTGTTTGCGGATCTCTTCCAGTTCCTGTGCGTATAGATCTTCTGCATGCTGTCGTAAGATTGATGACATGACTGTTATTTTAAATGGTAAATGCGTTGTTGATTTGATTCTTGATGGCTAGTGTACGGCTGATCTCTTCACTCATGCCTGACCAAAGGGATCTTGAGTACTGATCTTCTGAAACCGGGTAGGAAGATAGTTCTGTTGAAACCGCAACAGGTATTTGAGCTATTACTTTCTGAAAAAAACCGACGTAAGGGTAGGGCTTTTTAGCAGCTTCCCGCAGGATCAGCCTTGTCATTTCCATGCTCCACGGTTCATCGGTCTCCTTTGCATAATCCATCACATCGTTGATGTTTTTTGCAAAGAAATGATTGATGTATGAATCACGCGGGGCAAGCGGAAGTAAGGGAAGCAATTCTTTTTGAAAAACGGATCTTCGCTGCGCGATAACATTGGCCCAGTTGCGGTCGCGGAAATTTGCTGCAGCTTTTGTCAGCGCGGGAAGAAGTTTTTTCCCCGTGTCTGTTTTTTCAAATAATTCAAGGAGCGCCTCTGCCGATAATTGAAACGTTTTCTCCCAGAATGATGGAGGGACATATTGCATTACCTGAAACACGACATATTCATCATCTGTCCAGGTCTTATCGCTGCTAAGTTTGTCAATCCCGGTTTTATATAAATCTTCACTGACTGCATCGGGCAGTTTGCACTGCAGTGTATTTTTCTTCGAAAACCCCAGCATGCTGGTTTCTTTTTGTATTGTGACGGCAGAGCGTAAAAATGATTCGTACATCAATACGATGGGCGAGCCGGGGATCGTTCTCAGTGATTCGAGTGCGAAAAGCTGGAGCTTTTTACTTTTTTCTTTTGATAAGCCTTCCAGGAAATCTATGTCAGATTCATCTGCAAATGGAGCAAGAATGCTTAACAGGACCAGTTTGGTTGCTGCATCTTCCTGTTGCCAGGTTTGACGGATCCACTCACGTGCTTTCAACGGATCAGTAACGAGTGTTTGCTGTAGTACTTCCTGTCGTTCTTCCAGTGAACCTGTTTGCCAGATCTCTTCCTGTGTTTGTTTGGCTGAAAAATCCCATGCGGTATTGAAGCCAGACAACCATTCTCCCCTTTTTCCAACGCAGGAGCTGATCAATAACCGGAGTTTTTTGTTACGCTCGCCGTTGATCAGCAGGGCGGGTACGAACCTGGCCGGTGCAATCTGCGTTCTGCTGTCACATCGCTCCAGCCAGTATTGCAACAGCGAGTGATTATCGTCCTGAAGCACATCTCTTAACGCCAGTGCTGCGTGGGTACTACAATATTTTTTTTCTTCGACGGGAGCTGCTGTGCCTGCGGTCTCTTTTTTGAGCGGAGAGATTCCACAACGCTGGTAATTGTAAAGCAGCGAGGCAAGCTGTAGAAACTGTTCTTCCCTGTTTTTTTCACTGCCAGTGATAATGCGGGTAGTTATTTCCGCAAGGGAAGCAGGGACACTGATGGTGTCCGGTTGCTTTTTATCCGTGCCTATCATGGCTATGTTGATAATGTCATCCCAGGCTTGCATTGTTTATATCATTTTATACTGCTCATTTAACCAGATGCCCAATGGTTCATATTGAACACCATTGCTTACAACGGCCATATCGTGTGGTTGCATGCCGGAAACAGCAAGGAGGTCCCAGATATTAGGGTAATGATCTTTTACTGCCATCATATATCCTTCGTTGTCGCGAAGCCACCATTGTTCATTATACCTCGCCAGAGTGAGATTGCTGACCAGGTAAGGGCGCTCGCTCCGGAAAGGAAGTAGACTGTTCAACCTCGTCTCTTCTTCAAGAACCGAGTGCCAGGTGTTGAATTTTTGTATGCTGTTAACCGCTGATGTAGTGATCTGTCTCTTGATAAGTGCGCGTAATGGAGCGGCTGAAGGGAAAAAGACCAATTCAGCCTCTACAAACATTCCTGCAGTAAAGTTGAATTGTAGTCCCTGGCCGCGGACAATAAACTGCAGTACTACGGCGTATCGGTTTGTTTTTGTACCGAACAGCCAGAATCTTTCTGTAACAATGCCATCGGTTTCGGAAGATTGTTTGCCCAGCACGAGCCAGGTATCCAGAACGCCGGTCTGTTCTTTTAATTCTTCCTGACTCTGGGTGAACCCGATAAATGCCCTCAGGTCCTGTTGCAATTCTTCCGGTACGGCAGTGGCATTTCTGTATCCGGAAATTACCAGGTAGATCTTTACAACCTGTTCCATGAATTTTGATTGCCATCCTTCTGTGTAGAAATCAGTTTCACTAAGCAGGCGGACCATACCTGCCAGCCCGGGAGCCTGTGCATCGATCATGCGGCGTGAAATGTTTTCGAAGAATGCAGTTCCTTTGTCAGGGATCCCCACAATCCCGTTGCGTATGATGTCTTTCAACCACGCTGTCAGTTCCTCAATGCCGTCGCTCACCTTTGTCTGACGCGCCTGTTGCCTTTTGGCCTGAGCTGCTTCGTCTACCGGCTTATCTGTTTTCTCCGTTTGCTTCTCTTGTTTTTGTTCGCGTTTATCCAGCCATTCGGTAACCCAGGATGGGGGTTCGCCCGTACCAAACAATGCCGGTTGGCGTGCGTGCAGAAGCAAAAGACCAAGCCCATGCTTGCAGGGGAATTTGCGGCTGGGACATGAGCACTTAAAGGCAATATTGTTGATGTCGATCTGTGTTTGATAAGGCTTGCTGCCACTTCCCTGGCATTCTCCCCATAGTGCTTTATCATTCATTCCTTTCGTCACCCATTTGGAGGGATTTGCAAGGTCCTTGCCTGATTTTTTTGAAGGTTCATCAGGTGCAAGCGCGAGTATTTGATCTTCGGAAAGGTTCAACGAAAAAATTTCGTCTAAAATAATAAAAAGGAGAACATTCTTCTACCTTTATTCTTCTTAAAACTGATGTCGGATTATGTAAGAAATAATATTTATTTATTGAAGGGTTTACATAGCTTCCGCATTTAACCGTTATCAAAATTCTCATTACAAAACTGATATGCCATGAGCATGATCTTTAATATACTTCGCGTTAGCGAAGCTGAACTGGACAGCTATTTGAAGGATAGTTCGCGACTGGAGGAAAGGCTGGATTCCATTGAAGAAGGAGACGCCAGTCTTGTAGATATAGATCAATCCTGGGAAGGAATTTTATTCCTGTTAACAGGCCAGAATCTGGAGCAGCTGGATCATCCGCTTGGGAAAGCTTTATTCAGCAACCAGCAAATAGATCAGCAACAGGATCTCGGATACGGCCCTGCTCAGTACCTTACGCCTGATCAGGTAAAAGAACTGGATAAAAAGCTTGCAGCAATCAGCGCTGAAGATTTTCGAAAAGGATTTGATAGCGATAAGATGAGTGAAATGGGCATACATCCTAATATCTGGTCGCAGGATTATGCATTGGATTATGTGAGCGAATACTTTGAATCGGTACAGGAAGTATTTGCCCTTGCATCGAAAAATGATGAGGCGATCATTACGTTTCTAAATTAGGCGGATAACGATTGTTGACGAAGGTCAACTATCTTAGTTGGTCAGTATACGCTACTGTGGAGTTTGCGTGAACGCGTGATAAAAGCGCATCAGGCTTTCTGATTTTCCTTTTGTAAAACGTTTGAACGTTTGTGTAAGCGGGTCTGCGACCAGTCCGTTTGATAATCGCAATACGATCGGTGATAACCGTACATTGGCAACGTTAGCATCTGCTTCTTTGATCCATTCCCCGCCGTGGTTAAAGATCATCACTTGTCCCACATAGCAGCCTGCCACAAAAATCGTTTCCGCGAATTTGTCAAGGGGAACGCCCTTCTTGTTAAAACGTTCAAGGAAATCGTCTACAAAAACCAGCGTGCCGATGGTATAGTTCAGTCCTACACGTTCATTATTGCGGATGATCTCTACGAACTGCTCTGCGAATGCAGCTGCATTTTCAGGAAGGATCTCATATTGCAGGTTCAATGTACGTTGCGGCATCGGGTTCTCCGGAGCCCGGGTGCCTTTAAATGCGGCGACCAGTCTTTGCAGGAAATTCATTGAGGTTGTTTTCGTTTACAAGTTACAATGAAATGCCGGAGATTGACCGTTTAACTTCCCTGTTTCTTACACCATTCCAGTATTGCCGGATACAGATCTACCAGTTTTTTTGGCTTATTTCCCTTAAAGAGTTTCATCAGCTCTTGGTTGAACTCGCGGAACTTGCTGAAATTGCGCGGGCCGGCCATCATTTCTTCCCGCTTTTGTATGACAAGATCCGCCGTTTCTTTATCATAATCATCATCCACATAAAGGCAAAATGCGGCCTGTGTCATGTATTCATTGAATACGGAGGAAGGGCTGCCATAATAACCTTTGCTGATGCCTGGCTTCACCCAGTAATCCCGGTTGGAGAAGATACTGTCAACAGTTGCCCGGAATTTGGAAGTTGTCGGGTTTACATAATTATGATCGATCTCTGTGAACACAATGCCAGACATCAAACCTTCACGCTGCTTTTCTGTGTAAGTAGTCACGCTGTCATAACGATCAGTTCCACAGATGAACATAACGTTTTCTGAAAACCATCCATCGTTGCTTTTTGCATGGTACTGTTGTGTACTGTGCGAGCCTCCGATCAGCGGTGAAAATACAATGCGGTATGATTGAAACTGTCTTCCGGGAAATTGACCCTCCAGCCATGTCCACATTTGTCTTACCGGCAACAGCTGTTGTTGTCTCGCAATCGCTTTTTTGTAATAAAGGAGATGCTTTTGATAGAACTCCCGGAACTTAGATTTGGCGGCGAAGTCTTCTGCCAGGGGTTTCATTTTCCCAAACAAACTACTATCGGCCAGTTCATCCCCGAAAACATAATAATACGGACCATTGAACAGCAGGCGGTTATTTTTTAAGGTTTTATCAAAATTGAATGCAAAACTGTTTTCCCTGAACTGGTAGTATTTATCGTAATAGATGCTATCCGGGAAATCGAGGGATTTAAGAACCGGATGATCCATCCATGGTTTGAAATAAGCCGCTACTTCTTTAAAGTAATCATTTTGTTTATTAAGGTCAGTTGCGCGCTGGCCGCCCGGAGAAAGCGTCCAGATGATATTGGCCAGTTCATAACTTTCTGGAATATCGAACTGTATACTGCCTGTATTTTTCTTTATATAATCCGGGGGAAAATAGCAGTTTATTTCATTGAAATGAAGGCGGAACCTGGTTTTTCCCTTTGGCGATTCAATATTGAAATAGACATTTTGTCCGTAAGGAACCCGATTGTGGTATTTGATCCTGATGCTGTCTTTACCGTAATACAGTGTTGCATAATCATCCATTGTAGCATCGGTTCCGCTGTCAGATTCGGTTGTACTGCTGACCTTCCGGGGGAATTTCCTGTCGAAACCTTTATATGCAATGGTAAACGTATCGTTTTCGCACCAAAGGGTTTTAGGATAGGTCTCTTCCGAGATTTGCCCGGCAACATTAAGGCATACAGCAAACAGGAAAGACACAAGAAATGTGAATCTCATAGCAGTTTGATTTAAGGTTTAAAATTTGTCCAGGAGGTAGGCAGGGCCGGAGGATGTATGTTAAACGAACGGTTTCGCGAATTCGTATGTCTGGTCTTGAGAACAACAGTTATTGAACCAGCCCATCGGTCACCAGCTGAAGAGATATTGATAATATCACGCGATTGGTTCTATTCGAAAACGGGCAGCGCTGCTGCTGTTCAGAAAAGAGAGGGCATTACGCCGGTTGTACATTTTAGCAGATCTTTTCGAGGATCTTTTCCAAGCGATCTATTCTGCTTTATGCGGTGACTGGGGTTTTGTTATGCTTATAGTATAAAACAAAAAACAATCCCGTATCCGTGTTCGTTAGCGGTCATTCGTGTTCATTCGTGTTTCGGAATGCTTTTGGGGTAAGCTGTACGTTTTTACGGAAGAAGGTGATGAAGTGCGAAGGTTCGTCAAACCCGAGGCAGTATCCTATCTGCGATATATTCCAGTCGGTGTGTTTTAACAATACCCGTGCCTCCTGCAGTATTCTTTCCGCGATCAGCTGGCTGGTTGTTTTGCCGGTGATTGATTTGAGGCAACGGTTGAGGTGGTTAATATGGATCGACATGTTCAGCGCGAAGTCTGCCGGGCTCCGCAGCTTCATCCTTTGCAGGGGAGATTCGATCAGGAATTGTCTTTCAAGAAGCTCGGCGAAAAGCGCGGTGATGCGGTCATTTGCATGCTGAATGTTTACCGGGGTCGAATCTGCCGGCTGCAGTTTCATTGCTGTATGGATCAGCTGGATCACGAGCGTTCTGATCAGGTCCAGTTTGAATGCATAGGAAGAGCCGATTTCGGAGAACATTTGCTCAAACAAACTTTCTGTTTGTTTGAATTCATCCGCACTCAACTCGTAAAGCGGCGTTGCTCCGGGTTGAAAGATGGGGTATTCTTTAAACGAACCGAAACTGTTCAGGAAGTCTTGTGTAAAAATACAGAAGTAACCTGTTTGCTCATCATCAATAGGCTCCCAGTTGTAAGGGATCATGGGGTTGGTAAAAAGGAGCGACCTGGATTTGATCTCAACGGTCTTGTCAGCATAGTGATAGCGGTTACGTCCTTTGATCAATGTGATCTTGTAATAGTCGCGTCTGCTGTAGGGAACAGGATTTTTGTGTGGGCCGGCATAGTCCTCCACTTTAAAAACATTAAAGTGACCAATGCCTTGCTTGAGATTTTCGGGTACGTGATTCAACTTCGAACGATAGAAGTCTTCTAAACTTTCATTGCCATTCATCTGGCAAAATTATAAAAATCATATTCCAATGCCAGTCTTGTAGTGACCTGCGGCAAGGTTTAAAAAAATATTTCTGTATTAATTCCTTTTGATCAGCGTGTTAGCACAAAAATATTTTGTTCAAAAAAAAGACTTATGGAATTTGCAAACTGACCTGCCATAACAGGTCGCGTAATATTACCAGTAATATTCTTTCAGGCGTATTGTTCCACTGAAATTCAGGAATAATAATTGAGATCCTTCGAGGTTCAGATATTCCAGGTTTGTGAGCCCGCGGATGTCGATCGTCACCTTAAGCGGATTGTTTTTCAGGTCGACATGTTTTATTTGTGGGGCCTCTCTCAAAGATATTGTCTCAAGGTTGTTGTCTTTCCCGTCAATTTTTTCGAGTACAGCCAGTCCTGTCAGATCAAGTTTCACAAGTCTGTTGCCATTAAAATTCAGTTCTTTCAGAGCGGTGAGTTTTGAAACATCCAGTGAGGTGATGAATATATTATCCTGGACGAAGAGATGTTCCAGCTTCGTGAGACCAGTAATGTTCAGCTCTTTGATCCTGTTATTGAAGGCGTACAGGTATTTTAGTTTTTTCAGTTTGGAAACATCGAGGGCGGTGAGCTTGTTATTGTATACCCCGAGTTCTTCCAGGTTTGTAAAACTGTTGATACCTTCCATATTGACGATATCAAGGTCATTCAGGTAGAGGCTGGTTACGGCTTGCGCTTCTGTCAACTGTATCTGGTTGTCGTCATTTTTATCATAACCGAGAGATATGACACGTTGTTTGAATTTCGGATCAGGAATTCTGACCACTTGCGCATGAGTAGCTGCGCTAAGTACCGTAAATAGTATGATTAATATTGATCTCATAGTAGAATGATAAGAATTAGTAAATGTATTTGAGCTTGCATTCTGCTTTGTCGCCATTGTTTTTGATCTCGACAATAGCTGACACCTCACGTCCGCCAATGCCGGACGGGAAATGAACAAGTGATTCAAGATAATATTTGCCTGCAGCCAGGCCTACAAAAAGAAATTCACCTTTTTGAGAGTAGATCTTGCTTTCAATCCGGTAACAGTTTGCCAGTGACGAGATCGTTGCAATACGTTTTCCTTCTTTATTTCTTTTTTTAAGACTCAGGTATTCTTCAATGTAGGGTGTGAGAGGATACAGGGAAACGACAACACCCACCCTGCCATAGATCGTTTCCCCGACCTTTATGCCGATCGGCGTTCTTTCCTCATAATAGGCATACCCTTTGATTTCAGAGGTGCCTTCATTCAGCATTTTTGAGGCAAGTTGAATATCGAATTCTTTTTTGGGTTGCATTATCTCTATCTGCTTCTGTGCGGATGAAACAAGGGCGAAAAGCATCAGGCACGGAACAAGCATTATGCGGGCTGCGGGCATGCGGTAATAGTTTGGAACTAAGTTGAGGAAGTAAGCGGGCAGGGGATGCGCTGTTTATATAGAGGTAGGAAGATGTTTTACGTTCTTTGGCGAAGCTTTGATGTTGTTTGTATGTTTGAGACGGTTGTTTGTTTGCTGATCCTGGCTGAAGCAGGCGGGCTTTCTATTTTGCGGATGGAGATTTACCGGGATGAATGGTGCGGGATATCAACGCGATAGTTGATGCAGCGCATGAGCCGGCCGATCATTTTTTGGGAAGACTTAGTATTACGCAGGATCCCTTCCGCACGTTTACTGTGCTGATAGTACAGTGGATCACTCTTGCCAGATCTTTTATGATATGTATACCCAGGCCGAACCTTGAGTCTTCACCGGAAATGCTTGTTGATTGAAATATAGCCGGATCGATCCCTGGTCCATTATCTGTTATCATTAGTTTCACCACGCCATCAGCGGCTTCGGCCTTCCATTCAATAAGCGGGTCTTCTGTGTGCTCTAACGCTTTTACTGCATTGGCGGTCAGGTTTGTCATGATCGTTTTAAGGTAGTGTTCGTCTGTGCGGAACACGATCGCGTCAGTATCGGTGAAGGAGAAGTGTATGCTGGTTTCCGCAGCAAAGTTCTGGCCGAGATAAGTAAAGAGATCCTTTACTGAAATATCCTTTATTGATGGTGCGAAGTGGTCCATCTGCCCTTTACTCCACAAAAGCATGCTCTCCATATTTTCCAGTAAAGCATCTGCGGAGTCCACCATTTTTTGCTGATGTTTTGCAGCCTGTCCCTCATTTATCAGATCTGGCGATTCTTTTTGCAAATGGAGGAAATTGGACAGGCGTGCGATGGGAGCGCGCAGATCATGGCTGAGGATCGCGAAGAACTTCGCCTTCACCTTATTCGCTGTGTCAAGTTCTGTATTGAGCTGTCGCAATAATTCGTTGTTTCTTTTTCTTGCCTGGTTTTGACGGTAAAGGAGAATTCCTATTGTCGCAAGAAGCACCAGGCCGGCAACAAGGCCCCATAGTGTTTTACGCTGGCCATCCAGGGCCAGCTGTTTTATTTTCAGCTCGCTGTTCTTCTTATCAATTTCTATCTGGCTTTCTGCTGCCGCGATCTTGTTTTTGTTTTCCTGCGAGTAAATGGAGTCCTGGGTCTCTTTGAATGATCTGTAATTGAAATAAGCATTTTTGTAATCACCGGTCAGTTCCTGCACTTCGGCAAGAGAGCCGATAAAAAAAGACCGGAGTTCTGATTCACCTGTTTGTTCCGTCAGTTGAATAGCTCCTTTCAGGTATTCTCCCGCTTTCTGAAGAAGTAATGCACGGTCATCCGGTATTACATCACCATATTGCACTTTGTGCAGTGTATCGTATTTCACCAGTTCGATATAGGCGATACCAAGATTGCCGAGATTTGTGATAGCGGTTGAGTGAAGCGGATTGATCTCGTTCCATGCATCCCTGGCTTTAATGCGGGTCTCAATGATCCGGCGGTGATCGCCCTTATAAACAAGGGAGAGGCTTGACCAGATAGAAGCAAGGCCCGCTATATTGCCGGTACTTTCAAACATGGGAGCCGCTTTTTCAAAATGTTCTTTGGCACGTGTTATATCATTCAGCTGAAAGAATATTTTGCCCATCGTTTCCAAAGAGCCGGCAACCTCATCAAGGTTGCCCATACTCTCACGTATCGCAAGCGCACGTTGTTCGTATTCAAGTGCCTTGGTAAAATTTTGCTGTGTCAGGTAAATGGCGGAGAGATTGTGCATACCGTTGGACATCCGTGTACTGTCTTTGATCTCTTCGGCGATCTTTAGCGCCTGCAGGTAAAATTTTGTAGCGGCAGTAAAGTCGGCGCGTATATTTTGTGCCGCTACTCCCATATTGTTATAGGTGTTCGACATGTTCTGCTTATCCTTAGCCGCCTGGAAGGCAGATAAAGCAGTTTGATAGTATAAAAGGCTTGAGTCGTAGTTCCCTGCATTGCTGTAGAATTGTCCAAGATTTGCTCTGAAAACAGCTATCCCTTTCTGCCATTTCATTTGTTGTGCATGAGTGAGACCAAGCCTGGCGTATTTCAATGCTTCTTTGGTATCCGTATTTACAAGTGTATTAAAGATCCTGTTGTACAGACGGATTTTAATGGTGTCGTCAGCAGCGCGGGGCAATTCAAGGATAAGTGAATCCACAAGATCCTGCCCGGTTTTTTGAGCGGGGCATTGCAACGCGACACATACTGTAACTGCAAGAATGATCTTCTTCATGAATTACTGTTTCAAATCAGCCAGCGCCTCTTTGTAGTTTCTTCCAATGGGAAGTTGGATATTGCCGACTGTGACCTCGTTTGCACTGATTGATGCGACGAAATTCTTTTGCACGGCATAGCTTCGGTGAATACGCAAAAATGAATGGAAGCCAGGTTCTTTCAACAGGTTTCCGATGCTGCTCAGTACACAATGTTTACCGCTGGTGGTAACGATACTTGTATAATCTTTCAGCGCTTCCAGGTAAATGATCTCATGTAGGTTCAGCTTTACCTGTTTGTGACCGTCTTTGATGAAGATAGTGTCTGCCCCAAGTGTATGGTCCAGCAGGGTTGCTTTATGTTTTACTTCAAGGAATTCCTGGATCCGGTCTATTGTTTTCCGAAAGCGTTCTGCTTTGATCGGCTTCACCATGAAGTCAAGCGCGGCAAGATCAAAACTTTCAACGGCATAGTCGGGGTAGGCAGTTATGAATACGCAGGCCGGGATCTGCAGAAATTCACGGCGTAATTCGAGGCCGGTCATTCCTGGCATATCAACATCAAGGAACGCGACGTCCGGAAGTTCCTGCCGGATTGCAGGAAGAGCTTCTGTTGCCGATCCAAAAACGGAAATATTCAAAAAGGGAAATTGCCTGGCAAAGGACAAGGTTGTGAGGCGGTCTATCTCATCATCATCAACAATTATGCAGCGGTATGACCTGGGCATCAGGCTTGGGTTAAGGTTTTCCAAATATAGAGCAAAACATTGTTTGTCTATTTAAAATGTCGATGATCGATTGTGACTGCTGATGCCTCATTTGAGTTATTAGGTTTGCGGAACAATGATGGGATCACTGTCAGTTCCATCGTCTTTTTTGCGTCATCTAAAAGAATTTATTATGAAGAATAATGCGATCTTATCAATTGTTTTTTTGTTTTGCCTGGAAACGTCTTGCAGCAATGATTCCGGTGAAGCGAACCCTGAAACCGCTGAAGTGGAAAATTCCGGTTCAGCAAATTATCTGACAATGAAGATTAATGGCGCTCCCTGGGTGGCTGATCAGGAGATTTTCGGTGCTTTTCATCCTGAAGGATACGATGATGCGATCATGATCTCAGGGTCAAAAGGAGCTTCAGACAAAAGCCAGCAGGCCTTTAATATAAACCTGTTTAAAACGGCTGGCCCAGGCAGCTTTTCGATCCAGAAAGGCAATCCTGATAATAACGTTGTGCAGTTGGGAAATCTTAGCCCCGAGAATTACCTGTACGGGTCTATGATGGGTTTTTCGATGAAGGTTAATGTGATGAAGGCGTCGGCGAACCCTGTTGAGATAGAAGCGGTATTTGAGGGACAGTTGGTCGGAAATGCGGGCGATACGCTGAAGATCACAGAAGGCAAATTTTATTACAGAGATTGAAATATATACGAGAGGCGATGATGCTTATTGTACGCTTCCATCATCGATTATATTCACCCGAAAGAGCCACTACAAGGAACGAATAAGAAAAATAGGAAAGTTTCCAGGTAATCACCTGGCAAAATAGAAAGGGTTCCATTCCGGAACCCTTGTCAAAATGAACATGTGAGATTGAACTGCCTGCCCGTTTATAATTCAAAGATTTGATCAGATCGGTCTATGTGCATCAGGTGGATCAGCCGATCGAATCCATCCCCATCAGCATTATTAAAAATGCGATCACTGTTTTTTTGACCAGAAGGAAGAATGACTCGATTGGTGAAAGCATGAACCTGTTTTTTCGTTACTGCGTGCAAAATAAGACAGCTTGCTGCGGGAGAAAAGCCATCTGAAGTAACCGGCGGAAAGCAGCGTGTAAACAGCAGGAATTTTGAGTAAGGCCCTGTTTGCTCTTTTTTAGTAATCCTGGCAGGCTATATTTGTAGCGTGAAAAAATGGTTCGCCATATTATGCTTTCTCATGGTTGCCGTCTGCAGCTTTTATCCCTGTTGCGAGGATGATGACTGCTCGGGAGAGATAAATCCTTCCGAAACGGCCGGTCATTCTTCAGATGAGGAAGAACACAGCGGCTTTTGCTCACCGTTTTCGGCGTGTGGATCCTGCGCGGCTTCGGTGGAAATGGAACCATTATCTATCAGCCTTATTGAACAGGAGTCGGGATTGCCTTTATATAATATTTACCGCATTACCGACCGTGAAGGCATCTACCCCTCTTTATTCCAGCCTCCCCGCTGCTAGTTCTTACGCAGCAATCCTCATTTTTTTTATTTATTAAACAGGCAATGAAATATTTATTGACAGGCTTTGCGCTGTGCATATTTGCATACGCAGCGCAAGCGCAGCATAGTGTAACGATCAGTATCATTAACGCAGAGGATAAAGCAGTTTTGCAGGGAGCGACCCTTACCTGGAAACAGACCGGGAAGTCTTTTATCGCAGACAGCGCCGGCAAGGTCAATCTCTCCTCTATCCCGGACGGCACCCATACATTTCTGATCTCCCATATCGGCTTCGGGGAAAAAAGCCTTCAATTGAAGTTTCCCCTTGAAACAGCCGTGTCTGCTATCACCGTTGAAATGAGCGCACACGAGGAGGAGGAAGAAGAGGAGGTGATCGTCAGTGCTACGAGAACCAGCCGCACGATCGCCAATCAGCCAACAAGGATCGAAGTGATCTCCGGCGAGGAACTGGAAGAGAAAGGCAATATGAAACCTGGTGATATCAGGATGGTATTGAATGAAAGCACCGGGATCCAAAGCCAACAGACATCCGCTACTTCCTATAATGCGGGGATCAGGATCCAGGGACTTGACGGACGCTATACACAGATCCTAAAAGATGGATATCCTTTGTATGCCGGATTCTCCGGGGGACTATCCATTCTTCAGATCGCACCACTGGATCTTAAACAGGTGGAAGTGATCAAAGGGTCTTCTTCAACATTGTACGGAGGCGGCGCCATTGCCGGATTAGTGAATCTTGTATCGAAGACACCGGGAGCAGAACCGGAACTGAACTTCCTCGCCAATGGTACAAGTGGCGGTGGATTGGATCTTAGCGGGTTTTACAGTGAAAGGTATAGTAAGATCGGTTTGACCGTGTTCGGATCACGGAACAGCAATGCCGCATTCGATCCCGCCGATATCGGCTTTACTGCCATTCCGAAATTCGAACGCTATGCGATCAATCCGCGGTTGTTCATCTATGGACAGAAAACAACTGCCGATATTGGACTCAGCTATATCACAGAAGATCGTCTCGGGGGAGATATGGACTATGTCAAAAACAATACTCCCGGTTTTTATGAGCGGAACAATACAGACCGGATCACGGGGCAGTTTGGGATCACGCATCGTCTTAATGAACAGGCGACGCTTCAGTTGAAAAGCAGCTATACGCATTTCGATCGCACTATTGCCATTCCTGCGTATACATTTGATGCATTACAGAAATCGTCCTTTACTGAATTTACGTGGAACAGGAAAGGAGAGAATGTTGACTGGGTCATTGGAGCCAATATGATAACAGATGTCCTCAATGAAAGGCCGGGTAATCCTGATCCTGCCCGCAGCTACAGCCTTAATACTTACGGCATATTTGTCCAGAATGCATGGTCTGTAACGGAGAAGTTCACGCTGGAAACAGGTCTTCGTGGAGATTATCTGAATTCAGAGGACTTTGAATTGCTGCCGCGTCTTTCGGCCATGGTGCGGGTCAGCCCGAAGATAACTGTTCGCGCAGGCGGTGGCTTTGGATATAAAGCGCCAACAGTATTCACGGAGGAGGCTGAAAGAAACCAGTTTCAGTATATTCTTCCCATAGATATCAATCGTACGCGCAATGAAAGATCTGTTGGTGGCAATGCCGATATCAATTACCGGACAAATTTTGGAGAATTTGGATTCAGTTTGAACCACCTGTTCTTTTATACAAGGCTGAACCGGCCATTGGTGCTGGTCAATACAGGAAGCGGAGGTATGATGCAGTTTGAAAATTCAACAGGATACCTGGAGACCAAAGGAATGGAAACAAACCTTAAACTCACCTGGCATGATCTCAAACTGTTTGTCGGATACACGTACACAGATGCGAACACACAGTTCAATGCAAAGCATTGGCTGCCACTTACGGCAAGACATCGGCTGAATAATGTGCTGATGTATGAAGTGGAAGAAAAGTGGAAGCTGGGCCTGGAAGCCTATTATTACAGCAAACAGCGATTGAATGACGGAAGCGTTGGCCGGTCTTACTGGATCACGGGATTTATGGCCGAAAGGATCTGGGAGAAGTTTTCACTGTTCATAAATTTTGAGAACTTTTCAGACACGAGACAGACGAAATTCGGACCGATCTATTCCGGTACCAGGCAGCAACCGGTGTTTCAGGATATTTATGCACCGGTTGACGGGTTTGTTGTGAATGGCGGCATAAAATTAAAATTGTAGAACAGTGTTTTAGGCTTCGCACCTAAAGGCATCCTCATTTAAAAGCTCAGTTTTCGAGTCTTCCAGCAGTTGGATTTTTTTTCCGGCGGGAGGACACGAAAACTGAGCTTTTGTGTTCGATAGCTGGTAATATTTACTGGGTTATTTTCTTCTGATAAAAGTAATCGTACTTCTCTGCCTTTCCTGTCTGCAGGTTTATTAGTAAGAGGATGTTGCAGTCGTCGCCTGTCAGTTCTTTATTGTCTTCCGCAGTTATGATGAGCTGCTTTCCGGTAAAAATATAGTTCGCCCATTCCGGTAAAGCGGTATCATATGTCCACTGGATTTTTCCGTCAGCTGCAAGCTTTGACAACAGGATCTTCCCGTTATTGCCGACTTCGTTTTTGTAAATGAGCAGGAAGGAGCCGTCTGGTAGCCGGATCGGTTTACCTGTTTCATTACTGGTTAGAAAGCCGCCATTGAGGAAATGGTCATCCGGGTGTGGTATGGCAGCTTTTTCCCGGTTGATCACCAGTTCGCCGCGATCGTTTGGCGTATATGAGCTGATATAGCAGAGCCGGCGGGCAGCGTCGTTGTACGCAGCCTGGTATCTTACCTTGTCATACAGTTCTTCCATCTCCTCTTGTGTGTAAATGCCGATCCATTTGCCATTGATCGTATCCGCATTCAGTTTTGCCTGTGAGAATTGAAATCTTTTCCGGAGGGATTCAGCCCTGCTCTCCAATTCATCCAGAGATCGCCTGTTATCGTCCAGATCTCTTCGTAATTTGTCGAGACTGTCTCTGTTCTTATACAGAACATCCCGGCTTTTGTAGAACTCAGTCGTGTACTGTTGATACGTGCGAAGATCTATTTCTTTTGCGGCCAGTCTTTTTGATGGCGTGCGCAGTTTCTCTTCCATCAATGCATTTTGCTGCTTAAAGTTGTCTTTGATCAGTTGGTCCAGTTCTTTGATGCGGGCAGTGACGCCGGTTTCTTTTGTGTCTTGTGCTGATGCCAGGAATGTTTCTCCATCGATCACCCATTTCGATCCATTCTTTGCGGTAAAGTACAGGCGCTGATCCGTGTTGTTGAATTCATAGAATTGTGCTTCCGCAGGGAATGCTCCTTTCAGAGCCGGGTTTTTGTCTTCGAGTTGTTTTACAGTGGCGATCGTTTGCAGGGTGAATGGATCGAATATTACAGGTTCATTGATATATGCCCACACGAACCTGCCGGCTGCGCCCATAATTTTCACCGGGTGATTTTTAATTTCACGGTGTTTTATGACTTCCTTTTCATTGAGCTTTTCTCCTGTGAGTGCATCATTGATCTGGATGCTGTATGTCGTACTCACCGATTTGCTTGTGAAGCCACCACTCTGCGTATAAGAAGTGGTTTTGTCAAATTTCACGATGGAGAATATGACCGCATGGTTGTCTTTTTCAAAGTAGAGAACTTTCGGCAGAATGGATCGCTCGTCGTATTTGGACAGGCAGCCACGGAGGAGGAACATAAAGCCCAGTACCAAAAGGCCCATGAATAATAACAGTGACAGGGTAAACTTTACCGGGAGGGTCATGTGCAAAAATTTGCGGCAAGGTAGGCAAAGGCAAAAGACGGCTGAAGTTTGGATATGTGAATGGTGGCTTTTGAGGAGTAGGATGGGTATCCGGTTAGTCGGGCGCTTTTCATTTGTTGCCGCTGGCGGTTCCGGTTTACAGGATTCGATCAGGATGGGAGGGTCATAAGGGCGGCCACATAAATGATACGAAGAACCGCAAGGGGTGCAATGAGATTTCTCTTAGGATTGATCTCTTTGCACCCCTTGCGGTTCTTTGTATCATTTATGTGGCTCCTACGCAGCTCAGATCAGAATCTTGTTCTTCTGTTCCGGTCAGTGTCATTTCTGTCAATGCGGCTATCTCTTTCTTCGCGGATAGTGATCCTCCCGTTCCGGTCTACAGAAATGTCAAGACTGCTTCTGTTTACGGTAAAGGTTGAGCTGCTCACCAGTTTCTTTTGTTTACTGAATAATCCGTTCTTCAGTTCGTACACTTTTACAGTATGACGGGCATTCTTATTAAGCAAAGAGACGTCCATAGTAGAACCGAGTGTACTTGCATAGCTTCGTCCATCGATGATCACTTCATATCTTTTATCTGTGGTAAGCGTAACAGAAGGCCGGCGGTCAGCAGCGAAAATGCTTATGGTAAAAAGGCTGACGATAACGAGTGTAAAGATCTTTTTCATAACAAATATTTTTGTGGTTATAAGATGCTTTATTCAGATCAAAGCAGATGCCAGCGTGCCAGAAACGATGTAAGGAAAAGTTAAGGCAAAGGTTATTTAAGGTTAAGGGACATTGGTACGCGTTAATGCTTTTTGTTGTCTTATGAACATGCTGGTGCGTTGGTGTCTGCCAGATTTGTATATTTAAGTATCAATAACTGCTATGAATAAGCGATTGCTGTCTGTTTTGCTGGTAATGGTTGCCGTGGTGACCGTTCTTTGCCGTTGTAATGGTAGCAGTG
Organism: Terrimonas ginsenosidimutans; assembly: GCF_022012415.1. Lineage (GTDB taxonomy): Bacteria > Bacteroidota > Bacteroidia > Chitinophagales > Chitinophagaceae > Terrimonas_A > Terrimonas_A ginsenosidimutans. Next base: position 176,170 of record NZ_JAKLTR010000003.1, read on the forward strand.
AAGGCAAGGATCTCAGAGGAGAGGGGTTTGTCGGGTCTGCAACCTGTGCCACCTGTCACAAGGCGATCTATGATTCTTACCTTTCAACCGCACATAACAATACATCGAGAGCAGCTTCAGACTCCAGTGTGCTTGGTCGTTTTTCTTCGCCGGGTAATAATTTTGGATTTTTGAATGGCGTGAACGTAGTGATGGAAAAGCGGGACAGTGGTCTTTTCCAGGTCGCCTATCTGAACGGCCAGTTCCAGGAGGCACATCGTTTTGAAATAGCGATCGGGTCGGGCAGAAAAGCTCAAACGCATGTTTATTTTAAAGGGGATCAATACTATCAGTTGCCTGTCTCTTACCTGGTATCGGCGCACGATTGGGCCAATAGCCCGGGCTTTCCTGCGAGCCATCCACGGTTTGACCGGATCGTCAATACTGCCTGCTTCGGCTGTCATACTTCCAAAACCGTGGTCAGGAATATCCAGGAAAAAGGAACAGGTTTTACAGAGCATTTTGAGAAAGGACAGGTGATCTATGGTATCGATTGTGAAAGATGTCATGGTCCCGCCGCTGATCACGTCTCTTTTCATAAAGAAAACCCCGGACAAAAGCAGGGCCGGTTCATCACAAGAATTGATACGCTGAAAAATCAGCAAAAGCTCGATATGTGTGCTGTTTGCCATTCCGGGCTGAAACCTGCGATACAGTCCATATTCAACTTTAAGCCCGGTAGTTTGCTGAAGGATTATTATTATCCTGATTTCAATCGTCCGAAAGTAAGTGAACTTGATATTCACGGCACACAATACCAGTTGTTCAGCGCAAGCCAGTGCTTTGTTCAAAGTAAAGACATGAATTGTTCATCCTGCCACAATCCACATGCAACAGAAAGGACTGATCTGAAAGTCTTTTCTCAACGCTGTATGAATTGTCATAAAGAGGCGGATCATACATTCTGTACCAATTCAACAGTTCCTGCAGCTACATTGAAGCAAAACTGTATCGATTGTCATATGCCCTCCCTTCCTTCAAGATCTATCACCCTGCTGACCAACGGACAAACGAAACCAACTCCAGATTCCATCAGGACACACCTGATCGGAATTTATAAGCCGGATGTGAAAGGCGTAGTCGAACTGGTGACAGGAAGAACAAACGGGAAGTAAAGCAATTTTTCACCTGTACGGGTTTGCCTTTCATTTCAATGTAATTTGCAGTCCAAATCGATAAGTAATGTCCAGTGGTTATTTTGAAGATGTTCGTTTCGAGGGAAATGATTTTGCCGTGAAGCCATTGGCAACAGGCGTGTATGAAGGTTGTTCGTTTACGAATTGCAATTTTGCAGATGCTAACATTTCCCTGATTCAATTTGTTGATTGTGTCTTCCGCTCCTGCAATCTCAGCATGGTAAAGGTTGGCAACACAACGTTCAACGGCGTGGCGTTTGAGGAATGTAAGATCCTGGGGGTGAATTTCGAAACCAGTAACAAGTCTCTATTCAAGTTATCTTTCAGCAAGTCGGTGCTCAACTATTCTTCCTTTTATCAGTGTAATCTCAGGAAGGCGAAGTTCCCGGACTGTGTCTTTCATGAGAGTGATTTCACGGAGGCGGATCTTACAGAAGCTGCATTTCTACATTGCGATCTTCTTAATGCAAAATTTGAAAGAAGCGTTTTGGAGAAAGCAGACTTTCGTTCAGCCATCAATTACTCCATCAATCCCGAATTGAATAAGATCAAAAAAGCAAAGTTCTCCTTTCCCGCGGCCGCAGGTTTATTGGATAAGTACGGTATTACAATTGACTGATCTATGCCGGTACTTTCTTTTTCAAAGAGGCGAGGTAGGCATGATTGGTCAGATCAAGTTGTAATGGTGTGATGGATACATAGTCATTTTCAACTGCCCAGCGATCGGTTCCCTCTTCCGCTGGTTCGAGCGGCATAACAGAAAACCAGTAGTGCTTCCTTCCCATCGGATCCATGCCAGGTTTAATGATCCCGTCATAAAGCCGGACGGACTGCCGGGTCCACATGATCTCTTTCGGTTCGGCCGGAAGATTTACGTTGAACAGGGCGGGGCCCGGGACACCGATCAGCATATCAAGGACCTGCTTTACAAAAGGTTTAAGCCTGTTAAAATCAGGGCCGTGCTTGCCGGTAGGCGTACTGAATGCGACACCCGTGATTCCCAGCAACACAGCCTGCCTTGCCGCTGCAAGTGTACCCGAGTGCCAGAGGGAGTTGCCAAGATTAAGTCCCATGTTTATTCCAGACAATACAATATCCATATCCGCATGCAGGTGTGTACCCAATGCCACACAATCGGCAGGAGTGCCATTTACACGGAATGCTTCCGCCTGTTTGAATTCGATCGGTGAACTTTTATAGGAAAGTGGCCGCGAATGCGTCACCGCATGTCCCATAGATGATTGTTCAACATCAGGCGCCATAACGGTCACCTGTCCAAAGTCTGCGGCAGCTTCTGAGAGTGCCATGATACCCGGACTGTATATCCCATCGTCGTTGCTTATTAATATTCTCATACTGTAACCGTCACATTATTGTGCCAGTTTATTTCATGGTATCATTTTTTCATTATCAGGATTATGAATAAGAATGTATTGTTATTATATAATCCCGGTGCCGGTCATGGGAAACATGATGAGCAGGATCTGAAAAAGGAAATCGAGGCTGCGGGACATAATTGTGAGATACGTTCAGTAAAAGAAAAAGGGTGGGAAAAGATCCCAAAGAAAACTGATTGGCTGGCAGTTGCAGGTGGGGATGGCACGGTGAGGAAGGCGATGAGGCTGATACAGGAAAGGAAAGAAGATGAACCAGACTGGCCACTGGGAATTATACCGTTGGGTACAGCCAATAACGTCGCACGTTCTGTCGGTTGTGATGCGCCGATTTCAACACTGATAGAAAGCTGGGGCATGAAATCTACAAGATTCAATACCGGCAGGGTAAAACATGCGGAAATACAATCACTGATGTTTGAGGCCGCAGGTTTTGGTGTATTTGCAGAACATATTCTTGATATGAAGCGAAATCCTCCAAAGTCGGAAGACAAACCTCTGGCGGAAAAATTACGGGATGGTTGTATTGCTCTGCTTAAAGTGGTGAAGAAATTCGAGCCCAGCCATTACCGGATAGAATCAGACGGTTTCCGAAAGGAGGGCGATTACCTTTTATTGCTGGCGATGAATACGCCTATGATCGGCCCGAACCTGCTTTTTGCTCCGCAGGCGGATGCGGGTGACAGCCTGCTTGACCTGGTTTCATTTGGGGCAGACGAGCGGGGAAAGCTGGTGGAGTTCCTGGAGCGAAAGATCGAGGGAGAGGAGCCTGCCCTGGCAACGGAAACGATCCGCGCGAAAAAGATCGTGATCTTTTCTTCGGATAAGAGATACCATATTGAGGATAAACTTTTGGAAAACGACGGCGTTTCGGGAGTTGAGATCAGGGTAAATGCAGACCCGATCAATGTGTTTGCCCCCGGCAAAGAAGGTGATCCGTCAGGAAAGGTTTAAACGCAAATTGGTCATCTAAGCCGTCGATCCATTGTATCAGATGTCTTGACAGAAAAAACAGTGATCAAAATTGATGTTGTGACGCTGTTTTCTTACGAAAAGAAGTGTAGAAATTACGTTTATCACTGCGTTTTACGCAAACGGATGCGTGTTTTTATCATTTTGGCTTTCAGCTAATTATACTGGTCTAAATCTACGTTCAGGAAATTGACTATCGTAGTTTTCATACCCGTACAGGGTAGATTTTCTCTTGCACAGGGGCCTGGGTAGGACTATGTTTGTATCAGAAGTTGATTGATAGCGACTATCAATCTCTCCGATATCCCTAAGAAAACCGATCGAATCCAATTATCCGAAAGACCAACGATCCAAATCCAGAAAAGCCAGAAGAATCCAAATCCAAAGACCAACCAAATCCAGACCTGTAAAAAACCGAAGAATCCAAGACTAGCCAGAAAAACCAGTAAATCCAGATCCGAGAAAAAACCGAACCGTCCAGATCCAGAAAAACCTTGAAGTCCAAAATCCAGAAAAAGACCAAAAATCCAAAGACCGAAAAAACCGATCCAAATCCTGAGAAAGCCCTGCTGGAATAACCAGCCGCAAATCCAATATCAGTCAACTTCTATTCTTCTTTTCACCGTCCATAGTTAAAAAGCTTAAGCCGTTACAGTAATGTAGCGGCTTAATTTTTTTTGGGGTGACGCAATTAGCAGACGATGGGGAAAGTGGAAAGTTTAAAAGTTTAAGAGTTTAAGAGTTTAAAAGTTTAAAAGTTTCACAGGTTCCAGAGGTTTTATAGGTTGATGTCTCGAAGCAGGTAGTAAGTTCCGGGGCTCTATGCGATCCCGGGGGGGCGGGTTAATGTGCCCGTCGCGCGGTAGTTTTCATTGACCGCCGCGCGCGCTGATCCATCATCGCCGCGCGCGCGCAGGCAGAAATGGGCATACGACAGCAACCGCATTTCTGCGTTTGACTGTCGTCGCCCACTTTTTTAATTGTATCATTCCACATTTCCTATCTCATTCTTCTTGTTTTTGATCATAGATGCAATAAAAAAACGCACCGCCCTTTTCAGGACTGCCCTCCTCCACCAGTCCTGAAAATGACGGTGACTAAGAAATTTCTCTGTTGTAAATATCGCTGTAGGCAAAAGAGAATCCATGGGAAAAAGACAGGATCTCGCGGGAAAATAACGGAAGTGTCACGGTGAATAAACGACCGGTAACGTAAGTTGAAGAACTCATTCCCTCCAATTTTTGCATCCGATCCATATCGCCCGCACACGAAGGATCGGGTAGGACACCAGGAAATGCTTAGCGCACGTTGCGATCCCTTTGCAGGCTTCACGCTTCCCATACGCAGTATTTCCAGATCAATCCCCTACGCTCACTTCAATCATTACATCCGCATCTTCAACACACAAAGGCATTGCCTCTAACCCGGGTACAAAATTGAAGATCCTCCCGCTGGTACCTGTAGGCAGTGTTATAAAGCTCCGGTTTGAGGAGATCTGAAGTTTGCCCTCTTCCCGTTTAAAAACAATACCCCGCCTGGTCTTGTCCACTTTTTCTGTAGATGCGGATATAACGGGCAAAATTGTTTGGATCTGCAAGGACGGGTCCGTGTTATCGTGACGGAATTCGATGAATAGTTTTTCACCGGTAAACCGGTAATTGATGACGCAATGAATTTCGCCGGATGAAGGCGAGCACTGGTTTTTGTCGACAAGTTTCGATGTGGTTTCAATAAGGATCCCGGTATTTGATTGAGAGGATCTCATTGTCGCGGTAAAATCATTGATATTAGTATATGCGATGCCGTCTCTTTTTAGTTCTATACGTGGTGTTAGTGGCATCGAAAGTGGATCTGTGTCTTTTTGCATATTGCCGGATTCATACAGCTGGTATTCATTCATACTTGCTGAAAAAATGATCCCAGCTTTTTCATGCCACAGCAGGCTGAGCGCGCCACCGGATGCATGTCCGCCTTTGAAGTCTTTATAATCGCGGTCATAGGTTGTGATAGTGCCGCGGAATTTTCCTTTGGATACAAGTGTGGTTTGTATGTCTTCAAAGAAACGGCTGCCATATTCCTTTTCACGCGGCAATACGGCTGGAGCATTTGCCTGTGTGGTAATACCGTTATCTAAAACAGTGACCAGTGCTTTCAGATGACAAAATGTATGATGAAGACTTGCCGGTACTTTATGTGAGCTGTAGTGAGGCCCTCCATACAGAATCCCGTCTTTTGTGTGGGCTTTCAGCAGGAGGGTGTTCTGCAGCGCAGCTTTATAGAATGCAGGTTCTTTGTGAGCGAGGAGTGCGAGAGCAGGCTGACTTCCGTCTGATGTTCTGCTGCCCCACCAGGTCCACTTGTAATTGCGGGTACCCCAGCTATTGTCCCAGCCTCCATCGGGCAACATGAATTCAAGATGTGTGCGAAGGCTTTTTACTGCAGCTTCTTCCACTTCTTTATCGCCGGTAAGTTTTGCATATAGAGCGAGTGACGGCAATGATTCTTCAACATTGTAACCGAGGTCGATCGAATAGCATCCTTTTGCGCTGGGTGTATAGTAAGGTGTACCCTCACCATGAAGGAAGTGATCAGTCTTCGTAAAAAACTTCAATGCTGTATGAGCGAGTTCTTTTCCCTTCGCTTTATAGTTTTTATCGTCCAGTAATTTGCCCAGTAAGCTGAGGCAGTAAGACCCTGCGACGGGATAGTTCACATTACCATAGTCGATCGTGAAGTTGTTGAAAACATAGTCGCCGCTTTTACGGAGCCGGGCCATGATCTGTTCCCGGAACGATCTGTCAAGGATATCGCCATGCAGCAGCAAAGCTTCTGCCAGGGCGATCGAGGTAAAAACAGTTGTGCCTTTCCATGAGTTCTTTACCGGTTCGTTCAGCCATGATCCATCTTCCTGGCTGACTGTTTTTTCCATCCACCGGTAAAGAAGAATGGCGGCATCCAGATATTGCTGATCGTTGCGACGATGGGCGAAATGCAGGAAAGGATAAAAGGTATCTCCCATTCTTCCGTGCACTTTGTTTTCCGGAGGATAGATCATCGTTCCGTAATTAGGATCATTAGCGTCTTTGATCTGCAATCTTACGAGTGTTTGTGCCCACTGTGATGCGAGGTCCTGTGTGGCTATCAGAAGAGGATCGGTATTATTAAACGAAAATAAATTAAGGCCAGATAAGTCGCTGGTAACGGCAATAGTACTAAGAGCAGAGGTTCTGATAAAACTCCGTCGTGAAAAACGATTCATAAAGCATGTTGATAATCATGAAAATACGCCGGTTTATTTAGCTTTCAAAATTAAGCTACGTACCCGGAAACTGACCGGTTCTGAGTTTTCGGGTAGGTACCCGGTATCGTAAAAATCATAGCTTTTTCGGGTAGATTTCCTCTTGCGCAGGGACTGTTGAGGTGGTATGTTTGTATCAGCAGTTGAGTGATAGTTAAATATCAGTCCATCCAATATCCAAGAGAAGAACTAAAACTATCCAACATCCAAAAAACCGCCGGTCCTAACCAAACCGGGTTAAAATCCAATGTCACTCACTCTTTTTACCGTCCAGTTAAAGAGACCGGGCCGCTACGAAAGTAGCGGCCTTCTTGTTGCTAAAAAGGGAAGGAATGAGCATCAGGCCGGTCGTTAAGTTAGCATTTCGCGAGATCTAATCCCGCCCTGGGATGCCCGGCTTCCTCCCCGATGCATGGTCATTGCTTCCCTATTCCTCCTCATTGCCTTCTCGGAATCGGAGGCCGTTCATAGGGAAATCGGGGAAGAATCGAGGAGGCAATGGGGCATGTTGAAAAGTTGGGGGGCTATAAAATGGCTTGGGTTGAAATGTTCCGGATGAGCATCGCTCGCATAAACTTCTGGAGGCCCTTGCACCGTAGCGAAGCGGAAAAGGGAACCCAGGCCAGTCGCTCAAAAGATTTATCGCCCTCAGCGTGTCAGCTTGTCACCATTTTTCACTGCCTAAGATCCCGTCAAACTTTGGACGGCCAAAGGACGACCAAGAGACGGACTAACGACGACTAACAAGCATTTCAAAAACACGCGAAATTTGCCCCTGAATGATTATCATCAGTCAACACATCAGCTGGCTTCTCGTGCCAGATTGTCGTATCTAAGGAGCATATATCGCTTCAAGGCGTACTCACGTTTTTTGTGCCCGATCCGACAGCTATCGCTTAAAAATTTGTAAGTGGACAAGTGAGAATAACCCGTTTGCAGAATACCGGCAAGCCTGATTACGATGGACCGAAGCAAACGCAAAAACTTTAAACTTTTAAACCATTAAACATTTAAACAACCATCCCACAACTTTTACGCTTGCCCCGACGCAATGACGAGAACGTATCTGTCTTAAAAAATAAAAAATTTGACGATCTGGATTTATATTCTATGTTTGTAGAACAAAGAAAACAATTGTAGAATGACTAAGCTGGCAAAAGCGGAGGAACAACTGATGGAACTGATCTGGCAACAGGAGAAGGTTTTTCTGAAAGACCTGATAGAAGCCCATCCTGATCCCAAACCCGCTGCAACAACAGTTGCTACCCTGCTCAAACGGATGCAGGATAAAGGGTTTGTTGGCTATGAACTGCTGGGAAACTCGCGGCGATACTTCCCGCTGGTGAACAAGGATGACTACTTCTCAAAACACATAGGAGAAATGGTGAAGGATTACTTCGGTGATTCCGCTTTGCAATTCGCCTCCTTTTTCACTTCCAATGCAAATCTTAGTACTGATGAACTGGAGGAGTTGAAAAAAATCATTAACCAGGAAATTAAAAAGAAAAAGAAATGATGAGTTACTTTCTGAAAGTGATCATTTGCTCTGCATTCTTTCTTGCTGTTTATTATGTGATGCTGGAAAAAGCAAAGATGGCAGGTTTCAACAGATTCTATCTGCTGACCGGGTTGATCATTTCCTTTATCATCCCGGCCATCACGTTCGTTGATCAGGTAACGGTGTTCCCGGTTTTTGAAGAACAACGTCTGGAAAGTATTAACCCTGCCGCAGATCTGCCGCTGGTCGCTAATGAAGCAAAGAGCGGATCCGAAAGTCTCAGCACCACTTCGTTATTATGGACTGCTTATGCGGCTGTAGTGTTTGTATTGTTGTTCCGTTTTGTAGGAAATCTCTATCAATTATTCTCGCTGGCAAAGCGAAATGAACGGATCTCTTTTCCCGGATACAGCCTCGTATTACTGAAGAAGCCAATAGCCGCGTTTAGCTTTTTGCGCTTTGTGTTTGTGGCGGAGAAGGAATATCGCAACGGACAGGTTGAACCGGAAGTGTTATATCACGAACTTTCTCATATAAGGCAGCATCATTCGATCGACATTATATTTATAGAATTGTTATCTGCGCTGGCCTGGTTCAATCCTGTTTTATTTCTGTACAGGAAGGCGGTCCAGCTGAATCATGAATTCCTGGCTGACGAAGCTGTTGTTAAACATTTCCAGGACCCCACAGGATATCAGTTGTTATTGTTGGAAAAGATCAGTGCGGGGGCGCGCAGTTATCGCGTAACCAGTTCGTTCAATTATAAAATCACCCAAAAACGATTAGCCATGATCACTTATTCTCTACCAACCCGATACAATGTATTGCGGGCATTATTACTGGTACCGGTCATTGTAGTGGCCGTACTGCTGTTCAGTGAAAGATCGCTTGCCCAGGTCCCTGCGGCGCCGATAGAAGAGACCGGGCCAAAAGGTAATGTTGCAGTAAACGACACGGTTCCCCAAAAACAACGAAATAATCCTGCCAGGACCTGGGGCGTTTTCCCGGTGTCTGAGTTGATCGGGGGCACGGAGAGCGGAATTTCTCCTGATGAAATGGAAGAGTACAAAAAAATGATCGACCAGGATAGGAAGACTGATCAAGAAGGGAATGCCTGGACTTTCACTCTGTCTGAAAAGAACCGGCAAAGGATGATTGAACTTTTCTCAAAAATGAACAGGGAGCAGCAGTTGAAACAGGAGATAGTATTTGTGAAGCCTCAGGCCCCGATGACAGAGAACGTTCCAACGGCAAGCCAGTTTGACAATTTTAAGAACGCCTCCAAATATGGGATATGGATCGACAATAAAAGGATAGCTAATTCTGCTTTGTCCAATTATAAGCATTCTGATTTCAGCCAGTTCACGATCTCCAAACTTTATGGCAGGGCCAAAGAAGGGCGGTCTTATACGCATCAGCTGAATCTGACCACCCATGCAGCATTCAAACGGGAGAATGAACGCCGGGGTCAGATCAAAGAGCCTGTAGCATTGGACCTCCATAAAAGAGAAGCACTCCGGTAAGACGGTCCTTTTGCTGCACAGCAAACACACATTGCAGCATTCAACAAAAGGAAGTACTTCTGTTCCCGCCTTACGGTTCACTTTTCCACCGGTAAGGCGGGGAGAGAGGCTTTCAGAGGGGCATTCAATCTGATCGGAACAACCTGTAACAAAAAAAAGATGCCTGCTTGTGCAGACATCCTGATTGTAAACTAACCCTATTTCAAATTTATTCTTTTACGATCTTCTTTGTTTCCACTCCATTTGCCGTGACGATCTGCACGAGATAATTGCCTTTCGGATATATTCCCATCTGTATCATCGTTGTCTGCCCTTTCGCAATGTTGCTGAATTCCTGCATTTTTCGTCCGTCTGTGGTAAACACACGGATGTAGTCAATTGGCTGTCCCGCGTCTTTAATGTAAAGCTGACTTACCACCGGGTTTGGATACACGAGTACAGCAGCAGATGAGTTCCTGTTTTCTACGCTGATCGTTTTTGAATAAGAGAACTGGCCGTTCTGATCTACCTGTTTGATCCTGTAATAATTTATGCCATCGGCAGGTTTGGCATCGGTGAACGCATATTGACCGGCTCCGGAAGCAAGCGTTGTTGCCTTGACACTTCCGATAGTAATGAAATCTGCATCCTTATCGCCTTTACGCTGAACGTCGAAACGCGCATTGTTTGATTCGTCGGCAGTTACCCAGTCAAGATCAACTTTTTTATCGCTATCCGGTTTGCCGGAAAATGAAACCCATTTCACCGGCAGAACGATTGACGTCCCGAGTACGCGCATTTCCCAGATGGAATAGCCGTACTCGCTGGCCCTGCTGATACCCTGCATCTTTACATATCGTGCATTACCGCTGACCGCAATAGTATTATGCAGATCGGTATTATTTGATACAGTTGTTGCAGTAGTCCAGTTCACTGCATCATTTGACAGCTCAATGCGATAGGCTGTTGCGTATGCTGCTTCCCAGAAGATCTCAACAGTGCAGATCGGATATCTTGCACCAAGGTCAACATACATATATTCATTGTCGGTAAAACCGCTGCTCCAGCGCGTATCAATATTCCCGTCATTAATATTAGATACAGGGAAAGACGAATTCTGTTGTGATGATTCGTACGCAGTACGCTGGAATGCCAGGTTGGAAGAACAGGAAGAAGCGGGTGCTGTGCCAAAAACCTGGAACTCATATAATGAATAGCCATATCCGGTTGCGCGGGTGATCCCGCTCATTCTTACATAGCGCGCACTACCGCTTACGGGTATCACATTATGGGTTGAAGTATTATTGGCAATGCTTGCAGCAGTTGTCCAGTTGGAACCGTCGGAAGAGATATCTATATTGAAATCCCGGCCATAAGCAGACTCCCATAAAAGTTCAACACTGCAGAGGGATTTAAGAGAGCCCAGATCCACTGTGATCGACTGAGCGTCTGAAGCGGCACTGCTCCAGCGGGTGGATGTATTTCCGTCCACCGCATAATCTGCGCGGCGGCCTGAGTTTTCTTCAGAAGTTGCCGTAACCATCCGGTTTACAGCAAGGTTGTTCGAAGTGTTACACTGTGATGATACGTGTGCGCTGAACAGCAGTGAAGCCATGCACACGATAAAGAGAGATTTCATAAGGGGTGATTGTAGAATTGTTTTCATTGACTCTTTTCGGTAAAAACTGACAGATAACGTAATTATCTTAAGAGTAAAATCAATCAATTCCGTAAACTGCCAAATAGAAAATAAGGATTTTTTGAACCGGCGATCTGATGCGGGTAGTAGAGTTGCGGATAGCTTTGCGTAAAATCCACGTATTTAATGCGAAAGAGAGACGGCTTTTTGAAAGTTTTTTCTTCGATTCTTGATCAGCATCATTTGAGCGGATAGGGATCAACTTCAGAAACAGGGGCTGAAGTGAACCCGAAAACAGAGATCCTTCCCTTTCGCCCCGCCGTTCCGGTAAAAGTAACCGGTAGGCAGAGAAAAAGGGAAGGATCTATAATTATTCAAAGGTCAGTACTTAAATCGTCCGTTCTTATTTCAGTGACTTCAGGCCTTTGAGGTCGGCCTCAGTCTTAGGCTCCATTACACTGACGGCGTAGCCACCACCCGGTGCGGAGAATTGTTTCAGTTTTGACTTGCTGGTAACGATCACCTTGCGGATCTCGTAAGCCTGGGGATTTGTATCATAATGTGCATTGGCTTTATCTGCATAGATCGTGGCGATGTATTTTTTACCCGGGTCCAGGAAGCTGAAACTGATATTGGATTCGCGTCCATTCTCATCACAGGTGCTGCCGATAAACCAGTTATTGGTTCCTTTTGCTTTACGCGCGATCGTGATATAATCGCCCGGTTCGGCTTCAAGCACTTTTGTATCATCCCAGTCAACCGCTACGTCTTTGATGAACTGGAATGCATCCAGGAACTTGTTATATGTTTCCGGCAGATCTGCCGCCATCTGCAATGGACTGTACATTGTTACATACAAAGCCAGCTGACGCGCGAGCGTGCTTCTTACCCAGGAATTATTTTTGGGATTATACTTGATGATCTTTGTTTCAAAGATGCCTGGTGTATAATCCATTGGTCCGCCAATAAGCCGGGTAAATGGCAGGATCGTTGTATGATCAGGATTGTTTCCACCGAATGATTCGTATTCTGTGCCTCTTGCCGCTTCATTTGCCAGCAGGTTAGGATAGGTACGGTGAAGACCTGTCGGGCGAACTGCCTCATGTGCATTCACCATGATCTTATAGTCGGCAGCTTTCTCGATCGCATACTGGTAATGATTGATCAACCATTGACCATAGTGATGCTCGCCGATCGGAAGAATGTTACCGACATAACCGCTCTTCACGGCATTGTATCCGTTTTCCACCATGAACTTATAAGCAGTGTCCATGTGGCGCTCATAGTTCCGGACGGATGATGATGTTTCATGGTGCATGATGATCTTCACATTTTTCCCGGCCGCATATTGATGAAGTTCTTTTACGTCGAAGTCAGGATAAGGTGTAACGAAGTCAAATACATAATCTTTTGTTTTCCCAAACCAGTCTTCCCAACCGGTGTTCCATCCTTCCACCAGTACGGCTTCGAATCCATGCTGTGCGGCAAAATCGATATATTCTTTTACATGTTTTGTATTCGCGCCGTGAGTTCCGTTGGGAGGGGTTTTCGTGTAATCAACTTTGTCAAGCTGGATATTTTCGAGATTGGTATATGACCATGAGCTTTTGCCAGTGATCATTTCCCACCAAACGCCTACGTATTTGATCGGTTTGATCCATGATGTGTTGGCATATTTTGTTGGCTCATTCAGGTTCAGTACGAGTTTGGATTCCAGGATCTCACCGGCTTTATCACTCACGATCACTGTTCTCCATGGTGTTTGCGTTGGAGCCTGCATAAATCCTTTATTTCCTACCGCGTCTGGTGTCAGTACCGATTCAAGAATAAAATTCTTGTCATCGAGATTCAGTGACATGCAGGAGTAATTCAATAACGCGGCTTCATGTATGTTAATGTACAGGCCATCCTTGCTTTTCATCATCAGCGGAGTTTGCAGGCCCGTTGGTGAGAATGTTGTTTGAGAGGCATTGGGCGTAACGGCTTCTTTCATTTTACCACGGACCTCAGAAAGGTTGGATGTAACTGTACTGTATTCCTGTGTATCATAGTCGCCGGGTAGCCAGAAAGCCTTGTGGTCTCCGGCAAGTGCAAACTGTGTACGTTCTTCTTTTATAATGAAGTAGGCAAGATTCTTTTGTTCGGGAAACTCATAGCGGAAGCCAAGGCCGTCATTGAATAAGCGAAAGCGGATGATCATCACGCGTTTGGTGGTGGATTGGGTCAGTGTAACCGCCAGTTCATTATAGTGATTGCGGATCTCTTTTACTTCACCCCAAACTGGCTTCCATGTTTCATCGAAGCTCCGGCGGGTGGTATCGGAAATGGAAAAGTTTTGAGTAAGAGAAGTGTCCTTTACCAGTTGAATGCCCAGCTTGCTGGTGCGGATCACCTCTTTGGTTTTATAGATAAGATCATAAACGGGAACTCCCTGCTCTCCCAAAGCAAAATGAAGCCTGAGGTTTTTATCGGGGGATTGGAGATCCTGGGAATGAACTACAGAGAACGTGAACAGCACAATAATAAACGCAATGGTTTGGCGCATATCGTTAGTTTGATGATGAGGAAAATACTGCAGCCGGCGGGGCTGCCGGGGCAAATGTAAGAAATATGTATTAATGTGTATTGAGTACATGATTGTTTGATGAGTGAAGGTTTGAGCGGTTGAGAGTATGCTTCTTCTTCTGTTATCTCTTTTGGGGAACATGAGCAGGGATTAAGGCAGGCGGTGCAGGCGTTGCGATCTGATGGTTGTCGGATTGGTACTGGAAATTGCCGCGATCGACCATGGGTTTATATAAGAGATCAGGGTAGGTTTGTGATACAAAAATCATCTTTATGGAAAAGGAATTGTTGGCACAGATAGACAGCACCGAGGCTACCCTGCTGGAATTATACAGGTCATTGAGCCAGGAGGAGTTGAATACCGTACCGTTTGCGGGGAGCTGGACGCCCGGTCAGCTTTCTGAGCATCTCGAGAAATCCTGTGGGATCGATACATTGTATGCCGAAACGGCTGACACGTCCCGTGATCCTGCGTCTATGGTTGAATCCATCAAAGCGATATTCCTTGATTTTTCTACAAAAATGCAATCGCCGGACTTCATTTACCCGCGGGGCGACCACTATAATAAGGAAGAGGTTTATCGCCTGTTAAAGACCCGCTGGACGGATATCCGGAAAGCGGCGACAACCCTGGATCTTTCCAGGACCTGCCTCGCCTTCGAGTTCCCCGGATCCGGTGCTCTCACCCGCTTCGAATGGCTGAGTTTCTTCGTCATCCATACCCAACGGCACCTGCATCAGTTGAGGAATATGAGGAAGGCGTTGAGGGGGGAGAACGTTTAAAAGTCTAAAAGTTTAAAAGTTTAAGGTTTAAGGGTTTAAGGGTTTGAGAGGTTTGAGACGTTTGACAGGTTTGAGGCGTTTTGACCGGGTTAAGGGGTTTTGAACATTTAGACCGGCCTGCCCACTGAAGCTCGGCGTAGGCGGTGCCGGGATAACAAACAATGCAACGATATAATAATCAAACGTTTCAAACCTGCCAAACGTCTCAAATCCGCCCGCCTTTCCACCTTTCAAACTTTTAAACCCTTAAACATTAAAACTTTTAAACCTTCCTCCCCTTCCTTTTTTAACTTCCCCTTTATATACTTAACCCCGGCAACTGTGCGTTATTTGCTATTCCGGTACTATCTTCCGGCGTATTCGCATGAAAAAACTCGCACTCGTTTCCTCCTTTCTGGTATTGATAGCCCAGTGTGGCTTTTGTCAGCAGGTCAATGACAGCCTGGTCAGGTTGCCGTCGATTGAACGGAACAGGTTTTCAATCAGGCAGTTGAATGTGCCGGTGGTGATGATGGGGCTTGGTTTGGCTGCCAGTGGCAATGCAGATAAATCGATCAAAAATGTCATTAAGCGTCAGCGGAACGAGCATATGGCCGATTTCAGGACGCATATCGACAATTATCTGCAATACGCACCGATCGGGATCGTATATGGGTTGGATGCCATGGGTTTTAAGGCAAAAAATGATTTCGCAAACCGGACAGCCATTCTCCTGAAAGGCGAGTTTATGATGCTGAGCACGGTCGGTTTGATCAAAGAATTTTCCAATCAGCTCAGACCCGATGGCTCTGACCGGTTCTCCTTTCCTTCCGGGCATACCGCCCAGGCTTTTGCCACCGCAACATTTCTCAGCATGGAATATAAAGACCGCTGGCCCTGGATGCCTTATGCTGCTTATGGTATGGCCTCCTCTGTTGGCATGATGCGCATGGCCAATAACCGACACTATATCAGCGACGTGCTGCTCGGTGCGGGTATCGGAATTCTCGCCATGAAAGCCTCTTACTGGACGCATCAGTACAAGTGGAACAGGAAGAAAAGGGGAGAGATGGTGACGTATTGAGTCGTTGACCGTTGACCGTTGACTGTTATCCGTTGACCGTTGACCGTTGTCCGTTGACCGGAGGGAAACAACAAGAATAAATTGATCTTAGTATATAATTTAAAGAAAGGCTTTGGTAAAATACCGAAGCCTTTCTCTTTATTACAGCTATGACGGTCGACGGACAACGGTCAACGGTCAACGGACAACGGTCAACGGTCAACGGATAACGGGCAGGTCGTTTCCGCCATCTACAGGTGTTGATTGCGACAGCCGATATCCTTACTTTTAGGATATGAAAAATGTATCGATCCTTGTTCCGAAAGGCGCTATTATGGGGAGCATTGAAGGCCCTCATAAGTTATTTACCGAAGTAAATGAGCTGGCCGCCTCGATGGGAAGGCCGCCGTTGTTCAATGTGCAACTCGTTGGCATAAGCAGGCAGACCCCTTTGAATAACGGATTGTATACGGTAACTACAGAGTGGACGATAGACAATGTAATGAAAACAGATCTTGTGATCATTCCCGCGGTTCACGGCGATCTGCAGCTGGCTGTAAAAGATAATGAGGCTTTTCTTCCATGGATCGTTGATCAGTATCAGCAGGGTGCGGAGATCGCGAGTCTTTGTCTGGGTGCGTTCCTGTTAGCATCAACAGGTCTGTTGAAAGGCCGCAATTGTGCAACGCACTGGCTCGCCGCAAATGATTTCAGGAAAATGTTCCCCGATGTAAACCTCGTGGCAGATAAGATCCTGACAGATGAATACGGAATCTATTCCAGTGGCGGCGCCTATTCTTATCTTAATCTCATTCTTTACCTGGTGGAAAAATATGCAGGCAGGGAAATGGCCATATTCGTTTCAAAAGTATTCCAGATAGATATTGAAAGAGACAGTCAATCGCCTTTCACCATCTTCCGTGGTCAAAAGGAACATGAAGATGATTCCATCAAACAGGCACAGGAATTCATAGAAAAAAATTTCCAGGAACGTATTACTGTTGATCAGCTTGCAGGAATGCTCGCCCTTGGCAGGCGCAACCTCGAACGCAGGTTTAAAAAGGCCACATCTAATACTGTAGTAGAATACATCCAACGCGTAAAGATCGAAGCTGCAAAGCTGAGCCTGGAGAAATCAAGACATAATGTAACAGAAGTGATGTATAATGTCGGGTATACGGATCCAAAGGCATTCAGGGTGACCTTCAAACGGATCACAGGTCTTTCTCCCGTTCAGTATCGTAATAAGTATAACAGGGAGCTGACGGCGGAACTGGAGGGTTGAGGTTCGTTATACGTTATCCGTTGTTCGTTATCCGTTGTTCGTTATCCGTTGCACCGGAAAATTTGACTTCCGCGACCTTAATTACTCAACGGACAACGGTCAACGGACAACGGTCAACGGACAGCCGTCAACGGATCAAAAGATTTTCCCTTTTTTTGCAACAATTCCATCACCCCTCCGTCTCATGCTGCAGTGAGTTTACCATTTCCTCATAATATACCGGACAAGCACCTGGTCGACAGGGTGTTGGGTGGCGATAAGCAAGCTTTTGCCGTTATCATCCAGCAAACAGAGGCCCTGGTGGCCCAAATGGTATTTAAAATGATCCAGCGCCCGGAGGACCGGAAAGACCTTGTGCAGGAGATCTATCTCAAAGTATACAAGAATCTTTCGGGTTTCCGGTATCAGTCAAAACTTTCCACCTGGATCGGACAGATCACTTACAATGCGTGCATCAGTTATCTGCGGGCAAAGCAATTGTTGCTTCCTGGCTATGGCCTGGCGGATGAAGATGGTGAAACACGTGGCGCAAATGAAGCAGTCGAAACAGAGGAAGCAGACAACAGGATCTTTCAGAAACAGCGAACGGCGCTGGTGCAACAAGCGCTGGAGAAATTGTCTCCGATCCATCGCACGCTGATCACCCTTTATCACCAGGAAGAAATGAGTTACCAGGAGATAGGTGCCATTACCAGCCTGCCCGAAGGAACAGTGAAAAGTTATTTGTTCCGTGCAAGGAAAGCGCTTAAAGAAAATCTATTGCTCAACTATAAAAGGGAAGAGTTATGATCAAAGAACATGTATCTGAAGAGGACATCCAATCGTATGTGTTGAAGGAATCAGCACTGGAGCAGTATGCCTTGCAACATATTCAAACCTGTGCGTCATGCCAGGCAAAACTGAATATGTACGAATCTTTATTCAGCGGTGTCGGGGAAATGCCAAAGCCAGCCTTTGACTTTGATGTGGCGGAGCTGGTGATGCCGCTACTGTCTGTGAAGAAGAGAAAAGTGAACAGACTGCCCGCGATCTTGTCCGGGTTATTGGTACTCGCAGGTCTGATCGGACTTCCATTCCTTTTGTTTGATGATAAGAATAGCAGCGGACTTCAAAGTGTGTCACCATGGTTGTTTGGAGTGGTTGGGATCGTTGCAGTCACTTTCATTGTGATCAGTGTGTCCGACATGTATGCCCGTTACCGCCGTCAATTGAAAGAATTGAATTTCGAATAAATGAAACATTCATCTGGCAGAAACGTCAGATCATTATAAATGATTAAACAAACAAGAATGAAAAAGCTATCACTACTTGCTACCATACTGCTGAGCACAATGATGGTAAATGCGCAGGATGAGTCGGGATATAGAAATTATCTTCCCGTTCCGGAAGAGGTTATGCGCGCCACAATAATTTTCACCGGCATGTACCTCATCGGTTCATTTATACTCACGCTGATCCGGACATTACTCGATCATCGCCTGAAGCGAAAAATGCTGGATAAAGGCGTTTCCGAAGAATTGGCGCGCCAGTTCTTTCAATCAAATACAAAAGATGTGAAATCGCTCACGATGAAATGGTTTATCATCTTTTTAAGTGTGGCCGCCGGATTTATCCTGGTAAGTCAGACTCAGCCATTAGGATTTCACTCAATTGGGATTGTTTGCTTTTGCATCGCCCTGGGTTACCTGGCTTATTATTTCTTTGTCAGGAAAACGGAAAACAAATAGAGATGAAAAATATAATCACTATTTGTGCATCGATTTTTTTGCTGAGTGGATGCAGTACGATGTATACACAGGGATTCGATACCTATTTCTGGACGAGTATTCCGGGGGAAGAGAGATTTCTTTTTATAGAAGGAAAGCAAAAAGGATTGATCCCTTATCTCCCATCTGCGCCAAACTGCGAAAATGATTCTTCGAAACAAGCTTGTTTGAAAGAGTATCTGCCGTCCGGTAATTATGCAATAGAAGTGCGGAATGTTTCAGGAAAAGTGCTTTATGAAGAAACATTAACGGTTAAGAGAAGAGGAGATAATGTGACGATCGGCACTACAACTCCGGGAAAAGGAGGGAAGTCTGTAAGGACGTTCAAGGGAGGCTGTTTGATGGAGGAATTTGCGGAGTAGGAACAGGCTTTCTTTGATTGGCATAGGAGTAACGCGGCGGACGCAACGAACCGCGGCGAACGCAACGAAAACAGCCGGGAAAAATATTGTATTACGCCCTGTCCGCCGCGGTTCGTTGCGCTCGCCGCGTATCGTTGCGTCCGCCGCGTTCCTTTACGACAGACGCAACGGTTCGCAACGCACGCAACGAAAAGCAGCCACGCAAAAGAGTATATTTCGTTGCCTCCGCCGCATTACTGCTACGCCGATCGATCCTATGGCAACTTCGCCACCAGTTTCTCCGGCATCGCTTTCAGCACCTGGTAGATCAGCTTCCACTTGAAACCAGGCACAATGATCAAATTCTTTCCAGCATTCACCACGGCTTTTGCAATAAACGAAGGTTCCAGCATTAAAGACTCCGGCAGGTCCAATCCTTTTGTCATCTTGCTTCTGATATATCCTGCCACGACCACATTCACCACGATACGCCTGGGAAAAAGATATTGTCGCAGACCCGCCAGGTATTGTGTAAAGGCAGATTTGGTGCTTCCATAAATGAAATTGCTTTTCCGGCCTCTTACTCCGGATAAGGAAGAAAGACCAATGATCCTTTCCAGGTGAGGATTATTTTTATCCATCGCCACGAGATTGAGAATGGAAACGGCGCCTGCATAATGTACTTTCATCATTCTGAAGCTTCCTTCAAAGTCGAGCAATGCTTCTTCGTTATGTTTCAGATAACCTGCTGCGTATAGAACAATATTGGGCTTTGCAGAAAGGCTTTCGTAAAATGCTGCATGTGTGTCGAATGCTTCCGCATCAAAATAAAGAATGGAGACCTTGGTGTGATCGATCCGTTGTTGTGTGACAAATTCCTCCAGCGTGGTAATACTCCGCGAGGCGGCAATTACATGAAATCCTTTGTCGACATACAAACGAATGGTTTCTTTGGCAACGTCTGAGTTCGCGCCAAGTATCAGTACAGTTTTATTTTGTCCGGCTGTTGAAGGCTGCATGGGAATAGTTTACTTGATTTTTTGTGCAAGGTATCCTAACGCTACAAATGCGAGAGCTGTGCCGCAGACGGCTGTCCATCCGCCGCTGGTCCAGGCAACACTTCCGGCAACAGACCCGACTGATCCGCCGATAAAGGCAGAGGTCATATACACGGTATTGATCCGGCTTCTCGCTTCCGGAAGCAGCGCAAAGATGCGTGATTGGTTGGAGATATGGGTGACCTGCATGCCGATATCAAGAATGATCACTCCGATGATCAGTACGATCAGGTATGTTCCGCCGAGTGCGAGAAGTATATATGAAGCAAACACGGCGAGTATGCCGAGGTTGATCGTGAACTGCGGCCCTCTTTTATCAGCACTTTTTCCCGCCAGGGGGGCGGCAAGTGCGCCGCAGGCTCCGATCAGGCCGAAGAGGCCAACCATATCGCTTCCATAGAAATAAGGAGCGCCTTCAAGAAAGAATACGAGCGTCGTCCAGAATACACTGAAAGCGGCAAACATAAAGCAACCGGTAAGAGCTGATTTCTGCAAAGGGCGCAATGTTTTTGCAAGTGTCACCAATGAACGCATCAGGCTTGCGTAGCTGCCCTGGTAGGTCGGCTGGCTGACCGGAAGAAATCTTGCAAGGGCAATTGACAGGATCACCATGATCCCGGCTCCCGCTCCGAACATGATCCGCCAGCCAAAGTGTGCACCTACATAACCACTGATCGTGCGGGAAAGAAGGATGCCGATCAGTAAACCGCTCATTACTTTCCCGACTACCTTTCCCCGTTCATGATCACCGGCCAGTTGGGCTGCCATGGGCAGTAATACCTGTGGGACTGCTGAGAAAATGCCCGTGATCAGACCGGCGGCCAGCATCCATTCGAACTGCGGAGCCATAGCACAGCCGAGCATCGCCACGCAGGCAATGGCCAGCATCGCCAGCACAAGCTTTTTCCGCTCAACCTTATCTCCCAGGGGGACAGCAAACAACAGTCCGATAGTATAGCCCACCTGCGTAAAAGTGGCCAGCAGGCTCACGGTACTCTCGGGTACCTTAAAGCTGCGCCCGATCTCTGCCAGCAAGGGTTGATTATAATAGATGTTCGCGACTACAAGGCCGCAGGTAACAGCCATCAGCATCGTGAGTGATGGGCTGATAGATTGATGACCGGATGGAGTTTTCACTGATTCTGTAGCCATAGGAGCCACAAATGTATGATCACAAAGCCAAAACATGCCATCATCCATTTTATACAGTCCATCTCGGATAGCGGCAGTTCATCAGCCCTTTCTTCCGGTTTGGTAAGCCAATAGCTATATTTGGCCTGCTTAACCACACGCATGCGCTCCATATTCTTCACCTTACTGATCTTTCTTGCCTTTGATGCAGGGGCGCAGCTGCGCAGAGATTTCCTGTTCTCCAACCTTCGTAATGGACTCGTTTCGGAAGAAACCGTTGCCGTGCAGCAGGATGACGCGGGTTATATCTGGATCGCCACGGCAGATGGCCTGCAACGGTACGAGGGGCGCAGGTATCTTACATTCCGCTACGCGGAAAATGACAGCACTTCCATTCCCAGCAATAATATTGAGCAGATGCGCCTCGACAGGAAAAACCGGTTGTGGCTTTTGTTCAATGAGAACAAGATCGGGTATATGGATCCCGTTGACCTTACTTATCACGAGGTGACTGTCAGAACACAGGGCGAGCTCAGGAATGCGGTTGTCAGCCAGCTGATGGTCCATGAAGATGGGCGCGTGCTTCTCCTCCTTTATAAAGTGGGCGTGTTCACCTACGATGAAGAGAAAAAGGAATTCAATCAGAAGAATACTCCGGTTCAAACGCCGAAAGGCTGGAACCCGATCTTTGTACAAACAGACAGTCTTCCAAACATTTACTGGATCGCCTGTGATTCGGGGCTGGTAAAATATGATGCGAGGAAAAAGGAAATGTTTTTCCGTGGGCATAATCCCGGCAATGATCCCATTCTATCCGCAGCAGGTGATCTTCGTTTTATCACCTTACTTACTTTCGATCATTCCGGACGCTTGTGGATGATGGCTCATTCATCTTCCGGAAGAAAAACATTACTCTACAGCGTTGATATCAGGAAAAGCCGGTTAAAAGAATGGGAGGCTGAGATCTCATCCATCATAAAAGATCCGAATTACCGGATGCTGAATGTGCAGGAACAATCTGACGGAACGGTTTGGGTGCTGGGGTTGAATATACTTGCAGGTCTCAGGAAAGGTGCTTCCAACTTCGAGCTGGTTGAATCGAATTTACCCGGTCCATTTGCTATCCGTTATGACGGGGTCAGAAGTATTTACGAAGACAGGGAGAATAATCTTTGGGTCTGTACGAATAAAGGGCTGTTCAGGGTAAATCCGACGCGCCAGTTCTTTCACGCGGTGCTGAACGGAAGACCCGGAGAACCTAAATATACTTACCCGCAAGCTGTAACAGGGATCTGCCAGGCAGCGAATGGCGAGATCATAACTTCTACTGCCGGAAACGGTTTGTTCCGTTTCAGCAGCGAACTCGAACCGCTGCCCGTAAATGTGATCACCGCATCCTCAAAAAAAGACGAAGCTGTTTCCTGTTTGTTCCAGCGGTCAAACGGCGACCTGTGGAAAGCTGGCGAAGATGGTTCGCTCACCATTATTCACCGGTCGACAGGTAAGACTGAAAAACTTGGATTTTTCTCAGGACTTACTGTTGTACGGCAGATCACGGAAGACCAGGAAGGCAATATGTGGGTAGGTACACAAAGCGGGCGGGTGGCCAAATTCGATTCAGCTGGCAGGAAAATGATCCATCTGCTCCGGTTTAAAAACCGCGTCATGCGTTTGATGCCTGATAATAAAGGGAATCTATGGGTTGGAGTATTGCAGAACGGACTTTTCAGGGTAAATATCAGGGATAATTCCATTGAAGATAATTACACGGCCGAAGGCGCTGTGGGCCAAAAGCTTTTCTCTAACGATGTGTATGATATGATCCGTTACAGCGACAGTCTTTATATCATTGCTGCGGGTGGATTGAACATGTTGAATGTGTATACAAAAAAGATATCCAGAATGCCCTCCACTTCTGAGCTGCCCTCAAGTGTTGTTTGCAATATCATCAAAGATAAGCTTGGGTATTTGTGGGTGACAACGCAGAACGGACTTTGCAGTGTGAACATGAGCACACATGTGGTAACGAATTATAACGAGCGTGATGGTGTGCATACTAATTCATTTTTCCCGGCGACATCCATCTTATTGAATGACGGAAGGATCGGCTTTGGTACGATGCGGGACTGGCTGATCTTCGATCCGGCAGCGATCGCCAAGAATAATCTTCACTTGCCACCGGTGATCAGCATGACACGCATAGGTGTGATGGGGAAATGGCTTCCGCTTGACTCATTGAACCGGCTTCCTGTTTTACAACTCAATCATGATCAGAATTCACTTACACTGGAGTTCTCTTCCCTGACCTTCCAAAGCAGCTATGGGATCTTTTATAAGATGGAAGGACTGGATGATGAATGGCAATTGTCACGCCAGTTCCACCAGGCCGTTTACACTTACCTGCCACCAGGTGATTATACATTCAGAGCATACTGTACGAATGCCGATGGTATTCCTTCTAAAAATCTGGTGGAGTTCAAAATTCATATCAAGCCGCCCTTTTGGAAAACCTGGTGGTTCCTCGGTATACTTGTACTGGCCGGTGTTTGCGTATTATACTGGCTGGATAAGGTTCGTATGCAAAAGATCCGCGCTACAGAGAGTATACGTACACGCATTGCCACCAGTTTGACAGAAGACATGAGTAACTCTCTAAGCAATATCAATATTTCAAGTGAACTGGCGAAAGCGAAAGTGGATACGGATACACAACGTACGAAGGAATACATCTCGCAGATCAGTGAAACCAGCAGCCGCATGGTTCAGGCGATGTATGACATGGTGTGGAGTATCAACCCGGAGTCTGATACGATGGCAGATACGATAGAGCGAATGAAGGTATTTGCGGGGGAGATCGAAAGCCTTTATGAGATCAATACCGGGTTTGATGTGGAGTCTGCTGTTAAGGGCCTTCGTTTGAATATGGAGCATCGTTATGAATTGCTCTCGGTATTCAAAGAAGCGGTGACCAATGCAGGGAAACATTCAGGCGGAAAATTGGTGGAGATCAGCATACGCCACCGGAAATCAAAACTGATCATGATGATCGTGGACGATGGAAAGGGTTTTGTAATGGACAACGTGGCAATGATGGGCCGTGGATTAAGTGATATGCGCCGCCGTGCTTCTGCGATCAATGCCTCCTTTTACATAGAATCGGAAATTAATACGGGAACGATCGTGAAGATGGAACTGGGAATTTGATGGAGGTTTAAGAGTACTGGCGTTACTCCTGCGCCGAACAGATGCCAGAAACTTCCACGTATCTTAAGCCATTATAAATACAAAGAGCTCCGCTGAAAATCAGCGGAGCTCTTTTGATTTGATGTATACAGAAGAGCCGGATTATTTTCCCATCCATTTTTTGAACTCTGTTACTTTCTCACGGCTTACGATGGCTTCCTTATCTACCGGAGGATTCAGGTGAAGGATCAATCTGTTTCCGAAGTAATCGTGTATCTGGTCAATGCTGTTTACCGATACATAGAAAGAACGGCTGATACGGAAGTATTTTTCAGGATCAAGCATGTCTTCGAGTTCATCCATGATATAGTCGACCACAAACTTTTTATTGTCGGCTGTTTTGAAGAAGTTCAGGCGGCCATCGCTATAGAAATAAGCGATATCATTTACCTCAACGCTTACGAGCTTTTGTGCATGTTTTACCAGGAAGCGTTTGCGGTATTCTTTGGGTTGTAATTTTTCCTGCAGTTGTTTTACCAGGCCCTCCACGTTCAGCGGGTCACGGTTTTCAACAGTTCCCCCATACAGGCTTTTCATTCCACGATATTTTTCGAGTGCGCCGCGAAGGTCTTCTTTCTGGATCGGTTTAAGCAGGTAATCCACGCTGCTGACCTTGAATGCTTTCAATGCATATTCGTCATAAGAAGTTGTGAAAATGACTGTGCTTTTGATGGCGGTGCGGTCGAATATTTCAAAACTCTGACCATCTGCCAGTTCAATGTCCATCAGGATCACATCAGGGCTGTCATTTGTTTCGAGCCAGTTCACAGAGGAGCGGATGCTGTCCATAACACCAACCACTTCAGCGGCTGGTTCTACAGTGGCGAGGGTTTTCTGGAGTTTTTTTGCTGCCAGTTCTTCATCTTCGATGATCAGTACTTTCATAATAGAGTGGTTTTGGTTTTTTGATACATCCAAGATAATACTGATAAACCGGGGAAGGAATGACGATACGTTAAGCTGGTGTTCTGCATGCATGAATTGTGAAATCCTTGTATGAACAGTAACAGGAATGCACGCAAATACATTCCTTATATAAGCGAAAAGGCCATTCGCGTTCCATTCGCGTTCCATTCGCGTTAAGATGGTATCAATGGAACCGCCACTGCAAACTCCTTTCCGTCATCCCGTACTGTAATCTCTTCCTGCTTCATCAGCCGGTATTTATTGACAATATTGATCAACCCCACCCGGTTTGAGGACACCATCCGTTCTTTTCTTTGAAGATTATTGCTCACCAGCAGCTTTCCACTGTTGGTGGTCATGATCAGGATCTTTAAAGGCTGATCTTTTAAGATCATGTTATGTTTTACTGCATTTTCTACCAGGATCTGCAGTGTGAGGGGAGGAAGCATATACACGAGATATCGTTCGTTGATGCGTACTTCCATTTCCAG
Organism: Terrimonas ginsenosidimutans; assembly: GCF_022012415.1. Classification (GTDB taxonomy): domain Bacteria; phylum Bacteroidota; class Bacteroidia; order Chitinophagales; family Chitinophagaceae; genus Terrimonas_A; species Terrimonas_A ginsenosidimutans. The sequence continues at coordinate 202,259 of NZ_JAKLTR010000003.1, forward strand.
CCCATCACCATACCGTGTTTTCAGGAGGTGGAAATAAGAGTAGATGAATTGCATTTCCGTATCGAGGGAGGTAAGGCCATCCTCATTTGTCCGCAAAAGATAGCGGTATACCTTGCTCAGTTCGTCCAGGAATTTTTCAGCTTTTTCGGGTTCATCACTGATCAGGGAAGAGAGGGAGTTCAGGCTGTTAAACAGAAAGTGGGGATTTACCTGCCCCTTCAATCCTTCCAGCTGACTTTGCAGGTTTTCTTTTTTCAGCTGATCGGCTTCGTCAACCAGTTTTCGCCACTTTTCATAAAATGAAGCCCCCTCATTGAAGCTGGTGAACAAAAGATTTCCCGTGATGCCTACCACGACCATCCACGGATAGTTGGTCATTTTTACGTTCAGGCCCATCACCCTGATATAGTCGTAGCCGAAAAAAAGAATAGTAATACCGATGATCGTAATGATGATATAGCATACGATGGCGATGCCGATGCGTTTGAAGGTCTGGCTGTAGAGCGGGAAATGATTGGCAAGAACAACGGTGATCATGCTGCATAGTGTGTACAACACCAGCACCATTGCCATGGTGATAAGGGTGGGCCACAGAAAACTTTGCCAGCTCTGAAAGTACGATGAGGCAAAGATCATACAGTTGAGGGCGAAAGCCATCGGGGGGATAAGAATGGCGCCGATCAATCGTTCTTTGCTGCTGTAGTTAAAAATCGTCATGTTTTAAACTCGGTGAGCACTAAGATATTGTTTCTGGCCCTTTATCGGGCATGGCAAAGGATAGATTGGGCTTAATAGAGATAAACTGTGCTTTTGGACAGGCGAAGCGTTGGAACTATGGCGGCGGCCAATTTTGAGAAAAGGGCCCCGAGGACGTTAAGTCTCCCTGACTAAGGATTGATTTCATTGCGACCTTTGCGGGCCTTCGCGCTCATTGCGTTACTCCTCGCCAGTCGAACGGAAAACCCTATCGGCCTGGCTGTGATGAATCCCGTATGATCAGCTGCGGAGCCAGCGTTGTTGTATTAAAATCTGTGATCGGCTTTTTACTTTCGATCATCTGCAGCAAAGAATTCGTTGCCATTTCACCCATATCAAAGGCAGGCTGTTTGATAATAGATAAAGCAGGATCGATCAGCTCGGTAAGATCCGAATTAGAAAACCCGATCAGGGCAATATCGTGCGGCACTTTGATCTTATGGGCTTTCAGGACGCGAAGGCAGCCTGTGGTGAGTTTATCGGAAAGCGCGAGAATGGCATCAGGGCGTTCCGGAGCATTCAGCATTTCGCTCACCGCGATATCGGTTTCTTCCAGTATAAGCCCGCCATGCTGGCAATACCTGATATATTCGTCTTTTTCGATCAATCCATGATCCGCCAGTGCGGCACGATATCCCGCGAGACGATCCCGCGTAATGGACAGGAGTACATTACTCGCCAGGGCCGCGATCCTGTTGTATCCATTCCGGATCAGGTGAACGGTGGCGTCATAAGCACCGCGGTAGCTGTCGACTGTAATCTTATATGTATTGATATCCGGAGCGATCCGGTCGAAGAAAACGATGGGCATCCCGCGTTCGTACAGTTCACGGAAATTGCTAAAGTCGCTGGTTTCCGCGGATACTGAAACGATCAGTCCGTCTATCGAGCGGGAAGTGAGATAGTTAAGGTTTACCTGCTCTCTTTCCGCTGATTCACGCGTTTGTGAAATGATGACATTATAGCCATTGCGGTAGGCGACGGATTCGATGCCGTCGATGGCCTGGGAGAAAAAGCTATTGGCGATCTCTGATACGATCACGCCTATTGAATGGGTCCTTCTTTCCTTGAGGCTCAGCGCAATGGGGTTGGGTTGATAGTTGATCTTTTCCGCGTAATCCAGCACCAGCTTTTTGGTTTCCGGGCTGATCTCATAGCTATCACGAAGAGCCCTGGAGACGGTCGAGGTAGACAGCCCCAGTGCCCTGGCAATATCTTTAATGGTGACGGCTTCAAATCTCATGAAGAGGGGTGTTTCGGCGAACGATTAAAGGTAGTGGATTAGGGTGAGATCCGCCGGAGGCGAAATCACTATCTCAAATAAAATCAACGGATTCGCAACGATATTTTCCATGTCTGTAGTAAAATATTCCAGCTGTAATTCCTGACAGAAATTCTTTTATTTATTTATAAATCAATTAGTTGAAAGGTACTTCAGCAACAATGAACCTGAGAATGGAAAAAAATACATGCAATCGGATTACATACATTATAAATATTTCTCAAATTATTCATAATGATATCGTTACCGGGAACGATTGCGTAAATAAACACTTTCAAATCCTTCTGCAATCTTTAAAATCGGCTTAGACTTGCCCGGTAACTCAAACTGAATTGCTTGTCATGCCTGAAAAAAACTGCTTTTTTACCCTGCCTTCCTGGCGGGTAGATCCACCGGTTTTCCTCCTGTTCCCCGGCATTTCCTCTGCCATCACGGAAGGCCTGATGCTTTTCTTTTCATCAACACAAAACCTATTTAAATTAAAACGATTGCAGTATGAAAAGACTACTGGTTATGTTAATCCTTTTACTGGGATGGGCTGTCGGCTTTGCGCAAACCCGGACCGTAAAGGGAAGGGTAACTGATGACACTGGCCAGCCTGTTTCCGGTGTGAACGTGACGGTGAAATCCACGAAGGTTGCCACACAAACAGGGAATGCCGGCGAATACACCATCCAGGTGCCGCAAGGCGCTAAAGAAGACCTCACTTTTTCAGCGATTGGCTATGGCACCATTACGCTGGTTGCCGCGACTGATGTGCTTGACGCAAAGATCGAAAAGGTGGTAAGCTCTATGGAGGATGTGGTGGTAGTCGGTTATCAGACCATGAAACGTAAAGAACTGACGGGTGCAGTATCTTCTGTGAGTGCGAAAGACATCAGGGATATTCCGCTGAACTCGGCTGCTGAAGCACTGACCGGCCGTCTTGCCGGTGTATTGGTGCAAAGTACAGAAGGAAGCCCGGGCGCGGAAGTTACGATCAAGATCCGCGGTGGTGGTTCTATATCCGGCGATAACTCTCCGATCTATATCGTCGATGGGATCCAGGTAGAGAACGCTCTTTCCTTCCTTGCTCCTTCAGAGATCGAATCTGTTGACGTCTTAAAAGACGCCGCTTCCACCGCGATCTATGGTGCAAGAGGTGCAAATGGTGTGGTGATCATTACTACGAAAGGGGGCCGTGAAATGAAAACACGCGTTTCCTATGATATGTTCTATGGTATCCGCAACATCGCGAACAAACTGGATGTAATGAAGCCTTATGACTTCGTTCAATACCAGTACCAGATCTATAATTTTAACACTGACCAGGAAACAAAGAACAGCTTCCGCGATCGCTATGGCCGTTGGGAAGACCTGGATATTTATAAGAACATGCCATTTGTTGACTGGCAGGATGAAGTGTTTGGCCGTAATGCGGGAACCTTTACCCAGTCGATCAACGTAACAGGTGGTACAAAAGCAACTACGTTCAACCTCAGCGTAAGCAATACGAATGAGAATGGTGTAATGCTGGAATCCGGTTTCCGCCGTACGATGGTGTCTTTCAAGTTTGATCATAAACTTTCTGAAAAAGTACGTTTTGGTTTCAACGCCCGTTATGGTGATCAGCGTACGCAGGGTGCGGGTACTTCCAACACAGGTACGCAGGGCAATAACCGTTTGAGGAACTCTGTTCGTTATAAACCATTTATTGGTGGTTCTGATATCGTTGATGAATTTGATCCGGAATACGCGTTGCTCACCAACCTTACCAGTCCTGTATTGCTGGCATATGCGGAAGAAAGATTCAACTACAGAAAAGATCTTCTGTTAAATGGTTATGCAAGCTATACTCCGATCAAAGGATTGACCATAAAATCTGTTGCGGGGTTGACGCCTTCCAATAACAAACTTACCCAGTTCAGCAGTTCAATCACCGGTGTTGCCCGTCAGAATGCAGGCATGCCAGTGGTGACACTGGGAAGAGGTGAAGCCATGGCGATCACGAATTCAAACACGATCGCTTACAGCAGAACGATTGCGAAAGATCATAAGCTGGATCTGCTGGCTGGCCAGGAGATCTACCAGACAAGAGCGTCAGCAATGAGTGCTACGGTGAAATGGTTGCCTGTTGATATCACTGCAAAAGAAGCTTACGCCGGTATCCAGAAAGCAACACCACCGGCAGGTGCGATCCAGGATCCTCCAACATCCTCTGAAACAGTTCAGCGCCTGTTGTCCTTTTTTGGTCGTGCGAACTATTCATACCAGGGCAAATATCTTGCTACCTTCACTTTCCGCCGGGATGGTTCTACCCTTTTCTCTCCGGAGAACAGATACGGTAACTTCCCTTCAATGGCGCTTGCCTGGAGAGCTTCACAGGAGAAATTCCTTGAGCCATTCCTTGATAAAGCAGGTATCACGGATATGAAGGTCCGTTTCAGTATAGGTACTGTTGGTAACAACCGTATTGGTACCGATCTGTATAAAACAATGTTCAATACCAGCCAGTCGAGCTATGCATTCATCGAAGCTGTAACGCCTGGTTTTGCGCCACTGTCTTATGCCAATCCGAACATTAAATGGGAAACAACGATCTCCCGTAACCTCGGTTTTGATCTTACCTTCCTGAACAATCGTCTTACAGCTTCAGTTGATCTTTATTCGAACAATACAAAAGATCTGCTGCTTGAAGCGGTGGTTCCTTCAACAACCGGTTATACGATCCAGCAACAGAACATTGGTAAAACACAGAATAGAGGTATTGAAGTTCAGCTTGCAGGTACGATCATCAATAATAAAAATTTCACCTGGAGTGCAAACCTGAACCTTGCCGCGAACCGCAACAAGATCATTGATCTTGGTTTCGATCCTTCCGGTCAGCCGAAGAAAGCATACACAGTTTCTTCAGGCTGGATCACGAGTTCAACCTGGGATTTCCTTGTTGAAACAGGAAAACCGCTGGGTCAGTACTATGGCTATGTAACGGATGGTTATTATAAGCTGGAAGACTTCGACTACAATGCCACTACACAGGCATATACGCTGAAAGCCGGGATCGCCAATAATCGTACAGCCTTGGGCAACCGTGAGCCGCAGCCGGGTGATCTGAAATTCAAAAAACTCTCTTCAAAGGCGAGCATGCTGATCGATGAAGAGGATAAAACAGTGATCGGTAATGCACAGCCAAAACTGATCGGCGGATTTAACCAGCAGTTCACCTACAAAAGTTTTGACCTGAGCGTGTTCATGAACTGGGCTATTGGTGGTGAGGTTTACAATGCAAACCGTATTGAATACACTACCCAGTATCTCTACCGTGATAATAATATGCTGGCGATCATGAACGATCGCTGGAAATGGTATAATGAAAGCGGTCAGCTGGTAAGAGATCCGGCACAGCTTGCGGAAATGAATAAGGACACGAAATACTGGACTCCTTCTGCAGGTCAGTATGCTCCTCATTCATTTGCGATCGAAGACGGATCATTCCTGCGTCTGAGCAACATAACATTGGGGTACTCGCTGCCTGACCGCATTTTGCGCAGCACTAAATTCATCACCCGTGTTCGTGTGTATGCAACAGTGAACAACCTGCATACATTCACGAAATACACAGGATTTGATCCTGAGGCGAACACACGTCGTAATCCGTTAACGCCTTCTGTTGATTACTCGGCTTATCCACGCAGCCGTTTCTATGTGGGTGGCATCAATGTTACTTTTTAAAAACTGCTAATTCAAGCTATATGAAGAAGTCATCACAAATAATCATAGCTGCTGTTGTAGTGAGCGGCAGTTTTGCATCCTGTAAAAAATACCTGGAGGTGGAAACGCCATCCACTATTTCTCAGGAAGCCGTATTCAATAGTGTATCTTATACAAACTCAGCCGTAACCGGCGTATATGCAATGCTGGTAGGTGATAACGGATATGGGAACCGGATCTCCTGCCTTTATCCTCAGACAGCAGACGATTTCAAAACTTCGGGAAGTTACAGTCCGCTGGACAGACGTGGCATCAGCATGTATGGTGCAAGTTCAGGTAATACAGAGCTGCTGAACCCGTTCCGCCAGTTCTATCGCGGGATTGAGCGTGCGAATATCTGTATCAAATATATTCCCGCCTCTGCTCTTTACAGCAGTGGTTCAGCGGATCAGCAGAAAACACTTCGCCGTTTGTATGGTGAAGCGCTGACGCTTCGCGCACAGTTTTACTATGAACTGATCCGCAACTGGGGCGATCTTCCTTTTCACCAGGTGCCGGCGGCAGATCTGCAGGATCCTTACCTGCCGAAAACGGATCGTGATACCATCTATAATCATATCATCGAAGATCTTCGTATCGCAGGCGAACTTGTTCCATGGCGTACAGAATTCAGTGAGGGGGCGCGGATCACTAAAGGCGCGGTGAAAGCACTTCGTGCAAGGATCGCATTGGCCCGCGGCGGTTATTCTCTCCGTACTGCGGAAAGCAAATACGGACAGATCATGGCAAGACCGGATGATTACAAAACATTCTACCAGATCGCTTATGATGAAACAAAGGAATTACTGGCTCATCGCGAACAGCATACGCTGAATCCCACTTATGAAGATATTTTCCTTACCATCAATTCCGGCAACCGCAAGGATGCGGCAAACGAGCTGATGTTCGAGATCGGCGCCTTCGGCAGCAATGCCAGCACCGATACTAAACTGGGATACTACAATGGTCTTCGTCATAATGGAACTTCACGCTATGGAGCAGGCGGCGGTGGCATCAATGCGATCGCAACCTATTTCTATGAATTTGATTCGATCGGTGACTGCCGTCGTGATGTAACGATCAACAGCTATGAGATCGATGCAAACAGCAAAAAACTGCTAAATGCCGCAAACAACATGACTGACGGCAAATACCGGCGTTCATGGACAACGAACTGGGGAACCACTGCTCAAACGTATGGTGTGAACTGGCCGGTGATCCGTTTTGCGGATGTATTGCTGATGTTTGCAGAAGCCGATAACGAATTGAAGAATGCGCCTTCCGCAGAAGCGATCAGCGCATTCGAAGAAGTAAGAAGACGTGCATTTAAAGGATACGAGACCCGCATGGGTACAACGCCAACAGATAAAGATGGCTTCTTCAAAGCGATCACGCAGGAGCGTTTGCTGGAGTTTGGTGGCGAAGGTATCCGTAAGTACGACTTGATCCGCTGGAATCTCATCAACGCAAAATTTGAAGAAACACGCGTTAAACTCCGCCAGTTCATGAACGGCGAAGGCCGTTATGCAAACCTTCCCTTGTACGTGTACACAAAGGCAGCGGATTATAATATCATTGCCAGCGTACAGGAAGTGGCAACACTGGATGTCTATGGTGGCGCCCCTTCAAAAGTGTTCTTCGAACCAGGCCTGGGCAGCACATCTGCTCCATCGGGATATACGGTCAAGAACTGGAGACGTTCTGTGACGGAAGATGGCATTACCGGTCTTCAAAGCGGGTTTGCTTCATACTTCAAGCCCAGTTCCCGCGAGCTGTTCCCTTTGCATTCTGATATCATCAACGAGAACTTCAGGCTTAAACAAGATTACGGCTACTAAACCACTCGATCGCATCCAAAAAAGAATTTCATGAAAAAGACACTTCTTCATAAATCAATCACCGGGATCTTGCTGACGGGTATACTGTTTGCAAGCTGTAAAAAGGATGAAAACCTTGCTCCCATGAGGCAGTTCATGCCTTCGGGCGAGATAGGTTCTTCTTCCGGTGAATCTACTGTAAAGCTGACCTGGAAGGCTGCGATCAATGCAGCCCCAAAAACGAAATACAAAGTGATCGTTTCCCGCGATACCTTATTTACAAACGGTCCAGAGTTTACGTATACCACCGACACAAGCGGTATCACACTGACGGATGTTGACCTGCTTGTCCGCACAACATACTATGCCCGCGTGCAAACTTTGTCCGCCGACAGTACGCTGAATTCAAACTGGCTGCGCAGCGGTAAATTCGGTATCCTTGGCGAGCAGATCTTCCAGCCGCTGACAAGCAACGATATCACGGATATTGCTGTTCAGCTGAAATGGAAACAGCAGGCTGATCTGACCCGCATCGTCATCGTTCCGGTTGGCGGCGGCACAGCGATCAGTGTGAATCTTGCTGCGGGAGACATTGCCGCAGCGCAAAAGATCGTCAGCGGATTAACAGGCAATAAAGAGTACATCGCCGAGATCTTCAAGGGAACATTGTCAAAAGGTTTGGTGAACTTCACCACCAAGCCAGCCCTGACAGGTTCCAATATCATCGATCTTCGCGGGATCACCGATCGTCCTTCAGTATTGACAGATACGTTGCCGCTGATCGCTGATGGAAGTACGGTAATATTAAAAAGGGGATATACATACCCTGTTTCCGCTGCATTCAGTTTGAGCAAGGCTGTAACAATAGTAAGCGGATATGATTTCTCCAATGAACTGGCGGTCATCGATATGATCAGCAATTTCAACGTTGCGGCGGGCAGTACGATCAGTCAGCTTAGTTTCAAGGATGTATTCATCAAAGGCAACAGCTATAGCGGCGGATATATTTTTAATGTGAGCAATGCCTGCTCTATCGGCAGAATGAGTTTTGAAGGTGTCCGGACTGGGATCTTCCGCGGAATGGTCAGGCTTCAAAGCGCAGCGATCAATATCACCGACTTTTTGATCGACAATTCTATCATTGATAGTGTAGGAAATTATGGTATTGTCAGTGTTGACAATGTGCTTTGTAAGATAGAGAACATTGCTATTAAGAATAGCACCATTTTCAGGACTGAAAAAATGGTCACGAGCCGTCAGAATTCGACCTCCTGTCTGATCGAAAATTGTACGATCAACCAGGGCCCGCTCGGAGGTAACTATCTCGTCGATTACAGCACCAGCGGAACCAACAATGTAACCAATGGTGTCATTGTAAGGAATACCATCATGGGCATTGGAAAAAGCAATGCAGGGAATACCAGCCCAAGAGGTGTTCGTGCAAGTGCTACCACGACCATTTCTTCCAGCAATGTCTACGCCACATCGGACTATGTGAATGCATCAAACCCTCTTCCTACGGTTATTGCTTATGCAGGTCTTTCTACCGCACTTTGGTTGGATCCGTTAAATGGGGATTTCAAGATAAAGGATAATACGTTTGCGGGAGCGACGAGCGCGGGAGATCCGAGATGGAGGTAAGGTTCGTTGACCGTTGACCGTTGACCGTTGAAAGAATCGCAGTAAAGTAGTTCATTTTTGAGTAGATTTTTTAATAGTCGCTGACTTTATAAGCCCTGTTCGCTGAATCCCGGGCAACGGACAACGGGCAACGGTCAACGATTTCCCCTGGGATTGCTTGTATACTTCGTAGTTGGCTGCTCCATCTGGTCAGCCAACTACTTTCATTATGGGAACGTCTATTTTGTTGAATAAGCAGTAATTCTTTAAAAAAAGAACCTATGATTGTTTTTCGAGCAGGAAAATTAATTGCCTCGGTTGTTATTTTGATGATGGGTCTGAAAGCAGGCGCGCAAGTAGTATCGTTTCCCGGTGCAGAAGGGTTTGGAAAGTACACAACTGGTGGAAGAGGTGGCCGGGTTTATGTGGTGAGCAATCTAGAAGATGATGGAGAAGGTAGTTTACGGCAAGCTGTTGAAGCGAAGCATCCGAGGATCGTGGTGTTTGCGGTCTCCGGAACAATACATTTGAAATCCCGGCTGCTGATCGCAAAGAATGTTACCATTGCCGGGCAAACCGCTCCGGAAGATGGGATCTGTATTGCCGACCACCCCGTGAGCCTCAACGGAGATAATATTATCGTCCGGTATCTGCGTTTCAGGATGGGAGACCGTTACCAGAATAAGGGAATGATAGATGGAGCCGGAGCTGATGATGCCTTCGGAGGTAACCGAAAAAAAAATATTGTGATAGATCATTGCAGTATCAGTTGGAGCACCGATGAAGTGTTTTCTGTTTATGGCGGCGACAGTACCACCCTTCAATGGAATATCATCAGTGAGCCCCTGAATTATTCCTATCACTTCGAAACCGGGGATAAAGATTTTGAACATCATGGCTATGGTGGGATCTGGGGTGGACGGCATTTGTCTGCCCATCATAACCTGCTGGCACATTGCGTAAGCAGGAACCCTCGCTTTAATGGTGTACGAACAAAAGAAGATGCAGAACGGGTGGACTACCGCAATAATGTGATCTATAACTGGGGACATAATAACGTGTATGGAGGAGAAGGCGGCCAGTATAATCTCGTGAATAACTATTACAAGTATGGCCCCGCTACCAGCAAATCTGTTCAAAGCAGGATCGTAAATCCATCAAGACAGGAAAAGCCTTTTATTGATTTCGGACAGTTTTATGTGAACGGGAACTATGTCGATGGGGCCAAAGATGTTTCTGCAAATAATCTGCTTGGTGTGCATATGGGCAAAGGGTTTGAACAAGAAAAAGGGAAGGCTGTGGTGTCTACATCATTTGAAAGCATAGAAATTCCCGGGCAGTCAGCTAAGGAAGCGTATGAGTGTATCCTGCAATGCGCCGGGGCCAGTTTTCCGGTGAGAGATACATTGGATGCGCGGATCATCAATGATGTAAAGAACAGAACAGGAAGAATGATCGACGTGCAGGGAGGCTATCCGCATGGAACACCATACGAGCAAACCATATCCGCGTGGCCGGCACTGAAAGAAGCGAAAGGCCCTCTTGATTCAGACAATGATGGCATGCCCGATGAGTGGGAAAAAAAGAATGGCCTCAATCCAAAGGATCCAACTGATGCTACCGGGTTTACCCTGAACAAACAGTATACAAATATTGAGGTGTATATTAACAGTCTTGTTGCATCTGTTAAATAAGCCGATCGCAACCCGTACAAAAATCAACCTTCATCATGAAACGAATATTGTTCTGCCTTCCGGTTCTTCTTTTCTTGTCATTCAATAAACCAGTAAAGAAAATAAAGATCTGGCTGATCGGAGATTCGACCATGGCACCGAAGCAAACAAGAGCTTACCCGGAACATGGCTGGGGAATGCCATTTGTGTATTTCTGGGATTCAACGGTAACAGTTGATAACCGGGCTTTGAATGGGAGAAGTACCCGGACGTTCATTGAAGAAAAAAGATGGGAACCGGTGATGAAGGACCTTGCCGAAGGAGACTACGTTTTCATCCAGTTTGGCCATAATGATGAAGTGCCGACCAAAAAAAGTTACGTTCCGGAGAACGATTACCGGAATTATCTCGTCAATTATATTGCTGATACCCGCAGTAAAAAAGCAATTCCTATACTGATCACCCCGGTTGCACGGCGCAGTTTTGATAGTACAGGACATGTTAAAGGAACGCATGAGGTCTATTCCAGGATCGTGAGAGAAGTGGCGAAAGAGGCAAAGGTGACGCTGATCGATCTGGATGTGAAAAGCCAGGCATTGTTGCAACAAATGGGAGTAGAGGGATCGGTTTATTTATATAACCATCTTACACCGGGCGAACATCCGAACTATCCCGATGGCGTGAAAGATAATACACACTTCAGCGAGTTCGGTGCCAGAAGAATGGCTGAATTGGTCTTGGAAGATATCCGCAAGGCTGAACCGCAGCTCGCGGAAAGGATCATTAAACCTGTAAAGAAATAAATTCCTTTATGCATTCGCTCAACAAAAACGTTTTCTTTAGCATTGCCTTCCTGCTGGCTGCTCTGATTTCTTTTTCGCAGCAAACATATCCCACTAAGCTGACCGTTGCTAAAGACGGGTCCGGCGACTACAAAACGATCCAGGAAGCGATCAATGCGGTGCGGGCATATTCGCCGGAGCCGATCTCCATTTTTATTAAGAATGGCGTATATGAAGAGAAGCTGGTGATCCCTTCATGGGTAGGAAATATTACTCTCAAAGGAGAAAGCCGCGATCAGACCATTATCTCCAATGCTGATTACTCCGGTAAGTTTGTAGCAAAAGGTGCGGATACCGTCACCAACAAAACCAAATTCGGCACATTTAACTCGTATACCGTCTGGGTGCAGGGGAATGATGTGGTGATCGAGAATCTGACGATCAGGAATACAGCTGGCAGGGTAGGACAGGGTGTTGCATTGCACGTGGATGGTGACCGGTTTACGATCCGTGATTGCAATCTCTCCGGCAACCAGGATACTTTGCTGACCGCAGGTGACAGTAGCCGCCAGTACTATGAAAATTGCCTGATCGAAGGAACAACAGATTTTATCTTCGGCCCGGCGACAGCTGTGTTCAAAAGCTGTACGATCAGAAGTCTCACGAATTCCTATATCACTGCGGCATCAACACCGAAATGGAAATCATTTGGCTATGTGTTTATCGATTGTAAGATCACGGCTAATGACGAAGCTCAGAAAGTTTTTCTCGGAAGACCATGGCGCGCAAATGCAAGGACTGTCTTCATCAATTGTGAATTGGGCAAGCATATCCGCCCGGAAGGCTGGGATAACTGGCGCAATCCGGAAAATGAAAAAACTGCTTTTTATGCGGAATACAATTCTAAAGGTGAAGGAGCGGCGCCCGATAAACGTGTTGCCTGGAGCAAACAGTTGACAAAGAAAGAGGCAAAACATTATACGCTGGAAAATATCTTTGCGGGGACTACACCGTGGAAACCGTAAAATGCACTGCGTAGTAAGTATCGCAAAGGATGCAAAGTAAACGCAAAGCACGCAGAGAGTAACTTAGCGAACTCTGCGAATCCTTAACGGTCTTTGCATGCAAAGTAAACGCAAAGCACGCAGAGAGCAACCTGGCGAACTCTGCGCATCCTTAGCGCTCTTTGCATGCAAAGTAAACGCAAAGTACGCAGAGAGCAACCTGGCGAACTCTGCGCATCCTTAGCGCTCATTGCATGCAAAGTAAACGCAAAGTACGCAGAGAGTAACTTAGCGAACTCTGCGCATCCTTAGCGCTCATTGCATGCAAAGTAAACGCAAAGTACGCAGAGAGTAACTTAGCGAACTCTGCGCATCCTTAGCGCTCTTTGCATGCAAAGTAAACGCAAAGCACGCAGAGGGTAACTTAGCGAACTCTGCGAATCCTTAGCGCTCTTTGCGATACTTCCAACGCCTTAACTTAATAAAGACTCTACATGCATAAAAAAACTTTCATTCTGCTGGCGTCAGTTTTCGTCGCGACCCAGGTTATCTCGCAGGAGTTCATTCCTCTTTGGCCAAAAGGCAAAATGCCAAATTCCAAAGGATTGAATCTTTCGGATAGCATCGCCAATGAAAGAGTTTACCGTGTTGGAACACCCGGCATGTATGCATTCTTTACTTCCGACCAGGAGAACAAAGGCGCCGCCGTGCTGATCTGCCCCGGTGGCGGTTATGAACGTTTGGCATATGTCATCAGTGGCATTCAACTCGCCAAATGGTTTAACACGATGGGAGTTTCCGCATTTGTGCTGAACTATCGTTTACCGAATTCACCGGATCTTAAAGAAAGAGAAAAAGGACCGCTCCAGGATGCACAGCGTGCGATGAAGATCATCCGTTCACGAGCGGTGGAGTGGAAGATCCAGCCCAACAAGATCGGGATTCAGGGGTCATCTGCCGGCGGACATCTTGCCGCGATCGCTTCCACTTCAACAGAAGATCTTTCCCGGATCAATGACGCATTGGATACGATCAATTGCCGGCCTGATTTCACCCTGCTTGTTTCTCCGGTGATCGATATGGGGACGTATGCACACACAGGAAGTAAGAAAAACCTACTGGGAAGTGATCCTTCAGCGGCACTCATAGCAAAATATTCAGCGCAGTTGCAGGTTACGTCATCAACCGCGCCGGCATTCATCGTACACGCGGCGAACGACAAATCGGTAGACCCCCGTAACAGTTTGTTGTTCTACCAGGCTTTGCTGGATAAGAAGATCATTTCATCTTTGCATATCTTTCCGCAGGGAGCACATGCTATTGCCTTGCGGAATAATCCCGGTTCAGCCAATCAGTGGACAACACTTTGTGAAAGCTGGCTCCAGGAAATGAATTTTTTATCGCCCATTAATAAGTAATCATGAAAAAAAACTGGCTCGCGGTCCTCTTTTGTAGTGGCTTTATTTCTGCCAATGCGCAGTATTCATGGGGAAATCTTCCTAAAGTAGAAGAACCTGTTTTTAAAACGGATACATTTTCTATCCTGAACTATGGCGGCAAGTCGGATGGATATACGCTGAATACAAGAGCGATCAGTGCGGCGATCATCGATTGCAGCCGCCAGGGCGGTGGGGTAGTAATGATCCCGGCAGGATTGTGGCTGAGCGGGCCGATCGAAATGCGCAGCAATGTGAACCTGCATCTGGCCAGTGGGGCTTTGCTGACGTTCACGACGGATAAGACAAAATACCCCCTGGTAGAAGGTTTTTACGAAGGGAAACGGGCGGCGAGAAACCAATCACCTATCTCCGGAACGGGTCTGACCAATATAGCGATCACCGGTAAAGGTGTGATCGATGGCAATGGTGATGCATGGCGTGCTGTTGGTAAGTCGGCTCTCACAGAAAATGAATGGAAAGAAAAAATTAGATCAGGAGGCGTTTTAAAAGACGATGGGAAGGAATGGTATCCCAGTGAGCAGTTCAAACAAGCTAAAGTTGAAAATAAAAGTATGCTCCTTGTTCCCGGGAAAGAGCTCAAGGATTTTGAAGAGATGAAAGATTTCCTGCGTCCAAACCTGGTTGTATTCACGCAGTGTAATAAAGTGTTGCTGGAAGGAGTGACACTACAGAATTCGGCAGCATGGTGTATTCATCCATTGATGTGTGAGAACCTGATCCTGCGCGATCTGCTGGTGAAAAATCCTGCTTATGCACAGAACGGTGATGGAGCGGATATCGAATCCTGCAAATTCTTCCTTGTGGAAGGCTGCACTTTTGATGTGGGAGATGATGCGATCTGTATCAAATCGGGAAAAGATGAAGAAGGCCGTAAGCGTGGAATGCCGACCCAATATGGGATTGTCAGAAATAACCTGGTGTACAAGGCGCATGGCGGGTTTGTGATCGGCAGTGAAATGAGTGGCGGGGCAAACAACATCTTTGTCTATGACTGCAACTTCATGGGCACGGATAAGGGGCTGCGTTTCAAATCAACCCGTGGCCGCGGTGGAGTGGTAGAAAAGATCTATGCGCGGAATATTTATATGAAAGACATCGAACAGGAAGCGATCTTCTTCGATATGTATTACTTCGTGAAGTTTGCCACAGATGGTGAAAGAAATGAAAGCCCTGTTGTGAATGAAGGGACGCCGATCTTCCGTGATATGCATTTTGAAAAGATCGTTTGCAATGGCGCGAAGAAAGGGATTTTCATTCGCGGCCTTCCGGAGATGCCGGTACAGAATATACGGTTTACAGACTGTATCCTTACGGCTGAGATCGGGGCGGAGCTGGTGGATGTTGACAGGATCGCATTTGATATGCAGGAATTGAATCCGACAAAAACGGATCCGGTCATTTCTATTAATAATGGCACTAATGTGCGGTTTGGTGGGCTGATCTTCCCCAGTGCATTTAAAACGATCCTCAAGGTGACGGGTGAGCGTTCAAAAGATATCGATATGAGTCATATGGGAATTACCAAAGACTCGGAAAGGATCGTGATCACAGATGGAGCCCCCGCGACGGCTGTTTTGATGGATTAGGAATTAAGTTAGAATGGCGTAGTGGAGCGCGGCGGACGCAACGGTTCGCAACGCACGCAACGAACAGCCGCCACGCAAAAGATTGTATTTCGTTTCGCTCGCCGCGTATCGCTGCTCCGCCGCGTTCCTTTACGACAGACGCAACGGTTCGCAACGCACGCAACGAAAAGCAGCCACGCAAAAGATTGTATTTCGTTGCGCTCGCCGCGTATCGCTGCGTTCGCCGCGTTCCTTTACGACAGACGCAACGGTTCGCAACGCACGCAACGAAAAGCAGCCACGCAAAAAAATGTATTTCGTTGCGCTCGCCGCGTATCGCTGCGTTCGCCGCGTTCCTTTACGACAGACGCATAAGAAAATAGACCAAATATGAAGAACATCCTTTTTGCTTTATCAGTATTTCTTGTCATAAAATCGGATGCTCAGCAATCATTCCCGCGCGATACCTCGTTCAATATCCCCGCCACCTTCGAAAAAGAGAAAAAGAAACGCCCGTATATCATCATAGCCGAACCTGCGGTCTCCAAAGAAGTGTCGGTTAAAAAGAATATCATTTTTAAAAAAGCAGGCGAACATGCTTTAACACTTGATATTTTCTATCCAAAGAAAAAAACGAAAAAGACGCCGGCTGTACTACTCATCTTCGGCGGCGGATGGCGCTCCGGGGATAAAACGCACAACTATGCCATGGCGACCGAGCTGGCGAAGCAGGGATTTGTTGCCGTAACGGCTGATTACCGTCTTTCGCTCGAAGCAACTTATCCTGCAGCGGTAATAGACCTGAAAGATGCTTTGCGGTGGATGCGCGCGAACGCGCAGACCTATTCGCTTGACAAGAACAGGATCGCGGTATTGGGATGTTCGGCAGGCGGCCAGCTGGCGGCACTTTTAGGTAATACGAATAAACAACTCATGCTTGGCGGGCAGATAGTGGATACCACCAATGCTTCTGTACAAGCGATCGTTAATATTGATGGAACCCTGGCCTTCCGTCATCCGGAATCTGTGGAAGGCGCGGTAGCTGCACAATGGCTGGGCGGAACGTATGAAGAACGTCCTGATATCTGGGAAGAAGCAGCACCTTTGAACCATGTGGATACGAACAGCGCGCCGGTTTTCTTTGTAAATAGTTCCAATCCGCGTTTTCATGCCGGGCGGGATGATATGATCCGCAAACTGGATTCATTGAAGATCTACTCGCAAATCCATACGTTTCCTGATACGCCCCATCCGTTCTGGTTCTTTCATCCGTGGTTTGATCCGATGATGAAGGAGATTGGCGGGTTTTTGAGAAAGGTTTTTGTCTATTGAGTGGCGTAGGGAGCAACGCAGAGAGCGCTAAGGCACGCAAAGATCGCTAAGGATATCCCGCCAAAAGCTGGAAATCTTTGCGTTCCTGGCGATCCTTAGCGCTCTCTGCGTTGCTCCCTACGCCACTCAATACATGAACCTCTCACTCCTCGTTAAGGCTTCGGCTGACAGAGCATGACAGTTCTCCTCATTTCGTCATACATCTCTCATCCTGAATCATTATCTTTCACCCTCATTATATAGCAAGCCAATGAAACAGCGTTCGCCTTATTTATTGCCGTTTATCCTCGTTACAAGTTTGTTCTTTCTGTGGGCTTTCCTGCATAATATCAACCCGGTGCTGATCCCACATTTACGCAAAGCCTGTCAGCTGACGGATACCCAATCGGCGTTTATTGATACAGCCGTTTATCTTGCCTACTTCTCCATGGCTATCCCCGCCGGTTGGTTCATGCATAAGTATGGATATAAAAAAGGAATTCTTTGCGGATTGTTTTTGTATGGTGTGGGTGCTTTGCTTTTTGTGCCCGCAGCGTCTTCACGGGAATATGTATTCTTTCTTGCCGCATTATTTATCTCGGCGTCTGGCGCAACATTCCTTGA
Organism: Terrimonas ginsenosidimutans; assembly: GCF_022012415.1. Lineage (GTDB taxonomy): Bacteria > Bacteroidota > Bacteroidia > Chitinophagales > Chitinophagaceae > Terrimonas_A > Terrimonas_A ginsenosidimutans. The sequence goes on from NZ_JAKLTR010000003.1 coordinate 219,882, forward strand.
AACAGTAGGTAACCCCTATATCACCAAGCTGGGTGACGAAGCGACCGCTACACAGCGTTTGAACTTTGCGCAGTCGTTCAACGGCGCAGGGGCCGTATTCGCTCCGCTGATCGGATCCCAGGTGATCCTTTCCGGTGTGGAGTATACAAAGGAAGAGCTTGATAAGATGACGCCGGAGCAGCTCGCGATTTATCTGAATGGCGAAGCCGCGACGGTTAAAATGCCTTATCTGATAATAGGAATTGTTGTTTTTCTCTTGCTGCTGATCTTTGTCTTTACCAAACTGCCTGAGATCAGGGAGAAAGGGTCTGAAGAAAGCGGTAAGTTCTCCTTTCGTGTATTGCGTCATAAGCATCTTGCCTGGGCCGTCATTGCGCAGTTCTTCTATGTAGGTGCACAAACCTGCGTGGGCAGTTTTTTTGTGCGTTTTTCAAAGTTCACCCACGATATCCCGGAGAAGAATGCGGCGTTCTTATATGGTTCTATCGCGATGGTCGGCTTTATGCTGGGACGTTTTTCCGGCACCTTTCTCATGAAATACATCAAACCGGCAAAGCTGCTCCTGATCTATTCCGTGATCAATATCGTTTTACTTTTTGCAGCGGTCTCCACCACAGGCGCAACAGCCGTGTATACATTAATGGCAGTCCCTTTCTTTATGTCCATTATGTTTCCGACGATCTTCTCAATGGGGATTTCGGGGTTGGGTGAAGAATCAAAGACGGGCTCATCCTTTATTGTAATGTCTATTGTTGGTGGCGCGATCATCCCGCTTGCGATGGGACAATTGTCTGATGCAAGAGGCGGCGATATCCAGTTCGCCTATCTTGTTCCCGCGATCTGTTTTGCCGTAGTTGGTTTCTTTGCATATAAATTCCGTAACCTTTCAACAACTGTTCAGTCAGGTCATTAATATGAAAAGATTCACCCTTACATTGGATTTGATCGACAATGAAGAAAAGATCGCCGCTTATGAAAGATATCATGAGGCGGTATGGCCGGAGATCCTGCAAAGCATCCGGGATTCAGGAATAGAGCAGATGGAGATCTACAGGTTTGGTAACAGATTGTTCATGATAATTGATTCCTCAGATGAGTTTACCTTTGAACAGAAAGCGGCGGCTGATGCAGGGAATGAAAAAGTGCAGGAATGGGAAAAACTGATGTGGGATTATCAGCAGGCATTGCCGGGAAGTAAACCCGGAGAGAAGTGGATGCTCATGAAAGAGATTTTTAAGCTGGAAAAGAAAAAATAGTTGAATGGTTTAAAAGTTTTAAGGCTTACTAGTTTGTTAGTTTCTGACAGAGGTTTTTTATTGTCCGACCTAACTTTTAAACTCTTAAACATTTAAACTTTAAACCCTTCAACTCGATTGAATAATTCGAAAAACGAACATGATGTTTGACTTAAAAGGAAAAACTGCCGTTGTCACCGGCGGTGGAAGTGGGATTGGCAGGGCAATATCCCTGTTGTTTGCAAAGCAGGGGGCCACAGTTTTCATTTTAGACTATGATAAGAAAACCGCAGATACTGTAGCGGAAGAAGCCGTTAAAGCGGGAGGATCTGCTGAAGCGTTTGCCTGTGATGTGAGCAATCAGCAGCAGGTAAAAGATGTGGTGGAAAGTATTGCTGCAAAAACAAGAGGGGTGCAGTTGCTGGTGAATAATGCCGGCGTGGCGCATGTTGGCACTGTTGAAACAACATCCGAGGAAGATTTCAACAGGCTTTTGTCTGTGAATGTTCGAGGGGTTTACAATTGTCTGCAGGCGGTGATCCCGCACATGAAGCATACAGGTGGTGCGATCCTGAACATGGCATCAATCGCTTCATCGGTTGGTTTGCCAGACCGTTTTGCTTATTCTATGACAAAAGGCGCAGTGGTGGGAATGACATTATCTGTTGCGAAAGATTATATCGGTCAGAAGATCCGGTGCAATTGCATTTCCCCGGCGCGTGTCCACACTCCTTTTGTAGATGGATTTATTTCGAAGAACTATCCGGGAAATGAGCAGGAGATGTTTGAAAAGCTATCCAGGACACAGCCGATCGGCCGTATGGCTGAGCCGGAAGAGATCGCGTACCTGGTACTATACCTTTGCAGCGATGAAGCGTCCTTCATTACGGGATGTGATTACCCGATCGATGGAGGGTTTATCAAATTGAATAATTAGTCTTAGCGTAGTTCAATGGCCCCTGGCTGTTGGCTGGGAATACAGCATTTAAATAATTTTGATATTCGGCCATCGGCCCCCGGTCATCGAACAATTTCGTGATCTTAAAATTAAACGTAAATGAAACTGATCCGTTTTGGTGAAAAAGGAAAAGAAAAACCTGGTATTGAAATCAATGGCGAAAGATTCGATCTTTCCTCTGTAGCCCGGGATTATGATGAACATTTTTTTGCCAATGATGGCATCGCTTCTATTAAAAAAGCGGTAGAAGGAAATATAAGTGGCTTTCCTAAAGTGGCGGGAGATACAAGGCTCGGTGCGCCAATTGCACGTCCTTCCAAAATCGTTTGTATTGGGCTGAACTATGCTGATCATGCAAAAGAAACAGGCGCTACGCCCCCGTCAGAGCCGGTGATCTTCCTGAAATCGAGCACTGCGATGGTTGGTCCATTCGATAATATCGTGATCCCGAAGGATTCTGTAAAGACTGACTGGGAAGTGGAACTTGCTGTTGTGATCGGTAAGGAAGCCAGTTATGTAGAGGAGGCAAATGCGCTTGAGTATGTTGCCGGCTATGCATTGCATAATGATGTCAGTGAGCGCGAGTTCCAGCTTGAAAGAGGTGGCACATGGGATAAAGGAAAAGGCTGTGATACGTTTGCGCCGATCGGTCCATGGCTGGTTACTGCCGATGAAGTAAAAGATGTGAACAATCTTCGCCTTTGGCTGAATGTGAACGGAAAGAAAATGCAGGATGGTAATACGTCGAATTTTATTTTCAATATTCCGCACGTGATCGCTTATGTAAGCCGTTTCATGACGTTGCTGCCTGGTGATGTGATCTCCACAGGAACACCTGCCGGTGTTGGCCTTGGCTTCAATCCTCCTGTGTATCTCAAGCCAGGTGATGTGGTTGAGCTCGGCATCGACGGCCTTGGTGAATCAAAGCAAACCTGCGTGGCGTATGCTAAAAATTGATGCACATAATCATTTCTGGAAGTTTGATCCGGTTAGAGACAGCTGGATAACACCTGCAATGGAAGTGATCCGCCGCGATTTTTTGCCGGCGGAATTCCATGAAACATTACAGGAACACGGATTTGATGGTTGTGTGGTCGTGCAGAGCGATCAGACCGAGGCGGAAAATGAATTCCAGCTCAGGAATGCAGCTGAGAATCCATTTATCAAAGCAGTGGTTGGCTGGGTGGATCTTCGTGACCCGCAATTGGAAAGCCGGCTGGAGTATTACACAACCTTCTCGCGCCTCAAAGGCTTTCGCCATGTGCTGCAGGGAGAAGCGGATCGTTCGCTGATGCTCCGTCCTGCTTTTAAACAGGGCATTGGTCTGCTTCGTAAATACGGGTTTACATATGATATACTGATCTTCCCTGATCAGCTGAAATTCGCAAAGGAACTGGTGCAGGAATTTCCTTACCAGAAATTTGTGATCGATCATATCGCCAAGCCGGCTGTCAAAACAAAGGAAGATGGAACCTGGCATGAGGATATCCGCAGCATCGCAAAGCATGAAAATGTTTATTGCAAGATCTCGGGAATGGTGACGGAAGCCGACTGGCATCACTGGAAGAAAGAAGACTTTCATCCGTATATAGATACAGTGGTGGATGCTTTTGGCACAAGCCGGATCATGTATGGCAGCGACTGGCCGGTTTGCCAGGTTGCGGCTACATACACGGATATGCTGACTATCGTTCAGGAATATTTTTTGGAATTTTCTGCGGATGAACAGGCTGCTTTTTTTGGAGGTAATGCCTGCACATTTTATAACATTCAATAGCTAAACATGGATCTTCAGTTAAAAGATAAAGTAGTGATCGTAACAGGTGGTGCGAAAGGGATTGGTGAAGCGATCTCAAAAGTGCTTGCCGGCGAAGGTGCGATCGTCGCCATCATCGGCCGGAATGAAGCGGATAATAAGGCATTGCTTGCTGAGATAGAACAGGCGGGCGGGAAAGGAATACAGATCGTGGCAGAGCTCGCAGAGCCTGCGGCTTGTGAGCAGGCGGTTAAGACGGTCATCGCTCAATTGGGACGCGTAGACGGTGTGGTCAATAATGCCGGAGTAAACGATGGCGTTGGCCTGGAGAACGGCAACTATGAAAAATTCATGGAGAGCCTGCATAAAAATCTTGTGCACTACTACCTGGTTGCACATTATGCCTTACCTGAATTAAAGAAAAGCAAAGGGAGCATTGTGAATATTACTTCCAAAACCGGGATCACCGGACAGGGTAATACATCTGCCTACGCAGCGGCTAATGGTGGCCGTAACGCGTTGACAAGGGAATGGGCGGTTGAACTACTGAAGTATGGCATCCGGGTAAACGCGGTGGTAGTCTCGGAGTCCTATACGCCCGCTTATGAGAAATGGATCAAGACACTTTCAGATCCTGCAACCAAATTGAAGGAAATTGAGTCAAAGATACCATTGGAGAACAGGATGACGACCCCGGAAGAACTGGCCAATACGGTAGCATTTCTCCTTTCAGCGAAGTCAAGTCATACTACCGGACAGCTTGTTTATGTTGATGGTGGTTATGTTCATCTCGACAGAGCTTTAGCAAATGCCTGAACTAATTACCGATCTTAAAAATTATACAATGAAATATTTTGTGCTTGTAGCCACATTAGCCATGTTTGCTTTTACTACACCCGCTAAGAAAAATAAGGTGATCTTCTTTGGAGATTCCATTACGCAGGCTGCTGTTAAAGGGAATGGATATATTGTAAAACTTGATAGCATTATCAAGAAAGAAGGACTTGCAGAATCGTTTGAATTGTCTGGTGCAGGCATCGGCGGTAATAAAGTGTATGATCTGTATTTAAGAATGGAGACCGATGTGCTGGAGAAGAACCCGGATATCGTTTTTATTTATGTTGGAATAAATGATGTATGGCATAAAAGCAGTTCCGGTACGGGAACAGACGCTCCTAAATTCATTGCTTTCTATAAAGCGATCATCAAAAAGCTGCAGGACAGGAATATCCGTGTAGTCGTTTGCACACCTTCTGTCATTGGAGAAAGGAATGATTTTTCCAATGAGCAGGATGAAGATCTGAATCATTACAGTAACATCATCCGCAATATCGCAAAAGAGTCTAACCTGCCGGTGGTAGATCTTCGCAAGGCATTTGTTGATTATGAGAAAGCGAATAATCCGACAAACCAGGAGAAGGGAATTCTGACAACGGACCGGGTGCATTTGAATGATGCGGGAAATTTATTTGTAGCAGGCGAGATGTGGAAGGTGTTGAAGGCTTTGAAGTAATTCTCTTTGCATCACCTAAGTATCGCAGAGGACGCAAAGGACCGCAATGGGCGCAAGGATATCCTGGCGTACTTCGCGATCCCTTTGCGTCCTTTGCGATACTCTTACACCGTTCATTTCTCAGGATAGTGCAGGCCACTATCAATCTTCAACTGTAATAGCTTAGCATACTAAAAGTTTTGATAAATGAAAACGCTTGTTTGTACCTCTCCTCATCATTTTGGCTATACAGAATCTGAAAAGCCCTCCATTCAACCCGGCCATACTTTACTAAAGATCCAGCGCATCGGTGTTTGCGGAACAGATCTTCACGCATTTGAGGGCACACAACCTTACTTCAGTTATCCCAGAATACTTGGTCATGAACTCGCGGCAACGATTGAAGAAACCACTGCACCTGGTTTTAAAAAGGAAGACGCGGTGACCATTATTCCGTATTTCAATTGTGGGACCTGTATCGCCTGCCGCCGCGGAAAGCCGAATTGCTGCGTATCTATGAAGGTGTGTGGGGTGCATGTTGATGGCGGCATGCGTGAGTTTTTGCTGGTCCCGGATAGCTCGCTGGTGAGTGGTGAAGGACTTTCACTTGATGAACTCGCACTGGTGGAACCATTGGCGATCGGTGCGCATGCGATCAGAAGAGCTGCCGTGGAGAAGGATGAATTTGTACTGGTAGTTGGAGCGGGCCCGATCGGTCTCGGGACGATGGAGTTTGCCCGCATTGCCGGAGCGAAAGTGATCGCGATGGATGTACAGGAAAGCCGACTGGAATTTTGCAGAACAAAGCTTAATATACCGTACACTATAAACGCGAAAAATGATGTGACGGCTGAGTTGCAGCAGATCACAGATGGAGATATGCCGACTGTAGTGATCGATGCAACGGGCAACCTGAAAGCTGTCACCAATGCATTTCAGTACCTGGCGCACGGCGGCCGGTACGTACTGGTCGGGTTGCAGAAAGAAGAGATCAGTTTCAGTCACCCGGAATTTCACAAGCGCGAGTCGACGCTGATGAGCAGCCGCAATGCTACGCGTGCCGATTTTGATCACGTACTGGCCAGCATGCGGAAGAAGCTGGTTGATCCGGCGACATATATTACGCACAGGGTGGAGTTTGGAGACGTGAAGGACAACTTTAATTCCTGGCTGGATCCGAAGAATGGGGTGATCAAGGCGATGATCGGAATATAGGCCACACATGAACCGGGAGTTTTCAGACAGGGTCGACCCGGCGTTTAAAATCCCGAAAGGAGCGGAACGGGGCCGGACAAAAAACGGTAAAATGCTCCATGAATGCTTCCCGCATGCCCTTGTGATGCCGAAGGGCTGGATCACGGTAGTATTAGTGATGCCAGTCTGATGCTTGCGCAATGCTACCACCATGCTACCGACATGCTATCCTCATGCTATCCTGATGCTATGCTGATGCTTGGGTTATACTATAACCATGCTGTAGTCATGCTTCCATAAAGCTAAAACGGGTTGGAATGATACAGATTCCGTCTTTACCTGTTGCTGGAAGAGCTGACAAGGGATCGGTAATTGCTGGCCTGAGAGGGATCAAGGCCTGGTTTCCCATCAGCTGTGCGGCCTGGTTGTCTTCAGATCCGCTGAGCTTTGCAGGAGGTGTATCCACAAAGGGATGCCTTTTTTAAAGCCCGTATGAAGTCACAGTGTGGGTACGGCCATCCAGGTTGATAACTTTCAATTTGTTGATTTTTAATAATTTATATTCAACACGCCATCGTTTGCAAAAAAAATGCAATCGGTTTCATTTTTCATTCCCCGATATGCCGTAAGTTCGGCAATTGTTCCCACTGCCCTTCGTTCCGATAGGTGCGGCGCACGGAATCAAACCGATTGTTTATGTTATTACTAGGCCTTGATATCGGCACATCCTCGATCAAAGCGTCGGTGGTGGATGCTGCAACCCAACAACTGCTTGCCTCTGCTCAATATCCCGAAACAGAATCGGGCATCACGTCCCTTCAACCCGGATGGGCGGAGCAATCACCCGAAATGTGGTGGGAGCATGTTCAGCTCGCAATCCTGAAACTTCATGCCCAACGAAAATATGATCCAGGAGAAATCAAAGCGATCGGGATCGCGTATCAAATGCACGGGTTGGTTTGCGTGGATAAAGACCAGCAGGTGCTGCGTGATAGTATCATCTGGTGTGACAGTCGCGCTGTAGAACTTGGCCGTGGCGCTTTCGAAGCCATCGGCAGGGAGCGAGCCTTGCTGCATCTGCTGAATTCCCCGGGAAATTTCACTGCCAGCAAACTGGCCTGGGTTAAGCAGAACGAACCGGCATTGTATGAGAAGATCAGCCGGATCATGCTCCCGGGCGATTTTATTGCGATGAAGCTAACAGGGGAGGTCACTACCAGTATCTCTGCATTGTCTGAAGGTGTGTTCTGGGATTTCCAGGAGCATGAACTCTCCAAAGACGTTTTCAATCACTATAAGATCGATCCATCTTTTATTCCAACAATAAAGGATGTGTTCACCAATCACGGTGAAGTGCCGGAGGCTGTTGCTACGGCATTATCACTCACTCCCGGCATTCCTGTTACCTACAAGGCCGGCGATCAGCCCAACAATGCTTTATCATTGAACGTGCTCAATCCCGGTGAAGTGGCGGCAACGGCCGGTACCAGCGGTGTGATCTATGCCGTGAGTGATCAGCTTACGTATGATAATGAATCAAGGGTGAATACATTCGCTCACGTTAATTATACATCCACGCAAAAACGGCTTGGCGTATTGCTGAACATCAATGGCACCGGTATTCTCAATCGCTGGATCAAAAATGTGACAGGCGATAAAGCAGACTACCGCCAAATGAATGATGCAGCTTCAGGTATAGCGCCGGGCAGCGAAGGCGTTTACATACTACCCTTTGGTAATGGTGCTGAACGGATGCTTGGCAACCGCACCGTGCAGGCACATATCAATGGCATCGACTTCAACAGGCATCATGCCGCTCACTTGTTCAGGGCTTCTCAGGAAGGGATCGCTTTTGCATTCCGGTATGGTTTGGATATCATGCGCAGCAATGGCATCAATCCCAGCGTGATCCGTGCTTCTAAAACAAATATGTTCCTTAGCAATGTATTTACAGAGGCGTTCGTAAATGCAACCGGACTGAGTGTGGAATTATATCATGGTGATGGAAGTGTCGGCGCAGCGATCGGTGCCGGACTTGGAGCGGGTATCTACAACACGCCACAGGAAGCATTCAAACATTTCAAGCCATTATCCAGCATAGAACCTTCACCGTCGCTGTCAAAATCCTATGACGCGCTTTATGAAGGATGGAAACAAGTTTTATCTAATCAATTGAATCAACAATAAATTTTAAAGATGAACGTGGTAACAGGAAGTAAAGAATACTTCAAAGGCATAGGCCAGATCAAATACGAAGGTCGTGATAGCGACAATCCACTGGCATTCCGTTGGTATGATGCGAACAAAAAAGTGGCGGGTAAAACCATGGCGGAATACCTGCGTTTTGCCTGTGCATACTGGCACAGCTTCAACGGCAACGGCGCCGATCCCTTTGGTGAGCCAACACATGTGTTTGGGTGGGACGAAAGCAAAGATGTGATCCAGCGGGCAAAAGATAAAGCCGATGCGGCATTTGAGTTCATCACGAAAATGAATATTCCTTATTACTGCTTTCATGATGTGGATGTGGTGGATTATGGAAATGATATCGCGGAGAATGACAACCGCCTGCAAACCGTAGCGGAATACCTGAAAGAAAAGCAAAAGGAAAGCGGCGTTAAACTGCTTTGGGGTACGGCCAACCTGTTCAGCCATAAACGCTATATGAACGGCGCTTCTACCAATCCTGATTTTCACGTGCTCGCCCATGGAGCAGCACAGGTAAAAGCAGCATTGGACGCAACGATCGCATTAGGCGGCGAGAATTATGTATTCTGGGGCGGCCGCGAAGGTTATATGAGTCTGCTGAACACAGACATGAAGCGGGAAAAAGATCACCTGGCGCGTTTCCTGCAAACAGCCCGCGACTATGCAAGAAAGAATGGTTTCAAAGGCCAGTTTTTTATCGAACCCAAGCCATGCGAGCCAAGCAAACATCAATATGATTATGACTCTGAGACCGTGATCGGTTTCCTGCGTCAGCACGGACTGCTGGAAGACTTCAGCCTGAACATTGAAGTGAACCACGCTACGCTGGCGGGACACACCTTTACGCATGAACTGCAGGTGGCCGCTGATACCGGACTGCTCGGCAGCATTGATGCCAACCGTGGCGATTACCAGAATGGCTGGGATACAGACCAGTTCCCGAATGATATCAACGAACTGACCGAAGCGATGCTGATCATCCTACAGGCAGGAGGTTTCAAAGGCGGCGGTATCAACTTTGATGCGAAGATCCGGAGGAACAGCACAGATATGGAAGACCTGTTCTATGCGCATATCGGTGGCATGGATACATTTGCGAGAGCGTTGCTGACGGCGGAAGCGATCCTGGAGAAGTCTGACTATAAGAAGATCAGGAAAGATCGTTATGCAAGCTTTGATGGTGGAAAAGGGGCGGAGTTTGAAGCGGGTAAGCTTTCTTTGGAAGACCTGAGAGCATTTGCGGTGGCGAATGGTGAGCCGAAGTCGGCGAGTGGAAAGCAGGAGTATCTGGAGAACCTGATAAATCGCTACATCTAAATTAGTATCGCAAAGGGCGCTAAGGAAGCGCGAAGGGCGCAAAGTCTTGGCGTCCTTTGCGCTTCCTTAGCGCCCTTTGCGATACTTCCGATCTTCTCCAAAAAAGGACCCTTGCCTTTCCGGTCCCGTTCCGTATCTTTCCTTGCTGTCCCGATTAGGTCTTTTACCGGATTTTCCGTACCTATGCAATAAGTGTTGATATGACACTAATTGTAAAAGTGCTGCTGACCATTAAGAACCGAATTGCTCAACAACCGAAAAAACAACTTTTAAAATTTAAACAGCCTGCTGTATGAACTCCCTCTCCCCGCTGGACTATGTGGTTTTCCTGGTCTACTTTGTTATTGTGGCCGGGTATGGTTACTGGATTTATCGAAGAAAGAAACAAGCCACTGTATCGGCTTCTCACGACTATTTTCTTGCTGAAGGATCACTTACCTGGTGGGCCATTGGCGCGTCTCTGATCGCTTCCAATATCTCCGCTGAGCAATTTATCGGGATGAGCGGTGAGGGGTTTTTTGTTGGTACAGCTGTAGCCGCCTACGAATGGGTAGCAGCTATTGCACTTATCATCATCGCTGTTTGGTTTATCCCTATATATCTTAAGAATAAGATATACACGATGCCGCAGTTCCTGAAGACACGGTATAATGAAACGGTGGCGCTGATCATGGCTGTATTCTGGTTATTCCTGTACGTGTTTGTAAACCTTACGTCAATTCTTTACCTCGGTGCGGTGGCTATTAATGGTCTGCTCGGGGGCGAATATCTGCATATTATCATGATCGTATTGATGCTGATGGCGTTGGTTATTACGCTCGGCGGTATGAAAGTGATCGGTTACACAGACGTGATCCAGGTAGCGGTGTTGATCATTGGCGGTTTTGCCACTGTATTCATGGCGCTCCAGATCGTGGACGAACGTATCAATGGGGTTGTTAACGGTAATGCGATCGCTGGTTTCAAAACACTACTTAACCAGGCGCCGGAACATTTTAAAATGATACTTCCCAAACCTGAGTTAACTACCACTACTATTGATATGCCGCAGAACCTTGATGTTCAGAAGTATGTAGTACTGCCTGGTATTGCCATGTATTTCGCTGGTCAGTGGATCGTTAACCTGAACTATTGGGGATGTAATCAGTATATTACTCAGCGCGCCCTTGGAGCTGACCTGCAAACGGCTCGTACGGGAATTCTGTTTGCCGGTATGCTGAAACTGATGATGCCTATCATTGTAATGCTTCCTGGTATCGCGGCTTATGTATTGTTTAAAAATGATCAGCTTCCTGGATTTACAGGTGTAAAAGATGATGCATATTCTGCCATCCTCGCATTCCTGCCAAGTGGCTTGAAAGGACTTGCAGTGGCGGCGCTGACTGCGGCAATTGTGGCATCACTTGCTGGTAAGGCAAATAGTATTTCTACCATCTTCACGCTGGATATTTACAAGAAATATGTAAACAAAGAAGCAGAAGAGAAGAAAATGGTATGGATCGGCCGTTTGACTGTAGTAGTGGCAATGATCGTTTCCCTTCTCTTTACCTGGAAAGATACGCTGGGTATCGGAGGTGAAGGCGGCTTTACCTTTATTCAGAAATATACCGGCTTCATCAGCCCGGGTGTATTTGCAATGTTCATCCTCGGTATGTTCTGGAAACGCACTACCGGAGCAGCTGCGCTGGTGGGTGTAGTACTCGGATTCCTGCTTGCGATCTTCTTCAATAGCTATGCAGTTCCGCTGTTTGGCAAAGAAACATGGATGTATACGGCTTTTGAATATCAGAAGATGAATAAGGGCGTGGTGGAAACGGTTATTGAGATTCCATTCCTGATCAATATGGGATGGTCCTTCTTCTTCACTATTGCAACGATGATCGCGATCAGCCTTGCTGGTCCGAAAGTAAATCCAAAAGCATTCGCTATCGACAGTTCAATGTTCAAGGTGAAACCAGCAACGATCGTGATGATCGTTATAACGCTGATGCTGATCGGTGCGCTTTATGCAAGATTCTGGTAATAGTTTTTTTCTTGATACAAAGGTCCCTCGTAGGTTATTCTGCGAGGGACCTTTTTGTTTTTATCCTATTGAAGTCGACTGTCGTATAAGGAGCGCGGCGGACACGGCGATACGCGGCGGACGCGGCGAAACAGCCATGAGGAATATTGTATTTCGCGGCGATCGCCGCGTACCGCCGTGCCCGCCGCGCTCCTCTACGCAAGCCTGTTTTGTAGTGGGAACGATTGCGTAATTTCAAAAGTTTATTCAAACATTTTTTCAGACATTGTTACCTGATTAATCACGCTAACGAATGAAACTCTTCCGTCTTGCCATCGCGGGTCTTACTACCTGCCTTTTCAATACATCTATTGTGTCCGCACAGAATACCCTTTCCCAGGCCTGGGTCGCGGATAATGGTAATGGCACTTACAAAAATCCGGTTGTTAATGCTGACTACAGTGATCCCGATGCAATACGGGTAGGCGATGACTATTACATGATCTCTTCCAGTTTTACGCATATGCCTGGCCTGCCGATCCTGCATTCAAAGGACCTGGTGAACTGGTCGCTGATCGGTCATGTACTAAAAAGACAGGCGCCTTATGAGCACTTCAGCAAAGTGCAGCATGGCGGTGGTGTATGGGCGCCAAGCATCCGTTACCATAACAATGAATTCTATATCTACTCTCCCGATCCCGATTTCGGGATCTATGTCATAAAGGCAAAGAACATTCTTGGTCCCTGGTCAGACCCCATCCTTGTAGCGCCGGGTAAGGGATTGATCGATCCCTGCCCGCTATGGGATGATAATGGCAAAGCTTATCTCGCGCATGCGTACGCGGGCAGCCGCGCCGGCATCAAAAGTGTACTCACTGTAAGAGAGATGACCCCCGATGGTACGAAAACACTTGATGAAGGTGTGCTTGTATTCGACGGTCATGATGCGGATCCTACACTCGAAGGCCCTAAGTTTTACAAGCGTAACGGCTATTATTATATCCTCGCCCCGGCAGGCGGTGTGAGCACCGGCTGGCAATTGGCGCTTCGCTCAAAAAATGTCTACGGTCCTTATGAAAGAAAGGTCGTGATGGATCAGGGCAAGTCTCCCGTGAACGGTCCGCACCAGGGAGCCTGGGTGGATACAAAAACCGGGGAACACTGGTTCCTTCACTTCCAGGATAAAGAAGCTTATGGCCGCGTGGTGCATCTGCAACCGATGAAATGGGTGAATGACTGGCCGGTGATCGGGATCGATAAAGATGGCGATGGTAAAGGTGAACCGGTGATGGAATACAAAAAGCCGAATGTCGGTGCACAGAAAATTACCAGGGCAACTCCCCCGGATAGTGATGAGTTCGATGCAAACAAACTCGGTCTGCAATGGCAATGGCAGGCAAACCCTCAGCCATTCTGGGCTTTTCCTGGTGGTGGTAAACTCCGGCTGTTCTCCTACCCGGTGCCGGATAGCGTAAAGAACTACTGGGATGTTCCCAACCTGCTGATGCAGAAATTCCCGGCTGACGAATTTGTGGCAACAACCAAACTGAACTTCAAGCCGCGTCTTGATAATGAGCGGGCAGGCCTGATCGTATTCGGCGCTGATTATGCATACGTTTCTGTTGTAAAAAAGAAAGAAGGGAATTATCTTTCCTTTAGTATCTGTAACAATGCTGACAAGGGAAAGAATGAAACAGTGCAGGATAGCAGGAAACTGGAGAATGCAGATATTTATTTCCGGGTGACAGTGAGTAATGGTGGCGTTTGCGAATTCAGCTATAGCACTGACGGAACTAAATTTGAAAAGATAGGAGAGAAGCTGACGGCAAAACCGGGAAGATGGGTTGGTGCGAAAGTCGGGCTGTTCTGCACAAGAACAACAAAAACGAATGATGCTGGTTTTGCGGATGTTGATTGGTTTCGGATTTCGTCAGTGAAATGATAAGTATCGCGAAGAGCGCTAAGGTGTCGCAGAGTACGCTAAGTCTTTGCGATCATGGCGGATCCTTTGCGCGCTCTGCGACACAACAAAAACGAATGATGCTGGTTTTGCGGATGTTGATTGGTTTCGGATTTTGTCAGTGAAATGATAAGTATCGCGAAGAGCGCTAAGGTGTCGCAGAGTACGCTAAGTCTTTGCGATCATGGCGGATTCTTTGCGCGCTCTGCGACAGGACAAAAATGAATGATGCTGGTTTTGCGGATGTTGATTGGTTTCGGATTTCGTCAGTGAAATGATAAGTATCGCGAAGAGCGCCAAGGTGTCGCAGAGTACGCTAAGTCTTTGCGATCCTGGCGGATCCTTTGCGCGCTCTGCGACAGGACAAAAACGAATGATGCTGGTTTTGCGGATGTTGATTGGTTTCGGATTTTGTCAGTGAAATGATAAGTATCGCGGAGGGCGCCAAGGTGTCGCAGAGTACGCTAAGTCTTTGCGATCCTGGCGGATTCTTTGCGCGCTCTGCGACAGGACAAAAACGAATGATGCTGGTTTGCGGATGTTGATTGGTTTCGGATTTCGTCAGTGAAATGATAAGTATCGCGAAGAGCGCCAAGGTGTCGCAGAGTACGCTAAGTCTTTGCGATCCTGGCGGATCCTTTGCGCGCTCTGCGATACTTCCGACGTTTTTAATGATCCACATTTAAATACGCTTGCTATATGGAACGTCGTAAATTCCTCGGCTATACCGCCGCTGCGGGTGCATCACTGTTGTTGCATCCCTTTGACTCATTTGCTGCACCTGCAGAAAAGATCAAACTCGCCATGATCGGCACCGGCCACAGGGGATCCGGTTTCTGGGGCAAAGACCTTCTCAAAAATTTTGGCTCTGTCGCAGAGTTTGTTGGTCTCGCTGATATCAACCCCGGAAGGATGGAATATGTAAAGCAGATGATGGGCGTCAACTGTCCACTCTTTTCTTCCCTGGATGAGATGCTCGCCAGGACAAAGCCCGACTATCTGATTGTCACTACTGTCGACTCTACTCATGATGACATCATTGTAAAAGCCCTGCTCAAAGGCTTTAATGTGATCACCGAAAAGCCGATGACCACCGATGAAGTGAAATGTAAACGCATTCTTGAGGCGGAGAAAAAGTCGGGTAAGAAAGTGATCGTTGCTTTCAATTACCGCCACAGCGTTCACAGCATGCAATTGAAGGAATTGCTGGCGAAGAAACGGGTGGGTAAAGTCACGTCTGTTGATTTTAACTGGTACCTGAACGTATATCATGGTGCGGACTATTTCCGCCGCTGGCATGGCTTTACCGCGAAGAGTGGTTCGCTTTGGGTCCATAAAGCAACTCACCACTTTGACCTGCTGAACTGGTGGCTGAATTCGGAGCCCGTTGAAGTAAGTGCTTATGGTTCGCTTGAGATGTATGGAAAGAACAATTCTTTCCGTGGCACCAAATGCCGCGGATGCCAGTATAAAGATCAGTGTAAGTTCTATTGGGATATTAACAAAGACCAGCGTTTGGTTGACCTGTATGTAAAGAATGAACAGCATGATGGTTATATCCGTGATGGTTGTGTCTGGAGGAATGAAATAGATATCTATGATAAGATGTCTGCTCAGATCCTGTATGCAAACGGCGTTGTAGCCAACTACTCACTCACTACTTACTCTCCGTATGAAGGATGGCAGATCGCGTTCAACGGAACGGATGGCCGTATCGAAACCTGGGAAGATATTCCCTATCTGCAGAAAACACCGGATGACCAGGCGGGCCGTCATGCGGTGGAGATGTCCGATGCCGATGATGCCATTGCGAACGAATTCCGAGAGATCATGGTGATGGACAATTTCAAAAAGGAGTATGAGATCTTTACCACGCCAAAGATCAAGGGTGGTCACGGCGGTGGTGATATCCGGATGCAGCGGAGAATGTTTGTTGACAGGAATGATAACCCGCATCATGTAATGGCCGGAACGCGGGAGGGCGCGATGTCTATCCTGATTGGTATTGCTGCCAGAAAAAGCATAGCTTTGAAAAGGCCGGTAAAAATTTCAGAATTAACAGACCTTAAGCCAATGGCTATTCGCCACGAACAATAAACAATTCACGTATGCACAAACTATTGCTCGCAATCGCCGTACTATTAATCAGTACAACCATGAATGCACAAACAAAAAGTGAGAAACAAGTAGCTGAAGCAGTTGAAGCGCTCCGTAAAGCGATGGTCGACGGCAGTGAATCAGCGCTCAATAATATTGCAGCCGATGGGCTCTCTTATGGTCACAGCGGTGGTAAAGTAGAAACCAAGGCTGAGTTCGTAGGCACTCTCGCCAGCGGAAAGTCTGATTTCGTAACCATCGACCTCACTGACCAAACGATCCAGGTCAGCAAAGATGTTGCGATCGTTCGCCATACCCTCTCCGCAAAAACAAATGACGGTGGTAAACCAGGCGAAGTTCATCTCAAGATCATGACCGTATGGCAGCACCAGAAGGGTGGGTGGAAGATGCTGGCGCGGCAGGCAGTTAAGATCAATTAAAAATTAAAAGTTCAAAAGTAAAAAGTAAAAAACCTCTCATAACGGAGCAGTTCTCTCCGGGAGATTTTTTACTTTTTACTTTTTAATTTTGACTTCGAACGGGAACGTTTGCGGAGATTGAGAATATTTCAATAAAGAAATTCGGTATATTTAGTTTGTATTGTTTGCCAAAACGACTAAAATGACTGCTAATCTTCGTCTGATACAGCAAGGTATTTGCGACGGAAATGAGACGGCTCTAACAGAGCTGTACAGGCTTTTTCATAGTCGGCTTCACTATTTCAGTAACTCCATTGTAAAATCTCCGGAGGACGCAGAAGAGTTGGTGGAAGATGTTTTTGTAAAACTCTGGGCCAACAGAAAGAATATCCTCAGCATAGACAACCTCTCCGTTTATTTATATGTTGCCGTAAAGAACCGCTCGTATAACCTGTTGGTTAAACGAGGCAAAACTGTTCATTACTCTTTGGAGGATATGGGGGATGAAATGTCAGCCCCTTCTCTTGATCCGCATAGATTATTGGTAAGCGCTGAAATGATGAAGCGAATGCAACTGGCAATAGAGTCATTGCCTCCCCGGTGCAGGATGATCTTCCGCCTTATACGCGAAGATGGATTGCAATACAAAGAAGTAGCTCAGATCTTAAGCATCTCGGTCAATACGATTGATGTACAGATGGCGATTGCGACAAAAAGGATCTGCGCCTTGCTTGAACAACAAGACGGCGATGTAAAACTATCCCCGCGGTCAAATTCCCCGGACCGTAAAAATCAGATTCCCTGAATTGTTTTCTTAATTCGTTTGGCGCAGGAGTATCGCAGAGAGCGCAAAGAACCGCAAGGTGCGCCATGATCTCTTTGTGCTCTCTGCGATGCTTTGCGCTCTCTGCGATACTCCTACGCCAGCTTTAAAAAAATATTCCAATCTCTTAGTAGATACTTCCATTATTGCTGTCCTTTCAGTCAAACGTATTGCATTGCCGGAAAATCCCGAATATATCTGGTTCCTGTTATCCCGTCATATAACGGGAGAAGCAACTGCTGCAGAAGCTACGGCGTTGCGGCAATGGCTGGCTGAAGATCCCAATCATCAGCAACAATATGAACTTTTGCTCCAGCTCTGGCAGGCAAAGAATAATCCTCCTTTATCCGTTACTGAGCCGTCCAGGATCAGTCGGATCCTTCAACTCGCCGCAGTGGAAGAAGCACTCCGGGAAAACAATGATGCGATCCCGGAAGAAACTGTTGTTCGCAGAAGATCGTATGCCTGGAAGGTTGCCGCCACGCTGGTCGTGCTGGCGCTCTGCACATGGGGGATTTTACATTGGTTTACATTAAGTAGTGTCGCAGATAACAATCATCAGGTGGTTGCGCAAAAAGGAAGTCGTACACGCGCAATCCTTCCGGATGGATCCACTGTATGGCTTAACGCTGGTTCTTCTATCAGCTATGGCAAAACATTTAATGATAAGATCCGTGAAGTAACATTATACGGCGAAGCCTATTTTGATGTTGTAAAACAACCTGATCGCCCGTTCGTCGTTCATGCGGGTGATATAAATATCAAAGTGCTCGGCACTTCGTTCAATGTGAAGTCTTATCCCGGCGACGATCTGGTGGAAACCACGCTGATCAAAGGCCTGGTTCAGATCATACAGCCTGGCAATAAACCCGCCATCTATCTTCATCCGAATCAAAAGATCAGTTTGCCTTCGGCAGGTCATGATATTTCTACTGACCCGCCCGATGATCTTCCGGCAAATTCGTCCGGGCAAAAGAAAGCACTCTCTGAAGGAATTGCCACGATTGATACGACTTTAAGTGAAAAGGAAAGAATCGAAACGGCCTGGCTGTTCAACCGGCTCGAATTCAGGGATGATGATTTTGAGTCTTTGGCAAAAAAGCTGGAGCGCTGGTATAATGTGACCATTCATTTTGAAGATGAGAAAGTAACGGAACTGGTATTCAATGGTTCTATCGAAAGTGAATCGGTGGAGCAGGCATTCAAGGCATTGCAGGCTGCAGTGTCTTTCAAATATTCAATTAAAGGAAATGAAATATTTATTGGATCAGCGAGGTAGATCGCCTGGCGCAAGTTCCCGAGAATCACCGCAGAAATAAAACCGCGGGTACGCAGATCAAATCACTTTTAAGTTAAATACTCTGCGTATCCGCGCCTGATCTGCTTGATCAGCGGGAACCAACCCAAGGCTATCCGGAAAATTGCTGGCAAACAAATGGGGAATGTTGGCGCATTCCCCTGTGTTACAAGTTAATAATCTTCTTAAGGAACGCGTCTCTTTCCGCAAAGCGGAAGGGGAACTGCATTTATCAACCCATAACCATACTAAAGTATGAAAAGTTTTTTAACGGTTGCGAAAAACCCGTTGCTTTCCAAACTACTCCTTATCATGAAAGTGACCACTTTTTTTCTGCTGGCTTTTGCGCTGCATGTATCTGCTGAAGGGATCGGGCAGAAGCTGAATCTAAGGTTCAAACGAACCGAGATAGCAGGAATCCTGAGCTATATCGAAAAAGAAACCGATTACCGGTTCCTTTATAACGGACAGCTCAAAAATGTAAAACGGAAAGTGAGCCTGGATATGGAAGCTGCTGATATCAAACAGGCTCTTGATAAGATCCTGGTCAGTAGTGGACTGATGTACCAGTTCATGGAGAAAAACCTGATCGTGATCAAACCCGATGACAAGTATTCTCCACCCAAGCCTGTCACAGGTAAGATCACAGACGAAAATGGTGTGGCACTGGCCGGCGTTTCCATTAATATAAAAGGGACGAACACAGGCACAACCACCAACGAAAAAGGCGAATTCACTATTGATGCGAATGAAGAGGACGTACTTACCTTTTCTTACGTCGGTTTTGAACCCCAGGAGCAAAAAGTGGGCGCTAATCCATCTTTCTCCATCATTCTTACTTCTGTTAAAAAAGATCTTGATGCGGTGATAGTCATCGGCTATGGCGCGGTGAAAAAGCGTGATCTCACCGGTTCTGTCATTTCTGTGAAAGGCGATGAAATGAAGAAAGTTCCGTCAGGTAACGTAATGGAAAGCCTTCAGGGAAAATTACCGGGTGCGGATATCACGAGGAACAGCGGGAGTGCCTCTTCCGGCGTTACGATGACGGTTCGTGGTAACCGTTCGATCTCCGCCAATAACGGTCCGCTGGTGATTGTGGATGGTGTGATCTATCCCAGTATCCAGGACATCAACGCAAATGACATCCAAAGCCTGGAAGTATTGAAAGATGCTTCCTCGACAGCTATATACGGTGCGCGGGGGGCAAATGGCGTATTGCTTGTTACAACCAAAAAAGGAACATCTGGTAAGCCAAAGGTTTCTTTGAATTCTTACTATGGGATCTCCCAACTCAGCCAGTTCCCCCGCTTTATGAATGGTACTGAATACGCTAATCTTCGCCGCGAAGCGAACAGGCGTATCACGATGGCGAATATCAACCCCGCAGGCACATGGATCGACAACAACAGTGATAACCTGATCTTCAACAACGAAGAGCTGACCAATCTCAACAATGGTATAAACACAGATTATCTTGATCTAGTGATCAGCGATGGGCACCAGCAGGAACATACCGTCGGCATCAGTGCAGGAAGCGAAAAAACAAAAGTGTATGGCTCGCTTGGTTTTTATAATGAACGCGGCATGTTCAAGAATGATGAACTGAAAAGATTCACCGGCCGCCTCAGCCTTGATCAAACCATCAGCAGGATCTTTAAAGTGGGCATGCAAATGCAATATTCACGCTACCAGATAGACATGCGTACCAATCCGCTGGATGAAGCATCCAAGATCTCCTCTTTTTCCCGCGCGTATGATGATCTTGGTCAGCTGATCAAGAATCCGAACAGTGAATCAGCGCGATGGAATCCATTGTTCGATGAATTGCCGAATGTATCTGTCAATAACCAGATCATTGACAGAACACTTGCGATCGCCTATGCGGAACTGTCACCAATCAAAGGTTTGAACCTTCGATCCAACCTTGGTTTAACAGTGAATAACAGCCGCACGGGTAAGTTCTATGATGTATTGTCGCTGAATTCCCGCGGTGGCGCCAGCGTTGCATCAGACTCGGCTAACTTCGGCAGAAACCTGACCTGGGAGAATATCGCCACCTATGGCACTTCGTTCGGTGAACATAATTTGAATGTTACGGGCGTTACTTCTTATCAGCAAACGAACGGTGAAAGCCTGATCGGAAAATCGAACGGTCTTTTGTTACCCAGCAGCTTATTCTATAATCTTGGTATTGGATCTTCTCCAACCAATGGAAGTGGTTATGTAAAAGAAGCATTGTTCTCATTGACCGGTCGTGTGAACTACTCTTATAAAGGAAAATATCTCGCTTCGTTCAGCGTGCGCCGCGATCGTTCATCGAAATACCGCGGTGCTAATCAATCCGGCGTGTTTCCTGCGGGTGCACTTGCATGGCGCATCATTGATGAACCATTCATGGCAAAGAGCAGAAGCATCAACGAATTGAAGCTCCGGGTGAGCTATGGGTTGACAGGTAATGATCCTGCTTCCGCGTATGTTACACAATCTGTTTTGAACACCGTTCCGAATGCCTTCGGCGAAGCCGTTGCAACAGGTTTGTATTTCAGCAATCTTGTTGGTAACCCCGATCTGATCTGGGAAAAAACAAAAGCACTCAACATCGGTGTTGATTTCGGATTGTTTGCCAACAGGATCAATGGTGCGATCGATTTTTATAAAACAAATACCTATGACCTGATCCTGGAAAGAGCATTGCCTGCAACTACAGGGGCCGGAAAGGTCTTGCAGAATGTCGGCAGAACCAACACATATGGTTTGGATATCAGTTTAAATGCAGTTGTTGTAAACCATCACGATTTTAAATTCAATGCGGGGCTTACCTTCTTTACCAATAAAGAAAAAGTGGTATCGTTGGTTGATAACCTGGCAAACATGCCTGTCAATGGAAGAATGATCGTTGTGGGCAGCCCGGTGAATGTGATCTATGATTACGAAAAACTCGGGATCTGGCAATTGGGTGATTCTACTGCGGCAAAGGGATACAGCCAGGTGCCCGGAGATATCCGTTTGCTTGATCTGAACAAAGACAATAAGATCACCGACCTTGACCGCAAAGTGGTTGGTCAGCTTACGCCGAAATGGAATGCAGGTCTGAACCTTGACTTCACGTACAAAGGATTTGATCTGAACGTATTCTTGTTCGCAAGGGTTGGTCAGTGGATGGTGTATGATTACAATAACCGTTTTCATCTTCAGGGCCGCGAGAACAGTGCTGTGATGAATTACTGGACGCTTGATAATCCAAGCAATGATTTCCCGCATCCGCGTTCAACTGCAGCGCTTACTTCTTTGCTTGGTTATACTACGCTGGCGAATGTGGAAGCTTCTTTCCTGAAAATACGAAGCGCTACATTGGGCTATAATCTTCCGTCTTCACTGGCAGCACGCTGGGGTTTGTCACGCGTTCGCTTTTATGTTAGCGGAAGAAACCTGGCGACTTTCTCCAGGATCGACAATTATGATGTGGAGCGTGGTGGCAATATCACCAATCCTTTATCCCGCTTATTCCTCGGCGGTGTGAATATCGATTTCTAATTTTTTAAAGTCTTGAAGTATGAAAAATATTATTCTATATAAAAAAACAATCATTGCGTTTTTAGCGATGATCATCTTTGTCTCTTGCAAAAAGAAACTCGACGAATATAATCCTGGCGGTGTTACAGCGGATGCTGTTTTCAATACGCCTGCTGGTTTTGAAGCTGGTGTCAGCGGAGTATACAGCTTTAATCGTTGGACTTGGGGGAAGGAAGCTGGTTATAATCTCTATGAAGCCGGTTCTGATATCTGGCTGAGTGGAGTGGATGATGTGAATAAAGAGATCACCAGTTATACACCTAACTTTCTTCCAACCAGCGCGGTGGTTGACCAGGTTTGGGGAAAGTATTATGCTGCGATCAATCTGGCTAACGCACTGATCAGCCGCGTCGGCGAATCCGGCTTATCTGCTGCATTAAAAACTCAACGGGAAGGAGAACTTCGCATGCTCCGTGCCTGGTATTATTTTTTTGTTGTAGAAACATGGGGGCCATCACAGCTGACGCTGGAAGAAACCAAGGGGATCGTCACGACTGCCTTCAGAAAGCCAGTTGATTCTATTTATACGGCTATAGTGAACGATATGAATATTGCGATCGCACAATTACCTGCCACGGTAAATGCTGCATCAGACAATGGGCGGGTGACCAAACCTGCTGCGGAAGCATTTCTCGCAAAAGCTTACCTCACCTGGGCGAGTTATGATAACAATACATCAAGGTTTGATAGTGCGTATAAATATGCCAACAATGTGATCACTAACTATCCTGCGATCAGGATGCTGGATAAATATTCCGATCTATGGGATTTCACCAAACAGATCAATACCGAAGTGATCTGGGCCGTGAATTATGCCAATGATTTTGTGACCAGTGATTCCCGCACCAGTTCCGGCGCTCCGGGTGGAACGGTGATCGTTTATCCCGACGGGCATCCGCGCGGAAGTAATAACAGTCACTTCATGTTCATTCCCAAATACGATGTGCAGCCAGGCATGACCAGAAGTATTGGTGTGTACGGTCAGCCATTTACCCGCTTTATGCCATCGAGGTTTTTGCTGAACCTGTATGATGCATCGCTGGATAGGCGTTATGCAGCTACCTTCACTGAAGCCTGGATCAGTAATAAAACAACGCCGACCAATAACACGATCACTTTGTCGAACGGTACAACCGTAACACGTGTGATCAATCCGGGGGACACGGCGCTGTTCATTACCAAGGAAGCATTATCGAACGAATTCAAAGATGGGCGCAAATACAATTGTTATGATATCAACCGGGTGTATGCAGCAGATGGCATGCCGCGGTTGAATAATCTTTATGTGGCGGTGAAGAAGTTCATCGATCCAACCAAGACCGTGGCTCCAGCCACGCAAACCACGGATGCAAGGAGTGCGCGGGACGCGTTTGTATTCCGGTTGGCGGATATCCTGCTGATAGCGGCGGAAGCAAAGATCCGGCTGAACGATCCGGCGACGGCGGCTGGCCTGATCAACAAAGTGAGGCGCAGGGCGGCGGGCGGAACCTATCCGTTCGAAACGCCGGGTGTGATGGATATTACAGCGGCACAGGCGACGCTTGGTTTCCTGCTGGATGAGCGCGCGCGGGAATTAGCGGGGGAACAATGGCGCTGGATGGACCTCAAGAGAACCGGGCAGTTGATTGACCGGGTAAAAGCGAATAATCCGCAGGCAGCTCCGACGATACAGGCTTTCCATTTACTTCGTCCGATTCCTCAAACTCAGATAGACGCAGTTACCAATAAGGAGGAATTCCGGCAGAATCAGGGGTATAATTGAGGATGACTGGCGTAGGAGTATCGCCAAGGGCGCAGAGTAGCCGCAGAGAACGCAAGGAAATACTTAGCGCCCTTTGCGCTCACTTTGCGCTCTTTGCGATACTCCTACGGCAGTCCCTTGAAAACGTTACCGGTAACGATTGCGTAAATAAACCCACCGAATGTATTGAAAATGACTGCGTATGGGGTTAAACTTGTACGATGAACCTCCTGGTTTTGTGCTTAACCGATAACGATGTAATGTCATGATGAAAAAAATCTTCGCCCTGTGCCTCGTCGCGCCCTGTTTTGCAACGGCACAGTTCAAAGGCCCCCTCCCCGTAATCAAGTCGCCCGTTTTTAAAAAAGACACGCTCTCCATTGTCAAAACCGGCGCTGTTCCTGACGGAAATACACTGAACACAAAAAGCATAAATGCCGCTATTGAAACACTTACCAAACGTGGCGGCGGTGTGGTATACGTTCCGAATGGCCTCTGGCTCACCGGCCCCATCGTTTTAAAAAGCAATATCAACCTGCACCTCGCTGCGGGCGCTACACTTTTATTCACCAAAGATTTCAATCAATACCCATTGGTGGAAGCAAACTGGGAAGGCCTGCAGCAAATGCGCAATCAGTCGCCCATTTCCGCTACCAATGCCACCAATATCGCCATCACCGGAAAAGGAATTGTTGACGGAAACGGAGATGCCTGGAGAATGGTGAAAAAAGATAAACTGACCGAAAGCCAGTGGAAGCGTCTTGTTGCTTCCGGTGGTGTGTTGAATGAAGATAAAAAAGGATGGTATCCTTCCGAAAAAGCACTGAAAGGCTCGAAAATGTCTAATCCGGGAGCGATCTCTCCGGAGAAAGACGCGGCCTTCTTCAATAGTATTAAGGACTTCCTGCGCCCGAATCTTGTATTGCTGACGGGCTGCAAGCAGATCCTCCTCGAAGGTGTTACATTCCAGAATTCACCGGCATGGACTCTTCATCCGCTGATGAGCGAACACCTGACTGTAAGAAATGTAAATGTGAAAAACCCCTGGTACGCGCAAAATGGCGACGGTATCGATGTTGAAAGCTGCAAGAACGTCCTCATCGAAAATTCTGTATTCGATGTAGGCGATGACGGTCTTTGCATGAAAAGCGGTCGTGATGCAGAAGGCCGCAAACGCGGAATGGCTACGGAGAATGTGATCATCCGCGGTTGTACGGTTTACGCTTCACACGGCGGATTCGTGATCGGCAGTGAAATGAGCGGCGGTGTAAAGAATGTGTATGTAAGCAATTGCACCTTCATCGGCTCAGACGTTGGCCTTCGTTTCAAAACCACCCGCGGTCGCGGTGGTGTGGTGGAGAACATCTTTATCCGTGATATCTACATGAAAGATCTTCCCGGTGATGCGATCCTGTTTGATATGTATTATGCCGCCAAAGATCCTGTGCCGCTGGCTGGCGAAAAAAGAGAACTGCCGGTGATCGAAACCAAACCCGTGAGCGAAGCAACGCCGGTGTTCAAGAATTTCCAGATCAGTAATATCTATTGCAATGGTGCCGACAGAGGCGTTTTTGTTCGCGGCTTGCCCGAGATGCCAGTGAAAGACATCGTGATGGAAAACATGGTACTCCAGGCGAAAAAAGGCATCGAGATCCAGGAAGGCAACGGTATTACTTTCAAAAACGTCCATATCATCAGTGATGAAACTGAACCGGTCGTGGATATCATCCAAAGCAGCGGATTGGTATTTGATAAATTCAATTTCAAAAAAGGTGCTTCCCTGTTATTCCGCGTAAGCGGCGACCGAAGTAAGGATATACAAATTAAAAACACCGACGCCACCAGTGCAGGACAGAAAATCCAATACGAATTAGGAGCTTCGGAAAAAAGTGTTTCCCTTAAATGAAAAATTATTTTTTGCCAGCGGCCGTGATTGCCCTGGCTTTTTCGCAACAAACGATTGCCCAGACAACGCTTCCCCTGTCACAGCAAATGGCAGAAACGGCCATCAAAATGTGGCCGGATTCTTTTTCTGTTAAACCAGGCAACAAAGCCCGCTGGAGCTATGACCAGGGCGTCATCCTGAAAGGGATCGAAGGTATCTGGCAGAACACCGGTGATGTCCGTTATTTCAACTATATCCAGCACAGCCTGGATTATTACGTGAAAGATGACGGATCGATCTATGATTACAAAGGTTCCGACTATAATATCGACCACGTCAATAACGGTAAACAGAT
Source organism: Terrimonas ginsenosidimutans (assembly GCF_022012415.1). Lineage (GTDB taxonomy): Bacteria > Bacteroidota > Bacteroidia > Chitinophagales > Chitinophagaceae > Terrimonas_A > Terrimonas_A ginsenosidimutans. The sequence continues at coordinate 246,194 of NZ_JAKLTR010000003.1, forward strand.
CCTGCTGCTTTATCGCGTTCTTGGCAAAGAGAAATACAAGAAAGCAGCACAGCTGCTGCGCGATCAGCTGAAAACACATCCACGCACGAACGAAGGCGGGTTCTGGCATAAGAAAGTATACCCTTACCAGATGTGGCTTGATGGATTGTACATGGGCCAGCCATTCTACGCGGAGTATGCACAGGTGTTCAACGAAGACACTACGTTCAATGATATAGCCAACCAGTTCATCTACATGGAGCGACATGCGCGTGATCCTAAAACAGGATTGCTCTATCATGGCTGGGATGAAAGCAAACAGCAGCAATGGGCCAATAAGGAAACAGGTTTGTCTCCAAACTTCTGGGGCCGCGCATTGGGCTGGTATGGTATGGCAATGGTAGATGCATTGGACTATTTCCCGGAAAAACATCCGGGTCGTGATTCGATCATCGGCATCCTGAACCGTTTCGCCACGGCGATCGTGAAAGTACAGGATCCTGCATCTGGTCTTTGGTGGGATGTGGTGGATAAACCAAACCAGGGGAAGAACTACAAAGAAGCATCTGCTTCCTGTATGCTGGTGTATACACTGGCGAAAGCAGTTCGCCTCGGATACATTCCTGAATCTTTTGCAGCAAAAGCAAAGAAAGGATATGAAGGAATTAAGAAAGAATTTCTGAAAACAGAGAATGGTCAGCTGAATCTTCATGGAACGGTGGCTGTATCTGGCCTCGGCGGTAATCCTTACCGCGATGGCAGTTTTGAATACTACATGCGCGAACCAGTTATCGTCAATGATCCGAAAGGCATGGGAGCCTTTATCAACTGTGCCGTTGAAATGGAAATGATGCCACAGGGGTTTGCGAAAAAGAAAACAGTATTGCTCGACCGTTATTTCAACAGCGAAAAAAGAAAAACGCCGGGCGGTCAGATGGATTACTGGCATTACACCTGGGATGAAAGATCTCACCCGGGCTTCCAAACCTTCGGCGCGATCTTCAAACGTTATGGTGCGAAACTCGCTTCGCTGGATGGCGCTCCAACCGCTGCTGATCTGAAGAAAGCAAATGTCTATATCATCGTCGATCCGGATCATATCAGAGATAACCCAACGCCAAATTATGTAGACGATAAAGATGTGAAAGTGATACAGGAGTGGGTGAAAAACGGAGGTTCTCTATTGCTCATGGCAAATGACAGTAATAACTGTGATCTGAAACATTTCAACAAACTGGCCAATGCCTTCGGATTCACCTTCACAGACAAAAGTGTGAACATGGTGAAGAATGATCATTATCCAACCGGTTCGGTATTACCGGGTGCAAACAATCCTGTTTTCAAAACAGCGAAAAACATGTTCCTGAAAGAAGTAAGTACGATCACCATAAAAGCACCTGCAAAAGCAAACGCTACGAAAGACGGCGACATTATTATCGCCACAGCACAATACGGCAAAGGTAAAGTGCTTGCCGTTGGTGATCCATGGTTGTATAACGAATATGTTGACGGAAGAAAGCTCCCTGCTGAATATGATAATTATAAAGCAGCGGAAGATCTTGCAAAATGGCTGTTGTCGAAGTAAAAAGTCAAAATTAAAAAGTAAAAAATAGAGTCCTTTTGAGAAGTGACCTATAGAATTTGCTTTTTGATCTTTTGCTTCAAGGTTAAGACGGTGGCAGCGTGTGATGTTTTTTAATTTTCACTTTTTAATTTTTACTTCTCAATGCAGTTATCTAAAAAAGCAATAGGACAGATAAAAAAAGAGGACACTCTCTCTGTGCCTGCAATGAATTTGCTGGAATTACCGGAAAAAGTATTGCAATTTGGAACAGGTGTGTTGCTGCGCGGATTGCCTGATTATTTTATTGATAAGGCAAATAAGCAGGGCTTTTTCAATGGCCGTGTCGTGGTGGTGAAATCGACCTCTACGGGCGGGACTGATGCGTTTGAAACGCAGGATGGATTGTTCACGCTTTCTGTAAAAGGGATAGAGGACAGCAAGAAAGTAGAAGAGACGATCATTAACGCCTCTATCAGCCGCGTGCTTTCTGCAAAGGAACAGTGGGCGGAGATCTTGAAATGTGCGTCCAACCCTGACATGCAGTTGATTATTTCCAATACTACGGAGGTTGGCATTGTGCTGACGGATGATGATATCCGTCAATCGCCTCCTTCTTCTTTTCCGGGAAAACTGCTTGCTTTTCTGCACGAGCGGTACAGGGTGTTCAACGGTTCGCTGGAAAGCGGGATGGTGATCGTTCCTACGGAACTGATCGTGGGTAATGGTACAAAACTCCGTGAGATCGTGCTGGAACTGGCTGAGCAGAATAAACTGGAAAAGCCGTTCATTCAATGGCTTGCCTCTGCGAATCATTTCTGCAATTCCCTGGTTGACCGGATCGTGCCCGGCAAACTGCCTGCTATAGAACAAAAGGATGCCGAAAACCGTTTAGGATATAGTGATGAGCTGATGATCATGGCTGAGCCATTCCGCCTCTGGGCGATTGAATCGGGTAGTGACAGGGTGAAAGAAGTACTGTCTTTCGCGCAATCCGATAAAGGAGTGGTGGTTACGCCGGATATCGAGAAGTTCCGTGAGTTGAAACTCCGGTTGCTCAATGGAACCCATACATTCTCCAGCGGAATTGCCGTGCTGGCGGGCTTCCCGACAGTAAAAGAGGCGATGGTAAATGAAGAGTTCTCGGCTTATGTCCGCCGCCTGATGATGCTGGAAATTGCCAATGCCGTTGCCAGCGATACGATCTCTTATAATGAAGCCTGCGCTTTCGCCAATACGGTGATCGACCGCTTCCGCAACCCGTTCATCGAACACCAGTGGCTGGCGATCACGATGAACTTCAGTTCCAAAATGCGGATGAGAAATATACCTTTGCTGACGCGTCATTATGAAAAGAACAGCAAGGTTCCTGCACATATGGCCCAGGGATTTGCCGCTTATCTCCTCTTCATGAAGTGTGTAAAAGGCGATGACGGGGCGTACTACGGAACTGCGGCTGGTAAACAATACAAGCTGCAGGACGATCAGGCGGGTTATTTTGCGGGGAAATGGGCTGCGCTGGATACTCCTGAATTGGTAAAATCGGTTTTGGCCGACAAGGAAATATGGGGTATCGATCTGACTGAGTTTGCCGGTTTTGCGCAAGCTGTGACAGACAATATCGAATTTATAAAAAGTGAAGGCGCCCTGGCAATGATTGCCAACGGCCAGTTGAGTAAATCAAATAGGCTGGCGTAAGGTCCCCCCAGATTTACGCGGCAAATTACGCAAGAGACATTTGAGGGGATTTTCAAATTAAAACGAAAGAAAAAACAATTCGCTTAAATGAAGCATAGAGTATTAAAAGTTCACCCGGATGATAATGTACTGGTGGCTTTGCAGGATCTGAAGAAAGGGGAGACCGTTTCCTACAACGGTAAAGATTATGTTCTGCTGGAAGATATTGCAGCAAAACATAAGTTTTTTATTGATGACATGCATACGGGTGATAAGATCACCATGTATGGCGTACTGGTGGGAAAGATCCAGTTCGACGTAAGCGCAGGTATGCGCATGACAACGGACAATACCAAACATGCGGCTGATCCGTTCGCGTATCGCCCATCTAACTATCAGTGGTCAGCCCCCGATGTTGCCAAATACAAGGACCGTACGTTTAACGGTTATCACCGTGCAGATGGTCGTGTTGGTACAGCCAACTACTGGCTGTTCATACCGACGGTATTCTGCGAGAACAGAAACCTTGATGTGATCCGCGAAGCGATGCATAATGAATTGGGTTATGCCGTTACGGATAAATACAAACTGAAAACACATCAGCTGCTGGAACTGTATAAAAGTGGCGCTGATCTGAATAGTGTTGATCTGAATGTGAGAGAAGCTGTAGTGCCAACCAACCGCGTTTTCAAAAACGTGGATGGCATTAAATTCCTGAATCACCAGGGAGGTTGCGGCGGAACACGCCAGGACGCTGGTGTACTGGGCAAATTGCTTGCAGCCTATGCAGATCATCCAAACGTTGCCGGTGTGACCATCCTCAGCCTTGGCTGCCAGAACCTGCAAACGCAGCAATTGCTGGATGATATCAAAGAACGCAATCCGAAGTTTGATAAACCGCTGCATATATTCGAACAGCAGTTATCACAAAGCGAAGAACAACTGATCACCGAAGCGATCCGTCAGACCTTTCTTGGCCTGATCGAAATAAATAAGATCGAAAGAAAACCTGCCGGCCTGGAACATCTCGTATTAGGTGTGAAATGTGGCGGCAGCGATGGCTTCAGCGGCATCTCCGCTAATCCTGCGGTTGGCTACACCTCCGATCTGCTGGTGGCATTAGGTGGCAAAGTTTTGCTGGCTGAGTTCCCGGAGCTCTGCGGTGCTGAACAGGACCTGATCGATCGCACAAAAGATGAAGCAGCGGCAAAGAAGTTCATCAGACTGATGACAGCTTACAATGATGCTGCGCATAAAGTGGGATCCGGCTTTCATATGAACCCGTCTCCCGGAAATATACGTGACGGATTGATCACTGACGCGATCAAAAGCACGGGCGCTGCCAAAAAAGGCGGTACTTCTCCTGTGGAAGATGTGCTCGATTATACAGAACCGGTGACCAAACCAGGATTGAACCTTGTTTGTACGCCCGGCAATGATGTGGAAGCCACAACCGGCAAAGCAGCGAGCGGCGCCACATTGATCCTGTTCACAACTGGATTAGGCACCCCAACCGGAAACCCGGTCTGCCCCACGATCAAAGTAGCAACGAATTCATCACTCGCAAAAAGAATGGCTGATATCATTGATATCAATACCGGCCCTATCATCGATGGCGAAAAGACCATCGAAGAAATGGGAGAGGAGATCCTTGATTATTGCATTAAGGCCGCCAGCGGAGAAGTGATCCCGAAAGCAGTGTTGCTGAACCAGGATGATTTTATTCCGTGGAAACGAGGAGTTTCGCTGTAATTAAAAATTAAAAAGTAAAAATTATAAATGGGTTCGCCTGTGATAGATTTTTACTTCAAAGAAGAAGCAGTTACAAAACCATATACAACAACCTAAACTAAGTGAAGAGGAAAGAGTGAAGACCAGAAGCCCCATTTCGATGCTGTATTGAAATGCCGGTTTATCAGAGGGATATTTTGAATTTTTACTTTTGAATTTTTACTTCAACGCGCGCGTATGAAACCATTTCTTGACGAGAACTTCTTGCTGAAGACAAAAACGGCACAGCGTCTCTATCATGAGTATGCGAAGGAAATGCCGATCATCGATTACCATTGCCATCTGCCTCCGCAGCAGATCGCAGAGGATACACAATTTGAGAACATCACGCAGGCATGGCTCTATGGAGACCATTACAAGTGGAGAGCAATGCGTACGAATGGGATAGATGAAAGTTATTGCACGGGAGACAAGCCCGATTTTGAAAAGTTCAAGCAGTGGGCCGCTACAGTTCCGTATACACTCCGAAATCCTTTGTATCACTGGACGCATTTGGAATTGCAGCGTTACTTCGATATCAACGACACCCTGAACCCTGATACGGCGAAAAAGATCTATGATGAAAGCACGGCTAAACTGCAATCATCAGACTATTCTGTAAAGAACCTGATCCGCAAGATGAATGTGAAGGCGATCTGTACTACAGATGATCCGGTTGATTCCCTGGAGTATCATATCCGCCTGCGGGAAGATGGGTTTGAAGTGCCGATCACGCCGGCTTTTCGTCCGGATAACGCCATGAATGTAGCTGATCCGGCAAAGTTCAACGCATATGTAAAGAAACTGGAAGGCGTTACGAATATCGCTGTTTCTTCTTTTGATGATTTCCTGTATGCCTTGCAGAACCGTCATGATTTCTTTGCATCACTTGGCTGCGGCGTATCTGATCATGGTTTGGAAGAAATTTATGCAGAAGACTTTACCGGTTCCGAGATCGATGCCATTTTCAATAAAGTGCATGGTGGAAAAGCGCTGAATGATATAGAACAGCGCAAATTCAAATCAGCGATGCTGATCCATTTTGCAGAATGGGATTGGGAGAAAGGCTGGGTGCAGCAATTCCACCTCGGTGCATTGCGGAACAACAATACGCGTATGATGCAAACGCTTGGTGCGGATACCGGCTGGGATTCGATCGGTGATTTCTCACAGGGACGTGCACTGGCCAAATTCATGGACAAGCTGGATAGCAATAACAAACTGGCGAAAACGATCCTGTATAACCTGAATCCTGCAGACAATGAATTAATGGCGACAATGATCGGGAATTTCAACGATGGTTCGTCGGCTGGTAAGATCCAGTGGGGATCAGGCTGGTGGTTCCTTGATCAGAAAGATGGCATGATCAAACAGCTTAACACGCTTTCCAATATGGGATTGCTGAGCCGTTTTGTAGGCATGCTGACTGATTCGAGAAGCTTCCTGTCTTTCCCGAGACATGAATATTTCCGCCGCATCCTTTGTGATCTGTTCGGAACGGAAATAGAGAATGGCGAATTACCAAATGATATCGCCTGGATCGGAAAGGTGATCCAGGATATTTGCTTTAACAATAACAAGAATTATTTCAACTGGCAATTGGAGCCGGCGAAGGCGAAGCCAGAACTATTTAAGTAACCGATATCAGTATCGCAAAGGACGCTAAGATAGCGCAAAGAACGCAAAGGGATCCCGTTACAGGGCGCAACGTTGCGTCCTTTGCGCTATCTTAGCGTCCTTTGCGATACTGATCTTTTCATGTATAGTTATACTACAATTCAATGAGCATTCTCAAACAATTTGACCTCACTGGTAAAGTAGCCCTGATAACAGGCGGCAACAAAGGCATTGGTAAAGGCATGGCGCTGGGCCTTGCGGAAGCCGGTGCAGATATCATCGCTGTATCCGCATCGATCGAACTTAGTGGCAGCGAAGTGGAGAAAGAAGTAACGGCTCTTGGACGGAAATTCAAAGCGTACCAGGCTGATCTTTCCAACCGTGAGTCGATCTATGCATTTCTGAACAAATTAAAAGCGGAGAATAGCCGGATCGATATCCTGGTGAATAATGCCGGAACTATCATGCGTGCACCAGCCGCAGAGCATCCGGATGAATACTGGGATCGCGTGATCGATATTAACCTGAATGCGCAATTCCTGCTTGCCAGGGAGATCGGTAAACAAATGCTGGAACAGGGCAGCGGCCGGATCATTTTCACAGCATCCTTGCTTAGCTTCCAGGGTGGCATCAATGTGCCTGGGTATGCGGCAAGCAAAGGAGCGATTGCCAGCCTGATCAAAGCACTGGCGAATGAATGGGCTGGAAAAGGCGTGAATGTGAATGGTATTGCGCCTGGATATATCGCGACAGATAATACAGAAGCGCTGCGCAATGATCCGGTAAGAAGCAAATCGATCCTTGATCGTATCCCTGCGGGACGTTGGGGAGATCCGGAGGATTTCAAAGGAGCGGTGGTGTATCTCGCTTCTCCCGCATCAAGTTATGTAACGGGCACTATTCTTACCGTAGATGGTGGTTGGATGGGCCGGTAACGATTCCGTTGATTTAATCAGGATTTACCCACTGTGGGAGTCGTTATTTGTTTGTATGTTCGTTGGGTTCACGCAGATTACGCGGATAAGCACCCGGTAAAGGAAACTGATCTGCGCAATCTGCGCTAACAAATGAAGATATATACAAGGGACGTAAGACTCCTCAGATAGCAGACTGAGAAATCAGCGTAATCTGCGGGAACCTACGCCATTCGAATTATCGAAAGTTCAATAAAGAAAACATTATGGAAATCAGATTTCAAAATAGTCCTGCTGAAACAAAAAAAATGACCACGGAACAACTCCGTGAGAATTTTTTGATCGAAAACCTTATGCAGGATGATACGATCCAGCTCGTTTATTCGCATTATGACCGCGTGATCGTTGGTGGTGTAAAACCAACCAGCAAGGCGATCGAACTTCCGAATCACCCGGAACTCCGTGCGGAGTATTTCCTGGAAAGAAGAGAACTCGGCATTATAAACGTTGGAGGGAACGGAGTAGTAATAGCTGATGGTATTGAGTACCCGCTTGAAAAACTTGAGTGTGTTTACCTCGGGAAAGGAACGAAGTCGGTGACCTTTAAAACCAGCCATGAAAGCTCACCAGCGTTATTCTACCTGCTGTCGGCTCCTGCACATATGGCTTACCCGAACACCATGTATACTAAAGAGCAGGCAGCACCTGTTAATCTTGGTGACACTGCTACCTCCAATAAAAGAACGATCTATAAATACATTCACCTCGATGGCATCAAGAGCTGTCAACTGGTGATGGGCCTGACCGTGCTCGAACAAGGAAGCGTCTGGAATTCTGTTCCACCACATACGCATACACGCCGCATGGAAGCCTATTTCTATTTTGATATTCCTGAATCGCACCGTGTATTCCATTTCATGGGAGAGCCGCAGCAAACGCGTCATATCACAATGACGAATTATGATGCGGTATTGTCTGCACCATGGAGTGTTCACTTCGGTTGCGGTACGTCTAACTATGGATTTATCTGGGGAATGGCAGGAGAGAATCAGACCTTCACCGACATGGATCCGGCGCCGATCGCTAATTTATTGTAAGCTCAGGCGGGAAGGATTTGCGTACCGCGAATGGCCGCGAATGGCCGCGAATGAACGCGAATGAACGCGAATGCAGGACTAAGGATTGGGATGCTTTTTAAAAAGATAGATTAAAGGAATGAGTTCAATAGGTTCTATATTTTCTGATAAGAATAAGAAGCAAAAGGTTTTTTGCTTTGGAGAGTTGTTGCTGCGTATGTCGCCTTCTTTGGGACGGCAGTGGATACACAGCAACCAGATGCCCGTATATATAGGAGGAGCTGAGTTGAATGTGGCAACGGCATTGGCGAACTGGGAATTGCCGGTGACGTATTCTACGGCATTGCCTTCGCATTATTTATCGGAAGAGATACTGGAGGACTTGAGAAGCAAGAATATTGAAACGGATAGAGTTCATTTTTCAGGGAATCGTGTCGGCACATATTATTTGCCGCAGGGTGCTGATCTGAAAAATGCGGGTGTGATCTACGACCGCGCGCATTCTTCCTTCTGGGATCTTAAGCCGGGAATGATCGATTGGGATGCTGTTCTTGATGGTTGCTCCTGGTTTCACTTCAGTGCGATCAGCCCGGCATTGAACGAGATCTCTCCTGCCGTTTGTGAAGAAGCTTTACGGGCTGCGAAAGCAAAAGGATTGATCATTTCAGTCGACCTGAACTATCGGGCCAAGCTTTGGAAATATGGCAAAGAGCCAAACGAGATCATGCCTTTGCTGGCCGAATATTGTGATGTGATCATGGGAAATATCTGGGCAGAAGAGAAGTTGCTGGGTACACCGATCGACAATGCACTCGTTGATGCAAATCAGCAAGCTTCCTACCTGGAACACAGCCGGAAAACATCACTGGCGATTTTAGATAAATTCAAGAACTGTCGCGTAGTCGCCAATACATTCCGTTTTGATGCAGGCAATGGCGGCATCGAATATTACGCAACATTGAATACAAAAGAAGCGCAGACAGTATCTGTCGATTTTGCCATTGATCAGGTGGTAGATAAGATCGGTAGCGGAGACTGTTTTATGGCCGGACTGATCTATGGCCTTTATAATGAAGAATCACCTCAGCAGGTGATCAATTTTGCAGCTGCAGCGGCGTTCGGCAAACTGCAGGAAAAATCGGATGCTACTTCACAAAAAGTGGCGGATGTAAAAGAAACAATGAAAAAGTATGGAGCAGCAACAGCAAATAATTGAGCAGATAAAAAAGCAACGCGTATTGCCGCTGTTTTATCATGACGATACAGAAGTGTGCGTGTCAGTTACACGAGCTTTGTATGAAGCAGGCATCCGCGTAATTGAATTTACGAATCGTGGCAAAGCTGCGATGGACAATTTCAAAGCAATGCATGCAGCAAAGAAAGATGGGATGAGCGATCTGCTGCTGGCAGTGGGAACGATCCGCACTGCTGATCAGGCAAAATCATTTATCGACGCTGGTGCTGATTTCCTGATCAGTCCCGTTTTTGATGCAGATGTATGCGATATGGCTTACATGCACAAAGTTCTCTGGCTACCGGGATGTATGACGCCGACAGAAATACATGTAGCAGAGAATGCGGGATGTAAGCTGGTGAAGTTGTTTCCGGGCAATGTACTTGGACCGGGCTTCGTAAGCGCCATCAAGGAACTATTCCCTAAGATGGATTTTATGCCGACGGGTGGGGTGGAAGTGACTGAAGAGAATATCGGTGCATGGTTCGGTTCAGGGGTTTGTGCGGTTGGGCTTGGAAGTAAGATGATCAGCAAAACAGTTTTAGCAAATAAAGATTACACAACCATAACCAGGCTGGCCAAGGAAGCACTAACGATCACAGCCAACATCAAAAAATAACGACATGCAGCAGCAAGCCATAGGAAAAGCGATAGGGAAGTACAGATGGACGATCTGTGGCCTCCTTTTCTTTGCAACAACGGTTAACTATCTCGATCGACAGGTATTGAGCTTGTTAGCGCCGGAATTGTCCCGCGAATTTGGCTGGACAAACACGGATTACGCGAACATTATCACCGTATTTCAATTAGTATACGCGATCTCCATGCTGTTTGCGGGAAGGATCATCGATAAGCTCGGCACGAAATGGGGGTATATCTGGGCGATCATTATCTGGTCTATCGGTGCGATCATGCACGCCTATGCAATTCCTATCGGGGAAAGTACCAATTCCTTGCTGGCTTGGGTTGGCATCGCTGCAGTACCAGCATCTATTTTGGGATTTATGATCTCCCGTGCTGTATTGGGTTTTGGTGAAGCGGGCAACTTCCCTGCGGCTATCAAGGCTACTGCTGAATTTTTTCCAAAGAAAGAAAGGTCGCTTGCAACCGGTATTTTTAATTCCGGATCGAATGTTGGCGCTATCCTCGCCCCCATTACTGTACCATGGATTGCTATACACTGGGGCTGGCAAACGGCATTTATTGTAATAGGAGCCGTTGGTTTTCTCTGGTTGCTTTTCTGGGCATGGTTGTATGACAGTCCGCAAAAGAAATTATCTGCAGAAGAGCTGGCTTATGTTCAGCAGGATGGAGAAGATGTAGTTGTTGCAGTCGATGCTCCGGTAGAGAAAGTTAAATGGACCAGACTGCTCGCCTATAATCAGACATGGGCTTTTGTTATCGGAAAATTTCTGACCGATGGGGTTTGGTGGTTCTTTCTTTTCTGGTTGCCCAAATATCTTCAGGCGCAATATGGTATGGAGAAAACAGAGATCACGTTCCCGCTGGCGGTGTTATATACCATGACTATGTTCGGCAGTATTGGTGGTGGATGGTTCCCGGTTTATTTTATTAAGAAAGGGTACTCTCCTTATGATGGCCGGATGAAGGCCATGTTATTGATCGCTATTTTTCCTTTGGCCTTGCTTGCCGCACAGCCGTTAGGTGATATCAGCTACTGGATGCCGGTGATCCTGATAGGTATAGGTGCTTCTGCTCACCAGGCCTGGAGTGCGAATATCTTTACAACCGTATCTGACATGTTCCCGAAAAAAGCTGTTGGTTCCGTAGTGGGAATCGGCGGCATGGCTGGTGGCCTTGGTGGTGTATTGATTTCGAAGGTGGGTGGTGCGCTGTTTGATCACTATGAAAAACTCGGCCATGTTCAGACAGGGTACACGATCATGTTTGTGTTTTGTGCGGTTGCGTATTTGATTGCATGGGTTATTATGAAAGCATTGGTACCAAAGTACAAGCCGATCACTGATCTGTAAAAGAAGAGATTCTAATAAATTGAAGGATCAGCAATAATGCTGGTCCTTTTTTATTGATCGGGATGTTGTTTTTTTGGAGTGGCGTAGGGTGGAACGCGGCGAACGCAACGATACGCGGCGAACGCAGCGAAAACAGCCGGAGAAGATATGTATTTCGCCGCGTTCCCCTACGCCAGTTTTCCCTTGACTTGGCAATTAAAAAAACACGGCCCTCGCTACGCCCGTCGGAAACGAAGCGCAGGAGGGCCGCGATATTCTCAAAAAGAAGAAGTACTACAACATCGCCACGCTTCTCTTCACAAACTCCGTCAACTCCGCACCGGTCAGTAATCCCTGAGACAACAATGCGAGATCAAAAGCCTGCTTAGCCATTCCTTCTTTTTCTTCTTCAGAAGAAGCCGAAGCGATCTTCCCGATCAACGGGTGATTGCTGTTAACAGTAACATTATAGTTATCGGGTAAGGAACCATAGAAGTTCATTCCGCCACCGCCGCCCATTGCAGCCATGTCTTTCATGCGGCGCATGAATTCATCCATGGTAACGGTTACCGGTAATTCAGATGGAGAAAGACTTTCAACATGTACATTCATCCCAGGCTTTTTCACTGCTTTTTCAAAGACAGTTTTCACTGTGGCTGATTGCTCTTCGCTTAATACAGAAGGCAGCGGCTCATCTTTTTTGATCAATGAGTCGATCGTGCCGGAATCAACACGTTTTACCTGTGTTTTCTCCAGTTTCTGTTCCAGCTGACTGATAAAGTGATTATCCAGCGGAGAGTTCATCAGCAATACATCATATCCTCTTGCATTAGCCGATTGAATAAATGAATCCTGTTTGCCCGGATCTGTTGTATAGAGATAAACTTTATTTCCTTCTTTTTCTGTTTGCAGCGGAGCAACTTTTTCTTCGTATTCGCTAAGCGTAAAGACTTCATCTTTCGTATTGTTCAACAATACAAAGTCTTTTGCGCGATCATAGAACTTCTCATCAGTGAGCATTCCATATTTTACAAACAGGCCGATATCGCTCCATTTCTCTTCATAGCCTTTTCTATCCTTCTTGAAGAGATCGCCAAGCTTATCCGCCACTTTCTTGGTGATATGGGAGTTGATCTTTTTAACATGACTATCTGCCTGTAAGAAGCTGCGGGAGACGTTCAGCGGAATATCCGGAGAATCGATCACGCCATGCAGCAACATCAGGAATTCAGGTACAATATCTTTTACTTCATCAGTAATGAATACCTGGCGGGAGAACAGCTTGATCTTATTGGGACGAAGCTCCACTTCCTTCTTCACTTTAGGGAAGTATAGAACGCCGGTCAGATTGAAAGGGTAATCAACATTCAGGTGGATCCAGAACAATGGATCGTCGGACATTGGGTATAACTGGTGATAGAAATCCAGGTAATCCTGATCAGACAATTCTGAAGGAGATTTTGTCCAGATAGGATTGGTGTTGTTGATGATATTATCTATCTCAACAGTCTTATATTTCGTTTCGCCGTTCTCATCCTGTCCATCTTCTACGGAAGTATTGCGTTTGCCGAATACGACCGGCACTGGCAGGAATGCGCAATGTTTTTTGAGGATCTCTTCGAGTTTGTGCTGATCGAGGAATTCTTCGGAATCAGCATTGATATGAAGAATGATGTCGGTTCCACGCGTTGTGCGGTTGCCTTCTGTGATCTCAAACTCGGTACTGCCGTCGCAGATCCAGCGGGCAGGAGCTGCGCCTTCCTGGTGTGACAGGGTTTGGATCTCTACTCTATCGGCTACCATAAAGGCGGAGTAGAAACCGAGGCCGAACTTGCCGATCAGCTCGTTCGCATCTTTTGCATCCTTGAATTTTTCAACGAATTCGGTGGCGCCGGAAAATGCGATCTGGTTGATGTATTTTTTGATCTCTTCAGCGGTCATGCCGAGGCCACGGTCGCTGACAGTAATGGTCTTATTCTCTTTGTCAAATGACACTTCTACCTGGAGCTCTCCCAGTTCGCCTTTGTACTGGCCTATGGACGACAGGCGTTTGATCTTTTGCGTAGCATCTACAGCGTTGGAAACCAGCTCTCTGAGAAAGATCTCGTGATCAGAGTACAGGAATTTTTTAATGATCGGGAAGATATTCTCGGTGTGGATGGAGATAGTACCTTTTTCTTGCATATTTGGATATGTTTAGAGTATTAGCTGGTGGCTTTATGCAAGGGATGTTCCAAAGATGCCGCTGCGGACAAAGTGACAGATACATTAGAGAACGGTCAGGCGTAAGTGGAACGCGGCGGACATGGAGAAGGGGTAGTGAATGCGGACAAACATATCAGGCATCATGCGTTGGGCCCGCAGGATAATTAGATCGGATCACTGTCGGATCTTCCATTTGGGAAATTCGCGTTATTGAATTTTTGTGTTGATCTTTTTCTCAATCCCTTCCAGCATTTGCATCTGCACTTTCTGGATCTCCAGCAGACGTTTATTTTGATGGAGCAGCAGGTGGTCAAGTTTTTCATGCAGCATGCGGATCTCCACTTCGGCTTTCAGGTTTACTTTATAGTCATGTTCAGCACGTTCCCGATCTTTATCCTCCTGCCGGTTCTGACTCATCATGATGATCGGTGCCTGTATGGATGCGAGGCAGGACAGGATCAGGTTGAGCAGGATAAAAGGATACGGGTCGAAGCCTTTGTTGCTAAGCCACCAAACATTCAGGATCATCCATCCAATGAGCATGGCGAAGAAGATGATGATAAATCTCCAGCTGCCACCAAAGCTGGCTACTTTGTCGGCAAGACGTTCTCCGAGGGAAGAGTCCTGGTCGCCCGGTCCTGCTTTCACATTGGATACAAGTCTGCGGTTGTTGATGCTTTTTGCAACAAGTTTTGCCACTTCATCCAATTCGCCATGATCTTCCTGTAGTAATTGATCGATATATTTCCTTCGCAACTCGATGAGTTCTTCAGGATCGAGGCTGGAGATATCTTCTTTTTCCGGTGCGTGTTGTTTGAGATAGTCAGTAAAGGAGCATTCTATAGGGGATGTTGTATGTTTCATGCGGGTGCATTTGAATGCAGAAGTTAACGATTTTTACGCTGGATCACCTGGGTTTAATAGTGGATGCAATATATCTTAACCGAAATAAGATAAGTCGCCATGGGAAAAAAACGCTGAGAAATTGTTTTTTCCCCATGGCATAGCCTTGTTTACTGAGCAAATTTGTATTGAAACCAAATCCATTTTATGGGCTTTATCAAATCAGTAGACGCGAAAATTCTCAGTGAGTACATTTTCGAACGGGGAGGCAAGATGTCTCATCTGAAACTGCAAAAGCTGTTGTACTATGTGCAGGCATTTCACCTGGCCTATTTCGATCAGCCGATTATTGATGATGATTTCCAGGCATGGCTGCATGGGCCAGTCTGCCGGCCGGTATTTGACCGGTTCAGGGATCAGTCATTATTGTACACAGAGTTTATTTTCTTTTCTCCGCCGGGGGAAAAAAGACCGTCTGAAGTGTTGCCGGCAATGATTGACGAGGAGCAGCTGGATCTGATCCACCAGGTAGCGGACGGGTATGCAAAGCTCAGTGCTGCCGATCTGGAGAAACTTACGCATGGAGATGCTCCCTGGATCGATGCGCGGAAGGGGTTTGCGGATGAAGAAAGATGCAGTTCGGTGATTTCGAAAGAATCGATGAGGGTTTTTTACAAGAAGTTTATTTATGGGATAAGGGAGCGATGAATGGCTCAAAGCGCTACCTGTTATTGGCAGGTTTGATCAGGGCTTCAGTTTTAGTTTGCAGGTAAGATTTTTCCATGACAATCTTACGCAACAATTTCCCGGTGATCGTCGATATGAGATAGCTGTCTTCTCCCATCGTGCAGCCGTCCATAACTGCGCATACGGTAAGGCCATCCCTGATTTGTCCTCTGTATACATAATCTTCGCAATGATCCGTGTGGTATTCGCCGATCTGCAGACAGCTAGAAATTTGCATACCGCGAAATTATCATAAAAAATCAGGGTGCAGATGACGGAAGCCATCTGCACCCTGGTAACCATTTTTCTTTACTGATCATGCACTCGCATAAATCCGTTCGATCGCGTCTTTGTATTTTTCTGTGATCACTTTTCGTTTCATGGAGAGCTTCGGGGTCATCTCCCCGGTGTCAATTCCCCATTCATTAGGGAGGAGTTCAAATTTCTTTACCTGTTCTACGTGGTTCAGATATTTGTTGAAGCGTTCAACCACGTCTTTATACATGCTGATCACTTTTTCATTCTTAATGATCTCTTCATTGGTCGTGGCAGGAACATTATGTTGCTTGCACCAGTCGCGCAGGGCAGGGAATGCCGGAACGATCAGTCCGCCGACGAATTTACGTTCTGGTCCAACAACCATGACCTGTTCGATGAAGGGGGATTCTTTCAGTTTGTTCTCTACCGTCAATGGCGCTACATATTTTCCCCCACTGGTTTTGAACAGTTCTTTTTTGCGGTCGGTGATCTTTACGAACTTATTATCTACGATCATACCGATATCGCCTGTGTGGAACCATCCATCCACGATGGCTTCTGCAGTGAGATCCGGTCGTTTATAGTAGCCCAGCATCACGTGAGGCCCTTTGGTAAGCACCTCGCCGTCTTCCGCAATTTTGACTTCATTTCCTTCGAGAACAGGACCGGTTGTGCCGAATTTGCGGCCTTCTTCGTCAAAACGGTTCACGGAGATGACCGGCGATGTTTCAGTAAGGCCATATCCTTCCATTACGATGATCTTCGCGGCGGTGAATATGCGGATGAGTCGGACCTGGCAGGCAGCGCCGCCGGTGATAATACATTTCAGCTCGTTACCCAACCCTTCACGCCATTTGTTGAAGATGAGCTTATTGGCAAGGCTTAACTGGAAGTTGTACCAGAATCCCTGGTTTTGATTGATCTCGAATTTTTCAGCAAGGCCATGTGCCCAGAAGAACAGCTTCTTTTTTATACCGGTGAGTTCGGAGCCTTTCGCCATGATCCGGTCATATACCTTTTCCAGCAAACGCGGAACGGTGGTGAACAGATGCGGTTTTACTTCTTTCAGGTTTTCTCCGATGGTGTCAAGGCTTTCTGCATAATAGATCGATGTGCCTTTGAACAGGTAGAGATAGCTGCACATTTTTTCAAAAATATGATTGAGCGGCAGGAAGCTCAGGGCCCGCATATTTTCCCCTGGAGGAAAGCAGGGAAGGCCGGCGATGATGTTTGAAAGGATATTGCTGTGCATCAGCATTACGCCTTTTGGTGTGCCGGTGGTTCCGGAGGTGTAAAGGATCGTTGCCACATCGCTTTCCTTGATCTGATCTGCAATCTCTTTTACACGAACCCTCGATTCATCCGTTGCATGGGTCGCGATATCTTTCCAGTAAGTAGCATTGGCAACATGTTCGATCGTGAAGATCTGCTGGAGGGAAGGGAGTTTGTCTTTCAGGCTGAGAACTTTCAGATAAAGTTCTTCATCATTTACAAAAACGAATTTGACCGCAGCATCTTTCAGAACAAATTCAAGCTCGCTTACACTGATCGTCGGATACACAGGTGTTAAGATGGCGCCGATCTTTTGTACTGCCAGGTCAACCATCAGCCATTCCGGCCGGTTTTTGGCGATGATGGCGATCTTGTCCCGGCCTTCTACTGTCATATCGTTCGGACCGGCACCGAGCGCAACCAATCCTGCAGCGATATCTGACACGATGTTGGATACATCCTGAGTGCTGTACGTCTTCCACTTGCCATTCTCTTTCCCGGCAAGCATTACGTCCAGCGGGGTGCGTTCGAGATGCCATTCTATACAATCAAAAAGTCTGCGTGGCTCTGTCATAGTACAATCGTTAAGTCGTTAAATTCTACCAACAAATTAGGAAAAAAAAGTTTAAAAGTTTAAAGGTTTAACAGTTTAAAAGTCAGGAAGTACGATAGGTTTTGCCTTCAATGTCTCCTGATCTTTGAACTATTAAACCTTTGAACTTTTAAACCAAAAGGTTGCGAAGCGGTAAACTTTGTTTATTTAGCCGCTACCACTGCATAATATTGCCCCTGCGGCATCCTGAATACGCGGTTTGCCTGGAATTTTTTGAATGTTTCGTATTGATCTGCATGGCTTTTTGTCCATGAATCATACGAAGCCAGATTGTCAACTGGTCCGAACAGCCATTGATTATATGCTTCAAACATACCGGATTGCAGCAGTTGTTGCTGGTAGTCGAAGAGTTTGTAAGGGAATTTTGTTGAATAAGTGTTGTACCAGTCGAGGATAAAGCGGGAACGAACGGCGCCGAGCGATTCAACGGTCACACCTTTATTTGTCAGTGACAGCTGCTTGTTCATGATGGTCAGGAAGGCTTTTGCAAATTCATTTTTTGTTTTGTCAATGTCTTTTTGCAAAGTTGCCTGGCTGAACAGTTTTTCTTTATAGGCTTTCAGCAACAGTTCCTTCATCGCAGCACCTCTTTGTGAAAGGCTCTCCATATTGATGAAGATCTCTCCATAAACAATGCTCCACACTTTGTCTTCAGTAGAGAAGTAGTAAAGCGCTGCGTTATAGTAATTGCCGCCATAGCCGGGATCCGCCTGGATTCCTTTTTCCCACATATCGATCGCCGTGCTGTTATGCGCGGATAAAAGTAATTCTCCGTATTCGCTATAGAGAGGGCCGCTCTTAGGGAATTTTTTCAATCCTTTTTTGTACATCTTGTCGCACTCTTTCACTTCTTCGAGCGCTTTATAGACGTTGCCGGCGATCTGGAAGCAGATCACGTCTGCATCATCCCGGTCGATCAGCAGTTTTGCCCCTTCGAGTGCTTTGGCATATTCCCTTTTGAGATAGTATGTCATTACAAGGTCTTTCTGCATCTCAAGGTTCGTCTTATCCTGCACTAATGCTCTGTTCAATACCAGGATGGCATTGTCAAAATCACCTGAACGCATATACCCTTTCGCAGTTTCGTGCATGCTTTTCGCATCTTCCTGTGCTACAGCCGCCACAGCGAAAAGTACAAGCGAGGGAAGAAGAAGAAGTTTTTTCATAAATACAAGTTATAAAGGAGAACGAAGTAAAAAGCCAAAATTAAAAAGTAAAAAGTTAGCATATCGTGAAAGCGTTTCAGCAGCAGACTGTTTTACTTTTAAATTTTGACTTTTTATCTCAATTGTGATTTAAATGCTGTGCGTAAGAAGTCCGTCTCTAAGCTTTGGTTCGAACCAGGTGCTTTTGGGCGGCATTACGTTTCCACTGTCTGCGATATCAAATAATTGCTGGATGGTTACCGGATAAAGGCTGAATGCGACTTTCATTTCACCGCTGTTCACTCTTTTCTCCAGTTCACCCAGGCCGCGGATGCCTCCCACAAAGTCAATTCGTTTATCTGTACGCTGATCTTTAATAGCAAGCAGTTTATCAAGAACGTTATTGGATAAGATCGTTACATCCAGCACGCCGATCGGATCTGTTGTATAAGTGTCTTTACGGCAGGTGAGAATGTACCACTGGTTATCCAAATACATGCCGAACTCATGCTGGTGAGCGGGCTTAACGGCTTCCGGGCTGCTGGTGATCATGAAGTCATCCTGCAGGGCGGCGATAAAGTCTTTTGTCGTATATCCATTCAGGTCTTTCACTACGCGGTTGTAGTCCATGATAGCGAGCTCGCTGGCAGGGAAGATGGTTGTGAGGAAATAACCGGCATCTGTACTGTTCCTGATCTCTTTGCTCACTTTTGCAGCGGAAGCTGCGCGGTGATGTCCGTCTGCGATATAGGTAGCGGGAACTTTTTCTGCAAAGATCTTTGTGATGTCTGCAACAGCGCGGTCATCACTTACGACCCATAAGGTATGCTGTATGCCGTCTTCAGCCCTGAAGTCATAGGCAGGCGCATTTTGCGCTTTCCAGTTGTTAACGATCGTATCGATCTCAGTTACGTTGTTGTAAGCAAGAAATACATTACCCGTCTGCGCACGGATCGTTTTCATATGGTCGATCCTGTCTTTTTCTTTTTCCGGACGTGTGAATTCATGTTTCTTGATCACATCATCAAAATAATCCTGAACCGATGATACACATACCAAACCAGTCTGGCTACGGCCATCCATGATCAGGCGATAAATATAGTAGCAGGGTTTGCTTTCAGCGAAGATGATCCCTTTATGCTGGAAGTCCATCAGGTTATGACCAGCCTGATCATACACCGCCTGGCTGTGAATATCCGTTCCCTCAGGCAGATCGATTTCAGCTTTGGTGATATGAAGAAAGGAATAGGGGTTCCCTTTTGCTTCCTCCTTTGCTTCACTGCTGTTCAGAACGTCATAAGGCCTTGAAGCCACTTTGTCAGCGAGTTCCTGTTTTGGGCGCAGGGCCTGGAACGGCTTAATGATTGCCATACTTATTATCCTTTTTTATTTGCAAAATCTTTCATGACTTCAGTGATCACTACGACGCTTTCGAGCGGCAAAGCGTTGTACATTGATACACGAAAACCTCCAACGCTGCGGTGGCCTTTTACCCCATATAATCCTTCCTGTTTGCAGCGGTCCTGGAATTCTTTTTCCAGCTCTTTATTATCCATCACGAATACTGCGTTCATTGTGCTGCGGTCTTCCTTCTCGACAGTTCCTTTGAACAAGGGCAGGCTGTCGAGTGTATCATAAAATAAAGTAGCTTTTGCATTGTTCAGCTTTTCGATCGCGGGCACGCCGCCATTTTCTTTAAGCCATTTCAGTGTAAGCATGCAAACGTATACCGCGAATACGGGCGGAGTGTTCAGCATAGAGCCATTGTCCACATGCTGGCGGTAGTCCATCATGGTAGGCAATACCCGGTCAACCTTACCGAGTATATTTTTATTGATCACGACAAGATTCACACCAGCGGCACCGACATTCTTCTGTGCGCCGGCATAGATCAGATCGAATTTATTGAAATCCATATCGCGGCTGAGCACATCGCTGCTCATATCAGCTACAACGGGAACGTTGAACTTTTCGAACATCGACATATCCTTCCATTGCGTACCATAGATGGTATTGTTGCTGGTGACATGCAGGTATTTCGCTGTGGCCGGAACATGAAACTCTTTGGGTAAATAAGTGTAGTTCTTATCCTTGCTGCTGGCTACTACTTCAACATGACCAAAGAGTTTTGCTTCTTTTAGCGCTTTTGATGCGAATACGCCGGTATCTGTATAAGCGGCCACTTCCTTATCATTCAGGAGGTTCATGGGCACCTGCATAAACTGTGTGGATGCGCCGCCATGCAGGAAGAGCACTTCATGGTCGCCGTCGAGGTTCATGAGTTCGCGAACAAGCGAGCGGGCTTCGTCCATAACGGATTCAAACGCGGGCGTCCGGTGCCCTACTTCAAGAATAGAGAGACCGGTATTACTGAAATTAAGAATAGCGCGGCTGGCTTCTTCAAAAACTTCTTTAGGGAGGGTAGAAGGTCCAGCATTGAAATTGTACATCACTGGTCGTGGGTTTGTTGAATAAGAAGCGCGAAGTTAAGGCTAAGAGGAGAAAGGAGGGGAAAGGAGGGGAGGAAAGTTTGTTTAATGCTCATCCCCCTCCCTGGTGCGCCAGGCAGTGTTAAGCGCTTCGAATTCCTTCAATTCCTCCGGCGAGAAATCTTTATTCGTAAGGTTTTTGAGATCGGGCTGGCCGGCATTCACCCAGGCGGTGTACCAGAAGGAGGCAATGGCAAAGATGGACTGGCGCATTCGTCTTTCGACCATGCCGTTCAGTTTTTGATCGTAGAGGCGAGTGTAATAAGAAGAGTATTGTCTGATTATCTGTCCGTTACGATCTTCGAAGGCATAACGCTGATCAGGTTTCACAAGGTGGGAAAGGTGCTTTTCCAGTTTTAAGACAGTATCAGCGGCAGCGGCACTTTCGAGTACGCGCTGCCAGATGAATTTTCCGGGATCAGCGATGTATCCGGCTTTGCCAATGACAAAGTCCCACTCTTTTTCCGCCAGCAGTTCGGGAATGCGGCTTTCCCAGAAGCCGTGAATGCCTTTTTGCCCGGTTTTCTGGCCGTTGTGGTTGGAGCTGGCATGGAGGGGGACATGAGCGTCAGCAATATAATGGCCGAGTTCGGCTGAGTATTTCAGGATAGCAGCCTGGTTTTTCTCTTTGAATGCGTTGGTGAGGCGTAGCAGCATGGTTTGGATCCACCAGGGGACAATGCCGTGGGCATTCAGGGTGTCGGTGGTGTATTTTTCGGCAGCGGCATTCCAGGTCCTCGGCAGATCGGGATATGGATAAGAACCGTAGCGGTCGATATCAATGTAATGACGCGGGCCTTCGGCCGGGATCATGTAGCGGCGTTTGTCGGGATCAACGGCGTGTTCTTCGATAAAGGCAATGTTTGGTTTATAGAGGATCATCATTTCCGGAGGCAGGAGGAACACGGCGTGAAGGTTGATCTTTTTATGACCGAAGAAACCCCAGGAATGGGTCTGAAAGGGTAATGCCAATAGTAAGGAAAGAAATATTTTTTTCATGTGAGTGGTGATTAAGTTGAAGAAAGATCAAAAAAGCATTAGAGGCATTCACATTGTATCGGGGTCCCGGATCCTGACTAAAATAGCATCAGCGTGGGAGTATCGCAAAGCGCGCAAAGTGGCCGCGAAGAACGCAGAGAAATACTTAGCATTCTTGGCGGCCACTTTGCGCGCCTGGCGATACTCCTACGCCGGTCAGATCTTTAAACCTTAGCTTGCAGCTATAATCTATCTTCAGCTTTATGATGGATCTTCTCTTCTTCCAGTTCCACGACTCCACCTGTTACAGCGTATTTCATTGCATCGCCGGAGCTGATCGATTCGATCTTTTTCACGCGGGAGCGTGGGAGGATATATAATTGCCCGGCGAAGTTGTAAGCCTGGGGAACATAAACGGCGACTTTATCCGCACCCATTTCGAATTTTTCCATCTCCTCATCGGTCAGAAAGCCGACGATCCAGACGTCTTCTGCAAACACATTTGCCAGTACGGCTTTACCAAACCGCTTTTTATCACCTGCAAATGCTTCGAAAAAATCTTTGGTGGAGGAATAAATGAACTTGATAACAGGGGTTCTTTCCACCCATTTATCAAAGAAATGAATAAAACTACCCATGAGGAAGTTGGAGGAGATCCAT
This sequence comes from Terrimonas ginsenosidimutans, assembly GCF_022012415.1. Taxonomy (GTDB): domain Bacteria; phylum Bacteroidota; class Bacteroidia; order Chitinophagales; family Chitinophagaceae; genus Terrimonas_A; species Terrimonas_A ginsenosidimutans. Next base: position 269,184 of record NZ_JAKLTR010000003.1, read on the forward strand.
CCAACAAGGATGATAAAGACGACAATGATGACGAATCCAAGCCCGGGAATATTCAAATAGGGGCGGAGGATGCTATCTACCTTGTCAAAAAGCCAGTAAACAATGTATACCGTGATACCTATCGGCGCGAGGATGATAATCCCTTGAAGCAGATAGCGAAAGATCTTTTTTAGGTAGTCCTGACCAGTATTTTTAGGGCTGTTCGCCATGATGTTTATTGATTTGAAGGGTCAAAGTTAGTGAAACGTGGGTCTGACCGGCGGAGGAAAAAACGGGATGAACGGGGAAAATAACGGGATGGAAACTATTGCCACAAAAAAAGTTTCCCTAGTTTTGTGGCTCAAAATTTATCGTGTGAATGGAGGCTAAAGAACGCATTTCCGCCAAAGCTGAGGAGTTATTCATGAAATTCGGGATCAGGTCCGTTTCTATGGATGATATTGCCAACCACCTGGGAATGTCCAAGAAAACACTGTACCAGTATTATGAGGATAAGGACGAACTGGTCATGGCCGTCGTAATGAATCATATTTCCACCCTCGAGCAAGATTGTTTTGCTATCAATACCACCGCAAAAGATGCGATCGATGAGATCTTTATCACTATCGACCAGGTGATCGATGATTTCAATGATATGAACCCGATGCTGCTGCATGATCTGCAGAAGTTCCACTACCGCGCGTATGAGCGGTTTACGGAGCATAAGGACAAGTTCATGATGGACACCCTCAGGAAAAACCTTGAATGGGGTATCAGGGATGGTTTGTACAGGGAAGACATCAATATTGATATGATGGCCAGGTTCAGGATCGAGTGTATCATGATCCCGTTCAACGTAGTCACTTTTCCGCCGGGCAAATTCAATCTGGGAGAACTGTCGAAAGAGTTCCTCATTCATTTCACTTATGGCATTGCAACAATCAAAGGACATAAACAGATACAGAAACAAATCCAACAAAGAAAAAAAAGCCTTACTCATGAAGAGAATAAAAAGTAGATGGCATTATTGGCTTTTGATCAGTGTTTTTCTGCCAGCGGCAGCGAGTGCGCAAACCGGCGATACAGCCAGTACGGTGCGGCACGAACTTTCGCTTCAGCAGGCGCTCGATTACGCCAATAAGAATAACGTGGAGATCCGGAATGCGGAAATAGACGTTCTGCTGCAAAAAGAAACCAACCGGCAAACGACCGCGGCAGCGTTACCCAAAGTGTCTATCAACGGAAGTTTGACCGACAATCTGCAGTTACAAAAAACACTTTTGCCCGGTGAACTGATCGGTCAGCCAGCGGGTACATTCATCCCCGTTACATTCGGTACAAAGTATATCACCAGCGGAACGGCCGAGCTGAACCAGATCCTGTTTGACGGACAGGTATTTGTTGGCCTGCAGGCCCGCCGTACTTCAATCGAGTGGGTAAACAAGAAAGTGGAAGTAACACGGCAGACAGTAAAAGCCAACATCCACAAAGTGTATTATCAACTGGTAGCAAGCAGAACCCAGATTGACCTGATCGATAGCAACGTAGCCCTCGTCAAAAAACAACAACACGACGCGGATATAATGTATAAGAATGGCTTTGCAGAAAAGCTGGATGTAGACAGGGCTACTGTTGCACTTGCCAACCTTGAAACGGAAAGAGCAAAGGCGCTGACTTCGATCAATAACGGTTATTATGGATTGAAGCTGTTGCTCGGCATTCCAACGGCAGATGCACTGATTCTTACAGATACGCTGAATGATGAAATGATCAGAGGCGGGATCCTGGAGAATTCTACTTATTCTTATAATGACAGGAAAGATTTTCAATATCTCGAACTGACGCGTGATTTCAATGCCTACAATGTCCGTCGTTATAAATTGAGCAAGATCCCGACACTCAGTGTGGCAGGTTCTTATAACAAACAATTGCTCGAAAATGAATTCAAGTTCAACGGCAGCTGGTTCACCGCTTCGTTTGTTTCGCTGCGTTTATCTGTTCCGATCTTCAACGGCTTCGCTACCAATTCAAAGATCGCAGAATCAAGGCTGACCGTACAGAAGCTGGATAACCAGTTGCAGACAATGAAGATCCAGATCGATAATGAAGTAGTGTCTTCAAGAAATACATTGCAAACGTCTATAGCAGCAATGGATTATCAGCGTAAGAATATGGAACTCGCGCAGGAGGTGTACAGGCAGAGTAAAAGGAAATACGAAGTAGGGACAGGAAGCAGCATCGAGTTAAATACGGCGCAGAAAGATCTTCAGCAGGCGCAAACGAATTATATCACGGCATTGTATGATGCCATCATCGCAAAGGTTGATTTTCTGAATGCAACCGGTAAACTTTAATCAAACAACCATTACTTCTAAATTAAGATATATGCAAAAGTTATCGACCATTATGCTGTCTGCTTCACTGGCCCTGCTGGTGGCATCGTGCGGCGGCGCCAAAGACAGTAAAGGCGATCTGGGAGACAAAAAAGCTGAGCTGGAAAAATTGAAGAAGCAGCAAAAAGAGCTGAACGAATCAGTCGCTAAACTGGAAGATGAGATCTCCAAAGTAGATTCAACCGTGGGTGTGAAAGCAAAGCTTGTTGCGCTTTCCTCTGTTGGTACAGATACGTTCACACACTTTATTGATCTGCAGGGTAAGGTTGAAGCGCAGAATGTGGCGTTTGCAGCGCCCCGCGGTCAGGGTGGATTGGTCCGTGCGGTTTATGTAAAGCAGGGCGATTATGTACGCAAAGGAAAAACGCTTTTAAAACTCGATGATGCCGTGCAGCGCCAGCAGGTAATTGCTGCAGAACAGCAGACAACGGGTATTGCTGCCCAGCTCGAACAGGCAAAGAGTGTATATCAGCGTCAGCAAAATCTCTGGAAAGAAAATATCGGTACAGAGCTGCAGGTTTTAAATGCGAAGACCAATGTTGATGCATTGCAAAGTCAGTTGAACGCGGCAAGAGCCAATGTTCAACTGGCACAGGAGCAGGTGAACTTTACCAATGTAGCTGCCGAAATTGACGGAACGGTGAATACGGTGAATGTACGAGCCGGAGAGGTCTTTACTGCCGGTGCCCAGCAAATTCAGATCGTCAATACGAGCGACCTGAAAGTATTGGTTCAGGTGCCGGAAAACTATCTGGAGAAAATCAGCGTTGGGACAAACCTTCGTGTTACACTTCCTGAGTTGAATAACAAAGTAGTGAATACGAAAGTAACCGTTGCAGGGAAGCTGATCGATCCTATCACCCGTGCTTTTTATATCGAAGGAAAACTGCAGGGTAAAGATCTTCGTCCAAACCAGATCGCGATTGTGCAGATCCAGGATTACAAGGCCGCCAATGCGATCACGATCCCCGTTAATACATTGCAGAACGACGATAAAGGAAAATTTGTACTGGTAGCTGTAACAGAAAATGGAAAACTGGTTGCAAGAAAGAAAACGATCATTGTAGGCGAATTGTATGGCGACAAACTGGAAGTGAAGAGTGGCTTGCAAACAGGGGATAAGATCATCACAGAAGGTTTCCAGGGATTGTATGATGGCCAGGTGATAACGACGAATTAAACTTAAGAATTCAAAAGTCAAAAAAAAAAGAGCACCTGATCCGGGGATCCTGATAACCTTCAAGCAGTTTTTTTACTTTTTACTTTTGAATTTTTAATTCGAACATAACCAGAATAAATTAAGGGACGATCCTTCGTCCACAACAAATTATACAATGAGTGCTTTAGAAAATCTCACCGGTAAGTTCAAAAACTTTGGGCCTACTACCTGGAGCGTAAAGAACAGGACATCAGTGTACCTGCTGATGATCATTGTTACCCTTTGGGGCGTCAACCAGTTTGTGACCCTGCCCAAGGAGCAGTTTCCGGATATCGTTATCCCGACTATTTATATACAGACAGTATACGTGGGTAACTCTCCGAAGGATATGGAGAACCTGGTGACCCAGCCGATCGAGAAACAGATCAAGGGGATCACCGGCGCCAAGATCTCAAAAACAACGAGTACTTCTTTGCAGGACTTTTCGGCTATCACTGTTGAGTTTGGAACAGATGTAAAAGTGGATATAGCCTTACAGAAGGTGAAGGATGCGATCGATAAGGCGAAACAGGATCTGCCCACCGACCTCACACAGGAACCAACAGCATTGGAGGTCAGCTTTTCCGATCAACCGATCATGTATGTGAACGTGAGTGGTGATTACAGTCCGGTAAAGCTGAAAGAATATGCGGAAGACCTGCAGGATCGTTTGGAAGAACTTTCGCAGATCAACCGGGTTGATCTGGTTGGTGCGCCGGAACGAGAATTCCAGATCAACGTAGACAATAGCCGGATGGAAGCTACTGGTATCACGTTCGATAATATCGAAGGCGCTGTTGCCCGTGAGAACCTCGATATTTCCGGTGGTCTGCTTGAAGTGGGGAATATGAAACGTACCCTCCAGGTAAAAGGTCAGATCAAAGAGGCTTCGGATCTTCAGAAGATCGTAGTCCGCAATACAAAAGGCTCGCCGATCTACCTGAGAGACATTGCTACGATAAAAGATACTATCAAGGAAACGGAGAGTTATGCCCGTCTTGATGGAAAGAATGTGATTACGCTCAACATCATCAAACGTGCCGGGGAGAACCTGATCGAAACTTCTGAGAGTGTGAAAAGGATTACAGACGAGTTGAAGGCTTCCCAGTTTCCCAAAAATCTGGAAGTAGTGATCACAGGTGATCAGAGTAAGCAAACCAGGACGTCCTTTAATGAACTTGTAAACTCTATCGTGATCGGGTTTGTGCTGGTGTTGCTGATCCTGATGTTTTTTATGGGAGTAACGAATGCCTTCTTTGTGGCGCTGTCTGTTCCGCTGAGCATGTTTGTGGCATTCATGTTCCTGCCGGCAGCGGATCTGATCATAGGATCGCACGTTACGCTGAACTTTATCGTGCTGTTTGCCCTGTTGTTTGGATTGGGGATTATCGTGGATGATGCGATCGTGGTGATCGAGAATACACACAGGATCTTTGTGGAAGGCAAGGGAAAGATCAGCTCAGAGAAGTCGGCCATGATGGCTGCGGGTGAGGTTTTTGTGCCGGTACTGGCGGGAACGCTGACCACGCTGGCGCCCTTCTTTCCGCTCTTGTTCTGGCCGGGCATCATTGGTAAATTCATGGTATACCTGCCGGCAATGCTGATCTTCACGCTGGCGGCTTCATTGATCGTAGCCTTTATCATGAACCCGGTATTTGCGGTAGACTTTATGAACCACGCGGAGGGCGAACATAAAAAAGCGAAATCAGCTGTATTTCGTAAGCCATTGCTTTGGATCTTCTTTGGAATGGGATTGTTACTGGATCTTTTTGGATCGACTTTCTTTGGAAATCTATTGATCTTTTTTGGATTGCTGATGATCCTGAATGCATATGTGATCGATGGCATGATCCATAGTTTCCAGAATCGTGTGTTGCCATGGATCATGAGTCATTATGAGAGTTTGCTGCGGTGGGCTTTGAAGGGATGGAGGCCGGTGCACCTTTTACTTGGCGCTGTTGTTCTTTTCATTGTTACCATCTTTTTCTTCGTGGCCAGGCAACTTCCTGTGGTATTGTTCCCAAGTGCAGACCCTAACCAGGTGTATGTGTACCTGAAGCTTCCGGTGGGTACAGATGTTAAATACACAGATTCTGTGACGAGAACACTGGAGACGAAAGTGTATAAAGTGCTGGGAATGGAAGACGGAAAGCGGAACAAGATCGTAGAAAGTGTGATCACGAATATTGCGATCGGCGCAAGCGATCCAACCTCTGGCGATAGAAGCACCAGGCCGGAACTCGGCCGTATACAGGTGTCGTTTGTTGAATTTGAAAAGAGACATGGTGTTTCGTCCAGACCTTATCTTGATTCGATCAGGGCGGTGGTGAAAGGTATTCCGGGAGCAGAGCTTTCTGTAAACCAGGAGCAGGGTGGTCCGCCGACAGATCCGCCGGTGAATATCGAAGTAGCCAGTGAAGATTTTGATGAACTGATCAAGACAGCCGTTTCGCTGAAAAACTACCTGGATTCGGTGAATACGCCGGGAGTTGAAGAGTTGAAAATGGATGTGGATCTGAGTAATCCGGAGATCTCTATGACAATAGATCGTGAGAGAGCAATGCGTGAAGGCGTGTCTACTGCTCAGATCGGGATGCAGATCAGAACGGCTTTGTTTGGTAAGGAGATCTCGAAAGTAAAAGACGGGGAAGACGAATATAAGATCCAGTTACGTAATAATGAACTGCAGCGTAAGAACCTGGTTGATCTGTTGAACATGAATATCCGTTTCCAGGATATGGCTGCAGGTGGTGCGGTGAAGAGTATTCCTATCACTTCGGTCGTCAAGGTTGATTATACCAGTACGCTGGGTAGCGTAAAGAGAAAGAACCAGAAAAGAGTGATCACACTGCGCTCGAATGTACTCGAGTCTCAGGGATACACTCCGGCGGGCGTGAATGAGCAGCTTGCTTCTGCCATTGCGAATTTCAAAGAGAAGCCGAATGATGTTACGATCAGGCAGACTGGAGAAGGCGAGCAAATGGCGGAGACGGGTGCTTTTCTTGGAAAAGCCCTGATGATCGCCTTGCTGATGATCCTGCTGATCCTGGTTGTTCAGTTCAACTCGATGAGTAAGTCAGTGATCATTCTTACGGAGATCGTGTTCAGTGTGATCGGGGTGTTGCTTGGATTTGCGATCACTGGTATGGAATTATCGACCATTATGACAGGTGTCGGTATTCTTGGCCTGGCTGGTATCGTGATCAAGAATGGGATCCTGGTGATCGAGTTTGCGGATGAATTACGGGGACGGGGATTGAAGACGCGGGAAGCGGTAGTACAGGCGGGTAAGACGCGGATCATTCCCGTATTGCTGACAGCGCTGGCGGCGATCCTGGCGCTGATCCCGCTCGCGGTCGGTTTCAATATCAACTTCATTACTCTTTTTGCAGACCTGAACCCGCATATCTTCTTTGGCGGAGACAACGTAGCGTTCTGGAAGCCATTGTCATGGACGATCATCTTTGGTCTGGCATTCGCGTTCTTTATGACATTGTTCATGGTGCCAAGCATGTACCTGATCGCGGAAAGGCTTAAACGTCCCATGCGCCGAATGTATGGCGGCAAATGGGTCTCATTCCTGGGTCTCATTTTCCCACTGTTCATCATCCTGATGATCTGGACGATGAGCGTTCACAAAGCAAAAGTGCGCAGGCGCCGGAGAAGATTGCAGGCAATAAAAGAGGCGAAGGCCAACGAAGCTTTTATCGGTTCCTGGATCTAAGAATTGAGTGAATTATATTTTTAATATGTAAATATCAGTCTGTTAGCAGGCTGATATTTTTTTTGCCCGGGTAAAAAAAATCTTAAAAAAAAAGTGCGGTTTTGTGCAGCACAACGAATGAAGCTTTTGTCTCTATTATGCGGTTCGCGTGATCGCAACCAGAATTAACTGCTTAACTATATTTTCACTTTGTTGGTTTTGTATCCGCGCCTATCTAACTGCTTAGCGGAAAAAAGCGGCTCCTCTCACCAGGGCCGCTTTTCTTATTGGCGCGAATTGGCGCGAATTGGCGCGAATGCTTCGCGAATGGCCACGAATGGCCACGAATAGACGCGAATGGACGCGAATGGGATGGTTCATTGATCGGGTATCGGCGAGTGGGGAAGAACCTGCTTTGCGGTAACAGGATGGGTAGAGATAAAAAGACGGTGCCCAGGAATATATTGGAAGTGAAGGGGAAGGACTTTGTACTTGAAGGGGTATCGGAGAGAGGAGGTAGAGATGACGGTTAGATGGTAAGTGGCCGGTAGGAAGTTTGTACAGTTCTGGTACACTTACCGTCCGTTTTAACGGGGAAATTGTAGAGAATCGGTACACTTTTTTTCGTCACCGTGACTCAATCACTCAATACAATCGTGTTAAACGGCTATTCTTTAAATAATTAAGAAGGGCTTAGAGTTGGCGACTGCCATGTCTCTAAGCCCTTCTTTCATCCGGCAAAATTCTTAACGTCCCCGGATTTATTCTAACATACTAAATTCGAATTTATCAGAGAAAACGCCTTAGCCAATTACGAAGCAAATTTCTTTTAGCTAAAGCCTCTTCCCCTCTTAATCATCTTTTCAACTCTTAGCCCCTAGAATGCTTTTTTCTCAACCGGTTTTCCGTCAGAGTCGAGTTCAATGATCTCATAACCGAGCTTTTGCAGACCAGGAAGGATCTTTGCTTTGTCGCCCACTACTAGTACGTTCATTTTTCCTGAATTCAGCCATTTTTTAGCCAGTGCATCGATCTCGGCTTTTGACATGTTTGCAACGATCTTGCTTTGCTGATCAACGTAATCCGCAGGAAGGTTGTACTCGAGGATATTTCCGATGAAGCCAGCTTTTTGAAAGCCTGTTTCATAACGCAGGGCATCGCGTTGTCCGATTGCGTTTTTCATGAAAGCCAGTTCTTCGTCAGTGATACCTTTTTCTGTATAGCCATTGATCTCTTTCATTACTTCGATCAGTGCGCTGTCAGTTGCATTTGCACGGATACCAGCACCGAACTGGAATTCACCGGTTTGTTTGCCGCCAGAGAAATAGCTGCTCGCGCCGTAAGTCCAGCCCTTGTCTTCACGAAGATTCAGGTTCAAACGGCTGTTGAACGCGCCACCCAGGTTATAGTTCATGAGCCCGGATTTGTAGTATTCACCAGTAGCATCATATTTCATACCTGTCACATAACCAACGCGAAACTCAGACTGCGCTGCTTTTGGTACATCTACGAGATAGATCTTTGTTTTGTCAACAGCAGGCACGGCGGCAATGGCTGGGATGGTAACAGCCTTATTTGGGAGCTTGCTCAGAAATGCAAGTTTAGGAAGGATCTCTGCTTCAGTGATATCTCCCACAACGACTACGTCTGTACCCTGAGAGGTCATATTATTGTCGTAGTATGCCTGGATGTCTGCGAGTGTGATATTTTTCACTGTTTCTTCGTTTCCATCACCGGAGATCCCCAGGATATGGTTGTTGCCATAGTTGATTTTAGCAAACACGTTCTCCGCAATAGATGTAGGCTGTGTTTTTGCCATGCGGAAGCTTTCCAGGTTCTGCTTTTTAAAACGTTCGAACGCTTCGGGAGTGAATTTTGGGTTGAACATTCTTTCTTCCAGCAGGGCCAGTGTCGCATCGAGGTTTTTCTTTTGTGTTTGTACCTGAAAGGTGATGTCCTCGTTACCACTGAATACAGAAACAGAGCTGCCGAGTTTCTGCAACTCACGGCTCATTGCTTCAGCTGTATAATTCTTTGTGTCGTCATTCATCAGATCCGTGAAGAAAGACGCAAGACCGGCTTTCGACATATCATTTGACTCAAGGAGATGGCCGCCCGGGATCTTGATAGAAAGGGTGACTGTTGGAAGTTCAGTATTTTCTGTTCCGATCACTTTGATGCCGCCATTCAGATCTTTTTTCCAGAACGCAGGAACCTTTACGACAGGATTCGGGCCATTGCCTGGCATTTTGGTACGGTCGAACTTGTCCTTCGCTTTTACATATTTAAGTCCGTCATATCCGTAATGAGGCGGGGTATATCCGGTGGTATCAATGGTGAAATTATCTTTTGCTACCAGCATTTTCTCGTCAGCGCCTTTGGGCAATACGCTTACCGTAACGCAATGTTTCAATTTGATATACTTGTTATATACCCGCATTACGTCTTCTTTTGTTACAGCCTGGTACATTTTCATCAGCTTCCCGATCATATTCGGATTGCCTGTAAATGTGTTGAATGCTGCCAGCTGAGAGACTTTTCCTGATACGCTTTGAAGGCCGTTGATCATCTGGGATTCATAGCCACCCTTGAACTTGGCGATATCATCATCAGTTACGCCTCTTTTTTCAAAAGAGTCCAGCGCATTGTTAAGCAGGTAATACATTTCTGACAATGGTTTGCCAGGGAAAGGAATGATCTGGAAGATGAAAGAGCCGGACAATTCCTGCGGGCTTGCGAAAGCACCGGCGTTCAATGCCAGTTGCTTTTTTACGAGTTGCTGATAAAGCACGGAGTTATTACCCTGGCCAAGTATCTGGGCAAGGCAGGCGAGGGCCGCCTGATCCTGGTGATAGCTTGGAGCACTAGGGTATGTTTTCACCAGCATCGGAAGGCGTGCATAGTTGTCAGTATATGAAGCAAAGCGATGGGTTGGGAGAACCGGCACCATAGGCTTCATGTTTTCAACTTTTGGTCCGCGCGGGATGCTTCCGAAGTATTTATCCACCAGCGCGAGGGCCTGCTTTGAGGTAACATCTCCGCCGATGGTCAGTGTTGCGTTATTGGGTCCGTACCAGCGAAGGAAGAAATTCTTGAGGTCATTCACGTTAACTCTGTTGAGATCTTCAATGTATCCGATGGTGAGCCATGAATAAGGGTGTCCGTAGGGGTACATATTCTTCGCCATTACCTCGCTGAGAAGTCCGTAAGGGCTATTGTCCACCCGCTGACCGCGTTCATTTTTTACTGTTTCGCGCTGGATCTCAAATTTTTTCTGTGTTACAGCGTCGAGGAGAAAACCCATGCGGTCTGCTTCGAGCCACAGCATTTTTTCCAGCTGGTTGGAAGGAACAGTTTCGAAATAGTTAGTACGGTCTGTATTGGTGGTGCCGTTGAGCGTTCCGCCTGATTCAGTGACGATCTTGAAATGTTGTTCGTCGGCTACGTTGTCCGACCCCTGGAACATCATATGTTCAAAGAAGTGCGCGAATCCTGATTTGCCGATCTCTTCACGGGCAGAGCCAACGTGATAGGTAACGTCTACGTGTACCACAGGGTCACTATGGTCTTCGTGAACGATCACGGTCAGTCCGTTAGGTAAAACATATTTTTCGTAAGGGATAACCAGCTCAGAGCCCTGGCGGGTCACTTTTTCCACTAGTTTGGCCTGGGCGTTTGCCGCTGCGGAAGCCAGCAGCGATATCGCCGTAACCGCAAGAAGTTTTTGTCTCATATATATGATTGCTTTAAGGGATGCAGCAATGTAAGCAATAATGGGCGGAAAAGGCTGCCGGTTGTCAAATACTAAGAACCTTCTCATAACTGGCACCGGGTGCGCTGGTATCCATCTTTTATAATTTGCTACCGACAGCAGATCTGACTCGTCCGTATCCTGCCGGGCACTTCCATAGTCCTTCTTCCGGCCCCTGTCCGCCGTTAATGCACGGGTTGTTTTCTTAATAATGACAGTAATAATATTGCGTTGTACGGGCTGACCTTGTTGCAGCTGGTATTTCAAAATTGGCATTTCTCGAAAACGAAACCTCGGGGAAAAAAACATTTTTTGACGTTTTTTTCCCAAGGTTTAACCTGGCGCTGAAGGTAGTTTTATACCGGTGTCAGTAAATGTGTATGGATGGGTTTGATAGTTTGATCGGTGGGTTAAACCAGATTGTTAAACAGTAAAAATCAGTAAGGTGTCAACTATTAATTTTCAGGATAGCCGGGTTCCGGAATGGGCCGGGTTCTTTAGCAAAGAAGAGTTTGTTATGTTCATGGGATATGTATCAGATTACTTCAAAGGAAGTGATGTCAGTTATGCCATTGCTGAAGGGGCAGTATCCGGTCCCGGAGGGAATGGTCGCTCTTCAGAGAAAATGGGTTTGATAAATCTTGCACAGTTTTGCCGGTTGCAGCCGATTGAAGAATGGGGGGCAATGATCAGCAATCATTTCGACGGGATACGGAAGGCGGCTTCATTTGAAAAAGAGTTTAGTGGCAAAGCTCATGACTTTGCTTGTGTGCGCGATTTGATAGGCGTCCGGCTATACCCGGAGGAGTATGTTTCCGCCATTAAAACTGGTCTTGCAATGGGCAAGTTGATGGCTGAAGGTCTGTATGCACTGCTTGTCTTCGATTTTCCGGACAGTATCGTCAATATAAGGCCTGAGCAAAGTATTCAATGGCCGTTAAGTACCGAAGAGCTTTTCGGCCTTGGGATCCGTAATACAAGGAAAAAGTACCCCTTGAATTTATTTGAGCAGGATTTTGACGGGATCCCGATCAGTTTTGTCGTGGAGAATCACTTCTACGCGCCAAATATCCTGTTCAATTTTTTGGAAGAGAAGCCGGATCCGGAATATAAGGGTATGCTGATAGGTCTTCCTAACCGGCATGCGGCGCTGATGCACCGGATAACAGATATGAAAGTCTTGCAGGCGATCCATCGTATGATTCCTGCTATTTACGGCATGAACAAGGAAGGACCGGGATCTGTGAGTGATAAGTTGTATTGGTTACACGAAGGCGAGGTGATCGTACTTCCATATACGCTCGATGCAGAGAACATTCATTTTGATCCGCCTGAAAATTTTATAGCACTTCTCCGGGAGCTGGAAGGAGATGGGGGCTGTCCCAGGGCGGTTGCAGTGTGAGTCCACGGATCAGGTATATGCCTGTTTCGAAAAGACAAACCATTTGTCATGGTTTATACCTGGCCCTGTATGGGCGATCAGGTTTCAACCGGGCATCCGAAGGAGGATTCGATCTTTTCAATGCGATTGATTTCCAGAAGTTGTAGCCAGCGTAAAAATCAGGCATCTTTCAAAGATGTGCAACACAATTAAACGAAAATGGGGATGCTGATGATCCGGGAGATTATTTTTTATCCAGGGGCCGGCCAAATAAAAACGGTCTCCATAATGAAGACCGTTCCGGATTTATATTCAATGTCGTTTAATTAAGGACTTTCCGAAAGTTCATTCGATGGCCGATGACCGATTGCCGTTGGCCGAAAATACATATACCTACCAGTGTCAATACCCTATACCAATTAGCAGCCATAGCTTCCATCCAATTGCGGCCATCAGCCATCAACCATCGGCCATCGGCCATCAGCCATCAGCCATCGGCCATCGAGCTGGTATAGGACGATCTCTTAACTAAACGAGATTGGATTTCTATTGAGTGATTGTATTACCTGAGGGCCTGTTTGATCACTGCGGCTGCCTGGAAGATGGCGGTTTTGATTGCAGGCACATGGGCGATCGGGTTAAGCAGGCCATAGTCGTGTATCAGCCCAGAATATCGGGTCAGGGTAACTGATACGCCGGCTTCGTTAAGTTTACGTGCATAAGCTTCGCCCTCATCTCTCAGCACGTCATTTTCTGCGGTCTGCACAAGAGCAGGAGGGAGGCCTTTAAGTTGTTCTCCCGTTGCCTGTAATGGAGACGCATAGATCTCTTTGCGCTTATCTTTTTCAGGGAGGTAATTATCCCAGAACCAGATCATCATATTTTTAGTAAGGAAGCGTTCTTCGGCAAATTGATTGTAAGAGCCGGTTTCAAAGTTTGCATCTGTTACTGGCCAGAGAAGTACCTGCAATTTGATTGCCGGCCCTTTTTTATCTTTTGCCATAAGCGCAATAGCAGCTGTCATGTTTCCTCCAACGCTGTTTCCCACGACTGCCAGGTTTTTTCCGTCCACGCCGATCTCTTTACCGTTTTCAGCCACCCATTGTGTTGCTGCGTAGATCTGGTTAATGGCTTTGGGATAACGTGCTTCAGGAGAAGGAGTATAGTCCGGGAATACGGCAACAGCTCCACTTGCTACAACAAGGTCACGTACCAGTCGTCTGTGTGTGGGATAGTCTCCCAATACCCAGCCGCCGCCATGGATAAAAATAAAAACCGCGGAATTGGCTTTTGCGTCTTTGGGCTTTGTGATATGTATGGTAACAGTTTCTCCATTTTGAGTAATTGTTTTCTCGGACTCAGTAATGCCCGAGTAGTCGACCTCCACAGATTTCTGTGCTTCAACCAGTACCTGGCGGGCATCTGTGGGGCTAAGTTGTTCAATAGGTTTGCCACCGCCTGCATTCAGCGCCTTAAGAAAGCCTCTTATTTCGGTAAATATCAGCGGATCATTTTCTGCTTTGATAGATTGTGCCATTGTTGGATTATTTAAAGTAAATATTGATGCTGCAAGAGCAATGCCGGATAGAAGAGTTGATCTCATTATATTTTGATTTGTATTGCTGATTGATTTCATAACACAAAGCTAGAACTGCAAAGAATTGGGGTCAATGCATATTTAGCGGAAAGTATTGTACTTTTTTCCCGCATGGGATCAACACGGAAGGAATGTTCTTCAGAATGCCGGATGAGCAGGAGGGTTATTACTATGGTTGTGTACTTTTTGGGAAGAACTACAGCGCTGATTGTGCTGGGGGCGTGTGCAATGATTTCATTCTAATGGAAGTTTGTATGCCGGGGAGTGTCAGGGATGTATCCGGATATGCGGCTACGATCTATCCGTTATCTTTGATGTTCTAATTCTCAGCAATGAAAAGAGTAACTGTGTTTTGCGGCTCCAGCTTTGGAACAGATAAAGTATTTGAAGAGCAAGCGTATGCGCTTGGGAAGAATCTTGCATTAAGAAATATCGGACTGGTATATGGAGGTGCAAGTATAGGTCTGATGGGGGCGGTAGCAAATGGTGTTCTCGATCAAAAGGGGGAAGTGATCGGGGTGCTGCCCGATTTTCTGCGGCAAAAGGAAATTGCGCATGCCGGACTGACCGAGCTTATTATTGTAGAGACCATGCACGAACGCAAAACAAAAATGAATGACTTATGCGACGGCGTGATCACTCTTCCCGGCGGTTTCGGAACGATGGAAGAGTTTTTCGAAATGCTCACCTGGGCTCAGTTGGGTTTGCACGGTAAGCCGATAGGGCTTTTAAACACGGATGGTTTTTATACGGAATTGTTGTCACTAATTAATACAATGGTGAAAAAAGGGTTTTTGAAAAAAGTGAACCAGGACATGCTTTTGGCAGATAGTAATATAGACTCTCTTCTGGAAAAGATGAAAAATTATCAGCCGCCAGCGGTGGGGAAATGGATTAACAAGGAGGAAGTATAGGCAGGAGGCAGCAAACAAGTGTTGCACGAAATCCGGCTTAAGTTTAAATTCAAACGTGTGCACGGCATCTCGTAAGCTCCGTTTTGTAATATCAAGTAAATAAACAGCGTAGGGCGTTGGCCATGTGGATACAGGCCTGAGGAAGATCTCATCAACACTTTCTGACCGATGGGATTTAACAATACCGGTAACTGTATGGTACAAACTTTTAGCGATCCGGTACGCTGACCCATTGCCTGGTGTCGATCGCCAGCGTATCGAGCCGGGTTGCCCAGTTCAGCCCCGGCATCACAGGTCTTACGCAAAATACACCGGGCACGGAAGGCCCGCTGTCAGTTGCCCCGCAACCATATTCCCCGACAACAATTGTTACAGAAGCTGACTTTTTATTGTGGTAAAGAGTTTTCTTGTTGACAGAGTTACACATATTTAGAAAAGATAACACAACGAGACTTGCTATTGCAAGGAATGATGCAAGTAATGTCAGGAGGATTTTAAACACAATTGTGAGTGTATTGTCTTTATCACGAAGTGTCCCGGTTAGCGTAAACGCGATAGCTATGGCAAGCCAGATGTGCATGACCGTATTAACAACTGTCCCGGTGTGATGGCTGGAGTACTCAAGAGGTGATAACGCAATGAGTATTCTGAAGAAAAGAATGATGATAATGATCGAGACAGAGGTGATAAATAGAATGCGTTTTACAGCGCCCATTTCTTCGGTGCGTTTTATTTATTTGTTCTTCTCCAATGCAATACCCGCAGAATAAAAATAGAGGATTCTTCACTAATGTGGTAAGAGATATTCAGACCCTGTAACCGGAATATCCGGAATGCACCTTTGTTTCCACGCATAAAATTATCTGGCGGATAAATTTGCGGGTTTGCCGCTAGTTTAGTTATTGCCGAAATGATCTCTTCTTCCATTTCACCGGCCCGATGAAATGAGCGTCTGCGGGCGCGTACAAGTTCACGTGTGAATGATTCAAATGCCCGTTTGTCCCAAAGAATACTCATGATCATTTTATCTTTTTAAGAATTTCTTTTATCTGCTGATGCGTATAATATTCACCTGCTTTAACCCGTTGCAGCGCCTGTTTCAATTCTTCGCTGTATTTATCAGTATGATAGTGTCCGTCGGGCCTTGTGAATGACTGAATGATCGTCAGAATCGTTTCTTTTTGCTCACGTGTGAGTAAAGGCCAGTATTGCATCATTTTTTCATCGAGTGGGGAACCCGGGTTATTTTGATGATCCATGAGTTTTTTTTAACTAAAATTCAGGAAAGCCTTGCTGAACACAATGGGGAAAAAACAAATTCTAAATGTTTTTTCCCCGAGGGAGAAAATGGCTGGTGGTTTTCCGCAGCTTTACGCAGAAAATAAAACGCAAATACGCAGATATTACTCCGTTTTTAGAGTTCTATCTGCGTATCTGTTTTATGTCTGCGTAAATCTGCGGGAACCTCTGCCTCCCGGATTATTTTAACTCTTCGTTACCCTGATCTTCACAAGCAAAGTGATCTTCGACTCTCCAAGCGGACCAGACTCGATAAGCTTGATATTCTTTGTAAAAGTTTTAGAAGAGCCCGGCGTCATTCTTGAAATATCATCCGCTTCATTTGCAAAGTTGAATTTCAGCTCAGCGGATGATTCAGGTTTGTACGTTGGTTCATGTGCCGGCTCCCAATCATGGATATCCTGGGAAAAATTCAGTGTTGTTGCTTTCAGGTTTGTCTCGCTGATATTGTTCATAGCCATAACAGTGATATCGTCATCATCTGTTTTGTTCGCTCCTTTAGAGATTGCGTTGCTCTTGGAAATGCTTTTTATTTTCAAATTTTTGCTACTGGTGCTGCCATTGGTCGTAATGCTCTGCAAAGAAAAATCTCCATAGATGTCTTCTTCACTATCCGGGAACAATTCCACCACCTTGTTTACCGTGAATCCTTTGTATTGGATCTCTACCTTGAAATTAGAAGTATTGCAGGAAACCAATTCATCATAGTTTCCGATAGAACGAACAGAAAGCAATGCGTCATCAGAGATCCTTCTGATAGTATAATGCAAAGGCAATGCTGTTGTGTTTGCGGTGAATCTGCTGGCGGAACTGGAGTTAATGTATTGTTTGAATGCATCCCGGAACTCCAGTATGTTGCTGAAGATCGCATTCGCATATCGGCCTTCGCCTCCATAGATCTGTGCATGAAACGTTGTAGCAACTTCCCGTAGCGATGCTGATGTTTCTCCACTTACTTTTGAGCCAACTTCGATATCCGCGGCTTCTGTTCCATTGATCTCTGCGCTTATTGCCGCACTCATCGCCGCTTTCACTCTCGAGAGACTTGATGTGGAAGAGATCAGGATCACCACCCTTCTGCCATAGGTTACAGACTCCACATAACCTGCATTGGTTAATCCAGTGTGTGAATTTGGCGACTGGAAAAGCTGGTTGTGGTTAGTAAGAACGCTGAGCGTGTACATAGGTTGAATAAAGTTCAGCATATATACTTTCTTCCGGGTTGTATTACTTGTATTTCCAGATCCCTGGAAGCCGGCGGTGATCTCCGCAGGGATGCCCAGTTCCTGTAACGGGAGAAAGATGCCTGAGCTTGTTTCAAATTTGGCTTTCAACATGGCAGTAGAGGTGATCTCCGACATGTCTAATACTCCCTGTGCGGGAATAGCCGCTCCGAAACTTGGTGCCAGTAACTGGCGTTGGATCTCAGGCAAAGGGCTCCTCGTCAGATCTTCTATATTCAGAAAGCCAGGTCCAGGGTTATTGGGATTGAAGATGCTGATCCCTATCTGGTAATTTTTTCTCTGAGGTGTTGTTGCCGCAGAAAAGGAATTATTTAATATTGAATTGACCGTAAAAAACTGACCCGGATAAATACCTGCATTTTCATCGAACAGGTTAAAATCACGCGAGGTTACATAATTTACACGCATCGGCTGATAGGTGCAAACAGAGTTGCCACCTGTTTCCTGGCGCGTGTTGCCGTTTGGAGTGAAACCATCTTCTGAGCCGGTCAATCCAATCCCAATCTCGGTTCTGTTGCCAGATTCCGTTCTGGTAGACAATACAGAAGAGCCTGAGTTGCTGCTGCCTTTTAACGTCAGCTTCGTCATGGCAGTGGCATACCAGTTAAGTTTTGATGCGGGAGAAAGTTTTAATAACTGTGCCCTGGTTTGTGCAATTTTATTCTGACTGATCCCCGATAGGCCGGATAGCAGGCAGGTGGCGAGAAGAACTACGTGTGTTTGTTTCATGTTTGCTGGTTTAATGATTAGTTTTTGATTATTGAATGCGTTTGATCGTGACTGTTAACTGGCCTGTGTTATTACCATACCCTGATACAATATCATTGGCGAAAAGAACCAGTTTACCATTGACAGCGGGCTTGATCTTCGCCGACCTGCCGATGCTGAATTGCTGGTCGGGCAAGATGTTTTCAAAACTGTTCGAGGTCTGATTATAAATGCTGCCTGTCAGGCAAAGCCAGTTTGAACTCTTATCCCGCTTTAGTGCTTCCATGCTGGATAGCCCAAGGTCAACACCTGCTTGCGGACTATTGCAATCACTGGCTTTGAATCCTGCCGCATCCGTTGCGGCACAGGTGCCGTCTTTCCATTGTCCCGTGGCAGTGATCTCGTATAGCTGTCCTTTTTGCAGTTGAACGCTTGTCCGGTTATGGGCTTCGTTTGCTTTGACTTTTACCACAACAGCTTCGTTTGGTTGCAATTGTTTATCCTGTGATGGCGGATCATGAAGCGAAATAGAATTCAGAAAGAGCAATAGGATGGGTAGCATGGTATTTATTTTATCTCATCATACACGCGATGGTGGCGATGGGGGTGAATGTTTGGAATTTCCAGTTCTTATCGAATACGCAGCGCATGCCATAGTTGATGACTACGCTGCGGCTGATCCGCCAGTCGCCCCCAATACTTACACTGTTTGGATGAACCACATCCCAGGCAACACTTGGTTCGATGATCTCGAAGTTGGAAGCCGGCGTAAATGTTTCCTTGAGTGCTGCAGCGGCAGATTTGAAACTTTTCTTTTCGTACAGAAATTCAAAGAAGAAGGTGTATACCGGGCTTCCGTAGCGGAGGTTGAAACCCATGGTGAACAGTTTATTTTTTGCAAAGGCTTTCTGCGAAACTTCTTCTCCCGTGTCATTATCCGTCATCAGGAAATTCAGTTCTTCTTCATACCAGCTGCTGCGAAGCAAACCGGACAGGAGCCAGTATTTCCCCAGGCCGACGCTTCCGTTCAGCCAGGCGCCGAATGCGGTACTGCGGTTCTTGCGGAGGCTTTTCAATGTTCCTGCACTGTCCTGTATATAGGAATTCACTTTGCCGATGGCGAAATCAAGCGAAGACGCGTTCCAGTTCTCATTGATAAAAACCTTTGCACGGGAGTTGATCTCGGCATTGCGTCTTGAATTGATCGAGTTCAGCTGTTCTTGTGTCGAAAGGATCTGGCTGCGGAGGTCTGGTTTTGAGAGAACGTTGGTGGTGGTGTCCAGTTGATGTTCCAGTAATTTCAATGTTTCCTCCAGTTCTTTCTTTTCTGCGTTGTATTGATCACTGATGCCGGCATAGAGTTCTCTTGCCATCAGAGGATCCTTTGATTTCAGGAGGTTCATCTTTAATGCGAAACCGATCCGGCGGTCGGTATTTTCATCCTGCACAGAACCGACAGACAGGTCCACGGAAGCAAGCCTGCGCATGAAAGGAGACGCTTCCTGGTATTTCTCGAGGTTCTTGCGGTTGTAAAGGAGTTCCCACACAGGTTGGGCCTGTATGGCGAGGTTCGGGTTAAGTTTCCAGGATTTGAATGACCAATCCACCTTGAAGTCCTTGATATCTGAAGTGCGGTTCACCTGTGCGGTGGTTACACCCATCAGATCGAATATGGGCGTGGCGGGAATGGAGAATTCCTTAGGGGTAACACGATCTGTCTTTTGTTCTTCCTGTGCAGCGATGCTGCCTGAGATCAGCAGTAGGAGGGCGGAAGAAATCTGGCGGAGGTATTGCATGTTGATTGATTTGATGGGTCAAAACTACCGGCGGAGCAGGGGCGGATCAATACCAGTGATTCGTGAATTAGTGGGGGATGAAATACCTAAAAATGGGTAGGAGGGTTGGAGAATTGTTCTCTATATTGTGGGCATAAGCAATGACTTTCCTAAGTCTGATTGGCGTATAAGTAACGCGGCGGACGCGGCGAACCGCGACGATCGCAAAGAAATCAGTCTTTTATTAGGTAAACGTTGCGTCCGCTGCGGTTCGCCGCGTCCGCCGCGTTACTTATACGCCAATCAAATTTGATCCAGTTGCAATCATAAATACTATGGCTCGATTTATACGCTTCGTCTTATTCGCACTCGCCCTGTACTCCACACCTGCTCACGCTCAGTCTGACCCCGATCAGTTGGAGTCCCAGTTGAAAGACAAAAAAGAAGACAGCTCCAAAGTCAATCTTCTCATCGATATCGGCAATGCGTACGCCAACACTGATCTTCCCAAATCGATCGTCTTCCTTCAGCAGGCTTACACGCTTGCTCAAAAGGTAAAGTTTGATTATGGCGCCGCACGCAGCGCTTACCTTCTCGGCATCTCTTATGTAGATGAAGGAAAATATCCATTGGCCGATTCGTTCATAAGAATTGCCGAAAGAGGATTTGAAAAGAAGAACATCGTCAGGGATCTTGCCAAAGTGCAGAATGCCTGGGGTTCCATGAATTTCAAGCAGGGGAATTACTGGGCAGCCAGTTCCAATTTCTCCAAATCAGCGGAGCTATTTGACCAGGCAAAAGACACTTCGTCTTCATTGTTGGCCTATCAAAACCTGGTAGCTGTGTTAGGTGTAACGAAGAATTATGAAAAGGCGGTTGCACAGGGTAAAAAAGTATTGGCGTTAGTAGAGCTAAGGAAAGACACGATCGGTATCGGTTTTGCTTTGCAGGGCCTTATTACTGACCTGGCTTATCTCCGTAAGTATGATGAGGCTTTTTCTTATATCAAACGCGCACTTGATTTTGCCAACACGACCAGTCAGCCCGGACTGGCCGCTGAGATATACAGTGCAGTAGGCGGCTATTATTTCGCAAGAGAAAACTATGCAAACGCGCGTAACTATTTTCAAACAGCGCTGGATAAAGCGGAGAAGATCGGAGATCCATTCCAGGTGGCGAATCACCATAATTCAATAGGAAAATGTTATTATTTAACAGGAGATTTCGGTAAGGCACGGGAACACCTGACAAAAGGAATGGAACTTGCTAAAAAGCATAACAACAGGGTGGCGATCAAAAACCTTTCCTTATCGTTGAGCTCGTTGTATGATTCCACGCGCGACTATCATAAAGCATATACACACCTGCTTGATCATTCGCTGATGAATGACAGTATCCTGAACAGTGAGATCAGGAACTACACCTCCAATCTCGAAGTGCAATATGAAACGAATAAGAAAGAGAATGAGATCCTGCGATTGCAACAGGTAGAAACAGACAAGAACTACCAGATCAACCGTCGCAATATGACCATCCTTGCTGCTGCGGGATTGATCCTTGCATTGCTGATCATGTTCTATCTCGCGAGACGAAACTTCCGTAACAAGCAGAAACTCGAAAAGGAACGGTCAGCACTTCTGGAAGAACGGTTGAAAATAATGGAAAAGGAAAAGCAGATCAGTTCGCTTCAGTCTATGGTGAACGGACAGGAAACAGAACGTACACGCGTTGCCCGCGATCTGCATGACGGCGTAGGCGGTTTGTTATCGACTGTAAGAATGTATTACAGTTCGCTTCACCATGAAACGCCTTCGGTAAAAGAGAATCCTCTGTATACAAAAACCGGCGAACTGATCAACAACGCAGCGGAAGAGCTGCGCAAGGTTGCGCACAACATGATGCCCGAAGTCCTGATGAAAATGGGATTGGCGCAGGCATTGAAAGACCTTTGCAATAATGTAAGTGCGGGGAAAGATCTGCAGGTGAAGTTTGAGGGATATGGAATGGCGCAACGGCTTGAAGGGTCAACAGAGATCATGTTATTCCGTATTGTACAGGAGCTTTGCAATAATATTGTCAAGCATTCAGGTGCAACGGAGGCATTGGTACAGATAAACCAGGACAGTGAACGCTTGAGCCTTGTTGTAGAAGACAACGGTAAAGGGTTTGATACAGAACAGGTATCCGGCCGCAGGAGCATGGGGATGGAAACGATCAAAAGCCGGGTAAGCTATTTACATGGCCATGTTTCGATCGACTCTCAGGCAGGCATCGGTACTACGGTGACGATCGAGATCCCGCTGGTTGCCGGATAATTTCAGGAAGGAATTGTGCGGAGTTTTTCAAATCAATTAGCTAATTTGTTTGCATGATACAGATCTTAATCGTGGATGATCATCCGCTTGTTATTGACGGAGTGAAGATGATGGTACAGCACGAGTCCTGGCTTAATATTGCCGGTGCTGCCCGGTCTGGAAAAGAGGCGCTGGAATTTCTGGAAGAACAGCCTGGGGTGGATGTTATCCTGCTTGATATTAATCTTCCGGATATGGACGGGTTGCACATCTGTGACCTGATCCGTGGCAAAAACAAAACGGTTAAGATCCTTGGGCTTACCTCTCTTAATGAGGCAGGCATTATTACTCAGCTTATCCGTAAAGGTGGTAATGGATACCTGCTGAAGAATATGGAAGCACCCGAGCTGATCGAGGCGATCAATGTGGTCATGGATGGCGGCACTTATCTCAGCAAGGCGGCTAATGAAAAGATCATTCAGCAATTACAGGTGCATGATATTCCTTCAAAAGAAGTTCCTTCCTTAACAAGACGGGAGAAAGACATCCTCGAATTATTGATGAAGGGCATGACCAGCCAGGAGATCGCAGCGACTTTATTTCTCAGTAGTTACACGATCGATACGCACCGGAAGAATATGCTGCAGAAGTTCAATGTGCGGAATACGCAATCACTGATCAACGTGGTGCGGGGCCTGGGTATACTCCCCTGATACAGGTTCTTTGCACCCTTTGCGATACTGATCAGGGCGTTCTTCTTAGATCATGATCCTGGCAATAAGTCGGTCTGAATTCATACCTTCAGTAAAACGAATTCCCTCCTATGATGTTTGCTATAAAAAGGATTGGATCGATCTTTATTGCCGGTATTATTTCTGTTGCCGGTAACTCTCAAACGAATATCCATTTTAACAGAGCGCCCCTTCAACCCGGTGCACATATTCAATTGCCGCTCGGCTCGATCAAAGCAAAAGGCTGGCTGCTGCATCAACTCGAACTTCAACGTGATGGCGCTACCGGCCATGCAGAAGAATTATATCCCGGGAAAAATGATCTAGGCAAAGATGCGGACTGGCTTGGAGGCGACGGCACATCATGGGAGAAAGCCCCCTACTACCTGAAGGGCCTGATAGCTCTTGCTTATACACTGGATGACTCCACACTGAAAAGCAGGGCGCAGAAGTGGATCGACCACACACTGGATCATCAGCAGGAGAATGGATTGTTTGGTCCCGTAAAAATGAAAGACTGGTGGCCGCGTATGCCTTTTATGTACGCATTGCAGAGTTATTATGAAGCAACCGCTGATAAGCGCGTGATCCCCTTCCTGTCAAAATATTTCAAATACGAATTTGCAGCCCTCGATCAGGATCCATTGCGTGACTGGGGCCGATCCCGTGCCGCTGATAATATGGAAATGGTATTGTGGCTATATAATCAAACGGGAGAGAAATTTTTGCTGAAGCTTGCGGAGAAACTAAAAACACAAGCGTACCCCTGGGCGGATATCCATCAAAAGAATCAATTCTTTTATAACGGAAGTGATTTTCACACGCGCCATATGGTAAGTGTTGGTCAGGCGCTGAAATTTCCGGCCATTTATTCACAACTGGATTCTTCCTCTTATTACAGGGATGCGATGAAGAAGGGTATTGCTTATCTCTTGCGCGATCATGGTCAGCCGCAGGGACTGGCTTCGGGTACGGAAATGGCGGCAGGACGGAGTTCTGTTCAGGGGGTTGAGACATGTACGGTGGTGGAATGGATGCAAAGCCTTGAAACGGCCTATCGTATTTTGCATGATGCGGAGCTAGGCGATCAGTTGGAGAAGATCGCCTTCAATGCTTTACCCGCACAATTCAACCGAGACTTTAAAAATCACTCTTATTATACGCTGCCAAACCAGGTACAAAGTTTACCCGGGCCACATGGGTTTAACCAGGATTATGGCAATGGTATTGTGCCAGGTGCGTACTCCGGGTTTCCCTGTTGCCGTTATAATATGCATATGGGATGGCCATATTTGGTTAAGAATAGCTGGAGTGCTACACCGGATGGAGGTCTGGCCGCAACTATTTATGCACCCATGGAAGTTTCAGCTATCGTGGCAAAGAATGTTAAGCTGAAAATTGATGAAGAGACCAACTATCCCTTTGGAGAGCAGATCCGGCTACATTTTTCCTTATCCCGCCCGGCATCATTCCCAGTGTATCTGCGCGTGCCTGGCTGGTGCAATGATCCGGTGATCGCTATCAACGGTAAGGCACTGCGCGATATTAAGAGCGGAGAGATCGTGAAGATCAACAGGAAGTGGAATGACAAAGATGTGGTTGTGTTGAATTTTCCGATGAATGTGAGCATTCAACCGCAGGTGAATAATGGTGTAAGTATAGAACGGGGCTCACTCGTTTATGCCTTGAAGATAAAAGAAGATGTGAAGATCGGTCGTGAGTTCGCCCTAAAGGGCTTTTTCGAGACGGAGATCACACCCGGCTCCCCCTGGAATTATGGGCTGTTGCTTTCTCCGGGTAACACAGGTGATATTAAAGTGGAAAAAGCTGCCATGCCTGTAAATCCATTTGTCCAGGAAACAACACCTGTTACGTTGAAAGTGCAGGGGAAAAGAATTCCGGCATGGACGATCGATTATAATAATACGGCGGCTATGGAAGTTCCATTCAGCCCGGTGACTTCAACCGAACAAACAGAAGAAATTACGCTGGTTCCTTTTGGCGCGGAAAGTCTACGGCTCAGTATCTTTCCAACCATCGGTACACCAGCTTTTGAAACGCGATACTATCAGCAAAGTTTTGATGACAACACGAGTACTGGCTGGATAATGTATGGAGGCGGATGGTATTGCAAAGAGGAGAAATTACACGTGGTGGCAAATGAAGATGGCGGATCAGGACCTGGTTCGAAAATCATCCAGACGGGTACAAAGTTCTCTGATTTTGAATATACAGCAGACATCAGTATAAATGCGGGTGGGGGAGACGCCGGATTATTGTTCAGGGTTACTGATGCGGCGGTTGGGGCCGACTTATACAAGGGATATTATCTTGGATTCAATGCCGAAACCGGAACGATACAGTTAGGCAAGGTCAGCAACAAACAATGGATCATGATTTCCTCGGTGAAGTATCCGCTGGCACTGAATAAAACGTTCAAGGTAAAGCTGGTTGCCGTTGATGACAGGTTTGAGGTATTTATGGATGATTCGAAAGAAACCGTACTGACTGCAACGGACAGGCATTACGGTTCCGGAAGCATTGGACTTAGAGCGTACAAAGCGTTGATGACGGTAGATAATATCCTGGTGAAAGCTGTGAAACCATGATAGGCATCTGGCAGTCTGGTGCATATTTTATTCGCCGCGCCCGCCGCATTCCTCGTTACTGCCAGCTAAACTTATCGATTACAACCACTGTTATTTCTTCAGAATAAAACGTACTGTTTCATTTATGGCTTCTTCCGCTTCTGCATGCCCGGCAGCCCAGTATCCTCCGAGGTGATCTTTGCCTGCAAGATCAACCCGCTTCACCGTAACTTTTGCCTGCGTTAGTTTTTCATATAATTGATCTCCATGCGGCTTCAAAACATCTTTCTCTGATGTGACGATCAGCGTTGGAGGAAATACAGAAAAATTGCTTGCAACCAGCGGTGATATCAATGAGTCATTTGCCGGCTTGCCCCCCAGGTATAGTTGGGTAACCATTCCATACAGTCCCCCACCCGGGTTGCGCAGATCGAGCGCCGGATTGATCAGTACGAGATTGCTGACCGGTATCGCTGCGGCATTTTTAATTACAAGGGCAGCTGCGAGCAGCCCTCCGCCACTATCGCCTAGTATGGTCAGTTTTTTTGCGTCTCCTCCAAATTTGCCTGCATTCTTCACGATCCATTCAAGTACGGTATTACAATCATTCAGGCCAACAGGATAAGGAGCTTCGGGCGGCTTGCGGTAATCCAACGCGATAACGATTGAACCTGTTTTGTTGGCCAGCAAGCGACTGATATTGTCATGTGTATTCAGGTCGCCGGCAACCAGTGCTCCCCCATGGATCAGGAAAACGATGGGAAGAGCGTTATTCTTTGAAGGACTGTATACCCTGACCGGAATTGTATCAGCGCCGGTCCACACAGGAATGTTCTGCACACTTTCTACTTTTTGACCCTGAATATTGAAGCCATAGATCTCACCCGCAATAGCCTGCCGAACATCATTGATTGAGGGAGCTTGAGCGTTCGCGTAATGAGCATTTAGAATAAGAAGCAGAACGCCGAGTAATGTTTTTCTCATGTGATTAATCTGATGATATTCCTAAATATAGTTCATCAGGGCGAACGAATTTATAATGTACGTCTACTAAATGTGATGACCGGGCTCCGGGATGCCTGTCACTTCAAAAGCCGGATCCATTTAGAAAGAACTGGCCCAACGCAACTAAAACTAAACAGGTAGACAGTCAGGCTATTTTTATTTGTATTTGAAAATCAAATCATTAAGACGCTTTCAGGGAGAAGCCCAATAATTTATTTGGCTACTATCTTTATAGTACTATTTTTATAGTACGAAAAACATGGTAGATGTCTTTAAAAGAATTAACAAAGGCCGAGGAAGCCGTGATGAAGCAGGTTTGGCATTTGCAGAAAGCAACTGTCAAGGAGATCGCCGCATTGATGCCTGATCCAAAGCCAGCCTATACAACAGTGGCTACCGTTTTAAAAGTGCTGAAGGATAAAGGCTTTGTTGAGGCTGGATCTGCCGGCAATGTGCTTACCTATTTCCCGTTGGTAAAAGAGGACGACTATCGCCGCTTTGCATTTGACAAAGTGTTCAGCACATACTTCGATGGTTCCTATGAGAATCTTGTATCCTTCCTGGTAGAAGAGAAAAGGCTTGATGAAGGAGCCTATCAGCGCTTGCTTGAAGCGGCAAAAAAACTAAAAAAGAAATAGTATGGCGATCTGTTGGTACCTGCTGGAAGCAAATATTTATCTGTCGGTCGCATATCTCTTTTATGCGCTTTTGCTGAAGAGATATACGTTCTTTCAACAGCATCGTTATTACCTGTTATTTGTTTCTTTTTTCTGTTTTATCATCCCACTGATCAGTTGGAAAGGCAGGGATGCAGGCAAGCTGATCGGGGCGACGCAGGATATCATGGATCCGCTGCTTTCCGGAGTTCCCGGTGCTTTTCCGGTAACTACCCAGTCGGATTTTTTACTGTCATTCACTGGAACAGATCTGTTGTTGATATTGTTTTGCTTTATAGTACTCCTGAATATTGCCCGCCTGATCTACGGCGTGATCAGGATCGTGCTGCTGCATCATCGCGCCGAAAAAGTGATACAAGATGGCATGACGATAGCGTTGCTCCCCCGGCAGCATACCGTCTTTTCTTTTTTCAGCTGGATATTTTCACATCAATCTTTTGTGCATGATCGTTTGATCCGGGAACATGAGATGATCCATGTAAAGGAATTACATAGTGTGGATGTTTTATGGTTCGAATTGGTCAGGGCTATTAACTGGTTTAATCCAGTATCGTATCTTTTACTAAAAAGTGCAAAGATCAATCATGAATTCATTGTAGATGCAAAGCTTGCTGAAAGAAATGATCCTTATGCTTACGCGGTGATGCTGATCACGCATGCGCGCGCTCATTCGTTAGATCTTACACATGCTGCATTTGCTTCAAATCAGCTGGAAGCGCGTATGGGCAGGATGCTCGCTGAAAGATCATCACGCTCTTCGCGGGGATCACTCCTGCTGCTTTTCCCGGTGTTGATGCCGCTGATCTTTTTTTCCGTATTTAAACTGGATAAAAGTTATGCATTGCTGACGATACGGGAGGCTGATCAATTACCTGCTGTTGCCTATCAGGGTAACATGGACAAGGATGAGCCTTTATATCCGGACACTGATGTTAAAGGCATAAGTGGCGATAGCCATATCGATACCATTCCGGAAAAAGTAAGGAGATCTTCCAATGCGAAAAGAAAAACGCCTTCGCCAGGTAAGCAAACAACCGCTGTAAAAGATCCCCTGCTAAAGGAGAAAAAGGACTTGGCCGTGGCTTCACTGTATCAATCTTCAAGTGAGCAGTATCGGGAACCTGACGATCAATCCCATAATATGGAGAACAGACCGGTGAAAGGGAAGAAGGTGTCGGTCTATGGGAAGTATGCTGCGCTTGCGAGTGCGGATACAACAGCTGACCATTATAAAAATCTTCGGAGGGCTGTTTCTGTGTATCCAGAAAGTCGTTATGCAAAACAGTCTGACAACGGCACGAACAAATTTGTCAATGCTGTAAGTTTATTTGATTCAACCAAAGTCAAAAGCGCTTTTCCATAAGGCTGCCATAATATTATTCATCAATTTTCAAGTTAATGTGCTGCATTCATTCAGGCTGCCCGGGGCGGTCTGGAGGGATCCTGTTGCCCTGAACTATCATCTTCTAACATAATATCAATCACTATGCTTTTAACAAAGAAACGCAGGTTTGCAGAACCTTGCGAAAGACCTTCTATTGCCTTTAATTGGAGAACGATCAAAAAGCCCGTACAAATATGTTGCCTGTTTATGTTGTTATCTCTCCAGGTTGTGTCTCAAACCCTAAAGGTGTTGCCATTGCAGCCATCACCCGGTGATACGATTGAGATCAGCTATGATCCTACGGGTGGAGCGTTGGAGAGTGATCCACTTACTTCCTGCCGGATATTGCTCTACAGTGATTTTCAGATGAACTCCAGGAAGGTCCCACTCGTAAAGGATAATGGTGTATACAAGGCGTTTGTTCCTACCGATTCGTTGGCGCAACTCATTGCATTTTCTTTCTCAGCAGAAAAGAAAACCGACAGGGAAACCAATGGCATTACCAGGTTTTACCGGAATGGTAAAACGGTGGAAGGGGCCTACTACCTCACCGCAGAACTCTATCTTGGCCAGTCTGGCAAGAATCTGTTTGGCTTTGATAAAGAATATGCAAAAGCAATATCATTTTATGAAAAGGAAAGGGAGTTTCATCCGGATGGTAAGTTCCGCATTTCCGTGATCCAGGGGTATTTGAAATGTCTGCTGAAAGCAGATTCTGTTCATGCCGTCAGGGAAGCCAATGCATTGCTGGACTCTGTAAATAGCAAGGGAAAATTAACTGATCTTGATATGCTCTTTAAGTTCCGGGTATATGAGGCCATCAATCAGGGCGAGGCTGCACAGAAAACACTTGCCGATCTGCAAAAAGCATATCCCAGCAGCCCGGTGATCTTTTCCCGGAGGTACAAAGAAGTGGTCAGCCCACAGCCTGCAGAAGAAATGGAAACGCTCGCTCTTGCATTGATCGCGGATTATAACATGATCAATGGTGCGGAGTTCAATTATTTCCTGCCATCGGTCTATGGGGAACTTTGTAAGCAGTATAGTAAAGAATTGAACCTGGAAAAGTTCCATGAATATCTGAGTAAACTGACCAATCCTGCAGCGATTGCGTACAACTGCCATCTGGCGGCGATCTCATTACTTGAAGCCGGTCAGGAGATCAGTGAGGCGGAAAAGTTAGGCAGGAGAAGTATAGAACTGGCGGATTCATCCGGTTTGGAGAAAAGCAATCCAATGCAGTACGGCGGGTACCTGTCTGTATTGGGTGAAGCATTACTGAAACAACAGCGCGACAAAGAGTCGTTACTTTATCTTTCGAAAGCACATGCCTTGTCAAAAGGCGCATCTCCGGAGATCGATTTATTGTACGCGACTTCGCTGGCGCGCGATAAGCAATTTCAAATTGCGCTTCCTTTCTTTGAGTCATCTATCCAGCATGCTGAGGTTGATTCTGCTTTAAAGAAATTGTTTCATGATACCTGGCTGGCCGTTCATGGGAACGATGATAAGTTCCAGTGGACGCTTGACACATTACTGGCAAGATCGGCGGCAAATAGAAAAGAGGTACTTAAAAAAGAGATGCTGAATGAAAAAGCTCCATCATTTCAACTGAAAGATCTGCAGGGGAAAAGAGTTGGTCTCGAACAGTTGAAGGGTAAAATTGTTGTCCTCGATTTCTGGGCCGACTGGTGCGTTCCCTGCAAAATGGCGTTCCCGGGGATGCAACAACTATTGGATCTTTACGATAAAGATAAAGATGTCGTAATCCTTTTCATTCACACACTGGACAACTTTGCTGTCGATCTCAAACCTAAAATAAAAAAGTACCTGCAAGACAGGAAGTTTTCTTTTCGTGTACTCATGGACGAACGTTTGAAGAACGATGTCAGTTCTTACCAGGTCGCAACTCCTTACGGCATAAAAGCACTGCCGCAAAAGATCATCATCGATAGAAACGGCATCATCCGCTTCCGTTCAACCGGCTACGAAGGTTCCTCGGAAAAACTTGTCTCCAAAATGAAGGACATGATCGAACTGACCCGCATGTTGTAAGCGCAGTGATGTGAACCGCTCCCTCAAAATGAAAAAGGCTGCACCAACCGGTGCAGCCTTTTTCATATCTAAAACACTATTCGCGTTCATTCGCGGCAATTCGTGTTCATTCGCGTCCATTCGCGGCAATTCGTGTCCATTCGCGGCAATTCGTGTCCATTCGCGGCAATTCGTGTCCATTCGCGTCCTTGTTAGAAAGCGCGCTTGCCCACAGGTTTGCCTTCTGCATCTAATTCTATGATCTTGTATCCCATCTTCTGTAAGCCGGGAAGGATCTTTGCTTTGTCACCTACCAGGAGCATATTCAGTTTGTTGGCTGAGATATGTTTTTTGATCAATCCATCCAGTTCTTTTTTCGTCATGTTCTGGAGGATCTTTGCTTGTGTGGCAGTATAGTTAGCTGGCAGATTGTAGTCGAGTATCATTCTGATAAAGCCGGCCTTCTGAATGCTCGTTTCATATGCCCTTGCATCACGCTGGCCGATAGCATTCTTCATAAATGCAAGTTCGTCTTCAGTGATTCCATCAGCAGCATAGTTACGGATCTCTTTGATCACTTCGCCAAGTGCGCTGTCAGTTGCTTCAGCTTTAATGCCTGAGCTGAATTTGAAGTCGCCGTCATATTCGTCTCCGCTGAAGGAAGAACGGGCTCCGTAAGTCCAGCCTTTGTCTTCCCGCAGGTTGAGGTTCAATCGGCTATTGAAATCGCCGCCCAGTGCATAGTTAAGCAAGCCGGTACGATAGTATTCGCCGGTTGCATCATATTTCAAACCTGTGTTGTATCCAACACGGAATTCTGTTTGTGCTGCTTTGGGGATATCAATCAGATAGATCTGTGACTCACTGTTAGGCATTGGCGTTGCCGCTACTTTGGGAACAGTCACATTTTTATTCGGAAGCTTATTCAGGAATCCGAGTTTTGGCAGGATCTCGGCTTCTTTGATATCACCAACGATCACTACTTTCAGACCTTTACTGGTCATATAGTTGTCGTAGTAGAACTGGATATCGTTAAGGCTGATGTTCTCAACGGTTTCAGCAGTTCCGCTTTCTGAGATCGCGAGGATATTGTTCGGGCCGAAATTGAGTTTGGCTATCACATCTGAAGCGACGGTTGCAGGTTGGGTTTTGCTCTGCTTGAAGCTTTCCAGTAGCTGACGTTTGATACGATCGAGATCTTCCTGGTTAAATTGAGGCCTGAACAATCTTTCTTCAGCCAGTGCAAGTGTTTTGTCCAGGTTCTTTTTTAATGTTTGGATGTTCAACGTGATCTCGTCTTTACCGCTGCTTACGTTAATGGAGCTTGCGATCTTTTGCAGTTCTGCAGAGAATTCTTCTGCGCTGCGTGTTTTCGTATCCTCGTTCATCATGCGGCCAAAGAGGTTGGCGAGGCCAACTTTCGAAAGTTCATTGGCCTGCATCAGGTGTCCGCCCGGCATTGAAATGGAGATCGTTACTGTTGGGATCTCTGTGTTCTCTGTACCGATCATTTTAATTCCTGAAGGCAGGTCTTTGCGCCAGAATGCCGGAACCTTTACTGCAGGGTTGGGGCCATTGCCCGGCATCTTTTTACGATCGAAGTTGTCTTTCGCTTTGTTATATTTTAATCCGGCATAGCCATAGTCGGGACGTTGGTAATGCGTTGTATCGATCGTATAGTCATTCGCATGGGCGATCAGATCTTCCTGACCTTTTACCAGAACGCTTAAGATCACGTGAGGCTTGTTCTTGATATATTTTTCATAAGCGCGCATTACATCTTCTTTGGAAAGCTTGCTGTATTGCTCCATCTGCGTTTTGATCATGTTGGGATTACCTGCAAATGTCTGGTACGCTGCCAGCTGACTTACTTTGCCGGATACGCTTGCCAGCCCATTGATCGTACGGGCTTCAAATTGTGTTTTGAACCGCTCAACGTCTTCATCAGTAATACCTCTTTTTTCGAACTCTGTTAACGCTTCTTTGATCAGCGCTTCCATTTCTGCGAGATTCTTACCGGGATAAGGCGTTACAGAGAATGCAAATTCTCCCGCGAGCTCAGATGCCTGGTTGCTTGCGCTGGCAGAAAGAGCTTTTTGGGGTTTGATCAGCGTTTGATACAGAACGGAGTTCCTGTTTCCGCCGCCGCCACCGCCGCCACGACCGCCACCACCTCCGCCGCCGCCGAGAACCTGGGCCAGGCAGGAGAGCGCTGCTTCATCTTTGTCGTAATCGCG
The DNA here is from genome assembly GCF_022012415.1 of Terrimonas ginsenosidimutans. Lineage (GTDB taxonomy): Bacteria > Bacteroidota > Bacteroidia > Chitinophagales > Chitinophagaceae > Terrimonas_A > Terrimonas_A ginsenosidimutans. Next base: position 302,076 of record NZ_JAKLTR010000003.1, read on the forward strand.
AACAGTTGGATAAACCAGGCGAAGCTGAGCTGAGCGCGCATAATTGTCTACATAGCTTGCGTAACGGTCTTTCGTCAGTTGTACGGGCTCAAGTTTCACCGGTACTACTTCCGGACCGCGGGGAATAGAGCCGAAATATTTCTCCGCCCATTTAACGATCTGCGCGGGTTGTACATCACCGCCAATGGTCAACGTCGCATTATTGGGGCCATACCAGCGGAGAAAGAAGTTTTTAAGATCGTTTACATTGACAGCATTCAGTTCCTCGATATACCCGATCGTCAGCCAGGAATATGGATGACCATAGGGATAGAGATTTTTCGCAGACACCTCACTCAGCAGGCCATACGGGCGGTTGTCATAGTTCTGACCGCGCTCATTTTTTACGGTAGAACGTTGTATTTCGAATTTTTGCTGGGTTACTGCGTCAAGGAGGAAGCCCATGCGATCAGCTTCGAGCCAGAGCATTTTTTCTACCTGGTTGCTCGGCACCGTTTCGTAGTAGTTGGTGCGATCACGGTTGGTGCTGCCGTTCAGTGTACCACCTGCTTCTGAAACGATCTTGAAATGTTGTTCATCACCTACGTTGTCAGATCCCTGGAACATCATGTGTTCAAAGAAATGCGCAAAACCGGATTTGCCGATCTCCTCACGCGCCGATCCAACGTGGTAAGTTACATCCACGTGAGCAACGGGATCAGAATGGTCTTCATGGATCACCAGGGTCAGGCCATTGGAGAGTTGGTACTTTTCGTAGGGGATAACAAGTTCGTCCCCTTTTTTTGTCACTTTTTCGATGAGTTTGGTCTGGGCTGATGCGAGACTTGCTACTAAGATCAGCGCAGAACCGGTAAGCAATTTCTTTCTCATACGTGTTTGGTTTATAAAAATGTTCGATCTGATTGGGCGAAAAAGTATTTGACGCTAAAGAGCGGGAAAACTCCCATTGCGTTGATAGAAAAACATTCCGGATTGGCCGATCGGGGATCTATAACAAGTTTTGGTTTAGAGGGTAGTGACCGGCCCAAAGGGGCTTCCTGCCGGTTTTCCAAAGGGGGGACGCTTACTAATCCTGGAAAAAAAACACTGATGTGACCATAATCCCCCATTCCCTCGCGAAACTAACGTAAATTTGCAGCCACAATTTTTGTAGACAATGGCCCGTAAACAGGAAGTCCTCCAGGACGTAGTGATAAAATTTGCCGGTGATTCCGGCGATGGTATGCAATTGACTGGTACTCAGTTCACTAATAATACCGCTTTATTAGGAATCGATCTGTCTACCTTCCCTGATTTCCCTGCCGAGATCCGTGCCCCGATAGGGACGATCCCCGGAGTTTCGGGTTTTCAGCTCAGATTTTCCAGCGACAGGGTCTTTACGCCCGGCGATGCCTGTGATGTGTTGGTGGCAATGAATGCAGCTGCTTTGAAGGCAAATCTCGGCGCACTCAAAAAAGGTGGTAAGATCATCGTTAATACAGATGGATTTGATTCCAAGAATCTCCGCCTGGCTAATTATCCGGACGGAGAAAATCCGCTCGAAAACGGCAGCCTGGAAAATTACGAAGTCATCAGGATTGATGTAACCAAGATGACCCGTGAAGCACTGAAGGAGTTCCAAATGGGTATGAAGGAAAAAGACCGTGCGAAAAACATGTTCGTGCTCGGGTTTCTTTACTGGCTTTATGGACGGGACATGAGCAATACCACCGACTTCCTCAAAGAGAAGTTTGGCAAGAAGCCAGATATTCTTGACAGTAATATGAAGGTGCTGCAGGCAGGATATAATTACGGGGATACCACGGAAGCTTTTGCGATTACCTACAAGGTGGAAAAAGCGAAAATGCCTTCCGGCACCTATCGTTCTGTAATGGGCAATCAATCATTAGCATATGGATTGATCGCTGCCGCACAGGTAAGTGGTTTGCCGATGTTTCTTGGTACTTACCCCATCACACCCGCTTCAGATATTTTGCATGAATTAAGCCGTCACAAAAATTTTGGGATCCGCACATTCCAGGCTGAAGATGAGATCGCTGCTATTACCTCCGCGATTGGAGCTTCATACGGCGGCGCATTAGGCGTTACAACAACGTCAGGGCCGGGGATGGCCTTAAAAGCTGAAGCGATGGGACTTGCCGTAATGCTTGAAGTTCCTTTGGTGATCATTAACGTGCAACGTGGCGGTCCTTCAACGGGCTTACCCACAAAAACGGAACAAAGCGATCTGCTGCAGGCCTATTATGGAAGAAATGGCGAGTGCCCCATGCCTGTGATCTCTGCATCTACTCCCGCTGATTGTTTTGAAGCTGTGTATGAAGCGGTGCGTATCTCTGTACAACACATGACGCCTGTTATTTTTCTGAGTGATGGTTATATCGCGAATGGCGCTGAGCCATGGAAGTTCCCGGCAACAGCCGATCTTCCCCCGATCCATGTCAAATTCAAGACTGAACTTGGTCATGGCGAAGAAAAATTGCAGCCATATCTGCGCGATGAAAAACTCGCACGTCCATGGGCTGTTCCCGGTACTGCGGGCCTGGAACACAGGATCGGTGGTCTCGAAAAGCAAAACATTACCGGTAATATCAGTTATGACCCGGAGAACCACCAATTGATGGTAAAGATCCGGCAGGAAAAAGTAGATAAGATCGCAGAATATATCCCTGAGCAAAAGATCGATAGTGGCGCAGCCAAAGGAAAGGTATTGGTGTTAGGTTGGGGGTCAACGTTTGGTGCGATCAAATCAGCGGTATCCGAATTGATCGCTGCAGGACATGAAGTAAGCCACGCGCACCTCCGTTATGTGCGCCCATTCCCTAAAAACCTGGGCGAGATCCTGAAAAGTTTTGATACAGTGCTGGTTCCGGAAATCAATAACGGACAACTGATCAAGATCCTGCGTGATGTTTACCTGGTCGATGCAAAACCATACAACAAGATCATGGGAGTGCCGATCACGAAGACAGAGCTTGTAGAAGAGATCAGGAAATATTTGTAAAATACTTTGCTGAAATGCAAGCCCTGGCTGATCAGCCGGGGCTTTTTATTTTCATTTGGGAAAGATGGCTTGTAGTCGGACGGATAAGATCCGGAACAAAACAGGCCTCAGGCACAGAAGATGAACTGCGTTTAAGGCCGGCAGATGCCAGATCTGTCAATGCTGTTCGATCACTGCAAAAAAACCATCCCTGTAGTTATCACTCACGGGAAGCGAATGCTGCTGTATTGTCACAGACTTTCGTGATGCCGTATGGATCTTACGTATTGCAACGATATAAGACCGATGGATACGCACAAATTCATTTCTATCCAACAGGTCTTCAAAATATTTCAGATTGTGTAAGATCAGCAACGGGTTTGTCGCGCTTGTCAGATGCATCTTTGTATAGTCTTTATATCCTTCGAGGTAAAGAATATCGTCAAAAAAGATCTTGTGCATCTTATGCGATACATTAATAAAGAAATAGTCTTTCCCTTTTTCTTTCTCTTTCGAATGTTTTGTTTCAACGAAATCCTTTACACGATTACACGCCGTAATGAATTTCTCAAATGAGATAGGCTTCAGTAAATAATCCATTGCCTTCAGTTCAAATCCATTCAATGCATACTCACTGTAAGCCGTTGTAAAGATCACTTCAGGTTTGTTCTTTAATGAACGATAAAAGTCAATGCCCGTGATGTCCGGCATTTTTATGTCAAGAAATAACAGGTCAACAGCAGATGATTCCAAAAGCGAAATAGCTTGCAGTGGCTCCTCAAACTTTCCGAGAAGTTTGAGATAAGGGGTCTTGTTCACGAAATCTTCCAGCAACTGAAGAGCAAGTGGCTCGTCGTCGATGAGGACACAGTTAAGCATTGGTAAGTGGTACTTTAAGGTTTACAGTGTATTGATCACCGGAGTGATGATAATACAATTTGTACTGATTGGGATAGAGCAGCTCAAGTCGGCGTGTAACGTTTTTCAGCCCTAATCCGCCGGGAACAAAACTATCCTTTTCCACTATCGGGTTGCTTACTGTGAGTGTTAAGGTTTCTTCAAAGATTTTTATGTCGATAATAATTGTAGAGGGTTGCGTGTAGCTGATTCCATGTTTGAATGCATTCTCTATGAGATTGATCAATAATAACGGTGCAATGAATTTTCCTTCTTTATATCCGCCCACTTTGTAGAATAATGTCACCCTGGATGATAAGCGAAGTCGCTGAAGCGCAATGTAATTGTCAATATACTGGATATCATCCGCCAATGGTACTTTGTCTGCGCCGGAATCATACAGGCTGTATCGCAATAGTTCAGATAGCTTAAGAACAGAGTATTCGGTATTTTCCGAACGGGCGTGAGCCTGGGAATAAATAGAGTTCAATGTGTTGAAAAGAAAATGTGGATTGATCTGTGACTTTAAGAAGTTTACTTCTGCATTGAGGTTTGCATTTTCAAGATTTCGTTTTTCATTTTGATTCCTGATGAATGAATAAGCCAGCCGGATCATTCCACCCAGCAGCAGCAGGAAGAGGCAGGTTGACGCAGTCCGGTTGATCGTAAAGAACAAAGCGGGTTCAGCCGGTCTGGCTAGCACCCTGTCCCTGAATATCTCTTTAGGCATGCCGGGAAACGCTTCCGGTCCGATAGAGTCAATAATAAATGTTCTTACTTCTTCCGGTGCATTTTTTAATCGAAGAGATCCCAGCCGGGCCGGTCCCTGAGCCATCATGCCGGGAATATTGTTGCGCAGGTAGATATCAGAAGCACAAACCAGTACTAAAGCAAACAGCACAGCGGCAAAATAAAGACTGTATCGTTTCTTTTCGAATAAACGGGGCAGGAAGAAATAGTAGTTGACATAGAACAACGTGATCGGGATGATCTTTGTGATGATCTCTCTCCGCCAGATAGGGTCACCCTGGAATCTTGTTGGATAAAACAGCAAAGGCAGCAAGAGAAATGCCGCCCAGGCTGATACATGCACCAGAATGATCAATAAAAGATGTGGTTTGCTTTTTGTTTTTTGAAAACCGAACAGGGTGAACAAAAATCGATTGATATTTTCTTTACTCGCCATAATTATTTCAATGAAGGACAGATCTCTGCAACTTCATCTTTTGTCAGTGTCGGCAGATCATCACTGTTCGATAATTTCTCTAACACCAGGTTTGCGGCTTGTTGTGCCTGTTTCTTTTCAGGAAACGGAATACCCCTCCCGATAGAAGGGATAGACTCCTGGTGAATGATCACGCTATCATCCACCAGGATATCATATCCCCAACCATTCCAAACCGAAAACACCTCCGCTGAATAGCGGGCGGCTTCTTTGACTGGCTGCCGACGGGTCTTGTAGGCAAGTATCGTGATCGATACAAGCAATGATGACAGCAGGACAGTGATCGTATGTTTTGATAATTTCATTGTTGTCTTGACATAAGGAATATCGCGGTGAGTGGCATCCCGGATAAAGCTCACCGCTATCCCATTTATTAATCGTTATCCACCTGTTCATCGTTTGGTAGTAATTCATACATATTATCCATGGTCAGTGAGATGTTACGGCCCGTTGCAACAAACCCGCGGCTGCTGATATTGAACCCAACCGCGCCTGTACGGGAGGTGCCTTCGAAGCCTGTCTTTTCTGTCCATCTGTCTGTGATTGGATCATATTGCCAAGTCGTTGCATTGTTGGCTGAATTGTTTTCTCCGGTGGCGAGATAGACATAATTGCCGATCACGAAGGTTACACCATTTGAGCGGGGGATCGTTCCATAGTCATCATCGTATGAGTCATCTGAATAGTTGTAGATCTTCGTTTTTTCTGTCCACTCGTCTGCAGAAGCATTGTATGCCCACAGATCCTGCTGTATCTCGCCGTTGTTATTGCCGGAACAGATGTATGCCTGTCCATTTACAACAAAGGCCATAGCCGCAGACCGTTTTGATCCGCCCACACTTGCTTTCTTGATCCATTGGTCCTGCGTGGGATCATACTGCCAGAGGTCTTTCAGATAGTTGCCGTCATATCCACAGCCGATATAACCTTTGCCATCTACGGCAAATGCTACGGCATCATATCTGGCTGTTCCTGCGAACTCTGCTTTTGCCGTCCAGGTATCTGTTGCCTGATCATACTCATAAAAGTCTTTTAATCTGGCTGATCCATCGTAGCCTGTGCCGACATAACCTTTTGTGCCGATAGAGAATGCAATGGCGGAATTCCGCGCCGCACCCGGCAGGTCTGCCCTTTGTGTCCAGTAGCGTTTACTGGTGCTGTATTCCCAAAGATCCTTGAAGCGTTCGGTTGTGGCGGTACCTGAACAAACGTAAGCATAGTCTCCGATCGTAAAGGCTACGGCTTCGCTTCTTGCATTGCCTTCGAAATCGTCAGATTTTTTCCAGTTTCCGATCAGTTCGCTGTCATCGTCGGTCGACTTAGTGCAACCCTGCGATACAATCATAGAGGTGGAGATCATAGCGGCCCCGATGAGGTAAGCGTGTACATTTTTCATTATAAACAGTTTTGATGCTGGAAGCCGATGGCGCTCCAGGGGTCTTAGATGAAATTTTTATAAAAATATCAGTGCGGCGTGGGAAGGATATCTTAAAATAGATGAATAGCCCGGGTGACCAGATGAATCGGGCGGGTTTCTCGATTCGAGTGTGTAGGAGGGAGGTTCGCTGACCGTTGTCCGTTGACCGTTGACCGGAGGTAAAACGAAGTTGCAGAGAATTGATTTTTCGTTTATAAGTAAAAAGGGTTACGCCTGACGCAGACGGTCATCGGGCATCATTTCTCATCCGATCGTCTCCAAACAATCATTCGCCGATTTATTCTTCGCATTGATATACTATAACACTTCTCCATTCATCCCCACAGATAAATTCGCCCATTCGAAACTAAACCCAACCATCATGAAGGGAATTTACCTGGCCATTATTAGTGTGCTGATCCTCGCTTCCTGCACGCGTAAGGAAATTGAATTCGGCACCATTCCGGAAAATGCGTATACCAGTATCGCGTATATAGATACAGTGTCTGCGCAACTGTCTACTGTGCTGCTTGACTCGTTCAAAACAAATGCTGACACTTCGTTCTTACTCGGTCGTTACTATGATCCCTACCTCGGAACTATTTCGGCAAAGCCGTTTTTTCAGATGAGTGTACCGGCAAGTCTTCCGGATATTCCGTCCTCGGCCATACTCGATTCCCTGAGCCTGATCATTAAACCCAATAAGTACTACTATGGTGATACATCAAGGCTTCAGACTGTCGCGGTGTACGAACTCGCTCAGCCAATATCATTTACTTATAACAATCAGTTGTACAATACAAGTGATATCCAGGTAAAGCCGGTTCCACTCGGTAGCCGGGTTATTAAAATAAGCCCATCCAATACGGATTCATTTACTATCCGTCTGTCAGATGAGAGGGCCATTGCTTTATTTAATAAAGTGAAACAGAAAACTTCGGATGTTACCACCCAGTCGGAGTTCCTCAATTATCTGTATGGTCTCAGCATCGGAACAGCTGTTAATGATATCGGGGCAGTAATTGGTTTGAAAGGAACAGATGCTTCTTTTGTTATGCGTTTGCATTATCATCTCACCGTTCCTTATCCGGAACCCGCATTCGTTGATTTTACTTCGCTTGCGAATGAATATGCATTCACGCAAGTGCTGCCCGACAGGACCGGGACCGGCTTGAGCGTTTTAACTCCGGGAGTATCAGAGATCTCCCCCGCGCTAACAAATGGCAGGGCTTTTCTGCAACCTGGTTCGGGGATTACGTTGAAAATGATCTTTCCGACTTTAAGAGGTGTCCTGAACCGGGAGAATAACGGTATGGTAAAATTGTTAAAAGCTGAACTGATCGTTAAGCCTAAGGAACTTTCTTCCGATCTGTTCATCTATAAACTGCCTGCAGCGTTAAGCCTGGCTCAGACGGATGCGACGAATCTTGTCGGAAATAATGTACTTGATTCCACGGGGCTTGCCACCCTGATCGCAACGCCAACAATAGACCAGGTGTATGGCGTTAATAATTACTACAGATTCAATGTTACACAATACATCAATCAAATGCTCACCACTACCGGTATGGAAAGATCTGGATTCTACCTTATGCAGCAGGCATCAACCGCCCGGATCATGGATCGTCTTGTGGTAGAAGCAGCCGGTGGTAAAGAGGCTGGAGTGATGTTATTACTATACGTTCTAAATATCAATAACTAAAGCTTATGAAGTATAATAAACGATCGCTGGCCGTGTCAGCGGGTCTTTTCGTGATCTTGCAGGTGAATGCGCAGAATATGAACAGTCCCTATTCCATTTATGGGATCGGCGATATTGATTTCAAGCCATACAACAGAACAAGTGGCATGGGTGGCGCAGGGCTTGCGTTGAACTCATCATACTACCTGATTGATAATAATCCGGCAGCTATTGCCGGACTACAAAAAAGCTTTTATACAATAGATGCTGCCTTTACAGGAAAATCGGTAAGGTATTCCGGCGGACCGATCAATGCTGATAATAGCGATAACAAGGATTTCTGGATAAAGCGGTTGGCATTTGCGGTGAAGATCAACAATAGCTGGGCAAGCGGGATCGGGATCGGACAATTCAGTAACGTAAATTATGTATTAACTGGTACAAAGCCTGTAGATGGTACAACCGGAACCTATACGACGTACTATGAAGGCGATGGAGGTCTGAACGAATATTACTGGAATAATGCTTTTAAGATCGGTAAGCGTTTAACGCTCGGCGTTAAGTCATCCATTCTTTCAGGATCGATCAATCAAACAGAAACGGTAAGTGACGCCGGTTTATCCACGGCTGTGTCGACAAAGGTCCAGGACTATATGAGTAAGGCGCGGTTTCAATTTGGCGCAATCTATACCCAACCATTGAGCAAGACCTGGGAATTATCTGTTGGCGGAAAATACATTCCAACTGTGAACATGCGGTCGGACAGGTCGCTTACCGTAACAGACGGCACTTCTGTCATACTGGAGGATGATTTTATTAAAACAGACCGGTTCAGCCTGCCGGATACCTACGCGGGAGGTATAGCGTTGAGAAAGCGGAATAAGATCACTTACGCACTTGACTATTCCTATGAAGACTGGTCTTCACTCGGTATAAAAGACAATGGCTGGCAGTTGGTCAATAGCAGTCGCATCGCCGGAGGGATCGAACTTTCCCGGCAGGCCACTACATGGAATAAGCAAACAATCGAAAAAGGGTTTTTTCAGTTTGGAGCATTCTTTAATAACTCATATCTGCAGGTAAGGAACGAACCGATACGCGAGTATGGGATCACGGCAGGAATAGGCGGAATCATTGGTGGCGGCCTTTTTTATACAATGTCGCTTGAAGCGGGAAGCCGGGGAACCAGGCAACAGGATCTCATTAAGGAGAATTATGTGCAGGCAACTTTTACATTCTCTTATCGCGATTTCTTACAAAGCAAGGGAAGACGATACGATTAAATTTAGAGGCGGATCATGCTGATTCATCATTCGAATATTCAATTCATCCAGACGGGGTGTCGGGTCAGGTTAAAATCGATTAACTTGCCTGAAACCCTTTTTATGAGAAATATACTGGTATTGTTCGCATTAATGGCAAGTGTTTGTGCCGCAAATGCACAAACGGAAAAAATCGCACCACTGGCTAAACAAAAATGGCATTTCGGGAATCCGCAGGGACAGGATTCTGCAGCGGGATATGCGCAGGTTGTCAAGGTCGATAATGTGATCTATATATCAGGCACGGTAGCACGTGATATCACGGAAGCCGGTATCCGCCAGCTCTATGCAACACTGGAAAAGTGCCTCGCTCATTTTGGCGCAACATCTCAACACGTTGTTAAGGAGAATCTTTACACGCTTGATCTGGACGCAATGAAAAAAATGAATGAAGTGAGAAGAGCATTTTATAAGAATGATTTCCCTTCAGCAACATGGGTTCAGGTGAGCCGGCTGTACACACCGGATCTTAAAGTTGAAATTGAGTTGATCGCACATTTGCCGAAATGATCAGCTGCGTGCCAGCTGCGATCTATATGCTGATATTTAATACACCGGGAGTCAGGCCCCCATATCTAAGGCGGCCTGACTTCTATAGTTGCCGTTCCAGTATTTTCTATTTCACCCTTGACCTGAATACATACCCCAGCTTCAGCAGTATGCTGAAATAAGCGTCATTATTCTTATCACTTCCCCTTTGTTCTCCGACAGAAAAACTCCTTCCAGGTTGTATTTCCCCCATTCTGTTGTAAAGATGTTTTGCGACCTCCGCCTGCGACGCATCAAGGTATGTTGCAAACAGTGTTGCATCGATGTACGAGGTACTTACATCATCAAGATGATCAGTAAATAATATGCGATACGACAATTCCAGTTTTACATTGAACAGTGGCCCCGTTTCATATCGCAGGCCCACACCCAGCGGAATAGAAAGCTGTTTCCTCCGGTACGGTTTTCTTCCGTTGTATTCTGAAAAGCCCTGACCCTCCAACCTTAAGGGATGAAGCTTATGCCAGGTGCCGCCGATTTTAGCTTCCGGGTCAAAGGAGAAGAGCGAAATGCCCGCAAGAATATATGGCGACCAGAAAGGTATTTCACTCTCATCAGTGAGTTTCCAGAATAAAGGGTGCGTTTCAACAGATAATTGCCATTCATGTATACGGCTTCGGAAATGAAGATTACGGCCATACCTGCCGCCCGGGTCGGGATCAGTACGTTTAAGCACGCTGTCCGCTGCGCTGATATTGCCCGATTGATGATCGAGCTTCAGCGAGAGAACATCTTTGTAGGTTGCCGTCAGATAAGCGCTCACCGCAGGCTTTGTTGATCGCCAGTCAATATCTTTCAGGAACCTTCCTCCATTTCCTTTTCTTCCGCCAAGATCTGTCAGGCAATTCATGAAGCCCGCGCCCGCACCACCTTCCCAGACCCAATTGTAATTATAGAACCAGGTGTTATAGAATTGTTGGCCGATCACCGGTCTGCCGGAAAGAATAGCAGTGCCGCAGATCAGCAGTAGTAATGATTTCATCAGCATTAAGATTTAATGCCGCTTTCAGGGATGATAAAGCTACGTCAGGGAGGAGGTTTAATCAAAGGGGATTCCACCGTTTAATTTGTGAAAATACTGACAGATCTTCCGTAATCCACACACTTCACAGCGGGGATTTCTGGCGACGCAGATGTAACGCCCATGCAGGATCAGCCAGTGATGTGCTCTATGTACGAGCTCTGTTGGAATATTTTTGATGAGTTCTTTTTCCACCGCCAGTGGAGTGGAAGCTGTTTGTGGTACGAGTCCTATACGTTTGCTTACGCGATAAACGTGGGTGTCAACAGCCATATTGGGTTGCTGATCCACTACAGAAGTGATCACATTGGCTGTTTTGCGCCCAACCCCCGGCAATTTGATGAGCTCTTCGACTGTCATCGGGATCTCGCCTTTGAAATCATCCATTACCATTTTCGCCATTCCAATAAGATGCTTTGTCTTATTGTTAGGGTAAGAGATACTTCTGATAAAAGGAAACAGCTCCTCAAAATCAGTTTGACTCAAAGACGCTACATCAGGAAATTTTTCAAAGATGGCCGGGGTGGTGAGGTTGACACGTTTGTCTGTGCACTGAGCAGACAGGATAACGGCCACCAGCAATTGATATGGATTGTCGTATATAAGTTCAGTTTCGGCATCGGGCGCATTCTTCTTGAAGTACTCTATTACGTACTGGTAGCGTTGTTTGCGGGTCATAAGAGCGCAAAGTTATGGCGTAGTGACGGATCAGGAACAAAGGTTGGGGGAAGGGAGGGATCATGTTGAAAAGTTGGGGGATGGTCTACAAATGGCTTGGGTTGAAATGTTCCGGATGAGCATTGCTGGCATAAACTTCTGGCGGCCCTGCCACCGTAGCGAAGCGGAGGAGGGAACCTGGGCCAGTCGCTCAAAAGATTTATCGCCCTCAACGTGTCAGCTTGTCACCATTTTTCACTGCTTAAAATCCCGTCAAACTTTGGACGGCCAAAGGACGACCAAGAGACGAACTAACGACGACTAACAAGCATTTCAAAAACACGCGAAGTTTGACCCTGAATGATTATCATCAGTCGACACATCAGCTGGCTTCGCGTGCCAGAATGTCGTATCCAAGGAGCATATATTGCTTCTTAAAAACCTGTAAGTGGACAAGTGATAATAACCCGTTTGCAGCATACCGGCAAGCCTGATTACATCTGGCGAGGGACCGAAGCAAAAGCAAAAACTTTAAACTTTTAAACCATTAAACACTTGGACAACCATCCCACAACTTTTACGCTTGATCCGTCGGGAGGATCATTCTGTATGTGTAGCACCTTCAATCCCTGAGGCTTCTATCACGAGCAAGAGCTAAGCAGGCAACTAAGATGACAGTAATCCTCTTGATCCTTTTTTCCCTCCACCTCTTTGCATAAAAAAAGGTCGATTCATTGAGATGAACCGACCTATCAAAAACTTATAACAGAAACCTTTAAACCTGCTCGGCTGACTGTTCCCTGGCGTAATTCAGAATGTTTAACACAACATCTGTCCTGGGAGCTTCCATTACGGTGTCAAGCCGCTTCATTGAGTCTTTCAACACTGCTAATTTTTCGCGCAGCGTCCAATCAGACTCCAGTGCGTTTTTAATCGCAACTGTTTGTTCCTCAGATGCTTCATTGTATAAATACAACAGAAGATCTTCTGGTGTGTAATTGTTCATGAGCAAACCATTAATGTCCAAAATATAACTTGTCCGAAGTTATGTGTCCGGAATAAAAACGGGGGATTAAATTCCTTATTGCCCGCAAAAGGTTAATTATTCCCTTTTGAGGAGTTTTCCGGTATAAGATACAGATCCTCATTGTCTCTTTTCATCAGGTATTTTTCCCTGGCGAATTTCTCCAGGATCCCCGGATTGGATTTAAGTTGCTCTAATTCTTTACGTTCTGAAGTGATCTCGTCGGAATAATACTCCCGGCTCTCTTCCAGTTCCCGCAGTTGTTTTTTTCTCCCCATTTGCGTAAAAATGTCGTTTTTGTCAAAAAACAGCATGATTGCCGCAAAAACGGCGATAGCAACAAAGTATTTGTTGCGGAGCCAGGCGGGGATGCGGGACAACAGGTTCATAGCCAAAGTTGTTTTGAAGTTTAAAGGTTTGAAAGTTTAATAGTTTAAAGGCAGCTTTTGAACCGTTAAACTATTAAACTTTCAAACTTTTGACTTATTTCTTCCCAAACTTAATCTTTCCTTTCGGGTAAACTGCGCTGCTGCCCAGTAACTCTTCGATCCGGATAAGTTGGTTGTATTTTGCGATACGGTCTGTACGTGAAGCGGAACCAGTCTTGATCTGGCCGCAATTCAGGGCAACCGCCAGGTCAGCGATCGTTGTATCTTCTGTTTCGCCAGAGCGGTGGCTCATGATCGTATTATAGCCATTGTGCTGCGCGAGAGATACCGCATTGATCGTTTCAGTAACAGTACCGATCTGGTTTACTTTTACGAGCAGACCGTTAGCGATGCTTTTATCGATACCTGTTTGCAGGCGGGTTACGTTTGTAACGAACAGATCATCACCCACAAGCTGGCATTTGCTGCCAACAGCTTGTGTCAGTGCCGCCCATCCGTTCCAATCGTCTTCTGCCATACCGTCTTCGATAGAAGCGATAGGGTAGTTCTTCACCCATTTTTCCCAGAACTTAACGAGTTCATCGCTGCTCAGGGATTTACCGTCACTTTTATGGAAAACGTATTTTTTCTTTTTCGCATCCCACAGTTCAGTGTTTGCCGCGTCCATGGCGATCATGATCTGAGAGCCTGCTTTATAACCAGAAGCCTGGATCGCTTCCATTACGGTATCGATCGCTTCTTCGTTTGACTGGATGTTTGGTGCAAAACCACCTTCGTCACCTACGTTCGTGCTGAATCCTTTTTTCTTCAATACAGATTTCAGCGTGTGGAAGATCTCCACACCCCAGCGAAGACCTTCGCTGAAAGTTGGTGCGCCAACCGGCATGATCATGAATTCCTGGAAGTCGATCTTGTTATCAGCGTGAGCACCACCATTCAGGATATTCATCATCGGGATAGGTAGTGTTTTTGCGTTTGTGCCGCCGATGTAACGGAACAACGGGAGAGAAGCTTCTTCAGCAGCAGCTTTTGCAACAGCCATACTCACGGCAAGTGTTGCATTCGCGCCTAATTTGGCTTTATTGGGAGTGCCGTCAAGTTCGATCATCAATTGGTCGATTCCAGTCTGATCAGCTACATCGTAGCCAAGCAGCACCGGAGCAATGATGTCATTTACGTTTTTAACGGCTTTGAGCACACCTTTACCTACGTATTTCTTTTTATCGCCGTCCCGTAATTCAACGGCCTCATGCGCACCGGTGCTTGCACCGCTAGGTACAGCAGCACGGCCGAGGGCGTCTTCATCTGTTAATACATCCACTTCTACGGTTGGGTTGCCACGGCTGTCAAGGATCTGCCGTGCGAAGATTTCGGAAATGTAGCTCATGATCGGTTTCTTGAGTTTTTATATAAAATATCCGGATTGGTTAGCGCCCGGGCGTTTATAGCCGGGACTCCGGGATCGATTGCAAAGAAACGAGTTTCGGGGAACGTTGCAAAACCTAATCGTCAGCAGCTTGATCGTTGACCGTTCACCGTTGATCGTTGTCCGGTCAACGGTCAACGGACAACCGTCAACGGTTCGTTGTCAGATTCCGGAATACATCTTCCAGGCTCCGACTCTCCGTTTGCAGAGAAATGATGCTGTTATTATTTTGTAAAGCGAATTCGAGGATCTGTTTGCTTAAGGTTTCGGGGTCAGCAGAGGTGACCCTGTACATGGTTTCGCCAAGCCGTTCCACTGCGGCATTACCGAGCGTGGTCTTCAACGTTTCTGTTTCGATCGGTTTTTTGAAATGGACCACCACGGCCTGCTGAGTGGTTTCCGCAGTCTGAAGTTTTGACAGCTTATCATCCGCCACCAGCTGCCCTTTATTGATGATGATCACCCTGTCGCAGATTGCTTCCACTTCCTGCAGGATATGAGAGGAGAATAATACGGTTTTATTTTTGCCTTGTTGCCTGATCACTTCCCGGATCTCAATGATCTGGTTTGGGTCAAGACCCGAGGTCGGTTCATCAAGGATCAGCACTTCCGGCTGATGTACCAGCGCTGCTGCGAGTCCGACACGTTGCTTATATCCTTTGGATAGCTGCCCGATCTTCTTTTTGCTTTCCAGTTTCAGTCCAACAATGTCTATCACCTGCTCAACCGCCTCTTTTGGCGAAGCCACCTCATGTATTTCCGCAATAAAGCCAAGGTATTCGCGCACATACATATCGTAATACAGCGCATTCAGTTCGGCAAGATAGCCGATCTTCTTTTTCACCGCCAGCGGATCATTGCCAACGGGGATACCGCAAACAACGGCTTCGCCGGATGTTGGTTCCAGGTAGCCGGTGATGATCTTCATGGTCGTGGATTTTCCTGCACCGTTAGGCCCAAGAAATCCCACGATCTCTCCTTTTTCCACTTTGAAAGAGATCTGGTTGACGGCTTTCTGCTCACCGTATACTTTGAGAAGGTCTTTGACTTCAATAGACATGATACAAACCTACGGAATAAGTGAGAAGTACAAAGTCAAAATTAAAAAGTAACCCCGCTTACCAACAGCATGATTTTGCAGTTCATAAGCGGGGCTACTTTTACTTCGCTAAAGATCATCAATCTCATAGACAGACTCGATCTCCGCTCCGGCCTTCATGTCAAAGACCGGTTTGATCAGCCCGTCTTTCAGGCTGTATACCCAGCCGTGCAGGTCGGGACGCTGTTCGTTTTTCCATGCCCGCTGGATGCTCGATTTGCGCGCAAGATTTTTCACCTGCTCCATCACGTTCAGTTCGGTCAGCCTGTCTGCGCGTGCGGTATCGTCATTGATCGCATTCAATTCGTCTTCGTGTTTATGATAAACATCCTTGATATTGCGAAGCCACATATTCAACACAGGTTTGAAATCCTTTCTGGAAGCAGCGGCCTGCACTCCTCCGCAACCGTAGTGGCCGCATACGATGACATGCTTCACTTTCAGATGATTCACGGCATAGTCCAGCACCGCCAGCATATTCAGGTCTGAATTGACCACAAGGTTGGCAACATTGCGATGAACAAAGATCTCACCCGGTTGTGTGCCGGTGATCTGATTGGCGGGAACACGGCTGTCACTGCATCCTATCCAGAGGAACTCCGGCGTTTGCAGTTTTGCCAGATTGGTAAAAAATTGAGGGTCATCTGCAACCATTTCTGCAGCCCAGGCTTTGTTCTCAAGTAGAAGTCTGTCGTATGAAAGCATAAGATTTATCTGTTGGTTTGAATGGAACTTTATTTACTGGCGTAACACTGTACAAGGTACGAAAAAAAGAGGCCCTTCAGGGAAGGTCCTCTTTTTAGTTTGTATTATGTTTTCGAGGCGCAGGGAAGCGTATCATCAATGGCCTGATCAGTTGGCCAGCTTCGCAAGATCCTTATCATGTTCACGGATGATCATATGGGAATTGGGTTCGGATCCGGCCACCAGATCATGAAACCCCTGTTCTTTCGTGCGGCTTTTTCTAAGCTCTACTTCAATGTTCTTCAGCGGAGCAGCGATCATGAAGTCTTCGATCGTTTCGACAACATCACGATCGATATAGTCGGCACGCGTTGTATCGATCAATACAAAAGAATTTTCAGGCACTTCTTCCAGCTTGCGTTTGATGATGGCCTTGTTCAGGAAGGAAACATCCTTTCTTAGCCTGAACAGGAATTTATTCTGATCATTTACCACGAATACAGCTGAACGGAAATTACTGCGGAATGCGAAGAACAGACCAACACCGATACCAATGATCACACCTTTCAGCAGATCGGTGGCAAGGATCGCTACGATCGTGATCACAAATGGCAGGAATGAATCCCATCCTTTTTTATAGAAGTTGATGAACAGCGATGGCTTAGCCAGTTTATAACCGGTGAAGATCAGGATCGCAGCAAGGGCCGCTTTCGGGATCAGGTTAAGAATGGCGGGGATAAATGCCACGCAAAGCAACAATAGTGAACCGTGCAGAATGGTGGACATTTTTGTTTTTGCACCTGAGTTAACATTGGCAGAAGAACGTACGATCACACTTGTTACAGGCAAACCACCAAGCAGGCCGGAAAGGATATTACCAACACCCTGTGCTTTTAACTCACGGTTGGTTGGTGTTACGCGCTGATACGGATCAAGATCGTCAACCGCTTCAATGCTCAGCAGGGATTCAAGGCTCGCTACCAGTGCAAGTGTTACTCCCGTCATCCAGACAGCCGGATTCGCGATCACACTCCAGTCGGGCCTTTTGAAGAAGGAAAGGAACTCACCTGCGTTTGATGCCTGCGGGATGATCACAAGATGCTCTCCCTGCAATGCGTTTCCATTACTCTGAAAAAGAGAATTCAGTCCGACACCGATCAATACAACCAGCAAAGGAGCCGGGATCAGTTTAATGAAGCCGCTTTTATTGGCCACGATCTTTTCCCAGGCAAAATAGACCGCAAGGCAGCCTCCGCCGATCAGCAATGCTATGGGTGTGATGTGTCCGAATGCACCGATGAAGTTGGAAAAGATATTGCCCTTATCCTGAGGCACGCCTTCATCTGTTTCAAAATGAGAGTCGTCACCAAGAAGGTGAGGGAACTGGTTAAGAATAAGGATCAGACCGATCGCGGCCAGCATTCCTTTGATCACATTGTTAGGAACATAGTCTCCGATCACACCAGCTTTCAAAAAACCGAGTATCACCTGCAGTACGCCTGCTATAACAACTGCGACAAGAAACGCTTCGAAAGAATTAAGACTGATGATAGCAGCTGCTACGATGGCTGTAAGACCAGCTGCAGGGCCACTTACACTCAAATGTGATTTACTTAACAGGCCCACCACGATGCCGCCGACAATGCCGGCAATAAGGCCGCTGAATAGTGGTGCATTGGATGCCAGCGCTACGCCAAGACACAGGGGGAGCGCCACCAGGAATACTACGATAGAGGATGGAATGTCGTTCGATAGACTCTTGAGATAATCTTTTGCACGAGGTGCCATAACAACTTGTTTTGATAGTAAAGTAGATACAGGGTATTCTTTGATCAGTGATTTTCCGATTTTGTTCAAAGGAAGATGACAGACTGCGGATGCCGCAGCTTCAGCAGATAACATGGTCATTGGCTGGTCTAAGCACGCAGTCTCAGCAGAATGCTTCAGGATCTGAAAAGGTCGCCAATCTATGCATGAGTATCGGCCCAAAGCCAGGCCAACGGCCATCAGCCATCGTCAAAGTGATGTCGGAGTGAACCGCTTGCGGCTTACGCTTTTGGCGGCGGCGAAACAAGCTCGCCATGAAATGCGATATACGCAGTAATATGATGCGTGCGATAAGAAGTTACGATCGTTGTGGAAGCATGCTGGAGTTCTTCATTCTCGTGCAGGTATTCATTGGCTGTGGAAGACGGCGAAGAGGAGACTTTTTCTTCCTCACTGCCGGCCAGCGGCGATGTCGAATTACCTTTCTTTTCCGTTTTAGCCTTGAGCTGCATACTGGCGCCTACAAATGGTGCACTGATGGTGAGCCAGAGAAGCATCATTATCATCAGAATGCTACCGGAAATGATCAATATGTTTCGACGGAATATCATACACTGAGTAAAGTTATCCCAGAACAATAAGCATCAAAGAATGTTCCGGAAAGATTACACTAAAATTACATTTACAGCCGCTGCTTTTTTAATGAGTAACTATTTGATTTAAAGTCCTGCGATGAAAAATAGAACTGAAACTTTATTTCATTTTAATTCTATTCTTATCATTTTCTTAATTTTAAGGACTGCGGAAAAAAAGGCCCCGCCTAGACAAGCAGGGCCGCAAAATCAACTCTGAGAAAAACGGGACCGATCGCGTAAGCGACCTATCCAGCATTTTTGTAGATATATTGATGTGCCGGAGCACTTCTACTTATACAGTTGTTGCGCTTTCTTCTACTACCGCTTCTGACTCAGCAAACATTACACGGGTAAAGCTTACTTTCCCATTCTCCACATTGTAGATACCGCCTACGATTCCGATCTTTCCTTCTTCATACAGATCACGGAGTATAGTGCTTTTCTCAAGGACCTCATTCATGCTTTCGATCACGTTTGCCTGGGCAACTATCTCAGCATAGTTTTCTTTAGTGGTCTCTTTTGATGCTGCGGATGTTTTTTCAATTGCCGGGTTGACTTTCTCCAGCAGGCCAGTCAGATTGCCCAGCTGAACATGATCACATGCGCCTTTGATCGCCCCACACTTCGTGTGTCCTAATACAACCACCAGCTTGGATCCTGCCACTGCGCAGGCATATTCCATACTGCCTACTATATCGTCATTTACCACATTTCCCGCAATACGGATACTGAAAATATCGCCGATCCCCTGGTCAAAGATGTGCTCAACCGATGTACGGCTATCCATACAGCTCAGGATCACAGCCCACGGATATTGTCCGTTAGCAGTTTCGTCCATCTGCTGAAGAAGGTCACGATTCAGTTTCAGGTTATTGATAAAACGTTTATTGCCCTCTTTCAATACTTCAAAAGCATCAGAGGGAGTCAAGTTCTGTTGAAACTCTTTTGTATGCGTTCTCATTTGTTGATCTTAAATAATAGATTGATTAAATGCCACCACAATTTTCATGCGGGACGAATAGTGAACTTGAAATAAATACGTTGGAACATCAGCCAGCTGCTTTTCAACAGCGTGTAAGGCATTAGTTACTACAGGACAAGGCACAGAAATGCCGTTATTATCCTATGCAGTTTGGGGGAGGACAAAGTAATTCGCCGTGAAAAGCAACATACTCAGAGATGGTATGCTGTGGCGTGTGATTTAAAGAAAGCTCTGCCAGGTGGAAAAGCTCACTATCCATATGCAAGTACTCTTCCGAAATGGAATTGACTCCGTTAGAGGTCTTTTCTTCTGTACCACCCAGCGGCGTGCAGGCTTGTTCATCATCTGCCGTACTATCATCTGTGCTCTGGGAAGAAGCGGCTGACAGCGCTTGCTGATAAGCAGCTTTGGATTGAGACGCAAATACAAAAGGCGTGCTCACCGTCAGCCATACCATCATCAGCAGCATCGTAATGCTGGTGATATAATGTCTTAGCTGATATGTTGAGACTGCTTTTTTCATTGCGTTCAGCGTAAAAATATACTAAAACAGCGAGAGAGAAAAAAGGTTTGGGTATTTTTTACATTATCATTTGATTCAGACGGGGTTTTATCCCCGTTTAATTGAGTTCGTCCGACTTTGAAGGCAGTTTGGCATACTCTCCTTTCAATGCATAAAGACCGAATATAAACAGCCCGATGGCGATCGGTGTGAAGATCAGGATGATGATGATCCAGACAACCGGGTTGTTAATGTCCTTAGTACCAGAGGGATCGATATGAGTGATAGCCCCACTTACCAGGAAGTAGATCACCGCAGGTGCAAGTATGAGCCAAACCAGGCCAAGCAGCTTTTTTACAGTATTCATAAAAAAAGTTTAAAGTTTTTAATCCGTTACATTTTCGTCGATCTTATTGCTCAGATATACTACGCCAATGACAAAACACAGGGATGCGACCCCTATCGGATACCATAATCCAACCAGTGCATCCGCAGGGAAACTGGTGGTCAGCAGTAATCCAATAAATGGCACGAGCCCTCCAAATACGCCGTTGCCAATATGATAAGGCAATGACATGGATGTGTAACGGATCTTTGTAGGGAACAACTCCACAAGGAATGCGGCGATAGGACCATATACCATCGTTACATACAGGATGAGGGCAAACACAAGTGCTACGAATTTCCAGTATGTTGCCGATGTCAGATGCTTATTGACAGCCACAGGAACGGAAGACACCGTTGTCTTTAAATCAAGAACACCCTGATTCGATACAATAGTATCGCGGTACTGGAAGGTTACCGCTGACCCATCTGCAAATTGTTCTTTCGTTTCAATATGATTGATGAAAACAAGATTTCCGTTCTTTTCAAGAGTGTCGGTTTTTTTTATCTGGGCGTTCTCGGGTTGCAGAGCCAGCTTCCCATCTTTCAGCAACTGGTTTTCGACTTTGCTTTCCGTAAGAAAAAAATTAAAGATGGGCCGGTAGGTGACAATGCCCAGCAACATCCCGATCAGCATGATCCATTTTCTGCCCACTTTATCGCTCAGCCAGCCAAAGAACAGAAAGAATGGGGTGGCAAATGCAATTCCCCATAACATGATCGTACGGCTTTGTTCAAACTCGATCCCGCATTTTGTTTCCAGGAAACTTTGCGCATAAAATTGTCCCGTATACCAGATCACTCCCTGGCCCATTGCGGCGCCAAACAAGGCCAGTAATACCATTTTGAAATTCGCTTTATTACGGAAACTTTCTTTTAACGGGTTCTTCGATGTTTTTCCTTCTGCTTTCAGCTTTGAGAATAATGGAGACTCTGACATGCGCATCCGGATGAATATTGATACACCTACCAGCAGGATGGAGATCCAGAACGGATAGCGCCAGCCACCCCATTCCGCATTAAAAGAAGAATCAGTCATGTTCATTTTTACAAGCATGATCACGCCAAGCGCAACGAAAAGTCCCAGTGTTGCTGTTGTCTGTATCCATGCTGTATAATAACCGCGTTTCCCTTTAGGCGCATATTCTGCTACATACGTCGCAGCACCGCCATATTCTCCTCCAAGCGCCAACCCCTGCAACAGCCTTAGCAGCAGGACCAGCAATGGTGCGGCCATGCCTATGCTCTTATAACCGGGTACGAGCCCGATCAGGAAGGTAGATCCACCCATCAATACAAGTGTAACAAGAAAGGTATACTTACGGCCGATCAGATCCCCCAGTCGCCCAAATACCAATGCACCAAATGGTCTTACAATAAATCCTGCGGCAAAAATGGCCAGCGTACTTAATAAGGCAGCCGTTGCATTGCCTTCAGGGAAAAACTGCGTACTGATAGTTTTGGCCAGCATTCCGAATATGTAGAAGTCATACCATTCGATCAATGTTCCGACAGAAGATGCAGCAATTACCGTTCGGATGCCGCGGGAAGAGATATTATTCATATGTACAAGTTGCCTTCGAAAGATAAAGCATCAGGGAGGAAGTAAAAAGTAAAAATTAAAAAGTAAAAAAAAGAGTTAGCTAACAGTTGTATGTTGTCTGGATCTGTAAGTAATGAAAAAGTTGGCGAGAACGTTACCGGCATTATTCATCAAATCCGAAACGACATCTGTTACGATCCTCCTATATTTATATTTCAGACCGAAAGTTTTTTAATTTTTACTTTTTACTTTTGACTCAACGCATCGAATAATCAACAAAACAGATTGTAATGTCATATCCCTACCAGATCAAGTCGCTAGAAGAATACAAAAAAGCCTATCAGCAAAGTATTGAAGACCCCGAAAAGTTCTGGGGAGACATTGCGTCCAATTTTACCTGGAGAAGAAGGTGGGATAAAGTGCTCAACTGGGATTTCAAAGAGCCTAAGATCGAATGGTTCGCCGGCGGCAAATTAAATATCACGGAGAACTGTCTCGACAGGCATTTGCCTTCTCTTGCGGAAAAGCCTGCTATTATCTGGGAGCCCAATAATCCTGAAGAGAGGACAAGGGTGGTCACGTATGAACGTCTGCACAAACGCGTTTGCCAGTTTGCACAGGTATTAAAGAATAATGGTGTAAAGAAAGGGGACCGGGTTTGTATCTATATGGGAATGGTGCCTGAGCTTGCTTATGCCGTTCTGGCCTGTGCAAGGATCGGTGCGATCCACAGCGTGATCTTTGGCGGTTTCTCCGCGCAAAGTATCGCAGACCGTTTGGAAGACGCCAAGGCTGAATTTATCGTTACCTGCGATGGCGCGTATCGCGGTGGAAAGGATATTCCCCTGAAAAGTGTGATCGATGATGCGCTGATCGGCAACAAGACCGTTAAACGCGTGATCGTATATACACGTACCCGCACGCCTGTGAGTATGATCAAAGGGCGGGATGTGTGGTGGGAAGATGAGATGCGCGCAGTAACAGAAAGCGGTGAACAGGCAGAAGGGTATGGGCAGATCGAAGTAATGGATGCCGAAGATCCTTTGTTCATCCTTTACACATCCGGCAGCACCGGCAAACCCAAAGGCGTGGTGCATACCAGCGGCGGTTACATGGTGTGGACCAACTACACATTTGTAAATGCGTTCCAGTATCAGCCGGGGCAGGTTCATTTCTGTACCGCTGATATCGGTTGGATCACCGGGCACAGTTATATTATTTATGGTCCGCTAACGGCCGGCGCCACGTCGATCATGTTTGAAGGCGTCCCCACCTGGCCCGATGCCGGAAGGTTCTGGGATATCATTGATAAATATAAGGTGGACATTCTCTATACCGCTCCTACAGCCATCCGCAGCCTGATGGGATTCGGGCTCGATCCGTTGAAAGGTAAAAGCCTTGCCTCACTGAAAGTGCTCGGTACGGTGGGAGAGCCGATCAATGAAGAAGCATGGCACTGGTATGACGAACATATTGGTAAAAAGAAATGCCCGGTCGTAGATACCTGGTGGCAAACAGAAACAGGAGGCCTGATGATCACCAATCTCGCAGGCGTAACCCCCGCAGTGCCCTCCTGGGCTACACTGCCGATGCCGGGTGTGCAGGCATTGCTCGTTGATGAGAAGGGGCAGGAGATCACCGAAAAAGACGCAGACGGATATTATAAAGGAAACTTATGTATCAAGGCGCCATGGCCCGGGATATTAAGGACCACCTACGGGGATCATGAGCGTTTCAAAACAAACTATTTCAGCACTTACGAGAATATGTATTTCACGGGTGACGGAGCGCTGCGGGATGACCAGGGCTTCTTCCGCATCACGGGTCGGGTGGATGATGTACTGAATGTCAGTGGACACCGTATCGGCACCGCAGAGGTGGAGAACGCGATCAATATGCATGCGAGCGTTGTCGAAAGCGCAGTTGTAGGCTATCCACACGATATCAAAGGCCAGGGAATTTATGCATATGTGACTGTAACCGGGTTCAGAGGAGATGAGCAAAGCACCCGTCAGGATATCATTCAAACGGTCTCACGCATCATCGGTCCGATCGCCAAGCCGGATAAGATCCAGTTTGTAAGCGGTCTTCCAAAAACAAGAAGCGGAAAGATCATGAGAAGGGTCTTGCGTAAGATCGCAGAAGGCGAAACCTCGAATCTTGGAGATACCAGCACTCTTCTCGATCCATCTGTGGTTGAGGAAATAAAGAATGGTAAGTTGTAGTAATAAATAAAGCAGCCCGGATAAGTGCTGCTTTACAGAGGTTTTCCTGAATAATATAGTTGGTGCGGGAAAGGAGCAAAAACTATTCCAGAGTGAGGTACAAGGTAAAAAGTCAAAATTAAAAATTAAAAAACTGCATCAGCCGCGCTTTTTTAATTTTTAATTTTGACTTTTTACTTCTTATTTACGAATAGTGACTTTCGTCCCTACACCTGTAAAGCCATATATCTCCAGAACATGATCCTTTTTCATGGAGATGCAACCCATTGTCCAGTTTTTGAATTTGTCGATGACAAAATCTTCATGAGGATAGGTGCCATGAATACCAATGGCTCCGCCAATGCTGGCATTCGCCGGAATTTCGCCACGTTGTTTTCTTGCTTTGAATTTATCCCAGCTTTCTTTTGTCGGATAATCTATTGCCATAAAGCGATACCATTTTTCATGCACACGCTTGCTGATGATCTTGAAGCTTCCTTCGGGCGTATTATTATCGCCCTCCATTTTTTTATCTTCCAGGCTATTGTTCCCAAATACAACGGGGTAAGTTGCATACCATCCTTTTTCATCATATACACTAAGCTCATAATCCGACTTATCGATAGTAATGCTGACCGCACCTTCCGGCGCTGCTGAAGTTCGTTTGAAGGAAGTGGATACCGGAGCTGAGTTCACCGGCTTATTCGTATTTACAGTTAGCAGGCCAGAGGCCAGTATCACGGAGGTTAGAACAACAACGCTTTTCATATTAACTGCTTTATCCTTCCGGATAAAAACGGAAGTACTGGATTTTTATTTTCACATCAATCGTCTTTAACGATTGTTTGACAAGGTACGCTCTATGCAAAAATGATGCAAAGAAAAATCCCGGAGGGATTTAAAGTCAAAAAAGAGAATTATAAAGTAAAAAAGGGCCGTATAAATACGACCCTTTTTTACTTTATATAAGAATTTTTTATTTTTAGTTCTTTTAAAAGTTAGAAAAACGGAAGCCAAAGTTATACGGCGTCATATCCAGTCCTTTTTCGAACATGCTCTTGAACGCGTAAGAACCATAGAGTTTCACGACACCCAGCGATACTTCACCTACATAAGACAGTTTCCATTTACGCAGATCAAAATTGCCCTTTGTTTTATCTACGTCGCCATCCAGTTTGACCTTCTGACGTGCGCTGTAAAGATAACCGGCGCTGACACCGGCGCTAAATCCATAAGCCCGGCTCTTATTGGGTGTGAAATTGAAGTTCAGCATCACAGGCATTGTCAGGTAGTCTGCCGCAAGTTTGTTTTTAGTAAGACCTGAGTATGACTGATCAACCAATGTGGGATTTTTGTTGAAGCGGATCGACTTATCCTCAAAGAAATAGTTGTTCAATTCAATGCCGATGCCGTATTTCAGGTTCACTATATGTTTGGCGAGGTTGATCCGTTGTGTGAGCACCCAGATGTTGACATTGCGCGATTTGAACGGACGAAGTTTGAACCAGTCTTCATTACTTCCTGGTGCAAAACTCTGTGCAGCGGCGCCTGCATAATCTGTGTTATCATTATAGTTGGAAAAACCCAGGTCAACGATCCACCAGTTGGTGCTGATATTCGCAGGCTTATCATAGTTGCGGCGACCAAGACGAACATTCACATTGAAGTTGCGGTTACGTTTCGATTTTACAGTATCTCCACCGCCGCCGCCCTGTTCGCGGATGATCACCATTCCTCCGATCCTGATCGTATCCGGATTTTTTTTGCCTGAAGTATCCGTAGTGGTTCTTGTTGTTGAGTCAGTTTGGGAAAAAGCTGTAGCCATGGTGCATAATGCTATGCACAGTGTAAAAATTCTTTTCATCTCTCTATTCTTTAAATGGTAACTTAAAATCTGATCGCCAGGCCGCCTACAAGTAAACGATCTTCGCCGTCTGTAGCTTTGATGTTTGTAGTCTTTTCAAACGTCCTTGTGATCTTCCGGAAAAACCCGCGGAGCTTGTTCTTTTTGCCTGGCTCATTCATAATATCTAACGGTTGATCCTCTTCCTGGGTTACAGCAGGCAAAGGATTTATTTGCTTACTGATTGTTAAAGAAGGGTCAGCCTGAAACTCGTCAGGAGTATCCGAGTTGCCTGTGAGCAGACTGTTTAGTTGTGTGCGTTTTGCCACTACATGATTTGTTTCATCGCCTGAAGTGATCGTTGGCGCAGCCTGGTCATTCACCGGCAGCGGATTTGCTGTTGATGTTATATCAGCGTCCGCAGCTTTCACTTTTGCAGAGCTGCTATTTGCATTTGCATTATTGCCTGCATCAGCCGAAACGGCGTCGCCAGAGCGGGTATTTTGTTCTGCAGTGCTGTACTCGTTATTTGTCGCCACCTGATCCATTGCCTGAGGCAGTTCGATCTGCGAAGAAGGTGTGTCGGTTTTCACAGCAGCGTCTTTACGCTGTGCAAGAGAAGTTGTTTCTTCACCTGTACGGCCCGCAATCACTTTACCTGAACGGTGCTGATTGAACATAAAGGTTGCAGAGCTGATACCAAGGAGCAAAACAGCAGCAGCTGCCATGCGCCACCAGCGGATCGGCACTACACGTCGTTCTTCCGGGCGATAAAGGAGATCTTTATACGGGAATGAAATATGTTCGGGCTGCAATTTTGTTTGTTGCAACAGGCTCAATTCTTTCTGAGCAGCCGGGTTTTGCCCTAGCCACTGTTCAAACGATGCTTTTTCAGCGGCAGGAAGTTCCTGGTCGATGTACAGAAGCATCGACGTGGTGCCTGCAGAGATCTCGCTCTCCGATTTGAGTAGTGCGTTTTTGCCGGAGAAGGTGATCTCCAGATCCGGACTGAGCTTGCTTTGCATCAGCAGGTCCAGTTCAGCTTTCAGGTCGGGATTTGCCGCGGCGAACTCCACCACCAGCTGGCGGTCAGAGGCAGACAGTTCATTATCCAGGTAAAGGATAAAAAACTCTTCATAATTTTTACGGTCAATATTCATATTGCGGTGTCCCTTTAAATAACATTTTCAATTTTAACCAGATATTCTTTCAGCTGCACGCGGGCCCGGTGAAGATAAACTTTAACCTGGCTTTCGCTCAATCCCATGATCTGGCCGATCTCTTCATAACTATAACCTTCATAATCTTTCAGCAGAACGAGTGAACGTTGTGTTTCGCTGAGCCTGGCCAGTGCTTCTTCCAGCACTTTTTTCAGGTTATTGGCCGGGCGGTCCTGGATCCTGCTGTTTTCGGAAAACTCTTCCTTCAAACTGATCCTCTTCACTTTCCTGATATGGTCGATCATCTGGTGGTAGGCTACCGTGAAAAGATAGGACTTTGCACGCAGCGGATCTACCTCTTCCCGGTTTCGCCACATTTTTTCAAAAGCGGTCTGCACCACATCCCTGGCATCCTCCTCATGTCGGAGATTCTTCAGGATGAAGCGATAAACATTGTCAGAATAAGTGCCAACGCACTCGTTGTATTCCCTTTCAGTCATAAACAGCCGGTTCCGCTCAGGACAAAAATAGTGTTGCCACGCGGTATTTTATGTGATACGAACTGATGTCTTCAAAAGTTACAGCGCGAAGAAGTAAAAATTCAAAACTAAAAATTAAAAAAGGGCTTAATTAAAGCCCTGTAATGTGTTATTTTTCAATAAATTAATAGAATCTGGCGTGTTTGTATCTCAGCGGACTTAATTTGTTCGCGAAAATCCGCTGGCTTTTTGGCAGCCTTCGTATTAAAAAGAAGAGAAAAACTGATGGGAAATATTCTCCCAAATAACGCCGCCGCCGCCATTCTCGCCTTTTTTTGCACAGTTTTCCATGCTTTCCTGCTCGGGGCATGCCGTGGTTTTATTTGCGGAACTGAACGCAAGCAGTACAAATGCTGTTCCTGCTATCGCGATACCGACCAAAATAACCTTAATAAATAACTTTTTCCTCATTGTGTGTTGGTTTCAGCATATCTGACGCTGTTTGCGCCGGAAATGTTACACAAAGATAGATCGCTTTTTTTGGGGAGACAATGACTAGTTGACCAAAAGCGGTTTTTTGCCTACGAAATGAGGAAAACCCCGGGTGAAATACGACCCGGAAGAGGCTATTTCGATGCCGATGGCCGGCGCAAGAGGATCAAAGTACATTCAAATGCGACTGACCATCATCGGTCAATGAACTTCCTCAACACCGCCCGCTGGAAACTCTGCACGCGGTAGCTATCCACTTTTGGAGAATCCTCCGTTCCTAAACCAGTGACCGTGATAGGTTTAGACTGGAGGCTGTTAAATTCGACGATCATCGAATCGCCGCGCAACTCATAACTGTTGATAATGGTGTTCTGGCCAACAGTGAAAGCTCCGGTCAGCCGGTTTGCGAGAAAATACTGATCGAGCACAATCCCATTGTGCTCATTGATGGCCCAATGCCCTTTGGCCGAATCTACAGCAATTAAAGAGTAAGGCCGGTTATCCTCTCCCGGCTTTCCATATGTCATCTGCCAGGTCCAGCAAGTGTCGCCCTTCTGGATCCTCAGCTGCATATCTATCTTTTTCGGCTCTTTCCCAGGCCCATTATACCAGAACAGGTCTCCTTTCCAGGCGCCAGCCCAACCTGCAGGAAAAGCCGATTGTGAGAATCCCATCTGTGAAAATAACAGGAAGAAAGCAGTGGCGAGAAGTTTCATGCGTTCGGTGGTTGGGAAAGGGAGGGGGAAGAGTTTAGAAGTTAAAAGTTTAAGAGTTTAATAGTTTAAAAGTTTGAGGTTATGATAGCGGGTCCTGATAACTTTTAAACCTTAAACTTTTAAACTATTAAACTCTTTACACCCCCAGATCGAGGTCCGGGGTCGTAGTCGAATCAATTGGGTAAACGATTACATGTAAAAGCCACCCTTTTGTTTATAGTGTTTTGTCCCCTGGCAGTCTCTTTTTGTTGCTGCGCAAGATGATAATAAACTCATAGCAATAATTCCCGTCACCAGGAAAAGAACAATCTTCTTCATGTGGTACTTTTTAGTCAGATTAAAATAGAACTGTTGCGGGATTCAAAGGAGGCAGGACTTCAAATAACAACGCGTGTTTGAGAAGACTAAAATAGTACCGGTTTTTGGGGTTTCATAATTTTTACGAGGGTTTTTTACCTGTCAAACCGGTGACTGGATTGGATCTGACTTAGTAGATCTACGAATTCGCGTTATAAGTTATTCGCAGCCAATTCGTGTTTTGGAGGTCTGAGCTCTTATGGGCGCATCGTTTTTTGAAAATTATAACAATCCCGGTGACAGCCGGCATCGGAGAAATCATCCGCTCCCTCCGGGTTATCAAATCAATCGGAGCTCCGGGGGGCTGCAGCATGGACCGCCTGCCTGCCAGTTGCAAAGGGATCTTACTTGGCTGCCCAGACTGTTGGACCTGTATTTATTTACCCATCCTCCGT
Source organism: Terrimonas ginsenosidimutans (assembly GCF_022012415.1). Lineage (GTDB taxonomy): Bacteria > Bacteroidota > Bacteroidia > Chitinophagales > Chitinophagaceae > Terrimonas_A > Terrimonas_A ginsenosidimutans. The sequence goes on from NZ_JAKLTR010000003.1 coordinate 331,906, forward strand.
TCATTCTCCATTCTTCTTCCGTTAAATAACGGAGGATGAATGGAAGAAGCTAGATCAGAGACCGGAGAAACCTGTTGGTTTCGGAGTATTCTTACCCAGTCAGGGCAGGCCGAAAGCACCATAAAGATGAACTCCGAGCAGACGGGGCTTCGCTACACGTAAAAAGCCCACGATAGGCTCGTGGGCTTTTATAAAAGTTATGAAAATCAAATATTTATTGTGGCTATTTCAGCACGCCCAGCTCTTTCCCGATTTTTGAGAACGCTGCGATGGCTTTGTCGAGATGCGCCGGCTCGTGCGCTGCACTCAGCTGTACCCGGATCCTTGCCTGGCCTTTAGCCACCACCGGGAAGAAGAAGCCGATCACGTAGATACCCTCTTCCAGCAGTTTGGATGCAAATTGCTGCGCCAGTACTGCGTCGTACAACATGATCGGAACGATCGGGTGATCACCCGGCTTGATATCAAAGCCGGCGGCTGTCATTTTTTCCCGGAAATATTTGGTGTTGGACTCCAGTTTATCGCGCAGTTCGGTCGTTTCCGTCAGCATGTCCAGTACAGCGATCGATGCGCCGACGATAGAAGGTGCAAGGGTATTGCTGAACAGGTAAGGGCGTGATTTCTGACGAAGCATGTCGATTGCCGCTTTACTTCCCGATGTAAAACCGCCTGAAGCGCCACCGAGTGCTTTACCCAGGGTACCGGTGATAATGTCGATCTTTCCCAGCACGCCACGGTATTCGTGGGTGCCGCGGCCTGTTTTGCCGAGGAAACCTGAAGAGTGGCATTCGTCCACCATGATCACGGCATCATATTGCTCTGCCAGCGCCACGATCTTATCCAGTTGCGCGATCGTTCCATCCATACTGAATGATCCGTCTGTTACGATAATGCGGCTGCGGCAACCTGCTGCTTCCTTCAGTTTAGCTTCCAGGTCGGCCATATTATTATGCTCATAACGGAACCGCTGCGCTTTGCAAAGGCGAACACCATCGATGATGGAGGCATGGTTCAATGCGTCAGAAATGATCGCATCTTCTTCGCCGAATAACGGTTCGAATACACCGCCATTGGCATCAAATGCTGCGGCGTAAAGGATGGTATCTTCTGTGCCGAGGAACCGGGAGATCTTGTCCTCAAGCTCTTTATGAATATCCTGCGTACCGCAGATGAACCGCACACTGCTCATGCCATAACCATGCGTTTCGATGGCTTTATGCGCCGCTTCGATCACCCGTGGATGAGAGGAGAGGCCGAGATAATTATTGGCACAGAAATTCAGTACGGTCTTCCCGTTCACCGTGATCTCTGCTCCCTGCGGACTGGTAATGATGCGCTCAGTTTTATACAAACCGGCAGCTTTTATGTCTTCTACTTCTTTGGCGATACGCCCGGAAAAGTTTGTGTTCATGTAGGATGTTTAGAGGCGCAAACGTACGAAGAATCCAGCGAGCAGCGATGGCCGATGGTCGATGGCCGATGGCCGAAGAGAATGTCTAAAAGTAAATGCTATATTCATTGAGTTTGAAATGCCCTACAGCAGCTTAGGCATTTCAAACTGATCTGCCATCTGTTATCGGCCATCGGCCATCGAACCGTTGTCCGGAGTTGAGACCAAATGGCGATGAACAGAATTATTACCGGACAACGGTTAACGGGCAACGGTCAACGCCCCGGAATTTTACAATTAAACACTAATTTCGCCGAAATTTTCGCCCATGCGTGTTATTGCCGGACTCTGTTTATTGTTGGCTGTTGCCAGTTGTTCTCCAAACAATGTGAAGGAAGACGATAGCCTGAAAAAGTATTTTGATGAGAATAAGGTAACTGGCTGTTTTGCGTTAATGAATAATGGGACGGGCAAGTTCACGATATATAATCTTGCGCGCTACCGGGACAGCAGTTATGTTCCCGCATCCACGTTCAAGATCGTCAATTCACTGATCGGTCTGCAAACGGGAGTGATCAGCAGCGATACGATGGTGATCAAATGGGATGGAGTGCAAAGACGTGCTGAATGGAATAAAGACCTGAATATGTATGATGCGTTCCGCGTTTCCGCGGTCCCTTACTACCAGGAAGTAGCCCGCCGCATTGGAAAAGATTCGATGCAGGCCTGGCTGGACACGCTGAGCTATGGTACAAAAAAGATCACCAGCGCGGTAGATACTTTCTGGCTGGATAACTCTCTTAAGATAACGCCGGACGAGCAACTCGGCATTGTTAAAAGACTATACTTTGATCAGCTCCCGTTCTTTAAGATCAACCAGGAAAAAGTGAAACGGGCAATGCTGTTTGAAGACAATACCAATTACCGGTTCGGCTATAAGACCGGCTGGAGTGGCTGGGATGAAAAAACAGGACGCCATATAGGCTGGCTCGTTGGCTGGATCGAAGAAAACAATCACCCCTATTTCTTTGTCCTCAACATAGAATCCCATGATAAAAACTTCGATATGGGACCAGTGCGGTTGAAAATGGTGAAGGAGATCCTGAAGGACCTTGGATTTTTTGAAGGGAAGATGTAATTCGTTGTCCGTTGTCCGTCATGCCGTATCGACGGATACATTCCGGACAACGGACAACAGGCAACGGTCTACGGACAGCCCGCATTGGTTTGATTCTTGCTATCTTCACCCCACCATGGGCTACCAATTCCTCGAAATAAAATTTATCTGGTTACTGGGCGGCGTGATCGTATTTGCGGTGCTGTTCTTCCTTTTATGGAAATGGAAGAGAAAAGTGATACAAAGGATCGGCGATGCTCATCTGGTAAAAGCGCTGACGGGTAATTTTTCTTCCAAACTATTTTCCCTGAAATCCGGGATGCTTAGCCTCGCTTTTGTGGTGGGTGTGCTGGCGGTAATGGATCTCCGGAAACCCGGCAGTACTGAAGGGATCGAACGCAAAGGGATCGATGTGGTGATCGCGCTGGATGTGAGCAAAAGCATGCTGGCTACGGATCTTGCTCCTAACAGGCTGGAGCGGGCAAAACAACTGATCAATAAACTGATGGAGGAAATGCCCGATGACAGGATCGGGCTGGTTGTATTTGCGGGTAAAGCTTACCTGCAGATGCCGCTGACGACAGACCATGCGGCGGCACAGCTTTTTGTGTCTTCAGCAGCGCCCGGCGCCGTGCCTCAGCAGGGAACCGTGATCAGCGATGCGCTAAAGATGAGTGCAAATGCGTTCAACCCCGCAGAAAGAAGATTTAAAGCAGTGGTGCTGATCTCCGATGGCGAAGATCATGACCCGGCTGCTATTGAAACGGCAAAGGAATTGTCCGCACAGGGAATGATGATCAACACTGTCGGTATCGGATCGCCGGAGGGAGCATATATCCCAGATCCTGAGACGGGGCAGAACAAACGTGATGAAACCGGCAGCCAGGTGATCTCCAAACTGAATGAAGAAGAGTTGAAACAGCTCGCTCAAAATACTAATGGCGTATATGTCCGGCTGGAAGACAGCGACAACGCAGTGAAGGAATTAAAGGCACAGCTTTCACAGATTGAAACAAAAGCTTTTGGTGATGTGTCACTGATGAATTTTGATGTTTACTATGGCTGGTTCGCGCTCGCAATGTTCCTGCTGATCGTAGGAGAATATTTTATTCCGGAGACAAAAAAGCAAAAAGCATGAATTACCGCATGTTGACGATATTGATGATATTGATGATGCTGATCGCTGGTTCTGCAAGGAGCCAGGAATCCGATCGCCTAATCCAGAAAGGAAATGAGCTCTATAAGCAACAGCAATACCCGCAATCGGAGCTGATCTATGCGGAAGTATTGAAAACGGATCCGAACAATGCTACAGCGAAGTTCAACCAGGCGAATGCGATGTATAAACAAAACAAAGCGGACGAAGCCATCCGTGTGTTGAATGATCTTGCTTTCAAGTCGAATGACGCCTCAGTCAAATCAAAAGCCTACTACAATAAAGGCGCTATTCTTTCTACCCAGAAAAAACTGGAAGAAAGTATAGACGCGTATAAAGATGCGCTCCGCCAGGACCCTTCAGATAAAGATGCCCGCGAGAACCTTCAAAAAGCCTTATTGGAGCTGAAGAAAAAAAATCAATCCAAAAAAGACGACAACAAAAAACAAAAACAACAACAGAAACAGCAGCAGAAGCCTCAGCCTAAAATGAGCCAGAAGGAAGCAGAGCAACGCCTCCAACTTCTGGAGCAGAAGGAAAAAGATGTTCAGCAAAGATTGCAGAATGAGAAATCGAAGCAGGGCGGAGGTGTTGGGAAGGATTGGTAGAGAGTGGTTCGTTGTCCGTTGACCGTTCACCGTTGACCGGGAAGGTCATCATTGAGGGTGGTTGTCATGCGGCCGGGCTAACTTATTACATGTGCCGGAGCAGTGTTGATTTTATATTGGCGTAGTGGAACGCAGCGGACGCGGCGAAACGCAACGGACGCGGCGAAACAGCCATGAAAAGTATTTGTATATCGCCGCGCCCGCCGAGTATCGTTGCGTCCGCTGCGTTCCGCCACGCCAGGATAATTTTGTAACGCCTTCAGCCAGCGCTGCTTTTCCGGTCAACGGTCAACGATCAACCGTCAACGAATTGTCCCTACCTTTGCACCTATGCAACGTTACGCCGCATCCCTCACCCAATATAAGCGCCTTGTTACCAGGGAAGTAAAAATAGGAGACCTCTTACTCGGCAACCTGAACCCTATCAGGGTACAGACCATGACCACCACGGATACTATGGATACGATCGCGACGGTGGAGCAGTCCATCCGCTGTATCGAAGCCGGGGCTGAGCTGGTCCGGATCACAGCGCCTTCAAAAAAGGAAGCGGAGAACCTGCTGCTGATCAAAAATGAGTTGCGTAAACGAGGATATCATACGCCTTTGGTAGCGGATATCCATTTCACACCGAATGCGGCTGAGATCGCGGCGCGCATCGTGGAAAAGGTGAGAGTGAACCCGGGGAATTATGTCGATAAGAAAAAGTTTGAACTGATAGAATATACCGATGCTGATTATGCAGAGGAGATCGACCGGATCCGCGAGCGGTTCACCCCGCTCGTGAAGATCTGTAAGGAATATGGAACGGCGATGCGCATTGGTACCAACCATGGCTCGCTGAGTGACCGGATCATGAGCAGGTATGGTGACACGCCTGTTGGTATGGTGGAAAGTGCCATGGAGTTCCTTCGCATCGCGCGGGCAGAAACCTATCATAATATTGTGCTGAGCATGAAAGCCAGCAACCCCCAGGTAATGGTGCAGGCTTACCGCCTGCTGGTGAAAACAATGTTCGACGAGTTTGGCGAATGCTATCCGCTGCATCTCGGCGTAACAGAAGCGGGAGACGGGGAAGATGGCCGTATCAAAAGCGCTATCGGGATCGGCTCACTGCTTGAAGACGGACTGGGAGATACGATACGTGTTTCTCTCACAGAAGATCCTGAACTGGAGATCCCGGTTTGCCAGGACCTCGTAAAAAGATATACATCTGCTACCATTCCTGCGCAGGAAGAGCAGGAGAGCAAACTGCCGTACGATCCGTTCAATTACAGGCGCAGGGAAACATTCGCGGTAAGTAATGTCGGTGGCAAACATGTGCCGGTAGTGATTGCGGACCTGAGTAAGATCGAACAGATCACTCCTTCCCATCTGCAAAGTATTGGATATACTTATGATGAAGCCATGGATAAATGGCATATTGGTGATGCTGCGGCTGACTATGTGTTTACAGGTAACCAGTTGCTGGATTTTCATCTTCCCGGAACACTGAAGGTGATCGTTTATCCTGAAGCCTGGAAAGATGCGGCTGACCCGCTGAAGTATTACCCGATCTTCCAGGATAGCGGTTATGCGGACGCTGAATCTAAAAGCGATCAGTTGAATTTTGTAATGGTTGATTGCAAGGGCCAGCCTGTACCTGGCGAGGAAGTGATCGCACATCCTTATCTTGATTCCTTTGCCAATGATCCGACTGTGGTGATCTGCCTGAGCAGCACAGAGACGAATGCCATGCAGTGTGTAAGAACAATGTTTGCAGCGCTTTTGGAGAAGAATATCAATAACCCTGTTGTGTTGATCACGGATAGTGGATTGCAGACACCGGATGAACACCTGATCCATTTCGCTGCTGAAACAGGCTCTTTGCTGCTCGATGGTTTTGGCGATGGGATCTGTCTTGGATTTAACTCCCGGGCACAGATGGAGAATATACAGGCGAAAGGACGTACCTATCTTGAAGTAAAAGACATTTACCAGTTTACGAATAACACTGCCTTCTCGATCCTGCAGGCAACACGCACAAGGATCTCCAAGACAGAATATATCAGTTGTCCTAGTTGTGGCCGTACGTTGTTTGATCTGCAGGAAACAACGGCGAAGATCCGGTCAAGAACAAACCACCTGAAAGGCGTGAAGATCGCGATCATGGGTTGCATCGTGAATGGTCCGGGCGAAATGGCTGATGCTGATTTTGGATATGTGGGCTCCGGTCCGGGTAAGATCACGTTATACAAAGGCAAGGAAGTCGTAAAGAAAAATGTGAACAGTGAAGTGGCGGTGGATGAATTGATCGGTTTGTTGAGGGAGAATGATGCGTGGGTGGAGCCGGGGGAAAGTAAGAATTAAAAGGTCAAACGTAAACACAGGTGGCGGACGCCACTGATAAGGCGGGCATTCCGGTCTGACTGCGTAGTTATAAAATGAAAAGAAAGTATGGGTTCATATTGTTCCCCCTGGTACTGGGTGTTCATTTGCTATCATTAGCAGCTCAGTGGTCAATGGTGGAAATGATCTCGAAGTGTTTGCTGATGCCTGTGCTTGCGATATGTTTTGTGACATGGGCGGGACGTGTGAACAAACCTGGTGTCTTTATCTTATTCGCCTTACTGTTTTCTTGGGGTGGTGATGTTTTGCTGATGTTTCAGGGACGCAATAGTTTATTCTTTTTGTCAGGCCTTGCTTCGTTTTTGATTGCACATATCTTCTACATTATTTTCTTTCATCAGATAAAAAAGCGGGAGCAGATCAGGAGCCGATTCTGGACGGCGCTGGTTGTGGCGGTTTACTATAGTGTGCTGATCACCTTGTTGAACCCGTGGCTTGGTGAAATGCGCCTGCCTGTGCGGATATATGGACTGGTGATCAGCTTTATGTTTTTGCTGGCTTTGCACATGATCTATCTTGGAGATAAGATAGCAGGCAGGCTGATGGTTGCCGGGGCTTTACTGTTTGTTATGTCGGATTCTGTTCTTGCGATCAATAAATTTTATCAGCCTGTTCCTGCTGCTGATTTGGTAATCATGCTGACCTATGGGTTGGCTCAATACTTACTTGTCAGAGGAGCTGCGAAAGTGCTGAGTGTTGAGGTGGATCTTTCCAGCAGAAGGTCGTAGGAATATGGCAATGGACGCTAAGAAGCCGCAGAGAACGCAAAGATTTCTTAGCGCCCTTAGCGCCTCCTTAGCGTCCATTGCGATACTCCTACGCCACCCCCAAATAATAACAACAGTTCCCGTCAAGGCTCTTTTCCCCGGATAGAATAATCGAAAAATTAATGCAGGATTTGAATTTGCTGCTGACATAAGGTTGTCACTCCCCGGTCCGAATTTTGGATAAGTAAACCAACATTTATGTGCAGGATCATTTCAGCATTGATATTTTCCCTTCTGTTTGCTGCCTTCGGCAGCGGCTGTTTCAATAACTCAAAAAAGAAAACTATGAAACTGAATGCAGGTATTATCACCACGAAACTGGAAGAGTCGAAGAAATTTTACCAGGAAGTATTGGGATTTGGGATCCGGTACGAATCTGACTGGTTTGTATTGTTGCATACGCCTGATGGAAGTGATGAGATTGCTTTTATGTTGCCGGACCAGGCGTCACAGGCCGCTGTATTCAAACCTGTTTTTGGAGGAAAGGGTGTGTTTCTTACCATTGAAGTTGATGACGCCGATGCCGAGTACAAACGCATCAAAGATCTGAAGATCCCGATAGAGGTAGAATTGAAAGATGAGGAATGGGGAGACCGCCACTTTGCGATCCTGGATCCAAACGGTATAGGCATTGATATCGTAAAGCATACGGCTGCCGAATGACGAAGAGCGAAACCGGCATTTTGCTATGCGCTCAGTGTGCCTGTTCCATGTAGCTGGCTGTATTTTCCTGTTTAGGTGTTAACTTGCAGGAAATCAAGAGCGACTTATGCGGACAGATTTCCTTGTGATCGGATCAGGTATTGCAGGCCTCACTTATGCCCTTAAAATGGCAAACCGTTATCCCGATAAAAAAGTGGTTGTCATTACCAAGGCTGCGGCTGATGAAACCAACACGAAATATGCCCAGGGTGGTGTAGCTGTGGTAAATGATCTGGAGAAGGACAGTTTTGAGAAGCATATTGATGATACGCTTATCGCAGGTGACGGTTTATGCAATAAGAACGTCGTGGAGATCGTGGTAAAGGAAGGTCCGGATCGTGTGAGAGAGCTGATAGAATGGGGCGCGCAATTCGATAAAGAAAAGGATGGGGATTATAAGCTGGGAAAGGAAGGCGGACATTCTGAGTTCAGGATCATCCATCATAAGGATATAACAGGTTGGGAAATGGAACGTGCATTGCTGGATGCCGTTTCCCGTCAGCCGAATATCGAGCTGATCAAGCATTGTTTTGTAGTGGATATCATCACGCAGCATCATCTCGGTTATCTTGTTACAAAATCTTCCCCGGGAACAGAATGTTATGGCGTGTATGCGCTGAATCTTGTAACCAATCAGATTGAAAAAATACTGGCGAAGATCACCTTGCTTGCAACAGGCGGGAACGGGCAAGTGTATCGGACCACAACGAATCCTTCAATCGCTACCGGAGATGGAGTAGCGATGGTATATCGTGCTAAGGGAAGGATCGAGAATATGGAATTCATCCAGTTCCATCCAACGGCCTTGTATGAGCCGGGTTTGCGTGGCCAGGCATTCCTCATCACAGAAGCGGTGAGGGGTGATGGCGGAATTTTACGCAATAAAAGTGGTGAGGCATTTATGGAGCGGTATGATGAGCGCAAGGATCTGGCGCCGCGCGATATTGTTGCCCGGGCGATCGACAGTGAGATGAAGAAGACCGGTACAGAACATGTTTGGCTGGACTGCCGTCATTTCAGCAAAGAAAAATTTATAGAGCATTTCCCCAATATTTACCAGAAGTGTTTATCAATCGGGATCGATATCACACAGCATATGATCCCTGTTGCACCAGCGGCTCACTACAGCTGTGGAGGAATCAAAACGGATGAGTGGGGCAGGACTTCGGTAAACAACCTGTATGCCTGCGGTGAATGTTCCAGTACGGGTCTGCATGGAGCGAACCGTTTGGCAAGCAACTCCCTGCTGGAAGCAATGGTGTTTGCGCATCGTTGTTTTATTGATGTGATCGAAAAGATCGGCAGCATTGAATTCAATGAAAAGATCCCTGACTGGAATGCGACCGGTACTTCGCAACCGAAAGAGATGATCCTTATCACGCAAAGTTTAAAGGAACTGCAGCAGGTGATGAGTGACTATGTCGGGATCGTGCGAAACAATATCCGTTTGCAGCGGGCGCTTAGCCGCCTTGATCTGCTTTGGCAGGAAACGGAGCAACTTTACCAGGGTTCCGCAGTTTCCCCGCAATTGCTAGAATTAAGAAACCTGATCACTGTGGGTTACCTGGTGGTGAAAAGTGCCGCATTCCGAAAAGAGAGCAGGGGCTTGCACTTTAATACGGATTATCCGCAGAAGAGTGAGTTGGTACAGAATATCGTCATGTAAAACGCGAATCTTGGTACGCGAATTTTTATACGCGAATTTTTGGACGCGAATTTTTGCACGCGAATTTCGCGAATTAGGGTCCGGAGGTGGAAGGATTTTTTTGTTTCGGAGTCTAAATAAAGAAAATTTGCAGTTTAACCAGATTTGTGTGTTTTGGCTGTTTTGCTCCGGTCACCAGTTTATCAATGCTTTAGGAGTTTAATTAGCGAAATTCGCGTTCCAAAATTCGCGTTATGTATTATGTTGTTTACGGCCTGCTGTATGCAGTGTCTTTGCTGCCGCTGAGGTTGCTGTTCCTGATCTCAGATCTTGCTTATTTTATTCTCTATTACCTGGTTGGGTACAGGAAGGCGATCGTGATGGGAAACCTGGAGATTGCTTTTCCGGAGAAAAGCCTGGAGGAGCGGAAGAAGATCGCGAAGGATTTTTACCTGAATTTTACGGATACGTTCATTGAGACGATCAAGATGATCTCGATCAGTCCGAAGGAACTTGCGCGCAGGGGTCAGTGTGATGTTGATCATTTGAATGATCTGATCGCGAAAGGACGGAATATTCATATCATGGCGGGTCATCAGTTCAACTGGGAATTTGCCAACCTGATGTATGCGCGGTTATTGAAGATCCCGTTTGTCGGGATCTATATGCCGGTGAACAATAAGATCTTCGACAGGATCTTTTTTAAGTCGCGGTCACGTTATGGAACGATCATGGTTTCCGCCTGGGATTTCAAGAATAAGATGCATACTATTTTCAATCAGCAATACATTCTGGCGTTGGCGGCGGATCAGAATCCGGGTGTGCCGAATAAGGCATTCTGGCTGAAATTTTTTGGGAAGGCTGCACCGTTTGTGACGGGGCCGGGCAAAGGAGCGGTGAAGAATAATACGGCGGTGGTGTATGTGGGATTCCGGAAGATCAAGCGTGGTCACTATTCTTTTACAGCTGTTCCGCTTGCCGACAATGGAGCTGATCACACCGCTGAGGAGTTGACATTGTTATATAAGAAAGCGCTGGAGGATGCGATCAGGAAAGATCCCTCGAATTATCTGTGGAGTCATAGGAGATGGAGGCATGAATGGAAGGAGGATTATTCTCCGTTTATTGAATAGGAAGAGGGGTCAATCGAAAGATTGGCCCTTTTTGATTATAGAAAGTTTTCCAATGCACCGTGAAAACACCTTTCTTTAGGAGCTAAAATACCCTTGATAACAGCGGTTGGATTCGTGAGATTTGGATTATTAAATTGTTCACTTCTTTCACCTAAAAACTACTGTTATGAAATTGATCTTTCTGAATCGCTTGAATCGCCTGCTTGTATTTGTATTCTTTCCTTTAAGCACGGTTTTTATCGCCTGCAATAATAACGATGATGTAAGTCCGGGCAATCGTACTATAGACGATACCTCAAAAGCTGCTAATAGAGAAAACTGCTATGATTCAGCAAGAGCTTATGCAGCCTTACTGGAAAACCGTGTACAAAGAAGAATGGACTATTTTAACGCGAAGTCTGCAGAAAAGATGCTTGCACCGAAATTTGCGAATGTACATATTGATACATCGATTGGCCGTATATACATGCAGTCTTTTCATGACATATTCGACAAACAAAACGATTCAAACAACACCAAAGCTGTCGTTATTACACGCAAGCAGTTAGAGTTTTATCTAAATTATCTTGATACAAGTGGTGAAAAAGCAATCCTGATGGCTTTTGGAAGATATGATCGCGATCGACTTAACAATGAAAGAGTTGTAGATGAAGAGCTCGAGATAAGAACTCCAGATTATCATAATCGTCTAACATTGATTGTGGGCTTGCCGAGATATCCACTGGCTACATCAAAAAGAAGCAACTTTATTAGACCGTTTGTAAGCGGGAATAAAGCATTCTATGATGACTGGCAAGGTCTATGGCCGTAAACAATAACTCATGTTCTATATCATTTTTGCACTGGAAACACTTGCATTTCTAACCGGTTTGATACTGTTCAGAAAGATCAAACCGGTTATATACCGCGTCATTGTGTTTATTCTGTTAATTACGGTTGTTAATGAAGGGATGGTTGTTTTCGGAGTATATCAGAATTGGGGTGTGTCCAAGCATTTATTTTACAACATTTTTTTTATTATCCAGCTTATTGCATTCTTGTTTATTTTCTATTTTTCTTATGAGGAACGTCGCGCGAAGCTGTTGACCGGTTTGATCGGTGTCGCGGGAATTGTGGCGAGCTCACTCATGTTGGAACGGTATGGAACGATGGGGTTCAATCCGTATTTGGTGAATTCCGTGGCAGGAACGATCATTCTTTTGGCATGTACATATTTATACTTTCAGCAGGCTAAAGAAAAAGTTTATCATCCTAAACAGGATCCGCTATTCTGGTTCTCCAGCGGTTTGATCGTTGCAAACTTCTTCCTCCTGTTATTTATCAGTGCTACATTCTTAAAATCGTTCACCGCCGAGGCAACGAGTACGAAGATCGTAATTATGCTGACGGGCATTGGGAATCTGCTGTATTACAGCTTTATTATAATCAGTATGCTATGCTCATCGCGATCACCGAAGCTGGTTGGTACCTGATCGGTGCTTCAGCCTTATTTCTTCTTGTATTTACGGTCTTCCTGCTGTTCTATTACAAGGTACAAATCCGGCAAAATAATTATATGCTCAAAGAAGAACAGATGCGGTTCGAGTACCAGGAACAATTGCTAAAAACGCAATTGGAGATCCAGGAACAAACCCTGAAAACAATTTCACAGGAAATACATGATAACATCGGGCAGGCACTTACACTGGCTAAACTCAACCTTAATACGATGTTGCCTGTTGAGGATGATCTTCTCGAGCAGAAGATCATTAACTCGAAGGAGCTCGTGAGCAAGGCCATCACCGATCTCCGTGATCTCAGTCACAGCCTCGATACAGACTATGTACAGGAAATGGGATTACAGCGTGCGATAGAGTACGAGCTGGAGCGGATACAAAAAACAGGAGCCGCCAGTGCTGTCCTGGAGGTAGACGGTAATGCATACCGCTTATCGAAACAAAAAGAACTCATCCTCTTTCGAATCACACAGGAAGCATTTACCAATAGTATTAAGCATGCCGAACCAAAATCGATCAGAGTGAACATGAATTATACTGCGGAGGGGTTGATAATGGTCATCTCCGACGATGGGAAAGGGATGGATCTTCTTGAAGTAACAGCTCCGAATGCAGGCGTAGGTACACGCAATATGCAAAGCCGCGCAGATATGATTGGAGCATCGATCAGTTTCAATAGCAGCCCGGGCAATGGCACGTCAATCAATATATTCTTACCACATGAAAATAATAAGGATGCCTGAAAATAAATACAAAGTCGCTCTTGTTGATGATCATGTTCTCCTTCGTCGTGGTCTGGCCGCTCTTGTAGACAGCTTTGATGAGTTCTCCGTGATCTTCCAGGCGGACAATGGAGAGCAGATGCAGCAGAAAATAAATTCAGATGATCTGCCTGATCTCGTATTGCTTGACATTAATATGCCAAAGATGGACGGCTACGCTTCTGCACTGTGGCTTAAGCAGAAGTATCCACTGATAAAGATCATGGCATTGTCCATGTACGATAATGAAAATGCAGTCATACGAATGTTCAAAGCGGGGGCGAAAGGATATATTCTGAAGGATTGTGAACCACAGGAACTGAGATCGGCTCTTTTATCTATTATGGAACGTGGGTATTATTATTCAGAGCTTGTAACAGGGAAGCTTATTCACTCCATTAACAAATTGGAAGAAGACAATGATATCCGAAATATGACACAGCTCAATGATCGTGAGATCCAGTTTCTGAAACTTGTTTGTACGGAAATGACGTATAAAGAAATTGCGGAGCAGATGTTCTTAAGCCCGCGTACGATCGATGGCTACCGGGATGCGCTTTTTGACAAACTGAATATCAAAACCCGTGTTGGGTTGGTCATGTACGCGATAAAGAATGGGTTTGTGAATGTGTGAGAGTCCGGGGGAGGTGAGGTTTAAAAGTTTAATAGTTTAAAGGTTTAATAGTATAGGACAACTATTAAACCTTTAAACTATTAAACTTTTAAACTTTTCTCTTAGTTGAGCACACTTGTCTCCTTCACGATCTCTGCTCTTTCCTGTTCTTTGATCTTGCCCCAGCCTCCGACGATGTTGCGGAGATTATGGATGCCCTGGCGTTTCAGTAAAGAGGACGCAATAACACTGCGGTAGCCAGCAGCGCAATGCACGTATAGATTGTGATTGTCTTCGAAGTTGACCATGTTCCCTGGATCGGTCAGATCACTAAGTGGCAGGTTCATGGCTTGTTTGAGATGGCCATCAGCATATTCTGCGGGTTTACGGACGTCAACGACGATCAGGTTCTGATCGAAGGGAATATCCATCATTAATTCATCGGCTTCAACATCTATGATCAGATCAGATTTTTCTCCGCTGGCCTGCCACGCTTCATAGCCGCCGTCGAGATAACCTTCAACTTTGTCCAGGCCAACGCGGGCCAGTCGAACGACGCTTTCTTTTTCTTTACCCGGTTCTGCTACGAGTAACATGGGGGCGTCGAATGGCAATAAGCTTCCGGCCCATTCAGCAAAGCGGCCGTCGAGCCCGATGCTGATCGATCCCGGAACAAAGCCGGATGTGAATGTAGAGGAAGGTCGCGTGTCCAGGATGACCGTTTTGTCTGTGATCATCTTTTTAAAATCTTTTGGACTTAAAGGGCGCATGGCCTTTTCCATTACTTCATCGAGGCTGTCGTATCCTTCTTTATTGATCTTCGCATTGATCGGGAAATATTGCGGTGGAGGAGGAATGCCGTCGGTCACGGCACTGATAAACTCCTCTCTATTTGTAGCTTTCAGCGCGTAGTTTGATTGTTTTTCTTCTCCAACAGAACTGTAGGTGTCCGGTCCGAGGTTTTTGCCACAGGAGCTGCCGGGGCCATGAGCCGGATAAACGATCACGTCATCGGCCAGGGGGACGATCTTTTCCTGAAGACTGTCGTAGAGCATGCCGGCGAGATCGGAAGTGGTGATCTCGGAACCTTTCTGAGCGAGGTCGGGGCGGCCAACATCTCCTACAAAAAGCGTGTCTCCGGTGAAAATGCAATGGTCTTTGCCTGATTCATCTTTCAGCAGATAGCAGGATGACTCAAGTGTATGGCCGGGAGTATGCAGTACTTCAACGGTAAGTTTGCCGATCCTGAAGATCTGGCCGTCTGTCGCGATCTGCGCTTCAAAGCCGGTAGTTGTTCCGGGGCCATATACGATCGGGGCGTCTGTGGCTTTAGCCAGATCAAGGTGACCGCTTACAAAATCTGCATGAAAATGCGTTTCGAAGATGTATTTGATCGTCGCCTTGCGTTCATTGGCGAGGTCGAGGTATGTATCGATATCGCGAAGTGGATCTATTACGGCAGCTTCTCCCTCACTTTCAATGTAATAGGCCGCTTCGCTGAGGCAACCGGTGTACAATTGCTTGATAAACATGATTGACGAATATTTAGGGCAAATTTACTTTATTAATCGGAACTGGATATATGATACAAATCAGGAGGGGGAAATGTTCTCCCGGCTCCTGGTTTTCTGAAAGAGGAGGAGTGCCCGTGTAGGGGTAAAAATTGGGGGATGGGACGTTTTAGAGTTTTAAAGTTTAATAGGTTAATAGGTTGCAGGGTCCAAAGGTTCCATGACCTCTATATGTTGATATCACGCAAAAAGGTGCAGCAAGTGCCGGAGCTCTATGCTTTTCCGGGGCGTGGGTTAAGGTATCAGCCGCGGCTGGGTCATTCGCCCGCCGCGCGCTTTCCAGAAATGGGCATACGACAGCAACCGCATTGCTGCGTTTGACTGTCGTCGCCCACTTTTTCAATTGTATCATTCCACAATTCCTATCTCATTCTTCCTTTTTTTGATCATAAATGCAATAAAAAAAACGCACCGCCCTTTTCAGGACTGCCCTCCTCCACCAGTCCTGAAAATGACGGTGACTAAGAAATTTCTCTGATGTAAATATCGCTTTGGGCAAAAGAGAATCCATGGGAAAAACACAGGATCTCCCGGGAAAATGACAGAAGTTTTGTGGTGAATAGACCACCGGTACAATGAGCCGGACACCTCATCCCCTAATTTTTGCACCTGATCAAGAGTACTTTAATTGGGCCGGGATGACAGCCAAAGAAAAAGGCCGCTCATGAAGAGCGGCCTTACCAGAGATACTTTAAATTAGTTCAACAAGGATTCGACAAATTGGTTCAACTCCTCAATTCGGGCGGTATTTATCGTGTAGTAGATAAACTTTCCGTCCCGTTCGGTATTCACAAAACCGGCCTTACGAAGAATCGCAAGGTGTTGGGAGGCCACAGATTGCTCAAGCCTTAATTTCACATAAATCTCTGTCACGGTGATTTTTCCCGACTCGTCGATCAGCTTAAGGATCTGTTGACGAAGCTTATGATTGATGGCCCTCAGAACAAGAGACGCCTTCTTCACATTCAGCAAATCTACTTTTAAGGCAGAAGCGCTGTCGGGAGCTGTGTTCAATGTAAGCATGTAGTTGTTCATAGTTATAACCGGTTAAAAAATCCTAAACTGCAAAGTTAGCCATCCCTCACTTTTTTCTGAAAACAAAATTGTTAAGAAGTACATTTTTTTTATAAGTGACTAATGTGCAGGAGAGTAGAACTCCTTCACATAAAAGGGTTCGGTGTATGCGAGATCAGCAAATCGTTTATCTGCATAATATTTTGCTGCCAAACGCACCATATCGCCTGCGGTCATGACCGCATCAGAGAATTCTGCATTGGGATTTGAAAGAACTTTTTGCCATTTCGGGCTGCCGTTCCCGGAAAAAATCATTTTATGTTCTGATAAAAGCTGATCAAAATTTGTTCCATTCAGTATCATCGCACAAGGGGCCATTATCACTTTCAATGACGCATCATATACCGCGGTAAAAACCTCCATTCTCCTGGCATCGATCATGGGACAGATCAGGACATTACGGTCCCCGGGTTGATGACTGCTGGCCATTACTTCCAGTGTGTTGATCGCGATCAATGGGGTTTGCAACGCAAAGCATAAACCCTTCGCTGCAGATAAACCGACCCGCAAGCCTGTATAAGAACCCGGACCGATCGTTACCGCCACTGCATCCAGTTGATTCAATGACAGATTACTTGCTTCCATTAATTCACTGATGCTTGTGTGCAGCCAACCCGACTGATCTTTTTGACTGGTGGTCAGCACCGGGGCAGTCAATCTTCCGTCCTCAGCCACACAAACGGAGGAGCCTTCTACGGCTGTATCTATATGTAAAATGAGTGCCATTATTATGCCAAAGCCTTTTTTTCCAGTAATTTACAAGGAGTATACCGAAGCTCCCCGAATGATAGTTTTTTAAGCAGATCATGTATGTTGCTGATCCCGATCTTTGCTGCCCATTCAAACGGTCCGAACGGATAGTTGGTACCGAGTTTCATGGCTGTGTCGATCTCTTTTTCGCTGCTGATCTCTTCTTCGAGTGAATAAAAAGCTTCATTCACGATCGTTGCCACAACCCTTGCTGACAGGAAACCACAAATATCCGGAACCCATTCCATACTTTTTCCTATAGAGGAAAACAGCTGCTCGGCTTCTGTATGAAGGTTATCATCAAGAACGGCTGCTTCAACGATATTTCTTTGCAGAAATCCAGTCCACGCATTCACTCTTACGAACTGTGTGTCTGTTTCATTGAGTGTGTACAATACCGAATTAACGATGGTTAACCTGCAATTCTTTTGCCGCAGCCAGGCACTGCGCTCAGGACTGCCATCAAAAAGAAGATCGATGCATATGCGTGGCGACATCTCATCTGGCCATTCATCCAGATGACTGATAAAATGAAACGCCGCTGGGTTTTCAGGTGTTTGGGCCAGTAGTTCGTTCTTAAGTGTATCGTTGGTGATCACCACGATCTGCATAGACAAGTTTTTGCAAAGAAAATGCATAAAGCTATATTCGCTGATCTAAATTTTAAAACACAGCAGAATGGATAAGATCGTGATCAATACTCCGAATGCCCCGGCACCAATAGGTCCTTATAACCAGGCGATATTCGCAGGTGATACTTTATATATTTCCGGGCAGATCTGTATTGACGCAGCGACCGGTAGTCTTGACAATAAAGATGTGAAAGCTGAAACACTCCGCTGCATGGATAACCTGAAGGCCATCCTAACGGCAGCCGGCATGAGTTTTAAGAATGTGGTGAAAACAACCATCTTTATTACTGATATGAAGCAATTCGGGGAGATCAATGAAGTATATGGAAAATACTTCGAAGGTGATTATCCGGCCCGCGAGACGGTACAGGTGGCGGCTTTGCCAAAGTTTGTGAATGTAGAGATCAGTATGATAGCGGTGAGATAGGGTCGTTGGCCGTTAACCGTTAACCGTTGTCCGTTGACCGTTGACCGGCTTTGGTAGGTGAAAGCCTTTTAACATTATCGCGCCCCGGACAACGGTCAACGGTCAACGAAATTATGCGTCGAATTCTTCAATACCTCCTCCGCAAGCCAGTGCTCTGGGCCACAAAGAAGTTTTCATCGAGGCCGCAGAGGGACAGGATATTCAAATCACTGGATAAGATCTACGCAGACATACTGGAAAATCCTGGTAAGAAGGGGATAGAGATCAAATTTGAGGAAGCCAGGAACCGGTTCATTATATTTTCTGATCAGCATAAGGGAGCCAGGGATGGCGCTGATGATTTCATGATGGCGGAGCCTAATTACCTGGCGGCCCTTGAACATTATAATAACGCAGGTTTTTATTTTATTTCGCTGGGCGATAGTGAAGAGCTTTGGGAGAACAGCCTGACGAAGGTAAAGAAGCATAATGTAGCGACGTTTGAGCTGGAGAAACAGTTCGCGGAGCGGAATGCGTTTGCAAAAGTTGTAGGAAATCATGATCTCTATTGGGGGAATGATCCGTTTGCGTGGTGGCAGTTAAAGAACCTGTATGGGAAAGAGGTGAAAGTATACGAAGGGTTGGTCTTATCAGCCATAGTGAATGAGCGGCCATTAAGTGTGTTTTGTACGCATGGGCATCAGGGTGATGCGCAGAGCGATGGTAACTGGTTCAGTAAGTTTTTTGTAGCAAGGATCTGGGCGCCTCTGCAGGCTTATCTGCGGATCAATTCCAACACAGTTGCCTATAACAACGAAACGAAGACGCTGCATAATGAGATCATGTATGAGTGGTCATCTTTGCAAAAGGAAACAATATTGATCACCGGGCATACTCATCAACCGGTGTTCGAATCCCTGACGCATATAGAAAGATTGTATAAGCAGTTTCAGGCTGCGGAGATTGCGGGCGACCGTGAGAAAGTTGCGTCATTGTATGCGGAGATCAAGAAACGGGAGCGCGAGTTTACCGCGGTTTCGGTGGATTATCAGGTGATGCTTCCTTCGTATTTCAATAGCGGATGTTGCTGTTTTATGGATGGTGATATTACGGGAATTGAAATTGAAGATGGGTTTATCAGGCTGATCAAATGGACGAAGAAGAATGGAGTGCCGGAGAGAGTGGTGTTAGAGGAATCAGTGCTGACTGAATTGGGGGTTAGGTTGGTCTAGGGGAAAATGGGGGACATACAGATGGGTAAAAGAGGTGTTATGAAGGGGTAGATAGGGCGGAGCCGTTTTTGCGGATTGGGCGAGAATTGGGGATGGCGAGTTTCGTGGTTTTGGTTTGAGGGAGTTTTATGCGGTCGTTCTCAGGAACACCGAAAGGTTAGTGCCAGGCCGCTTATCGCCACTTTCCCCCTTGGGCCCTCCCCCGCCTCCACCACCTGGGTCTGAATGAACAGAATCTGAGTTGAGGGCAGGACCTGCCCGTTATCAGCAACCTGCATCACTGACAATCACAACTTCCCTATCCGGTAAGGCTAGTTTCATCTTTCGATTTCTTTCCTGCGTGCACACCAGGATTGTATCACCGTCAAATATCCCATTTCAATTATGCTACACAAGGGGGAAAAAACAAAATCCGGCGTGAAAAAAACGCTGGAATTACGAAGGGGAAAAGTTACACTTATAGAGGTTAATATCGAAAGTCATTATCGAACCCAAAATAATAAGAAAGCGCAAAGATGACCGGCATCCCTGCGCTTTTGCTTTATAATCTTCAATTTTAAAAAGGCTTCTTCCATTTATTATTATCCCTGTTCCAGTCAGGTAATTTTTTCTCCGGGTCCAGTACCACTTCTTTGATCTCGCTGCTGACAGCAACGTTCAGCGTATACAAAGCACCGCGTTGCCAGATCTCGACCGGCAGATTCATTTTATGCTCTTTGCCATTTACCTCACGGATCAGGATACTGACCGGTAAAGGCATTTTCTCCAGGTTCTCCAATGTGATCATGGCGCCTTTTGCCGGATCATTTTTTACATATTTTACTTCTTTCACCGATTGGTCCAGCTTCCAGGTGTTGAGTACCCATGAGCGCCAGAACCAGCTCAGGTCTTCACCGGCTACATTTTCCATTGTATGAAAGAAGTCCCATGGTGTCGGATGTTTGAAGGCCCATCGCTGTATGTATTCTTTAAAAGCGCGGTCAAACCGGTCCTGCCCCAGGATCTGATCCCTGAGTAGATGCAGCATCTGAGCCGGTTTCATGTAAGCAGCAACACCCACATTGTCCTGCTGCATTACATCGGGCATTGTATAGAGTCCATCCATCTTTTCTCCGAAAGTGTATTTTACCATAAATGGAGAAACAGGGTCTCCCATAAAACTTTTGTCTTTGAACTGTCCATTCAGAAACGCATCAGTGGAAAGGTCATTGATGAATGTATTGAAACCCTCATCCATCCAGGCATACTTCCTTTCATTGCTGCCAACGATCATGGGAAACCAGGTGTGTCCGAATTCATGATCGGTAACGCCCCACAGTGATGCTCCAACGGAAGAGGAGCTGCAGAATACGATACCAGGATATTCCATGCCGCCGACAATACCCGCCACATTTATTGCAGCGGGATAGGGGTACTCAAACCATTTTTCGGAGTAGTGCTCGATCGATGCTTTTACCATTTCAGTTGAACGGCGCCAGTCAATGCCTTTCCTGTCTTTTGTACTTTCAACGGGGTAAGCGCTTATGGCCATGGATCTTTTACCTCCCGGTAAGTTTATTTTGGCCGCATCCAGGATAAAAGCTTTCGACGCTGCCCAGGCAGCATCACGTGCATTGATTATTTTGAACTTCCACGTATTGCTCTTTTTCGTCTGGATCTTTTTATCAGAAACATCACTGGCGCTGCGGATGGTTACTGTTTTATCGCTGTTCTTTGCATCATTATACTTTTTCAGTTGATCAGCGCTGAAGCATTCCTGTGGGTTGAGTAATTCTCCTGATCCGACAACGATCATATCAGCAGGTGTGGTGATACTGAATTCGATATCTCCATATTCAAGATAGAACTCGCCTGCTCCCAGATAGGGCATTACATTCCATCCCTGGATATCGTCGTATACGCATAAGCGGGGGAACCATTGCGCAGTTTCATAGATCCATCCGTTTTGAGTGTTCAACCGACCCATCCTGTCTGTTCCATATTCGGGAATGGTAAATTCAAACGGAATAGTCAATCTGATCTTTCCCCCGGAGGATTTCAATGACTCCTGTAACCATATCTGAAGGCGTGTATCCGCGACTGTAAATTGTGCATTATATTTTTTGCCGTTGTAGTCGGCTGTAACGGATCTGATCAGTTGCCCGTCTGTAAATTCACCATTGGCCCATCTTCCGCCTGCTTCCGTTGTAGTGGCGGTTGCTCTCGAGTCTTTCCTGTAGATATTCTGATCGATCTGCAACCACAGGAATTTCAGGTTGTCCGGGCTGTTATTGGTATAGCTGATCTCTACTTCTCCGCTTACGCGGTGTGTGGCAGTGTCCAGGTTGCAACTGATCTTATAATCTGCCCGGTTCTGCCAGTATCTGGGACCGGGTTCACCGCTGGCGCTACGGAAATCATTACCAGGGTAAGGATAGAATTGAGGGTTGAAAGCTTCCTTGGCGTCGTAATTCGATTGGGCAAAGGCGAGAGACAGATTTGTCGTTAGGGTAACAAGCAACAGGAATTTCTTCATGAATTGAAATTGGGTGGGGTCTAAGATAAAAAAGAATTGGGGAATGAACGACAGACGAAGGATCGCAGACGATTTAGTTGGATATGATCAGTATGTTAGGATCATATGAAGAGGATACATATGCTTTCGATGTCTTTCGGACTGCTTATGTCTAACCGAATTGTCTGCGGTCCGTCGTTCCTTTACTCAAACATTTCCTCCGCCACAGCCACACTTTCCAATCTCCCTACATCCACCCATTTATCTCCGGAATGATCAAATCCATAGATAGGATTTCCGGCAGCTAAAGAAAGGTATGCGTCTACAAGCGAGAACTTCCCTTCAAGCTGAAGTTTATCAAAGAATGAATAGTTGAACAGGCTGATTCCGCTGAATGAACGGTTATGCTGCTCATTTGATTGAACACGGATCTTTTCTTCACCGGTCTGAAGATTTCTCCATCCTGTAAGCCGGTTATTTTCATCAAATACAAAACAGCGGCTGCTTTTGCGGCCACTGGTCGCAAGCGACACCATTGCTTTTTGTTTTCGATGAAATGCAAGAAATGCATTAAGGTTCAATGAGGTAAGAATATCGACATTGATCGTCAGAAAATCTTCTCCGGGAGCAAACAGGTGTTTTGCTTTCAGTAATCCTCCGCCGGTTTCCAGTACAAGATCAGATTCATCACTGATGAAAATATTGCTGCCAAAGCCATTGTTGCTGTCCAGCATAGCAATGATCTGCTCCGGGAAATGATGCACATTGACAATTACATCGGTGATATTGTATTGTTGTAAATATTCAATATTCCTTTGTAGCAATGATTTGCCATTGATCACTGCAAGTGCTTTCGGATGATTATCCGTCCATGGTTTAAAACGTGTTCCTAAACCTGCGCAAAAGATCATTGCCTTCATGTTACGCTAATTTTTTGACGCGAATCCCGCGAATTAAGCAGGTTTTTGATTTACCCAGTTCTTTGCATCCTGAACGACATGTTGCAGTTCAATATTCACTTTGAATTTATTGCGAAGATGACGGGCAAGCGCATCGGCTGCATACACGCTGCGATGCTGACCACCCGTACAGCCAAAGCTTACCGAAAGACTTTCGAAGCCGCGTTTGATATAATCTTCTACAGAAATATCTACGATGTCAAAACTGCTGTCGAGGAACTCCTGCATTTTAGTTTGTTGCTCCAGGAAATCTTTCACTTCCTTGTCTCTGCCGGTCTGGTACTTCATGCTTTCAAAGCGGCCGGGATTCAAAATGCCTCTGCAATCAAATACGAATCCTCCACCGTTGCCGCTGTCATCAGCGGGGATACCATTGCGGTAAGAAAAACTTTTGATCTTGACTACAAGCGGTGTATCATCTGTTGCCTGGATCGGGGTGAACATCTGTATGATCTCATCGGAGACGCAAAGGTCCAGTACCTTTTTAAATTCTGGAACCGATATGCCAAGGCTTTGGTTCTCGAAAAATTCTTTAAGATTCCTTAACCCAAGAGGAATGGCCGTAAGAAACTGCGCCTTTCTTTCAAATAATCCGCGGAAGCCGTATGCTCCCAGAACCTGCAGCAATCTGATCAGTACATAGCCATTGTACTGGCTGCGGAATACGATCCTGTCAAGCGATCCTGAAGGGATCAGTGTTTCGAAGGTGTCCATGTATTCTTCCAGCAGCTTGTCTTTCCATTCGGCAGTAAGATTTGCGCGGGCCTGCCATAGCATGGATGCTACATCATATTGAGGAGCGCCTTTCATTCCGCCCTGGTAGTCGATGAAATGCACAGAGCCATCTTTCTTCACCATAATGTTCCGGCTTTGAAAATCGCGGAACATGAAATATTTGTATTCTGTATGGGTGAGATAGTTGCTCAGTGCTTCGAAATCGTTGATCAGTTTTTGCTTGTCATACGGTTTGCGGAGCGCATCCAGAAAATAGTATTTGAAGTACAGGAGATCGGCCATGATCGCCTGCTTCCCGAATTCTTTATTGGTCAGGGTACGATCATAGTCCAACCCTTCGTCTCCTTTCACCTGGAGGGTGGCCAGCTCGTCGAGGCTGCGCTTGAAGAGGTCATAAACTGGTTGAGCAAAACCTTCCGCTTCCAGGCGGTTAAGCAGGGAAACGTCTCCAAAATCTTCCTGCAGATAAAATGTGCCATCCTCACTGATAGCCAGAATTTCCGGCACAGCCAGGCCTTTCGGTTTGAACTGCCTTGAGAAATAAATAAAAGCTTCATTCTCGGGAATATTCGCACCGTAGGTGCCGATCACGGACCTGCCATCACCATAAAGTCTGAAATAGCGACGTTCACTGCCTGACTGTGGAAGTACGTCAACTGACTCCGGCGCAACGCCTTTCCATTTTGTATAAAGTTCTTTGATTGAATCGAGTAGTGCCTGCATATCAACAAATCTAAGCTAAGAGTTTGAAAGAGGGTAAAGAGGAAAAGGAGGTTTTTGGGATAGAACGGCCGGAAAGCCAGGGAATTGTATAAAAAGGTGCGTTTTTGAACGGAATTTGCCTCGCCGCTCAATCCCCTCTTTTTATCCTTCGCCTCCTTTTCCTCTCAGATACTAACGGGCATTAGTTTTTTCGTTTAAATTTGCCTCTTCAACTTGATCCAAGAATTATGAGCTACACTCCAAAGAATAAGGTTCGGATAGTAACGGCAGCTTCACTTTTTGACGGGCATGATGCCGCTATCAATATCATGCGGCGGATCATGCAGAGTAAGGGGGCGGAGATCATCCATTTGGGACATAACAGGTCGGTAAAGGAGATCGTGGAGACAGCCATTGAGGAAGATGTGCAGGGAATTGCGATCACGAGCTACCAGGGCGGGCATGTGGAATTCTTTAAATACATGAAAGACCTGCTGCAGGAAAATGGCTGCGGGCATATCAAGATCTTTGGAGGGGGTGGGGGCACGATCCTCCCTGATGAAATAGAAGAATTGCACAAGTACGGCATCACCCGGATCTATTCTCCGGATGATGGTCGCCAGATGGGACTTGAAGGAATGATCGAAGATGTGATCAGCAAGTGCGATATCCTGCTGAATGGTAAAGGGGAGTATCCCACTGCGATGCAGCTTGGAGAAGTTAAGGACGTACGCAAGATCGCCCGGCAGATCACCAATGTGGAAAATGGTCAGGTGAAAGAACCCGCGCCGTATTCCACGGTTACACCAGTACTTGGCATAACGGGCACTGGCGGAGCCGGGAAAAGCAGTGTCACCGATGAGCTGGTAAGAAGGTTCCTGCAGAATTTTACAGAGAAAACAATTGCGGTTATCTCAGTGGACCCATCGAAAAAGAAAACAGGCGGAGCCCTGCTTGGTGACAGGATCCGGATGAATGCGATCTCGCATCCCCGCGCATATATGCGCAGCCTTGCCACCCGGGATGATAATATCGCGTTAAGCCAGTATGTACAGGAGGCCATTGATATTTGCAAAGAAGCCGGATTTGATTTTATTATTCTCGAATCTGCGGGTGTGGGACAAAGCGACGCGTCCATACTGGACTACTGCGATATCAGTATGTATGTAATGACTCCCGAATACGGGGCAGCATCGCAGCTTGAAAAGATCAATATGCTTGACTACGCGGATATTATCTGCATCAATAAGTTTGATAAAGCCGGTGCACTCGATGCAATGGCGGATGTAAAAAAACAGTACAAGCGCAATCACGGGTTATGGTCGGCAAAAGATGAAGAGCTGCCCGTGATCGGAACAATGGCCAGCAAGTTCAATGATGACGGAGTGAATCATCTTTTTGAGCTTCTTATCAAAAAGGTCAAAGAAAAAAAGGAGACTGATTTTGGTTCGTTTGCTTTTTCGGTAACAGCAAAAGTGTCTCAGGCGATCATTCCGGCAAAACGGGTAAGATACCTGAGTGAGATCAGCGAAAACAACCGCAACTATGATCAGCTGGTAAAAGATCAGGCAGCAATTGCGAGCAAGATCTATCAGCTGAATGGTTCACTTGAAACGCTAAAGGGAAAAGCATCGGATGAGCTTCTTGATATCATACAAAAACAGATCGCGTTTTATACGGATCAATTGACTCCGGTGAGCCGAAAATTACTGCAGCACTGGAAAGAAAAAGTGCAGGAGTATGAAAAAGATTATTACGAATATACAGTCAGGGATAAAGTGATCCGCCAGGAAATGTTCACCAAAAGCCTGTCGGGAACCCGCATTCCCAAAGTGGTGCTTCCGAAGTATAAGGATTGGGGTGATATTCTTCAGTGGGAAGCGCAGGAAAATGTTCCCGGCCATTTTCCCTTCACCGCAGGTGTGTTTCCTTTGAAAAGAGAAGGTGAGGATCCTACGCGGATGTTCGCCGGAGAAGGAGGTCCTGAGCGGACAAATAAGCGGTTTCACTATGTAAGTGTTGATCAGCCAGCGAAGCGTTTGTCTACAGCGTTTGATAGTGTGACCTTGTACGGAGAAGATCCTGCCATCAGGCCCGATATCTACGGAAAGATCGGCAATGCAGGCGTCAGCATCGCAACAGTTGATGATGCAAAGAAATTGTATAGCGGTTTTGATCTGTGTGATCCGCGCACCTCCGTGAGCATGACGATCAATGGTCCGGCTCCTGTTCTGCTTGCTTTTTTCATGAACGCTGCTATCGATCAGCAATGTGAGAAATGGCTGCAGAAAGAAGGTAAGACTGAGTTGGTGAAAAAAGTATTTGCAGAGAAATATCCGGGAATGAAAATGCCGGTGTATAATAACCCGTCCGCCAGGGACGTGTTACCGCAGGGAAATAGCGGTTTAGGACTCGCATTGCTTGGCATGACGGGCGATGAAGTGCTGCCTGCTGATGTTTATCAGCAATGCAAAGAGGCTGCGTTACAACAGGTGAGAGGAACCGTGCAGGCTGATATTCTGAAAGAAGATCAGGCGCAGAATACCTGCATCTTCTCCACTGAATTTGCCCTGAAGCTGATGGGGGATGTACAGGAGTATTTCATTGAGCAGAAAGTGAAGAATTTTTATAGTGTCAGTATTTCCGGTTATCACATTGCGGAAGCAGGGGCGAATCCTATTACGCAGCTTGCGTTCACGCTCGCAAACGGATTCACCTATGTTGAATATTACCTGAGCCGGGGAATGGCGATCGATGATTTCGCCGCCAATCTTTCCTTCTTTTTCAGCAACGGTATGGATCCGGAGTATAGTGTGATCGGTCGTGTCGCCAGAAGGATTTGGGCGAAATCAATGAAGTATAAGTACAAGGCGAATAAAAGAAGCCAGATGTTGAAATATCATATTCAGACATCCGGGAGAAGCCTTCATGCGCAGGAGATCGATTTTAATGATATCCGCACAACATTGCAGGCATTGTACGCCATTTATGATAACTGCAATTCTCTTCATACCAATGCGTATGATGAGGCGATCACTACACCTACAGAAGAGAGTGTGAGAAGGGCAATGGCGATCCAGCTGATCATTAACCGTGAGTTAGGTACAGCAAAAACGGAAAACTTCATACAGGGCTCATTTGTGATGGAAGAGCTGACAAGCCTGGTTGAAGAAGCCGTATTGCAGGAGTTTGACAGGCTGACTGACAGAGGAGGAGTTCTAGGTGCAATGGAGAGAATGTATCAGCGGAATAAGATCCAGGAAGAAAGTCTGTTCTATGAACATCAGAAACATACAGGGGAGCTGCCACTGATCGGTGTAAATACATTCCTCAATAAGAAAGGATCACCAACGATCATTCCTTCGGAAGTGATCCGGAGTACGACCGAGGAAAAAGATCAGCAGATCAGCAACCTGGAGGCGTTTCAGCAGCGGCATTCCGGTAAAACCGCCGAAATGCTGGACAGGCTGAAAGAGGCCGCGATCAACAATGGCAATCTATTTGCAGAGCTTATGGAAACAGTGAAGTATTGTTCGCTTGGTCAGATCACAAACGCACTCTATGAGGTCGGTGGGCAATACCGCAGAAATATGTAAGCTATGTTTATTTTAGATGCAGGTAAATTCAGTTGGAAAGAGATCCTTCTGGGAAGTGAGGAATGGACTTTTTTACCTGAGGTGATCATCCGCTCGCTGATCATGTTTGCCGTCATTCTTTTCAGTTTAAGCATTCTTGGTAAACGTGGAGTGAGGCAACTATCGGTCTTTGAACTGGTAGTGATAATCGGTCTCGGTTCGGCCGCTGGAGATCCTATGTTCTATAAAGATGTTGGATTGATCCCGGCGCTGATCGTATTCACTATTGTGATCGGGCTGTATATTTTCGTAACGCACCTGGTCGGCCGTAGCAAGAAAGTCGCCAGGATCGTAGAGGGAAAACCGATCTGTTTGATCAGGGAAGGCCGCTTCGCCATCAATAACTTCTCCAAAGAAAATCTCGGACAGGATGAGTTTTTTGCAGAACTCAGACTAAAAGGTGTTTCACACTTGGGTCAGGTTGAACAGGCCATTATTGAAACCAACGGAGATATCAGCGTATTTTTTTACGAGGATGAAGACGTGAGGTATGGCTTGCCCGTCATGCCTGATTCATTGGATCATAAAGCGAAGCAGATAAAGAATAAGGGTTATTATTCCTGCAGCTTTTGCGGGAACACGGAATCCATTGATGTTGGCACCCATCATTGTGGCAAATGTCAGAAAGACGATTGGGTGGCCTCCAGTAACCGCAGACGCATAACGTGATCGTATAAGTTTGACCTGGACGGGTAAACTGACGAATAAACATATATGAAAATGCCAGGTGATCTCACCTGGCATTTTTCTGATCCTTCATTCCCTAGTGCATTGGTGTAGGAGTGAACACAGAGGGATCATGTGTTCCTTCTTTTATTTCTTCGATCATTTTTTTGTTGAATGCGGGAAGATCTTTAGGGCTGCGGCTTGTGACGAGTCCGTTATCTGTTACTACTTCTTTATCTGTCCAGATCACACCGGCATTTTCGAGGTCCGTTTTGATAGACGGATATGATGTCATATTTCTTCCGCTGATCATTCCTGTTTCGATCAGTAATTGTGGTCCGTGGCAAATGGCTGCGACAGGTTTGCCCACTTCGAGAAATTGTTGAGCAAATTCTACACATTTCTGGTTAATACGCATTTTGTCGGGATTGATGACACCTCCCGGGATCACTAGGGCATCATAATCCTCCACTTTAGCGTTTTCAACCTGAACATCCACGGGCAGTTCGATCGACCAATGATCATGGTCCCAGGCTTTTACCGTTTCTTTCTGTGGTGAAACGATATGCACTTCTGCTCCTGCATCTTCCAGTTCTTTCTTAGGGCTTGTCAGCTCAACTTCTTCGAAACCGGATTCTGTAAGTATGGCGATTTTCTTTCCATTTAAGCTTTTCATAAAAATCAATTAAGTGATCAATAGTTTCGGAAAGAGGTCCAAAAACGATACCATCGCGTATTTCTGCTATAAGAAGAAATATTGTTCTCATGTGTATTTTTGAAAGAAAGCGTGAAAGAGGTCAGTCTTTTTTATCTTTAAGGACATTTTGAGAATGATATGAAATATTTCTTTATACCTGGATGCCTGGTAATGCTGATGATGGCAGCCTGTTCTCCTTCTTCAAAAACGAATAAAGAATACAGGAAACAGGCAAAGGAATATGCAAGGATATTGCAGGAATATCCTGTACGCGATTCAGCCGGTTTGAATTACGCAGGTGACTGGGTAGGTACTACCAATTTCTCTATGCGGAGACCAAATTTTGTAGTGATCCATCATACTGCTCAAAATAGTTGTGAGCAAACGTTGAAGACTTTCACCATTCCGCGTACACAGGTGAGTGCTCATTATGTGATCTGCAAAGACGGGACGGTGCATCATATGTTGAATGATCTGTTGCGGGCTCATCACGCCGGGGTGAGTAAGTGGGGAAATAATGCCGATCTTAACAGCAGCAGCGTGGGCATAGAGATCGACAATAACGGCGTGGATAGTTTCAGTAATCAGCAAATGATGAGCCTGCTTGTATTATTGGGTCGTTTGAAAAGAGCTTATAATATTCCAACCGCCAATTTCATTGGCCATGCTGATATTGCGCCTGGTCGTAAGGTTGATCCTAACAGGACATTTCCCTGGCAGCGCCTGGCCGAACAAGGGTATGGTTATTGGTATGATACGACCGGTGTTCAGGTGCCGGCTGATTTCAACCCTGTGCAGGCATTGCGCATTATCGGCTATACGATACAAAAACCTGAATCTGCGATTGCTTCCTTCAAATTACATTTTGTTCCATCGGATTCATCGATCGTGATTACAGAAGAAGAGAGGAAAATACTATTCAGTCTTCAAAAGAAATACGAGTAGAAGAATCATTAGTTTGAAATGAATCATTAGAAGAATACACTAATCTTCATTAGGATCGCGTTAATTCCTGAAGATTAGCGCTAATTAGCGTCCATTCGTGGCCATTCGCGTTCATTCTTTTTTTATTTTCGCGTCTGATAAATTTTTGCAATGACAGCAGAACACCAACGGCTCGCGGTGAATGCGGGTAAATCAGTTCCTTTGGCTCAATGGGGCCCGTACCTTAGCGAACGGCAATGGGGAACGGTTAGAGAAGACTATAGCCAGAATGGCGATGCATGGCATTATTTCCCTTTTGATCATGCCAACTGCCGTGTATTTTCCTGGGGTGAAGATGGATTGGCGGGGATCTCTGATTTCTTCGGTAACCTTTGTTTCGGGATCTCCCTGTGGAATGGGAAGGATCCTATTCTGAAGGAGCGGTTGTTTGGTCTGAGTAATCCGCAGGGAAATCATGGTGAAGATGTGAAGGAGTTATATTTCCATCTGGATAATCTTCCTACGCATTACTACATGGAATACCTGTATAAGTATCCCCAGCAGGAGTTTCCTTACGAAAAGCTGCGCGAAGAAAACAGGAACCGTGGCAAGCTTGATCCGGAATATGAGATCCTTGATTCAGGAGCTTTTGATAACAACCAGTACTTTGATGTGTTGGTTACTTATGCAAAACAAAGCGCGCAGGATATTTTCATAAAGATCGATGTGACCAACCGCTATTCCAAGCCTGCTGAGATGACGCTGTTGCCTACACTATGGTGTTATAATCGCTGGAGAGATGGAACATTCAAAGAAAAACCATCAATCAGGCAACACAATAAAACAACGGTTAAAATAGATCACGAACGATTAGGGGAGTATTATTTCTACTATCAATCTGCAGATAAGACCTTCTTTACCGAGAATGAGACAAATACTCAGGTCGTAACCAATACCCCAAACACGTCCATCTTTACAAAAGATGCCTTCAATCATGCGATCATTAAGGGAGAGAATGTTGATGAACTAACGAAGAAGAAAGATGGGACAAAATTTTCTCCTGTGTATAAGATGAAGGTAGCGGCAGGTGCCACCAAGACGATCTACTGCCGTTTGAATACAACACTGACTGAAAAACCGTTCGCTCCCGGGTTTAAAGATGTTTTCAAAGTAAGAAAAAAAGAAGCGGATGATTTTTATGCCGTCATCCTGCCTAAGGGCATGAGTGAAGACATGGCGCAGATACAGCGACAGGCGCTTTCCGGAGTGCTTTGGAGCAAGCAATACTACCACTTTGATGTGGAGGAATGGCTTTCCTCCAGTGATGGTATTTCTCCTGTTAGTAATTCAAAAATGACAGGCAGAAATAATGACTGGAAGCATCTGAAGAACCAGGATATCATCATGATGCCCGATAAATGGGAATATCCATGGTATGCTGCATGGGACCTTGCATTCCAGTGTATTTCCATGGCTGTGGTGGATCCGGTATTTGCGAAACATCAGTTATTGCTGGTAATGCGGGAATGGTACATGAAGCCGGACGGGCAACTGCCTGCCTACGAGTGGAACTTTAGTGATGTTAACCCACCTGTTCAGGCCTGGGCTGCCATGCAGGTTTATAATATCGAAAAGAAGCAAACCGGTAATGGAGATATCAAGTTTCTGAAAAAAGTATTCCAGAAATTGCTGATCAATTTCACATGGTGGATCAACCGGAAGGATGTGAACGGTAACAATATCTTCGAAGGAGGTTTCTTAGGCCTCGATAATATCGGAGTGTTCAACCGCAGTTTTCATTTCCCTGGAGAAGTGCAGCTGGAACAAGCCGATGGTACCAGCTGGATGGGCACCTATGCTCTTGACATGATGGAGATGGCAATTGAGATTGCTATGAACGACATTTCATTTGAAGATACTGCCACGAAATTTTTTGAGCATTTCGTACTGATCGCAGAATCGCTCAATCAGCATGGTCTGTGGAATGAGGAAGATCGATTTTACTACGATGTGTTATGCGTGAGCGGAGCAGATCCTGTTCCGTTGAGGATACAGTCTGTTGTTGGTATCACCGCTTTATATGCAGTTTCAACTATCAACAAAAAGGCACTTGATCATCTTACTGATTTTAAAAAGAGAATTACCTGGTTTGAGAACTATCGCAAAAAACATGCGAAGTACTGGCCAAATGAAGAACGTAGTGATGATGGTGAAATACTGATGTCCCTTATTCCGAAAGACAAACTCGTCGATATGCTGAAGCGTTTGCTTGACGAAGACGGATTTCTTTCCCCGGGTGGTATCCGTGCGCTTTCAAAATATCATGATCAGAATCCCTATTCCGTAACTGTTGATGGAAATATCTACAGCATTCGATATGATCCGGGTGATGCAACTTCTGATATGTTTGGCGGTAACTCTAACTGGCGTGGTCCTGTGTGGATGCCGATCAACTTCCTGATCATTCAGTCCATCAAGAAATATGGTGAGTTCTATGGAGACTCATTAACTGTAGAATATCCAACGGGCTCTGGTGTTCAGATGAATCTAGAACAGGTTGCAGAACATCTCACCAAACGCGTGATCAGCCTTTTCGAACGTTCAAAAGATGGCGAAAGAAGACTGCATGGCGATTATGGCTGGTTCTACAAACAGCCAGGCAATGAACATCTTGTTGCGTTCTACGAATACTTCCATGGTGACAGCGGACGTGGTCTTGGTGCTTCGCACCAGACCGGTTGGACAGCGTTGGTGGCTGAATTAATCAGTGAGTACGGAGAAAGGAAGGAGAATACGAAACGTGAACTACTCTGATACGCGAATGAACGCGAATGAGCACGAATTGCCGCGAATGAACACGAATTGCCGCGAATGTACACGAATGCGTCGCTCATGAAAGGCAAATAAAAAAGGAAGGGTCAAACAATGACGTTTGACCCTTCCTTTTTATATATCTTTTTGCAACCGCCGGAAGCGATTCACAAGTCTTCTAGTTCATTCGTGATTCGCGTTCATTCGTGGCAATTCGTGCTTATTCGCGTACATTCGTGCTCATTCGCGTCAGCGTTAATTAGCAGCCATTCGTGAATCATTCGCGTATAGCATTGCCTGATAGACGCCAGGGGTAATTCCTTCTGACTTTTTGAATAATCTTACAAAGTAGTTCACATCAGTAAATCCGCATTGCATGCTTACCGCGCTTACGTTGTTGCGTTTATCCGCGAGAAGTTGTTTTGCGAGTTTGATACGCTCACGGTTGATGTAATCGAGTGGAGTAACGCCAAATTGCTCTTTGAACCATTTGAAGAACATGTTGCGGCTGAGATAAGCTTTGCGGCTTAATGCATCAACAGCGATCTTATCAGTCAAATGTTCATGGATATAGTGCAGTACGAAATGAAGGCGGCTTTGATTGGTGTGATCGATGCTTTCGACGGCCACCTGTTGGAGGTGCTGGCTTTGAACAAGCCTGATCAGTAATTCTTTCAGATTAAGATCGGCGAAAATATTCTTGCCTTTTTCACCGCTACTGCAAACACGGATCAATTTGTTGATCAGATCAGTAACTTCTGTGTCGTTAGCGAAATGATATTGATTGAATTGAAGGCGCCAGTCGCGTGCTTCATTCGGGTCACTATTATAGTACGTGTTGAGGTACTGCAGGGTATTGTTGACATACGCGGCGTCAACAGCCAGGGCGATACATTGCGTTGGGTTATCCTGTTGCGCTTCAGGGAAATCGATCACCATTGTTTCGTTCGCAGGAACGATCACCGTTTCCCCGGGCAGATACTCAAAAGAGGGCTGATCAAAAAGGTGCATCACTTTTTTCCCGCGAACCATGCTGGTGATCACAAACTCATTAAAGGTCAACGGTACGCGATATGTTTCCTGGTAGCTTTCAAAAACGTTCAGTTCGCAATTCTCAAGATTGAATACACGCCTGTTCTCCACCAAAGTTTGAAGATATTTTGGCTGTGTTAGGTCTACCGGATGGAGGTAATTTTTTGGCGGCATAGGCGGTACGTTTAGACGCGATCAAGGTAGGGTATTTTTCCGGACTGGCTAAATTCAGAGTACGATCGTGCTAGCAAAAAGTACGAAAGTATACAGGTATTGGTTTTTAATGTAGGAAGTTACAGTATTCTTTAACGATAAAAACGCTTGAATATGAGTACTTCTACAGCAGCTGCTCCTAAGTCCACCATTGCAGCACGTCCAAAATTCAAAGACAAGTATGATCATTATATTGGGGGTGAATGGGTTGCTCCGTCATCGGGAGAATACTTTGATAACATATCGCCGATTGATGGAAAGGTATTTACACACGCGGCCCGGGGTAACGCAAAGGATATAGAAAAGGCTATCGATGCGGCGCACAAGGCTTTTGCCACATGGGGAAAAAGCGGAGCCGCTTATCGCAGTAATATTCTGTTGAAGATCGCCCAGGTTATAGAAGATAACCTGGAGCTTCTCGCAACAGTTGAAACTATTGACAATGGTAAGGCCATTCGTGAGTGCCGCGCGGCAGATCTGCCTTTAGTCATTGATCACTTCCGCTATTTCGCTGGTGTGATAAGAAGCGAAGAAGGTACGCTGAGCGAGCATGATGAAACCACCGTAAGCATTAATCTGCATGAACCTATTGGTGTTGTCGGGCAGATCATTCCCTGGAATTTTCCATTGCTGATGGCTACATGGAAGATCGCTCCCGCGCTTGCAGCAGGTTGTTGCGTGGTGGTCAAGCCTGCTGAGCAAACTCCGACAAGCATCATGGTGCTGATGGAATTAGTGGGTGATCTTTTGCCTGCAGGGGTATTGAACATTGTTACAGGGTTTGGCGTGGAAGCGGGAAAGCCGCTGGCCTCTTCTCCGAGAATCAATAAAGTTGCATTTACTGGAGAAACAACTACGGGAAGGCTCATCATGCAATACGCTTCTGAAAATCTGATTCCTGTCACAATGGAGTTGGGTGGTAAGAGTCCGAACATCTTCTTCGAAAGTGTTGGGGATGAAGACGACGCATTCTTCGACAAAGCTGTTGAAGGTGCTGTGATGTTTGCACTGAATAACGGGGAGATCTGTACCTGCCCGAGCAGGATGCTGGTGCATGAAAAGATCTATGACAAATTTATGGAGCGCGTGATCCAGCGTACTAAGGCGATCAAGCTTGGTAATCCGCTTGATTCAACCGTTACGATGGGAGCGCAGGCTTCAGAAGATCAGTATAAAAAGATCCTGAGCTATCTGGATATCGGCAAACAGGAAGGTGCGCAGATATTGACGGGTGGTGAAGCTTTTCATCAGAATTCAGGATTAGAGCATGGCTACTATATTCAGCCGACTATTTTCAAGGGTCACAATAAAATGCGCATTTTCCAGGAGGAGATATTTGGTCCGGTCGTTTCGGTTACTACGTTTAAAACAACGGAAGAAGCGATCGCCATTGCTAATGATACCTTGTATGGTCTTGGTGCTGGTGTATGGACACGTGATGCGCATCAGCTTTACCAGGTGCCGCGTGCGATCGAGGCGGGCCGTGTTTGGGTGAACAACTATCATGCGTACCCTGCTCATGCTCCTTTCGGCGGCTATAAAAAATCGGGCTTTGGCCGCGAAACACATAAGATGATGTTGAATCATTATCGTCAGACGAAGAATATGCTGATCTCTTACAGCAAAGAAAAGCTTGGATTTTTCTAAGCGCAATGCAGATGCTGCTGATCATTGTTATGCATCGGCTGAGGGAGATGAGCCCGCCGTTGCGATTGGTTTTCGGTATTGGCGAAAGTGCATTGGTTAAATATCGGATCAAACGATTTTCTAGTTTGGCAAGTTAGGAATAACGGTGGCGCAAGCCACTGTTTTCCATTTTTGCTAATCTGTGAACAGTAAAAGTTTTCTTGTATGATCAAACGTGTTTTAGCGACGGACAAGGCGCTTCAGCTTATCGACAGGTTGAAAGAAATGCATGGTAACCTGATGTTTCATCAAAGCGGCGGTTGTTGTGACGGTAGCCAGCCGATGTGTTTTGCGGAAGGAGAGTTCCGGATTGGCGGCAGCGATGTGTGTTTAGGTGAAATTGCAGGATGTAAATTTTACATGAATGCGGATCAGTTTGAATACTGGAAACATACACAACTAACGTTGGATGTTACGCCGGGACGTGGAAGCAGCTTTTCGCTGGAGATCCCGCTTGGTGTAAGATTCTATATTCTGTCGAAGATCTTCACTGATGATGAACTTACTCAACTTGAACCGTTATTGAAGACAGCAGAAGTTTAAAGACGGCAATATTAAATAAGTTGAAAAACCTGGTTGACTCGATGGCTGATGATCGCAGCAGATCCCGGATTTGAAAGAAGAATGGCTTTGAATGCCTGTCAGGCGAAGGGATTGATTATTGATAGGCGATCAGGATCCGGTCAGCGGCCATCGATTTTCGGCCATGCGTTTTCTTTTTGGAATCTGGCATAACTATTTCATGATGGTGGGGAAAAAGTATATGCGGAAAACTAAGCTTTTTATTGCGGGCGTGCTGTGTGCCCTTGCGGCATGTAATAATCCCGGGGATAAGATCGGTGACACAGGATCCAATACAACAGACACGTTATCAAACTCTTCCGGTGTGTCATCTTCGTATGATACGACTCTTACAGGTTGTTATTCGTCGATCTCAAAAAGGGATACTGCAGCTTTGCAGATCGAAACAAAAGGTGCCGTAATAGCCGGCCCATTGACGTATTCGATCTTTGAGAAAGACAGAAACGTGGGTGAATTTCAGGGGGAAGTGAGAGGAGATATTCTCTCGGGTTGGTATCTTTTTAAGTCAGAAGGTACGATGTCTGTCAGGCAGGCCGCCTGGAAGATCAGTGGTACCAGTCTATGGCCTGCAATTGGTGATGTCATTCAAAAGGGAGATACAGCTTTGTTCAAGGATGAGAGTAAGCTGCGGTTTGACTCGATCAATGTATTTAAGAAAGTTCCCTGTACATTATAAAGTTGAGGGTAAAAGGTAAAAAGTAAGATCGGCTGATAGCCTTGCTATTGGTTTTCTGCTTTTTACCTTTTGTTTTATTCGGACAGTTTGTCTTTTTCTCTTTCTTTCTCTTAGTTTAGTTGTATAAATAAGCAAATATGGAATTTGGTAGAGTGCCGGAAGACGAACTGAAGCTGGTAGACTTTAGTTTACCAGCAGAACCCGTGTCAAACAAGAAGATCTTGAAAGGGAAGGCATTGAAGCATCCAAAGGTTTATTTTGGTTGTGCAAAATGGGGTAGGACCGAGTGGGTGGGAAAAATATATCCGCCTAAAACAAAAGAGAAAGATTTTCTGCAGCATTATGTAGAACATTATAATTCGATTGAATTGAATGCGACACACTATAAGATTTATGGAGAAGCAGGGATCAGTAAATGGGCGGAAAAGGCAAAAGGGAAAGACTTTAAGTTTTGCCCAAAGATGTACCAGGGCGTTACGCATCGCGGAAATCTTAAAGGAAAGGATTTTCTCGTCAATGAGTTTTTTCGCGGGATTATGGCGTTCAAGGATCATCTAGGACCAATCTTCGTTCAGGTGAGCGATACATTTTCTCCTAAAAGAAAGGATGAATTGTTCGACTTTTTGAAAACTCTTCCTACCGATCTTCAATTCTTTCTCGAAGTCAGGCATCCTGATTGGTTTGCTAAACCGGAGATTCAGAAGGAGATGTGTGATACGCTCACGTCCTTGAATATGGGTGCTGTAATAACCGATACGGCTGGTCGCCGCGATTGCGCACATATGCATCTTACCATTCCCAAGGCTTTTATCCGGTATGTGGGAAACAGTCTGCATCCCTCCGACTATACGCGAATCGACGCCTGGGTGGAACGAATGAAGTATTGGCTGGATCACGGAATGAAAGAGCTTTACTTTTTCATGCATATGCATGATGAGGCAACGTCGCCTGAGTTAACTGTGTACCTAGTGGATAAAATGAATAAGGAGTGTGGGTTAAAGTTGATCAAGCCCAGGTTTGGCGATGAACCGCCCAGGCAGACTGGATTGTTTGACTGATAGATGATATTGTAAATGAGTACGACTGGAGCGTTTCGGTGTTGTTGCTATCGCACAATTCCGAGGCGCTTTTAGGTTTACGCTATTTCGCGGTCGACTTTGTTTCGTGTAGTAGTAGTTCGATACAGAAGGGGATAAGTGTAATGCAGAGGCGGGATAATTGTAAGCAGGACTTTACATTTGTTGCGGAGGTTGCGGATAGGCGAATTATCTGGTAGGCAGCGAATATGAAGGGGCATGGCTTTGGAGGATATTGAAATGGTAGATGGGGTTGAATATTTTTGGAGGGAGGACTACCGGTCAAGGGGAGGGGGGCGTGTATCGACTTTGCCTCTCTGCTCCACCCACCACCCCCATTTGGGCCCTCCCCCGCCACCACCACCAGGTCCTGGATTGCCAGGAAATTCTTGCAGGCAAAGATCTGCCTGCCGGCTCGTGTTAGCAATAACACAGGCCGCAATACTCCCCTCAGGTTTGGCTAACGCATCAACCAATATTATTTCCACGCGCTGAAATAATATCAAAACAAATATCCTGTATCATCCAAAAGTAGCAAGGTTGAAAACACAAAATTTAAGGGGATTAAAACGAAAAATCAGCGTGAAAAAACATGATTAAGTAAACCCGATGGCAGTTTACAAAGTGTTTATTGTAAAGTGGAGTAGTTTAAAACAGCCAGTTGTGTCTTTTCTTGAAAGCACCAAAGACTTGCGCACTAATTAATTTGACCGGCAAAGAGATAGGTTTGGAAAGCAAAAAACAAGCTCTGCCGGCAAATAAGATTACCCTTACTTTCTTCGAAAATATTGGGAACCGGCAGGCAAATAAGAGCTGTAAGTCAAGGCTGATAGATTAGTCTTGCATCACCAGCGGCCATCCGACGTATAAACTTAATGTACCTGTTTATAAATACCCGGATTTACACCGGATAAAGACAACATTCTTTTTTTAAGGCGCCAACCAAGATTACAGTTTCCATTTGGGTCTGCAGTGTCATAAACAAATTAGCCGTTGTCTTCGATGAATGATTGCCAGGGCTTTCATTTGCAATAACTGTCGCTGCAAACAAGGCTGAACTTTCAACAACTCCGTGGTTCAATGATATTCACTTTGGCTATTTCACTTCGAAAAGTTCATTCCACCGCGTCGTATATCTTCCACTTCGTAGTTCCTGCCGCATCTTCCAGTCTCTGGTAGTTCCGGACGAGGCAAATTTTAGAATATCATCTCGTTGGCTGAAATTGATATTATCCATCATACTCATCAATTGCCTTTGCGTATTTCTGTCGGTTGTGTCAAAAAGATTACCCTGCACGGAGTCATCAGGAACAAGCCCACTTAACATTACGCCTGCTTTTTTATAAATATTCCCCGGTTGGTAAAGATGTTCGACCAATTCGAGCGCCGGCTTGATCAATTCCTGGGTAATCGATGTCGCTACAGGAAGTGTAGCATGATCGCTTATGCTATCTTCCCGCCAGTCCAGCAGATGGTCCTGTCCTTTGCCCACAATAAACACACTTACCACTTTTGCAGCACTGTATTGCCGACGTAGTTTCTCTGCTGCGCGGGAAGTGTAAGTTGCAACTGCTTCTTTTATGTCCTCAATATTATTCACTGGACTGCCGAACATTCGCGTGGTAGCGATCATTCTTTTTTCCACCAGTTCCTTTTTTGTATCCACGGCCAACTCCCCTCTCAATTCTTTTATAAGGCGTACGCCCACTACGCCGCCAAGATTTGCGTGCGCCCATTCTTCACGCATGGTTGCCAGTTCCCAGCCACTGGTAATGCCCATATTGAATAATTTAGCTGCATTAGCGCGACCAATTCCCCAGATATTATTTAACCGGGTATGTTGTAAGGCTTCGCGTTGTTGATGCTGAGTTGCAAGAATGGAGATGCAGCCAGTTATATTTTTGTTTTTTTTGGCGATGTGATTGGCCAGTTTAGCCAGCGTCTTCGTTGGCGCTACACCGATAGATACAGAAATGCCGGTCCATTGTTCAACGATTTCTTTCATTTCCCGTGCTGCTTGCTCCAATTGATCAAACGGCATTTCGGGCAGATCTACAAATGCCTCATCAACAGAATATACTTCCACCTTATCCGTTCCTGCGATAGCGCGTAATGTGTCCATCACCCGCATGCTCAGATCGCCGTATAGATTATAATTCGAAGAGAATACAGCTACATCATGTTTTTCGATCAAATGTCTCGCCTGAAAATAAGGCCCTGCCATTTCTACTCCAACTGCTTTAGCCTCATCGCTTCTGGATACAATACATCCATCGTTGTTGCTGAGTACAACAACGGGCCGTTTTTCCAGCTTTGGTTTGAACAGCCGCTCACAGGAGCAATAAAAACTATTGCAATCAACGATGGCTTTCATACTACCAGTTTGATGATTTGTTATCCTTTTTTCTATTATGCAAATGAAGTTGTAACGTGGAGTCTACCGGATGAATCACGCAGGTTACAA
The DNA here is from genome assembly GCF_022012415.1 of Terrimonas ginsenosidimutans. Lineage (GTDB taxonomy): Bacteria > Bacteroidota > Bacteroidia > Chitinophagales > Chitinophagaceae > Terrimonas_A > Terrimonas_A ginsenosidimutans. The sequence continues at coordinate 372,696 of NZ_JAKLTR010000003.1, forward strand.
CTCCCCATGCCGAATAGGTATTGTATTCTCCTATTTCAATAGGTTTATATTTTTTATTTTCAGGGGAAAGGGTCACGCGATTGAAAGTTTGCTGAAATCGTCTGACAACTAACTCGCCATCCAAGGCCGCTACAATGATCTTGCCGTTAGTTGGCTTTATGCTGCGGTCGATGATAAGCACATCATCATCATTCAAACCTGCATCCGCCATGGCATCTCCCCGCATGCGGAAAAAAAATGTCGCAGGCTTATTCATGATCAGTTGCTCATTCAGATCGATCCCTCTTTCCATATAATCATCAGCGGCCGCACCGAATCCAGTCGCATTTGCCGTTCTTATTTGCTGCTGAGAAAATTGCTTCGAACCTTTGTACGCCGCTCCATAAAATTCTTCTTCCATACTCAAACGTTTAATAAACAAGATGATTCAAAACCCGAAAAATAAAGTTAGTAAAAATAAAATTAAAAACTAAATAATTTAGTAAGTTTATGCTAAGAAAATGATCAAAGGAGGGAGTTATGTTACAAGCGACAATTCAACAGAGGAGGCCGGGAGTAGCCTGGAAGGACTGGACAGACGTTTATAATACTGCGCCAGTCAGACAAGATGAGTTTGAATACCTGCTTGTTATACATCCGGATATGGATGTATACAGTAAGGTGCTGGCGGAAAGGCAATACTTTAATCAGCGCTATCCGGATAAAGAGAGTGTACGCTCAAAACCTCATATCGCTGTAGCTGGTTTTGTGGCCAGGGATTCGATGGAAGAAACATTGATCCGTTGGATTCAACGCGTTTGCAGCACACATAAAAGCTTTGACGTAACGCTTAACAATTACAGCGGTATCCCGCCACATACTGTCTATCTGAGGGTTCAGGATCATTTGCCGTTCGATCTGCTTACGCAAAAGCTGAATGTTATTGGTGAATATATTCAGTCTAATGGCTGCCCTCCGGTCAAATGGACTGCCCGGCCTCATCTTAGTTTCGCCGGTCAACTGGCTGAAGATGTCTATGAACGAGCTATGAGGGATTATTCTCAGCGATTTTTTTTTGAAACATTTACCGCATCTGAACTTGTATTGTTGAAGAAAATTCCGGGCGAAGCCTGCAAGATCATTAATATTTTCAGATTGATGCCTTAAATACATACATCATTATAAAAACGGTTTTATGCAAAAAGATATTAGCACACTGTCAACCTATCGCAGCAGCGAGTATTTGCTCGTATTAAATCCGCACGAAGAATTGCGTGACCGTATCGGTAAAGTGAAGCAGGAATTTGCAGAGAAATTTAAAGCACAGCAGGCTGTATGGAGCAAGCCTCATTTGACATTGGTCAGGTTTACGCAACTGGAAATGATGGAAGAGCGAATCCTTAACTGTCTCAAGGTAAAAGCGATGAGTCAGTATCCGTTTAAAGTAGAGCTTAAGAATTTTGGAAGCTTTCCTTCCCATAGTATTTATGTTACTGTGACAACTAAAGAGCCTATCAGGGAATTGGTGAAAGAGATCAAAAAGTCTCAGCGGCTTTTGAAGTTTGATAAAGAACATAAGCCTCATTTTATCGATGAACCCCATCTTACGATAGCCCGCAAATTGCTGCCATGGCAATATGAGCAAAGCTGGTTGGAGTATAGTAGTAAGAATTTTACAGGACGGTTCATTGCGGACGGAATGATCTTGCTGAAGAAGAGAGAAAACGACAAAAGCTACCATATTCTGAAACGATTCGAATTTCAAAATCTCCCCGTTAATACAAAGCAAGGGGTTTTATTCTGAGAGGAAAGGGTAAAAGAAATTGAAGACTGCAGTACCGCATTTGCTTGAATCCTTCTGCCTATATGTATTCTTTGATTGATTTACCCACCCTCTTGGTTTTTTACCACTTGATTGAAGCCGATACCGGATGGCTCTCTGCCAGGTGAATGCTGCTATCTTCTGTTTCGCGAGATGGTGCTTTGGATTATTGTCTTTTAATAAATTACTTATGGATCCTTTTAGAACAAAGCCGAGGGAAAAGGAGGAGGCTGATCAGTATCTCCAGGGCCGTGGTGCACAAATAAATACAAGCAACAGATTTTTAAAGGATGAACTCACCCGTGAGCATATTGAGGGCATAGACGATTGGTCCGAAAATAACCTGCCTACACAGTACATAGAGCAACAGTCGCGCACGATCGTGAATAAGGTCGAGAGTCCGGATGTTGGAATGGCGTATAGTATGAATCCATACGCCGGTTGCGAGCATGGATGCATTTATTGCTATGCGCGGAATGTTCATGAATACTGGGGATATAGCGCAGGGCTAGATTTTGAACAAAAGATAATTGTAAAAGTCAACGCTCCCGAGCTGCTGAGAAAACAGCTAATGCATCCCAAATGGGAAGTGATGCCAATTATGCTAAGCGGCAATACAGATTGTTATCAACCGGCTGAACAAAAATACCGTCTCACACGCGGCCTGCTTGAAGTCTGTAACCAGTTTAATCATCCGGTTGGTATTCTGACCAAAAATTCGTGGATCATAAAGGATAAGGATGTGTTGCAGGAACTTGCGAAAAAGAAACTTGTGTCAGCAATGGTTTCCATCACATCCTTTAATGAAGACCTGCGCAGGGTGATGGAGCCCAGAACTACCACTGCTAAACAGCGACTGAAGGTCATCGAAGAGTTGAGTTCCGCTGGAATAAGAATGGGAGTTATGCTGGGGCCGATGATCCCGGGTCTGAATGATCATGAAATGCATAATATCATGAAGTCTGCCGCAGATGCAGGTGCGAAGTTCACGGCATATACTTTTATCCGTTTAAACGGTGCGATAAAGCTGCTTTTTCATGACTGGTTATATAAAAACTTTCCGGATCGTGCTGATAAAGTCTGGCACCTGATCGAACAATCTCATGACGGAAAGGTCAATGATTCCCGCTGGGGATTAAGAATGAGGGGAGAAGGAAGTATTGCTCAGATCATACAGCAGCAATATAAAAAGTTTGGGAAACTTTACAAGCTCAATGAAGATAGGTATGAACTGGATACCAGTATATTCAGAAGGCCGGGAGAACAGGGCCGGCTTTTTTGATGATGCCGCTTGTGTTCGATTATATAATGACTATGGGTTAATTATCCAATAAATACTTGTCGTTTTTTAACGCCAAGAAATTGTTTTTTTCCGTTGGAGGACGCATGCATCTGGTTCTATATTTAAATCCTGAAACGATTAGTGAGATTGGTAACTAAAAGGATTTAAATATTTTATATGAAAGAAGATTTTTCACATTTAAGTAATGATGAGCGCATCCGTGCAGAGAACAGCATTTTGAAGATGAAATTGATGCTGGAAAAAGGAGCTAAGTTTTCAGAACAGAAGACTCCTCTTCCTGCGGAAATAGAACATGAATTCCTTAAGCATGTAATTGCCTTTGAAAAACAATTGGAAGACTATAAAATGGTCAGGGTTTTTGAGAAGATTGGGAAGCCGGATATTTTCAAAGCTGTTGCAGAATTGTCTGAGGATGAATTCGAAGCCGCCTGGGCAGAGTTGAGTAATCATATGCGCAATAACGGTGTTACCCTGGATGCATGCAGCCCGAATATTTCTTCGAAAGAGCTCTACCGGTTTACGGTGGAAGAATTGTTTGAAAAAGAAATTGAAGACTTCAGTATGCCGGGAATGATGTACTGTTTTATTTATGATGAATTTTACCCTGATCCTGTATATGATAATGGTCAGGCAGCACTCCATATAATAAGTAGCATACTTCGCCGTGATCTTGTCGAATACCTTCCGCATCTGCGCCAAAAAAGTGTACAGTTGAATGAACGGCAACCGTTGACCAACGAAGAATTTAGGTGGTATATCAATCAGTTCAAACAGGCTTATGAAGACATGGGAGAAATTGAGTTTGAGCAGGAGGATTGCAGCGTTAATGATAAATATTCTGTGGTGAGCGGTCAGTATAAACTTCGGGTATCACTACAAACAGAATATTTGCATCTTCAGGGGCAATGGACGGTGGAGTTTGAATTTGATGAGGAATTGGGATTTTGGTACATTTTCAATGTGCAGATAGAAGGAATTAACTTTTGAATAAGTCCGAGGGTTTTCCCGGATGGTTCCCAATTCCTCTTGAAACATATCAGTGGACCGTAACAGATATGGGATGCCGGCACCGGCTACTATATACTTTAGTTGCTTTTAATCCGTAAATATGAATACACGAACAATTGAAAAACTTTCAATACTTGCAGACGCTGCCAAGTATGATGTAAGTTGCTCCAGCAGTGGCAGTAAACGGAAAAATGAGAACGGAGGATTGGGGAATGCGTCAGGCATGGGTATTTGCCATGCGTATACAGAAGATGGGAGATGTGTATCTCTTCTGAAAATACTTCTGACCAACCATTGTATTTATGATTGCGCTTATTGTATCAGCAGGAAAAGTAATGATGTGCGGCGGGCGGCCTTTACGATAGACGAAGTTGTTGATCTGACAATAAGCTTTTATCGCCGTAATTACATCGAGGGCCTGTTTTTGAGTTCAGGGATATTCAAAAATGCAGACTATACGATGGAACGGCTAGTGAAAATTGCTCAGAAGCTGAGAACCGAACACCGTTTCAATGGATATATCCATCTTAAAGCAATTCCCGGAGCAAGTGAAGATCTGCTTCATCAGGCGGGATTGTATGCCGATAGGCTCAGTATGAACATAGAAATGCCCACCAGCGAAGGATTGGCTCTTCTTGCGCCAGATAAAAAGCGGGAAGATATGGTGCAGCCGATGAAGTATTTGAAGAAGGCAATAGCTGAAAACATAGATAGTAAAAGTGCTTCAAATAGATCCCGGTTATTTCTGCCGGCGGGGCAAAGCACGCAAATGGTCGTTGGCGCAACAAAAGAAACAGATTGGGATGTGCTGGGTATCGCTACTGAGTTTTATCAAAAGATGAAATTGAAAAGGGTTTACTATTCGGGATATGTTCCTGTAAGCAATGATAAAAGACTTCCATCTGTAGGAACGCCCGTTCCTTTTATAAGAGAAAATCGTTTGTATCAGGCGGATTGGTTATTGCGCTTTTATGGATTTCGGGTGGGCGAACTTTTGTCCCCTGCCACACCTCAGCTGGAAATGGAAATAGACCCGAAGCTTAGCTGGGCTTTAAAGAATATGCAGGTTTTTCCGGTTGATATAAATTCCGCAGATTATCAGCTTCTCATAAAAGTTCCTGGTTTAGGTTTAGAGTCTGCGCGAAAGATCTGTACCGCAAGGCGTTTTGGCCGTCTTAATTGGGAGCATCTGAAAAAGATGGGAGTGATGATCAATAAAGTCAGGTACTTCCTTATCTGTGACAAGGACTATGAGCGGAAAGACTGGCAGCCCGAACAGATACGGAGTTTTATATTGAATGGAGGAGCAAGCAAATACAAGGCGGCTTTTTCTGCACAACTTCAATTGTTTTAGAATGAAACAGGTTGTATATGATGGCAGTTTTGCGGGATTGCTTACTGCTATCTTTGAGGTATATGAGTACAAGCTCAAGGACGTGACATTATGCAGAGAGGGTGATTTTTCTCCTGCATTATTTGAAAAACATCATGTTGTTTATACGAACGAACAGAAAGCAAAGCGGGTGATGGCTAAGCTTAATTCGAAAATGTCAACGGCGGCACTGAGTCAGTTTTACAGATGTTTCCTGGCAGAGCTTTCTGAAATGGATAATTGTTTGCTACGATATGCTAAGTATACAGTGTCTTCTAAAAACTCCGTCGAGAATAATTATAGAAATCCCGACGTTTTGCTTGTACAGCAGATAAGCCGGAAAGTATATCGTGAAAAGCATCGAATGGAAGCTTTTGTAAGATTTAAATTAACTGGTGATGGATTATATTATAGTGTAATTCAGCCGGATTATAATGTGTTGCCACTAATACTTAAGCACTTTAGGGAAAGATATGCCGATCAGCGATGGTTGATCTATGACGTTCGTAGAAAGTACGGGATCCACTATGACGGGTCTTCCCTGGAGGAAGTAAGTATTGACTTTGGATCTTCCTCTCAGGCATCAATTGTTGAGGAAAGGTCTTCTGTACTTGATGAGAAAGAAGAGCTTTGCCAACAATTATGGCAGCAGTACTTTTCCAGCGTCAATATTCCTGAGCGTAAGAATATGAAACTGCATATCCGTCACATGCCAAAGCGTTATTGGAGATATTTGACGGAGAAAATGGCGTGAGGGATGACAGGATATGCAGTCGTTTGATTCCTCAGTATGTGGTCAGGAGCAAGAAATTTTTTTCAGTGTATTCTTGTTAGATCAGCCTGACATACTCATAAATCTCGATAGCTATACTTTTTCAGTTACCGTTGAGAATGTATGCGTGGTTGAACCTGCGGAAAACAGAGGACTAATTATTTCTTCCGGTTTCCAATTTTTTTCGACTAATAATTTGAGTAAGAAGCTTTTTCTCCTTTTTGATCTGTTGGCAAATGCCGATTATTTCGCGGGCATTGTCAGCAACGTTGAGCTTTTCGAGCGATGACTGAAGAAGTACTATTTTCTGTACGCAATAACTCTCCATTACTTCGAGGGAGTCCGCAAGGATCTCTGGCGCGAAAACCTCTGGTTTCGAATTGAGCGGGATGTTCTGGGTGTGTTTTCTGTTAGCCGGGTAATGTTTCATAAAAAAGGTTTAATGGTTAGGTCTCTTGATGCGCTGCAGTGCAGCTGGTGTTTCGGTTATAAAGGTGCGGGAGTGTGGGCCAGAAATCAAGCGATGCCCTACTGATAATTTTGCGTAGTTACTGATAAGGGAAAAAGTAGTTCTACGCATGAGTGACTGCCTGTGCTTGAATACCTTAGACGCGTTAACCATTAAAACTATCAACATGATTATTTCCAGGAAACGTCCTTTATTTCCGGGAGGCTTACTGCTGTTAGCCTCTGCATTCCTAATTTTGAACGCCTGCACTCCAAAAAATGAAGGCGGGGTTTATATCCCCCTCCCAAAAGATACTTCTGCCTTGGGAAAGATCGATCACTTTATTTCGGTAGAAGACATCAACGGATTCAGAGGTGGGTTTCAAGGTCAACGCGATTCGCTGGCACGCCAATTCCCAGGGCTGTATTTCCCGTTAAGTGAAACATTTAATAAACAGGCTTTGCTTGATCTGCTGAAAGATTCTACCAATGTCGGTGTGAGAATTTATTACGGAGTTAAGCCTGGCACTAACAGAAATGAGGTGCGTCTAATGCTTGTTGGTGTTAATTCGCAGGGGAAGGATATTTTTTATGATAAAGAAAGCCGTGCGGGAAGCTTAGCGACACAAGTGCCGCCAGGGGGTAGAATAGGAGGGGTTGAATATGGTCAGTGTGACCCGCCTTGCCTTCAATAGCACATATCATCGGTTTAAAAATTCGAACCTGAAAATTTCAGCCTGCATATATGAGCGATCTGCTAAAATTCTGTCTTAGCCTTAGCATTGTTTTCGCAGTCATTATAGGGATAATAAGATTCAGAAAGATTGACCCATCTTATTATCCCTTTATTTACCGGGTAAGCCTTTGTTTAGTAGTAGAACTGGTTCGCCGGGTATTGATCCTGCATCAAAATAACGCAGCCACAATAGTTACCAATGTTTTTTCCCTGGCAGACTTTCTTTTGTTTGCCTGGCTGTTCCATAATTGGGGACTGTTCAAACGCAATAAAAAACTCTTCCTTGGAATCGTCAGTTCTTTTTTCGTGATCTGGTGCATTTCTACATATGCCGCACCACGTCATGTCTTTTCTCCCAACCTTTATTTCAGGATATTGTACTCCTTTGCCTTGATTTTTTTCAGTGTAACAACCTTCAATGGTCTAATTATCAATACTCGCGGGGGTATGCTGAAAAATGCGAAGCTTTGGATATGCATAGGGATTATTATTTTTTATACCTTGTTCATTATTATCTGTGCCACACAGCTGTCCGTCTTGCGCGAAAATGTAAGTAAAGACTTTCAGCGAAAATTCTATGATGTGATGGTGTTTTCCAATCTTTTTGTAAATATCTTATACGCAGGGGCCGCATTATGGATACCCAGGAGAAAAGTCTTTACAGCAGTCTTTTGATCGTAGTGATCGTGGTAGGCATTATCCTGCTCTACTTCATTATCACAATAATCCGGTATCAACGGAGAAGCCTTGTATTACACAAAGAAAAGATCCGTGCCGAGATTGACACGCTTGAAAATGAGCGAAAACGAATTGCCTCTGACCTTCATGATGAGCTCGGTCCATTGCTTTCTGCAGTCAAATTGCAGATCAATAATCTGAATTCTCAGGATTCGGAAGATAAGGTGCTCATTGAGAAATCCAGCAGGCATATAGATACGATCATTAAACGCCTTCGCGAGATTTCAAATAACCTCATGCCAAACACGCTGGTACGCAAAGGATTGATCAAGGCAATTGAAGAATTTGTACAGAGTAATACAGATACCTACAAGCTTTCCGTAAAGTTGATCATAGACGCGGAGTTCGACCTTGATCTTAACAAAGAGATCAACATTTATCGCATCGTCCAGGAGATCGTTCATAATACTGTCAAGCACGCAGAAGCATCTATGCTTGCGATCAGAATAAGCCGGGAAAATAACCTGTTTGTTCTCACGACAACAGACAATGGTATGGGATTTGATTTTTTTGCCCGGACAAAAGAACAGTCCGGTTTGGGACTTCGAAACCTTCAAAGTAGGGCAGAGATCATGGGTGGCGAGATCTCCTGCATGTCCGAAAAAGGGAAAGGAACGAGTTACATTCTGGAAATACCAGTGTCAAACTAGCTTATGAAAGTGCACGGAAACATCAGGGTGATAATTGCTGACGATCACGAAATATTTCGGGATGGTCTCAAACTCATGTTACAGCGCCAGCCGGATATCGAGCTGATCGCAGAAGCGGAAGATGGAAAGGAACTGATCGAGAAAGTAGAAGCACTCCAACCAGACGTAGTGATCACTGACGTGAAAATGCCCCGAATGGATGGAGCTTCGGCAACAAAATTTCTGACGGAAAAGTATCCCGATATAGGCATCATTGCATTGACAATGTTCGATGAAGAAGAACAGATCATAGAGATGCTTGAATCCGGCGCGAAGGGGTATCTGTTAAAAAACGCAGATAAAAATGAGATCAGAGAGGCAATTCAGTCTGTTTACGAACAAATGCCCTATTACTGCAAACATACTTCACACAGGCTGGCTCAACTGGTTGCAAAAAGCAAGTTCAATCCATACAAGCAAAAAGCAAAACTTGAATTTAGCGATCGCGAAAAGCAGATCATTACCTATATCTGCGAAGGAGTAACAAGTAAAGAGATCGCTGAAAATATCTTCCTAAGCGTCCGAACGGTAGAAGGATTGCGTATGAAGATCATGGAGAAAATGAACGCAAAGAATACTGCAGGTATCATCATCTACGCAATAAAAAATGGCCATTATTCGCCCAACGATTTGAAAGCATAACCGCACTGCTAAAATATTTTTTAAAAAAATATTAGAAAAAATTTGGTAGCATGACGAAAATACTTTCATCTTTGCATCGCAAATAACAACAACATGCAACGCATACACTCAAATATCGAAACAATAAAAGGCTTTAGTCTACTGAGCGACTATAAGGCCCGCGGAGCATGTAAAACTGTTGAATAAATTCATTAACAGCATTTGATAGAATACAAGCCCCGCAAGAGATTGCGGGGTTTTTTGTTGATAGACAGTTCGTTATTGGATAATAGTGAGGAAAGTGATTGATAACAAAAACAACACTATGGCAACGCAAAATAATAGTTATCTGTTCATGAAACGGAATGATGCACAATCATCAGCCGGATGCTATTGGTATGCAATGGTAACAGGCATTCTTATGCCCCGAATGGATGGGAGTTCAAAATATACAGGATCGGATTATTTCAATGCGGTAACATAACGTTGCTGTGTAAAGCTGAAATGAGCCCGGTCGTAAATATCGACCGGGTTTTTTGTTTTTATCAATACCCGGTGTTAAACAAAGAGAGGTATGTGATGAAATTTTTATTGATAGTACTGGCGATTCATTTCGTAGGAGAAATGATCGCTACCAAAAGAAGAAATAAGTCTGCTGAAGATGATCCCAAAGCTAGAGAGAGGTCATTGCATCCTGCAGAATTTGCATTGAGATAAGAGATTAGTTGCAGAAGGAGGAATAAGCGCTCCCCGTGAGATGCAACGGGGACGCTTTAAAAAAATGAAAAGTAGGATTGACTCGTAACTCAATTGGTCAGAGTACCGGTCCCATACACTGGGAGTTGAGAGTTCGAGCCTCTCCGGGTCAACAATCAGGATTGATAGCAGTACTAAAACTATGCATGTTGGGATCAGTACGGCTTCGATGAATTGAATCTATCAGAATAAAGATCTAAAACAGGACATGAATAAGGTAATGACATAACAAGTAAAACACGATGACATGGAACAGGATCAGCAAAAATGGAGAAAATTGGATGGCACCAGAATCATGCAACCACTCGTGGATGAGATCAGAGATGCGATCGTTCGGGAGAAAACAATGGGACATGAACTGAAGGTGTGCATCGGTACCGATAGCCAGGTAAAAGGCCGTGGGACTGAGTTTGCAACTGTTATCGTGTTTGTCAGAAAAGGTAAGGGCGGATTTATGTATATCAATGAAGCAATCAGCGGGGTTAAGATGACTGTAAAGGAGCGGATGCTTTTGGAAGTAAGTAAAAGCGTTGAGGTGGCATACGAACTGAACCGCTTATTCACTTTGTACAATGTAGACATGGAAGTACATGCCGATATCAACACCAATCCCGACTTTAAAAGTAACCATGCATTAAAAGAGGCAATGGGTTACATCACCGGAATGGGTTTTGAGTTCAAGGCAAAACCAGCGGCATTTGCAAGTTCTGCCTGTGCTAATAAAATAGTTCAATAAACGAAAAAGAAATGGAAACAGTAATAATAGCAGGAATATTCGGGATGCTGATATTTTTGATCTATTCCCCGGGAATATCAGGTTATCTCGCAAAACAATACCGGCGTATGAGGTTGAAGAGATCCGCAAGTATCTTCTTCGAGCATGGTTACCTGAACGATAATTTATTTTTCCTGCATCAATTTAAGCAAGTGCCCAATACGAGCGATATTGATGAGATAGATACTGCAAAGGCATTGCAGTACCTAAGGAATGACCATCAATCAGCGATAATCGATATCTATCAGGCTTCGTCTTTTAACAGGGACAGGAATGTACAGGAGTTTAATGATACACTGGTGATTCTGACAGGAAAAAGAATGATCACCTTTAGCGGAAATTGGGTTACGATCCTTTATACATCCCACTGCTTTCAATGGGCGGATGATTTGATCAAAACTTTGAATCAGTTTCGTCTACCGGAGAAGGAGGAAGATTTTGAGATCAATATCATCACAGCCAATTCTCGTGGGCTTGAATTAAAGCGCATGCCGATCAAGCCGACAAGGCTGGATATTGGCTTATACTATAACGATGATTTTGCAGCTATTGATGAGGTGATCAAACAACGGCTGGCAACACAGAATGATAAGGGTATTGTCTTGCTACACGGCCTCCCGGGAACAGGAAAGACCACATACCTGCGACACCTGGTCGGCACGATAAAAAAGAAAGTACTCTTTGTGTCACCGTCAGTTGCTGGTAATCTGATGAATCCGGATTTTATCGATTTGCTGATCGATAACCCTAATTCGATATTAGTGATTGAGGATGCCGAGAACATCATGATGGACCGGAAATTTAATAGTGACTCTTCGGTATCAAATCTTCTCAATATAAGCGATGGACTATTGAGTGATTGCATGAATGTGCAGGTGATCTGCACCTTTAATAGTTCGCTTAACCTGATCGATCCGGCGTTGATGAGAAAGGGGAGGTTGATCGCGAGGTATGAATTTGGAAAGCTGACCGCTGCAAAAGCACAAGCGCTTTCCCTCAGTCTGGGTTACGATTCTGCCGTGTCACAACCAATGACGCTGGCGGAAATCACCAGCCAGAATGAAGTGACAGAGATCCTTCGAAAAGTGGAAGTGATCGGCTTTCGCCGAACTGAGTCAATGATGAATTAGACATTACTTAGTATCACTCCTTAGCATAAAAGGAAGTGCTGCGGGAAAAGTTATAGCCGCGGAGTGGCCGGATTAAGCCGTCTTCGGATGGACAGAGTTTGCAGTTGCACTGAAATGATCTTTCAAAGTAAGGAAGCGCATTTATAGCCGGCCTGTTGCGAAAGCAAAGTACGGGTTCGAATCCCGTAGGGGTGATACTGAAATAACGGGATGTTTGCATCCATAAAGACTTGCCTTACGGCAAGACAGGAATTGGTTTCCCTGAGAAATAACCCGGGATGTGTGTTTCTTTAAAACACCATAGTGCGGACGCAGTAGCGATCTGTATACTGTTACTCTCAGGCAAACCTTTCCTGCCAGGATCTGTGTGTTGAAGGTTCGAATCCTTCTCAGACGAGTTCTGATAGCTCAAGGGTAGAGCAACAGTTAATTGATCGTGGGTTCGAATCCCACTCCCATAAACGGGATGGCGGAGCGGTCGAACGCAAAGCACTTGAAATGCTTCATCAAAAAAGGGAAGTACACCACTTCTGAAAAAATGGTGGATCTGGCTGATACGGCATGCCGGTTTGGAAATAAACTTTCACAAACAACCAGGGATGCACCAGTGGCTTATCGGTATCAAACATTATGAATCGCAAATGATAGATCAGGTGGTAAAATTCAACCGGCTGGATCTTTCTAAAGCTAATGATGATGTTTTGAAAAATAAGCTCCGTGTTGACAGGGTGGAATTACCGCATCAGCCATTTTTATTAACAGCTTAAAAAAAAGGATATGAAAAGAGTTAAAGTAAATGCCTACCAGGTAGGCCTCGTGTTCAAAGATGGAGGGTATCAGCGGATGCTGTTGACAGGAAAATACTGGTTCTGGAAGAATGAGGTTGTGATCGTTTATGATATTGCAAAACAATTTATCGCTCCGATAGAACTTGATATACTCTTGCAGGACAGAGTGCTGGCCGACATATTGACGATAGTGGATGTTAAAGGACACGAGATCGCGTTGCAATATCAAAACGGACTGTTGAAGGAAGTTTTAACCGCAGGACGATATGCATTCTGGAAGAGCATGAACCCGTATGAATTCATTAAAGCGGATATCAGCAAAATAGATATTCCTGAGTATATCGACCGTACTGTATTGGTATCCCGGCAGGTTACACCTTTTACAAGGTCTGTGACCATCGAAAGCCATGAAGAAGCTGTCTTATTCGTTGATGGCAAATTCGACCGGATCCTGCAAAACGGTGTCTATTACTGGTGGAATAACGCAATTCCTGTGAATGCCGCGCGCGTTGATAAAAGACAACAGCAGCTTGAGATCAATGGCCAGGAGATCCTGACCAAGGATAAAGCCGCGTTGAGGTTGAACGCATGGGCTCAGTACAAAGTGACCGATCTTCAAAAAGCCGTGCTGGATAACAAAGAATACGATAAGCAATTGTACGTATCTTTTCAGCTAGCGGTACGGGAGTATGTTGCAGGTTTTACGCTGGATGAGTTGCTGGAGAAAAAAGAAAGTATTTCAGCTTCCGTTCTGGCACAGGTAAAGGCAAAAGCGGAAAATCTTGGTGTAACCGTATTGGGATTCGGGATCAGAGATATCATCCTTCCGGGTGATGTGAAAGATATCATTAACCAGGTGTTAGTAGCTGAAAAAAGAGCACAGGCTAACAGCATCATGCGAAGGGAAGAAACGGCAAGCACAAGAAGCTTGCTGAATACTGCGAAACTAATGGAGGAGAACGCCATGTTGTGGAAGCTGAAAGAAATGGAATATGTAGAAAAGATAGCTGAAAAAGTAAGCCATATAAATCTAGGCGGAAACGGTCTGTTGGTAGAACAGTTGAAACAACTTTTTGTGGCGCCAAAAACATAACAACTTTAAGACGATTAAAAAATGGAATTGATAGCAACAGCGCTCCGGGAACTGGAGCGCTTACATGACATAACGATCCTGTATGCCTGCGAAACGGGCAGCCGGGCATGGGGATTTCCCTCGCCGGACAGTGATTATGATATACGTTTTTTGTATCGTCACTCAAAGGACTGGTATTTACATTTGGGAGATCGTAAAGATTCAATTGAGTCGATGGACGGAGACCTGGACATGACCGGTTGGGATCTTCGTAAAAGTCTCAAACTGCTGAAGAGATCGAATACAGCATTGATAGAGCGGTTTCAATCTCCGATGCAATACATGGGAGAGGCGGATTTTAAGCAGGAGTTTCACCATCTGGCAGAGCAGTATTACTCAGCAAAGGCTGTATATTTTCATCACTTTAACCAGGCCGTCAGGTTCAATGAAGAGATAGATGGTAAGAGCTCATTCAAATTGAAAAGCTATTTTTATCTGTTGCGATCATTGCTTTCCTGCAACTGGATCCTGAATGATGCGCGGATGCTGCCAATGCATATTGAAGGATTGATGATCTATCTGTCTGACAGCGATCGTGCAATGATCCGAAGGTTGATAAAGCAAAAGGCGGAATTGAATGAGTCATATCTGCATCCGGCAGATCCAGACGAACGGAGTTTAATCACCCGTTTGTTTGGAGCGGTATCTGGCAAAGGTGACCTGTTAACAGTAAACAAGGAAGATTACAAAAAACTGGATCAGTTTTTTATAAAACAACTCAATGCAACTGACAGTAGATGATATAAAGAAAAATGGGTGGCTGATCTTTGAAGCTATTGCTGGGAGCCGTTCGTACGGACTCGATACTGCCGGCTCAGACACAGATATACGGGGTGTATTCGTTTTACCCAAAGCGTTGTTCTATTCATTGGAATATACGCCGCAGGTGTCAAACGAGACAAATGATATAGTGTATTTTGAGCTGGGCCGCTTTATCGAATTGCTGGCAAAGAGTAATCCAAACATATTGGAATTGCTCGGCATCGATGAACGTTTTGTGCTGCAAAGGCACGCAGTAATGGATCGCATCGACGTACAGGCTGTACTTTCCAGGCAATGCGAGCAAACATTTGCCAATTATGCGTACACTCAGATCAGGAAGGCTCATGGGCTGGAAAAGAAGATCCTGAATCCGATGGATGGAGAGCGTAGATCGGTACTCGATTTCTGTTATGTATACATTGACGGGAAGACGGTGCCGGTTAAAGACTTTCTTTTCTTAAAAGGCTGGAAGCAGGAAGATCTGGGTCTCACTTCAGTACCGCATTTGCGGGATGGATTCAACCTGTATCACTCTGCTGATCATGTTTACCAGGGGATCGTGAGAAAAGAGGAGTCGAATGAAGTTTGCGTAAGTAATATCCCGGCAGGAGAGAGCCCGGTTGCTTTATTAAGCTTTAACAGGGACGGTTATTCTGTTCATTGCAAAAAGTTAAATGAATACCAGGAGTGGTTGCTGAAAAGAAATGAGGGTCGGTATGCCAATACATTACAACATGGCAGGAAATATGATGCGAAGAACATGATGCATGTGTTCCGCCTGTTGTTAATGGCAAAGGAGATCGCTGAAGAAAGAAAGATCAATGTGCTCCGGCCCGACAGGGAATTTCTTTTGTCGGTAAAGTCCGGGGAATTTGAATACGAAGAGTTGATCGCAAAAGCAGAGGGTCTTAAAGCCCGTCTGGCAGGTCTTTATCAGCGTTCCGGGTTGCCCGATATGCCTGACAGGGATGGATTGAATAAGTTACTGGTTGAATTAAGAGAATATTTTTATCATGGTCAGCTGATCTGAAACATCCGTTGATCATAAAAGAACTACCAATGGGAAAGTTAAAAATTGAAGGAAAAGAATTAAGAGCTATCGGTTACCCGCAAGGGCCGGTGATCAGCATAGCGATGAACGTGATGGAAAAGAATTATAAACATCACACAAAAGAAGATGCGATGGAGATTTTAAAGCAGGTGCTCGCGGCACCGGTTGAATATATGGATGATGCGGTATTGGCGTTGATTGCTGAGCAATTGATTCCAAAGGAGCCGGCCGAAGGCGCGGAGGTGTCTTTAAATCAGACCGGGGTCCGGTTTAATGTTTTCGGAGCTGAGCATATCGAACAGGGCGCTATGCATCAGATGTATACAGCAGCAAAATTGCCGGTAGCAGTTGCCGGAGCGTTGATGCCTGATGCTCATTCCGGCTATGGACTGCCGATCGGGGGAGTGCTTGCTACAGAAAATGCCGTGATCCCTTATGGCGTTGGTGTTGATATCGGATGCCGGATGTGTCTGAGCATTTTTGATATTGATCCGAAGGAACTTGTACAGAAAGAATCTTTTTATACAAGAGAACTTCATGAAGCCACTTTGTTTGGAAGCGGTGCTCAATTTAAGCAGGCGGAAAATCATGAAGTAATGGATAGCGTCGCGTTTTCCGAGCTGCCATTGCTCAAGAATCTGCACGGAAGGGCATGGAAGCAACTGGGCTCTTCTGGCTCTGGTAACCATTTCGTAGAGTTTGGTATAGTAGAGATCCCTGAAAAGGATGAAGTGCTCGGTGTGGAAGCGGGAACTTATCTGGGATTATTGTCGCATTCTGGTTCGAGAGCGCTTGGTGCGAACATTGCAAATCATTTTACCAAAATTGCAAAACAGAAAAGGCGACTGCCTGGTGAAGCTAATAACCTGGCCTGGCTGGGGATGGATGAGCAGGAAGGGATCGAATACTGGATGGCAATGAACCTGGCAGGTGATTATGCTTCTGCATGTCACCACGTGATCCATGATAAGATCGCAAAGCAACTGGGAAGAAAGCCGGTAAAACGTGTGGAAAACCACCACAATTTTGCATGGAAAGAACAATGGGAAGGCAAAGACGTCATCGTTCACCGGAAAGGCGCAACTCCCGCTGGGAAAAACGTGTTGGGGATCATTCCTGGTTCTATGACTGCCGATGGATTTATCGTGAAAGGTAAAGGGGAAATGGCTGCTGTCAACTCTGCTGCTCATGGGGCAGGGCGACTAATGAGCCGTACAAGGGCAATGCAGTCCATCACTCACAATGCATTGAAAGAGGAGTTGGCAAAACATGGAGTTAAATTACTTGGAGGAGGTCTGGATGAAGCACCATTTGCTTACAAGGATATTCATACTGTAATGAAGTCTCAACAAAACCTCGTGGATATCGTCGGAAAGTTTATTCCGAAAATTGTAAAGATGGATGGAACAGCGCCAAAACCCTGGATGAAGTCGAAGAAAGATGCTGAGGTAAGTGGAGAATAGAGATCTGTCCTGATCGTCCCTTAAAACCAGGCGCGCTTATCCTGACGGCTTTAATACTATTCTTACCGCATTATGGTAAAACAGAACGTGTAAGACAGTTGGGGAGTCAGTCGGGATAAATTGGACTTATGTTGTATGAGATTAAAAGTAAAAAGGGGGAGCCATTGCTCCCCCTTTTTTTAGCTGATATCTTCCACAGGGTCTCCTTTTCGTTGATGATATTCCTGATACAGGAAATGAACAGCTTTATAAAAAGCCATGCTGTAATCATAAAAGAATAGCATGTTGCTTCTTTCCTTGCCGTCAACTTCTTCTGATTCAAGCTTCATCGCTGCGGACAACATAAACCATAATGTTTCCTGAGCTCCTTCCTCATCAAATGCTTCAAAGAACTCGTGTAGAATTTTCCAGGCATACTTCTTCTTTTCCGTTGCCTGTAAATTTTTGTAATAGCTATGCAATGGCAATCCTTCCAGGGTATTCATATAATATTTTTTTGAATGAATAATAGGGTTGATAAAACAGTCATGTCGCCATCTGTATTAACCACTATCCCAGATAACCGGGCCCGGAGAAAATGCCCGGATCGGGAACGATCCGGCACAGGCTTTCCGGCAGACAGCTACTGTCTGACGGAAAAATCTCTCCCTTAACATAGAAAAACGTCTAAGGTGTCGGGACAATCTATACGCAAAAAATAGAGTAACCGTAAAATCCGTCTTCAAAAATGTTTTTTTCGGTCCCAATAACGGTGTAAAAGACGGACAAAATGAGGAAAACCTCGCGGTCTTCCTGCTTGTGTGAAATAGCTTGCAACGTATAGACAACAGCTGCAATTTATGATTCCTCTTATGGCTGCAGCATTTTCCTGTCTTGTTTTTTCACCGAAAAAAAATGTTTTTTATGAGAATTGTTGACCGGCTTGCTACCTACCTGGCTTTTAAGAAAATAACTGCTTATGCCTTCGAACGAAGTGTTGATGTTGCCAATGGGTATCTGAAGAAGCAATTGAAAGGGAAAGGTTCTGTGGGCTCAGAGATCCTGTACCGTATTTATCATTATTATACAGACCTTGATTTTATCTGGTTGTTGACGGGGGAGGGAGAGATGTTGCGCCCGGAGCCGGAGTTGCCAATCCCTCACTTTTCGAAAGATGAAATGATCGAACAGCTGAACGAACGCATCACTTTGCTGGAAACTTCGCTGGAAGACAAACAGAAGATCATTGACTTGTTGAATGAGAAAGGTGGGCAAGATATTCATGTCGTTTAAGTCAATGAGGGCCTACTACAGTATGTCGATGGCCGATGACCGATGACCGATGGCCGGGAATACAATGATCTATTAGGCGCAATAACTTATACCGGCAGCAATAGCTTCAAGCCTAATGCGGTCATCGACTATCGACCATCCAGTGAAATTTCGCGGAAATCCTTGAACTCACAGGTCTGCCCGGAGTTGCGGTAGCGTTTATAGTTGAGCCCGGGTCAGTGGTCCATTGTCAGTTATCGGCACAATCCCGGTATGGTTTCCGTTGGGCAAAGCATACGGTGAAAGTACATCGGATATAGAGAAACCATGGATATATGTCCCGTTAACGTCAGGAGAACATCAGGGAAACATCAGGAGAACTTCAGCTGAACTTCAGGTAATGTTCTCCTGAACTTCAGGAAAATATCAGGGAAACATCAGGGAAAGGTTCCGTGAGAGTACTGGCAATCTCCGGGCAGCGAAATTTTTTTATCTGCCCTGGAGTAGAGGATGTTTTCTGCATTGTATGATCATGTTACATGATACAAAAATCATGCGAGGAGCCAGGCCAAATTTCGCGATAAGGCTTATGCGGAAATGGGTGACCATCTTCAGCGGATCCGTCATCCCCCAGTTCTATGTCTTTCCCAATTTTATTCTGGTGTGCTGCATAAGGGTATTGCTGGATTCATTATTGGCTGGAAAGACTTCGGGCCCCGGCCCTCATTTAATTTCCGGGCTTTTTTCTCCGATGGCAGACATCGCAAACCATGAAAAAAATGCTCTGCCCCGGACTTTCTTACCGTTCTTGCCGCTTGGGGATAAACACTGCGGGCAGGGCGACAAGAGTGTTGGCCAATACAAGAGCGCCATTGTCGGCAGTCTGTCATCTGCGTTCCATGCCCTACACCTTCACATAGATCTTCTTCTTATCCATCCACCAGCAAATACTCCACATGAAGAGGATGACACATAATGCATACAGCAGAGAACCCAGTCGGGGATCTCCCGGCACATTTACCCATACTTTGGTATAGAGAAAATTCCAGGGATTCACGCCTTTATCAAGCCGGATCAATGCCAATCCTTTTGGTAAGAACGCGCTTAAAGCAAAGACAAATAATGCGTTTTTACCGAATACATCGAAGAACCTGGCGAGTGCGCCCCTGATCCCCCGCAGTTCGATCAGGTAGATCAGTGTCGCGATGGTGACCGTGGCAAGGCCGGAGGTATAGATGGTGTACGAGCTTGTCCAGATCTTTTTATTGATAGGGAATACCATATCCCAGCACCAGCCGGTGATCAGCATTGCCACGCCGGCAACAAAGAGGCCTGTGACCATTTCAAATGACTTCCCTTTCTGAATGATATAGTTTCCGACCATGTACCCCAAGATCACCTCAGTAATAGCGGGTATGGTGCTAAGCAGACCTTCCGGGTCAAAAGGAATTCCTTCCCCTTTATACATATGTGCCACATGCAGAACGCTTTTATCCAATTCAGTTCCAAACCAGCCTGTCAGGCTGTACGGATCAGCGGGGTTGCCGAGCAGGCAGAGGAGCCAGTAGAAAAGCAGGAAAAGCAGGCCTGCATAGAAAGCTTTCCGTGGTTTCAGGTAATAAACAACGACAGAGGCAAAAAAATAGCATAAAGCGATCCTTTGCAACACGCCAATGATCCTGACACCTTTTGCCGGATCTGCCGGATTTACCCAGTGGATAAAGCGCAATTCTTCATCCTGCCATCTCACAAAAGGCCACCAGTTGAGGAAAAGCCCGATCAGAAAGATGATCAGTGTTCTTTTGATCACTTTCTTCCAGAATACCGCATCGCCGGCTGCTTCCAGCTTTGGCATTACGAAGGCCATCGCATTTCCAACTGCGAAGAGAAAGAAAGGAAAGACCAGGTCTGTTGGGGTGATCCCATGCCAGGGGGCATGTTCGAGTGGTGGATAAATATGCCCCCAGCTTCCGGGATTATTGACCAGGATCATCAGGCAAACAGTAGCTCCACGAAAAACGTCGAGTGAATAGAATCGTTGATTCAAGCAGTAATTATTTTGATAAAAATAGGAAAGTTGAGTTGATACGGGCAGGATTTGAAAACGGCGGTGATGCGGGCAGTTGTTCACATAAGTTAAAATATTTATTTGTTCTATCTGAATGGTCAAATCGTTCAAAATCTGTCTTTTTTATTGATTTACCAGTCCCGTTCTCCACTATATTTGTGATAACTGCGGTAATTTTTTTAACAATTTGCCGTTTTCAGGTGCGCGAACGCGAAACATTCCTGTGGGACTGAGCAGGCGAAGCTATGCCCACACCTGTATTAGTGACGCTAAATGATTTAACCAGTGACAAGAAAATGGCTAGCGGTTTACAGCCGCCCCAGGTGGGAAAAAAAAGTCAATCAGTTGCTTTTGCAAAAAGGCCTGGAGAGTTATTGTCCTTTGAACAAAGTCAAACGGAAGTGGAGTGACCGGGTGAAGATGATCGAGGAGCCTTTGTTCAAATCCTATGTATTTGTAAAAGTGTCTGAGGAGGACCGAACAGCCGTGCGCATGACCCCGGGCGTTATCAATTTTGTATATTGGGAGGGCAAGCCTGCGGTCATAAAAGAGAAAGAGATCCAGGCCATCAAACGTTTTCTTGATGAACATGAGAATGTTGAAGTGGAATCGTTGAGCATTCAGGTGGATCAGCGGGTTAAAGTGACTACCGGCCCTCTGATGGACCAGGAAGGCAAAGTGGTCAGTGTCCAGAACAAAACAGTCAAAGTGGCAATAGACAGTCTTGGCTATGTATTGGTAGCTCATATAGACAAAGCCAAACTAACTTTTACATAAACACATTTTTTTTAAAAGAGGTTCAATGAAATTTCTTCGCTTCCCAATATTTGCTGTCATTCTTGTCTACCTGTCTTCCTGTGCATCAAATAAGTTGCCTCCAAATTATTTCCACTCTGTAACTGATACAACAGGTAAAGGAACTCCTTATCCCGAATTGGTCATTCAGAAAGATGATCAGCTATCCATCCAGGTTTACAGCAGGAGCACCAAACCCGAGGTATCGGATGTGATGTACAACTTACCCGGCGGGGCAAATGCATCGGGAGCGCAGAGCGGTTTTCTCGTTGACGTGAATGGTAACATTGAGTATCCCCGGATCGGCGTAATACACGCAGAAGGTTTGACCAAGCTTCAGCTTGCAGACCTGATCAAAAAGAAGATCAATGAAAACGATTCGGTGTTAACGAATCCATCTGTTATAGTACGCTTTATGAGCATGAGAATTACGGTTCTCGGAGAAGTGAACAGCCAGGGTCTGTTGAACTTTCCCGGCGAAAAAATAACTATTCTTCAGGCTATCGGTCTGGCAGGAGGAATAAATGATTTTGGATTGAAAGATAAAGTGAAAGTCCTGCGTGAAGTGGATGGGAAACGCCAGATCGGAGTGATCGATCTTTCCTCATCCAATGCGTTTGAATCTCCTTACTATAACCTTATGCAGAATGATGTGGTGATGGTTGAGCCGTCCTCCAGGCGACAGAAGATGGCCAATGAGGAGCTGAATCTTCGCCGTGCAAGCTTTGCTTTAAGTGCGATCACTGCGATCGCAGTGCTTTACAATATTTTCAGATAGAAGACCATCAACCTTTCCTTGATGAATCCCCAGAAGAATAAAAAGAAAAGCGAGGCGCTCGGCCTTAATGTTAAGGATGTATTTTACAAGTACGTCCGTTTTCTACCCTTTTTCCTGTTGTCTGTTGCATTGGCGTTATTAGTAGCGTTCATGTATCTCCGATATTCGACCAGCTATTACCGGACCACCGGGAGCATGAATATCAAAACAGAAGCACCACAGAGCGGAGACCGGGTTGAAACCATTTTAAGTGGCGCCAACTCAAATTCAAACCTGCAAAATGAAATTGAGGTACTGAAATCCCGGATTTTGATGACCAGGGTTGTAGATAAACTGAATCTGCAATTCAGTTACACCGTAAAGGGGAAGATCAAAGAGCTTAACGTATACCGCCAGGGGCCGTTCTTTTTACAGCCCATAAAGATCGCGGATTCATCCCGGGGGTTTACGATGCATTTTGTATTCCAGGGTGACAAGTTCCAGGTGGATCAGGGAACTGAATGGCATAATTTCCAGGAGGAGTTTAAGAATCAGTTCGGCATATTTAAACTGATTAAGACCGGCTATAGTTTTTCTGATGATGCGGAATACGCGGTAAACTGGCAGCCTACATTGAATGTAGCTTCCATTCTATCCAACACCGTCTGGATCATGCCCAAAACTCCCGGCACCAATATCCTGTCGATCAGCTATGAGACAACGAATGCCCAAGAAGCTGCGGATATTGTCAATACGCTGATGGTCGAGTATGATTCAATGACCCTTGAGCAGAATAACCACTCCACAGACCAGCGACTATCGTTTATTGATATACGTCTTAAGATCCTCGAACGGGAGCTGGACACTTTGCAGATCAGGTTTCTGCGTTACAAACAGGCTAATAACCTGATCGATGTAAATATCCAGCTGGGTGATTTCTTCGCCAAAGTAAGCGAGGCGGATAAAGCAACAGTAGAAGGGCAATTCAAACTGATGCAAGCGGAGAGTATCCAGGGATATCTCAGGGATAAAAATAACCGGTACATCCAGGTCACGCCATCATCCCTAACAATAGAAGACAGGACGCTGAATGAACTCGTGATGAACTACAACAGGCTGCAACTTCAGCGGCAGTCTTATATAGATGCGGGCATGCCGCCGGCGAACCCGGCTATCAAAGAGGTTGAAGGATCCATCGAAACGGTCCGCCAGGGGCTGGTCGAAAATCTTGACAATATCAAAAAGGCCTATCAATCCACCATAGGCAGTTGGCGCAGCAGAAGCAGGGTAGAGGAACAAAGATTGCAGTCGCTTCCATTCAAGTTGAAGGAATATGTTGAAATGGAGCGGCAGATCAATACGAAGCTTGCATTGTATACACTGATCGAAGAAAAAAGGGAAGAAGCTGCTATCGCACGGGCTTCCACTATTTCGAATTCGGAGATCATTGATCACGCGCCACTGAATGATCAGCCAGTCAAGCCTGACAGGAAAACAACCCAATTGATCGCCCTGCTGATCGGAATCGCCTTACCAGCGCTGCTGATCTTCGCCATGGAGCTGCTCAATGATAAAGTCACTACCAGAGCTGATATTGAAAATATTTCCGAAGCGCCGATCATGGGCGAAGTAGGACACTCATACGTTGCAGACACGCTCGTTGTCAATAAGTCAAGCCGGAGTATGGTGGCAGAACAGTTCAGGATCATTCGTTCAAACCTCCAGTACGTGTTAAATAAGGTGGAACGACCTGTGATCATGGTAACTTCCTCTTTCAGCGGCGAAGGAAAATCTTTTGTCAGTACCAATATGGGCGGTGTAATGGCATTGACCGGGAAAAAGACTGTTGTGCTGGAGTTTGATATCAGAAAACCAAAAATTCTATCATCGCTGGGTATGCCCAAGAGCGCGGGAATATCCAATTACCTGTTGGGTCAGGCTGCTCTGAAGGATGTAATCATACCGGTCCCAAAACAGGAAAATCTATTTGTGCTGCCATGCGGACCTATTCCTCCAAACCCATCGGAACTGCTGTTGGATGATAAGGTGGACGAAATGTTCAAATGGCTGCGCGAGAATTTTGAGGTGATCGTGATCGATACCGCACCTGTCGGAATGGTCAGTGATGCCATGACCCTTGGGAAATATGCTGACTGCACCCTCTACATCGTGCGTCAGGGACATACATATAAGAAGCAGATAGTGCTGGTTGATGAACTGTTTACAGAATCAAAGCTGCCAAAGGTATCAATCGTGATCAACGACGTAAAACTGAAGCCTGGATATGGATATTATGGATATGGCCGCTACGCATACGGCTATGGACATAAAGGGGGGAAGGATACCTATTACGAAGAGGATGAGCCCAGGACTTCAGTACTGAACCGGTTTTTAAGAAAAATTGGGGTCCGAAGATTATTTGGCAGAAAGAAGTAAACAAGAAAAACAGTATAGTGAAAATTTTAGTAACAGGAGGGGCGGGTTTTATAGGGTCTAATCTGGTAGATGCGCTGCTTAAGGATGACCGCGTAAGCCTTGTACGCGTACTTGATAACCTGGCGACCGGATCAGAGGACAACCTGAAGCATCTTGGGCATCTGCCGAAGTTTGAATTCCTGAATGGAGATATCAGGAGCATGGACGATTGTGTTCGCGCCTGCACCGGGATCGATCTGATTTCGCATCAGGCAGCCCTTGGCTCTGTCCCCCGTTCAATCGCCGATCCGCTGACAACCAATGCTGTGAACATCGGAGGAACGCTCAATATTTTCACGGCGGCTAAAGACAATGGAGTAAAGCGTATTATTTACGCCGCAAGCTCCTCTACATACGGTGATCATCCCGGTTTACCAAAAGTGGAAGACCGTATTGGTAAGCCATTGTCGCCCTATGCTGTTACCAAATACGTGAACGAACTCTACGCAGGTGTTTATGCATCATTGTACAATATCGAAATGATAGGCCTGCGCTATTTTAATATTTTCGGCCCAAGGCAAAATCCCAATGGACCATATGCTGCCGTGATCCCTTTATTTGCCAAATCATTAATTGACAATCAGGCACCGGTTATTAACGGTGATGGTAGTCATAGCCGGGACTTTACCTATGTCAGCAATGCTGTGCAAGCTAATATTGCGGCATTGTTCTCCCAGGAGCCGGAGGCGGTAAATACGGTCTATAATATTGCCTGCGGCGAACAGACCTCATTGCTGCAACTGTTCGAAAATCTGCGGGAACAGGCAGGAAGCAGCCTGCAGCCAATTCATGGGCCGGAAAGAAATGGAGATGTAAAACACAGCCTTGCGGATATTTCCAAAGCACGCAGGCTGTTGAAATATAATCCTTCCGTAAGCGTTAAAGAAGGATTGAGGCATACCTATGACTGGTATGCGGCACAAAAATAAACTCTTATCCAAAAAATACGGTTAAAGTATTCGTATGAGCAGAACTATTATCATTACAGGCGGAGCAGGCTTTATCGGCTCGCATGTTGTCCGGTTATTTGTAACAAAATATCCTGATTATAAGATCATTAATCTTGATGCGCTTACCTATGCGGGTAATCTCGAGAACCTGCGGGATATCGAGCATAATGCCAACTACCATTTTGAGAAATGTAATATCCTGGACACTGATCATCTTGAAAGGATCTTTACCCTGCATAAACCGGACGCTGTCATACATCTTGCCGCGGAAAGCCATGTAGATCGCTCTATTGCTTCCCCTCTTGATTTCGTTTATACGAATGTGATCGGTACGGTCAACCTGCTGAATACCGCAAAATATTTCTGGAAGGATGATTTCTCCGGCAAACGGTTCTATCATGTGTCCACTGATGAAGTATACGGAGCCCTTGGTGACACCGGCTTTTTCACGGAAGAAACAAGATATGACCCGCACTCACCTTACAGCGCGTCAAAAGCCGCCAGTGATCATTTTGTTCGTGCTTATCACGATACTTATGGATTGCCTGTGGTCGTCAGCAACTGTTCTAACAACTACGGCCCGAACCATTTCCCGGAAAAGCTGATCCCGCTTTTTATTAATAATGTGATCAATAAAAAACCTCTTCCGGTTTACGGAGATGGCTTGTATACCCGCGACTGGCTTTTTGTGAAAGATCATGCCATTGCTATTGACCTGGTATTTCATGAAGGCAAAAATGGAGACACCTACAATATCGGTGGGTTTAATGAATGGAAAAATATTGATCTGGTAAAACTGCTTTGCGCGCAAATGGACCAAAAACTTGGTCGTCAGCCGGGCGAAAGCGAACAGCTTATCACCTATGTTAAAGACAGACCAGGTCATGACCGCAGATATGCAATAGATGCCACTAAGATCAACAAAGAGTTAGGTTGGAAGCCAAGCGTGACATTCGAAGAAGGTTTGAAGCAGACGATCGACTGGTATTTTGATAATACGGAGTGGCTGAAAAATGTAACGTCGGGGCAGTACCAGCAGTATTATGATAATCAGTATTCAGCTTGATTATAACTTATAACATGCTTATTTCTATCCAAAATTCAAAAGCGTATAAATGAAAGGTATAATCCTGGCCGGCGGTTCGGGTACCCGTCTTTACCCTATCACCAAGGCTATTTCAAAGCAGTTGATGCCGATTTATGATAAACCGATGATATACTACCCATTATCTACACTGATGATGGCCGGTATTCGCGAAGTGCTGATCATTACTACTCCTGAAGATAATTCTTCCTTCAAAAGATTACTGGGCGACGGAAGCCAGCTAGGGTGCCATTTTGAATATGCCATTCAAGAAGTTCCGAATGGACTGGCGCAGGCTTTTGTTATCGGGGCATCCTTTATTGGAAATGATAAGGTTGCGCTCGTGCTGGGAGACAACATCTTCTATGGCGCAGGCCTGGGTACTCAATTGAAAAAACTATCTGACATAGAAGGCGGGTATGTTTTTGCCTATCACGTATCTGACCCTGAACGCTATGGAGTGGTTGAATTCGATTCGGAAAATAAAGCCGTGTCAATCGAAGAAAAGCCGGTGAACCCAAAATCTAACTTTGCTGTACCGGGACTTTATTTTTACGATAATGACGTAGTTCAAATAGCAAAAGAGCTAAAACCCTCTCCACGTGGTGAGTATGAGATCACTGATGTGAACAAAGAATATCTGAAAAGAGGCACGTTAAAAGTTTCAGTGCTGGACCGGGGGACTGCCTGGCTGGACACCGGTACTTTTGACTCTTTGAGTGATGCGAGCGAATTCGTTCGGGTTATTGAAAAAAGGCAGGGTTATAAAGTTGGCTGTATAGAAGAAATCGCCTTCCGAAATGGCTTCATGTCAAAAGATCAATTGCTGGCTATCGCAGAGCAGCTGAAAAAAAGTGGGTATGGTACTTATCTTCAACAAATAGCCAGTCGGTAAATGAGTTTTCGAATTGTTATTGAACCGGGTAAAACAAGGAAAAATTACTGGAAAGATATCTGGCGCTACAGGGAATTATTCTATATCCTGAGCTGGAGAGATATCAAAGTCAGGTATAAGCAAACTACTCTGGGAGTACTTTGGGCTGTGCTCAGACCTTTGCTTACGATGATAGTATTTACATTCGTATTTGGTAAAGTAGCAAGGCTTGAAACTACCAGCGTTGTTCCTTATCCGATCATCGTATTTGCGGGTATGCTTCCGTGGTTGTTTTTTGCCAACAGTCTTTCAGAAGCCAGTAATAGTCTTGTAGGAAATGAACGGTTGATCACCAAAGTATATTTCCCAAGGATGATCATCCCGGCAAGCTCAGTGATCACCAGCTTTATTGACTTTCTTATCTCGTTCTGTATATTGATCGTTCTGTTCTTTTTCTATGGGTATGCTCCCCCGGCGAGGATTTGTCTGATGCCTTTATTCTGGATCCTTGCCTTCCTGGCTTCATTTGGTCCCGGTCTTTACCTGACCGCATTGAATGTCAAGTATCGTGATTTCCGGTATATCATACCTTTCATGGTGCAGTTTGGTATATTCATTTCTCCTGTTGGCATAACAAGCGAGCAGGCCCTGAAAGTTATCCCTTCACATCTGCAATGGGTTTACTATCTCAATCCTATGGCGGGTGTGATTGACGCTTTCCGGTGGAGTATCGTGACAGACGCCCCCAATCCGTTTCTTAATTTCCCATTTTACATATCCATGGCAATGATCTTACTGTTACTTGTACTGGCAATATTCCAGTTCAGAAAAATGGAAAGACATTTTGCAGATCTAATTTAGTTTTTTAAATGAGCGAATCCATAATAAAGGTCTCTGGGCTTGGGAAAAAATACATCATCTCTCATGAAGCTTCGGGTAAGTATACGACGCTTCGTGATGCAATCGGCAGGAATATCAAAAGCTGGATTGGCTCATCACAGAGAAACGTCAGCCGGGAAGAGTTCTGGGCATTGCGTGATATCTATTTTTCTATCAATCGTGGTGATGCGGTTGGTATCGTTGGCCGGAATGGTGCTGGTAAAAGTACATTGCTCAAAGTTTTGAGCAGAATTACAGAACCCTCACACGGTAAGGTAGAGATCAATGGACGGATCGCATCGTTGCTTGAAGTAGGAACGGGTTTTCACCAGGAACTCACCGGCAGAGAAAATATTTTCCTCAACGGCGCCATTCTCGGAATGAGCAGAGCTGAGGTAAGAGCGAAGTTTGATGAGATCGTGGATTTTTCTGGAGTAGAAACCTTTTTGGACACGCCTGTAAAGCGATACAGCAGTGGTATGTATGTCCGACTCGCATTTGCGGTGGCTGCCCACCTGGAACCCGAAATTCTTGTCGTCGATGAAGTGCTGGCAGTAGGTGATGCAGAATTCCAGAAAAAATGCCTCGGGAAAATGGATGACGTCAGCCGAAACCAGGGTAGAACGGTGCTTTTTGTTAGTCATAATATCTCCGCAATTCAACAGCTCTGCAATAAAGGTATTTACCTGGAACGGGGGAAGCTGGTGATGCAGGGAGGAATTGACGAAGTGGTTGACAGATACGTTTCTGAAGGCACAAATAACACTTTTACAAAAGAACCGAAAGGAGATATTTCCGTAACACACGCCGAAATAGATAAACGCGTGAACGGAGATCTGATGACTGTAACACTGTATATCCGTTCAAATATTCAGAGCTCAATGCCTGTGTCCATCGATTTCAGATTCTATACACTTACACAAGTGCCTGTTGGATTTGCCTCGATCGGAACTTTCGACTATGAAAAACAGGTGAATCTGGTACACGGAGACAATAAGATCATAGCCACTGTCGATGTAAATACTTTTGCGATAGGCAACTATCTTTTGAACATTGATGTGACGAGACCCAATGTTGAATATTACGATAGAATAGAAGATCATCTGAGTTTTGAGATCGTCAAAGAGACTGAAGAAAACCGTTCTTTACAACAAAGTTGGAATTACGGTTCAGTGCAACTGAATGCTACTATTAAACAGGTCAACTAATATGTTGAGAAAAATTATCAATAAACTCGCTCCGCAGCCAAAGAACGACTACCTGCTGTCCGAAGAACTTTTTGTTCGCAAGCGTTTGCGTATCCTGGAGAGATATGGTATCAATACGATCCTGGATGTTGGTGCCAATACGGGTCAGTATGCAACGCAAACACTGAGCGGGGGATTTAAAGGATCCATCATCTCGTTTGAACCACTGCCGAATGAATTTGCTGAAATAGAAAGGAAGGCAAAGGATTTTACCTGGAAAGCATACAATTATGCTTTAGGGGATGAGAACGGAGATGCGGAGATCAATTATTCTGAAAATTCATACAGTAGTTCTCTGCTGGAATTAAAGCAGGAAACTGTTGATGCCATTCCTGCAACACGTGTGGTCAATAAGATCGCCATTAAGGTCTTCAGACTCGATCATGTATGGGATAGTTTGAACATTCAAGGCCGGAATATATTTCTTAAAATAGATGCGCAGGGTTTTGAAGAAAAAGTGTTGATCGGTGCCGGAAAAAAACTGGAGCAGGTCAAGGGTATACAGCTGGAAATGTCACTCCGCCAACTGTACGAAGGCGAAAAACTATATGATGAAATGATCCGTTTCCTGAAACAGCAGGGATTTACTCTGTGCCTCGTAGATTCGGGATACATGAACGAACAAACAGACGAATTGCTCCAGATGGACGGCGTTTTTATGCGGATAGGACAACCATAAATTAACTCGAAAATGATCAGGCGAATTCTTGGAAAGCTCAATAGAATGACGGGTAACACCGATCATTTTTTAACTTCTTATTCTCAATACGGCGAGGATAGTATCATTTTGACTTTGTTATCCCTTCTTCAGATAAAGGAGGTTAATTACCTGGATATAGGAGCCAACCACCCTTATAAATTCAGTAATACAGCACTCTTATACAGACAGGGTATCAGGGGCATCAATATCGAACCCGATCCTGCGCTTTGCAGCTTTATTGCACAACACCGGCCGGAAGATGTAAACCTAAATGTCGGGATCCATCAATCTCCGGGTGAACTGCCTTATTATAAATTTGAGGATTCAGTGTATAATACACTCTCCGATGAAGAGGCCGTTCGCATTCAAAGCAAGGGAGTGAAGTTGCTTGCTAAAGTGTCGGTAAAAGTAGATACATACAATCACGTCGTGCAAGAACACCTGAAGGGAAAGGCTCCGGTCATTCTGTTCCTCGATGCTGAAGGATTGGATGAGATCATTATTGATTCCATCGATTTTCAAAAACATGCGCCACGTATCATCTGCGTGGAAACATACTCCTATGGGACAGGCGTAAAAGATCAGCACCTTATTAACAAGATCCTGGCTCAGGGGTATACCATCCATGCAGATACTTTTGTTAATACCATTTTCTATAAATCGTGAGTGTATATCCCAAAATTTCCATAATTACTCCATCTTATAACCAGGCACAATTCCTGGAACAGACAATCCTGTCTGTCCTGGGACAAAAATATCCTAACCTGGAATATATAATTATGGATGGGGGGAGCAACGATGGCTCCGTAGAGGTGATTAAAAAATACGAACAGGAAATCACCTATTGGGTAAGTGAACGTGATAGTGGTCAGAGCCATGCGATCAACAAGGGATTCGCCCGTGCTACCGGAGATATCCTGGCCTGGTTGAACAGCGATGACATGTATATGCCAGGAGCTTTATTGTTAATGGCAAAACAATATAACGCAGGCGAAAGAGGGATCTGGTTTGGCAATTGCATGCATTTTAAAAAAGATCACAGAGGCATTACTTCTTATGGCAGCAATGTAGTGTATGAACAGGCTCATTCCCTGCTGGAGAACTACGACTTTATTATACAACCCTCATCGTTCTGGACAAGGACTGTTTGGGATACGTTGGGAGATTTGCAGGAAGATCTTCATTTCGGATTTGATTGGGAATGGTTTCTGCGGGCAAAACAACAAGGAATCGCCTTTTTTGCATTGGCGGATTGTTTATCCATGTATCGTTTTCATGAAAGCCATAAAACGGGAACTGGCGGAAACAAACGGCAAACGGAATTGCTTAAAGTATACGAGAAATACAGTGAGAAGTACGCAGAGTTGTATGGCAGCCTCATGAAAATACCTGTGCCACTGACCGGTGCAGCTGCTTCCCTGATCAGAAAGGCTTCAAAACTTTCTGGCAGGACCATCTCAGAGTCACGCTTGCTGAAGCTGATAGGCGGGCAGCAATTTAAAAGGTTTTCTATGAATGAGATAAATAATTGCATCAGTATGCTTTGATAAAACGCAAATGAAGATCCTGTGACGCCTAAAATTTCTATCATAACGCCCTCTTTTAACCAGGGGCAGTATATTGAAAAAACCATTCGCTCAGTATTAGATCAGCAATATCCTAATCTTGAATATATCATCATAGACGGAGGGAGTACAGATCAGACCGTTGAGATCATAAAAAAATATGAAGACCATCTGACATATTGGTCCAGCGGACGTGATAAAGGCCAGACTGATGCACTCAACAAAGGATTTGCAAAAGCTACAGGTGATATTTATGCCTGGATAAATTCGGACGACTGGTATGAAAAGGGCGTTTTTCAGCAAGTAGCCCAAGCGTTTAGCGATCCATCAGTAAAACTCGTGATCGGTGATTGCATGCTCCATAATGAAAGTAATGTGGCTGCTGACCGGTTGGTCAAACCGGAGGTTACAACTTTCGAATCAATGCTTCGTTATTGGAAAGACGACTTTTTACCCCCGCAACCGTCCATTTTTGTCGCTGGTGATCTTATGCGGAAAGTACTTCCGCTTGATGAAAACCTGAAGTACGCAATGGATATGGATCTGTGGCTTCGTCTTACAAAGGACTATACGTTCACATATAGCGGTACACTTTTTTCGTATTATCTTATCCATAATGAATCAAAAACAGGCGGAGGATTTAATCATTTCATGCCTGAATGGAAAATGCTTTCCCGTCGTCATTTGAAAAAAGCTTCATTCATCGAAAAGATCAGGTTCTATCTGGCATACAGTGGTTATATCCTGCGGTATGCGAAAAATGCTGTGAAGGCAAGGATTGGCGCCGGAGTTGACCGCATTAGCTGAAGGAGTATTCCTCCTGTGTAAGAATAACATAGATCCTGTTAAAAAAAATGTATGAAAACAAGGTTGTGAAAGTGAATATGAACAGTCGTCTTGTCTCAGTGATCATGCCAGCGTATAATGCGGCCGCTTTTATTGGAGAATCGATACAATCCGTTATTGCGCAAACGTATCAGTACTGGGAGTTGATCATCATAGATGACGGTTCTACTGATGCAACGGCAGAAAGAATAAAAAAATTTGCTGAGAAAGATGAACGCATAAAGTATATCTACCAGGAAAATGGCAGACAGGGAAAGGCAAGGAACAATGGTATCCGCAACTCCCGAGGCGAGTACATAGCATTTCTGGATGCGGATGATCTTTGGGTTCCTCACAAACTGGCGATACAGGTGGATCTCATAAACAAAGAAATGGTTGACCTGGTGTTTTCCGACGCGCATGCATTCCAGGAAAATAAAGATCATTCGTTTTCAATGAGCGTGCAGCCTGGAAATTTTAAAGGGAGTCATGACTTTGCCTACTTTCTCGAGACAAATCGCATCCCGATTCTTACAGTTCTTACAAAGAGAACTGCAATAGAGCAGGTGAACGGATTTTCCGAAAGAACAGAATTACAAAATGCAGAAGACCTTCACCTGTGGCTAAAGCTATTGCTGGAAGGCTATTCTTTCTTCGCTTTAAAAGATTCTCTTGCGTATTACAGGCTGGCTGCGAATTCCGCTACTGCGCATGACCGGCAGGTGATCTTTCAATCGTTGTTTGTTCTACAGGATCTAAGTTTATTATACCCGGTATATAAAAAAGAGATTTCCCGGGCTTTTAATACCAGGATACACCAGTTTATTTGCCAGAATAATATAAATGACGGGAAAGTGCTGGAACGACTACTGGATATTGGAAATGCAATAAAGAAAAAACCTTCTGCTGCGGTTGCGTTCAAATGGGCATACCGACTGTTAGGGAAAAGGCTATTCAGGTTAATGTACAAGCGTTTTTCAACTGACCCGCACAAAGTACAGTTGATTGAAGATGTTTCTTCAATCAGTATCTGATAAATCAATCAACAAAGTGATAGGGATCATTTACGACAAGGTTAAGAGATATTTACAGCTTACAGCCCATCGCAGAAGCTGGCGCTCTGCCAATGCACATAACTATACTATTGCAAGCACCTTTTTCCCGCGGGAGAAAGTAATTGTCGGAAAACATAGTTATGGAGATTTGCATATCATAAGCTATGGGGAGAAAAATGAAGGTCTTGAGATCGGGCACTATGTTTCGATAGCAGCCGGAGTTAAATTTCTCCTCGGAGGTAATCATTTTTATAAAAGATTTACAACATACCCTTTCCGTGCAAAATTTGAAGATATTCATTTTGTTGAAACCTGGTCGAAAGGGAGGATCCTGGTAGAAGATGATGTTTGGTTCGGAACGGAGGCGTTCATAATGCCCGGAGTAAAAATAGGAAAAGGAGCGATCATAGGAGCACGGGCGGTTGTTGCATCAGACGTACCTGCCTATGCTATTGTGACGGGTAACCCTGCACGTGTAGTGAAATATCGCTTCGAACCTGAAGTGATTTCATTGTTAATGAAGATTGATTTCAGCCTCTTTGAACCTGCGGAGATTCTAGCCCGTAAAGAGGTTTACGAGAAAGAAAATGACTTTTCTGCGCTAACCGCGATGATCGGGAAAAGCAGCCCTAATCTTTGACTTTTCTAAACCGGAAGTGATTAATCGCCGGTAAGTTTATAAAAAAAAGTGATGCGAAAAAAAGTTGCTATCCTGTATAGCTATAATGAAAATTGGATAGGGAGTACTTATTATATTCAAAACCTCATTTCAGCATTGAATACGCTGAAAGATGATCAGAAGCCGGAAGTCCTCATCGTTACAACGAACAAAGAAGCTTTTGATCAACTTGCATTGGTGACTAAATATGCCTACCTGCGATACAGGAAACTTACACTGGCGGAAAGGATCATTAATAATTTCACTCCGGCGTTTATTTGGAAGAATATAATAGGCAAAACGATATTTCGCGTCTACACAGGTATCGATCTTGTTTTTCCTGCAACGGCGGGTGTGTCATTTTCCTTCTGTAAAAATCGTCTTTTCTGGATCGCTGATTTTCAGGAACATTATCTTCCGGGTTTCTTCTCCAGGGAGGAGATAGATAAGCGGAAAAACATACAGAAACAAATCGTGGAAATTGGTCGGGAAATCGTTTTTAGTAGCCATTCTGCAAAAGACAATTTTAACGAGATCTATCCTTCTAACGGGCTTAACCAATATGTTCTGCCATTTGCTGTTACCAACACCGGTTTCCCGGAAGGTAATGATGATGTACTCAACCGGTATGGTGTAGCGAAAAATTATTTCTTGTGCAGCAATCAGTTCTGGAAACATAAGAATCATGAAATGGTTCTTAGGGCTGTTGCCTCGCTGAAGGCGAAAGGACAGGTTGTTCAGGTTGTATTTACCGGAAAAGAGCGCGACTATCGGAATCCGACTTATATCGATGACCTGAAAGCCCTTGCCAAAACACTCGCTATCGAAAAGGAAGTACTTTTTTTGGGATTTATCAGCAGAGCAGATCAGTTGCAGTTGATGAAGAGATCAGTAGCCGTTATTCAACCATCATTATTTGAAGGTTGGAGCACCGTCATTGAAGATGCAAAATCTCTGAACGTAAAAATCATAGCATCTGATCTTGAAGTTCATCGTGAACAGCTGCAAACCTATCCATGGTACCGGTTATTTAATGCAGCAAATGAGGATCAGCTTTGCGGAAGCATTGCAGATGCGCAGTCTGCAAATGTGTTGATAGCTTATGATTACAGGGAGGATATTGCAGCTTACGGAAACGCGTTTTTGAAAACGCTTAATACTATCGTGACCAAAAAAGCGTAAATGAAAATTCTAATTATAGGTTCAAAAGGATTTATTGGGAGCCATGCGGTGAATTACTTCTCGCAAAAACCAGATGTTGAATGTTGGGGATGCGATGTGGTTACCGACTATACGGATAAAAGATATATACTGATCGATTCAACAAACAGCGATTTCAACGCTGCTTTTGAAAAAATCGATTTTGATTTTTGTATTAATTGTAGCGGAGCGGCAAGTGTTCCAGACTCTCTCGTTAATCCTTTGCGGGATTTCTCACTGAATACATATAATGTCGGCCGTATACTTGAAGCAATAAGGAGACACAGGCCTGAATGCAGGTTGATCAATCTTTCCAGTGCTGCTGTGTATGGTAATCCATTGTCAATTCCGGTCTCTGAAAATGCTCCATGCTCGCCTGTATCACCTTATGGATTACATAAACAGATGGCAGAATCTCTTTGTAGTGAATACGCGGTTTTTTTTGGGGTAAAGGTTTGCTCTCTACGAATATTTTCCGCGTATGGCCCCGGCTTGAAAAAGCAGCTCTTATGGGATATTTATCAGAAGTCGAAAGCCGGGGTGGTAAATCTTTCTGGTACAGGTCAGGAAACCCGTGATTTTATTTTTGTTGATGATATCATACGCTGTCTGGATATCGTGCTTGAAAAGGGAGATTTTAATGCGTCTGTTTATAATATCGCCAACGGAGAAGAAGTGTCTATCAGCAGGCTGGCAAATCTGTTGGCAAAAGAGTTGGGCTTTTCAGGAGAACTTGTATTCTCAGGAGTGAATCGGGCGGGAGATCCATTAAAATGGCGTGCAGATATCTCAAGGATAAGTTCACTTGGTTATACGCAGGCTACTTCGATTACTTCGGGAGTGGCAAAATACGTATCATGGATAAAAAGCATAGCAGTCAATGAAGTACGTTAAGCAAATTGATGCACTAAGAGCTATCGCTGCTTGTATGGTGATCTTTAACCACTGGATGCCACAGCGTTATTTTCTTTCAAGAATTGGCTTTGCGGCATTTGGTGTGGAGATTTTTTTTGTATTAAGCGGTTTTTTGATCACGTGGATATTGTTGGAAAATAAAAAGACCCTGGATGCAGGTGTACAATCGGCTGGCTCCATCTTTAAGAATTTTTATATAAGACGATCCTTACGGATCTTTCCCATATATTATATGGTTGTGATTTTGCTGGCATTACTGGCTTTCACAGGGATGCCGGGGCTTAATTTTAATGCTGCATATTTTTTTACATATACCACAAACTTCTATTTCTTCAACATCAAGACTCTGGAGGGATTAGGAGGGCATTTATGGTCGCTCGCGGTTGAGGAGCAATTTTATCTTATATGGCCTGCAGCACTGTTATTTATACGCGGCCGATACTCAGTAGTGATTATCATTGCTTTTACTATGATAGGTGTCATAAGTGATATCGCATTAAGAAATGTTGATTATGGATTTCTGATCACGCTGACCTGCTTTCATCTTTTTGGCGCGGGAGCTTTCCTTGCATGGTTAAAAGTGAATAATGTAAAAGCAATAAAAAAGCTTTATACGGTTTTGAAAGTAGCTGCTCCGCTTGCTTTGATGTACTACGTTTCCATCTGGATGTCCCTGCTTCCCCTGTTTGGAGTAACGCTTAGGATCCTTGACGGGATCATGGCTCTTTTTGTATTGACCCATCTCATTTACCGCGATGACCAGGGCCGTACACCTGCGATGGGATTCATCTGGAACAATAGATATCTTATAGAAATGGGTAAGATCAGCTATGGAATATATCTTTATCACCCCTTTGTCAAAGTACTTCTATACAAGGTGTTTTCCCTTCTGAATATTGAACTTTCGGCGTATATGCCATACTATATAGCTGATTTCCTGTTCCTGTTAATTTGCTTTGCCGCATTACTGGCAGTGTCAAGGCTGTCCTGGATAATCATAGAAAAGCCTCTGCTTAATCTCAAGAAGTATTTTACGTACCATCAAACACCCGCGCCCGGCTACTTAGCTGCGGAAGCTATAATACCCGAACAGAAATGATATCTGTTATTATACCTTGTTTTAATTATGGCCATTTAATTGGGCAAACTATAGAAAGTGTATGTAATCAATCGTTCCGGGATCTGGAGCTGATCATCATTGATGACGGCTCTACAGACAATACAGAACAGGTGGTAAGACCATATATTCAGAAGGATTCGCGCATACAGTATTACAAATATCCTAATGGAGGATTAGGCACATCCCGGAACAGAGGCCTTTCGAAAATCAAGGGTTCATTTGTTCAATTCCTCGATGCAGATGATTTACTGGAGAGTAGAAAGTTTGAAGAACAGATAAGACTATTTAGTGAGAATCCTGAGACCGATGTTGTTTACGGAAGCATCCGGTATTTCACGACAAGACCGTATGATGAAGCTGACCGTAAATTCACCTATTGGGGAAAGAACGAAGAATGGATGCCCAAGGTAAGTGGTTATGGAAAAAGCTTTCTTGCGCAGGTGCTGAAAGGGAATTTTTCTCACTTGAGCAGTACTCTTTTCAGGAGAAGTGTCGTTGATAAGGTAGGCTTATTTGAAAATGAAATAAGTGCTGTCGCAGATTATCATTTTCTTTTGAAATGTGTTATAATGAATGCATATTTTCAATATCACGATACGCCGCACACTTATTCACTTGTACGGTGGCACCCTGATAATATGAGCAAGGATCCATCTTATATGCGAAAGGAGGAAGTGAAAATGAGAGAGCTGATCATGCCACTTCTGACCGACGCGGAAGCCAGGGAGAATAATGCGACAGCCATCAAGGGATTGACGCTGATGGTTGATAAGTCATGGAAGACTGTTTTTTTAAGTGGGGGGCCATTCGACTTTCTGAAAAAAGCGCTGGTTTTCCTTGGTCTGGAAAAACTGTTTCGGAGAATATTTTATCGCCTCAGATCATAACAAGACCAAAAGAGATTGGTTCTCGATTTGCAGACACTTGCAGACATCTCGATTTGATGCCCCAGTTTACAACAGGAAAATTTCAACATGACAAGCTTCGAAGGAAGAACAGATAACTATCCGCGGATTACGATTGTTACACCTTCTTTTAACCAGGGACAATACATCGAGGATACGATAAAATCTGTTCTCGATCAGGGATATCCTCATCTGGAATATTTTGTCATCGACGGAGGTAGCACGGATAATACCCTGGAAGTGATAAAAAAATACGAAGACCGGATTACTTACTGGATCTCCGAGAAAGATTCTGGACAAAGTAATGCGATCAATAAGGGTTTCAGGAGGGCTACCGGAGATATTATCAACTGGATCAATAGCGACGACCAATTGATGCCCGGATCTTTGCATGCTATTGCAGGGTATTTTAATCAACATAAAGATGTTGCCCTCGTCCATGGTCGCATTGAATATTTTGGAGAAGGGATCACTTCCTTTACGTCAACCAATCTGTCAACAGCGGATCTCGAAAACAGGTATATCGCGCATATCTGTATGCCGCAGCCAGCAAGTTTTTATCGAAAACAGCTGCTTGACGAACAAGGCTTACTGGATGAAACCCTTCATTTTTCGATGGACACTGATCTTTTTGTAAGAGCTGGACTTCATTATAAGATCTTGCAGGTGGAAGATGTGTTTTCCCGTTTCCGTTTGCATGCTGCTAGTAAATCAGTGAGCGGGTTTAATAAAAAATTCCTGACTGACAATCAGCTTATTTTCAGCCGGGTACTTGCAACCCTCAAGGCAGCGCCTCAGATAGAACAAATGAAACAGCTTGGGTTGTTTGTGGAACCGGGTTATGTGTATCAGACGCCAAAAAGAAGTTTTGATGGAGCGTTATTGCTGTTTTATTTTCTGGAACACAGACTCCGCACACTATATTTTCAGGGTGATCGGAAAGAATTTAAGAGACTATTCAAGTTTATATTGAACCATTATCCAATAAAGACGCTTACTGCTGGTAAGCTAGTGGCATATCGCCTATTGTTATTCCTTCCCTCCACCATGCTGCACCGTGTCAGCAGATTTCTTACACGTAAAGCCACCTGATTTATTCTTTAAATCAGAAATCTTTAATAATGAAAATTTTGTTTGCTCAAAAAATGAACGGAGTATCCGGGTCAGAGTTATATCTGCTTCAGATACTGCCGGAACTTAAGGCGAGAGGTTATGATGTGGAAATGTTGTGCTTCTACCCTGTACATGGTCATCGCAACAAGACCTTTGTGTCTCACCTGGCGGACTACGGAGTGAAGACCCATGAGATCTACGGACACAAAAGTGTGTCACCACTATTGGTCCGGAAGGTTGCAACGCTTATCAAGGACAATAAGTATGATCTGGTACAGGCAAACCTGGTACATGCGGATTTTTTGATGGCAATGGTCAAGACCTTTCTGCACAGGAAGATGAAGCTGGTTAGCGTTAAACATGGTTTTAGCCCGGCCTATATGGCGGTTCACGGGTACGATTTCCGCTTTTTGAAAAAGGACGCATTTTACTGGATAGAGAGAATTGCCGGTCGCGCGATAGATTTTAACGTAACCATTTCAAA
Source organism: Terrimonas ginsenosidimutans (assembly GCF_022012415.1). Classification (GTDB taxonomy): domain Bacteria; phylum Bacteroidota; class Bacteroidia; order Chitinophagales; family Chitinophagaceae; genus Terrimonas_A; species Terrimonas_A ginsenosidimutans. The sequence goes on from NZ_JAKLTR010000003.1 coordinate 412,960, forward strand.
GGGTTTGTACAATGTTTTTCTGGAGGGAAATATTGTGAAACCGACACGATTACGAAATATCTATTATGGACTGACCCTGTCTCCGCCCGTACATGAGAATACTTCGGCTCAGATCCCGGACTATCCTTACGTATTAATAACGGGCCGGTTAGTAGGATTCAAAGGACATGAATACCTGATCCGTTCATGGAAAAAAGTGAAAGAGACCAGGCCGGATCTCAGGTTGGTCATTGCCGGAGATGGACCGCTGCGTAACAAACTTGAGCAACTAAGCAAAGAAAATGATCTTGAGGATGTAGTGGTTTTTATGGGGCATGTGCCGAATCCGCACTCGTTAATGGAAAACTGCCAATTCACGGTGGTGACATCCATTTGGGAAGGCTTCGGGTTGATCCTTCTCGAAAGCTGGTTGCACAGGAAGCCTATTGTGGCCTTTAACGTTCCTGCAATGAACGAAGTGATCGAAGATGGTGTTTCAGGCCTGCTGGTTCCATTGAAAGATGAGGACAGGCTGGCGGAAAAAATATTGCAACTTGCGCAGGATAAACATGCGATACACGAATATGGTGAAGCCGGCTATAAGCGTCTTACCGGTTTTTTTAATTTAAAAAGAATGACAGATGAAATGGAAGGGGTGTACAAAGCGATGCATGAGAACAAAGCTGTACCTCTGACCTGACCATCCTGAAACAATGCCCGTATATAACGCATATAACATGCTGACAGGTGCTGATTTTTATCTCGCACCGTTATGCCTGCTGATCCTGTATCTGCTTGCTTTTATTATGAAGCGAAAGTACCGGAATACTGAAATGGCGAAGTATATCATGCCCGCCCTGACTATCCGGTTTGTCTGCGCGATCATCTACACTCTGGTGCTGGTATATTATTATGGTATGGGAGACAGCTTTAACTATTACCAGGGTGTATTGGACATGCATCGCGCTGCTATTGATGATAAATCGGTGCTAAAAGAGATCTACTCGAAGGTCCAATTAGAACCGGGCGATAAGATGTACAATTACTTTTACTATAGTTCATCGTGGTCGATCCGGTATTATATGCTGGAGTCGCGTACATATATGGTATCAAAGCTCGGATTACCTTTTTCCCTGATCTTTAATAAAAGCTTTCTTTGTATTTCCTTTTGCATCAGTTTTTTTGCTTTTCTCGGTTCCTGGAAGGTCTTCAAATTATTTGCAGGGCTGTACCCTCACCTGGTGAAAAAAATTGCGTACGCCACCCTGTTCCTGCCGTCCGTTCTTTTTTGGGGAGTATCCTTACTGAAGGACCCAATCTGCCTTGGTGCAATGGGTTTTTTGCTCTACTATCTCCATGCGCTTTTTATAAAAAGAGAGAAAATGACCGTGGCGGTTATATACATACTGTTGTCGACCTTCCTGCTGTATAATCTGAAACCTTATATTCTGTTCAGTCTACTGGGAGGGTTCTTCGTCTGGTTTTTCCTGCAGGAAAGAAAGAAGATCCAGCGGAAGGATATGCGGCAGGCTGTGACCGGAGCATTTTTGATCCTCGCGCTGGTGGCTTCCCTGTTTGCAATCCGGGGCGTCGCGCAGACAGAGGCGAATGCACAACTCTCGCCCGGGAATCTGGTGTCGGCGATCCAGCACCAGCAGAATGTTTTTTCCAGAACGGATGAAGGCAGCGGATCAAATTTTGCCGTAGATGGAGCTCCTAAATCGCGGATAGGCCTGATCCTGTATGCCCCATTGGGACTTGTTAACACCTACTTCCGCCCTTTCCCCTGGGATGTCCGCTCGCCACTCATGCTTTTCTCCGCACTTGAAGCACTGGCCTTTGCAGCGCTAACGATCATGTGTTTCAGAAGGCTGGGGGTTGGAACAACTTTCAGGACAATATTTTCCGACCCGGTGATCACCTTCTGTTTTGCCTTCAGCCTGATCTTTGGTGGAATTATTGGTATCACAACACCCAATTTCGGCGCGCTTGTACGCTATAAATTACCTTGCGTCTCATTTTACCTTCTTACATTTATTTTGGTGATGGATAAATCCGGTAAATTCTCTCCTTCGTATTTTTTTAGTAAACGTTTATTCTAATTTCATGTGTGGAATCGCCGGTTCAATTAATTATGCTCTGGATATCCCAACCCTGACAAAAACGATGTACCATCGGGGGCCGGATGAGCAAACAACCTACCGTAAAGGCAATGTAGAGCTTCATCATCATCGCCTGGCTATCGTTGATGTGGCTGGCGGAGGCCAACCGATGCACTATCAGCAGTTTACCATCATTTTTAACGGGGAGATCTATAATCACCAGGAAATAAGGACCAGGCATCAGTTGCAGTGCCAGACCAGCTCAGACACTGAAACGATCTTGCACGCTTATGCCAGGCTTGGAAAAGAATGCTTTCAGGAATTTGACGGCATGTTTGCACTATGCATCCTCGATACGGAAAAAAGGGAACTCCTGTTCGTCCGCGACCGGGCGGGCAAAAAGCCACTTTACTATTACAAAGACGACGGACATCTGATATTTGCCAGTGAACTGAATGCGATCAATACGCAGGTAAAGCTATCCATTAACGAGGAACATCTCCGGCAATATGTCCGAATGGGATATTTCTACAAAGAAGCTACACCTTACAAAAATGTATGGGAACTGCCCGCCGGCAGCATCGCCACTATATCTCTTGACACGGTTGAAGTGAAGCTCCAAAAGTGGTGGGATATAGCCGCCATCTATAAAAAACAAGGGGAAGAAAACTTTGACCAGGCATTAGAAACAGTTGATGGAATGCTCCACCAGGCTGTTAAACGCAGGGTTGAATCCTCCGACCTGGAAGTCGGCTCTTTCCTCAGTGGCGGCATCGATAGCGGTATCGTATCGGCCATTGCCACGCAATACAATAACAAACTGAAGACTTTCACGGTGTCCTTCGAAGGAGAATATGATGAAAGCCCTCTTGCCAGGCTGGTCAGCGAACGCTATGGCACCAATCATCACGAGATCCGCATTTCCTTCGACTCCCTCGCGACCGACATTGAAAAGATACTCAGCAATTACGGAGAGCCTTTTTTTGACAGCTCTGCCATTCCCAGCTACTATGTTAGCCGGGAAGCAAGAAAACACCTCACCGTGATCCTTAATGGTGATGGCGGCGATGAACTTTTCGGTGGCTATCGCCGGTATGTTCCATTCGCAAAATTTGACTTCTTCAATTCAGGGTTTATTGTCAAAAATCCCGCCCGGCTGATGCATAACATCATGCCCGTGGCAAATAATAAGAAGTCGAAGTATAACTATATCTACCGGCTTATCGACTTCGCACGGAAGGATGGCCTGGCGGCCTACCTTTCCGCAACCATTGATAGCTTTGAAGGATATGAAAACAGGCTGGTCACTTCCCTGAACTATTTGCGCAAAGTGCAGATAGACTTTGAAAAGGTGAACCAATCCGGCGAAAGCGGCCTGAAAAAGATCATGCACCTTGATTTTGACAGTATCCTGGCTGGTGACCTGTTGGTGAAAATGGATATCGCCACCATGGCGCACTCCCTTGAAGGAAGAAGTCCTCTTTTAAGCAGGGAATTGCTTGAATATGTTCCTTCTCTTCCTGATAAATTTAAAATACAAAGAGGTCAGACCAAATTCCTGCTTCGTAAACTGGCAGAAAGATATCTGCCTGCAGAACTGATCAACCAACCCAAGCGAGGGTTTGAGATCCCTTTGAAGAAATGGATTGACGGACTGCTTAAAGAAATGATCGCGGATTATATACTATCTCCGCAGGCATATTGCAGGCAATTTGTACAACCTGGATTTATTGAGGATATCTGGAATAGAAAACTTGACTGCGGTGAGGAAAAACGTGCAAAAATGATCTGGACACTTTTTGCGCTGGAAGTCTGGTATCGCAAGTGCTATTTGAAATAAAATTAACTCTCACTCCCGTTTTGCAACGGGACAATGTTTCATAAGCTAGATGGCAAAATTGATCCGAACTACAACAGCTCCGCTGTCTTTAAAGTATCTTCTGCGCAACCAGATGAAGTACATGAAGGATAGCGGTTTCGACGTTGTGATGGTAAGTAGTGAAGGCAGGGAGAAAAATGATGTGATCAACAACGAGCAATGCCGTTACGAGACCATCCCGATGACCAGGAAGATGACCCCTCTTGCTGACCTCAAATCTCTTTGGCTTTTCTACCGCTTTCTAAAGAAAGAAAAACCGGAGATCGTTCACTCGCACACACCAAAAGCCGGCCTGATCGCCATGCTTGCGGCAAAACTTGCTGGCGTGCCGGTCAGAATACATACAGTTGCCGGACTTCGTTTTATGACGGCGCAGGGATTTACCCGAAAATTACTTGTCTTCATGGAAAAACTGACCATGTCCTCCGCAACACATGTTTGGCCAAACAGTTTTTCACTGAAAGACTATATACAGAACAACAAGCTTGTCAGGTCGTCTAAACTGGAAGTGATCGGGGAAGGATCAAGTAATGGGATCGACCTGCGACGGTTTTCCGCGGCGGCACTCAAAGAAGAGGAATTGGAGAAAACGAAAAAGCTGATCGGCTATGATACAGATTTTTTCTATTTACTGAGCGTGGGCAGAATTGTAAGAGATAAAGGGATCGACGAACTGGTGCATGCCTTTGAAGAAGTATATAGAACGAACGATCAGCTCAGGCTGATACTCGTTGGTGCTTTCGAGGACGAGCTCGATCCGATCTCCGATGCGGCACGCCGGCTGATCACTGACCACCCGGGAATAATCCAGGCGGGATGGAACGAACAGGTTGAATATTTCATGCATATTTCGCATCTACTCATACACCCCTCTCACAGGGAAGGGTTTCCGAATGTACTGTTGCAGGCCGGTGCAATGAATTGCCCGATCATCTGCTCGCGGATAGAAGGCAATATTGACATTGTTACGCATGAAGAAACCGGATTGATCTTTGACGTAAAAGATCAGCAGCAGCTTGCCCGGCTGATGAAACGGGCCGTGGAAAGTCCTCAGCAAATGAAGGAATATGCTGACAGGCTTTATAACAAAGTAAATGATCACTATGATCAGCGTGTAGTCCATTCACGTATAGAAAAACGTTATCGCGAATTACTGAACAAATAACCCAATGAGCGAAAAAGATCTTCCTGTTGTCATTATCGGCTATTCAGGCCATGCCTATGTAGTGATCGATGCACTACAGCTTTCGGGCAGGCGGGTAACCGCTTATTGCGATCAGGAAATGAAAACAAACAATCCTTTTGACCTGGCTTACCTTGGAAAGGAAAGGGAGGCAACAGCGCAATTGTCTGCCAGCGATTATTTTGCGTCTGTTGGAGATAATACCATCCGCAAAAAGATCTGTGATTTTGTTGGAGCGGCAGTGAACCGTCCGGCGATCACGGTGATCCATCCTGGGGCGACTATCGCATCTTCCGCAACGGTAGATCATGGTGTGCTTGTAGCAGCGGGAGCAGTGATCAACGCCCTGGCTGTTGTTAGGACCGGAACGATCTGTAATACCGGCAGTATCATTGAGCATGAATGCAGGATAGGAGAGTATGTACACATTGCTCCGGGAGCTGTACTTTGCGGTAATGTGACCGTTGGGGACAATACTTTTATTGGAGCCAGTTCTGTGATCCGCCAGGGGATCACTATTGGAACAGGTGTGGTGATCGGCGCCGGAAGCGTCGTTACCCGTGATGTGCCCGATGGAGCACAGATATTTGGAAATCCTGCAAGATAAAACCAGTTTTTTACGTTTAAGCAAAGCCTGCGTCAGAGCAGGTCTAAATTAACAATAGGCGTATGACAAGTGAAGCAATTGTCCGGAAATCGATCAGCCCGATAACAGGCAAAGAGTATAATATCCCTGAGAATCCTTCAGATAAGGAAGGCATTGATCAGTTCATAGCCGGGCACCCGGGTAAAAAAGTGGTGATCGTACAGGGGCTTGGTTTTGTTGGTGCGGTAATGAGCCTGGTCGTAGCAAACGCGCTTACGGAAGAGTATGCGGTGATCGGAGTTGATCTGCCTTCGCCTGCTTCCTGGTGGAAGATCAAATCTATTAATGAGGGCATCTTCCCGGTCATTGCAGACGATCCCAAGATCGGCATCTTTTACAAACAGGCCCGGGAGAAAAAGAACCTCTATGCAACATTCGATCCGTATGCATACAGCAAGGCAGATGTGATCGTTGTTGATATTAACCTGGATGTACAAAAGCAGTCAGTAGAAAATGGCGAGCTGAAAGGTTTTGACATGGATCTTACTCCATTCAAGAAAGCCATTGCAAGCATTGGTGATAACTGCCTGCAGGATGTGCTGGTGCTGGTTGAAACAACTGTTCCTCCTGGTACCTGCGCAAAAATTGTAAAACCGCTGATCGAAGAAAAGTTACAGCAAAGAGGATTGCCTGTTGATGTGGTCAGGGTTGGACACTCTTATGAAAGAGTAATGCCAGGGCCGAAGTATGTAGACTCGATACAAAATTTTTACCGTGTTTATTCAGGTGTGGATGAAGTGAGCGCGGATGCTGTAGAGAAATTCCTTCGCACCATTATCCGGACAGACGAGTATCCTTTAACAAGATTGGGTATCACACATGCAACAGAAATGGCGAAAGTGCTCGAGAATTCCTATCGCGCGATGAACATCGCCTTTATGGTAGAATGGAGCCGTTTTGCAGAAGAAGCAGGCGTGGATATCTATGAAGTGGTGAATGCCATCCGGATGAGACCAACACATAAGAACATCATGTTACCAGGCCTTGGAGTGGGCGGCTACTGCCTTACCAAAGATCCTTTGATGGCCAGTTGGGCAAAGATGAATCTCTTCGGTAGTAAAGAACCTTTGCATCAGAGTGAAACGGGCGTACGGATCAATGACCGCATGCCATACTATGCCTTTGATTTTTTACGGTCACAGTTCCCCGGTTCATTCGCGGGAAAGAAAGCCTTGTTGCTAGGCGTCAGCTACCTCAATGATGTAGGCGATACCCGGTATACACCTGTATATGGTTTTTATCATCAGTTGCAGCAGGCCGGATGCACTATTACTGTGCATGACCCGCATGTTGTTTACTGGGAGGAAAGGAAATTGGATGTGACGCAGGATCTGCCGGCACTGTTGAAAGAGCCATACGATGTAATAGTGGTCACAACGGGCCACAAAGACTACAGAAATAATCCCGTGTTGATCCAGCAACTGCTGGAGCAGGAACCCGCATTTATTTATGATACCATCGGGGTATTCACCAGGGAGGATATTGAAACATTATCAAAAAAACATACCGTACGCGTGATCGGCCGTGGCGATCTGAACGCAGTGAGCGCATAAGCGGTATTTCGACGTAACAATAAACTAACAAGCATGAGCAAAAAGGTTTTACTATTAGGCGGAGCAGGTTTTATTGGATTTAATATAACCAGGTTCCTGGCCGAGAACAGGGATTATTCGTTAACGATAGCTGATAACTTTGCAAGAGGCAAGCAGGATGAACTCTTCACTGAACTGGTGAACAAGCATAATGTTAGAGTGATCGCGGGAGATTATACAGACCCCAAAGCGTATGATCAATTAGATGAGGAATATGATCAGTTGTATATGCTGGCATCTGTGGTGGGTGTTGATAACGCCAATTCTATTCCGCATGAGATCATTCGCATCAATACTGCTCTTATCTATAATACACTTGAATGGATGCGCCGCGCCAAAATAGGCAAGGTACTCTTCACCTCAACAAGCGAATGCTACGCGGGTACAGTGGATGCATTTGGTTACACCATTCCTACGCCTGAACAGGTGCCGCTTTGTATCGAGGATATCGGGCATCCGAGGTTCACTTATGCCGTGACAAAAATGCTTGGCGAGTCAGGGTTTTTGAACTATGGCCGCATGTTGAATATAGAAACGACTATTGTACGTTACCACAATGTTTATGGTCCGCGCATGGGCTTCAAACATGTGATCCCTCATCTGGCCATCCGGTTCAGACAGGGAGAAACTCCGTTCAAGGTTTATGGGCATGATCAGACACGCGCTTTCTGTTATATTACTGACGCGGTAAAAGGAACCGTTCTGGCAATGGAACAGCCAAATACTAACGGTGAGATCTATCATATAGGAACACAGGAAGAGATCTCTATTGGAGAGCTCATCCACTACACCGGAGAACTCATGCACTTCAACGGGGAATATGAGAATGCCCCAACGTATCCGGGTTCTGTTTCCCGTCGCTGCCCGGATATTACAAAGGCAAGAACACAACTCGGTTTTGAACCGGAAGTAAGCTGGAAGGATGGCCTGAAACAAACTATTGGTTGGTATAACGAGTATCTCGAACAAGGAAAAAAAGTATATGAGTAATCAGCAACTGATCCCCCTAAGCCTGCCCAATATGGCAGGTAATGAATGGAAATACGTAAAGGATTGCCTCGATACAGGCTGGATCTCCTCTGTTGGTTCTTATGTGAACCAGTTTGAACAGATGGTTGCAGACTTTGCTGGCGCGAAATATGGAGTGGCAGCCGTGAATGGCACAGCTGCTTTGCATATCTCACTACTGCTGTCGGGAGTGAAAACCGGCGACTATGTCATCGTTTCAAACCTGACCTTTGTTGCGTCGGCCAATTCAATAAAATATGTTGGAGCAGAGCCACTGCTGATCGATGCTGATCCTGCATACTGGCAAATGGACCTTGATCTGTTGGAGGAATTTTTATCGGAACAAACAGAACTGAAAGGACAGGAGTTATTCTATAAAAAAGATGGACGCCGTATCGGCGCTATTATGCCGGTGCATATTCTGGGAAATATGTGCGATATGGACAGGTTCTTGTCCATTGTTGCGAAGTATCCGCTTCCTGTTGTGGAAGATGCGACAGAAGCACTGGGTACCACCTACAAGGGAAAACATGCGGGTACATTCAGCCCTCTGGCCTGTTTCAGCTTCAATGGAAATAAGATCATTTCAACCGGTGGCGGAGGCGTGATCGTTACCGACGATGAAGCACTGGCAAAACATGCTAAACACATTACCACAACTGCGAAAGCCAGTCCTGATGAATATTATCATGATGAGGTGGGTTATAATTACAGACTGGTAAATATTCTTGCAGCTGTTGGTGTAGCTCAAATGGAATTGCTGCCGTCTTTTCTTGAAAGGAAACAGGAAGTTGTTTCATTTTATAAAGATGAGTTGAATGGCGTTGCAGATATCCGGTTTCAGCAGGAGCTTCCTGAGGTAAAAGCCAATGGCTGGCTGTTTACCATACAAACCGAAAAGCAAGGACAGTTGCTGAACCATCTTAATGCAAATAAGATCCTCAGCCGCCGCTTCTGGATGCCGATGAACAAACTGCCGATGTATAAGGATTGCCCTTATATCACCAAAAAAGATGCGGCTGATTATATTTACAATACCTGCCTGAGTATACCCAGTTCAACCAATATCACTGATGAACAATTGGAGATTGTTGTCCGTGAGATAAAACAAGCTTTATCCTGATCTATGTATTCAATTATAAAACGGTTCTTCGATATTATTTTTTCATTGCTGGCGCTGATCATTCTCTCTCCACTGCTCATTCCGATCGTGATCCTGCTGTTGCTGACCGGCGAGCATGAAGTTTTCTACCTGCAGGATAGGGTGGGGTATCGCAACAAGATCTTCCGCATCTGGAAATTCGCAACGATGCTTAAGAACAGCCCGAATATGGGTTCAGGGGATGTTACCACGCGTAATGACCCGCGTGTTACCTTCATGGGCAAATTCCTCCGGATGAGCAAGCTGAATGAATTGCCACAGTTGATCAACATCCTAAAAGGCGACATGTCTTTTGTTGGTCCCAGGCCGCTGATGAAGGCGGGGTTTGACAGATATTCAGATGAGATGAAAGAAAAAGTATATCGTGCGAGACCTGGTTTGACAGGAATCGGGTCCGTTGTATTCAGAGATGAAGAACTGATCATTACGCAGAGCTCACTCCCTCCGCATGAATGTTACCGCCTGGTGATATTGCCATACAAGGGGGCTGTAGAGGTCTGGTATCAGCAACATTTTTCTTTCTATACGGATTTCATGATCCTTTTTCTTACAGCATGGCAGATCATTTCACCAAAGAGTGAACTGGTGTATCGGATATTTCCTTCACTGCCGCCAAGAAGCTTTTAATACCAGGGATGCAGAAGTAAGCAGGATAAATTGGAAAGAGATCCGCCAAACTCATTCTTTCGGGTCATGTTCTGTTAGGCTTGTCTGGAGGAATGACAAAGACGAAATAAGCAGCAAGCCGGATCAGACTTTTACTGGAAATGGCGGAAATTATACCGGGAAAGCCCACGATGTGATCGTGGGCTTTTTTATTGATCCTTACTTCCAAGAGCCAGTTTACTTGCGTATTTGGTGGTTTTCCACGATTTTGGCTGTGCCATGGCCTCAGCCTCTAATGCCCCCGTAAAGGGGTGGGATTGTCGATCCCCAAAAACTTCTGAAACCTTTAAACTATTCAACTGTTGAACTATTAAACTTTTAAGATACTTTCGATCCTGCTAAGCAGTCAGCTATGTTCAAGTTATTTTCCAGATCATCATCCGTTAAAGAGAAATTTGACTTCTCCGCTTTAAAAGTGGACATGCACTCGCATCTTCTTCCGGGAATAGATGACGGGGCTAAAACACTTGAAGATTCGCTTGAACTTATCCGGGGAATGAAAGCGCTGGGTTATCAGAAACTGATCACTACGCCACATATTATGTGGGATATGTACAAGAATACACGCTCCATAATAGAGGAGAAACTTGATCTTGTACGCAAAGCGGTGCAGCAGGAAGGCATCGGGATTGAAATTGCCGCTGCCGCAGAGTACTTTCTCGATGAACATGTGATGCAGCTGATGGAGAAAAAGGAGCCTTTACTTAAGATCAGCGGAAATATGGTACTGACCGAATTTTCGATGGCCTTTGCCCCGCTGAATGTAAAAGACATTCTTTTTGAAATGCAAATGAGCGGATATCAGCCTGTCCTGGCGCACCCTGAACGCTATGTATACCTGCAGCATCAGAAGGATTTCTTCGTGGAGCTTAAAGATGCCGGTTGTCTTTTTCAGCTGAACCTTTTATCGCTTTCAGGTGGATATGGACGCTCAGTCAGCGACCTCGCGGCATGGTTGCTGAAAAACGATTTCTATGATATGGCAGGTACAGATCTCCATCATACGGGCCACCTCGAAGCCTTAAAGAAATACCAGCCCAATCACCAGTTCAAGGACTGGTTGAATACATCTAAGGTATTGAATACTAAACTTTAAATAATTTTGGACTGGCTACGCTGAACTTTTCTGTTGCCAGTTTGTAATACAGGTTATGAGCGCTTTTACCATAAAGGATCTGGAGAATCTTTCAGGGATCAAGGCCCACACGATCCGTATGTGGGAGCAGCGCTATAATCTGCTCAAACCCCAGCGCAGCTGTACGAATATCCGCTATTACAGCAACGAGGAGCTAAAAACGCTGCTCAATATCGCCCTGCTGAATAAATGTGGCTATAAGATCTCACACATTGACAAAATGTGCCAGGAGGAGATCTGTCAGAAGGTATTATCACTTCGTGACAGTGAAGCAATGCAGGAGATCATCGTGAATGAACTCGTGCAGGATATGGTGGATCTGCAGACTGATAAATTTGAAACAACCCTCAGCAAGTATATCTGCAATTTCGGGATCGAAAATGGTGTTTTGCAGATCATTTTCCCTTTTCTTGAGAAGATCGGCATCCTCTGGCAAACGGGTCATATCATGCCGGCCCAGGAGCATTTTGTAACAAATATCATCCGCCAGAAACTGATAGTAGGGATCGATGGCCTACCCTGCAATCCGGAAGGCAAAACCTGCCTGTTATTCCTGCCCGAAAAGGAATATCATGAAATGGGCTTGCTTTTTCTATGCTACCTGTTGAAAAAACAGGGAATGCGTGTGATCTACCTCGGCGCCAATGTGCCGATGGGCGATGTGGCCAGTATTGCTGATACCATGCAACCCGATCTGGCTTTTGTTCACCTGATCAGCAGCTTTCAGCATGCAAACCTGGAAAAGCTGGTGAACAATATCGAAACCAGGCTGCCGGGAGTTAAAACGATCATATCTGGTTATCCGACAAAGGAATACGATCGGGAGATCCCGGAAGGAGTGGAGCTGAAAAGGTGTTTTCATGAAATGATGGACTTTATTTCAAGGCTTTGAGAACCAAAGGAATGTTAAACTCGTAAAGATTATTTTTTTTCGAAACACACTTTGTTTAACTTTATGGCCTTAAAAATTAAACAAAACATGCCCACTACAGATTTTAATGAGGTTTTGCTTGAGAATGCCGACTTTCTCAAGCCCTTTGCCATTAATCTGACAAGGGACAGTGAGGCGGCTAATGATCTTTACCAGGAGACTTTATACAAGGCTTTAGCAAATAAAGAGAAGTATAATGTAGGTACAAATATTAAAGCTTGGTTGTTCACGATCATGCGTAATATTTTTATCAACGACTATCGTCGAAAGGCTAAACAAAAGACCATTTTTGATAATACCTCGAATGATTACCTGATCAACTTGAAGCAGGCTTCTGTCAGCAACGCTGCGGAAAGCGATTTAAGGATCAAAGAAATTTATGCAGCTATTCATCAGTTGCCTGAGATCTTCAAAGTTCCATTCCAGTTGTATTTTGACGGTTACAAATACCAGGAGATCGCCGACGTGTTGGCAGAACCTCTCGGTACAGTAAAAAGCCGTATTCACTTTGCGCGGAAACTGCTCAAAGAAAGACTGAATCGGTTCTAACGGAACAAAACGTCCGCAGAAGATTTTAGTTTAAAAGTTCAAAAGTTTAATAGTTTCAAAGTTTGAGTTCAGGCTTGAAAGCTATTAAACCTTTGAACTTTTCTTTTGGTCCCATTGCTATCTCTTAACGCAATAGATCAAGCACTACTGTAAACCGTAAAACTTTAAAACGGTTAAACTTTTAAACCCTTAAACCTTTAACTTGCTTGAATGTCAACTCCAAAGAAAGTGATCGTTATCGGCAGTGGCTTCGCAGGTCTTTCTGCTGCATCATTTATGGCAAAAGAGGGCTGGGATGTTACTGTATTGGAGAAGAACGCATCGCCCGGAGGGAGGGCCGCACGTTTTTCCCATGAGGGTTTCACTTTTGATATGGGGCCAAGCTTTTACTGGATGCCGGATGTTTTTGACAGATACTTCGCACAGTTTGGCAAAAAAGTAAGTGACTATTACCAACTTCATCGCCTGGACCCCTCTTACCGTATTTACTGGAGTGATAGCTTTACAGACCTTCATGCCGATTTCGATGCACTGAAAAACGAATTTGAGCTGATCGAAGCAGGCAGCGGGGAAAAGCTTGAACGTTATTTGCATGGGGCTTCTTATAAATACCGCGTAGGTATTCAGAACCTGGTATACAAGCCCGGATTGTCCATTCTGGAATTCATTGATTGGGAAGCCATCAAAGGTATTTTTAAACTGGAAGTTTTTACTTCCATTAAAAAGCATATAGAGAAATACTTCAGTAATACGCGGCTTCGGCAAGTGATGGAATTTCCTGTTCTTTTTCTTGGAGCATTGCCCGCCGAAACACCGGCTTTGTACAGCCTGATGAATTATGCAGATATCAAAGGCGGCACCTGGCATCCGCAGGGTGGGATGTATTCAGTAGTTGAAGCCATGTATCAGCTGGCTGTTGAGCTCGGTGTGAAGTTTGTGTTCAGCGAACCGGTTCAGGAAATAAAAGTGAAGAATGGAAAGGCGACTGCCGTTGCCTCTGCTGATAATCTGTACACGGCCGACGCTGTGATCAGCGGAGCTGATTATCATTTTACAGAAATGAGCCTGTTAGGTGAGGCTCACCGTTCGTATTCTGTTGAATACTGGAACAAGCGGGTGATGGCTCCGTCATGTTTATTGTATTACGTGGCGCTGGATAAAAAACTGGACCCTCTGCCTCATCATTCCTTATTCTTCGATGTTCCTTTCGATCAGCATGGCCAGGAAATTTACAAGACTCCCCGCTGGCCGACTTCACCATTGTTTTATGTGAGTATTCCTTCGCAGACAGACTCATCCGTTGCGCCTGTTGATAAAGACGCTCTTGTGTTCCTTATTCCGATCGCATCAGGATTGGAGGGTGATACTGAAGCCGTCCGCGAAAAATATTTCCAGCTTATCGCCGGCCGGTTTGAAAAACACACCGGTCAATCTCTCCTTGATTCAATCCTGTTCAAACGGTCTTATTCTGTTTCTGACTTTGTAAATGACTATAATTCCTTTCGGGGCAACGCATATGGCCTCGCAAATACGCTTAAACAAACAGCGATCTTCAGACCATCTTGCAGAAGCAAAAAAGTAAGTAATCTGTTTTACACAGGTCAGCTGACAGTGCCGGGTCCTGGCGTTCCTCCAAGCCTGATCAGTGGGGAAGTGGTGGCAAAAGAAGTTGCGAAACGGATTTCCTGAACTGTGTATATTTTGCACTGGATGATCAATGCAGCAGCTGCGGCGGAGCTATGATTTCCACTATACAGCCGGTTGTGTTTAAGTAATCTTAACAGGCCATTCCGAAACATTCAACAAGAAAAATATATCGTCAGCTGGCTCCATTTTTGAACCTGATATAACGTATCTTAAACGCATCAACTCTGTAATAACTTCCAAAATTTAATCATTTATCAAACTATAAGGGATGATCCACCTTTTTCATGAGGCCAGTCAAACATGTAGCCAGGATATTACCAGGACGTACAGCACTTCTTTCGCATCTGCTATCAGGCTTTTGCATAAAGATCTGCGTGCTCCGATCTGTAATATTTATGGCTTTGTCAGGCTTGCGGATGAAATAGTGGATACTTTTCATGAGTTTGATAAACAGCGTTTGCTGAGTGAATTTAAGGTAGAAACATTTGCTGCAATCGCGCGGGGGATCAGTCTTAACCCGGTGCTGCACAGTTTTCAGCTCACGGTCAATCAATACGAGATCGATCATGACCTGATCAATGCATTCTTCCACAGTATGGAAATGGATCTTGACCGGAAAGTATATGATGAAAAAGGGTATGAAGACTATATCTATGGCTCTGCCGAGGTAGTTGGCTTGATGTGTTTGCAGGTTTTTTGCGAAGGAAAAAAGGAAGCTTTTGAAAAACTGAAAACACCTGCGCGGGCGTTGGGAGCCGCGTTTCAAAAAGTGAATTTTCTCAGAGATATACAGGCAGATTATAACGGTCTCGCCCGTGTGTATTTTCCGTGTTGCGATTTCAATAATTTCACGGCGGAAGATAAACGTCGCATTGAAGAAGATATTCATCAGGATTTCAAGGCAGCTTACCGTGGCATTACCCATTTGCCGCTTAAGGCAAGGTTTGGAGTATATGTAGCGTACAAATATTATTTATCCCTTTTCAGAAAGATCAGGAAGATGCAGCCTTCAACGATACTGCATCAGCGGGTACGTATTCCTGATTACCATAAAGTATTGATAATCCTCAGAGCCGGCCTGAAAAATAAACTGCGGCTCATTGCCCCACAGACAGGCTCCATTTCGGAAATGGAAAGCAGTTTTTAACGTTGGCACGTTAATAGTTAAATTTGCAGGCAAATGCAATCAGCTACGATGATAGAAGAAGAAGTGATCCTGGTTGACGAGCAGGACAAGGAATTAGGAACAGCCGGGAAAATGGAAGTGCACGAGAAGGCATTACTGCATCGTGCGTTCAGTGTTTTTGTATTTAACAAAAAAGGTGAACTGCTGCTTCAGCAGCGGGCGCTTCATAAGTATCATAGCGGAGGCTTGTGGACAAATACCTGTTGCAGTCATCCACGACCTGCAGAAGACACACAGGCTGCCGCTGAAAGAAGATTACAGGAAGAAATGGGCTTCCATCTTCCGCTTCAGAAAGTATTCGATTTTGTTTACAAAGCAGATTTTGATAATGGCCTGACAGAATATGAATTTGATCATGTATTCGTCGGCGAATACGAAGGCACCATCGATATCAATGAAGACGAAGTGCTGGATTATGCTTACCGTCCAATGTCATATCTTGCTGAAACGATCGGATCCATGCCGGAGATATACACCGCCTGGTTTCGGGTAGCATTTCCGAGAATAGAAGAATGGTGGAGAGGGAAGTATAAGTAAAAATTAAAAGTGAAAAGTGAAAAGTGATTTTTTGTATTAAACTTTTGTTTGAACATTCCTGGGCCTGATTTTTTTCTTTGAATTTTGACTTTTTAATTTCTGATTGCTCAATGTTAGTAATATTCTACATATTAGTATTGATCGGAACATTCATCGCAATGGAAGGCGTAACATGGCTGACGCACCGGTTTGTGATGCATGGTTTCCTGTGGTATCTGCACAAAGATCATCACCAGGTGCAGCCGGGGTTTTTCGAAAAGAATGATGCATTCTTTATCATATTTGCGATACCCAGCATCTTCCTGATCTTTAAAGGTACTTATAGCGATATCTGGTGGATGCAGGCGATCGGGTTTGGCATCATGGCCTATGGCATTGCCTACTTCCTGGTGCATGATGTGATCATTCACCAACGATTCAAGTGGTTTACCCGCAGCAATAATACGTATGTCCGTGCCATCCGCTGGGCACATAAGATGCATCATAAACACCTCGGCAAGCAAGAGGGGGAAAGTTTTGGGATGCTGTGGGTGGCAAAGAAATACTGGGATAAGATCCGCAGGGATAAGCGCCTTATGGCTGGTAACCGAAAAGTACAGTATGCTCCGGAAACTGAATAATATCGTCCCCTTGTAATTGACTACTCAATCCAAATATGATTTCGTAATTGCAGGTGCAGGATGCGCCGGGTTGAGCCTGCTTCTACGGATGCTCAAAAGTGGCAAATTTACCGACAAGAAAATTTTACTTATAGATAAAGATCAGGTGAAAACCAACGACCGAACCTGGTGTTTCTGGGAGCAGGAGCCTGGCTTTTTTGAACAACTGGTATACAGGGAATGGTCACACCTTGATTTCTTTGGTGAAGGGTTTACTGCTACACTGGATGTCTCTCCCTATCAATACAAAATGATCCGCGGGGTCGATTTTTATGCGTATTGTTTCAGTGAGATCGCAAGACACCCGCAGGTTGAAAAGCTGTTTGGTGAAGTGAAAGGTCTTGCCCGCAGAAACGGGAAAGTGATCTTGCATATAGATGACCGCGAAATGGATCTTGGTGATCCGGTCGTGTTCAATTCCCTGCTCAAAGAAAAGAGATCCAAAAAAGATATTGTACTGCTTCAGCACTTTAAAGGTTGGGTGATAGAAACGGAGACACCCTTTTTCGATCCGGGTAAGGCAACGCTGATGGATTTCCGGATTGATCAGCGACACGGGACAAGCTTTGTGTACGTATTGCCATTTACAGAACATGCGGCGCTTGTGGAGTATACACTATTTACTCCGGCACTATTGAAGGATGAACAGTATGATGAAGGGTTAAAGAGTTATATCAACGAATACCTGGGTATTAGCACTTTCCTGGTGAAGGAGCAGGAATTCGGGATCATTCCCATGAGCAATCGGATTCATCATTTTTATAAAGACGGCATATACAATATCGGAACGGCTGGCGGACAAACGAAGGCTTCCACCGGGTATACATTCAGGTTTATTCAGAAGCAATCAGATCAGATCGTTCAGGCGTTGATCAATGAACGCCCGCTTTCTTCCATTCCCAAACCACCATCGAGATTCAGGTTTTACGATAATACATTACTGCACATTCTTTATCATGATCAACTACCGGGCAAACAGATCTTCTCTACACTTTTTCGCAGGAATGATCCGCGCCGTGTGTTAAGGTTTTTGGACAATGAAAGTACATTGGCAGATGAATTAAAGATCACTTCTTCTTTGCCCACCTGGCCTTTTCTGAAAGCAGCAGCAAAGACAATTTTTCCATAGCCAGTTTACGGCCTTATTTTACCTCGAATTTTACGACCTTTTGTAATGGTTCTCCGCCTGTGGTTGCCCCATTGATTACTATCTCGTATGTGCCGGGGAAGTCTGATGAATAGCTGTCGATCATTTTACCGATCCCATTACTTTTTAGCTCCAGGTAAGGTTGCCATAGTAAAGTTGTTCTGTAGTCAGGTATCCGAGGATCACCTTTCTCGTCTGGCATATAAACCGGAGAATGAAAAGTCCTTTTCAGTTGCAGCCCTTCGTAGTCCACGGTAAATGCTGATGGGTCCAGTTCTATCGCATCAAATTGAGCTTTGTATGTTTCAAAGCTTACAATACCATTGTAGATCGTTCCTCCATACCGGTAACGTCTTGGCACGACGTCTATTTTTTTTACTTTGTAGGCATCATAGTTGAAGATCTGGTTCACGTCATTCAACGGTACTCCATCTAATAAGACAAGTGTTCCGTCACTATAGAAAGCTTTCGTCTTTTCATCAAAAATGCTAAGTTTAAGCTTACTATCCTTTAGAGATACCATTATGGATGTGACATACTCTCTCAATACTTCTTCTATTGTGGAGAAACGCGTGTAATCGTCCAGCAGGTAGCTGAATTCCGGTTTTCCGAAGAAAGGGAAAGTGTCTGACCTTGAAGGGATCTGGAACTCATTCAGTTGATCAAACTGGAATGTATTGCGCACCTGCATGGCAATGCTGCGTGCAATGAGCGACGTGCTGTCTGCTTCATCTAATACAAGGCCAGGAGACAGTGAATCTATATTAGCAACCACTCCAAAAGGATTGACGAGTTCGAATTTGCAGGATGATGACGGCGATGAATTATGTGCTTTGATTACGATGCTTCCCGGACCGTAATAGTTTTCAACGATAAACCGGACGATCCCATTTTTGTCGCTGGTTGCCGTATAAAATCCAAACGGTGATGAAGGCGTTGATAATGCACACAATACTCCGGGTTTTGGCATATTGTTCCAGTTATCGATCACACGTGCAGTAATGGTATGCCCTTTGAGTTCGGCTTTAGATTCGAAGACCGGTTTTGTGCTTGGCCCAGCAGGATCAAAATATCTCCATCCATGAACGAGAAGAAGGTTTTCCTGGTACTGTGGTTCTCGTTTTGCTTCTTCGGAGAAATAAAATGAAGGAGCCTCTACCACTCCGTTAAGGCCGGCAGTCAGCCACATGTATTCATAAATACCTGATGATTCGTCTTTCTGTGAAGCTGGCTTCCAGGTAACAGACAAAGAACCGTTAAAGTTTTGCGTGGTGTCCGTTGTATTGATCAGCGCCGTCTCTATACGCACATTTTCTCTCTTGCCAAATATGTTTTTGTTTGTTGTGATACCGAGGGCGCTGCTTGCGGATTTTGGAGCGGTGAATATTAATCGTTCACAAACAGGCTGTTTGTTCGCATCAAGCAGTGTGATACTGGTAACACCTTCTCCAAGCTTTGTTCTGTCTATTTGATACTCGTGAAAGCCGTTGTTAAAGTCGATCTCCGCAAGATGCTTTGACTGGCTTTGTGCATGAAAGAGAAGATAGGCTTTTGTGGATATGCCCGGGCTGACAGGCTTAAAGTAGCTTTTGATCACAAACTTGCCATTCTGTTCATTCACAGACAGAGCGTAAGGGTTTCCGGTGATCTGCGGTATGAACTCTTTTTTGATCACCGTTCCGTCTGCAAGTATCACGGAGGCGTGGTACTTTACATTCTTCCGTGGAGTGAATATGAATTGCCCCAATCCAAAGCGGAGTGTACTGATGTGGGTCAGGGTGTCATTTTTTTCATCAGTGATCACCCCGCTGGCTTGTAGTCCTTTTTTGGTGTTAGGATCGAGTACACAAAATCCGAATTTTGCAGGCTGGTCCGCCAATACATTTCCGCCTTCAGGAAAGAATCCGATAAATGCGACGGCCTGTTTTTGTGCAACAGGGATCACTTTGCTTGTGGAAATTGTATTGATTATGCGGATAGTTTTTCTGAAATAATATTTTGAGCCGGATTGTTTGATCTGGCTTGTGTATGCTTCAAATGTATAGGCTCCTGAAGGAAGTTGTGGAGGCAGATAGAAAGAGCCGTCGCCGCCATTATGGCCAGTTGGCAGCTTTCCCTGCAGCACGGATTTGCCTTTGGCATCAACCAGCTCTGTGTAGGCGGTTGTTTCTTCGCCAGGTGTTTTTAGCGACAGTGCGTCTGCGAAGTGTAGCCTGAACCAGATCAGTTCTCCTGCCAGGTATTCATCTTTATCAGTGTGTACATAGATCTTATCTCCGCGCTGCTGCCCGGAAGCCGAATGATGCAGAACAATGCATGCACCGATGATCAACAGGAATGTGATTGTGCGTCTTATTGTTGCTGATGTTGGCTTTTGTGTCATTGCGATTTAACGGTATAATTATAGAGAAATAAAAGCTTACCAGAAGTTAGGCCTTGCTAAGTTTCCTCTTCTGCGGGTGCATTCAACACACGGACCCGGAGAGGCGAGGTAATAGTCAACTGTGCCGCGGGGAGTGTATCCCGTAAGCACGGGGATCATCCCCCCGCCAACAAAAAAGTCCTGAATACTATCAAGTGGAACGGTATCCAACTCGCAGATCTGCGGATAGATCCAGTCTGGCAGGGTAGTGAAGATCCTCTTTGAGCTGACCGTAGATGCGGTGATATATCCTATCACGATCGCATTGTTGTCATTTATGCAGCTGATATTTCCTCTCAGTTCGGAAGGTTGAGGGTCAAACAGTGTTCCCAGTGATTCCGTATTTTTCTTCATCAACTCGTAGAAATTATATGCATCCTTGCTCAGGCTGTATTGGCGCAGCATCAGGCTGTGTCTGACGGCAAGTCTTTCGTCAAGCTTAGGTATGGTCAGAAGTGTTTTTTCATTGATCACATTTGCCGACAAGGCGGTGGATGCGCCGAGAAGGATGGTGGAAGACGTATCGTATTTCCAGCATTGAAACTCCATTTCAGCGGGCAGGCGATCCCGTACCAGGTTCGCGTTTTCCTGGTAGATCAACAAAGAATTATAGTAAGAATTTATTTCCCAGGTTTCATCATAGTCCCAGCGATAGTATTTTGATTGGTTTTCGGTTCCTTTTGAATTTACGTAAAAGGACGCTCCGCTTTCATTCCGTTTAAGTCCAATACTGTCGATTGACGGAGTTGTCAGAGGAGTAATGAGTTGCGACAGGTATTCTTTCCCATCTCCCGTTTTAATGCGCACCTTGTATTGTTGGGTGAAAGACAGGTTAAGCCTGCGGGCTGTATAAAAACCTGCGCTCGTCATCAATAAAGGTTGTGTGCTGCCATCGGTGCCCTCTACTATTACTGTGGCGTTCATTTCAGCCAGTGGCAATGGTCTGCCCTGCATACTGTAGCTGCGTGTCAGCCTGATCACGGTGCTATCATTTCCTGGATTAAGGTTTCCCTCAACGATGAGGTATCCTACGCCAGGTGATGGCAGTTGCGGGTCAAATTTTTCTTTACACGCTACCAGTGTGGATACCACCAGTAAAGCTGCGAAAAATAGTTTCTTTATCATGCTAGAAGCGGATGTTATAGTTGATAAATGGAATGATATTTCCGAAAACGGATAATTTGTATCCGTTCACTGAACCATCTTCCGATACAAAGTATACAGAGTAAGGATTCTTTCTTCCAAGAAGATTATAACAGCCGACTGTCCATGAATTATGAGTCAGCTTTTTCACTTTGTGGTTTCCTTCGATATTAACAGAAAGGTCCATTCTGAAGTAATCAGGAATGCGGTGCTGGTTCCGGTCTGAATAAAGTACACGTGCTGATCCGGCATAGTAAAATCTTCCTATAGGGTAAGTGATCGGTCTTCCTGTGCTGTAGGTGGAGTTCATAGAAAGTCCCAAACGGTGATTGATCCTGAAGGAGCTGGTAAGTGTTACATCATGTGGCTTATCATAGTTTGCGGGATATTCCCTGCCGTTGTTGATCTGCCATTGCTGATCCTGTGCTGTTGAACGAAGAAGGACTCTTGAATAGGTATAGCTGATCCATCCGGTCAGTTTGCCTACTGTTTTTCTGATCATCAGCTCGGCTCCATAGGCTTTTCCTTCTGTGCTGATAACATCAGTTTCTATGCTATGATTCAACACAAGTTTTGCACCCGGTTTGTAATCAAGATAATCATGGATCCGTTTGTAGTAGAATTCCACTGAGGTTTCAATGGTGTTAGATTTAAGATTTTTATATAATCCCACTGATACCTGTTCTCCACGTTGCGGCTTTACGTTAGGGTCGCTGAGTTTCCAGATATCGGTTGGCGAAATAGCTGTTGTGTTAGACAGCATATGTATGTATTGGCGTTGCGAGTTAAAGCCTGCTTTGACAGAAAGGGTCGGGTTGAATGCATACCGGGTAGAGAACCGGATCTCCGGTCCGCCATACGTTTTGATGAATTTCCCGCTTTTGTAATCAACAGTGGATGTGAGCGTGTTCTCATTCTTCGGTTCACCCGGCGCATAGTAGTTGACCTGTTTGGGGCCGAGGAAAGAGTAAAGAGAGTAGCGCAGGCCCGTACTGAAAGAAAGGTCTGGTGTTGGGCTGTAAATATGTGTAAAGTAGGCGGCATTTTCGAGTGCCTGTTCGGTTTGAACGATATCGGTTACTACCAGCGATCCCGCTTTTCCGGGTGTATAGCTTCCGGGATCAAGTTTGTAAAGCAACGAGCTTATGCCGAAATCGAACGAGTGCTGTGCATTTTTAAAATAGGTGAAGTTCAATTTAGTGAACATTTGCCTTATTCTGAATGCAAGGGAATATGCATTTGTCTCATTATTTAAACTGGCCGTTTCGAATTCATAATGATCATATCCAGCGATCAGTTCCCCCTGCAGTCTTTTTGTTAATGTACGTTTCCACTTAAGTGAAAAGTTACGATTGGTGTATTTATAAGTTGTGTCATTATTCAGGGAAAACTTGTCGTTGCTCAGATAGCCGGAGAAATAAAGATTGTTGGAGCTGTCTATCCTGTGACTGATCCCAAGATTGATATCATAGAATGATGCACGGCTTTTTTCATATTCTGCGGGCAGAAGCCCGATCAGCCAGTTAGCATATGTTGTCCTGCCGCCAGCGATAAAAGAGGTTTTGTTTTTATCAAGCGGGCCTTCTACCTGCAGTCTGCTTGTAATGGCGCCAATGCCTGCGGACCCGGTGATGTTTTTCTTATTTCCTTCGCGGTTGTTTACGTTGAGTACAGATGCAAGACGGCCTCCGTATTTTGCGGGGATCGTTCCCTTAAAGAGTTCGACGTCTTTAACCACTTCCGGGTTGAATGCGGAGAACATTCCAAAGAAATGCGAGGGGTTATAGATCGTTCCTTCGTTATATAATATCAGGTTCTGGTCAGTAGATCCTCCGCGGACGTTAAAGCCGGTGCTGGCTTCACCAACTGTTTTTACGCCTGGTAGCGTCGTAATGGCTCTCAGGATATCTGTTTCGCCAAATAGAGCCGGAATTCGTTTGATGCTGGTAATGTCCAGCTTGGCCGTCCCCATACTTGTACTGCGGATATTACTTGTCTTCCGGGCAGAAACGATCACTTCGCGTAATGTGGGCACCTGCTGCTGAACGTCAATATTGAGCTTGCCATCTGAGTGAACGGTGATCTCTGCGGTAAGTTCACGTATTCCAATACCCACAACACTCAGCGGGTAGTCACCGGTTGGCAGGCTCACAGAATACTCTCCATATTGATTGGAGGTTGTTGAGTAACGATTATCTATCAGAATGGACACGTTGCTCATTGGCTCTCCCGTTCTTCCGTTGCGGATAATGCCCTGTATCAGCGCAACGGGTTTGCCTCCATTATTACCACTGCCAACCTCGAAGCGCAGTTTTTGTTCTGTTTTGGATACGCGATGGTTATAAAGCATCTTACTGCTGTCTGCAGTCGTATTGCCTGCAGCGATATTATCGCCATCGGCATAAAATCCACGCGGTAGTGTCGTTTGGATTTTGATTTGTTGCGTGATATAAACTTTTTTGTTTGGATAGTCGATGGCAAAGGTAGATGCAGTGCCGTCCATCAGCTTGTTCAGCACAATTTCAAGGGCCTCATCATTCGCCTGAAAACTGATCTTGCTGGTGTCTAGTCGCCCCGAGTCAAAATAAAAGAAGAAGCCGGTTTTTTTTTCCAGTTGGAGAAGCAGTTCTTTTCGGGGAAGGCTGTCATATTTTGCGGTGATAGTAACCCCTTTTTCCTGCGTATTAGCCGCCTGGCTAATAATCAGCAAGCTGCCTAGAGCCGGAAGTATTTTTTTATTGAGCATTACTGGATCTATTTGTAGAAGCCTGCAGCGACTATTATCGCTTCTTCAAGATTTTTTCTGATATCGATTTGCTTTTCCCTGATGCTTTTTAGTATGGCTGTTTTTTTATCTTTTATAATAGCTAAAAGATCACTTTTCTTTTTTATCCGAAAGAATTTGTTGTCTTTCCTGACAAAGAACATGTCTGTGACAACAAATTCTCGTTCGATCGTTCTGTCTACGATTTCCTCTTCAATGATCTTTTCTCTTTTTGCAATAAATGTAAAAGCGCCTTCAGTTACCACTTCATAGAATCCCGGAGTAAGCCTGGGATCTGTTGTTTGATCAAGATGGACGAAGTTGCGATGGTCAAGCGTGAATTGTTCGAGTCTTTCCGGGAGGACAATGAAAGGGGATGTGCTGTCCGAGTGTTGAACAACAAGGTCTTTATTGCAAACATCGTACATCGCTTGCGCGTTATACCAGACTCCATCATATTTAATAACAGCAGGTACCCAGTTATTTTTTGGATAAAATGGATGGCCTCCAGTAGAGGGGGAGTAGCCGATGAATAATCGGCCATTAAATAACGGGAGATGCTCCCTGAAGGTTATATAAAATGAATCTGGCAGGAAAACAGGGTCTGCCGTTCTCTTCAAATTATCCTGTGCGCATGCGGCAGATAATTTGAAGAAAAACAAGGTGGATAATAGCAGTTTGGTCATGATTAATTACAGGAAAATGGTTTTGTTTAACAGCGCGAGTTAATTCTGGCACGAATTTTTTTTGACTCCCCCCGGCAAATTCATTAATATTATATATTATTCTAAGGTGAGTTAGATTTCTATTATGGATGTAATTTTTGCTTTTTGCCTGTAAATAATTTATAATTATAATGATATTTCTAAATTTACGCAGGAAGATACAAAGTTGGTCTGTATTATGTAATTTGATAATTGATATTTTTTATTTAAGTATGACTTTCAATTTCTTGTATTTGTTTTTTATTGAAAATGGAATTCCTGTTCGAAAAAAAATTTTTTGTTAAGTATTTATTAATATCTTGGTTGCTCCAACCATCCACTGAAACGCTATTATTACACCGGTTTTCTCTTAAAACCGGCCAAGGTTAAGGAAGTATTTTGTTCAACAGCTCTGAAAAAGCAATGGGTTAGCTATCTTTTTGATCAGCTATATCTGCAGTATCCCCCTATGCACAGTTGAACTGTTTCCTCCGTTTTATTGCCATGTGATTAACAAATAAGCTTTGTACGCGAGAGCGTATCTATACTTTTTTGGCCTGAACTCCGGCGGGCTGATAGACTAATTATTTTCCGGAGGGCATTGAACGAACCCAAAACTTTAACATGAGAAAACTTGCATCACTGCTTGTGTTGCTGGTGCTGCTAACTGCTGCAGCATTCGCACAAACCCGGACAATCACGGGTCAGGTTAAGGATGAAACAGGATCCCCCATCCCGTTTGCATCAGTAATGATTAAGGGGACAAAGACCGGTGTTACTGCCGATGAAAATGGTTTCTATAAGATCACAGCAAAGAACGGAGATGTTCTTTCCGTTTCTGCTGCAGGTATCGAAATCACTGAGGCTTCTGTAATTGCGGGTAATACACTTGCAATTAATGTGAAGAAAACCGGAACGCTTGATGAAGTTGTAGTAACTGCCCTTGGCGTTAAACGGGAGAAAAAGGTGCTGGGTTATTCTACGCAAAGCGTTAGCGGTGATAACCTGACTTTCGGTAATGGCGTTGACGTAAATAGCGCTCTTGCGGGTAAAGTTGCCGGTGTTAAACTGCTTGGCTCTCCTTCTTCTACATTCGACAATGCGGGCGTATTGATCAGAGGTCCAAAAGGATTTGGTATGGACGACGCTCTTTATGTACTGGACGGTACGGTAATATCTGATATCACCGTTGTTAACATGGATAATATCGAAGACGTGTCTGTTCTTAAAGGTGGCGCTGCAACGGCACTTTATGGCCTTCGTGCTTCTAATGGTGTTGTGATGCTTACCTCAAAAAAAGGAAAGAAAGGTGGTGGTACCTCTGTCGAATTCAAGACTGGCCTTGCTCTGGAAAAACTTGGTTTGATACCAGATTATCAGAATGAATATGCGGGAGGTTATAGTTCTACAACTGTGGCACCTGCTACAAACTTTACCAGTGACGGTTGGTATACTTTCCGTTACAATGCTGCCAGACATCCTGCTTCATGGGCTTCATGGAATGGTCAGAAAATCCTGGAATATGGAGCTGATGAAAGCTGGGGACCGCGTATCGACGGAACTTCTCAATATCGTGAAGCGATCAGCTGGTATCAGGGAATGGATCAGTTCGGTCAGTTAAGCACAATGAACGCCCATCCGAACAACGTGCGTGACTTCTTCCAGACAGGTAAGACTTTCTCAACAAATGTTGCATTGACCAGCAGTGGCAATGGTTATACTACCAGGTTGTCTTATCAGAACCAGGATCGTTCTCTGATCCAGATTAATTCTAAACGTATGTTGCACCAGTTGGGTTTCAGTGGAACCTTCGACGTAAGCAAAAAGGTATCGTTTATGACGGATATCCAGTACGCGTATG
This sequence comes from Terrimonas ginsenosidimutans, assembly GCF_022012415.1. Taxonomy (GTDB): domain Bacteria; phylum Bacteroidota; class Bacteroidia; order Chitinophagales; family Chitinophagaceae; genus Terrimonas_A; species Terrimonas_A ginsenosidimutans. The sequence goes on from NZ_JAKLTR010000003.1 coordinate 439,862, forward strand.
ATGATCGCAATGGTCAGCCTTTTGAAGGTTATCGTAATGACGGACTGAACATCACGCAGGGCTTCAACCAATGGTTCCAGCGTCAATTAGATATCAAGGGCATGCGCGACTATATTTTCGCTCCTGATGGACGTATCACTACATGGAACATCGGTGATCCAAACACGGCGAACAGTTTGAATAATACCGTTGCACTTACTACTCCGCAATACTGGGATAACCCATGGTATGTTGCGCAGTATAACTATCAGACTTCGCAAGCTCAGCGCCTTACTGCCAATGTGGGCGTAATGGTTGATCTGTTCAAAGGTCTTAAATGGAATGCGTTCGCGCGTCGTTACTCTTTAAACAGTACATCTGACAGCCGTATTGCTAATGGCGGTCTTGAACAACCCTACTATGGCGTTGGTCAAACCCAGAATTCTGAAATGAACTATGAAACCAACTTCCTGTATAAAACGAAGTTTAGTCAGGACTTTACCGTGGATGCGATGGCTGGTATGAATATCCGCCGGAACACCAACCGTGCGATGAGCACAAATACTGTAGGCGGTCTTTCTGTACCAAACTTCTTTAACATCAGGGCTTCACTTCAACCAGCCAGTGTCTCTAACTCCTTCTCAAGAAGGGAAGTATGGAGCCATTATGCGCGGGCTACTTTCGGGTATAAGAATTACCTGTTCCTGGATGGATCAATCCGTCAGGATGTATCATCTACACTTTTCCCAATGGATAATAAGTTTTTATACGGTTCGGGAAGCTTGAGCTTTGTATTTACCGATCTGCTTAAAACCTCATCTGTGAGCAACTGGCTTTCTTTTGGTAAAGTGCGGGCCAGTATCGCGCAAGTGGGTGAAGACATTGACTTTGCTCAGACAGCGACTCAACTGTCCGCAGGTACTCCATTCAATGGAATTCCTACTGTTTCTTATGGAAACTCCAACCAGGATGCTCCTGTTGAGCCGGCTTTGCAGACTACTTATGAAGTTGGTACAGAGTTGAAGTTCCTGAAAAACAAGATCGGATTGGATGTGACGTATTATTACAATAAGAATATCAATAAGATCCTTTCGGTTAATATACCAAGTGCGACTGGATTCAGCAGCGTCCTGATCAATGCAGGGGAGATCACAAATAAAGGCTTAGAGGTTTCTGTTACGGCTAATCTTGCATCTAAAAAGGATTTCAGCTGGGATGCGGCATTTAACTGGGCAACTACAAGCAATAAAATCGTAAAAATTACAGACCAGGTTAAACAGCTTACATACGGTTCTAATGGTGGTGCGGTAGTTTATCACGTCGAGGGTAAAGAGTGGGGTACTTTATATGGTCGTACTTACCAGATCGATCCGAAAAATGGCCTCCCTATCATCAATGCTAACGGTGTAGTTCAGATGAATACGAACGTAGAGTTGCCTTACAACATTCTTCCTGATTGGACTGGTGGTTTTGTAAATACTTTCCGTTACAAATTCCTCGATCTGGCTGTTAGCCTTGATTATCAAAAAGGCGGCAAGATTTTCTCTTTGACCAAGTATTACAATATGGGTGCGGGTCTTTCTCCTGAAACTATTGGTATAAATGATAAAGGCTTCTCCTGGAGAGATTATCCATCTATCGGCGGTGGTTACAAAGTTGAAGGCAGCGACGGTAACGGTAATGCAAGAACTGTATATGTTCCTGCCCGTACTCAGTTCTACACTAACATGCAAAGAAATACAGAGAATTATCTGTTTGATGCTGATTATATCAAGATCCGTGATATTCGTCTTGGTTACACTTTCCCTAAATCAGTTGCTCAGGCAATCAAGGCTAAGAATATCTATCTGGCATTGTTCGTAACAAACCCATGGCTGATTTCCGCACCTGCAAAAGCTGCTGGTGTTGATCCTTCTGAGCTGGAAGGCTCCTGGAGTGAGTCTGGTCAGTTGAGCCAAACACGCCAGTTCGGTTTCAATGTGAAATTCAACTTTTAATTAAGTGAATAAGTGAAGCAAATTGATTTACAATTATTAATTATCCTGTAATTATGATCAAGAAATTTTTAAATAGCAAAGTTCTGATGGCGCTGCTTTTTACAGCCAGCCTGTCTTCTTGCAAAAAGGATTTCGGGGATATGAACATCAACCCTGCAAACCCTTCGCCAACTGAATTAAGAACAAGGATGTTGCTCGCGAATGCACAGTTAAGCATTCCAGGAATTTTCTTCGGTAATAACACTGCAAATTTTTACGCACAATATCTCTCTGAAGGTCCATACCCGGGAGCTTCATGGTATAACACGGTTAACTTCGACTGGGGCGCAACTTATACGGGACCGCTTTATGATCTTAAGCAAATCCTGAAATTTGTTGACGCATCAGCACCTGAAACTGCAGGCGGGGGTGATCTTGCTAATCAGAAAGCCGTAGCAACGATTCTTTCATGCCAGTATTATAACTGGTTGACTGACAGGTTCGGTGCGATCCCTTATTCTCAGTCGTTAGACATTACTAACCTGGCTCCTGCATACGATCTGCAGCAAGCGGTTTATGATGATCTCTTCAAAAAACTTACTGAAGCTGTAGCAATGATCAACACATCTGCTGTAGGTGTTCAGGGTGATCTGATGTTCGCTGGTAATATGCTCAGGTGGAAAAAGTTTGCCAACACTCTCCGGATGGACATGGCACTGCGTATTTCCAATGTTGATCCTACCAGAGGTAAAACGGAGTTTGCTGCTGCTATCGCAGATGCTGCTGCAACTATCCAAAGCAATGCCGACAACATGACATGGGCTTATAACAGTGCTGCTACAACCTTTTATAACCCATGGTACAGCAACTACACTGTAAGTGCACGTAACGACTATGCGATCAGCAAAACATTGACTGATTACATGTTGCCTAAAAACGACCGTCGTATTACTGCTTATGCAGAATCTTTGAGCGGATCATACGTAGGCCTGCCTTACGGTGTTGCCGGTGCTGTAAACATTCCTGGTACTTATAGCCGTATTGGGGACCCTTTCAGACAAATGACTTCTCCTGCAAGGTTGTATAACTATCCTCAGGTGCTTTTCATGATGGCTGAAGCGTATAAAATCGGCTATATATCTGGTGGTGATGCTTCTGCTGCTACAGCTTATGCGAATGCAATCAGAGCATCATGGGAGATGAACGGTGTTTACAATGCAACTGATTACAACGCTTATATGGCACAAGTTCCTTATGACGCTGCCAATGCAGTTAAGCAGATCATCACAGAAAAATGGGTTCACAACTACCTTAATGGTAACGCTGCCTGGAATGACTGGAGACGCACAGGTTTCCCTGTTCTTACTCCAGCTCCTGCAACTGCTAACCTTGGTGGTATTCCTGTCAGACAAGCTTATGCAACCAGCGAGCCGAACATTAACAAGGCGGCTTACGATGCTGCCGTAGCTGCTCAAGGTAAAGATGATTTGAACACCAGACTGTGGTGGGATACTAACTAATTAGTAGTCGACCTTAAAATAAAAAGAGGCTGTCTCAAACTTTGAGGCAGCCTCTTTTTATTTAGTCGCCTGACCCGGACGAATAGTCGGTTTGTAGTTCCCCGTACCTCTGTTCGGGGCATCCCTTTCTCTGTATAGATTCTAAAAAGTCTTGAGGATCAAACTGACGGAGAATATAAGGATAGTGATTGTTTGAGCTGCTTATCGATAGACAAGGATGAATGATCCAGGTCTCGAAAGCCGGTAGAAAATAAAGGATCTTGTCACTGATCTCCGTCCAGTTGCATAAACTCCCTTTTTACAGCTTTCAGCATGCTGAACAATTGCGCGATCTGGATCAGCAACATCACTACCAATGCCAGCAATACATACCACGGTAATTTTACCTTGTCTATATTGGTGATATTCTGGAATCTTTCCAATTGCCATCCGGCGAGTGCGGCGCCAAATGCCATACCTACAAGAAGAAAGGATAGAAGGGAATAGATCACTTTTCTGAACATGATCTTCATCGTGGAATAACCAACCTTAAAGTTCTCAAAAATCGCCGCGGGGATAATTAATACAAGCGTGATCCAGCTCCAGTTATCACGGAACCAGCTATCGCTTAGCGAAAGGTTCAGAGCCAGGATCAGTATGATAGAAAGTAGGCCCCATGGGAATAAAAGGAAGGAGGATGTTTTTTGTTTGTCAGTTGTTGGCATGGTTGAAAATTATGGAAGGGAAGTTAAGGATTTTTGGGGAAGGGGCTGGTGCCGGGCCGGAGTCCGTCCTGGCTAACGTTTCGGCGGACAGATAACGCACCGGAGGGGCATTGTGTGAAATCGTTTCCGTAGATCGTCTGCCCGACCATCACGTTAAAGCTTGTTTTTATCAGAAAAACCGTCAACCTTTATCCCTCATTTTTAAGTAAATCAATAACGAATGACGGCTTCACGGGTATTAGAAGGGAAGGTGATCGTGGTCACAGGAGGAACAGGGATCCTTGGTTATAGTATGAATAAGGCACTGGCCGCAGCTGGCGCATCTGTCGTAATAATCGGCCGGAACGGAGAAACAGCGAAAGCAAGAGCTGCCGAAATTACCAGTGAAGGAGGAGTCGCGATCGGCCTCAGCGCTGATGTATTGCAGGAAAACCAATTGCTTGAGGCAAAAAAAGTGATCATAGATCAATTCGGGAGAATAGACGGACTGGTAAATGCAGCCGGAGGAAATATGCCAGGAGCTGTTGTACAACCGGAAGAAGACCTGTTCTCTCTGGATATGTCTGCCCTGCAACAGGTGATGAACCTGAATCTCTTTGGTACTTTACTGCCTGTGCAGATCTTCGGAAAAGCGATCGCGGAAACAAGTAAGGCTGGTGCGATCGTCAACATCTCGTCTGTATCGGCGAAAACGGTATTAACAAAAGTACTCGGTTACAGTCTCGCGAAAGCTGCCATTGAAAACTACACAAAATGGTTTGCCGTTGAACTTGCAAAAAGGCACCAGGGACAGATCAGGATGAATGCCATAGTCCCCGGATTTTTTCTGACGGAGCAAAACCGTTCATTATTGACCAATTCAGACGGGACATTTACTAAAAGAGGGAATGACGTTATCAATAATACCCCGCTTGGAAGATTCGGTGAACCAAAGGAATTGAACTCCGCACTCACATGGTTACTGAGTGAAGAGTCTTCTTTCGTCATCGGTTCTACCGTGGTGATTGACGGAGGGTTTACTGTATTCAGCGGTGTTTAACGCTGGACAGTCATAACTTGTGGCTAAAACTATAAATGACATCTTACCGTACTTACGGGTAAGACGGTAAGATGCCGGACTAATCCCGTTTGTTTTTTATCTATGCAGTCCATGATGCTGTTATTTCCCTTTGAGCGCCTCATTCACTACTTTCAATAAGTATTCTTTCGGGTCGGAAGAATATTCCCAGAACATGACACCGCCTAAATGGTTTTGATCAACATAGTTGCATTTCAGTTTTATCGATTCTTCGTCATCATAAGAGATGAAGTGCCTGGTATTTTCATTGAACAGATAGGGTGCTTTCGCTTTATCATCCCAGTGCCGTACGAATCCGTTCATGCCGATCACACTGTCTTTTAAGAAAGTGAAACCACCGGCTTTTGCAGGGCTGACGATCTTCTGGTTCAACCCATTTTCTTTTGTACTTTCCACGATGCCGGCTCTTCCATAAAATGCCATGCCAACGACGAGTTTAGAGGCGGGCACACCTGCCGCCATAAAATCTCTGACAGCTTTGTCTGCGGAATTCTCATTCGGATTTCCGGTTGACGCAAAAAGATTGGTATGATGACCGGCCAATCCCCAGCTATAATCGTATGTCATCAGGTTAACATAATCAAGGTATTCCTGCGCTTTTGCCATTTCGGTTTGTTGAATGAATCCGGCAAAGCCGCCTACTGCGGTAGTGAGCTGATATCGCTGACCGGTAATGGATGTGATGCTGTCTAAAGCATGCCGGAGTGCTGCAAACATCAATGTATAGTTCTGTTTGTCTTCCGGTCTGAATACGTTCCCGTCGCCACGCATGTTCGGATATTCCCAATCTATATCTACTCCATCTAATTTATGCTGATGAATGATCGCGGCGGCACTCGAGGCAAATGCGTTGCGGGAAGTGTCGGTCAATACTGCATCAGAAAAATTCTTGCTCCATGACCAACCGCCGATGGAGATCATGATCCGTAAACCATTATTGATCTTTTTTAGTTGATTCAATAAGCGGAAGTTTGTTGTATCTGTTTTTTCATGATGCAGCCAGGCCCGGTTATCTTTTATATCAACGAATGCATAGTTGATATGTGTCAGCTTCGCAACGTCTATCGATTCCGGTTTGATCAACCCTTTATATCCTGCCACATAACCGATCACAGCATATCGTTTCGCTGCGACATTTTGATTGGTTACTTTATTTGTTCCGCAGGATATCAGTAGAATGCTGAATAAAAGAAAAAGCTTTGATATGTTTACCATAAGACAATATTAGTGTAATGATCTAATCGTTCAATGCGGTCAGTGCCTGCAAAAACCATGCAGCATGGGGGATCCATTGTTCGGTCCATCGCCATTCATTTCCCCCGGCTTCTTTTTTAAAATCGATCCCTGATCCATCGGGCGCTCCGTCTTTGCCAGTGATGCCATTGGAGATCCCGCCTTTCTCAGACCCATGACCAAACATGGACGCCATATAGGGAACATTGTTCTTTCCGAACCCATACATAAAGCACATGTTATAGGGGTTGCAGCCGAGGATCCAGGATAGTTGCCGCCAGCTGAATTTGCGAAGCTGTTCCTGTGTTACTTCGTCATCCCTGAACGCGAGCTTTCCTCCTGCCATTGCTGCTGTTGCCAGTGACGCCAGTCTCGCATTCTCTCCCTGCCACCACCAGCCTGACTCGTTCTCGTGTGGTATAAAAAAACCTTCCGTGATCTTTTTGTTGTAAATAAATGTTTGCCTCGCGTAGCCGAAAGCATTGTTTTCGATATTCGTTATTTTCAATTGATAGTTCAGAAACTTCCTGATCGTTTGAATGGCTTGTTCCCGGAATCCCATTTCTTCTTCCTTTTGTAAATAGCGGCTTAATGCGATAACAGGCATTCCTGCGTCTGAGGCGTGCCAGAAAGGCCGGCCATTATCGTTTGCAATGAAGTATCCTGCAGGTGAAATTCGTTTGCAAAGATTTCCGGCCCGTTTTCTTGCTTCACCACGATAGGTATTTTCTCCTGTCGCGATCCAAAGTTCCGTAGCAGCCATCAGTGCACAATAGTCGTCCAGTATGTTTTCTTTTCCATCATCGGTATAGCGAAGATTGTTCTCCTGCAGATGAGCAAAAGCTCTGCGCGCTGCGTCAAGATATTGAGCGGATGAGAATTCGCCCTCCTTATTCCACCGGGAGATACGCGCAAGTGCAGCGATGGCCATACCGGCACCTTCTCTGAATGCGCATTGATAGTCTGATGTGGTGACGCTGTTTGCTAACAACCCGACGATCCGTCTTTCCTTCGGATCCGGTTTGAAATAACTGAAGACCGTCATGTAGAAAAAACCTTTTGAAGAAAGAGACCGCATGAGATAATCAGCCCCCCACAATGCTTCTGATTCAAGTGCAGGTTTGCTGCCCAGTTCGTTCAGCAGGGATTCCATTTTTTCCCTGGCGTTGATCATTGACCAGGTAACAAGCGGGGTTTGCTGGGGCAGCATGTAATTTGTGTACGCGAGGTGCGAAAAATATTTACTGATATCACCGGATGCGTCACACCAGCCGCCGCGTATATCCACTGTTTCTTTGCTCCCGTAAAGGAGCACCTGTTTGTCCGCCTCCTGTTCCTGTGATGTGTTTGCCCGTTGTTTGTTATAATAATGAATAATGGACGGAAGGGTAAGCCGGGAAAGAGCATTGTCCGCTATGGTGAACGGTGCAGAAAAGCTGGTGTCTTTTCCTGAGATCACCGCTGTGATATACTCTCCGGGTTGCTGCAACGAAGTGAATTCGCCCTGGTAATAAACCTTTGCAGGCGCCCAGTCGATAGTTCCCGTGACGGGATACAGCCGGGCTTCCGCTATCTTTTTCTTTGAAAGATCGAGGACCTGGAACTTCAGCCCATCGATGCGTTTGGATACACTCACCACAGCAATCTTTGGTGCGCGGGTATCATAAGCCACCTGGTTCACAGAAATTTCCGCAACCGGAGTTTGTGCACCGGATGACTGACCCAGGACGATCATATAGCTCAATATCAAAATGTTTTTGATCATAGCAAACGTTATTGGTTTTTTGCGGAGCTTCCGGCAGCCCAGAAGATCGCATTCCTGAAAAGCCGTACATAAATAGGGTTTTGAAAAAGATCCGGAGAATGGCCCATGAAAATGTAGATATTCCGCGCTTTCATTTTTTCATTGCTCCAAATGACCGGATGATCACCCATTTTCCTGTCCGAATCCGGGTGATAACTTGATTCATCAACGTTTGCCAGCACCCGGGCATGGGCTCTCGGACTTCGGTCATAAGTATACCACTCTTCTTTTTCTATCCTGAAAGCTTTGGGAAGCCCTTTCATAACCGGATGAGTACTGTCTTCAACCCGTACAGTGCCGTCAGCGAAATCAGGGATATAACTTTTAAAACGAACCCTTCCCATAAACTTCCAGAACCAATCCCAGAGTTTGAAGCCGTCAAATTCTCCAAGCAGGGTAGCGTGGTGAAGTCCGATCCATCCGCCTTTGCCAGTTTCTATATAATCTGTAAATCCTGCGGCAGCTTCAGGTGTCCAGTTATAAGGCGGGTAATCCAGCTGAATGAACAACCGGAACCGGCTTAAAAAAGCCCCGGTAATGGAATCTGTGTTGTTGATATAGGTCACAGAAAAGCTGCTATCTGTGGCTAACTGGTCCAGCCATTTGCCGGCGGCGGCTGAGAACCGTACATGGTGTCCGCCGTTTTCTGCCAGCACAAGAACGTTGAACCGGGAAGCGGCCATTTGCCCATGTGCGCGCATGCCGGTGCCGAGAGCCAGCAAGAGTAATGTATGGTAAAACAATTTCATGTGCTTTAGAGATGCATTAAAATCTATGACTGACGTAGTGATGAAGTAGCTGAAAAATGAGGAAAAGCAGGCAACGGCAGTAAATTGAACGCCAGCAGTTTTAGCAAGAAAGCACGTCAGCGCAAGCTGTCCGGTCATTTTTTTACTACTAAAGTATGTGTAACACAATGCTTCAATGTAACGGACTTCGCCAAAAGATCTCTTCGTTTGGTATATTCTGGTATTTATACCGGTCTATACAAAAGGCAGTGACAGTTTGGTTCAGCAGCGATGATAGGGCAAATTATCAGAAAACCGGCTTCGCTTTTTATACGGCACAGCCTGGATTTTCGAAATCGTTTTCTTGAAAAGGAAATTTTTTTCCCGAAAAACTCAATAATTTGACGCCCGCTTGACCGGAAGCAGCAAAGGCCATGGATCAGCTCAGCTCAGAAAACAGGTACTGTAAGGTGGAGGTCCGCCATGCCAGTAAAGATATTCCTGTGAGTAGCAAAAAAGCCGTCCATCGCTGATAGCGTTCCCCGTTTAAACCGGGGGACATATACCTTCTGCTTTCATTTTTTACGGGCGTTATCAGTTAACGCATTTATTCAATCAGACCGTAAAAACAAACAGTTGCTCTGTATGAAAAGAATCATCTGTTCTTTATCTTTTATTGCATTTCTCTCCGCGGCTATTGGGCAGTCGAAATCGGTGTCGGTGATCACCACGGCCGCCGGTAGTGATCTCCGTCTGTCTGCAAGAGGCACGTTGTCCTTCAAAACCCATAAGCAGCCCCTGGAGACGGAACCCTGCATTTTTGTTGACCCGGCCAATAAGTTCCAGACCTTTACCGGCATTGGGGCTGCACTTACAGACGCCTCAGCCGAAACCTTTGCTCTCCTGCCAAAAGACAAACAGCAGGAACTGCTAACGGCCTATTTCGATCCGCAAAAAGGCATCGGCTATACTCTTGCACGAACGTCCATTCATAGTTGCGATTTCTCCAGCGGTAGCTATACATATGTAAAGGATAATGATAAGGAATTGTCCAGCTTCAGTGTTGCGCATGATGAACAGTACCGCATTCCTTTTATTAAACAGGCCATTGCTGCAGCCGGCGGCAAATTGCCGCTGTATGTCAGCCCCTGGAGTCCACCCGCCTGGATGAAAGACAATAACAGCATGCTGCAGGGCGGCAAACTGAAGGCAGAGTTTCAGCAAACATGGGCTAATTATTACGTTAAGTTCATTAAGACATATGAGGCATTGGGCATTCCGGTTTGGGGACTGACTGTTCAGAATGAACCAATGGCAAAGCAACGCTGGGAGTCCTGCATATTCACGGCTGAGGAAGAGCGTGACTTTATCAAAAACTTTCTCGGACCAACATTGCAGAAGCAAGGCCTCAGGAGTAAAAAACTGATCGCATGGGATCATAACCGCGACCTGCTTTATCAACGAGCCAGCGTGATCCTGAATGATAAAGAAGCTGCCAAATACCTTTGGGGAATCGGTTTTCACTGGTATGAGACATGGACCGGTGGTCCTATGCAATTTGACAATCTTCGTTTAGTGAACCAGGCATTCCCGGATAAGAACCTCATCTTTACCGAAGGTTGCAAAGAGAAATTTCATATCGATAGCGTAAATAACTGGTCGCTTGGCGAACGTTATGGCTATTCAATGATCAATGACTTTAATAATGGAACAGTTGCCTGGACCGACTGGAATATTCTTCTTGATGAACATGGCGGCCCGAACCATGTAGGCAACTTCTGTTTCGCACCCATTCACGCGGATACGAAAAATGGAAAATTGATCTATACGAACGCCTATTATTATCTCGGCCATTTTTCCAAATATATCCGCCCCGGTGCGAAAAGGATCGGCGCATCTTCCAGCAGAACCAAATTGCAGACCACTGCATTTCAAAACACTGACGGAAGTATAGCTGTGATCGTAATGAATCAGTCAGACGAGAAGCTGAATTATAAACTCTGGGTCAATGGAGAAGCGGCGGAAACGGAAAGCCTGCCCCATTCAATATCCACGTTGATCATTAAATAACCAGCATAGAAACGAATTGCTTTTATGAAAAATATTATCAAACATACTATACTTGCTGTATGCCTGGTTGTTTCAGCCGGTGTACACGCCCAACAAGCCGAAGTTTGGTTGACCGATGTTGACCAGAATAAGCTTTTTCAAAAACAATCTCAATCATTCCAGTTTGATAAAACCGGATCTGATCTTCCTGTCATCGCTGTGAACGAAAGGGAGACTTATCAGTCGATCGATGGATTTGGATATGCACTGACAGGCGGAAGCGCGATGCACATCATCCGGATGAGTGCAACTGCAAGAGCTGCATTGCTGCGGGAACTGTTCGGCGTGAAAGGGAATGAGATCGGAACAAGTTATATCCGTCTGAGTATTGGCGCCTCAGATCTGAATGAAAAAGTGTTTTCTTATAATGATCTGCCGACAGGGGAGATCGATACGCTGATGAAGAAGTTCGATCTGGGCGAGGACAGAAAGGATGTGATCCCCGTAATGAAGGAAATTCTTAAGATCAATCCGAAGATCAAGATCATGGGTTCGCCATGGTCTCCACCCGTCTGGATGAAAACAAACGGCGATACGCGAGGTGGAAGCCTGAAGCCGGAGTATTATGCTGCCTATGCACGTTACTTCGTAAGATATGTACAGGATATGAAGAAGGAAGGAATCGTGATCGATGCGATCACAGTGCAGAATGAACCTTTGCATCCCGGCAATAATCCAAGTTTGCTAATGCTTGCTCCCGAGACGGCAGAATTTGTAAAGAATCATCTTGGTCCTGCCTTTAAAAAGGCCAGCATCAAAACAAAGATCATTGTGTATGATCACAACTGCGATAAACCTGAATATCCTATCTCTATATTGAATGATCCTGAAGCGAAGAAGTACATTGATGGTTCTGCCTTTCATCTTTACGGCGGAACCATCGATGCTATGTCGAAAGTGCATGACGCACATCCTGACCGGCATCTTTATTTCACAGAACAATGGGTTGGCGCTCCGGGAAATATGAAGCGTGATATTGGAGAGCATATCAGCAAACTGATCATTGGCGCGAGCCGTAACTGGTCACGTACCGTAATTGAATGGAACCTTGCGTCTGATCCGCAGTGGCAGCCGCATACTGATCGCGGCGGTTGTGATCGCTGTCTCGGCGCTATTACGATCGATAAAGACAACGTGAAGAAAAATCCCGCATGGTATATCATCGCACATGCCGCAAAATATGTGCGGCCGGGCTCTGTGCGGATCGGTTCAAATACGATGGACAGTTTGCCCAACGTCGCTTTCCGTACGCCGGATAAAAAAACGGTATTGATTGTAATGAACAAAGGGAAGGAGGCGACAAAATTTTCTATCTCATCTAACGACAAGCAATTTGTTGCGGAGTTAAATCCTGGTGCGGTGGCAACCTATATCTGGTAAAAAACATCTGATCTTTTTATTTCCAACGAACAATTATGTTTAAAAAAATATTCACCATAATTCTTTCACTGTTATTTATTAACGGCCTGATGCCTGTTTGGGGCCAGGGATTTTTAAAAGCGAAAGGGAAACTTATTGTAAACGAGAAGGGCGAAAAGGTGATCCTGAGAGGTATGGGATTGGGAGGATGGATGTTGCAGGAAGGATATATGTTCCGCCTTTCCAATATCGGTCAGCAGTATAAGATCAAAGCAAAGATCCAGGAAGCTGTTGGCGAAGAAAAAACGAAACAATTCTATGAAAGCTGGCTGGCGAATCATACCACAAAAGCTGATATCGATTCAATGGCTGCCTGGGGATTCAATTCCATGCGGCTACCGATTCATTACAACCTGTATACATTGCCGGTAGACGAAGAGAAAACACCGGGACAAAATACATGGATCGAGAAAGGTTTTGCAATGACGGATAGTTTACTGGCCTGGTGTAAAGCAAATAAGATCTACCTGATCCTGGACCTGCATGCCGCTCCAAACGGCCAGGGAAATGATCTGCCGATCGCTGACCGTGATCCGTCAAAACCCACACTTTGGGAAAGCGAGGCAGCAATACAAAAGACCATCGCTCTTTGGCGAAAACTGGCGGAGCGCTATGCCAATGAGCCATGGATCGGAGGTTATGATATCATCAACGAACCCAACTATGGTTTCGAAGATCCCAAAGGTGATGTTCGCGGCACCAATGAAAAAAAGAATGAGCCGCTGAGGAAACTGATGGTTGATATCACAAAAGCCATCCGTGAAGTAGATAACAAACATATTATCATCATTGAAGGAAATGGATTTGGAAACAACTACAATGGCGTACTTCCTACCTGGGATGATAATATGGTACTGAGTTTTCATAAATATGGAAACTTCAATACAGTTGACGCGATCAAACGTTTCCTGGAATTGCGTGATCAGTACAATGTGCCACTTTGGCTTGGTGAGTCCGGCGAAAATTCCAATACCTGGTTTTATGAATGTATCAAACTTGTTGAGTCAAATGATATCGGCTGGGCATGGTGGCAGAATAAGAAAATGAACATCAATAATCCCCTGGAAATACGAACGCCGGAAGGGTATTCAAAATTGCTGGAATTCTGGTCAGGGAAAGGGCCAAAGCCAACTGAAGAGGAAGCATGGAAAACATTAACGCAGTTGCTGGAGAATCTGAAAATCAAGAATAATGTATTCCATAAGGATGTGGTAGATGCAATGTTCCGGCAGGTGCAGTCGGCCGAAACAAAACCATTCAAAGATCATCAGATCACAGATAACACAACTATTGAAGCGGTAGACTTCGATATGGGGCGGCAGCGCCTTGCATATTATGACAGGGATACAGCCAGCTATCATTATACACCAGGCGTTAATACGCGTGGTAATCGCGGTGGTGCTTATCGTAATGATGGAGTAGATATCCAACGCGAAGGAACTGCTGTGCATATCTTCAGTATCGAGGATGGCGAATGGTTGCAGTATACCGTGAACGTTCCAAAAGCTGGTAATTACAATGTAAGCTTCGAAATATCGACGGCAAATGATAGTGCAAGAATATCGCTGCTTTCAGGAAAGAAAACATTGATCAACGAGCAGCCGCTGGAAAATACTGGCGGATTGCAGCAATGGAAGACATCAGCACCACAATCAGTCCGGTTGGAAAAAGGTGTTCAACAAATAAGAGTTTATGCGAACAAAGGCGGATTTAATTTCAGACGTATCTATTTTAAAAAGAAAGATTAGAGCAGGGCTTTTCAGTGGAGTGTTTCTGCTGGCTGGATCGGGTTTTGCGCAGGCACAGTCACCCGCGAGAACCGTGATAAGCATCAATGATCACTGGCAATTTCATAAAGGGAGATCATCGGAAGATACTTTGCAGGACAAGTGGCAGATGGTCCAGGTGCCACATACCTGGAATGCGCTGGATGTAATGGATGATGCTCCCGGTTACTACCGGGGTGTTGGCTGGTATAAAAAACGCATCGCGGTGAATCCATCATTCCGTGATCGTGATGTGGCCTTGTATTTTGAAGGCGCCGGCCAGGAAGCTGAAGTCTTTATCAATGGGAAAAAAGCAGGCAGCCACAAAGGTGGTTATACCGGTTTTTTTATTCCGGCAACCGCTTACCTCCAATTTGATGGAAAAGACAATATCAATGAGATCCTGGTAAAAGTTGATAACAGTTATAATGAAAATCTTCCGCCATTATCTGCCGACTTTACTTTTTATGGCGGACTCTACAGGGATGTGTACCTCGTAGCAGCTGATGCCGTGCATTTCAGTTTTGATGCAAAGGGTTCTCAATCGGTGTTTATAACAACGCCGCTGGTAAGTGCGGGAAAAGCAACAATTGAAGTAAAAGGAGATGTTTCCAATAAAAGTAGTGCGCTGCGGAAACTAAGCATTGTCACTGTCCTGAAAGACAAAAAGGGCAACCAGGTTTCTCTTCAGCAAGCAAAGCTAACGGTGGAGCCTGGTAAGGATGCTTCCTTCAGGCAGCAGATGCCGGCTGTCCGTCAGCCGCGTTTATGGTCGCCCGAAGACCCCTTTCTGTATACACTTTCTATTTCCATTACAGATGCGGCAACCGGTGAAAAGCTGGATGAACTGACGCAACCCGTCGGTTTCCGTTGGTTCAGTTTTGATGGCGCTACAGGTTTTCATCTGAACGGCAAGCCATACAAGCTCGTTGGCGCAAGCCGTCACCAGGATTATAAAGGGTTAGGCAATGCCGTTCCTGATGAGCTCGCAAGAAAAGATATGCAGCATCTTAAGAAAATGGGAGGAAACTTTCTTCGCGTGGCGCATTACCCGCAGGATCCTTCAATTCTTGCCGCCTGTGATGAGTTGGGAATTCTTACATCTGTAGAAATTCCTTTGGTCAATGAGATCACTGAAAGTGAAGAGTTCTACCGGAACAGCCTTGATATGCAAATGGAAATGATCCGGCAGAACTTTAATCATCCTTCTGTTGTGATGTGGTGTCACATGAATGAGATCCTGTTGCAGGGAAGATATAACAATGACAAACCGCGACAGCAGGTCTATTTAAAATCTATCGAGAAACTTGCGCAGAAGATGGACAGCATCGCGCGAAAGACGGATCCGTATAGAGGAACAATGATCGCGCATCATGGTGATTTTGAAAAGTATCGACAGGCCGGCCTCACCGCCATCACGGATGTTGTTGGCTGGAATCTTTATTCCGGCTGGTATGGTGGAAAGATGGAAGATTTTCCTTCTTTCCTGGAACGTCATCATCGTGAACTGCCGAATAAAGTGCTGGTTGTTTCCGAATATGGAGCAGATGCGGATCCGCGCATCCGCAGTTTTAAGCCGATCAAGTTTGATAAAAGTGTTGAATACACAACAAGGTTCCATCAGTATTATATCTATGAAATGCTGAAGCGCCCTTTTGTGGCTGGCGCGATGATCTGGAACCTGGCTGACTTCAATTCTGAAACAAGGGGAGAAACAATGCCTCATATGAATAACAAGGGATTGCTGACTGCTGATCGTATTGCAAAGGATCCGTATTATTTATACCAGGCAGTACTGACGAAAGAACCTTTTATTAAGATCACTTCTTCTTCGTGGATTGAACGAACCGGCATTGCTGACAGCAGTACAGGCTTGTGCGTGCAGCCGCTGCAGGTGACCAGCAATCTTGATTCTGTTGAATTGTTATTGAACGGCAAGATCATTGGAAAGAATGCCGTCGTTGAATCGTTGACGGCATGGTCTGTTCCATTCGCTGATGGGAAGAATAAAATCCTGACAAAAGGATATAAGGAGGGGAAATGGTATTCGGATGAAATGGATATCAACTTTACCATGATACCTTATTCATTAAAAGACGAGCGATATCCTTTCCGCCAGTTGAATGTATTACTGGGTGCTGACCGCTATTATATCGATCAGAATAGAAAACAGGTTTGGATCCCCGACCAGCCCTATCGTGCCGGTGCCTGGGGATCTCTTGGCGGGAAGGTATTTAAACTCACGGGTAATACGCGCCTTCCGTACGGCTCAGATCGTGCAATTGCCGCAACGGATGATGATCCGCTCTACCAGACACAGCAAACAGGAATAGAACAATACAAGCTCGATGTGCCGCAGGGAACGTATGAACTCACACTTCATTTCGCGGAGTTACAGGGCGGCGCTGTAAAAGGATTGGTTTATAACCTGGAGAATTCCGCAAGAACAGAAGACTCCACTTCCAGGATCTTCACTGTGCTGATCAATGATCAACCCGTGCTGGAGAATTTTGATATCGCAAAGCAATATGGCGTAGCCACTGCGGTATCGAAAAAAGCGCGCATTGATGTAAAGGATGAAAAAGGTATCACGCTTGTGTTTAAAGCAATCAAAGGCGAGCCTGTACTGAACGCATTACAGGTTGTAAAGATGGATTGATAAGAATGCCTTTATAAATGTACGATAACGATAATCGAGCTATGATGAAACTGAAGACTGTTTTTTTCTCCCTGATCTGTTTGTGTTTTTTTTCTGCAGCGAATGCGCAGCAATCCGCGCGATTGACGGGTAACTGGGAATTTGTCAGAATGGATCTCGGCGGCGTTTGGGAGGCGGTACGTCCTGTTGGGAAAGGCAATCCCGAGGAAATGCCTGTCTGGGAAAAGGTTTCACTGCCGCATTGCATGAATGCGCGTGATGCTGTTGATCCGGATGTGAACTATTACCAGGGACCGGGTTGGTACAGAACCCAACTCGCGGTCAACAACCCTTACACTGGCGGACGTGTGCTGCTGCATTTCGAAGGAGCAGGACAAAAAACGGATGTATACATTCACACCGTGAAGGTAGGCAGCCATGTTGGTGGCTACGATGAATTTACTATTGATATCACCGATGCGGTTGAGGCATTTAAAAGAACTGATGTTTTTAATAAGCAATTCAGAGGGAAAGTGCCATTGGTGATCAGGACCGATAATTCCCGTGACCTCGAAATGATCCCTTCAAGCCTTTCGGATTTTACTGTTTATGGAGGGCTATACCGGTATCTGAACCTTGTATATACACCGGCGGTTTCTATTGATAAGATCTTTGCATTGCCAACGGTGGACAATGCAGGAAAACTGGGCAAGCTCGTGGTAAAGGCAAGATTGTATGATCCGGCAAAAAAGAATAGCGGTAATGCAACGGTCCGCTTAACTGATCCGGGCGGAAAGATGATCGCTCAGATCAATAAAGAGCTGTCGTCTTTATCCGGTGATCTTTTGCTCAACGAATTTTCTGTAAGATCTCCGGTGCTATGGTCAACTGACAATCCGAAGCTATATACTGTATCAGTGACGATAAAAAATGGGAACGATAGCAGTGTATTGACAGAAAGGATCGGTTTTCGTCATTTTGAGTTTGTGAAGAAAGGGCCATTTATGCTGAATGGCAAAAGACTTTTGTTAAATGGAACGCACCGACACGAAGACCATGCAGGTGTTGGTGCGGCGATGACGGAAGAGATGATCCGTACCGAGATAAAACTGATGAAGGATATGGGCGTGAACTTCATCCGTCTTGGGCACTATCAGCAATCACGTATCGCGTTGAATCTTTGTGACAGTCTCGGTTTATTGGTGTGGGAAGAAATCCCCTGGTGCCGGGGTGGTTTGGGTGGAGATATTTACAAAGAACAGGCGAGACGGATGCTCACGAATATGATCGAGCAGCATTATAATCATCCATCGGTGATCCTTTGGGGACTGGGAAATGAAAATGACTGGCCCGGTGATTTTCCTGAATTCGATCAGCAAAAGATCCGTGTGTTCATGAAAGAGCTGCATGATCTTTCGCATAAGTTGGATGACTCCCGTCTTACCTCTATCCGCCGTTGTGATTTTTGTAAAGACATCGTGGACGTCTACTCCCCTTCTATCTGGGCTGGTTGGTACCGCGGCGTTTATACCGAATACAGATCGATCACAGAAGCTGAATATGGAAAGACTGATCATTTCTTTCATGCGGAATGGGGAGGTGATAGTCATGCAGGCCGGCATTCTGAAAACCCGGATAACCAGTTGCAAAAGATCCGCACGGGAAATGGTGGTGACGAACGTGCCGGTGATGCTTCTCTTTTTGGTGGTAATGCGCGCGTTTCAAAAGATGGAGACTGGAGTGAAAGCTATATCGTAAACCTGTTCGACTGGCATTTGAAAGAACAACAAAACATGCCGTGGTTGACAGGTTCTGCGCAATGGGTATTCAAAGATTTCGCCACTCCCATCAGGCCGGATAATCCTGTTCCTTATATGAACCAGAAAGGTGTGGTGGAAAGGGATTTTACACCAAAGGAAAGTTATTATGTCTTCCAGTCATACTGGACAACCAAGCCAATGGTCCACATCTACGGTCATTCATGGCCGGTTCGCTGGGGTGATGAAGGTGAAGCAAAGACCGTGAAAGTTTATTCCAATTGTGATGAAGCGGAGCTTTGGGTGAATGGTAAAAGCTATGGCGCAAAGAAACGGAATGTACAATCTTTTCCAGCGGCAGGATTACACTGGGATGTAGTCTTTAACAAGGGTGATAATTCAGTAAAAGTTATCGCAAAACAAAAAAAGGTACAGGTAGAAGATTCTGTTCATTTCCGGTATGAAACGGAGAAATGGGGAAAGCCTGCGAAGATGATACTGGAGAAAGTGAAGCAGGAAGGAGACATTGCCACTGTAGAGGTGAAGCTGGTGGATGATAAAGGCATTCAATGTTTGGATGCCGCAGCATTTGTTCGTTTCGGTATGATCGGAGATGGAGAGCTGATCGATGACCTGGGGACTTCGAGCGGATCGCGTTATGTGCAGTTGTATAATGGAAGAGCGGTGATCCGTGTTAAGGCAAATAATGCGGTGAATAAGATCAGTGTAAAATCAGAGGGACTCAAGACTGTGTTTATAGATCTATGATAAGATTGGCGGATTGGGGAACGCGGCGGGCGCGGCGATACGCAGCGTACGCGGCGAAACAGCCAAAGGGAAGACATTGTATTTCGCTGCGCTCGCCGCGTGTCGCTGCGTCCGCCGCGTTACTGCTACGCCAATCATGCCTCGAATGGAATTAAAATTTATAACGAATGCATCGAATCATATCAGTTCTGCTACTTTCTTTCATCTGCATGTCATTGCGCGCTCAATGGACATCCGCATTTGTCCACCCCGGAAAGGATGGACGATTGGAATACAAACCAGATGAAAAAGGAAATATTATTCCTGATTTCAGTGGGGTGGGCTATTATCACCAGCAACGCCAGATCCCATTGGTGAAAGTCGTAAAATCCGTAACGCCATCTGCAGGTGATGACCTTGCTGTGATCCAGCAGGCAATTGACGAAGTATCCAAAATGCCGGTTGCCGCAAACGGATTTCGGGGAGCGATCTTATTAAAGAAAGGAACGTATAAAATATCGGGAACGATAAAGGTCGGTGCCGGCGGAATCGTTCTGCGCGGTGAGGGCGATGAAACCAAACTGATTGCAACAGGCAAAGGGCAACGATCGCTTATCTCCGTTTCCGGTTCAGGTAATTTGAAAGAACTTCCCGGTACTGGAAAACGCATCACGGACAGGTATGTGCCTGTTGGAGCAAAATCGTTCATGATTACAGATGCAAAAGATTTGAAACAGGGAGACCGGATTGTTGTATTCAGACCCGGTACGCAAAAATGGATCACGGATCTGAAAATGGATCAGATTGAAGTACGGGATTCCGGAACAAGGCAATGGCCGGCTAAAGAGTATGATCTGCATTTTGAAAGACAGATAACAAAGATCCAAGGTAATCGCATCTTCATCGACAATCCTGTTGTGATGGCCATGGAAGATCAATATGGTGGCGGTGAGGTCTATCAGTATTCATTCAATGGTCGTATTACTGAAGTTGGTGTGGAGGATCTTTCTTTTGAATCTGAATACGCCAGTGATGTGGATGAAGATCATGGATGGAATGCGGTTTCATTCAATAAAGTGGAAAATGGCTGGGTGAGGAATGTACAGGCAACCTTCTTCGGCTATTCCTGTGTGAACCTCGGTTCGCAAAGCAAAAATATCACTGTCCAGCATTGCAGATCTATCGATGCTAAATCACAGATCACCGGCGGACGCCGTTATTCGTTTAACAATGATGGACAGCAGAATCTTTTTGTCGATTGTTATGCATCCGATGGGCGTCATGATTATGTGACTGGTGCAAAAGTTTTAGGGCCGAATGTATTCTTCCGGAGTAAGGCGGAAAAAACGCACGCCGATATTGGCCCGCATCATCGTTGGGCAGTGGGAACATTGTATGATAATATCGAAACCGATGGAGAGATCAATGTGCAGGATCGGGGTAACTGGGGAACGGGTCATGGGTGGGCTGGGGCCAACCAGGTGATCTGGAACTGCACCGTATCAAAAGCAGCTATCCAGGATCCCTGGGTATCCGGAAAGAATTATGTGATCGGCTTGAAAGGCGAAAAATATGAAGGACGATTGAAAGGAAGACCCGATGCTGTATGGGAAGGGCAGAATAAGCAAGGCCTGCAACCATCGTCATTGTTTGAGATACAGTCGAAGGAAGCAGGTGTGAAATGGGATGAACTCTATAAAAACTAAATCAACATGAACAGAATATTTATTATACTGGTTTGTGTGTGCTTTCTTTCATTCCGCGCAGAGACAGTTTTTTCTCCGCAGATAAAAAAAGAAGTGATCAGTACACTGCATGCTCAAGTGATCAGGCAGGCCGATTCCGCTTTGCTTCTTGAGCCCGTCACCGTAACTGCAAGCCGCGCGTCACGTAGCGCCGGTGGAATTCATGATTTCTATTCGGAGGGAGATTACTGGTGGCCAGATCCTGCGCATGTGGATAGTCCGTATGTGCAAAGAGATGGCCTGACAAATCCGGACAACTTCGTCGCGCACCGCGAAGCGATGATCCGCTTCAGCCGAGTCATCGGATCGTTGGCGTCCGCTTATACGATCACCAAAGATGAGAAATATGCAAGGCAGATCATCCGGCACTGCAATGCGTGGTTTACCGATACTGCAACAAGAATGAACCCCTCACTCTTGTTCGCGCAAGCAATCAAAGGCCGTGCAACGGGAAGAGGCATCGGCATCATCGATACGATCCAACTGATGGAAGTAGTGAAAGGCCTTATGGCGATCCAGTTTTCCAAAGCAATGGACAAAACTTCATGGTCTTTCTTTCAGCAATGGTTTTCAGCTTACATCCAATGGCTGGAAACACATCCATATGGAAAAGCGGAACTCGAGGCGAAAAATAATCATGGCACCTGTTGGGTGATGCAGGTGGCAGTGTTCGCACAGTTCACCAATAATAAAAGAGTACTGGATTTTTGTAAAGACCGGTTCAAATCCAAACTGCTTCCTGAGCAAATGGCTGCTGATGGTAGTTTTCCGCTGGAGCTGAGGCGCACCAAGCCTTATGGGTATTCTATCTTCAACCTTGATGCGATGACTACGATCTGCCAGGTATTGTCCACTCCCAAAGATGATCTCTGGTCTTTCACTTTGCCGGATGGCAGGAATATGAAAAAAGGAATCGACTTTTTATATCCATTTATAAAGGACAAGAGTAAATGGACATTTCAGCAGGATGTGATGTACTGGAATAACTGGCCGGTCGCGCAGCCTTTTCTTGTTTTTGGTACGGCAAGGTTTAACAACAAGCAATGGCTGCAAACCTGGAAAGCACTGGATCATTCGCCGGAGGAGGCTGAAGTGATCAGAAATCTGCCGGTCAGAAATCCGCTGATCTGGTTATAATATTATCTGAGGTTGATCATAAACATTATAGTATGAAACGTATTGTATTTAGTGTTGGGTTCTCGTCGCTACTCGTATTTTCAGCTTGTACACAAAAGCTGTCGGCAATTGTAAAAGATGCGGAAAGGCAAACAGCTGTTTTGCTGAGTGAGATCCCCAATGCGCGTGAAGGAAAAGCTAACCTGGTTTCGCCGCGGACAGTGGAAGAAGGCAAGTTGAAATTGGTGGCGTCCGGCGATTGGACAAGCGGATTCTTCCCGGGAGAACTCTGGTATTTCTATGAACTGACCGGAGATCAGAAATGGAAACAGAAAGCAGATAGTTTCACCCGATTGATCGAAAAGGAAAAGCTCAACGGCGTTACGCATGATATGGGTTTTAAGATCTATTGCAGTTTCGGTAATGGGTATCGACTGACGAAAGATCCCTACTATAAAGAAGTCATCATTCAATCAGCCAAAACGCTGATTACCCGCTATAGGCCGGTTACCGGCGCGATCCGTTCCTGGGATCATCATAAAGAGAAATGGCAGTTCCCCGTGATCATCGATAATATGATGAATCTTGAACTGCTGTTTGAAGCAACAAAGCTGACGGGAGATTCCTCTTTTTATAAGATCGCTGTTGCTCACGCCAACACCACTATGAAAAATCATTTCCGTGATAATTACAGCACCTGGCACGTAGTGGAATATGATACGATCACCGGAAAAGTACGCAGCAAGGTAACGCACCAGGGATACAGCGACGAATCAGAATGGGCAAGAGGTCAGGCCTGGGCATTGTATGGGTACACGATGTGCTATCGCGAAACAAAAGATCCGGTGTATTTAAGACAAGCCGAGAACGTTGCGGATTATTTGTTGAAACATCCGGCAATGCCTGCTGACGCTGTTCCTTACTGGGATTTTAAAGATCCGGGTATTCCATCCGTTTCCCGTGATGCATCTGCAGCAGCTGTGATCGCATCCGGTTTGTATGAATTGAGCGGGTATAGTATGCAGAAGAAAACGTATAAGGCTTTTGCAGATAAGATCATGAATAGTCTTACTAAAAGCTATCGCTCTGCGATTGGAGAGAATAAAGGATTCATTCTCATTCATAGCACCGGAAATAAGCCAGCGAACAGCGAGATCGATGTTCCGATCAATTATGCGGATTACTATTATCTGGAAGCGTTGTTGCGGAAGAGGTAAGGGTCATATCCTCGATAGTCTTGCGTAGGAGGAACGCGGCGAACGCAACGAACCGCGGCGAGCGCGGCGAAATACAATATTTCCCAGGCTGTTTTCGCCGCGATCTCTGCGGTTCGCCGCGGCCGCCGCGTTCCCCTACGCCAGTAAATCTATTCATTCAACCCGAAGGCATGCTAAAGGCTTCCTTTCAATCATAAAACTCCCATAACCTATCCATAATATTCCCTTTACATGCCCTTCCTAATTTCGAGCCCGGTTTGAATGATTAAATAACTATATCGGCAAGTTTTCTCATGTGATAGTCGCCCCGGTTCCCCGGGGTGACTTCTTTTATCACCTATTAACATTAACATAATAAAATCGTAACCTGATCCGGTCTGCGAAGGCCAGGCTTTTAATATGTTTGCCGGATAGCACGTTATATTTGTTGAAACTTTTTTCGTCACATCTTTTTTCATCCTTCCTTTTTGGGGCTGGTTTTATTTTTATGATGAAGAATTTATTTATCCTGTTGATCTGTTTTGTACCGCTGGGTCTGATGGCTCAGCCTGCGAGTTATTCTGTTGCCAATGCTCATTCGCATAACGACTATGAAAGCGAAGCTCCCTTCCGTATGGCGTGGGAGGAAGGATTTGGGTCGATAGAAGTGGATGTGTTCCTGGTAAATGGTGAGATCGTCGTAGCGCATGACAGCTCGCAGCTTTCCCGTGGATGGCTGTTGGATTCGCTTTACCTGAAGCCGCTTTCGGATCGCACGATCAGTAATAAAGGATATGTTTATGCAAACCAGGAAAGGACACTTCAGTTACTGATTGATTTAAAGACGCCCGCCGATCCTTTGCTGGATAAACTGGTGGAGAAACTGATGCAGTTTCCGGCTCTGGTAGCTAACCCTTCTTTACAGATCGTCATTACGGGCAGCCGGCCTGCACCTGAACTATATGCTTCTTACCCTCCGTGGATCATGTTCGATGGAGAATTGAAAAAAACTTATACTGAAGATCAGTTGAAAAAGATCGTAATGCTGAGTGATAATTTCACTTCCTATTCAAAGTGGAATGGATTGGAACGAATGGTGGCAAAGGATCTGGAAGCAGTGCAGTCAGCAATTAGAAAAGCACACGCACTCAATAAGAAGGTTCGCTTTTGGAATGCTCCTGATATCCTGAACAGCTGGCAGAGCTTTATTGGACTTGGCGTTGATTATATCAATACTGATCAGGTCAGGGGGCTTAGTAAGTTTCTTTCTCAGCTGGCAGATCGCACGTACACATCAAAAGAAAGTTATAAGCCGTATAGACCCACCTACCGGAATGATGGCAAAGATAAGAAGGTAAAAAATATCATTTTGTTGATCGGAGATGGAACGGGTTTGCCACAATGGTATGCAGGATATACCACCAACCATGGCGCCTTGAATGTGTTCAACATGCGATATGTTGGATTATCCAAGACTAGCTCTTACGATAATTATATTACTGATTCTGCTCCAGGAGCAACGACCATTTCTTCGGGTGTAAAAACTAACAATAGGGCCGTTGGTGTTGATCATACAGGCAAGCCGCTTGTGCTGATCACGGACCTGGTGAGAAAGAAAAAAATGAAAACGGGCGTTGTAACCAGTGGTGATATCACGGATGCAACACCAGCGAGTTTTTATGGCCATCAGTCGGATAGAGGCAACAGCTCAGGTATGCTAAAAGATCTGCTGGCTTCCAATGTTGATCTTATCATGGGCAAAGCTCCGGTTTCATTGAAGGATTCCCTTCTTAAAGCAGTAGAGACAAAGTTCAGTTTGGTGAGCTCGTTTGACAAGGTGAGTGGCGGCGCCGCCAAACCATGGATGCTTATTGATTCGATCGCTGGGCTTTACAGAATACAAGGACGCGGCGAATGGCTGCAACATGCTTTCACAAAATCTATCAACGTATTGTCAGAGAATAAAGATGGATTCTTATTGATGCTTGAGGGCGCAAAGGTTGACCATGGCGGACACGCAAATAAACTTCCTTTTGTAGTAACCGAACTGATGGATTTTGACCAGGTGGTTGGTAAAGCAATGGAATTTGCAGATGCTAATGGAGAAACGCTGGTGGTGGTGACCGCCGATCATGAAACGGGCGGTTTGACGCTTGTTGGCGGAGATTATAATAAAGGATATATCAGTGGCCAGTTCTCAACTGGTGGACATACGGCACTTCCTGTTCCCGTTTTTGCTTATGGGCCGCAATCGCATTTGTTCAGCGGTGTATATGAGAATACGGAGATCTTCCGGAAATTGTTAGCAGCGTTGAAAATCAAAGAGTGATCTGAGTACTCACTATAAAAAGCACTTTCAAATATCTGATTGGCATAAGTGGAACGCGGCGAACGCGGCGATACGCGGCGGACGCAACGAAAAGAGCAGCTATTGTATTTCGCCGCGCTCTCCGCGTATCGCCGCGCTCTCCGCGTATCGCCGCGCTCTCCGCGTATCGCCGCGCTCTCCGCGTATCGCCGCGCTCTCCGCGTATCGCCGCGCTCTCCGCGTATCGCCGCGCTCTCCGCGTATCGCCGCGTTCGCGGCGTTCCTCCTACGCCGGTTGGATAAATAAGTATCTATCAATACTCCCAAAGTTCCATTCTGTTTAAGTTTTCTTAATCATTAGATCATCTTAGTATAAGAATCAGTTCACATTACAATTCCACCTTCGCGGCATCGACAAACCAAATCAAACTGATTGAGATATGCATTATCCCAACTATCCTCGCTTTGCCCAGATTATCCTGACATTCTTATTCCTGACAATCTCCTGTATTGCGATGGCTCAAAAGAACATCGCTGGTAAAGTATTGTCTCCGGATAATCAGCCCGTGTCCAGTGCTACTGTAGTAGTAAAAGGCACAGACAAAAGAACAATGACCGCTGAAGACGGCTCCTTCACAATTTCCGCCAATGATGGTGATATCCTTGTGATATCAAGCGTTGGCTTTGGTACGCGTGAAATAAAAGCTGGTGAGTCATCCAGCGTACAACTCACAGCAAATGTTCAGGATCTGAACGAAGTAGTTGTTACAGCACTCGGTATTAAAAAAGACAAGAAGAAACTGGGTTATGCGATCCAGGAAGTGAAAGGTGAAGACCTGACCGTTGCAAGGGAAACCAACGTTGTAAACCAGCTTGCAGGTAAAGTTGCTGGTGTAACAGTGGTGGGTAGTCCTTCCGGCATCGGCGGTTCTGCACGAGTTTCCATTCGTGGTGAGCGCTCAGTCGATATTAATAAGAACCAACCATTGTATGTGGTAGATGGTGTTCCCATCAGCAATGCAATCTCCGGCGGATCAGGCAGGGGGAACCTTGAAGTGGACTTTGGCAATGGCGCAAGCTTTCTTAACTCTGATGACATTGAAAGCATGAGCGTTCTAAAAGGTCCCGCTGCTGCTGCGTTATATGGCTCACGCGCCGCGAACGGCGTGATCCTCATCAAAACAAAAAGTGGTGGCAAAAAGAAAGGCATTGGTATTGAAGTAAACAGCAACCTTACTTTTGAAACTGCCTTGAAACTTCCTGAATATCAAACAGTGTATGGTCAGGGTAATGGTAGTGGCGGAGACTTTGCCTTCGTGAATGGCGGCGGCGGCGGACTTGCCGACGGAACAGATGAAGGCTGGGGACCTTCTTTCAGAGGTCAGCTTTACCCGCAATTCAATAGCCCGCGCACGTTGAATGGTCAGCCTACACAGTTCTTTGGCGGCGATCTGAACACGCCGGGAACGGTGATCACTCCGACTGCCTGGACTCCTGATGTGGACAACCTGAAGAACTTCCTTAATACAGGAAATACATTCACCAACAACGTTGCTCTCATTGGGGGCAATGATAAAGGTGATTTCCGTTTGAGTTACACCAATCTTGATCAGAAAGGAATGGTGCCAAACACGGACCTTAAAAGAAATACAGTTTCTGTATCCGGTGGTTATAATCTTACACCGAAATTGTCTGTCCGCACTTTTGTAAGCTATATCAAAAGTGAAAGTGATAACCGCCCTTCGATCAGCTATGGTACAGAAAGCCTGATGTACCTGTTCAACTGCTGGTTGCCCGCTTCTGTAAGAGTAAGCGATATGAAAAGACTCTGGCAGATGGGCCTCGATGGCTCGCGTCCATACAGCCTGGAAAATCAGCGTCAGTATAGCTGGAACTATAACTACCACGATAACCCTTACCTGACCGTTATGGAAAACACGAACGGACAGTATTATGATCGGATCGTTGGCAATGTTAACCTGAAATATGATTTTACCAATTGGCTGAGCCTGCAATTGCGTACTGCAACAGACTGGAGCAATGAACGTCGTGAGTACAGACGGGCATTCAGCACGCAGCGTTTCCCTTTTGGTGAGTACCGTGAAGTGGGTATCGTGAATGAAGAGCGCAACTCCGACTTCCTTTTCTCATTCAATAAAAATATCAATCCGGATTTTGCGATCAATGCTACAGTTGGTGGCAACCAGATGCGCCAGACTTCAAGATTCAATGAACAGGCAGCTGGCCAGTTGAACATTCCGGGTATCTATAGCCTGAACAACTCCCGTATAGCACTGGTCGCTCAGCAAACAAATATTGCGAAACGTATCAATAGCCTGTATGGTTCAGCAGGTGTGTCATGGAAAAACAAACTGTTCCTGGATTTTACCGGTCGTAATGACTGGAGCAGTTCGCTTACAATCCCGGAAGATCTGAAAAGCCAGGGTGTTGAAAGCAACGGTTATTTCTATTCTTCCGTAGCGGCAAGCGCAGTGATGAGTGATATCGTTCGCCTTCCTTCGGTGTTCAGCTTCTGGAAGCTTCGTGCAAGTTTTGCGCAGGTGGGTAACGATACTGATCCTTTCTCTTTCCAGCAGACATATAACCGCAGCGAACCTTTCAATTCTTCACAGATCTATGGCGAAACAAACAGCCTGGCGAATCTGAGCCTGAAGCCAGAGATCAGCTCTGCTTATGAATTTGGTACAGATATCCGCCTGTTGAATAACAGGATCGGTGTTGATATCACTTATTATCAAAGCCGCACAAAAAACCAGATCCTGAACCTTCCTCTCGATCCTACTTCGGGTTATGCTTCCCGTAAGATCAACGCGGGTATGATCAAGAACTATGGCGTGGAAGTAATGCTGAATGCTTCGATCATCAAACAAAGGAACTTTAGCTGGGATGCATTCATCAACTTTTCTGCCAACAGAAGTGAAGTGTTGGAACTGAGCGACGGTCTTAATAACTATGTAATGGCTGGTATGAACAGCGTAAGTGTTGAAGCAAGAGTTGGTGAAAGAATGGGGAATCTCTACGGTATTGGCTTTGCACGTGTACAGAACACTGATCAGAACGCACCTTATTATGATGGTTCTGGCAAGTACGTTGGTCAAATGGTTTTCGCAGCAAACGGTCGCCCTGTTCCAACAACTAACCGTCAGCTCATGGGTAATTACAATCCTGATTGGCTGATGGGTGCTGGAAGTGCACTGAGCTATAAAGGAATTCGTTTAAGCTTCCTGTTTGACATCCGCCAGGGTGGCGTGCTGAATTCACTCACGCAGACAGTTGGCCGCGAAGGTGGGATTATTATGGAAACACTCGAAGGTCGTGCAGACGGGTATGATCTTACAAAACCAGGCAATGGTGTGATCGGTCAGGGTGTTGTCGCTGATGGCGCTGGCGGTTTTACTCCGAATACAAAAAAGCTTACAGCAAGAGAATGGCATGGTGCATGGACGAACGGCCGTGGTATTGCCGAAGGTGTAATGTATGATGCTTCTTTTGTGAAGTTGCGCGAACTGCAGATCGGTTATACCATTCCGGACAAAGTGTTTGGTAAACTGCCGATCCGTGGCGCAACTATTTCCCTGGTAGGAAGAAACCTGTTCCTGTGGGATAAAGTGCCTCACGTGGATCCTGAAACAATGGGTTACTCAGGTGGAACAGCTGTTCCCGGCATTGAGAACATGAGCCTGCCAAGCTCACGCAGCTACGGTGTTAATCTTAGCTTCAAACTCTAACCCTCATCAAAAAAAGAAAAGACATGAAACTTCTGAAAATATTCCTGGCACCGGCGTTACTGCTTACAACGCTGGCAAGCTGTACCAAAGATTTTGAAGACGTAAACGATAACAAGAACAACCCAACCGCTGTAACAGCAGATCTTCTCATCAGTGGTGTGATCAAAAATATGATGGACCGACAGGTGAATGAAGCCTGGGGTATTGGCAACATCGTTGCCCAGCATCATGCAAAGATCCAGTTTGTGAATGAAGACCGCTATAACTGGAATGAAAGAAACGATATCTGGAACGTGGTATATGATAATTACCGCAACCTTCAGAACATCTTTGTGATCACAAATAATGATGCATCAAACCCGTATTACGGCGTTTCACTCATCCTGAAATCATGGATGTTTGCTCAACTGACGGATGCTTACGGAGACGTTCCTTATACAGAAGCTGGTAAAGGTAAAACAGAGGCGATCTATCGACCTAAGTATGATAAGCAGGAAGATATATATAGTGGTATCCTTGCTGACCTGAAAAAAGCCAATGAATCGCTCGCAACTTCAGGAGCGAACCTGAGCGGGGATATCCTTTTCGGTGGAGGCCCTGCTGGTATCGCTAAATGGCGGAAACTTGCCAATTCGCTTCGCATCCGTTACATGATGCGTATCTCGAAAAAGAAAAATGTGAATGCTGATCTACAGGCGATCATCAGTAATCCATCCGCAAATCCTGTTTTTGAAGGGAATAGTGATAACGCAGAGCTGAAATACATGGCGGCTGCACCTTACCAGTGGCCGCTGTATGGCAACCGCGTTGGATCTTTTGATGAGTTCCGTGTGAGCAAAACGCTGGTTGATCGTCTTGCTGAATTGAACGACACACGTATCAATGTATTCGCCAGGCCGAGCCAGCGCTCTGTTGCCGCGGGTACGCCGAAAATGGAAGGTATCCCTAATGGATTGAACGATGTGGATGCGCTTGCTTATAACGGTGGTGTTCAGGGAGTATCCCGCGTGGGGTACACTTTCGCCTGCCTGGTTTGTAACGACAACAACCAACAGGCGCCGGTTCCAGACGCACCACGTGCTTTATGGATGACCTATGCGGAATTGCAGTTCCTGCTTGCGGAAGCAAGGGAAAAAGGAATGATCACAACGGGGGATGCTTCTACCTACTATGCAAACGGGATCAACGCGAACTTCGCTTACTGGAAAGCTGTTGTGCCGGCATCCTATAACCTGAACATCGATATGCCTGCGGGATACCTGGCTCAGGCAAAAGTGGCGTATACCGGCACTGGTGATGAGAAACTCGCAAAGATCGCTTTGCAGAAATGGGTGTCTCTCTATTTCAATGGGCTTGAAGCGTGGTTTGACTGGCGCAGGACCAATATGCCGGCCATCATACCTGGCTCCGGCAATCTCAATGGTAACAAAGTTCCTGTAAGATATATTTATCCGTTGGCAGCTCAATCACTGAACCCTGAGAATAGGGCAGAAGCGGTAAAGCGCCAGGGAGGAACAGATGATGTCAACACCAAAATGTGGTTGTTGCAGTAAACTCTCTTTTTTTGAAACAAGCAGTTAGTTAGATGCAGCGGGGCATGTCTATGCCCTGCTTCTTTTTCAAAACAAGTGTATGCGATTTTACCTGCCAGCTATTTTTTTACTGATAAGCTTTAGTTCCCTCGCGCAGCAGCCTGTGCCGGGAAGTGTATTGCCTGCGTGGCAGAAGGGATACCTGGATATCCATCATATAAACACAGGCAGAGGGAATGCCGCATTCCTGATCCTCCCTGATGCGACCACCATGCTGATCGATGCCGGTGAATTATCTCCGCTCGATGAGCGCACCTTCACTCCGAGAAATGCTTCGATCAAACCTGATTCATCGCGTAAGCCTTATGAATGGATCGCGAATTATATCAAACAGGTTTCCCCTGCTGACCACCTTAATTACGCATTGATCACTCACTTCCATGATGACCATTTCGGGGCATGGTATCCAACAGCTCCTGTATCTTCTTCAGGAAAATATATCCTTACAGGAATGACCGGCATAGGATCTATGATGAAGATCGATGAACTGATCGATCGTGGCTTCCCCTCATACAATTATCCCTATGATCTGAAAAGGTTTTCCGATAAATATGGCGGTGGTGAGATTGAGTTTGGACGTACGATGAAAAACTATTTTTCATGGCTCGATGAAGCCATGCATAACGGGATGAAAGCTTCTTCATTACGGGCCGGCAGTCACCGGCAATTGGTCCTACGTAATCAGCCGGCTGCTTATCCATCTTTTTTTATACAGAATATAAAAAGCAATCAGTGGATCTGGAATGGTAAAGACAGCACTATCGTGGCCCATTTTCCGCCCATTGACAGTTCAAACAGAAAGACCTGGCCAGACGAAAACAGCCTGAGTCTTGCATTGACGGTTAATTATGGGCCGTTCACTTACTATACCGGTGGTGATAACCCCGGGAATGTTTTTCCGGGTGATAACCCTTTGCGCGATGTGGAGACACCCATAGCACGTGTAGTGGGAGAGGTGGATGTGGCTGTGACTGATCATCACGGGAACCGCGATGCGGTAAATGAATATATGGTGAAAACACTGAAGCCTTCTGTCTGGATCGGACAAACATGGTCGTCAGATCATCCAGGGCATGAAGTGCTCGCCCGGATGACCAATCAGCATATCTATAGTGGCCCACGCGATCTCTTCGCGACAAATATGCTGGAAGCTAACCGTCTCGTGATCGGTTCATTGATCGATCATTCCTATAAAAGTCAGCAGGGACACGTACTCGTGCGTGTACTACCTGGTGGCGAGACTTACTATGTGATCGTCCTCGATGATACAACAAACGATCTGCGGGTAAAGTCCAGCTTCGGTCCCTACAGATCAAAATCGAATAAACAACTTACTCATAAAGCTAAATAGTATGAAAAGACTGTTACTTGGCCTTTCAACCATTTTAATTATTACTACTTCCTTTGCTCAATCAGGCAGATCGGAAAACATTGTTGTGGTGACGATGGACGGTCTTCGCTGGCAGGAAGTATTCGGAGGCGCAGACAGCCTGCTTACATTTGATACTGCTGCCAAATACAGCACTGATTACGTAAAGGAAAATTTCTGGGCTCCGACTGCTGATGAACGAAGAAAGAAACTACTGCCATTCTTCTGGTCAGAAATTGCTTCAAAGGGTGTTCTGCTTGGCAATCGGCAGTATGGTAACTATTTTAACAACGCGAACCCTTACTGGTTCTCCTATCCCGGTTACAATGAAATATTCACAGGATTTCCCGATACGTCTGTTAATTCAAACGATAAGATCCCTAACAGGAACGAAAATGTTTTTGAATACCTGAATAAACTTCCCGAATACAAGGGCAAAGCTGTTGTTTTTGGTTCATGGGATGTTTACTCTTACATCTTTAATGCTCAGCGTTCCGGGTTGCTGGTGAACGATGGCTATCGCGAACTTCCCGGAAAACTCACCGCTGGTGAAGAGTTGTATAACAAGCTGCAACATGAAATGCCGAAGATCTTCCATCGTGGCGAACGTGTGGATGTAGCAACGTTTCACCTGGCTTTTGAATACATGAAAGCGCATCGTCCAAAACTGATCTATTTCGGTTTGGGGGATACAGATGAATTTGCGCATGGCGGTATGTATGATTTCTATCTTGATGCAGCGCAGCATACAGATGATTGGATCCGTCAGCTTTGGCAATACATTCAATCAACACCAGGTTATAAAGATAAAACGACCCTGCTCATCACTACGGATCATGGCAGAGGTCTCGCGAAAGATGGCAACTGGAAACATCATGGCCAACGTATTGCGGAGGCAAGTGAAATGTGGTTTGCAGCTATCGGACCATCTGTGAAAAGGAAGGGCGAAAGTAAAGAGAAAGCCCAGGCTTATCAGGGGCAGATCGCAGCTACTATTGCGGCGCTATTGGGTAAAGAGTTTAAACCGGCACACAAAACTCTTCCAGCACTTTCATTAGATAAATAATCATTTATGATGTTTTCTGATAGATCAACCCCTGAACAAACGGCAGATTTTGTGATCAGCCTCTACGAAAAATTTGGAGGTGATGACTATATAGGCGAACCCGTTTCGCAGATAGAACATATGTGCCAGTCGGCTGTACTTGCGGAAAGTGAAGGGTATGACACAGAGATCATACTCGCTGCTTTCTTTCATGATATCGGTCACCTGTGTGAACATATCATGGAAGTAAAACAAATGGATGGATATGGGGTAGTGGACCATGAAAAGCTTGGTGCCGACTTCCTGCTTGAGAAAGGTTTTTCTGAAAACATCGCCAGCCTTGTCAGAAATCATGTTCAGGCGAAACGATATCTCACTTTCAGTAATGAAGAATATTACAATCGTCTTTCTGAGGCAAGCAGAAAAACGCTGGCGTTTCAGGGCGGCCGTATGACCGCCGAGGAGGCGTCTGCTTTTGAAGCTGATCCGCTTTTTGATATGCATATCCGTCTCCGTCAGTGGGACGAGAAAGCGAAGCTGGAGCATCAACCCCTCCCTCCACTGAGTAAATACAGGAACATGATGGTTGATCATCTTTCTGCTGATTGAGTAAGAATGAATGTCAACTGTTGGCCCCGAAAAAAAACTTTTAAAACGCAAAACAATACATGCATGGCAATCAAACTGGTTGTTTTTGATATCGCCGGAACTACCTTAAGAGACGAGGACTATGTAGCAAAAGCATTCCGGAATGCTTTTACAAGAAACGGGTATGAAGTTTCCTTACAGGAGACATATCCGTATATGGGAGTGAAGAAGATCGTTGCAGTGAATGCGCTGCTCGCCAAGATCGGGGGACGGATTGCCGATGCCGGAACGATCCATACAGATTTTACAGAAGAGATGATGGATTTTTATCTCTATGATCCGTCTGTGATGGCATTGCCATATGCGGAAGAAGTATTTCAACAGTTAAAAGAGCATAATATCCGTATCGCATTGAACACAGGATTTCCACGGATCATTGCGGATGCGATCATCAACAGGTTGCAGTGGCGCCAGAAAGGGTGGGTTGATGATATGATCGCCAGTGATGAAGTGGAGTATGGACGTCCGCAGCCGTTAATGATAGAGGAGCTGATGCGTCGTGCAGGTGTCACGGACCCGGCTGAAGTGGCAAAGATCGGTGATACGGAGGTGGATGTGAACGAAGGGCGTAATGCAGGCTGTGGACTTGTTGTGGCAGTAACAACGGGCGCCTATAGCGCAGAACAACTGGTCGCTTATGACCCTGATTTTGTTTTACCTGATCTGTCTTCACTTCTCCCGTTAATCCTTTCACGTGACTGATATAGCAGCAACAGACCAGCGGCTCGCTGGTAAACGCATGATCATTGCCGTACTGGCGGCGCTTACCGCTTTCCTGGCATATTCATCTGTGTATGCATACCGTAAGCCTTTTACCGTTGCGACATTTGATGGCCTCCGTTTTTGGAATATATCCTACCAGACCCTGCTTATCATCAGTCAGGTAGTAGGATACATGCTTAGTAAGTTTTATGGTATCAGGTTTATTTCCGAATTAAGATCACTCGGACGCTTCCGCACAGGAATGATCCTGACAGGCAGCGCCTGGATCTGCTTATTATTATTTGCATTACTTCCCGCTCCATGGGGAATGTTGCCAATGTTCATTAACGGATTTTTGCTTGGGTTTATGTGGGGCGTGATCTTCAGCTACCTCGAAGGGCGCCGTACAACAGACTTTATGGGAGCGGTCATGGCTGTCAGTTTTATTTTCGCGGGAGGATTTACCCGGACAGTAGCTAAATGGCTGATGGTAGAATGGAATGTTGCAGAGAACTGGATGCCATTTTTTACCGGACTTGTTTTCATTATTCCGCTGATATTCTTTCTGTCAATGCTGGAGCGGATCCCACCGCCGGATGATGATGATCGCCGGGAACGGACAGTTCGGGTACCAATGACGTCTGCAGACAGGAAAAAGTTCCTGAAACAGTTTGGCGCAGGGCTGATCATCTCCAGTGTTACCTATCTTTTCCTGACGGTCATGCGTGATATCAGGGATAACTATATGGCGAATATCTGGAACGAGCTGGGGTACGGATCGGACTACTCTGTTTTTACGAGGACAGAAACGAATACCTCCCTGCTGGTCCTGCTGATCATGGGAATGCTGGTGCTGATTAGGAAGAATATCCGTGCGTTTTCGTTTGTGCATGTAGTGATCCTTGCGGGGTTCCTGATCGCAGGGATCTCTTCCGCATTGTTCATTAACGGAATGATGAATGGGGCGACGTGGATGCAATTGGTCAGCCTGGGTTTATACATGGGATACATTCCATTCAATTGTATATTTTTTGAACGATTGATCGCTACATTCCGTGTTGCCGGCAATGTGGGCTTTCTGATCTATTTTGCTGATGCGTTTGGATATCTTGGAAGTGTGACTGTAATGCTGGCAAAAGAGTTTATACGATTGCAGTTGAACTGGTCTGAGTTCTATTCATACGGCGTTGTGATCGGTTCTTTAATGGGGATCGCAGGCGTCTTGTTCTCATACAGGTATTTCAGAGGCCGTTATCATCACAGTAAAGCATAGAAAAATTTTCATAGTATGTCCGGGAGATCTGCGATAGTAATAGGAGCGGGGATTGTTGGTCTGGCAACAACGCGTGCGTTGGCCGTCAGAGGTTATAAAGTAACAGTTATCGAGCGGGAGCAGAGAGCTGTTGGAGCGTCCGTCAGGAACTTTGGGATGGTATGGCCGATTGGTCAGCCTGCCGGACTTGCCTATGAAACAGCCCAACTTTCGCGATCATTGTGGAAACAGATCTGCACCGAAGCCGACATCTGGCATGAGGAAGCAGGCTCGCTTCATCTTGCTTATGAGAAAGACGAATGGAAAGTACTCGAAGAGTTGAGTGAGATCTATCGGGGAAGAAAATATCAATTGTTGAGCGCGGATGCCGTACTACAAAGATCACCTGCTGTAAAACCCGGGAAGCTTATCGGCGGTTTATACAGCCAGGAAGAACTGATCGTTGATCCGCGCGAGGCAATTCGCAAGATACCTGAATGGCTTTCTGCAAAGTTTGATGTTCAGTTCATTTGGGGCAAAGCTATTACGCAGGTGGAGTACCCCCTGGTAAGGTCAGGAAATGAAACCTGGAATGCAGATGAAATATATATCTGCACAGGCGCGGATTTCGAAACCCTGTACCCGGAGTTATATGCCGCGCAATCCATCACCAAATGCAAATTGCAGATGATGAGGATCGAATCGCAGGCAGATAACTGGCGGATCGGACCCTCGCTTTGTGGCGGCTTATCCCTGTTGCATTACCACGCATTCAAAGCAGCTCCTTCATTGAATATTCTTAAGCGCAGACTGGAAGCGCAATATCCAGACCATATCAAATGGGGAATTCATGTGATGGTATCGCAGAATGGTGCCGGTGAGCTCACGGTAGGCGATTCACATGAATATGGACTGACCCATGACCCCTTTGATAAAGCGTTTATCAATGACCTGATCCTGGATTACCTTCAGCAGTTTGCCCGCTTTAAAAATAACCTGATCACGGAAACCTGGAATGGTGTGTATCCCAAACTAACGAATGGAGAAACTCATCTTGTGCTACAGCCCGGTGCTGGTGTGACCATTATCAACGGACTCGGTGGAGCGGGTATGACAATGAGCCTGGGCTTATGTGAACGGTTGATAGACGCCGGATAAGAGGAAGAATATAACTAAGCGGCTTTTTCTTTATCTGCCTGTTTGATCTTTACCTTCTTTACTTCTTTCGCCTTTTTAGGAGATTTTACTTTGATGCCTTCTGTAAGGATCTTTGATACTTTTTTCAAACGGCTGTCGAATTCCTTCTGCCCCAATGCTTCCAGGATTCCAGGAAGAGCTGTTTGTAGTTGCACCACGATTTGCTGACGTGCCTGTTTCTTTGCAGAAACCGCTTTTTCTTTTGCCATACTAATAGTTTACGATTTAGTAACCTAAAATTAACATTGGCCCGAAATATTCAATGTTAAGTTTTGCTTTTCCGGTAAAAGTTAACATTGGGGAGGGCAGAGGTTTTATAAGTGTCAGAGGTTTGGAAGGTTTGGGATGTTTGTTGGATCAGTTCGCTGAGGTTCCGACTTTAGCCACTTTAAGATCTTATCAGATGTTAGGTTTAAAGCCTCGCGAAGACGGTAACGGGATGCCCAGTTATACGAACCTCCCAAACCCACGCCCCCAACACCCTACTTCCCTGCTATGATCAACTTCTTCGTTTCAATAACTTCCCCCGTTGTGAGCACGACTCCCACAAAGTATGCACCCTGTATCGGCAGGAACATCGGGATGATGCTTCGGCCATTCACCGGTTCTTCTTTTATTTTTTGACCGATCGCATTCCAGATCACCACCGCTTTAGCAGGAAGTGTTTTATGTATGCTCAGGAAGAAGTTTCCAGTAGATGGGTTCGGCCAGAGATTGATATTGTATTCTCCCGGATAAGGAGCTACGGCTACTGTATCGGAGAAGCTGAACGTGCCATCATTTTTTACAGAACGCAGTCGATAGAAGCTGATGCCTTTATCACGGTTCGGAATATCGACCAGCTGATAGCTCAGGGTGGTAGTGCTATATCCGTTCTGCGCCTGGGTTGGAACGCTTCCGACCTGACTGAACACTGTTTCTGTACTCAGCCTTCTTTCAACCACAAAGTGATTGACGTTGATCTCCGGTTTCGTTTTCCAGTATGTTCTTACACGCATCGAATCAATGCGGAAGGCGTTAAACCAAAGCCATGATCCAACGAAGAGCTCTTTGCTACCGGTGAATTTTGTGAGCAAGGTATTCTTTGATATATCAGAGATCATTACCCGTTCGTTCAGGCCACTATTGCCTAAAGGACTTCCCGTTGTAAGATTACCTTGTATAGGCTGATGTTGCGGATACACCGTATCCCATCTGCCGTTCCTGTATTCAGATATATAGGCATACTGACGATTGGCTGCAAATATGCTGCCTTCCTCGCTGGTTAAGTGCTGAAGAAATACTTCGGATGATCCTGATCCCGGAAACCTGCTTTTGCCGATCTGCCATGTTTTGTTGACCGACTCATTTATCAGCGTAGTACCGGAGATCCCATTCCGTCTTACACTATCAAATACCGACACGAAATAGTCATCCCCGTTGCGGCTTCCATTGCGAATAGCCGCCGGTGTATAAGCCTGGGATAAACTTCCGACAGGAAATACCACCGTGCCATCACTGCGACGGATATTTTCCCGCATAAGCAATCCGCGGTCGGCCCGGTTTCCCGTAACAAAATACCGTGCAGAATCATACCCGTTTATTTTCCCCGGATCATTATTCCCCAATACAAGTATGTTGTCATTAAGGAAGAAATGTCCCTGCTGAAAACTGATCTCGTTCCTGGTCTTTGCGCTGCCATCAAGCAGCTCAATACCCTGTTTATTGTCGACTTTTATTTTTGGGAAAGATGGCCCGCTGTGGGTTGCGGCATTATATCCGCCAGAGATCTGCTGCTTCAATGAGTCCGACATAAATCGGATCCAGCCGCCTTCGCCGCTTACGCCTGTACCATTGCTGGTGTTATCGGTGATGCGTGACTGTGTACTGTTACTCCAGTTCTGTCCCGAAAAGTTTACTGTTGCATTCTTTCCGATACCAAGATTTCCCTGGTTATTTACATTAGAGAAGATGGTAGCAGAGTCTCCAACAAAGAATATTTTTCCCGATGCAGGTACATAGAAGCCTTGCTGTGCTTTTGCCATGAAAAAACACAGAAGGGCCATTAGAAAGAAAACGATATATCTGCAAAGTTTGAGCATAAGATCAAAACTCTGTGATCGTGATGTAGAATTTGGTTCCGTTCGCCAGTGTTTGACCCGCGGTGCCAGCATTGGCCAGCCTGATCTTCACGTTGGTTGTACTGGTAAGTCTCGCTGCTGATATACTTATATTCGCAGGAAGATCACGGTCGAAAGAGACTGTCACTGTCGCCCTTGTACTGGTTGGCTGGTTTGCTGCAGGAATGGTAAAGTTAAAGTCTGTTTCAGCCGGTGCATAGCCAAGGCCCACTACAACAAGTGTTGCTGATCCAAGCGAAGTGTTACCGCTGGTCGCCGCTTCAAAGCTGATCGTATTTTTCTGTACAGTTCCTTTTGCTCCATTTTTGTACGTACCTGCCACATCCATCGAAGCTGTTGGGGTGGTAGTGCCCACGCCAACGTTTCCATTTCCGTCAATTCTTAAACGTTCATTGGATGCAGCAAAGCCTCCTGTAAAGAACCGAAGAGGTTTGCTTGCTGTGCCGTTTCCGATCACGAAGTCGTTTCCGGTTGCATAAAGATAGGCGTTGTTTGCGCCATCGATCATTGGATAAGCATTATTATTAAAACCGCTTGAGTTGATACCCATATCGATATACTTATCGCTTTCGCTTCCGTTATTGGCGGTAGCAACGATATCCGAACTTGCCTGGTTGCCCGAGTTACGGTTCTGTACGTTGATCTGCAGGTAATTATTGATAGAACCCTTTCCTGTCATCAGGTTATACGATGTTGTATTGCCTGCGTCGATCAATAGCTTCTCCGGGTTTGTGGCATCGAATGCGTTCGAGCCAACTGCCATACGGCCGCTTTGCAAACGCATCATTTCTGACATACCGGTGAGATAGTTATAGCTTTTGAAAACGATCGGCTCATCACCATCATCTCCGATGATGAATTCAAAACCGCCATCGTTGTTTGATCCTGTGGCACCGAACTCGAAGTAATCCGTTCCGGCTGAACTTCCTTTCGTGCGGAAGTTGCCGTTCGCATCAACATAGATCTTTGGTTTATAGAACTGGGCGGCCGGGGCATAGAACTGTACCGCAGATTTCATGTGCAGCAGCATCTCGTTATCATCATTGTAGTCTGTATAACCCTGAGTCAGGCCCAGTGTACCGCGGCGACCCATTTCAACGTTCGTGGTATTATTTGATTTCAGGATAAGCGGTTTATCATCCGTTGTTCCAAGGAAGTTCAATGCCGCGTTAATGCCGGCGTTACCTGTGTAGTTCCACATCGTTGAAGCGGGGTTGTTGGTAACGATCACATCTCCATTATTATTCACCGTGAGCAGCTTTGTATTTGCTGTAGCGGTAGTTGCCGTACCGAGGTTTGTCAACCGGAGACCCGATACGCCGGTAGACGTGTTTGTTCCATTGATCTCCACCAGGTTGCCTGGTGTTGACTGCCCGATCCCGATATTGCCATTATTGAGGATCTTCATACGCTCGGTGTTGTTCGTGATAAAACTGGTGGCGAAGTTGTCGACCGTTCCCATCTTCTTATCAGCACCTGCTGTATTGCCATCCATGCTCCAGGCATTATTGGCGTTGTTGTTTGCAACAACGATATCGCCGTTTGCATTAATGGTAAGCATCTTCGTGTTAGAAGCTGCGGGAGTTGCTGTTCCGAGATTCAGGAGACGAAGTCCGGAAACGCCCGTACCAGCGGTTGTACCGGCAACTTCCAGCATATTGCCGGGTGTGGCAGAACCAATACCCACGTTCCCTGTATTCAGGACGCGGATGCGCTCCGTATTATTCGTGATAAAACTTGTTGCATAGTTATCTGTAGAACCGATCTTCTTTACCGCGCCGGTTGTGTTGCCGTCCATGCTCCAGGCATTGTTAGCATTGTTGTTTGCTACAACGATATCTCCGTTTGCGTTTATGGTCAGCATTTTTGTGTTAGAGGCGGCAGGAGTAGCAGAGCCAAGGCTGCTGAGACGAAGACCAGATACGCCGGTACCTGCAACGGTACCACCTACTTCAAGCAGGTTACCCGGTGTTGCCTGTCCTATACCAACATTCCCATTCGCGAGAACGCGCAGGCGCTCTGTATTGCTGGTGATCACACTGAGGTCAAACGCATCAGTGTTACCAAATTTCTTTACAACTCCGTTCGCATTGCCATCAAGGCTCCAGGCATTTGCGCCGGGGTTGTTGGCTACAACAACATCGCCGTTGCTGTTCACCGTTAATAATTTTGTATTGGCCGTGGCAAGCGTTGAAGTGCCAAGGTTGTTCAGACGAAGACCAGAAACACCTGTTGACGTATTGGTGCCGCCGATCTCAAAAAGGTTATTTGCTGTAGTAAGACCCACACCGATGTTGCCATTGGCAAGGATGCGCATGCGCTCCAGGCTATTGGAGATCATGCTTACAGCGAAGTTGTCTGTTGAACCGAATTTTTTCATCGCGCCGGTGGTGTTTCCATCCATGCTCCAGGAATTGTTGCTGGAATTATTTGCGACGATGATATCACCGTTTGCATTAACGGTGAGCATTTTTGTATTGGCAGCGGCAGGAGTTGCCGTGCCGAGGTTGCTCAGGCGAAGACCTGAAATACCAGTGCCGGTATTGGTACCTGCAACTTCAAGCAGGTTGCCGGGTGCGGCCTGACCAATACCAACGTATCCATTGTTCTGGATACGCATTTGTTCTGTGTTATTAGTAATGAAACTTAGCCCGTAGTTATCTGTGGTTCCCAATTTCTTCAATGAACCGGTTGCATTACCATCCTGGCTCCAGTAGTTGGCCATTGCGGCGGTAGTGCCAAGGGATCTCCATGATCCGTTACTGCGGACCATCAGCTGCGCGGATGGCGTGTGATAGATCACCATGCCATCCGGCGGCGTCAGGCTGTTTATAAGTGTTGTATCTGATATTCTTGAAAGTAACAGCCCCTGGTTATTGGATTCCAGTTCCAGGATAGCTGACTTCTGCAGGGCAAGCGGCGTTTTCCCAAGGCGTAATTGCTGGGAGAAAGCCGCACTGCTCAGCAGGCATAACAAGGCCACTCCGGTTCTTTTTAAACTGAACATAGGTTACAGGATATAGATTTGGAAGGACTTATTACTTGTTTGATTATTTCTTGATGATGTACCAGTTTGTACCGTCTGTTTGCAGCGTTACAAAGGTCCAGTCATTGTAGATCACATAGTTTGAACCACCATCGATCGTACCGGAAGTAGGAGTGATAGTGAGTTCTTTGTCGATACCGCCGCTACCGATCTTTTTGATGGTATAGATACGACCAGCAAAAGAAGAAGGAGCAGGAAGTGTCAGGGTGATCGCTGCTGTTGTTGTGTTAGCCAGGATCGTGTTATCTGTTCCGTCAGCCGTGTAGCTGCTGGTGACGGTTTTGATCGTCATTGAGAGTGAACCATCAACCTGTACCGTTGAGTTCGCATGACCGGAACCACCTACGAGGATCGCTTTTGCCGCTGCAACGCTATCCTGGAATGTTTTTGAACCAGCGAATGTCTGTACTGCAGTTGTAACCACACCACGTGCGCCAGTGCCTGCATCAGGAACATTCAGGAGTATAGAGTCTCCGCCGTTCGTAGAAACAGTCAGGTCAGAACCGCTGTTGCGGAAAGCAATAGTCTGTGCCGTATCACGGTTGTTGTTGATGCTGCGGATCGCGTTACCGAAAGCGGCAGAGCTCACTTGTCTTTTCTGGATCACACCATTCTCGATCACGAGTACAGAGTCAACAGTGCTGTTGGTCGCCACGCTATTCAGGGTAACTGTACCATTGAATGTTTTGTTTCCGCCGAAAATTTGTGTGCCAGCTGTAACGATACCGGCGTTGGTCTCATCAGCAGGGTGAAGGATGATCGTGCGTGAAGTACTGTCTGAAGAGATAGAAGCACCATTAACGTTTGAAGTAGCCGCAACTGCACCGATAGTGATGGTTTGGATACCGCTCTGGATCTTCTGCCAGTCAGAATAAGTTAGGAAACCGTAAGGTTTGGAAGCAGAAGAACCATTTTGTACAGGCAGGTGGATCGCGATGGTGCTGTCAGAAGCACGGTTCTCGATCGCCACAGTGTCTGTAGACGTGCTTGCGCCTGCAGTGATGCTCAGAGTTTGTTTCTGAATGCCGTTGATCGCGCGGATCGCGTTCTCAAATGCGGAAGAAGACATGGAGCGTTTGCTTACAGACCCGTCTGCACCAATGACGAGCACATCCAGTTCAGTTGTTCCGGCAGCCATGTTCTCAAACTTCACAGATCCGTCCACGTTCAGTTTGGCTGTTGGAGTAGCTGTACCGATACCGATGTTACCGTTCGAGTTGATACGCAATCTCTCGGTATTGTTTGTTTTCATTACAAGTGGCTTGCCATCTACTGTACCGATGAAGTTCAGTGTAGAGTCAGTACCTGTGTTACCATTGAGAGACCAGTTAGAGGCTGCTTCAGAAAGATCAGCGATCTTTTTCCACATTCCATTACTGCGCAAACGAAGGCTCTTATCGCCATTCAGGTAAATGATCATACCATCAGGAGGAGTGAGAGCGTTGATCTGGGTAGTGTCGGCCAAACGCGGCAGCAACAGACCCTGACGTGTACTCTCCAATTCTAAGATGGATGATTTTTGGATGCTCGTAGGATTGTCACCTACTTTCAACTGGGCATTGACCAATACGGTAGAACCCAGGAACATTGCTAAAAGCAGTAAAACTTTACCGCTTAAAAGCGTAGATTTAATTCTCATAAAAAATATCAGATGTTTAAAGATTTATAAACAGGATCGATAAGGGACGGCTTGCTCAAATCCTGTCTATTGATTTGACGGCACAAAAGAACGATGTTAAAATGATGTTGTATATAGACACCAACCTTATTGTGACGTAGTCGGGGAACATCTGATAACTGTAGTAACGGCACTACACTGCCAGCGAAAAGCTGATCGCTTTCAGGCAGCTGTGTTTAGAGAACTAAGTGTGTTGAGCTGTAGCGGGTAGGAGACTTACTTGTTCGGATGATCAGGATCAATTGCCGGAGATCAATTTGCTGGCGCAACATTGAATTATTTTTCTCCACTTATGTCAAGAACATTTGCTCCTAATTGAGTATTCAATTTTCGTTCCAGTTTTTTATCGTGCGGAATGATCATCACTTCGAGTGAGCCGGTGCCGACAGTGCCGGATAATATATGGCCTCCAAATGCGTTGAAGTTCTTATCGCCCACTACGCCATGTGTGTGAATCGACACCTTCCCATCCTGCCAGGCAATAGAGCCATGCATGCTGGCCATCTCTACATCGTTGAAGTCTTTCGGGATGAACTTCTTTGTCTTTGCATCAAAGAATCCAAACTGAACATTTACAAAGCCCATTCCAGTGAAGTTTGCAGAGGGGATGTTTTCTTCAATGGCGAATTCTTCCAGTT
The DNA here is from genome assembly GCF_022012415.1 of Terrimonas ginsenosidimutans. GTDB lineage: Bacteria > Bacteroidota > Bacteroidia > Chitinophagales > Chitinophagaceae > Terrimonas_A > Terrimonas_A ginsenosidimutans. The sequence goes on from NZ_JAKLTR010000003.1 coordinate 484,721, forward strand.
GTTTTAATATATCGTCACCCTGTTTTAATACCATCAGGTAACCGGAAGGGACTTTTGTATATCGTTTTGATGTGTCTGTTTGGGATTGTGCGGTTGCGGCGATGCAAATGCAGGTCAGGAGTGTAAGCAGGATAGGCTTCTTCATTATGTGCTTTACCGTTTATCTTCAATAATAGTACCATTCAGTGCTCACACTGGTGTGGGAAGTATCGCAAAGCGCGCAAAGGAACCGCAAAGCACGCTAAGTATTTCTTTGCGCACTTCGCGGTTCCTTTGCGTGCTTTGCGATACTCCTTACACGTAATTAATATCAAGCTTCTGCGAAAGCATAATCGATGTATCCCTTCTCACCACCCGCAAAGAATGTGTTCACATCCGGTGCTGTCAACAGAAGGTTATGCTGCAAACGGTAGGGCAGATCCGGGTTTGAGACAAATGGCGCTCCGAATGAAATCAGATCAGCCTGTTTGCTCTCCAACGCCTCAATAGCTTTTATCGCGGTGTATTCGCCATTACGGATGATCGTGCCGTTAAACAGATCACGAACCGACCTGAGTAATGCCTGTCCTTCCTCAGTAGCACGCGCCGACGGTTCCACCACATGCAGATACACAACCTGCAACTTGTTGAGTTCTGTCACCAGATGTTCATATTGCGGGGTAGTCTCTTCATAAGAAGGCATGTCGTTATAATTGCTGAAAGGCGAGATCCGTATACCTGTTCTTTCTTTACCGATCCTGTTGATGATCGCGGCCGTTACTTCCAGTACAAACCTGTTGCGGTTCTCAAAACTACCACCATACTGATCTTCTCTAACGTTGGTATGTGGATTCAGGAATTGTTCAGGGAGATAGCCGTTGGCGGCGTGGATCTCAATCCCGTCAAAGCCGGCCGCGATTGCTTTCTCAGCCGCATCTGCGTATTCTTCAATAGTTAAGTTTACTTCTGCTGCGGTCATAGCCTGAGGGATCGGAACTGGTTGAAGCCCAGCCTGGTCAGTCCAGATCTCCAGTTGTGGTAAGAGAGCAGACGGAGCCAGTGTCTTTCCTCCGCTGACGAGGTTGTGAGGATGCGCCACCCTTCCCACGTGCATCAGTTGAACAAAAATCTTTCCCGACTGTTGGTGAACTGCATCCGTTACTGCTTTCCAGGCATTTACCTGTTCAGCCGTATAGATGCCGGGTGTACGTGCGTAACCAATACCGTTCGCAGAGGGAGACGTGCCTTCCGTAATAATGAGTCCGGCGGTTGCTCTTTGGGTATAGTATCTTGTTTCCAGTTCGCCGGGTTGATTGTCAATTGCCCTGGACCGGGTCATTGGGGCCATTACGATGCGATTGCTCAGTTGTATATCTCCAAGCCCTGCTGGCTGAAATAGCGGATGGTCGTTTGTTGAATCCATATCGGTTGAATTAATTTTTATCAAAGCTCAGGTCATTGAGTGATCTGAACAATAAGTCAAAAAAAGATGACTACTCCTTTTATCGCTCATAGTTGGGAAGAATGCCCGGCGATCAATAGCCTTAAACTTTTGTCCGGCAAATGGAAAGCCAATATCTTCCTGTTGGCAACATTCGGACCGGTAAGATTTAACAGTTTGTTACGTCAGTTACCTTCGGCGAACAAACAGTCCTTATCTATTGCGCTAAAAGAAATGGAGCAGGCTGCCTTGCTTGAAAGAATCGTGGTAAAGCAAAAGCCTTTGCATATAGAATATCATCTGACAGAAAAGGGGCGATCAGTAATTGACGTGTTACAAAACCTCGAAAATATTAAGATCCAGCACCTGGCAGATGCAGGTAGGATTGCCTGAAATTTGCGTGGCGAGGTGTATCGCAAAGTGCGCTAAGAAACCGCTAAGAACGCAGAGTTATCTTGGCGCTCATTGCGGTTTCTTAGCGTACTTTGCGATACTGCTACGTTATTCCGATCCGTTATACCGCCCGGGCATGCGGCAGTTGCTGCACTTCTTCTTCCGAAAGCAATACGAGTTCTATACTGAAATGGCTTCCTGTATTGCTGATCACGGGTGCCGGCTTACCCAGCAACTGATATTTCGACCGGATATTATTCAGCCCAACCCCGTTGGATAATGGCGCCCTCAGTTTTTTCTGGACATTATTGATAACGCGAAGCTTGCCCGTGCTAATCTTCTCTATGATAATGTGAAGAGGCGCTGATCTCATCACACTGTTATGCTTCACTGCATTTTCAACAAGCAATTGCAGTGTCAATGAAGGCAGATAATATTCTTCGGCGTTTCCCGGCACGTTTACTTCCAGTTCCAGCCCTTCGCTGTATCTCGATTGTAGTAAGAAATAATAAGAGCGGATAAATTCCAGTTCCTGCTTGAGTGTGCAAAGTCCGCTTGTATTGATCTGCAGCATATAGCGGTAGACTTTGGAGAATTCGTTTACAAATGTTTCTGCAGCAACCGGGTTTTCGCTGATCAGCGATGAAAGTGTATTAAGCCCGTTAAAAAGAAAATGCGGATTAACCTGGTTCTTTAATACATCCAGTTGAGCCAACAATGATTCTCTTTTGTACGCTTCAGCCTGGATGGTCTTTTCCCTCCATTTCATAAGGGTGTAATAAGATTCGTAGATGCCGACACAGCAGATGTTTGCGGCAAATCCTATGACCATGATCCTGTACAGGGAGCCGTTGCTGGTATCAAAGAAAGGGAAAGCCAGTTTGTAAACGCCGATAGCGCAAAAGTCAGCGATCAGAGAGATGATGATCAGCAATAAAAGCTCACGTATTACGCGTTTCGGTGTGTGGCGGAACTCTGGAAATCTTAAAATGATCCGTCTTACGCCAGCTGTTTGTACAAGTAAAAGGCCGAAGCAGATGATGAACCCGAGGATCGTTCCGGTTATAAATACTTTCCAGTCAGTGAAATAGACGGGGCCAAGCCAGATGTAATTGCACAGCGGAAGTGACCAGGGGAAGATGCAAAGCATGATCAGCACTGTTTGCCGTGAGGTATTCAGTAAGGGAAGGCTGAAGAGCCGTTGGAAAAAACTGATCATTGGGGTTTTCCCGCAATGGGTGGTGCATTGTGGGGACGTTGCGAATATCGGTCTTTAATGCTTTGGCGAAGCAGGGCTATCGCTTGTTTTTATGAAAGTCATCCACGAATTTGGCCAATTCCAGAAATGGTTGAGGTACAGGGCCTTCTCTTCCTTTTTCCGGCAGCGTCCGGAAATCAAATGCTTCAACTTTTGTGGCAGCGTCGTATTCCCCCAGGACACTGTCCAGTAATATCAGCCCCGCATATGCGATCTGTTCATAGTTTTCAGCAGTAACCCCGTCTGCGTAAATGATAACATTCAGCTTGCCATGTTCAACAACGGGTAAGAATTTCATTTTTGAAGGCTCCAGCAATAACGGTCCCACCTTCATATTCATTTCTTTGACCACTGATGATGGCATACGCTGCCGGAACGCGATAAATTTCCAGCCCTTGATCGCCGGTGATCTGCTTACGACTTCTGTTACAAGAGCAAAGAGCTCCACATTGCCATCCGCCGACACTGTCATATTGATGATGCCATTCTTCGGCGGCTCAAGCTCTATTGCTAAGCCACGTTTGATCTTACGCGATTGCTCAAGAAGTTCCATTAAATACTTGTCAGGATCACTTTCAAAAGCCCGGAGGCGGGATTCATTTTTTGAAAACCATTTCCAGAATTGCTCAATTGCATCTGCGTGAGCAATTGACTGATGCCGATCTTGCAAAATTTCCCCTGCAGAACTTGGGTGAATTGATAGAAAAAACAATATTACCTGTAGTAAAAGCTTCATAAGAATTTCCGGCGTTGAAGATAAGATGTTTTTATAAACTGAAAAGTTGTCCGCAGCCGCCGAAAATATTGTTTAATATGTTCTGTATGCGTTATTTAAGTCTATACATCTTTGTTCTTTGTCTTTCAACCGCCTGTTCCAAAAAGGAGGTAGGTAATACGCGTGTGTTTGACGAAACTCCTGTTGAGCATCTTGTAAAGCCGGGTGAGGTTGATGAAGTATCCGGTGCGGCGGACAGCAAAACGAATCCTGGTTACCTTTGGTTGCATGAAGATAGTGGCAACCCGACTCAATTGTCCCTGATGTCACATTCGGGGGAATTGAAAAAACATGTAACACTCAAGGGGATACGAAACCGGGACTGGGAAGAGCTTGCCCTGGCGAAAGGCCCTGAGCCTGAAGTGAATTATATTTATCTCGCCGATATCGGGAATAACAACCTTTCCGTTCAGCACTTCGTTATTTATCGATTTCCAGAGCCAACATCTACAGACGATGAAGTGACGAAATTCGAAAAGATAGCATTTACATATCCTGATAAGACGCATGATGCGGAGGCTATGTTTATTGATAACGTTTCAAAAGATATATTCATCTTGTCCAAAGAGGACTCTTCCTCTGCGATCTACAGGATACCGTATCCGCAGAGTACAACATCATTCAACAAGGCAGAATTTGTTGGACGGCTTCCTTACGGGAAAGTAGTTGGCGCTGCAATGTCTCCCACTAATAGCGAGGTGCTGATCAAGACCTATTCAGCTGTTTATTATTGGAAATTGACAACCAATGCTGTTGCAAACGAAATATTGAATTCCCCGCCATTACGTATTTCTTATGTAAAAGAACCGCAGGGTGAAGCGATCGTATTCCGAAACGATAATTCCGGATTTTTTACCATAAGTGAGCGCCCTCCGTTCATCAAAGAGGTGAAATTATATTTCTATAAGAGAAGGTGATCGCCTGCCATACGGCATGGTTGTTGGAAAAATTACACAAAAAATAACCATGAAAAAGATACTGGCAGTTGCGATAGTGGTGATCGGCTTTTCAGCCTGTAATAATGAAGCAGATAATGAGCATCCGGGCACAGACACGGCGAACAGCATAGTGCTGCCAAAGGATCGTTCAACAGACAGCCTGGCAATTCCTCCGCAAGCAGGAGATACTGCGGCTACCACCGCCGATAGTACAAAATAGGTTTATGTTTTAGCAGTTTTGACCTTGAATCGCATCGCCCGGCGATAGTCAAAAAGCAGTTCCATATAGTACAGCGAATTATCCGGAACAATATAATCAAACTGGTACAAGTTTCCTGTGCGGGTATAACTGATATACTTCTGTTTTTTTTAAGCGAGTGTATCGACCTCCGAAACAGATCTTTTTCGCGACAGTTTTTTTGTTTTGAGAACGTCATGGTTTCTGAAAATATTGGTGTTTAATTGTAGCAACATCGGCGTGCCCGTGTATTCAAAGCGGAAGTGGATGGTATCTCCCTTCTTTGCTTCTATGACGCCCGATGCCGGAGACAATAACTGTAACCTGCCCAGCAATGAAGACGCATAATACGGGTTGTTCGCGTATTTTTCTTCTGTATAATTGTTGGCGAAGATCCATTTTGGATCTTTGGGAAAATGATTTCTTGACAGATCCGGGAATGAAGTCATCCAGTAATATTCATTGAACTGCCTGGTAAAGCCGGTTAGCTTTCCAGTTGATTCATCTTCACTGCAATAGCCTGCGGCCCAGGTTGCATCGAGCAGGATGTACGCGCTATCGACCCATACAGCATTCCATGCATGATCAGCAATGCCCATGATTCCCACCTGGTAGGGCTTTGATTTGGTGTAGCCGCCTATGATCTCGCATCGTAGTCCGGCGATCTCACACATCCTTTTATACACGCGTGCGTATCCATCACAGACGGCCTTCTTTTTCTTCAATACATTGTGGAAATAATTCCTTTCCCAATTGCGGTAGACCTCTTCGCAGTTCTCTCCTGTTTTACAGACAGGCCCTTTAACACCTCCTTTATTGAATAGCTTATAATCGTACCGGATATTGTGGGTAAGCCATCGGAAGACGGAGCGTGCTTTCTGTACGTCGCCCTTGTAAGGGGCAGTCAGTTCTTTGGTCAGATTATAAATGTCATTATCGTATTTGACAGTGATCGCAAAGCTGTCCACTGATGCAAAACCGGGCGATGGCTGTGCCATCGCATGACCATGAAAGATCAGGAGGATAAGCAGTGGCAGGCTGGTTCGCATGCGGTTGGTTTATACCTCAAAATAAAAATCCTTTTGTTGACAGCAAGAAAAATAATGCGCGTATTACTTGTAGAGCAGGTACTTCTTCCGCATTTCTTTGTAGCTGCCCAGTCCGGGCTCCCAGCTTTTACGAATTTCTGCTTCAGAAACGCCATCAGCGATCTGCTTTTTGAACAGAGGGGAACCCACAAGTTTCCCTATATCATTGATCTCTTTACTGAGTTTTGAATCAAAGAATTTTTCTTTATACGGATGAGCTTTGTACAATTCCATCATCCATTGGATATTGATCTTGCCTGAGCTGACCAGTTTTTTTACATCATAATTGCGAAGGTCAAGGCCGTAGCAAACCTGATTCATGAACAAAGGAGTTTCGCTCATGCCTTTGATGGATATTGGAGTATAGGAAAATGTGTATTTGCCTTTGAGTTCCGGACTTCCAAAAACCGTAAAAGGAAATTGAGTGCCGCGGCCATGATTGAGATAAGTGCCTTCAAACAAACAGGTAGAGGGGTATAACATGATCGCCTGTTGAGTATTCAGATTTGGTGAAGGCGCTACTGGTAATTCATACATCATATTGTGTTCATAACCCGCAACAGGAATGATTTTGAGGCGACATTTTGCTTTATTGGCAAGCCATCCTTCTCCGTTACACATCTGCGCAAATTCAGCAACGGTGAGACCGTGACTGATCGGCAATGGAAACATGCCGATACCTGATTTTAGAGACATATCCAGGATTGGTCCGTCGATCAGGTAGCCGTTTGGGTTGGGTCTGTCGAGGATCAGCAGTTCCTTGTCGTACGTGGCACAGGTTTCCATTATAGCGGCCAGTACATTGATATAGGTGAAGAAGCGGCATCCAACATCCTGCACATCGTAGATCATGATATCCACATCTGCCATATCTTCTTTGCTGGGTTTTTTCTTCGTGCCATAAAGGGAAATGATGGGGATGCCTGTTGCAGGATCTTTTTGATCAGCAACGGAAACGCCTGCGCTGGCATTTCCACGGAATCCATGCTCCGGGCCAAAAGCCTTCACGATATTAATTCCTCTCGCCTGCAGACTGTCCACAAGATGTTTGTCGCCGATCCTTGAGGTTCGGTTGGCAAGTACTGCTATTCTTTTCCCTTTGAGATATGGAATGTACTTTTCTGTTTGATCAGCACCGGTTATGATGCGGGAATTGACAACGTTTGTTTCATTTTTTTTAGCAGACGGTCCTGCTTCCCGTGAATTGTTTTTACACGGTTGAAAGGATAAGGCTAGCAGGATGGCGGCGCTGACGAGGTAAGCATTCATGATCATGGATTTTGACTGCTGTGAAGATAGCTGATTTGCTTCATTGTGAACATACTGTGCGCTTTCAAAAACTACTGGCGTAGAGTTTCCGCAGATCTAAGCGGAGGACGCGCAGATACGCAGATATCTCCTTGCTATAAGTACTGATCTGCGAGATCTGCGGATCCGAATAGAAATCCATACATGCGTTGAAGCGCTTTTCACCAACAGTAAGGGAAAATCTGCGGGAACTATAAAGCCATATGAATCGTTGAAAAGTACCATTCAAACCACGTTTTGGATAATTCTCCCTGACCGTCATGTTTTACCTTTGTGATGTCAACTGATAACAACATGGCAGAACAAAAGATCCCGGTAATTAACCTGCTTCACCTCGTAAAGGAGGAGAAAAAGCATGAAGATCTGCAGGTGGAGAGATTGGAATCTTACCTGGAAAAGCATTACCAGCGGTTGCATGCACCACACCGTCATACGTTTTATCATTTGGTACTTTTTACTGAAGGAAAGGGTGGGCATACGATCGACTTTACAGAGTTTACCGTGAAGCCTTTCCAGGTCTACTTCATGATACCGGGCCAGGTACACAGCTGGCATTTTAAAGGCACGCCCAAAGGGTATGTGATCAATTTTTCGGAGCAATTACTGAAGTCGTTCCTGTTGGATCAGCATTACCTGGAGCAGTTCAGTTTTTTTAGTGGTGACAGTGCGGATTGTGTTTGCCAGTTACCGGTTGCTGCGCATCCGGAAGCTATCCGGATAATGGAAGCCATGCTGAAGAGATTGAACACCGGAGGTGATCAATTGAAATTATGGCTGACTGAATTATTGTTATTGATAGAGGAGTATTGTGATGGTCGAGGAAGTATTCCTGCTTCTGTATCGCGCCAGAAAGAGATGTTGTTCCGGGGATTCAGAAGATTGATAGATCAGCATTATAAAACGATCAGGTTACCCAAGGAATATGCCGATCTGCTTTACGTCACGCCCAATCATCTCAATGCGCTTTGCCAGGAGATGGCCGGTAAAACGGCAGGTGAATTGATCCGCGACAGAGTAATGCTCGAATCAAAAAGATTATTGGTGAATGCGGATCTCAGCATCGCACAAATTGCCTATGAACTCAATTTCCAGGATAATTCATATTTCAGCCGTTTCTTCCGGAAGCAGGCGGGGGTAACGCCCGAAGCATTCCGGTCGGCTTATTCACATTAAAACTATTTTATGGAAGATATTCGTTTGCAGAGAGTGGCCGCTAATAAAGAGCCCGTCCCAAGTATATTTAACCTGATGCTGTGCAAATGTCCCCGTTGCCGAAAGGGAAAGATGTTCTCCGAGTCGAATCCTTATAAATTGAAGTCCACGATGAAGATGCACAGGGAATGCCCAGTATGTAAGCAACCGTTCGATATCGAAGTGGGCTTCTATTATGGATCAAGCTATATCAGCTATGCGCTTTCTATTGCGATCAGTGTAGCGTCATTAGTAGCCTGGTGGATTGTTGTCGGCTTAAGTATGAACGACAGCCGTTTCTTCTACTGGATGGGATTCAATGCGGTATTATTGATCGTGCTGCAGCCATGGATCATGCGGGTAGCGCGTACGGGCTGGCTGGCGTTTTTTGTAAGATACGACAGGAACTGGAGGGCAAATCCGCCGAAGCCGCTGGAAAGGACGAATGCTGATCAGCAGAATAACTGGTAAAATTATTACCTGATCTACTGGCGAAGGAGTAACGCAAACAATGCAACGGACTGCAAGGACGCAAGAATATGAATTGTAACGAGAGTAACATTCATTGCGCTCTTTGCGGTCCGTTGCCTACCTCGGAGGCCCTAGATCAAAAAAACTGCCTGGAATCAGACCACGGTTAACTTTCCCTCCAGTCCGTCGTCCATCATTTTTCCACGTATGGCGCCTGCAACGATCTTCATCGACTGGATCATTTTATTATGTTTTGTATCCCAGTAGTATGCTTCGAGTGGTTTAACCCTGATCAATGTCAGGTTTGAATCTTCCGGCCCATCATGAAACCAGGTAGTCAGAAAAACATTCCAGAGCTTCTTCGCTTTTGCTTTGTCGACAATGATCTCAGCAGTGCCGTAAACAGATAAAAATTCGGATGCTGAACGGTTGGAATAAATGATCTGCACACGGTTATCCCTTGCAATGTCAAGATTTTTCGAGCTATCAGCTGCGCTGAAAAACCACATTGTACCGTCATCATCCACGGACTGCGTGGCCATCGGTCTTGTGTTAAAGGGTGCACCGCAAAGACGCGTCATAAACATACAGAGTTTCGCATCTTCTGCCAGCTCTTTCAATTTGTTAATAGCTGGTTTCTGCTCAAGATCCTTTACGCTTCCCATAGTGGCTTTTTTTACTCAAAGGGAATAATCGTGCCATTGAAAATATCCGGTTCATCAACCTGTTTCTGGCCAGGTATAAGCTTATTCAACCGGGTATTCCGCCTGTTTTGGGTATATATTTCCACGCAACAGCGGCAGCTCTTTTATGATCGTTAATAGGAGTTAAAAGGGGAATATAGTCCGTCAGAATATTACCAGTGATGAGGAGGGGGATGTTTTCCATGTGTAATTGAACAGTACAAATATCAGCGCGAGGATCACGATGAGTATAGAGAGGATCAGGATCCATTTTTTTGTTGCAGCCTGCGCGGCGGAATAAGGAGTCGTAGCGCCTGCTTCGCGCTTCAGGTCATCAATGTCCGCATTGGAGATCGTCGCCTGTAAACTGTATGTTTTATCTGGTACAATACGCAGCATATCTTTCTTCTCTACACGGAGTAGTCGTTGTAATTCTATAATGCTTTGTGAAAAAGCATCTTCATTATTATTACCACGCCACGCGATACGGATCAATTCATCTTTGCTGATACTTTCCCCGGCATGATTGGCCAGCGTACAAAGCAATTGCATGGTGCGCTGGGAAATTCGGGAGATCCGGGAGATCTTTCCGTCGATCACGACATTGGTTCCCGGCTTTACCAGGAATTGATCGTTGATGTAGAAATCCTTTTGCATGGATAAGTTTGATCAAAGGTAATACAACATTGTTCAAAAAAGTTCGCTTGCTCACACGCAGGCTGTGGATCTGGTTGGTGTGTATCGGCCGACACCTTAGTATCTGATCAATAAAGGTCTATTTCGTCCTTGTGAACACTTCAGCCGACGGAATTATAATGGAATGACGGGCAAACTGAATGCTACAAAAAGCGCAGTATGCAAATCTGGCCACTTGTTCTATGCTGGCATGAGAAATTTTTGCGTATGGGCAGTGCCGGAAATAACGGACGCAGTAGTGAAGAGCCTGGTCAGGACAGGCCGTGAATGTACCCGGAACAATGATCAGTTTGCCTGATTATCTTCCCAATTAAGATCGATCTGGATATTTTCCAGATAAGGCTCAAGTTGATCTGTGTTGTCAAACGCGGTAAGACGTGTGATCACATTCAGGTTAACCGCGTAAGCTATTTCAATATAGAACGCATCCAGTTGAAATAACAGATAGCGATAGATCTTATCGAACCGGTCAGCCACAGGAACCCCGATATACCACATCGCGATCTCCTTTTCCGTTGGCGTAAGTCTATTGAATTGTTGGAATGTCATACGATAAATAGTACAAACAGCATGCTAACGGAAGAAAATAAATGTGAAAGGCCGTGAGATGCAAGTGATGCTACTAATTGGGGAACAACTTCTACAAAGGTTATCGGAAAAGCCATGCATCAGAATGGTGTCTTCTTCTTCGTAACACTTAGTGTAGAATGTGCCGGCACTCAGCTGCGTTATTCTGTGGAATTGATGGGCGGCAAGGTACCGGTACAGATGAAATATGGTAATGAGGCTTCGGGACAGTACGATCTTTCAGCCGGGCATGGCGCAAAATTTGCGCCTCGTCGGGTATGAGTAAAAAGGAAAATATATGGGAGTTGATCAAGCGGTTGGATGAACAGGCCGGCGCTTTTAACATGAACCTGCACAAGGCGAATCATTTATTTGATTCAGCTGCAAAAGAGACGTCCAGGGTTATGGACAAGCATCAGCGTGATCTGCATAAGACGATCGTAAAACTCCAAAAGGCCTTGCGAAAGTTCAGCAAAGAAAAGGATGAAAAGGAAAAAAAAGGTAATAAAAGAGCTGACGGATAATGCAAGGCAGATTCGCGAAAATTTGCGTTAATTCGTGAACATTAGCGTTATATGGAATCTCTGATCAACCATCTGCGGCAGTACAGCCGCTTAAGTTCCGAAGCTGAAGCAGCTCTTACTGACAGCTTCAACCAACTCACACTTTCCCGTAATGAATATCTGCTAACGGAAGGACGTATTTGCCGGCATCTTTATTTTCTCGAAACGGGTGCCCTTCGCGGATATTATACGCTGGAGGATAAAGAGATCACACACTGGTTTGGGTTTGAAAACGATTTCGTGACTTCTTTTCACAGTTTTATCACGGGAGAGCCCTCGGTCGAAAACCTGCAATTATTAGAGGGAAGCGTGTTATGGTCCATTTCAAAGGATACACTCACCACTTTATTGGGCAGGTTCCATGAAATAGAACGGCTTCTGCGGATCGCCTACGAGAAATATTATATCCGCCTTGAAGAGAGATTTGTAAATGCTCAATTTAAAACAGCGGCAGAACGTTATGATCAGCTGCTTTCTCAAACTCCACACATTCTTGAACGTGTTCCGCTCGGACAGGTTGCTTCTTACCTCGGCATAAGCCAGGAGACACTTAGCAGGATCAGAAGCAGGTTTTAAGGAATTCCATGTTCAGTGATCGAACGCAATTCGATGTCTGGCGATCATTCATTCTATTCTCCGGGAACGGATTGATTGACAGCTGTTTCTTATCCAATGTCGTTTAGTTAAAGATTTTGCCGAAGTTCATTCGATGGCCGATGGCCGATGAACGATGACCGATGACCGAAAATACATATACCTACTAGTGTAAATACCCTATACCAATTACCAGCAATAGCTTTCATCCAAATGCGGCCATCGGCCATCGGCCATCGGCCACGCCGGGGCGGTCGGTCAACCTCCCGTCGCTTTAACAATCCTTCCGCTATTTTTTGACTTCCGTCAAAAATCCCCGCCGCCACCCGCTATATGTTTGGTGTAATAAAACACATATATGGAACGAAAACAAAGTCAGCAGCCTTCAGCAGCCTTTATCGGCGCCTCATGGGTTGCTCTGCTCGCGGGTATCTCCGCCTATCTTATCGGCCTGGGTAATGCGGAAATGCAGCTGAATGAGAAAGGGTACTATTTCACCGTGTTAATGTTTGGCCTCTTCGCTGCTATCTCTGTCCAGAAAGCCGTCCGCGACCAGTTGGAAGGCATACCTGTTACCAATATATACTATGGACTTGCGTGGTTTTCCACCATTCTTGCCGTTATACTGCTCACAGTAGGCCTGTGGAATGCTGATCTGACCAAGAGTGAAAAGGGCTTTTATGCGATGTCTTTCGTCCTTAGCATCTTTGCCGCCATCGCCGTTCAGAAAAATACCCGTGATATGAAAATCGCCAAAGACCAGGAAAACCAGCCAAAAGATAAAAGCGATCCACCATTGCCCTGGAGCTAAGATGATAAAACAGGTAGAAGAAAGAAAAGAGGGAGATCAATTAGGTATTCTGATTCGATCATTCCTCTTTTTTTCTTATTTTTCTCCTTTAAACTCTTAGCTCATAACAGTATAGGACAGTTTCCGGTCCCAATGCAATACTTTTGAAACCTTATGACGGTTGGTTTATTTCTCCCTTGCTATGTGAACCAGTTTTATCCGCAGGTTGGGGTAGCAAGTCTTGAATTGCTGGAAAAGCTTGGCTGTGACGTAGTGTACCCTTTGCAGCAAACCTGCTGCGGTCAGCCGATGGCCAATTCGGGCTATGAACATCTTTCATCGGCTACCGATGAATTGTTCATGCGGAATTTCCACGAATTTGATTATATCGTTTCTCCATCGGGCAGTTGTGCTCTTCATATCAAACATCATTTGCATGGAAAAGACCATGAGGCGTCGGCAAAGGTCAGGGCGTCTATGTATGAGCTCACTGAATTTCTCACAGACGTTTTAAAGGTTGAACACCTGGATGCAAAGTTTCCTCATAAGGTAGGACTTCACCAGGGCTGTCATGGTCAGCGTGGGCTGATGCTTTCCCAAATGTCAGAACTTGTTGCAAAGCCATTCTCCAAACTGGAAAAGCTGCTGGGTATGGTTAATGGGATCGAACTGGTAGATCTTGACAGGAAGGATGAGTGCTGCGGATTCGGCGGAACGTTCTGTGTGATGGAAGAGGCTGTAAGTGCAAAGATGGGAAAGGATCGTGTGAGTGATCATACCCGGAATGGAGCATCATTTATCACGGGTGCCGATATGAGTTGCCTGATGCATCTTGAGGGCATCTTAAAAAGACAAAAGTCGGCTGTAGAAGTAAAACATATTGCTGAAATATTAAATGCCGGTTAACGGCTGAGAGTTATATCATGCAGAGTTCACGTGACAATCACTCCACATTAGCAGAGCGTTTCAATAAAGATGAGGCGCGTGTAAGCTGGCATGATCAAACTTTATGGTGGATCAGGCAGAAACGTGATAAAGCTGCATGGTCGCTCGGGGAAGAGTGGGAAGGCCTGCGCAGTCAGGCTTCACAAATCAAAGCTCACACATTATCGAATCTCAGCGGCTATCTCGAAGAGTTTGAGGCCAATGCTATCGCCAATGGCGCCATCGTGCATTGGGCCGCGGATGCGAAAGAACATAATGAGATCGTTCATAAGATCCTACAGGATAATAAGGTTACGCAACTGGTGAAAAGCAAATCCATGCTTACAGAAGAATGTCACCTGAACCCTTACCTGGAAACGCATGGTATTGATGTGGTGGATACAGATCTTGGTGAACGCATTGTCCAGCTGGCAAATGAAGCTCCTTCCCATATCGTATTGCCCTGCATTCACTGGAAGAAAGAAGAGATAGGCGAGTTGTTTCATAAGCATCTTGCCACACCGGCGGGCAATGCGGATCCTTCTTTTCTGACCAATGCGGCAAGGATCCATTTACGGGATAAATTTCTTACCAGGCGTGTAGCCATTACCGGTGTGAACTTTGCCATTGCAGAGACGGGTGAATTTGTTGTGTGTACCAATGAAGGCAATGCGGACATGGGCGCCCATCTAAGTGATGTGCATATTGCCTGCATGGGTATTGAAAAGCTGATCCCTTTACGAAGGCATCTCGGCGTCTTCCTGCGTTTGCTGGCGCGCAGCGCAACCGGGCAACCTGTTACGACATATTCTTCCCATTTCAGAAAACCCCGCCAGGGACAGCAATTGCATATCGTGCTTGTTGATAACGGCCGCAGCCAGCAACTGGCAAAAGAAGATTTCCGCAATTCGCTGAAATGTATCCGCTGCGGGGCATGTTTCAATACCTGTCCTGTTTACCGCAGAAGCGGCGGACATAGTTATCATACGGCAGTTGCAGGGCCGATCGGTTCCATACTGGCGCCGAATCTTGACATGAAACAATATGCTGATCTCCCTTTCGCGTCAACTTTATGCGGATCATGCACCAATGTATGTCCCGTGAAGATCGATATCCATGATCAACTCTACAAATGGCGCCAGGTATTGACGAAAGAAGGATATTCTCCCAAAACAAAAACTGTAGCGATGAAAACAATGGCGGCAACTCTTTCAAAGCCGGGTTTGTTTTCCTTTGCCGGGAAATGGGCGCGTCGGATCATGCGCATCGCTCCATGGCTGGTGAATAATAAAATGAATCCCTGGTACAAACAACGGAATATGCCTGCTGCGCCGAAGCAATCATTCACCGAGTGGTATAAGACAAACAGGAATAAAGACAAGAAATAATGAGCAGTCGCAACGAAATATTAAAACGTGTGAGGGCAGCGCAACCAACACTCATTCCCATGCCGGCGGATCTGACATCAACAGCCGCAGGAGACGTTCATAAATTTACCGAGGTGCTTCAGGGTATCGGAGGCCGTGTCGTATTGATGGAGCCTGACGAAGAAGTCCCGCAAAAGCTGAAAGAGTTATTCCCGTCTGCCAACCGGGTCGTCTCATCCATACGATCGCTTGAGGCGTTTTTCTTGCATGATCACGCGCAGCTCGATCATCATTCCCTGGAAGACGTGGATATCGCTGTTATTGAAGCACAGTTTGGTGTAGCAGAGAATGGCGCCGTCTGGGTAACGGAACAGGATACTATCATCCGCGTGCTTCCATTTATCGCGGAGCATCTTGTGGTACTGCTGGATAAAGCTTCCTTCGTGGCGGATATGCACCAGGCTTACCAGCGGGTAGCATATGATGCCTATGGGTTCGGTGTTTTTATTGCCGGTCCTTCCAAGACTGCCGACATTGAGCAATCTCTTGTACTGGGCGCCCATGGCCCGAAATCAATGACAATACTTGTACGTTCATAGATCTACCGGTTTTATTGTTCCTTACTTAATAATGGATCGAGTGCGTTTTGGCAGTTGTTTTTGTTACTTCATGCTGAAAAATACCCGCTTCACGTATGTCCGTTTCGATGTATCGCGGTATGCATCTATCTTTTCCGCGATTTCAATTTAAACATTGAATCGATCCGGGCCGCAAATAGCGATAAGCTGTTCTGCGGTCTTTTTTTGCGATACTCCCGGCCCCCTGATGAATCAAGCCTGCGCTGCTGTCGATTCAACAACATATGGCACCGGAAATGCCGGTCTGCATGATTTCTTCCGTTTTGCTTTTAAAACCGTCCTAACTTGCAGTTATGAGACCGCTAAACACCCTTACCCTGTCTTTGATGATGGCTTTTTCATTGGCTGTCATCGCCCAGCCTTCCGGCAGGACGACTGCCGAGACCATTGACTCCCTCGAATTACATCTTCCCGCATGGATGAATGCTGCGGACATTCCGGGGCTTCAGGCTGTGCTGATACAGAAAGGAAAGGTTGAATGGATAAAAGGTTTCGGTCTCGCTAACGCTGAAACAAAAGTGCCTGTCGATGAGAACACCCTTTTTGAAGCAGCGTCACTGAGCAAGGTGATGACGGCTTATGGTGCATTAAAACTTGTTGATCAGGGAAAGCTCAATCTTGATAAACCTCTTAATGCTTACCTGGGAAATAATTATGAGATAGGTAATGATCCACGCATCAGGTTGATTACAGCCCGCCGTGTGCTGTCTCACAGCGCCGGGTTTCCTAACTGGCGGGCGCCTAATGCAGCAACGCTACCGATCGAATTCAATCCCGGTGAACGGTTCAGCTACTCCGGCGAAGGCTTTGTATATCTTTCCAAAGTAATGGAAAAACTTAGCGGAAAAGATTTCGAAAGCTATATGCATGATGCGGTATTTGTTCCTCTTGCAATGGGCAATAGCTATTTTTCCTGGCAGGATACATTTGCTTACCGGCACGTTTTCCGGCATGACTGGCAGGGTATGAGATCGACGCGCTGGGAAGAGAAAGGATTCAATGCAGCCGCCAGTTTGCACACTTCAGCAGGTGATTACGCGAAATTCATGATCGCTTTACTCAACGGTACCGGCCTTAAAAAGAAAACATGGCTGGAAATGTTCACTCCACAGATCAGGGTTGACAGTACGGCTTTTCCTGAATTGTATTGGGGGCTTGGTGTTGGGCTGGAGATCGTGGGCAAAAGAAAGAGCTTCTGGCACTGGGGAGATCAGGGAGATAGCAAGTGTTATATGAAAGCGGATCTTAGCAGCAAAGATGGATTTCTCTACTTCACCAACAGCGCAAATGGATTGGCGGTAGCAGACCGCATTCTGGAAGAAGCAATGGGTGAATTCACCCCGGCACTCGCCTGGCTGAATTATGAACGATTCAACCCCGCTGTGAAAGAATTGATACGAACGGCGATCGATAGCGGTGCAGCAACCGCACTCGCAAAATATCTCGGGAACCGGGATAAAGAGCTCAGTCAACAGATCCCGGAAGTGTCTATGAATGGCATTGGTTACAAGTTGCTACGGCTGAATAAGACCGATGATGCGATCCTTGTGTTTGAACAGAACACCAAAGATTATCCGGCATCTGCGAACACTTGGGACAGCCTGGCTGAGGCCTACGATAAAAAGGGTAATAAAGAACTGGCGATAAGATATTATCAGAAATCGTTGGATCTTGATGCGGGGAATATAAATGCGGCTGAACAGATCAGGAGACTTAAACAATGATAGTGTTTTTTTACCAAGGCAGGCATTACCGGAAAGTTTTTTAGATCTATGTGATCGAGAATAGCCTATAGTAAAGACGGTGAGATGGCTATCAGTGGGATTTCTCTTTCCTTTCCTCTTAGTTTAATGCTTCCTAAAGGTAGTGCTTCAAATTTTTTCAAAGGCTGAAGCTCATCGATCAGTTCAGCAGATGCGATCACTTCTTTTTTAAACTCTTTGCACAGACCCTGTATCCTGGCTGCGGTATTCAGCACATCGCCGGAATAGGTGATGTCGCGTTTTATATTCCCGATTTCTCCCACCACCACCATTCCGCAATGCATGCCGGCTTTGAAAGAAGGCCAGATGCCGTATTTAGAAAGATATTTTTCTTTTAAGGATAGAATGTGCTCCTTGATCTCAAAGAAGCATTGGATGCATTGGTTCTTCTCAACGCCCTCGGAATACTTCCAGGCGATCACGACCTCATCCCCCACATACTGATAGATCTCTCCCTTATTATCAAGAATAGGGTTTGTAATATCTGCATAAAAATCGCGAAGGAACGAATGGTATTTTTTGTCGCCAAGTTTCTCCGCTATAGTGGTAGAGGAGTTGATGTCAAGAAACATAAAAATACGTTTCTCTTCACGTGGTGTATTATATTTACCTCGGATCAGTTTCCAGAATATTCCGGGTCCGAATTTACTGTTGATCTGTAGTAATAATTGAGTGATCGCTACTATCACAGCCCAGACCAGTCCGTTCTTAAACAACCGGGCCCGATCGGGATAAGCAATTGCGGCGAGCACAAAACTGATCAATAAGATGATCGCAATGAATGATAAAGTCACTGCTGCCACGGTATAGCCATAAGGCTTAT
The DNA here is from genome assembly GCF_022012415.1 of Terrimonas ginsenosidimutans. GTDB lineage: Bacteria > Bacteroidota > Bacteroidia > Chitinophagales > Chitinophagaceae > Terrimonas_A > Terrimonas_A ginsenosidimutans. The sequence goes on from NZ_JAKLTR010000003.1 coordinate 503,209, forward strand.
TCTGATATTTTTCATTGATGTAAAAGACAAGGAAACCGCCGCCAAGCAATGCTCCAACCAAAGCCGCTACCATATTAACGATAATAGAAGAGAATAGTGAATAATCTTTTGCCGGGCCGAGTGAGCTATGCATCTGCATGACGAGATGATCATGCAATGCGATCATCAAACCAAGGAAGAGCCAGGCAATGACGATGACGCCCAGCTGTGTGAATTTCATATGAAGGCGTCTTGTCATAATGGGTTGATTCTTTCTTAAAGATAGAGCGTTTGGCAGTTTAAAAGTTGAAAGGTTTAGCAGTTGAGGCGGATATCGTCTTTATAGCGACCTCAACTGCTAAACCTTTCAACTTTTAAACTGCTGCAAACCTGTTCGTTCTATTCCTCCTCCTGCCTGCGTATGGGCTTACTGGTAGTGTCCTTTTTATCCTTTTTGTCGTCTTTCTTTTTATCGTCACTATATCCTTCCATATAATAATCTTCCCCGGTTGGAGCACCTGTATTTTCGTACTGGGAAGGATCAGCTGTTGTGTCAACAGGCATGTAATCTGCGGCGCCAACTGCTGTTTCGAGATTTGCAGGAACACTGAAAATGGCGTCTTTATCTATCCCCAGGGTTCTGTCTGCATAAACTTTCTTGAAAAATGCTTCCCAGATCGGACGGGCCGCTGCCGCACCGGATACTGCGGTACTTTCATTGCGGATAAAGCGGTCGTCACAACCAGTCCAGATGCCGCCAAGTAACTGCGGCGTATAGCCCATATACCATGCATCGGAGTTGTTGTTGGTGGTACCGGTCTTGCCGCCCATTTCTGTTGCGCCAAGCCTGCTTCTTAATCCACGTGCAGTACCGATATCAACCGTTCCCTGCATCATACGGGCCATTTTATAGGCAGTGATCTCACTGACGGCTTCTTTACGGTTTGAGCTGAAATCAAAACGTTTTAAAATGTTGCCATTATGATCTTCGATCCTTGTAATGAAGAATGGTTTTGTGGAATAGCCTCTTCCGGCGAAAATGCTGTAACCCCACATCATTTCAAAAAGAGAGAGCTCGCAGGCTCCCAGTGCGATGGATGGGTTTGGGTCAACCTTTGTGGGCAGGTTCAATCTCCCGAGAAATTCTGCGAATTGTTCCGGCCCGACCTGTTTCATGATATAGGCCGTTGCACAGTTCTTGGACCATGCAAGTGCTGAGGCCATCGTCATCGTCCGGCCGCTGCAGGTTCTGGATGTAGCAGGCACCAGCCTGTTCCGGCCGAAATCCTGTTGTACATCCTGTACTTCTGTATCCGGATTAAAGCCGCGCTCTTCTATCGCCTGTGTATACAATAGTGGTTTTATTGTTGAACCCACCTGGCGTTTGGTTTTCAGGTTGGCGTGATCAAACTTGTATGTTTTGAAATTGATCCCACCAACCCAGGCACGCACTTCTCCGGTAACGGGATCTGTTACCATGAATGACGCCTGCACCATCTGACGGTGATACTTGATAGAGTCGTATGGCGTCATCACCGTATCTTTTTCGTTACTGGCATTCCAGGCGAAGATCTTCATTTTTGTTTTTTTGAAAAAACTAGCTTTGATCTCTTTTTCCGGGATATCCTCTTCTTCCATTTCTTTCCACCTGTCGCTGGTTTTCATCTGCGCTTCCAGCACATTTTCATGATCTTTCCAGATGCTGCCGCTTTTGATATTGTTCTGCGTATTCATAGAACGCTGCAGTACCGGCATGTGAGAAGCTACTGCTTCCTCTGCATACTGCTGCATACGCGGGTTGATAGTGGTGATTATACGCAGACCATCTTTGTAAATATTATAACTGCTTCCATCAGGTTTTTTGATATCCTTCAACATCTCTTTTACCTCATCTCTCAGCACTTCACGGAAGTAGGGCGCATAGCCGGTATTTTCATCGAGCCTGGCATAATTCAGTTTGATCGGGATCGCTTTAAGTTTTGTGGCTTCTCCCGGTGAAATGTTCCCGTTCTCTGCCATCCTGGATATTACAAGATTGCGGCGCTCCATTGAGTTCTTCGGATATACACGCGGGTTAAAGATCCCGGGACCATTGATCATTCCGACGAGCAATGCAGCTTCTTCTACATTCAAGCGATCAGGTTCTTTTTTGAAGAATGTGCGGGATGCATTGCGGATCCCATATACGTTATCGGAGAAGGGAATGGTATTAAGATAGAGAGCAATGATCTCTTCTTTCGTGAAGTTCCTTTCAAGTTTTACGGCAATGATCCATTCTTTCAATTTCTGAACAACGCGTTCAACTTTTCCTTTTGCCCGTTTGTTGAACAAAGCGAGCGCCAGTTGCTGTGTGATCGTACTACCACCGCCTTGTGTACCCAAGAGAAATATTGCGCGGGAAGTGCCTTTCAGATCTATGCCGGCGTGATCATAGAATCGTTTATCTTCCGTTGCGATCAACGCATTGATCACATGGGGTGAGATATCCCTGTACTTCGCAATGCTCCTGTTTCCGTTTTCTACATAGTATTTTCCCATCAGTGTACCGTCAGCGGCATATACTTCTGATGCCTGCAGGACTGAGGGATTCTCCAGTTCTTCAAGCGAAGGCATTTTTCCGAATACGCCGAAATTGATCAATACCAGTAAAAGGATGAACGCGGCTATTCCGATAAACCAGATACGCCAGAAGATCTTGACCGATTTTTTCATGGAATGAATTTGAAGATGGCAGTTTTAGAACCGAAAAAATAATCAAAAAGCGTGCGGAATTAAAGCCCCTGCCGCTCTTTTAACAACAGCTTCGTAGATTTCAGCGTCTTTCCTGCGGATTTACCTCAAATCGCTGGTGCACAGGCGTGAATTATCCGAATTAACAAAGCTGTACGTATAACGTCAGAAGTGTGCTAACTATTTCGGTCTGACGGTTTGCCCGACAAAAAAGATCGATGGCGGTTCGTGGGCCTCACGGATGCGAAGGTCTTCTTTTGGGGCATTCATCCAATGAGGATCGGGCAGTCCGCCGCCAGGAAAAGATAAGGTAGAGGGAGTCAAATGACATTGGTTTGAAATTTGTATCCACACTGGTCAAAATCAGGGAAAGGATTTGAATACAGGGATTTCAACATTTCAGGCAGGCAGTAAGGCGCAGACATTATTTTCATCACAGAGAAGATGGTGGATACTCTGTGCAATGATCTGCCTTGTACTTACGGCAAATGCACAAACGATTAATCCGGCAGATACGATCACCAAAGATTCGCTGATCACAGATACGCTTAAGCCTGCTGTGCGTGTTGACACATTCATGCAAAAACAGTATGATGTATCGGATCTTTTCCGAAATGTATTCCACCCCGGAAGGGTAAAGGACCCGTATCGAAAGCGATCAAGCATTACCATTATGCCGAATATAGCAGGCAACCCGACGATCGGGGCACAGATCGGGGTGAAAGCCGTTGCCGGAAAGGTTTTGGGGAAAGACACGACAACCTATATGTCTGTTGCTGCTACCTCCGCCTCTGTTACGACAAAAGGGATCATCTATTTTTATTTAAGCCACAATGTTTTTACTCCGGGAAATAAATGGAATTTACAGGGAAGCCTGATCGCAGCAAGAACGGTGCTGCCGGATTTCGGTCTCGGGATCGGCAATGCAGCCGACAACGGTTCCGCGGAGGATCAGATATTGAGTAATCCCGACAGAAAGGGATACGTGTTGAACGCCGAGTTCTACAGCTTCCGTGAAAAAATTTACAAACAAATCAAAGGAAATATCTTTGTCGGAGCGGGTGTGTCTTTTGATGTTAGAAGAAATATCCGCGATAAGATCTCGAAAACCGATTCTACTCCGTATAACATTTACAGCGACAGGTATGGGTTTGACCGAGATCATTACATGGCCAATGGATTATTGTTCAGCGTTGCGTATACCAACCGCGATAATCAGAACAATGCATATAAAGGAATTTATGCAGACGCCAGTATTCGCTTCAATCAGAAATGGCTTGGCAGCTCAAAGAATGCAACGCAGCTTACAACCGACGTACGTAAATACTGGAGTTTGTCAAAGCGTGATCCTTCTCATGTGATCGCTTTCTGGCATTGGGGCGCCTATCTTCTTGGAGGTGCATTACCCTACCTTGAATTGCCGGGTACCGGTAAAGACGCAAGCGGCAGAAGTGGCCGCGGATATACGATCACCTATTTCAAAAGTACACAGTTTTTTTATACCGAATCAGAATACCGTTTTCCTATCCTCAATAATAAATTCATCAGCGGCGTGGCATTTGTAAATATGCAAACAGCCAATGATGAAATGGGGACAAAACTTTTTGACCGCTGGCAGCCCGGTGGAGGTGTTGGGCTCCGGGTGTTGTTCAATAAAGCAACAAGAACCAATCTTTGTCTCGATTATGCATTCGGCGCTTATGGAAGCAGAGGTTTCTTCCTTAATCTCAATGAAACTTTTTGATCGGCTTGGCGGAGTTGCCGGAGGTTAGGGGATGAGTTTCAGAGATTTCATAGATTCCAACGTTTCCTGGGGTATAGTTCGGAAGAGAAATTAGAAGTTACGGATCTATCTTAATAACGTAAAAGGTCTGGCCGTTCAATTAGTTGAACGGCCAGACCTTTTTGCGTTCCATGACTCCCGACACCCGCAATTCCTCAGTTTAAAAAAGAAATTTTCAACTGTACGAATATTTCGTATGTTTACGAAGTATTCGTAACAATACGGTTTATTCGTAATTAAATTGATAGTATATGAAAAAAGCTTTGTTATCCGGCTTGATAGCCCTTTGTTTATCGTCTTTTTCTTTTGCGCAGGAACGGGAGTCGTCTGTTGTGTGTGTTATTTATGATGCGGTGCATGTAAGTGATACAAATAACCGAAGCAACCCATTTAAAGAGGAGATGTTACTGATCGTTGGACCGACACTCAGCAAATATGTTAACAATGCAAACCGTGCGGAGGTGAAAAAAATGCGTCAGGCCGCGGCTGCTCCTTCGAGCGCACCGGTAAGAGTTGCAGTGGGCATGCCTGTGGCTGTCGTAAATGCTTATGGCGTTACAAGTACGGAAGTGTTCCAACAGCCGTCGAAGCAAAAATTGAACGTCACCGCATCGCTGGGTATGAATGACTACCTGATTGAATATACATTGCCGAAGATAAACTGGAAGATCAGTAACGATACCCGAAAGATCGATACCTATACCTGCCAGCGTGCAACCGGGGAGTATGCCGGACGTGTATATACAGCATGGTTCACTCCCGAACTTTCTTTCTCCACAGGGCCATGGAAATTGTCTGGCCTGCCCGGTTTGATACTGGAAGCAGAGGATGATAAGCAGGAAGTTAAATTTGTATTCAAATCGATCAATAAGGATACCACAGAACATACCGGAACCGAAAGAAGAAAGCTGGTAAAAGTTACAGATGTGGCATTCAGACGCGCCGAGGACGCTTATTTCCAGAATCCATCAGCCAGCATGCAGTCGCAGCTTTCACTTGATGCACCCGTCAGGCTTGCATATCGTGACCATTCAGGAAAAATGACAATGGGTGATGATGCGGCAAGGCTGATCGAGGAGAATAAAAAGAAGAAAGAAACCAGTTATAATAACCCCATCGAACGTACAAAATAATGAGATTCCTGTTCTTCATCTTTTGTTTCGTCGCCATGCATGTATCGGGTTACGGCCAGCAGCGTCAGCTCTCCGGAAAAGTGACGGGCGAGACCGGTAAGCCTGTAGCTCATATAGCGGTTCTTCTGAAAAACGGGGAAAGCAGGATCCTGGCTTTTGCTTATACAGATGTCAACGGGTATTATCGTATACCCGTTGCTGACACAATGGATCTGTATAATGCCGGAGTTGAAATCAGTAACCTGCAGTATCATGTCTCAAAACAGCTATTGCAACCGGATAAGGATGTATACGATTTCAATCTGTCAGATAAAGTGATCTCGCTTCCTGAGGTAAAGGCAATGAACAGGCCCGTAACCCGTGTGGGAGATACTACTGCTTATAATGTAAATTTCTTTGCACGGGATGAAGACAGGAATATTGGTGAAGTGATCGCACGTTTACCTGGTTTAAGTATTGGAGAAGATGGAATGATCTATTTCAATGACAAACCTATCTCGGACCTCTATATTGATGGTGATAACCTGATGGCAGGCCGCTATCAGATTGCAACAAAAGCGATCAATAAGAACATGATCAAGTCCATTGAAGTGATCCAGCATCACCAGGCAGTTAAGGTTTTAAAAGACCGTGTGATGTCTGATAATGTTGTTATCAACCTTGTACTGAAAGACGAGAACAGTACCCATCTTTCAGGGCAGGCGATGCTGGGTGCGGGCCTGCCGGCGCAATGGGAGGGAGTTGCGAATACAATGATGTTCAACAGGAAGTTCAAAATGCTGAATACTTTAAAGGGAAATAACAGCGGAGTAGATTATTCCGGTGAATCAACACAGTTCGGGGCGGCTTCCATATTGGAAACAGAAGGGAATACGCGCCCATCTCCCTTACTTTCAGCAGGCACAGTGGGAGACCCTGATATTCCACGCAGTAATTATTTTATCAATCGTTCAGGAGCCGCAACGGCAAATATTCTTTTCAATACAAAAAATGAATGGCAATGGCGGTTGAATTTCCTGGGGCATTTGGACCGTAACAAGCTTGCCTATACCGGCTTCGTTGAAAATTATTTTCAAAACGATACGATCCGTTACTCGGAAATTCAAAACGCCATCCGGAAGAAAAATGCAATAAGTACGGTTCTGAGTGTAAGGGCAAATAGGACGAAATATCTCTTTGATAATGTCTTGCGCGTCAATTTTAACAAAGACAGAAACAATAGCCAGATGGATCTGAATGGCCTCGGTTTTGGCCAGCAGCTTCGGGGAAATGTGACAGATATCACCAATACGCTAGCATGGATACCAGCCAGCAGAAAAGGTGTATGGGGATTCAACTGGTATGTCAATTACTATAATAGTCCCCAAACATTAGCTGTTGATGAGGGCTTAAATGCAGATGTGTTGAATGAAGGAAAGACCTTCAACGGCATACTGCAAACGGCAAGCATTCCCACCTGGTTTAGTCATGCGTCGATAACTTACCGGCCATCAAAATCAACAGTAAATGCCGCATTACAGGCCGGGCTAATGAACGAGCAGCAGGATCTTAACTCTTTATTATTGCTACAGCAAGTAAATAACGTATTTACCGAATACACTCATGATCCGGGAAACGCATTAGGCTGGCGTAGAAGCCGTATTTACCTGAATTCAAGCTATTATTTAACCAAGAAAAACTGGCAGGTGAGTTTATCGGTTCCTGCAAACTGGCAGTCGATCCGGTATATGCAGCAAGAATACAAACTTGATGAGGGTATCAACCGGTTTTTTGTAAATCCCACAGCAAAGCTAAAGGTGTCGGTTGCTGCGGAGGATCATATTGAACTTAGTCTGAACCATACCAATAATCTTGGCAACATTGCCGGTGTGTATCGGGGTGCGATCCTGTCAAGTTACAGGAACCTTCAGGCAAATGATGCGGAATTGCAGGAAAGGTCCAGCTCGGGAGCAAAGCTCAACTACCATTTTCAACGATCGATCACTATGTTCTTTCTGAATGGTGAGGTGAAATACAACCGGGTAAAGGCAAACTCGATCTTATCAGGGATTATCACCGATAACGTGCAGCGAACCATATTGCTTCCATATGAAAATGACCAAAGCAGTTTTTCGGCATACGGTGGCGGCAGTAAGTATATTTTTTCATTGAAGACAAAAGTGTCAATGGGGTTACTGTTCCAGAAAAACTGGTATGACCAGTTCCTCAACGGGGAAAGACTTCCGTTTGTCAATAACACTATCCAATTGACCGGAGGCATGGATGCGAAATTCTGGAACAGGCTGACGTTTGCTTACAATGGCTTTGCGGTGTGGAGCGACAGTCGTTTATCGTCAAAATCTTCCCAGGGATCGCCCCTGGCAAGCAAAGCACTTCGGCTTACTCAAAGGGTTACATTGGGGTACTCTCCTGTGAAAAGCCTTTTTTTGACCGTAAAGGGATGGGAAACCTATAATCAGCGCCCGGGCTTAAGGAATATACATTACGTTTTTGTTGATGCGAACCTTCGATACAAGATGGTTAAATGGAAAACCGATTTTGAAATGGATCTGACCAATCTTGGGAATATCAGACGGTACGAATATTTTTCACTTCTGTCAAACAGGTTTGCTGCAAATTCATTTAATATCAGGGGGCGAATGGCAATGCTGAAAGCTACTTTCTTTTTTTAAATCGTCAGCTATATATCAATTATGAAAAGATCTTTCTGTTTCTGTGTACTGCTTACGTTAGGAAATTTTGCGATGGCTCAGGATTCCTCAGTCGTTTCAACTTTCACGAGGTTTCCGGAGGAGATGCATCTGGATCTGCAACCTGTATTTGGCTTGGGGAAGGTGGCAGCCCGCAATATCTTCCTGGTCGATTCAACTTTTTATATTCGTAACAAGAACGGCTCGTCTGCTTATTATCTTACCGGGTATTCTGCAAAAGGAAAGAAAACAGGGAAGGAATATATAAGGCAGGGGATGGAGGTCAATGAAGTTGCAGGGGCGATGTCATCCGGATTTCTCGGGGGAAGCAGGATGTGGGTGCATGATATTCTGACTAATAAGATCGTGATCGCAGCCGGCTTTGATAGAACGCCTGTTGACGGAAATATCCGTGTTCACGAACATAAGCTTCCGTTAGATTTTTATTGGGTAGGAATGATAGATAGCGGCTATGTTGCAGGAACTGGTGTGGACGATCAACCGGATAAGGTGTATGAGCTCGAATTGTCTACAGGTAAAGTGGTGAAGCGCTACGGCTCTTATGGCACAGCTCCGGCGGAGATCCCCTTTAACTCCTGGCGGTTGGCGTATCAATCATTTTTGTATACGAGGCCGGGAGGCGATGTTATTGCGTTAGCCTGCCGGTTTACCGATCGCGTTGAATTTTTCGACAGGGAAAAAGAAACAAGCAGGATAATAAGTGGTCCGGAGAATTTCGATGTTGTCTTTCGTCCTATTAAAACGGGTAATATTTGGGCAATGGAACGTATAGACTCAACCCGGTTTGCATTTGTGAATGGATTCGCAACGCAGCAGTATCTGTATTTGTTATATGCCGGGCATCTGCATGAAGACAGGCTAAGCGATAATGGACGGTGCCTCTATGTTTACGACTGGAAAGGAAATCCGGTCAGGAAGATCACTCTGAGTGCTTATATATCCTCTTTTATGATCACTCAGGATGGACGGTATCTATATGGATATAGTCCTACCGGGCATATGCTTCGGGGAGAACTTCCCTGACATACAGCATGGCTATACGTTTAGTTGTTTCTTTTGGGAGTTTTATAACCGATCACGACCCTTTCAACATTGTTATTTGCGTTCGATGGATTGCCGGATGTCGAATCTTTTGATCTTGAAGTTTCCTGTATTGCGGCCGCCTTCGGTTCGAGTGGGTGACCCTGAACGGTGATCACATTGTCATTTACCGGTGGATCGGCTCTAAGCATCATATTTTGCGTGTGTGCCGTATCCGATAAACGATGCCCTATTACAGTCTGGCGAACAGCAGGCACAGAAGCCGGGGTATTAAGGCGTTCATGCAGGGTAGTGGAGGTGATGCGTATTGACCCGCCTTCCCTGTTTTGGGCAGCAACAGACGAGGTTTCTTTTGCTGTCACCTGCTGTTTAGCACGCGGGCGCTCAGGAAGTGCAGGAGGAATATTTTTTTCGGGCTCAGGAGCGATGGCGGTTGTTAATACCGGAACTGATCGCAACGATTCTTTAGCTGCTTCCGATTGGCTGATCTCCTTTTTAGCGATAGTAAATGCGAGCGAAATGAAGATGAGTAATGGAAGTATAAATACATAACGTCCCAACGTCAGTTTTGATGAACGTCTTGCATTCATCATTCTGATCCGTTTTTTAAGATCGGAAAGATTGAAGCTGTTTGTGATAGTGCTGGCTGGTTTAAGTTGTCCAACATCGAGAAGGCTGTATTGGTAACTTTTTTTATCCGTCCCCGTTTTCAGCACTTTTTCGTCTGTAATAAATTCAAGATTTTCTTTGATGGCTTTTTTCATAAGCCATACCCCGGGGTTGAACCAGTAAAAGACCACACTGATCTCAGCAAGAATGATATCGGCGGTATGGAGTTGTCCGACATGAATGTTCTCGTGAGCTATAATGTGTTCAAGTTCGTCTGTTTTGTGCAATGTGGGATTGATGTAGATGTTCTTCCAAAAAGAGAAGGGGCTTAATTGCTCCTTAACAATTCTTACTTCCGTATTATTGATCACGTCTTTTACGGATCTTTTGTGAAGCAGATACAGTGAAATGAACTGGCGGGTAAGGCGGATCGCCATTACCACCGCGCCGATGCAGAAGGCACCGATCATCCATTTCCAGTAAACGTCTTCAGTTACCTGCGGATTTATTGCAGGGATCCATTTTGTTACGGCAACTGGTATTTTCTTTTGCTGATAAAAAAGTTCAGTCAGGTCTATGAATGGATAGATCGATGAGAAGATGATCCCAAACATTAGAAAGCTCCTGTTGAGGGAATAGAAAGTAAGACGCCTCAGAACAAAATAATAGGCTGCTGCGAAGAGCAGTAAGGCGATGTTGATCTTAAGCAATATTATCAGCAGGGCTTGCATATTATTTTTCCGGGTTTTCGATCAGGTTGATAATTTCCTTCAACTCATCGGCACTAACTTTCTTCTCCTTCGCAAAAAAGGCGACAACATCTTTGTAAGAACTTTTGAAAAAGTCATTTACAACGGTTGTCATAAATTTCTTTTTATAATCCGCTTCTTTTACTTTGGAGCTGTACCGAATGGCTGTTCCGAATTTTTCACTTTTAAGATATCCTTTCTTCTCCAGGTTCTTTATGGTTGAAGCGAACGTGGTGTATACCGGCAACGGCTTAGGCATATTGTTCATGAAGTCTTTGATAAAGCCAGGGCCTGTCAACCAGATCGCGATCATTGCTTTTTCTTCGTGTTCTGTAAGTCTTTCCATTTTAGTTACGAGATGTTCGTAAATATATGAAAGTTTCGTAAATAACGCTGCTCATCCGGTATTAAATCTATACTTTGGCTGCGTTGCGATCAATCTGAGCATAATTATTAGGAGTTTATATAAAAAGGGGCGGAATGACCGGAGTTTGGTCACCCTCACCGTGGAGCCGGGAACACCTTTTCTCCCCGATTTCTTTCCTTTGCTTCCTCATTCCCTTCCCGAAACCTCCTCTGCTGGCCACGGAATCCGGGGACAAACAGGCTGGAATAGGGGTTCATGTCCGGTCTCAGAAGAATGGAAGTGCCCTGCGGCAGGAAATAAGATTAATAGCTGGATTTCTGAAAATAATTGCGCCGGAAGAATGAACGTTTTCGCATATTCTTGAAATGGCGAGATCCGGTTCGGGCATGGATGCACCCTAACTTATTCAAAATCTATCGGGCAGAAGCGGTTTGACCGCATTCGGGTGGATGATTTACGCAGCTGTAGCGTTGCCGCTACACTCCAATCATAAGTCAAACTATTTTTATGCGCTTCGGTTCTTCGTTACTTTGATCTTATAAACAGGCACCGAGCTAATATCCTTTTAAAACCGAAAGATCCAGATCCGAAAAACCACTAGTTCTTTTTTCAGTTTTCTTATAGCAAGCAGTTTTGATCCGTATCCTTGAAATCCAATCCAAATCCTTTGAAACCGCTTCCAGCACACTATGAAAAACCAGACCACCAAACTGGAAGAAATTGAAGCCCCGTCACCGACGGGGTTTTTTATTGCCGGCGCGCGCAACTGGTTGCTGTCGAAATATCCTGTTCTGTGTTAGACAGGGTCATTGAGCTTATACGGGTGGAAGATTTACGCAGGTGTGGCTTAGCCGCTACATTCTAATCATAAGGCAGACTATTTTTAAGCGCTTCAAATCGTCGTTACTTTGTTCTTATAAACAGGTATCAATCCAATATTCTTTTAAAACCGAAAGATCCAGATCCCGAAAAACCATCAGTTCTTTTTTCAGTTTTCTTATAGCAAGCAGTTTTGATCCGTATCCTTGAAATCCAATCCAAATCCTTTGAAGCCGCTTCCAGCACTATGAAAAACCAAACCACCACACTGGAAGAAATTAAAGCCCCGTTATTAACGGGGCTTTTTGATTTTCGGATCTGTCTGCTGATGGAAAGACCGTCATCGCTCGTGTTATAATTGTTTGAACCGATACGGGAGGAAGATCTACTTATGTGTAGCGTTGTTCCTACAATCTAATCATAAGTCAGACTATTTTTAAGCGCTCAGGTTCTTCGTTACTTTGTTCTTATAAACAGGTATCAATCCAATATCCTTTTAAAGCCGAGAGATCCAGTTCCCGAAAAGCCACTTAGTTCTTTTTTCAGTTTTCTTATAGCAAGCAGTTTTGATCCGTATCCTTGAAATCCAATCCAAATCCTTTGAAACCGCTTCCAGTACACTATGAAAAACCAGACCACCAAACTGGAAGAAATTGAAGCCCCGTCACCGACGGGGTTTTTTGTTTTGCTGGCTGGTCAATGCCGGGGAAAATTATTATTCCTGGGGAATAACCTGTTGTGTTAGCCTGATTGTTATCGGCTTAATGCTTCTACCTGATCAGGCCGATAGGAGATATTATTCATTTTTGCGAATCCTTCCAGTTCACAACGAGTTTGGATCAAATTGAAAAGTTGGGATCTTGGTTTTTCAGCGTGTGTTATCAATCGTTTATTCATCGCTATGCTTCAGTTATTTTCCCGCGAGATGTTGTGTTTTTCCCATGGATTCGCTTTTGTATAAAGCGATATTTACAACAGAGAAATTTCTTAGTCACCGTCATTTTCAGGACTGGTGGAGGAGGGCAGTCCTGAAAAGGGCGGTGCGTTTTTTTTCATTTATTAGTATGATCAAAAAAGGGATAGTGAGATAGGAATTGTGGAATTATACAGATGAAAAGTGGGCGACGACAGTCAAACGCAGCAATGCGGTTGCTGTCGTATGCCCATTTCTGGCCGTCGCGCGCGGCGGTGAATGGGGCGTAGCGCGCCCTGTCGTGCCTGGCCCCGGGGCGCACGATGAATCCATTTGGGTCAGTTATGAGCCTGAGTTGAGGATTTAGTCATTTGGTTGTCTGGCTGTGTTGGCATGAGGATTGTCCTTCAAAATCAAATCAATCAACTTAACATGGACCATAAATCAATCATTCAGCACTATATCCAGGAGATCAAGGCTGAAAATACAGCAACCCGCAAATGCCTTGAAAGGATCCCGGAATCAACCTACAAGTTCAAACCACATCCGAAATCCATGGAAATGGGATACCTCGCTTTGCTGGTTGCCGATATTCCCAATTGGATCGCAATCACTATCGTCGACTCCAATATTGATTTTGCGACGCATAAACAATTTCCGTTAAGCGATACTGCGGCATTATTGGCCTATTATGACGAGAATATAAAGAAAGCAACGGATGCACTGGAAAACGTGACTGAGGAACAGCTGAAAACTGATTTTACGTTGAAAAATAATGGCCAGCTACTTTATACCGCTCCCAAACTGCAAAGTCTCGGAGAAGACATCAATCACTGGGTTCACCATCGCGGCCAGCTGACCGTGTATATGCGGTTGAATGATCTTGCGGTTCCCTCTATATATGGCCCATCTGCTGATGAAAAAACTTTTTAGACCAGTTGTTGGCCTGAAAACTGAACCGATCGTACTATCTTGGTGATCACAATTGGTCGATCTTGATAACATATTGAAATTTACCGTACCGCTTCCTGAGGACTGGACAGCGTTTGGCAATGCTGCGGAATTTAGTGCCCTGCCGGATGAAGTGAGAGATCAGGTGCATTTCCTGAATAATGAGGCCACTGATTATCTGTTTTCTCTTATTCATGATGCCGGGCTCATTACCGGCGGCGGATGGGATCCCTTCGAAAAAAAGAATTTTAAGTCGGTCGAGAATGTTCGCGGATTCTCCCCGACAGAAGAAGGTCGTAAGGCGTTAAAAAAATGGTTATATCATAGAGGCATTCCTTTTTCAAGCCCGGTATTCTTGCTGGAGCATAGCCGGCATGCAATCGTTACTTCCTGGAAAATGGTCATGCGTTATTCCTCATTCATCTTCCCCGGGTATGATATTGTTGTATTTGACAGAACGCTTAACTGGTGCCTTTTTTATTTTCATGAGAATGAATTTTTCTTTGGTCGCGACAGGCAATATGATTCATCAAATGACGAGAAGAAAATGCAGGAATTAAATGACCGTAAGCGGAAATTCCCCGGTTTCAGGCATCCCTATCTTTAGGCCTGCTTCCTTCCTCCGTTTATTCATTACAGTATTTTACCACCATCTGTTCAAAGAACCTATTGCCGACGCTATTTCTTTGTCGCGTGCAATGCGTCATCAAGTTGTTTGATTGCGCTGGTTTGTGGAACGAAAATGAACGCGCTGAATACAATAGTAGGGGTCAGATAAGCCGTTCTCACCCATTTATTACCGTAAATAGAACCTGAAACGTAAAACGGTTGAGGTTTACTTAATGTAGAATGCACGTTCTCTTCAGACCTGACAAAAATGGGGTATTTCGAAACAGTTGCCAGCGCATTGGAAACCTTATGGGACTTGTTCGGTGGGAAGGTGAAGGTGCTCAGGTAAGGATATCTCCGCCCCTTGTCTGTCAGCTTTTCTTCCAGCGCAAGAAATGATCCGCTGTTGAATAGAAATCCAATAGGGTAATATTGATCTTTATATGCAAGATGCAATCTTTCGCCGATCATCATACGCAAATTTGGATCTCTGGTCAGCGAATCATAACGTCCGATATGATGATTGTGTCCCCATATAACTGTCTTTTGATGGTTTAATGAGATCAGTTGGCGGGTGTTCTCAAACATGCAACTGTCGCGGTAGAACATACCGTTGCGTGGAAGATCTATTGCATACGCAAGATTGTCTGAGCACATTTTCCAGATGCCGAATTCCCGGGTCGTCAGTCTGCTGCTGAGTGACGTGTCCTGCCTTAAAAACTCTTTCAATTCTTTGCTGATAATGGAGAATGCTTCGAGTGTTTCCGGCGATGCGCTGCCGCTGACAATAGTTTTACCGCGGCCGAATTTTTCAATCGCGGGTAGAAGTATAGACTCAAGCTTTTCTTTTTTATCGATCGATAGCTGGGATAAATTGGAGTACAGGTAGTCTATCCCATCCATGAGATTATGGATATCCATACCTGACAGATGTACTTGTTTTTCTTCCGTAATATTCCGATTGAATTTCTTCACCCATTCGATAAAGTCTTTGAATTCCTCAGTATGAAATGCCCAGTAACCCAATTGATGAAATAATGAATCTGCGTTGCCGTCAGCAGTAGTGCAATACCTGTCGATAAACAACATATTGCCGAAAGAAGCTTCCAGTACGATGTTCCTGTATCCGCATTCTGTGATCAGGAACTTTAATAGCTGGATGCGCAGTGTCATGAATTCCTGCGTGCCATGAGTTGCCTCGCCAAGGCCGATGATATCTTTTGCCGCGAATATGTCTTTGAATGGGAGAAATGCAGAGTTGCTGTCGGAAGTCACCGGATAGGTTCTGAACTGACCAGGGGAAGTTATTTTCTGTTGAGCGCCACTGGATATGGACAAAGCAAACATCAGAATAAATACCATGCCTTTTTTCATGCGTCAGGATGAGTTTTACCAAATATAGATCATTGGGAGTTTTGGGAGGGGAGGCATTTACAAAAAATCCCGGTCGCGCTCAGGCCGACCGGGATTTACAAAAACTTCTATCTTCTAAAAAATGTAATCGGTACTGAGGAAGTTGGAGTCGCGTTTTTTGACAATGGTGTTGAGTAATGTTTTATTGGACTCTGTCACTTTTGCTGCTACCAGGGACCGGATAGAGAATGAACGGAGCGCATCGAATACGGAAAGGGTACCTTCCGCACTGTCTTTTCTTCCGGTAAATGGAAATACATCGGGACCTCGTTGCGCCTGGCAATTAATGTTTACCCGGCTGACAAGGTTTACAAATGAATCAATAAGGTGTGCCACTTCCTCTGCATCTTCGCTGAAGATGCTTACCTGCATGCCATGTGAAGCGTTCACCTGGTAATTCACGGGTTCTTCAATGCTTTCAAACGGTACTACAGGAACGATAGGTCCGAATTGTTCTTCATGATAAAGTTTCATCTGGTCATTTACAGGATAAACGACTGCGGGGGATACGAATGAAGCCTCTGTGTACCCGCCATTTTCATTGATCACTTTCGCGCCTTTTGCAATCGCGTCGTCAATGCAGTCCTTCAAGTAAGCTGGTTTATTTGCTTCAGGCAGTGGAGTGATCTTTACATCTTTTTCCCATGGTAAACCAGGTTTGAGTGCGGCGACTGCGGCAGTGAGTTTCTTTGTGAACTCGTCGGCAATTTCTTTTTGAACAAAGATCAGTTTCAATGCTGTGCAACGCTGGCCGTTAAAGGAGAGCGCTCCGAGGATACATTCGTTCACCGCTACGTCGATATTGGCATGCCTGGTAACGATCGCTGCGTTCTTTGCGTCGAGGCTCAGGATCGCGCGAAGCCGGTTTACTTTTGGATGAAGTTTCTTCAATCCGTTTGCCACCTTGCTGGAGCCGATAAAAGCAAGCACATTTACTTTCCCGCTTTCCATGATCGGAGCAATGATCTCTGAACCTTTTCCATATAGCGTATTGACCGTCCCTGGGGGAAATGCTTCTTTGAATGCTTCGAGCAAAGGATAGTGCGCCAGCACGCCGTGCTTAGGCAACTTGAACAGGATGGTATTCCCCATGATCAATGCGGGGATCAGTGTGGTAAAGATCTCATTCAGCGGGTAGTTGAATGGACCCATGCTTAGTACCACACCCAGAGGAGCTCTCCTGATCTGCGCGATCGTGCCTTCGGCCTGTTGGAAACGTGATGATTCACGATCGAGGTCTTTCAACGCATCAATGGTGTCATTGATATAGTCAACAGTGCGGTCGAACTCTTTTGTTGCATCGGGTAATGTTTTTCCAATTTCCCACATCAGCAGCTTGATCACAATCGAACGTTGCTGGATCATGAGGTATACAAACTTCTGCATGCATTTTATGCGTCCTTCCACAGACATGGTCGGCCATTCTCCCAGTCCGTTATTGTATGCATTCACTGCGGCATCAAGCGCTTCGAGTGCTTCTTTTGGTGTTGTGTCGGGAACACTGCCAACCAGTTTTCTTTCGAGGCCATTCTTTCCCGGGATGCAAACAGGTGAATAGATCTTATTTACTGCACCGGCCCAGGGAACAAGTTTGCCATTTAGAAGGTATTCTTTCTGGTGTATCTCTTCTACACGATATTCTTCGGGGATGCTGCTCTCTTCTTTAAAAATTTGTTGCGCCATCTTCAATTATTTACTTGCTGTTGTTGAATTGATTTTGATCCTGCCTTTAGCAGGCGATGTTGAATCTGCCGGTTTTTGCTATTTTGGTTTAAAAATTGTCTGGAAAGTTAGGTAAATGATAAGGAATTTGATAAAGTTTTAGATAATTTCTATGGAAATTCCCTATTCATTTTAGAAAGAGCAATGTGTCGATCAATGTTCTTACTACAAAAATTCATTATCATGCGGATATTATGGCAATTGGGGAGGTGATAATCAATGAAAGCCGGATGACTACAGGGGTCTGTATTTTAACATGTAGGCGAAGGCCCTCTTTTTGCCCGCATTGCTTCAGGAACGTTAGTGAATTTTAGCTGGAAAACGTTTCGGTACCATCCAATACTGAGGTTAACAAGTAGTCTATAAGAGGGGATTCGTTCACACATCTCTGTCGTATTCTGCGAGCAAGCTTTTATGCAGAAAGCGATGCAGGGAGATGAATCCCAGGAAGAGAACACGGCGAATTTTCATTTCCGAATTTATGGATAATGTTGACCGATCTATCCTTTTTGCGATAAAAAAGAAATGGATGAACTATCCTGCATGTTGCTTGCCCGGTAGTTCCGCCTCCCTGAATTCCAGCATAGCAATGGTCCCGTTATCCCATGCTATTTCGAATGTAGCCCTGATATCTTCGCTTAGTCCTTTCATGAGTTTTAACCCCAGGGAGTTTTCTTTTCTTCTTATCCAGCCTTCGGGCAGGCCGATACCCTCATCCTTAATTACGTTAAGGATCGTTTGGGCGGATGTCTTTACCGTTTCAATATTGATCTGGCCTTTGCGGTTGTCCGGGAAAGCGTAGGCGGGTCGCGGGCTTTACTGTAATGTTTTTGAGGCAGGGTGACGGAGGACGTTCGTTCCTATGCTATTTACCCGATATTTTGGTTCAATAGCATAGCAAAAATTGCCAAATACTAATCGGCCTGCCGTGACACTGCAATTTTTTGGTTGCTTTATGTGCCTGGAGGGATGGACTTCCTGTGTCTCGCGTGATCTGAATGAGCTGATGTGATCAATTCCTACACAAATATAACTTCTACGCCGGGAGGCTTCAGAAAACTGATCTGTAAGGATTCGTTGCTGACCCTGTTCAACTGCAAGCAGGATAGCCGTTATCAGGATATCTGGAGTCATCATAACTATATACTCTATGTGCTGGAGGGCCGAAAGATCTGGCATACAGCCCATCGCTCTTATGATCTCCGTGAAGGGACCTGCGTATTTGTTAAAAAAGGAGGAGCCATCGTGGAGCAGTTCTTTGATACAGATTTTTGCTTCTTTCTTTTTTTTATTCCTGACGATTTTATTTGTGATGTACTGAATAAACGTTCCCGACCC
Organism: Terrimonas ginsenosidimutans; assembly: GCF_022012415.1. Lineage (GTDB taxonomy): Bacteria > Bacteroidota > Bacteroidia > Chitinophagales > Chitinophagaceae > Terrimonas_A > Terrimonas_A ginsenosidimutans. The sequence continues at coordinate 522,076 of NZ_JAKLTR010000003.1, forward strand.
GTCCCGCGTGTTTGGGGCGAAACGGAACCGATCATCGCGGTGGAAAGCAGTGCCACTATTATGACCTATTTCCAGTCGATGTACCCCTATTTCATTGATGGGAATGAGCCAGATCCTTCGTTGCTGGAACTCAAATTCCGTGAGTTGGTCATGGCCCTTGCTGATCAGCGTAACGAAGCACTGTTATCTTACTTCTGTGCATTGATGAATGAACCTCAGATCGTTTCCGTACAGCGGGTAATGGAACAGAACTTTTGCTTCAACCTCCGGCTTGAAGAATTTGCGAGGCTTTCATCCAGAAGTCTTTCTGCTTTTAAAAGAGATTTTGAAAAATTATATGGCATATCTCCTGGTAAATGGTTGATGGAAAAGCGGCTTAGTCATTCTCTTCATCTTCTTACCAATATGGGAAGGAACGTTGCTGAAGCTGCTTTCGAAAGTGGCTTTGAAAGCTATTCTCATTTCAGCCGTTCATTCCGGAAGCGCTTTGGTCATCCGCCTACGGCAATGAAGCAGCTGGCGATCATGAATGTAACAGCATCTGTTGCGTAAAGCGAAGGCCGTCAACTTCACTTTCCTACCGCTTTGATCGCATTGCCGGTAAAAAAGTATTCGGTTCACACCATCAGACAGGATTTATTGGGATCCTCTTTTTCTGTCTGTCTTCTTCATTAATATATACTCCGTTGGTGAAATTCCAAACTGTTTGGTGAAATTCCTTCCAAAGTTCGTTTGCGATCCGAAGCCTGTCATTTCCGCTACTTCATAGATCTTATAATCCTGCTCTGCGAGCAGTTCAGCCGCTTTTTTAAGCCGCGTTACATTGATCAGTTCGTTTGGTGTAAGATCTGAGATCGCCTTGATCTTACGGTAAAGAGTAGCACGGCTCATATTCATGACATCAGCCAGCTGATCTACACTCAGTTCAATGTTCTCAATATTGTGATAAATGGCTTCATTCAGTTTTTCAAGAAACTGTTCATCTGCTTTGGAATAAGCCATTGTATTGATATGCACAAGTGGACTGCTGGCAAAATATTCCCTGATCTTATTGCGGTTAGAAAGAAGATTTGCGATCTGTACCTGCAGGTGTTCTGGAGAAAATGGCTTTTCAATATAGGCATCCGCTCCTATCTCCAGCCCTTCTATCTTCGACTGCAAGGTGTTTTTAGCGGTGAGCAATATTACGGGAATATGACTGTACTCAAAATTGGATTTGATGTTTTTGCAAAGCTGATAACCATCCATCACTGGCATCATAATATCACTGATCAGCAAATGAACCGGTTCCTGCATAAGAAGGTCAAGGGCTTCTTTTCCGTTCAGTGCTTTCAGTACGGTATATTTTTCACTCAGGTCTTCTGAGAGAAAGTCAAGGATCTCGGAATTGTCATCCACAAGTAGTATGACCGGTTTCATTTTCATGTTTGGTTTATGGCTGATCTGATGTTTTGTTGCCCGCAGGAGTTTTCGTCCTAAAAATCCTGCTGGCTTCGTCTATCGGCTCAAATTAAATTCTATCTCCTGGTGAACGGGTAATGTCAGCACAAACACATTCATCGTTCCTGATGGCTCTTTCAGGTGTAGAGAACCTTTGTGCAGCTCAGCGAGTGAACGTGCAAGCGCGAGTCCTATGCCTGTACCGGATTGTTTCCCATTCTCCTTTATTCTGAAAAAGCTTTCAAAGATCTTTTCTTTCATGTCAGCAGGAATGATGTAACCGTCATTTTCCACTTCGATCTTAAAGGAAGCGTCCTGCTCATTTTCTACGGGCATTTTTATATGCACGTATGATTCTGCATATTTGACGGCATTGTCAAGCAAATTACTCATGATCTTATTAAAAGCTTCCGTATCAACATAAGCGTTAAATACAGCTGGAATTTCTATCGTAAATACGAGCCGTTTTTGTTCAGCGGCTGGTTTAAAACGCAGGTGGGCATCCGTAATGAGCTCTGAAATATTTGCTTTGACAAAGTTGAGGCTGAATCCTTTCGTTTCCGTTTTACGGAAATCGAGCAGTTGCGTGGTCAGGTCAAGCAACCGGTCGGTATTCCGTTTCATGATCTGCAGATTATTGCTTACAGCCGGCACTGTTTCAATTTGTTTCATCACTTTCTCCATTGGTCCTTTGATCAGTGTTAGCGGCGTTCGGATCTCATGTGCCACATTTGTGAAAAATTCGATCTTCGCCTGGTAGATCTCTTTCTCTTTTTCATGTTCAAGAAACTCAAGCTTTCGGCGATTCTTTTCTTCTGTTCTCCGGTGATAGCTCCGGACCAGGAAAAGAACCAATGCCACGGCCGTTACCGTGTAGAGTAGATAAGCCCAGCGACTGGCCCAGAACGGCGGCAGGATCCTGATCGTTAGGGTAGCCGGCTGGCAGTTCCATTCGCCGCCGCTATTGCTCGCTTTTACGGTAAAAACATAAGTGCCGGGGGATAATTTGGTAAAGTATGCCTTTCGGTTTGTTTTGAGATAGGTCCAGTCTTTATTCAGACCGTCCATTTTATACGCATACTCCGTCATGTCCGGGGCGGTAAAGCTAAGGGCGGCAAAGTCAATACTGAAAGAGCTTTGGTTATGCGTGAGTGTGATCGTATTAGTATAGGTGATGGATTTCTCCAACGGTGAACCTTTTTTATTGATCGCAAGTTCTTTGTCATACACCTGGAACCCCGTGATATATACCGGAAGATCGAAATTGTTGCGGACGAACTCATCAGGATGAAAACTGATCAGGCCTTTCACGCTGCCAAAATACATTCTGCCTTTTGGATCTTTGTAAGCAGAATTGTAGTTGAACTGATCATTCAGTAATCCATGCGCGCGCGTAAATACGGTGATGTTTGCATTGACAGGGGAAAACCGAACCAGGCCTTTTGATGTACTTACCCAAAAATTCTGCTGACTATCTTCCAGCACCGCGTACATGATATTACTGGGGAAGCCATTCCTGGTCGTATAAGTAGTGAAAGCTTGCTGTTTTTCGTTTAGTTTGCATAACCCGCCTTCAGTAGCGATCCATAGTTTCCGGTGGGAGTCTTCAAAGATCCAGTTGACACGATTCCCGCCGAGGCTTCCCTGTTTTCCGGGTTCATAACGATAATGCCCATTACGGCCGGTTTTCGGGTCGAACCAATGTACCCCATCCGCATAGGTGCCCGCCCAGATGATCCCCTGCACATCTTCATATAAGAACGTGTAGAAATTCTCCGGAGCTCCTGTGGTATTATCAAAATTGTCGGTCTGTGGATTGTAATAGCTAAGCCCCCTGTCAGTTGCAACGATCAGTTTTCCCTGTTTTGTTTTCAGGAAACAAAAAACAAAATCGCTTTGAAGCTTGTGCGTGGCGGTGGAATAGTGACGAAGCTTTTGACCTGTTTTTATGTCCAGTACATCGAGCCCACGGTGAAAAGTTCCCACCCAGAGTTCATTATTATATGCAAGTAACCCGTGTATATTAGAGGCGGATGTATAGTTCGTGTGGAGGGAGTTGAAATGAGTGAATGTGGCAGAACTGGTGATCAATTTATTTAAACCCGCATCTTCTGTGCCGATCCAGAGATTGCCATCATGGTCGCTTACGATCTCGCGAACCGCGTTTCCACTTACAGAGGTGCCACCGGACTGAGGAAAGAATTTTTTGAAACTGGTGTATTGTTTTGGGTAATAATTGACGCCACCGAAATATGTACCCGCCCAGATGCCGCCTTCCTTGTCTTTGCAAAATGTGTATATGGCATTGTCTGAAATGGAATATGGATTGTTATAATTTTTTTTGAGATTGGTGTATTTGCCGGTAACGTCATTATATATGAAGATGCCTGATTCGGTCGCAATCCAGAATTCATGATCAGATTGACGGATAAAATCCCGCACGAATATTTCAGGTTCGTCGGCTGTGTGACGGAGAATGTCTTTGTAAGTGCCGGATTTTGTATCAAGGAGCTTTGCACCTTGTTTGGATGTGCCGACAAGAATTTTTCCATTTCCCGCATCGCAGATCTTTTCGATCCAGTTATTGCCTGAAGGTCCGCTATGATCAAATACATTTAAACCCTGCCTATCCGGCCCCTCTTCCCGCAAACGATGAACGGTGCCGTTGCTTGATGAGGCCCAGCATTCTCCGTTATCAGTAGAACACACAGATGATACTGTCAGATGCCCCGGTTGATCATAAGCCTGCAGAGATCCAGTTTTCGGGTCATGGTAATACAGTATCAGTCGTGATACGAACCAGATGCCGCCTTTGGGATCTTCCTGTATATCCAGTATTTCTGTTTCCGGAGCTCCTTTGACTTTTCGGAAACTTTCTGTTGTTGCATCATACGCGAACAGTCCACGATCGCACCCAACCCATAATACGCCAGACCGCCCTTCGTGTAAGCTGTAGATATAATTGCTGCCGATGCTGTTTGAATCGCCGGCTTCGTAACGGAATATCTTGAACGAATAACCGTCAAACCGATTGAGGCCATCCTTTGTGCCGAACCATAAAAAACCGTTGTGATCCTGCAGGCTGGAGATCACGGCATTATTTGAAAGCCCGTTCTCTACCTGGTAATGTGTGAAGTAATAAGATTGAGCATCGGCAAAACCAATGGTTAACATGAGTACTATTACCGTTGACAGACGTTTCATATAGCAGCCGGGAATTTGCATTCGCGGAAACGAACTTAATCAAAAAAGTGCAGGTTTTGATTTCTTGTGGGAATGTGACCGGCATTGAACGGATACATGTGTGGCATCCTGTTCAACTGTGCAGATGCATACAATCAGCGAATATCAGAAACAGGCATTATAATTCCGGAGTGAGTGCGGTGTGAGACAAATTGAGGAAAGATTGAGACGATCTGGTGCCTTCCTTAACCTGAAATATTCCAACTTACACTCAACTGGTTTCTAAACCAAAACATCTAACTAATAATTGCCATTATGAGAAAAAGGTCATTAGCACCAACCTTTTTGCATGCGCCTGCCTGCATGCAAAAGGTACGCAGCGCCGCCGGTGCTGTTCTACTGCTGATCGCACTGTTCTTCACTCTACTACTTTCAGCACAATCAACTCACACAGTAAAAGGAAAAGTTACCAATCAAAAAGGCGAACCGCTTGAAGGTGCCAGTGTTACTGCAAAAGGTGCTAATACAGGTACATCCACTGACGCATCGGGTAATTATACATTGCAGGTCGCCAATGCACAGTCAACGCTGGTCTTCAGTAATGTTGGTTATGCAGATAAAGAGGTTGCTGTTAATGGGCAGTCGTCCATTGATGTACAACTGCAGCAGGGAACTGCGGATCTGGGAGAAGTGGTTGTGGTAGGTTATGGCTCGCAACGCAAGCGTGATCTTACAGGCGCTGTTGCTGTTGTTGAAACGGGAGAAGTTACGAAACGCCAGGCGACAACTATTGGGGAAGCGCTGCAGGGCCTTGCTTCAGGCGTATTTGTTCGTGGTGGTGGTCAGCCAGGTTCCGAAGCCCGGGTCGAGATCCGCGGTTTGAAAAATCTGACCGGCACAAATCCTTTATATGTGATCGATGGAATGATCACTTATGCAAACCGGGACTTCAATCCGAATGATGTGGAGTCGATACAGATCTTAAAAGATGCATCGGCTGCGGCGATCTATGGTTCGCGGGCTGCTAATGGTGTCATCATCATCACCACAAAGAAAGGGAAGAAAGGCCCGATGCGTGTCGACTTTGCCGCTAAAACAAGTATTCAGACCACGCCAAGATGGGATCTTGCGGGCAAAGACGAATTTGTTCGCCTTAATTATATGGCGTATGATAACGCCAATGTTCCCCGCCAGAACCTCAATCTTGATGTTACTACCGACTGGCAGGATGAATCATTCCAGACAGGTTATATGCAGGACTACAACGTAAGCTTTGCCGGCGGCGGTGATAATGGCAGCTATATGGTATCTGCAAACTACTTTAAGAATAAAGGTGCCGTGATCAGTACCGGGTTTGACCGGATCAGTCTCCGGGTGAATTCACAAGGCTCGAAAGGCATTTTCAGTTTTGGTGAAAACCTTGCGATCAGCAATGCAAAATCTGATGAAATGTCCGGCAACCCTTACGCGGATGTTGTTCGGCTCTTACCAACGATTCCTGTTTATGATCCTGCAAATCCTGGCGGATACGGATATGGGAGCGAAAGCCGGGCGCGTACATTTGGTACAAATCCTGTGGCGATCGCGGATCTCGAAGACCGGGCCCTGGAGAATTTCAGGGTAAGAGGTAATATCTGGGGTGAATTGAAACTTCTTCCTTTCCTGAAATACCGTGCAAATTTTGGTTATGAAACAAGCGCGGATAACTATAGGTATAAAAGGAAAGAAGGTAACTGGACCTTGAACCAGGCCTATGATCCGGCGATCTTCAATGAGAACAGGGCACGTTATCAATCGATGCTTGTTGAGAATACGCTTTCGTTCAATAAACGTTTTGGAAAACACAGTGTGAATGCTATTGCCGGTCAGACATACCAGCGTGATAATTATGGACAGATCTGGGGAACAAAACGTAACATCCTGCAGAACTCTTCATCCGGCTCCTATTACTGGGTGCTTGATCAGGGAAGTGAGCCGCAGGTTGGCGGCTATGATCAGAAAGCGATCCTGCTTTCTTATCTCGGAAGGATCGAATACAACTTCGCTGATAAATATCTGCTGAACGCTGTTGTTCGGCATGATGGATCATCACGCCTGGGCCGTAATGAGCAGTGGGGCACATTCCCTTCCGTTTCCGCCGCATGGCGTGTCAGTAACGAAGAGTTCTTTAAAGTGAACTTCGTCAATGATCTTAAACTTCGCATAAGTCATGGTACACTGGGAAGCAGCAGCAATCTTGGCTATTGGGATTACCTGCCTGTGATCAATACGTTCTCAACGATTGCGATGGGAACGGGACAGAACGTACTTCCCGGAGCAACGCAGGTACGGCTGGCCAACCAGGATCTTCGCTGGGAGAAGCTGACCCAAACAAACTTTGGTGTTGATGCGAGCCTGTTGAATAGTAAATTGTCTGTAACCGCCGAGTACTTTATCGCAAAAACAACAGATGTTCTGACCTATATGCCAATCCTGATGACGACCGGTAATGATGGAGGTAATCCTGCCGTGAATGCAGCCAGCCTTCGCAATACAGGCTTCGAACTTTCTGCAACTTACAGGGCAGAAGCGAAAGATTTCAGCTATTATGTAACGGCAAATGTGACAACGCTTCGTAACAAGATCCTGAATCTTGGTTATGGACGCAATGATATTTTTACCGGAACTACTGTTACCAAACTGGGTAGCCCTGCCGCAATGTGGTTCCTTTTACAGACAGATGGTCTGTTCCAAACGCAGGAGGAAGTTACCAATTACAAAAATAAAGACGGCATCACCATTCAGCCTAACGCCAGGCCGGGTGATCTTCGTTTTGTGGATCATAATGGCGATGGCCAGATCACAAATGATGACAAGATCGTATTGGGTAGTCCCTGGGCGAAATGGGAGCTCGGCTTAAATATGGGAGCATCGTATAAAAATTTTGATCTCACGATGAACTGGTTCGGATCATTTGGCTCTACTGTCTATAACGGCTACAGAAGCCTGGTTGACCGCTTTGATGACAATTCAAATTATCGTGAAGGTATTCAACCCTGGACTCCGGATAACACCAACACGAACGTTCCCCGTGCGTTCTACGGATCAACGCTTAACTCCAGAGGTGATAGTGACCGCTGGCTGGAAAGCGGAACATTCATGCGATTGAAATTTGTAAGCCTTTCATACCGTCTTCCGGATGCATTGATCAAACGCATCGGATTTGCGAATGCACAGATAACGATCTCTGGGCAGAACCTGTTGACGTTCTCCAGCTTCGGCGGCCTGGATCCGGAATTCAACAACGGAAATATGTTCGAAAGAGGCGTGTATGGTTTTCAATTCCCTAACCTTAAAATGTATTCAGCAGGGTTGCAGTTTGGATTCTAGGAAAAGTTTAAAAGTTTAATCGTTTAAATGTTTCAAAGTCTCGCCTGAGTTCGATCCATAACTTTTTAAACTATTAAACATAAAGCTTTTAAACATCTCTTCCCCGCATACCAATTCATCTAACGCTAATTGCACTATATGAAACAGTATATAAAACTAACGATCGCGATAAGTTTGATGGTGCTGATCATGCCATCCTGCAAAAAAGATCTGCTGAACGTAGATAATCCGAATACGATCACGGAAGAACAATTCTGGAAAACTGAAAGTGATGCAGAAAAAGGCGTGAACGCGGCTTATGCCATGTTCTATAAACCCGGCGGCTGGTCGCGCTGGATCTATTTCCGCCTGGATCTTACCTCCGATGAAGGATTCAGTAACAGTCCGTGGATCGAGCTGGCTGACTGGACACGTTTTCAATACGTGAACTATAACTTCTGGGAAGGGAATGCCATAACATGGCGGGATACTTACAAGGCGATCTTTCGTTGCAACCAGGTTTTGGCGAATCTTCCGGAGATCCCCTTTACAGATAACAATAAGAAAGAACTGTTACTGGCACAGGCAAAATTCCTCCGCGGCTTGCATTACTACTATGCCGCCCTTCTTTGGGAAAATATTCCGTTGGTACTGGAACCTTCAAAGCCGGACGATCTTCCCGCACAGCGTCCGCTGGCTGAAGTATGGGCGCAGGTAGAAAAAGATCTTACCGAAGCTTTAGCGGTATTGCCGGTGAGCTGGGATGCAGCCAATGTGGGCCGACCTAATAAAGGAGCTGCCAATGCATTTCTCGCACGTACATATATGCAGCAGCGCAAATGGCCGCAGGCGAAAACAGCACTCGATTATTTCATTACCGGCGCAGGTGCCGGTAAATATGAACTGGTGACAAACTTCCAGGATAATTTCACCCATACAAATGAGAATAATAAAGAGTCCGTTTTTGAGATCCAGTTCTCTGACGTAAACAAAGGCGGTGATGGTGATGATCCTAATCAGAACATGGGTCATAACCGTGCACAGTTCTTCGCTCCACGCGGAATAGGTTGGAGTGATGGGCAGGCGCGTTACTGGATGGTGGATGAGTTCAAGAAGGAAAAGACAACGGCTAATGCGATCGATCCCCGCTTACGTTATACATTGTTTTACCCGGCATTGTTTGCCGACTTCGGCGATAAGATATACGGACGCAACTGGGAATGGAATGCCAATGAAGCATGGTTCCGTAAATATCAGCGTGATTACTTCCGTACAAATGAAGATTACTTCGCACAAAATAATGTACGGCTGATACGCTATGCGGATGTGTTGCTGATGTACGCAGAGGTGCTGAATGAATTGGATCAGACCGCCACTGCAGCTGGCTACGTGAACACAGTTCGTGCGCGTTCAAACATGGCATCGCTGGCTACCGCTCATCCTGCAGTTCTCATGAGTAAAGATGCATTCCGCGATCGTTTGAAAATCGAACGCATGCTGGAGCTCTGCGGTGAAAGCGTACGATGGGCTGATCTGAAACGCTGGGGTGATCTTGAAACACCGGCGAAAGTGTCCGCTGTTGCACAGCGTGACCCTGACTTCAACAATTTCGTCGTCGGTAAACACGTACGGTTACCCATCCCGCAAACGGAAGTGCTGAATAATCCGAATCTTAAGCAGAATGATAAGTACTAGGAGAGGTGATGGTCGATGATCGGGATTCGGGTATTGAGTCAGGATCTCATCTTGATTATTCAGGAACTGTTTGCCGGATATGATTCTGTAATCCGATGATCGTCGATCACCCATCGCGCCGCTCTCGCCCAAATTAATGTTTGAAAAAATGAAGAAACCAATGTTCATCTACATTGCGATCCTGTTATCAGGGATCATGTGTTCGAAGGATAAGCCGGCTCCGGCCGGGTCGACTCCGGATCCGGTGCCGTTGCCAGTAATGTTGGCTGATCCTTTTGTATTGAAACATGACGGTGCATATTATTTGTATGGAACATCCGGCGATAACGCCGATGCAGGCATTCCTGTATATAGATCAACTGATGGAAAGAACTGGGGAGGGCCGGTAGGCAAGGCTGGTAATAGCCTGGCTCTCGTAAGAGGCCAGGCTTATGGTACAGCCGGGTTCTGGGCGCCTGAAGTTTTTTATCGCAATAATGTCTTTTACATGTTCTATACGGCAAATGAACATATTGCTGTTGCAACAAGCAGCTCTCCATTAGGACCATTCACACAAACAGATCTTCAGCCTTTGCATGCAGAAAAAGAGATCGATCCGCATTTATTCCTGGATGATAATGGCAAAGCATATCTCTATTTTGTAAGGTTCGATAATGGCAATATAACCTTTGGCGCAGAGTTGAATGACGACTGGAAATCTATCAAAGAAAATACAGTGGCCAGGTGCATCTCGCAAAACCAGCAATGGGAAGTTGTTTCCGGTGCGCAATGGCCGGTAACGGAAGCGCCGGCAATGCTGAAGCATAAGAACCTGTATTATCTTTTTTATACCGCCAATGATTTCAGAAGCCCGGCGTATAATGTTGGATATGCCATTTCCAGTTCACCGCTCGGGCCATTTTCAAAATTTACGGGTAATCCGATCATTACTAAAACGGATAATATCCAGGGAACCGGTCATAACGCATTTGTACAAGTGGGTAATGACCTGTTGATGTACTATCATGCGCACAATAACCCGCAACAGGTCGGCCCTCGCCGGACATTGTTCAGCACCGGTGAATTTGTTGCCGGAGAAAACGGAGTGGATGTGTTCAAAGTCAATCCACTCAAGCAAATTCCCCTTTCAATCGTAAAATAAAATGGTTGCGGGTGACGGTATTTAAAACATATCAAATAATAATCTGAAAAATAGCGAACATGAAGTTAATCCGACTTTCCGGGCTCGCATTGATAGCGGTGCTGTTGATGCAGTCTACCTCGTGTAAAGAACAAGAGAAAAAAGATGAAAAACAGGAAGCCGTTCAACAGGAAGCATCTGCTGGCCGGGAGATCTGGACTAAAGAGCAGGCTAATGCATGGTATGACAAACAGCCCTGGCTTGTCGGTTGTAACTTTATCCCCAGTACCGCAATCAATGAACTGGAAATGTTCCAGGCGGAAACGTTTGATACCGCAACGATCAATAGGGAGCTTGGCTGGGCTGCAGCGATCGGTATGAACACTGTTCGTGTATACCTTCATGATCTCTTGTGGGAGCAGGATGCGGATGGCTTTCAGAAGAGACTGGATACATTCCTGGAGATCGCCAGCCGCCATCATATCAAACCGATCTTCGTTTTATTTGATTCCTGCTGGGACCCGTTCCCAAAACCTGGTAAGCAACGCGAACCAAAGCCGTTCGTTCACAACTCAGGTTGGGTACAAAGTCCGGGAATTGATGCTTTACAAGATTCAACTCAGCAACCGCGTCTTGAAAAATATGTGAAGGGTGTGGTGGCAAAATTTGCCAATGATGCACGTGTACTCGCCTGGGATGTCTGGAATGAGCCGGATAATACCAATAATACAGCTTACGGACATGTAGAATTACCGGAAAAGCCGAAATACGTAATTCCATTGCTGAAAAAAACGTTTGCCTGGGCCCGTTCAGTAAACCCGTCTCAGCCATTGACCTGTGGTGTTTGGGCGGGCGATTGGTCTGCTCCTGATAAATTAAAGCCGATTGAAAAAATACAGTTGGATGAATCTGATATCATCTCTTTCCACAACTATGAAAATGGAGAGGAATTTGAAAAACGGATCAAATGGCTGCAGCCATTGGGACGGCCGATCATTTGCACCGAATATATGGCCAGAGGTAATAACAGCTACTTCGAATCATCTTTACCCATCGCAAAGAAGTATAAAGTTGGCGCGGTGAACTGGGGCCTGGTAGATGGAAAGAGCCAGACAAAATATGCATGGAACAGTTGGGAGAGAACATATACTTCAGAGCCGGAAATCTGGTTTCACGAGATCTTTCATACAGATGGAAAGCCTTACAAAAAGAAGGAAGTGGAGCTGATCACCAGCCTCACCAACGAAGCAAACGGAAAGAAATAACGGTTACGCAATAAGTCATCTAAGTGATTTAATGCGTCCGTACTCCGAAGACCCACGCAGCTTGTGCGCAGATATGCTGCAAAAAAAAGGCAGTTGTATGCTGATCTGCGGGACCCTTCCCTTGCTGTTCAACACACCCGACCGTCACGAAATGAAAAAGGATGAAAGCTGTTTTGTTGTTTGCATATGCGCTCGTCTCCCTTTCAGGAATCGCGCAGCAAAAGATCATCAACCCTGTGCTTGACCAGGATTTCCCTGATCCGACCGTGATCCGGGCGAATGGTAAGTACTATGCTTACGCAACCAATCCCAACCGCCGCGGCGGAACTATTCATATACAGGTTGCTTCCAGTACCGACCTGCAGAACTGGAACATTGCCGGTGATGCACTTCCGCAAAAGCCGGCCTGGGGTAGTCATGATTTCTGGGCGCCGCATGTGATGTATGATCAGCAGATCAAAAAATATGTGATGTTCTATTCTGCTGAATCAGTCGATACAACACTGGGCAAATGTTTGGGTATCGCATATGCCGACAAACCAGAGGGGCCTTTTATAGACAAAGGATCTCCGCTAATCTGCGGGGAAAGTTTTGTCAATATTGATCCGATGTCTTTTATCGACCCGGTTACAAAAAAGAAATTACTTTACTGGGGATCGGCTTTCAAACCCATCAGGGTACAGGAAATGTTGGACGACTGGAGTGCGTTCAAGCCAGGTTCTGCTCCGAAAGATCTAATCTTCCCTAAACGGGAAAAGAAGTATGATCAGCTGGTGGAGGGCGCCTGGGTGGATTATTATAAGGGGAAATATTATCTCTATTATTCCGGCGACAATTGCTGCGGGCCAAACCCTAGCTATGCTGTACTCGTTGCGCGCGCCGACAAAGCAGAAGGCCCTTACACCACACTCGGCGAATACAACGGAACCGGCAGCAGCGTATTACTGGAGATGAATGAGCAATGGGTTGGTCCGGGGCATAACTCCGTTATCATGGACACAAAAGGCAATCGCTACATCGCATATCACGCCATTCAGGCAAAACCAGGAGAAAAAGTATCCGGAGAGATCCGCGTGTTTTTGATCGACGGACTTGAGTATAAAAATGGATGGCCTGTGGTAAGAAGAAATCCGGGATCGTCCATCAGCTGGAAAGATTCGGTGGATGTACGAAATATTCCCGTGTTTGAAGATAAGGGCAAAGTATCTGAGGCCGGTGGTACACAGGGCCGGATCCATGGGCGGTACGGGGCACAATACGGACGACTATTGCAGCGAAGAGGGAAAACATGGTTTGCGGGTTACACCATCAGCCGTAATAGTGGCTATGCAAAAGAACCTGATGGAGGGTTGGAACTCGAAATAGCCCGCAGTGATGATAATGGCAGGAGTTGGAAAGCGATTTCTACCATTGCTGACCCTGGTCGAGATCTCGATAATGCTCAACTGATCGAATTACCCGATAAAAGCATTTTACTCTCCTGCCGTTCGGTTCGTTGGCAGGAATCATATCGCCTGTATGTATACCGGAGCACGGACGATGGACTTACCTGGACCATGCTCAGCACGATCGATGCAAATGAAGGCAAGCCTGGAACATTGGGTAAGCCAGATAAAGGCGTATACGAACCTCATTTCTATATGCTGCATGACGGGCGTTTAGCGGTAATGTATGCAAGCGAAAAGCATGTGACGGATGATCCGTCTTTCAGCCAGATCATCTCCCAGAAAATATCTCCCGATTATGGTAAGACCTGGGGAGAAGAGATCTGGGTGGCATACGAACCAGGTCACCCGGAATCAAGGCCGGGTATGCCGGTGTGGACAAGAATGAAGAACGGTCAGTATATCGTGGTGTACGAGATCTGCGGCCCCGAAAAATGCAATGTGTATTACAAGACAAGCAAAGATGGCTCTGCCTGGGGCCCTGGCCTGGGTACGCCGATCCCGGATCAGTGGGCGGGACCGTATATTCTTTCCATGTCTGATGGCCGGCTGGTGGTCACTTCCAACAAGAGTAATATCTCCGTGAGCGATGATTATGGGAAGCACTGGCATACGACCAGTGCCGCATGGACGAAAACTTTATGGCCATCCATATATCAAAGCGATAAAAAGGAGATCATGGTCGTAAACTCTGCAGCCCGTCCGGAAGGCGGGCATGCGATCAAAGTGCGGATCGGTGAGATCTCCCGGTAAACATCGTTATCTGCGGTTGTGCGGCATCGGATGAAGAATCTGTCATGGGAAGGGATATTGCTGTTAAGCGGGCAAAATTCTGCGTTATCTGCGGGCGGGCAACGCCGTTCAAATTTCTTATCTTCCGGTAACATTCAACTAATTCTCTGCTATGAAGAAATTGCTGTCATTGTCGATTGCCCTCGCGGGCATCGTTGCTGTTTCATTTTCACAGATCTCCGTGGTGAACCCGCTGTGTGAGAATCGCACTGATCCCATCGGTCTTGATAATACAGCCCCGCGTTTCTCCTGGCAGCTTTCATCTCCACAACGTAATATTCTGCAGGTCGCTTATGAGATTGTTGTTGAAACAGTGTCATCTGGTAAAAAGAGTATCGTTTTTAACAGCGGAAAAGTAAACGCTGAACAATCCGTTCATGTGCCCTATAAAGGGAAGCCTCTCGAATCCGGAAAGAGATACTATTGGAAAGTTCGTGTATGGGATAACCTCAACCGAAGGAGCAATTGGAGTGAAACCGCTTTCTGGCAAACGGGTATGCTACAGGCATCCGACTGGCAGGCGAAATGGATCTCTGCCTCAGGAACAGAAGATGAAGTGATGCGGCCGAGCCCTTTGTTCCGTAACACATTCGCGGCAGCAAAGAAGATCAGCAGCGCAACATTGTCCATCAGCTCTCACGGTTTATATGAAGCATTCATCAATGGCAAAAGAGTAGGCGATGATTTTCTTACGCCTGGCTGGACCAGTTTCAATAAGCGGCTTCAATACCAGGTATATGATGTGACCGGTCTTCTTCAAACCGGTAATAATGCTATCGGTGTACATCTTGGTAGCGGCTGGTATCGTGGTCAGATCGCCTGGCATAGCAAGAATCTATATGGTAGCAAACTGGCATTGCTGGCACAGTTGACGATCACGTTCGCAGATGGTACGGTTCAGACGGTTATCACTGATGAAAACTGGAGATCATCCCTCGGTGCTATTCAGTATTCAGAGATCTATCATGGAGAGATCAATGATTCCCGCAAAGAAAAGAATGGCTGGTTGCTGGCTGGGTATGACGCTACCGGCTGGAATAGCGTGCAGGTAGTTGACCTGCCTAAAAATACATTGGTGGCTACATACAACGAAACAGTTAAAAAGCATGAAAGCTTAAAGCCGGTTAAGATCTTTACCACTCCCAAAGGAGAACTGGTCGCAGATTTTGGACAGAACCTTACAGGATTCGTCGAATTGAAGGTAAAAGGCAAAGCCGGAGATTCCATTAAATTGTATCATGCTGAAGTATTGGATAAAGCTGGTAATTTTTATACAGAGAATCTCCGTGTTGCCAAACAGGAGAACATCTATATACTAAAAGGGACCGATGAAGAATCGTTTCACCCGCATTTTACCTTCCAGGGATTCCGCTACATACGTGTGGAAGGATTTCCGGGTGAATTGAAGCCGGAAAACATCACTGCCGTTGCCCTGTATTCAGACATGCCGGCAACAGGACAGTTCACTTCTTCGCATGCATTGCTGAATCAATTACAGCACAATATTCAATGGGGACAGATAGGCAATTTCCTGGATGTGCCAACCGATTGTCCGCAACGTGACGAACGCCTTGGCTGGACAGGTGATGCACAGGTCTTTGCCCGTACGGCATCGTTCAACCGGAAAGTAGATAATTTTTTTGCTAAATGGTTAAAAGATGTAATGGCAGATCAGCATGCTGACGGAAAGATCCCTCACGTCATTCCCGATGTGTTGAATAAGAATGAAGCAGGAGCTACCGGATGGGCCGATGCGATCACGATCATTCCCTGGACCATGTACATCGCCTACGGCGATACAACAATGCTGACCCAGCAATATGCCAGCATGAAATTGTGGGTGCAATACATGCAACAGAATACGACGAATGATCTGCGTAATAAAGCCAATCATTATGGCGACTGGTTGTTCTATCGCCCGTTTGATGATAATGACGGGCGTTCAGCGGTAACAGATAAGAACCTGATCGCGCAATGCTTCTATGCATATTCTGTTCAGCTGATGATCAACAGCGCAAAGGTGCTTGGTAAGCCGGATGATGAGCAAGCATATACGGCATTGCTCAAAAAGATCAAAGAGGCATTTCTGAAAGAGTTCGTGACGCCGAACGGACGGCTTGTTTCCAGTACGCAGACAGCCTATGTGCTGGCATTACATTTCGATATGCTGCCGGAAGATCTGCGGGCACAGGCGGCGAAACGTTTGGTGGACAACATCAGTGATTATGGAACACATCTTACCACAGGATTTCTTGGTACGCCGTACCTGTGTCATGTCCTGAGCCGGTTTGGTTATACTGACTGGGCATATAAATTACTATTGCAGGAAAGTTATCCTTCCTGGCTATACCCGGTCAAAATGGGCGCGACCACTATCTGGGAAAGATGGAACGGGATCCGAACGGATGGAAGTTTCGAACCTGCATCCATGAACTCGTTCAATCACTATGCTTATGGAGCGATCGGAGATTGGATGTATAGGGTAGCTGCTGGAATAGATACCTATAATGATGCGCCGGGGTATAAGCATATCCGCATTGCGCCGCATATTGGCGGAGGGTTAACAGACGTGTCTGCGAGTCTGCAGACTTATTATGGTAAAGTTTCTTCTCACTGGACCGTAAACGGCAAGCAGTTGGTTCTGGAAATAGAAGTGCCGCCAAATACAACAGCTACTGTATATGTACCGGTGATGTCCGCAGAAGGGCTTACGGAAAGTGATAAGCCCTTAAGTTTGGTAAAGGATCTGAAAAACATGAAGAGTGAAAAAGATGCAGTAGTCGTGGAGGTTGGTGCGGGGAAGTATTTGTTTAAAGGGAATTTACGTTGAGCAAGCGTTAAGATCAAATGGCATGGGTTTCCGCAGATCCCACAGATCAGCCTCTGGCAACAGATCGTTGTAGCGGAACACTACACCAGTCATCCTTAACCGGGCGGCTTGTATACGGATCAGTTCCCAGCCTTACTATTCGGTCTGAACAGCGTATAAATCACCAATGGCTCAAAAATTGATTGACTGATTGATGTCCCGGACTGAAGTGCCGGGATTAACTCAATCAGCTCCCATGGCAGAAACCCGAAAAGACTGGCGCACCAGGTTGCACGAAACTATCTACGAAGCCAATACAACCGCTGGTAAGATGTTCGATCTTGCCCTGCTGATCGTGATCCTTGCCAGCATCGTAGTGGTGATGCTGGATAGTGTTCCCTCTATACATCAGCGTTATGGAGATACACTGTTTATTTGGGAATGGGTCTTTTCGATTCTGTTTACACTCGAATACATTCTCAGACTGATCAGCATCCGCCGTCCCTGGCGTTATGTATTCAGTTTTCTCGGTATGGTCGATCTCATCGCACTCATTCCCTCTTACCTCAGTATCTTCTTTGCCGGTGCGCAATCGCTGCTCGTATTCCGGGCACTAAGACTGTTACGGGTATTCCGGATCTTTAAACTGGGCCATTTTATTTCTGAGATCCATTTTCTAAAGCAGGCTTTGAAAGGAAGTGTTCGCAAGATCTCCATCTTCTTACTGACCGTACTTACAATAGCCGTGATCATTGGCTCAATCATGTACCTGGTGGAGAAAAGGCAAAACGGATTCAACAGCATCCCTGAAAGTGTTTACTGGGCTATTGTAACGATCACAACTGTCGGATATGGAGATATATCACCGATCACTCCATTTGGAAAGTTACTTGCCTCTCTTGTCATGTTGATCGGGTATTCGATCATCGCGGTACCGACTGGTATAATTACACACGACCTCGCGATTGCGTTCAGGGGCAAAACGGCTTTAGCTGAGTCGTGTCCTAATTGTGGTTTTGAAGAGCATGATACAGATGCCCTGTATTGCAAGAGATGCGGATCTTCGCTTGAGGTTTCAGCAGCACGGCCGGGCGGTGATTAGTTTTTTGCTCGGGAAAATATCTGATATCTTTACCGTTCATCGATAACCTGCTAATGATTCATTCGATCAATGTCTCCGATCTCCTCGATCCTTCTTTTTCAATGCCTGTGGCTGATGTGCGCACGCCCGCAGAATTTGAACAGGCGCATATTCCGGGTGCAGTCAACCTGCCGCTTTTCAGCAATGAGGAAAGAGTGCAGGTCGGCACAACCTATAAACAGGTGGGCAAGCAAGCTGCAATATTATTAGGGTTTGATCTGACAGGGAATAAATGGTCGGGTTTTATCCGGCAGGCGCTAACCTTTGCGCCGGATAAAAAGATCACCTTGCATTGCTGGCGGGGCGGCATGCGTAGCGGTGCAATGGCCTGGGCCCTGAATCTCTATGGCTTTGAGGTGTATGTTTTGCAGGGCGGTTACAAGGCTTACAGAAGATGGGCGCTCCAGCAATTTGAAAAGGAGTACCGGCTGAAAGTGATAGGCGGGATGACAGGTAGCGGCAAAACAAAATTGTTAAGACAGTTAAAAAACATCGGCCAACCGGTCATTGACCTGGAAGATATTGCACAACACCAGGGATCTGCCTATGGCTCGCTCAATAAGCTGGTTCAACCAACGCAGGAGCAGTTTGAGAACCGCCTCGCCTTCGAGCTGAATCGTTTCAGCGCGGCTGCAATTTGGGTGGAAGACGAAAGCATTTCTATCGGGAAGCGATATATCCCCAGGAAATTCTGGCAACAAATTCAGCAGGCAATACTGTTTGATCTTCAAATACCACCCGAAACCCGCTTGCAAAACCTCGTGGAGGAATACGGCTGCCTTGATAAAGAATTCCTGATCGAATGCACACAAAGGATCCGCAAAAGACTTGGACCGGATCAGACTAAAAAGGCCATCACAGCCATAGAGGAAGACAGGATGGACGATTTCATAAGGCAGGTTATTGTTTATTATGATAAGACCTATAAGAAGGGGATCGCGGATCGTTCCCCTGATCTCGTTATACCGGTAAGCCTGGGCAGCCAGGATATTTCATTACAAGGCTCCGTGCTGTTAAGTGCAGCGCAGGAGCAGAACAATAAAAGTCTCTTCTAAATCTTCAAAGAAATGAGCACAAATACTCCGGATAAAATAAAACTTACTTCTTATTCTCACGGCGCAGGATGTGGATGTAAGATCAGTCCTGCAATACTGGACAGAATACTTCACAGTACATCTGCTCAGCTGCCTGATGCGCGTCTCCTGGTTGGAAATGATAAGCGGGACGATGCAGCGGTGCTTGACCTTGGTAATGGAACTGCACTGATCTCTACTACAGATTTCTTTATGCCGATCGTGGATGATGCATACGATTTTGGCCGGATCGCTTCTGCCAATGCGATCAGCGATGTCTACGCCATGGGAGGTAAACCGGTGCTCGCCATTGCGATACTGGGCTGGCCGATCGATAAACTGGCGCCGGAGATCGCGCAACAGGTTTTGGAAGGTTCACGGGCCATTTGCGTTGCGGCAGGTATTACCCTTGCTGGCGGACATAGTATCGACTGTCCTGAGCCGGTCTTTGGTCTGGCTGTAAACGGTATGGTTAATATCGGTCATTTAAAACAAAACTCAACGGCTACCAAAGGCTGCCGCCTTTACCTGACCAAAGCATTAGGTGTAGGGATCCTTTCCACCGCGCAAAAGAAAGGTTTACTGAAAGAAGAGGATGCAGCCATTGCGCTGAAAAGCATGGTGACATTAAATAGTGTGGGTGAAGATTTTGGACAGCTTCAATACGTGAAAGCGATGACGGATGTGACCGGTTTCGGCTTGCTCGGTCATTTATCGGAAATGTGTGAAGGAAGTGGCGTGGCAGCGGAAATTGAAATGGATAAGGTTCCGGTTATTCCGTCATTGAACGGTTACCTTGAGCAACGGTGTTATCCTGGCGGAACAACGCGTAACTGGAATAGCTATGGGCATAAGATCAGTCAGCTTTCCGACCTGCAACGTTATCTGCTGGCAGATCCTCAGACAAGTGGCGGATTACTGGTTGCGGTAGAAGAGGCTAGTGCTGACGAGTTTGAGCTGCTCTTGCGAGAGAGGGGAATAGCGGAAGAATGCTGCAGATCGTTTGGACGGATCGTGGAGAAGGCCGGAGACGAACTGATCACGGTAAGGTGATCTCACACTTCCTGAAAGTCTTCTGGTATATATGTGGAGGGGACAGTAGAGAATGGAGAGGGGAAAATGTATTCCGGATGTAAAATTTCAATGTTTAAATAGGTGAAGGGGAAACCCGGCGCTATACATTTTTCATTTTTAACAAGCAATAAACACGGAATGGGTAGTCTTGCCCGTTCCTTTTTTATGCGCGGAGTGGTAAAAGCTATTTATTTTGGATCAAGCGTAAAAGTTGTGGGATGGTTGTCTAAGTGTTTAAGTGTTTAATGGTTTAAAAGTTTAAAGTTTTTGCTTTTGCCTCGGTACCTCGCCTGATGTAATCAGGCTTGCCGGTATTGTGCAGACGGGTTATTATCACTTGGCTACTTACAGGTTTTTAAGCGATAGCTGTCTGATCGGGCACAAAAAACGTGAGCACGCCTTGAAGCGATATATGCTCCTTAGATACGACATTCTGGCACGCGAAGCCAGCTGATGTGTTGACTGATGATAATCATTCAGGGTCAAACTTCGCGTGTTTTTGAAATGCTTGTTAGTCGTCGTTAGTTCGTCTCTTGGTCGTCCTTTGGTCGTCCAAAGTTGGACGGGATCGTAGGGAGTGAAACATGGTGACAAGCTGACAGGCTGAGGGCGATAAATCTTTTGGGCGACGGGGCCAGGTTCCATCCTCCGCGTTTGTACGAAGGAATGATTCTAAGAATAAAATGGCTTGTTGTTGGTTGCCGCTTCCTTCATAGAAAGCGATATCACAGATGGTGTTATCCATTATATACGCCCGCGCCTCCGCCCGTATAACCGGAATTATCTCCGAAACCAGCACTGGTTCGTTTTCAGGAAGGCCCTCTACAGCCTTTTGAAGCTCCGCAGGCGAAATAAATATGGCCGCCTGGAATTGTTTGTGAACAACAGGTTTGATAAATACGGGAAAGCTACTGTGACTAACTTTGCCCGCTTCGGAAAGCTTTATATTCCGCTTTGTCCACCTTTGATCCAGGTTTGCAATTAAAGAATCATCCGGCGATATTAGTTCAAGGTCGTAGATCTGCGCAAGTATGAGTGAGAATGTCTGATTACCATAAACTGTCAGCAGTTGGCCATTAAGATCATCCTCTTTTATCCAGTATTTTCCCAGCTTTCTGACGGGTCTGCCAAACTTTGCCCAGGCAGCCGCAACTTCATGTGTTTCGCTATCTGCCTTTTCTGGAATTAATAATACTTTTTCTGACATATCACCTGGCTTGAAGGTTTGATTGTAGTGTTATTGAAAATACATGATCCTGCTGCAGGCGGGAAATTATGAAGTTCTGCCGGGACGTGTCTGCCTTTCAGTTATTTTTTCTTTGCAACGATCTTTTCCAGGTCAGTCCATGCTCCTCCGTTAAACACATATTTAAACCCGCGTTCCTTCAGAATATTTTCCGCCTTTACACTTCGCAAGCCATGAGAACAAACGGTGATGTATGTTTTCGAAGGATCAAGTTCCGTATATCTTTCCCTGATCGTTCCGAGTGAAATATTGATCGCTCCTTCTATATGGCCTGTATTGAATTCCTGCTCAGTTCTTACATCTAAAATTATTGCCCCCGTGGCAATTCTGTTTTCAAGCCCCCTGTCCAGCGTCAGCACGCGGTATGTCCGGTAACATAAATAAACTAATACCAGTGCTCCAACGATAACTAAAATGGATCTCATCAGTCTATTGTTTTCTCAGGTATTTGTAGTCGATGTAAAAGGTCCCGAATGGAATTAAGCAGGCCAGCATCACTTTCCATGTAAGTGTTTTGAATTTCCAGTTTTGTTCAATTGCCACGCTCAGCGTACTGAATAAAAAGAGCAGGAATAAGGCGCCATGGATTCTGCCAAGGGTTGATGTCAGTTCGGGATCGTCGGCGAAATATTTCAGCGGCATAGCAATGAATACCAGTACAAGCAGGGATATTCCTTCAAGAAATCCAATGATGCGCAGACGGCCAATTTTTGTTTTAAACAGATGTATCATATTATCTCCAGTAAGGTCTGTTTGCTAAAGGGGAGAATGGCCAGGGGATCGCAGCGAGAATGATCAGCAGCGCGAAGGCGAACCAGGTCAGCATTGTCCGGAATTTTTCTTTGTCTGCAGTTCTTCTCTTTGCCAGTGCAGAGCCAATTGTGATCAACACGATCGCCGTAAGCATCAATATAAGATGTATCAGTGCAAAAAATGTTGTATCCAGGTTTTTGAGCGCCGCGCTTTTATTGTTCCAAAAGTACTTTATGACCGGGCTTTGCGCATACAGCGTGATCCCGATCATTAACTGGATATGTGCGATCGTTGCCGTCCAGTGCCTGACCAGATTGTCACTTCTGCTGAACGCTGCATTTTTTATAAGTCCTGCGCATCCCCGATATATTGCTAATACCAGGCTTGCAAGAACCAGCCATCGGAAAAATGAATGGTAAAAGGTCAGAGTTTGATACATATCTTTTCTGTCGGTGCAAAGCAAAAGTATTGAAAACATACTAATTAGTATGTTTCTGATCAAAAAAATTATTTCAATAGAGAGAGGTAGTTTTTCAGCTCTTTCAGGTAGGCGGAATAAACACTTTTACTATTACCAAGCTTGCCAAGATTTCGAACACCCCAATAACCAGACAGTACGAACGTTGTGACCTGTTTTGCTGTTACATCGCTTCTTACAGTACCGTCTTTCTTTCCTTTATCAATGGCATGGGTCATTGCTTTTTGCCATTGTTTGCTCAGCTCATTCAGTGCATTATTGAAGTCTGTATTCCAGGAACCCATCTCCTGTGTGAAGTTTGCGGCAGGGCAACCATACTCGGGTTTAAGGAATTTGTTTTCGATCAGCAGGTAGTGCATCATCTTGTAAATAGCATCCAGCGGATCGGGCTGATTGGTCAGCGGATCAATAAAGCTGTTGTTCAATACAGGCTTTAGCAATTCATTAATGATTGCAAGCCCCATTTCATCTTTATTTTTAAAATGATAAAAAAAAGCACCCTTTGTAACCTGAGTAGTTGCGATGATCTCATCAATACTGGTTGTCTGGTAGCCTTTTATATAGATCAGCTCAAACGCTTTTTGCAGGATATTGAGCCGGGTCGCTTCGGATTTCTTCATAAAAATACTGTATGGTACTTTTTTGTGACAGGCAAATATACGGGATGAGAGATATGAGACCGGATTTTTAACACCGCAAGAATCAGAATCATCGGCTTCGTACATTTGCCAGTATGGAAGACTTGCTGTATAATCCCGTGTATAATGCGCTACTGTTACGTGATGCTCATCTTGGTGCAGGAACAGACCGGGTAAAGTATTTTGACGAAGCTGTTTCTCCTTTTGTTGGTTTCCCAACCAATTACAGCAAAGGCTTTTCGGACCTGTATGACCTTTTTCCTTCCGGCCGCAGGATCCTGTACGCAACGCCGGAGCCGATCGAACAACCGCCGGGTTGGCAGGTAGTAGCTTCTATACCCGGGCTTCAATTTGTATTTACCGCTGATGAACTTCCGCAAAGATCTGCAGTTACTCCGGTCCTGCTGGACGGGACCAACGTGGAAGAAATGATACAGCTTGCTCAACTCACCAAGCCCGGTCCATTCAGCTTACGCACTATAGAATTCGGCCACTACTATGGTGTGTTTGAAAATGGACGGCTTGCGGCCATGACGGGGCAAAGGCTGCATCCGGGTAATTATTCCGAGGTCAGTGCGGTATGCACCCACCCTGATCATCTGGGTAAAGGGTTTGCCGCAGCGCTTATAACCCACCAGTTGTATCTTATCCGTGAACAGGGACAACGGGCCTTTTTGCATTCACGGGATGATAACGAAAGGGCTATCGCCTTGTATAAACGTCTTGGTTTCACAGAGAGCCGGCCGATGCATTTTTACTTTATGAAGAGAGTGTGATCTGTAAAGAGCGATCGATCGCGTGTTAGAGGTCATTCACAGAAGCTTGAAGTGCGGGCATCTCAGTGGGTAAAAAACTCAATTCATATATTGCATGTTTTTCAGTTTCACCGGTGAATGCTAGTTTTAGATAAAACGAAATGCGCCAGCCAGCCACCTCTCTGAAAAGCTCTTTGGTCAGCTATCTTGTCGTGTTGGTATTTCTTGCCATATCGGTACTGGAGAGTGTCCGGTGGGAGGGAGGAGATAACAGCATCCGCCTCGTGGGGTGGAATATCCTGGTGATCTGGCTTTTCGCGTTGGGCGCATTATTCCTGCAGCGTGCAGCGGGTTTTCCTGACTGGCTGGATCCAGGGATCAGTAATAGATCGCGTTTTATGCTGCCTTTATGTAAAGGCTTTCTGTTTGGTGTGGCGGATGTAGTGGTGTTCGAAGTTATTTTACAACATCCGCCTTATAAGGAGTTACCTCCCTTTCTTCAGCCTTTTCCTCATTCCATTTTTTTGTATTTCTGTGGTGCGATATATGTTGACGTTCTGTTCAAGTTGTTACCGATGACAATTATAATGGCGATCACCCGCAGAATTGGTACTTCAAAAATTGCAGAGATCGTATTCTGGGTATCAGCTTCCATGCTGGCATTGTACGAACCACTTGAGCAAATGCCTGATGGATCGGTGGCTCTCGTTATCTATTCCACTGTAAGCGGATTTGCTTTCAACTTACTGGCGATCTATTTTCTGCGGAAGTCCGGCTGGTTTGCTGCTTTGATGGTAAGATGCGGCCATTATTTATTATGGCATGTTTTGCTGGGAATTTATGTTGAATTTCTGGTGATAGGTTAGCAGAATTTGCCTAAGTTCACGGACAATGATTCGATCCAATTCGCTGAAGATCTCTATTCTCCTCTGTCATGCACTGATCATTATGCTGGAAGGGCACGGATTTGCCCCTCTTGGCTTCGTTCAATTTTATTACCTGGCTGATATTTCTAATTGGACTCTCCTTGCCGGCGATGATCCCTTTGAGAAATATATGTTCATCGGTTCTCTTTCAGGTGTTGTGGGCTATCTGTTCATACCCGGGAGTTGCATTCGCATGTCGCGGGTAAGAGAAAGTTGGATGCTGATTTCGGGAATAATATTACTTTGGGGCAGTCTTGTTTTGTGGAAATACGCTTCCATGAACAAAGCTTATATGGTCATTCCAGTTCCCCTGATGCTGCCGCTTGCATATTGCACGATAAGAATGATGTCTGGCAGGAATATTCAGCGTGGGCTCGCCCGGCTGAATGAGAAAATGTAAAGCGCCGGTTTTATTTCGTCATTAGTTTTTTCCTCTGCGGAATTGAAAA
The DNA here is from genome assembly GCF_022012415.1 of Terrimonas ginsenosidimutans. GTDB lineage: Bacteria > Bacteroidota > Bacteroidia > Chitinophagales > Chitinophagaceae > Terrimonas_A > Terrimonas_A ginsenosidimutans. The sequence continues at coordinate 547,706 of NZ_JAKLTR010000003.1, forward strand.
ATGTTCGATCGCATATCGTAACGCGGTCCTTGGCATAATAGCTTTCCTTTCATCTATAAACTGTAATACTTCTTCCGGATGCGTTTTGCTTTGTGATTTTAGCAACCATCCGTATCCCTTCTGTACAAGGTCATCTTCGCTCTTTAGCAGTATATCTGAAATGGCGAACGATTCTTCTAAAAATTGACCATCTCTTGCGGGGAGGATCAGGGAGACGGCGGAAGCTCGCTGCATCCAGCGGTTTTTTGCTACTGCCCATTTCTTCAGCTGCGGTACAAATTCGGGATACATCAATAAAAAAGATCCGACAGTGTTGTTGCAAAAGTTATCACAGGTTGCCCAATTGTTTATATAAGTTTCGATCCAGTATTTGAATTGTTTAAGATCATGCTTTTCATAATGTCGCCTGAGTGAGAAGGTCCATTCGCAGGCGATCAGCGTTTCTTCTATAAAACCGGAGGCAAAAAGCTTATCGCACATTCCAAAGATCTTTTCCCTGCCAACTGGCTTTATTTCACGGAAAGCTTCCCTCGCAAGACTTCTTACAATGGGAACTTTTATGCCATAAGTTTTGATCTCTTCTTTATGAAAACGGCTTGCATTAACCTGGCCTTCTTTAGTTGTCAGCTTTTTCAGTTGCTGTATAATGGAGCGTAATTTATCTTCCATTATACAACGATACAAAAAAAGCCTGTCATGGTGATAATACATCATGACAGGCAGGTCCTTTATTGTGTTTTACTTGATCGCTGTGACCCGGAGTAAGGTCGCCGGGATCAACGTGGCATTTTCATCTTTGCTTTCATTACATCTTTTGAACAATGCTTTCAGTTCATTCTCCAGTTCCAGTTCTTTTCCGTTTTGTTTTGCTGCTTCAAATGCATTCATCATCGGTCCGTAATACGTTTTAAACGTATCGAGGAATTGCGCAGACGAGAACGGTGCGCGGAATGTAAATGTATCTTTTTGAAAAGAAATACGTTCTTTCGGAATACCCGCCTGGGCAAATCGTTCGATAACTTCATTTTCAATTCCCCAAAGCATTGGGCTAACGAAGCCTGCGGGAGGGGCAGGTGTATAGGCAGAGCTGATCTTGAGGATCTGAGCAACAAGGGTTGGATCATTAGGGATCCAGTTGCCCATTACGATCTTTCCGCCGGGTTTCGTAACGCGTACCATTTCTTTTGCTACGTCCAGTGGCCTGGAAGCGAACATTGCTCCAAAAACAGTTACCAGTACATCAAAGCGATCGTTTTCAATTCCTTTCAGGTCAGCGGCGTCACCTTCCCGGAAAGTACAGTTCTTCAAACCTTCTTCTTTTACGCGTTTATTGCCGGCTTCCACAAGGTTTGCTGCGATATCCACGCCCAGCACGTTGGCGCCAAGTTGAGCAGCGGGAATGGCTGTAGTGCCATCACCGCAGCCAAGATCAAGTACTTCCATACCCGGTTTGATGCCAAGCTGGTGTATAAGGTTAGCTCCGCTATCCCGCATTGTGGCGGCCAGTTTAGTAAAATCCCCTTTCTCCCAAAGTACTTTATTGGGATGAATGGCTTGTTGTGTAGACGCTGGTGAAATTGTTTGTGTGTTCATAAAATAGAGTTTTTGTTTATGACACGAAAATAGAAGACGGGGACACGGATGAGATTACTAAAACGTCCAGATACTTGACTGAAAAGTTCCATCATCGGAACTGAACGTTCTTTAAGATTTGCTTAACGCAAACTAAGGGCAACTGTTAATCCTTTGCAAAGCTAACGATCATTTCAATTACTTCGTAACTGTTTCGCGCAAGCGCTTTATCATCAGGAATAATAAGCCGGAACGGTCCCTTTCCTTCGGGTAAAGGTTTTCCATCTACCCGGTCTGCAAGTATGACTGTTTTATTTCCGAAGTCAGGGTCAAGTTCGGCAAGAGAAAACAATACCTGGTAACCATCAGCGCATTTTACTAACAGATACTTTTTAAGATGTTCGCCACGGAGTTGTTTGCCCAATGTGACCTTTGCTGAATCAAGGATTGATAACACGGAGACGCCGGTGTATTTGTGCATGTTACCTTCCCGGTCTTTCATATTTGCCTCAGCGTGCCTGAATTCCGACAAACCTGCGGTGGTGATGGTAAGAGGTAATCCGACCTCTCCTTTTACGGTCAGTGTACCCTGGCCTGTCTGACCGGATGTTGTAAGAGATAATATTGTGAGTAAGATTGCTCCTGCTATTTTATGTTTCATATCTATTGACTGATGAGTGATGGGTTTGAAAAGCGGGGATCTTTAATAAATGTTGAGTCCGTCAGCATTTGAAGGAATTGGATGATATCTTCTTTTTCCTGCAGTGTCAGGCGCAGCCCTTTTGTATTTTTCTGGTTAGACAGATCTTTTAAAAACGGACTCAGCTTTGGCTGTTCGTCAATATGATCACTGTAATGATCCAGTACCTCGTTGAGTGATTTGAATCTTCCGTCGTGCATGTACGGAGAGGTTAATGTGATATTGCGGAGAGTGGCAACCCTGAATCTTCCTTTGTCGGTTGTCTGCCCGGTAACATCAGCTCTTCCACCATCTGTAAAAATTGTATCCAGTCCGGTATTATGATAAAGCTGACTGGTTGTTTTTACGCCGCTATGGCAATGGCCGCAAGCGCCTCCTCTGATCCCTTTTTCAGGCTGTGGGTTTATGAAGAAGAGTTTCATGCCACGGAGTTGCGATGAATCCGGTGAATATTTTCCCGCGAGATACTGATCATAGGGTGAGTTGGATGAGATCAATGTTCTTTCAAATTGCGCAAGTGCTTTTGCAATAAGTTCTCCGCTGATAGTTGCTGTACCGAACGCTTTCCTGAATAACCCGGGATAAGATCTTATTTCGCTCAGTTTACGCGACAAGATGTTCAATGATTGCCCCATTTCATGTTGATCTTCCAATGGGAATTTTACCTGTTGCTCCAGCCCCTTTGCGCGGCCATCCCAAAAGAAGTTATCTGTCCATAGAAGGTTGACGAGCGCCATGGAGTTCCTTTTTGTAGACGACCCGTCTACTCCTGTGCTGAATTGCTTTCCATCTGTGAACGCGAGTTCCTGCTTATGGCAGGATGCGCAGGAAAGCTGGTTGTTGCCGGATAAAGCGGTTTCATAGAATAGCTTTCTTCCAAGTTCAACACCTGCAACCGTTAAGGGATTGTCTGCTGGTATGTAGATCATGTTCCCGAAGTTGGCCGGGTACTCCAGCTTGTAAGGTTCCTGCAGGTTGTGCATGGTCCTGAATGCGGAGCCGGCGCAGGCAATGCACAGCACGGCGATGCAGTAGATGAACAGAGGTTTTATATAGAGCCGCGTAAATCTCAATCCGGTTGAATGTCTCGTTTATCAGACCCGTACTTTAAATAAATGCAATACATAAGGGAACAATGCTGCCGTTGTTTCCTCCACTGCTCTTGGCGAACCGGGCATGGTGATCACCAGCATATTTCCTGCGAAACCGGCAATCCCCCTTGACAGCATTGCGAATGGAGTTCGCTGCTGTCCGTATTGTCGTGCAGCTTCCATCAAACCCGGTAATTCCAGATCAAGAAGTGGTTTGATGGCTTCAGGAGTTACATCCCTGTAAGATGCTCCTGTGCCTCCGGAAAATAGCAGAAGATCGTACTCCTGCTCTTTAAATTGCCGCAATGCGGCCTGGATCTTCTCTATCTCATCAGGAACGATCACTATTTCCTGTGGTGTCAGTCCATGTTTTCCGATCAGCTCTGCCAGTAATTTCCCGGAGATATCATCGTACACGCCGTTATAAGCCCGGTCAGAACAAACAACTATGGCAACTTTTAATGGCCGTTCCGTTGCCACGCGTATGTTTGATTTACCACCTGTTTTGCTTTCCAGTTTAACAGACCGGATCTCTATCTCTTTATCGATAGGTTTTAACATGTCATACATCGTCAATGCGGCGATCATTGCTCCATGCATTGCTTCCACTTCAACGCCGGTCTTGTAGACAGTATGTACTTCGGCACGTATCTCGATCTGCATTTCATTGATGACGAAATTAAATCCTGTATATTCCACAGGCAGCGGGTGGCAATCAGGTACGACGTCGCTGGTTTTCTTTACAGCAAATAAACCCGCGGCACGGGAGAATTCAAATACATCGCCTTTAGGAACGCGTTTCTCTTCGATGGCCGCAATTGTTTCGGGTGAAGAGACTTTTACGATCGCTAATGCAATAGCCTTCCGTAAAGTGAATTGTTTATGTGTAATGTCGACCATAGAATTATTGATTGATTTTCCATTGATGATTAGCCGATCCGGTTATCTCTTTACCCCAGATTGGTAATTCTTTCTTTACGCGTTCTACCAGTTCGTTGCATCCCTCTATCGCGGCTTTCCGGTGTGCAGAAGCTGTGATCACCATTAAGCATATTTCCCCGGACCTTACAAGGCCTAAACTATGTTTTACCTGCAACGCATTTAGACCGTATTGTTGTTGAACCCCGGTTGCGATCTCCTGCATTTTTTCCTCAGCCATTGTTTCATATGCAGTATACTCGATCGCGGTGACCGGTTCGTTATTGACCAGATCAGCACGAACCTGTCCAAGAAACGATGCAAATGCCCCGGTAGAATGATCGCCACCCCATTGCTGAATGTAGTCAGCCAGTTTACCGGCAGGGATCGCGCCCTGGTGAAATAGTTGTTCGCCTTGCAGGATCATTTTTTACTCAATTAGTTTTGAATTTTTCGTGCAGCGAATTGATACCGCCTGCGAGACTGAAAATGTTACCGGCCAATGCCGGGTTTGATTCTTCGCAGATCCTGACGGCTCTTATACTCCGCTTACCGCTTTGGCAAATGAATACGACTGTCTTATTCTCTTCCAGGCTCATACCCATTAATTCGTTCAACGGGATTCTTTTATGGTGAATGTTCAGCTGCGGTACTTCGTCCGGCTCACGTACATCTATTAGCAGAACGTCTTTCTGTTGGATCAGCTTTTCAAATTGATCCTTATCTATCTCGATCTCTGTTCTTGTCGCGCATAGTGCCGGATAGTTCATTGCTTCGAATTCCCCGGCGGATTGAGGCTGCTGAAGTTTTTTGTTTGCTGAGGCATTTATTTCAACTATCAGCGAGTCATTGGTTAAGGCGGAATAGGTGAACAGCTTTCCTGAAAGGATCTCTCCAATCCCGGTGATGGCCTTTATACATTCGGCAGCCATGATATTGCCAATAATATTTGGAAGCACTCCGAGGACGCCTGCTTCATTACAGTCAGGTACTTCTCCTTCTGACGGAGGTTCGGGGAAAAGATCGCGATAGGTGACGTTTTTATGAAAAACAGCAACCTGTCCGTCATACCTGGCTACCGCGCCAAAAACCATTGGTTTTTTCAGCAGCCAGCATGCGTCTGTCAGCATGTAACGAGTAGGGAAGTTATCGGTGCAATCAACAACCAGGTCGTAATATTCAAGGGTCTTTAAAGCGTGATCATTTGTCAGCATGATTGACTGACTGCTGATCCTGATCTCCGGGTTCATCCGTTGCAGTTTCTTACTGGCAGCAGTTGTTTTGAACTCTCCGATATCGTTCATGTCATAAAGCAATTGCCGGTGAAGATTGCTTAGTTCAACAATCCCATTATCAATGATCCCGATCTCGCCGACGCCCATTCCTGTTAAATTCATCAATACCGGACAGCCAAGGCCTCCCGCTCCTACCACAAGGACACGGGCGTTCCGCAATTTTTCCTGTGCTTCCTTTCCGAAGCCCGGCAGGATCAACTGGCGATGATATCTGTTATGTGAAGAATTTATTTCCATACAATTCTATCCTCCCGAAAATGGTGGCAGCAACGCTATTTCTGATCCGGGGGTCAATACTGTTTTTTCCCTGATCACTTTTCTGTCGACCGATACAATGAACCTGGTCGTTTTAAGTAAAGGATACTCTTTCAACAGTAAGTGCATTAATTCTTCCGAATCGTTGGTGATGGGCACTTCCAGCCTGGCGCTTCCCAGAATATCCGTCAATTGTCCAAAGCATCGTATCGTTAAAGTATCCGTCATGACATGTTAGGTAAAAGTAATTTAAACGAAGCGACGGCCAGCACTGCCGCAAGCAGGTATTTGATGGTCTTTTGCTGGAATTTGATGGCGCCAAAGTAAGAGCCCAGCAGCCCGCCGATAAATGCGGCCATTACAAAATATACCATATCTGGTGTAAATGTCACACCTTTTCTGAGTTGACCAAAAAGTCCTGCGAGCGAGTTTACGAAAATAAACAATGCGCTGATCGCAGCGGCTTGTTTCTGATCAGTCCAGCGGAGTAAAAGTAGAATGGGAGAGAGGATCACTCCTCCTCCTATGCCAAGCATTCCTGAAAGCAAGCCGATAGAGCCGCCAATAAGTAACAGCCATCCTGTTTTGGGACTGGCTGTCTCATTTACTTTGATGTCCGTGAAGAATATAAAACGGATCACAGGGATCAACAGGAAAATCGCCAGCATCTTCCGGTATACATCCGAATGGATCACCATGCTTCCTCCAACGAAAGCCATTGGAATGGACGCAAGTGCGAGGGGTAAAAACAATTTCTTATTGAAATATTTCCCCTTGTAGTAAAAAATAAACGAAGTGAGTGCAACAAACAGGTTCAACAGAAGAGCGGTGGGTTTCATCACCGCCGGTGCCACGCTGAACATTGCCATTAGTGCCAGGTAGCCGCTTGCGCCGCCGTGGCCCACAGAAGAATATAAAAAGGCTACCGCGAAAAGAAGCGGCAGCATCAGCATTAAATTATCCATAGCTTGGCAATAGGTGAATGGTGACCAGTTCCTGATGGTTGTAATTACGCACTTCCTCCTTCAGTTCTACCAAACAGTTGCAAACAGCAAAGCTACTCATGCGATATGACTCCTGTGCCGATAATATTTCCACTACTCCGTCTTTATATACTGCTTTCAGAAATTGCGTAAGGGGAACAGTTTTTTCAAACGGCGTCGACAGTGGTGCGGTAAATGTTACCAGGTTATCCGGGTGCCCCGAGAATTTTCTTAATACAGGCCACACATATTGATAGAAGCAGGTGAGCACTGATGATGGATTTCCGGGCAGGCCAAACACCGGCTGATCATCTTTCCGTCCTGCAAACAAAGGTTTTCCGGGGCGTTGTTTTACACGGTGAAATAATTTCTGAACGCCACAATGCTCTGCCGCTTTTACGACGAAATCATAATTTCCAACGCTAACTCCTCCGGTCAGTAATACCACATCGCTCGAAGAGAGTGCTGTTTGTAATACCTGTATCGTTTCTTCCAGTATATCCGGAGATCTGAAAACTTTAATTTGAGAAATGCCCATGCGTGTCAAAGCGGCCTGGAGCATGGTGGATGACGCTTCATATACCTGTCCGAAATCCAGGGGTTCGCCAGGTTGTTGTAGTTCGTCCCCGGTGATCACAAGCGCCACGGCAGGTGTTGCGTAGACGGGTACGGTGCAGAACCCGAGTCCGGCAAGGAAACCCACAGCAGCGTCGTTGAGAAATGAATTTGCCGGTAACGCCAGATCGCCGTGGCGAATATCTGTTCCGATCCTGCGGCGGTTATCGCCTGCCTTGAGGTTTTTGGGAGATAGTGTCAGTATGCCATTTTCTTCGGAGCAATGTTCCTGCATGATCACCGTGTCTGTTCCATCGGGTAAAGGTGCGCCGGTGAACACGCGCATGGCTTCCCCGTTATTGACATGCAGCAAATCTTTTCTACCGGCAGGGACCTCGCCGATCACTCGCAGTGTGTCTCCTGTTTTCCACGCGTCATAAGCAAAAGCGTATCCATCCATGGAAGATTGGTCGAATGCCGGGATGTTGACTGGCGCGATCAGTGATGTTGCAAGGATCCGCCCTCCGGCTTCCTTTAATGGAAGCTGTACCGTTTTACGCATATATTCCTGCTGGCGAAGGATTGCTTTTGCTTCCTCTACAGCAATTAAAGAGTCTTTAATCATTCCTAAGTCTGTTTAGAAAATGTTGTTCATGTAAACGATGCAATACCTGTGAATAACATATTTTAGAAAATCAGGCGTATTAGCCTCCGATGCTGATCATTGACCGGTTGATCAGATCTTCCCCATTTAATTCACGGAAGGAGTTCTCTTCGAACTGGCCTCCGAGCTTTTCCGCTTTCCCGAAAACATTTTGTTCAATGAGAGGCTTCAGTTCCCGGCCTTCTCTTAACGCGGATAACAGATCTGTTTCTCCTTTGGAGAACAGGCAGTTCTTCATCCGGCCATCTGCGGTTAATCTCATCCTGTTGCAACCGGCACAAAAAGGAGAACTCATTGTGCTGATGATCGCGAAAGAGCCCGCATGTCCCGGAATGATGTAGGGATTACTCGTCGACTGTAATGGCCTGTGTACGGCCTGAAAAGAATATTTGCTGCCGATAAGATCGAGGATCTCTTTCTCGGACACTACCTGTTCGCCACTCCATTTATTTCCATCGAAAGGCATGAACTCTATAAAGCGAACATCTATAGGTGAATGTTTTGTCCAGGCAATAAAATCAAGGATCTCTTCTTCATTCACTCCTTTCATGACAACAACATTGAGCTTTACCTGTAGGCCTTTTTCTACTGCTGTCAGGATGTTGCGCATGATTTGTGTGAACTGATCTCTTCTTGTGAGAAGGCGGAATTTATCCTGGGACAATGTATCGAGACTGATGTTAAGGCTTGTTACGCCAGCATTGATCAGTTGATCAAGATGCCGGTGGAGCAGTGTTCCGTTGGTCGTTAACGTGATCGTTACCGGTAAAACAGAAAGGCGTTGCAGTATTTCATGAAAGTCGGGGCGGGCGAGAGGTTCGCCTCCGGTCAGACGGATCCTTCTTACCCCCATAGAAACAAATGTTGCGGCAATAGTTGCAATCTCTTTCGGTTGCATCAGGCGTTCAGACTGCATAAAAGCGTAATGTTCGTCCGGCATGCAATATGTGCAACGGAGATTGCAGACATCTGTCAGTGATATCCGCAGGTAATCGTGTGTCCGGTTATAGCTATCAACGATCATGATCTGCCTCCTTCTGTATTTTTCCCGAAACCAACTCTTGATACATAGCGGCTGTATCGATATCGATAGCGCCTTTGGGAAAAGGGACGATGGCGACCTTTTCGTCAGACTGTTCGATCAGGTGTTTCGCGCCGGTGTCGCCGGTCAGTGATAAAAGTTCGTCGAACATCGATGAGTGAAATATTGCAGGAACTCCTTTACGTCCTGCGTACAGGCTGGCTGTAATTGGCGCGCCGGAGCTCTGTTGCTGATGGATCAATTGTCGCAGATGAGCAGTGTCAACATAAGGCTGATCGCAAAGCATGATCAGGATCTGTTGAATAGAGGGATATTCGTTTTGTAAATGGCGAACTCCTGCACGGATAGAGCTTGACATTCCCTCCGAACTTTCCCCGTTGATCACTATTTCGACATTAAGTTCTTTTAGCTGCGACAGTGTGTCTGCGTCTGATGGAGTGGTAACGACAACCGTCGCACCTGTGTCTATCTCCATCGCCGACTTTACAGCATTACCGAGCAACGTGTTTCCCTGGTATACTAATTGTTGTTTAGGCACACCAAGACGTTTTGAGCTGCCGGCCGCAAGTATCAGTATTCCGTACGTTTTTATTGATGCGGAAATGCGGGTTCGTCTTTTATGAACCGACCTGCTTTGATTTTTTAATGAAGTATCAGATGGAGCTCCCGCAAAATATCCCTTGATCTCGCTTATAATAGAGAGTGCTATCTCTTCTGATGTTTCTGCGCCGATGTTAATACCAGTCGGTCCATGGACACGTTCTATCTGTTCTGCACTCAGCTCTATGCCTTCCTCTTTCAGTTCCTTGAACATTCTGTCACGCTTATTCGGCGGACCAAGTATGCCAATATAGGAGGCATCACTATTTAGCGCGAGTTTCAGAATAGCCTTATCGTAAGCATAATTGTGAGACATAAGAACGATAGCTGTTTGGGCGTCCGTTCGTATATTATTCCAGATCTCTTCCGGGTTTCCTGTGATGAGCTGGCAGCCAGGAAATCTTTCCGCCGTATTGTACACAGTGCGTCCGTCCATCAGCGTGATATCCCAGCCAAGGATCTCTGCTATTTGGACAACAGGAATGACGTCATTCCCCGCACCGGCAATAACGAGCGAGCAGTTAGGGGCAATATACTGGTAAAATGCATGGACAGATCCCGGCTGTCCGTTATAACGTATAAATGCCGAAGAGCGGGTTGCAAATGACTGTTTGATATCCGCAGATTCGACAGGCTGATCAACTGATGTGAGATCGAAATTGTCTTCCTTCAGTAATAATCTTGTGCCCTGCTGTTTATTCTTTTTGTCATCGGGATTGAAAAACGTAACGAGGATGGACGGCGTTCTTTCTTTTGTTGCGGAACGAAGCAGGGCAATAGGGTTGGTTTCGTTATCCGGATCGACAGGTTCGATCAGTATGCGGATGATCCCATTACAGCCAAGGCTGGCGCCGATCCCGTTATTTCCCGGTTCATCCGATGTGTCATAGGTGATCAACGCGGGACGGAGATCTGCTATCACCATCAGTGCTTTGCGCAGCACATCGCCCTCCAGACAACCTCCGCTGATAGCTCCGGTAAAAAAACCATCCTCCCTGATCAGCATGCGTGCGCCTGGCGCGCGATAAGCTGATCCTTCTATATGTACTACCGTTGCCAGTACAACATTTTTCTGCTGACTTATAGCTGTATCATAAGCGGCGATGATCTGTTTGATTTCCTTCATAACTTCTGTGTTGCCGGCCAACGATTTTAAACTACCTGACCTGTAATGAGTGGGATAGTTGTTGCTTTTCCAGTGCCGCACTTGCTATAGAGCTGACAGCTTTTTCGATCTCTTCGGCTGTTGTAAATTTACCGAGACTTATCCTGATTGAGCGTAAATTTTGTTCAGTTGATAATCCCATAGCCGCCAGCACATGTGAAGGTTGCTGGATAAGTCCTGAACAGGCGCTGCCGCGACTGGCTGCGACATGTGCGGAAATGGAGAGTAGCAGCTGTTCGGCATTTCCTTCGGGCAAGCTGAAGTTGCAAACCTGGGATGATCTGTTCGGGCCTCCGTTGATGATAATTCCCGGAAGTTTTTCAGAAAGCCTTTTTTCGAACAAGTCTCTTAGCCCGGCGATGCGCAGCATTTCTGTAGTCAAATTGCTTTTACAGATCTCTGCGGCTTTTCCAAATCCGGCAATGGCGGGAGTGTTCAGTGTGCCGCTACGTAAGCCATTCTCATGTGATCCGCCGTGTTGCTGTGCCCGAAAAGACTTACGGGCTGAGAACGATCCTGAAATGAACAACGCGCCAGCACCTTTCGGTCCGTACATCTTGTGCGCGGAGAATGCCATCAGATCGATTCCTTCGGTTATAACATTTACGGGAATCTTACCAACGGCCTGGGTTGCATCACAAAAAAAAGGTATGTTATGTTTGCGCGCAATTTCGCTGATCTTTTTTACAGGGTGGATCACACCTGTTTCGTTATTGGCGAACATCAGCGCAATACAAATCGTTCTTGCCGAGATAGCGGAACTTAGTTCTGCAGGATCAAGATTTCCTTTGTGATCCACCTTCAGGTAAGTAACCCTGATTCCTTTTGTTTCAAGAAACGCACATGTATCCAGGATAGCCTTATGTTCTGTCTGGCAGGTGATAATATGATCACCCAGCCGGTGCTCTGCTTCAGCGATCCCTTTCAATGCCAGGTTGATCGCTTCGGTTGCTCCGGAAGTAAACACGATCTCGCCGGGTTTTGCGCCAATCAGTGACGACACCTGTTCGCGTGCTTCGTCAACTCCATCGCGCGCATGCCAGCCATACCAGTGATCTTTGCTGGCCGCATTACCGAAGTGATCGCTGAAATAGGGAAGCATTGCTTCCAGTACAGCCGGATCGCAGGGCGTTGTAGCATTGTAGTCAAGATATATTGGCCTGTTCTTCATTTACATCTCACGATTTAGCGAGCAGCACTTTATCCGGAGTGATCGGAAGATCACGAAGACGCTTGCCGGTTGCATGAAAGATCGCATTGGCAATAGCTGCGGCGGCACCGATAATGCCAACTTCGCCTACACCTTTTGCTCCGGACGGGTTTATATTCGGATCGATCTTATTGATGAAATCAACTTCTATGATCGGGGCATCTGCATTTACGGCGAAATGGTAACCCGCCAGATCTCCGCCAATAAAACAACCATGGGTACTATCCACCACCTGTTCTTCAGATAATGTCATTCCAATTCCTCCGACAGCGGCCCCTGAAACCTGGTTAGCTGCGGCAAGTTTGTTTACAACATAGCCAGCGTCCACTACACAGACATGCCTGTCGATCTTTACTTTTCCTGTTTTGGTGTGCACTCTGACCTTGCAGAAATGAGAAGCGCCGGAGCAGAACGCATATTTCTGTCTTTCTTCACCGGGGCCTGAGCTGGCTTCAACTTCTATTGTTTGAAGATTCTCTTTCGAGAAGATCTTGTCAAAAGAGATCAAATGATTTCCCGCCTGTTGATAAGCGATGCCGCTGTCAGACAGCACAATGCTTTCGGGTTTTGCGTCTTTATATATGGCATCCTGTAAAGAGGCATAGCCAGCGAGTTTCATTTTCAACGCGTCACAGACTGCGGCAACAGCGCCGCTGATCGTTGACAGACCGGTACTTCCTCCCTGGCTTGGCGCGGCGGGTAGATTAGAGTTGCCCAGTTTTATCCGGATCTTATCATGTGAAATGCCCAGCTCCAGGTGTGCAATATTCTGCATACCGGTACCCGTACCTGTACCAATATCTGTCATAGCAGTCTGTACCGTAATTGATCCATCTTTCTGCATAATGATCGAAGCGCTTGCTTTACTTCTGCCGGCAAACCACATTCCGTTTGCCACGCCATAGCCGATCATCCATTCGCCTTCTTTCGTTTGTGCGGGGAGGGGGTTGCGGCTTTTCCAGTTGATCATCTCGGCGCCTTTTGTCATGCACTCGTTCAGAAAGTTCGTCGACCAGGGTTTACCTGTATCGGGGTCATTGATCACTGCAAGATTATCCAGGCGCAGTTGAAGCGGGTCTTTCTTTATATCATAGCTGAGTTCGTCAATGGCTGATTCCAGTGCGAAAGCACCAGTGCAGTCGCCCGGACCCCGCATCCATGTTGGCGCGCCGAGATTCAGCGGAACGGTTGCTGATTCAGTTTTCAGGTTGCCAAAGTTGTAAACCAGCCTGGAAATGCGCGTGATTCCTTCGCCATAATTGTCAAATACGGAAGTGCCATGTTTGGCCTGGTGAAGTATGCCAAGGAATTTTCCGTTTGCATCGGCGCCGATCCTGACGTTCTGCCAGGACTGAGGACGGTATCCTACAAGCGTGAACATCTGAGGTCTTGTAAGCATCAGTTTTACCGGTCGATTGACCTGCTTTGCAGCCATGATCGCCAGCGGAACATTGCTCCAGACCTTCAGGCCTGACCCGAATCCGCCACCGACATATTCGCTGAAGACCTCGATATTGGCTGGGGGAATGTCGAACAAGCGGGAGATCGTCTGCTGAACATTGTTCACTCCCTGGTTTTTATCGTACAGTTTTAATTTCTTATCTCCGTCCCATACTGCAATGGTCGCATGCATTTCCATTGGATTATGGACCTGGTTGCGGATGGTATAGGCCTGCTCCCTGATATGCGGCGCATTGCTCCAGGCGTCCATAGAACCGCGTTCTTTTCCTGTTGCAGCGATGGGCACAGTTGCATGCTCTTTATCAAAATCAACCTTAGCCTGATCGGTCTTATAGGAGACCGTTACAAGTGATGCCGCATAGTTGGCGTCTTCAAGTGTTTCGGCAATTACCAATGCCACAGGTTGGCCGCGAAAAAATATTTTGTTCGTATGAAGTACAGGCAGGCTGAAACCAGCTCTTTTTGCTTTGGCTTCATCTGCGAATGCGGGGATCTGCGGGCGATTCCGGTGAGTCAATACATCAAGAACGCCTTCAATATCTTTAGCATTATCTGTATTGATATCTACGATCTCACCGGCAGCAATGGTGCTTCCGACGAGTACTGCATAGCAAACGTTCTCCAGCTTGTATTCCGCAGCATATTTGCCACTGCCGGTCACTTTGTAGAAACCTTCCACCCGTCCTTCCGGTACTTTTTTGGGTTCGTGCTTACGTTTAAAAAATCCCATAGAATAGATTAAGCGGTTAGACAATTTTGAAGAGCTACTTCGATCGCGCCCTTTAACATCGGCACTTTGAATTCGTTGCCGTTCAAGGGATGCGTCTCTCTTGCGATGATCTCTGCAGCTTGTTTGAAGTTGCTCAGGTCGGCTGTTTTTCCTTTCAGGAATTTTTCCGCCTCATACCATCTCCATGGTTTATGCGCAACGCCACCTGAAGCAAGCCGGGCCTCTACAATGCGATTGCCATTCAATTGTAAAGCTGCGGCAACAGAGACCAGTGCAAACGCATAAGATTCACGATCTCTCAGTTTCAGATAGCTGCAGTTTTTATTAAAAGGGTTGGATGGAATTTCAATGGCCGTGATGATCGCATTTGCCGGAAGGTTATTGTCCTTTTCAGGATTTGTGCCTGGCAGCTTATGAAAGTCTTTGAAAGGAATGCTGGTTTCCTTATTGTCTTTTCCGTTGATGATCACTCTGGCGTCCAGTGCTGATAGAGCGATACAAAGATCGGAGGGATGAACGGCTACGCACTGTGGGTTGTGCCCAACGATCGCGGCCATTCTTGTTTCTCCTTTCAGTGCGCCGCATCCACTTCCGGCTTTACGTTTATTGCAGGGAAGTGATGTGTCGTAGAAGTAAGGGCATCTGGTCCGCTGCAATAGATTGCCTGCCATAGATGCCATATTCCTGATCTGTGGTGAAGCGCCTTTCAGGATTGCGTGAGACACAAGCGGGAATTTTGACAGGATCAATTCATTTGCTGCCGCTGCACTGTTACGCACATTTGCCCCGATCCGAATACCACCCGCCGTGGATTCAATTTTTTCGGATAATACTGAATTGATATCCAGCAACCTGTCTGGCTGCGAGATATGTTTTTTCATCAGATCAAGCAGGTTCGTCCCGCCTGCTAAAAATTGCGCTGATTCCTTTTTACCGGAAACAGCCTGGCCGATCGTGGTTGGTTTCTGGAGTGTGAATGGTCTCATTTCGCAACTTTTTGAATGGATTGAACAATACCGTTATATGCGCCGCAGCGGCAAAGGTTGCCGCTCATAAATTCTTTGATCTCTTCCACAGAGTGAGTGTGGCCCTCATTCACGCAGCCAACCGCAGACATGATCTGCCCGGGGGTGCAATAACCGCACTGGAAACCATCACACTCAATAAAGGCCTGCTGCATCGGGTGAAGTTCGCTACCCTGGGAAAGCCCTTCTATGGTCGTTACTTCCTTACCCTGTACAGTTGCCGCGAGGGTTAAACAGCTCAATACCCGCTGACCGTTCACATGCACGGTGCACGCGCCGCATTGGCCGTGATCACAGCCTTTTTTTGTACCGGTAAGATCGAGTTGCTCACGAACCAGGTCAAGGAGGGTTGTGCGGGTATCAACCGTAAGGTTATACTTCGCTTTATTAATGCTGAGTTTAATGGCCATCTTTTCCTTAAGCGGAATGACCAGTTTCTTTACGTTGTTGTAAAATGCCTTCACGCCCACAGGTATGAACGCAAGTGTAGCAGCCATGGCAGAGGTAGAAAGGAAAAATCTTCTGCTGTACTTCTGTTTTTCCATAAAATGTGGTTATGTGGATCAGTAAAACGCGACGTAATGAAGTTAGCATAAACTTCTCCAACTCATCCGCAAAGATTTGTCCAGAAATGGCGAAAGCGTACTAACAATTCAGTTAGAACCCGCACCGGCGTAGAAAAAAAGTGTTCTGCATGAATATCGGCGAGCGGTCTCTGCAGCACAGTAGGCCGCGCCTGTACTTACGCGATGGCTGTCTTATATTTCAGCCACAGGATATCGTCCGGTAATTTCTTGATCTCTTCTAATTTAAACAAGGTTGAGTCATTTTTCTTTTTCGGGATCTCAAACACACTTGAATTTTCCGCAGAACCGTCCACGATCGGGAGAAGCAACTGATTGAATTCATCAACGAGCCCTTCATTCAGAAAACTGCCATTAAGCAGACCTCCTCCTTCAAGCATCAGCTTTTCAATTCCGAAAAGTGTGTACAGCTTTTTTGTCGCTGTATGGAGGTCTATTCCGGACTTTCCGGCAAAAATGTAGGACACTCCGATATCCTGCAGGTTGGCGAGATATGCGTCGCTGGCTTCTTCTGTCAGAACGGTGATGACATGATCCCCCTGCATGGTTGATCTGTGCCAGCCCAGTTTCGCCTTCGGATCTACGGCAATTGCAAAGGAGGTTGCAGCCGGATCGGCAACAAAATCAGTCCGGGGAACAGGCGGTGCTCCTTCTTTCAATACAGGTTCTGCACCTTTTGTGAAATCTCTTTCCATCGTCTTCCGCCCAACGATCCATGCGTTGATCCCGATCTCTTCATGTATTTCTTCGAAACTTTTGGACAAACGTTGCACCGTATCACTATCTCCCCATTTGTCCGCAAGGATCTTTCCGTCGAGGGAGGTCATCATGAGACAGATGATATAGGGTCTTTGCTGCATTGCAAAAATATTTATGCGGGTTAGGAATTACTATCCAATGTCATTCAGTTGAGAATTCCCCGCGAAAGTTTATTAGATGGACGATGGCCGCACCGGGGTGGAAGCTATTGCTACCAGCCGGTATAGATTACTGTCTCTAATAGGTCTTCTTATTTTCAGACATCGGCCATCGAAACACTGAAGGAAGATCTCTTAACTAAGCGACACTGGATTACAATCCGAAGTTCTTATTTTTTTATGGGTGATCAGTAAATAAGCCGGCTAAGTTTTTTGTTAGTGTTGATTTAGACAACACTTAAGACGAAAACGGCAAAATGCAGGAAGCGTTTCGCCGTTTTTATTAGTTAATATCCTGTTTTGTATCGTCCACCGCTATTCCCTTTTTTCTGGAAGTTGTTTCGTTTAGCTTACCGAAATTGAATCGTAAGCCAACGGAGAATGCGCGCATTGGCCGGAAGGTGCTGATTTGTTGCCGGAAGCTTGCAGACGCAAACTCATTATCCGTCTTCCAGTATTTATTGAACAGGTTAAGCAGTGCGACACTTAGCATCAGTTTCTTTTTATAGATCCAGTAAGAGCTTCCAATGTTGTAAAAAAGGTAGTCGCCATTTTGACCTTGCAGCTGAACCGGAGCCATACTATAGTTGATATTGCTGAACAGATCTGTTTTGCCGGAAAGGTGATAGCTGATTGAGGCGTTTGCAGAGCCGTACCAGCCGCTTCTGTGTTCCGTTTTTATTGCCGCATTCTTTATCGCTGCATAATTCAGATTAGATGAAACTGTCATCGATAATTTTTGACTGATATTATAGGACAGATATCCGTTCAAGCCAAAAAGGTCTGTCTGTCCGATGTTCTCGTATGTTTGTGCTGATATACCGGTACTTTCATCGAACGTGATGAACCGCTGTATGCCGGATCTTACGAATGAGGCGTTTGCGGCGATGCTGTAGGTGATCTTTTGAGTGAAAGAAGCGACGGACACTTCAATGTTGTTTGCAAATTCAGGTCTTAACCGTTCATTGCCGAAGGTGATGAAAAGAGGATCACGGTTGTCGCGGAAAGGATTTAAAAAGCCAAGACCGGGACGTGCCATCCGCCTGTTCCAGGCAAGCGAAAGGCGCTTGCCATTCTTTAATGTTTTATTTAATGATATGCTCGGAAGGAATGAATAATAATCCTGTTCTACTTTTGTATTGTTTGAAACGAAATTGCCGTTGACCGTCGTCTTCTCCAACCGTCCACCTGCTTTGACCATGAGCTTCTTTTCTGAAATTGAATAAGTGTAAACGGCATATATACCGCCAACATTCTGCGTATACTTCAACTGATTTGAATTGTTAGGATCAGAAAGGTATGGATCACTATGAAATTTTTTAACATTACTAATATAGGCGGAGCTTACTTCACGGAAGATGCCTCTGAGACCTGCTTCGATTTTTGAACGGCGGGCAAACGAAACAGTATAATCTGCCTGTACGGTGGTTTGAATGTTCTTCGCACGGGAAATATTTTCGAGGAAACGATCATCTGAAGCGGAGTTATACTGGTCGCTGTTGACAATAGCTATTGTTTTTCTGAATTGCCTGTTTGCATTCAGTGATACAGATCGTCCTGGTTTTTTTAATTTCCTGAGATAATCAAACCCGATCTCCCCGCCGGGAAAGTCGCTGTTTTCTTTTGTCTCGAAATAGCTTTGCTGAATTAGGGTTCCTGCAGGATCATAGGTATAGATATGGCTGCGTTGTTTCGGTTCGTTGCCACCATTGCTCAACCGGCCATACAGGCTGATAGTTTGCAAGGAATCTATATCGTAGGCTAATTCAAGGTTGCCGCCCGAATTATAACCTGCATGTCTTCCCGTATCAGCGAAATAGCGGCGGGAGAACTGGGATGAATTTGTCAATGCTGTATATTCCTGCGTACCATGAGTATTAAATCCCAGATTCCTCGCGTAGTAAAAAAAAGAAGTAATGCCGAGCTTTCCATATTTAAGATTGAAGCTGGCATTCGGGTTAACCTGCCCGATGGTGTTATAGTTGAAACTTGCGTGACCATTGTAGCCAGCAACTTTTTTCTTTGTGATGATATTGATCAGCCCGGTGAGTCCTTCCCCTTCATACTTCGCGGATGGGTTCGTGATCACTTCGATCCTGCTGATCGTATTTGCAGGAAAGGACTTCAGTACTTCGCCGGCATTGGAAGCAAACATGGAAGTTTGTTTGCCATTCAATAAGATCTGAAAACTCGTTTGCCCCTTAAGATACACACCACCGTTTCCGTCCACGCTCACGAAGGGAAGTTTTGCCAGTGCTTCTGATGCAGAACGTCCCTGCAGGGAAAGGTCCAGTTCCACATTGTAAGCGATGCGGTCTTCATTGGCCTCGATCAACGGCTTTGTTGCCGTCACTGTCACCCCTGATAGTTCCCTTACATTTCTCGTCAGCAGAACCGTTCGTGTTACTGTTTTTTTTTGATCTGTATCTATCAGGAAGGACCCGGTGGAAGCATTTAGAAATCCAACTGAAGCTGCGGATATGAAATATTCGCCGGAGACAATTCCCGTGAAAGCAGCGTTGCCGGATGAATCTGTAAGACTGTTCTTCAGGATAGTTCTTGTATCAGCTTTATGGAGAGAAACCGTTGCTTTTGATACAGGAGTTTCAAGGCTGTCAAGAACTTTGACGATGATGGCTGTCTGTGCTTCTCCAACAATGGAAATGGCCGTTAATAACAAAAGGATGATGAGTAAACGCATTAGCAGGTATTTGCTGTCGAAAGTATTTCCCTGTGGCGCGCGGATCATTTATTTTCTGCAAACGCCCCTTATCGTACTACGAAGTCTGACGTATGTCGGTGGGAGAAGTGGTGTTTGCAGAGTATCCAGGCAGGTTGATAGTATAAAAAGGGCTGTTCATTGTCCGAACGGCCCTTGCGGGGCTTTTTCGTTATTTTGGTGCGCAAATGACGAAAAAAGCACTGATCGGCGTACACCTGGCGTATTGGTTTTACTTTATGATAGTGACCGAATTCGCTAATAACCTTGCCTATAAGAACAGGTGGTTCGCTCTTTCTGATAATATCGGTTTGCTGTTTATAAGTAACCTGGTGATCTTTGGCTTTATATTTTATTTCAATTACCTGGTCCTTCTTCCCCGATTTTTTAAACGCAGAAAATTCCTTCAACTGATCCTGTCCTGGATCTTGTTGTCAATAAGTTTTGTAGGGCTCCGATACTTTTTCCAGGAATATCTGTTCTTAAAATATTTCAATACCTGTAATTTCTGCTACACAGATTACGGCAGGACATGGCCTATTTATGCCGTAAATAATTTCTTCCAGGGGTTGAGTAGTTTTATAATGGCGGGAACGATCATCTGGTTTGCGGATGACTGGTTGAGATCGGAGAAGCAGAAAATGAGATTGCAGAAAGAAAAGGTGGAAGCGGAGCGCGCATTTCTTCAAGCGCAGGTCAGTCCGCATTTTCTTTTTAACAGCCTGAATAATATATATTCGATGGTGTATCATGGGTCGGAGGATTCTTTGCCTGCCATTCAAAAACTTTCAGGTATGATGCGGTACATCATTTCGGAAAGCCATTCTGTATGGATCGATCTTACAAAAGAGCTTCTCTATCTTGATGATTATATACAGCTCCAGAAATACCGCATCAAAGATGCAGCCATTCAATATACGATAATGGGTGATCCCGCCAGCAAAGTAATTGCGCCGCTTATACTGATCTCGTTTGTTGAAAATGCATTCAAACACGGGATCGTTACGGACCAGGCAAACCCCGTCGTGATCAGGATGGAAATAATGAACGACAGCCTTAAGTTTTATATCGCAAATAAGATCAACCCGGACTCAAAAGATAGCGTATCCGGGATCGGGTTGAAAAATGTTGAAAGCCGCCTTGGTCTCCAGTATCCCGGGACGCACTCACTGGCGGTAAAAACGGAGAATGGTATTTTTGAAGCCAGTTTATCCATTGATTCACTAAAAGAGCAGCAATTATGATCAGATGTTTACTGGTTGATGATGAACCCTGGGCGCTTGAATTGCTGACGAGTTATATCTCGCGTTTGCCTTCTCTTGAACTTGTTGCAGCAACAACAAAGCCATTGGAGGCGTTGATGCTTGCAAACCCCGAGAAAACCGACCTGATCTTTTTGGATATTCAAATGCCTGAACTGAACGGCATTAAATTTATGCAGGCAGTCAATCAGCAGTGTAAGGTGATCATTACTTCTGCTTATGCTGAATATGCCGTAGAGGGGTTTGAACACAATGTAACGGATTATCTCCTGAAGCCGATCTCCTTTGAACGGTTTTGCAAGGCTGTTCAAAAGGCTGCCGGGCAGTTGTCTCTTCCGGAAACCACGAATACAGCTTCCCATATTTTTGTGAAAACAGACAATAAGCTGGTGAAGGTGGATTTTGATGAGATCCTTTACCTTGAAGGAGCGCGTGATTATGTATTTATACATACCAGGAAGGATAAGCTCATTACACTCGATAGCCTGAAGAATCTGGAAGATGTATTGCCTTCTTCACTTTTTGCAAGGATCCATAAGTCGTTTATAGTGGCAGTGGATAAGATAGATGCTATCGAGAAGAGCCGCGTTGTGATAGGCGAGCATTTTCTGCCGATAGGAGAAATCCATAAAAGTGAGTTCCTCGCATCGATCAACAAAAGCAGGAATAGTTAAGATCAACGGCATTTTAGCTTTTAGCGCTCATCGGGGCGGGTCTTGCAAGGCTTGATACTCCACTCGCCGGTAGCGCTTTCCAACCTCAACGGTTTCAAATGCCCCTCCTTAGCGATCCTAACGGGCAGCTCACTCAATGTCTATAAATCCCTTGAAAGAGGGATTTTCCGCTGGACGGCAATCTTCTATTTTTATTCAAACATCTCGGCATGAAAAGTATCCTGTCTCTTTTCGTTTCAATGACATTGGTCTCTGCATGCTTTTCGCAGCAGGAAACGTTTAGTTTGGTCACCTATACCATACCTTCCGGATGGCAGAAGGATGCCAAACAGAACTTTGTATCGTTCTCATCCTCTGATAAGAAAAAACGGACATGGTGCCAGATCGGTGTGTATAAAGAAACAGCATCCAAGGGGTCGATCGATGCGGACTTTGAAAGTGAGTGGAATGAGATCGTGAAACCTATGGGGGCAGCAAACCCGCCGCAGACTTCTGAGGCACAGGAATTCGATGGCTGGAAGATGAAAAGCGGTTTCGGGACGTTTAGTTTCAACGGCAGCAATGCTTCCTCTTCACTGACTGTCTTCAGCGGTTATAATGTTTGTCTGAGTGTGATCGGTAATACAAACAGCGCGGATTATCTCCCCGCGATCCAGGATTTTTTATCAGGCTTGAAATTGTCCAGACCGGAGACTACACAGCCGGTGCAGGAGATTGTTCCGGTTACCCAGGTTCCGGAGAATACGCCGGCTTTTAAGGATAGGTTTGCTTTTAACACAACTAATTTTGATGATGGCTGGGTCAGTGCGGTGCAGGCGGATTGGGTAAGTGTGACGAAAGGGAAGGTAAAAGTATTGTTGCACTACCCCAAAGACGGAACGATCTTTCCGGCTGATCCGGGACCGATGACGGATGCTGCGTGGAATATTCTTGTTGCTCCGCGGTACAGTCATCTTCAACAATATAAAACTTCGTATGTCAATACGTATAATCGTCCTTACCTTGGAATGGGCTATCTGACGGATAACAGCACACAGCAAAAGGTGTTTGTTGTGTTGTTCCATCAAAGCGCGGGTTGGATTGAAGTGGTATCGCCGGATAAGAACACATTTATTCAGTATTTCAATTTTGATCCTGAGGTGATCAGATGGGACAGCGATCCGGATGTTCTAAAAACGCTGGATGGTATGATCAGCCGCAACCGGTTTGCTGTAGCTGCATCAGATCTGAATGGTACGGGCAAATGGGATAATCGCTTTTCAAGCAATACTTTTTACTCCAACTACTACACCGGTGCCTATGCGGGAATGAGTACGTATTCCTCGTCACAATGGTTTGTTTTCGGGAATAGCCAAACATTCACCTGGGAGCTCATTGCTGCGAATTCTATGGGCGGTGTAACGAAAGCCGCCGGTGCAAAAGGCGGTGGAAAATTTACAGTCGTTAACAACTGGCAGCTTTCTTTTAATAAGATCGAGGGCAAGGAAAAATTGTATGACGTTTATTTTTCAGCAATAAAAGACGGCCGGGTCTTATTTATGAATGATGCAAAATACCCGGGTTCAGGCATATTCACCGGTTATACCAGGAAGTGATTTTTGAGTGGAATTGACCCATGATCTCACCAGGACCGCGCACTATTCTTCCCGATTTACCGGAAAACCCGGGCAGGAGGAACAGACATAGACGTGCCTGGAAAAAATTGAGTGACGGTTATTGTTTTGATCAACGAGGCATTGTCATGTACCGCTTGTAAGACCTGCTTTGTACGGATGCAGCGCCTGCTTTATTCAGCCATGGTCAGGCCAGGCAATTCATTATATATATTCCTCAATTCCTGCATTAAAAAAAGCATCTGGGCTGTTCTGCTCCTACGGATTTTTATTATGAGCTATTTTGTAGGCTGAGCAGGATGTATGAAATGGAACCTACCCCGATATAGTGCAAAGGATCACCTGATATTGTCTTTTTTTGTGGGTCCGTTTACGATCAGCATTAACAGCCTTTTGCTCGGCTCCCGCTATTTTTCTGACTGGTCGGTATTCTTTCTTGCAACGGTTGTGGCAGCTGCGGATTTTTCGATAGGGTTTATCATTTGCCTTATGATCGGCGTATGGCTGAGGCGGCTATTCAAAGGGGAAGAAGGCATTGGCGTACGTTTGCTGCTGATGATCTTTGTTTTCCTGATCATGACGATCGTGTTCCTCCTGATCCTTTTTTACGGATATGAATGGATCCCTTTTTTCCATTACCAATTTGATGATCTATCGTTTGCCTGGGCCTGTATCGGCACCGGGATCTATGTCGTTTTCATTACGTTCCTAATCGAAGGTCTTGCACGTTATGAGATCTGGAAGAATAAGATGAAGGAAAATGAACAGCTAAGCCGAATGAACCGTCAAAGCAGGCTTCAGGGGTTGAAAAGCCAGGTGAACCCTCATTTTTTGTTCAACAGTCTGAACTCTCTCTCCAGTCTGATCGATACGGATGAAGATAGCGCCGAGAAGTTTCTTGATGAGATGAGTAAAGTGTATCGATATATGCTGCGCACGGAAGAAGAGTCGCTCGTGTCCCTGGCTGCTGAACTGAATTTTATCGGGTCTTATTATTACTTGTTAAAGGAAAGATATGGGGACGGACTGCTGGTTGAGATCGATGTTCTTCCTGCTGATCTGGATAAATGCCTCCCTCCATTAACACTGCAAACCATCGTTGAAAATGCATTTACACAGAACGTGATGATGAAAGATCAGCCGCTGATGATCAGGATCGGAAGGGATCAGGAAGGGCTTGTGATCCGAAATAACGTTCAGCCCAAGACCATTACAGAAGACCAGGATGTTGAATCGGGGATCGATAATCTTGTGACAAGGTATTCATTGCTTCATCAGGCGCAGATCAGGATCCTGGATAGCAGGAATGAAAGAGAAGTAAAAGTGCCATTGTTCAAGCCTCAAAAATCAGCTGCATTATGATCGTGAAGGCAATTCCCCGGTTGAAGATCTACTCGTTCCTCTTTTCCATGCCGATCATTGACGTTGCTATTAACCAGATCCTTTACCGCGAACGACTATGGAGTGAATGGGAGATCTGGGTGATCTCTTTTCCGCTTGTCTTCCTGCTCGGCTGTTTTTCCTGGCTGATGCGTATTACCGCTTCCGCGGCTGCGGAACGCAGGTATCCCGAACTTAACCAAACATGGAAGCGTTTACGTTCGAAGATGTTGGTGTGCTGTATCTCGATGGTGACTTCTGTTATCACTGTCCTTGCGGTTTACAGTCTGTTCAATATCCTGGAATATTCTTTCAGGTTCTCTGATATCTGGCAAGGTGCAATTCTAGCCTTCTGTGTGAATGTTATTTTTGAAACGTTGTATGACGCGGAATATGCCATCAGCAAATACAGGCAGGCCGAGGAAGAAAAAGAATTACTAAGGCAGCAATCATTTACCGCAGAGTTTGATTCATTGAAGAACCAGGTAAATCCCCACTTTCTTTTTAATTGTTTTAATACAGTCTCATCACTCATCCGTGAGGATAAGGTGACAGCCATTCAATTCCTGGATGAACTGAGCAAGGTTTACCGTTATCTGCTAAAAAATAACGAAGAGGGTATAAGTACCGTTGCCGCTGAAATGCGTTTTGTTCATTCGTATTTTCAATTGCTGCAAACCCGTTATGGGGAAGCCGTAAGTCTCAGTGTTCAAACTGATCCTGATTTCGATCAGTTCCTTTTACCCTCACTGAGCTTACAACTGTTGATAGAAAATGCAGTAAAGCACAACATCCTTTCACGCGCCGCTCCATTACAGATAGAGATCTTTATAGCTGCCGGAAATCCCTGCCTCGTGGTAAGAAATAATATCCAGCGCAGGCATGTAAAAGCGCCGAGCAACAGGATCGGTTTACGAAATATCCAACTGAAGTATGAGTTGTTAAACCATGAAGGATTTTCCATTCACCAGGGCGAAGAATATTTTTCAGTAAATCTTCCTTTGATAAATCCTTACGGGGAAACAATTAAAGCCCCATAGCAACAATCACCTATCTCATTTACTTCGTTATTTTTTTTATTTTATCTCGACTATTCATTTCTCATACTTCTCACCGGGTTCATCATTGCGGCGCGTATCGCCTGGAGACTCACGGTGAGTAATGTGAAGAAGACGGTCACCCCGGCCACTGCAATAAAGATCCACACGGGGATGCTGATCCTGTATTGATAGTTTGCCAGCCAGTTATTCATGAAATAATAGGCGATCGGGGATGCGATGATAAATGCGATACCCGAAAGAATAATGAACTCCCGGGATAACAATGTCCACACCTGCAGGATATTTGCGCCAAGAACTTTCCTTATACCGATCTCTTTTGTTCTTCTTGCCGCCATGAACGAGGCGAGGCCGAATAAGCCAAGCAACGAAATAAAGATAGCGAAGGCTGCGAAAAAGCCGGCAAGCTTGCCGATACGGACTTCTGTTGTAAACTTTGTTGCGTATTTATCGTCAACAAATTTGAAGTCGAAAGGCTCTGCCAGGCTGTATTGATGAAAGATTTTTTCAATCGCCGCCAGCGCCTTGCCTGTACTCGCGTCATCCTTGATCCGCAGTATAACCTGTGTAGCGCTTTTATAGTTAAGCGTGAAAAGGCTGGGAGGAACGGGTCTGAACGGATCTCCTTTTATGATATTGCTTATAACACCGATCACCCGGAATTCTTTTCCGCTGATGTTGATCAATCCGTTCACAGGATCTTTTGAACCCATCAGTTTTGCAGCTTCTTCGTTAAGGATCACTGATGTTGAATCTGCCACATATTGCCGTGAAAAATCACGCCCCGTCATAATATTCCAGCCAACAGTATTTCCAAAATCGTGTGTTACCTGCGAAGCCATAATCAGGGGGCTGGTGCCTGGCGTTTTGCCTTTCCAGGAGATGGCGGTAGAGCCGCCAAAGTCCGAGGTGATACTGCCCACTGATTCTGCCATATCATATACCATTCCCGTCTTCAGGAAGTCTGCGCGCAGCGCATCATAGCTTTTCCGGAGTTTGGATGAATGCATGGTTATTTCAAGCAATCGCTCCTGATGATATCCCGTTGGCCTGTCCTTCACGTGGTCGATCTGCATTCCCATGATCAATGTGCCGATGATCAGAGCAACGGATACTGTAAATTGAAACACGACAAGGATCTTTCTCGAAAACACATTACCCGTTCCTGTTCTGTAGGTTCCTTTCAAAACCCTTACCGGGCGGAATGAAGACAGGAATAGCGCAGGATAGCTACCGGCGAGCAGGCCGGTCACCAGTGTGAAAAGTACCATCGCCAGCCAGAATATCCAGTTGTCCCACGGAAGATGCATGTTCTTTCCGGTAACATTGTTGAAGAACGGTAAGGCAAGTTGCGCCAGCAACAAACAAAGCAACAGACTGAGAAATGCAATGAGGACAGATTCTGAAAAGAATTGATAAAGAAGTTGGATTTTTTTCGACCCCAGCGTTTTGCGGATCCCGACTTCTTTTGCTCTTTTTTCACTTCTTGCAGTACTGAGGTTCATGAAATTGATACAGGCCAATAGCAGAATGAAAATGCCTGCAATGGCAAAAAGGCGTACCAGCTTGATCATCCCTGAGCTTTCCGCCCAGCCAGTGAAGTCGCTATACAAATGCCATTTGCTCATGGGGTGAAGAAAGAAAGCCGGTTTGTATGGTGGCGGGTTTTCCATGTGCATGCGTATATCACG
Organism: Terrimonas ginsenosidimutans; assembly: GCF_022012415.1. Taxonomy (GTDB): domain Bacteria; phylum Bacteroidota; class Bacteroidia; order Chitinophagales; family Chitinophagaceae; genus Terrimonas_A; species Terrimonas_A ginsenosidimutans. The sequence goes on from NZ_JAKLTR010000003.1 coordinate 574,870, forward strand.
GATCTTTCCCGAAAGTTGGGTTGAGCTGCTGCCTTCTTTTAGTAATGCAAATACCTGGAAAGAGTTTTCGTCCCATTCCTGTTCGGCGGTTTTCGCGTAAGAATCCAGTTGTACATACAGCGGCCAGGCTCCGACGAAACCGACTTCGCTGAATGTGCTGTTTGACGGAAGATCTTTATAGATGCCTGTTACCTTAACATCGGTCTTGTCATTTATCCTGATCGTCTTTCCGATCGCAGGTTCATGGCCAAAGAATGCTTTTGCGGTTGACTCGGATACCAGGACGGATTGTATATCTGTAAGTGAATGGATATCGCCTTCTTTCATTTCGAAGCTGAACATATCCGGAAAGGAAGCTTCCGCGAAGATGCCGGTCTGCATCAGTTTCTTATCATTATAACCCACCATGAACTCTTTTACGTTGGTTGTAACACTGGAAGCTTCAATGTCTGCATATTTACTGCGAAGTTCTGCCGCAAGCGGTACGGGCACGGAATTGTAAAAGGAGTTATTGCCATCAAAATTTACCATTTGCCAGGCCTGGGCCAGCCTGTGGTGATTCTTATGGTAGCGGTCAAATGATAATTCATCCCATACCCATATTCCGATCATCAGCACAATGGCCATTCCTACAGCCAGTCCGCCGATGTTAATAGCAGCATATCCTTTGCTGCGCAATAGCTGACGCCAGGCGATTTTTAAAGAAGACTTGAACATAGCAGGGTTGATGGTTGTTTTAGATTTGAAATGATCGGGTACGGTTTTTTTCTTCAGGCTATCCGGCAGCGGTCGCAGGTAGAATAGTATCTGCAACAGGTAACGGAGCTTTGCGATAAATACGCCAGATTCTGATCTCCACCGCGAATACAGTTCATGAAGGTCGCCGAGTGTTTCTTCAAGCGCGTCTTCATTGAGCCGCCTTCGTAACAGGAAGTGCAGCCATTGTGGAGGTTTATCTGAATACTTTTTCATTATAAGCAGTTTTATCCGCGGATCAATTGCCAGAGTTCTTCGCGGACAGTGCGGATATCTTTAAGGATCTGCATGCCGTCAGGGGTAATAGTAAACAGGCGTTTGCGTCTTCCTCCACGTTCTCCCGTAGCGCCGCCAAGTGTTGACGTAACGAATTTCTTTTCTTCAAGGCGATACAGTGCAACATGGATGGCACTTAGCTGAACAGACCTGCCGGTATAGGCAGTGATATTATCCAGCAGGAGAGCTCCGTATGCTTCACCATCCATTGCTGCTACTGTCAGCAGTACGATCTCTTCAAATTCCCCCAGGTAATTTCTGTACATATTATTTGATTGATATTTGCTAAACAAATAGGCTGCCAGAAGGTAAGTGGTTGTTTTTCAGAAGCGTTGGGTTGAAGGGGAGAAGACAGGGGTGTACGGAACCGGACGGTGGGTGTGCGATTTTCAGACAGTGTATGTATAATGGATCATAAAAGTAACTGACCCGCACCATCAGCATTATGCCTTGCCTGATTCCAGGAACTTATTCCGGAAGCCCGAGGGAGACTCCCCGGTTTTTACCATAAACTGGCGACTAAAATAAGCAGGATCTTCATAGCCCAGGCTGTGCGCAATCTCTTTTGCTGTCATTGCGGTATGTACCAGCAGTCTTTTAGCTTCCAGGATGATCCTGTTCTTGATGATCTCATTTGGCTGTGGAAGATTAAGCCGTTTAAATTTATGGGTGACGGTTTTGGGGGCCATCGCCAGCACATCTGCATAGTCTGCGACTGTATGTTTCTCTTTATAATGTGCATCAACAAGCATTGTAAACTTTCTGAAAAAGTCCAGGCTGCTGTGCTGCTCAGATACCGCGCTTTCCAGATGTTGTTTTTTCCATAGCCGTGTAGCCCGGATGAGCAGCTGCTTTAAATAGGTGCGGATCATCTCTTCCAGTGACGTATCTGCCAACCGGAATTCTTCCTCCATCTCGCGGAACAACGTTCCGAAATAAACAGCCTCTTCTTTCGGGGTGGTGACCATGGGCATGTTATTGATATTGTTGAACAACAAGCCGTCGCAGGCCACTTCATTATCGTGGATCTGGATGCAATAGAAGTCGCGGTTATAATAGATCAGATATCCCGGTTCTGTTCCAACTTGTCCGATATTCAGGAACTGGTTTGGTGCTACAAAAAATAAGGTTGATTGTTTTGTCACATACGCTCCAAAATCCACTGTCAGCCGGTAACCTTTTGGAAGGTATAATACTTTGATGTATTGCTTGTAAGCATCTCCGTTGATCGCATCAATGCTTTCTTCAGTGACCTGCACCAGGCCGAAACGCTTAAGGCTGCTTTCGAATTGATTTCGTCTGATCATTGCTGGTTTGTTTTTTCGGGATCTGTGGAATGTATGATGAAGTTAATGAAGGAAAGGAAACCGTTGCAGAGTTATTTAACCCTGCAACGGTTTTTGCTTATTTGCTTCTGGCAAATTTTTCCAGCTCTGTGTTGAATTTGTCCATTTCTTCAAAGAACAGTGCATGACCGCTATTTTCAAATCTCACGATATAGGAATTTTTAATGCCTTTATTAAGTTGATTGGCAAATTCAAAGTTGCACAGTTTGTCATACACGCCATGGAATATGGCCACCGGGATATTGATCTTTGAAAGTTCGGGACGTAAATCGAGGTCACGTAGTGCTGTGATGGATTTTGTGATAGCGTAAGGGGATGCTTCAAGATTGATGTTTTCCAGCCATTTTTCCACGTTTTTAGAAATGGCGCCTTCTTTTGCAGGGAATGAAGCGCCAAATCCCGCTATCAGGTCCTGACGGTTAGTGGTCGTGTTTTTGATCAGCGCGTTCAGATCAGCTTCAGGAACGCCATAGGGAAAGCCTTCGCGTTGTTTCCAGGATGGCGCGGCCGCGGCGAATAGTGCCAGCTTGCTGATATGTGCTGAATTGTATTTGGTAACGTAGTGGATCACGACTGCTCCGCCCATCGAAAAGCCTCCAAGGACCGCATTCTGGATCCGGAGTTTTTCCAGCACCACTTTAATGTCATCTGAAAATACGTCGAAATCATATCGGCCGTAAGGTTTGTCCGACTTGCCAAAGCCTCTGAGTGTAATGCCGATCACTCTGAATCCTTTTTGTTCCAGGTACTGGTACTGGTATTCATACATCGCATCGCTCAGCGGCCACCCGTGGATCAGCACGATAGGCTGCCCTTCACCCATATCGGTCACATGTAATTTCACATTTTTCTCTACTTCGATAAATTCCTTCCTGTCTGCTGATGCTGGTACTCTTTTCCCCTGGCCTAAAGCTGCCTGGATGAATAATGCCGTTAAAAAGCCGATTGACAGAACTGTTTTTTTCATTTGTTTGTTTTTTGCTGGTAATGATTTTGATTTGTTGACACAAAATTGCAATCATTTGCCAGGCCGGACAATGGACAAAAGGCAGGGAGTCTGGTACATTTTTCCCGAATGGTGGGTTTGGTAGTAGGTCGGGCACTCTTCCCGCTCTAAGGTTTGGCGACAGGTGTAAGTGAAAGGCCGGGTCATCAGACAAGGAGGGCTTGCCATCTATAGCAGCTGTTGAGACTTCTTTATTTCATCCCGCCATTCGTATAGTCCTTCTTCATCGAACACATTACCTTTCAGAAATCTTTCCAGGAATGTTGTCAGTGAATTTGTTAAGACGATCTCATGTCCGTCATTATAAAAGATCTCATAACCTTTCTCCAGCACCCGCAATGACCAGACATCGGAGTGGATCATATATTCAGCAAAAACAGCCCAGTCTTTTCCGTGGTCGCCCTCGCGGAGTAGATCTTCCAGCGGTAGAAAATTGAAAATGTCTTCCTGGCACTCAAAGCCATCACATATCTGGTAGAATTCTTTGAAGTCTTCCGGCAATTTAAAGCCCAGCAGAACTTCCGTTTTTTCAATTTTCTCAATGGACGCGGCGGGGTTCAGTTTGATCCCCGTATCGCAATGCTTAAGCTCTATGATATTGATCAACTCTTTCATGACCGATCAGTTCTTTGTTCTATGGCTTTCAGAGCCCATTTAGCCGATGACACAAAAGTCTGTCACTAATCTGCAGATCCGGTCATTGGCGTCATATCCGATATAAGTAGCGTAAACACCGTCTCCCCATCCTGATGAGAAGATAGCTGCGTTAGCACCGTTCTGTTGCCACTCTAACCAGCTCCAGGTGTCTCTGTCGTTGATCTCTAAAGCGTCAATCAGGAGCTGAAAATTGTTATATTCTGCCTTTAAAAAAGAGAGTAGTTCTTTTCCTCCCGAAGCATCCATGAAAGCGCCCGTGCCTGCATCCACACCATATCCAAAAATCTCGTCGCTGGAGAGAGTGGATGTGTCCTGACCTTCCACGACAGCTATTTCCCATCGTACCGGTTTATCCTGGGAAAACCTGATCCTTGCAAATCCCACGCGTTCGTCATCATTTATCCGGGCAATGGCTAGTTCAACAGGGAAAGAACCGATCGGAAACTGCGCAGTGAAAGGTTGATCATCATTATAGAGGAAAGGGTCACAGGCAATGATCCGTCCTTCTTTAATGTGAAGGTTGCAGATCTCTTTTGTGTAAAAACTGTATTGGTGCTCACCTGTGATATGCGTAAACCCCTCTGAAAAAGCAGCTTCAAGAGAAGCAGGAATAAATGGAGATATCATGCGTGTAATATAATTAATTAGCGAACTGCATGAGCGGCCGGGTGGTACAAATAGCTAAAAGCGATCGCCTGTGGTTTCCCGGATCTTGTTTTGCCGCAGGTTATTCAAATGGATTTGCAGGACGGCCGTAGCTGCGTTGGTTTCGTTCATCGTTGTTTTGTATTAGCGGTTTACCCGCCGGGAGCCTTTGAGCCTGACGCAGCCCTGCTGTCATTTTGAATTAATAATATAAAAAACACGCAGGCTTCAAACATAATTGAACTGATTTTGAACAAATGGAGCATATTATTCAACAAATGTTGCAGTCGAGACATTTCACGCAGTCTATCTTGTGTCAGCAACACCATGAAAAACTGACCAATGACGGTTGTTGCATCCCGGCAGGCTATAGTGATTTCATGATAGCCCTCAGAAAATTATAAGATAATTGATCACTGCATCCGCCGTATTGATGGATTGAATTCAGGGCTGGCCGGTGATCTCGTATCAATATTAGTAGTTATGTCAAGTGAAATGTATCGCGGTTATGCACTGATGCTGATCTTTGCCGCATCTTTAATGACTGCAGTTAGCGCTCGGGCGCAAGGCGAAGTTTTTGCACACTGGCGGTTTGAACAGGTGCAACAACTCAACGGAACGCTGACCACACCTGCGGTGGGGCAGCCTCTTACAGCCGATGACCGTCGTCCGGCGGATCCCCTGCCTTTTGTTTTTGATCATTCAGGCAAAGGGAATTTTCTACAGGCCCGCGGTTCAAAACCCTCATCCATTGTCTTTTCCGGGAATGTACCCTCCGCAACGATCGGGGGCGAACCCAACATATATTCGCTAGCGATCAAACGCGGCGAATACATCGTCAGTTTTGAACGGCCACTTGCTTACTACGACATGCGTAAAAGCTGGACCATCGAAGCCAGCCTGATGTGTAATCTGCTGGGAACCGAACAGGTCTATCTGTGTAAGGAAGGTGCGAAGGGCGCTCCGTCCGGTGATGTATCCATTGGGTTTGACCCAATGGAAGGATCCTTTTTTGTGGAAGTATTATGCGCCGACGGTATGCCGCGCCGGATAGCCGGTAGCGTGAAAGCAGAAGCCGGCAAGTGGTATGATGTGGTGGCAAAAGCTGTATACGATCCTAAGCGTGATCAGACCCGGCTAAGCTTATTGATAAAAGCAGCTGGCCAGCCTGATTTCCGGAAGCCGGTCAGCATGAGCTTTAAAGGCGTTGCGCTGAACCGCGGTGCGGGCATGTGGGTGATAGGCCGTGGTTTTCCTTCCGGTGCTCCCAATAATCTGGCTGTACTCGATGGGGGCATTGATGAGGTGCGAATCAGCGGAGAACCTTTGCCACGGGTCGAAGGTCAGAACCCTTTATTTACCGATTACTTCACAGCTGATCCTGCGGCACTGGTAGTAGGAGATACGGTGTATGTTTACGCAGGCAAGGATGCAGCTCCCGTTGGTGGCTGGTTTACGATGCCTGATTGGTTATGTTATTCTTCCACAGATATGAAGCACTGGAAAGCCCATGGAGCTGTTTTGTCGGCGAAAGATTTTGCCGGGGCCAATCCTTCATCTTCGTGGGCCGCGCAGGTGGTCAAAAAAGACGGGAAGTATTTTTTTTATGTTACACTTGATGGTAAGAACGGACATTTTATAACTGTAGCAGTAGGAGATAGTCCGACCGGTCCATTCAAAGAAGTGTATCCCGGAAAGCCATTGATCATTGACAGCATGACAAAGGATTCGCATCGTCCCAATTCAGATATCGATCCAACGGTCATTATCGACCAGAGCGGTACTCCCTGGATGGCATGGGGCAATGGAGATTGCTACATGGTTAAATTGAAACCCAATATGACGGAAACAGATGGGCCGATCAAAAAAGTTCCTTTTCGCAATTACTCAGAAGGTCCGTGGTTGTTTAAACGTGGTGGTCTCTATTATAATGTATATGCTGCGGACGCTCCCGGTGTGCAGCCTGAACAGATCGCGTATTCTACTGCCCCGGACCTTAACGGCCCCTGGACGTATCGTGGCCTTCTTACCGGTCCGGCAAAACACGGCTTTACGATCCACCCCTCCGTCATCGAATTTAAAAAGCAATGGTACTTTTTCTATCATGACGGATCGTATACATTGAACGGAACACCAGGTGGCGATACAAGACGAATGGTCAGCGTGGAATACCTGTATTTTAATAATGATGGAACGATAAAACCTATTACACTCACCACTGAAGGAATAAGCGTTTCTCCCAAAAAATAAATCTCACCAGACGGGGTGATCAAAGGATCTGTGTGACATACCTGAACTAGTGTTGAACAAAGCTGTGACTGATTTGATCAGTCGCAATAATTTATAAAATGAACGCTGATATCATGAAAGTAATATTGAAAAAAGCAATCCTGTTATTGATTAGCATCGCTGGCGGTATCATTAACAGCAGTGCGCAGAATCCAATTATCCAGACAAAATTTACTGCTGATCCTGCGCCAATGGTACACAATGACACAGTGTTTTTGTATACAGGGCATGACGAAGATGATGCGTTCGGCTTTAAAATGCATGACTGGCTGTTGTATACATCAACGGACCTGGTTAACTGGACGGATCACGGCGCAGTTGCCTCGTTGAAAGATTTTAAATGGGTCAATACGGACAATGGCGCATGGGCCGCACAGTGTATACGGCGCAATGGGAAATTCTATTTGTACTGCCCCGTGCCGAACGGACTTGGAATCGGTGTGCTGGTTGCAGATAGCCCTTACGGGCCTTTCAAAGATCCCATCGGAAAGCCGCTGGTGAAGAACAGCACCGATGATATCGATCCAACCGTATTTATTGACGATGACGGTCAGGCTTATATGTATTGGGGTAATCCTAATGTATACTATGTGAAGCTGAATGAAGACATGATCTCTTACTCAGGCGGCATCATAAAAGATACATCCTTTGCCAAAGTAAAAGATCAACCCGATCCCTTTCATTATCAGGAAGGCCCCTGGACTTATAAACGCAACGGCCATTATTATATGGCGTATGCTTCCACCTGCTGCCCGGAAGGCATCGGGTATGCGATGAGCACTTCTCCAACAGGACCATGGCAGTACAAAGGGATGATCATGGATGGTGATCCCAGGTCAAGTGGTAATCATCCGGGGATCATCGACTATAAAGGCAACTCCTATGTATTTGGATTTAATTACCAGATCGGTAAGAAGACCATGTCGAAACATTATGAAAGGCGGTCCATCTGTCTTGAAAAACTTACGTACAACGCGGATGGTACCATTCAAAAACTTCCTTTCTGGTCCGCAACTGGTGTTAAACAACTCGCTTCACTGAATCCATTCAATAAAGTGGAGGCTGAGACCATCGCATTTAGTGAAGGTGTTAAAACCGCCTCAGCAACGGAGTGGGAAAGAAATATTCCATGGAACAGGGGGAAAAAAATAGCAGACCGGATGTTTGTTACATCGATCAATCATGGCGATTACATCAAAGTGCAGGGTGCTGATCTTTCTACCGGCGCTTCATCGGTGGAAATGAGCATCGCTGCCTTATACGGCGGTAAGATAGAAGTTCATATTGATAAGATCGATGGCCCGCTAATAGCGACAGTAAATGTGGGGACCTCCGGTGAAGGAGATGTGTTCAAAACGATATCAGCGCCCGTCAGGTCTGTTAAAGGTGTGCACGATATATACTTTGTATTCAAAGGTGAGAAGGATCTGTTCTATTTCGACTGGTGGAAATTCAAGAAATAAGAAAGAGGTATCGCTTTGACCGTATCCTGGATATAATCTTTGGACATTTAAGAGTCAAGCTGGCGGTTTTCGACGCAAAGATTGGCCTTAAAAATGGAATAACAACTATCACAGGCTGATAAAGTGTCTTAAGGTTGATACATTTCAATAGTGTCATTTCAGAGATGAGTTTTCGTGTTACTGTCAACTCTGTAAGGAGAAATTCTATCTGCTATTGTATAAATGCATTTTATTTGACCATAGGCAGGACTAATGGAGATACAATTCAAACCACAATGGGATCACTGGGTTCGCCGTAACACAATGGCGGAGATCGTAGTTTAACTTTCCAATTCCTTTATTGCTGCCTTTATAAACCCAGCCTTATCTTTCTTAACTTTTTTCAGTATTGCTTTTCTGTCGTCTGCGATGGAAAAATATTTTTCAGCCCACAAGCTAAGTTCAATCATTACGGGTAACAGGTCAATCCCTTTTTGGGTTAACCTGTACAATACTTTGGCCTTGCTGTCCGGGTGGGCTAATTTCTCAATAAGCTTATTTTCTTCCAGGTTTTGCAAGCGGGTGGCTAAAATATTGGTGGCTATACCTTCCGGCGATTTTAAAAAATCACCATAGGTGCAGGTTTTTACTTCCATTAAGTCCCTAATTATCAACAGCGACCACTTATCTCCAAACACATCGAGCGAAGAGCTGATAGGACAATCTGATCTTTTTTTTGAAAGGGGCATAAAAAATCTTTAAAAGCACTTGCATTGTGCAAGTACTTTGTATCTTGCACTTGCAAAATGCAAGTAAAAGTACAAAACAATAAGAAATGAAAGAAACAATTTTAGTAACAGGTGCTTCTTCAGGCTTCGGGTTTCTTTTGGCCAGTAAGCTCCATAAAAATGGGTACAATGTAATAGGTACGAGCCGAAACCCGGAAAAGTATTCGGGAACATTGCCCTTCAAAATGATAGCACTGGATCTTGATTCAGAACAATCAATAAACACTTTTCCAGAAAGGATTTTCAAGGAGATCCGTCAGTTGGATATTCTTGTCAACAATGCGGGCTTCCTGGTTTCTGGTATTGCGGAAGAAACGCCTATTGAGCTGGGGAGGCAACAATTGGAAACTAACTTTTGGGGAACTGTCAAAGTAACTAACGCTGTATTACCATATTTAAGAAAAAAAAAATCCGGTAAAATAATCACCGTAGGTTCAATTATTGGACTTGTTTCATTCCCTAATGCAGCTTACTATGCCGCTTCAAAACACGCGTTGGAGGGGTATTTCAAATCATTACGGTATGAATTGAATGAGTTTAATATCAGTGTCGCTATGATCGAGCCTTCTGCTTTTAAAACAAGTATTCTAAATAATTCATCATCATCTTTAACGAAAATTGAAGACTACAATACGTTAAGGGGAAAAATTGAGAAATTCACTAACGACCTGGCAGAACGAGCTGAGGACCCTGCAATTGTTATAGAAAAAGTACTTCAAGTAATTCAAAAGGATAAGCCTAAATTCAGGAACATGGTTGGTAAAGGCACTACTGCATTGGTCAATCTGCAGCACTTTGCTTATGGGATGTTAGAAAAAGGGGTTCTCAAACAATTAAACAGGTTCTGAAACAGGATTAATGTATGCGATCTACAGAGATTCAGAATGGTATGAAATGGTAATAGGATCAACTTACGCGATCGCATTACCATTTCGGAAATCATAGTTTAAAGATGCTGATCACGCAGGTATATGTCAGGATCATGAAGCGTTTTTAAAAGCATCTTGTCCTTTTTGACACAAACAATAACAGGTAAAAATAAACTTCAGGCAATGAGAGCATTTATTGTTCCCCGATACGGCAAAAACGAAAAATTGCAGCTGGCTGAAATTGCAGCACCCGGTGTAAAAGAAGATGATGTACTGATACAAATTCATTCAGCAGGCCTTAACCTTTTGGATTCGAAGCTCAGGAATGGTGAGTTTAAAATGATCTTACCTTATAAAACTCCGTTTACGCTGGGCCACGATGTGGCAGGTGTTGTAATACAAACAGGTTCAAAGGTCAGCAAATTCAACGTTGGTGATAAGGTTTATGCAAGAGCCGCAGACTATCGGATTGGGACCTTTGCAGAATTCATTTCTGTCAATGAAGATGATGTAGCTATTAAGCCAGAAAATCTTTCAATGGATGAAGCCGCATCCATACCCCTGGTTGGTTTAACAGCGTGGCAGGCACTTGTTGAAAAAGCAAACCTGAAAAAAGGCCAGAAAGTTTTCATCCAGGCAGGTTCCGGGGGCGTGGGTACATTCGCCATTCAGTTAGCAAAGTATTTGGGCGCTACAGTGGCTACAACAACCAGCTCCGCAAATATTGATCTGGTTAAAAAACTGGGAGCAGATATTGTTATTGATTACAAGAAAGAAGATTTTGAAACCAGATTAAAAGATTATGATGTTGTATTGAATAGCCAGGATACGAAGACTCTTGAAAAGTCTCTCCGAATACTGAAACCCGGAGGAAAACTTATTTCCATTTCCGGCCCGCCCGATCCTGAATTTGCACAAGCAATTGGAGCAAACTGGTTTTTGAAAATAGCATTGAGAGTCCTAAGTGCAAGCATCCGGAGAAAGGCAAAGCGCCTTGGTGTCAACTTTTCGTTTCTTTTTATGAGGGCGCAAGGTGAACAATTAAGTCAGATCACCAAACTGGTAGAGTCAGGCGAGATAAAGCCTGTTATGGATAAAGTGTTTCCATGGGAACAAATCAATGAGGCATTGGCTTATGTTGAAACCGGACGTGCGAAGGGAAAGGTGGTTGTTACGATGAGATAAAAAAAGCCTGTTTGATCATTTCCGGCCCGGATTTTTGAGCTTTATACACAGCTCAATAGGCCCTGTTAGTCCGGAGAAAAGGTGAATAGAAAAGAGGTAATACTTATCGGTAATGGCCAGGATTTGACCTCACAGACAATTTCAGATGTCGTTAAAATTCCAACGCTTTAATTGCTGTCGTAAATTCTTGTTGATTTCTCCACTGGATATCGATCGCAAAAAAGATCAGAGGGAGTACGGTGACTTTTATTGTAGACGTATGAAGATGCAGATCTGCGCCCTGCAACAAACAGACCATCCTTTTCTGCCGCCTAAACCTTTGGATTTTATTAGCGATTTAATACAAATTTACCGGGCTGACGACGACGTGTCCGGTATCGGGGAAATCAAGGTCCGGGTGAAGGAAAGCTGGTTATACCTTAAATCGAAGGGTTTTTTGCAAGATCAGCCTTATTGGGGACAAAACCGCATCGGGTATGCAGACAACGTGATTGTGATCGGGAAAAACACGCTGCTGTTTGCCTCCTCTCGTTCGAATACCGCGCGCACTTACCTGCGAAAGATTCCCACAATCATGTTATCACGGGCACACACCGGATCATTAAAGAATAATCTGCGGATTAAGTGAACCGGCATGTCAGACTAACAAGTGAGAGAAATCATTTGGATGGATGTGCGACCCGATCGATCCTTTCCACTCGATTCAGATCCAAATCCTGGAAGTCAAAACTAAAATCAATGCCCGGCGAAATGCCTTTCATTTTTATCGAAGTTGCCTTTCCGTTTTCCGGCAATGAAAACGTGGCAAATGCGTCACAGTTCATGTCCTGGTACTGCCATTTTATGGCAAAAGTATTGGCACTATAGAAATACATCGGCCCATTTAATTTTGGAGAACGCAGGCTTTTCATCCAAAGCTGTTTTCCTTTCAGGAAAACTTCCACCTTTCCAAACCATTTATCTTCATACATCCCTATGAAGTTGCCACGTTCGATCCTGGTGTTTTTTAAAGAATCCACTTTTCTCCAAACCTGTTTTGTCACTTCATCTATATTGTTTGCATTTCTCGCAAAATTCTTTGCCCTGCTATCTATCCATCCTGCATCATCCAGGCCAAAATAACTGTCCATGATTGCTCTTGTAACAGCAAAAGTGAGACCCGCGCCGCCACTCTCAGTATTGGTTAAAATTATGATGCCCAAATTCAAATCCGGGACAAGTGTTACCTGCGACAACATACCGGGCAACCCACCGGTATGCGTCGCAATTAAATTGCCCCTCATATCATTTAAAAGCCAGCCTAAGCCATACCCGTTAAAATGTGTGTTATATCGTTCAGATACATAATTTGGCAGAACGGTTTGTATGGTCCACATTTTGCCGCTGTTATTGTAAGAGAATAAGGATGATTTTAAACTATCTCCATACTTGCCCCTGTGAAGTTGCATGATCGCCCATTTAGACATATCCGCTACGTTGGAATACATCCCTCCTGCGGCACTGATCATTCCGATTTTGAAGCGATTGATCACCCTTAACGAGCCTGTTGCAGTAGAATGCGGTGTGGCCAAATCCATTATTTCATTAATGGAACGGTCTCCTACAAACGAGTTTGCCATCTGCAATGGTTGCAGGATGCGCTTCTGAACAAATTCTTCGTAGCTCATACTGCTTACTCTGGCTATTATTTCTCCGGCAATGATGTAAAGCAGATTATCATAATTATATTTCGTTCGGAATGCCGATGTTGGTTTGAAATGTTGAAAAATGTGTACGACATCTTTCACTGTAAAATCCGACTCGTCGGGCAAAAATGTCAAGTCGCCCGCTCCGAGCCCCAGGCCGCTTCTATGGGTTAGCAGGTCAACAATATTAAAATTATTGGTGACATACTCATTGTACATTTTAAATTCATGGATATACTCCTTTACCTTATCATCCCATTTTATTTTCCCTTCATCAACGAGTATCGACAATGCAGCTGTGGTAAACGCTTTGGTATTTGAAGCAATTTGAAAGTTCGTACGCTCGGTAACTGGTACTTTCGTGTCAATAGAACCAACACCATACCCTTTTTGATGGATCACTTTCCCGTCCTTCACAACGGCTATTGCGGCTCCAGCTACTTTCAATTTAGTTAAGGCTTCTTCCATTAGCGAGTCGATTTTTAGAGAAGAGACCTGCGCAACACCCGCAAGTGTTGAAAAGAAAAAAAGGAAAGTCGATCCGATCAAACGGAATGTTTTAGCCATAGCAATAGAATTTAGAAAACAGGTTGATTACCCTGGGCACTTTGAATGAAGTCTCAGGTATTAAAGCAAAGAAAGCTTAAAAATTATCTCCAGAATTGTAAAATTGTTACCGGCTAAATAAAAAGCCAGACATTTTTTTGGTTGGTATCAACATTTTAAAGAAACTTTTAGGGCTGTTGTTTGTCAATGCTCTAAAGTTTTTTATAAAATGGGATTGATCATAGAAGAAATTTTCGTAGGCCAGTTCTGTCAGGTTGCGTACGCCACTTTTATTATTTATCGCCTGCCGGAAACGGTATATTTTCTGGTATTCACCTGGAGATTTCCCTAAATGTTTTAGAAATAGTGTATTCAAATGTTTTCTTGACATTTCATATTTTCCAGCAACGTCCTCAATTTTCATGTTGGATTCAATATCCTTCAATATATTTTTCATCAGGTCCAGATCCTTTTTCACTAAATTTTGGAGCCAGAATTTTTCCAGGTGTTCTAGCTGCGCCTCACGATCTTTCCCGGCAAATATTTTACACATTTCTGTTTCGAAATCTGGCAGGTTAGCCGCAAAGCCAGCAAGGTTTCGCTGGCAAAATATTATTTCGATATTTTGAACAAAATGATTCAATCCCAATGGCTTGAAATAGATGGTTAACTCGTGTATGGGTTTTTTATAATAGACTTCAATGGGATTGGTATATCTATACACTACACTGGTGTAAATATTTTCTTTCTTCGAAGGAAAGATCTTTATACTATTTTCCGAAAGTAATACACGGGAGTTTAGATTAATTGTTACAATGCAGAAGTTATTGGGAAAAGTCAGGTATTTTTCTGTTCCGCCTTTTTGAGTATCGGTGATAAAATAATACCCCTCTATGAACTGTTGTAATAATTTATTTCTAGGTGTATAAAAATTTAGTTCCATCCCGCGTTCTTGAATGGTGTAAAATTACGATAAGAAGAGGAGGACTAAGCAATTTATCCCTCATTTACTGGATCGTATTACCAATCAGTATTCATTTTCAGGCCAGTTGCCGTTAAATTACCAGGCGACACATAACGGAAATTCTGGCGCCTCGCAGAGCCATGCAGTACGTACGTATTAAAAATGATATAGACGTACCTGGTCGGGTCATTTCAGTAAGACAAGAGCTTTTTACGGCCAATGGAGTATAAAAAATTATGTGATTACCGAGAAACCTGTTATTGCGCTCGTTCTTTGTGTTCTGGACATAATCCTTTACTTTTTTAATCTCAGGGTGGCGATTATATACTGCACTAATCTTTTTATCCGGGGTAGCAAACCTGATTTCGTTGTTTAGTGATATTGCAACTACATCATTTTTTGGAAAGATCGGTGGAAAAGAGCACGCAACTCCCGGGCTTCAGGTAAATTCCGCTTTGCTGTTGTTGTTTTAAATAATTATGCACATCTTTTTTCTGGAAACTTATTTAAGAGAGAAAACATATCAGCTAATTAGCGATATTGGAGATTTTAAATTTGGCAGGTGCCGAACTTAAGATCTTTAAGCATAGACTTTGCCGGCTTAAGCATCTCGTATATATGTATCGAGGAGGTCGTACAGTGTCTTCTTTTTAGCTTCATCGAGTTGTTCCAGTTCCTGCAACCGCTTGCGTTTTTTATCAACCCCGTTATGCAGTCCTTCGCAAACGAGGTGGTCGAATGATGTCTCGAGTGCATTGGCGATCTTCTTAATACTAATAACGCTGATAATTATTCCGTTACCGTTTATCTTTTCCTTGTATTTACAGTAGAAGATGAAAAAAGGTTTTTCCAAGATCTGCTTTTGTCTGGGGCGATAGATGATGGAGACTATAAATAGGTCAAGATGGAGTGCGAGGGGAAGATTTCTCGTCTTGAACTACAATTATTCAATCAGTCAACTGATACTACCACAAGGAACGTTGATAAACAGCTAGGGCAAGCGATGATCAATTTGACACGATTGAACGTAGTGAGTAGGGGAGGGACTGTAACGGAGAAACGTCAAATTATCAGTTCGATATTTCCTGAAAAATCAATTTCGATGGAAAGTCATTTCGAACTATTCGACTGAACTCAATTGCCGACTGCATTTATCAGATAAACAACAACATACATGAAATGAAAAACCGGAAAAGCGAAGATTTTTTCGCCTTTCCGGTTAAGTAGCCTCGACAGGAATCGAACCTGTATCTGGAGCTTCGGAAACTCTTATACTATCCATTGTACTACGAGGCCAGCATCAAAAATCTGAAAATCAACCAGATAAATCGTTGTCGATTGCTTTCAGCGCAATGGCCTGCGAAATTACAGGAAAAAACCTTTCTGGCCGTAATTTAGATACAGTTCATAGAGATTTCTACAGGCAGCATTCGCAAATCTGGGAATGTTGTATAGGATCCGCACTTTGGGTACTTTGCGATACTCTCCCGCTCATGCACTATTACGCCATTCACCGATTTTTCCCGCTTTCGATCAGTAATTATCTGCATCGGGTAGTCTGCATTCATCAGGTACGGGTAATTTTATATTTATGCCGCGAAAGCAATCAATACCCCAACACCGGATGACGAGCCATTCCCCGCACGGGATCTTTATGCGCAATCTGAAGAATGAGGATTTTCCACCGCCGGAGAACGTAAGCAGGCCCCACAGGGATGATCACTTCCTGTTCATTTTCCAGGAATGTGGCGAAAATCAATTGGTGGTTGACTCGCAAACCGTGAATGCCCGGGGAAGAAAAGTGTTATGTATTTTACCGGGACAGGTTCACCATGTTACAAAATTTGATCCCATCGATGCGTGGTTTGTTGCCGTTGCAACAACCCTGGTGCCGGAACATGTCAGAACCTTGCTGCAGCAGACAGCCCAGCCATTACAGGCTGCTGATGTCAATGATCGTTGGGCGGTCAAGCTGAACACTGCCGTTTCCCTGCTGCAGCTACATCTCGAAGATCCTTCTTTTACACAGGACTCTTTTCCCATGATCAAAGCTGCTACTGAATCTGTGTTGTCGATCTTTGCCGCTATTTACCGTGAACAGCCAGTACAGGCAGCCGCAAAAGAAGGGAGAGCAGCGGAAATTACACGCAAGTTCAAAACACTGCTGCAACAACAATACAGGGTGGTCAAAAGCCCTGCGGCATATGCCGCCATGCTGAATGTATCGCCGGCCTATTTGAATGAAGTGGTCAGCAATACAACCGGTATGCCCGTCAGCAAATGGATCCACCAGGAGATATTGCTGGAAGCGAAACGGCTGCTTTTCTACACTGAGTTTACTGTCAGGGAAATCGCTTACGAGCTGGGGTATGAAGACCATACTTATTTCACGCGGCTGTTCAGTAAACAGGAAGGCATTTCTCCATCTAAATATCGTTTAGCAAGATAGCCGTCGATCCTGTTTCAGGAATCAACAATCCGCGAAACCCCGGATAGTCCAATCATTTCCCCGAATAGCCTGCCTGAGCAGGCTGATCCTCTTGCGAAATTTGTGTTCAAATTATCAGCTATGCCTACGTTGCCTAAATGGATGAATGATGCGGTAGAAGGATTGCTTAAATCACAATTTCGCCAGGTGGTTGCCACTCAGATCGAAGATTTTTCTTCTTCGGTCAGAAAGGTCCGATTGCTTGGTGATTTCCGGGGTGTTATTTCAGAACCAGGTTATGCGGTCGGCTTTCGTGTAAATGAAAGAGCGTTCCGGAATTATACGCCATTCCTGTTTGATGCAGAGCAGGGAGTATGTGATATACTTTTTCATTTACATGGGAATGGCCCGGGCAGTGAGTTCGCCGGTCAGTTGAAAGAAGGAGATGAGCTACGCATCATTATTCCCAGAGGACGAACGGTGTACCGTAAGCACCTTTCGCATCATGTGATGATAGGAGATGAGACAGCGCTGGGATTGGCCTTATCGCTGCGTAACGAAGCATCAGCGAAACAACATTCAAGCATCACGATCTTCGAAGTGGATGATTCCTCGGTAATGGCCGAATTGCAGTTATATGGTCATGTTCTTCAGAAGAGCGGGCTCAATAAGGCCGGCCGTATCCGCCAGCGCATTCTTCAGCAACAGGAAGATACGGGAGTCTCCCTGGCGGATACGGGCTTCTATCTTGCCGGTAATGCAGATACGATGCGTATTGCCCGGAGCGAGTTGAAGCAACTGAATGTGCCTTCCAGGAATATTTTTTCCCAGGCTTACTGGGCCGAGGGTAAGACAGGGCTTTAGAATGATGGCCGGGGACGAGGAACGATGGCCGATGAACGATGGCCGATGGCCGAGTGCTGCATTTGAATGGAAGATATTGCTGCTAATTGGTATGGAGCCGATGGCCGATGAACGATGGCCGATGGCCGAGTGCTGCATTTGAATGGAAGATATTGCTGCTAATTGGTATGGAGCCGATGAACGATGACCGATGAACGATGGCCGAGTGCTGTATTTGGATGGAAACTATTGCTGCTAATTGGTATGGAGCCGATGGCCGATGAACGATGGCGGATGGCCGAGTGCTGCATTTGGATGGAAACTATTGCTCCTAATTGGTATAGTGCCATCCGCCATCGTTCATCGTTCATCGGCCATCGGCCATCGTTCATCGGCCATCGGTCCTCGGTCATCGGTTCATTTGAGGAGAAAAATAAAACTGTTGCGGTTTGCCTCGTAATAATCCATTAGTGATTGCTGTAAATACCGGTCTTTTTCCATTTTAGCAAAGCAATGGTCGCGGATCCGTTGGAGATAAACACCCGTGTCTGATCGCAATGGTGCATACTGTTTTTCCCCTTCTTTGATGTAAGAAAGGAAGTTTGTGATGAAAAGGTTTTTTTGGCCCGGCGGCCGGTAATATTTTTCAAAGATGGCTTCGAAACAAAAAGCCTCCAGTATCGTCTGGTCAGCGCTGATGAACAGGCCTTCCAAACCATTTCTGCCGATACAGATCGTGGATGCGATGCTGAAGTCGGGCCTTACGGACTGGCAATAAAAGAACCTTGCTGCAACTTTCATCATTTCCTGCCGGCTGAAATGCATAGTGATGACCGGTTTTTTTGTGAAAGCCGAAGTCAGCAGGAGATAAGCTCTCAGGAAGGAACTGTCGCCTGCCAGGGTATCGGTATAAAGACGATTGATCATGACTGTATCAGGATAATACTTTTCATAGATCCCCTGAAACCTGGTTTTATTCATCAGGAGATACCGGAATCGCCGGGGATATTTTTTCATGGCCTCGCTCAATGCATCGTTGTTTGTGGTGATCAAAGCGGGGCTGACACCCAGGTATCGCTGTCCTTGCTCTTCATAATACCGCAGATCCAGGCCGATATGGCTGGCCAGATCAGCTTTTTGGGATGAGCACTGTTGCGTCAGCAAAAGGAAGACCACCGGGAGGATCCGTTTCATGTTTTATTATTTGCCCGCAAAATCCGGCTGATCAAAGAGAAATCATATAAAGGAAACCTTTAGAAAAGCTATAGATTGGATCAAACCCTCCGTTCCAGGCCGAATTTGGCTAGATTTGTTTTGATGCAAACACAAGAAATCCTGATCGATCAACGGTTTGTACTAATGGCTGACAAGCACCTGCTTGTTGACCGGCAGACCGGTACGCAAAGCCGCCTGGAGCCCCGGTTCGTTAAACTGTTGCAGATGCTGGCTGCGTCGGCCGGGCAAACTGTGTCCAGGGAGCGGATCATCAGGGAGATCTGGAATGACTATGGCGGTGCGGACGATGGACTGAACCAGGCGATCTCCTTCCTTCGCAAGATCCTGGATGATTCGGGAAAAGAACGGATCAAAACAATTCCTAAGAAAGGATACCTGCTGCAAGCGACGGTTGACATCATTGCTGCACCGGAGGAACGGTCTTTCCCTGAAACTGCGCAGCCTCTTCAAACTGCTTCGCAGCAGTCCGCCAGGCGCCGGATCATTACAAGCCTGATAATTTTGGCATTGATCATCGCTGCTTTGTTTTTCTTCGGAAGAAATAAAACAGACGGACCCGATGAATATGGTGAACCCGCCGGGACAGAGATCGACACAACCTATCAATATAAGGAAATGAAAGAGCCACATTGATCTTTATTGGCAGTGATAAGATCATGCTCTGTCTGTAAAAGTTCTTAGCCGCTGCATCCTGATCTTAATCATTCTGATATTTCCAACATGAATTCTCCTATAGGATGATCATTCCGCTGCGGAATTCTGCACGCATTGTTTTGTTATCCATGTGCAAAACATAAAACAACTCATAACCCCGCACATTTTGTTTCTTTTCATTATTAAATCTTTCACTTCATAGAAGGTTAATCTCCCGTTAACATAAAATTCACAACTCGCAAATA
Organism: Terrimonas ginsenosidimutans; assembly: GCF_022012415.1. Classification (GTDB taxonomy): domain Bacteria; phylum Bacteroidota; class Bacteroidia; order Chitinophagales; family Chitinophagaceae; genus Terrimonas_A; species Terrimonas_A ginsenosidimutans. The sequence continues at coordinate 594,730 of NZ_JAKLTR010000003.1, forward strand.
CTTTGCGTCCCTAACGAAAAGCCGGTTATGGCTAAAGATCCCACCTGATCTGCCTGACTTATTTCTGGATATCGATTTTTTATAAACAACTGTTGAATGAATTACTCTACGTTATTCAATAGCAGCGCGTACGCGGTTGCTACAGGCATTTCTATTGCTAAAAAGGTACAGTTACCTGTGTGTGATTATTCCTCTTTTTCGAGATCAGGAACATTGATGTCTGCTGATAGCGATCATTTTTATCTCATTGCCTGCAGATGTTATTCGGGAGTTGAATAGCGATGCGCATGATCGCTCGCAGATCCTGACATTAAGTTTTTGTTCAATAAAGATCATCGGGTCATTACAATTTGTTACAAGCAGTTTTAAATTTTTTCAAAGCGATTCTTTTGCAAACCAAAATCACATCAATGCAACCTTTTTCACACCTGGCTGCTTTTCATCGAAAGGCAGTCTTTCTCTCAGGGTTTCTCCTCCTCTGTATTTCACTATCGGTATTCTCTCAGCAAAGGCAGATACGTGGTACTGTCAGGAATGAAGAGAATAAAGAACTTTTGCGCAGTATCAGCGTAATGGTAGAAGGACAATCAAGGGGAACTGTTACGAACGAGAGCGGTCAGTTCAGCATTACGGTCAATACAGGGCAGACGCTCATTTTTTCCGGTATTGGATATTTTACCAGGAAAGTTGTGGTCTCAAATCAGTCTGAAATAGCGATGACACTGGCTGCGGATCAGCGGGAAATGGAAACGGTGGTAGTAACTGCACTGGGCATTAAGAAGTCTGAAAGATCTTTGGGTTATGCGCTTACGAAAGTGGACAGTTCCCAGCTCACCGATGCTGTCAGCTCAAACTTCCTGGATGCTCTTTCCGGTAAAGTCGCTGGTCTGAACCTGATCCGTTCCGGCTCGGGCCCTGCTGCTTCATCCAAGATCATACTTCGTGGTGAGAACAACCTTACCGGCGATAACGAAGCGCTCATCGTACTGGATGGAGTGGTGATCAATAATAGTAGTGGTAAGCGCTCTGCCAATGGCAGTGACCAGGTGTATGCTACTAACTCCGACAATCTACCGGCTGACTATGGAAGTTCCGTGAACGATATCAACCCACAGGATATTGAAAGCATATCTGTGCTGAAAGGCCCTGCTGCATCTGCATTGTATGGTCAGCGTGCGGCTAACGGTGCGGTGATCATTACGACCAAGTCGGCTTATCAGAAAAAGAAAGGTCATTTCAATGTACGTTATACAATGAACGGCAACATTGAAGAAGCGAACAGATTCCCTGATATGCAGTACGAATATGGCCAGGGATTGGGCGGCGCTCTTCATTATTCTTACGGTGCTACTGCCGATGGAGCAAGCACGAGCGGTACCAGCTCTGCTTATGGACCAAGGTTTGATGGACAAATGTTCTATCAATACGATCCGGTCCGTCAGCACGTAGGCCTGCAACGTACAGAATGGAAAGCATATGATAATATCAATGAGTTCTGGGATCGCGGAAGTGATCTGAGGAACAGTCTCAGTGTGGATGGTAAGATCGGTTCTACCGGTATCCGCCTGACGGCTGGTACAGAAAATAATAAATGGATCGTTCCCAACACGGGATTCGACCGCAAAAACCTGGGTCTTTCTACCAATACAGATATTACCAGAAAACTGAAACTTTCAACCAAAGTAACCTATGGTTACAGGAATAGTGATAATCTGCCTGCTGCAGGGTATGGTAACCAGTCATTGATGTACTGGTACATTTTCTGGCAGCCAAGTGCTGATTATAACTGGCTGAGAAACTATTGGGCTGGTGGGCCGGGAAGCGTTTATGACAGCCTTTATAAACATATCCGTTATCCCTTTTCTTCTTTCCCGGAGAATCCATTTGCGATCACAAATGAATTCCTGAACAAAACAAAAAGAAACAACGTAACGGGTAACGTAACCTTGAACTACCAGGTCAGCAAGGAGCTCAACGTCATGGTCCGCGGTAACATGGACTGGATGAATGATAAACGCGAACAGGACAGGCCGTTTGATGCAGGGACACGTTTGCCAAGAGGGTCTGTGAGAAAACAAAACATTTATGCGCAGGAGCAGAGCTATGATGTGATGGCGCGTTATAATAAAGACCTGACCAGGGATCTGAAACTCGGTGTGACCGCAGGGGGCAGTCAATTATGGAATAAATATGATAAATCCGATGTCAGGAACGATGGATTGAGACACCCCGGCATCTATACATTGGAGAACAGCATGTATGGTCTCCTGTATTTCCCTGATACAAGCCGTTACAGGATCAACAGTATGTTCGGTATCATTAACCTGAGCTATAAGAACTTTCTGTTTGCGGAGATCACCGGGCGCCAGGACTGGAACAGTGTACTGGCTACGCCAAAAAGAACGGATAACGTAGGGTTCTTCTATCCTTCTATTAATACAGGTTTTGTTGTGTCGGATGTGGCAAAGCTTCCATCTGTGATCAACTATGCAAAAGTGAGAGCATCATTTGCGCAGGTGGGTAGTGGCGGTACTACTCCATACAGGACGGCTTACACTTACCCGGTGGCCAATGGTGGTATCTACCCGGATAGCGGCCTTGTCAGTCCAACAACATTGCCTAATGTAAATCTTAAGCCCCTTCTTACTACAACAGTTGAGCTGGGTGCGGAAGTGCAGTTCTTCAATGGAAGATTGAGCACAGACGTAGCCTTGTATTTTGGAAATACAAGAAACCAGATCTTCACCAGAACAGTTGATGCAGCATCCGGATACAACTCCTCTATCATCAACGCAGGGAAAGTAAGAAACAATGGTATCGAAGTAAGCATTAATGCAAAGCCCGTGAAAAGCCGCAGTTTTGAATGGGCTACGTTTGCGACATTCTCTTTCAATAAGAATAAGATCCTTACCATGCCGGACAGCACAGCATTGCTGAGAGCTGGCCAGATCGCGAGCGGACAGATCGTGGCATCAATCGGCGGAAGTATGGGAGACTTGTATGGATTGGGTTACAGGCGCAGTCCTGATGGCCAGGTGATCTATGACGAGGCAACCGGATTTCCAAAAATTACCGATAGCATCATCTACCTCGGTAATACGATCCCTAAATTCAAATTCAGCCTTGGCAACACATTCTCCTTTAAAAATTTCAGCCTGAAAGTATTGTTTGACGCACAGCTTGGTGCAGTGGCTTATTCTCTGACACATTACAAAATGGCAGAACAGGGCAAATTGAAATCGACATTGCCTGGCCGGTACAATGGCATCATTGGTAATGGTGTGGTGCAGAATCCTGACGGTTCTTATCGCCAGAACGATGTGGTTGCTTATGACATTGACCAGTATTATCAATACAGCATCGGCAGCTTCAATGCCGAAGGCAGCACTTTCAGTACAGACTTCCTGAAATTCCGCGAAGCTTCCCTCGTGTACAACTTCAGGCCAAAGCTGCTTAAAAAACTTGGATTGAAATCAGCATTGATCGGTGTGTATGGTCGTGACCTGTTCATCTGGTCGCCATGGCCAATCTTCGATCCTGAATTTGGAACACTGGCAGGAACAGATATCGTGAGAGGGTTTGAAGTGGGGCAGTTCCCTTCCACGCGCTCAATGGGATTCAATTTATCGATCGGATTTTAATTCGCACAGGCTTGTTGATCCAGGACATTGTTGATGACCGATGGCCGGAATACAGGCTGACCAATATAAGGTCGGCAACATAAAGGCAGCCAAACCGGCCAGTGGCCGTCGAACAGGCAACAGACTGATACTATTTAAAAGTTAAAAGCATACAGGATGAGAAAGCAATTAATGATAGCATGTTTTGCGGTGATGGCAGTGCCAACACTTTATTCATGCAAAAAAGGATTTGAGGATCTGAACGTAGATCCGATCAATATCATCGAAACCACTCCGGATAAACTACTCGCACCGGCACTGGTGAATTCGCTCTGGCCGGGTATGAACCGTAACCGGGGTTTTAATAATGAGCTTATGCAGGTGACAGTGTCCCAGAGTGATGGTGACAATACAGTGTTTCGCTATGCTTTCCGTGCAAACCAGTCCGACTATTTATGGAATACCTGGTTTGTACAGCTTACCAATTTCAAACAGATCGACAGCCTCGCGCGTACGGAGAAAGTAACCAACACTTCTTACCAGGCGATCGGTAAAATCGGCAAGGCCTGGTTGTTTTCCAACCTGACGGATATCTACGGTGATATTCCTTATTTCGATGCCTTGAAAGGTGATCAGGATAATGTAATGCCTGCATTTGACAGGCAGAAAGATATTTACCTTGATATCTTCAGTCAACTGGAAGAGGCCAATACCCTGCTTGCATCGAATGCCGCGATCGTTGTGTCCAGCGATCCGATGTATAAAGGTGATATAAGCAAATGGAGAAAATTTTCCAACTCCTTATACCTGCGTCTTTTGATGCGTGTTTCAGGTAAAACTGAAACACAACAGTCCGTGATTGCCAAGATCAAACAGATCGTAGAAAATCCTTCAGCATACCCGGTTTTTCAAAGCAATGCAGACAATGCAAGATTGTTGTGGAGCGGCGGCACCAGTACTACTGATCCTTATACATCACCGTATGTGAACGGGATCCGTGCGCAGGATTTTCGCGGCCCTGCTGTTTGTAATTTTTTTCTGGATAATCTTGTTGCCTGGACTGATCCCCGCTACGTTTCTGCTACTCCTTATGGATCCGGCAGTATTGGACGTTTTGGTATTTCACAGGCAAGCGGCGGTGGTTGGTTTGGTGTTCCAAGCGGATACATCCCCGGCCGTGGTGATGACAAAGGCTGTTATTTCCAGAGCTATGATAACACGAGTACAGGTGGTACGTGGTCTCTTCAGCAAAATCAGAACACCGGTATCATTATGCAGTATGCAGAACTGCAGTTCATTCTTGCAGAAGCTGCTTTAAAAGGATGGATCACCGGAGATGTAAAAACATTTTACTACCAGGGGATTGCCTCCGCGATCAACTACTGGGTGCCGAACTTCCCGGAGAGTATTGCTTCCACCAACTTCACAGAGCACCTGAAAAATCTTGATGCGGCAGGCGAGCTGTGGAGTGATAATCTTTCACAGGATGCAAAAATGGAGATGATCCATTTGCAGAAATATTTTGCATTGTTCATGACAGATCTGCAACAGTGGTTTGAATACAGACGCACAGGACATCCTGTGTTGCCAAAAGGCCCTGGCCTGTCAAACGGTGGCCGTATGCCGGCACGATTGGTTTACCCGATATATGTTCAGGCTGCAAATCCAACAAACTACAAAGCCGCCATTGTTGCACAAGGACCAGATGATATCAATACCCTTGTATGGTGGCAGAGACCTTAATTGTATCAACTATAAAATAGTAAGATGAAATCTTTAATAAAACTTTTTCTAGCGACAGGTATCGCGGCAGCACTGGTTAGCTGCGAAAAGAACGAAAAATACCCGGGCGGCGTACCGAACCCGATCGTGTCTATTCTGGATATCCGCCCCCTCTACAAAGGAAAGGATGTGCTGCTTACGCAGGAGAGCGTGTTTGGCGGAACCAGGATCGCAGCAGTAGTAGTCTCTGATCACAGAAAAGGAAACCTCCCTGAAGGATTACTCGTTGTGCAGGATGCCCGCCGGCTGGAATTACTCAGAGGTATTTCTATTGATCTCGGTGCGGCAGCTGCTAAATTCCACCCGGGTGATTCTGTATGGATTGATATCAATACGGGTGTGCTGACACGGAAAAATGGCATCCTGACGATCAGCGGGCTGACTGAAAATAATATTACCTCCAAAGGGAAAGGCGTTGTGGGGATCAATGCAGTTAATATTGCGCAGATCCTGGCTAATCCTAATGATTATGAAAGCTCTCTCTGTATTCTCAATAAGTCCAGTTTTAACCCGGCCCTTCAGCCCGGAGAAGTGATCGGCGGTTCTAAAAAGATCAATGATGGATTTGGCGACCTGGCTCTTTTCGTTGATACGAAAGTGGATTACGCAAATAATGCGCCCTATGCACTGGCAGCTTATGTCGGCATTCCCTTTAGTACGGCGGATGGCTCTGTTCAACTTAGAACAAGGGAAGGAGACGATATTGTTGACATGGGATCTTCTGCCCAGGATCTGATCATCTCCGGATTTCAAAGTGATCCAAAAGGTGGAGATGGCGGCTATGAATATGTACAGATGATCGCTACGAAAGATATCAACTTTGCTACTACACCCTATAGTATTGTGTTCTGCAACAATGCAGGTACCGCTGCTTCCGCCAATCCTCTGGATGCAGGATGGGCCACCGGCGGTCAGCGTACCATCAAATGGAATATCAACTCGGGCAGCGTGGCAAAAGGACAGTTCTTCTACTTCGGCTTCCAGGGCAGAAAGATCAACGGCTCAGCAGGAACGTACTCTTTTCCTGCTGAAACAAACTGGTACCAGAAGACATATGCTACCACCGGAACTAACCTTGGTGACGGCGGACTCGTCCGTGCTTCCAACTATGGAACCTCCGGCCCATGGGCAAACAGTGGTAATGCATGCGGTGTAGCGATCTTCAAAGGCACAACCGTTACCGAAGCTTCCACACCCGAAGACGTACTGTTTGTGGCAACAGGTGGCGGCGCCGCAATCTACGACGCAGCAAAGAACCCGATCCTTGGTTACAGGATCTGTAACAACGACTGGTATTCCATGTACTCGATCTCCATCGATCAGACAACGTATAAACCTGTTGTTGTCCCTTACCTGCATTATCGTTCTTCCGGTAACACAAACAACATGCCTTACCCGATCAACGAAAAATACCCGACTGCAGCTACTGATGCGGGTCTGTTCAATATGATGGGCGGGGTGTACAATGTCACACTTGGCAGATGGACAACCGCGCGAAAACAAACGGTGGTTGAGCTGGTACAGACTACGGCAACCATCGATACGCTGGAAAAACATGCAGCTGTAACAAGGCTGATCGACTAGTAAGATACCGGTCAACTCCTTTTGAAATCATCACATTTTTCTTCTTACCGTTCTTGTTTACGCGTAAGACCGTAAGAACGGTAAGAAGGAATTTGTTCATTACTGTCACGCAATGACAGTGAACTTTTCCCGCCCGTTAAATAAACAGATAGAAGAATGGTTAAGAAGATCTCACTGGTAGCAGCGGCTCTTTTTATGGTTGCTGAGTCTTTCTCGCAAAAGGTCAAACACGTGATCATTATAAGCATCGATGGTTTTCGTCCCGAATTTTATATGAACCCTTCCTGGAATGCAGTCAACCTGCAACAGATGAAAGAAAAAGGTGTGAGTGCGGAAGGAGTACAGGGCGTTTTCCCAACGGTAACTTATCCGTCTCACACAGCAGTGATCACCGGTGCGCTGCCTATCCATCATGGCATCTATTATAATGTTTACTTTGAGCCGTGGGCAACACCGGGAAGATGGTACTGGAATGAGTCTGAGATCAAAGTGCCTACACTTTGGGATGCGATCAAAAACGCAGGCATGACAAGTGCAGCTGTTCACTGGCCCGTGACGGTGGGAGCTCCGATCGATTACAATATTCCCGAAATATGGAACTGGCCCGGCAAAAAAACATTGCTCGGTAAGGTTAGTCAGTATGCAAACCCGCCCGGTCTTTTTGAAGATGCTCAGCAGAATGCAACGGGAAAGCTTGAGGAGTTCGATTATAATGGAGACTATCTTAGTGCAGACGAAAATATGTCACGCATTGCAGGTTATCTGATCCGGAAGTATAAACCCAACCTGCTTGCTGTACACCTGGCCAATACCGATCACTTTGAACATGAGCAGGGCAGGGATGGAGATAAGGTCCGTCTTGCTGTCGCATCCGCTGACAGATCTGTAAGAACGATCCTTGAATCTATAGATAAAGCCGGATTAAAAGACAGCACAGCTGTGATCGTCCTGGGTGATCATGGCTTTTCTGATATCCACAGCACTTTATTCCCGAATGTATGGTTACGCGATAATGGCTTTGTTACTCCTTCACAGGCAAACAGCCAGGATAACTGGAAAGCGCTATTCCATAGCAATGGCGGTTCCGCCTTTTTACATTTAAAAGATAAAACTGACAAGGGGACGTTGCAAAAACTTAGGACTGTTCTTAAGAACCTGCCCGAACCTCAGAAAAGAATGTTCCGTGTAGTGGAAAGAGCGGAACTGGATAGTATCGGAGCTGATCCCAATGCCGTGCTTGCCCTGACCGCGATCAAGGGCGTAAGCTTCTCTTCTTCCGATAAAGGAAAGGATGCGTTAAGAGCAGCCTCTGGCGGAACACATGGTTATTTCCCTGACTTCAAAGAGATCCAGACAGGCTTTATCGGCTACGGACCCGGATTTAAAAAGGGCGTGGTGATACCGGTAATGGGGTTGCAGGATATGGCTCCGATCGTTTCCTCGCTTCTCGGCCTTTCGTTCGAAGCGCCGGATGGGATATTATATCCGGGAATTCTGGAGGCGAAGAAAAAGTGATTCGCCTTCTCTAACAATCTAAAACAAACAATGATCATGATAAAACTCGCAGCAGTATTAATTTCAACAGGGATCTCCCTGGCGGCCGTTGCACAGAGTTCCGTGTCGGGATATGTGTATGCCGATGTTAACGGAAATGGCAAAAAGGATAAGAATGAAAAAGGCATCGCAGGTGTCGGTGTATCAAACGGGCAGGATGTCGCAACAACTGATGCCAGTGGTAAGTATACCCTGCCGGTTGGTTCAGACAATATCATCTTTGTGATCAAACCTTCAGCGTATACTCTGCCGGTCACAGCAAAGAAGTTGCCCGTCTTCTATTATAATCATAAGCCAAGCGGGTCTCCGGCTGATTTCAAGTACAAGGGTGTGGCTCCAACTGGTCCACTGCCTAAGTCGGTTGACTTTGCACTGCTGCCGGGTACTGTGTTAAAAGATTTCAGCAGTCTTATTTTCGGAGATCCGCAGCCTTATACTGCAGAGGAGGTGGAGTATTATGCAAAAGGTGTTGTTGCGGAAGTGGAAGGCATAAAGAATATGCAGTTCGGTCTTAGCCTTGGCGACCTGGTAGGAGATTCTCTTGACCTGCATAGCCCGTACATTGACGCCACGCAAAAAGTTGGATTGCCCTGGTTCAACGTTATGGGAAATCACGATATGAACTATGAAGCGAAGGCTGATTCGCTGAGTGATGAAACATTTGAAAAGAATTTCGGCCCTGCCAATTATTCTTTTAATTACGGTGATGTGCATTTCATTATCCTCGATGATATCCTTTACCCGGATCCACGCGATGGTAAAAGTTACTGGGGTGGTTTCAGGGAAGACCAGTTCCGGTTTCTTGAAAATGATCTGAAGCTTGTGCCAAAGGATAAACTGGTTGTGCTCGCTTTCCACATTCCACTTAGGGGGACTGAAGAATCTTTCAATATGTCTCACAGAAAACGTTTGTTTGATCTGCTAAACGATTATCCCAATACACTGTCGCTTTCGGCTCATACGCATTTACAGCGCAACGATCTGTTCACGGAAAAAGAAGGCTGGTTGCGTGCCAAACCGCACCACGAGTATAATGCGGCAACCACTTCAGGTGACTGGTATTCCGGTTCATTCAATGACAAAGGAGTGCCCGTATCTACCATGAGAGATGGCACACCCAAAGGGTATTCGTTCATACATTTCAAAGGCAACCAGTATACGATCGATTTTAAAGTTGTCGGCAGAGATCCTGATTACCAGATCTCCGTATATGTTCCAAAAAATACAAATGGTAAGAAGCCAACTACCTCTACCGTGTATGCGAACTTTTTTATGGGGAATGAAACCACTCCTGTAGATATCCGTTTTAACGGTGGGAAGTGGCAGAAGATGAAATTCTCCAAAAGCTTCGATCCTTACTATGTAGCGTCGATGGTTCAATGGGATTATGCGGACTCGCTTTTAGGGAACAGAAGGCCCAGCCTTCCTGTGGAGTCCACTCACCTGTGGGAACTCGCCGTGCCGAGAAATCTTAAGCCCGGCCAGCATAAGATCGAAGTGCGTGCGAAGGATATGTATGGTCGTGAGTTTACAACAACGCAGGTGTTCGCTGTAAAGTAAGCCGTGCACGTGTGAGTATATTTTAACAGATCAGGGTTTGATCGTTTTAAAACTGTCTCTTCCGGGAGCGAATTTTAAGACGATCAAACCCTGATCTGTTACATCCGCCTCGCGGCTTACTTGATCAATCCTGGCGCATTTGTCGCGAAGATCTTCACCGCAATGGCGAGCAGGATCACGCCAAAGAATTTCCTGATCGCACTAAGGCCGCTTGATCCGAGAAGCTTTGCGATATATCCGAGGGATTTCAATACAATGTAGATGATGATAAGGTTGATGACAATGGCGATCAATAGAGTTGCAACTCCATAGTTGGCTTTAAGGGACATGATGGTCGTTAGCGTTCCGGAGCCGGCGATGAGGGGAAATGCAATAGGTACGACTGTTGCTGTTTTTACATCGGCGTCACCTTTAAAGAATTCGATCCCTAATACCATTTCCAGTCCGAGAATGAAGATCACGATCGATCCGCCCACTGCAAATGATTTTACATCCAGCCCCAGCACATTCAGGAAAGCCTCACCCACATAAAGGAAGAGGATCATCAATGCTCCAGAGATCAGGGTAGCGCGCAATTCCTTCATTCCGCCCATTTTTTGCTTCAATGAGATCAGGATCGGCACTGAGCCGATAATGTCTATCACCGCAAAAAGCGTGAACGTTACGGTGAGTAATTCAGCGGGGACAAGATTCATGGTGATGGTTTATTCAAAGATAGAAAACGAATCCTGAATGTAAAGACTGTTGTCTGTTTATGCAACTGTCGGTATGCTTCAAGGCAGCGAGGATGCAGAGAGGAAGCATAAGCATACCGTAGATGATGATTGGATGGTAGGCCCGGGGTAAGAAGTTAGTACAGTATTGGTACACTTACCGACCGTTTTGCCGGGGAAATTGTAGTGTATTGGTACACTATTTTTCGCACCGTATTTCACCCAAACGGGTCAAAGCCCCCATATCCGGGCGCCAGCGACGCATAGACCTCTCTACAGCGCACCCGCGCGGCCGCGCTGGCTACAAACGGGCATACGACAGCACCCGCATGCCTGCGTTTGACTGTCGTTGCCCGCTTGATTTGATATAATTCCACTATCCTAACTCACATTTCCTTTTTTTGATCATAGATGAAATAAAAAAACGCACCGCCCTTTTCAGGACTGCCCTCCTCCACCAGTCCTGAAAATGACGGTGACTAAGAAATTTCTCTGTTGTAAAGATCGCTCAAGGCGTAAGCGAATCCATGAGAAAAACACAAGATCTGCGGGGAAAATAACGGAAGTATTCTGGTGAACAGACCACCAGATAACATAACTGGGACAGCTATTCAAAACAATTGACCTGATCCCATAACTCTTACTTCTGATTTTAGGGTGACAAGGATGCTTTGGCCGATTGTGGAGATGCCGGATCCTCAGTTCTCAAGATTGTTAGATTCCGAAAGATGTTCCGGCATACGGAACCCCGGGGCCTCACGCATCCGGGGTCTGGGATGACATCGGGTCTGCTCGTTCTTCGGCTAATAAGAAATGTTCGTTTACTCCGGATGATCATTCCTAAATAGGGGATTGCTATATGGATGCGGAGCATGCGGTTACTGGTGTTGATCTTAGTGAAGGAGACAGCGCCTTTACGCCTGCTCTGAAACGTTTGGAAAGGAAAGTCGCTTGTAACGGTTCAATGGCCGATGGCCGGGCTCCACCGTTGATAGTTCCCTAAAAAAAGCGTGCATCTTCCAGCCGAAAATTTAGATAGACCAAGAGATTTTCAGTTAGTTGTTTGATTTCGGCCATCGGCCATCGATCATCTGCCATCGTTCATCTGGCACGAGCAGGAGACTTACTGCAGTGACAAATAACGCAAATGGCGCCAGGGTTCATTTTTCCGGCGCCACTAACTGCTTAACTTATGGTGGTTTTATAGGAATTTCTCTTTCAGGTACGCATGTGTTATCGCTTGATATGCGTTTCAACAAACCGGTTCAGTTCTGACTGTAAATGGACCAGGCATTCTTTGCACAGACAGTCGCTGTATCGCTGATCCATAAAGGCCCTCTGCTCGGATGTGATCGTGATCCCGAAACACTGGCACTGGGTAATATTGCCTGGCTTACAGGCAAAACCATTTCCACAACGCGGGCATTTATGTGTTTCATGATTGCACATACAGAACATTTGAAATACTAAAGGGAGAAACAGAAATGAACGATCCGCTATATCCAGGCCGCATGACGCGAATACAGGAATGATCCATTTCACTTTTCACCCGAAAGTTGAATGTCAGTGGTCTGACCAGGCAGGTCTTCTGGCTTAAACCTTTTGCAAATTCCTTCCCATTGCATTGCTGCAGCAGTGGATTAAAATGCCATGTCATTTAGTTAAGGATTTCCCGAAAGTTCATTCGATGGCCGATGAGCTAGTGTAGGGCGCTCTTAACTAAACGACATTGGATTAAAATGCTTTGCTACGTGCGCCAAAGCTTTAGCCAAGGCGGACGCAGGGTTTTTACAGCTACGGGGATAGCGCCGGTTTCTCACCGGACTTCCCTTTTAATTCCGCAAGTGCGGAAACCCGATCAGCGCAAAAATAGGTATATCGACAGAGATATTAACATGTATCCCGGCAAATCATCCATTCATTAAGGGCATTTACCGGTACATGATGATCGGTTTAATTTTCTGTAACTTACTTTGCTGTCAATGAAACAGAAGTTTACACCTGTTGTTGCCCATGTAGCCGCCTGGTTGCTATTCTTCAGCCTGGTGCTGGGATTTGCCATCCGGATGCCTAATTCGGGTGGTGATACGACAAGCCGCGTTTTTTCAGTGCCCTTTCTGATCTTCTCTTCGGTCTTCCTTTTTCTTTTTTATGCCAATTATTTTTTACTGTTCCCCCGGCTATATCTGAGAAAGAAATATTTTCTGTATATAGCTATCGGACTTGTCCTTTTTACTGGTGTGTATACGCTCCGGCCTTTTGAAAAAGTGATCAGGGGGTTATCTCCCCGGGAGCAGGGGCACCGGCCTCAAATGCGGGAGGGAGAGGAGCAGCGCCGGTTCATGTCCGGCCCACGGGATTCGCTATACGCTCCGCCCCAGGGCGGACCACGGGAGGGGCGCCGGCCTCCGGGGATGTCCAATCGTGAACATCCCACCGATATCGTCAGCATTATTCTTTTTGTAACAGTTTGGTCGCTCAGCACAGCGATCTGCGTTATCCGCGAATGGAAGCGAACCGAAAGCCGGGTCATGCAGGCCGAAGCTGATAAAGCCAATGCCGAACTTTCTTTTCTGAAAGCACAGATCAATCCTCACTTTCTTTTCAACACACTGAATAATATCTACTCTCTTGCTGTTACAAAAAACGAGAACACTGCAGAGAGCATCATGAAACTCTCAAACATTATGCGTTATGTAACGGATGATGTAACAGAAGATTATGTATCTCTGGAAAACGAGATCGAATGCCTGCGCGATTATATCGACCTGCAACGCCTGCGTCTGGGAAAAAAAATGACGGTTTCTTTTATAGTGGAAGGGCAGGCTGCCGGAAAAAAGATCGCACCATTGATCCTGATGAATTTTATTGAGAATGTATTTAAATACGGGATCAGCAGTCACGAAGAGTCCGTTATCGAAATAAAATTGTCTGCGCAGGATGATCATATCCGCTTCTTCTGCAGGAACAGGTTGTTCGAGGCAAAAACTTCTTCTGATCGTGCAGGTATCGGCGTGAAGAATACCAGGCAACGTTTGCAGCGGCTTTATCCCGACAGGCACTTCCTGAACATCACCACAGATGATGGTTTTTATACAGTTCAACTTACATTGCAGGTATAACTATATTTTGATCCTATGCTAAAGTGCATTGCTATAGATGATGAACCACCCGCGCTGACGCTGATCCGCGAATATATTGCGCGATTCCCCGGTATTCAGCTTGTGCAGACCTTTGATGATGCTGTATCAGGCGCCGAGTATCTTCGCAGCACGGCTGTTGATCTGCTATTTCTCGATATTAATATGCCAGACATCACCGGGCTCGACCTGGCCCGCTCCTTACAGGAAAAACCAATGATCATTTTTACTACCGCCTATAAGAAATTTGCGTTCGAAGGCTTTGAGCTTGATGCGATCGATTATTTACTCAAACCCATCAGTTTTGAAAGATTTTCAAAAGCCGTAAATAAAGCGATAGAATATCATCACTACAAAAACAGGCCGGTTGATACCGGTGATGAATACCTCTTCGTTTATTCCGAATACCGCATGATCAAGATCAAGCTTTCCGATATTGAATATATAGAAAGCCTCGAAGATTATATCAGGATCCACCTGATCGACAGCAAACCCATTCTCACCCTCATGACGCTCAAAGGGGTGCTGGAAAAATTACCATCCTCCCGTTTCAGCCGGATACATCGCAGCTATGTGGTCTCTTCCGGCAAAGTCCAGTCTATCCAGAATAAAAAAGTAATGCTCCAGTCCAAAACAGAGCTGCCTGTCAGCGACAGCTATACAGATTTCATTCAGCAATGGTCTGCCGGGGCTAAGCCGGGCAAAGAATAAAAGGAGAAAAGGCCGGTTGTAAACGATCATTTCTTCCTTCTCTCGCTCTCCTTTTTCCGCTATTAGCCCGATGTTGGCCCAGAGTTTGTATTTGTCCAAATGGATTTAACAAAACGGCGAAAATGAAAGGGCGTTTTTTTCGTTAAGGATAAAGCAAGCCGCCTATCATCCCCCGGACCAACCGACAAACTGCATTCACACTTTAAGGAAAAAGCTATTGTATGAATTACTGTAAAAGCAGTACAGCCCTTCTATTGCTGTTAGTGATAGGATATACATCTTCCGCGCAGATGTTTCAAAATGTTCCAAGCTGGCAATTCGGCGTTGGAGGTGGTGTCTTTGTATATCAGGGAGACCTTTCTGAAGAAAAAGCAGGATCATATAAAACGTTACGTCCGGCAGTACAATTGTTCGGAGGAAAGCTGGTGAGCGCTGGTTTCGGTTGGCGACTGAATCTTGCAATCGGTTCTATTGAGGGAGATGAATCTGTTTACGAAGAGCCTGAATATCGCCGTCAAAGAGGTTTCCGATTCACCAGTTCTATCGTTGAACCGAGTGCGATGATAGAATGGAATGTGCTTAACCGTAATTATGAAGTTAAAAAGCTGGCACCCTATGTAGGCCTTGGCGTTGGTTATACGTTTTTAGATATAGAACGTGATTACAGCCGTTATAATGCTGAATATTTTTCTGACAATGGTGAGACAAGTAACGGGCTTTCTGAAGATATACAACACACTCCTCCGGGTGGCCGTGTTTTCATTCCTCTTTTTGCTGGTGTCCGCTATTTCTTTTCGGATAAGATCGGGGTCGGACTTGAGACAAATATCCGCCGTACATCAACAGACTATCTTGATGGTTTCAGCAAGGCAGTGAATCCTAAGCAGGGAGATAATTATTACAGTCACACACTCAATGTGATCTTCCGTTTTGGTAAAGCAAATATGCTGGATTGTCCTCGCCCGCTTAAGACCAGGTATTAACATTCCTGGTTGATCCCGCTCAACAACAGTGGAGTTATCGGTACATAATGCCGGTTCATCTATCATTATCTTTTCTCTTTTCAATAAGTTCCAATTTTATATCGCACATTATTCATCTCTAAAAGCGATATACAAATGGAACGTAAAAATTTTCTGAAGAAGACAGCCGGCTTAATCGGAGTGATCGGTTTATCACCGGTTCTTGATGCATGCCGCAAAGACAGCAGCAGTAGCAGCGACTCGGGGAGCTGTTCCGTTACTGATACGGAAACAGATGGTCCTTATCCGTTGTATGGCAGTCGCGGTTCAGCAATCCAGCGAACTTCTATAGCTGATGGTAAAGCCGGTCTGCCCTTAAATATCAGGATCATTGTCAAAAATGTAAATAACAATTGTGCTGTTCTTTCAAATGCGGTAGTTGATATCTGGCATTGCGACAAAGACGGCTATTATTCCGGCTATTCAAACACGGGTTATCTCGGCACGCAAAACAACAGCGGCCTGGTCTTCTGCCGTGGCAGGCAGGTGACAGACAGCAACGGGGAGATCGGGTTTACGTCTATTTATCCGGGTTGGTATAGCGGACGCTGTATACATATCCATGTACAGATCTATGTAAACAGTATGCTGAAACTGACCTCGCAAATCGCCTTCCCTGATGCGGTCAATACTGCCGTTTGCAACACGTCCCTTTACGCGGCGCACGGACAGCCAGATACCACTAATTCTTCTGATAGCATTATCCGTGATTCCCTGGATAATGAGCTGGCTGCTGTAACCTCCAATGCTTCAGGTGGTTATGATCTTGTTCATACTATTTATGTTTCGGCATAAAGGAATATTCAGCATTCGTCGTCAAATCTAAAAACCTTTCCCATGGCTAAAGCCCTTGTTAAGCTTGCATTCCGTCACGAGATCGGACCGGCTTTTTCCGGCTCTTTCGAAAAAGATGTATTTCTTGACTCTTACAATGAGTTTCGCCTCCAGGCTCAGGCGTATAACAGGGAAGGGGTGCATACTACGCTGGAAGAACTTATTGCAAGTAATCCCAAGGCGAATTCCCTTCACTACAAAGTTGGCTTCGCGGTTGGGTTATATATATCGGCGCTAAAAAACCAGATCCCGGGTATCAAAGATCTTATCCCTGGTTCAAGCCATCCCAGCTTTGAATCGCACGAATTTGAGATCATTCATTCCAATCTGTCTGACCGCAACGCGCACAGGGTTGCCGTCACTTTTTATACGGGCATTCTTACCCTGCTTGAAACGGTCGGGGACCAGGTGCTTCTTGCTAATGGAGACCTTTCTCAATTGCCCGCGGGTGAATGGATGAGCACTTTCATGATCAGGCCATCGACCCTGGTCACTGTTCATCAATATCAGAGCCTTCCGGCGACATGCACCAGCCCTCACCCGGATCTGGCGCAATTCGCATAATCCGCGTATTCGTGTTCATTCGCGCTAATTCGCGCAGCATTTATTATATTGGTGGCTATGACTGCAAAAAATAAATTGGGCCTCTTCGATCTCACAATGATCGTTGTTGGCCTCGTTATCGGCATGGGCATATTCAGAACCTCTGCCGATGCGGCAAAAGCCGCCATCACCCCTTTACTTTTTTTCGGAGCCTGGTTTGCCGGCGGTATGATCGCCCTGTGTGGAGCATTGACCTACGCGGAGATCGGCTCAAGGTTGCCGGTCACCGGCGGATACTATAAAGTTTTTGCAGAATGTTATCATCCGTCCGTTGCTTTTTCGATCAATTGTATTATCCTTATCTCCAATGCGGCATCCATGTCCGGCGTTGCATTGGTAGGAAGTGAATACATCTCCCAGGTGATCTTCCACACAGACCCGGGACCTACCACTAGAGCCCTGATCGCAATGGTACCGATCATTCTTTTCTATGGTGTGAATCTCCTTGGTTTAAGAATGAGCTCCACTGCACAGAATATTTTGATGATCATTAAGATCGGGATGCTGGTGTTGCTGATCAGTTCTATTTTTTTTGTGGATAATGCGAATGCGGCAACGGTGACCACCGGGGAGTTCTCCGCAATGGACTACATCCGTTCATTCGGCGTGGCACTGATCGCGGTTTCATTCACTTACGGAGGCTATCAGCAAACGATCAATTTTGGTGAAGATATCAAAGAGCCGAGGAGAACCATTCCGCGCGGGATCTTTATCGGGATACTGCTGATCATCAGTCTTTATCTCGCCGTCAGCTATGCGTATTATAATGCAATAGGTTTTGAACAATTGAAGACTTCAAGTGGAATTGCCTCGGTGGTTGTTGAAAAAATGTTTGGGCCAACCGGTCGTATGATCGCTTCCATTCTTCTTTTTATTGCAGTACTCGCTTATGTGAACGTACTGCTGTTAAGTAATCCGCGAGTAATGTATGCCATGAGTAAAGATGGCATACTGCCGGCTGCTTTTAAAAAGAAAGACGAGAAGAAAGACGTGCTCACAGTGGGTCTTACTGCATTTGCTGCTATCGGCATTATCGTATTGTTTTTTGCGAAGTCGTTTAATGAGATCCTCGGCTTTACGATCTTCCTGGATTCCATTGGCATGGCAAGTTCGGCCGCCACTTTGTTCATCTTGCGAAAACGTACAAAACATCTTGATGATAAAGGCATTTACAAGATGAAATTATATCCGCTTCTCCCACTCATCTTCATTGCTGCCTATATTTTTGTAGGGATCTCCATTGCTGTTGATACACCAAATCTTGCGCTGATAGGTACAACAGTATTTGCTTCTTTCCTGCTTCTTTATTTTGTGATCGTTAGTTATAAAAAGAAAACACAACTCTGACAATGGATATTTCCTATATATTGAATGAACTGGGAGAGGACCGTGAGCATTATTTCAATGCAGTAGCTCCGCCTATCGTTCAGGCCAGCAATTTCGCCTTCAAGACGGTTGATGCAATGTCGAAAGCTTTTGAGGATGAAATGGGCGGGTACCTGTACAGCCGCGGATTGAACCCTACGGTGGATATTCTCCGGAAGAAACTTGCCGCGCTTGATCAGGCGGAAGATTGTCTTGTATTCAACAGCGGAGCGGCAGCGATCTTTGCAGGCGTGCTGGCCAATGTGAAGAGTGGCGATCATATCGTGTCCGTTAAAAATCCCTATAGCTGGGCACAGAAAATGTTTGATGTGGTGCTGCCGAGGTTTGGTGTGCAAACAACCTATATAGATGGAACAAGACTGGAAAACTGGCAACTGGCTGCAAAAGACAATACTTCGTTCTTTTATCTTGAATCTCCCAATAGCTGGGACTTTGCCTTGCAACCCCTGCAAGAGGTGGCTGCTTTTGCAAAGGAAAGAAGGATCGTTACCATGATCGATAACAGTTATTCCACGCCGGTCTATCAGCCCGTGATCCCGTTAGGGATCGATCTGGCAATGCAAACGGCGACGAAGTATATCGGCGGCCATAGCGATACGCTTGGCGGGGTGCTTTGCGGTTCGCATGCGATGATGAAAAAGATCTTCGATAGTGAATACCTGGGGACCGGAAGTGGCATACAGCCATTCAATGCATGGTTGCTGATCCGAGGTCTGAGGACACTTCAGGCCAGGCTTGAGCGTGTAAGCCGGTCCACGCAGGAAGTGCTCGCTTTTCTGAAGCAGCATCCCGCGATCGAGTCGGTCATTTTTCCTTTTGATACATCATTTCCACAGCTGGAGCTGGCCCGTAAACAAATGAAAGATGCCTTCGGCCTGATGACGCTGGTGCTGAAAACAGATAACCGGCAGTCGATCGTACGCTTCTGCGAGTCGCTGAAACATATCCTGATGGCTGTCAGCTGGGGTGGTCATGAATCGCTGGTCATCCCCAAATGTGCAGGTATCCCGGCGGCAGATTTTAACCCGGCTAACCGTGAACACCGGTATGTACGGCTCTATGTTGGTCTGGAGGAACCTTCGTACATTATTGAGGATCTGCGGCAGGCGTTGAGCCGGATGTAGAAGAGGGCCACGGATCGCAGCCGGGCAGGGGCGTAAGGGTTCCGTTTAATTATTAAGCGGCATGGGAGTACGCAAACTACGCAGCCGGATCGCAATGAG
Source organism: Terrimonas ginsenosidimutans (assembly GCF_022012415.1). Taxonomy (GTDB): domain Bacteria; phylum Bacteroidota; class Bacteroidia; order Chitinophagales; family Chitinophagaceae; genus Terrimonas_A; species Terrimonas_A ginsenosidimutans. The sequence goes on from NZ_JAKLTR010000003.1 coordinate 614,462, forward strand.
CGCAAAGAGTATTCTATAGCGTACTAGCTTTTTTTTGATACCATTTGCGTCGCTCCTGCGCCAGTCCACCCCGGCAAAACTTTTCCGTTAAGCCATGGCCGTCCGGGTCAGCAGTTCTTCGTCCGCGGTCTTCCTCTTAAAAATTAACCCCCATTTACCAAAAATCACTTTCGCCGCCACAGTTTTCCTTTATTTTTGTTTCATGATGACCCGCTGCATCCAACTGGTAATCTGCTTATTTGCTATTACTACCTGCTATGCCCAGGACAAATGGGACCTCCAACAATGTGTAGATTATGCATTGAAAAACAATATTTCCGTGCGACAGGCAGACGTACAGGCCCGCATATACGCGCTGACCTATCAGCAGAACAAGCTTTCGCAGCTTCCGTCCGCGAACTTTCAAAACAGCGGAGGGTATAACTTCGGCCGGTCCATTGACCCTGCGACCAACAGCTTCACCACCCAGGAAATTCTGTTCACCAACCATTCGCTGAATATAAACCTGGATCTTTTCAACTGGTTCAGTAAGCGCAATACGGTGGCTGCAACCCGTCTTCAGGCAGAGGCCTACGTGGCCGGGGCTGAGAAAGCCAGAAATGATGTGGCCCTGAATGTTGCCAATGCATATCTCCAGATCCTGCTGAATGCGGAGCAGATCAATATCAGTGATGTGCAGGTAAAACAAAGTATCGAGCAACTGAACATAGTTACCAAGCAGGTAAAAGCGGGAGCCCTTCCTGAATTGAATGCTGCCGAACTGGAAGCACAGCTCGCCAATGACAGTTCTACCCTGATCACGGCGAGAGCGAACTATACACTATCTGTTCTTCAATTGAAAGCAGTCCTGAATATTCCTGCAGACCAGGCTTTTGAAGTCGCGATCCCTCCGGTTGAACAGATCCCGGTAGAGTCCCTGGCTGATCTTGATCCGGCCGCAGTGTATCAGCTTGCCCAGGCAAATATGCCCCAGCAAAAGATCAATACGCTTAACCTTCAGGCGGCGATCAAAAACGTGGCGGCTGTACGGGGGCAGATGTATCCATCTCTGACGTTATTTGGAAATCTTGATAGCCGCTACTCAAATGCTCAACGGCGTTATGTCACCCAATCAGGCCTCGCTTTTTTACCGATTGGTAACGTGAGTGTGAACGGAACAAATTATACGGTGACCACCCAGGAAGAACAAATAGTGCCGCTCTCTTATGGAAAGAATACTTATTTCCGCCAATTGAACAATAACTTCAGCCAGTCGATCGGGTTGGGACTCAGCATTCCGATCTTCAATGGCGGGATCGCCCGGACGAACTGGCGCAAGGCTCAGCTCAATGTTACCAGTGTGGAGTTACAGAAAGAACAGGATGCATTAACGCTTAAGCAGGACATATACCAGTCTCATAACAATGCTGTCGCTGCCTTGCAGAAATTCAACGCTTCCAGAAAAGGAGTGGAAACTGCTCAGAAGGCTTATGATTTTGCCAAGAAAAGATTTGATGTCGGACTGCTGAATACGATCGACCTGATCACTAATCAGAATAATCTTTTCCGTGCAAAGATCAACCTGGTTTCTGCTCAATATGATTATGTGTTCAAGATGAAATTGCTTGAGTTCTATAAGGGACTCGGACTGAAACTGTAATCCTGTACTGTTACGCAACGCAAACATTACCTAATTAAAAACCCTTCAGGGAGATATTATGAAGAAGGCTGTAAAATGGATACTGATCATTTTTGGTGTGCTGCTGGTTATTTTCATAGCCAGTAAAATCTTTGGCAGTAAGGATGACGGTCTCGAAAAAGTAACTGCGGAAGCAGTCGGGAAACGCACTATCGTTGAAACGGTGACGGCCAGCGGACAGATCTATCCCGAAGTGGAAGTAAAGATCAGCCCGGATATCTCCGGGGAAGTGGTGGAACTAAATGTGGAAGAAGGCGATAGTGTAAAGAAAGGAACGGTTCTCGCGAAGATCTTTGCAGATATCTATGCGCTCAGCCGTGATGAAGCCGCTTCACAGGTCAGCCAGTCACAGGCAACCGTTGCGAACAATGAAGCCGCACTTGAAGCATTGAATGCTTCACTCACCCAGTCGAAGCAGGCGTACGACCGTAATAAATCCCTGTACGATCAGAAAGTGATATCTCAATCGGAATTTGAGCAGGTGGAAGCCACCTGGCGTTCCGCTCAGGCAAACTATAATGCGGCACAGCAAAATATCCGCAGCCTGAAAGCCGGCGTACAAACGGCGCAGGCAGGTCTTACACGTGCAAATAAAGATCTTGGAAGAACTACACTGGTAGCCCCAATGAATGGCGTGATCTCTTCACTGCAGGTAAAGAAGGGAGAGCGGGTTGCCGGTAACAGTTTCAATGTTGGTACTGAAATGATGACCGTTGCGGACATGAGTGTACTCGAAGCCAGAGTTGATGTTGGCGAAAATGATATCGTTAAAGTGAATATTGGTGACTCAGCAGATATAGAAGTAGACGCTTACAATAACCGCAAGTTCAAAGGCGTGGTCACACAGATCGCCAGCAGCGTAAAATCCGCTACTACCGGATCCACTGCCAGCGCTAATGATGTAACGAACTACCAGGTACGGATCCGTCTTGATTTCAATTCTTACAAAGACCTGATCGATCCTTCAAAGCCAAAGAAATTTCCTTTCAGACCGGGGATGAACGCGAGTGCAGATATCAAGACTAAGCGTCATGATAATGTACTGTCTGTTCCTATCACTGCGGTAAATGCACGGGTAAAAGGAAGTGATCAGAGTGTAGAGGATAAAAAGAAAGAGGCAACGGATGCAAAAGGAGGAGAAGAGTCTGCCACATCAGCCTCTCCCTCTATCAGTAATGAACTTGAGGAAGTGGTATTCCTTGTGCAGGCAGACGGCACAGTGAAAAAAGTGGTTGTCAGGTCCGGCATCCAGGATATGAGCTATATCGAAATTCTCAGCGGGTTGAAAGGCGGTGAGCAGGTGGTGACAGGCCCGTATACAGCCATCAGCAAAACGATGAAGGAAGGCATGAAGGTGAAAGTGGTGGCAAAGGATCAACTGTTCGAGAAGAAATAAAACAGCCATAGTTTCATAGTTAAAGGTTCAATAGTTTAAAAGTGATGATCCTCGGGTTTCAACTTTTAAACTTTTGAACCTTTAAACTTTTAAACTGATCTTTGTCCTATCCGTTTCTTCTAACTAACAACACAAGGCATGGGGCAGACTTTTGGTATAATAGGAAGTGGCAGCTGGGCAACAGCATTGACCAAGATACTGACAGATAAAAAGCAGGTGGTGAACTGGTGGGTGCGAAATGAAAATCATATCAGGCATATTGCGGAACGCAGGCATAATCCATCCTATCTTTCTTCGGTGAACTTTGATCCGGCAACGATCCGGATGTCTCCGGACGTTCAGACCGTTGTTCGGGAATCGGATATCATCGTGATCGCTATTCCCTCATCTTTTATTGATCAAAGCATTGGCCACCTTACAGCAGCTGACTGGGAGGGAAAACGTGTCGTATCCGCAGTAAAGGGCCTGCTGCCTGATCAGGATATCCTGCTGAACTATTATCTCCATCAGAAATTCAATCTTCCGCTTGAAAATTATTTTGCCGTTCTGGGGCCATGTCACGCAGAAGAAGTGGCGGCGGAAAAGCTTTCTTATCTGACCTTCTCGGGAACGGATATCACCATGGCTTCTACCATCGCTTCTCATTTTACGATCGATTATATCAATACGATCGTGAACCACGATATTCTTGGCGTACAATATGCCGCCGTGCTGAAGAACATATATGCGCTGGGAGCCGGCATCGCGCATGGCCTCGAATACGGAGATAATTTCCTGAGTGTTTACATCGCAAATGCAGCAGATGAAATGGCGGAATTCCTCCGCAGTTTCGGCGCTGAACATATTGTAGTAGGTGAGCATGAAAGGGAAGAAGATCCATTCACGCACCGTAAAACGCCGAACTATGCGGCATCCGTTTACCTGGGTGACCTGCTGGTAACCTGTTATTCTCCTTACAGCCGTAACCGGACATTCGGGAACATGATCGGTAAAGGATATTCAGTACGGACCGCACAACTGGAAATGAATATGGTGGCGGAAGGTTATAATGCCGCGAAATGTATTTTCAATATCAATAAGTCGGTAAAAGCTTCGATGACGCTTGCCGAAACGGTCTATCAGATCTTATGGGAGGGAGTGAATCCCGCGATAGGATTTAAGAAGATCGAACAGGTGATGATCTGAGAAAATTTCTATTGTATTCCGTAGCAGCTTTGCAAAGAACGAAAGGGGACCGCCAGGGGCGCTAAGGTCTCTTTGCGGTCTTTGTGATTCCTTTTTGTTCTTTGCAAAACTGCTACGCCGTTTTAATCAAAAAAGAGATCCGCTGCAATTCCATCCGCCAGCAACTTTCCCTCATACGTCAGCCGCAGCCAATCCCCCTCCCGTACCATTAATCCGTTACTGATATAACGTGCACTTTCTTCAAGGATCGTTTGTTTCATCCGCAGGATCTCATCCTGTGCAATCCCTTTTATCTGTTGTATCAGGCGGCTGGTATCCAATCCTTCCAGTGTCCGCAGTGAGATCATGATCATCTCGTTCACCTGCTGCACCGGTGTCAGCACTTCTTTTTCATACGGAATGGCTCCCTGCTCTATTGACCGGATATAGGTCGTATTGTTTGCAATATTCCACCACCTGGACTCTCCATCAAAAGAATGCGCTGATGGTCCGAATCCGAAGTAAGGCTTCCCTTTCCAGTAGGACGAGTTATGTCTGCTGCGAAAACCCGGTTTAGCGAAATTGGAGATCTCATAATGCTCAAAGCCGGCATCGGCAAGCCAGGTCATCAGTAGCAGAAATTGCGCGGACTGATGATCCGGATCTACGTCTGCGAGCTTGTGTTCGCGGATCATTTTCTGCAAAGGGGTTTTGGGCTCAACCGTCAAAGCATAACAGGAGATATGCGGGATCCCGAGGCTGATCACGCGATCGACATTCTGTTTCCACTTATCATCAGTGAGCCCGGGAGTGCCATAGATGAGATCGATCGTGATATTATCGAAATATTTTGTCGCCAGTTGTAAGCTATTCCAGGCCTGGCTGCTATTATGTGCTCTGTTCATCCAAACAAGGTCTTCTTCAAAAAAGCTCTGAATACCGATGCTCAGCCTTGTAATGCCCGAATCTTTCCATTGCAGCAGCCTCTCTTCGGTGATATCGTCGGGGTTTGCTTCCAGCGTGATCTCTGCTCCGGCAGCCACCTCAAAACTTGCGGAGATCTGTGAAAGGATCGCATCGATCTCTTCCTTCGTGCAAAGGCTGGGAGTGCCTCCGCCGAAATAGATCGTTTCAACGGCTCCAGCATTCTTCACCGCTTCCGGAAAGAAATCCTTCGTCAGGCTGATCTCGCCCAATAAAGCCGCGATCAGTTCGTTTTTGTACCGCAGCGATGTGCTGAAGTGGAAATTGCAATAATGACAGGCCTGTTTGCAAAAAGGAATATGAATATATATGCCAGACAAGTAGATTTGTTTAGTGGATCTGTTTGGCTGTTGTTCCTGTTTATATTAAAACATTTCAGGATGCTTCAACCTTCAGCCGTGTTCAGTAAAATATGACAAAGTTAGTACGCCCGCTTTTCTTTCTCCTCATTTTGTTGAGCTGCCTTTCGGTGAAAGGTCAGGGGAGCTATCCTTTGCAGCTGCGGGCGGTGGATAAAGACACGGTATTCCTGACGTCAACCCTGGGGATCCGTACGCTGTTTGATTCGAGGAACGAATGCATAGCATATATGAATGAGCTTACGCCGCTATTGCAGATGAAAGGATATGTTACGGCTTCTATCGATAGCCTCTTTTTTGATTCAGCGTCTGCCCGGACTGTTATCTATATCGGTGATCGCTATGAATGGGGGAAGCTGGATGCAGGCCAGGTGGACCCTGCTATCCTGACGGCGATCGGATGGAGGGAGAAAGCATTTATTGACAAACCGATGGACTTTGCGCAGGTCCAGAGCTGGCAGGAAAAGATCATCACGCATCTCGAAAACAATGGACGTCCGTTTGGCAAAGTGTATGTCGATAGCTTCCGGCTTGAACAGGAGAAAGTATGGGCTTCGCTGAAAGTTGAACCCGGGCCTGTTTACCGGATCGACAGTATCCGTGTTGTTGGCGATGCGAAAATATCTTCCGAATTCCTGCAACGCTTTCTTGACATACGTAACGGCAGCACGTTCGATAAACAGAAACTGCAGAATGTAAGCCGTAAAATGCGTGAACTGTCCTATGTGGAAGAAGAACGCCCTTCACGACTGATCTGGCTGAACTCTGGGTCTTTCCTGGAGATGTATCTGAAACAAAAACAAAGCAGCCAGGTGAATATACTGGTTGGATTTCTTCCGAATAATGATCAGCTGTCATCGAAAAAACTACTGGTGACCGGTGAAGCAAACCTGTTATTGAGGAATGCGCTGGGTGCCGGAGAGACCATTGGCCTGAATTGGCAGCAATTACAGGTAAGGTCTCCGCGACTGAATATCATTTACCGGCATCCATACCTGTTCAATACTCCGGTCGGGCTGGATTTTTCTTTTGATATGTTCCGGAAGGATAGTTCCTTTCTGAACGTGAACTTTCAGTTAGGTGCACAGTATGTGCTGGACAGCAGGCAGTCCGGAAAGTTGTTCCTGCAGCGATTCCAGTCGATCGTAACGAGTGCAAATACAAATTATATCCTGCAAACTTACCGTCTGCCGGATGATGCGGATGTCAGTTCTACCAATGTTGGGATCGATTACGAATTCAATAACACCAACTACCGGATGAATCCGACAAAAGGAAATGAATTCCGTATCATTACTTCTGCGGGTACCAAAAAAGTAAAGCGGAATAATGAAGTGCTCGAATTGAAAGATCCGGGAAACCCTGCGTTTGATTTCAATTCATTGTATGATACGGTTAAGCTGAACACCTATCAATTCCGCACCAGGGTGATCGCTGCGAGGTATCTCCCCATAGGAAGGCAAAGCACACTCAAGCTCGGATTGAACGGCGGCTTTTTTCAAAGCGGGAACGTCTTCCGGAATGAGTTGTTCCAGATCGGCGGTTACAAATTGTTACGTGGGTTTGATGAAGAAAGCCAGTACCTCTCGCAGTTCGCTATCGGTACACTTGAATACCGTTATCTTATCGGGCAAAACTCTTTCTTCTATGGCTTCGTCGATGGCGGCTGGGGACGCAATAACTCGCAGAACACTGACGCCAGTTATTCCTATCTAGGTTCCGGTCTTGGCCTTGCGTTCGAAACCAAACTCGGGATATTCAACCTCGCCTGGGCAGTTGGCCGGCGAAGTGATGTGCCATTCAGCCTTCGTCAATCCAAAGTTCACTTCGGGTTCGTGAATTTCTTCTAGATACGGGAAGGACGGGAGGAACGGAGAAAAAGAGGGATGCTGAAAATATTAAAGTGTTTTATTGCGCGTTAGAGTATACGGGAACACAGGGAACTCCCCGGGAATAAAGAACTGAAACAAATAAAAAACAAAAAACTCTTTTCCTCCTTCGCCCCTTTCTCCTCTTAGCTTACTTTTGGAAAATCAAAACCCAATACTTCTTGCACAGGTTACTCATCTTATTTCTTGTTATCCTTTCTTATTCGATAGAATCTTACGGGCAGGCTGTAGCTGATACGGCGAGGATGCCTTCTGCAGATACGGGAAGGAGGGTCGTGCAGGTACGAACTGTGGCGGCTGATACTACCCGCCTGAAGGATACTGCAACGGTGTTGCCGGCCGCAGTGGACAGTATAGTTGAGCGCCCCCTGGTCGGTATGCCGCAATGGGAGATGATCAGCGAGCTTCCATTTGCTGTGCAGATCATGAGGCTGCATCCTTTTTTTGATTTCAAGACAAGACCGTTTGTGGTGCCTTCCAATCTCAAAGTATTCAAGGGGAAGGAGACGCTGTTCTATGTGATCATGGCGCTTGTTCTCGCATTTGCGTTGCTTAAACTTGCTTTCGCGAAGTATTTCAGCGACCTGTTCCGGGTGTTTTTCCAGACAACGATGAAGCAAAGGCAGATCCGGGAACAGCTGATGCAGACCCCGGTGGCTTCACTGGGTTTTAATATCTTTTTCCTGTCGGCGACCGGGTTGTACGTTAATTTCCTGCTGTTTCATTTCAACGTCCGGCCGGTGAGCAATTTCTGGGTGCTTTACCTGTATTGCTGCGCGGGACTCGCTGCTATCTATGTGGGCAAATTCCTGGTGCTGAAACTTTGCGGATGGATGTTCAATGTGCGGCAGGCAGCGGATTCCTATATTTTCATCGTCTTCATTATCAATAAAGTTATCGGTATTTTCCTGCTACCCTTCCTGGCTTTGCTGGCGTTTTCCGCCGAGCCAATGAGATCGATTGCGCTGACACTTTCCTGGGCAGGCATCGGGATGCTGTTCCTGTACAGATTTATTTTAGGTTACGCTGCAGCTCGTAATGAGGTCAGGTTCAACCTTTTTCACTTTCTTTTATACATCCTGGCATTCGAAGCAGCGCCACTTTTGCTGATTTACAGGCTTTTACTATTCTTTTTTAAATAGAAAGGCTTAACTTTGCAGCCAATTTAGCCGAACCGCAACATGTCAACAACTGGTGTGAAAAAGGCCGATACGCTGGCCAAGGACATTCAAAAAATCCTGATTACCCAACCCCGGCCCGAAAGTGACAAGTCGCCGTACTTTGAGCTGGCCAGGAAATACGGAATTCAATTGGATTTTCAGCCGTTTATACGGCTGGAAGGGATCCCTGCGCGCGAATTCCGCAAGCAGAAAATAGAGATTCCGAACTTTACGGGGGTGATCTTCACCAGCCGGAATGCTATCGATCACTTCTTTCGCACCTGCGAAGAGATGAAAGTGAGCGTATCGCAGGATACAAAATACTTTTGTATCACCGAAGCAGTCGCTCTATACCTGCAAAAATTCATTCTTTACCGCAAACGCAAGGTTTTCTACGGAGCTGATGGCAGCAACAAAAGCATGTTTGATGTTATCAACAAACACAAGGGAAATGAAAAATTCCTGTATGTCTGCTCCGAGAACCAGCAGGATAATGAGATCGTAAACTGGCTCAAATCGAATAATTGCGAATTTGCGCTAGCATTTATGTATCGCACACAAAGCAATGATGTGGCGGAAATGCTGAATGAGAATAACTACGATGTGATCTGTTTCTTTACACCAAGCGGCATCAAGAGTTTGTTCGATAATCTTCCCAAATACAAGCAGAACGGTACCGTGATCGGCGCTTTTGGAAGCAATACGTCCAAAGCAGCAGAAGAAGCAGGGCTGAAACTGGACATTATCGCCCCACAGCCGCAGGCTCCCAGTATGGTGTCTGCGCTTGATAAGTTCCTGGCAGTGCAAAAGAAATAAGATGTCAATCCAGCATATTGAAAGGTTTAGGAAGGAAACTTCTTAAACCTTTTTTTTTTGAGGTAGCGGGAGCTGCTTAGCAGCTCTGGAACATCTTCCTACACCCAGTCGTTGTACTTTTACAGGTATAAGCCTGTTTGGCATTTCAATTGACTGATTTACTGTCCCAATAATAACCCATGCATCAACATACCAATCATCTCATCAACGAAACGAGTCCTTACCTGCTGCAGCATGCGCACAATCCCGTGCAATGGTACCCATGGGGGGAAGAAGCATTGAAAAGAGCAAAGGAGGAGGACAAACCGATCCTTGTCAGTATCGGCTATGCTGCCTGTCACTGGTGTCACGTAATGGAACGCGAAAGCTTTGAAGATGAAAGTACAGCGGAGCTGATGAATGAACATTTCATCAATATCAAGATCGACCGTGAGGAACGCCCGGATCTTGATCATATCTACATGGATGCCGTGCAGGCAATGTCCGGAAGCGGAGGGTGGCCGCTCAATGTATTTCTCACGCCGGATACACGTCCGTTCTATGGCGGTACTTATTTCCCGCCGGTAAGGGCGTTCAACAGAGCCTCATGGAAAGAAGTGCTTGCGGGCGTGGCTAATGGTTTTTACAAAAAACGGGAGGAAATTGAATCGCAGGCGAATAATCTGACCACCCACCTGCTGAATGCAAATAGTTTCGGCTTGCAAAATCCTGCTCAGGGTGATGCCGTATTCACCACCGGAAATACAGATCAGATCGCGGAGAACTGTCTGACGAATGCAGATACGGTCTGGGGAGGATTTGGACGGGCTCCTAAATTCCCGCAGAGCTTTACGATCCGATATCTGCTGAGATATTACCATGTAAAAAAGACGGGATCCGGCAACCAGTTTAAGGAGCTCGCGGAACCCGGTTTGCAACAGGCATTGCTGAGCCTGGACAAGATGATCGAAGGCGGCATCTATGACCAGCTTGGCGGCGGCTTTGCCCGTTACTCCACAGATGCAGAATGGCTGGCGCCGCATTTTGAAAAGATGCTGTATGATAATGCCTTGCTGGTGGATGTACTGGCAGAAGCGTATCAGCTTACCGGGAAAAAGCGTTACGCTGAGGTGATCAGCGAAACGATCGGCTTTGTAAAACGCGAGCTTATGGCGCCGGGCTTTGGATTTTATGCGGCGCTGGATGCCGACAGTGAAGGGGAGGAAGGAAAGTTCTATGTATGGCAGAAGGAGGAAGTGGAACAGTTGCTTGCTGAGGAGGCGCCGGCATTCTGCGGGTATTATGATATTTCTGAAAAAGGCAACTGGAATGAACCGGGACATACAGGTTCAAAGAACATCCTGCGCGTATTGTCGTCATGGGAAGAGATCGCCACACAGTTTTCCCTTACCCCCGATGAATTAAAGCAGCGGATCACCCGGGGAAAAAATATTTTACTTGAAGCTCGCAGCCACCGCGTCCGGCCTGCCTTGGATGACAAGATCATTCTAGGCTGGAATGCGCTCATGAACAAAGCCTGCAGTAAGGCATTTGCTGCCACGGGAGACGAGCAGTACAGGGAGCTCGCAGTGGCGAATATGAAGTTCCTGCTGGAGAAGTTTACCTGTGAAGATGGAGGATATTATCATACATGGACCTGGAAGAATGAGCAGGCAAAATACCCGGCCTTTCTGGATGACTATTCGTTTCTGGCAGATGCTTTGCTGCATCTGCAGGAAATCACCGGGGATGCGACCTGGCTGGAAGAGGCCGCGAAGATCGTGGATCACTTGAGTGAGCAGTTCAGCGAAGAGGAGACCGGGTACTTTTTTTTCACGGGTAAGGACCAGACGGACGTGATCATCCGGAAAAAAGAAGTGTATGATGGGGCAGTAGCATCGGGAAACGCTGTCATGGCCTCCGTTCTTCATCATCTGGGGATATTGCTTGACCGGGCGGACTGGCGGGAAAGGAGCGACCGGATGGTCAATTCGCTGGGCCAGGCGATCGTCAGGCATCCAACTTCTTTCGGATACTGGGCTTCCCAGGTGTTGGAACGGGCAACCGGGACGGCAGAATTAGCGATTGTAGGAACCGGAAGATCGGAGATCTACCACCGGTTATTACGGGCTTTTACGCCGCATGCCGTGATGATGGGATTCGACGGCGGGGCTTCTGCCTATCCGTTACTGAACGGAAAGAGCGCCGGCGGACCTGTAAAGGTGTTTGTTTGCAGGGATTTTGCCTGTCAGCAGCCTGTCAGCACATATGACGAAGCTATCTCGTTGATCAACAAGTCTGTTACGGTATAAGGGCAGGTTAGTTATCCATACGATATACACATATAATAAAATATTTGCAGGAATAGACAATAGCGTTGAGTCACTGATCGTTTTTGTAATCCGGGCCGTGTGAGAGCATGATTCCGGGTAGCAAAAAAGCGGCCATGGGTCATCGGCTCCGCCCGCCGGAAGGCAGTGCTGGAGGGGCAATTAATTTCGTGTTAAAGCAATAAAAACAAGTCATGTTTCGTTTGAATATTTACGTCGTAAAATCCGTTTTGGCTATATAAAATAAAATTGTAACGTTGTGCTTACGAACAAACCAAAATATTATATTTGCCCAATACCCTTTAAGTGTATGAAAATGAAAAACCTAAACCGAGCAATCCTCGCTATTGTCAGCGTTTCGATGCTGTCCAGTTGCGGAATAATTGGCGGAAAGAAAAGCAGCGGAAGTGCTCTTCCCAACGATGGCCAGGTACATGGAGTAGCTCCAGGCAGTCGTTATGTTCTCCCTAAACCGCCGGGAATGGTATACATACCTCAGGGTACCTTCCACATGGGTCCGAGCGACGAGGATCCGGCTTATGCCTTCAGCGCACGTAACCGTTCCGTTTCCATCAGTGGATTCTGGATGGATGCAACAGAAATCACCAACAACGAATACCGTCAGTTTGTACAGTGGGTCCGTGACTCAGTAGCTGCCCGTAAAATGGGTAAAGTGAAAGCCGGCGCTGATGGTAATGAATATGTGGATTGGGCTGCTATGCGCACCGTTAAGTGGGATGACCCTAAGACGGTGGAGTCTATGGCTGATCTGATCCTTGCACCGGAAGACCGTGTCTTCGGCAAAAAAGAGATCGATGCTTCCAAGCTGGTCTTCCATTCAGAGACATTTGATCTGAAAGAAGCTGCAAAAAGGGAGAATGCCGGCAGACCGCGCTCTAAGTTCATCATTAAAAAAGACGTAGCGATCTATCCTGACACACTGGTCTGGATCCGTGACTTCTCTTATTCTTACAACGAGCCAATGACCAAGCGTTATTTCTCTCACCCGGCTTTCGGTAATTATCCGGTGGTTGGTGTGAGCTGGAAACAGGCAACAGCGTTCTGCGAGTGGAGAACACACTTGCTGAACTCATGGCTTGACAGCAAGAAACGGGTTCAGGAGTCTGACTTCCGTCTTCCGACTGAAGCTCAGTGGGAATATGCAGCCCGCGGCGGTCGTTCACAATCAATGTTCCCATGGGGTAACTATTACCTCCGCAATAAAAAAGGATGTCTGATGGCCAACTTCAAACCCGGCCGCGGTAACTATCCTGAAGATGGCGGTTTCTATACTGTACGTGCTGATGCATACTGGCCTAATGATTATGGTCTGTACTGTATGTCAGGTAACGTGGCAGAATGGACTTCTTCTATCTTCTATGAAGGTCGTAACAACTTCCAGCATGATATGAACCCTGACGTTCGCTGGAATGCAAAAGACGACGATCCACCGCTGATGAAACGCAAGATCATCCGTGGCGGTAGCTGGAAAGATGTGGGTTACTACCTGCAGACAGGTACCAGCACTTACGAATACCAGGACTCAGCCAAATCTTATATCGGCTTCCGCAGTGTTATTGACCTGCCAGCCGCTCCGCAAAAAGGTCGTCGCAGATAACATTTTCCACGGGTCGTCTGCGACCCCCTTTTTACACCGCACAATTTAACTGCTTACGAGACGTTTAATCTCTTACTAATCCGTTTGTCTCTTTTAAAATTTAATAATCCATAAAAACGAACCCTTATGCGTCGCTTCTTTAAAACCAAAAAAGGTCAGGAAGTACTTAATTTTCTCTTCTCGTTCTTTGCAGCCGTTGTAATCTTCGCTGCGATGATGAAAATCCTGCACTGGCCAGGATCTGATTATGCAATCATGGTCGGCCTGATCGCAGAAGCTGTAGTATTCCTTATCATGGCCTTTGGTGTTGAACCACCTGAAGAGCCACATTGGGAAAGATATTTTCCAGGTATCACTACTCACCCGGACCTGGATCCAAACTTTAAACCAACTCCTCTCGCGATCGGCGGTGGCGGCGGTAACAATGGTAACCCTGCGCTGAACAAACTGGAAGATATGCTGCGTGACGCAGACATCACTCCGGCTAACCTTGGTCGTCTGGGCGAAAATTTCAAGAAATTCGGTGGTACTGTAGATAAGATGGCTGACATCACTGATGTGGTAGCCGCTACCGGTGACTATACAAAGAAAACAAAAGAAGCTGCTACTGCACTGGGTACCATGAAAGATGCTTACCTGGGCGCTGCAAGCAGCATTCAACACTTCAATCAGGCAGCTGATGGTACAAAGCAATTCCACGAGCAGGTACAGGTGCTGACAAAAAATCTGTCTTCACTGAACACTATCTACGAGCTGGAACTGCAGGACACCAACAATCACCTGAAAGCTATGAACAAATTCTACAGCAACCTGACTGATGCTTCCAAAGCAATGCAGGGTAGCGTGGAAGATGCTCAGAAAGCTAAAGATCAGATCGCATTGCTTGCGAACAATCTGGGCCGCCTGAACAATGTTTATGGTAACATGCTGAGCGCAATGCAGGGTCGCAGCTAAAACTAACAAAGGGTTTCGTTATTACTTATAATTGAAAATCCCGTATCCATTGATTTTTGATAGTCACCTTATCTAATTTTAAAACCAAGAATTCATGTCTATACCTAAGGAGCCGCGGCAGCGAATGATCAACATGATGTACCTCGTGTTGACGGCCCTTCTGGCCCTCAACGTATCATCGGAGATCCTGAATGCCTTTAAGACGGTTAATAATAGTTTACAGAATACGAACACTACTGTAAACAATTCGACTAAAACGATCCTCGAATCTCTGGCAGAGAAGAAGGCTGACCCTCAGTCTGCTGCAAAAGCAACTATCTGGGAGCCAAAGGCAACTCAGGTAGCCAGCTATTCGAACAACGTATTTAATTATATCCAGGGATTGAAAGACCGCATCTTAACCGAAGCGGGCGGAGATCCAAAGGATGCAACTAAAAAGTTCAAAGAAGACAACCTTGACATTGCCACACATATCATGGTAGAGAAAGGCGAAGGCCAGAAACTCTACGACATGCTGGCAAAGTATAAAACTGATGTATTAGGTGTTGATTCATTGATCGCAAAAGAGTTTGGAAAGACTCTCCAGATCGATCTTACAAAACCTCATACAGAAGCGAAAGGAAACAGTTCATGGGAAGCGGCGTATTTCCGAATGGTTCCTACTGTAGCTGCTCTTACGATCCTGAGTAAATTCCAGAATGACGTAAGAACTTCAGAGAACAAAGTGGTTGCTTATTGTCACGAGCAGGTTGGTAAAGTAACCGTACGGTTCGATACCTATGCTGCGATCATCGGTCAGAGCTCAAACTACGTGATGCCTGGTCAGGAGATCGAAGTGACAGCTGGTGTTGGTGCTTTCAGTAAACAAGCTCAGCCAAACATCGTGATCGGCGGCAGATCTGTTCCGATCGGCGAAGATGGTGCAGCGCGTATCAAAGTTCCGACAGCAGGTATTGGCCAGCATTCTATTCCTGTAGTGATCAACTATGTTGACCAGGATGGAGTTCAGCAGACCATAAAAAAGGAGATTCCTTATACTGTAGGTCAATCTTCAGCGTCTATTGCACTTGACGAAATGAACGTACTTTATATCGGTTACGAAAATAAGATCACTGTTGCTGCGAGCGGCGGCGGAGACGATAAAGTTTCTGTAAGCATTGCCGGTGGTGGCGGTTCTATCACTAAAACAGGCGGTGGTCATTACATCGCAAAAGTGAACAGCGTAACTGATGATTGTATGATCAACGTTTCAGTTGACGGCAAACCGGCAGCAAGTACAAAATTCCGTGTACGTACCATCCCTCAGCCTGTAGGCACGATCGGTGGATACCCAAGCGGTGAGAACGTAGCTGCAGGTGCATTCAAAGCTCAGACTGGTGTGGGTGCTTATATTAAGGACTTCCCGCTGAACCTGAGATATGCCGTTACAAGCTTCACACTGACTGCCGACAATCCTGACGGTGATATCGAGGAAGCTCCGGTGAAAGGAAACATGTTTGATGGCAAAGCGCAGAGCATTATCCGCAAACTGGGTCCTGGAAGAACCGTAACAGTAGATGAGATCCGCGCAGTTGGACCTGACGGAAGAACACAGAAGTTGCCTTCACTGGTTTACTACATCAAATAAAAGATTTGAAGATGAAAAGCATTGTTATCAAGAGTTGTTTGTTGCTGGCGGTTAGCGCCATGGTTGTTACGGATGCTGATGCTCAACGTTCCGGCCGACGCAGGACAGGTACAAACCCGCCTGCTAATCAGCAGCAACAGGAGACGCAGCAGCAGAATAATAACACTGCTCCGCCTTCCAACTATAATCCTTATGGAAACATTCCGATTGTAGTGGATTCAGCCTCTCTCGCAAGTGATACGGCTGTAAAGAAATCGCTCCGCAACGAGAACGCATACGATAAAAGCAGCGTGAATGCACGTACGCCATTGGATTATGAGCACCTGAGAGCTGATGACGCCCTCTTTGCTGAAAAAGTGTGGAGAGAGCTGGACCTCCGTGAAAAGATGAACCAGACCTTCCGCTACGAAGCAGAAAGCGACAACGGCAGCCAGATGTTCATCAACATCCTGATGAAAGCTGTTACTTCAGGCCAGGTTACTGCGTTTGAAGACGACCGCTTTACCACGCCGATCACCGGTGAATCAGTTACACAAGCCAGTGCCGGTGCGGTGGACACAACCCCTCAGGTTGACCCCAATGACCCAAGCAAAGTAGTCCGCTATGTGGTAACACGTAGTTCATTCGACCCCAAAACAGTATTGAAACTGCGTATCAAGGAAGAATGGGTATTTGACCGCGAATCAAGCCGCCTGTTCTGCAGGATCCTTGGTATCGCACCGCTGAAAACACAGTTCATGCCTGATGGTCGCGAAAGACCAGGCTCAACAGTGATGTTCTGGGTCTACTATCCGGATCTGCGTTCAATCCTGACAAAATACGAGGTGTACAACCCTAAGAACATGGGTAACAGCCGTATGACCTGGGAAGAATTGTTCGAAAGCCGTATGTTCAGCAGCTATATCGTGAAGTCGACTATTGATAACTCTGCTAACCGTAATATCAGAATGTATATTAAAGATCCGATCCTGGCATTGCTGGAAGGCGATGCGATCAAAGAGAAGATCTTTAACTACGAGCAAGACCTCTGGTCTTACTAACAGCTACCAGTATAAAAAAAACATATCTATCAGAAAAAGCCCCGGTCACGGGGCTTTTTCTGTATTTAAAGATTTCATTTATAATTAATTAAAAAAAGTTTGAAAAATCGTCGGCTGTCACTAGGAAAATAGGGAAAATGTTGTATTTTCGTCTCGGTTTTTCATAGGATATTGGATTTTAAAAACGGGGCTGGATTTCTATCCTGGCCCCATTTTTTTTGTCTTTAAGTGAAACAATTTCTTAGAGGGATTGGTGGCTGATGACCGATGGCCGCACCCCGAGCTAATATATTTAAAGAAGCCTGCCGACATCGGCAGGCTTCTTCATTTCTACTCTTTATCGATTTGCGGAGCTCGGCCATCGGTCATCAGCCGTCGTTGCCATCGTTGCCGCTGAAATACTTCTGCACAATCCCCGCCTTAGCCTTTCCGATCACTGCCGCAATCTCTTCTTCCGTTTTCTCCCTGATATTTTTCACTGAACGGAATTCTTTCAATAGCATGTCTGCTGTTGCTTTACCAATACCGCTGATATCTTCCAGCTCATTTTTGAAAGTGCCTTTACTGCGCTTCTGTCGGTGAAACGTGATGCCGAAACGGTGTACTTCATCGCGGATGCGGCGTACAAGTTTCAGGCTTTCGCTGTTGTAAGGGAGTTTCAGCGATTCCTGATCTCCGGCGAAGAAGATCTCTTCTTCATTTTTAGCGAGACCGACGAATGTTGACTGACCGAGGAGGCCAAGCTCCCTGATAGCGTCCAATGCAGCGCCTAGCTGGCCCTTTCCGCCGTCGATAATGACTAATTGAGGAAAAGCCTGCTCTTCGTCGCGGAGGCGCTTATATCGCCTGTAAACGGCCTCTTTCATCGACGCAAAGTCGTTGATGCCTTCCACCGTCTTTACGTTGAAATGCCGGTAATCTTTTTTGCTGGGTTCCCCATTCTTAAAGCAAACCATCGCCGACACGGGATAGCTCCCCTGGAAGTTGGAGTTATCAAAACATTCGATGTGCAGCGGGAGGGAAGGAAGTTGCAGGTTGGCCTGCAATTGTTCCAGTATTTTGATCTTGTCTGTATTGCGGGACAACTGAAGCCTTGCTTTGTTTTTGATCTCTTCTATAAAATAATCTGCATTTTTTTCAGAAAGCTCCAGGAGCTTTTTTTTGTCGCCCGCTTTGGGAATGGTGATCGTCAGTTCTGTCTGCGGATATTCGATCTCAAAGGGCACCACCACTTCGGTTGCTTCGCTATTGAACGTGTCCCGCAGTTGTGCGACCGAAAAGCTGAGGATCTCGGTCGGGCTTTCGTCAAGATGTGTTTCTACTTTGGTGGTGTGTGTCTGCACGATCGCGCCATTGCGCACCATCAGGAAGTTGACGAAAGCCACCTCCTTATCTTTTACAAGGGAGAATACATCCATGTCGCCGGTGCGTGTGCTCACCACTACAGAGCGGGCCTGGTAGTTCTCCAGGAATTCAACTTTCTTCCGGGTGATCTCCGCTCTTTCAAAGCGCATGTCTGCCGCAAATCGCTTCATTTCATCCCGGAAATGTTTTAATACCGGCGTCAGGTTTCCCCTGAGCAGGTTCTTCAGCTGTTCAATATTCTCACGGTATCCTTCTTCTGTCTGATGTGCTTCGCAGGGGCCTTTACAATTGCCGAGGTGATACTCCAGGCAGACCTTGAATTTCTTTTCGCGGATATTTTTTTCCGTCAGGTTCAGTGAACAATTCCGCAGGGGGATCGTCTGCCGCGTGAATTCGATCAGCTCCCTTACTTTTTTTACCGACGTGTAAGGCCCGAGATATTCAGAGCCATCCGGTATTTTTTTTCTCGTAAGGAATACTCTTGGGAAAGGCTCATTCTTTATCACGATGAAGGGATAGGTCTTGTCATCCTTCAGGTTGATATTGAAGATCGGTTGAAACTCCTTGATCAGTGAGTTCTCCAGCAGAAAGGCATCCTGCTCGGAGTTTACGATCGTAAACTCGATGTGGTGGATCCTGCGGACCAGCTCATGTGTTTTGTAACTGTTCAGGTTCTTATTGAAATAGGAGCTTACGCGTTTGCGTATACTTTTGGCCTTACCCACATAAATGAGGGAATTGGAAGAATCATAGTATTTGTAGATCCCGGGCTGAAGCGGAATGCCGGGGGCTAATTGCTGAAATTCTGCTGCTGTCATGTCTACTCCTCATCCCATACAACTTTGACGGTGGTGGTAACGGCCGGTTGGCCGACCAGTTGGCGGGTAGTGGTCACCTGGAAACTTTTATCCACCTGCCACAGCATTCGTCTTTGTATGGCACTGTCTTTTGTATTGTTAACTGTATTCACGATGATTGAAGTGATCTGGTCACCACTGCCTTCAGGTTTGATCAGCACTTCCTGGCGTTGTATGATCTCTTTGTCTGCATTTACCGGTACATAGGTAAAAATGGCCCGGTTTAGCGTTTCGTCAAACTGGGTGGTCTCTTTATACCGGTCCTGGTAATCTTCTGTGGCGATATCCGGAAGGCTCAGAAAATCCTGGGCCAGTGCTCTGAATTGATTCCGGTGTACGAAAATAGTATCTACATGACTGCTGTCTGCAAACACGTACTGCCTGATGGAGTTCAGGGTGGTGTCTACTTTTGCTACCTGGCTTTGAAGGATCGGCAGAATAGGGAAAAAACCTGCCTCCTCATTTTCTTTTGAGGATTTGCAGGAGAGAAGCAGCAGGAGAGAAACTGTTAAACCTAAACTTGTTTTTTTCATCGTTAGATCCTTTCTGTTGCGAAATTAAGGCTTCTGTTTGATCTCCGGGCGGATAACAGGGCGACTTTATGGGGTGTGGTGATAAGAAAAACGCCCCGGCGATGCGGGGCGTTTTTTGACACAGGAAGCCGTTGATGATATTTTTATCTCCAGCCGGTGTTGGATGTGCCGGTGCCGTCTGCTTTGGCTACCGTACCGAATGTGTAAAAAGTCGTTTCGCCGAACAACTGCAGTGTAGCGCCCGGGATCGGGAAATGCAGCGGTGTTCCTTTTTGGAGAAGATCGAGCTTTCTCATTTCGAAGTACTGAATGCCGGAGCCTGTGGTATACATTTCCACCTGCCGTTCATGGTGAATGGCATTGACGATGGCGGTAAGGGTAGGCGCCACAGCAGCCATATTCCCTCTGGTGACGCGGGTACCCGCATTGATAATGGCTGCGGCGCCGGTCAGATCATTGGTGTAAGCCCGGGCTTCAGCTTTCAGCATATCATTTTCTACGCTCATGATGGTTGCTTTTGGTCCGACTCCGTTTGTATAAACGTCATCATACCGTTTATTCCTGTAGCAGGAAAAATGATAATAGCCGCGTGCGGCGAGAAAGTCATTGGAACCTAAATACTGGAAATCTGTTTTCAGACGGTTGTCCAGTGGGGCAATGGGTTCAGCGGGATGTGGGAAAGAGAAATTATCCTCCCAGTGAGCGGGCAAGGTAGGAGCCATCAGATTTACAACGCGCATATCAGTGCGTCCCCAGCCCGGATAGGTCAGATAGTCACCGGCTTCCATATACCACTTGCTGGTTCCGTCCATCTGGATGATCCATGAGGATGTCATGCCTGCGTCGGCGAAGGTCTTCACCCTGTTCCAGTCAACGGCAGCCAGCTCAGTTTTATTCCGGGGAAGATAAGAGAGAATACGTGCGGCACAGGTGTTGATGATCTTTTTAAAATCATTACCGGATACGTCTGCAGGCGTTCCAAGCCAGCTTGCGGGGATGAAAAAACTTCCATCGGTCAGGGCGATCGCTTCGGTAAGATAGCCAATGGCTGCGGTTGCAACATCCTTGTAAGGGCTGGCGGTAGCGAGTACGCCTTCCGCGCTTTTTGTGTCATCTACGATATGTACCTTGTCAAATACCAGCGCCATGTTTCCATAAGCCAGTCCTAATGCGAATTTCGCAAAAGCTTTTGCGCGGGCATCGCCGGAGCCGCCGATCACCACTCCTGAATTGAGGGCTTTCAGAACATTCGACGCTGTAACGATCGAAGAGTAATAGCGGTCATAAGTAAATTTTAACTGACCGGCATTTGCATAGGCAGGGGAGTTATTCCAGGCCACATCTCTTGGTTCGAAAGAAAGGTCCCGCATCCCGAAATTGCCCCATGAACACGTTGCGTGGTCTGCTGCGGTTGCGAGCATGGCTTCTACACCGTTTGAATAGTGCTGACCCTGGAAAATGGTATTGAACATTGCGGACGCAACGCTTTCCACGTCAGAACCGGAGTTGTAAACGATACCTGAATTGGGATGGTTCTCATTGATAACATCCATCTTCTTGCATCCGGATAACAAACCCGAGGCGACGAGGGCCGTTAATAAGAATTTATTGATCTTTTTCATGTTTTAAAGCTTTTTCATTTACAAATTGATTCCCAGGGAGAATGATACAGTACGATAGATCGGGTTAGCTCCTATGCCATCGATGGGCTGGCGGACTGTTCCCACTTCGGGGTCATATCCTGAGTAACCGGTGAAGGTGTGCAGGTTGCGCCCTACCGCTTTAAGGGTAATGCCTTTGATCGTGCCATTGAGGAAATTGTTAAATGCTTTTGCAGGAATGGTATATCCAAAAGCGACTTCTCTCAATTTTAAGTAGCTGCCATCTTCTACCCAGTATGAATTGGCAAAGTTTGCATCATACATTCCCACGCTCCAGTAAGACGCTGCTTTTTTCTGATCGGCCGGAACATCGGACATGTCCTGCAGTTTACTTACGTTATTGAATGCCATCCGCTGTCCGTTACTGTTGTAAATGTCACCGCCATTTTTCCAGTCAAGCAGGAAGTAAAACGAGAACCCTTTGTAGTTGAGTGTGTTTGCAAGTCCCATATTGAATTTGGCATTACCATCTCCGATCTTGCCAAGCCATACCGACCCGTTTTCCTGGTAGAGGATCGGTCTTTCATTATTGGTTCCTTCTGTTCCTTTGAGGATCACATATCCTTCGTTGTTCACTACATAGTCTGCGATATTACCGCCGGCTGGGAGTTGCTTTCCCATCTGGTCAAGTGAGCGGACCATCTTATGGCCATAAATAGCGCCATATACTTCCCCTGGTTCGACACGGAAGGCGTTTACGTCACCACTTTGCGGAGAGAGCCAGTATGCGGGAATCGGCAATTCTGTAATTCTCTGACGGACACGTGAGAATACGATATTACTGTTCCAGGAGAAATCTTTCTTGCTTACCCAGTTTGCGCCGAGCGTAAACTCAAGTGTTTTCGACTCCACCTTTCCTGCATTTTGCCATTGCCTGTTATAACCGAAATTCAGGAATGGCACCAGTGGTACGCTGAGGAACTGATCGGAGGTGACAGAGCGGGCATAGGTGCCTTCAAAAGTGAATTTCTTCAGGAAGTCTACATTCAACCCAATCTCTGTTTCCGCAGTATTTGAAGGTTTCAGTTTCGGGTTACCTGTCTGGGCGGGTGCCGCCGCTCCGCGTGCATTCCATTCAAAGATCTCATACTGCCAGTAGAAACTCGGACGTATACCTGCGGTTCCGTATGCAGCACGGACCTTTAATTCATCAATACCGTCTATATGGAAATCTTTAGAGATCCTGTAGGCTCCCGATAATCTGTAGTAAGAATTCCAGCGTGATTCAGGTCCGAAAAGAGACGATCCGTCATAGCGGAACATTCCATCAAACAGGTACTTGTCCTTATAATTCAAGCCCAGGATGGCAAAATAGTTCTGCGCTCTTTCATTTGTTTTCTCTGAGCCTCCTCCGTTTTGCGTAAGCAGATTATCGAAGTTTTCAATGTTAACATAGGAGAATTGGGAACCGCTGACACTTGTACTTTCAAAGTGACGGTCTTCATACAGGTAAGAAAGTTTACCTCTTATATTCAGGTCGCCGAACTGTTGGGTAAGATTAAGTGTGACCTGAGTGTTCTGTGTACTGGTCTCACTGCTCGACTGGCTTAAGCTTCCTCCGGTATACACGTAGTTGGCGTTATAGGTATTTTTTGGATTGATAGATTCGGCACGGTTGTTTTCAATTTCAAATGTCTGTGTCACATCGAGGTTGGCCCAATTGGTGAATTTGAAATTTGCGGTATAGTTCCCCATCCATCTGCGAGACTGGTTGGTCGCTTTTTGATTATACAGTGCATAAAGCGGATTGGTGATCTCACCGTTGAAAGGATCTATCCTGAAATTATAATCAGAGCCATCCGGGTTCTTTGCAAAAAGGTTCGCATCCGGTTTCATCCGGGCTACGTTATAGAATACACCGGAAGGTGCCTGTACGCTTCTTTTGATGAATAAATTAGTTGCGCTTACTTTCAGCCATGGGGTGACCTGCTGGTCTATATTGAAACGGAAGTTTTGTCTGGAGTAGCCATCACGGTATTTCACAACGCCCTGTTGTTCGTTATTTTCAAACGACAGGAAGATGTTGTTTCTTTCGGATCTGTTTGATACGCCAACATAGTTCGTGTAAGAGATACCTGTTTTGAATATGTCACCGGGGTTGAAACGGTAGGATCCATACGGGTTATCCATATAACCATCGGCTTTGATCGTGGGAGTTCCCTGAATGGCACCTGCACCGGTATTCGGTACATATCCGCCTTCATAGCCCGCGGGGTATGTTACGCCGGCATACTTGGTGTACAATCCCTGCACTGATTCCCAGTCAGACGCGAGGTTGTAGAAATGTGACTTTGATGTTTCGTAGTAATGCTGCAGGTTTTGAAAGCCAACTTCGTTCCGGATAATTACCTGCGGTTTGCCGGAAAGGCCATCCTTACCTCTCTTGGTGGTAACTGACAGTACTCCGTTACCGGCGCGGGAACCATACAATGCTGCTGCTGCCGCACCTTTTACGACTTCAATTGATTCAACATCATCCACATTGATATCGGCAAGGCTGCCCTGCATGATAATCCCATCCAGCAGAATGAGCGGAGAAGCGCTTACGTTAAGGACATTGTCTCCCCGAAGAAGCAGATCCACCTGCTGTCCCGGAGCTCCTCCCACGGAAGATGTTCTCAGGCCGGCCACCTTACCGGTCAATGCTGATGAAATGGATAAGCCTGGTACGGCTTTTAACTGTGCTTCGTTGACCTTCGTTACAGAAACGGTGAGGTTCTTTCGCGAGGTGGACCCGGCTACGCCGGTGATAACAACATCGGTCAGCGTCTGGCTTTCGGTCGTAAGGGTGACGGAATAATCTGCCCCGGCTCCTACTTTCAGTTCATAGGGTGAATAACCGACAGCTGAAATGACCAGTGTTGCCCCTTGACTGGTGTTGAGTGAAAAGCTTCCTCCTCCATCAGTGACGGTGCCCGATGATGCACCTTTGATGGTTACTGAGGCTCCCGGCACGGGGTGGGCGTCACCGTCAAGGACCTTACCGGTGATCTTCTTTTGCTGTGCTGTGGCCGGCATAAAAATGGCACACAATGCAAGCATTGCAATTGCAAGTTTTCTCATGTGAATGTGGTTTTGATGTTACAGGGAAAAAGCTTGATCTTATGGCAAGACCTCCCGAACGTGCAAATTCAGATCTGCATCATCATCAGCCACAATGTGAACATTCCTGTCGTTCCGGTAGAAGGAACAGACGGGCAACTAAAAAAATTACGTGAATAAGTTGTTTGCCGGAATCCGGCGTGGGGCAAGCAATGGCAATATATCTAAATGCAGGTATCGCATTTGAATTCATGCATCAGCAAATCGCAGACATATGGCAGTATGCGCAGCCGTCATTAAGCACCAGCGTAAACAATCGTTTACTGGTTCAGCGTAACTCCGATCTTCACACCAAAGTCAAACAGGTTCTCTTTAACCGGGTATTTATTTTCAAAGCTGGAAAGAAGCTGGTAACGCACCTGTGGGCCAACCTGCCACTGTGTATTGCCACGTGTATAATTTACAAAAGCTTCAAAGCCTGTGCTCATATTGAAGTTGCGCGTGAGCCAGGGCACTTTTGCATAATTCTTATAATCGGTTGAAATCAGATACGCTCCATTGCTGATCACATACGTAGGCTGGATGGTACCTGCTACGCCAAAGCTTGTTTTCTTGTTACCAAGCACTTTAACCTCAACGCCGACAGGAGCAGAAATAGAATAATAAAGATTTTTCAGCCAGTCGGTCTGATATCCGTTGTAATTGCGGTAACGGGTAAATGCAACCACTGAACTGTGCCCGGGAACAGGACTGTTCAGGCCGATCGTTGCCATTTCTCCGGAGGAGCTGAATGCCTTGATATCATAACGGTTTACATTGAACTGAAGGCCACCTCTCAGGTTTACTACTTTCGAAACAGGATAGCGGGCTGTAAATCCTAGCTGAAGACCAATGTCTGGTTTATGTGTTACTGCTTTGTTGACGTCCGTCAGTGCAGGAGAGAACGGATAACCGGATCCTATTGCATTATTAAAAGCGGTGTTAACTCCAAGTTTGCGGTAGCTGATCGTTGGTGTAATAAAGATCTGCCAGCTGATCTTTTTGCGTTCGCGCTCATGTTTAAAGGAATTCACCACGCTTTCAATGGTCAATGGTGGTTCAGGCATTCCTGGCAACGTGATATTATGTTCGCGGCTCGTTGTCTTTTCAGAAATTGCCACCGGGCTGTATAATGGTTCGGTGTTAATGATATTGTGGGAAGGGCTACCGGCAGGATCGGCGTGCTTTACTCTCGCCGAAGGCAGTGAAACACTGCTTTTCTCGGTTCTTTCAACTTGTTCTGTGTTAGCGGGAGCAGCAGCCGAAGGCTGTTCTGCAGTAATCAGCCCCGCGCCTGACTGAACATCAGCAGGAGCGAGCACTGGTTGTTCATCTGCCTGGGTCGACTGCCTGTTCGTTTGTTCTTCCGTGAAAGGAAGTATACCCGGTATTTTTTTTAAGGCTTTCTTTTTTTCAGGTGCCGTCGCTATAGATTCGTTTGAAGAAGATTCGCTGTCTGTCGAAGAGTTGCTGGATTTGATAGAGGCGATGTCCTGAGATTTTTTGGAAACAGGGTACATTGTCATTACCCAGCTTACAGCTCCACCGGTGAGCAATAACAGGAATGCCAGTCCGAATCCAGTCCATCTGCGGCGTGTATGCAGCGCGTTATTGACGCCACTCCATACCTTTTCAGACGGGAACATCCGGTACTCATCAGCATTCTGTTTTACAAACTGCTCAAAATCCCTGTTGCTGTAGTTGCTCTCCATAACCAGTTACTATTTAGGTACGAACTCTACCGCTGGCTGACTGCTGCAAGCCATTCAAAGTCTTGTTTTGGTTTTTGTATAATTCTCTTGCGGATCAATATATCTTCAAGCATTGATTTGGCTCTGGTATACTGGCTCCTGCTAGTACTTTCTTCAATATCCAACACGGTGGCGATCTCACGGTGGCTGTACCCTTCTACGGCATAAAGGTTGAGCACGGTTCTGTATCCGATGGGAAGAAGGCGGATACATTCCACTACCTGCTTTGCCTGTACAATGGCTGGCACACTGTCTTCCCTCACCTGAACACCGGTAGCGTGAATGATGTCAACACTTTCGTTGAACTTTTTATTTTTCTTCAGGATGTTGATACAGGTGTGAACCATGATCCGCCTGATCCAACCTTCGAATGCTCCGCGATTCTCGAAAGTATGCACCTGGGAGAAGACTTTTATAAAGCCTTCCTGAAGCATGTCCTCCGCGTCTTCGCGATTATGAGCGTATCGATAACATACTGCGAGCATTTTGGCGCTGTACTTATTGTACAGTTCCCTTTGCGCAGATGCTTCGTTGTTCAAACAGCCTTTTAAAATGGCTTCCTCGGTCATATATCCCGTTTGGTTGCCTGTAAGTTAGACAATTTTCAAATACAAATGCTGCGTGAGTGGGGAAAATCGATGATGAATGGCGGTTATTTGGTGATCGTTGTCCGTTGACCGTTGACCGTTGTCCGTTGTCCGGAATTCTAGTGAGGTAGAAT
>NZ_JAKLTR010000030.1 GCF_022012415.1 Terrimonas ginsenosidimutans
CACCTCGCTTGAATTCCGGACAACGGTCAACGGACAACGGTCAACGGTCAACGGTCAACGATCATCCCCCTTCTCCTTCTTTGGCACTTTAGTTGAAAGAAGTATGCAGAAATGCGTGTACTATGGAAAGAGGATTTTATATTACGTTGAATATCAAAACCGGATCCGGTTTTGAAAAATATGGAAAATTCTTTGTCGGCGAAGATGAGGACACCTCGTTAGCTATTTTCAGGAAAATGAAAGGTACTGAGGATGCGGATGATAAAAACTTCCTTCAGGTAGATTTCGTGGAAATGAAAGAGACCTTGCCGCTTAACATCAAAATGCTTAGCTGCACTCTGGATGAAATGACGGAGAATTTCAGGACAATTACAAAAGAAATCTTCAAACGTTTTAACCTTAAAATGTAATAAACTCACCATCTCCATTATCACTCCGGACCTTATCACATCAGGACGTATGTTAATAACAATTAACATAATATTCGTAAAACTAAAAGTTTAGTTATACCGTTTTTTCCTTTATTTTTACTGCATAAGTATAGCCATGGAAAAAACCAAACTGCTCGTTCTGCTACTGGCCATTCTAGTACTGCCAGCCATCTCGTTTGCACAAAAAGGCGTGTTGTCGGGTACACTTACCGATACCTCCGGCAAGAAGCCTATCGTATTTGCAA
The DNA here is from genome assembly GCF_022012415.1 of Terrimonas ginsenosidimutans. Lineage (GTDB taxonomy): Bacteria > Bacteroidota > Bacteroidia > Chitinophagales > Chitinophagaceae > Terrimonas_A > Terrimonas_A ginsenosidimutans. The sequence goes on from NZ_JAKLTR010000030.1 coordinate 677, forward strand.
CGATAACAGTGTTCAGCGCAAGGGACACTGCGATCATCACCTATCGCTTAAGTGATGAACAGGGAAAGTTCAAAGTGCCCTCTCTTCCTTTTCAAAAAGAGCTCAGGGTCGTAGTTACGGCAACAGGATCCGCCGTATGGCGAAAAGAGTTCACCCTTACGGAAGAATCTCCAACACTCGAACTTGGTACCCTGAAACTTGAGGCTGATGTAAAAGAAATGGAGGAGGTACTGCTAATATCAGAACGCCCGCCAGTAGTGGTCCGTAAAGACACGATTGAATTTAATGCAGCCGCATTCAAAACCTTACCAACAGCCCTCGTTGAAGACCTGCTGAAAAAGATGCCCGGTGTTGATGTTGACCGTGATGGAAATATCATGGTCAATGGCCGGAAAGTAAACAGATTACTGGTTGAAGGCAAAGAGTTCTTTGGCAGTGATCCGAAGATCGCTTCGAAAAACCTTCCGGCGAACCTGATCGACAAAGTACAGGTCACTGATGACAAAGAAGAGTTGCTTCGTAATCCTGATCTCACTGCCGGTGAAGTTGGACAGGTGATCAACCTGAAATTAAAGAAAGCAATTAAACAGGGATGGTTTGGGAAATTGTATGCAGGGGCTGGTACAGAAGACCGGTTTGAAGGCGGCGGAATAGTGAACATGTTCCGTGATACCCTGCAGGTAAGCCTGCTCGGTTACACAAACAATCTTAGCCGGTCCGGCTTCAGTATGCAGGATGTTATGAATATCGGTGGCTTCTCCCGGAGTAACGTCAACATGCTCTCTATTAGTAGTGAAGGAGGTTTTGCGATCAATGATATTTCTTTCGGCGGGATGGGAGGCGGCGGAATTCAGCGCTCTTCAGGTGGCGGTATAAATGTCAACACGCTACTTGGGAAAAGAACAACGCTGAGCATGCAGTATTTCTATGGAGAAAATAAAACAACAACGGGTCAGCGGATCAACAACGAGCAATTTTTTAACGACACCACACTTACCACCCGGACGATCAACAGCGGCGAAGCTTATGACAAATCACATCGCATATCCGGTACTGTTAAGATCAAGATTGATTCATTTTCATCCACGCTGGAATACAGACCTTCATTCACTTTCACCAACTCAGATGCAACTTCACTGACACAGATCGAATCATTCAGCAATTTTGAGCCAAAGCTGAACGAAAGCACAAATGAACTGCGTCGCAGCAGTGACGGATTTGCCACAAGTCACGAACTTTACCTTAATAAGCAATTCCGAAAAAAAGGCAGGACATTATATGCTTCGATAACGGTCGGTTATAACTCCGCCGAAACTCCGCAGTTCAATGATGCAGAGAATATATTTTATAAAAATCCGTCGACCACTTCCCTTCGCCAGTTACGCCAGCAGGATCAGAATTCGCTTAATACAAGGGCATATCTGGGATACAACGAACCACTGACCAAAAAGATGTCTTTACGCCTGAACCAGACCACTGAATATTTCAGCAATAAGGATTATATAGACACGTATGAGTTTGATCCGCTGACAGGAGAATACATCATTCCGGATCCTGATCTCACCAATGGATTAGAAAGATCAGGATGGCGTAACACTACTTATGGTGGCTTACGATTCGCGCCAACTGCTAAGTTCAACTTCACGGCAGGAGCCAATCTTCGTACCCTGAACCTCGACAATCAGTTCAGAAAAAATCCTACCATCAGGCAAAATTATACGTATGTGATGCCTTCGTTGAATGTAACTTATAAGCAATGGAGCATGAACTATAATGCGAACCTGAGAGAGCCAAACGCAACAGATCTTCAGCCTGTCGTAAATAATACAAATCCACTCTACCAGTCTTTTGGTAACCCGGATCTTAACCCTACTGTTGCGCATAGTGCCGGCATTTATACCTATATCAACAATATAAAGAGACAGCTCACCTTTAACTTCAATACAAACTTTACTTACAACCAGGACGCGATCATCAGAGAAAGATCGGTGAGTGACAACGGAGTGCAGACCACAAGACCGATCAACGTGGATGGCACCTGGAATGCCTCCCTTAATCTCAATGTACGTAAGCAATATAAATTCAGCAGTGTCCTGAAGTTCTCTACAGGTATGAACCTTAATGCGAACTTAGGGAGAACATTTGTCATAATAAATCAGAACCGGAGCAATGCCACCACGACCAGCCTCTCTCCATCAGCGAACTTCACACTGAACTGGAATGATAAGTTTGAATTTACGCAGCGGTATGGCCCGAGCTTTAATAAAACCACGTACGAATCCAACGCTTACCCATCACTAGAAGTCTGGAGACATTCCACAAGCACAGAAGTTATTGTACGTATGCCGAAACACATTGTATGGGAAAGTACACTTGATTATTTCTATAATCCGCAGGTGGCTCCCGGTATTCAAAAATCATCATTCCGCTGGAATGCCGCAGTGAATGTCCTTTTCCTTAAACAGGATAAAGGTCAGTTGAAGCTGTCTGTATACGACTTGCTGAATCAGAATATCAGCGTAATGCGCAGTGTGAGAGAGAACTATATTCAGGATACAGAATCGATCATTCTTCGCCGTTATTTCCTGTTAACATTTACGTATAATATCCGCAACTTCGGAGCGAAGGTCGGTGGCAGAAATAACGGGTTCATACTGTTCTGATTAAAAACCCAAAAAGTAAAAAGCTTCAGTCGGGAAAGACTCTCCTGACTGAAGCTTTTTACTTTTTGACTTTTTAATTAGAATTATTATCGATCATTCTTTCAACATCCACCTCCGTACCCGTAAACGGTCCGGACGCCATTACTTTCAAACCAGCCATTGCTGACGCAAATACGGCGGCCTGATCAGGAGCAACACCTTTCGCTCTTTGATACAGGTATCCTGCCATATAAGTGTCTCCACAACCTGTAGCGTCTATAGCGGGGCCGTTAATAAAGGCTGGTATATCATAATACTGATCATTTGTTAATATGACGGAACCTTTACTGCCGAGCGTGATCAGTACTTCTTTTACTCCCCAGCTTGCGAGGATCGCGGCGCCTTTCCGGATGTCTTTTTCTCCGGTGAGCACGTGCATTTCCTCTTCATTGGCCTTCAATACATCCACGTAAGCAAGCAATTCCTTTTTAGCGGGCCAGTCGACAGGATACACCGCATGTTCCCGCACTTCCCGTAAAAATCCCTGTGCATCCATTGATACGATTCCTTTTTCCGACAAAAAGCGGATCAGGTCGCCAGGGATATCACCCGCGAGTAAAGGTCCAAGATGAAAGATGCGGGCCTCGGTCCCTTCCAGTTGTGCTGTATGGAACGGGTCTGACTGAGCCCAGACCTTTTGTTCCCGGTGATCCATATCCTCCCGGTAAATATTCTCGAAGCAAACGGTTTGTTCGCTGTCAAATGCCTTGATTTCAATCCCCTGGGAGTTAAGCATCTCCACAAACCGTTTCTCGGAGGGTGCAACTGCCGTTACCAGCAGGTAACGCACATCCATTTGCCGGATAGCGTTGGAAAAATAATAGGAAGTGCCGCCGGGCATTTCCACCTGCCGGCCGGGGGTCACAATTTTATCAAGCGTAATATGTCCTACACAACAGATATCGTACATGCAATTGTATTATAAGGGCGCAAAAATACCGATTTCCTGAAACCGCTTGCAGCTTCAGCAGTTCAATCCCTCAGTTCATTTTGATAAAAAAACAGTTAGTTCACCACGCACCAATAGCAAGACCCTGATTAGCTAGCTTTACCCTATTGCTGCCATCCCAACCTACCACCGCACTACGCATTTTCAACAACACAAACCTTATCAACCATGCAAAAAATTCTTGCGGTGGCCGCAATGGTCATTCTTTTCTCGTGTAGCAAACCGGACAATCAGGATCCTGATCCAACCCCCGGCGGCGGCGGTGGCCAGAATCAATCACTGAAAATCAATGAGGTAAGCCCAGGGGATGTTAATCCAAATACTGTTATGATCATCATCAATGGCTCGGGATTTGGCAGCAAAGTGGAGGATAATGAAGTGCTGTTCGGAACGGTACCCGCAATCATTAGGACCGCCGCGATCACCCAATTGGTTACTGAAGTTCCGCTCGCTCTTGTAGACGGACCTTACGATGTAAGCGTCAAGGCTAATGGCAGATCGGCTACAAAAACAGGTGCCTTCCGCTATTCAGCAGGTGACCTGGAGATAGTAACCGTCACACCAGCATCAGCATTTCCTGGTACCACATCTATAACATTGAATGGCAGAGGATTTGGAAGAATACCGGCAAACAACCAGGTAAAGATCGGGACCATGGTGGCCGTCGTAAAAACTGCAGTTGCCAATCAATTGGTCGTAGACCTTCCCGCCAATATTAAAACCGGTACCTATGATGTGACGGTAACTGCAAACGGCAAAACATTCACCAAAGAAAAAGCCCTGATCTATGACCAAACAGTTGTGACCACATTTGCCGGTTCTGGTACCGGAGGAAGTGCAGACGGCATGGGAACGCAGGCGCAGTTTCTCCAACCCCTTGGCATAGCGGTGGACGCGGATCGTAACCTGTATGTCACCGACCTGAACCGTATCAGGAAGATCACACCTGCCGGGCAGGTAACCACCTATGCCGGCAGCGGCATAAAAGGATCCGCCGACGGTCAGGCCAACACGGCGCGCTTCGATATGCCCTCATCCATTGCAATAGACCAGGCGGGTACTTTATATGTAGCTGACCAGTTCAATCATTCCATCAGAAAGATCAGCACCAACGGGATAGTGAGTACGATCGCAGGGAACTCCACCGCAGGCAGTAATAACGGGACAGGAACTGCGGCTTCATTCGCCCTGCCTTATGGAGTAGCCGTAAACCCGGCGGGAACTGTTCTTTATGTAGGAGACAACGGAAACAATAAGATCCGCAAGATCAACCTTGTAACAAACGAAGTTTCCGACTACGCAGGTGATGGCACGAATTCTTCCAAAGATGGCGAACTGCTCAAAGCAGGCATTCCCTCTCCAGGCGGCTTGCATCTTGCTGCTGATGGAACATTATACGTAACAGAAAAAGGAGCCGGAAAGACCCGCAGGATCAGTACGGGAGGCTTTGTCAGCACGATCGGCGGCATACTCAGCGTGAATACTGCCCCCTGCCAGATAGTGGTCGATCAGGAAGAAACCGCTTACGTGGTTTTCAAAAGAAATAATCATATAAAGAAATACACCAAAGCCGGAGTTGAGTCGGTGATCTTCGGAGGCAACAATTCCGGCGATACGGAAGGGCCAGCCAGCCAGGCTCTTTTCTTCACCCCGGAAGGCATTGCCATGATCGAAGAAAATGACGGTACAAAGACGTTTTATATAAGTGACACAGGTAACAGAAAGATCAAGAAAATAGTATTAAGTAAATAGGACGGAGAATAGAGAGAGAGCCCGGCTCGTATACTTACGATGCCGGGCTTTTCGTATTTATCTTTTATACAGAAAACAATAAGGCTGTTGGGAATGATGGCAATCACGTACCTTCATTAAACCATCAACTATGGGAACACCATCTTCCTCAATTATTATCTCCACGTATAACTGGCCGGAAGCCCTCGAGCTTTGCCTTAACAGTATTTTACTTCAAACAGAATTGCCCGGAGAGATCGTTATAGCAGACGACGGCTCAGGATCTCCAACCAGGCAGGTGGTAGACGCCTTTAAAAACAGATCCCCAGTGCCGGTCAAACATATCTGGCATGAGGACCAGGGTTTCCGGCTGGCCGCTATCCGCAACAAAGCGATCGCCGCTGCCAGCGGAAACTATATCATACAGATAGATGGCGATATTCTTTTGCATAAATACTTTATTGCCGATCATTTACGTTTTGCAAAAAAGAAAAGCTTTGTGAGAGCCAGCAGGATCTACCTCGATGATAGTTTGACCAAAAAATTGCTGCACCTTAAGCAAAGCAAAATTTCCATCCGGAATAAAGGCGTCACCAATAAAACAAGCGGCATCAGAGTACCCATTCTCTGGCCACTTTTTGAGACTAACTATAAGAATAAAGGCCTGGAACGGTATGAAATACATGGTTGCAATATGGCCTTCTGGAAAGACGACGCCATCAGCGTGAACGGCTACAATGAAGACTTTACCGGCTGGGGTTCGGAAGACAAAGAGTTCGTCGCCCGATTGCTGAACGCCGGTTATGAAAAGCGATTCCTGAAGCTGGGCGGCATCGCATTTCACCTGTATCACCCCATCAACCCCAAACCCCGACTGGCACATAATGAACACCTGTTGGAGGAAACGATTCGTTTGCAGCATAGTTTTTGTATTAACGGAATTAACAAATACCTGACACCTGCTTGAGAAAAAACGACCCTTCAGCCGCCCTGCTCATCTCGACCTATAACTGGCCGGAAGCGCTTGATTTAGTTTTCCAAAGTATACTGCATCAAACCCGTATGCCGGATGAGGTCATTATCGCTGACGACGGATCCGGGAATGAAACGAGAAAAGTAATCGACGCTTTCCGGGAAAAATGCCCTGTACCTGTGCGCCACTTCTGGCAACATGATGACGGCTTCAGGAAAACGGAGATCATCAACCAGGTCATTTCTTATACCGATTGCGCTTATATAATTCAAATTGATGGAGACATCATCCTTCACCCTAAGTTTATTGAAGACCATTTACGCGTGCAGGAACAGGGGACCTATATCCGGGCAAGCCGGGTCCTGCTGAGTGAAGAAAAAACAAAAGAGCTTCTCTTTTTAAAAAAATATGCCCCTCCATCCATATTCTCAAACGGCATTAAAAACCGCATCAACGCGCTCCGTCTCCCATTGCTGGCGTTTTTTCTCACCAAACGCAGAAGACGTTCCGATAATATTCACGGATCAAATTGTGCCTACTGGCGTGCTGACTTTATTGCCGTGAATGGCTATAATAACCAGATGCAGGGCTGGGGGCATGAGGACATTGAACTTGCCGCACGGCTGGTAAATGCCGGCATACTTCAGAAACGCGTGAAGCTTCTGGCGATCGGATATCACCTTCACCATACTTATAATGACCGGGGGAGGGCAGCCTTTAATCATGGCATCTATCTCCAGGTCGTCAATAGCGGCACAACTACCTGCGCAGATGGTTATCTTCAGGTCAGAAAGGACGCTATACCAATTACAACACCTATCTCAAGTAAGGCATTGTAGCTAAGCTCAGGCGAAAAATACATAATACAGCGTGAGCAATACCCCCATAAAAATCATCTTTAGGATCTTATAACGGTTCAGCCGGAATGGACTGGGATTGGGTTTTACAAAGCCCAGGTCGGCCCTTCGCATAATACCTTTCCAGGTATTGGCGGATAATGCCGCGTATAAATAACCCGCTTCATATACCGTCCTGATCCAGGTCAGCTGAAATGCTATTGCCACAGAGAACACCCTCGCTTTTACCCATGCCCTGATCAGGTTCGTAAAAACCTCCGCAACAATCACACTCGTCCCGATTGCAAAAAGGGAATGCACAAACCCAAACGTGATACCCAACGGAAGAAGGATAAGCAATAAAGCCCAGATCTCCATCGAATTGGCAAAATCAAGATAGGTGTACCGGTAGATATGCGGCAACCTTGCGATCTCGCTGCCTCCGCCGCCATATCTGAATAACCGACCTGTCTGAACTTTACCATTGTTCCACCAGGGATGTTTCACTATAGCCTCCGGAACAGACCTGTACTCTTCATTATACAAAAAGCTGCTCCGTACCATGAAATCAATATCTTCCCCGCTTTTTTGCAAGGACACGTCAAACAAGGCAGGATCCATTTTTGAACGGTTGAGCATCACATTCGCCGTAGGAGACCATACCATGGACGGCTTATATTTTGCAAGATCAAAATGACCGATCGACCCATTGATGATCAGTGCGTGTGTAGTAGCATTGATCGGTTCGGGGAATTCGGTCACCCCTACAAAACCAATAGCGTCAGGATACTGGTCTATCGCTCTGGTGTAAGCTTCCAGCAGACCCGGCATTGGCAGTACATCATCATCAAGAAAAAGGATCCATTTAGCCGAACCGGCATGGATCCCGATATTGCGGGTGCCGCCCGGACCGAGATTCTCAGGATTTACGATCAGCCGGATCCTTCCCTCCTGCTGCCACGCGGCAATCACGGCGGGGATCTTCACATCCGGATTATCCGCTATAAGAAAAAAACGGATCGTCCAGCCTGCCGGCTGATCCATACTGATCAAAGGATCCAAAAAGGAGATGTCCAATCTGTATGATGGAATAACAATATCTATGGACCGGTATAAAGACATTATATCAAATATAGTATATAGCTCTTTCTGCCAGAGACGTTATGTGGTCGTTTTTATTTATTTTACACCGCTCCACACACTAACCGGTCATACTAATATTACTCATTTGAAAAAAGTACTTTATTTCTTTCCATTAAATCCTGCCGACCGGAACAGCGGCAGCATCTCAAGAGCATTAGGCCTGTTGAACTATTTCCGTGACAGAAGCATGCAGGTTGATTTTATCAGCAAACTACATTGGGGACGTTATACAAAGGAAACCATTGAGGCTTTTGAAAAAGCAACACTCGCCACGAATCTTTGGGTGCTGAGAAGAAAACCCGTCAAAACGAATTCGCTCCATTATTTTTTTTCTTACAAGATCAAACACATCCTGTTTGAAAAGAAGCTGCGAAGAGCAAAACATTCAATCCCTAATCATACCACGCTGCATCTGCGTGATCAGTTCGACGCTATTCTGCAAAAGAATAAATATGATTACATCATTATCAGCTATGCTTACTGGGCGGACCTGATCAGAGATAATCCTTTTCTGCAGCATGCGGTTACGATCATTGACACCCATGACCTGCTTACATCCCAGCACCAGCATGATCCCGGGATCAATATCGGTGCGGCAATGGGAGATGAATTGCAAAGAGTTGGACAGTTTGATCAGATCTGGGCGATCTCGATGGAAGAGACTTACTTTTTCAAACAGTTCTTCCCCGGCAAGGTCCATTTTATTACAATGATGAAGGATGATCCGATGCCTGAGCCTAAGCCTGCCGAGTTTGACCTGATCTATGTAGCAACACATAGCCCCCATAACCAACGATCTGTCAAATGGTTCCTGGATGAGGTGTACCCTTTACTTCCTGCAGATCTGAATATTTGCATCATCGGAAATATACTTCAGCATGTTCCGCAAAACATCCCCAATATCACCCGCATTGAGTTTGCCGGGAAGCTGGATGATTACTACAACAGGTCAAGCGTTTCTATCTGTCCCATGCTCTCTGGAACCGGGATCAAGATCAAAGTAATAGAGGCAATGGCATTCGGTTTGCCCGTAGTTTGTACCACCGGCGGTATAGACGGCATTCCCGATAAAAGCAATAACGGTTGCCTTGTCGCAAATGATGCAAAAAGCTTTGCCGGGAATATTATGCTGCTGCTCAACAACGATACGGAATATAAAAAACAAAGCGAACTGGGAAGGGCTTACTTTAAAAAACATTTTTCAAAGACGGCCGTTTATGCGGATCTCGACAAGGCATTGAACATTACACCGTAACAACACAGGCATTCACTACATACACATAAAGCTTTGGAAAAAATCGTTCTCTATATCAAAACATACAAGCCCGACTATGAACGGGCAGAGAATCTTCTTCGCTCTATTGAGAAGTTCAACAGGGATGATATTCCTGTATACATGTCAGTAAACGATATGGATCATGATTTCTTCCGGAAGAGGATCAAAGGAAACATCATACTGATAAAGGACAGCGAGATCGTCACCTGCAAAAATATGACACATGGCTGGGTCTATCAGCAGATCGTTAAAGCCCAATTTTACAAGCTTGGAGTATGCCATAATTATCTTTGCATTGATTCGGACAGTGAATTTATCCGTGACTTTTATGTCAGCGATTTCATGTATGATGACAACACGCCGTATACTATCATGCATGAAGGGAAATCTTTTCTTGACACGATGGAGATCATCGGTCATGATTCCTCAGAACTTTTCTATGTAAAGGCGCTCAGCTCGGTCCGCGACCACTTCGGCACACATGGTAAACGATGGGACTATGGACCTTCACCGTATCTGTGGTCAGCCAAAGTATGGCAGCATTTTCATGAGCATTATCTTGAACCGAAAGGTTATACATTCGAAAGCTTTCTTGCCGAATTACATCAGTCAGCTTTGCCATCCGAAACTGTCGTTTATGGAGAGTACCTGCGAATGACAAAACTGATCGATATCTGGCCGGTAGAAGGTTTTTTCAAAGTGTATCATTATAAGAAACAATTTGAACTGGAATCACCCTATTTTGATATTGACCGGTTGAAAAAAACTTACATGGGCATTATTAAGCAAAGCAACTGGCATGTTGTAAAAAAGAAAAGATGGTACACTTTCTTCAAATAAGTTTTAAAATCCGGACTGATCCCGAAGGCAATATCAATCCATCTTATGTAAGCTTTGTCTAGCGAAGATTACTGATCCCCGCCTGCCGCCCTTTTATCATTGCCAGGAACCTGCATGGTTCCATCGCTGTTAAAAACGCAATGACCCATAGGCTCCACTGTATTTGAACCACCTGATGGCGGTGCATTTCCGTTCTCACACCTTGTGTTCCTCATAATTCCATTGTACCTTGTGATCATTACCGGAACTCCTCTTCTATTAATTGATGATTCGCCATTGCACCTGCTTTAATACCAGCGGCAATCACCACACCCACCGATCGGAATAGCGTGCTGTTATCTCCCGCGGCAAAAATGCCATGAACATTGGTATGCTGAAAATCATCAACCCTGATCAAACCTTGTTCATTCAACTCACAGCCCAGCTGCTGAGGAATAGTACAATGTTGCGTGAATGGGGCTTTCGCAAAAACAGCAGTCAGGGGATATGCTTTTCCGCTTTTCACGATCAATTGTTTCAATTCGCCACCTTTATGTTGCAGCTCTGTTATCTCATCTTCTATGATTTCAATGCCATGCGATCTCAAAGCAGCGGTCTGCTCCTCCGCAAGGGTGGATTTCCCATTGGTAAAAAGCTTCAAATCCTTACTCCAGTGATGGATCAACCTACTGTATTCATAGGCCATCTTCTCATTGGCGATAACGGCAAGCGGCGTATCCTTTACTTCGTATCCGTGACAATATGGACAATGCAATACCGAAATACCCCAGCACTCTGCAAAACCTTTGATGGAAGGCATGATATCGGTTACGCCGGTAGTGAAAATTATTTTTTTGGAACTGAATACATCCCCCTGCGATGTATGGGTCTCAAAATAGGTCTGACGATTATTCACTGCAATCGCAGTTCCATCATAAAAAGAAACTGTGTCGTAACGCATCACCTGCTCAAGAGCTTTTCGCCTGATCTCAGCAGGAGGTTCGCCGTCATGCGTGATCAGATTATGGGAATGCGGAGTTTGCCTGTTACAGGGATTATTATCGTCGATCACAAGAACGTATCTTTTCGCGCGGCCAAGGGTCATTGCAGCCGAAAGGCCAGCATAGCTTCCACCAACAATGATCACATCGTACAGTTGCAGTTTGCTCATAGTAAGAGTTGATTGTGAAAAATTCAGCAGGTCAAAGATAACTACTTTGCAACATAGTTGCAATTAATAGTTCTACTGAAGAAGTATCATCTCCCGATTTATCTCAACTTCGGCATATTGATGAAGTTTGAAACGATCATACCATGCGAGCGGCTGCGGCCCTATATTCGGCAGTTTGTGATCTCCGAGAGTAGTGGGGAGCAGGCATACCAGGTTTTTCCGGGAACCGGGCTGGTATTAGGATTTCAATATCGCGGCAGTCTTTCGGTGATCCGCGACAAGGAGAAAATGACATTGTCAGGGGCTGGCATCACGGGCATACTGGATAGCGTCCGTAGTTTTAAAAGCCATGCGGAGACAGGAACAGTACTGGTTTACTTTACTGAAACAGGCCTCGGAAATTTCACCGTTTGTCCGGCAAACGAATTATTTGATCTCAGCATTTCGCTGGACAATATTTTTGACAAACAAAAAGTAAGACAGGCGGAAGAAAAACTGGCCGCAGCTACAACGGATCAGCAGCGGATTGCTATCATGGAAAGATTCTTCCTTTTACAACTGAAGGATATCCAACAGGATCATGTTATAAAGGATGCGGTCAGGCTGATCTGCGCAAATAAAGGAAGCGTACAAATGGCGGCGCTCAGTAAGAAACTACTGATCAGTCAAAGTCCGCTTGAGAAGCGTTTCCGGAAACTTGTAGGAGCCAGCCCAAAGAAATTTGCTTCGATCATCCGCTTTCATTCCGTGCTGAACGACCTTAATGAGCAAAAGTCGTTGATGGATATTTGTCATGAGCATAAGTTCTTTGATCAGGCTCATTTCATCAAAGACTTTCGCCGGTATACGGGTACCACTCCCCAACTGTATCAGAAGAAATCGCAGATACCATAAGAAGCCCTATTGTCTTTCACTATAATACTTGCTTTTTATCTCCGGGATCAAAGCCTGCAGATTTTTGATCCTGGTCTGATCGCCCGGATGAGTGGACAAAAACTCCGGCACCTTATTCTTGTTAACTGACGCCATTCTCTCCCAGAAAGGAACAGCTTCTGACGGATCATATCCCGCCATACTCATAAAGATCAGCCCCAGCTTATCTGCTTCGCTTTCCTGCATGCGGCTATTAGGAAGCGCAAGCGCGAGGTTTGATCCGATCATATATAAAGCCAGGAACAACGCCTGGGTTTCCTCCTTTTTCTTTTTGAGCGCTTCCTGTAATACAAGCCCTCCCAGACCGACCAGCAATCCGTCACTCATTCGTTCATTACCATGGCGTGCGATGGCGTGTGCAATTTCGTGACCCATCACTACCGCCAGCCCGGCTTCTGTCTGAGAAACCGGCAACAGTCCCGTATACACCACCACCTTCCCTCCCGGCATGCACCAGGCATTTACCAGGTTTTCATCGATCGTATTGAATGTCCATTGAAAATTCTTCAGATCTTTATTAAGGTTATTCTGCTGCATATAACTTTCGACAGCCCGCTGTATTCTCGATCCTACTCTATTCACCATCATTGCTCTGCTGTCAAATAAAGAAAGCGTTGGACTAACTTTCACTACTGAATCGTATTGAGTAAATGACATCTCATTCAGCATGAACTCGGGAACAAGATTTAACTGTTTCCGGCCGGTTACCGGAACTGTTTTACACGATGTGACCAGGAATGATACAAGTACAAAGACTACAGCATATTCAAGTCGTTTCATAATGCAGGAGTTTTAATTTTCAGAATCCCGTCCAGGCTTGTTTCTTAGCAGCATCCCACCCACTCTTGCTGCTGATGGTTTGCTTACCCGAACGATCACTGGTGTAATACGTCCACCCAATACGTGTTGCATCGAGCGTTAACAATGTATTCCCGTTTTTATCCTCGCAAGACAATACGGTGATGTCTTCCATATTGATCTTGTGCTTTGTTATGCGCCGATCTGCAGACAGTACAGTAACGACGATCTCCCCGGACTTTAGTTTCTTTCCATTGTTAAGTGCATTCCGGAATTCATTTGTTGCAGCGCCGGCGGGCATGGAGAAGCTTAGAGAAGTATTATTATTCGTTGAAGCGGCAACAAGGTTGTCGACTTCTATTTGCCTTTCGAATCCGCGCGCTAATGAGCTGCCTTTAATAGCGGCGCCTTCCGCATTGGTAAACTTTCCAAAATCTTCGGTGGAAGAACGTTGCGCCATCAGCATCAGCGGCGCGATGATAAGCAGAGAAAGAATTATTTTTTTCATATTGTTGTTGTTTAGACCTTGAGATAAAAGTAATTTTTGTTGGAAGACGGGTAAATCCCTCTTTCAGGGGATTTAACAGCAATGTCATTTAGTTAAGATATCTTTCTACACTAGCTCGATGGCCGATGACCGATGACCATCGAATGAACTTTCGGGAAAATCCTTAAAATATGGGATATTTTGACAGCCTTATCGCTTTCATGCAAAAGCTTCCGGGCATGGGTCACTCTATTGCAAAAGGAAGGACAGACAGCGGTTTATGGTGGATAAAGTTTCAATTGGACATTGATCATCCATTATCGTGGAGAGTAGTACAGGAGCTCGCATTTGTTGTAAACTATATCTCGGTTGAAGAGCGGCTGCCAACTGCATTTTACCCGGTGTCTCCTCCCCCATATCTCAATGGCGGAGCACGGGAGTTCTTATCCTGGGTTATTGAATCGACAACACCGGACTTCACCCCCAACGACCTGGCCCAATGGCTGGAAGGAAGATTACCAGCTCCTGTTGACGATCTAACGCAGTGGGAAGAAGAATAAACAGGATAGTTAGCTGCACTGATTTGAAGAGGGAGGATAGTGAATGCTCATGTTCAGTTCCTTATCTTCTCATTTACTTCAATTTAAAACGCCCGGAACTATGATCCGGGCGCTTACTTAAATACATTCTATTCGTCCCTTAAAACTCCACATCATCCGCCACATTCCCTCCCTGTTCCGCAGCAAACTTTGCTGCATATTCCTGTTGCTTTTTTTGTTGATGATCAACATAATGCTGAATGTTCTCATAATTGCCTCCGCTCATCTCCTGGTTCTGCACCTGCATCCATTTCATCGCCACGCCCTGAAAATCTCCGAGTGAGATACCAAAATTGTCCTGGATCCATTGTGCTCCATCATAACCGTATTCGTATGCCGCCTGTCTTGCGCCATTCAACTCTTCATAAAAGTATCGGTCTGTGGTCATTTTCTGCAGGTTATCTTTTCCTTCATCACTAACTTCCGGCTGAAGGTCTTTCAGCTTTGGATGATTCTCCGCGTCTCCGAAGTACTGCCCGAATTGTGTTGTCACCTCCCAGGTACCATCTTCCTGCATACGCGTTACCCACAATGCAGACGCTTCTTCGAACACTGCGGGCTCGATGCCAAGCTTTTTACAGATCTCCTTTACATCAATACCGGAAGCCATTTTTGCAGATATTGCTGCATAATCATACAAAGAAACGCCGTGGATCGGCTCTAATAAGGGATTGCTCATAGTCTGATCGCTTAAAGTTTATACTGTTTGTAATCGGTCAATAACCTTGTATAGAATTTTTCATGTTCCTCCGCCAGTGCCGGGTTGAGGCTGTTCCATTCATCAAACATCGCCCGCAGATAGGTGTAGTACAGATCCGGGCGTTTCTTTTCCAACACCTCTTTTTGACTCCGCCGCTCGTCTATCTGCTTTCTCTTTTGCGCAAGAACACCTTTATCCTTTTCATGTATCAGGCTTAACTCCAGGCGATGGGCCTGCAAATACAGATCATGCACTTTCTCCGGTATCGCATCGTGCTCTTTCAGCAATTGCTTTGTTCTTTGCTCAGCAAGACTTCGGGCTACATGTTCCAGCAACCTTGCCTGTGACCCTGGCTCAAACGTATTCCTGGTTTGGCAGGCCACACACGTGATATAGGTAGTGGTAAAATAGATCCTGTCAATCGTGATCGGGCTTCCACATTGTGTACAACGGAACTTACCCTTGATAGCATCGTGCTCATCCAGGATCCGCTGATACTTTACTTCGAAATCTTCCACGCCGGTATCTTCCACCCGTTCCCTGTAAGCCGAACAAAGCGCATCAAGCTGGTGATGCCTTTCGTAACACTCATCACGAAACTGGTAACACATCTTAGGGATCTTCTGATCATTATAGGAATACCACAGCGTATCGATTTTCTCCTCCTTCACATCGACCGCCTTTTTCCTTATGCTTTCGATCTGTCCAAGCACTGCAGCTCTCATTCTGTGATAACTTCTCTTGAACTCATCTGTATCCGTATCAAGCAATGATTGCAGTTCCGGTATCGAAGCCTCACCAAACTCTTTCAATTTATCTTCCAGCTTGCCAATGAAAACAATGAACCGGTCCCGGGTTTCCTGTATTTCCTTTATAGCTTCACTATTCTGACCATCTTTTGCTGTCTTCTCAAAAAATCCGGGCATGCTTATGTATTTGAGGAATTATCCTGTTTTTTGATATTGATGCCATCAGTCAGCTTCACAGAAAGAAATTCAAAACTGCAATAGGCGCAATGTGTCAACCCATCATGAGCGGCGCGCCCAGCACCACAGTTCGGGCAAACCCTGGCAGTAAGCTTTGCAGACTCCTCAATAAATTCTCCCCCATAAGATTTCTGCATCATGGCCTTCTGTTTCATCTTCTCCAGTAATGTAAGAGATTTCTTTCCGTCTGACATGATTTACAGTTTTTCAATCAGTTCAGCTTTTTTGGCTTTGTATTCCGATTCATCGATCAGGCCATTCTCAAAAAGTGTTTTCAATTGCTGCAGTCTTCCGGCGATATTATCCGTGAAGGACGGAGTGGACGATTGACCCTGCTGAACCTGATTCATCATTATCCCCATTGCTACCGTATTTGCAGTGGCCTCGTTCAGTGCCGTACCTTTTTCCCCGATGGCCTGTGCCGTATTGAACCGGGTATACTTATCCATATCACTCACCATATTCATATTGGTGATCCTATCGTAATGCGCAGAAACTTCTTCGGGAAGAGTAACGCAGGTGATAGTAAACGTGACCAGCTCAATTCCGAACTGTGCAAAATATGGCCGCAGATAGGGCTCTACTTTACGGCCAAGTTCTGTCACATTACCTGCCACATCCTTCACCGAAATATTCTGTTGAGCCAGTACTTCTCCGAATTTTGGCGCAATAAAATCACGCAACTCATGTTGCAATTCAAAAATGGAGAATGTCTTATAAGAACCCGCATACTGCCGGAAAAAAGCGGCGATATCTTTTACCTGTATATCAAACGTACCAAACGCCCTGATCCGGACCTGGCCGAATTCCGGATCACGCATCAGCACCGGTGCCGGCGTTCCCCATTTAAGATTAACGAACTGGCGAGTATTGATAAAGTAGACGTCGGCTTTAAATGGACTGTTGAATCCATACTTCCATCCTTTGAGCCGGCTTAAGATCGGAATATTCTCGGTTGCGAGCGTATGAAGACCCGGCAGAAACGTATCTGCGAGTTGACCTTCGTTCAGGAAAACAGCAACCTGCGATTCACGTACAGTAAGCTTCGCTCCGTTCTTGATCTCCTTATCCGCATCTTCATGTTTCCACATCAGCAGATTAGGATCTGGCGTAATGCCCTCAATAATGTCGATGAATGGTGATTTCATGTATACCCTGTTTGATGTAAGAAAAAGCCTGATCAACCAGTAAAGCATTCCACCACACATTATCATCAAAAGCAACAGCCCCATCACCATTGTGCAGGCTTATCATTCACAAAAGTGAAAATTCTATTGCAATAAATGGGCCGTAAATAATTCATGTCAGTTAGCCGAAAAAAGATATTCGTGTATCAAAAATCCTTTAGAGAGTATAACAGTTAAAGAACAGAAAATAACAAAAAGATAAATGAGCAAAAAAATACCAGTCACTAAAAATAAAGGCTATTGAATAAATTTAAAGAGCAGTTCACGCATTTCAATCAACTCGTAGGGCTTGATTATAACTTCGTCCGCACCTGCAAGTTTTGAGAGGGGGATAACTGACGGACTTGCTGACATTATGACAACCGGGATGTTTTGTGTTTCTTTTTTTGACTTCAGGAAACGACAAATATCAAGACCATCTATGCCGGGCAATTGTTTATCGAGCAGGAATAGATCAGGTAAGGTTTTCAATCCGGAAAGAATAGCATTGCCGTCACGATAAGCGGTAAGTTCAAAACCCATTGCCTGAATGAAGAGCCTGAGCGTATCGGTGATGGCGGGATCGTCTTCCACGAGAATAATCTGTTTCATACTGATTCTTTACTGATGAAAATGTAACAAGAAAAAATGAACGACACAGAAATATGATGAAATGCCGTTTACAGCCGCATTGCTAACGGAAGATATTCAGTTCCTGTTCTATCTGCTCTATGATTTTCTTATTGGGAGAGGTGATCTTGGCCCATCCATCTGAAGCCGCACCGGGAACCGCTACTTCAACCGTCCAACCAAAATTCAGTAACGCGGGGTACCGTTGACTTTCCGGTAAATCAGTTGCCTTGAATTTCAGTGGAGTGATGTCATGAAAAACCGCATAACAGCCTTGTTCGTCCCACACATCAATAAACCTTAAAAAATCAATCCTGGTAATTGATATATCGACATCAAACTTTTTCAATAATGGATTCAACGATAACTCTCCTGTGAGTATCTCAAATCGAAAGTCAGCACGCTTTCTGCCATAGTGCGAGAAATTTTCGATAGTGACGTTATCGCTCCCTAACCCCGCTGCAAAGAGTATGATTTCCTTAGGACATTCAAAAATTTCCAATTGGTAATAACGGTCATTCAAGTCCCTTCGTTTATAGCTTCCCATATGCGCGCTCATAATTTCGGTTAATGATTCAGATAGCAACAGCTGTTGCCCGGTGTTATTGGTCGTCATTGACATCCGAACAAGACTGTCGCACAAACTTATATCGAACAATTGGAAAGAGAAATAGGTCACAGAAGTATGCCCCGCTTTGCGCATCTCAACGCCCGCACTCTTCAGACTGCAAGACGTGTAAAAAACAGTCTTCACGTTTATACGGTGAAGCAGTGGGCCTGCCCGAAGAAAATTAAGTTTGACATAACACGGAGGTCGTGTATTTAAATAAAACCGCCCTGTAGCTGCATTCAATATTGCGGTCAAATCAGTAATTCCGAAAGACTCATCTGAAAAATAAATTTTGATAAATGAACAATGTTCATTTATTTTGTGCCATAATTGAATGATATGGGGATTGCAGATCGAAAAGCCAGGGAAAAAGAAGATTTGAGAAACCTGATATTGAAGTCAGCTAAGAAGCTGTTTGTTGAGAAGGGCGTCGAGCAAACTACCATTCGCAGCATCGCTGAAAGCATCGATTACAGCGTAGGGACTGTTTATCTGTATTTTAAAGATAAGAATGCCATATTGTATGCCTTGCATAGCCAGGGGTTTTCTCAGCTCAGCGGTGACTTTAAAGTTTTATATAACGTAAGCGATCCTCTGGAACGGCTAAAAGCCCTTTGCAAGGTATATATTCAATTCGCAGGTGATAATCCGGATATGTATGACCTAATGTTTAACCTGAAAGCGCCCATGGAGTTCCTCGATGCCATTAATGAAGGCGAATGGAATGAAGGGAAGGGCGCGTTTGATGTGTTGCATACTACAGTAAAACAATGTATTTCCGAAGGTCATTTCACTGGCCATAAGTCTGAACCGCTGGCATTCATGGTCTGGAGCCTTGTGCACGGCATGTGCAGCCTGGAGATCAGCAAACGATGTATCGGCGTAAACATAAAGAACCCTGAGACCATCGTGTCCGAAGGCTTTGCAGAGTTTGCAAAACTAATTACCAGACTATAAGTTTTTTTTGCGCCTTTACTGAACAATGTTCATTATAAAAACAACGATCAATGAGACGTTTTATCACGGCTGTATCATTCGCTGTGGCAGTTCCCTATGCCGCTTCCTCCCAAACCCATCTGGAACGATATGTAGAGTTCGGATTGGGTAACAACGAAAGCGTAAAGCAGCAACAATTCATTCTTGAAAAGAATCTTTATGCATTGAAGGAGGCAAAATCACTATTTTTTCCGACTGTGAGTTTCAACAGCACCTATACGCTTGCTGGTGGCGGGCGAACAGTGGATATCCCCATTGGTGATCTGATGAATCCTGTCTACGCCACACTTAACCAACTGACTGCAAGCAATAATTTTCCGCAGGTTAAAAACCAAAGCGTCCTATTGAATCCGGATAATTTTTATGATGCCAGGCTTCATACCATCTACCCCATAATAAATGCTGAACTGAATTATAATAAAAAGATAAAGGGACAACAATATGATCTGCAAAAAACAGAAATCGGCATTTACAAAAGAGAACTCGCAAAAGACATCAAGATCGCATATTATAATTATCTAAAAGCAACGCAGGCAATCCGTATCTATGAAAGCGCCCTCTCGCTGGTGAAAGAAAATGAGCGTATCAATACTTCGCTTTTCAACAATGAAAAAGTAAACCGTACTTCTGTTATCAGGAGCACAAATGAGGTAACTAAGATAAATGCTCAACTTAATACCGAAAAACAGACACAGGAAAATGCGAAAGCCTATTTCAATTTTCTCCTTAATCAACCCCTCAATTCCGCAATCCTTGCCGACTCACTCGCTGCCATTCCTGATATAAATATTCTAAGCGATACAGCTGTAAATCGCAGAGAAGAGTTACTCAAATTAAATACCGCTTCAGCGATCAGCGAAAACCTGGTAGGGCTCGCCAACTCTTACAAAAGACCAAAGCTGAATTCCTTCCTTGACGTCGGTTCGCAGGGCTTTGATTTCAAGGTCAACAGTAACACCAGGTATTATTTTCTGGGCCTTTCTCTTGAATATAACATTTTTTCTGGTGGCAAAAACAAACATAAAGTAAAACAGGCGGA
Source organism: Terrimonas ginsenosidimutans (assembly GCF_022012415.1). Lineage (GTDB taxonomy): Bacteria > Bacteroidota > Bacteroidia > Chitinophagales > Chitinophagaceae > Terrimonas_A > Terrimonas_A ginsenosidimutans. Next base: position 21,221 of record NZ_JAKLTR010000030.1, read on the forward strand.
GGCCGACTTGAATAATATCAAAGCTCAAACCAGCTATGTATCACAGCAATTGGCATTACAGGTAAAAATATCCGCCAATACGTTCAAAGCCGCTGTGATCAATTACCAGGCAGCACTCTCTCAGGTTGATGCATCCGAGAAATATTACAGAGATATGTTACGACTATACAAAGAAGGCTCGGCCCTCTTCATCGAATTGCTCGATGCGCAAAATCAACTCGTTTCAGCACAACTGCAGGCAAATATTTCCCTGTATGACACATGGATCAGGCAATCAGAGATCGAAAGGGCCAATGCCGGATTGCTCATCAAATAAAAAAAAACTTATGTATACAACTAAAATTGTTTTCTGGCTTCTAGCCGGTACAACATTGCTTTCTTCTTGCGTAGAAAAAAAAGATCAGCAGCAAGCGACAACCTTTGCCAATGAAACGATTCCTGTAAAGACCATAGCCGTTGAGCGGTTGACATCTTCTTTCTCAATCGCTTCAACCGGCTTACTAACCACGGAGAATGAAGTAAATTATTCTTTCAAAATCGGCGGGATCATCGAAAGTATAAAAGTGTCTGAAGGCCAGTTTTTCAAACGCGGACAGTTGTTGGCCACGCTTAAAATAACAGAAATAGACGCTCAGGCAACGCAGGCCAGTCTCGGCTATGAAAAAGCAAAAAGAGATTTTACCAGGGCAGATAACCTTTATCGCGATAGCGTTGCCACACTCGAACAATTGCAGAATGCAAAGACCAATTTGGATATTGCGCGAAAGACGGTAGATGCAGTTGAATTTAACAAGAGGTACGCATATATCTATGCTGACGCAAACGGCTTCGTTGCGAAGAAATTGGCCAACGAAGGAGAGGTAGTCAATGCTGGAATGCCGGTACTCGCCATCAATGAAAGTTCGGGAGCTTCCGACTGGATCCTCAGAGTAGGCGTAACGGATAAAGAATGGGCCACTATCCAGATCGGCGATAAAGCCTCAGTCACGTTGGACGCCTTCCCCGAGCAAGTCTTCCCGGCTAAAGTATTCCGGAAGTCACAGGCGGCTGATATTGCCAGCAGTTCTTTCCAGATAGAGTTAAAGATGGCACTCGGAGCTATAACACCTGCTGTCGGATTATTCGGCAAAGCCGAGATCGAAACGAAAAATACCGGGGATATGATGGTCATCCCATATGCTTCCCTTGTCGAAGCCGACGGAAATAAAGGGTACGTGTTTACAACGCAGGGGCTTAACAAGGTTAAAAAGATACCGGTCACCATACTGAAGTTTGACAACAATAAAGTGTACCTGAAAGACAAGTTTTCCAACGACGAACAGATTGTCGTGTCAAACAGCGCTTACCTCAATGAGCAATCTTCCATCAAAATCATTCAATAAACCGCGACATGAAAATCACAAACTTTTCTGTAAAGAATTATCAGTTCACGCTGATCATCTTTCTACTCGTGGCGGTCGTAGGTGTATTGACCCTTTTCACGATGCCGAGATCGGAAGATCCTACCACGCATCCACCCCAGTACATCATTACCGTGATCTACCCTGGTACCAGCCCTAAAGATATGGAGGAGCAGGTGGTGAAGTCGATAGAAAACAAGATATACGGGCTGGAGAATATCGATAAGATACTGACCTATGTTGAGGATGGTGTTGCAGTAATCCAACCCAAATTCAAATATGGAGTAGATGTAGATAATAAATACCAGGAGATTTCCACAGAAATCAACTCCCTGAAAAACAGCGAACTTCCCAAAGACATTTATCTCATCAAAACAGAAAAGGTTTCTTCGGCCGACGTTAAAATTCTCCAGGTTGCCCTTGTCTCCAATACCGCTTCGGCCAAAGCCCTACGCGACGAAGCTGATCTGTTGAAAAGCAGGTTGGAGAAAATCACCAATCTCAAGGAAGTCAAATATGCCGGCATTCCGGAACAAGAGATCCGTATAGATATGCAACTGGATAAACTGGCCCAGCTGAGAATTCCACTAAACGTCGTGATTGGAAGCCTGCAGAGTGAAGCGGCCAATATTCCCGGGGGAAGTATAAATCTCGACAGTAAAGTCTTCAACGTAAAGACAAGCGGAAAATTAAAAAACGTCGATGATGTCGCCAACACAGTTATTTATAATGCAAACGGTAAGATTATTTACCTGAAAGATGTGGCCGAGGTGAGTTATAAAGATGGCACGGTCAATCACATCACTCGTATCAATGGAAACCGATGTGTACTTGTTACTGCTGCGATGAAAGATAATGTCAACATCAGTAACGTAAAAGACGAATACATGCCCGTACTGGATGAATTTGTGAAAGATCTGCCGGAAAATATAAACCTGGTGAAAAATTTTGATCAGGCGGACATGGTATCACAGCGTCTAGGACATCTCGGATTTGATTTCATACTGGCCATCGCGTTGGTTGTGATCACCCTTCTACCCCTGGGATTCAGAGCTTCCCTGATCGTGATGATCTCCATCCCCCTGTCGCTTGCACTCGGTTTGATCACCCTGAATTTGCTGGGCTACTCCCTTAACCAGTTAAGTATCGTTGGCCTCGTGGTAGCTTTGGGTCTGCTGGTAGATGACAGCATTGTTGTGGTGGAAAACATTGAAAGATGGCTGCGAGAAGGCCACTCCAAAAAGGATGCAATCCTGAAAGGAACGAAGCAGATAGGAATGGCCGTTGTGGGTTGTACGGCTACACTAGTGATCGCTTTTCTTCCTCTCGCCTTCCTGCCGGATGTAGCCGGTGAATTTCTCCGTAGCCTGCCGATGGCCGTTATCACCAGCGTGCTGGCTTCCATGCTCGTTGCCCTTACGCTAGTTCCTTTCATCGGAAGCAGATTGCTGAAAACACACACTCATGGAGAAGGAAACTTCTTCCTGAGAAACTTACAAAAGTTCCTGAATTTCTCTTACCGCAGGATCATGCCGAAGGCTCTGAAATGGCCAAAAGTGTCGATCGCTATTTCACTCGCCCTGAGTGTGCTGGCCTTTCTGTTATTTCCCCTCGCTGGCTTTAAACTCTTTCCCACATCAGAAAAACCAATGTTCCTAATCAATGTGAAGTTGCCACTGCAAGCGGATATCCCCGAAAGTGACCGTGTGACTAAACTGATCGAAAGAGAACTTAAAAATCACAAGGAGATCGTATACTATACAGCCAATGTCGGCAAAGGAAATCCGCAGATCTATTATAACGTGCACCAGCAAGATATCAAGTCTGACTTTGCACAGATATTCGTTCAATTGGAAGACGAAGCAACACCTAAACTCAAAACAGACCTGATCAGGAAACTACGTCAGCAATTCAAAGATTTCCCTTACGCTAAAGTGGAGGTGAAAGATTTCGAACAGGGCTCTCCCATTGAAGCAAACATCGTAGTCCGCGTGTTTGGTGAAAATCAGGACACATTACAGGCATTATCTTTTAAGATAGAAGACATCCTTCGCAAACACCCGGGAACGTTTTACATCAATAATGAACTGAATGTAAATAAATCTGATGTAAAGATCGTGATCAACAGAGAAAAGGCAAGAACATTAGGGGTACTCACCAGCGATATAGATAAAGTTGTGCGAATGGCTGTCGCCGGGCTCAATGTCGGCGATTATATCGACGATAAAGGTGATGCACGAAATGTCGTAATCACCCTTCCACGGGAAAAGTTTTCAACCCTTGATGTGTTGAAGAATCTATATGTAAATAATATCCAAGGTATACCGATACAACTAGACCAGATCGCCAGCATTGCATTTGAGTCTTCTCCAACAGCGATCAATCACTTCAACAAAGCGAGATTTGCTAAAGTCACTTCTCTTACAAAAGACAATGTTTACGCAAACGACATTTTAAAGGATATAGTACCAAAACTGGATCAGCTCAAACTTCCGCCGGGGTACTATTACAAATTATCAGGCGAAGCGGAATCCGAAGGCGACGCACTCGGTGGAAATTTTCTGGCAGTAATACTCTTGAGTGGGTTTCTGTTTATCGGCGTTCTACTGTTGCAGTTCAAAACATTCAAAGGAATTATCATCGTTTTATCCATCATTCCGCTGGGTATTTTAGGCGGCGTGATATTCTTATTGATAACCGGCAATCCCATGTCACTCGTATCGATCATCGGCTTTATCGGGCTTTCTGGCATCCAGGTAAAAAATTCATTGTTACTTGTCGACTTTACCAACCAGCTTCGGGCAGAAGGTCATAGTATTGATGAAGCAATTAATATAGCGGGTGAAACACGTTTCCTGCCCGTGGTTCTTACTTCGATCACCGCCATCTGCGGGCTTCTTCCGATCGCATTAAACCCCAACCCACTTGTATCTCCCCTGGCAATTGTACTGATTGGCGGATTGATCAGTTCGACCGTGCTTGCCAGAATTGTAACGCCGGTGATGTACAAGTTGATTCCTCCGCGAATCGATGACAAAGAATAAATGCCCACTGGAATAGATAAAAACAACCATCCTTATCCACTAAAAAATACTACATGAAAGAGTATATATTGCTAACAGGTGCTTCCTCAGGAATCGGCTATGAAATGGCTTTCCTGTTGGCCCAAAAAAACAAGAATCTGATACTGGTCTCCCGATCCCATGAAAAACTTAATCAAATGCGGGAAGAACTCATCCAAAAATATGGCGTGTCGGTCTATTATATCGTCAAAGATTTAACCGATGCACGTGCCGCGACTGAGCTGTATCAGGATATAAAACGGCAAGAATTGCTGGTAACAGCCCTGATCAATAATGCAGGCGTAGGGCATTATGGTAGATTTATTGAGATAGAAGCAGCGGATGAGCTTAAGATGATCGAATTGAATGTTTCCAGCGTAGTTGTATTGACCAAGTTGTTTGCAAGAGAAATGGCAGAGTATGGGACCGGGAGGATAATGAATGTATCCTCCTTACTGGCATTCCTACCCTTTCCTTATTACGCTGTTTACTCCGCAACTAAAGCCTTTATCCTTGCGTTTTCGGACACTGTTGCTGCAGAACTGGAACATACAGGGGTTGTCGTGACGGCACTTTGTCCCGGTCCGGTAGACACAGGTTTCAATAGCGAAGCCATGCGCACAACTAATGCTTTTAGAGCCAATAAGCCGATGCCGGCACGTGCTGTTGCGGAGCAGGGGGTTAAACTTCTTTTAGAAGGGAAAGGTAGTAAGGTTGTAGGATTCATGAATCGTCTACTTTCATTTCTGCCTCGATTAGTTCCTGGAACTATAATGATGAGGGTCAAAAAAAAACTGGCAAGCCAGCAGAAATAGGGGTTGACTTTAGAGTAAGCCCCTAGCCTGTCTCCCGGGGACAGTTGCGGTTATACCTTTTCTCAAGATGAACCATTTTTCTAAACTCAATATTTAGTAACGTTGAGCAAATGATGCCGTTTCTTCCAGGAAAAGGATATATCCTCATTTTCTCAAAAAGTGATCGAAATTCTTTACGAGGAGTGGAAGTCAATTTTCCGTGTTCTGCTCCAGGGAAAAGAAGAATCTATCAGGAAGTTACGGGCTCCTAGCATTCATCACATTCCTAAGAGCAAACTCATCCGTAAATACGAGCCGAACTGTCTTTACCGGCCCAGCACTTCGAAATATAAGTAGCACCTGCAATGAAAAAATGATCAAATCGGCTGGCCAGACAATATATTCTCCAGGATTGATCCTGACTCTCCTCTTTCCTTGCGATACCAACGTAACCGCTGTATTGCCCGGAATGCAAAGCGAAGGAACTTCTGAGTTGAATTTGTAAATTATAATACACATGGGATTCCGCTCCTGGCTGAACATCTTCGCCAAGGATAATAGCTATGTTAAACTATACTGACGGACTACAGAGCAGTTGCTCGTTAGATTATAAAACATCAATCCCCGGCATCGGCGAGCAATGAGACGCTCGCTCAATTATTACCAACAAGAGCCATAGCGGCAGACCAATGTTATATGTACCTTATATTGCTATTTTAAAAAGTCTTCTTCTATCATCGCGTTATTTAAGAACACTCCGGTATTACTCCCTGATGATATAGCAAAAGGTACAGATCGAAGAGGATTGGTACTATCTCCACAGGCAAAGATATTATCTACAGTTGTTTTCTGAAACGCATCTACCTTGATAAGACCTTGTTCCGTCAATTCACAGCCCAATAATTCCGGGATTCTACAATGTTGCCTAAAGGGAGGTCTTGAATAGATAGTTTTTAATTGAAAAGTCGAACTATCTGAAAAGATTATTTCTTCAATCACTCCGTCTGTGTGTTGAAATGAGATAATCTCTCTTTCAACTATTGAAATATCATGTCTTCGGATTTCATCAGTTTGCTCTTGCGTCAGTTGAGATTTCCCATTGGTAAATATTGTCAAATCTTTTGTCCAATTACCTATGAGTCGGGCCAAATGAAATGCAGCATATCCATTTGCCAAAATACCCGTTTTTTGATTCCTTACTTCATATCCGTGGCAATAGGGACAATGAAGTACAGTAATTCCCCAACATTCAGAAAACCCTTTAATGTCTGGCATTGTATCTTCCAATCCTGTCGCAAAAACCAGTTTGTTTGCCGAGAATACTTTTCCTGAACGAGTAGAAATCTCAAAGCCATCATCCTTCCTTGTTCCATTAACGGCAAGGTCAGTTAAGAATTTTACGGTTTCGTATTTCAACACCTGCCCTCTTGCTTTATCCGCAATAACACTTGGCTTTTCTCCGTCTTGGGTAATGAAGTTGTGTGAATGAGGAGTTTGTCGGTTACAGGGCAAACCGCTATCAATAATTAAAACTCTTTTTAATGCTCGTCCCAAAGCCATTGCTGCAGAAAGTCCTGCGTAGCTTCCACCAACGATGATTACATCGAAGTTTTTGTCATCTCTCATTTCGTTAAAATTTAAAAATGATGTTAATGGAAAGGATAGAGCCAAACCTGATAAAGCCAGCCCGCCTTGTTTAATTAGTTCACGTCGTAATATTTTATTCCCCGTTTCCTCCGGTAACATCCGCTTGGCAACCTGAATATTCTTTATCATATACCCTTCTTAATCTCTTTTCGGTTATATACACTTTGTAACGCCTTCCAAGTCGAGCTGGCCTTGTTTACCAGTTCCCTATCAGTCTCTTATATCACCTAGACAATTACTATTGTACTTTCCCACTTCTCTGGTTTTCATGCCTGGAATATTCCATGATTAAGGGTATTCAAGGCGGCTTGAAGAATCATAATAATCCTGGGGGTTCGCAGACCTCACGTAGTCCAACTCTGAATTATGGTGTTTGAAACGACCATGGCAGCTTCTTCCCTAATTCAAATCCTCCCGGTCAACAGTCTTCCTACTGTATCCTTAAATGTGCTCCCTTAAAAACTCAAAAAAATCAGAACTGAACGATGTTCAAATATAAACAAATATTCCAATTTTGTCTCGAATAAAAATTGCTATTCCAAAATTATCACGGAACGACTTTATGGTTTGGAAGATGCCACCTTTTCACCTATTGATAATTCAGATGCTTGATGCACCGGCTTGGCAATTTTCTATAGAAAATTTCCTTTACAATTGGTTTTATTCTTGTTATGTATTACATTGAAATAACTTTTATCAAACAGGCTCTACAGTCATCTTTGCCTCATAAAATTTACAGATAGCAAATTTTTCATTCAAATGAGTTAGTAGAATCCAAGAAAAATACAGATATGAACATCGTTCACAAATCCGTAATAAAAGTGTATTTCCATCTACACCAATAGATTTTACCAGCGGTCATCATTAGCTACGGATACAAAATTGCGAAACGTCATTTCTGGCCAGCACTGCCAATTATATCGCCAGACCACACTAATAAAAATCCGTGGTTACGTCTGTGCCTGGTAAATATGACGGATAGAACCTGGATAAGCATCTTATTAAAACTTCTTAGTATATACAAAAAGAAACTGCCTCCCATTAAGAGAAAGAGCAATTCTGGGAAATTATCATCACAAGAACTTTAGTCGCAAAAATTAATTCTATTACTTTTTTAAGCACACGAGCATCAATACTTTCACCGAGGGGTCTTTCATTGCCATTGACATCGCAGTCCTTCTCCAAGGCAACCTCCGCAAAAACACTTTGACTAATAAACCAATCGAGTTCCGCAAGTAAAAGTAAGTGGGTAAAAAAATCCTGATCAGTTTGTCCTTGATACAGTAACGATCATGCGGGAGCGGGAAGCGGATGTTATACAATTATAAATCTACAAATTGGTATTAGCAAAACACTGAACGCTCGCAGATTGGATGTACCATATTCGGCCCCTGCTAGAACTGAGTTATGAAATCGTGCAGATAACTACAATAGCTTTGTATTTTCTGCTTCAACATACAGGTTCGGATCCCGAAAAGATTTAGAAATTAAAGTTCAAAATTGATAATAAATACTTGAAGATTGGTAATGTATTTACTCCCCGTAGATGGGATTACGAAGTATCATTTTTGATGAACAATCATCTTCTAAGTGGTCGAATAGTGATACTTGCTACCTCCGATAAGGATGCTACAGAAATATGGATATGGCGGAAGAGTGAAAGAGCTCAGTAAATATTCAAACTTCTAAACAGTTGGCGCTTTCTCTCATTCTGGGATTTAATACCGGTTCATTTTGTCTATACGGGATTTTCAAACTGACACTTCGAAATCGCTTCTGCACCAGAAAAATTGACCTTACACATCTTACTCTCAAAAAGATAGTATGGTCGCTTTAGCGACGCTGAAGAGATTAATTCATACGCACCAAATACTTTCAGGTAAAGACTATCAAGATCAAATTACAAAATGGTCTCTCAGGCCGTCTTAATGAAGAAGTTTAAACATATTTAGGTCCTGTCTGGCCATTTTCCTGAGCACTTCCATTACCGAGATTTGTGGAATGATCAACAGGAGTATAAGAACTACGACAAACATTTGAGAACCCTCGGTGTGATTCATTCGAAAGTTAAGATGATCGCGCAATGATAACCGGTGCATCCTCCTCAAATGGTTTTTTGGGCTTGTCGGAAAGAGATGCTGCGTGTTTTAAAATGACCCGGCGCAATCGCTCTTGATTTTCATCGCCCCAGGAACCGATGGCTTGAATTAAGGGAATGATTGATTTACCGAAGTCTGTGAGTCTGTATTCTACCTTGGGTGGCACGACCGGATAAATTTTCTTAGTGACCATTTCATGGTCTTCGAGTTCTTTCAGTTGAACATTTAGCACTCGTCTTGTAACGTCAGGGATTTTCCGTTGCAATTCGCTGGGACGGAGGTTGCCCTGGTGAATGAACCATAGTATACGGATTTTCCATTTGCCATAGAGTACTTCACCGACAAGGTCAAGTCCGCAGTTAAGAGTAGGGAGAGTCTTTTTTTCGTACATGATTACAAAAATACATCAAGTCTGATACTTGCGGTATAGGGATAAATTTATCCCTATACGATTCGTAAGTCCGTAATTGTTTGATGTTTATGTACACCTGAGATTTGCACAATAAAAAATCAATATGAAACAACAAATTAATTACAACAACGAGTTATCTGGTAAAATTGCACTGGTGACAGGTGGCACCAAAGGTGCCGGACAAGCCATCGCTACACGCTTAAAGGCCGCAGGTGCAACTGTGGTCATCACCGCAAGGAACAAACCTGATCACCCAGATACTGACCTGCATTTCATTGCTGCTGATCTGAGCCAGCCCGAAGGAGCAGCCAATGTCGCAAAGGAAATTCTGGATAAATATGGGAGGCTGGACATTCTGGTGAATAACCTGGGTTCTTCGACAACTCCTTCAGGTGGCTTTAATGCACTAACTGATAAAGATTGGGAATCAACTCTGCAGTCTAATTTACTTGCTCCTGTCCGAATGGATAGAGAATTTTTACCGCAAATGATCAATCAAAAAAGCGGGGTTATTATTCACATTGCTTCAATCCAGGGCATATTACCCCTGTATGATTCTACTTTACCCTATGCTGCTGCAAAAGCAGCATTAAGAAACTACAGTAAAAGTTTATCAAATGAAGTTACACCAAAAGGTGTTCGTGTGCTAACTGTTTCGCCAGGATGGATAAATACAACAGCATCAGTTGCATGGTTAGGCGAGATTGCAAGAAATGCAAATAGTACAGTTGAAGAAGCTCAGCAAGGTGTCATGCAGGCTTTGGGTGGAATACCGTACGGTAGACCCGCTGAGCCCGAAGAAGTCGCTGAACTTGTCGGGTTCTTAGTGTCACCGCGAGCAAATTACCTGAGTGGCACTGAGTACGTTATTGACGGAGGAACAGTCCCAACAATTTAAACATTATAAAAGAGTATAAAAATGAATTTACCTAAAGTAGTTACAGATCTGATAAAGGCGCAAAACAATTTGGTCAGCGAAGACTTTGCAAATTGTTTTTCTGAAACAGGAGTTATGATTGAAGAAGGGATGCCGTATACTGGAAGAATTCAGATCCAGGAGCTGATCGAAGAAACCAATAAGAAATATCGGTCTGTAATGAAACCTGTGGGTTATATAGAGGACGGCAACTCAAGTGTCTTGTCTGCAGAATGTTCAGGTACATTTCCAGGAAGCCCTGCTGTACTAAAATTTCATTTTGTTATTGTTGATGGGCAAATACAGCATCTAAAAGTAACAGGATGAGAAACCAGAGAGAGTGTATAATCTTTGTACACTCTCTTTAAAACACCCCTGATGTTATGGGTTATTGTGCAGCGATAGAAAGTCTGTAATCTGAAGAAAAAAGCATGGCATAGAAACTATCACGACACCCAATACGGTTTTCCTATTCATGACGACAATGAATTGCTCTGTCGTTTAGCAATGTAAATAAATCAGGCTGGGCTGAGTTGGAAAACGCTAAGGTCATTTTGAATTTGCAAAAAGAATTTGATTCGTTTCAGAATTAAACAGACCGGCGGAAGCCACTTGGGTTTTGGCCAGTATGTTTTTTGAAGAACTTGCTAAATACGAACTGATCGCTGAAGTTTAAAGTTTCAGCTATGTGGGCGATAGGCATTCCCGACTCATTGAGGAGCAGTTTTGCCTCTACTATTACCATGTCATCAATAAGGTTCCCCGCCGACTTACCCGTCAGTTCACGCGTTGCCGTGGTCAGATATTTTGGGGTGATATGTAACATGTCAGCATAAGCCTGAACACTTTTTTCTTCTTTGAACTTTTTCATTACAAGTTTGAGAAATTGATGCACAATCGATTCCTTTCGCGAACCGGATACAACGTATGGATTGCTCTCTATTTGATATAATGAGCCAACTTCTAAAATGAGTGCAGAAAAAAGGAATCGTAAAATATCATTGGCATAGAATGAATTTGTTTGCGCGAATCGCGCCTTTAATCCAAGTGAAGTAAGTTGTGCCACGATCAATTCAGCCTGATGTTGCTGGAGTGTCGCCACCGGGTTAATGATCCCTGATAGATAATCGAAACCACCCGCAGTCTTCGATGGTATTGCTGATCCTAGCAGGTAGTCATCCGAAAACAATAGGTTTTTTGCTCTGCAATCCCGGGTTACGCTTTCAAAATGACGTATCGTATTCGACGTGAACAACACAAGATCATTTTTTTTCAAGGTATAGTCTATCAAATTGATCTTCACCTTCACCTCTCCTTCCGTTATTAAATGGATCGAGTTATGATCCGACCTGTAAGGAGAGAGATAAGAAATGTCCATTTCTTCTGCATCGGTATCGAACACGTACAAGCCGTTGCTCGTGGTATTTATATCCAACCTGGATCTTAAAAGATCTATGGTCAACTGTTGAATATGCTGTTTTATTTTCTTCATTGACTGAACCAGGATGCTTGCTGATATTTATCAAAATACAACTCACTCAAATATAAAGACATAGACGCAGTTTGTCAAATGAATGGTGCTTGTGTAATAGCCCCGGTGAGGAAATCTGAACATATTTCAGTCGTATCCGGCCATTCTCCGGAGGTTCCCACTTCACGAGATTTGTTCTTTAACAAACAACATAAGCTATGAAACAGACAGTTAGTTACAACAACGAGTTATCCGGGAAATCGCTCTGGTAACGAGAGTTACCAAAGGCGCCGTACCAACATTTTTAAACAATAAATACAGACAATTATGAAATTACCCCAATTAGTAGATCGCTTTATTGCGGCTCACAACAGCTACGATAGCAAAAGTTTCGTAGACTGTTTCACAAGATCGGCCATTGTTCATGACGAAGGCAAAACCCATAAGGGTAAAGAAGAAATTGGAAAATGGATTGAACATTCGAATGAGGAGTATCGATCTTCGATGAAGCCTCTGAAGTATGAGGAGACAGGGGCAACCGGAGTGCTTACCGCAGAAGTATCTGGTACATTTCCTGGAAGCCCTATAGTACTGAAGTTTCATTTAACACTGAAAGATGACCTCATTGATGGATTAAAGGTAACTGGATAGAATTGCGGATTTTAAAACCCTGATTCCGATGACTTGAAACCGCCTGTTCCAGATAAACAGGTTTCGCAGATTATGCCGCATCCAAAGCAGCAGTAGCCGCATATACGCGTGGTTGGTCATGGGGATCTGGGTAAAAAGGAGTATCCGTGAATACTGTTCAACCAGGCTCTATAGACACAGAAATGAATCCTGATGGCACTGAATTTTCCGACAAGAATCAAACCTGGATTAGCGCTCGGCAGATATGTCAAGCCGAAGAAATTCCAGCGGTGGTTGCTTTTCTCGCGAGCGAAAAAGCCTCATTAAATATTCCTTCAATCCCAGCTAAAGGTTCACGGAGAGAGCCCGGAAGGTTACAAAACTTCAGATGTTCGGAAGACACTGGGTGTTCTGTCAACAAGCTGGTGTCTTTAAGAATTAGCCGAAAACTACGAACAAAAAAATAGGCGGTACAGTTTACTACAATAAAGATGACATCAGAAATTTACTGGAACAGGGATATTAGTATCAGAAAAATAAGCCGTCTCAAAAATATAGACGGCTTTTTTGCGCTATTATGCCTTATTACTCGTTTTTACGGACAACTAACACTAATTCCGATGTGCGAAAGTTCAGACAAGACGCCGGATGAAGAAAACTGGTAACTGGTCTTTTCACCGGTCAAACTCTATATACAGTTTTGTCAGTTCGGACAACTGTGTTTCCAAATCTTTGGTCATGGATACCAACAAGTTTTTGGACGGCTTCCCTTCCAGCGCATCCTGCAAAAGCTTATCCGAAAGATTGCTTTCATAGGACCGCTCGATCATTGACAGATATTGCCGGAAGGTAACGTCATTAAAAATCTGCCGGTCCCAGCCACCAGGGGTATTGTTGGCATAATCCTTCAGTTTCTGTTGCACCTTCCTTGACATGGCCTGGGTAGCACGATAGTGCGTCACAAAATTTTCGATCTCCTCCCTGGACTTCGCGTGAAACGTCTTCCGGTAGGTGAACCAGGCAATCAGCAAACTAAAAATGGCAATGGTTATCTCCATAAGAATCGCGACCGTCGGCCATTACCGACGCACACCGCAAAGCCAATCTACGGAATTTTGCTAAACAAAGAAACACAACTGCAATGTCACATACCATCTACTTTTTGTTTTCGGCATTATTTAAGAACTATAAAGGCTCGCGAATGGGCCTCTTCAAACAAAAACAATTTTAATGGTACTGGAGTACTGTTACATCGGAACACGCAACAAAAATGAATGCGCTGTCTATCATCTCTATTTGATGGAATATACGGGCATAATGCACAGGTGGCGGCAGGAGAGGACAATGCCACCTGTAAAATAAAAAAAGACCCTTGATAAATCAAGAGTCTTTTTCTTTGAGTCGGGAAGACACGATTTGAAAACGCTTACTAAATTACTATAAATCGAACATTTGATAGCCCATGGAATAGATACCCACCGATTTACTCACCTTTAAAGTAAAGAGCTTATTCAAAATTAAGAATCGTAATAGGATTATAAAAGAATATCAGTACTTATGGATGCCATGAAAACCCCATCCAAAAAAGATTTCAATTATCTATCTTCAAACCTGACAGCATTCAGAATTCTCTACTCCAATTTCAAAATACAGTAGTTAGTAGGGATTGTTATTATATTTTGCTTTTACAAACAACCTACCCCAAAATTTTATGTCCTATATCTAAATAATTCCCTGTTCGACGCGCCGGTGACCATTTTTAAGTGATCAATAACCTATTAAAGGTTTTTTTGAAATCTATAACACTCCAAACAATCATAACTACCACAAGAACCAGTCTGAGTTCATATAAACGATAATTTTACGAACGCATGAAGCGTCCAGGTAGTATGTAATCCAGCGGTAACGCGTATAATAAAGACTGCTGCGTATGTCTAAAAAATTACTATATTTAAGTCACCTGTAAGAAAAAACTTTCACTCCTGTCTGAGATTATGTTTGACATACTACGCCAACACATCGAAAATATCACTTCTTCTACTCTATCTGAAGAGGAGGCACTGATTATAAAAAATGCTTTCGTACAAAAAAGCTTACGTCGTAGGCAATTTCTGCTACACGAGGGAACCATATGCAAGTATATGGCGTTTGTCACTCGCGGAGCTTTACGCATATATTCCATCGACGACAAAGGAAACGAACACATTGTTCGGTTTGCATTGGAGGGTTGGTGGATCTGTGACCGGGAAAGCTTTTCACAACTGACGCCATCGCAATATAATATAGATGCGATCGAGGATTGCGACCTATTGGTTTCCACGAACGAACAGTTGAACCAGATGAAACAGTTATCGCCAACGTATATGAAGTTCACTTCAATCCTGGATGAACGGCATTATGCTGCTACCCACAGGCGGATACAGGCATACATCAGCTATACTGGCGAAGAACGGCTCCGTGACCTGATGAATACCTATCCACAGTTTCTGCTTCGCCTGCCTCAGAATATGATAGCTTCTTATCTTGGCCTCACTCCGGAAACGCTCAGTCGAGTGCGAAAACAATTAATGGAGAAATAATCGATTATTGGAGGCTTGACAAATGTCAAGTAAAATTCTTACCAAACCTCATTTCCAGCCCGAAGTTGCTGGTGCATTTTTGTGTTGTCAATCTGACAAACAAACACAACAATAACATCATGCAACTTAACAACAACTCCAAAGCCGGCCTCGGAGCCCTCCTGACCCCAAACAATTCTATATTGATCCTGATCGATCACCAACCCTTTCAGTTTGCGGGTCTTCGTAGTCATGATTCACAGAGCCTGATAAACAATGTGGTAACATTGGCAAAAACAGCCAAAGCTTTTGGCGTACCTACGCTGCTTACAACTGTCATAGCAGATCGCGGGGGGCATATCATCCCACAATTACAGGCCGTATTTCCCGATCAGCAGCCTATCGATCGCACTACCCTTAACACTTGGGAAGATACAAGAGTGATCGAGTGGGTCAAAGCTCAGGGAAAGAAAAAGATCATCATGGCTGGTTTGTGGACCGAGATATGCCTCGCCTTCCCTGCTATACAAGCAGCTGGTGAAGGATATGAAGTCTACGCTGTAACAGATGCTTCAGGCGGCGTCACTCGCGAATCGCATGATATGGCTGTACTTCGTATGGTTCAGGCGGGTGTAACTCCCATTACATCACGAGTGGTGGGTGCTGAACTCCAGCGTGACTGGGCAAGACTTGAAACTGTTGAAGCCTTCGCTGAAATCGTCAGCAATCATTTCGGTAATGTTGGAACAACTTTTATTTGGGAACAACAATTACTGAACACGCCTGTGCCTGAAAATCCTGGTGGTGGAATATGATCAAAACCTATAAATGATATGGCTGAAAGTAAGGCCAAAAAAGAACGTTCCTTAGCGTAGATTTTTTGGCCTTTTTTAGTTTCAATTTACAATGGTATTCTCTTGCTGGCTCAGTATCTGGTTAAACTCCAACCCCTCGCCGTCCGATCCTGGTATATGAAAGTATTTGCATCCGTGAGACCAAAATTCAGGAATAAAGGTTGTTCTTCCATAACAGGTATTCTTGCGACGCTAAATTGAGAAAAAGCTTCGTCTATGTTTTCGACGTCAAAAGCAATGTGATCAATATGTCCATCTTCCCTTTCACGAATTTCAATTATTGGGCTCGCTGGCAATTGGTATAATTCGATCATGATCCCGCCGTTTTGCATCATTAGGCAATTCCCTTCCTCACCTACTGACATGAATGAGGCATTCATGACTCTTTCAAATCCGAGATTCCGATCTTTCCAGACAGCATCAGGATTATTCGCATCCGGCTTTTTCACAAAAAGCATCTACAAAATGGAAGTGTCCAATGTCTACATTTCTTTTCCTAAGCCGCTCTAATCTGTGCTCAGCCGATAAGTCTGCGAATATTTTGGAAATAATTCCCAAAGAAGCGTTGGCTGAGCTTGGAGATATTTCAAGCGAGTTGTTAAAAACCGCAGGGCTTGCGGAAATGAATGAAAAACTAAAATCTTTTTGAGGCTCGCCATCGCCAACAAATTCTTCATCCCCCTGGTAGCAGAAACAGGCATAAAGGATACATCTTCGCTGTTGGACAACGAAAAAAAGCCAGCGTCTGACTGAATGAAATTAATTGTCTTTTTGTCTTAAAAACTATTTCAAACACCAAGATCGGAGTACCGTTTTTTCTCCACCTTCGCCTGAAGGTCTGGTTCTCCCTGGTTGTCTATGTCAGGGCCTAGGTCTATAAGCAGGCGTCTAATCACATATGCGATCTGCTTTATCAGAGTTCCTCGTGCATAGGTGCCACCACCCCAGGTTACAGAGCGATACCCGCCGAATTCATCAACCACATACCCCATCACATCAAAATACATAAAATAACGTTTCTTCAAACCTACAAATACCTCACGCCCACTTTCGGACTCATTAACATGATATATCTCATAATTGGTTTGATCAGAGTCTATTTCATCCAAAAGTGATCAGAAAGTGTATTTGCTTCTAATTCGATCAATAAGGTTTCCAACTCCACTACCGGCGCCATTCTTGTTCGGATGCCTTCAAGTTCATACATGAACGCTGTTTTCAAAGATACCCAAACGGTACCACCTGTGCTGTAGGATTGAGCCATGTCAAACAAAGTAATGGATCACTCCTTATGCTCAGGCTCTTCGTCTACCTGCAATTCTGCGATTGTTTTTTGTGCAGCTGCCAATCGCAACAACCGGTTCTTTGCGGTCATCTTGTGGGTGATATAATGCTCGATCCTATGGTGAAGCGGGATCAGCAGGGACGCGATGGCCACCATGATCAACAACATCAGCAATGGGGAATGATGAGTAAGGTTACCAAGAAAAGGATGGAGATATAAATTAATGAACTCGAAGAAGAGTAATAAACCCAGGATGCCAAGGAACCTGATCCATTTTTCGGTAACAATAACAGAACGGCTCAGCAATAAAAAGATCAACAAAAAACTGACAACGCCAATGCCGATAATTGCATATTGTATATTGGCCTTTCTTTCCTGGTCTGAAGCGAGTCGCTCTGATTCCAGTTGCTGTTGACGAACGGCTTCTTCAAAGTTCAGCAACTGCACCCGCCGCGCTTTTTCTTCGTTGAAAAGAGTGTCTTTTACAGCGATCATTTGTTGCATATAAACAAAAGCGCTATCAATAATGCGTTGCTCTTTGTAATAGTTCGCAAGAAAACTGCTTGCGTCCAGTACCTCAGGCATAAAACCTCCATTCTTTGCCACATTCAGCGAAAGTTTGGCGTAGTATTCAGTAGAATCATGTTGTCCTTTCAGTTTAAAATAATCAGCCATGCCAATTGCCACCGCACTGATACCGCCAACATGATCTATCTGTTTACAAAGAGGCATGCTGGCCCGGAAATAGCTGATTGCAATATCGGGCTGTTTCATTTTCATATAAATGTTCCCAAGGTTACACAGGGACAAGGCAGCGACATCGAGTCTCTTGATTTTAACCGAAAGGTCATTTGCAAGGGTTGTATAAATGCGGGCAGAATCCAGGATGTTTAGTTTTTCATAACTATCACCAAGATTCAGTTGGCTGATGCAGCGGCCATTGAGGTTGTTGGTCTTTTCCCAGATTACCAGGGATTTCTTGGTATACTCTACCGACTTCATTTCGTCGCCCAGTGCCGCATAAACATTGCCAAGATTGCTCGTCGCCCTCCCTTGCAACAGGTCGTCTGGAATCTCTTCCGCCATTTTCAACGCTTGCAGGTAATAGTCAAGGGATTTTGCATTATCGCCAATCGTCCAGAAAATATTGCCGATCGTATTGAGAGCCTTTGCTTCCTGTAAGCGGTTGCCGGCTTTCCTGCCCATATCCAGCGCCTGCTGTGCCAGCTTCAACGCAGTATCAGGCCGGCTTAAAGCATAGATCAATCCGAGTTCGTTGATCAGCTCGAAGCGGGCGGAATCTTTTCTTTCTTTAGAAAGTAATTGATTGAGACTGTCGATCTCCGATTGCTGCGAAGATGCGTTCAACACAGGGAAAAGGCTCAAAACAGCCAGGATAAGTTTTCTCATGGTCAGTTGGTTTGTGCAGTAGATGGCGTATTGGCTAAGATATTCAAAATTATGAAAATGCGGGCAGCACGACTTCGCCGGATAGTAAGAAAGGTAGCTCATCAGTCGGCTACTGATATCCGGTCACCGGTATCAACTGGAGATCATAGATTGAAAAGCGTATTCGGCTAAGAGTACTTAAGGCCAGCCACATAAGGGCGCAACCAAAGATCATCTTGCTTATCTGGCATCCTGCGAGGACCTCAGGTAAAATAATGTGTTGGTCTGTTATTGACTCTATCAAATTCGTGTCCTGCGCACAATGACCGGAAAAAGATGATACATGTCTATAAATAGCTCATACCGCAATTTCTCTTGGTCCTTCACGATAAACTTGTTTGCGTAAGTAATCAAAAATCTTTCTTTATCGGTGACAGAACTACCGTCAAATCATTCGATCCCAACACCCTTATACATTCCATCCATATCAACAACATTGTGCAACTATTTTAGATGTTCCTTGAATTTTTTCTGATCTATTGTCAGACTTTCCGTAAACTGTATCATTTCTTTCACGAATTCATACATATTACCTGGCTCAGTAAGTAACCTTTTCATTTCTTTTGGCATATCTGCCGGTAAATCAATCTCGGCTACAAGCTCTCTCAATGGCAACGGGATCGCCTTGAATTGCGTACGCATTATTTGTTCCATCATTTCCAATACAGCCGCATAGTCGTTGACGAGTTCATGAATATCAAATTTTTTACGTTTGGTCTTCTTCAGAAGACAGCTATATTTTTTGCATTGATTTTCTTTGATCCATTTTCTTGCAAATCATTAAGACTTACAAGGACTGATTGTTTTTGACATTCCAGTTGTCGGGAAGACAGGATTCGAACCTGCGACCCTCCCGGCTTAAAGCCGGGAGGCGCTATCAATGGCCATACGCTTATACAATAAAAAAAGACCCTTGATAAATCAAGAGTCTTTTTCTTTCAGTCGGGAAGACAGGATTCGAACCTGCGACCCTCCCGGCCTAAAGCCGGGATGCGCTATCAATAGCCATACGCTTATACAATAAAAAAAGACCCTTGATAAATCAAGAGTCTTTTTTTTCAGTCGGGAAGACAGGATTCGAACCTGCGACCCTCCCGGCTTAAAGCCAGGATGCGCTATCAATGGCCATGCGCTTATACAATAAAAAAAGACCCTTGATAAATCAAGAGTCTTTTTCTTTCAGTCGGGAAGACAGGATTCGAACCTGCGACCCTCCCGGCTTAAAGCCGGGATGCGCTATCAATGGCCATGCGCTTATACAATA
>NZ_JAKLTR010000031.1 GCF_022012415.1 Terrimonas ginsenosidimutans
GCGCCCTTGCCCGCCCGGCATCCCCGGCATCACTCCAACCTCAAACCAAAATTTGCCCATTCATTATCTAATCTTAACCTGCCTATCCTTCAGCTAATTAAACGCCTATCTTTATCCCGCACAAACAATATTCAGCATCATTGTACCAAATGCTGCATCGCTAATGAAAAGGAACGGATTTTGACAGTCATCCGCAACGAAAATAGCAACAGGCCAGCACGAACACATTTTGAAGAAAATCTAAATATTACAGATCATGTTCCAGGATGCAACTTTACCGGAAATAGAATCAGCCATGCAATCCGCATGGGAGGCTTTTCATGTTTATCGTAAACTATCATTACATCAACGCGCCGCTTTCATGCGCGAAATAGCGAAAGAACTGGAAGCGACAGGTGATGAATTGATACAGGTGGCCGGGGAGGAAACTCATTTGCCCGAAGTAAGACTCAGAGGGGAACGGGCAAGGACAATGTTCCAACTGACAAGCTACGCAGATGCGTGCGAGCGCGGCGACTGGCTCGAGGCAAGGATCGATACAGCAGTGCCCACTAAAATTCCGGCCAAGCCAGATATCCGCAAGATGCTGGTAGGACTTGGACCTGTGGTGGTATTTGGCGCTGCGAATTTCCCCTTTGCCTATTCTACTGCCGGTGGTGATACGGCCTGCGCATTTGCCGCAGGATGCCCGGTAATTGTGAAAGCTCACCCCGCGCATGCGCGTACAAGTGAAATGGTTGCAGGTGCAATTCATAAAGCAGCGGCGACCTGCGGACTTCCCGCCGGTGTATTCATTCATCTGCATGGCGCTTCCTTTGAGGTAGGGAAGGCGCTGGTTGAACATACACATACAAGAGCCGTTGGATTTACGGGTTCTTATGCGGGCGGAAAGCAATTGTTCGACTGGGCTAATCAACGCAGGCAACCTATTCCGGTGTTTGCAGAAATGAGCAGCATCAACCCGGTGTTTCTATTACCTGGTAAATTAAAAGAATCCGCAGCGGAAGTAGCGCGTTCTTATTCAGGGTCGATCACACTTGGCGTTGGACAGTTCTGTACAAATCCCGGATTGATCATCGGTATTGATAATAACGATCTGAAAATTTTTATCGATACATTATCAGAAGAGATCACAAAAGTTCCGCCGGCGACCATGTTGAATACAGGTATCTTCAAGAACTATGTGGAGCGCAGGGCAAATGCGATCTCTCAGGAACAGGTGGATACGGTTGCTGTATCTTCAAAAGACCCGCAGCTTGATGAAGGCGCGCCAACTATTGCAACCGTACCAGCAGCGGTATTTATTGCAAATCCCATCCTGCACCAGGAAGTATTCGGACCATATTCACTGGTGGTCAAATGCACTGACCTGGAAGAAATGCTGGCAGTGACAAAACATTTGGAAGGTCAGCTCACGGCGACATTGATGGCGACAGAGAAAGATATACTGGAAAATGATCTTCTCGTTGAGGAGGTGAAAAATATCTGCGGAAGATTTATCCTGAATGGAGTACCAACCGGCGTAGAGGTTTGTTTGTCTATGCAACACGGGGGGCCATTCCCTTCTACAACAGACAGTCGTTTTACCTCCGTGGGAGCGGATGGCATTAAACGTTTTGCAAGACCGATCGCGTTCCAGAACTGGCCGGATAACCTGCTGCCTCCTGAATTACAGAATGGGAATCCGCTGCAGATCTCAAGGATAGTGAATGATAAGAGGAGTGAAGGGGCGGTATAAATCGGCTTTGTATCATATGGCTAAGAACCGCAGAGGGCGCAAAGAGGGTAATTTCCTTTGCGCCCTCTGCGGTTCTTAGCCTACTCTGCGATACTTCTACGCCATTCGTTCAACAGGACGTTTTCTGAAAAATAACGCCCACCAGATAGTGACGGCAACAGAACATAAGAAGTAAGCCCCCAGAATGTACTTCGCCATTGGCAGGAACGAAGACACACCAAACCAATCATCCTGCACCACTAAAAAGCCAATACCCAGGGCACTTCTAACTATTTCCCATGCAATCGCAGACAGATTCCCGTCCATCAGGTCGGTAAGCGCATACACACTCAGGAAGATAAACCCGCCATACCAGAAGATGTAGTTAGTGTCAAGCTTATTGATCATTGCAATATTGCCAAAGAGGAAACTTACAAAGAACAGGATCGCGAGCACCTGGATCCAGCACCAGGCTTTGAACCCCGGCGTAGTTACGGTATTATATTTTTCGAAGTCATATACATTCCCGATCTTATAAACAGGGTAGCGTTCGATCACGTCAGGAGGGCGGTAACCCGTGGATTCGATCCACAGCCTGAATTTTTCTTTCCAGCTGCTGGTTCTCCAGGTATCCTTCATCATCAGCCACACGTGCTGGAAATTGATCCTGATCGGATTCCAGGTCCGGGCCGGGCGGGTGATGCCATAAACCGGCTTTATATCCGGCAGTTCTTCCTGGTAGCTGCCAAACCATTTGTCCCAGAAGATAAAGATCTGACCATAGTTCTTATCAAGATACTCCGGGTTGATGGCATGATGTACTCGGTGATGAGAAGGTGTTACGATGACTTTTTCCAGCCAGCCCATTTTGTTGATATGCTGGGTATGGTACCAGAACTGGGCAAACAGGTGAAGCGGTGCTACTACTTCGATCACCTGCCGGGGTACGCCAAGCAAAGCGGCAGGCAGCAGGAAGATCACGAAGATCCTGACGATCGAGGAGATGCTTTGACGCAGGGCGCAGGCCAGGTTGAATTCCTCGCTGCTGTGGTGAATGATATGACCATTCCAGAAAAAGTTGCTGATATGCTGGATCCGGTGAACCCAGTACCCCGCGAGATCGAGTGCCAGAAAAGCAACGATATAAACAAGGATCGAGGAAGAAAGCTGGGTTAGCGCCAGGTGGTCGACCAGCCATGGATAAGAGATCAGCACGAGTGCCAGCCCCAGAACATCTTTGGTCACATTGGTGACACCACTTGCAAGGCTGGACAACATGTCCATGGTTTGAACAGTTTCATTTTTCTTCCGCCACCCATACCACTTTTCGAAAAGCACCAGCAGCAAAAAAGCGGGCATGGCGATCAGGAGTATCTTTCCGTAGGTTTCCATAATCAGGCAATCTTATTTCAAAAGTACGCGAATGGGCAAGAATAGCCGCGAATGGGCACGAATGGCCGCGAAGGAACACGAATGGGTTTCCGACAATTGATACATATCCCCATCCGCTCCTTCACGGCCATTCGTGTCCTTCGCGCCCATTCGTGTTCCTTCGCGTCCATTCGTGCCCATTCGCGGCCATTCGTGCGCATTCGCGTCCATCATTTTTTAACTTTAATTCCCAACATCTTAACCACTTTTAAAGTTTCCCGTTCTTCTCTTTCTGACCTTTATTCCGTTCCCGTAATTTTAAGCGTTCAGTTCGTTACAGGCCGGTTCAGAGGAGTTGTCCGAAAGTTTTCTCAAATGCTTTTGAGGGCAACTTTTAAACCGCTGAACGTTCAAACTTTAAAACACAACTGATCAGGATCAATTCTGATCATCAGGATTAAAATATGAAACATACTTTCGACTGCGTTGATGCTCACACTTGTGGAAACCCAGTTCGCCTTGTCAGAAAGGGTGGTCCGGAATTGTCGGGCGACAATATGAGTGAGAAACGCCAGCATTTTTTAAAGAACTATGACTGGATCCGCACGGGGCTTATGTTCGAACCCCGCGGCCACGACATGATGAGTGGAAGCATTCTTTATCCGCCTCATGATCCTGCGAATGATGTTGCCGTATTGTTCATCGAAACGAGCGGATGTCTGCCGATGTGCGGTCATGGCACTATCGGCACTATCACTATTGCCGTGGAAGAAGGATTGATCAAGCCGAAAACACCCGGGATCATCCGGATGGAAGCTCCCGCTGGTCTGGTAATGATCGAATATCGGGAAGAAGCAGGGAAAGTGAAATCAGTGAAGCTTACAAATGTCGCATCCTTTCTTCATTCAACCGGGTTGACCGTTCAATGTCCTGATCTTGGTGAATTAGTTGTAGACGTATCTTATGGTGGTAATTTTTATGCCATTGTTGATGTCCAGAAGAATTTTAAAGGATTGCAGCATTACTCTGCAGGTCAGTTGATTGCATGGGCGAGAGAATTGAGGGATAATATAAATGAGGCCTACGAGTTCATCCATCCGGAAAATGATACCATCCGCGGCTGTTCGCATATTCTGTGGACGGGCGATGTGCTTGATCCGACCAGTACGGCCAGGAATGCGGTGTTCTATGGCGACAAAGCAATTGACCGTTCGCCATGCGGAACAGGAACAAGTGCGAGAATGGCGCAATGGTATGCAAAAGGGTTGCTGAAGCCTGGTCAGTCATTTATTCACGAAAGTATTATCGGCAGCAAATTCACCGGACGGATCGAAGAAGAGACAACGGTTGCCGGCAAACCGGCCATCCGTCCAAGCGTGGAAGGTTGGGCAAGAATTTATGGCTATAACCAGATCTGGATCGATACTGATGATGATCCATATGCGCACGGATTTCAGGTGATCTAGAAAGAAGATGACCGATGACCGTTGGCCGAAAAACAGATTTATTATAGACGGGAGTTTCTCTACTAAAATAACTATAGCAATTTTTTATTAATGCCTTTGCCGCTAAGAGACACTGATCGGCCCTCGTCTCTCACGCGGAGAACTTCAACAACAGACAATGAACATAACAATAATCGGTGGCGGTGTGATCGGCCTGTGCAGTGCTTATTACTTGAGAAAACAGGGATATGATGTTACGATCATAGAGCGTAATGACATTACAGATGGATGTTCCTTTGGTAACATGGGATATATTTCGCCATCGCACTTTGTTCCGCTGGCAACGCCAGGAATGATCTCGCAGGGATTCAAATGGATGATGAGTTCTTCATCACCGTTCTATATTCAGCCAAGGCTTGATGCGGATCTGGTGCGTTGGGGCCTGGCATTCTGGAGATCTGCTACTGCAAAAAAAATGAACGCAAGCATCCCGCATCTTAATAACCTGCTTCAACTCAGTCGCCGGCTCACTAAAGAAATGCACCTTGAAATGGGCGGCGCATTTGAATTCCAGGAAAAGGGTTGCTGGATGTTGTACAAAAATGAAAAGACCGGCGATCATGAAAAGCATCTCGCTGATCAGGCGACATCACTTGGTTTGAAAACGATCGCCTGCACTGCCCAGCAGGTACAGGAAATGGAGACGACAGTGGAGGTAAATGTAGCCGGAGGTGTTTTGTATGCTGACGACTCTCATGTAGATCCTGCACAACTCATGCGCGCTTTATATGAAGTACTTAAGGCCAATGGTGTGAAATTTTGGTTGAAGACTAACGTGACCGGTTTTGAAAAGCAGGGCGACCGCGTAACGAAAGTGTTGACTGATAAAGCTGACCTTGATGTGGATGAACTGGTGATCGCCAACGGCTCCTGGTTCGGCCCGATCTCGAAATTGCTGGGGATCCGCATGCTGATGCAGCCGGGCAAGGGATACAGCATGGAATATGATCATCTAAAAGCGAACCTGCTTCACCCGTCGATCCTGGTAGACGACCGCGTGGCGACTACTCCGATCGGTGACTGGCTCCGAATTGGCGGCACCATGGAAATGAGCGGGCATAATGACCGGATCCTTCCCAAACGCGTTACGGCCATTTATGACGCTTTCAAAAAATACTATCCTTCGATGCAGATCACAGCACCGGATCCGGAAAAAGCCTGGTTTGGCTACAGGCCGGTAAGCCCCGATGGAATGCCGTATATCGGGCGTCATGGAAAGTTCCAGAACCTGATCTATGCAGGTGGACATGCCATGTTGGGCGTCAGCGCGGCAACCGGAACGGGTCAGATCGTGACAGAGCTGGTGGGGCATAAGAAGACGATCATACCGGTGGAGGCCTTCCGCCCGGACAGGTTTTAAGTAAGTATCGCAAAGGGCGCCAAGGTCCCGCTAAGAACGCAAAGAATTCACCTTGTAAGTAGTTCTCTGCGTCCTTAGCGGGACCTTTGCGCCCTTTGCGATAATCCCACGCCAGCTATATTTTAAGGAGGCCACCCGGCAACAATTGAAATTCCACTTCCTGTTGATAATTAATGTCAACCATTCTATCTTTCCGCTGTTACCTAATTTTACAATTAACGCATGAAGAAGATAGTCTGGCTGCTCGCCTTCTCCATATTCACCATTTTTTCCATTCACGCCCAACACAAACTGGTAAAGAAATGGGAAACAGATACCCTGTTCAAAGTTCCCGAGTCAATTCTTTGGGATGCGAAGAACCAGGTGTTCTATGTCTCCAATGTAGATGGCAAGGACTCCTGGGGGCGTGACGGTAAAGGCTCTGTAGGCCGCATGACCCGCGACGGAAAGATCATCGATGTGGAATGGGTGACCGGTATGGATGCTCCAAAGGGTATGGGGATGTATGGCGGTAAACTGTATGTGGCAGACTTTGAGCATATCATTAAGATCGATATTGCATCCGGCAAACTGGAGAAAAAGATCCTGGTTAAAGATGCGGTCGGACTGAATGACCTTGCAATCGACCCTTCCGGAATTATCTTCGTTTCCGACTCAAAAGGAAAACGGATCTTCAAAGTGGAAAATGAACAAGCTTCTGTTTTCCTGGATAGCCTCAAAGGTCCGAATGGCGTGCTTCTTCACAACGGCGTATTTTATGCAGTGAATGGCGATGGCCTTTACCGGGTCGAAAAGGATAAAACAATGACCCTTCTGGCAAACGGCATCACTAATGGAAATACTGATGGGTTAACTGCCTTCGGAGATGACTTTATCGTTTCTATCTGGCAGGGATCTATCTGGTATATTCATAAAGATGGCCGTAAAGAATTGCTCGAAGACAGTCGCGAACAGAAACGCAACACTGCGGACATTTGGTTTGATAAGGAAACAAACCTGCTGTATGTGCCCGGTTTTTTCACCAACACGATCACGGCTTACGAAGTAAAGTAATGTTAAATTTACCCGGATAGCTTTTACTCTTTTTATTTTTACACCTATATGGACTGTACATCTACCCGTCTATCTTACGCCCAAACCGGGGTATTTTCCAAAATAGCGACCGATTATATTGCGCAGGAACCTGCATTGGCCCCGTTCTTTGAGCATGCACCCACGCTTGATGGTATCAAACAGGCTATCATTGCACGTCAGCAATTTCCGACCAACAGAAGACTTTTGGTGGATGAACTGGAAAAACAATACGCAACGGTCACCCGCAGCAAGCAGGTGCTGGATAATATACAGGCATTGCTTTCGCCTGATACATTCACTATCACCACAGCACACCAGAATAATATTTTCACCGGTCCCTTATATTTCATTTACAAGATCCTTCATGCGATCAGGCTCTCTGCTGATCTGAAAAAGGAGTTACCGCAATACAATTTCGTTCCTGTTTATTATATAGGATCGGAAGATGCGGATCTTGCAGAGCTGAACCATCTTCATGTGGATGGCGTGAAGCTTGTCTGGGACACTCCGCAAAAAGGAGCTGTTGGCCGGATGAAGATCGACACAGCCCTGCTGAAACTGATCGACCGGATGGAGGGTCAGTTGTCGGTTGAGACATACGGTAAAGAGATCATTCAGCTGATCCGCCAGCATTACCGTAGCGGAGATACGATCCAGCATGCGACGTTCAGTTTTGTAAACGCCCTATTCGCCGAATACGGACTAATTGTTTTACTACCGGATAATACAGCGCTAAAAAAACAACTGATCCCGGTATTTGAAGATGACCTGCTGCATCAGACAGCTTCAGGCATTGTTGGAAAAACAGCTGAAGCCATCCAGGCCGCCGGTTATAAAACGCAGGCGCATCCACGGGAGATCAACCTGTTCTATCTGAAGGATGATCTGCGTGAGCGGATTGAATTCCACGGAAAAGCATACACTGTCCTGAATACGACCATGGAGTTTCCACAGGAACAAATGCTGGCCGAGCTTCAATGGCATGCTGACCGCTTCAGTCCGAACGTGATCCTTCGCGGCATTTACCAGGAGACGATCCTGCCGGATATTGCCTTTATCGGTGGAGGTGGAGAACTGGCGTACTGGCTTGAGCTGAAAGAACTGTTCGTTCATTATAAAGTTCCTTTTCCGGCACTGATCCTCAGGAATTCATTTTTGGTGATCGAAAAGAAATGGCAGGACAAGATCAATAAGCTTGGTTTTTCCATAGAAGAAACTTTCTCCAAAGAAGAAGTGCTGATGAATAAACTGGTGAAAAGAGATACCGTAAACCAGCTTCAACTGGAAGAGACATTTGCGCAAACCAATGCGCTGTACGATTCCATTCTTCAGCAAGCCGCGGCAATTGATGGAACGCTGGAAAAACATGTGCAGGCTTTGCGTCAGAAAGCCATGCAGAAACTGAAAACGCTGGAGAAAAAAATGCTGAGGGCGGAGAAGAGAAAATTCAGTGATCAGAAAGGACAGATCCAGGCGATCAGGAAGACATTATTTCCCGGCGATGGTTTGCAGGAAAGAATTGATAATGTCAGCTATTTCTATGCAAAGTTCGGGAAGACGTTTATACACAAATTGTATGAGCATTCACTTGGGCTGGAGCAGGAGTTCGTAGTGGTGAATCTTTCCTGATCAGCAGGCGTATGGAGTATTGCCCTTGTAATACTCCATGCGCCTGTCAGTATAATTATTGATCAAATTGATTTTCCCATCCGCTGCTCTTCAGCTTCTCCACTTTCCCCAGCACTTCCTTATCCATCTCAGCCTTATAGGCTGTCATCTTTTTGCTGATCGCTTCATCCGCTGTGCCGATGATCTGTGCCGCCAGTAAGCCCGCATTCTTCGCTGCATTCAACGCAACAGTCGCCACCGGCACTCCATTCGGCATCTGCAGGATAGATAAGACAGAATCCCAACCATCGATGGAATTGGATGATTTGACGGGTACACCGATCACGGGCAGCGGTGTAATGGAGGCCACCATACCCGGGAGATGCGCGGCACCACCGGCACCGGCAATGATCACTTTCAAACCACGATCTTTTGCTTTTGTGGCATATTCAACCATACGCAACGGCGTTCTGTGAGCAGACACAACAGTGAGTTCGAATGCAATGCCAAAGTGTTTCAATATATCTGCTGCAGGCTGCATTACAGTAAGATCACTGTCGCTGCCCATAATAATTCCAACTTGAGGATTCATGCTGATTGTTTAAAATTTGCAGGTACGAAAATAGTAAAAGTATACTTTAAAGAGTGGTAAATAAGTGCGTCAGGCCCGGGAGTAGCGCAGCGGCCGCAAAGTATAAACGCGAAGGGCGCAAAGATTTATTCTCTGTGCCCTTCGCGTTTACTTAGCGGCCTTCGATGCTCCTGCGACGCCGAAAGGATCTATTTAATGATCTCGCCTTTGAGACGCAGCAATTCTGTCTCGGAAAGCTTGGTGGCATATCTCGCAGCGATCAGCCGGTTGTTTGCATCTTCCAGGCTATTCTGTGCTTCACGCAATTGAACGAGTGTGGCTGCTCCAAGTTTGTACACCTGGAATACGATATCCACGTTCTCTCTTGCCAGCTTGATATTCTCCTCCTCGATATCCAATGTCTTTTTATTCTGCTCATAAACACGGAACGCATTCACCACACTCAGATCAGTCAGGGCACGCTGGTTGGCATAGCTTGTCTGAAGATAGTTAACATTCAATTGAGCCTGCCTGATCAGTCTCCTTGCATTCAAGCCATTGAAGATCGGGATCTGGGCAGAGAAGCCATAGTTCAATCCGTTTGATTGGTTGAACAGGGTAGAGAAAGGGTTGATCACCGTTTTGTTATCTGTTCTACTATAGTTATAGGCCGAATTAAGAGAAATCACCGGCCATCGCTCTGCTTTCCGCTCTTTCAATTGAAGCTGGGCGATATCAATATTCTTTTGTGCGATCAGCAATGCAGGGTTACTTTTTTCGATCTCCAGCTGGATATCCCCCAGCCCTAAACCTGTGTTGAGGGGGATAGAATCTGCAACCTCGAACATTGTTCCGAGTTTGGTGTTCATCGACTGATTCAGCTGATCTTTCAACTGATCGATCAGTGCCAGTTGAGCCAGCTTCGCAGAACGTTGTGCATTCAGGTCCACTTTACTTTGCAGGAGGTCCGGCTTAGCACCGGTTCCGATATCAAGTTTATATTGGGACAGCTTGACCCGCTCTTCATTCAATGCGATCTGTTCTTCAACAGCCCTCAGTTGTTGTTTTTGCCTTACCACATTGTAATAAGTAGTTACTACATCGGCAACGGTATTTACCACCTGGTTTCTTACGGTCAGCGCACCAAGTCCGATCAGTTGTTCGCCACGTTCGCGTGTGGCAAACATTTTGAATCCATCGAACAACACCCATTGCAATTGAACGGATGCCTGTGAGTTGTGTGAGCGGATTCCGTCCTGCTCTCTTTTGGAACCGTCAGCCAGTGTCTGGCGTTGGTTGTTATTGTTCCAGGTGGTGGTGGCAACGCCGTTCAGCGTTGGAAAGAACACCATGTTGCGATAGGAATAATCGAGTGCGGCCACCATCGAATCATTTTTCGATAACTGGATATCATAGTTGTTCTGCAATGCAGTGGCGATAGCTTCTTCAAGCGTCAGCATTTGTTGCGCCCGCACTGCCGAAACAGCCGTCAGTAAAAAAGTAAATAATACAAGCGGAACTCTCTTCATTGTTGATTTTTTATACGGGCTCAGCATGTTGTTCATTAACCGGTGTTACCTCGTCCTTATGCTCAGGGTACAGCTTTTCCATTTCGCTGATCTTCTTCGATGTTGACATATACGTGTACATGGCCGGAAGAACGAACAGAGTGAGCAGGAGGGAGAACATAATACCTCCAACGATCACAATACCCAGTGGGATACGGCTGGTTGCCGCTGCACCAAGCGAAAGCGCGATCGGCAATGCACCAAGTGCCATGGCGAGGCTGGTCATTAAGATCGGACGGAGACGCTGAACCGATGAATAGACTGCAGCTTCCTGTTTGCCCATTCCTTTCATGCGGTTCTGGTTGGCGAATTCCACGATCAGGATCCCGTTCTTGGTAACCAGCCCGATCAGCATGATCGCCCCGATCTGAGAGAATATATTGATGGTATGACCAAACATCCATAATGATAAGGCCGCACCGGCGATCGCCATTGGTACCGTAAGGATAATGATGAGCGGATCGATGAAGCTTTCAAATTGTGCAGCCAGGATAAGCAATATCAGTCCAACTGCCAGGCCAAAGGCGAAAAGCGTATTGCTGCTGCTCTCGGCATAGTCGCGGGACGATCCGGTCAGTGCCGTGGAGAAGGTGTCATCGAGTAATGAAGCGGCGATCCTGTTCATTTCATCTACACCATCTCCGATGGTATGACCAGGTTGCAGCGCAGCAGAAACCGTTGCTGATTTATACCGGTTGAAGTGGAAAATAGAAGGCGGTGTATTTGCTTCTTCCACTGTAACGAGGTTGTCCATCGAGATCATCTCTCCACGGGTATTGCGAACGAAGAGGCTTTTCAGATCATCGGGATCGTCACGATCACCACGGTCTACCTGTCCCATCACCTGGTACTGTTTTCCATCTTTGTTGAAATATCCCAGCCTGCGGTTACTGTATGCCAGTTGCAATGTTTCCGAGATATCACTCACGCTTACACCGAGTTCACTTGCTTTGAGGCGATCGATTGAAACCCTTAATTCAGGTTTATTGAATTTCAGGTCTATATCAACCTGCTGCAATACTTTGCTCTTATTTGCTTCTTCCAGGAATTTTGGAAGAACAGCTGTCAACTTTTCGAAATTGTTATTCTGTAATACGAACTGAACCGGCGAACCTCCGCGGCGGTTCTGCTGAATGGTCTGTTCCTGGTTGGCGAATGCTCGTCCTTCATTGAAGCGGGGGAGGTTCTTATTGACCATATTCACGATCTCTTCCTGTGAACGTGTTCTGTCCTTCGGATCCACCAATGTAACCCGCACACTGCCGCTGTTCACGTTACCTCCGGAGAACCCACCTGCCGTAATAGACAACACGATCTGTTTTTCAGGAATGGAATCCAGCATAAGGTTGGATACACGGTCAACATACTTGTCCATCGCATCATAGGAAGTTCCTTCAGGAGCCGTAAGGCTGAGGCGGAACTGGCTACGGTCTTCCATTGGGGCAAGTTCAGATTGAAGATTTCGGCCTATAAAAAATATGATCGCAATACACCCCAGGATGAGGATGAAAGAAACCCATCTTACTTTCATGAATGCTGTCAGCGCTCTCTGATAAGAGTTTTCCATCCACTGGAAGAAAGGTTCTGTTTTTGTATAGAACCACGAGTGCTTGTGTACGTTTTTCTTGCTCAGCTTAACGTTCAGCACCGGAGTAAGCGTGAGTGATACGAATGCAGAGATCAGTACGGCACCGGCAACCACGATCGCAAATTCGCGGAACAGGCTTCCTACAAAACCCTGAAGAAATAAGATAGGAAGAAACACAACGGCAAGAGTGATCGACGTTGCGATAACAGCAAAGTAGATCTCTTTAGAACCCTCCATGGCTGCCTGCCATTTGCCCATCCCTTTCTCCATCTTTTTATAGATGTTCTCTGTTACAACGATACCGTCATCCACCACGAGACCAGTTGCCAGTACGATTGCAAGCAATGACAATACGTTGATCGTATATCCCATGATGTACATGATAAAAAATGCGCCGATCAATGAAACAGGGATATCTATCAGAGGTCTTAATGCGATCAGCCAGTCGCGGAAGAACAGGTAAATGATGATCACCACGAGAACAACCGCGATAAGAAGTGTTTCTTCAACCTCCAAGATCGAACGTTTGATGAAACGGGTCTGATCAAGTGCAATATTTACAGAGATATCATCAGGGATATCTTTTTTGATCTGTTCGAGGCGTTTGTAGAATTCATCAGAGATCTCCACATAGTTGGCGCCGGGCTGCGGTATCACCGCCAGTGCGATCATAGGAATGCGGCTTTCGCGAAGTGCGTTCTCTTCATTTTCAGGGCCAAGGACAACTTCCGCGATATCCTTAACGTGTACATCAGCTCCATTCAAATTCTTGATGATCACATTGCCAAATTCTTCTTCTGTATTCAAGCGGCCGAAAGTTCTTACCGTCAGTTCAGTTGCGTCACCGGCGATCTTTCCGGAAGGAAGTTCAACGTTTTCTCTCGCCAGCGCAGCAGCCACATCACCGGGGGTAAGACCGAATGCGGTGAGTTTTGATGGATCGATCCAGATCCGCATGGCATAACGCTTTTCACCCCAGATCTGGATGGCGCTTACACCAGGAATGGTCTGGAGGCGTTCAACCAGGGTGTTATTAGCATATTCAGTGATCTGCAGCGGGTTTCTTGTTGTGCTTTGCACCGTCATGGAAAGGATCGGGTCAGAGCTGGCATCAGCCTTTGTTACAACCGGCGGGGCTTCGAGATCGGGGGGGAGGGAGCGTTGAGCCTGTGATACTTTATCCCGAACATCATTTGCAGCCGCTTCAAGACTGATACCAAGATCAAACTCTACGTTGATATTGCTGGTACCATTGCTGCTGGAAGAGGTCATGTTCTTGATACCGGCAATACCGTTGATCGCTTTTTCCAACGGCTCGGTGATCTGTGTTTCGATGATGTCAGCATTCGCACCAGCATAAGAAGTACGTACACTGATATTGGGCGGATCGATGGCGGGATAATCGCGCACGCCCAGGAATTTAAAACCAATAACGCCGAACACAATGATGATGAGATTCATCACTATGGCAAGCACGGGTCGTCTTAAACTCAGTTCGGAGATATTCATTTCGAAATATTTATTGAGTTGATCGTCTCGTAATCTCTTTGATGAGGCGGCGTTGCCGCTGTTGCCTTATGGGTTAACCACTTTCGATACCTGCAGCTTCCCTTCAGGACGCAGGGTGAGCAGTCCGGTGATCACGACTGTGTCACCTGCTTTCAGGCCCTGGGTCACCTGTACACGTGAAGAATCACGTACACCGGTTGTTACGTCTACAAATTTTGCCTGTCCATTACTGGCCAGGACCACTTTTTTGCCTCTTGCCTGCGGAAGGATGGCCTGGGTAGGTACCAGGATCGCATTCGGATCAGGATCAAAAGCAAGTTGCACTTTGGCAAATGAGCCGGGGATCAGCGCTTCATCCTGGGCCTGTACCAGAGAGCGTACTTTAAGGCTTCGGGTATTCTCCGCAACAGATGATTCCGTTGCAATTACTTTGGCTGTATATTTTTTTGAAGCGCCTTCATAACTGAACGTAACCAGCTGACCCGTCTTGATCTTGCTGGTGTATTTCTCCGGGACAGTAAAATCAAGTTTCAGTTCGCCGGTCTGGTTGATCACAGCGATGATCGTAGTTGGCGTTACATAAGCACCAGGGCTGATATTTTTCAACCCCATTTTACCATTGAAAGGTGCACGGATCTCCGTACGGGTTATTTCAGTACGGATGATATCGATATCCGCTTTGATATTATTTACGTTGAGCAAACTTGCATCATAATCGGCTTTGCTGATCCCCTGGATCTTGAGCAATTGAGAAGAACGTTCTTCATTCGTGTTCGCGATCTCCAGCTGGACCTGTAATTTTTTCAACTGTGCCTGCAGGTCCGCATCATACAGTTTTGCAAGCAGAGTTCCTTTTGCCACCTGGCGGCCTTCTGCTACATTTAGGTTGACCACGCGCCCTGATACTTCCGGATGGATCTCGGTGGTCTCATTGGCGATGATAGAGCCGGGCACTTCAATATTTTCTGCAAAAGACTGGGGCTTCACTACGTATGCTTCCACACGGATCGGACCCTGCGAACGGCCGGCAGCCTGCTGCGGTTTTAC
Organism: Terrimonas ginsenosidimutans; assembly: GCF_022012415.1. Taxonomy (GTDB): domain Bacteria; phylum Bacteroidota; class Bacteroidia; order Chitinophagales; family Chitinophagaceae; genus Terrimonas_A; species Terrimonas_A ginsenosidimutans. Next base: position 14,919 of record NZ_JAKLTR010000031.1, read on the forward strand.
TTCTTTTTTCGATTCTCCTCCACAAGCGGACAGCAATCCAAGCGCCGCGATAAAAAAACAGTAACGGATAGGTGGTTGTGTTGTCACTTTGTTTATTTGTTTATGAGCGCCATGCCGAATCAAACTGGCAAATGGCAAGCCTTTGAAATCCAGACCGATATTAGACGACAGTGCTGATCTCTGCCTGCGGTGTTCTGCAAGATATGTTTGAATCATTACAAAAGGCCGTCAAAACGGCCGGATGAGAGGTCAGGCTTTTACGGTCAGGTTGTGTTTTACCTTGTTAGACTGATGTATCAGATCCTGTTTTTCCTTGCTTATAATAGTTACATGTCCCATTTTCCTCCCTGGCTTCGTTTGTTTTTTGCCATAGAGATGCACAAAAGCATTCTCGATCTTCAAAATCTCCTCCAAACCTTCATATACTACATTTCCTGAATATTTTTCAGCACCGATCAGGTTGACCATTACTGAAGGCAGGATCGGATCTGTATTTCCCAGCGGATAGCCGAGGAGGACCCTCCACAGCATATCGAACTGAGAAGAATAGTTTGCTTCGATCGTATGGTGACCGCTGTTATGGACTCTGGGGGCCGTTTCATTTACCAGCACATCGCCATTTTTGTCAATGAACATTTCGATCGCAAATATCCCGGGTGATTTGAAATTGCGTACGACCGAGAGGGCAATTGCTTCAACTTTCCATAATGTGCGCTCGTCAATATCCGCCGGGCATAGTTGATAATCGAGCAGATTCAACACAGGGTCGAAGACCATTTCAACCGGCGGGTAAAGCGCGGTTTCGCCTTTATCATTGATCGCGACCATCTGTGCGATCTCTTTCCTGATATTGACCATTTTCTCCAGCACAGAGGGCGCGTCAAAACCATGGGCGAGGTCTTCTTCCTTTCTGAGTAGTTGAACACCGCGGCCATCATAGCCTCCTTCACCAAGCTTATGCACGGCGGGAAGAAAAGCGGTGTGTCCTTTCAATTCAGCCGCTGTTTGGGTGATCACAAATTCCGGTGATGGGATCTGATGGATTTTATAATATTCTTTCTGAATGATCTTGTTTTTGATAATGCGCAACACAGAAGGTTTCGGATAAACACGAACCCCTTCCGCCTCCAGTTTTTCCAGCGCCTCGACATTCACGTTCTCGATCTCGATCGTGATCGCATCCAGCTGCTTTCCGAATGCGTACACATCATCAAAGTTCCTGATATCCCCGAGCACAAAATGACCGCAGAGATGGGCGGACGGGCATTCCGGATCATTTTCAAGAATATAAGTTTCAACAGGATAATTCGCCGCAGACTGCAGCAACATTCGGCCCAGCTGGCCGCCACCGAGAATACCGATTTTTTGCATGGCGCAAAGCTAGGGGAAAAGGAAGAATCACGCGGGGAGAGAAGGGGCTAAAGGTTTAAAAGTTTAGGGGCTTAACTGTTTAAAAGTTGGCAGGATAAGACAGGTGAGCGAAAGCGTGCCAAACAAGGAGAAATATGACTTTTAAACATTTAAACGCTTAAACTTTCAAACTTATCACATCCTTTGCCTAGTTTTGACCTCATACACTATGCGTCCCGATTTTCCACATAAGTATTTTTCCGATTACCGGACTAATTTCAGCCTGCTGATGGAGACGCTGGCTATGGGTAGTTGCTGATCCCTGCCTACAATTCCTCCTTTTTTTAGTATCAGATTTATCAGGTTCCGGTTGGAGCTGTTTTTGGAATCATTATTCTATTAAATCATTGTTATATGTCTACAATTACGAAGGACGTAAAACCGTCGGATGCTGTTCAGGATTTTTTACCGCTGGAAGGCACTGACTATGTTGAATTCTATGTTGGCAACGCCAAGCAGGCGGCGCATTATTATATGAGTGCATTCGGTTTCCAGGCGCTGGCATATGCAGGGCCGGAGACGGGTGTGAAGGACCGTGCGAGCTATGTTGTGCGCCAGCACAAGCTCACTTTTATGCTGACCACGCCGCTTCGCCCGGACAATGAAATGGCAGATCATATCTACAAACACGGGGATGGCGTAAAGGCGCTTTCACTCAGAGTAAAGGATGCAACTTCCGCGTGGAAGGAAACAACCAGCCGCGGCGCGAAAAGCTATATGGAGCCTACTACATTAACAGACGATCACGGTGAAGTAGTGATCAGCGGGATCCACACTTATGGAGAAACAGTGCACCTGTTCATCGAACGTCAGCATTATACCGGAACCTTCATGCCGGGATACAGGGCCTGGAACAACCCGCATTTTGCACCAAAAGATACAGGATTGATGTATGTTGATCATTGCGTGGGTAATGTTGACTGGAACCAGATGAATCCCTGGGTGAAATTTTACGAAGAAGTGATGGGTTTCAGGAATATTCTATCCTTTGACGATGAAGATATTTCCACGGAGTATTCTGCGCTGATGAGTAAAGTGATGAGCAGCGGAAATGGATTTGTAAAATTCCCGATCAATGAACCGGCAGAAGGCAAAAAGAAATCGCAGGTGGAAGAGTACCTGGAGTTTTATCGTGGTGAAGGAGTGCAGCACGTTGCGCTGGCAACAGCTGATATTGTGACAACTGTTCGTGATCTTATGAGCAGGGGCGTTGAGTTCCTGAAAGTGCCGTCAAGTTACTATGACGATCTGATCGACAGGGTTGGACAGATTGATGAAGACCTGGAACCATTAAAAGAACTGGGTATTCTCGTTGACCGTGATAATGAGGGATACCTGCTGCAGTTGTTCTCGAAACCGGTTGAAGACAGGCCAACCTTGTTCTTTGAGATCATTCAGCGGAAAGGAGCGAAGAGCTTCGGGAAAGGGAATTTTAAGGCGCTGTTTGAAGCGATTGAGAGGGAGCAGGAAGCAAGAGGGAATTTGTAGTTTGAACTTGCTAAAGCGGACTGGCGTAATAGTAACGCAGAGGGCGCAAAGGATCGCAGAGGCCGCAGAGAAACTTAGCGCGCTCTGCGATCCTTTGCGCGCTCTGCGATCCTTTGTGACCTCTGCGATCCTTTGCACGCTCTGCGATCCTTTGCGCCCGCTGCGATCCTTTGCGCCCGCTGCGATCCTTTGCGCCCGCTGCGATCCTTTGCGTCCGCTGCGATCCTTAGCGCCCGCTGCGATCCTTTGCGCGCTCTGCGATACTCCTACGCATTACCACCGGCAATACACACCTGTGGAAAACGAATCAGGTTGATTTACAGTCTGCTACGCAAGTTTGCCCCTAACAGCTCACAGGCCCGGCTCATTTTGCCCCATCTGGCGTATCTTCACAAATCATTAAAGATTAACCAGCACTAAAACTGACTGCCAAACGTTAATCACCCTAAGGATATCCCACACATGAAAAAACTGATCATACCTGTTCTCGTTTCCCTTTTATTTATTCTGCCGGCCGGTGCTCAGACCTCAGTGAGAAATGCAGCGTTAACGAGTACGTCGTTCATTGATTACCAGAAGACTTTCACGCGTCCGGATGAATCTTTCAAACGTAAGGAAGACACGTTGCAAAAACAGTTTGCCGCAAAGAAACTGAAATGGCCTGCCAACTACATCTATATCCGTTCGTTCAAGTATGACAGCAATATGGAAGTATGGGTGAAAGATGAAATGAATGAACCTTTCAAGTTGTTCAAGACTTATAAAGTTTGTGCACTCGCGGGTACGCTTGGTCCCAAAAGGCTCGAAGGCGATTACCAGGTTCCTGAAGGTTTTTATTATATCAATGAATTCAACCCGAAAAGTCAGTATTATCTTTCCCTGGGAATCAACTATCCCAATGTATCTGACCAGATCCTGAGCGACTCTTTAAGACCCGGCAGTGCGATCTATATTCACGGAAGTTGTGTGACTGTTGGTTGTATACCCATCACAGACCAGCAGATCGATGAGCTATACATTCTGGCTGCTCATGCGAAGAACCAGGGCCAGGATTATATCCCCGTTCATATTTTTCCTGTGCGTTTTAACGTACAGCGAAGCGTGAATTACCTGAACAATCTTTCTAAAGACGATCCAACACTTAAACGTTTTGCCAATCGCATGGAAGATGCATTTGATTACTTTGAAAAGTACAAGCAGCTTCCGGTGATCATGATCAATGATAAAGGGGAATACATCGTCAATAACGTTCCCGAGAAGAAAGCACCTGTGGAAGTGAAGCCGGTGAAGAGGGAGCCTATGCAGCATCGCACACGTGTGATCGCAACGGTGGCAGAATCTGTTCACCAGTGGCCGCAATTCCAGGGTGGTGCGGATGGATATACGAAATACCTGGACAAACTGGGTAAAGACATGGCATCAAAACTTCCCGAAGGCGTGAAGAAGTCTTATGTGCAGGTGGAATTCATCGTTGATAAAGATGGCGTTCCTACAAACTTTAAAGTGTTGAAAGGTCCCAAAGATGAAGATTTTGCTGACCTGCTGATCATTGAAATGGAAAAAATGCCGGAGTGGAAACCAGCATTGCTGAATGACAAGCCGGTGGCAAAAAAGATGGTACAGACCATTACTATTGAAGCTGATTAAAAAAGGTCCCTCTGACAATCAGAGGGACCTTTTTTATTAAAAGTATGATCATCCAAGTAACACCTGCACCGTATCAGGCGTCTGTTGTTTTAATAAAACGGTTCTTCCCGCGATCAGCTTCTCCAAATGATCTCCGGTATAATGCCTGATCGTTAACAGGGAAAGCTCCTTCATCACTTTTGTATCAAAGATCGATGCAGCTTCAAGAGCGAGCCGCTCTGTTTTTTCGCCCTGATCATCTACGACACAAACAAAACTGATCGCTCCGTTCTGTGTGAGATTCGGTTTGATCTTGATCTTTTCAAACAAATGATAGAGCAGGCCTACGTGATGTTCTCCCACAAAGGAAAAATCTTTCGAGTTCAGTTGCAGCATCACCTGTTTCTCTTTAAGTACGATCACCGGAGGCAATTGTTTTACCGGTTGATTGTGTATGATCGTTCCCGCGAGTAAAGGATCCAGGAAGCACTTTACATAAAGCGGAATGCTCTTGTTCTGTAAAGGTTTGATCGTTTTAGGGTGAATGACCTGTGCGCCATAGTAGGCCATTTCAATCACTTCGTTATAGTTCAGTTCAGGCAGTGGTACAGCATCCGGGAAACGGCGGGGATCAGCATTCATCACGCTCTCCACGTCTTTCCAGATGGTAAGGCTTTCCGCGTCCAGGATATTGGCAAATACCGCTGCGGTGTAATCACTTCCTTCGCGGCCAAGTGTGGTGCTTTCATTCTCATCGGTGGAGCCGATATATCCCTGCGTGAGCACCATATTGCCTGTTGTGAATACAGGTTTTACTGCATCATCAATCTGTGCCGAAGTGTATTCCCAGTCGATAGTAGCGTCGCGGAAATTATCATCTGTACGGAAGATATCCCGCACGTCAAGCCATTTGTTGGGAACGCCGGTCTCGTTGAGGTAATGACTTACAATGGAAGTGGAGAGAAGTTCTCCGACGCATACAACCTGGTCGTAGTAATAATCAAATTCCCGCACGGGTTTATCATGGAGCATCCATTCTACTTCCGTAAAGAAATCGCGCAATTGTTGCTCACAGGCAAGGTAATGTGTGACGAGGAGGTATTTGGCAGTAGTCAGGTGTTGTTGCTTTACCTGTTCAAACAGGGCAAGAGCATCATCTTTGCGGTTGGCATAGAATGCTTCTACTACAGATTCCAGCGCATTGGTCGTTTTACCCATGGCGGAGATCACCACCAGGAGTTTTTCTCCCTGGTATTGCTTCAAAATATTTCCTGTATTCTTAACCCGGTCAACACTATTGACCGATGCGCCGCCAAACTTAAAAACCTTCATGTATGAATTGATTATGACCGTAACGAACAGAGGGTGCAAATGTCGTGAAATTCGGTTAGTTTTTTACTGGTTTGGCGCAGGAGTATCGCAGAGGGCGCACAGTAATCGCAAAAAACGCTAAGATTTCTTTGCGTCCTTTGCGGCTCCCTTTGCGCCCTCTGCGATACTCCTACGACAGTCAAAGCTCATTATCACGCCCAAGCCGGCCTACCGCAGTTAATGTACGACTCACACAACCGTTATAAGTTTCGGACTTTCCGCCTTACATTTGTTAGCTTTTAACTGACTGCTATGAATTTCAACAGAAAGATCCTTACACTGGATGAATTTACCATCCAGCAATTGCGCCATATTCCGCACGCAACAGGAGAATTGAGTACCCTGCTCCGGGATATCGGTCTCGCCGCTAAACGGGTGAACGTGGAAGTAAACAAGGCCGGCCTGGTAGACATACTAGGTGATGCCGGCAGTGTAAATGTGCAGGGGGAAGACGTGAAAAAGCTCGACCTCTTCGCAAATGACCAGTTCACCGGTGTTCTCCAGCATGGCGTCAGCTGTGCGGGCATCGCCAGTGAGGAACTGGATGAATACGTGGCTTTTGACGATCCCATCAGTAATAATTCAAAGTATGTATGCCTTTTTGACCCGCTTGACGGCAGTGGTAATATTGACGTGAATGTCTCCATCGGGACTATTTTCGGCGTGTACAGGCGTGTTAGCCCAAAAGGGCAAAAGGCCAGCAAAGAAGATTTTCTTCAAAAAGGAACCCAGCAGGTTGCTGCGGGTTATATCGTATACGGTTCTTCGACCATGCTGGTGTACGCTACCCGTCGTGGTGTGAATGGCTTTACGCTTGATCCTTCGATCGGGGAGTTTACGCTCAGTCATCCCGATATCAAATGCCCGCCAAGCGGAAAGATCTATTCCGTAAATCACGGTAATTTCTTCCAGTATCGTGAAGGAGTAAAGAAATATATTGATGTATGTCAGAAGAAAGACAAGACGACCGGCGGTCCGTATACCCAACGTTATATCGGCAGCATGGTGGCAGATGTGCATCGTAACCTGATCAAGGGCGGCATCTTCATGTATCCTGGCACTATTGATAAACCCAAAGGCAAGCTGCGCCTCATGTATGAGTGCAACCCGTTTGCATTTATCACCGAAGTGGCCGGCGGTAAGGCTACCGACGGCGAAAGACGGATCCTTGACATCCAGCCAACCGAACTGCACCAGCGCACACCAATGTTCATCGGCAGCAGTGACATGATGGCGGAACTCGAAGCGGAGCTGGGGAGGGAGGGGAAAGTTTAAAAGGTTTAAAAGTTTAATAGTTTAATAGTTTAATAGTTTAATAGTTTAAAAGTTTAAAAGTTTAAAAGTTTAATAGTTTAATAGTTTAAAAGTTTAATAGTTTAAGGGTTGCTCTCTTAACTTTTAAACCCTTAAACTATTAAACTTTTAAACTTTCTCCCGCCTCTTCAGATTTAACAATCCCTCTATTTGTTTTTTCCCCGATTGGTACTAATCTTGTCATGTACCCATCATGATCTCAATGAAATATATTACCCGGACGATTCCTGTCGTTTCTTTCTGTTTTGCACTTTGTTTTTCCATCGTTTTGAATGCGCAGAGTATGCGCGACGATGTGCTGAAGTATACCAATGATCTGCGTAGATCCCAGGGCCTGCCGGCGCTTGAAATGCGTGAAGATCTGAATGAGCTGGCGCTTAAACACAGTACGGGTATGGCTAAAGGCAAGACCAGCTTTGGGCATGATGGATTTGAGCAGCGCCGCCTGGCGGCCAGCAAAACATTCCCGAAACTGAGCGGTTTTGCGGAGAATGTGGCATATGGAGCCAGCACGGGAAAGGATGTCGTGAATATGTGGAAGAAATCGCCCGGCCACCGGAAGAACATGCTGGGCAATTATCGCTATATCGGGATAGGTATCGCAGCTGATTCAGACGGCACGCTTTATTATACTCAGGTGTTCGTTAACTGATTTCCCGGGTTTTGCAGTAAATTGCTGCCTGATGGAAAAGAATACAATTATCTCCGTTAAGGATCTCACCAAGCAATACGGCAATTTTCAGGCAGTAAAAGGCATTTCCTTTGATGTTTATGAAGGCGAAATTTTTGGACTGCTTGGTCCGAATGGCGCCGGCAAGTCTACCACGCTTGAGATCATCGAAACCCTGCGGGAAAAGACCAGCGGGGAAGTGATCGTCGATGGCCTTAACCTTGACAAGCAGCCGGCCGAGATCAAGAAGATCATCGGTGTTCAACTGCAAAGTAGCGGGTACTACCCCGGGCTGAATCTCCTCCAGCTGATCGAATTGTTCTGCGGGCTTTATAACCGCAACGTCGGAGCCATGGAGCTACTGGAAATGGTGAACCTGAAAGACAAGGCAAAGGCGAAATTCAAAGATCTCAGCGGCGGACAAAAGCAGCGCTTTTCTGTCGCAACCACGCTGATCAATGAACCGCGTATCATCTTCCTGGATGAACCCACGACCGGGCTGGACCCGCAGGCGAGACGAAGTCTCTGGGAACTCATCCGCACGATCCGGGAAAGAGGCACTACCGTGATCATCACCACCCACTATATGGATGAAGCTGAATACCTGTGCGACAGGATCGCGATCATCGATGCTGGCAAGATCATTGCGCTCGCATCACCTGATAAAATGATCGATGATCTTGTTGCTTCCGGCTTTGAACGCCCCAAAGAAGTAAAAAAAGCAAATCTCGAAGACGTGTTCATCAACCTGACAGGTCATTCATTAAGAGAAAACTAAGAAACGGGTAGAATTTCTGCTACATTATTTTGTGGCAGATATTTTATTTTTGCAGTCTGTATAGAAAAAGAAATTTTCATGAGTATTCAAAACAAATTAAAAGAGTTTATGAGCGGTAAAATAGAAGCGCAGAAAAGCGCGGGAGAAGCATTTCTCAACATCAACAAAACCAAAGAAGGCGTTGTGGAACTACCGGAAGGGATCCAGTATGAGATCCTGAAAGACGGAACAGGCAAACAGCCTTCTATTAAAGATAATATCAAAGCGCATTATAAAGGTGCATTGCTTGATGGAAAAGAATTCGACAGTTCCTTCAAACGTAACCAACCGTTCTCAGCGCCGCTGACAGCTTTGATCAAAGGATGGCAGATCGCTATTCCGCTGATGAAAGAAGGCAGCCACTGGCGCTTGTGGATCCCATCACATCTTGCTTACGGCGACCGTGGCGCGGGAAGTGATATCCCTGGAGGAGCAACGCTGATGTTTGAAGTGGAGCTGATTGAGATACTCTAAGAGAGGGTACAGAAGTGTAAGTTTAAAAGTTTAATAGTTTAAAAGTTTAATAGTTTAAATGTTTAAAAGTTAGCAGAGCCGTTTTGATCTGTGTTTATAACTTTTAAACATTTAAACTATTAAACTTTTAAACCGAACCATCAGCAACAGGTACTGATATATTTTGATTTTGCCAACAAAACCATTCACTAAACCCCCGTAACATGCCTACTTTGGTTGATCCCCGTTATCCCATCGGAGAATATGAAGCCCAGCCTTTCTCGATCGAGAGAAAAGTGGAATGGCTTGCTGATATAAAATTTCTGCCGCTTGCTGTGGAGCACGCGTTGCTTAACCTGGACGAGGAGCAGTTGCATACACCTTACAGGGATGGCGGCTGGACGGTTCACCAGGTGGTGCATCATATCGCGGATAGTCATATCAATGCGTATTGCCGGTTCAAACTGGCATTAACGGAGGAGAATCCGACGATCAAGCCTTACGAAGAAAAGCTGTGGGCGGAGATGAATGATGTGCAGAAACTACCTGTAAATATTTCGGTGACGCTTTTGCATGCCCTGCATGCCCGTTGGTATGAAGCATTGAAATATGTAAGGGACGATGACTGGAATAACCGTACCGTGTTCCATCCAGAACATAAGCGTACGATGCGTTTATGGTTCCTGCTGGGAAATTATGCCTGGCATGGTAAACATCATGTGGCACAGATCACCGCGCTGCGCGAACGGAAAGGATGGTGATCAACAAGCCGCGAAGACTTTATTCAATAACCTATTAATGTATTGATCAGGATGAAATGGAAAGTCCTATCCTCTGAATATCTCTTTCACGACCTTTGGTTCAAAGTCAGGAAAGAACGTTGTGAAACACCAGCAGGAAAAATAATCGATCCGTATTATGTGTATGATTTTCCTAACTGGGTAACAGCTGTGGCACTCACGGAAGACGGGAAGATCATTATGGAACAACAATACCGGCATGCACTGGGGGAGATCTGTATGGAGATCCCGGGAGGTTGCGTGGATGATACAGATGCTAGCTTTGAAGAAGCAGTAAAGCGTGAGCTGCTCGAAGAGACGGGGTATGAATTTTCTTCTTATGAATATCTTGGCCGGATCTCGGCAAATCCTTCTACCAATGCCAATATCATGCATATGTATCTTGCAAAGGGAGGGAAGAAAGTAACAGAGCAGCATCTTGATCCGGGCGAGGATATCAGGGTTTCCCTGCATACAATTGAAGAAGTGAGGGAAATGATCCGGAAGAATGAGATCATACAATCAATGCATGTGACGTGCATTATGTATGCATTCCAAAAGATGGGACTTAGTTTGTAACTGTTTGCATGTTACCATAATCTTTATACTTCATAGTGTAGTAGGAACGCGGCGAGCGCCACGATACGCGGCGGGCGCGGCGAAAACAGCCAGAAATATTGCGTTGCGTCCGCCGCGTATCGTGGCGCTCGCCGCGTTCCTACTACGCCAGTCTACAGGTTTACTTCCGCTACAAGAAATACGCTCCCGCACACCAGTATGAGATCATCCTGTTTAGCTACAGCAAGCGCCTGCTTCAGTGCTGTATTAACGTCTGGATAGCTCTTGCCTTTCAATCCGATAGCTTCCGCCTGTGATCGCAGTTCGTCCGCTTCCAGTGCCCGTGGGATCGATGCCTGCGTAAAATAATACACTGCATGATGAGGAAGCAATGCAAGTACCTTATCAATGGCCTTGTCTTTCACCATACCAAGAACAATATGTAAGGCGTGATGATCGGTCAGCTCTAATTGTGCTACCAGTTGTTTTACCCCGGCTTCATTATGTGCCACATCCATGATCACGCTTGGATGCTGATGGATCTGTTCCCATCGTCCATGCAATCCCGTTGTTTTCTTCACCTGGCGAAAGCCGGTGTGAATAGCTTCTTCAGGAATATTCCATCCTTTAGTTTTCAGTATGCTGCATGCTTCGAGCACGGTGAGAATGTTCTTTGTCTGATACAGTCCCGGAAGATCCAGTCTGTATACCTGCCGGTCGGTTCTGTGCTGTTCTGCTACTTCCACCTGCAGCTCATGATCTTTCCATTTCCAGTCGGTTGCCTGCCAGTTTGAAGAAGCGATGGTCAGTTGTGCTGCTTTTTCAAGCGCCGTTTTTATAAAGACCTCTTTTGTTTCGGGGATCACTTCTCCGATCACGACAGGGGTATTTGTTTTGATAATGCCTGCTTTTTCTCCGGCGATCTTTTCGAGCGAATCGCCAAGCAGGTTCATATGATCCCATCCGATATTAGTGATGATGGAGAGTTCAGGCAGAAGGATATTTGTACTGTCCAAACGTCCGCCCAGGCCGGTCTCAATGATCGCGAAATCAGGTTGCTCATCGGCGAAATAATCAAAGGCCATTGCCACAGAGATCTCAAAGAAGCTGGGATCGATCTCGTCGATCACGGGCTTGATCTTTTCTGTAAAGGATACAACATATTCTTTCGGGATCATCTCACCGTTCACTTTGATCCTTTCCCTGAAATCTCTGAGGTGTGGTGATGTATGCAGTGCTGTTTTATATCCTGCAGCCTGCAGTATTGACGCCAGCATATGGCTAACGGAACCTTTTCCATTTGTGCCGGCAACATGGATCGATCTGAATTTTCGCTGTGGATTGCCAAGAAAATCGCAGAGGCGGATGATATTGTTAAGGTCTGCCTTATATGCCGCCGCGCCTAAGCGGCTGAACATAGGAAGCCGTGTAATAAGATAGTCGATAGTTTGATCGTAATTCATTTTTTCTCGTCGAGTAGATGGCTGTAAAGTTGATAATTCTCATCGTCAAAGCAAACAAAATATACATCAATGTCCGCATTGGTTTCCGCAAGCCAGTCCCTTACCGTTTGCACAGCAATGGCTGCGGCGGAAGGTTTTGGATAATGATAGATCCCGGTGCTGATATTTGGGAATGCGATGCTCTTCACCTTGTTTTCCAGCGCAAGGTTCATGCTATTGCGATAGCAGGCGGTCAGTTTGATGGCTTCGTTTTTCTCGCCCCCATTCCAAACGGGGCCGACAGTATGAATGACATATTTCGCCGGAAGGTTTCCGGCGGTGGTGATGACAGCTTCGCCGGTCTTACAACCGCCTTGCCTGGCAACGATCTTCCTGCAATCGTCGAGAATCGCTGGTCCGCCGGCACGATGTATGGCGCCGTCAACACCGCCGCCACCGAGAAGGGAAGTATTTGCGGCGTTTACAATGGCATCAACTGCTATTTTGGTGATGTCTGCTTTTTGGAGGAATAGTTTGGACATGGGGCAAAGTTAGGAGATAGGGAAGAGGTGGAGAAAGATTGTTGTTCCGGGTCTGTGTCATTTAGGATTGTTATTGTCTGGGATTCGACGCCCGGGATGACGTTGAAGTATTTTTCATTTGCTTAGCCGGAAAATAATAGTTCACCACGACGCCCATGGGTAATTCTTGAACCAGGTTTATCAGGAGAAGCTCTGGTTGCTGGATGCGCATTCATTTATCTCAACGCAATAGTAAAACTGTGATAGAAAATATATCAAAAAAAGGTGTTATCACCCGAATCGTAACAAGTGTATTAACGCATTCGTACTAAGTGCTACCTCTTAATTGTAAAAATACTTGCATTTTTCTCATGCAGTAATCCAAAAAAGTCTTCTCTTTATTTTCGTTACAAGCACCACCAACCACCACCATGCCGAACCGCTGCATCCTCATCTTATTGAGTATACTGCTGTGTGTATACGCCAATGCACAGCACGATACATCCTCGCTGGTCAGCCTGGATTATATTGAGCAGGCTGGTAAAAAGGCCGGGCAGCTGGAAGAGAAACTTGACCGGGCATCTGCTAAACTTCTTTCATCTTTATTTAAACAGGAAGCAAAGCTTCAACGCAAGCTGGCGAAGAAAGACTCCGCCGCGGCAAGCAGGATCTTCGCTGATAAAGATGCCGCCTATCAGCAGTTGCAAAATAAACTCAGCGTTGGATCATTAAAGCCACCCTATATCGCTTCCCTGGATACCTTGAGTTCCTCATTGAAGTTCCTGCAACTGCAGCCGAAATTGCTGAACGCTACAGGTGATGTTTCTCAAAAACTACAACAAAGCCTTTCCAAAGTAAATGGTCTTGAATCGCAATTCGGTAAAGCCGAGGAGATCAAACAATTCCTCAAACAACGTAAACAGTATCTGCGTCAGCAATTAGAAAACACCGGACTTGCGAAAGAGCTGAAAGCTTTCAATAAACAGGCATATTACTACAGTGCGCAGGTGAATGAATACAAGCAGGTACTGAAAGACCATAAAAAGGCGGAAAAGAAAGCGCTGGAATTATTAAGCAAAACATCCGTATTCAAAGAGTTCATGCGGAAGAACAGTATGCTTGCATCCTTATTCCGTTTGCCGGGTGATCCGAATGATCCGCAGGCGGCCGCCAGCCTCGCGGGTTTGCAAACACGCAGCCAGGTGAATAACCTTGTGCAGCAACAGATCAGTGCGGGTGGTCCGAATGCACAGGCGCAGTTCAGTCAGAACATGCAGGAGGCGCAATCACAATTGAACGCACTTAAAGATAAACTGCACAAACTGGGTGGCGGCAGCTCTGACGAGCTGGATATGCCGGAAGGTTTTAAGCCGAATAAGCAAAAGACAAAGACATTTCTGCAACGCATCGAGTATGGCCTGACGATGCAATCGCAGCGATCCAATGGCTTCTTCCCGGTCACCAGTGATCTCGCTTTAACGGTGGGATACAAACTGAATGACAACAGCATTATCGGAGTTGGGGGTGGCTATAAAATCGGTTGGGGGAAAAGCATTAATCATATCCGCATTACACATGAAGGGGTGAGCCTGCGAAGCTTTGTAGATGTACGATTGAAGGGTTCTTTCTGGCTGACGGGTGGATATGAGCAGCATTACCGCGAAGGATTTAAACGCATTGCGGAGTTGAAGGATAGAAGTGGATGGCAGGAGAGTGGGTTGATCGGGTTGAGCAAAGTGGTGGATATGCGTTCGAAGTTGTTGAAGAAAACGAAGGTGCAGTTGCTGTGGGATTTTCTGAGTTATGGAAAGTCTCCAAGGCCGGCTGCGATATTATTTCGGATAGGGTATACATTTTAACAGCAAATCAGCCGGCTATCAAACCAGGATACCGGTATAGTTCAAAATAAGTCAGTCAGTATATTTTATGATCAGACACATTATACGCATCAGTGTGCTTTTGTTGTCCTTTTTTAGTTTCTGGCTACAGGAATCGAATGGGCAAGGTGGCTATCAGACAATACAGATGCCCAATATCCTTCCCCCTTCACCGGAAGCATTTCAGTTGGGGAAGTTCGGCACAGTACCTGTTGGATTGTTCACCGGCACCATGAATTTAAATATCCCATTGGGCGGAGTGAATACCGGCAGGATCAATCACACGCTTGGATTACAGTACAGCTCTAGTGGTGTGCAGGTGAACCTGCCTTCCAGCAGGGTGGGGACGGGCTGGACATTTGTTGGCGGCGGCGTGATCAACCGTACAGTTCTGGGCAGAGACGATAATACTTACACGCGCGCGACTCAGCCTGCCAGCCTGATAACGCCTTCTAATCAACTGCGAAATTTTCTGAATGATGTTGTGACAGGTGATGCTGAACCTGATCGCTATTCTTTCAGTTTTGACGGCTATTCCGGAAGCTTTTATTTTGACAGGTCCGGTCAGATCGTAACCGTTCCATTAATTCCCAATCTGAAGATCAGCCGCGACTATGATATCAGCAGCTACCGTTTTACTGTCACTACGCCTGAGGGGATGAAATACACTTTTGGTGGTGATGGAGCGTCGGAAAGGAGCCGTACGCAGAATGGCGGATCAGGATGCGGTTATACCAGCTATGGATGGACGGAGAATGCCTGGTATCTGACAAAGATCAGGCACCCTTTAGGTGATTCTGTTGTATTCAATTATAACGCGGTTTACTTTAGCTACTATTCCAGTTTCTCTCAAACGATGGAGAAATTGTATCCGTATACACAGGATGCATCTTACAGTTGTATGGTCAGTGGTACATTGACGGCACCATCAGACAATACATCCAGTTGTTACACCCGTATCACCAATGAAGGCAGGGTTTTATCTTCCATTGTTTATCCACAGGGAAGCGTTCGTATCAACTATCAGTCCCGCTATGATCTTCCGGGTGACTCCTGTATTACGTCGGTGGACTTTTTTAAAGCTAACAGCCCTATGCCGTTCAAGCGATTTGAACTGCAGCAGGAATTTACGCTCGCCAATAGTTCTTTTACCAATCCGATCATCTCCGAAGGAGCGCAACGGTTATTCCTGACAGGCGTGAAGGAAAAAGATCCTGTTTCAGGAAAGACAGGACAGGTGCACGTGTTTGAATATGAAGACAAAGAAAACCTGCCTCCCCGGTTAAGTATGTCGCAGGACCATTATGGTTTTTTCAACGGAGCCAGCAATGAATATTTTGTACCAGCCACTTCCGAGTACAGTAGTCTTTTTGCTTTAGCAAACGGAAACAGAGCGCCTAATGCGGCGTATGGAAAAAAAGGGATGCTGAAGAAAATAATCTACCCGACGGGTGGATACAGCAGTATCGTATACGAACCTAATAAAGCATTGTCCGGGCTGGTAACCTATTTGCACGAGGGACAAGCAGCTGTTAACAGACATATAGATATTGGCGGACAACGGGTGCAGAAAGTAGTTTCCTACTCTGCTGATGGAAGCCAGGCAGGGGTCAAAAAATATTTTTATGCTTCGCTGGCGAATTTAGATAACTCCTCAGCGCAGTTGGTATGGAGCCCTCAATACCTGTCAGATAAGATTGTACGAAAAAATTGTTCCGCTGGTGTAGGAGAAGGTGGTCCAACAGGTGACTGTGGTTATAAAGAGTGGACAGTGAAGGTGCTTAGTTCAAACAGCCTGTATGCACTCTATGGTACAGCAAGCGGCAGCGTCGTTTACTCGGATGTGGTGGAATCTGAAGGAGAGAACTTTGAAAATGGCGGCGTTCATCATAAATACTCGGTGACCAGCGATCCATCTCCCCAGGTGATGGTTGGAAACACGATCCCGTCTTCCGCCTATACCAACTTTGGATTATTCAACGGGCAGGAGATCAGTACCCTGCTGTTCAAGAAAAACGGTAGTGCAAACGTAAAAGTGAAAGAAGTATTTACCTCCTATAAAAAATTGTTCGATGCGGCCAGCATAAGTGCAGGTATTTACCGGATTGATACCGGCATCATCGTTAATAGACGTTATGTTCCCGCATGTGAATCAGATCCGATGAGTGAGAATGATCTTGCCGCCTATGATGTCAGCAGGTATTTCACACATTCTTATTTCAGTTACCCGGATACTGTACGAACATACACCTATGACCTGTCCGGCAGTTCGGCAGTGATGGAAATTGCCATCAATAAATACGACAACCTGAGCAATCTTATGCTGACCAGTCAGCAAACGATCAACAGTAAAGGTGAATTGGTGTCAAAGGAATTTAAATATCCATTCGATCTGAAATCATCCGGTAATGTGTATCAAAAAATGGTGGATGCTAATATCGTTACCCCTGTGATCGAGGAAACAGCGAAATTGGGAGCCAATACGCTGTATTCTGTCAAAACAAATTATACGGACTGGTTTGGGAATGCAAAAGTCCTTGTCCCTTCAACGGTGGATTATACGCCGGGTACTTCAACGCCCATCACCCGTCTTCGATATCATCATTATTCTGCTGACGGTGCTGTACTGGAAGTGTCAAAAGAAAACGATGCAAAGAGCGTATACTTATGGGATGTATGGGAAGCAAATCCGGTGGCAGAAGCAAAGAATGCTGTTTTTGCAGATATCGCGTTTACAAGCTTTGAGAACCAGGGTTTGGGCAGTTGGACTGTGAGCGGAGATGGGTATTCAACAACGTTTGCGTTTACCGGCCGTCAGTCATATGCACTCGGCAGTGGATCTATTACAAAAACCGGTTTGACCAATGGTCGTGCTTATATTGTTTCGTACTGGTCGCGAAATGGCTCTTTGTCAGTGAACGGCTCCCCGGGCACAATGGGTGTTACGCGTCTCGGTTGGACCTATTACCAACATGAATTCTCCAATTTAACAACTGTAACTATTACCGGAAATATCACGGTAGATGAATTGCGTCTACAGCCAAAGTCATCTCAGATGGTGACTTATACGTACGAGCCGTTGGTTGGTATAATAGCACAGTCAGACATCAATAATCGCGTCAGTTATTTTGAATATGATGCGCTGAACAGGCTGACACTGATGCGCGATCAGGACGGTAATATCTTAAAGAAAATATGCTATAACTACGCCGGACAGCCGGAGGATTGTGGCATGCTGATCTATAGCAGTGCAGCTGCAAGTGGCTCCTTCACCCGAAATAATTGTGGGGCTGGAGGTACCGGCGGCACTGTTACGTACAACGTGGCTGCCGGGGTATATACTTCCACGATCAGCCAGGCTGATGCCAATCAAAAAGCAACTAATGACGTCAATACGAATGGTCAGTCCTATGCTAACGCCAATGCAACCTGCACCTGGATAAATACCGCGCAAAGCGGCAGTTTTACCCGGAATAACTGCGCTGAAGGAGGCGTCGGTGGGATCGTCACCTATACGATTGCGGCAGGAACTTATTCTTCTACAGTCAGCCAGGCAGATGCTAATCAAGCCGCCGTCAATGCTGTTAACGCTGGAGGACAGGCCTATGCTAACGCTAATGCTACCTGTGGATGGGGCAATGCGGCACAAAGCGGAAGCTTCACCAGGAATATTTGTGTAGGTGGCATTGGCGGAACGGTTACATATACTATTGCAGCTAATACTTATACCTCCACGATCAGCCAGGCAGATGCCAACGCGCAGGCTTCAGCAGCAGTCACCGCAGGCGGACAGGCTTACGCAAATGCGAATGCAACCTGCACCTGGTATAATACTGCGCAAAGTGCCAACTTCACCCGGAATAACTGTTCAGACGGCGGGACCGGCGGCACAGTTACTTACACGATTGCGGCGAACACTTATTCTTCCACCGTCAGCCAGGCCGATGCCAACGGACAGGCTTCGGCCGCAGTAACCGCAGGCGGGCAAGCATATGCCAACAGCAATGCAGGTTGCACCTGGTACAACGCTGCGGTAACGAATAATTTCACGCGCAATAACTGCGGAGCCGGTTACACAGGTAGCAGCCATTTATATACGATCAATGCGAATACTTACAGTTCGAACATCAGCCTTGCAGATGCAAACGCTCAAGCGAATTCTGCGCTGGCGACCCTGGGACAGGCAAACGCAAATTCGGTCGGTACGTGTTCGCCCGTGATCATTTATGCAAAAACCTTTGTCACGGATGTTTACAATGAAGCGGAACAAAGCACCGCAACGATCCTGATCAAATTCTTCAGCGATGCTGCCTGCACGACTCCTTATTCTGTCAGCAATCTGAATGTAAACTTCAAACGTGTCCGGCTGAATTGTGGCGGCTCCGGTTCTCCGCAAACAACCAACTTCTCAGCGACCTGCAATGGTACGCAAACATCTATGGGGACTTATACTACTTACCTGAATGATGGGATCCGTTGCTGGGAATATACTTTTTCAACAACACCAGGAACTGGTTATACAAATCTTTGAGTTAACATCAATACAAAAAATGAAAAAGAACTTTCACTATACACTATCATCGTTGGCATTGCTCTTTATGAGTGTGACGTTGCTCGCGCAGCAGGACGATACACAGTCATTACGCCATACGGTAGATTCCCTGCAACGGGTCTGGATGAAAGCGAATCTGAACGTTACGGAGTTGGCCATCGACCAGGTATTCTCTTTCCGGAACAATTTGCTCAATGAGATAAACGGCATACGGAAAAACGCGTCCCTTAACCAGGAGCAGCAGGATTCCGCTGCACTTGCCGCGCGGCAAGCAGCTGAAGCTGCTATTAAAACAGCCTTGGGGCCGTTAGCTTATGAATTATATACTGACAGGATCCGGCAGCGGTTGCGGCAGACAGGGCAGCCGGGCGCACAACCGTTGACAGGTGTTGGTAACTGAGATGGTATGATTGAGCTTACTGATATTAGTAAAGCGACTGATAGTAGTGGCCGTGTATTTTAAATTGATTTTATTAACCGACTGATATATGAATTCTCGTTCTGTTTGTTTTAAGTTAGGAATAGCCTGGCTGTCAGTGTGCTTAGCAGGCAATGACGTCTCTGCTCAGACGCCGTATCTGCCTGCCGCATACAATAGCGGCATACCGGTCAGCTATGTGCGGACATGGGATGCGATGAAGCCGGATACCAATGCCGCTGCGATTACGACCGCGATGGCGGCGAGAGATTTCCGTATGACGACGCAGTATGTGGATGGGCTGGGCAGGCCGATACAAAATGTGGTTAAGCATGGTTCTATGCACACCGGCTATCCAATGACGGATATGGTTGAGGGATTTACGTATGATGAATTCGGCAGAGAAAAATTCAGGTTTTTGCCATTTCAATCCTCCGGAGGGAACCCCGGCCAGTCTGATGGACTATTTAAGACTAACCCATGGCAGCAACAAGTCTATTCTCTTGGAAACATCTATGTATTATCTCCGCTGAAAGGGCAAGATGAAACATTCCTTTATAGTCAAACAAATTTTGAACCATCGCCGTTGAACCGGGTAACAGAAACGTTTTCTCCGGGGAGCAGTTGGGCCGGCACAGCTTCGCAAGCTACAGAAGCTGCGAGACGATCCGTGAAAATAAGGTACCTGACGAATACTGCGTTTGACTCGGTCAGGATATGGAATGTTACTAATGGCGGTTCTGTTGGTGCATGGGGAACTTATTCTACCACTGCGATGTACCCCGCCGGGCAATTGACAAAAATCATCACCATCGACGAACACGGCAAACAGCTTATCGAATTCACCGACAAACAGGGTAAAGTCATTCTAAAAAAAGTACAACTGACTGCGTCTGCGGATGATGGTAATGGGAAAGGCCATTCCGGTTGGATCTGCACATATTACCTGTATGATGACCTTGGTAATCTCCGTTGTGTAATTCAGCCGAAAGGTGTTGCGGTGATTGCCTCCAATTGGTTGCTGACCAGCACGGAGATCCTGGCAGAGCAGTGCTTCCGCTATGAATATGATGAACGTAACCGGATGATCGTTAAAAAGGTGCCGGGTGCGGGAGAGACATATATGGTGTATGATTTTCGTGACAGGCTGATCATGACGCAGGATGCAGTTATGCGGGCAACGACTCCGGCAAGATGGAATGTGACGAAGTATGATGACCTGAACCGTGTTATTGAAACAGGTTTATTATCCAGTGCCGGTAGCTTCTCCTCCTTTCGTGACAGTGCGGCCACCTCTCTTGCCATTCCCAATACCAGTTCAAATTATTTCGATTTGACTACTTCCCATTATGATGATTATGCTGGCCTTCCCGCAGGGTTGAACGGTAACTTTATTGATACTTTATCGAGTCAGTTTCATGCATCTTCCGCTTCGCCTTTATACGCTCAGCCATTGGTCGCGTCTGCTCAGGTACGGGGCCTGCCAACCTGGACAAGCGTCAAAGTAATTAATAGTTTGGTTATACTTTACTCGATCAATATTTATGACGAGAAAGGAAGAGTGATCCAGGTGAAATCAAGGAACCGGACAGGAGGGAATGATTTCATCACTACACAGTACAACTGGAGCGGGCAACCATTGATCACCCTGCAAAGAATACAAAAAGCAGGAAACAAAGCGGTGACAGTGGTAATCATGACGAAGTATGTATATGATGACCTTGCGCGGCTTGTTCGATTGGAAAAGAGGATTGGCCACAGTCAGATCAATAGCGGAGCTCTTCAATCCAGCTATACTCACGTACTGACGCAGAACTATGATGCAATGGGGCAGTTGAAAACAAAAAAACTTGCCCCTGCATTTAATGGAAACCAGGGGCTGGAAACACTGAACTATGATTATAATGTAAGGGGATGGATGCTTGGTGTCAACCGCGCCTATGTAAAGGATTCAACAAGCGTAGCTAATCATTTCGGTTTCGATCTCGGGTACGACAAAACGGCATTATCGATAAATGGAGTGAACACCTCGTATGCATCCGGTCTGTTCAATGGCAATATTGGCGGAATGCTCTGGAAAAGCACGGGTGATGATCAGCTACGCAAATATGACTTTGGGTATGATGCAGCCAACAGGTTGACCGGTGCAGATTTTAATGAATTCCGGCAACAGCAGTTCGGTAAGTCAGGAGGAATAGATTTCAGTGTCAGTGGTCTGAGTTACGACGTGAATGGAAATATTCTTTCCATGAATCAAAAAGGTTTGAAAGGAAGCAGCAGCTTTACCATTGACAGTCTCCTTTATACGTATATCGGGCAATCAAACAAACTTCGAAGCGTTATTGACCGGGTCAACGATACAGCCACAAAGCTCGGTGATTTCCGGTCGGATAAATTGTATATGGATCAGCTCGGCAGTAATAAGACCACCGGTGCCACGGACTATACATATAATGTAAACGGCAGTTTGACCAGGGATCTGAATAAATCCATTAATCAAACGAGCGGCGGCGATGGGATACAGTACAATGCGATCAATATGGTCAGCAGAGTACATTCCAAAAAAGACAATAGTACGTCACGCGGATATATTGATTATGAGTATGCCGCTGATGGAACGAAGCTGCAGAAAATCGTTACGGAGTTTGGAGTTGATACGGTCAGTACATTGTATCTGGGTAATGCGGTGTTCACGGATGATTCGTTGTCATTCATAGGCATGGAAGAAGGCCGGATCAGACGGGTTGGTTCAACGTTTGTCTATGATTATTTCATCAAAGATCATTTGGGGAATGTGCGAATGATACTTACAGAT
>NZ_JAKLTR010000032.1 GCF_022012415.1 Terrimonas ginsenosidimutans
CGTCTGAGTCACACCGCAGGTGTGCGAAGGCGCCAAAAACTGTTTGAGCCAGCACGCCAAACGAACCGAAACACTCCTCCGGCGAGTTTTTTTGGTGCAGGTGACATCCTCCCATTTTTAGCCATTTTTTCCCAGCCTTGATTTTTTTTTGTTACTTTTTTTGCATCAAGGCAAAAAAAGTAAACGGAGTCTTCGAGGCAACCCCTCGAAAAAAAAGCGCCTTGCCCGCCCGCAAAAAAGTAAACAGCGTCTTCGACCTCCCGTCGAAAAAAAACGCCTTGCCCGTCCGGCAAAAACGTAAACAGAGTCTTCGCATCACCCCCCCTCAAAAAAAAACGCCTTGCCCGTCCGGCAAAAATGTAAACAGAGTCTTCAAGCCAACCCCTCGAAAACAAGCGCCCTTGCCCACCGGCAAAACTGCAAGCAGAGCCCTTCGACGCTCCCGTCGAAAAAAAACAGCCTCCCGGCGCTGCCTGCCGGACCTCCCCGGCAACGCCGCCAACCAACAAATTTGCTACCTTCATTTCATGAACATCGTGATCGTTGATGATAACAAAATTGCCCGCACTACCCTGAAGCAGCTCGCTTCCCGCGTGAAAGACCTTGTGGTAGTCGCGGAATGCGAGAATGCTATTGACGCCCGCGATGTGTTGCAGAATGAACCTGTCGACCTGCTTCTGCTGGATATCGAAATGCCTGAGATGAGCGGATTGGAGCTTACGCGCGATCTCGGGACTAAACGTCCGCTGATCATCTTCACGACTTCCCGGAAAGATTATGCGGTAGAAGCTTTTGAATTGAATGTGGTCGACTATATCGTAAAGCCTGTCACACTTTCCCGTTTCATCCAGGCGATCGATAAAGCCCGGGATATCAGGCAAAGCGATGGTGAAGAAATGAAAGTGTCAACAGACGCTTTCCTATTCATCCGGGATTCGAGTGTGGTAAGACGACTTAGCATTGAAGATATTCTGTATGCAGAGGCGATGGGTGACTATGTCAAGCTGCATACTTCTCAAAAATTTTATGCCGTTCACACAACACTTAAAGCAGTGGAAGAACGGCTCCCTTCCAACCAGTTCCTGCGCATTCACCGTTCCTTTATAGCTGCGTTATCCAGGATCGATACGATCCAGGATGGGGCGGTTGTCGTCAATGGGAAATCGCTTCCTGTGGCAGATGCCTATCGGGCAGGCCTTAATAAACGGATGAATATCCTTTAACAATTCGTTAGGTCTTCACCTCTCTATAATACTTGCAACGCATTTATCCCAGCGGGAACCTTACGCCGATCAATACTCATGGGTTCACGGCAGGCCTGATGTGTATTTTGTTTTTGTAAAAAAACGACCGATCAGATCTCCTCATTCGCCGACTCATTTCCCCTGCCTGTCTATACTGGCTTTTCTATGTAGCAGACAAGTCTGAGCTTTGGTGTGTTGAGAAGGACGAAAGGCCCGGTTGGTGATGAGATACTGGTTGAGGCCTGTGAGATGGGAAGGTGAATACGTCGTCCTCAATATATACTATCCGGGATCCTGCAGCGCAGGTAATGATGAGGCAGGTCAACTCTGGGAAAATGATCAGTGATGATTGAATAGAGTAGGATCCCGGTTTTTATCGATCAATTTTTTTATTCTCATAGCAGTTTGGTTTTGGTTACGGGCTGCATGTTCATGCGGCCCTCTTTTTTACTCTCCCTTGACAGGTCCTTCCGGCATCTATATAAAACAGGAATGAAAACAATCTACACCATATTATTTTTTCTTGACCTTGCTGTGCTGATCCTGCTGGCATATTTGCTGCTGCGGCTGGTGGATTCCGGGGGACATACCGTATTGATGATCGCGGTATGTCTTGGTATGATCGGCAGCATCCTGTTGCTGGGAATGTTTGTAGGAGAGTATATGCGTCCGCAACGCGGAAAAGGTACTGACCTCTAAAAGCATTTGCCTTTTAAGTTATACTTCTTAAGTCTGACGGCCATTGGCCGAAAATATTACCGGCTACTCTTGGAGATGCCTGACCGCAATACTGGTAATTACTACACGCATGAGACCTTCGGTCATCTTACTGCCTGAAAACGTATCCTTAAATAAATGGCATTGGTTTACGATCTTTTAGTACCGAACTCCATGTGCTTTCCTTAACTTACAGTAGTCTTCTGCACATGACCAGTAAAAGAATCATCTATTACCTGCTGGCCGCTTTTATTACCGGCAATCTCCTGCTCATTTTCATGCAATATAATTCCGCCAGGAATATCGATACCCTGATATACGGAAACGAGAAATTACTGGAAGAATTTAAAACAGACAATGAATTACGCGAACTGGAAAAGAACATGTTTGCTATGGAAAGCGATATCCGCGGAGCGATCGCCATGTCTGATGAATCCGTTGCACGCAATATTACTGAACAGGTAGATGCTGTTCAACGTGATCTTTTATTATTGCAGCAAATAACTGATGATGACAGTTCCATAAAATTCATCGACGACCTTGACAGGCTTGTTCAGGAGAAGATCCTGCTTAGCAGGCAGATCCTCGACACATTCGTTCATTCGGGAAAGAAATCTGCGGAGATCTTGATGGCTGATCAGCAGGGGCGAAAACTAATGGATTCGATCTCACTGGTATCACATAAAATCGATACAAGCCGCCAGGCATTGTTTACCGTTGTCACAAAATCCATCGATGATAGTGGACGCAAAGCGCGTCGCTGGGGAACGATCCTCATCATTATTGTTTTGCTGAGCGGAGCAGGCTTGTTCTGGTATATTATTAATCGTATTGCAAGTCAGAACCAATTGATCCGTCAACTGGATGCATCAGAGAGAAAGGAAAGGGAAGCGGCGCGTATCAAAGAGAATTTTCTGGCAAACATGAGTCATGAGATCAGGACTCCGATGAATGCCATACTTGGCTTTGCTTCTTTGCTTGAAAAGAAAACACTTGACAGGGAATCTGCCGACTACATACATACGATCCGCCAATCGGGAGAGAATCTGTTAACGATCATTAATGATATCCTTGACCTGTCCAGGATCGAAGCGGGGATGATGCGGATCGAGTCGATCCCTTTCGGGGTCCGTGAACTTATGCAATCTGTTGAAACGATGTTCCGTGAGAAGGCGAAGGAAAAAGGATTGTTACTTTCAACAGTGATCGATGATAAGGTGCCGGAAGAGCTGCAGGGAGATGCGGTCAGGCTTACGCAGATCATGGTAAACCTGATCGGCAATGCGATCAAATTCACCAGGCAGGGGAGTGTCAGTATCCAGGTGAGTGCTTCCGGCATGAAAGAAGATGAGGTGTTGCTTGCGGTGTCAGTAAGCGATACAGGCATCGGCATAGATAAAGAAAAGCTCCCGGGGATCTTCAACCGGTTTGAACAGGCTGAAGATTCTATCACGAGGAAGTACGGCGGCACAGGGCTTGGCCTGTCTATCGTGAAAGATCTGGT
The DNA here is from genome assembly GCF_022012415.1 of Terrimonas ginsenosidimutans. Lineage (GTDB taxonomy): Bacteria > Bacteroidota > Bacteroidia > Chitinophagales > Chitinophagaceae > Terrimonas_A > Terrimonas_A ginsenosidimutans. Next base: position 3,466 of record NZ_JAKLTR010000032.1, read on the forward strand.
AGATATGCAGCATGGAAATATAACCGTTATCAGTGAGCCCGGGTTGGGAACACGTTTTCAATTCAGCATTCCGTATAAGATTGTATCATCAGCCAGCGGTGTAAATAGTGTTAAAGAGGAAAGCCGTTTCGCGGAACCCGCGAAAGAACTGAAAGTACTGGTAGTGGAGGATAATGAGATCAATCAGTCATTGATGAAAAAGTTGCTTGGAAGCTGGGCGATCGATCCCGATATCGTGTCGAATGGCCTTGAAGCAATTGAGCGCCTTCAAATAAGTAAGTATGATATAATTCTGATGGATATACAAATGCCGGAAATGGATGGTTATACAGCTGCAAGAATTATCCGGGAAGAATTGCGGATATCCACTCCCGTTATTGCGATGACCGCACATGCGCTGGCGGGTGAGCGCGAGAAATGTCTCGCGGCGGGAATGGATGAGTATATCGCAAAGCCTGTCCGTGAACGCGAATTACAACAGATGATCGTACGGTTTTCATCGTCTGTGCTTGATCAGGATCAGGAAAAAAATATATCAGCCAACCACAAATACAAGTACATCGATCTCTCGTATATGGAAGAGATCAGCGGAGGAGACATCGATTATGAACGAACTGTTACAGCGCAATTCCTGGAGATCATACCGGCAGATCTTGTAAAAATGAATAATGCGCTGAATAAAAAAGACTTTACGGCCCTGTCAAAATTAGCTCATTCGATAAAAGCGTCCATCGCGGTAATGGGAATGAATGCAGCAATGGATATCGAGCTTGATACAATGGAAACAGGTAGCAGTGAAATGGAAAAGTATGTTGCATTTACCAGGTTTGCGGAGTATTGCAAGGAAGCAATGAAGGAAGTACATCATTTCAATGCGATCATTAACAAATGATCGTTTCATTGAATAAATAGAAACTTTACGACCTGTATCGGTTCACGATTTCTTAATAAATGTTAAACTCCGCAATTATTAACGACCAAAATAGCCAATTCACCGACTTGTTGTTGCTTTGACACCGTTTGTGAAGTAGGTTTGAGGTAACAATAAGTCACCATGAAACAAATGCTACCATTGCGGACAATCGAGTACAACGTACCATTGCCGGCAAAATCCATCAGGCATGTTGGAGCGGATGGAGAGATCGGGCATGAGCAACCCACCAGTTTGCTGCATGCACACATCGATTTTCAGAGCGGCCGCTTACAACTGGACGGCAACTGGAAGTTTATTATGTCATCCAATTCACAAGCGGAAAAGAGATGGTTTGATCTTCACCGGGAATGGATCCATCTGAATGCAACCGTCTATCCGGGTCAGGCTGTCGACCTTGCTGATGCGAAGTCAGGCGCTGCCTTTGCTGTTGAAGGTGTTTTGTCAGATGGAGATACAGAAGCGGAATACACAGGTTTGTTGCTGCTTGATCCGGGCAAACCGAACAACGCCACCAGTATTCAATGCTGGAAATTGAGCCTGTACCTGTACAATACCGAGTCTGATGAATGCGAGATCAAGTTGACCTGGGCGTTCTATCCTGCGGCGAAGTTGGGAGAGATGAATTGAGCAGGTTGTTGCCTGATGGACTGACTTCTGTCGAAAGTTTGCACAGTATGTTGATCACAGAAAGGGAGTTCATTAATAGTAACAATCCCTGGATAATTATTTATAGAGGAAGCATCATATGCCTTCCTCTTTTTTTATGTGCATCAATACCCGTGGGTATTATTATTCTGCCTGGTGAATGAAGCGAGATCAGAGGCGTTTAGATCACTACCTGATCTGCAGGCCCTGCAATCGAATGTTTGTCATCAACAATCAACCATCGATTTCTCCTACCCGCCGATCTCCAAAGCCGATTCAACGAAAGCCGGATTGAATCGCATGACGGGTGATATAGATTTGAATCATCAAACAATTATTCATCATTAATGGGAAGCAAATGAAAAATTTATTCATATTACCTGCAACTTTTTTGTTGTCAGTCGTTGTAGCAAATGCTCAGGGAAATACGCCTGATATTATAAAGGCGAAAGCAGAGATCAAAGAATCGAAGATCGAAAAGAGAGAAGCAAAGAAAGAACTTCGTGGAATAGACGGGGATGAACCGGGAGTAATGGTCATGGATCATTTCTACGAAGACTTTGGAAATATAGATCCGGCCTGGAAAAGGACAAAATTCTTTGATGAAGCAAGTTTTATAAGTGATGGTAAGTTGACCGTTGCTTATTATAATTCAGATGCCACGCTGGTTGGGACAACGACACCTGCGACGTTTGCTGAACTGCCCGCCAGTGCGCAGAGTTCTATTAAAAAGCAATACAAAGGGTTTGAGAGCGGGAAGGTGATCCTGTTCAGGGATAACACGGAAGACGCGTCAGATATGATGTTATATGGCAAGACGTTCTCTTCTGGCGACAACTACTTTGTGGAATTGGCAAAAGCCGGAAAGACGGTGATCGTGCAGGTAGGAATGGATGGTTTGGTCAGCTTCTTCTCAGAAAAAGCGAAATAGGTCTTAGGATGGTTTTCATGATACAGGTTTATGGTTTAGTGCCCCGGGAGACCGGGGCATTTTGTTTATTAGCCTGAACACCGGGGACGTTGGAGTTTACGTAAAGGAGATTGGTTGAATGACAGCGTGCGGAGCTTGGTTGTTGCGGCAATGGTGTAAAGTGGTGTGGTTATGGTGTAACCAGCTTGCCGGGCCGGGTGAGGTCCCGGATGGGGGCGAGGCGATGTTTGCCCGTATGAGGTCATTTCTTTGCAATGTTACGGGCAGGTCGGGGTCGTAAATCCCCGCTATGGTTCATTTTACGGTATTATTCGAGTACAAACACGTGCAATAAGTTAAAGGCTTTAACGTCTATATATCACCCGCGAAGGGTACCCGTACCTGCTCTTAATCAACAAATTAAGGGTTTTCTATTAGCCGAATGTTATGTAAGGATGAAATTGTTCTTTTTTCTCTATTACCTAACGAGTTATAACGGTTATGCTTTCCAATGATTTTAGTTTTTGCTTACCTTCAGCCGCGCATGAAAACGTGGTCATCTTATTGATGCTCAGGCGGCGAGGTGATTATGTATATGATTTAGCCGGCAGGCGAGCTGGCCCGATTTTTTCTCAATGCGCCCAAAAAATGGCCAGTCATTTGCTAATTGCTTGTGACTGAGATGGCGAAGCCTTGTATTTTGTGGGTATTCCAATAAGCAAAAATTATTATCTTACGCACCTATTATCCATTGTCGAAATGAAAAAACAACCAACCCTACTGATCCTTGCTGCACTGTTATGTGTAAGCACGTCCTCTTTGTTTGCGCAGAATGGCCAAATGCGTGAATCGATTTTTGAGCCGGGGCAGAGAAAGCCGATTTATTCGCTTGGCGGATATTTTGTAATGAGCGGTAAAGAGAATCATCCGATCGGATTGAACGGAGAGTTTAAAGTAATGAAAGTAACGTCATTTTTAAACCCGGAGGCACAGCAATTAAGCAATAGTTTTATTACAACTACTATTGGTCTTTATTCGGTTCCCGAAGCGGATTCCAAATTCGGGTTCTTCGATAAACACAAAACACCGACGATCAATATCGCATATCTCATGGCGGGTTATCGGTATTATTTCGGTTCTTTTGACTACGATCAGAGTGACCCGTGGCAATGGTTTTTGGAAGGTAATTTGGGGTTAGGAATGATCACTTACAAAAATCCAGCTGTTGCATTTTCTGCGGGTGCTGGTTTTTCACTTTCGAAGCGTCTTGACGGGCATATTTTCTATTCGGGCTTTTACCATAATGACAAACCGCTGAATAATATCGGAAGCCTGTCTTTTGGCATGGCGTATAAATTCCGTTGATAGGAAGCCCGATTTTTTTAATCTTATATATTTAATGAAAAACAGTAACCTACTAGGCCTAATTGTGCCTTTAGTCCTATTATACAGTTGCCGCACGTCCAAGCAACTTCCATACTTTCAAGACCTGTCAGATACGGCTACTGTTCAAACAATTGCTACTGCAAAAGCTCCGCCGCTCAGCCTACAAGCTGACGATCAGGTTCAGGTTTCTATCTCCAGTCCAAGTGCAGAGGCAACAAGTTTTTTTAACCTGATCACTGCCAATCCCTCACCTTCTACGGGCACATTATCAAATTCAAGTAGTGTTAATCAGAGTTTTATAAACGTTTATGTTGTATCTACTGAAGGACGAATTACTATGCCGATATTGGGAGATATTCAGGCAGCCGGTTTAACATTAGAGCAGTTACGACAGAAAGTGGTGGTAGCGCTCAAACCTTATTTGACCAATGCTATTGTTTCTACAAGATTGATCAATTTTAAAGTTACCGTAATTGGTGAAGTCAGTAAGCCATTTACTGTGCCGGTGAATGGAGAGAAAATTAATGTTATAGAGGCGATAGGAGCTTCGGGAGACATGACTGTATTTGGTTCTCGTAAAAAAGTTAAGGTTATACGGAAACTTCCTGACGGAAATACTGAAGTTGCCAAGCTTGACTTTAATAGCAGCAGTGTTTTTCAATCGCCATACTTCAATTTGAGACAAAATGATATTGTGTATGTGCAGCCGAATAAAAATAAAGGATTTCTTGCCGACAATACTACGTTCTGGGCTTCTATGATTCTCAGTGTTGCCTCAATTTTAACGATTATTCTCACTCGAAATTAGTCCGTCTTTTCTTTCCATCTTTCTCAAATGCATTTGGAGTAAACTAAATGTTCAGGATTAGCTTTGATAATTTCAAAGAAGTTCTGAGGTGTAAAATATTTTAATCATACTTTAATATGAAGGATCAAGATATATATAGTGAAGATGTTCATCTGGCGGAGGAGGATTTTGATATTAAAAGATGGATTTTCCGTGTATCTCGTTCGTGGTACTGGTTTGCTGGAAGCTTATTTATCTGTTTTCTGGGAGCATGGTTATATTTACGTTACACAAACCCTATATATCGAGCCGTCGCGTCGGTTATGATCAAAGATGAAAAAAAGGGTGGTGATGTAGACAACTCGCTTCTGAAGGAACTTGGAGTTAGCGCTAATAAACTTGTTGAGAATGAAATTGAAGTGTTAAAGAGTTATGACCTTATGGAGGAAGTTGTGAAAAGGGAAAAATTGAATATTTTCTTTTTTGCAGAGGGACGTATTCGGGATATTCCTCTTTTTGATCATGAAGTTCCATTTCAGCTAGACATCCTAAATCAGGACAGTATAGTTAATTATGCTGAATGGGCGGTTATGATAGTTGCAGGAGGGATTGATATTTCAAGTGGTACGAAAAAGCTCACTGCAGTCAAATATGGAGAGACTTACACTTTGGATGGTTTCAGATTCAAAGTGTTTCCCAAAGACATCTCTCAAAATTCCGGAAAAATTCAGCAAGCATTTAACGGAGCCTATTTTATCAAGATAATACCCGTTGTTGCCGCTACCAGTTCTTACAGCGGCAAATTAGTTATTGGGGCGGTCAGTAAGCAGTCTTCAGTTGTTAACCTTACAATTGATGACTTACATAAATCTAGAGCAAAGGTAGTATTGGAAGGCCTTATTGACATTTATAACCGGCAGGGGTTGGATGACAAGAATAAAGTCACGGCTAATACGATAGATTTTTTAAGTGAAAGATTAAGGGCTGTAGCTGTGGATCTTCAGGGCGTTGAAGGAGATGTCGAAAGGTTTAAAAGTAAAAATCAAATAACAGACATCTCCTCAGATGCACAACAGTTCATGGAGATGACGAAAGATATTGATATGCAGCGCGCGGAGAGTCAGACTCGCCTAAATATTGTATCTGCATTAGAGACGGACCTTTTAGTTAATCAGGAAAATGCGGGGCTTGTACCCAGTACTTTAGGAATTCAGGAAGTTTCTTTGGCTTCTCTTGTCGAACGGCATAATTCCCTGGTATTAGAAAAGGAGCGAGTGGAGAAAAACAAAGAGATTGGGCCACAAAATCCACTACTCATCGATTTGCAACAACAAGTTCAGGAGACCCGCAAGAAATTGCTTGCCAACGTTCGAAACCTTAAACAGGCGTATCAGATAACACTCAATGATATCGCGAGAAAAGATGAACAGTTGAGGGGGCGGTTGAGGAACATTCCGCAGTTGGAGCAAAAGCTTGTGGAGATTAAAAGAAATCACAATGTTGAAGAGCAACTGTATGCTTTTTTACTTCAGAAAAGAGAAGAAGCTGCGGTGACGCTTGCCTCCAACATCCCTGACTCGCGGACGATCGTAAGGGCACGTGAAGTGGGCCAGGTTGCCCCGACATCAAAGGTCATTTGGATTGTCGCCATTCTGATAGGCCTTTTCACCCCATTGATCGTAATGCTGATTAGAGATTTTTTTAATAATAAAGTTGGAGATGCGTCAGAAGTCGGAAGAAAAACCAGAGTTCCGCTGCTTGGTGTTATATCCCACATCTCACGCATTAAATCCGCTTTCATTATAACTGCAAAGTCAAGGTCAGTTGTTGCCGAACAAATTCGTACACTGAGGACTGCAATAGGTTTTACAGGAAAAGGGAAAGATGTTAAAAGAATTCTGGTGTCTTCTTCCCAGCCAGGAGATGGAAAGAGCTTTATAAGCATTAATCTCGCAGCGAGTTATGCGTTACTCGGGAAGAAGACCGTAATTGTCGAGCTAGACCTTCGCAAACCGCACGTGGGAAAATATTTAGGAATAGTATCCAAACAGGGCATTAGCGCTGTTCTAGCGGGAAAAGAAAAATTAGAATCTGTGTTGGTTGACATCCCGGAATTTGGCGGAAATCTTTCTTTATTACCCGCAGGATATCTTCCTCCTAACCCCGCAGAACTTATCTCTACCGTCCAAATGGAAATGTTATTCAAATCTCTGAGTGAGTTGTTCGACTATATAATAATTGACACACCTCCATTTGGCTTGGTAACGGATGCCGTTCTCCTCCAGCAGTATGCGGATATCACTCTTGCTGTTGTAAGGCAGGCACATACCAATAAAGAGGTTTATGCAGAACTGAATCAGAGAAGCCGGCAGAAGCCGGAGCATCCGCTTTATACCGTCTTAAACGGAGTCGGTTGGAAGAGACGTTATCAACAAGGATATGGATATGGCAAGTATGGACACTATGGTTATGGCAAAGGATACTTTGAAGAAGAGAAATAGGAACAATAATAAGGAAGGTAACAGGGGGTGATTCAATCGGGTGTTAGTTTTTAGATGAAATGCAATCAATTATGAACAGTAAGCGGATTTTTGTAAACGCAGGTGTATCTGTTGTTCAGGTAATCGTATCAGGGTTTGTACTTTTCTTTCTATACAAATTTCTTCTTAATGAAATCGGTGCGGGTCTGCTGGGGGTGTGGTCATTAATCATGGCAACTTCGTCTATGGCAAATCTTGCCAATTTTGGCCTCACCTCAGGATTAGTCAAATTTGTAGCTGAGTACAGGGCCAAAGGAAAGATATCAGAGTTGTATCCGCTTATTTTTACAGGACTTATTAGTATGGCCGTATTCATTTCTATAGCGATCGCGGTAATATACATTGCTAGTTTTTTTCTTCTCGAAAAGTTTATAGATAAGGAGTATTTGGACATTTCCATGGCAATTCTACCTTTTTCACTTTTAAGTTTGCTGCTTAATTCAATCGGCGGAATTTTTACGTCAGTCCTTGAAGGGATGCAGAAAAACTATTTAAGACATATTATTTATATCGGCGGCCTGGTTATTCTTGCGGTATTAAGCATCATCCTCGTTCCTAAGTATCAAATTTATGGAGTGGTGTATGCGCAATTAGCCCAGTCTTTTTTTGTATTACTTGGCGGTTGCATTGTTGTGGGGAGGTCTAAGCTTGTGACTCGATCTCAAAGTGTTTTGTCAGGGTGGGATAAGAATATTTTTAAAAGCCTGCTTTCTTACGGCTCCAAATTCCAGGTAATCTCTATCTGTCAGATGTTGCTTGATCCAGCGACAAAAATGCTTTTAAGTAAGTTCGGAGGGATCCAGTCGGTCGCTTATTATGAGATGGCAAACCGTTTAATTTCTCAGATAAGGGGGTTAATTGTAAGTGCCAACCAGGTTATGATTCCAGTCGTTGCGGAGGCAGCCGTGAACGGCAGGGAGAAGATTCGCAACATTTACGTAAAAACATTTCGGCTTATATTATTTATCGAAGTTCCGCTTATTACTCTTTTGATTATTTTTCTTCCGGTTATTTCGCAGGTTTGGATCGGACATATCGAGAGTTCATTTTTGACTTTTGCATATTTTCTTTCATTTCTTACAATAATTCTTGTTTTGAATGGCCCAGCTTATTTCGGTATACTGGGGGAAGGTAAGTTGAGAATGATGATGATCGTTTACATTCTGATGGCAATAATGAATGTACTTTCGGCCTACATTTTCGTTGTGTTTGATCCTGAATTCGGAGCATTTTGGGGTAGCATTTTGACAACGCTTGGTGGAATAATCGTGATGTCGATGTTATATCAGAAAGAGCATGGAATCAGGTTTAAGGATTTGTTTGCGAAAAGCGAGATTATGCTATTTGTTGCAGGTCTGGCAGTAACTGCATGCTCTATAATATTGAATTCTGTTGCAAAAAATATTTACCTGTCACTCGGAGTGAGCGCGCTCGTTTATTTAGTCTTTTTTTTACCAGCTGTTCTGCGTGATTATCGGGCGCAAGCCGTGATTAATAGGTTGTTCAAAAAAAAATCTCCTATCCATGAAACGGATGCTTAAAAAGGTGCTTGGCAAGAATGCGGCGGATGCGGTTCGGCCATATTTTCCTATGACGCGCTCAAAGTGGAAGCTTATTCTTATTAAGCGTAGGTTTAAAGAATTTGGCGAAAGAAGTACTATTACCAGCCCATCGATATTTCAAGGGATGGAAAACATATCTATTGGCAAAGATTCTGATATAGGGGCGTTTGTTCATATTTGGGGAAACGGTGGCGTGACAATTGGCGATGGCGTATTGATCGCGTCACACGTCGTGATTACGAGTTTAACTCACAGCTATTCGGGTAAACAGATAAAAAATGCTCCGACAGTAGCGGCCCCCATCCATATCGATAATGGCGTATGGATTGGTGCACATGCGGTGATTATGCCAGGTGTTACAATTGGTGAAGGTGCTGTTATAGGAGCTGGTGCTATTGTGACATCTAATGTTCCTGCTATGGCAATAGCTGTCGGTGTGCCTGCCAGGATAATAAAATATCGGGAATAACCCATGAAGAGTTTTTTAATAAACAGGATAAAAGATATTCAAAATGCTAGGATCCTATCAAAGCATAAAGGGAAAAATATCAGGTTTCTTAAGAATGTTAGAATCGACGCTAAATGTGTTTTTGAAGCTTGGGTATCTATTGGCGAGAGCAATAAGTTGAGTAATTGCCAAATCGGAACAGGAAGTTATACAGGGAGAAATGTTGAATTTGGGTCAGTTAAAGTTGGCAGATTCTGTTCAATCGGATCATTTGTCAGAAACACTGGGGGGCGGCATCCTTTATCCCGGTTTGTGTCAACTCACCCGGCTTTTTTTTCAACAGGGAAGGCGGCAGGGTTTACGTTCGGAAGAGAGCAGAAGTTTGAAGAGTTCAGATATGCCACTCCACCATTTTGGGTCGAGATCGGCAATGATGTCTGGGTAGGGGACAATGTAACTATTCTAGATGGTATTAAGATTGGTGACGGCGCGGTGATTGGAGCGAATGCGTTGGTTACGAAAGATATCGAACCATATTCTATCAATGTTGGTATACCAGCAAAGAAAATTGCATCCCGCTTTAATCAATCCGAGATTGATTTTCTGCTGGATGTAAAATGGTGGAATAGGGATTTCGAATGGATTCGAGACAATTTCAACATGTTTGATGATATAGAAAAACTTCGGAGCGCTTTATAAAAAGCTGATAAATGAAAGTAATATTTTCAACTGGCCATGGGCGTTTACATATAGTACAGTCAGCTGTATCTGTGAAGAAAGCGGGATGTAACGTGGTTCTAATAACAGGATGGGTTCCGGGTAAACACATATCTGAAAAATGGATAAACAGATTTGGCAGATTTCTCGGTCGTTCGAACCTTGCATCTGGATTAAAAAAGCGTTCTCCGAAAGAACTATCGCCAGATGAAATAAGAACGTGTGGCAGTTCTGAATTTGTTGTACAGATACTTTTTAAATTATCAGCATATCGCTTCTTCAAGCGGGCGGTTGGAGCTGTGCTTGGATGGCGGCTTTTTGGATGGCAGTCAAAAAAATATATCTCAAATGCTGAAATTTTTCATGTCAGAAGTGGTGCTGGTAGAGGAGGCGCAATAAAAAAAGCTCGTCAAAAGGGGATGAAGATCGTAGTTGATCATAGCATCTCTCATCCAAAAGAAATGGAGAAGCAATTGCTGAAGTCTGCGGGTAAAGGAGGAATAAAGCATAATCATTATCTTGGAACCTGGCCTTCTGACAAATTCTGGAGATCAATAGTAAGAGATTGTGAAGAAGCAGATGTTCTTGTAGTTAATTCAGAATATGTAAAATGGTCTTTTGTAATTGAAGGGTATGAAGCGGACAAGATCAAGGTTGTCCCTCTCGGCGTGAGTACGGAATTTGGGAGTGGTAAATTGAGCTATCAAACCACCAATGTGATCAAACTAGTGTTCACCGGGGCCTTTGGCAGCAGGAAAGGGGCATCAATAATTATAGAGGCGCTTGAGATTCTGGAGAAAAAAGGGGTTAAATATTCTTTTGAAGTTATTGGGAGTGTAATGGGGGATATTGTAATCCCTGATTGGGTGAATGAAAGTGATTCTATAAAGTTTTACGGCCATTTACCGCAATCTGAGATGATCCCATTGCTCACTCAGAGTGATATCTATATTTTTCCAACATACAGCGAGGGATCTGCTCAGTCAGTCAAGGAAGCAATGGCATTGGGGCTTCCCGTAATTACCACGCAACAGTGTGGGTCTCCAATTACGCACTTAAAGACAGGCATGCTCATTTCTGACGGCGACGCCAGTCAACTGGCAGAGGCTATTTTACAGTTAAGGGAAGACAAAGGCCTGCGGGAATCTATTGGCAAACAAGCCGCGCTTCTTATTAAAGGTGAGCACACCTGGGAGAATTATGGTGAAAAGATGGTTGAGATTTACAAGAATTTATTGTAGGTAAAAAGCACACATTGGCTAGCAGTCGTATTATAATAAAAGTGCAGATGGGCCTGTATGCTATTTTATCAGGCATAAGGCTAAACCTTGGAGGTCAGTTAGGCTTAAATGAGATACTGGCGGTCGGGGGGAGCTTATCAATAAAAAAATGGAAGGAACTATTCAGGGATGTACCGGACATAAAAAGGATAACTATAGCTTATTTAGTTTTTCTTTTTGCCCAGATATTAAGTGACATAGTAAATCATTCAGCTACGAATGATCTTGTGAGAGGCTGGGCAAATATTGCAATGGCCATTATAGTTACTAATTTTCTTGCGCGTCTGTTGTATCGCGCACCGGCCTTGATTGTCGTTTATTTGATCGGAGAGATTATACGCTTGGCGCTTTTCGGTGAGGAATCCGAGGGCGGGCTAGAGGATATGGGGTTCTTTAAATTTTACCTCGTGCCTATTCTCAATTCAATTGTATTAGTATTGGCGTATTACTTATTAAGTAAAAAAAGAGAAAGCCGCCGTCTGATTGTGGGCCTGCTTGTATTTTATGGGTTGTTCAGTATCGCGTTTGACGCGAGATCCAACGGGATTTTTTGGATACTTACAGGTTTCGTCCTTCTGCAGATGGAAAGGGTAAAAAAACTTACACTAAGGAAAGCTGTACCATATCTGGTTTTTTTTATAATTCTGTTCCAGCTTCTTTATAGTTTTTATGTGTCGTCGGTTCTATCAGGAAGTATTGGCGGGGATCACTCGAAAGAACAGTTTGACAGGCTTGAAAATCCATACAATCCCTTAGCACTATTAGCATCGGGAAGGGCGGAAACATTCGTCGCAATTGAAGCAATCAGAGACAAGCCTGTTTTTGGTCATGGTTCTTGGGCTCCGGATAAAGATGGGAAATATACTCTTTTGATGCATAAAATGCATGGTGAAGAGGAGAAGTTTCTTTCACATCTCGAAAATGCTGAAAAAGGCCTTATTATTCCAAGCCATTCAGTTATAATAGGCACATGGGCTTGTGCTGGGGTGCTTGGTTTCCTAGCTATAATGTACATCTTTGTTTTGCTGGTAAGACGTTTTTTTAGTCTCTTTCGGCAACCGGAGTTTTCAGCCAGCCCGCTTTGCCCGATATTGATTTACTTTTTTTTCTATCTCGTATGGACATTTTTCTTTTCGCCACTCCCGCATATTAAACAGACTTTGCCCGTTATGATAGCACTGGTGGTTGTATTACACCGCAAAGGAGAGATACAGTTTAAGCAAAAACAGGTTAAGCGGACAATGGATTCTATAGCTTTAACTAAAGTAGGATTTACAAACTGATTAGATGAAAATAGTTTTTATCTCGTTATCGGATGCTTCGGATGTTCGTAGTTGGTCTGGATTAACTTACCACATATCAAAAGCATTAGCTTCTCAGCCTGGCGTTCAGGTTATTTATTTGGATAAACTGGCAGAAAAATCTAAAGGAATCCCTTACTTAGTTCAAGGAGTAAAAAAGGTTTTATATGGAAAATTGGGAAAGCATATTGATATAAAACTTTCTCCTTGGCGACTTAAAAAAATAGGCAAAATACTATTAAAGTTATTGCCACAAGATGCAGATATAATTTTTGCTGATAGTTCACTACCGCTTGCATATTTGAAGACAGATATACCAAAGGTATTTTATACCGACGCGACTTTTGCGAGTATTCTCGGGTTTTACAGGCCGATTTCGTCGTATGCAAAAGAGACGATAAGAAACGGAAATAAAATTGATCGATTAGCCATTCAGGCAAGTAAGATCGCAATATATTCGTCCGATTGGGCGGCTGCGTCGGCAATAAAAGATTATGAGTGTAGCTCAGACAAGATAAAAGTTGTTCCTTTTGGCGCAAATATAGAATGTGACAGAACGTCTAATGATATTGATGCATTGGCCAGAAATCGCACAGACATGCCTGTATGTAATTTCCTCTTTTTAGGAGTTGATTGGGCAAGAAAGGGAGGCGATTTTGCAGTAGAAGTGGTCAAGAAAATGAATAGCCTTGGCGTTCCATCTGTTTTGCATATCGCAGGTATCCCTAATTTAAGTGATTACGGCGAGTTTGTTGTTAACCACGGATTTATAAGTAAACGGGAAGAGGCCGGTCGTAACAGACTCAGTGAACTGATGAGCAATTCACATTTTCTTCTTTTACCAACTCGCGCGGATTGCACTCCGGTCGCGTATAGCGAGGCGAATTCATTTGGTCTTCCAGTGTTAACCACCGATGTTGGTGGTATAAGAACAATAGTTCGGGATGGAGTGAACGGCTGGGCATTTCCCTTATCAGCCTCTGCTCAGGAATATGCTGATTTTGCAATATCTGTCTTCCAGGACAAAGACCGTTACAGGAAGATGTGTTTGTCTTCATTCGACGAATTTGAGAAAAATCTTAATTGGCATATATCAGGTAAACGAATCATCGAACTACTGAAAAATATCAAATGAAAAAATCGATTACGTTTGTAACGCTAGGCAACATTGAAACAATAGCCACGATGAAGAGAGCACTAGGAATGGCTTATCCTTTACATAAAGAGGGATGGAATGTGTCTATTATTGCTATGGATTGTTTTGAGAATCGTAAACGGATTTCATTAGAGTGCGGAAACGATGTTACTGTAAGGTATTATAAAGAATCCAGCGCCAATGACGAAGTAGCTCAGAAAACAGCCTTGATCAGAGAACTGAAACCGTCCCATATTTATTTCTGTTCATTCAGCGTGAGAAACCGTATTATAAAAAATAAACTCGGTTATAAGCCATTTATTATTATTGAACATAGTGAGCTTCAGTCTGGTATTAAGGATCTGTCGTTTCCCCAGAAAATAAAAGCTCATCTAATGGAATATGGCTCTGTTATATATGCAGATGGCCTCGTTTGTGCAAGTACCTTCCTTGTAAAGGAATACAGGAAGTATGCAAAAAAGTTATTTAAAAGGAAAATGCCAATTTCCTATTCGCCGTACGCGTTCAATAATGATGTAGTTTCTGCACCCAAAATCATTCTTGAAGAGCTGGAGGAAAAATATCGTGGGAAAGATGTGTTTCTTTATATGGGGACAATGACAAGAAATTATGGACTGTTTGCGATGCTAGATGCAATGAAAAATAACAGAGCTCAGTATCCCGAGGCCAGGCTTTTGTTAATGGGTAAGGGGCGACATTACCAGGAAGGTATTGCCTATGCCGAGAAAAACAATCTTACTAACATTGTCGATTTTTTGGGTTATGTGCCTGAAGAAGAGATCAGTTCATATTTCGAATTGGCCGACGCTTTCATTTCGCCATTGAATAATACAGTTCAGGATATTGCGCGTTGCCCCAGCAAAATTTACATGTACCTGCCATTCAAAAAGCCGGTATTTACCAGTAAGATCGGGGAGCCTGCTGAGATCTTCGGGGAAAACGGCTTCTACTTTGACACTAGCAAGCCAGAGTCCTTATCCGTATTAATGATGCAGAAGAAAGAAGGAAAACTCCGTGAGCCTGATATCAATATTGATGAGCATAGCTGGCACCAAAGAACAATAGACTTCAATAACTGGATCAATTCACTTTAATAGCAGCATGAATAACGAGATTTTGATTACAAAACAGGAGGGTAATTTTTTCTTTGGATTTCATGATATACCAGCCTGGAACAGCAAAGGCAATAAACTTGCCGCACTCAGAATTGACAATATTTACACTCCCCCCCAATCATCCTCCATCTGTGATGTAGGATTTGTAGAAGACGGTGAGTTTATCAAGTTGGGAACAACAAATGCTTTCAATTATCCTCAAGGGGCTAGACAGCAATGGATAGGAAATACTGAATTACTTATTGTCAATGACCGGATTGATAATGCATGGCGATCTAAGGTATACGATACAGAATCCCGTCGGGAGGTATCTGAATTAGCTTTCTCTACTCATGTGATTACTGATGAGGGGTGGGCTTTTGGTCTGGATTACTCGCGTCTCCACAGAGTTGGGGGATATGGATATACTGGACTTAAAGATGAAACAGCTGGTAGTGATACTCCCGATAACGCAGGAATTATAAGGCATAACGTTTATTCAAAAGAAAGCAATCTGATCGTATCTATAAAGCAGGTGTCGGAATTTCAATCGGCACCGGGTATAGGTCAGCATCATTACATTACCCATCTCGTTTTAAATCCATCACAAACCAGAATTGCTTTTTTGCACAGATCCAAATTGAAGGACGGTGGAGAAACATCCAGATTGATGACAATCGGTGTTGATGGCC
Source organism: Terrimonas ginsenosidimutans (assembly GCF_022012415.1). Taxonomy (GTDB): domain Bacteria; phylum Bacteroidota; class Bacteroidia; order Chitinophagales; family Chitinophagaceae; genus Terrimonas_A; species Terrimonas_A ginsenosidimutans. Next base: position 18,918 of record NZ_JAKLTR010000032.1, read on the forward strand.
GTGAGCTTCGTTGTCTTGCCACCGGTTTTTTAAGCCATTTTGATTGGAAGGATGATAATCATGTGGCAATATGGGGTAGAACGGGTAGCGGGATTGAAAAGCTAAGAAACTCCGTTCTTTACAGAATGATGCCTTCCGGGTTGATCTCAAGAGCAAAAAAGATAATAAAGAAGCTGATTTACAAACCTAAACCTGCAATGCAAGGGGCATCTCTTTTTAATTGGCTGGTTTTCAGTGATGAGACTGTTCCGAAACAAACTTTTTTGGCTAAGGGCGTAATCACTGAAGATGGGCATCCTATGTTTTGCCCGGCTAATCGCGACTGGATGATCTGCGACAATTATCCCGACAAGGATGGAGTTAGAACCTTGTTTCTTTTTCAGGATAGTACTCAAAGAAAAATTGATCTGGGAAAGTATAAGATGATACCCGATAAGCCTGATATGTCTTCAATCGGCGATGCCCTTGTTGGTGTTGAAGCATCTGTGCTGAAAGCTTTTGATATCAGGAATATGGCCTTTTATCGGAGCGGGCTTCACTGTGATCTTCATCCCCGCTGGAAAAAAGACGGGACTATGGTCGCATTTGACTCCATTCATGAAGGGAAGCGATCGATTTATGGATATGAGGTTGGGGAGATTTTGTTCCCAATTGAAAGAAAATGAAGTCAGTATGATTGCAATACTTCAGCCGTTTATCCCACATTACAGGGAAGACTTTTTTACAGGTCTTGGAAGCCATGAATCGTGTGATGTTTTTGTATATGATAAAAAAGAGGCGGATAAAAGCAACTTCAGACAATCAGGAATTGCTACAAAAAAAATCGCGTCGTTTGAACGTAAAGGCATTCTTGTATATAATCCGTTCTCGCTTTTAAAACAAGAATACAAGGTATTGGTCCTGATGTTGAATTTTGCCCATTTATCTACATGGATACTTTTATTGACACGCATCTTTCATCGTAAAAAAATAATTCTTTGGGGACATGGCATTTCGGTAAAGCGTTATACTGCGGAAGAACAGCGTCCTTCCAGGCTTTTGCGATGGATGATTGGATTATCAGATGGCGTGTGGTTTTATACGGCGAAAGAAAAGGAGATCTGGCAAAAGATCCATCCGCAAATCCCCTCAGTTTCTTTAAATAATACAATATCAGAGGTAGATAGGATCGTTTCCCGCGTTCCAGGGGATAAGCAGATCCTCAGGGGAAAATACAGGATCAGGGAAGAAGTTATATTTATTTTCAGTGCCCGTTTTAATACAGCTGATCGCCGAATCGATCTCCTGGAAGAATCGATGAAAAAACTGAGCAGTAAAAAGTTCGGTTTTATTATAATAGGAGACGGTAAACTCAAACCAGATTTTGGCAGATACAAAAATGTATATGACTTCGGGGAGTTGTATGACAGGCAAACTAAAAACGAATTGTTTGACGCGGCTGATATCTATTTTCAACCTGGCTGGCTGGGCCTGTCTATTGTCGAGGCAATGGCCTACGGTAAGCCCATTATTTCATTTGAACGCAGCACAGCGTTAAAACAATGTGTTGAATATGCATACGTTCAGAATGGATTCAATGGGTTGATTTTTTCTGATACAGAAGCATTTCTTACCGCTGTTCAGCGCTTAAGTTTTCAGGAGCTCACGATACTCGGAGAGAACGGGAAACGATTTGCTGCAACATATTTGAGTATGGATAATATGGTAAACTCCGGTTTGTCACTGATAAAAAAAATACGAGGAGAGAAATCATGAGATTGTTACACATTGTCGCAGGGATGGATCCGCGCACTGGCGGAGTGACACAGGCAGTGAGTATGATCATCGGCGGGTTAAGTAATAATGGGATTAATAATGAGGTGGTATGTTTGGATCACCCGGAGGCAGATTTTTTGTCCGGTTATACTTTCACTATTCACGCACTAGGCCCTGCAAAAACGGCCTGGCGTTTTAGCGCGAAGTTGAAACCTTGGCTTTTAGCGCATATTAGCAACTATGACGCTATTGTTGTCCATGGACTTTGGCAGTACCATGTTTATGCGATTTATAATGCTTGGAGAAAAATCAAGTATTCCAGGCCCAAGCTATACGTTATGCCGCATGGAATGCTTGATCCATATTTTCAGAATGCTTCCGGCAGAAGGTTAAAAGCTATCAGGAATAGCTTATTCTGGCTTTTTTTCGAAAGGAGCCTGGTAAATAATGCAGACGGATTGTTCTTTACTTGTGAAACTGAACGCGTACTGGCCAGTAAAAGTTTTAAACAATATAATGCGCGGAGAGAGGAGATTGTGAGCCTCGGAATTCCTGAAGCAATACCGTTTGCCGGTTCAATGCGCGAGGCGTTGATTGCGAAATGCGGGGGAGTTGATCCAACCGACTGCATCCTGTACATCAGTCGCATTGATCCCAAGAAGGGGGTTGATTTGTTGGTCGACGCTTATATTTCCCTCAAGACTCAGACTCAGATTAAGCTGCCGAAACTGGTCATTGCTGGACCGGGACTTGATTCAAGTTTTGGAAAAACAATACTGGATAAAGCTGCTGGCAATACAGACATAATATTCACCGGTATGCTTAACGGAGATGCTAAATGGGGGGCATTTTATCTTAGCTCGGCCTTGATTTTACCAAGTCACCAGGAAAACTTTGGGTTTGTTGTAGTTGAAGCAATGTCCTGCAGTAAGCCTGTATTGATAACAGATCAGGTAAATATCTGGCGCGAAATAGATAAAGGAAATGCGGGATTGGTAGAGGAAGATAATTTAGCAGGGATTTTAAAGTTACTTTCATCATTTGCTGCTTTGAACCAGGCTGCAATTTCCAGTAAAGGCGAAAATGCACTGGCAACGTTCAACAAGCTTTTTTCATTAAAAAGTTCGACAGGGTTGTTTTTGAAAGCCCTGAATAAGTAGATACAAAAGTTATTGAGGTTATGCATAATACTGATACGCATTCAGGGGCGTCATTTTCTGTGAAGAACAGGATTGCCAGGGTGATATGGAATGCAGTTTATTTGTTTCTTTTTCGGTTTAGTCCCACGCCGCTACATGGCTGGAGATCTTTTTTATTACGATTGTTTGGTGGTAAAGTTGGAAAAGGGGTGCATGTATATCCCGGAGCAAAAATATGGGCCCCATGGAATGTTGAGCTGAAAGACCAATGTGGAATTGCCAATGACGTTATTTTGTATTCGCAGGGTCATATAAAAATTGGAGCCAGATCTGTTATTTCACAAGGGTCTCACATCTGTGCCGGAACGCATGACTATACGCGTAAGGGATTTCCATTGATCACTATGCCTATCACGATAGGAGATGAGGTATGGATTGCAGCTGAATGTTTTATCCACCCGGGAGTTACTATCGAAGACGGGGCGGTTGTTGGTGCACGATCAGTAGTGACAAAAGACTTGCCTCGCTGGATGGTATGTTCCGGTCATCCCTGTCAGCCAATAAAACAACGCATACTTGAATAGTTTGTCAGAATTATAAAGAATATTGATGCTTTCCCCCCTTGATTTAACAATCGCTATCCCCGTAAAAAATGAACAAACGAATCTTGCAGGCTGTCTTGCGGCCATAGGGTCCGGATTGGCTAGAAAGATCGTTGTGATTGATTCTGGTAGTACAGATGAAACAATAAAGATCGCTGTTGACAATGGAGCAGAAGTCATTCCTTTCGAATGGAATGGAAAGTTCCCTAAAAAACGAAACTGGTTTTTACGGAATCATCGTCCCGAAACTGAATGGGTGCTGTTCCTGGATGCAGACGAGTATTTAACGGAAGAATTTAAGAAGACTCTTCGGGTGGCTCTTGACGACAATAATGTTTCGGGCTATTGGCTAAGCTATTCAATTTATTTTCTTGGAAGAAAACTGAAAGGGGGCTATCCCTTGCGCAAGCTCGCACTTTTCAGAGTGTCTTCCGGAGAATATGAACGGATCGATGAAGAGCGGTGGAGTCATCTGGACATGGAAATTCATGAACACCCCGTGCTGAATGGTAAAACTCAAAAATTAAAAACCCAGATCGACCATCGCGATTTTCGCGGAATTCAGCACTATATGCATAAGCACAACGAATATGCAAGCTGGGAGGCTGCCAGATTCTTAAAATTAAAAAATGATCAGACAGCCTGGAATTCGTTAACGTGGAAGCAAAAAATGAAATACAGACTGATGAATACACCTTTTATTGGACCAGTCTATTTTTTGGGAAGTTATATTTTTATGGGTGGCTTTTTGGATGGTGCACGAGGCTTTTCATTTGCAATTTTTAAGATGTCTTACTTTACGGAAGTATATTGTAAAATTCAGGAAATACAGAAACACAAATAAAGAAGGGTTACTAATCGTTGATAATCAAAAGGAAGAAAAAAATATCTAAAAGGGAAAAATAAATTTCAGGAGAATACGTATATAGGATGGCTAAGAGTTTTTACTAATTTCAACTCCGATCTGATTTATTCAGGTATGCCATATGATTGTTGCATTGCAACACCATTGAACCAATCCTATATGCTGAAAAACCTTTTAAACAGTTGTATACTGATATCACTCTTTGCAGTGAGATCACTAGCACAATCATGCACCCCACAAGGAGACGAAATCACATTCGGAACTAACGACACCTGGATCGGGTATGTATACGATAACTCCGATTTGACCAATTACAAAGGATATATTTTGCAAGGCACTCCCGGCAACCCTGCTTTTGATCAGGCGTTTGGCGGATTTTATGTCAACTTCCCAACCAATGGTTGTACTGTGCACACAGAATCCTTTAGCGTAAGATATAAATTAAGAAAAACCTTTGCTCCGGGTGATTACGATTTCAATATCACAGGTGATGACGGATATCGTTTAAGTATAGATGGTGGAATTACATGGGCTGTAAACAATTGGAGTTTTAACGGATATACGGAAAATACAGTAACACTTTCTCTTAACGGCACTTATGATCTTGTTCTTGAGTATTATGAATACGCTCACAATAACCGCATAACTTTTCAGGTTTCTAACGCCTGCCTTGGTACAGGCAGTACAACAGTTTATGGGGCAAACAATGTTTGGCGAGGTTATGTCTACAATGGGACAGATTTTAATTTTTTTAAAGGATTAAGAAATCAGGGATCCTCAGTCAGTTCTGATTTTGATGAAAATTTCGGAGGTGCTTATGTTCGTTTCAATACAAGTAGCTGTGCTTTACTAAGTGAGCAATTTTCTGTCCGTTACAGACTGTCGCGGACATTTAGCCCCAATAATTACTCGTTCATAGTTGGTAGTGAAGACGGCTACCGTCTTAGCTTTGATGGGGGAGCCTCCTGGGCTATTGACAACTGGTCAAATACAAGCTATACCAGTTCAAATCTTATGGTGAATCTTAATGGGGCTTACAACATGGTTCTCGAATACCGTGAGTTCAGCGGGACTAACCGGATTTTCTTTTCATCGGGCCTTGCCGTCGTTTTACCTGTTGAATTGATATCATTTTCAGCACGCAAAACCAGTTCTGGAATTCTAGTTAACTGGCGAGTCGGGACATCTGCAGATTTGCTTCGCTTTGAAATCGAGAGAAGCTCTGACGGACAACAATTTCGCACCGTCGGTGATAAACCTGTTAGTCTATTCAGTGACAGGTATGACTTTCTGGACCCATTTTCTCCTTCTGGTCAAATATATTACCGACTTAAAATACTTGAGCGTTCTGGTAAAATCTATTATTCAAAACCCGTAATAATTCCTTACGAGAATCAAGGGTTTAAAGTGTTTCCCACTTTAGTTAATAACGGAAATTTTTATTTTGCTAACAATCAGCCTTTGAAGGCTGCCGTTATTCATGTAGTTGATTTCGCCGGCCGGCCGATTCATAAATATTTACTGAATGATCTTGCGGCGCAACAAACAACGTCATTGAGACTTCCCGCGTTTATCACCAAAGGGTTCTATTTTATTAAATTGGAAGAGGCCGGGGTCTTGCGGGTGGCTGAAAAAATATATGTGCAGTGACAATGACTTTTAAAAAGAAAAAGTATATGCAGCGGGCTTATACTATATCTTTGTAATCTGTGAAAAACATTCTTTTAATTGCCGGGAACTACCATCCCGAACTTACTGGCATCGGCCGCTATAATGGAGAAATGCTTGAATGGCTCTCCAACCAGGGATATGATTGTACAACCATCGCAACATATCCATACTATCCTCAATGGAAAATAGCTCCTGCCTATAAAAAGAAACACCGCTGGTATTCGAGCGAAAAGAATGGCAACATAAGGATCTACCGGTGCCCTCACTACATTCCCGCCAGGCCAGGAGGCATCAAACGGATGATACTCGATTTTTCTTTCTTTGTCTCAGGCTTCTTCAAAACACTTCAACTCGTATTTGGGAAAAAGCGGGATATTATTATTGTGGTATCGCCGCCTTTGGTTCCCACATTGCTGGGTTTGACATACAAATTCTTCAGAGGCGGTAAAATGATCTTCCACGTACAGGATCTTCAGATAGAAGCTGCCCGCGATCTGCAAATGATAAAGTCCAGAAGCCTGATCAGGATGCTGTTCGGTCTTGAACGCTTTATCATGAAAAGAGCGTCAGTTCAAAGCAGCATCTCTACCGGAATGGTAAATAAAGTAAAGGCGAAATCAGGCAGGGATGTTATCCTGTTCCCTAACTGGTCCGACACAACACGCTTCTTTCCGCTTGAAAAGCAGGGTTTGAAAACAGATTTTGGCTTTGCAGAGACTGATACAGTTGTACTCTACTCAGGTGCTATCGGGGAAAAGCAAGGACTTGAGATCATATTGACCGCTGCCGGTTTTTTCCGGGAGAATACTTCCCTTAAATTTATTATTTGTGGTTCGGGGCCTTATAAAGAGAAACTGAAACAGCAAGCATTGAATGCTGGAATAACAAATGTTCATTTTTTGGATTTACAACCAGCGGAACAGCTGAACCGGTTCCTGAATATGGCTGATATGCATCTGGTTATCCAAAAAGCTGACGCAAGTGACCTGGTAATGCCAAGCAAACTCACCAATATACTTGCTGTCGGTGGTCTTGCAATCGTAACAGCAAATCCGGGAAACAGCCTGTATGACGAGATCAATGATCACCAGATGGGGATCATTGCAACGGCCGAAAGCGCAGAATCCCTCGCGGAAGCAATAAAAATCGGAATGACTGACAGGATCAGCCAATATAAAGCCAATGCAAGACGTTATGCAGAAGATTTTTTGTCAATCGACAAAGTGATGCAACGTTTTGTGACCTCTGCCATTGAAAAATAGCCCCCTGTGGAGGCTACCATACATTTTCTTATTTTTGCGGTCGAAATCAAATTCTTTAAATAACCATTATTTAATTATTCTATGGGAAAGAAAGCCATAATCACTGGCGTTACGGGGCAGGACGGAGCTTATCTGTCAGAACTGTTATTGGAAAAGGGATACGAAGTACACGGTATCAAAAGACGTTCTTCTCTTTTCAACACAGACAGGATCGATCACCTGTACCAGGATCCTCACGAAAAGAATCTCAATTTCAAACTGCATTATGGCGATCTGACGGACAGCACAAACCTGATCCGCATCATCCAGGACGTTCAGCCTGATGAAATTTACAATCTCGGTGCAATGAGCCACGTAAAAGTGAGCTTTGACGCACCTGAATATACCGCTAACGCCGATGCGATCGGAACACTTCGCGTACTCGAAGCTGTTCGTTTGCTGGGCCTTACCGAAAAAACCAGGATCTACCAGGCATCTACTTCCGAACTATACGGACTGGTGCAGGAAGTTCCTCAGAAAGAAACAACACCTTTCTATCCACGCAGCCCATATGGTGTGGCAAAGCTTTATGCTTACTGGATCACCGTAAACTATCGTGAAGCATATAATATGTTCGCTTGTAACGGGATCCTTTTCAACCATGAAAGCCCATTGCGTGGAGAAACCTTCGTTACCCGTAAGATCACACGTGCCGTAGCGCAGATCTCTCTCGGAATGCAGGATAAACTTTATATGGGTAATATCGATGCGCGTCGTGATTGGGGCCATGCGAAAGATTATGTGGAAGCGCAATGGAGGATCCTTCAACAGGACGAACCGGAAGATTTTGTGATCGCAACAGGTGTTACAACCACCGTTCGCGACTTTATCAAAATGTCTTTTGCCGAAGTAGGCGCGGAACTTGAATTTAAAGGAAGCGGTGTAGATGAGAAAGGATATATCAAATCATCTAATGATCCCGTCAACCTGCCTGCAGGTAAAGAAGTAGTTGCCATCGATCCAAAATACTTCCGCCCGACAGAAGTGGAACTGCTGATCGGCGATCCTACCAAAGCAAAAACAAAGCTTGGTTGGGAACCACAATATGACCTCGCTGCACTTGTAAAAGAAATGATGGCTGCCGATGTGGAATTGTTCAGGAAAAATAAACTGCTGAAAGATGCGGGTTACGAAATTCTGAAACAGCACGAGTAGGGCTAAGTGAAAAGTAAAAAGTCAAAAGTAAAAAATGGTGAAGGTTTGCCAGGCCGGGCAAATTTTACTTTTGACATCTGCGCGCTGAGTAGTCTCTGTAACTATTGGCACCTGACGCGATCGGAGCGGGAGACGCTTTAAGGCTCCTGATTTTTACTTTTGAATTTTTACTTTTTAATTTTATTTAGAGCTAATGGAAAAGCAGAAAAAAATATATGTCGCAGGGCATAGGGGAATGGTGGGTAGTGCGATTGTGCGTAAACTGAAGGAGGAAGGGTTTGAGAATATCCTGGTCAGCACTTCAAGCGAGGTGGACCTGCGCAACCAGCAACAGACGGCTGATTTTTTTGCCAAAGAAAAGCCTGACTATGTATTTCTCGCGGCAGCAAAGGTTGGCGGCATCGTGGCCAACAATACCTATCGTGCGGAGTTCCTTTATGATAACCTGATGATCCAGTCCAACGTGATCCACCAGGCCTATGTGAATGGGGCGACCAAGCTAATGTTCCTTGGGTCTTCCTGTATCTATCCAAAACTGGCTCCTCAACCTTTGAAGGAGGATTACCTGCTGACAGGGCCGCTGGAAGAAACGAATGAACCTTATGCGATCGCAAAGATCACAGGTATCAAAATGTGTGATGCATACCGCGCGCAGTATGGCTGTAATTTTATTTCGGTGATGCCGACGAATCTTTACGGTCCCAATGATAACTATGACCTGCAGAAATCACACGTACTACCCGCTTTGCTCAGGAAGTTCCATGAAGCAAAGCTGAACGGAGAGCCAAACGTGACTGTATGGGGAAGCGGAACCCCACTGCGCGAATTTCTCCATGCGGATGATCTTGCAGAAGCCTGCTTTTACCTGATGCAGAATTATAATGAGCCAGGCCTGGTGAACATTGGCGTGGGCGAGGATATCAGTATAAAAGACCTCGCAAATCTTGTAAAGAAGATCACGGGTTACCCGGGAGAAATTGTGTGGGATACATCAAAACCTGATGGAACGCCACGCAAACTGATGGATGTGACAAAACTCCATAGTTTTGGCTGGAAAGCGAAGATCGGTCTGGAAGAAGGGATCTCCAGGGTGTATGAAGACAAGTTTGCTGAAAAAGTAAACTAAATAATATTGAGAGAATAAATGCCGGAGGCTTTTAAAGGCTTCCGGCATTATAATTTTATCAGGTGAAAAAGGTCTTTTGGAAAGTTATCGTGCTTGCATCGTTAGTGATGCTGTTGATCCCGGATTTCCACCCGGAACGGTTTTACACCAGCGAATATCACGAATGGCTGGATATACTTCACCATAGCGGTTATTTTTTTGTATTTACAACTGCCATTCTTTGGGTGTTTCCTGGCTGCCGGCGTTTCTTTCCCTTCTATTTTCTTATTATAGGTGTTTCGGTTATGTTGGAGGTAGCCCAGTTGTGGATCCCCAGGCGCAGCTTTGGATTGATGGACATGGGTAGCAATATTCTCGGAATTACGCTGGCCTATCTCTGTTGGTGGACTATCAGCAGGCTCCGGGCCCGTTCCCGGAAAAAAGCTGATCAGTCTGATCAGGTTTGATCCTCTGATCGCAATCCCACTCAAGTTTTTGCGTTGTACTGTATATTTGCAACCTGAACCAACCCTGACCATTTCCTATGCGGAACCGATACCTGTATTTCCTGCGGATCGTCCTGATATTATGTGACCTGCTGATGGTCAACGGTTGCTATTGGGCTACCTACTTTCTGATCAATAGCATTTGGGATAAACTGGAACTCGAAACCTACCTTAACTTTGTTTCCCCTTATAACCTGATCTGGCTTGTCACCGTTATTATCTTCCGTTTATATAATGATGAAACTGTGAGGAAGGTGGAGCAGCTGATGAGGGCCACCTGGAAATCTGTTGTGGCGCTTATGGTGCTGTTCGCGCTTTACCTGTTTGTTACCAAGAACTACGCTCTTTCCCGCCAATTCCTCATCTTCCTTTTCTCCTTTCTTTCTGTAGCCTTTTTTGTAAGCAGGTTTCTTATCACCATACTCGAAAGTTCCAAAAGAAGACAGCGTTCAAGATATCGGGTAAAAGTGGCGGTACTGGGTTTCAATGATACCGGAATAAAGCTTGCAGAATATTTCGGTTTTCATGCCAGCGAATTCAGGTTCGAAGGCATTCTTGATGAGGGAGATAAAACCACTTTTGTTAATAAGAATATCGCTCAGCTGCATGATGTGATCCGCCGCGGGATCCGCCAGGCTTCCCTGCGAAGTATAGACGAAGTATATGCCTCAGTTCCTCCTGCATACCTTGTTACGGCACATACGCTGGTGGAAGAAGCCGAAAAACAGTGCGTAAAGCTGAAGATCGTTCCGGATCTGAACAGTGTTATCGCTGCGCATTTCCAGATCAGCTATATGAATGATTTTCCTGTTCTTTCATTGCGTCCGGAGCCATTGGAGAATTTGCATAACCGGTTCAAGAAAAGAATATTCGATGTAGTGTTCAGCCTGATGGTCATTGTTTTCTTACTAAGCTGGCTTTACCCGATCATCGCATTGCTGATCAAGATCCAAAGCCCCGGGCCTGTATTGTTCAAACAGAAAAGAAGTGGTCGTAACAACAAGCCCTTCATGTGCTATAAGTTCAGAAGCATGCGGGTGAATAAGGAAAGCGAGAAGACCCAGGCTACAAAGAATGATAGCAGGATCACGCGTATTGGTAGTTTTCTTCGTAAAAGCAGTCTCGATGAATTGCCGCAATTCTTCAATGTGTTGAAAGGAGAGATGAGTGTGGTTGGCCCGCGTCCACACATGCTTTCGCACACAGAGCAATACAGATCGATCATCGATCAGTTCATGGTGCGTCACTTTATGAAACCAGGAATTACCGGATGGGCACAGGTATCTGGTTTTAGGGGCGAAACCAAGGAAGTAGGACAGATGGAAAAGCGTATTGAAAAAGACATCTGGTATCTCGAGCATTGGAGTCTCATGCTTGATCTGCGGATTATTTACCTCACAGTGTACCAGGTTATACGCGGTGATGAAAAAGCGTACTGATCATTCCCCCGGCTCATAAGTTATAGAAATATGGATGTCTGTTTCTATAACTATTCTCTAATCTTATTTTAATCCAGGAGGTTTAAGATCTATGCTAATGCTTAAGGTCTTAAACCTCTTTTTGTTTGGTCGTGTTTCTACGCTCTATGCATGCGATTTTACGAGCTATATTACGATAAGGAAATTTTTGATATGACCTATTAAGGGGATACTGGCAGGATAGTTGTGTAAAGTTTAAGCATATCAATGTCAAAGAAATATTCTCTATGAGATTTCTAGTCGATAGATTTTTTTAAGAGGAAACCATTATGAGTATAAACGCGCGATGAAAAAAAGTAGAATTGCGACCAACAAATACGCGATTCTTACTCATGTTTATATGATTTTCATAGTGCAATGCTTTACAGTTTATGGTTTTTTGTTTTTCTTTGTGACATGAGCTATCAATCATGATCCTGTTATAATGATTGAATTGCAAAAGCTCAGATTCAGGCATTAGTCTGAATTAATTTCCGATGTGCTTGCCGTATAAAAAGCGAATCGAAATCTGTAACGTCTGAAAGAAAACTGATGATTATCTATTTCTTGCTAGGCACTATTGTAGGCGGTTCATTGGTTATTATAAGTGTTTGGGACAAACTGGTCCTGTATCGCAAAGAAGTAACCAATTCCCGTGAAAGCATTAATCGCCTTGAAAAACTAAACCATCGCCTTCGTTTTGAGGAGTTCCTCAAAGCCGATAAGGCAAGAGAAGGAGAAGAAGACCATTACCTTGAAGAGCTGGGTGAAACAGCTGCGTGATCAATGATCAACAGCATCTCAAACCCGACCTTAAAGTTTTGTCTATCCTATCTTAAATGAAACACCAAGGTATTTTGGCGGAAAGCTTTTATACCCCGGACTTTTTAACCAATCCGGTAATGGTGAATTAAATCCTCTATCTTATGATTCCCTGCTCAGCTGAGGGAATCTTTTTTTTGCCCCTGCTTCTCCCGCAATTCTTCATTTACGACTCTTCAAAGAAGTTTACTGTATTTCAAGGGGAATACGATTTCATAAGTGTCATAGAATTTAAAAAAGGATAAGGTTTAAAAGTTCTGAAGGACGTCCGCAGAGCTTCGGCCCCTCTCAAACCTTTCTCTAACCTCCCCAAATCTCATTAAATTCGTTTCCAAAAACCAACCATGTCAACACCTGTTCCTGAACAGCACATCGTCCAGATACTTTCAGCGGAGTATGTCGCCCATAACGTACGTCGCTTTAAGCTTAGCAAACCAGCAGGATATAGTTTTGAACCCGGCCAGGCAACAGAGATCAGCATTAATAAAGATGGATGGTTAAATGAAAGGCGTCCTTTTACGTTTACAAGTCTCGACGAATGGGATCATCTTGAATTCACGATCAAGATCTATACTGATCACGATGGCGTAACAAATCAGCTTGGCGAGATCATGCCGGGTGAGGAACTGATCCTTCATGATATTTTCGGCACGATCACTTACAAAGGAGAAGGAGTGTTCATTGCGGGAGGAGCGGGACTTACCCCATTCATAGCGATCCTTCGTCGTTTGCAAAAAGATGGGAAGCTTGGTCATAACCTGCTGCTTTTTTCAAACCGTACTTCGCAGGATATCATTCTGAAGAATGAATTACAGGTTATGCTGGGAAGGAATTTTATCAATACGCTTACGCAGGAAACCGATCCATTGTATGACCACGGAAAAATAGATGCGGAATATATCAAAACCAAAGTGCGGGACCTTGATCAGTATTTCTATATCTGCGGGCCGGACCCGATGGTTGAGTCATTGAGAGCGATCTTAACCTCCCTGGGTGTAAAGAAAGAGAAGATCGTGTTCGAAGAATTTTAGGACGATGAACCTCCCGCAGGGATACCTACCGTGTACCCACATTTTTCCTTTTATATGACCGAATAATTCCTTGATAGCTTGATGGCGTAGGGAACGCGACGGACGCGGCGATACGCGACGTACGCGGCGAATACAAAGTCTGCTATGGCTGTTTTCGCGGCGGACGCGGCGATACGCGACGTACGCGGCGAATACAAAGTCTGCTATGGCTGTTTTCGCTGCGTCCGCTGCGTATCGCCGCGTCCGCCGCGTTCCCCTACGCCATTCAAATACTTATGGGTACACGGTAGCGCAGGATACGGGAACCGCAGTTCGCTTATCTCTCTTCCTGCCTTGCCGGTAAAACAAACCGTAAGCCAGGAAGGAAATGGCATTTTTGATGAAGAATAACGATGAAAGAAAAAGTTCCTGGTGGTGCTAACTCTCTCCATTCACATTGTTATTCCTTCAATTGACTTGCTATAACAGTTCGATTAGGCGAAAAAAGTCAAAAAAGTAATAGTTTTCACTTAATTTATCGTTAAATGCATTAAGTTCACTTGTCAAAACTTGCTGCAACTTTTCGCAAACTCTCGCGGGCGCTGGATATTCTCCGGCATTGCAAAAGCAGAGCGATGTTTTGTTTTTTAATCCACGCGAACTTTGCATAATGAAATTAAAGACCGGTTCAGGTTTTTTTTTACTGATTTTTTATCTGACGATTGCCCTCTCAACCACGGCGCAGGTTGCGTCTCCCTATCAATCATCTTATAATTTTGTATACCGTAACTGGAATAATCAGTCCGGGCTTCCCCAGAACACCGTTTATGATATAGCCCGCGATAGCGCCGGTTATTTATGGGGTGCTACGGAAGAAGGGTTGTTTCGCTTTGATGGTGCAGAGTTTACCATCGTGAATGAAGCGAATACCCCGGGTCTGTACTCCAGTACCTTTTATGATATTTTGCCTGTTGGCGGAGATCTTTGGGCTTCCAGCAGGAATGCTGTTCTGCGTATCCGGCGTAAGGTGGAGCAGGTGATCGATTTCCGCAGGTATGTACAGGGCGGCTGGATCGAAGCAATTGAGCAGGACCAGCAGGGCAGGCTTTGGGTGGGGACAAGTACGGGCGACTTGTTTTACGTTCTTCACGACTCTGTCTATTCATGTCCGAAATGGGATGCGCGGGAAGCGGGTTCTATCGAAACGATCAGCAGTAGCAGGAATGGGTTATTCATCGGCACATCCGCCGGGTTATTCAAACTGGGTGACCCATCGGCTAAGCCAGTTTCGGTCCCGCGTTTTAACGGATTACAGATCACTTCTTTTTGCCGGGATAATAATGACGAGATCTGGATCGGTACGGCGAAAGGACTGTTTCATATTGGAAAAGATACCGTGGCGTTCAATGAATCAAACGGTCTGAAGGAAGGCTTCGTGAATGCCGTTTATTGTGCGCGGGACGGGCGGCTTTGGATCGGTCTTCGCAGTGCGGGCTACCAGGTTCTTGACAATGGAAAACTGATCACGCCTTCGCAGGAGAAAATGGCTCACGATGGGGTACGTGCGATACTTGCCATGGAGGAGAATCTCGTTTGGATGGGCACAAACTCATCCGGTCTGATACAATTGAAACCAACCCTGATCGAAAGTTCCCCACCTGAAACAAACCTCGCCGGTAAGATCATTCTTCCTATCTATCAGCATCCAAATGGCGAGATCTGGGTTGGAACAGCCGGGCAGGGTGTAACGCGGTCCTTCCAGGGGAAGTCTGCTACATTTACGCAGGGAAATGGTGTGTCCAGCAATCTTGTGCTCGCCATCTATGGAAGAAACGATCACGTTTATGTGGGTACATCAAATGGCCTCGACAGGTTCAATATTGTCACACAAAAGTTTGACCGGCATTTTACAGATAAGAACGGTTTGCAGAATAACAGTGTTTACAGTCTCTTCAATGATAGCCGGAACCGTCTTTGGATCTCTACGCGCCTTGGCGGTTTACACTGGATGGATGAGGATGAAGTGATCCATTCATTCACCATACCTGTTTTGCAGGGCAGACCTAACCTTCTTTGCGCATTTGAGGACAGTCGCCGGAATCTTTGGTTTGGAACCCGGGGAGGAGGTGCGCTGCGGGTCAACTATGGTAATAATGCGGTAGAGCAATTTCATGCGAAGCAGCAGTTCCCGGCCGATATCGTTTATGCTTTTTTTGAAGACAAGGAAGGTGATCTCTGGATGGCCACTGAAAAAGGATTGGTATTGCACAGCAATGGAAAGTTCAGAGTGTTTGATAAAACGGTTGGCCTGTTTTTTAATGAGGTCTATCGCATACTGGAGGATTCAAAAGGTTTTGTGTGGATGAGTGGGAATCTGGGTCTGCAACGAATCGCCTTAAGTGAGTTGCTGGCCGTAAAGCATTCTTCATCCAGTCGTGTTCGTCTGGGTGTAAGACTTTTCAATTCGCTTGATGGCATGCCAAACTCGGAAACAAATGGCGGATTCTTCCCTGCGGGTTGGGCGATGCAGGATGGAAGTTTATGGTTTCCCACTGCGCAGGGTATTGCCATCGCTGATCATGGATTGATCGGGGCGGAATCAAATGCACTGAATATCCAGGTACAGTCGCTGCGATTCGGTAACAACGAGTATCTGCCAACGGAGTCGATCGAGATCCCGCCGGGCGTATATAATTTCGAGATCAGGTATACCAATATTGATTTTGCAAAGGCTTCAGATATACAATTTCATTTCCGTTTGAAAGGCCTCGATGATCAATGGACACAGGCCGGCAACAGACGTATCGCCTATTTCTCCGCGCTTGCACCGGGCGAGTACACATTTGAAGTAAAAGCAGAGAGATATGGTTACTGGTCGCAGGCTGCTGTACTTCATTTCAAAGTGCTTCCGCATTTCTATCAGGCTACCTGGTTCAAAGTGATGGTCGTGGTCATTTGTATGGCAGCGGTCGCCTTAATAGTGATGTGGCTTAAAAAATCTGCCAGAAGGAATATACGCGAGCAGCAAAAGATCATCAAAGCGCAGATCAATGGCCAGGAAAAAGAACGGCAGCTGATCAGTACTGAATTGCATGACAGCATTAATCAGCAGCTTACAACAGCCAAGATCTATCTCGACTTTGCCAAGAGCAATGATAAAATGCAAAGCGAGCTTATTGCGAAGAGTGAAACAATGGTGAATGATGTGATCAATGATATCCGGTCGCTTTGTCATTCGCTTACTCCGCCGGGGTTGAAGGATATTGGCCTGAAAGAAGCGCTTGAAGATCTGTTGAGCCCATATCTTTCTGTAGGAAAGCTGCAGACGCATTTGCGTTATGATCTTGCCCCGGATGAACTGCAGGAAGATCTTGAATTCAATCTTTTCCGTGTTACACAGGAGCAGTTGAATAATATCACCCGGCATGCAGATGCAACTGAAGTATGGTTTGAATTCGAATCGGATCCGACTGGCATACATGTCTCGATCAGGGATAATGGAAAAGGCTTTGAGTTGAAAAAAGTACAGCGTGGCCTTGGCTTTGATAATATCAGGAATCGTCTTGCGATCTATGGTGGTAAGATGGAGATCCGGACTTCTCCCGGAAAGGGATGCACGCTTCAGCTTTTTATTCCGCATTTGCGTGAGGGGGAGGGAGCATAACATTGTTGTTGCCGGGCGGGCAAAGGCGCTGTTTTTTCGACGAGAGGTCGAAGACTCC
>NZ_JAKLTR010000033.1 GCF_022012415.1 Terrimonas ginsenosidimutans
GGAGATACGCAAAGGACGCTAAGATACCTTCGCGCCCTTCGCGTGTCCTTGGCGCTCTTGGCGATACTCCTGCGCCAGTTCTCCGCTTTGCCTCCCCGGAAAGACCCCGGTTCTCCTCTGTTCCCCCTCAGAATCCGAGAAGGCAATGAGGAGGAATCGAGAAGGAACACGCCAACAATCCAGGACGAACAGGCATCCACGTCTTTACATGCAGCGTTTTTTTAATCTTAACTGTCAACACCCGAAAATAGCTTATGCGTTTACGGTTCCCGGCTTTATGTGTTGGATTGGCTTTGCTGCTCGTTGCCTGCAGCAAGGATGAGGCCGGGTCTTACAAAGAACCGTCGGTCGTACGCCTGAACGCCCGCATCCCTTTGAGCACCTATGACACCGCTACTGTCAGCTTTGATGAAGTGGTATCCGACAGCCGCTGCCCCGCTAATTCCCTGTGCTCCTGGGCTGGCATCGCCATCGCCCGCTTTACGCTCCGCGCAGGACAGAAAGAGCTTCCCTTTATGCTCTCCATTATGCCCGGATATCCAAAACAGGATACTATCATTAACGGTTATGTGATCGAACTGTCTGACCTGCAACCTTATCCCGGAATGGCAGGCAGCGACAAAAAGGCTCCCGTTCAGGCTGAACTCCGGATTTTCAGGCTTCGCTGATCACCCCCTTTCCTTCCGGAACCGCAGATCAAGAAAACCCAGCACCGTGAACAGCACGAAACATAAGAGCGAATAGATCTCGTGGTTTTCGAGGAACCTGCCGCTTACCGTACTCGTTTTGGCATAACTTAAAAACGCAAAAGCATACGGCACCTTATCGATATGCTCCCACGACATCAACGTCATGGATGCCACCAGCATCGCCAGGCCGATCGCGATCGGCACAATGAAATTGCGGAACCGTAAACTAAGCCAGTACTGTATGGAAACGATCGCAAGCAGGGAGATAAAGGATTTCACCGTTCTTCTTATAAGATTCCCCCACCCTACCTCCGTCTCAAGAAAACTGAACTTCGGATGAAAAACATCCGTCAGCACTCCGGCCAGCAACAGAAATACATTGAACATGATCAGCAGGAAGATCACCATCGCCAGGATCCCGGTATACTTCGAAAAGAAAATATTACCCGTTGAAAGGGGCGAAGCAAATACCTGCTTCCAGGTGTTATTCTTATACTCCACCTGCACGATCAGGCTGCAGGTCAGGATCACGAACATCGGTAGCAGTATGATCGAGAAGCCCTGCCAGCCCTCCTGGAAATGAACCCTCCAGGCATTGGCCGCCATGCGATCATAATTACGCTCCGGCTTCAGATTATAGATCAGGAAATAAATGAACGGGATGAACGCAGATCCGATCAGGCACATCCAGAATGCCGCACCGCGACGGTTTTTAATGATCTCCGCCCTGGTTGCAATAACAAGACTCATATATTATCACTTGTGATTTCAATAAATAATTGTTCAAGATCGCTCTGCTTCGGATGAAGCGCATATACGTCAATTCCTTCCCTGACTAGCAGCTGATTGATCACGGCCGTTTCCTGTTTCCCTTCGTACGGCAGCATGATCAATGATTCTGTTTGCTGTGCATTATACTGCCGGGAAAGAATTTCCAAAGCCCTGCGGTTATCACTTGTTTCAATTTCCAGCAGGCTCTGCCTTGTTTTCATCTGCTGCAACTCCTGCAATGGACCCTGAAAAAGCATTCGCCCCTTGTGGATGATGCCCACATGCGTAGCCATCTTTTCGATCTCGATCAAAATATGGCTTGATACGATCACGGTTGTCCCATGCTCACTGTTCAATTTCCTGATCAGCTCCCTCATCTCAATGATCCCATTCGGATCAAGACCATTTGTCGGTTCATCGAGGATCAGTAATTCCGGCTGATGCAGCAATGCGATCGCAATTGACAAACGCTGACGCATACCGAGCGAGAATTGCTTCGCCCGCTTTTTACCCGTGGATTCCAGCCCTACCAGTTTCAGGACCTCATCGATCCTTGCTTTTGATACATTATATACCAACCGGTAGATCTCCAGGTTTTCCCTTGCCGTAAGATGCAGGTACAATGAGGGCTGCTCAATAAGCGAACCCAATCGCTTAAGTATCTCGATCCGGTGCGACCCGAATGGTTGCCCGAACACTTCCAGCTGTCCCTCCTGATTTTTAAGCAAACCCAGCAACAACCTTAATGTAGTGGTCTTACCGGCGCCATTTGGCCCCAGAAAACCATAGATGCTTCCGGCGGGCACTTCCAGGTTTACATTATCCAGCGTTTTAACGCCATTCCGGAAAGAGTAATTCAGATGGGATGTTTTGACAATTGTACCCGTACGCATAAGTTGGTTATTCGAATGAAATTCCTTAAAAGAAATGAGTCGTGGCTGGGAAATTATATGGCCGGTGGAGATCGGCGGCTGATATGATGAAATTGGCAGGCAGAATGTAGTTCAACGCCCCGCAGCGCCCCTCACCAACCCGGGCGTAGCAGTAACGCCGAAGACGCAATGATACCGCCAAGCCGCAACGAAATCAATTTTAACTGCATCAACCGTTGTGAACTTAGCGGTTCCATGCGCTCTGTCCGTTACTCTCCAAGCCTTTCGGGATCACTCCCCACGCAAAAAAATCATTCGAATTTTAATTTTGTACCTTGCACCCCGTTCCTGTCCCGGAATCAACACTAAACGATCCATCCATACTCCGGGATGCAGAACAGGCGCGGCTTTATAACAATAAACTATGCAAAAAGACTTACGAAAACAACAGGCCCTCGAGTATCATGCGAAAGGAAGGCCAGGAAAAATAGAAGTAGTCCCCACAAAAGAAACCAAAACCCAACGAGATCTCTCACTCGCTTACTCTCCCGGAGTAGCAGAACCCTGCAAAGAAATTGCTGCCGATAAAGAGAATGTTTATAAATATACAGCGAAAGGAAACCTGGTTGCTGTGATCAGCAATGGCACTGCCGTGCTGGGGCTTGGTGATATCGGCCCTGAAGCCGGAAAACCGGTGATGGAAGGAAAAGGCGTTCTCTTCAAGATCTTCGCTGATATTGATGTATTCGATATAGAAATAGACGAAAAAGACCCCGAGAAATTCGTTCAGATCGTAAAGGCGCTGCAGCCGACTTTTGGAGGCATTAACCTGGAAGATATCAAAGCACCCGAATGCTTTTATATTGAACAGGAGCTGAAAAAGCAACTCAGCATCCCGGTGATGCACGATGATCAGCATGGTACGGCGATCATCAGCGCGGCAGCTCTCCTGAATGCGCTGGAGATCCAGAAGAAAAAGATCGATAGGGTCAGATATGTGGTGAACGGAGCAGGTGCAGCCGCAATGGCCTGCGTTCAACTGTATGTTGGCCTCGGTGCGAAACCGGAGAACTTTATCATGTTCGACCGTAAAGGTGCGCTGCACAAAGACCGGGAAGACATGGATGACCTGAAGCGCCAGTTTGCCAATGGCAAACCGGGCATGACACTGGATGATGCAATGAAAGACGCAGACGTCTTCATCGGTCTGAGCGCGGGTAATACCGTTACTTCTTCCATGGTGAAATCGATGGCTAAAAACCCGATCGTTTTCGCAATGGCCAACCCCGATCCCGAGATCAGCTGGGAAGATGCAACCGCTGCACGCAAAGACATCATTATGGCAACCGGCCGTAGTGATTATCCCAACCAGGTCAATAACGTACTGGGATTCCCCTATATCTTCCGTGGTGCACTGGATGTACGCGCTACAAGCATTAACGAGGAAATGAAACTGGCGGCTGTCCGCGCGCTGGCAGAAATGGCAAAAACACCGGTTCCGGACATCGTGAACCTGGCCTATAATGAAAAGAACATCGCCTTTGGCCCCAACTATATCATTCCAAAACCGCTCGATCCACGTCTTCTGTCAACAGTCTCCCCGGCTGTAGCGAAAGCCGCGATCGAAAGCGGCGTGGCAAAATACCCGATCCTTGATTGGGAAGCTTATGTGGCCGACCTTGAAACACGCCTCGGACAGGGCAACCAGGTAATGCGCGTTGTTGGCAACAAAGCCCGCACCGAGCCGAAACGTATCGTGTTTGCTGAGGCCGATAATGTGAAGATCCTTAAAGCGGCACAGATCGTGTTCGATGAAGGGATCGGTTATCCGATCCTTCTGGGGAATGAAGAAAAGATCCGGGCAATTGCCGCACAGAATAAGATAGATCTCGAAAGCCTGCCTATACTGGATCCGCGCAGCGAAGACACCAAGGAAAAAAGGGTTCAGTACGCTGAAATATTCTTCGAAAAAAGAAACCGCAGAGGATTCAACGTGCATGAGGCAAAGAAGATCATGCGCGACAGGAACTATTTCGGATGTATGATGGTGGAATGCGGCGATGCCGATGCAATGATCTCCGGCCTTACCAAAAATTATCCTGACACGATCCGGCCTGCACTGCAGATCATCGGAACGGAAGAAGGGGTGAACAAAATTGCGGGCATGTATCTCATGCTGACCAAAAAAGGGCCGCTTTTTCTGGCAGATACAACAGTCAATTTCAACCCCACGGCAGAAGAACTGGCAGAGATCACGCTGCTGGTAGCAAAAGAAGTGAGACATTTTAATATGATCCCACGCATCGCGATGCTGAGCTATTCCAACTTTGGCAGCAGCAATTCCCCTGAAGCAAGGCTGGTGGCGGAAGCAAGGAAGATCGTGAAAGGCAAAATGCCTTCGCTGATCGTGGATGGCGAGATCCAGGCAAATATGGCTTTCAATAAAGACCTGCTCAAAGAAAATTACCCGTTCTCCGAATTAGTGGGGCAGGATGTGAACACATTGGTGTTCCCCAACCTTGCCTCCGGTAACGTTACCTACAATATTCTGAAAGAATTAGGCGCTGCAGATGCCATTGGCCCTGTATTATTGGGTCTGAAAAAACCGGTACATGTATTGCAGTTGGGTAGCTCGGTACACAGCATCGTAAACATGGCGCTGATCGCCGTAGTGGATGCTCAGATCAAATGCAAAACATCTTCCACAGAGGAATTGGTAGCGAGATCAGGATGGTGGAAGAAGTTTAAGAAAGTGAGTAAGGATCTGTAAGCAGGGTTTAAAAGTTTAATAGTTTAAGTGATTAAAAGTTCCCGGATCTCACGGGTCTTACATTTTCCGCAAAGGCATTTGCGGGGGAAGCGGGATGATCCAGATCCCGGAAATTTTTAATCACTTAAACCTTAAGACATTTAAACTTTTTACCTATTAAACTTTAAAACTTTTCCCTCTTGTCTATCTTTAAAGACCTTGGCCGTTATCTCACAATGCTGAAAGGGATGTTTCAGCGGCCGGAAAACGCCAAAATGTACTGGAAAGAGTTTATGCGCCAGTGTTCGGATATTGGTATCGGTTCATTAGGGATCGTGTGTATCATTTCGATATTCATCGGTGCGGTATCTACTTTGCAAACGGCTTATCAGTTGGTAAGCCCGATCATCCCTCCTTCAACTATTGCACAGATCGTTCGTGATACGGTGATCCTTGAGTTTGCCCCAACGCTGACCTGTATCGTACTGGCAGGTGTGGTGGGCAGCAAGATCGCCAGTGAGCTGGGAAATATGCGCGTAAGCGAGCAGATCGATGCACTGGAGATCATGGGGATCAATACGAAATCTTACCTGGTTGCCCCAAAGATCCTGGCGGGATTACTGATGATCCCATTCCTGGTGATGCTTGCAATGGTGCTGGGCATCTGGGGAGGCCGCCTGGCCGGCAGTATGACGGGCATTCTGAATACAGATTTGTTCGACAAGGGATTGCGGCAGAGCTTTGTTCCGTATAATGTCTTTTTCGCTCTTGCAAAATCTTACACGTTTGCATTCATCATAGCCAGTGTGCCTGCATTCTACGGATACTATGTAGAGGGCGGCGCACTTGAGATCGGTAAAGCCAGTACCAAGGCGGTGGTAGTAAGCTGCATCCTGCTGTTATTTGCCGACTACATCCTTTCAGCACTTTTGCTGTAAGGATCTCGCATATTGGTTTAAAAGTTTTATTGTTAGGAGTCCCATAAGTTTCAGCGGTTCCAGAGGTTTGAGATATTTACTTCTATGAACAGAATGAACGTTCAAGCTTTTAAACATCGAAACTTTTGAATTTTTAAGCATAGAAACTTTTAAACGCTTCGCTCATGATTGAAATAAAAAACCTCAGGAAAAGCTTTGCAGACAAAACGGTCATCCAGGATGTCACTGCGACGATGAAAGCCGGCCAGTGCAACCTGATCATTGGTTCAAGCGGCAGCGGAAAGACGGTATTGATGAAATGTCTTGTTGGCCTTTTTCAGCCTGACAGCGGGCAGATCCTGTACGACGGGAAAGATTTTGTGACAATGACAGATGAGGACAGAAAAGATATCCGTAAAGAGATCGGGATGCTGTTCCAGGGCTCTGCCCTGTTTGACAGCCAGACCGTTGAGCAGAATGTGAAATTCCCCCTGGACATGTTCACCAAAGACTCCCATGCCGAAAAGCTTAAAAGGGTCAATGAGGTGCTCGAACGAGTAAAACTCGTGGATGCCAACAAAAAATTCCCTTCCGAGCTCAGCGGCGGTATGAAAAAGCGTGTTGCGCTGGCCCGTGCCATCGTACTGAACCCCAAATACCTGTTCTGTGACGAACCAAACTCCGGTCTGGACCCCCAAACCTCCCTCATCATTGACAAACTGATACAGGAGGTTACTACGGAGTACAATATCACGACTGTCATCAATACGCACGACATGAACAGCGTAATGGAGATCGGCAACTACATTCTTTATATGTACCAGGGTAACAAGGAATGGGAAGGAAGTAACAAAGAGATCATCTTCAGCAAAAATAAACGGCTGAATGAGTTCATTTTCGCCTCAGACTTCCTCCGCGATGCCAAAGAAATGCGGATGCTGGAGGAATCAGGGAAGATCCCGGAGGACAGGAATATGGACGATATGATCAAGTAAAATTTAAAAAATCAACGGTAAAACCGGTAGAAGTCGCCACCATGGCGGCTTTTACCGTTTTTCGAAGGGTTCTTTTTCGCTTTTTACTTTTGACTTCCGGCTTTCTCCCCTTGCGCCCTTTTTTTAATTTTTACTTTTGACTTTTGACTTTACTTTTGCCAAACTTTTTTACACCGAAAAATTAAATTTTCATGAGTGTCCTCGTAAATAAAAATTCCAAGATCCTGGTGCAGGGTTTTACCGGAACAGAAGGTACTTTCCACGCAACACAAATGATCGAGTATGGTACGCAGGTTGTGGGAGGTGTTACCCCTGGCAAAGGTGGATCAAGCCATCTTGACAGACCGGTTTTTAATACTGTAGCTGATTGTGTGAAAACAACCGGCGCTAATGTGAGCATCATCTTTGTTCCGCCTGCATTTGCGGCAGATGCGATCATGGAAGCTGCAGAAGCGGGTGTTGAGCTGGTCGTTTGTATCACAGAAGGCATTCCGGTGCAGGACATGGTGAAAGTAAAAAATTACCTGCAGGGTAAGAATACACGTCTGATCGGGCCTAACTGCCCTGGCGTTATCACTGCCGGCGAGTGTAAGGTTGGTATCATGCCGGGCTTTGTGTTCAAACAGGGCCGTATTGGTATAGTTTCAAAATCCGGTACGCTGACTTATGAAGCAGCTGACCAGGTAGCGAAAGCTGGTCTCGGTATCTCTACTGCGATCGGTATTGGTGGTGATCCGATCATCGGAACCCCAACCAAAGACGCTGTTGCGCTCCTGATGGCTGATCCTGAAACTGACGCGATCGTAATGATCGGTGAGATCGGTGGCGGTATGGAAGCAGAAGCGGCAAACTGGATCAAAGAAAATGGCAATAAAAAACCTGTGGTAGGATTTATCGCCGGTCAAACAGCTCCTCCCGGCCGTCGTATGGGCCACGCTGGTGCGATCGTTGGCGGCGCTGACGATACTGCTGCTGCAAAAATGAAGATCATGGAAGAGTGCGGTATTCACGTAGTAAGCAGCCCAGCTGATATTGGTAAGAAAATGGCGGAAGTTCTGAAGAAGTAACTTTTTTCTCTCAAATAATTAAAGCCCCGTCCTGATATGGAACGGGGCTTTTTTGATTGGCGTAGGAGTATCGCAAAGGACGCTAAGAAAACGCAGAGGGCGCTAAGGATCTCTTTGCGTTCATTGCGTTTCCTTAGCGTCCTTTGCGATACTCTACGCCAATCAAAACCAGGGACTATCTGTAATTCCGGATATACCGCTCAAGTTCACTTTTCGTTCTGTCAAAACTGAATACGCCATACACTACATCATAATTCCTTTTATCTACCGTTGAGCCATACGCCTGTTTCGCCAGCTCCAGCTTGTTGTTCTCAAAGCTGAACAGCAACAGTAACTCTTTCACCTGCGCAGCGCTGATCGAATTGTTGCGAACAACATTGATCGCAGATTTCAGCTTATTGCTTTCCAGCCATTCTTTATCAATTTGGTTCAGCACATTATCAAAATCACGGTCACTCATTCCCCTTGAATAGGCTTCATGACGGTCATAGTCGCCCCATTTCCCATCACGGTCAAAATCATAAGAACGGTCATCCTGCATGTACCCCTTTTTGATCTTCATCTCAGACATGCTGATGCGTCCATTACGTTCGATCGTTACAGTCAGGTGTGTATTGTTCTTTAAGGAAATGTCGGCATTGTATACCATCTCATACTTCCTTCCAAGTACATTAAAGACGCCGTTGTTCCTTTCGCGATAAACTTTAATGTTGTGAGAACCTCTTTCGAGCCCCTGTAACAGGATGCCGTTATCATTAGGTTCGAAACGTTTTCCGTCAAGCACCATAACGATCTTCGACTGATCAGCAGATCTCACCGTAAGGATCGTATTACTCTTTGCAGCAAAGACACCGATGCTGATGAACAAAGAAGCGAGGAGTGTAAAAATTGTTTTCATATACTTTCATTTATTGGTTGAATTCAAAATCGAATTCGTGTAAAATATTCCAAAGCATATGCCACCGGATCTTAAAACGATGCAAGAAAAAGTTAAGCCGATCTGATAACTTATGAAAGATAGAATCAGCAAGGGTTTGAGAGGATTGTTATTTAATGTTAATGGCATTGTTTATGCATGAAAGCCGGACAGATTTGTTAATGACTTTTGTTAATGAAAATAAAGATTTTGAACGCTATTAAACCTTATAGAAAATGCAATGTCTTAGCGCTCCTTTTTCTATTTGAGTGGTGTAAGGAGCAACGCAGAGGACGCGAAGGAACCGCGAAGGGCGCAATGGAATTAACCTTGATAACTGTATTTTCTTTGCGCTCTCTGCGATTCCTCCGCGTCCTCTGCGTGGCTCCTTACGCCACCCGATCCAAAAGATTTATGCAAAGCACCAGTAAACCGCATCATATCCCTGCACAAGATTCTCTAACTTGTACCCAAATTCATCTCTAACCATGAAGCGATCCAGTTTAGTAACCTTATTCGCCGCCTTATTCAGCCTGATTGCCATGAACTCTAATAGTCAGACACCCGTTAAAAACTATGATTCAGCCTGGAAAAAGGTTGAAGGTTTTGTTAATAAAAACCTCCCCGCTTCTGCACTAACAGAAGTGAAGAAGATCTACGAACTTGCTAAAAAAGAAAAGCAGGAAGCCCAGATGATCAAGTCACTTATTTACATGACAAGCCTGCAGGAAGAAACCCGTGAGAATAATACGCCCCTCTCCATTTCCGAGATCGAAAAAGAGATCCCTGGAACATCAGGCGCCACAAAGGCTTTACTCAATAGCCTGCTCGCAACAAAGTATTGGTCTTACTACCAGCAAAACCGCTGGCAGTTCTACAACCGTACACAAACAGAAAATTTCAAGAAAGAAGATATTGCAACATGGACTTCGGAAGACTTTCATAAAAAAACAGGTGCGCTTTATCTGAACTCGCTTGCAGATAAAAAGCTATTGCAGCAAACAAGTCTTGATCGCTACAACGCCATCATCATGAAAGGAAATATGCGTCACCTCCGTCCTACCCTTTATGATCTGCTCGCCTTCCAGGCACTGGGATATTTTGAGAATGATGAACGCGACGTGAACAAACCTGCTTATGCCTTTGAGATCAACCAGGCTTCGGCGTTTGATCCGGCATCGGATTTTATTCACCGGAAATTTGAAACAAATGACAGCACTTCGCTTCAACATAAAGCATTGCTGATCTACCAGGATCTGATCGCCTTTCACCTGAATGATAAAAAACATGATGCATTGATCGATGCTGATCTGCAACGATACCAGTTCGTCAGATCAAAATCCACGCACCCCGATAAAGACGAATATTATTTCAATGGCGTAAACCATATTGCGCACCAATATGAGAATATGCCGGCCGCATCACAAGCCTGGTATCTGGTTGCCCAATATTACAATGAACAGGGAAACCAGTATAAGCCATTTGCGGATACTACCTATCGCTTTCAAAAAGTAAAGGCAAAAGAGATTCTGCAAAAACTGGTGGCACAGAAAGATTCATCTGAAGGGAAAATCAATGCTACAAATCTGTTGAACGAGCTTAATCGCTCACATCTGCAATTTCATATCGAGCAGGTAAATCTTCCGGGCAAACCGCTTCGCTCACTGATCGAATACCGGAATCTTAGCAGTGTATACTTCCGCCTGGTAAAACAAACTGCAGCACTGAAAGCTGCGTCTGAAAAGTCTTATGAAGACAGCTACTGGAAAGCGATACTTACAGCTCCATCCATCAGGAGTTGGAAGCAGGCTCTTCCTGATACAAAAGACCTTCAGCAGCACAATGCAGAAGTCAAAGTTGATGCGCTGCCATCTGGAGAGTACTACCTGATCGCGTCTTCTGACGAAGGTTTTAAGAACAAATCAGCCGTTATTGTTGCCAGAAGCTTTTATGTATCATCCATCAGTTATATCAACTATAACATGGATTATTTTGTGCTGGACCGTGATAATGGTCAGCCTTTACGTAATGCAAGTGTACAGGTTTGGGAACAGGTTTACGATTATAATACGTACAAGTATTCCAAATCAAAAGGCGCGGTTTACAATACGGATGAAAATGGTTTCTTTCATATTGCACGTAAACAAAACACACAGGAGAACAGAAGGAACAGCAACTTTACTTATTCTTTAGAGATAAAAACAAAGGACGACTATCTTTTTATCGACCAGTACAAAACGGATTATTATTATTCGAATGCCCGGAATCCGGAAGAAAAAAGCCAGACAAATATTTTCATGTTTAAAGACCGCGGGATTTACCGGCCCGGCCAAACGATTTTCTTTAAGGGAATTGTTATATCAAGAAATGTAAGCAAAAAAGAGTCGGATATATTGTCCGGATATTCTACTACAGTTTATCTGCAAAACGCCAACGGAGAAAAAGTTGATTCCGTAAAAGTAAAAACAAATGAGTACGGTTCTTTCTCAGGGAAATTCCAATTGCCTTCCGGCGGAATGACAGGTTCATTCTCACTCGTTGTTGAAAGAAACTATGAACATTTCCGGGTGGAGGAATATAAGCGACCTAAATACTATGTGGAATATGAGCCGCTTAAAGGGACTTATCGCATAAATGACTCCATCGAAGTAACGGGTATTGCAAAAGCCTACGCGGGAAATAATATCGACGGCGCACAAGTGAAATACCGTGTAGTAAGACAGGTGAGGTATCTCTATCCCTGGTTATTCAAACGCTGGTGGTATCCGCCATCCGAGCCGATGGAGATCACCCATGGTGAAACAACGACTGATGCCGAAGGTAAATTCAAAGTGAAGTTCGCCGCCATCCCTGATCTGAAAGTGGATCCAAAACTGGATCCTGCGTTTGACTATGTTGTATATGCAGATATCACTGATATCAATGGTGAAACAAGAAGTGGCGAGAAAAGCGTATCGGTAAGCTATAAATCTTTACTGCTTGATGTGGATGTACCATCACGTATGCCCGCAGACAGCCTGAATAAGATCCGGATCCGTACAACAAACAATAACGGTGAATTCCAACCTGCGCTGGTGTCTGTAAAGATCTCGCGTCTCAAAGAAGAAAAGCGCCTGCTCCGAAACAGGCTTTGGGAAAGACCTGATCAATTCGTGTTTACAAAAGAAGAATACATTAAACTTTTCCCGAACGATCTGTATGATGATGAAAACGACCCGGCGAGCCGGGAAAAGGGTGAGCAGGTTTTGCAGAGGCAGGATTCGACAAAACAGGATAAGCCATTCAGCCTGGATGGTATGATCTCACAAGCAGGTTCATATATCATCGAAATTGCCACAAAGGATAAAGATGGCAGGGAGGTGAAAGATGTAAAGTATGTAACGCTTTATAATGAAAAAGCGTCAAAACCTGAGCAGCCGATCTATTTCGCGTCAACACAACCAACACCAGTTGAGCCGGGCAAAACGGCGGATATAGAGTTGAGCAGCACCGCCGACAACCTGTTCGTGATCCAGCAGATCAATAGATCATCTTCCTATCAAAGCACAGACAATCTTAAATATTCATTTCTGAAACTGGGTGATGAGAAAAAGAGGATCGGTTTTGAAACAACCGAAGCAGACCGTGGAGGCTTTGGTGTAAGCTGGGCATTTGTAAAACATAACCAGGTGTTCATCGACTATAAAAACATCATGGTTCCGTGGACAAACAAGGAGTTAAAAATAGAATATGAAACATACCGCGATAAAACGTTGCCGGGCAGCCAGGAGCAATGGAAAGTAAAGATTTCTGGTATGAAGAACGAAAAAGTAGCGGCAGAAATGCTGGCGGGAATGTATGATGCGTCGCTGGATCAATTTGCTTCAGAAGTATGGAGCTCACCATATATCTGGCCAACTTTCTCTGCCAACTGGACACAGTGGACTGGAAATACATTTACCAAAGTAGAATCACAACAGAAACCTGTTGTTGAAAATGCCTATGTAGCACTGATCAAGGACTATGACCGGCTTATATTTAACTCATTCGGCGATGAGATAGTCGTTGGATATAAGAATTACAGGAGGGGAAATGCCAAACAAGTGCTTAGATCTATGCCCAGTATGCAGTTAGAGTCTATGTCAGGCAGAGAGGTTGCGGCTGCCGCTCCTTCTCAATATGCCGGCGCAAACAATGATACAGTTCCAGTATTTGACGCCAACGATCCGTCCAAAGTGGTAAAGTATACTATCACTCAAACCAGTGAAATGTTTGTCCACGGTGAAGTTGTCAAAAAAAATGATGCTGCGGGTGACATCCAACCCCGCAAGAATTTTAACGAAACCGCCTTCTTCTTCCCCGATCTGAAGACTGACGAATCAGGCGCCATCGAATTCTCCTTCACCATGCCTGAAGCATTAACGAAGTGGAAATTCCAGGCGCTTGCGCATACGAAAGATCTTGCTTTCGGCTACAGCCAGAAAGAGATCATAACGCAAAAAGAACTGATGGTACAACCCAATGCTCCACGGTTCTTGCGTGAAGGCGATAAACTGGTGTTCAATGCAAAAGTGGTAAACCTTTCAGAAAAGGAATTAAATGGTAACGCAGAACTGCAACTGTTCAACGCAGCCAATAATCAGCCTGTAGATATCCTTTTCAATCTTACAGAAAAAAGCAAACCATTTAAAGTAGCTGCCGGTCAAAGCACGGTGTTATTCTTCCCGCTGAATATCCCTGCATCTTATACCGAGGCTCTCACCTGGAGAGTGGTCGCCAAAGCCGAAGGCTTCAGCGATGGTGAAGAGAACATGCTGCCTGTATTAAGTAACCGCATGCTGGTAACGGAAACGATGAGCCTGCCGATGCGCGGCAATGGAACAAAGAGTTTCTCGTTTGACAAACTCAAACAATCTGGCGGCAGCAATACGCTGCAGCAACATTCTTTGACTGTTGAATACACCTCCAACCCTGCATGGTATGCTGTACAGGCACTCCCCTACCTGATGGAATATCCATACGATTGTGCTGAGCAGACCTGGAACCGTTATTATGCAAACTCTCTTGCTACTTCCATCGCGAATGCCGCTCCTAAACTGAAGCAGGTATTTGAACAATGGAAAAATGCAGATACCGCTGCGTTACTGAGCAACCTGCAAAAGAACCAGGAACTGAAATCCATCCTGTTGGAAGAAACACCCTGGGTGCTGGAAGCAAAAACAGAAGCACAGCAAAAGAAAAACATCGCTCTCCTGTTTGATATGATGCGTATGAGCAGCGAGTTGAACAGCGCATATGAAAAACTGAAGCAATTGCAAAGCAGCAATGGTGGTTTTGTCTGGTTCAGCGGTGGCCCGGATGATCGCTATATGACACAATACATCGTAACCGGTATCGGTCATCTTCGCAAACTGAAAGGTATATCTGCTGCGCAGGATACTAAGTTGAACCAGATCCTGCAGAAGGCCATCCCTTATCTTGACCTGAAGATGAAGGAAGAGTATGACAACCTGCTGAAATATAAAACTGATCTGAAAACGTACGTGCCGGGCCATAGCGCGATCCAGTATTTCTATATGCGCAGTTTCTTCCCGGAATATAAAGTAGCGGTAGCTTCACAAACGGCCTACAAATATTTCAGAAGCCGTTTACCGCTGAGCTGGACGAATCAGAACAAATACATGCTGGGGATGCTGGCTCTCGCATTGCACCGCCTTGATGACAAAGCGACACCAGTTGCCATTCTTAAATCGCTGAAAGAAACGTCCATCAATAATGAAGAGCTGGGCATGTATTGGAAAGATGCCCGCCGCGGCTGGTGGTGGTATGAGTCTCCTATCGAAAGACAGGCCCTCCTGATCGAAGCGTTCAGCGAGATCACCAAAGACACGAAAGCTGTAGATGACCTGCGTACCTGGTTGCTGAAGAACAAACAGACCAATAAATGGGAATCTACCAAAGCAACAGCCGAAGCATGTTACGCACTGCTGTTGCAGGGTACCAACTGGGTGAATGAATCTCCTGTGATAAATATCACGCTCGGTAGTACAACGATCAGTTCTACGGATAACAAACTGGAGGCCGGTACAGGCTATTTCAGCAAAACAATTCCGCAGAAAGATATTAAACCAGCTATGGGTAATATCACGGTGAAGGTCTCGGGAGCAACTACTAATTCCGCACCATCCTGGGGTGGCGCGTACTGGCAGTATTTTGAGAACCTTGACAAGATCACGTCTGCTGAAACACCGCTGAAGCTACAGAAGAAATTATTTATTGAAACCAATGCTGATCGCGGACCGGTACTGACACCGGTAGCTGACGGTGCAAAACTAAAGATCGGCGATAAGATCAAAGTACGAATCGAATTACGTGTTGACCGTGATATGGAGTACGTCCACATGAAAGACATGCGTGCCTCTTCCCTCGAACCAGTGAACGTGTTGAGCAGTTATAAATGGCAGGATGGTCTCGGGTATTACGAAAGCACGAAAGATGCTGCCACGAATTTCTTCTTTGACAATCTGAAGAAAGGAACTTATGTGTTTGAATACTCCCTGTTTGTGACTCATTCGGGCAATTTCAGCAATGGAGTAACCACAATCCAGTCAATGTATGCGCCGGAGTTTAGCTCGCACAGCGAAGGAGTGAGGATTACGGTACAGTAAAAGCGGAAGAGGTTTTTTGTTTAAAAGTTGTTGTCTTTGTTAATGCACTCACAGGTGAATGCGACAACACTTCAGATGATTTTGTAACCTCAGAGCTTTTTAGCCTCAGGCATTCTATTTGAGAAATTATACCTTTTTAGGGTACCCAATAAGCCAATCGTTTCGTACGTTTGGCTTATTTTATTGTATGCTGATCCGTTTACTATTTGCCGCTAATGTTTTTCTTCTTGTTTCCTGCAGTGCGGGAAAACAAGTGAGCGGGGTTTATCATACACCAGGCGGCGAAGCACAACTTTCCCTGAAGGCTGACAGTAGTTTCGAATGGATCTATCCCGGCGATAAGGCGGTTGAAATTGGCACTTCGCGCACCAACCGGACTTTGCTATACTTCGCAGGCGGTAAATGGTCGATGGATAAGAGCCAGCTTGTGCTGATCCCGTCATCAGACGATGGTGCATTCAGTGGGCCAGTAGCTAATGATTCTATCAGCCGTTTCACTACGATCTCGTCCATTAATTTCTGGAATCGCTTCGGCGAACAGGTGAAGATCAGGGCGATCCGCATAGCGAAATCCCAGCTCAAACCTCATTTTGGCAATTCGCTTTATTTCTTTGCACAGGATTTCAAACGGAGTGATACACTGATCTTTTACCTGGAAGGATACCGTCCATTCACTTACCCCGGCTCTATACCGGGAACAATTGGTGATAATATTCATAAGGTCACTTTATACGAGCCATCCCAGGATGCCCAACAAACCATTATCCGGATAAAAGGGAAGCGATTGTATGCAAACCGCGAATATTATGTGAAGAAGAGCTGATCGCTGTATTTTTGCGGAATATGAACACAGACTTCCTTATCATCGGCCAGGGCGTTTGCGGAACCTTTCTTTCCTACTATCTGCAGAAAGAAGGCAGATCAGTGATCGTGATAGATGACGCAAAACCTGATAGCCCCTCACGTGTTGCCGCGGGAATCATTAACCCGGTCACAGGCCGTCGGCTTGTAACAGTATGGATGGTCGACGAGGTATTGCCTTATGCCTGGAAAGCCTATAGCGAACTTGGCACAGACCTGTCCGTTCAGGCCATTTCACAAAAGAATATCATCGATTTCTTCCCCAACCCGTTCATGCGTGATGGATTTCTGCAAAAGATAGAAACAGGTGACCAGTATGTTCATGCCTATCCGGAACAGAATCATTTCAACAAGTTTTTTCATTTCGAATTCGGCTGCGGAGAGATCAGGCCGGTTTATACGGCACATCTCGACAAGATCATTCCCGCATGGAGATCGGTGCTTTCCAACGCAGGCTATCTCCGCGAAGAACAGTTTGACATTTCTCAGCTGGAGATAGAACCGGATAAGATCCATTACAAAGGCATCACTGCTTCAAAGATCATTTTTTGCGATGGCGCGGCAAGTTTTGATAATCCTTACTTCAACCAATTGCCATTTGCACCTAATAAAGGAGAGGCATTGGTGGCCGAGATCCCTGGCCTGCCGGATCATAACATCTACAAAAAATCTCTGCTGCTCGTACCGCTTGCCGAAAAAGACATGTTCTGGATCGGCGCCAGCTATGTATGGAACTTCGATGATGCATCTCCGACGCAGGCATTCCGTGACAACACAGAGAACGCAATGAAGAACTGGTTAAAGGTCCCGTTCAGGATCGTCGAGCATCGCTCGGCATTAAGACCGGCAACTTTGGAAAGAAGGCCATTTGTTGGAACACATCCCCTTCATCCTTCCGTCGGCATATTGAATGGCATGGGAACAAAAGGCTGTTCGCTTGGGCCTTACTTCGCAAAGCAGTTAACGGATCATCTGGTGTATGATCTGCCCATTGCGAAAGATGCAGATGTGAAACGGTTTGAGAAAGTGTTGAGCAGGAAATAGGAAGAGAAAGTTCAACAGCTCCATGATTTAAAAGTTTTATAAACTCCTGGCAGCGTTTAAAAGAAGAAAGGTTACAAAGTCAAACTTCCGTAACCTTTCTTCTTATTATTTTATGTACATAGAGGGACCATGAAACTTTTAAATCATCAAAACTTAAACCCTCTTCACGCCGCCTTTACATCCTGACCAATGAGTTTCGCGCTCGTTCCGGGATCCTGGTTCAGCACCCTGCATAAGGCTTCATACAGGTCGGGCATATTTTCTTTCAATCCCTTTGGATGTTCAAAGAATGCTTCCACACTTACGGCCCAGAATTCATGCATATTACTGAAGGCATAACTGCGGAGGTAGCTTCTTTTTTTCGTGATCACGTCTGCAAGGATCTGCCCTGTACTGGTTGAGAACTTCTCGTAGTTCAACCTGAAGTGCATATCTGCACCATACTGCGCAAAGAAGTTATTATGCAATAGTGCGTGGGCCATTTCATGAACGGCAACGTTGATATTATCAGGTTTTTCCTTGTATGAATAACCATAAAGGAAATGTTTCCAGGAAAGATAGATCCCATCGGGCGCAACGTGTCCTATATACAACTCATTATCACTATCCATGTGATAAGCATCGGCCAGTATATAGATATCTTTGAAATAGGAAAGCTGGTAATTCTTCAAACCGAAGGTCACCTGTACAGCGGAAGAACTGACAAGGATCGCTGTATCATCATTTTTCTCGAGCCCGATAAAATGAAAACGCTTCTGATTTTTGAATTGATAGACCCTTGTAACAAATTTCCTTTTTGATGCAGCCGGCAGATCATTGAAGTAAGAGAATACACTACCAATAAGAAATGAATAATCATGGAAAGTAGCATCATCAACCTCCAACTCTTCAGCAGGTGCAACTGCGGAAGTGGTGGCAGGAACGCGCGCAAATAACTTATTCAGCTTTCGCAGGAATGATGACATAATAGCGTACGGGTTAATTCGTAAATGTAGTCCACGGACGTGTCAAATGCAAGCATTCAGCAGTTATTTCACGACCGTAAATCTACGACGCGACCGGCCATTGTGGCTTGCGCAGTCAGCCGGTACCCTTCCGGCAAAGGGATAACGGTGTTTAAGGGAGGAAGATTGCATGTTTGCGATTAGAATCTGTCTTATGTGGGATCGCTGACCGTTGTCCGTTGACCCTTGACTGAGCTTTTGACAGGCGGACGAACCTGTCGACGATCAACGGACAACGGTCAACGATTCCCGGACTTTCCTATCTTTGCGCCCAGTTTATTAACTAAGCGACACACCTTTATATATGTATAGATCAAACACCTGCGGTGAATTAAGATTGAGCGATGCATCCAAGCAAGTGACCCTGGCGGGTTGGGTGCAAACAGTACGGAAATTTGGAGCCATTACGTTTGTGGACCTGCGGGACCGGTATGGGATCACCCAGCTGTTGTTTGGGGAAGATTTAAATAAACAATTGGAAGAAAACCCATTAGGGAGAGAATTCGTGTTACAGGCAACAGGTACCGTGCAGGAAAGGACCAATAAAAACCCTCAGATCCCGACCGGAGATATCGAGATCATCATCACTTCTTTTAAAGTATTGAATAAATCGGCAGTGCCGCCATTTACCATCCAGGACGAAACAGATGGTGGTGACGACCTCCGCATGAAATACCGCTTTCTCGATCTGAGAAGAAATGCGGTGAAAAAAAACCTGGAATTGCGTTATTCCGTTAATCGCGCCGCACGTAACTACCTGCATTCGAACGGCTTCATAGATATTGAAACGCCATTCCTGATCAAAAGCACACCTGAGGGCGCGCGCGACTTCGTGGTACCTTCCCGGATGAACCCCGGCCAGTTTTATGCACTTCCGCAATCTCCTCAAACCTTTAAGCAGTTACTGATGGTGAGCGGCTATGACCGCTACTACCAGATCGTAAAATGCTTCCGGGATGAGGACCTGCGTGCAGACCGCCAGCCGGAATTTACACAGATCGACTGTGAAATGTGTTTCGTAGAACAAGAAGACATCCTTTCCATGTTTGAAGGAATGGTGAAATCGATCTTCAAAGAAGTGAAGAATATTGATTACACCGAAACTGTTCAACGCATGACCTGGGAAGATGCCATGTGGCAATATGGCAACGACAAACCAGATATCCGTTTTGGCATGAGTTTGCTGAACCTCAAAAAACCGTCTTCCGTTTATGTAAATAAAGAAGATCAGGCGGCACTGGTAAATGGTGCCGACTTCAAAGTATTTGATGAAGCGGAAACAGTTCTTGCGATCGCAGTGCCTGGCTGCAGCGAATACAGCCGCAAGCAAACGGATGAGCTGACTGAATGGGTCAAGCGTCCGCAGATCGGCATGAAAGGCCTTGTATTTATTAAAGCAAATACAGACGGAACATACAAGAGCAGCGTTGACAAATTTTATTCAGAAGAAAAACTGAAAGCAATTGCGGATGCGGCTGGCGCTCAGAAAGGAGACCTTGTATTGATCCTTGCCGGCAATGAAGAAAGAACGCGTAAAGCGATCAGTGAGCTCCGTCTTGAAATGGGCAAACGTCTTGGCCTTCGTAAAGACAACGAATATAAATTGCTTTGGGTGCTTGACTTCCCGTTATTCGAATATGATGAAGAAGGAAACCGCTGGGTAG
Source organism: Terrimonas ginsenosidimutans (assembly GCF_022012415.1). GTDB lineage: Bacteria > Bacteroidota > Bacteroidia > Chitinophagales > Chitinophagaceae > Terrimonas_A > Terrimonas_A ginsenosidimutans. The sequence goes on from NZ_JAKLTR010000033.1 coordinate 20,197, forward strand.
CCCGTCACCATCCATTTACTTCTCCGAAGCCGTCGGATATTGATACTATGATCTCCAATAACCCTGCGATCAGCAATGCGGCAGAGTACCTTAAGCACCCATATGCAAACATCAAAGCAAATGCATATGACATGGTATTGAATGGAAACGAGATCGGCGGTGGCTCCATCCGGATCTATCAAAGAGAGTTGCAGGAAAAAATGTTTGAAGCACTGGGCATGGATAAGGAAGAACAACAGCACAAGTTCGGCTTCTTACTTGGCGCATTTGAATATGGCGCTCCTCCACACGGAGGTATCGCATTCGGCTTTGACCGCCTTTGCTCGATCCTTGGTGGCAGCGAAAGCATCCGTGACTTTATCGCATTCCCGAAGAACAATAGCGGACGGGATGTGATGATAGATGCACCGGCAACGATCGATCAGAAACAGTTTGATGAGTTGCAGATAAAGCTGGACCTGAAGTAAGACCGCAGACATTTACTATCAACGAACAGATTTTACCTGATTGAACATATGAAAAAAGACCTTCTGTTGAGAAGGTCTTTTTTCATATCCATACATATTCTAACTGTCTGCTGTTAAGAGACTGCCTGCAATCGGTGGTCTCTCTCAAAACAACCCAAATATCTTCCGCTCTTTTTTCTTCCTGATGATCAATCCAATTGAAGTGACCACATATTCATTGAGTTGAAGCTTCACGTGCACATCCTGTTTGTAAGGGAAAGTGTCTACCATGAAGTCTTCGGGAAGTCCGCCAAGGGAATAGTCAAGTTCTTCCACGAAATGCCCTTCTGCACGAAGCTCTTCGGCGAGCTTTTCAAGGTCACGCATACGGAAGATCACGGTATTTCCGGTATCGAGGGTTTTCTCATTGGAAGAAATATTGAACTCGGTTGTATGCACGGCCCAGCCACCGGGTTTGAGTGTATTCAGTTGATTCCTGAGAAAGTTCAGTCCTTCTTCAATGCCTCCAAGATGTTCGAAAGAACAGCTCGACCAGGTAAAATCGTAATCCTTCAGTGATGAGGGAATATCGTTCATGTCCACTGGCTGATAGCGTACATGTTTACGCAATGTGGCATCATCAACAATGTTTCGTTTATTGAGTGACTCAAGGCCGAAGCAAAGCTGATCACCATTCGTCCAACCCATTTCCGCCCCGGCTTCAGGGAATATATCCGTTGCAGTGATATCACAACCATATTTTGCCATGAGTGATGGCAATGGTTCGGATCCTACCGCGAACACAAGACCTTTTCTTCCTTTGGCAATGCAGCCTCTCTCCCATAGCGCCTGAAGAATGTATGTATACTCCCATTGCTTCCGGTGAAAACGTGGCGTTTCACAGATCTCTGCGCTCCAACGGTTATACCAGTCAAGCTGCCAGTCTTTTGCTTTGCATAATTCCGATCTCCTTCTTCCGGCATCAAATGTCAGAGAGGTATTCCACTCGCGTTGCTCTTCTATAGTTTCGACAGATTCGTTCCACATAGTTATAACAGGGTTTGATAGACTTCTATATATTTTTTTGTATTCTTTTGCCAATCGAAGATCTTACTACGATTGATCAGTGCTCCTGACATATTCTCACGTTGAAAACGTTGCATCCCTTCGTGAAAGGTTTTGCGCATGTTTTCTTTCTCGAAAGAATTGAAATAGAAAGCCAGATCACCGCCGATCTCAGGCAGTGATGTTCTGTTTGAAAGGAACAGCGGCTTTCCAAACTGCATTGCTTCAACAACAGGAAGGCCGAACCCTTCCGCAAGGGAGGGATGAACAAACGCAGAACAGTTTCTCAGGTACCATCCTTTTTCCGCTTCGGAAATGAGCCCTGGCAAATGAACCCTGTCATCTATGCCCATGGCAAGCGCTTCGCGGCGGATGGATTCCACATAATCCCCTTCATCCAATCGTCCCGCGACCACAAGATCCATCTCCGCATCTTTTACCAGCGACAACAACACGTGATAGTTCTTTTTCCTGTTAACGTATCCCATTCCAAACATAAACGGCCTGCTCGGCCGGAAAGAGCCCATTGGCACGCTCGATTCAAGCACCTTGTGTGTTCCGTTATGGATCACGTACACGGGCTTGTTGCCAACATCACAATGCTTCATCACATCCGACTTCGCAAATTCAGATATGCAAACGATCGCATCGCTCTTATCGATCAGGGCCTGCGTATGTGCCAGGCTCTTCTTCTGTTCTTTTAAGGGCTTTCCTTCATGCAAGGGGTTGAGATCATGTATCGTCAATACAACCTTTGTATTCGGATACTTTCTTTTATCAGGAAGGATCCTCCCGGATTGGAACGGAGCATGCCAGACCCTGCATTGATTAAGAAAAGGCCGATAGTATTTGTGCAATCGTCGTTCAACAATGTTGTGATGGTTATTTTGAAAAGCACCAGCTACAGATCTCGGAACATAGTGCCGTACTTTTATCTGATTACCATCAGTCAAATTTGCCTGCAAATGATTTCCAAGGTTCAGACAGTAATAGTATAAACCGGAATTGGGGTGACGCATCAGGTCACAGTCAAGTATTACCTCATTCATAAAAATAGCTTTTCGCTCGAAAGGGCAGCAAAGCTCATCATAATTCAAGCCACTTTCGTTTTAACAGAAGTTTTTTTTATTTTCTTTAGCAGATTTCAGGCGACGATTTAATCATCTCAACTATATAATACAGCATCTGAAATATATTTAAGCAACGATGCAACGACACATGTAAATAGGTTGTCAACCGCACAAATCCGTTCCTTTGAATTGCTTCATCATGACGCTGCTTCATCAAACGGTATGGATTTTGCATGGGGTATCGCTTACAACACTTTCAGCCGAACTCCTCCTTAATTTGTTCATCAACAATTTATTTTATGTTGCAACGAATCGTGTTCGATTGTGAAAGGATGAAGTATTATAACACAGGGCTATATCATTATAATCTGAATCTTGGACATCATCTGCAGTCACATTCAGACCCTAAACGCGAGCAGATCAATTTCTTCGCTCCATCCCAGGTACATGGGAAGTTTGGAGATGCAACTCAATATATTACCCAGCATTCATTACAGAAGTTCTACATGCCTGCACTGAAAGGCTTTGATATATTTCACTGTACTTATCAGAGTTCAGCCTATATTCCCCGTAGGAATAAGCGGATAAAAGTGGTGCTCACGATTCACGACCTTAATTTTATATATGAGAAAAAGAATGAATCGAAGAGAGCTAAATATCTTCGTCACCTTCAGGGTAACATAGATCGCGCAGATGCAATTGTCTGCATATCTGATTTTTGCAGGCAGGATGTACTGACATACTGTGACACTGGGATTAAACCGGTATATGTTATATATAATGGCACTAATTCTTTAAAAAGTCCTGAGCTGTACAGCCATTCGTACAAGCCAGAGCGTCCATTCGTTTTTTCTTTAGGCGTAATGTGCCCCAAAAAGAACTTTCATGTGTTACTGCCGTTACTACAGCAGAATAATGATCTTGAGCTGTTGATCGCAGGAAGACTTGATGATCCGAATTATCTCGATTTTGTTCAGAAATCAGCCCGGGATCTTCGCGTAGAAGACAACCTTCGCGTATTGGGAAATATTTCCGAGCCGGAGAAATCATGGTATTATCAGAATTGTTACGCATTTGCATTACCATCTATTGCTGAAGGTTTTGGATTACCTGTGACGGAGGCCATGTCTGCGGGTAAACCGGTTTTTCTTTCGAATATGACGGCACTTCCGGAGATTGGCAGCTCGGCGGCTTTTTATTTCAGCGACTTCAATGCGCTGCATGTACAAAAGGTATTCCGCCAGGGAATGGAGCAATACAGAACAGGTCAGATGGCTCCAATGATCCGTCAACGCAGCGAGCAGTTTTGCTGGACCAAAGCCGCTAAGGCTTATTTAAATGTATATAGATCACTTTATTAATAAATCGCAGAAATGAAAGTCTACCGGCGTTTGTTGGGTTATATAAGACCGTATCATAAATTCGTTTTACCATTCTTTGTATTAACGCTGATAGCCTCGTTTTTCAGTGTCTTCCAGTTCACATTACTTATCCCTTTGTTAAAGTTTCTGTTTGATCCTTCCAGCGCAACAGATAACGCGCAGTATGCGGTAGCACCTGTATTCAGTTTTTCAGCAGGATTTTTCAAAAATTATTTCTACCATCTTGTTTACGAGTTCAAAACGACCAAACCTGTGTATGCTTTATATTTTATGGCAGGGCTGATCGTGATAACCGTGATACTGACGAACCTGTTCCGTTATCTCGCACAACGTTCGATGATCAAAACGAGGACATTGCTGGTAAAAAGGCTGCGGGAAGCTCTTTTTGAAAAGATCAACCGTCTGCAACTTGGTTACTTTACGAAGGAGCATAAGGGCGATCTGATCTCACGTCTCAATGGTGATGTATATGGAGTAGAAGGTGCTGCGGCAAGTTCCCTTGAAGTGTTATTCAAAGAGCCGTACCTTATTATTTTCTTTTTTATCGGCTTGTTTGCAATATCTGTACAGCTGACAATATTCACACTGATCATCATTCCTGTTGCAGGGATCGCTATTGCAACGATCACGAAAAAGTTGAAAAGCGAAGCGAAGGATGTACAGGCTTCTGCAGGAAGGCTGCTTACGATCATTGATGAAACGTTGTTGGGCATGCGTATCATCAGATCTTTTAATGCTACCAACTTCATACAAAAAAGATTCAGCAGAGAAAATGATTTTTACCGTCAGGCAAGCCTGGCCAGCTTTAACAAACGGGAACTTGCTCCCGCGTTTTCAGAAGCCGCGGGCGTGATGGTCGTAGCAGGCATTCTTATCTATGGTGGCGGGCTAGTATTAAGCGGCACGGGCGGTTTACAGGCCAGTTCATTTATAACATTTATTATCCTTTTCTCCCAGGTGATCAGACCTGTAAAATCACTGGTAACAGCTTTATCAAACGTACAGATCGGTCAGGCCTCCGGCGAGCGCATCCTGGAGATACTTGATAAACCTGTTGAGATCGAAGACAAACCGAATGCAATTCCGATGAAGGCATTCAAGGACAAGATCGAACTGGTAGATGTATCATTTCAATACGGAGAAAAACAGGTTTTAAAGAATATCAATCTCACTGTTGATAAAGGAAGAACGATTGCACTGGTTGGCCCGTCCGGAGTCGGTAAGTCGACCATTGCAGATCTTATTCCCCGTTTTTATGAAGTAACTTCAGGTGAAGTACTGATCGATGGTGTAAACGTAAAAGACTACACTATGGAATCCTTACGAAGCCATATGAGCTTTGTTACACAGGATATCATCTTATTCAATGACTCGATCTTTAATAATATCGCCCTTGGCCGGCCGGATGCCACAGAGGAAGAAGTGATGAGAGCGGCGAAGATCGCCAATGCACATGAGTTCATCATGAACACAGAGCATGGCTATCAAACGAATATCGGCGATCGAGGGATCCGCCTTTCCGGAGGTCAGCGTCAACGATTAAGCATTGCCCGCGCTGTCTTCAAAAACCCTTCGATTCTGATACTGGATGAAGCGACGTCCGCCCTTGACACGGAAGCGGAAAAATCAGTACAGGACGCCCTGAATAACCTGATGCGTGGCCGGACAACACTTGTCATCGCACACCGCCTCAGTACGATCAAAGAAGCTGACGAGATCATCATCATGCAGGATGGCTGCATCATTGAAAGAGGACATCATGATGAACTGATCCAGATCGAAGAAGGAGTATACAGGAGATTGACCTCGTTGCAGAGGATTGCGTGAGAGGAGGAGAGTTGACAGGTTGGATAGGTTCCATATGTTCATCGGTACCGCGTTATCAGGTTAAAAGTTAGGTTACTTACTTTAGTTATAAAATCTACAGCGCCCGTGAAAACCTATGGAACCTATGAAACTTATGGAACTTGTAAAAGCATCCTTCTTCCTCATGGCCGGTAAAACCGCTTGCGTTTCAACCGTTGCCAGTGATAGAAAACGTAGAGGCCGCCGAGTATGATCACGAAGGCGAGAACACGGAACACGAGTTGTTGAGAAAAACTTTCTTTATCCTGGCCCGCTTTTACTCTTGTTTCGCTGTCACTGATATAATAAGCCAGCAGGGGATATGATCCATTGATCTCGGATGCAGATTCGAAGAACTGCCGGGCTTTGAAATAATATCCTTTGAAATAGAGTGCCAGTGCTTCATTGTAAGTTTTGGAAGCGCGGCTCATTTCCGGCATTACATGGGCCGAATCAAGAAATTCTTTTACCACAGAAACAGGTATTGCAAAATTGAATCCTGCCGCGAGGCTGCCGGTTTTTTGCTCCAGGCTGCCAAAGGTCGCGAGGCCGATCACCTCTCCTTTATTGTCACATACAGGGCTTCCGCTGCTACCATGGGCGATGACTGCATCCATCTGGATCACAGGCCACCCACCGATTGAACGCTTTAATGCACTGACTACACCAGTTGTCAGTGTGGGCTCGATGCCCGTTTCCCTGGCAAGGAACGTATTCGATGTTACCGGCTCGGGATACCCCATTACTAATACCTGGCTGCCAATTCTCGTCATCGGATCCGCACTCACCGGCAATGTCGGCATTTGCATCACACTGTCAACCTTCAACACAGCAACATCTTTACCAGGCATAGCCTTCCCTTTTACGACCACTTTTGCAGGAAGTCGCCTGGTGGCGAAATCTTCCGGTCTGCCGTTTACACGTATATGTACAAAAATGTCTTTCTTCAGATCAAAGATGATCATGGATGATACCTGCGAATAGATCACACTGTAAACGTTATTCAACAATCCCCGTTGCTCTTCGTTCAATGTCATCTCCCATGATTTCTCAAGCGATCTGATATTTGCATCTGTAACATCTTTAAAAGTGGATAGAATGAACTGCCTGCGGATATAAGCATTATCCCTGTCGATAATATGGCAGTTCGTAACAAAATATCCATCGCCTGTTACAAAGAAGCCCGTCCCTGAAGAATTGATCCTGTGCTGCTGCCGGTAATATTCTGACGTGCGGGAAAAATAGCGGAATGGACTGTTATAAAGTGCCTTTACAACGATATCGAGTTTTTCTTCTGCGGAAAGCATCGTACCGCTTGTATCAAGTTTCTTGACAGAATCTACCAGTTGTTTGAACCGGCTTTCATTCATGCCGACCTTGTTTACATAAACAGTTCCGGAGAAGACTGTCTGCACCATTCCGACACCAGGAGAATTGGCAGCATAAGTTTGTTCCGGAGATAACAACTGGGCTTCGGCCTTATTCATTAAGAAGGCCAGGCTCAATACTACTACTAATCGAATGGTGAAACGATGTGCCATCAGGGATCAAATTACAAAAAACCTTGCCATGACGCAAAGGACCGGCGTGTTATAATAGAAATTTGAAGGAAATATCATTTAAAGAGGGGGCGTACCCGAAAATAGGGGCGTTTATGTCACTGTCCCCTTGCTGCCTTAATGACAATACCAACAGTAATGAGCTTTGGCAGGACCTGTGAAAAGGCCGGTTCATGCTGCAAACCAACGCCAGCGGATTCGGGTACATGTTTAACATTTCCCGGCTGAAATCATTAAAAATGATTTCATTTCATTATATTCGATCATAACGGTTGCACACACATCCCATAGATGTGCGGCAACTTTTTTTATTTTCAACCTAACTGCTAATGACGGGTCACCAACTTTTTCAACAATACCAGGGCCAGACGGGTATCTGGGATGAGATGTGCTTTGGAGAAGGAATACGCTCCCAATACAGCCGGGTATTTGAAGCCATCAGCCAGATCCCGGTAGAAACACTTCTGCAAAAAGACAAAGAAGCCGGCGAACTTTTTATGAACCAGGGTATCACTTTCACTGTGTATAGTGATGATGCCGGTATCGAAAAGATCTTCCCCTTCGACATCATCCCCCGCATTCTTACCAATAAGGAATGGGACCATATACACGCCGGGATCACACAAAGGCTGAAAGCACTCAATCTGTTTTTAAAAGATATTTACTCTGACCAGCAGATCCTCAAAGACGGGATCATCCCGGCAGACCTCATTGCCTCCTGTCCCCATTATACACGTGAAGTATTCGGCATCAAAGTGCCGCATGATCTTTACGTACATATCTCCGGCATTGACCTTATACGCGGCCAGGATGGCACCTTTTATATACTGGAAGACAACCTGCGTACACCTTCGGGCGTATCATATATGCTGGAGAACAGGGAAGTGACAAAACGGATCTTCCCCGGAATGCTTACGCAGAGCAAAGCGAGGATGGTCAATAACTATCCGCTGTTGCTGCATGACATTCTTGGTTCACTTGCACCGCAGCAATTATCCAACCCTACTGTAGCATTGCTTACACCCGGCGTGTACAACTCTGCCTATTTTGAACATACTTTCCTTGCACGGCAAATGGGTATACCATTGCTGGAAGGAAGAGACCTGCTGGTAGATAATCATAAAGTATATATGAAGACCACTGCCGGACTACAGCAAGTGCATGTGATCTATCGAAGGCTGGATGATGATTACCTCGATCCGCTGGTTTTCAGACCTGACAGTGCGCTCGGCGTACCAGGGTTGCTGAGTGCATACCGCAAAGGCAACGTTGCAATTGTCAACGCGGTTGGTAATGGGGTTGCAGATGATAAAGCTGTTTACGCTTATGTCCCGGATATGATCAAATACTACCTTAACGAAGAGGCAATTCTTCCAAACGTGCCCACTTACGGATTGGAGAACATCGATGCAAGACAGTATGTATTTGACAATATTGGCAATATGGTGATCAAACGTACGAATCAATCCGGCGGGTACGGCATGGTGATGGGAAACAAGGCCAGTGAAAAAGAACTGGATGATATCAAAGAGGCTATACTGGATACTCCCCGTGAGTTTATTGCACAACCGATCATCAAGTTATCTACCGTTCCCTGCTTTATCGATGGAAAACTTCAGCCACGTCACGTTGATCTGCGGCCTTACGCTTTATGCGGACCAAGCGGGATCAAAATTGTTCCGGGAGGGCTTACCCGTGTTGCGCTTCGTGAAGGCTCATTGGTGGTAAATTCTTCCCAGGGCGGAGGAAGTAAGGATACTTGGGTGGTTGATCTTTGATGTGAATAAAAAGATAAAATTCAAAGTAAAGAATCCCCGCTGATACCATGACCTGAACATACTATGCCGGAGATCATTACTTCAAAATTTTCTTTTCGCTATGCTGCTACCCGTTCTTTTTGATCATTTAATAAAAAATCGAAAGTATTCCAATATAGAGGCGATGTCTCTGATGACCAAACGGATATTTTTAATTTTACTTTTAAATTTTTACTTATCCCATGCTTAGTAGAATTGCCGACTCACTTTTCTGGCTTAGCCGATATATGGAAAGATGCGATTGCGTTACAAGAGCGATCGCCACAAACTATATCCTGTCTTTTGATTCAAGCAGTCATACAGATTTTTCCTGGAGAGATGTGATACAGTTATTTACACCGACGAATGACGAGCATATTCTGCAAAACGGAGATCATATCTCGAATGCACTGACTTACCTCATCACGGATATAAAGAACATGAATTCAGCGAAAGTCCTGATCACACGTGCCCGTGAGAACGCCAGAGGTGCGCAGGATTATATCACCAAGGAAGTGTGGGAGCAGGTGAACCAGCAATATCACTTTGTGAATCTTCATGCTATGGAAGATCATATCCGGGGAAACCGGACATTGGAAATGATTGAAATGCTCGACCAGAACAGTACGTTGTTCTATGGAGTTACCGACAGTACGATGCCACGCGGCCAGGGCTGGAATTTCATGAGCCTCGGTAAGTTTCTCGAACGCAGCATTCTTTCAATAGACACAACGCATGCTCATTTCCGGAGAATTGACCACAGGGTCGATCATGCGCAGGACATCCTGTTCTGGAAAAACCTTCTTCTATCCCTTTCAGGTTACGAACTTTATTTGAAGAGCTATACCCACGGGCAGCATAACATGAATGTGATCGATCACATCATCTTCAATAAAAACTTTCCAAGATCAGTGATCTATTCGCTTGAGAGAACGCGTCGTTATCTCGACGAGATCGTTGAAGACACAAAAATAGAAGGAAGCCCCGCCTTGCAAAAAAGTTTCGGGCGCATTTGCAGCAAGGTCGAATTTGCAGATATGAGTATTATCCAGGATGAAGGCCTGCCAAATTTCTTATTTTCGCTGCGCAATGACCTCGTGAACTTTTCGAACCAGCTCACGCGTATTTATTTCTCTTACGCCTAACAAAAAATGAATGCCCGTTTTTAATATACACCATATCACGAAGTACGAGTATGACCGGCCTGTAAAGGAAAGTGTGAACGAGATCAAGATCTATCCCTATGCCTGCCAGCACCAGGAAGCCCTGTATCACCAGGTCAATATCACCCATTCTCCCGAAATACTGCTGGTAAATGATTACTGGGGCAACCGTACAGGCATGTTCAATCTCCTGCCATCACATCAGGAGCTCATTATCGAGAGCAAGCTTATTGTGCGGACACTGGGTCAATCAAACCCCGTATTGAACACTGCTGCAGGTCTGGAGCAGGTTCAGTCGGATCGAAACAACAACCTTCATTTGCTGGAGCTTTCACAGGTAAAGGAGATCGAATTGAGAGACCAGCTGAGTATGTTACTGCAGGAATTTTACACGGAAGGAGCACCTGTTGCATCGATCGTTGAGGATTGTTGTGCTTATATCTTTAATAACTTCAAATACATCAAAGGCATTACGAACATCGAAACGACGGTACAGGAGATCCTGGACCTTCGTTCCGGCGTTTGCCAGGATTTTGCGCATGTAATGCTTGAACTGCTTCGCAGTATCGGTATCCCCAGCCGGTACGTGAGCGGTTATATTTGCCCGAATAAAAACGGCATGCGTGGAGAGGGCGCCACGCACGCATGGATTGAAGCCTGGATCCCCGGTAATGGCTGGACAGGAATTGACCCGACCAATAACGTTTGGGTAACCAATCACCATGTAAAGCTTGCTGTCGGCAGAAACTTCAATGATTGCTCTCCTATCAAAGGAACATTCAAGGGCCCTGCGAGGCAATCGCTTTCCGTTTATGTTTCGGTTGGATATGAAGATGGACAAACCTTTGAAGAAATGAATGCTGTAAGAATGGAGAAGCTTCTTAACGGTGATGATGTTCCCGATATGGCGTCGTTTGCGGGCCAGCAGCAGCAGTAATGGTGGTAGGTGAGCCCGGGTGCCGGGCTTGGCAGTTTTTTTCGACGGGAGCGTCGAGGGCTCTTTTTAGTTTTTTGCGGGAGGGCAAGGGCCTTTTGTTCGAGGGTTACCTCGAAGACTCTTTGTACTTTTTTTGCCGGACGGGCAAGGCGCTTTTTTTCGACGGGAGGTCGAAAGACTCTGTTTACTTTTTTTGCCTTGATGCAAAAAAAGTAACAAAAAAAGATCAAGGCTACGCGCAAATAGCCAGCCCCGCACTTGATGCGGGGGCTAAAAATTATGGGCTGCACCTGGCACTAAAATAAACTCGCCGGAGGAGGGTTTGGGATTGATTGGCGTGCTGGCTCAGACAGTATTTTAGCGCCCTCGCCTGCGGCTCGTCGGTTACGCCCATAATTTTC
>NZ_JAKLTR010000034.1 GCF_022012415.1 Terrimonas ginsenosidimutans
ATTGAAGATCAATGAGTTAATTAAAACTCAAATCTCCAAAAAATCAAATCGTTTCCAACATCAAATCCTCGCAAACTCAATACTGACAATACTTTCAAAGAACTAATAATAAAAACATCAAAACGGTAGTGAAACATTTAAACATTTAAACATTTAAACAACCATCCCACAACTTTTACCCTTGAACTCATTTGATCAGATCCTGAACAGTCGTGATCAACCTGTATTTCTCAAGCTCACTGTAGTCGTTATGCCATTCTAACAAGTAAATGGCAGCAAAAGAATCTGTCGCCATCATGTCGTATTCCATTTCATTTTCCAGAATGAGTTTCGCGACGTTTTGTTTCGCCAGCCTCGTCGGCATCTCCACATACTTGCCGGACGCTTCATCATAATTCCGGATGATCCCAAGATTCCAAACGCCAAAGGCATCATTATTTTTGATATCGGGGGGCAGATCATTCTCCTGTTTTTTCAGGCCTTTATAAACCGCATCCACGTCGGCCCAAAGGTAGATGACGTACGGCTCAGCTGTATCCAGATAATCTTCCCACCCTTTTCTTGTATGAACATTCGGACCAATTGCCGCGATATAAGGGCCTTTATGTCTTTTAAGGTACTGGATAAATTCTTCCTCTCCTTTGACAATAGTGTCCATTAAAGATTTTCGATTTACGGGATCAGCCGGATCATGCCTGTCCAGGTAAAGTGAGTAGATATCCTCATTATACTCCTTTGCGATCCACTTGTTGGAATCGATACAGTCGAGCTCATCACCCAATTGCATTTTTAACTCCTCCACAATGGCTGACTTACCGGTAGCCGAAAATCCTACAATAATAATATTCATTGGAACGATATTTTAACGACAGGGAATCTGAAGATAATGTTTTTAACAACCAGTCGGAAGCGGTCATCTATTTGAAATGCTGGCATTCTTCCTACCTGAATGCCGGCTTCCATCCCCATAATTCCCTGATCTGTCCTGATGAATACCGTTCTATTCCGCTCTTCTGCGTAACTTGACCATTAACCAAAATCAATTCAACCAATGCAACCCAAAACCGTCAACATTCTCTATTGGATCTTCACTATCATATTCGCAGCCCTCATGATCTTTTCATCTTACGGCAGCATCATCGTAAACCAGGATGCGAAAACCCTGATTCACGATCAACTCGGTTATCCTGTATATTTTATTCCCTTTACCGGTTGGGCCAAGTTGATCGGATCGATCATCATTCTTATTCCCGGACTAAAGACAGTAAAAGAATGGGCGTATGCCGGTCTTTTCTTTGACCTTATCGCGGTAGTTTATTCAAGTATCGCATTGTCGGGAACCGTAGATCCGATGATGGCCTTCCTGTTGATCTGGTTTGTTCCCGGGATCCTGTCGTACTACTTCTGGAAGAAGAAGATGAGATTGGCAGGAGCAATTTGAATCGGTATTCAGATCCGCCTGGCCTGCTTCCGATAGTATGAAATTAAACTGGCGTGTAGTAACGCGGCGGACGCGGCGATACGCAGTGGACGCGGCGAAAAACAGCCATTGAAATGTATTGTATTTCGCCGCGCTCGCCGCATATCGCCGCGTCCGCCGCGTTACTACACGCCAAGAATAGTTCTGTACCTGACCACAGGCCGGAGTCGCATTTCACCCTCAGAATGTCAGTTTAACACAGCGCTGTAAAGAAATACGCCTTCTATCTTTATTGAACAATCAACATCGAGAATAACCAAGGCACATTATGAAAAGACTAATTCCCGCAAATCAGTTTCCAAAGCTGCTAACAATCATCGCTGTTCTTTTATCTGCAGTATTTAACTCCAACGCTCAAAAAATAAAACCCACTGCCAGTGGTTTAATCCCCGTTAATGGAATCAAAGTTTATTACGAAACATATGGCCAGGGCAAGCCTGTTATTCTACTGCATGGTGCTTTCATGACCATCGATATGAATTGGGGCGAACTCATCCCCACTCTCTCCAAAACAAGAAAGATAATCGCCATCGAAATGCAAGGCCACGGTCACACACAATTTTCCGAAAGAAAGTTATCGCACACAACGCTTGCCAGTGATGTGGCAGGAGTAATGGACTACCTGAAAATTGACAGCGCAGACGTAGTCGGTTACAGTTTTGGCGGCGAGATCGCCTACCAGTTTGCCATACAAAACCCAAAGCGATTAAAGAAGCTCGTGATCATCTCATCCACCTATAAAAGCGACGGCTGGCAACCTGAGATCAACAATGCCTTTAAAGACATGAGCCCTGACATCTTCGATGGCAGCCCGATGAAAGCCGCATACGAAGCTGTTGCTCCCGACAAAACCAAATGGAAAAGCTTTGTACAGCAGATGCTATCAAATGCCGGTGAAACTTTCAATATGGGTGATTCCAACATTGCAAAGATCACTGCACCTGTATTGCTGATCGCTGGCGATAATGATGGTTTGAATAAGATCGAACTGGCAAAAACATACAAGCTGCTTGGCGGCGACCTGATCGGCGACTTTACAGGCATTCCCAGATCGCAACTGGCAATTATTCCGGCGCAAACGCATGTGACGCTTATGATGGCAACATCGGTGTTAGCGGGTTATCTGGATAGTTTTTTAAAGTAACACAGTCTTTATAACGTTTGGCGTATGAAGCACCGCGGACAGCGCCCGCTGACGACGCAGATCCATCCTCACGATTGCTGAAATAGCGATTGATAAATGAATATATTTCTGTTTCGGATGCGCGGATTTCGCAGGTCAGTTTCGGGTTGCACGTTCTGATCTGCGAAATCCGCGCAATCAAATCAAAACCTTGATCCTTGAAAGAATAATTTGCCATAATCATAATGATAAAATCTGCGTTATCTGCGGGCACCTTACGCCAGGCGATAACTGGGTTACATGGTAGCGGAGGGACATTAGAGAGCGGCGGAATTGTCGGGCATTTACCATAGCGGCGGTTCGCACACAGCTGGAATCATTCGACTGACAAGAAACACCTTTGCATAAATTTTTCGTAATTTGAACGTCGCGTCAACATCCGGGTGCGGCCTGGCAGATTCAACAAAGAAGAACTTCACCAAGTGCTCACCGATCTGCCCAATCCCGCAAGTTCTGTTAACTCATAAGAAAAATGTTCAAACAAAACCAACTGCTATGAAATTTTGCTTTTTAATCCTGTGCCTTTCCACTGCAATAACTCACGAAACTTTTGCTCAAAGCTCCGCTTCTCCTGCGCATCAAAAGCAAAGTAATACCACATTGGTTAACTACTTTCCAAACTTCAATCGCACCCTGTTGCTCGAAGAAAAACCCGATACAACCGCCAATGCAAGTTTTGCCGATTTCGATGGCGATGGCCATACCGATATCCTGTTAGTGAAAGGAAGACACTGGCCGATCATCGATCGTATTCTCCTCGGTGATGGATCAGGGAAAATTCGAAAAGCATATAACCTTTCGTCAGTAGCAGACCGTTCATACACCGGAGGTGTGGCCGATTTTAATGGAGATGGTTTTCCTGATATTGCGGTAAGCAATGATTATCCCGACCGCAAACTCGTTTATTTCAACGATGGCAAAGGAAACTTTACCGTCGGTGCTGAATTTGGTATCCCCAAATGGCCAACCCGAAACTTATCCATCGCTGATCTCAATTCCGATGGATCACCCGATCTGATTTTAGCAAACAGGGGTAGACCCGGACAAACCTCCAATTATATTTGCCTGAACAACGGAAAAGGGCAATTCGATAGCAATTGCATCGCGTTCGCGCCATACCCTGCTACTACCATTCTACCTGCAGACATCAACCAGGATGGATTTATTGATCTGGTTGTACCGCACCGCGATGGTGGTCAGAGTTACGTCTACCTCGGTGGTGCTGATAAGACTTATTCCGATGCCCGTCGCATAAAATTCGGTGCTGCTGATGCATCCATTCGTACAGCTGCATCGGCCGACTTCAATGGAGATGGTTTACCGGACATTGTTGCCATCGACGAATTCAAAGGCGTGAATCTCTATCTCGGACAAAAAGATCCTGGTTTTTCCGCAGGTGTTTCTTTAGAAGATTCAACGCGCACCCCTTATGCACTAACCATCGCTGATCTGAATAATGACAGGAAAATGGACATTATTATCGGTCATGTAGAAGCTCCTTCAACCATTTTTTTTAATAATGGTACAACCCGCGATTTCAAATCCATTTCTTTCGGCGATTCAAAAGGTACTGTATATGGTTTTGCCGTTGGAGATTTTGATGGAGACGGAATGCCGGATATAGTTGCTGCGCGCTCGGAGGCGCAATGTGTTTTGTATTTTGGGGGTGTTCGGTAGGGCATGATATGATCAATTGTGCGTACAAAGTTCACTTTAATGCTGTCTGTATTTTTTCACCGTTATATATTTACCATTCAGGTGATCAAAGTCAGCGTCAAGTGTTAGCAACGTTGCATCGGAGATATTCGCCGTCGATGCTATCCAAAGATCATTTTTGCCCATGGTAATGGATCTTCCTGATTTTTCAGATGACAGCTAATTTTTGGAATAGGTGTCAATTTTTGCATACACTTCCAGCAATTTCTCATCATTTGAATTGATACCCAGAACTACGAGATTCTCAAATAGATCCTCAAGCAGTTGCAGTTTTGCAAAACCCCATTCATGTTGTTTTGCGAAAGATAAAATCTCTCCCATAGTTACCACTGAAATGAAAGAAGTATTTTCTTCGCTGCTAAGGTTTTCTCCGGCTTCAATGTCTTGGTATAACGGGCTTCGCCTGACATAGTGCACCAGTATTCCTGTATCCAGCATATAGCGTTTCATATCAATCCAGACCGTTTAAAATTTCCTCGACTGTTTCATCGCCCGGCCATTTCCCGACAATCTCACCCAATCTGTTTTTATAGTTCGGATCCGTCAACACCTTTTGAATCTGTTGTTCAATAGTAAGTGGTTTGACGTCAGATTTGCCCGGAGAAATTGTTATGATAGATTGTGCCGATTGACGCAGTTGGCCTGATTCAACTTTGCCGCAGTCATGTTCGCCTATGGCAAGTCTGATTTCGTATTTCATAGCATTTATCAAATAATGTGGTCAATAAATTTTCTTTGCTTTTAGTTGCCTCGTAGATGAGAAAGCAGCACCATTCCGACAATTCAAAAGCATGCTATAAAGTTTGCAAATAATTATATCCTGCCCAAATTTTACCCCCTTCAACCTTTTTCTTTTTTTATTAGAGAATAGTTGATGTCTGAGAATTTATCAATGAATACAATCTTTCACTTGCTTTTTCATGTTTGCACTGTAAGTAGGCTTACATATTTACTGGCACATTTCCTTCGCCACTGCCATACTCTCACCAACCCAAATAAAACGTTCCTTCCGCAATTTTTCTCTGATCCTCTCCATCTTAACCTGCGGCGTATAAATATCATCCGCCGTATGCACCTGCACCCGATCTCCAATTCCTACTACACACACGACCTTTTCCAGATCCACTCTCAAAAATTTCCCGTTTGATACGATAAAGAAAAAGTTTTGCATTATTCACAAATATTGATGAATAAATTGATTTTGGTTGGCGTAGGGCCCCCTCTAAATCTCCCTCCCTTCAGGGGAGACTTCACAGTCCTCTAACTTGAGTAGTCTGGCACATCGGATATCTATGTTCTTCACTTAACGAGGTTTCTTTTATAAACGACCTTAAGTCTCCCCTGAAGGGGGAGATTTAGAGGGGGCCCTACGCCCACGCATTCACAAACGACCCATTCGCGTTTATTCGCGGCCATTCGCGCTTCATTCGCGTATCGTGATCTATTCGCGATTCGTGCATATTAGCGGCCATTCGCCCCAGATCGCCTCTGTCTAAAAAACTGTAATATTCGTGTTCTGAAATGATCAAATGATCCAGCATTCTCACATTCGCAAACCGGCTCGCCTGCATCAGTTTCTCCGTCGCAATCTTATCCGCGTGTGACGGCTTCACATTCCCACTCGGATGATTATGGATCACCACGATCGACGATGCCCGCCGCACGATCGCCCGGTGATACACATCCATCGGATCGATCAGCACCGTGCGTTGTGTTCCCAGTCCCAGCAGCTCTACGCAACGCACGCGTTGCGATGCATCCAGGTGCATCAGCCAGAAGTGTTCGCGGTCGCGGTTCAGTTTGCTGATGCGAAGGAGTATGGGTTGAAGCACGCGGTAGATATCGGAGGAGGATTGTATGTGGATTTTTTGATGGGGTTTTAAACGAATTGTCATAGTTCGGGATTTAATGATTAATTTAATGGGGAAGGGCATGGGCCTTCCATTCACAAAGGAGTTATTTGTGTTTATTTGCGGCGATTCGTGCTTTATTCGCGTTCGTGGTTTATCCGCGATTCGCGTTTATTCGCGGACATTCGTGCTAAAGTCGCGTTGAGAGAATAATATCTAATAGTTGTGGAGCATGTGGATGCTGATGTTTAACTTGGTTGAACTAAGTTAAGGAAAGAAATTAAAATCTGTAATTTAATGTAGATTTATTTTTAAGAAATAAATCCACATTACTAGTTGAAGTAAGTATGATGGATAAAAAAATAATCGAAGCAAAACTCAAAGCGTTTGGCAAACGCATGCGGGAGATAAGAAAACAGAAGAAAATGACGCTGGTGGATCTAGAAGGGGAGGTAGGTATTACAAATGGTACTTTGAGTAAGATTGAAAATGGTTTGCAGAATATTGAGTTTATTACTATTGTTAGAATCGCAGAGGGGTTGGGAGTGGATGCAAAAGAATTGTTTAAAGATGTATAAAATAGATTGCGCATATGTTATATGCGTGGATATAGAAGGATTTTTAAATACTATCTTAATGAGGTTAATTCGTTCAGTAACGATGGCAAAATCTTAGATATTTCATCTTAAAAAGTAAAGAAAGTTTGGGACATATGGATGATGATAAGAGTGTTAAGTCTGCGGTGGTATAGCTGTTTAAGTTTTTTATCTCAATCAATATAAGAATTCATTTATTTATTTGCTATTCCTTAACTAATCCAGGATTGCGCCTATTTAATACGGTGTTATTTTGCAGCATATTTATTTCTTAAAATTTGCTTTAGTAATGTTTCAACGGCCGGATCATTTTTTAACTCCTCATGCATAAACTGTTTTCCGCGTGCACGTATTTGTTTTGGCCCTTCAAGATCGAAGATGTCTCTTGACTTTTTCGATTCCGAGGTCAGGTAGTGAAGGGTGATTCCTCCTTGAGAGTAGTTTGCAATTTGATAGTGTTTATCTGGTTCATCTTTGTATGGATGAACGATTGTAAAAGTACATTGGTCATAATCCGGATTTAATACGGAGATTGTATCTATGTCTCCTTTTTTCTCAAAGCCATTACAAAGTACACACGCTAGGCATAAATTATTATTAGTGTACATAAACTGAGGATGGTAACCTTTCGGGGCAATATGCTCTATCTGAGCAGGGCTTGTTTCATATAAATATAAACCGCAGAAAGCACAAGTATCTCCCTGAAGAACATCTAATGCTCCTTTTATTTTCTTTTTCAAAGTATCTCTGCGAGTTCTTGCTCCCCAAGGCTTGCCGGATAATTTTCCAAGCCATTCATTTGAACTAAAAGGCTTCAAATCGTTAATAGTGGTTTTATCCACTGTATTAAAAAATAATGAGCCCTGAATTTGTTTAAACTTCATATTGCTTTAAGTATCCTTTAGCTTGATCTAATAAAATATTTAACGGATCTTCTGGCAGTATTTCAAATCGCTCTAGCTTATTGATGTAAGATCGAATTGCTGTAAAATCTTTTGATTTATCAGATATTAAACGTGCAAGTTTGCGCAAGTCCATTTCAAAATAATGATTGCTAACTGAAGCCACATTGAAGATATTATAGAGAATATTTTCGGGCGTCCAACCGAAAGTATCTTTTCGAAGTAATTCCGACTCAATTGTTCCACTATCTTTCGCCATAGCCAGCCTGAGGATCGAAGATTTTTCGTTTTCTAAATCTGAAACAAGAAAATGGGAATGTGAGGCAATGATGAAATGACAAGTTGTGAAATTTTCAAAAACTCGATTAAGTACATCCATAAATTGCATTTGCCAATTGGGGTGTAAGCTTATTTCGGGCTCATCAATTAAAATTAACGAGTTGTCCTCTATCTTGGAAATGATACCCAGAAAGGAAGTAAGTAAATGATATTCTCCTGAACTTGCTTGCTCAAATTTAAAATTTGTTCCTTCTTTGGTAAGATTCACCTTATCGACCGAAAAAATTTCTAACTCTCTAAGAGTTCTTAATATTTCTGAGTCGTTCGCGAAATCGTTTAATGTATTTGCTTTTTCAAAATTAAGGTGGTAGTTAATTCTTATTTTATATAAATACTTTTGCTTAAACTTATCAATATGAGTTTGTAAGAATGACACTGCCTTTTTCAATGCATTCGGATCTGATAGTATTCTTTCGTAGGTTGACAGTCTCCTTTCATCTAAACTTTTAGAACGGGTGTCCTTGATAAATTCTTGAAAATAATGCGAGAAGGAATTTTCGCTTTTTGCAATTTCAAAGATGTTATTACTATTGCCTTCTTTTAAACTAAATCTCCGTCCTGGTTTAAAAGAAATTGTAAGTCGCGGTTGCAATGATAGTTTTTCGAAAAGCATCCTAATATTAGGAAGGGTGCTTAATTTCATCGCAGAATCGCTCAAGCTGTCGACAACCTTCTTAATATGATAAGAGATATAGGCACTATTTCCCGAAGATCGAACGCCTAAATATTCATAATGAGTATTAATATATTTGCTCCTATTATTTAGGAGAGGGTATCGGTCATTTAGGCTTATCGAGGACGCAATGAATTTTTCTGGTAAGTTAATTTCACTAAGATTAGCTCTGGTTTGGTTAATAGAAAAAATCAACTCGCCAGTAGAGCAATCGACATGATGTTCTTTTCCAAAAAGAAAATATTTTAATTCGAAGTTGAAATTGAAAGGCCGTTTTAATCCAGATTGATATTTGGCTACTGCCAAGTAATTAAACACCTCAACAATAGCGCTAAGAATTTGACTTTTGCCTGTACCATTCGGTCCAATTATAAGAGTTGTATATGGTCCTTTAATCTTGTCAATCTCATCGTCTACAAACTGTAAGGATAGTTCTTTAAAATGCTGGTGCTTGAGAATCTTAAAGTAATATAATTGAAACATCTGAGAGGTTTTTAGTTAGGGTTAAATTGAATTTTAGTATTCATTTATTGCATTACATGAAGTGATCTGCTCATGCAAATAGTTATGACATTTGTTTGTTTTAATGACAATTTTGTTTATTTATATTTTGAATTGATTGTGATCGAAATAGAACTATATGTGACAAAAATTGCCACATTTACTTCTTAGTATTTACTCTTGAGAATAATACTAGCTTGTTCAAAATATATGCGCTATCAGGGATGGGATAAGGTTGTGAAGTAAAGTGAATTTAGAATTTTTTTGTATAATCCCCAATTCGGCATTTGTTTGTAGATCATTACTCGGTCTTTAGTTTCTTTATTATACGTGGGTGAATAATATCTACGCTTGTTTTCGTTTAGTTATATAATATACTATTAGACCGAGGTCTATGTATCGCATTGGCTATAAATTATTTATGCGACAGATTGTTTTCTTTCTTTTCTTTCCAACTATATTTGTTTATCCTTCAATTCACCCATGCCTGACAAAGCATACATAAACCCTCTCATCCTCAAATGGGCGCGCGAATCAGCAAAAGTTTCGCTCGAAACCGCAGCCGCAAAATTTTCCTCGGTCACTCCAGAACGGGTCGCTGAATGGGAAGAGGGAAAGGAATATCCAACCATCAACCAGGCTGGAACACTCGCGAAATTGTACAAGCGTCCATTCGCATGGTTGTTCCTGCAGGAGGTCCCGGCCGATTTTCTGCCCTTGCAGGATTTCCGCCGCAAAGATGCAAGAGCATTGGGGACGGCTTCCACCTTCATCATCCGGGAGATCCAACAGAAGCAGGCATGGATGAAAGATATACTCGAAACGGAAGAAGCTGATCCATTGCCTTTCGTCGGTCGCTTTAGTTTACAGGATGATGCATCCGTTGTAACGAACGAGATTTTTTTATATCGGTGAGACAATTAAATCTGCTTCTGTTTGTCGGGAATGAACACTAAATTTATTTGAGAGATTGTAGATGTTGATCATATACGGCTCTTTGTACTAAACCAACTCAACATGAGAGCGATTAAAATTTCTTGTTTTTGCTGTGGTTACAAAACAATAAGCGACGGTGAAACAGGACTATGGGAAATTTGCCCGGTTTGTTTTTGGGAAAATGACGTTACTGATGGAAATATCGATAAAATTAGTGGCGCTAACAAAACGTCATTGCGGGAAGCTCAGAAAAACTTTCAGGAATTTGGCGCATGCGAAAAAGCGATGATAAAAAATGTACGAAGTCCGAAACCTTGTGAGGAGCGAGACACTGATTGGGAGCCTTTTGATTGATTACTCCAATGCATATCTTTTCACCCACTGAAAAAAATCATACTTTATCAACTCCCAATGCTTTCCCTGCAAACATACCGGCGTCGGATCATCATCCGCCACCTCAAACCGGTTTAATCCTTCAACAATCTCATCTCTCGAATACCCATACGGATACCGCTCCACATAAAACGCCAGCATCTCACCAATTGTAAAATGATCATGCGCCGCATGCAGATCCCAAAAATCTTTTTGCCGCCCTCCGCGCCCCATGATATCTAATTTCATCGCAATGATATCCGCAACGTCCGCCATCCTGATCTCATCCTTCACTAAAGCGGGCCGTATAAAAGGATCGGTATAATAAAGATCCAGTTTCAGTAAATCCTCTTTTTGATGACCGACATAATACGATAATCCCATTCCCATATTTCCCGGGTTCGAAGTATCAACGTATGCGAACTTTCCGCGCAACCAGTTATCAATATTGTTCAGGTCAACTGTTCCATATTCCGCATCAGTAAACAGATCAATATCTACCGACATGCGATGCCCCATTGGAGGCTCAGATTTGTACCACCAACCAAACGAAAGGATTCAAACACCTCCGCCCTCATCATTTCCATCAACGTCTCACGCAGCAATGGCGTAACAGTATTCCAGTACATAGATCATTTCTTCGTTAATGTCAATTCAACAGCCTTTACTTTTTTCAGACCATAAAATCGGGTGATCTCATCAATCTCGTCCTGATTTCCTCTTTCTAAGACCCTGCGTATAACAGACCTGAACTGCCTTTCCCAGTCTATCGCCCGCAGATTCGTATCCCAGAAAAGAGCTGCGCGGATCCTGGTCAGATCCGGGGTCTCCTGCGATTGTTTTTCTTTTTCTTTTTTGATATCATAGTACACCTGCAGGATCATAAAGTATCCTTCTTCCAGCCCCAGCGCCTGTTCCAACTTCAATGCAAGGGGTTCTCGCGTATGGTAGAATGGGTTCTCGCGTATAGTAAGCGCAGTTGTCGCGTATCAGCATTCCGAAAAGGCCTTTGCAGTCTCGGTTTTTCCAATAGCCTTTGGAAATGATCGGCGTAGAAGGATCGTTTCCTGATAAGTCGAAATAGACCTCGTATTGTTTATTAAGTATCGCAAAGAGCGCGAAGAGCCGCTAAGGACGCAAAGTAAACCTTAGCGTCCTTAGCGTTCCTTCGCGCTCTTTGCGATACTCCTTCGCCTCCCTCCCTTGACCGTTATGAGGTGTTCATAAGACTATTTGGAACATCGATCCCTCCTTGCATACCTTCAGTAGCTACCACCACCAAAACTACAGCTTATGAAGATGCTTGCCACTGCACTCTTTCTGTCATGCTTCTCACCCATCGTCTTACTTGCCCAGGAAAATAAATTTGAAGGTCTTTGGGAAGGAGAATCCAAACGCGGGGAAGATCGCTTCGCCATAAAAATGAACGTCGCATTCACCGGTAAAACCAAATGGACCGATACAGATGTACTCACGTTTGCCGGCACCACCGATATTGTGGCACACATAAAAGATAATACTCCCTACATCACTCCCGGCGATCGCCTCTTTGGAAAAATTGCCAAAGGCATTAAGGGCAAACCCAAAGCAGAACTGTTCTTCCACATGTCACAACTGTTGAAGGACACCGCTACCAACTCCTTATTTTACACCGAAGCTGTATATCTCGACGGCGATGAAAAAGCCTGGTGCCTCAAACAGTTCCTTATGACCTATTCGAAAACAGCAGATGGTGAGTTTCTGACAGGAGTAAGTAATGATTGCGGTAAACTTGAAATAAAGTTGAAACGAACTGAAACGGTTGTAAGCAGTTCTGAAAAAGCAAAAGTGATCAAAGTGCGGGATAATCTGGCTGCGGGTGTAAAGATTACAGACATAAAATTCGTAGGAGCAGATGGTAGCAGGGAGATCCGTTCCAACCAGACGGGAACTTTTTCTTATCGTGTTATCAATAATTCCAGTTATGCGCTAAAAGGGATCTTTTGCGGTATAAACATTTACGGAGAGTTCGCTCCGCTGATCAAATTTGTTCACCAGGGTCAGGAATACCAGGGAGGGATAGCTGAATCATTCGACATTCCGAAAGGAGGTTCGGTTGAAGTCTCCCGGCAAACGAGGACTTCCCTTGAAGTTCCCCCGGATTCTGTTGTTTTTGTTTCCGACCTCGGCCGGATTGGTGCAATAGTTTGGCACGCCAGCACTTCCATTCGTTCGCAAAGCATGTTTGCCAATGTAAACTTCACAATACCTGATAAAACAGACCCACGCACGGTCGCACTCGATCTTTTATTCGGCACACCAACTTTTGATGAACCGCGGGGCCGCCAGAAGTTAGACCAGCTTGCAAAAAGCGGAGATAAGAAAGCGATCATGTGGCAATCATTCTTCACTTATGCAGGTCTGTACAGCTATCCGAAAAATGAAGAGCTCGCTATGCACCGGGCAAGAAAAGCTGAGGTATTCAATGTCTTGCTTCCCCTTGCAAAGACGGGTGACCTCGAGGCGATGTACCTGATTGCCTATGCTTATTCAATGAAGCTGAACCCGGGGCAACAGCAGATCAATGCTGATTATTTTTTAAAGACGGCGGCGACCAATCATTATAAACCGGCAGCTTATGATTTTGCATTGAGAGCTGCCGCGGGAAAAGATACTGCCTCGTCAAGAACCTTACTTGGCGATCTCTACCGCCAGGGGTTTAAACGTGCCGGTTTCAGCCTGGCAATGCTGAATGAACGTTCGATCACCCAAACAGGCATGGCAGATTCTGCTGTTGCGATGTACAAAAGCCTTTCAGCAACCGGTAATGTCGATGCGATGATTCAACTGGCTGAACTCACCTATGCAGGTAAAGCTGTGCGCCAGAATAAAACCGAAGGTCTTGCAATGGCAAAAAAGGCAGCGGGGTTGAAGAATACTACCGCCATGGTTTCTTACGCCAATCTGCTGATGAAGGAAGACGTAAATGACCTGCGAAGAAAAGAAGCTATTCAACTGCTGACGCAGGCCGGAGATTATGGCGATAGGGAAGCGATGTTTGTACTTGGACTTCTTCACTACAACGCAGCACCCGCTGATAAGAAAACAGCTGCCACCTGGATTGAACGTGCGGCCATCCAGGGACATCCACAGGCGATGCACCTTGCAGGTAATTTTTATGGCGCAGGCGAGGGGGTAGAAAAGAATTCAACCAAATCCAGGTACTGGCTCAACCAGGCAAAGAGCCATGGAGTGGGCAAGGGTTCCAAAGGAGGCGAAGCCGTCAGGGAGAGTCCATTTCTCATTCTGCTGCAGGGGGCATTGAACTATGAGCCGAGCACTTATGAGATCGTCCGTAATCAATACGGCAATGTTGTGAGTGAAGGATATATCGACAATCAGCCAATGAATTATATGCTTGGAGGCCTTGGCGAATTATTCAGACACTCCCAGAGCCAGAAACAGGAGATCATCAATGATATTCAGGAAATCAAGAATGATAGTGTATCACAGGTGTTAGGTGGTATTATTATGTCGGGAGTTAAAATACCTGATATATTGGCCGGTCAGATGATCAATGTATCTGCTGGTGGTTCAATCGGCCTGGGAACGATTGCTGGAATCGTTAACACCTATGGAACGAATGATCAACTGTTGCGCAGCTTTTCGTTTGACCCGCAACTAAATCATGGTGCTGTGATCATGCAGTTCAATGACAGTCCCTTTCAGATGGTTGGCCCAGGATTTACCGGATGGAAAGCACCTGCCGCAGGCACGCTGCTGATCGGGGTAAATGATCGCCAGTATCAGAACAATACCGGCTATTTCGATCTGAGGATCGAGATCTTTAAGAATTAAGCAATTCAATGGTCAGACATGCCGTTCATCTATGGCATGCCTGACCATTGAAAAATCAGTTTTCTTCAACAACAATTTCATCGGCCATACCCTGTATGCCGGTTTCCACATTAAACAGAGAGTAAAAAGTTTGCATTTTTTCGTCACCCTCTACGCCAATAACAGTATTGTCAGTGTAATTCAGGAAGATCCTTTGCTGAGCAAGGCATCGATCGAAATGTCTTCCAGGTAACTCATTAAATGATCCGTCTTGTAGATAGCCCGGTATTCCTGTATCTCCTTTGTTTCCATGCTGCAGTAAGTCTCCACATAATATTCCCCAAGCTGGAACAAAAATACCATTTGCCGCTCCGTTTGTCTTTTCGCCACCGCTACGCCCTGCTCAAGGACCAGACACCGTTTTTCCGGCTCACTTAACCTGATAAATTCTGATAGTTTCATAGATGCGTTTTAATAATCGTTAATTAAAAGATGCAAATACTACTCGTCAGCGCGGTTATCCCACCACTGACATCATCAATAAATTAGAGGCTGAGGCTATTATCAAGAACTATAAAAAACGGCCCTGAACGGGCCTGAGGCAATTTTAAGGTAGTAAAGATATATGGAAATCCCAAATTTAGAGCCTAATAATTTCATACACAACAGTTGTTCGTAGTCGTTGTTCGTAGTCTCCGGACTACAAACCAGACTACGAACAGCCTTATTTATACGCCGCCAACTCCCCCTTGAACTTCTCCAATTCACCTTTCGTGATCCCATCACCATCCGTCACCATCCACACTATTTCCTGTATCCGGCTGTAGATCTTCATCCATTCTGGTTGCACATAATCTTCATTGAACTGCAGGTGCGGGTTATAATGTTTGGTCAATTTAAGTTTTGGATACTGGTCAAGTAACTCGGCCAACTGCAGCAATCCCTTGTGTGTGGTAATGCCCGCAGGCTTATACATTCCTTTACCGATAGGATAATTTTTGATGTCTCCAGGTCCCTGGATATTCTCTTCCCATGGAAGCCCGAAGCCTTCGTTCAGACAAACCATACCAAGGTTTAGCGTGATGGTATCGCGTGTACCGCCGGGGCCGATCCCTGTTGGCGGAACATTAATCCTGACCCGGCCCATCAACATGCCATTCTGGATACGGCTTGGGGCCACGCAGAGCATCACCAGCCCCGGAGGAAAAGTTATTTGTGTAGGTGCATCGACTTTCAAACTATCTCTGTTGACTTCTATGTGAACATCCGCATAGAAGGTATTTACATTTCCATGCAGCTTCTTGATATCCGGATCAAACGGCTTATTAGGCCTCTCCACAAATCTCAATCCTGCCGGAAGTTTGAATGGTGTTGTGGATGGCTTTCCATCATTTTCCCCAATCCCCGGCTCTGATTTCGCACTGGGAATGGCGATTGCCAACAGGTCCATATTCTTCTTGATCAGGTCCTGGGTGGATTGGGCTTTTGCAGACATCCATCCAATAAGAAATATCAACATACAAGTTGCGCGGTGCATTATCCTACTGTTTTTTACAAAACTGTACTTCCTGATTGTTTCCGCAGCTTCCTTTCCGATCAACTGCCATATACGCCGATAAAATGATAAGAACGTCAATCCTGGACGGCCTTTTACCATTCCCGTCAAAAAGAATTTTCCATGTTGTGCCATAGCCCACGATTTCAATCCAATCTCGTTTAGTTAGCAGCCCCGAAGGAACGCGGCGGACGCGGCGATACGCGGAGAGCGCGGCGAAAATACAAGATGTTCCATGGCTGTTTTCGCTGCGTCCGCTGCGTATCGCCGCGTCCGCCGCGTTCCTTAGACTAAGCTAAACGACATTGGATTTCAATCGTGGGCTAACGCCGCATCCCAATCAAACGACCGGCAAAAGAATGTAACAATTGTCTTTAACTGAACAGACCTCTACCTAATTCCCGGTATTTTCTCGCCCTCTTTTTCATAATATGTTGGTATAGCTTCGCGAGGGTCTAACAGATAGTTTTATCCCCTCAAACAAACCATAACATGAAACATTTTATCCCCGTTCTGTCGCTCGCAACCTTATCAGTGCTGAGCACTGCTGTTTCAGCACAAACCCCCTTTACAAGTTTCAAACAACCATTTGCTCCCGGTCAGCGTGAAGCCTCCGTTTCCGTTGAGCTGAACGGCATCAATATAAACAATGCAAAGATCAGCGTGGTCTATGGCACCGATTCTATCGAAGTCGTAAATGCGTTCATCCTGAATAAAAAGAATCCAGCTAAATTCTTCGAAACCCCTGCTGATAAAAAAACAGCATCAGGTTCGAAAGCAGTGGCTACTGTTATCTTCCCTCACGGAAATAAAGCAGCCAACTCACGCGGAAAAGTTTTCTCACCTGGAACAAAAGTTTTCTATGCATGGGCAAGAACCCACACACCAGCAGGAGCATCCGGCGAAATGACGCTCAACAGCGAAGTGAAAAGTTTCGTAGTACCACGACTGCTCACCATCGCTTATCTGGGTGATTCTTATGCAGCAGGGGAGGGCGCTAAAGGCGATGCATGGATGAATGAAAAAGCACACCGTTCTTATCATAGCGGTGGTGAACTCGCTATCAAAAAACTAAAGAGCGACCGTAAAGATCTCGAGATCGATTATATCAACGTGACCAGCAGCGGCGCAACCGTCAAAGATTTCTTCCTCCAGGATCAATTGGTGGAACCCGGAAAACCTGCCATTAAAAACGAAAAGCAATTAGAACAGGTCGAAAACTGGTTGAAGCGTAAGAACTATGATGGTCTTGATATCATGCTTGCTGATGGCGGCGGTAATGATGTTGGTTTTGCCATGGTTGTTACTGACGGTCTCTTCTCTTTTTTCCGTGATGTAAAAGATAATGCAGAATTGAAAAACACTGTAAGACGTCAGTTGGATCAGCTTCCTGAAACGTTCGATCTGTTCATGGATGCTGTGGAATCTACCGTAAACCTTGGAAGGGTTGTTTGGTTCAACTATCCGAATGCCATGACAGGTAATCCGCTTCCCAATGGCGGTTATGATGCAAACTTTTGTAAAGATGATCTGGCACGTGTGGCAAACCTTACCGATTGCTGGACCATGTTCGAAAACCAGATCTCGCAAACAGACTGGAAGTTTGTGCATGATGAGATCTTCGCAAAGCTCAATCAAAAAATTGCCGAGGCTGCACAACGCCACAACTGGGCACTGGTTGATATCGCATCAAAAAGCATCCGCAAGGGCATCTGTAACTGTGAAGGTTATTTCAATACATTGAGACAATCTGTACTTTCCCAGGGCGACTTCAACGGAACTGCTCACCCCAATGCAACGGGTTTCCGCGAGATCTACCGCGATGCCCTGGCAAACCAGCTGGATGCGTCTATCGACCTGTTCCATAAAGACTTTAAAGAAGACCTGAAAGAGCGTGCAATCGAAGCAGCAAAGAAAAAGGCAAAAGCAGCGGCGGCTTTGAAGGCGAAGATTGCAAAGATGACAGAGATCCAGCAGGATCAGTCTAAGTTCAACACCGAACTTAAAAAACTCAAGCCTGTTGATACTAAGATCATCGAAGCGGCGAAGCCGAAGAAATAGAAAGTAAAAAGTAAAAATTCAAAAGTAAAAAGTAAAGAATAGCTCGTGAGAGGTGGAGAACTTCCTTTTTCCGGGAACTATTTTTTACTTTTTACTTTTGAATTTTGACTTCTCAGTTGATGATCCACCAGTTGACTGTCGAATTATCTGAAGTATTGGTTGTTCCGGAAGATGTCAGTGACCGGATCACGAACGATGTTGCATTCACAATGCTTCCGGTTGGTGCGGCAAGCCCGCTGCCCAATGTTCCGGAAGGGGAATTATAGTTCACGATGATGATACTGGATGAACTGACAGCCGTAGTGTTTACGGTAATGGTTCCAGAACTTAAAGTGGCGGTCCCGATGCTGGCATTGCTGCCGGTAGCTACTTTAAGTTTATTTCCCGGCGTCAGAAGAGCCACATTCCCATTGACTGAAAGCATTTCCGGAGGAGTCGGAATATTATATCCGATACCTATCTTTCCATCCGGAGCTTTAATGCGTAAAGTATAGTCATTGTTAACTCCAATGTTCAGGTCCATATAAGGTCTTGTGGTCTGTATCAGAAAAGGAGAAAATTTTAAAAACGCGCCGTCTCCGTTCGAAGATGAAACGGCGAAGCGATCTGTTACAGCGACATAACCGGTGTTGCCGCCGGTATATAATAGAATATCCTTATCGTTTTTAGTGGTGATATGTAAGCCATTTAGTTCACCAACAAGCGTTGCATTATTGTTTGGATTGACCGCCATTCGCACGAAATTTGCAAAAAAATCACCTCCATAAAAGTACCCGCAATAACTGTTTTGTGTTTGCGGAGCAATAGCATAAACCGCAACATTATTCACCCCGCTGTCCACTATCGCAGTGATAGCACGGTTAGTGTTGTTGATACCGGTTTTGGTACTGCTAAAATATCCGGCAGTCGTTACCTGGTTCCAGTTGTCATTCGCACCCCGCAACTCCACGTTCAACAACCGCTGTGTATTATTTGCTGCGCCGGTAGTATTAGCGGTAAGTGATAATCCTTTTGCGGCACCAAGATTATCCCATTTCCATTCCTGGGTATAACCCTGGTTATTGATCGTATTGTTGGCTGCTGCACTTAGAATAGACGATAGCGGTGTCCCTGTACTGCCCGCCCGAAGCGTTAAAGTATCGCCTCCGATCACATAAGACGTATCAGAGATCTTCTGCAATGCTTTCCGGAATTCTGTTCTGCCATTGCCTTTGTTATAAAGAAACCCTTTCACGGCTTTCGTACTGTTTTCCAGTATCAGTTCCGCAGTGCATGAATCGTTCGTGATCTTCACACTGTCTGCTTTGATCTTGTATACGTACTGGGCGGAACTGTTAAAAAAGCAAAATAACCCAAAAAGGGAAAGGAGGTAGCGCATGGTGTGGTTCGGTTTGATTCCATCAAAAAATATCAAATATTTCCTTTTGTCTCATGCCTGATAAAAGGAAAATTTTAAATTAAGTGTTTCTTTATCTGTTCATTAATGGTTTATTTGTATGCAGGATGATCAGGTTTTACCTGTCGAAGACATGCCGTGTTCAATTCATTGAGTGGGGACCGCGCGATACATACTCCACTGCTTATCTTCTGTTAACCCGGTACAGGACCATACATACAGAGATTTGACAGATAGCTGATACATGTATGTTCCCTGGCAATAGCTGGTTGTATCACGGAAATATAAGTGTTGGCACAGCACTTGTTTTACTTGTGCTAAAATAACCTTATGAACAAAAAGATCCTACTCACCGCACTCGTCCTCGGCACAGCCGTTACCTATTGCATTATCAAACTCGCTTATCCTCAAACTCCGCCCAAGATGAAAGCTGTCCCTGACAACTCACTGAATTAATGAATGTTACATCGAGTCAAGTGCGATTCGCGCTCATTCGCGGCCATTCGTGCATCATTCGCGTATTTCCCTTAATTTAGCCGCTCATTTTACATAACTATGCCATCTAACGCCAATAGACAGTTTTTGGACTTTGAGAAACCGGTGAAGGATCTGATTGACGAGATTGAGAACACGAAGAATCGCCAGGAAAAGACCAATATCGACATGAGCGATATGATCCAGCGCCTGGAACAAAATATCATCGAGAAAAGGAAAGACATCACTAAGGATCTCACCAGCTGGCAACGTGTTCAGCTGAGCCGTCACCCGGATAGGCCTTATACATTGAAATACATCACCAAGATGACGGAGAACTTCGTTGAGCTTTTTGGTGATCGCAATGTGAAGGACGATAAAGCCATGGTGGGCGGTTTCGCCTCACTGAATGGTGAAACGGTGATGATGATCGGACAGCAGAAAGGGATCAACACCAAAATGCGACAGCTCCGGAATTTCGGTATGGCCAATCCGGAAGGTTACCGCAAAGCCCTCCGCCTGATGCGGCTTGCGGAAAAATTCAACAAACCAATCATCACATTGATCGATACTCCCGGCGCATTCCCAGGTCTTGAAGCCGAAGAGAGAGGGCAGGGGGAAGCTATTGCCCGTAATATCTACGAAATGATCCGCCTCAAAGTTCCCGTGATCTGCGTTATCATCGGTGAAGGCGCCAGCGGCGGAGCCATGGGCATTGGCGTGGGCGATAAAGTATTCATGATGGAAAATACATGGTACACCGTTATCAGCCCTGAAAGCTGCTCATCCATCCTCTGGAGATCCTGGGATAAAAAGGAGATCGCTGCGGAGCAACTCCGTCTGACAGCTGATAAGATGCTGGGTTTCGGCCTTATCGACGGCATCATCCCCGAGCCCGTTGGTGGAGCTCACTGGGATTATGATGAAGCCGCTCAGAAGCTGAAAGACTTCCTCATCCCTGTACTCCAGGAACAAAAACAGAAGACTGCCGAACAACGCGTCAGCGAACGCATCGAAAAGTTTGGCAAAATGGGCTTCTGGGACGAAGTATAATTAAAATTCAAAAGTAAAAATTACCCTGCTTTCAACTTGAGTTAGAACTTTAGTGATAAGCGGGGTTAGTTTCACTTTTTACTTATAACTTTCATGCGCTGATATTTTTAAATTTTCACTTTTAAATTTTTAATTCGAAAATGTCTCTCCAAACCAAATTCACCGGTACCGGTATCGCCATTGTAACCCCATTTCTCGCTGACGGATCTATTGATTGGGACAGCTATAAAAAGCTGATCGAATTCTGGATCGTTAGTAAGGTGGAGTACCTGGTAGTATTGGGAACGACTGGTGAAAGTGCTACGGTACATGGCGAAGAGAAACAACAGGTGTTCAGCTTTGTGTCGCAAACCGTGAATGGCCGCCTGCCGCTGGTAGCGGGCATTGGTGGTTATGATACAAAAGAAGTGATCGGGGGTTTCGCAAAATTTGACCTCACCGGTTATGATGCGATCCTTTCTGTAGCACCTTACTATAACAAGCCGAACCAGGAGGGTTTATTTCAGCATTATAAACTGCTGAATGAGAAAACACCGCTTCCTCTCATGATGTATAACGTTCCTGGTCGTACCGGCCAGAACATGACTGCGGCAACACAGCTGCGCATTGCCCGCGAATGCAAGAATATATTCGCTACAAAAGAAGCAAGCGGCAATCTTGACCAGATCATGCAGATCATCAAGTATAAACCAACCGACTTCATGGTGATCAGCGGCGATGATGGCCTGACCTTACCGATGCTTGCGCTCGGTGCAGACGGTGTGACTTCCGTAGTGGCAAATGCCTACCCGAAAGATTTTGCGGAAATGGTGCGGCTTTGCCTCGCCGGTAATTTCGCAGACGCCCGTGAGCTGCATTACAAATACGTAGACATCATTAACTCCATGTTTGCCGAAGGCAGCCCAAGCGGGGTGAAGGCGTACCTTTCAGAAATGGGACTTTGTGCAAATACATTCCGCCAGCCGGTATGGCCGGTGAGCGCGGCGCTTCATGCAACGATCAAAGATCTGATGAAGTTGTAACCGGTATTTGGTATTAATAAATTGAAACGTCCCTGGCTGCAGGGACGTTTTTTGTTACCGGCCCGGCGTAGCAGGAACGCGGCGACGCAACGGTACACTGCGGGCGCGGCGAAAACAGCCGGAAGAAAATATTGATTTCGTCGCGCGCCGCGTTCGCTTTACGCCAGGATAATACATGATGATTAACTAAGGCCGGAACGTGCTATTAGCGACATTCTTTCGTAGCTTCGGAACACGATGAAACTGCTGCCATTCATACTTTTAATCTCTGCAACCGCTATGGCCCAACACCCCATACGATTAGAAATTATAAAACTCCCGGAATACCACGCTTCCGGCAGCGAGATCTTCGCCGCCGGCTCTTTCAACGGCTGGAACCCCGCCGATACGAACTTCCGCTTCAAAAGATCCAAAGCAGGCGTTTATTCCCTTGATCTCAATCTTCCTGA
This sequence comes from Terrimonas ginsenosidimutans, assembly GCF_022012415.1. GTDB lineage: Bacteria > Bacteroidota > Bacteroidia > Chitinophagales > Chitinophagaceae > Terrimonas_A > Terrimonas_A ginsenosidimutans. The sequence continues at coordinate 22,375 of NZ_JAKLTR010000034.1, forward strand.
TACCAGCTACGAATTCAAACTCACCCGCGGTGACTGGGATAAAGTAGAATGCCTCAACGGTGGCACTGGTATGAATAACCGATCCCTGAATACCAACAAACACAAGAACCTCGAATTATCCGTGGAACAATGGGCTGATCGCTTTCCAGCGCAACCCAGAGCCAGTACAGCCTCTCCACAGGTGCAGGTCATCGATACGGCCTTTCTCATCCCGCAATTAAAACGTACAAGAAGGATCTGGATCTATCTTCCCGCCGGTTATGCCGCGGGAAAGAAAAAATATCCCGTCATCTACATGCACGACGGACAAAACGTATTTGATGACGCAACGTCCTACTCAGGCGAATGGGGCGTGGACGAATTCATGGATTCAACCAAACTTCCACCATCGATCATCGTTGCCATCGATCACGGAAGCAATAAAAGACTGAACGAATACAACCCTTACAACAATAAGAAATTCGGGAGGGGAGAAGGCAATGCATATGTCGACTTCCTTGTCAAAACGCTCAAACCATATATAGATAAAAATTACCGCACCTTAACCGACCAGCAAAATACATCCATAGCGGGCAGTTCAATGGGCGGGTTGATCTCTCTATACGCCTGCCTGAAATACCCGGCAACATTCGGCCACGCCGGCGTATTCTCCCCAGCATTCTGGATCACCGACAAAAAGATCTTCGCCGATATCAAAAAGAAGAGTAAAGCCTCCACTACCAAATTCTATCTGTATGGCGGCAAACTGGAAGGGGAGACAATGGTGCCAGACATGATTCAGGCCGCCGGCCTCTTAAGAGTAGGTCACAAAGGCAATGTTGAAATGAAAGCAGATCCCGAAGGAAAACATAACGAAGCAACCTGGAGAAAGGAATTTCCACTGTTCTACGAATGGATGGTCGGGGAGACGGCAAGATAAAATGCCGGCGTAGGGTTCCCGCAGATGAACGCCTTGATCTGCGGTCATTCCATCTAACAAAAACTTATCTGCCTTGCGTAAGGCCCTTTCTAAATCTCCCCTTCGGGCTGCCGTGTACCCACATTTTTCCTTTTATATGACCGAATAATTTCTTGATAGCTTGATGTCGTAGG
>NZ_JAKLTR010000035.1 GCF_022012415.1 Terrimonas ginsenosidimutans
CGTCTGAGCCACACCGCAGGTGTGCGAAGGCGCCAAAAAACTGTCTGAGCCAGCACGCCAATCAATTCCACATACTCCTCCGGCGAGTTTTTTTTGGTGCAGGTGACATCCTCCCATTTTTAGCCATTTTTTCCCAGCCTTGATTTTTTTTTGTTACTTTTTTTGCATCAAGGCAAAAAAAGTAAACGGAGTCTTTCGACCTCCCGTCGAAAACAAGAGACCTTGCCCGCCCGGCAAAAAACGTAAACGGAGTCTTCGAGGCAACCCGTCGAAAAAAACGCCTTGCCCGCCCGGCAAAAAAAGTAAACAGAGTCTTTCGACCTCCCGTCGAAAACAAGAGCCCTTGCCCCTCCGGCAAAAAGGCAAGCAGAGCCCTTCGACGCTCCCGTCGAAAAACCTCTCAAACATCCCCTTCAAACAACAACAGGATCACCTCAAACGATCCCCCGTTTGAGGTAATTTTCCAACTTATAGAATCAGATTTTTGGACGTCTTTCAACAGTTACCTAGATTGGATCATTGGATTTTCTATGGCCATCATTGTAAACATGCACTACCACATTCAATGAAGCCGACAGGTTACTGATTGTTTTTGATCAGACAGCACATTGCTGGTCATTTACAATAGCTCTATATAGTCATCTCTATCAATCAACTTATATCCGTTCTGGTAAACGGGTAAACAATGAAACCGGTATGCACCATACAAGTAATTTAAATTTCTGGATGAGAACATCAATGTCCGCAGTGCTGATATTGATGAACATGATCGCAATGGCCCAGATAAAAGACAAAAAGATTGTAACCAATCCCAGGATCTCGGACAAGGTCGTGACGCAGCCGAAAACGCAAAAAAAGACTGAGACATCCGGTAAAAAGCAGGCAACCGATATAAATGTTTCAAAGGAGTTGAATAAGGATATGGCGAATGTGCTGCGTTATGGAACTCCGATCGTCACCACGGTTGGCGGTACAAAAGTGACTACGTATATCGAACCATTGGACAGGTTGAAGGCGACCACCAGATCAGATAGAAATCCGAAGGCAAGAAATAAAGGGACAAAAGAAGACAATGGTCTGATCTGTACCGACTATACTGTTTCATTGAGCCCCGAGTCTGAAAGCTTTGATGCGCCATTGGCGGACAAGATGTCTCATACGTATCCCGGTGCTGCCTATAACTATAACGATTATATCAAGAACAATACACAGCCTCCGCATAACAAATCAAAGCGTAATCCAATAATTCTTCAGGTTTCATCCAGCAGCGGGAATGGCAAGCAGATCCTTGTCAATGATCCCACAAAGAATAACCTGGACGAAGCAGCGGGACAGTTGAAATATTCCTTGCCTAAGCAAGCCAATAACCTGAGTACGGAGATCTATGTGCAGACCATCGTTAATGAAGCCACGTTTGCATTAAATGTGGAAGCTGGCGGCGGCGGATATGGATTTAAGGCGAGTGGAAAATTTGGGTTGAAATTCGACAGTAAGAAGACCTATATGAGCATCGATGCGAAGCAGAAGAACTATGTCATCACGGCCAACAGGCCTGATGGAGCGGAAGGTGGTTTCTATGTCGATGAAGCAGAGAATGCAAAGAATGAGAATGTGTATATGTCATCTGTGACCTATGGAAGAAGAGTGATCGGCATTATCGAAACCGAACTTGACCAGGAGCACATGGAAGTGGGCGCTAAAGCGTCGTATGAGGGATTTGGATTTTCAGCCAATCTCGGGCTGGGTATTGTAGATAAGATGAGCCGCGGAAAAACAACGGTCCGGCTATTATTCATTGGCGGGAACGGAGATGTGATCACGATCCCTAATCCGACAGCATCCTCCGTGCAGGCGACGATCAATCAATGGATGACGAATACGTCTTCGCAGGCAGCAGTTCCGATCGAGTATACCTTCAAGAATATGAAGGATATCGGGATGCGCTGGGAAAGTGTAGCAAGCAATATCAATTATCAGCAATGCGTACCGAAACCACCTGAAGCTGCGGCTCCACAGCCATGGGACATTGCTGTTACGCTGAACAGCATCAACAACAGTAAAAGGGAAACGGTCAGATTGGGGATTTCTCAATCTATTGGGGTCGCCATCAACAATGACTGGAAACACGAAAATGCAGGATTGGACAAACCGATCATCTGCTGGATGGAAGGTTGGAAAGGATGTCAAAAGCCGCCCGATATAGATTTTAATAAACCACACCGTTTTGGTGAAACAAGGAATTATACCATCAGTCATGATGAGTATATGCAGAATCCATTATTCAGGGTGGAAACACAAAGGATCGTTACATACCGTACAAGTGTTGGAGGAAGTAAGAACGAGAATAATCAGAAACAAAGAACGGATAAGCGCTTGAAAGATATGGGCTCTGTTTCATCGTTTGATGTACCGGTTCATATCAATGGAAGGATCTTCACCTTCAATTACACAGTTAAGGTGACGCAACGTCCTCCGGATAGATAATACTTAACCTCTAAAATGATCAACATGAAAGCAATAATAGTTATAGTAATGCTCGCGTTTGTGTCGCTTCCTTCATGGGCGCAGTGCAAGGAAAATATTACGGGTCAGCAAATGAAGAAGGGTATGTATATCAGTACCCGGCTTGGTCAGGATGCCAAAGAGTATGCTGCGGAAATTCTTTCTGCCGACGGAACAAGTTTTTCCTGCCGCTTTCTTCATTCCAGTTCAGTATATCAGTTTGTTGATTTTAAAAGAGCAAGCGATGGGCCTGTGACGAGGATGCAGGCTACTGTTAAATCGAGTAAAGGAGGAGGTTTTGCTGCCGGTACAGTCTTTATAGTAAATACATTCATGCTGGACCCTGAACCCTGTGATCTTGCAACAGCCCCGGTCACAGGTAAGTTTTATGACGTCTTTGCAACTTTTGCTGCAGATGGTAAAACCTATCTCGCCAGAATCCGCAAAAATGCTGCTGGATATACAGTCTTTTTCGTTCACTCCTCTGCGCAATACACAACTGACGAAAACTTCAAGGTTTTAACTGTAAAAGGTGGGGGATACAAAGTTGGCAGCACGATGGTCGTCAAACACGCGCGGATCCTTCAATTTTAGCAAGGGCCGGCACATTCAACCCGGGTAAATTTTCATTATGAGACTGAGAAATTCCTTTTTCCTGTGCGTACTGATCTTCCTGTGTGCAAGGAGTGCAAATGCCGCTGGGTATTGTTCGGCTGTATCGGTTGACACCAACGGCAAACAATTCCGTCCGCCGGATCGTTTTCCGGTGGAAAAACAGTTTCAGGTATTATCGGAAGACAAAGAGCATCGCCTCCCGGATGTCAGGAAGGGAGATGTGATCCGCATTTCCACAAAGAATGGATTGAAACATTATCGGAATAAGCGATTGCTGAATACCTATAAAATAATACCACAGCCAGCGACCATTACCATACAGCCGCAGTGCAAAGTGGCGCCATGCCCACCGATCGATACCCAGGTACTCGTTTACTATATGGGAAGCGCTGAGCGATATATTGACATCAGAAACAATTCCCTCCTGATCTCGGACAGCAGCTATAAGGATCAGGATACTTCGAAGAAAGCATTGCGCCTGAAATGGAAAAAAGCCTATGGGCTCGGTTCTAAATAATCTGAGAACACCTCATTCGCATTCTCATCAAATTGAAATTATGAAAGCATTTATCCTGGCCGGATTTTTATTGTTCAACCTCAGTAATGATAGTAATAATCCTGCTGATGAAGCAATGAGTGTAAACCTGACCAGGGAGAAAGCGGTTCCAGCGCCGGAACTATCCATCTCATTCCCGAAGAATAACCAGAAAGTTCGTGGTGCATATAAGATCTACGGGAAAGCAAAACCCGGATCAGTTGTTGAGTTGCATGTTTCCAGCTCATATTTCAAAACAACCCGCGATGAACGGAAAAAGATTGCAAAAGGAGAAGGACCTGTGGCGAGAATGAACAGGAAATTTTCCCTGAAGGCTGATCGTAATGGGACATGGCTGCTTAAGGAAATCGAATTGCTGAATGCGGGATGGGAAGAAACTTTTATTATCAAAGCAACCGCAGATAAGAAGAGCGTATCAATACGCGTCTATGACAATACGAGGCCGGTGCGAATTGACTGATCTCCTCTGCACGCGAAAGTATTTCTTAATACGTGTCGCTACACCCCGGCAGAGCCTTACGAGTTCCAAAAATCCTGCATCTTCTTCTACTTTCTGGCATGATCTTCCCGACATCTACCAGAAACAGCTATGCGTAAACTGATCTTTGAGGAGTTTATCTCACTGGATGGACTTGCGGCCGATGAAAACGGAAGCACCAGCTTTTTTGAATCAGCCACCCTGAACAAACATTCGGATGAAGAGCAGTTGAAATGGCTTGATACAATTGATACAATATTGCTTGGTGCGAATACGTACGAAATGTTCGTTCAGTTCTGGCCAACAGATCAGTCGAAGGGGGAATTGGTCGCGGATAAACTCAATACACTTCCAAAGCTTGTTTTTTCCAAAAGATTAAAGGAGGCGCCATGGGGAAATTATGAACCTGCGCAACTGGTTGATACCGATGCTGCCGAAACGGTAAGGAAGCTTAAGCTTGAAAATGGAAAGGATATGGTTTTATGGGGAAGTATTTCTCTTGCACAATCGTTGATGAAAGCCGATCTGATCGATGAATACAGGATACGGATCGTTCCGGTTGTATTAGGGAAAGGCCGGCCTCTTTTTGAAAATAGTGATGTAATGGATTTTCAATTGGACGAGGTGAAGAAGTATGAATCAGGTTTGCTTCTTCTTAAGTATCGAAGGAAAGCATCCGTTGGTCAGTAGTCTTTTTCATAAGGAAAATCCGGCAGCGGTTTTCTGCCGGATCTGGGTTTAATGGTTAATCGATATTGATGATAGGGATATTTAAACTCAGGCTGAAATTTCTGCTTTTGACTGTTCCGTTATTTCCCCTGCCCATGTTGGCTAAGCCGAGATCATACTGGATCTTGAATATATTCAGTTGTAAGTTGATGCTAACTCCGTAGTCGATTTTTTTCAGTTCATTACTGAAATCTATTTTCTCCTTGTTCCCATTTCCTACTCTGTATTTCTTCTTGCCCGACAACACATAAGCTGCATAAGGTCCAACGCCTATGCCATAGGGGCCTCCTAGATAGGTTACAGGAAGATTCAGTTGAATGGTGGTCAGTTTAAAGTCAGCTACGGATGGTCCCAGTATGGTTGATTTTGAAGCACCTCTTTTCATCAATGTAAGTGTTGGAAGAACTCCGTACGTATCACCGTCTTCTTTGTACTCTTTTGCATCAAATGGAATAAAGACTCCCATACCAAAATGAACGTTGAAGTTTCCACTGCCCTCCTGTCTTTGTCCGTTCAGCATATGTTTGAATCCGGATGAATTAATGCCACCCAGAATGTCGAGACGTTGGGCGTTTGAATGTTGGAAAATGGCAACCAGTGCAATTAGTGTGAAGAGTTTTCTCAGTTTCATTTTGGTGAGCTTTTTTATGATGGAATGAATTGTTCGCAGTAGCGATATTCGGTGCTGCTGATAATTGCAGCAGTTTCATTCCTCAAAATTGAAGCATAGTGGAGAGAATAGAAATAGGGATAAGAACGCTTTCTTGTAGGTATATGTACCTATTGCTGGGGAATGTTTGCAAGAAAGCAATTTCCTGTTTTTGTTTTCCCTTGAGATGGGGTTTCAGTTTTAATTAAGGAAACAAATAAGTCCCAATGTTTTGGAGAACAGTTTTGATTTTTGACCGGCGTATCAGGAGCGCGGCGGACGCAGCGATACGCAACGGACGCGGCGAAACAGCCATGGAAAGTATTGTATTTCGTTGCGATCGCCGCGTATCGCTGCGTCCGCCGCGTCCCCTATACGCCAGTCGGACTTTAGCAGATGAGCATTGTGTTTGGGGGATACGCCAGAAAGCTCTTTGATGAAATACGATTGATCCGTAAAGTTGAGTTGAGGATAAAGTTTGCCTGCTTTAATGTGCGGCAATGAAGCCTGGAACCGAAGAATGTTGCAATAGGCTTTTAAAGAGATCCCGAATTGCTGGTGAAAGTAACGGCTGATCTGCCGTTGGCTCCAGAATACTTTTGCTGAAAGTTCCTGAACGGGGATCTCTCCATTTGTTGCAAAGATGTTTTAAATGGATCATATTGAAAAGTTGGGTGATGTTCTGCAAAATGGCTTGGGTTGAAATGTTCCGGATGAGCATCGCTCGCATAAACTTCTGGCGGCCCTTCCACCGTAGCAAAGCGGAGGAGGGAACCTGGGCCAGTCGCCCAAAAGATTTATCGCCCTCAGTGTGTCAGCTTGTCACCATTTTTCACTGCCTAAGATCCCGTCAAACTTTGGACGGCCAAAGGACGACCAAGAGACGAACTAACGACGACTAACAAGGATTTCAAAAACACGCGAAGTTTGGCCTTGAATGATTATCATCAGTGAACACATCAGCTGGCTTCTCGTGCCAGAATGTCGTATCTAAGGAGCATATATCGCTTCAAGGCGTGCTCCCGTTTTTTGTGCCCGATCAGACAGCTATCGCTTAAGAACCTGTAAGTGGACAAGTGATAATAACCCGTTTGCAGAATACCGGCAAGCCTGATTACATCAGGCGAGGGACCGAAGCAAAAGCAAAAACTTCAAACTTTTAAACCATTAAACATTTAGACAACCATCCCACAACTTTTACGCTTGATCCTTTAAAATTCAGGTTGCTTTTCATTTCGGGAATTAGGTCCTGTAAAAGGAATGTAATCCGTAACCCGGGGACTACGGATTACATAAAAAAAGACCCCGCATTTGCGAGGTCTTTTCCTTGTAGCCCGTACGAGATTCGAACTCGTATCACCACCGTGAAAGGGTGGTGTCCTAACCCTTAGACGAACGGGCCGTTTTCGGGAGTGCAAAGATAAGGGCGCAGATATTTAACGCCAAAAGTTTTTGAAAAAAAATAGAAATTATTTTTCGCCTGTCTTGCCGGAATGGTCATCGCGGATGCCAATAAGCTGCTGAAAACGTTCTTTGTAGGTATTCCCGATGGGCAGGTACACCTGATTGATGATCACTCTGCCGCGGCTCAGAAAATCGATCCTGTCTTTGTTGATGATATAGGATTTATGTATCCGGATAAATCTTCCTGCAGGAAGTCTTTCCTCCATGTTCTTCATGCTTTCCAACGTAAGAATTTTGGACGAATGAAGATGAACAGCTATATAATCTCGTAATGCTTCGAGGTAGAGGATCTCATCAAGATCAACTTTCTGGATCCTGTATTCCGTTTTTATAAACAAGTGTTCCTGTACTGGTAAACTCTTTTCGTGTGCAGGCTTGTTTTCCTGGCTAATGCGGAGCTTTGTTTTTTGAATGGCTGCCAGGAAGCGGGCAAAGGTAACAGGCTTCAGAAGGTAGTCTATTGCATTGTAGTTATAGCTGTCGGCGCCATACTGGGGATAGGCCGTGGTGAAGATGACCCCGCAACGGCTACCCGCCAGTTGCATAAATTCAAAGCCGGTCATTTCAGGCATTTGGATATCCAGCAGGACGAGGTCGGCCCCTCCGCGCTGGATCAGCGCAAGCGCTTCCTGCGGGTGAGTGGTTTCCAGCACAAGTTCAAGATCAGGAGTTTTGCGTACGTAGTCAGCGATCAGCTTAACTGAAAGCAATTCATCATCCACTACCACACATCTGATCCGAGGGGTTTCATTCATGATCAATTTCCAGTTTTACCATAAAAAATACAGGTCCGTCCATTATTGAAAGCTGGTGTTTGCCGGGAAAAAGCAATTCAAGTCTGCGCTTTACATTCTGCAGGCCTATTCCTCCTGATGCATCTTTTCGGTGAGCGCTTTTTTTGTTCTGGCAATAAAACGTTGTTTGCCGGGCGACAGTTTGGATCGACACGATGATCTCATCATCTTCCGGTGCGCCATGCTTAAAGGCATTCTCTACAAACGGGATCAGCAACAGCGGGGGGATAAAGATCCTGTCTGTTGGTCCCTGTACTTCGAATTTCGAACGGATGGCGCCTTCCTGTTTCAATTCCTGCAATGAAATATACTGCCGGATATAATGCACTTCCTTTTCCAGTGGCACATCCTGCGTCGTATCATACAGCATATAGCGAAGCAGATCGGAAAAGCCCGCGATTGCTTCCAGTGAATTGGGCGATTGAAGATAGACAAGGGAATAAATATTGTTCAATCCGTTGAATAGAAAATGCGGGTTGATCTGCGACCGTAAAAAAGATAATTCCGATTCCCTGTTCTGCAGTGCCAGTTCTTTTTGCTGTATCTCCCTGAAATAAGCGTACCGGATAAAATAAACCGCGATGCCGTATATCAAATACAGGATGATATAGAAGAGGTGATCGAGGAAGTAGGATCTTAGCCTGGGGAATGAGGTATTGGCAGACCGTAATTTCCAGTTTGCCAGGCCTTCCAGCCAGTATCCGAGGAAAAAGACCATTGGCAGGATGATCAATAATGCCAGTAAGATCCGGCCCCATTTCTTATCCGGATAAAAACGAAAGAAGAGGAAGTAGGGGATCAATGCAAAGAGAGAAGATCCGGCGATATCGATCAGCCTGCGTGCGAGCCCGATACGTGTATCAACCCCGCCAATGAATCGTGAATTGCCGTGAATGATATAGGGCATATCATAGGCGAGATGCAGCAGTATATAGAATGCTGCAAAAATGAAGATGAACAATAAGGGTTTCAGTCGCATGCTTTTATTAAGAAAAGCTAAAGTCAGCAATTCCACCCGTCCGGCAAAGAGAATTCATTTCAGTTCGTAGATACAATCCCGCAGTTGGTAGAAAAGGGTTGCTGCGGCTGCGCTGCACGCCCAGATTTGCGGTTAAATCTCCTGAACATGAAAGCAAATAAAGCGATCCGGGTTGTAGGTTGTATGCTGATCCTGGTCAACCTGGCAATACTCACAAAGTATATCCTGTTCAAACGACCTGCCGATACGATACATGTATTGAAGAACGTCGAGAAATACCCGCGGCCCTCTTTTAAGCATGGGCAAAGAGAGAACTGGGTATTGTTCGCATCGATCCATAAGATCTATTACAGTCGCATGGATGACATGTACAAGTTCATGAATATCGGAGGCAATATCCTCGGGTTCGTTCCGCTGGGTTTTCTTCTCCCGCTGGTATTTTTCCGGAGAGGAAGGCTGGTATTAACGGTGGGGACTATTTTTCTTATCAGTTTCTTATTCGAATCTGTGCAACGCTATACCGGGCTGGGTGTTTTTGATGTCGATGATCTGCTGCTGAATACAGTGGGTGGATTATTGGGGTATATATTCTACCTGTTGATGCCGCCATTCCAGCGCCGGAAAGAAAATGCGGTAATGGCTATTGGTTGACTGTTAGTTCATTAAGCAGGATCGGCTTATGTGCTGGCGTAAGAGTATCGCAAAGATCACGCAAAGTGCGCTAAGAAATCTTTGCGGCCTTTGCGTGATCTTTGCGCGCTTTGCGATACTCCTGTTATCCGTTGACCGTTAATGCCGTCGGTGAACGGTCAACGGACAATGGACAACGATTTCCGTGCAGGACGGCACAGGAGTGTTTTTTCCAACTATTTCCCATTTTCCCCGCAAACCTGTAACTTCGGCCCTCTTTTAAAACTAAAATATTCCGAAATGAGCACAGTTAAAGTTGCTATCAATGGTTTCGGGCGCATCGGCCGCCTTGTTTATCGCCAGATATACAAAATGGAAGGCATCGATGTAGTGGCCGTTAATGACCTCACCAGCCCCAAAGTTCTTGCTCACCTCCTGAAATACGACAGCGCGCAGGGCCGCTTCGATGCTGACGTAAAAGCTACAGAAAACTCTATCGTTGTAAACGGTGACGAAGTAAAGATCTATGCACAAAAAAATCCTGCTGAAATTCCATGGAAAGATCATGGAGTAGACGTTGTTCTTGAGTGCACTGGTTTCTTCACAGATAAAGATAAAGCTGCAGCACACATTACTGCCGGTGCAAAAAGAGTCGTGATCTCTGCGCCTGCAACAGGTGATCTCAAAACGATTGTTTTTAATGTGAATCATAATACACTCGATGGCAGCGAAACTATTATCAGCTGCGCATCCTGTACCACCAACTGCCTTGCGCCAATGGCACAGGTACTGGAAGAGAAATTTGGTATCGTGAACGGTTTGATGACAACCATCCACGCATACACGAACGATCAGAACACACAGGACGCTCCTCACCCGAAAGGTGATCTGCGCCGTGCACGTGCTGCTGCTCAGAACATCGTGCCTAACAGCACTGGTGCTGCTAAAGCGATCGGCCTCGTTCTGCCAAGCCTGAAAGGTAAACTCGACGGTAGCGCACAACGTGTTCCAACCCTCACCGGTTCTCTCACTGAAGTAACGGCTGTTCTCGGCAAGAAAACAACTGTAGAAGAACTGAATGCTGCAATGAAAGCTGCCGCTAACGAAAGCTTCGGTTACACTGAAGACGAGATCGTAAGCAGCGACATCATCGGTATCGCTTACGGTTCTCTGTTCGATGCTACCCAAACACGCGTACAAACAGTGGGCGATACCCAACTCGTTCGTACAGTGGCCTGGTATGACAACGAAATGAGCTATGTGAGCCAGTTGGTTCGCACGGTGAATTATTTCGCGAAAATGATCTCGAAGTAAGGATCGATGATCGTTGTCCGTTGATCGTTGACCGTTGACCGGTTTTACAGCAGAAGCGTGAGCGAAGCTCGTAAACCAGTTTGCATGCGGATAATGTACTACATCTTAGAATACTATTAAAAAGCCCTCTTTCCGGAGGGCTTTTTACGTAAAAAATATGTCTTTTAGATTAGTTTGCAGCTGTCGCAGATGCTGCGGCTGTTCCGTCGGTCAACGGACAACGGTCAACGGTCAACGGTCAACGGACAACGGTCAACGGACAACGGTCAACGGACAACGGTCAACGGACAACGGTCAACGGACAACATCTCCGGAAACAATTGGCCACATTTTTGACGCCTCCCTTATCTTTGAACACAATTAACACCGAATCAAAATGTCAAAATTTTCAGATCATAATTTCAAAGACCAGAAGGTCCTTATAAGAGTGGACTTCAATGTGCCCCTTAACGATAAATATGAGATCACCGATGATACACGTATCACTGCTGCTATCCCTACGATCGAAAAGATCCTGAAAGATGGCGGCTCGGTAGTATTGATGTCTCACCTCGGACGTCCGAAAGACGGTCCGACAGAAAAGTATTCCCTGAAGCACCTGGTCAGCCATTTGTCTGAACTACTGAAAGTGAAAGTGATCTTTGCCAATGATTGTATTGGTGAAGAAGCGACTACGGCTTATGCGGCTTTACAGCCCGGGGAAGTGTTGTTGCTGGAGAACCTTCGTTTTTATAAAGAAGAAGAAAAAGGAGATAAGGCCTTTGCAGAAAAATTGTCGAAGCTCGGTGATGTTTGGGTGAATGATGCATTCGGTACGGCGCATCGTGCCCATGCTTCTACTGCGGTGATCGCTGAATTCTTCCCGGCGGATAAAAGATTCTTTGGTCTGCTGATGGAAGGGGAAGTGAAAAGCGCGGAAAAAGTATTACACAGTGCAGAGAAACCTTTTGTCGCGATCATTGGTGGAGCGAAAGTGTCTGATAAGATCCTGATCATTGAAAACCTGCTGGAGCAGGCTACAGATATTATCATTGGTGGAGGCATGGCTTATACATTCATGAAAGCAGAAGGCGGCAATATCGGCAAGTCTCTCTGTGAAGATGATCGCCTTGACACAGCCCGTGAATTGCTGAAGAAGGCAGAGGCAAAAGGTGTTTGCATTCACCTGCCTTCTGATTCTGTGATCGCTGATAAATTTGCAGCAGATGCAGAAACATCTGCTGCTCCAAGCAATAATATCCCGGATGGTTGGATGGGATTGGATATCGCAAGCAATGCGGTTGAACAATTCTGCAATGTGATCAGCAAGTCGAAAACCATTTTATGGAATGGTCCGATGGGAGTTTTCGAAATGGAGAAGTTTCAGCACGGCACCAAAGCTATTGCCACTGCGGTAGCTGATGCAACGCAGAAAGGCGCGTTTTCCCTTGTCGGAGGTGGTGATTCGGTAGCCGCGGTGAACCAGTTCGGCTTTGCTGAAAAAGTGAGCTATGTGTCCACCGGTGGTGGCGCAATGCTGGAATATTTCGAAGGAAAGACCTTGCCGGGCATCGCAGCAGTTCAAAAAGCCTGATTTTTAAGGAGATAAGATTTTTTAAAAGAACCGGTCAGAAAATGGCCGGTTCTTTCACTTTTAATGACCACTTCAGATTAGCTTTGTCTCACTTATGAGAATGAAAAAAGTACAACCTTACCTCCTTGCCCTGATGCTGGTAGGCGCTGTTTCCTGTCAGAAAGAAGTGGATTATGTAGACCTCGGGAATAATGATCCCAATAACCCCACGCCCGGTCCGGGTAATCCTTCCAATCCGTCCAATAATTCAATTATCGGCACCTGGCGTTTTGTAAAGCTGATAGGTGTGTCTATAACCGATATTGAGATGACGGAAAGCGGTATTTCGACCAGGATGGTATCCCGGATGCTCATCGATTCGAAAGATGAAAGCGGTACATTGAAGATTGACGAAACGACAATGACAACCGACAGGGTTAAATATTCTGCATCTACCATGCTCGAGTCGACGATGTATGTGGCGGGAATTCCAGCAAATAACTTCTCAACTCCCTACAGTTTTGTTTCTCCAGAAACAAGCGGATCAACTAAGTATAAAAAGATCACTGCTGATTCAGTCTTCGTGGAGTCCAGCTTTGTAAATCTTGACCAGGGCGGTTCTCCGGTTGCAACAATCCCGTCGGGAGCAAAGATCTCCTGGTCGAAGGATACAATGATCCTTAGAATGAGAGAAAGGCAAACACAAACGATCGACGATGCGGGAACACCTGTTAGGTTGGCGGTAGAGTTTGATTTCAAAGCTAAATATGTAAAATGATAAAAG
>NZ_JAKLTR010000036.1 GCF_022012415.1 Terrimonas ginsenosidimutans
TTTCTTTCAGTCGGGAAGACAGGATTCGAACCTGCGACCCTCCCGGCTTAAAGCCGGGAGGCGCTATCAATGGCCATACGCTTATACAATAAAAAAAGACCCTTGATAAATCAAGAGTCTTTTTTTCAGTCGGGAAGACAGGATTCGAACCTGCGACCCCCTGGTCCCAAACCAGGTGCGCTACCGGCCTGCGCTACTTCCCGGCCTATCCGATTTGCTCGGAAAGGGTTGCAAAAATAGGGGAAATTGATGATAACTAACCTAATAAATCAAAAGTATTTTCTGTCTTTTTATAATAACGTCTTCCCACAACCTGAAGACTCCCTGTATCATAATCGAACAACCATTGTCCGATATAGAACAAATACCTAACACACTCGATCACACTGTCTTAAAAATCAAATATTTAAGATCATGGCATATTTTTAATAGCTGAAAGTACCTCATCCGCCATCTGATTTACCACACAAACACGCTTATGTTCTCCAACTTCTTTATTACCGCCTGGCGGCATCTCCGCAACAATAAACTGTTCAGCCTGATCAACACTGGAGGTCTCGCCATCGCAATGACCGTTGCGATCTTTATGTTGCTATGGGTTCAGAACGAATGGCGCTTTGACCGCTATCACACAGATGCGGAAAACATCCATCTTCTGTCCGTGGCCGATAAGAAAAATAACAACCAGCTGAGTGAACTCGTCCCTTACCCATTGCAAAGTGTGATCACACAGCGCCTTCGCGGCATTGAACGATCAACCACCGCAATGAGCACCCGCTACCAGGCGCCAGTATTCAATATCAATAACCGGGTGTTTTCGGAAACCGAAGGGCTTTGGGTAGACAGTAACTGGTTCAGTCTTTTCAACTATGATTTCATTGAAGGAAGCGCCTCTTCCTTTAATAGCAATCCCCGAAGCCTCATCCTTACGGAATCCAAAGCCCATCAATTCTTCGGCAATCAGCCATTCTTAGGAAAAATTGTGCAGGTAGATTCTATTGGCTATGCAGTTGCCGGAGTTATCAGGGATAACCCCGCATTCTCCAGCTTTCAGCAGGACGTGTTTATTCCATTGGCCGCGAAACTCAGCACTACCGAGGCAATACGTGACGCTGCCTACTGGGGTTCATCAAGCTGCATAACGTTTATAAAGCTTGCGCCTCAAACCAATGCAGCTCAACTTGCCCATACCATCACAAACATTTATGCAGAAAATAAAGTCAGCGACAATGCATTTACGCGGCAGGTAGAACTGGTGCCGTTACCGATGCTCCATTTTACGGAAGGCCTTTCAAGCTCGATCTTTCCGCACGGAAGCCGTAAGTCGATGTATATCTTTTCCTCATTGGCAATTCTCCTGCTGATCACAGCAAGCATCAACTTTGTCAATCTTTCCGTTGCACGGGCGGGTCTTCGTTCAAAAGAGATCAGTATGCGAAAGATCACGGGAGCTGGCCGCTGGCATCTATTTGCGCAGTTGATGACAGAAGCTGTTCTCACAGCTCTCCTATCACTGGCACTCACAATGCTGCTTCTGTATGCACTCTGGCCATTGTTCAGAAGTTTCACCACAATGTCTCTCGAACTGGACCTCCTCAATTTAAATGTTGTATACATCCTCGCAGGAACACTGATCACGGTGATCTTGCTTACAGGTATCTATCCTGCGTTGCTATTGTCATCTTTCAAGCCGGTTCTGCTTTTCCAGGATCGTGGCGTATTAGGCATACGCAAAGGATCACTGCAAACAATACTTGTAACAACGCAATTTGTGCTGGCCGTTGTAATGATCACCGGTACTGTTGTCGTTTATCGCCAGCTAAGCTTTATACAGCAACAGGATGCCGGCTATAAACGCGAGCAGGTATTCAGCTTCCGGCTTCCTTTTAAAACAATACAACAAATGAAGCTGAATCCCGGTCAAAAAGAATTGTTTCTGACCACCTTTAAAAATGAATTAACAGCTTCCTCCGCTTTACAAAATGTAACACGGATCAATTTTGGTTCTATACAGAATAATACAGGCAGAACCGGTCAAAAGTTCGACTGGTACGGATATCCAAAGGATAATGAAGAGAAACTGATAACGGAGTTCATGACCGATACAGACTTCAACAAGATCATGCAACTGACTTTTGTTGAAGGTGGTTGGTTCAACGGATCAGACGCACGTGATAAAGACAATATCATTCTGAATGAAACGGCAGTACGCTTGTACGGACTAAAATCTCCCGTTGTCGGTACCCGATTTTCTTCCCCGGCCACAGAAGGTATTGTTGCAGGAGTTGTAAAAGATTTTCATTTTCAAAGTTTGCATGAGGCGATCGCCCCGCTGGTGATCCGCCAGGATCAGTATGCCCTGGGCAATACCTTTCTTATCAAAACCCAACCCGGTCAGATCCAGGCAGCGCTGGACATAGCAGAAAAAGCCTGGAAGAAATATTTTTCAGGAGATCATCTCTCCTTTCATTTTCTTGATGAAGAATTCGAACTGTTATATGCGAAAGACAGGCAGATGATGAGATTTTCATTCCTGTTCGGATGCCTGAGCATTCTTTTATCCTGTATCGGACTACTGGGTATCACCGTCTTTGCTGTAAGGCAGCGAAACAAAGAGATCAGTATACGGAAAGTGCTGGGTGCATCATCCGCCAATATATCCTTACTTCTTTCCGGTAAGTTTTTAAAGCCCGTGATCATTGCACTGCTGATCGCAATCCCGATCTCTTACATCGTAGCCGATCAATGGTTGCAAAACTATGCCTACCGTATTTCGATCAGCTGGCAATATTTTATCTCATCGGCCGCCATCATCATCCTCATCTCCCTGCTAACGATCGCTGTCCAGGCGATCAGCGCTGGTTGGCAAAATCCGGTAAAAGCGTTGAGGAAGGAGTAGTGGCGTGGGAGAGGCGGGAAAAGTTTGAGAGGTTTGGGAGGTTCTACAGAACACCGGACCCACTCCATAAGGAAAAAGATTACAACATCAAATGCCATAACCTTTCTTCATCAGATGTAAAAGCTATGGAACTAATGAAACCTTCCAAACCTCCCGCCCTCACCGCAACTAAAAAAGCCTGACACTTGTCAGGCTTTTTTAGTTGCGGTGAGGGCGGGATTCGAACCCGCGGTACAGAGTTACCCGTACGGCAGTTTAGCAAACTACTGATTTCAGCCACTCATCCACCTCACCGGAAGGCTGTGGCATTCCCCGTTTTAAAGGGGTGGCAAAAATAACCATTACCAACAATAAAACCCAAAATAGTTGAAAGAAAGTTTCGCAGCCGCAAATCAAGCGCTCAGACCCCGCAAAGGCCGGTGAGCGCAATGCAAAAGGGAGGCCGATGAAGCCTCCCTTGTAAATATTATGTTGTAATTATCAGAGTGATTGAGCGAATGAAGCAAGCCTTATGACCTGGCAACATGCTACATCGCAGCCAGCTGCACCTTTTGCTGCAATTCCAGTACGTTTTCCCTGAATACGGTATCAGTATCCATCAGATCCTTAACTGTCTGGCATGAGTGGATCACCGTGGTATGATCACGGCCGCCGAAATGCTCTCCGATCGTCTTAAGTGAATTCTTTGTGAATGCCTTTGCCAGATACATAGTGATCTGACGAGCCTGCACGATCTCCCGCTTACGGGTTTTCTGCAAAAGCTTGTCGTATGACACATCAAAATACTCACATACCATTCGCTGGATGGTATCGATCGTGATTTCTTTACTGGATGATTTGATAAAATTACGCAGCACTTTCTTTGCTAAATCTAAATCTATCTCCCTTCTATTTAGCGAAGATTGTGCCAACAGTGAGATCAGCGCACCCTCTAACTCCCTCACATTGCTATTGATATTGTATGCGATATACTTTACAACTTCCTTCGGCATCTCCAAACCGTCATTCTTCATCTTCTTCTCCAGGATCTCGATCCTGGTCTCGTAATCCGGGATCTGCAGATCCGCACTCAGGCCCCAGCGGAAACGGCTGAGCAGGCGTTCCTGTACTCCGTCAAGATCTTTGGGCGACTTATCCGATGTCAGGATAAGCTGTTTGTGCGACTGATGCAAGTGATTAAAGATCGCAAAGAATGCATCCTGGGATTTCTCAGCCTTTGCAAAAAACTGAACATCGTCAATGATCAGCACATCGATCAACTGATAGAAATGAATAAAGTCGTTGATCGCATTATTGCGGCTATGATCCATGAACTGATTGATGAACTTTTCTGAGCTCACGTACAGCACCACCTTGTTTGGATTCAGGCGCTTTACTTCATTACCGATCGCCTGCGCAAGGTGCGTTTTACCCAAACCTACTCCTCCATATATTACCAGGGGATTGAAAGAATTCGCTCCGGGCTTCTCCGCCACAGTCTTGCCTGCACGGCGTGCTACCCGGTTACAGTCACCTTCTATAAATGCATCAAATGTATAAATATGATTCAGCTGAGGATCGATCTGCATCTTCTTCAGACCGGGAATCACGAAAGGATTTTTGACCGGGTTATTTATTACAAGTGGAAAATCCATTTCATTGTTTGAAAAAGTTTTATACCCCTGCCCTGTTACATCCATCGTCAATGGCTTGTTCTTACTGTTCCCACTGTCAACCATAATGCGATATTCCAGACGGGCTTCTTTCCCCAACTCTCTCTTCAAAGTCTTTGCCAATAAATTGACATAATGTTCTTCAAGGTACTCAAAAAAGAATTGACTTGGTACCTGAATAACCAAAACGTTATTCTTTATTGAAACAGGTGTAATCGGCTCAAACCAGGTTTTGTAATGCTGCCATTCAACAATATCCTTGATGATCTTCAAACAATTGGTCCAAACTTTTTCAGCATTTTTGTCCATCAGTATGAAAGCAGTTTATATATCGGGTTAACTATAGTCCTTTTGAATTTGTCCAAGAAAAATCTCCACACGATGTCAGTAAAAAAAGTTGGACAGGACGGCGAATATCTATATTTCTTGGTTAATAAAAAATTTTTATTCACCCCTTTTTCAGATAATGATAATTGTATTTCATTTTATCAATTTTCCTGTGAAAATTTAGAAAAATAAAGATGAAGCACAGCAAAAAATAGTTTATAATCAAGCGCTCAAAAAACTATCTTTTCTGCCCTCTCGTTCCCAAAATGTTATACGAAAAAAAATAAAACAGTTGCGGTTTTTCGGAATGGATAATTTGAAGAAGCCGAAAGAAAAATTATTGCGTTTCCTTAAAATTCACTATGCAGTTGTGTAGTCGCAATCGTTTAACCGGCGCTTTTGAAGGTAGCGAGTTTTCCGGTTTGTTGCAAACAAAAAACAGCATTCCGCATTTATTTTTTTTACCGGTGAAAAACACCCGCAAGGGTTGTTCTTTGTCTTTTATACTTTAACAACCGATTGCCTTCTCCTGTTCCATGACAGGTACTCAGCCAATTGTCATGACAAACACTCTTTTGCATTCAAGCCAATACCCGATAGACGGTATTATTGCTTCCACCCGTATAATATATATATGTATAAGAACTTCGCCTCTGATCAAAGACTGCCAACAACTGTTCGCAGACCGTGAAACAACTGCTTTCAAAGAAGCTATCCCTATATACCAAACCCGTACCGCTTTTTATCCTGCCGTATTTACATATTCTTAAAATCCGCAAACTTCCGCAATAACGAATGCCCCGATTGTATAAAGCAGTCATTACTCTCACGCTAAATTTCTACATTTACGCAAACTCTATTCGCGAACATTCATGGCCATTCGTGCATCATTCGCGTTTTTCGTAGTTTTGCTATACAAAATGTTTCAGGATAAAAACCTGACCTTATGCAAAAAAATATTACCCTCAAACTGCTTCCCGGAGAAGCAGCGAACGAAGCTACTGTTCGCAAGTATATCGCCCGCGCAGAGTCTGTCAGACCAGCCGACATAACCGGTTACAACATACAGAAACGTTCGATAGATGCCCGCGGAAGACAAGCCTGGATCAACCTGACTGTTCAGGCGTTCATCAATGAACCTTTTCATAACCGCGAAATAATGCAGTTTGATTTCCTTGATGTCAGTCATGCTGCCAATTCGGCGTTGATCATTGGTGCCGGTCCGGCAGGTCTTTTCGCTGCCCTTGAAATGATCCTTCGCGGCGTGAAACCGATCCTTCTCGAAAGAGGAAAAGATGTCCGGGCCCGCCGCCGCGATCTTGCCGCACTTAATAAAGAAGGAGAAGTAAATCCCGAAAGCAACTATTGCTTCGGCGAAGGTGGCGCAGGCACTTACAGTGATGGTAAATTATATACACGAAGCTCCAAACGCGGGGACATTGCACGGATACTAAACCTTTTCGTTCACTTTGGGGCAGAAGAGAAGATCCTTTACGAAGCACACCCGCATATCGGCACCAATAAACTGCCGCAGATCATCACCGCCATGCGGGAAACGATCCGCGGCTGCGGCGGCCAATTCCTCTTCGAAAAGAAAGTCACCGATCTCATTATAGAGAATAACGAAGCTAAAGGCGTGCAAACCAGCGATGGAGATATCTTCAAAGCACAGGCGGTCATTCTCGCTACCGGTCACTCTGCCCGGGATATCTTCGAATTGCTTCACCGCCGGCAGATCCTCATCGAGGCAAAACCATTCGCACTCGGCGTAAGGGTAGAACATCCGCAGTCACTGATCGACCAGGTCCAGTACCATACCACTCAAAAGGATGAGTTGCTACCTCCCGCATCTTACAGCCTGGTACAACAGGTAGAAGGACAGGGAGTCTTCTCCTTCTGCATGTGCCCCGGAGGAATCATCGCCCCCGCCGCAACCTCTCCCGGAGAACTGGTGGTAAATGGATGGAGCCCATCAAAACGAAACAACCCCTTTGCAAATAGCGGGATCGTAGTAACTGTTTCACCCCAGGACGCAATGCAGTTTCTGAAAAAAGAAAAGATCGCTGCAATAGAGAATGATCCATTACTGCTAATGAAATTCCAGCAGCGCGTAGAACAAAAAGCCTTTCTTGCAGGCGGCGGAAAATTTGTTGCACCCGCACAACGTATGGCTGATTTCTCAGATAAAAAAGTATCATCCTCCCTGCCTGAATGCTCTTATTTGCCAGGCCTGCATTCCTCTCCATTGCAACAGGTGCTTCCATCATTTGTACACAGCAGTCTTCAGCAGGCATTCCGTGAATTCGGAAAGAAGATGAGAGGTTATTTTACCAACGATGCCGTTGTAGTAGCTACTGAATCACGCACTTCTTCCCCGGTACGTATTCCCCGAAATGCAGATACGCTTGAGCATCCGCAGATAAAAAGATTGTTTCCCTGCGCTGAAGGCGCAGGTTATGCAGGCGGGATCGTCAGTGCTGCAATGGATGGGGAAAGAGTCGCAAAGCTGATCTGTGAGCTGTTGAAGTAGAGATCCTGCGTTCAGATCGGCGCAGAAGCCCCGAAGCCGTCTGTCAATAAAATCTTGCTCAACCCGTTGAGACGGTTATTTTTGCTCCACACAAACTACACACATGCCTTTACTCGAATTAAACAACCTCAAAAAGTATTTTGCCACGCAGAAAGCGGTGGACGATATCAGCCTGACGATCGAAAAGGGGCAGATATTCGGTTTACTGGGACCTAATGGTGCAGGTAAAACAACCCTGATCAGGATGATCACAGGCATCTTCTATCCTGATGAAGGTGAGATCATTTTTGATGGAAAAAAATTCGATCCGCTGAATGATATTGCCCATATCGGTTATATGCCGGAAGAAAGAGGTCTTTATAAGAAAATGAAGATCGGCGAGCAGGCTTTATATCTCGCTCAATTGAAAGGACTGAACAGATACGATGCCACCAAAAAGATCCGCGAATGGTTCTCCCGCCTCGATATGGAAAGTTGGTGGAATAAAAAAGTGGAAGACCTTTCAAAAGGTATGCAACAAAAAATGCAGTTTGTAACAACCGTCCTGCATGAACCCAAACTCATTATTCTTGATGAGCCATTCAGCGGACTTGATCCGGTCAATGCTAACCTGATCAAAGATGAGATTTACAATCTTTCAAAACGTGGTGCCACGATCATATTCAGTACACACAGAATGGAACAGGTTGAAGAGATCTGTGACCATATTGCATTGGTGAACAAAGGAAAAAAGATCCTGGATGGCACTGTTCAGCAAGTCAAACATCAATATAAAGAGAATCTGTTCCGTGTCACTTTCGCCAGGAATCTGACGCCGGAACATCTGGCCGTTGATCTGTTTAAAGTGATGAGCAGGAAAGATCAGGAACTGATCCTTAAACTGGAATATGCAAGCAACAATGACATCTTGCAATACTTCATCAACCAGGGATTACCGATCGAATCATTCAATGAAATGTTGCCTTCACTGAATGATATCTTCATCCGTCTTGTTGAAGGAACACCCGTTTCCCGTCAGTTTCAAGAAGTAAACCAGTAACCTTTACCACAACTAATCGCAATCATGAATAAGATAATCCTCATCATAAAAAGGGAATACCTGACCAGGGTCAGAAAAAGAACCTTTATCATCAGTACGATCCTGTTCCCGCTGATATACCTCGGTATTGTTTTTGGAACCAGCTTTATCGCAGCAAAAACAAAGTCGAAAATAAATGTAGCTGTGATCGATAACTCAGGCTACTTCGATAAAGGCAAAATTGAAAGAGCGAATCAAAAAGATAGCTCAAACCTGCTCACGCTGGTTAAAGACTCCCCGGATTCTTTGAAAGCACACCTGAAAGAAAAAGGTTTCGATGGCCTGATCGTTGTTGATGAAAGCAGCAATTGGGAAAACGGCCTCCAGCTTAAACTTCAAACGGAGAAGTCCATGGGAATGGAAGGAACAGGCCCATTGGAAAGAAAACTGAATGGCATCTGGGACCAGGTAAAAGATGAAAAACTGGGGATCAGTGATAGTGTGAAAAACAGGATCGCTCAAAGTTCGATCGACCTGGAAGCGCAGAACCTCAGCCAGGAAGCAAGTAACTCCGGTGTAGCCTCCGCTGTTGGATATACTTCGGGATTGCTGATCTATTTCATCCTGATCCTTTATGGCAGCCAGGTGATGATGGGTGTAATGGAAGAGAAAAACAACCGTATTGCGGAAGTGATCATTTCCTCTGTAAAACCTTTTCAACTGATGCTGGGAAAGATCATCGGGATCGGGCTTGTTGCATTGACGCAGTTTGCCCTGTGGATCCTGTTTGTCTTCATTATATACAATGCCACTGGGTCCGCCGGTGCAAACTCCCCTATGGGCGGTATGGTTGGCGGACTGCAATCAGTATTTACCAGCATTGATGTACCGCTGATCATCTTCAGCTTCGCATTCTACCTGTTGGGCGGCTTCTTCTTCTATTCATCTTTCTATGCAGCAATCGGCAGTGCGGTGAATGAAGATATGCGTGAGGCTCAATCATTGAGCTTCCCTGTAACTATGATCGTGATCGTTTCCATCGTGCTGATGCCTGCTGTAATGAAAGATCCATCTTCCCCTCTCGCTGTTTGGGGAAGCATCATTCCTTTCAGCTCACCTATATTGATGATGGCCCGGATCCCCTTTGGTGTTCCCGGCACTGTGCCCTGGTGGCAGCTCGGCCTGTCTATGATCTCACTCATCGGCGGATTCCTCTTCACCACCTGGTTCGCCGGCAAGATCTACCGCACCGGCATCCTGATGTATGGCAAAAAGCCATCGTGGAAGGAGATGTTGAAGTGGGCGTTTAGGAAAAGCTGAGAGACCGTTGACCGTTGACCGTTGACCGTTGACCGTTGACCGTTGACCGTTGACCGTTGACCGT
>NZ_JAKLTR010000037.1 GCF_022012415.1 Terrimonas ginsenosidimutans
GTCTCTTTAACCTGACTACTGATCAGATCATTAACTATGATGGCAGGATGCCAAAGGAAGTGGTGATTGAAGATAAGACCAGCGCGGAGCAGTTGCGCCTGCTCGCACAGCTCAACGACAAAGACCGCTCTACCGTGCTTTCCATCATCGATACCATGCTCACCAAACAAAAGTTCCAGGAGTTCTTTCAGCAGAACATCCCCGCGCAATAGCGCATAAAAAAAGTCCGGCATGCGCCGGACTAGATAAACTCTTTTTATTAAACAGCAATACATTTATAATTCACGATTTAGCCAAGGCAACATTCCCTTGATTACCTAATCTTTTTTTTAGCTGAGCGATGTACTTTACTATCTGTTTATGAACTTCACCACTATAATTTTTACTTTTTAGCTGTAAAAATTTTAAATCTTCCCCATTACCGACTTTTGAAAAAACGTCTGCGACTTGCAAGGGATATATATCAAACAACTTCTTAAAAAGACTCTCCGCCTTCACATAATCAAAATATTTTGCCGCTGCATATATAAGCATTTCATTCTGCTTTCCTTGCTGAGAAGCGTTAAGCTTTGCTTCCAGCCAGCCTTCAATATTCAGAACACTCGCACTTGCGATTGTATTTCCTATAGCCCATTTTAAACCGTCAGATGACTCCTCACTATCAAATAGCTGCATTAATATTTTTCCATTGAATGGCTTTTCTGCAATAGCAAGAGCCCTTACAAGCATTTGCTGTGAGTTATGTTTATCACTTATTTTAGGCAACCACATTAATAATAATTCAGCAAGCTTCGCATCAACCTTTTTTAGCTTCAACAAATCACCTGAAGCTTGTATATCAAAACCATTCGCCTGCAAGTCATTAATGAACGAGGCTTCAATATTTTTTATCTCCGCTAGCTTCAGCTGCATCTCCCGTTCTTTCTGCTTTTGCATCTCAATATATTCAGGATTCTTCTGCAACTGATTCATAAAGTCTATCGCTTTCATGTCTATGGTTTAACAGGTAAAAAGTTTAAAAAAATATTGCCTTTATTAACTTGATCCATTAAAGGCTGACTTAATTGTGTTGTTGGCCTTACATACAAATCAAACTTTAAACCATTTTGTTGAGCATATTGTACATAATCTTGCAATTGGGATGTGTATGATTGTTTAGCGACGTTTTTAACTTCACTTAGTGTAGTAGTAGTTAAACCATCCGGAACTCGATAAGCAGCCTTTCCGGAAGCTGAAGGGATTCTAGTTGTATTTTGTTCAATACCAGCAGCAGTCATCCCCTCCTTTCCAAGCTGCGCAGGGGTCTTCGCTACTGTTTCCGTTCCCGCAACTACTTTAGAAGTATTAGCAACTGACCCGCTGCCAGCACTTAGTGCGATGCTAAGTCCGCCATCGATATATCCAGCAGCAGTGTTAGCTGTTTGCTCAGAAACACCCGTTGCCTGCAGTCCTTTGCTGATACCCTGCTCTGTAAACGTTTTTGTCTCTTTGCCCGTAAACAACTGCGTAAAACCAGCAGCTGTATTATCAGCACCATGCACCACCGCAGCTCCACCAACTACTGCACCGACACCAGTCCAGGATGTCAGTACACCGCCTGCCGCACCAGCAGCCATTTCAAGCATCCCGCCCAATGCTTTTACTCCACCCCACAAACGTGTACCTAAGCTACCGCAACAAGCCTGGCCTTCGTCCCCTAACGGATCGCTGTAACGAATGGGATTGTTATAATTCGAAGCATAGGGAGACCACATCTCCATGTCCTCTGTCTTCGGATCTATCTGCCACCATCTTCCGATCTGCCCGTCTAATTCACGCAATTGCGCATCGTATACTTCAAGGCCAAGATCCTTTTCATATTCGATGCCATTATACTTGAGCTTATTCTCAGGGTTTCCGAACTCGAGTGCCTTCGATGAGATTCCTGCTTGAATAAGCCCAAACGGATAATAATGACTCTCCTCCAACAAACTCCCCCGCACATGCGTCGCCCCTGATCAAGTCCGGGGAAGCTCTGTAAATTATCAAAGAACACATCACTGTTCGTCTCATTGCTCACCCCGGGTCATTGCCCGGGGCTGGCTACAATATACAAATATCCGTTCTTATTTACCGGCATACCGGTTTTGTTAAATTCCTTCACCACACCACTGCTTTCCACCGGCTCCGCCTAACTCGAACTCCCTACAAACGTAAACTGCTCATCAAACAAGACCCAGTTCAAATACGCCTTTGGTTTGCCGGACACGCCCGGTTGCGTAGCCAGGAACGCTCCCACCTGCGGGTCCAGCAAGGTACTCGTCAGATACGCTGGGTTCAACTTCCCGCCACTCATTCCCGGTGCACTGCCGATCAATGCAGACACAATGGATGTCAGTGGGCTGGTATTCGTTACGCCCGCGCTTCCGCTCCACCACGCACTAAATTTCACATAAAGCGAATCCATTGTTTGCGCTTTCATTCGCACTGATCGTGAATATTATCGATTATCACCTTCACCCGGTATGCCAGAGGATGACATAAGTGTATGAAGATTTGTCTCGTAGAACCAAATCCCCTTGTTGACGTTTTAAGAAGGGTCCGCTGGACTGGCTCGCCGGCAATAAGGATATCAAACTTAACACAACGACCATCAACCGCATGCAAGACATTAACAAGCTGTCTCAAAAAGACAAGGAATTCGTGTTTGAGTTCCTCGATTTTTTATCTAAAGTATAGAAATCAAAAATGCATTCGGCTAAATTGTTATCTAATCGCTTTGGAAGCTACATTCTTTAACACTAAAAGAGACTTCTTAACCTCTTCTTTCATTTTCGCATCCTCTAAGTATACAACATACGATTCTACACTGATAATTAATTGCAGATCTTGCATCGGATCACCATCATATGCAAAACCAAATTCAACTTCGTGCTGATTCATCTCTATTCCTTTAATTAATCTGCTAAAAAAAATATCTAAAGTCAGCTGATCTGATGGATCTAATTCAACTGCCCTTTTTACAAGAGATAATTCTGAACTCCATCTGTAAGGAATAGGGTTTTCAGGCTCTTCTTTGATCCACTTGTTCAACTCCATCTTAAAGACACTATACAAATTGACAGGTATATACTCGTCACAGTTACCTGCTTCCCTGCCAATCTGATAAATAAAATCAATAAACAATCTACGAAGTGTTTTATCCAGATCATTGTATATCAGTATAAATTGCTCAAGCGCTTCAAAAGAAGCTTTTCTTAAGCCTTTTTTTCGCAAATCCAAATATCTTAAATACTCGTTTGCCCACGCCTTTGGTTTAAGCTCGTCTATTCTATATATCATAGTTGCTATGGCGATTTTTGGTTACTTGAGGAAGCAGATTTCCGCAGGGTCATGACAGTGATGCTGCATTAGCTTTCACTATTCCCGCCTGCACTAGAATACGTTTTTTAAATCCCTCTCCTCCTCTGCTCGCAATATACAAACATCCGTTCTTATGCATCGACAAATCGAACTGGCTAAATTGCTTCACTATTCCACTGGCATCCACCTCTTCCGCGCTGCTTTCATGACATAAGGTTATGCCAGGGTTTCGAACAACCCTTACCGGGAGACTACTCGTAAATCTTGAAAATTGATACAGACCTACAAGGTAGCAAGAATGGATTATTTACTTATCTCCACTAGTTATCAAAATTTCAGCATATCATTTAATAATCAGTTAAAAGCAATTTTCAGATATGAACACCGTCAATATCATCACAAACATCAGGGATAAAAAAGGATTGGGCCCGGCCGACCTCGCCACCAACAGCGGCGTATCAAGGGGTATGATAGGTAAGTATGAACGCGGGGAAGCCGTACCGTCTATCAATGCAGCCAGGAAGATGGCCGATGCACTGGAGGTATCACTTGATCATCTTGTCAGAGAAGGGCTGCATAACGGGCTCGATAAAAAAAACGCTGAAGCGGTTGCAAGAACTCACGCAGCTTGATGAGGATAAAAAGAAGACGCTGTACGATCTCATTGATACATAAATCAGGGGTGCTAAAGCAAGAAAAGCCTATGCATAAAGCGATAAAGCCTGGCACGTATCGGGCTTTATTGTTTGTAACAAAAAATACCATTAATTCTTCTGTACCTTAAATCATTTTATAGACTTTACTTGCTGATACAGCTTATATAGGGCAATTATAGTGAGGTGATTGCTTAAGGCTTTGAGCCACCTCCCGATCTATGCAGATATATTCGAGGCACCATCGATCTGCTAAAAATCAGTTTATGTTTCCATAATATTACATAATTAGAATGTCGTCAATCGTATATCTAAAGTCAGTTTGTTGCTGGCCAGAACATGTTAATATTAATGTTAAGTCACTTTCTTTATCATCTATCCAGAGATTGAAGTGAATAGTATATTCTTCAGTGCCGATAATAGGCGTGATATCTAGGTTATTAAAAACATGATCAGGGGGAACGGTTACCTCACCACCATAATCTGAGATAACCGTATTCATCTCTTCAGCTGACACCCTCTTCAAGTAGTCATCCGCTGCCAACTGTCGATATTTTTTATCCTTTAGCTTCAGCAAAATGTTTTTTACTTGCTTGCCAATGCCTATTTCACTCATTTTTCTGTATTTACTATTTTCCTGGAATTCGGGTCTGCGTAGAACCGGTTACTCCAATTGATTTAAAGTATTGATCAGCCATGTGTATTAATTTCTTCGAAAGTTCCGGAGAAAACCCTGCTCCGCGCAATGCCTTATACGCAACAACTCTTTCCTGAGCATAAGTGCCTCTAGATGTCGAACCGCGTTGAACCTGTGTGGCATTGTAGTGTTCACTACCTACTTTCGTAGAAGGCCCATCCAACTGCACTGCCGGATTATTTTCTTTGGAATAGCCTGGGAGATCTCTAACCGCAGCGTCTTGTATTATCTTATGCCCGTCTTTAATACCACTACCAACAAAATCTCCATATCTCCCAGTTAGTGCCGATTGCCTACCACCTCCTTTACTTTTTCCACCCGAGGCTGTAGAAACTACTACCAAAGCTGACTCATAGATAATTTCAAGCGGAGAATTATTACCCTCTCTTCTATTTTGAACAAATTCGTCAATATTGTTTAGTCCTAAAAACTCAAATACTGCATGGCTGAAATCCTTACCAGCAGCCATGATTGGATTATTATCATATTCTTGCTGAGTCGCATTAGTAACTAACCCTCGCTGATCACCGTTTTTATTTCCTCCAAACCAGTCAATAGATCTAATCCTCTGAACAAACTCAGGACTAAGAGTATCACCTAAAAAATCTGTATTTAAAACAGGGTTATTCCCCATTGCAGCATAGGGACTCTCCCCGTCAGTAGGCTTCGGATCTATCTGTAAAAATCTTCCAATCTGTGGATCATGCGTACGATAGAAGGATTCGTACAAATTAATATTAAAATCGCTGTTGAACTCATACTGCTGATACTTCTTCTTATTCTCAGGCCCTCCGAACGATAATGCCTTGCTCGATATCCCCGCCATGGTCAGCCCAAACGGATAATAATGACTCTCCTCCAACAAACTCCCCCGCACATGCGTCGCCCCTGATCAAGTCCGGGGAAGCTCTGTAAATTATCAAAGAACACATCACTGTTCGTCTCATTACTCACCCCGGGTCATTGCCCGGGGCTGGCTACAATATACAAATATCCGTTCTTATCTACCGGCATACCGGTTTTGTTAAATTCCTTCACCACCGACGCTGTACGATCTTATCGATACTTACATCAGGGATGCTAAAGCCAGAAAAGCTTACGCATAAACGATAAAGCCCGGCGATTGCCGGGCTTTATTGTTTATGCAAAAAACAAAATAATTATCAGAACACATCATACTCTTATTACAAGTCAGTTTGATTTGAGAATCAATATCAACTACAGGTCTATTTACTACAGAATCTATTTTTTATTTTCTGTATTTGCGCAGTTACATCGCATATGATGTCTTCGTCTGAAAGAAGCATTCCTCCGGTTGCTACCGGTATATTAATATTAGCCTTTGTCTGTTTTGAAACAGACAACAATACCAATATGTAATAGTTATTTTGAACAACAACTTCGACGCTATCCGATAGCAAAGAAATCTCTTCACACAATGTCAACTTCGATATTGCGTAATTCACGGCACTTGAATCAGTAAAATCAACTCCATCCAAAGATTTTTGAGAATAACCTTTTGAAGAAATAAAGAAAACAATGACCAGACTAAAAACTCTTAAACGCATACGCCAAATTATTTAGAATTCTCAACAATGTTTTTTAAATCTAAATGCCCATTTTCTTCACGGACAGAAACAATTGTACCTTTACTGACTGTTACAACCTTATGCATTTTCTTACCATCTTTTGTAGTGAAGTTTTCATAAGCGACTCCCTCAATCCCCTCTCGATTAATTTTTAGCACACCTTTATCATCTCCTATTTTAATACCGTTAACTATCCCTTCTATATCCTTAGCAACTTTATGAACAATTTCATACAACTCTTTATGATTCTCCATTTTCCGATAAGCTGGAGTATTTTGAGCCGCAAAAGATTCCCATATTTCATGGAGCATCATAGAAGATGAGGTAAAATGCTCTGAACGGTTTTTTTCTACATCATTAAGCTCTATCCCATTTGCGGCCATTTGTCGACCATCTCTAATACCTATATTGAATCCTCCTCCAAGTTGTCTTTTATCATCGAGATACAAATCTATTTCCGTAGTTTGAGGCCCGCTGATAACTTTATCAAAATAACTAAACAATAAAGCTTCTTCCTTACTTAAAGTTTCTCCTTCCTTTACTTTCATCGAAACAACCCCATCATTTACCTGAACGTTTAATTTATTACCGAAATCTCTATTTAAGATATCACTAAACTTTTGTATCACGGTATTCTCATCGCCATAAATTGTAACCTTCAAAATCCGTCCATCTGGATCTTTAAAAAATATTGGATTATTGGCCGCATATGCAAACGGAGATATCGATCCATACTTGTCAGCCAACGGGTCTATCACATGCCATCTTCCTATCTGATTATCATACATCCTTGCTCCGTAATCTAACCATTCTAATCCACTACCATCACTGAACTCTTTCCGTTGCTCTTCCTTGCCATTGTATTTGTATTTATTCTCAGGCCCTCCGAACGCTAATGCCTTGCTGGATATCCCCGCCATGGTGAGGCCAAACGGATAATAATGACTCTCCTCCAATAATTGATCGGTAGTTTGCCTTTAGGGTATTTGCTCAGAAGGTGCTAGTTTCATGATTTTCTCAAACGAATGAACAAATTTAGATTCTACATCCTTGTCAAAAACATAGCCTCTGTAGAAATCATAAAATCTCTTTCCATCATAAACCATTATTTCTTTTACGGAACCGTCTGTCGCGTTAGTTCTTATAGTATCTTTCAAAGAAAAAAGGTCGTTTTGCTTAATTATTCCTTTTATTGAATCTACTTGGGTAATATCCGTCGAAAATCTAATTGTCGAAAACCTGAAAGTTTTAGTTTCTATCGTATTCTCAAACAAGGCTGGTATTTGATCATAAGGAATTTTTTTATAAAATCCCTCAACTGATTTAGCATTTTGTCGAATACTCAAGATAGTTAATGTATCCAAAAAACTGCTTGAGACCAGTAGTATATAAAAATTCATTTGCTCAATGCTTTTACTATCGGGTTCATCAAAAACCTCGTACTTATTATTCCATAGTACACTGTTTGACTCTTTTAATTCGCCCTTCTTATCATGACCATTGGTGCAGGCGAGAAAAAAAGGCATTGACAATAAGTAAAGAAAAATATTTTTCATTATTAAATTAATATTGTTTAAATAATTGATAGCCGTACTTTTCATTCACATACTGTGCCTGTGAAAAAAGTGAAATACCTATAGGGGTTGCTATCATTTGTGGAATCTTATTTCTATGAAAATCAGCTGTATTATAATCTCCTCCCGCAGAAGGCCGAGCCCAGAACTTCAGTAATGCCTTGGGAGAGCCATCTCCTACTGTAGTATTCTTGCCAAGAAGCATATCTAACTTTTCCTGAACATGCGTATGTCCCACCATGAATAAATTTGACTGATTTCCCGGAAATGCCTTATTAATCCAGTGTTGAGCAGTATTAACTGGCGAATTACCCGGAATTGAAATACCGGACACAGATCGATATTCATCCGGAACGTCCACCTGTGAAAACATAATCTCCCTATCGCTTCCTACTTTCCCTACAAATAAAGATTCAAGCCCTTTATTAGCAGGATCACTAAGAATTTTCTGAAGACTTTTCAAGGAATTTTTACCGATAAAAGCTGAAGAATTTTTCCTGACTGCATTACCCATATTTTTATTATTCAACTTTCCATCTGTTGTGTTACTCGCTTCCAACTTGTCGTACTCAACTTTTTCTATATAATGAGTTTGATTTTTTAGTTTATCAGGAATCATTTTTAAAAAAGTCCCCGAGATATCATAAGTCCATGTTGTATCACCTAAGGGGTCTGATAATTTAATGGGATTGTTTAGCATTGCTGCGTAGAGAGAAGTTTCATACGATGGTTTAGGATCTATTTGCCACCATCTGCCCAATTGAGGGTCGTGCGTCCTAAAAAAGGTTTCGCCAATGTTCACTGCAAAAGAGTTTTCATATTCAATACCATTATATTTATATTTATTCTCAGGCCCTCCGAACGCTAATGCCTTGCTGGAGATTCCCGCCATGGTAAGCCCGAACGGATAGTAATCTCCAACCCATTTTTTATGCCCCATCCATTTTTGGGGAACCGGTTTGGGTGTTTCACTCAAAGAACTGCTACAGCCCTAAAAGTAATAGCTTTTATTTTCAATTGAAAGAAAAAAGTGAAGGCATTGCCGCATCTCATGCCGTCTGTTTGCGGGATGCACGACGGCGAAAAAAATTTAGTTGATTGCCCGCTTGAGCTATCGATCAGAACGATGCTTCCCGGGGCAATCAACTAAGTTTTTTTTGCAAGCCAAAGCCGCCGGAGTTCGTTAACTGACTTAACGATTCTTCCGGCGGCTGCGGCAGGTTTGGCGATGGATGATGAGTGTTCCTGCTGTAAGACTCTTAAAAAAAGTTCATCTGTGATCCTGTCGATCGTGGCTATAACCTGCCGCCCGTCCGTGTTACCGAAGTTCTGGCAGGACAGCCTGCATGAACGAAGCAAGGGAGGAGGCACGACGACCGCAGCGTAGAGAAGGAAGGCTGGCCGTCGCCACCATCCGCCATGCGGAAGGCAGCGCTGCAAGAGAAGGCCGAGGAACGAGGCCGATTGCAGCCAGAGGCCCCTGGCACCTTATTCATGAGCCGTAGCGCAGCGGAGGCGTATAAGATGCTAAAGGCTGCCGACGCCGGCAGGTGGCGGTCGCGCGGAGGAGGCCGCCTGGATGCAGCCACAGCAACGCGGCCGAACTGAGTACACTTCCTGCTGTAAGACACCAGCGGTGATGGCGCTGCAGACAGAGGAGCGGCCGGAGTGAAGGCGAGGAAGGCAACGCAAGACCTGTGACAGCCTGCGTAGCGCAGCGGAGCACCCGCAGCGTAGCGGAGGGCGGTGACAGGCAGTTGCGTCTGCTGGCACTGCTCAACGACAAAGACCGCTCTACCGTGCTTTCCATCATCGATACCATGCTCACCAAACAAAAATTCCAGGAGTTCTTTCAGCAGAATATTCCCGCACAATAGCGCATAA
>NZ_JAKLTR010000038.1 GCF_022012415.1 Terrimonas ginsenosidimutans
AAAGAGCACGCAATGCACGCTAAGATACCCTGCGTCTTTTGCGCGTCCTTGGCGTTCTTGGCGATACTCCTGCGCCAGTTCTCCTCTTTGCCTCCCCGGAAAGACCCCGGTTCTCCTCTGTTCCTCCTCAGAATCCGAGAAGGCAATGAGGAGGAATCGAGAAGGAATCCCGGATCCAAAGACCGCCATCAGGCTTCCGGCCATGCCATGGCCATCAATACCGGCGCCTTCGGCTCTGCACAACCCGGCCGGTTAGCTCTTTACCAGTAAGTCCGGGTATTCAACCCTCACCAGAAAAAGTCCATGTGCCGGCACCGCGAAGCTGGCTTTCGTGCAGTCTTTTGCCTCAATGATGTTCCGGAATCCCTGCAGATCCATCTTCCCGCGTCCCAGCTTCAGCATGGTAGAGGTAAGCGCGCGAACCATTCCTCTTAAAAAACGATCGGCCCTTACGTGATACACCAGGCACTCCCCCTCCTCTATCCATTCACTTTCAAGAATACGGCATTGAAAGGTTTTTACCTGCGTATTTCTTTTTGAGAACGACGTGAAATCCTGGTATTCTTTCAAAACGCCCGCGGCTTCCTGCATCGCCTGCCAGTTGAGCTGGTAAGGAAAATAATACGCCCTGTCATCCAGGAAGGGATCCTTCTTTCTATAGATAAAATATTTGTACTCCCTGCTCAGTGCATCAAACCGGCAATGCGCATCGGGAGATACAAGCGTAAGATTTTTCAATACAATATCCTTTGGCAGTATTGCATTGAGCTTGTATTGCCATTGCGGATGAAATTCTCCGTCAAAGTCGAAATGAAAATAATTCTGCAATGCATGTACGCCGGCATCAGTGCGTGATGAGCCGGTCAGCTCTATCGGCTGGCGGTAAAGTGTTTCCAGCGCCTTCTCTACTTCAGCCTGTATGCTGTTGGCATTCTTTTGCGACTGAAAGCCGCTGTACTGCTGGCCCTTGTAAGCCAGTTCCAAAAAATAACGGGGCATAAGCTTGCTATTTGCGCAGCGTTTAACGCAGCATCGCCTTGAACCGGCTGATATAATAGGGGTCTTTCAGCTCAGTTTCAAGACTGGAAAAATTCCCGGAATCAGATACCGACAAATAGGCTGCATCAAAGAAATTATACCGGCCTGCATCATTGAGGAACAACGTTCCAAGATTCTTCAACTGCTCGGTGGTAAAACATTTTGTCTTGAATATTTTCTTAGCAGCGGCAAGCATGGCGTCATCGCCGTCCGTCGCCACCATTTTCTTGCGCAGCTTCAGGTAATCCGTTTCACTCGCCATACTGCTGCAATCGTTCCTGCCGGATTTTTCCTTCTTTGCAGGTGTCAGGTCTTTTGCTTCAGAATCCATTGGCAGGAACACGCCATCCTCCTGCGGTGGAGGCACATTACGCTGGACCTGCTTCGGGTTTGGTATGAAGATCTGGATCGTGTCCTTTTTTCCGTCAGGATATTCATCTACATATGTCACACCAAACCCCTCAGAAGTAGAGCTTTCCGTCCGTCGTTTAACGCTGCTTGCCCGGTACTCCTGCGAAGAAACAGCAACAGGTTCCTGTTTTTTCGTTTCAACCTCAACCGGGGCCAGCTCCTCTTTTTTTACCGGGGCAACCGCCAGCGCTAAAGAGTCGGGATTTTTCTGCACGACGGGCGGTGTCTTTTTTTCTTCAATGGGTGCTGGCACTGACTCTTCTTTTTTGCCAACGGAGATCGCCTGTGAAACCGTATCAGCGGCCTGATCTGCCATTACCAGTTCAGTTTTTTTCTCAACAACAGAATCTCTTTTTTCATCCGCTGCTGCTATCACTTTTTCCGGAACCGGCAAGTTGGCCGGAGGACGGCGGACAAGCGTATCCCTGGCCGTGAGATCTTTCAGCTCATTCTTTTTTTCCTCTGCCTTCTTTTCGTCAATGCCCAACTGAGCAACGGATGCCGCAGCTGAATCCGGGATGGCTTTCGCCGGTATGTTTTCTGTGGTACTAACCGCAACTTCCGTCCGCGCTGGTTCAGTAACCGCTGCGGCAGTCTCTTTTTTAGGCTCTGCGGCAGCCTCTGCAACAGCCTTTACGGGTACCACACGCTCCTTTAATGAAGGATCATCAGTGGCTTTGGAAAGTATATCGGTAAATGCGGAAACTTCTTTGGGCTCGGTTCGGACCGACCGGCGGTTTGCGGGAGTGCCCGCGGCAATGCGTTGATCTGTTTGCAGATCTGCCAGGCTCCAGCTCTTATCATCCTCCTTTTTCAGCAAAAAGCCCTTATCGCGGGCGCCGATGGCCACGGAGAAAGTCTGCTCCGGCCATTTATTCTGGGGAAACCCGATCGAGAAAGTATAGGAACTGTCTTTCAGGCGGGAAAGGATCAGGTAACCTGATGAGTTGGAACTATGCACCTCTTCATTCATCTTCAGGAAAAAGGGTTGGGCCCCTTCTGCCTGCAGATAAACAAAGTATGCCTGTTGAGTGAATCCTGCCTGGCACCAGAACAGGATGATCAGTAAAGCCGCTATCTTCTTCATAATACGTTGAGTTCAAAATTAGTTGAAATATGCTTACGAGTGGTTGCTCATGGTTGCGGAGGGTGGGAAAGTTTGGGAGTGGGAAGGTTTGGGAGGTTTAAGAAGTTTAAAGGTTTAAGAGGTTAATGAGTCATATATGAAAGTATTAAACTAATCAAGACACTAGAACGGAACCTTTAAACCTCTTAAACCTACCAAACCCTCCAAACGTCCCAACCCCTCTGCCCCTTCCACTCTTGTATTTTTCCATCCATTAACATCTTCATCGTTTATTTTTGCCCTCTCTATAAATAACAACTATGAAGAAGACAACTTTGCTTTTGCCTTTTCTGGCCTGCAGTCTGGCTGTAGTGGCGCAGCAGGAACAACCCAGGGAAGACACTACCTGGAAGACAGTGTACAGGGAAACCGCTACCCGTATCAATAAGCTGGTACACACCAAACTTGATGTGAAGCCAGATTACAGTAAATCCTACCTCTATGGAAAAGCATGGATCACACTGCAACCATATTTCTATCCGACAGATTCGCTCACCCTTGACGCAAAAGGAATGGAGTTTAAGAAAGTGGCGGTACTGAAAAACGGAAAAGAAACGCCGCTGAAATATGATTATAATGACTGGCAGCTCCGTATAAAACTTGATAAAACCTATAAATCCGGTGAATCATATGTGATCTTCATTGACTATATCGCCAAGCCTGATGAATTCGAAGAAAAGTATGGCGGCAATGCCATGCTCGGCATCAAAGGCATGTATTTTATCAATCCACGTGGAGAAGAAAAAGATAAACCAACACAGATCTGGACGCAAGGTGAAACGGAATCCAGCTCGGCATGGTTTCCTACCATCGATAAAACAGCACAGAAAACAACACAGGAACTCACCGTTACCGTGCCAGACAAATATGTTACGCTTAGCAATGGTAAACTGATGTCCCAGAAAAAAAATGCTGATGGCACCAGAAGCGATTACTGGAAAATGGATCTTCCCCATTCTCCTTATCTGTTCTTTCTCGGAGTTGGCGAGTATTCAGTGACCAAAGATTCCTGGAGAGGTAAGGAAGTAAATTACTATGTAGAAAAAGAATTCGGACCTGTTGCAAAAAAGATCTTTGGCAACACACCTGAAATGATGACCTTCTTTTCAAAAGTAACCGGTGTTGATTTCCCATGGATCAAATACTCCCAGATCACCGGCCGCGAGTATGTTGCAGGCGCAATGGAAAATACTACCGCTACCATTCACCAGGAAAGCGCCCAACAGGATGCACGTGAGCTGATCGACGGTAACGAATGGGAAAGCACCATTGCACACGAACTGTTTCACCAGTGGTTTGGTGATTATGTTACCGCAGAAAGCTGGAGCAATCTGACATTGAACGAATCATTTGCCAATTACAGTGAAACGCTGTGGGACGAATATAAATATGGCAAAGATGCGGGCGCTGCGCAGAACTATAATGATATGGTTGGTTACATTAACAGCAGAAGCCAGGATCTTGATCTTGTTCGATTTCATTACCGCGACAAAGAAGATATGTTTGATGCAGTAAGCTATAACAAAGGCGGGCGCATTCTTCATATGTTGCGCAATGAGATCGGCGACTCTGCTTTCTTTAAATCACTGAACCTTTATCTTACCACTTACAAATTCAAATCAGCCGAAGCTCATCAGCTGCGCCTTGCATTTGAAGAGGTAACAGGACGTGACCTGAACTGGTATTTTAACCAGTGGTATTTCAGCAACGGACACCCCGTTGTAACAATCGACTATGTATATGATGATGCTGCTAAAAAAGTAAACGTGATCGTTAAGCAGACGCAGAACACCGGCAAGGTGTTCACGCTTCCTTTGACCATTGATGTATATAACGGTGAAAAGAAAAGCCGTTATAAAGTGTGGACGACCAATGCCACCGATACATTCAGCTTTTCTTATACACAACGCCCTGATCTTGTAAACGTGGATGCAGACAAGGTCATGTTGTGGTTAAAGAAGGATAACAAAACACTCGACAACTTTATCCACCAGTACAAATACGCCGGAAATTATGTTGACAGACGTGAAGCTATCGAGTTTGCCGGAAGAAATCAAGGTGACGCAAAAGCGGTAGCCTTGCTGAAAACAGCATTGAATGATCCATACGAAGGGCTTCGCTCTCTTGCGATCAACAGGCTCGACCTGAAAAGAGAACCGGTGAAGACGGCCGTTGAATCAGATCTTGCCACTCTTGCAAAGTCTGACAAATATTCTCTCGTGCGTGCAAATGCGATCGGCGCATTGGGTGTTTATAAAAAAGCGCAGTATCTGCCCTTGTTCAAGTCAGCCGTAAACGATTCGTCATACACAGTTGCAGGCAGAGCGTTGACTGCCCTCAGCGGCGTTGATTCGGCTGCTGCGTTGGCCATTGCCAAACAGCTTAACGTAAAACCTTCAAAAGGTTTACTGAAATCTGCCATCAAAAATGAATTTGCTAAATCAGGCGACGAAACGGTATTTGAAGAAATGCTTGCTGATTTCGAAAAAGCTGGACTGCAGCAGCGTTTCGGGATCGTTAATGATCTGGCAACATTTCTGATCTCCATGAAGAATACGGAAAAGGTGAAAAAGGGAATTGAAGCGATCGCGAAATTCAGGGATGAGGTTCCTTCCGCGCTGCGTTCTCAAACCGATCCTTATCTTAATGGACAGATACTTAAGTCAATCCTGGCTGCAAAAGACGCTGCGTCAAAAGCAAATCCGTCTGATAGCGGTCTGAAAGAACAGGTAGAGTTCATCAGATCCAAGCTACCGGCGGAGGATCAAAAAGCCTTTTAACGCGAATGAACACGAATTGCCGCGAATGAACACGAACGCGAATGAGCACGAATTGCCGCGAATGAACACGAATAGGTCGCTCTTTAGTTGAGCTCTAAATGATAAATTCGCATCAATAGATGCATACAAAAGAGAATCGCCATGCTGGTTAGCATGGCGATTCTCTTTTGTATGCATCTATTCGTGTTCATTCGCGGCAATTCGTGTTCATTCGCGTTCGTGTTCATTCGCGGCAATTCGTGTTCATTCGCGTTCCTACCATTTACCCCCGGCGCCACCGCCGCCAAATCCACCGCCGCCGAATCCGCCGAATCCTCCTCCTCCTCCGCCGCCGCCGCCGGACCAACCGCCGCCACCGATCCAGCCACCGCCGGGCCAGCCTGTATACCCTCTGCGGGATACATAACCGCCACCGCCGCCACCGCCGATGCCGCCGAAGATCATCAGCAATCCGATCACCAGAAGAATGATGACAAAAGAACTGATGCCTTTACCACCTTTTTTCCGGTAACCCTCGGGGGCTTTATAGCGCCCTTCCGCGGCTTTGAAGATCGCATTTGTTGCCTCATCCAGACCGCGGTAATAATTCCCTGACTTAAAATTCGGGATCAGCTCATTACTAAGGATCGCATCTGCCGTAAGATCCGGGATCACACCTTCCAGACCATACCCTACAGCGATGAAAGCGTCCCTGTTACCCGCACTGCCGCCGGTTGAAATAAGAATAACTACTCCGTTGTCAAAGTTTTTGTTGCCTACTCCCCAGGCTCTGCCGAGAGCGATCGCGTAGTCTGCAGCGGAATAACCCTTAAGATCATCCACGATCACTACTGCCACCTGGTTGGAAGTACTGTCATCATACGCAACAAGCTTTTGCTCCAGCGCAGCCGCCTGGTCATGCGTCAGCAGTTTACCGGTGAGGTCATTTACCAGTTTGGGAGGACTCGGTCTTGCAGGTATCGCTCTTTCAACCTGTGCGAATGACGCCACGGTCATCAGCAGGAAGAATATGGAAAGAAAATATTTCATGGGAATCATTTGCCGAAGACAATGTCGTCCGGTAATTCGTTTTTATCTGTACTCTTATCGTAAGGAAAATGCAGCTGTAGTGCCTGCCCTATATCAAGGATGCATTGACTCAGACCTTCCGCGTAGTCTTCTTTATTGAAGTTGCGGATCATTACTTCCACTTCACGGTTCCAGTAATCCGAACCGACTTTTTCATGTATTCCCTGATCACCAAAGACCGCCAGCTGCCGGTCTTTCAATGCCACATAAACCAGTACCGCGTTATGCTGAGCCGTTTCATCCATTTCAAGATGAAAGAACAGTTCACCTGCACGATCAATGGCATCCATGTATGGGCAACGACTTTCTACATACACCCTCACTTCGCCACTGGTGCTGGTTTCCGCCCTGCGAACAGCATCGATGATCCGGCTGCGTTCCTCTTCGGTAAAGAATACTTTCTTTCTTCTGAATAATGAAAACACGGTCGTGTAGTTTAAAATTTGATTTCTACTGATTGATCAGCGCCTTCAACAGCCTGAAAACCGTTTTTGGCTTTGTACCCGAATATTCCGGCAACAAGATTCCCCGGAAAGTTCCTCACCTGTTTGTTATAGTCGGCCACGGCAGCGTTGAAATCATTGCGCGCCACTTTAATACGGCGTTCTGTCCCTTCCAGCTGTGTTTGCAGACCTGCGTATGCCGCCGTTCCTTTCAACGTGGGATATTTCTCTACCACAACGATCAACCTGTTGGTTGCATTGGCGAGATTGTCCTGCGCCTGTTGTTCGGCATTCACGTTATCGGCAGTTGGCTCACCGTCAGTTCTTGCTGAAAGCGCTTTACCTCTCGCTTCCGCAATCTCTTCCAGTACTCCTTTTTCGAACTCTGAAACACCTTTAACCGTGTTTACGAGGTTGGGAACAAGATCAAGCCTGCGTTGGTAAGTACTTTGCACTTCTGACCATTGCTGCTTTACCTTTTCATCCTTTTTTACAATTGAATTATAGGTACTGACCACAAAGATCACCAGTAATAAAATAACGGCCCCAGCTATGATGAGGCCGGTAGTTTTTTTCTTTTGCATGAAACGTTGTTAGAATTGAACTTTCGGAGCTTTCTCTGCGCCTTCATCAGCTTTGAAGCCTTCTTTTTTGGAGAAGCCGAACATTCCGGACAAAATGTTCATCGGAAAGGATCTTACTTTGGTATTGTAAGCGTTGATCGCATCGTTGAACGTACGTCTTGAACCACGGATATCGTTTTCGATACCTTCGAGCTGTCCCTGCAATTGCTGGAAATTCTGTGTTGCTTTCAGATCAGGATAGTTTTCAACTACCGCCAGCAAACGGCTGAGCGCACCGCTCATCTGGCTTTGTGCCTGCTGGAATTTTTCCATGTTCTCCGGCGTCAGCTGATCAGCATTCAGATTTATGGAAGTGGCCTTTGCTCTTGCTTCTACGAGGCCTGTCAATGTTTCTTTTTCGAAATTGGCAGCACCTTTTACAGTGTTTACCAGGTTACCCACCAGGTCAGATCTTTTCTGGTACTCCGTATTGACGTTGTTCCAGGCATTGTTCACTTTTTCGTCCTGTTTTACCAATCCGTTGTAGCCACTGCAGCCCCATACTCCGAAGATCAGTACAAGACCAATAAGAATAATCCATCCAAGGTTTTTGGTTCCTTTCATGTTTGAGGTTTTATTAGGGTTTAAAATTAGCATTTTTAGGGTACGGGGCGGTTAATTTTTCGGGGAAGAGGCCTTGCCTGCCGGTGAAGTGATGCTTTGAAGCGGTCATCATACGATGCAGCGGTGGTATTCTCAATTTTATCGGCGTAGGAGTATCGCAAAGCGCGCAAAGGAATCGCAATGAACGCAAAGAAATCTCTACGAGCTTAGCGATTCCTTTGTGCGCTTTGCGATACTTCTACGCCATGGGCCTTCCCACCTGCTACATAAAACCAGGGCTGCGTTGCCAAAAGAGAGGCACGATTTTGGTCTCCCGTTATTTCTAATCCCGTCAATTATGATAACACCTGCTCTACGCTGCGGCTTTTTTGCCATAACCCTTACAACTGTATTGTTTGCCTGCAAAAAAGATGATGA
Source organism: Terrimonas ginsenosidimutans (assembly GCF_022012415.1). GTDB lineage: Bacteria > Bacteroidota > Bacteroidia > Chitinophagales > Chitinophagaceae > Terrimonas_A > Terrimonas_A ginsenosidimutans. The sequence goes on from NZ_JAKLTR010000038.1 coordinate 8,471, forward strand.
TGAAAACCCCACCCCGTCAGAACCAACAGAACTAAAAGACAGTATCGTAGCACGAAATCTTCATTTTCCCTGGGATATGGCCTGGGGAGAAGATAATCATATCTGGATTACCGAACGCAACGGGAAGATCAGTCGTTTTAACCCCGCTAATGGTGAAATAAAAACGGTTATCACTATCCCGGATGTTGTCGCAAATGGAGAGGGCGGTTTGCTGGGCATTGCCTTGCAACCGGGAAGTTCCAACGTATTCGTTGCATATAATTACAACGGTGAGGGCCAATATAAAGAGAAGCTGGTGAAATATGTCTACAATGGCACTACGCTTACCAATCCTGTAACGCTGCGCGATAATATCCCCGCAGCGAATATTCATAACGGCAGCCGGTTATTGATAGACAATGGAAAAATATTCATGACTACTGGTGATGCCAATAATCAATCCTCTGCACAGGACCCAAATTCTTTGAGTGGAAAAGTTCTGCGTTTTAATCTTGACGGATCCATTCCTTCAGACAATCCTGTTGCAGGAAATCCATACTGGTCGCTGGGCCACCGTAATGCACAGGGTCTTGTACTCGCCAATGGAAGACTTTACAGTTCAGAGCATGGCCCAAGTAATGATGACGAGATCAATATCATTGAAAAAGGCAGAAACTATGGCTGGCCAGTTGTGCAGGGATATTGTAATACCACTGTTGAACAGGCCGTTTGCGGAACGACGGATATAGCAGAACCAATAAAAGCATGGACTCCGACAATTGCACCGGGGGGATTGGAATACTATGGCAATGATCAGATCCCTCAATGGAAAGGTTCATTACTTCTCGTAGCACTGAAAGATGCCCGGCTATATCAACTAAAACTGGGAAGTGATCAGACATCCATCACAGAGACCAATGAATTCTACAATGGGAAATATGGCAGAATGAGAGATGTGCTGGTGGCGCCAAATGGCACGGTTTATATCTGTACCAGCAATGGGAACAACAATGACCGCATTATCGAAATAAAATCGAGATAAAAAGAAAA
>NZ_JAKLTR010000039.1 GCF_022012415.1 Terrimonas ginsenosidimutans
GGCGCGGCGAATACAAAGTCTGCTATGGCTGTTTTCGCTGCGTACGTCGCGTATCGCCGCGTTCCTTTACGCCAGTCAAATACTTATGGGTACACGGTAGCCTGAAGGGAGAGATTTAGAGGGGCCCTTACGCCACCCTGACTTCACGCACTACCCGAAAAAATGAAGATTCCTCAACTTGATGACATTGCCCGGCCGGGGAAGTTCTCTATATTGAAATAATGTTATAAGAATGATACTGGTTAATCAGGAAAAGATCTGCTTCTACTAAACTAAATAGTTCTTTGAGGCAGGAACGAATATGCGGTTGCATCCCATCTTCCTTACGTACGCACTTCCATTGTACTGCGATCACTATTTTTATGATCACTGCTTGCGTTTCAGCGCATACAATCAAGCAATGTATCCCTTTCCTGACTTTGGCTACGCAATCCCCCGTTTTGACTATGCCCAAGCGCCGCAATTATATCTCCCTGCGAAGAAATCTGATTATACCCTCCAAATAGAACTTAAGTATAAAAAATGCCCAGACAGATGTTGTTGTCGTTATCTTGCAGTTGGTCACAGAAAGGACTATCCGGCAGTATCGTTGTCATCCAATCCGGCTAAAGAGTTCTTACACTAACAGAGGGCTATCCAACGCTATTCAACAGGCAATAAAATCAAAACAATGAAAACATTTAAAAAGTATATACTCTTACCAGCACCTCCGGAGGATGTTTATTTAAGCTTAACAAAACCGCAAAGCATCAAACTTTGGACTGGTGCAGAAGTAGAGTTTGAAGAAGAAGCAGGAACTGAATTTTCTTTTTGGGATGGCGATATTGTAGGTAAGAATCTTGAATTTGAACCAGAAAAGAAGATTGTACAGCAATGGTATTTTGGCGAAGACAATGAACCATCGATCGTAACCATCAAATTACATCCGGATAAAAAGGGTACGTCATTGGAGTTTGTGCAGACCAATATTCCTGAAGAAGAGTATAAAGAGTTTACGGAAGGAATTACGGAATATTATCTTGGCGGTTTAGCCGATTTTTTTGAGGAAGAGGGATTTTGAGTCGCAATCTGCAATTTCACCATCACATCATCTCTATAATTTGTCCCGATGGGGATCTGCTTGCCTCCTATTTCAATTTCGCTAAATGTAAAGGCTTGTATTTTGTTTATGTTGACGATAAAAGAACGATGGATGCGCAGAAAAGAGGTCGCAGGTAACAGCGATTCAAAGTCGCCGATCTTGTACTTGGCAGTTATTTGTCTGTCGTGCAGGTGAATGACAATATAATCTTTCACACTTTCCACCCAAATGATCTCATTAAGATCAAGACGATGGAATTTACGGTCTGCCCGTATATTGATAAAATCTCCCTGTGCTCCCGTTTCAACCTGTGTAATAGCTGTCATCCGCTGCAGGTAGCGTTCTGTAGCTTTGAGAAAACGTTCAAAGGTAATGGGCTTTAGCAGGTAATCGATCAGGTCAAGATCATATCCCTCTATAGCATACTCCCTATAGGCCGTAGTGATGATCACCGCCGGGGGCTGCTGCAAGGTCTTCAGAAAATCCAGACCAGTGATCCTGGGCATTTTAATATCCAGAAACAACAGATCAACGGGCATTGATCTTAAAACGTTCAATGCTTCCACCGCGTTTGGACAGGTGGCAACCACTTCAAAAGCATCCAGCTGGGACAGGTGATTTTGAATTAACTGGATCGCCAGCGGTTCGTCATCAACTATGAGACACTTTACTTTCATTGTTATAATTCCGTTTAAAGTCCTTTCGTAAATTAATATACAATTCAACAACAAAGCAATCATCCTTTTCCAGGACAACCAGGTCATGACCGTTGCCGTAAATGAGTTGAAGTTGTTTCCGGATATTATTCAGGCCAATACGATTATCCTCGCTTATTTTACTGTCAGGCACAAAACTATTTATTACACTAAAGTGAAATTCCCCCTCCTGCAATGCAAGCCTGATCGCTATGAATGGCGTTCCGATATTTTCTCCAGCCCCATGTTTAAAGGCATTTTCCACCAGTGATAAAAGCAATAAAGGAGCGATATCCAGATCTTCGTCTATTTGATGGACGAAAGTCAACCGGAGCCTGTCACTATATCTCAACTTTTCCAGCTCCAGGTAGTTTTCGATGAGTTTGATTTCTGCCGCCAGGGGAACAGAGGCGCTATTGCAACGGTACAATACATGATCCAGTATCTCCGAAAGGCCTGCGATCGACCTAGATGTTATGGGTGAATTCATCAGCGACAGCGAATAGATATTGTTTAAGGTATTGAACAGGAAATGAGGGTTGAGTTGAGCCTTCAGTGCCTTGAGCTCAGCCTGTGCCTGTTCTTTTTCGAGGCGCAAACTGCGCTGCTGAATAAGGTACTGTCCTTTGATCAGCTTGATAAAGGCAAACAGCCAGGCCGTCGAAAAAGCCTGTGCGAAATAATGCAAAAATAGTTTCGGAAGATCAGTCATGATCTCCCAGAGGGATTCCTGTCCGAAAGGTGGCTGGCGTATCAGGGGTTCCAATATGTAGACAACGGCCAAACGGGAACAGACGCAGATCAAATAGCTACCGAATAACGCGTAAAAAGCTATTAAATAATAATTCTTTGCAGAAAGCAGTTTCGGGATGATCAGGTAAGCTACAAAATAGGAAGCAACCATCATAAACGACATGTAATAACAATGCCTGTAAATGATCTTATCGATCTCCTGATATTCCTCTATCGTATACCGGTTGAGGAAAATTATGGAAACAACCAACCAGAACAAAATGTGGCTTAGCACTCTGTGTCGTGAGCTGAAGTATACGATCCTCTCTATTAACGGCATAACAACCAAATATACGATTATGATCAGCTGGTTTTATCAATGGTCGACAGATAGGCGTCTGTCTCATCTATATAGCCCAAAGACGTAGATGCAGGTGCAAAAAAGGTATCTATCGACGGCAAACGCCAATACATCGACAGTCAGTCTCGCGCAAAGGCCTATTCCGCATATTTGCGAATAAAGCCTGCATAAAGAGAACGATCATACAAATGAAAACAGTTATGAGACAACTCCATTACAAAAACACGATCCGTGGAAAACAAGTAGTTACCGCCTGCCTTTTATGGACATTGAATCTTCTTACGACCATGGCTGCTGCACAGGAAAAAAAATATACCGCAGCATCGATCGATAGTCTTTTCAGGGAGAACATGAGTGCATCCGGGATGGTGGGCATGGGCGCGTCCATCATTATCAACAATAAAGTCGTTTGGAGCAAAGGCTATGGATACGCCGATAAGGATAAAAAGATCCCCTTTACCCCTAAAACCATCATGTATGTCGCGTCTATTTCGAAAACCTTTACCGGTGTTTGTGTCATGAAAGCTGTGGAGGAAGGCTTGCTATCGCTGGACGCAGATATTAATACCTACCTTCCTTTCAAAGTGGTCAATCCTTATTTTCCCAACGAAAGGATCACGCTGAGAAGTATCAGTACCCATACGTCTGGGATCAATGATCACGAACCCACCTATACTGATTCTTATTATTACGGAGGCGACAGTCCGGTTGGTCTCGGCGATTTTTTGCAAAGTTATTTTGAACCGGAGGGATCACGTTATTCAAAAAATAATTTTCTGCCCCATAAGCCTGGCACCTACCGTGAATATTGCAATATCGCTGTGGGACTGGCGGGTTATATCGTAGAAAGGGTTACCGGTATGTCGTTAAATGAGTACAGTAAAAAAGTGATCTTTAAACCGCTTAAAATGAAAGACACTGGATGGCTGCTTTCACAGATCAACCAGGAAAAGCACTCGCGTTTGTATGATAAGCAGGGAGACAGTTTAAAACAGATCCCCCTCTACGGTGTTCCCACCTATCCTGATGGAGGCATCCGTACCTCTGTTGAGGAACTATCGAAGTATTTTATCGCCCTGTTGAACAAAGGAGCTTATGGCGGGAAACGTATTTTAAAGCAATCCTCCATTGATACCATGCAGCGACTCCAGTTCACTCCTGCCAACAAGCCGGAGAATGTGAATCCAGCCAAACTCAACTCCGGGCTGTTTTGGGCTACTAAAGATGGAGGGACCAAACTTGGCTATGGAGGAACAGACCCCGGAGTAAAAACAGAGATGCTTTCAGACCTTAGCAAAGAGGTCGGCGTTATCTTATTTACGAACACGTCGCTGAGTGAAAAAGACCTCTTGAAATATTATTTCGGGATCTACCACGAGCTCTGGAAATATGCGGCACAATTAAAGCAGGAGAAAACCGGCAACCAGTAGTGTTATTGCTTCGGTATTTCGATGGCCGATGGCCGATGACCGATGGCCGATGGCAGATGGCCGATGACCGATGGCCGATGACCGATGGCCGATGGCAAATGGCAAATGGCCGATGACCGATGGCCGATGGAAAATGGCAGATGGCAGATGACCACATTGGGATTGAAGCTATTGATGCTGGTGGGCGTAAGTTATTGCGTCTAACAGATCGCTTCGGCCATCGGTCATCGGCCATCGGCCATCGGCCATCGGCCATCGGCCATCGGTCATCGGTCATCGGCCATCGGCCATCGGTCATCGGTCATCGGCCATCGTATTATTTAGCTCATCCCTGATTTGCATACAACCTTCAGGGATTTGCATACGCCGGCAAATCCCCTCCACCCGACCTTTGCCCTATTAAAATCATCACATGATAACAGAAAAAATAAAACTGGGCAGTCAGGGTCTTACGGTACCCCCAATCGGTCTTGGATGTATGGGCATGACCGGTTTTGAAGAAGGCAACATGTATGGCCCCGCGGACGAACAGGAAGCAATCGCCACCATTCACCGTTCGCTTGAATTAGGCGGCAACTTCTTAGATACGGCCGATCTGTACGGCCCGCTGAAGAATGAGCAACTGATCGCAAAAGCGATCAGCGGCAATCGCAACAAGTATATTATTGCCACAAAATTCGGATGGGAAATTGACGACAACAATAAGGTCACCTGGGCGATCAACGGAAGGAAAGAATATGTAAAGAAGTCTTTAGAACGTTCACTGAAAAACCTGAACACAGATTATATAGACCTGTATTACCTGCACCGTCTTGACAAAAATACACCTGTCGAAGAAACCGTTCAGGCAATGAGCGAACTGGTGAAGGAAGGAAAAGTTGGATATCTGGGCCTGTCAGAAGTTTCTTCCGAAACCGTGAAAAGGGCACATGCTGTTCATCCGATCACGGCGGTTCAAAGTGAGTATTCTTTATTCGAACGAACAGTGGAAGAACGGGGAGTTTTACAGACGCTGAAAGAACTTGGGATCGGGTTTGTGGCGTATTCGCCGCTGGGCAGGGGTTTTTTATCGGGTGATATCCGCAGCATTGATGATCTCCCCGAAAATGATTTCCGCAGAGGTATCCCAAGATTCCAGGAAACGCATTTTCACAAGAACATCGAACTGGTCAAAGCGATTGAATCGATGGCCGCTGAGAAAAACATTACCTCATCGCAATTGGCACTCGCCTGGATCCTGAGTAAAGGAATACTGCCGATCCCCGGAACCAAGCGCAGAAAATATGTAGAACAGAATATAGCGGCCGCGGGCATCAGGCTTAGCGAGAAGGATCTGTCTGAACTGGAAAGTATTGTACCTTTGGGTACTGATACCGGTAAGCCGTATGATGAGTTCAGCATGGGTCTTATCGACTAAGTTTGTCATAGAACTTCTTCATACCGTTAAATGATCTCAGTGATCTTAAAAGATTAAATGATGTGTTATGAATTCCATTAAGTCTGTTTCCGAATTTCACCGCCTGCTTTCCCTGCCTGAACCGAGGCATCCGCTTGTCAGTGTGATCGATCTGAAGGAGAGTTTCTTCCTCGAAGATGATGTCTGGAAAGGATTTGTCAACCGGTTCTACTGTGTCGCTTTAAAACGGGATGCGAAAGGTAAGATCCGGTACGGACAGCAGCATTACGATTATGATAAAGGCGTCTTGAGTTTTACTGCACCTAACCAGGTGCAGTATCTTGACGTACAGAACATGGAATGCGGCTCGGGTTTCCTGCTAATCTTTCATCCCGATTTCTTATTGAACCATCCTTTGGCGAACACGATTTCGTCTTATGGTTTTTTTTCTTATGCAGTCAATGAAGCGCTTCATCTGTCTGCCGAAGAGGAAGATGATCTGATCACCATATTGAAAAAGATTGATAAAGAATGTCAGCATATCGACAAACACACGCAGGGAATCATCTTATCCCAGATTGAATCTTTACTCAATTATTCCAACCGGTTTTACGAGCGTCAGTTCATTACGCGGAAAAACAGCAATCATAACCTGTTGATCAGGTTTGAAAAACTGGTGGATGATTACTTCAATGAAAATCCATCCAGCCAGAAAGGGTTGTTAACGGTGCAATATATTGCTCAGCAAATGAACCTCTCCCCTAACTACCTGAGCGATCTTTTGCGTGTGCATACCGGACAGAATACACAACAGCATATCCACGAAAAGCTGATCGAGAAAGCAAAGCAACAGCTATCCATGACAAATTTATCGGTCAGTGAGATCGCTTATGCATTGGGGTTTGAACACGCACAATCATTCAGTACATTATTCAAAAAGAAAACGGAGATGTCTCCCCTGGAATTCCGGCAGTCATTCAGTTGAATTTGCACTAAGGCCGGAGGATCTTCTCCATCGCCTTTCCCTTTGCTAACTCATCGATCAGTTTATCGAGATAGCGAACCTGTTGTATCACCTTATCTTCAATCTCTTCCACCCTGTACCCACAGATCACTCCAGTGATCTTTGACACATTCGGGTTTAATTTTGCCTGTGCAAAAAAGTTCTCGAAGTCGGTTCTATCATCGATATGCTTTTGCAGTGTTTTTGCATTATATCCTGTAAGCCAGTATATGATCTGATCCACCTCTTCTTTTGTACGGCCTTTCTTCTCCGCTTTCTGAATATAGTGAGGGTATACGCTTGCAAAAGACATACGATAAACCCGTTCATTATTTTTATTATTCACTATGACGTTTTAAGGTCATTAAAAATAATAAAAACCCGACAATACCCGGGCAGGACAAAAGGAATAAATCCGGGAGACATAACGTTTACTACTGGTCGCTTCGTTTTGTTTTGCCGATACTGCCTAGCTTTACCCCCAGCAGGAACAAACCAATGAACACCGCTCCTATCAGTAAATATCCGGTGATAGCACGAAGCCAAAAACTTCCGGTTCCGTAATGCACATCATCGCTATAGAATGCGAAATTGTATGAAGGGCGTAAAAATTTCCTGATCCGGCTTCCGACAGAAAGATCACTTTGCTCTTGCAGATACCGGGGATAATAGAAACGGAAACGCTGAGGCGCGGCAAAATAACTTTTAAATATTGCAGGAAAACTATCAAGACTGAGCGACCGGATGGAATCTTTGAACGTAACTGCATTGAGGTGTTCTGTGCTGATACCCGACCTTAGGATCCGGTTCAGCCCGATCGTATTGAGCGGCTTATCTGCGGTTCCGATAAATGCTATCCCATTCGTCGGATCTGTATATGCCCAGCTTCCGTATTCCGGCAGGTATACTTCATTGAACGCATGAACAGGGTATGAAAACGACCCATACCCTTCTGTAGAGATCAGTCGCGTTGAAAGACCCGCAGCATCCGTCATCGCTCCAAGCAATGTCGAAATATTACCACACCAGACTTTTACTTTTCGCGCTTTCAATAAACCCAGCAATTCAAGCGGAGTTTTACCGGATACCGAATCTGCGGGAACGCCCAGGTTAGGTTGAACGACCGGCATCAGATGCGCGTAGATCTTTCTCAATATTTCCAATCCCTGATCATCAGCGTCAATCCCGACGCTGTCGGCCAGATACACAAGCATTTCCCGTTTCTGTGGTTTAATATAGGCAAAGTCAAATGCCCAGTCATGGTGACTGCTCAATCTGGCTTCTGAGAACACCAATGAGGAACTGTTCAGTTCAAAGTTGCTTCCCAGGCTATTTCCTGCGGCCTTGTAAGCACTAACTCCGGAGAAGTTAACGGAGAAATGAATGGAATCAATTCTTCCTTTTTGTTTTATCCAGAATAACTGCTCATGATCGTTTGGCGTGAACGAAAGCGTTGAATTGTCTGTGAAATGTGACGGACTGAGGTTGGACGAAAGACCGGCTGTATCACCGGCAAGTTCCATGACCAGGTTTTGTTCGCTGCTTTGAGCACTTTTGATATGCAATACTTCCTGATCGAGATAGAGTTCATTGTATGATAACTGCACGGCATAGCTATCAGGCAATTTTTTCCTGGCATACCAGTTCAGTGCAGTAAGAATAAGCGTAGATAATAGCAGAATAACTATAACGCGATTGAGCCGCATGCAAAACGTCTTTTAGTGAGGAGATGTGTTATCCTGTGATGGATTTCGCGGCAAGATATGAATTTATTGAAGGTTGAATGTTGAAGTGGTACTGCTTGCGGAGACATCCTGGGGTTTGCCAGGTATAGGTTGCCGCAGATTTTAAGACATTGGTCAGGTTAGAAAGCTTGATGGCGTAAA
>NZ_JAKLTR010000004.1 GCF_022012415.1 Terrimonas ginsenosidimutans
ACGCCTTGCCCGTCCGGCAAAAAATGTAAACGGACCCTTCAACGCCCGTCGAAAAAAAAGCCCTTGCCCGCCCGGCAACCAGCAGCGCGCAGCGCCTGCAATGAAAACATCCGGCCAAGCTCAATGACAGCGCTCACCCCAAGCACCGAAACCCTATTTTTACAAAATAAAATTACTCTTCAGTGAAGCGTTTCTCTCTTCTCCTTACAGCACTTGCCGGTTCCATATTACTCTGGGCATCATGGCCGGTGTCTCCATTCACGTTGCTCATTTTCATTGGATGGGCTCCCCTGCTCTGGGTCGAGGACCATGCAACACGCAGATGGCAGTTCATCTCAATCGTGCTGCTGCATATGCTTGTGTGGAATGTGCTTACGACCTGGTGGGTTTGGAATGCAAGTCCGGCGGGAGCAATAGGCGCATTCGTTGCGAATGCGATCGTAATGACCATTCCGTGGGTACTCACCAGGAGTGTAAAGAAAAGATGGGGGGCCAAACCGGGCTATATAAGCCTGGTTGCCTTCTGGCTGGCCTTTGAATTTCTTCACCAGAACTGGGAATTAAGCTGGCCATGGCTGACATTGGGCAATGCGTTTGCCACACATCCGCAATGGGTGCAATGGTATGAATACACCGGAGCATCCGGTGGGACATTATGGATCCTGACCGGCAACATACTCGCGTATACGGCCTTTAAACGCTACCGGGAAGAGGGGCGCACACGGTCTTACTTCATCAGTATTTCTTCATGGATCATTTTGCTGTTGCTGCCGATGATCATCTCCCGGTTCATCATGAGCAGTGAGGCAAAAAGAGCATCCGCGGCGGTTGCGGAAGCTTATAAGAATGTGGTAGTGGTGCAACCTAATGTAGACCCGTATACAGAAAAATTCACGGGTAATATCGATGCGCAGATCCAAAAGCTGATCGTGCTTTCGGAACAGAAGATCGATAAGCATACCACGCTGGTGGTATGGCCGGAGACTGCCGTTCCCGCACAGGTCTGGGAAGATCAGATCAAACAGAACTACTTCTACCATCCGATCTGGTCTTTCCTGCAACGCCATCCACAGGTGAACCTGCTGACGGGAATAGACAGTTATAAAAATTACGGAAGGGACAAAAAGAATGCGACGATCACATCCAGGTTTGAATCAGGCAGCCAGAGCTATTACGACGCTTTCAATACCGCTGCATTTTTTGATGCGGATACCAGCATCCAGCTTTATCATAAAGCCAAACTGGTACCCGGTGTGGAAACATTGCCCTCTTTCCTGAGTTTTATGGGGGAATGGTTTGAGGATCTTGGAGGGATCAGCGGCACCCTGGGAAGAGACTCTGAACGAAAAGTTTTTGTCCCCTGGGATGAACATTTCAAAGCCGCTCCGATCATCTGCTATGAAAGCATTTACGGTGATTACATCACGGAATACGTTCGCAAGGGCGCAAATATCCTGACCATTATCACCAATGACGGATGGTGGGGCGATACACCGGGGTATAAACAACACATGAATTACGGCCGCCTGCGCGCTCTTGAGACCCGGAAATGGGTTGCGCGAAGCGCTAATACCGGCATCAGCTGTTTTATTGATCCGATCGGCAACGTGATAAGCCCCCAACCCTGGGATGTACCTGCCGCGATCAAGCTGAATATCCCCGTTGATAACCGTCAAACATTCTTTGTAAAACATGGCGATCTTCTTTCCCGCGCAGCGGCCATTATTTCAGGAATAATTTTGGTAGGGTTGATCATAAGCCTGGCAGCCGGAAAACTGAGGAAGAAATCACCGGGTGGCAAGAAGTAATTGACCGAAGGCCTCAGAACCGGCTTTGGCGAAGTCTGATGCCAGTACAGGATCTTGCATCGGCGATACCTGATCCATATTATTCATTCAAGCTGTAAGCATGTCATTTAGTTCAAAAGAAATAAAGTTCGGCGGAAAGAAATTTTTTTATCGCGTTACCGGCTCAGGGAAGCCTGTTATACTGATACATGGTTTTGGAGAAACAGGTGAAGTATGGAATGAGCAGGCCGCATTTCTTTCCGGATCATACCGGATCATTATCCCTGATCTTCCCGGGAGCGGGCGTTCCGAAGCTGTGGAGGATATGAGCATGGAGAATCTTGCAGAAGCCGTTCATGCTATCATCCATGAAGAAGACATTCACGCCTGCCCGGTGATCGGGCACAGTATGGGCGGATACGTAGCGCTTGCACTGGCGGAAAGTTATTACAACCATGTCAGCGCGCTGGGACTGTTCCATTCCACCACGTACGCGGACAGTGAAGAGAAAAAAGAGACGCGCCGCAAGGGGATCGGTTTTATACGCGACCATGGTGTATTTGAATTCCTTCAGTCAACTTCTCCCAACCTGTTTTCCCGGCACACCAAAGAACGTTCGCCTGAACTTGTAAGGGCGTTCATTGAAGGGCTTCGCGGGTTTGAGCCTGCGTCGCTGATCGCCTATTACGAGGGGATGATGGCGCGGCCCGACAGAACAGCTGTTCTCCGCAACCTTCATGTGCCGATGCTGTTTGTCATTGGAGAATATGATGCAGCCGTGTCCCCGGACGATTCGCTGCAGCAATCTTATATTCCGGCGATCTCGTATGTACATATGCTGAAACACTCCGCACATATGGGCATGCTCGAAGAAAAAGACATCAGCAATGCCATCCTCAAAGAGTTCCTGGACGGCGTAAAATGAGATAGCAGCATTGTATTTTAATGCTGAAATAACAGGATGGCCATACGAAAAGGGCGGGAAAAAACGTTAGCCTTAATTCCCATCCATCAATAAGCCTTTAATGGTGGTAGTGTGTGGCATTGAACCGGCCGGAACGCTAGTAGGGAGTTTGGGAAATAAATACTATTTGCCATCTTAAATAATTGATCATCAAATGATAACGCGTTTATAAAAGATATCGAAAAAGCTGCCCCGTGGCGGCTTTTTTAATATCTTTATACGCTTTTGGCCGGAATATATGCCCATGAAAAAAATAGTACTCTCCTTCACCTTGCTGATAACTTCTCTCGCCCTGTATGCCGAGCATATCACCGGGGGGGAAATGTATTACACATTTGCGGGTGTTTCCAATGGTGTATATAAATATAACGTAACGCTGAAATTGTTCCGCAACTGCGGCAATACCGGTGCTGCACTGGATCAGAATGCCGCGATCGGGATTTTTGATAATACGACGAACAGTTTGTTGAAAACGGAGAGTGTGCAGAGGTCAAGTATGTCTACCCTCTCTCTTCAGGATCCCGGCCCCTGCATCACCAACGCACCAAGTGTTTGTTACGAGGTGGGTTTTTATGAATTTACAGTAGAGCTGCCTGCCAGTGCCCGCGGTTATACGATATCCTATCAGCGTTGCTGCCGCATCAATGGGATCAGCAATGTGGTAGGTTCCGGCAGTTATGGCGCAACATATACCGCGATTATCCCGGGTACGAATACATTTGCGACGGCACCGGAGAATAACAGTGCGAAGTTCTCAGGAAGAGATACGGTGATCATTTGCGGAGGATATCCATTCACTTACAGCTTTGCGGCAACGGATGCTGATCCGACTGACCAGCTTCGCTACAGCTTTTGCAATGCGTATTCAGGTGGTGGCCAGGATGCAGGTCCATCAGGTGGCCAGAACACACCGATACCAAATCCGCCGGCCGCTCCCCCTTATTCTCAACCAGCTTACAGTTTTCCTTATAACGGCCCGATACCCCTGGGTACCAATGTCAGTATCAATCCCACGACGGGCCTGATCACCGGCACGGCTCCTCCGGAAGGGATCTACGTCGTAACGGTTTGTGTGGAAGAGATCCGAAATGGTGTGGTGATCGCTGTGCAGCGGAAAGATCTTCAGATCAAAGCCGGTGGTTGCGATATTGCCCGCTCGTTGCTTGACCCGGTTTATACATCCTGTGATGGACTGACACTGGATTTTGCCAATAAGTTTTCCAGCCCGCTGATCAGTACTTATTACTGGGAATTTGGTGACCCGGCCAGCGGTGCAGGCAACAGTTCCACTTCTGCAACGCCTACACATACATTCTCCACTCCGGGTGATTATACGATCAAACTTGTGACGAACCGCAACCAGGAGTGTTCTGATTCCACTACCGCCCTCGTGCGTGTGTGGCCAGGATTTTTCCCTGCATTCAATACCACAGGGATCTGCATCAATAATCCTGTATTGTTCACCGATGCATCCACCACCAACTATGGGGTGATCGATAGCTGGTCATGGAGTTTTGGTGATGAAACCACCCTGGCGGATACATCACATAAGAAAGATACCAGCTGGAAATACAATACGACCGGACCCAAAGAAGTCATCTTCACTGTAACGAGTGATAAAGGTTGTTTTAAAACGCTGAAAGATACAATCACGATCATCGACAAGCCGCCGATCACGCTGGGGTTCAGGGATACGCTGATCTGCGTACCCGATGCTGTTCAGCTTCAGGCCTCAGGTACCGGTAATTTCAGCTGGTCACCGACGGGCACTATGGTAAATGCGAATACCGGCACTCCTACGGTCAGTCCGCCCAGTACCACGACCTACCAGGTAACGCTGAATGAACAGGGCTGTATCAACCAGGATACGGTAAGAGTTCGTGTCGTCCAGTTTGTATCAATGAATGCGATGGCAGACTCCGTGATCTGCGAAACAGATCCCGCGCAGCTGCATGTAACAAGCGATGCGTTGCGGTTTGACTGGTCACCCGCTGCTGCAGTTAGTAACCCGACGATACCCAACCCGATCGCTCTTGCGGGCTCCAGCCTCGTCTACTCAGTGACGGGCTCGATCGGCTCCTGTAACACAACAAGAAATATCCGGATAACGGCGATCCCTTACCCGGTTGCAAACGCAGGCCCCGATACCATTATTTGCTATAACACACCTGCTCCGCTGCACGGCACGCATGATGGCAGTTTGTTCAACTGGTCACCTACCGCATCACTGGTGAACTCGCAGACATTGAACCCGGTTGCCTATCCTGCGCGCACCACCGAATATATTCTGCGATCATTTGATACACGCGGCTGCCCTAAACCAGGGATAGACACTGTTCTCGTAACAGTACTGCCAAAGATCAGACCGTTCGCAGGCAACGATACCGCTGTGATCGCCGGCCAACCGCTTCAATTCAATGCGGAAGGAGGGGTGAATTATATCTGGACCCCGTCAACCGGCCTCAGCAATGCAAACATCAAAAACCCAATTGGCGTGTATGGTGCAGAGATCGACAGCATTCGTTACACGGTCGAGGTATTTAATGAAGCCGGTTGTTCTGATACCGCTTCCATGAAAGTAACTGTATTCAAAACCAATCCCTACGTGTTTGTGCCTTCGGCATTCACTCCGAATGGTGATGGCAAAAACGATCTGCTGATCCCCGTAGCGGTTGGTGTAAGAAAGATCAATTACTTCAGGATCTACAACCGTTGGGGCAATCTCTTATTTTCGACCACTACCAATGGCCATGGCTGGGATGGAAATCTCAGCGGCACCCCACAAACTTCCAACGTGTTTGTATGGATGGTGGAAGCAGAAGATTATACGGGCAAGAAGTTTACATTGAAGGGAACGACGACGTTGATTCGTTGATTCGTTGTCCGTTGACCGTTGACCGTTGTCCGTTGTCCGGAATTCTAGTAAGGTGGAATAAAATTGGATCTTTGTGTACAAATTAAAAGCGAGGGGCTATCGTTTATCAACGATAGCCCCTCGCTTTTAATTTGTGTCGGTCAACGGTCAACGGTCAACGGTCAACGGACAACGATCACCGATGCCCTATCTTCGCACCCACAATTTCCCTTTATGTCAAAAATCGCCTTTATCACCGGAGCGAGCTCCGGTTTTGGAAAAGCCTGTGCTGAGAAATTTGCGGCAAATGGCTATAATTTGATCCTGAATGCAAGACGTGAAGACCGTCTGAATGAGATCAGCAATGTATTGAAAGAACAGTACGGGATACAGATCCTTTTGCGGGTATTTGATGTGCGTGAGCAACAGGCGGTATCGGATGCCGTGACCAGCCTTCACGATGAATGGAAAGCGATCGACGTGTTGGTGAACAATGCAGGTCTCGCTCTTGGGCGCGATTATTTTGAGGAAGCAGATCTTGACGACTGGAATATCATGGTCGACACAAATATTAAAGGCTTCGCTTATGTAGCAAAAGCTGTGTCTCAATTAATGGTGCTCCGCAAGCAGGGGCATATTATCAATATGGGATCCGTTGCCGGGAAACTGGTGTATGAACGGGGTAACATGTATTGCGCTACAAAGTCTGCCGTGGACGCATTAAGCCATGCCATGCGTGTTGACATGCTCCGGCACAATATTAAAGTTACCGCCATTCATCCGGGTGCCGCGGAAACTGAATTTTCCGTTGTCCGTTTCAAGGGAGATGAGACTTCCGCCAGAAATGTATACGCTGGTTTGCAACCGCTTACCGCAGCTGATGTGGCGGATGTCATCTTTTACACCACCACATTGCCGCCACATGTCTGCATTAACGACCTTGTGATCACGCCAACCCAACAGGCCGACGGTATTTACATGCACCGTCATTGACACGGAATTGACATTCGCCTGCATACTTTAATGCCTGGTATGCCGTTAAAACCACAGCTGTCTATCCGTCGGGGAAGGCCAAAACAGGCGGATAAACAGCTGTTGACCGGTTAGCCGAACGTTTGCATGGCTGATTTATTTACCTTAGATTTGTCCATATCCAGATCCTTTAAAAGTTTATGAAGAACTTATTTCCTGCCTTATTTACCCTGCTGCTGCTATCCGGCACCAGATCCTTTTCACAGGACGTGATCAGACAAAGATCCTGTGACAACCCGTTCATCATGCAACAGGCGGACAGTCTGAAAGCACTTTACGCAAAAGATGGATTGGTGTTGGTAAAAGAAGCGTCCATGACAATGGAAAGCGAGTATGAAATGCCCGTTGTCGTTCCTCTCACACAAGGCACCTGGTATCAGTTTGTTTTTATCGGCGAATATACCTCCCGCTTATACGAGGTAAGGATGTTCGACTGGAATGAAAAACAAGTGGTTTTTCAGCAGAAAAAATGGGGCGATATTGATGGCAACATCATTAGTTTCGGATATGTGGCAGCACAATCTGAGTTCCACATGATGAAGCCCTTGCAGATCAACAAGGATAAAAAGAAGAAAAAAAACCTTTGCGGTTATGTAATGCTTTTCAAGAAATCAAAGCCAAATCCATAGTGTTTACAGCATGCGTCTTTTACCTTACAAAAAAATCTCACGGAAAACAGATAAGAGCTTCGAAAAAGTCAAATCAATCCTCGATAAGATCTGCATTCTTCCCAAAAAGTTCGACCTGCAAAGCATATTGAACAATGTGCTCGATTATAAGATCTCCAATAATTCATTCGCTGTTGTAATGGGTGGCTATGGGTTCTTTTATGGAGCGACAAGTCTGAACCCTGTAATGACGGGAAGTTATTCCACGGGGAGCGATGGCAAAAATCAATTGACCTTCACCATACGTCCTCAATGGACCGGTCTTGCGATGATCGCATTGCTTTACAGTGTTGCGATCTGGGGGCTTACAGTGTCTGTTAAACGAAATCAGCTGGAAGGGATCATTACCACATCGGTATTCATCGTGGTAATTTATTGGGCTTACCTCGTAAAGTTCAATAAATCGGTAAAGAAGTACCAGGCAGTGATCGATCAGCTAACAGGAGATAAACCAGCACTGATCAAGTAATCATTGCAATTGGCGTAGGAGTATCGCGAAGTACGCAAGGGAATCGCAATGGATGCAAAGAAAGACCCAGCGCTCTTTGCGTGGAAAAATCTCAGCGGCCGATACCCGTGTAACTGATCCCCGCGGATTCTACTATACGGCGGTCCAGCGCATTTCTTCCATCAACTATGAACCTGACTCCATTTGCCGCCATGGCAGTAAAGTCAAGCTGACGGTACTCCCTGTGCATCGTAACGAGAAAAACTACTTCCGCATCCGTCTTCGATGGATCAGCAAAAGCAAATCCTTTATGTTCGAGTTCCGGTTGCGAGAACTCTGCATCATGCATGAATACGTCAAATCCTTCCTGCTCCAATAATCCATACAACGATGCTCCCACGCTGTTCGCGTCTTCTTTGACGTTTGGCCGAAATGAAAGGCCAAGCACCAGCGCTGTTTTATTCCGGACTTTATCTCTGATCAATGAAACGGCAAACGCGGCCATATTATCATTGATCTGGCGGCCCGCTCTGGCTATCGAAAAATCAAGTCCGGCGTGCCGGAAATTATCGATCAGGAAATAAGGATATACAGGTGTGCAATGCCCCCCTACTCCAATGCCCGGCTGAAGAAGATTCGCTTCACCATCTGCATTGATGAGTGGAAGCAGTGAGGGAAGATCTATACCGGATAGCTGCGCAAACATCGCCAACTGGTTTGCCAGGGCAATATTCACATCACGATAGATCATGCCGGCCAGCTTCATCATCTCCGCTGTTTCCGTATTCTCAACACGATAAAGCAATTCCGTTGAAAAGAATTGCTGATATAACCGGTAGTTCGCTTCTGTTGCTTCAGCAGAAATACCGCCGATCACTTTAGGAATCTTTTCCAGTTGTGTGAGCATCGTGCCACTTTTGATCCGCTCCGGACTGTGGGAAAGAAGAAAGTCAACGCCATGCTTTTTCCCCGAAGATTCAAGTACGGGGAGCAATACTTTTCGGCTGTATCCGACAGGCACGGATGTTTCCACCACGATCAGTAACTTATTACTGCAATGAGATACCAGTTGTTGAAAACATTGTATGAAAGGAGCATCAATCGTTTTTTTCTCCTGATCGACAGCAAGCGGTATGCAAATAATAACCGCATCGGGCGTGTGATCATCAAGGGTTATTTCGATGTGCAGGTTACCCTCATTGCAGGCATCAGTGAGCACAGTCAATACACCGGGCTCATTGGTATGAAAGGTATTTTCATAAAATCTACCGGCAATGGTTGTATCGGTATCGACCGCCACAACGTGCAGGCCATGAAGCAGCATATTTGCCGCCACCGCCTGACCGATCTTTCCAAAACCAATGACTGCAATTGTTTTCATCTGCAGAATAACTGTTTAATCTGTTTACTGACCAGTGTGTTTTTGAGGAAGTTCCTTAGCCGGGTTTCCCGCAACGGTAGTTCCGGGAAGAACATCTTTTGTTACCACGGCTCCTGCTCCGACGATCGCATTCTCTCCGATCGTGATCCCGCAAAGTATGGTTGCATTACTGCCCACAGATGCGCCTTTCTTCACCAGTGTTCTGATCAGCTGCCAGTCATCTTCTGTTTGCAGGCTACCGTCTGCACGGGTGGCTTTGGGGTAAAGATCATTGGTGAACATTACACCATGCCCGATAAAAACGCCGTCTTCCAGTTCAACGCCTGAGCAGATAAATGTATGACTTGATATTTTACAATTCCGTCCGATCGTAACTTCTTTCTGGATCTCTGTAAATGCACCCACTTTTGTACCATCACCGATGGTACATTCATACGCATTTACGAAATTGAAAATACGCACATCCCTGCCTACTCTTACATTGCGAAGTTGCTGTGTATTGGTTTGAACGTTTAATATCTCCATGATCAGGTTATTTGAACATCGCGGCCTTTGTTCTTAATGGATTGTTGTGAAGCTTCCAGGATCCGTACAACTTTCAATCCGGATGCAGCGCTTGCAAGAGGCTCACTTTTATGAATGATGGATTGAATGAAATCTGCTGCCACACCAGACAGGGCTTCGCGGGTAGAGATCTTTGGCACATTCACATCGCCTGTGCGATAGTCAACCAGCATTTGTTTTTTATCTTCTTCTGTTTTGATATTGTAACCAGTGTCATATATCTTCACTTTCTCCGTTGGCTCGATATCATTATAGATGATCATTTTTTCATCTCCGCCGATCAGTGTTTGCCGGATCTTCACAGGGGAGCTCCATGAGCAATGAAAATGCGCGATAAAATCTTCATTGTAATGCAGTGTCATGTAGGCGATATTTTCGATCCCGTTCTTTGTATGTGAGATCCCGGTGGCATGAACACTTACCGGCTCTTCCCTGATCAGGTAAACGAGTATGGAAAGATCGTGTGCGGCAAGGTCCCACAATACATTTATATCAGGTTGGAATAATCCGAGGTTGATCCGGGTGGAATCAAAATATCTTGCCCGGCCTATCACGTTGGCATCGATCAGCTGCCGGATCTTCTGCACGGCGCCTGTATAGAGGAATGTATGATCCACCATCAGGGTCAGCTGTTTCTTCGCCGCCAGTTCTATCAGTTCGGCAGCTTCTGCAACAGAAGGCGTCATAGGTTTCTCGACCAGCACATGTTTGCCCTGCAGCAATGCTTTTTTTGCCAGTAGATAATGGGTCGAAACCGGAGTGGCAACTACAATCGCATCTATCGAAGGATCATTGATCACGTCATCCGCATCCCTGACAACAGGAATTGTCGGATATGTTCTTGAAAACAGATCCCGACCCTCCTGCCTTGACTCGGCAACGCAGACCACCACACAATTCTGTGCATGAAAAAAATTGCGGACAATATTCTGTCCCCAATAACCATAACCTATGATCCCGATATGGACGTTCGATTTCCCCATGCAGATAAGTGCGTTAAGATGTTTGACAGAGTAGCAGTCAGTTTAATAGTTTAAAAGTTTAACTGTTTAACTGTTTAAAAGTCCGTTGTCAGATGAAGCTATCAACTTTTAAACTATTAAACCTTCTTCCATCTCCGTTCGCGATACGAAGGTAACTATTGTGCGAGAGATATATTCACCTGCAATCCGGCTCTTGTATTAGTGATCGGGAATGCGTTGCTGATCTTCGGTATATTTCTGTTCTGCTCGAAGTAGAATTTCAGGCTCACCCGGTTATTAAGGATATAATCGATCGATGGCGCGATCCTGATCACTTTTTGTCCGGATGTACCGAATGCCGTTCCCTGATCGAGTTTACTGTTAGCAGTGGCATCGTCTCGGATACTGAAGTCAAATTTGAACGTGATATCATTATCCAGTTTCATTTTGCCAAGCTTCTTGATGAACGGAACGCCTTTCTTGCGCCAGTCGAACCCAAAAGAGAACTCATAAGAGCGGGTATCCGCGAGCTGATAGTCGATCAGGCTGAGGCTGAGCGTACGGCTTTTACGATATTCAAAACGCGTTGACAATTGGTTGGTAAAGGTCATTTCCACACCTACCAGCGGATCGAACTGTTCCTGGATACTGATGTTTGGTACAAGGAAGTATGGGATAAAGTTTCCTGTGAGCGAGTCTCTGAAAGAAGGATAGCTTAACCTGAACGGATCCTGGAACAGCAGTGCTGTGTTAAAGCTGTTCATGCTTAGGGTGCTGTGATATCCATGACGGATCGTTACATTGGTAAAGATCCGTTGAAGATCACCAACATTTGACAACCCGCTATAAGTTACCACCCAGTTTGGTTTGGGAATGAATCCGGAGAAAGGATTGGCGCTGATATTTGGGTTATTGTTCTTTACGCCCTTCACATCTGTCACATTCTTTTTCGTATAGGCAGCGAGGAATGATGGGATCACCACATCCTGCGCGTAGCGGCCATAACCCTCCACGTATCCATCTGCGCCCGGAGTTGGGTTTGCATACGGGTTTTCAAGCCCCAGTTTCTGTGACAATGCCACACGGTTTGCTTCGAATGTTTTAAATGTCTCTGAAACAATGTTCGGATCAAACTTATCAAACAATGTCTGATAAGAGATATAACTGATAGAGAAGCTACCTGCAGCATAAGGGCTCAATCTGGCAAGCCCGGATGTTCCGGTAATATCTTTATGCAATTCGGAATATTGCTTACTGAAGGTTTTATCGAGGTTCAGATCGATGTTAAAGTCGCGGAACGGACTCACCTGTGCCGTCAGATTCAACCGCTCATTGTAGCGTTGCTGGATCATGGCGGTTACACGCGGATCGGTTGACAGCAGACCTTTGGCTCCCATTCTGTTGATCCAGTTCGTATCCGGCTGATATCCGAATATAAATCCGAATCCGGGTTCATGGCTTCTCGGGTTATACCCAAGGATGCGGGTGCTGTCCATATAACCGGGAAGTGTGGTACCAAAGTCCTTTGTATATTGAATAACCACACGTTTTACTGCCGTAACAACTCCGGTGAGGGTCCTGACCGCGCCGCCAACTTCAGGTGTGCCCGGACGGTTAGCTGCTTTCAGTGCGCGTTTGTATTCACGCACCTGCCGGCGATATTCTTTTTTGGCTTTGCGTCTTTCCTTACGCGTCATTTTCGCCAGTACGGAATCGGCGATCGGTTGTGGCATGGGGATCTGCGGAGCGGCAGTCGTTGGAGCCGCAGGCGTTGCCGGCTTCGGACTGTTTGATGGCGGGGCCATGGCCGCACGCAGGAATTTCGACTTGCTGTACAATTGTTCGAAATTCAATTCCCCGGTAATAGCGCGCGTTTGGGTGTTCGACAATGTATTGCCAAGGCTCCTTGCAAGCAGTGAAGAAGCCAGCCAGTTATACTGTGTGGTATAGGTAGCACGAAGATTTGTCCAGTCGAGGAACGGGATCTTCTGCATAGGCACATTATAGGTCGCGATCAGCTGCTGCTGGTACTGCGTATTCCTTCCGCCTTTCAAAAAGTTATCACGCACAGAATCTTTTTTCGGACCCGTATCAAGTCGTCCGAAAGGTTCGTCAACACGCGCATTATTGGTCGCCGTGAAATCAATTGAAAGAGATCTTGTCAGGTTCCATTGCATAATATAATACCTGTCGAACGTAAAGTACTTGTCATACGTTTCCGGTATTTTATATGGTCCGCCACCAACGTTCCTTGGCCTGGTAGCACCAAACTGCCTGAATATATCCGCACGGAATGAAAGCTGTGTAGGAACGTAGTTAAAGTTGAAGTCACGCACCAGTGCCAGCCATTTTGACTTCGACTTGATGAACTTGAATGGTTCTACATATTTCGCCTGCGGCGCATAATTATACCCGATCACACCACGCTCCCGCTTCATTTCATAATTTTCGATCAGCGGATTGTGTTGCTGGGTATGTATATATGAATAGCTGAAATCAAGGTTGGTCAAACTCCAGATCTTTGGGCGTTTGCCATCCACTTTCAGCTTCTTTACGTTGGTAAAGTTCAAGGTCTTGATGGTGGTGATATCCTGTGCATCATTCTTGATCGAATCCCTGAATTCTTTGCTCGGCGCAGCGTCGAGTTTATCCCTTAGTTTAATATCAAGATCATACGGATCATACTCAGGTGTCATTGCAATGCGGCTGATACCCGCGTATACAGGGATCTGGATCCCCAGTTTCCTGGGAAGCAGTTTACCGGCGTCGATATTCGCAGACACATCAAACGTATACATATCTTCCCTGCTTCGTTCATTCACCCGTTGCTCCAATGTACCAAAGCCACGGCTTCTGGCCGTACCGGCAAGCGTGATAGAGCCGAGATCAGCCAGTTTCAGATCAACACGACCGGTTGCGGCCCATCCGCCTTTTTCATCAAGGTTGGAGAACCGCAGTTCATTGAACCATACTTCCGCCGAGATCGGGTTCTTGGTGCTGTTCTCTACAGAAAGCAGCATACTCCGCACTTCACCGAGATTCGGGTTACCGATCATTGCATAAACACGACCATTGGCAAGACGTTCGGAATAATAAGCAGAGGGAGCTGCTCCTGATTGGTTTCTGCGCAATTTCATCCGGGTAAGTTCCTGGAGATCGAAGTCAAGGTTATTTTCTTCCGGCCATACAGAAAGGCTATCATTCGTGAACCAGGGAGTTTTCTTCAATGGAACACGTACTTCATAATAGTTGCCCTGAAGATCACTACCAAAACGAACTACCGCGGTAAGTGATCCATCAGTGATCATGTTATCAAACTGTCTTGCTTCAGCATGAATGAACATACGCAGTTTACCGTACTGACGCATATCAAGGTTCATGTTCTTGAATACCCCACGGGTTTCAGCAGCCGGCAGGTTATCTACCTGAACGCTCAAAGCCTGTTCATTCAGGTAAAGCTGAACGTTATTATTACTTAATTGCTGCTGACGTTCGATGCCCGGAGGAATACGGTAGCGGATCGGACTGCGCTGATCATTCTCTTCCACGTTAACCGCCAGTGTATTGAATATCGCAGGATTGTTGGCAGGCAGGGTTACATAGTTTCCTGTTGTATCGATCTGGTACTGGAATTTTCTCCACTGGTTACGGATCAATTCGAGTTTACCAAAACGCATTACAACAGAATCTTCAAATCCTGATACGAACATCCGGATAAAACGGATCGATTTAAAGTCGGGGATATTCCCCACTTTGCTGGTGAATTCAGAAACAGGGATCCGGAACAGGTACCAGTTTTCAGATCTTGTCTGATCGTTTGGCAGCCTGATGTTTTCCGCCCGGCGGATATCCGTAATGAAGTTCGATCCCACCTGCATGTTTGGAGTGATGTCGATCTCATACTGGAAATACTCTTCCACCTCGTTGAGTGTATTATCCCTGTTCATTTCTTCTGCATCGGGATATTGTGTGAATGCGTTTACGAATTGGGTGCTCGCGGTTGCAATGGGCGAGTTGCCGTGTGGGTTATTGATGTCTTTGTATCGTCTTAAGATCCCGGCGTTGATCGCATCATAGCTCGCATCTCTGTATGGTCGGAAATTGTCTGCTGAAGGGTCATTCACCGCCTGCGCATAGGCTGAAGGAGAGATTGCCTGAAGGCCGGTGAGGTACGACTGGAATTTTGTTCTTTCTTCATCATCGGTAAGGCCATCCAGACCAACGTCCTGATATTGACGGTCTGCAGGGTCATTGCTGAATGCATTGGTCACCTGCAGAGGATTGGATGGTACTTTACCCCAAACGGTCGTATTATCAACCTGTGCATTATTGGTTGGTGTTGGCAAGCCATTTTCATACTGGCGTTTACCATCTTTCAATACATCTTCAGAAATGTTACCGAGGTTAAAGAACAGTTTACCACCGGTACGTGTGGTATTCAGCACATAAGGGTCCTGCAACCAGAATTCGATATATTCGATATTACCGGTTTCGAAATCGGTCTGGTCAATATTCCGCTGGATACCACCCCAGGCCTGTCCGGGGTTGGTCAGTAATCCATCCGGGTTGATCCGGCCGGCCCTGTTCTCAAAGTTATACGGACCTCTTTCTTTTGGATAGAACGCAAGGTCGAAGGTGGTGAGCAATCCCTGGCCAAAATCATTCGTCCGTTGCGGGAAGATCTCTGTCTGGAAAACCTGGCGTGTTTCAGGTTTGGACAACTCATCGCGGTTTCCGGCGAGCGGGTTATTATTATTATTTCTTTCCTGCAATACAGGTTCGATATTATACCATGCAAGTTTTGCACGGTTATAGCCGCTGGCAAGATCATTGTTCAGCTGCGACTCGGGGAACTGTTGCGGTACAGATGAAAGCTGCCAGTTGATCAGCGGGAAACGGAGGTCAATGGCAGAACGTGTTCCTTCAAAATCATCGACATAAGACAAGCCCTCTCCTCCCTTACCGATCTGCGGCGCGTGGCCGGGTTGCAATACCGCTGCTTCCGCATAAGCAGTGATGGATGACATTGCATCACTTTTATAGAAAGGAAGCTTATTCAGGAATTTGGTAAGTCTTGGCCAGTCGCTGCGGTAATCTGCATCCAGGCCATACATCGTATTGCGGATAGGATCTTCTCCATAAGATTGTTTGACGAAGAACGGACGCTCGCTCAAACGGACCAATGTACCACCGACCGATAATTTTTTATTAACGAGATAGTCAAGCCGCAATCCCAGGAAGCTTCGCTGTTGTATGCCGAATGCAGCCTGGTTTTCATATTGAATATTGACCGGCACCCCGGAGTTCAGGATCGCCTGGTTGATCACACGGAGTGTTCCGAGATCATAGTTAATATCATAATCAACGCCTTCCTGTAAGGTTTGACCGCCTGCGGTGACTGTAACGGAGTTCCTTGGAATATTGAAACCAAGTTGATATTCACCTGCACTTTGAGTAGTCGTCTTCGACCTACCACTTAACCGGAAACGGTTCAGATTAGCATATGTCTGGGCGATCGCTTTGATCGTATCATAAAGCGGGTAATACAGATATTTTTGTCGTTCGACTGCGCTTGGGTAGACATAATCCAGATCGTGGCCAAAGGGTTCGAGTACCGGGAAGATCACCCGGCTCATAGAGGAGAGCACGGTAAATCCTTCGATAAAGTCGAACACTCCATCCGGCTGGGGGTCGTTCTGATTATTTAACCGGTCGAGGTTCAACAAAGAGATCAGTGGCTGACCTTCATAAGCAGGTAATACATCCGCTGGCGGCAGATATCTTTTTTCACCAAGGCTTGGCTCTTCGTATAAAAGATCAAGTTTGAAATCCGCTCTTTCCAGCTGGCCATAGCCAACGGAGTAAACGTTTTTCATCATCAGGTCCCAGATCGGAAGATTGGTTCTCTGAGAAGTTGCTTTCAGTAATTTGAGGAACAGAACTTTTTGGGTTGCGCCGGTTGTGTCTGGCGGCACATCCTGTGAGAATTCACCTACCTGGTAGGTTACTCCATTATATGTATACTGGTAAGCGACGCCAAGCACTTCGTCTGGCTGCAGCGGCTGGTTAAGCGACAGAAAGCCGATCTGCGGGTTGAAATAGTAGTCGTTTGGCTGAAGCTTGCGGGCAAATGTCTTTTCAAAGTCCTGAACAGCAGTCAGGCCGATCGAGGTAAGGGTACTTTGTACGAGTGAAGAGTTCCTGGAATTCGGATTTGAGGCAAGTGTCTGGTAAAGTCCGTTGACCGTGTTATACGGCAGGGCATCCGGGTTGCCCGGAGGTCCGGTGAAAGGATTGCCTTCACCGAGGTCCATCAGCGCCACGATATCCCTTGTATCTGTGGTGGCACCGGTCCGGTTGGTCACCCACACTTCCATACGCTGGATCTGCACATTGGAGTTTACGATCGGCAACTCTCTCATGGCATTATTAAAGTTCCGCCGGAAATACTGTGCTAAAAGAAAGTGGCGGTTCTCTTCGTATTCATCTGCTTTGATCGCAAAGGTCTGTGCGGAAGATCCGCCCTGCGAATTAATGCTCTGTCGTTGTGCACGCTGGTTGGCGAGTACGCCTGTAACGAACAGCTTCCCAAACTGAGCCTGTGTTTTTACCCCGAATAAGGATTGAGCGCCGGGGATCAGGGTTCCTTTTGAGGTAAAATTCACGTTACCCAGTTGGAATTGTTTGATGATCTCATCGTCCTTACCCTGGTAATTCAGGTTCAGCTGGTTTTCGAAATCAAAGTTGGCAAGTGTATTATAGTTGATGGGAAGTCTGAGCTTATCTCCTATCTGTGCATCCACCTGGAGCTGAGCGTTCATGTTGAAATCCAGTCCGCCATTTCTTCTTGCCCTTTCCGGCAGGGTAGGATTTTTGATGTTCTGTCCCTGGTATCCCATGAGCAGGCCAACATAACCGGATGGTTTGATATCTACTTTTCCGAATCCGACGATGCGGTTGAACCAGTTCGGTGAGCTTTGGAATTTCGGTTGGAACAGGCGGCGGTTGAGTTCGCTCATCATATCCGCTCTTTTGCGGAAATATTCCGCTTCGTCTTTTCTTCCCTGGAGTTTCAGGAATTCATCCCGTTTGAAAGAAACCGGGGTGCGGTAATTCTTTCCTCCGACTGTTTCTATAATATAGTATTCCCCGGTCAGCGGATCGTACTGAACATCTCTTTTAAGAAAGGCGCTGTCTTTAAGGTCAAACGGGTTTTTATTGGGGCTTGAATAGGGATCACCGTAGCGGTCCTGGATCGGGTATCGAAGGGGTGAGGTATCCCGCCGGGCGGTAGTGTCCTGGAAGCCTGCCGGGAGAAAACGCGCATTCGCCTGCCCACGAAGGGCCAGTAAGATGGTAACGCACACCAACGTACGGAATATATGGGCAGTCCAGAATTTCAAGTTCTCAA
This sequence comes from Terrimonas ginsenosidimutans, assembly GCF_022012415.1. GTDB lineage: Bacteria > Bacteroidota > Bacteroidia > Chitinophagales > Chitinophagaceae > Terrimonas_A > Terrimonas_A ginsenosidimutans. Next base: position 18,072 of record NZ_JAKLTR010000004.1, read on the forward strand.
CATCAATTAGTTCCAGAAATGTTTAGCAATCAGAGGATACGGAGAGATTTTTTGATCAGCTCTTCTACCAGCAGATTTGGTTCTGATAAAAGGGTCTTTTTGATCGCCGTTTCGGCGGCCGTCCGGTTGATACCTAAAGCTATCAGAGCATTTAACGCATCTTGTTGCAAGCTATTGTTTTTCAGAGGGGAAATATTTGTCTCCACGGGGTGTTTGGAGAGTTTGTCTTTCAGCTCGAGGACGAGGCGTTCTGCGCTTTTCTTTCCGATCCCTTTGATCCCTTCGAGGGTTTTGATATCGGAATGCACGATCGCCCTGGCCAGTTCTTCGGGTTTGAGGTAGGAAAGCATCATGCGGGCGGTGGAAGCCCCGATGCCCGAAACGCTGATCAGTTGCTGGAACATTTCTTTTTCAGACGGCTCAAAGAAGCCGAATATGATATGTGCATCCTCCCGGATGATCAGGACGGTGTGCAGCAGCCCCTTGTCCAACTCCTGGATCTTTGAATAGGTGTTCAGGCTGATCAACACTTCATACCCTACACCATTTACATCCACGTATACAGACGCTGGAGTTTTTTGAACGAAATCACCTTTGAGATATGCTATCATGGCGCGAAAATAGGAAATCCCGATCGTTGTCCGTTGCCCGTTGACCGTTGTCCGGAATTAAAACAGGGTTGAGTATGAATTCACTCTACATATTTTCTTAGAAAGCAGAAGCATCGGTTGTAGCGATTCGCGGTCAACGGACAACGGGCAACGGACAACAATTTTCCCCTTACCTTTGGCTACTTTTTTAACAAACATTCCAAGATGAGCAATAAAACTACAGCAGCGATCACGGCCGTGGGAGGATATGTGCCGGAAGACAAATTGACCAATTTTGATCTGGAGAAAATGGTGGATACTACAGACGAATGGATCCGCACAAGAACGGGCATTGAAGAAAGAAGGATACTTAAAGGAGCAGGGAAAGGCACTTCGGATATGGTAGTGCCGGTATTACAGGAGCTTTGCCGCAAGCGCGGTATCGATCCATCGGAAGTGGAATGCGTAATAGTGGCGACTGTTACGCCGGACATGGTGTTTCCTTCCACCGCAAACATTGCGTGTGATAAAGCCGGTTTGAAAAACGCTTTCAGCTTTGATATTTCAGCGGCCTGTTCAGGTTTCCTGTACGCCCTGACAATGGGCACTTCCTTTATTGAAAGCGGTCGTTATAAAAAAGTGATCGTGGTAGGTGCCGATAAAATGAGTGCGATCGTTGATTACACAGACCGCACCACGTGTATCATTTTCGGTGACGGTGCGGGCGGTGTGCTGCTCGAACCGAACCAGGAAGGATACGGAATCCAGGACAGTTTGCTGAGAAGCGATGGATCCGGATGTCATCACCTTCACTTAAAAGCCGGCGGGTCCGCGATGCCTGCAAGCAAGGAAACCGTCGAGAATAAATTGCATTATGTATACCAGGAAGGTCAGGCAGTTTACAAATTTGCCGTAAAAGGCATGGCGGATATCAGCGCTGAACTTCTCGAAAAAAATAACCTGACCGGCGACGACGTAACATGGCTCGTTCCGCACCAGGCAAACCTGCGCATCATCGATGCAACGGCTAACCGTGTAGGCCTGCCAAAGGAAAAAGTAATGATCAATATCCAGAAATATGGCAACACTACTGCCGGCACTATTCCATTGTGTCTGTGGGATTGGGAAAGCAAACTCAAAAAAGGCGACAACCTCCTGCTGGCAGCATTTGGCGGTGGATTTACGTGGGGCGCGACGCTGGTGAAATGGGCGTATTAGAGAGGATGACCGTTGACCGTTGACCGTTGACCGTTGACCGTTGACCGTTGACCGTTGACCGTTGACCGTTGACCGGATATAAATGTAAAGGGAGGGGCTATCGTTGATAACGATAGCCCCTCCCTTTACATTTATAAACCGAATATCCAATTTATTCCACTTCGCTTGACTCCCGGACAACGGTCAACGGACAACGGTCAACGATCATCGATTCCTACCCCCTAAAACGCAAATTGTGCGGGTCGTTAGACACCACACAATTGGGTTTAATGGTAACAGTTTTCTAAGGCAGGCCCCCCACCGGTTTAACCAGAGAAGAGAATGGTAGTTTGTGATGACTACACTAAAAGAACACTCCGTTTTTAATTCCTGAACAAATCTCAGGGTTCCGGAGATGGATAAAAACTGCGATTTGATATTGATGTGATACAAAATTGAACCCTATGCATGTAGGTTGATCATTGATTACCAATGTATATTTTGAAACAAGAATCTTTCACCGTGATGATTTTTTAAGTGTTTTCATTTAGTAATTTGTGGACATCAACTTTCATCATGCATAAAAACCCTGCCATACAGATCTGCCACCAGCTGACTGCAAAACATGCGCAAGCGTTGAAAAAATTGCTGATGCAGGACAAACGTTCCGCATCACTGAAACTATTCAATCTGATCCGTAACCTTCCACCCAAAGAGATCACCAAAGAATACCTGTATAAAAATATATACGGGACCAACTACGAACCATCCAAGGACTACCTGCTCCGCAACGAGCTTCGCCTGCTAAGGCAAAAGCTGGATAAATTCCTGCTTCAGAAAAGCGTTGAAGAACTACTGGATACGGATGATGTATTCCGCCAGCAACTCCAGCTTCGCGCGTATAAGCACTTCCAGTTGTATGACCTGTTTTTTGAATCCTTCGACAAAACGGCTGCAGCCTCCGAACAGGCATTCCGGTTTGGTGATGTGCTCGATATGCAGAACTGGTATTTCGATCTGGCTTATCAGCACCAGTTCTCAGCCGTCAGGGATTATGAGGAAAAGGCCAAATTTTTCAATAGCGCCACCCTTAAGGCTGCCGAGATCCTCGAAAAGCAGGTATCCGCCCAGGAGAATATGCAGGGTTTCTACAAAGCGCTGGAATATTATTATCAAAAATTACTCGGCCAGGCACCAGCGGAACAGCAAGCCCCCGAAAGAAAAGCTACCGGTCCCGCCACCAATCATACGGGGCATCCGTTAAGTACTTATTACCACCATCGCAGCGCAGGGTTTTATACAGATGGCAAAGGCAGACTTGCTCATTTTCTGAAAGCTTATGAAGCCCTGGAATCACATGATTACCGCGATCAGTATACCACAGATCTGCTGGTGAACATCCTGCTGGGTATTGGACGGACACTGCAGCAACTGGGCGAATTTGAACAGGCAGACACGTATCTCAGCAAAGCCATCAATGATTACGCTAAGGAGATCAAGGGTCTTGCTTCAAAAGATAAATTGTATTCCAATTACACTATAAACCTGCTGAACATAGGTCAGTATGAAAAAGCGATCGAAGTACTCCAACAACTTCAGAAAGGCGCAAATGAAGACGGCTATGCGCAGTACTGGTATACGATCTACCGGCTGATCGCGAGCATTGGGTTAAGGAAGACAGCCGATATCAAACAAAACCTTCCGGCAAACTATACCACTATTCCACTTCAGCACAGGGTCTATTTCCGGATCATCAGCAGCATCTATTTTTATCTCGCAGGTGATATGGAATGGGCATATAAGGAAGCATATAACCTGCTGCATACGAAACTTGCTGAAGAATACGGTCGTGAACAACTGGCAGTGATCGAATTACTGGAAACTTTCTTCCAACTGGGAGACAGGCATGCCAATCTTAAACAGATCCCGGCAAAAGAAAGCAGGAAACTGGAGCAGAAGATGAATGCCATTGATACAAGCAAGATCAATGACATCAATATATTGCCCGTATTGCTATGGTTGAAGAAGGAGATAGTTGCGTCGCAGGAGGCATAGGAAGAGACCGCGTACGATCCTGTTATACATGATCCGTTAATGGAGTAAGCAGGTCTTTCAAACATCGTAAGCGGTCTGCTGTCCGTTGCTCGTGGTCCTCAAAATAATCTCATACGAATCGCCTACTTTTGAACCCTCAAAAAGGCTCATCATGGATAACAAATCTTCACTTACAGGCTTCAGTTCACTGGCAATTCATGGAGGTCATGAGAAAGATCCTTCTTATGCGCACCTCGTCCCGATATACGCCAGCAGCACCTATGTATATGATACAGCGGAGCAGGGCATGCGTCGTTTCAGCGGAAAAGAAGAAGGTTATATCTACAGCCGCTGGGGGAACCCGACAATGAATGAAGCAGAACAGAAAATTGCGGCGCTGGAAACATTCGGTCTGTCCATGGAAGTAAAAGGAATTCTCCATGCCTCTGGTATGGCAGCGATCTCCACCCTTATGCTAGCTGAGCTAAAGAGTGGTGATAAAGTGCTTTCTCATTTTTCACTCTATGGAGGAACAGAAGAACTTATTCATCGGATCCTCCCTAATCTTGGGATCGGATCCGTGATCATTGATCTGCGCGATCTGAACAAAGCGGAAGAAGCCATGAAACAGGATCCTTCCATCCGCATGCTTTATATAGAAACACCCGCAAACCCAACCATCCAGTGCGTGGACATCGAAGAGCTGACCAAACTCGCCCGGAAGTATGGATTGATCGTTGCGTGTGATAATACATTTGCCACGCCGTATCTGCAACAGCCATTTAAATACGGAGTTGATTATATAGCGCATTCAACAACGAAATTCCTCAATGGCCATGGTACAGCAATTGGCGGGATCCTGCTTGGTAAGGACATTGAAAAAATGACATCGAATGTAACAAAGGTCCATCGCCTGCTCGGAGGCAACTCCAATTCATTTGATGCTTTTCTCCTGATCAATGGAATGAAGACACTGGAGATCCGGATGGAAAAACATTGCCATAACGCTGTTGAGGTTGCCAATTATCTGGATCAACATCCTGCCGTAGCAAAAGTGAATTACACAGGTCTTGCGACGCACGCTGACCACTATATTGCATTGAAGCAAATGCGTCATCCCGGAGCCATGTTAAGCTTTGAGCTGAAGGAAGGTTTGCAGGGTGGGATAGCCTTCATGAATAAGTTGAAAATGTGTGTACGCACTGTTTCTCTTGGCACATGCGATACATTGTTGTCACATCCCGCTTCAATGACGCATTACAGCGTACCAAAAGAGCTTCGCGAAAAATATGGGATCACGGATGGCCTGATCAGGATGAATGTTGGTATCGAAAACATACAGGATATCATTAATGATCTTGAGCAGTCACTTTCAAACTAATTTCAAATGGCAATAGAAATAAGAAGAGCGGTAAAAGAAGATTGTACGAGATTGATGGAACTAGTCACGGAACTGGCGATCTATGAAAAGGCGCCGGAACAGGTAACAGTCAATTATGATCATTTTGTGGAAAGCGGATTTGGTGATCAGCCTGTATGGTGGGCTTTTGTAGCCGAAGTGGATGGCAAAGTAGAGGGATTCGCGCTTTATTATATCCGTTATTCTACATGGAAAGGTCAGCGGCTTTACCTGGAAGACCTGGTCGTTACAGAAAAGATGAGAGGCAAAGGCCTTGGCAAACTTCTTTTTGACCAGTTGATCAAGGAAACAAAAGAGAAAGGGTTTACCGGAATGGTCTGGCAGGTGCTCGACTGGAATGAGCCTGGTATCAATTTCTATAAAAAGTATAATGCAGAGTTTGATGGAGGGTGGATCAATTGTTCGATAAGCTAATAGAGTAAAGGAGGATAAGGAGGGCAGTTTAATGTTGCAAACGTTCTTATCTTTTTGAAAAAAGAAACGCGCAATAGGGATTAAGCTATTGCGCGTTTTTATTTTGGGCAGGTGACTCAGCTTACGCCTTGTACCTGTGTTTCTTTGTTGATCTTTTGAATGAGCCCCTGAAGTACTTTACCTGGGCCGGCTTCTGTGAATATGGATGCACCGTCGGCGATCATTGCCTGAACGCTTTGGGTCCAGCGAACAGGGCCGGTCAGTTGATCGATCAGGTTTTGCTTGATCTCTTCTTTATCGAAGACAGCTTTAGCCACTACATTCTGATACACGGCACAGGTTGGTGTATGAAAGTTGGTGGATTCGATCGCTGCTTTCAGTTCTTTTTTAGCAGGCTCCATCAGTGGAGAATGGAATGCGCCGCCCACAGGAAGTACGAGCGCACGCTTTGCGCCAGCAGCCTTCATTCTTTCGCAGGCAATTTCTACACCTTTGATGGTTCCGCTGATCACAAGCTGACCGGGGCAGTTATAATTTGCAGGTACAACGATCTCACCTGTTTCATCCTGTACTTCTTTGCAGATCGCTTCCACCTTTTCGTCGGCCAGTGCAAGGACCGCAGCCATGGTGGAAGGGTTAGCTTCGCAAGCCTGTTGCATTGCTTTGGCACGGATCGCTACAAGCTGAAGTGCACTGTCAAAGCTGAGGGTTCCATTTGCAACAAGTGCGGAAAACTCTCCAAGGGAATGACCTGCCACCATCTCCGGCCTGGCTCCATCTATACTGCGAAAGGCGATGATAGAATGAAGGAATACGGCTGGCTGGGTAACGTTGGTTTGTTTCAGGTCTTCTTCAGTACCGCCAAACATTATATCTGAGATACGGAAGCCGAGAACTTCATTGGATTGTTCAAATAATTTTTTGGCGAATGCACTGTTATCATAATGCTCCTTTCCCATTCCGGGGAACTGGGATCCCTGACCGGGAAAAACATAGGCATGCTTCATTGTAAATGGTAGTTATACAAACAAAAGTGCCACAAAGGTTTTAAGAAAAAAAATCTTTATAACACAATATATAAAATAATCAGCGGTGATTAAGGTTCGATCCGATCAGTTTAAGGAACTCACTTCTGGTGGAGTTTTTATGAAACTCTCCGTCAAAAGCCGAGGTAGTTGTTTCTGAGTTTTGTTTTTGCACGCCTCTCATCATCATGCAAAGGTGTTGTGCTTCAATTACAACTGCCACGCCCACAGGATTCAGTGTTTCTTTGATCGCATTCATGATCTCAACGGTCAATCTCTCCTGTACCTGTAAACGGCGGGCATATGCATCCACCACGCGGGCGATCTTCGACAAGCCGGTGATCCACCCATTAGGTATGTATGCAATATGCGCCTTGCCAAAGAATGGCAGCATGTGGTGTTCGCACATACTGTATAGTTCGATATCTTTTACAACGATCATCTCACTGACCGGTTCATGAAACTTAGCGGAATTGAGTATAGCATGCGCATCTGTCTGGTATCCCTGTGTCAGGAATTGCATGGCCTTGGCAAGACGCTCCGGAGTTTTCTGCAACCCTTCTCTTTCGGCATCTTCACCAAGCAGGTTCAATACATCTTTATAATTTCCGATCAGGCCATTTGTAACGGCTTCATCATACTCTTCTATCTTTTTATATGCCATAGCTGTGCTGTTCGACTGTTCAACAAATTTACTCCGCGGGATATTCCACGAAGTTTCTTGGCGTTTCATAAAGCCTGATCTGCAGGTCTAATTCCTTTGCGATATGAGGACGCAATAAATTATAGATCACAATAGAAATATTCTCAGCGGTAGGATTTAGGTTTTTGAACTCGGTTGTATCCAGATTGAGGTTCCGGTGATCAAAACGAGCAAGTATTTCACGCTGCACCAGGCTGCTCAGCTCTTTCATGTCCATCACAAATCCAGTACGTGCATCAGGCTCTCCTACTACTTTCACATCAAGCTCGTAGTTATGACCATGATAATTTGGTAAAGCGCATTTGCCAAAAACACGGTCATTGGTCGCCTGATCCCAATCGCTGTTATACAGGCGATGAGCTGCGTTGAAATGTTCTTTGCGGAAAACAGCTACCTTATTCATTTGATCCAATTACTACCAGTAAAAAATATCAACAAGTTAAAATGGCGAATGTTCTTATCCTCCAAAATATTCCACGTAGATCCGTGGGGTTTCGTAGAGTTTAACACAATGAAGCTGCACTGCTGACGGAAGATGGACGGTGAGTTCTTTCCAGATCGCTATGGCAAGATTCTCGGTACTGCACATCTGACCTTTCATAAATTCAACATCAACGTTCAGGTTGCGGTGATCCACTTTTTCAATAACATGTTCGCGGATGATATCGCTAAGCCGCTTTACATCAAAAACGAAGCCGGTATCGGGGTTGGGCGTTCCTTTCACCGTTATGTACAACTCGTAGTTGTGTCCATGCCAGTTCTCATTGGCACATTTACCAAATACCTCTTCATTTTTCTCCAGGCTCCAGGCGGGGTTATAGAGCTTATGAGCCGCATTGAAGTGCTCTACCCTGGTCAGGTACACCATATATTGATCTGCGTTAAATTAGCCTGCAAAAGTAAGATAAAAAAACAAATCCGGGTAAACCATGGGAAGCCGGGAAAACGGGGTTGCTTAAAGGCCTGAAAAGCAGCCTTCGTTACTCTTCAAGACAAAAATCGCCCATCTGGCGCAGGAGTAACCTAAAGAACTCGATGACCAATGACCGATGGCCGATGGCCGGGTGCCGCATTTGGATGGAAGCTATTGCTGCTAATTGGTATAGGGTATTGACACTAGTAGGTATATGTATTTTCGGCCAACGGCCATCGGTCATCGGTCATCGGCCATCGGTCATCGAATGAACTTTCGGGAAAATCCTTAAACGACATTGGAATTATATCCCCGGAAAAAAAGTAAACTTCAGCTTCATCGGTTATTTTTGATCTCCTTTAAATAACAATATTCCCGCTGATGAACTGTCTGCTCGTTGCCGCCACCGCCTTTGAGATCGCCCCGTTTATTCAGCACTATCGCAACAGCGATGTCCCGTTCTATGTAGATATCCAGGTTGATGTCGCCATTACCGGAGTCGGCCTAATGGCGACGACCTACAATTTGCAGCGCCAGATCCAGGTAAAAAAGCCCGACCTGATCATACAGGCAGGTATTGCGGGTTGTTTCGACTTGTCAGTTGCCTTAGGCACTGTATTCGCGGTAAAGAAGGACACGGTTGCTGATCTCGGGGTAACAGAAAAGAGTACTTTCCATTCACTTTTCGACATGGGTTTCGTAAAGCCCAACCATCCTCCCTATAAAGGCGGATGGCTTGTCAATCCGGGATTGCACCTCCTGAAAAAAAACAGTTTGAAAAAAGTAGCCGGCGTTTCTGTTAATCAGATCACCACATCAAAACAAGCTATCAATCATTATACAGCGAAGTACAAACCCGTGGTAGAATCGATGGAAGGAGCTGCCCTGCACTACGTTTCCTTAATGGAAAATATTCCATTTATGCAGCTGCGTGGTGTATCCAATTATGTTGGCGAACGCAATAAAAAGAAATGGAACATCAAAGATTCTGTGGCCAATCTTAACAATGAGTTAATCCGCTTGTTGAACAGCCTGTAAACATCAAATTAATCCGGATATTTGGCGCGGATTTAAGATTAAGATCATTTATGCCAGGAGAACGGGCTCAGACCAACCCGGATCTCCATCAAACAATACAAAACATGAAGCTAACCCTTGGGTTTTCCCCTTGTCCGAACGATACCTTTATTTTTGACGCACTGGTAAATAAAAAGATAGATACTGAAGGGCTGGAATTCGAAACTTCCCTGGAAGATGTTGAGACCCTCAATCAATGGGCATTGCAAGGCAAACTGGATATCACCAAACTCAGTTTTCCTGCTTTCTTTCAATCGCTTGACGAATACATCCTGCTTAACTCAGGTAGTGCGCTTGGAAAGGGAGTCGGCCCGCTCCTGATCACAAACGATGATCCGGCGGTTTACGAAAACGGAATTGGAGATGCGTCGATTGCGCTCCCCGGTGTCAACACCACCGCTCACCTGCTGTTCAGCTTCGCTTACCCTGAAGCCACCAATAAAAAGTTCATGATCTTTTCTGAGATTGAACAGGCTGTTGTGAATAAAGAAAGCGCGCTGGGGGTGATCATTCATGAAAACCGCTTTACTTACCAGGATAAAGGACTGAAAAAAGTAAAAGATCTCGGTGAATACTGGGAAGAAAAAATGAAAGCGCCGATCCCGCTTGGAGGAATTGCGATCAGCCAGTCAGTAAAAAGAGGAGTAGCCCAGAAAGTTGATGAGCTGATCCGCAAGAGCCTTGACTATGCATTTGCAAACTATCCTGAAGTGACGGATTATGTGAAAGCGCATTCCCAGGCAATGAGTGAAGATGTAATGAGACAGCATATTGATCTTTATGTCAACAATTATTCACTGGCGCTTGGGGAAGAAGGGAAGAAAGCGATCGCAACACTGGCTGATGTATTCAATAAGATCAATCCGGGAAAAATGGAGGAAGAGGCTGAACTCTTTTTGTAGTCATCCTGAATCATTTTGATAAAGTCAAATGGCCCCGGAGTGATCCGGGGCCATTTGACTTTATATTCCGACATTTCTTCTTACTTATTCAACGCAGCTTTGTATGCCTTAAGGCATCTTTCCCTGGCGAATTCATGTTCAACGATTGGCCGCGGGTAAGTCAGTTCTTCAAACTCAGGCACCCATTTTTTTACATAAGTAAGATCCGCATCAAACTTTTTCGTTTGTATATACGGATTAAAGATCCTGAAATAGGGTGCTGCATCGCAGCCCGTTCCGGCGGCCCATTGCCAGTTCCCATTGTTTGCCGAAAGATCATAATCCAGTAATTTTTCTCCAAAATAAGCTTCACCCCACCTCCAGTCGATCAGCAGGTGCTTTGTAAGAAATGAAGCGGTGATCATGCGGACGCGATTGTGCATAAAACCGGTGTCATTCAATTCACGCATACCGGCGTCAACAATTGGGTATCCTGTTTCTCCACTACACCAGGCCCGGAACTCTTCTTCGTTATTCCGCCATTTGATCTTATCATATTCAGGTCTGAAAGAATGCTGTACCACGCGTGGGAAATGCCAGAGAATAGTTTGAAAAAAATCTCTCCAGATCAGCTCTCCAAGAAATGTTTCATTAAGCGCACCTGCTTCACGGGCCAATTCCCTTACACTGATAGTTCCAAATCTCAGGTGCACGCCGAGATGGGTTGTTCCTCCTTCAATACCGGGAAAGTCCCGCTGGCCCTTGTAATCTTTAACTGTTGCCGGTTTCCATTTCACGGACGGGAACGGTTTGCTTACGGCGGTGAAATTCATGTCGGCCAAAGACGGGATATTCTTAGATGCCTGTTGAAAGAGATTCCTGTAATACTTTTTACAGGGGTATGATCTCAGGTAAAAGTCGTTCAGAAGCGCTTTCCATTTTCTTGCGTACGGGGTATATACGGTATAGGGTGTGCCATCGTCCTTTATCACTTCGTTACGTTCGAATATAACCTGATCTTTATAGCTATGGAAAGATGCGCCTGCCTCTTTGAGCAGAACCGCGATCTTTTGATCCCGTTCACGTGCATAAGGCTCATAATCGCCATTGGTGAATACTTTTTCTACCTTATACTCTTTCAACAGCTCTTTAAAAACATCTTCCGGGGTGCCGTATCGCACATCGAGGGTGGAGCCTTTCTTCTCCAGCTGCCCCTGCATATGCAGCAATGCTTCTCTGATAAATTCAACGCGCCGGTCTGCGCGATCTTCCAGTCCGTCCAGGATATTCTTATCAAAAATAAATACCGGCACAACAGGGTTGGCATCTTTCAGTGCATGGTAGAGAGCGGCGTTGTCATCCAGCCGCAGATCGCGTCTGAACCAGCAAATATTTACGGGCGATTTCATAAAGCCAATGTAGAATTAGGACCAGAGCGTTTCAATAAACTGATGGTATAAGGAACGCGTCTTGTTATTTTTAAGTATTTTATTTTCAAAGCGGCCAACCCATCGTATGCCATTCATTGCGTTTGTAAGAAACATCTCCTCAGCGCCGGCTGCATCATTTACAAACACGGCCCGTTCTTCCACGGCAAAGCCGGATTCCCGCATTTTGTCGATCAGGTATCGCCTCATAACACCTTCGACACCTCCCTGACCGATGGCAGGGGTAATGATCTCGTCACCATCTACAAGAAATAAATTGGCAATAGAGGCATCGGCAATAGCACCATCTGTATTTAAAAGCAGGCAGTCGTTCCATTGCTGTTGTTTGGCAAAACGGGCAGCCATGGTATAGGGCAAATAGTTCGCCGATTTTAGCCTGGAAAAGAGATCCATGCTTTTTCTCGCATGAGGAAAAACCCCTACCACAAGGCCGTTTTCGTTGAGCTGATTATAGGAGGGATTACCCGGCCATGATTCGATCAGACAGTGAATCCGGTCGCGGTCATATTCGTAAATCCCCCCATTGCCACGGGAAACTGACAAACGGATTCTTGCTAGATCAGTGCAATTATTCTTATTGCAAACGGATATAATGTCAGTTTTGAGCTTTTCCGGCGTAAACAAGGCGGGTGGGGAAAACTCCAGCAATTGCATTGAACTAAAAAGGCGGTTCATGTGAAGGTCAAATAGTGGCATTTGGCCTTTCACCATTTTGATGGTCTCAAAAAGACCGTCGCCGTAGCGATAACTTTTGTCATCTGCAGACAGGACGGGTTCTCCGCTTTTTAGAATCTTTCCATCGAAGCAAATATGCATAATGTTGATAATGATCGTAAAGTACGGAAAATTTGATGGCGGATGGCGGGCCTGATCCGAAATGGGCTGCAGGCGGCTCCAGCCCCAACCAGGTGGTCTGGTGACCTTATTCTATCCGGCTAAACCCGGCCATCGAATATGGGTACCCTGGCTAACGAAAAAGCCGCTCCGGGGGAGCGGCTGGAACCTAAGCAAGTAGTTTTTTTAGTTTTGCTCAACCAAACCGGCTTTCACGGCGTACATGACGAGTCCCGCCATCGACTTTGTGCCAGTTTTGGTTTTGAGCTTATCGCGAATAGCCTCCACAGTACGGGGGCTGAGATCTACAATATCCGCGATTTCTTTTGTGCTTTTTTCATCGCACATCAGTTTAAGGATTGTAATTTCTTTATCAGTCAGCTGAACATCCTGGGGCATAGACGATTCTGCAGTACGCTTGGTCCGCAGGCCACTCAGCAATGCTTTGTTAGTCAGGTCATTAAAGAAGAAATCCTGTTCAAAAACAGTCTTGATAGCATCATAGATCATTTCAGAACCAGACTCTTTGGTCAGGTAGGAGTTTGCTCCGATCTCCATCATGCGTGAGATCACTGAGTGATCATTGTGCATGGAGAGCATAATTACTTTCACACCCGGATAGAGTTTTTTGATCTCAGGGAGCGTGGTCAGGCCGTCCATGATCGGCATTTGTATATCCAGCAAAACAACATCGGGCTGGATATGTCGGAGAAGGTTGAGCAGTTGCATCCCATTTTCTGCTTCCGCTACCATTTGTATATCCTTACGGCTGGACAGTGAAGTCTTGACACCGGTACGGAATAGCGCGTGGTCATCTGCAATGGCAACTTTAATAACAGAGTTAGTCTCGTGATTTTTCATGGGTTTGATATTGGTATTAAAAAGTCGGACTTATGTATTAATTCCGATGCAAGATGAAAAATTCCGGTTACATATACCATAGTAAAACTACTTGATTTGGTATTTGTGGAAAGTACCGCTACTACTTGAGTGTGAATTTATACGATAGGTGGATCGTTTATTTACGATAGATGGCAATAGAGCTTTTTCTACCCGTACCGTATTTACCATAATTTTTAAATCAGGGGATAGTGCTCTTGTTAACATTGCGTTGTGGATATATTTTTGTTTCAGAAAGTTGATCGCTAAGGATGACTCGTTTATCCTTCTCTATCCAATGTCCAAACCGTCCAGAAAGTTATTTCCAATCCTTTGATAAAACCAGACGACACTCTCCCGGCCATCAACTTTCTATTTTTTTTGATACAGTCCCGTTTTGGATCCGTTCAAAATGAAAAACATGGCTTGATCAAAAACCATTGAACATTAAACTTGATTCCTGGTTCGACCCTATTTATTAAACGCTTTTTCTTTCATAACAGTAACGTAAGGGACCTCTCCGAAAGGAGGGGTTTCCTTTTTGTACTCGGAAGAACACGAATGCCCCGAAGGAACTTAAAGCGCCGCATTCCTACTCTACCACCCGGATAAGTTGACGCCCGCTAACAACTCCTTTGCTATTTATCCCTTCAAGAACTAAAGTAAACACTCCCGTAAGGTCGTTGGTGTAAAATGAAATGGTTGCTTCGCCATTTTCATCGGTAATAGTTTGCGGGGACCAATAGATCGTACTGAGCTTTTCAGGATCCGGAGGATTGAATTCGGCATAATCTGCTATATAGAACTCTTTCGCATAATAGCGACCTTTCAATTTATGCAGTAACTCCGCTGCGCCGCCATACGCGTTTCTGCCAGGGCAATGGTACACAACGGTGTTCCCCCGATAATGGTACAAACCTCCTTCAACAGCCGGCGTTCCATTTCTATGGTTGCCACAGTTCAGAATATTGTTCATGCATACATAATCAGAACAAGTCTTACTGGTAAACGTCCCCTGATCTCCCCACCGATCCTGATTTTTGACCGATGATTTTACAACAACGGCTGTTAAGGTCTGCACTTTATTCAGCGTTTCCTCATCCGCAGGCATTACGGCTTTCGCTCCTTCGGAAGCGGGATAGAATAAACCAGCCAACTCCTTGTTCAATGAATCTTTTTCATGATTGAACTCGATCGTAAAGTCCTCTTTATTCTTTTCATTGATGATCACATTAAGATGCTGGTCAGGTAAAAGTGCCGTCATTTCCGGAGCAAATGCAAAATATCCGGACGAATCTGTTGTCATAATGGGTAGCCCGGTACCTCCAAAAGCAGTGACAGCTACAGGCTTTTTTAGTTTCTTATTATTCAGATTTTTAACCCGTCCGGAAATACTCAGGTCCCTTTCCCAGTTCACTGCATTTACAGTGTTATGCTGCAAAGGTTGATTATAGCGGGTCCAGCAGCGGGTGAGCAGTAGCATTTCGAGATCTTCCTTCGAGCCGATGCTGTATCCGGCAATCCGGGGAATTAACCCCATTGTTTCATATTCCCGGAAATAGAAGTACGGTACAATATCCTGGAAGCGCGTCGTGTCAACTCTTCTCGTGAGAGCTGTGCTTATGGAGAAACTGCCTGGCAGTGGCATACCACTACCATCCTCCATTTTTATCTTAAGCTGTACTTTTGATCTGCGGTGATAGACCTGTGAATCTGTTTTGATCCGGGCAGCACTGATCGAGTCATATCCTTTAAAAAATGTTCTTTCGGCCAATGGCTGCAATTCAGAATCGAATACGGTAAAAGTGGCAAGTCCTGCAGGCAAACTATCGAGTGGAACGCGCAACAATGCTGTTGACCCGTTCAACTGTAAAGGAGAAAAATTATACCCCTGGCGATAGTCATGAACCAGTAAAAAAAATTTGTTACCAACATTTTTGCTTTGAAGCTTTACGACGAGCGTGTCATTGGTTACTGCCCTGTCTATATTAAGCACGACCCCTTTGCTTTTCACAGGAGGAATTCCAGCGGAAATCAACTTTTTATTGCTCCCTTCCAGCGATATTGAATAAATGCCTTTTGAATCCGGCGTGATCTGTATCAACCCCAAGCCTGCGGCTGCGGATAACTGCGCGACAGGGACGCCGTTCTTCAGCAACTGTCCTTTTACAGCAACAGCTTTCCCAGAGCGATCGATCACTTCAAAGGAGGTCCGGGTGGGTAAACCATCAATCCAGTCGCCGCTCTCAGGATACCATCTGAAAGATATCTGACTATCTAAAAATGATAAGGGAATACTGGATGCCAGCAATGCTTTTTCCTTTTTTACGGTCACTTTCATATCCATCTTACGGACAAGGGAATCAGATTGCACTGACACCGGCACTTCTCCGAAAGGGGTTACGATCATCTGTCCGGCCTTCATCAGCCTGTCATCTCCAAACACTTCGTAGTTAAAAGAGGCACCTGTTGCATTGAACATCTGTTTATTGGTTACCTGCGCCAAAAACCTGATGGAATCAGTAAACTTATAATCTTTCAGTTCAACGCGAAATGGATCACCACCTGCGTATCTGATGGAGATCTGCTGCTGAAAAACCTGAGGATTTCTTTCTTTGTTAACAGCATTTGTATAGGCAACCAGGTTATAGTCGCCAGCAGGGAAACTATCCGGAATAAAAATATTTCCAGCGGCCAGTCCCTGCATCATCACAAAATCTCCTGTGCCTACCACTTCATGCGTAATACGGTGGCTGAGTAAAACATGCAGTGTATGATATTCACTTAGTGCGAGGTTAGCGCGTAATAAATAAGCAGTGAACCAAATATTTTCGTTGGAGGTGTATACCGACTTATCAGTATGAAGATATAGTTGCGAGGAAGATGCGAACAGGGAGTCACGAACGATAAACTGCCTGATAATCACTTCATCCTCGCCTCCTTGTTGTGCCTGAGATGAAATAGAGAATGAGAGTAAGAACAATGCAATACTAAAAATGCTACGAGCCATTTGCGAATATATAGATAACAAAGCAAATCTGTCTGCCGGTTTCTGGCTGGGCGGGGTCGGTCATCTAACAGGGCGGCAGGATCCCAACCTGGCATTTCCATTCCTTTTATCCGCAAACAGGCGGAGGTATGATTAAGATAAATGGAGAAATACATTTGTTTATGTTTTTAATAATCGCGCTGTCTTCTTTTCCAGGAAAATTTTAGAAACAGATAAATAAGCATACAGATAATAAATATTGCCAACCCGCAGATCATGGCTGCGTTCAGGTCGGGATATTTAAGGTAAACAATTATTGCAGCGAGGCTGGCAGTGTTTAACATCACGAGCAGGTCTTTCAATCTAAGTCTCATAAGTACTGTTTTTTAGTAATGACGGCTTGTAAGCTATGTAAGATGAAAGCTGAACCATTGGGAAATAAAACAGAAGAAAATGTTTTTTCCTGCTTGTGCTTCATAAATAATCTTAAAGGATCATTCCTAATTTCTCTCATTCTTCTTCTAAAATCAGAATTAAGTGTTTTCAATTATCCATAACAAAGGGTAACATTTAAAATCAAAAATTATCCGGTAATCCTCGGGAAAAAAACGTTTTCTTTTTGTTTTTTTCCCGACTTAAAAAGTCAAATCAATACTATTTTAGAGATGTTATGGAGAAAATATACTTACACTGGAAGGTTTGCTTTTTTACAGAAGCGATATTGGTCATGCTGCTTTTAGTAGCGTTGTGGGTTTCTTTTAAGAACAGGAAGACTCATGAGGAGTTGAAGTTTTTCCCGGTTTATATCGCATTTCTGCTGATAGTATTTATATCTCTTTATGCAAACATCTACTCAGAAAAGGTTTGGAACTATTCTATTAACACCTTTAATTTTCACCATTACATAGACTACACCTCAACGATTATAGAGCTTTTTGTATTTGCTCATTTCTTTATACACGTCATATCGAGTAAAAAAATGCGCCAGTTCATTATTTTAATATCGATCATTTTCACGATTTACTATTTGATAGAACTGATTCATGACAAAAGGTTCGTCAGGAGTATTTCAAAAACAACTCAATCGAGAGTATACACTATAGAGTCGATAATATTGTTAGTCCCTTGTATCGGATACTTTTATGAATTATTCAAGAAACCTCCAATACTAAATCTTAAACAAGAACCTAGTTTCTGGATAGTTTCGGGATTATCTTTTTTCATTACAAGTACTCTCCCTTATTCTCTGATAGAGAATTACCTTAGAAAAAGTCATCTATACCTTATGACTACTCTTTATTCTGTTTTCTATATTTTTTACATCATACTGCTTTTAATGATAATCAGAGCATACATATGTCTTCCGAAAAAATCAATATCATAATATTTGTTACCATAACGACAGTACTAATCCTTCTTTTGGGGTTCATTTTAATCCTGGTAATCTATTTATACCAACAAAGAAAGCTTATTCATACCCAATCTATAACTGAGTTAGAGCTAAGTCACGAAAAAAGTCTCACCACTACTCAATTAGAAATTCAAGAAAATTTATTCAGACATATATCTCAAGAAATTCACGATAACGTTGGGCTTACATTGTCTTTGGTCAAGCTTCGCTTAAATACTTTGGACTTCTCTCAGATGAGTGTTATGAAAGAACAAGTCTTCTCTTCCGTTAATCTACTTGGAGAGTCAATCGAGAATTTGCGTGATATCTCACGAAGTCTGAACGCTGACATAATAAATAATTACGGTTTAATACAGGCTATTCATAAAGAAATTACACGCATAGAAGAATTGAGTAATATTAATATAACCCTTGCGATTGACGGTGAACCTATATATATGGATTCCCAAAAAGAACTAATAATATTTAGAATTATTCAAGAGTCTTGTAACAATATCCTAAAGCACTCTGGCGCTAAATCAGCTTCCGTCAATCTTAAATATACGAAGCAAGAATTAGTATTATCAATCCAAGATGGAGGTAAAGGTTTTTCGATGAGTGATTTCTCAGAAAAAAACTATTCGTCAGGAGCTGGTATCAGAAACATGACTGCTCGGAGTAAAATGATCAGAGCAACAATGCTAGTTTCAAGCGCGCCTTCTAAAGGAACAACATTAAAATTCACTATTCCGATTTAACATGGAGCCACAGGAAAGAATAATCAGAGTCGCACTCGTAGACGATCATGTTCTGCTACGTAATGCATTAACAATATTGATCAATAGTTTTGAAAATTGTCGCGTAGTAAATGAATCCTCTAATGGAAAAGAAATTAAAGAAGCAATAGAAAGCGGCATCGTCCCGGATCTGATCATCATGGATCTGAACATGCCGGTAATGGACGGCTTTGAAGCGGCTGAATATCTTCATACGGCGCACCCGCAGCTGCCAATCCTGATGTTGACAATGTATGATTCAGAATTATCGCTGATAAGGCTGCTGCAAACCGGAGTCAAAGGCTTTCTGAAAAAAGATATTCATCCTGCGGAACTTAAATTCGCCATCCGGTCTGTCGTCAATTCAGGATTTTACTACTCAAACCATACAACGGGTAAGCTTATTAATCTCTTCAGAAGCAATACCGAAGGGCAGATCCCTCTGGAGAAATCTCTGCTGACCACGCAGGAGCTCCAGTTCATGCAAATGATCTGCTCAGATCTGACCTATAAAGAGGTTGCGCAAAAAATGGGGCTTAACCCGAGATCGGTGGACACCCTTCGCGATCAGCTGTTTATTAAACTGGATGTAAAAAGTCGCGTAGGACTGGCAATGCTCGCTATTCGTCATGGCATTGTGACCTTTTAGCTCATTCCTGCGCAAGTCTGGCAATAATATATGCGCGGGGGGATCCAAGCGCATATTTCTTTTTACCCGGAATATCATAAATCTCCTCCAGCTGAAAGCCTGAATTGTTCAACAATATCCCTATCTCGTTCACAGAGTATATGTAATCGATCGCAAGCTTATTTTCAGAAGAAGCGCCTGCTCCTGTCATTCGTGTTTCTGTTTCTATGCGCGTCGGATGAAACAGGAAACTCGATGTGGAGACTATATCGATGCCTCCATGAGTTGCTTCTGATCTCTCAGTAAAATTGGGGATAACGGTCTCGGCCAGAGACCAGCTATTGATCAAAATATGTCCGCCGTCCTCAAGGGCTCCCGCCCAGTTATTCAGAAGCTTCTGGGTTTCTTCAGCATTAAAAAAATTAAGGCTGTTCCCCATGCAAATGATCAATTTGTATTTTCCCGCGGGGCGATAATCAAGAACGCTCTGCTGAAATGCCTGCAGGGGCAAGCTGCTTTCTTCCACTTTTGCGCGTATCTCGTTTATGTAGTCCGGTAGATTATCTACAGCGGTAACTTCCACTCCTCTTTCAGCGAGTGCAAGGGAATGCCGGCCATAGCCGCACATCATGTCCAATACCCGGTCACCCGGTATCAACTGAAAATGATCTATGAGAAACTGGACTTCTTTCAAAGTCAATTGCTCGGGAATGATCGCTTTCCAGATATCCTTGTAATATCCGTCAAAAAAAAAGTCATTGATATTGTCCATATCGAACCAACAGAGCGTAATATCTATTCGAGTAATTTGTTGCGCATGGCGTACATGACCAGGCCGGCGATCGTTTTTGCACCTACTTTCTGCTTCATGTTCTGCCTGATCGTCTCAATTGTTCGTGGGCTTAAAAAGACCTCTTTTGAAATCTCTTCGGTGGTTTTATCCTCTGCTATCAATTTTAGTATCCTGATCTCCTTTTCAGAAAGCTTTACCGGGTTCGGATAAAATTGCCTCACTGTTTTCTTATGCTGAAGTTTCAGAAGCACTGCCTTATTAACCAGCTCGTTGAAATAGAAATCATCGTTCATGCACGTAAGGATCGCCTGATATATCTCTTCAGGGTCAGTCGTTTTTGTGAGATATGCATTTGCGCCCATTTCCATCATTCTGGTGATCATCTCCTGATCGTCATACATCGTCAGCACGATGATCTTTACACCTTCGTACTCTTTGCGGATCATGTTGATAGCATTAATACCGTCAACTTCCGGCATTCGGATATCCATTAAAATGATATCCGGAAGCTTCAGTTGAAGTTTATGCATCAGATCCTTTCCGTCTTCGGCTTCCCAGATTATTTTGAGATACTCTTTGTCTTTAAGCGACATACGTATCCCATCCCGGAAAATCTTGTGATCGTCAGCGATGGCGACTTTAATCTGCTGAGTTGTCATAGTAGCTTTGGTTTATGCGATCAACTGAATGGCAGCCTGTCATCAGCAATCTGCACAAAAACAACAACAGACAGGTGGGTGTATTTTTCCGATGCCAAAAGTAGTTGTTTTTATTTTCCCTATCTTTTTCAGTTTCAAAAAATTGCCCACCGCTTGCCGGCCATCCCTGCAACCCCAGGCTGGCCCTTTTTGGCACCAACCTACCCGTTGCAAGCGTAAACTTCACATCGTTCGGGTAGCAAGCTTACGATTTTGCGCGTATTTGCTGATAAAAGGAAACCAAGCAATACTGCTCTTGTTCACGCAAATATGTGGATATACTTTTGATATAAGTTGATTGGCGAAGGCTATCCGTCAAATTTATCCAATATCCCGAATCCCGCTAACCACGGGCTAAACCGTCCATAACATGATTTCCATTATCCGTTGAAATACCAGCGAGATCCAATGTCAATCAACTTCTTTCCTGCTTGCTAACGGGGCGAAATATGCCCAAACAAATATGCTTTTTTATTCACATGGGTGGATAATTCCTCTGAAACTGAAATTTCCTAAGAAAATTTCCTATTTAGGTCATGGTAAAATTACTATTTTAGCCTGGTAAAATCACTTTATTTCAGGCGGCTAAATACGAAGTATTTTTCCATGAAACCCTTTACCAGCATGCATTTCACGGCTTTATAAGGGTTTTATAGTAACAAAATATCTGTAGATATACCCGCCTTTCGACGCAATTTTTACACTCGGAATCGATTCAAGCACCTAAAAAAAGCGTTACTGTTATGAAAAAATTCACCGTTTCAAGGGCTGTTATCAGAATTGACGACCTTTCTGGCCTGGCTTGGGAAGAATAAGTCGATTAAAGTTTTAAACCTTTAAAAGTTTTTCTATTTTTGGTTAAAATCCAAACAATAGAAAAACTTTTTTACTATATAAACGCCATCTCCTACTTAACTTTTCCCGCTTTTTACTTCTTTTCAAAAGAAAAAGGGAGACTTCCAAAAATCTTGGGTATATACGGGATAATTGTATGCTTTTTCCTCTGCGTTTTTGATTATTTACTAGAGGAAAAGTCTTACAATATACTTTTGATTTTGCAAAACTTGTTTACACCGTTCGAGTATCTGGTGTTTACAATGATATTTTTTCTTACGGCTGGCAAGAGAAAACGAAAATTTTTAATCGCTATCTCGATCATTTTTATAGCATTTCTAATTACCTTATTTATAGTTAAACCGGCTACGATTGATTCTAACTTGGTTCTGGATACTTATGGTGTTGGTATAGAAACGATTATAATTTTTTTATACATATTTTCTTTTCTTTATGAACAATCTAAAATAGATGACTCAGAAAGTATTTTTAGCAAATACCTTTTCTGGATTTCTATGGGGCTATTAATTTATTTAGGCGGATCATTTTTTTTCAATATTCTGGTTACAGAAATGTCCTTAGCTGAATTCGACAATTATTACCATTACACTTACATTGCAGAATTGATAAAGAATGTTTTATTCCTAGTTGCGCTATCTAAAGCCTCAGACTTATCTGTCAAAAAAAAAGAGGCAGTCACTCAGATCCAAATGCCATATCTGGACATTGATATGAACTAATTCCCTATTTTACATTTTATGTTCTTCTTGCAAGCCACCAACCCATCTTCAGGAGTTTCCTCAGTGCTCTTTATTGGCACTATGGGCATGCTTGTTCTTACTGTTGGCCTTGTACTGTTCATCATATTCCACCAGCGCAAAGTGTCCCGATATCAGCGTACGCTGCAAAAAATGGAAGAAGAACAACAGAAGATCCTGCTTAATGCCTCCATCAAACTCCAGGAAGAAGAACGTCAGCGCCTTGCAGCAGACCTGCATGATGATGCCGGACCATTACTTGCCACTGCCCGGCTTTACCTGAATGAAAATCTCGTCAACCAGGACAAAGCCACCCAGCTCCAATCCATTTTTCAGGCCCGGCAGATCATCGATGACACCATTCAGCTGGTACGCAATATCAGTCATAGCCTGATGCCGCCGACACTCAAAAACTTCGGCCTTGAGTCTGCGGTGAATGACCTCTTCCAAAAGATCAGCGGTTCCGGCAGCATGAACGCCAGCAGCAGGTTCCACGACTATAAAGATCGCCTCAAACCGGAAAAAGAACTGATCGTATTCCGTATAGTCCAGGAGCTCGTAAATAATATCTTAAAGCACAGCAGCTCCAGCTTTATTCACCTCACTCAAAATGTGCATGGCGACAAATTCTACCTTCGCATTCATCATGATGGAAGAGGAATTATTCAAACCGATTTTGATAAACTGAACAAAAGCAATATCGGCCTCGGCCTGAAGAATATCAGCAGCCGTTTACGGGTGGTACAGGGAAGCATTTATTTTGAAAAAGACATCTCGCAGACCTATTATAAAGTAACGATAGAATTACCTAAGGACGAACCCTATCAATAGTGCTGTTTATTTGCTAATTTTACCTTTTATCTGATACTTATGGGAATCATCAAGGTAGCTATTGCAGACGATCATAAAATCTTTCGAAAAGGCGTAATCCTTTCCCTGAGGCCGTTCACTAATATAAAATTCGTTCAGGAAGCAGAGAACGGCGATGAACTTCTTAATGGCATCACCCAGTCAGACCCCGACGTCGTTTTGATGGATCTTCGTATGCCCGGCAAAGACGGTATCGAAACCACCAAGATCATCAGCAAGCAACATCCCGGCATCAAAGTACTCGTGCTTAGCATGTATGAAGATGAACGATTTGTTTACCACCTGATGGAGAACGGTGCGAACGGATATATGCTGAAGAATGCTGAACCCCAGGAGATCAGAAGGGCCATCATGGAAGTATCTGAAAAAGGATATTACCTGAACAATTTTGTAAACCGGATCCTCCTCAAAAAATCACACTCGCGTCAAAAAGTGGTTCCTTCCCTGAACAACGAGATCACGCTCAGCGATAAGGAAAGAGATGTACTCCGGTTTATCTGCATGGAGTTTACCGCACAGGAGATAGCACAGAAAATGGACATCAGCCCCCGTACTGTCGAAGCGATCAAAGACAGGCTGATGGAACGCTTTGGCAGTAAAAACACCGCGGGTCTTGTTTTCTTTGCCGTAAAGAATAACCTGATCGACTAACCGATCAGCACTGCATCTCCGGAATATCTCCCTTTATAACCAGTCTTCCCGCAGTCTTTGCCCTTATCTCATCAACACTGACGCCCGGAGCCCGTTCATTCAGCTCGAAACCTTCATGTGTAACCGATATTACGGCGAGATCCGACACGATCTTCTTCACGCACCTAACTCCCGTCAGCGGCAGAGAACATGCCGGTAATAGCTTTGATTCCCCTTTAGGATTAGTATGCATCATCGCTACGATAATATTCCTGGCACTGGCCACAAGATCCATCGCTCCACCCATCCCCTTGACCATCTTACCCGGGATCTTCCAGTTGGCGATATCTCCGGTATCACTCACTTCCATCGCCCCCAGCACTGTGAGATCAACCTTACCCGCACGGATCATCCCAAAACTCATTGCTGAATCAAAGAATGCCGAACCGGGAATAGTGGTGATGGTCTGTTTACCCGCATTGATCAGATCCGGATCTTCCTCTCCTTCCCAGGGGAAAGGCCCCATACCCAATAAACCGTTTTCACTTTGCAACACAACATTCACACCCGCCGGAATATAATTGGCCACCAGCGTGGGAATTCCAATACCAAGATTCACATAATATCCATCCTGCAACTCCTGCGCAATGCGGGAAGCAATCTGTTCTTTTGATAATGCCATGATGTAAAAATTAAAACTGCCTGATGATTAAACCACACTTCTCGGACGCACGGTCCTTTGCTCGATCCGCTTTTCATACCCGCTTCCCTGGAAGATCCGGTGTACATAGATGCCCGGAGTTTGTATATTATTTGCATCCAACTGGCCGGCCGGCACCAGTTCCTCCACCTCTGCAATAGTGATCTTTCCCGCCATCGCCATCAGCGGATTGAAATTCCGCGCAGTGTCTTTATATACCAGGTTGCCCTGGGTATCGCCTTTCCAGGCCTTCACGATTGCAAAATCCGCTTCAAACGCATACTCGAGAAGATAATCTTTACCGTTAAAATTCCGTACTTCCTTGCCTTCCGCCACCTCTGTTCCAACACCGGCTGGCGTATAAATCGCAGGCATCCCATAACCTGAAGCCATGCACCGCGTAGCCAGCGTTCCCTGTGGTATCAGTTCAACCTCCAGCTCTCCACTCAGCAACTGACGTTCGAATTCCGCATTTTCCCCCACATACGAAGAGATCATTTTTTTCACCTGCTTTTGCTTCAGCAAAAGACCAATTCCGAAATCGTCAACGCCCGCATTGTTGGAAATGCAGGTAAGCCCCGTAACGCCTTTTCTGACCAGTGCAGCGATACAATTTTCAGGAATACCGCACAAACCAAACCCGCCGAGCATCAACACATTTCCATTGCTGATATCCTGGATAGCCTCTTCCGCTGATTGAACCTGTTTATTCATATAGATCGTTAGTGTAGCTGAGTCTGTTGCTATTGAACAGAAGATTTTTTAAACGCTGCTTTTCGCATCCTGTCGAGTCTACGGTTCAGCTTTACCGTATCAACCACTGCTTTCTTCACTGTATCAGCAACTTTTACTGATGAATCCTTTTTCAGAGAATCCATTGTTGCCGGCTTTTGAGCTTCCGGTTCTGCTTTTATTTTTCCGATAGAATCCATCATAGCCTTCATCTTCTGGGGATGCTGCTGGTAATACGCGTAACTTTTCACGAACTGCTCACGCGTGATCTTATGGATCTTAAACACCTTTTCATTCCATTTCAGACTTTCCGCGGCTTTATCCGTACTGGCATCTTTGTAAAAAACATAGTTATTTAAAAAGTCCGCCGCCCGGATCATATCCCACATGACAGCCTGCATTTTGGGCTGATCCAAAACACCTTCGGGCAGTTTGTTCTTATCTGTACAGGAAAACACTATCCCAATCAGCAAAAGAAAAATAAACCAGGTACTCTTCATCTTAATTCTTTGTAGGCATTGCCATTGGTGATATCAATTTTTGACAGAATATCGGCGGCTCTTGTTTTTTTATCCTTTTCTGCCTTGGAAAATACCTTGATCAATTCTACGCTCTTCCCCTGTAAAAAGAACTGCAGTATCATTGAATTCGGATTCTCCGTGTTCAATGTATTCAGAAAATTGAGACTGGTGAGCACCCCGTTCCTTCCTTCATCCTCATTCTCATAAAAAAGATCCATCCCCGATCTGTAGTAGGAATACAACGCGTCATGTATCAGCGCAAAACGATTATTGTTCAGGTTTTCCGAAAGCCAGTACCGGTTACGCTGACTTTCATAAGAGCGCCATCCTGTGATATCACGGCTTTCAGGAGCATTATTTACAATATTCCATGCTTTTTGAAAGTATACATCGCCGCCGCGAAGCGCAAAAGAACCGTAGTCAAGGCCCAGAATAATATTAACATAATAAGCGATCACTGCAGGAAGATTTGCCACAGAAGGATCACTTCCCTGCACCCTGTTCTCATTGAACTCAACAGGTTGAAACTCCTGGTAACGGAACACTACATTATCATCGATAAAATTGATCAATGGAGAATCATACGTGCTGTTATAAACCGGCCGGGCTGCCTGAACAGTCAGCGAAGCTTTATACATATTGTTGCCCATCTCCTGCTCAATATTCAGCAAAAAATTGCATTGGATCTTTTCATTTGCCTGAAAGGCATCTTTTGTCCACTTCCGGTTGTTTATGAAGTTGGTCAGTGTCGTCTGCAGGGTCTGAAAGATCTTTTTATCTACATTGGTACTTACACGGGAAGCCAGCACAGTCAGCCTGGCCTGGATCTCCTGGGCATGCAAATGCCGTACGAACACCGATACCAACACAAACAACACAATTCTTTTAAGCATAGTATGATGAAATTATTGTATCAACAATATCCCTGGCCACTTCTTCTTTTGTTTTTGTATCAAACCGCAGTTCTTTTCCTCCGCGTTGAAATATGGTGACCTTATTTGTATCGCCACCAAATCCCGCACCTGCATCGTTAAGCGAATTCAATACGATCATATCAGCATTCTTTGCCTCCAGTTTACCTAAGGCATAATTTCTCTCATCTGTCGTTTCAAGAGCAAAGCCAACAACTATCTGGCCCGCTTTCTTTTTTTCACCAAGACTTTTCAGAATATCCTTTGTCCTTGTAAGCTCAAGGTTGAAATGATCTTCTTTCTTTTTGATCTTTTCCTGTGCTTTTACGACAGGTGTGTAATCTGCTACTGCTGCAGACATAACTGCCAGGTCAGCAGATCCGAAAGCCTGCTGACAGGCTTCATACATTTCAGCTGCAGAGGTTACACTAACGAGCCGGATCCCATCGGCCCTGAAATTCGTACGCAATGGTCCAGCTACCAGTGTCACTTCCGCTCCCTGCCGGTACAGTTCCTTTGCAATCGCGATCCCCATTTTGCCGGAAGAATGATTACCAATAAAACGCACCGGATCAATAGCTTCGTATGTGGGCCCCGCAGTAACTAAAGCTTTGCGCCCGGACAGAGGCTTCGTTGATGAAAGTTTCTCTTCCAGGAACCTGACCAACTGCTCAGGTTCGGCCATTCGGCCATCGCCAAACAACCCGCTGGCCAGTTCACCTTTTGCGACAGGGATCACAATATTTCCAAAGGATTCCAGCAAACGGAGATTATTTGCGGTAGAAGGATGATGCCACATGTCCTCATCCATTGCCGGCGCAACCATCACAGGGCATGTCGCCGAAAGGTAAGTTGCCAACAGAAGGTTATCACACTGTCCATGGGCCATTTTCGCGAGTGTATTACAGCTAAGCGGAGCGATCAGCATGATATCAGCCCAGCGGCCAAGCATTACGTGGTTGGACCAGCTTTGCTCATCAAACAGATCTCTCAGCACAGGATTCTTACTTAGCGTGGAGAGTGTGAGCGGAGTAACGAAATCCTGGGCAGATGGCGTCATCATCACACGCACTTCTGCGCCCCCTTTGACCAGCAGGCGCACTAAATGGACAGATTTATAGGCAGCTATACTGCCAGTGATGCCAAGCAATATTTTTTTTCCTTCAAGCATAGGTATTCAAAAATACCATATAAAAACAAACGATCCAGCAGCTCGCTGGATCGTTCAGATATTTAACATCCGTGAAAGGGAGATTAATCAAACAATTGATCTTCTCCTTTGCGGAAATAGACCTTGCTATCCAGGAATTCCTGGGTGGCCAGTAACGCCGGGTTCGGCATTCTTTCATATGCCCTGGAGATCTCGATCTGCTCTTTGTTCTCGTGGATCTCTTCCAGGCTGTCTGTATGGCTGGCGAATTCGTCCAGTTTGTTATGCAATTCCTCTTTCAGGGAAATATTGATCTGGTTTGCCCTTTTAGCAATTATGGCAATAGATTCATATAAATTGCCGGTTCTGTTTTTCAGATCATCCAGGCTTTTTGTTTCCACATTGTTAGCGATACCAGCGCTAAGCTGGCGTCTCAACTTACTCATATATTGCTATTTAAGTTTTTAAGATTTGTTTGCGATAATCCGATATAACTTTCTACTTCCTTGCGGTACTTGCTCTCAGGAAAACGATCAACAAATTCGTTACAAGCTTCGATAACATCTTCAAAACGCTCTGCTTTCTTCTCCTCCACGCTCAGTTCCGCAAAGCGATAATACGACTTTATTGCCATAAACTTGTATTCATCCAGTCTGGCAGACTCTGGATACGCGTTGATCAGCGTGGTAAAGGCGACACCTGCAGCCCGGAACTGACCCATATGAAAGTAAAGGAAAGCGCCTTTATAGTCCTTGGTTTCCAGTTTGGTACGGCAGGTTTCTATGATCGCCGCCGCCTCCTTGTTCTTTTCAGAACCCGGGTGAGTATTAATAAATACCTGCATCATGCCCATGGCCTTGATAGTATTGGTCTGATCGAGCTCAGGTTTTGGCGACTGCTTATAATAACTATATGCCCGCATATAAGCCATCTCCTCGGCCTTGGTGCTGTTCGGGAAGATCTCCAGGAAGGTCTTGAACAGGTTTTCGGCATTCAGATAATCAAGCTGATAGTACGCGCAATAGGCATATTTGTAATAAATATCCTGGAATTCCGGGCGAGTCTTGTAATAAGGCATCACATCTTCAAACAACACCTGGGCTTTGTTGTATTTCTTCTGAACGTAATACTTCTCCGCCACCCTCAACTTATACTCAGGATCTGGATTCTTCAGGATCTTCGTAATGCTCTTGCTGCAGCTAGAAAACAAGAACAGGGCTATAATTACTGGTATAAAACGCATAAAGGTGTGCAAAGTTAATAGATACCGGCAAAACTTAAGCAAAAAAGATATATCGCCAAAAGGGCTCCGTTAAGGTTTTGATAAAGAGACTCTTGGCTGCAGCGACGAAGTACTGCAGATGGACAGCTGGCCGATGGCAGCTGGTCTGCCGTAGACTCATGTGCCGGATCCGTCGATATTTCCCGAAATTCCTCTAAAACGACGAAAATTATCTTAACAAACTGCTTTCTTACAGTTATTCAGGATAAAGCGTAAAAGTTGTGGGATGGTTGTCTAAGTGTTTAATGGTTTAAAAGTTTAAGGTTTTTGCATTATCACCTGTCCACTTACAAGTTTTTAAGCGATAGCTATCTGATCGGGCACAAAAAACGTGAGCACGCCTTGAAGCAATATATGCTCCTTTGGATACGACATTCTGGCACGCGAAGCCAGCTGATGTGTCGACTGATGATAATCATTCAGGGTCAAACTTCGCGTGTTTTTGAAATGCTTGTTAGTCGTCGTTAGTTCGTCTCTTGGTCGTCCTTTGGCCGTCCAAAGTTTGACGGGATCTTAAGCAGTGAAAAATGGTGACAAGCTGACACGCTGAGGGCGATAAATCTTTTGAGCGACTCGCCTGGGTCCCATCCTCCGCTTCGCTACGGTGGAAGGGCCGCCAGAAGTTTATGCGAGCGATGCTCATCCGGAACATTTTAACCCAGGCCATTTTGTAGACCATCCCCCAACTTTTCAACATGATCCGTTATTCAACAATCCATTCGCGGCCATTCGTGTTCATTCGCGGCCATTCGCGGCCATTCGCGTTCATTCGTGTTCATTCGTGTTCATTCGCATTAATAAAAAAAACCCCTCCGCAGACGCGGAAGGGTTTATATCTATCAGCAAAAAGTAACCTAGTTTATTTTTTACGCAGGTTCGGGTGTGGAGGAGCAACAGTTGCTGGTCCATCTTCACCGGTTGTAGCACCGCGCAGATCAACTGTATTGCAATCGCCACCTTCCTGGCCGTAGTTGAATACGAAACGGTCAGAGCTGATACCTTCAGACTCTACGAGGTGAGTGATTACTTTGTTTACGTGATCCCAGCTCAGCTGCTGTTCTTTTTTGCTTGAAGAGCAATAGCCTACTACTACTACTTTGCACTGAGGACTGTTACGCAGTCTTGCAGCAACTGTAGCGAGAACTGCTTTTGCATCAGCATCGAGGTTGTTAGAACCAGATTTGAAGCTTACGCTTGGCAGAGCACCAAGAGCTGTAGCACAATCATCTTGTCTAACCATATACTTATCGAAGCAGGTTGAATCAGGGCATGGGCATTTACCTACACCGTCAGCGTCAACAGGCTGGCAATAAGTTGGAGTAACGAGTTCTTTGTCTTTGTAGTCAGGAACACCGTCACCGTCAGTATCCAGGGCAACACCATGAGAGTTAACCGGAGCACCTGCAGGAGTTTGTTCCTGGTCGAACTGGTCAGTGATACCGTCGCCATCGCTATCAGGAAGAACTGGTTTAGGCAGTCTCATCAGGCGTGGGTTGCGGATCTCGCTGTAAGCGTAGTCCAGTGGGTTCAGCCAGTAAAGAGGCTCAACAGATTTTTTACCGAGGTTGTAATTCAGACCCAGGGAAAGGAAATGGAACGCGTCATAGTCGCGAGTCAGGTCACCCTGCTCAGCCCAACGCTGTCCGTCCAGCAGATCGTCTTTCACGAATGTCCAGCGATCTTCCAGCGCAAGATTCCATTTGTTGCTCAGTTTGAATGCGATACCACCACCGAGTGTAAAGCTTGGGCGGAAAGTGTCATCAAACAAAGTTGGCAGAACGTCTTTATCGTTCTCAGCGCGTGTCTCATAAGAATCATCCAATGCGTCTTTCAGCGCTTTACGAGTGTCCTTACGGTTCTCATAAACGTTACCGGAGATTGAACCAAACTCAGCTGTGTAGATCGTTCCCGTTGCATCATTTGCAGCGTTGTGTCTTGCATCATAGATCATACCGCCGATACCAGCCAACAGGTAGAAGTTCATGCCTGTTTTAGCTTTGTGGAAACGGATGTTGTTCAGGGTGATAACACCTTGCAATGACAGGTCCTGAACACGGGTTTTGTAGTTGTTGTAGATCAACTGACCAGGAGCGTATCCAACAGTCGCCCACGCACTTTGTGCATTAACACCGGTTTGTTTCCAGTTCAAACCTCTTGGTTCTCCATATACATACTCCAAACGTGCAGAGAATACATAACCGAAAGACTTACGGATATGCACACCGAAGTTGGGTGCAGTGAAGAATACAGACGGGATGTCTCCGGAAATGTGAGCGAGACCATATTTCACACCTAACTCCCACTGATTGCGGGGTTTAGCTGGAAAATTGTAGGTGCCGTTCAAGAATTCCGTATGCTGAGGCATCCTTTTCGACGGAACAAGTGAAGAATCAGAAGGGTCATAACTTCCACCAGTTTTTACCTGGGCAAAGCCGTATGACGCCAGTAGGCAGAGTGATGCTGCCAACAGTGTGTACTTTTTGCTTACCATAACTTGAGGATTAAGATTTACGAAAAAACAATGTCCTAACAAAAAGCAAAATTATGCCTTGAGGACTAATTACCAAATTTTTGTGAAAATTATTTCAGGCTTTTCCTGTTATATCTCAATTACTTAGTCAAAAAAAAGGATCAGATTGATGCATTGGCCTCTATTTATTTTTTGCGACGTAAATTGCCGTTTTATATTATGAGCCTTCCAATCGGACTAATTGAAAACGAACTGAAAGAGTTTGAATCCCGTTTCAGAGACGCAGTAAAAAGCCAGACACCGCTGCTTGACAGGATCATGCGTTATATCGTCAAGCGAAAAGGTAAACAGTTGAGACCCATGTTCGTATTGCTGTCTGCCAAGCTCTGTGGAGAGGTGTCAGACTCCGCCTACCGGGCGGCTTCACTCGTCGAAGTACTGCACACGGCAACCCTTGTTCACGACGATGTTGTCGACGATTCGGAAGAACGCCGCGGCTTCTTTTCCGTCTACGCACTTTGGAAAAATAAGGTCTCCGTCCTCGTCGGCGACTACCTTTTGGCCAAAGGATTATTATTGTCTTTAGATAATAATGATCACCGGATCCTGCATATTTTATCCGATGCAGTACGCAAAATGAGCGAAGGAGAGCTCCTCCAGCTGGAAAAATCACGCTCTTTGAACCTCCGGGAAGACATTTATTTTGAGATAATCCGCAATAAAACCGCCTCTCTCCTCGCCTCAGCCTGCTCTGCAGGCGCCTGGTCGACCAGTAATGACGACGAAATCACAGAAAAAATGCGGCTTTTCGGGGAAAAAACCGGTATCGCTTTCCAGATAAAAGACGACCTTTTCGATTATTCCAGTGAAAATGTTGGAAAGCCGACCGGTAACGATATAAAAGAAAAAAAACTGACCCTGCCATTGATCTATACCCTGAATAATACGGACTCGAAAACCAGGAGAGAGATCATTTATATCATAAAAAACAAAAACACCGACAGGGAAAAAGTCAACTGGGTGATCAATAAGGTGAACGAAGCCGGAGGTATTCAATATGCCACTGATAAAATGAACGAATACAAAAAAGCAGCGTTGGACATATTGCATCAGTTCCCCGAATCTCCTATCCGCAAAGGCCTGGAAGATCTCGTCCTTTACGTAACCGACCGCAAATACTAACGCCGCAGGAAAAGTTCAAAAGTTTGCTGTTTAACAACTTAAAAGTTATCTGTTGATATTTTTAAGCGTTTTGTCCTGCAACCAACTTTTTCAGGCAGGCTTTACTACTTCAAAACTTTTGAACGACCGGACTTAAAAACTTTACTATCCGACGATGACGATGCAGAAACGATGGACGATAAAAAAGGCAGAGCCTGTTGCTGAAGATGAATTGCGCCAGGCATTAAAGATACATCCCATTCTTTGCCGGTTGCTTGTACAACGCGGGATCAGAACTTTTGATACCGCAAGGGAATTTTTCCGCCCGGACATTAATCATCTACACGATCCATGGCTGATGAAGGACATGGACAAAGCAGTTGACCGCATCATACAGGCTATCGCCAACGAAGAAAAAATACTGGTATTCGGCGATTATGATGTAGATGGAACTACTGCCGTTGCCACCACTTATTCCTTTCTGAAGAAAATACATTCCGCCCTTGATTTTTATATCCCTCACCGCTACAGGGAAGGATATGGAGTAAGCAAAGCCGGAATAGATTTCGCTAAGGAAAACGGCTTTTCGCTGATCATTTCGCTTGACTGCGGGATAAAGTCCATTGACCTGATCAGGTATGCAGCAGAACTTTCGATCGACTTTGTGGTATGCGACCATCATCTTCCCGACGATGAATTACCACCTGCCGTGGCGATCCTGAATCCGAAACAAAAAGATTGTAACTACCCATATAAGGACCTCTGCGGTTGTGGCGTGGGATTTAAACTGATCACTGCCCTCGCCGAGAAACTTAACCTCCCTGGTTCCTGGACATTTGAATATCTCGACCTCCTTGCAACGGCTATCGCTGCAGACATTGTTCCGATGACCGGGGAAAACAGGCTGATGGCTTTTCACGGTTTGAAAAAAGCCAACGAAAAGCCCAACAACGGCATTAAGGCTTTGTGCCAGCTAAGCAATCTTCGCCTTCCCCTTCACATCGATGGTCTCGTTTTTATGATCGCGCCGAGAGTAAATGCCGCAGGACGAATGGATGATGCAAAAAAGGCAGTGCAACTTTTCGTTACAGAAGAATATGACGAAGCAATGAAGTTTGCCGAAATGCTGCATAGTGACAATTCCGACCGGAAAGAAGCCGATAGCAATACGACCCAGGAAGCACTTGCACTGATCAATGAAAACGCAGAGTGGGCCTCTCACAAATCCACCGTTGTTTACCAATCACACTGGCATAAAGGCGTGGTAGGGATCGTTGCATCAAGACTGATCGAAAGCTATTACCGCCCCACCATTGTATTAACACAGTCGGGGGAATACGTCGCAGGCAGCGCACGCAGCGTGCCCGGTTTCAATCTTTACGAAGCCATTCACGCCTGCAGGGAACACCTGATCGGATATGGCGGACATTTCGCCGCCGCAGGCATGACCCTCGAAATTCACCAGGTTGAACTATTCAGGAAAAAATTTGAAGAAGTAGTTGCCGCAACGATCGATCCCGAATTACTCATCCCCGAACTGATCATCGACACGGAAATAAATTTCAAAGACATTACTCCCAATTTTTTCAGCATTATATCACAGATGGAACCGTTCGGGCCAGAAAACCTCCGGCCTGTCTTTATCGCGCGCAGCGTGAATGACACAGGGTTCTCAAAAGTTGTCAAAGACCTTCATCTGAAATTCTCCCTTCAGCAGGATGGCTGTATCTTTTCCGGCATCGGTTTTAATATGGCCGGAAAAATGCCATTACTGGAAAATAAAAAACCGGTTGATGTTGTATTCAAACTTGACGAGAACGAATGGAACGGACAAACCACTTTGCAACTGCGTGTGATTGATGTGCGGGCAGCTGTTTAACTTCAATGAAGCCATATTTCATCAACTTCGACTAATGGAAAAATGGGACGGGCTCCCCGAAAACCCGGGGCGACCTGCTCCAAAAGCCTGGGCGACCGTCTGTTTCTCCCCGGATCCTCCTCATTGCCTCCTCATTGCCTTCCCGAAACCTCCTCTGTTTCTCCCCGGGCGTGGGAAATGAACAGAGGTTCCAAAGCAATAGCAGAAACCGGCAAAAACTAAAATACAGGATCCATATACAGGCTTATCGTACCCAAAAACATCCCCCCCTGCCAGCCTTACCGCCCCGGTTCATCTATAACCAGTGAAACACGAAAACGGTTAGAGAAGCTTCATAATGAATCGATCCGGACCGTTTGCCAGTCACTTTCAAAAACGCCCGGTTACCAGGGTGTGTCACGCGCAAAGTGGTAAGAATTATTTCATACCAGCACCCTTCTTCCTATTCGTTTATTACTTAGCTTAGTTACCCAATCCTCGAAGAACTCTCTGACCTGTAGTTCAAGCCATCACAAAATCCACTCTTTACTCCGTACCATCCATCCAAAGCAGTCCGCTATTGGAGTTTTTGTTATTTATTATCTGTTAAACATAACATGTTCCTTATCCAACAAACAATCTATTATGAGAAAAATCTACCTACGATTGCTGGGCAGCTGCCTCGCTATGTTAATGGCATTCCAGGGCCATTCACAGGTTGTGATCAGCCAGGTGTATGGAGGCGGAGGCAATGGCGGCTCCGTTTATCAGAATGATTTCATCGAGTTATTTAATCCCACCAATGCCACGATCAGCCTCGCCGGCTGGTCTGTACAGTATGCCAGTGCGGCCGGTACCGCATGGGCGGTAACACCCCTGTCAGGATCAATTGCTCCCGGTCGTTATTACCTTGTACAGCAAGCGTCCGGTGCAGGTGGCACAACAGGCCTGCCCACACCGGATGCAACGGGTTCGATCGCTATGTCTGCCACTGCCGGCAAAGTCGCCGTAGTCAGCAGTACGACCCCCATAAGCGGCGCATGTCCTGCAGGGCTGATCGATCTTGTCGGCTACGGAACCGCCAACTGTTTTGAAGGTTCCGGAGCAACACCCGCTCCTTCAAATACAAATGCGGTACAGCGTATCAGTAATGGTTGTACCGACAATAACAATAACGCCACTGATTTTGTAACCGGCGTTCCGAACCCGCGCAACACCAGTTCGCCTGCTAACTCTTGCGTTGGCTGCACCGCACCCACCAATCAGCCTACGGCTCTTTCTTTTACACCTGCTGTTACGTCAGTAAGCGGGTCATTCACTGCAGCCGCAGCGGGAACAATTGCCGCAGATAACTATCTCATTGTGTTCAGCACGTCTTCAACATTATCGCAGCAGCCCATATCCGGCAATGCATACAATACAGGAGATAATATCGGCAATGGCACGGTAGCCGCATTCCCGGATGCAACTTCCTTTACTATCAACGGACTTACTGCATCGACAACCTATTATGTGTTCATCTTCGCCCTCAGCAGCACAGGTAATTGTTATAACACGAACTCTCCGCTGACAGGAAGTTTTACTACAGAAGCCAACCCGGCTCCTACAGCATCCGTTTCCGCAGGAATAAATGCAGCTGAACCTTCTACAAATGGAAGTTTTGTTGTAACGCTTTCAAGTCCCGCTCCCGCAGGTGGGGTAAGCATTGGATATACACTTGCGGGCAATGCGGTTTCCGGCACAGACTATACCGATCCGCAGAATGGCACACTGTTGATCGCACAAGGCGAAACAACAGGAACGATCCAGATCAATGTAGTGGATGATGCGATCCCGGAACCTTCCAAAACAATTTCTGTTACGCTGAACACCGCCAGCAATGGTTATATCATCGGAACGCCAACAGCAAGCATTACACTTACTGACAATGATATCGCCGCGGCTATTCCACTGACCACCTCATATTCCCAGGATTTTAACTCGCTGGCAACTACCGGCACGGCAATCACATGGGCAGATAATACAACCATTCCGGGATGGTATGCCAGCCGTGTTGTTTATAACACCGGAAACGGAAGCAGCAACGCCGGAGCCTTGTATAGTTTTGGAACGACAGGTTCCAC
The DNA here is from genome assembly GCF_022012415.1 of Terrimonas ginsenosidimutans. GTDB lineage: Bacteria > Bacteroidota > Bacteroidia > Chitinophagales > Chitinophagaceae > Terrimonas_A > Terrimonas_A ginsenosidimutans. The sequence goes on from NZ_JAKLTR010000004.1 coordinate 54,761, forward strand.
TGACCGTGCGATCGGAAGTATTGGCTCGGGAAGTACCGGAACCGTTCTTTATGGGGCAAGATTCGTCAATAATACCGGTGGCGCCATCACTTCATTGAAGATCGCATATAAAGGAGAACAATGGAGAAACGGAGGAGTGGCAGCTGTTCAGACAGTCAACTTTGCCTATCAGACCGGAACGGCCATTTCCTCTTTAACAGAGGGAAGCTGGACTGGCGTAACAGACCTGAACTTCAATAGTCCTGTTACAGGAACCACTGCTGCCGCGCTGGACGGGAATCTTCCGGCGAATTCCGGCGTAGTTATATATACTATTCACGGATTGAACATTCCGGCAGGCAATGAGCTCTTTGTCCGTTGGGAAGATATCGATCATAGCGGAGCAGATCATGGTCTCGCAGTAGACAGTTTCAGCATAGAAGCCAATCCGCAGGATCTTGTGGCCCCTGTGATCACCGGCAGATTCCCGGCGGTAAGCGCAACGGAAGTTTCCACTAATACAGCATTATCGGTCGTGTTCGATGAACCCGTCCAGAAAGCGACAGGCAACATCGTTATCCGCAAAGTGTCCGATAATAGTGTTTTCCAGACGATCAGTATCACGGATAATACCGTTATCGTTTCAGGCAACGCTTTATCAATATCATTATCTGCCCTCTCGCCGAACACTGCTTATTCTGTTGAGATCAACTCCGGCGCGGTAAAAGATCTTGCAGGCAATGATTTTGCAGGTGTAGCACCCGCAGACTGGACATTCACAACGGGTATTACGTTCTTCACGGCAAACTTCAATAGCTGCACAACAGCGCTCACAGATGGTTTCACACAGTACAGCAGCACAGGCGATATAACATGGGCCTGCACTGCATTCGGCCGTGATCCTAACGCACCGGCCGGCACAGCTGCATTCCCGAATGCCGTGCAGATAAATGGTTTTGCAGGAGGCACTAACGTGCCGAATACAGACTGGCTAATCTCACCGGCCTTTAATCTTCAGAATACAACCTATCCATTGCTGAGCTTCTGGAGCAGAACAGCTTTCAACGGACCACCATTGGAATTGAGAGTGTCTACCAACTATACGGGAGGTGATCCCGCATTGGCAACATGGACAACCATTAATGGCAAATTCCCTTCGCAGACGTCGAATGTGTGGGCATTGTCATCCAATATCAACCTGTCTTCATTCAAAGCGGCCAATGTCCGATTTGCATTTGTTTATACCTCTTCGGAAGACGATGGCGCCCGTTGGACGGTGGATGACGTCAGCATTGCTGATTCCCCCGTTCCGCCTCCACCGAGCCTGACCATCAGCACCACTGATCTCCGGTTCAACTATGTTGCCAATGGAGCTACTGCTGATAAGAACTTCTCCTTCGTTGGGAATGACCTTACTTCCGGCGTTTCATTATCCGTGGCGGGTAACTTCCTCTTGTCAAAAGACGGAAATTCGTTCAGCCCTTCACTTGTGTATACGCAGGAAGAAGCTAACAATATCGAAAAAACGGTGCATGTAAGATTTGCGCCAAATCAACAGGGACAGAACTTTACCGGCAGCATCAGTTTCAGCATGCAGGATACGACGGCTGCTGTAACACTTGCCGGCACAAGTATCGATCCGCTGACAACACTGGAAGTAGTGAACTGGAATATCGAATGGTTCGGTAGTCCTCTTGAAGCACCAGCCAATGATGATCTGCAACAACAGAATGTAAAAACGATCCTCGAAAATATCGGTGCGGATGTTTATGCCTTGACAGAGATCGTCAACGAAGAAAGACTGGCAGGTCTTGTGAGCCAGATGCCGGGTTATACTTATGTGATCAGTAATTACGGATCACATACAAACACAAGTGTCAACCCTCCTTCTTCACTGGGCACCGCACAGAAACTTGCATTCATTTACAAAACAGATGTATTGAGCAATGTAACAACGACTCCGTTGCTTACACAGGGTATCAATGCATCTTCAGATATCAGCAATCCTGCTTATAATTACTGGGCTAGCGGAAGATTCCCATTCATGATGAGTGCGGATGTTACCCTGAACTGCGTCACCAAAAACGTGAAGTTCATTCTGGTGCACGCAAAAGCCAATACGTCTCCGACGGCCACATCCTATGACAGAAGAAAACGTGGCGCTGACTCGTTATACTATCTGCTGAACCAGCAATTTCCAAATGATAATGTGATCATACTTGGCGACTTTAATGACGATCTGGATCAATCGATCACTGCCGGTTTCACGACAACATCATGGAACACGTTTGTTGCAGACCAGGCAAACTTCAGTCCGCTGACGCTGCCATTAAGCCTGGCAGGTAAAAAGTCAACCGTTAGCTACAATGACATCATCGATCATGTGATCGTATCAAACGAAATGGCCGGCTATTACATGGATTCAACGGCGAGTATCCTGAACGATGTAACAGGTCTTGTAAGCAACTACGGTTCTACGACCAGTGACCATTATCCAGTATTTACCCGTTACCGCTTTACGAACACCACGGCACCCGTGATCACGACCTGCCCTCACCCAGCGCCATTCTGTGCAAAGGCGGATGGGAACTATACCATACCAGCCATTGAAGCAGCGGATGATTGCGGTGCGGTGATTGTTTCCTATACGATCACCGGGGCAACTGAACGCAGCGGCACCGGATCAAATGCCAGCGGTTCATTCAATGAAGGTGTAAGCTCCATCAACTGGACCGTAAAGGATGCGCAAGGCAATACAAGCACCTGCCAGTCGACAGTAACCGTCAATGAAGCTCCCGAAGTGATCATTCCCGATGCCTTTGCATTGCCTTCCGGCACTGATGCAAATACCGTTTATAAAGGATATGCACCTGCTTCAACCATTACATTAACGGCAGCCACGACCGGTACAGGATATTCCTATAACTGGTCAAACGGAGCAACCGCTTCAAGCATCACGGTCAGCCCTGCTGCGAATACGACCTATACAGTTACGGTAACTGATGCAAATGGCTGCCAGGCGACAGCTGCCAAACCGATCACCTTCAAAGATGTTCGTGGGGGTAAAAAGCTGGACAAAGTGATCATCTGTCACAAACCAGGAAATATTAACAGCACACTGGAAGTTGATCAGAATGCGGTTTCTGCGCATTTGGCTCACGGGGATAAGTTAGGAGGCTGCGGACCGGTTCAACAATATCCGCCGCTTAATGTTGCTGCAAGTCCTAATCCAACGGTGAGTACATTCCTGATCACGATCAAAGGAGGCAACCCGATGGAAACTGTCAACATGAAAGTGTACAATGTCCTCGGGCGTCTGGTAGAACAGAAACAGAATCTGCAAACCGGGCAATCATTCAGGATCGGGCAGGATTATAAACTCGGACTTTACCTGGTCGAGTTCAGCCAGGGTAGAGACAAGGAGATCCTGTTGCTATTGAAATTAAGATAACTAATTTAATATCAAAACCTTAAACCTCATCCGCTGATCCCCGGCGGATGAGGTTTTTTTATTGGGCTCAACGTTACTGAGCGTTTTTTTACTTTTTAATTTTTACTTTTGACTTCCTTCCGGCCCGGACTTGGCCCCTACCAGATTTTTCCCTACTTTTGCAGCCCCAAATCTGTATTCGCAGATTTCCCGTTTGCCGGTAGCAAAAGGGATCCAATGGTTAAATCGAATTTTTAACAGATCCCGGATCGATGTCCGGGATGACAAAAAGAGGTAAAATGAACAATTACGAATTGATGGTGATTTTTACCCCGGTTTTAAGCGATGACGAGTTCAAGGCAGCACAGAAAAAGTATACTGCCCTGGTTACCGAAAACGGTGGCTCTGTTGTAGCAGAAAACCCCTGGGGTTTGAAATCACTTGCCTACCCGATCCAGAAAAAAACAACTGGTTTGTATTGGGTACTTGAGTACAGCGCTCCTGCTGAATTCAACGAGAAGTTGAAAATCCAAATGCTGCGCGACGAAAGCGTTCTGCGTCAGCTTTGCACTAAACTCGATAAATACGCCGTCGAGTACAATGCTAAGAAAAGAAGTGGTGTTAAAACTGGAACTGAAAAAGCAGTGGAGGCTTAATCATCATGGCAAAGAACGAAATTAAATATCTGACCGCTATTAAGACTGACAAACGTGTTAAGAAGTTTTGTCGTTTTAAAAAATACGGTATCCGTTACATCGATTACAAAGATGTAGAGTTCCTCAAAAAATTTCTGAATGAGCAGGGTAAATTACTCCCTCGCCGTTTGAGTGGAAACAGCCTGAAGTATCAGCGCAAAGTTTCTGACGCGGTTAAAAAAGCTCGTCAGATGGCATTGTTACCGTACGTAACAGATCTTTTAAAATAGGCTAAATATCTCTAATCCCGGATCAGGTCCGGACGAGCCCTGGCTTGTCTCACTGGTTCAGGTGAAAGTGAAGCCTTTTAATTCACTGAGATAAAAAACAAAAAGAAATGGAAATCATCTTAATTCAGGATGTTGACAACCTGGGCGCTGCTAACGAAGTAGTAAGTGTGAAAAGCGGTTATGCTCGTAACTTTTTACTTCCCCGTAAGCTTGCTGTGGAAAACAATCCAAGCAATGCAAAGCAACTTCAGGAAAGACTGAAGCAAGTGCGCAAGAAAGAAGAGAAAATGCTGGCTGAAATCAACAGCGTTATCGCTAAACTGAAAGAAGCTCCGTTGAAACTCGGTGCTAAAACAGGTACAAGCGGTAAGATCTTCGGTAGCGTTACGTCTCTTCAGATCAGCCGTGCGATCCGCGAACAACGTGGTTACGAGATCGACCGCCGCAAGATCAGCATCGCTGATGAAGTGAAAGAATTGGGTAGCTACAAAGCAAATATCGACTTCGGAAGTGGTCACTCTACCGAGGTTGAATTTGAAGTAGTTGCTGAGTAATTTCTTCGAAAATACCCCAAAAAGCTCCTCCCAAAAGAGGGGCTTTTTTGTTTCCCGGGCTAAAAATCAGCTTTTTAACCCCAAAACCCGCTACCCGCAAGGACTACAGCCAAATATTTTCCTATATGTCAAAAAAAAATCTCTACATTCGTAGTGATTTGGTGTTCTTTACAGTTTCACAAGTCCTGAACGTTTCGAAAAAAACAGCAAATGTTCATTGGTTACTGTCAGCTGTTGACACTTTTAGTTTTTTTAAAAATTTCTCAAAATGAACATTTACGTTGGAAACCTCAGTTGGAACCTGAAAGACCAGGATCTGTTGAACCTTTTCGCTTCACATGGTGAAGTTGGTACTGCCAAAATCGTTCTCGACAAATTTACTAACCGTAGCAAAGGTTTTGGATTTGTTGAAATGCCAAACGATGACCAGGCTCAAGCTGCTATCAATGCCCTCAACGGCACTGAAGTAGACGGCCGCAACATCGTTGTTAACGAAAGTCGTCCTAAGCCTGAAGGCGGTGGTAGCGGCGGCGGCGGCGGCTTCAAGAAAAGAAGCTTTGGCGGCGGCGGCGGCGGTGGCGGCTTCAAAAAAGGCGGCTCCGGTGGCGGCGGCGGTTATAACAAAGGCGGCGGCGGTGGATATCGCGACCGCGGTGGATACGGCAACGATTATTAATCTTACTTTATTCCATACAAGTGAAAGTCCTGCAGTAATGCAGGACTTTTTTATTTATAGCAATACGCATAATTTCTAACAGATAAACACAACATTCAGCTGACAAGGCTGAAGCCCGGATATAAAAATTGCCTTTATTGTTACCCGTTTATTTACTGCCAAGGCAGGAAGCGGAACCTGGAAGAGATCAGTCATAATAAGATTTTATCCTGCTCAACTTTTCTCTATTATTTCTTGTAAGATGAGACCATCACTCAGGTTGAATAATGCAATCGGCCAGGGAATGAGAAGATCATTACAGCAGAGGTACCATTACAATGTCTATGAGCCCTTTCAGCAACCAAACATTAATAACTATCCGCATTGCTATTTTTTATAAGAAGATAAAATACTCAAGCGATCAAATTAAGATCATCCATGGATCGCATATCCATAGTGAGACGTTAACTTACTGCGATGCTATTGTCTTTTGCTTGCTTCATTCTCTTCACAGTTTTCAGAATGATAGTGCGCTTTTACGCACATAAATCGCATACGTCTTTCAAGTTTCTTGTCATATCATTTAAACAGTCCCTAATTGTTTCTCCTTACGGATTAGTGCGGCTTCGGTGTTGATTTATTGCTACATTTTTATGATAAAAACACCAGGCGATCTTCCAACAATTTATCTGAACAAAATGAGTTTTCCGGTGTGATGTTTTATCATTTACCTGATGTGTTTGTTAACTATAAAATATTATCGGCTAAGCCACTTATTTGCAGGAAAATACATTGAGGTTAACACATTTACAGTAGTTATTAAAGCATTTCTAATGCTCTTGCTCTTCGAAACCAACATATAAATACTACCTTTCAAATATCCGCCTTTCGTCCTTTCGGAAAGGGCCGGCGGGGGCCGATTTCAGGCCCGATGTTTGACAACAAAGGCATGTGTAGAATATGCCACAGGCATACAGCATACGGGCGCCATTATTAATCTAAACCAAGAGGAGAAACACATGCTCACAGTGATTATTCCCGCACTGAATGAAGAAAAAACTATTGCTCAGGTGGTCAGGTTTTGTTTTACAGATAAGCTCGTTTCAGAAGTAATAGTTGTTGATGACACATCGGAAGATAACACGGTTCATGTAGCGCGCGAAGCAGGCGCAAAAGTGCTGATCAGCGCAACGCGCGGAAAAGGAATTTCCATGAAAGAAGGAATTGACGCTTCTACCAACGACTATGTCATTTTCCTCGACGCAGACATTGACCCATACCCCGATCATTCAATCAGCAAACTCGCTACTCCTTTGCTGGAAGAGCGTGCAGATTTTGTAAAAGGCGCTTTTGCGCGCAATGCCGGCCGCGTAACCGAACTTGTAGCAAAGCCTTTACTGACTATTTTGTTTCCCGGGCTTGCTCATTTCTCCCAGCCTCTTAGCGGAATGATCGCAGGTAAGAAAAGCTTTTTCCAGAAGATCGAATTTTTCAACGACTATGGCGTTGATATCGGTATACTGGTAGATATGTACCTGATGAAAGCCCGTGTGGAAGAAGTAAATATCGGCTACATCGAAAATAAAAGCAAGCCATGGGAAGCCCTTGGTAAAATGAGCCGCGAAGTATCACGCGCAATACTTAGCAAAGCGCAACGTCAGCACAACAATGAATTGTCCCTGGAAAGCGTAAACTCCCTTGAAGCCATCCAACGGGAAATGAATAATTCCATAAGAGAGAATCTTTCTACGTATCATAAAATGCTGATCCTTGATATGGATGACACCATATTAACAAAAAGATTCATCAACGAATGTGCAGACGCATTTGGCTTCAGACAAAAGTTAGACGACCTGAGAGCTAATGAAAAAGATTCGATCATTCTTACAAAAAGGATCGGTCTGTTGTTAAAAAACCGGACCATGGATGAATTGCTCCATGTGATCAGCAGTATGCAAATGGCTGACAACATCAAGGAGATGGTTTTGTATTATAAACAACGTGGATACCTGGTTGGGATCATCAGCCACAGCTACACATTGATCACTAATTATGTGAAACAACAGATCGGCGCTGATTTCTCTATGGCACACCAGTTGGAGTTCTTTGAAGGAAAAGCTACAGGAGAAGTGAGCCTTCCCTCTTATTTCTTTGGTTCACCGGAAAGCATTTGCGGGCATTCATTCTGCAAAACGAACGTAATGCAGCATGTTTGCGAGAAGTATAATGTAAAGATGAAAAACTGCATCGCAGTGGGTGACAGTAAAGATGATCGGTGTATTATTACTTATGCAGGAAAAGGCGTGGCCTTCTGCACAACCGATGAGATGCTGGAAAAGATCGCAGATAAGAATATCCGGGAAAGAGATTTCCAGCCTTTGCTGGAAATGGCCTGATAAAGCAATTTTGAAACCGTCTTGTATCACAACTAAAAACTAGCGCCTATGCCAAACAAATTGTATAACATCCTTGTACCGGTTGATTTCACCGCAAGAAATAAGTGGGCGATTGCAAAAGCACTGGAACTGTCGAACACATTCAACTGTAACGTCCATCTCGTTTACACAAACGGTAGTACAAAAAATTCAACCAGCGCAACAAGAAGCCAGGAAACGATCCTTCGCAAACTGGAACAACTTAAATCTCTTTACAGCCAGCAGATCTGTGGAGAAGGCAAGCTGGAGATCAGCTTACTGAACGGCAACCGGCAGAAAGAGCTTTCAAATTATATTGAACAGTATGAAATGGATATTGTGGTAGTCGGACTGTCTAAGTTCAACCTGCTCCACCGCATCGCTTCATCGATCTCTATCAGCAGAATGGCAAAAAAAATGCAGATCCCGGTTTTAGGCGTTCGCTCAAGCGGCCTTGTATGCCACTATAAAAAGATCGTTCTGCCTGTATCCGGGGAATTGCCGATGCGACAGATCAGGCTTGCAGCATTGCTGGGAAGAGCCTTCAAATCGACGGTATATTTCGTTTCCCTGCGAAAGCACGCAGAAGAACAGAAAGACAATGTGGTGGATATGGCACTGGAATTTGTGCAGAGCATTTCAACAATACCTGTTCAGTGTTTTCTTCTTGAGGGCCAGAACCTGGCGAAAAGTACGCTGGAGTTTTCCAAAAAGATCAATGCAGATCTGATCGTGGTAAATCCGGTCAAAGACCTTCGTTTGCCCGGCTTGTGGAACAGAATGACGAATAAGTTGCTTTCATACGGATCGAAGATCCCGGTGATGACAGTAGCTGCTCCCTCCGGAAAACAACATTCTAAGTAATTAATGGCGTAGAAGTATCGCAAAGGACGCTAAGTAAACGCAAAGAGCGCAAAGAATAAAACCTTTCCGCTCTTTGCGTTTACTTAGCGTCCTTTGTGATACAGAACTACGCCAGCCGGTCTATTGAACGATCCTGATCACACCAGCACCATTGTAAGAATGGTACTCCCCGTTATACATCGCGTCTGCACTCACCGGCCCCATTTTGTACTGACCAGGCGAAACCGCTCTTACCGCATAATAATATGTCTGTTTATTATTATAGGCGTCCACGAACAAATGCAACCTATCATCTCTCACATCGATCGACGTTGGCGTTGACGCATCCTTGATCCAGTCCATTCCCGGAATCTCTTTTGTTCTTGGATTCTCGATCTCAAACCCTGCAGGCAGCAGATCTGTGATCACGATATTCTCCACGCTACCCGAATAGGTTTTCTCCAGGGTAATGCCAATAATCACGAGGTCATTCTGCCTGAACGTATTTCCGCTGACCGGCGTTCCGAAACGATCAAAGAAGCGCTTTCTCACTTTCAGGAAATTATCCTCTTCCACATAGTCGCCCGTTGCACTGATCCCTTCCGCTTCCCAGAAGAAGTAAAGATTGCCGGTGCCTTTTGTAACGACCTGCACATTCGTCCCTTTCAGCGCCGCTTTATCTCCCCGCCATTGGCCTCCCTCTACTTTCGCTACCGTTTTGCCGTCTACCTTTATTTCCGCCGTCACTGTCGAGCTATTTGCGCTACGCGCCAGTTTACCCAGCGCAAGGAAAGAGAATGCTCTTTCCTGCGTGCTTAACCAGGAACGGCTTTTCAGTTGCTGACCGACATGTTTTGCCATTACCGGGATCTGCTTGTTCCCCGGATCAACATCTACCAATGCGTTCAGCGCGATCGCTTCATCCCGGACAGCTGAATAATAGCTGCCGCCGGTTTGTGTAACCGACTCTTCTCCTGCAAATGAACCGGGAAGAATTGCCGTGAATGATTTCTTATCCCCCGCAGCTGCGTAAGCCGCAGAAAGCAGGTAGCGGCTATCCAATGCCAGTACCGCAGGGTTCGATTTGTAATAGTTCATTGCCGGGATATTCGTTCTGCCTGCAAGTGCCAGCACATACAAGCCGTAGGCAACTTCCTTCGGCGCTATCTTCTTCTGCTGATCGCGGTTATAGTAATAAGTGATCAGTTCCCTGTTCTTCAACCGGTGATTGATATAGTTCAGCATTGTTTCGATCAGGCTGTTATCTACATCAAACCCTGCCTTTCTCGCTTCCAGGAGGAAGTGCGCGGAATAAATGGTAGACCACCAGTCTTCCTTACCGCCACCGTCCCACAATGTTACGGCACCGGTGTACAACTGACGCATCTTGATCTTCCGGATAGCTTCCAGGATATTTGAATTCGCATTGGTTTTCTCTTTTGCATTCAACTGCATCAGGTCAACCATATCTCCATAGTACAATTGCGGGAATGCAGCAGAAACCGTTTGCTCGGTACATCCGTAAGGATACTGAACAAGGTATCGCAATTGTTCGCCCAGTTCGAGTACCGGAGAGCGGCTTACTACAAAATTGTAATTGCTGCTGCCGGGAATAAAGTCTCTCATACCCACATTGACGGTCTGGGAACTTCCGCCAGCGATGACACCACTGCCGGTACGCTTCTGCAGTGTTGATGCAGGGCGGATGCTGATCTCCGTCTCATCTTCGAACTTCTCTCCTGCTCCATTCGCCAGGATCTTGACTTTACCGATCCCTATCACAGGATCTGCAATGATCCGGAATGACGCACGACCTTCTGATTTTGCGGATACGGGAATAGACTCTGTTGCACTGCCTACGACTTTGAGCCCTCCTTCTACTTTTATAGTAGCAGACACATTGGTCGACTTATCTGTGGTATTGCTCAGTGTAACCGGCACGTTCACGGTATCTCCGGGGCTCAGGAATCTGGGCAATGCGGTGCTTAATACGATAGGATCAGCAACAGTCATGGTATTCTCTCCTGACCCAAAACGCTGTCCTTTGTAAGACACAGCCATCAATCTGATCTCGCCGCTGAATTGCGGGATATCGATCTCGAATTCAGCATTACCGCTGCCATCCGTCTTTTTGATACCGCTCCAGTAGCTGACAACCTTGATACGCTTCGCAGGCATCGGGTTCACCCTTCGATCCATGCTTAACTCACCGTCACCACCTGTGCTGCTTGATCTTGCCCGCACTTCAGCAAACAGCAGCGGATACAGGTCGTACGCGCTTACCTGCAAGGCTTTTTGCTGATAGAAGTAATTATAGGGATCGGGGGTTTTAAAATCACTTACCTGCAGTACGCCGTTATCGACTGCTGAAAGCGTAACATAACTACCCGGTGCGCCTTTGACTTTGATCTTCTGATGTGTTTTTGAACGAACTGTTTTCTGCGCATCGATCGTTACCGGGATTTCACGGCTTTTCTCCTCCACACTTACATTCTGGAATCCGTGGGCTACCGTTAACGGGATATCCGACATTTCATGGGGTTTGATCAATGTTGCCGTAATGTATACGTTCGGCACGTGTTCACCGGTGAGCTTCAGGTCAAGACTTGCAGAACGATCATTCACGGTCACATACTGATGAGATATCAGGTGGTCTGTTTCCATCGTCACCAGCATCCTTCCGCTGAACGGCGTTTTGAAAAGCGCTTTGACTGTTTCGCCTGATTCATATGATTTCTTATCAAGCGTGATATCAACATTCCCTTCATTATTCACTTCGAACGAGTTATTATCACCACCCCAGCTTCCGTAGCTATAGAAACTGCGGCTCACATAGCTGTTCGCGCCGGGGATATAAACCCGCAGTTCATAGTCACCCGGAGAACGCGGGACATAGCTGAACGAAGTATTGTTACCTACATTCAGCTGCACCTCCGTCATCATCTTATCCTGCTTCTGCGATTCATAACGGAAATAGCTGCCGCTTTTGCTCAGGACAGTTCTGTATTCGTGCTTGATCACCTGGACCTTTGCGGTAGAATTCACTACGCTTCCTTCTTTATTTACCGACACGAGGTCAAACTTCGCGGTTTGATTCAGCGGGAAATAATACATCCAGTCATATTTGATACCATAGAAGACATCCTGCGTATACACGTCTGCAGACACCATCCTGCTTACTGGTCTGCCGGTCTCATCAAAAACGGTTGTGTAAAAATTCGTCTGCAATGCCCCCATGTGCTGGTAAGTATCTGGTACCTCATAGGTTTCCACAGCATTTCCTTCCGCATCCGTTTTGCCTTCCTTTACCTGCTTATCAAAGAATGTATTCTGATTGGCGAGGCTGAAATTATAATTGCTGAATTTTTCCGGTGAGAAGCTTTTTTGTTTTACCTGGATCTCCGTTTCATAGTTGCGGTTAGCTGCCGGCGGACCGAAGAAGTTCATGGCATTGATAGAAAGCTGTGATGACTGTCCGGGTTTTAATGCCGTTGCACTCAGCTTCGCATTCACGCGGATACGATCCGGCACGAACTCTTCAATGGAGAAATTTTTGGAAGCCAGCAGTACATCATTCGACGTGTAAACTTCGAGTGTATAACTGCCGGTTATAGCCGAAGTGGCGATATCCACATTTCCTTCCACAGCACCTTCATCATTCAGGTTCTTACGGAAGGTTTTGAGTTCTTTTCCATTTGGCATCAGGAACTTCATTTTCAGCGGGATTTCTCCCGGAGAATGCCATTCCCTGTCACGGATGATCACGGAGAAATTCACCCGCTCCCCTGGTCTGTAAATATCCCTTTCGGCATAGACAAATGCGTCCAGGCCGGAAGAGTTGTTACGTTTACCACCAACTGCAAATCTTGATGTATTGACCCTGGTATTATTGAAAGGCAGATAGTTGAAGTCGTCGGCCGTTTTAGCGATGATCATTGCCGGCTTGAAACCACTGAACTCTTTTTTGGAGTAAGCGATCGAGGCCACGCCATCTGCGTCCGTTGCACCGGTACCGATCAGTTGGTTATTGGCTGCGTATACACTAATGGTCACGCCATTTACAGGATCCGCTGTTTTGATGGAATTCGCAAATACGACGATCTTATCCTCCCCCTGTTTGGCGATCAGACCAATATCTGACAAAGAGATAAAGCGGCTGTCTCTCACCCAGTAATCTGTTTCGGAGCGGATCACCACGTGGTATACGCCATTGAAATCCGGTAAGCGATCTTCAAACTGCGAAAAGTTCAATAATCGTCCGCCGCCACTTTTGGGCAGCGATCTTGTGTCGATCACTTTTTCATAGATCACATCACCGAGGGACGCACTCGTATAGCTATCACCGCCATACTCTCCTTCGTAATCATCATAGCCGGGATTGCCGGATTCCTGCGGGTAATAGCCGTAGCGTTGCGCCATCAGCAGGTTGTTCTCATAGATCTTGGAGATCACGATCTTCACCTTCTCAACGCTGGTGATACGGACTTCCATATTCTTTGCGCCTTTTTTAGAAAGATAAACGGCTTTATTGTTGGTAAAGGTGATCCCCGGCTCCAGTTCGCCAAAGGCGATACTTCCATTGTATTCTTCTTTTAACACACCACCGATCTTACCACGCAGACCTTTTGAAATGATCAGGGTATAGCTTTTATCCACGCTGAACTGGCTGCTGCGGATCGTAAACCCTGATTCATTCGTGCTTACACTGAATGAAACTTCCGGATCGATCTTAATATGCGATTTCAGGTTCTCTTCACTCAACTGCTGGCTCGTTACCACATGAACAAAGCCATCTGTCCCGTCATGCTCTGTTTCGAGATTCTGCACTATAAGAGAATACGGTGAGGGGATCGTTACTGCAGAAGACAAAGCTTCCGCCGTTGAATTCTTACCGCCTTCGGGCTTTAAGCCTTTTCCAATGGTTATTTTGGAAGAGTAGTCATTGTCGGAAGACTTCACTCCGTTCAGCCGGACAGAGATCTTCGAGTCTGGAGAAACGGTGAGCAAACTGAATTCCTGCTTCTTTCCGTCGACATCTATTTGTAATAGCTCCTTGAGATCAGCGGGGTTGATCTTGTAGTTAAAGAACAGATCCAGCTGAGGTGATGCAGTAGTGCTTGATTCCCCGATCCAGATCACCTGTGAGCTTTCCAGCTGTAATGCCGGTGTATGAAATTTGATGTCATCGCCGCCACTTACTTTATCGTATTTGCTGAACCGTAGTACAGATGACTTGATCCTGGCGGTGTAATCCGTTGCCGGATTGAGCGGTTCGGCCGGAGAAAAGACCAGTTGGTCGGGTGTTTCCCAACGATACTTTCCCCTGATCGCCGGCTCAAAGGAGATATAATCAGTAGAATCCCAAACATTCAGCAGGGAATCGGCAACCATTCCCTGATCGAACCGGAACTGCAGATTCCCAAGTTGGGGAACTTCATCTTTTGCGTTGGTATAACTAAGAACGGCGGCATTACGGTTGCAGGCCGTCACGACAAAGGCAATCGAGGCAAAAACTGCCAGGAATCTTTTGAAATACATAAGGTTTGGTTAGGTTCTCTTTTATAAAGAGAAGGTAAATAAAATCATTGAAACGGGGACTCATACCTACCCCTTTTTCCATAAAGCGTATCACAAGGATAATAAAAAGTGTAAAACTCAGGTTAAGGAGGAATGCTTTTGTCTGCCAGCATGCACGAACCTGCAATCATGTGAGAGGAATTTGAAGCAAGATAAGATGCCGGTAACGCGGAATCCTAATATTTGCGGATAAATATTTGTTAAGGGGGGTGTTCGTTGTCCGTTGACTGTTCACCGTTGACCGTTGTCCGTTGACCGTTGTCCGGAAAGACTGTTACCAAATGCTGTTTATGGATCGTTTTCTTGCGGGCAACGGACAACGGTTAACGGTCAACGGACAACGGCTGCTGAATTTTATCTAAACATTTTCATCCGTATTTCTACCTTTACGCCATCCGCCGCCAGGCAATATATGAAACGACGATTTTCCAGGCAATATATCATCCGGTTATTAAAGCGCATTGCGATCGTAATGGCTGGGTTGGTCATTTTGTTCTTTCTGCTTAACTGGATTTTTCCGCTTCCTGATAAGATCGATTATTCCTCTATTCTGACAGATGGCAAGGGGGAAGTTATCAATGCAAGCCTCACGAATGATGATAAGTGGCGAATGAAAACCGAGCTGGATGAGATCTCACCGCTTTTAAGGAAAACGATCATCGCAAAAGAAGATAAGCATTTCTACAGCCATCCGGGCATCAACGTGGTAGCGATCGGCCGGGCATTCTTCAAAAACCTGTTCCGCTGGAAAAGAACTTCCGGCGCCAGTACCATCACCATGCAGGTGGCACGTGCACTGGAACACAGAAAGCGCACGTTGCCGAATAAGATCGCGGAAATGTTCCGTGCATTGCAATTGGAATGGAAGTATGATAAGGATGAGATCCTTCAAATGTACCTGAACCTCGTTCCGTATGGTGGGAATATCGAAGGGGTGAAAGCAGCGGCATTACTGTATTTCAATAAAAATCCCGACCACCTTTCGCTGGCCGAGATCACCGCATTAAGCATTATTCCCAATCGCCCCTCAAGTCTCGTTATTGGCAGGCATAATGGCCGCATTGTGGAAGAACGTAACCGTTGGCTCCAGAAGTTTGCCGATGATGATGTTTTCACAGATAAGGAGATCAGCGACGCACTGGCAGAGCCATTGACGGCGACAAGGAACACTGTTCCGCATTATGCCCCGCATCTTTTTTACAAGTTATCACGCCAGCAAAAGGGCGCGATCGAGTCGCATATCGATCTTAATATGCAGCTGAAAACGGAGAAGATCGTCCTGGATTATGTCCGGTCCCAGCGACTCAGAAATATCCGCAATGCTGCTGTGGTGATCATTGATAACAGAACAAATCGCGTGGTCAGCTATGTAGGGTCTTCCGATTTTACCGATACATTGGATGACGGGCAGGTAAATGGCGCCGCAGCGATCAGGCAACCAGGCAGCACGCTCAAACCTTTACTCTACGCATTGTGTTTTGATGAAGGGCTGCTAACACCCAAATCAGTGATGACTGATGTGCCTGTTAACTATGAAGGTTATGCCCCGGAGAATTATGACCAGAAGTTCAACGGCTACGTCAGTATCCAATATGCACTT
Organism: Terrimonas ginsenosidimutans; assembly: GCF_022012415.1. Lineage (GTDB taxonomy): Bacteria > Bacteroidota > Bacteroidia > Chitinophagales > Chitinophagaceae > Terrimonas_A > Terrimonas_A ginsenosidimutans. The sequence goes on from NZ_JAKLTR010000004.1 coordinate 70,738, forward strand.
GAACATTCGTTGAATATACCGGCAGTAAAAAGCCTGAGCCTTCTTGGCCAGGAAAAAATGATCGATCAACTGATCAAATGCCGTTTCAAACAGATCGAAAAAGACCGAAAGAAACTCGGGCTCTCCCTGATACTCGGAGGGTGCGGTACTACGCTTGAAGAACTCACCGCTCTTTTTGCCGCTTTTGCCAATGAAGGAAAATTCAGCAGGCCATCTTTTACAAATGCGGACAGCGTTAAAAATACGGTGCAACTGATCAGCCCGGCTGCCAGCTACATGATCAATAATATTCTTTCCAAAGTAAACCGCCCCGACTTTCCGCTTAACTGGACTGCTACGGAACGCATGCCGAAGATCGCATGGAAGACCGGCACCAGCTATGGACGAAGAGATGGCTGGAGTATCGGCTATAATAAAAATTATACTGTGGGTATCTGGACCGGCAATTTCTCCGGTGCAGGTGTCCCTGATCTGAGCGGCGCGAATATAGCCACACCTTTGCTGTTCCGCATTTTCAATACCATAGATTATAACAATGATAAGGAATGGTTCTCTCCGCCTGCTGATCTGGAGCTTCGCCAGGTATGCAGTGAGACCGGCCTACCGCCGGGAGACCACTGTACAAGTATCACTTCAGACTATTTTATACCGCTGATCTCCAGCACGCGAACTTGCAGCAACTGGCAGGAGATCATGACAAGTCCGGATGAAAAGATCGCTTATTGCAAAAGCTGCGCGCCTGCTACCGGTTATAAAAAGAAATGGTACAAAATGATCGAACCTGAAATGCAATTATGGTTTGCAGAAAACAGGATCGCATTTCAAAGCATTCCCCCGCATAATCCGGATTGCGAACTGATCTTTAAAGGCAGTGCTCCGGTGATACAGTTCCCGGTGAACAAGATGGAGTATCTGATCAATAAGAAAAATCCGGAACCCTTGCAGCTCATTTGCAAGACAGCGCCGGATGTGAGCAAGGTATACTGGTATATCAACAATAAATTCTACAAGGCATCGCCTTCCGGCGAGAAACAATTCTTCCTTCCGGAAGAAGGACCGGTAAAGATCTCCTGTACGGATGACAAAGGGCGTAACAGGAATATTACGATCTATGTAAAATTCGTCAATCTGTGACCAACAGACTGGCGTATTGGTATCGCGAAGCGCGCAAAAGATCCGCGAAGCATGCCAAGAACACTCAGCGTTCTTGGCGGATCCTTCATGCTTCGCGATACTGATACGCCAGTCGAAACTCATAAGATACGGGGCAATAACTTCATCCCGCTTACAACACGAAGAATACAGTTCAATGACATATTTCAACAGTTCATTCTTCACGTGACTGCATTGCGCAACGAACAAAGCAACTTCATTGTCAATTGCGCAAAAACAAACCTGTCCGACCATGATGTCCCGAATAACCGCTACGATGGTGTTAATGATCACCTATTGTTCTTCCATTGATGCCCAGCAGGGATTCTATAAGGTGTTCCAGGAAAAGGACTATCATAACCTGGCCGATATGATCGTGGTCAATGAAAATCATTTTGCATTCATTACGTCTGATTTCTTTTACAGGATCGACGGAGCAAGCAATATTATTCTTAAAAAAGCGATCAAGCATGGCAGCTCATCTTCCTCCGAATCTGTGATCTGTGACGGCGAAGGGAATTTCTGGATCGCACTCATCGCATTTGACAGTCAGATCAGGCCAAGCAAAGTGTTGTACAAGCTTTCCCCTAATGGCCAGGTATTAAAGATCATTGATTTTGGATTGTCGAATTCCGCCGAGAACCTCAAGCTGGTGAATTCATCCAACAATACCTTCTTCCTAACATACAAAGACCGCGGCCAGAGTGGCAATGCGGCAGTGCGCGCCTTACTCCTGGACAAATCGGGAAACACAATATGGAATAAGCAGATAACGGACACCATTTACAATCGCTATACTGTCAAGAAGGGAGCCAATAATACGGTGGATGTTTATTACGAGCTGAAGAATGACCGTAAAGGGCAGATCGCAACGATCGATGCCACCGGAGATATCTCGGTAAAAAACATCGATCTGATTGATCCGGTTGATTCAGATTATTACACGAGTGATTTCGTCCGGGCAAATGATGGTATTGTATTCTGTGGCCTCGATAACAAAGCCCACCCATTATTACCGGATGGCCTTATTTATAAAACGGACAATAGCGGTAATGTTCTTTGGCAAAAAACGCTTAACATAAAGCTGTCTGACCATTTCTATAACATTGAAGCTGTTGCCGATGGATATATCATCCTCAGCATATCCGGATATCAGACTGTCGCAAGTGACTCGGAGGGAGATATTGTAATGATCAAAATAGACAAGCAGGGCAATCAGCTTTGGGCAAAAGCATTTGGCGGGGCTAAAATGGACTATGCGCGACAGCTTCGCATATATGGCCAACTTATTGCCTTCGCGGGCCAAAGCTCCTATCCCTCTTCAAGCGTTTCTGTCCCCTTTGTATGCAAAACAGATCTGAACGGCGACATTCCATCTGATCTTCCCTTTGAGCCGGTTCCGGTGGCAAAGATGAAACCTATCGAAACACCGTCGCTGACATACGCTTCAACAATGTGCCAGTCGGCACCCGGCCCTAACGAATCTATCATAAGCGGCGGAAACTTTATTAAAACGGAAGATGACTTCACGTATCCGTTTGTTACCCGCAGTGACAACAATGCAAAACAGCTCTGGTATAAACAACTGGCAGACCATCCTGCCACACTGAAGGTATTAAAACAGGTCAGACCGAATGAATACATTGCTGTTACCGAGATGAAAGATATTTTCGCTAATCTTTACGATGTATACAAGTTTGATGAAACGGGAAAGATCGCATGGACAAAACAGGTTGGAGCGAGCGCGATCCGCGATGTGATCGCTACGCGTGACGGAGGCATCATTCTGACAGGCACACTGGATATTTCTTTTATCAACTTTGAAACAATACTCATTAAACTGGATGCGTCCGGTAACGAACAGTGGAATAAAAAGATCGGTGACCTGCGGGAATGGGAAGCTGGAAGAAAGATCATCGAAACGCCTGAACAGGATTTTCTTATCGTTGGAAGCTCACAACCGGAATTCAATATCGTTTCATCCGTGTATCTTCTCAAAATAGACCGACAGGGAAATAAACTATGGTCAAAAACATTTCCAGAAGGCATTTCAACAGACCATGGCTATGATGTGATCATCACATCAGACCAGGGATACCTGCTTGCAGGTTCATCTAACAAACAACCATTCACCAATAAGGATCTGCTATTGATACGGACCGATAAAAACGGAAATCAATTATGGCGTAAAGCATACGATCTCCATTTGATGGATGAAGGTTTCCAGCTAATGAACAGTTCAGATGGCGGCTTTCTTGTGCTTGGCACAACCGCGGAACCGCAGGCCGGCCCATTGGAGAAGTACGTTTACGTAATGAAGACTGATGCAAATGGACGCAACGAAGGCGTAAGACATTATGGCAAAAGGGGATCACAAACAATGAACCCTTCAATGACCGTTCTGTCTTCCGGAGATACCGTGATTACAGGCACAATGCAGGACGGCTATGGTGGGGAAAGACTGTTTATGACACCGCTGGAAGAATTTACACCCGGCAGTCAACCTGAAAGCATAGCTATAAACCTTTTTCCAAATCCGTCCGTCGGATCATCGTCCCTGGTGATCAACACGGTGGAAACGGGTGACATAACCATTGCCCTGTATGACCAGGAAGGACGATTGATCAAACAGATCAGCAGGAAGAAAACAGGACTGTTATTTAAAGAAGAGCTTAGCGCACCATCGCTTGCAACGGGAACTTATTTCGTCAGCGTTTGGTTCAACGGCAAACGGGAAAACATCAAATGGCTGATCATTAAATAACGTGTGCATTTTGACATCATAGCGAAGGCCCCCATAGTTCACCCTCCCGTGGCACCAAATTATCTTCGGCACTACGGGAGGGTGAACTCCTGATCTAAAACTCTGCGACCATTATTAAAAGACTAGCTTTATTCCTTTAACGCAGCACATCAGCCGACAATTTTCTTTGCAGCGTCTTCCCCTGTATTGATCGCGCCTTCCATAAAACCCTGCCAGTCGGCCAGGTGCTCACCCGCAAAATGAGTATGCAGATGCGGGCGTGAAAGTGTTGGGCGCAATCCGAACCATTGCCCTTTCCCATAGATCGCGTAAGCGCCTCTGGAATATTCATCACTCCCCCAGTAATAGTTCGTTTGCTTTTCCAGCATGGGTAATACATCTCCAAAAGCAGGATTCAGTGTTTGCCGGATCACCGCTGCCTTCCATTGCTCATCCTGTCCGGCTACAACGGCAGCCTTATCACCGATCGTATAAGAAAGCAGAACACCTTTGGTCGATCGTTGATTCTTTGTGGCATGATAAAAGTAATGGGGCAACTGATCTGTAACCATATCAAAGTCTTCCGCACCCCAGAACCGTTTATTGAACAGTAAAGGATTTTTGTTGATCCGCGCATATTGCAATTGATCCAGTGCCATGACCTGATCGGACGGCAAGGCAGGAAGCCAGTTGATCTTTCTCACCGCAAATGTGGGCGCGGTGCAGATCAGTTTATCTGCTTTGAAGATCCCGCCATTCGCACAATGTACTTCCACGCCTCCTGAAGATTTCTGGATCACTTTGTTTACGGCATGCTGCAGTTTGATCTTATCCATCCCGATCGCTTCCGCCATTTTCTGTGCAAGCAAACTATTTCCGCCCCTGATCTTATAATCCATTTCATTCTTCTCACTGCTCTCCGCATACTCAGCAAGTGCGGCAAAGGCTGATACATGGCGAATGGATTCTCCGAAATCTGTACTGTCCAGCAACTCTCGTATATCCAGGTCCCGCCCATCGCAGCCGTTCTGAACAAGATAACGCCACCAGTCCGTTTTATCCAGTTTGATCTTTTGCGCGGGTGTCATTTTCCCATATGCATCGATCAGTTTATTGAAGGTGACCTTCCAGTTATCGCTGTAATCCCAGTCTCCTTTTGCATGGTATTTTCCTTTATAGATCAGGTGTGAGTTGAACTGGTTATTATCCAGCGAAAGTCCGAATTCATTACACAGGTTTTGCACCCGGGTATGTGAAGCACCAACCCATTCCGCACCAAGCTCCACGACCAGTTTTTCCTGTTCATCGATCGTATGCGAGAACACGCGGCCGCTGATCCTGTTCCGTGCTTCAAGTATTACGAAGTCGATCTTTTTCTGATGCAGGTAATAAGCGGCCGACAAACCGGCGAACCCCGCACCGAGAATTACCACTTTGGGTTTATTCCCGATAAAAAAATTCCCCCAGGAGGAGGAAGCTATTAATATGCCGGCCGAAGCCAGTGAACTTTCTTTGATGAATTGCCTGCGGGATGACATGGATGAAGGTTTTGGTTTCGTTGTCGACTCCGGCCGGTCAGCTTCTGCGACAGAGGCTAACCGGCCGGACATTCATTATTGGTCGAATGTATAGCAATTCATCGAGCGGGAACTCACTCTGATGAGTGAGTAGTGGGATTTCCGAGTGGAAAGCAGTTTTGGTTAAATTGACTGGCGTAATTAGCAACGCAAAGAACGCAAAGGACCGCAAAGAACGCAACGAAATCTCATAGTAAAGACTGATTCCTTTGCGCCCGTTGCGGTCCTTTGCGTTCTTTGTGTTACTCCTACGCAGTTCTGTGCTTTTAGTCTACCTTTTTCACACTTCCCGATCCGCTCACATGCTGCGAAACCGCGGCATTTCCTTTATAGCGGATACTTGAAGCGCCACTGGTGTTTGCATCAAGTTTTACACTGGCGAAAACATCAACATCGCCGGCACCAGACAGCTCAACATCAGTATTTTCAGCAAGCAGATCGAATGCGCGTACGCTTGTGCTGCCTGATCCTTCGATAGAGAGATTTTTAGTTTCACCGCGTAAAGTGATCTCGCAGGCTCCACTCGCATCAACTTCCACATTCAACGCTTTGATATCAAGGTTGGCATTGCTGGCACCGCTTAATTCAATCTCCATTACCTCTTCTGTAGTTATTTTTCCTTCAGAAGTGACACTGCAGGCTCCGGATGCGCCGATATATTTCAATGTAGGGGCAGACACGTATACTTTAATTTTCCCGGTCGGATCAAGGTTCGTACGATGAGCGGGGCGAACTTTTAATCTCGAGCCATCTTTTACTACTTCCACATGCTCCTGCAGGTTTTTATCCGTTTCAATTTTCACACTAAAATCCCCCTGGACGAGGTGAAGCTCGATGGCTCCGCTGACATCCACTCCGTCAAAACCGGTGATCCCACTGCGGGTTTCCGATACGATATTTCCGTCACCTTTTATTCTCTCCCCTTCAAAAGTATGACAGGAGGATAAGATGACTACCAGGCCGAATAATAATACCAATGTGCGTTTCATAATGATCATAGTTTAGTTTGGCGTTCAAGAATTTCAAAAGTATAGTATTGTTTGATTTGACTACAGGTTTTTTGAAAAGGTTACATACCGGCGCTGCAGCTTCGGCGTTGACCGTTGACCGTTGTCCGATTATGACCATGCCCGAGCAAATTCGAGAGCCTGCCGTTCCCGGCCGGACAACGGTCAACGATGAACGGACTACGATGAACGGTCAACGGAATTTCCTACCTTCGCAGCACCATGACGGAAAAGATTCTTATTCTCGACTTTGGTTCCCAATATACCCAGTTGATTGCCAGGGCTGTACGGGAAGCAAACGTTTACTGCGAGATCATCCCCTACCATAAGACATTTGTAGTTGAGCCAGGATTGAAAGGTATCATCCTTTCGGGTTCGCCTTTCTCAGTAAATGAACCCGGCGCTCCTGATGTGGATATTCAGGATATGATCAGCAAAGTGCCTGTTCTGGGTGTTTGCTATGGTGCTCAGCTTACGGCCCGCCGTTTCGGTGGCCTTGTAGCGAAAAGTAACAAAAGGGAATATGGCCGCGCGCAACTGCAGCGCACCAATGACGATGTGATCTTCCAGGATATGGCGGCTCAGAGCCAGGTCTGGATGAGCCATAGCGATACCATCAAAGAATTGCCGGCAGGATTTGAACTGCTCGCAACCACGGAAAGCATTCCGGTGGCAGCATTCCGCAAAGCAGCGGCAGGTGCAGATCACCCGCTTTATGGCGTACAATTCCACCCGGAAGTGTATCATTCTTCCGAAGGAAAAAAACTGCTCAAAAACTTCCTTGTTAATATATGCGGCTGTGCACAGGACTGGACCTCTGCTCACTTCGTAACGGATACTGTTGAAGCCCTGAAAAAGCAGATCGGTGACCGTAAAGTGATCATGGCACTGAGTGGCGGCGTTGACTCTACTGTTGCCGCAACCCTGATCCACCGGGCGATCGGTGACCGCCTCTTCGGCATTTTTGTAGACAACGGTGTATTGCGCAAGAATGAATTTGAGGAAGTACTGGCTACATACGACAAGATCGGTCTGAACGTAAAAGGGATCGATGCGAAGGACCGCTTTTACAGTGAACTGGCTGGCAAAACAGACCCTGAAGCAAAAAGAAAAACGATCGGCAAATTGTTTATCGACGTTTTCCAGGAAGAAGCGAATAAAGTGCAGGGCGTTGGATTGCTCGGCCAGGGTACGATTTATCCTGATGTGATCGAAAGCGTTTCTGTGCACGGGCCTTCTGTTACGATCAAATCTCACCATAACGTAGGCGGTTTACCAGAAAAAATGCACCTAGAACTGGTGGAACCACTCCGTTACCTCTTCAAAGATGAAGTGCGCAGAGTTGGTCGCGAATTAGGCATCCCTTCGGAAATGCTGGACCGTCATCCGTTCCCCGGACCAGGTTTGGCGATCCGTATACTCGGTGAGATCACCCCTGAAAAAGTACACCTGCTCCAGGAAGCTGATCATGTGTATATCAAGGGCTTAAAAGATAACAATTTGTATGCAACGGTTTGGCAGGCGGGTACTATCTTGTTACCGGTTAAAAGCGTGGGCGTGATGGGTGATGAACGGACTTATGAATTCACCGTTGCTCTCAGAGCTGTTACCAGCGTAGATGGTATGACCGCAGACTGGGCTCATCTACCCTACGAGTTCTTAGCCAATATCTCCAGCGAGATCATCAATAATGTGCGCGGTATTAACCGGGTAGTTTACGACATCAGCAGTAAACCTCCTGCCACCATCGAGTGGGAATAGTTATTGCCGGACACATAGAGATGACCAGATCAACGCTGGCCGTTAAATAGAAACAAATGAAAGTAGTCTTTTCGCTTGTACTGGCTTGCCTTGCCTGCTTACAAAGCATTCATGCGCAGGAAAGTGCGGCAGTTGCCAAACCTAAGATCGCCATTTTCGCCCCTTTGTATCTCGATTCGGCCTTTGATGCCACTAATGAGTACCGCTATTCAAAAACGGTATTCCCAAAGTTCATCAACCCGGGCCTTGAATTTTATGAAGGCGCACAACTTGCCCTTGACTCCCTCGCGCGGGAAGGCGCAGGAGTTGAAGTATTCGTGTACGATACCCGCTCCTCCAAAGAATCACTGGAAGATCAGCTGAAACGACATGAACTGGATGATGTAAAACTGATCATTGCCCATTGCAGCAGCAGTGAGGTCAGACTTTTTGCAGAAGCGGCACAAAAAAGAAATATCCCTGTTATCAATACGACTGTCCCAAATGATGGCGGCGTCAGTGGCAACCCCTACTTCGTAGTGCTGAACCCCACGCTGCGCACACAGGTGGAAGGCATTTACAAATACGTTCAGAAATACCAGGCAACAAAACAGGCCGTTGTTTTCAGGAAAAAAGGTGCCATCGAAGACCAGATCAAAACCTTGCTGGATGAATACACAAAAACAACCAGCTCCGTTGCCCTGAAAATAAAATATGTTGACCTTGTAGACAGCTTTACCGTCAACCAACTGAAAGCCCAGCTTGACAGTAACCGCAGCACGGTTGTTATCTCAGGAACGCTGGATGCCAACTTCGGGAAAAGACTTGCACAGCAGCTTGCGTCTATCAGCAAATCATACCCGCTTTCACTCATTGGTATGCCAACCTGGGATGGCGTTCGTGATTTTGCAAGGCCTGAGTTCAACGGATTGGAGATCATCTATGCCAACCCTTTTTACAATCCGAAATCTGATAAGACCAGCCAGGATATCTCTGCATACTTTAATAATGTAATGTATGCACGTCCGAGCGATATGGTATTCCGCGGTTATGAAGTGACCTGGAAATTTGCAAAACTGCTCATCCGTTATGGAAATGATCTTGCATCAAACCTGGGTGATAAATCGAATAAAGTATTTACCGACTTTGATATTCAGCCCGTGCTTGACAGAGGCAGTATGACCCTGCAGTATTTTGAGAACAAGAAACTGTATTTCCTGCGCTGGCAGGATGGGTTGATCAAGGGAGTGAATTGAGAGAATACCCTTGGATCATGAGGTCAACATAGCATCAGCGTAGTTGTATCGCAAAGGGCGCTAATTAAACGCAAAGAGCGCTAAGAATAAAACCTTTGCGCTCTTTGCGTTTACTTAGCGCCCTTTGCGATACTCCTGCGCCAGTAAGATATGCAGGGCTTCAAAACAGGCATGAAAACTGTATTATTTCCCCAAATAGTCATCATTGCCAACCCCTCTTATCCAGTTCACAGATCGTGGCCTTTACTGCCCTCCCGGGAAATTTCATATTGACCCCTGGAAGCCGGTAGATAAAGCCGTGATCACGCATGCGCATAGTGATCACGCCAGACCTGGCAGCAATTCATACCTCTCCCATACTTATTCAAAACCATTACTCGAATTAAGACTTGGGCCGGGCATTTACGAAACCATCGGCTGGAATGAACCTGTCTGGATCAACGGGGTAAAATTATCCCTGCATCCCGCAGGTCATGTGATCGGCTCCTCACAGGTAAGACTGGAATATGAAGGCGAAGTTTGGGTGTTCAGTGGTGATTATAAAACAGAGAATGATGGGATCAGCGGTGCATTCGAACCCGTAAAATGCGATGTATTCATTACTGAATCAACTTTCGGATTACCCATCTACAACTGGAAACCACAGGAAGAGATCTTCCGGAATATACAAGACTGGATCATGCAGAACCACAGCCAGGGAAAAACGTCTGTGCTAATGGCATACAGTCTTGGAAAAGCACAGCGATTGCTTCCCTGTGTTGAAGCAACAGGTTTACCCATCTTCCTGCATGGAGCGGTTTACAACGTACATCAGGCGCTGGTCGCTGCGGGCCATAAACTCCCCGCAATACAACGTGTCCAACAGGATATGCCTAAAGACATCTTCAAAGGAAATGTCGTCATTGCTCCGGGAAGCGCTGACGGAACTCCATGGATGAAACGCTTCTCGCCTTACAGTGTTGGAGTATGCAGCGGCTGGATGCAGGTTAGAGGAAATCTCAGGAGAAGAAATGCGGATGCCGGCTTCGCTTTAAGCGACCATGCCGACTGGAATGGTTTACTACATACAATAAAAGCAACAGAAGCAAAAAAAGTTTTTGTAACGCATGGCTTTCAGTCAGCCTTCAGCCGCTATCTCAATGAGATCGGCATTGAAGCAGCAGAAGTAAAAACAGAATACGGGCAGGAAGAAACAGCGGAGGAGGTGGAGGAAAAGCGGGAAGAGGGTTGAGAGTTTGGGAAGCTTGACAGGTTTAAGAGGTTCCATAAGTTCCATAGGTTTCATAGGTTCTCAGATACTTAAACCCCTATTCCCTAATAAAATACTCAAGCAATCGCACTAGTGAAGCTTGCTATTTATTGAACCTATGAAACCGCCCAGACCTTAGAAACCCAAACGCATGAAACAATTCGCGGAACTCGTCAACATACTCGGTACATCCACAAAGACGAATGATAAGCTGGATGCTTTGTCTGCGTATTTCGCTGTGGCGAATGACCGCGATAAAGTATGGGTGATCGCCTTATTCAGCGGGCGCCGTCCGAGGCGCACGATCAATTCGACATTGATACAACAGTGGTGTTCGGAACTAATTGGCCTGCCCTTGTGGCTATTTGCAGAATCCTATCATACCGTCGGAGATCTTTCGGAAACGATCGCATTGCTGATCCCTGATACACTGACAGACCCCGAAGCCACGCCGCATCCGTTGCATTATTACATTGAAAAATTCCAGGAACTGGCAGCGGCGGGCGAAGAAGAGAAAAAAGCATTCATGATACAGTCGTGGCGCCAACTGGAAACACCTGCCGAGAAATTTGTGTTCAACAAACTTTTATCAGGTGCGTTCCGCATAGGCGTTTCTCAGAAAGTAATGGTAAATGCGCTGGCGCGAACAGTACAGCTAGACCCGAGCGTGATCGCGCACCGGATCAGTGGTAACTGGGATCCGGCCGTGATCACTTTCGATGAACTATTGAGCGAAACAAATATCAAAGCAGATTCATCCAAGCCTTACCCGTTCTATCTTGCTTATGCACTGGAAACTTCTCCGGAGGAATTAGGGGAGCCGGATGAATGGCAGGCTGAATGGAAATGGGACGGGATCCGCGGGCAACTCATCAAACGCAATAACGAACTGTTTGTCTGGAGCCGCGGTGAAGAATTGCTCACTGATAAATTTCCTGAATACGCCATCTTCAAAGACATCTTACCTGATGGAATTGTATTGGATGGTGAGATCATACCCGCCGTAGACGGCAAACCGCTACCCTTCGCCATTCTCCAAACGAGGATCGGACGCAAGAACGTGACGAAGAAACAACTGCAGGAAGCACCAATGAGCTTCTTTTGTTATGATCTGCTGGAATACGACTATGAAGACTGGCGCGGCGTAGCACTGAGCAAACGAAGAGAAAAACTGGAAGAAGTAGCCAATCAGGTCAGCCGGCCTGAGTTGCTCTTATCTCCCGTAATAGAATATGCAAGCTGGCAGGAGCTTGCTGCCTTACGCGATCAGTCCCGCGATATGGGATCAGAAGGATTGATGCTGAAAAGAAGATCTTCCGTATACCAGGTTGGCCGCAAGCGCGGCGACTGGTGGAAATGGAAGATCGATCCGTTAACGATCGATGCCGTCATGATCTATGCACAAAAAGGAAGCGGGCGAAGAAGTAACCTGTACACAGACTATACATTTGCCGTTAAGGATGGCGACAAACTGGTCTCTTTTACCAAAGCCTACTCAGGCCTGACAGATAAAGAATTTAACGAAGTTGATTCTTTTGTAAAACGTAACTCCCTGGAAAAATTCGGCCCTGTCAGAACAGTCAAACCCGAACTCGTTTTTGAGATCGCTTTTGAGGGCATTGCTGCGAGCAACCGTCACAAATCCGGCGTCGCCCTAAGATTTCCGCGCATCAGCCGCTGGAGAAAAGACAAGAAACCAGAAGAGATCAATACCTTAGAGGAATTGAAAAAAATGTTGGAAGTGTATGGGAAGTGAGGGACCGAAGTTTAATAGTTTAATAGTTTTCAAGTTTGATAGTTTGCTCCATAGAACCATTGAACCATTAAACTTTCAAGCTCTTAAACTATTAAACTTTCAAACCAAACGTCCTCAGGAGAAATGAAGAACAGTCCCGGGTATAACGTGATCATGAACTGGCTCGCAGGACGCGGAATGCACCCTTTCAGCTTCCAGGAGGAAGCCTGGAAAAGTATCCTTGCGGGAGAAAGCGGGTTGGTGAATGCGCCAACTGGTTTTGGTAAAACTTACTCTGTGTTCCTTGGTGCATTGATAGATTTTATCAACAGGCATCCGGATAACTATCAAACAAAATCAAAGAACGGATTACAACTGCTGTGGATCACGCCCTTGCGGGCGCTGGCAAAAGATATTGGCCGCGCGATGGAAGAAGTAATTGTCGAACTGGGTATGAGCTGGAAAGTAGGGATCCGCAATGGTGATACAGACATCAACGAACGAGCACGTCAGAAAAGGCAGATGCCTGAAGTGCTGATCATCACTCCTGAAAGTTTGCACCTGCTGCTTGCTCAGAAAGGTTATCCTGAAACACTTGACTCCTTAAGGATACTGGCCATTGATGAATGGCATGAATTGCTGGGAAGCAAGCGGGGCGTACAGGTAGAACTGGCGATCAGCCGGATCGTTGGTGTAAAAAAACGATCGCAAAAGAATGCCGGAGATCCCCTTCGTTTATGGGGCATCTCTGCAACCATCGGAAATCTTGAGCAGGCAAAAGAAGTATTGCTCTCCAACATTCAACGGGAAGGCGTGATCGTTCGCGCGAACATGCACAAAAAGATCGAAGTAGAATCAGTGATCCCCGATGAAATTGAAAAATACCCGTGGGCAGGGCATCTTGGGATAAAACTCGTCGACAAAGTCATTCCGATCATACTGGAGAACAGGACCACCCTCATCTTTATCAATACAAGAGGCATGAGTGAGATGTGGTATCAATCATTGCTCAATGCAGCGCCTGAATTAGCAGGCGCGATCGCCTTGCATCATGGAAGTATCGATCAGGAGCTGCGCCAATGGGTGGAAGAGAATCTCCATACAGGAAGATTGAAAGCCGTTGTATGTACAGCTTCCCTTGACCTCGGTGTCGACTTCCGGCCCGTTGAAACCGTTATTCAGGTCGGCTCTCCCAAAGGTGTTGCACGTTTCTTGCAGCGTGCGGGAAGAAGCGGCCACCAGCCAGATGCGGTCAGCAAGATCTATTTCCTTCCAACACATTCCCTGGAACTGGTAGAAGCGGCTGCCTTAAAGCAAGCTATCAGCGAGCAGCTGATCGAAAGCCGCGATCCCATGCTGCTCTGCTTCGATGTGCTGGTACAGTACCTCTGCACACTAGCGATCTCTGAAGGATTCACGCCTGATGAAGTATGGGAGGAGATCAAGCGAACCTATTGCTTCCGGGAGATCACACAAGATGAATGGCGACAATTACTGCACTATATCACAGAAGGCGGCACGGCGCTTCAGCAATATGACGAGTACAAAAAAGTGGAGATCATTGATGGCATATTCCGGATCACCGGGCGAAGAGTGGCTATGCGCCACAGGCTGCATATCGGCACCATCGTAAGCGATGCAATGCTGAAAGTAAAATTCCTTAGCGGTGGTTTTATTGGTGTAATAGAAGAATACTTTATCTCCCGGCTTGAACCAGGCGATACATTTACGCTGGCGGGGCGAAACCTCGAACTGGTCATGATCAAAGACATGACCGTACTCGTCAGAAAATCAAACGCAAAAAAATCGGCAGTCCCAAGCTGGAATGGCGGCCGCATGCCCCTGTCTGCCAATCTTGGAAAAAAACTCCGCGAAACATTCAATCTTGCTTTTGAAAAGAAACAGCTCAAGGCAGTTGAACTGCAGGCATTGAAACCATTGTTCGACCGGCAGGAAAAACATTCGCACGTTCCCAAAGCAAATGAATTGCTCATAGAACAGATCGAAACAAAAGACGGTTATCATTTATTTGTCTATCCATTCGAGGGCCGGTTGGTCCATGAAGCAATGGCAGCCATCCTTGCGTACCGTATCAGCCGTATCCGGCCTATCACCTTTTCCTTCGCTATGAACGACTATGGATTCGAACTACTGAGTGATCAGCCGATTCCCGTCGATGATACCAATGTGTACGAATTATTTTCTCCCGATAATCTTTTTGAAGACATCCAGCGAAGTGTGAATTCCACTGAAATGGCGAAACGGAAATTCCGGGATATTGCGGTGATCGGCGGACTGATCTTCCAGGGCTACCCTGGCGAATATAAAAAAGCAAGACATCTTCAGTCGTCCGCCTCATTGCTATTCAAAGTATTTGCCGAATATGAACCCGATAACCTCTTGATGCGACAAGCGTATTCGGAAGTTTTCGCACAACAAATGGAAGAAGCAAGATTGCGGGATATGTTGCAACGGATACAGGCGTCAGAGATCGTCATCACCTGGCCTGAAAAATTAACACCGTTCTGTTTCCCGATAAAAGTAGATAGCATGCGGGAAGACCTTTCTTCTGAAAAACTGGAAGACAGGGTGAAGAAAATGCAATTGCTGCTGGAGAAATAAAGGGAAGGAGGCATCTACAGTACAAATGCATTTGTTTGGCAGAGAGTATTTACAAATCCCACATCTCTAAACAATATTTATGAGTAATGCACGTCATGACACCCTAACAGCAAATGAACTGGAGCAGGCTATTGCAGAAAATCATCGCCAGCTCTTTTCCCTTAATGCGATTAGTCTTGGAGGAAGAGCAGTAAGAGGAAACGACATTGAATGGACTTATATAAACGATAAAGAAGCCAGTGCAGTGATGTTTCCCTCCCTGACGGAAGAGAATGTTCGCCAGGAGTTGAACTTCCTGATGGAAAGTTACCGGCAATACACACCCGCAAGTGCCGGGTATTGGTCGCTCCTGCCCAAAAAGCCAGCAAATATCGGGCTTTATCTTCTTGCCCGTGGATGGCAAACTGGCTGGCAGCCCTGCTGGATGGCATTGGACACCCTGACAGATCAATTTGACAATACACTTCCTGAAGGTTACCGGATCACTGAAGAAAATGATGTTGATGCCAGCATGGTAAAAGACCTGCCCTACGCCGAAGACAACGCCTACTTTTCATCTACACTGATCAAGCAATATCCCGGAAAAGCCCGGCGGATCGTCGCCTGGCATAATGAAACGATCATCGGGCAATGCTGCCTGTTTTTCTCCGAAGCTCCGGCAAACGTCGTTGGCTTGTATAATATGGGCGTAATTCCACAGCAAAGAAAAAAAGGAATCGGGAAAGCATTATTACATACCGCAGCATTGGTTGCTCAAAAAAAGGGAATACCTTATGTAACGCTTAACGCTAATCATATCGGCCGGCCATTATATCAAAAAGTAGGTTTCAAATTGATCGGCTACGGAACTACCTGGTGGTTGATGAATAAAAACTACCTCCGTCAGTTGCCCGTTGAAATACAATTGGCGGAAGCCATCGGCCTGGGAAATATAAATGCATTGGATCAGCTTATACCGTCTGTGCCTAAAGAGATCCTTGCGCAGTCCATGTGCAATGACATGCGCTGGATCGAATTCGCCATTTATCAGGGACAGGAGGCCTCTGTAACCTGGCTGATGAACAATGGCGCTGCGCTCACCGCTCTTGATGCATGGGTGCTGGGATGGAAAGAAAAAGCCACTACATTACTTCGTAACGATCCGGAAGAGATCAACCGACGCTACTTTGACTGGCGTGGCACTCTTTTGCATGTTGCTGCGGAGAAGAATGATCTGGCGCTGCTGCAGTTTGCATTGCAATACAATCCCGATCTTACTATTAAAGATCATCATCATAACGGCACTCCTCTCGATTGGGCTGTATTCTTCAAAAGAGACGAGATGGTCAGATTACTGGAACAAGCTGAGTAACTAATGTCATTAAAGTCAATTGCCAATCTGTGATCCCCCCGGAGCAAGTCCAATAATTGTTAGGTTAAGAAAATTTCTGACCGTCTTGATCTTAGCCAGCGTAGAGGAACGCGGCAGACGCAGCGAAAACAGCCATGAAGAATATTGCATTTCGCTGTGACTGCCGCATTCCCTAAACAAAATAAAACCTCAAGATTGTTCATAACTGGTTTCGAAATAACAAAGTTGAATTTTCCCGGCGTTACTATTGAGAACATCAATTTATTGATGTATTTTACTATTAGGTAAAATCCCTTCCGGACAAAATCACGTTTATAGCTTTTAGTTTTTGGATATGACCCGATATTTATCACATATTATCGCCGGAGAACACCTTGTAATGAGTGGGGAGCGGGCGCTGTTCTGGGAAGGCCAGCAAACCCTGATCATTGCGGATCTGCATGTTGGTAAAACAGGCCATTTCCGGAAAGAAGGGATTGGCGTACCTGCGGCAATCTATAAAGATGATCTTCACCGCTTACTTTCCCAAATACTTTTCTTCAAGGCGGAACGGCTGATCATTGTCGGCGATCTTAGTCACAGTATTGCTAACAGGGAATTGGACCTGTTCCGCAAATGGCGAAAAGACTTCTCTTCCCTTGAGGTTCATCTTGCTAAAGGTAATCACGATATCCTCGACAACAGGTGGTATGAAGAAGCCGATATTATGGTTCATAATGAACCATTACCACTATTCCCATTTCTATTTGCACATGACACGGATCAGATAGATGAAATCCCAGTTGATCATTTTCTATTCTCCGGGCATGTTCACCCAAGCGTAACGATCAGGGGCCGCGGAAAACAGGCGCTCAGCATGCCCTGTTTTTATTTTTCCAAAACGCACTGTATCCTGCCTGCATTCAGTAAGTTCACCGGTTCCTACCAGGTACGACCAACCACAGATGACGAGGTATTTGGGATCGTAGGAAACGAAGTGGTTCAGCTGCAAAAAAAAACGATCAGTTCTTAAGCCTCACTTCCGCAGTTTATTATAATCGAGGAAATAGATAAACCGGACGGTCAGTTCGTTGCCATGCCTGAGCGACAGGGCTTGTCCAAGATTTGGAATATATCTTTTATAGCGCATCCCATCAACGATCTCATCGGTACCAAGCCAGTTCTTATAACCAAGTATCAACCGGCTGCCATATTGAAAATCCCATGTAAGGAACGCGTCCGCATTAAAATAGTTGACATTATCGATTCCTGTATAGGCAACCTGGTTAACAGGGAGCCCTGCCCCGTCTACATATGCAACTCGTTTGATATCGACATTACTCCAGTAATGGCGCATACGTAATGTAAGGTTGATACGGGGTGTAAAATTATAAATACCGGAAAGTACGGACGACACATCTTTAAGATCCACAAAAGCGATCCTTGGCCTGTTCATTCCATCACGACCGGCAGAAATGATATAATCGGTTTCTGTTTCGTATCGATGTGAAAGTTCCATCGTCAGCTTATTACTGAAGCGATAACGCAAGCCGCCTTCTATTACATAATATTTCTTTTCGGGATTTTTAAAAAAATCGGCAACCAGCACATCGTAACTAAAGAACAAACGCTTCCGGCTATCTGTGCTTCCGCCCAGTCCCAGTGCCCCGTATTGTGGGCGGCGGGCATACTGATCCACTTCCCTGCCAAGGATAAAGTAATCGTGCTGATCCGGCAGATAAGAAGCTCTCAACGTCACATCCCAGAAGTTCTTGAAATACCAGAAGGCACTGGCTTCAATGGTAAGATCCGTAAAGTTGCCGGGCTTGAAAAGGCTGCTTTGCGTTACAGAAAGGGAATATGTCTGGTTCAGAAAATGCTTTGTGGGATTGAACTGATTATAGCTGACGGATCCTGTATTGATCACCTGGTTCGGCGTTTGCAGGTAACCAAGATCTGTAGGATCATAATTTACAGACCGGATGATGTTCTGGGCAAAATAACGGATATGTCCGCTTACTTTTCCCGCGCGGAGCATTGTATTAAATCCATCATAAGAGCCAGGTCCGAAGATCTTGCTGTAATGCGCATATCCCCGGAAATTGTAGTTGTTGTTCTTGTCATAGAGGCTCAGATCGAGTCCGCTTACGTTTGCGTCCCGTCCATGTCCATCCCGAAGCACATTTGTATTGGTGAATGTTACATAGGAACGGCCTTGAAGCGCCTGATCCAACACGAGGATATTATAGTTGGTAAGCGATTCCGTTTTGATCTCCGTTTCACTTCCCGATGTTTTATGTCTCACAACGGCATACATCGGCGCACCGATTGCATTCAGCATTCCGATACCGAGTTTGTTCTTCGTGCGGCCGGATACTTTGATCGCATTATAAAGCTGTGTCCTACCCGGGTTTTTCACCACTTCCAGGTCCTGGTTACCTGCAACAAGATCGTTCACATCATGGTAGCCGGTAGGCGCGGCACCGATCCTGCGGGAATAAAACAGCCCTGATTTATTGAAGATCTCTGTGCCTTCGGTAAAGAAGGGGCGGTAGTCATCAAACCTCACTTCATAAGGCGTCAGGTTATTGATCACATTATCAGAGATCACCTGTCCGAAATCCGGTATGAGCGTTGCGTCCAGCGTAAAGCTTTCGTTGATCCCGTATTTCACATCCATACCCCCGCTTTTCAGCCATTCGGATCGATAGCCATCGCGCTCAGGTGTATTCCTTATGCCTGTAGACAGGTATGGCGAAAAGCTCAGGCGCAATGGCGGTTTGATCTCACGCAGATCATGTAACACGCCAAACTGGTTCACGAATCCATTTACCTGCGGATCTACAAAATTCCAGAAAGTTGTTTCGTTGTTTCGCCTGACGGAACGCAGAAATTGCAGTCCCCAACTCTGCACCTCGCTTTTACTGAACCGGAGTGAAAGGTAAGGGATCTTCATTTCCACTACCCAGCCATCCGATCTGATAGTGACTTTGCTTTCCCAAACTGCATCCCAGGTCTTATCGCCATATTCTCCAAAACCGGTGGTAATATTAGGAGCCAGCCGCGCATCTGTTTGCACATTGGATGAGGTAACGAGAAATTGAAAACCATTCTGCTGGTCTTTATACGTGTCAAAGAAAACGGAGAAATAGTCGAGATCTTTTTGCTGCTCTTCGTCACGGGCGGTGATCTGGCGGCGGATCATAGCGGAGTCGTCGTACAAATATGCGCCAACATAGATCGCTTCGTCGTCATAAACGATCCTGACTTCAGTATGCTGGGAGGCGGGCTTACCGACATTGGGAAAATTCTGTATGAAGCCTGTCGCAGGTATTACGCCCTGCCAGGCAGCATCATTGAGCAGCCCGTCGATGACAGGCCCCTGGTTGATTTTGGTTGCTTGCAATGTTTTTCCCTGGGAAAATATAGTCACATGGCCCAACAGCAGCAGACTCAAACAAAGAATTCTACTTCTTAACATACAGTCAGTTCCCGGACAAATATATCATGTCTGTTCTGAACGGGAAAAACGGCTTGCAAAAAAACGCAGGATTACTGGATTTTTTCTGGATTCTAAGGCTTAATTCATCTTTTTCTTAAGGGAAACTACTTGTTCCTGCAGGTCGCTGACGATATTTGCCAGTTGCCCCATATCCCAACGCTGCTGATTGGTTGCTTTGGAAATGATCATTTGGGCCTGCCACATTTCAAGAACATCGTCTGTATTGACGGTATAAGGGTGATAGATCGGGTTATCGCTGACCAGGGTCAGCTTGTTTTTAGCGCGTGTTGCTTTCTGAACGCGTTTATAAACGATCCCTTCATTACGGGAAACAACGATGCAGGGCACATCATTCTTGATATCGTCCAAACTATCTACTTTCTCCCCGACGATCACCGATCCGCTGGGAGTGGGCAGCATTGAATCTCCGATGATCTCAAATGCCCGGTAATTTCCGCCGGCGAGCATCGGGAGGGTAAACGTGTTCAGTTCATCCACGAATTCGGGATCCGCATAGCCGGCCAGATATCCCGCAGCAGCCTTCATGGGTACGAATGGAATATCGGTACGGCCGGACGCAAGCTTTAATGCCCTGCGTTTCGCCAGATAATTGCTCTTATTGTCGCTCAGATCTTTTCTCAGCAGATCATCCAGCGTTAATTTAAAAATATCGCATACCACTTCCAGCACATCAATACGCGGCTCTGCCCTCTCCTCTTCATAGGCACCAAGCAATGAACGTTTGATACGGAGCTTATTCGCAAATTCCTCCTGCGTCCATCCACGCAGCTTGCGCAGGTATTTGAGATTTTGGTTGGATATAGCCATATTAAACTAACTTATTTAGTGCAAAATACTAACTTTTTTAACACGAACAAAAAAAGACAGGGAGGAGAGACCGCAGGCCGCAGGATTAGCACGATTCATTGTAGCCCTTTACTTAAATAGGGTGAACAACCCATATGGTTGCTAATACTGCAGCCTTCGGTCCGTGGACCATCTGCCGTCTTTTTTCTCCTAAGCCCTTGACAGCTCGGAAAATATTGTCAAATTTGTAACTTCTATGGCAACAAAGAAAAAAACACCAGCTAAGAAAAAATCTGCAGCTCCGAAGGTAACCGGTAAGGGCAAACCCGTCATCCTGATCACCAATGATGATGGTGTTACAGCACCGGGGATCATGAATCTTGTGGAAGCAGTAAAAGACATGGGAAAGATCGTAGTGGTCGCCCCGGATAAGCCTCAGTCAGGAATGGGACACGCTATCACCATTGGTCATCCGCTCCGTTTACAGAAAGTAAATACGTTTGGAGATATCGAAGCTTATGCCTGCACCGGTACGCCGGTTGACTGTGTGAAGCTTGCTGTTGATAAAGTGTTGCACCGTAAACCCGATCTATGCCTCAGCGGCGTTAACCATGGAGCAAACCACAGTATCAATGTGATCTACTCCGGCACAATGTCTGCCGCGGTCGAAGCTGCTATAGAAAGCATTCCCTCTGCAGGATTTTCCCTGCTTGACTACAGCATCGATGCCGATTTCTCCGGCGCCCGTAAATATGCGAGAATGGTTGTCGAAAAAATGCTGACAACAAAGCTCGACAAGCATACCGTATTTAACGTGAATATCCCTGCTTTGCCTGCCGATCATATCAAAGGATTGAAGATCTGCAAACAGGCTTATGCAAAGTATGAGGAAGACTTTATCACGCGCCAGGATCCGCACGGCCGTGTTTACTACTGGCTGACCGGCGAATTCGTAAATTTTGACAAAGGACGTGATACAGATGTCTGGGCTTTAGCGAATGGATATGTTAGTTTGGTGCCTGTACAATTTGATCTCACCAATTACGTTCTAAAGTCCAAACTGGAAAAACTTTGGAAATGATATTTAAACGGGACAACCTTCAACTCGGATTGATTCTTGGCCTTCTTGGGCCGGTTCTTGGCCTGATGGTCATTTATCTTGCCAGCTATTCATCCGTTTCCCTCGGTATTTTCCTGGAAAGCTTTTTTAGCGATAAGCGCCTGCTGACGCCGATCGGCTCGCTTTCCCTACTGGCAAACGTCGCATTATTCACCATATTTGTCAATACCCGCCGGGATAAGACCGCTAAGGGCATCTTCGTTATGACGGTGATCTTTGGAATCGCGATTCTGATCCTGAAAGTCACGAATTAAGTGAAATAAAAAGTCAAAATTAAAAAGTAAAAAATAGCGTCTTTAGATTGTTTTTCCCAATACCCGGCGAGGTTTTCTCTACGGCGGTTGAAAGATCAAACTAATCAATTGAGGCTGGTTTTTAATTTTTACTTTTGACTTTTTAATTTCCCTCATGAACTACTACATCATCGCAGGCGAGGCCTCTGGCGATCTGCATGGCAGCAACCTGATCCGTGAAATCAAACAACTGGATGAAGCTGCCAGTATCCGCTGTTGGGGCGGCGATAAAATGCAGGCAGCAGGCGGTGAATTAGTGAAACATTACCGCGAGCTGGCCTTTATGGGTTTTACAGAAGTGCTGATGAATCTCCGCACCATTTTCCGGAACCTGAAATTCTGCAAAGAAGATATCCTCGCAAATAAACCGGATACGCTGATCCTGATCGACTATCCCGGGTTTAATCTCCGTATTGCGAAATGGGCGCGTGCACAAGGCCTGAAAGTGATCTATTATATCAGCCCGC
The DNA here is from genome assembly GCF_022012415.1 of Terrimonas ginsenosidimutans. GTDB lineage: Bacteria > Bacteroidota > Bacteroidia > Chitinophagales > Chitinophagaceae > Terrimonas_A > Terrimonas_A ginsenosidimutans. The sequence goes on from NZ_JAKLTR010000004.1 coordinate 93,338, forward strand.
AGGTATGGGCGTGGAAAGAAGGCCGTGTAAAAATGATGAAAGAATGCATTGATAAAATGCTGGTAATACTTCCTTTTGAAAAAGACTACTTCAAAACAAAATGGAACTGGGATGTAGAGTACGTAGGACACCCGCTTGTGGAAGTGGTAGATGCCAAACAGGCTGAACCACCGCCCCCCTCGTTTGCCGAAAAACCGGTGATCGCCCTGCTTCCCGGAAGCCGCAAACAGGAAATATTAAAGAAATTGCCGATCATGCTGTCGGTAAGTCCGCGTTTCCCGGATTACCAGTTTGTTGTGGCCAAAGCCCCGGGGCTGGAGGAAAGCTTTTATGATGAGCTTATGAGAGGCTATGACAACGTTTCCTATGTATCCAACAGAACCTATGATCTGCTCCGCCAGTCGAAAGCCGCGTTGGTAACATCCGGCACTGCCACTCTGGAAACTGCTTTATTCGCGGTGCCTGAAGTGGTGTGCTACAAAGGCTCTCCCATCTCTTATGAGATCGCAAAGCGGGTGATCAAAGTGAAGTATATTTCACTGGTGAACCTGATCATGGATAAGCTGGTGGTGAATGAACTGATCCAGCATGATCTGACAGTGGAAAATCTCCATAAGGAGCTGAATGAACTGCTGAATGATGAAAAGCGCAAAGCGCAACTCAAAAAAGATTATGAAGATCTTCGTCAATTGCTCAGCGAAGGCGGAAATGCTTCGCATAAAGCGGCCGTTTCCATCGTAAACTGGCTTAGAGAAAAAAAGTGACCCTTATCTGCGAAGAAGTTTGACGGCAAGAATGATCATGCAGATGATAAAGACCAGCAGGCTGATCTTGTTTGTCCAGTGCATGAATCTGATCTCCCGGTTGCTCGGCTGGTCAGGATCTTTTTTGCGGAGATAAAAATATTCGCCCAATTGTTTGAATACGCCCATGAGGCAAAGGTAGGATTTTGACGGGAACAGGGAATAATTTGAACGGCGTAAGAGTATCGCGGAGAATACAAAGAAGACGCAAAGAGCGCGAAGATCATCTTTTGCGTTCTCTGCGTCTTCTTTGCGCTCTCTGCGATACTTATACGCCAGTCAGTTATACGAAAACCTTAAATACTGAATACCTTTTCCTTTTCGATCATTCGCTGTAGTAATACGCATTGATTTCTCGCACGCACCAGGTTATGTCCCGGATACGATGGCTGATAATACAGGTCATTCTGCAGGTAGTCCGTCAGAAAACGAAGTGCCTGCATATACGTCATAAAGATCCCAGAATAAAAGAAAGCACCTTTTTCCGCATCGGTCAGTTCGTCTTTCATCTCTTCTAAATATCCTTCCACGATCGCCTGGTAAAAATCATCCCGGACCACAATATTGTCCGTATCCTTTTCTTCTTCACTGACAGGAGAGAGATAAGTACGCATCATATCGCCCAGATCGCTTATAAAATAACCGGGCATTAATGTATCCAGATCGATCACGCAAATCCCCTTGCCTGTTGCATCAAAAAGTACGTTGCTGATCTTTGTATCATGATGCGTGACACGAATGCGGAAGGCGGGATCATTTTTGATCTCCTTGAATCGTTCCACAATACTGCTTTTACTCAAAAGAAGATGCGCAAGCTCTCTTGATTCCCGGATCCTGGTGGAGGATCCCCTGTTTAATGCAGCGGTAAAATCACGGTAACGAAATTCCAGATCATGAAATGAAGGGATCGTGATCCGTAGCTGCTTTGCATCAAAACCAGAAAGCAACCTGGTAAACTTTCCGAATTGCCGTGCTGCTTCGTAAGCCTGACACGTTGTTTCAACCGTATTCTTCGAATGCGATCCGCTGACAAACGGGAACAGTCTGTAATAGCCCTCCCCTTCTTTATGTACAATTGAATTCCCCTGCTGAGATGCCACAGGCGCAACAAAATTATAAGCGGGATGAGATCGTTTCAGATAATCCGCAACAAGACTAAGGTTATAAGCAATATCGTCAGGGGAAGAAAATACTTCCTCATTGATCTTTTGCAGGATAAACACCTGGTCTTCCAAAAAGACTTTCCAGGTATGGTTGATCAGACCTGTACCTATCCTTTCCAGGCTTACCTGCTTTGGTTGAAAACCATAAGCAGACAGAACGGACTCATTCATCACATTTCAGCGTTTGTATGTATGTGTGGTAGCACAGGGAACCATTATCCCTTTTGCCAATACTTCAGTTGACCCTAATACTCGTCGTTCAAAGCAAAAACCGGTTTGCGATACATCCATTGTCCACCTGTAAAATCAGGAAACTCTACGGTTTGATTCCCCAGGGAAATTGATTGTTCACTCAGCGGTGTGATCGCACTCCAGGCAGCAGCATCATATACATCCATGGGTGTAGCCACGTTTCGTTTGATCGATTCAATAAAGGAATGCACTACAAAAAAATCCATTCCGCCATGCGCTGCGCCAGCTGTTTCCTTACTCCAGCGTTGCCAGAGCGGATGGTCATACTTCGTGAGCCAGTCAGCCGCCGGATCCCATTGGTGAGCTTTGGCTGATTTATCCTGTATGTAAACACTTTTATTCAGATCCATCCATAAACCTTCCGTCCCCTGTACACGGAAGCCAAGCGAATATGGCCTGGGTAAGTTTGTATCATGCTGCAACAGGATCGTTTCGCCATTTGCACAGGCAAGCTGTGTGGTTACGATATCACCGAGCTTGAACTCAACCTTTGCGTTCGGATGGTCCACACCACCTTTCCTGACGATGTATTGATGCAGGCCTCGTCCTTTTGTGGCAAATGAATTGAGACTTACAAAACGATTGCCTCTATTGATATTTATATAATGTGCGATCGGCCCAATACCATGTGTTGGATAAAGATCACCATTACGATGAACAGAATGCTCCGTTCTCCAATGCGCTTCAGAAAAACCTTTCTCCCCAAATTCTACTCCATATCCGTAAGGATGAACACCATCATTGAACTTTACTTCACGGAGATCATGCTGATAACCTCCCTGCAGATGCAGTATTTCACCAAATAATCCCTGACGCACCATATTCAACACAGCCATTACATCACGGCGATAACAAACATTCTCCATCATCATCACGTGGCCCTGGTAACGCTCAGCGGCTTTTACCACATCCCAGTGATCCTGCAAAGTGATCCCTAATACCACTTCAGTACCCACATAACGGATGCCTGATTCCAGCGCACCAATGATCATCGGCTTATGCCATTCCCATGGAGTAGCGATGATCACTGCATCAAGACCTTTCGCCGACAGCATCTTTTTCCAGGCTTCTGTACTGCCTGTATAAACCTGCGGCATTTTCTTTCCGCTTTTGGTGATCATTTCTTTGGCGGTTTTCAGCATTCTGTCATCCACGTCACAAATAGCCACCAGTTCTGTATCTGCGCGGCGAAGCACGAGATCAAGATGATTTTGACCACGAAGACCGACGCCGATGATTCCGATCTTTACTTTGGCATCAGGCTGTTCTTCGTTCCAGATGGATGGCAGCACAGCAATGGATGCGGCCGCGAGGCCCCCGTTTTTGACAAATTCTTTACGATTCATTAGTTGATTTTTGTCCTTCACAGTGAAAATAACAGATAAATAGATAGGAAAACCGCGCAAACGTTTGAGCGAAAAGGGGCAAACGTTTGTTCTAGGGACATACTTTCAGGTTAAAGGACCGGGAGATATAGCAGGCAGAGTATCGCAAGGACGCAGAGGCTGCGCGAAGTACGCCAAAAAATACTTAGCGTACCTTGCGGCTTCTTTGCGTCCTTCGCGATATTCCCGCCCGTTTAAAAACAGGATCTACCTTCCCCTTTAATCGAATAATCACCTACCACCTTAATAAATCTTATATTCGAACCTATAAAAATTCACCTGTGAAATACAAGGCTTTCCTGTTTGACATGAATGGTACGATGATCGATGACATGCCCTATCATATTCAGGCCTGGCACCGGATACTGAACGAGCTTGGGGCCGGGATATCGATTGAGAGAATGAAAGAAGAATGTTATGGCAAAAACGACGAACTGCTGGAAAGGATCTTCCCGGGACGGTTCTCACCGGAAGAAAAGAAAAAGATGAGCTGGGAAAAGGAGAAGCAATACCAGGACTCCTTCCGTCCTCACCTGAGGCTTCTGGATGGCCTGGCAGAAGTGCTGGCAAAAGCAAAAAAGGACGGCATAAAAATGGCCATCGGCTCTGCCGCGATCATGTTCAATATAGATTTCGTGGTAGATGAATTACAGATCCGCAAATACTTCGACGCATTGATCAGCGCTGACGAAGTGCGCATCAGCAAACCCGATCCTGAAACATTTCTTGTTTGCGCAGAAAAACTCGGGGTAGCACCGGAAAATTGCCTGGTTTTTGAAGATTCCCCGAAAGGAGTGGAAGCTGCAGCCCGAGCCGGGATGGACTGCGCTGTGATCACCAGTTTACATGAGAAGGAAGATTTTGACGGCATCAGCAATATCGTTAGGTTTATGAAAGACTATACCGCGTTCAGCTGGTAGCCAAATATTCATCAAAACGCAATCACAGCGGGGGCTTTCACCCGCAGCCTGCATATGACAAAATACCAACACCAAACAAGATTACTTGCTGCTATCGACTGTATCATCTTCGGGTTTGATGGCACCACACTAAAACTATTACTTGTACAGCGGGCCATTCAACCGGAAAAAGGGCGCTGGAGCCTTATGGGCGGTTTCATTCAGCCAGATGAAAGCGCAGATATTGCAGCAGTACGCGTACTAAAAAAACTGACAGGTCTCGAAGGCGTATACCTGGAGCAGCTTCATACTTTCTCCGACCCCAAACGTGATCCGATCGAACGGACCTTATCTGTGACATACTTCGCACTGATCGATATTCACCGGTATGAACAACAATTAAGTGATGAATACCACGCTGAATGGTTTACACTCACCGAAATACCACAACTTATTTTCGACCACCCGGAAATGATGTATATGGCCCAGGAAAAATTGCGGTACAAAGCAGCCCTGCACCCTTTGCTCTTTGAACTTTTGCCAAAGAAATTCACACTTCCCCAACTTCAAAGCCTGTACGAATGCGTTTATGACATGCCCTTTGATAAACGTAATTTCACCAGGAAAGTGTTATCCACTAAACTGCTGGTAAAACAGAAGGATAAAGACAAGGGGAATTCTAAAAAAGGGGCATTCTTTTATAAACTGGATAACAAACAATACAAAGCGAACCTGCACGCGTTCCTAAACATTATTCCTAACCCACCGATCGGTTAGTATTATTTTTTTATCCGGACTATAAGTGTTACTTTGACACGAATTGTCGCTGTATGAATTATCTCCGGTCTGAGCTCAGCGTCTTCATAACCTTCCCGGTTATATCTTTGCGTAAACCAGGCCTTATCGTCCTTCATATTGCGGCTGCAACAGATTAATCACTGCAAACATTGCAAAACAGTTATATGAAAAAACAATTAGGCCTTTTCCTTGCAGGAGCCGCTATGACAATGGCCGCCTGCAATAACGAATCCAATACTGACAACAGTACAGTATCAAAAAAAGACACCATGCAGTTCTCCATTTCAGAAAAGCCTTATGGCCAGTTCAATAACGAACCAGTTACACAATACACCCTTACCAATCCTTCAGGAATGCAGGTCAGCATCATCAATTATGGAGGAACTGTCACAGACATTATAACCCCTGATAAAGATGGCAATAAAGGAAATGTAATTCTTGGATACAGCTCGCTCGAAGGATATATCCAAAAAGGCAATCCTTATTTCAATGCATTGATCGGCCGTTATGGCAACAGGATCGCAAACGGGAAATTCAAACTGGACGGAAAAGAATATACGCTTGCCGGCAATAACAATGGCAACTCTCTTCACGGTGGAAACAAAGGCTATGATAAAGTGCTTTGGCAGGCAAGCAAACCTGCTGGTGACAGCAGCATTGAACTGACTTATATCAGCAAAGATGGCGAAGAAGGATATCCAGGCACACTGACTGTAAAAGTAACCTATACACTTACGGCGGCAAATGAATTAAAGATCGATTATACTGCCACTACCGATAAACCTACACCAGTAAACCTCACCAATCATTGCTACTTTAATCTTTCCGGCGGAAAAGATTCAACCATACTTGGACACGAACTGCAGATCCTTGCAGACCGCTTCACTGAAGTAAACGACAACCTGATCCCTACCGGGAAATTGCCGGATGTTAAAGGAGGGCCGATGGACTTCACCTCCTTCAAAGCAGTCGGCAAAGAAATTGCCAACGTAAAAGGTGGCTATGATCACAACTGGGTGCTGAACAAGAAAGAAGGCAGCTTTGAGAAGATCGCCGTACTCAAAGACAATACAAGTGGCCGTCAGATGGAAGTATGGACAGATGAACCCGGCGTACAATTCTATTCCGGAAATTTCCTCGATGGAACATTGACCAATACACGCGACGGACAGAAATATGTGAAACATGCCGGGCTTTGCCTGGAGACGCAGCATTTTCCTGACTCGCCAAACCAACCGTCATTCCCTAATACGATCCTGAAACCAGGAGAGACATACAAGCAATCAACGGTATACAAATTTGATGTAGTGAAGTAAGAACACATCGAATTGAAAATCCCGTCTTCCCGGCACAGTCAATCCGGAAAGACGGGATTTTTTTTAGGCAGAGGTCAGTATCGGATAACGGCGGTAAAAAAGGAACGCGGCGTTATCTTGCAACAATCCTCCTCTGATGAATAGGGAAACATTGATTCAAAATTTAATGGTGAGTGTGATGTTATTTAAATTACCTGTTGCAGATTCGATTGTAACGAGCCTCGCCGCCTCATCATACCGCCACTGATCTTTGTTCAGCAACTGGCCATTCTCCCTAACAGATTGCGGCTTTGCAACTGCATTCACACGCACGAGATAAATATGCTTCTCCGGTTTAAAAGAACCGGCAGGTTTTGCAATCGCTATCTCTCCCCCGGTAGCAGAAAATGAACTGGTGATCTTAGTGATCGCGAATTCATTCTGCTGATACTTCAGACTGGTTCCATCGTCTTCGTATAAGTTAAAGGTTGATGAGCCGCCCGGGTAAACGTTCACCGTAACTGTATCCACCTTCTTCTCTCCTGTGTAACTCATTGCAGGCTGCATGGGAATGACTCCTCCCGCTTTCACAAATATGGGCAGCGTATCCAATGGACAAACGATATTGAAATATTTCTTCCCTGAATATTGCTTGCCTGTCCAGAAATCAAACCACTCCCCTTCGGGCAGATAAACCGTTCTTGTTTGCGCTCCTTTGGCAGTAACAGGACAGATCATCAAATTATCTCCGAACAGGTACTGATCACCGATCTGATAAACATTTTCATCATCCTGGTAATCGAATACAAGCGCCCGCATAAGTGGCGTTCCTTCTTTATACAGTTTATATGCATGACTGTAGATGTATGGCAACAGGCGATACCGGAGTGAGTCATACTTTCTGAAATTGCGCAAGCCCTCTTCTCCATAATTCCAGGGCTCTTTGTAGCCGGGATGATCCATACCAAATACCATTGCCAGTGGGCTGAACATGCCAAACTGGACCCAACGAATATATAATTCCGGATCAGCCACGTGTTCAAAACCTCCCATGCAATGGGTCCAGTGACCAACACCAGAGAGGCCGATATTCAAACCGGCTTTGATCACCGGTTCAAAGTACTGCCATTCGCTTGGCCAGTCGCCTGCAAAGATGAATGGATATCGTTGAATACCCGCATAACCTTCCCGGGTCTGATTCAAGCCTCTTACACCATTAAGCTGCTGAAATTTTTCATAAGGCGCTTTCGCGTATGCCAAAGGGAAAAGGTTATGCAGCTTCGCGATATCTTTCCCCTGAGGACCTTTCTTATCGCTTTCGTTGGCTAATGCGCCGAAAGCACTTCCTTCATCCGTTTTAAGAAATTTTGCACCGATGGATGCAACGCGCATCACACCATGATCCCACCACCAGCTGGCTGATGCCGTATCAAAATAGTTAACAAACTCTCCCGCGTAATTTCCTTCCGGATAGGTGTGTTTCAGCTTTTGAGCAGTATCAAGCAGTTTGATCGAATTCCCGTTATCAAATCTTGGACGAAGATGAAGCCCGACCATTTTATAGTTCATCGCATACAAGCTATCAAACATTCCTTTAGGATCTTTGAAGGTATCTCTCCACTCGAAGGAAGTAGCACCCTTGCCTCCAACTTTTCCAAAGATCCGCCAGGTAGAATCCAGCCATAAAATATCCACCGGGATCCCCATTGCCCGAAGCTTTTTCGCCAGCTCAATTACATATTTATCGGAGGTAAATTGCTCATAGCCCCAGGTGCCGCCGGAATAAGTTCCCACGTGCAACCCATAACCATACAATGGTAACATCGGCGATTTACCTGTAATGCTTGTATACTGTTGTATGATCGATTGAAACTTTGGCCCGTAAATGAAGTAGTAATCCAGCCCGCCACCAGCCGCCGCAAAGCGATAGGTTTGATCTGACGAACTGCCCATATCCCATTCTGTGGGAAAAGCATTATGAAAGAATATCCCATATCCGCGTGTACTCATGAAGAATGGAATGGGAGAATAATTCGCTTCAAGAATATTGTATGCACCGATAATGTGCGGGCGGCCTTTACCCCGGCCAACATCGAGGTTGACCTTCTTACGACGGCGATCTAAAAAATCCATTCGTTCACCAAAACCAAAAAAATGCTCGCCGGGAAATAATTGCTTTACACAACCGACTGTATCCTGTTTCTTGAAATTACCGCCATTCGTGATCTTTTCAGAAGAGATGATCTTTCCGTCTTTAGAGACCACATCGATCCTTAAGGGCGATGAGTATATTTTTACCGATAATGAAGAGGTTTGTAACTGCAGATGATCCTTCTGCCTGGTCACATTAACCGTAACCGGTGCCCAATCATATTTTATCACCATCCAGGTCTCATCAGGTTCATTCCATGCAGATCTTACGCGGAACATGCCGGGGGTGCACCAATCTATTCTAAGTTCACTGGTCTTGTCTGCCAAAACATACTCGTTTCCTCTCCTGCTTTTTAATTCAGGTTGAGCAAAACCAGCGAAAGCAAAACTGCAGCTGATCAGTATTAAAAGTAACCTGCGCATTAGTATCTGTTTCTTCAGTAAGTGATAATGATCATTTTTTCAATTTCAGCACTTCCGTGCCTGCGAGCAGAAAACATCCCAGGCCATAGTCTTCAAAATCGGGCGTACTATCATACCCAACAGGCTGGCCATCTTTTGGTTCTTTACCGGTACCCTGAACGAATCCAAGCTTTCCTGTCGGGTGAACGCATTCATCAACCATCGCATTCCAGGCTTTTAACAAGACCGGGAGATATGTTTGCCTGTCGATCACTTTATTATTGATCCCCCAGGCCATTCCATAAACGAATAGTGCCGTTCCGGAAAGCTCTTTGCCGCCAAAATGAGTCGAATCATGCAGGCTTACATTCCAGTAACCGTCAGCCCGCTGGATCTGCAACAGCGCGGTCAGCATGTCTTTATAATCCTTCAGGTACTCGGCATAGTGCTGATCAGTCTTTGGAAGTCCTTCCAGTGTTTTCGCCAGCGCGGCAACCACCCAACCATTTCCCCTGCTCCAGTAGCAATCTTCTCCATTCGGTTCTTTATAAGGGGGAACGAAGTCCTTGTCACGCCACCATAATTTTTCCGCAGCATTGTATAATCCATTTCCTCCATGCTTGTATTTTGTAAAGGCATACATCTCGTACATGCGATTTGAATAAGCCGTATCGCCGGTAAGATTCCCAAGCTTTACAAATACAGGCATTGCCATTTGTAATGCGTCGATCCAGTTCCAGTCGTCCACTTTAGGCGTTGTCATCATCAGATCTATCGCCCCCTTGATCTCTTTGATACGTTCAGGATTTCTCTTTTTATCGATCAGGTACATATCAATATAAGTCTGCCCGCAGCATTGATTGTCTGCGTTACGCGTCTTCACACCTTCACGCAACCCCCATTTGTGCTTTTCACCCCATTGCAAAGCATAGTCATAGTATGCTTTCTTTTTATCAACAGCATACAAGGCCATCAGGCCTTCATAATATACCGCACGGGTCCAGATATTACTTGGGCGTTCACGGTTTGTAATAATGGATTTTCCGGCATCGGGCCATTTATCCATAAAGTACTGATTGGTGAGCCGCATTACCGCAAGCGTCTTTTTTTTATCAGGCAGTTTCTGAGAAAGGGCGGAAACTGAAATAATAAGTGAAGCGAGTAAAAATATTTTCCTGTTCATATAGCTAAATGAAAGATGAGCAAATATGTGTCAATGATAATTCAATAAATACCAGCATGTATCCTGTGGTTTCCTGATCACGGCATAGGTTGTAATCCTTCCCATTTCACGTTCCATTTTCCGTCCTTCGGGATGCCCGGATCTTTGATCCTGGAACCATCAAAGCCTGCGCACATCAGTGCAGCTGCGGCCAGCAGGCCGCCATTGCCGGGAAGATACATTCGCAAACGATCATCCTGGTAATTATGCCCGTTAGGCAGGTAGCGGTTGGTTTGAATATTCATCAGCAACGCATCAATATTTTTTGACGGAAGATTCAGTCTTGTTGCCGTCATAGCCGTCAGGGGAAAATCCCAGCCCCACGTATCATGCCATGCCCAGTTCTTCCAGATCCAGTTGAACGTATTTTGCATGACGGATTCTTTCACCTGGCCGGTATACGGCAGTACTCCAAGCGAGCCAAGAACCGCCGGATGATCTGTACGATAAACAGGATTGGTATAGGAATCAACAGCATTTTCAGCGAACAGATATTTGCCCTCCTGCACGGGCAATGGTGACAGTTGACCCAACACTTTATCCCATTTCTCATCGCGGGGCAGACCCAGCCGTTCACGCCATTGTTGTGCCATTGATAATCCCCAGTGCCAATACACTAATTCAAATGCAGGATTGTAAGTATCCTCTGCTTTGAACCTCTCCTGTGCAGGGATCAAGCCTTTCCCAAGTATGTATCGTTTACTCGCCGAATCATAAAAAGGAAAAGAAGCCATAAAATCGGCTGTACCAAAAACAAGGTCTTTATATTTTTCGAGAACCGTTTTATCCTTTCCATTCCGATAGATCAATTCGGCGAAGTAGATAAAATGTGGCTGTTGCCAGATCAGAAAGGCCCCAACGGAAGAGGGCGTCTCCTCTCCGCTATGATCCGTCATCTTCTGCCAGCGGATGCCATCGAAACCCTGACGTTTAGCGATCGCCTTTGCTTTATCTGCCACCTGCGCATACCAGCCCATGCTTCTCTCCAGTAACTGTGGCCTTCCCCATAACGCATATTGCGCGGAATGCCACCAATGCATTTCAAGATGCGGCTTGCCAAACCAGCTATTATAGGTAAGTCCCGTCTCCTGTGGAGGGAATGCACCCGCCTCCTGCACACGCAGTTGATATTGCGATAAGATGATCCTTCGCTCCAGTTCATTTGCCCGCTTATCCTTGCTTCCGGAAAAATCGATTGCTCCTCCCGACTTCCAGAACGACTTCCATTCCCCCTCGCTGCTAAGCTTTGCTTCTGCGTAAGACGGAAGAGAATTGAAATCCCGCTCGCTGTTAAACTTTGCACTGAACGAGAAACTATCGCTGGTAGCTGCTGGTATGATCTCAAACTGATGCGGCTTGCGCTCTCTTACTCCTGCTTCACCACTCCATCCGAACCCCACATAATATTTTGTAGTATCTAGCTTATGCAACAAAACAGCTCCGTTGGAGTGAGAAAGCAATACGGCAGAATGATGCTTGTTTTCATCAGTCCATTTTGTCCCTGCATCCGTCCACTGGCCGGTAGGAAAAGGAAACAGGATCTGCACTTTCAACCTGCCCTCACGGATCAATGCTGATCGAATTCCTGATGCAACGACATCTTCGGTACCATGACAGACTGTTGATACGTCAACAGCCATTCCTTCCAGTGTAAAATGACTTTTAATTTCGCCTGTCCATAAGTTAAGTTCCTGCCTGATATTTTTCAGATCGGCAAGCTGAGCTTCACTGCCATCTTTTTTTAGTAAAACAAACCCGAGATTGCCAAGTTGCAATCTGTGCGGATTCTGCCGGAACCATTCAGAAACGGCCTTATTACGTGCGGGAGAATTGATCTGGACTGTGTAACCGATCTGTCTGCCGTTCAGTGTATAATTCCTGATCGCTTCTTCACGTTTGTACCCAGCAGTATCAATAAAATTATGCCAGCCCCATTCGCTTTGCGTTCCAAGAGAGATCCCCCGTTCATATTCTTTTGGGAATGTCTGAAGCCCGGTTACATCCACGGTATAAGCAAAGGAGCCATTACCAACGGTGAGGGAGGCGAGCGTATCTGCCGATCTCACGACCGGATTATGCCGCCGGACAAGCTTCTCCCGGTCGATCGGTTGCGAATACAAAGATGAACTCAACAGCAGAAGTGATATAGTTAAACGTATGCTCATTATTAACGTTTCATCGGTTTTATTATCAGAACAATTCATTTACGGCAGGCATGGTAAACTGCTTTTTCATATCGCCAGGTTTTGGCAATCCGAAATAAAAGTACAATGTGCGTTTTGTGATCCCACTGATCTTATTTGGTTCGCTTTGCGGGCCTAGCTGAGACGTATTTGCGCTGATGTTCAGGGCCAGCTTTGTTCCTATTGGCGGAATCGCATCAAGGAAAGAAAGGTTTCCAACAGGCAACTCCGGATGCGGTTGTTTCCCTGACAAGGCATAGAAATCAAACAGGCGAACATACAGACCGTTATCCGGTGTCGCTACAGTAAACTTTCCTTCGACCGTATTAAACTCCATCCAGGTGATATCGGCAAAATATCCTTTGAACTCCGGAAAGATCCAGGGAGAAGAACCTGCCTGCGTGTTATTATAAGCGTTATTCCATACATTATTCGTCACACCCTGCAATCTGTTCTTCCAAACCCGATACGGCCCTTTCCCTAACCACTTCGCTCCTAAAACAAAGTTTTCAGGATAGGAAAAACTGATCCCCGCAAATGGATAGGAACCATTCAACTCATAGGAATATTCGAGGCTTACCCAACCAGTCGGAAAGATCTTCCATTTTGCATATTTCAGATCGCCGGAATAACTAACTTCCGCGACCACCGCATTTTCTTCTTTTGATAATTTCACGCTGGTACTTACAGCATTTCCGCTCACCATGACCGGCCCCTTTGCAAACGATATCGGATCACTCGCCATATTACGAACTCCGGTAAGTTGTCCATTGAGTTTACTCAACGTGATGGAAACCTGTCCGCCCTTTAATACAACCGTCGAATCTGTTTCCTGGTATGATACGGCAGCAGTATCCTCTTTGACAACGATCCCGCTAAGCAGCTGGCCATTTGTTTTGACATTCCATGTCCATTTATAGAGAAGGCTACTGAACGGATCTGTTACTGAAAGAACCAAGGCATCATAATTCCGCCAGTCATCTGGAAGTGAAAGTTTCAGCTCTCCCTGCTTTCCACCCGGCAAAATGTCCGGGCTAACCGCTTCACCTTTCTTCAACACATCGTATCCTGCAAACACGTCTCCGGGTTTCCTGTAGTTCACCAGGGCCCAGTAAAATTTACACTGGTTAATATTGGTAAAATGATAGCGATTCTCTACGGGTATCGTTCCATTAAAAGAGGGAGGAAGTGACCTCAGTTGTATTTTTACAGGTGAATATATCTCTCTGATCGCATTAAAACTTCCCTCTTTTTCGCGATGAGGGCCAACAATTCCATCAGGCGCATTCACACCATTCACATCGATGATGTTGTTCAGATCTGTTCTGACAAGTCCTTCGTCTGCCAGGTCCCAGATAAAACCACCGGCTCCAAGCTTTTCATTCCAGTGCAGTTCCCAAAACTCATTAAGTGCAGCGGCGGCCCCGCCATCGTCCTGCGCATGAAGAAACTCGGTGGGCATATAAATACTGGAGTCTGCCAAAATTTTCTTTGTGCTATAATAGTCTTCATAGTGATTACAATCGATCCCGTTGAAGACGTTTCCCGGTCTGTGATGCGCATGGATCACAGGTCTATTACTGAGATCATATATCCCGTAGTCATCATCGAGCTCTTTGTTATGACCACCCTCATTACCATTACTCCAGAAAATGATGGAAGGATGGTTAGCATCCCTGATCACCATTTCTTTAACCAGAGGCGCACCTGCCTTTGTACTGTAGGCCTTCTGCCATCCGGCAAGCTCGTCCAACACGTATAAACCGAGTGAATCACAAATATTGAGAAAGCTTTTATCGGGAGGGTAATGCGAACATCGAACGGCATTCATGTTCATTTCCCTGATCAGCTTCACGTCCATCAGGTCGATCTTTGCATTCACCGATCTTCCTGTTTCCGGCCACCAAACATGCCGGTTCACTCCCTTCATTTTTATCTTAACGCCATTCAGATAGATCCCATCCTGTTTGCGGATCTCAATGGTACGAAATCCAAATTTCTCTGATGTCTTATAAACCTGCTTACTCCCCTGCCTTAACGAAACAATGACTTTATAAAGATTAGGAGTTTCAGCCGTCCACAAAAGTGGATTCTTTAACATCGTATTCAGTTTCACGATCGTGTCTTTCACTACGGCACTGGCAGAAGCAACGACCCGATCCTGTGCATCCCGGACCTCCGCTGTAACGATCTGCCCTGGCTTTGCCGCATTCAAAAAAGCATTCATCGCAAAACTTCCGTCCGCTTTTGCATCTATAGCAATATGATCGATAAAGTCAACCGGAACTGCTTCAAGAAGAACCGGTCTGAATATTCCTCCCAACACCCAGTAATCCGCAAGACGTTCCGCATTGTTCACAGATTCATCGGAAGACATCTTGCTTACAGTAACTTCCAGCAGATTCTGCTTACTCGCAATCAGCTTATCTGTAATGTCGTATTTGAACCGGTAAAAAGCCCCCTGGTGTTTCGCGCCAGCGGACTTGCCGTTGATCTTTACTTCCGTGTCCGTCATCGATCCCTCAAATACAATGAAAATTCTTTTTCCTTTCCATGAAATTGGAACAGTAAAAGAATGCTTGTAAAATCCCTGTTCATCTGCAAAACGAAAATTCTTTCCATAGGTCTTATAATCTCGCCCATAGTTATAAGAACCAAAACCCTGCTGTTCCCAATGAGAAGGAACCTGAATTTTAGTCCAGACGCCACTATTGCGGCCACCGGTGCAAAAGAAATCCCATCCAACTGTATTTTCGTTATCAATGCCAGACAGATACTTCACTTCCTTTATTTGCGCTTCGCTTAAAACAGGAACCAGTATTAATAACAGGAAAAAATATCTCATTCAAATTATTTAGTAGTTGTGACAGTTAATGGCTCCGCAGGT
Source organism: Terrimonas ginsenosidimutans (assembly GCF_022012415.1). GTDB lineage: Bacteria > Bacteroidota > Bacteroidia > Chitinophagales > Chitinophagaceae > Terrimonas_A > Terrimonas_A ginsenosidimutans. The sequence continues at coordinate 108,778 of NZ_JAKLTR010000004.1, forward strand.
GTAAGAGTCACGGGTCCAAGCAGTCCCGACGGCAATGGTTTCCATTCGGCTGCTGTAAAAATCCCATCCTTTGCATTCTCCTTTTTACGGGCGGGCATGTTGGTATTATAAAATATTTTCCAGGGTTGATTTGTCTGATCCATATGAATGATCCGGTTCGCCATCAGGTTGGCGACAATTATTTCAAGATGATTGGATGGATTTAGCAACGAAACGGGAATAGTAACTTTATAATCCGGGCCTATCAATGTTGCAACGGCTTTACCATTTAGTTTGACTTCTGCAGTTTCGTGTACTTTTCCAAGATCCAGTACAAAATGACTGGCGTTGACATTAGGACGATCAAACGTTGTAGTGTAACTCGCTGTCCCGGAAAAATGTTTTCCGTGCTCGCCGGTGAGCGCTGTCCATGATTGAAGTTTTTCGGGTTTCACAGGATCGGGCAGTACCGGGCCTCCATCCAGAAAACGAAGTCGCCATTGGTTCTGCAATGCAACAGGCTCACCTGTCAGATCCATGAAAGGATAGAGACCTCCATTCTTTGCTGTCGTATAAGTTTGGATGATCAGGCTTTCGTATATTTTCAATTCGATCCATGCTTCTGTTTGTCCGTCTTTCAGGCGCCGGGTTTTGGCAAGGCCTGTCTCCCCTGTCATCGGATTAAACACAGCAACGGATGCAGCAGGTGTTTGCAAAGTGATCCAATCCGCGAATGACTTTTCATTTCTGTTCGAGATGAAGTAAAAGGTGCCGTTTGCATTTCGTCTTCTGACCATTGACAGTTTTTTATCCGCAAGGCTTTCTTTACGTACTCGCGCAGCCTGTAAAAGCTGATCAACATCATCTCCAAGCATCACGACTCCGGCTCCTATTTGTGCTGTGCTAAGACCATCTTTCTTTTCAAACTTCAATCTATCTACGAGTTGCTGATACTTATTCTGACGTTCTTCCAGGTTAAATAAACCCGGAACAGAATCAGGAAGATGTTTGTATGCAAGAATGGTTGCTCCGCGTTTAGCGAGGTCCATCAATTTTTCAAAAGTCTTTTCGTCAATGAGCTTATTTGCCGGGAGAAGAATTGTCTGATAGGCATTTCCACCTGTTTGTATTTTTTTCCCCGCCATTGTGAATTGCTTCAATTGACGGTCGGAAAAGAAGTCAAACCCATACCCTTTCTCCAGCATAGTCTTTGATAATTCCTCAAAAGCAGTGTGCTCGAAGTTTTTTTCCATCCCATCAAAATGCTGCAGCAAAGCATTGCCCGGTTGAGAATACCGGTCAATGATCGGGTAATACAACAACACGTCATTGTCCGGCTTGCCGCCTTGAAGAAAGGATTGGACCCGTGTGATATAGGTGTTCAATGCATGAAAATCCTTCCACTGGGGATTTGTGGGCTGAAAGTGAACCGCGGCATAAAACAACCAACCTGGCCATGGCGCCTCTTTTGGAGAATAGGCTGTGCCATGATAAAAAATATGGTTCACTCCTCCGAGGAAAAACAGATCGACGATCTTCTTCACATCGGCCCATGAAGAAAGAAAATGCTCATTCAGCCATGTTGCCGATTCTGATGATACCAGCTTTTTACCGGTAACATTCGCAGCCGAAGTGGCAAATTTGAACCGAAGGATATCATTCCCTTCCGTTTCCGGAATATCTACAACACTGTAGAGGTCCAGTGTATTGGCTGGCGATCCGTGGGATTGATTACGGACCATTTTATTTTTACCCGCAGCCCAGGTTTTCCATGTTTTAGTAAAATGCTCCAGCAACAGATCATCGATCACAGAACGATAATCATAGATCACTCTGGCATTGCCTGCCGAAGTTCCTTTTCCAAATAACGCTGGAAGATGATGGCGCAGATCGTAGCCTTTTCTTTTTTTGAATTCATCTAATAACAATGGTGTCCAGTTCGCCTGCCCTTTTGCATCATCCACTTCATAAGAATCATTGAAGAATGAGCGGAGATAACTAAGATCGTATCCTTTAAATGCCTGGTCAAATCTCTTAAAGTAATTGTTTGCTGCAGCCAGTGAGAAGTGATCGATCGCATATCCTTCACCTCCGGGCGCCGCGCGCTCCACCATCTTTCCATGCAGGCCTTCAAACAACGCATAAAGCGTCCATTTCCCTGAAGGTGCTTTCCAGTCCAATTGGCCATCTGCAGCAACATATTTTGTGATATCGATAGCCTGACCATTTTCACTGTAGGCCATTAACAATTGCAGTGGAAGATTTCCTGCGTACTGCAATTGATCCAAGGCAAGCGACTGAAGATCTTTGTTACGCGTGACCGGCTGTAATAACGTATCCGCGCTGACAGTTTTGTTATTGGCTGTCCTTACAAGTACTTCTCTGGTATAAATAATTTTTTCAGGCAGCGATTGTCCTTCGCTTAATGGATACATCTTGTAATAGATACTTTTACTGGCGTCCTGGTCTTTCACCCAGGGACCACCGAATGGCCAGCCTGTTCCGTTAGCCAGATCAACCCCCATTCCAAGCTTCCTGGCCCCTCTCAGTGTATACACAAAATGCTCCATCCATTTTGGCGAAAGAAAATCAATAAACTCCTTTTCATGACCATAAACGCCGTAAATCGGCGTCAACTCCACGCCTCCGATACCCGCCTTCTGGTACTGTTCCAGATTCCAGGTAATATCCGGCTTGTTCACCGCACTCCCTTCCCACCACCAACGCGTCCACGGCTTATTTGTATTCGTAACAGCAGGCCATTGCATCTGCGCATTTCCCGCAAGCGCAATCATTCCAAAACAAAACCCCAGCAATCCTTTTTTCATAAGTATTTTATTGCTCCGCGCAAACTACGTTTAAAAAGCGTCTCCCTGACATTTAATCCTCTTTTTCCTCCTTCATCTCCTTCTCCTTTTTGTATAGAAGGGCAGAGATAAATATCCCCGCCCTTAACTCAACGATTGCTTAGCGAAACTTTAATAACCCGGGTTCTGATACGCCTTTTTCTGATCAGGCGTCAACGTTGCCCCGTTAATGGTGGTAAGATCTATTTCCCGCTGCGGTACAGGCCGCAGCTTATGATAATCCTGGATACCTAATGCGGCATCAGTATTAAATTGCCGTGTCCTCGAAATAAGTGTTTCAGTTCGTGCAAGGTCTTCCCACCGGTACAATTCTCCACAAAGCTCACGGGCTCTTTCATTCAAAATAAAATGAATGAAACGCTGCTGACTGGTTGTTGCCGTCGCCGGATACATTTCACTGGCGGCATTGGTTGTCCACAAGGCATCTGTTGCCTGCATCAGTGTTGTTGTACTACCAACCTCTGTCGGTAACACGCCCTCGAACATAACGGCCTCAGGTCTTCTTTCATTTGCCTTATAGGCAGCCCTGGTACGAAGCGCATTGATGTAAGTAAGCGCTTTTACAAAATCAGGAGTCGTCTTTCTTCCATTTGCTTCCGCTGCGATCAGGTAGGTCTCTCCCAGTCTGGCAAGAATGCCGTCTTTAAAGCCGGCCTGATCATTAAATGCTGCCCGGAAAGGGTCCTGGTATTTTACGAGTGTAAGGTATTTCCCCTGAGAGCTGGTTGTCGAATTTGCACCGGATGGAACAACTCCTCCAAAGCCAAATCCCTTTTTGAGATTTCCGCCAGCGTCTCTCCAGTAACGTGCGTAAACCTTGTACCGGTAGCGGCTACCGGCGGCAAAATCAAGATCAGCAATACTTAAAGGATTCTCTGGCTTGTTCATTATGAAAAGGATTGCCGTATCGCCAATTCCAAACCTCGTTTTTCCTACCAGTGACGGATCAGGAGCATTAGCTGCAGTAAATCTTGCCGAGGTCTGGTTCACATTTGAATAATGTACAACACGGAATTCCTTATAAAAACGGGAATCATTCTTCCTGTCGTAAATATCCATCGCATAATCAGTAGGCTGAAGGCGCCTGAATGGACGACCGCCATGTACATCACGCGTAACACCAACCTCTGACGGACTGTTCTCGTAGGCACATCCAAAATACATATGTGTTTGATTTCCGAAACGACCGGTTAGTGCGGGTTTGTTATTCCATTGCGCGGAGAACAGGATCTCTTTGTTTTTTTGAGCATTGATGCTTGTAGTATACGCAGAAGTATTAGGTGCTACAGGTGCAACACCCGAATTACCCAATGTCGGAAGGATCCAGGTCGGATTATCTTCCGCATAAACACCTTTCCAAAGATCTTTATAGTCTGCGGCCAGCGTATATCCGCCGCCGGCTACACCGGTGATCACCTGCTCCGCATAATACGCTGCTGAATCCATATCAGTCGTTTTCTGCCCTCTCTGTTCCGTCGTGGCACTGCCACGCGTTAGGTAAGCTTTCGCAAGGAAGTGCATCGCGGCGGCTTTTGTAGCGCGTCCAAACTCAGTAGTTGTCGGACTCAAACTATCCGCCGCCATCTTCAGATCACCGATGATCTGGAGATAGGTTTCAGCTACTGTAGACCTCGGGAATTCTGTGCGTATGCCTTCGCTGGAGACCGTTGTAACAGGAAGTCCGCCGAATTGCTGCACCAGCTGGAAGTAGTAATATCCTCTTAAAAACCGAAGCTCCGCCATGCGTTGCTTACGCTGATCAGATGTGGCAAGCAAACGAACGCCAGGCACAATTGGTATTCTTTCGAGCGCAAGATTGCAACGGTTGATGCCATCATAGTTAGAGCTCCACAGATCAGAAAGATAGGTTTCCCCTGTTCCACCCGCAGGATTCAGGCGGCTGTCGTACTTGTTAAACCATTCAAAGTTGAACTGATCACCTACTGTAAATTCATCTACACCAAAATTCCAGAGTGCATACGCCTGTTCATATTCAAACTTAAAACGGGTTCTTTCATATGCAGACTTCACCAGGTCTTCAACGCCCTGTTCTGTATTGTAATAATCATTTGTCAGGATCGATACCTGTTTCTCCTCGATAAATTTCTTACACGATGTGGTTAAGATAAGCGCCAGTATCGTGATATATATTCCTGTATAATTTTTCATTTCCTTTGATTTAAAGTTTTACTGAATTACAACCCGAGTTTTAACCCAAAAACAAAGCTCTTGGTACTGAAGAATACCGATGTACCGACTGTAGATGTCGTCCCTGCATTCACCACTTCAGGATCAAGGATCTTGAACTTGCTGAAGAGGAACGGATTTACCGCATTCACATACACACTCAGGTTATTTGCCCGGAGATACTTCGAGATAAAGCTTTTCGGAAAATTATATTGCAGGGAAATACTGCGGATCCTCACAAAGGAGGCGTCCTGGTATTGCAATGCTGCGCCGAACAAAGGGATATCATTATTCAGAATCGGTTTTGGATATTCATTGCTTTTGTTCTCTGCTGTCCAGTAAGGAACATCCAGTTGCTGATAACGTCCACCCATACTGATCCTCGAACGGATACTGTTCAGCATTCCTCCCCAGCTGATATAGGCATAAACAGAAAGGTCGAAGTTGCGATACGTAAAGGTGTTATTGAATCCGCTCGTCCATGATGGCATGGGAGATCCCAACACAGTAAGATCATTCTGGTTGATCAGCGAATCGCCATTAATATCCCGAACCTTAATAATGCCGGGACTCAAGGCATTGAACCCTGTCCCAAGTGAAGGGGTTTTTGTGATCAGTCCTTTTATCTTATCAAGATCTTCTTTCGTATCCTGATAAATACCGTCAAACTGGTAGTCATACCAGACAGCGATCGGTTTACCAATAAACCAGCGGTTGCCAAGGTTATCGGTCTTCGTTCCATCGATATCCAGCACCTGTTCTTTATTACGTGAGAAAGTGATATCTGTAGTCCACTTGAAACTTCTCGATTGTATGTTTACAGTGGACAACGAAACTTCCACGCCGCTGTTCCTTACATGCCCTACATTATAAAGGATCGATGTGAAACCCGATGTTCCGGGAATCGCACGTGTCTGAACCTGGTTCTTCGTATCCTGGCGATAAACTTCGATACTACCAGAGATCCGCCCTTTCAGGAAACCGAAATCAACTCCAATGTTTGCGGTTGTGGTAACAGGCCAGGTTGCCTGTGGCGCCGAGAGACCCGGACTGAACCCATAAACGACCGCTTCATCCCATGAATAAGGCCTTGTTGCAAGCGGGCCCGCTACAGAGTAGGCGCCGATGCCGGGCTGTCCAACAGAACCATAACCGATCCTTAACTTCAATTGATCAACCGCCGTGACATTCTTCATAAAATCTTCCTGGTCGATCTTCCAGGCAATTGCTGCTGACGGGAAGAATGTCCATTTATTGCCGGGAGCGAGCTGGGAGGCACCGTCCCAACGCCCCGTTAGTGTAAGCAGGTAGCGGTTCTTAAAGCCATAGTTCACACGTGTCATATACGACTGCAACTGCGTTTGGGCAAAGCTGCTGCTGAAGCCGGTTACAGTTGCTTCTGTATTTGTCTGCAGACTATACCATAAAGAGGCTTCATTGATCAGGTTTCGCGCACTCATGGAAGAACCTTCTGTTCTCTCTTTCTGCAAACTTTGCAACAATGTTATTCCGATATTATGATCGTCCCCGATCTGCTTATCATAAAACACCAGGTTCTCCAGGACCCAGTTGAAGTAGTTGTTATAGTTATAACTCGCATCAGCCAATGCATTTCCCTGTTTGCTGGAAGAAGCACTTCCGTTAAATGTACCTCTTCTCACGTTGCTGATATCAGGACCGAAGTTGACGCGGAAGCGAAGGCCTTTAAGCGGCGACAGTTCCGCATAGAAGCTTCCAAAGAATCGATTGATCCTTCTTTCATCAAAGATGCTGGTAGGATCACGTAAAGGGTTTACGATGTTGATATCCTCACCAGGCCGATAGATGAACACGCCATTGGTATCAGGTAATGCGATCGGTAACTGACCGGATACACCGCCGTATATTTCGGGCCCGTAGTTTTGAATAACGGTACTTGCATTCATCACAGCACCCATTCCAAATAATTTACTCGGCTTAAAATCGAGATTCAAAGCGCCGGAATAGCGCGTATAATCAGAGCCTAACTGAACGCCTTTCTGTTTATAATAATCACCCGAAAATGACCCGCGCATTTTTTCCGTACCACCGCTTACCCGCACCTGGTAGTTCTGCGTGATGCCGGTCTGTAATCCCAGCTTCTGCCAGTCAGTGTTTCGGACACCGGAAGGATCAAAGACAGGTACACTGTCAACACCCCAGGCCGACTTTTCATCTGCAGTGGTGACGCGCATTACCGGGATCAGGTTTGCACGATCACGCCATTGATATCCCATCAATACTGACTCTCTTGTAATTGGCTCGGGAAAGATAGAGAGATCTGACGCAGGTGTGGCATATCTCGGGAATGTTGCGTTCACATTTCTGTTAGCCTGCCTGCGCAGCTCAGCAAATTCGCCGGCATTCAATACATCCAGGTCACGAAGCGGACTATCGAATGACATATAGCTATGTACATCAACGCTGAGTTTACCCGCCTTTCCTTTTTTAGTAGTAACGATGATCACACCATTGGCGCCACGTGCTCCATAGATGGCTGTTGCGGACGCATCTTTCAGTACATCCACTGATTCGATATCGAGCGGATTGAAATCACTCAAACTATATGGAGTGATGATCCCATCAACAACCACTACCGGATTATCAACAGAGTTAAAACCGCCACCAGTGGCGAAAGAACGGTTACCGCGAATGCGGATGAATGGCGTTTCACCAGGCCTGAAGTTCGTCGTATTTACTACCACACCAGGCAAACGCCCTTGCAATGCCTGCGTAAGGTTGGTAGTAGGAACCTGTTCGATCTGTTTCGCACTGATCGATGATACCGCACCGGTCACATCACTGCGCTTGCGTGTACCATAACCGATCACGACTACATCTTCCATTGAATTGATCAGTGGCTTTAATAAGAATGCGATCTCAGAACGTTTGGCAATTGCAACTTCCTGGATCTCGTAGCCGACATAAGATACGATGAGGGTTGCAGTGCCCGAATTAGCATTGATACGAAAGAACCCTTGCGCATCACTGGTGGCATTCCGGTCAGTCCCTTTCACTTTGATGGTGGCGCCAACCAGAGGGGCGCCAAGCTCATCAGTGACTTTACCGGTTACAGGAAAATTTTCTTGAGCAATTGAGTTGAGGCTTAAAAAAATAAGCAGGCATAAGGAGGCAAGTATGCCCCCGGTGAAGGAAGTAATTTTCATCATATAACAAGCAATTAAAAAGTAAAACCGAACCTAAGCTATTTTAACTTTTTTTATAGATCATCCTGTGCCATCCTGTGGCTAAGAGGTTAAAGAGATGAAACTCCTCTTACGCTAAAGCCCGCGCGGCCCGTCGAAGAGAAAGAGAGGAGATGAAAAGAGTGAGGGTGAATTATTCTGATCATTAAATGATACTATTAGAACAGCGAAGGCTAAAATAGTATCAATATAAAAGCCTTCATTGAATGAAGGCTGCTCTGTCAGTTGATTAAACTCAGATTGCTGATATCACATCTATCTGTGGTGAATAATACATCAGCTCAATGATATTATTGGGAATATTCTTTTTGTTCCATGATTGATGGATGGCAAGCGCCGCGCCTAATGAAGTTGCCTGAGCAATAGTTGCTGCGTAGATCTCAATGCCGGGGAATGCTGCAGCCAGAAGGTTCATGTAAATTCCGTTCTTGCTGAAACCGCCGTCAACGAAGATGCGTTTTACCGGAGACCCGCTGAGAACCAGTTGGGTCGATTGCACCTGCTGCACAACAAGATCGGCTATTAACTGGTGATATGCCTGTATGTCACTGGTAAATGCAGAAAGATCTCTTTGTTCAAATGAAATTCCCTGCGGATATTGCGCCCTGAGGTTGCGCACTGTCACCGCATCAAAGACAACGTTCCTGTACCGGACAGGGTCTTGCTGAAAATGATCAGCAATACGCTTTACCTGCTCGTCATGCATGTAGCCGGCGAACAGACGTGAAGCCTTTACAGGATTTCCTTTAAAGTCAAGATAGCACAAACAATCCTGGCGAAGTTCTTCTGGTGTTAGCGGTGTATTATTAAAAGGGTTCAGGCTGATGCACCAGGTACCACTTGATATCAATGCAAACGGCTCGCGGAAATTAAGCAGGTAAGGGATCAAAGCCGCTGAGCTATCATGCAAGCCAGCGCCAACTTTATAGGCATCCGGAGGAAATACAGAAGGCACGGTTTCGTGATAAGGAACTATCGGCGCAAATACTTTATCGAAGCCTTCTTTATTTACCCAGTTGTGGTAAGCAGCTTTTTTGAAATCCCACAGGTTAGTATGACAGCCTATGCTCGTAATATCCGAACATGCCCGTCCGGATACGAGATAACTAAGATATTGTGGTAAATGGAGTGCATATTTCAATCGTTTGAATATGTCGGCCTTTTCATGTTTCAGGCGATAAACCTGCATACCGGAATTAAGACTACCGAGTACAGGTGATGCCGTTTGAACAGAAAACAGTTCTTCACCACCATACTGGCTATAAAAGTCTTCTTTTAACTGAGGCGGATATTGTTTAAGATAATTGTACAACGGCGTCAGCGGGGCTCCTTCCTCATCTATATAAACAAAGCTGGCTCCATATGCTGAAAAGTTGATCGCTTTTACATCAAACTTATTCTGTGATGAAACAAACCGTAATGAATCGAATACAGACAAGCGAAGGCTTTCGAGGTTTTCACACGGATCACCATCTTCATCGGTTGTTTCCGTAAAGCGGGCGGAACGTTCATGCACGATATTATAATCTTCGTCGAACAGGAAGAGCTTCTTGTTGGTCTTTCCAACATCTATGATGGCTATGACAGGAATTGACGCCAATGCGTTTAATTTAATGTTAGTCATTTAATGCTGCCAGGCGCGGCCTTCCGCAAATCAAGCGCAGATTCGCAGAGATCCATCTGTTATTATTAGTTGATCCGCGGATCTGCGCCTGATCTGCGTCATCTGCGGGAACCTACGCCAGGCACACGGAAAGATTTATCGAAGATCTTTTACAAGCCTGTCGCCACGGTCACCAGTCCTCTTTCTTTGATCAGGTTCTCACGTACTTTCAGTGAGCGATACAGGCCGATCGGGTTTAATGCGCCACCAGCCCTCAACCTTGCTTCAGCCACCAGCGGGCGAACATCTGTACGATATGCATCCTGCAGTAATTCCTGCGCTTTTACTGTATCATTTTCCTGCCGCGCCTGATCCAATGCTTTTGCATCAACCAGCAAAGCCTGTGCATAGGCGAGCTGGATCGCTTCAACAGACTGCAGCAGGTCTTCCAGCGGATCTTTTACGTTGTGTGAAGCGTCGATCATCCAGCCAAGATCAGTTGCATGATTCATCCCTTTCGCATCCATTCCTTCCACCAGTTCCTGGAAGATTAGGAATAATTGATAAGGATTGATACTGCCAACAGTCAGATCGTCATCGCCATACTTGGAATCGTTGAAATGGAAACCACCCAGCTTACCTTCCATCAGCAATAACGAAACGATCTGCTCGATATTCGCGTTCGGCAGATGATGCCCAAGATCAACAAGTGTGTATGCCTTTGGCCCCAGCTTGCTTGCATATAATAACGATTGGCCCCAATCGCCTACCGTAGTTGAATAAAAGTTTGGTTCAAATGCTTTGTACTCCACAAAGACCTTCCAGTTATCAGGCAATGCAGCATAGATCTCCTTCAGGCTTTCTAATGTGTTCTGGAATGCTTTCCTGAAATTCAGCTGCCCGGGAAAACAGGAGCCGTCAGCCAGCCAAACAGTCAATGATTCGGAACCGAGTGCAACACCCTGCCTGATCACTTCAATATTATGTTCGATCGCCTGTTTGCGTACCGCTTTATCGACGTGCTGCAAAGAGCCAAACTTATAGCTATGCTGTTGTCCTTTCTGATCCTGGAATGTATTGGAATTAACTGCGTCAAAACGAAGACCGTGTTGCGCAGCGAGTGCTTTTATAGACGTTGCATTTTCTGGTATATCCCATGGGATGTGTAAGGAGATCGCGCCACTGGATTGGTTGAGGGCCTGCAATAACCCAACATCTTCGATCTTCTCTTCAAGGTTGCGGGGTTCACCCCCTATGGAGAACCTTCCGAATCTTGTGCCGCCTGCGCCAAGTGCCCAACTTGGGATGGCCACCTGAAATGCTATAAGTTTCTCGATGACCGAAGCTGTATTTGCAATCGAGCCAGTCAACCCGGAAAGCTTTGCTTTATGTGTGGATAACTGACTATCGTTTAACTCCTGTATCCTATATTTTTCAATCAGCATAGCAATAGACGTTTTTAAAGTAAATAGAAAACTTCATCAAGCGGGATACTTACGGGCGATTTATCTGCATTCGTCTCCATAATATCCGCCATGTGCACCCACCATTTTTTCATGATCGGCTCCTCCGGCAATTTAGCCATTACCGCCGGATCTTCGATCTGCAATACTCCAAAAAGAGTGTTATCGTTTTTATCTAAGAAGATGGAATAATCGCTGATACCGCTTCCTTTCAACAAAGATTGCAGTTCGGGCCAGAGTTCATCGTGGCGGCGTTTGTATTCTTCTTCATAGCCTTTGAAGAGTTTCATTTTGAAAGCGAGCCGTGTCAAAAGGGAAGAGTTTAAAAGTTTGTTAGTTAAAAAGTTTAATAGTTTAAAGGTTTGATAGTTTAACGTTACTCCAGCCAGGGACGTTTCAGTAATAGCTTAAGGCATTAAAAACTATTAAACCTTTAAACTGTTAAACTCTCTTTCTCTACCTCACGAATCCTGCAGCAACTCCCCCGTCAATGTTCAGCACATTCCCGGTTGATTTGCTCAGCAATCCATTCACGAATGCATAACATCCGTTGGCGATATCTTCAGGAAGAATGATCTCATTCAGTAAAGTCCTTTTTGCATAGAATGCCGGCAGATCTTCCACGGCAACACCATATGCTTTCGCACGGCCCTGCGCCCAGGCGCCTTCCCAGATCTTACTGTCACTGATCACCGCATCAGGGTTCACCGTATTCACACGGATATGATCTTTACCCAATTCTGCCGCGTTCAGGCGGCTGAGATGAAGCTGTGCAGCTTTTGCTGAACCATACCCTGCGTTATTCGGACCAGATACCAATGCATTCTTGCTAACGATATTCAAGACATCTCCACCGAGATCCTGCTTACGCATCAGGTTCACGCCCGCCTGTGTTACCAGGAACTGGCCTTTTACCAATACGTCATACAACAGATCCCAGTCTTTTTCAGTATGCTCTTCCAGTGGCTTTGAGATGGACAAACCAGCGCAATTCACTACGATATCCACGCCACCGAACTGCAACGCCGCTTTATCAAACGCAGCTTCGATAGCAGCTTTATCTGTTACGTCCAGCACAGCTGAACCGAAATTATCTTTATTGAATTTTTTGGAGAAATCCTCGAGTGAAGTATTCAGTCTTGACTCATCATTATCATTGATCACAATACAAGCTCCTTCTTCGATGAATTTCTTCGCGATAGCTTTACCAATTCCACCCGCGCTTCCTGTTACCAGTGCGATTTTACCTGATAAGGCTTTTGGCTTTGGCAAACGCTGCAGCTTTGCTTCTTCCAGCAACCAGTATTCGATATCAAATGCTTCCTGGCGCGGCAGTGAAGTGTATTCAGAGATTGCTTCCGCTCCACGCATGACATTGATCGCATTCACATAGAACTCCGCTGCAATACGCGCGGTAGATTTATCTTTCGCAAAAGTGAACATCCCTACTCCGGGGTATAGGATCACCACCGGATTTGCATCACGGATGGCCGGGCTGTTCGGATGTTTGCAGGTTTCATAATATTCAGTATACATCTTCCTGTATGCCTCAAACTGCGGAGCCAGTGCTGTTTTCAATGCAGCCGGATCAGTAAGATCAGCATCAGGAGCAAGCTCCAGCACAAGCGGACTGATCTTCGTACGCAGGAAGTGATCGGGGCAACTGGTACCCATTGGCGCCAGTTTAGCAAGATTTTTGGAATTGATGTATTGCAATACAACATCGGTATGTACAAAGTGACCAATCATATTTACCGCGGAAGAGCAGAAGCCTCTCAATACCGGCGACAACAATGTAGCCTGGGAGATGCGTTGTGCTTCTGGCAATGCTTTTACTTTTTCACCACCAAAAACAGCGGGCTGCTTTGCAATAGCAGACTCAATATAGGATGCGCATTTATCGATCACTTCCAGTGAATTGATATAGCACTCATAAGCGGTATCGCCCCAGGTGAACAGGCCATGCGAACCCAGCATGATGCCACGGATACCCGGGTTCTCGTCGAGGCACTGTTTCAATTTCAGACCAAGATCAAATCCCGGACGCTGCCATTCTACCCAACCGATCGTTCCGCCAAACAATTCCTGCGTGATCTTCTTACCATCTTTCGCGGCAGCGATCGCAATAGCCGCATCAGGATGCAGGTGGTCAATATGTTTGAAAGGTAAAAATCCATGTAGCGGTGTATCGATCGACGGGGCTTTTGATGCAAGATCATAAATGCAATGGTTGAACAACTCTACCATTTCATCCTCATGCGCCAGGCCACGATACACTTTTGTCAGGCTGCGCAGGCGATCAACATACAGACCGGCCAGACCGCTACGGGTCAATGTACCAATATCTCCGCCCGATCCTTTGATCCACATCACCTCTGTTTCCTCACCTGTCAATGGATCTTTCTCGATCGTTTTACAGGATGTATTGCCTCCACCATAATTGGTCAAACGGAGGTCCGCTCCCAGCATATTGGAACGATAGATCAGCAGGGCCACTTCATCGCCCGCCAGGGAAGCTGCTTTTGCTTCATCCCACAAATAACTCACGTGTTTGAACTGCTTGATAGCTACAGTCGACATAGTTGCTTTTTTATTGTTATTGTCTTATCGAAGCAAGTGAAAAGTGAAAAGTAAAAAGTCAAAATTAAAAAGTAAAAAAATATTCATTTAGCAGAAAGTATCTAACAAATTTTGACTTTTGATTTTTCACTTTTTACTTTTCACTTTTTACTTTAACGAATTACCCTTTCCAACGATCAGTACGGAAATGATAATGGTAATAATTCCGGTTATGATCGTTCTTGTTGTATTCTTTGAAACTCCTTTCCATTCTTTCAACACCAGGCCCCACATATTTGCGATCAGGATAATGAAGGCCATGTGCAGGATCCACGAACTGGGTCCGTTGCCCATCTTACTTTCCCCCATGCCATAAAAGAAGAACTGGAGAAACCATGTTGTGCCTGCGAGTGCAGCAAAAAAGTAGTTTGACTTTAACGGCGTTTTCTTATTGGTATAGTCACCGAATGTTTTATTTTTTGCATTCAGCATCATACACCAGATAAAATTGGTAGTAAGTCCGCCCCAAAGTATCACCACATACACAACATTATTCTGGTATAGGAACTCTCCCTGATTGGGGTTTGCAAGTTTCCAGGTTTCGTTGGCGATATCTGCCATTGGTTTACCGGCTTCAAGACCGAAGTTGAAGCAGGCGCTCAACACGCCGGAGATCACAGAAACCAGCATTCCCAGTCCGAATTTATATTCTGTTTTCACAACTGCCCCGTGTGGATCAGTAGCAGAAGAGCTCAATTCTTTTTCCTTCATCATTCCTGCCCGTCCGCAAATGATAATCCCCAGTACGCAAACCGCCAGTCCCGCGAGAACAGTCAGCCCCCAGTTGGTACCGATGAGCATCGTAAAGGTATCTTTCCCTTCTTTCGGGAAAATATCATAGTAGACAGACGGGATCAGCGCTCCGAAGACCATGCACAACCCAAGAATGATACTGCTGCCTAATGAAACTCCCAGATACCTGACGCCTAACCCATAGGTCAGTCCGCCGACGCCCCATAGCACACCAAACAACAATGTGTACCAGAAAATGCTGGATGAAGCTCCGCGGATAATATCCGCAAACCCGGGAATGGTTAGCCATGCTGCCAGAGGGGGAACGATCAACCAGGAAAAAAGGCCACCCACGATCCAGTAACTTTCCCAATTCCAGCCTTTTACCTTTTTATAAGGCATGTAAAAACTGCCGGATGCGAATCCACCTATAAAGTGGAAGATAACTCCAAGGATTACTTGCATAATTTTCTATATAGCAATACAATATAGCGCTAAAAATAAAAGATCGGTATTGGCTGCCCATCATGGACTATCATGTAATTTCGTTGACCGTTGTCCGTTGTCTGTTGACCGGAAAACAGTGATACTAAGCATATTTTGCGGTTTACAGACCGTTTTCTTCCGGACAACGGTCAACCGGGAACGGTCAACGAACCTAACTCAATACATTTTCTAATCCAGGATCATGAAGTCTTCACCCGTATACAAACTGATCTACTTCGACGATTTTTCCGCTACACCGAAATACCAGCAACTGGCCAATTCGATCGTAAAGGCGATTGAAGATGGTAAACTGCAGGTGGATGATGTGCTGCCCTCGATTAATGAACTGAGCTTTCAATTCGAGATCTGCCGGGATACAGCCGAAAAGGGTTATAAATTCCTGAAAAACCAGGGTATCATCGGATCCGTACCGGGAAAAGGCTACTTTATTAAAAGTGTAGATGTGAACCGGACGACGAAGATCTTCCTCATGTTCAACAAACTCAGCCCGCACAAAAAGATCATCTATGATTCGCTGGTGAGTACGCTGGGCGATAGTGCCACGATCGATTTCTATATATATAATAACGATCTGGCTTTGTTCAAAAAGTTATTGCAGAACAGCAAGAATGATTATAACTATTACGTAATACTGCCGCATTTTATAGAAGGTGAAGAGACGGCACACAAAATATTGAACACGATCCCAAAGGAAAAGCTGATCCTGCTCGATAAGATCATTCCGGGCGTAACAGGACAGTTCGGGGCCGTGTATGAAAATTTCGAGAAGGACATTTACAGTTCACTGGAGCAGGCACTCCCCTTGCTGGAAAAATATCATACCGTTAAGATCATCTTCCCGGAGAACAGCTATTATCCGGAAGAGATCATTAAAGGATTTGAATCGTTCTGCCAGAACTATACATTCAACTACAAAGTAGTGCATGATATCGAAAAAGAGTCGATCAATAAAGGTGAAGTATTCATCAACCTGATGGACAATGATCTTGTAGTACTGATCGAAAGGATCATCGAATCAAAACTGAAAGTAGCCAAAGATGTTGGTGTGATCTCTTACAACGAAACACCATTAAAAAAAATCATCCTTGACGGCATCACTACCATCTCAACAGACTTCGAAGCAATGGGGATAGAAACTGCCAGAATCATCCAGGGAAACACACTGAAGCATGTGCAGATACCGTTCTCTTTGAATGTGAGGGCATCGCTGTAAAGTTCAAAAATTTAAAGGTTTAATAGTTTAAAGGTTCTAACACCCTTCACAGGGTAAACTTCTAAACTATTAAACCTTTAAACTTTTAAACCTTAGAACCTATACCCCACATACACCTGCACCAGTCCGTTCTTCAATTTCTTTCCGTCTTTAGGAATAAACGATGGCATGCCCGTTGTACCGGCAGAAGCCTGTTCATTTAAACTTCCGAAGAACGCATTGTAGCGGCCGCCGATCACCAGTCCCGCAATTGGCTTGATCTCCACACCACCCGCAACGCCATAGTTGATCTTGTTGTAGTAGTCCATCGCCTTGTTCAGTGTGGAAGGCTGTGAACTTGAAGACACACTATCTGCTTTTGCATTGATCAGGATCCCCATCTGGCCGCCTATCTGCAATTGAACATATTTAGTAAAGCTGAAGGTCATCAATTGAGGCAACAGAATATAATCCATCATTACGTCACCGGTAGCAGTAGTCGTTTTAAAGTCATATCCCTGACGTGAGAAGAGAATTTCCGAGCGATATCCGAGCAGGCCTGATGTTTTTGGAGCAAAGAAGATACCTGCATGAAACCCGGTCTTGCTACCCGAGTTTGCATCGCTGATCGATTTTACATTCTTTACGTTTACAAAGTTCAATCCCGCTTTTAATCCTAATCCTTTAGACTGGGAAAAAGCAACAGTGGAAGACAGCAGTGCAGACAGGCACGCAATTGTGGCAATACATTTCATGGCTATAATTTTCATGCAAACTACATCACCACAACAGCAGTGAAAATCGGTTATGTATTGAAATGCCAAAAACCAGGACTTAACTGCTTCAAATGTTTCAGGAGAAAGATCAATGACCGAATGGAATAAAATAGCAGCGATAACGATCGGCAGGTGTATATAAAAAAAGAAGGCGGGAGTAAAAACTCCCCCCTTTCACCAAAACTAATCGCTTATGAGTGGGTAGAGATCCCCTTACGCCTAACTCTACCCGGGTGCAATATTATGACTGAAATGCCTTTGGTAAAATAAGCTAATGAGTGAATTGATGTTTTTTGTTAGTCAGTTGTAATTCGCAGTTGTTTTATTGTAACATCAAACCGTTCAGAGCAGCCGTGAAGTTGATTGGCGTAGGAGTATCGCAAAGGACCGCAAAGTTCGCTAAGTTATCTCTGCGTTCTTTGCGATCCTTTGCGCTCTTGCGATACTCTTACGCCGGGCAAAACAAAGGCTGCTTCCTTTACGAAAGCAGCCTTATAATATTCAAGTACAAAGATCAGCTTTGCAGCCCGAGTCTTCTTCCTATATCAGAAGTGAATTTATTATTGGGATCGTATTTGCGTTTGATCGCGATCCATTCGCCGTACTGCGGATACATCGCCTGGAACGTATCCTTATCCAGCATGGAATCTTTGCCCAGATAGATCCGTCCGCCGGCCTTCAACACCTCCGCATCCATCTTTTGGGTGAAAGCATGAAGATTTTTAGTCACCGGGAAATCGATGGCCAGTGTATAACCTTCGAAAGGGAAAGACAGGATCCCCTGCCCCTTACCCATTTTCTTAAATACGTTCAGGAAAGGCGTACAACCACTGGTAGCGATCATTTCCATGATCCTCTTTACATTCTCTGCTCCTTCCTTACCCGGGGGAATCACAAACTGGTATTGAATAAACCCGCGCTTACCATAACCACGGTTCCAGTTATTGATCATATCAAGCGGGAAGAAGAATTTTTCGTAGTGCACAAACTCTTTCGGAGAGTTCTGTACAAATGCTATCAGCCGGTTTAATATTCTTACCGTAAATCCATTCAGCAAAAACCCTGGCAGGAAGAAAGGAACTGTCAGTTTTGATTTCTTATGGATCTTCAGCGGTTCTTTTTTGAGCGAAGGCGGCAGATCGTTCACACTCGCGGCTTCGCCAACGGTGAGTACGCCACTGCCAAGCTTGCTGCCTTTAGCAAGCGGGTCAACCCAGGCCACTGAATAGTTGAAATGGTCATATTCTTCCAGCGCCTTCAGCATTTCTTCCAGGTTTTTCACCTTGATCGACTTCTGGCGGAAATAGGTCGTCTCCACTTTGCGGAGTTTGACCTTCGCGCTGATGATCACACCAAGCAGGCCGAGGCCACCAAAGGTTGCCTCAAACAGATCAGCATTTTCTTCCCTTGAAGCATTCACCACCGTTCCGTCAGCCAGCATAACCCTGAATGAAATAACACAATTAAAGAAAGAACCGTCAACGTGGTGCGCTTTACCGTGAATATCGTTCGCAATGGCACCGCCGATCGTTACAAACTTGGTTCCGGGGCAGATCATGGGCAACCAGCCTTTCGGCCCGAAGACATTGATGATCTCTTCAAGACTTACGCCGGCTTCGCATTCAAGAATGCCATTTGCCTCGTCGAAAGAGAGAAAATGATTTAAATGTGTGCAGATCACCACTTTACCATCATCATTGATGGCCTGGTCACCATAGCTGCGGCCAAGACCCCGCGGAACCAGGCTTCCATTCTTTACTGTTTTCGCGACATCCGCCTCTGAGGAGGGATACACATTGTAAGAAGCTGAAACAGGGAAGTTACCCCAACCAGCCAACTGTTCCTTTTGTTTTGTTGCCATAGCGGATGTAAACTTATTACATAGATCACGACAATCATAATTTTTTGGGTTAAATCAGGGGTAATCCTGTTTGAATGGTGTGTTGACCGTATCGGACGTCAAGCCGGTCGTGAGCGTTCAGGGCAATGTTGTTAAGTTAAGGGTTGCCCTGCGTTTTGCCGATGGCCGGGCTCCGACATTTGATAGTTGCCAAAAAAAGGCGGGCATCTCCCAAATGGAGATCTTGAACTTACCGACACTGGTGGACAGGATTTGCGCTAAAGTATATCCTCCGCCAGATCCACATAGTAGCATTATAGATCAAGTGAGCTTTTATTCAACCAAAAAATACTACCACATTCGGGCTTAAAAATGGTCAAATCATCGGTTTTAGGATGTTTTTGACGGTTGTTCAGAAGTAATTTCAAGGTCAGTTTAAAGCCTGTTTCGGTTTTCGCGGGTTCGTCCACGGCACGATCCTACCGTGTGCCCACAAATTTGAGTTGCGTAGGTTCCAGTCAAATTGCTTAAAAGATGTGGGTACACGGTAGGGCACGATTGGGGGAGGTGCCAGCAATCCCGGGAGATGATGCTTCCTGCCGACGCACTGCTTTTTCAGTTTACCGGTTCCTGGAATCCTGCTGAGGGTGTGAAACCAGCATTATGTTGACCCTGTAAGATGATATGAAAGAAAAAGAACATAAACCATTTCACCGCAGCAGGGGCACGATTGCTTACCCCGGAACTATTAATTAATCATTAACGCCCGCCTAAATCTTAAAATTTTACAAAATAGTGAAAGTCCAAAACACTGTTTTGCACGATATTTGACCTCCCGTGGGTACCCATAAAAGTCCACCCGCTCAACCCAATACCTACCGAGACTCCCGGAATCAATCGCTCACTTTAAACTTTACAATCTTGAAAAAGCTTTACGCCCTTTTGGGAGTAGCCCTGCTATTCTCGGGAAACTCCTTTTCCCAGGTTATCCGGAATTTCACACCTCGGTATACGACTGATACCAAAGGCCGGATGGTATTTGTATCTAATAATATTATCACTACCAAGCAAAAGCCGGGTGGTAGTCCGGTAACGTACA
Organism: Terrimonas ginsenosidimutans; assembly: GCF_022012415.1. GTDB lineage: Bacteria > Bacteroidota > Bacteroidia > Chitinophagales > Chitinophagaceae > Terrimonas_A > Terrimonas_A ginsenosidimutans. Next base: position 128,866 of record NZ_JAKLTR010000004.1, read on the forward strand.
CGGCGATACCGCCTGATTGCCCGGCTTCACCGGCTCTCTGTAAAAATGACAATGAGAACAACACTAATATCGATATTGATAATGATCCGACAACCTTCAACAGTTCCAGTGCGGGGCTCACGCTGCCGGATTGCAGCAGCGTAGCGTACGCAGCACTTTACTGGGGAGCGGGCATTGCTAAAAACCAGGTGAACAATGGTGCCTTGCCCATGTCTGCAGGTGGATGGAACCAGGTCCGGTTCAAAGCACCGGGCGGCTCTTACGCAACCGTTACAGCAGATCGTATCGATACCGTAAATGCTGTTTTCCACGGTTACCAGGCCTTTGCTGATGTAACCGATCTGGTTCGCGCCGGTGGAAGCGGCTTCTATACCATCGCAAACGTGAAATGCGATACAGTGAATGCGGCCCGCCAGCCGATCAACAACGCCTATGGCGGCTGGACGATGGTGATCGTTTATCGCGATGCAACTCAGCCGCTTCGCAATATGACCATCTTTGACGGCCTGGTGGTGATCACCAACTCAGCCGGTCTCGACTCACGCCCGATCACCGTTACCGGGTTCAGAGCGCCGCCAACCGGGGATGTCGCTGCAAGAATGGGTATGATCGTATATGATGGCGACCGCGGGCAAACAGATGGATTCGATGTAAAAAGAAATACCGATAATCAGTTCAAATCTCAGACGGATGCCGGCGAAGGCGCTCAGATCTTTGCTAACTCCGGTGACGCATGGAACAGCTCTATCACCGATACCACTTCTCTTGTAACCAACAGGATCCCTGCACACCAGAACACTTATGGTTATGATGCTCACGTATACAAACTAAATAACGGCACCAAGCAGTACCTTCGCAATAATGATAATTCCCTGGAGTTCCGTTTGAGAACGATCAACGAAGGATATGTTCTTGGCGTAGTTACTTCAGAGATCGATACACACGATCCTGAAATGCTGATGGAGAACACGGTGACCAATCTTAACGGTCCGGCTGTTGACAAAGGAGACACCATGCTCGTGACAAGCCGGATCAGAAATACAGGTACCGATGTTGCAACAGGTGTTCGCGCTGACAATGCGCTTCCTGCTTATTTCAGGTATGTCCCTAATTCGATCACGGTAAACGGGATCGCAAAATCAGATGCCGGTGGAGACGACGAAGCCAATTATGATGCATCGATCAGAACGGTGATCGCGCGTATTGGTGCCGGCAGCAGCCCATCTTCCGGTGGAAGTGTATCAGGGAATAATGCAGTCAGCTATAACATGACCTATAAAGTGACCATCAGCCAGGATTGCGCTGATATCGGAGGCGTTACCCCTGCAACATTGTTGCTGCAAAGCAAGCTGTACTACAGAGGTCAGACGACGGGCACCCTGGATTCAACCGCATCAAGACCGCTGTCGGAAAATTGTGTTCAGGCAATAGCGCCAGACGCCATCCGCCTGGAAAGCGGTTGCGGTACGCCTCTCCCTGTTCGCCTGCTGAGCTTCAGTGGTGCAAGATCAGGCACCGGGGCACTGTTGAAATGGAGTGTGGAAGAACATAATGATGGTAAGAACTATACAGTGCAGTCATCCATCGACGGAACCAATTTCACAAATATCTATTCAAAAGACATCCCCTTGCAGGAAGGCGTATTCAACTATGAATATCTCGATGCAGCAAGCTATTCTGCTAACACCGTTTATTACAGACTTGTACTGAACAGCATTGACGGAACGGTAGAATACAGCAGAACGATCTCGATCAGGAAAGACAGCAACCTGCAACTGGACCTGAACCCGAACCCTGTTGTATCCGGATCCGCGGTATTGCGCAGCAGTGCGATCATCGATCGTCTTGAGTGGTATAACATGAACGGCCAAATGGTAAAAACACTGGCTAATCCGGTTAACGGACAAACCATTCAACTCGGAGATCTCGGAAGCGGCATTTATGTGGTGAAAGCGTACAAGGCTGGTGAAGTTGTTACTTTCAAAATGATCAAGAAGTAAATACAGACAAACCGCAGACGGTCGGTTATTTAAGAACCCAGAAAAAGAAGAGGCGCAGATCATTTCTGCGCCTCTTCTTTTTCTGGGTTGCCCTATTAAGTTGACTTGCGTAGAAGTAACGCGGCGGACACGGCGATACGCAGCGGACGCGGCGAAAACAGCCATTGAAAATTGTATTGCGTTGCGCTCGCCGCGTATCGCCGCGTCCGCCGCGTTACTTCTACGCCTGCCGATTCAACATGATCTTCGATAACCTTATTCGTTCCTCAATGATTTCACCGGGTTCGCTACCGCTGCTTTCACCGCATGAAATCCAACCGTAACCAAGGCAATGATCACGGCCAGAAGACCTGTCACCGCGAACATCCACCAACTGATCTGCACCCGATACGCAAAATCACTCAGCCATTTATTCATCGCCCACCACGCAATGGGTGACGCAATTACCAGTGCGATTAATACCAGCCTGATGAAATCGGATGAAAGAATTCTGACGATACCACTTACCGAAGCACCAAGTACTTTTCGGATCCCGATCTCTTTGGTACGCTGGAATGAAGTGATAATAGCTAAACCAAACAAACCAAGACAGCTGATCACAATGGCAATAACGGTGGCGAGATTGATCAGCATCGAGAAATTCCTTTCTTCCTTATACATCGCTTCAAGTTCCTGATCATAGAACTTATATGCAAATGTACCCGGCGGATAAAGTGCCGCCCATTTCTTTTCAATACGCTTGATAGTTTCCTGCCATTTCGCAGGATCGGTTGTATTCAGCTTGATATTTATAGAATTGAGATTGTCTTTATTTGCCATAAGCGCAACCGGATCAATAGTTGTGTGAAAGTCCAGCATATGAAAATCCTTCACCACACCAACTATCGGATACTTTTGATTCTCCTGCCCGATAAACTTTCCCAGCGCATCCTGCGGAGATTGGAAGCCAAAGGCATTAACTGCTGTTTCATTGATCACAAACTCCCGTGTAGTGTCAGATGCATGCAAATTACGACCAGCGAGCAGTTGCATTTTATAAAGGGAAATGTAAGAGGTATCGACTGACTTGCGAAAAACCTGCCGTTTTATCGGCTCTTTGCCTGCATCCTCTCCCCTATATTCATACATGCTGGAAGAATAACCACTTGACATCGGTTTTGTACCCAAAGAAACTGCACTGATACCTGCTTCTTTTTTCAATTCTTCCGCTAATGTGAAATGTTTGGTTTCAAATTTTTCATTGCGAAGGATCTTCCAGGGAACATCCACCAGAAGGACTGCTTCTTTATCAAAGCCCATATCTTTCTTCATGGTATAGCTCAATTGCGAACCCATGATCAATGCGCCAATAATAAAGACCTGTGCTATTACAAACTGGAAAATGATCAGCACTTTTCTTAATACCTGTCTGCTATTACCAGTGCTGGACATAGCCTGACCTCTCATGATACTTACTGGCTGAACTTTCGCGATCAACCAGGCCGGGTACCATCCGGAAAGAATTGTAACCAGCAAAAGCAATGGAGCCAGGAACAGTACCAATCCCCATGGATTTGAATACTCCACGGTCCCTTCAGGAATGATATCTTTCAGCAATAGAAATGCAAGCTTTGTTAATAAGAAAGCAAGTATAATTGCCAGAACGACGGTCACCATCGTTTCCGAAAACACTTGTCTGATCAGTGCCAGCCTGCCGCTTCCCAAAACTTTTCTTACACCAATCTCCTTGCTTCTTTGAGGTACTAATGCAGTACTGAGATTAATGTAATTGATACAGGCAAGGATCAGCAAGAAACCGCCAAGAGCCATCAAACCATACAAAACAGTTTTGCTTGCCTTGCGGGTATCATATTCTTTTATATAGGTAGAAAAATGAGATTCTTTTATGGGCAACAACTCAAACCATCGTTTCATTGACCAGGTTGGTTTTTTTTCCTGTTCAAATTCATTCCACTTTTTTGTTGCTACCGCAGTGATATGTGCAAGCACTTTCGCTGTATCTGCATCAGGAGAAAGCTGTAGATAGACTTTGTCACTGCCATTCGTATTTGTCCAGGCACCAAGTTCATACACTTTTGACTGCATTGGATAAAACTCCTGTGCCTTGAATTCCGTTGACCATTCAATATCTTTTACGATACCGGCAACTCTTTTTGGGAGTGTATCATTATAAATGATCGTTTTGCCTATATATTGTTGTGGGTCAATCGATCCAAAATAAGATCTGGCCCGGCTTTCCGTAAGCACCACGTTACTGGGAGTATTGAATGCGCTTTGTACATCCCCCGCCAGCCATTTATACGGCACCATGGCAAAGTAATTCGTGTCTACCTCTACAGTGAATTTCGGTTCCTCCACGATCAGCGGCTCTGCGCCAGCCCTTTCAACCTTTGCTGTATTCATCCACTTACCAAAAACGGGAACAACACGATCAATCCCGCGCACCTGCTCGCGGATTCCCTGGTACATCGGGGCAGACACGCCACCATTGTACGATTCCTTTTCATCGAAAATAAAACCTGTCACCAGGCGATAAGTGCGATCACGCTGCGGGAGATCTTTCTCAAAACTGAACTCATAGCTGACAAGCGTGTAGATCACCCAGCAGGCAGCGATGCCGATCGCCAGACCGAGCACATTCAATGCGGTAAATAAGCGATAGCGGGCAAGACGCCTGAGAAGCGTTTTAAAATTGGTGGACATCCGGATAGTTTTTGGTGAATTCATTGCGTTAAAGCAGCACACGCATTCTCAATAAAATCCGTTCCAAAATAATAATAGATTCAATAACAATCCTTTGCGGATTAGCGGAAACACGAAAGTGTTCGTTTACGGACAGTTGATGTACGGGAAACGAACGACGGAGGGCAGGTTCCCAACCCTGTATTCTCCACTATAATAATACCGCTAAATATTGGATGGCGTATCAGCTACGCAAAGAGCGCAAAGAGCCGCAATGAACGCAAAGAATAATCTTGCTTGAGCAATTCCTTTGCGACCTTTGCGGCTCTTTGCGCTCTTTGCGTAGCTGATACGCCACACTGGAAAGGTCCAGATCGGCAATATTCCGGTCTGCTATTTACTATCTACCAGGTGGATGATATAACTATACGAATACTTCTTATCCAGCAAACGATACTGCTCATGCGGCAATGCACCCCAGCTATCATCACCTCCTACCCCACGCTGCTTCAGATCAATATTCACATGCACCACATTAGACGGCGGCAGATCCGTTGGATGTTGCTGCTTCTTCGTCAATCCCGGATCAAGATCTTCGGTTGAGTAGTTCGTTGCACTGAAACAGATCGGCTGTAAACCTTCTACAATAATTCCACTGCCACGCGACGAAGTAAGCGAAAACCATCTCACATCCGTTTTATACCCACTTTCCTGCGGACGGATATAACCTTTGTAATACTGGTTTCGCACATTATCTCCGTACACGCCAAGGAATGCAGACTCTTTCCTGTCACTATAATTTTCCCATGGTCCACGACCATAGTACTGCAAACTGTCAAGCCTTCCCGGTAAACGCATTCGCATGCCAAAGCGCGGAAGCTCCGGCAGATCACGTCCTGTCATATCCATGGATGCAGTGATACGGATGCTCGCATCATTACGAATAAGATATTCGATCGTATACGGAACATTGATACCCGTTAATTCATATTCAACTTTTACAGGAATACCTGCTTCTGTTTGCTCTCCCGCGGCAACTGACTTCAGTTTTCTTCCCTGGTGGGCAGCACGCCAGATCCCAAGATTGGATGGCATATTGTTCCCGAAATCATTATCATTCGGGGCACGCCAGAAATAAGGTTCCGGGAAACGGTCGAGCTGCGCGCCATTCTTCGATTTATAATTCCGCACAGTCCCCTGCTTCAGATCGATCTCTCCGCTTATATCACCAGATTGAAACTCGATCTTATCTGCTGATTTTTTGATGGTCAAAGTTCCGCCGGATTTGGGTCTTGATGCAAAGAAATCTCCTTTGTATTTAAATTGCTCCGTCGCGACCACATGCCCAACAGGCAGCATCGCCTCTTCTGATTTTGTTATCAAAGAAATGTTTACAAATGTCTCAGTACCGTCAGGCACGTTGAACGTTGATACAGGGATGGTGATCTCCTTTTCTTTACCCGGAACAACGTCCACCGTAAATAAAGATTCGGCTACCTTTCTTCCATCACTGATCAACTCCCAGCGAAACTGATATTGACTGAGATTCGTGAACGCAAACAAATTCTTCACGAGTACTTTTCCGGTTAGAAGATCTTTTGTAGAAAAAGAAACAGGTTGATACACTTTCTTCACTTCATACGCTCCGGGGTCAGGTGTGCGGTCAGAACTGATCATGCCATCTGCTACGCCATTCTCGTCATTCTGAAAATAAAACCCACCGAGATCACCACCGTAAGCCCAGAATGTTTTTCCATTATCATCCTTGGTTTTGATACCCTGATCAACCCAATCCCAGATAAATCCGCCCTGCATATGCGGTGAACTGTCAATGATATCCCAGTATTCGCGGAAGTTACCATTACTGTTACCCATCGCATGTGAATATTCACACATGATGTAAGGACGCTTCTTTGAACTATCCGCCGCATAGCGTTTCATGTTTCGGATGGCAGGATACATCGGGCAAACGATATCTGTATTCCAGTCTTCACCCGCCTGTTCAAACTGAACGGGTCTGGACGCATCACGCTCTTTGATCCATTTATACGCATCATGGAACACCGGACCATTACCACATTCATTTCCCAGCGACCAGATAATTACAGACGGATGGTTCTTGTCACGCTCCACCATTCTCTTCTCACGGTCCATATGTGCAGCCGCCCATTCCGGCATATACGCGGGATGTTTTGCTTTATCAAACCATGCCTGGAATTCCGCGCCCATTCCATGTGTTTCGATATTTGCTTCGTCAACCAGATAAAGTCCGTATTGATCGCAGAGTTTATACCAAAGCGGATCATTCGGATAGTGTGATAACCTTACCGCATTAATGTTCAGCTCCTTCATCAGCCGGATATCTTTCAGCATCATTTCGCGAAGCGGCACGTGGCCGTGCACATCATCGTGTTCATGACGGTTAACGCCTCTTACGATCAGCGGCATGCCGTTCACCATCAGTTGTGCATTTTTGATCTCCACTTTACGGAAACCGATCTTCGCACCTGTGTATATTGTAGCACCTGCTGCATCTTTCAAAATGATCACACAACTGTACAGGTTAGGTGATTCGCCACTCCATTTCTGTACAGCCTTGATTTTTCCTTTTACCGTAACTGTCTGGAATGAATCTAATGAGCCGATGATCTTTTGCTCCTGTTTGAAAACGGATCTACCTGCTGCATCAAACAATGATACACTCACCGTTCCTTTGAAAGACGGGTCTGGATTAAAGTTTCTCAACGTTACATCCGCTTCAAACAATCCATCTTTATAAGCCGCATCCAATCCCGGTTTCAGAAAGAAATCCCAGATCGTTTGTTTGGGTGTTGCATAAAGAAATACATCACGCTCGATGCCGCTCAAACGCCAGAAATCCTGGTCTTCGAGATAACTTCCGTCATGCCAGCGGAAAACCTGTACAGCAAGAAGGTTCTTTCCTTTACGCAGGTACTTCGTGATATCAAATTCGGCAGTGGTCTTGGATGCTTTTGTCATCCCAACCTTCTGACCATTTACATATATAAAAGCACAGCCGGAAATGGAGCCGAAGTGAAGGATCACTTCTTTTCCATTCCAGGACTCGGGTACGGTAAAATCACGCCGATAAGTTCCAACCGGATTATCCGGACCGATGAACGGCGGATTCTTTGGATGCGGATACGTGATGTTTGTATAGATCGGCACGCCGAATCCTTTGATCTCCCAATTGGATGGAACGGCAAGATCCGACCAGCTTTTAGTATCAAGATCATCTCTATAAAAATCCTGGATACGATTGGCATATTTATCGGTGTAAATAAAACGCCATGTTCCATTCAGCGACTGATGGAAAGGCGATCTGCTATAATCATCCGTGATCACGTCCTGCTGGTTATCGAAAAGCATAAAGCTGGCGTGCGGAGCTTCCTTGTTTACTTCGTACAGGGTTGGATTTTCCCAATCATTGTTTGTGTTCTGCGCCAAAGCATAAACACCGGTCAGTAGTAAACAGCTTAACTTGAAAGTCTTCAATACAACTCGTTTCATCATATACTCTCTTTGTGAATACAGTAATACTGCGATTTATGGGGTGTGGTTTAAAAATTATCAAGCGTCCATTTATCGGCCCACTCAACGATGGGCAATCCGTCACGGAAACGGATGGGCAGCCAGAGATGGCGGCTATCTTTCAGGTTACGCGGGTTCCACCGGTCTGCCAGGAAAATATAGGCATTGTTTTTCGCTCTGACCGGTAGTATATAAGTTGATTGCCCGCCAAATGTTGTATCAGCACCCGGACCGCTCATCGGGTTCACTTTTGATGCTTCCCATGGCCCCCAGACAGATGTGGCTGTATGCAATACAGCTTTGTTCGGCGCCCATCCGGTGCAGCCGCTTGTGATCATATAATACTTACCGTCTTGCTGGAAAACAGCAGGAGCTTCGCGATGATTGCTGAAAAGCATTTTATCTTCCGCAGTCACATCAAGAAAATCTTTAGTCAGCTTTGCGATCCGCAGATCATAGTTTTCCCGTGAGGAATAAATATGATAAGCTGATCCATCTTTATCCACGAACAATGTCATGTCTCTTGACATATTTCCGTTTGGACGAAAGCTGCGTACGAACCTGAACGGGCCGGTCACTTTATCACTTACGGCTACGCCTGCCCGTGCCGCACTGTAGCCTTTACCTTTCAATTCAAGGTGAAACCACATTACGTATTTTTTTGTGGCCGGGTTATAGATCACCTTGGGGCGTTCCATCACACAACCAACAGTTATATCGCTTGTGGTGTCCTTGTCCTGCGCCAATGCCAGTGACTCATACTGCCAGTTATAGAGATCTGTGGAAGAATATACGTTCACACCTTCCGATGCGTGCCGGCCTCGTTTCTCACCAAACCAGTAATACTTTCCGTTATCATAGATCACTCCGCCGCCGTGGGCGTTGATAATTTCTCCTTTTGTATCAAACCACTCTGCGCCTGGAGTAAAATCACTTACCGTTTTTGACTGAGCAGAGGTTGACAGAGCCGACAATCCAATGCATGCGGTCAATGCAAGACAACGAAGGTCACTGCGGGTAAAAAAATAGTTGATCATTATAAAATTTTTCATTTGAATTAAAAACTGGCTGTAGAAACAGCCTGTTTGCTTTTAAATGTTGCTACGATTAACTGCTTTGCTCAACAGTCTTTTGCCTTTGAAGGCAAGTTCTTTTATAGTACTGACAGGTTTTATTTTCGGTTGGCGTAGTTTCCCGCGGATTACGCAGATTAAACACTCCGCCAGTTGCAACCTGTTTATAGTCTCCTGATCACTTTTTTCATTAGCATACGTTGATTTCGCAGATAGATCTCTGATAGAAGGCGCTTATCTGCGTAATCTGCGCTTCGATTAATCAGAAAGCTTATCTGGGCAAAACACTTCAATAGCATCGCGTATAAAATCTGCGTTATCTGTGGGAACCTTACGCAGATCCACCCAGCAACCTGTACATTTCACAGGCAGCCAGCAAAAACGCTCCAACACCAAAATTCGCTGTAGAGTTCTTATCTACCACCTGACCCGGAATAGCCCGTTCACCAATTGGTTGCACATACCCCACACGTCCATCACTCTGAAGCGCTGTATCCATTAAGTAGGCCCACGATCTTTGCACAACGGGTAAATATGTTTTCTTATCAAGAAGACCATTATTCATTCCCCATAAAAATCCATACGTAAAAAACGATGTACCGCTTGTCTCCGGGCCGGGCGCATGCGCGGGATCAAACATGCTGCGCGTCCAGTAACCTTCGGGCTGCTGACTGCTTTTTATTGCAGCCGCCATCGCTTTGAATCTTGCTACGTACTCTTGGCGATAAGGCGCGTCAGCCGGCAGATCTTTGATCACCTTGGCCAGGCCGGCAAAGACCCAACCATCACCTCTTGCCCAGAAATCCTTTTTCCCATTGGCGGATTTATGTTTTGGGTAAACATATTTTGCATCGCGGTAATAAAGATGTTCCACTGAATCATACATGATACTATTGGCATAAGCCAGGTACTCGTGCAGTTTTTCGAGATAAAGCTTATTACCGGTTAGTTTATACATCTTCGTCATCACCGGCATGACCATATACAAACCATCAGCCCACCACCAGTAATCATTCTTTGGTGTGCTTATCTGGTATTCCATTACTTCTTTTGCGCGTGCGATCTTCTTTTCATCTTTATCGATATTGTAGAGATCTATATAAGTCTGAAAACAGATCTGCCAGTCACCAAACAAAACATACTCATCTTTTTCACCGTAGCTGTATTTCCAGTTCGATTTGTCGGTTGACTTTGCGCCCATCCACAAATTCTGTTCAGCCCATTTTTCAGAATACTTCTTGTACGTCTCATTTTTTGTAAGAAAATAAGCTTCCATATTTCCTGTATGATACGCCGCGTTATCCCAGAAAGCGCGGCCGGGTTCCGGATGGGTCTGTTGCCAGTTTGTATTCACTTTATCGATCACCGCCAGCACCTGCTGCTGATCCGTTCCCATCATCGAAGTCAGGGACTTTTTCTGCGAAGTACAACCCGTGAATAAGGCGAACGCGACACAGGATGCGATATAAAAACTCGTCTTCATCATGATAAATTCTTTTATCAGGGTTTCCATTCCAACACCTGTACCATTTGAGGTGGCGTTGAAGTAAGCCCTTCCCCATCTGCCTGCACGGTTCGTTGTACAAACAGGTGAACAATATTTTTCTTTTTCCAGAGATCTGTATCGAATGAAGGCTCCCAGGCGCCGGTATCTCCTTCGAACAGATCTTTCACGGTAAACTTCTGCTGACCAATATTTTTTATGCTTGCCACAGATACCTTGCTTCCTCTCTCCTCGTCGCGGAAGAACAACCATGCGCTTGTATTCTTTCCTTTCTTCCTGATCAATACCTGCGGGCGTGCAACAGGAATTTTCTTCGAGCCCGTTCCGCTTAAACTAAAGGGAGTTTTACGGAAATCAAGTGACATCACTTTCCACCCCTGGCCTTTATTATAAACCAGATGATATTGAGGAATGTTGCTGTTCGCATCGCGCCAGTAGGTAGCGATCATGATATTCCCCGAACCATCTGCATGCATGGACGTCTGGTTGATCAATTCGCTTTTCTGCGGAATACGACACGCATACTCAGCATTTGTTGCATTAATAGGTAAATTATATTTCTCGCCAGTCGACTTCTGCCAGCTCTGTCCGCCATCCATTGACTTAGCGAAACACATATCGTGATTGCTGGCCACATCGGGAGACTCGCGCCAGACCCAGGACAGATAGATCACGCCGTTGGCGTCAACGTACGATTGCCAGTAGGCATTCCGCTTGCCCTCTCCATCGATCAGGTTTGACTGAACGCGGTTCCATTTCTTTTGCAAAAGATCATACCGGTTGATCACCATATTGCCATTACCCGAACCACCATCGCGGTAGAAGAATAACAAACCACCATCAGGCATGGTATAAAACTCCGGATAAGAAACTTTGTTCTCCGATGTACTGATCATCGGCATTTCCTCCGTCAACTCCAAAGACAAAGGCTCTTTGCTTTTGGCATAACGAAGCTTTGAATTATGATGGTCCCAGGCGATATGCAAAAAACCCTCGCCATCAACGATCATGCTGATGCTATTGTGAGCATCTCTTATATTTCCCTTGAAAGACGTTTGCTTCAATTCCCAGCTTTTACTACCGAGCTTACGTCTCCCTATCACCATAAAACCGAGTGAATCATAAAAACCGGTGAATTGATAGTCTTTAAAACTCGCCAGCGAATTCTTGCGGAACACGACGGTATTTATGGAGTTGCCGGCCCAACCTTTGGCGATATCCACCACTCTGACTTTCTGAGCTGAAGCATTCGTTTCAGCGATCAGAACAAGAAACAAAACATAAACAATATGCGTCCGCCAGTTTTTCAAACGATTATCTTTTATGAAGCTTTCAGTTTTTGATTAGCCGCCGTGTAGAAGTATCGCAAAGAGCGCAATGGAAGCGCAAAGAACGCAACGCAATTACGTATTAAAGACTGATATCTTCGCGTCCTTTGCGCCCCTTAGCGTCCCTTGCGATACTCATACGCCAGGCAGATTTCGTTCAACCACATTTTACCATCCCGGGTTCTGCAGCATCGCCGGCATTTTCCTGATCTCTGCATCCTGTATCGGCAGCAGGTACATCTCCGGCCGGAAAACGTGTTCCCGAATATTGTTCTCAATTACATAATTGAACTTATAAGTAGCAGGTGTTGTTCCTGACACCAGGAATGGATGCATTACCCGGTTAAAGCCTCTGTTGCTTCCATTGTATAATGTCATCGCGATCTTCCATCTTCTGATATCATGCCAGCGATGATCTTCGAATGCCAGTTCAATTCTTCTTTCATTCTGGATGAATGCGCGCATTTCCTCTTTAGTCATACCAGCCTTCATGCCATAGAGATTATCACCACCAGGCTCAATACCTGCACGGTCGCGCAGCTGTGCCAGCTTAGGATAAGCGAGCGTCGTTTGTCCGGCTTCATTGATCGCCTCTGCATAGTTCAGCAAGATCTCTGCGTACCGCATGATCGGCCAGTTTCTCGCAGGGCTTGCACCGATGCTGTTGGTAACTGTACTGTCACACATCTTGCGGGTGAAATAACCGGTATTACCGCCGGAAGAGAATGCGTCACCGGTTTGACCGGTGCCGGTATAAGTCCAGACAAAATTCTGCGTATTATCGTTTGCGGCATAACGGGAACCGTTAAACATAATAGAATATCGGAAGCGCGGATCACGATTTACATAAGGATTCTGCGGATCGTATCCCGAAGTTGGGTCTGTGATCGCTTTACCTGTGATCATCGGGAATGCGTCAACGAGATTTTGCGTGGGTCTTGAATAGTTCTGACCACTTCTGCTGGGCGGCAGATAGTAGGCTTCAAAATCTTTATTATTCGGACGGGTCACCACAAAGATATTCTCCGGATTTGTCCGGGTGAGAAATGTCTGATAGAAACCAAGGCCGGGTTGTGTGTTATTAACGATGAGGGAATAATATCCTGAATTGATCACCGCTTCTGCGGCTGCCGCGGCAGCTTGCCAGTGTGCAACATCATATGCCGGATAACTGACCAGTTCTTTTTGCTGGGGAGACGCCGCATCAATTGCGCCGCCATTGAACAAGGGACTTGCTGCATAAGACAGCAGGCGTGACTTCAATCCCATGGCAGTACCTTTTGTTACACGGCCATAGTCCAGTGCGTCATACCCAACCGGGAATGCTGCATTAGGAGTGGGCAACAGTGCCGCTGCTTCATCCAGCTCTTTCGTCAGATATGCTACAAAATCTGAAAACTTCTGTCTTGGTATATCCAGGAAGTCTGCAATACCATACACCTGGTCTCCCACGTTAGGCACGCTGCCATACACGATCATCAACTGCAGATAGTACCACACACGAAGACATTTCGCTTCACCTTTCATACGTGATTTCATGTAGGCTGATAAAGGTGTGCTTTCCAGTTTTGATAAAAGCAGGTTCACGCGGCGGATATTACGGTAAGGCACCTGCCAGAAATCTGTAGCTGGCGGGCTTGATCCATAGTTTGCTGCAGAGAATGTACCCTGGTAGAACATTACAGAAGGGCGTGTTGCGGAACTCAATGAGTACTCTGCATCATCCGCAGAAGTTTCCTGATTACCATGTGTTTCCCAGCGGCGTTTATTGAAGGAGAAACCAATCCCGGCAAAATCCGTGTTACCGAATGTTCCTTCCGCATAAATACCATTCAGGAATTGTATCGTACGTAAGCTATCTGAGAAAACCTGAGCTTCATCAAGCGCTGTTGATTTATCATCCAGGAAGCCGCCCGATTTGGAGCAGGCTGCCAGCAGGGCTGAAAAGCTGATGATGGTTAAGATCTTTTTCATTTACTAAATAGTTGAAGCGATAAATCGCAATTTGACAATATCGTTAGAATGTTGCGCTGATACCAAAGTTGATCATGCGTTGTGGCGGATAGTTCACACGGTCTGTACCACTCGTACCTGTTGAACCCTGACCGATCTCCGGATCAAGCTGATAAAGCTTGTTGAGCTTTGTCCAGGTGAACAGGTTATACCCGTTCGTATAAACCCTGATATCTTTCATGCGTAATGACTTCACGAATTTCGAGGGAAGCGAGTATCCGAACTCTGCTGTTTTAAGACGGATGTAATCACCCGGGATCAGCCAGAATGTAGATGGATAAGCCCTGGAATCACTGATACCCGGGATAAAGCTCAACATCGGGAACTGCGCATTATCACCGAGCTCCGGAGTCCATGCCTGTTGATGGATCGCTCTGAAATTACCTCCGAAAGGCTGGATCGCTTCAGCTGCTCCTCTCACGTTAAAGTTCATCGCTCCCTGGAAGAATACACCGATATTAAAGCCTTTGTAACGGATCCCTAATTGCAGACCACCTGTTGTATTAGGAATATTCGGATATCCCTGTACCTGTGTATCAAAACCATCAATGATCCCGTCTTTGTTCAGATCAGCATATTTCAGGTCGCCGGGGCGAACTGCGATTGCAGGCTTCGGACTTGCCGCGATATCTGCCGCATCTTTATAAAAGCCAACCCATGTATAAACACGCTGTGCATTGATCGCATTACCTGTGAATGACTGGTAAGCGAACCTGTATGCAGGCTCATCCATGAACTCGATCTTATTCTTCGCAACAGAATACGTTCCTTTCACGGAGAAAGAAAGATCCTTCGTAATGTTATCTGCATAGTTCAGTTCGATCTCATAACCACGGTTGTTCACCTTACCCAGGTTCACCGCAGGCAATCCCTGTCCGATCACAGAAGAAACAGATGAGTTTGGACCACTCCTGGTTGTAAGGATATCGTAACGGTTATTATCAAACCATTCAACTGTTAATGAGACTTTATTTTTAAAGAAGCCCATTTCCACGCCTATGTCGAGTTTCTTCTCTTTTTCCCAGCTTACATCCGGGTTACCCAATGTTCCTTCAAACACCGCACCTGCTGCATTCGCGTTCGGATCACCGAAGAACACCATATTTCCTGGCGCAGAATAGATCTGCTGATAGTAGTAGCTGAAGCCTGAACCGATCTTATCATTACCAACGAGACCGTAAGAACCTCTGATCTTCATCCGGTTGATCACACTGATATTGTCTTTAAAGAATGGTTCTTCTGAAATGTTCCAGCCCGCTGATGCCGCCGGGAAGAAGCCATAACGTTTATCTTCTGAGAAACGGTCTGATCCATTATATGCTCCGTTGAACTCTACGATATATTTCTGTTTGAAGTCATATCCGACACGACCGGTAAAACCACGGAAGTTGTTCGGAATGAAATTGTATGCACTTGTTCCGCTCGCCGCAGTTGCTGAGTTCTGGCTGAACAATGCCAGGCCATAGACGTGATGACGGCCGGAGAATGTTCTGTCATAGTTCAGGAACATCTGCGCCGTTACGTTACGAACAGTACTACCGTTATTCGATCCGCGGATCAAACGTCTTACACGGAATACGTTGGGGTTTCGGGGCGCATACGTTTCAGTGGCAGGATCATAGATATAGGAAGGAAAATCACCACCACTCATAGAAACGTTCGGGTTTGCATAGCTCGACGCATAAGAAAGGGTGCCTTTCAGTGACAAACCACGGGTGATGAAATCAAGGCGCTGGTTAAGCGTTGCCACCAGGTTCATGTTCGATTCCGATGTACGCGTGTAACCGAGATAGGTTAGACGTCCGATGATATTATTCGCATCATAAACCGTTCCGCCTGTGCCCGGGCTTCTCTGCCACTGGCTGTAACCCAGCGTTCCGTTCGGGTTGTAGATCGGGTACGCCCATGGCGCCAATGTCCAGAGGCTGCCATAATCTGCAAACACATCATTCCATCCGTTCGGACTACCGACCTGCGGCTGGTTGATGGTGCTCATATTTCCATAAAGGTCAAGACGGAAATCTGTTGTCTTTGTCACCTTCATATCCACGTTGGAACGGTAGTTATAACGCTGGTTGTAGAAGTTGTTATTGATCCCCACTTTGCTTCCGAAATCTTTCACCATACCATCCTGGTTAAGATAACCGGCAGAGATGAAGTATTTGACGCGTTCTGTACCACCGGTGATATCAAAGTTGCCGCGGTATTGCGTGCTGAACTTTTTGAAAAGGATCTCTTTCCAGTCATTATCGGGATAAGTGTACAGGTCTGTATGATCCCGGAATGCGTCGAGAGCCGTTTGGTTAAAGAATGGAGTTTGGTTATCGTTGGTTCTTCCTTTGTTATAGAGAATAGCAGCATCGTACGAGTTCAGGAACTTTGGCATGATGGTCGGCTGCGACAAACTTGTTTCACCGCGGAACGAGATCTGCGGAGCACCGATCTTACCACGGCGGGTTGTGACAACCACAACTCCATTCGCCCCTCTTACACCATACACAGCTGTCGTTGATGCATCTTTCAGGATACTCATCGATTCGATCTCATTCGGATCCAGTCTCGCAAACTGATCATAAGAGAATTCGATATCATCCACAATGATGAGCGGAGAGGTACTTCCGGTGTTGTATGAGCTCACACCACGAATGTAAAAAGCCGCACCATCCGCACCCGGGCGACCGGATGTTTGCTGAGAGAAGAAACCGGGCAAACGGCCAGCGAGTGTATTCTGCACACTCGCGGAAGGGTTTTCTCTAAGCTCCACCCCTGATACGGTACTGATAGCACCGGTAGTAGTGATCTTCTTCTGACGGCCATAACCAACCACCACTACATCAGACAGGCTGCCGATCGTACTATATAATGTTACCTGCACATTACCACTCGTACCTATTGTAAAATCCCTGTCGCGGTAACCGATATAAGAAACGGCGATCACACGGGATGTTCCTTTCAGTGTTATTGTAAACCGGCCTTCCGCGTTAGTGCTCGTACCATTGGCACTCACACCTTTCTCCAGCACAGTCGCGCCGATGATAGGCGTCCCAAGCGAATCAACCACAAGCCCGGACACCTGCTTTACCTGGGCGAAAGCTCCCAGGCAGAAAGCATTTATCATGATTAATATGCAAACAATCTTTTTCATCTAAAAGCATTTAGTTTTTTATAATTACCATCCTTCGTTTTGGATGAGCTGTGTATTCTTATTGATCTCATCGAGAGGGATCGGCATATGGTAAAGCCTTGTCTCGAATCTCGATGTTGCTACAGGTACCACCTGGTATGTAAGTGGGGTTCCATTGGTAATGCGGATGCCGGTAAGTGTTGTGTTCAATACCTGGTCGGCAATTTTCCAGCGGCGGATATCCCAGAAACGATGCTCTTCAAATGCCAGCTCGATGCGGCGTTCATTGCGGATCAGTTCACGCATTTCAGCCTGTGTGATCGCGGCTTTTATCCCATATCGAGTATTCGTTCCTGCAGTGATGCCTGCACGTGCCCTCAGTGTTTTGATCTGCGTAACGGCTGCTTCCACCTGGTTCAGTTCATTCAATGCTTCTGCATGATTCAGGACGATCTCCGCATAACGGAAGATGGGGAAGTTGTGGCTCTGGCTTGAATAGGCTGTTGACGTCGCGAAGTTTCCGAGGAATTTGCGCAGGTAATAACCTGTTCTCGTCTGGATCGTTGACAAAGAGTTATCAGACGGGCGATCAAGGCCTCCCTGGTAGGTTTGAACAGCCCGGCTCAACCATGTTGCGCCATTATGAAAAACGGTTGCACTTAAACGGGGATCCCTGTTTGCATAAGGATTTGCCGCATCGTAACCCGAGCCCGCTTCGTTGATCATCATTCCGTTCAACATCGGAAATGCATCAACAAGGTTCTGCGTAGGACTTGTCAAACCCTGGCTTCTTGCATTCGATGCTACAAAGCCGACAGGCGATTGTGAATTCTCGAGGTTTGCATTGTTTGCCACCTGTTTGGCAAAAATGATCTCTGTATTCATTTTATTTATGAACACAGAGGTGAACGCGGTTGGCGTACCGCTCGTTACCAGTTTGAAGTAAGTGCCTAATGCGTTGAACTCTGTAGCGGCATCCACCACTTTCTGCCAGCGGGTTGGATCTGCCGTCGGATAGCCGGTCAGTGCTTTTTTAACCGGGTCTGATTCGATACCGCCTCCATTGAAGAGCGGGCTTGCTGCATACAACAGCACTCTGCATTTCAAGGCAACAGCAGCGCCCTTTGTAATACGTCCGAAATCTGATGTCGAAACGTTATCTGCACGAAGATCGCCCTTCACTGCATCACATTCACTAATGATATAATTCACTGTTTGCTCGAACGTATTGCGCGGAAGAGAGATATTATCATCCATGCTGAGAATGGCATCACCAAGCAAAGGCACACCACCATAACGCTTCAGCAGTTCCCAGTAAAAGAATGCACGGAGATATCTTGCTTCTGCTTTCCAGATCGTTCTTGTGGCGAGTGCCATTGGCACCCGGTCCATATTTTGCAGGAAGATAGTTGAACGGCGGATGCCATAGTAGCTGTTACCCCAATAAGGATCAGGATTATTCACCACCGTTACGGCGCCTTTGATATAGTTCTCGACAAGCGTATTGTAACGGGATGGCAATGCATCACCCGCAGCTGCGTCGAGGAAATCGCCGCCAATACGGTTGAATCCATCCGGTATATAAGTATAGATATTGTTCAGGTTAAACCCTGCCACTGTACCATTCTGATCAAGCGTATCGAATGTCAGTCCTGAAGTGAACCAGTCCTTCGGTTCTTCTTCATATTTGGTGCAGGAAGATGTGGCAAGCAACAATCCTCCGAAAGCGACCATCGTGATTATTGGAAATATTTTCTTCATATAGCGCAGTCTTAAAATTTAATGTTGATACCGAAGTTGTAGAGCTTTTGGAGCGGGTAAGCGCCCACAAATGATTCTGGGTCTCTATCTCCGATCGTTTTGGAGGCTTTGGTGAATACATTGTAGCCGTTCGCAAATACACGAACTGTTTTCAGACCGATCTTTCCTACCAGTGAAACAGGGAATGTATAACCGATCTCCACATTTTTCAACCGGAAATAATCACCGCTTTTCACCCAGAAAGAGGAGGCCGCATCATTATTGATATTCTGACCATAACTGAGGCGTGGATAAGTTGCACCAGGATTTGAGGGAGTCCAACGGTCGAGGTTATGACTGTATGCCTGACCTGTTCCATTATTCTGAAATGCCCAATAAGCAGCACCGCTAAGGTAGATATCGCGGTTCTCTGCGCCCTGTCCAAGTGCACTAAGATCAAAACCATTCCAGCTAACACCGAAAGAAACTCCATAATAGAATAAAGGTCTTGCGCGACCGATGGCTGTGCGGTCAAACTGGTTGATGATTCCATCACCATTCAGATCAGCATATTTAATATCACCAGGTTGCGGAGTATAGCCCTGCAGCGTAGCGCTGCTGTTGATCTCGGCCTGGGATTGGAATAATCCCTGCGCACGATATCCCATCAACTGATCAACAGGCTGGCCGGTTTGTTTCATCCAATCGTACTGGCGGTATACCTCGTCCATATAGATCACTTCACTCTTTACACGGGATGCATTGGCAGAAACAAAGTACTGGATCTTACCAACTGATCCGCGCCATGTAGCCGTCGCATCATACCCGGAGTAACGGTTCTCACCGATATTTTCCAACGGGTAATCATTTCCTATGATAGTACTGTTACCACCTCTTGGCATCAGCAGATCAGAGTACTTATTATTAAAGTATTCAATTGTAAAACTGAGATGATCATTCAGCACAGAGCCAGACAATCCAAGATTCAGCTTGTTTGCTTTTTCAAAAGTGATACCGGCATTTGGTAATGTCCATTCAGAAATGGTTGTCACAGATCCTGCGCCGGTACCGAAGTATGCGGCCGGACCGTCGAAGAAGCGTGGATAGTAAATGAAATATCCTGGAGCGTCCCAACCTACTTTACCATAGGAAGCATAAAGTTTAAGTCGGTTGAACACGCTTGAATTCTTCATGAAATCTTCCTGTTCAATATTCCATCCGAGGCCAATGGACGGGAAGAATCCACGTTTGGTTTTTCCTGCAGGAGGGTATCTGTTGGAGCCGTTCATACCGAACGCCACTTCCGCCATGTATCTTCCTTTATAATTATATGCAACACGACCGGATGTGCCGGTGATCGTGTATGGCAACACATCGCCATTGATATTATTATCGCGGTTAGCCAATACTACAGCACTGATACCATGCACGCCGTCGAAAGTGCGGTCATAACCAATGCTCAGCTCTTCATAATCCGTACGGCCCTGGTAAGCGATACCATTACTATTACCCTGCGCGCCGTTCAAACCAAATTGTGTATATCCGGTTTGCATTTGCTGAAAGACAGCGAAAGTTTTGCTACGGTTGATATCTTCACCAAGCGTCGAGTTGTAAGCTGCTTTAAGTTTGATATACAGTCCGGGAGTTACTTCATCAAGCGAACGCTTGAGGTAAGCGTTTACAAGGATGTCTCTGAAATAACGCTGACGATACCCGGAATTGATCGTTTGTGCCAGCATATTATCCTGGAAAAGTTGAGAACCACCAAAGCTCTGATCCTGGTTCAGTAAAGGATAAGCGTTTGCCGGAGTCAGCAGCATATTCGCCAAAACCGTCCCCGTAGTTACACCGGGCTCATTCGAATTCATGATCCGTCCGAGCAGGTAAATTCCACCGGTCAGTTTTGGTGTGATGTTCACATCAATATTTGATCGGATCACGTAGCTTTTGAAAGAGTTGTTGGTATTGTAGCTATTGCTGTCAACCGTTCTGAAAAATCCGGATTGATTGGCATGTTCCAGTGAAACGAAATAGCGTGCGTAGCGGTTACCACCGCTTGCGCTGACGGTATAACGTTTGAATGTTGAGGAGTTTTCCGTGAGTTGTTCGCGGTAGTCATTATCTGGATAAGCGAACGGGTTGCTGCCTGTTCTGTAGGCGTCGAGGGCTGCCTGGCTGTAGTAAAGACCGGAGTTCAGGCTATCAATGCCGTCATTCCGTAATGCTTCATTGCGCAGTCTGGCATAGTCATACGCCCTGAGTGTTACGGGAAAGCCCATCGGTTTCTGGATCGCCGATTGTGCGGTGAAAGAGATCTGCTGTGTCCCCTGTTTGCCTTTTTTGGTGGTCACAAGGATTGCTCCGCGTGCACCTCTCGAGCCAAGCATGGCCGTAGCGAGGGCATCTTTCAAAACCGTGATCGATTCGATCTCTTCGAGGTCGAATGTGCTGAGGCTGGCGACCACACCATCGATCAGTATGACAGGTTGCTGGCCGCGAAGGCTGAGACTGGCGCCGTCTCCACCGGGAAGACCGGCAGACTGAAGTGTGTAAAGGCCAGCTAGCCGGCCGGCCAGTGTGTTCGTAAAACTGGTGACCGGGGTGCGGGTGATCTGCGGACTGTATACTACATCGGATGAAGCGACAGAAAGATGCTGAGGATCGGAAGTGTAGATCCGTTCCGTGGTTTTGCGTACCGGCATGCCGATCACGTTCAGCTCCTGCTCTTCATCTATAATATATAATAGCTGCATTTCATTACCCACCGTTTGCTCCTGGGTCTGGAAACCCGCACCGGCGAACCGTAGTCGGTCGCCAGCATTCGCATAAATGATAAAGTTGCCTTCAGCATTACTTACGGCAGATGCGGAAGACCGCAAGTTAGTGATGATGATCCCGGCAAGCGGAGTGCTATCAACAGAGATCAATCGCCCTTTGTATTCTTTTTCAGTTTGTTGCGGAAGAAAATCCGCTTTCCCGGCTGCATTCTCCCGCGCATTCAGCACGGTTTGCCCGGTCATTAATACGATGGATAGAAGAAAAATACGGGGAGTCCAGGTTCGAAACCGCTTTGTGGGCTGGTTTTTTAACTGCTGGCTCAGTTTGAGACATACAGAAAGCAGGTCAGTCATATGGCCGTTGTTTTGGTCGTTAGTATGCTGGCAAAGCGCCAGGTGTCAATTTCATGTTAAAACTAATAGTCAGTTTAGCCTGATTCAGGGGGGTGAATCAGATTAGAAGGGGGTAAAATCGATAAATTATGAGGTTGAGGGGACAAATTGATGATAAAAGGGAGAAAGGCTGGCAAAAGACGTGCGGAAGGTACGTGATCCGGGGCTGCGGGCCTGGGCCGATAACCGACAGAGAATCGCTAAGACAACAGACTGGCTGGTCAGCGTTGCCGGCAGCAGGTTGGGCATCATCAGTGGCCTGCGACCAGTGCATCTATCCGGGAAAACCCTGATATCAGCGTAAAAGGCTGGTTATCAGAAAATATTTATTCCCTCTCAGGGACAATAGGGTATATTGCGATATAATCATTTATATGGCAGCAAAAATCACCGTATACCAGGCTCTTAACAAGAACGCTAAAAAATTACATGAGGACTGGCTTACGCAGCAAATGCAGGACGAGGGTTTGCGGGAAGACCTGATCTCTAACGAAGAGCTCCGCTTAGAGTCGGAGGAATTTCTGAAGACGTTTTTGGCTGCTATTAAAGATGATCTCCTGGAAGACAGCAACAGCAGCAACTTTGATAAGTTGAACGAGATGCTTGCCGGCATCTCTATTAACCGGGCCCGCCACGGTTTTTCGCCGCGGGAGACCGGCTATTATATTTTCAGTCTCAAACAAGCAATCTTTAAAACGCTGGAGAAGGAGATCACGGATCTCAAAAAATTGTACACCGAAATACTTCGGGTGAACAAACTCATCGACAGCCTGGCCACTGTCACATTTGAAACCTTCATCCGGGGCCGAGAAGAGGTGATCATCCGTCAAACCAACGAGATCTCGGATATATCAACCCCCGTAATACAGGTTTGGGACAATATCCTTGCGCTTCCCATTATCGGTACGCTTGACAGTTCGCGTACACAGGTTGTAATGGAAAGCCTGCTGATGAAGATCGTTGAAACAGAAAGTACTATCGCCATTCTTGACATATCCGGCGTACCGGCGGTTGACTCCCTGGTCGCGCAACATCTGATCAAAACAGTAAGTGCTACGCGCCTGATGGGTGCGGAATGTATCATCAGTGGTATCCGCCCGGAGATCGCACAGACCATTGTACATCTTGGGATCGATCTTTCCGGAATAAATACAAAAGCCTCCTTGTCACATGCATTGCGTTTTGCATTTCAGACATTGAGACTCGAAGTCAGAAAAAAAACCGATAAAACGGCCAGTTAATTACTATGGAGAAGATTCCCATTCTGAAAATGGGCGATTTCCTGCTCGTCACCGTACAGATTGACCTGTATGACCGGCTCGCCCTGAATCTTGAAGCAGACCTGGTAAATATGATCAATAAACACCAGGCCAAAGGTGTATTGATCGATATCTCTGCTGTGAATATTGTCGATTCATTCATGGGGCGGATATTGAGCAATATCGCCCAGATGTCTAAAATACTGGACGCCCTCACAGTGGTGGTGGGTATGCAGCCTGCTGTAGCGATCACGCTGATCGAGCTCGGACTGCCAATGACCGGCGTTCGTACCGCATTGAACGTAGAAAAAGGAATGGAACTGTTGAAGCGAAACCGAATACTGGACAG
Source organism: Terrimonas ginsenosidimutans (assembly GCF_022012415.1). Lineage (GTDB taxonomy): Bacteria > Bacteroidota > Bacteroidia > Chitinophagales > Chitinophagaceae > Terrimonas_A > Terrimonas_A ginsenosidimutans. Next base: position 152,660 of record NZ_JAKLTR010000004.1, read on the forward strand.
CGAGGAGGAAGAAACGACTTCAACAGACGAAGATGATAGTGCTGAATAAAGATACCATCAAGATTGAAAAAGAGCAGGATGTTGTCTTTTTCCGCAACCGTGTAGCTGAATATGCGGACAAGATAAAGATGGGTCTTGTCAATAAAACGAAATTACTCACGGCAGCAAGCGAGCTTGTGCGGAATATGTTGCGTTACGCGAATGGAGGAAAAGTACTCTGCGAGATCATTAGCCATGCGACCCTTCAGACCGGGGTCCGTTTAACATTCTCTGACCAGGGCCCTGGCATCCCCGACATCGAGAAAGCCATGCAAGACGGATACTCCACTGGCAAAAGTCTTGGATTGGGACTTCCCGGCGCGAAAAGACTTGTCAGCATTTTTGACATAAAAACCCAGCTGGGAAAGGGAACTACCGTCACTATTACAAAATGGAAGAATGGTTAATCATATTCATTCCATCATCAATCTGCCGGACAGGAGTTATCAGGCCATCGCACGTGCGGAGTTGAAATCGATGGCTGTAAAGGCAGGCCTTACCGGTCATCGTCTTGCAGAAACAGAGATCATCATAGCAGAAATAACAACAAATCTGGTAAAACATGCCACACACGGCGGCCAGGTCTTATGCCGGATCCTCGAAGAGGACGACCGGAATGGCCTTGAACTTGTCGCGATCGATAATGGCCCGGGGATTGCAGCTACGTCAAGTATGCTGAGAGATGGCGTTTCAACAAAAAATACATTAGGGCAGGGACTCGGTGCGATCAAACGTCTATCCGACGTCTTTGACATCTATTCCCTGGTTGGATGGGGTACCATTCTTATAAGCAGAGTTTTCAAAAAAACAAAGAAGGCCCTCAAGCCAACTGATTGCATAGTCATGGAATCCATTCGCGTATCAAAACCCGGTGAAACGGCCTGTGGTGATAACTGGAGCATGAATGGAACGGATAAAATAACCAGGGTATGTATGGCAGATGGCCTTGGCCACGGGCCGGAAGCAAGTGCCGCCGCCACCAGGGCGATCACGGGATTTTCAGCGCAATCGGGCACCCAGGCTAATGAACACTTACGCAGCATTCATGAAGATATCCGTAAAACACGTGGAGCCGTCATGTCAATCGCATACATTGATAATGTAAACAAACAACTGACCTATTGTGGCATTGGTAATATCCTGACACGTTTGATCAGTCAGCCATTGTCCATGTCTTCAAGAACATTTAACTCCTATAACGGGATCGTTGGACATACTATTCCTAATACGATAAACAACACCGTTATTCCATGGGATAAAAGACTGGATATGCTGATCATGCATACGGATGGCATTTCCGGAAGATGGGATCTCGCTAAATATCCGAAGATACTCCAACATCATTCCACCATTCTTTGCGCTGCACTATTCAAAGACCATTTCAGGAGCACCGATGACGCTACTGTATCAGTGATCCGTTATGTAAAAAATGCATCATGAAGATCGAGGTTACGAAGCTGAATATCGCCAATGAAATGGACGTAGTGCTTGCACACCGGCGCGCCATGCAGATCGCCAAATTTGCCGGTATTAGTCTGCCTGAACAAACCCGGTTCGCTACGGCGGTTTCCGAGATCTGCCGCAATTGCCTCGAATATGCCCGCGAAGGTAATATCATCTTTTACGCAGATAACGATTCGGAGAAAGCAGCCATCGAGGCAGAGATCCGCGATAAAGGGAAAGGCATCACAGGTCTGGATAAGATCCTTGAGCGTGATCCTTTGACTTATCGTGGCCGCGGATTGGGGATCATCTTTGCCAGGAGGCTGTCTGACCAGTTCGAAATAAGATCCGGAACCGGCGGAACAGTTGTCCGCATACGTAAAACATCTTTCTCAAAAAAGACTTCACTCAGCAAGATCATCATTGATGGATGGAAAAAGCATATCCAGGATGAACCAAGCCTTAGCGCGTACGAAGAACTAAAGATCCGCAATGCACAACTCCTGGAAATAACAGATGAACTGCGCCAGCAAAAGGATCAGATCGAGTTACTGAACCAACGGCTCCGGCAAAGCAACAAAAACATGCAGGAGTTCACTTTTGCGATTTCCCATGATCTCAAAACACCACTGACAAGCCTCAAGCTTTCCCTTTCGTTAATGCAACCTGGTGAAAAGGATGCCAGGCTCACTGATGTGATCAATCGTTCAGTGAACCGCCTGGACAAAACGATCCATGGTCTTATTGACATTCTTCATATTCAAAACCCCGACAAGCAAGTAATCCGTGATGTCCGGTTTGCCCAATTAATGCAGGAAGTAGAAGAAGATCACAGAGCTTCAATACAAAGCACGAAAGCAAAGATCCACCTCAACTTCAAAAAGGCAGAAACACTCTCTTATCTTGAAGGTTACGCAAAAAGTATACTGACAAACCTGATCAGCAATTCAGTTAAATACAGGTCAGCACTACCGTTGTCTATTACCATTCTTACCGAACCAACAAAGAAAGGTGTCAGGCTGACTTATACAGACAATGGTATCGGCATAGACCTTTCGCAAAACTCTTCCGATATTTTCAAACCATTCCGCCGGCTTACCACTGTTGGCGAAGGAAAAGGGATCGGTTTGTATATGATCAAAACAATGGTGGAAAATAACGGGGGCTCTGTGCAGGTATCGAGCACACCGGGAACAGGCACGACGTTTATTTTTGACCTCGTAAAGTATGAATAGCCTCAGCCCATGCAAAGGCGGTAATCTTTTCAACGCCTTAATATCTCCTGGCAATAGCGTTAAGTAAGATGAAGATCTTTATTATTTTTTTTCGCGACCTCTTCTGCATGATCAATACACACTCCTTTGCACAAAGCCGGAATTTATAATACAGATCTCCACTACTATTTACCACTCTTACACGACAGGAAAATAATTCAATAAAAGCCGCATAACAACTTCTGCCATTATTTGTTCTTTGCAATTCCACTATTAACAACTCATTCACTACCCGCCTTCACTCCTTTTCCTCTTAGTTCCGAAATAGACATAAAAAACATACAAACAGACCTTTTCCACCATCGCCGCGCTTCCGAATTTTGTTCCTGATTAGCGCTATCAGAAAGATTAAGAAACAACAGACGATTAATGTTAAAGAAAAATTTTTATTATGAAGAAGAGATTATTAAGCGTTATAGCTATTGCATTACTGGCTGCATCTTTTAATACTATCAACGCACAAGACAGTAAATGGGCATTAAGTGTGAAAGGATCTCCCGCTCTTGGATGGATGAACAATTCGGATGACAAGGATGCGAATGGCTTCGAAAGCAAATCAAAATTCACAGGAAACTTCGGGCTAGGTGTTGAATATGCATTCTCGCCAAAATGGGGAATCGGTCTTGATGCCTTGTATTCATTGCAGGGAAGAAAATTTGATCTTGCAGGTACAGAATACGATCAGAAGAATGACTATGTAAAGATCCCCCTGTACGCGAGCTATCGCACGCCATTCAGCAAGAATGTTGCGTTTGTAGGTAAACTTGGTCCCCAATTAAGCATACTCACTAATTCAGAATTGAAAGCAGGTAGTCTTAAAACAGATACCAAAGATGTATACAAAGACATCACTTTCGGCGGTGTGGCAAATGCAGGTGTTGAATTTGGTTTGTCTAAAAATATCCTGCTCGCAACCGGCGTGAGGTTCGATTACGATTTCACTAATGCAGAAGACAAAGAGTATGTGAACTATCCGGCTAACAGAGCCAAAACATACAACTCAACGCTGGGTCTGGAGATCGGTCTTAAATACAAATTATAGGTTACAGGTTTCATATATTTCGCAGGTGGTAGGTTTACGATAAGTTCATACAGTTCCTCAACGATTGAACTTGTCAGTGAGACGGGGCTTGATTTATCAGGTCCCGTTTCTTATTTTGTATACTCAAATCACCGGATGAATGACCTTCTTGACAAAGAATTGACCGAGATCGAGCGTAGAGATCGCAAAATCCCTCCCGGATTTGGGCTGCTATTCACGCTGGCGATCCTGACAGTGATCGTTCACTGTATTCTTGTTCTTACCACAGGCTATGCTGATGGTACAATGGTCTCCCCGGTATTTCTTTCCGGCCTCTCGGCATTCCTGTTTTTTCTTATCGTAACATTTGTCCTGATTCCATTCATCGCTACCCAACTATCGCTATTGATCGCATCGTTCACATTCCGACGCAGAAAGTATACGCAAAGGCTGTTTATGATCTTTATTGTTGTATTTCTGCTGCTTGAATTAATACTTTTATTTTTAACGATCATGGATCTGGCGGATGAAGGAATAATTCCGATAGCATAATCTTTACTTTTCTATGGAATTCTTCCGGGAGAAGGATCTAAAATAAAATGGAAAAATCATTGACACTGCTGTTGATCGTTTTTTGTGCTATGCTGGCTGCGGGCATCTATGGAGCACTTCATGATCAACTCACCTATTCAATTTCAGAAGAATATTATACTAAGTTCAAGTTTATTCAGTTTGGGATGATGAGCCACTCCAGTGACAACCTCCCTAGCCACCCCAGATGGGCAGCTGCAGTAGTGGGGTTTCGTGCCACCTGGTGGTTCGGCTTCTGGATCGGGCTTTTTATTGGCCTGTCATCATTGATCTTCAGGGATTGGCAGGCCATGTTCATCAGAGCAATTCAATCATTTGTAATAGTGCTGACCATTGCATTGATATTTGGACTTATCGGCTTGATCTATGGTTTTACAAATCTGTCAGGCACTCCTTCTAAATGGTATATAAATGGGAATGTCCAACATGTCAGGAATTATCTCGCAGTGGGAATGATGCACAACTTCAGCTATCTTGGCGGTGCCGCCGGAGTGCTGGCAGCAACAGGACGAAACTTCTGGCTCTTTAAACGCGGTAAGCAAACCTGCAAAGAGAAAATGGGATTGTAAGCTGGTGGCTATCTATAGTCAAGGGTTTAAAAGTTTAAAAGTTTCAGCGTTGAAAGACCTGGTAACTTTCTGACAACTGAACAATCAACTTTTAAACCTTTATTTTTTTCTATAACAGAGCCAGGGTGCTACTACCATGTCTGTTTTTCATAAAGGATCAAGAACAGCTTAGCTGGTAATATGGGGCGTCTGCTGAAACGATCAGCGAAGGATTCACGCCCGAAAATTCCTTAAAATCCCTGATCATGTGTGACTGATCACTGAAGCCATGATCAAATGAAAGTGATGCCCAGGAGATCTTTTCGCAGGAATTCTTCTTCAGATCCCGATAGGTATTCCTAAAACGGATGATCCGTGTATAAGTTTTAGGGCTTGCGCCAATATTGTCCTTGAAGTTACGTTGCAATTGCCGCTCTGTGATGTACAATGTTTTGCAAATATTATCGACAGTGATGGTCCCTTTTGAATCACGGATCAATCTTGTTGCATGATGCAGGCAGCTTTCTTCAAAACGGATCTGGCGGATCCTGTTCTCCAGGTAAGCTTCCGTCAACTGAACAAGTGTGTCCGCATCTTCCACTCCCATCAATTGGTCTGCAAAAGAACTGATGCGTGCATTCATGAAGTTTGCTACATCTGTATAATAATTGAATAAAGCAGAAGCAGGGACCTTGAACAACTGCACGAGTATCTCCGGCTTGAGGTTTATACCAAAACAAACGCATTTACCTTTTGCACGCCAGGTGACTGTTTCTCGATAAACGCCCACAAAAAACGCATCGGGCAAACGATGCCATTCTCCTCCGGCAAATACAGAGCATTCCTGACCGTTAACATGAAAGATGATCTGTGCCATACCTAAGGGAAGACAAACCTGCAGTGGCGAATATTCATCCGGTGCACCATCAAAGACCTGGTACCAGTAATCCTCCACAAAAGGTTTGAGGTGAAAGGATGGTTTGAACTCCTTGTAAGTGATCTGCATTAGATAAGGTTTAGCAGGTTAATGTTGATCAGGCCGCTGTAGAAACACCTAAAGCAGCGGCTACTTCAGCGAACCTGTCGGCCGGCACTTCCTGTTTTGCCAATGACAGGTAAATATCAAATACCGGTGGCGGCGCAGCGTGACGAATGCCACTCAACCATCCGATGATCTCAGGATTACTGATACTGCGCATCATCCATTTACTTTCCTCCATCAGCGTTGCCGGATCAATACTTTGCACAATTGCATTCTCCGCAGCCAGCAGGTCCTGATCAGTATAATGCGTCCACAAGTTCAGTAATAAAACGTTCTCTTCCTTATTCATGTGATACAGGTTAAAAGCGATGAACTCATTAAATGCAAAGAAGATCGCCTGACCTGCCGTGATGCGTTCTGCATCATTGCCCGCATTTTCCCATGACTTCAAAGCGGTGCGGAGATCGTCTGATAAACGATGATCTACCTCATGCTCTTTCTCAAATTCCTGCGCCAGGGCTTCATTGTTCTTGAATGCCAGGGGAAGCAGGAATTTATCTTCATGACGTGCATGCTCATCAAAGATATCCATCACCCAGTTTACACGGGCTACTGTTTCAGCAGCGGTGTTTACACTAAAATCCGTCCGCTGAATCATTGCTGCCGTGTCATACATCAAAGATCTCAGGCCTTTGTGGATCGTGTTGAAAACGTTGTATCGGTTCATTATTTTTTGATTTAGGACACAAAACTACCGGGCCCAAGGAGCGTGGGATAGAAGAAAAACGACATTTTAAAGAGCTCATTGATATTCAACCAGTAAAAGTGGACGAAGAGCGGGGGAATTGCAAAGGGAAATGGATGAAACAGCAGGATAGTGGAATGAACTGCCTGCCGGCAGTACAGCGTGCACGGGAAGGCGTTTTTTTTCGACGGGAGGTCGAAGGGCTCCGTTTACATTTTTTGCCGGCGGGCAAGGCGCTTTTTTTTTCGACGGGAGGTCGAAGACTCTGTTTACTTTTTTTGCCTTGATGCAAAAAAAGTAACAAAAAAAGATCAAGGCTGGGAAAAAATGGCTAAAAATGGGAGGATGTCACCTGCACCAAAAAAAACTCGCCCGTCCAGGTTTAGGATTGATTGGCGTGTTGGGCTCAGACAGTTTTTGGCGCCTTCGCACACCTTCGGTGTGGCTCAGACGGTGCCAGCCTCCCATTTTCTTAACGCCATTTTTTCCAAGGCCGGGGGCGTTGAGAGGGGAAGATTCGGTTGCGAAGAAGATTCGTTATATCTCAGTTGCTGTATCATAATTTGAAAAGGGCACTCTTCTATTTATACGTTTGTAATAAGAGAACAGAAAACCTGCGAGAACCGTGAGGCTACATTTATGTCAAGGCCTTCTGCCCGCTTTAAGAGCGGCGGCCTAGCGCAAATGGCGTTAAAAAAATTATGGGCATAACCGACGAGCCGCAGGCGAGGGCGCTAAAATATTGTCTGAGCCAACACGCCACTCAATCCAAAACCCTCCTCCGGCGAGTTTATTTTAGTGCCAGGTGCAGCCCATAATTTTTAGCCCCCGCATCGAGTGCGGGGCTGGCTATTTGCGCGTAGCCTTGATCTTTTTTTGTTACTTTTTTTGCATCAAGGCAAAAAAAGTAAACGGACCCTTCGACCTCCCGTCGAAAAAAAACGCCTTGCCCGTCCGGCAAAAAATGTAAACAGAGTCTTTCAACGCTCCCGTCGAAAAAACCGGCACTACAAGCCCTCCAAATTCCGCCACTACCCGTTTCGCAAAAATGATCCTGATCAATTCAAAGTTTATACATTAAAATAATCTGATCCCATTTTGCGCTCACCACCTGTAAGGTCTGTCATACTGCTGTCATCTTATCCCCGGTTTCCGTATTTCGTAAGACGCTTTTCCCTTCTTAGCAAGCAAGCCTCTTTACAACGCCTGTACTTTCGCACACTTTTATCGCGCTGCTAATGGCGGCACTAACGACTGACTTGCTTTTTTTTCAATGCAAAATCGATCAACAATGAGACTACCTAATCTGACATTATTTAAAAACATCATGCTGTTGCCTGTCTGCATGTTACTATTCACCGTCGAACTGCTGGCCAATGAAGTCAATAGCGGTATTCACGGCAAGGTAACTACCTCTGAAGGGCAGCCAGCGGCAAACGTCAACGTTAAGATCAAGAAAAGCGTTCGTGGTACAACCACCGGAGCAGATGGTTCTTACCAGATCCGCAACCTCAATGCTGGCACTTATGAACTCGAAGTATCATTTGTAGGATATGAAACCTTCCAGGAAACCGTGACCATTGCTGACAATGAGCAAAAGGAGGTCAACATTCAATTAAAACTGACGCAGGGAGAACTGGAAGAAGTAATTGTGCAAAGCCAGATCAACAGTTATAAAACAAATAAACTTTCTTCTTCGCTCCGTTTAAGAACACCAGTACTGGAAACGCCTCAGAATATTCAGATCGTTACCAATAAAGCACTGGCGGATCAACAAATCATCAGCATGAGCGATGGACTGGTGCGTAATGTCAGTGGCGCCGTTCGATTGGAACACTGGGGTGATATGTATACGAATATCAGCTCCCGCGGTTCCCAGGTGCAGGCATTCCGTAATGGCTTCAATGTAGTAAGCTCCTACTGGGGCCCGCTCACTGAAGACATGAGCTTTGTTGACCATATCGAATTTGTAAAAGGTCCGGCAGGATTCATGCTTTCAAGCGGTGACCCAAGTGGCCTGTACAATGTTGTAACGAAACGTCCGACAGGTCAAACCAAAGGTGAAGTATCACTGACCGTTGGAAGCTTCGACCTGTATCGTACTGCGCTCGATCTTGATGGCAAACTCAGCAAAGACGGTAAACTGCTGTATCGTTTGAATATGGCGGCACAAAATAAAAAATCCCACCGCCCCAATGAATACAATGACCGATACACGCTGGCACCGGTCATCTCCTACCAGCTCGATGAACAAACAAAGCTGACTGCTGAATACATTTATCAGCGTGCAAATATGAGCAACGTCGGATCCTACTACGTATTTGCTCCGGACGGCTATGCAGTGTATCCTAAAGAATTCACGATGCTGCCTGCAGGTGTACCCGGTACAAAGATCAATGACCATAGCGCTTCAGTTCAATTGGATCACAAATTCAACAGTGACTGGAGCTTCACAGCGCAACTGGCTTACTATAACTACGGACAGGAAGGTTCTTCCAGCTGGCCGAGCATTGTAAACCCAGATGGTACCATGATCCGCAATATCAGTCTCTGGGATGCGAAAAGCCGTATGACCATGGGTCAGGCTTTTGTAAACGGTCAGTTCCAAACAGGACGTGTAATGCATAAGATCCTCGGTGGCCTTGATCTCAGCAACAAAGAATACTTTGCTGACTGGTCACAGTCTCACGATCTTGATACAGCTGGCGGTGAGTTCGATCCAAGAAATCCTTATCTCGGACCACCCAACAATGGCTATCCTTCATTTGACCGAAGCCTGCCGATTGAGCAACGCGCCACAACTGCCGGAGGTTTGATCGATCAGCGTTACAGCAGTGTCTACCTGCAGGATGAGATCAGCTTCCTTGACAACCGCCTTCGTCTTACCATCGCCGGACGTTATACAAATATCAAACAAGCTTCTTATGGAGGCGAACCGCAGGAAGCAAAACGTTTCACTCCACGTTTTGGATTAAGCGCATCCATCGATCATGAAACAGCTATCTATGCCTTGTATGACCAGGCATTCACACCGCAGAATGGCCGTCTTACCAGTGGCGCTAAAGTAAAACCACTGACAGGAAATAATATTGAGTTCGGCATCAAACGGGATTGGGCGAATGGACGCTGGAACACAACGGTGGCAGTTTATCGCATCCTGAAAGAGCACGAGCTTGTTGCTGATCCCAACAGCCCGCCCAACTCAGGCTTCAGCATTGAACTTGGTCAAAAAAGATCTCAGGGAATTGAGTTCGATCTGAGAGGTACTGTTGCAAGAGGTCTTACACTTGTGGCAAACTATGCGCTCACCGAATCTAAAATAACCGAACTGAACGCAAATAATATCCCGGGTATGAAAGTGGGCGACTATGTGCCCAGCTATGCAAAACACACGGCTAATGCGTGGCTGACGTATAAAGTTCAGGATGGCGCATTGAAAGGAACAGGCATCTCTGCAGGCTTCTCTTACCTGGGCGATCGGATGACCTACTGGGAAACACCTCCTGCAGGTGGTGCGGAAATTCCTGACTACTTCAAACTTGATACAGGTTTGTTCTGGGAGAAAAACAACGTACGTGTTACCGGTAATGTCTTTAATGTGCTCAACAAATACCTGTACTCCGGTTCATGGTATTCATGGCTGAATGCATACTACTGGCAGTCTGAAGCTCCGCGCAGCCTTAGACTGAGCGTGGCGTACAAGTTCTAAGAGCATCAATGCAATACCAATAACAAAGCCGCCGGGAATTTCCGGCGGCTTTGTTATTGGTATTAACTTTCAGGGTCGCTAATTATATCAAAGACCATCCCACAATGCCATCCTTTTTACTTCAATGCCAATGGCGGCCCAACCACTTCCATTTCATTTTCAGCAAATATCTTTTTAATTGTTGCCTGATCAGGCTCTGCTTTCAATGCGGCCATGGCAATGAAAAAGTTCTCCAACTTACCGGCCGGCTGCAATATCACCATCATCTTCCCTTTTTCCGAAGCCTGTGTCCAGGCATGAGGAACAGCGCGTGGAAGAAAAATAGACTCACCCACAGTCAGGTCAAAAAGTTCCTCACCAACTTTAAAGCGATAACTCCCTTCCAACACATAAAATATCTCGTCCTGGTTCGGATGAATATGATACGGAGTGCCCCTGCCGGGAGACAAAGATGTTTGCTCGAAGACCGCAAGATCACCATCGGTATCATTCCCGGATATTTTCACATCGAGAACATTTGCATTAACACCTTTCAGCTGGATATGACCATGTTTTCGTCCCTCACCGGATCTTGTTTTAAATACTTTGCTGCGCGTGAAGAAATTCAGGTTTCTGCCAAGAGCAGAAAATGGCGTAACAGCAATCGCCATTACTGAGGTCAGGAAATGAAAGCGTTTCATGGTTCTCAGGTTTAATGATCACCGGAAATATCCGTTATCCTAATTTACCTGAAAAAACCGATAAAAAAACCGCTGTGCGAAACTTACGGAATAAAGACCCGTGAATGGACTTTTCAGGTCATCCGGGAATAATATTGAAATGATTCGTTCCTCTCACCCTCTCCAATTGGGATCCAACAGGTAGTTTCAGGTAAGGGATAATGGAGGGATCATAATTCGCAATGGTATTAACATCGAATACCATGCTGTTCTTTGCATCGTCGAGATATTCCTGCGTTTCTGTTCCTGAGAAGAATTGCCAGCCGCTATCAATATCATTCAAAGGCTCTTCCCTTACCATGTAGTCCACGGGCTCGCCATGTACAGTAATTTTATCTGTAGCAACACAACCACCCATCGGAGTGATGAGCTGCCTGATATCTTCTTCCTTAAGCTTGAATTGCTTTTTCATCTATTCTCTTTTGATCGATACTCCTCTCAGAAGTAGTAACCTAAAGATAACTTTTATTGAAAGGGACAGCAAAGAAGACAGCTGAGATTTCAATTCCTTAATAAAAAATTAAACTACTATCTACTCTTTTAAACAGCGGAAGGCGCCGTTTGAGACTTATAGCCGTGAGGTCAATACAGCAACATCGGGAGTATCGCAGAGAACGCGAAGCAGCCGCAGAAGTCGCCAGGTATTTCCTTGCGTCCTTCGCGGCTGCTTCGCGCTCTTCGCGATACTCCTACGACCATAAGCCACTTGAGACCGCCTCACATGGAAGCCATACATTCACTCCAGGCTTCCAGATGAGCAAAGCAATCAAGATCATTTCGCCACTGGCAGATGTGTACTAACAGCAATCCTGTTCCACGCATTGATCGTTACGATCGCAATAATGGTCTGCGCTATAAACTCTTCAGAAAAATACCGCTTTGCTTTCTGATAGGTCTCTTCGGTCAGACCATGCTGACTAATAAGCGTGATCTCTTCTGTAACGGCCAGTAAAGCTTTCTCTTCTTCCGTAAACAGATCTGTTTCTTTCCAGGCATTCAAAAGAAAGATCCGTTGAGGCGTCTCACCAATATTAAGCGCCTCTTTCGTATGCATATCAATACAAAAAGCGCAGCCGTTGATCTGGGAGGCGCGGATCTTGATCAGCTCCTGCTGAACTTTTGTAAGCTGAGTTGATCCCAGGTAAGCTGACAGGCCCAGCATCGCTTTGTACGCTGCTGGCACAACGCTTTGAATGTTGAATCTTGGTTCCATGTTATTTATTTTTTACTATGATAATTTTCTTTGACCCCACAAAAATGGGAAGAACAGGGAAGAAAAAACTTAAGCTGGTTTAAGAAGCTGAGGAGAAGGTTGGAAAATAGGCTGGCATCTTCGAAAACCGGTTTATCTAAGATTTTCGATCTTTTCCCGCTTTTCCTCTTAGTCCTATTTTTACTCTTTTCCGTCTGAGCTCACTGAGGTATTCTGGCGTGAATCCAAGAAAGGAGGCCAGGATCTTTTGAGGGATCCGCTGAACGAAATTCGGATACGCATTGCTGAAATGGAGGTAGGAATCTTCTTTAGAAAACTGGAAGATAAATTGTACACGGAATAAAGAAGCGGAATAAGCCCGTTCATAGATCATTCGGAAGTAGCGCTCCATTTGGGGGTGAGTCGCCAGCATTTTCTCCATAGAAGGCTTATCTATTGCGAGTAGTTCACAGGACTCAATGGTCTGAACAGATAACGAGGCCGTTTTACCTTTGTTAAAAGCCTCCAGATCTGTCATCCACCAGTTTTCGAGCGCAAATTGAATGGTTTGCTCTGAGCCATGTTCTGTAATAAAATACATGCGCATACATCCCTTTACCACGAAGTAGTTGTATTTGCAATGCAGCCCTGCTGTTACAAGGTTTTCTTTCTTCTTCGCCTGTACAGGCGTAAAAAATCCGGCGACCGACTCAAGGTCTTTCCGATCGATAGATATGTGCTTACTGATATGATTGATCAATTCGATTGACATGCAGCCGGTAGTTTGTGGTATGGCGGCACAAAAATAGTCATTACTTACAGCATTTACATGATCGGGCTCAATCCCTGATCAATTGCCAAAGGCCGCGCTAAACCGGTAAAGACGGGCAGCTCATTGCCAATTACTCCCCCACATTAATCTCTTTTGCCTGCCGGCTGAAATTAAAGTCCATTAATTTGGTGGACTAATATATTTTTTCTTTATTTTCGTGTCATCGACGGAGATCTTAAAACTTATCAAGAAAGACGGAGGGATAGGCCCGATGATGTCTTGGCAACCTCTATCGGTTGATAAAAGGTGCCAAATCCTACCCCGCATCCGATGCGGTGGGATGATGAGATTGCTGCTTATAAGTTCGCCTCCACAGGCGTTCCGGCTTCCTTGTATGTTTTGTCCCCGCCTTCATAAATACTTTCATTTCATCATTATCAAAAGGGAATCAACCAGTATGAGAAGCATTAAACAGATCGCTGCATTCACCCTGGCAACAGCAGCTTTTATGCCAGCCATGGCGCAGCAAACAGAAGTAAAACCACAGCCAAAACCAACAGGAAAGCCATTACAACTGACCGTTGATCTGGCGTCACTAAAATATCCTGTAGAGAAAGTGTTTTTCACGTACTATAATACCACTACAAAATTCCGTTTTACAGATAGTGTACTGATCACGCCCGACAAGAAATCGGTTGTCTTTAATTCATTACTTGACGAACCTATTCTCGCCCAGCTGCGTGTTGTGGCGGTAAAAGATGAGAACGTAAAAGCGAGACCATCTTTCAACCGGGACAATTTCAGTCTCTATATAGAGCCAGGCAAATTGAAAGCAGTAGCCGGTGATTCATTGGGTGCGACGGTAGTAACCGGCTCCAACTCCAACAAAGACTATGAGTCATTAAAGAAGCAGGTTGCTTCTTACGATGAACGATTCACAAAATTGTATGCAGATCTTAGCGCAACGCGTAAATCAAAAGATTCAATCGCGGGAGTCGGCATCCGTAAACAGATCGACAACCTGCAAGAAGAACTCAATGAAAAAGTATACAAGGAATTCGTAAAGGTAAATGGTAAGAAATCGCCTGTCGCTATTTATGCACTTGCTCAATACACAGGCTATTCCATAGATGCAAGCAAAGCGCAGCCAGTCTATGATCTGCTGGGGGCATCTGTGAAAAAGCTTCCTGCGGGCATTGCATTTCAGAACAGGATCAATATCGCGCGGGAGTTGGAGATCGGTAAACCAGCCTTTGCATTTACACAAAATGACACCTTAGGTAACCCGATCAGCCTCGCGTCTTTTAAAGGGAAATATGTGCTGGTCGATTTTTGGGCAAGCTGGTGTGGTCCCTGCCGCGCAGAAAACCCTAATGTTGTACTGGCATACCAAAAATTCAAGGATAAAGATTTCACCGTGCTGGGCGTATCTCTTGATCGTCCCGGGGCAAAAGAAAAATGGCTGAAAGCGATCCATGATGATCAGCTGACCTGGACCCACGTATCCGATCTGAACTTCTGGGACAATGAAGTGGCAAAGCTGTATGATGTAAAAGCCATCCCTCAGAATTTCCTTCTTGACAAAGACGGCAAGATCGTTGCAAAGAATGTCCGTGGCGAAGAGTTACAGACAACCCTCGAAGAGATTATCAAATAGTCGCTTGAAGAAAGCGTCAATAGAAGAGTGTTTTAGTACTTACCCATTTTAGCAGTTATTTTTTGAAAAGAAGCGGCCCTATTCCTGGGGCCGCTTTACATTTATATAAGAAACACTCTAAAATTTGCCCTTCATATGATCAAGGCCCCATTCCGCCATAGCGTTGATCATGGGCATCATACCCCTGCCTGCTGAACTCAACCTGTATGTAACAAAGGGCGGTACAACAGGTTTCGATTCCCGCACTACCAACCCATCCGCCTCCAGCTGTTTCAGATGCTGGATCAGCATCTTTTCTGTAACCGCCGGGATCGCTTTTTTTAATTCATTGTACCGCTTATCACCCGATGAAAGATGATAAATAATGATCGGCTTCCAGTAACCACCGATCATTTCCATCACATACGAAACAGGACATTTCTGGATCGCATACTGTTTGTTCTCCTGTATTGTTGACGATTCTTTGATCTTTGCCATATCACTTACTTTAGGGTAAGTACTTGTCTAAAAGTAAGTACAAAGATAACTTTGTTCCCGGAAATCAAAACACATTCAACATGAAATTTACACTTACAGGTTCCCTCGGGAATACAGGCAAACCACTGGCAGAACAATTAGTAAAAGCAGGTCATGCTGTTACGATCATCACAAGCGATGAAGCAAAAACAGCTGCGATCGGGGCGATCGGCGCCACAGCTGCAGTCGGATCAGTGACGGACGCCATCTTTCTTGCGAACGCATTCACCGGCGCGGACGCAGTATTTGCAATGACCCCTCCCAACCTCGGCGGAAGCAATATCATCAGTAATACGACAGAAGCTGGTAAGTCATTCGCTGAAGCCATCAAAAAATCAGGCGTAAAAAAGGTGGTGATGCTTAGCAGCATTGGCGCTGACCTTCCTTCGGGCACAGGACCGATCGCAGGTCTGTATAATATTGAACAACTATATAACCAACTTGATGGAGTTGCTGTAACATTCCTTCGAGCCGGATATTTCTATCTCAACTTCTATAATGACTTACCTGTGATCCGCGCCTTAGGCATCATGGGAGCAAACTATCCTGCAGCAACAAACCTTCCCCTTGTTCATCCTTCAGACATCGCAGCAGCCGCGGCTGAAGAACTGCAACAGGTTTCTGCCGGTAAAAAGATCCGTTACGTGATCAGTGATATCAAAACAGCGGAACAACTGGCTGCAACACTTGGCAAAGCTGTGGGCAAAGAAAATCTTCCCTGGGCAGAAATGACCGATGAACAATTTCTCGGAGCACTCACACAGGCGGGATTACCGGCAGAATTGGCCGGACTGTATACAGAAATGGGAAAAGGTTTCCGTGAAGGCCGCATCCCGGCTCACTTTATAAAGGAGGGTTCTCCCGTTGAAGGAAAGATCAAGCTGGCAGATTTCGCAAGAGAATTCGCTGCGAAGTATTGACATTGGTAAAATCCGGTAATTAGCCGGGGACCAATGACCGAGGGCCAGCTTCAGAAGAGTTTGAATAACAATTTGCTCTGCCCCCGAAAGCAGTCGCAACCCAAGTTTGTTGCAAACCGGCCATCGGTCATCGGTCCCCGGCCATTACTTTTCTATAAATGGCAAGCCGATCCGTTATTTTTCTGATATATTTATCAGCAAATAACGTCACGCAGCGATGAGTATCGGCCAACAAATCCTTTTTCTGATCAGCGCTCTTGGCGCACTGAATGGCATCCTGTTAAGCCTGTACCTGTTGTTCCGTAAAAAGCAGCGATCCCTTCCCGCGATCCTGTTAAGTATAATGCTGCTCGCGATCAGCATACGGATCGGCAATACGGTCTTTGTATATTTTAACAATGATCTGTCCACGCTGTATCTGCAGGTTGGTCACTCCGCTGCCTTCCTGGTCGGTCCTGCTGTGTACTTTTTTTTTCGTGCTGCTCTTAATAAACCGGTAACGGGTTTACCCCATTCCGCAAAACTTGTCTGGGGCATCCTCTGTGCGATCATTGTGATCGGCGGCCTGGCCTTTCCTTATACTGAAAGAACACCATTCTGGTGCACCGTTATTCCATACATTGTATATGCACAGTGGGCATTCTTTTTAATTGCAACAGGCATTCTGTTAAAGCCCGTATTTCAGCGGCTGATCTCCCATGAAACGGCTTTAAGTACAACAGAGAAATTCTGGATGATGCTGTACGGCGGAAACTGCATCATCTTCCTGTCGTATCAGCTTTCGCTGACCGGCATCTTCTCCGGACTTTGCCTTGCTGGCGCGATGGCATTTTCCGTGATACTTTTTGTAACACTTTTCTACTATCTGTATGGAATGGAAATGGAGAACATCCTGCAGATCCCGGAAGCGGCGCGCACGAAGACCATTAAGAAGACGATCGCAGAAGCAGATGCGATCTCATGGGTGGAAAAACTGGAAGCCATACTTGCAGGGAAGGAACTATATAAAGACCCCAATCTGAAGATCGGTGATCTGGCTCAAAAGATCAATATAACAGGACACCAGTTATCCCAGCTCTTGAATGAACATTTAGGAAAGAATTTCCCGACATTTATCAATGAGTACCGGATCAATGAAGCATGTAAACTGATTGCGACCGACGACCGGCGGAGCTTCGAAGCGATCGGATATGAAGTCGGATTTAATTCAAAATCGACTTTCTATACCTCGTTCAGAAAAGTAACAGGAACGACTCCGGCTTTGTTCAAGGAAAAGCTTTCGGCAGCCGGCCCGGCATAAGAATAAGGGAACGATCAAATGCCGGCAAGGTCACAACGTGATCACCCTTCGCAATCATTCTTTGCGTTCTTTGCGGTCCTTTGCGGCCATGGCGTTACTCCTACGCCACTCTCTCAGCATACATTCCCCGGAAAAATAGTAGGTACAGCGTCCGGTTTTATAATTCCGTACTCCTGATTTTCAATCCCTAAACTCTTCCAATCGCATTCACCAATAGGTTTGCTCAAAACCCAAACGGTGAAAATCATCCCCTTCTTTACGCTCTCGATCATTGCTCTTTTTTGCCAGTCGAATAGCCTCGCTCAATCCGTTACCTGGTCAGGCCGCCTATTTGATGCTCTCACCCGGCAACCCATTCCGTTCGCAACGATCCATCTTTCTTCAAAGAGCAATATGTTAACCAATCAGATTTTTACTGCCGATTCCATCGGCCGGTTCCCGATCACCAATCTTCCCGAAGGAATTTATCAACTGCAGATCACAGCCGTTGGTTATCTCAACCGCAGTATCGAGATCAACACCGGAAAGGCGATCGACAGCATTTTCCTGGCCCCGGATAACCGGTTGCTGGAAGGCGTGACCGTCACTAGCGAACGTCCTATTTTCCAGCGCAAGGGCGACAAACTGGTCATGCCCGTTTCCGGCAACCAGCTATTTAAAACCTCCGCCAGCGCGCTGGATATTTTCAGGAAGATCCCCGGTATATCCGTTGGCGGGGACGGAACCATCCTTGTGGAAGGCCGGAACAGCCCCGGGATCTTCATCGATGGCAAACCGATCCCTATGAGCGCCGAAGAAATACAAAACTATCTGTCTACGCTTAACCCGGAGATGATCGCTTCCATTGAATTGATCACAAATCCACCTGCCCGGTACGACGGCGAATTCAAAGCCATTATTGATATAAAACTAAAACGTGATCTAAACCTGGGTCTCAAAGGCAATATAACTGGTACGGTTCAACGAAATCAATACACGTACGCGGAACAGAACCTGCTGCTTACTTATAAAACAAAAAAGATCGCGTATACATTACGGGGTAATTATGCTACCGGTAAAAAGATCTACCGGTATCGCGCAAGGCAGCATTTATCCGACAAAACAATTCTTTCCACCAGGACGTACACACCCAATAGCAATAACAATTTCAACTACCAGTTCGGTGCAGATTATAGCATTAGCAAAAATCACCAGGTAGAACTTCAGGTCCGGCAATTCATGGTTGACAGGGAACAGCGATCACGTAATACGCTCTTCGCGACAGATCCAACGGAAACCCAAATCGTCTTAAATACCCATACCGTCAATGCGGCAACACCAAAGCAGAACAATTATGGGGCAAACCTCAACTATTCCGGAGTTCTGGGCAAAACAGCGTTGCAATTCCTGGCTACCTGGCTTGACATACGCAACCGCCAACAGGAGGACATTCAAAGTCGCCAGACAGCGGGAAGTCAACTGATCAGCCACTGGACAACCCTGCTTAAAAATAATATTACGATCAGAACCGCACAGGCAGATCTTTCGCAAGAAGCTTTTGATGGAAGGATCAGCTGGGGTGGAAAATTTGCTTTCACTACCACAAAGAATGACCTGCGTTATGATACGCTTAATAGTTCCGGCTATTTTGTACTGGATGCGGGTCGCTCCAATAACTTCACCTATGATGAATACATCAGCGCTGCCTATTTGCAATACGAGCGCACGCAAAATAATCTCACTTACTCAGCAAGTATCCGTGGTGAGCAAACTAACAGCACAGCCAACTCAATCACCAACCGGCAGATCACGAAACGATCTTACCTGAACCTGTTGCCCTCATTGAGCATTACGTATACAAAAGATCAACAGCAATATCATTTTTCTTTTACCCGCCGGATCACCCGTCCTACATTTACTCAATTGAATCCGTTCCGGTTTTACCTGAGCCCGTTGAACTACCATGTAGGAAATCCCCTGCTACAGCCATCAAAAACGAGTTCATTTAATATTGGCTACAGTTATAAAACATTCTCTGCAAGAATATCCGGTGGCAAAGAAACCGATCCCTTGAACAGGTATCCGGAATACAATGACACCACTCATGTGCTTGAATACCTTGGAAGAAATCTGCCATACAATCATTTCGGTAATGCAGAACTCAGTTATGCGTTCTCCCCTACAAAATGGTGGAAGCTGAATCATACTCTTAATATTTTTTATAAAAAAGAATTGACACCGTACCACGACAAAACATTTGCTATTGGTATCTGGGAGTATATGATCAATGGAAGCCAGGTTTTCAGTCTGCCCCGCTCTTTCAATTTCGATCTTACTTACAAGTATCAGTCAAAAGGAGGAAATGGATTATACCGATACAAGTCATATTTCTTCATCGATATGGGCTTGCAGAAGACATGGATAAACGGCAGGCTGAATACGCGTATTAACTACTATGACATCTTTAATGATTTCGAAGTGTATTATATCTTCAGAGAAAAACAGATCATCAATAATGAACTGGCGCATTGGTTCGGCACGAGCAGGGTCGCAGTTTCCATCAGCTATTCGTTTGGGAAATCGACTTATAAAAGCAAGCAGGGAAGGCGGGTTGAAGAAGAAGGAAGGACGGGTTTGCAGCAGTAAATAAAGAGGCAACTATTAGTTGCGAAGGCTCTCAGACCTGGATAGCGAAGGAGCATCGCCGAGAACGAAAAGAGCCGCAGAGGACGCAAAGAAATAACCTTGCGAACTTTGCGGCTCTTTGCGGCTCTTTGCGCTCTCTGCGATACTCCTACGCCAAACAAGGGCAAGAGATATTTTGGTCCGGATTATCTATCCCACCAAACCGGTGAGTTCAGCATATCATCCGATCCCTGGGCAGACGCATTTGCATTATTGGTCATTCTTTCTGTCTCGGGATACATCAATCGCAACGGTCTTGAAGTCGCGGTAGGTGCCTCCAAAGAATTCGGGATCTCCGGCCATCCCGTCCGGCGAAACTCACTCCATGCTTCAATGCTGCTGATGCTGTTCAAGGCAAGCCATTTTTGTTCTATGATGCGCCTGATCTTATCGGTAGCCGCATCATAATTTACAGATGGCTGCAGATTATATGGCGTAAATGCCGCTGCCGCCACTTCCATATATTTGAAAGATTCCTGTATCGCAGTTTCATAAAGCGCTTTCGCGGTGGAAGCATTCAGCCAGCCTCTTTGTGTTGCCTCCGCTTGCAGGAACAGGCTTTCAAATGAAGACATTAACACAGATGGTTGAGAAATGCTTTTGAATAATGCCCCAGGCTGATTACCATTCTCCTGGGGACCTCTGAATGCTGAAGTATTAACGCGGCTGTATGCAGGCGCTGTATTGGGATTGCCGAACAATACGCCGTTGTAATTCCCGTTCACGGGCACGTACAGCTTCTCCAATCTCGGATCATTGCGTGTCTGATAACTTTGGATCGCAAAAACGGTCGGACGGATATCCTGATAGTTACCCGTGATCACTCCCTGTACATTTCGGTAATAGCTTTCCCAAAAAGGATTCAGCTTTCCGGCAGTACTAAGATAACCCGGCCGGACATACGCGTTCTCACCTATTCCCAGAAAACCTGAACCTTCTGCCTGTATTTTCTGGATCTCTATACTGATGAAGGCATCATTTCCAGCCTGACTTTGACGCAGCAATGCGCGTAGCTTGATCGTATTCGCCAGCTTTGCCCAAAGTGTTTTGTTACCGTTGAAAATGATATCGTCTGTAGTGGGCTCTGTACCGGGTACAGCACGTTTGACATCTGCAATACCATCGGTTATAAGGCTGATCGCTTTTTCATAAACAACCTTTCCTTCTTCGTAGCGTGGCGTAGGAAATTGCGTCCCCTGCAACGCATCATCAAAGGGGATATTATTATATACATCAACGAGACGAAGGAAATGCCATCCCTGCATGATCTTGCTGATGCCTGCGTAGAAGAAATAGCCTTCCTCCACCGCTTCCTCTTTCAGCAGCTGATAATACAGCAGGGTATTGAACGCATTTTCCCAAACAGGAATGCCATCCCGCTGATGGCGGATCGCTGGTCCATTGTAGCTTTTGAGATCTACGAACATACTGATACCTTCATTGGTCGTACCCCAGTAACCGCCCCACAATGCACCGATCTGGTTGAGCTGTATAGATTCCTGGTTAACGCTGCTCACCAATGCAGCCGGCAGTTTCGCTCTTAACGGCAATGTTTCAGAAATAGGCGAATTCGGGTTATCGTTTACATCGAGAAACTTTTTACACGATCCCAGTGAAATCAGCATCATTACCGGGATGACAAAACGAAATATATTTTTCATGAATTCTTTTTTTAGTTGTCGTACAGTTTTCTTTTCGGATGAAGCTTCTATCAGAACGTCACATTCAGGTTAACGCCATAAGAACGGAACGGAGGTACCTGGCGGAAACTCAGGTAACCGTCTGTGTTATTATACAGGTATTCCGGATCGCCGTATTTATTATCCTTATGACGGATGATGAACAGGTTGTTCGCAACAAAGCCGATACTCACTTCGCGGATAAATGATTGTTTGCTGAGCAAAGAGATCGGTAATGCATAACTGATACTAAGCTCGCGGAGTTTGAAAAAATCTGATGGTGCCGCAGTATTGATCTGCACTTCACCCTGCTTGCTCCAGAAAGCACGGCCTCCGCTGGAAGTCAACTTACTGGTGTTTGCCTCAAAATGTCCCGGGGTAACTTCGATCACAGAATTTGGCCAGACAAAAGGCTGTCTGCCATATTCAGCAGTGCGCGGATCCGTTCCCGCAGTATACATCGCAGGCACGATCTCAGAATACAACCATCCACCCATTCTCCAGTCAAACTGAGCACCTACACTGATGCCCTTGAACTGGAACATCGTGCTAAGGCCCATCTGATACGGGGGAACCAGTGTACCAAGCAATGTATTGTCTGCGGCAATAACCGGATCTCCGGTTGTTGCATCCACCACTACTCGCCCCTGCGCATCTCTCTTATAATCGCTCACCAGCAGCGAAGGGAATGCCGCACCGATCACACCATACGATTGACGGAAGTTGTTGATATTATCCAACCCTCCATACAGTTCTTTCACCTGGTTATTGATGTAGCTGAAGTTGAAACCAAGGTTCCATTTGATATCCTTGCTGCGGACCACATCCCCATTCACATTCATCTCTATGATACTGTTTGTCAAACGACCTGCATTGACTCTTGCAGAGTTATATCCGGTAGAACTAGAAGTCGTAGCATTGAAGATCTGACCTTTTGAATCGGAATAGACATACGTTGCTTCGAAGTTCAGCCTGTTTCGGAACAGCCCTAGTTGGATCCCTGCTTCATAAGAGGTCACAAATTCAGGCTCGATATTCGGATTTGGGTTTACAAGTCCCGGCAGGAAGCCCACCATGTTGCCGAATGGGAAACCATTGTTTTGTGTATAGGCATTGTTCAGCTGATACGGCGTCAACGTAACGTTACCCGTACGGTTCCATGATGCATACACTTTTGCATAAGACAGGATGTTGCTTCCTTTCAGTGTCGTGATCGCATCCGTTGGGATAAATGAAGCACTTACGCCCGGATAGAAATAAGAACGGTTTTCAGGACTGAGCACAGAAACCCAATCATTACGCCCTGTAAATGTCAGGAACAGATAGTTGTCATATCCAACAGATAGTTCACCATAGGTGCCTACAGAACGTTGTTCCGCGATCGATACAGAGCCATTCAATTCTCCCTGCCGGCTGCCGGGGTTGAACAGATCAGGATACAGCAGGTTCGCCGCCCCGATACTGGTTGTTTTGCGGTAATCGGTCCGGATATTATTACCAAGAATCAAACCCGTGCTGATCTTTCCAAAATCTTTATTAAAGTGAAGGATCAGATCACCATTCAGACGACGATAATTATTACTTCCATCACTTACACTGCCTACAGTATTGCGTGTACCAGGTGCTTCAAACTTACGTACTGTGCTTCGTGTTTCATCACTCAATGCATAGAACCCCACACGGTAGAGCGCTTTAAACCAATCATTGAAGCGATAATCAACCTCCACTTTACCTGTCAGCGTTTGCTGTGTACTCTGATCACGTATATTATCGATCAGGAAATAAGGATTACGCAACCAGCTTCCCTGGCTGGTGAAATAATTCAGCGGGTTACCCGGAGAAAGCGGGTCTTCCCAGTCTTTCACCATACCGAAATCGAAATTCGCTGGATAACGATACGCGCCGATCCATGGCCCATCAGGCGTTGTATTCTTTTTATTATAGCTGTAGTTGATATTGTAGTTCGTGTTCAGCTTTCCGAATTTGCGGGATCCGTTAAAACGAAGATTGGTCCGGTTGTTCTTATCTTCCGGAATAATGCCTTTGATGTTCACATGCTGTACAGACATAAAGTAAGTGCTCTTGTCATCTCCACCCGATAATGACAGATCATTCTGCACATTCAGTCCTGTTTGAAAAAGATCAAGTCTTGCATCTTTTGATGGAGCAGCATAGAGCAATTGCGGCTGCACTCCGTTGGGTAAAGGCAGCCCAAAATCTTTCATTGTACCATCAAAAGCCGGCCCCCATGATTCATATTGTGTAGGGTCATAAACGCCATTATTTCCCTGCCCATAAGTCGTCTGAGCAGGAGGCAATAAAAACACATTAGAGAAGATGGTGGTGTGATTATACTGGATCACCCCGCGGCCTTTTTTTCCGGACTTGGTATTGATCATTAATGCGCCATTTACCCCTTCTGATCCGTACAATGCAGCAGCATTCGCCCCTTTAAGTACAGTAATGCTTTCGATATCATTTGGGTTGAGCCTTGCAATATCGGGAACCGGCATACCGTCCACTACATAGATCGGTGCATTCGGATTCCGGCCATCGATACCAGACGTACGACTGAGTGAGCGGGTTCCGCGTAAAGTGATCTGCACCTGCGGATCAACTTTACTATCATACATATTGATACGCAACCCTGCTACTTTACTGGCAAGTCCAAATACCGGGTTAACAGTTTTCCCCTGGTTCAGATTCCGGTTATCGACGATCTGGGCGGCGGCACCGAATTCCCGGGAAGCTCTCTTAATACCGAGTGCGCCGGTCACCACTACTTCATCCAGCTGTTTATTATCGGGAGTCATGGAAACCTGAACCAGTTGATCAGCGTTTGTAACAGCCGCCTCAACAAACGAATATCCTGAGAATGTAATATGCAGTACCTGACCTTTTGCCGCCTGGATCAGGAAGGATCCATCAGCGGCCGTCTGCGTGATCCTGTTTGTACTTTTTACTGCAACTGTTGCGCCGGCCAGCGCCGCACCAGTTGTTTCATCTATTACTTTTCCTTTTACCTGCCATGCCTGTGCGTGCAGGTTGATACAGGAAAACATTAACGCTACCCATATTAAAAAAATCGATCTTCTTTGCATAGCCATTGTTTTGGTTTGCGGGTTATTTTTTCGCGGCACAAAGGTCATACACATCAACTACCCATAGCGGAAAAAGCATGACGCCAAAAGGAATATCTTTTCCATACAAGGCGTTGAAATTTTTACGCATCTCGAAAACGTTTTTACGTATTAATGACGCGTGCAGCAAACACATTAGCTAATCTTGCACCATGCAACTCAAACCTTCTACCGGAAGATTTATTTGCATTCTTAGCCGTTTCTAATACAAGTGCTAATTCAACTCTGAGCATCTTTCAACATAACACCTACCGGTAATATTTATATTACCAGGCTAACCTTTATGCTTATGAGTACTGCAATGAGAATGGGCCAGCCAGTACATCCTGCTGGCCGAAAACATAATTTAAGCCACGCATTCAATGGCGAAAGTGCTGGTTCAACTTACACTGCCGGCTTTGCTGAGGAGCAGGAAGAGCGGATCGAAGTTATATTTAATGAAATCCACTTCTGCTATTACAGATCAGCGATCCTTTCGCAGGGAGCAGTCTGCTGCAATCTGACGGAACAAATGATCAGCTTCGTCTTTTTTGTTGCCGGGTCTGGCAGTCTGATAGATCAGCACAAATCACAAACACCTGTCTCTTTTAAAGAACGACAGCACGCATTGTTCTTTGCCTCTGCACCGGAGATAAGGCTGAATACGCATCCAGGAAAAAGAGCTGAAGTATTCATCATTAATTTATCGATATCGTTTTTTTCGCAATTATTGCGGGCTGATCACCCGCTTCGCTCAGCACTAAAAGAGCATGCCGGAAACCGAACACTGAAACAGGCCGTTTCAAACAGTGTTGTGACGCCGCGAATGGTAGCATTATTGTACAGCATGCTGCAAAGTGAACACCAGGGCGAATACAACCAGTTATTCTTCCAGTCGCGGGTAATGGAATTACTGATATTGCAACTGGAGCAGTCAGAGAAAGACAACGATCCCGGTAGTAGTATTTCATCAGAAGATAAGCAACGGATGCTACGCGCAAAAGAGCTGATTGAATCAAATTTATCAAGCCCCTGTTCTATCATAGATCTTGCTCAACTGGTCGGCACTAATGACTGTTACCTGAAAAAACATTTTAAACAGGCATTTGGAACAACCATCTATGGTTATCTGCAGCAAAAGAGAATGGAGAAGGCAAAAGCTTTATTACTTGAAGGAACAAAGAAGATGACTGAAATTGCCAGATCCGTAGGTTACAAGCATGCTTCACATTTCAGCACGGCATTCAAAAAACATTTTGGATATCAGCCTAATAAGATCCGTGTCCTGATCGCCTCTTTCCTGTTTGAATCGGATATATGGTCGGCTTTAATATAAAAACACCAATTCTAACGTGTATCTGCGGTACCACTGCTATCGATTTAAGATTTAGTTGGCGTAAGGTTCCCGCAGATCAACGCGGATCAAGGCGCAGATACGCAGGTCAATTTCTGACCACAGGCACTTACCTGTGTATCTGTGCGTATCCATCAGCGTCAATGTTCGGGAACCTTACAACAGATAAAGAGAAGACTTATTGATTCGAGGGATAAGTCTTTCAGCAGTTCAATCTTCTATTTACCGTCTGTATTGATCGAAGCATAAAAATGCGAGGCTTCCTGCAGTGCACTATTGATAATACGCCTGACATTACCCACATTATCACGTGCGGATGATTCGGTTTGCGGCTGATGCTCTAATGAATCGAGATAGATACCAAGTTTGTCCGTCAGCCCCATGATAGAAGTACTTGTTTTCAGATCATGAGCAAGCTTAGACAGCAGGTCATAATCGCCTTTATCCAGCGCTTCAATTAAGGACTGAAGATCTTGCGGCATATCTTCCAGGAACATTCCCGTAACGCTTCTCTCATAATCAGTATTTCCACTACTGATTTCCCGGATGTATTGAAGATTGATGAACTGGTAACGGTCGGCAGGCGTTAAGTTATTTTTGCCGGAAGGATCCATGACCGGAAGATTGTTTTCTTTGGCGGTTTCTTTTTGTTTGCTGTCCAGTGATCTTTCAAACCGGCTGATCAGCCTGAACAGCTCCTGTTCTTTCAGTGGTTTGGAAATATATTCATTCATGCCGTAGCTCATACATTTCTCCCGTTCACCTGCCAGGGCGTGCGCCGTCATTGCAATGATCGGGATATCGAGTTTTAACTCCTGCCGGATCTGTCGTGTAGCCGTATATCCATCCATTTCCGGCATCTGGATATCCATCAGCACGAGGGAATATTTCTTTGCCTGTAAAGCCTTTACAGCTTCAAGCCCGTTGGATGCGATATCGAAGGAAATGCCCCAGCCTGTCAGCAAATGATGGAGCAGGCTTTGATTGAGTTCATTATCTTCCACTACAAGGAGCCTGATGCCTGAGACATCCGCATCTGCGGGAAGGGTGGCATGCGCCGTTTTTGCGAACGTAAATTGCTCAGCAGATACCTGGTAAGGTATAACAAAAAGGAAAGTTGTACCGCGGCCCATTTCACTTTGTACTGAGATCTCCCCTTGTTGTAAAGTAACAAGGTCTTTGACAATTGAAAGTCCGAGCCCGGTACCGCCATACTTCCTCGTGATCGAATCTTCGGCCTGTTGAAACCGGTCAAATATGGTGTCGATCTTATCCTTCTCGATGCCGATCCCGGTATCCGCAATGGAAAACCCAAGCTGGATGGTATTGTCTTTGATACCGTAACTTGAAACACGGACAGTGATAATGCCCTGTTCCGTAAACTTGATCGCATTACTTAACAGGTTGACAAGGATCTGTGTCAATCTCGTGGCATCACCCGAAAGTGTATCAGGAACTTCGTCTTCAACAAATGTATTCAGGAGTAATGATTTTTCTTTAACACGTTCACGGAACAATGTTTCAATCGAGTGTACCATCCCGCGAACACTGAAAGGTGTTGACTCAATGCGCATCATTCCAGCCTCTATCTTGGAAAGATCCAGGATATCATTGACGATCACCAGCAAATTCTCACCTGCTTTTTCAATCGAGTTCACAAAAACATTCATTTGCTGATCCGGATTCCTTGTCTTCATCAGGTTGGTGAATCCCAGGATGGCATTCAGCGGCGTTCTGATCTCATGGCTCATGTTCGCCATAAAATTTTCTTTGACCCTCGCTGTTTCCCGCACTTTAGCTTCAGATTCATTAAGACTTTTGATCAGCACCTGCTGCTGTTTTGCACGGCTGAGGATGAACCAGCACGACGCAATACCGCCGAGTAATGCAAGTATCGTCAGCATCAGTCCCATCCTGTTTGCGCGCTCCGCATTTTTTTGGATGGATACGGAAAGCTGTTGCATCATCACTTTGCGGGCATCAGTGATCTTCCTGGTAGCCTTATTTACAGCGTTGGAATCACGCCTTGCAAGAGCAATATTCTTTAACAAGGTTGGAGAAAAGAAGCCCTTGTCATGAAATGAATCGAGTACTTCATTTTTCAGCCGCTGTTTTTGGTCTGCGAGTCCCAGTAGTGCGTCTATGTAAACAGCTTCCGTGTGATCTTTACCGATCTCATATTTAAGCTCGCTGAGATAACTTTTCGCTTCAGTGATCTGCCTGTCTGTCTCATTAAGGAAGGTGGAATCGTTTGTTGCCACAGCTCCCCTGATCCGGCTTTCCGCGGAGATTATATCACGCTCAACCTGACGGAGTTTGTCGCTCGTGTTCAATTCACGAAGTAGTTGCTCGTTATAACTGATCAATTCGCTGATATTATTCCTTGAACTGATCTGTATTGAAACCAGTATTGCTACCGCCACAATTAATGCGGCGAGAATATACTTTGCAAAAGTGTTACTTGTCATCGTCTGCTACCGGGTTATAATAGGGTAAAAGTAGGTCAGGCCAGATTGCTACGGGTATGCGGATAGCTGAATGGGCATTTTGGATCGTTCAGGTCAGCCCTGCCTGTTACGAATAGTTTACAGTATGTTCATCCTGGTGTTTAGTTTTTTACGGAATGAGTCTGCCACCGGCAACGACTTACCATTGATGACGAGTGCCCCATCCTGTATACTGTCGATCTTACTGATCGCCACGATATACGAGCGATGGACGCGCATAAATTTTGTCGCCGGTAGCCGCTCCTCAACGGCGCTAAGCGTTGAGTGAATAGCGTAAAACCTATCGCCTGTATAAAGCTTCACGTAATCTCCCATTGCTTCCGCAAAAAGAACAGTGTCCAGTTTCAGGCGACGGACAATATTTGAGTCACGTATGAATATAAATTCATCGTCTTCAAAAGAAACATCCTGCTTTTTGCTGTCAAGTATTTCCCTTGCACGATCGATGGCCTGAATAAAACGGCTTACCGTAGCAGGCTTTAAAAGGTAATCAGCAACATTCAATTCAAAAGCTTCGAGTGCATATTCTTTCTTGGAGCTCACGAAAATGATCACCGGCCGCTTACTACCCAGATTTTTGATAAGATCCAGGCCGGTCATGCCCGGCATTTCTATATCAAGCAATAACAGGTCCACCGACCCTTGCTGCAGAAAATTATACGCTTCCACGGCGTCCTTGCATTCGCCGGCAACGACAAGATCTTTAACCTTTTTGGCTAATTCAACCATTGTTGCCCGGGCCATTTTATTGTCGTCGACAATTATTGCTTTCATAAAAGAATAGAGAGGTTTTAAAACGGCTCTGCTGCCATTCCGGTAAATCTGCGATTTTTCTTACGGCTGTAAATTACAAAAAGCCGGATTGACAAAATCACTCGTTGAAACTCCTTTTTCCGTGTTCAAGTACCTTTTACACGCCCTTTTCTCACGATCGTCATCAAACGATGAATTATGCCATTTCAACGAATAGAGTAGTTCACCCACATTGATGATCAATAGTTTTAGACCCGTCAACAATCATCTGTAAAAAATGTCAATCATGGAAAAAGAACAACTTCGTTTTAAATACGAGCTGGAAAAGGCCGCGCCCCGTGTAGGTCCTGGCGGGATCACCAGGGGTGCTTCCGTTCACGAATTTCCCGCGTCTCAGGGAATTGCAGGCGTATCGATGCGGCTGGCGCCCGGCGCTATGCGTGAACTACACTGGCATGCGAACGCCGCTGAATGGGCTTATGTCATAGAAGGCAATTGCCGTACTACCATCCTTCATCCGGATGGCCAAAGCTATACAGATTCTTTTGGCCCCGGCGACGTCTGGTATTTTCCAAAAGGTTATGGCCATATGATACAGGGACTGGGACCCGGCGAATGTCATTTCATTCTGATATTCGACAACGGAAACTTCTCGGAAGATCACACATTCAGCATCACAGATTTCATTTCGCATGTTCCTAAAAAAGTAGCAGCCCAAAACCTCGGCATCACCGAAGAGGAAATCGACAAACTCCCAAAACAAGAAGTTTATTTCTCCCAAGGAGAGATCCCGGATGAAGGATCGTCACTGGCTGATCCACGATCACACCCGGCACTGGTGAGCACACATCGCTACCCCCTGCACGCCCAACAACCACGCCTGATCCCTGGTGGAGGCACACAACGTGTGGTCAGTGCAGCGGAATTTCCGGTCAGTACCACAATGACAGGATCCCTGATCGAACTTCAACCTGGCGCACTGCGCGAATTACACTGGCATCCCAATGCGGATGAGTGGCAGTATTTCATCTCTGGCAATGCAGAAGTTGGCGTATTCCTAGCTGAAGGAAATACGGTCACAGAGCAATTCTCGCCCGGAGACGTAGGCTATGTTCCCATGGGAGCCGGTCATTATATACTGAATACCGGCAAGGATGTTTGCAAGATCCTTATTGGGTTTAACAGCGGTTTGTATCAATCAATAGATCTGAGTGAATGGCTGGCAACAAATCCGCCAGATGTACTAACGGGCAACTTCGGAATACCGGAAGAACTGGTGAAAAAATTTCCGAAAAAGAATGTGTTTATAAAAGAAAAAGGCGTGAAGTAATTCACGCTTTTTTTATACCGGTATAAGCCGGTAGAATACATAGCAAGAAAGAAAACGGGTACAACGGAAGGCGACGAAGGCAACGTATCATTTCTCTAAAGATTGATTTCGTTGCGTTCGTCGCGTTCCATACTACTCCTGGGATATCATTTCAGGTGAGCCCTCAGCATCCAGGCCATTGCTTCGTGTTTCTCCATCAATCCCGTGATAAAATCACTGGTGCCCAGATCGCGAAGCGTCTCTGCAAATGGCGTGATATTGCCACGCAAAAACTCAATGACACTTTCATGATCATTCAGCAGCTCCTGGATAAAACTCAGACTTCTGTTATCCCGTTCCGTATACTCGGAAAGGTGTGTCAACCGGAGAAGCTGGTTCAATGTTCCGGGCGCGTAATGCCCGATCTGCCGTATGCGTTCGGCAACACTGTCCATCATTTCATCCAATTGCTCATATTGCGCTTCAAAAAAAAGATGCATGGAATGAAAACTGGGGCCTTCTACATTCCAGTGAGCATTTCTGGTTTTTGTATAGAGAAGGAATTCGTCTGCCAGTAATTTAGATAGTTGCAGGGCTACTGCATGGGCATTCTGTTCTTTTATGCCGATCATCTGTTCCATATAGTTGGTAAACAGTACCCGGTCTTCAACATTGAAGCCTTTGCTATTTGTACTGTAAAGCTAGGAAGCCTGCATGGCAGGCAACAGCATGAGTAGGCAAGCTGGCAGAGATGCTCGTTAAAAGGGGTTAATTTGACGTTAAACCAGGGTCAGCATGGCAAATACCGAAAGTCATAATACAGGACATTGACATTTAATGAATACGTTTCCCGTCCGCACCAGTATCATTGGAGATATCTTTTTGCCCATTCAATAAAGGTGGGCCAATTCGGTCCGGTTGTATGTCCTCCACTATGTTGGCGGAACGCGATCTCCCCACTTACCAACGAAGTCTCCAACGGAGGAAATTCAGCAGTGCCATATCCTTTTTTACCAAGCAGTTCATATACAGGCGCAGCATACACTCCGCCCAGGAACATTCCTTTTGCATCCACCCACTGACCTTCCACTTTTGGAGAACCCGAACTGATAAATACCGGGCGCGGCGCACAAAGCGCAACAAGTTCATGTGCATCAACAGGCAGATCATTTGGCGTAAGCGGACCAGCATATTTAATGAAGTTCCCGGCAAACCAGTGATATTCTCCCGATGAAGCAAGATTCTCCACCTGCTCACCGAATGTTCTCCGCATGATCTTCACGCCACCATTGCCGGAAGATCCGATGAAAGCAATTTTCAACCTTGGCTCGAAAGCCATTGTCACAACAGTTGCCTTACCATATCTCGACAAACCCTCTATACCGATCTGTTTTGCATCCACATCTTTATCCGTTTCGAGATAATCAACAGCACGGCTTGCTCCCCATGCCCAGGCACGTAATGCGCCCCAATCATCCGGCTTTCTATGCTGACCTTTATTGCAAAGGCCGATGATCCCCTGCGTTAAACCTGCCCCATTGTCCGCCTGGTAACTCGTAGGCACTATTATCGCAAAACCCCAGCCCTGGTCCAGCAATTGTTCCTGCCAGCTTTTTGTGACAGGAGCTCCTGCAGGTGGTGGTGGCGGGCGAAAACCTGCTGGAAAAATAAATCCGAATTCCATGATCACCGGTACCGGCTTCTTCCGCTCTTTCGGAACGGTAAGCGAAAGCTGGATATCAACTTTTATCTGCGGATAAGATGTGTTATCTACATGACCAAGCAAATTCTTCGTAACAGCCGGTTGATCTCCAAATACAGTATCAACTGTGCTCACCACTTCCCATTTTACATTGGGTGTATTGACCGGAACACGGCCATATACCTCCTTATTGAAATCTTCAATGATCTCGGGCCTTCGCTTATCCCACCATGTTTTTACATCAGATACTTTCTTCCCGTTTTTTAATAGCAACGGATCTGGAATAGTTTTGTAAGTCGTCGCTTTTGATTCATCTACATTCGCCGCATCAGGCGCAGAAGGATTTCCCGAAGGGCCTCGACGCGTAGAATCGATCTTTAACTGCGATAGCATATTCCGGTAATCTGCCTGCGTCAGTTTATTGATACTGTCCCTGTATGCTTGTGATGGTTGCGCAAAAGCAACTGCCGCATTGAACAGGGCAGATAAAAAGAAAAGTTTTTTCATTTTATGGCAGATGTAGATGAGGAATCCAGTACTATATACTTCTTGCAATACCCATTTCCAGGCCGCGCAATTCCGCAAGACCTCGGAGCCTTCCGATCGCGGAATATCCGGGATAGGTTTTCTTACTGAGGTCATCCAGCATCTGATGACCGTGATCTGGCCTCATCGGAATGGACACATTTCTTCTTCTCTGCAAAAGCACTACTTCTTTTACAATCGAAAACATATCGGTATCTCCAGCGAGGTGATCAGCTTCAAAGAAGTTCCCATCGGCATCTCGCTTCGTATTTCTCAAATGAAGAAAATGAACACGATCGCCAAAACGCTGCAGGATCTTTAACGGATCATTATCCGCTCTGGCTCCCAGTGACCCTGTGCAAAAGCAAAGACCATTTGCAACAGAAGGAACTGCGGCGGCAATGGCGGCAATATCATCTTCCGTACTCAGGATACGAGGTAAGCCAAGCACCGCGTATGGCGGATCATCAGGATGGATGGCCATCACCAGGCCACATTCGTCAGCAACAGGAACTACCTGCTGAAGAAAGAAGATGAGGTGCTCACGAAGTTTGTTTGCATCGATACCTTCATAACTTTTTAAAGCCATTAATACCTGCTCAGGCGTGAAGGCATCATCACTACCAGGCAAACCAAGCATTGCATTATTGAAGATCGTTTGCTTTTGTTTATCTGAACAGGAATCAAAAAATATTAGTGCTTTTTCCCTTTCTTCTTTACTATAATCTGTTTCTGCTCCGGGACGCTTTAGTAAGAACAGGTCAAAAGCCACGAAGGCTGCACGCTCGAAATAGAGGGCTTTGCTTCCGTCGGGCATGACGCGCTCGATATCCGTGCGCAACCAATCCAGTACGGGCATGAAATTGTAGGTTACTACTTTCAAACCGCAGGTGGCTACATTGCGGAGACTTTGTTTGTAATTCTCTATATGCTGAAGATATTGACCGTCTTGTTTTTTGATGTCGTCGCTTACGGGGAGACTTTCAATGACAGTCCATGTCATACCTGCATCTTCGATCAGTTTTTTTCTTTCGTTGATGGCATCGATGGTCCAGACCTCTCCAACAGGGATCTGATGAAGGGCGGTCACAACGCCATCACAACCGGATTGACGGATATCGGAAAGTTTAACGGGGTCATTGGGACCGAACCAGCGCATGGTTTGGTGCATTAGCATAGAATTTTTTTTTGAATGCCTGGCGTAGAAGGAACGCGGCGGACCCAGCGATACGCAGCGGGCGCGGCGAATAAATATTTTCCGGCTGTTTCGCCGCGTCCGTCGCGTATCGTTGCATCCGCCGCGTTCCTCTTACGCCAATCAATTGGATTAAATGTAGCGATTTATCAGGTTCTCCAGATACTCCTGCTTTCCACTCGCCGACTTCGGCTCACCATTCGCCACCGCAAACGCTCTCAGGTCTTCCAGAGAAAGCTTACCCGCTTCAAACTCCGCCCCTTTTCCACTATCAAAGCTTGCATAACGATCTTTCCTGATCTTCTTATAGTCAGACTTTTCCAGGATCGCTTCCGCCGTCAGCAACGCTCTCGCAAATGTATCCATGCCACCGATATGCGCATAGAACAGGTCTTCCATATCCGTGCTGTTCCTCCGGATCTTCGCATCAAAGTTGATACCGCCGCCTTTGAAACCTCCTGCCTGCAGGATGATCAGCATCGCTTCGGTCAGTTCGTTGATATCATTCGGGAACTGGTCTGTATCCCAGCCATTCTGGTAATCTCCACGGTTGGCATCAATGCTGCCGAGCAGTCCGGTATCAGCGGCCACCTGCAGTTCATGCGTAAAGGTGTGTCCCGCCAGCGTGGCGTGGTTCACTTCAATGTTCAGGCTGAAATCTTCCAGTAGTCCGTGCTGACGCAGGAAACCGATCACGGTCTCAGAGTCATAATCATATTGATGTTTGCTTGGCTCGCATGGCTTGGGTTCGATAAAGAACTGGCCTTTGAATCCGTTCTTTCTTGCATAGTCGCGGGCTGTTTGCAGGAAACGCGCCAGGTGATCTTTCTCGCGCTTCATGTCTGTGTTCAGCAGACTCATATAACCTTCACGACCGCCCCAGAATACATAATTCTCTCCGCCTAATGCGATCGTTGCGTCCAATGCTGCTTTTACCTGCGCTGCTCCATGGGCGAGCACGTGAAAATCAGGATTGGTAGAAGCGCCGTTCATATAGCGTTTATGGCTGAACAGGTTGGCCGTACCCCAAAGAAGTTTAACACCGCTTTCCTTTTGCTTTTCTTTCAGGTATTCCGCGACGGTTTGCAGGCGGTTGTCATTCTCCGCGATATCATTTCCATAATCCACCACATCCACATCATGAAAACAGTAATAAGGAATATTCATTTTCGTGATGAACTCAAATGCCGCATCGGCTTTATCTTTTGCCCGCTGGATCACATCTTTGCTTTCGTCCCACCCAAACACATGTGTTGGCTCACCAAAGGGATCGGCGCCGTTACCGTTGAAGCTGTGCCAGTATGCACAGGCAAAACGCAGGTATTCCGCCATGGTTTTACCCGCCACTTTTTTGTTCGCATCATACCAACGGAATGCCAGTGGATTGTCGCTATCACGACCTTCGTATTTGATCTGGCCTATGCCTTTGAAGTATTCTTTATCTCCTGTTATAACGTCCATTTTCTTAGTTTTTACTTATACTGTGGTGCTAATTAATAAGGGAGAATGATAGTCATCCTCCCTTAATTTTTTACAAAAAAGTCTCTACGATTTCTTATGATTCGGTCTACAAGACATCAATTTCCTTTAAGTCCCTGCAAAACTCCAGCATAGGCTGGTTTTTTATTATAATCATTGTCGTATAACAGCGGGAACTCTTTTCCGTTATCATAAAGCCAGCTATTTGCATCGTTAATGCCCCATATTGTGATTCCTGCTCTCTGAGGTGCGGGAATATGTTTTATATATGATGCTATAACGTATTTATACATTGCCGCCTGGAAAGCGAGGAGATCATCTGTCATTTTTCCAGCCGCACTACCCATCAGTGCTCTTACATCGAGCTCAGAGATGCGAATTTTAAGACCGGTAGCAGCTAGCTTTTGCATCATTACTTCAATACCGGCGTAGCTGGTAGAGCGTGTAATATGCATTTGCGTTCCAATACCGTCCACCTTTGCACCTTTTGCTTTAAGCTCCTTTACATAGGCTATGAGAGAATCCAGTTTGGCGGCATTTGATTCAAGGTTATAGTCATTGATATAAAGATCTGCTGTGGGATCAGCCGCTTTAGCCAGGTTAAATGCTTTCAGGGCAAAATCGCGGCCAAGATAATTAGACCAAACCAGCACGTCGGTAGCGGCAGTGGTATTTGAGTTATTGCGTATAGCAACAGGATTATCTGCGAATGGCTCATTTACCACATCCCATGCTTTTACTTTGCCTTTATAACGTCCTACAAGTGCGTTGATCCAATCGGTAAGGGCGGTTTCAAGTTTCGCCGCAACTGCTCCACCGGATGGAGGAACGACAACTTCCTTCACGCTAGCATCGTCAATAAAGTAGGTATTGGCCGCTTGCCCAAGATCGAAGAGAAAGCTTGTCGTGGCACCATTCGCCGTGATCGTCCAGGAAACTTCCTGCCATGTTGTTCCGATCGTTTGATCACCCTGGTATTGAGCGCTTCCTGCGCCACCGGTTGACAAACGAATGGACCCTCCCGCAGAGGCCGCCCTTACCCAGTATGCAATTCTGTATTGTGCTCCAACTGTGGTATTGAACGTTCCACTGGATACCTGTACGCGCCATTGACTGCCGGGATAACCTGTCGGGTTAACTACCTTCATCGCGCCTGTACCTGTTCTGACTTCCGAGGTCACACTGGTTGCTGTTATGGTTGAAGTGCCTGCAGGATTTCCCGAATTGAAAACGGACCAACCAGTGAGTCCTGACTCAAAACCGGGATTCGTTGCAAGCTCTGTTGCAGCAGGCACGGTGATACCTGCATAGTTTTTCAGATAGGTGGCATTCTGATTCTGATGCCAGAGTAAGGTATGACCGAACACTTCCATCGGTCCGACTGCAGCCACCATCGCGTCTGCATTCGTAAAATTGTAAGTTCCATTTGACTGTACTATAGCGCCGTGTTTCATTTCGTACCCAAAAGTAACGGCATCGAAATCTCTTTTCACGATCTCTGCAAATTTTGGCTCATTGGTCAATGGTTGATAATTGATCGCTGTACCTATTGGAAAATCCGCAACATCTCTTAATGCTGTTCCGTTTTCTGTAAAGTTACCGCGGTCCTGAATGTTTGAATCAGGTCCTTTTTTACATGCGGCAAAAGCGGCCGGCAGGAAAAGGATCAGCCCTATTTTGATATATGTTTGTTTCATAAACAAGCTTTTAAGTGGAAGCATTATTAATATCCGGGGTTTTGATACTGTTGTTTATTCGCATCAGTGATCCTGTCAAGTTGTTCTTTCGGGATCGGGCGCAGCTCATGTTTATTTGCTGTGATCTTCGCCGTTGCATCGGTGTTGTAAAGTTTCACTCTTTCAATGAGCTTACCTCTCACCGCAAGATCGCCCCATCTTACACTTTCCCCGCATAGCTCTCGGGTACGCTCATCAAGAATAAAATCGAGCGTTACCTGCGATGCAGCAGTCAGCCTGATTGCTTCATAACGATCAGTGATCTGGGTTGGTGTTAATCCGGGACGACGAACCGCTCTTTGTTTTAACACATTGATCAGGTTCATTGCTTCGGTTGGATTGCTGTTTTGCATCGCAGCTTCTGCAGCAAGTAAATAAGTTTCAGAAAGCTTTGCTGCGGGAAACGGCCTTGAACCCGGATTGTTGGCAAGACCTCTTCCCGGATCTTCATATTTGCTAAGACTTGGATACATATTTTGTGTACTTGCATCCAGAAGCCCACCGACAAAGTAAAATTCACGCGGAGCGATAACGCGGTATGGTTTCAATCTTGGTCCCGCCGGAGAAATGCCATTCAGAGAATCAGCAATTCTATTCGTCAGCGCCATAACAAAACCAGTATCTACATCAGCGGTAAAGCCACCGCCGGTTACTGAAGCGATATAAGCAGTACGGAAGGATCCTTCATAACGGCTATCATTGAATTTATCTGCAAAAGCAGTGTTATACAGCCATGGTGTCGGGCAAAAACGGCGAATCGGTCGACCATAGGTTACTGTACGTGTATTAACAGGTCTTGTACCTGAACTCGCGAGTGGTGCTGATACGGATGTATAATCTCCGCAGAAATCGTTGGCAGCATCTACACCTTTACCTCCACCGATGGTGTTAGGCGGATCTCCTACTTCATTTGCAGCAAAATTCCCGGGAATACGCTCGATAGAAAAGAGTATCTCACTGTTATAATCATTACCAGGTCTGTGAACCTCTGCATAAGTCTGTTGAAGGGCTACTCCGTATTTAGCCTGGTTGTTTATTACCTCAGAAGCTGCCGTATAGGCATTCGCAAAATCAGACTGTTGCTTTGCAGCTGAATATCCCCGGAAGAGGTAAGCTTTGGCCAGGAAATGAAAAGCAGCAGCTTTCGAAAGTTTAAATGCACCAGCTGGACGTCTATCAGGCAGGTTTTGCGTAGCAAAAGTAAAGTCTTCTATAATGGTATTGTAATTCTTTACAAATACTTCGGCTGTCGGGAGGCGATTGAAACCTTGAAATGGTGACTGATTAAATTTCAACTCACCGCTACCGAGGTCGATCGGAACTGCACCGAAATATTGAATAAGATTCAGATAATACAAAGCTCTTAAAAACCGTATTTCTCCAAGTGCTACATTTTTGTCCGCATCATTGATCTGTACCTCGGGAGCATATTCGATCAGGGCATTTGCGAGATTGATATTGTTAAAGCTCCTGTTCCATGGGGTGAGGATTGACCCGCCCGTGTTGTCAAGGCTGTAATCGCAGAAACTTGTCAGATCCCCTGCTGCACCTCTCCGCGTTTCGCTCGCCATAGCCCATTCATCTGTACCGGCTACACCCATTGCCACAGCGCCTTCCGGGCCGTACAAAAAGCGCATGCCTGAATAAATTGCATTCACACCATTTTGAAAACCGCTTGGCGTTTTGAAATAATCCACAGAAAAAACCGTGTATGGATTCTCTTCCAGCTTCTTCTTGCAACTTAACCCCGTTGTGAGCATGGTTGTCGCAAGCGCTGCGATAAATATTTTATTACTGAGTTTCATATAACTAAGTTTTGAGAATAAGTTAAAGCGAAAGGTTAAGGCCAAATGTGAATGTTCGTCTCGGAGGCGTGCCCAATCCTACAACCAAAGCGCCATTGCCTCTTTCATTTGTGCGGATATTGCTTGTAGAACCGCCTACACCGCGATCACCTGACGCTGTCGCCTGTGGATCAATCCCTGTTTTTTCCCAATATGGAGAATACAAAAGTGCCACGTTGTCAACTGTAAAATATACACGGAGGCTTTGTGCATTCAGACGCTTTACAAAATTCCGGTTGAATGTATAACCAAGATTGATGCTTCTGATTCTGATATAACTCGCATCGTAGTAACCGAGAGTTCTGGATCCGTCTGTTACAGTTGCTACATTCGTTTGCGGCATAGGAAACCAATTAGAAGGATTCGTCGGGGTCCAATAATCAACCTTTACAGAATTACGGCGTCCATCAAGGAATGTGATATAAGAAGACAAAGGCTGATGGATCTGACTGACCAGTGTGCCACCAAATCTTGCCGTGATCACTGAAGAAAGATCAAAGCCTTTATAACTAAAGCGGTTTGTAATGCCACCCTGCAGATCCGCATCCATATCGCCGATAATCCGGCGGTCATTGGTAGAACTGATCATTCCGTCAGGTCTGCCATTCGCTCCACCAAAATCAAGGAGCTTGATCTGACCAGGCATAGCGCCAACGGCTGCTGCTGCTGCTGCTTCATCTAACTGCCATACACCCTGGTTCACATAGTCATAGATTGCAGTCATAGAATGACCCACAAACAACTGACTGCCGATGTCTTCTGAAACGTTATTGCTAAGCTTCAGCAATTTGTTGTTGTTAAAAAATAAATTAAGATCAGTGCTCCAATTAAAGCCAGACTTTGATTCAATGTTCACTGAAGAAACAGTAAACTCCATTCCCTTATTCTCCATCTCTCCGATGTTCGTAACGAAGCCACCGGCTACGCCAGAAGTAACAGGAAGATTTACGGCATAAAGAATGTCCTTTGTACGCGAGTTGTAATACTCGAAGGTACCGGTAATGCGATTTTTCAGCAATCCGAAATCAAGACCAATATTGGTAGTAGTAGTAAACTCCCATGAGAGGTTTGGATTTGGCAGGGTGATTACATTATAGCCGGTCACAACAGTGGGACCATAGTTATAACGGATCACGTTTCCTCCTGTATTGCCAGCAGGAAGTCCGTTAGAGTTGTTCACCAGACCTTTCGACTGATAAGGATCAATTGCCTGGTTAGATGTTTTACCCCAACCAACCCTAAGCTTTAACGTATTCACCGCTTTTACATTACTGAAAAACGACTCATCAGATATCACCCAACCAGCTGACAACGCCGGATAATCAAACCATTTATTACCTGGTGCGAGACGTGAAGATCCATCACGACGGAAAGTTGCCGTTAACAAATATCTATCCTTAAATGAATAATTCAGTCGCGCCATATAAGAGATCAACGAAGTCTTTGACTCCCCTCCGCCTAAAGCGGTGTTGGAAGAATTGACCGGTGTCGATTGTGCAAGGTTATAGAACTGAACAAAGTCCTCAGTAATAGAATCTTTCTGAACAAAACTATTAAAGGATTGAGCTTCCTGAATACTGTAAAGAGCTGTAAAATTGAATTTATGATCCCCTACTGTTTTATCATAAAACAAAAGGTTTTCGATTGTATACCCCCATGTCTCACCATTACCGACGCGCGCGATATTACCCTGTGCCGGACGGAAAAAGCTTGGATTTGCCGGAAGTCTATCGGCAGAGCGGAACTGACCGCTGTTTTCCTGCGCATAGTTGAGACCAACGTTTGCACGATAACGAAGTCCTTTGAAAAATTCAATCTCTGCATACACCGTATTGAATGTTCGAAGGCGACGCACACGGTCAACCCATGTCTGAGGACCATCTTTAAGTAATAAAGGATTGTAACGACCGTCTGTGTTATTATCATCGACGTTACCATTTGGCAAAAGATAAATGCTTCCATCAGGATTGTACGCCGGCATCAGCGGGCTTAAAGCAAGCGTACGGAACATTGCTGATCCGGACACAAATTGCGAACCTTTTGCAATGCTGACCGTGTTCTGAGTAGACACACCCAGCTTAATATGTTTGCCAACGCGGGTATCTATAGCAGCTCTTAAAGTGTATCGGGTATAATCCTCTCCCGGCATAAGAGTTGTTTCTTTGTAATACCCACCGCCAAGCATAAAGGTGTTGCCATCGCGGCCACCAGATACACTTAAATTATGATCGGTGCGCTGCGCATTCTCGTACATAAGATCCTGCCAATTTGTGTTGCGCCCTTCCGTTATGCCAACAAGCTCCTCAGGCATATAGCCAGCCGTCCATGTGGACAAATTACGAAGCGATTGGTATTCCGACGCATTGAACAACGGATATTTATATAATGGACTTCCAATGCCATAATATCCGTTATAAGAAAGCCGTGTCTCCCCATTACGTCCTTTTTTTGTTGTAACAAGTATAACGCCATTAGCACCCCGCGAACCGTAGATCGCAGTTGCAGAAGCGTCCTTTAAAATATCAACTGATGCGATATCATCAGGGTTTATATCATTCAGGCTCCCGTCATACGGAATTCCGTCTACTACGAATAGAGGCTCATTCGAACCGCTGATCGAGCGGTTACCACGAATGCGGATCTGACCGCCCGCACCCGGCTGATTGCCGATGGCCTGTATCTCGAGACCCGCTGCCCTTCCTATAAGCGCCTGCTGAAGATTGGCAACCGGTACTTCACGCAATGCCTTTTCACTCACTGAAACAACAGCACCGGTTACGTCACGTTTTCGTTGCGTGCCATATCCAACAACAACCACTTCACCCATATCCTGAACAGCCGAACTAAGTTGGATATTGATCGTTACATCATCCCCAACAGTAATCTGCCTGTTTGTATACCCCACACTTGAAACGACCAGCACATTTCCTTTAACAGCATTAATAGAGAACTCCCCATTCTCATTGGTAGTGGCTCCAAGATTCGTTTCGCTGACCTGGATTGACACGCCAGGTATCGGCGTACCTGTGGTTGTGGTAATGCGACCCCTGACTGTTTTGTCCTGGGAGAACGCAACCCCGGAACAGATCAGCATGACCACCATGAAAAATACACCCGTCAGCAGTTTTGATAATGAGCCTGCCGACGGCTGCTTTTTGTTTTTCTTTTTCATAATCATTGTTTGGCTGTTTTTAGCAGTTAGTATTAATAATACGAGCGAGTAATTGATACTCCGGAGAGGGGAAAACTAAACGAGTGCCTTGCAATAAAACCTTTTGAAAGAAAAACTGGAAATGGCTGCGGGAAAGAGATAACGGAAAAAGACATGGTCATCCACGCTAAAATGGGCAGCCGGCAGAGGAAAAATTCATTTTTCATACAGCAGTTTTAGTATAACAATTCAATCGTTTGGCTGACTTTCTGAAGTCTTGCACAACGAATATAGGAAAATTATATAAATCCGCAACCGATTGCATTTTTTTATTTCGAAAAATCACATTTTCTTTGGGCTCAGGCAATTATAACTTATGTCAGAAGACCGGGAAATAACGATTTATGATATTGCAAAGCACCTCGGGATCTCCGCTGCCACTGTCAGCCGTGGCCTGAAGAACAATACCATGATCAGCAAAAGCACCCGGAAGAAAATTGCCGACGCCGCGAAAGAACTTGGATATCAGTCGAATACATTTGCCAGCAGCTTACGGAGTAAGAATACACATACATTGGGCGTACTCGTTCCCAGGTTGAACAGCCACTTCATGTCGTCCGTTCTGGCCGGCATGGAAAAAGCGGCCAGTAAACAGGGCTACAACCTCATTATTGCGCAATCGCTTGAGGACGCCGACCGGGAGGTTGTAAACGCCTCCACCATGTTCAATAAACGGGTAGACGGCCTGTTGATCTCCCTTTCCGCTAATACAGAGAATCTCAATCACTTAGATTCATTTTTCAAGCGAAAGATCCCGGTTGTGTTCTTTGACCGCGTGCATCCGCACGCAGATACGACCTCCATCATCATAGATAATTATGGTGCAGCCTACAAAGTCACCTCACACCTGATCCAGCAGGGATGCAAACGCCTCATGCACCTGGGAGGCAATCTCCTCAGGGATGTATACCGCCAGCGCCTGGAGGGCTTTCAACAGGCTCTTAAAGATCATCACCTCCCTTTTATAGAGGAATTACATATCATCAGTACCCTTTCCGAAGATGCCGGTACCGATGCAGCCAGGTATATCCTCGACCTGCCCGTCTCAAAACGACCGGATGGGGTATTTTGCGCCAATGATACGGTGGCCGTTCATTGCATGATCGGTCTGAAAGCGGCCGGACTCCGGATCCCGGAGGATATCGCCTTTGCTGGTTTTAATAATGACCCGATCAGTAAGGTAGTTGAGCCGAATCTGACGACTGTCGACTACTCCGGCGAGGTCGTCGGTACCACGGCTGTCTCTAACCTTATTAGTCACCTCAAGGGAATCAGCGACTTATATATGACAAATCAGATCACTCTCCGGTCAGAACTGATCGTCCGTGCCTCTTCGGCAAAAATGAGAACTGATATTTAATTTTTTTTGCGATCTTCAGGCAACCGATTGCAAAAAAATGAAGCCAAAAAAGGATATAACCATTTATGATATAGC
Organism: Terrimonas ginsenosidimutans; assembly: GCF_022012415.1. Taxonomy (GTDB): domain Bacteria; phylum Bacteroidota; class Bacteroidia; order Chitinophagales; family Chitinophagaceae; genus Terrimonas_A; species Terrimonas_A ginsenosidimutans. Next base: position 196,600 of record NZ_JAKLTR010000004.1, read on the forward strand.
GGAAAAGCTGAAACTCTCCTCTGCAACCGTCAGCCGGGCTTTGCAAAACCACCCCGCCATAAATAAGAAAACAAAGGAAAAAGTACAGGCCGCCGCTCTAACCCTTGGCTACCGCCACAATACCTTTGCAAGTAGTCTCCGTAAACAACAGACCCACACGATCGGCGTGGTCGTTCACGAGCTGAAGAGCAGCTTTATCACCTCCGTTCTTGCAGGTATCGAAAAGATCACTTCCGAAGCCGGGTATGATCTGATCATTGCCCACTCTTCCGAAAGCTTCAAAAAAGAAGCAGCAAACGCACTCAACCTTTTTCACAAAAGAGTGGACGGCCTCATCGCCTCCCTTTCATTCGATACCACCGGCCTTGAACATTTCAAACCGTTCCAGGAAAAAGGAATTCCAATCGTCTTCTTCGACCGTGTGGAAGAAAATTCCGAAAGCACAAAAGTTGTCATCGATAACTATAAATGCGGATATGAAGCAACCTCTCACCTGATCAGCCAGGGATGTAAACGCATTGTACTCGTTACCGCCGACCTGAAGCGTAATGTTTACAAACGCCGCTACATGGGCTATAAAGATGCATTGTTCGACAATGATATTCCTTTTATCGAAAATCATGTCCTGATCAAAGATCTTAGCGAACAGGGTGGTATGGAAGCCGCAAAGCAGATCCTGAAAATGAAACCGCGCCCCGATGGCGTGTTTGTCACAAACGACTTCTCCGCCGCCGTATGCATGCAAACATTAAAGGAAAATGGCATGAAAGTTCCCGAAGATATCGCCATCGTTGGTTTTAATAATGACGCGATCGGAAAGATCGTCGAACCACAGCTTACAACGATTGATTACCCTGGCGTGGATATGGGAACCATCGCCGCCAGGCATTTGATTGATCACCTGAAAGGAGTGGCAAGTATTGAAAATACAAGTACGATCGTGATACATTCTGATCTGATCATCCGTAAATCTTCTATGCGCAAATAAGCACGAATGGTCGCCAGCTAACACGAATGCACGCTAATGATAATGGAGATGCCAATTATGAAAATGATACGAATTACGCGAATTACACGAATTACACGAATTAAGAGAACAACAGGGATGATAGTGGCAATGGCTTTGTCCATGCTGCTTGCTATGCAGGCGGGGGCAGAAACAGGTTATGAATTATGGATGCGTTATGTGCCTGTGCAAAATCAACCATTGTTGAATTCATACAGACTGCAGATAAATAGTATCGCTGTAAATACCGGATCCCCTACTCTACGCATCGTAAAAAATGAACTGATCTCCGGCCTCACAGGCTTGCTTGGAAAGAAAATAGATACAACTGGAAAGACTGCTTTAAACGGTATCCTGTCAGCAGAAACCTACAATCCCGCCGGCGTATCAGGCAAAGCAGGGTTGAAATCCTTGCTGGAGCAAACCGGAGAAGAAGGATTTGTGATCGCCACAAAAACAGTCAATAATAAGAAGCATATCATCATCACCGGGAATACGGACATCGCCGTACTGTATGGCACATTCCATTTTCTCCGGCTGATACAAACTCAACAGAATATCTCTTCCCTTCAGATCATATCAACGCCGAAGATGAAATTACGGATGCTGAATCATTGGGACAACCTGAACAGAACGGTTGAACGCGGGTATTCAGGTTCTTCTATCTGGAACTGGCATACCTTACCGGGCTATATCGATCCGAGATACGTTGACTATGCAAGAGCCAACGCTTCTATTGGCATTAACGGCACCGTGTTAACCAACGTAAATGCCAACGCTACTTTTCTGACACCACCTTATCTGCAAAAAGTAAAAGCACTTGCCGATGCATTCAGACCTTACGGCATTAAAGTATATCTCACCGCAAGATTCAGCGCTCCAATAGAGATCGGCAAACTAAAAACAGCTGATCCTCTTGACCCGCAGGTACAGCAATGGTGGAATGACAAGATCAGTGAAATATACCAGGTGATTCCCGACTTCGGCGGATTTGTTGTGAAAGCAAACAGCGAAGGGCAGCCAGGTCCGCAGGACTACAAACGCACACATGCAGACGGCGCAAACATGCTAGCCTCCGCCATCGCTCCGCATAAAGGCATTATCATCTGGCGCGCGTTCGTATACAGTAATGAAAATCCTGTCGACAGGCATAAACAGGCTTATGACGACTTTGTTCCGCTTGATGGAAAATTCAACAGCAACGTCATGGTGCAGGTAAAGAATGGGGCAATCGACTTCATGCCACGCGAACCTTTCCATCCGTTATTCGGCGCCATGCCGAAAACACCGTTGATGATGGAATTCCAGGTCACACAGGAATATCTCGGCCAGGGAACAACGCTCGCCTTCCTTGCTCCTTTATTTAAAGAAACACTGGAGAGCGATACCTACAGCAAAGGAAAAGGAAGCACCGTAGCAAAAGTGATCGACGGCAGTGTTGATCAGCATGCACTGAATGGAATGGCAGGCGTATCCAATATCGGCAGCGATATTAACTGGACAGGTCACCCGCTCTCGCAGGCAAACTGGTACGCCCTCGGTCGGCTTGCCTGGGATCATTCCCTTTCAAGTGAAAAAATCGCCGAAGAATGGCTGCGGATGAGTTTCTCCAATAATGCTGCTTTCCTTTCAACCATGATCCCATTGATGTGCAATAGCCGCGAAACCGTTGTCCGATACATGAACCCGATCGGTTTGCATCATATTATGGGAACGAGTCATCACTATGGACCTGCACCCTGGGTCAGCAATCTGAATCGCCCTGAATGGAATCCAGTGTACTACCATAAGGCCGACAGTCTCGGTATCGGTTTCGACCGGACCTCCAAAGGCAGCAATGCACTCGGCCAGTACGCTCCTGAAGTAAGAAAGCTCTGGGAAGATATAAATACCTGTGAAGAAAAGAACCTTCTCTGGTTTCATCATGTTCCCTGGACGTTCAAAATGAAAAGCGGCCGCAATGTCTGGGAAGAACTTTGCTACAACTACTATACAGGTGCGGAGAAAGTAAAACAAATGCAGGCCTCGTGGAAAAAGATGCAGCCATTTGTAGACCCGCAACGCTTTGACCAGATCACAATGCTTTTCAACGTTCAATACGAAGAAGCGATCTGGTGGCGCAATGCCTGCCTGCTGTATTTCCAGACATTCAGCAAAATGCCTATTCCATCGAATTACGAAAAACCAGATAGATCACTCGACTATTACAAGAGCCTGCGCTTCCCTTTTGCGCCGGGCATTTAACAAAATCAACGAACCAATAAAGAAGAATTTTATGAAAAGGAAAGTGGCAATTGTTACAGGTGGTGGCTCAGGACTGGGCTTCGCGATCGCGGAAAAATTTGTGCAGCAGGGAATCGATACCATCATCGCCGGACGAAATGAACAGAAACTGAATGAGGCAAAAAATAAACTGGGAGAACTATGCCATACACAGCCCTGTGATGTGACTGATCTCAAATCATTGCCCCAATTTATACAACAGATCGTAGACAAATTCGGGCAGATAGACATTCTCGTCAACAATGCCGGGATCAATATGAAAAAAGAATTCACCGACGTAACAGATGAAGATTTCCAGCAGGTGATCATGACCAACGTGAGCTCTGTGTTCACGCTAAGCCGTGAAGTGGTAAAACAAATGCTGAAACAGGAAAACGGTTGCATCATTAATATCAGTTCCATGGCTGCCCAATACGGCATTCCTAAAGTGATCGCCTATTCAGCCAGTAAGACAGCCATTGACGGCATGACCCGCGCCATGGCAGTGGAACTTTCGCCAAAAGGCATCCGTGTGAATGCGATCGCTCCCGGGTTTATTTATTCTGATATGACCGCGAAAGCGCTGGACAGCGACCCGGAAAGAAAAGCAAAAGTATTCGGACGAACACCAATGGGCATCATGGGGCAAGCAGCAGATATCGGTGAAGCCGCATACTTTCTTGCCAGCGATTCAGCAAAATATATCACCGGCGTGATCCTGCCCGTTGACGGCGGAAACAGCGTCGGCTTCTAAAATAACTGTATGAAAAAACGTCTTCTTCTTTTTATCACGACGGTACTCGCCATTTATGGACAGGCACAGTCACTTATTTCAGAAAAAGCCTCACCGTTATTCTTTTCTTTGAAGGAAGCAACGATCTGCGTTGACCCGAATGATCATGAACTGGTTCGCCAATCAGCTATATTATTACAAACCGATCTTGAAAAAGTGACCGGTATCAAACCAGCGATCAGCTCAACGATCACAGGGAAAACAAGTATCGTGATCGGATCAGCAGACAGATCTTCATTGATCAGATCATTGGCAGCAAAGAAGACGATCAATCTCACTGGCATCAACCAGCAATGGGAAGCATTTACCTGGAAGAGCAACAATAACCAGTTGATCATCGCAGGCAGCGACAGGCGCGGAACCGCATTCGGCGTATTCGAACTCTCCAAACAGATCGGAGTTTCGCCGTGGTATTGGTGGGCAGATGTGCCGGTTAAAGCAAAGAAGGAACTTTTTTTCAAAAAGAATCAAACCCATACTGATAAGCCTTCCGTAAAATACCGTGGCATCTTTATCAATGATGAAGCCCCGGCTTTATCAGGATGGAGCAAAGAAAAATTCGGCGGCTTCAACCACTTCTTCTACGAAAAAGTATTCGAACTGATCCTTCGTCTGAAAGGCAACTATCTCTGGCCGGCCATGTGGGGAAATGCATTTTATGACGATGATTCACTCAATATAAAAATGGCCGATAAATACGGGATCGTGATCGGAACCTCCCATCATGAACCGCTGATGCGTGCGCACGATGAATGGAGAAGGCACGGTACAGGTAAATGGAATTACGACAGCAATAAAGTAAAACTCCAGGAATTCTGGCGCGGGGGAATGCAAAGAGCTACCAATGAAAAGATCGTATCTGTCGGGATGCGTGGCGATGGAGACGAACCAATGTCCAGGGAAACAGCAACCGATCTCCTGGAAAGAATCGTAAAAGACCAGCGGGAGATCATTGCAGACGTAACCGGAAAGCCTGCCGAACAAACACCACAGCTTTGGGCATTATACAAAGAAGTACAGGATTACTACGACAAAGGCATGCGTGTACCCGACGATGTGACCTTACTGCTTTGTGATGATAACTGGGGAAATCTCCGTAAACTTCCCAAACCAACAGATAAGAAACGAAAAGGCGGTTATGGGATTTATTATCACTTCGATTATGTCGGCGGACCAAGAAACTACAAATGGCTGAACACAAATCCGCTTCCCCGCGTTTGGGAACAAATGCATCTCGCCTGGAAGCATGATGTAAAAGATATCTGGATCGTGAATGTGGGAGATATCAAACCAATGGAATTGCCGATCTCCTTCTTTCTCGATTATGCATGGAATCCTGATAAGATCGGGCCAACGGATATACAGAAATATACAGATAGCTGGGCGGCTGCTCAGTTTGGAACAGAACATTCAAAAGAAATAGGTGAGATTCTTGCCAAATATGCAAAATTCAATGGCAGAAGAAAACCAGAATTACTGGACGCAAGGACATACACCCTGCCTTCCGAATGGCATACAGTTGTAAATGACTATAACGACCTACTCAAAAAAACAGAACAGATCAACTCACAGCTTCCGGCTGCATATAAAGATGCATTCTTCCAGCTTGTACTTCATCCCGTAAAAGCCTGCGCAAACCTGAACGAGATGTATTATAATGCAGCACTTAACAAAAACGCCTCTACTAATAAATGGATAGAAGCTAATGGTTACGCAGACAATGTCAGAAAGCTCTATGAAAATGATTCCCTGATCACACTTCAGTACCATCAGTTAAATGGAGGAAAGTGGAACCACATGATGAGCCAGAAACACATCGGCTACACCTCCTGGCAGGAACCAAGATGGCAGCGTATGCCCGCAGTCACCTATCTTCCAGCAGACTCAGCTGTAGCACCATCCGATTCGGTCTTAGCATACATTCAACCTCATTTAACAGCCGGTACAAAATCACGGGGAAATACCTTCTTAGAAAAACAAGGATCGGGTGTATCTATCGACGCTACCAACTATACAACTGCTGTAAACGCTGGTCCTGTTAAATGGCAGATCCTGCCCGATCATGGAAGAACAGCTTCAGCCATCACGGCATTTCCTGTAACCGCACCAGCTCAAACGCCCCGAAAGACCAGTCCACATCTGCAATACGATGTATTCACCTCCAGCACGGGAGATTTCTCCATACACACGTATCACTCTCCTTCCCTCAATTTTTATTCATCTGAAGAAGGTCTGCAGTACGCCATCTCCATTGACGACGAAACGCCACAGATCATCTCTATTAATAAAGAAGATAAGAACTCTATCAGCGGGATCTGGAATAAATGGGTATCGGAAAGCATCATTATCAAAACGACCAAACATAAAATATCCAAACCGGGAATGCACACAGTGAAATACTGGATGGTAACCCCGGGACCGGTCTTGCAAAAGATCGTTGTAGATTTCGGTAATGTAAAGCCATCTTATCTCGGTCCTGAAGAAACGATTCTCACAAAAGAAAAAAAATGATTGCATGCATATAAAATTGATTCCCGCCATAGCACTGACTGCCGCTTTTCTGGCAGCTGGCTGCTCGAGCGCACAAAAAACCACATCAGGCGGCAGCATCGCTTCCCTGAAAGAAACGTTTAAAGATGACTTCCTCATCGGGACAGCTTTGAATGCTCAACAGATCGAAGAGAAAGATCCGGCGGCGGATAAACTCGTCAAACAACAATTCAACGCCGCCACTCCCGAGAACATCATGAAAGCAGAGATCATTCATCCTGAATGGAACCGGTATGATTTCACGCTGGCAGACAAACTCGTTGACTACGGGAAGAAGAACAATATCCAGATCACAGCACACACCCTGATCTGGCACAGTCAGCTTCCCCGCTTCGCCAGCCGTATCCAAAGCGTTGACTCATTCAAGACATTCTTCAATAATCATATAGAAACCGTTGCCAGCCGCTATAAAGACAAAGTACTTTCCTGGGATGTAGTAAATGAAGCGCTGAATGAAGACGGTACCATGCGCAAGTCGATCTTTCTTGACAGGCTCGGCCCCGACTTTGTAACAGAAGCATTTCGCTTAGCGGCAAAAGCATCTCCGGGTACTGAATTGTACTACAACGATTATAATAACGAACAACCAGCCAAACGCGCCGGTTGCATCGCGATCATCAAAAAGATACAGGCCGCAGGTGTTCGTATCGATGGTGTCGGCATTCAGGGCCACTGGCATCTCGGGAAGATCCCGCTGAAGTTCATTGAAGAAAGCATCGAACAATATGCCGCACTCGGTTTGAAAGTAGCGATCACTGAACTCGATGTTGAAATACTTCCCCGCAACTTCCAGGGTGCCGATGTAAGCTCAAGAATGGCGAACACCCCGGGAATGAATCCCTATCCAAACGGCTTACCAGATAGCATTCAGCAACAGCTCGCGAAAGATTACGAAGCGTTGTTCAATCTCTTCCTGAAGCATAAAGACAAGATCTCGCGCGTTACCTTCTGGGGAGTGGATGACGGACAAAGCTGGCTGAATGACTGGCCTGTTCGTGGAAGAACGAACTACCCACTTCTGTTCGACCGTAAATTCCAGCCAAAACCCGCTTTCTTCAAAGTCATTGAAACAAAAAAAAAGTGAGAAACTGTAATTCATTTCAACCTGTTCAACCTATCAAACCTCAGCGATCATCACATAAAAAAACAACATGAGCACATCCACCTCACAAAAATTATCCGTTGCGGAGAAAGTAGGTTACAGCCTGGGCGACCTTGCTGCCAACCTGGTGTTCCAGACATTGATGACCTATCTCGCTTATTTCTACACGGATATATACAAACTGGACGCTGACGATGCTTCCGCATTGATCTTAACGGTAGGATTGATCGCCGCATTTGGCTTCAACCCGGTCATTGGCGCATTGGCGGATCGAACCCACTCAAAATGGGGAAAGTTCAGACCATGGATCCTGTTCACTGCCATTCCTCTCGGCGTCGCTGCGCTGCTGGCATTCAGCACACCGGATTTTTCCTATAAAGGAAAGGTCATCTATGCGGCCGTCACGTATACGCTGCTCCTGTTGCTTTACGCAGCCAATAATCTTCCCTATTCTGCACTAAGTGGGGTCATCACCGGTGATATGAAAGAACGAAACAGCATGTCGGCTTATCGATTCGTTGCTGTCATGTTCGCACAATTCTTTGTACAGGTGTTCATGCTTCCGATCATCGAATCAGCTGGCGGTGGCGACAAAGCAATCGGTATTGAGAAAGTGATGACATGGTTAGCAATCATCGGTACGGTGATGCTGCTGATCACATTCGTTACCACTAAAGAACGTATCATTCCGAAACCGGAGCAAAAATCAAGTCTGAAAGAAGACCTCGGCGACCTGTTTAAAAACCGCCCCTGGGTGATCATGCTCGTGCTTACCACACTCGTGTTCATCACACTCGCACTGAAAGGCGGCTCATATGTTTACTATTTCAAGAATTATGTAGATAAGGAAAGCCTTACCAGCTTTATCACTCCGATCAACAATGCATTGTCTGGTATCGGTTTGAACTTCTTTGGTGAAGACGCATTATCTGCAGGGTTTGGCTTGTTCAATGCAGGCGGTATCATCTTCATGATTGTTGGGATCACTTTATCAAAAAGACTTGCAGACAAATACGGTAAACGCGATGTGTTCGGTGTTGCCCTTTTCATCTCCACATTATTTGTACTCGCATTCATCCTGTTTCCGCCAACGTCGGTAAAACTGATGTTTGCCTCACAGATCCTTCATGGATTCTTCTATGGCATCACCATTCCATTGCTTTGGGCAATGATCGCGGATGTGGCAGACTTCAGCGAATGGAGAAATAACCGTCGCGCGACAGCGATCATCTTCTCTGCGATGATGGTCGGGCTGAAAGGCGGCCTGAGCATCGGCAGTGCACTGGTTGCAAAGATCCTTTCCGTCTTTCACTATGCACCAAACAGTACAGACGCACAGCCCGAATCCGCCATACAGGGCATCAAATTGCTGGTAAGCGTATTTCCGGCAATCCCATTCCTGATCGGCGCTGCGCTGCTGTTTTTCTATGAGATCAATAAAACGAAAGAACTTCAGATAGAAGCAGAGCTTAAACAGAGAAGACTGACAGGCAGTTGAAATTGCTAATTACCGCAAGATCCGGAGCGCGCAGGTTCCCGCAGATGAATGCTGATCAAACTCGCTGATGCGCGGATCAGCTGCTGATACCTGACTGGGATCTTCGAATCCGTGCATAGAACTCCGCAAATCTGCGGGAACCTACGTCTGTCAGATACAATAGTAAAACACATTAAAAATACATTATGCCCGAAGACAACATTGAACACATCGACTTTGACGAACTGAATAAAAAAGCGATCTCCCAACCGCTCGTTACAAATATCTACACAGCAGACCCGTCGGCACACGTATTCGAAGGAAAGATCTATATCTATCCCTCACATGATGTGGAATCAAATATTCCCTTCGATGATCTGGGCAGCCATTTCGCCATGGAAGATTATCATGTGCTGTCCATGGACACTCCTGATGGAAAAGCAACGGACCACGGCGTGGCATTGCATGTGAATGATGTACCCTGGGCTGATAAACAAATGTGGGCGCCGGATGCCGCAGAACGTAATGGCACTTACTATCTCTTCTTCCCTGCAAAAGATCATGAAGGCATCTTCCGCATAGGCGTTGCTAAAAGTAAGTCGCCCGCAGGACCTTTCATTCCTCAACCCAAACCGATCAAAGGAAGTTTTTCCATAGACCCCGCCGTTTTCAAAGATGATGACGATTCATACTACATCTACTTCGGTGGTATCTGGGGCGGCCAGCTCCAGCGCTGGAGAAACGGCTCATTCAATGCGGAAGGCGAAGGTCCGCTGGTACATATTCCCGGCGACAATGAGCCCGCACTCTGTGGTAAAATAGCACGTCTTACAAAAGACCTCCTGGAATTTGATGAAGCACCACAGGACGTTGTGATCACTGATGAAAATGGCTCACCGCTCCTGCAAGGAGATAATGACCGCCGCTTCTTCGAAGCAAGCTGGGTACATAAATACAATGGCAAGTACTATTTCTCCTATTCAACCGGGGATACACACTTTCTGTGCTATGGTATTGGAGATAATCCTTATGGACCGTTCAGGTATGCAGGAAGGATCTTAAACCCGGTGGTGGGCTGGACAAGTCATCATTCCATTTGCGCCTTCGGCGAGAAGTGGTACCTTTTCTATCACGATTCCAGCTTATCAAAAGGAGTTACTCACCTGAGAAGTGTAAAGGTCACGGAATTGATACATGATGAGAACGGAATGATCAGGACCATCGATCCATATCGGGGCTAACATAAGACTGAATGGCGCGGAGGTTCCCGCACGGAAACCGGATCCATAAAAAGTATCTATATGAAGAAAAGAACTTCACTGCTCTTACTTACTCTCCTGCTGGCTCGGATATCGAATGCGCAATCATTCACCAATCCCATTCTTGCAGGATTTTATCCCGATCCAAGTATCTGCCGAGCGGGCGATGATTACTACATCGTGAATTCTTCCTTCGCCTATTTCCCCGGGCTCCCTTTATTTCATAGCAAAGACCTCTTGAACTGGAAGCAGATTGGTTATGCAATGGATCGACCCGGTCAGTTGAACCTCGACAGTGCCGGCGTATCAAGAGGTTTGTTTGCCCCAGCCATCTCCTATCACAACGGAACTTTCTATATCGTTTGCACTGAAGTAAGCAAACTCGGAAACTTTGTGATCACGGCAAAAGATCCGCGTGGCCCCTGGAGCGATCCTGTCAAGCTCCCCCAGGTAAACGGCATCGATCCGTCACTCTTTTTCGACAACAATGGAAAAGCCTATATCGTCTTCAACAGCATTCCTCCTAACAATATTTCCTTACATGAGGGACATAGAACCATCCGTATGTTTGAATTCGATGTGCAGAATCTGAAAGTGGTGGGTGAAGAAAAATTACTGGTGAATGGCGGAACAGATATGTCAAAAAAACCTGTCTGGATCGAAGGACCACACCTGATCAAAAAAGATGGCTGGTACTACCTGATCTGCGCAGAAGGCGGCACAGGTTATGATCATTCCGAAGTTGTATTCAGAAGCAAGTCGCCCGAAGGGCCATTTGTTTCCTACGATAAAAACCCGATCCTTACGCAACGCCAGCTTGACCCCAACAGGAAAGATCCAATCACAACAGCAGGTCATGCAGATTTCGTGGAAGATAAGAACGGGAACTGGTGGGGTGTATTCCTTGCCTGCCGTCCATACGAAGGAGATTTCTACAATACCGGCCGAGAAACATTCATGGCGCCGGTTGTTTGGAAAGAGGGCTGGCCGGAATTTAACCTCGGTGGCGATGAAATTAAATACAGTTATCCCATCGATGCAAAACAGAATAACAAAACGCCGCGCTTCAATGGCAACTATACATTTTATGACAATTTCCCCCAAGACACGCTGAATAAACGTTATCGCTTTCTCAGAACAGTTCACGAAAGCTGGTACAGGATCACTGATCATAAAATGCTTCAATTAAAGCTGCGGCCGGAAACAATGTCAGGCAATGGAAATCCATCATTCATTGGATTTCATCAACCGCATCTTACAGGGCATGCCTCCACCGGAGTTGAATTTCACGGAGCGGATAGCAATCAGCGTGCAGGACTCGTAGTCTTTCAAAACGAAAAAGCTTATTACTTTCTGTGCAGAACGACGATCAACGGGCAACAGGTTGTTGCACTGTACAAGGAAAATGAACTGCTGGCGAGTATTCCCGCCACGCCTCCACATCATTTTATTTATTTGAAGATCCAGGCTGATAAAGACAAATACTCCTTCTTCTATGCCACCAGGAAAAATAAATGGCAATTGCTGAAGGGAGATGTTGATGCGAAACACCTCAGTACAAAAACCGCCGGCGGCTTCGTCGGCAGCGTTTACGGTATGTATGCGACATCCAACGGACAGCCTTCCTCCAATGCTGCCCTTTTCGAATTTTTCGAAGTAAAGAACAATGATGCTGTCTATAAGAAATGATCACATAAGTCAATGTATATGAAAAGAACGATCTGTTTTGCTGTATTGATTGTTGCCATGCAGGCAAAAGCGCAGGACTACAAAACATTCCCGATGTGGAATACTGCGCTGCCAATGGAGCAGCGAGTAAATGACGTGGTAAGCCGCCTAACGCTTGAAGAGAAGGTTGCACAAATGCTGAATGCAACACCTGCTGTATCCCGGTTAGGAATTCCGGCTTACGACTGGTGGAATGAAGTGCTGCACGGTGTTGCGCGGACACCATTCCGAACAACCGTATTTCCGCAGGCGATCGCGATGGCTGCTACATGGGATACCAACTCACTTTATCGCATGGCCGATTTCTCCGCACTGGAAGGACGCGCGGTTCACAACAAAGCAATCGAACAGGGAAGAACCGCCGAAAGATATATGGGCCTCACCTACTGGACGCCGAACATCAATATCTTCCGCGATCCACGCTGGGGACGCGGCCAGGAAACCTATGGCGAAGATCCCTTCCTAACCGCATCGCTTGGACGCGCATTTGTCCGGGGCCTGCAGGGCGAAGATCCCCGCTACCTGAAAGCAGCAGCCTGTGCCAAACACTTCGCTGTACATAGCGGGCCGGAACCAAGCCGTCACGCAGACAATTTCAATCCAACGGTCTATGATCTCTGGGATACGTATTTACCTGCCTTCAAAACACTCATCACGCAATCAAACGTTGCCGGTGTGATGTGCGCCTATAATGCAGTGAATACCCAACCCTGCTGCGGCAATGATCTCCTGATGAATGACATCCTCCGCAAGCAATGGAACTTCAAAGGTTATGTAACATCGGATTGCTGGGCCATCGATGATTTCTTTAAATACCATAAAACACATCCGGATGCAACCAGTTCAGCAATTGACGCCGTATTGCATGGCACAGATGTAGAATGTGGGCAAACCGTTTATAAAACACTCGTTGACGCAGTCAACAACAAACTGATCACCGAAGCACAACTGGACATTTCGCTGAGAAGATTATTTACGATCCGGTACCAGCTTGGCATGTTTGATCCTGTATCAATGGTTCCATATGCACAGACGCCTGCATCCGTACTCGAAAGCCAGCCGCACCAGGCACATGCATTGAAGATGGCGCAGCAATCGATCGTGCTGCTGAAAAACACCAACAACACCCTTCCACTTAATAAGAACATCCGGAAGATCGCCATCGTTGGACCAAATGCAGACAATCGTATTTCAGTATTAGGAAACTACAATGGCATTCCATCAAAGATCGCTACTGTTGTTGACGGCCTCCGGGAAAAGCTCGGAAGCAATGTCGAGATCATTTATGAAAAAGGTGTCAACTTCACGAACGACACCCTGCTTGTTTATACCGATCTCAAAAAGCAATTCGCTTTTAACGGACAGCAGGGCTTCAAAGCTGAATATTACAAAGGCCGTGAACTGGAAGGATCACCTGTAACGACAAGAACGGAAGATGCCGTTGACCATTCCTGGCAAAGAGGCGATATCATCGCAACAGGTCTGACAGCAACTAACTTCTCCGCACGATACACCAGTACGTTCACTGCCACCGCCAATGGCAGTACGATGCTGGAAGTGGAAGCGGATGACGGCTATCGCCTGATCATAAATGGCAAACAGGTGATCGATGCATGGCAACGCAACCGCTGGGGAGCCAGAACGCATAAACTCGAAACAAAAAAAGATTCTACTTACCAGGTCATCCTGGAATACTGGCAGGGAGATGACAACGCGAATGTTGCTATCCGGACCGGCAATTTCCAGCGAACAGATTACGCCGCACTAACAAAAAAACTCTCTTCCGCCGATGCGATCATCTTCGCCGGCGGGATCTCTCCACAACTGGAAGGCGAAGAAATGCCGGTGAACGCGCCGGGATTTAATGGTGGCGACAGAACAAGCATTCTCTTACCAGCAGTACAAACCAATCTGCTGAAGGCTTTAAAGGCAACCGGCAAACCTGTTGTATTCGTCATGATGACCGGCAGCGCTATCGCTATTCCCTGGGAAGACGCTAACCTTCCCGCCATCGTGAATGCATGGTATGGCGGTCAGAGCGCGGGAACGGCCATTGCCGATGTGCTGTTCGGAGATTATAACCCTGCGGGCAGACTGCCGGTAATGTTCTATAAGAACGACCAGGATCTTCCCGGCTTCAGCAGCTACGCCATGGATGGAAGAACCTACCGCTATTTCAAAGGCACGCCCTTATATCCATTTGGATTTGGACTGAGCTATACCACCTTCAACTACGCTGCTGTTAAAGCACCCGCACGGTTGAAAAAAGGGGAAAAACTCTCGATCAGCTGTAAGGTCACCAACACCGGAAAACGCAATGGAGAAGAAGTGGTCCAGGTTTACGCATCCTATCCCGGTGCCACCGGCAAGGCCCCGTTACGCATGCTGAAAGGTTTTAAACGTGTTGCATTGAAAGCGGGGGAAACGCAGGCCGTTACCTTTACACTGAACGCTGAAGACCTGATGCTGATCAATGAAAAAGACGGCAGCCAGTATCAGCCAACAGGAAAATTAAGGATCAGCATCGGTGGTGGACAGCCAGATGTGAAAAACAAAACGACCAGCAACGTCATCGATCAGTTTGTTACCATTCAATAATCATTGATGAAAAAAATTATCATAGCCCTGCTCAGTGCATTCTCTTTTCGCAGTGCCACCGCACAGATAAAGTTGCCCTCTATCATTCGCGACAGTATGATCTTACAGCGCGATGCGAAGATCAACCTCTGGGGCTGGGCCGCACCAAATGAGAAGATCCGGGTTTCGTTCAATAAGAAAACTTTTACTGTAACGACAGACAGATCCGGCAACTGGAAAACGCAGCTTCCTGCAACGAAGGCCGGGGGACCATACACGATTGAGTTTGCTGCAAGCAATAAGATCTCTGTGAAAGAAGTGCTCTTCGGCGATGTATTCTTCTGCAGCGGTCAGTCGAACATGGTGCACCAGATGAACATCCATGACGTAACTTATGCAAAGGATATCGCTGACGCGAACTATCCGCAGATCCGGCAATACTGGATCCCGACATTGACCAATCTGAATGCACCACAAGCTGATCTTCCTGCCGGCAACTGGCAACCCGCGATCGGAGACCAGGTAAGACCTTTTTCAGCCGTTGCATTTTTCTTCGCTAAACAGCTGCACGAAAAATACAAGATCCCTGTCGGCATCATCAACGCAAGCGTTGGGGGCACACCGGTTGAAGCATGGACAAGCGAAGAAGGATTCAAAGAGTTCCCGGCAATCACACAAACTATTCAGCGTAATAAAGACACCGCTTATATCAACGGGCTTAACAGGAAGGCAGCATCTTCACGTGGGAATTTCCAGCAACCAAAAGACAGGGGTCTGACAGATCAGGTCAAATGGTCTGACGCATCTTATCAACCTGTCGCATGGCATCCGATCAATATCCCCGGGTACTGGGAAGACCAGGGTCTTAAAGATCTCAATGGCGTTGTATGGTATCGAAAAGAAATTCATATCCCCGCATCAATGGCTGGTCAGCCTGCTAAGGTTTTCCTTGGAAGGATCGTTGATGCCGATGAATTGTACATCAATGGCAAACAGGTTGGCACTACTTCATACCAGTATCCCCAACGCCGTTACAATGTGCCCGCAGGCTTATTAAAAGAGGGAAAGAACCTCTTTGTGATCCGCGTTACCAATACCGCTGGTAAAGGGGGATTTGTACCGGATAAGCCTTACTGCATCTTTTCAGGCAAAGATACCGTTGACCTGAAGGGAACCTGGCAGTATAAGGTCGGGGTGGCCTATCGTCCGCAAACCGGCGGATTTGCAGGAGGTATCAGTGCACAAAATCAACCGGCCGGTTTATATAATGCAATGGTGGCTCCCGTGATCAATTATACCATCAAAGGATTTTGCTGGTACCAGGGTGAAGCCAATACAGGTCAGCCGAAGCAATATGAAAAACTGCAGCCTGCACTGATCGCAGACTGGCGAAGCAAATGGAACAACGACAGTCTTCCTTTCCTGTATGTCCAACTGCCCGGATTCATGGACTACAACTATCTGCCTGCAGAAAGTAATTGGGCAATGATGAGAGAATCGCAGGGAAAAACATTATCTGTTCCCAATACGGCGATGGTGGTTGCGATCGATCTGGGCGAATGGAATGATATCCATCCGGATAACAAAAAAGATGTAGGAGAAAGACTGGCGATTGCGGCGTATAAGACCGTGTACAAAGAAAATATTGTTCATTCCGGACCAACGGTACAATCGGTGAATGCAGACGGGGATAAGATCGTGATCACATTCAGTAATACAGGCAGTGGACTTATGACAGCCGATGGAGCGCTTCCTGCTGAATTCAGCATTGCGGGAGATGATAAAAAGTTTGTATGGGCAACGGCGAAGATTGAAGGTAATACAGTCATCATTTGGAATGAAGACGTTAAAGCACCGAAATATGTGCGGTATGCATGGGCAGATAATCCGGTGAATCCGAACCTGCGTAACAAGGAGGGATTGATGGCATCGCCCTTCCGGACGGATGAGTAGAACTTAGCGCTGTTCGACTGGCGTAAGAGCAACGCAGAGAGCGCTAAGCAGGCGCAAAGGTCGCTAAGATCCTTTGCGTCCTTTGCGGACCTTAGCATTCTTTGCGTTACTCCCACGCCAGTCAAACAACTTTACATTCAATATAAACAGACACCCCTTTCCCCGGTGCCGACTTGATATCCATCGTCCCATTCAGGTATTTAACTCTCGACTGAATATTCCGCACACCGGCAGATCTCAACACATCAGTATTCGCCATATCAAATCCTTTCCCATTATCCTCCACCGTAATGGTGACAACGCCATCTTCCTGTCGCATCAACTGCACCATTATACCCGATGCCCCGGAATGCTTCACCGCATTATTCAGCAACTCCTGCACAATACGATACAGTACCATTTCTGAAGAACTATTCATCCGCATGTCAAACCCATGCACCTCGCAATTGATCCTGAATGCCTGGTCATGTGAAAGACTCTCACAGTAATCATACACCGCCTGTTTCAATCCTAATTTCAGCAATGCTTCCGGCATCATGTTATGTGCCACGCGGCGCATCTCGCTGATGGATTCATCAAGTTTGGTTAAGGTCCTGTCAAACGCAATAGTATTGGTATCGTTCAAGACCAGGTTGCCTTTCATCGCTCCCAGCTGAAGTTTAACACCACTTAATAAACCACCCAGGCCATCATGCAGATCTTTCGCAAGCCGGCTCCGTTCTTCCTCCTGCCCTTGCAACAGAAATTGTGTGGCAGCCAGTTGCTTTTCGGTTTCCAGCTCACCGATCCGCTGCTGCTGCAGCTGCTGGCGGTTCTTATAGTTCCTGTATGTAAGAAAGAATATAACGATCAGCGCCAGTGAACTGCCTATTAAAAAATAATTGAGCACATTCTTCTGCCTGATCTCGCTTTTTTGTAACCCGATCTGCGTTTCCTTTTTCTCCGTCTCATAGCGGACTTCCCGTTCTGCAAATTCCCTGGCTTTTTCGCTCAACAGCAAACTGTCATTGATCTCCTGGTATTTCTCGAAGAACAAATACGCTTCTTTATATTTCCCCAACTTAAAATTCAATTCGCGCATGACATCATAGTAACCTTTCTGCTCTGCTGGATCCGTGCTCGACTCATAAAAGTCTTTTGTCTGCATCAGATATTTCTCCGCCTGCCCATATTGTTCATTCTTCATCGCGATCCGCCCCAACTGCCAATTAGAGGCTGCTATAGCTCCGGGGACTTTTAATAATGAAGCCAGTTCAAGACTCTTATCAGCGTATATCCGCGATGAATCGATCTTATCCAGCGAAAAATACTCCCGGGAAATATTCTGATAAGATTGCTGTAGATACACTTTTGCATTCTGTCCTTCCTGCATCTGGCCCAGGAATTCAAGCCTTGTGCGCAATGCTCTTTCAACAAATCCATTGGCCGTATAATTATCCGCTTTCGTCTGCATATAAAATGCCAGTGCATCAGCTGCTGCGGACGAATTATATTTTTTGGAGATCGCGATCGCTTTATCAATGTATTCGTCCGCTTTGGTAAGGTTCTTCAGCATGTTGAATACTGCGCTCATATTACCATACAGATCAGACTTACGGCGGTCGAGCTGCTTTTCTGTAACACTTTTATCTTTCAATATCTCCTGGCCTTCATATACCGTTGCGGCTCGTTGATAATAAATGATACAACTATCATACTTACCCTGCCAGTAATAAATATTTCCCATGTTGAATTGTGCACCGGCGATCAGGAAGAGGTTGTCATTTTTTTCAGCAGATTGCATGGACAACCGGTAATAATGCAGCGCAGAATCTTTCAGGTCATAACTGCTGTACCATACTCCTAATACGCGATAGCAATCGGTGATCGTGTTGACATGGCCTACCTGGAGGCTTTTCTGCAAAGCTTCATCGAGCAGTTGTTTTGAAAGAGTGCTGTCGGTGATTTGTCCGCCTAAACGACGCAGGCTGTTTACATGGGAAGTGTCAAGGGGCATTTTGCGGATCTGTGCTATCTGCTGCATTATTTCCTGCTGGGCATTAAGCTGGAGCAGTACACCGGATACCAGGAAAGAACAGGCAGTGAGAAAAAGTTTCATCTGGATTTTTTAAGGTTGATCATAACTTCCCTTTTCACAGATCTTCTACCCATAACCGGATCGGGCTTAAACGAAAAATAGCTCAATCAGGCGGATTCACATAACTTTTTCCGGACTCTTACTTTTTATGGGGAAAAAACATTTTTGAGCGGTGTTTTACCCGAGGATCATGGAGATGCTTGTAATAGATTGCTTTGGGGAACGCGGCGGGCGCGGCGATACGCAGCGGACGCAGCGAAACAGCCGGGGAAAAACCTGTGTTTCGCCGCGCTCTCCGCGTTGATAAAAATTACCAGCTATGACACACAATGAAATCGTTAAGATAATCCTCGATGAAGCCTTTTACATTCATAGAAAGCTTGGTCCCGGCTTGCTTGAGTCCGTCTACTCCTATTATCTTGAATATCGATTAAAAAAAGCAGGACTGAACGTCCGCCGGGAAGTTCCTATCCCTGTAATTCTTGAAGGCATAAAACTCGAATGCGGCTACCGCGCAGATCTTGTAGTAGAAAATATGGTTCTGATCGAAATAAAATGCGTCGATGCCCTCATCGATATACACTTCGCACAAACATTAACCTATCTGAAGTTCCTCGATCTAAGACTGGGAGTTATTCTCAATTTCAAAACAGTCTTCCTGAAGGACGGTATTCGTAGAATTGTAAACAGATTACCAGTTGAGTATTAAAAAGTCAGAACTGGCGTAGGAGTAACGCGGCGGACGCGGCGATACGCGGCGAACGCAGCGAAATACAATTTTCCCGGGTATTTTCGTTGCGGCCGTTGCGTATCGTTGCGTCCGCCGCGCTCCTCCTACGCCAGTTGCAAAACAAGGGGCGCGATTCACTCCACTCCACCGCCCAACGCCCTATATAAATCCGTCAACGCATTCAGCTTTTCACGTTTAATATTGATCGCTTCCAGCTCATTCTGCAGCGCATTATTCTGCGCTGTGATCACCTCCAGATAGTTCGCATATCCATTCCTGTAAAGCAACAACGCATCATTCGTCGCCTTTGTAAGCGATGCTTTTTTCTGATCAACCAGCACCCGCCTTTCATTGGCATATTTCGACTTCGCCAGTGCATCCGTCACCTCACCCACAGCTGTCAACACTGACTGCCTGAACTGAAGCGCCACTTTCTGTTGCTCAATTTGCGCTACCTCATATGCCGTCCGCAAGGCCTTCTTCTGAAAGATCGGCTGCGTCAGGTTAGCCCCCACATTCTTCACCAACGACCCCGGCAGATCAAACCAGCTGTTAAACTTGAATGAATTGGTTCCAATCGAAGGCGTCAAACTCAATGTCGGATACATCGCCGCTTTGGCCAACCCTGTTTGTGAATTAGCCGCCATCACTGCAAACTCCGACGCTTTCACATCAGGCCTTCTGCTTAATAACATTGCCGGTACTCCCGTTGGAAAGACCTCCTCCGGCATTGCCGCATCCAGGCTACCCGTTCTGTCAACCGCCTCCGGATAACTTCCGCAAAGAATGCTCAACGCATTTTCCTGGACGGCGATGTCCTGTAATGCCAATGGCACTAACAGCTCTGCTGTTTTCTTCTGCGCTTCAGCCTGCTCAACCGCCAGCGAATTCACCTGCGCGGAACTATACTGAAGACGGATCATGTACAGCGTGCTATCGCCCAACACCACATTTCTCTTCGCTACGTTCAACTGTTCATCCAAAGAGATCAGGTTATAATACGCCTGCGCCACCTGCGCGATCAAGCGCGTCCGTAATGCAGAAAGATTTTCCTTTTGCGCGAAATAATTAGACAATGCAACCTGCTTCTGCATTTTCGCTTTACCCCAGATATCCGCTTCCCAGGAAAGCCTGATCGTTGCGCTGTAATCATCGAGGTAGCTTGTTCCGATGAACTGCTCACTGAGTGATCCATTCAATGAATTTTTCGACAACCAGTTCCGGTTCGCACCCACACTCAGGTCAAGCGTAGGCATCAATCCAAGCTTTGCCTGTTTGTAATTCAGATCCAATTGCTGCATCGTCATCATTGCCACAGCAACATCATTATTTTTTGCCAGTGCCTTTTCTATCAGTGCTACAAGCACGGGTTCTTTAAAAAATGTCTTCCAGGGCAGCAACACCGTATCACCTGTTACAGCAACGGGCTGCTCACGGAAAGAATCAGGCATGTTCAACTCCGTCCGGGAATATTTCTTCCCGACAGTGCAGGCAGAAAGCGCCAACACCATTATAGCGCCTGATACCGTATATCGATTCAATAATTTCATTATACTGAGTTTAAGAAGGAATCACTTTATTTTTCCGGGAAACTTTTTCCTGCAGATACTGGAACAACATATACAATAATGGAATGACGAATATTCCCAGGATCACCCCACTCAACATCCCCATTGCCGCACCTGTACTGATGGATTTATTACCCATGGCAGAGCCGCCCTTCGCCAGCATCAGCGGGATCATACCTACGATAAAGGCCAGAGAGGTCATGATGATCGGCCTCAACCTCGCTTTCGCTCCATCCAGCGCCGATTCAAGAATAGACAATCCGGATTTCCTTCTTTGCACGGCAAACTCCACGATCAGGATCGCATTCTTCGCCAGCAAACCGATCAGCATGATCAAACCTACCTGCACATAAATATTGTTATCCAAACCAATTGCCTTGATCGCCAGGAAAGCTCCAACAACGCCCGTCGGGATCGATAGCAATACCGCCAGTGGCAACAAATAACTCTCATATTGTGCAGCCAGCAGGAAGTACACAAATAACAGGCTGAGCATAAGGATGAACATGGTCTGACCGCCGGAAGATTTCTCTTCCAGGCTAAGCCCCGTCCACTCATAGCTATAATCCAGCGGAAGTTTATTCAGCACATTCTGCTCCAGTGATTCCATGATCGAACCATTGCTGAATCCAGGCAGGGCGACAACATTTATCGTTAAGGAATTGTACAGATTATACCGGTTTACAGATTCCGGTCCGTATACTTTCTTCAGCGTTACCATTGATTTAACGGGAACCATCTGACCAGCTTCATTACGTACAAAGATCTCGTTGAATGCATCTTCATCCGTTCTGAAGATCCCATCTGCCTTTACATTCACCCGGTAGAACTTACCAAACCTGGTAAAGTTCATCGACTGATCTCCGGCGAAATAAACCTGTATCGTGTTCAGCATACTGCTTACATCAACGCCAAGCTGGTTGGCTTTATCTTCATCCACTTCCAGTTCAAGCTGCGGGAAGTCTGCACGGAAGGTGGTATACGCAAACTGCACGCCCGGTTGCCCCATGATCTGTCCGATCACATTATCCGCCATCGCTTTCAATGACGCAGGGCTTTTACCCATCCTGTCCTGCAATACGATCTCCGCACCACTCGACACACCATAACCATCAACCGGCGGGAAACGGAATGCCATCAGCGTAGCTTCTTTCACGGTATTGAATTTCTCCGAGATCATTCCGTGTATTACATCGATATCCTGCACAGCGCCCCTATCCTTCTTTTCTTTCAGCTTGATAAAACCCATTGCATAGGCAGGGCCTGCGCTATTGTTCAGGATATTGAACCCTGTAATGATATTGGTATTCTCGATCGCTTCGAACTCCTCCAGCAGTTTATTCACTTTTCCTGCGACGACGGTCGTACGGTCAAGTGCCGTACCCGGAGGCATGCTTACCGCGAAGGCGATGAAGTTATCATCTTCCATCGGCACAAAGCTTTTCGAGGTACTTGTCATCAGCCATACAGCTGCCGCAATGATTACAGCGATCAATGCGCCACCGATCAGTTTTTTCTTTGCCAAAAATCTTACCCCTCTTACATAACGACCCGTCATATTATTGAAGCTGCTGTTGAAGGCAGTGAAGAATCGTTTGCTGAAGGTGGTCTTCTTCGGATGATTACCATGACCATCAGCATGCGGATTTTTCAACAACAGCGCACACAATGCAGGAGTCAGCGTAAGTGCGTTCACCGCTGAGATGATGATCGCTATCGCGAGTGTATACGCAAATTGTTTATAGAACAATCCTGATGATCCCGTCATGAACCCGATCGGGATAAACACGGCAGCCATTACCATCGTGATTGAAATAACCGCACCCGTGATCTCGCCCATTGCACTATGCGTCGCTTCCTTACCATTCATATTCGATCCTTCCATCTTGCTGTGAACCGCTTCCACCACCACGATGGCGTCATCCACTACGATCCCGATCGCCAACACCAACGCGAAGAGTGTAAGGATATTGATCGTAAAACCAAACGCAAGCAGGAAGAAGAAGGTACCAACGATCGCAACGGGTACCGCAATTGCCGGGATGATCGTCGAACGGAAATCCTGCAGGAATAAGAACACTACGATAAACACCAGAATGAACGCTTCTATCAATGTTGTCTTCACCTGTCCCGTTGCTTCATCCAGCCTGTCCTTTGTACTCATCAGGCTCGCGTACTTAATTCCCGGAGGGAAAGACTTCGATGCTTTTTCCAGTTCTGCTTTCACACCAATTTCTATCTCATTCGCATTCGAACCGGAGGTTTGCAGGATCGCAATTGTTGCCGCATTCTTTCCATTGGCAATATTGTTACCCCCGTAATAGATAGAACCGAATTCGATCCGTGCGAGATCTTTCAACCTTACAAGATTATTCCCTTCTCTTTTCACTACGATGTTCTCATATTCTTCCGGCATGTTTTTCTTTCCCTTATACCGGATCACGAACTCCAGATCTGCATGGGATTCTTCACCGAGTTTACCCGGCGCCGCTTCCAAACTCTGCTTAGAGATAGCGGAAGTAACATCTTCCGGGATCAATCCATAAGAAGCCATTTTCTGCGGGTTGAGCCAGACGCGCATCGAGTAATCCTTTCCACCGAAGATCTGTGCCTGGCCTACACCCGGCACCCGTTTGATCTGCGGAACAAGGTTGATATTGATATAATTCTGAAGGAACAGTTCATCATACTTCGCATTGTCTTCCGCATAAATATTGAAGATCATGATCATGCTGTTCTGCTGCTTCGAGGTGGTCAGTCCCATCCTGATCACTTCCTGTGGAAGGATCGGTGTTGCCTGCTGCACCCTGTTCTGAACGTTCACAGCTGCCTGATCAGGATCCACTCCCTGTTTGAAGATCACGCGAACATTAAATGAACCGTCATTACTTGCTGTGGAGCTGATGTATTGCATATTCTCCACACCATTGATCTGTTCTTCCAGTGGCGTTACCACGGAACGGAGAACCGCTTCACTGTTACCGCCGGGATAGCTACCGCTTACCGCCACCGTGGGCGGAGAAATATCGGGGAACCTTGTTACCGGAAGGCGGATCAACCCGATTATACCCAGTATCACAAATACCACGGAGATCACCGTGGCCAGCACTGGCCTGTCTATTATTCTTTTTAACATGCTTTGAATCCTTTAATCTGTTTGAAGGTTGGTTTACTTCGCTTTCGCAGTTGAATCAGTAGCTGCGGCCGGTGTGCCCGGTGTAACAGGCATACCTTCGTTGAGTACATCAATACGATTCAACGCCACTTTATCTCCTGCTTTCAAACCAGACTTTACGATGTAATTGTTTCCGGAGTGACCGGCAATCTCGATCGGCGTCATCGCCACCTTATTGCTGTCTGCAAGGGTAAAGACAAAGAACCTGTCCTGTATATCTTTTACACTTGCCATGGGAATGGTCAATGCGGAATCCAGCGTACGGGTCATCACCACTTTCGCGGAACCGCCGGAGCGAAGGAGTTTGTCAGGGTTAGGGAAGATCGCTTTCAGCGGAATGCTTCCCGTTGTTCGTTCGATATTACCGCTCGCGATCTCGACCGTTCCTTTCTGATCATAAACAGATCCGTCTGCCATGATCAGGGAAACGGTATTCATTCCTTTATCCGTTTTCCTGTCTTTTACAAAAGAGATATAATCAGCTTCGCTTAAGGAGAAATAAACAAACACCTGGTTGATCTCTGACAGGGAAGTCAGCGGCATAACGTCTGCCGGTGTTACGAGGTTGCCGACACGATTCGGAATGCGTCCGATATAACCGCTGACCGGCGCTTTGATCAGGCTGAATGCCGCATTGATCTGTGAAGAGCCAAGGGCGGCTTTCGCCTGCGCTACCTGTGCAGTGGCCGCATCATAATTTGCCTGCGCAGTTTTAAGCTGCATTTCAGACATGACTTTACCTTCTACCAGTGGCTTTACTTTCTCGATCTCCAGCTGGGCATTGGCCTGCGCAGCGATGGCGGCTTTCAATGCTGCTTCGCTGTTATGCACCTGTTCATTGAACACATCGCCTTTGATGCGGAACAGTGATTGCCCCTTCTGAACAAAATCGCCTTCTTTTACATAGATCTGATCGAGATAACCGCTTACCTGTGCTTTGATGTCTACATTCACGGTTCCTTCAACTGCTCCGGGATATTTCTTTTCAACACTTGCTTCGCCGGAAGCGAGTGTCAGAAAATCAACATCCGTAGGGGCGAACTGGGGAGCGGGCTGCTGACCTCCGCCGCAGGAAGACATTATTAAAATTACTGCCAGCGAGAAGAAAGTGGCCGGCAGGCTGATGTTGGTTTGAGTTTTTTTTGCCATATCTGTAATTACATTTCAGGGCGCAAAAAAACATAAAAAACAGCTGACCAGGCGATCAAAAGCGACCCAACCGGAATTAATCGGGGCCGAAGCGAAAATGGAGGAGACCGAAGATGTTTTAATTAGTCTGGCGTAAGAGTATCGCAGAGGACGCTAAGAAACCGCGAAGGACGCCAGGAATGCTTTGCGGACTTTGCGATTTCTTAGCGTCCTTTGCGATACTCCTACGCCAGACGGTTCAGCAACCCAAAATCTCCTTTCGGAAACATCTTTCTCCATCTCAGAACAATCTCACTCCACTACTGTTATAGCATTAAATAGTTTTATCCAACAATCATCCCAATGAAAAGAATAATCGTAGCCACAGACTTCTCTGCCGAAGCGGACAATGCCCTTCAATACGCCGCCGCCGCAGCCGCCGAACAACAATATGAACTGATCCTTTTTCATTTGCATAATATGTCTATTCACGCCATGAATGCAAGGATCTCCGGCGAAGCCCTCTATGAACTGATCACTGTAAAAAGCAATCAGCTGAACGAAACAGCCACTCTCATTTCTTCAGCTTATAAGATCCCGGTTGTACCGCATTTCGCAACAGGAAATTTCTTTGAAGAATTGAACAGATGCATTGAGTCATTCAGCGCGGACCTTATCGTACTGGGAATGGCCGGCAAATATCTCGAACAGGATCTGCTGGGAGATACCACCACTACAGCCATTCACCGCTTAAAGACACCGATCCTCGCTGTTCCTCTTCAGGCAAAATACAAGGGTATCAAAAACATCCTTTTTGCGGCTGATATCGTAAGAGGTGTGCAGAAACATATTCTTGACCAGGTAAAAACAGTTGCCGCGGATTTCGGTTCAACAGTAGAAGTATTTCATGTGCGGGAAAAAATTGACGAACTGATCAGTACCAGTGCGGAAACAGAAAAGATCTCAGAGGTAATGTCCGGCATCAGTTATTACCACAAGAATATAGAATCAAGGAAAGTGATCGATGCGATACGTGAAGAAATTGTGCAGTCGAATGCGGACCTGCTGGTGATGGTGCCATATAAATACGGGTTCTGGAATTCACTGGTGCACCGAAGCAAGACGAGGATGATGGCTTCGGGAAATAATGTACCGTTATTGTCCATACCTGTCTGATCAACATTTAAGTATCGCAGAGGGCGCAAAGAGACCGCAGAGAGCGCGAAGATAAACTTTGCGCTCTCTGCGGTCTCTTTGCGCCCTCTGCGATACTGTTACGCCATTCAATAATCCATCCACCCCTTCAGCAAATGCGCTTTATCCCTGCTCACAATGATCTCCGTGTCCGCATTTCCCTTCATCTCCACTTTTAACTTTCCATTGAAATAATTATGCACCTGGCTCACGCCATCAATATGAATGATGAATTGCCGGTTCGCCCTGAAAAACTGTTTCGGATTCAATTGCTGCTCTAATTCCTCCATCGTTTGCGGCAGGATCTCGTCTGCCCCATTATACAGCTTCGCTCTCGTGATCTTCAACTCTGAATAAAAGAACACGATATCGCTTACCAGTACAGTCTTATACCCATCACGGAACGGCAATAAGAACCGCCCCCGATATTCCTTCGGCTGCAGATAATTGATCAGCCCTTCAATCGCCGGCTGCTGAACAGCTGAAGGTATTGTTTCAAACTTCTCAAATGCCGCCGCCAGTTCTTCCTGCTCCACCGGCTTCAGCAAATAATCAACACTGTTATACTTGAATGCTTTTACTGCATACTCATCATACGCCGTGGTGAAGATGATCGGGGAATTGATCGTCGTCTTTTCAAAGATCTCAAAGCTTAACCCATCTGACAAACGCACATCCATCAATACTATATCCGGATGTTCATTCTTACGGAACCAGTCAACACTATCCGATATACTATCCAGCACAGCCACGACCACCGCCTTCGGCCTGATCGTGCGGATCAACCGCAGCAGCCTGTCAGCATTGGGCTTCTCATCTTCTATTATCAGTATCGTATTGATCATGCTTTGATAAGAGGAATGGTTACCTGGAAAATATTTTCGTCTTTATAGATCTCCGGCTGGCGTTGTGACAGAAGATCGTATCTCCTCACAATGTTTCGTATTCCAATACCGGAAGAATCCAGCGGCTTTTCGATCGGCCTCAGGGCATTCTCCACTACCAGTTCATTTTTTTCGGTAGTATAGATCCTGATCCTTAGCGGATCTTTCTTACTCGTTTTATTATGTTTTAATGCATTTTCCACCAGCAACTGCAGCGTAAGCGGAGGCATGTACAAATTCCGGCTGTCTGCACTTACATTGATCTCAAAGATCACGCCTTCGCCGATCCTGTTTTTGATCAGGAACATATAAGCGTCGAGAAACTTCAGTTCATCTTCCAGCAAGGTTGTATTCTTCCTGGAGCTGACCAGCATGTAGCGGTAGATCTTCGAAAAATTCTCTGCGTATTCATAGCCGAGCTGCTGGCTTTCGAGAATGAGTTCCGAAAGAACACTGAGATTATTAAATACAAAATGGGGGTCGATCTGGAGTTTCAATGCCTGTAACTCTGCTTCCATGGCGACTTCATTCAACTCAGCTGCTTTGATGGCGGTATTCTTCCAGTTCACGATCAGGTAATTGCCGGTATTAATGGCGATCATCATAAACGCGATCATCGAGCTTACCACCACCCATTGCAGCATGCCACGATTACGCTCAATAATATAGTTAGGGCGAATGGTAAAAAGCCTGTCATCCGGAGGAAAGAAATAACAAACGACACTGATAATGCCGATGATGATAAAAACAGCCAGCATATTGAAACCAGCTTCCGCAATCAATCTCCTGCCCGGCCGTTCCGTCCAGGGAAGATGATCGTTCAATTTATTGCCGATCCGGATACTGGCCTCTGAAACAAGAATACAGAAAACCAGGGTGATCGTCCATTCAAGGATCATATCCGACAGGCTGCGCTCGAAATAGACCTGCCAGAAATATGCATAAGGATCGAGGATGAAGGAGATCAGGTACGACAAAAAGAAAGCTGAAACGATGAAGAGGATCCGCCTGTACTTGTTGTTTAAAAATGTGTCTTTCCTGGTAGCCATGAATTCCTGCAAAATTGACCAATAATAGGGCAAAAGGCGGAATTTTCTGTCCTAAACGTAAATATCGGGGACCGAATGTCGGATTCCGGGGACTGAGTCCGTTTCCGCCGCATCCGTAAGGATTTCATCGCCCGAATGGGCTCAATAAAATTTCATTCTACCCATCACGAACATCCCTGTTCATTTCGCTTTACCCTGCTCCCTCAGCCACAATCATCACCTCGATCTCTTCAGCTTTCATATTGTCCTTCCACTCTTAAAAGTTGCACAAGCTGATGATCCATCGTTCAGGGCGTACTTAAGCTATGTATCTGTACTATATCTCCGGTCTGTGGGTGGGGTTGTCGCGTATCGTAAGCGTAGTTGTCGCGTATACCAGGCGTAGTTGTCGCGTATAAGTAACCACATGCGGTCTTTTAGCCGTTTGTCCCGGTGTCTTCCGGCAGGCTGGAATGGATAGCTTAAAAAAACGCCTTTATTCCGTTTAAATTCAATGAATTGCAACAATGAGCAACTTTGTCTCACTTTATATATACGGTGAACGGCTCAAATTTCTGCCCCCGTCCGTCCCTGCAAAATACCCGGATCTCGTCGAAAAACAATTTATCTCCTGGCTTAAGTTTCCGGATCAAAGTGATCATCTTCTCCGTCAGACGGTTTTCTTCGCCGCCCGTTTGCTCAAGCAACTCTTCGCCATTGCTATCGGTTATCTTCAGCATGAAGCTGCTGATATCGCAGTCAGACTTGAATTGGCTACCAGGATAGAAGGTTTCCAATTGTGGGTTGGCAATGATAACGCCAACTGATAAATTACTATCTGCCGCAGCCATCAGCCTGGCCTTCGGGCGTGACAGGAGTACAGAACGGAACACTTTACTGGTCAGCAACCGCCTGTCGCCTTGTACTTTTCTGTAAACATCCACTTTAACAGTTCCGGGTGTATGTACCATCGCATAATAACGGCCATTTGATCCCTCAGCGTCTTTTCCCCCGACAACAACCTCCATATTCTGCCTCTCAGAGACACCTTCTACTGCCAGATCATTCACCACGCCGATATAAATAATATCCATGGCTGGATCCGTTAATGAAAGGTTCTTGAGTTCAGGTTGGGCAGAAAATGACACGGCAAAAAACAGCGATGAAATGCTGAAGAGAATCCCATTCATAAAATGGCAGGTTTAAGTGTTTACAAAAAAGGTGACGTCTTAAACCCTTTATGTGATATGATCATTGGAAAATTTAACATGGACGGATTGGGTATTTGCAGATATTTAATCCGACTATAAAGAGGTTAAATAGTACAAAGATCTTTGGCGTACCTGGGATTTCCCTCGCGTTAATCCTACAACCGCAAAAGTGCCCGATCGTACCGTTTTTAAAGAACTGTACATGTCGCAAACGCGGGACGGGCATACCATTTGTTCTCTCACCCTTATGACACCCGCCAACAAGATCTGGATCGGTACTTCCAACGTAGTCGTTCCCGGTAATAAAACAACTTTCCCACCCGTCTTTCAGCAATCAAGCCGGCTGCATTACTATGCCAGCATCTTTAACAGTGTCGAGATCAATAGCTCTTTTTATAAAATCCCACAGGAAAAAACGTATGAAAAATGGGCAACAGAAGTGCCTCCATCATTTCGCTTTTCTATAAAACTCACGAAAGAAGCCAGTCATGCAAAAAACCTGGAATGGAATGAAGAAGCTGTTGAAAAGTTCATGCAAACAGCTAAGGGCCTCGGTAATAAAAAAGGAAGCCTCCTTATTCAATTTCCCGGAAAGATCACGCTTGATCATTTCAATGAAGTGCAGCGGATCCTTGAAAAGATAAGCACCCTGGATTATGACCATTCATGGCATAAAGCGGTAGAGTTCCGGAACAACAGCTGGTACATCAGCGAAACCCGGGAACTGCTGAATGAGTTCTCCGCAGGAATGGTATTACATGATCATCCCAAGGCGAAGATGAATGAAGTGAAAGACAAGGCAGACTTTGTATACCTGCGGTATCATGGACCGAAAGGAGATTATAGAGATTCATACAGCGATGTTTTTCTGGAGCAGCAGGCTTCGCAAATTAAAGATTGGCTGAAAGATGGGAGAACGGTATATGCGTATTTCAATAATACGATAGGCAATGCGTTTGAAAATGCAAAACACTTACAGCATCTGCTAACCTCAAAAAATGATAAAAACTCCAGTATCGCAAAGCACGCAAAGGGCCGCAAAGCACGCTAAGGAGGTCTTTGCGTGCTTTGCGGCCCTTTGCGTGCTTTGCGCCCCTTTGCGTTCTTTGCGGGTCCTTTGCGTTCTCTTGTGCTCCTTTGCGTTCTTGGCGGGCCCTTTGCGTTCTTTGCGATACTAAATAACGCCGATCGAAGATCAAACCCTTTCCACCACTAACACCACGCTATTCCTTCCCTGCCTCACTGCCGGATTAAATCCAATCTTCATCAAGAATTCGCCCGTATAAGTTCTAGCAGCATCGATAGCCGACCTCGAACCCGGTAAAACATTCACCTCACGGATCCTGTACTGACCGCCGGCATCCAGCCCTTTCAACTTCACCGGCATCACCGACCCCTGACCATACCGGTTATTCACGAGATAATTGAACACCACTGCCTTGCTTTTCTGCTGATCAACATACATCACCGAAGCCACCGGCTCTTTCCATGGATCAGATAAACGATACTGATCACCATGCCAGATCACGTTCTTTACAGAATCATACACCCGCACCGACTGCTGCGCCAGCGCAAGCTCCTTCTCCGGCAATTTACTGATCACAATATCAAAACCCATTTTACCCATCATCGCCACATCGATCCGGTATTTCAACGGTTGCTTGCCCCATTCAGTAACATGGTTCGAAGACGCCATGGCCGGGAAGAAATAAGAATACTCCCACTGCATATAGATACGCTCCAGTGGATCTGTATTGTCACTCGGCCAGTATTCTGTGAAATACTGCAACGCCCCATAGTCAACACGTCCGCCACCGCCCGAACACAGCATCAGCGGGATCGTTGGATATTTCGCACGGATCCGCTGCAACACTTTATACAAGCCCCGCACATACTCGATATACAGATGTTGCTGATTGGTCAAAAAAGCAGAATGCGCATTATAGATAACCGCATTGCAATCCCATTTGATATAAGCCAGCGTAGGATTCTTTGTCAGCAGATCATCCACCACACCAAATACAAAATTCTGTACTGTTGGGTTCGTCAGATCAAGCACCAGTTGGTTGCGGAAATAATGCTCCGGTCTGCCGGGTTGTTTGATCACCCAGTCAGGATGTTTCTCATACAACTCGCTCTTCGGATTGACCATCTCCGGTTCTATCCAGATCCCGAACTTCACGCCATTATTTGTCGCTTCTTTGACAAGGTAAGAAATACCGTTCGGCAGTTTCTTTGTATTCTCTTTCCAGTCGCCCAACCCTGCATGATCATCATTCCTCGGATACTTATTAGCGAACCATCCATCATCCAGCAGGAAGAGATCAACACCCAGCTTCTTCGTATCTTTTAATAAGTCCGCCAGCTTTTGTTCGTTGAAATCAAAATAGGTCGCTTCCCAGTTATTCAGCAACGTCATTCTTGATCCATGTCCATCCACCATTCCAAACTCTCTTGCCCAGTTGTGCAGGTTGCGGCTGGCCAATCCTTTTCCTTTAGATGAAAATGTATACAGGAATTTCGCTGTTTCAAATTCTTCATTGGGTTTCAATGTATACGCAGACTGAAAATTGCTGATCCCTGCTGTCAAACGAAGATTATCACGGTTATCCAGTTCAAGATCTACTTTGAAATTTCCTGTCCATGATACAGAACCCACCAACACATCACCGTCATCTTCTGTTGCAGGTTTACCCATAGACACCATGAACAATGGCGGCTGGAACAGGTTTGCCCTTGCACCCAGTTTCGTATCGAGTGTTTTGATACCATGTGTGAGCTTTGCTTCTTCCGGCTGCATCTCACGGGCCCATTCACCATGATAATTTCTAAGCCAGAATTCTGGTGCGCGGAAATACAGATTGGCGGAAGCGAATTTGGTCAGCACAACAGGCTTCTTCTCCGTATGACTGATCGTGTTCCAGATCTCCACCACATCCTGGTCGGCATATGTTTTATAGAACAGTTTTACCTGGAATGGATAAACACGATCTTTTAAAATGATCGTTGTTAGTGTTGCACCCTTCCCGATGTTTTCGCTGTTATGCGAAACATAAGCGAGATCTAGACTGGTATTGCCATCAGCATGTACCGCAGAAATGGCGGGCTCAAACAGATCTTTTGAACCGGCTGAACTATAGGCAGCATCTGCAACACCGGTGTATTCTTCTCCCTGCCGGTACATCGAAAGCACTTTCGCATATTCAGCCGTATTACCCAGCTTCTCACCAAAATAAATAGTGTTCACATTTTTCTGTGCATCCACCTGGAGAACCAGCGCATTATTTTTTGTCAGTAAGGGAATGGTCTGTTGGCCGGCTGCAATAAGCGAAAAAAACGATGCACTTAACAAAGAAAAGAAACGTAACATACGCATGATTTAAGATCTGAGATTGTATAAATGTATCCCGGTATTACTCAACCAGGAATTCATAGGCAGTGAATGACCGGTATTCTTCTCCCGGTCTCAGTATTGTTGACGGAAATTTCGCATGATTTGGGGAATCAGGCCAAGCCTGTGTTTCAAGCGCAACAGCTCCATGTTTTATGTAAGGAATTTCGTGTGCACCGGTGATCTCTCCTTTCCACCAGTTGGCTGTATACACCTGCATTCCCGGCTGATCGGTGTATACGTTCATTATCCGGCCACTTAACCCATGTTTTAAAGTTGCCGCTTTAAATTTCGATTTATCAAATGCCTGTGTTCCCGGAGGGCTGTCACGCAGCACATAATTATGATCATATCCCATGTCTGCTCCAAACTCTTCAATGCCTTCTCCTATTTGTTTTGCAACACGGAAATCAAGCGCCGTCCCTTCCACTTTTCGAACCTCACCGCTCGAGGTGTTTGTTTCATTCTTGACGGTATAGCTATCGGCAACGATCTGTAGCGTGTGATCAAGGATCGCCGGATCTTGAAAACCAGACAGGTTAAAATAACTGTGATTGGTGAGGTTGACGATCGTTGGCTTATCGGTCTCCGCACTGTATTCGATCAGCAAAGTATTATTGTCGGCAAGTGAATATTTCACGGTCGCACGAAGAGTGCCAGGGTAACCTTCTTCACCATCTGCACTGAGATAACTGAAGGTGACCGAGCTGGAAGATGCATTGTCTACCTGCCAGATCTTTCTATCAAACCCTTCCCAGCCGCCATGAAGCTGGTTCACTTTTTCATTCAGCGAAAGCTGGTACACTTCACCATCGAGCTCAAACTTTGCCCCGGAGATCCGGTTTGCAAACCGTCCCACCACTGAACCGAAATAAGGATGAAGGCCCAGGTATTCTTCCGGCTTTGAAAATCCGGCAACGATATTAGCGGTTTTGCCGGTTCGGTCCGGTGCCTCCACGCTTACCACTGTTGCTCCGTAATTCAGCAGTACAACACGGATAATGCCATTATCTATTGTGAAGGTTTCGAACCCTGTTGGAGCATGCTGTTTGTCGTTCGTTTCATTCATAGGAACTAAATTACAGGTAAGCGGGCAATCCTCCTCGTGTTGGCAGCATTTAATAGCATCGGCGTAAAAGGAACGCAGCGGACACGGCGATGCGCGGCGAGCGCAACGAATTAAAATATCTTCCACGGCTGTTTTGCGGCGTCCGTTGCGTATCGCCGCTTCCGCCGCGTTCCTTTTAATGTCCCGCCATCACCTGCTCCACTTCCTCCAGCGTCCGGCCCTTCGTTTCCTTCACCTTCATTTTTACAAACAGGAAGCCCACAAGGCAAATTCCAGCGTAAAGAATAAAGGGACTATACGTACTTCCCATTGCTTCTATCAAAATCGGGAAGGTGAATGTCAGAACGAAATAACCGATCCATAGAAAAACAACTGCCACGGAGGTCGCCATTCCGCGGACCTTATTGGGAAATATCTCCGAGATCAGCACCCAGGTAACCGGTGCCAGCGAAGTAGCATACATGCCGATCGCAAGAAATACAAAGACCGCTACCCAGGCAGTACTCAATTGCGCTTTCAATGCCAGCGCAAGCACGATATACAAAACGGTCAACCCGATAGAGCCGATCAGCATCAACGGTCTGCGCCCAAGCTTATCCACCTGCCACATCGCGAGTAAAGTAAATGCGAGGTTCACCACACCAATGCCCACCGTTCCCAGCAACTGCTGATCAATCCCCGCTCCTACCGAAGCAAAAATGGTCGACGCGTAATTAAAGATGATATTGATGCCGCACAACTGCTGGAACACAGCCAGCCCGATCCCAACTGCCAATGCAGGGAACACTGCCTTATCAAGCAATGCTCTCCAGGATTGCTTCTTCACATTCACCAATGAAGCATTGATGTCATTCGTCACCGAGGACGCATATGCTTCATTCCCTATCTTCAGTAACACTTTTTTTGACGCCTCTCCTTTATTGTTCTTCAATAACCATCTCGGACTTTCAGGCAGCCAGAACACGCCTGCAAAAAACAACACAGAAGGAATCACACCTAGACCAAACATCCATCTCCAGGCATCCACGCCACTATCCGCAAGAAGATAATTCACGAGGTTTGTGATCAATATGCCGATCACGATCGTCAGCTGGTTAATGGATACATTCCTTCCCCTTACACTTGCCGGTGAGATCTCAGCGATATACATCGGGCTCAGCACGGATGCCATCCCCACGCCAATGCCTGCGGCAAATCTCATCGCGATAAAAACAGGGAGCGACCCTGAAAATGCCATGCCTAAAGAAGACAGCGCGAAGATCAATGCGGCACTCATCAATGCCGGTTTCCGTCCATACTTCTCCGCTACAGAACCGGCGATCAAGGTTCCGGCAATACATCCTAAAGCCAGCGAACCGGTCAGAAAACCTTCCTGCAATGGAGTGAGATCAAACATTGTTTTTAAGAAAGGTAGTGCTCCGGCAATGACGGCGAAATCAAAACCGAATAAGTATCCACCCAATGCTGATATGAAAGAGATGGCAATTATATAGGAGTTATTGAACTTCGCCGATTTTACTTCATTCATAATTTCCTTTAGTTTAGAGACTTCTCAAACTTTGACTGGCGTAAAGGTTCCCGCAGATTCCGCAAATCAATTTCTTACAACAGAGCGTCATCTGCGCCATCTGTGAAATCAAATTCAGAAAGTTGCAAGTCGATCCCGCAACTACACGGGAAAATTGATAAATCAGCGTCATCTGCGGGAACCTAAGCATAACCCCGAAAAGACTTTGACAAGCCTCATTCGGGGGTTCTGCTAACTGACTGCTTAACGAAACTTAATAACCCGGATTATTGGGTAATAAATTACTATTGATATCGATCTCCCGTTGCGGCACCGGCCACAACTCATGTTTGTTCTGTACAATGTTCGCGCCTGCCTGCGGATTCCACGCCTTCACTCTTGAATAATAAGTGCCCGTACGCATCAGCTCAAAACGGCGCTCACCTTCAAAACACAATTCCCAGGCACGCTCAAGCAGCAGATGATCGCGCAACTGAGTTTGTGACATGGCCGGAAGATCATCCAGCCCCGCACGTCTTCTTACAAGATTTACATAGTTCGCCGCATTTGCTCCGTTTGTTTCGTTGATAGCTTCTGCATACATCAGCAATACATCTGCATAGCGAATGATGTAATGATCAAGTCCGGAACCCTGCGAGTTATCATTCGGAGATGTTTCCCTGAACTTCTTTATATGCGGTGCGGCAAAAACCACCGGACCACCTGCGCTGTTATTGATCGCAGCATATTCCGTCGGAAGATCTGCCGTAGATCTCCAGTAAGTGAACGTATAACGTTTATCTCTTGCCTGGTTATACGAAGCGAGGAATGCTTCTGTAGGCAATTCGTTGCTCCATCCTCCACCACGTGTCAATCCTGCTCTTGAATCATAATACAATTCGATCGGTGAAAAGTCGGTATGTACCTGGCTTCCCTGTCCGAATGTACCACGGGTGAAGTTGACTGTCCATACGGCTTCCTGTCCACCCTGGATATTTGCATCAGCGAAAGCCTGGCTGTATTCCGGCCACAAATTATATTGCGCACCATATTTCTTATCATCCACAAATTCTTTCAGCAGTACGCGCGCCTTTTCCCATTTGTCGGTCTGGCGAAGCGGGTAGCCGGCCATAGTGATATACACGCGTGCCAGCATTGCGGCACAAGCACCAGCGGTGATCCTTCCTTTATCCGCAGCGGCGGTATAAGTATTAGGAAGACTGGCGATCCCGAATTCAAGGTCTTTGATGATCTGCTCATACACCTGCGCTGCGGGTGTACGTGTCAACGAATTCAATGCTTTTACATCTGAA
This sequence comes from Terrimonas ginsenosidimutans, assembly GCF_022012415.1. Classification (GTDB taxonomy): domain Bacteria; phylum Bacteroidota; class Bacteroidia; order Chitinophagales; family Chitinophagaceae; genus Terrimonas_A; species Terrimonas_A ginsenosidimutans. The sequence continues at coordinate 233,582 of NZ_JAKLTR010000004.1, forward strand.
ACCGGTTCAAGTATCAGCGGCAATGCGCCAAAGATGCGTACGCCATCAAAATACAGATGTGCACGCCATGCTCTTGCCTGTGCAGCAATACTTGTTTTTGCAGCGGCGGGAGCATCAACCACGTCAACCGCGGCCAGCAAAAAGTTGATATCTTTTACGTGACGATAGATATAATCCCACATATTCCAGGGCATATCAGAAGCCGGATTAAAATCAGCGCGGAGGTGAGCTGGCTGGTTATGGAATGCGTGGCCATTGGCCGGCGTCAGGTAACCAAGATCTGTTGCCCAGCCAAACCAGCAGGGAGCACCCCACATATTCGAATAGCGATCCTGTGGAGTGCGATAGACTCCATTCAATCCCATCTGCAGGTCTGCTTCTGTTTTGTAAAAATTCCCGGGGGTTAAAAATGTTCTCGGATCTTCCTCGAGGAACTCCTTGGTGCAGGATGAAGCCAGCACCGTGAAAAGGATCAGTATATAACAAGTAAGTTTCATGACAAGTGATTTAAATAATGATTGGATTAAAAACCAAGATTCAATCCGAAGATGATCGTGCGGGTGATCGGATAAGGTGCGTTTCTGGCGGTATTACCCAGATCGCTATCCTCCGGATCCATTCCGCTGTACCCTGTGATCGTAAACAGGTTCAACCCGGTTACGTATACGCGCAGATTGTTGCTGGAGATCCTTCTTGTTACAGATGCAGGGAACGTGTAACCCAGTGTCAAACTTCTCAGCTTGATGAAATCTGCTTTCTCCAAAAATTCTGTTGAAGCCATGCTGGAACGGTTTGAATAACCGATCGCTGCTCTTGGATATTCGTTTGTTGGATTGGAAGGTGTCCACCTGTTCAGCATTTCGATCCGGTGGTTATCATAACCATCGCCCGCCAGCAATTTATAGTTCAAACCATTGTAGATCGTTCTACCTGCTTCGAACGTGAAGAATGTATTCAGATCAAACCCTTTGTAAGAGATCTCATTTGTTAATGAGCCATAGAAATCAGGAAACAGCTTACCGTAGAATGCGCGATCATTATTATCGATCTTATTATCCTTATTCAGATCATTGTATTTCACATTACCCGGACGGGCGCCATACAATGCCGCTTGTGTGGCTTCGCTTGTCTGCCAGATCCCGGTTTTTTCGATCAGGTAACGGGCGCCGATACCGATCGGCTGACCGACAAAGTGCGTAGTACCGATCCTGTCTGTTCCATCACCAAGAGAAGTCAGTTTGTTTGTATTGGTAGCAAGATTCAACGTTGCATTCCATTTCAATTCACGGTCAATAATAAGGCCTTTGATCGCTAACTCCACCCCTTCGTTACGCAGGTTACCCAGGTTTGCCCATCCTGTTTGGAAACCAGATACAGCAAGGATCGGCAACTGACGGATCAGATCACGTGTATTTTTCAGGTAATAATCAGCAGTGATGTTCAACCGGCGCTTCAATATTGACAGATCAATACCAAGATCGAATTGCTTGGTTGTTTCCCATTTCAGGTTGTCAAACGCCAACTGTGATGGGTAATAACCCGGGGCCTCAATACCATTCCAGTTAAAAGATGCCGGAGACATTCTCGCCTGCGTTGAATAAACGCCCAATGCATTCGCATTACCTGCCAAACCGTAGCTCGCCCTGATCTTCAGGTCATCAAACACATTCAGGTTGCGGATAAAGTTTTCTTCCGAAGCTCTCCATGCGAACGCAGCACTTGGGAAGAAACCCCATTTGTTATTTGAGCCGAATCTTGAAGAGCCATCGGCACGGAAGTTAGCCGTGGCGATATACTTCGAATCGAATGTATAGATCACACGACCGATATAGGAATTCATCGTCCAGATCTGCAGGTCAGATACCGGCTTACGGGGTGTACCGGTTGAAGCACCGAGATTCCATGTTCCATATATATCAAAGGGAAAACCTGAAGCAGAAGCCTGCGTACGCTCCCAGCGATTCTGCTGCGCAGAATAGCCGGCTACGGCATCCACTTCATGACGGCTGCCGAAACGTTTGTTATAAGAAAGAACAGTCTCGGAGATCCAGTTATAATTCGTGTTGTGGGAAACACGCGCAAAACCATTGGCTACCCGACCACTTTCTTCATGGTTGGCAGAAAGCGCGATCGGCACATAGAAATTCTCTTTCCAAGAATCAAGTTCGCCGCTGATCTGCGTGCGTACTTTCAAACCATTCAGGATCCTGTATTCCAGCGCGAGTGAACTCGTGATCACCGGCTGTACATATTTATTATCGATCATCTCCGTGTACGCTACCGGGTTTGCCCATGGCGTATTTCCCACACCGATCAGCATTGTGTAATACTGTCCGTTCGGCTGCCGGATCGGAGCAAGCGGATTACCTACATATGCAGGATACAATACACTTGGCCCGGTTACACCACGGCCAGTCAGCACACTCAGGTTATTGTTGGAGGTAAGCGTCAGTTTATCACCGATCTTCTGCACCAGGTTCAAACGTAAACTTCCCCGGAGATAATCAGAGTTATTGATCACGCCTCGCTCGTTATATAAGTTACCACTCACGAGAATCCTGGTTTTCTCCGTACCTCCGGAAAAGGCAAGCTGAATGTTTTGTGTAATTCTTCCTGATCCGGTAACCTCGTCCAGCCAGCTGGTTGATTTTCCGCTTTGCAGCATCGCTTCTTCTTCCGGCCGGAATACGGCAACACCGCCATTCACATTGTCATTCTGATAAGCTTCCCTTCTCATCTGCGCGATCTGATCGCCATTCATAAAATCGATCGGATTCGAAAACGATTTGAAACCTGTCCACACATTCACATCAAATGAATTCTTTCCGGCCTTCCCCGCTTTTGTGGTGATCAGGATCACACCATTCGCCGCGCGTGCTCCATATATCGCTACAGATGAAGCGTCTTTTAAAACGGACACTGATTCGATATCATTCGGGTTGATCGCATTCACACCACCACCGGATGCAATCGGAAATCCATCTACGATGAACAGAGGAGCGTTTCCCGAGAAGGAATTATTACCGCGAAGCGCAAGCGAAACGCCCGCACCCGGACTTCTATCACTTTGTTGTGTATACAGTCCAGGTACATTCCCTTGCAACGCCTGATCAAGATTGGCGGCTGGTAATTTTGTAAGATCTTTTGAACTGACCGTCGTTACAGCACCAGTAAGATTTGAGCGACGGACCGTACCATAACCCACCACCACGACATCACTCAATGTAGATGCTGTGCCGGTCATGCTAAAATTCAATTCCGATCCGCTGCCAACAGCCATCGTTGCAGCTTCATAACCGATAGAAGTGACCTGGATGCTATCACCAGCAGATGCCATAATAGAATAGCGTCCATTCGCATCTGTGGTCGTACCACCGGTAACTCCTTTAATGGTAACAGAAGCACCAGACAACGGTGCCTGATCAGCACCCAACACACGCCCATTGATCAGTTTTGCCTGACCATACGCATGCTGACTAAAAATTAGTAGAAGTAAAGGGATTATCGTTTGCACAAAAAGTGCCTTATGCCGGGAGGCATTTAAGAAATTTCTCATACGCAAGTTTGTTTGAAGAAGTGAATCCAGAACCCAACCCAAATGTATCATTAACCTTAACCGAAGGAAATGGATTATCGGTTGAATAAGATGGATTATTTTATGATGATAAAAAACAACATTTGTTAACAGCACAAAACATCGTCAGTGTAATCAGTATATTATGCGGAATCTTTCATCGCTCCGGCCAATTGATGTTTAAGATCTTTATGCAATAATGCACCCTGATGATTTTTATCCAGTGCAAGTACGTTCTGAAACAGATCACCAGCAGCAGGCCCCTCCATCATTGCAAGTCCCAGTTCGCCTAATGCGATCAGGTAAAGACAATGTATTTTATTCCGGAGATCAAGGTCAATATCAAATACCAGCAATTCCGGAAGCGACACGGCGAAATAATCAATACTGATCTTATCGTCCATATGTGCTTTGCCAAACGAGATCAACTTCTGGAAAATGCTGTACGCTTTTTCCTTCTCCTCCAGTTCTATCCAGGCCAATCCCTGGTAAAGGATCTTGTCAGGTTGCGGATCGTTATAAAATATTGCCTGCGCAGGCTCGCTGTTCCCTTCAGTAGCCAAACGGAACATTCTGTCAGCTTCCGTATCATCACCCATCCGCTGCAAGGCCATTCCTTTCAGATAATGGAGATCATTCTCCGACGCACCAGGAAGCTTCCCCTCTCCGAGATTATCCGGATATTCAGCTGCCTGATCGAGCAGCCCAATAGCTGCTGAATAATTTCCCGACTGGATCGCTTTCCGCGCAAGTGCGATGTAACAGATCAGGTATTGATTTACCACTTTCCCTTCACCACCTTCCCATGGATGAAATTTCCTTCCGGCAAGCAATTCTTTTGCTTTTTCAAAATGCCCCAGTTGATTGTGCAGCGTGATCAATTCAAGAAAGAGATCATCACGCGATTCAACCAGCAATGAGTATTTTTCCAGGAAAGCAAGGCGTGCGGCGTGATCATGATCCAGCCGCTTACGCAGCTGATCAAGTTCCATCAGCACACGCGCATCTGTTGTATCCAGTTCGAATGCTTTTGTTAAAGATGCGTGTGCCTTATTCTCGTCATGCTGTTTATTATAATAGGCCAGGGAAAGATTCCGGTGAACGGTGGGAAAATTTTCATCGATAGTCGCCGATCTTTCCCAGCAATTTATTGCGTCTTCATACTGGCGTTTGTCATACCATAAATTGCCCAGATAGTAAGGCGCCTTTGCATCATTTCCGTTAAAGGCCATAGCGGCTTTCAATATCACTACCTCTTCCATTCTGTTAGGAAAGCAATGATCAGCGTTCAGGTTTCCGGCAGCTGAATAGAACTCCGCAGCCCTTACATCATCGCCTTTCAACTGAAACAACCAGCCAAGACAGTACAAAGTCATCGGATATTTCTCTTCCGCATATTTTACATGAAGTTGCAATAGCCTGATCGCTTCTTCTCCGAGGCCGGCGTGGGCATAATCCAACGCGTATTCCAGGATATTATGAACCCAGTTCCGGCTAAGCGTCAACAATTCGCTGGACATTGCATCCGCCGCAGAGGAAGTGGCCATCATCTGCATTTTTTCGAAAATGCATCCGAAGTTGAATGGATCAAGCTTTAATGACTCGTCGATAAATGATACGGCTTCGTTCATACGTCCCAGCTTTCGCAATGCAACAGCTTTCAAATGCCTTGCTGTATGACTGTGATAATTCCGGACGATCGATTGTTCTATTAATTGCAACGCTTCCTCGAAATCATTTTTCCTGCACGCAATTCTTGCCAGGTTCAGAAATGCGGCATGTTGCCACGCATGATTCCAGGTGGCTTTATAGAATGCATCGAACGCCTGATCGTATTTGCCCTGCATCTGCAAACTCCATCCGAGGTTGTAATACGGTTCCCCATCATATGGATTTGGATTGCGCTGGGTTGAAGTCGTGATCGCTTTCCTGAAATATGCTTCCGCTTCTTCAAAATGACCTTGTCTCAGTTTCAGCAAACCCATCGCATTATTGCAACGGATATCTTTCGGATCTCGACGAAGCGCTTCCCCGTAATAATCTGCCGCCTTATAGGTGGCGTGACGATACTGTTCCAGGTGCTGCCCGGTCAGGAAAAGCTGCTCATTGTTTTCAACTTCCGCCGGACGTTTTGCTGCTTGCGCTGCAGCGGGGATCTCCTGCTCGACCGCTTCTTCATATTTAACATCGATCAGTTTTCTCCCGTTGTGATAAACAGCAATAACCAGGTCTTTTAATATTGTTTTTCCGGGCATTCCAAAAGATGAAATAAATGCCTTCAGCGGTGAAAGGTTCTCCTTTGAAGAATATATTTCGTCTCCATTAACGGTTTCAACTTTTACCTCCGCGCTTTCAAACACAGATGTAGCATATATTTTAAGTTGCACTTGCTGTTGATCAGCCTGCAGACCAACGACGATCTCTTTGCTTGCATTACTCACTACACCTACTTCGGAATAAGGCATGAAGTATTGTGTAAATTCCTTTTGTTCGTATGGTTGAAGCCAGCTGAAATCGGGTTGATTATCGGTAAACACACCAGTCATCAACTCGATGTAAGGTCCATCTTCATCTGTTAAATTTTTATCCCATGCCTGGCCAAAAGCTCCATTGCCCCATGTCCATTGTTTTTTCCCGGGAGAAATATGATGATCTGCCACATGCAGAAGTCCCGCGCGCGAATCATGTTCATACCCGCCGATGAAATTATATTTTGACGTGATCGCCATATAAGAAGTCGGAACCGGAATATTCTTATACCTGGAAATATCCGTTCCCGGAGCATAATCCACTTTATAGTATACGCCTTTTGCGATCGGGAAGGAAGAAACGTCTCTTTTACCATGATCAAACACGGCGTATACATCCGGCGGAAAAACCGACTGATAATGATCATTCACCTTCACCGCCGGGTTTGCCCACCACAGGAATGTTTGCGGAAAAGGGGTCCGGTTATACAAACGCCCGCTGATCTCTATATAAGCTTTCCCGGGATGCAGAGTAATGCCGGCCATTCCTTTGGTGCGGAACATCCGTTCCACTTCATTCAGCCAGACGGTCTTGCTACCGTCTTCATTCTCTTTGATCGTAAAGTCGACCGGCTGAAAAGTAGATGGCCGGTGATGCTGCGGCCAGTTGAATTCTATACCACCGGAGATCCATGGCCCGGTAAGTCCAACCAGCGCGGGTTTGATCACCTGGTTGTAATAAATAAAATGACGTTGGCGTACTTTATCATACGCCATTTGAATACGGCCACCGAGTTCAGGCAGCACCATTACTTTGATATATTCATTCTCGAGATAAACAGCCTGGTAAACCTGATCGGTCTTTTCATCAGCAATTTTTTCTATCACCGGATGCGGATACACCACACCACTGCTGCCCTGGTAAACCCGGTTTTCGAGAAACATGGGATTCTTCTCTGGTTTTCCAACCGGGTAGGTAGGAATGATCACCTCTTCCTGCCAAACGGAGACGTCTTTTTTCATACAGCTAATTTCTTGATGGTAAAAGTATCGCCTGATCCATTAACCGTTGATGGAGTAATTCCGCAATTTGATGGATTTTTTTATTATCATTGGCCAATGAATCCGGAAACAACGATAAAGAAACAGGAAGGATTCCAGGGACAAAAAGCGATCATCCTTCCCCGTTCTGTACTTGCCACACTTATTAAAAACAATGACATTGTCAGCCCGCTTTATATTACCGACATTGGCTATTATCCAAAAGCAAAACATCATTTCCGTGAGAGAAAACATGGAGCAGACCAGCATATACTGATCTATTGCATCAAGGGCAATGGACGTGTAACTATTCATAATACATCGCATGAAATAGGCTCAGGGGAGTTTGTACTGATCCCGGCAAAAACGCCGCATGTATATGAAGCGGATGACCAGGACCCATGGACTATTCACTGGATACACTTCAAAGGATCTGTCTCCAATTCCATCATTGACACATTTGAAAAACAAACCGATTCATACAAAGGATCCATTCTCGCCAGCGAAAAGATCGTCAACCTGTTTGATGAAATGTATCATCAGCTGGAGCGGGGTTACAGTATAGACAATGTTGCTTATACCAATATGTGCTTCTGGCATTTTATGACGTTGTTTCTTTTTAACAATAAATTCAATGCATCGGCGGAAAGCCTGGAGAAAGATCCGTCTGATCTTGCGATTGATTATATGAGCAAGCATATTGACAAAGCATTGACACTGGAAGAAGTGGCGCGACAGGTTAATTTTTCTACCTCACATTTTTCTTCGTTGTTTAAGAAAAAGACGGGGCATGCGCCGATGGAGTATTTTAATCATTTGAAGATCCAGAAGGCGTGCCAGTACCTGCTGTTCACGAGCCTCCGGATCAAGGAGGTGGCGCAAGGATTGGGGTTTGAGGATCCGTATTATTTTTCGAGACTGTTCACAAAGGTAATGGGCGTGTCACCGGCGTTGTACCGGGAGAAGAGATCTCATTAACACCGTGGCATTCTTTATTCCGACAAGTGAGGAACGCGGCGAACGCAACGATACGCGGCGATACACCATGTCTTTTCCGGCTGTTTTCTCCGCGCCCGCTGCGCATCGCCGCCTCCGCCGCGTTCCTTCTACGCCAATTAGAAAAACTTACATTTCCACCCCTTATACAGATTCATTAATTTCGGTCCCTGACAGTCTGCAAAACACTGTCCCCTTCCATGCCCAATCATTCATGCATCCTCACAAAACTGCAAATAGTAGTATTCGCCTGTCTTGTCAACTTAACCGTTGCCGCTCAAAAAGTCGTTGAACCCATTTCCGACAACAAAGAATGGACAGCCCCTTACAAACCGTTCCGCGTTGCCGGAAATATCTATTACGTCGGAACATATGACCTGGCCTGTTATCTTATCACCGGTTCAAAAGGTCATATCCTGATCAACACCGGTCTTGCATCCTCGGCTGCAACCATTCAATCCAATATAGAAAGTCTCGGTTTTAAAATAAAGGACGTAAAAATCCTGCTGACAAACCAGGTGCATTTCGATCATGTCGGCGCAATTGCCGCCTTAAAGGAATTAACAGGAGCACAATTAATGATCGACAGCAAAGATGCTGGCGTAATGGCAGATGGCGGGAAAACAGACTATTACTTCGGTGGCAATACGCCAAGTTTCGCACCTGCGAAACCAGACCGTTTATTACAGGATAAAGATTCTATCGTTCTCGGTGAAAACAAACTGACCATGCTGCATCATCCCGGTCATACCAGGGGCTCCTGCAGCTATCTGATCAATGTAAAAGACAATAACAAAACCATTCGCGTACTGATCGCCAATATCCCCTCTATCATTCTCGATGATGATAAAAAGTTTTCCGAAGTCGAATCCTATCCTTCCATGGCCAACGACTATGCTTATACACTTGCGGCTATGGAAAAACTGGATTTTGATATCTGGGTGGCGGCCCATGCCAGCCAGTTCAACATGCATGACAAAAGAAAAGAAGGCGGTACCTATAACCCTGCAGCATTCTCCGACAAAGCCGCTTTCTTGAAAAGAATACAGAAAATAAAAAAACAATACGAAGAGAAAAAAGCAGCGGAATAAAGATATAAATCCATTCATGAGAAATATTATACCAGCAATTGCTTTCGCCATACTTTCGATCTTATTATCAAGCCCCTTCATTCTTGCCCAAACGGGATCGAAAGAATTGCGCTGCGAACATCTCGTCACACCGCTCGGCGTTGATAAAGATCAGCCAAGACTTTCCTGGCAGATGAACGACCCGGCACAGGGTGCCACTCAGTCTGCTTACCAGGTGATCATCTCCACTGACACTGCCTTACCAGAATCCGGCAGTAAAAATCACTGGAACTCCGGTAAGATCAGTTCAACCACCCATCTCATTACTTACAATGGCAAGCGACTGGCACCATTTACGCGCTATCACTGGAAGGTGAAGATCTGGGATAAGAATGGAAAGCAATTACCATCATCTCCTGTCAGCTGGTTTGAAACAGGCATGATGGACATGGCTAACTGGAAAGGCACCTGGATCAGCGACGGAGGAAGTATCAATACATTACCTGCACCCTACTTCAGAAAACAATTCACAGCGAAGAAGAAGATCAGCTCAGCACGTGCATATATCGCCGTTGCGGGCTTATATGAACTTTATATCAATGGACAAAAAACCGGCGATCATCGTCTCGACCCGATGTATACCCGCTTCGACAGAAGAAATATGTATGTGAGTCATGATATCACCGGATTGCTGAACAACGGAGAAAATGCAGTTGGCGTGATACTCGGCAATGGCTGGTACAATCACCAATCTCTCGCCGTTTGGAATTTTGAACGCGCTCCATGGCGTCAGCGACCAACATTCTGCATGGATATACGGATCACTTATGAAGACGGAACGACCGAAACTGTTTCTACAGATGGCTCATGGAAAAGCCATGCAAGCCCCATCATATTTAATAGCATTTATACAGGAGAACATTATGACAGCCGCCTGGAGATCCCGGATTGGAGTACGACACGATACAACGATAGCACATGGAGAGGATCAGGGCTTCGCGCTGCGCCCTCCCAACACGTGGTCAGCCAGCTAATGGCGCCCATTAAAAACGTAGATGAAATTAAACCGACCTCCTTTACACGCTTTAGTGACACCAGCTACCTGTTTGATCTCGGAAGAAATATCGCCGGAGTGATCAAAATAAAACTCAAAGGAAAAAGTGGCACAACTGTCCGCATCATTCATGGAGAGCGCTTATATAAGCAGGGAGCGGCAAGGAAAGTACCTGCACAGCACGTTGACCTTTCCAATATTGATGTATACCATCGTCCTAAAGACAACAGTGATCCATTTCAAACGGATATCGTGATACTTAACGGATCCGGGGCGGTTGAATTCATGCCTAAGTTCAATTATAAAGGGTTTCAGTACGTAGAGATCATCAGCGATAAGCCGGTCAAGATCGAAAAAAATGACCTCGTCGCATACTTCATGCACAGTGATGTATCTGCAACAGGACAAATCAGCTCTTCGAATACTTTGCTCAATAAGATCTGGGAAGCGACCAACAATTCTTACCTGTCAAATCTTTTCGGATACCCAACAGACTGTCCGCAGCGCGAAAAGAACGGCTGGACAGGTGATGGCCATTTTGCAATAGAAAGCGGCCTGTTCAACTTTGACGGCATCAGCGTTTATGAAAAATGGATGGCAGACCATCGCGATGAGCAACAGCCAAATGGGGTATTACCCGATATCATTCCCACAGGAGGGTGGGGTTATGGTACAGCAAATGGCACCGACTGGACGAGCACGATCGCGATCATTCCCTGGAATCTGTATCTTTTCTATGGTGATCTGACTCCATTAAAAGACAACTACGAGAATATAAAACGGTATGTAAATTATGTAGAAGGGATCAGCCCTACCGGTTTTACAACTTTTGGGCGTGGCGATTGGGTGCCGGTGAAATCAACCTCATCACTTGAGCTGACTTCGTCCATTTATTTCTATGTGGACGCAAACATTCTTGCAAAAACAGCAAAACTGCTTAACAGGAAAGACGATCAGCAGCGATATACAGCGCTTGCTGAAAAGATCAGAAAAGCCATCAATGAAAAATATTTTGATAGAGACAAGAAGATCTACGGTAATGGGGTCCAGACAGAGTTGAGTATGGCCTTATACTGGAAGATCGTCCCTGAAGAATTCAGAGCGGCCGTGGCTGACAATCTCGCAAAACGCGTAATGCAGGATAATCTCCATCTTGATGTGGGAGTTTTAGGAGCAAAAGCCATTCTGAATGCACTCAGCGAAAATGGAAAGACTGATATAGCCTATCAACTGGCGGTGCAGTCGACCTACCCTTCCTGGGGTTGGTGGATCCAGAACGGAGCTACAACATTGTACGAAAACTGGGATATAGATGCCGCACGTGACATTTCTTTGAATCACATGATGTTTGGAGAGATCGGCGGATGGTTCTATAAAGGCCTCGGAGGCATACACCCCGATGAAGCAGCACCAGGTTTTAAGCATGTAAAACTGGAACCGGGGTTTCCTACAGGACTTGAGAATTTTTCGGCAAGTTACCGAAGCCCTTATGGAAAGATCATTTCCTCCTGGAAACGCACCGCAGGGAATATCGTGTATGAAGTGACGGTCCCCGCAAACTCTTCAGCTTCGGTTCAATTGCCGCCAGTGATAAAGAAAGCGAAGCTGAACGGAAAGGAGATCGTAGTTGAAAAATCGATTAGGCTGACAGCAGGATCTTATACCCTTACATTTGCTGAATAGTATTATGTTGATGAGGTTTAAAAAAGACTACTTCGCTACACGAACTCTTTTATAACAGCTATTCAGAAATGCCCTGATCTCCGTACGTAACCTTTTTAATTCTGTAAGATCATCTTTGTGTGTCAGTTTCCAATTTGAAAGTTTATTATCTATTGCCATGACCATCGCTATGGGAACAGCCTGCCTGGTTCTTATCTGTTCCTTAGTGAAAACAGTTCTGAGCCGTCCCATTTCAGTCTGCTCATCTTCAAAAACAAATTTTGCTTTTTCAAACAGCACCCGCATAATAGATGTTACCGTTTCAGGTAGTTTACTGGAATCAAGAGCCTTTGTAGATTCCTTGAAGATGCGTGTCGCATTGGAATAGGCAAATTGAACTTCTTTAGTCGGCCATTCAGCTGCGTAATAGGTCCGCACCCCTACACCGTACTTTAAAGGTTGCTGCAACGATTGTTTGGTTTTATGCAGCATATGGTCAAAAGCATGCTTACTGATTTCAGATTGCTCTGTTTTCTCATATTTAACTTTTTCGATAAAAGGTTCATAGTTCTTTTTACGGACAGAATTTCCAGGTACGTGTTTCATCATTAAAATAGACAGGATCTCATTCCAGTATAAATCGAATTTGCTCTTGATATCCTCGGGTATGGTATTCTCTTCCTGAAATTCTTTTATTTCAGTATTCTGACTTCCCTTGCTTCTTGAGGCATCGCTGACAGTCATCAACAGCAGATCGATCGCTGCATCAAGCGTGAATACAAAGACTGAAAGCTGTCGTATATCTTCCCAATTACCCCACTCTGTTTCGTTCAGCTCAAATGTCTTCTTTTCAGCTTTCGTTTCGCCAATTGATATTTCTTTCACCCTGTCGATTTTGAATGATGGCGCTTTTCCTCCATCTTCTCTGCCATCAAGGGTCTGCTCTTTTTGAAATTCTGCCGAGATGGTGATAAGCTGGGCTGTATTGGCCTGAGTGGACTTCATGATCTTAAATCCGGTTACAGCATCCCTCCATAATCCCACCACCGTTCCACTCCCAGGAATCCTTGCATCTGTATCGGCATTTTCTGGCTTAGACCTGGACGCCATTCCATAGGAGGTGAGAGAGAAGACTGCGGTACCAGGATCGTCTGCCAGTACACTTGCATAGCGGGCAGACCATCTCTCCGTGAGTTGTGGCCCGTCACTAAGTAAAGCCACTAAAAATGTGGGTCCTACCCCTCTGATGATCTCTGAAACCGGCTCCAGACGAGCAAGGTCTTCACAGATCAGCGAAGTGATCACCAGCCAGTCATTTGGCGCAAGAAATGTCAACCGCCGCTGAGAAACGGTCGTATACTCAAACCACCTCCGCTCTGTAGATAACACGCCCTGCAGATCATATTGAATGATCTGCTTCCTGTCAAGCTGCCAGCGATGATGTTTCCGCTGCTTCACTTCGTACCAGCGTCCTGCAAAATAAGATGCTACCCTAACTTCATTATTTACATAACGTTCTGCTTTATCCATCTGTTTAAGGGGCGCCTGATCGGACCCATTTAATCCTATCACGCCTGCAATGATCATGGGCAGCTTAAATGATTCACCAGTGGACTTTACAGCAAGCAGCTTATGGAAGCGGCTCAGCATGTGTTGATACTCTTCTTCTTTCAACGCACATTCAGGAAAGACTATCATATGAATGGTGGTACCTGTATCATGCAGATCAAAGACAAGTTTGATGATCGCTTCCAGCATCGCTATTCCTTCTACATTTTTCTTTTCAAAGTTGGGCTGAAAATAACGGACCGAATGATAGCGTTCTTCCATCACCTTGAAATCGTCATTGGAAACCTGGTAAGGAAATGGAAAAGCCAGCACATTTAATGTCTTCTCATTTGAATTAAGCCAGGGGATCGTCCGCCAGATCACTTCTACTTCTGTAGCATGATAGCTGATATGATGGGACATGGAGCGTAGAATAAATCCAACCTGAGGAGTCCTCATTTTTGGCAATACCACGCCATGAAATTTGGAAACAGTACTTAATGAACCGGTTGAAATAAGCAGGAGGTTTGCTTTCATCTTTGCAAACGCTCTGATCCCTGTTGCGAACTCGTATTTGTCGAGTGAAGTCGTATAACACTCGCTAACCAACCCAAACCCCATACAAGCTTCATCAGCCAGGGCATGTATCCAAACAAGAATAAGGGCTATCTCGCGGCATTTGTAGAATTTCTCTTCGGAAAAATCCGCGTTCAACTGCAGATCAAGACTATCCCAGGTGTCTGACGATATCAAACGAAGCTCTTCTATATTGACATCTTCCGTATCCAGTTTGTGCCAAAGACGCTCCAGCAGTTCCAGCTTCGCTATCCAGCCCTTGCAGGATACAGACCTCTTTGTAACGATCTTTTCCTTGATCTCAGCAAGTGAACCACTATGCTCCTGCATGGCGGCAAAGCCGGTCACATTAATCCACGCAGATCCTACAGATCTGATATCCTCCTGCCATTTCTCCGACTGCCAGTAGAATTTTTTTGACGAAGACATTTCTCCCTGACTTCCTTTTTTAAAAGACGCAGTTTCAGCATGAGTATCTTGTACAGCATTCAGCCATTCTTCTTCCAGCTCAACCAGGGCAATCCGATAACAGCCAGTTCGCTGTAACAATATAGATGTTACAAGAAACACGTCAGGAGGCCAAAGCAGCCAATCCTGGAATAAACTATCCTCTCTCTTTCCTACAAGGGATGAAATGAAATCCCGGACAAATAAAGTGTTTTCTCCCGCACTCATAATGACGACCGTTTTATTACCACAATTGAAATAATTCAGTTTCAGGCGCAAATCCCCGCTTCATAGTTAAACAGGCAGACACAGTAAACTTTTCATTGGGTGAATAGGTCATTCAATCACGTAACGTGACAGTATTGGAAAAGAGATCCAACTATCTTTCATCAAAAAGATACGGAAATTAAAAACCTGCACAAAAGGTATTTTATAGTTTTATCAGATCCACGCAAAAGGAGGGTTAATACACTTTTCATCTAGGGTGATTTCACCCCCAACCCGTAACTTCCCACACAAACAAATTATCCGATCTGATATCACCCATTCTTTCTTAAAGTGATCGGAGTAAGTCCGCTTAAAGTAGTTGAACTGGTCAATGGTCTTCTCTTCTGTTAACGCCTAAACGCTTCCATTTTTCCGGCTTCTTCGGGGGGGCTTATTCCACACAATCTTTGGCAACAACAGCTTAACCATCTGTCCAACATAAGTCTTCGGAAATGCCTCGCTGATCCCAAAACTATCAGGCTCTTTCGGCGGACAAACATACGTCCCAAAGATCAGATCCATCAGCGGTGAAATATTCGCATAATTCCATACTAATTTAATTGCCTTGTCCGGAAAAAAGTCCCAACGCTCCGCTGTTAACATCCAGAAAGAACAAAATCGAAAATATATGATCTGGGAGTAGCCTCATCCAGTCATGATTTTTATTAAACAATCTCATCCGGATCATTCGCATGCGCCTAAAAAAACTGCATTCAATTCCACTTATGACATCGCCGACAACTTCATTGCCATCACCGCAATCACAGAAGCCAACACTACCAGTATCCACCACATACTCCGTTTAGTTTTGCTATTTATATTTTTGCTGGTGATAGTTTTGATGAAACTCCACGTCATCAATGCAACCAGTCCGGTTCCTGCTACTACAACAACAATCTTATTATTCACACCGTAAACACAAAGCATAAGTCCGATGGTCAGCAGCAAGACCAGACCCTGATATTTCTCAAGGAGGGATGTACTGGACTTTTCACTGAACGGGCGGATCTGGCTTAAGAGCGCTTCCAGCGTCGAAACATTGTCGATCTGTGGCGGGATAAAAATCAGATCACCTGAATTCCTTCCTTTAATCAAAAAAGCACCTTTCTTCGTTTTGATAATGCTATTAATATCGTTGAAGTAGATCGAAATTGTTGGCGTATTCAGCTGCTCCCGCGTAATCAGGTTGTTTGTAATGGTCAGCGTATAACTCTCCAGCAATGCTTTTTGCTTTCTTATTGCGCTATAGATCCCAGCCCCAAAAGCAAGCGCTATGAAAACAATCATTATCAGAAACGTCGTTATTCCTGAGCCAGCAATCTTTTCTTTCGAATTAGATATGCTGACGATCACTGCCCCGATCATCACAACGCTCATCAAAGGAATTATACGGTTCAACATTTGCTTTTTTAAAACATTGATCCCGTCACGGTTGATCTTAAAAACTTGCATTTTCTTAAAATTTTAGAACACTCAATACGGCAATAGTACAGCGTGCTTCCTGCATTGGCAGTTCCTCAGGCTTTGCTTAGTGCACGTTCAAGAACATCGAGGTTGATAAGATATTCGCCTGCATGCTCCCAGTTATCCAGAACTTTCGCCCAAACTCTCTGCCTGTCGATAGCCAGTTGTATGACTGGCTTGTTCTCCGCTTCGATAATCCCTTCATCTACCAACTGCGCAAAACCAGTTGCGATTACTGAGACGTCGAGGGTGAAAATATACTGATGATCATCAAATGCTTCATCTTCGACTGCTTCTGCCACTGTCGAAGGGTCTGTAAGAGAATCGTTATATTCGGCAAAATCCATTTCTCCCACACTCTCTATCACCCATTTCATGCATTCTATAGTAGGAGCATCAGGATACTGGGTTCTCCATGTCCTGAACTCTGCCAGCGCTGTATCCCCCTCATCTGACCCAAACGGAGCAAGTTCATCTACACAACTCCAAAAGAATTCTTCAGGGATAAGGGCTTTCGCCCTGTCATGCGCGAACTCTATGTCAATACCATACTTTTCTTCGTCCATAAATAAGTTGTTATAGCTTAAAGGTTATTATTGATTCTGTATGCTGCTCAATCATGATAGTTATGAAATTTTATCTCTCTTTCGTTTTTATTTTTGAAATTGTCTGACCGGCACAATCCGAAAAGGTACCCCTATCCTTTAAAGAAAATTGGATCGCTTCTTTTATTAAAGCCTTGGTTTCCGCATTTCTATAATCACTCTTTTTCTCCACATCAATATGCCGTATCAATTTCCCCGTCCCGGTCAGCAATTTTCCAGGGTCTTTCAGAAGTGTTCCCTTATTGAATCCCAGGTTTAAGTGATTTGAATAAATTGGGATCATGCAAAAAGCATCCTGCAATTTATCAGAAGTTGTAAATACGGCGGTCAACGCGTGCGTATGATAAATTAACTCATTACAATCTTTGCTTTGTTCCAGGACAAATTCTCTCAGATCAGTAAAAAGATCGATCAGCACTTTGTCTTTAAAGTCCAGTAAAGAACGAAAGTCTGGATGTATAGGTCGTTTCTTTGGCATATTCCTGTTATGAGGTTTTTACTGTTTATCAGTAATGGTGCATCAGTCGCTTACTTGTTATTCGGATCTTCATCAAACTGAGGCATGTGAACCTGTCCTAATCATTCTGGGTCTATCTCTTTCAGATCGATGGAGAAAGAGGGAAATAAAATATCCGCATGCTCTTTAACTTTGTCAGCAGAAACATCTGACGAGGCTGGAAACAATTTACTATAGGATGGCAGCATGGTCAAGGTTTATTTAAATTCAAAATATTACCCCGGGGCTGATCAGATTTTTCGGGAAAATCGTTTGAGTTTTTCCTTTTCTGTTGTACTTAAACTATCCATTCCCTTCCTGCCTATTTTATCGAGGATATCGTCTATCTCCCTTTGACTGTTCATCTTCTCTTCATTGTACTTATGATCTATCGAATAGTAATTCTTCTGTGTCTTGAAATAAAAATTATCGATCAGCAAGGCATGTGGCTTTGTGATGATCAGAACAATAAAAGCAATTGCCGGAACCAGGATGATCAGAATTGTCAGGTAATTTTCGGAGAACGCAGCCGGCTCTAAAATCAAAGCAACCGCCATTCCTATCAATGCACCGCCCAGGTGTGCTTCGTGTCCGATATTGTCTTTATTCGATCTGATCCCGTAAATAGAATAGGCTACATATACAACACCGTATACCCAGCCTGGAATAGATACCGGAAGAAAGAAGAAGCCAACTCCGATTCCCGGAAACAATGCAATAGCAGCAAAGATAATTCCGCACACGGCACCTGATGCACCAACGGCACTGTAGCTGCCATGGTTTCTATGAATAAATAACGAAAGCAGACTTCCTCCAATTAAACTTACAAAGTAAATGATCAAAAATCTGAAGCTGCCAAGCGTATATTCAATTGCTCCGCTGAAAAGCAACAGACTGATCATATTGAAAATAAGATGAGTCCAGTTCACATGCAAAAATCCTGACGTAATTAATCGCTTGTAATCCCTATGAACAAGTATCTTATCAACTTCGAATTTGTACCCTTCAAAAAAGGACTGGTTGGTGAATCCTTTATATGAAAAGGCAATATTTGCGGCGATCAGTATCAGGCTTATAATTCCGGTATCTGTCATTATAGTTGCAGTTAAACTTTCAGCAAGATTTGATCATTTTTAGAACGTAAACGAAATGACTCTACTCAATTACTGAATCATTATGCTCTTTAAGCGCCCTGGATTTGTAAATATATTTTTGTCCTTCTTCGAGATTCCCCAATTTAAGATTGGCTTGTCCAAGATAGAAATTAATAAGCTCCGTTTTAGGGTCTCTTTTTTCGGCTTCCTGAAAATGGTATAGTGCTTTTTCAAATTCACTTGTCGCCAGATAGTAGGCGCCCAGATTTCTCCATGAGTAAGAATTATCAGGATTCATTTCGAATGAATGATCCAGGTCCACAAACGCATTATCCAGATCCCCAAGCTGAAGTCTACAATATCCCCGGTTATTATATGGGTAATCCCAGTACGGGGAAATTGCAATCGCAGTAGTAAATTGTTCTATCGCCTCTGGATATTTCTTTTGTTGAAGCAAAGCATACCCTATAGTATTAAATGCCCAGACATCTTTCGGATTAGACTCAACAAGTTTCTTACTTGTTTCAATTACATCATGAAAGTCTCTCCTGTCAAAGCCATCGGTAATTTTTCTTCCGGTTTCAAAAACCCTTTCAGTTGCTTCCACTATCGTTTTCGTTAAAGTAGTATTATTGGTCTTACTTAAGAATTCAAAATCTTTGCGGAAAAGATCCCTGGTATTGGCGTTCAATATCGATTCATAATTATCTGCATTGCCTCCGGTTATATAACAGATCAAAGCATTGGCATAACTTATTAACTGATTGGGGAGATACCCCGACCGGCTGATCCAGTAACCGTCTGTTGTTTGAACACTATTTGCAACGAAAACCCCAAATCCGAAAAAGATGCTTACCAAATCAGTAAGAGGTTCCATGTTTGGGTCATTTGCACTTATGTATTTTCCTCCAAGAAGTTTTACATGGGCAAGTTCATGCGCCATAACAGCGATGAGCAATTCCGGATTTTCGAGATTCGATTTTGCCAATTGAATCCTGAACCGTTTTTCCTCTGTTGTGTAAATCTGAGTATATGTTCCTCCCGGTTCATTGGCCGGACCAATAGGCATCCATGCCGTCGTCCATTGTTTTGACTTGATGTCATCAAAGAACTTTACGATGATCTCATTCGGTTTCAGCCCCCAGTAGTTGCACATCTGCTCAAATAATTGCTGAAATTGCTCCGGATCTTTTAAATTCTTATATGGAAAGTTTGTTGTTCCCGGAGTAATAAACGGCCTTGCATTCAGTTGTTGAAACCCAAAGACTTCAATAAACCAGATAATACTTCTTTCTATCCACTCCTTGTCTTCAGGAGTTACCGTTGGCTGATATTTTTTTTTGCTGAATAATCCAAACATATTGAGTTCTTTGTAAATATTGCTTGTAACGCTAAAGCAACAATACGTTGATATTATCATTGCTGTTCCTCATCTATCCGGAAGCGCAAAGTGGCTCCGAATAGTATTACGCATAGTAAACTGTAGCATTCTCTTCAACTGCATGCCATTCATCATCCATACTTTCGTTTCTTCAATCGGTTATTTTCTGCAGTTCTTTTCAGTACACTCCGTACACCTAAGCGACCAGGCATACAACCCGAAACTCCCGGTTTCTAAATATCGGTAGCCGGACAAGGCTCTGAAGGCAGGGTGAATTTAATTAATTCAGCGGCAATTGTCAATACCATCCCCGTGTCAGCCCGGATCTTTCACGTATTTTTTAAATCCAATGCCGTTTAATGATGTCCGCGGCAACTGACTTCCTTTTGAGCGATGTGCTCCTTGCGTGTAAACAAAAAAAGACCCCCTGAAAAAATTGCTCAGGAGATCTTCTGATTAAAAATCTATCGGGATCACTTTAACTCCACCACTGCCAACACCGGGAAATGATCGGAAGGATATTTTCCAAAATAAGTATCCGTCAACACTCCCCACTTGCTTGCTTCAAACTGCTTTGTCATAAAGATATGATCGATCACAGCGCTTCCCCGCGGTGTTCTGAACCCGTTCATCGATGAGTTATTCGCATAAGGGAATTTCACCTTCGTAAACACATCGATCAATGAACCGGATGTTGCTATAGATTGATACCATTCACTGTCTCTTCCACCATTGAAATCTCCCGTCAGCAACACCGGGGCATTACCGGCAATCTCTTTGATCTTCTGCAAAATCAGCTTGCTGCTCTCCCGACGAGCTACGACACCCTGATGATCGAAATGAACATTGAATGCATAAAACTTCTTCTTCGTCTTTCTATCTTCCAGGTAGATCCAGGAACAGATCCTGTTGCAGCAGGTCGCGTCCCAACCTTTGCCCGGCTTATCAGGTGTTTCTGATAACCAGAAATCACCGCTCTTTAACAAAGTAAAACGATCTTTCTTGTAAAAGATCGCGGAATGTTCACCTGCATCTTTACCATCATCCCGGCCTTTACCATAACGCGCATATTGAGGCAGGGCAGTACTGATATCGTCCAGCTGATTCTTCAATCCCTCCTGTATACCCAGAATATCAAAGTCGTGAAAACGGATCAGGTTAGACACAACCGGTGCCCGGTCTACCCAAAGGTTACCGGAATCCCCCGGGTTATCAAAGCGAATATTAAAAGTGCCGATCGTTACTTTCTGTGCCTGCGCAGCGATCATTAAAAAGAAAGCCGCAGTCATCCACATGATCTTTAAATTCATTGGTAAAAATTTGTGATTATAGATACAGAACTTTGAAAGAATAAAGCGTTTAATAATTTGACATCAGGCAGCTATTCAATATCCAAACATAAAACTTTTAACCTTAAACTTTCAAACTCTTAAACTTTCAACCTATTTCCCTGCGCCATTACTGGCATCCCGGATTCTGCAGCAGGTTCGGATTGCGCTGAAGATCGTTTAACGGGATCGGATAAAGGTAGTTTCGCTCATTCCATTCTCTTGGGATCTCCTTCATCCAGATCAATTCACTGGAAGTGCCTTTCTCAATAATTGTGAATTCACCGCATTACCAATCCGCGCGGATACATCTACGTGTGTTACTCCGGCTACGGTTGGCGAAGGACGCGTTCCCCGAAAAAATGCAACATCCAGGATGCCATCCTCATTCAGATCCATTGGTGTGTTGAGTGATGGTACATAGAAGCCATTCCACTCCTGTGTCATGAGCTCAACTCTTTTCCATCTTAGGATATCGGCAAAGCGGAATCCTTCAAGGCTCAGTCCGATACCACGCTCCCTTCTTACTTCAAGGATCGTCGGATCGGTGATAAGGATAAAGAACCTGTTATCTCCTGGAAGATCATTTTTTTTCTCAGCAGCATCCGATATCACCGCTAATGATCCATGATCATGCAAGACGTCATTAGATTCCTGCAATAATTCCTTATCGTCCAGATCCTGTGTTGGGAAATCGAGCATTGTGCTATTTTAGATCAGGAGTAGATCATTGGAGAACTTTTACTCAAACGATTTTTCTCTGCTGAATTATTTCTGTTGTTATTGACGAGCGAAACCTTGATCTAGGTATCAGTTGTTACATCATCCCAATTCTGATTCATATATTGGATCAGCCAGTTCAGCGTATGATGTCGTTCAAAAACAACTCCCTTATCAAGCCGTCCCGGCATTGGCTTGCCTTCGAGATTCGCACTCACACAAGCCCAGTCGAAACGCAGGATCAGATCGGCCTGGTCAAGGATCTCTTTCTTCGACCTCAACCGAGCTTTTTGGCGGAAGCCTGATTCCTTAAGTTCATATATTATCTTTACATCGTCTCCTACATTGCATATTTTATCAGGAAAGCTTAAGCTGTCAACATACCCCAATGCCCATAGCAGAACGTGCAGGCTTTCATATCTCCAGAGGCCATCTATTTTCTGTTGCTCCGTTGCCTGCTTTGCCGTTGCGTATGCTTTTTCATTGGGTGATAACTTAGCTGAAATACCATAGTCTTTGTCCATCTTGTCCAACTGTTCCTGTCCCAGACCTTCGCTTTTCAAGCCGATATAACAAAGAGCAAGGGCTCTGTCAACCACTTCATCCTGTGTTCTGAGCGTTACTTTTTCCTCGGGTTCTACAAAAAGAGAGTTGGGATTTTTATACACCGGAATGCCATTCGCCTTGCAAATGGCTTCCGATCTGGCTCGCCGCTCCGACTGATCCTTTGTGGCTGAAATATTGGTTACAGGTACCGTCACGGGTGTGTCGGACGGATCATCAGTATTTGTGCTGTCTGCCTCACCCTGACCACAGCTCAAAATGGTGAGCATGAATGCTGTTGCAAGTAGGTTCCTTGTTCGTTTCATTGTTTGCTGCTCTGGTATGAATTATAACTGGACTAATGTAATAATTTGTTTAGCTCTTTGGAAATCTTATCGAGTCATTCACGGAAGTAACAGATTGCTTTCAGCTATGCCGATCTAAGCGGCCAGGTTTCCAGGAGATCCGGGTTCAGTTGCAGGTATGATTGATCATTATGCCGGCTGTGTTCCTGCTCCATCGCGTTAACCAGCTTACGATGTATTCCAAGAAGCTCATTGATTCAACTTCTTATTCAACTATTTACATTCCTTTCCGATCTATTTTCCTGAGCTTTAATCCGGCGTGCGCCGGGGTAAAGACGAGATTTCAGGCTATTGGATCAACTGCTTAAAATCCTTACTCAACTGTCTGTTTTTCATTCAATAAGCAAATAGTGATTCTATGCTGTTTTTTCTATGTATCCATATGTTATCCATATATTTTCCATATGTTATCCATACTATATCCATAATTAATTAAATATGGATAAAATACGGATATGTAATACTAAATTATTATAACTGGTATATTTATCTAAGATAGATAATTGCCAAATGCACTATATCTACATGCCTTAACCTTTAAAATTCAACAGTATGGGAACATTATCAAGTGGAGTCGAATTTACCGGTGCCGTGGGCACCTACACGTTTTACCGCAAGCAGGGATCCGACAAGATCTTTGTTAGACAAAGACGCAATGGTGGTCGAAAGAAGAAGAAGAAGGAACTCAGTGAGCGTGTTCAGGAAACGGTAACTGAGTTCAGCCTTTGCGCAAGCACATCGAAAGCCATCCGCTGGGCGATCAGGGACATTAAACATCTCGCTGATTATAATTTTACGCCGAAGTTGACGGGTTTATGCCGGCATCCGCAGAAGCTGGATCCTGTTGGCAAGCGTGGAGAAAGAAGCGTATTGATCTCACAACACCCTTCCTACTTCGCGGGATTTAATCTGAATAAAAATCATCTGTTCGATAGCATCATTCGTCATCCGCTGCAGTATTCCATCGATCCGGTTGCAGGCATAGCAAGGGTTGAACTGCCGGAGTTGCAACAGGGGGTGAGTTTGTTTCTACCCTGGCCTGTTCCTCAATTCCGTGTGATCATGGCGTTGGGTTTGGCAGCAGATCAGTTGTTTGATGCATCGGGAAAAAAGGATTCGTTTAGTCCGGGTACCACAGTGGCCACCACTGGTTGGCTGTCATCGACGGAGCAGCATAAGGGCCAGACGTTTGAGCTGTCGCTCCCGATGCCGGCAAAAAGGCCAAAGGATCGCGGGATCAGTTATGTGTTGTCGATTGGGATAGAGATGGAGATTACGGTGTTGAGGGGATCGGGAGGGATTAGGAAAGCGGGTGCGGGGAAGATCGTGGATTTGGTGGCGGTGGGGGGTTGAATTGCCAGATTTGGACCTCTTTGATTGCCGAGCTCTCGCATAGCAGGATTTCATGCTTCGATCATTGGAGGGCATTGTACTCGCTCACCCCTTCCCGCCCTGTTTCCCCGGGCAGGCGAACTTACCTGAGATAACAATCTTAATTCCTGCCAGACCCGGGGTCTTTCTGGTTATCAAACTCTGGCATAACAGGAGGTCATTCTTCGATCATCGGAGTGCATCGTACTCGCTTTCCCCTTCCCCCCTGTTTCCCCGGGCAGGCGAACTTACCTGAGATAACAATCTTAATTCCTGCCAGACCCGGGGTCTCTCTGGTTATCAAACTCTGGCATAACAGGAGGTCATTCTTCGATCATCGGAGTGCATCGTACTCGCTTTCCCCTTCCTGCTCTGTTTCCCCGGGCGGGCGAACTTACCTGAGATAACAATTTTAATTCCTGCCAGACCCGGGGTCTTTCTGGTTATCAAACTCTGGCATAACAGGAGGTCATTCTTCGATCATCGGAGTGCATCGTACTCGCTTTCCCCTTCCCCCCCTGTTTCCCCGGGCGGGCGAACTTACCTGAGATAACAATCTTAATTCCTGCCAGACCCGGGGTCTCTCTGGTTATCAAACTATGGCATAACAGGAGGTCATTCTTCGATCATCGGAGTGCATCGTACTCGCTTTCCCCTTCCCGCTCTGTTTCCCCGGGCGGGCGAACTTACCTGAGATAACAATCTTAATTCCTGCCAGACCCGGGGTCTCTCGGGTTATCAAACTCTGGCAGAGCCGGAAGTTTGAGTTCCTCAACGGTTAGGAAGCCGTTGGCAATCAGAGGGGCCCCGGGTCTTCAGTCGTTTAAACTCGCCAAAGCATTAAGTTCGTCGCCCGGGGAAACATAGTTTGAGGGGGGCGGGCAAACACGATGCACTCCGAAATCAGACAACCCAAACGCTTACTTGCCGCGCAAAGATGGATACCAATCCCTCGCTAAATCTTCCATAAACGGATTGGCTTTGGTAATCAATTCAATCTTCCATTCACGCCTCCAACGTTTCAATAACCATTCTCTTCTTTTAGCTACCCGTATATCAGTATATGGTTCGATATACACGAGACGATTGCACTTATTCCTTGCAGTAAACTTACTTTGTCCTGTTTTGTGTTGCCATATTCTTACATCCAAATTGCTAGTCACACCGACGTAAAGCACTGTGCGATTTATATTGGTCATTATATAAACGTGAAAGTTATATTCTCTTGCCATCAATGCAAGGTAGAAGAGCGAGAAAATAGAAAAATGAGAAAAAAACGGTGAGAAATGTTTTTATAACCCGGGGGATATGAAATAAATGATAGTGAGTTTTTTTAT
This sequence comes from Terrimonas ginsenosidimutans, assembly GCF_022012415.1. Lineage (GTDB taxonomy): Bacteria > Bacteroidota > Bacteroidia > Chitinophagales > Chitinophagaceae > Terrimonas_A > Terrimonas_A ginsenosidimutans. The sequence goes on from NZ_JAKLTR010000004.1 coordinate 258,989, forward strand.
TCCTGTTGAATACATAAAAAATCTCCTTGTTAAGATCGCTGAAAATAAAAAATCATCTCCTTTCCAACTGCAGGTATGGAAGACGCCGAGGAATAACTGTATAACAGGTGAATCTTTCACCTGATACCCTCCATCTTAAACGGATTCTACCATTGTTATTTTCAATGCTTATTTCCCCTTCACGGGATTTCTTTTTAGCGCCATTTTAGACTTAATTTTGAGAGTGAAGGGTCATTTGAGGGCTAAACCGAGGAGAGTCATTTTCAATGAAAAAGCCCCAAAACACTTTACAGTAAAGCATTTAAGGGCTTTTCCCAAGGTGGAGAATATCGGGTTCGAACCGATGACCTCTAACATGCCATGCTAGCGCTCTACCAACTGAGCTAATTCCCCTGCAGGGACGCAAAAATAGGGATTTCACGTATTCAAAAAAAGCCCCGGGGAAATTTGCTTACCAGTAACTTAAACAGCCCTCTCTTCGACAGGCTCTTCCGGTTCAGGTTTCCTGCGTGCAGCAGCAGGTGTAACAGGCTCATCGTCTTCAAATTCATCCGTATCTGTATCGTCTGTTTTCTTTTTACCAAAGAAAGAGAACAATTTTGAAAAGATCTTTCCCTGGTTCGCATTTACTAAATGCGAAGAAACATTCTTCATCAAAAAAGGAACTACGAGCTTTGTAAGCCAACCGGTGCGCGAAAGCAACAGACGCTTCACTACGAGGTCTATGATGCTTTCGGTAGCGCTGGTGAGCAGCGGATTGCTTTTATCCCGCGTAGTAAATTTTCCTACGAGGGAGATAGCATTTTTTACCGGCTGCAATTCAGCTTTGATATCTTCAACGTCCTGACGTAATATTTGTTTCTGCGCCTGTAACAAAGTCTTCAGACGCTCCTTTTCTGTCAGGAGATCGTTGTATGTGCGGATAGTAGTAGAGTTCTTAGTCATACACTTTGCTTATAATCAGGTTTCTGATCATCGGGAAAACAATCTTTTTTCGCAAGGCAATCAATATCAAAAGTACCAGCAGGAAGAACGCTCCTCCTAACAGGAAACCGCCGGACCTGCTGCCGATCAGATCCCCCAGCCAGAACGACAAAGCCACTCCCAGAAAGAGCAGCACACAAAAACCAATGATGGTAACAACGATCATCGTGAGAGCGCTTGATGCGACATTCGTTGCCTTCTGCGTTACATTAATGATGGTCAGCCTGTAAAAGGTGTCTGCGATATCTTCTACATGATCTACGAGATCTGCGGTCTTTTCCTTTAATTCTTCCATCAGTTATAGAATTTAATTTCAAAAAGCAAACAGGCGAAAAAGACCCCATGGGCTTCCTCGCCTGTTGACTATTATTTAGCTGAAGTTTTCTTTCAGCTTGTCAGCTGCATGTTTCGCCTGGCGGCCTTTGTCTTTTGCTTCATCAAGACCATCTTCCGCCATTTTTTTGCCTTTGTTCCAAAGATGACCAAGGCTATCAGCCCAATCGCCTGCTGTATTTTTAATTTTCTTGCGAGTATCACTTCCTTTTTCAGGAGCAATCAGCAAACCAATGACTACACCAGCAGCCGCAGCTCCAAGGATACCTAACAATACTTTGTTTTTGGTTGTCATAATTTATGTTTTTAAGAGTTAAGGAATGAATGTCATCTGCTGTTAACTTATAAAAAACCATACCAGAACAGCGATGGCCGATGCCCGATGGCCGACAGTTAACTGTAACCGCAGCACATGAATATAGGTCGAACAGGGGCGCCTTACAGGCTTAAATAACTTTAAAACCCAGGTATTTCACGGCCCTAAGCAATTATATAAGAAGAACTAAGTGGCATTAAAGCAGCCTCGATAACATACAGGATTTTCTTCTGTAGTAGTCTAATCGGCCATCGGTCATCGGCCATCGACTATAAATGAAAAACCCCGGCCTAAAGCCAGGGTTCTGATATCGGACCATATGGGGCTTATTCTCCCCATATCTGCTCTTCTCCTTTGAGCCATTTTTTAACCAGGTCAGTAGTAACTGATTTCGGTCTTTCGATAGCGAAACCAAGCGCCCTGTCCCAGCAAAGGCTGGCCAATACACCTAATGCGCGGCTTACACCGAACAATACGGTATAGTATTCATATTCTTTCATTCCAACACCAACCAGCAATGATCCGCTATGCGCATCCACGTTCGGCCAGGGATTTTTGATCTTGCCTAATGATTGAAGGATCGGAGGTACTACTTCATAGATATTCCAGACAGTATTTACCAGTTTGTCGTCCGGCATATGTTTCTTACCAAATTCCATCTGGGCAGTAAAGCGCGGATCTGTTTTGCGCAATACCGCGTGACCATAACCCGGAACAACTTTGCCGGAAGTGAGTGTTTTCTTCACATACTCTTCGATCTGTTCTTTGCTGGGTGAATCTGTATTCAGCTCCGCCTGCATTTCAAAGATCCATTTAACCACTTCCTGGTTAGCGAGGCCATGCAGAGGACCAGCAAGGCCATTCATACCAGCCGCGAAGCTAAGATAAGGGTCTGCCAATGCAGAGCCTACAAGGTGCGTTGTATGGGCTGATACGTTGCCTCCTTCATGATCAGCATGAATGGTCATATACATCCGCATCAGTTCTTTGAATGTATCATCTTCGAAGCCGAGCATATGGGCAAAGTTCCCTGCCCAGTCGAGCAGACCATTCGGCTGGATATGCTCTCCGAATTTATATTTGCGGCGATAGATATATGCAGCTACACGGGGCAATCTTGCGATAAGATCCATTGAATCGTCGAATACAGCTTCCCAGTAATCCTTCTTGTTCATGCCCTGCGCATATTTCTTGGAAAACTGGCTTTCTGTCTGCAAAGCCATCACACCAACAACAAACTGCGTCATTGGATGGGTGCTCAAAGGCAATGCTTCGATCGTATGAAAAACGTGATTCGGAACATGACTGCGACGTTGCAATACGGCGGTCACATGCTGCACGTCTTCTTCCGTAGGCAACTCCCCGATAAGCATCAGGTAAAACAAACCTTCAGGTAAAGGCTCCGAGCCTCCCGGTGCTTTTGGCAGCTTCTCCCTCAACTCGGGGATCGAATATCCTCTGAAACGGATACCTTCCTGCGCATCCAGTAATGATGTTTCAGACACGAGGCCAGTCATTCCGCGCATACCCTGGTATATCTGAGACAACTGTACTTCTCCAATCACTTTATTACCGTGTTCCTTGAGCAAATCCTTGATTTCTACACCCAGCTGATCGGCTTTTGCTTTGAACCTATCTTTAATTACTCCCATGACAGATCGTTTAAAAATCACAAAAATGTTGAAGTGCTAAAGGTAGTTAATGACCTTTGCCAGAACAAACATTTTAGAGAATAATGTTACTCATTTTACACAAACATCACAATATGACTAATGTCGTTCTAATGTAGATGGGATAAGGGCTGTGGCGCGCGAGGTGCGATGGCAGGTCAACGATGGCAGATGGCCGGAATGCCATTTATGCAGGACGTGCTTACCTCTTCAGGTAGTGCAAAAAGAATGAAAAACGGAAAGGATCACTTCATTTTTTCGGACACAGATCTGCCGGCAATCATCGGCCCTGCTTCTTATTTCGGCGTCTTCCGGTAGAGCCGAAGTGCAACCAGCGAAAACACGATATTGGGGATCCATGCGGCCAGTAGCGGATGGAGATCGCTCTTGGTGGCGAATACCGTAGAGAAGCGGTCGGACATGATAAAAAGAGCGCCGATAACGATCCCGATAGCAAGGTGCATACCGCTGCCGCCACGGGTCTTTCGGCTTGCGATCACCGCACCGATCAGGGTCAGCAACAATACGGCCGCAGGAGTTGCTGTGCGCCTGTAGCGCTCTACTTCCAATGCACTCAGGCCTTCTGTTCCTCTCAACTTTTCCTGTTCTATAAAACTGATCAACTGCGGCGTCGGCAGCTTATCTTTCAGATAATCATCCTTGCGAAGTTCGTTTGGCTTCAAACTGATGTTGATCGTCATGGATGCATGCTCTGTTGCTTTCTCACCAAGACTGTCTACCGTCCGCTCAACAGCATTCTGCAGCTTCCATTTCTTTTCAGCCTGGTCCCACTGGATAAAGCTCGACCGGAGATTATACACCACTTTATTATCGCGTACCCGCTCCATAAAAAAGCCTTGTGCTGATTTGCTCGCCGTGTCGTAGTTCTTGATCCCGATGTAGGTATTCTGATCTATTCTCCGGTAAAAACAATTGAAGCAACTGCTGTTCTGCTGGTTCTTGGTTGGATCACTGCGGTCAATATATACCGACTTAAAGTTGCTCATGATCGCGTTCGCGCGCGGGATCAGGTACCTGTTCCCAAACCAGAGGATAGTGCCCAGGAATAAGCCGCCTACGATGTAAGGGCGCAGCATCCGGTTATAGCTTGTACCACTGGCCAGGATCGCAATGATCTCGGAGCGGGTCGCCATCTTACTGGTAAAAAAGATCACTGCGATAAAAACGAACAACGGGAAAAGCAACCCCCAGATATGAGGCACAAACCCAAAATAATACTGGGTAATGATCTGCGAACTGGTCAGCCCGCTCTTTACAAAATCATCTGTTTTCTCGCTTGTGTCCACTGCTACGGCCACCACGAGAAACAACATCATGCAAAAGAAAAAGGTAACCAGGAACTTCTTCAGTATGTACCAGTCGAGCTTGCCCAAGGAAAGTTTAAATGTTTAAAGTTTAAAAGTTTATGACCAGGAGCCGGTCATCGAACCGGATGCGAAGTAACTGAATAAAAAAGGAAAAAACCGTTAAAAAACGAAGACGGCAAAGAGGCGGAAGAGGAAAAGAAGAAACGCTGAACGGGCAAAATTCTAAACTAGAAAGGTTGATCAGAGAAAAAATGAGATTTCGGGCAGATCCTCCTTCTACGCTCCACCGAAGCTTAACGCAGGAGGGTTAAAAAAAAACCTGTCGGCGGCTTTAACACAGCGACAGGTCTTAAGTAGTCCGGAATCAGTCCCTCAAAAAAAAGCGAAAAAATAGAATAAGGTTGTATGGTTAATGGAAATACCGGGACTTGAATGCAAAGGTCCAAAACCATGGAATGCCAGACAAGCGGTAATAGACCCTTTTTGATACCCGTGTTTTCACGGTATGGTATACCGTTTATTCACCCCTCTCATAATCAACGTATTGCAATTAGCTGATCCTGTTATATCTTGTCTCCACAAATCACTAAATTCTTCTACTTATGTCTAAACCAATTCCAGTATCGCAAGCAAGTGCGATGATCAAAACGTATGATACCTACATGGCAAGCCTTGGCGTTGACATGAAGGATCAGACTCAGTCAGTGTCTTTCACCTTGACAGAACTGATGGCGTGGCTGAACAAAATGGCGCCCATTGCGGACGAGATCAGGATTTTTATGGGAGATTACCCGAGCGGGAACCCGAATGCGGGCAGAACTTCCTTAGTTTTATGGCCTTATAAAAGCGGCAAACCTGCAAGGACTACTGACCCGTCTCTGGCAAGTGAGCCAGGAGAGGAGCAAGATCCGGGTGATCCGGGCGATCCTGCAGACCCATATAATGATGGTCGTCTGAACCCCTAAAGCATTATGATACTTTTTTATGTTTACCTGAGCTGCATACTTTTGAGTGCAATAACCGCTACTCTTTACCGCGAGAGCCTTAGGAGTATGCGGCTCAGTTTATTTATACCGTATTTATGGTACCTGCTGATACAGGAAATAGGAGTGGAAATTCTTTATACCCTGGAGATCATAAAAACAACCGGTGTTTATTATAATATCTACAGGCCGCTTGCCGTAACATTCTTTTTCTTCACTTTTTACCGGATGGAGATCACCAGCGATATCGTAAAGAAATTCATGCGATGGATGTATATCATCTATATAGCATTCGTCCTGTTGATATTTGTATTGACAACTGCGCTGAATAGTTTCAGTCCTTATATCGCACTGTCAACAGGATTTGTGATCTGTTGTTTTGCCCTTTCTTTCCTGATCAGCTATTTTAACCTGGATGATCCTGAGCAGGAGAAACGCTGGTATCCGGTCGTTCTTATTACAGTTGGAATGCTTGCGTTTTATCCTGTGATCAATATTTCATTCGCTTTTTATAAACATCTGCTGGCAGCAAAAACTCTTGTTTTCGGAACAAAACTTTACCAGTCCATTCCAGAGATCATGAGCATTTTTATGTACAGTTGTTTCACTTACGCCTTTTACCTATGCAGAAAGAAGCCTTAGACCTTATCGTATCAATTATATCAGCCAGTGTATTTGTCTTATTGCTGATGATTGCCGTATTCTCCCTTTTCCGTATTTACCTCAAAAGAAAAAATACACTTTTGCAGGAAAAACAACGCATGGCCGTGCAGTTTGAGCAAACACTGCTTCAGTCAAAACTCGAGATCCAGGAACAGACGTTTGCGGATATAAGCCGTGAGATACATGATAATATCGGCCAGGTTTTAAGCCTGGCGCGTATTAACCTGAACACGCTCAATGTACCCGCAGACAATAATAAGATCAACCTGGTGGATGAACTGATGGAAAAAGCTATCACTGACCTTCGCAACCTCAGCCATTCTCTCGACTCGGACATGATCCGTAACAAAGGCTGGCTGGAACCCACGCAAAGATTACTCCGTGATCTGGAGAAGACAGGCAAATACACTGCGAGGCTGATCATTTCCGAAAATCCGCCAACGCTTGGCCATGACAGACCCATCATCCTTTTCCGGATGATACAGGAGGTGATCAACAATATCATCAAACATGCCGGTGCAAATTCCATTGACCTCCATGTTTCAAAAGACAAAGAGCATTTGACGATCATCATAAAAGACAATGGTAAAGGATTCAGCAAAGAAAAAAGTTCTGCTGGAGCCGGATTACGTAATTTAGAGAACCGCGCCAGGATGATCGCTGCAGACCTGCATATCGACAGTGAAATAGGTGCAGGTACAACTATCACTATTTCCGTCAAGCTAGAACCCAATGAATAGTAAACCCGTTCGCATCGCTTTGGTAGATGATCATGCGTTATTACGCAATGGTCTTGCTTCACTGGTAACCTCCTTTGAAGGTTATGAGGTTTTATTCCAGGCTGATAATGGAAAAGATTTTATCGCCCAACTGGAACATTACCCGGCACCAGACCTCGTACTGCTGGATATCACGATGCCTGAAATGAATGGCTTTGAAACAGCTGACTGGATCAAACAAAATCTTCCGGCTGTGAAAGTGCTCGTATTAAGCGTTATGGATAACGACTCCATTATCATCAGCATGCTCAAAAAAGGGGCAAGAGGGTATATTCTGAAGGATAGTAAACCGGCTGTCTTCAGACAGGCGCTCGATAATATCCGGGACACCGGTTTTTATATAAACGAACTGATCAGCAATAAAATGCTGAACTATGTAACCCAGGAAAGCAGCCATACTGTAAAAGAAACATCTATCATCTCTCAACTCTCCGAAAAAGAGATCGCATTCCTGCAAATGGCCTGCACCGAGATGACATACAAAGAGATCGCCGAGAGCATGAGCCTCAGCCCTAGAACAATTGACGGATACAGAGACGAATTGCTGAAAAAACTGAACGTTCAATCACGCATCGGATTGGTCACATTTGCGATAAAGAATGGGCTTTATAAGCTTTAAAAAATAAAAAAGTAAAAAACAGTCTCCGCTCGTTGAATCTTCTTCATTAAGCGGAGACTGGTTTTTATTTTTTATTTTTAAATTTTTAATTTTTAGTTCCTAAAGCCTCGTCTTCAACACCTCCACCTGCTCTCTCTTCCAGCTGGCAAAATCTCCTGCGATAATATGCTTACGCGCTTCCGTTACCAGCCACAGGTAAAAGGCAAGGTTATGTATACTGGCAATGGATAGTCCAAGGATCTCTTTCGACTTCATGAGATGGCGCAGATACGCTTTGCTGTAGTAGTTGGATGTGTGGCATTCGAGTCCGTCATCGATGGGCGAGAAATCCTTCTCCCATTTTTTATTATCGATATTGATCACCCCTTTTGTGGTAAAGAGCATGGCATTCCGTCCATTTCTTGTAGGCATAACGCAGTCGAACATATCAATCCCCATGCTGATACACTCCAGTATATTCCATGGCGTTCCTACTCCCATGAGGTACCGGGGTTTTTGCGCCGGAAGATGATCGCAGCACCATTCACAGATCTCATACATCACAGGTTCCGGCTCTCCCACGCTTAATCCACCGATCGCATTACCGGTCGCCTCTTTCGAACTGATGAACTCGCAGGATTGTTGCCGCAGATCCTTAAATGTACCTCCCTGTACGATAGGAAACAGGTTTTGTGTATAGCCGTACTTATCCTCCGTACTGTTAAAGCGGGTCAGGCATCTGTCCAGCCAGCGGTGGGTCATTTCCATTGAGTTGCGGGCATAAGCATATTCGCTGCCACCCGGCGGGCATTCATCAAATGCCATGATGATATCCCCCCCGATGACGCGCTGGATATCCATCACATATTCCGGGCTGAAGAGATGTTTTGAGCCGTCGATATGAGATTGGAAAGTAACGCCCTCTTCCCTGATCTTCCTGGTACCAGCCAGCGAAAAGACCTGGTAACCGCCGCTATCCGTCAGTATCGGACGTTGCCAGCCATTGAACCGGTGCAATCCCCCCGCAGCCTCAAGGATTTCCAGGCCCGGACGCAAATACAGGTGATAGGTATTTCCCAGGATGATCTGAGCTTTGACCTCCGCTTCCAGCTGAAGCTGCGATACCGCTTTCACGCTACCTACCGTGCCCACCGGCATGAAAATAGGCGTTTGTATTTCCCCGTGATCCGTCACGATCCTGCCCGCTCTCGCCTTCGATCCTGCATCCTGATGCTGTAAGGTAAATTGTAGTGCTGCCATAAGGGCGCAAAGATAACCGGGATTTGGGGGATCTTTGGATTAATGGGATTGTAAAATCAACCGCTTTTCACATCCGACTAATCTCAAAAATCCAATAAATCCCATTTATCTTTGCGCCCATGCCACTAATTAACTGGGGAGAGACGATTTTCTTCTTTTTCGTCGCCGTTACGACCATCCAAGTCTTTTATTATTGCTGGTTTTTCAGCAGAATTGCATTCTATAAGCCCAAAACCCGCTCGCATTCACAGCAGCATCCCGTTTCTGTGATCATCTGTGCAAGGGATGAGGATGAAAACCTGGCGCGCAACCTGCCAGGCGTGCTCGTTCAAAGCTATCCCAGCACTTATGAGGTGGTAGCAGTCAATGACAATTCAGTTGATGATTCAAAATACATCCTCGAAGAACTGAAAAAGACCTTCAAGTCCCTGAATATTGTTGAGCTTACTCAGGAAGCAAAACTGATCTCAGGAAAGAAATACCCGCTGTCCATCGGGATCCGCCAGGCCAGGCACGAGATCCTGCTGCTGACAGATGCCGACTGCGTACCAGCCAGCGAGAACTGGATAGAAAAAATGCAGGGAGCTTACGATGAGGAAACGGAGATCGTACTGGGATACGGTGCCTACCATAAAAAGCCCGGAATGCTCAATAAACTGATCCGCTTCGAGACCTTCCATACCGGCCTGCAATATCTTTCCTACGCGCTGGCAGGCACCCCGTATATGGGCGTGGGCCGGAACCTTTCCTATAAAAAAGATCTGTTCCTGCGCAACAAAGGATTCGCCTCCATCAACCATATTCCAAGCGGAGACGATGACCTTTTTATCAATAAAGTGGCCACAGCTAAAAACACCGCGGTGATCCTTGACCCTGATACGATCACCCGCTCCATTCCCAAAACAACCTGGACAGGATGGCTGCGTCAAAAAGCAAGGCATTATACAACGGCAAAATTTTATAAGCCGAAACATAAATTTCTCCTCGGACTGTATTTTTTTACCCAGTTCATTTTTTACCCTTCCCTGGCAGCCGCCATCATCTTCTTCGACTGGCGCTGGGCACTCGGAGTATTTGCGGTAAGGTTCATCATCCAGGGGATCATTTTGCGCAAAGCAATGGCCAAAATGGACGAAAAAGACCTTTGGCCCTGGTACCTCTTCCTCGATATGTGGATGTTCTTTTATTACCTGATCTTTGCACCAGCGTTGTGGAAGAAGCCTTCGAAGAAATGGAACTGAAAAAGTTTAAAAGTTCAATAGTTTTAGGTGTAACAGTCAGGCAGTGTAGCAATTCCCGCAGTACTATAAAACTTTCAACTTTTCAACTTTTAAACGATCAAACTTTTACATTTTAACCCCCTTTGCCGTTTTGGAAAACATCCTCAAATACTTTTCCGACTTTACTCCCCAGCAGCTTGAGCAATTCTCAAAACTGAAGGATCTCTATACAGAATGGAATGAAAAGATCAATGTTGTATCGAGAAAAGATATCGAAAGTTTGTATGAGCGTCATGTACTGCATTCCCTGAGCATTGCCGCAAGTTTTGAATTTCAGCCAGGCATGGAGATCGTTGACCTCGGAACCGGTGGAGGTTTTCCGGGAGTGCCGCTGGCCATCTTTTTTCCCGAAGTAAAGTTTCACCTGGTAGACAGTATCAACAAAAAGCTAAAGGTCGTGGAGGCTGTAGCAGAAGGTGCGGGTATCAAAAATATCACGACACAGCACAGCCGGATAGAGGATGTAAAGAACAGGAAATTTGACTATGTGGTATCACGGGCTGTTGCGCCACTTAAAGATCTTTGGAGATGGAGTAAGCCTTTATTGAAAAGCCAGTCATCCAACCCCGCAGGAATGCCCGGCCCCGGACTGGTGTGTTTGAAAGGTGGTGATCTTCATCTTGAAATACAGGAAAGTCTTACACGACCGCGGATGATGTCAGTAAAAGACATCTTCGAGGAAGAATTTTTCCAGGATAAGTTTATTATTTACGTGCCGCGGGCCTAATAGAGAAGATGCTTTGTCTTCACGGGCAGCACGCACAACGTTTCGTTTTTTAAGAAGTGATTTTTCCCGGGGGCAGCCTTAAACACTCAGTTTACCAGCAAAGGCTGCCGGATCTCCGCTGGCAACGAATGTCTTCATCCCTTGCCAGCGAAGACTAAGTGTTTCTAATTACGCAAGACCCAGCTTCTCACGGGCCTCTTAACACCTTACCTCTAAGTGGTATTGCGCACCTCAACTTTTACCCCCATTTTTGCTTTATGAAGGAAATATCCGTTTGTATAGTTGACGACAACAGAGACCTGAGAAATGCACTGGAAGAGATCATCGGCATGTCTGAAGGTTATGCGTGTATTGGTACCCTGGGAACAGCAGAGGAAGCGATCGCTGAGATCCCGGTAATGGAGCCCGATGTGGTATTGATGGATATCAATCTTGGCGGCACGGAAAGCGGGATCGATTGCGTACGCATTCTGAAAACGCAGGTGCCCTCCACAAATTTTATGATGTGTACGGTATACGAGGAAGATGAAAAGATATTTGAGGCATTAAGTGCAGGAGCGAGTGGTTACATTCTCAAAAAAACTGCTCCTGCGCGCCTCCTGGAAGCCATCCGCGAACTCTACCAGGGCGGAGCCCCGATGAGCAGCCAGATCGCGCGAAAAGTCGTGGCAGCCTTTCAGAATAAAACCACTTCTACGCAGGACAGCGATCTGGATGATCTCTCAGCACGCGAGAGAGAGATCCTTGAACAACTATCCAAAGGCCTGATGTATAAAGAAATTGCAGCAGAGTTATTCATATCACCTGAAACGGTGAGGAAGCATGTGTACCACATTTATGAGAAGTTACACGTAACCAACAGGATCGAAGCTGTAAATAAATACTTTGGACGTTAAATACCCTTGAAATACCACAAAAGTGGTATTTCTTTTGCTCTACCAGAATTGTAGATTTGTTGTTGAGTTATAACAAGTTTCGAATTTCTACCATTAACCGAAAACCTATCTTTTAGAAACTGCGGAAAAAGATTACCTGAGGGCACCTAATCTATGAATAAAGCCTTTTCCTCCGGCGGAAAAGGCTTTGTCATTTTTAGGAGATATCGTTATGCGATGGCTGAGGAACGATGGCCGATGTTCGATGGCCGATGGCCGATGAACGATGGCCGATGGCCGATGAACGATGGCCGATGAACGATGGCCGATCTTCGATGGCCGATGGCCGATCTTCGATGGCCGATGTTCGATGGCCGATGGCTAACTAAAAGCACTGTCCTCAACTAAAACAGCAGCCTTCCACTATAAGAAGGCTGCTGTTTTAGTTGGTAGTTACCATCTATAAGATCGGCGATTGAAGGTCGGCCATCGGCCATCGAAGATCGGCCATCGTTCATCAGCCCACACTCTTACAGTTTGATCCTGTTATTCTGCCGCTCCACATCCGCCATCCGCTGAGAAGGATCGATCTCTGCCAATGCAAGATCGGCGAGTTTTCTGTCAGACTCGATGATGTATGTTTCGCTTGTCCATTTCCAAGCAGGATACACTGTGCGTTTGATGCTATCCTCGGCAGGTTTTGCCCCGTACATCAGATCGAGGGGAATATAATGCACTTCAGATGTTCCGTCTTTGAACGTAAGCTGAAGATCTACCGGCATTGGCATCATTCCCACACGTTTCATCCTGATCTTTGTTTTTCCTTTATCCTCCCACAAACTATCGAATGCGTAATCGATCGTTTTGGTCGAGTTGACCCAATACTCTTTGTACCAGTCCAGTTCAATACCACTTTGTTTTTCCGAAAGGCGGATAAGATCAGATGCATTCGGATGCTTGAACCTCCATTGCCTGTAATATTCCAGCAGTATCTTGTCGCGCGTAGCTGCGCCAACGATATAACCCAGTTGCTCCATGAACACGGCGCCTTTCTGGTAAGCTGCCGCTGAATAAGCACTGTTAGTATTGAAGTGGTCGGCGTGCGTGGTCAATGGTTCTTCCTTGCCCCCTTTTACCAGCGCAAAATAACCGCGGTAACTTCCTTCCTGTGCAAAGCCTGGCCTTGGAGCAAGAAAGGATTGGATACGGCTGGATGCATAGGTAGTGAAACCTTCATCCATCCATGCGTATAAAGATTCGTTGGTTCCCATCAGCCCCTGGTACCAGTTGTGCATCCACTCGTGCAGCCATGCGCCCGGGCTTGCCAGCAATGTTGCCATTGGATATTCCATACCACCATCGCCGCCATGAATGAAGGAATATTGTTTGTACGGATACGCACCGAATGTTTTCTCAATAAATGGCAAAGCTCTCTGTGCATCGTCCAGGATCTTTTCCCATGCAGCTGTTTTCGAATCGCCCTGTTTGTAGAGAAGATGGAGATCCAGGTCATTCCTGATCTTTCTTCTTACGTGTACGAATTCCGGATCGGCGGCCCACATAAAGTCATGTACATTGGGCGCCAGGAATTTCCAGGTGATCTTATCCCCTGTCGGCGCCATGATGCGTGCTCCTTCTGCTTCATAGCCATGACCAACCTGGTTAGGGTTCTGCACGTAGCCGGTACCACCAAGAGTATAATTTTTATCGATAGTAATGTTCACTTCATAATCGCCCCAGACTCCATAAAATTCCCGCGCGATATAGGGTGTAGGATGCCATCCATCATAGTCATACTCACAGAGCTTCGGATACCACTGGCTCATTGAATAACGCACTTTGGTAGTGGGGTTATCCCGGCCGCTTCGGCGGATCTGCAAAGGTACCTGTCCTTCAAACTCCATATCAAACACCACCTTTGCTTTTGGCAGGATGGGTTTGTCGAGTTTCACCTCAAGGATCGTCTCCAGCACTTCGTATTGCTGTGCCTTTCCATTCATTTTTAATGACAGGATCTTCTGATAGCCTATTTCATCAGGTTTCAGGTTAAGAATTCGGTCTTTTACACGATCATCCCAATCAGAGCCTCTGCCGGTAGCAATAGTTCCCTGCCTGCGGCTGCGGGTATCCATCATGCTTCCAGGCTGGAATGCGTTAAAATAAAGATGATAGAATACTCTAGTCAGCGTGTCAGGCGAGTTGTTCGTGTATTCAAGCTTTTGCTTGCCTTTGAATTGATTGGTCTGAACGTTCATGTCAACGTCCATCTGGTACTTTACCCGCTGCTGCCAGCGATCCGGCTGTGCAAATGCCATCGCCGCAATGGAAGTGTAAAAGAAAGTGAGAGCAATTTTTTTCATGTACTAATCAGTTTATGAAATATGAGCTAAAGCGTTAAAATTCGTAATTGTCGGCTAGATTAAAAAGATTTTTATTCACCGGGGGTTTAGCCATCATTCTTCCCGAATTTACCCGGATCTAATTTAAAAGAATATCGCGATACCGGCAGAAAATGCTGCCCGTATCGCGATATAAATATTTCTTTACCGGTATGCCGGGAACCGTGTTTACAATGTGATCGACTCCCGAAGCAAGCGTCCTTTCGGGTTGAATATAAGGTACTTTTTCTCGACGCCACTTTTCTTTGCCTTCAGGCGGTACTGGGTAAGATCTCCGGGAAGATACATAACTGTCACACTCTCCACTTCACGATCCGCATACTTGCTTTTTTGAAAACCATCCTTTACTTCCTGCGGAAGATCTTCAAAAGTTGATGGTTTCAACGTCTCTTTCCAGATGCCTTTATTGGTATAAGAAGCCGTCATTGCTTCTCCCTTCAATTCGAAATGGACGTCAACACTTACCAGCTGACTTTTGAATTCGATATTGGAAGCTTCGCGATACTGGTTAGCAAATGTTTCTTCAACAGCCTTCGGGATCTTTCCTATCTGTGAGAAAACGGGAAGGCTCGCGCAAAAAAGAATAACAACTCCAGTCAGTAGTAGCTTTTTCATGATAATAATCTGTTTGTGATGTAAAAACTTGTCCTTTCTAAATGTAAAAAAACTGTACCAGATACATGTACAGACATCAAATTTCGGGAGTATTAACGGTAAAGAAGGGATTTGAGGAGTGTTTTAACTTTACAACAACCTAAAATCGGATGATGAAGTCCTGGCCGAATACCTTGCCGCTATGACAAAGACGCTGCCGGGCCCTATTCCACACCCGCCAGTACGATCACGATCTCACCTTTCACTGTTTTCTCTTTGAAATAAGCCGCCAGTTCACTTAAGGTCCCGCGCTTATTTTCTTCAAACATTTTTGTCAGTTCACGGCTTACACTGCAAAGCCTGTCGGGACCAAAATAGGTTGCAAATTCTTCCAGCGTTTTCACCAGCCGCATAGGGGATTCGTAAAAGATCATCGTGCGCTCTTCTGTGACAAGTTGTTTGAGCAATGTCTGCCGCCCTTTTTTTATGGGAATGAATCCTTCAAACACAAAACGGTTGGAAGGTATGCCGCTGTTCACCAGCGCCGGCACAAAGGCTGTTGCGCCCGGAAGACATTCCACTTTAACACCGTTCTTTATACATTCCCGCACGAGCAGGAAAGCGGGATCAGAGATCCCCGGCGTACCGGCATCGGTTACCACGGCCATCTTCTTGCCTTCCAGCAGCTGGCTTACAAGATGCTGCAGTACTTTATGTTCATTATGCTGATGATACGGCGAAAGAGGCCTGGTGATCTGGTAATGATTCAGAAGATGGGAAGTATTGCGGGTGTCCTCAGCCAGGATCAGGTCCACTTCTTTCAGTATCTCCAGCGCGCGGAGGGTAATATCTTTCAAATTACCGATCGGAGTGGGTACCAGATAAAGCATAAATCAGAAGTAGAAAGTAAAAATTCAAAAGTAACCCCGCTTTTAACAGAAAGTATATAACAAATGTTAGGCGGGGGAATTTTTACTTTTGAATTGTATTGTTCTAGTTAACAGTGATCTCAAAGTATTCCATCACCTGGTTGGACAGCAGTTTTTTGCTGGCCTCTTCTGCGACGGCTTTTGCTTTTTCCGGAGAATCAGCGTTTACACGCAGGGTGATATTCTTTCCAACACGCACATCTTCAACGCCACTCAGTCCCAGGTTTTCCAAACCACCCATTACGGCTTTACCCTGAGGATCCAACAACTCTTTAAGCGGCATTACTTTGATCTGCACTGTATATGTCATGATAATTTTTTTATGAACAGCAAAGATACAAGAACGTAAGAAATGAAAATAACCGGAGCTGCTAACCAGCCTAAAAAAATGATGCTGAGCACAGCGATCAGGAGTAAAATATAGCGGTGAATGTTATTCTGTATGCTAAAATCCTTGAATTTGAAGCTCATGATCGGCAAAGAACACACCATCAGGATGCTTAAACCAATGATGTGGGTGATGATAAACACCTTGCTTAACAGCAGATCCCGCACCCATTGCATGTCTGTCTGCCAGTAAAGAACCGGTAAAGAGGCGATCACGAGGCCAACGGCCGGCGTCGGAACGCCTTTGAAATTTTGCGACTGGGAGCTATCGAGGTTAAATTTTGCAAGGCGATAAGCAGCGGCGGCGGGCAAAATAAACGCCAGTGCCGGCCAGATGAACGGCGTATCCAATCCGTTCTCTCCCTGAGCAAAGCTCAGACGCAGCATCTGGTAGAGGATCATACCCGGAGCAACGCCAAAGCTGACCACATCTGCCAGGGAATCCAGTTGTTTACCCATGGCAGAATCCACCTTGAACAGGCGCGCCATAAAGCCGTCTAAAAAATCAACTGCCCCTGCCAGGGCAATAAACAGCGTGGCTATCCATACTTTTTCGGGGATATCAAGCAATTGCGTTCCATTAGCACCTTCAACAGCGACAAGCCCGTTTTGCAGAATAAATACGATGGCGATACAACCAAAGACGAGGTTAAGCAGTGTAAAAATGTTTGGAATTTGCTTCATGTAATGAATGATATTGGTTTATTAAGCTCAGTCGCTCCTGGTTCAGCCGACTTCATGTTCAACAAGATAGGGATGTTTTTTTGTAAAGATAGCAGATTCAATATACTGTATTAATGCCCGGAATATTCTTCCGGGCCAGCGTCAGGTTCCCGGAGATCAATGCCGATCAGGCGCTGGTACAAAGATCATTTCGTTTTAGCCCGATCAGATCATCGCCTCTGCGCTGATCTGCCTTGATCCGTGGGGATCATGTACCCGACCAGTACCAGCTATTACCTACCGTTTCATACCCGCTTCGATCTCTTCTACGGTGATCGGAATATTTTTCATGAGGTCTTTGTTGCCCCCCTTCGTGATCCAAACATTGTTCTCTATCCGGATGCCCATCTGCTCTTCCTCGATATAGATCCCCGGTTCGATCGTCAGCACCATGCCCGGTTTCAGCGGTTCTACGCGTGGGCCGAGATCATGCACATCAATACCCAGGTGATGAGAAATGCCATGATACAAATACTTACGGAAAGATTTATTCTCCGCATCATCATTCTTGAGATCAGCTTTTGTCAGCAGTCCGATCTTCACGAATTGTTTTGAAGCCTCTTCGCCCACTTTCTCCGTGTATTGCACCAGTGAGATGCCGGGTTTCAACAGGCTTTTCGCGTAATTATGCAGATGCAAACAGGCGTTGTACACTTCCTTCTGCCGTTTTGTAAACTTCCCGTTTACAGGAATAGTGCGGGTAAGGTCAGCATTGTAACCTCCGTACTGGGCTCCAAAATCCATCAGGATCAGTTCTCCATCGCGGCATTCCTGGTTATTGGACACATAGTGAAGGATCCTCGCCCTGTCGCCACTCGCAATGATCGAACCATATGCCTCACCCGTTGCACGCTGACTGAGGAATGAATGCATGATCTCCGCCTCTATTTCGTATTCCATCACTCCGGGACGTACAAACTGCATCACCCTTCGGAAGGTCTTATCCGTAATATCGATCGCCTCCTGTATCACTTCCACTTCCAGGGGTGTTTTGATGCCCCTCAGTTCCCTCATGATCTTTGCTGCACGTTCGAAACGGTGAAGCGGAAAACGCTCCCGCATCTCGTCGACAAAACGATAATCCCTGGTGCGCAGCAAAACAGATTTCCGGTCATTCTCATTTGTATCAAGATAGATGGCATCAGCCTGGTGGACCCATGTTTGCAGCACAGACTCGAGGGTATCCAGCCAGATGACCATACCCGCACCGCTGATATTTTTACCTTCGGCCGCCCGCAAACGCTTCCCATCCCATTTCTCTTTTATTTCGTTCGGACGAACGAGCACCAGCACTTCCCTGTATTTCGGATCGGGATTATCCGGGTAGAGGATCATCATAGTATCCTCCTGCGTGATACCGGTGAGCCAGTAGAGATCACTATTCTGCTTGAATTTATAAGTAGCGTCGCCATTTGTTGGCGTTTCATCATTGCTTACAAAGATCGCAATGGAATTCGGAGACATTTGGCTTACAAACCGTTTCCTGTTCTGAATAAATATATCCTGCTTTAAAGGAAGATGTTTCATATGTGTTCCAAAGATAAGCGCTCCCTCCCTACTCAAAAACCACCCCGATCTTCTCACGTAACATTCTGGCCGGTTTACCCCTGTTTTTCCCCGCTTTCACTTCTTTTTCCCTCTCCGCTAAGAAATGATCACCTTCCAATTGCAATCGGTCTTTTTTGATTTGTAACGAATGAAAACGTTTTCAATTAGAAGAAATCAATTATAAACGGCTTTTTCTGACAATTTTCCATTGTGTACTACTAACACCTGTTTGTATTTACCGTTTTTTTGAGCGTATTTTTGTCCTCTAACTAAACTCGATTGCCTATATGTCTATTTCAGTAACGACTGCTTTGCCAAAAGATCTTTCGCGAATGGGCCTGAAGCACACAGACCGCATTCATTATCAATCCACCCCAGAGGATTTGGTGCAGCATACACTTCGCATCGGAGAGGGCGTGTTGAATGACACTGGTGCCCTGGTCATCAAAACCGGTGAGTTTACCGGTCGCGCTCCCAAGGATAAGTTTATTGTGAAAGATGCGATCACTGCCAATTCCGTACACTGGAATGAATTCAATCAGCCTATTGAAACACGCTATTTCGATATCATACACAAAAAGATCCTTGACTACCTGAACGAACGCAACGAATTATGGGTTCGTGATTGCCAGGCCTGCGCGGATCCACGCTACCGGATGAATATCCGCGTGGTGAATGAGAAACCATGGAACAATCTTTTCGCCTATAACATGTTCCTGCGACCTGAAGAAGAACAACTGGAAGAGTTCTCTCCTGAATGGACCATTCTGTCTGCCCCCGGCTTAAAACTGGATCCGCACGAATGTGGTGTCCGTCAGCAAAATGCAGCGATCGTTTCCTTTGCGCACCGCATGATCCTGATCGCCGGAACAGGGTATACAGGAGAAACCAAGAAAGGGATCTTCACCGTGCTCAATTACATTTTGCCGCACGATAACAATGTGCTGAGCATGCATTGCAGCGCCAATATCGGTGACGATGGAGATACAGCCGTTTTCTTTGGTCTTAGCGGAACGGGGAAAACGACTCTCAGCGCGGACCCGGCACGTAAGCTGATCGGTGATGACGAACACGGATGGACAAATGACGGGATCTTTAATTTCGAAGGCGGGTGTTATGCAAAAACCATCAACCTTACGGAAGAAAAAGAACCCGAGATCTACCACGCTATCCGCCCCGGCGCATTAGTGGAAAATGTTCGCTTCTTTCCCGGAACTGAACGGATCAACTTTGACGATGCCGGCATCACAGAAAATACACGTGTCTCTTATCCGCTCGATTTCATCAGTAACTCACAGGAACCATCTGTCGGCGGATTGCCAAAGAACATTTTCTTCCTGACATGTGATGCCTTTGGAGTGTTGCCTCCAATCTCCAAACTTAGTCCTGGCCAGGCAATGTACCAGTTCATCTCCGGCTATACCGCCAAGGTTGCAGGCACTGAAGCCGGCGTGACGGAACCGAAACCAACATTCAGCGCTTGTTTTGGTGCCCCGTTCCTCCCGCTTCACCCCGGCAGGTATGCCGAAATGCTCGGCAGGAAAATGGAAGAGCATAAGGTGAATGTGTGGATGGTAAATACCGGGTGGACAGGTGGCGCCTATGGTGTCGGGAATCGTATGAAACTTTCTTACACCCGTGCGATGATCACAGCCGCACTGGAAGGAAAACTCGACAATGCGGAATTCAGTGAACATCCTGTATTTGGCGTTGCCATTCCCGCAAATTGCCCGGGCGTTCCTTCAGAAATACTGGATCCACGCAGCACATGGGAAGATCAAGTTGCCTATGACGATAAGGCGCATTACCTGGCGAGCCTGTTCATTAAGAATTTTGAAAAATATAAGGACGGAGTATCCGCAGAGGTTCTGGCTTCAGCCCCAAAACCATAAAGATCCTGCGATTGCTTGCTGTAGCATCCCCTGCGCGTTTCGTTCGTGCGGGGGATATTTTTTTGCTGACCGGCTTCCCGGGATGCAGCTTACCCAGGCTGTCGCCGTTGTCCCTTCACTGCTTACCATGGGTTTGATAAGCCCTGCCTGTCAGGAAAATATTGCCGGATCCAAGGGGCGTTAAACAACACCAGATCGACTTCATTCAGGTCACAGCAAGCAATCCGGGCAACGTTTTGCTTGCTGAAGCTGTCACGACTATCACTTAAAATTTTTTATGAAAACTTATCTGCTTATGTTTTTCCTTATAGCCGGCATCTTAAATGCCGGCTGTAACAAGAATAATTGTGATTGTGCTCCTCCTCCGCCGCCGTTGGCGAATACTGCATGGAAAATGGTCAATTATAGTGGTGGCCTTGCAGGAGTGAATGTTGATCTTCCCCCCGGTCAGCAACATACGCTGTCATTTGCATTCTATGAATTCACTGCAACAACAAAGCCTTCCGGGCAACAAACAAGCGGCAGATTTTCCTTCGAAGCTTCTCTTCCCGGGTACCAGGATGCCTTAGTGATCAAATTCGACAAGCCTGTTCTCACTTTTGGCACCGGCAATATGATCGTCTTGAAAAACCGCAATGACAGCCTAGTACTGGCTCACAACGTGACAGACGGGCTCACCTATACCTTTACCAGGCTTTGATCCCGGGAATTTTATGCATCCCTATCAGCCCTGCTTTTAACCTTAAGTAAATTTTAGCTAAACCCACTCATCATTTCCTTCCCTGTATCCGTTAACAGGTACAATGAAATATGCGTTAATTCTTTTTATCTCGCTGCTACCCGTATTGGTCCACGCGCAACAGCCGGATGATCTTGTGCACTGGAACAAGCGTCATCAGCTTTCCTGGAGTGATTACCAGGGAAAACCGGAAGCCAATGCCACTGCCGCTGCTTCCACGGCAACATATCTTAGCGTTGAATATTCCTTCAAGGATGGTAAACTGGGTTATATCATTACCTGCAGTTTCTCGAGATCAAAATCCTGGGGTCTGCATAAGAACGACTATATCCTTGCACATGAGCAGGGCCATTTCGATATCGCTGAGATCTTCGCCAGAAAACTCCATCAACGATTGAAAGAATACCAGTTCGATAAAAAAACTTACCAGACCGATCTCAGGGACATTTACGAAAATACGATGGATGATAAAGAGGAAATGCAGAACAAATACGACCGGGAAACCAATCACTCCATCAACAGGGAAAAACAAGCGGAATGGCTGCAGAGGATCGGCAGCGAACTGGAAAAATTGAGCGGATTTGCAAACTATTAGGGAGAGCAGTTTAGAAGTTATCTGCTCAAAAGTTTAAAGGTTAGAAAACAAAAAATACTTCTTGCATCCTAACCTTTAAACTTTTGAACA
The DNA here is from genome assembly GCF_022012415.1 of Terrimonas ginsenosidimutans. GTDB lineage: Bacteria > Bacteroidota > Bacteroidia > Chitinophagales > Chitinophagaceae > Terrimonas_A > Terrimonas_A ginsenosidimutans. The sequence continues at coordinate 280,681 of NZ_JAKLTR010000004.1, forward strand.
GGTAAACTTTTATTCTCAGAACAGCCCGTACAACTGACTATCCACCTTGCTGATTATATCGCCGAAGTCTTCTTCTTTTTCGGCGAACTTGTTCTTATCGACATCAATTACGAGCAGTGGACCTTCGGTGTACGCACCGATCCATTTGTTATAATATTCATTCAGCCTCTTGAGGTAATCAAGACGGATGTTCTCTTCGTATTCCCGGCCGCGTTTCTGTATTTGCCCCACAAGTGTAGGTACAGAGGCATTGAGGTAAATGAGCAGATCAGGTGGCTGTACAAGGGTTTTTAGTGTCTGAAAGAAATTGAAGTAGTTATCAAAATCCCTTTTGCTCATGAGGCCCATTTCATGAAGATTGGGGGCAAAGATGTTGGCATCTTCATAGATCGTTCTATCCTGTATGACAGTCTCGGTTCCCCGCTGGATGTCGACCAGTTGCTGAAGGCGGCTGTTCAGGAAGTAGATCTGGAGGTTGAAGCTCCATCGGGGCATGTCTTCATAAAAATCCATGAGGTATGGATTATGATCCACGTCCTCGAAGTTGGGGATCCATTTATAATGCTTGCTGAGCATTTCTGTAAGAGTCGTCTTTCCCGCACCGATATTTCCTGCTACTGCTATATGCTTTGGTTTCTTTGATTTTGCCATAAACGCAAATGTTGACACGAATCAGCGCGAATGAACGCGAATCGTCGCTAATAAAAATATTGATTTATCTGGTGTTTTTGCATTCAAGCAAAGAAATATTAGTAATAATTGAGTCCCATTGCTTCACGGACGAGTGACATGGTAGCTTGTGCGCTGGCACGGGCTTTTGCGGCGCCTTTTTCCATCACCTCCTTTAGGTACGCTTTGTCTTCGCGGATAGACTCAGCTTTTTCCCGGATCGGTGAGATGAACCTGATCATATCTGTCCACAGTTCTTCTTTCAAATGTCCGTACTTGATGGAGCAATCATTGTATGCTGACTCATATTTCTGAAGTGTTTCTTCGGAACTGAACAGCTTAAGAAGCAAAAACAAATTTTCGATATAATCAGGCTTTGCTGAATTAGGTTCAGTAGGGCCTGAATCAGACAACGCTTTTTTCACTTTTTTTATGATCAGATCATCGCTGTCAGAAAGATAAACTGTCGCCATTTGATTCTCACTCTTGCTCATTTTGCCTTTACCATCCAGGCTCGGCACTTTGACCAGGTCAGACCCATAGTTAAATGCATGCGGTTCCGGGAATATTTCATCATACCGGTGATTAAAGCGGTTAGCGAAATTCCTGGCCATCTCCAGATGCTGTTCCTGGTCTTTACCCACAGGAACGAGCGATGCGCGGTGAAGGATGATATCTGCAGCCTGCAGAACCGGATAGGTCAGGAGGCCGGCATTGATATTATCCGGATGCTGACGGGCTTTGTCTTTAAAAGTCACTGTTCTTTCCAACTCACCGGTATATGCCAGCATGTTTAAGTACAGGTATAACTCCGAGGTTTCATAAACATGGCTCTGGCAAAACAAAGCTGCCTTATCAGGATCCAGTCCGCACGCGATATTTTCCGACAGCACACGATGTACATTTTCCTTCAACTCTTTTGTGTCAGGATGCGTGGTAAGCGAATGCAGGTCTGCCACCATAAAATAGCATTCAAACTCATCCTGCATGCGTACATAATTGCGGAGAGCCCCGAAATAATTCCCCAGGTGCAAAAAACCTGTAGGCCGGATCCCGCTCATAACGATTTTCTTTTCCATAACGCTGATGCCGGTTATTTAATTCCCGGCTTTCTCCCTTTCTGGGATGGCGTTTTACCACCTCCCGAAGGGGCGGCGAAGATAACGAGAGTTTGGCGGTCAGAAGCAGGGCGCGGGGGTTTAGTTGGAAGATTCCTGGTGAGGGTGATCGATGGCCGATGACCGATGGCAGATGGCCGAAATCAAGCAGCAAACAGGAATCTCCTGTATTTATGGAAATCTCCCCTTCGGGCTAGCGTGTACCCATAAGTATTTGAATGGCGTAAAAGGAACGCGGCGGACGATACGCGACGTACGCAGCGATACGCGACGTACGCAGCGAAAACAGCCATAGCAGACTTTGTATTCGCCGCGCGCGTCGCGTATCGCCGCGTCCGCCGCGTTCCTTTACGCCATCAAGCTATCAAGAAATTATTCGGTCATACAAAAGGAAAAATGTGGGTGCACGGCAGCCTTGGGGGGCTCCGCATTTTTTCGGAACTGTCAAACTGCGGAGCCCGGCCATCGGTCATCGGCCATCGACCATCGCACAACGAACATTATCCTCTATATTTGTCCGATGGAAATCAACGACTCCATGGTAGACAAGCTGGCTAAACTCGCAAAGCTCCGTTTTGACGACAATGAGAAAATTGAGATCAAAACGGACCTGCAACGCATGATCAGCTTTGTGGAAAAACTGAATGAACTGGACCTTGAGGGCGTTCAGCCGCTGCTTCATATGAGTGAAGAAACAAATGTGCTGCGCGAAGACGAGATCAAAGGTTCCGTCGGCCGGGATAAAGCCTTGCTGAATGCACCGTTGCATGATGATCAGTTTTTCAAAGTACCCAAAGTAATCAGGAAATAACCACGACTGCCTAACGATCCTATTATGAGCAATGCATCTATCATACACCTGGAAGAGATCCGCAAATCCTATTTCATGGGGAAAAATGCCCTTGAGATACTAAAAGGCGTTTCGTTAGACATTCATAAGAACGAATATGTGGCCCTGATGGGGCCATCAGGCTCCGGGAAAAGTACGCTCATGAATATCCTCGGTTGCCTCGATACCCCCACCGGAGGGAAATATGTATTGAACGGGCAGGACGTTAGTAAAATGGACGATAACTCCCTCGCCGAGGTACGGAATAAGACCATCGGCTTCGTATTCCAGCAATTCAACCTGCTGCCCAGGCTGACCGCCCTCGAAAATGTGGCGCTTCCGCTTGTTTACGCAGGCATCAGCAAAAAGATCAGGCAGGAAAAAGCCCTGCATGTGCTTGACATGGTAAATCTTACCCAACGCAGCCACCACAAACCGAATGAGCTCAGCGGTGGACAATCCCAGCGTGTTGCGATCGCCCGTGCACTGGTGAACGATCCGGCTCTCATCCTTGCCGATGAACCCACCGGTAATCTGGATACCAAAACCTCTTACGAGATCATGTCCATCTTTGGCGATATCCACAGTCGCGGCAACACCGTCGTCCTCGTTACACACGAAGAAGATATCGCTAATCACTCCAAACGCATTGTCCGGCTTCGTGACGGCATTATTGAAAGTGACCGCCCAACGGAAAGGATGTCGAATGCAGTGCATTCGTAGACCGTTCCCGGTGGTCTCTTTCAACATCTAAACCACTCCAACATGGCATTCAAGATCTATACAAAGACAGGTGACAAGGGTACTACTTCCCTGATAGGCGGAACAAAAGTATCCAAAGCGCATTTTCGCATAGAGGCGTATGGGACGGTGGACGAACTGAACTCCTACATTGGCCTTTGCAAAGACCTCCTGGATGGGATCACTGCCACTGATGTGCTGCAGGAAATACAGGACAGGCTGTTTACAGTCGGTTCTTCGCTGGCGTGTGACCCGGAAAAAGAGACAAAGATGAAGATCCCCGATCTGAAAGAGGAGGATATTACGCTGCTGGAAAAGGAAATGGACAAGATGGATGAGACGCTTCCCGTAATGAAATCCTTTATTCTTCCGGGCGGTCATCCTACGGTATCACAATTGCATGTTGCGCGCTGTATTTGCCGCAGAGCCGAACGGGCCTGCGTCAGATTGCAAGCCGCGGGAGAAGAGGTGGATCAGATCGTGATCAAATATATCAACCGCCTGAGCGATTATCTTTTCACACTTGCCCGTTTTGCGGCGCATCTTTTACAGGTACCGGAAACGCCATGGCGTCCCCGCATAGACAGGGGTTAGCCTTAACGCTGCACGGGATCTTATTGAACCGGTTCCATGATGGTCGCTCTCATTTATGCATCGGCCGGCGTTGCCTCTATACGGCCGTCACGCATCCGCAGAACGCGGTCGCTGAGCTGGGCAAGTTCCTCATTATGCGTTACGATCAGGAAGGTCTGGTTAAATTGTTTCCGGAGATCAAAAAATAACTGGTGAAGATCACGGGCATTGGCAGAATCCAGATTTCCTGTCGGCTCGTCGGCAAACACGATCCCGGGCTTGTTGATCAGTGCCCTCGCCACGGCAACACGTTGCTGTTCGCCCCCGCTCATCTCATTAGGCTTGTTTTCCATCCGATGTGAGAGCCCCAGCATTTCGAGCAATCTCTCCGCCTCTGCTTTCACTTCAGCCTTTTTACGGCCCGCCAGCCACCCCGGAATGCAAACATTCTCTATAGCAGTGAACTCAGGTAATAAATGATGGAACTGGAATACAAAACCGATATGCTGGTTGCGGAACAGTGAAAGTTGTTTTGGGGTCAGGCTATGGCTCATCTTTTTCTGATAGGCCAGTTTGCTGTCTATCACCGTGGAGGAAGCAAGGCTGTCATGCCAGGTAACAGGACGTTTGGAGAATCCGCTGATAAATTCCAATGGAAGAAATCGGCAGACCGAACGGATCAGGCAGATCAGAAAGCCCGGCCTGGTTGCTTCCGCCTCAACGATCACCTTGGTTTGTGTGATGAATTTTGCCAGTGTGCGGCCGGTGCTCCATTCCATCAGGGTGTAATAAAGAATGATAATTATACCCAGGTAGAGGTAGGTGACCCAGGAGAATCCTGCCAGCACGTCCCCAACAGAAGCCAGGGCAGGATCAGCGTCTGATAGCTGGAAACCTGTGATCTGGGCGATCAGAAAAGCAATTGTACCCGATAAAACAATGTCAATCAAAAGGTTGATCGCTCGTTTCCACCATGCGGCAGGCGGCGGATTGAGCTGCGGTTGATATTCGATCGTTTTACCGCTGACTTCGATATGCCCCTCATCCGGCCGGTCTAATGTGCTCAGAATGTGTAATAAAGTACTCTTCCCCGAACCGGATGGCCCCACAATTGCGACAACCTCCCCTTTATTTATTTCCATGTCCACACCCTTCAACACTTCTACAGTCCCGTATTTTTTATGAATATTCGCGCCTTTGATCATCTTGGAAAGGGTTTTGAAACTCAAATATCCATAAAACCAGCCCCCCGGCAAAAACCGGAATGGGTATAAAGTTGCTTTTTATGAATTCCCTGCAATCTGTGCGCAACTATTGATTTGGAAAATTCGTTAATAAAATTAGTTTTGCGGGAAATTTGGGGTCGGCTGACCACCCCGAACTCCCGGATTTCAAAAACTTAAAACCTTTCGAAAGATGTTTTGGACCTTAGAACTTGCTTCGTACCTGGAAGATGCGCCGTGGCCGGCGACTAAAGACGAGCTGATTGATTATTCTATCCGGAGCGGTGCTCCAATCGAAGTGGTGGAAAATCTTCAGGAACTGGAAGATGAAGGCGATGTGTATGAAACGATCGAAGACATTTGGCCGGATTATCCAACGCAGGATGACTTTCTGTTCAATGAAGACGAATACTAAGAAAAGTAAAAATTAAAAAGTCAAAATTAAAAATGAGTGTCCTTTACGGGAACATTCTTTTGATGTATCTGCTTTATAAAAAAAGCCCTCCTGTTGGAAGGGCTTTTTTTAATTTCTACTTTTTCACTCGACTCCCAGCTCCCGCATCGTCACCCTCACGCGTACATTCTTTTGATATATCTGCTTTATTAAAAAAGCCCTTCCAAAAGGAGGGCTTTTTTTAATTTTTACTTTTTAATTTTTAATTTTCACTCCACTCCCAGCTTCTGCATCACTTCATTACTTACTCCCGTAGTAGAATAGCCACCATCATGGAACAGGTTCTGCATCGTTACCATGCGGGTGAGATCTGAGAATAATGTGATACAATAGTTAGCACAATCTTCTGCACTGGCATTGCCCAAAGGAGCGATCGCATTGGCATAATCATAGAAATCGCCAAACCCTTTGATACCCGTACCGGCTGTGGTTTTGGTGGGAGATTGGGATACAGTATTGATCCGGACTTTTTTATCGAGGCCATAATGGTAACCAAAGCTCCGTGCAATGGACTCAAGCATTGCTTTGATATCAGCCATATCTGTATAGAACGGGTAGGTACGCTGTGCCGCCATATAGGTCAGGGCTACGACACTTCCCCACTCACTGATCGCATCAAGCTTTTTAGCCACAGCAAGCATCTTGTGGAATGACATTGCCGATACATCGATGCCTTTCATGAAATATTCGTAGTTGGACTCTGTGTAAGGGATATTCTTGCGGATGTTCACACTCATGCCGATAGAGTGAAGAACGAAATCGATCTTACCACCAAGGATCTCCTGTGAACGGGTGAAAAGCGTTGTCAGCTCATCCACATTCGTTGCGTCTGCAGGTACGATCTCAGAACCGGTCTGTTCCGCCAGTTTCTTGATCTCTCCCATCCGCATGGCAATCGGTGCATTGGTCAGTACAAAAGTTGCACCTTCCTCATGCGCTTTTTCAGCCACCTTCCATGCAATAGAATTGGCGTCAAGCGCGCCGGTGATAATGCCTCGTTTACCTTTCAAAAGATTATAAGCCATAATTTTATTTTTATAAATGCGGGTAAAGATAAAAAGTCAGCATTCAAAAGTAAAAATTAAAAAAATGTCCATGGGAATATGCAATGCCCGCCCGAAACGGAATGGACCTGATTTGTATTCCGTGCAGGTTAGCTGTCCCGGAGAAACTGGTAAACCAGCGCTAACGCCGTAAAAGAACCAAAAAACAGGCCGGCGCAAACTAAAAAGAATAATACAGCATAAGCCAGGATATCTCTTCCTCTTGCACTATCCTGGATCTTCTCGTTGAAATACCTGAACAACCTGTAACCAGCGAAGAGTGCAAACCCTGCGACTATCACCGTCAGTACTATTTTATAGATCGCCGACATTTCAACGTTTTTATTGATCGGGCATCCCGGTTACAAGAAAAAGGACTTCAACCAGCCGGTTATTTTTACTTTTTACTTTTTGATCTTTAGTTCGAGAGCATTTCTCTCGCATTCTCCAGCGCTGCTGCCGTTGGTTTTTCTCCACTCAGCATCTGAGCGATAGCAGTTACCCGCTCCTCTGTTTTCAATTCCCGGATATTCGTCTTTATTGTATCCTTTACTTTTTCCTTATACACGAAATAATGTGCATCAGCCTTTCCTGCAATCTGAGGCTGATGTGTAATGCAGATCACCTGGCGTTTCAATGCCAGCCCCTTCATGATGATCCCCACCTGCTTCGCTGCTTCACCGGAGATCCCTGTATCGATCTCGTCAAAGATCATTGTAGGCAGATCAATACTTTGTGCAACCAGTGATTTGATGCATAACATCAGGCGGCTTAACTCACCCCCACTGGCTACCTTGCGCAGTGGATGGAACTGCCCGCTTTTATTAGCGTCGAAAAGAAACTCGATCACATCTGCACCAAATTCACGAAGTTCATCTGCACGGACATCTACCCTGATCCTGGCATTGGGCATACCAACCTGCACCAGCAATTTGTTTACTTTATCTTCCAGCGGCTTTACTTCTTTTACTCTTGCTGCGGTGATCTTTTTAGCGAGCTTCCCGGCTTCTTCAAAAAGGCGTGCAGATTCTTTTTCTTTCTGTGTGATCTCTTCGTCAATATGCAAAACAGCCTGAAGTTTTTCTCCTAATTGCAGCTGAATGGCAATGAGCCCCGCTGTATCACCAACACCATGCTTCTTCTGCAACCGGTAACCCATCGAAAGACGGTCATTCAGCTGCTCTATCTTTACAGGATCATAATTCACCTGACTGCTGACCTGCTCAAATTCGTCAGCCAGATCCTGCAACTCGATCTGCAATGACTGTAACCGCTGCGCCAGTGGAGGAAGGCCCGGATGAAATGCTTCATAAGAATGTACCTGATGCAACAGGCTTTTCAACTGCGGCACTAAAGGAGATTCACTTTCCTGCAATTCGAAATTAATCTTATCCAGCATCGTCTTGATGCCTTCTGCATTGCTTAGCATCTTCAACTCCGCATCAATATCTTCCAGTTCGTTTTCTTTGAATGCCGCTTCTTCCAGTTCATTATACTGGAACTGCTGATAATCGGCCTCCTTATTAAACTGCAGTTGCTGATCCTTTAAAGACTCCCATTGCTTTTTTGTCTCCTGCCATTTGCGATAGACCACCATATATGATTGCAGCAGTTCTCCGTTACCCGCAAGAGCATCCAGCACCTCCCGTTGAAAATCGGTATCACCTATCTCCAGCGTATCAAACTGCTGGTGAAGATCAACCAGTAAAGAACTCAGTTCATTCAATTGGGATAAAGTGACCGGCGTATCGTTAATGAATGCGCGGCTTTTGCCACTTGCAGCGATCTCCCTTCTTACCACCACTTCTTCCTGCAAATCAAATTCATTATCCACGAGGTATTGCTTAATAGCCTTCTTGCTTCCGGCAACAAAGGTCCCCTCTACTATACACTTTCTGTCTTTACTTACCAACACGCCTGAGTCAGCCCGCTGGCCAAGTATCAGACCAAGCGCACCCAGTATGATCGATTTACCCGCACCTGTTTCACCTGTAATAATATTGAGCCTCGCCGAAAAATCAATTTCCAGCTCATCTATGATCGCATAATTCTGTATCGAAAGAGTTCTCAGCATGCCTGCTAAATTAAGCTAAGAGTTTGAAAGAGGGAAAAGAGGAAAAGGAGTTTTGTAAAGGAGTGTCAAACTTTTCAATCCAGCAGATTTTTGTACTGGAAATTTATCCTTCAACTTAGAATATTCTCTTTCCCCTGTAGCCAAATAAAACCCCGTTGCGACCGAAGCCGAACGGGGAAAATAAAAAAAAGAAAAAAATATGTTTATCTAAGAGATCTCAGCGACGTTGTAAGATCAGGATCCTCCCTTTCCTCCTTCGCCTCTTCATCCTCTTAACTAGGCGATCTCTACAGCGTTGTGCAGGTCTTCGTCAACCAGGATACGTCCGCAGTTTTCGCAGATCATCACTTTTTTGTGTTGTTTGATCTCGCTCTGTTTTTGTGGCGGGATGTAGTAGAAGCAACCACCGCAGGCGTCACGTTCAACCGGAACTACTGCCAGGCCGTTGCGGTAGCTTTTGCGGATCTTTTCGTAGCTCACGAGCAAGCGCGGATCAACATGTTGTTTTGCCTCTTCAGCCTGGGCAGCAAAATGTTTCTCTTCTTTTTCGTTTGCAGCGATGATCTTTTCAAGCTCACCTTTCTTTGTAGACAGAACGCCTTCTTTTACCGCGATGTTCTTTTTTGCTTTTTCAAGCAGAACAGCTTTTTCAGAAATTTCTTCCGTTGCGTCCTTGATATGTTTTTCAGCAAGCTTCACTTCAAGCTGCTGCATTTCGATCTCTTTATTGATAGCTTCAAACTCGCGGTTGTTCTTTACATTGCTGCTTTGTTTCTCGTATTTCTTTACGAGTTCTTCCGCTTCTTTGATCGCCGTTTTCCTTTGCGTAATAAAATCCGTTACACCATTGATCTCCTCTTCGATACGCATCTGGCGGGCGTTCAATCCCTGGATCTCATCTTCAAGGTCCGCAACTTCCATAGGAAGCTCTCCTTTCAGGATACGGATCTCGTCCATTTTGCTCTCGATCTTTTGCAGGGTAACTAAAGAAGTAAGTTTTTCCTCTACAGAAAATTCTTTAATGTTTGCCATGTATTGATTATAGTTTGAAGTTTGTTTGGCCGCTTTTCAGCAGACCCGGCTTAAAAATACTGCACAGGATTGGTATTGACAGAAGTTTTAAGGACGGCAAAGGTAGGGAATTTTTCCTCTAAAACCTCTTGCAGCAAGGCTATGGTGAATTGTTCGCTCTCATAATGGCCTATATCAGCGATCACCATGCGGCCTTCGGCATCAAAAGACTCGTGATATTTCATATCAGCCGTGATATACATATCGGCCTTTGCTCTTAATGCTTTGGAAATCAGAAAACTACCCGCACCGCCACAGACTGCTACGGTTTTGACGGATCTGCCTGTCAATGGTGTATGACGGATAACCTTCAGTCCGAAAATCTCCTTTACCCTTTCCAGGAAAACAGTCTCCTCCATCGCAGCTGGCAGTTCTCCTACCATCCCGGAGCCTATTTGAGGATGCCTGTTTACCAGGGCAACGACATCAAATGCTACTTCTTCGTACGGATGGCTGCCTTTTAAAGCCGCCACGACAGGGGATTCAAGGTATGCCGGAAAGACGACCTCGATCTTTATTTCCGCCTCACTGTGCCGTACATCCTGTTGTCCCACATAGGGGTTTGAGCCGGGTCCCGCCCGGAAGGTTCCGCTTCCCTCCGAGTTAAAACTGCATTCGCTATAGTTTCCGATCTGACCCGCGCCGGCTGCGAACATCGCCTGACGGACCTGCTCCGCCTTGTCTGCCGGTACGAATGTGAACAGCTTCTTCAATGTATGTTCTTTCGGATCAAGGACCATCAGCTTTTGTAAACCCAGCAGGGCTGCCATACGACCGCTCACACCGTGCTGCACGTTATCCAGATTTGTATGGATCGCATAGATCGCAATATCGTGTTTGATCGCCGCGATGACCGTGCGTTCCACATAATTATGTCCGTTGATCCTCTTGAGCCCCCGGAAAACGATCGGATGATGTGCTACCACCAGGTTACATTTTTTCGAGATCGCTTCGCTGATCACCTCTTCTGTGACATCCAGCGAACAGATCACACCTGTACATTCCCAGGAAGGATGACCGATGATCAATCCCGCGTTATCATACGTCTCCTGAAGAGAGGGATGTGCTACGGACTCAAGAAAGGAAATGATCTCTGCAATAACAGGCATTGAACTGGATTTGTTGGATTTGTTGGATCAATGGGATTCTGCCCGGCAAATTAAACGTTATATTTAAGATGGTAATCCTAATAATCCAACAAATCCAATAAATGCCCGTCCAATGGCGATACGGTTTATCCGCAATCTGCGGGAAAAGATTATTTTGACTTTGGGGAAAACCGAGCAGGAGTCAACGAGCAGGTACAGGCAGGCGAAGTTGTCATGGCAAAAGAAGAAAGCGATCAGAGGGAGCATACGCAGCGCATTGCTGGTAGGCCTTGGTGTGTTATCTGCCGGTTTTGGATTGAAAGGCTTCCTTATGCCGAATAACTTCATCGATGGTGGAGTAACGGGCATCTCATTGCTGATAAATGCCAAAACACAGATCTCACTTTCGGCTATGATCATCCTGATCAATATTCCCTTTTTGTTGCTGGGCTGGCAACAGATCAGTAAAGGTTTCAGCATCCGTAGTATTGTTGCGATCTCATTGCTGGCTCTTGCCATTGTCGTCATCCCCTACCCGATCGTTACCAATGATAAGCTGCTGGTGGCAGTGTTCGGAGGTTTTTTTCTCGGAGCAGGCATCGGGTTAACGATCCGGGGCGGCGCCGTGATCGATGGCACGGAGATCCTTGCCATCTTTCTCAGCAGAAGACGAAGCCTGAGTGTAGGCGATTTTATTCTGGTATTCAATATCCTGATCTTCTCATTTGCCGCTTATTTGCTTTCTCCGGAAACAGCACTCTATGCGATACTTACTTATCTCGCGGCTTCAAAAACGGTCGACTTTATCCTGGAAGGGGTTGAAGAGTTTACCGGCGTTACGATCATTTCTCCAAGAAGTGAAGAGATCGCCACTTTTATCAAACAAAAAATGGGGCGCGGCCTGACCGTTTATTCCGGCCGCCGTGGATTCGGCAAGAGAGGGGAAAGCGATATAGCCACGGATATTCTGTTCACTGTTGTAACCCGCCTGGAGATCAGCCGGCTTACCAATGAGGTGGAAAAGATAGACCCGAATGCCTTTATTGTTATGCAGAGCATTAAAGATACCCGGGGAGGAATGGTGAAGAAGCGACCGTTGAAGGAATGAGACAGGGGAGGCAGAAGGGAGAAGGTTTAAAGGTTTAAAAGTTTAAAAGTTTCAGGTTTCAGAGATTCCTGAGGTTTTATCGGTTTCAGGGGTTTCAGAGGTTGATATCCCGCAAAAGGTTTAACAGAACCGGGGGCTATGACTTCCCGGGGGTGGGTTAATATATTCGTCGCGCGCTACGATCCTTGACCGCTGCGCGCGCCATGACACGTTCATTTCCGCGCGCTGATTCATTCATCGCTGCGCGCGCAGGGCAGAAATGGGCATACGACAGCAACCGCATTGCTGCGTTTGACTGTCGTCGCCCACTTTTTCAATTGTATCATTCCACAATTCCTATCTCATTCTTCTGTTTTTTGATCATAGATGCAATAAAAAAACGCACCGCCCTTTTCAGGACTGCCCTCCTCCACCAGTCCTGAAAATGACGGTGACTAAGAAATTTCTCTGTTGTAAAGATCGCTTTAGGCAAAAGGGAATCCATGGGAAAAAGACAGGATCTTCCGGGAAAATAACGGAAGTATCGCGGTGAATAAACGACCGGTAACATAAGCCAAAGAATTCCATCCCGGATTTTAAAGATGATCCATGAATGGTCCTCACAGCTCAAGTTCCCGATTGTCAGTTTTCTTACCCCATGTCCCAAAACCGTTAATCCTGCCGGAGCCCAGGAAGTAGCCTCTTTCTTACCATTGCTTATCCTGTTCTGGGAGCTTATCTGTCCGTTCACCCTTCGTTCGCCCTCCGTTATTTTATGCTGAATGAACGGAAGATGAACGGAGGAACAAGGAAGGATAGAGCCATTAAGAAGTTTTTCTCTCTCCTGAAAAGTACGCCTGATCAGCCGGCAAAACGGTCTGATATGGCCGTGTTTTAAACCCGATACCGTTTTTGCACTTGATCTGGCTCCTGTCTTCCGGCATTATTGCTACGAACAGGAATTTGTCCAGAAAGGCGGAGCCTGACTGGGCTTCCAAAAATCGTAACACCCCGAATGAGAGAAGACCTTGTAGCTAGACGTGGCTGTTTAAACAGTTTGCGATCCGTCCTCTCCCGCTTTTTCCTTATATTTAATAACACGATTGTAAACCACCTGATCATGCTTCAAAGAACAAAAGGACGCCTTTTGCTTGCGCTACTGGTCATAACTGGTATGGCGGGCACACCCGGGAATATGACTTTGTCGGCTGAAGAGCGGAAGTTTTGTGTGGGACAATTGAAAAAGTCGCGGAATGAGCTGATCAGTTCGTTGAATAAATTATCCCCGCAACAACTTAGCTTTCACCCGCCGGATCACAGTTCAAGCATCCAGGAGCATATTTATCACCTGGCCATTACGGAAAAGGCGATGGATGAAAAACTTCAGCTGGCCATGAAAAGCCCGGCTCCGCTAAATGAACGGCTGGACGTCCACTATTCCGATAGCCGGCTACTGGAACTTGCTTCCACTACCGGACATGATCTTTTCCCAGACGCCACTACAGGATCATATGCGTTCAACTGGCCATCAGCCGCGCTTGCACTGGAATCTTTCAAAATTACCCGGACCAGCCAGGCGAAGTATATCCGGAATACAACGGAAAACTTTCGGAATCATGTTGTTCAGACGGAAATCGGCAACATTGACTGCTATCAGTTGCTGCTGATTATGCTTAGCCATTCAAACTATCACCTTCAGCAGATCAGGGAGATCATGAATCACAGCATGTTTCCCGGTTCCTGATATACATTGCCTCCCGGTAAACCGTTTGCCGGAAGGGATTTTCCACATATCAAATGGCAATACTACGTTTGCACCGATCCGGGCATCTGTTTATCTTGGGTTCAAACTCCAACGATGAAAAACCTGCTAACCCTGACGGTCATGGCTTTCCTGTTACTAGCATCAACGGGCTGCAAAAAAATAATTGACAAGCAAAAAGAAAACTTCGTGCTCTCCGTGATGAGCGACGGCCAGTGGAAGGTCACCCGGTTCATTGAGGCCAAAGACACGATCACCAGCCAGTTCTCCGACTACTCATTCCAGTTCAACCGCGATTATACTGTTGATGCGATCATTAACGGTGCCATTGAAAACAAAGGGACCTGGGAAGGCAACCCTGAGACAATGGATATCACAGCTGATTTCTCCAACCCGGCTGAAGCGATCGGAAAGATCAATGGTACCTGGCGCATCTACCAGCACAGCCTTAGTTATGTAATGGCCTCTCAAACTGAGTCGGGTATCGAAAAATATCTTCGACTGGACAAAAAATGAACCTGTATGAATGCAAAAGATCTGGTCGATGGCCGATGACCGATGACCGATGACCGATGACCGAAATCAAACAACAAACAGGATATCTCTTGTGCTTATTAAATTCTCCCTTGGAAGGAGATAGTTGTTTTTTTGTGAATTATCAAACTGCGGAGCCCGGCCATCGGTCAAATCCAGCACAAATCCTTCGCTTAACGACATTGGCGGACCGGGCTGCGCCAGTACACTTCCTGTTATTTTGAATACCATCCGGAGGGTATAATTTAGATAGTTACACTTATAGGAATAGTTTTTGCTATTTTCATTTCTGTCCGCCTAAACTATTCTCTACTGAGAAAACTACCACTTACTGTCTTGCCGAAGATGCTTTGCACTTTTGGGCTTGCTTTGCTTGCAAGTTGTTGTGTATTTGCGCAAACACCTTCTGCAAACTTCACGGCCAATGCCCTCAGCGGATGTTCGCCTCTGATCGTACAGTTCCAGGATCTTTCCTCCGGCTCCCCCGCGTCATGGTCATGGGACCTTGGGAATGGAAGTGTTTCGTCTCAGCAGAACCCGCAGGCAACTTATTTTACTCCAGGCACTTACACGGTCAGACTTACTGTTACAAATGCGACCGGGACCAATACGCTGACCCGGACACAGTACATTACCGTCTTTGCGCCGCCTGTCGTCAACTTTTCGGTCAGCCAGCAAACTGGTTGCTTTCCCCTCAGAACCCAGTTTACCGATCTGTCGACTGCTGCCGGTGGTGGCTCCATCGTCAGCTGGTTGTGGGACTTTGGAAACGGAGTTACCTCCACTTTGCAAAACCCGTCTGCAGTATACCCGATAGCCGGAAACTTTGCAGTGACGCTTAAAGTGACAGATGATAAAGGTTGCAGCCGCATTCTCGGCAGAAGCAGTTACATCACAGTTACCCCGGGCGTTGTTGCATCGTTTACCCCTGTTCCCGCGATCGCATGCGCAGCACCGGCAACGATACAATTCAATAATACGACAACAGGTCCCGGAACGATCTCCTATCAGTGGGATTTTAGTGATGGGGGTACCTCTGCCACGATCTCCCCTTCGCATCTGTTCACAAATACCGGCAACTACCCGGTTACAATGGTGGCTACCAGTAGTGCTGGTTGCCAGGACACGGTACGCACCAGTGTTGCTGTCGGCGGATTCAACAGCTCATTTCAGTCGGAGGCCTCTGTTTGCCCGGGAACAGCAACTACATTTACCAATACTTCTTCGCCTTCACCGGACAGCGTCCGCTGGTCTTTTGGTGACGGCACTTTCTCGAACGACAGCATGCCGGTGCATAGCTATGCAATAGCAGGTACGTATACTATCTGGTTATATAATTACTATGGCAATTGCATTGATTCAGTCAGCAGGCAAATTAGCGTCGTAACCCCACCTGTTGCAGATTTTAATGCCACAGGGACAGGAACCTGCCAGCAGTCGCTGACCACTACATTCCAGGACCTTTCAACGGGAGCAGTGAGCTGGTCATGGGATTTCGGAGATAATTCGACTTCGGCTGTTCAGAATCCTACGCATACATATAATGGTCATGGAGACTACACAGTAACGCTGATCGTTACTAATAGTGCGGGGTGCAGCGATACCTTGACAAGACCTGCTTTGGTACGACTGCAACGTCCTCAGATAACTGTTCCCCAGCTTCCGGCACGAGGTTGCATTCCTTATACGTTCTCTCCTACTCCCGTCATTAATGCAGTTGATGCGATCGTCTCCTATAACTGGGATTTTGGAGACGGGAATACTTCCACGCTTCAGCAACCTACAAATATCTATACAGCACAGGGTACTTATACAGTAAAGCTCTATTTTACAACTTCAACAGGCTGTAATGACAGTGCGATCTTTAACCAGTCAGTAGTTGTCGGCTCCAAGCCTGTTGCAGACTTTACGGCAACTCCTCTTGAAGCGTGTGCAACGGAAAGGATCAATTTCACCAATTTATCTGCTCCATTCACAGAATTGTTCTGGAGTTTTGGTGATGGGAATGCTTCTGCCGATCCGAACCCTTCTTATTTGTATAAAGAAGCCGGGTATTTTAGTGTTCAGCTGATCGCCACCAATAGCGGGTGCAGCGATACAATGATCAAAGCTAATTACATCCATATCCTTCCTCCTATTGCAAGATTCTCTTCGCTTCCTGATTGTGGCAACCGGCTTTCCGTCACATTTACTGATCAATCGACCCTGCCACAAACCTGGTTATGGGAATTTGGCGATGGAACTACTTCAAATCTGCAGAATCCGACGCATGTATTTCCCTCACTTGGAACCTATATTGTAAAACTTACGGTTACAAACGGAACATGTTCAAATTCGTATGAGCGTTCTATATCATTGATCAACCAGATGCCGGATTTTACCGCCGATGTCAATGAGCTATGCAAGGGTGCTCAGGTAACGCTTACGCCGGTAAACGTTGATCCGGCTGTAACGATCGGGTTTTTATGGCTGTTTGGTGATGGGACCCAGCAATTCAGCAACAGCAATGCGCCGATCTCTCATGCTTATTCCAACGCCGGGACCTATAATGTAACCCTGATCGCCATAGATCTAAATACCTGCAGGGACACGCTGGTAAAAACTGCTTTTATCCGGGTGAACGGACCGACCGCAGATTTCGTTGCCCAACCTCCCGGCGGATGTACTGGCAGTCCTATCTCATTCACCGATCAATCCCTGACCGATGGAACACATGCCATTACCAGCTGGACCTGGGATTTTGGAGACGGAACTACTCAAACATTTACCGGTGCTCCGTTTTTACATACGTATTCTCTGAGCGATACATTCACGGTCAAACTTTCCGTCAGAGATGCCATAGGATGCTCAGATAGCATTACCCGTATAAACTATATCATTACAACCAAACCTGCTATTTCTTTTACAATGTCATCCCCAACCAGTTGCCCGGGAGGGAGGATCTCGTTTGTCAACACCACAACTCCTACACCTTTCAGCAGTTTCTGGGATTTTGGCGACGGTAATACTTCCGCATTATATAATCCCTTTCATGCTTATGCTGATACGGGTCGTTATGCAGTGAAACTTATTTCAACGGATTCTTCTGGGTGCGTTGATTCGCTTGTTGATTATGTGAACGTGATCCGGCCCCGTGCAAGTTTTTTGGTGAGCGATTCTTTCAGCGCCTGCGTGCCGCTGGAGGTTCAATTCACAAATACATCGGTTGGTGGAGTCGAATCATTCTGGGACTTCGGACCGGGAGAAGGAAACTCCGGGATCCAGGATCCTATCCACTTTTACTCGACTCCGGGAACGTACCGTGTGAGACTTTTGATGAAAGCGATAGGAAATTGTTATGACTCGGCGTTTGTAACGATCACGGTACTTGACACAGCAGGTCTTCGGTTCAATTATACACCACTGCAGGGCTGCAATCCTTTACAGATAGATTTCTCTGCAGCAGGGCCCGTGTCCACCCAGTCCTATTTCTGGGATTTCGGAGATGGGACCAGCCAGTCAAACACACCAAATATCTCGCATGTCTACCAGTCTTTCGGAAATTATCTGCCTAAGGTAGTGCTGCTCGATCCTCCCGGTTGTGTTATCCCTGTTACGGGAATTGACTCCATCCGGATCAGGGGCGCGAATCCACTGTTTGGCGTATCCGATTCAGTGCTATGCGATGCCGGGCTTGTAAACTTTACCGACTCTACAACATCCAGTGAGCCCATCACCTCCTATTCATGGAATTTTGGAGACGGAGGCACATCCACAGAACAACAGCCCTCCCATTATTATAGTACACCCGGCAGTTATACTATTACTCTTACAACGTCAACACAAAGTGGTTGCGTGAACAGTTATACCAAAACAATGGGGGTGCGGGTGATTGCAAGACCCGATATTGCGATTTCCGGAGACAGTACATCCTGTATCTATGATTCGATCCGTTACTCCGGAATATTCTTACAGCCCGATACGTCAGTGGTCACCTGGCAATGGAACTTTCCTAACGGGAACACTTCCAATGTCCAGAATCCTCCTGCGCAAACGTTCCAGACAGGTAGCTATACGGTGTTTGCGTATGCGACCAATAGTGACGGATGTATTGATACTGCCACAAGAAATCTCACCGTCTATCCGCTGCCTACCATCACCATGCCAGGGCAAATGACCATTGCCGTTGGCTTTGCCGACACAATTCCCGCGTCTTATTCCGCCGGAGTAAATCAGTGGAACTGGACACCGCCTTATGCATTAAGCTGTTCCAATTGCCCCAGACCTGTTGCATCACCCAGATCTACAACAACCTACCAGGTTGCATTCAGCGACATCAATGGTTGCAGGAATACAGGTACGATAGAAGTGGTGGTGATCTGTAAGGATGCCAATTTCTATATACCAAATACATTCTCCCCTAATGGCGATGGAAACAATGACCGGTTCTATCCCAGGGGAAGAGGCCTGTACCTCATCCGGTCAATGCGCGTATTCAATCGCTGGGGAGAAGTAGTATTCGAGAACAGGAGCTTTGCCGCAAATGATGCAAATGCCGGCTGGGACGGCCGGTTCAGGGGCAACCGTGCTCAACCCGATGTATATGTTTACCAGATAGAAATACAATGTGATAACGGGGAAATGATCAAATTATCCGGCGATATCGCCCTTATACTTTAAAACATGCGTATGAACAGGAAATACAGGATCCGTGTTGTAGGGCTTTGCCTGTTCGCCTGCGCAGGATTTTTTACGGCGAAAGGGCAGGATGTACATTTCTCACAATTCTTTGAAGCTCCGCTTCAGCGCAATCCTGCGCTGGCTGGCATTTTTACCGGTGATATCCGCGCGCAGGCCGTGTTCAGAGATCAGTGGAACAGTGTGACCAATGCTTATAAAACAGCTTCGCTGAATGGAGAATACCGTTTACCGGTAGGTAAAGGAGATGATTTTGTTACTACCGGTGTTCAGTTGCTTTATGACAGGGCAGGCACGATCGGGTGGACGACCATCCAGGCATTTCCCGCGCTTACCTACCATAAATCAGTAAGCGCTGATCATAACCGGTATCTGTCTATCGGCTTTATGGGAGGCTGGGTGCAACGTTATTTTGACCGCGCAAAAATGACCACCAACAGTCAGTACGATGGTCTCGGAGACGGAGAGCCGCTGACCAATACACGTTTCTCCTACCTGGATGGAGCGGTAGGCATGAGCTATAATGCCACGCTTAAAGATAACCCGGAGAATAATTTTTATCTCGGCGCTGCGTATCATCATTTCACAAGGCCCAATCAATCATTTTACCGTGATCCATCCATAGAACTCAATCCGAAATGGGTGTTCTCCGGAGGCCTCCGGTTTGGCGTATCTGAGTATGCATACCTTACCATTCAGGCAGATCACTCGCGTCAGGGCCGTTATGCTGAAACTATTGGCGGTGCGATGTACGGGCTGAAGATCGGCGGGGATCCGGATAATCCGGACTATGTCCTTCATGCAGGCACTTACCTCAGGCTGAATGATGCGCTGATCCCTGTGATCAAGCTTGACTACATGCCATTTTCCTTCGCATTAAGTTATGATGTGAATGTATCAAAATTGCGGACAAGCAGTTATGGACGTGGAGGGATCGAACTGTCTGTTTCTTTTATCAAATCGCTTGACAGGAATAATGCGAGTTTGAATGCAGTGAAGTGTCCAAAGTTTTGAGGCGTACCGCAGACCGTGGATAAGGACTTGTTCATTGAACGGCTGTCTGCCGTCCGTGGTCCAATCCCCCTATCTTTATAAAAATTTCATCATGAGTATCACTAAAGGTCAGAAAGCTCCCGACTTCACTTTATATGACGAAACTAAAAAACAGGTATCCCTGGCAGATCAGAAAGGCAGTAACGTGCTGCTGTTGTTTTTTCCGCAGGCATTCACAAGTGTCTGTACTAAAGAACTGTGCGGTGTGAGAGACAATATTGCACTCTACAGCAATGCCAGGGCAAAAGTTTTCGGCATTTCTGTTGACTCGGTTTTCACGCTTGCGCAGTTCAAAGAAACGCAGCAGTATAATTTCCCTTTGTTGAGCGATTTTAATAAAGAAACATCCCGCGCCTATGGATGCATTTATGAGAATTGGGTGCTTGACATGCACGGCGTCTCAAAAAGAGCGGCATTCGTGATTGACGGGAATGGTGTAGTCCAATATGCAGAAGTGTTGGAAAATGCCGGCGAAGTCCCGGATTTTACCCAGATCGATAAAATCCTTGCAGAACTTCAGTAAAAAATTTTGTTAAATACATTTTAATTTAACTCGTAACTAACTATTTTTCAATAAAGTATATTTTCACGTACAATTACGTTGCAGGAATGCCAAAAACGGTATATTATTGGAAAATAAAAGTAAATTTGTTTCGTTGAAGCGAATTCTATCCATATTAACCGTCATGCTTTTCGCCGCTGCTCAGGTCAGTGCCCAGAACAATCGGGGGCCAATGACAGAGCAGCTGCCGGGAAAGATCGTAAAGTTGTATCCCAACCCTGCCAAGTCTTATATCACTTTCGATTTTGATAAGGACCAGCAGAAAGGCCGCACCATCACGATCTATAGTTTTTTGGGTAAAAAAATGTATGAAGGTCAGACCGTAACTGAGAAAACAACAGTTACGCTGAATGACTATAACCGTGGAATGTATATCTACCACCTTACTGATGCAGCGGGAAAGATCGTTGAGTCGGGTAAGTTCCAGGTGACGCAATAAGTAGTTTAAAAGTTTAAGGGTTTAAAAGTCTAATGGTTGCCTCAGTGCTAACATTAAACTTTTAAACCCTTAAACTTTTAAACTATTAAACCCTTTATTGCACCTGCACAATCAGAAACTTCAGATACTCGGTATTGTCCATTCCCCAGATGATCGGATGGTCCGAAGACTGTGCTTTGAACGTCACCTGCCGGATCTTGCGACGGGCATCTTTTGCGGCCATGTCAATGATCTGGAGGAATAATTCAGGATTTACAAGGTTGGTGCAGGATGAAGTGACCAGGAATCCTCCGGGTTTGATCAGCTTCATACCACGCAGGTTGATCTCTTTATAACCGGTGATCGCTTTCTGAATGGTCTCACGGCTTTTGGTGAACGCTGGCGGGTCAAGCATTACCACATCGTATTGTCTATTGTCTTTTCCCCATTGCTTCAGCACATCGAATGCGTTGGCCGCCTCGAAACGGACAATGTTCTCCAGCCCATTCAGCGCGGCGTTCCGGTTTGCCTGTGCGACGGCATTTTCAGAAATATCAAGACCAAGTACGGATTTCGCACCGTAATGAGCCGCATGAATTTCGAATGTTCCTGTGTAAGTGAACGCACCGAGAACATCCGCATCTTTTACGATATGACGGATCGCACGGCGGTTATCCTGCTGATCAAGGAAATAACCCGTCTTTTGTCCGTTCTCTATATCTACATGAAACTTAAGTCCGTTTTCATTAATGATGATCTTCGGGTCAAAAGGCGCCGAAAGAAATCCTTTTTGCTGGGTCAATCCTTCCAATTCCCGAACCGGCACATCATTTCTTTCATAGATCCCTTTCGGTTGGAAAATGGTGTTCAGTGCATCCACTATGGCAGGTTTCCACTTGTCGATACCCAATGCGATGGTCTGGATCACCAGATAGTCATTAAACTTATCAATAATGCATTGTGGCAATCCATCCGCTTCGCCAAAAACCAGGCGGCAGTTTTCGGTATAGCCAATCTTCTGACGGTATTCCCAGCATTCACGGATGCGGCGAAGAAAGAACTCCGCATTGATCTCTTCGTTTTTCTGCCTGGTCAGCAGTCGTACAAGGATTTGCGACTTCGGGTTGATATATCCCTTGCCAACAAATTTTTTATCATGTGTAAACACCTCAACGGTATCGCCCCCTTCAAAATCTCCCTCCGTTTTTTCCACCTCATTGGCGAATATCCAGGGGTGCCCGTTCGCGATGCGGGGTGCTATCTTGCGCTTTAGAAATACTTTGTGCATAAGCCTGCAAAGGTAAGAGATGGCCGATGATCGATGACCGATGGCTGAAAGAAATCGTGAAATTCGAAGATAGGTTAACAGTCATCAAACGATCTTCCGGCTGGCTGTCACTTGTCGGCCAACGGCCAACCGACAACGGCAACGAACAAAGTTGCAGTCTCCCCAACCAGAAACGGCCAATTTGTCCCAATCCTTCCCTTGGCAATATTCTTGACTAGCTTACCTTTGCAAACAATTTGTAAAAAATGGCAGAAAAAGACGTACAAGATCAAGTGAATCAAACTCCGGAGGAAAATAGCGGAGTGGATATCAATACCGATGATAATCAATCGATTGGCGATTCTGAGCTTGAAAAATTGAAAGCAGAACTGGATGCCAGTAAAGACAAATATGTCCGCCTGGTGGCTGAGTTCGATAACTTCCGCCGCAGAAGCGCGAAAGAGAGGATCGAGACCATTCAGACGGCAGGCCGGGAAGTAATCAAGGACATGCTCGATGTACTCGATGATTCAGACCGGGCACAAAAACAACTCGATAAATCTGACGATAAACAGGTTCAGGAAGGTGTATCACTGGTATTCAACAAACTTCGTAATACACTGCACTCGAAAGGCCTTAAACCGATGGAAACGATCGGTAAGGACTTTGATGCAGACCTGCATGAAGCGATCACAGAAATACCCGCTCCTACTGAAGAATTAAAAGGCAAAGTGGTGGACGAAGTAGTGAAAGGCTATTATCTGAATGATAAGATCATTCGCCATGCAAAAGTTGTAGTGGGCAAATAAAACATCCGCCATCATCCATGCATTTTTGCATGTTCTATTTTACAAGATCACAATGAGCAAAAGAGACTATTACGAAGTACTGGGTGTGTCAAAATCTGCGTCTGCAGATGAGATCAAAAAAGCATACCGCAAGGTGGCTATGCAATTTCACCCTGACCGCAATCCCGGCGATAAAGCTGCGGAAGAAAAGTTCAAGGAAGCGGCGGAAGCCTATGAAGTTCTGAGTGACTCCGACAAGAAAGCGCAGTATGACCGGTTTGGTCATGCCGGTGTTGGAGGAGCCGGAGGCCGCGGTGGCTTCAATGGAGGCAATATGAATATGGATGATATCTTCAGCCAGTTTGGAGATATTTTCGGCGATGATGTATTTGGCAGTTTCTTCGGTGGCGGGCAACGCCGTGGCGGCGGTCAGCGCCCGAGAGGCGTTCGTGGCAGCAACCTTCGTGTAAAACTGAAGCTTACTTACGAAGAGATCGCGAAAGGCGTGACCAAGAATATCAAAGTAAAAAAATACGTTTCCTGTAATGTCTGCAGCGGAAGCGGAGCAAAAGATAAAGGCAGTGTGCAAAGCTGTCAGACCTGTGGCGGAAGTGGTCAGGTAAGAAAAGTGCAGAATACTTTCCTTGGCCAGATGCAAACTGTAAGTACCTGCCCTACCTGTAACGGCGAAGGCAGCACCATCACGGCCAAATGCGGCAACTGTAAAGGTGAAGGAAGAGTATTTGCGGAAGAGACAGTGAGCATTGATATCCCGGCAGGCGTCGCAGAAGGCATGCAGCTGAGTGTTAGCGGCAGAGGAAATGCAGGCGAAAGAGGTGGTATGAATGGCGATCTGATCGTTGTGATCGAAGAAGAACAACATAAGGAACTGCAACGCCAGGATCTGAACGTGGCGTTTGATCTGCATATATCTTTCCCGGAAGCAGCATTTGGTATCCAGGTAGAAGTGCCCACCATCGATGGCAGAGCAAAGATCAAGATACCCCCCGGTACCCAGAGCGGCAAAGTATTCCGGTTGAAAGGAAAAGGATTTCCTGCGGTGAACTCATACGAGAAAGGCGATCAGCTCATACACGTGAATGTGTGGACGCCACAGACAATGACAGCAGAAGAGAAATCGATGCTGGAGAAATTATCACAATCAGAAAATTTCAAGCCCCAGCCAGATAAGAATGAAAAGAGCTTCTTTGATAAAGTGAGGGAGATATTTTCATAAAGAGATGAAGAAAAGGCCGCAGTTTTTACTGCGGCCTTTTTTATGGTGTGGGTTGCCAAAGGCGGGGTTAGGTTGTTGGGCAAGGTGTTTTTTTCGACGGGGGAGCGTCGAGGGCTCCTTTTAGTTTTTTGCCGGAGGGGCAAGGGCTCTTGTTTTCGACGGGAGGTCGAAAGACTCTGTTTACATTGCCGGACGGGCAAGGGCGCTTTTATTTCGACGGGGAGGTCGAAGACTCCGTTTACTTTTTTTGCCTTGATGCAAAAAAAGTAACAAAAAAAGATCAAGGCTACGCGCAAATAGCCAGCCCCGCACTCGATGCGGGGGCTAAAAATTATGGGCTGCACCTGGCACTAAAATAAACTCGCCGGAGGAGGGTTTTGGAATTGAGTGGCGTGTTGGCTCAGACAATATTTTAGCGCCCTCGCCTTCGGCTCGTCGGTTACGCCCATAATTTTCTTAACGCCATTTGCGCTAGGCCGCCGCTCTTAAAGCAGGCAGGATGCCTTTACATAAATGTTGCCTAACGGTTCTTGCAAGTTTTGTTTTCTGTTGTCAGGAATAGCAACGCGTCAATTTGTGATAGCGCAACGGAGATACAACGAATATTCCTCGCAACCGATCTTCCTTGTTTAGGAGACTCTGTTTACATTTTTTTGCCGGAGGGGCAAGGGCCTTTTTTTCGACGGGAGTCGAAGACTCTGTTTACTTTTTTTGCCTTGATGCAAAAAAAGTAACAAAAAAAGATCAAGGCTACGCGCAAATAGCCAGCCCCGCACTCGATGCGGGGGCTAAAAATTATGGGCTGCTCCTGGCACTAAAATAAACTCGCCGGAGGAGGATTTGGGGTTGATTGGCGTGTTGGCTCAGACAATATTTTAGCGCCCTCGCCTTCGGCTCGTCGGTTACGCCCATATTTTTTTAACGCCATTTGCGCTAGGCCGCCGCTCTTAAAGCGGGCAGAAGGCCTCGACAGGATTGTAACCATACGGTTCTGGCAGGTTTTCTGTTCTCTTATTACAAACGTATAGAATAGAAAGAGTACCATTTTCAAATTATGAAACAGCTACTGAGTTATAACGAATATTCCTCGCAACCGAATCCTCCTCTCTCAACGCCCCCGGCCTTGGAAAAAATGGCGTTAAGAAAATGGGAGGCTGGCACCGTCTGAGCCACACCGCAGGCGTGCGAAGGCGCCAAAAAACTGTCTGAGCCAGCACGCCAATCAATCCCAAACACTCCTCCGGCGAGTTTTTTTTGGTGCAGGTGACATCCTCCCATTTTTAGCCATTTTTTCCCAGCCTTGATCTTTTTTTGTTACTTTTTTTGCATCAAGGCAAAAAAAGTAAACGGAGTCTTCGACCTCCCGTCGAAAAAAAGAGGCGTTGCCCCTCCGGCAAAAAAAGTAAACGGAGTCTTCGAGGCAACCCCTCGAAAAAAAAGTGCCCTTGCCCCTCCTGCAAAAAAAGAGCCTTCGACGCTCCCGTCGAAACAAAACGCATTCAAAAAACGCTGCCGGGCTTCCGGCATTAAAAGACTTTTTGGCTGGCAGACACACTGCCCCGAACACCATAACACGCTCAATTTCCTAAACCCTGCAAAACTGTCACCCATTCCCGGCTTTTGGCATTTGGACGGATATTTGATAACACTAAACTATCTTAGCAAGAATTTAGTTGCTAAATTTAGTTGCTGAATCTCAAACAGCTAACACAACATTCATAAGCAAACAGACGATTTTATGAGTTTTAATTCAGAATTCGAGAAATACGCGGTAAAGCATCGCGGATTATCCAGTAATACCCTCAACAGCTACGCTAACCATCTCGTAACCGCTATGACCCCGAACATCATCGAAGAAAGACCGATGAACGTCGCCGTGATGGATGTTTACAGCCGTTTGATGATGGACCGTATCATTTTCCTGGGCTATCCTGTTAACGACGAAATAGCGAATATCATTACAGCGCAGCTATTGTTCCTCGACTCAACCGACCGCACGCGCGATATCAATATGTACATCAACAGCCCCGGTGGCAGCGTATACTCGGGCCTTGGCGTATATGACACCATGCAGTTTGTGGCGCCTGACGTATCAACCATCTGCATCGGCATGGCGGCTTCCATGGCTTGCGTTCTGCTCGGTGCGGGAACCAAGGGCAAAAGAGCAGCGCTGAAACATTCGCGCATCATGATGCACCAGCCGAGTGGCGCGATCGGCGGACAGGCAAGTGATATCGAGATCACCGTGAACGAGATCAGGAAACTGAAAAAAGAACTGTATGACGTAGTGAACTACCACACAGGCAAACCTATTGAGCAGATCGAAGCAGACTTCGACCGCGACAAGTGGATGACAGCAACAGAAGCGAAGGAATATGGCCTGGTAGATGAGGTATTGCTGACAAATCCACGGAAGGAAAAGAAAGACTAACACGAAACGCGAATAAGGCGCGAATGGCCGCGAATAGACGCGAATCTCGAATGGTGAACTATAATATTTGACAGACATTCAATAACATAATTTTTAATAAGATGAATCGGAATCATTTTTTATATAGCGATTGGAGGATGGATGATGAAGAAGAGGAGAAAGAAGAAACACCAAAGTCTGACATCATGATGTTCAGCAAAAGACTGGAAAAACATTTCTTTGATACCCGCAGCGTTTATCTGTGGGGCGTGGTGGACGATAAGAGCGCGAAGGACGTGGTGGCAAAATTGCTGCTGCTTGACGCTGATAAGCCAGGAGAAGAGATCAAATTCTATATCAACAGCCCCGGCGGCGTGGTCACAAGTGGCATGGTGATGTATGACACGATGCAGATGATCAAAAGCCCCGTGAGCACGATCTGTATGGGTCTTGCCGCATCGATGGGAAGCATTCTGCTGAGCGGTGGTAAGAAAGGCAAGCGCTTTATTTATCCAAGCGGCGAGGTGATGATCCACCAACCTTCACTCGGTGGTTATATCCGTGGTGTAAGCGCCGACCTGGAGATCCAGGCACGTCAGACAAAACGCGTAAAAGATATGGGTGCGAGAATTCTCGCAGACAATTGCGGGAAGACTGTAGAGCAGATTCTAAAGGACTTCGACCGCGATTACTGGATGGATGCGCAGGAAGCAATCGACTATGGCATCGTAGATAAGATCATTACGAAGCTGTAATCAGCTAAATATCAGAAGATTAAATAAGTTATAGGTAAAAACCGTCTTTCTCGGGACGGTTTTTTATTTTTGTAGTCTATTTCCGTACCGTATTTGAATCAATATCTAAGGGAAAAAACATGGCTAAAAACATTTTGCATTGCTCGTTTTGCGGACGCAGCCGTGATGAGGTTAAGATCCTGATTGCCGGCCAGGAGGGACATATCTGCGAAAACTGTGTGGAACACGCAAGGGAGATCATTGATCAGGAACTGATGGTGAGAGATGAGAAAGCGCCTAACAGCTCTTTCAAGCTCACGATCAAAAAGCCGATCGAGATCAAAAAATTCCTGGACGAATATGTGATCGGACAGGATGAAGCAAAGAAAGTACTTGCGGTTGCTGTATACAATCACTATAAACGTCTGCAGCAAAGACCTGCTGATGTCAACGCGGCAGCCGGTAATGAGATCGAAATTGAAAAAAGCAATATCATCATGGTGGGGGAAACCGGTACCGGTAAAACCCTGCTGGCGAAAAGTATCGCCCGGATGCTGAATGTGCCTTTCGCGATCGTAGATGCGACTGTATTTACAGAAGCGGGATATGTCGGTGAAGACGTAGAAAGCATTCTCACCCGGCTTCTCCAGGTTTGCAACTACGACGTAAATGCTGCTGAAAAAGGTATTGTATATATCGATGAGATCGATAAGATCGCACGCAAAGGAGACAATCCTTCTATTACGCGGGATGTGAGTGGAGAAGGCGTACAACAGGGTATGCTGAAGCTGCTGGAAGGTACAGACGTACTGGTTCCACCCCAGGGCGGAAGAAAACACCCGGAGCAAAAGCTCATCAAGATCAATACGCAGAACATCCTGTTCATCTGCGGTGGAGCATTTGACGGCATCGATAAGATCATTGCAAGAAGGGTTCAGACCAATACGATCGGGTTCAACGTAGACAAGACGCTGCAGGAAAACATGAAGAAGAACCTGCTTCGTTATGTCAACGCCACAGATCTGAAACAGTTTGGCCTTATTCCGGAATTGCTTGGCCGTCTGCCGGTGGTTACCCATCTCGACCCGCTTGACGCAGAAACGTTAAGAGCGATCCTGACCCAGCCAAAGAATGCGTTGATGAAACAGTACAAGAAATTGTTTGAACTGGAAGGCATCGATCTTACTATTGAAAATGATGTGCTGGATTTCATGGTAGAGCGTGCTGTTGAATACAAACTTGGCGCACGTGGCCTGAGAAGCATTTGCGAAGGCATCCTGACCGACGCAATGTTTGAACTGCCATCATCCAAGGAAACATCCTTTACACTCGACCTTGATTACGCAAAACGTAAATTTGATAAGAGCAAACTCAGTCTGCTGAAAGTAGCCTGACAAATTAAAAAGTAAAAATAACCTCGCTTAGGAACAGAGTTAACTCCGTCTTAAGCGAGGCTTTTTTTAATTTTTACTTTTGAATTTTGACTTCAAAAAATATTTCCAATTTAAAATCTCTTCTTATGCAGGAATTAATTGACAAACTGAAATCCGAAGCAGGCCTGACAGACGAGCAGGCTAAAAAAGCCATCGAATCTATCAAGAATTACGTCGTGGAAAAATTCCCAATGCTTGAAGGCGCTGTTGGTAGTCTTTTTGGCCAGGGATAATTAGCGGATATCTCTGCATTTCTTCCCTCTGGGGTTATTGGCGGCTTCGTAAGGAGACATTGCGCGGTTACATGCCTGTAATCCGAGAGTGATAATCAGAACCAGCAGGATAATGCGTGTTTTCATAGATACCAGATTGATTTGTCGCTAAAATAATATCTGAAAGTGAAACATGCATTAGGATTATCCTTGTGAAATATGCTTGCGGAGAATCGAAAGTTTACTACACTGACAGGATAGTTTTTTAACTCTATCTTCGTATGAAGTAAGGCAGAGAGTGCAGAGTCCCGCAAAGGAAGCGAAGACAATTTTAGCGTCCTTGGCGGGACTCTGCACTCTCTGCCTTACTCCTAAGCCTGAACTACTTAAGAATCTCTTCAATCTCAGCAAGCTCCTCCGCCTCAAATCCCGTATTCCGCATTGCCTCAAGATTATCATCCAGCTGCTTCACAGAGCTGGCGCCGATGAGTACACTTGTTACCCGCCTGTCTTTTAAAACCCAAGCCAATGCCATCTGAGCGAGTGATTGTCCTCTTCTGATCGCAATTTCATTCAGCTTTTTTACTTTTTCTATTTTGTCTCCCGTTACATCTCCAACCTGCAAGAATCCGTTTGGGTTGGCAGCCCTCGAATCTTCCGGGATGCCGTTTAAATACTTATTTGTCAGTAGTCCCTGCGCTA
Source organism: Terrimonas ginsenosidimutans (assembly GCF_022012415.1). Lineage (GTDB taxonomy): Bacteria > Bacteroidota > Bacteroidia > Chitinophagales > Chitinophagaceae > Terrimonas_A > Terrimonas_A ginsenosidimutans. The sequence continues at coordinate 310,440 of NZ_JAKLTR010000004.1, forward strand.
ACGGAGAGAACGGAATACAACCCACACCATATTCTTCCAGTACATCCAGCAACCCTTCTTCCACCCAACGTACAAACATCGAATATTTGGGCTGATGGATCACACAGGGTGTTCCTAATTGCTTCAATACAGTAAAAGCTTCCTTTGACTGTTCTGCACTATAATTTGAGATCCCCACATACAAGGCTTTTCCAGAACGAACGGCGTGGTCCAGCGCCTGCATGGTTTCTTCAATCGGTGTATTAGGATCCGGGCGATGAGAATAGAAAATATCTACATACTCAAGATCCATTCTTTTCAGACTTTGATCAAGACTGGAAAGAAGATACTTGCGCGAACCCCAGTCGCCATATGCTCCAGGCCACATTGTATAACCCGCTTTGGAAGAAATGATCAATTCATCGCGCAGATAACCGCTAAAGTCCTTACGCAGTATTTTACTAAAATTCTCTTCTGCGGACCCCGGAGGGGGGCCGTAGTTATTAGCCAGGTCAAAGTGTGTAATGCCTTTATCGAACGCATGGCGGATGATAGCACGGCCGTTTTTAAAATCATCCACATCACCGAAGTTGTGCCACAAGCCAAGAGACACAGCAGGAAGTTTCAGACCGCTTTTACCGCAGTGATTGTATTGCATGTGATCGTATCGGGAGGAGGAAGGAGTGTAAGACATGATGGACTAATTTTGATACGCTAATTTCGCGAATTACGGGATACCATCAGCCTTTAAAGAAAGAAGAAGGATACTGCCATCCCTAACGGAGATGGCAAACCTAAATGCTCGTTAACGATTACCGGCTTACCCGTTTGCTTTTCCTGTAAGAGTTCGGTAGAAGTGAAACTGTCTCAATTGCATGTTACTTTATCATCGTTTGTTCATCAACGCTTCCATTGCCGCAGCCAGGTAAACAAAGGGCGCATTCCAGTTGATCGCAATTTCATTTGATGCATAAGAACAGGCTACATCTGTATACATGGTTTCTGCCTCGGTAAATCGGTATTCACATTTATCCTGTACTATGGCTTTCGAATTCGGTCCCCCGGCAAGTAAGCCTGGTACAGGCGCATCAATATCATCCGCCATTGATGGACGGTGATGGGGATGTTTCGTTGATTGCTTTCCAAAGCCGGTTAGAAATGAATAACCGGTCGCATTGCGGCCAAGTAAGTAATCCAGGTTGGCTAATGCGCCATGCAAATACTTTTCTTCGCCGCTTATGAAGTAAGCATTTACCAGTAACCAACCCTGGTTGGCGGCAACCGCGTTACTCCCCCAAATAAAATCTGTCTTTTTGCCCCCCATGGGCGTACAGAATGCATTGCGCTTTGAACCTTCGGTTAATTCATTTGCCAAACGAAGCACGAGTGCATGAACCGGTTGCGACATATCCTTTCCCAGCGGACGTTTTGACGCAAAGCGAATCAGGCTGAAGCTTCCCAGCATACCGACATCCGGCCATCCTGGCAATACGTTCACCGCATCACTGTATTTCTTTACCGCCTCTGCATAAAGATCTTTGCCCGTAGTGATGTACAATTCCACCCCGGCCCAATACCATTCATCTTTAAAAGAACGGTCGCCATATCCCCCAGTAGAGATCTCCGGTTTGAACGTTTTATTCATCAGGTCCTGGTTATAGGCAAGCGCAGGATTTTCGATCGACCAGTTCCAGGCTTTTATGGAAGCGGTAAGACAGCTGTCACTAAGACCGGGAAGCTGCTTTTTGTACTTTGCAAACACCCGGGATGCCTGCGCTGTTACTGCTGCAAAATCAAGAGTTGCCGCAGTTCCCTTTTGTACTACATATCTTGGCTTATTAGCCGCATCTGGCATGATAATACCATCAAATCCAGCATTTGTACACTTATTGTATACGCCTCCGTCATATGGATCCTGCATTGTCAGCATCCAGCGAAGATTGTACAACACCTCATCCAACAGATCCGGAATGCCATTTTTTGACTCGGGGATATTGGTAGAAAGCGAGTCGAAATAATCAGGAAAATCTTCATAGGCAGAAAGCAGTGTACCCATGGTGATACCAGAATTGACGATATACTTATTGTAATCACCGGCATCATACCAACCTCCAGGTGTAGAGATCACTGCCCCTTCCGGCCTTTTTGCAGTAGCGGCTGATGCATGTATAATTATTGAAGTATCGGGATGACCTGCCGGTCTTGCCCATATTCCCGCATACTGTTTATCCAGCGGCATTGATACCCGCTGAAAATAATATCCTTTAACTGCCGCTGCAGCAGCTTCGCGATGAATGGTTGGATCAACTGAGAAATAAGCAGGGCTATCAATTCCCGGCACAACGATCTTGTAATGACCCGGCTTCGTTAAGCCTGTGAATACAATCTCCTGGCATTGCAGCGAAGAATTAGAGGACGGTACAACGCCCTCCGGCTTTCCGGCACTCACCTCTTTTGCATCGGCGAGATTGACGATATAAAAACGTTCAGCTTTACCTCCCGTAACGATCGCCTTTTTGGGGCCGTTGGGATAAAAACCGATCTGATTGCATAAAACCGCCGGTTGCTGGGCTGAAACCTGCAGTAAACCAGTTATCAGTCCAACAAGAATGAGATAAGGTCTAAACATGTCCTTTATCGTTTTCAGGTGAAAGATAGGATCAGTAAACTGAAAACGATCATAATGAAAGCTTATTTTATACCCCTGATCTCACCATTTCATGAGTTCGCGCAGGAAAACGGTCAGCTCCCCCGCAATCTCCTGATGCTCTTCCAGGGAAGGATGTTCCCCGCAGCCCCTGCTATACCGTTTTGAAAAGAAGTACGTATGAACATTACTGTCTGCTTTATTCACCTCTTTCGTTATTGCTGCAAGATATTTCTTCAATACCGGCATGAGCTGATCGTTTGCCATCGGGCTCGTCAGACAGACGATCGTTGCCGAAGGATAGTGTTTGCGTAATGTCTTTATAAATAAAATATAGTTACTGCAGAAAGTTGCTGAGTCCTGGATGCCATCATTCTGGCCAAGGCAAACGGATACGACATCCGGCTGGTAGTTTGTAAAATTCCAGTCGACCGAATCGTCGCGCATATTTACTTTATCAAAAACCTGTGGCATGATCACTTTCATTTCACAACAACTGTGCATTAATCCTATACCTGAAACAGATGAAAGATGATATTGCGCGTTCATCGATCTTGCAGCAATCGCGCCATAGCTTTGGTATGCATTGTGCTGATCATACCAAACACCTTTGCCGCAGGGAATTTCAGATTCATCACTTCCCATTCCACTTGTAATGGAATTACCAATGAACTCGATCTTTCTTTTCATTGGAGGAGGAAGCGGCACTAGTTTCTGACAACTGATCCCGGCAAAGCGCATATAGCCGATACCGGCCTCCGTATTCTTGCAGAAAAAGACGCGATGAATTCCGGGGCCGGCATCTGTTGCAACGAGGATCGTATCCCGCTTTGTTTTCATTTGCAAGCGTTGCTCTTTCCCATCTACTACCAATTCGAAATAATTATGCGAATCACCCCATAGCATTTCATCCTCCAGGATCAGTATACAGCTATCGCCTTCAAATGCCCACTCAATGTATACCCCGGGCTGCCAGAACTTTGGTTTCAATTTATCAGAAAAATCAATTCTGCCTGTGTACCGGATCAGAGGATCATCTGCCTGGTAAAAGTTCAATGTGGAGTCTTTCTTCTTTCCGTCCCCGCATGCAGTCAAGGAGATATTTACAAAGACGCCACAGGCCATCAGCATTAATACACCCAAGCCCGTGATCAACCGATTATTCAGCATAGTTGAAAGATGCTTTTTTATCACCGATCATTAATTCGAATTCGCCGGGTTCTGTCACTGTTTTCAGTTGTGCGTTTACAAAAGACAGATCAGCCCGCGTGATGCTAAAACTCACTGCTTTGCTTTCTCCGGGTTTAAGTTCGATCTTTTCGAAGGCCCGTAATCTTTTCACACATGGCGTAATACTGGCGTAAAGATCCCGGCTGTAGAGTTCTACCGTATGCTTCCCCTGCCGATCGCCGGTATTAGTAATTGTAACAGATACAGTTATTGGCTGTGAGCCTTTCAACGTGGCTGCACTCAGTTTGATATCGCTGTAAGCAAAACTGGTATAGCTAAGCCCGTGACCAAACGGGAACAATGGATCATAACCATCCCAGGTAACATCCGAATTCAGGATCTCCCTTTTCTCTTCCGTGTGTTTGCGATCATACAAAACAATTTCGCCCATGCTCTTTGGATAGCTGAAGGGAAGTTTGCCGTCAGGATTGTAATCGCCGAACAAAACATCAGCAACAGCTTCAGCAGTCTTTCTTCCGCTCCAGTAAGCCATGAGAATGCCCTTTACAGATGGAGCCAGCTGAGTGATAAACAAAGGACGTCCCTCGGTCAGTATTAGAACAACAGGCTTACCGGTGTTGATGGCAGCTTTTACCAATTGGGACTGCTTCTCCGGCAATGCAAGATCGCGGGTATTGCCCGGGCTTTCAGCGTAGGCATTTTCGCCGATGCATAAAATGATTGCATCAGCATTCTGAGCTGACTGCTTCAGTGCTGTTGTATCATAATTTGACGCATGATCAAATCCTTTACCAGAAGAAGTGATCACATGATCAGCACCAAGCTTATCAGCGATCGCCTGAAGAATGGTTTTAGATCCTGCAGGATACCAGCGTTCGTCATTCCCCTGCCATGTATAACTCCAGCAACCGTTCAATGCACTGATGCTTTGTGCAGAAGGACCTGCGACAAGGACGCGTGCATTCTTTGAAAGTGGTAACGTATTGTTAGTATTCTGTAACAGGGTCATTGCCTCACGGGCTGATTGCAAAGCAACATCCTGGTAAGAAGGAGATCCGAATTTCGCAATAGCCGCTTTTTCCGGATAAGGATCATCAAATAACCCAGTTTTAAATTTCAGCAACAGGATCCTTCGTACGGCATCGTTTATTCTGGCAACCGGTACTTTTCCTTTTTTCACCGCTTCGATAAGCAGGTCATAAAAAGAATAATCAGAAGGAACCATGCTCATATCGATACCGGCATTTACCCCCATCGCCACTGCATCCATTGGCGTTGCCGCCACGCGATGAATGGTATGCAAACGAATAATATCTTCCCAATCCGTAACGATCAGGCCCTCGAATTTCAGTTCTTTACGCAACAGATCCGTGAGCAGGTATTTGCTTGCATGAACGGGAACGCCATTGATCTCACTTGAATTGATCATGATCGTTGAAGAACCGGCTTTGACCGCTGCGCGGAATTGTGGCAGATAGTATTCGCGCATTTCGATCTCCGGAAGATAGATCGGTGTTCTGTCTTTACCCGTTCGTGATGCAGAATATCCCAGAAAATGCTTCATGCAACTCGCCACAGAGGTTGTTTTTTTCAATCCATCTTCTTCATATGCACGGATAGCCGCGACACCCATTGTTGTACCGATGAATACATCTTCACCGTAGGTTTCCGCGAATCGCGACCATAGGGGTTGGCGTCCAATATCAAGGACCGGAGCAAAGTTCCATCTCACGCCGGACGCACGAAGTTCCGCCGCAGTGATTTTGCTGACGGCTGCTGTCAGTGAAGGATTACGCGTAGCTGCCATAGCTATATTCTGAGGAAACAATGTTGCATCAAGAGTATAGGTTTGTCCGTGGATGGCATCAAGCCCATAGATCACCGGGATCTTCAACCTTGTTTTCTTTGCTTCATCCTGGATCTGCGAAATCACCTGATGCCAGGTTGCAAGAGGCAGGGCATGTGCTGTTGTATTCAGGATGGAGCCTACATGATGGTCTGTTACTGCCTTTTTAACTTCAGCCGGATCAAGTGAACCGTCTTCATTTCCCCAGCCGCCTTTCGCGATCACCGCAAGCGTCACCTGCGTCATCTGGCCAACCTTTTCTTCGAGCGTCATACCCCGAAGAATGCTTTCGGTCTTTTGTATCTCCTGAGCGGTTTGAGCCTGTATTTTTAACAGGAGTAACAAAGACAACGCAGTAACAAAAATTCTTTTCATTGAAGAAGGTTTATGGTTTATCTACACAAAGAAATACGGCGGAACGCGATGGTATGCGAATGCGGATGCCCTTGTCGGTATTCGCTGCATTGGCTTTGATCGATGTATAATTTTCAGGGCCGCCGGAAGCATGCGTGGCTGTTACACCATTCACCAGTACCTTTCTTGAAAACTCACCATTATCCCCCGCTCCACTCAGCGTATACCAGTAGAATCTTTTTCCTGCCCTGAAATTCTTTATATCCAGCTCCATTATCTTATCAGATGTGGACTTGTTTATTAATACAACACCCAGCTCTCCGGAAGAAAAAGATGAAGCATACGAAGCGATCTCCGTTGAAGCTCCCGTGCCGGATGTAACCAAACGATCACCGAGGAACTGTTGAAAAAAATACATGTGATAAAAGACAGGTCGTGGATTCCATTTGGGCACACCATCCGGTTCATCCCCGTTATTGAACATGCCATGATCATTGCCATTCTCCCATGCATTTGCCAGGTCCCAACGGCAGGCCAGTCCATATTTATTCTGCAATAATTCTCCGATCACTAGATCAGCATGCAGTCCGTTGATATGAGAAACCTGCTGTTTGCTCCCCGCAGCAAAAATATTCCATTCATCCAATACAACCGGCTTTGCTGTAGCACCAGCCGTTTGAATAGCTTTTGAGATGAATTCGATATTCTTTTTCGTTTCAGTTGTTGCTGAATAAAGAATATCCGCAGCATTACTGTTTGCATTATATGGCGTGTAATAACTGTGTGCAACGTGGAAGTCAGGCGAATTATTGATAGCACCAAGCAATCCCGCGTTCCAGGTTGATTGGGTCGGCGTCGCCCATACCGGCGTTTCAGATTCGATCATCACGGCACCAATGCGGATGGTCTTCCCGATCTCAGTGGCCGCTTTGCGCATGGAGTCTGCGAATATTTTGAAATGTTGTCCATATAACTGACCCGTCAGGAATTCGGGTTGACCATCCTGGTTGCTTGCTTTATTGATCCGATAGCCCGCTTCCCAGTCGCCAAAATTTTCATTGCCGATCTCCCAGTATTTCGTACGGCCATTGTCATATCTTACCCAATCAGCAGCAAGATGGGCGGCGGCGGCAACGGGATTGGGCCCTGTTCCATATCGTGCATAGCCATAATTGATCGTAATGATCCCCTGGCTACCGGTCTGCTGTAACATGGCATAGTAATTATCCACCGACAAAGTCCAACCTGCTGTATTCTTTCCAAACCAGTAACCGGAAGGATTGCTTGCACCTGCTGCGTTCAGTAATGTAGCCGGAGCATCAGCGGGTGGATCAGCAGCATTCCTGTTCCAGAAAAAAATATCACTGATACTTCCCCCGGGAAAGCGGATAATATTCGGTTTAAGATTCTTCAGATGATTGATCAATGCCGGCTCGGTCACCATTTGCGTCATCCATGTGTTGGCATTGTTTCCAAATAGCGATCGTGATACTTTCGTAACGACATTACTGTAATCGATCGTGACGGTACCCGAGGATGCCGCGGGAATAGTTGTTTCGGTAAATGATGGAATGGTAAATGTCTTAGGCTGCCAGTCATCCATAAAAAAACCGATCGACCCGGCGAGTGGCGGATCAACCTGCGGTTTGATCTCCTGCGGCGGTTCAGAACCAGCGCCGCCAGCAGGAGGATCATTGTTCTTCTTACAAGCAATAAACATGGTCAACGAGATGACCAGTAAATTTATCTGTTTCATTAGCATCGTTATTCCGTTATAAGAGATGAGATCCGGGTGATCAGTTCCATGCAGGCACGGCCGTTATGATAAGGGCATTTCCAGAAACCCGCTTTCTCCTTTTGTATCACTGAATAATCTTTTTGTATTCCCCAAAACCATTCCTTTTCGCCATCCCTCAGATATGACTTCACAAATTCCCAGGACTTGATAGATTGTTCTAAATAGCCCTTTCCCCCGGAGAGTTGCCACGCATAAAAGAAGCCAATCATTGCTTCTGCCTGCGGCCACCAGTGTTTTTCAAATATCCATTGATCGTTCATTACATCGTATTCATACCACAAACCGCCATCGCTTCGATCAAGGCCTTCCATTGCGGCTTTTGTGACAGGAATCGTGATAAGCTGATACAGCCTGATGTATGACGGATCATCGATCGCCTCCGCACAAAGAGGCAGAAGCCATGCGGCCTCTATATCATGCCCGAAAGAAACAAGTGAGGACCGGGGTTCCCATTGATCATTAAAGAACAGCAGCAAATGATCACTGTCACGGCTAATGATCCTTTTTCTAAAAATATCGAGAAGATTCCTGATCCTGGCTTTCAGCATTTCATCCGGCCAAACAGAAAACAGGGTCGCATAAGCTTCCACAATGTGCAGATGAGTATTGGCGGATCGTTTTTCATTCTCATCTTTATCACTCAACCGCAGATCGGCGGCTAATCCCCATTCCCGGCTGCGGGCTTCTATATATCCGTTCTGTTCTTCTTCAAATCCATGCTTTTCTATTAGCGCAAAAAGATCTTTCGCCAACTGAAGCGCATCATCATTGCGGGTTGCTTTGAAATATTCCGCCATTGCATAGATGCAAAACGCCTGGCCGTATAGTTGCTTTTTCCCATCAAGCATCTGCCCATTTTGATCTACAGACCAGTATACCCCACCAAATCCGGCATCCAGGAAATTCGCACGTATGTACTCGTAAGCACGTGTCGCCATCTGCAGATATTGATCCGCTCCAGTCATCGAATGGGCAGCAGAAAACGTCCAGCAAATGCGGCTGTAGAGGACAATACCGCGGGGTGCAGCCGGGTCGGGAGTATCATTCCAGTTAATACTTCCATAAAAACCACCGTTATCGTTATCCAGTGTATGGCCGGTCCAGTATGATAAGACATGTTGCAGTTCATCCTGCAATTGCTGCCTGTATTTTCTTAGCAGATCAACTGGAATATCTGCGGGGATCGTATGCATCAGGGTTTAACACCATTTTCATTACGGGCAGGGTTAGCGACGTTTACCAGGCTCTGTGACTGATTTTTATCGATCAGTTCTGTTAAGGTGCGGACAGTTTCCGCAGAGCTGAATCCGTCAGGCGCTGTATTCATTACATAATCCAGAAGTTTATCGATGGTTGAAACAGCTACATGGATCCTTGTATCAGAAGAAGCATAGTAGATATACACAGTACCGTCATCATCTGCGATCCATCCGTTGCTAAACACGACGTTGGATACGTCGCCTGTTCTTTCATCGCCTTCCGGCGCAAGGAAATATCCCGCAGGTTTATGTGTCACGTGAGTAAGGTCATTCAGATCCGTCATGAACATATACAATACATATCGAAGTCCGGCTGCAGTATTTCTTACACCATGGGCGAGGTGAAGCCATCCATGGTTTGTTTTAATAGGAGCTGGTCCGGCACCATTCTTTGCCTCATAAACGGTATGATAGATCTTACGATCAATCACTGTCTCTTTATCCACCTGCGCCTGTTCAATACTTTCGCTAAGACCGAAGCCGATGCCGCCACCTGAGCCGGCGTTGATGAAACTATCCTGGGGTCTGGTATAGAACGCATATTTCCCATTTACGAATTCCGGATGCAATACGACATTTCGTTGTTGCGGCGAAGGAGTTTTAAGATCCTGTAAACGATCCCAGCTGATCAGATCTTTGGTTCTGGCAATACCACACTGGGCCACAGCGGCAGACTGATCTGCCTCAGAAGCGGAGGGATCCCTTCTTTCTGTGCAAAACAAACCATAGATCCATCCATCTTCATGCTGAACCAACCGGATATCATAGATATTCGTATCCGGAAGATCAGTCTCGGGTATATTTACCGGGTAATCCCAGAATTTAAAATCATCTACGCCATTTGTACTTTCTGCAATTGCAAAAAACGATTTCCTGTCAGAAGCCTCCACCCGCGCCATGATGATGTATTTACCATTCCTCCGGATCGCGCCAGGATTCAGAACTGCATTGATCGCAAACCGCTCCATCAAATGCGGATTGGTTTGTGGATTGAGATCATATCGCCAGAATAGCGGTGTATGTTTTGCTGTTAGTATAGGATGCTTATATCGCTTGAAGATACCATTGCCCGGCAAGATCTCTTCATTTTGCTGATGCAGTAATGCATCATGCCTTTTCTCCAACTCTGACAAACGGGTAAAAAAATCTGTTCGCATATCTATCATTTAAAATTCAATTCTCCAATTTATTCCACCAGGTTCTTTTCAGTACGACAATGATCACAGCCAATATCGCTACCGTGATCAACAGAGGCAGTTTCAGCCACAGTACCACAAACATCGGCAGTATGGTCAGGCAGCATTGCCCGATTATTCCCAGTACAACATTGAACATATCAAGACCGAAACGTTTATTGGGTTGAAAAGCGGGATCGTCAGTAATAACCTGTTGATGCACCGGTTTCCAGAAGCCCCATGGCTTTATCGTTCTATAGAATTCTTTTAATAATTGCATATCTGTTGCAGGTGCTGTGTAAGTCCCCACGAAAGAACCCACCAGTGAGATCAGGAACAAAAGCGGCCAGTAATACAATGCAAGCGTATCCGGGAACAGGTAAGGAAAGATGAGTGCCGAAATAATACCCGAAGCCATTCCCCAGAAAAATCCATTGGCATTGAATCGCCACCAGTACCATTTCAACATATTCGCCGCAATATAACCGCCATACAATGCGCCAACGATCCATTGCAGCACACTGTTCACATCTTTAGCATAAAATCCGAGTATGATCCCCAGTGTGACAACGACCACCCCTGCGAGGTAGTTCATCGAAATGACCTTCTTTGTAGTGGCGTTTGGATTTACATATTTCAGGTAGATATCATTCACGATATAGGCTTGCGCCGCATTCAATGTTCCGGAGAAGGTCCCCATGAATGCACCAAGCAACCCGGTCAATACCAAACCGAGAATTCCCGCGGGTAGAAAACTGTTTATAGTGGCGGGAAGAATACGTTCGAAGTCGGTGCCGGACCCTCCGTCCAGGTTCATCTGATCATAATAGAGCAGACCGAGAACAGTAAGCCCGATAATGAGGGAATACCTTACCGGAAGAAGGATGATCGAGACAAATCCGCTCATCTTGGACGCATCTTTAGGTGAACGAGTAGATAAGATCTTTTGCATATCATAATTCGGAGCGGGGCCGGCCAGACTCGCGAATACACCTTTGAACAGCATCATCATAAAAAAGAAGCCGAAGACCCCGAATCCATCCGCTGCGATCTTCTTATCTGCGGCGGGAACGATCTTACTCCAGTCAAGGTCAAGCTTCCATCCGAAGAAAGGATTTGCCCATCCCTCCGGTACGTTCAATGGATGATCACGAAGATGCATCATCGCGATGACCGCTACAGAAATACAGGCGATCGTCATAATGATGTACTTGATAAAATCTCCAAGAACAATACTATGCATGCCGCCCAGTATGGAATAGAACATTGCAAACAGCGTGAACACGATCCCGTAGAAATGCGGCACGAATTCCGCTGAAATATTAAATGGTATATACTCTTTTACAGCATCCCATGGAACAAATATTTCAATGAACTTTCCCAGGCCGACGAAGCCATAAGCGAGAAAACCCAGGCAACTCAGCAATGCAAAGGCAACGACCACGGTGTGGGAGCCTTTCACGCCTCTGCCTTTTGTACCAAACCTGGTTGTCAGCCATTCAGCTCCGGTGGTGGCGTTTGATCGCCTCAACCACTTTGACAGGAACATCATCAGAAATACCTGGTTGAATACGGGCCATAGCCAGGGGATCCAGATACTTTTCATTCCGTAAACAAAACACAAGGCAACCATCCACATTGTGCCACTGATATCAAACATATCGGACGCATCGCTCATCCCAAGCATATACCAGGGAAGCTTTTTGCCACCCAGGAGATAGCTCTCTTTATTCTGCCTTGCCTTCTTCCTTAATACCCACCCAATCACCACCATCGTGGCGAGGTAGAGAAGAATAATACTTACATCGAGGAGTGTTAATTTCATTTGAGAATATACAATTTCTTTTCTATGGATGTAGTATCATCCTGCCTGTTTAAAATTGGTTGCCGGAGGAAGAATCCACCAGCAACCCTGCTCGAACGATTGCTGCTTTAAAATCGCTGACCGTTGCCCAGCCGTCTACGGCCTGTGTGTTACGGTCCATATAACTTCTCTCCCGCCACATCCCTTCCGAAAAAGGTATTTGGCAGATCAAAAAACTTTTTAAAATCATCAGCGGATACCTGCCCTTTATAAGGAGCGTAGTAATGCATTTTTTGATTCCAGGCCGCGTATCCGTGATTTCTCCAAACAAGTACGTAAGAGATCTTTGAATTTCCGATAGCTTTAAGCAACACCCTGGTCCACCATTCAGAATAGGGAATAGCTTCGTAACCGGTTTCCGCAAAAGCAGATAGCTTTCCTTTGGTCTGCGCAATGCTGTCGATCAGGGTCAGAAGCTTTGCTGTTCCAGTAACGAACCTGTCGTTCTTTTGCGGGTCATCGTATTGATAGGCATCGAGGCTGAGCATATCAACCATATCATCTCCAGGATATCGTTGCAAAAAATCTTCTGCTGTATTAATATTGTCGGAAGTATTGTATACCCAAAGCAGGTTGTTCAATTTCTTTTCCTGTTGCAGGTAGTAGACAGTGAATCGCCAGAGTGTTCTGAATTCAAACTCAGAACAGGTATTGCGGCACCACCAGAACCAGTTTCCAGTCAGCTCATGGAATGGCCGGAACAACACCGGGATGCTTTCCCCTTTATTTCCTTTTAAGGAAGTAATGAACAAGGCAATCTTGTCGAGCCATGTCTTGTAAAGTTCATGATTGTTTCCACCTGGCAAAATGGATGCTACCGTACCTCTAGTGGTATCCCATGCACCTTTTTCTGCACCTATGGGGCTTCGCGCATGCCAGCTGATGGTTGTCACACCTCCGCGCTCATAACTTTCTTTGATGAACTGCTTTATCTTTTTGAAGGGGATCCCATCAAGGTTATTCTCCTGTCCTAATTCTATCCCACCAAGATCCCAGCCATATACTGCGGGATAGTTGCCTACAACAGTCTTAATATCGCTGTTACCGGGTTCATATCTCCAGTTGACACCATAGGCAAGATCATCCTGATGTCCGAACATGAATCCTTTTAAGGAGAGTTTCTTCAAATTGCGGTAAAGGTTGACGGTCTCCTTTGTCGCAGAAGAATTACATGGCATGTCCTTATCAGCAGCAAGGGACTGCCCGGATAAAGAAATGAACAGGAAGAAGGCACAAAGTCTCAGAGTCATTTTCGAAAACTTATAATCAAGCTGACCAAATCAAAAAGTCAAAAGTAAAAAGTAAAAAAGCGCCCTTAGAAAGGAGACTAAAAACAATAGTCCCATTCCCTTCTGATTATTTACTTTTTACTTTTGACTTTTTAATTTTTACTTTTTACTTCGTTATGATCACATCATCAAGGTGAAACTTCTCATCAGCATTCTCAGGTCCAGGGATCCAAAAACCGATCTGATTGAATGTTGCACCGTTCTGCCAGAGTTTGAGGTCACTCAATGCAAATTTGAAGTAGGTCCAGACGTTGGCAGGTACGTTCACCGGAGACGAACGGTCTGAATTACCAAAACCTCCGCCGGCTTTTTTATCTCCTGTAATGTAGAGTGTCTGATCAGCGGAACCGCCTTTTATCCAGAAGGAGAAATATTTGTAAGAAGGATCGCTGGCCACACCCGGCCACCAGTTTGCAAAACCGAATACATGCCAGTTGCCTTTTGCATAGGTTTTGGTCAATGATTTTGTACCTGATTTAAATTCAGTTGAAGAAATGGTGGCGCCATCGCCCCATGAATTATCACCAAAGTCAGCGCCGTAGCCATCTGTGAAGATCTTTAATGCTTTATCAAGATTTACAAATTCCTGTGTGGTTACTGTTTTACCGGTTGAGTTGGTTATATCCAGTGTTGAGCGCGCGATATCAGTTGCGGGCATTTTTATCACCAGTGTTTTACGTGATTTGGAAACGATGGTAATATTTCCAGTTGTACCGGTAAAGTTGACCTTTGTCACATCGTCCAGGTTATTACCCGTAAGGGTGATTTCAGTATCAGTGGTAAAATTATAATTAGACACGCTGGCCACGCTTGCGAATGCAAGGACAGTGAATGGAACAGTCAGTGTTTTCCCATCAGTGTTGGTGAATACGATATTCTGAGGGCCACCGAAGGCTGTATCCGGCACATGGAAGATCAGGTAACTTTCTGTATTAAGCGTTGGTTGAAAAGCTGCCGGAACATTATTTTTTTCAAACATAATGCTGCGGATCTGGCCGATGCCGGATCCGGTTAAAGTGATGAGTGCTCCTCCACCAGCTTCGCCCGGGTCAATGGAACCGGAAGCCATATTACCTACAGCAACTTCAGGAGTACCGTCTTTATCTTTTTCACAGGAGCTGAGACCAGCGGCAAGGACCGTTACCGCCATTGCCCATCCTGTGAGGTTTTTAAAAAAATTGTTTTGCATATAAAGCTTTTAATTGTATTAAATGGATTCGTTCAGGAAACATTTATCAATAGTAGGCAACCGGATCAAGTGCGAGAGCAGGATCCTGCAGTATCTCACCTGCGGGAATTGGCAAATGCATTCTGTTCTGAGAGAAGGTAACATACACAGGCAAATCTGGCGTTCCACGGTTTTGAGCTTCAATGATCGATTTTGCTTTTGCATAACCCTGGCGTTGGATGTCAAACCAGAAATCTCCTTCGAATGCAAATTCTACACGACGTTCATGCAGGATATCATCAATATTGAATGAAGTTTTCTCTGCGAGGTTGGCACGTTTGCGTACAGCGTTCAAGGCTGCAAGTGCGGTTGCATCGGAAGTTGACGCGTTTGTTCCCAGCGTTGCTTCAGCATAGATCAACAATACATCCGCATAGCGAAGGATCATTGTATTGATACCGCTATTCATACCCAGCACCGCTTCTCCACCAAAGCCGGCTCCTGGCCCTACTACATACTTGGCAATATTGGACCGGGTAGTATTTTTCTGACCGCCATCTCCAACAGGTTGCAGGGTGTCATACTTATATCCGTTAGCCATGAATGCGTTATAGGTGGAATTGGTATTTTTAGGTTTCCAGGCAGGATAAGTCCAGCCATGCTCCATTATTGAGCCTTTCCGGCGGAGATCCCCAAATTCGTACGCTTTCAGGATATCCATTGATGGAATGTACATTTCCCACATGCTTGCTTCAGCCGTTTGGAGATTTGCGGGTCCGCGGTCCGGATTTTTCTGATTTCCTGAACCCCACGGATTCCCTGTCAGCTGGTGCTGGATAGAAAATAATGATTCGATGTTATTGTTGTTCGCACTGCTATTGAATAATCCCTGGTAGTTGTCGAAAAGCCGGTATTTATTGGAAGCGATCACTTCCTGTGATTTTATCTTGGCGTTGGCATAGTCCTTATTGTACAGGTAAAGCTTTGCCATCATCCCTTTTGCTGAATACTTTGTAAGACGGCCCGGCACATCTGATTCAGGCAATCCTGCTTCAGCCTTTTGAAGTTCTTCCAGTGCAAACCGCATTACATCTTTTTGAAAATAACGGGGTATGTTGAAATTACCGGTAAGGGCTGTTTCACCCGGATCCGTTACAATCGGTGCATCACCCCATATACGGGCAATGTAGAAATACACCACTCCACGGAAGAAATGACATTCAGCAATGGCAGGATCAATAAAGCTGGCATTACCACCCATTGATTTTTTCTGCTCAAGAGCCTTCACGTATTCGCTCGTCCAGCCACCTATCTTATAAAACACTTTCCATGTATCTGCAATGCGCACTGAAGTAGCGGCGAAAGAGAAGTTGGTAAATGGAGGATCATCATTACCTCCGGAATAAATATTCCCACCCATCACATCTCCGATCGCGTCCATTGCGCGGTTTTCAAAACCAGACCATGGAAGCCCGTACAGGGTACTGGTGAGCCCACGAACTTCTTCGGCAGTGTTATAAAAGTTAGTCAGTGTAGTACCGTCCAGTGATGGGCGGTCAATAAAGCTTTTTTTACAGGAAGCCATCAGAGTAGTTAAGACCAGGATGGCATATACACTTTTCTTTTTCATCCGAATATATTTTAGTGTAATTGTTAAAGGTTATAGTTCGATGTTCGCGCCGAACGTAAATGAACGCGGGTTTGGATAGTGTCCCATATCCACATTCATGAGGCGGATATTGTTGTTAAACGCTCCAACCTCGGGATCGTATCCTGAATAATCACTGAACGTATGCAGATTCTGGATCGACATATAGAGGCGTACGTTGGTGATCTTGGCCTTGTTCAGTATCCTTGTCGGGATCCGGTAGCCAAGGGTTACGTTCTGGATCCGCATATAAGAACCACTCTCAACATACCGGTCAGACATGTACACGTTATTGGAGTTGGTATTGGTGAAACGGGGAAGGCTACCGCCTGTATTTGCGTCAGTGTACCTGTCCTGCACGCTTCGCATTTGGTTATAAAAAGCATTATCCATTTTCTCCAGCTGCCACCTCAGGAAGTTAAAGATCTTGGCTCCGTAACTTCCCTGGAGGAAAAAGGAGGCGTCAAATCCTTTGAAAGAAAATGTATTCGTGATACCATAAGTGAATTTAGGCAGAGGACTTCCTATAAAAGTGATATCGTTTGCATCAATCACATTATCGGGTTTACCATCTGCTCCGCTGACATCTTTGAAGCGTATGTCTCCCAACCATGTTTCTTCCGGTCTGATAGCATAGCCAAACTGAGGAAGGCTGCCATTCAGATCACTCTGATTGCGGAACAGTCCGTCTGTTACCAGCCCAAAGAAAGACCCTACGGCATATCCTGGATTGGTGTAGGTAATTGTGTAGTTGTCGTAATATACTCTACCGGTCAGACCTGCTGTAGAGTTCGCCATTTTATCCAGCTTGTTTGTAAACTTGGAGAAGATCAAATTTGTTTTCCAGGTGAAGTCTTTGCTCCGGATATTGTTGGTATTGATGCTTATGTCAATTCCATTGTTTGACATCTGGCCAACGTTTCCGATAGGGGCTTTGAGATCATCCCATGAGTCGCCAACACCGATCAGGCGCGGGCCTGTCAGGAACAACAACATATCACTGGTCGTTTTTCTGTATACATCAACCGAGAGATCAACAAAGCCATTGAACAATGTTGCATCAACCCCGATATTTTTCGTTTTCACAGATTCCCAGCTGAGATTCGGATTGGTGATCCCGTTCAGATAGTTTGAGTTTCCAAAACCAACAGGGCCGGTCCAGAAACCAATAGCTGAAACATAAGGAGGATTCTGTGCACCGCTCGGCAGATTCTGATTACCCACAGATCCATAACCTAAGCGAAGTTTCAGGTTTGTAACCGTGCTCTTCCAGTTCTGCGCAAAAGCTTCGTTGGAAACGGTCCATGCGAATGATCCGGCAGGGAAATAACCCCACTTATTGTTTGGCCCGAAGTTGGACGAACCATCTGCACGGATCGTAAGGCTAAGAGAGTAACGGTTGTCGTATGTATACTGACCACGTGCGAAATACGATTCCATCGCCCAGTGGCTTTTCCCTCCGCCAAGTTCCCATGTCGTGCGATCACTGCTTCCGGTATTAAGGTCAAGGATATTATTCTGCAGATCCACCTTTTTCCCGCTGATCTGCTCGAAGTAAGAGTATTGAGCTTCGTGACCGGCAGTACCACTGATACTGTGCTTGCCAAAATATTTATTATAGTTCAGGTAATTCCTGATGGCATAATAGTAACTGTTTCCCCGTCCGTCAAACAGCTGTGCCCTTAAAGCAGTTGGCCCGATATTGCCGGCAAGCTGGTGTGCGGTGTTATTATTTAAGCCGAGAGAGTAAGAGATCTCATTACGAAGTGAAAAGTTCTTAAGGAATTGCACATCGGCATAGATGTTTCCGAACACCTGGGAACTTACTGATTTGTTTCCACGGTAATAGCTCCTGGCGATCGGGTTATCCTGGCTATACTGAAAACCGCCGATCATTTGGCCACCACCCCAGCTTCCGTCAAGATTTTTCACCGGAATAAGCGGGCTCTGAACGGCACCCCACCAGATCGTACCTTCTGCCGCATCAGCAAGTGTTACGTTCTGAATACTGCGTGATCCATTTGCACTCACACCAACCTTTAACCATGATTTCAACTGATGGTCGAGGCTAAAGCGGGTTGAATAACGTTTGAAATCAGAACCGATCAGTATACCTTCCTGGTTGAAATAGTTCACTGACAGGTAGTAATTGGTTTTGTCTTTGCCACCGGAAAAGCTCAACTGGTGATTCTGCACCTGGCCGGTCCGGAACATTGCATCCTGCCAGTTGGTACCTTCTCCGAGTTTTGACGGATCGGCAAATTCAGGTGAGGGAGTAAGCCCCAGCAGCGGAGCTGTTTCATTCTGGTATTTTGCAAATTCGCGAAGATTCATCAGGTCGAGATGCCTTGTTACGCGTTGCTGGCCATAATAAACATCATAATTGACTTTACCTTCACCGGTCTTTCCCTTCTTTGTGGTGATCAGTACAACGCCATTTGCAGCAAGCGATCCGTAGATAGCCTGCGCAGATGCATCTTTTAATATGTCGACTGATTCAATATCGCCGGGATTCAGCGTGGCCATCACACTGTTTCCTGTCTGGCCGTCAGAGCCACCCAGTCCAGCGTAGCCAGTACTGCTTTTTGTATTGCTCATGAATGGCACTCCATCGATCACGATCAGCGGGTCATTACTGTTGATGGTTGTTACACCACGTACTTTGATCGATACGCCGCCGCCAGGCTGACCGCTGTTATTGGTAATGGTCACGCCTGCTACCTTTCCCTGCAGGGCCTGATCAATACCAGCTACAGGAAGATCTTTAAGATCCTTACTGCTGACAGACGAAATAGAGGAGGAGATATCAGCCCTTTTTTTGGAACCATAACCGATCACCACCACTTCACTGAGCTTGGTGTCCGTGATCTCAACAGAGCCGGAAACAGTAGTCTTTCCTTCGGTTCCGATCTCAATATCTTTTGCACCAACATAGGAAATGACCAGTATGGCTTTATCTGATGATACAGCAATCCGGAAAGCGCCATTGGCATCTGTGGTGGTGACTTCTTTTTCTCCCTTTACCGTTACAGTCGCACCGGAGAGTGGTGCATTGTTTTGATCGGAGATGATACCTGTAACTGATCTTTTCTGGGCGAAAAGCGTCGTGGAGAGCAATAGCAACACGATCGTGGCTGCGATTACCCGAGGGAATCGTTTTTGTCTCATATAGCAAGTTGTTTCACCAAAAGTAACTTTATTACATCACCACTTACTAATACTTTATTATCCAATCCTAATGCTTTTTTCTACCGCCTGATATTATTGAATGTTGAAACTTGCTTATCCACATACATTGTAATCGCATACATTTATAGGTGTTTTGACTTATCTGAATAATACTTTTTTATCTTTATTCCATACCTTTAATGAACTACAAGCTTGCCATATGCAGAAAAATATCTTGCGTGAGATCACTCCCCTCACAAGCAGTGACTGTTTTACCATCTTCAGCAGGGTGAAGTCAAACTTTGATTTTCCGCTTCACAGTCATGAGGAACTGGAGTTAAATTTCATCATGAATGCCCATGGAGCGAAACGTGTGGTAGGCGATCATATCGGTGAGATCGATGACCTGGAAATGGTCCTGGTGGGGTCAAACCTTCCGCATGTATGGCAAACACACAAGTGTACAAGTGATGAGATCAGAGAGATCACCATACAATTTCACAAAGACTTGTTTGATGAAAAGTTTCTGCGGCGTAATCAGCTCAGCTTTATCAGGAATATGCTTGAACGGTCTGCCCGTGGTATTCAGTTTTCCCGTCAGACCATAGAATCGATCCACCCCCGGCTGACCATCTTAAGTCAGAAGCAGGGTTTTGATTCGGTACTTGAGCTTCTTTCTATCCTGCACGATCTTTCGATCTCCCGGAACATGCATACACTTTCTGATGCCAGCTTCAGCAATGCGGAGCTTTCTTACAATAGCCGCCGTATTGAAAAGACCATAGAGTACATGAACCTGAATTTCCAGAAGGCGATCACACTTTCCGAGGTATCAAAGCTTGCGAATATGACGGATGTATCATTCAGCAGGTTTTTTAAGAATAGAACAGGCATCACTTTTATGGATAGCCTGCTGGAAATGCGGTTAGGACATGCGTCAAGGTTATTGATAGACACCACACAGTCTGTTGCAGAAGTAGCTTACAATTGCGGGTTCAATAATATCTCCAATTTCAACAGGTTATTCAGAAAGAAAAAGGGTTGTACGCCAAAAGAATTCAGAGAGAATTACAGTTATGACAACCGGGTGTTCATTTAAATGATGCATGCTGTCTTAATCTTTCCGGGAGCGTTGCTCTCCTGCACCTGAGCCTGTAGCCGTCAGGCTACCGAAGTCTCTGTCTTGTATCCGACTCACATAGGAGTATCGCGGAGTACGCAAAGTAGCCGCAAAGAGCGCGAAGATTTCGTTGCGTGCTTTGCGGTTACTTTGCGTACTCCGTGATACTCCTACGCCAGATGAGAATAAAAATCGCCAGCCCCAGCATAGAATCTGTCCTGCCATTCACTTCAGCACACTAATCCGACATTTCGGTGGTAAACGTTATCAAATTTTAACAATCCGGTTGTCCATGTATAAGGCCCTACTGCTGGGCAGGACTTTTATTTATCACAACAAATCAAAATTAGCTACATGAGAAGAGTTTCTTCTTTCGTGGTGCTGATGCTATTCAGTGCATTGGCATTCGCGCAAACCCGTAGTGTTACGGGTAAGGTAACGGACGAGCAGGGAACAGCAATTCCTCTCGCAAGCATCTCTGTGAAAGGCACCACACAGGGAACTGCTGCGGATCAAAATGGTGCGTTCATCATCAAAGTAAACGTGGGAGATGTCCTGGTTGTTTCAAGCCAGGGTTATAGCCCGGTTGAGATCACCATTTCTTCGTCTGGTGCAGTAACTGCGTCCCTTCGGAAAAGCAGTGAAAGCCTGACAGAAGTTATTGTATCAAGCGGTTACAATACCAAGAAAACGCAGCGAAGCCTGACTTCCAATGCGCAGATCGTTCAGGCAGAACAGCTGAACACGATCCGTCAACCCAACATCAACAATGCCATTGCCGGTAAAGTAGCCGGAGCACAGGTACGCAGCCAGTCTGCCGCAGCGCTGGGGCGTGATGCCGTTGTTCGTTTACGTGGGGACGGTACGCTGAGCGGGCAGAGTATTCTTTATATCGTCGATGGAACACCGACCAACTCTATCGATATCAACCCTGATGATGTGGAAGACCTCACCGTATTGAATGGCCCGAGCGGCGCAGCCATCTATGGACCGCAGGCGGCTGATGGTGCAATTGTGATCACCACTAAAAGAGCAAAAAAGGGGCAGAAAGGATTAGGCATCGAGGTGAATAGCGGTGTTACCGTGGATAAGATCTATATTCTTCCCAACTATCAAAATGAATACGGCGGCGGCTCGAATTCCGTCCTTACACAATATACCTGGGCTGCCGGGCAACCCGAAGAATGGAAAGCATTGAGTGGAAAATATCATCATGACTACAGTGATGATGCGTCCTGGGGACCAAGAATGACCGGGCAGGAATACATTCCATGGTATGCATGGTATCCCAATACAAAATATTCCTATAAGACGGCGAATATGACCCCGCAGAAAGACAATATCCGTGACTTCTATAATACCGGGGTTACCACGACGAATAATATCAACTTCGCGAAAGCGGGTGATAATTATTCTACACGTTTATCCTATACAAATCTCAATGTGGAAGGTTTGATCCCGAACAGTTATTTGAGAAGAAACACATTTGCCGCTAACTTCTCTTTTGATCTCAATCCTCACCTGACGGTGGGCACTAACCTGAATTATATCACGCAGAACATGCAGGCCGAAAATAATGACGGTTACGGTAATGCATCAAGCGGAGGTTTTAATCAATGGTTCCACAGGAATATTGATATGGGCATTATGAGAGAGATGGCGGGTGTCCTGTCGCCGGCAGGAGCCACCGGAACCCCGGGCGTGCTGGCCGCATGGAATCACTCCAATCCACCCGCATATAATCCGAACCTTCCATTGAACTTCTATGGTGCTAACTATCACTACAACCCGTTCAATTATTTCAACAACCGGGAAGATCTATCCAGAAGAGACCGCCTGTTTGGAGATGTTTCCATCACCTATAAAGTAAACAGTGACATCAGGATCCGCGCTGCTTACAGAAAAAGCCTGGTTACGACCTGGTATGAGAACAAGGTTAATTACATCCTTGAAAGAAGTGCCCGTCAAACCGGAACAAGAGCAGGTTATGCAACCGGAGAATCATTCTTCTCGGATGACAGGCTTGAGCTCATCGGTACATTCAACAAAAAAGTGAATGACCTTTCTTTTGATGTACTGGCAGGTGGTGAAATCGTAAAGATCTCCGACAAGGACATCAGGGCGAACACCCGGGACGGCCTTTATATCCCGGATTTCTTCGCTTTGAGTAATTCTCTTTCCTCCATTCAATACAGCAACCAACGGAACAATGAGAAACGCCGCGCCGTGTTCGCCAGAGGAAGCATCGGCTGGAGAAATTTATTATTTGCAGATATTACATTGCGCAATGACTGGTATTCCACATTGCCGGTAACCGATAACAATATCTTTGTAAAATCGTTTGGCGCAAGCTTTGTATTCAGCGATCTTACAAAAGCAGCTTTGCCCTGGTTGAGCTACGGCAAATTAAGAGCAACCTGGGGTGAAGTACCGCAGGCTGTCGGGCCATACAGCCTTGCAATGGCTTATGGCGTTAATGCTGACCAATGGGCCGCTACGGTTCCTTCAACAAACTTTATCACACAAACAACTCCGAACGGTATCGCTGCCGCTAACATCAAAGGCGCCACTCAAACTACCAAAGAGTTAGGACTCGACCTCCGTTTCCTGAAAAGCAGGGTTGGTGTAAGTGCCACTTACTTCCACGCATCGACCGTTAACTCTCCTATCTCGATCACTGTCAGCGGAACCAGCGGTTACAGTTCCAAAACGATCAATGCAGGCGAGATCACCAGACGCGGTATGGAGATCCAGGCGTTCGCGAAACCTGTATTAACGCAGGACTTCTCCTGGGATATTAGTGTGAATTACGGACGGATACTTGAAAACAAAGTAGTGAGCCTGGCTCCTGATGTATCACAGATCACACTGTCAAATGGCACCGGCTTCAATGGGATCACTCCTCCGTTTACAGTTCACCAGGTTGGTCAGACATGGGGTATGCTGATCGGTGGCGGTAAAAGGTACGTCGATGGAAAACCCGTTGTCACTTCAGAAGGTCTGTTCGTAAAAGATGAAAATGTAAAATTCGGTTCTGTATTGCCTGACTACACTGGTGGTTTCCAAAACTCTTTCAATTACAAGAACATTGTATTGAACGTTAACATCGACTTCCAGGTTGGTGGCAAATTCTTTTCCATGTCTGATATGTGGGGCTCTTACTCAGGCCTGACGTCCCGAACGGTTGGACTGAATGATAAGGGCAACCCGATCCGCGATGCAGTCGCAGATGGCGGTGGGATCCGCGTAATAGGAGTTGATGAGAATAAGAACCCTGTTGATGTCTATGTAGAGGCACAGGATTACTTCCATTCCATGGTTGAGAATAACGTGTTCGATGAGTTTATTTATGATCTCACGTTTGTAAAAATGCGCGAAGTCAGCCTTGGCTACAGACTACCTGTGCAAAAATGGGGTTTCACCGGCAAATGGCTGCAGAATGCAACACTTTCTTTCATTGCGCGGAATCCATTAATGATCTACCGTAAAGCTAAAGATTTTGATCCCTCAGAGATCAGCAATGTGTTTGGCGAGAACGGACAATTCCCAGGCACCAGATCACTCGGTATTAACCTCAAACTTGGCTTCTAATATTTATTGGAAAAAATTATCAATATGAAATCAGTAAAAGTTTTATCATTCCTACTGGCTGCATCTGTAATAGCTGCCGGCTGTAGTAAGTTCGGAGACACAAATGTGAATCCCAATGGAGCTACAGACCCATCCACAGCAGCTTTGCTTAGCGGTGTAGAAGCGGGACTGGGCAGCTATGCCACACAGACCCGAGAAGGTTTATATTCTCAGTATTTCTCCGAAACGCAATACACAGAAGTATCCAACTACGCACTGCCCCGGCTGGATTTTGACGCCGTGTACTCAGGTGCCCTGTTCGATCTTCAAAACATCATCCGGTACAATACCGACGCAGACAAGCTGGCGCTTTCCGCAAAATTTGGTTCAGCCAATCATCAGATCGCTATCGCCAGGATCCTGAAGGCATATATATTCTGGACTATCACCGACAGATGGGGAGACGTTCCCTATTTTGAAGCACTTAAGGGTGAAGAGGAATTAACGCCCGCATACGATACGCAGGAAGCGATCTATAAAGATCTTGTGAAGGAATTGAAAGAGGCAAGCGACCAGTTTGATGGAGGATCGATTGCAACGGGAGATCTTCTCTATCGTGGTGTTGCAGCATCATGGAAACGACTCGCTAATACGCTGCGAATGCTGATCAGTTTACGCACGTCTAAAGTATATCCCAACCCGGGCGAATGGGCTGCAACAGAATTTGCAAATGCCTATGCTGACAGCGACGGATACATCAGTGACAGCACACAAAACCTCACCTTGTTTTATCCGGGCACTGCTGCTTACAGAAACCCGTGGTATAATCTTTACCTGACCCGCGCTGACTTCGCACAGTCAAAGGTGATGACTGATTTTATGGCAGCGTACAACGATCCAAGGCAAACTTCGTTCGGTTCATCCACTATCGGTTTTCCCTATGGATTAACCAGATTCGATGCGGTGACCTTTGGAGAGAATAATCCCACCTATTCACGTATCCACCCGTCAGCTTATCGCGCAGCGGGTGCACCGGTAGTAGTAGTTTCTTCCGCGCATGTGATGCTGGCCGTAGCAGAAGCCAGACAACGTGGCTGGATCGCCGGAGATGTTACAGAAGCCTATCAAAAGGGCATTTCTGAATCATGGAGACAATGGGGGGCAAAAGGAGACATCAATGCTTATGTCGGACAGGCGAATGTCTCACTGGCCGGAGGAAATGCATTATCCAAGATCCATATGCAGCAATATTTTGCATTCTACCCTAATGGAATGCAGGCATGGGCTAACTGGCGCAGGACGGGTGTTCCCGCACTGGTGCCTTCGCCCAACGCGAGCAATCCGAGCAAACAGATCCCGAGACGTTTTACCTATGGTTCACTCGCCTACTCTGTAAATGGCGAGAACACCAATACGGCTGTTGGCAGACTAAGCGGGGGAGATACTCCGGATACAAAAGTTTGGTGGGATAAATAACCAGTAACGATAAACGCCACCATCTACTGTCAGTTCAATCTCCTGGGAAAAGTAAAAGGCCAACTCATTGATTTGAGTTGGCCTTTATTTATTCATTCATCCTGGCTACATCGTTAACCATCGACAATTTCTATCCTCATGATGCCGTAGGGCAACCATCATCAAAAACAACAGGCCGGCACCTTTTGACGCCGCGGCTTTACGATATCGACTGTAAATGAGCGGCCGCTGCACTCTATAATATGCTCCAATTATAGTAAAGACACATACAATAACGTTAGATCCTCATTGGTTGATCTTATATCTTTTCATCTACAGAAAGCCTGGTTAAAATAGCATAAGAAAAGGTTTAACAAAGGATAAGAGAATGATAACAGATTTTTTTGTTTTTTTGCCGCTGAAGAAGATCAACTCTGAGCAGCCCTTAATAAGTCATTACAAAAACTTTACAGACGAATGAAAAAAACGCTGATCGCCTGCCTGTGTCTTCTTGTTTCTTCTTTGACGATTTCAGTTAATGCGCAACAGAACCAATTCTCAGGGTGGCTGGGCGTGTTTAACACAATAAAACTGGGAAAGAAAACCACGCTTCTCAACGATGTTCAATTTCGAAGCACCGACGAGATCCAGCATCTTCAAACCCTGCTTATCCGTTCGGGATTGCAATACAGCATCACGAATAAACTCGGCCTGACACTGGGTTATGCATCAATCGATAACCGCCGGCAGTTATCCGGTGTAAGCGGCTACCTGATGGAGCACAGGATCTGGCAACAGCTGATCTATAACCATAAAACGGGTCCCGTGTTTATTCAACACCGTCTGCGATCTGAGCAAAGATTTATCCCTGCCGCACGGATCAACAATAATAATGAGCTTGAAAAAGATGGCTTCGGTAATGCATACCGTCTTCGTTATTTCATACGCAATATCGTTCCGCTGAAAAAACAAACCGGCGCTTTTACAGAAGGATTATTTGCCTCTCTTCAGAATGAGGTGTTTATCAATACCGGGAACAAATCAAATGTAAACGGAAAAACCTTTGATCAGAATCGTCTTTATATTGCTGGCGGATATCGCATAAACAAAAAGATCGACCTTGAAGCAGGTTACATGTATCAGTATACCCAGGGAAGAAATAATACCTCGATCAACAATCATATAGCGCAGATCGCGACCTACCTGCGGTTATGAAATCCTGCAGCTAAAACACATTTTTAAACCGGAATGCGTCGGTTCCCACAGATGGTACAGATTTGCCTGTAAAAAATAAACCGGTAAAACTATACGGGCGCTAAGCAAATCTTGCGTCAGCAACCTGTTCTATATTGATGAATGTCATAAAAATCTGCTGGGACCTACATAACCCGATACGGCAATATGAGATCATGGAAGCGTGTTTGCCAGTTGCATCAACTCCTCTCTCGACACACCGCCCCTGATTATATTGCCATTTTTATCGATCATCACACTGAATGGGATCCCGCGTTTGCTCACATCTATTTTGAATGCGGTAACCAGGGGAGAGTCAAACGCTTTAAGGTCTGACAGACTGATATAATTCAATTTATCATCACCGGTAGCTTCGATCCATTTATGCTTTTTATCGTCAAGAGAAAAAGCCACCAGCGCTATTTTGCCGTCTGCCTGGATCTGATCTGCTACTGTTACCATGTAGCGGTTCTCAACACGGCAGGGCGCGCACCACGAAGACCAGAAATCGAGCAACAGATATTTCCCCGGAATATCTTTAAGTCTGACATTACCACCCGATGTATCCATAAAAACGAGGTCAAGGATCGATGGATCATATGTCTGTTGGGAACTCCAGATCTTTTTCAGCCTTATCTGTTCCGCAAAGAATCTTCCATTGGCCGTCTTTCTCATCGAATCTGGAAATGATTGAAAAAGACTATCCAACTGTTCTGGCCTGACATCCGTTAAAGCAGGTATGACCAGGTAGCGTAATGCGTAAAAATTTTCTGATGTTCTGTCATGCTCCGCCAGGAATGCATAGATGTGGTTGTTTTGCTCCCTGGTTACAACGTAAGACGAGTCTGATAGCTTCATGATCAATTCAGGGTCCTGTGCCCTTTTTTCCTGCCGGGATAAAGAATCAATCGCGTTCTTGTAATAATTGATCAACTCCGTTATCGATGAGAAAATGGGTGCAGCCGGTTTTGTTTCTTTTACCATTATTTCGCCGGCAGGAACATCTGGCGAAGCTTCCTTTGAATTGTTATTTGATCTTTCGTTTTGGCAGGCTGCCAGGAATAAAAGGCCAATTGCGAAGGCAAACAGCACGATATGGTTTCGAAGCTTTTCCATATAGAGATAGTTGGTTTACAGTAATCAGGTAGATTTACGGGGCGTTATCCATCACCATCCGGACCGGAATAGATTCCCGATAAGCTAGAGTAAAAGGATCACTATTTCCTGGAACCAAACGCAAACAATGGTTTTTTGCGCAAAGAATGTTTGGTAGTCAGCGATATTTTCTGAGAACTCATCAGCAATTTACTTTTTGGCCATATAAAAACCTTCATTCCCCGTCATCCCCGTGAAAATTAACCCTTTAAAAGCCAAAACTTTTTCGCATTTTTGTGAATGTACAACCGGTACCGAATGAAACAGGACATCTATCTTTCTTTAACGGGTAAAAAGCAGCAGGGCAAAAAGTCCTTTGCTGTGCTGATCGATCCAGATAAGGTCAATAAAGCCATCCTGGATGAACTGATCGGATTATCGGTTTCCGCAAAGGTTGATTATCTGCTGGTTGGTGGTAGCCTGGTCATCTCCAATCACCTGGATGAGTGCGTTCAGCACATCAAACAGAACTGTTCCATTCCCGTTGTTCTTTTTCCCGGCAGCCCTTCTCAGATCACCCGGCATGCGGATGCGCTGTTGTATCTGTCGCTGATCTCCGGACGCAATCCCGAACTTTTGATCGGCCAGCACGTGGTATCGGCACCCGCCGTTCGCCAAAGCGGGTTGGAGATCATGTCCACCGGTTATATCGTCATCGATGGAGGAGCGCCAACTACCGTTTCGTATATCAGCAATGCGGCGCCTGTGCCTGCTGATAAAAATGAAATCGCCATGTGTACCGCAATGGCGGGTGAAATGCTCGGCATGAAGCTGATCTATATGGACGCCGGTAGCGGAGCGCGCCGCGCAATTTCGGAGAGCATGATCGAAGCAGTCTCTAAAAGCATTTCTACCCCACTCATCATTGGCGGAGGGATCACTCATCCTGAAAAGGCTTACCTGAACTGTAAAGCCGGAGCCGATGTGATCGTTGTCGGAAATGCCATCGAAAAAGATGCTTCATTGATCCGTGAAATGAGTGATGCGATCCATTCCATCACTGTAACAGCTTAGCTATCCTGTAACTGTATCAATCCTCTCTCTCGAGATACCGGGGAAGCCGCAATTTCCCGGGTGTTTCAGCCGCGCTGATCAGATCTTTTGCCGCATGTGCGATCGCTTTGACAATTACACAGAGATTTGCCAGATCCATCCGGGCCACCTCATCACAGGGCTTGTGATAGCAGGGCTCATCATCGTCGCTCGCCATAATGGTATGAAACGGGATCCCTTTCCTGAAAAAAGGGAAATTATCACTACGGGCAAAAAGCATCTTTTCCTCATCCGGTTCCCTGACCACCTTCAGCCCTTCTGCGGTCAGGGCCTTTTTTAAGAAAGCCGGCATTGAAGAATAGTGCTGGCCCGTAATGTAAACCCTTTTCTTGCCGTATTGCGGATAACCAAGCATCTCTAGGTTGATCCCTGCTTTTATTTTATCCGTGGAAAGCTCCCTGGTCATCGCTGAAGAACCTCTCAAACCGATCTCCTCACCTGAAAATGCGCAAAACACCAGGGTTCTTGCATTATCATCCCTCATTGCAAAATATCTTGCAAGCATCAGCAGGGCTGTTGTACCAGACGCATTATCGTTTGCTCCATTCATGATACTATCCCGTCCTTTTTCAATCCCGATATGATCATAATGAGCGGAAAAAACGATGCATTCCGAGGGCAACGTTTTTCCTGGCAATATTCCGGCGATATTGTAGCTGACAGACCTGTAATACGCTTCCTCCGCCACCAATCGCATCGTCTGCGGAGCATCCACACCAGTGATCAGGAGCCTTGCCCCTGCAAACGTATCTGCGGGGAGACGTATCCTCTTCCAGTCCTCCTCTTTCAATGGGTTGACTGTCCACAAAAGCAGATCATCCTGCACATCCTGGTAGCGCTGCAGAATATCAGCACTGACAGAATCGATCCTTATCACCTTGAATGAGGAAAGTTCCCGTGGTTGATAAATCCCCGGAGCATTGTGAAAGTACAGGTAGTCGTCCGGGCTGACCACTCTGCCATTCCATTCAAGCCTGTCTTTCTTACTTTCAGAAGGGCCGCCATTCGGTTGAAAGGCATGAAAGAAACTACCACCCGGCAAAGGTCTCAATCCTGAATGGGCGAAGTCATTCATCACAAAACCGGCCGCCTTCAACAGATCGGGAGTCAGGTTTCCCCGGCCACGCAATGAGTCGCCGGCCAACACTGTAATGATCTCTCTTGCCCTTTGCTCAGGAAAAGAATCTGTAACCGGTTGTTGTGCCAATAAAAAAGGCCATGCTCCTAAAAGCATGGCCAGAAGATGTCCAATTTTTTTATGCATTACCTACATACATTGTTATCTCAGATCCTCTGTTTTTACCCTGCTTGGCGTGTCCTTGCCTGCAACGATGCTGCGTGCACTTAACGCGATCGATTTGATCACCATGGCCATGTTCGCCATATCAAGTGTTTCAACATGATCACTCACTTTATGATAATGTGGTTCCACATCCATCTTGGAAGTCGAGATTGTGTGAGCAGGCACGCCTAATCTCGCCAGTGTTGCGTTATCGGAGCGATAGAACAACTGCTGCTCCGTGTACGGGTCCGGATAGAATGTGAAGCCTGTTCCTTCCAGGTTCTTTTGAAGTATTGTGCCCATATCCGTTTTATCATATCCTGTAATATAGGCTGAGTTCTTTCCCCACTTGCTTTCAGTTCCGATCATCTCCAGGTTGAACATCGCCACTACTTTAGCCGGATCGAATTGTTTGGAGAAATAAGTTGAACCATACATTCCCACTTCTTCCCCGGTGAACGCTGCGAACACGATCGTACGCTCATTATTCTTCAATTCCTTGTAATACTTTGCCAGTAACATTACACCCGTAGTGCCGGCTGCATCATCGTTTGCGCCATTGTAGATCGAATCGCCATTTACAGGTTTGCCAATACCGATATGATCATAGTGACCAGAAAAAATCACATACTCATCTTTTTTACTTTTTCCAGGCAAAACACCTACTACATTCGCCAGCGGTTGTTCGGTAAGTTCAAATTTTGCTTCGATCAGGAAATCGGAAGCAGGTTTTGAATCCAGGATCAGAACGATATTATTTTCTTTTTTGAATGCGGCTCTCCTCAGCGAAGACGACACACGCGTAAAGATATTTGCAAAGCTGGGATCAATGTAAATGATCATGTTTTTTCCTGACTGTACCAGCTTCGGATATTCAACATTAAAGTTTGCACCAGCGGCGATGCTTCCAACTTCATAACCGGAAGCAGGGGTTACCTTTACTTCTGCCTGTGTAGTTGAAACCGCCACGTTCTTTGCATCGATCGGTTTGCCATCCAATGTCGCTGATAAACTTGTCTGTTTTGTTCCGATAAGCGCAAACTTCTGGAGATAAGAACCGCTACCCTTCCAGGTCTCAAGGCCTGCAGCTTTAAATTCCGCAGCGATAAAATCTGCCGCTTTATCTATCTCCGGAGAAAAAGTCCGGCGACCTCTCATTTCATCAGATGCCAGCACGCGCTCAATACGCTCTGCTTCTTTTGCATTAATGATCTTATCAATATTCTGCGAAAAAGAAACAGTTGCTACAGTCAGCAACACCGAGCTAAAAACGATTTTCCTCATTATGTATAATTAGAAATTTACAATATTAAGCCCTCATGAAGCAGGAACTTATTTTAATTCTACTTTCGATTTTTTACTTTCTTAAAGGCTCATCATTTCCTTGAACTTAACCGTTTGACGGCGGCTTACTTCTATCTTCTCCCCTCCTTTCAGTTCAAGCAGTAACCCTCCATTAAAGTAAGGTTCGATCTTTTCGATCAACCGGAGGTTCACAATATGCTTTCTGTTAGCGCGGAAGAAGAATTTTTCATCCAGTCTTTCTTCCAGTGCGTTCAGAGATTTCAGGATAAGCGGTTTGTTAGGGCCGAAGAAAACCTTCGCGTAGTTTCCCACGCTTTCAAAAAGCCTGATCTCACTCAGCTTCACAAACCAGCAGCGCTCCCCATCTTTTACAAAAACCTGGTCATGCTCACCGAGAATACTATTGTTTACAAACTCGCCGTTCACTTTCACTTCCTTTGCTTCGGCTGCATGCAGCTTATGGATAGCGTCAGCAAGGCGTTTTGGTTCAACAGGCTTAAGCAGGTAATCAAGGGCGTTTACTTCGAATGCTTTAAGAGCAAACTCGTCATACGCTGTAGTGAAAATGACCTGAGGGGCACGTTCCAGTTGCGCCAGCATGTCAAACCCGGTTTTACCTGGCATCTGGATATCAAGGAAGATCAGATCAGGTTGAAGACTGTCAATTTTAGCGATGCCCTCTTCCGCATTCGCGGCTTCGTCTATCACTTCTATTTCTGGAAATTCCTGTAACAGTTTTTTAAGTTCAGTCCTTGCCAGGCGTTCATCATCGATAATAATAGCTCGCATGTGATTTTTTTTAATGATCGGCTGTGAATGGGATCAACACCCTTGCTTCCACAAGTTCAGGTGTTGCCTGTCTGATTTCAAATTTAGCTTTATTTCCGTACAAAAGATTTAACCGGTTAGTGGTGCTGGACAAGCCAAAACCACTGCCGTTCACCTGGCTGTTCAACAAGCCGGTATTCTGCACAGATAACTCATGGAAGTTGTTTTTCAATACGGAGATCACTCTCACTACTCCTCCTTTTATCTGTTTGCTGATGCCGTGCTTGATCGCGTTCTCCACCAGTGTCTGCAGCATCATCGGAGGTACTGGAAGATCAAGCGTATCCTCATCCACTTCGTATTCAATTTTCAGACGGTCTTCAAAACGCATATTCTCCAGCGCGAGATAATCTTTTACAATATCCAGTTCTTTTTCCATCGGAGCCTGTTCAGATTTATCAGACTGCATGCTGCTCCGCAGGATATTGCTCAGCTCAGTAATTGCACGTCTAGCCCGCTCAGGATTTTCATCTACCAGTGCACGTATGCTGTTGAGGGAGTTAAAAATAAAATGAGGATTGATATGCGCTTTGATCGTCTTTAATTCAAGTTCTTTTACAAGCGATTCCAGCCTTAAAGTATCCAGTTGCTGTTTACGGCTTTTCGTCACATAGTGATAAATGAAATAGATCAGGTTCCAGATGACGATATTGATAAAAAAGTAGAACGCACCGCTCAGGATCAGCAGCAACGGGCGGTCTACGAAGTTCTTCTCGCCATCATTCAGCAGTCCGAGGCTTTCGCATGCCTGCATATAAAGGGTGGCGGTGATCAGGGAAAAAGCTATGGAGATGAAAAAGAACTGGGCAACTTGCTTCTCGATCGTTTTCTGCAGGGTATTCAGCTGAATGATGACCGCCCGCATCAGATGGGTGAACACTATACCCAGCAAAACAAAAATGCCAAGGCGGGTCAATACAAGCCGCCGCGACTCCGCATCACCCATTTTCTCAAAAAAGATGGCAAAGAATACATTGATGGCAGCAAAGGAGCCCCAACCAATCACCTGAAACAGCCAGTATAAAGAGTTACCTATCCGCATAAATTCAAATCTAATTATTTCTGCTCCGGTTGAAATTGATAATTATCCAGCGTCATCTCTTTCATCATTTCTTCCAGTCGCCAAACATCCTGTTGTTGCCTGCGGCTTGCGGATACAAAATGAGAGACGAAATAGACCAGGTTCCAGATCACAGTATTCAGAAAAAAATAAAAACTTCCTCTTAGGATCAGCAGCAAGGGCCTGCCGGCAAAAGCGGCGTCCCCTTCGCCCAGCATCTCCCACCTTAAACATCCCATCGCATACAAGGTGCCCGGGAGGACGGAGAAGACGACTGATAAAAAGAAAAAATAAGCAAATTGCTTGTCGAGCGACTTCTTTACGACATTTAGCCGTTGTATCACTGACCGCATCAAGTGGGTTGCAGCAAGGCCAGACAGGATAAATAGCGATAATCTGGCGATCGCCAGTTGCCGTGACGGAGCATCAGCCATTCTCTCAAAGAAGAAGGCAAAGAACATATTGATCGCAGCAAAACTGCCCCAACCAATAAGCTGGAATAGCCAGTATATTGACTTACCGTTACTCATGTGAACAAATCTAACTAATTCCGCCGCCGGCGAACATGGTAAATATATACCAGTGGGCGAGAAAATAGACAAAAGGGAGCAGGGAAATATGGCCGAGAAGCGTTCAACGTTCACCGTTGTCCGCTGACCGGATCAAAGCTGTTGCTGATGTACATAGCCGAAGCTCCGGCGGAACATTCACGATCAGCCCATAATTCCGGGCAACGGGCAAAGGTGAATAGACAACGCGCCTTCCCAATCCACCGAAAAAGCCTACTTTTGTCGCCAAAACCGCCCTCCATGGAGATTATACCCGGACCGTTGTTAAAGACGATCGATTCACCTGCCGATCTCAAAAAGCTTCCGCGCGAAAAATTGCACCAGGTTTGCGACGAATTGCGTCAATATATCATTGATGTGGTGAGTGTGCATGGCGGGCACTTCGGCGCAAGTCTCGGTGTAGTTGAACTGACAACTGCACTTCATTACGTGTATAATACACCTTATGACCAGCTCGTATGGGACGTCGGCCACCAGGCTTATGGACATAAGATCCTGACCGGCCGCCGCGACAATTTCGTCACCAACCGGAAATACAACGGCATCAGCGGGTTCCCCAAAAGAAGCGAAAGCGAATATGACACATTTGGCGTGGGACATTCTTCCACCTCTATTTCCGCTGCATTAGGAATGGCGATGGCCGCCAAATACAAGGGCGAAACAGACCGCAAGACCGTGGCAGTGATCGGCGACGGCTCCATGACCGCAGGGATGGCTTTCGAAGCCATGAACCACGCCGGCGTGGCAAACTCCGATATGCTGATCATTCTTAATGATAATGGGATCGGTATCGACCCTAATACCGGCGCACTGAAAGAATACCTCACTGATATCTCTACATCACCTACCTACAATAAAGTAAAAGATGATGTCTGGAAACTGATGGGCAAACTGCCCGTTGGCAAGAACTTCACCCGCGCCATGGGTCACAAACTTGTGGAAGGACTGAAAGGAATGGTCAACAGCAGCGCCAATCTTTTCGAAGCATTGAAGATCCGGTATTTCGGACCTATTGATGGGCATAATGTCGCAAAACTGGTGGATACATTGAAAGACCTTCGTGACATTCCCGGGCCGAAGCTCCTGCATATTGTTACCACTAAAGGAAAGGGATATGCACTGGCGGAGCAGGACCAGACCAAATGGCACGCACCCGGATTGTTCGACAAAGTGACGGGCGAGATCTTTAAAAAGAAATTCGACACACCACAGCCGCCCAAATACCAGGATGTTTTTGGCCATACGCTGATCGAACTGGCTGAACGCAACCAACGGATCTTCGGTATCACTCCTGCCATGCCTTCCGGTTCATCATTGAAATTCATGATGGAGAAAATGCCGGATCGTGCGTTTGATGTCGGCATTTGCGAACAGCATGCGGTGACACTCAGCGCTGGTATGGCCACACAGGGCATGCGCGTATTCTGCAATATTTACTCTTCTTTCATGCAACGCGCCTATGACCAGGTTGTGCATGATGTAGCGATCCAAAAACTGCCGGTTGTATTCTGCCTCGACCGTGCAGGCCTCGTTGGTGACGACGGACCAACACACCACGGCGCTTACGATATCGCCTATATGCGTTGCATCCCGAACATCGTGATCAGCGCACCAATGAATGAAAGCGAACTCAGGAACCTGATGTATACCTCGCAGCTTGAATCTACCGATGTCCCCTTTGTGATCCGCTATCCCCGTGGCGAAGGCACCATGCCAGAATGGAAAACAGAAATGAAGGAGATCACGATCGGAAAAGGACGCAAACTGAAAGATGGTGATGGCATTGCCATCCTTTCATTCGGACATCCGGGAAATTTTGCTGCCAGCGCTATCCGCGATCTGAAACTGGAAGGTGTCAACCCCGGACATTACGATATGCGCTTCGCAAAACCTCTGGATGAAGAACTGTTACATGAAGCATGTCAGCGTTACCAGAAGCTCATTACTGTAGAAGACGGATGTATCGAAGGAGGTTTCGGCAGCGCCGTACTCGAGTTCATGGCGAAACATAATTACAAAAACGAAGTACGCATCCTCGGCATTCCTGATCGCATTGTAGAACATGGAACACCAAAAGAACTGCAGCATGAATGTAAATATGATGCCGTAGCGATCAAAGAAACTGTACTGGAGATGATGAAGGATAAAGTTCGCGTTACTGAATTGCTGGGATAAACTAATTTATCGACTACAATAAAAAAGCCTCATCAGTAAACCTGATGAGGCTTTTTTATTTACCTGGCGTAGCAGTATCGCTAAGAACGCCAGGAGGAAAAGCGCAAAGGGCGCTAAGAGATGATCTTAGCGCCCTTTGCGGCTCTTTGCGTGCTCTGCGATACTTCTGCCACGCAAATATTAAAACATTCAATCTTCCATGTCAAACGCTCTTGTACCTAAATGCTCTTCCAGGTCACCTTTCTCCACACCATTCTTCCACCAGTCAGGAGCCGGTGCACCTTTCAGGTAATGATCGAAGAATTCCATCATACGAACAGCGTAGTCTTTCCTGTTCTCAATTTTTGCGATCCCATGGTTTTCTCCTTTGTAAGTGATCATCACCACTGGTTTTTTCAAACGGCGAAGTGCATTGTAAAACTCGATACCCTGCGTAAAGTCAACCGCACCATCCTTATCATTATGCAATAACAGGATCGGTGTATTTACTTTCTTCACATGATAAATAGGTGAGTTACGGAGATAAGAATCCCAGTTCTCCCATGGAGCACCTTTGAAGCGTCCCTGGGAAGCTTCGAAGATCGCCATATTACCGCCACCAGAGTTCCAGTAGATCAGATCATACATGCTGACCATATTGGTCAGGGCAGCTCCGGGAGCTGCGGCTTTGAACATATTAGTTTGCGTAGCAAGGAATGCAGTCTGATAACCTCCCCAGCTATGTCCCTGTATCCCGATGTTCTTCTCATCGATCACACCGGTAGCAATAGCAGCTTTTACCGCCGGTATTACACACCAGACTGCGCTCATACCCGGGTCATCCATTTTATAAACGATATCCGGCATGAACACTGCATAACCATTGCTGGTATACATCGCAGGCTGCCATCCGCCACCCGGAAAATCAGGATTGCTGTAAGCATTCTTCCCCTGGGATGTTTTTTCGTAATAATATACGACGGTAGGATATTTTTTACCTTTCACATATCCTGCCGGCAGGTATAATGCGCCTTGTAACGTATCGCCTTTATCCGACACATAATCTACCAGCTGAGTGCCCGCACTCCATGTATATTTACCGCGGTCAGGTGCATTCTCCGTCACTTGTTTTCCGCTCTCCAATGAAGCGTTCGCAACATAAAATTCTGTCGGTTGAGAGAATCCTTCTTTTGAGAACATATATACATCGGCGTTCTTTGCCTTTGCAAGTGCATTCACTGAAATATCATCCCAGATCAGGGTTTTCACACCAGGCTGAAGACCTTTCTTACCAGCTTCGATACGTCCGATACCAGCTTTCTTTGTCCATTCGCCATACATACGTACATACAAAGGCTTCTTTAGATCGATTCCCTTCTCATCACGATCAAGCATAAAACGCCCCTGGAAACGTACTTTATCTTTACGTCCTGTAACAGTAAGATTTGTTGCGGCTTCTTTGCCGTTTGCAGCTACCTGCCAGATATCCCAGAGGTCACGGATCAGCACATACTTATTATCACTGCTCCAGCCAATGACGTTGGTCAGTGGTTTTACCACATTATGATCATCTTCCGTATTCACAAATGAAGAAGGAATGTTCTCCGTAACATTTACGTTTGTTTTACCGATCAGGTCATACACATAGTAATGACCATCTTTTCCATAAATGAATTTTGTTCCATCAGGTGATGACTGCGGCATTGCGGTAAAAGACGGCTGATAGAATTTTTCCTGGAACAATGTTTTAGCCCCTGTTTTCAGATCAACGATGTACAGGTCTGAATAAGTTTGTCCGTCAAGATTCTGATCCAGTTCATAGGCGCGGCTATCTGTTGCGATCGCAAACTGCTGTTTCGGGAAGATCGCAAGCGTACGAACCGAGCTGTCATTTACCTGTTTGAATGAAGAAGTCGCCAATGTATATGAAGCGAGATAAGTGAAGTTCTTATCCTGCATTTCCATTACCTGCTGACGGCTTTGAAGGCGTTTATCCTGCCAGTTCCAGATGATCATATCCGGTTTAGCAGGTTCGTCACCAGGAGCAACAGCTGGTTTTACATCAGGCTTTGTTTCAAGTTTAGCCAGTGCTTTCTTCAGATCTGCCAGCGATTTGATACTGGTATCTGTTTTCAGCCTTTCGATCTTCTGTGATTCTGTTTGTGCAGAAGCAGTAGCAGGAGCTTTCTTCGCCGTGTCTGCATTTTCTTTTTTAGCCGGCAGCAATGGTGCGATACCAAAGAACAGGCGGGAAAGATCTTCTGACCAGTAAGGTCTGCGGTTGCTGCTAATGGTCATTCCTTTGGGGAACACAAGCGAATCCTTCGCAGGATCATAGATCGTTACAGAAGGAACAGCACTTACATTCTTTACACCAAGTACAACACCTTTATCAGATTTGAATTTCTCATCCTTAGTTGTTTTCAGCAAGGCAAAAGCCTCACCGTCTTCTGTCCATGACAGAGATTTGTAAGACGCTTTATCGTTATCCAGCACTGTAGTTTGTTTGGCGCTTATATTCAGCAGATAAACACCGTTACCAGTCTTATTGGTTGCATCGATCGTATACGCAAGCAGGTTTCCTGCCTTGTTGAAATCAAATTCGGCAACATTGCCTATGTTCTGTGTTTTGCCGGAAGCAAGCTCTACCAGCAGGAGATCTGCGCCTCTTGGTGCATCGGCTCCGCCGCCACCCATTGTTCTTTCTTTTACAATAGAAACAGCGAGATGAGAAGAAACACGGCCATTGAATGAATACAGCCCGGCTCTTTCGAATTCGGTTTTCTTACCCGTAGAAAGTTCTACCAGGATCAACTTATCAAAAAGCTGTTTTCCGGGCGTTTTAGCGGCAGCCTTCGCTTCCTTGAATTTGGTCGTTTCTTTGAACGCCAGCCATTTTCCATCCTCCGAAAAAGTAAAGCCGGCGGATGTTCCTCCGATCGGGTACTTTCTCAGCGTTGTATCATTTACTTTTTTCACGATCAGTTCGCCATCACCTTCGCGGGTGGTCAGCGGATAAGCAACCCAGTCGCCATCCGGAGACAGGGATACACTAAAGGAGCTGATAGAACGCCAGGAGGAAATATCCTTCCATCCCATTGGACGGGCTGTCTTTGAAGAGTCTTTTTTTTCCTGTGCGCTGGCAATGAATGCCGGGAACAGGAGAAAAGGGACGATAGTTCGTTTGAGCATTTCGGTTTGGTTTGGTATAAGGGGGTGAAAATCGGAAGATACGGAAACTAGGCGAGCGCCAGAAGGGGTAAGGATGAATGGCGGGCCGCTATCCGTTGACCGTTGTCCGTTGTCCGTTGACCGTGTCCGTGTTCGTGTTCGTGTTCGTCGTACTCTGCGATAAAACAAAGAAGCCTTCTAATCGCAGAAGGCTTCTTTACTATAATAGTTTTACAAAATTCCGAAAGCCGGACAACGGTCAACGGACAACGGTCAACGGATAGCGGTCTCACGCCAATTCCGCTTCCATTGTAATATTCGTATTCAGCAATTTACTGATCGGGCAGTTTGCTTTTGCACCCGCAGCTACTTCTGCAAATTTCGCGGCATCGATATTCGGGATCGTGGCTTTTACTTCGAGGTGACTTTCTGTAATAGCGCCATTCTCAAAAGTAATCGTACATTTCGTGTCAATATTGTCAGCAGTAAATCCTGCTGCATTCAGGTCGAAGCTGAGTTTCATGGTGAAGCAACCTGCATGAGCTGCCGCAACAAGTTCTTCAGGGTTTGTGCCGATGCCTTCTTCAAAGCGGCTGCTGAATGAATACTGAGTATCTTTTAATACGCCTGATTGCGTGGTGTTGGTTCCTTTTCCTTCTTTTCCGGTGCCTTTCCAGTTGGCTGTAGCGTGACGTTTCATAATATATAATGTTTATGGTTTTACTGAGGCTGCTGATCTCCTTCTTCCGCGGGAGGCGCTGGATCGTCAAATGACGATTTGAAGTCGGCATCTGTCAGACCGTCTTCCGCCAGCTCTGCCGCGCGTTCTTCAGGTTCTACATACTCGATGAGGAAGTTATTCCGGCCATCTCCGATCATGATCTTCATGAACTTCTGCTGTACAAGTTCGAGAAGCGACAGGAACAGGAAGATCGCATGGACGCGGTTCTCTGCCACTTCAAATATCTTTTCAAAGGAAACCGTCTTTTCCCTGGCTGCAACATCCATCATATTCCGGCGTGCGTTCTCCATCGTGTAGCGATACTGCACAACAGTGTGCACCGGTTTGTTTACCCTGTCTGAATACTTCTGCATCGCCTTTTCGAAGGCTTTCATTAATTTGAACAGGGTGATATTCTGGATCTCTGTTCCTTCGCCGGCATCTTCACCTATCTGTGACAGTTCTTTTTGAATATTTCCACGCTTTACCATCAGCATCCGGATAGCTTCCATTTCCGCCATCTGGGCAGACGCTTCCTTGAACTTCTTGTATTCAAGCAGTTTGCTTACCAGCTCTTCCCTCGGATCAATTTCATTACCCTGGGCATCCACTTCCTTACGGGGCAGCAGCATTTTCGCCTTGATCCGCATCAGCGTGGAAATGAACAGGATGAATTCACTTGACATTTCAATGTTCAGCGATTCCTGCTGATGGATATATTCAAGGAAGTCATTGGTAATCCGGGTGATAGGGATATTGTAAATGTCCAGCTCGTCCCTTTCAATAAAGAACAGGAGCAGGTCGAAAGGTCCTTCGAACTGGGGTAATTTGATCTGGTAAGATGCTGTATTAGCCATATTAAAAGTTAAACCCCCGGACCACCTGGGGCGGTACGGGGGTCAAAAATAAGGGAAATATCGTTGGGGACTATTTCTTTAAAGAGTCACGGATCTCACGCAAAAGGAGGATATCTTCCGGCGTCACCGCAGGCGTTGGAGCTTCCTCTTCTTTTTTCATCAATCCCTTCATCGCTCTTATGATCAGGAACAGGATAAAGGCGATAATAACGAACTTGATCACAGCCGCCAGGAACTTACCATATTTAACATTTCCCCATACCAGCTTATCAAGATCCTGAGCATTTGCTGCTTCCAGCGCAGGTGTTAACAATAGAGGAGTGATCACATCATCCACGAGAGATGATACTATGGTTCCGAAAGCTGCACCAATAATAACGGCAACGGCAAGCTCTACAACATTCTTCTTCAGCGCAAATTCTTTGAATTCTTTAAAAAGTCCCATAATTGAAGTTTTTAGTGTTGGTAAAAGGAGGTTTTTTGATGCGCATCCATGTTTCAAAATTCAGGCCGAAGCGATTACAACCAATGAACTTTCAAACAATTAAACTTTCAAACTTTTCCTATTGAAAAGTTACCCAAAGTAAAGGAAAAAACTTTTTACTCTTTCTTCAAACCGGGAAACTGCATTTTTAATCCTTTCAGCATATCACGCAGCGCCTTTGCGATCACATATTCCTTATACCAATTCTGATCAGATGGTACGATCGTCCACTCAGGCTCATTGCACTTTTCGAAACAATCTTCATAGGCTGACTGATAATTATCCCAAAGCTTCGCCTCTTCAAAATCCTGTTCATTGTACTTCCACATTTTGGCAGGATTATGCATACGTTCTTCCAGCCGCTGAGTTTGTTCTTCCCGGGAAATATGCAGATAGAATTTGAGGATATGCGTTTCATTATGCTCTTCGAGCAACCGTTCAAATGCATTGATGGCCTCAACGCGTTTCTTTGTACGCTCATCGTCTATCCAGCGATGCACGCGTGTGATCAGGATATCCTCATAGTGAGAGCGATTGAAGACCTGGATCATTCCTTTTGCCGGCGTATGATTGTGTATCCTCCAGAGGAAGTCATGGCTGAGTTCCTCCGATGTCGGAGCTTTGAATGATTTGACCATTACCCCCTGCGGGTTCATACTTCCCATTACATTACGGATCACGCCGTCCTTTCCACTGGCGTCCATTCCCTGTATCACGATCAATATAGAATGACGGTTCTCTGCATAGAGAAGATTCTGCAGATCATCCAGCTCTTCGAGAATCGCGGCGGTTTTCTCTTTGGTTTCGGCCTTGTCAAATTCTTTCGGGGCACGTGTGCTGATCTTACTTAGACTGATTTTGCTCATATTTAAAGTTATTGATTTTTCAGGTACTTCGACCGGCGTTGGTTCCCGCAGATCTTTCGCTGCTCAGGGATCATCTGCGTGATCTGCGCAAACAAATTATCCTCTTATCAAATGAAAGAAGTCAGGTGCAAAAAAAGAGCTGAGAAATCCGCGAAATCTGCGGGAACCAAACGCCAGTCGGACTAAAAACAAGACCTTTGCACTTCAATTATGAATAACAAACTGCTCAGCTGGCTTCTCTTCACCCTTCTTTGTTTTATCTGGGGTAGTTCTTTCATCCTTATGAAAGAAGGAAAGACGGCGTTGACTGCCGCACAGATAGCGTCGCTGCGGATCTTTTCCGCCGGGATTGTATTTATCCCTTTCGCCTTTTACCATATCCGCTTTATTCCGCGCAAAAAGATGGGGCTGATGGTAGTGACCGGTTTATTCGGCAACCTGTTCCCCGCCTTTCTTTTCGCGGCCGCCATAATCAAACTGGATAGTTCGCTCGAAGGCATTCTGAACTCGCTCACACCGATCTGCATGGTGATCATCGGTATCGCTTTCTTCAAAGACAAAATAGAATGGCAAAAGATCCTGGGAGTGATCGTTGGTTTCGCCGGACTTTGCCTTCTCGCAATATCAAGGCAGGACATCAATCTCGGTAATCTTGGTTATGCAGGGCTTGTTGTACTGGCGACGATCTTTTACGGACTGAATGTTAACATCGTAGGTCATTTTTTAAAGGATATCAGGCCTGTTCATATGGCA
Source organism: Terrimonas ginsenosidimutans (assembly GCF_022012415.1). Lineage (GTDB taxonomy): Bacteria > Bacteroidota > Bacteroidia > Chitinophagales > Chitinophagaceae > Terrimonas_A > Terrimonas_A ginsenosidimutans. The sequence continues at coordinate 353,462 of NZ_JAKLTR010000004.1, forward strand.
TCAGTATCACTTGCATTTATGTCAGTTCCTGCAGGCATTGTGCTTTGGTCACAAGGCTTCTTCTCGCTTGATTTCTCTGTCCGCGACCTGCAATGGTCTGTTCTCAACGTTGTCGTGCTGGGAATTGTTGGCAGTGCATTCGCCACCGTTCTCTTCTATGCCCTGGTGCAAAAAGCAGGCCCCCTGTTCGCTTCACTGGTCACATACGGCATTCCTTTCGTAGCACTTTTTTGGGGCGCCCTTGTTGGAGAAACGATCACTATCAAAGATATTGCGTGCCTGTTGCTGATCCTGCTTGGGGTATTTCTGGCAAAGTTGCAGATCGGGAAGAAAGTCGTTGACCGTTGACCGTTGACCGTTGACCGTTGACCGTTGACCGTCACAAATTAAAAGAGAGGGGCTATCGTTTTTAAACGATAGCCCCTCTCTTTTAATTTGTACACGAAAATGCAATTGTATTCTAGCTCGCTGAAATTCCGGACAACGGTCAACGGACAACGGTCAACGATCTCCTCCCTACACCGCCATAATCTCCTTCTCCTTTGCTGCCAAATGCTTTTCCACCACGGCTGTATAGCGATCAGTAAGTTGTTGCACTTCCGCTTCCGCGTCTTTTGCAGCATCTTCGCTAAGGCCGTTCTTCTGTTGTTTTTTTATGTTCTCGATCGCGTCGCGACGGATATTTCTCACGGCAATTTTACATTGTTCTCCTTCTCCCTGGCATCTTTTCACCAGCTCACGTCTTCTTTCTTCTGTCAGCGGCGGCATAAAGATCCTGATCAGGACGCCGTCATTCTGAGGAGTCACACCAAGGTTTGAGTTGATGATCGCTCTTTCGATAGGCTGCAGCATATTCTTTTCCCAGGGCTGAATGCTGAGTGTACGGGCATCCATCACGCTGATATTCGCTACCTGGTTGATCGGCATCGGAGAACCATAATAATCTACAATCACACTATCGAACATTTGCGGGTTGGCTTTCCCGGCTCTGATCTTTGTCAATTCACTTTCCAGGTGACTGATAGCCTTCCGCATCAGCTCTTCGCCTGCGGCAATAATTGTTGAAATATCTTCTGTCATAAAATCCGTTTAGCGGTCGCGGCAAAGCTAATGAAAATCCACGGATCGCTGAGCCTTGTTCGTTGACCATCGTCCTGATTTCCGTAATAGAAGTAATTTTATAAAGGGCATTAATTGAACCTTGCACCGGTGATCGGCGGTCAACGGACAACGGCGACGAGAATCACTTGTGTTCCGCAGCAACCGTTTCGGGATTCAGATTGACCACTTTTGAAGTTGGTTTCAGTTCCTCCGGCTGACGGGCCACAAAAAGACGGCGATTCTGTTTACGTGTGTAATACAGCATACCGATTCCGCCAAGGCCGATAACGAGCATGATCGCGAGAACAATGGTAGAACCAAAAGAGCGCAGCGTGTACGCCAGTACTATAAAGAAGATGTTTACAGCAACACAGGTGAGGGTAACTCCCGCATGCCCGAGGCCGCGTGCCAGTAATAAGTGATGAATATGATTGCGGTCGGGGGTAAAGGGGGATCTGCCATTGAAGATCCGGATCCCGAACACCCGCAGCGTATCAAGCAGGGGAATGATCAGGATGGAAACGCCAATGGCTACGGATGAATCAAGCGGAACGCGGACGGCCGGATTGCCCGCCACATTGATGAACTTGATCACCATGATCGCATTGATCAATCCGATCATCAGTGAACCGGAATCTCCCATAAATATCTTTGCCGGGGGATGGTTAAAGATCAGGAAAGCAACAAGACTTCCTCCCAGGGCAAACGCAAGCAAGGCGTAAGCCTGGAAATGGATGGTATAGAAATAGGTACCGAAGACAAGCATGGTCAGTACACCAAGACTGCCGGCAAGCCCGTCAACACCATCGATCAGGTTGAAAGAATTGATCACAACGATAACCGTGAGGTAAGAAAGCGCCAGATCAAAAGCCTGGGGAAGCTCATTGATCCCGAAGAGCCCGTGCATGCTGTTGATCCTGATACCTCCAAGATGGATCAGGATAGAGGCAGCGATCACCTGTCCGATGATCTTTTTACTGGCCGAAAGAACTACCAGGTCATCTTTCAACCCCAGGAAAAAGATCACGATCGCCGCGGCAAAAAAATACTGGAACTCCGGGTTTAGATACCCCTGAATAGAAAGCAGGGACGCCAGTAAAAATCCTCCGAATATCCCTACTCCGCCAAGCGAAGCCACCGCATGTGCGTGTACCTTTCTTTCATCCGGGATATCGTATAGCTTTTTCTGCTCCGCAATTTGTAAAACAACAGGTATTGCGAGGAAAGATATGATAAATGCCACGGATGCCGTGAGCAGAATGTCCAGAAGCGAGATGTCAAGCATCAGATTGGGTTTACGGTAAAAAAGTTGGCCTGAACCGCTGGCTTATCAAGGGTAAAGAATAGGATCATTTCGAACACGGGGTGTAAAAGACAATCGCACGAACTTTATCCGGCGCAACAATTAATCCCTGTCAATGAATTTTGTATCAAAAAAAGATTGCACTTTTGCAACGCCCTCGTAGTGAAATGAGGCAGCAAGATACAAAAAGTTTAAAAAATCCCTAATATTTATGCCTGAACTCAAAGCAATTGCGTCACAGATCCGCAGAGATATCGTAAGGATGGTACATGGTTCCAGCAGCGGTCACCCGGGTGGTTCACTCGGTTGTGCTGATTTTCTCACCGCCCTGTACTTCCAGGTGATGAAACATGACCCGAACTTCAACATGAATGCGACTAACGAAGACGTGTTCTTTCTCTCCAACGGGCATATTTCCCCGGTTTTTTACTCCGTTCTGGCCCGCTCCGGGTATTTCGACGTAAAAGAACTGGCAACATTCCGTAAGATCAATTCAAGACTGCAGGGCCACCCTGCCACTCACGAACATCTTCCGGGCGTCCGTATCGCCAGCGGTTCCCTGGGCCAGGGCCTGAGCGCAGCGATCGGCGCGGCATTGACCAAAAAGCTCAACAAGGAAAATACAACCGTTTTTTCCCTCCATGGCGATGGCGAGCTGGATGAAGGACAGATCTGGGAAGCAGCAATGTTCGCCCCTCACCATAAAGTTGACAACCTGATCGCTACCATCGACTGGAACGGTCAGCAGATCGACGGACCCACAGATAAAGTAATGAGCCTCGGCAACATCCGCCAGAAGTTCGACGCTTTCGGCTGGACCACCCTCGAAATGAACGGCAACGATATGGACGATGTGATCGCTACGCTCGACAAAGCAAAATCACTCACCGGCCAGGGCAAACCAATCGCCATCATGATGCACACCATCATGGGCAAAGGTGTTGACTTCATGGAAAACGATCACAACTGGCATGGCATCGCTCCAAATGACGAACAACTGGCCAAAGCACTGGCACAACTGCCGGAAACAATGGGAGACTATTAATCGTTGACCGTTGTCCGTTGACCGTTGACCGATAAAAATTAAAAGCGAATGGCTATCGTTGATGACGATAGCCATTCGCTTTTTAGTTTTATACGCATATTCAATTTTCTCCACTTCAGCTTCCCTCCGGTCAACGGCAACGATCAACGACCAACGGTCAACGGACAACAAACCTCTGCCCCGCCGCCTTTCTCGAAGGAAACCAGGAAGCCAGTATGGCGATCACAAAAACAGTGGCCGTTACAAGCAGAAAGTCTGCAAGATGCGGCTCAACAGGAAAATAATCTATGAGGAAAGATCCGGGCATTAAGGAGATAAGATGAAACTTCAACTGAAGCAGGATCATTGTATAAGCAAGAAACATTCCCACGACAGTACCGATCAGCGCAAGCAAAAGACCCTCGCTGAGAAAAATACGCTGGATAAAACCACGATCGGCGCCAAGCGCATGCAATACACCAATATCTTTCTGCTTTTCCAGCACAAGCATTGTTAGTGCTCCGATCATGTTAAATGCCGCGACAACCATGATCAGGCTGAGCACCCCATAGATAATCCATCGCTCCATATTCATTACAGAATAAAGACCCTGATTCTGCTCATAGCGCGTTTGAACAAGGTACCCCTTCCCGAAGACTTTTTGCACCTGTTTCTGAACCTGCTCTGCTGCTCCGGGATCGTTGAGTGTGATCTCAACGCCGCTGTAAACATCCGCTCCGAGCCGCAGGGCTTTTTTTGCAAAGGCAAGATTCGTGATCCCGTATTTCGTGTCAAAGTCCTGCTGGATCACAAATGCAGCCGAAGTATTGATCGTATCACTGCTGATATCATTCATTGCATCCAGCTGCTCACCCTCTGTTTTACGGGGCAGATAGATATTCAACGGGAAAATATTCCGGTCTGCCTGAACCCCCAACGCATTTTCAACACCGGCTCCAAGGATAAGTTTCGGAAAATCTTCCGTACCGAGATCATATTCTCCTTTAACTAAATGCTTTGCCACACCCGTAACGTAGCGATAATTATCGTCTACTCCTTTCAGGTAAACGATCGACTGATAATCGCCATTTTGAACAAGCGCCTTCTCTTCTACGACCAGCGAATAATTCTTAATCCCTTTGATACCTTTCAGCTCCCGCAACTGTTCTGCGGTAACCGTGATATTCTTTCCGCTGGGTGGCAATATTTTCAGATCCGTATAAAAAGACGAATACAGCGACTTCACTAATCCCTCAAAGCCGTTGAATACACTCAACACCAGTATCAGCGCAGCCGTGCCTATCACGATAGCCACTACGCTGATCCAGGAAATGACATTGATGGCATTCGTGGATTTTTTTGCTTTAAAATAACGCCAGGCAAAGAGAAAGCTCAAAACGCTGATGGGTGTTTCGGGTTGAAGATGTGTGCATGAATTACGCTAATTCGTGAAATTAGTGTAAACTAATTCGTGTCTTTGCGGTCTTCGTTGATCTTTTTGAACAATTCTTCCATTTTGAATACATGATCCAGTGTATCGTCCTTGAAAAACTTCAGCACGGGGATACTGCGGAGCTGATGGCGAACACGCCCGGAAAGCTCCTTTTTGATCTCATGGTGACGGTCTTCGATCTTTTTCAGCGCGTCTTCCTGGTCACTGACCTGGAACAGACTCAGGTAAAATCTGGCTTCCAGCAGATCTGGCGTTACCTTAACCGATGATATTGAGACCATTCCGCCATTTATCATACTCAAACCGAGCCGTTGAAAGATCTGGTTCATCTCTTCATTCAGCAGGCCGGCAATCTGTTTTTGTCTTTTTCCCTCTTCCATAATAAACGTATAATTTATATCTGCCCATCCTAAAACTTGCTGGCAGACGGTGTAAAATTAGTTACTTTGCCCGTTTAAGCGACTTAGAAACATAATGAAAAAATTTTCAAGGGTTTTCAGCTATCTGGGACAATATAGAGGCAAACTCGTTCTGTATTTTGTGTGCACTCTCCTTGCCACTCTTTTCGGCGTCATTTCCATCGCCATGCTGAGCCCTTTTTTCGGGTTGATCTTCGAATCGGCTCAAACACCGAACCCCGCAGTAATGCGAACCAACGTACTCGGCTCTTATATCAGCGATTTTCTCGAAAAAACTATAGCCGATAACGGAGACAACGGGAAAGTGGCCGGTCTGACCGCGATCTGTTTTATGATCATTATCTCCACGATCCTGAAAAATATTTTCATTTATCTGTCGAACCGGATCTCGGTGCCCGTCCGGGCGATGATCATCACAAAGCTCCGGGGCGACGTTTATGATAAGATCCTCCGGCTGCCCATCGGTTATTTTACTGAAAAAAGAAAAGGTGATATTATTTCGCGGATGACGAACGATATCGGAGAAATAGAAGGTTCTGTGGTCGGGATGCTGGACGGCATGATCAAAGATCCGATCACGGTGATCGGATACCTTGTCGCGCTCGTGATCATTTCTCCCCAACTCTCACTTTTCCTTCTCATATTATTGCCGGTTACTGGTTTGCTAATCGGACGGGTAAGCCGCAAACTGAAACGACAGTCGGAAGATGCCGCGATCAAACTCGGCGAAGGTCTGTCCATTCTCGACGAAACACTTGGCGGTCTGCGCGTGATCAAAGCATTTCTGGCTGAAAAATTACTGAGTAGTCGTTTTCATGATGTGAACGATGAGTTGTACAAGATCAGGAAGAAAATGGGCGCTCGCCGCGACCTGGCATCTCCACTGACGGAAGTCTTTGGCGTGATCGTACTGAGTACGATCCTGTACTTTGGCGGCAGGCTTGTGCTGGCAGACCAGGGCATCGAAGGTGGAGAACTGCTTAGTTACATTGCCCTGTTTGCGATGGTCATCAACCCGGCTAAGAACATCTCTAATTCATTCTTTAATATTCAACGCGGTGCCGCAGCACTGGTGCGTGTGGAAGAAGTCCTGAGTGCCCCGGTTGTGGTAGATGAAAATCCGAATGGTACACAACTCACGTCCTTTAACGATAAGATCGAATTCAAAAACGTAGTATTCTCGTATGACGATGCGGTGATCCTCGATAATGTAAATCTCACTATCCAAAAAGGAAAAACCATCGCGCTTGTTGGATCTTCCGGCGCTGGTAAATCAACACTGGCGGACCTTGTTCCGCGTTTTCATGATGTCACTTCCGGCGAAGTGCTGATCGACGGGATCAATATCAAAGATTATTCGCTGTATTCTGTACGCAGCCTGATGAGCATCGTTACACAGGAGCCTATCCTGTTCAATGATACTGTTGCGAACAATATCGCATTGGGAACACCTGATGCCACACTGGAGGAAATTGAACAAGCCGCCAAAATAGCAAACGCCCATAATTTCATTTCCCACAAGGAAGCGGGCTATCAAACAAATATCGGTGACCGCGGCAGCAAGCTAAGCGGGGGCGAACGCCAGCGCCTGACCATCGCACGCGCCGTGTTAAAGAACCCGCCAATACTAATCCTCGACGAAGCAACCTCTTCATTGGATACAGAAAGCGAACGTCTGGTTCAGGACGCGATCAACAATATGATGCAGAACCGCACCAGTATTGTGATCGCACACCGTCTCAGCACGATCCGCCACGCTGACGAGATAATCGTGTTACAGAAAGGAAAGATCGTGGAAAGAGGTAATCATGAAGAACTGATCGCATACAATGGCTTTTACAGGAAGCTCGTAGAAATGCAGGAAGTGAAATAAACCGCTTTACAGATCGATCTGCGGAGATCTGATAACTTTTACTATGCCGTTTTATTGCTGATTGGCTTTGAAGTCGGCCAGGATAATGTATTGGTAGATCAGGCTCACCTGTTCATCCGTGAGATCGGGATAAGAACGATGCAGCCCTTTCATGCCAAATTTTTCCATTCTGCTCACCAGGTAGGGTTCAGTTGAAAAGCTCTCCGGGTTTCTGAGGAAATCTGCGATCTTACCTGCGCTCGTTCAGTACTCATTCTTTACGGAAGAGGTGAAAAGGTCTGAATGAAGGCCTGTTACCCGGTGACAAGTTTGACAATTCTTATCTTCAAACAATTTCTTTCCCTCAAAAAACTCCTGATCGATCTTATCCAGGATTGTTTGCTGGTATTCCGCCAGCGGAGATTGAGAAGTACCAGAAGGCCGTTTACTAGCTTACGATCGGCACCGTCGCATACTTTGCGAGTGCCGTGAACGTGATTACACAGATTGACAATAAGCCGATCGCCTGGACTATATATTTGTATTGTTGCAAGCTGAACGTTTTAAAGAAAAAGAACGCTAACTCTTCAACACTTCCCTGGAGATAACCAGCTTCTGTATTTCACTTGTTCCTTCTCCGATAGTACAAAGTTTTGCATCCCTGTAAAATTTCTCCACCGGAAAATCTTTGGTATATCCGTAACCGCCAAACACCTGCACCGCATCATTTGCCACCTTCACCGCCACTTCGCTGGCATAATACTTTGCCATGGCGGCTTCCTTGGTCATCGGTTGCTTGCGGTTCTTCAGATCACAGGCGCGGAGCGTGAGTAGATCCGCCGCCATTATTTCAGTAGCCATATCGGCCAATTTGAAAGAGATCCCCTGGAAATTGGAGATAGGCTGATCGAACTGATGACGTTCTTTTGAATATTGTAAGGCTGCTTCGTAAGCACCTTTTGCAATACCAAGAGATAAAGAGGCAATAGAGATCCTTCCGCCGTCCAGCACTTTCATTGCCTGTTTAAAACCTTCTCCCACTTCGCCCAAACGGTTTGCATCCGGAATACGGCAGTTATCAAAGATCATTTCAGCTGTTTCACTGGCGCGCATACCCAGCTTATTCTCTTTCTTGCCCGCGCCAAAACCCGGTGTTCCTTTTTCAACCACGAAGGCCGTTGAATTATCTTTTGTACGTGGTTCACCAGTGCGGCAGATCACTACAGCTAATTCGCCGCTTTTCCCGTGCGTGATCCAGTTCTTGGTTCCATTGATCACCCAGCTATCGCCATCTTTTACGGCTGTGCATTTCATATTGCCGGCATCGCTTCCTGTATTCGCTTCTGTCAATCCCCACGCTCCGATCCACTCAGCGGTTGCAAGTTTCGGTAGATATTTTTTCTTCTGCTCTTCGTTTCCAAACGCAAGTATGTGACCAGTGCAAAGCGAGTTATGCGCTGCAACACTTAACCCTACGGAGCCACAGACCTTGGCGATCTCTTCGATCACGGTTTTATACTCTACATACCCCAGACCGGCACCACCATATTCTTCAGGAACCAACACGCCCATCAAACCCAGCTTTCCCATCTCACGGAAAACCTCAACAGGGAATTCCTGCGTTTCATCCCAATCCATTACGTGAGGCTTGATATACTGACGTGCAAATTCCCGGGCAGTTTGTTGCACCTGTTCGGTCAATTCGGAAGTAGAAAAATTCATAAGGTTTATTGTTTAGATAAAAAGATGTGCCACCGTCCCTATCACTTAGTCCCGGGAAGATGGCACACCGCGTAGCACCCTTAGCGTTTAAAATGCAATCGATAGAAGTCAGGTGCAATATATAAAAAACTTCAGGTAACTAACAAGCGTTAGGGTAGTTATTTCAATATTTCCCTTCTCCTTCAGGCCGGTATTAAAAATAGTGTTTAGTATTTTTCATTACTGGAATAAAGAAAAGCTCTATAACTATCTATATGACAGATGGTTCCTTCTGAAAGAGAAAACACCCGACCAAAGGGTGGAAGCGCCTGATCACCCGGCTCTTTCGTTATTTTATCTGTTTAACTCCCCGGCATTTCAATCACCAGTCCATCATATGCAATATGCATCCCTGGCGGGAGCTCCGGTTCCACCATTGCATGTAATCCCATCTGATGCGAAAGATGTGTAAAATAAGCTCTCGGAATATTTAACTCCTTTGCAATACCAGCTGCTTCATCCAGCGTAAAATGCGAAACATGCGATTCTTTCCGAAGTGCGTTCAGCACCATCACATCCGAACCGCGGATCTTTTCCTTTGAATCGGGTTCTATCCGGTTAGCATCTGTGATATATGTGAACTGGCCAAAGCGAAACCCCATCACAGGCATCCTGAGATGCCACACCTGAATTGGCGTTACGGGAATATCACCTACTATAAATGGCTCCTCAGTCATGGAATGCATGGTCAACTCGGGCAATCCGGGAAATTTATTCTCCGTAAACGCATAATAGAAATCACGGCGTACCGCCTCCTCCGTCATGGCATTTGCATAAATATCGATTGACTTTCGGGAGAAATAATTGAACGCGCGGATATCATCCAGCCCGGCCAGATGATCTTTATGCGGGTGCGTAAAAATGACCGCATCAAGCGTTTTCACTCTTTCCCTTAACATCTGGTACCTGAAATCGGGTCCTGTATCCACCACCAAACGCGTCGTGGCCGATTCAACCATGATACTTGAACGCAGCCGTTTATCCCGTTTATCGCCGGAAGCACAGACCTCACAGGGACACGCTATCATCGGAACACCGCTGCTCGTACCTGTACCGAGAAAAGTTATTTTGAGAGAAGGATATGACACGGGTAAAAATAATGATTTTATGCCGTTCTCCGGTACCGAGAAGATCCGGTGAACGGTGACCATCGGTCATCTGCCATCGGTCATCGGTCATCTGCCATCGTCTCTGTGGAAAACTTACGGTTAGCTTATTCCTGTCCCCCTTCCAATCAACGTACTTTTGTATGTCACTTACTAATATTACTGATCTGATGAATATAAAATACACGCAATCCTTCCTCGATAAACTTGAAGCTATCCCTGAAGAAGCCGGATATGTCCTGCGCTATGAAAGGGGAACCTTCCAGAGCGGATACTGCATCCTGGAACAGAAAAAAGTAGTGGTTTTAAACAAATTTCTTCAGGTGGAAGGACGGGTAAACACACTGATCGACCTGATCCCACAGCTGGACATCCACGCTGATTTTCTTCCCGAAGACGGCAGAAAACTCCATGCTGAGATCATGGCCAACCTGGCTATCATGGAAAGCAAAGAAGCGGAAGAAGCGAAAGAAAGAGAAAGAGAAGGGGACAAGACGGAAGAAAACGGTGAGCAGCCGTCTTAAGCTATTTGCCCGAACGATTATAACGATAAAATAGAAAAGGAAAGGATCTCTGAAGTGAGATCCTTTCCTTTTCTATTTTATCTTGCGATGCGTCAATTTAATTACCTCCTCAGGAGTTTAAAACATCGACGCCGAAATGGCGTTAAACGACTTCACAAACCAGCGGAGTGTCACCCTTTGCTCTCCATCTTTATCACCGGCACGATCATCTCTTCCAGGCTGACGCCACCATGCTGGAAGGTGTTACGGTAATAATTCACGTAGTGATTGTAATTGTTGGGATAGCAAAGAAACCCATCCTCTTTCGCAAATATGAATGATGAATTGATCGTTGGTGAAGGCAGTCCGATCTCCTTCGGTTCACGATATGCCAGCACCTCTTTTTGTTCATAGTTCAGGTTCCGGCCATGCTTATACCGGAGATTTGTAGTGGTCTGTTTATCTCCGATCACCTTGTAGGGAGTTTTCACCCGCACACTTCCATGATCTGTTGCCAAAACGATCCGGATATTTTTATCCGCGATCTTTTTCAACGCCTGGTGTAGAGGGGAGTGTTCAAACCAACTGGTTGTTATAGAACGGTAACTCATCTCGTCACCAGCCAGTTCCTTCAGTACTTCCATCTCTGTACGCGCATGGCTCAGCATATCCACAAAGTTGTAGACGATCACGTTGATATCATTGTTCAGCAGGTTATGGATATTGTTCATCAGTTCAAGACCTGCATGATTATTCAGCACTTTCGTATAGGAGACTTTCAAATCACCTTTCCCAAACCTTTTCAATTGCGCACGGAAGAATTCTTCTTCATGCAGGTTCTTCCCTCCTTCCTCATCATCATTCTTCCATTGCTGCGGAAATTTCTTTTCTATCTCCATCGGCAGCATCCCGGCAAAGATCGCGTTACGCGCATATTGTGTGGCTGTCGGAAGAATGCTGTAAAAACTATCCTCCTCCAGTATGCGGAAGCTTTCGGCAAAAATGGGCTGGATCGCACGCCATTGATCAAAACGCAGGTTATCGATCAACACAAAAAACAAGGGAGTGCCCTTCTCAATATGCGGTAGCACTTTGAATTGAACAAGCGAATGGCTCATCACCGGACCGTCCCCGCTTTTCGGATTTATCCATGATGCATAATTACGTGAAACAAATTTGAAGAACTCCGTATTCGCTTCACCTTTCTGGCTTTGCAACACCTCCTGCATCTCCGGGCTGTCGCTCTTCTGCATTTCCAGTTCCCAGTACACCAGTTTCTTATAGATATCCATCCATTCGTTGTAGTCAGGATTACTGTTCAATGCCATGAACAAATGCCTGAATTGCTGCTGGTAGGCCGTTGTCGTTTTTTCCGCAACAAGTCTTTTATTATCGATGATCTTTTTCAGGCTTAGCCAGACCTGGTTAGGATTGACCGGCTTGATCAGGTAATCACTGATCTGGCTGCCGATGGCTTCATCCATCAGGTTCTCCGTTTCATTTTTGGTGATCAGTACAACCGGGAGCGACTGCTTCATTTCCTTGATCTTGGCCAGCGTCTCCAGCCCTGTAATACCCGGCATGCTCTCATCGATCAGCACCACGTCCACATGATTCTCTTTCACATAATCGATCGCATCAAACCCATTTGTAAATGTCTGTACTTCGTAGCCTTTATTTTCGAGGAAAAGCTTTTGCGATTGTAAACTTTCGATCTCATCGTCTACCCAGATAATTTTTACCAATGCCATGTGTGCTAATTAAAAAGTCAAAATTAAAAATTGAAAAAAGTAGTTCCTCATCAGTAATGTCGTTTTTACTTTTGACCTTTTACTTTTTACTTTTAGACGGTTTCCTCCAAAAATAGCCTTTTCCGCTCCCGCTTCCGTAATTTTGCCGATTCCCCGCTGGGTCTTTAACAAAAACGCAACAATGCCTGCAGTCAGAAAGATCATCAACGATCCGGTATACGGTTTTATTACAATTGACCACCCACTGATCTTACAGATCATATCGCATCCATATTATCAAAGGCTTCGTAATATACATCAGATGGCGTTTGCCCACCTGGTGTATCCTGGCGCAGTGCATTCACGCCTGCATCATTCGCTGGGAGCCTACCACCTCATGTGCAATGCACTTTCCGAACTAAAAAGCAAAGGCATTGAGATCACGGCGAACGAAGAACTCGGCGCAAAGATCGCCATCCTGCTCCACGACGCAGGCCATGGACCTTTTTCCCATGCACTTGAACAGGAACTGATCCCCGGCGTTCATCACGAACATATCTCTTTCCGCATTATGCAGGTGCTGAACGAAGAACTGGGTGGCCAGCTTCAAACCGCACTCGATATCTTCACCAATAATCATCCCAAAAGATTTTTGCACCAGCTTGTTTCCGGACAATTGGATGTAGACAGGATGGATTATCTCAACCGCGACAGTTTTTTTACCGGTGTGGCAGAGGGTGTGATCGGTTATGACCGGATCATCAAAATGCTGACCGTAAAGGACGGAGACCTGATGGTCGAAGAAAAAGCCATCTATTCGATCGAAAAATTCCTTGTTTCAAGACGATTAATGTACTGGCAGGTATATCTCCACAAAACAGTAATGGGAGCCGAAATGATGCTGATTAAGATAATCGGCCGCGCAAAAGAGCTGATACGCCAGGGGATCCCCCTGCAGGCTGCGTCAGATGTGCTGGATAATATGCTGAAGAATCCGCAGGATTTTACCAATATTGCCGACGTTCTACAGACCTTCTGCCAGCTTGATGATCATGATATGATGGCTACCGTCAAGAACTGGTGCCGGCATCCTGATAAAATTCTACGTCTCTTGTGCCGCTCACTGATCGACAGGAAGCTTTACAAAGTGAAACTACAGGCAGACCCTATCAGCGAGGAACTGCTTGCCGGAAAAGTACAGGAACTGAGTGCAGAACTCGGTTTCACGCCTGAAGAGGTCGCTAATTATTTTGTATTCACCGGCGAGGCCAGCAATACAACTTACAACCCGGCTGATGAGAAGATCAATATCCTTTTCAAAGATGGGACCATCCGCGATATTTCTCAGGTAGACAATGCATTGATACAACACAATCTCAGCAGCACTGTTAAAAAATATTACATTTGTTGCTGGAGGGTTTGACTGGCTTAAAACTTGCCGTTGCTCACCCGACATAAACTTTTTATTCATGATATTTCCTGCATCGCAGATAGCATTGATAGTTAGTGGTAAGATAGAAGGAGACCCCAATGCGACGGTTGGATCCTTCGGAAAGATTGAAGAAGCGAAAGAAGGTCAACTTAGTTTCCTTGCCAATCCCAAGTACGAAGACTATCTATATACCACACGCGCCAGCGTTATCATCATCAGTGAAGCTTATGAGCTTAAGCAACCTGTGCAGACAACACTGATCAGGGTACCGGATGCTTACTCGGCATTTGCTACTTTGCTGAGCAAGTACCAGGAGATAATGCAGCAGCAAATGACCGGCGTCCAGGAGCCAAGCTACATTGCCAAAACTGCGAGCTATGGCCAGCAGGTTTTCATCGGAGCATTTGCTTATCTCGGCGAGAATGTAAAGATCGGCAACAATACAAAGATCTACCCACAGGTATATATCGGCAATAATGTAGTGATCGGTGAAAATTGTATTATCCATCCCGGCGTAAAGATCTATCATGACTGCCAGGTTGGGAACAGTGTGACCATCCATTCCGGTACGGTCATCGGAAGCGACGGATTTGGGTTTGCTCCGCAGCCGGACGGCAGTTTTAAGAAAGTGCCGCAGATCGGTAATGTAATACTGGAAGACCAGGTCGAAGTTGGCTCGAATACAACCATCGATCGCGCCACGATCGGTTCTACGATCATAAGAAAAGGCGCCAAGCTGGACAACCTGATCCAGATCGCCCATAATGTAGAGATCGGCAACAGTTCAGTGATCGCTGCCCAGGCAGGTGTCAGCGGAAGTACAAAGATCGGAAAGGGCGTGATGATCGGTGGACAGGCCGGCATTGTCGGTCACATTCAGCTGGGGGATGGCTCCAAGGTGAACGCTCAAAGCGGTGTCAGCAAGTCAATCGACGCAGGCAAAGCCGTAACCGGTTCACCGGCATATGACTATACCTCCGCCCTTCGCAGCCAGGCTGTTTCAAGAAAACTGCCCGATCTCGAAAAACGCGTAAAAGAGCTTGAGCAATTGCTGAAGCAGCTTCTTACCGAGACCCGTTAACGCCGTATACTGTCATCCGTCTTGATCTGCTGCATTCTTTCATAAGACGCAGTATCCCGGCGTGCGGAAGTGTCATATACAGACGTGTTCCGGTTATTCGGATCACTTGAACTCGGATTCGTCATACTGTCTGCCGGAACAGGAATACTGTCAATCCCCGAACCATCGGTTTCTCCTTCATTATTACAGGCAACAAAAACTGACGCTGTCAGTAAAAGGCAAAATAGCTTTTTCATATTGATGATCATTAAGTCAATACCCTGATTCAATAATACTGCCAGTGAGCTCAAAGCATGGGTTGCGGAATTGATGTAGAATATCGACCACCTGCATAGCTCAAAACCGCCACGTCCAGGGACTATAAGGCCGCAATGCGAATCTGATAGCCAATGACCGATAGCCGGCGAACCGGACAGGAACTTTAGTTTGACATTACGCGCATTAATGGCAATACCCCTTAAAAACGCCTGATCATTGGCAATCCCCCGAAGATGGTCACTGACCCGCCAGTATCTCCAGATCGTTTAACCGGAAACTAATCACCTTCGGTCATTCTGAATAGTGAATGGCCGTGGATCAGTCATAGATTATTCCGCCATCCTCCGTTCATCCTCCATTCATCTTCCGAAATTTAACGGTAGATGAATGGAAGAACAATGGATCAGACAAAAACAAGGCAAGAACAAACCCCTGACACCTTATGCCTTTCCTCGACTGATCTTCAGGACTTTTTTGATCATACTCGCAAAAAGAGTTAAAATAACCCTAAAGCCACTTCGGCCGTGATGGCACCTTGTGCAATTGTACTTCTCTGGCATCTTCAGCTGCATAAAACCATCTGATATGCACAGCCTTATTAAACCTGCAGCTATTGCCCTCTGCGTGTTCGCCTCCGTTTACGCCATTGCAAGATTTTCCGGCAAAAAGGGTCATACCCCTGAAAAATATATTAGTACAGTCAACCCACCGGACGGTACCGGTCTGCCGGATGATACAAGTCAGGCCGGTGCAACTCCGTCCGGCAAGCCTTTACCGAAAAGCTCCGCAAAGATCCAGGCAGCCGTTCTCCTCGATGTAAGCAATAGCATGGACGGCCTGATCGATCAGGCAAAAGCGCAATTATGGAATATGGTCAGCGTCATGGGAAAAGCCACCTGTGATGGCGCCGCGCCTACAGTAGAGATCGCTTTGTATGAATATGGAAGAGACGACAATGATCTCAGGAAAGGATACGTAAAACAGATCACCAACTTCACATCCGACCTGGACCTGGTCTCAAAAAAACTGTTCTCACTTACGACAAACGGCGGTGACGAATACTGCGGACAGGTGATGTACAGTTCGCTCACCGAAATGAAATGGGATACCGCTGCCAATAGCTACAAAGTCATCTTTATTGCCGGTAATGAAGATTTCTTACAGGGGAAACTCAGCTTTACCAAAGCATGCGCCGAAGCCCGGAAAAAGAATGTGATCGTGAACACGATCTATTGCGGTGATAAAATGCAGGGGATCAGCGAACACTGGAACCTCGGCAGTGAATGCGGCTCAGGAAGCTTCACCAATATCAACCAGGATGCTAAGATCGACGATATTGCCACCCCGTATGACAGCACCATTTTCGCACTGAATGAACAGCTTAACAAAACCTATATCGGCTATGGAGCCGAAGGCGCAGCCTCTTCTCTCAGGCAGGAAGAAGTGGATAAGATGAACTCCAAAATGAATAAGTCCGTAATGGCGAAGCGTGCCTCCGTAAAAGCTAAAGCAGAGCTGTACGACAATGCCTCCTGGGACCTCGTAGATGCCAGCAAGAATGATGCGGCCGCTTACAAAAAAGTAGACATGAAAACTCTGCCCGACAGCCTCAAGACAAAATCAAGAGAAGAGCTGAAAGTTTTTGTAGATAAAAAATCAGCAGAAAGAAAACAGATCCAGAAAGCCATTGAAGATAACAACACGAAAAGGGAGTCTTTTATCACGACCGAAAAAGCAAAAAACGCAACAGGCAAAGGAGATCAGACCCTCGAAACAGAAATTGAACGGATCGTCAGGCAGCAGGCAAAACGGTACAACATGATCATACACGAATGATCGCGTTCATTCGCGGTCATTCGCGGCCATTCGCGGTCATTCGCGTTTGTATTTTATTCGCGTTTTGGGCGTAATTTGAGCCATACTAAAACCTCTAACTGTTATGGCTCGCATCACGCTCTTTCTCCTGGCGTTATTGCCGTTTATCACCCGTGCGCAGGCACTACCTTCTATTGACGACAAAACAAAGAATCTGAAAAAGTATGAAGGGTATCTTAATTTCTACTGGGACGAGAACAGCGGTAAGATCTGGCTTGAAATAGACAAGCTGGACTCGGCTATTCTGTACATCAACTCGCTGCCGGCGGGTCTTGGGTCAAATGATATCGGTCTTGATCGAGGGTTGTTGGGAGACAATCGTGTTGTGCGGTTCAACCGGACCGGCCGCAAGTTACTGATGACTCAACCGAACTACGACTACCGCGCTCTCTCGAGTGATAAGGCAGAACGCCGCGCCGTTGAGCAGTCCTTTGCCCAGTCTGTCCTTTGGGGTTTTACCATTGAAGCCGAATCAAACGGCCGTGTGCTGGTAGACGCTACTGATTTTCTAATGCGCGATGCCATGAAAGTGGCCAGCCGCATCCGTGGCATGCGTCAGGGAAATTATACGCTGGATAAAACACGTTCGGCGATCTATCTGCCGCAAAGCAAGAATTTTCCGCAGAATACAGAACTGGAAACGACATTGACTTTTGTGAACAATGATGGCGAAGCAGGTAACTTTGTCCAGCAGGTTACACCATCTTCCGAAGCGATCACACTGCGGCTTCATCACTCCTTCGTGCAACTACCGGACAACAACTATCAAGCCCGTGTATTTGATCCACGCAGCAGCTTTATCAGCATGTCTTATTTTGATTACAGCACACCTGTTACCGAACCGATCGATAAATATTTTATCATTCGCCACAGGCTTCAAAAGAAAGATCCGTCTGCCGCTAAAAGTGAAGCGGTAAAACCCATTATCTATTATCTTGACAATGGCACGCCCGAACCGATCCGCAGTGCACTTCTTGAAGGAGCGCAATGGTGGAATCAGGCATTTGAAGCTGCCGGATACATCAACGCATTCCAGGTGAAGATCCTGCCGGAAGAAGCTGATCCGATGGATGTTCGCTATAACATGATCAACTGGGTCCACCGTTCAACACGTGGCTGGTCTTACGGCTATTCCGTTTCTGATCCCCGCACCGGCGAGATCATCAAAGGAAACGTAACACTGGGTTCCCTGCGTGTACGTCAGGATTACCTGATCGCAAGCGGTCTGCTTTCTCCTTATGAAAATGGAATACCTGCCGATAACAAAATGCTGAAGATGGCATTGAACCGTTTGAAACAATTATCGGCACATGAAATAGGGCATACACTCGGACTTATGCATAACTATGCCGCCAGTGTCGTCAATCGTTCCAGTGTGATGGACTATCCCCCACCGGCAGCGACGCTTGATGCCAATGGCAACATCGATCTAAGCCAGGCGTATGCGGACGGAATCGGAGAATGGGATAAGCTTAGCATTACCTGGGGGTACCAGGATTTTCCCAATGGTACAGATGAAAAAGCTGCGCTCAACAAACTTCTGACAGATGCTGACAAAAAAGGAATGCAGTTCATCAGCGATCGTGATGCACGTGCTCCCGGCGGACTCCATCCTACAGCGCACCTCTGGGATAACGGAAGCAATGCGATCGATGAACTGAAGCATGTGATGAAAGTTCGTGAAAAAGCGTTGAGCAGGTTCGGAGAGAACAATATCCGCCCCGGCACACCCATGGCTTTC
The DNA here is from genome assembly GCF_022012415.1 of Terrimonas ginsenosidimutans. Classification (GTDB taxonomy): domain Bacteria; phylum Bacteroidota; class Bacteroidia; order Chitinophagales; family Chitinophagaceae; genus Terrimonas_A; species Terrimonas_A ginsenosidimutans. The sequence goes on from NZ_JAKLTR010000004.1 coordinate 372,101, forward strand.
CTGGAAGATGCACTGGTGCCGATCTACCTCTTTCATCGTTACCAGGTTGAAGCGACGGTCAAGCTCGTCGGCGGAATGGATTACCGTTACGCATTGCGTGGTGACGGACAGACGGTCACCAAAGCTCTTTCGCGCCAGGAACAGTTATCTGCCCTGCAGGCAGTGCTCACCACCATAGAGCCTTCCGCATTAATTCTTCCGGAACGGATAATCAAACTCATTCCTCCCAGACCTTCTGGTTATGGCAGCAGCCGCGAACTTTTCCGCAAAAGAGGAGGCATGGCTTTCGATGCACTAAGTCCCGCAGAAACAGCTGCCGACCTGCCGCTATCATTCCTGTTCAACAGCGACCGGCTTAACAGGCTCTCCGGCAATATTGCGCAAACTAATACGCTCGCGCTCCCTGAAGTCCTGGATCTTGTGATCGGCGCAACCTGGAAAGCTCCCCGCAGAAAAGGGACGGAAGGATTGATACAACAGCAAACCGAGCAGCTATTGCTCACGTACCTGCTTTCGTCAGGCATAAATGACAATAACTCATTTGCGACCCGCTCCGTACTATCTCAGTCACTTTCCTCACTTAAATCATACATCGAATCCAAAAGAAAAACATCCACCGACTCCCTATATAACGGGCACCTTTTACTTGCCCTTGAAAGAATGAAAACGCCCGCCGATGCAAAACCAACCCTTCATGCGATAGCACCTCCGGGAGCACCAATCGGGTGTGAAGAATAGGGTCCGTTGTCCGTTG
>NZ_JAKLTR010000040.1 GCF_022012415.1 Terrimonas ginsenosidimutans
GTTGTCCGTTGTCCGTTGTCCGTTGTCCGTTGTCCGTTGTCCGTTGTCCGTTGTCCGTTGTCCGGATATAAATGCAAAGAGAGGGGCTATCGTCGATAACGATAACCCCTCTCTTTGCATTTATAACACGAAGATCCAATTTATTCCACCTTGCTCGAATTCCGGACAACGGACAACGGTCAACGGACAACGGACAACCGTCAACGCTCACGAACATTCCCTCCCGAAGCATTATCTTTGCACCCATTCAACATAAATGCATGAATACCAATTTCAATCCTGATAAACAACATACGTTAAAAACCGAAATAAGCATCTCCGGAACCGGCCTTCATACCGGCATTATGGCTGACCTTACCCTGAAACCTGCGATGCCCGGATTCGGGTTCCAGTTCCAGCGTGTTGACCTGCCCAATAAACCCGTGATCAAAGCGGATTGTGACCTCGTTACTGATACCAGCCGCGGCACCACGCTTCAAAGTAATGGCGCGTCTGTAAGTACGGTCGAGCACGTCCTGGCGGCGCTGGTGGGAATGGGTGTAGATAATTGCCTGATCGAGATCAATGGCCCGGAAATGCCGATCATGGATGGCAGTTCTGAACCTTTTGTTGAGCTTATCGAGGAAGCGGGCGTACTGGAGCAGGATGCTGCAAAAGTGTGGTACTCTATAGATGAAAATATTTACCACTATGATGAAGAAAAACGTGTCGAAATGGTGGTTATGCCTGCACTGGAATACCAGATCACTACGCTGATCGATTTCAACTCGAACGTTTTGGGTACCCAGCATGCTGAGCTGAAGAAAATGTACGACTTCAAGAACAGCATCGCCCCCTGCCGTACCTTCTGTTTTCTTCACGAACTTGAAATGCTGCTGGATCATAACCTGATCAAAGGCGGCGATGTCAACAATGCCATCGTGATCGTTGATAAGCCGGTGGATGAAAAAGAAATGGCGCGCCTGAAAAGCATTTTCAAGAAAGATAATATCGAGGTAAAGAGCGAAGGTTATCTGAATAACCTGGAACTGCGTTTTCCTAATGAGCCCGCACGTCACAAACTGCTGGATATCGTTGGTGATCTTGCGCTCATCGGGTATCCGATCAAAGGCCGCGTGATCGCAAACCGTCCCGGTCACAGCAGCAACGTAGAATTTGCAAAAAAGATCAAGCAATACATCAAGAAAAATAAGCATACGCGGGATGTACCGGTTTATAACCCCGCACAACCACCTGTTTATGACTTACAGTTCATAGAAAAGACCCTTCCCCACCGTTTTCCTTTCCTTTTCGTCGATAAGATCATTGAATTGACGGATACCAAGATCGTGGGTGTGAAGAACGTTACATTCAATGAATGGTTCTTCCAGGGGCATTTTCCGGGCAACCCTGTGATGCCCGGGGTTCTTCAGATCGAAGCCCTGGCGCAATGCGGAGGCATTCTAGCGATCAATCTAGCCGGCGAAGGCCAGTATGATACTTACTTCCTGAAGATCGACAACTGCAAGTTCAAGCAAATGGTAAAACCCGGCGATACGATGCTGTTGAAAATGGAACTTTCAGCGCCTATCAGAAGAGGCATCTGTGAGATGAAAGGAACAGTATATGTAGGCAACAAAGTGGCAACCGAGGCGGACCTGGTAGCACAGATCGTCAAACGTTGACGCGAATAGCCGCGAAAGGCCGCGAATGAACGCAAATGGCGGCAAAAAGAATATAAAATTCACGATAATTGAAACCGGTATTGGGAGCTTTCCTGATACCGGTTTTTTGTTGACCTTTTGTGTATAAATAAGAGGTGTTTAAACGATATCAAAAACATTAAATCAGGTAGCTTCAGACAATATGGAGCAATCGGCTGAATAGCGCGTCCAATAAGGGTTTCATTATAGTTTGTTGCCCGTCCTTGTAAACGTCTTTCGTCGCGTTCATTCGCGGCCATTCGTGTACATTCATTCGCGTTTTTTCAGTACATTTGCAGGTATTTTCAAATTCACATTTTAACAGAGGTCACAAGCTTATATGAGCACAGAAACAACAGAGCAGATACCAGCAGCAGCCAGTGGTTATGGTGCTGACAGTATTCAGGTATTGGAAGGTTTGGAAGCGGTTCGTAAGCGACCCGCCATGTATATCGGAGATATAGGTGTAAAGGGTTTACACCACCTCGTATATGAGGTCGTCGATAACTCGATCGATGAGGCTCTTGCAGGCTATTGTAAGAACATAGATGTTCAGATCCATGAAGACAACTCCATCTCCGTTCAGGATGATGGCCGTGGTATTCCGACCGGCATCAATACAAAAGAAAAAAAATCAGCACTGGAGATCGTAATGACGGTGCTGCACGCGGGTGGCAAGTTCGACAAGGACACGTATAAAGTATCTGGTGGTTTGCATGGTGTGGGTGTTAGCTGCGTGAACGCACTTTCGACCAAGCTCCTTGTAACCGTTCAGCGTGAAGGGAAAATATTTGAGCAGGAATACGCGATCGGTGTTCCTCAGTATTCAGTTCGTGAGATCGGCACAAGCGATATCACCGGTACACGCGTTCACTTCTGGCCGGATGCGAGCATCTTTACTACTACCGTCTACAACAAGGATATCCTGGAAGGCCGCTTACGCGAGCTCGCATTCCTGAACCGTGGGGTACGAATCATACTAACCGATCTGCGTGAGAAGAACGAAGATGGTACAGACTACACAAAAACCTTTTACAGCGAAGGCGGTATCGTCGAGTTTGTAGAAATGCTTGATATGAATGCCGGCAGGAATACGCTGATCCCAAAAGTAATTTCCGTTGAAGGCAGAGATGAGCGAACAAATGTTGCGGTAGAAGTGGCATTAAGTTATAATGACAGCTACAGCGAGCATATCTATTCTTACGTTAACAACATCAATACCATCGAAGGAGGTACACACGTATCCGGTTTCCGCCGTGCATTAACGCGTGTTTTCAAGAGCTATGGCGATAAGAACGGATTGTTTGAAAAAGCAAAAGTAGAGATCGAAGGTGATGACTTCCGCGAAGGTCTTAGCGCGATCATCTCTGTAAAAGTTCCGGAACCACAGTTTGAAGGCCAGACAAAAACCAAGCTGGGTAACAATGAGGTTACCGGTGTGGTTGATTCAACGGTTTCCAAAGTGCTGGAAGCATACCTCGAGGAGAATCCAAAAGAAGCAAAGAATATCGTTGCCAAAGTGATCCTCGCTGCGCAGGCAAGAGCTGCCGCACGTAAAGCAAGGGAACTTGTCCAACGCAAGACCGTACTGACAGGCGGTGGTCTGCCCGGTAAACTGGCTGATTGCTCTGACCGTGCGCCGGAACGCTGCGAGTTGTTCCTTGTCGAAGGAGACTCAGCGGGTGGTACTGCAAAGCAGGGCCGCGACCGCAGTTTCCAGGCGATCCTCCCACTCAGAGGCAAGATCCTGAACGTGGAAAAAGCAATGGAACATAAAATCTATGAGAACGAAGAGATCAGGAACATGTACACCGCTCTCGGTGTAACAGTAGGCACACCCGAAGATCCCAAAGCACTGAACCTTGCAAAGCTCCGCTATCATAAACTGATCATCATGACGGATGCCGACGTGGACGGTTCTCACATCGCCACCCTGATCCTCACATTCGTTTACCGTTATATGAAAGAACTTGTTGAACAGGGATATGTATATATCGCGCAACCGCCGCTCTACCTCGTCAAAAAAGGAAAAGAGCAGGCTTACGCTTATAATGAAACACAACGTAAAGCACATATCGCCCGCCTTGGTGCAGGAAAAGATGACAGCGTTAACATCCAGCGATATAAAGGTTTAGGTGAAATGAATGCAGACCAGTTATGGGATACGACCATGAATCCCGAAACCCGCACACTTAAGCAGGTTACTATTGAAAGCGCAGCAGAAGCTGACAGGATCTTCAGCATGCTTATGGGCGACGAAGTGGCTCCAAGACGTGAATTCATCGAAAGCCATGCGAAATACGCAAAACTTGACGTATAGTCTTTTATCTGAATAAATGAAAGCCCCGGACCTTTAACGTCCGGGGCTTTTTTGTCTGGCATTCCGTGCAACGAACAAAGAAAATAGACTGTCAACACTGCAAACAAAAAACAATCTCATGATCAGATTATTGGTAGCGGTGAGCCTGGTATTTTCTCTGGCATCGTGCATGAAAGGCTCGGTTGGTAACGGAGATGGTCAATCTTACAGGGCAATTGAGACAGATACAATACGCACAGGACAATTCTGGGGAATCAATGTAGGTGATCCTGCACAGGAAGTATATACTAAAGTACAAACCCTGCGAACAGAAAAACAAATCGCCTACCTCGGTATTGCTGCAAACACATACAATGATCTTTCCGCCATACAAACCAGGATCCCATTTTATAACAGCATATTCCTTGATGAAGCTACAGCCACTTCAACCGGTATTCAGATCGGTTTCAAAGCAGAAAAAGTTGATGCCATCTTTTTGAACAACGGAGCTCCTTTGACGAAATGGCCTGGCATCAATGACTTTCAGCATAGCATCAGCATCGGAGACTCTGTTTCGACCATTTACGAAAAACTCGTCGCAATTAAAGGAGTGTCTGTATACGGACAAAAATTACAGCGCCTCTCTCTTTTTGACAAGAACATCTCAAAAGATTTTGAGCCATCCATGTCCACTGTTGCAAAGTGGCAGATCTTAACAACGGTCACTTCTAACAAAAGATGGCAGCTGGTGGAATTGAATTTTTCTGCTGGCACGCTCGCATCTGTGTATTACACCTTGTTTGAAAATTACTAGAGATCGGTGCAAGGCTTTACAGAGGTTCAAGGTCCGATAGCATGGCATGGTCCGGCTGATCGGACCTTTGGCTTTTTGCCACTGCCAGATGGCGCCTTCGCGTTTCAACCGCAATGTCGTTTACTTAAAGATTCTCCAGAAAGTTCATTCGATGGCCGATGACCAATGGCCGTTGGCTGAAAATACATATACCGACTAGCGTCAATACCCTATACCAATTAGCAGCAATAGCTCCATCCAAATGCGGCATTCGACCATCGGCCATCGAGCTTAGTGTAGGAACATTGAACTAAACGATATTGTTTCAAACCGGGTTAGTTCTGCATCGGCAGGTTCCCCACGATCCCCGCGCCGCAACACGGTCTGCAAAGCCCTGGAACAGCATGCCCAAAGCCGGCCGAAAAACAAGTATCGATTTCCTAAAAGGCTTTGAAACAATCAAATAGGTGGGATTTGAGTTTAAATCCACATCGTGCTGGGTATAAAAAAGCCGGATATCCATGTATTGATTATCAATACCTTACTCACAAGCGGCAGGCTTTTTGCATCAGTTGGGAGGGTATTCAACCTTCAAAGCGGGTCAAATGCCTTAATTTCAACTTTTCAAATCAAAAAAGAACCATCATGTCTGAAGTAACACTTACAGCGTACAATGTAAAAACTAAGGAAAAAGGTGTTCCTATCCAGGATGCCGTTATCACTAAAACTGCCAAAGGAGCTTATATGGCACAAGGTAATGATGGTAAAGGAAACAAGCTTACTACATTGCTTGGTGAGGCAAAGGCGCTGGCGGCAATCGAAGCCGGTATTGCAAAGCAAGGTTGGTGATCAACTATTGTGGTTTAAAAATATGAATGGGCTACCTGGAGAGGTAGCCTGTTTTGTTTCGACTGGGAGCGTCGAGGGGCTCTTTTTAGTTTTTTGCCGGAGGGGCAAGGGTGTTTTTTTTCGAGGGGTTGCCTTGAAGACTCTGTTTACATTTTTGCCGGACGGGCAAGGCGCTTTTTTTCGACGGGAGGTCGAAGGGTCCGTTTACTTTTTTTGCCTTGATGCAAAAAAAGTAACAAAAAAAAATCAAGGCTACGCGCAAATGGCTAAAAATTATGGGCTGCACCTGGCACTAAAATAAACTCGCCGGAAGAATGTTTTGGGTTGATTGGCGTGTTGGCTCAGACAATATTTTAGCGCCCTCGCCTTCGGCTCGTCGGCTACGCCCATAATTTTTTTAACGCCATTTGCGCTAGGCCGCCCGCTCTCAAAGCAGGCAGAAGGCCTTGACATAAATGTAGCCTCACGGTTCTCGCAGGTTTTCTGTTCTCTTATTACAAACCTATAAATAGAAAGAGTACCAGTTTCAAATTATGATACAGCTACTGAGTTACAACGAATCTTCTCCGCAAACGCCTCCTCCTCTCTCAACGCCCCCGGCCTTGGAAAAAATGGCGTTAAGAAAATGGGAGGCTGGCAC
>NZ_JAKLTR010000041.1 GCF_022012415.1 Terrimonas ginsenosidimutans
CGGTGGCTCTGGAGGATCGCAAAGTGCGCAAAGGATCCGCTAAGGCCGCAAAGAATGCCCGATGAGCTTTGCGCACTTCGCGGAGCCTTTGCGCACTTTGCGATACTCCAGAGCCACCCAGAAACAACAAGCCGTTCAGTATCACTGAACGGCTTTGTTTGTTTATTCGGTTAACGGAGCGTGTCCCAAGTGAGAAGAACTGCAGGCACATCTGGATCTCTTTATCGATATACTGACGCTCCCAACCACGCCATCATCCCCATACCGAGTTCAATAGCTGATTCATCAATGTTAAAGGTTGGCGTATGTACATTGGAGGTAATACCTTGTGCCTGGTTCATTACACCGAGCCTGAAAAAGCAGCCAGGGATCTGCTGGGAGTAGTATCCGAAGTCCTCCGCACCCATCCTTTTTTCGGTTTCCTCAACATTTGAGGAGCCAATATACTCGCCTGCTTTGTTCCAGGCGACTTCATGCAGTGCTTCATTATTATAAACGGAAGGGTATCCGACATCAATATGAAGTTTGATCTCGCCCCCCATGCTTTTGCCAAGATTGTCACAGACCTGGTGCATTAACTCATGTGCTTTAAACCGCCATTCTTCATCCATTGCGCGGAAGGTACCCATCAATTTCACTTCATTCGGGATCACGTTGGTGGTAGATCCCCCGTTGATCGCGGTGACTGATAGAACAGTCGGATTATGCGGGTTGTTATTCCTGCTCACGATCTGCTGCAGAGCAATGATCAGGTGTGAAGAGATAAGAATAGGGTCTATACAGAGATGCGGTGAGGCCGCGTGCCCACCCTTGCCCTTGACTGTAATATAAAGCTCATCGGCACTTGCCATTACTTTACCACTGCGGAAGCTCATTTTTCCTGTAGCCAGTCCGGGGTGCACATGTAGTCCGAATATTGCTGCTGGTTTTGGACTCTCCAGTACCCCTTCTTTGATCAGTAAGCTTGCCCCACCGGGGTTCTTCTCCTCACCAGGTTGGAAGATGAGTTTAACTGTTCCTTCCCATTCGTCTTTTGTTTCATTCAGGATCTTTGCTGCACCGAGTAAACAGGTTGTATGCACATCATGACCGCAGGCATGCATTACGCCATCCCGCGTGGACCTGTAAGGCACATTGTTCTCCTCCTGAATGGGTAAAGCATCCATATCCCCGCGAAGCGCGACGATCCTTGAATCCGGGTTCTTTCCTTTGATCAAACCGATCACCCCTGTTGTTGCTTTTACTTCAAACGGAATACCGGATGCCTTCAGTTTCTCCTGTATAAAATGAGAAGTCTCAAATTCCTGGTAACTTAACTCAGGATTTGCATGCAGATGGTGACGAACATCAATAAACTCAGGAGCGTATTGCTTTGCGAGCGATTTGATCTTTTCTAACATACCGCAAAGCTAAGCGTTAAGGAGGAAAAAGAGGAATTGAGGGAATGGCGGAGAGGAAGGTAAATATCTAAAAGCAAAGAGGGTAAAAGCGATTAATAAAACCTCCTTTACCCCCATTTATCTTTTAAATCTTAGCTTTTAGTCGCGGATATCATCAATTTTTAATTCAATGATATCATTCATAATGAACACGCCTTTCGGGAAGTAAGTGTTTAGCTTCTTTTGATAAGCTTCGGCTTCTTTACGGTCTTTAAAGTTGCCGGCTTTTAATTTATAGTAAGGTGACTGATGCCAGAGGTATGGTTTCAGTTCGGGGAAGTGTGTATAGACTTTTGTTTTCGCGGAGATGGCTTCATCGCGACTGTTGGTGCTGATGATCATCAGGCGGAAGCCTTTGCCGGTTTTACGGGCGTCACGGCTGGTTACCTCGTTGATCTCAGCCTGTTTTGTCACGAGAAGATCGAGGCGGGCATCTTTATGTACGGTGACATTTCCGCTATCTGAGGCCACCATATTCTGGCTGAAGGTGGTCAGGGAAAGGAGAGTGGTGATCAGTAAAAGCATTTGTTTCATTACGTATTATTTTCAAATATCCTACCAAAACGACGCTTCAGGAAGTGCTGGTGAGTGAAATGCGGTTTTTAATCAGTTTTTAACTTCGATGGCCGATGTTCGATGGTCGAAGGGGAATTCTAAAAGGAAATGATATATCCATTCAGGCTGAAAAGCCGGGCTGGGCTCTGGCTTTTCAGCCTGATCGACCATCGACAGACAGAGCAAACTTAATACGAGCCGCCCGCACCTGCAATGTTTTCCACCGGATGCCAGGTAGTTTTTATTTCCTGGGTGTCAAAGATGAAATAGGGTGATTGACCAGCGTCTGAAATCCAATCCGTTTGATCATAGAAAAATACCCGTTTTAGGTTGAGGGCTGATTTTTCTCGGATCATTTGCTGTGTATCAGAGTTTGATTCGCAATAAATGGTTGCATTTACGTCCATATGGTCAACAAACCAGGAAGCCAGTTCTGATGGCTTTCCGGTAAGGATATTTACCACACCTCCGGGAAGATCCGAGGTGTTGAGTACTTCTGAAAACGTTACCGCGCACAATGGTTTGGTTTCGGAAGCGAGTACAACACAGGTGTTGCCGCCCGCAATGACCGGAGCTATAACAGATACCAACCCTATCAAGCCGCTTTGTTGCGGAGCAATGACAGATACAACTCCTGTAGGTTCAGGAACGGAGAAGTTGAAATGAGAACTAGCTACCGGGTTGACTGAACTGAAAAGTTGCTGAAACTTATCACACCATCCGGCATAATAGATAAGACGGTCTACCGACAGGTTGACTTCGTTTTCCGCTTCTTCACGTGTAGCATCCTGTTGAGTCAGCTCTTCGATGAACTGCCCTTTTCTTCCTTCTAACATCTCAGCCATTCTGTACAGGATCTGGCTTCGGTTAAAAGCAGCTCTGCCTGCCCAACCGCCGAATGCCGCGCGTGCTGCCACGACCGCATTGCGAAAATCTTTCCTGGAAGAAAGGCATACGTTCGCAAGCTTTTGACCACTGTAATTCGTCGGAATATAATAGCGGCCAGATTCCGTTCTTGGGAATTGGCCACCGATGTAGATCTTGTAGGTTTTTAAAACTTCGAGACGGCTCATGGGAGTTAAGTTTAAAAGTTTAATGGTTTAAAAGTTTAATAGTTGTCTCTTAAACCTGGATGCGATAACTCAGTTAGCTTTATACTTTGTTCCCGTGATAGGGGATTCACTTAAATATGCTATTAGTTTCTGAATTAACCCACTGATTTTTTGGGCGTGAGTGCTCAGCTAATTAAATTCTTCTACGGTTAAGTAATGTCTGTCAAGTGCTCTATACAATTGCGACCTGAGTTCTGCGCAGGATGCCTTTGATATATACAGGAACTGTACGAATTCCTTATTACCATTCCTGTCGAAACCCTCTGCTATATTATCCATAATAGATCCCGCAGAGCCTTCAATTTGATTAATAAGTCTGTAGTTATTCTTAAACCTCCCTGAATCGATCATCTTCCCAAGAGTACAATTCAACCCTCTAGCTTCTTTCCACGAAAAAATATCTTCAAATCGCTCAATCGTCGCCATAGCCAACTTTTAAACTTTTAAACAATTAAACTATTAAACTTTTACGCCCGTCTTCCCAAGAGTACAACTCAACACTCCAGCTTCTTTCCCCGAAAAAATATCTTCAAATCGCTCAATCGTTGCCAACCAACTTTTAAACTTTTAAACAATTAAACTATTAAACTTTTACGCCAACCGCACATAAGCCATCAACCCATGCAGCCCTCCCTCACGGCCAAAGCCGCTCTCCTTGTATCCTCCGAATGGTGATGTCGGATCAAACTTGTTGAAGGTGTTTGCCCAAACCACACCTGCTCTCATACGTTTGGTCATGTTAAAGATCTTCGACCCTTTATCTGTCCAGACGCCAGCGCTTAAGCCATAAGGAGAGTTGTTTGCTTTTTCGATCACTTCATCATCTGTTCTGAATGTTAGTACAGACAGCACCGGCCCAAAGATCTCTTCCTGTGCAATGCGATTGCTTTGTGCTACATTGGTAAATATGGTGGGCCGGCAGAAGAAGCCTTTCTTTGGAAGAGGGCAGGAGCTTTCATACATTTCGGCGCCTTCTTTCTTTCCGATGTTCAAATATTTATGGATCGTATCAAGTTGTTGTTTGGAATTGATGGCGCCGATATCCGTGTTCTTGTCCATTGGATCACCAACGATCAGTGTTTCAATCCGGTCTTTGAGTTTACGGATCACTTGTTTGGCTACAGATTCCTGTACATACAATCTTGAACCAGCGCAGCAGACATGGCCCTGGTTGAAGAAGATGCCATTGATCACACCTTCCACTGCCTGATCAAGTGGTGCATCGTCAAAGATGATGTTTGCCGCTTTCCCTCCTAATTCAAGTGTTGCTTTTTTATTGGTGCCAGCGATGGCACGTTGGATCAGCTTGCCTACTTCTGTTGAACCAGTGAATGCGATCTTATCCACACCCGGATGATTGACGATGTTCGCACCTGTGTCACCAGCGCCAGTGATGATGTTCACGACACCCGGAGGAAGATCCGCTTCCTGAATGATCTCTGCAAGTTTGAGTGCAGTGAGCGGTGTTGTTTCAGCAGGTTTTAATACAACCGTATTACCTGTTGCAAGTGCCGGTGCGATCTTCCATGCAGCCATCAGCAAAGGAAAATTCCAGGGAATGATCTGACCTGCCACACCGAGTGGTTGAGCTTTCCTGTTTGGAAATGCGTATTCGAGTTTATCGGCCCAACCTGCATAATAAAAGAAATGATTGGCCGCGGTAGGTACATCGAAGTCGCGGCTCTCCCGGATCGGTTTACCTCCATCAAGTGTTTCGATCACCGCCAGCTCCCGTGCTTTCTCCTGAATCATACGCGCAATGCGGAAGATGTATTTGCCGCGTTCTTTTGCAGGCATATTCTTCCAAACTTTATCGTATGCATTTCGTGCAGCTTTAACAGCTTTATCTGTATCGGATTGATCAGCCAGGGCGACCTGGCTTAACTTCTCTTCCGTTGCAGGATTGATAGTATCAAAGTATTTCCCGGATGAAGGCTTTTGCCATTCACCGTTTATAAACAGGTCGTATTGTTTGTTGATCGTTGCGGCACTCTTACTCTCGGGCGCTGGTTCATATTGCCAGGTTGTGTCAAATTTCAGCTTAACTGTGTTGGTTTTTTTCTTTACCGCAGTATTCTTCTTCGTTGTAGGCATCAGAAGAGGTTTAAAAGTTTTAAAGTTTAATTGTTCAAAAGTTGTATGAGTGAAGGTTTAATAACGTTAAACTATTAAACCTTTAAACTTTTAAACATTAATCTACACTAAAGTAATTCGCACTTTGATACAGGCCCGTCTTCTCCTTCACGATCTGCATCAGCACATCATTTGCAAGACTACTCGCTCCAAAGCGGAACCATTCGTTGTTCAGCCAATCGTCGCCCAGTACTTCTTTTACCATTACGAGATAGTGAAGGGCGAGTTTTGATTTTGAAATGCCTCCGGCGGGTTTCATTCCGATCATCTTTCCTGTCGCGTAATAGAAATCACGGATGGCTTCGAGCATAACGAGTGTTACGGGCATTGTTGCGGCGGGCTGGATCTTGCCGGTGGATGTTTTAATAAAGTCGGCACCGGCGTGCATGGCGATATCGCTGGCGCGTCTGACCTTATCAAGGCTGCCGAGTTCGCCTGTTTCGAGGATCACTTTTAGCCTTGCGTCGCCGCAGGCTTCTTTGATCGCAGCTATTTCATCAAATACGAAGTTGTATTCACCGGAATGGAATTTTCCGCGGCTGATCACCATATCGATCTCATCGGCACCTTCATTCACCGCGTATTTGGTATCACGGATCTTGACATCTTTTGGAGCCTGGCCACTTGGGAAGGCAGTTGCCACAGATGCCACCCTGATCCCGGAATCACCAAGCGCTTTTCTGGCCACTTTCACCATCGAAGGATATACACAAATGGCCGCCACTGTCGGGAGGTCTGGCACGGCATCATGCGGATGAATAGCTTTATAGCACAATTGTTTTACTTTCCCATCGGTATCCTTTCCTTCCAAAGTGGTCAGATCGATCATGTTCAGTACCAGCTTCAATCCATTCATCTTGGATTCCTTCTTGATACTGCGTGTGGTGAACCTTGCGGCTCTTTCTTCCACACCCACCTGGTCTATCCTGGGGGAAAGCGAAAAATCGGGAATGGTCAGCAAGCTTTTGGCAGTAGCCATATGTGTAAGGTTAAGAGAGTCAAAGGTAATCAAAGTT
>NZ_JAKLTR010000042.1 GCF_022012415.1 Terrimonas ginsenosidimutans
TGGACTTACCATGGCAGGGATATCGAGCAAGGCATTATCGTTCGGAGAGCCTGAGAATAAGAATGAAAAGTTCCAGGGGCAACCACTGGATGATGATTTGGGACTGAACTGGTATGGCTTTAAATATCGCAATCATGATCCTCAAATAGGAAGGTTTATACAGATAGATCCGCTTGCTAATGATTATGTATATAACTCGCCATATGCGTTTTCAGAAAATCAGGTCACTCGGCATATTGAATTGGAGGGGTTGGAGAAGTTAGATTCTAATGATCCACGCGTGAGGGCCATGATGAGTTCCGGTACTCAGAAGCAAATGGAATCATTTAACAAAAATGCGCCTCAAGCCGTTGAGGTAACTTTGTCAATAGGGCCGGGCTTAGGATTTTCGGCTCAAATCCCGGGAGGTAAGTTAAAGGCAGGGATTGGCGGGCCGCAGGTATCTGTTACTACAAATTTGGGTGGAGAAACTACTGCTGAAGGAAATCTTGCTAGTATGGGCGTTAAGGCAGAAGTCGGGGTTGTTGGTTGGAAGGCTGGTATGATTGCAGTGGATGCTCAGGTAAAGGATGGTAATTTAGTCATTAATCCATTTAATGGAGGAGCAGATTTCAGCTTTTCTGCATCAAAGAAGATAGAAGATAAAGGATCTAAAACATCAGGTGAGGCAACTGTAAGTGGTATGGATCCTGCAGTTAGTGTTGGTGCACATATAATGGCCGTTGGAGTTGAGGTTAAAGCTAACTTGGTAGCAGCAGGTAATGCGGTTGCGAATTTCTTTGGTGCTATTGGAGAATACGGCAAGGCGTTAGCACAAGATGCTACCAAACTTTTTGGAGGGAAAAGTCCGGAAGGGCCTAAATAAAAAACGAATAAAATGAGAGCGATACTGGTAGTATTTATTTTGATTGGTATTGGGTGCAGTTCTCAGTCAACTAAGAATAATATTGATAAGACTGCATTACCTTTAATAGAAACATTTTTTAAAGGCATTCAGGCAAAGAGGCCTTCAGTTGCACTAGACGAATTGTTAAAAAATAATCCCCATATAAGTTTGGAGGACTCTTCTACTTTGTTTCTTAAAAGAAGTTTTGTTTCGGTTAATGAAATGTCAGGCACATACAAAGGGTTCCGGGTATTGAAGAAGCGGTTTATTGAAGAAGATATAGGTATATACAGTTGTTTGGCTAAGTATGAGAAGAAGTTTTATCGATTTATTTTTATGTTCTACAATAATGGTGATACTATAAGGCTTTATAAGTTCCTTTTTGATGAAGATATAGACGAGGAGCTAGAAGGGTCTTTAAAGTTTTACACGAATTAATAAATATACTCCCAGTGTTGTGGTTAATAAGCCGATTATTAGAAAGAGGAGAAGTATAAATCTGATTGTTTTTGAATCGAGGGTAAACTCTTTTGGAGAGTTTTGATCATAGATAACTGTAACTTTCTGGCCCTTTTTATAGAAGCCAGGGAGTGTGCCAATGTTAGCAGTTTCTGTGATCCACTCTTGAGTTAGGGTTGTAAAACGGATTATAGGATAGCTGAAATTGAAAGACGAATCCGCTTCCTTTAATACATCGTATACAACGCCTTCTGTTGTTATTCCTGTTTTTTTAAGCTTATTATGCTTGCGCAATGTCTTGATAGCTATAAAAAGGAATACAAGACCTATAATTAATGGGATTATATTTTCTATCATAGAAGTTTTTAAGCGTGAATGTTTTAAAACCTTTATGGGCTTTTTATTTTAAATGGTATAAGCTTTTTTAGCTTTTCTGTCTCTTAGAAAAGCATCGAGTATCTCGAGCACGGTAGCCTTATCGTGTTCGTTGAGTTTTTGTATATCCTGCAAGCGATTGAGTGTTCTGCTGCCTATCTCCACGCTGGTCTTTCCGACCAGGTAATCCAATGATACTTCAAGGGCATCAGCGATTTTGGAAGCCACTTCAATGGAAGGCTTTACTTCATCACGTTCATACTTGCCGATGATATCGCCGGAGGTACCGACGAGTTTGCCGAGGTCAGCTTGGGAAAGGCTCTTGCGCTTACGCAGGGTGGTGATATGTTCGCCGAAAGTCATATTTATCGTTTAAAAGCCAGATATAAGAAGGCGTTTGTAAAGTTAGGTGATATTTTATGGGAAACAGAAAAGAAAAGCTGCAAAAGTGCAGAGTACCTCTTATTGTCTGAACAGTTCAACCAGTGGTTAGTGTTATTGGGTTACTCGCCTTTAAGCACCCCTGCATTACTGTTAGCGGTTACAGACTTTTTACAGTACCAGGAGCAGCAGCAAAAGACAATCCTGCAACAACTAGAGGCGGTCGATGCCAACCACTTTATACAAACTACCATTGGTCGGGGTTGTGGCAGTGGTCATGTCAATAAACAGATACAGGCGTTAAAGCTGTTCAGCCGTTACCTGCGCGAAAGTGGTCAGAGCGGTATCGGGTTCCACCTGGAGAGAATGGATGGCGGGAGAGCAAACCCAACCTGGTTAACGAAGCAGGAAATCCAATCTTTATACGAAGTAACGGGAGACAGTGTGTTAGGAATCAGAGATCGCGCGATGTTAGCGGTGTTCTATGGTTGCGGGTTGCGGTTGAATGAAGGAACCAGTTTGGAGCTGAAAGATATCGACCGGAATAACAAAAGAATCCATGTGCGCAAAGGCAAGCATTATAAAGACGCATCGTGCCACTGGCCGGCAAGAACTTTACAGAACTCTGCTTTTACATGGACTACGGTCGGCCGCAGTTGTTACAGGACGGTCATCATAGTTATCTCTTTGTGGATGCGAACAAAGGCCGGCCAATGAACAAACAAAGTCTGTATGTGCGCATCATGGGACTGGCGAAGAAAGCGAAACTGCACAAGAAAGTGGGTACACATACACTGCGTCATTCTATTGCTACACACTTATTACAATCAGGCATGAAGCTGGAGCGGATCCAGCAGTTCCTGGGTCACGGCGATCTTGACAGTACACAAATTTATACTCACCTGGCTGCCCAAGCCTGAAGGGAAGGCAGCCTTTTAAAATCAATCTATATGATATTTACCAATTACCTGCAGCAAAAAGGATACAGCCAAGCAACCGTATCCGCTTATGAAAAATACATTGCGCGGTTCACCGGCTATGTGGAGAAATATAATATCGATGAGGCAGCAATGAACTATCATCACCTGTTCGGGTTCCTTCGTTATTGTAATCAGCAACAACTGACCAAACGAACGATCCATGACCTGACCGGTGTGATCCGTCATTACTTTACTTATCTGATCGCTGATGGCAGGAGAGCAGATAATCCGGCCGTAGGTGTGTTCATCAAAGGACTGGTAAGAAAGCTTCCGAGCAATCTTTTAACCATGGCAGAAATGGAAGAGCTGTATCAGCAGTACAGCTTGCAGTTAAATGTTGATGCCGGAAAGAAGAGCATGTTAGGGCTGATGATCTGGCAGGGCTTAACGGTGGCGGAGATCATGCGGCTGAAGATCGATGACATTAAACTGAAAGAAGGAAAGGTCTTTATCAAAGGAACGGCCAGAACCAATGAACGGACACTGGAGCTGAAAGCTGCTCAGTTGCCGGTGTTGCAATCTTATCTGAAAGACAATCGCTATCGAACAGGAAATGTTTTTTATATGCCCAAGCGCAGCGATGTGAGCGAGAACAACGTTGCCAATCGTATTAAACACATGTTCGAACAGTTGAAGAAACTGAATCCGCGAATCATCAACGCGAAACAGATCCGCAGCAGTGTGATCACAGAATGGCTGAAGAAAGATAATTTGCGACAGGTGCAATACATGGCCGGACATAAGTACGTGAGCTCGACAGAACGCTATCAACTTAGCGGACTTGAAGACCTGCAGAATGAATTACAGCACCATCATCCGATGAAGGAATAACGTATCGCTTAACTGGTCTTGAACAGATCCTGTAGCAGTTACCTTCGACAGGAAATAAGGTGTTCGGTCTCGGTCGGCAAGCAAGCCTCGCGCCAGCCCGGTGCCAGGCCACGAGCTTTTTTATTAAGAATGTTAGCCGTTGCCTGTCACCGCCCTCCGCTGCGCTGCGGGTGCTCCGCTGCGCTACGCAGGCTGTCACAGGTCTTGCGTTGCCTCCCTCGCCTTCACTCCGGCCGCTCCTCTGTCTGCAGCGCCATCACCGCTGGTGTCTTATAGAAGCAAGTGTACTCAGTTCGACCGCGTTGCTGTGGCTGCATCCAGGCGGCCTCCACCGCGCGACCGCCACCTGCCGGCGTCAGCAGCCTTTAGCATATTATACGCCTGCGCTGCGCTCCGGCTCATTAATAAGGTGCCAGGGGCCTCTGCTGTGCCTGCGTGCTTGCCCGCCTTTTTGGGGCGGGCTTCGCACTCCCGGCCCAGCGCTGCCTTCCGTATGGCGGGTGGTGGCGACGGCCAGCCTTCCTTCTCTACGCTGCGGTCGTCGTGCCTCCTCCCTTGCTTCGTTCATGCAGGCTGTTCCCGCCAATAGCGGGGCAGGCTCTGCCAACTTACAGCAGGAACAATCATAAACCATCGCCAAACCTGCCGCAGCCGCCGGAATAATCGTTCAACTTGTTATTGTACTATGGAGGCTTTGGCTTGCAAAAAAAACTTGTTTGATTGCCCCGGGAAGTATCGTTCTGATCGATAGCTCAAGCGGGCAATCAACTAAATTTTTTTCGCCGTCGTGCATCCCGCAAACAGACGGCATGAGTTGCAGCAATGAATTTACTTTTTTCTTTCAATTGAAAATAAAAGCTATTACTTTTAGGGCTGTAGCAGTTCTTTGAGTGAAGCACCCAAACCGGTTCCCCAAAAATGAAAGGGGAGTTAAAAAGTGGTTGGCGGTTATTATCCGTTCGGGTTGACGATGGCAGGGATATCGAGTAAGGCATTGTCGTTCGGAGGGCCTGAGAATAAGAAGAAGTATCAGCAGTATGAGTTCAACAGCGATTTTAATATTAATTTGTACGAATCCTTCTATCGTACGCATGATCCACAAATAGGAAGATTTTTACAAATAGATCCCAAAGTAGATAGCATGTATGCGTGGAGTTCTTATACGGCGATGCTTAATAATCCAATTAAATTTGTGGATATATTAGGTGATGTTGCAGATACGACTAAGCCTGATGGTAACTACTTCCCGGCACCTAAAACGCTTCCTGGCTTCCATGATGCAAGTAAAAGGCAGTATAATCCTGAAAGCGGACGACAAAGATGGAAGCTTCCCGATGGATCAATATTAGAATGGGATAAGCAGCATGGAGAAGTGGAAAAGTATGATAAGAATGGAAAGAAGCATCAGGGCTCTTATGACCCTGAAACCGGGGAGCAGATTAAAGATCCCGTACCGGGAAGAACAACTCCTAAATTTAATCCTCTTCCGGATAACTCGAATCCTTTTTCATTGGATAAGCTATTATATCCTCAAAATAATATGCCACTATCTCCGTCACCGCCGCAAGCTACCGGATCATTTAATAATGGAGAGACTGCCGTTAAAGCAGGGGTGATAGTAGTGACAGTTTATGTTATTTGGAAATTAATTGGCGTAGCCGCTACGATTGGCACTGGTGGAGCTGCGGCCCGGTATTAGCATTATAAAACAAATACTATGTTACCAAAAGTTGAAAGATGGATTGAAACATACGATAAGGGAAGCAGAGATTCTATACATGAGATTAATGTAGATATAATACCATTTGAAAAATTAAAAGAGATCGTTCCTCCAAAGAGTGATGATCCTCTGTTGTATGACGGTTATATTCTTGATGCAAACCAGATAGAGCAGTTGAACTTTTTCATTGAGCAGAAAATCCTCCCTGATTTTTCTAAATATTATTATGTGTTAGATTGTGCAAGTGTAAAAGAATCGTAACAATAAAGCCCGGTGCGTGCCGGGCTTTTACTTTTTACAATGCTGCGATGTTTTTATTAAAGAAGTCCTTGAACTTTTTATTGGTGAGCATTTTATCAATGAGCTTGAAGATCGTTTGCTTATCGTCTTCGTCTAACTGCTGTATCAACCGCATCTGCTCAACAGCGGTCTTATCTTCAATCATCACTTCCTTTGGCATCCTGCCATCATAGTTAATGATCTGATCAGTAGTCAGGTTAAAGAGCT
>NZ_JAKLTR010000043.1 GCF_022012415.1 Terrimonas ginsenosidimutans
GCGCCCTCTGCGATACTTCTACGCCAGCCAGTTACCGGTCTTTTGAAAAATATTTACCGGCTAAAACCCGCGCTGGTCGTGGATCTTATACAGTGCTGTGCAAAAAGGTTCAAAAAAGATTTGGCAGGAACTGAAACGCCCTTATCTTTGCACCCCGCAGGACAAAAAGCGGGTAGTTCTCTGAAGAAATTGTGACTGGACGCTGCAAGTAAATAGTTGGGAGAGAGGGGATTACTTTTCGAATTTTCACTATTTAAGGCGAAGGATTCAAGTGGGTAGAAAAGGAGGTGAGGGGTGAAAAAAAGAAATGAATTTGCTGAAAAAAAGTTTGGTGGAAAGTTTAAAAGCTCTACCTTTGCAGTCCGCCTCAAAAAACGGGGCAGTTCTTTACAAACAGTTTGATAATCAACCGGATGTCTTTGAAGAAATCGCAAGAAATCTTAAGAAATATTTGGTTAGAATATAAAAGGCGCTTACCTTTGCAATCCGTTCGAAAAAACGGGGTGCAGAAAAGCCGGAGAGATCTGGTGAAGTAGGGCCGAAAGATCTTTGAAAGTTGGGAAACAATAGCACGTTAATTCAGTAAACTGGATTAACACCTAAGGTAGGTCAAGCGAATAAAATTCGATTTGACACGTTAATTTTTGGTTCTCGTTTTTTATAAAATGGGACACTTTGAAGTTAATAGTCAGCAATCAAACAACATTTACAATGGAGAGTTTGATCCTGGCTCAGGATGAACGCTAGCGGCAGGCTTAATACATGCAAGTCGAGGGGCAGCGCAGTGTAGCAATACATGGGCGGCGACCGGCAAACGGGTGCGGAACACGTACAGAACCTTCCTTCGAGCGGGGCATAGCCCGGCGAAAGCCGGATTAATACCCCATAGTAAGCTGGAGTGGCATCACTTTGGTTTTAAAGATTTATCACTTGAAGATGGCTGTGCGGCTGATTAGGTAGTTGGCGGGGTAACGGCCCACCAAGCCTACGATCAGTAACTGGTGTGAGAGCACGACCAGTCACACGGGCACTGAGACACGGGCCCGACTCCTACGGGAGGCAGCAGTAAGGAATATTGGTCAATGGACGCAAGTCTGAACCAGCCATGCCGCGTGGAGGATGAAGGCCCTCTGGGTTGTAAACTTCTTTTATATGGGACGAAAAAGGGGCTTTCTAGCTCAACTGACGGTACCATTTGAATAAGCACCGGCTAACTCCGTGCCAGCAGCCGCGGTAATACGGAGGGTGCAAGCGTTATCCGGATTCACTGGGTTTAAAGGGTGCGTAGGTGGGTCAGTAAGTCAGTGGTGAAATCTCTGGGCTCAACCCGGAAACTGCCATTGATACTATTGGTCTTGAATATTGTGGAGGTTAGCGGAATATGTCATGTAGCGGTGAAATGCTTAGATATGACATAGAACACCAATTGCGAAGGCAGCTGGCTACACAAATATTGACACTGAGGCACGAAAGCGTGGGGATCAAACAGGATTAGATACCCTGGTAGTCCACGCCCTAAACTATGGATACTCGACATACGCGATACACAGTGTGTGTCTGAGCGAAAGCATTAAGTATCCCACCTGGGAAGTACGATCGCAAGATTGAAACTCAAAGGAATTGGCGGGGGTCCGCACAAGCGGTGGAGCATGTGGTTTAATTCGATGATACGCGAGGAACCTTACCTGGGCTAGAATGCAGATCGACCGTGGGTGAAAGCTCATTTTGTAGCAATACACGGTCTGTAAGGTGCTGCATGGCTGTCGTCAGCTCGTGCCGTGAGGTGTTGGGTTAAGTCCCGCAACGAGCGCAACCCCCATCACTAGTTGCCATCAGGTAACGCTGGGAACTCTAGTGAAACTGCCGTCGTAAGACGCGAGGAAGGAGGGGATGATGTCAAGTCATCATGGCCTTTATGCCCAGGGCTACACACGTGCTACAATGGAGAGGACAAAGAGCTGCCACTTAGTGATAAGGAGCTAATCTCAAAAACCTCTTCTCAGTTCAGATTGGAGTCTGCAACTCGACTCCATGAAGCTGGAATCGCTAGTAATCGTAGATCAGCAACGCTACGGTGAATACGTTCCCGGACCTTGCACACACCGCCCGTCAAGCCATGGAAGCTGGGTGTACCTAAAGTCGGTAACCGCAAGGAGCCGCCTAGGGTAAAACTAGTGACTGGGGCTAAGTCGTAACAAGGTAGCCGTATCGGAAGGTGCGGCTGGAATACCTCCTTTTTAGAGCAACGTTGAGCAGTCTTCGGACTGGCTACAACAAATGACTTACTGGCTATTGTTTCCCTCTTTTAATTTATTGTCCCGGACTTGATCCGGGATCTATTTAAGTTCTTTATTTAGCAAAAATGTAACCCGTAATCACGGGGGCTACAACAAACAGATCCGTAGCTCAGCCTGGTTAGAGCACTACACTGATAATGTAGGGGTCAGCAGTTCAAATCTGCTCGGGTCTACAAAAGTTTTTGGGGGGTTAGCTCAGTTGGCTAGAGCATCTGCCTTGCACGCAGAGGGTCATCGGTTCGACTCCGATATCCTCCACAGAGGATGTTACGGAGTTAGTCGGCCAGAGCATTCCGACGGTAAGTCGGAAGGGTCATCGGTTCGAAACTCGATATCCTCCACCAAAGCGAACGATAACAAAGGTTATTTAGTAGAGAAAGTTCTTTTGAAATATGATGTTGACTTTAGGTCTGTTGGTTCGCAACCATACCATCAACTACGTCACGTTGTTAGGGAGCATTAGGGGTCATTCGTGATCATTAGTGTTCCATTCGTGAAGAGCTCTTTGACATATTGGGAAAATAAATGTTATAAAGGATAACTTTATTATCTATTTCGATCACAATTTTAGAAATATCACCAATTTATTGGTTGGTCTGAAGAAATGTGGTCGGGTAACAACTACAAGAATAACAATAAGTATAATTCTAGTTTTTTAAATTTTTTAAAGCAACTAAGGGCGCATGGTGGATGCCTTGGGTCTGAGAGGCGAAGAAGGACGTGGTAAGCTGCGATAAGCCGGGGGGAACTGCACACGAGTATTATATCCCTGGATTTCCGAATGGGTCAACCCAGTACGCTGAAGGCGTATTACTCGAAAGAGAGCCAACCTCCTGAACTGAAACATCTAAGTAGGGAGAGGAAAAGAAAACAATAGTGATTCCCTGAGTAGTGGCGAGCGAAAAGGGAATAGCCTAAACCGGAGCGGCGTGCCGCTTCGGGGTTGTAGGACTGCATTTAGAAGAGCTCATCAAGTTGAATCCTCTGGAAAGTGGAGCCATAGCGGGTGATAGCCCCGTAAGCGTAAATTGAGCAGGACGAGCAGTATCCTGAGTAGGGCGGGACCGGAGGAATCCTGCCTGAATCTGCCAGCACCATCTGGTAAGGCTAAATACTCCTCAGACACCGATAGTGAACCAGTACCGTAAGGGAAAGGTGAAAAGCACCCTAAACAAGGGAGTGAAATAGTACCTGAAACCGTGCGCCTACAAGCGGTCGGAGCTAGCAATAGTGACGGCGTGCCTTTTGCATAATGAGCCTACGAGTTGCTCCTCACTGGCGAGGTTAAGTTTTTAAACAACGGAGCCGTAGCGAAAGCGAGTCCAAATAGGGCGTATAGTCAGTGGGGGCAGACGCGAAACTTTGTGATCTACCCATGAGCAGGTTGAAGGTTTGGTAACACAAACTGGAGGACCGAACCCGTTGACGTTGAAAAGTCTTGGGATGACTTGTGGGTAGGGGTGAAAGGCCAATCAAACTGAGAGATAGCTCGTTCTCCCCGAAATGTTTTTAGGAACAGCCTCGGATTATGAAGTCTGTTAGAGGTAGAGCTACTGATTGGGCTAGGGGGCTTCACCGCCTACCAAACCCTGACAAACTCCGAATGCTAACAGATATCTCCGGGAGTGAGGCTGCGGGTGCTAAGATCCGTGGCCGAGAGGGAAATAACCCAGAATAGCAGCTAAGGTCCCTAATAAGTAGTTAAGTTGATCAAACGAGGTGAGACTTCTATAACAGCCAGGATGTTTGCTTGGAAGCAGCAATTCATTTAAAGAGTGCGTAACAGCTCACTGGTCGAGAGGTCTTGCACGGAAAATAATCGGGCATCAAACTACTAACCGAAGCTCTATGATCGCCGCTAAGCGGATGATCGGTAGGGGAGCATTCTGACTGCATCGAAGGTGTACTGTGAGGTATGCTGGAGCGGTTAGAAAAGAAAATGTAGGCATAAGTAACGATAAAATAGGTGAAAAACCTATTCGCCGAAAGTCTAAGGGTTCCTGATCAACGTTAATCGGATCAGGGTTAGCCCGGTCCTTAGCCAAACCCGAAAGGGGCAGGTGATGGAAAGCAGGTTAATATTCCTGCGCCTGCTATACAATGAAAGTGACGGAGCATGCTAGGTACCTATCCAGACGGAATTGGAGAGTGGATCCTTCGGGTGAAGCGCAGTACTGAAAATGCTTCCAAGAAAAGCGAGTATAGCAGCCGGTACCGCAAACCGACACAGGTAGACGGGATGAGTATTCTAAGGCGCTCGGGTGAGCCGTGGAGAAGGAACTAGGCAAATTGACGCTGTAACTTCGGGATAAAGCGTACCATCTTCGGATGGTCTCAGTAAAATGGTTCAACCAACTGTTTAACAAAAACACAGGGCCCTGCAAAATCGAAAGATGACGTATAGAGCCTGATACCTGCCCGGTGCTGGAAGGTTAAGGAAGGGTGTTCGGCGCAAGCCAAAGCTCCTGACTGAAGCCCCAGTAAACGGCGGCCGTAACTATAACGGTCCTAAGGTAGCGAAATTCCTTGTCGGGTAAGTTCCGACCTGCACGAATGGTCTAATGAGTTGAACGCTGTCTCCTCCACGAGCCCGGTGAAATTGTAGTATCGGTGAAGATGCCGGTTACCCGCCACGGGACGGAAAGACCCCGTGAACCTTCACTACAACTTTGCATTGATTTTGAATTACGGATGTGTAGAATAGTTGGGACGCTTTGAAGCAGTGGCGCCAGCCATTGTGGAGCGGTCGTTGAAATACCAACCTTCTTTGATTTAGAGTCTAATCCCTTGCGGGAAACAGTGCATGGTGGGTAGTTTGACTGGGGTGGTCGCCTCCTAAAGAGTAACGGAGGCTTGCAAAGGTACCCTCAGTACGGTTGGTAATCGTACGTAGAGCGCATTAGTATAAGGGTGCTTGACTGTGAGACATACAGGTCGAGCAGGGACGAAAGTCGGCTAAAGTGATCCGGCGGTTCTGCATGGAAGGGCCGTCGCTCAAAGGATAAAAGGTACTCCGGGGATAACAGGCTGATCTCCCCCAAGAGCTCATATCGACGGGGAGGTTTGGCACCTCGATGTCGGTTCGTCACATCCTGGGGCTGGAGAAGGTCCCAAGGGTTCGGCTGTTCGCCGATTAAAGTGGCACGTGAACTGGGTTCAGAACGTCGCAAGACAGTTCGGTCCCTATCTGTGGTGGGCGCAAGTAAATTGAGAGGACATGACCTTAGTACGAGAGGACCGGGTCGTACGTACCGCTGGTGTATCAGTTGTGCCGCCAGGTGCAATGCTGAGTAGCTATGTACGGACAGGATAAACGCTGAAAGCATCTAAGCGTGAAACCTTCCTCAAGATGAGTTTACTTTTAAGGGCCGTCAGAGACTATGACGTTGATAGGCTATAGATGTAAGGCTGGTAACAGCGAAGTCGAGTAGTACTAATTGCCCGTACGCTTTAATTTTTTTTATCTGTTTTCTAAAAACAGGTGTTAATAGAGCCCTTTATAACTTTCCCAATATGATCTTATTCGCGCGGAAAGCGCAACATTGACAAGAGTGTTACTCTGTTGTAATTACTTTTTAAATGTTCATCATCTTATGGTGGTTTTTCCGAGGGTGTTCACCTCTTCCCATCCCGAACAGAGAAGTTAAGCCCCTCATGGCCGATGGTACTGCACCACAATGCGGGAGAGTAGGTAGCTGCCATATTTATTGAAACAAAGCCTTACAGGAAACTGTGAGGCTTTTTTCGTTTACACC
>NZ_JAKLTR010000044.1 GCF_022012415.1 Terrimonas ginsenosidimutans
TTCCGTTAACACCATTCTTTATCTTTATATAAATCAATTCCCCCCCACCTTTGCCACCAGCTACTTTACCACTATGATCCCATCCATGTTCTTTCATCGATACTGTCCTGATTTTGGGAAGGCAACACTATCTTTAAATAGTTGATTAACTATAATTTTGGAATTGTCTAATCCAAGTTCGTAGGATCTGAGCAAATAATAAACAGCCAATCTCTTTGAATTCGAATCCAAATTAGAGAGCTTTCCCTGGGAGCGAGTTCCATTTAATATTTTATAGACATCCAAATGTGCTTCCGGACTTTGGTATTTATTCGCCATGATTATGGCTGCATATAAAAAATCTTCATATTTATCCCTCATGAAGAAATAATTCGAGACTTTATTATATGCTTTTTTATCGCCTTTCTCTAAAGCTCGATCTAGCACTTCATACATCGTGTCTATTTTGGGAAATGAATCGTCCGCCTTCACGGTCTCGGCGGACAATGCACTCTTTTCTTCACAGGAAGATAGTTGGCATATTAGAAGACTGATCAAAGCCAATGTAATTAATTTATTTTTCATCTTGTTTGATTTTCTGCCCATTGAACTGCACAGGTATTGGTGTTTTTGAAACCTGCACGTTTCTTTTAATGTAATAAACCCGACATCATTCTTATGATTGCTGACACCGAGAACATGGGCTTCTCCATTTTTATATCCGTGGATAACATACCCATCTGCAGCAACGACCTCTATTTTGGGAAATTCTTTTGAAATCATCTAGGCAAACGTATCAGGCCGTGTTATTTTCCTTCCATCCTGAGTAATATATTCCTCCGATGCAGTATTACAGCCTAATAAGATCAAGGTTTTTACACCCCCATTTGCTAATGCTTTATTCCACTCCGGTTTTTTGGACATTATTTTTTTGAACTCCCCGGGAGTACTAGCTTGAAGTTCATTTCCATTGTCAGCAACGTAAGCTATCGCTCCCGAATGTCCATTTGATGCGACCTCGAAAACTCCGTTGTTCTTAGTTTTTTGCAAGAGTCCTTTTTTCGCTTGCTCTTATAGCTGGCTTTTCGTAGCCAGAGTTAAGAAGCGAAATACCGATAGTATCACCTAAAGGATCAGAATACTTAATGGGATTATTAAAAACAAAAGCATACAAGCTTATTGAGTCGCTTGGCTTAGGGTCAAGCTGCCAGAATCTCCCGATCTGTGGGTCGAGATTTCTGTAAAAGGCATCATACATGTAAAGGCTAAAATCATTATTCTGTTCGATGCCATTAAACTTGTATTTATTCTCAGGCCCTCCGAACAATAATGCCTTGCTGGATATCCCCGCCATCACCAACCCAAACGGATAATAATGACTCTCCTCCAATGAAACTTGACATTAATTAGTCAACTTGCGCAGATAATCTAGTTCATTGATTAAATAAAAATCAGCATCCACACTTTCTATATTTCCCTTTCTAAACTTCGTCGAAATAAAAAAATGATCCGCCGAAAAAAGCTCAGGATTAGAATCTCCAGAAAAATTTTTGCTACTCCTTTTTACTTGCTTTTCCAACCTTAAACCCTTATTATATGAATAGCTAAAGACACTGTCTGTATTTGTAAAAACATAAACGTTATAAGAAAATTGCTCTCCAGACATAAACTCTTCGATTACAAATTCTATACACTCAAGCCTTAGCTGCTTAAACAACTCAACAGAGCAAAATCTGAATGAAGGTTCGCCATTTTGGTTTACTATGAACATCTGACGCCTAGACATCTGATCTATCAGAAAAGAATCTTTGGTTCTATTTTTCTTCGACTCTAGATCACATATCGTTTTTGCAGTCCAGCTAGTCAACACAATCTGATTTTCCTGCCCACATACACTAGTTGTGAAAAATATGCATACCGAAAAGCAAACAATAAAAATACGATATAGAATAATCATTTCCTTTAGTTAAAAGTTAGTAGCTCTTGGCTTTATAAATTGTTCTTTTCTAGCTGGGTTTTCATAATTTGTTCTTACGTCTATTTCCTCCATACTAATAATTCCTTTAAATTTTGTATCAGGATCATTAGTGAAAGTTGCGATGAAGGAATTCTTGCGTCCTAAACTATTTAAAAATGCATGTGATAATTCGTGTATAAGACCTATCTGTGGAGGGCGACCAGTAGTACCATCTTCATTTCGGATGTTTTCACCTAGTTTATCTGGATTATATGCAATATCACTCCCAGATCCACTACCATTTGCATCCGTCGCAGCTTTAAGATCATGGACAGCTGTCGCATTGTCATTTGGTAGGGTTTCCCCCGATATCGTTTATCTCCAACTTCCGAAAATTTGCCAACCCCAGCTTCTTTAATAAAAACGTCATTATTATCATTGATTAACGACGCGATAATGGAGGTCGATTTAGATTTGGGCAAAGGCATGTTTCCCCCACCAAAGTTCTCCACAGTACCCGACATTTGAATATATTCTCTAGGCATCGTTTTAGTTTTAGAAGCCTCAATCACTTGCCCATTTTTTAACATGACAAGCGGCGTACTGCTTAACTGTTGCAACTGATTAAATGTTTTGGTTCTAAATTTTTCAGACCCTTCAATAATAATGTCCGATGGCGCCATTCCATCAGGATCGATAAATCTGATGGGATTGTCGAATGCATAATTATAAGGGGAAAACCGCCGCATCTTTTCACTCAGCGGGTCTATTACATGCCATCTACCAATCTGCGGATCATAGTTTCTTGCACCGAAGTCGTAAGTTTCCAGTCCTGCGCCGTCACTGAACTCTTTATTGTTGAGCTCCTTTCCTCCGAACTTGTATTTATTCTCAGACCCTCCGAACAATAATGCTTTGCTGGATATCCCCGCCATAGTAAGCCCGAACGGATAATAATCTCCAACCCATTTTTAACTCCCCTTTCATTTTTGGGGAACCGGTTTGGGTGTTGTCTCAAAGAACTGCTACAGCCCTAAAAGTAATAGCTTTTATTTTCAATTGAAAGAAAAAAGTGAAGTCATTGCTGTATCTCATGCCGTCTGTTCGCGGGGTGCACGACGGCGAAAAAACTTAGTTGATTGCCCGCTTGAGCTATCGATCAGAACGATAATTCCCGGGGCAATCGAATAAGTTTTTTTTGCAAGCCAAAGCCGCCAGAGTTCAATAACAAGCTGAATGATTGTTCCGGCGGCTGCGGCAGGTTTGGCGATGGATTATGATTGTTCCTGCTGTAAGTTGGCAGAGCCCGCCCCGCTATTGGCGGGGACAGCCTGCATGAACGAAGCAAGGGAGGAGGCACGACGACCGCAGCGTAGAGAAGGAAGGCTGGCCGTCGCCACCACCCGCCATGCGGAAGGCAGCGCTGCAAGAGAAGGCCCAGGAACGAGGCCGATTGCAGCCAGAGGCCCCTGGCACCTTATTCATGAGCCGTAGCGTAGCGGAGGCGTATAAGATGCTAAAGGCTGCCGACGCCGGCAGGTGGCGGTCGCGCGGAGGAGGCCGCCTGGATGCAGCCACAGCCCCCGCCAGACTTAATGAACGTTCAACCTAAGAACACTAAGCGGGGGATGGCGCTGCAGACAGAGGCGCGGCCGGAGTGAAGGCGAGGAAAGCAACGCAAGACCTGTGACAGCCTGCGCAGCGTAGCGGAGGGCGGTGCCAGGCCGCGGCAACATTCTTAATAAAAACTACGTGGCCTGGCACTGGGCTGGCGCAAGACTTGCTTGCCGACCGAGACCGAACACCTTATTTCCTGTCGAAGGCAACTGATATAGGATCGGTGCAGCATTTGTAGTTCGACTACAACTACTTTCAACCTCTAACTGTCATTACTTTTGATCATCTCTCTTAGCTCCACACTATTTAGGGTTTCGATATGTTCGGCCAAATATTTATTTCCAACTTTGATATCCATCTCATTCATCGCTAAATTAAAAATGCAGGGAACGCTATAAATATAAAAAGCCCGGCTACGCGCCGGGCTTTTTACTTTACAATTATGTTATAGACTAATTCGAAATAAGCTAGCTAAATTAAAGTAGCTATATCTACTCCAGAAATTGGCAAAAGCCTCACTTTACCTCGCTTTACTAAATCAACAGTTTCTTTACCTATCCAAAATGTTCTACGACCCAAAGTCACTTTAACGCTTATCTTTTTTATAGCTATAACAAGCTCTTTATAAGCCTTAATAAATTCCTGATTAGGATGAATTTTTTGTAGCCCATTATAATAAAATGGAAAAATCCCAACAAACCCTGGCCCGATAATATTATTATTAACTTCTCCAAGAACAGGGGTAAAAAAATCAATATAAGGCCCCCCCTGACGTTGTACGATATAGTAAATCAGACGACCACTGTTAATTACAGAGTCGATTTTAAATGGATAGAATGTAAATTTCTGCGAAGTCAAATAAAACTTTGGTGAGTTATCGTTATATAATTCTAGGCCGTCAAAATCTTTTATACTCATATAACTATTATCCTGATAATGCATATCAGGAATAAGGGTTAGCCCGTTTCCCAAACATAGTGAAAGCAAGTCTCTTCTTTCTGAATTACATACAAAGAAATCTATCTGTGACATTAGGGTCCAACTTTATGGGTCTCCTGCTGAAGACCTAATTGTTTATATTCAGCCTCCCGTTTAACGTTCCTTTGGCTCTGAGGCTTGCGTTCTGCTTCAAACACCTTGCGCGTTTGACCATTTTGATCAACAATTTGAACATCAGGTCTCCGGTTGGAATTACTATTATTTATTTTACGTTCAGTAACAACTGTTTCCCCGGCTTTAGCTTCGCTCTGAGCCTTTTTCTGGAGGTCACTTACTTTCTGCTGATGATCAGGCTTCCCTTTAGAACCATAAGGATTATTACCAGATGTATTAACTCTTCCATTCTGATTAGCAAAATTGTCTGCCGCATTACCCGCTGTAAAAATACCATGAGTCGCCACAGCCACACCGGTTGCAGCTACTGGTACTGAAGCAGGCGCACTTACTCCACCGCTTCCTACTGTTGCTAACGTTCCGCCTCCAGCCATCCCTCCTCCTACAGTTGTTTCTACAGCACCTATAGCAACCGATGCTAAGTCTCCGGTATTAAGTCCCGTATTCCATCCAATCGCAGCCGAGCCCTGCCCTTCATACGAAGGTGCCAATTGCCCCCGAAGATTAGAACCAGTTGTATTGTCAACTATAGCAACGGCTGTCCCTGTAGCTAAGCCTATAACATAATTCCCAACCTCCTTACCCTTATCCGCAATCCAGTTTTTTGCATCTACAAGCCATTGACAACATGCCTGGCCTTCATCGCCGAGTTTATCGCTATAAAAAATTGGATTATCATAGTTGGAAGCGTAGGGTGACCACATCTCCATATTCTCCGTCTTCGGATCTATCTGCCACCATCTGCCTGTTTGAGGATCAAGGTTTCGATAAAACGCTTCGTAAATATCAAGTTCAGTACCTAACTCTATGCCGTTATACTTGTATTTATTTCCAGGCTCTCCGAACGTTAACGCCTTCGACGATATCCCCGCCATCGTCAACCCAAACGGATAATAATGACTCTCCTCCAACAAACTCCCCCGCACATGCGTCACCTGTAAATTATCAAAGAACACATCACTGTTCGTCTCATTACTCACCCCGGGGCATTGCCCGGGGCTGGCTACAATATACAAATATCCGTTCTTATTTACCGGCATACCGGTTTTGTTAAGTTCCTTCACCACACCACTGCTTTCCACCGGCTCCGCCTAACTCGAACTCCCCACAAACTTAAACTGCTCATCAAACAAGACCCAGTTCAAATACGCCTTTGGTTTGCCGGACACGCCCGGTTGCGTAGCCAGGAAG
>NZ_JAKLTR010000045.1 GCF_022012415.1 Terrimonas ginsenosidimutans
GCGCCCTTGCCCGCCGGCAAAAAAAGTAGAAGGTCACTTCGCGGCAACCCCTCGAAAAAAAAGGCCTTGCCCCTCCGGCAAAAAGTAAACGGAGTCTTCGACCTCCCGTCGAAAAAAGGCCCACTGCAAGTTTAACAAACTATTGCCCCACACCGCACGGCCATATTACGAACAGATTCGTTAATTTCGATCCTTTATGAAAAGGATTGTGAAAGGACTTTTTACGCTTGTTTTTCTTTGGGCTTTTCAGTTCAGTTCGTTTTCACAGGAAGTGACGGGAATCTGGCGTGGCTATTTCATTGGAAGTGGCGGAGACCGCTACAGACTGGAGTTCCAGGTTGGCCAAAGCCCGAGCGGTAAAGTCTCTATCAAAGGGGTGTCTTACTCCTGGCAGGATGATAAACGATTCTATGGCAAGGCTACGATGACAGGCAGCTATGTCTCCGACTCCAAAAATTTCAGGATCCACGAAATACAAACGGTTGAAGTGCAGAACCCGCTTGGGGGCACCTGCATTATGAATTATGACCTGGTCTACAGCCGTTCCGGCAGAGAGGAATTCCTGGAAGGCACTTATCTCGGTAAACCAGAAGTAAAGGGCCGTGAAAATCCTTATCCATGGGGTGAATGTGGCGGTGGCCGTGTATTCCTGCGTAAAGTACCGACCACAGAATTTTATCTTGAACCTTTTTTACGGGACACCAAGATCGCGGTTACCCCAAAACCGCTGATCACAAAACCACAGGAAAACATACCCGCGGACAACACTACCACCAATAACAATAAGACGAACGCTACACCGAATAGCCTGACAACGAATAAAAAGAACACGTCCTCCCCTGCCCCGAAAACAACGACCCCAAAAGTAACAACGCCGAATACAACAAAGACAACTACTTCAAATACAACAAAGTCAAATACGACTGCAAAACAGCCTGCTGTCAAACCACAAAAGCCGCCCGTTGTTCAGAAACCGGTGAGCAAGCAGCCAAAGGATAGCGCAGTCGCGAAAGTGACAACGGTTCCTCCCCGGGAACCGGAAAAACCTACTATTGCCGTGATCAAACCTCCGGTTTCCAGTGTGCCTGTGCCAGAAGTGCTGAAGACCCGGCAAAATGAACTGATGAAGGCGCTTGTCGTGAACGATCCGAATGTAACCGTCAAGATCTTTGATAATGGAGAGATCGATGGTGATACAATTTCCGTGTACCTGGATAAACGTCTTGTGCTGTCGAAAAAAATGCTGACGGCAGCTCCGTTGACGCTGAGCCTGAAAATGGATGAAGAGAACCCTGAACATGAATTGGTGATGGTGGCGGAGAATCTTGGACGTATACCTCCCAATACCTCACTGATGATCGTTGAGGCCGGCAGGCAACGCTTCGAAGTACGGATCACATCAACCGAACAAAAAAATGCATTGGTTCGCTTCCGGTATGAAAAACCGTAGCGTTTTGACCGTTTCTGTAATTTTTTAAAATAGCTTACAGTTTTTCCGCTATTTTCAATTCACATGCGAAGATTAACAGGACTTCTCCTCTTTCTTACTTTATCTATCTGTAGCGATGCCCAGGACATGAATGGTTTCTGGAAAGGACGCCTGATCATGGAACCCGGCGGTTGTTTTCCTGTGTACAATATCGAATTCCAGTTACAGATCAACAGTGACAAGATCTCCGGTAATTCATACCACTACTCGGACACATCGAATTATGTGAAAGAAATCTTTGAAGGTGTTTATGACACTGCAAACAAAGTATTGACGATCGAGGAACAACGCGTGTCTGTGTTCCGCATTCCGGCGGACTGTGTCCCGTGCATCAAAAAATACCAGCTCACGTTTCATACCGATGGTAAAGAGGAACAATTGCGCGGCAACTGGTCCGGGAAAACAATGGATGGAAAAACAACCTGCCCTCCCGGTACGATCATCATGACGCGGATCAACAAACCTGCATTCCGTCCGGAATTGCCGGCTAACGTTGCATCAAAAAAAATGGACCTGGTAAAAGAGATCTTTGTTGATACAGGCACGATCCGTCTGGATTTCTACGATAACGGCCAGATCGATGGCGACACGATCTCTGTATACGCGAATAACTTCCCTATCGTTTCCAGAAAATTACTGTCGACCAAACCCGTTACTGCCTATGTACGCATTACGCTTGATGAGCAGATGCAGGAGTTGGTCATGTTTGGAGAAAACCTCGGTACGATCCCTCCCAATACGGCATTGATGATCGTTGACGCAAATGATAAGCGTTACCAGTTGTTCATGTCATCGGATGATAAGAAGAATGCGATGGTGAGGTTTATTTATCAGAAGCCGAAGTAGTTTGCGAAGAACACTGCAGACACTTACTACTTAAGAAATCCTCTTTATCATATCTGACCATTAACGATGGATATGTATTCTCATCTTCAATGATTTTTTTCTTTTGTGCCAGTAAGGCGTTGAGTGTTAAAAGAGATATCTGAGGTGTGCGGTCGCTCCTCTGGCATGGTTTTTCTATCGCTTCCCACGTATTAAATTACGTATTATGAAAAGAATCATGATTGTACTGGCATTTGCCTCAGGCGCAACGGCTGTACACGCGCAAAATCTATCTCTTGGCCCGACTGCCGGATTCGGGCATGCATGGACAAGTTCTGACAATGGAAGTCAGGATGGAAAATTTCACTCCTCGTATAATATAGGAGGTAAATTAGTCTACAGTTTTGTGAGCCATTGGGGCATTAGCGCTGATGTAAAATTTTCCAGTGAAGGGGAAACTGTGGAAGCGGTTAATGGTAATAAGTCTGTATACCGGGCTAATTATATCCGGGTTCCTTTACAGGGTATCTATTTCTTTGGAGAGTATGGTAACAAAGTACGTCCAAAGATCTCCGTAGGTCCTTCCTTAGGTTTTCTTGTAGGTGGCGAATACAAGCAGTATGTCAACGGGAATGTCGCGAACACTGTTAAGACAAAAGACATTTCCGAATCATTTGACTTTGGTTTGACGGGCGCTGTCGGCCTGAACGTACGCGTTGCAAAATCGACCTGGCTTAATGCTGATGTGGCCTATTACCATGGACTTACTGATGTGGTAAATACTGCCGATGCGAAGAACAGGAATATTGGCTTGAACGTGGGAATTCTTTTCCCGCTTGGGACAGCGAAATAGTAATGGCTGGTTGTCCGATCAAAAAAGACATTTTATAAAACGGCAAAGCCCTTCTAAAAAAAAGAAGGGCTTTGCCGTTTTATAAGTGATCAGGTTTTGCTAAAGCCACATCTGACAGAATCGATCCTTGCTCTTAGAATCCTCTTCCACCCGCACCTCTTGGTTGAGGCAATTCTTTACGTGGAAGTTTTTCGTCTCTCATCGCAGCATTGTAAACGAAAGAAGCTACGATAACAGAGATCTGCTGAAGATCTTCAGGGATCAGGTGGTCATAAGAATCCATATTCGTGTGGTGAGTTCTTGTATTATACTCGATCGGATCCTGAATGAACTGGAAGCCTGGCAGACCAACTGCGTCGAATGACTGGTGGTCAGTGCCGCCAGTGTTGGAAATGGTCACCCATTTAGCACCCATATCATGGAATGGAGTGAGCCACTGAGTAAAGATGTCTTTTACTTTATCATTGCCCTGGAGATAGATCCCTCTTACTTTACCGGTACCGTTATCAATATTGAAATAAGAAGAGAATTTAGCGTGTTCAGGTTTCAGTTCCATTGTTGCAGGATCTGCAAAGTGATTTTTTACATATCCTCTTGAACCCAGCAGGCCTTCTTCTTCCCCACCCCAGAGTGCGATACGGATCGTACGGCGTGGCTGAATGTTCAATGCTTTGAGGATGCGAACAGCTTCAAGCATTACAGCGCTACCGGCTGCGTTATCTGTTGCGCCGGTTGCAGACTGCCAGCTATCGAGGTGACCACCGAGCATCACGATCTCATCCTTCAGGGAAGGATCAGTTCCTTTGATCTCTGCAACTACGTTATATCCTTTTGTATCTTTTTGATTGAACTCAGATTTTACATCTACGTCCAGTTTAACCGGAACGCCTTTTTTGATCAGACGGCACATGCTGAGGTAGTCTTCATGAGTCAGCATAATGTCCAGGAAATTATCAGGAGCGCCAACAGCGTAGCTGCCACCGCCCTGTACGAATAATGTTCCGTCATGACCGCGCGGGCTGCTGCTGAGCAAAGCGATAGCGCCTTCTTTTTCAGCCATTGTTTTCAGGATATTCAGCACCTGAGCGGCACCTCCACCCTGGCGGGCCATTTGCTCACGCATACGGCGTACTGCTGCGGTATCATTGGGGTCAACCTGAGGGCGGCGTTGCTGCTGAGCCTGAGGCTGGGCAGCGGCCATTTTGTTGAGCTCTTCATCCGTATAACGAACAGCGTCTGCTTTAAATGTCTGGCGAAGGGTATCACCTTTATAAATAAGCAATACTTTCCCTTTCAATTTACCTGCATAACGCGTCAATCCAACGGAATCCGTTGCTTCGATCAGTAATACTTCAGCGTTTTTCAAGCCGGCAGTGCTTTTGGTCCATGTTTTCGGATAAGCGATCAGCGGCTTGTAATAAGGGGCGGTCATTGCTACATAGCTTTTCTTGAGCTCCCATCCTTTACCGAATTCACCCCATGGTTCGAGTGCATTATTAACGAGGCCCCATTTGCCAAGCGATTCTTTCGCCCAATTAGCCGCTTTTGTGTAACCGGGAGAGCCGGCAAGGCGTGGTCCGTTTGCATCGGTCAGGTGAAATGCAATGTCCATCACCTGTGAGTTGGTTGTTCCCTCTGCTTTGATCTTGTTGATTACTTCCAGGTTGATCTTTTCCTGAGCATACAACATCTGCCCGGCGACCATCATGGAGAGCACCGCAGTTAGTCTTCTCATGTTAGAATTGTTTTTGGATGAGTGTGAAAGATATAGAAAACACGAGTCTTAGACGTCAGGCGTGGAAAAAACCTGTTGGGGAGATGGGGGAAATTGGATGAACGGCGATTGACCGTTGACCGTTGACCGTTGACCGTTGACCGTTGACCGTTGACCGTTGACCGTTGACC
>NZ_JAKLTR010000046.1 GCF_022012415.1 Terrimonas ginsenosidimutans
CCTATTCTCACGCTTTTTCCCTACGTTTGCACCCAATCATTCTACATGCCCCAAAAGTACAGTCAGGCTAAAGCACTCTGGGCCATCACCAGGGCTAGTTTCAAAGCGATCTTTGCGCATCCAACGTCGGTTGTGTTCAGTTTATTATTCCCTATCATTTTCATCCTGATTTTTGGGGCCTTTGGTAAGGATGGCGCACCGACTTTCAAGATCGCCTTTGCACCAGGATCGGACAGTACAAATGATTATTATAAAGACCTGCGTTTTAACCCAACATTGAAAGTTGCCCGTTATACGGATCAAGGGCAAATGAATGCCGACCTGGAAAAAGGTGCACTCACGGCTGTGATCAATATCCGCCAGGTGAATGACTCTCTCCGGGGGGCGAAACTGGTAGTGGAAACGCGTTCCACTTCTGCTGCCGGCGTTTCATTTTTTCAATTGAAAAATATACTGGATTACCACAGGTTGTCAGTTGAGAAGAAAATGTCTTCCGACAAAAATGAATATGTACACTTAGCGCAACCTGTAATCTCTGAAGGGAAGAAGTACCGCCAGATAGATTTTGTACTCCCCGGTCAGCTTGGATTCTCTATTCTCTTTGCAACACTCTTTGGCGTATCATTTACCTTTTTTACTCTTCGCGAACAGCTTGTATTGAAAAGATTTTATGCGTCACCGGTCAATCGTCTTAATATCCTGATCGGGATCGGCGTAAGCCGTTTATTTTTCCAGTTGATCAACGTGGTCGTTCTGATTTTATTCGGCCATTTCTTTCTCAATTTTACGTTGCAACACGGCGCGGTCACCTTTATTGAAATGGTGCTGATGTCAGTCTATATGCTGTTCCTGCTGATGGGTGTTGGCCTGATCTTCAGCAGTATCGCAAAAACGGATACGGCGATCCCGCTACTGATCAATCTTTTCGGATTTCCCCAAATGCTTTTATCCGGAACATTTTTCCCTACCAGTGTATTTCCAGCATGGATGCAGACCATCTGCAGCCTCCTTCCATTGACGCAGTTCAACAATGCCGTCCGGAAGATCTCCTTTGAAGGTCTTCATATCTGGGACTGCTGGAAGGAGATCGGTATTCTTGGGATCTGGATCATCGTGATCT
Organism: Terrimonas ginsenosidimutans; assembly: GCF_022012415.1. Classification (GTDB taxonomy): domain Bacteria; phylum Bacteroidota; class Bacteroidia; order Chitinophagales; family Chitinophagaceae; genus Terrimonas_A; species Terrimonas_A ginsenosidimutans. The sequence continues at coordinate 1,121 of NZ_JAKLTR010000046.1, forward strand.
ACGCGATCGTGGTGAAAGTTATCAAGTGGCAATAACGCGAATGCGAATTAGTATTTCGAGTTTTGGAAATTATTCACACTATTATTTGGTTCACCAATGGTGTTGAATTTTAATGTTTAGTTTTGCAATGTTATTATTCATGAACATCTGCGTTAAGTGGTAAATTATTCGTGAAAATTCGTGGCCATTAGTGTTTCATTCGTGTTATGAAGGTTGTTAAACTCGCTATATTCAGTTTCGTTTTTTTGTTCACCATTGTCTGGTTGATCTCCTTATTGATCCCTTCTGAAGTGCGCGTGTCAAGGGCCACGGATATTCGTGCGGACAGGGATAGTGTGCTGGCAATGATCAAAGATGTAGATCGCTGGAAGGAGTGGTATCCTAACCTGGATTCATTTGATTCGGTGAAACCGATCTATAAAGATGGAAAACTCGCCGGGATCATTCTCGATGATAAGAACCCGGATAAACCGGTGATCCTGCAACTGCAATCTGCAAAAGCTGATGAAGTAACGGCTTTTTTTCAAGGACAACGGATCAAACCTGTTTTGAATACCTGGAAAGTAATGGAGCACCAGGACAAAGGACTAATTACACTTCAGTGGACGATGGACTTCAAGCTCCGCTGGTATCCCTGGGAGAAATTTGCCAGCCTCGTACTGGAAAAGTCCAACGGCCAGCGAATGGAGATCGGCCTTGCCAATATTAAAAAGCGATTATCAACCGACCTTTCATCCAATAATTGAACTTCACTGGCAGGTTATTTGTAGATTTAGCGACTCAGAAATCCTTTTAAAAATATAATTTATGAAATCACTACTTCTTCTCGCAGTAGCTGCTACAACAGCTTTGTTCTCTCACGCTCAGGAAGCTCCAAAAAAGAAACCTGCAAGTCCTCCGGCACAGGTCAAAGAAACACTGAAAAGCGGAACGGTAGTGTCGATCGACTACAGCCAGCCGTCTTTGAAAGGCCGTACAATCGGAAACGATGTTGAACCAAAAGATGGTAAAGTATGGCGTGCGGGAGCTAACAAGACGACCGTACTTGAAGTAAGCAAAGAAGTAAAGATCGACGGTAAGAGCGTTCCTGCCGGCAAATACGGCGTTTTCGTTCTGGCCAACGGTGGGGAATGGACATTTATCCTCAACAAAATTTGGGATAAATGGGGTACTGAATACACTGAATCTGAAGACCTTCTCCGTGTAAAAGGCAAAACAACCAAACTTTCGGCTCCGCAGGAAACACTTACTTATGCTATTGCTAAAGACGGCACCGTTTCTCTGTCATGGGGTGATGTGAAAAGTTCTTTCCAGATAAAATAAGAAAGACCGCGGACGATAACTGTAGTGAAACAGTCTTAAGCCGGATAATACATTCAGAACCGGAAATACCTCATAATGAAGTGTTTCCGGTTTTTTATTTGACGCTACCGGCTGTGCTTCCGCCTGTACACCTGCGGCGGAATGTCTGCGGTCCGCCGTCCGCAGTCAATCCCTAACTTTGCCTCCGCTAATGCAACGTTCACTCATAGATCAGTGTCAGGATGGCAACAGAACAAATGGAGCAACAGAAATTGGTCAGGGATTGCCTGAAAGGAAAACCTCAGGCGCAGCGGCAGCTTTATGAAATGTATGCCGAAACGATGCTGGGCGTTTGCTACCGCTATACCCGTTCTATGAGGGATGCGGAGGATGTTCTCCAGGAAGCCTTTGTCAAAGTCTTTCATCACCTCGATCAATACAAACAGGAAGGTGAACTGGGCGCCTGGATACGCCGGATCATGGTTAATACCGCACTGAACTTCCTGAAACGCCATCGCAAATACCAGGAGGAAATGTATTTCACAGAAGAATATCTTCATCCGGTTAGCCAGGACGATCCTGTCGTCCGCATCCAGGCCAAAGAACTGGCGGACCTGATCAGGCAATTGCCGCAGGGCTACCAGGTCATCTTTAACCTGCATGCAGTTGAAGGATTTTCTCACGTGGAAATAGGTGAAATGCTCGGTATCAGTGATGGTACATCCCGTTCCCAATACGCCAGGGCCAGGAATCTCCTGATCACCTGGTTGAAAAAACATTCGTCGGACCAGAAAAAGACAAGTTATGCCGGAAAGTGAATTTGATAAACAGGTACAGCGGGAGCTGGAAGGACTTCGCATACGTCCTTCAGCCACTGTATGGGAAAATGTCGAGAAGGAACTGCGACAGAAAAAAAGGAGGCGCGTGATCATTGCCTTCTGGCTGGTCGCGGGCATTGCTTTGCTTGGTTCCACCACGTATTTCCTTACCCGGAAAGAGGATAGAACGCTGGCAGGCAATGCTGTTTCTGCGGGTAAAACGGGAACAGATCCACACGGAACAACACCGGCAACGACGACAGGTGTGCAGACTGGAAATCCGAAGCAAACCGAAACGGTTCCCACTAAACAGGAACAAGCACAAGGCCAGGGAGATAATCCAGGCACTGACAATAACAATAACGATCTGACAGCAAAAGATAAAGCAGCACCGGTCCAAAACGGCCATAACAACGCCACATTATCAGCAACCGATAATAGCGAGGTACACACGAAGCCAGGGCAGCCGGCCGGAAAGCAGAAGCATACCGGTCAGTCATCCACTGCTGCAAAAGATCAGAAAGCGTCTTCAGGAAATAAAAAGACTTCTCCCGGGTCAATTGATCCTGCCATAGTAAAAGGAAAAACAAAACGACCCGGGCGGATCCCGGCAGATATTAATGGAGCAACAGGTTCTGCGGATAATACAAAAACGGATACATCCGCCACTGCAGCCCCGCCAATCACTGCTCAAAGCAATGAAACGCAGCATGATATTGTTGCTGTAACGCCAACAATTATTGATAGTATAACGGCAAAGGCAGACAGCGCACTTAGTGTGAGCAAAGAGGAGCCATCTGCTGCTGAGGTTCCGGCAAAGAGCCCCGGGAAAAAAGCCGCAAAAAAACTTAAATGGTCGCTTGATCTTGCCATTGGCGGGTCAGGTCCGGTAAGCCGCCCATTCCTTGTTGGTAATAATCATGCGGATATGGCTTATGATAATGTGCAGTACACTCCCGTACAGGGCGGTGGTCTCTGGCAGCCGGTAACCCCACCGGTCAATGCATTCGGACCAGTTTACTCTCCCCGTTCGGATATCAACCCCGGGCTGTCTTACAGGGCGGGGGTATTGGTGGAGTTCCCATTGTCTGAACGTGTTGGCTTCAGCAGCGGCCTGCAATACCAGTATCAGAGCAATAATATCCGCATCGGAAGTTATGTAAACACAAGGCTGACCTTTAATAATTTTGCCTCCCAGCAGGTTCAGGCAAACGGTGTTTACCAGGGTGTGCAGACGAAAACATTTACCAACAGGTATCACTACGCTCAGATCCCCTTGCTGTTCAACTTCCAGTTGAACAAGAGTAAGAAAATGCCTGTAATACTGAATACAGGTTTCTCAGCCGGATACCTTGTTTCCACGAATGCGCTAACATACGATACACTCCAGGGCGGGACATATTATCACGATAAAAACGCCTTCAAGCGTTTCCAGTTCAGTTTCACAACCGGCGTTTCCTTCCGCTTTGGTAATAACCGGGCGATGCAATGGAGTATCGGCCCGGAAGCTTCTATGGGACTGCGGAAAATGGTCAAGACCGAATATGACACGCGGCAGTACCCACTCTATATAGGATTGCAGGGAAGGATTTATCTGCCGAAGAAAAAGCGTTGA
>NZ_JAKLTR010000047.1 GCF_022012415.1 Terrimonas ginsenosidimutans
CATTTTTTCCCAGCCTTGATCTTTTTTTGTTACTTTTTTTGCATCAAGGCAAAAAAAGTAAACAGAGTCTTTCGACCTCCCGTCGAAAAAAAAACGCCTTGCCCGTCCGGCAAAAAAAGTACACAGAGTCTTTCGACGACCTCCCGTCAAAAAAAAAGCCCTGCCGCAGGCAAATAGATTACTGTTCATCAGTCGCTACACTATACTCCGGATCCTCCATCACATTCACTTCAATCACCGCTTCCGCATTCTTCAGCAATGCCCGGCAATCTTTACTAAGATGACGCAGGCGTAAAATTTTTCCGGCCGACTGATATTTCTCCGTGAGTTTGTTCAATGCATCAATAGCGCTCATATCCATAATGCGGCTTTCTTTAAAGTCGATGATCACTTCAACAGGGTCTTGCTGTACATCAAACTTTTCCGCAAAAGCAGCGGTGGAACCAAAGAATAAGGGACCGTAGATCTCGTAATGTTTGACGCCCCGATCATCGAGATATTTTCTTGCACGGATACGCTTCGCGCTTTCCCAGGCAAATACAAGCGCAGAGATGATCACGCCAATAAGAACGGCGAGTGCGAGATTATGCAGCCATACAGTGATGGCGGCAACAAGGATGCCGACGATCACATCGTGCTTTGGCATTTTATTGATGATCCGCAGGCTGATCCATTCAAATGTACCGATCGCGACCATGATCATGACACCAACCAGTGCGGCCATTGGTACCCGTTCGATCACGGGCGCGCCAACCAGGATGATCAGCAGAATGGTGAGTGAAGCGATGATAGCAGAAAGCCGGGCTCTAGATCCCGCCGACAGGTTTACAAATGACTGGGCGATCATCGCGCAGCCACCCATGCCGGTAAAGAAACCGTTCAGTATATTGGCCGTTCCCTGCGCCACGCATTCACGATTGCTCTTCCCCTTTGTGCCCGTGATCTCGTCCACTACATTGAGCGTAAGCAGGCTTTCGATCAATCCCACGCCAGCCATCACAAGCGAATAGGGAAAAATGATTTTCAGCATATTCAGATCAAACGGAACCGAAGGAATATGAAAAGGAGGCAAGCCTCCACTTACAGAAGCAATGTCTTTTACGGTTTTTGTATCGATGCCAAAAAATAATACCAGGCCGAAAACAATGATGATCGCAACAAGAGAAGCCGGAACGGCCCTTGTCAGTTTCGAAAAGAACATCACGATCAGAACGGTCAGTAAAACCAATCCAAGCATGATCCAAAGGGCTGTGCCACTCATCCATTCTTTTCCGGCATCACCCGCAACTTTGAACTGTTCCACCTGTGCCATGAAGATGATGATCGCAAGGCCGTTCACAAAGCCGTACATGACGGGTTGCGGTACAAGCCGTATGAATTTACCTAGCCGGAGCACACCGACCAGTATCTGGAAGATCCCGGCCAAAGCCACTGCGGCGAATACGTATTCCACTCCATGGGATTGCATCAGCGCGATCAGGACGACGACAGTAGCTCCAGCACCGCCGGAAACCATGCCAGGGCGGCCGCCAAGGACGGCTGTAACAATGCCCATGATAAATGCCGCATACAGGCCGGTGAGAGGAGACAAGCCGGCAAGGATCGCAAATGACAGTGATTCCGGGATCATTGTCATTGCCACGGTCAGACCCGCTAGTATCTCTGTTTTATAGTTGACTTTCTGCTTGAGATCGAAAAGATTCAGTTGTGTTCTCATGGGGCGGCAAAGTACGTCAAAACTGACGGCATACGCGCCAATATGCGTCGGCTTCCTTCCTCGTAAATAACCGGGCGTTGTTGGTGGGGGCAGCGATCCCCATCGGATCCAGATTCAAAACGGTCAGATCAGTGCAGAGCGCGCAGAGGAGGGGCAAAGTGAGAAAGGAGAAATTATCTCTCAGAACGTCTTTGCGCTACCTCCCTGATCAGTACTATGCATTGAAATAGTTCTCCTTCAGATCCTGGAGCAGTCCGGTCTGTTTTGCTTCCCATGCCAGTGTCTGCTTCGTCAATTCGCCCGAGGCAGGGCAATCCATTGCCGCGAAATGCGCAAACCAGCTGAAATGATCCGCCGCTTCTTCCTTGCTTTTGCTAACTGTATTAATGCCCAGTCCGTTACCAATAGCTTCCGCCAACTCTTTGAAGACGATACCCTGTTCCGCAACAGCGTGAAAGATCTTCCGGGCTGGTTGCTGCTCAACGATCAGGCGGTAAAGTACCGCTGCGTCCAAGCGATGAACGGCGGGCCAGTGGTTTTGTCCCTGGCCGATGTATGCCGAAGCGTTCTTTTCCCTGGCAATACCGATCAGCATTGGCACGAATCCATGATCGCCGCGGTCATGAACGGTTGGCGGAAGCCTGACCACGTAGACTTTTCCCCCTTTTTGGGCAACCGTATCGGCAGCCTCTTCGGAGGCGGCACGCGGCATCTGGTCAGCGCCGGGAGGCGTATCGTTTTCCGAAACCTTCCGGCCATAATTCAGCAATCCGACACCGGAGGTGACCACCAATGGGCGATCCGTGCCCGCCAGCGCTTCACCTAATGCGAGGATCACCTGCCGGTCGGCTTCACAGTTGGCTTTGAACCTGGAAAAATCATGATTGAATGCCGTATGGATCACTGCATCGCAATGCGCCGTGCCAGTCTTCAGGCTTTCCAGATCATCAAGGTTGCCGCGATGCACGTCTGCACCCGCTGCGAACAGCTGATCCGCAGCCTGATCTGTTCTTGCCAGACCAGTAACCCTGTGACCAGCCTGTAATAATTCCCGTACGATTGCGGAGCCCACAAATCCTGATGCTCCTGTAACAAATACACGCATGATGATTGTTTTTTTTTGTAAGAACAAAGTTGAGTCAACCACTACCGGGAAAGTTGGTCATTTGACCATATTTTCCTTAGCGTTGGATTTGTGCGTGCCGGATCCGTGTAAGTGTTTTGAGCGAGATGCCGAGATAAGAGGCGATCATACGCAATGGGAGACGCTGGAGCAGGCCGGGATTGTTCCGGACGAACGATGTGTACTTTTCTTCCGGCGTGCCGCTTAATGCCGCCAGGATGCGCTGGCGGCTGCTATAGATGTTCCGGGAGATCAGTTGCTGCGCGAATTTTGTCAGCCCCGGGATCTCTTCCCGCAGACCTTCAAAATCATTTCTTCCCCAAACCAGCAATTCCGTTTTCTCAACGGCTGCAATATTGAAGCGGGAAGGAATCTGCTGATCATAGCTCTCCGCATCGAGGATCCAGTTCTGCTCAGCGGAGAACTGCAGGATATGTTCACCATCTTCCCCTGCAGCACTGCCTGCCGTATAAAGAAGGCCTTTGAGAATAAAGCCTTTTTGCCGGCAGATCTGCCCTTCCTGTAGCAACAGTTCGTTACGGCGAAGGGATCTTGGCGTTGAGAGGGAAACGACCCTGTCGATCTCGCCATCAGTGAGCGAAGCGTTGTTGCGGAGATAGGTGATGAAGAGATCGATCATGCGGCAAAGTTAATAGCTGACCCTGAAATTCAGCATAGACTCCCGCAGGCTACGCAGATCCGTTGTTATCTGCGTGATCTGCGGGAACGGATCTCTGATAGGAGCAATCTATCAGATAAGTTGCTGCGTAAGGCCCCTCAAAATCTCCCCTTCGGGCTACCGTGTACCCATAGGTATTTGAATGGCGTAAAGGAACGCGACGGACGCGGCGAAAACAGCCATAGCAGACTTTGTATTCGCCACGCTCTCCGCGTATCGCCGCCGCGAAAACAGCCATAGCAGACTTTGTATTCGCCGCGCTCTCCGCGTATCGCC
>NZ_JAKLTR010000048.1 GCF_022012415.1 Terrimonas ginsenosidimutans
GAGGCTGTCTCAAAAGTAGAGACGGCCTCTTTTTTCGCTATAACGTCCTGTAGCTCGTATTAACAGAGAGCTGTACTTTATGGGATCAAGATTTGCGAAGGAGTTTTTTTCGAGTTGAAAAAGGCTTTTTCACCTGCTTTTTTACGCCGCTTTCTTTCTTAAGTTATGGGCCAGAGCGAGTAAACCCAGTTCAACATTCACTTTTTCTTTTCCGCGCAGCATGAACCGTTTAAACTGATGGTTATGTTTAATATTGGCGAACACCGGCTCTATATCATAACACCGTTGCTTGCGCTTTTGTATGCCACGTTTACTCTTTAAACGCTTATCGGCTTTATGTTTCAGGCGCCGGCTGTTCAGGCTGATCTCTGCGATGCGATCACCTTCCTGCTGATGGCAGACTCCTTTCAATAGACATCTATCACAGTTGGTTGCCTGGTATTTATCGATCACCTGAACGTATCCTCCTTTGGTTTGCTCTATCTTCCAGCCGATCTTTTTCATCGGTTCTCCGATCGGACAGATCAACTGGTCTTTAACTTCATCATAGTCCAGTTTATCCACGGTAAAGGGGGCTTTGCCTTGAAGCTTTTCGTGCTGCATCCGGTCGAACTGACTATGCTTGACATAAGCCGTGATCCGTTTATCTTCCAGCCACTGGTAGTTCTGTTCACTGCCATAGCCGGCATCAGTGGTAATTGTGCCCGGCTTTTGTTTAAAGCTTTTGATATGTTGCTGCAGGTGATCGATCAGGGTATTGGTATCGGTGGTATTTTGATGGATGCTGTAGGAAGCGATGTATTGACTATTGCTGCTGATCTGTACATTGTAAGCCGGCTTTAACTGACCGTTCTTCATATGATCTTCCTTCATCCGCATGAACGTCGCATCTTTGTCGGTCTTGCTATAGCTGCTTCTTTTCTCCCCTATGATCTGCTCCTGTTGTTCATATCTTGCCAGTGCATCAGGCCAGTTCTTTCTGGCATAGTTCAGTTTTTGTCTTTTGTCCTTGCTGATCTTCTTATCCTTCAGCACTGTATTGATATGATCGATGGCCTCTCTCATTTTCTCCGGCGTGATCTTATCAAAGCCGGATGGGTCTGTATCGTCCAGTTCGCAAGCCGCCACTGATTTTGCGTACTGCCAAAGCTCATTGAGCTGCTGCTTCATTTTCTCCCGGTTGGTCCTGATCGCATTACCCCATACGAACGTATAGCGGTTAGCGTTCGCTTCTATTTTGGTTCCGTCCGTGTACAGATCTTTGATACTTAACAGCCCCTCTTCGCACAACAGCAACACCACCTGCGTAAAAATGGGTTGCAATGTTTGCTGAAGGCGCTGACTGCGGAACCGGTTGATCGTATTATGATCCGGCGTGCTCATGCCCGCCAGCCACATAAAGTGGATGTGCTGCGATACCGTCTCTTCTATTTTACGGCTGCTATAGATGTTATTGATGTAAGCATATACCAACACTTTTAGCAGCATCCGCGGATGATAGCTACTCGTGCCTCCTGGTTTATACTGATGGAGCAACTCACTGATATCCACCTTGTCCAACACCGCATTGACCACCCGCACCGGATGTGCGGAGCCTATCAGATCGTTTAGGTCAGGGGGAAGAAGCATCCCCTGATTCTGATGGTTGCTTTTAAAGACAACCGATAATGTTTTGCCTCTTGCCATGTCCGTTCTGTAGCAAAAACAATGCATCCACACATAAACGTAACCTAATTATTTATGCAGGCCGGTTGGGGATAAACCCACCTCAAAAAATGAAAATAAAAAAAGCTGCCTCAAAATTACTTTTGAGACAGCCTCTTTT
>NZ_JAKLTR010000049.1 GCF_022012415.1 Terrimonas ginsenosidimutans
CGGGCTTACCATGGCGGGGATCAGTTCGAAGGCGTTAGCGTTCGGAGGGCCTGAGAATAAATATAAGTTCAATGAGGGGTCTGAGCTGGCGAATAAAGAGTTCAGTGATGGAAGTGGACTTGAGTTATATGAAACGCCGTTTAGAATGTATGATCCCCAGATAGGTCGATTTTTTCAGATTGATGGCATGGCGGATGATTATGTGGACTGGACACCTTACGCATTTAGTTTGAACAATCCCATATTATTTAATGATCCTTCAGGACTGGAACCAGAAGATCCTCCGAAAGAAAAGTCAACCGCTGAAAATCCCACCGAATTGGCTCCTGTTGTAGTGAAAGGAAATTATAGGAATAAATGGAACTATACTGACTGGAGTATCTTTGTAGACAAGAACAAAAACAATGATTTCGGCAAATTACAAGAATATCTTGTCGATAAAGGCGTTGATGAAAAAGGAATAACGTTATATAACAAGGCCATCGCGGCAATTGGCTACAGAGAAAGACTGGCAGAGATTGAAGCTGGATGGCGTGAGTTTGTTAAAGATGCGTTGATAGAAGGTGCAAGTTGGGCCGCTGGCGGGTTGGTCATGAAGGTTGGAGGAAAGTTAATAGCATTCGGATATAGGGAGTATAGAATTTATCAAAAGTTCAAAGCGGCAAAGGCGGCTGCGGGGGCAAATAGAGCTTTTTGGAGTGGAGCTGGTACAGAAGCGGCCGCATTAGAAAGAGGATTTCAAACTTTAGGGCAAACAAGGGCAGGTCAAAATTTGATAAAACTAACAGCGGATATGCCATATTACCCAGGCTCACAAGCTTATAATATGTGGGCTCGACTATCAACTGCTTATGCCAAAGGAGCAAAAGGAACGGTTCATGTTTTTCAAAATGCAGAGCAAGGTGTTGGAATGCAAAGTATTTGGCGGCTATTTGAATATCCTGCATTGAAAGCAAATCCGAATGTAACTAATATTGTGTTTCATTATTAATCCGATAGGTGCTTATGCTGACAATGGAGAAGCTTAAAGAATATGCGGAATATCATGGATATTATGATGGCTTTTATTTGCAAAAGGTAAAATGGGGAAAGAACTTGATTTCTGACAGTGAATGGAATCTTGTTAAGAACTTATCCCAAGATATTTATTTGGTTCAGAAAAATTTAGCATCCAAAGAATTTGCAGATAGAGTGAATCAAAAACTAAATGAAAGTTGCGATAATCAAGATACTATTGAATATTTAAAACGGATTGCTGGTAAAGGATGGTGATGCCGTAACAACAAATGTTGGCGTCACTTGTAGGAATAAAAACTTCAGTTAGTAATGATGGTTAAA
>NZ_JAKLTR010000005.1 GCF_022012415.1 Terrimonas ginsenosidimutans
CAACCCCTCGGGAAAAAAACGCCTTGCCCGCCCGGCAAAAAAAGTGCACAGAGCCTTCGACCTCCCGTCGAAAAAAACCACCTTCCCCGAAATCATTTACCTTTGCCCCATGATTGTAATAGACAACATCCTGATCAGTGACGAAGTAATCGAAAAGAGGTTTGTCTGCGACCTGGGAAAATGCAAAGGCGGGTGCTGCGAAGACGGCGATGCCGGTGCTCCGTTGGCCAAAGACGAACTGGCAATGGTAGATAAATATTACGAAAAGATTAAATCCTATCTCCCGGCCGATGCCATCGCCGAGATCGAGAGAAAAGGACTCTACGAATATAATGACGAATTCGGCTGGGTTACCCCCACATTGCCAAGCGACAATGAGATCTGTGTTTATGCCTATCGCGAGCGCGACGGCATGATCAAATGCGCATTCGAACAGGCTTATTATGACGGGCTGATCTCCTGGAAAAAACCCATCAGCTGCCACCTGTATCCTATCATCGCTAAATCAGGCGTGCATGGCGATTATGAACGCGTCAATTACGAACCGCGGGAGCAGATGTGCAAACCAGCCTGTCAGCTCGGTGAAGAACTGAAGGTACCCGTCTACAAATTCCTGAAAGAGCCACTTATCAGAAAATACGGCGAAGAGTTTTACGAAACACTCGACGCTATTGCCACCGGTTATTTTGATGAAAATGAAAAATAGCAACAGGTGAAAGATACAGTTTCCCGTTTTCAAACAAAAAGTGCTGAGAAAGCTGCGGACCTCAAACACCGCAAGACGATCAATTTCAATATTGGTAAATACAATGCTGTTGTGCCAAATGGTAAGCAGCAGTTTGCGGAACTTGAACTTGCCCGTGAGCGGGCCAAGAACCTGAAATGGCGTGCCATCGAAACGCTTGATCAGCATCTTGAAAGTTTTGAGTCGAACATCTCCCGTCGTGGTGCTAAAGTGATCTGGGCAGAAAATGCAGAACAGGCCCTGGCAGAGATCGGGAAGATCTGCGAAGAAAAGAACTGCAAAACGCTGGTGAAAAGCAAGAGCATGGTCACAGAGGAGATCCACCTGAACCACTATCTTGAAAAGAAGGGTATCGAGAGCATTGAAACAGACCTGGGAGAATACATTCAGCAACTGGATAACGAGCCCCCCTATCATATCGTTACGCCTGCCATGCACAAAAGCAAGGAGGACATCGCTAAACTTTTTGCCGAAAAACTGGGCACAGACCCCTCTCTGACTCCCGAACAACTGACCCTTGTTGCACGGGATATCCTCCGCCAGAAATACAGGGAGGCAGAAGTAGGGGTGACCGGCGCTAACTTTATCATTGCGGATATTGGCGCGGTTGCCGTTACAGAGAATGAGGGCAATGGCCGGCTCAGCTGCTCCATGCCGAAAACACATATCGTCATCGTTGGAATTGAAAAGGTGATCCCATCTATGACGGATCTGGGCTTGTTCTGGCCCTTATTGGCCACATTCGGAACAGGTCAGCGGATCACCTCCTATAACACGATCATTGCGGGGCCAAAGCAACCCGGAGAAACGGATGGGCCCGAAGAAATGTATGTGATCCTGCTTGACAATGGCAGGACCAATATTCTTGCCAGTGAAAAGCAAAGGGAAAGCCTTTATTGCATCCGTTGCGGCGCTTGTCTGAATGCTTGCCCTGTTTATAAAAATATTGGCGGCCATACTTATGGGACAACATACAGCGGTCCTATCGGATCAGTGATCACCCCGAATCTGAAAGAGATGGGTGACTGGAAACATCTGAGCTATGCATCATCACTTTGCGGGAATTGTACGGAAGTTTGCGCCGTTAAGATCAATCTCCATGAATTATTGTTAGAGAACAGGCATGAAGCTGTTGTGGAAAAGGAAACAGACTTCTCTGAACGTATCGTGTGGAAGATGTGGAAGACGGCTATGCTCAAAAGAAAATGGATGAATGCCGGCAGTGGGAACATGAAAAGCTGGGTCATCAATAAAGTAGGGAAAGCCTGGACAAAAAATCACGGCAAGCTTGATTTTCCAAAGAAATCATTCAATGAGCAGTGGTTAGAGAAACATCCGGAAGACAAAAGGAAAAGATAGTATCTTAACGGTTGTACAATTACTCCTTTGCTCGTTTACACTCCTGAAATAACGCCCCGCATACAATACATCTTCGATTTTATCGGGAAGGAACTGCTGCAGGAAGGATTCTTCCTTACAAGCGATAGACAAACATTCATCAATGATACAAATCCAGCTATCAACTATTCGGACGAACGGATCAGAACAGACGAATGGTTTTTAAAAGCAACACCGCTTTTATCAGAAACAGGCATTCAACAACAGGATGTTTCATGTTCCGAACAACCGGGCTTTAAAACTTTTTTTCCAACAAAAGGTGATCTTCCTTTCGACATCTTCGCCGCTGCGTTCTATCTCTTAAGCCGTTATGAAGAATATCTTCCGCATGAAAAGGATATGTACGGAAGATACGCTCATCAAAATTCACTTGCATTCCGTGAAGGATTTTTGAATGTTCCATTGGTTAATACCTGGCTTGACTTCTTTAAGACATCTTTGAAAAACAGGTTTCCTTCGCTTGTATTCAAATCCACTTCATTTCTGTTCCTTCCGACATACGATATTGACATTGCATGGTCATTTAAACACAAAGGTTGGCGAAGACAACTTGGAGGATTTGCCAGATTATTTTTAACAGGAAAATGGAGCGATATTGGCAATCGCCTCTCTGTTCTCAGGGGTAAAACAAAAGATCCGTTTGATGCATACGGCTGGATGAATCAGCTGCATGAGAAGTATAAGCTGAAGCCCTACTATTTCTTTTTACTGGCTACCAGACCGGGGAAGTATGACAAGAATATCTCACCGTTCAATACGGCGATGAAGAACCTGGTCAGTGAACATGTCATCCGTTATCCTGTCGGAATTCATCCTTCATGGCAAAGCGGAGAAGATCATCATGAATTAAATAAAGAGATCGGGTTACTGGCAGATCTGACCGGTAACAAAATACTGTCGTCCCGGCAGCATTATATCCGGTTTACATTACCGGAAACATTCCGAAGACTGATCGGTAGTGGTGTAGGCTTTGACTTTTCAATGGGATATGGAAGTATCAATGGATTCAGAGCGTCAGTTGCAACTCCCTTCTATTGGTATGACCTGGAAAAGGAATTGCAGACAAGCCTGCTACTATTCCCATTTTGTTTTATGGAAGCGAACTCGTTTTATGAACAACATGATTCGCCGCAACAGGCTTTGGCAGAAATGAAGCATTATTACAAAGTGGTGAAGGAAGTAAACGGAACATTTATCATGATCTGGCATAATTCATTCCTGGGGACAGATGAATTGTATAGAGGCTGGCGTGACGTATACGCAGAATTTATGCGTATTAATGCCGGACAAAAATAGAGAAAGACCCTAGCCGGTGTTGCAGCGGTGTATTACAGGCGGATTAACTGAACAGAAAGGCGGATGTGTCTGCCGGGGTTCAACCCTAAAGAAACCATACAGAACCCCTGACTAAACCTCGGTCATATGTCTCGCGAAGGTCACGTAAACATCACGTAAACTTTTTCGTGGATTTAACGGAAATGTCTGGAAGCCGTTTGTTTACCGGAAGATACAAACATAACCATCAGGGAATACTGTCCGATGAGGGGCAGCAAGCAGTTTTCAGGAAAGATGGGTAATGACCAACAATGTCCCGCAAACGGAATCCAAGCCGGGAAGATAAAATCCTGGAAGGATGGTTGGATCAGATCCCCTCAGCTTCCGGTTGTTCCACTGCTGGCAGCGCTTTGAATGCTTTATTCACAAGATAAACGCCTGCGAGCGCAACCAGCCCTCCGGCAATGATATACAAAGTTATCTTCTCTGAAAAAAGTAATGCACCCAACATTGCTGCCACGACCGGATTGACATAGGCATAAATAGAAGCCTGCTCCGTCGGCAGATTCTGCAATGCATATAAATAAGCCATAAAAGAAATAAGCGAGCCAAACAGAACGAGATAGCCTACAGAAGCCCAGGATTGCCAGGGGATCTCGCTGAAAGGAATTGCCAGCTTACTGGAAGGGGTATTGGCAACCTGTGTAAACACAAGAAGTATAAAACCAGAGATCACCATTTGTAATCCGAGGCTGAAATATGGATTGAAAGATGCCGCTTTCTTCTTTGTATAAAGTGTTCCGAATGCCCAGGTCCAGGTAGCCGCCAGTGAGATAAGAATACCAAACCTGAAATCCGGGTTTTGAAAGTCACTCAAATGATCAAAAAATACAACACAGATCCCGGCAAACCCTATCAGTAATCCGATGATCGCTTTTGTTGGGATTTTTGTGCTGGAAGTAAACAGCCCGATAACAACGATCCATAAAGGAAAGATGGAGCCGATAATCGCACCAAGCCCGGCTGTGATATGCTGCAGGCCCCAGGTGCTAAGCCCGTTTGTCAATGCAAAGTTCAGCAGGCTCAATATAACAATGCTGACCCATTCTTTTCTATTAGGAAGTTTAGCGCCTTTTGAAAGAAAGTAGATCACATAGCATAATCCGCCAATGCTTTGCCTGATGCCAGCCATTTGCAATGATGGCATGTATTTCACTCCCTGTTTTGAGGCAAGCCAGGTAGTGCCCCATAAAAAGCAAACCATCGCCAAAGCGAATATCGCTTTGGCGCGGGTGCCTTTACGCCGGATCGTCAGCGGATTAAAAACCGATAACCCGCGAACGGAATTACCGGTTTGTGATAATGTTTTGTATAGGTCGAAACGGGGCATTAATGTTTAAAATGCCTTGTGCCCGTGATCACCATCGCCAGTTTGTTTTCCTGGCAATAATCGATCGAATCTTTATCCCGGATCGAACCGCCAGGCTGGATAAACGAAGTGATACCGGCTTCATGACCCATCTTCACACAATCATTGAACGGGAAGAATGCATCACTTGCCATTACCGCACCGTTGAGGTCGAAGTTGAATTGTTTTGCTTTTTCGACAGCCTGCCTCAAAGAATCTATACGGCTTGTTTGTCCGCAACCTTTTCCGATCAGCTGCCTGTCTTTTACCAGTGCGATCGCATTTGACTTGAGATGCTTACAAACCAGGTTTGCGAAGAGCAGATCATCTTTTTCCGCAGCGGTTGTGGCACGGCCACCCGCTTCTTTCCATTCCGCAAAATTGCCTTCGTCAACACCCTGGGCCAGTACACCATTCAGTACAGATTTATATTGCACTTTATTACCTGGTTGTGCTTTTAACTGAAGCAGGATACGATTCTTTTTTGACTTCAGAATGGTCAGCGCTTCATCGCTGAAAGAAGGGGCGATCAACACTTCAAAGAAGAGTTCGTTGATCGCTTCTGCAGTAGCAGCATCAACCGTTCCGCTTGTTACGAGCACACCGCCAAACGCGCTTTCCGGATCTCCCGCCAGTGCGGCATCCCAGCTTTCTTTGATGCTGCTTCGCTGTGCAATACCGCATACATTGGTATGCTTGATGATCGCAAATGTAATACCAGCACCAGCAAAAGGGAACTCGTTGATAAGCTGAACAGCAGCGTCAACATCCACAAGGTTATTATAAGAAAGTTCTTTACCGTTCAATTGAGCGAACAGTTTATCGAGATCTCCATAGAATACCCCGGTCTGGTGGGGGTTTTCGCCGTAGCGCATTGTTTTCGGGAACGGAATTGATTCCAGGAAATACAGAGAGCTTTCTGTATTAAAGTATTTTGCGATCGCGACATCGTAATGAGCAACAGTCTCGAATGCTTTTGCCGCAAACATTTTGCGTTGTTCAAGGCTCAGCTCGCCATTTTGATTGCGCAGGATCTCTTCCAGTACGGAGTAATCTTTCTTAGCTGCAATCACGGTTACATCGCGGAAGTTCTTCGCTGCGGCACGGATCATTGAAGGTCCTCCGATATCGATCTTTTCAATGATGAGTTTCTCTTCACTGGTAGAAGCAACCGTTTCTTCAAATGGATAAAGGTCCACGATCACAAGGTCAAGTTCAGGGATATTATATTGCTTCATTTCCTCAACATGCGTATCATCGTCACGTTTTCCCAGGATCCCGCCGAACACAGACGGGTGAAGCGTTTTTACCCGGCCTCCAAGAATAGACGGGTAAGTGGTCAGGTTTTCAACCGGAACTACATTGATGCCCAGTTTTTCGATAAACTGCTGAGTGCCGCCGGTGGAATAGATCGTCACACCATTTTCAGACAGCCATTTTACGAGAGAGTCAAGACCGTCTTTGTAAAAAACGGAAATCAATGCAGATTGGATCTTCTTATTCATCCGGTATTTTTTTGATGTTGATAAAGGTCCGGGAGACGGACCGATCTTTTAAAAAATGAGCCGCAAAAGTACGCTATCATAACTTCATCACAAAAGCTCCTTTTGTGCGCACATCATGATATGGAATACCGGATGCTTCACATTCAAGCTGCCAGCGCCGGGAAATGTACGCCGGGACGGATGCATCAGCCACTACCTGCCTGATAGTCATAGCCTCAAGAAGCCCGCTGGCATCGGATGACGGCTTCTGCGACAAAATGATGAGGTCGATCTTCTCTGGAAGATCTGATGACTGATACCTCAATGTGCGATCAATAATGACGATCCTTTTGGACAGAAATGACAGATAATTGCCGGAATTGACCAACAGGCTGGCATAAGGTTGTTTCAAGCGGAATAAACTGCGCGTAAGTCCCTGATCATGATCACCAGGTTCCGCATTGCCAATCGAGGCAAAAGCCCTCCCCCCGATAAAGTCGGCCGACTGCCGGTACACAATGATCATCTGCTGGTTAGCGGTTTTAAGAAAAGATATGCAGCGGATCGTGGCGAATGCCATTAACATCAGCGAGGCAGCATAGAGTAACATCCGCGTTCTGTCCCTGTAGATAAGACAGCAAAGGAGGAAGATCAGGAACGCCGCCAGGAATACGGCCTGTAAAAAGCTTATCTGCAAGCCATCCCATACGGCATAGGGTAATTGCTCTACCCGCTCAACACAGGTATTCATCAGGCGTATCAGAAATGAAGTAAGGGCTGCGGTGAGAGAATAGAGAAATGGTATAAAACTGATCAGGCAAAGGAAGATCTCCAGCAGAAGAATAAGGCTTGATAGCGGGACTGCGATGATGTTTGATATCAGAAAGTAATTCGGAAACTGATGGAAATGATAAATGCAGATCGGCAGCGTGAGTAATTGCGCCGCAAGAGTGACGGCATTCATTTGCCAGATACTATCAACCAGTTTATTGCTGAAACTCAACAGATGGTAGATCGGTTTCATAAAAACAACTATGCCAATGATGGCTGCATAAGACAATTGAAATCCGGCATCCCAAAGCCAGAACGGATTGTAACAAAGGAGGAGAAATGCGGATACTGCCAGGGAATTGAGAACATTTGATCGGCGCGACAAACTGTTACCGATAACAATGCAGGTGAACATGATCGCAGACCGTAATACGGATGGTTGTGCGCCGGCAAGCAGTGTAAAGATCCATAGACCGGCAATGATGAATACAGGGCCGATCCATTTTAGCCTGCGATTTCTGGAAAGAGGCTGCAGCATCTGCACGAGCAGCCAGTAGATCAATCCAAGATGTAACCCGGAAATAGCAATGATATGGACCACGCCCGTATTGGTATAAGATTGGACAAGTGTTTGATCAAGTTCGTCTTCATAGCCGATCAGCAGGGCTTCCGCCAGTCCGCGCTCCCTTTTTTCGGGAAAAGCTTTTTGGAAGGTAGAGAGCACCCGGTTTCTGATCCGGTTAATGAAGCCGGCAATAATACGCTGCTCCCGCCCCACGATGACGAAATCGTTTTTCAGAAACAACTGGTGTGTTATCCCATGGAATAGAGAGTATTCACCGTAATCAAAAGCGCCGGGACTTGCTTTCGGAGAAATTGGCTGAAGCCGGGAGTGGGTGACGAGGATATCGCCGGCGTTCAGATCCTGCAGGTTATTACTTTTTGGAACATACACATAGATCTTTCCTTTTACTGATAATTGCTGATCTTCCCGGATCAATTTGATCACAGTGGCGGTTGTTTTGAAACTTTTCTGCTTTTCTGAAGGGGGTTCGAGCAGTTTTATTACCAAAGCGTCAGTTTCTTGGTATATATTACCAAGCCAAAGGGAGCGTTTCCGAATATCCTGTTGCCAGACAGCGATGGCTCCTAAAGCGAGAAATAGCAGAAATACCGATAGACCATTGATAAACCCGGATCTGAACCGGCTGAAAAACGGCAGTACAGAAAAGCTGTAAACCGCTATCAGTCCGATGCTAACCAACGCTAAACCCAACAGCACACTGACCGGAGTGGGCCAGTAGTATTGACAGGCGATCCCCAGAAAAAAAGGGATCACGAGCCGGCTTACCGGGACTTTTTTCCAGAAAAAACGGGTTGAATTCGGCATATTTCCAGCAAATACAGCGATTAATCAGGAAAGGTTGTTTGATTACGGCAGGGACCGCTTTTTGAAGTACGTTCAATATTCCAATATTTATACGGGTAAATCACCATTTTTTTACGGTGTTTTAAGCGGGTGTAATAACGGTTTTGAATAAATAATCTTCCCGTTTTTATTCCATTTTTTTCACAGAATTCCTTGATTATCCTTATTGTATAAATATGTTTAATTCATAAATTATTGATTATATAGAAATTATACGATAGCCTGCAGCCTGCTGGGGTGATAGTTTTGACTTGTAAACGGTTTTACACCACTCAAAAAAATTAAGGCTATGGTAACTATTCAAACAAAATCATTAAAGGCAGGTAAGCAAGTAGATACGAAACACGTAGACAACGCGATCCGCAATTACAAGCAGGAGAGATGGGCGCAGAATTCTGAGCGTCTTGGGAAGGCAGATTCGCTTAGTGTTTGGTACAGCATTGAGGAGCTCGAGGAGTTTATCGCATTGAGTAAGGAGCATGGCGCGGACGGTCTTAAAATGTATTTCGGAGCGTACGATAAAAATAACACGGAAGATCCTTTGCGTGCGGGACGTCAGACGATCGTGATCGTGGCTACAAAACATAAAGAAGGCAATACAAACAAGGATGTATATATCCAGACAGAGCAGGGGTCAAGTGTTCTTGCTTATAATATGGGAGCGATCTGTCCTCCATTCTGTGGAAAAGATGGCGGTCTTGGCGTAACTATCCTGGATAAGGGCGAAGAGGGATTTGTTCTGGTTTAATCGCTGATTTGCCCTGGGAAAATTTTACAGAACCTCCGCTATCGGAGGTTCTGTTTTTTTAGGCTACATTTAGAGCTTATTATAGCTGAATGTATCCTACGTATATCTATTTCATGGCGATCAGCCTTTTGGCAAGCTTGACAATCTATTTTGTCGATAAGCCGTCTATGCGCTATCTCAAGCTTTTTCCGCCTTTTTTGCTGGTTACAACCAGCATAGAAACATTCGGTTTTTATCAGGCTTCCATAGGCAAATCAACAGTTCTTCTTTACAATTTTTTTTCAGTTTTCGAATTCTGCTTCTATTTCTATGTCATCTCACTGCTGATCACTAATCTCAAAGTAAAGCGGGCGGTATTGATCACGGTATTCTTATACGCTATTGCCGCCTGTATCAATATTCTGTTCATCCAGGGAGTGAAAATGATCCATACGTTCACTTATTCTATCGGTTGTCTGCTGATCGTTGCCTTTTGCATTTATTACTTTTTCGAGCTGTTCCGCCTTCCGAAATCTGTTAAATTGCAGAGTAATCCCGCATTCTGGATCTGTACCGGACTTTTATTTTATTATTGCTGTGGTTTTCCATTGTATGGCTTGTTTAATTACCTGATGCAGATCTCGGTGTTGTTGGTCAGGAACTTTTTTACTATCATCACTATTCTAAATATATTTCTCTATTCCTTATTCACGATCGGCTTTCTATGCATAATCAGGACCAGGAAATATACTTCGTAACGATCGTTGGGCTGATACTGGGCTTGTTGCTGGTTGGCTTTATCGTTACTGCGCTTTTCCTTTACCAGCGCCGCCAACGCCGGCAGGAGTTGGAGGTGGAACGGTTAAAGGATATGTACGAAAAGGAAGCACTGCGTTCCCAACTCGAGATCCAGGAAGATACTTTTAAAACGATCGCCCAGGAGCTCCATGATAATATCGGGCAAATGCTTTCGGTTGTAAAGCTTACCCTCTCGATCGTACCGGTAGAAAAGGAACACGTGGCATTTGAACAGATCCAGAGCTCTCAGCAACTGCTGAATAAAGCCATCTTTGATCTTTCCAATCTTACCAAAGGTCTACATACAGACAGGATCGCTCAGATCGGTCTGGCAGAGTCCATCCGCTTTGAATTATATGCACTGAAAAAAGCGGGCATCCTTCAGGTCCAGTTTTCGATAGACGGAGATGAAGCGGAGCTTCCAGAGCAGAAATCCATCTTCCTGTTCCGGATCTTTCAGGAGTCGTTAAATAATATCTTAAAACACTCCAAGGCCACTACACTGATCGTACATTTGAGTTTTTCGGAGGAGTTGTTCACGATGGAGATCACGGATAATGGCGTCGGATTTGATGTACATGAAAAAAGGGGTTCCACTAATTCGTACAGCGGTGTTGGGTTGAAAAGCGTTTTCAACCGCGCAAAACTTATCGGCGCAGATCTTTCTATCGACAGCAGTCCCGCAAATGGAACAACAATCTGGATAGAACTTCCCCTGGATAAGGAATCATAATCATGGCAAAAACAAAGCAGAAAATACAGGTCGCAATTGCTGATGATCACAGTCTTCTTCGCAATGCACTCGCAAAACTTATCGGAACATTTGAGGGTTACACCGTGATCTTTGAAGCAGACAACGGAAAAGACCTTCGCACCAAGATCATGCAAAACGTTGTTCCCGACATTGTACTACTCGATATCAATATGCCGGAAATGGATGGTTTCGAAACAACACAATGGCTTCATAAAACCTATCCGCATATAAAAATACTGGCCCTGTCCATGCTGAGTGATGAAAAAACGATCATCAAGATGTTCCGGCTCGGTGCTAAAGGATATCTTCTGAAAAACACCGATCCTGCAGAACTCAAACAGGCGCTGGATTCGATCGTAGATAAAAGTGTTTATCTCTCAGAGTATGTGTCTGGCAAGCTGGTAATGGGACTTCACCAGGAAGCTGAGCCCACGGAGAAAGAAGTTGTGCTGCAGGAAAAGGAGCGCGAATTCCTCAGATGGGTGTGCTCCGAACTATCGTATAAGGAAATTGCAGAAAAGATGTTCCTGAGTCCAAGAACAATTGACGACTACCGGCAGTCTCTCTTCAATAAACTCAAAGTGCATAGCCGCGTAGGGCTGGTAATGTACTCCATTAAGAATGGTATTGTGGAAATGTAAAGAGTAAGTCCAAATTAAAAATTAAAAAAAATACCCTGACAAAGGAACTCTTCCAATGCCAGGGTAATTTTTTTTATTTTTAATTTGGACTTTTTACTTCGACAGGTACATGCTCCTGTCTTTATAAAGTTGTCTGAAATAGGGGTCTCTCAGATCTTTTACAAACCTGATCGCTTCACCGGTTGATTTCATTTCAGGTCCGAGTTCTTTATTCACGCCGGGGAATTTGTTGAAGCTGAACACCGGTTCTTTGATCGCGAAGCCTTTCAGCTTTTTCTCAAACTTGAAATCCTTCAGTGTATTTGCTCCGATCATGATCTTGGTAGCCACATTCAGGTATGGGATCTGGTATGCTTTTGCGATGAATGGAGTGGTGCGTGACGCGCGCGGATTTGCTTCGATCACGAATACTTTTCCGTCTTTGATCGCAAACTGAATATTGATCAACCCTTTTATTTTCAATGCCCTGGCGATCTTTTCGGAATAATACTCCATCGTAGTCACTTCCATTGGAGTGAGATTGAATGCCGGTAGAACGGCATTGCTGTCTCCACTGTGAATACCTGCCGGTTCGATGTGTTCCATCACTCCCATTACGTGGAAGTTCTCGCCGTCAAATATCGCGTCCACTTCAGCTTCCTGGCAACGGTCGAGGAAGTGATCGATCAGGATCTTATTTCCAGGGATATGTTTCAGAAGGCTTACTACAGCCTTTTCCACTTCTTCGTCATTGATCACGATCCGCATGCGCTGTCCGCCGAGTACATAGGAAGGGCGAACCAGTACGGGATATCCTACATTATTGGCAACCGCGATCGCTTCATCCACATCGTATGCAGTTCCGTAATCCGGATAAGGAATGCTCAGCTCTTTCAGCAGATCACTGAAACGGCCGCGATCTTCTGCGATATCCATACTGTCATATGAAGTACCGATGATCTTGATTCCTTTATTATGAAGTTTTTCTGCCAGCTTCAACGCTGTTTGTCCACCCAGCTGAACGATCACACCTTCTGGTTTTTCATGCTCGATGATATCCCAGAGATGTTCCCAGTATACCGGCTCGAAGTATAATTTGTCTGCGATATCAAAATCTGTAGAAACGGTTTCAGGGTTACAGTTTACCATGATCGCTTCGTAACCTGCCTCTTTGATCGCGAGTAATCCGTGAACGCAGCAGTAATCGAATTCAATGCCCTGCCCGATACGGTTAGGGCCAGAACCCAGTACAACGATCTTTTTCTTATCGGAGACCTTGCTTTCGTTAATGTTGCCACTTTCAAACGTGGAGTAGAAATAAGGCGTTTTTGCTTCAAATTCTGCAGAGCAGGTATCTACCATTTTATAGACACGTGTGATACCGGCTTCTTTTCTTTTCTTATATACGTCTTCTTCGTCACCATGTTCAAGGATACGGCTGATCTGCTCATCACTAAAGCCGTTTACTTTTGCTTCTTTCAGCAGCTCGATGGGTAAAGTATCAAGATCGTATTTCGCGATCTCTTTTTCTATGTTGCAGATCTTCTGGATCTCTGCGATGAACCAGCGGTCGATGCCATTGGTCGCTTTAGAGATCGTTCCGATAGAGATACCAGCCATCAATGCGTCTTTGATACGGAAGATGCGGTCCCATTTCGGTACTTTGATATATTCCAGCAGCTCTTCAGCGTGCATCATGCTTTTGCCGTAGTATCCGAGACCAACAGCGTTGTTCTCCAGGCTCTGACATGCTTTCTGGATCGCTTCTGTGAAACTGCGTCCGATAGACATCACTTCACCAACGCTTTTCATCTGGAGGCCGAGTGTATCGTCAGCTCCTTTGAACTTATCGAAGTTCCAGCGCGGCACTTTCACTATCACGTAGTCAAGTGCCGGTTCGAAATAAGCAGAAGTTGTTTTGGTGATCTGGTTTTCCAGTTCATCCAGGTTGTATCCGATTGCCAGTTTTGCCGCGATTTTCGCGATTGGATAACCAGTCGCTTTTGATGCAAGCGCGGATGAACGGCTTACGCGCGGATTGATCTCGATCGCGATGATCTCTTCTGTATTCGGGTTGAGGGAGAATTGGACATTACATCCGCCGGCGAAGTTGCCGAGGTCACGCATCATCATGATCGCTGTGTTCCTCATGAGCTGCATAGCGGTATCGCTCAGTGTCATTGCCGGGGCAACCGTGATGGAATCGCCGGTATGCACACCCATCGGGTCAAAATTCTCTACGGTGCAGATGATACAAACGTTGTCGGCCGAGTCACGGAGCAATTCGAGCTCGAACTCTTTCCAGCCAAGTACAGCTTTTTCAACCAGCACTTCGTGTATGGGTGAAGCCTGAAGGCCGCGGTTGAGCGCCTCATCCAGGTCGTTTTTATCATGTACGAAACCACCGCCGGTTCCTCCAAGTGTGAAAGAGGGGCGGATCACCAGCGGGAAGCCGATCTCCTGTGCAAATTCCTTTCCTTCCAGGAAAGAGTTGGCAGTTTTGGCTGTCGCTACGGGTACACCAAGCGCGATCATCCACTGGCGGAATTTTTCACGGTCTTCTGCTTTGTCGATGGCCTTAATGTCCACACCGATCAGGCGAACGTTGTATTTTTCCCAGATCCCGAGGTCTTCGGCTTCTTTAGCCAGGTTGAGCGCTGTTTGGCCACCCATTGTTGGTAACACCGCGTCGATCTGGTTTTCTTCCAGGATCTGTTCAATGCTTTCCACTGTTAGTGGAAGCAGGTACACTTTGTCTGCCATCATAGGGTCGGTCATGATGGTAGCCGGGTTGCTGTTGATCAGGTACACTTTCACACCCTCTTCGCGAAGGCTGCGGGCTGCCTGGGTACCGGAATAGTCAAATTCACAGGCCTGACCAATAACAATAGGCCCTGAGCCGATGATCAGGACCGAACGAATGGAAGTATCTTTTGGCATCTTTAACTAAGAAGGGGGTTAACCGGATTGCCCGGGGTTATTGTCAAAACAAATTCCGCAAAATTAAGGGAATCGGGTGGTTTTGGAGGGGGTAAGGGGAAAGTTTTTTAGGGGTAGGTCGGTAGGGCGCTTGTACTTTTTGATCTGACGCAAAAAAGAAGCGGAAATAGCCTGCCCGCGCCAGGCCACCGCGTGTTAAAATGGGTGAAGGAGGTTTTTTCGACAGGAGCGTCGAAAGGCTCTTTTTTGCCGGCGGGCAAGGCGCTCTTTTTCGAGGGGTTGCCTCGAAGACTCCGTTTACTTTTTTTGCCTTGATGCAAAAAAAGTAACAAAAAAAGATCAAGGCTGGGAAAAACTGGCTAAAAATGGGAGGATGTCACCTGCACCAAAAAAACTCGCCCGTCCAGGTTTAGGATTGAATGGTGTGTTGGGCTCAGACAGTTTTTGGCGCCTTCGCACACCTGCGGTGTGGCTCAGACGGTGCCAGCCTCCCATTTTCTTAACGCCATTTTTTCCAAGGCCGGGGGCGTTGAGAGAGGAGGATTCGGTTGCGAGGAATATTCGTTATAACTCAGTAGCTGTTTCATAATTTGAAAATGGTACTCTTTCTATTCTATACGTTTGTAATAAGAGAACAGAAAACCTGCTAGAACCGTATGGTTACAATCCTGTCGAGGCCTTCTGCCCGCTTTAAGAGCGGCGGCCTAGCGCAAATGGCGTTAAAAAAATTATGGGCGTAACCGACGAGCCGAAGGCGAGGGCGCTTAAATATTGTCTGAGCCAACACGCCAATCAATCCCAAACACTCCTCCGGCGAGTTTATTTTAGTGCCAGGTGCAGCCCATAATTTTTAGCCATTTGCGCGTAGCCTTGATCTTTTTTTGTTACTTTTTTTGCATCAAGGCAAAAAAAGTAAACGGAGTCTTTCGACCTCACCTCGGAAAAAAACGCCTTGCCCGCCGGCAAAAAAGTAAACGGACCCTTCGACCTCCCGTCGAAAAACACCATGCTTCCGCATATAAAGCGCTACGAAGTTCAAAGCTTCTACCGTAAAAAGCAAGTACATTTAAATGAATAAACTCCAACATCACACTATCACTACCCTCACAAAACAGGAAAGCAATTCCCCACCTCCTCCAATCGCAAACTAAATTATAATGCGCCGCAGGCCCACTAACAATTGTAAGCATAAAAAAAGCGGCCATACGGCCGCTTACAATATATATCGGGATGTCAAAAGCAAATTGATCAGCTATGATAGGTAGACATTTCAATCTCGTCCAGGACGATCTCCTGACGATCGGCGTGTTGTTCCTGCGCGCTTCTCTCCGGTTGACGGCTTTTCATTTTCGCAACCCACTTATGACGCATTTGCTGGCCCTTTACTTTACCAACAAACACACCTGCAAATACGATCATACCTAACACCGCGGAGTAAAAAACTTTTCTCATAACACAACACTTTAGAAGTGAAAAATTCGGTACTGCAAGCTAAAATTTCGTGCCACAATTTGCAATACCACTATAAGGGTACAACGAATTAATGTTTTTCTAATAAAGAGTTGAGTGAACTGTTAAAAGCTGCATGCAGACTGAACATTTTGTTATGTACAAAACGAATATTTTTTTGTCGATTCTTTGCAACCATCCAAAAACATAAAATGTCCTTAACTTTATTTTAATGATTAGATGTATTACTACCACCGTCGCTTGTCTGTTATTATTTCAGGGATTAACTTTTTCACAGACACCTTCGTACCCTAAAGGATATTTTCGCTGGCCATTGAATCTGAATCCGGAGATCGTTGCAAATCTCGGTGAACTGCGCTCCAATCACTGGCATATGGGATTGGACATGCGCACAAATCAGGTGGTAAATCAGATGGTATATGCAGCAGCTGATGGCTACGTAGCTTATATCGGCGTACGACCCTTAAGTTTTGGAAGATTTATCATTATCAATCATCCGAATGGGCTATCCACCCTGTATGCTCACCTGAATGATTTTGCTCCGGATATTGAAAAATATGTGACCGAACAGCAGTATAAACAACAAAGCTGGCCTGTTGAGCTGGAAATACCCGCTACCCTTTTTCCTGTTAAAAAAGGAACATTTATCTCTTACAGCGGAACGACCGGCGGTTCGCAAGGACCGCATGTGCATTTCGAAATAAGAGATACAAAAAGCGGGAAATGCCTGAATCCGATGATGTTTGGTTTTCCACTTACAGATAATGTACCCCCGTCCATAACCAGGTTGGTAATGTATAACAGGGAAGGCCCTGTATTTTATACGAAACCGGCATTTTTTCCCGTAAAGAAAATTGCAACGGGTTATGTGCCATCGCAAGCTGGTGTAATAAAAACGACGAACAGCAAGATCAGCTTTGCGATCCAGGCAATCGACCGGATCAGCGGATCGTCAAACGAGGATGGCTTCTATTCAGCATTTCTTTACCTTGATAACAAGCTTGTAAACGGTTTTGTTCTTGATAGCATCGGGTATGATCAAACCCGTTATCTGAACGCACAGGTTGACTATACTTTGCGCTTCAACGGCGGGCCCTGGGTGCAACATCTGTCAAGGCTACCCGGAAACGTTGGCAACGTATATCGTCCCCAATGGGAAGAAGGTGTGATCCGGTTGGAAGATACACTCGTGCACGCGGTAAGAATTGAAGTAAAAGACGCGAATCAGAACCTGTCTGTTCTTAATTTCTCGGTACAGCGCAAAATTGTACCGCCATCTGATAAGATCACTCCGGCAAAGCCTTTCGTTCCTAACTACGTGAATATTTTTGAGCAGCCCGATTTTCAAATGTATCTGCCGGAAAAGGCGATCTATGATACGGTTTATCCTAATTACCACCGGGCTGCATCAAACGCTACCAATGCGGTGTCTGCGATCCATCAGATCAGCAACCCTTCTATTCCGGTCGAAGGAAAAATAAGAGTAAGTATCAAGCCTGACCGGTCAGTACCGGCAAACTGGCGCAATAAGCTCATCATCCAGCGAACCTACAGGAATAGCCAGGACAACAGGCTTGCTTCCTGGAATAATGAATGGGTCTCTGCGGAATTTGGAGATTTCGGAAACTACCAGGTAATCGCGGATCTTACCCCACCGGCCTTGAGTGAGTTGGGCAAGGGAGACACGATCAATCTCAGCGGCGCAAAAAGGATCGCCTTTACTCCAACAGATAATATGGGGATTAAAAGCTTCAGAGCCGAACTGAACGGACAATGGCTGCGGTTTACCAACGATAAAGGCCGCACCTGGATATATGAGTTTGACGAAAGAGTACCTTATGGAGTTTATCAACTGAAAGTAGAAGTGCAGGATATAGTCGGAAACACTACTACTAAAACATGGTGGTTCAAAAGAGCCGCCTATACACCGCCTCCACCAAAGAAAAAAGCCACTAAAGCCCGTTCAAAGAAGGTGGTGAAGAAGAAAAAATAATCATTAAAGGAAAGAACGCCAACTGGTATTCTTTCCTTTTTTTTGCGCCATGGCAACACACTTGACCGAAGGAGATAAAGCACCGGCTTTTTCCGGAAAAGATCAAAATGGAGATAAGGTCTCCCTTTCCTCATATAAAGGGCAAAAGATCGTTTTATATTTCTACCCGCAGGATGATACACCCACCTGTACGATACAGGCGTGCAATCTTCGTGATAATTTCGCCTTGCTGAAAAAGGAAGGTTTTGTTGTGATCGGGATAAGCCCTGATGATATCAGCGACCATAAAAAGTTTGAAGCAAAATACCAGCTGCCATTCACACTTGTGGCGGACCCTGATCACTCCATCATAGATAAGTACGGAGTATGGGGTGAAAAACAACTTTATGGCCGCAAATACATGGGCCTTTACCGCACAACATTTGTGATAGATGAGAAAGGGATCATCCGCAAGATCTACCTGCGGCCAAAAAATAAGGCCCATGCAGAAGAGATCATACGCAATTGGAAAGGATGATACTGTGTCTTATGGCATTGCGTTCCGGTAAAAAACGGTAGCCTTTGATTTGGCCTGCCACTTTCTTCCATTGGTCCGGGATTTTTCCGGAAAGCAGCAACTTATAGAACGAGTCTGTATTTCCCACTCTATCTCCATCTGAATAATGATAAAAAGACGCTCTGCTGATCTCAGTGTGGCTTTTTTTGAAGCAACCCGGATTGTTTTTCATACGATGTATACAGGTAACTGCGACAACCTGCGGTTTAAACACAATACCGAAAACTACAGTATGAAAAATAGACTTGTTTTAATGGCTCTTGCGTGCTCACAATATTCAAATGCGCAGGACAGCACAGCTATTGCCACACCCGTGCCGGCTAAAGATGTTTCCTATGTTTGGTTATTCTCCTCTCCTCGTTTGATCAATGCGAATACAGTGGAATTGATCCCAAAACATGTGCTTGAATTCAAGGTGACGCATAATTTTGGCGATATCGCCGGAGATAATGGAGGGGGTAAAACGTTCTTCGGGCTGGACAATGCCACCGATGTTCGCATTGGTTTTCAGTATGGATTAAGCAAACGCATTAACCTCATTGCAGCAAGAGCAAAAGGCGCCGGTTCCGTACAGCAGTTATATGAGCTTGGGATCAAGTATCGGTTAATGCAGCAGGCGGAGGACGCACAGCATCCGGTATCGGTTACATTGTTTGCAAACAACGTGATCTCCGCAATGACCAGAAGCCCGTTATCAAACCAGGAAAATTCTTTTGATGATTTTATTGACCGGAACAGCCAGACAGTTCAGCTGATGATCGGGAGGCGGTTCGGAAACCTGAGTTTGCAGCTAAGCCCAACGATGGTCAACCGGAACTTTGTTCCTTCAAACGATGACCAGACCATGTTCGCTTTGGGCGGAGCATTCAGGCTTCCTGTAAAAGGGCGATTTAGTGTGTTGGTTGATTACTTCCACACGTTCCGCAGCCAGCAAAGCAAAGACTTTTACAAAACGCAGGGCGTAAATTTCTATGATGCACTCGGTGTTGGTATCGAACTGCTAACAGCAGGGCATGTGTTTCACCTAAACTTCACCAACGCAACAGAGATCCTTGAGAACAGATTTATTCCGCGTACGGTCACATCATGGGGAAAGGGACAATTCCGTTGGGGCTTTACCGTTTCCCGGGATTTTAATTTATTCTACAAAAAGAAAAAGAGAAAGTAAAATAGCTCACATGCAAACCAGTTGGTAACAAGAAAGGCCTTCGTTTTTACGGAGGCCTCATTGTTGGCGGGGGTGATGTTTAAAAGTTTAAGAGTTTAATAGTTTATTAGTTGAGGAAGTCAAACAATTAAACTATTAAACTCTTAAACTTTTAAACTACTGAAGGTTGGAACATGGTCTTTAATCTGAATACCGTCCGCCAGCATTCAACCATGCAGTGATCTTGTCTTTATCTGCCTGGGCCAGCGCGCCAGATGGCGGCATGGAAGATGGGTTGTTGTCTACCGCTCTCGCTTTGATACGATCTTTGTTGGTTATAATATTGCATTCAACCTGCCAGTTCATTCCTCCGTTTGCAATGGAATTATTATGACAGCTCTGGCAGTTATTTACAATAAGCGTTCTTACTGCAGAAAACAATGGACCGGCAACAGGAGCTGCGATGTTTACAGTGGTAGTACCAGTGCAGCCATTTACATCTTTTGCAGTTACAGTATATGATCCTGCGGCCAGGTTACTGAATGTGCCTGTGGCCTGGTATGATGCGCCGTCAATGCTATAGGTGATACCAGTGCTGCCGGTTGCAGATGCATTGATACTGCCTGTTGTAGATGATGAGCATGCCCCACCAGGAGTAGCAGTGGCTGTTACGATAATGTTTACACCGCTGCATGATGGCGTGGGTGATGTTAATGTAAATGTCTGAGTGCCGGTGCAACCGGCGGATGTTCTCGCTGTAACAGTATAGTTTCCTGCAGCAAGACCGGTGAAGTTCCCGGAGGATTGAAACGTGCCATTATTCAGGCTATAGGTAAGTCCGGTGCCGCCTGAAGCAGTGGCATTGATACTTCCGTTAGTCCCACCGGGTGTGGATGGATTTGTTGGAGTACCGCTTACCGCAACAGTTACACCACTACATGGATCTGCAGGAGGATCATCACTGCCTTTGCTGCATGCAATGGCGATGATCGCGCATGCAGATAACAGCATTAATACAATAACATAGTTCTTTTTCATACCAGGAGTTTTAGATGGAATCGGCATATAGCATGAACGAGTTGCCTTTGAACCCTGGTTTATTTTATAGTAAAGTAGATTGAATGCCGAATGAGTGTTTATGATCCATATCTGTTTCCAGGGACAAGATTGTATCAGATGTATATTGATAAAGATTTTTAGAAAATATCGTCAACAACCGATGTCTATGATACAGGAGATAATAGCCGGTGAAAAATTTAAACCAGGACTTTCTATCTGGTATTTGCAGCAAGGAGAAGAGATCATGATCTTAAATAGGAACCTCTACTATGAAAAGTAAATCAAATAGCAAGAACAAGAAATGGCTACAACGGATGCTGCAGCCATTTCTTTCTTCTGATCTGAAACAGATCGTTGCCGTGACCGGCAGCCCTCAAAAAAACGTTGGGATTGTTTATTTACCCATTCTTGCAAATGGCTTGTATCCGACAGTAAACAGTATGCCTGTATTATTCAGCTTCACTTTTCCAAAACCTACGCCTCCAAGCGGCAGTTTCATATAAGGCTCAGCCATCAGCGAAAGCCTGTTGTTGAATTTATACTGGTATCCTCCTGAAAGTTGTACTATCGAAAATATGTGATCATTTTCATTGTTGATCGTTCTCTCCCTGTAACGATCCTGCCCTGACGGATCCTTGTAATAATACTCGTATGTCTCTTCCTTCATCAAATAAGATGACAGTCCTCCGGATAAAAACCACTGATGTCTTTTTGCTGAAGGGAAAGAGTACACAACATTCAATGGGATCTCATACACAAGGCAATTCGCGTCTATCTTTTGTAAATTCGGATAATAGTCCCAAAACCCTTTAGGCGGATTATAATCACTTGAATCCGCATAATACAATTTTCTGCTTACCAGGAATCCGGTTCTTATCTGTATCCGATCACTGACCGAATAACCTAAACCGATCCCATACTGCATTTTCCAGTCGCCGGTTTTGTTTAGACCTACGAGGCTGAGATCAGGTCCTGTTGAAAAACTGATCTGCCATTTTGAACCTTTACCACTCCTGCTCTTTTCTTTCTTTTCTTCTACCGTTTCCGTTGCTTGCTGTTCTTCTTTTTTCTCTTCGATGGTTTGCGTAACAGAGTCTGTTACTGCCGGGTTATTATTCGCCTGCTGGCGATCATCGTTGGATGGCGTATGCTTATTTTCGTTTTCTGCAGTGGATACATTTTCTGCAGGACTTTGTCTTGTATCAATTACGGCAGCGGGAATAGAAGGTTTTTGATATTGCTTACTTCTTCCATTTTCAGCGATGGTGGAAGTTCTTTTTTGCCTGGCGACATTGTTGTTATCTAAAACCGGTTGTTCAGTGGTAACAGAAGGATGCCCGATCGGGTAATGATCCCCCGGTGCAGCCACGGTAGAATTAACGTTTGGATCTTCACTGGTGGCTTCGGAACTCATTTGTGTATTATCAGGGTCGGGAAAGCTACTGTTGCTGCTGAATGATTCAACCGGGGCTTGTTTATAAGTAGTTAGAATGACAAGCATAGACAATCCCGCCAGCAACAAAAAGAGTATGGGCATGAACGGCCGTTTCTTTTTCTTTTCCGGGAGGTGCTTGTCGAGCAGCACATTCATCTTGTTCCAGTCTTCTTCATGGAACGGTGGCAGATGATTGTCTGCTGCGTCATTGATTTTTTTATCAAATTCGTCAGACCACATTTTTACTGACTATTTCATTTTGTTGAAACAATATTTTTTGCAATTGCTTCTTGGCTTTTGCAAGGTTCGATTTTGATGTTCCGGTAGAAATGCCGAGTTCTTTTGCAATTTCATCATGGCTGAAACCTTCGATCACAAACAGGTTGAATACCGTTCTGTAACCCGGTGTCAGGAATTTTATTGCCTGAAGGATCTCTTCATATGATAGTTTATCCACCGCGTCTTCATGGGTATCCGGCACATGCATATAGGTCTCGTTCAGTTCGCCTGTCAGTTGGTGTTTCTGATTTTTCCGGAAATGATCAATTGCCGTGTAGATCATAATTTTCCGCAACCAGCCTTTAAATGAGCTGACGGTATCAGTATAGGCCGGTTTGAACCGGTAGATCTCGACAAAAACCTTGAGAAAGCCGTCATTGAGGATTTCGGTGGCGTCTTCCTGACGGTTGGTATAGCGGTAACAGATGGACATGGCATAGCCATAGAAAGAGCTGTATATTTTTTTCTGGCTCTCCCTACTGTTCAGAGTGCATCCCCTGATATGCTCCTGTAATTCTTCCGCGGAAAGCAAATCCTGTTGGTTTAAACGGTGAATCGTAGATCAGCGGATAAAGGTTGCCTCATAATGTACGAAAATTTTCAAGGCGGTGTCTGATACCGGGGATCGAATGATCACAATGACCGCAATTTTTGGGTGATCTGACGGGCAGGAAAGTGTAAAAGAAATTGTAAATATTTGGTTAATAATAGTATACAATTACCTATCGATCATCGCCCTTCTATCACCCACTCAATTTCTCCTGTCCGGAATTCTTCCTCAATGCCATGCTCTGTTACCAGCAGTCCGTCTTTATTAACGGTTTTGATCAGCGCTTCGAAGATCCGGTTGTCCTTTTTGAGCTTTACACGTGCGCTTTTTTTATATAACCTGTTGAGATATAAATCATAAAGTGTATCAAAACCGGACGTCCGGAGTGTACGTAAACGTTCATCCAGCAGGTTGCAGAGCTCGCGGGCGAGATCAGCAGGATCAAAATTTTTGCCGGTGATCTGTTTGAGTGATACGGGGTTTTTTACTGATGCGGGAAAGCTGGTCTGGTTGATATTGATACCAATTCCGGCGACCGCCCATTTCCACTCGTGATTGCCACCTATCACGTTCTCAATCAATATTCCACCTGCCTTTCTGTCCTGCCAATAAAGGTCATTCGGCCATTTGATCCTTGTATCCTCTCCGGCGTACAGGTTGAAAAGGTCGGCAGCTGCAAGAGCCACACAGGCGCTGAGCTGAAATTGTTGGGCCAGGGAGAGGGGGTGAGGGTTAATAACCGTACTCAGTATAAGATTTACGCCCTTATCCATGGACCAAACCTTGCCGCGTTGTCCTTTTCCGGCTACCTGTTCGTGTGCGAAAAAGGCCGCGCCATGTTGTGCCATTCCCGCATGAACCTGTTGAAGGGCATAATTGTTGGTACTGTCAATAGACTTTAGCTCAATAAATGGTGTGCCGAGGGCAGGGTAAAAAGGCAGTTGTGGCAATTAATTGCTATTTTTGAGCAAAGTAAATGAGTTTATGGTTCCGGGTTTATAAGTTTATTATGTGTGCCTACCTAAAAGACCTCCCAGGCCAAAAACTAAACAGCTAACTAAAAACATTCAGATTATTGGAACAACTTGAATCACTGTCTACCCGCAAAAAGAAAAGTGCAGTCCGGTTAACTCAGCGCTCCAAAATTATCAAAACCATCATTACCGCAATACAGGAGAAGAAGGGTGAAAAGATCATATCCCTTGACCTTAAAAAAATCGATGAAGCGGTTTCCGATTTTTTTATCATTTGTGAAGCTGGAAGTCAGCCTCAGGTGAGAGCTATTGCTGATCATGTGGAGCATCTTGTAAGTCAGCAGTGCGATGAAACCCCCTATCATTCCGAAGGAAAGCAGGCTTCCCAATGGGTGCTGATCGACTATGTGAACGTGGTAGTGCATGTAATGCTGCATGAAAGCAGGGAATTTTATAAACTGGAAGAAATGTGGAGCGATGCCCCCCTGGAGCATCATAATGAATAACGTAAAAGATCGGCGCAGCCGAATGCTATATCAATATCTTTTTTTATTATAAACCGCAGGAACACTGGAATATGTCACAAGAACCATCGTATAACAAGAACGAGAAAAACCAGCCGCCCAGGTTCAGCAACCGTCCGAACGGTGAAGATCCGGGAGGAAAGAAAGGCCCGAAATTCAGCATCTATTGGATCTATGCAATCATTTTTGCCATATTGATCGGCTTCCAGTTATTTGGAAGTGCATTCAATTCAAATACAGCAACGGTAGACCAGGGGCTTTTTGTAGAGGCCCTGAAAGCCGGCGATATAAAAGAATATACGGTTGTATCCAACCGTAACGTGGTTAAGGTAGAACTGAAACAACAGGCCCTGCCTAAATATGAAAGCATTCTGAAAAAGGACGGGAACAAGATCCCAGCTAAAGGTCCGCAGATGAGTTTCAAAATATTATCTGTTGATGCATTCGCAGATGATATGCGTGAACTTAAAAATGCTAATCCCAGCATTGTAAGTACCGTTGCCAAAGTTGAACCGGAAAGCGAGTTTTGGGGTAAAGGTTTGTCCTTCCTCCTTCCTATTCTCCTGTTCATTGGTGTATGGATACTGCTGATGCGTAAAATGGGTTCCGGCGGCGGCGCTGGCGGTGGCCCTGGTGGTATATTCAATATCGGAAAATCAAAGGCAACCCTTTTTGATAAAGGAACAAAGGTAAATATCACGTTCGCAGATGTTGCAGGTCTTGATGAGGCGAAAGTGGAAGTAATGGAAATCGTTGACTTCCTGAAAAGCCCTAAAAAATATACAGCTCTTGGTGGTAAGATCCCGAAAGGAGCGCTGCTTGTTGGCCCTCCCGGTACTGGTAAAACCCTTCTTGCAAAAGCAATGGCCGGCGAAGCACAGGTACCATTCTTTAGCCTTAGCGGTTCCGACTTCGTGGAAATGTTTGTGGGTGTTGGTGCAAGTCGCGTAAGAGATCTTTTCAAACAGGCAAGAGAGAAAGCTCCGTGTATCATCTTTATTGATGAGATCGATGCGATTGGACGTGCACGCGGTAAAAATGTTATGATGAGCAATGATGAAAGGGAAAGCACCCTGAATCAGCTCCTCGTTGAAATGGATGGCTTTGGCACAGATACAGGCATTATCGTACTGGCGGCGACTAACCGCCCTGACGTTCTCGATACAGCCCTTCTTCGTCCGGGCCGTTTCGACAGACAGATCTCTATCGATAAGCCTGATGTAAAAGGCCGCGAAGCGATCTTCAAAGTGCATCTTAAACCGATCAAGATCTCTGAAACCCTCGATATTCATAAACTGGCTGAACAAACACCTGGCTTTGCCGGGGCTGACATCGCCAACGTTTGTAATGAAGCTGCGCTGATCGCCGCCCGTAATGGAAAAGCTGCTGTTGATATGCAGGACTTCCAGGATGCGGTGGACAGGGTGATCGGTGGTCTCGAGAAAAAGAATAAGATCATTTCTCCAGATGAGAAAAAGATCATCGCCTATCACGAAGCGGGTCATGCCGTATGTGGATGGTTCCTTGAGCACGCTTACCCACTGCTGAAAGTAACGATCGTTCCGCGTGGTACTGCCGCTCTCGGATATGCGCAATACACTCCGAAAGAGCAATATCTCTATAATACGGATCAGTTAAGCGATCAGATCTGTATGACTTTGGGCGGTCGCGCAAGCGAAGATATCTTCTTCGGAAAGATCTCAACCGGTGCTCAGAATGACCTTCAGCAGATCACACGCACCGCGTATGCAATGGTGACTGTTTACGGTATGAACGAAAAGGTTGGTAATGTAAGCTTCTACGACCCTCAACAGGAAACAAGCTTTACTAAACCGTATTCTGAAGAAACATCAAAGATCATTGACCAGGAAGTTCGTTTACTGATTGACAATGCTTATCTAAAAACAAAGCAACTTCTCACCGATAAAAAAGAACAGGTAGCTAAACTTGCTGAAGCATTGCTTGAAAAAGAAGTACTATTCCAAAGCGATGTGGAATTGCTGATCGGTAAGAGACCTTTTGAAGAGAAGAAAGCGTTGACAGAAGATACGGATACCCCGCTGAACCCCGATAATAGTGAGATCTCAGCAGGCGTTCCTCCATATGATAGCGACATTACAAATAAATCACTGCCATAGTATCTCTATAGAGCAGTAAGGTAAAAAGTCAAAATTAAAAAGCAAAAGCACTGGTTTCGAAACTGCTTTTACTTTTTAATTTTGACTTTTTAATTATGAACGAATGACTCAATCTGGTATAACATGAATATATCGCCGGCGAAAGAGAACATACTGAAACGTATCCGGACGGCATTAAGCGTTCCTACACCCCTTCCCTTTCCAAAAAGTGAAGGCTATGACTCTGTTTATAAGCCTGCATCCGAGGAAGCAACAGTAGAGTTTGCCGAGCAATTCAGCAAGCTCCAGGGCCGTTTTGTTTATTGTGTGAGCCGCGAAGAACTGGCGCTTCAGTTGACTGGTCTTGTTGAAAAAATGGACTGGCAAAATATCTATTGTATAGAAGATGCATTGTTGAATGATGCCGGCATTTCTTTGAATGAAAGGCTGGTAAAAACGGATCTTGCCAACTGCGATGTTTCTGTGACCGGCTGCGAATCCCTTGTTGCCCGTACCGGGTCTATTGTGATGAGCTCAGCTCAGCAAAGTGGAAGAACTACCAGTGTTTACGCACCTGTTCATATCTGCATTGCTTACAGCAGCCAACTGGTGTATGATGTAAAAGACGCCTTGCAACTGTTAAAAGAAAAGTATGGAACAGCGTTGCCTTCACAAATAACATTCGCTACAGGGCCGAGTCGTACAGCCGATATCGAAAAAACGCTGGTGGTGGGTGTGCATGGTCCAAAAGAGGTATATGTGTTTTTTGTTGAGTCGTGATTGATCCGTATTCTTTGCCGTTCTTTCCGGATACATCCCCTCTATGGAATTACTTTCGTAAATTGTTCTTACTCGCTAACCGCATTGTATTTTTATAACATGACAAGCCCCGGCATTTATCAGTTGTTTGTATATGGCTCTCTGTGCAGCCATTTTCGCAGTCCCGCGTATGAATACATCGCGCGTTATTTCAATCTGTCAGGAGATGCTACCGTTCAGGGAAAGATCTTTGATATGGGAGAATACCCGGCCGCCGTTCCGGTGAATGATGGATCCGTGATCGTGGGAGAATTATACAGCATAAAGAATGAAAGAGAATTCGCATGGGCTATCTGCCAGTTAGACGATTATGAAGGTGTGCATGTGGAAGCGCATGAATCGCCTCAATACCGTCGGGAAATTGTCCAGGTAACCTCCGGGGGATCCACCATTCCTGCGTGGATCTACTGGTTCAATGGAGATGTTCACGGCAGACCTCTAGTGGCTTCCGGCGATATGGTCGATTACCAGCGAACAAAGCAAACTGCTGAATAGCTCCTTGCTGAACCCTGGCGTTTGAATCAATATTTTGCATGCTGAAGCCGCAATGCGAACCTCCGTTAAAATAACCTGATCGTGCAATTACCCCACGGCAAAAAAATATATTTCCTTTCTGATTTCCATCTTGGCGCGCCCGATCATGTGGCCAGCCTTGAGCGTGAAAAGATCATCGTTCGCTTCCTTGATGAAATAAAGGCAGATGCTGCAGAGGTCTTTCTCGTTGGCGACATGTTCGATTTCTGGTATGAATATAAACAGGTCGTGCCAAGAGGATACGTCCGGCTGCTCGGAAAAATGGCCGAGCTTTCTGATGCCGGGATCAAGTTGCATTTCTTTGTCGGCAACCATGATATGTGGATGAAGAACTACTTTCAGCAGGAATTGAACATCCCGGTTTATTTTGAGCCGATAGAGCTGACGCGTAATGGCAAACAGTTTCTGATAGGACATGGCGATGGCCTTGGCCCGGGCGATCATGGATATAAACGCCTGAAGAAAGTATTCAGGAACCCGGTATGCCAATGGTT
Source organism: Terrimonas ginsenosidimutans (assembly GCF_022012415.1). Taxonomy (GTDB): domain Bacteria; phylum Bacteroidota; class Bacteroidia; order Chitinophagales; family Chitinophagaceae; genus Terrimonas_A; species Terrimonas_A ginsenosidimutans. The sequence continues at coordinate 28,301 of NZ_JAKLTR010000005.1, forward strand.
GTTCGGCATTTTACCTCCTGCGATCGGCATAGGGCTCGCCAATTACTTCAGCCGCCGCAGCCGTGCGCAGACCGGATCGTCAGAAGAAACATTTCTCGGTGAAGACAAAGAATGGCTGATCATTTACTGCAAAGAAGTATTGCAAAAAAAGAAGGTGGATTTCTTTGTGTTTGGTCACAGGCATTTGCCAATAGATTTCGCCTTGCAACCAAACAGCCGGTATGTGAATCTTGGAGACTGGATCAGCTATTTCACCTATGCGGTATTTGACGGGGAGGGAATAAAATTGCTATCTTATACAGGGAACGATCACAAGATCATTCGTAATTGATGCGGAAACTTATTCTACTATACGTTTTACTATTTGCGACATTCGTCTCGATGGCGCAAACAGATAGTGCATTCCGCTATATCCGTTCGGTAAAAGGCGAGATCGCCGCATTTACCGTCGATAATCTCGACAATATTTATCTTCTCGGTACAACCAACCAGATCAAAAAACTGAATTCAAATGGGGATTCCGTGGCGGTTTACAACAACGTAAAACGCTATGGGCAGGCTACTCTGATAGATGTGTCCAATCCACTTAAGATCCTTCTGTACTACAGGGATTTTGCGACGATTGTTATGCTGGACCGGTTTCTAAATGAAGTAAACACCATCGATCTGCGCCGGCAGAATATTTTTCAGGCAAAAGCGATCGGCCAGTCATTTGACAATAAGGTGTGGGTGTATGATGAAGTGGAAAACAAACTGAAGAAGGTGGATGAGGATGGAAAGATCCTTCAGGAAACTCCCGATTTCAGACAACTGTTCAACAGTGCTCCATCGCCACAGAAAATATTTGACCAGGAGCGGTATGTTTATCTTTATGATTCGGCACAGGCCGTGTTCGTGTTCGATTATTATGGCACCTTGAAGAATAAGATCCTCATAGAAGGCTGGAAGAATTTCAAAGTAGCCGGAAAATATATCTATGGCTCAAAAGAAAACAAGCTGGTGCGATACGATATTTCCAGCTTGAAGGTAGATGAGTGGAACCTCCCGGATCAGTTGCGCACTGCCCGCAGTTTTAACTTTAGCGGAACCCGCTTATATACACTTCAGAAAGATGGGATTGATATCTATGAATTTCAATGAACCGGGGCTGCTCACTATTAACATTACACATACGTCAACATAATACAGGTTTCATTTTTTATATTTGCGTCATCCATTCCGTTCCCAGGAAGCAAGACCTCAACACAATTCAATTTATTATATAGGGTATGAACGATATACTTGACGAGATATGGTTGGAGAACACTTTACGCAGTTACATGATCGTGGCATCGGTGATCGTCCTGATGCTTTTAGTGAAGAAGTATATCGCTCAATCTGTTGCTCACCTGATCTTCCAGTTTGTAAAACGGGTTTGGAAAGATGTTGATAAAAGAACTTTTACCAGTCTGGTAACAAAACCGCTTGGCATGTTCCTGGTGATCTTTGTATCACTGGCTACTTTGCACAAGCTGAAATTCCCGTCGGTCATCAATGCCGATATCTTCAATATCACATTGAAGCAGTTATTGCATGCACTGGGTTCGATGGTGCTCATCATTTCTTTCTTCAGGCTGTTATTAAAGATGATTGATTTTATCGCCATCATTTTGCATATAAGAGCTGACAGGCTGAATGATACAACGGACAACCAATTGATTGTTTTCTTTAAGGACTTTTTCAAAGTGCTGCTTTCGATCGTCGGATTGTTGATGATCCTGAAATTTGTATTCGGATTTAAAATCGGAAATGTATTAACGGGTCTTAGTATCGTTGGTGCGGCTGTGGCGCTTGCATTGCGGGAAAGTCTTGAGAACCTGATCGCATCGTTCATTATCTTCTTCGACAAGCCTTTCAGTATGGGAGATGTGGTGAAAGTGCATAATTTCACAGGCACCATAGAAAAGATCGGATTGAGAAGCACGCGTATCAGAACCGATCAAAAGACGTATATCACTGTTCCCAATAAGCAAATGGTTGATAGTATTACCGATAACCTGTCTCTGCGTACGCAAAGAAAAGTGGAGATGAGATTAGAGATCGGACTTACGACAAGTTCTGCTCAACTCGACCAATTCATCAATGGCGTTCGTAAGATACTCGATCAGCCGGAAGTGGAGACTTCGACAGTAATTTTGAGTGATATTACGCCCTCTGCTTTTCTTATAGTGATCGATTATTTTACAGGCCCAATTACACAACAGGACTTCAATACAGTCAAGGAGCAGAACAATTTTGCTGTGCTGAGGTTAATGGAGCAAATGAACCTGGAGATCTCCGGTGCTGTAACGGATATTAAAATTGTTACAGAAGCAGAGACTATTTCGCAGCGTTGATGATTTCTCTCAGCTCCTTGTCAAACATGCCGGATTTGCCGTATTCCACTACGCGTCCCATTTCTTTTCCGTTCTTCATCACTATGATCGTGGGCACATTGATAATATTAAGTGATTCGGAAAGATTGTCAAGGGTTTTCTTATTCCGGTCAACACCGATCAACGTTATTTTTGATGAAGGATAGCCTGCGGCATCCAGCAGCAGAAAGAACCGGGGTATGATAAAATGTGAATCCTCGCACCACGTGCCCATGAACGTGATAAATTGAATTGAATCTTTCTGTTGTTTAAGCGCTTCTACGGCTTTCTTGTTGGGGGTAAATCCTTTTGTATTAGGTGCATACCATTTGAAACTGGTGTCTTTTTCCACATCTTCCCTCGTGATCAGGCCTTTGAAGATCTTACTGCCGTCATAGTTTTTGGAGAGCTCGAAATACTGTTGTGAATGAACGGTTCCTGTCATTAATAACATTGCAATGCCTGCAATGAAGAGTTGCTTTCTCATTGTAAAAATGATTTCGTTGATTTTGGAGTTTGATCTATCCATGCGTTAGCATGAATACGCCAGAGATTAATGCATTAACCTATTCGATGATGCAGAAAGGAATGTTAAAGTTGCAGGGATTATAAAAAATCTTTATCAGAGATTTGTCCGGAGCTCCAGCAAAAATGATTTGATCTTTTCCAGCGACTGGATCATTGCAAATTTGTCTTCTACCTTTTTATTTCTTTTCAGAAAATCTTTTGCTCCTTCGATAGTGAATTTGCGACGGCGGAGAAGATCATAGATCAGTACCAGGTTTTTTATGTCAACCGGGCGGAAGAATCGATCGCCTTTTCTGTTTTTACGCGGCTGAAGAATATCGAATTCTGTTTCCCAGTAGCGGATGAGTGATTGATTTTCGCGGAACATGGTGGCCACTTCACCGATTGAATAATACTGCTTCGAGAAAAGGATATCATCTTCAGGGATCTGGATCAGGTCGGCAGCAATGGCTGTTTCTTTTAGTGATTTTCTTCCGCGTGTTGAGCTGATCCGTTTAGGAAGAGGGGGTGTTTCAGCAATAATTTCCTCCTGCGTAACGGTATTTACCAGCGGTTCAGCCGGTTCCTGTTCTGTTTCAATGAAAGACACTTTGCTGACTGAAGCAACAACCGGATCTTCCTTTTTTTCGCGGGATTGCTCCTCTTCTTCATTAATTATTTCAATGATACGCGGAGGGACTGGCGCAATTCCACCGGCAACAATGGGTTGCGGTTCAGTCTGCATTTTTTCTTCCTGAATGGAATGTACGTCTTCGATTGTGTCGGGAGCGGGATCTTCGCCAGTTTCCAGGACAGGCGATTCCTCTTCTTCCTCATCGCTTAATTCAATGATGGCCGGAGGAGTTGGCGCCGTTGTGGCGTGAGCAGTTTCCTGCACGATCAACTTTTCTTCAGTTTGAACGGGGCCAGCTTCTTCAATTATTTCAGCGGGAGAATCGCCCGTTGCTTCAATTGCTGTTTGCAGTGTTTCTTCCTCTTCAACAATCTCAACAATACGCGGTGGAGTTGGCGCCGTATTGGACAACGTCACTTTCTCCACTGGAGCCGGGGCTTCTGCGGGTGCATCAAATAACGTTATTTGCTGAAGTTGTTTCTTCATACAGAGCCACGAAGTTACTTATGAATGCTATGCTCCGCAAAGGTTATACCAGTATGTGGAAAAAAGGCGTTTAGAGAGACTGCTTAGTCAAAGCTCTGGTTAGACGAAGCAGCCTGTTTCAGCAGGCGATCAAACTGTTCCGGAGAAAGATCATTATAGAAGAAGTATACCGGATCTATCTTATTACCGTTTTTGTGAACTTCATAGTGGCAGTGCGGCCCGGTTGATTTACCGGTACTTCCAACCCAGCCAATTACCTCACCTCTTTTAACGGCCTGACCGGAGCGCGATTTTACTTTTACCATGTGCCCGTAAAGTGTTTCATATCCATAGCCGTGTTTGATCACCACATAGTTTCCGTATCCATTACCGGTATTGCCAGCTACACTCACCGTCCCGTCGGCAGTGGCATAGATAGGTGTACCCTGTGGAGCGGCAAAGTCGAGACCTGCGTGCATCTTGATGGTCTTGTACACCGGGTCGATCCGGTATCCGAAGCCTGAAGCGATCCGGTTGAGGTCGGCATTACTTACAGGCTGGATGGCTGGTGTATGAGAGAGCAGGGCCTCTTTATTCTTTACGAGACCGTCGATCTCATTATACGATGCGTTCTGGGCTTTAATGCGGCTGTTGAGGTTAGCGATCGTATTGTTAATGGATGTCAGTAATTGGTTATTGCTCATGCTCATGATGGTGGCAAACTCTCTCTGATCCTCCAGTTCTTTTGCGCGCGCACTGTCAGGAATTGGATTTGCCTCAAAAATGGACCGGTAAACATTGTTGTCCCTTTTTTCCAGTTCCTTCATCTGCTGGCTCAGTGAAGAAAGCTGTTCATCCAACTCAGCATATTTATCCTTCAGACGTTCATTCTGGAGACGCAGGATCTTTTCATTGGGAGAGCCGACAAACTGGAAAGCGAAGTAAGAGATGAGGATGGCTGTAACCACAGCTGCGGCAACAAAGCCAAAGATCCGCAGCAGCTTTACGCGCAGCGGTACTTCCAGCTTCTCATAGCGAAGGGTATTGGTGTTATAGTAATATTTGATTTTCTTCATGTCAAGCAGCCTTTACCGGTTTTCCTGTGGGTATGCCGTTTGATTCTTTTAACTTTGTCTCCGCCCGCCGTAGCTTTAGCCAGGGCGGACCCGCCTTCGCTAAAGCTACGGCGGATTTTTTCCGGGGGCAAGCCCCGGAAAAACAAATATATACTGTAAATCAGTAAAAATCAACCCAATTATCATTCTCAAGATGTTGACCAGCGAAGAAATAAGAAAAGAGTTTCTAGACTTTTTCCGTTCCAAGGGCCACGAAATCGTGCCTTCAGCCCCGATCGTAGTAAAAAACGACCCCACCCTGATGTTCACAAACGCAGGGATGAACCAGTTCAAAGACTATTTTCTTGGAAATAAAAAAGCCCCCTATTCCCGCGCGGCTGACACCCAGAAATGCCTTCGCGTAAGCGGAAAACATAATGACCTGGAAGAGGTAGGTGTAGACACCTACCACCACACCATGTTCGAAATGCTTGGTAACTGGAGCTTCGGAGATTATTTCAAAAAAGACGCGATCGCCTGGAGCTGGGAGCTGCTGACCGACGTTTACAAACTCGACAAAGACCGGCTTTATGTGACCATCTTTGAGGGTGACGGGAAAGAAGGCCTTCCCAGAGATGAGGAAGCCTATAACGAATGGAAAAAAGTGATCGCTGAAGACCGTATTCTCCTGGGCTCAAAGAAGGATAATTTCTGGGAAATGGGTGATACCGGACCATGCGGACCCTGCACGGAGATCCATGTTGATTGTCGCCCGGATGAAGAAAGAAAACAGGTCGATGGGAAAACACTGGTGAATAATGACCATCCGCAGGTGATCGAGATTTGGAATAATGTATTCATCCAGTTTAACCGTATGAAGAACGGCAGCCTTGAATCACTGCCTGCCAGGCACGTTGACACAGGTATGGGCTTCGAACGTCTCGTTCGCGTAATACAAGCGAAGACCAGCAATTACGACACAGATATATTCTCCGGTACGATCCAGAAAGTAGAAGAGATCACGGGGAAAAAATATGATTACAGCGATAGCAAAGAAGCGGTAGCCTTCCGCGTGCTTGCTGATCATATCCGGGCGATCAGTTTCACTACCGCTGATGGCCAGCTTCCTTCCAACACCGGTGCAGGTTATGTGATCCGCAGGATCCTGCGAAGGGCTGTAAGGTATTATTATACTTACCTTGATTATAAGCAACCCCTGTTGCACCAGCTTGTATTGGGCCTGTCGCTCCAATTCAAATACGTATTCCCTGAGCTATATCAGCAAGCGGAGTTTGTAACAAGAGTGATAAGAGAAGAGGAGGAGTCATTCCTGCGCACACTGGAGAAAGGGTTGAAGAAAGTTGATGATATTCTCCAGACTTCATCACTTAAAAAGATCGACGGTAAGAATGCCTTCGAGCTGTACGACACTTACGGCTTCCCGATCGACCTTACAAGACTCATTGCGTCTGAAAATAATCTTTCCGTTGACGAAGACGCTTTCACCGCGGAAATGCAAAAGCAGAAGGACCGGTCGCGTGCCGCAACTGCTATTGATACGGAAGATTGGGTTGATATCAATAAGGCCGACCGCACTGTATTTGTTGGATATACAGAACTGCAAAGCGAAACTCAGGTGGTGAAGTACCGCAAGGTAAAATCAAAAGGGAAGGAACAATACCAGGTTGTACTTGAAACAACTCCTTTTTATGCGGAAAGCGGTGGCCAGGTTGGCGATACAGGAACGCTTGTGTTTGGCGAAGAAAAGGTTGCTGTGACGGATACAAAGAAAGAAAACGATCTGATCATTCAGTTCATTGACAAGCTGCCGTCAGATATATCGTTGCCGGTGATCGCTTCTGTTAATACCGCGAACCGGTTAAGCACAACCTATAATCATACAGCAACACACCTGATGCATGCCGCACTGCGCGAAGTATTAGGCACGCACGTTACGCAGAAGGGTTCACTCGTTTCCCCGGAAGTATTGCGTTTCGACTTCTCTCATTTTTCTAAAATGACAGATGAGGAGATCCGCAGGGTGGAAATGATCGTGAATGAAAAGATCAGGGAAAATATTCCTGTTGTTATAAGGGAGTTGCCGAAAGAAGAAGCATTGAAGCTTGGCGCAATGGCACTGTTTGGAGAAAAATACGGAGACACCGTTCGGGTGGTGATCGCAGATCCATCGTACTCTATAGAGCTTTGTGGTGGCACCCACGTTGGCGCAACGGGGCAGATCGGATTGTTTACCATCACCGCTGAATCAGCGGTGGCGGCCGGCGTGCGACGCATTGAAGCGTTGACTGGTGCGGGAGCGATCCGTTATGTAAACGATAAACTGGGCCAGATCAAACAGGCCGGCGAATTATTGAAAGTAAAAGAACCTATCAAGGCCATCGAGAAATTGATGGAAGATAAAGTTGCACTGGAAAAAAAGATCGAGCGGCTGGAAGCACGTCAGCTCGTTGGTATCCGGAATGAGTTGCTGAAGAAAGATGAGATCGTTAATGGTGTCACCTTTATCGGCGACATCATCGAAGTGGATAATGCAGACGCGCTGAAAAAGCTCTGTGTCGACCTCAAAACTAACCTTAACGATTATCTTGTCGTGTTGGCTGCAAATATTGGAGGTAAACCATTCGTGGCGATCGGGATGTCTGAAACAGTGGCTGCAGCGAAGGATCTTGATGCTGCAAAGATCATTAAAGAACATATCGCGCCATTGATCAAAGGTGGTGGTGGTGGTCAAAAGTTACTGGCAACTGCAGGTGGTCAGGACGCCGCTAAACTGGGAGAGGTGGTCGTGTCGGTAAAGAAATTACTGGAAGCTTAATAACGAATAGCCTTGGGGTCTTTTTTCGGGTATGCTCTTCTGATCTCAAAATAAATGCTGATGGCATATGCAATCACGAAAGCACAAAGCACAATGGCGCCTACTGCAAATACTTTATACATGGGTGAACAGTTCGTTTAGATGGTTGGTGGCAGGCTCAAAAATGAGAAATTATTTGATCATTTTCCCCGAAAACTACTTAGTAAAACTACCTGGGAAATTCCCCTTTCAATTCTCCTCTGCTAGACTTTGAGCAGCGATCATTTCTAGTAACATATTGAAAATTAAGCCGGTACCAACCGGCTTTTTTCTATTCTAAACCCTGCCCGTATCAAATCATAGCAAAAATGTACCAAGGTGCACCGGATGGGCAGGATATTTACGATCTTTCCGCAAACCGTTGCGTAAATCAGGTTGAGCACAAATCAATCATTTAACATTTCCGAAACGTTTCGTATTTCATGAAATGTCTTTATATTTGATCTACGAAAAGCAACGTAGATAATCTCACTAAACTAAAAAGTATGAAACAGGTCATTCAGAGAATTTCTTTCACCTTATTAATGTCCGCTGCTATTTTGCCAGCTTCGCTGCTTGCACAGTCGGACAAGAACAAAGATTCAAAAGACGCGGAGCAGATCATTATCACGCTTAAGGGAGACACCAAAGAAACATTGGTCCTTGAGCTGAAAGGTGACAAGCTTACAGTTAACGGAAAAGATGTTAAAGACCTGGATGGCGACGTTTCGGTTCAGCGTAATAAGATCAAGGATGTGAAATCTCTGGCGATCACAAGAGGCGGTGGTAATCGCTATTCATATAATTATAACAACGACAATTTCAACTCCCTTGCGTTTGATGACAACCGCGCAATGCTGGGTGTTACATCTGAAAAAGTGGACAATGGTGCGGAAGTACGGGAAGTAACAACGGGAAGCGCTGCTGAAAAGATTGGATTGAAAAAAGGAGACGTGATCACTAAGATCGATGATAAAAAGATCGACTCTCCGGATGATCTGTCTGCTGCTGTCAGAAAACACAAAGCAGGAGAGAAAGTAACGGTTACTTATCTGCGGGACAAAAAAGAACAGAAAGGCGTAGCCGAGCTTACAAAATGGAAAGGCGTTACGGTGTATGGTAATAGCCCGGAAAATTTCCAGTTTGATCTTGGTGACCTTGGTGATCTGAGTAAGATTACTCCACGAATCAACAATAATTTCGGGCAGAACTGGAGCTGGTCCGGTGGCAATGGCCAGAAACTTGGCCTCTCCGTACAGGATTCAGAAGACGGAAAAGGCGTGAAAGTGATTAATCTCGATGATGAAGGAAGTGCTGCGAAGAGCGGTCTGAAAGAAGACGATGTGATCACAGAAATAGACGGAAAAGCGGTAAACAGTGCTGACGAAGTTGCTAAAATCGTTCGCGAAAGCCGTGAAAAGATCAGTATCAACGTAAAACTGCTGCGTGACGGGAAGGCCCAGTCCTTAGACGTGAAGATCCCGCGTAAGCTGAAAACAGCGAATCTTTAATTCTCTATTGCATTTATAGTTTAGTAAAACCCTGTACGAAAGTACGGGGTTTGTTTTTTCCTCACAGCACCCGTCAAAATGGTTTATTTTTGCCCTTCTTATCATGACGGATCAATCAACATACGAAATCGTTATCGGGCTGGAAGTGCACGCGCAGCTTCTCACCCTCAGCAAATTATTCTGTGGCGACAGTATCGCTTATGGAGCGTCCCCCAACACCCAGGTCAGCCCGATCACTCTCGGGCATCCGGGAACTCTCCCCAAGATGAACAAAAAAGCGATCGAACATGCTATTCGCATGGGCCTGGCCTGCCACTGTGAAATAGAACGGGAAAACTACTTCGCACGCAAAAATTATTTCTACCCGGATCTTCCAAAAGGGTACCAGATCTCTCAACACACGACGCCGATCTGTAAAGGCGGATATGTTGAGATCAAATCAGGCACAGAACGCAGACAGATCAGGCTGAACCGGATCCATCTGGAAGAAGATGCAGGTAAAAGTTTGCATGATGTGGATGAGCTGAATACCTGCCTCGACTATAACCGTGCGGGCACACCACTGATCGAGATCGTTAGCGAGCCGGATCTCCGCAGCGCGGAAGAAACGGTTGCCTATCTTACTGAACTCCGCAAACTTGTCCGCTATCTCGATGTTTGTGACGGAAACATGGAAGAGGGCAGCCTTCGTTGTGATGTAAATATCTCTGTAAGAAAAAAAGGAGACACACGGCTCGGAACCAAAGTGGAAGTGAAGAACCTTAACTCTATCCGCAATGCAAAACGCGCGGTAGAAGCTGAGGCGGCGAGACTCATTGGGCTTATCGAGAATGGAGAACCGGTTCAACAACAAACCAGAAGTTTTGATGCAGATAAGGGTACGACCTTCGCCATCCGTGATAAGGAAGATGCGGATGACTATCGTTACTTCGCGGACCCAGACCTTACTCCTTTTCAGCTCGAAGAATCTTTTATTGAAGAGATAAGATCTGCATTGCCTGTACTACAGGAAGATCGTGTAAAGAAATACACAACGGAGCTCAACCTTCCCGAGTATGATGCGCGGGTGCTGACAGACGAAAAAGAGCTTGCTGAATATTACGAGGCAACCATTGTGCATACCACCCTTTATAAAGCTGCGGCAAACTGGATGCTTGGTCCTGTAAAATCATGGATGAATGAACATAACAGGTCCATCGCTGAATTTCCAATTCAGCCTGCGCAACTGGCCACACTCATACAGTTGACCGACGAAGGAAAACTCAGCTTCTCTGTTGCTTCCACAAAATTATTCTCTTACCTGCTGGCGAATCCAACGGTTGAGCCATTAAAAGCCGCGGAACAACAAAATCTCCTGCAACAATCCAATGCCGGTTCATTAGAGCCCATCATTGACGAAGTGTTGCTGAAATTCAAAGACAAAGTTGCCGAATATAAAAAAGGCAAAAAAGGTGTGCTATCGCTTTTTGTAGGAGAAGTAATGAAGCGTTCGAAGGGAAAGGCTGATCCAAAAGTGACCAATGAAATTATTTTAGAGAAACTCAAAAACTAAAAGCTGTATTCCTGTATTATACAGGAGTGCTCTAAAAAATTGAATCGTTTATGCAAAGATTGATCATTACCATTCTTGCCGGTGTTTTACTGGTTGCGTGTGAGAACAAATCCGGCTCGAAGTATTTTGAGGTGTCGGGAATTATCGCCAACTCCAATGCTAAATATATTTATCTGGAAAAAGCTCCTGCTAATTCGAGGGTTCCATCTGTAGAAGACTCTGTTAAGCTTGAGCCGGGTGGAAAGTTTGTGCTGATCGCAAAGCCGGACGAAGCGGCTGTTTTTAATCTGCGGCTTGATCAGAACATGTACCCTGTAGCCTCTGTGATCAATGATACTGATAAAGTAAAACTGACCATTCAGCTGAATAAAGAAAACCAGCAATTCGCAGATAAATACGAAGTGCAGGGGTCCCCGGCAAGCCAGGAGATGAAAGAGTTCATGTATGCGTTCGGCAACAGTCTTCAGGGCATTTATGGTTATTTGCGTCAGGCCGAAACACTGCGTAAAGAGGGTGCAGCGGATAGTGTGCTCTTTCCTATCATGACGAAGAAACGGGAACTGGCCGAACAAGTAAAGCAGCTTACTCTTGCTTCTCTGGCTAAGGTATCAAACCCCGCACTTGCAATATTTGAATTGGGTTACTATCAAACTGCTGCGAATGAAGGGAGTTTTGGACTGGAACCATTATCAAATGAAACGGTAAGTGAACTTATTGCTTCCGCTGCGAAGAAATTTCCCGGACATTCAGGTGTTGCAGATGTCAAAAAGACTTTAGATGAACAGGCGCAACGTGCGCAGGCCGCCAGCTGGATCGGCAAAGAGGCGCCGGATTTTGAATTGCCGGACGTGAATGGAACTCCGGTAAAATTGAGTTCTTTCCGTGGAAAATATGTGCTGGTAGATTTTTGGGCAAGCTGGTGTGGTCCATGCCGTGCTGAAAACCCTGCAGTGGTACAAGCGTTCAATAAATTCAAAGGCAGAAATTTTACCGTGCTGGGTGTGTCTCTTGACCGTCCCGGGCAAAAAGAGAACTGGTTGCAGGCGATCAAAGACGACAAACTTAACTGGACGCAGGTGAGTGATCTTCAGTTCTGGAGTAGTGCGGTGGTCGGCCTTTATCATTTTGACGGCATCCCGTTCAACATACTGGTAGATCCGCAGGGAAGGGTTGTGGCGGAAGGATTGAGAGGAAGTATGCTGGAAGCAAAGTTATCGGAAGTATTATGATCTCAGCTTAGACGAAAGCAAAAGAAAAAGGAAGCATTGGTTAAAATGCTTCCTTTTTCTTTTGCGAGAGATTCTCTTATCTGGCCATTGTCATTTCCCATCTGGCCATAAGACCGGCAGATGTAAAGAGATCAATGTAGATCGTAAAGGTTGGAGTACAGTATGTAAAGAAACTGGTTGTTCCTGGCGTCGTTCTTACAGAAATAGGTAAACCTGTTGAGGTTTGTACAAATCCTGTAGCCTGTGGATCGATCGTAACACTAAATGAACCCGGCGTGGAATAGTCAAATTTTGCCAGCGCTTCGATGCCGCTATCATAAAGATTGGTAATAGTTGCAGTCGACGATGTAGTATTTACTCGCGTTACTCCAGTAATGGTAGATGTGTATGGTCCGTAGCTTCCATCCTCATATGTCTGGGTATAGTTTCCTGACATATTTGCAAACACAACGTCAGATTCCAGACACTGTGCGATGTTAAGCGTAAACCTACTGTTCAGCGTAGGTGAAGCATCAGCAGCGTCTGCAAACGCAAAACGAACTGTATCCCTTCTTCCGCTGGAGTATTGACTAAAGGCACCGGTTACAACGATCGTGTCTGTGATCTTGCCAGGAGCAAAATTCAGGGTCTTCGTATATGTGTAATGTGTTCCCTCAACCGCTCCTGTGGTAGATGTCGCAACAATATTTACTGTCCGTGTTTTGCCACTTGTTAACGGCTGCGTCAGGCCGACAGGAATTTTATAAATAGTTGTCGGTGTAAGAATGCTGTAGTTAGCTGAAGAAGCTGCCGGGAGGAATAGAGCATATTCTCCTGGGTTGAGGGTTTCCGCATTTTCATCTTTCATACAGCCGGACATTGCTGTGATCAGCAACAGCATAAAGCTGAAGGCCAAAGAAATTTTTTTAATTGAAGTTATCATTTGATACCTTTTTTAAGTAGTTAAATTAGTTCGTTGCGCTGCGGGCATTAGTAGCCCGGGTTCTGTTGAATGTTATCATTCACAGATCTTTCATCGAAAGGAATTGGGAGAGCCCATTCTCTTGCGTTAGATGCCAGCGTACAAACTGCCGGAGAAATGCTTGGGTTTCCGCAACCGCCAGCACGGACAATTGTTCTTGTGGTTCTTTTGAGATCGAAGAAACGATGTCCTTCTCCGAAGAGTTCTCTTCTTCTTTCATTTGCGATCGCAGTCAGTAGTGCAGCGCCGGTCAGGTTCTCATTAGTATAGTTGGTGATCCTTGCAGCACGCAGTACATTCAGATCATTCATGGCAGCAGTTTCCTGTGCGGGACTTGTTCTTGCACGTGCTTCAGCACGGATCAGGTACATTTCACCGGTGCGGAATACAGGGAAGTTTGCATTACCATCGGTCAGTCCGGCTTTACCACGATATTTTCTCATAACGAGACGCGGACCGTTTGCCACAGCAATTGTTGCGAAATAAGCCGTGTAACGGACATCATCATTCCGGATCAGACCGGTAGTACCATCCATTGTAGCAATTTCTGCAGCAGGAGCATATGCGCTTCTGTTGTTCTGAGAGAAGTAGACGCCGCCGCCGGGGCCACCCTGACCCGCATCAAACTGTGCGTTCCAGATGATCTCACCAGCATTCTGTTCATTATACATACCGGCAAAACTGGCGGCTGGAGCAAGCGGGCGTGCAGTGATCACATCTGACGCTGCAGTAATTGCTTCTGTGTACATTCCTGCATACAGATACACACGCGCCTGGATGGCTTTTGCGCCCGCCAGGTCAATATTAGGACGCTTGATTGTTGAAGGGTTGATCGTGGCATCGACATTTCCCAACAGCCCTACCGCGGCAGTGAGATCCGCAATTACCCTGTCATAGAAATCTTTATTATTCAAACGGGCCGGTTTTACACTGGGAGATACGAGAAACTCCGTCATGTAAGGCACCGCAAGAATTGTAGTGCTGTTTCGGTCATATGAAGTTGCAAAAAAACGGAACAGGTCAAAATGGGCATGTGCTCTGATCGCAAGTGCCTGACCTTTTATGCGGTTAGCTCTTCTCTGATTGTCGGTAGTGGTGAACTTATCGATATCACGCAATACGATATTCGCGTTGGTGATGACCGCATAAGGTGCAGCCCAGATACCTCTGACAAGTGCATCGTCTTCTGCATAGATCCAGTCGGTCAGAGATTTATAGTTTGCAAGAGACTCATTCGTCTCCAGCAGGTTGTCACTCATCATGTCGGGCATCAGTGAGAAACCTGAACCATTTCCATCTCCGTAGTAACTACCGCTTCTGAAGCGTGAATAGGCAGCGGTGAGTACTTCTTCAACCTGATCGATACTTGAAGGGTTTTCCAGTGCTTCCAGAGAGAATTCCGGTTTAAGGTCAACCAGGTCGCTTTTCGAACAACCTGTTGCAAGTGTTGCAGCCAGGACCGTTGCAGCGAAAATATGTTTAAAAACTTTTTTCATATATATTCAGTAATAATATTAGTAATTAGAAACCAAGAGACACACCTACAGTTGTTTGAACAAGTGCAGGATACTGCGCACCTACTAACACAGGAGAGCTGCTTTCAGGATCAAAGCTTCTGAAGTTGGTTTTAGTCCACCAGTTCTGGCCCTGAACAAATATCCTTGCAGATCTGATCTTCAGTTTTGTCAACACATTTGTTGGTACAGTATAACCCAGTGTTACGTTCCGGAGACGCCAGAAGCTGCCATCTTCGAGGAAACGGGTTGTGTTAGACTGGAATGCATTACCTCCGGCTGAAGTTGGCCTTGGAATGTTGGTAACATCTCCGGGCTTCTGCCATTCGTTCAACAATTCAATTGACATGTTGTCAAACAGGTAAGAAGGGTTTGCGAGGTTGATCATATCGTTGTTGAACACGTCCCTGTTCAGGAAGAAGTTCACCTGTGCGCTCAGATCAAATCCTTTGTACATAACAGTGGTAGACAAACCGCCAAACCATGGGGCGTCACTTGTTCCGAATGTTCTCAGGTCAGCAGTTGAATAAGTCTGCGTCAGTGTACCTGCCTGTGTGAGGTATAGCGCATTACCGTTTGCAGCATTCACCCCAGCGTAAGGAACCAGGTAGAATGTATTGATCGGCTTGCCAACCGCGAGGATCGTTGTACCATTGATGATAGAATCATCAGGCACTGATACAACTCTGTTACGATTGTAAGTAATGTTACCTTCAACAGTCCAGCGGAAATCAGCCGTTCTGATGATATCTCCTCTGAGGGACAGCTCGATACCCTTATTGCTCAGCGTACCGCTGTTACCAGGTATTGTTGCGAATCCGGTGGTCTGGGACACAGGCTGATTGAAGTACAGGTTATTTGTTCTTCTGTCATATGCTTCGATCGTACCAGACAGGCGACGCTTAAAGAAAGCAAAGTCAACACCAAGGTTTATAGTCCGGTTAACTTCCCAGCGGTAGTTCAGGTTTCCTGGTTGAGTAAGGCTCCAACCATTCGCGCCATTGTAGCTGATACGGCCGAACTGAGGAAGGTGGCCATAGTCACCCGCAGCACTTATATAATTACCTGTTGTACCGTATGAAGCTCTTAAACGCAGGTCGTCAAGTTTGCCTGCATTTTCGAGGAAACCTTCGTCGCTAACTACCCAGGTAGCACCCACTGATCCGAAATTCTGGAACCTGTTATCAACACCCAGTCTTGAAGAACCATCACGACGGCCAACTAAAGTCAGGTAATATTTACTTTTAAAGCCATAGTTCAACAGGGCGAAGTAAGATTGAAGACCGTTCTGCGTACCGCTTCCAGAAACCTGCGGGATATAACCGTTGGTAGCATTACCGGCAGTGATACCTGTTTCATTTGTAAAGCCGTTTGTAAGACCATAACCGGTAAAGCCCATTGCCCGGAAATCCGTTTTCACTGCTTCCATGAAAATACCTCCATCGATCTCATGATCACCAAATGTCTGTTTGTAGTTAAGTGAAGTAGTTCCTGTGTAACGGAACTGGCGGTTTGCAGAACGAGCAAGACTACCATTCCCACCAGCAGCCTGTGCTCCTGTGTAGGTGGTCCTGTCATAATAGACAGATCCTTCATTCTGGGCAAAATCACCTCCCCAGTTGGTACGCGCATATAAACCTTTCAGGAAAGGGAAATGGAATTCGAGATATGCGGAGCCTACGCCTTTGAACTGGAGAGTTTGTCTTTGGTTAACAAAGAGCTCCATTGCAGCGTTTGGCTGACCTGATGTAAGAACACCTACGCCACCAAGTTGCTGGTAGTCGCCGGTATTTGGATCGATCGCGCGTTCATATGGATTTGACCAACGGATCGCATTCAGTGGAGAACCGATATAGGCAGTTGCTTCATCAGTACCTCTGATCTTTGAGTAACCCACCTGCATGCTCACACCGAAGCGCCAGTTCTTGATCGTATTGTCCACATTCACACGGGCAGTATAACGTTTCAAACCTGTTTGCTGAACGATACCTTCCTGGTCGAGATAAGAAAGAGAAGCGTAGAATCTGCTGTTTGCAGTACCACCACTTGCGCTCAGCTGATGCTGTTGTGTAACACCTGTCTGGAACAAGGCATCTCTCCAGTTGAAGTTTACGTTACGCAAGCTGTCTGCTTCAGCAGCAGACCAACCGTAAGGGTTACCACGGCGCAACTCATAGTCGATCTTTTGTGCGCTGTTCATAACGATCAGCCTGTCATCAGGCAATTGGCTGTAACCAAGTTGCATGTCATAATTCAGGTTAAGCTGACCAGCGCGGCCACGGCGTGTCGTGATAACGATCACACCATTTGCTCCACGCGAACCGTACATCGCAGTACCGACCGCATCTTTCAGGATCTCGATCCTGTCAAAGTCTCCCTGGTTCATGCTGGCGAAATCGGCAGCCGAGATCTCGATACCGTCCATGATATACAATGGAACGTTACCTCCACTGATCGAACCATTACCACGAACACGGACAACCGCATTCGCACCAGGCTGACCACTATTCGCAACTACAGATACACCGGAAGCTTTACCCTGTAAGGCCTGGTCGAAAGATCCGAAAGGCTGCTTACGGACGTCTTCTGCAGTTACAGAGACGGTTGCGCCGGAGAATTTCTTTTTTTGTGTAGTAGTGTAACCCGTTACGATCACATTTTCAAGATCAGTAGCAGCAGCCCTGAGCGATGCATTGACCTCTGTTTTTGTCCCGATGTCTACTGAAGTTGGTTCAAAACCGACACTTGAGAAAAGCAGTGCGGTTGCTGAAGCCGGAACGGCTAATGAGTAGGAGCCATCTGTACCTGTTGTAGCCCCAACACTTGTTCCTCTGACGACGACAGATGCATTGGGCAGGGGATTGCCCTTATCATCTCTCACAGTTCCTCTGATTGTTTTTTGCGCCAATACCTGACCTGCAAAAAGCAGAACGGCTATTAGCCCTAGCAACAGTTTTCTCATTTGCGTATTTAGTTTTTAAAAAATAAAAAAAGTGTACACACTTCCTATAAAAAGGTTCTCAAAATAGAGAAACCCTTCTATAAATGATTTTGGTAGAAAAAATCTAATAATGATGTGAACGGTCCCAGAGCTGACAATACCTTAGACAAAAAAGGATATCAAATTGCTGCATCGTGTTTAATCGCTAGAAAACAAAAAAATACAAATTAAAAAACTGTTAATATGTATTTGTAGTTCTTGTTCACGGATGCTCGCCTTACTGCAACGTTAGAAAATATTCGAAAACATTAATGAGGTCCGCTTCCGTTTTGAAACGGAACTTCTTCTCCTCAATGTAAGTTGCGACCTGTTGTTGCTTACTGCCAAACAGGGCAGCAACAGCATTTTTATTCTGCTCCACTTTCTGTAGAGCCTGGCCTGTAAAAACAGCGAAAAAGCTTTCCCGCTTTTTATAAGTTCGGGTGATCCCACTTTCGCCATAGCCGCGTGTTTCTGTGTAAGTGATGGAGATCTGCTTCAGCAGTTTCAGCTTTTCATTGTTGACCAGCACCTGGTATACAGGAGTTCGTGTTACGTTGATAGAGGCACCCTGGCCGTCCAGGAAGATCTCCTGGGATCCGGGCTTCATGATCTTCATGCTCTTTACGGGAGTAGAAACAGCCATTTCATTGCCTGCGTCATCAGTAAACAGGATCTGATTATCGGCAAGGTTCAACCGGGCTTTTACATTATTGTAAACCTTGTTATTCTGAAAGATGATCTCTGAGGGGTAATATTCTTCAAATAAGAAGGGGCTTCCATCGGAAATGTAGTTTCCAGCGGTAGTTATCAAGGGGCGTCCATTGGCATCGGTGACGAATGGTGTGTTTTGTTGTGCGCAAACAATACCACTATAGCCAATCAGACAGAGAACGGTGATTTTTTTAAGCATAGGTTGAATATTTCGAAAAATTGGCGATGTGTAATGTAAAGAATTTTTCTATTGAAATGTTAAAATCTGTTTAAAAAATTGATTGATAGCGATTTATGGGATACATGTTTCTTCCTTCTGCGCCCAGATGGTCCATCGCCGCACAGGATTTTAATTCCAAAAGGATATGGATGGGTATCAAAAAAGCCCGCGATTGCGGGCTTTCAGGTATTTTCGGGAATACCTGGTCATCAAACTTTCCCGAAAATTTGAACACCTCGATTAGCGCTTCTTCGCTTTTGCATCTCAGCTTTTTTGCTGATGAATAATGCCACTGCTGATGACTGCGGACCAAATAGTGTAGCCACTCCACTTTTTTTATTTTCTTCAGCTTTTTATTGCCTGGGGTTACCGCCGCGAAATATATCTCAGTGTGTTTGAATCCTGATGGTGTTTGCCTCAATATAAGGCTTCACATTAATATACGTGACGAGAAGCTGTTTAACAGGGTATCAGAACTATCTCTTACTACAATTTCATATACGAAAGCTCCGGGAGCGTTCAGTGCCTGGCCAAACCCTCCCAGTGTACGCTCCTGCCTGATCTTAACGTCACCCGTTCCGACGTGGTGAAAACGGACCCGTCCTAGAATAGCTATACAGGTCAATCACCAATCCTGCCAGTAATTGTACAGTCTTACATGGACATGAAGATGCATTCGCATTTATTACGTTTGAATTTTACCTGACATTCATCCTTATATTTTGTCATCATTTATCTCATTTTCTTTCTTTTTAGAATCACAGCAAATACAAAAAAAATGCACCGCCCTTCTCAGGACTGCCCTCCTCCACCAGTCCTGAAAATGACGGTGACTAAGAAATTTCTCTGCTGTAATATCGCATCAGGGAATAGGTGAATGCAAGGGGAAAACACAAAGTCTATCGTGAAATAACGGCAGACTTAAGTTGAAAAAGCAGGTTTTTGTTGCAGAATGCACCCGGTCAGTTATTCATTGCCGTTCAGCAAACTTGTAGGTAGGAATCTAATAGAACGGATAAGAAAATGGAGGCTCTCCCGGGAAGGATGCCTCCATTGAAAAAATAATTTTTATGGTTGTTTGAAGGAAAGACAGATTTTCTTGTCCCGGTAAAACGATCAAAGTGAATTGTAATACTGAACTGCTTCAGCAATATCTTTCTCTTTCTTCAGATTTAGTTTTCTCTCTTTAATATAGGCTTCAACTTTTTCTTTATGATCTTTTGTGTAAGACAATAGTTCGTCTTTACCTGCTTTGAACAGTGTGACTGTTTCGCCTTGTTTTACAAAAAGGCGGGAAGAATTATTGAATGCTTTGATCACTCCACGGTTCACTTCGTTTACATCTGATACAAGCTTGATATCGGACTTGTACAGACTGATCTTTCCTTCTGCCAATACCTGTACATACTGGTTAGGTTGTAAGCTTGGTCCGCTGATCCCTTTTTTAAAATACATGTAAGAGGAGCTATCGCCTTCTCTGGGCATCAGTACGAAACTTTTGATCGGCGTTTGAAACTCAAATGGCTCATCATTTCTTTTAAAGAACAGAACATTATTATAGGCGTCGAGTTTCAATTCGAGCGACTTGTAGGTGCCTTCAGCAGCAGTTGCTGTGCCTTTGGTCCATTTATCGGAAAGGAATGGAGTTCCCTTCATTTCTGAGTAAAGTCCTGCGTTATATGTTTTGTTTGAAACCGGATCATTAAGGACCATGTCTTGAGAGCGGGAGGCGGTGCCTGCCAGGACGAATAATGCGATCAGCAATTTGTGTTTCATGGAAAAAATATTAGTGATCAATATACAAATAAAGTTCCGAAAAAGACTGGCTACTCCTGCTGCCGCAATGTTAAAAAATAAGGGCCTTCTCCGAAGAGAGGCCCTTATTTTTTATTTGCTTAAGCAGACCGGGATTAGTTATATCCTGCGTTCTGTTGTGGGCGGATAGTTGGGTTAACATCAAGTTCTGTCTGAGGAATAGGCAAAACTCTTCTGAAGTTGCTGTAAGGAATATTCCTTGCAGCAGCCGGATAGTTAGTACCTCTTACGATATCTCTTTTGAGACGCATGTAGTCGAGGTAACGATCACCTTCAAATGCCAGTTCTTTTCTTCTTTCAGTGATGATGTCTTCATAAAGCTGAACGCCTGTTGAAGCGATCGCTGTTGCGTTTCTGCGTGACGTCACATAGTTAACGTAATCGCGTGCTGCAGTTTCCTCAGCGGGATAAGAAGCTTCCGCTGCGATCAGGTACATTTCGCTAAGGCGAAGAACTTTGGTATCACTATAGTCACCAGAGATAACAGGGTATTTGTTTACAGTCGGGATCGATGCTCCGCCTCTTGTTGCCATTGGATACAAAGCACGACGAACGTCTGTAGTTTCAAATAATGCATACAGGGGATCATTTACAACAAGATCTCCGTAGTTACCAGCCTGGCTGTAGATATATGATAAAGCATCAAATGCAAGGTTAGCAACCGCGTCAGAAGAAACTTCAAATAAAGTTTCCAGTTTCGTTGTTGTAACCGCTGATCCTGCCCAGTAGCCAGCGTGGTTCGCAGCAGTTACAGCAGTAAACCCACCGTTATTGATTACGTCAAGCGCTGCTGTTTTAGCATTTGGCATATCGTTCATCGTGAGATATACTTTAGCCTGCAAACCTTTCGCAGCATATTTGCTGAACTGAGAAGAGTTTACGTATCTGGTCATCATGGTATATGCTTTGTTCAGATCATCATTGATCTGGGCATATACTTCCTGAACCGTACTACGGCCTGGCTTAAGTTCCGGATCGTAAGTGAGTACGATAGGAACACCAGGGCCACTGGGGTTATCCGTGTATGGACGGGCAAAATAGCGAACGAGGTTGAAATAAATCAATGCCCTGATAGCATAAGCCTCACCTTTATACTGGTCAACATTCGCGCTTGCAGGCAATGGTGCCGCGATCACTCTGTTAGCCCTGAGAATAGCTGAGTAACCTGCAGTCCATGCGCCTAAGGCGTTTGCGTCAGTTGTGTTAAAAGTGAAGTTGTTATACAGAGTGTACCTGTTTGTGTTCAGGGTATGCTGATAGCTGTTGTCAGCCATGATATCACCCCAGATCGGGAATGACCTGCCGAACAGATCCACATTACGAAGACCTGCATAAGCACCTCTGAGGGCGATCAGCAGATCGGCCTCGGTAGCTAATGCAACACCCGGATCAACATTCGTCGGTGAGTTTAATTCGAGAAACGACTTTTTGCAGGAGCCCAACAAAGAAATTGCCAGTACAGCAACCCCCGCATATTTTAAGAATGTTTTCATAATAAACAAATGCTTTTTTAATTAGAAACTTACGTTGATACCTGCAGAGATTGTTTTAGGAATAAAGACGTTCAGGTTAGACGTACTTGTGGTACCCTGTTCTGGATCGAAAGGCAGATTTTTGTCTTTAACCCATGTAAACAGGTTCGCTCCTCTTACATAAACAACTGCATTCGTCAGTTTAATTTTAGAGATCAGATTTTTAGGGAGTGTATATCCCAATTGCAGGTTACGCAGGCGTACGAAATCACCCTGGTTCAGGTAGAACGTTGATGCACTCTGGAACGCATTGTTTCCACCATATACATATCTTGGGATATCAGTTGTCTGACCGGCAGCTGTCCAGCGATCAAGTTGTCTTGCAACTTTGTTGTAAGTAGCGCCGAAGCCAGATCCGAGGTAGTAGCTACCCCAGCTATCATACACATAGTTTCCGAAGTTGTAGTACAGTTGGATGTCAAGTGTGAGTCCTTTATAGCTAAAGGTGTTCGTAAATCCACCAAAGTATTTAGGTAATGCATTACCCAAAGTAGCTCTCGCTCCTGCGCCAGGATAAGTTCCTGTTGTAGCAGCATGATCCGGACCAGTGTACCATAATGGAGCTCCGTTTGCAGGATCAACACCAGCATACTCTCTCAGGAAGAAAGTTCTGTATGCTTCACCCTGACGGATGATAAAGCTACCATCAGCGATGTCGTTTCCACCTGGCAGGCTTGTGATCTTATTCGTGTTATGTGCGAAGTTGAAATCAACTACCCATGAGAAGTCTCTTGTGCGGACCGGTGTAGCGTTGATCGTAACTTCAATACCTTTATTCTCCATTGCACCAAGGTTTCTTGTACGTGAGCTGAAACCTGAAGTACGGGAAAGAGGTACGTTCAACAGAAGGTCTTCAGACTTTCTGATATAGTAATCAGCAGTCAGGTTGATACGGCCTTTCAGGAAGCTTACGTCAACACCCACGTTCCATGGTTTGTTCAGCTCCCAGGTCAGACTTGAGTCACCAACGTTTGATGGAGCACTACCAGGAAGCTGGTTATAGTTTGCACCATATCCATAAAGCGTCAACCAGTCATAGTTACCGATGTTCGCGTTACCGTTGATACCATAAGAGCTACGAAGTTTCAGCTGGCTGATAAAGTCAACATTCTCCATGAACGCTTCTTTCTCGATATTCCATGCCAGACCTACTGATCCGAAGTTACCATACTTGTTATTAGCACCGAAACGTGATGAACCATCACGGCGGAATGTACCAGAAAGTATGAAACGGTTCTGGTAGTTCAATGTTGCAGAAGCAAATTGAGACAGGAATGAATATTCACTGATCGTTGCAGATGAGGTGGTCGGACGGGAACCTACAGCTGGCATAGTCAGGTTGAAGTTCGGTGGGAAATCCTGTGACTGTACGCTGATGAAATAAGCATTGGACTTTTGGCTTTCGTAACCAACCTGCGCATTCAGCATCAGATCTCCGCTACGGTTAAGTGCCTGGTCAAAATCAAGCGTGTTTGTCCAAACCCAGTTGTAATAACGTGTGTAGTATGCAAACGCCCGGCCATTTGACGCAGCACCATCACCGTGAGTTGGGTTATTGTATTGATCTTCTTCCAGTACGTTGTAATCAGCACCATAAGAGCTGCGGAACTTCAGGTTTGGAAGGATCTTGTATTCTCCTGACAATGTTCCTCTGAGAGAAGATTGTCTCAGGAAACGTTTGTCGATCTCAGACAGTGCAATAACGTTGTGCAGACCTCCCAGGTTTGAGAAGTTGTAAGAGCCATCAGCGTTATAAGCAGGTCTTGAAGGAAGAAGGAAGTAAGAAGAGAGGATCGGGTTACCAAATGCACCACCATTGAGCGGAGCACGCTGGTTAGCAAAACCTCCATTCACGTTCATATTGAAACTGAGTTTTTCATCCAGTTTATGCTGAACACGGACATTTGCATTCGTTCTTCTCAACTGAGAGTTGATAGAAGTACCTTGCTGATAGAAATGACCACCAGACAGGAAGAACGTAGTTTTGTCGTTACCGCCCTGGGCACTGATGTTATACTGTTGCTGCGCTCCGCTTCTTTCAACGGCATCAAGCCAGCTGAAATCAGAAAAGTTGCCACCGTTATATCCGAGACCGTTAAGAGTGGTTGTCTGCTGAGCTGCTGTATAGCCTGCGTTAACCATACCTTCCTGAGTCAGCTGAAAATATTCAGCAGAGTTCAGCGGTCTGTATTTGTCATTTTTGTAAGCAGTGCTGTTTGAACCAACCTCTGTGTCAAAACGGAAAACAGTTTTACCTGCTTTACCTTTTTTAGTAGTTACAACGATTACACCATTTGCAGCACGGCTACCGTAGATCGACTGAGAAGCCGCATCCTTCAATACAGTGATGCTTTCTACGTCATTCGGGTTAAGTGTGCTTAACAGGTTCGCTGTAGTCTGAAGTCTCGATGCATCTCCTGAGTTAACAGGGATACCGTCGATTACCCAAAGCGGACCGGTACCTGCGTTGATCGAGCTGATACCACGGATAAGGATCGCCTGGCTTGAACCTGGCTGACCTGAACCAGCCACTGATTGCAGACCTGCAACCATGCCCTGGATGCCCTTATCGATTGAAGTAAATGGCCTGTTCTCGATATCAGCAGCTTTAATTGAAGCAATTGAACCAGTAACATTCGCCTTTTTCTGTGAACCATAACCTGTTACAACTACTTCCTGAAGAGCGCGGTCTTCAAGTTTTAAAGTAACATTGATCACATTTTGTGAACCAACAGCCACTTCTTCCGTACCCATATTCACAGAAGAGATAACAAGCGTTTTTGCGTTGGGAGTAAGAGTGAGCGTGAAATTTCCCTGCTCATTTGTCACAACACCGGAGGTGGTGCCTTTAATAGATACCGAGGCGTTCGGAATCGGATCGCCTTTTTCGTCAACCACCTTCCCAGTGATTGATCTCTGAGCTAACAGCTGTCCCGTCAATAGAAGAACAGCAGTTAGAACTACTAACAGTTTTCTCATTTGCAGATTTAGTTTACGTGTATAAAAAAAAACCGGCTCCCTCATTGTAAGTGAGCACATCGAACAAAACTTCTACAGAGTGATTTTCTTTTGGTTTGTCGCGGAACCGGATAAGTGGACGATCGATCTTACTCGCGTGATCATTAACGATGGTGGCCACATCATAAAGGAACTGCGAGTGGGGATATTTCGTCCTTTTGTGTCGTTAAAAATAGAGAAAAATCGATTATAGGCAAAAAATTACCCGTAGCCGGCGGCTACAGGTAATGAATTTGTTTTTTGTATAATATTTAAATACAGCTTATTGAGCGTCCCTGCGCTTCTTCTCCATCCCGATCAGTAAGGCAGGCAGCAGCACCAGGTTGGTCAGGGTAGCCGTGATCAGGGTGAGCGAGGTCAGCCATCCCAGCGCCTTCGTTCCGCCAAACCCGCTGAAACTGAAGATGATAAACCCTGCGATCAATACAAGGGAGGTATATATAATACTGATGCCTGTGCTATGGATCGTTTCAATCACCGTTTTCTTACGGTCAAACCCCTGATGTGGCAATTCCTGTTTATAATTGATCAGGAACCGGATCGTGATGTCGATCGCGATTCCCAGCGCAACGCTGAATACAAGCACCGTTGAAGGTTTCAACGGCACTCCAACCCATCCCATTACACCTGCCGTGATCACCAGCGGGATCACGTTGGGGATCAAAGAACACATCAATATGCGGAAGGATTTAAAAAGATAAAGCATACAGAGCGCGATTAACAGGAAAGCCCAGAAGATACTTTCTTTCAAACCATTGATGATGAATGCGCTTCCTTCAAGAAACGTAATGCTTGTTCCCGTCAGGCGTACATCATACCTGTTCTTTGGGAACAGGGTATCAACTTTCTTCTGAATGCTGTCCAGCACCAGCGGCAGACGGGCGCTGCCTACATCAGCCATATTGATGCTGATCCGGGCCTCCTGGCCATTACTGTCAATGAATGTAGATACCAGTTTTGTAAAAGAATTAGTGGCAACTGCACCGCTGTCATTACTCTTTTTGAAGTTGAGGTACTGCGCAAGAGCAGGCAATTCAAAATCGGAAGGCATGGCATAGTTCGCACTATCGCCTTCATAGAATGCCTGCTTCGCAAACTTCAGTCCCTCCGTGATACTCAGCGGACGGGCGAGCGATGGCATGGTAGACACATAAGCCGAAAGCGAATCCATCTTCAGCAGGTTATTCAGATTGCGGGTAATGCCATATTTCTTTTTAGTGGTGTCTGCCACGAGGATCTCCAATGGCATGACTCCTTTGAAATTACTTTCGAAGAATTTCAGATCGGTATAGATCTTATCCGTTTTTGGTATATCGTCA
This sequence comes from Terrimonas ginsenosidimutans, assembly GCF_022012415.1. Classification (GTDB taxonomy): domain Bacteria; phylum Bacteroidota; class Bacteroidia; order Chitinophagales; family Chitinophagaceae; genus Terrimonas_A; species Terrimonas_A ginsenosidimutans. The sequence continues at coordinate 54,574 of NZ_JAKLTR010000005.1, forward strand.
ACGATGTAACCAACACTTTTCAATTTAAAGATGCCTATTGTAGCTACCGCTACAATAGCAATGGTAACGGTATAGATCAGCTTGCGGTGATTCAACGCCCAAACCTCCAGGCGGTCAAGCCACCGGTTAAGCCGTGCGTTCTCGAGGTAGCGCATATGACGCGCTTTTGGTACCGGCAACAGGCTTAATGCCGTTGGGATCAGGATAAGTGAAATGAGAAACAGCGCCATGATATTGATGCCGGCCACCACGCCAAATTCCTGCAGGATCTCACTCTTCGTTAATGCAAATACGGCAAAGCCGATCCCCGCCGCAAGGTTGCAGAAAAGTGTCACAATACCCATTCGACCGACCATGGTGATCAACGCCTGACGGCGGTCTCCGGTATCATTGTATGCAGTGTGATATTTATTCAGAAAATAAATACAGTTTGGAATACCGATCACCACCAACAGCGGCGGGATCAATGCTGTAAGCAATGTGATCTTGTAATGAAACAAATGCATTGTTCCCATACTGAAAAGAACACCGATGATCACAACGGCCAGCGAAAGTATCATGGAACTGAAGGAACGGAAGAATAGCAGCAGGATCAGCGCAGATAATACCACCGATGCAAGGAGGAACAGCTGCATTTCATTGGCGATACGCGTACTCATCTCTGTTCTGATCAGCGGCAGCCCGCTGAGATAGACCTTCTGTCCCGTTCTTTTCTCAAAATCCGCAACAACTGTTGTGATCCCGGAAACAACATCATTTCTTTTTTTGGAATTGATCAGCGTTTTCTCAACGCTTACGCCCATCAGGTAAGCATTTGTTTGGGGATTATAAAGCAGGCCATGATAGAAAGGCAAACTGCGGAAAACAGCTGCGCAACTATCCAGCTCTTCCTGGGAGAGTTTTTTATCCGGAAAGATGGGAAGAGCATTCAGTTTTTCTGTTGACGAATCTTTCAGAAGGGTAATGGCAGAAGGAACGGAGATCACATCCGTAACGCCTATTGATCTCTTCAATTGCTTTTGCAATTGTGCATATTCGTTGAAAAGCTTTTCTTCAAAGAGTTTGTCGGTCTGGATCCCTACAACCATCAGGTTGCCATCCTGGCCATACTTGTTTTTGAACTGCTGATAAGTAATGTTGGCCGGGTGATCTGCCGGAATAGCTCTCGTAAAGTCATAACTAAGCTGGACCTGTAAACCCCAGTAGGCCATCAGCGCAGTGCTGGCTGCCAGTATAATAAGAAGGGGCCAACGATAATTAAGAATGAACTGTCCTAGTTTTCTCCACATAAAGATTGAATTAACGCGAGTGAACGCGAATTGACGCGAATTTACGCGAATACAGCCAACCATCGCTGAAGCTTCGGGTGGCGGGGACATCTTCTTTTAGGGAACCCAGGATCAAATATCCTTATATCGAGTTCCCTGGACGTATGAACAACCTCCTTTGCTGCGCTCCGGCAGTTCGGTCGGCTATCGGACGCGGGGAACCTTCGGCCATAGCGGGCGCAATTTAAAGCGTTTTGTTTCCGGTTTGCGATAATTTTGACCCGTGCGAACTCTACTACTTTTTACGATCCTGGGGATCAGCCTGTCCGTTTGTGCTCAGCAAAGAGACGCTCCGATCGGGATCTGGAAGGAATATCTTCCCTACAATAGTGTTATCGATGTTGCAGGAGGCAACGGGGTTATCTATGCCGCTACACCGTACAGTTTGTTTACAGTAACCCTTGCCGGCAATAGCATCGAAAGGCTGAGCCGGGTCACCGGGCTCAGCGAAACAGGCATCAGCGCAATATTGTATGATCATTTGCAGGAGAAGCTGGTGGTATGTTATTCCAACAGCAATATTGATATCCTTTACCGGAACGATATAATTAATGTGCCGGATCTCAAACGTGCCGCCGTTATCGGAGACAAAACCATTTACCAGGTCCATGCGCTGGATAAGAACTATTATCTATCCACCGGCCTCGGCGTGATCGTGATCGATGGTGATAAATATGAAGTAAAGGATTCCTGGTTTATAGGAGCGGACGGGCAGCAGGTAAAAGTGAACAGTTTTACCAATGATGCGGTCAGTTACTATGCTGCCACGATACAGGGGTTAAAGCGGGCGAACCGTAATGCGTCCAACCTGGCAGATCATACGCAATGGCAGCTGATGAGTGGGGTCAATGGATTGCCTGCAGGTGAATGTCAGCATGTGACAGTACTTCAGAATAAAGTGATCGCTCTTGCGGGAAACAGTCTTTGGCAGCTCAATGGGAATAACTGGCAGTTGTGGTATGAGGCTGATTGGCCGGTCATCAGCGTATCTGTGTCGGAAGACAGGATGTTGATCTGTGAGCGGACAGCAACCGGCGAAAGCCGGGTGGTCATTCTGGATGCGAATGCATCTGTTCAGCGAACGATCACCCAGCCGGGCGTCGTGTCATTTCCGAGGAAAGCGATCATCTCAGAGCGTGATACATGGCTCGCCGATCAGTTCGGGGGGCTCACGCATTTCACCGCCGGTAGTTACGAACAGTACAGGCTCAACTCTCCCGAAGCGACAGCCAGCGGAGAGATCACCGTTTTCAACAATACTTTTTATGCTACCGCTGGTGAAGTGAATGAAGCATGGAACTATCAGTACAATGGCAACGGATTCTATATATTGAAAGATGGCCAGTGGGATAATATAAACAGGTTCCGTTTTCCGCAACTGGATACGCTGCTCGATTTTGTTACAATTGCCGTCGATCCGGCAGATGAATCCATCTGGGCAGGCTCTTTTGGAGGAGGTCTGCTGCATGTAACCGGCTCGGACTTTTCTGTTATCAAACAGAATATACTTTCACCCGCGCTTGGAGATCCGGCCAGTTATCGTGTATCTGGTCTTGCGTTTGACCGGGATCATACGTTGTGGGTGTCGAATTTCGGAGCGGCACAACCCCTGCTTGCCAGGAAAACTGATGGCAGCTGGACAAGGTTCTCGATTCCATTTCTTATCACAGAGAATGCTTTAACGCAGATCATTTCCGACGACAATAACTATAAATGGATAGTAGCGGCCAAAGGAGGTGGATTGATCTGCTTTGATCCGGGTAGCTCCATCGAAAGTACTGGCGATGATCGCTGGAAAAGATTTACCAACGGAACAGGAAATGGCAACCTTCCCGCAGCGGATGTACGGTGCGTGGCGAAAGATAAAAGCGATTTTATCTGGGTGGGAACCACGAATGGAATTGGCGTCATACAATGCAGCGGACAAATTTTTACCGGCCAGGGTTGTGAGGCCGCGTGGCCCGTGGTAAAACAGGGGAACTTTGCCGGATATCTTTTCAGCGGACAGGTTGTGCGAAGTATTGCAGTTGATGGAGCCAACCGTAAATGGGTGGCAACAGATAATGGCGTGTGGTTGGTCAGTGCAACAGGTGAAGAAGTGTTATACCAGTTCACAGAAACCAATAGTCCCCTGCTCAGCAATGCTGTCAGACAGGTGACAGTAAATGGCAAAACAGGGGAAGTGTTCTTTGCAACAGCCAGGGGGATCTGTTCTTTCCGCGGAACAGCTACGGAAGGCAGCCAGCGCAATGAAAACGTATTGGTATATCCCAATCCTGTTCCTCCGGGTTACAATGGTACAATCGGCATAAAAGGGCTGGTGAATGATGCGATCGTAAAGATCACGGAAATGGATGGCCGGCTGGTTTACCAGACAAGAGCGCTTGGCGGCCAGGCCGTATGGGACGGCAAGGACTATCGCGGCAGACGGATCTCCACTGGAGTCTATCTTGTTGTAATAAGTAAGGAAGACCGTCAGGAAAAAACAGTGAGTAAAATAGTATTTATCAGTAAATAGAATGCCGGACAAATTACATCAAACAAGAGGGATCGTATTGCGTACCGTAAAGTATGGAGAAACAAGTGTGATCGTTTCCATGTTCACAGAGTTGTTTGGCCTGCAGTCTTATCTTGTGAACGGGGTGAGGGCATCTTCCAAAAAAGGAAGCGGCAAGGCTAATCTTTTTCAACCGTCCGCCATACTTGATATGGTAGTTTACCATAGCGAAATGAAACAGCTGCAGCGGATCAAAGAGTTCCGGTGGGGGCATATCTACCAGCATGTTTTGACGGACGTAAGAAGGAATGCGGTTGCCATGTTTATGATAGAGCTGTTGTCAAAATGCGTGAAGCAACCAGAGAATAACCCAGACCTGTATTTCTTTGCTGAAGATGCATTGCTGCATCTCGACAAAGGGTCGGATACCGTTTCTGCCAATTTCCCCTTATTCTTCGCATTGCATCTTCCGGTCTTTTTTGGGTTAAGGGTCCAGGATAATTATTCAGAAGACGCAACTTATCTCGACCTCCAGGAAGGCCAGTTTGTTGAGCATCTTCCTATGCACAGTATGATCCTTGAAGGTAAAGGAGCGTATATCACTTCACAGCTATTGAAAGTGCAGCAGCCGGAAGAGCTGGAGAATATCGGGTTAAATCATGAATTCCGCAGGGGACTATTACAAGCATACGAAAAGTACTACCTGCTGCATGTTCCCGATTTCGGAACGCTGCGGACATTGCCGGTATTGAGAGAAGTTCTGGGATGATCTGCGTAATCAGCGGGAACAAAATGGGCGGATCAAAGCAGACGGTCGCATTGGGAAAGATCTTCCTTGCAAAGAACCACTCCGGGGGTTTTGCCTTTTTCGAAACTCCCGAACCTGTCCTGGATACGCAATGCCTTTGCCCCGTTCAATGTCGCCCAGTTAAATAAGGATTCTATCGGAATTTCAGGGAAATGTGTCCGCACAGTCTTCAATTCTTGCAGGACACTGAGCTGATGATTGGAAGCCAGGCTGTCTGTACCGAATACAAGCGAACAGTTCTCCCGCATCAGTAATGAAATATCAGGCAGCTGACCGGTGATGTACAGGTTTGCGTTCGGGCAAAGACACCAGTATAACTGCGGCATACCTGCGGTTTTACTAACGCGGATATCTTCCGCTGAAGTGTATACATTATGCACCAGGATCACCTGCTGTTCCTGCAAGAACCTGGGCAGGAAGGTTTGCACACTTGTTTTACCAGAGGCGATAAACCCGGAAATATCGATCTTCATTTTCTCGTAAAAAGAAAGGAAATCTCCTTTCCGTTCCAGGAACAGTTCATTCTCTGGTATTGTTTCCTGGTTATGTATGGTGAGCAGATCATTACCATCCAGGTGAATGATCTTTTCCCACAGTACCTCCGATACAGAATACGGGGCATGAGGAACGATCGATGCGGGCAGTGAATGACTGGAAAATGCCTGCCGGATCTGTAAGGCCCGTTGGAAACGCTCTTCAGCAACAACAGCTGTGAAGCCACTTGCTTCCACGAAGTTCTGATAGTACAGGCTGCTGGTGATCTTTTGCTGGAGCGTTAATGCATTGTTGCAGATATCTCCAACGGCTACGATCCCGTTCCGCGTCATTTCGTCGTCAGCCAGGGCGATCGCGTCCTGGATCTCATCTTCGCTGAAATGACGGAGCCGGATTATATCGTATACAAAGTTGATCAGCCCTGTTTTTTCGGCAATAGCGCCTTTCATATGGCTTAGTTCGAGGTGACAATGGCAATTGATGAATCCCGGGCTCAGTACTCCCGAAAAGTGCTGAACGCCCTCGCCGGCATCAGTCGCCGGAACGATTGCCTCAACAACTCCATTATTGTCCATGATCAGCACCTGGTTTTCCGCGACCATCTGTTCTCCATCAAAAAGCTGATCCGCACTGAATTTTTTATAAGCCATCCGGCAAAATTCCCGTTTTGAAAATCCAAATCCCAAAAAATTATTCTTGTTACCTTTGCACACATTTTGAGGAAAATCGATTACCAGGGATGAGTTCCTAAGATTGTTCGTTGGCCGATGACCGTTGGCCGAATAAATGACAGAGAGCTAATAGCTTAATTTTATCATCCGGACACGTGACCTTCAGAATTTGTTATTAATCAGGAGCTAAAAATTCGGCCATCGACAGGCTTGATGACTGCTTCTTTAACGAAAACCACTTTTCAACAGTAGGTAATATGCTAGACAGACTTGAAGCGATAAAAGCAAGATTTGACCAGTTAGGGGTTGCCCTGACAAACCCTGAGATCGTGGGGAATAACAAACGGTTTGCGGAAACCAGCAAAGAGTACCGCGGGCTGGAAAAGGTCGTGATTGCTTACGATGCTTACCGTAAGATCCTGGACGATATCGAGTTCTATAAAGAGGCGTTGAATGGTGATGATGAAGAAATGCGTGACCTGGCAAAAATGGAAGCACCTGAGCTGGAGGAAAAAAAGCAGCAGGCGGAAGCCCATATCCGGCAGTTGCTGATCCCGAAAGATCCCCAGGATGATAAGAACGCAATCCTTGAGATCAGGGCAGGAACCGGTGGCGATGAAGCCAGCCTGTTTGCCGGAGATCTGTTACGAATGTATATCCGCTATTGTGAACGCAAAGGCTGGAAAACGGCTGTGTTGAGTGAGAACGAAGGAACGGTAGGCGGTTACAAAGAGGTGCAGCTGGAAGTCAGCGGAGACGACGTATATGGAACATTGAAGTTTGAGAGTGGTGTCCACCGTGTGCAGCGAGTACCGAATACTGAAGCATCCGGGCGTGTTCATACATCTGCGGCTACTGTAGCGGTAATGCCGGAAGCAGAAGAGGTGGATTTCGAGTTGAACCCGGCGGACGTAAAAATGGAAACTGCGCGAAGCGGTGGTGCCGGTGGCCAGAACGTTAACAAGGTAGAAACGAAAGTAATGCTGACGCATATTCCTACCGGGACAGTTGTCGTGTGTCAGACGGAACGATCCCAGCTCGGCAACCGTGAGAAGGCGATGCAGATGATGAGGACCAAATTATATGAAGAGCAGGTAAGAAAGCAGGAGGATGAAATTGCCCGCCACAGGAAAAGCCTGGTGAGTACAGGTGACAGGAGCGCAAAGATCAGAACCTATAATTTCCCCCAGGGACGTTGTACAGATCACCGGATCGGCCTTACCCTTTATAATCTGCAGGAGGTGTTGAATGGTGGAATTGAAGAGTTGATCGATGCGCTGCAATTTGCAGAGAATGCGGAAAAATTGACAAAACAGAATTAATATAACAATTCACCAGGTCTGGTTAGACAGATCGAATATTATAAAGGCAAGAGCCGGAATTCCTTCATTTTTTGAAGATTCCGGCTCTTGCCTTAAACGTCAATGATAACCTGAGAGAGAATACGTTCAGCCGGTCAATATGCCTGGCTATAATTAACGCTTCTTTAATAGTGAGCGGGCTGATTTGGCAACCGTTTAATTTGTGTGATCCGAGAGGAATATAATACCCGTTTGTGGGTATTGACATCCCTGTAAATCATTAGTATATTGCTGATACGTAAAATTGCTCTAATCGATTTTTAATCTAAAGCGGAGCGCAAGTTTACGTAAACGCCTGTCGTCTTACTTTAAAGTTTGGTCTGGTTTATGCAAAATAACCAATGAGCGAATCTTAATAGTAACGCAGTTCTTTACATGGTGTACGAGTAGCAGGAAAGGAAAACGAAGCTTGGGAAAAAAAATCTACAAGCTGAGGTTTTACGAGAGAGATTGAGGTGAAAATACGACAAAAGTTCTTTTAGACATTCGTTAACAACACTGAGTACACTAATGGCAGTAAATTTGCGTTATAGATTACAACAACACAACAGTTATAAACTCATTATAAAAGCAGTCAATTTTCTCATAAGCAGTTAGTTTTGGTTGCGACCCCTGTTTCTACAGGGGTCTATTTTTTTATATACCTGTAGTAAGAGAAACCTGTTCCGATCAAACTTCCCACTGCATCTGCGATGATGTCTCCAGTATCAAACGACCTGTTTGGTATATAATTTTTTTGAACAAACTCCATAGCGATTCCGTAGATAAGGCAGATCACGCCAGCGATAATAAAGTAAATAGCGTTATTAGTTTTGCGCGTATGATTGTTTTTGTAAATAGCCCAGCAAAGTGCTACAGCCATCATTCCAAATAAAAATATATGGACCCATTTATCCAGTTGAATGTTGCTCATCCAGTTTTTGCTCGGAAATGAAGAGCCGGGCAATGTCATTAAAATAGTGCAGATGATGATCCATGCTATAAATGCAAATACAGAATAGTGAAAGCGCACGGTATTTTTTTTGCAATATTAGGGTCTTCTTTTTCAGTGTGCAATAAAAAGAAGGGGCCCCAGAAGAGGCCCCTTGTTTAACCAACTATAGAACCGAAAATTGCCTTCGCAATTATCAATTCTTACTATATACGATAGTGATCGGGTGTTGGATTTGAGTGGGGATGCCCGGCGGGCAAAGCGCTTTTTTTCGACGGGAGGTCGAAGACTCTGTTTACTTTTTTTGCCTTGATGCAAAAAAAGTAACAAAAAAAGATCAAGGCTACGCGCAAATAGCCAGCCCCGCACTCGATGCGGGGGCTAAAAATTATGGGCTGCGCCTGGCACTAAAATAAACTCGCCGGAGGAGGGTTTGGGGTTGATTGGCGTGCTGGCTCAGACAATATTTTAGCGCCCTCGCCTTCGGCTCGTCGGTTACGCCCATAATTTTTTTAACGCCATTTGCGCTAGGCCGGCCCCTCTTAAAGCGGGGAGAAGGCCTTGACAGGATTGTAACCTTACAGTTCTAGCAGGTTTTCTGTTCTCTTATTACAAACGTATAAATAGAAAGAGTACCATTTTCAAATTATGATACAGCAACTGAGTTACAACGAATCATCTTCGCAACCGAATCCTCCTCTCTCAACGCCCCCGGCCTTGGAAAAAATGGCGTTAAGAAAATGGGAGGCTGGCACCGTCTGAGTCACACCGCAGGTGTGCGAAGGCGCCAAAAACTGTCTGAGCCCAACACGCCAATCAATCCTAAACCTGGACGGGCGAGTTTTTTTGGTGCAGGTGACATCCTCCCATTTTTAGCCATTTTTTCCCAGCCTTGATCTTTTTTTGTTACTTTTTTTGCATCAAGGCAAAAAAAGTAAACGGAGTCTTTCGACCTCCCGTCGAAAAAAAGAGCATTGCTTCGGGCAAACACCCCATCGAATGAATAATCACACTTAAAAACAACGGCTCCACAAACAAAAAAGCGAAACGCCACGGCTTAAATCCGTGGCGTTTCGCTTTTTGCTTTTACAAGGGCACTATCTGTTCCCCAGTGTATACATTGGGCCTTCCGGCTTTGGATTACCACCGGCTTTCTCCAGCGTAATCGCAAATGCCTGCGCTCCTGACACATTATTCATTCGAAGCAACAACGGTCGCTGGCCGATAAGGTATTGGTTATCGATCATGCCGAGATCAACCGGTTGACCATCCAGTATTGCCCATAGCTGGTACTGTTTATCGCTTGCTGGTTTCGGCAGGTTATTCACCAGCAGGAAAACGCTTTTCGCTGTACTATCCCAATACACAGTCGTATAAGATGCAGGAGAGGCCTCAAGGCCTTTCATGGCGGTCATCTGCACGTTCGGGTTCATCAGCGTAGACATATCTTTTTCAAGATCCGCCAGCCTGCCTGTCGCGGCTGTATAATCGGTTTTCAGCTTGTTGTTTTCGTTGAAGAGCGAGATATTCCAGAACAGGCTGCCGGCAAGCAGGATCACTGCGGCGGCAGCAGCATATTTGATCCACCCGGTCCTTACGACAGGCGCTCCGCGATCAATAGTAACCACCTTCGCTTGCTGCGTTTGGTTTTCCAGGAATACAGCAGCCCTCACCTGCGCTTTGAAAGCAGGTGGAGGAATAATGGTATTGCTCATCGCCTGTTGTTCCAGGGATGTTTCAAAAGCTATACGGGCTTCCAGAACTTCGGGGTACTGCGCGCTCATCTGTTCGAACTCGCGCTGTTCCTCCGGAGATGCCAGGCCTAACACATAGCTCTCAACAATACCACTTGATATGTATTCCTGTACGTTCACTACTGTTTTATCAATGTTCTTAAATGAATCAATGCACTTCTTATACGCGTCTTCACCGTTCCCAGCGGAATATTCAATGCCTTTGAAATCTCGTCATGAGTATATCCCTGGAAATAAGATAAATCCACCAAAACCCTGTGTTCTTCTTTAAGTTGGTTCAATACTTTCCTGAGCCCGACATCATCGACCTGTGGTCCTGTTGCGGGGAAGTTCTGATCAGCATTTTCAGGAATGGAATGGTTCTTAAGGGAGTCCTGGTAGCCTTTCGATCTTATCTTATCAATGGCGGCGTTCCTTGCAATATTCATCATCCAGGTAAAAAGGCGGCCTTTGGCAGGATCATACAACTCTATCTTTCTCCAGATATTTACAAACACTTCCTGAAGCACGTCTCTTGCGGTTTCCTGGTCCGCAACAATTCCTCCAACCACACCCAATAATGCCCCTGCATAGTTATCATACAGGTAACCAAACGAGCTCTCCTGCCGCTGTTGCAGCAAGCTGACAAGCTCTTGTTCACTGTATTTTTGGGTAATGCTCAAGCTTATGGGTTAAGAGGGAAAGAAAGAAAGAATTTTTTTCTTTCTCTCGTTAACAATAACACGGTTGGTTTGCGTATTACTGTTCAAATATACGCAAATGCATAATGGCTGGATTTGCCGGGTAGGGATTATCCTACAACCGCCTCATATCCTGCGGCATCCAGCAGTGCATCCACATCAGCGGGATTATCCACTTTCATTTTGACCATCCAACCTTCTCCATAAGGATCGGAATTCACCAGCTCTGGTTGATTTGCCAGCTCAGGATTCAGCTCCTGGATGCTTCCTGCCACCGGCAGAAACAGATCAGATACCGTTTTTACGGCTTCTACCGTTCCAAAAACGGCGCCTGCAACAAGTGCCTTACCAATTGTTTCTACTTCAACATAAACAATATCACCCAGTTCGCGCTGAGCAAATTCTGTAATGCCAATGGTTGCGATATCGCCTTCAAGGCTGATCCATTCATGATCTTTTGTATAACGAAGATTCGCTGGGTAACTCATACTGAACAATTTAGGGCACGAATATACATTAAACGCGAATAATTCGCGAATGGCCGCGAATGAACGCGAATACTGTCTAAGAAAATCTGGGAAGATCGGATTAGTGCAAATGATAGTATATTCATTTTCATAATATTATGCTTCTGTGCTTTTAGATTTTCCAGTACTAAGAGCCGCTATTCGCGCAGATTTGCGGCTATTCGCGGCCCATTCGCGTTTCACCGGGAATTAAGCGCCGTTCATGCCAGTTTTTACACCACTTGTCGGCAAGTGATTTACCATTGGATGACACAGAATTACCTTTGTGCACCTTATCTAAAAGAGGGATTGTATGAGAAAATTACTGACACTACTAACTGTTGCTGTTTTGACCACAACGGCATCTTTCGCACAAAAAATTTCCGGGGTTGTAAAAGACCAGCAAGGAAAAGGACTCGAAAAAACAACTGTATCCCTGCTCAAAGCTAAAGACTCTACTGTTGCAAAGCTTACGGTATCTGACAACCAGGGTGGATTTCAGTTTCCGGCGGAGCCTGGAAAATATCTTGTAAGCGTTACCTACGTAGGTTATCAACCCGCTTATTCGAAAGTTTTTGATGTGGCTTCTGCTGATGTGACTGTTGATGCGCTGACTTTATTAAAAACTGATGGAACCCTGCAGGGTGTTACCGTGGTTTCAAAAAAACCACTGGTTGAAGTAAGAGCGGATAAGACCATCATGAACGTTGAAGGAACGATCAACGCTGTTGGCCAGGACGCCCTGGAACTTCTTCGTAAATCACCCGGTGTTATGGTAGATAAAGATGACAATCTTTCCCTTGCGGGTAAGAATGGCGTGCAGGTGTTTATCGACGGTAAGCCAAGTCCGCTTTCAGGTGCTGATCTTGCGGCATATTTGAAAACACTGCAATCATCACAGATCGAAGCGGTGGAACTGATCACCAACCCTTCAGCAAAATATGAAGCAGCTGGTAACGCAGGTATCATCAATATTAAATTGAAAAAAAATAAAACCTTTGGTACAAACGGTTCTGTGAATGCCGGATATGCGATCGGTACTTATGGAAAATATAATGGTGGTATCGCGCTCAACCATCGTAACTCCAAAGTAAACCTGTTTGGCAACTATAATTACAACCGCAGCCTGAACGTCAGCAATTTCAAATTGTATCGCGCACAGGGTGATTCGATCTTTGACCAGGTCAACCGCATGAAGAACTATAACGATAATGGTCACAACTTCAAAGCAGGTATGGATTACTTCCTGAATGCGAAAAGTACCATTGGTGCGATCGTGAACGGTAACCTGTCTGACGGCAAAAATGAAACAGACGGTCCGATGAATATCCTCTACCGTCCAACCAACCAGGTGGTTCGCCTGCTGGAAGCCGGCAATGATAATGACGTGAAAAGAGACAACCTCAACTTCAACGTTAACTATCGGTATGCAGTTACCGGTGGAAGTGAGCTGAACGTGGATGCTGACTACGGTTTCTATAAGAACAGAAGTACACAGTTTCAGCCCAACCATTATTTTGATATCATAAATGGTCAGAAAGTGCCGACTTACAGCAATGTATATCGCATGATCGCTCCGACGGATATCGATATTTATTCATTAAAAGTTGACTACGAGCAAAACTTTAAAAAAGGAAGGCTGGGGCTTGGTGGTAAGATCGGTTATGTAAATACCGATAACGACTTCCAGCGTTATGACGTATTTGGAAATACCGATGTGCTGGACAGGGACCGCAGCAACAAATTCACTTATAAAGAAAATGTGAATGCTGTTTATGCAAACTATAACAGAGCGTTCAAAGGATTTATGATCCAGGCGGGTCTGCGCGTGGAGAACACTGATTCGAAAGGCCGTTCAACCGGATTACAGCGTCAGAATGGAAACTACATACCATATGACTCATCTGTTAACAGGAACTACACAGACTTCTTCCCAAGTGCTGCGATCACCTTTACCAAGAATCCGATGAGCCAGTTTGGGCTGACTTACAGCCGCCGTATAGACCGCCCGGTTTACCAGGATCTGAATCCATTTGAATTCAAGCTGAACGACTATACCTATATGAAAGGTAATACCCAGCTGAGACCACAATACACCAATAGCTTTGGTATTACACACACCTATAAATACAGGCTGAACACTGCGCTGAACTACAGCCATGTAAAGGATATCTTTACGCAGTTGCCTGATACGATCAACAAATCAGAGGCATTCCTGATCAAAAGAAACCTGGCAACCCAGGATATCATCAGCCTTAACATCAGTTATCCGTTCCAGTATAAATGGTATAGCTTCTTCGCAAACCTGAATTCATACTATTCCCGCTATAAAGCAAACTTTGGTGGTGGCGACAGAAATGTGAACCTGGATGTGTTTGCCTTCAGCTTCTATATGCAGAATGGCTTCAAGCTGAGCAAAACGCTGTCTGCGGAGTTGACCGGCTTTTACAACTCACCAACGATCTGGCAGGGGACATTTGAAAGCAAAGCGATCTATGGCATCGACGGAGGATTTACAAAAACGATCCTGAAAGGAAACGGAACGCTGCGTGCAGTAGTAACGGATATGTTCAAGATAATGAAATTCTCAGGCGAGAGTAACTTTACAGGTGTTACAAACATTGCAAGTGGTAACTGGGAAAGCCGTCAGTTTAAACTGAACTTCTCTTACCGTTTCGGTAGCAACCAGGTGAAAGCCGCGCGTCAGCGTAAGACAGGTTTGGATGATGAGAACAAACGTGCAGCCGGACAGAGTACGACGCCGGTAGGACAATAAGAGAATTTACAAGTTTTATAGTTTAAACGTTAAGGGTTGATCGGAAGATCAACCCTTTTTATGTAACAAGATTATGGCTATACGGCCTCTTATCTATGGTTGATTGTTCAGATCACCAGGTTGGATGTCTAGCCGGGTATATACTCCAGTAGTGGGCGGAGGTATTCCTGTATTACTGTTTCTTTGGCAGAAAGTTGAAGTTGCTGGCCGTCTGCTCCGGCTGATTAACGACAATTATTCCCTCCGCAATCGTCTCCTGCGGTAAACGATCAGCAGTGCAAGTGCAACAGCCTGAAAAATGATGAATGAATCGGACATAAAAAAGGGTTGAGGGCAACGACTGTGGTCTGAAGTTAAAATTTTCCAGACAAACAGCAATGTATGAACGCTACACAATTTGTCAAGTTTTTCAGTGTAGCTGTTTGTGAGCCAGAACCGAAGATTTTTCCTTTATTCACCCGCAATTAACGGGTTCGCTACATTTTGATCCCGGAACTCAATAACTGCGCCCTCCACTCAAAATTTATAGTGCCAGGCCAGTAGTTGGTTATCTTACAACCTAATATGAAGCAAGCTACTTTTTTTCTGATATTCTTTCTTGCAAGCCATTTTGTTTCCGGGCAAACAAAAGAAGACAGTGTTGCGGTCAGGCAGGCCGCACTTGACTATATCGAATCGCAGCATACACCTGATACTTTGCAAATGGCACGGGCATTACATCCGCGGATGGTAAAGCGAACAGTGTGGAAAGTTAAGTCTACCGGTAAAGATCATATAGGCGAAACAAGCACCGAATACATGATCCTGCTTGCGGAAAGTTATAATAAGAAAGGTGATAAATTTCCCCAGACACCCATGAAAGAAGTCAAGCTGCTGGATGTATCAACACGCACAGCCTCTGTCAAACTGATTGCAGATGAATGGATAGATCATATGCACCTGGTTAAAATAAACGGAAGCTGGAAAGTGATCAATGTTCTATGGCAATATAAAGATGCCAAGCGCCATGAATAGGAATCATACTCTTACCGTCCTTCCGGTAACAAACTGAAGGCGTTAAGATGGGAACAATTCAAACTAAAGTAATTTACCTGATCTTTTTTCGCTTGACGAGTTTTGCCTTAATAATCACCACATCTTTCACTGGTCTGTCTTTATCCGGCCCTTTACTCGTTTCCACCACTGCAATCTGATCCACCACTTCAAGACCTTTCACCACTTTTCCATATACCGTATAGTTCTGATCAAGGTGTGGGGTACCTCCGACAGTCTTATATATCTCCCTGAGTTCTGCAGGTATTTTTCTTTTAAGGCGGTTGGTTTCTACGGAATCGAGTCCGGCATCTGTAAACACTTTTCCCTGCACGATATAGAACTGGCTGCCGCTGCTTTCTTTCCGAGGGTTTACATCATCGCCCATTCTCGCCGCAGCCAGAACGCCTCGCTCGTGGAATAGCCCGGGCCGGATCTCGGCGGGAATGGTGTAGGGGAATTTGCCGTTGCCCAAAGGTTTGCCGGCAGGGGCGCCTTTGCTTTCCCCGTCACCGGCCTGTATCATAAAACGGTTGATCACCCGGTGAAATAACACACTATCGTAATAGTGGCTTTTGACGAGCTTGATGAAGTTGTCTCTGTGAAGGGGAGTTGAATCAGACAGGCGAAGCGTAATATCGCCATAATTCGTTTGAAGAAGAATGTCCTTCTTCCGGTCTTTTTTCTTTACAGTAACCTCCTTCTGGGCTAATAGGGGAAGAAGGGAAAAGAGGAAAATAGAACAAAGCAAAAGCCTTTTCATGTAATGCCTAAGGTTTAAAAGTTTAAGGGTTTAAGGCGGATCGTTTGGTGCTTGCCAGGTAGCAGCTGATTAAGAGTTTAACCAGTAAACTATTGAACACTTAAACTTTGAAACTATCCTTCAGAACCCGTGTTCCTCAAAATAAAGCAAAACATGGTCTTTAAGAAAATTTTCCTGCTCGAATGGATTCATATCAGGCATGGCTTTGAGCTGGCGGAAATGAGGCCAGCCGTCACTATCGGTCTGTTCCAGCTCATAAAATCCGCTGGGGGTAAGCAAGCGGCAAATGGCTACGTGCATCAGGTCCTGCTTCTGTTCCTTGCTGAACTTATTCTTGATCTGACCAAATTCCTGGATCCCGATCAGGAAAAGGATCGATTCCATATCCGGCTTCTTGCCGAAGCGCTCCACTAGCCTGGCTTCCAGGTTCCACCACCGTTGTTGAAGATCGTCTGTTGCAAACATCCTGCGAAGGTACGTAAGGAAGGGAAATCGTTGGAAGTTTTAAAGTTCAAAGGTTTTATTGTTTAACAGTTACGCAGGCCCCGTGCCTTTAAACTATTAAACTTTTGAACTTTTAAACCAACCCCGCCCTGCCTTATCTTTGCCACAAAAGAAGGAATATGTTGCAATTACAGCAGTTACGCCAGGATCCTGAGTTGGTGAAGAAAAAGCTGGCAGTAAAGTATTTTGGAGAGCCGGGTCTCGTGGATGAGATCATTGTGCTTGATGATCAACGTAAGAAAGTTCAGTTGGAGTTCGATACCAATAAATCGCAGGTTAACAGCATTTCGAAGGAGATCGGTCAGCTGATGGCTAAAGGTCAGAAAGAGGAAGCCGAACAAAGAAAGCAGGCTGTCGCGGGGTTGAATGCATCTCTTCAACCGATCAGTGAAAAGCTGGCGGAAACAGAGAAGCAATTGACAGATCTTTTGCTGAAGCTGCCAAACCTTCCTTCTGACAACGTGCCTGCGGGTAAAACGCCTGCGGAGAACGTCGTGGCTCGTGAAGGAGGAAGCAAACCGGCATTGCCGGAAGGATCTGTGCCTCATTGGGACCTGATCCGCAAATATGATATCGTCGATTTTGAAACAGGTGCGAAGATCACCGGCAGCGGATTTCCTCTTTACAAAGGGAAAGGAGCCAAACTGCAGCGTGCGTTGATCCAGTATTTTCTTGATTATAATACAGGCGCGGGGTATACCGAATACCTGCCACCGTTCATGGTGAATGAAGCAACGGCTTACGGAACAGGTCAGCTTCCCGATAAAGAAGGTCAGATGTATTATATGCCGGCGGATAACCTTTATATGATCCCTACATCTGAGGTTCCGGTGACAAATATCTACCGCGACGAGATCGTGAAGGCGGATGATCTGCCTATCCGGATGACCGCGTACTCTCCGTGTTTCCGAAGGGAAGCCGGTAGCTTTGGAAAAGATGTAAGGGGTCTTAACCGAGTTCACCAGTTTGAAAAAGTAGAGATCGTTCAGCTTGTTCATCCTGATAAAAGCTACGATGCACTGGAAGAAATGGTGGCACACGTTGAAAAGTTGCTTCAGTCACTAGAACTGCCATACCGGATACTGAAGCTTTGTGGCGGTGATATGAGCTTTACCTCTGCATTCACCTACGATTTCGAAGTATTCAGTGCAGCGCAAGAAAGATGGCTTGAAGTGAGCTCTGTATCTAACTTCGAAGCATACCAGAGCAACCGGATGAAGATCCGCTTCAAAGATGCGAATGGTAAAACACAGCTTGTTCATAGCCTGAATGGAAGCTCACTCGCACTGCCAAGGATCCTGGCGTGTTTGCTCGAAAACAATCAGACGGCAGAGGGGATCAAGCTGCCGGGAGTGTTGCATAAATACTTTGGGGAGGAGAAGCTGGCTTGAGAGTAAGGAGTTTGAAAGTTTAAAGGTTTAAAAGTTGAACGCTACTCAACTTTTAAACCTTTAAACTTTCAACTTGCCACTTCTTTGTTAACGATTTAAAAACGTTTTCCGAATTTGGACGCGATGGATTATTTTACCGTCTAAATAATGATCCACCATGAGAAGAACGTTCCTTTCAATAGTAGCCGTTTCGGCTATTTTCGTAGCGTGTCATAACAAAACGGCACCGACGGTTGCGACCCGTACAACGCTGCCGGAAGCCCCGGCTAAACCAGCTGAGCCGGTTGTATCAGCAGAAACCCTTGCAGCAGGCCATACTATTTACTCAACCAGATGTGCGAAATGCCATGGTGAAAAACCAGTCGCCAACTGGACCGCTGAAGAATGGAAACCCATCCTGAAATCAATGATCCCGAAAGCAAGATTGGATTCTGTGCAGTCAGTAAATGTAACTGCATATGTGAATGCAAACGCAAAAAAAGCATAAGAGTAATCACTGTTTTTTAGTTTTCATTAAGATAAATCGACGTTAAACGAAACCAGCCGTATGGCAGGTTTCGTTTTTTCTTTTTCATATTTGTGCTGATTGTTATCAAACCAAAATCAGTCATTATGAAAAAAAGTTTACTTATCCTTTCTATTGCATCTTTTGCAATCATCTCTTCCACGCATGCTCAGATAAAAAAAGGAGCCACGCTCATCGGCGGCAATATAGGCGGAGGGACTTCCAACACCGACAATCCTAATTCGCCTTATGTTGACCAAAGTTCTCTGGCGGTTGGACTTCGTTTTGGAAAGGCAGTCAAGGAAAATCTTATTGTAGGCGGGATCGTGTCTTATTCCGGTAATAAATGGGAGAATAGCAATATTTCACCAACCTCTTCCACACAAAGACAGTATAGCGCAGGTGTTTTTGCAAGGAAATACAAACCGATCGGGAACAGTGGTTTTTACATTTTTGGGACAGGCAGCCTTGCGGGAGTACTGACAAGATATACTGATACATATCCGCAGCCCGGCTCGGACACAAAAACAAAGGGGACGGCCGTTAATCTGAGTGTCGATCCGGGAGTGTCATATGCTGTTAACAAATGGCTTCAGATTGAAGCCGGCCTCAACAATCTTCTGACATTATCTTACCAGGTGTCAACCAGGGAGGACATGGGCGGCAGCTATAAAACAAAAAGCTTTAATGGTAACGTGAATGTATCCGGTCAGGTGCCGTTATATCTTGGTCTGACAGTTTTACTTAATTGATCCGTTCCGGCCAGCAATGGTCATTCATATACAAAGGGCCAAAAAACAAAAACCAACTATTAAACCTACTCCGGACCGTTCCGTGCTGATAGAAGTGCGGAACGGTTCTTTTTTGGGCCTGTATTAACGCAATGTTATTTGTTTCAAGTTCTACTGACGGCGTTAAACCTTGTTTATTTCCCTCGGTCTTACCCAAAATTCTTCGAATGCCGTTGTCTAACCAGTTGAGAAATCAGCACCTGCTTTGGCGCGCCGGATTTG
Source organism: Terrimonas ginsenosidimutans (assembly GCF_022012415.1). GTDB lineage: Bacteria > Bacteroidota > Bacteroidia > Chitinophagales > Chitinophagaceae > Terrimonas_A > Terrimonas_A ginsenosidimutans. The sequence continues at coordinate 73,589 of NZ_JAKLTR010000005.1, forward strand.
GTCCGGCAGTTGAACAACTAAATGATCTCCGTGATTTTACACCTAAGGAATTCTACCGGGCACTGGTAAAAGAATCTTCAAAAAAGCCGGTGTATATGAATGTGGCAGATAACTATCTCAAGGGATTGGTGCAGGGTATCGGTGTTGCCGGTCAGTTGCAACGTAAAGAATTATCTGCCGACGAAAGAAGGAATATCCAGAGAAAGAACAGGGAAGGTGTACGCAATCTTAATATCACCTGGATGAACGAAATGGTGAACAGCGGAGCGCAGCTTCGCGAAAAAATGGCTTTCTTCTGGCATGGGCATTTTGCCTGCCGGAACCTTAATGTCTTCTATCAGCAGGAACTGTTGAATGTGATCAGACAAAATGCACTGGGCAATTTCGGCACATTGCTGAAAGAAGTTTCCCGGAGTGCAGCAATGCTCTTCTTTTTAAATAATCAGCAAAACAGAAAAGGTCATCCCAATGAAAACTTTGCACGGGAAGTGATGGAACTGTTTACACTTGGCCGCGGCAATTATTCCGAGAATGATGTAAAAGAAGCTGCCCGCGCATTCACCGGATGGGGTGCTAATGTGAACGGCGAATTTGTATTCCGCAAAGGACAACATGACAATGGCACCAAGACCGTTCTTGGCCACACCGGACAGTTCGATGGAGATGCAGTATTGAATATTCTTTTAGATGAAAAACAAACGGCCCGTTTTATCTGTACCAAAATCTATAAGTTCTTTGTGAATGATGCGCCGGATCAGCAGCGAATACAATGGCTGGCTGATCGCTTCTACCAAAAGGAGTATGATATTTCATCTCTGCTGGAAGATATCTATACCAGCGATTGGTTCTATGATGAAAAGAATGTTAGCGCGCGCATCAAATCACCTGTTGAATTGCTTGTCGGGATTCAGCGTATGTTACCAATGGCATTGCAGAACGAAGATGCATTGCTGGTGATCCAGCGGATCCTTGGACAGGTCCTGTTCTATCCGCCAAACGTAGCGGGATGGCCCGGCGGCCGATCATGGATAGACAGCAGCACGCTGATGATGCGTATGCGCGTTCCTCAATTGTTCAATGATGAAGATGAGATCAACATCAAACCTAAAGATGATGATGATCAGATGATGGGCCGCAAGGATGACGGAGAAGCATCGATACCTGCAAAGCCACGCCAGCAAAAGATCGCAGGCGGAAGAGGAACAAGGCTGATCAATGCAAACATCGAATGGACGGCTTACACAGATCATTTCAGTAAAACACAACGTGAATTACTGGTAAACGCAATTGCCGGCATACTGCTTCAGACAAATACCGCGGTAGGCGCCGATATCATTACCAAATATTCTGACGGAAGCAGTCGCGAAGCATTTATCCGCTCCGCAACCATTCAGCTCATGAGCACGCCGGAGTATCAACTATGTTAGACAGGCGTAAGTTTAAAAGTTTGGCAGTTTAAGTGTTTGGAAGTTTTCACATGAGCGATAAGGATCGGAGACATAAACGCTAAAATTTAAGCCTGCAAACTTTTAAACCATTAAACTTTAAAACAGTTAAATTTTTCTTATGCACTTTAAGCGCAGAGAGTTCATACAAGTTGGTTCACTTGCCACTGCATCACTGATGCTGCCAAAGTTCCTGAAAGCTTTCGAAGGTAAGGCGATGGTGCCGCCGGGAAACAAGGTGGTGGTGGTATTGCAATTGAGCGGAGGAAACGACGGGTTGAATACCGTTGTGCCGATCGGCAATGATCTTTACTATAAGGCCAGGCCGAAGCTTGGGATCAACCAGACAAAGGCGTTAAAGCTGACGGATGAAGCAGGTCTTCATCCTGCGCTGACAAGTCTTCGGGAATTACATGATGAAGGCAATCTTGGGATCATCAACAGCGTTGGATACCCGAATCCTGATCGCTCGCATTTCCGGAGTATGGATATCTGGCATACGGCCAGCGATAGCAGCGAATACTGGAACGCTGGCTGGATCGGCCGTTATCTGGATGCACAATGCCATGGATGTGACAAACCTACGCAGGCGATCGAGATCGACGATGTGCTGAGTCTTTCTATGAAAGGAGAGAACAATAAAGGTATTGCAGTGAAAGACCCCAGACGTTTGTATGGTACTGCTAACGAAAAATTCTTTCGTGATGTGATGAAGCATCATCCGGAAACAGCGGGTGAACAACCGGTTGATTATTTGTATAAAACCATGGCAGAGACATTGTCGTCTGCCGACTATATTTTCAAGCAAAGCCGTTTACATCCTACCAATGCAACGTATCCTTCAACGGAATTAGGTGTCAGTATGAAAACGATTGCCTCGCTGATCTTTTCGGAGATCAATACAAAAGTGTATTACGTTTCCCTGGGGAGTTTTGATACGCATATCAACCAGGAGTTTCAGCAACAACGCTTGTTTACCGAAATGAATGATGCAATTGCGGCCTTCACAAAGGACCTGAAAGCAAACGGACGGTTTGAAGACGTATTGCTGATGACATTTTCAGAGTTTGGAAGACGTGTATCACAGAATGCAAGTGGTGGTACGGATCATGGCACTGCAAACAATATGTTCCTGATCAGTGGAGGGTTAAAGAAAAAAGGATTGATCAATGCAATGCCGGATCTGTCTGATCTGAATGAAGGTGATCTGAAACACAAGATCGATTTTAAGAATGTATATGCTACTGTGTTAAATAAATGGTTGAATGCAGATGCAAAAACTATCCTTGGACGGGAGTATGCCAATATGGATTTTATTTAAGTGTTTTATTTCATGGCTGAAATGAAAAACCCCGGAGCCATTCATGGTCCGGGGTTGACTTTTTTCCTAAGAGAACGTTATTGCGCCTTATCTTTTTGCGTGGCGACACGATAGAGGATAAAGGACATCGCAGCGAAGAATAATACACCAAGCAGGTAATATCCGTTCTCGCCTAATGAGCTCGTCAATCCATGTTCGGTATTGATTGCATCAAGGAATTTTTTACCACCATCTGATCCACTTACAAAGGCGATGATCACACCGGCTACAGCACCGCCCGCGACCAGGCCGGTCGCAAAAAGATTGCCTTTTCCCAATTCTTCTTCCTCAGGAGATTTATGAATGTTTTTCTTTTTCTCGCGGGAGTCTACCAGGCCTTTGATCGCGCCTCCGATAAAGATCGGCAATGTTGTAGACAAAGGCAGATATGCTCCCACCGCGAAACTCAACGATTTGATACCGCAAAGCTCCATTACGATCGCCATGAACACACCAACGAAAATGAACTGCCAATCGAGGTTCTGTGATTGAATTCCTTTGATCAGGGTCGCCATCAGCGTAGCCTGTGGAGCGGGAAGTTTTTCTGTTCCGATAGCATGGGTTATACCTTGCTGAAGGAGTTCTTCGCTTGGTTTATCGAGGTATTGAATGGTCAGCCCGATCACAACGGAGGATACGATCGCGCCAATAAACAGGGCGATCTGTTGATTGCGTGGTGTTGCCCCAACAATAAACCCGCTCTTGAGATCCTGTGAGGTTGCTCCTGCATTTGCCGCAGCGATACAGATCATACCGCCAACCACAAGCACAAGCGGTTCGTATGCCGGACCTGCCCAGCCCACGCTGATAAAGATCAGGCTGGTCCCCATTACCGTCGCGATGGTCATGCCACTGATGGGATTATTTGATGATCCGATCAAACCTACTATACGGGAAGATACCGTTACAAACAATGCTCCGAACAACACAACGAGCAGGCCGATCAGTAATTTTTGACCAACTCCCTGTCCGGGTACCTGTGGCAACAAAGCGATCAGCAGCACGAGTGCCAGACTTCCCAGGACCACTACTTTAAGGCTCAGGTCACGATCTGTACGTTTTACCGAATTGTTCTCGCCACCTGAATTTTTAAATGTTGCGACGCTCGACTTGACTGACTTCACAATTGTCGGCAGCGTTTTCAGCAGTGTGATAATACCACCTGCGGCAACCATGCCCGCTCCGATCTGACGGATGTAGGCGTAATAAACTGCCGATGAATAGTCAGCAAATGTATGCGTAACGGGATCCCAGCCACCTTTGCCACCCGCCGTTTCAACGCTGGCGAGATAGCCAAACTTCACGAGCTGCGAAGCGATCAGATCCGGACTAACCAGGAAAGATAAAAGCGGGATCAGCACCAGCCAGCTTAATACACCACCTGCTACAAGTACCCCTGCAATACGTGGCCCGATGATATAACCCACACCGAGATATTCAGGCGTGATCTCACCGCTTACCTTCGCTGATGGAAAGAATTTGTTGGCCTGTTTGGTAGCCATGTACGGCACCTCCGCAATAAAATGTAATACTTTTTGAAGTAGTGCATACAGAAATGCAACACCTAAACCCCAGAAAGCTGTTTTTGCAAAATCTCCACCTTTCTCTCCAGCTTTTAAAACGTCACCGCAGGCAGTTCCCTCCGGGTAAGGAAGTGTTTCGTGCTCGTTTACGATCAGGGCTTTTCTTAAGGGCACCATTAGTAAGGTTCCGAGAAGTCCACCAACGATGGCAAGCACAAGGATCGTGAGATAGTTGAAATATTCGGCACTGTCTTTTGAAGAAAGAAATAGAAATCCCGGTAGCGTGAATGCGACACCGGCGGCAATACTTTCACCCGCACTGCCGGTTGTCTGAATGATATTATTCTCGAGGATCGTTGTCTTAAAGAAACGACGTCCCAGCGTAATGGCGATCACGGCAATCGGAATAGAAGCCGAAACCGTTAAACCGGCTTTAAGTGCGAGATACACTGTTGCCGCACCGAAGATCACACCAAACAAAGAACCCAGGAGAATCGACTTCACCGTCAGTTCTTTCATATTTGTTTCCGGCGCCACAAAGGGCTTGAAATTGGATGGTTTCTCTGCCATACAGTTAATTTATGCGGGGGAAGATAGGAAGTAAAAAGTCAAAATTAAAAAGTAAAAAGTCAAAAACGTCCCGCTTTGAAACTGTCCAAAAGCGGGACGTTTTTGACTTTTACTTTATGCCTTTCTCATTCATGACCCGATTCCACCACCTTAACAGGATGAAGCCGAGGGACGCGGCAACGAGCAGCAGCACGAAGTTCAACCAGAAATAATTTGCTTTCTGATCATATCTATCCCACATGGTGGCAAGGACACCAGAAAGTTTATTGCCAATGGCGGTGGACACAAACCATCCCCCCATCATTAATGAAGCAATGCGGGTAGGGCTTAGTTTTGATACGATCGATAACCCCATCGGGCTTAATAGCAACTCACCCAAAGTGATCACACCATAACTTCCGATGAGCCATAGTACGCTCACTTTCTCCGAGCCGTTATTTCCCATGTATACAGCCGTGACCATCACCAGTGCCGAGAAGGCGGAGATCAATAAACCGAATGCGATCTTCGTGGCAGTTGACGGCTCCTTCTTTTTTCTTCGCCTCCAGGCAAAGAAGGAGATGACAACAGGCGTGAGCGCGATCACCCAACCAGGGTTGATAGACTGACTGAGGTTCGTTGCCCACAGGCTTACCTGCTCTCCTTCTGCCGGTAATTTTTCCGGTGCTACGTTTTTAAAATAAACAGGGTAGTTGAATTCTTTCGTAACAATCCCGTTCGCTTTTTGCAGGCGGAACTGGTCATCGTATAAAGCGACAGAATCTTTCTGATAAGTTACTTTCTGTGCAAGGATCAGGTTGTCGAATACCTTTTGTGTAGTGCCGTCTACTTCGCGATTTGTATAACGGTCAGCCCAGGTATTCAATGCAGAACCGTTTTGTTTGAATACAGCCCAGAATAAGATCACGACAACAAAGATGGTCAGCAACACCATAATTGGCTTTTTCTCTGACTTCTCTGCCTTTGTATAGATGTTTCCATAAAAATAGAAGAGTGGTATACAAGCGAAGATGAATGCATCGGTTGAATCAGATCCAAACCAGTCGCCAGGTATCATCCAGCCCAGCACACCGGCGATCACGGATGGTACAAGGATCAGCAATACGATCCTGCTGAAAGGCATATCGCCCGGCGCCATAGCTTTCTTTACATCATACATCCGGTAATGTTTCAACCCGATGATATAAATGATCACCCCGAGGAGCATGCCAATGCCTGCTGCTATAAAGGCATAACCCCAGCCATAAGTGATATATAATGCAGCGCTGATAAAGTTGCAGATGAATCCTCCCAGGTTGATACCCATATAGAAGATGTTGTATCCTTCATCTTTCTGATGCAGATGTTCCGGAACGGAATAAACATTTCCCAGCAGCGTAGACATATTGGGTTTGAAGAAACCATTGCCGACGATCACAAGCGTCATCGCTATATAAAGCATGGTGAGGTTATGAATGGACATCAGGCAGTACCCAAAGCTCATCATCAATCCACCCAGGATGATCGATTTGCTGTAGCCGAGATAACGGTCACCTAACAGGCCGCCAAGGAAAGGAGTGAGGAACACCAGTGCGATATAGGTGCCATAAAGATCTGCCGACTCCTTTTCCGTCATCGCATAGCCAGCTTTTACATCTTTGAGATAAAGCGTGAAGATGCCGATCATGAGGTAATAGCCGAATCGTTCCCACATTTCAGAGAAGAAAAGATAGCTTAGGGCTTTAGGATGTTTTTTCCACATGAGGGTGCGTGTGTGTTTTTGGAAAGATAGGCATTTCTGCTATTGCGTTGCGTAGGGGGCAACGCAGAGGGCACAAAGTGAAACGCAAAGGGCGCAAAGAGATCAGCTTAATCTTTGCGCCCTTTGCGTTTCACTTTGTGCCCTCTGCGATACTGTTTACGCCAGGCAGCTAAAATACTATTGGATCCCGTGCATCATTTTCTGAAGTTTCTTTGACAGCAACAGCAGGATAACGCCCGCTGCTCCAGCCATGAATACGAACAGCATAAAGAACTCATGCAGGTTACTGATCTGGTAGCCGAGGAAAGAAGTTGTTTTTCCTCCGTCAGGATATAACCCACTTAGCACACCAGCCAGTTTGTTGCCTCCGGCATTGCCGAGAAACCAGACAGCCATTAAAAGGGAGGCGAATCTTATCGGCGAAAGTTTATTGAAAAGCGAAAGACCAATCGGAGAAAGACACAATTCACCCCAGGTATGTAGGAGATACATGCCCGTAAGCCAGATCATGCTGACAGGTTTTGTAACGTTGTCAACTCCGTGAGCAATCCACCAGTAGCCCAGTGCGACGAGAATTAGTCCTATGCCCATTTTGGTGGGAGTTGCCGGTTGCTTTTTACCGAGTACCTGCCATATGATGGCGAATATTGGTGCAAAGATGATGATGAATGCAGAATTGAACGACTGGAAGTATGCAGTCGGCATCTCGTAACTCGCAGTAATATGCTTATCGGTTTGTCTGTCTGCAAAGAATGTTAACGATGCCCCAGTTTGTTCGTATGCGCCCCAGAAGAAAACTACAAAAAATGCAATGATGACCATTACCCAGATCCGTTGTTTTTCTTCTTTCGAAAGGTTCTTATCAGACAGGATATAAAATATGATAAAAAGAAAACTTCCACCAAGAAGATAAAACAGATAATTCACCGTGGTGTCGAGATACATTGCTGCAACCATTACTCCCGAAAAGCAAAGCATTCCAAGAACAATTGTAACCGGGTTAAGCATTGCTTTAGGTGGAGGAGGTACTGTCAGGTGTTTTTCACCAGTTACCGGGTCAACGGTAGGAGCACCTGTACCCGGTGTTTCGCCGAGGATCTGTCCCTGAGGGTTACGCACGTATTTGTTGTGATAGATCTTCTGAACGATAACACTGATGACCATCGCAATGGCGCCAACGAGAAATGCCCATTTGAAATCTGCCGGATCGCCGGTATTGCCGACAAAGCCGCAGGCGATCGGGCCAAGCATGCCGCCTGTATTGATACCCATATAGAATATAGTGTAGGCCGCATCTTTACGCGTATCATTATCCGGGTAGAGCTGACCCACGAGTGAAGATATATTTGGTTTAAAGAAGCCATTCCCGGCGATCATGAAACCAAGGCCTGTAAAAAATAAGAAGGTTGATAGGTCTGGCGAGGAGTGATACAGAGAGCCACAGGCGAAAAGGATCAGTTCGCCGGCGGCCATTACAAGTCCGCCAACAAGGATAGACCGTTTGTTCCCCCAGAACCTGTCTGCAACATACCCGCCCAGTAACGGACTCAAATAGATAAGGCCGATATAGCTTCCATAAAGGTTGGAAGCAAACTTGTCATTGAACAAGAGGGCTTGCGTCATGAACAGCACGAGGATCGCCCGCATGCCGTAATAGTTAAACCTTTCCCACATCTCTGTGGCGAATAAAACATACAATCCTTTTGGGTGACCGCTGGTTCTTGCAGGGGTATTCATGTTGGGGGTTTATTTACAAATCAGTAATCTTAACCATACGAAGGGAGCAAAATAACGAAAATTGACCACTCGCAAATTTTTCATGATATCTTAAGTCAGGATTCCGATCTTCGCGACGAAGTTTAAAATCCCTTATTACACCATGCGAATACTGCTATTAGGCTCAGGAGGTAGAGAACATGCCCTGGCCTGGAAACTTAGTCAAAGTGTCTGGACAAATCCCCTATATATCGCCCCCGGCAATCCCGGAACCGCGCAATGTGGTGTAAATGTCAACCTCAAGCTTTCTGATTTCGACGCCATCGGTAAATTCTGCATCTACGAAAAAATAGAAATGGTCATCGTTGGTCCTGAAGAACCACTGGTGAACGGCCTGTATGATTATTTCAAAGGGAATGAAGAGCTGGCTGCCATCCATTTCATCGGACCATCGAAAAATGGGGCTCAACTGGAGGGAAGTAAAGCTTTTGCCAAGGCTTTTATGATGCGTCATAACATTCCTACGGCGGGATATCGCGAATTCACAACGGATAATTATGAAGAAGGGATCAAATACCTGGGAGAACACCCTCTGCCAATCGTACTCAAAGCAGACGGACTTGCGGCGGGCAAAGGTGTCGTGATCTGTCAAAGTCATCTTGAAGCGATCGCGGAATTTGAACTGATGATCCAGCGCGCGAAATTCGGCGAAGCCAGTAAGAAGGTAGTAGTGGAGCAATTCCTGACAGGCATCGAACTAAGCGTTTTCGTACTGACCGACGGCAAAAGTTACCTGACCCTGCCGGAAGCAAAAGATTATAAAAGGATAGGGGTTGGTGACAAAGGTCTGATGACCGGCGGTATGGGAGCGGTAAGCCCGGTGCCGATCGCCACACCTGATTTTATGCAAAAGGTGGACGAAAGGATCATCAAACCAACCGTAGATGGTCTTCACGAGGAAGGGATCGAATACACTGGTTTTATATTTTTCGGATTGATCAACGTCAATGGCGATCCGTTTGTGATCGAATACAATTGCCGCATGGGTGACCCTGAAACGGAAGTAGTGATCCCCCGGCTGGAAAATGATCTGGTCGGACTTTGCGTAGCTGCTTCCCAAAAGGAATTACACCTGGTAAAAATTCAGGCAGACCCCCGCTCCGCCGCAACCGTTGTAGCTGTAAGCCGCGGGTATCCGGCAGGATATAATAAAGGAGAAGAAATTACAGGCCTCAACGAGAACTACGGAAAACAAACACAGATCTTTCATGCCGGTACAAAAGAAGAAGATGGCAAGATCGTGACTGACGGAGGACGTGTATTCTGCGTTACAAGCTTTGGTGAAAACATGGAAGAAGCCGTCAACACCTCACTGGATGTGCTGCAATATGTCACGTACGATGGCATTTACTTCAGAAATGACATCGGGTTCGAATTCATCGGAAAGTAAGCAAGGCCGAGTCTAAAAGTTTAATAGTTAAAAGGTTTAATAGTTTAGGAGCTCGGTATCCTATGGCTATTAAACCTTTAAACTTTAACCACCCCACACTCACGTTGCAAAAAAGGTATGCTGCGATAAACAACTTTTAAACTATCAACCCTTTAAACTTTTAAACCTTCCCTCACCCGTATTTTTGCCATATGAACTACCACGACTATCTCGAACTCGACAAAATACTGAATGCTCAATTCCCGGAAAGTGAAAAGCGGCAACTGCCGGCTCACGATGAAACCCTTTTCATCATCATTCACCAGGCGTATGAGCTTTGGTTCAAACAGCTTCATCATGAGGCCGGCTCCGTGATCGGCATTCTTTCCAAACCATCATTGAACGATAACTCTCCGGAGTTACAAACCATTGTGCACCGTTTGAGCAGATGCGCCACCATCATGCGGGTGCTGGTACACCAGATGGATATCATGGAAACGATGACCCCCATGGATTTCCTCGATTTCCGCGATATGCTTCGCCCCGCCTCCGGCTTTCAAAGCTGGCAGTTCAAAGAGCTGGAAGCAAAACTGGGTCTGAAATTTGAACAGCGCCATGGCCAGGAATATTATACGTCACAGCTTCGCCCTTCGCATGTTGATATCATAAAAAAAGCAGAACATGAAAAGTCGCTCCTGGAATGGGTGAACGACTGGCTGGAACGAATGCCATTCTTTGATGAGCAGGAGAACTGGAACGACTTTAAAGTACATGAACCGGAAGAGGCACCGCATCCCTTCTGGGCGGAATACCGATACTGCTATCAGCAAAGTCTGTCCGATACTGAAAAGGCCAACCTGATCGCATTTGACAGCACATTCCTGGGAAAGGGGGAGCAGCCTGTTCGTTCATTATCTCCCAAAGCGACGCGTGCGGCATTGTTCATTTCCATTTACAGGGGATATCCCGTACTGCAGTTGCCTTTTCAATTGTTGAACGGCCTGCTGGAAATTGATGAGCAGCTCAGCTCCTGGAGATACCGCCATATGAATATGGTGCACCGGATGATCGGTACGCGGATCGGAACCGGGGGAAGTACCGGAAAGGATTACCTGAAATCCGCAGCCGACAAGCATTATATTTTCAGGGAAATTGCACAGCTGAACAGCTTTTTGATAGAGAGAAGGAAACTGCCGGTATTGCCGGTAGCGGTGGAGAAAAGGCTTGGTTTCGTAGGCGCTTTCTAACCCCAATGCCGTAGGAGGAACGCTGCGACCGCCGCGTTTCTCCTACGACATTCGATAGGAAGACTGCATTGAGAGCTGATTACATGAATCTGGCTTCTCCCTCGATCTTTACAAACGGGTTCGTAAAAAACCGATCCACCACCCGGTTAAAGTCTTCCGCGTAAATGACCGGAGTGGAATGCCCCGCACCTGGCAGGATCCACAAATACGCTTTTGGAATGTTCTTATAAATAAGCAGTGTATGTTCTTCTTTGATCACATCATGATCGCCTCCTATCACCAGCGCAGGACAAAGCACGTTCTGTAATGAAGACGGGGAAATATGTGGCTGCTCGCAAAGGAGTTTCAGCAGCTTCAGAGAGTGTTTTTCCTGCGGGGTTTTTGTCGATTTCGCATTTAACGCGGCCAGTGAAGGTCTTACCATATCCCAGATCTCCTGTGGAACAGCAGTTGTATCAGGTGCGAGATTAGCGCCTGTAATGGCAAGCTTTTTCACTTTCCCGGGGTGACGCTGGGCGAGTAAAATGCCATTGATGCCTCCATCGCTCCAACCGATAACATTCGCAGAATCAATCTTTAATGCGTCAAGAAGAGCAGCGTAGTCATCTGCCATCATTTCGTAGGTAAGAGAGTCGCCAGGATCGGCAGATTTTCCATGTGACCGGCTGTCGGCAATGATCACTTTATATTTTTTGGCGAAATATGGTATCTGGTAAATGAAGTTGTCGATCGATCCGCCATTACCATGAATGATCAGCAGCGGTTCGCCGGTGCCATACACTTCACAATACATTTTGAAACCGCGGATCTCGTAATATTTTCCCGCCGCCGCATTTTCTCCATAGGGAATGGCTTTTGGATCACTGAGGGCTTTCTGAAATTCGGCCATTTTTTTACCCGCATCTTCCTGGGCGAAGGAGGAGAATGCGAGCAGGAGGCATAAGGTTGAAATGAATAAGCGCATATTAGGTTGGTTGTGTAGGAGAAAGGTAGGAAAACTAAGGGCACCAGGGGTTAAAAGTTTAAAAGTTCAGTCGTTCAAAGCTCAGTAATCAGCACGTGGGACTCATCACATAAGACCTTTGAACTTTTAAACTTTTGCGCCTGAGGTACTTCCCTTAACGAGAATAGGTGATTGCTTGCGCAACCACCTATTCCTTTGCTGATAGATAAATGAGAGATATATGATAGAAGTGTAACGGATTTAGAATGCATATCTGAAACCGAGGCCGAACCTTGCAGCTTCGAAGTCAGAATCGCCATTACCGATAAAGATCGTCGGCTTCCAGTCGAATGAAAAACTCAACGGAACGTCAGTAATCTTGTAATCCAGACCGACCAGTGGGCGGACCAGGAAATCAGACCCACCATCATACAGACCAACACCTGCACCGGCGCCAACGAACCACTGCAATCCCGCAGCATTCTGGATCTGTTTATGGTACTGATAGAAGCCCTGGATGACTGTATAATCGTTTCCGAACAATACATCGAACTGACCTACGTCTTTCTGAGTAAAAAAGTGTTTAACACTTGGACCAACAAGGGTCATTCCGGTACCGAAATCGATACCCAGGCCGACACCTGTTTTGTAAGTACTTTGTGCGTTTGAAACGTTGGCTGAAAAGATAAATCCTGCCAGAAGAATGCTTAAAATAAAGACCTTTCTCATAATTTTTGCTGGAAAATGGGTTTAAAAATGGTGCTTCGGTTTCGTTAATTGCCATTTTTGTGCCAAAAGTTGAAACGTTTCATTAACGCTTTCCCCTGCTGTTGAAAACTTGGCCAAAAAATATCCGAAGAACTTTTGGGTTAAATAGTAATAGAAGTCTAATAATGCCGTTATCTGAAAGCGCCCGCAAAGGTAGCAAAAAAAGAACCCTGAAGAAGTGAGAATAGAATGACAACGCAACATCGGTGAATGAAGTGTACTTTCGTGCAGTTGGGATCTGATTCAGAGACGGAGTAGACACAATGAAAACCGGAATCTTCAGTGACGCAGATGAGTGTACTTTGATATAGTATCAATTATCGGGACGATCCGGCCAAAGGCCTTCTATTATCCGCCATCGAAGAATTGCTCTGCTAACCATTAATGAACCTCCTCCCTCCTGCATCTAAAAAAAATGCTGTCCTGTAAAGGCTTTGCTTTGTAGTTTCAAACTATTCCTTCAACTTTGCACACATTAAATCCAATTATATCGAATGGGACTTTTTAACTGGTTTACACAAGAGATTGCTATGGATCTGGGTACCGCCAATACCCTTATCATACATAATGATGAAGTAGCGGTAAATGAGCCAAGTATTGTTGCGCTGAACAGGAACAATCCGAAGGAGGTGCTGGCTGTGGGGAAAAAAGCGTTGATGATGCACGAGAAGACCCATGAGAGTATCAGGACTGTGCGTCCGCTGAAGGATGGTGTAATTGCCGATTTCAATGCTGCAGAGTTAATGATCCGGGAGCTGATCAAACTCGTTTATCCAAAGAAGCCTTTATTTCCTCCGAGCTGGAGAATGATGATATGTATTCCCTCTTCAATTACTGAGGTGGAAAAACGTGCGGTGCGCGACAGCGCCGAGCAGGCTGGAGCCAAAGAAGTATACCTGCTGCACGAGCCGATGGCTGCGGCACTCGGTATCGGGATTGATGTGGAAGAGCCCGTAGGTAATATGATCATCGATATTGGCGGTGGTACTACCGGTATCACAGTGATCGCCCTGGCAGGGATCGTTTGCGATCAAAGTATCCGGATTGCCGGTGATGAATTCACTGCAGACATCATGGAAGCGCTCCGCCGCTACCATAGCCTGCTGATCGGTGAGCGTACCGCTGAGCAGATCAAGATCCAGGTTGGTGCGGCGATGAAGGATCTGGACAATCCGCCGGATGATATCCCTGTAAATGGTCGTGACCTTGTAACCGGTATTCCGAAACAGATCATGGTCTCCTATCAGGAGATCGCCGAAGCACTTGACAAGAGTATTTTCAAAATAGAAGAAGCTATCCTGAAAGCATTGGAACAAACACCTCCGGAGCTGGCAGGTGATATCTATCGCCGTGGCCTGTATCTCACAGGAGGCGGAGCCCTGTTGAGAGGATTGGATAAAAGGCTTAGCCAAAAGATCAAGCTGCCTGTACACGTTGCTGACGATCCGCTGAAAAGCGTGGTTAGGGGTACTGGCATCGCGCTCAAAAACTACGATAAGTATCCTTTTGTAATGCGATAACCCAGGCGGCTAAAGCTTCAGATTCAAAACAGCTCCTTTGCGTAATATATTCCTGTTCATTCGCCGCTTTTTCACCGTCATTGTATTTCTGATACTACAGGCGGTGTGTATATGGTTTTTGATAAACTATAACAGGTTTCATCATGCCCAGGGCTTAGCCGCGGCAAACGAGGTAACGGGCTGGTTCAATTCCAAGTACAATAATGTGGAAGACTTCTTTCGCATGAAAGAAGAGAACCGTCGCCTGCTCCGGCTGAATGATTCCCTGATGAACCAGCTTCCGTCAAACTTTGTAAGGATTGACACAGGTCAGGTCGTAGCCCGCGACTCGGTTCCTTTTGATACGTTGGGGCATTATCGCCACTATGTGTGGCGTGACGCGCAGGTTGTTTATTCCACAGTCAGCAATGAAAAGAATTATATTCAGATCAACCGTGGCTCAAACCAGGGAATTAAGGACAATATGGGCGTGTTCAGCTCCGGTGGTGGCCTGGTCGGACAAGTTGTGAATGTTGGCCCTAACTACGCCCAGGTCATGAGCCTTCTCCACGTCCAGAATAAAGTGAACGTGCTGGTAAAAAAGACCAAAAACTCGGGTACACTTTTCTGGGATGGTACAGACCCGCATTTTCTCACCCTCACCAATATTCCCAAGAGTGATTCCCTTGCAAAAGGCGATACGATCGTAACAGGTAATTATTCGTATGCATTTCCTCCCGGGCATTTTGTGGGAACGATCGCGGAAATCGTAAAAGATATCTCCACCAACTTCTATGTGCTAAAGATCAGGACGGGCGCTAATTTCGCCAATCTTCAGCAGGTGATGGTAGTGGAAAACCTTCAGCTTGGTGAGCTGGATCAACTGATGCAGGATACCAGGAGAAAGATTGATGATGCTAAAAAACCAAACCGGTGAGTGATCTGTTAAGAAATATAGTCCGCCTGCTCCTGTTCATCTTTGTTCAGGTGTATATCCTGAATCAGATTCCGGCTTTGCATCAGTATATTATACCGATTATTTATTATCTGTTCATCCTTTGGCTGCCATTCAGAATATCCCGTATCGGCTTATTGTTCGCCGGTTTCGTTACCGGTATGACACTCGATTATTTCATGAACAGCCCCGGCCTTCATGCGGCTCCCTGTGTGCTGATCGCTTATCTGCGCCCCTTCATCATCAACATACTTTCTCCAAAAGAAACCGCGGAATTTAACTACCGCGAACCGTCTCCCCGTTCAATGGGATGGACACCATACCTTGTTTACGTTCTCATCCTGACAATATTCCACCATTTTTATCTCGTAGTACTTGAATGGTGGTCATTCGGATCCTTCCTGCATCTGCTCATCAAAGTGATCTCAACCACGGCTATCAGTATGCTTCTGGTGATCATTACAGAGCTGTTATTCTCACGGAAGATGAATTATCGGACGAATACGGCGTAAGGGGTTGATCGTTGACCGTTGTCCGTTGACCGTTGTCCGGAATTCGAGTGAGGTGGAATAAATTGGATCTTCGTGTACAAATTAAAAGTGTGGGGCTATCGTTGATAAACGATAGCCCCACACTTTTAATTTGTTACGGTCAACGGTCAACGGTCAACGGTCAACGGTCAACGGTCAACGGTCAACGGTCAACGGTCAACGGTCAACGGTCAACGGTCAACGGTCAACGGTCAACGGTCAACGGTCAACGGTCAACGGTCAAACCCTTCTTTAAGAAAAATTTATCCCTCCAAACATTTGGAAACCGCCCTTTTCATTTCGTACTTTGTATTGCTAAGTGTACACATTCCTTCTACGGGCAATAATCCCGCATCACCCATTCATTTTACTTGACCTATGTCCGTGTTCAACCAATCCAGAAGCCGTATTATCCGTTTAATATTCCTGGTAGCGTTTGTTGTTATCATTGTGCAACTGTTCAGGCTCCAGGTTGTAGAAGGCAAGTACAGTCAGTTGGCAATGGACAATGCGGTATTCCCCAAGATCGTATATCCTGAACGGGGGATCATTTACGATAAGAAAGGTAAAGCGATCCTTAATAATGCCATCATGTTCGATCTGATGGTAACTCCTTCTGAGATCAAGAATTTTGATACAGCATCCTTCTGCCGTTTGATGGAGATCGACACATCTGAATTCCGTAAACGGGTACGGGACGCGATCTTCAAGAATACCCGCGTACGCCCTTCCGTATTCCAATCGCTCCTTACGCCACAAATGCAGGCGAGGTTTGAAGAAAATACATGGCGGTTCTCGGGATTTGCGTTAGTTGAACGTCCCGTTCGTGTTTATCCGTTTAATACTGCTGCGCATATTCTTGGATATATCGGCGAGGTTGACACAGGTAATATCAGGCGTTCCGGCAACTTTTACCGGATGGGGGACTATATCGGTAAAAGCGGGTTGGAATCAACCTATGAAAAAGTGCTGATGGGCCAACGGGGTGTTCAGCATATTATCAAAGACAACCGTAACAGGCTTGTGGGTAGTTATGAGAACGGTATATTTGATACTGCAGCTATCGCGGGACGTGGTGTACGAACTTATCTGGACGTAGAACTGCAACAGCTGGCTGAGAAACTTCTGATCGGAAAGATCGGATCAGTAGTGGCACTGGAACCCAAAACCGGTGGGATCCTCGCAATGGCTTCGGGGCCAGGATTTGATCCAAATGAGCTTACCGGGCCGGAAAAACAAAAGAACTACGCACGGATGGTCCTCGATGTGAGCAGGCCATTATTCAACCGCGCGATCAAGGGACAATATCCCGCCGGGTCAACTTACAAACCTCTCGCCGCGCTGATCGGCCTTGATGAAGGAGTGATCACTCCAGCCAGCGGTATTGCCTGCTCTGGAGGATATTTCTATTGCGGCAGACGATATGGTTGCACGGAACATTGGTCCGGCCACGCCAATAATCTGCGTCTTGCAATTGCGTGGTCATGCAACTCATTTTTCTATAACACTTTCCGTCTTACCCTGGATAATCCGAAGTATAAAAGCCCCCGGAAAGGATTAACAGAATGGAAGAGATATATGTCAGCCTTTGGTTATGGGCACAGGCTTGGAGTAGATCTTCCCAGCGAAGATGGTGGCAATATTCCCGACACAACACAATACGATAAAGAATACAGGGGGTCATGGAATTCCTGTACCATGGTTACAATGGGCATCGGGCAGGATAAGATGCTGGTTACTCCTTTGCAGATCGCCAATGGTATCAGTATCGTTGCCAATAAAGGCTATTACTATATTCCGCATTTTGTAAAATCGATCGATGATGAAACGTCTGCCGATACGGCGCTGCTGAACAAGTATCGCCAGAAGCACGAAGTACTCACGCATATCCCGGATACATCTTACCGAACTGTAATCGATGGCATGCACGACGTAACGATCAGGGGTACCGCATGGCGGATCCCGAAGATCCCCGATGTGGAAGTATGCGCGAAAACCGGTACTGCAGAGAACTATGGCATTATCAAGGGTAAGCGCACACAGTTGAAGGACCACTCGCTCTTTGTATGTTTTGCTCCCAAAGATGACCCTAAGATCGCTGTTGCGGTGATCATTGAGAATGGAGGGTTCGGCTCCACATGGGCGGGTCCAATCGCCTTCCTCATGATGGAAAAATACCTAAAAGACACCCTGCGCGCTGATAGAAAGAAAGAGGTAGAACGCATCGCTGCTGCGAACCTGATGCCTGGTTTCCTGAAGGATCTGCAATGGAAGGCAGATTCTATAAGCGCATACTGGTACTTTGAAAAAAGAAAAGATAGTTCCTATATCAGAAGATTCATCCGTACGGCAGCCGCACCGGTACGTCAGGGCGGGAAAACACCGGCTTCAAAAGACAAAGCTCCGGCATTGTTAGCCGCCATCATTCCGGGAGAAAAAAGATCAACCGCCGCAAAAGCAATTACCACAACCTTATGAGCCAGAAAAACCCCGCTATATCAAAAGGAATAGATTGGAGCCTTGTCTGGATCTATCTGTTGCTGGTTGCCATCGGCATCACTGCCGTGTTCGGCGCGACTTACAAGGAAGATGACCCGATCGTGCAAAGTTTTTTGAATTTCAGTACTGATTACAGCAAGCAGCTTTACTTTTTTATCGCCGGCCTTATACTAGGATTATTTATCCTGCTCACGGACAGTAAATTCTTTTCAGCGACGGCCAATATCTGGTATGCTATCGGTATCGTAATGCTCCTGCTCGTATTCCCTTTGCACTCAAATGTAAAAGGAACGGAGTCGATCATCAGGTTTGGAGGCTTCAATTTCCAGCCGGCTGAGTTTTGTAAAATATGTGTATGCCTTGCATTGGCGAAGTATTTGTCGAGACCGGAAACTGATTTCAGTAAAACCCGTTCACAGCTGATCGCAGCCGGTATTGCGTTAACGCCTGCAGTGCTGACCATCATGCAAAGTGAAACGGGGCTTGCGCTTGTGTTCTTTGCATTCTTCCTGGTAATGTACCGGGAGGGCCTTCCTTCAGGAGTACTGGTTATCGGATTTGCGACCGCTGCTCTTGTGGTGGCAACATTGCTGCTGGATAAGAACGTACTGGCGCTTTCACTTACCGTTCTTGCAGTGCTGGTGATCCTGATCATGCGCCGCCAGGTGAAGAGAGATAAGACCATTCTTTTGAAGATCGCGCTGATCTGGGTGCTGTGTGTAGGTATTCAACGATTCGCAGTCCCTATTATTTTTAAGAACGTATTGGCCAAGCACCAGGTGGAACGTATCTATAGCACGATTGGCAAAGATGTACCAGTAGAATATTTGAAAGGCGAGGCAGCTATCCAGGCGGCTACAACCGGCAAACAGGAGAATACAGC
Organism: Terrimonas ginsenosidimutans; assembly: GCF_022012415.1. Taxonomy (GTDB): domain Bacteria; phylum Bacteroidota; class Bacteroidia; order Chitinophagales; family Chitinophagaceae; genus Terrimonas_A; species Terrimonas_A ginsenosidimutans. The sequence continues at coordinate 92,697 of NZ_JAKLTR010000005.1, forward strand.
TGACTACAACGTAAAGCAATCCAAGATCGCGATCGGTAGCGGAGGCCTGTTTGGAAAAGGCTTGCTGAAGGGAACGCAAACGCGGTATGGTTTTGTGCCCGAACAACGTACCGACTTTATCTTCGATACCATCGGCGAAGGCTTCGGATTCACCGGCAGCTTCATCCTGCTGGGGATCTATCTCCTGCTTCTCTTCCGCATCATCACCGTCGCAGAACGTCAGCGAAGCGTTTTCAGCCGGTGTTATGCCTACGGCGTTGCTGCAGTATTCTTCTTTCACATCGGGATCAACGTGGCCATGACCATTGGACTCGCTCCCGTTATCGGGATCACGCTGCCGCTGGTAAGCTACGGAGGAACCTCCCTGATCACCTTCACTATTTTGTTGTTTATTTTGGTGAGATTGGATGCAGACCGTCAAATGGTATTGCGCTAATGTTGCGCGAATGGCCGCGGATATTCACGAATAGAGTCCAATAGCATGGGGGTTTATGTGTTTGGGCGTTGTTCGGGTGTTATTGGCTAACTTTACCGTAGATTTTTTGTTATATAATTAACCATTGCGGATTCTATTCGCATCAAATTGCGCAGAGTGAATTCGTGAATATTCGCGGCCATTCGCGCAGCATTCGTGTTATGAAAGTTATTCCATTATCTGAAGGCTCCTTCACCATAGACAAATCCAAATTATTCGTTCCGTTTGATGATCAGCAGGATGATCTGCAGCAGCGACCTACGGGCAGCTTGCTGGTAGAAGTTCAGCCCTTTGTTGTCATTACGGAAAAGGATGTGCTGCTGCTGGATACAGGCCTGGGTTTTTCCACGAATGGAAAACTACAGTTGCATGAAAACCTGATCAAGGCTGGGATCAATCCGTCTGAGGTAACAAAAGTGCTGATGAGTCATTTGCATAAGGATCATGCAGGTGGTGTTTCTGAAGACGGTGACCGCACAAAGCTGAGCTTTCCCCAGGCTACGTATTATGTGCAGCAGCGCGAGCTTGACTTTGCCCTGCAAAAAGGCCTTCCTTCGTTTATCCCTGAGGAGCTGGAAGTGTTGAAGAATTCTCCGCAGGTAAAATTCCTCACGGAGGATGAAGGGGATATAGATGGATATATTCATTATAAAGTGACAGGAGCCCACTCACCTTTCCACCAGGTATTCTGGATAAAAGAAAACAACGAAACAATTTTCTTCGGTGCTGATGACGCCCCACAATTACAACAGATGAAGCATCGCTTCGCTGCGAAGTATGATCATGATGGGAAGAAGGCGATGGAGCTGAGACGCGAATGGTGGGAAGACGGTCGCGGCTGGACATTCCTCTTTTATCATGATATTAAGGCCGCGACCTACACGAATGAAGCGCGAATAACCGCGGATGATCGCGAATAGATTCTGATTGTTGCAAATTGATTTGTTTTACAACCTCGTGAAAAAAACATTTAAAAAATGTTTTTTTCACGAGGTTGTTTTTTTGTTTGAGAGGTTCTTTGTAAAAAGAATTGATGGGTCGGAATAGTAAGTTGCTTTATGAGGAAGAGTACTACAAAATTGTAGGTCTATGTATTCGGGTGCATAATAAACTCGGCTGCAGGCATAAAGAGTTTATTTACCAGGACGCATTGGAAGTAGAGCTGATAAAGAATAGCATTCCTTATGAACGGGAGAAAGTTATTCCGATCTTTTACGATGGAGTTAAGCTTAAACATAGTTTCAGGGCTGATTTCCTTATTTACGGATGCATTGTTTTAGAAATAAAGGCGATCAGATCTGTTTCAATTGCAGATTTCAAACAAACCTTGAATTACATCAAATCAACTGATATAGAACTGGCAATACTTATCAATTTTGGGACAGACCAACTATCCCATCAAAGAATAATCTCTTCGAATAAATAGGTCACTATTCGCGATAATCCGCGGCCATTCGTGTCCATTCGCGTCCAAAAAAATGGCCCGCCCTAAAAAGAGCCGGCCGTTGCTAACCTATGAAAAACACCAGGTTCAAAGATATATAAAAAGTTATCTTATTATTAGTTAAATTAAAATTTGGTTAAGGATTGTTTTTCCCGCCGCCACGTAATCTTTCCTGTCGTAACTCGCGGAGTTTGAGTACAAATCCGCGTTGATGGGTGAAAACCTGATTGCTTCGCGGATCACCAATGATCTCACGAAAACGGTCGCGGTATTTTACCTGGAGGTCGGCAATTTTCTGACGCAGCACCAGGTTATCGCCGCGGTTATCACGTGCTGTTTTTTTCCATTCCTTGAAATATTCGATGAAGACAGGTTTGAATTTCTTTGCCTCATCATTTGTCAGGTTGAGCTTTTGCTGGATATACTCACTCATCTTATCACGGATGGTGGCGTTGTCATCCACATCATCCCCATCATCCTGCGCAAGCAGTGAAATAGTGGAGAGAAGAAGGAAGCTGAATATGAATAAAAAATGTTTCATGATCAATTGAAAAGAATATCGTCATCTGTTTCATCAACAGGGACGTCTTTAAGAAAATCCTGTATTTCTTTATCGGACACGTTTTTTAATAAACCTTTGATATCATCGGATGGGCCGCCGGCGGCAAGATCCTGAGCGGCAGGGGCTGCCAGGTCTACGAACTTGCTGATATCGTCTGTGCTTACTTTTTTCATGTTCTTTTCGACCCAGGCGTAAGACTGTGTATCTGTACCGGGAGTGGATCTGTTTTGTTTTACCCAGAGGGAGATGCCTAATGCGATCACCGCAGCCACCGATGCTGCAATAGCCAACCCGCGCCATTTGCGGGGTTTTAGTGTTACGACTGGCGCACTTTGCTTCTCTTCGAACGGGATGCTCAACGGTTGTTCAAGGTAACCCTCCGGAAGACTGAACGGAGACCTGCGGGAGAGGCCAGCCAGTAAAGGCGAAAGTTGCGCTGTCTCTTTTTTGGCATCTTCGGCTGCTGACCAGGCGAAGGAGGGATCAAGTTCAGAGAAATACTCCTCAGGCACTGAATAGACCTGCCTCTTGCTGATGCCAGCCAGCAGCGGGGACAATTGTTCCAACTCTGCGGCAGGTGTATCTGCTTCCCCAGCTTTGACCCTGGTCAGGATCTCAGCGGCAAGACTGGCAAAATAGCCTTCCGGGACGGTATAAACCGAGGGTTGTGGCGAGGGGGCCAGCGAACTGTTCAGCTCCTGTAATTCTTCTTGTATGGTAGGTGACTGTGGCATTTGCGGACTAATTGAGACAGTTTACCGTGTTCTAAGTTTAATGATTCCTGATATAATCTTCTATTTTTTTGACGGCGTGGTGGTAGCTCGCTTTCAAAGCTCCTTCACTGGTTTCCAGCACGCGGCTCATTTCTTCGTAAGGCATTTCATCGTAATATCGAAGACTAAAAACAACCCGCTGTTTGTCAGGTAATTGCTGAATCGCGAGTTGAAGTTTCCACTCCAGTTTGGATGCATCAAAATGTTGATCGGCCTTTACTTTTTCTCCGAGGGATGTTTCTATGTCATTCAGACTCAGCGTTCCCCGCTTCTTCTGCTGCTCCAGGAACGTAAGGCATTCGTTTGTGGCGATCCGGTAAAGCCAGGTATAAAGCTGACTGTCTTCCCGGAAATTCTCCAGCCCCTTCCATACCCGTATGAAAACATTTTGCAATACATCATTGGCATCGTCATGGTCCACGACCATGCGACGGATATGCCAGTACAGTTTTTCCTGGTATTTCCTGATGATAGCCGTATAGGCTCTTTCTTTTGTTTCAGTTACCCTGAACTGCGCTAGCAGTTCAGCATCACTTTCACCGGTTAGCGGCATGCTGCTGGTTTTTCAATTGTTTAGAACCAAAAAATACTAAAACGTTTAAGAAGTAAAAATTAAAAAGTCAAAAGTAAAAATATGACCCTTCGAGGAGGGGCACATTTTTACTTTTGACTTTCTGATTTTGGCGTATCTCTTACTTTTTCCGCTGGATGGCCTTTTCCGCTGCGGCCACGATATCGGGAACGTCAAGACCGTATTTCTTAAGCAGTTCTTTAGGTGTTCCGCTTTCGCCGAAGGTATCTTTTGTACCAACGTATTCGATCGGTACAGGGAAGTGCCTGGAGGCAACCTGTGCGATCGCATCACCAAGTCCGCCAATGATATTATGCTCTTCCGCCGTAACCACACATTTTGTTTTTTTGATGGAAGCGAGTACCGCTTCTTCGTCCAGTGGTTTAATGGTGTGGATATTGATCACTTCCACGCTGATGCCTTTTGCCTCAAGTTCAATACCGGCCTGGATTGCATTCCAAACCATGTGTCCGCAAGCAAAGATCGTCACATCAGTCCCTTCTGAGAAGATCTGTGCTTTACCGATCTTGAAATCTGATTCTTTGGTGAAGATGGGCCAAACCGGGCGTCCAAAGCGGAGGTAAACGGGACCTTCGTATTCTGCGATGGCCATGGTTGCAGCTTTCGTCTGTGCATAATCGCATGGAACGATCACTGTCATTCCCGGCAGCATTTTCATCAGTCCGATATCTTCGAGGATTTGGTGTGTCGCACCATCTTCGCCGAGAGTCACACCGGCATGAGATGCGCAGATCTTTACATTTTTACCGCTATAGGCAACTGACTGGCGGATCTGATCATAGACACGGCCAGTTGAGAAATTTGCGAATGTAGTTGTATAAGGAATTTTTCCACCGATGGTCATTCCCGCTGCAATACCGATCATGTTTGCTTCCGCAATACCAACCTGTACAAAGCGCTCAGGAAATTCTTTCATAAACTGTTGCAGTTTCATAGAACCTGCGAGGTCAGCAGTCAGCGCCACAACATTTTCATTTTTACGCGCTACTTCCACGATCCCATCGCCAAAGCCGCTCCTGGTGTCTTTATTACCGGTTGATTGGATATCCTTTAATGACATAGTTTATAATTAGATGGTAAATGTAAGCAATTTGCGTCGATGGCCGATGACCGATAGCCGTTGGCCGAGTGACAGTTTGGATATTTGATCTTGCGTTTTACCCCGGCCATCAGCCATCGGTCATCAGCCATCGATCAAATGTCGTCCTGATCCAATTTTAATTAAGTTCCTTCGGTTTTCCTCCAAAAATCGTCTGATCTGCTCTCAGTTTTTGTTCCCACTCCCAGGCAGTGCTCATCATTTCATCAAGGGTGAATTGCGGGTCCCATCCGAGGAGAGATTTAGCGAGATCATTATTGGCATAGATCGCGATCACGTCGCCGGGACGGCGTGGGCCAAGCTCGTAGTTCAGTTTCACATTGCTGACTTTTTCGAAAGAGCGGATGGCTTCGAGAACGGTTACGCCATTACCAGTGCCGAGATTGAATACTTCACAGGCGGAAGCATTGTCCTTTCTCTCCAGGTATTGTATAGCGAGCGTATGTGCATTGCCAATATCACTTACATGTATAAAGTCACGGATGCATGATCCATCACGGGTAGGATAGTCAGTTCCGAAAACTGTCATTTTGGGGATCTTGCCAACAGCAGTTTGAGTGATCGCAGGCACAAGGTTCTGTGGTTTGCCGATCGGGATCTCACCGATCTGGATCGAAGGATGCGCGCCTACCGGGTTGAAATAACGGAGCAGGATGCATTGCGTGCCGACTGTTTTTGCAAATTCATTAATGATCTGCTCACCCATTTGTTTTGTATATCCGTAAGGGGATTCCGCGGGCTTCGGCATCGTTTTTTCGGTTACGGGGATCTCATCGGGATTGCCGTAAACGGTGCAGGAGGAGGAGAAAACGAAATACGGTATATTGAATTCCTGAACACATTTCAGGATATTGATCAGTGAGCCATTATTATTTTCAAAATACATCAGCGGCTTTTCCACCGATTCTCCAACAGCTTTATAAGCCGCAAAATGGATGATCCCTTCGATGTCAGGGTTCTCCTGGAAGATGGCAAAAGTGTCATCGAAATTGCAAAGATCCACTTTATAATTCTTGACCTTTTTGCCGGTGATCCTTTCAACCCCTTCGAGTACTGCCGGATTAGAGCGGCTGTTATTATCCACTGAGATTACTGAATAACCTTTTTCTATCAGATCTACGATGGTGTGCGAGCCAATGTAGCCGCAACCGCCTGTAACGAGTATTTTAGCCATATTAAAAATTCCTCGCAAAAGTCTGAAAATTTTTTCAAATGTGTCCGCCCGGGGAGGAATGGTTTGAAAGTTTCAGCAGGGAGGGGTAAAAAGTTAATTGTTCAATTGTTTAGAGGTTTTAAAGTTACGATGCTGAGGTTTAAAAGCAATCTTGTTTAGTGCAGTTATTATGCTGTATTTCCGGCTCCGCCCAGGCCAGGCAGGTTTAACGCTGTTGAACTCAATACAGGCCAGCGTGTAAACTAGTGTCTTGCCGCCTCTCTTACTCTGTCAGGTGTAGTTTCGCGCGGATTTCGCAGATCTGGCTCTCACGATACCCGCGATGTCATACCGATCCGGGATATTCATTGTGTTGGAGCGGAGAATAACGCAGATCTGATCATGATAACGGAATGCTCTGCGACAGCTACTATCTGCATGATCGAAAGTAAAAGCGATCTTCCGGAAACGGGATAATTGGATCTGCGTAATCTGCGGGAATCTATGCCGGTCGACTTAAAGAAAAAGGGTTTAAAAACCAGGAGAGTGACACCCCGATCTTTAAACCCTTAAATTATAAAACGTTTGAACCCTGTCTAAGTGAACAGATGCACCAGGTAGTAAACCCCTGTGGCAAGTAATGCGCTCACCGGGATGGTTAGTATCCAGGCCCAGATCAGGTTGACTGTTACGCCCCACCGAACGGCCGAGAGACGCTTTGTTGCGCCCACACCCATGATCGCACCGGTAATGGTGTGTGTGGTACTCACCGGGATCTTGAGTGATTCGGTAATGAACAGGGTGAGTGCACCGGCGGTTTCCGCAGCCACACCTTCGAAAGGAGTAACCTTGGTGATGCGTGTCCCCATCGTTTTTACGATCTTCCAGCCGCCACTCATTGTTCCAAGGGCAATGGCTGAATAGCACGCGAGCGGTACCCACCATTCCATATGTTCCAGGCTGTAGCGGGACGGGTCTGAAGCGATCAAAGCCGCCATGATGATCCCCATTACTTTCTGTGCATCATTACCACCGTGTCCAACACTGAATATCGCGGAAGAAACGAGCTGAAGGCGTTTGAACCAGGAGTTTGCTTTATGGGCATTCAGGTTGCTCAGGTAAAGTGAAAAGACTGCCATAATGATAACGATAAGGCTCATCAGTATCCACTTAAAGTTCTGCGAGTGGAATACCACTTTCCATATATAAAGATCGTAGTGTGACTTAAGTTTTTCCGGGTTTGTTTCAAGATTAAAGAACAGGAATGTGAAGATGCCCAGTATTACGAGGGATGAAAATATTTTAGGGCCAGCTGTTTTCTTAAATGAATAAATAAACCAGATCGAGATCGCGAAGGCCATGATCATACCGATCAGTGGTGCGAGGAAAATGAATGCTGCGATCTGTATAACCGGTCCTGAATTTACTGAAGAGAATGTTCCTGAGTGTGCGATAGCAGCTCCTGCAAATCCTCCGATCAGCGTGTGTGAAGACGAGGAAGGGATGCCGCGCCACCAGGTGAACAGGTTCCAGACGATCGCGGCGATCAAACCGGAGAAGATCACTTCAAGGGTGATAAAATCATTCTTCACCGTTTTGGCAATGGTATTTGCGACACCGTGATCCTTGAAGATAAAAAAGGCTACGAAATTGAATAACGCAGCCCATAATACCGCCTGAAAAGGCGTCAGCACTTTTGTGGAAACAACTGTTGCGATGGAATTGGCCGCATCGTGAAATCCGTTAATGTAATCAAAGATCAGCGCTAAGGCTATAATTACGATCAGAAATGTCGTCATAAAATGTTTTTACAGCGGGCGAGCCCTATAGAAGTAAAAAGTCAAAAATAAAAATTAAAAAAAGCTTCTATAAAGCAGAGCTGGTTCAACCTGGCAGCTCGTTTTTTAATTTTTACGTTCGACTTCCTAATTAATTAAGCGTATTTGATGATGATTGATTCAATCACGTTGCTGGCGTCTTCACATTTATCTGTTACGATCTCCATTACCTGATAGATCTCTCTTTTCTTGATCACTTCTTTCGCATCAGGTTCGGTTGCGAAAAGGCGTTCGATACTCATGTCAAACACATCGTCCGCCTGGTTTTCGATACTATTGATCTTAACGAGTGCTTCAGTGATATTCCGCATATTTTTCATATCGCGAAGTTCCCTTACAGCGATGCGGATCTGGTTTGCACCCTGCTCGATCAGTTCCGCCATTTTCTGCATACCCATATCATTTGGGTTGACACGGTAAAAATTGATCTTTTTAGCAGAAGCATATATATAGTCAGCAATATCGTCGAGAGAGGTTGCGAGATAGTGAATGTCTTCACGGTCAAATGGGGTAATGAAGTTGCGGCCAAGTTCTGTAAAGATGCTATGGGTAAGCTCGTCATTTGCATGCTCCAGATCCTCGATCTGTGAGATAAGCGCAGATCGTTTGTCAAAATCTGTTTCAGCCACCACATCTTTCATGATGGTGCCCATTTTTGCGCAATTGTCCGCCACCTGTTCAAAAAGTTCGAAGAATATCCGGTTTTTAGGCATGAAAATCTTCAGAAATGAATTAAGTCCCATATCATGTTTTTACTTGGTTGCGAAATTACCTGCTTACTGCGCCAGACCCGGGGAAATACCCCGAATTAATAATTCCTTAATATTGGTTTTGTGCCTAATGGCTTGGTTTTTATACTGTAACTGTTTAAAATTCACTCAGTAAACCAAAGGTATAGTCTTTTAGGCAATCAAATCCTGACCGCCGTAACATTTCCATAACATTGGCTTCACAATTCCTTAATTGCTGCGTAACATGCCGATAACCTGCGGAGAGTTCCTTTGCCGGAAATTACTTCTATGCTTTTGCGGCTGAAATTACTGTTGATCTGTTCTTTTGCTCTTTCCTTTACATATGCACAAAACAGGATCTCCGGTAAAATTTCCAACGAGAAAAATGAGCCTATCGCAGGCGTATCAGTTAAAGTGACCGGCCGTTCCGCCGGTGCTTCTTCAGATGTAGAGGGCCGTTACACCCTGAACCTTCCGGTTGGCAAATATGAACTTGAGTTTTCGGCAATCGGTTATGAAACGAAGACCGTTACAGATGTTGAGGTCACCCCTCAGTTGAATGAACTGAATATCGTTCTGAATATCAAGGCGAAAGAAGGGGAGAACGTCGTAGTTACCGGTCGTCGTTCCAGCGCACGCATGGAAAGCGTTAATGCTTCGATCTCCTTTCTGAAAAATACCAATACAGTTGCCTCCATCATTTCTGCGGAATCGATCCGCCGTTCTCCTGACCGTAATACCGGTGAGGTATTAAAGCGTACTCCCGGCGCAAGCTTGCAGGATGGTAAATTCCTCGTCGTGAGAGGTTTGGCTGACAGGTATAACCAGGCTATGTTGAATGGGATCCTGCTTACCAGCACTGAGCCCGACCGCAAAACCTTCTCCTTCGAACTGATCCCTTCTTCAATGATCGACAACATCATTATTAATAAGGCGTTCGTTCCGGAATTTCCCGGCGAGTGGGCTGGTGGCCTGATCCAGGTGAATACCAGAGATATCCCGGCAAAAGGATTTCTGAATGTTCAGTTGGGAACAGGTTTGAATACGCAGACGATCGGGAAAGATTTTTACAAACAAAATGGCGGTGGTCTGGACTGGCTCGGTATCGACGATGGTACACGTGGTCTGCCTCCCGGCTATACAACCAAATCAAACTTTGATATCCTCTCTCCGGCAGACAAGACTGCAATCGGAAAACAAATGCGCAATGACTGGACGCCGAAAGTGGTAACTGCTCCTTTGAACACTTCTTTCCAGGCGAACGCTGGTTTTAATACAACCATGTTCGGCAAAAAAGTTGGTGGAACGTTTGGTCTTATTTATAATAAATCCAACCGTTTTGTTGATGCGTTTAACCAGCAGAACACCTTGTCTTCCGGAAACAATTTCTTCCCGGAATACAGCTATGATGATGGTCGCTTTGTACAGGAGGTGATGGTAGGTGCGCTAGGCGGTATCTCTGTTCAATTTAACCAGCGTCACAAGATCTCGGTAAAATCGATGATCAATGTAAATACAGATAATTACGTGATCAACCGCAGTGGTATCGACAACGTTCGTGCAAACGATGTAAGATCTACAGAGCTTGCATTCAAGCAAAATACCTTCTTCTCTTCGCAGGTGATCGGTGAACATACTCTTGCAACGCCATTGAAACTGAAATGGTATGGTTCCTTCAACATCCTGGATGGCCAGAACCCTGATCAGCGCCGTCTTGCTTATACACGCACAGCAGGCAGTCAGAGTCCTTATACATTGCTCATCGGTAACTCCCTTTCCCAGGAAAGCGGTAGCCGCATTTTCCAGGATCTTAGCGACTATATCTACACAGCTGGCGGTGATCTTACCTACAGCTTTAAATGGCTGGGTCAGAGTCAAACGCTCAAAGGCGGTTACATGCTGCAGATCAAAGACCGTCTGTATGACGCAAAATTGTTTGCTAACCGTCTTCCATCAGATAACGTAGCCCTGAGAAATCTGCCGGCTGATAAAGTATTTGCACCGGAAAACTTTGGCAATGGATCAGACAACCTGTTTGCATTTGATGCGATCAAGGGAAACACGTTCCGTTATATGGCAAACACCATCCTGAATGCAGGCTTCCTTCAGTTAGACAACCAATTCACTTCTGCGCTGCGCGTGGTTTGGGGTCTTCGTGTAGAGAATTACGATCAGCTGGTGGGTAGTGTGAAAAAGTATGATCCAAGACATACTCACTCTGAAGTGATAGACTTCCTGCCTGGTCTGAACGCCACCTACAAGTTGAACAATAAAACAAACCTGCGCTTATCAGGATCTCAGACAGTGATCCGCCCGGAGTTGCGTGAGCTGGCTGCGCTGAACCTTTACGATTTTGAATTGAATGCTTCTGTACAGGGTAATCCCAACCTCGAGCGTACGAAAGTTACCAATGCAGATTTCCGCTACGAATACTATCCACGCGCTGGTGAAGTAATGAGTGCTGGTGTATTCTATAAATACTTCAACAACCCGATCGAACAGGTATTCAACCAGGGAAGCGGTGGTGCAAGTACTTTCAACTTTCAGAATCCTGAAAAAGCACAGTCATACGGTGCTGAAGTTGAATTCCGCAAACGTCTCGACTTTGCAAACGCTCTCAGAAACTTCACTTTCCAGGCTAATGCTGCCTACATCTACAGCCGTGTAACAGATAAATCAGCAAACCTGAACATTGACCGTCCTATGCAGGGCCAGTCGCCATACCTGATCAACCTTGGTGTGATGTATGACCTCGAGAAACAAGGTTTCAATGCGACATTATTGTTCAACCAGATCGGCGAGCGTATTTACCTCGTGGGCGATATCAGCGCGGGTGCAGGTGCTCCGGATATCTATGAAGCTCCAAGACCGGTAATGGACTTCCAGGTTGCGAAAAAGATCATCAAAAATAAAGGTGAGTTAAGATTGAATATCTCTGATATCCTCAATCAGACGCAATACTTCTATCAGAATGCTCCGGGCAATAAGAGAAGCTTCCAGAAAAGCGAAGATGCTTATCGTTTTACCCGCCGCTTCGGAACGACGTTCAGCCTGACCTTTAATTACTCTATCATCTAATAACTGTAAATAAAATCTTTAAATACAAACAAGATCATGAAAAAGTACATCTTTTGTTTAACTGCGATTAGCGCTCTGGCAATCTCCAGCTGTCGGAAAATTGAAGCCGATGGAGAGAAGGAAGTGATTGTGATCACGCAGCCGGGATCTGGCGGTGGCAATACCGGTCAAACTATTACTATCTCTGGCCGTATCAATGCTGACACCATCCTGAGAAAAGAAAATACTTACATCCTCAAAGGACTCGTATATGTGGTAGGTGACCACACCATGACCATCGAAGCAGGAACAACTGTTAAAGGTTCTTATAGTGGTAGCGACGTTGCTGCACTGGTTATCACCCGTGGCTCCAAGATCGTTGCAAACGGTACACAGGAAGCTCCGATCGTATTCACTTCTTCATCTCCTACTCCACAGTCAGGTGACTGGGGCGGTATCGTACTTTGCGGTAAAGCAAGCATCAACACTACGTTCTCCGGAACTGGTGGAGGTCCTGGTATCCTCGAAGTAGAAGGCGGCGTTAACAACTCATTCGGTGACGGTCTTGCCGGCGGTGGTGCCACTCCGAATGACGACGATAGCTCCGGTGTACTTAAATATGTTCGTATCGAATACGCTGGTTACGCTTTCCAGCCTGATAAAGAGATCAACAGCCTGACAATGGCAGCGGTAGGCCGCAAAACGGTGATCGATCACGTTCAGGTTACTTATGCAAAAGATGATGCATTCGAATGGTTTGGCGGTACAGTTAACTGTAAATACCTGATCGCTTACAAAACGCAGGATGATGACTTCGATTCTGATAACGGATTCAGCGGAAGTGTACAATTCGGTCTGATCGTGAGAGACTCTGCTATTGCCGATATCTCTAAATCTGAGTCATTCGAAAGCGATAACAACGCGAGTGGTACAGATGCAACGCCTCAAACAAGAGCGGTATTCTCCAATGTAACTGCATTCGGACCAACGGCGGCTCTTAACAATATTGGTAACAGCAACTATCTCGGCGCTGCTGTACAGATCAGAAGAAACTCTTCTATCTCGATCTTCAACTCAGCATTCGTTGGCTGGCCGATCGGTATCCAATTGAACGCATCCCAGGGCAATACAGATTTCAACGCAACTGCAGGAAGACTTCAGCTTGCTGGTATTATCATTGCGGGTGCTACAAAGAAGCCTTTGGAGTTTGTACCTTTTGCAACTCCAACAGCTAACAGCTTTGCGAACGAAGCTGCATTCACCACATGGTTCAATGATGCAAGCCGTAAAAACCGAATTCTTACCACTGTTGATGAGGTTCGCTATACAAGACCTTTCGACTACCTGAATCCAGATTGGCAGCCATTCGCTAACAGCGGCTCTCCGACACTGATCACAGGCACGAACACTTACTTTAATGATCCTATCATTGTAGCCCGTCCTTTTATTCAGAAAGTTGATTTCCTTGGAGGTATCGGACCTTCTGGTGAGTTTGCTAACTGGCATAAAGGCTGGTCAAGATTTAACTGATCTGAGCGATGAGGGTATAGCTGGTTTATAAGAAAAGAACGCAGTGCATTTTTGCACTGCGTTCTTTTTTTGGGGAGAGTGTGGAGAGGTTATTTTACAACTTTAATTTTTTGTGGGGGAGGTGTTGGGGTAGTTTTTTTGCCGGGCAGGCAAGGCGTTTTTTTCGACGGGAGGTCGAAAGACTCCGTTTACTTTTTTTGCCTTGATGCAAAAAAAGTAACAAAAAAAGATCAAGGCTGGGAAAAAATGGCTAAAAATGGGAGGATGTCACCTGCACCAAAAAAAACTCGCCGGGAAAGTATGATGAATTGATTGGCGTGCCGGCTCAGACAGTTTTTTGGCGCCTTCGCACACCTGCGGTGTGACTCAGACGGTGCCAGCCTCCCATTTTCTTAACGCCATTTTTTCCAAGGCCCGGGGCGTTGAGAGAGGATTCGGTTGCGAGGAAGATTCGTTATAGTTCCGATCCTGTATTATAATTGATGCTGACATTCTTTCTTGAGACCTTCTGTAATTAAGAGAACAAACCTTGCAAGAACCGCGAGGCTACAATTCTATAAAGGCCTTCTCCCTGCTTTGAGAAGGGGCGGCCTAGCGCAAATGTCGTTAAGAAAATTATGGGCGTAACCGACGAGCCGAAGGCGAGGGCGCTAAAATATTGTCTGAGCCGGCACGCCACTCTGTCCAAAACATTCTTCCGGCGAGTTTATTTTAGTGCCAGGTGCAGCCCATATTTTTTAGCCCCCGCATCGAGTGCGGGGCTGGCTATTTGCGCGTAGCCTTGATCTTTTTTTGTTACTTTTTTTGCATCAAGGCAAAAAAAGTAAACAGAGTCTTCGACCTCCCGTCGAAAAAAAGAGGCCTTGCCCCTCCGGCAATCACAAAATAAAAAAGCCACACCGGAAGGACGACCAGTGTGGCTAAACTGCATGAGAAGACTTGCATAGATGGAATAACTGCTAAAACCATCCAGCAAATGGGAACGACTTGGAAGAAAGAACTGATGTAAAGGTGGGGCTTCTATGTTAAGCAGTTATTACAGCAGCGTTAAGTCCATATTAATTCGTTGACCGTTATCCGTTGACCGTTATCCGTTGACCGTTGTCCGTTGACCGTTGTCCGTTGACCGTTGTCCGAAGGCTGGTTGACACTAGTAATGGATGTCACGGATGAAAATTTAAACCGTAAGACTATTGTACTTCGGTCAACGGTGAACGGTCAACGGTGAACGGACAACTGTCAACGAATTCATGCTACTTCCAGCAATTCCGCCTTTGCCTTCTCAACGCCCAGCCCGAACAGGTATTCCAAGCTTTGCGAAATGCTTTTGCTGTAGTCCATTTGTAGATGCCGGTCATTGTTGATCCAGTCTTCAACGTGGTCTTTAAAAGTATGGTCGATTGTTTTCAGCACGCGGATGCCCATTTCCTGTAGTGCGGCGCCATTGCATTGTTGTTCGTACTGGCTGCGGATCGGAATGGATATGATCTTCTTTCCGAGGTGCAACGCTTCCGCAGGTGTTTCAAATCCACCGCCGGTGATAAGGCCGGTGCAATGGATCAGGCTTTCATTGAATAGCTTTTTGTTTACGGGAAGCATACGAAGGTTACCCACCTGTTTAGGCTCAGCGATCTGACCACAGAATACATCGAATTGCAGGTCATTGAACGCGCTGAATATCTCGATAAGCTGAGGTTCGCAGTATGAGGGAAGATAAACAGTGATGTAACCTTTATCTGTGGGAGAAGCATCAATGATACTCTGCTTCACAACGGGCGTAAAAATAAAATTATCATAAGCTTTAAAATGCAGTCCAACATAGTGGCTTGCGCGGGCGTAATTTCTGAGTACCCACTCGCCAGTTGAGTTTTTCGCAGAAGGCCTTGGTGTACGAACGGATTGAAAGCTCGCCTGATGGCCGTAATTGATGGACGGGATCTTTTTCTTTGCACAAGCCGCAGATGTGATGTAATCAAAGTCATTCAGAACCAGGTCATATTTTTCCACCGGGAGATCCCTGATCTCATTACGTATGCGCATAGGGTGAATGCCTTTCAGGATCTGCCAGTAGTCAAGCCCTCCGGTACAATTATAGTAGAGACTCAAGCCCTTACTTCTGTATTTGATCGGGGCATCCAGCGCCAGATGGCTGTTGCCTCCGCTAAGGAAGATATCGACATTGCCATATTCTTTCAGAAATGGCAGTAGTTCCATAGCGCGGCTGATGTGGCCATTGCCGGTAGCCTGGATGGCGTAGAGTATGTTCATATTGTGGAAGGTTGGGTTAAAGAATGCAGATAAATAGAGATCTCGTTCGTTACCACTTCAGGTTTTGGCTTGGGTTGCTTGAGCGTTTCTGTTTTCGCTTCTTCCTGAAGGTGTGTATAAACATGCCAGTCGTTATTATAATATTCCAACGATGTCATGTGCTCAACCCAGTCACCAGAATTCAGATAGGTCACTTTTCCCTTATCGTTTTCGAAAACACGTTTTTCCGGCTGATGGATATGGCCGCATATTACACAGTCATATTTTTTTTCAATAGCCAGTTCTGCGATCATTGTTTCAAATGCATCGATCTGTACAAAACGTTTGTGAAACTGCTCCATCACCTTTTTAGATAGGGAGACCTTTTCTTTTCCAAACATGCGCATCATTTTATTGATGATCCTGTTGAACCCCAGAAGTATGGCATAACCGTTGCTCCCAAGTTTCCCCCAGAATTTAGCGGAATTGGTGGTGGTATGGTCAAACACGTCACCGTGAAAGATCCAGTTCATCTTGCCGTCGATCTCGATCACCACCTTATCCGCCAGCTGGAAGTTCCCAAGATGGAGATCAGCATACCTGCGAAGCGTTTCATCATGATTGCCGGTTATATAAATAACACGTGTTCCGGTTGAGAGCAGATGAAAGATGTATTGTATCGCTGCGATATGATGTGTGGGGAAATAGTGCTTGCTGAACTGCCAACCGTCAATAATATCTCCATTAAGGATCAATAGCCGGGGTTCAATACTATTCAGGTAATTTACAAACTCCTTTGCTTTGCAGGCATACGTTCCCAGGTGGAGGTCGGAGATCACTGCTACATCAACGGGCCGTTTTTGCATGTCGGGGGTTTATTAAAGTTCAATAGATAATGTAATGTGAGTATTAAGAGAGTATTAAGCAATTGTAAAGAGGAACAGGGGGGCCTTGAAATTCGGTAGATTTTGAATTGCTAACAAAGAGGAATATCAATGATCATACAATTGTAAAGATCCGTCAGCGGCCTGCATTCCGTGGTCTTTCTCCGCCGTCTTCCTCAACCAAACTTCACACAACCGTCACACCCTATTAACTATTCCGTTACACAGCTTTATTTTCTTTGTGAAACCTTCAGCAAATGAAAGTTTTCTTCATCAGCCTGATCATTCTTCTCTCGCTATCTTCCGCAACACCCACGGGACCAGTAAGTCGACCCCCAATAAAAGTTAAGCCCGCTCAGAATCTGATCATCATCACGATAGATGGATTTCGCTGGCAGGAGTTATTTGGTGGCGCCGATGAACAACTCGTAGGTAATGAAAAGTATACCCCTGATGCCGAAACAATGAAGACCCTATACTGGTCAGATGAAAAGGAAGAACGACGAAAGCTATTGATGCCTTTCTTCTGGTCGGTGATTGCAAAAAAGGGACAGGTGTATGGCAACAGGGATTTTAATAATAAAGTGAATGTTGCCAATCTGTATGCATTTTCTTATCCGGGATACAATGAGATCTTTACCGGTACTACAGATCTGCTGGTATCATCCAATAAGAAGAGATTGAACAGCAATCCTAATGTACTTGAATACCTGAACAGCAGGGAATCTTTTACGGGTAAAGTTGCGGCCTTTACGTCCTGGGATGTTTTCCCATATATTTTCAATGAACAACGGAGTGGTTTCCCTGTCAATAGCGGATATGAACCTGCTGAAGCATCCTATTTGTCGGAAGGCCAGCAACTGGTAAATAAGGTCCAGGAAGAGGCCATATATCATAAAGGAGGTACACGCTTTGATCAGCTGACATTTCTTTCCGCACGGGAATATCTCGAGGAACACAGACCAAGAGTACTGATGATCGGTCTGGGTGAAGGGGATGAATTTGCTCACGCAGGGCGTTACGATATGTATCTGCAACAGGCAAACAAAGCAGACCGCTTACTCGCGGAGATCTGGCATTGGGTACAAACAACACCAGGGTATAAAGACAATACTTCGATCATTATCACAACGGATCATGGCCGGGGAAAAACGGATTCAAAATGGGCTTCACATCATCTGTTCGTAAAAGGTTCATCACAAACATGGCTGGCGATGATGGGGCCCGGTGTCGAACCGCTTGGAGAGGTTAAAGAAGATCAGCAACTATATCTCAGGGAAGTGGCTGGTGTGATCGCTGGCCTGGTTGGTGAAGAATTTGAACCGGGAATAAAAGTTACTGCGAAACGCTGACCATTGCATCATTGAAGATCCTGCAGAACTGTTCAACGAACTGTTTTGTATAAAGGCCCGCAGGATCGAGCTCAGGGTCGAGAATAGTGATCTCAAGACCAACTGCTTTACCTGATCTCAATAACGGAAGTAATACTGCATCCAGTTCTGCGTACGTGATGCCACCGGTTGTTCTGCTATCCACTGCAGGCATTACGTCATCATCAAGTACGTCAACATCAAGATGGATAAGGAATCCATCCAGCTTTTCTGATTCCACCATGGAAAAGAAATCATTTACACAATCATTTGCCCCTTGCTTTCTGAAGGCGATCAGATCCTGGTAGTGTATGGATGACTCAAGGACTGGCCTTACATAGTCCGTGTCATATTCTCTGTTGCCGATGCACCACACATGCTGCTCGTTGAAATAGGGCTTTAGTCCGCCTATATCTGTTAGCTTTTCATGTCCATGACCTGTAACAATTGCTGTATCCATGCCCGCGGCACCTCCTGTTCCTGATAGTGCTGGCAGCATAAAGTCATGATGACCGTCAAGATAAAACAAACCGTAACGGCCTATACGTTTCAGTGAAACGGCGTTGCCAATGAGAATGCTGCAGTCGCCACCCAGTATCAATGCAAATGAATTGGACTCGATGACTTCCTGCAACAGGTTTGCCTGTTTCTTTGCGTATTCTATGATTGCATCGGCATTCCTGACACCGGATGCTTTGTCCAGAAGCATTGTATATGGGGGTGGTTCCAGCGTGATCGTAGCAGAAGGATTGATCAGTGAATGAAACTGGTGCTGCTTTAGCCATGATGGCAGCTTTCTTACGCCTGGTTCATGACCGGGAGATGGCGCTTTCAGACCAAGGTTGGAAGGGAATTCGAGTATGACGACTGGAGACATATCTGAAGTTAATCATTAAACGTAAAGAGTGTGCTCTTAAAAAGTCTTCAGCAAACCAGCTCCCTGGGGCCAGGGACCATAACCTGATGCCGCATTGATATGTCCGGCATCTCCAACATTCACTAACTCGCTATTCCAGCAGAGGGCAAAGTAAGTAGCCCGCTCAAAGCTTACCCATTCGTCATTCGTACTTGCTACTACGATTGTTTTGAAAGGAAATGGCTGTAACGGAATAGGAGAAAAACCGGTTGCGGGAAATGTATAAGCCGGTGCTTCAAGATCACTCGGTGCAACAAGCAATGCACCTTTGACAGGCTTTTTATAATGCTGATACCAATGCGCAATGGTTGCGCAGCCAAGGCTATGCCCGATCAGCACTACAGAGGCAGGATCTGTACCGTGCAGTGCTTTATCGATGTTGCTGATCCAGTCCTCACATGCGGGAGCATCCCACTCCTGCTGCTGAATACGTACGCAGTCAGGGACAGTTTCCTCCAGATAGGTTTGCCAGTGCGCGGGTCCGGAATTGCCAAGACCGGGCACGATGAAATACCTCGTCATAACTCAGAAAGCAATTTTGCTGAGTGTCAAAAGTACCGTTACGATGCAATAATTAATAAGGCAAATTCCTGCCGTTCTTCCCGCCTGAGCAACCTTAAGGAGAGATACTATTCCTTTTTAGTATCCAGCGTAAAGCCGATGGATGTTCCTACGTCTTCGCGGCTGCGAACGTGGATAGTTTGTCCGTGTGCTTCAATAATGTGTTTGCAGATTGCCAGCCCAAGTCCGCTGCCGGTGACATCGCGGCTGCGCCCTTCATCAGTACGGTAAAACCGTTCGAAGATCCTGGGTAGATGCTTTTCCGGAATGCCTATCCCATCATCCCGGACTTCGACCAGGATATGCGAACCATCGGTATTATACATACTCGCAGTGATCGTACCGTTTTGTTTGCCGTATTTAATGGAGTTTTCGACAAGGTTCACCAGGACCTGACGCACTTTTTCCTTGTCGGCAAAAACCGTGAGAGGGGATTCACATCCTTTCTTGATGCTGCAGCGGATATTTTTTTGTTCCGCCATGATAGAGATGCTTTCAAATGTTTCTTTGACCAGATCCTGGATCACGAAACTTTGTTTGATCAGCTTGAGTTCTCCGCGCTCCAGTCTTGAGATCTCGTCAAGATCATTCAGCAGGTTTGTCAGACGCTCAACATTGGTGGCGGCTTTTTCCAGGAACTTGCGGTTTACCTGCGGATTTTCCAGTGCTCCCTGGAGGAGAGTATCAACATATCCCTGGATGGCAAACACCGGTGTTTTAAATTCATGCGAAAGGTTCTGCAGAAATTCTTTCCGGAATTGTTCATTAGCCCGAAGCAGTTCAACTTCCTGTTTATTTTCAGTAGCCCAGGCTTCGACGTCAGCTCTTACATCATCAATACTTTTTCTGGGAAGAATGTATTTGTAGTAAGTCTCTTCGCGCCTGGTTGCTTTTGTCTGGTAGATAAATTTATAGATCAGCTTGATCTTCCGGTAGATAAATCTTTCAAGAACAAGGTTGATCAGCAAGTAGCCGCCACCCAGTATTACGAGGAAGGAGATCAGTACGGGTTGCCATCTTTTCTCTATAATAAAAACAAGAAGGCTGATGGGAGCCGCCAATCCAAGAGCCGTCAGAAAAGAAAGCTGACGGGGTGAAATGTTTTTGAGTGAGAACATGCGCTGAAGTTACTGATTCCGCCGATCGGTTGCCTTACCGGCCTGATAGTTTTACAGTTCAATGGCTTTACAGTTTTAAAGGGTTGATAGTTCGTTGGAACAAACTGTAAACTTTTAAACTATTGAACTAATAAGCTTTTACAATTCGAATTTATATCCAACCCCTTTCACAGTAGTGACGCAATCAATGCCGAGCTTCTGACGGATCTTACGGATATGTACATCGATGGTACGATCACCTACGATCACATCATTTCCCCAAACCTGGTTCAGGATCTCGTTTCTCAGGAATACGCGACCTGGTTTTTGCGCCAGCAGGTATAACAGTTCGAATTCTTTTTTTGCGAGCACGATATCATTGCCATCCACCTGTACCATAAAACGTTCGGGATCGATCTTGATGTTTTCCATCTCGAGCGTTTTCACCTCAGTTTTATTAAGTCTGCGGAAGAGCGCATTTACACGGCTGATAAAAACTTTCGGGCTGACAGGTTTGGTAAGATAGTCATCTGCACCCGTCTCCAGTCCGCGGATCTGGCTACCGTCATCATTTACTGCGGTCAGGAAAATGATCAGGGTATCTTTGAAAGCTGCCTGGGCTCTTAGGATCTGGCAAACCTCGACGCCAGTTTTCCTGGGCATCATGACGTCCAGGACCACAAGATCTGGCTGGGTGCGACGGGCTTTCTCGATGGCTTCGTCTCCGTCTTTTGCTGTTACTACCTCGTATCCTTCACCGGTCAGATTATATTTCAAAATTTCTAATATATCCGGTTCGTCATCGGCTATCAACACTTTTCGCGCCTTATTTTCCATGCCATTGAAGTTTCCGCAAAGCTAACGCGATTTTACTGGGCGGTAAAACCGGCACTCTTTGTTCATGGAGACTTAATGATAAGTTAATATGGCATGAAGATTTACAAGGAGTTATGAAATACGCGGTCCGTTGTCCGTTCACCGTTGTCCGATTTAAAATCAGGTTGGAGGAGAGGAGGAACGGACAACGGACAACAGTCAACGGACAACGAAAAGCCGCCTGACCACGTCCTAACCTGATGATAAACAGAATCTGGTGAATATCAGGCCGGGTTGTTAACTTTGCAGATCTATCCTTATGACTTCGATTAAGAAATACTTTGTTTTATGCGGCACCTGCCTGGGCCTGTCTTTGGGCCTGGCAGCTCAATTTAATGTCAGCAGCGCAATTACGATCAAGCCCCCAAAGAACAGGGAGCTGTTTCATGATTATATTGATAAAGAGCAAAAAGATCTGTTAGCTGCCGATGGCAAGACTGACAACGCTGTGACGTTCTCCACCAACGAAGAGATCAATCTTTTGCTTGCCAATGCGATCGTACGCGATATTGACGAGTTTCAATACAGTATAGAAGCAGACTCTTTACTGGAACACCGGTTGAAAGTGAACTATCTTACCGGCATGTCGAATATGCTCCGGTATGTTAAGAATAACTGGAGAACAAAAAAGGTCAACCTGCTTCATCTTCCACAGATCATTGATGGATACAAGGAGGGTGTTGTTGCGGATCGCTCAGGCAACAGTATCGAGAACATCATTTACGCCCTCCCTTATGATGCGGGGCAGGCAGTGCTGGCTGCAAATATTTTTTCCGCAAATAAGGGATATACAGCATCAAAGAACCTTCTGATCCTGAAATACTGCACACTTCATCCATCATCAACTTTTATTACGTTAAAAGATAACCCGGATGTCCCGTTTGCAGACAGCCTGATCAAAGTTGTCTCGAAACGATATCCCGGCCAGCTGTATACTTATTCCCAGGCCAGCAATAAATTGGGAGGGATCATTCGTAACATCAATAACGATGACTTCGTTAAAGCCGTTACAAGAATGTCCAGAAGTAAAAGCGGACAGCAGTATTTTCCTTTCCTGGATAATATTGTGAAAGGAAAGATCACATTTGAAGAGCTGGATGCGGCTGAAAAAGATTCTATTCAGTATTATCGTCTGCTGGTAAAAACTCAAATGGATTACATGCAGCGGGCGATCAATAAAGACACGGCGATTGCATTCAAAGAGCTGACAGCTAAACTGGAGAAAAAAGCGAAGGACGTATTTGTTACCACGATCAATGGTTTACATAACGAGAATGATGCGGTCCGTTTCCGTTGCCTTCAGACACTTAGTGCGCAGGAGCTGTTCTACCTCGCTGTGTTGTCAGACGGATTAATATATACTTCAAGCTATACATCCGGCGTATATCCGCTGATGATGAAGAAGATCAACAACCGTGGCGATTCATTATTGCTCAGCCTCAATTTTGATCACTACAGGAAATTTATCAGCCAGGCGGCAGCATACAATACGCTTGGAAACTTTCTGTCAACATTTCCCCGTCATGATGACGCATCTGATCTGATGAAAGCCTTTGTTGGAGGATTGGAGAAGTCGAGCGGGCTTGAAGATGGTGTGGACGTGGCAGACTCTTATGCCAGCATCATCGAAACAAACAAAAAGCTGGCGGGAGACGTGCTTTCGCTTGTACAGGAAAACTATCAGCGTAATCTGGATAACAATAACAAGAAAGGGATCGTAATTTATAATATCCTGAATAAGCTGTTCCTTTCCGCAGATTCATCAAGGAATATCGATCTTACCAAAGAACTTGGCATTCCTCCTGTATATAATGTCCCCTTCTCTTCACTGACAAATGCAAAAGGTGAAGTGATCGCACAGGTGTTTTTCTATGGAGACAAGGATGGACAGGGAATTTTCACGGGATTTCAGAATATGTTTGGCGGTGGTAACTGGAGCATTGACCGCAGCAATCCTCAATGGATCACGATCAAATCTGTAAAGGGTAGCCCGGTTGTCATCTACGCCAATAAACCTCTGCCGGAGGAAACCGGGGAAGATGATAAAGCGCAGCAGGCACTGGATGAATACCTGCAAAAGAACAGCCTTCAGCCAACAGTGACCATTCACCGCGGCCACAGCTATTTTGCGAATTCAACTATTTCGTATATGGCTCCCTCCTCGAGGATCGTTTTTATGGGCTCCTGCGGAGGTTTCCATTTGATCGACTCCATTCTTCACAAATCAGAGGACGCGCATATCATTGCATCCAAGCAGATTGGTAAAACAGCGATCAATAAGCCTTTCTTTCAATTGCTGACTGAAAAGCTGAGGAATGGTAACGGCATCGACTGGATTCCTTTCTGGAAAGAGTTCAAATCCAAAGCGAGTGTGGAAGGATTTGAGGATTACATTCCCCCTTATAAAAACCTTGGAGCGATCTTTATTAAAGCTTACAGGAAATCTATGGGTGAAGAAGAAACCGATGGATAGAGATTTTCAAATATTTGCTACGGCCCCGGATACTACATCCGGGGCCGTAGTGTTTTATGCAATGTCAGACAGCTATGATCTTTCCCATTTATTTGGTATCTTTTTTGGCTACTAAGTAATATGAACCTGAAGACCATCCACACTTTACTTCTTGCCTTTATATCCATAATTACTGTTGCGCAGGGAAAAGCTGCTTCAGACACTGTCGTATGTAAAGTGCCTCTCAACCGTCAGATCTTTCATGACGAAGTCGACGCTGCACAGAAAAGCGCTGCCGGTTCTGCGGAAGTACAATCAGCGGTCGATAATCTTCAATGTGAGATAGAAAGGGATACGCTTATTTCCGGGCAGGATAAAGTCCGTTATTTACGGGGTATTCAAGGGCTCCTCGGGCTATACGTTTCGGATAAAAGAACTTTCAGATCAGCAGATGCCGTACTGAAGGAAAGTATCGCGATCTATTCATCCTCGGTCAGAGCAGATGCAAGAAAACGGACAATAGAGACGTTCATCAATGCCGGATCTTATGAAGCAGGCAGCCTGGTGACACGTGGTGCAAGGATCGCGCTCGAAAAAAACAGCGGCTTTAAAAAAAGCAGTGATCATCTCGTATTGAAATATTGTTCACTCTATCCGGATCAGACATTTCAGACGCTGAAAGCAAACCCGGATGTGCCATTTGCTGACAGTCTGATAAAAGCAGTCGCCCGTACCTATCCTTCTCAATTATATACGTATGCCCAGGCTAATAATAAATTGGGATACCGCATCAGGAATATAGTTACGGACCCTTTTATAAAAACGGTGGTGCAGATGTCCCGGAGCAAAAGCGGGCAGATGTATTTTCCTTTCCTTGATAATGTTGTTAAAGGCAAAACAACACTTGCCGAGCTTGACGCCGCAGAGAAGGATTCTGTTAAATATTTCCGTTTGCTTGTCAACACGAGAATTGATTATGTGCAACGCGCACGGGATAAGGATACAGCGATCGCATACGCTGAGCTGGAAACAAAACTTATCCAAAAGGCAAGTGATGTGTTCGTCACAACGATAAACGGCTTACACGAACGCCCTGATGCCGTAAGGTTCAAAATATTGCAGTCGCTGACACCGCAGGAATTATATTACCTCGCTGTTTCAACAGACGGATTGATATACACTTCGAGCTATACGAACGGGGTATACCCGCTGATGATGAAAAAGATCAACAATCGGGGAGATTCGTTATTGCAGCTGGTAAAATACGATCACTACAGAAAATTCATCAGCCAGGCTGCAGCCTATAATACGCTCCGCAATTTCCTGGGAAGTTATCCTGACGGAGCGGCTGCGGATGAGTTGATGAAAAGATTTGTTACCAGGCTGGAGGAATCAAGCGGACTCGAAGACGGCGTTGATGTTGCCGATTCTTATGCCAGCATAGCGGAGTCTTTGCCGGAAAGGGCTAAGGAAATGCTGAAGAATGTGCAGGCAAACCTGGAAAGAACTGAAGCCTCGGGTGATAGAAGAGGTGTGGCGATCTATACGATACTGGATAAATTATTCCGCTCGGCCGACTCTACAAGTAATATTGACCTTACAAAAGAATTGAATATTCCTCCGGTGTATAAGGTACCGTTTTCCGCGCTGACCAATGACAAAGGAGAAGTGATCGTGCAGGTGTTCTTTTTTGGCGATGAGGATGGGAAAACAGATTTCCGCATATTTCAATCGATGTTCCCTAAAACAAACTGGTCGATCGACCGGAGTAATAAACAATGGATGATAATAAGATCCGTCAAGGAAAAGCCGGTTGTCATCTATGCAAATGTTCCATTTGATGAAGAAACAGGAGAGGATGACAGGGCGCAGTCGGCATTGCGCGATTATTTGCAGGAGAAGAACCTGCTGCCTACTGTTACGATCAACCGGGGGCATAGCTATCATGCAAATACGACGATCGCCTATATGGCGCCAACCTCAAGACTTGTGTTCATGGGTTCCTGTGGCGGCTTTAATCTGATCAATGCGATCCTGAAGAAGTCGGGAGATGCACATATCGTGGCATCGAAACAGATCGGAAAGAGGGATATCAACAAACCTTTTATACAACTATTAACCGAAAAGCTCCGGCTGGGCCAGGATATCGACTGGATCCCTTTCTGGAAGGAGTTCCGGAAGAATGCGAATGTGGATGGGTTTGATGACTATATTCCTCCGCATAAGAACCTGGGCGTGATATTTATTAAAGCGTATAACAGGTCGATGGAAACGGCATCTTCCAACAGATCCTGATTTGATCAGAAGGGCGCATTGCTGCGCCGTCTCGTCGCTTTTCCGCCAGGCTTACTGAATAAAGTACGACAGAACTAGTTTCCTCCCGATTACCTAACTTGCAGGCTCTTTAATCTATTTCACTTGGCTGAGTCGGCTCCAAAAAAATTTGATATTGCAGTTCTCCGTAGGGTTTTCGGTTATGCGGCTCCGTATAAAAGAAAGTTTTACTTATCCATTATTCTGGCAATTTTACTTGCAGTGATCACCCCGGTACGTCCGTGGCTGATACAATATACGGTCGACAACTCGATCGCGAAATCACTGGTCGAAGAGGTGATCTTTATTACGATCATCCAGATCGGTTTGATCCTTGTGGAAACGGCAATGCGTTTCGCGTTTACTTTTATGACATCATTTCTCGGGCAGTCAGTCGTAAAAGACATGCGGATCGCGGTTTATAAAAAGATCCTCAGCCTGAATCTTTCCCAGTTTGATAAAACGCCGATCGGAACACTCACTACACGTTCAATAAACGATATCGAATCAATCAATGAAATATTTGCGGAAGGGCTGGTACCTATCATTGCCGATCTGCTTTCTATTGTATGCGTGCTTGCCTATATGTTTTCCGTGGATGCCCGGCTTACGTTGATCGCGCTGATCCCTTTTCCCATAATCATTATTGCTACATATTACTTTAAAGAGAGTATCAATAAATCGTTCTTCAGGGTAAGAAATGCCGTTACCAATCTGAATGCTTTTGTACAGGAACATTTAACGGGTATGCCGGTGGTGCAGGCCTTTGCTGCGGAGGGGAGAGAGTTCAATAAATTTCAGAAGATCAATAAAGAGCACCGGGATGCGAATATCAAAGCCATTTTTGCATATTCAGTTTTTTTCCCGATAGTTGAGATCGTGCTGGCCCTGTCTATCGGCCTCGTTGTCTGGTGGGCCGCCAAAGATTCGCTGGCCTTGCAGGAAAGCAAACAGGGTGTGGTTATCTCATTCATACTGTGTCTGAACCTGCTGTTCCGGCCTTTACGCGTACTGGCAGATAAGTTCAACGTATTGCAAATGGGAGTGATCGCGAGCGAGCGTGTATTCCGCGTACTGGATAACGATGATATAACAAAGCCGCCGGCCGGTGGATATCAGGCCGCGCCGGAAAAGATCGTTGGCGGTGTTACATTCGATCATGTTTCATTTGCTTATACGGATGACAAATATGTTCTGAAAGATATAAGCTTCGATATCAAGCCCGGAGAAACTGTCGCTATCGTCGGACATACAGGCAGCGGAAAAACAACCATTATCAGTTTGCTGAACCGTTTGTACCAGGTCCAGAAAGGAGAAATACTGATCGATGGAAGGCGTATTGATTCTTACGAACCGGACTTTCTCCGCCGTCATATTGGTGTGGTACTCCAGGATGTATTCCTGTTCTCAGGTTCAGTGCTGGACAATATCACCCTGCGGAATGAAGATATTCCCCGGGAAAAAGTAGAGGAAGCTGCGAAGTTGATCGATATGCATGATTTTATCATGCGTTTGCCGGGAGGGTATGATTATAACGTGATGGAAAGAGGAGCAACGCTTTCGCTGGGACAAAGACAATTACTATCATTTATCAGGGCATTATTATACGACCCCTCCATCCTTGTACTGGATGAAGCCACTTCCTCAGTGGATACAGAAAGCGAATTGCTCATCCAGCATGCGATCGATACACTGATCAAAGGCCGTACGGCCATCGTGATCGCACACAGACTTTCAACCATCCGTAAGGCAGACAAGATCATTGTGCTGGATAAAGGCGAACTGAAAGAGATCGGGTCTCATGATGAGCTGATCTCGAAGGGCGGCTTTTATGCGCAGCTGCATAGTATGCAGTTTGAAAAGCGTCAGACTGTAACAGGCGATGGCCAATGACAGTTGGCCAAGTATCGCATTCCATCTTCCTTCCGGGCATTAACCTTAATTAACATGAGGTTTTGGTTTAATAACTATACCTTTAGTTATATAGTATTATCCACCAAAACTTTGCGTATGAAACATATTATCAGCGCTTTATGCTGCTGCCTGCTTATTTGCATGCATTCCAGTGCACAGTATGAAAAAAAGGTAGATTTCAATTATGTAGTTAGTTATTCGTATGAATTCCAGCCTGATAGTACCGACCCGGGATTCAGGCTAAAAGAAACGATGCTATTGCTGATCGGAAAAGATTTTTCCCAGTTTATTTCGGAGGATCTTTTCCGGGATGATTCTATCCTCGCTGCATTAAGAGAAGAGGCGGAACGCACGCAATCAATGCCAAGGCGGCCACCGCGTCCACAGGGATCTGCTTCTGACCGGCAGCGTGCTAAAATAGCGTATAAGATCTTTAAAGAATTTTCTGTTGGGCAATATACAATGTCCGCCGCTTTCGGTCTTCATCATGCGGAACATGTCAGCCCTATTGATCAGCTGAACTGGCAGTTGGTGCAAGAGGAGAAACAAATTGCCGGATTTACCTGTAAAAAAGCGACCACTTCATTTTCGGGCCGGAAGTATACTGCCTGGTATACGACGGAGATCCCGATCAGTGATGGACCGCACAAATTCACCGGCTTGCCTGGATTGATACTTTCACTGAGTGATACAGCTGGCCATCATATGTTTACGGCTATAAATGTTGAAAAGAAAAGCAAATCAGCGCAGTTGCATAAAAGAAGCGGACCGCTGTTCCATCTATTTGCTACGAAAGAAGAATTTATTGCCTATGGAAAAGAAATGAAAGCTGATCCGGCAAAAATGTATGAGCAACCTTATATGCAGGTGCCGGAGGAGTTGCTGCAGTTACAGGTGGAGAAAATAAAGAAGTCGGTAGCGAAGAATAATAATCCAATCGAGTTGTAAAGTATTGACTTATATGCAGTAGAGAGGCGGTCGCAACGGATTTGAGTGAGCGACCCCGGTTCTGGTTTGCTGAAGTCTGATATCCAATTCGAAAGGAGTAGGAGTATCGCAGAGGATGCGAAGGGCGCGCTAAGGACGCAAAGGACTAACCAGGGTTGGGAATTCTTTGCTTCCTTGGGGTTCTGGCTCTTCACCATACTCCCGCGCCATGCAAGAATGCGGGTAATGTGGAGGCGACAAGATCGCCCTGATTCAAAGGTTTTACCGTTTAGTACCCTGATTTCCAATAAAAAAGCTGTTTTTTGTCCAAAGGATCAGATTGATCTCGCCCAACTTGAAAAAATCCGCAAAATCCGGCAGGATTCGGAACAGAAAAAAACCTCCTGAAACTCCATCATTTTCCTGATTGAGGTTTCTTTTTAAGTTACCGAGACGTATCTTTGCGCCAAATTTCAGGAACTGTATGCGTTTAGGACGTCTCAAATGCTTGCCAGTATTGGCTTTCGGCCTCTTATCCTTGTTTTTTTCATCAACTCTGTTTGCTCAACATGGCGAAGGTCATGAACCGGCTCCAGGTGGTCATGATGTTAAAGAAGAGGCAAAATTCAATCCCGGTAAAGAAATGCTGGATCACGTTGCGGACGCACACGAATTCCACTTCTTCACGTTGAAAGGTGAAAACGGTCATGATACACACGTGACCCTCCCCCTCCCCGTAATACTGTATTCACCGGAGCGTGGCCTGGATGTTTTCATGTCATCCAATTTCCAGCATGGTCATGAGTCTTACAAAGGATATAAACTGGTTGATCATCATATCATTCCTGTGAAAGAGGGTACGATGGAGATTGATGAGAATGTGAAGGTGTATGATTTCTCTCTTACCAAGAATGTTGTGCAGATGTTCCTTGCGCTGATCGTCCTGGTCCTGATTCTCACCAGCGCAGCTAAAAAGTATATCGCAGGCCAGGGACGTACTTCTGCGCCAAAAGGCATGCAGAATGCGGTTGAGTCGGTAGTGATGTTTGTCCGTGATGATATCGCGAAGCCAAACCTGAGCCACAAATACAAAAAATATCTTCCATACCTGTTAACGCTGTTCTTCTTTATCCTGATCAACAACATCTTTGGATTGTTGCCAGGCAGTGCCAACGTAACAGGTAATATTGCTTTTACGGCGGTATTGGGTATTATCTCCCTGATCGCAATTTTGCTCAGTACTAATAAACATTTCTGGGGTCACGTATTCTGGTTCCCGGGTGTGCCAGTGCCGGTGAAGCTGATGATGCTGCCAGTGGAATTGCTTGGCGTATTCTCCAAGCCATTCGCATTGATCGTGCGTCTGTTCGCGAACATGACGGCGGGTCACATCATCATCCTGAGCTTTGTGAGCCTGATCTTCATCTTTACTGAGATGACGAAAGTGGCGGGAATCGCTTTCACTCCGGTATCCGTTGCATTTGCTGTATTCATATATGTGATCGAGATCCTGGTTGCATTTATCCAGGCTTTCATTTTCACCAACCTGACTGCTGTATTCATCGGCCAGGCAATTGGTGATCACCATTATGAAGAAGCGAACCACTAAACGCGAATTGGCGGATCAACTAAGTCTCTATTTGTAATTTATATAAAAACAGAATCATGGATTTAATGAACATTCTGCTCCAGGTGGAGCCAGCGGTTAACAACAGTTTGGCGAACTTCGGTGGTGCAATCGGTGCAGGTTTAGCTGCAATCGGTGCAGGTCTTGGCATTGGCCAGATCGGTAAAGGCGCGACTGATTCAATCGCTCGCCAGCCTGAAGCTGCTAACGACATCCGTGGTGCTATGATCCTGACAGCTGCCTTCGTAGAAGGTGTTGCGCTGTTCGCAGTAATCGCTGGTCTGCTGGCGGTTCTGAAGTAATCATACTTCACCCAAATTAGTGCTGTACCTGAAGCACAGGGCGGAGGGTACAGCTTAATTAACCCCGCTCTCAAATGAGAGCGTATTGAACTGTTAAGCGGGGTGACTTTTTAATTAAATCGACTTTTAATCTTTAACAAATATGAGTTTACTGACTCCCGGCCTTGGTTTCTTTTTCTGGACGCTCATTGCGTTTATCGTAGTGTTCCTGCTATTGAAAAAATTTGCATGGAAACCGATCCTGAAATCACTTAATGAAAGGGAAAAGAATATCGCTGATTCTATCGCATCTGCTGAAAGAGTGAAAGCTGAAATGGCCCAGATGCAAAGTGAGAACGAAGCATTGCTGGCAAAAGCACGTGAAGAAAGAGGACAGTTGCTGAAAGAAGCACGCGAGATGAAGGATAAGATGATCGCGCAGGCGAAAGACGAGGCAAAAGCTGAAGCAAACAAGATCATCCTTGATGCTCAGGCTGCTATCAACGCACAGAAAATGGCAGCAGTGATCGACGTGAAAAACCAGGTTGGTAAACTGGTGATCGAAGTGGCAGAGAAGATCCTTAGAAAAGAGCTCGCTGGCAAAGAAGCACAGGAAGCTCAGATCAAAGGTCTGGTAGATGAAATTAAACTGAATTGATAAAAGATATTCCCAAACAGATATATGCCTAATCCCCGTTTAGCCACGCGTTATGCCAAATCCCTGATCGATCTGTCCATTGAGAGAGGCGAGCTGGAGCAGGTATTTGCAGATATGCAATGGCTGCAGGCCGTAATTAAAAGCAACCGCGATTTCGTGAATCTTCTTCGCAGCCCGATCATCAAGGCTGACGTTAAGAAGAAGATCGTTGAAGCGGTTACAGCAGGAAAGCTCAGCGTGGTCACCAATGGATTCAATACACTGCTGATCACTAAAGGCCGTGAAGGAACTCTTCCTGAGATCGTGAATGCGTTCATCGACCAGTATAAAAAGCACAAGAATATCCAGGTTGTTCAGCTGACCACAGCAGAGCCGGTTAGCGAGGCATTGAAGAATGCTATTGTTGCACAGGTGAAAAAATCTGCGGGATTCGAAAACATCGAGCTGGAAGAGAAGGTAGATCCCTCTTTGATCGGTGGATTCGTATTGCAGGCGGGCGACCAACTGGTTGATGCAAGTGTTGCATACGATCTGAAAGCAATTGCAAAACAATTCGAGAACAACGACTTTATTTACAAAGTACGATAACCAGCCTGCGCTAAAGCTTCGGCTGGCAGAGTAACTCAAAAATTAGATAAACAAAAACATATATGGCAGAGATTAAACCAGATGAAATAAGTGCGATACTGCGTCAGCAGTTGAGCAACTTCAACGCCAGCGCCGACCTGGAAGAAGTAGGCACCGTATTACAGGTGGGCGACGGTATTGCCCGCGTTTATGGACTGGGCAATGTCCGTTATGGTGAGCTGGTAGAATTTGAAAATGGTGTTCGTGCAATTGCATTGAACCTTGAAGAAGATAACGTGGGTGTGGTATTGATGGGTGAAACGGGTAATATCCAGGAAGGTGGTAAAGTTCGCCGTACTGGTCAGATCGCTTCTATCAAAGTTGGTGAAGGCATGGTTGGCCGTGTGGTGAACACACTTGGTGAGCCGATCGATGGTAAAGGCCCCATCTCCGGCGAGCGTTATGAAATGCCGCTGGAAAGAAAAGCTCCGGGCGTAATCTTCCGTGAGCCGGTAAAAGAGCCACTGCAGACTGGTATCAAAGCGATCGACGCGATGATCCCGATCGGCCGTGGACAACGTGAGTTGATCATCGGTGACCGTCAGACTGGTAAAACAGCGATCGCGATCGACACGATCATCAACCAGAAAGAATTCTTTAAAGCAGGTGAGCCTGTTTATTGTATATATGTGGCAATTGGTCAGAAAGCATCCACCATCGCTGGTGTGATGAAGACTTTGCAGGATGCTGGCGCGATGGAATACACTACGATCGTTGCGGCGTCTGCTTCTGATCCTGCTCCACTGCAGTTCTATGCGCCATTTGCTGGTGCTGCAATCGGTGAGTTCTTCCGTGATACCGGACGTCCTGCACTGATCATTTATGATGATCTTTCAAAACAAGCGGTGGCTTACCGTGAGGTTTCCCTCCTGCTGCGTCGTCCTCCAGGTCGTGAAGCGTATCCTGGTGACGTTTTCTATCTCCACAGCCGTCTCCTGGAGCGTGCTGCGAAAGTGATCAATAACGATCAGATCGTTAAGAACATGAACGATCTTCCTGATTCAATCAAGCACCTGGTGAAAGGTGGTGGTTCTCTGACCGCTCTTCCGATCATCGAAACACAGGCTGGTGACGTATCAGCTTATATCCCTACCAACGTGATCTCGATCACTGATGGTCAGATCTTCCTTGAGTCAAACCTGTTCCTCTCTGGTATCCGTCCGGCGATCAACGTAGGTATCTCTGTAAGCCGTGTGGGTGGTAACGCACAGATCAAATCGATGAAGAAAGTTGCAGGTACACTGAAACTCGACCAGGCACTGTATCGTGAGCTGGAAGCGTTCTCTAAATTCGGTGGTGACCTTGATGCGGCTACGAAGAACGTGATCGACAAAGGTGCCCGTAACGTGGAGATCCTGAAACAACCCCAGTACTCTCCATTCTCTGTGGAGAAGCAAGTTGCGATCATCTATCTCGGTACGAACGGTCTGATCAAAGACGTGCCTGTTAAAAGGGTAAAAGAGTTTGAAGAACATTTCCTGCTGGAAATGGAAAACAAACTTCCTGATGTACTCGCTCAGTTCAAAAAAGGAAATCTTCCTGAAGACGGAGTGAAGAAAATGGTGGAACTGGCGAAGAGCCTGATCCCTCAGTACAAATAAGCCGATCTCAAGTTTATCTATCTATAGGCGGTCCCGGATTTCCGGGATCGCTTTTTTATTGCGTCTGGCGTAGGAGGAACGCGGCGAACGAAACGCGGCGAGCCGGGAAATACAATTTATTCCTGGCTCTTTTCGCTGCGTCCGTCGCGTATCGTTGCGTTGCCGCGTTCCTTCTACGCAGATCAAGTCGAAAATATTTCCCCGCCCTTATTTGGTTTATATCATAAACTGGTTTACGTTTGTGTCGCAATCAACTGAAAAATGAAACTCCTGCTTACAACCGCCTTGTCACTCGCTGCAGTAATTAGCTCTCAACTGGCTAATTCTCAGTCTGTTTTGAAAGGAACGGTCACCAACAACAAATCGAAGCCTCTACCCGGCATCAACATTACACTGAAAGACACCTACGACGGAGCAACTACCGATAGCCTCGGCCGCTTCTCCTTTTCGACAACTGAGAAAGGCGAACTGACCCTGGTGGCGAGCTCCACTGGTCTGAAACCTTTTGAACAGGTCTTAAAACTCACCAAAGACTCTTCTTACAATTTCGCCATCCAACTCAAAGAAGAGATCACTGAGCTGAGTGCTGTGGTTGTAACCGCCGGAACATTTGAAGCCAGCGATAAGAAACGCACGGCTGTTCTGACGCCTATTGATGTGGCAACAACTGCCGGCGCAAATGCAGATGTGACAGCCGCATTGAAAACATTGCCCGGAACACAGCAAGTGGGAGAGAGTGAAGGTCTTTTCGTTCGTGGTGGAACAGCTGCGGAAACAAAAACCTTTATTGATGGAACGCTGGTCAACAACTTCTTTTATAGCAGCATTCCCAATATTTCCACGCGAAGCCGTTTTTCTCCGTTCATTTTCAAAGGAACAGTTTTTAGCACGGGCGGATACTCCGCGTTGTATGGTCAGGCGCTGTCTTCCGCTCTTGTCCTTGAAACAATAGATCTGCCTGAACAAAGTGCTGGTAGTCTTGGATTCTCGCCACTTGGGATCAGTGGTGGTCTGCAGAAACTGGCGAAGAATAAGAAGTTCTCCTGGGGATTCAACTATGACTATACCAATTTGTGGGCTGTATTCAAAGTGCTCAAGCAAAGGCAGGATTATATTAAAGAGCCGGAATATCACACTGGCGATGCAAACTTCCGTTTCAAAACATCTGCTACAGGGATGGTGAAATATTACGGTTATTTCAGCCGTAACAAACTTGGATTTCGTGAGAATAGTATTGACTCTACCGGCTACAAGGACCGCTTCGGTTTGAAGAACTTCAATATGTACCATAACCTTTCCTGGAGAGAAGGTTTGGGCAATGGCTGGAAAATGAATCTGGGCGTGTCGTATGCCTACAACCAGGATGATATAGACGGGGGAATGCAGAACAGCAGTAACCAGGATGTGGTCTTGCAAGGTCTTGAGTGGAAAGATTTCGGGTTGCAATCCAAAGGAAAATACTTCAATGCAAAAGCTGTTTTTGAGAAGAGAATTGTCGGCCTCAGCGCAGCAAGATTTGGAGTGGAATACAACAACAGCAATGACAATCCAAATTATACCGACTATACCAACCAGCACTATGATTTCACTATACAGGAGCATTTGAAGTCGGTATTTGCTGAGACTGATATTTATCTGACCAATGCGCTGGCTGCAAAGGTTGGCGGTCGCTTTGAACACTCTGCATTATTTGATCGCTCGAATATTGCACCACGCGCGTCACTGGCTTATAAATTAGGCAAAGAAAGCCAGGCTTCACTTGCGTATGGAATGTTCTATCAAAACCCGGAGACGAGATATCTCCGTTCTGTTGGCAATCTCGATTTTGCAAAAGCAACTCACTACGTTGCCCAGTACCTGAAAACAAATAAGAATATCACTGCGCGCTTCGAAGTGTTCTATAAAAAATATGACAATCTTGTAAAAACGGGTACACAATACAATAACGACCAGGTTGCCGCCAACAACAATGGGTTTGGTGATGCAAAAGGAATTGAAGTTTTCTGGAGAGATAAAAAAACGATCAAGAACCTGGATTACTGGGTTTCCTATTCTTACCTGGATACAAAGCGGGACTTCCTGAATTTTCCAACTGCAATGCAGCCAAGTTTTGCTGCTAAACATACAGGATCATTAGTGATGAAGAAATTCGTGACAGCCTGGAAAACCGGTTTCAATATGACTTATACCTATTCAAGCGGCCGTCCCTACTACAATATTTACAATGATAATGGCATCAACAAGTTTGCCGATCGCGGAGAAACAGATGATTTTCATAACGTGAGCTTTAGTCTGAATTATCTGCCAAAGCTGTTCAGTAAAGGAGCAAACAAATTCACCGTGCTGGTATTGTCAGTAAATAATATCTTCGGTATCAAACAGACTTATGGGTATAAATACTCTTACAATTCCATCAGGAAAGAGGCCATCGTTCCGCCATCCCGTTCGTTTGTATTCATTGGTTTGTTTATGAGCTTTGGCGTAGACAATACAGAAAATGTAATCAACAGTAATCTTTGATCTTAATCTTCATTAACCATAAAAACTCAAAACATGAAACGTATATTTTTATCAGCTGCTCTTGCACTTTCTTTTATTGCGGCGAATGCACAAAGTGACCGTTACAAATCCGCCATGGAGAAATTGATCGCCACATTGGATACAACAAAAACTGTTGATGGCTATACAGAGTTGGGTAATTCATTTCAGCGTGTTGCCGAAGCTGAGAAAACTCAATGGTTGCCCTATTACTATGCCGCACTGGCAAGCGTAAGTGCTGCGAACAATATGTTTGTGACAGGCCAGACAGATAAGATCGATCCGATCGTTGATAAAGCGGCACCACTGATCGCAAAGGCTGAAGAGTTACAAAAAGACAATTCAGAGATCTTCATTCTGAAAAAGATGTATAATACAGCCAAAATGATGGCTGATCCGATGAACAGGTATATGGAATTGTCTCCCGTTGCTGCGGAAGCACTGGCAACCGCTAAAAAGCTGAACCCTGAAAATCCGCGCGTGCCTTTACTGGAAGGCCAGGACCTGTTCTTTACACCCGAGCAATTCGGTGGCGATAAAAATGAAGCAAAAAAGAAATTTGAAGAGGCATTGAAAAAATTTGAAGCCTTCAAGCCGGCTGACAATCTTGCTCCGCATTGGGGAAAAGATCAGGCGACTTACTTTATCTCACAGATCAAGTAATTTGTATTGTTTCCAAGGTATCGCAGTTCCGGAATGTACCCGGAGCTGCGATGTCTATTCTATATACAGCCGAAACCAGTTGTTATGAATGATGATAACTTTTCTGTCCAGGATAGCTTCCGGGTTATTCAGTCGATGATTGATAAAGCGAAAGAAGATTTTGCTGACAATGCTTTCTTTTCTCTGCTATGGGGATGGCTGGTCTTCTTTGCAGCCCTGGGGCAGTATATTTTGCGGGAGATCATTCATTATCCTCATCATTATCTGGTGTGGCTACTCATGATCCCGGGGGGTATTATCAGTATAATTTATGGATATAAGTTTGGCAGGAGAACGAAAGTAAAGACGTATATGAACGAGGCCATGAGTTTTTTCGGAATCGCATGTGGTGTCTCCTTCAGTATCCTGTCGCTTGTATTTTCCTATAGCAATGCGTGGCATTTTGCATTTCCTGTTTATCTTGCGCTTTATGGACTTTGCTCCTTTGTAAGCGGAGCCATCCTGCGATTACAGCTTTTGAGATGGGCCGCCGTTATTTGCTGGGCGATAGCGATAATATCGATCTATGTAGGTTATGATGTTCAGCTATTGTTAATGGCTGCCTCTGCTGTAACAGCGTTTATTGTTCCCGGCTATGTTATGCGTGCAAAAAAAAGAAAGCAATTGGCTTAACTATGGAAGATAAAAAAATATCTGAACAGGAAAGTCTGCTACTGATCCAGGAGATGATCGGTAAGGCAAAAAGTCATTTTCATGAAAGTGGAGGCAGTTCTATTCTTTGGGGCTCGGTGATCGGCACTTGCGGCCTCGTTAGTTATTTTCAGGAAGAGTTCCGGTTTTCGATTGGATTCGATATCTGGATATTGACACTTGTGGCCATTCTACCCGGCATCTGGATAAATATACGGGCGTCGAAAAGGAGAAGCGTAAAAACCTACGCACAGTCGGCAACTGATGTAGTATGGAATGTTTTCGGTATCAGCATTGTATGCCTTGTTTTATACGGCAATATTGTTCCTTCGGCCAGCCAACATTTATTTTCTTCCGATAATATTGAATTGTTGCAACGCAACACACTTACTGGTGAGATCAAAAATTACCGTCCATCCGCGCTTAGCCTCAGTTCTATTTTCCTGATCATCTATGCGTTTCCAACACTTGCAACGGGTTGGATCACTGGTTTCAAACCGATGACGATCGGTTCTATAATATGCTATGCTTTTTTCGTGATGTCTCTCTTTACTCCTTTTAAATATGATATGTTATTAAGCGGGTTTGCGGGTATTGGCAACTGGCTTATTCCGGGTTTGATTCTGAACAGCAGGTACCGGAAAGTAAAATCGGCTCATGTTTAAAGATCTTGACCCCATATTGCATTCTCAATTACGGCTTGCTGTAGTATCACTTCTCATTGGTGTGAAGGAGGCTGAATTCACGTTCCTGAAAGAGAAAACAAATTCTACAGCGGGTAACCTCAGCGTGCAGATACAGAAACTCAAAGATGCCGGTTATATAGATGTAGTAAAGCAATTCAAGAATAACTATCCTCAGACCATCTGCAAGATCACGCCGCAGGGGATCTCGGCTTTTGAGGAATACGTAAAAAATCTGCAAGCCTATCTCGGACAAAGCAAGTAAGGCATAATTTTTCTCAATCTTCCTTTCCTCCTTCTATCTCTTGGCTAAAATAAATGCAGCCCTTTAGACAAAGGGCCGCTTCTATTGGAAACTCTAAGTGTATACTAAAGAAAAATTAAATCAGGTTAAAATCTTCGTGGTTGTTTTACAGGCACCAGCACTAAAGCGGGTGTATGTTCTTTCGGAGCCAGAAGACGGTCTATTGCTTTTCTTAATTTCTTCGCCAGCTCTTTTCTTTTGTTGATCTTTTCTACTGACATGGACGAGGTTTTAGGTTGTGTACGGATGTGTGACCTTCTTATCTGGATACAACAGTTGAATAAGTGGTGCTAC
This sequence comes from Terrimonas ginsenosidimutans, assembly GCF_022012415.1. GTDB lineage: Bacteria > Bacteroidota > Bacteroidia > Chitinophagales > Chitinophagaceae > Terrimonas_A > Terrimonas_A ginsenosidimutans. The sequence goes on from NZ_JAKLTR010000005.1 coordinate 131,474, forward strand.
CTTTCTTATCGATGATCTTAACACGGTAAGAACTATTGGCAGCAACATTTGAATCGCGGAACGCGTACTCAGCTGTGCCTTTATCTTCAGTAGTGAAAATGATGGCAACAGTTTTGAACGAAGAACCATTGATACTTCTTTCAAGTTCAAGCTGGTCGGCCACCTCATTATTATTGACCGACCAGGTCAGTTGAGTCCGCTTATCCGTAGATGTACATTGCAGTGCTTCAACAGAAGCTTTAGGAGCTGTGGCAGACGTGGTGGAGTCTCTGCTTGTAAAAGGGTTAACGCCAGGATATGCCATTGCAATGGTGGCGTTCAGTAAAAGGGCGATAATAAAGCCGTAAAAGTTCGTTTTCATTTCCTTGGGTTTGATTATTTCTCAACAGGCCCACAGGAATATCGGATAAGCGAATCAAAAAACGGATTAGGGTGGTGGAAGTCCCTGAACCAACTCTATTCGTGTTTTTACGTAGTAGAATGTGGTTTTCCGTAACCGGAAACAAACGTAGTAACTCGCTCTAGCATTTGCAAGCAATTACGCTAATATTTTTCTGACTTGAATAAGCACAAATGGTCGCGAATAAGCACGAATAGATTATGATTGAATACTTTACATCAGAAAATAAGGCATAAAAAAAGCCCCGAAAATGCTCCCGGGGCTAGTAAATTTCCTATTCAGTTTCAGGGTTGCTCAACCCAATAGTTCAATATTCGCGGCCATTCGCGCACTACTCGCGTATGTCTTCGTCTTCCATTCTCGCAAACACTTCCGGATTGATCTTCTTCAAAGGATTGCTTCTGTTAAGATCATAATCTGCGCGTTGTTGAATGATGTCTATGCATTCATAAATTGCGGTCAGGAATGATGATGCATCTGCTTTATCTTTTCCTGCAATGTCAAAAGCTACGCCATGATCGGGAGATGTTCTCACCACGGGAAGTCCGGCGGTATAGTTAACACCATCGCCTGAAGCAAGTGCTTTGAAAGGAATGAGTCCCTGATCATGGTACATTGCCAGGACAGCATCAAACTTATCGTAATGTTTTCTTGCGAAGAACGCGTCAGCGCTGAAAGGACCAACTACAAGCATATTGCTGTTCTTTGCTTCTTTGATCGCTGGTTTGATGATGGTTTCTTCTTCATTGCCGATCAGTCCTTCATCGCCCGCATGTGGATTTAATCCGAGTACGGCAATGCGTGGCTTGTCAATGCCGAAGTCACGCTGCAGACTTTTATGTACGATGTGAAGCTTACTTACGATATTTTCTTTCGTGATATACTTCGCAATATCTTTTACAGGAACATGCTCGGTGACCAGTGCCACGCGAAAGCTGCCGGCGCACATCATCATCACTACATCCTTTGCTTCAAAAAAACTTTTCAGGTAAGGAGTATGACCAGGAAAATTGAAGTCGGGCGACTGGATATTTTTCTTATGGATAGGAGCGGTCACCAGGCCATCGATCTGCTGCTGTTTCAATGCAGCAACAGCGGTTTGCAGAGACAGGACCGCATACTTGCCGGCGGCATCTTCCAGTTGACCGGGATTGACAGCTACTTCTTCTTCCCAGCAATTAAATACATTCACCTGCTTGTTATTAAGGCGGTTATATTCTTTCGTGCTCTGATAGTTGAAATTTATTTCGGTAATTGACTTGCGGTAAAAGTTCACCACCTTATTGGACGCAAAGATCACCGGGGTGCAAAGTTCAAGCAAACGGCTATCTGAGAAAGTCTTAATGATAAGCTCTAACCCGATCCCGTTCAGGTCACCACAAGAAATACCAATTACGGGCTTTTGGGGAGTATTAGACATTGTTTTACAGATTTGTAGGTAAAGTTAGGGAAAGTTCTGTATCGTTGTCCGTTGACCGTTCACCGTTGCCCGAAATCACCGATGCGGGGTCTGCTACTTTGCCCCGTACCAGGTCGCAGATCAATAAGCCATAGTGTTTCTACCTGAGGCAAATTCACGAAAACTACTCATCACTTTATAGACCGAACTTTCTATTTTTCAGGTCAAATCCGCTATCGATGAAAAAGCCTCCACTCTTCCTGTTGCTGGGACTGCTGTTCTGTATTCCCTCCCTGGGGCAGGTTGTATCCAGCCGGATGAAAGAGGTATTCTTAAAAACAGATCTTGTTAATGCCGCGGACAATTTTCAGGATCCCTGGGAGGTGACTTACGGGCCTGATGATTCGCTTTGGGTTACGGAAGCCAAAGGATATAAGGTAAATAAAGTACACCCTGTCAACGGCGGGTGGCGCACTATACTTGACCTGAGTAATGGCAGCAGTTTCAGTCCGGGTTCTTATCGTCGCACATTTGGATCGGGGCAAAATCCGTGGCCGCAGGGTGGAATGATGGGCCTTGCAATACATCCTGATTTCATGACGGACCCTGCGAAGCGGTTTGTATATATCGCGTATGTAAGAAATTATGTCGGACATAATCAGACATATAACAGCGAGTCTGTACAGGGGCATCTGTTTATTACGTGGGTGGTCCGCTTTACATTCAATCCTCTTTCGGGGATGCTGGGCTCTCCGGAGAAGATCTGTGACACCATTCGGGGTAGTAATGATCATAACTCAGGTCGTTTGATCATCAAGCCCGAAGGCGGCACCAACTATCTCTATTATGCCGTTGGTGATATGGGAGCTGGTCAGTTTGATAATATCAGTCGTACCATCAAATCACAGGTAGCGGCTTCTTATGAAGGGAAGATCCTTCGTTTTAATCTTGAAGAAGATGGTGATCCAGTGCAGGAACCGACTACCATGAATTATGATCGTTGGATCCCGAATGATAATCCATATAATGTTTCCCTTGGTGTTCAAAGTGCTGTCTGGAGTAAAGGCATGCGGAATAACCAGGGCTTTGCTTATGATACGATCAATGGGATACCTCGCTTTTTTGGCACATCCCATGGTCCTTTCAGCGATGATGAAGTGAACCTGCTTGAGCCGGGAAAGAATTATGGTCATCCATTGGTCATCGGATACAAGGATGATGGTAATTATAACAATGCAAAAGCGGGTCCGTCGGGAAGCTCTCTTCCGCTGATCGTCAGTGAAGCGGTCAATGCGGCAACGATCGGTACAAGTTATATGGATCCCATTTATTCAAACTATCCCGCAGTTGCGGGCAACAATTCCACTCCCTGGTCGATCCAGTATATTTATAATAATCGCCTTTATTGGGATGGCTCTAACAATCTGCAGGCACAAAATGCGAACCAGTACTGGCACTCCGAGGGATATTCAGGATTGGGTGTATATACAAAGAGTTTTATTCCCGGCTGGAAGAATTCATTGTTAATAGAATCCCTGAAATGGGGAAGAGTGTTGAGGTTGAAACTGAGCAACGATGGCGCGGCAACTGTGCCGGTCGATGGGGCGGACACGATTGGATATTTCGGTAGCAGAAACAGGTTCCGGGACGTTGCAATAGATCCGGGAGGTCGTTCAATATATGTTGTGATGGATCGCTCTTCAAGCAGTTCGGGGCCCAGTGCAAACAATCCGATCGTTCCTGCCTGTGCAGGATGTGTTCAGAAATATACATTTCTTGGTTATCTGAATGATGCATCAAATAAAAGCTCCATACCCGAGGCGATCGATATTACCAGTGCTGCCCCTGGAGCATGTGTAAGCGGAAGCTCGGTCAGGATTAGCAGCGCAAATCAAAATTCAAACTTATGGGTTCCGTTCACAGGTCCGGATGGTAATGTGATGGCAGAAGTGTATGCCAATGGAAATAACCTGGGTATAGTGCGATCATCTTTTTATATTCATAGTGGAGCTATCCGGATGGCAGGCGGGAAAAAGTATCTGCATCGCAGTATCACTATCACTCCGGAGAATCAGCCCGAGGCGGGGCAGCCTGTGAGGATACGTTTGTATATATCGAAAGCTGAGTTTGACGAACTCGATGCGGATGGCGCAAGCGGAGTCAGCAGTTTGACGGATCTTCGGATCCTGAAGAATGCTGATGACTGCGGCCCTTCTATTCTATCCACTACCGCTATCCTTACTCCAACCCATTGGGAAGCCCATGGTTCAGATGGATACGTTCTGCAGTATAATGGTCTTACAGGATTTTCATCGTTTTATTTTGGTGCTGCCGGAATTGTGCTGCCAGCTCATTTGCTTTCATTCAAGGCGACACTGACCGATAATGGTGCGGGTTTGCTGCAATGGGAAACGGGTGAAAAGATAAACAATACCTCTTTTATTGTAGAAAGAAGCCCAGATGGCAAGAGCTTTACAGCCGTTGGAAAAGTGTCTGCAGATGAAGTTTCCGGTAATAGCTATTCTTTTACGGATCATGATCTTCAGACCGTCAGTGCAAGAGTTGTCTATTACAGGCTGAAGGTAAGTAGCAGCAATAAAGAAACCGCATCTTATTCAAACACCGTTGCGCTTTCCCTGCTGTCATCTGCGAATGACGTGCGTGTTTCTCCCAACCCTGCAACAAGCGTAACCAACCTCACTATTAATGCAAAGCAATCGGGAAATGCCCAGTGGAAACTGCATGACAATACAGGACGTATACTGAAGCAGGGAGTGTTGAAATTGTTCAAAGGGAATAACAATGCTTCAATCAATCTCCATGATCTGCCTGCGGGATTGTATTATCTAACAGTAAATGGACCGGGTATTGAGTCCAGATTAAAAGTTCAACGGCTGTAGCCAAAGCAAAACGGTCTTCCTTTGGCAGAAGACCGTTTTGCTTTTTTAGTGGCAGTCTTATTTTTTTGCTGGCGGTGCTTGCTGGATCTTTTCGGCGATCATAGCCAGTTTCTGTTCCAGCTCTTCCATTTTTTTTGTTAACTGATCAATTACTTCATCTCTCTTTTTAGCATCTTTCTCCTGTTCGATAGCATAGAGGGTAAGCTCTTCGATCTTTTTCAAAAGCTGAGCCTGGTTATCTCCAAGGTCGAGACCGTTTTTGTCAACATCTTCCGCGGATGGAATACCAGGAAGATGTTTTCTCAGTTTTATGAATGCTTCTATCTCCTGTAATGAAGGAAGTTTATAATCAGCTGCAAATACATAATCAGGCCAGCCAGATTGAGTGACTTTCACCTTTTTGGAAAAGATGTTACCGTTGACCGCAAGCTCGGCCTGTGGCGTGGTGGTGCCTATGCCAACACGGCCGGTATTAGCCTGTATGGTCATCGTTGCGTTGGTCGTGCCAGGGTTATCATGGGCCCAGATCACGATATCTTTTGCAGGTCCTCCGGTGCCGTTTTTACCTGACAGGATAGTAAATGAAGGCAGCGGCGCCCCCCAGGGCTCGTTCGTGATCCCTATGAGGCCATAAGCCGAATTTCCAATATCGGCATCTTCAAAAAAGTCAAATACTCTTGAAGTGTTAGTACCAGACACCGGTTTCATCCGGAGTATGCCCCGTGGTCCGGATTGTTCGAGAAAAAGGTGTCCGGCGATTCTTGATGCGTCTCTGACGTCGAGAATATATTCTGGCGTTGTTGTGCCGATACCAACATTGCCACTTGGTGTAGGGAAGATATTCTGTGCGTTCAGAGCGTTGGTAAAGAATGAGAGAAAAAGAAAAGGAAGAGCTTGTTTTTTCATCGTATTTAATTTTAAAAAACGATCGGTTTAGGTATAAAGGTTAATAAACATTGCCGGTTTGATATGGCTAACCGGAAGTATTTTTTGGAGCTATTTTTTTCAAGAGTTTACACCTAACACAGCTAAATATATTACCTCAATTGCTGCATTTTTACCGTCTTCCGATTCCGTACTTTTGCATTATGTACACGCTCAAAAAGTCACTGGGTCAGCATTTCCTGAAAGATGAGAACATCTGCCGCAAGATCATATCCTCGTTGCAGGAGCGACCCTTCACCCAGCTCCTGGAAGTTGGCCCGGGAGGCGGCGCGCTGACCAAGTATTTGCTTCAATTGGAAAAGATCGACTTCAAGGCTGTCGAACTTGACGAAGAGAAAGTCGGTTACCTGACAGCAACGTATCCTGTCATAAAAGATAAGATCATTCATCAAAGCTTTCTGGACATAGAGAAACCTTTTACCGGCCAGTTCACCATCGTCGGCAATTTTCCCTATAACATTTCGACGCAGATCCTTTTCAAAATACTTGAATGGAAAGATGATGTAGAATGCATGGTAGGAATGTTCCAGAAGGAAGTAGCACAACGTGCGGCTGCACCTGAAGGCAACAAAGTATATGGAGTGTTAAGTGTACTTGTTCAGGCATTCTTCGATGTTGAGTACCTGTTCGATGTATCTGAACAAAGTTTCAATCCTCCTCCAAAGGTCAAGAGTGGTGTTATCAGGCTGCTGCCCCGAAAAAATGTTCCGGATATGAAATCTGAAAAGGCGTTCTTCCTCCTTGTTAAAACAGCCTTTAATCAAAGAAGAAAGACGCTGAGGAATGCTGTTCGCGGGCTGTTTGATACGGCCGTACTGGAAGATGAATTGTTTAATAAACGGGCAGAGCAACTCAATGTTGCACAGTTTGCAGAATTGAGTTTTAAAATGAAATAACCGCTGGAATTTATAACATGAAGAAAGCTATCATCACTGGAAAGGCGCACGATCATCTCCGTGAAGTATTGGAACAAAAAGGATACACAGTTGACTATAATCCTCAGATCAGTTATGAGGAATTATCGAACATGATACATGATGTTGAAGGGTTGATACTGACGACCCGTATCAAGGTTGACAGACCTTTACTGGATAAGGCCGGCTCGCTCAAATGGATCGGCAGACTTGGCAGTGGAATGGAACTTATCGACGTTCCTTATGCGGAAAGCAAAGGCATTCTTTGTGTCAGCAGCCCGGAGGGCAACCGCAATGCTGTGGCCGAACATGCCCTGGGTTTACTGCTTGGTTTGATGAACAAGATACCTTCGTCTCTTGAGGAAGTAAAAAAATGGCTTTGGAAAAGAGATGAGAACAGGGGTACCGAACTTACAGGACGCACGGTTGGGATCATCGGGTTCGGTAATACAGGGGCGGCATTTGCCAAATTGCTGAAATCATTCGATGTGACCATTTTGGCGTATGATAAGTACAAATTCGGCTTTGCAGAAGGCATTGTCAGGGAGGCCAGCCTGGAGCAGGTCTGCCGGTATTCGGATGTGATCAGCCTGCACGTGCCATTGACCGATGAAACATTCCATATGGCTAATGCGTCATTCTTTGATTCGCTGGAGCGGCAACCCTATTTTCTTAATACCTGCAGGGGGAAAACGGTTGATACGACCGCCATCATTGAGGCTTTGAAAAACAATAAGATAAAAGCAGCTGCGCTGGATGTACTGGAAAACGAACGGCTGGATACTTATACAGAAGTGGAAAAAGAGAAACTTAACTGGTTATTGTCCCAGTCTAATGTAATTATAACCCCCCATATCGCCGGGTACAGCCATGAAGCTTTTTTGCGGATGGCGGAGGTAACGCTTGAAAAATTAGGACTTTGATAGCGTTTTTTTTCTAATACTTTCTTATTTTTGCAACATTAATACCGCAACGCTTCAGGTAAAACCCTGAGGCGTTGTTATTTTTTTTGTTTATACCTAAGGAGGTAATTATGAGTAACATTCAGTATGTGACAAAGGAAACTCTGGAACAGATGAAAGTGGAATTGCAGAAGATGAAGTCTGTTGACCGTCCCGCTGCAAGCCGTGCTATCGCTGAAGCCAGGGAGAAGGGTGATTTGAAAGAGAATGCCGAATACGATGCTGCTAAAGAAGCCCAGGGGTTGTTGGAAGCCAAGATCGCCGTTATGGAAGGTTCTATGGCAAATGTGCGTGTATTGGATGAATCAAACATCGATACCAGCAAAGTATCCATCCTCACCAAAGTAACTCTTACCAATCTCGCCACGAAAAAGCGCGTTACCTATCAGATCGTAAGTGAAAAAGAGGCTGACCTCAAAGCCAGTAAAATCTCTATTTCATCACCGATCGGCAAAGGTGTGCTTGGAAAAGTTGTAGGTGATATAGCCGAAGTGCAGGCACCTGCAGGAGTAATCAAATTCAAGATCGAAGATATCTCGGTATAATTTCGCTTCGCGCGAAGTTTTGATGTTTTCTACAAAAAGAGAGGTTTAATAAAGTGGCAGCATTGCACTTATTAAACCTCTCTTCTTTTGTCAAAAAAGCCGATGAGGCATCCGGTGCAAAGGTTGCGGATGAATTCTACAGCCTATGTTAGCGGTCGTCTATTCACCGCCACACGTCCGTTATTTTCCCCGAAGATGTTGTGTTTTTCCCATGGATTCCCTTTTGCGTACAGCGATCTTTACAACAGAGAAATTTCTTAGTCACCGTCTTTTCAGGACTGGTGGAGGAGGGCAGTCCTGAAAAGGGCGGTGCGTTTTTTTTCATTTATTCGTATGATCAAAAAAAGGGATAGTGAGATAGGAGTTGTGGAATTATACAGATGAAAAGTGGGCGACGACAGTCAAACGCAGCAATGCGATTGCTGTCGTATGCCCATTTCTGGCCAGCGCGCGCGGCGATCAATGAATCAGCGCGCGGCGGTCGATGAAACGTACCGCGCGACGGGAATATTAATCAGCGCCCCGGGAAGGCAAAAAGACCCCGGTACTTACTTAAACCTTTTGCGGCATCAACCTATGAAAACCTATGAAAACCTTGAAACTTTTGCAACCTATCAAACTTTTAAACTTTCAGCCTTTCAGCCTTTCCCCCCGCTACCCGACCACCCGCTTGCAACTGAAGATCTCTCTAAACGAACTGATCTTCTATTGTTTTGTATTTAACTGGAAACTTACGCCGGCATAAAAATTCCGCCCTGCAGCAACATTATAATAGCGGCCTGCGGCAGCGTTAATATCATTACCAAGACTGTATTGCTGATCAAGGAGATTATCCACGCCAGTATGTATACTGTAACCAATCTTTTTTCTGCCGGGCGCTTTCCATCCGATCCGGCTTCCCAGCAGTTGGTAAGATTGTGCTGTAGCCGTGTTCGCATCATTCAGGAAAATGCTGGATGATGCATAGAAGTTTACGTTGATGAAGAAGCCACTCTTCAGGCGCAGGTCGGTCATAGCGGCAAACGTCCCTTTGGGCACGCTCGGAACCTGCCTGCCGCTGAAGTTGTCCGTTCCTTTTATGAAGCTGCCATACCTGAAATGATTGTAGGTATAGTCAGCATTGATGGTGATATAGCTGATGAGTTTGCTATGCAAAGGCTGAAAGGTATAGTCAACATGCGATTCAATACCCTTTTGCTTTACATCTCCTGCATTGACAAAGAAATCTGCTCCGGCGGCATCGCGTCTTTGCACCAATGCATTGTTCAGGCGGAAATAGAATGCTGTAGCCTCGATCCTTAATTTGTTTTGCAGCAAAAGATATCTTGCAGTCATCTCATAGTTCCATCCTTCTTCAGCTTCAAGATCTGTACTGATCACGCCGGTTGAAGGGAGTAGTTCCGCAACAGTAGGCGGAGAGAAGCCTCGGGAAACTGTTCCAAAAAAAGAAAGACGGGCGCCGACCTTTCTCATTATGCTAATTCGTGGAGCCAGTTCATTCTTATAAGATCGCGACTGTTGAACTACCGGATAGCTGCTAAGCCGGGAAAATGTAACATTCGTTCTGTTCAGGCTTAAACCTGCCTGAATGAACCATTTCCCTTCCATCGACCAATCTCCCTGTAGGAAGACGCTCAGGTTCTGGTAATTGATATCGTCATTTGTTTGCAGTGTATCAGGGTTTCCATTTCTGCTCCTCGCGACCTGCGTATTGAAATATCCCTGCTGAAATTCCGCTCCGCCGTTTATGGCCCATTGCGCATTTTTCCAGGTGAAAGTTGTTCGGCCTCCGTAGGAGGGTTCATTTCTTCTCTCGTAATTCCTTATGGTAGGGTTTTTTATTTGAGAGAAGGCGCCATACAGCGTTGTAGCATTTCGCAGCGATGAACTGATCTGGTATTTACTGGTAAAGCCGGCGAGAATATTTTTCTGATAAATGGTTGCCCGCGCCTGTTCAGCACCCGGGAACCCACCCGCCGCTGGTCGCGCTGCCAGGGGATCCGTGTTATATTCAGCAAGTGTTAATGCACCCGGTGTTTGATATTGCATATCTGTAAAAAGAACGGTTGCACTGAGCTCATGCTTATCTGATAATTTAAGTTGTGATAACCAGGAGAAGTTATCGCGTCGCATCGCACTTTGATCACGAAATCCATCGCTTTGGTTATGTGCATAGGTGAATTGATTTTTGTTTTCGTCCTTGCCGAAACGGGCTGAAGCAAAAATATTCTGCAGGTTATAGCTACCTGTTATGTAGTCAACAGAAATGCCGGGCTGCCATTGGTCAAGATTGTTGATCAGCACAAGACCGCCGGTGCCTGCTCCATACAGGCTGGAGGCAGGGCCTTTAAAAACTTCGAGGCTTGAAAAGTTATTCCATGCAAACTGGTTAAAATAAGTATTCCCCCCGGGATCGGTGACAGGGATATCATTCCAGTAAACCTTCACGTTCCTGACGCCAAATGGAGAACGCAGTGAACTTCCCCTGATGTTGATCCGGTAACTGCCGGGTGAACGTTCTTCCATACGTACTCCGGCGATGGTATTGAAACTATTAACGAGAGAGGATCTATTGTACAGGTCGCCATTGTTCACATCAATGATCCTTACGGGAACACCCGCTTCGGAAAGCTTTCTGTATTGTCCAAACGTTCTCACTGTTACTTCCTCCAGTAAACGGGCGGTATCAGCTCCTTCCTGCGAAAATGCAGCGGCGGATATCAGTACTTTCAACACAAGCAGAATTGTTCTTTTTTTCATCGAGCGGTATTGGTTTCTGAATACTAAGGTAATCTTAACTTTGGCAACACCGGGTGAATACGGACTTTGAAGTTTGAAAGTTGCCTCACCGGGATGTTTAATTTCAACGGACTATTTGCCGTGACATTTTGGGTACCTAAAAATCAGGGAAACATGACTATTTTTTCTAAGATCATTGCAGGTGAAATACCAAGTTATAAGATTGCCGAAAACGAGCTGTTTTTTGCCTTTCTGGATATATTCCCATTGCGTGAAGGACATGTGCTGGTCATTCCGAAGATCGAAACAGACAAGTTCTTCGACCTGCCGGCCGAGTATCTTGGGGGAATGCTTGTATTTGCTCAACCGATCGCGAAAGCTATAGAAAAGAGTTTCGCTTGTGACAGGGTGGGGCTTGAAGTGATCGGTCTTGAAGTGCCACACGCTCACCTGCATCTGATCCCGATCAATGAATCGAATGATCTGAATTTTGTTCAGCCAAAGCTGAAGCTGAGTGCTGAGAGATTGAAAGAAATACAGGAGCTTATCGTAAGCAATCTTTGATATAATGCTGTTAAGCCAGTATTTACTTTACCAGCCGGTGGGGATTTTTCTTCAAAAAATCATCCCATCCACTCACGCCCTTTGCTTTGAGGGGTAAATTACCTCCGATCTGGTAATGATGACAAACCGCGATTGCAACGGCATCTGTTGCATCAAAATATTGCGGAGCTTCAGCGATATTCAGAAGTTGTTGCAGCATTTTCCAGACCTGTTCCTTATCCGCATTTCCATTTCCCGTTACAGACTGTTTGACTTTTCTCGGAGAGTACTCTGTAACGGGTATTCCAGCGCTCATTGCGGCGGCAATAGCCACACCCTGGGCCCGGCCGAGCTTAAGCATACTCTGTACGTTTTTCCCGAAGAATGGGGCTTCGATCGCGAATTCATGAGGTTTATAAGTCCTGATCAACTCTGTCACTTTCTGATGGATCATGTGCAATCGCTCATGATTATCCTTCTTTCCCGAAAGTTTGAGTGCATGCATCTCCTGCAGGGAAATTTTTCCCTGTTGTACCCTTATAACGCCATATCCCATCAGGAGGGTGCCTGGATCGATCCCAAGGATTATTTTAGCTGACTTTTCCAAACCGCACTGTATTTTTACGTTATTAGGGATTGCTCAAACTCAAAAGTAAAAAGTAAAACTGCAAAATTCAAAAGAACAATACATCCGTTGTTTTTTACTGTTCGATGCATTTGGAGTACCCTTTTGAATTTTCCTTCTAAATATTTGTATTGTCCGCATGCCTGGAAAGATCATATATAACAAACGGTTTCGCTATTTTATCAATTATTTTCTTGGCCCGCTATTGTTTATATGGCTATCCTATTCCATTTTCCGCCAAATAGCCAATCAGCCGGGCCTTGAAGAATCCTGGCAGCATATAAAGGTAGCATTTGATAGTCATAGGGTGTGGTTGTTGCTGGCGGTGATGCTGCTGATGCTGGTAAACTGGTCGATAGAGACCGTCAAGTGGAAACTGGCTGTTCAGCGGGTGCAGCGGATCGATTTTGTGACCGCGTTAAAAGCGGTGATGTCCGGTGTTTCCTTTTCGGTATTAACGCCAAATCGTGTGGGAGAATACCTTGGTAGGGTTTTGTATATGGAGGAAGGGAAAAGGCTGAAGGCGATCTCGCTTACGATCACCGGAAGCATCAGTCAGTTGATCATTACCCTGCTTATGGGATTTATCTCGCTGCTGGTGATGGGGGAAAGTGTGATTGCCAGCGGAATGATCACCTCTTTGTGGTTCAGGATCATCATTTATGGAGTACTGATCGCATTGGTGATTTTAACACTATTTTATTTCAGGCTGGCGGTGCTTGTAAAATGGATCGATCGATTACCGGTGATGCGGAAATACAGCTGGTTGCTTGATACCCTGGAGAATTTTAATGCAACGGTATTATTGCAATTACTGTCTTTATCAGCAGTCAGATTTGCGGTGTTCATCATACAATATTTCCTGCTTTTTCGTTTATTCGAAGTAGATGTAACGTGGTGGCAGGGTTGGTGGGCCGTAAGCCTGTCGTTTCTGGTAATGGCGGTCATTCCGACCATTGCACTATTCACTGATCTGGGGCTGAGGGGGAAAGTGAGTTTACAGTTGCTCGGGCTGTTCAGCAGCAACCAACTGGGGATCAGCCTGACGGCACTGAGTATATGGTTTATTAACCTGATCGTCCCGGCTGTGGTAGGAAGTTTGCTTATATTAAGCATTAGAAAGATCTTTAGAAATAAATCGGATCAGAAGGTAGGGGAAGACCCTGGTTGATTTGTTGTTCTTTAAGACGGCAATAGTTTGACCAGCCCCCGGTCCTGTCCCGTTATGAAAATTTAAATAAAGCGATTGATGAAAGTCATATTTAAACTACTCTTCCTGCCTGCGGTCATTCTGCTGGCTTTTACTACCAGAAAGGAAATACCATTTGCTGATTCGTGTGGGATCAAGAACACTGCGTTTAAAGCTGGTGAAAAAGTAACCTATAAGGTTTATTACGCTGTGGCCGGTATTTATGTGGATGCAGGCACCGCCACGTTCACGAATACGCTGGAAGTTTTGAATAACCGGCCGGTCTATCATATCGTTGGTGAAGGACATACAAATTCTTCCTACGATATCCTGTATAAGGTGCGAGATAAATACGAGTCTTATATTGATACAGCCACTCTTCAGGCACTGAAATTTGTGCGCAATGTGAATGAAGGAGGGTATAAAAAATACCAGAACGTTTCATTCAATAAAACAGCCAATACCGCTGTGACAAATGATGGCGTATTTAATGTTCCGGCCTGTGTCCAGGATGTAGTGAGCTCGGTGTTTTATGCAAGAAATATCGACTTCAATGTACTCCAGCCCAATGACAAGATCTCTTTTTCCATGTTCCTGGATAATGAGATCTACAATATGTACATCCGTTATCTTGGTAAGGAAACCATTAAAACCAAGTACGGAAAATTTGATGCGATCAAGTTCAAGCCGCTGCTCATTAAAGGAAGTATTTTTGAGGGCGGAGAGAATATGACAGTTTGGGTAACAGATGATGAGAACCATGTTCCGATACGGATAGAAAGTCCGATCGTTGTCGGCAAAGTAAAGATCGATATGATGGGGCATGAAAACCTGAGATACCCTTTGACCTCGCTGATCAGAAGAAGATAAGAATAGCATCTCTATAAAAAGGATCGCGGCCCGGGACATACATCCCGGGCCGCGATCCTTTTTATAAAGATGCTTATATATCTTCCAGTTTAAAGAACTCTTTCACTCTAACACCCTTTTCTGTTTGTTGTAACGTGCAGCATTCATTTACCGGATCATGTTCGAAGAACAGGATATAGTCTCCCGCGATCGCTTCTTCATAGAAAAGTCTTTTCTCTCCCAATGTCATCAGTGGCGTTGTATCATAAGCCATCACATATGGCATCGGGATATGAGCTGCAGAAGGAAGAAGGTCTGCCATAAATACGATCGTTCTCCCTTTGTATTGGATCTTTGGCAGCATCATGCTGCTGGTATGGCCGTATGTTAACAGAACGGAGATGTCAGGAGTGAAATCAAGTTCTGTTAATTTGCCGATTATCGTGTGCCATCCTGGCTTTGTTACAGGTTTCTGCAGTTGTTCGATGAACTGGAGTTTCCCGCTTTCCTGGATCGGCAGGATATTCTCTTTCAGGAATGAGGCTTTTTCGCGGTCATTTGGTTCTGTTGCCCATTTCCAGTGCTCCTTGTTGCTCCAGAAGACTGCATTTTTGAATGCCGGAACGAACGTATCGCCTTCTTTTTTGATCGCTCCGCCGCAATGATCAAAATGGAGATGCGTCAGAAAAACATCCGTGATATCATCGCGGTGAAAGCCATGTTTCGCGAGTGATTTATCAAGAGAATCATCCCCGTGCAGATAATAGTGACCAAAGAATTTCGCATCCTGTTTGTCACCCATCCCGGTGTCAACCAGTATCAGTCGTCCATCCTCTTCGATCAGTAAAGAGCGAAGGGCCCAGCTGCACATATTGTTTTCATCCGCGGGATTCAGTTTATTCCAGATACTTTTAGGAACGACGCCAAACATGGCACCACCATCCAGTTTGAAATAGCCGTTATTGACACTGTATAGTTTCATGCTATAGGTTAAGCCTGTTGTTTTTGTTTTTTCAAAGCCGCGATCAACCAGACCAGTCCGATCGTAAAGAAAAAGATCAACGATAAGATGGAGTTCTTCATACTGCCCGTTACTTCTTCAATAAAACCAAAACTGAAAATGCCAATCACGATCGCCAGTTTTTCTGTAAGGTCGTAATAGCTGAAGAAAGAAGCTGTATCCTTTGTTTCAGGCATTAGTTTGGAATAGGTGGACCGGCTAAGTGACTGAATTCCTCCCATAACAAGACCAACACCAACAGCAAGTCCGTAAAAATAATATTCGGTGTTCACTCCGTGTTCTGCAAGTGAGGCCGTATAATATGCAGCGAGGCAGATCACAATCCAGAACAGGATCACTCCCATTAACACCCGGAGATTTCCAAATTGGGTTGATAACCTTGACATACTCCATGCGCCGAGTATGGCTACCAGCTGTATGAGCACAACGGTAACAATTAGGTTCGTATCCGGGAGCTTCAATACTTTGCTGCCAAACAGGGTTGCCGCAAGCATCACCGTTTGCACACCCATGCTGTAAAAGAAAAATCCACGGAGATATCTTTTTAATACAGGAAGTTGTTTTACCTGGGCATACACTTTCTTCATTTCAATAAACCCGTCTTTAAGTATATGCCCCTTTTGTTCTTTCCTGACTGTTGCATTGGGTAAGCGTCGGAATGTGATCTGCGCAAAGCCAAACCACCAAATCCCCACCAGCAGGAACGTTATCCGGATCGCCTGCAAAGATTCTTCCGGAGTATCGCCCATGACTGTCACGAGACCGAATCCAATAAACTGCATGATCACACTGCCGATATACCCGAAGGAAAACCCGCGCGCGCTGATCCTATCCTGATCTGCAGGCGCTGCTATTTCGGGTAGATAAGCATTATAAAAAACGAGGCTGCCTGCGTAGCCCATGGCGGCAAGCATAAATGATATAATGCCGATGGTAAGTGTATGCTCTTTGAAGAAAAAGAGCGAACTACACCCGATCGCTCCCATATAGCAGAAGAATCGCATGAAGTTCTTCTTGTTTCCACGCGTATCTGCGATAGACGTGAGGATAGGATATAGCAACGCTACAAGCAAATAGGATGTTGCCAGTATATAATCGTAGAGAGAAGAGTTTACGAACTTGCGTCCAAGAAAGTTTACCTGATGATCTCCTCCTTTACCGGTCACCGCCAGGAAATAGATCGGGAAGAAGGACGTTGTGATCACGAGATTGTATACAGAATTTGCCCAGTCATACATTGCCCAACCATTCACAACTTTCTTTGATGCAGTTTGCATGCGCCGTAGTTTATCAGTAAAAATAAAAGAATCCGGAATATAAAAGGGCGCTGATCAGCGCCCTTTTATATTCATTTAGCGTATTATGAAATTATTCCCCGCCAGATCAGTAACAGCATGATAAGACCGACAATGATCCGGTAGATCCCCCAGACACGAAAGCCATATTTTTTCAGAAAGCCAATAAAGAACTTGATGGCCAGTAATGCGACGACGAAGGCTACCAGACTTCCGATCAGGAGTGTCATCATATTGTCCCGCGCGATCACCTCCGGGTGATCCTGGTACGTGTCCCAAAAGCTTTTTGCCGAAGCCGCGAGCATGGTAGGCACAGCAAGGAAAAAAGAGAATTCTGCGGCAGCGCTTCTGCTCAGCTTTTGTGTCATTCCGCCGATGATGGTAGCTGCGCTACGGCTCAGCCCCGGGAATATGATCGACAATACCTGGAAGCAGCCCACGATGAATGAAGTCTTCGGGCTGATATTTTCTTCTGAAAAGATCTCCGGCTTATTGAACCAGCGATCCACAAAAAGTAATACAACGCCTCCCAAGATCATTACCCAGGCGATAAAAGTCAGGTTGCCCAATGCCGCATCAATATGGCTTTTCAGCATATATCCAAATGCGAGTGCCGGGATCACGGCAATGATCAGTTTGATATAAAAATTGATCCGCTTAAAATCGAAGAACTTCTTCCAGTACAAAACCACTACCGCCAGTATAGCGGCCAATTGAATAACGACCTCAAACATTTCTCCAAAAGGAGTTTGTTCAACTCCCAGTAACGGATTGGTGAACTTCATGTGCGCCGTAGAAGAGATAGGTAAAAACTCCGTCAACCCTTCCACGATCGCGATAATAATAGCATCAATTGTCTCCATAAAAAAATCTAAAATCCAAAAATATGTATCAAATCAATTCCATCGCGAACATAACCAATTCATGATCTCTTTCACTCTTGCTTCTCCCTGGCCCCAAAAAGAAAGGTGACACACTGCTGCATCACCTTCTAAACTTATAGACCCATCAATTCATTTTAACGTATTAGGCTTTCGCTTTCTTGAAGATCGCATAGATCTCGATCACCAAACCTGCGAGGATCAGCAGTGGTGCCACTGTGATCCGTGTTGTGCTGTACACAGCGTTCGGATCAAACACGGTCGGGTTATCACTTTTTCCTCCAGCCATCAGGAACATCCCAATTGCGATTACTACCGCACCGATCAGCATCCACATATAGTTATCCTTTGAAAACATGGTAGGAGCTGTGCTGGTCTTATTTTCAGTCATTGTGTTGAATTTGGGTGTGCAATATAAGGAAAATGATGGTTTTCCGTGAAATGC
Source organism: Terrimonas ginsenosidimutans (assembly GCF_022012415.1). Classification (GTDB taxonomy): domain Bacteria; phylum Bacteroidota; class Bacteroidia; order Chitinophagales; family Chitinophagaceae; genus Terrimonas_A; species Terrimonas_A ginsenosidimutans. The sequence goes on from NZ_JAKLTR010000005.1 coordinate 149,126, forward strand.
GAAATAAAGCATCGCTGACCGTTTACCGTTCACCGCGATCTAATTTCTGCGGTCAATGGCCAACGATCTCAATACAGGTCATCCAGCTTCATTTTCAAATACTTCAACACGCTTCTGTGGGTACTGAACAGCGTAATAAAGATACCCAGGAGGAAGAGGCCCCCGAATAACAATGCGAGTGTTGTAGTATCGTGGATCGCTTTCATTCCGGGGATCTGGGTTTCTGCGATATATACCAGCAGTCCGACCGCCGCCACAGCAATGATGCCGCTGATGGCGCCGTTGATGATCGCGCGGATATTCATCGGCTTGGCAATGAACCAGCGGGTCGCTCCCACCATCTGCATGGTTTTGATCAGGAAACGGTTGCTGAACATGGCCAGTCTGATCGTGTTGTCGATCAGCAGGATCACGACCAGGGATATGATGATCGCACCCACGAGAAGGGCGATCCCGATCTGACGGACGTTTTTGTTTACCTTGTCAACCAGGCCTTCCGGGTAAGTTACATCCGCCACATAGGTCTGTTTCGCCAGATCCGCCTTGATCGCCGCCAGCGAATCGACCGTTACATAGTCCCTTTTTACAAAAAAATTGATGCTGTTAGGCAGAGGGTTGGCATCCAGGATATTGTCCCAGCTCTCATTCCCATCGGCCTGATATTGAGCTTTGGCAGCTTCTTTCGTAACAAATTTGATCGATTTTACATAAGGCTGACCCGAGATATACTGCCAGAGTGCCGTGCTGTCGCTCGGGTTAAGATCTCCGCGCAGCGAGGCCATCACTTCGATATTTTCTTTGAAATAGTTGCCAAGCTTATTGGCGTTGATCACAAACCAGCCGATAATACCAAGAAGGAAGAGCACCAGCGTAACACCGAGAATCGACATGAAATAAGAGGGTTTAGCTCTCTTGATAGAAGCTTTGCCGGATTTGGCCATAACACAGAATTTTGAAATAAATGGGTTAATTCCTGCTCCCGGGGAACCCCGATCATGGAAGCAGGTATTGCAAAAATAACCAATTTAAGCTCAATGTTGCTGATAATGACCCATCATTCGGAATATACCCGTGATCTGTCAACGACGTAACATTGAATTTAAGAGCTATATCAGTATTTTTGCAACCCTTTTCTAACGGTCGAATACAGGCTATATTGCCATTTGAAAGAAGATATTTGTTAAGACAAGTAAAAAAACACGGATGGAATACAATTTCAGGGATATTGAAAAGAAATGGCAGCAGCAATGGAAAGACTCTCATGCTTACAGGGTCCTTAATGAAAGCAGCAAGCCGAAGTATTATGTGTTGGACATGTTTCCTTATCCCAGTGGTGCTGGTCTTCATGTGGGCCATCCTCTCGGATACATCGCCTCTGATATCTACAGCCGTTATAAAAGATTGAAAGGCTTCAACGTGCTTCACCCGATGGGGTTTGATGCATTTGGCCTGCCTGCAGAGCAATATGCACTGGATACGGGACAGCACCCTGCTGTGACCACGCGCAACAATATTGCGACATTCAAATCCCAGCTGAATAATATCGGGTTTTGCTATGATTGGGAAAGAGAGGTGAACACCAGCGAAGCCAACTATTACAAATGGACACAATGGATCTTCCTCCAGTTGTTCGACTCTTTCTTCAACCGTCTTACCGGCCGCGCAGAACGCATCTCCGCACTGGTTGCCGCATTTGAGAAAGAAGGAAATAAATCATACCCAAGCCCGGGAGAAACGACACTTCGTTTCACCGCGGATCAGTGGGAGAACTTTGATGAAGCACAGAAAATGAATGTGCTGATGGGCTATCGCCTTTCTTATTGCGGGTATGGTGAAGTGAACTGGTGTGAAGCGCTGGGCACTGTACTGGCTAATGACGAAGTGGTCAACGGCGTGAGCGAACGCGGCGGTTATCCCGTAGTAAAAAAGAAATTACGCCAGTGGTATCTGCGTATTACTGAATATGCCGACCGTCTTCTCCAGGGACTTGAAACGGTCGATTTCAGCGATGCGATGAAAGAGATGCAGACGAACTGGATCGGTAAGTCAAGTGGCGCGGAGATTGATTTTGAATTGGAGGTAAATGAAAAGAAGACAGCCAGCAAATTGAGGGTATACACGACGAGGCCTGACACCATCTTCGGTGTCGACTTCATGGTCATCGCTCCTGAGCATGAACTGGTTGACCAGATCACCACGCAGGAGCAGTTAAGCGCTGTAGAAGAGTACATCACGTATGTAAAAAGCCGTAGCGAGCGTGAGCGGATGGCTGAGAAAAAGATCAGTGGTGTCTTCACCGGCGCTTTTGCGATCAATCCTTTTGACGGAAAGAAGATCCCGGTTTGGATCTCCGAATATGTACTCGCGGGCTATGGCACCGGCGCCATCATGGCCGTGCCTTGCGGGGATGAACGCGACCATAAATTCGCGAAGCATTTTAATATCCCGGTCACCAATATCATCGGTGATCATTATAAAGGCGAGGAAGCCAATCCTACAAAAGAGGCGATCCTGGAAAATTCTGATTTCCTGAATGGCCTGGTGATGAAAGACGCGATCGAAGTGGCCATCAAAGAAATCGAAAGCAAGGGGATAGGGATCCGGAAGACCAACTTCAAAATGCGCGATGCGGCGTTCAGCCGCCAACGCTATTGGGGTGAGCCATTCCCGGTCAAATGGATCGATGGTGTTGCGTATCCGCTGAGTGAAAAAGAACTGCCGCTGGAGTTGCCTCACGTTGACTCCTATAAACCCGGTCCGGAAGGCGAAGGTCCGCTGGCAAATATCCCTGCCTGGACTTCCCAACATCTCGAAACGAACACGATGCCCGGCTATGCAGGCAGCAGCTGGTACTTTCTGCGCTATATGGATCCGGCGAACACAACTGAATTCTGCAGCCGCAAAGCATCTGACTACTGGGGACAGGTAGATATCTATATTGGCGGAACCGAGCATGCGGTGGGTCACCTGTTATACAGCCGTATGTGGACGAAGGCGATGTACGATCTGGGTTATATCGGGCATGATGAGCCGTTCAAAAGGCTGATCAACCAGGGGATGATCCAGGGGAGCAGCCGGTTTGTGTATAGGATAAACGGCACCAACAAATTTGTCTCGAAAGGCCTGCTCAATGAAGACGGCAGCTATGGCAAGAATAAGGATAAGATCGATGTGATTCACGCTGATGTCAATATCGTCGATGGTCTCGAACTTGACACAGAGGCGTTCAGGGAGTGGCGGGACGATTATCGGGATGCAGAATTTGAGTTGGAAGATGGTAAGTATATCTGCGGAGCAGAAGTAGAAAAAATGTCCAAGTCAAAATACAATACTGTCAATCCGGACGATCTTGTACAGAAATACGGAGCTGATACCTTCCGCATGTATGAAATGTTCCTCGGCCCTGTGGAGATGAGCAAACCCTGGGATACAAAAGGTATCGAAGGTGTACACCGCTTCCTCAAAAAGCTCTGGCGTTTATTCTATGATGAACTGAAAGGGAAAGTTTGGACTGATGAACAGGCAACCGACGATGAATTAAAAGTGCTGCACAAGGCCATTAAACAGATCGAAGAAGCAACGGAACGTTTCAGCTTCAACACCGGTGTCAGCGGATTTATGATCGCCGTAAACGAACTGAATGACCTGAAATGTACAAAAAAAGAAGTGCTGCAGCCATTGCTGGTCCTGCTTACTCCTTATGCCCCTCACGTGGCCGAAGAACTCTGGCAATTGCTCGGAAACGAAGGCAGCATCCTTAATGCACCGTATCCTGTATTCGAAGAGAAATATGTAAAAGAAAGCAGTAAAGAATACCCCGTATCAATCAACGGCAAACTTCGCACTACTATGAATATTTCCCTCGATGCAACCTCCGAAGAGGTGGAGAAAATGGCTCTCGCAAACGAGATCGTCCAGAAATGGCTCGAAGGAAAAGCTCCAAAGCGGATCATCTTCGTGAAAGGAAAGATGGTCAACGTGGTGATATAGGTCAAAATTCAAAAGTAAAAAGTAAAAAAGGGCTTCTGTGAACAGCGGTCTTTTTTAACTTTTTACTTTTGAATTTTTAATTAGAATTTCTATGGCCGGTTAGCCACGCATTGCTTTTGATCGTACATTCAGCGACCAAAATGCTTTTTCATGAAGAAATTCCTTTCTCTTGCCGTGTTGTGCTGCTCGGCACGGCTCTTTGCACAGGATGCAACTTATTTTCTTTCCAATCCATGTCTTACACCTGATGGACAAACGGTGATCTTCAGCTACGAAGGGGATCTGTGGCGGGCCGGGATTAAAGATGGCCAGGCCACTCGTCTTACAGCCATGCAGGGATATGAAACCAGTCCACGGGTTTCCCCGGACGGCAAATGGATCGCCTTCACAGGCCGCCAGTATGGTAATGGAGATATTTTCATTATGCCAGTTGCAGGTGGTGAAGTAACACAGGTAACTTACCACAGCTCCAATGACGAAGTCACGGGCTGGAGCTGGGACTCAAAATCCATTTACTTTAACAGCGGAAGACTTGGTCAGGTGGCTGGCTTCAAAGTTGCGGCAGCAGGCGGCACTCCCCGTCGTGTGTTCGGCAGCAACTTTTTCCAGTATGATCACAATCTCGTAGAGCATCCTGCTTCCGGTGAGATCTTCTTCAATGATACCTGGGAGAGTTCCAACCAGGCTCAACGCAAGCGGTATAAGGGACCTTTCAACCCGGATATTCAATCGTACAATCCGCAGACAAAACAACATAAGAAGTATACTGATTGGGAAGGGAAGGACTTTGCTGCAACCATCGACAAAAGCGGAAATATTTATTTCATTTCTGATGAAGCAAACGGGCAGTATAACCTTTATACTATTGAGAACGGTAAAAAGAAAGCGCTGACCAGGTTCAATTCTTCCATCAAAACACCTGTCGTAAATGCGCAGGGTGGAACGGTCGTTTTTGAAAGAGACTATCAGCTTTGGAAATACGATGTGAAGAGTGGTAATGAAAGTAAGCTGGGTATCTCCATTATCCGGAATAATATCCTGCCGAAAGAAAAAGACTTCGATGTGAAAGGAAATATCACCGGCTTCGATGTTTCTCCTGATAATAAAAAACTGGCTTTTGTTTCCCGCGGTGAATTATTTGTCAGCGATATTGATGGCAAATTTGTTCAGCAGGTTAAGCGAGGATCGGCAGAGCGTGTACGCGAAGTGAAATGGGCAAGTGATAACAAAACGCTCTTGTTCAATCAGACATTCGATGGTTATGCTAATTGGTATTCGGTCAGTGCGGATGGCAAAGGAGCACTGAAACAGCTTACAAAGGATACACGTAACAATCGCCAGATAGTGATGAATAAGAAGCGCGATAAAGGCGTGTACCTGAGCGGCCGTGATGAGATCCGTTTGCTTGATGTAAAAACCGGCGAAAGCAAGACCGTTGCAAAACAGGAGATCTGGGGCTTCCAGAACAGCGATCCGGGATTCTCACCAAATGATGAATATGTGATCTTCTGCGTTTATAAAAACTTTGAACGGGAGATCTATGTTCATAATATCAAGGAAAATAAAACAATCAATCTTACGAATACAGACATTACGGAAGCGGACCCTGTATGGTCTCCTGATGGAAAGTATATCTACTTCACCTCACAGCGCCTGAAGCCTGCCTACCCTTTTGGTATGCCCAATGCGAAGGTGTACAGGATCGCACTGGAAAAGCTGGATGAACCATTCCGTACTGACAAGTTTGATGAATTATTCAAAGAAGAAAAGAAAGATACCGCCGCAAAAAAAGATACCACCAAAAAACCGGCTGCAACCGCCGCGGCTACACCACCGATTAAATCTATCACGATCGATGCGGTAGATCTTATGGAACGGATCGAGCGCGTTGGACCTTTTTCCGGTTCCCAGGGACTTGTTGATGTATTGCAGAAAGGTGAGAAAACAATTGTTCTTTATCACAGTGATCACGAAGGGCGCACTGCATTATATAAAACGACAAAAGAACCATTTGAGGTAGATAAAACAGAGAAAGTCACAGACGGGGCAATATTTGGCCTGGTTGACGCCAATGACAAGTTGTATGCATTGAATAACGCGGGCATTAACAAGCTTAGTCTTGACATGAACCGGCTTGATCCGATCAATATCAGTTTTACTTTCCGTCGTAATCTTTCAGAAGAGTTCGGCCAGATGTTTGAAGAAGCGTGGGCACAAATGGAAGAGAACTATTATGATGAGAAATTCCACGGGCTTGACTGGAAGAAGACAAAGCAATACTATAAGCAATTCATTCCGTATCTCAACAACAGGGCGGATCTCCGTATCCTGCTGAATGATATGTTGGGAGAGCTGAACTCTTCACACCAGGGCTTTGGCACATTTGGTGTTGATGAATCGATCGCGCTGTCCAACTCAACCATGGAGACTGGGATCATCTTTGAAGACGCATCTCCGTATACGGTAAAATATGTTGTTAAAAACTCAGCGGCCGATAAGAAAGGTATTGATGTGCGCGCGGGGGATGTGTTGACCAAAGTGAATGGAGAACCTGTTCAGGCTGGTAAAGACCGCAGTTTCTATTTTACGCGTCCTTCTCTGGACAGGGAGATCAGCCTCGAATTTACCCGTAACGGACAACCCGTATCCGTAAAAATACATCCGCAGCAAAGCTTGTTCAATAACCTGTATGATGAGTGGATCGACAACAATCAGAAACGGGTAGATGAGAAGAGTAAAGGCCGTGTTGCTTATGGTTATATGAAGAACATGGGTCAGCCGGAGCTGGAGCAGTTCATTATCGACATGACGAAGGAGCTCAATAAAAAAGATGCGCTGATCTTTGATCTTCGTTATAATACGGGAGGTAACGTGCATGATGAAGTGCTGCGTTTCCTCTCCCAGCGTTCTTATCTCGCATGGAAGTACAGGGAAGGTGGGCTTTCTCCACAGTCAAACTTTGCTCCCTCCGACAAACCGATCATCCTGCTGATCAATGAGCAATCATTGAGCGATGCGGAAATGACCGCACAGGGATTCAAAGCATTGAAGCTTGGAAAGATCATTGGCAATGGCACTTACCGCTGGATCATTTTCACCAGCGGGGTCAGCCTCGTCGACAACTCTTCCGTTCGCATGCCGGGATGGGGTTGCTATTCACTTGATGGAAAAGACCTTGAAATGAGCGGTGTTGATCCTGATATTAAAGTGCTGAACAGTTTTGATGACAGGCTTAATGGCCGTGATCCGCAATTAGACAGGGCAATTGAAGAGATCCTGAAGCAGATCAAATAGGGTTTAAAAGATAAGAGTTCAAAAGTTTAATGTTTAAAGGTTTTAAAGTTGAATGGATTTAGTCCTGTATCTGAACAGGTAAGTCTATCCAGCTTTAAAACCTTTAAACATTAAACTTTTGAACTCTTAACCTATCAAGCCGGTGGCTTAGGTCATTCTCACTTCGCAGATGCAGGTGGTTTCTTGAACCTGACCATTGCACTGCTTCCTTCTGTACTTTCAAGTCTGGCTTCGTAGCGGTTATCTCCAACCACCGCGATCATCAGCGAAGTATTCGGTGGGATGGAACCCAGGTTTTCCGCCACCATTACAAGTTCGCTGTTTTCATCTAGGGAATTTACCGCAAGTTTTATTGAATAAGCATTGCCGGTGAGACGGATATTTCTGTAAAGCAATCTGCCGTCGAGGAACAAGGAGATTGAATCGCCATCTATCTCTGCATTATCATAGAAACGCAATTCGATGGAATCGCCGGTAACGGGGATTTCAGTCACCAGTGTTTTTTTCCGGATGCTGAACTTGTCTTCGATAGTTTGTGGTGTTGGCGGTGATGGTGTTTTCAACGCGGGAACTACCGCGGGACGGGACGGGATCATAACCATCTCTGTTTTGACTGGTGGTTTGGCGATCACGGGTTTTTCTTTTGGCAGTGATGGCGGCGTTGCCGTAAGGGTTGGTGTAAGCGCTTCGATACTGTCGATAACATCGGGGTCATTGCCTCCGGTCATATAATTATCGATGACAAAATCCCATTCATCATTAAAGGTTGTGTTATCGGTCTTATTGAGATGTACATCACCAGAGGGATCGTTATCTGTTGGACCGGTCTTTCCATCAAGCATCATCCTGCCGTCACCGGGGCAGTTGAAATCAGCGCGGGAGAGCAGGCCCATCTGCCCTTTTGAAGAAGCTGGTTTTTGTTCAAGAAGCTGATCATCCCACCATACTACCTCATTTGAGGCGGCATCGAAATATCCTTTGATCCGGTAACGACTGTACTGCGATGCGGTTCCATAATAGGAGGTGCCTGTCAGGCTGTCGCCACGCTGAATGATCTTGACTTCCACTTTCTGGCGGTTGATCTTACCTGTCCATACACCAGTGATCATTTGCGCCTGCGCATGGTGTGTAGCCATGTATAGAAGGGAGATCAGGCAAAAGAAGATAACGCGTTGTGTTTGCATAGTTTCCGGGGAATACTACCTAAACGGCACTTTGGGAAAGCTAGTATATCAGCATACACACTGCGGGTCAGCGAGTAAATAAAAACCATTACTACACAGGCATTTACTGCGGCTTTTTGCAGGATAAACAGCTAAATAAAAAAAGGTTAAAAATTGAAGTGATCGAAAAATTAAATATCTTCAGACAGGAGTCCGACGGAGATTCCCTGCATCTATACCCCAACCAATTACCAAAAACTGCGTATGAGAAAGCTTTACCTTTTTCTCCTTACATTATTGTTTATTGCCGGCACTACAATTGTTTCTTACGGACAGTATTGCACTGTAAGTTATCCGGCGGCCAACGTGGAGCCGATCACTTTTGTAAAGTTAAACACTATTCAGAATCGCACACCCGGTGTGCCGCTTTCACAACCTGCTTACGAGGATTTCAGCGCAAGTACCACGCATACTACAACAGTATTAACGGAGCAGACCTACCCTATGACGGTTGAAGGTAATACGAATGGGAACTTTGTTACGTATATAGATGTTTACATCGACTGGAATAAGAACAACCTGTTCACTGATGCCGGTGAGCATTACCTGATCGGTACTATTACGAACTCTACAGGATCTGATGGGAAAGCAGCTACAGGAGATATCCTTGTCCCCGCAGGTGCGGCAGGCGGCGCAACGCGCATGCGGGTCGTAAAAAATTACAATGCCTCAGCCGGCCCTTGTGTTACTACTACCACTGGTTATGGCCAGGTTGAAGACTATACGATCACTGTTACAACAGCACCCGCCTGTCTGACTCCTCCCGGTGGGGGCATCATAGCAGGACCATCGGGGCCTGTTTGCGCTAATATACCATTTGTGCTGTCGGTCACCGGAGCTTCATTCGGCACGGGGATAACGTATCAATGGCAATCCTCGCCTGATGGATCGACCTGGACAGATATTGCCGGAGCGAATACTGCAAATTATACCGCGGCCCAAACTCTGCTAACGCATTATCGCCGCATCATTACCTGCAATGGGCAATCAGAGCCATCTACATCAATTTCTGTTGGCGTAAAACCAGTAGCAGACTGTTATTGTACATCTGAGGCCGGAAATTCGGATTATGAATATATCGGTAATGTGACGATCACCGGAGGTGTAAGCAATATGACCGATGCAACTACTTACAGTAATTATTCTACCACACACATAGCGACAGTATTCCAGGGACAGACGATCAAAGTAACAATTGAGGCCGGTGTGTCTCCCTGGGAAACAAGTGATGTGGCATATGTGTATGCTGACTTCAACCAGGACGGTGATTTCACTGATCCGGGAGAATATGTAGGATCAAAAAGCGGGAACACTTCGCCTTACGTGATCACATTCACTGTACCTGCGACTGCCACACTCGGGAATACAAGACTCCGTATCAAGTTCGGAGACACATTCCCGCTCTTTACCGTTAACCAGAATAATCCCTGCCAGGAAAGTTATTCATTTGGTGAAGTGGAAGATTACGGCCTGTTGATCACCGTTCCGCCATCATGTATTCCTGTACATAATGTAATAGCCCTTCCTGTATCACCAACTGATGAATTGATCAGCTGGGCAGCATCTGCAACCAACCCGGCGAATGGATATATCTGGGAAGTAAGACAATTTGGAGCCGGTGGAAGCGGAAGCAGTGGTCTTGTTGTTGCAGGAACAACGGCTGCAGGTGTAACAAGCGCAACAGTAACCGGTCTTAGCGGCGGTGCAACTTATTTCCTGTGGGTAAGATCTGACTGCGGCAGTGGCGATCTGAGTATGTGGGAAGGTCCGATACTGTTTACAACTGTCTGTGATCCTGCGACCGTTCCATTTGTTCAGAATTTTGATGCGACGCTGGAGCCCGATCAGCCTGAATGTGTGATCATCCAGGATGTTAACGGTGCTACTGGCTGGAAATCTTATTTCGATGGAGGCGACGCAGCATTTTCACAACCAGTGAGCATCCGTTATGAATGGGATGCATCCACACCTGCGGATGATTGGTTCTTCTTACAGGGATTGACGCTGACGGGTGGTAAAACTTATACATTATCGTTTAAGTATAAAGCATCAGACGGCCCGGATTATTTGGAAAATCTTGAAGTGAAGTATGGTACCGCTCCTAACGCTGCCGGTATGACCCTGGGAACACTGTTCAGGGAAGTTGGTATCGCCAGCTCCTTTACGTCGCCTTTCGCGACAGCAACGGTTACATTCACCCCAACAGCTGACGGTGTTTATTACTTAGGATTCCATGCTTTTTCTGACGCTGACCAGGCCTTTATCTATGTAGATGATATCACGGTAGAATCCTGTGCAACACCTCTGGAGCTGAAGGCTTTCAGTGCAACGTCCACAACAGCTGAGGTGTCTTTCGTTTCTTCAGGAAACAGTTTTGTGGTCGAATACGGGCCTGCGGGTTTCGCTCCGGGAACAGGAGCAACAGCTGGCGGAGGTACGATCGTTCCTGGTGTTACCAGCTCACCCGTGGTCATTACAGGGTTAACACCTGATACCAACTATGAGATCTATGTAAGACAAAACTGCGGTGGTGGCGCTGAATTCAGTATGAATGCAGTGACTACTGTCCGGACATTGTGCTCACCAACTGTTGTTCCATACCTGGTCAACTTCGAAAATGCAACAGCGCCAGTTGGCTATCCATCCTGCACCAGCATCTTTGATGCGAATGGAAGCAGTGGTCCGGTTCCTAATACAACGGGCGGGCAATATATCATTGCGGCAGGAACTTCACCAGACACATACGTGTCTCCGACAAGAACGCTCCGTTATATATATGATGCGGCCAACACTGCACGTGGTGCGGATGACTGGTTCTTCCTGCAAGGTCTGCAACTTACCGGTGGTACCAAGTATCGTCTGAAGTTCTATTATAAGGCGTCCAATGGTCCTGTATTTATCGAACAACTGGAAGTGAAATATGGAACTTCTGCGCATCCATCTGCGATGACGCAAGCGGTTTGGCAGAATAATAATATCAATACTGCCGTTGCCACCCCATGGGATTCGGCACGTATTGACATCACGCCTGCTGCCACCGGCGTTTACTACTTCGGCTTCCATGCAAAATCTGCGGAAGACCAGGGATTCCTGTATCTGGATGATATAAGTGTTCGCCTGTCTCCTGTTGTGGATGCCGGTATTCCTTCGATTAAAGAAACGTTGCCGACATGTCCTGCAAACAATTTTGTGATGACGGCCAAAGTCGTGAACTATAACCTCACACCGTTGAACCTGGCTACTTACCCGATCACGGTAACGGCAGAGATCACGGGTGCGGCGACTAATACCCTTACCGCAACTGTTAACACAGGAACGATCGCTCCTGGTGATACGCTGCAGGTGCCGCTGCCGGCATTTAATTTTGCTGCGGGTCTGCACAATATATTATTCAAAGTGACCAACCCGAATGATTCCGAAAACGCGAATGATTCTTATGCCACATCTATATATGTGAATCCGACGCCGGTAGCGGCGATATTTACACCAGCGGCTCCGCAGAATTGTGCGCAGATCACTACGCAGTTCGCGGCGGCTCCTCCGGCTTCTGTTGAAATGCCTGCCGTTACCACAGGTGCCATTACGGTGGCAGTTCCTGATAACCTGGCAACGGGCGTTACCAACTCGCTTAATGTTACCGGTATTCCGGCTGGCGCACAGGTAACCGGTGTAAGAGTTGTATTGAACGTGAATCATACATGGATAAGCGATTTGACCATTAATCTCAGAGCTCCAAATGGAAGGGTGCTTAACCTGATCAATGCAAAAGGCGGAGGCGGTGTTAACTTTGTTAATACCACGATCAGCTCTGCATCTACAACACCTATTCCTGCTTCCGGGGCACCTTATACCAACACATACAGACCGGATGCAATCGCGAACGTTGGTCCGACTGGCATGCTCTCCAATGCAGCAGCCTTCAGTGATCTGTTCAATGTTGGAAATGGAACATGGACACTCGGTCTGAGAGACAGGGTATCAGGGGATGCCGGTACGCTTGTATCCTGGTCGATCATTGTAACTTATGGATTCCCTCATCCTACTGTGACCTGGTCTCCGGCAACGGGACTGTTCACAGACGCTGCGGGAACGGTTCCGTACGTGGCAGGCACCAATGCGTATGCATTGTACGCAAATCCTGCAACAGAAGTTACCTATACGGTTACCTCATCCGCGGCTGGTTGCTCAAGCAGCAGCACTGTTACCGTTAAACCATTGAATGTACTGGCAAACTGGCCTGCTAAGATCTGCCTTAGCGATGAGCAGGTACAGCTGTCTGCAACGCCTTCAGGCGGAACATGGAGTGGAACCGGCGTGTCCGGCAACGTATTCATTCCAGCAGCAACAGCGGTTGGATCTTATCCGCTGACCTATCGCTATACAAATGCGGCTGGTTGTGTTTCCACTACCAGAGTTGTGGCGAAAGTGGAAGATTGCCCTGAAAGAGTCCGCCTACTGCGTGACGATGCGGTGATCCTGTACCCGAACCCGACCCGTGGTCAATTAAATATCCGGATCAATAGTGTCTTGTATAACAACCTTAACATGCGTGTGTATACAACTTCTGGCCTGCTGGTTCATAACCGCACGCTGACCAACCTCTCATTCGGAAGGGTTGTTCCAGTTGATCTTACGATGTTGCCTGCAGGTTCATACATGGTTCAATTCTATTATGACGGTGGTGTAAGAACGTCCGATAAAACTTTCCCGGTTATTATTACGAAATAACTGATGTCTTAATCCATACTTTCGAAGCATCCGCCCAGGCGGATGCTTTTTTATTTTCTTTGATCCTTTCCTCTTAGCTTTATCAAATGAGCTTTGAAGAAGTAATGCATATTCATGCAAATTCATTTGAACAGGTCATCCCGTTTGATCCGTCTTCAGACAGCCTGCTGCAATTGGATTTTACTGATGCCAATAAAGATCTGACCGCAGAAATACTGGCAGACACACCAGTGTTCTCAAACTATATTTCACATAAACTGGATGCAGCCGGAGCACGCTACGGTATCGGCGGATACAATGAACACAGAACAGTTTACAGTCGCAGTAAAGTATTTGACGCAGCTATACCATCTGAAGAACCCCGCCGTTTACATCTTGGTACCGATATCTGGGGAAAGCCCCATACAGCCGTAATGGCGCCCATTGATGGCGTGGTGCATAGTTTCGCATTCAATGATCAGTTTGGCGATTATGGAGCAACGATCATTCTTTCACATCAACTGAACGGATTTGTATTTTATAGTTTGTATGGGCACCTGAACCTCGCTTCACTGAGAGGTCTGCAGGAAGGTCAACTGATCAAAGCCGGCGAAGTATTTGCAGCGTTTGGCATTCCTCACGAGAACGGTCAATGGCCACCGCACCTGCATTTTCAGCTGATATTGGATATGGGCGACTGGAAAGGCGACTATCCCGGGGTCTGTAAATTTTCTGAGCGGGAGAAATGGTTGAAGAATTCTCCGGATCCGGAATGGATCCTGGGGATGAATAAGTTTTTGGGTTGATATCCGGGGTTCAATGGCAGTTGGCCAACGGGCGATCGCCGGCCGGTGCCGCAATCGTTATTGCATAGAACATTACACCGCTAAGTTCCGGAAATGGTAGAGAACAACTATAAGCAGGTCATTCGGTCATCAGCCCCTGGCGCACTGGCATCGACCACCATCGAACCCTGCCTTCCGATCACCTCAGATTTCCCTAATTTTACGCCATGGCGAATTCAAATTTAAATCCGGAGAAAGGTGGACTAAGTGCAGCTGATAAAGAGTTTGAGAATAACATCAGGCCTTCGCATTTAAATGACTTTGCCGGACAACCGCAGGTAATAGAGAATCTCCGCATTTTTATCAAAGCTGCTAAAATAAGAGGAGAGGCTCTTGATCATGTGCTTTTCCACGGCCCTCCCGGGCTGGGAAAAACAACCCTTTCACGCATTGTCGCGCATGAGCTGGGTGTAAATATCAAAGAAACATCCGGGCCGGTCATTGAAAAGGCCGGCGATCTTGCCGGATTACTTACCAGTCTTGAACCTCATGATGTTCTTTTTATCGATGAGATACACCGCCTTAGTACAGTCGTAGAGGAATATCTGTACGCAGCGATGGAAGATTACCGGATCGATATCATGATCGATTCAGGCCCTAATGCACGAAGCATACAGCTCAGTCTTAATCCTTTCACGCTGATCGGGGCAACGACGAGGAGTGGACTGCTTTCTGCGCCATTGCTTTCCAGGTTTGCCATTAAATCGCGACTTGAATACTATTCAGCAGCCACCTTACATAAGATCATTCATCGTTCTGCCGGCATACTTGGTGTTGAGATCTCCGATGAAGCTGTTACGGAAGTTGCCAGACGCAGCCGTGCTACACCGAGGATCGCCAATGGGCTGCTCCGTCGTGTGCGGGATTTTGCCCAGGTTTTGAACGATGGCGAGATCGATCTGGGAATTACACAACATGCATTGCGCGCGCTGAATGTTGACGAACATGGTCTTGATGATATGGATAACCGGATCCTCAGCACGATCATCGATAAGTTCAAAGGTGGGCCAGTCGGGATCACGACCATTGCAACAGCTGTTGGGGAAGAGCCGGGCACACTGGAAGAAGTATACGAACCTTTCCTGATTCAGGAAGGATTTATTCAACGGACTCCGCGAGGAAGGGAAGTGACGAGAAAAGCGTACGAGCATTTGGGAAAAACGTTCAATCCGGGCGGTAATACCAACCTGCTTTTCTCCTGAGCTATGGGGAAATAAACCACAAGTGCCGAATGACCATCGGTGCCTGTTGAGGTGATCCAGGTTGTCATAAAAATTGCTATAAAACAGGAAGCCGGCTTACATCGTGTAGCCGGCTTCCTGTTTTATAGCGGTTGTTATTGCACAACCAGTCTGAATCCATTTCCGTGAATGTTCACGATCTCGATCTTCGGATCATCTTTCAGGTACTTGCGAAGTTTCGCGATATACACATCCATACTTCTTCCGTTGAAATACGTATCGCTGCCCCAGATCTTTTTCAGCGCCTGGTCCCTTGGCAACAGATCGTTCAGGTGTTCCGCCAGCATTTTCAGCAGCTCATTTTCTTTTGGAGAAAGTGTTTGAGTGACGCCTTTGTGGGTGAGCTGACGAAGCTTCGGATTGAAGTGGTAAGTTGAAAGATCGAACTCCTTATTTTCTGTTTCCTTATTGATCTCATCATTTCTTTTGAGGATCGCTTTTATTTTCAGGAGTAATACTTCGCTGTCGAAAGGCTTGGTGATATAATCATCTGCGCCAAGTTTATAGCCCTGGATAATATCCTCCTTCATGGTTTTTGCGCTAAGGAAGAACAAAGGAATATCGGGGTCGACATCCCTGATTTCCTCAGCCAGTGTAAAACCATCCATATTCGGCATCATCACATCCAGCAGGCAGAGTTCAAATTTTTCACGTTGAAAAGCTGCAAGCCCCAGCCGGCCATCTCTTTCCAGCGTCACATCATAATCATTCAGCTCCAGGTAATTTTTCAGCACGCTTCCCAGGTTCGGATCATCTTCACACAATAAGATTTTCGGTTTCTTTGGTTCCATTTTATGCTAGTTTAATACTTATAAGAGGACAAATAAAAGTAAATCATTTGCCAAAGCTGGATGAAGGTAAATAATTATTTGTTAATCATTGATAGAGATCGATAGCTGATGGTTGATGCCGATGGCCGGGCTGCGCCACATGCAAATATTTTGCTAAAGGGCGTTTGCGACAGGCCGGAGATTTTTGGTTGCCGCGTCCGCATCGGAGAGATGGAAAAAGGTTCGGATTTGCTAAATTTGCGTTCTACTTCGAATCAAATGGCCATGCACATCACTCCCGATAACCGTCTCAAAAAACTCATAGTCATTGGTGACCGCTTACTGATTAAGCCGACAAAGCAAAATGAGCAGACAGCAAGTGGTCTGTATCTTCCGCCTGGTATGCAGGAAAAAGAGAAGGTGCAGCAGGGCTATGTGATCAAGACCGGGCCGGGGTATGCTATTCCCGGGCCTGTGGAAGAAGAGGCCTGGAAAGGCGAAGAAGAAAAAGTGAAGTATGTGCCTTTGCAGGCGAAAGAAGGGGACCTGGCGATATTCCTGGTGAGTGGAGCGACGGAAGTCATGTATGAGAATGAACGATACTTCATCGTGCCACAGGGCGCTGTGCTGATGCTGGAGCGGGAAGAGGAGCTCTGATCCGTGTTATTCACTTTATAAATGCATCAGTTTTTTGTAATCCGATTCATTCATATACTCAAGTATGTCTCCCGGCTGACATGCAAGTGTTTTGCAGATCTCTTCCAGTGTCGAAAACCGGATAGCCTTTGCTTTCCCGCTTTTGAGGATGCTCATATTGGTAATGGTAATGCCAACACGTTCACTTAATTCAGTAAGTGACATTTTACGTTTGGCAAGCATGATATCGAGGTTTACAACAATGGGCATCTGGTCAGACAGTAAGTGTTTGTTCTTCTTTTAATTCATAGCCTTTCTTAAACGCGGCCGCCAGCAATAATAGCGCAATACCAACTACAAAACCCTTTCTTTTTTCATATAGATTTTCCCAGAGCGGGTATTCGAGACCGGAAGGAATAGATCCGCGGTATATCTGCAGAATGCTCACTTCAGCGAGAAATGAAAATGGGAGAAATTCAATGATGACAGAACCTGATAAGCGAAGCATCCGGTGATTTTCCTCAACGAAAGCCTTTCCATTCGCGATGTTCATCAGCACATGGACGGGGCGCAATATGAGGAGGAATAAAATGATGCCGATCCCCAGAAAAATGTATCCCACGACCGTCAGTGTCTTATGAGTGCTTTTTGTTGAGGTCAATAACTCTCCGGATTGCTGTGGTTTATCCGGATCGAATTTGAAGCGGGTCTGGTGTTTGGCAACATAGTAATTTTGTTTTCAAAGAACTGGTTGACACTCTCTTCATCATTCAGATAAAAACCTTTCAACCCGAAGTAGTATTTTTCGGCGCTTTTAGCATCTGATCGAAAGTTTTCACAAGTGTCACATTCTTCTGTTTTCCATAATGTAAATGGGCCGATTCCGAATCCTCCGCCGAACAAGTTGATCCGGCGACGCTGCCAGGCATCCTGCCGATCCGTTTTTGCTTTCATTGTCCGGTATTCGACAAACAGGGTAGAATCTTCCACCAAAAGATCCGGGCTGGGTGGGTCGTATGAATGCATTCTGCCCGGATGATAATCCGTGATGTAGATGAGAAAGCAAAAAGGCAATAAGATAGACCTGAACTGTCCGGATGTCCGCTTTAATAGTTAAAGTCTGAAACTATGTCGGTAAATACATAATATTTATTGATAAACAATAAATGATAGCTTTGAACAATAATTTTTTCTTCCTTCATTTTTCAGGTCCCTAATCTTTTGTTTCCTGCTCGTCACATTGGTCAATCCTGTAACTTTCCCTCAAATTTTCTATATGGCTGATGCAAAGCAGTTTCTCGATACCGTTAGATCAGGTTATACATTCAAGGGCGAAAGTTTTAAAGTAGGAGTCGCTATGTTGGACGGGCAGGCCGTGGAAGGTGCTGACGTGATGGTTCCCTTCCGCACTCTCAACCGGCATGGATTGATCGCCGGTGCAACCGGAACCGGCAAAACAAAAACCCTTCAGGTGCTGGCAGAATGCCTTAGTGATGCAAGCATTCCCGTCTTGCTGATGGACATAAAAGGCGATCTCAGCGGGATCGCAGCTGAAGGCGCCACAAACGATAAGATCAAAGAGCGATATCAGAAGCTGAACATGGAATATAAGCCATCAGCCTATCCTGTCGATCTGCTTACGCTCAGCCAGCAAAAAGGCGTGCGCCTTCGCGCAACGGTCAGCGAGTTCGGACCGGTTCTTTTGTCCAAGATCCTCGGATTGAATGATACACAGGGGGGCCTTGTCGCAATGATATTTAAATACTGTGATGACAGTAAGCTGCCACTGCTCGATCTGAAAGATTTCACCAAAGTGCTTCAATACGTCAGTAATGAAGGAAAAGCTGAACTGGAAAAGATCTATGGCAAGATATCTACTACTTCTACGGGCACTATCCTGCGCAAAGTGATCGAACTGCAACAGCAAGGAGCGGATGTATTCTTTGGCGAAAGAAGTTTTGAAGTAGATGATCTCATGCGTATCAGTGATGATGGGCGGGGCATTGTGTCTATTGTGAAAGTGACTGATCTGCAGGACAGACCCAAACTATTCTCCACCTTTATGTTGCAGTTGCTTGCGGAACTGTACGCCAGTTCTCCAGAAGAAGGAGATCTTGATAAGCCAAAACTAATATTGTTCATCGATGAAGCACACCTCATCTTCCAGGAAGCAAGTGCTGCGCTTTTGCAACAGATCGAAACGATCGTAAAGCTGATCCGTTCCAAAGGAATAGGTATTTACTTCTGTACGCAAAACCCCATGGATGTTCCGCCATCTGTACTCGCACAATTAGGACTGAAGATCCAGCATGCATTGCGTGCATTTACTGCGGCGGATAGAAAGGTGATCAAACAGACTGCGGAAAACTATCCTGAAACGGCATTCTATAAAACCGAAGACCTTATCACGCAGCTCGGGATCGGTGAAGCCCTGGTGACCATCCTGAATGAAAAAGGGATCCCTACACCGCTGGTGCATTGTATGCTTACCTCACCAAGAAGCCGGATGGATATACTTACTGATCCGGAGATCGATACGATCGTCAGCAAATCAAAAATAGCTGCAAAATACAATCAGGTGGTCGATAGCCATAGTGCTTACGAGATCCTCACAGATAAACTCAATGAAGCTGCTGAAAAATCCGAAGAGGCAAAGAAACAAGCTGAGCAGGCTAAAGAGGAAAAGAAAAAACCCGCACAGAAAGAGAAAGGTTTCTTCGATGATCCCACGGTGAAGAGCATGACACGCACTGCTGGCAACACCATCATCCGTGGTTTACTCGGAGCGCTCGGATTGGGCGGACGGGGCAGAAAGCGAAGTTTGTTTTAAGTAAGGATAAGCCTGCAGATTTCAAAATCCAGTTTTCTCACTTACCATCTTAATTGTTATGGGTAAGACCCTGAGATGGTAAGTGAGAATTTATAAGCTGGCTGCTTATAGCAATAGTAGTAATAATTGCATGATCGCACTTAATCTTTGACAGTGATTGCTGGTAGCAGGTACTCATTCATGATCTTTTTCACCTGCGGATGTGCATAGGGTTTATTGTAAGCGGTTGCTGTAATTACAATTACCAAGGACAGCTCTTTAAATACATACACTTTATTGCCTCCATTCCCGCTACAACCGAAAGCTTCGTACGTTTTTCCGTTCAGGTCAAATGTTTCTTTCCAGAATAAATATCCATAGCCCTTCAGGTTTTTATCCTCCGGGAAATAACTTGTAAAGCTTTTGCCGATCCATTCTTTTGGGAGAATTTGTTTTCCGTTCCATTGTCCGTTGTTCTTATAGAGTTGACCATATTTTGCAAGGTCGAGTGAGCGTAGCGCAAGACCACCGGCAGTATTGGGCACTTTTTGTGGGGTGTACTGCCATTTGTAATCTTTAATACCCAATGGTTCGAAGAGACGTGCCGCTGCATACTTCTCCAGGCCGCCGGGAACATTTTTGTCCAGGATGTCTCCCAGGAGCACGACGCCTGCGGTAAAATAATCCCATTGTGCGCCATTTCTCTTGTTGCTATTCATAGGCAGGTCCAGTGCGAATTTGACCCAGTTATCCGTGGGATACATATTCTCTTCGTTGCCTGGAGAGCTTGCATCCTGATCAGACCCGTCAAATCCTGAGCTCATGGTCAGCAGGCTTTTCAGAGGCACACTATCCTTTGCAGGTGTATAGTTCGCGAATTCCTTCAGGTTGTAGAACCGGCCGAGCTGCTGATTTTCATCTTTGATATGACCATCGCTTATTGCCATTCCCATCATCGTAGATGCGAAAGACTTTCCGACTGATCTCGTATTATGCAATGTATTTCTGATGGCGTTATTGAAATATTCTTCCAGCAGTAATCTGCCGTCTTTTATAACAATAATGCTGGTGATGTTGTTAAATCGTTTCGAAGCGATTTTTTGATTAAGCTTTTGGATAAGGGCCTGGTTGATCTTTTCTTTTGAGATAGGCCAGCCACTGGCAGCTTTAACAGGTTGTAGCGCAATTTCTTCCTGTGTCAACAATACTGCCGGTGTGATAACGTCAATTTCTCCGCTTGCAATGATCTCACCAGTTCTGATATCGCTGCCTGATCTCAGATATGGCCGGACTTCAATTTTTAGAGTTTGCTTACCTTCCACAAGAGCGTCTGCGCCATCATTGGCATAATAAAAACGCATCCAGAGATATCTTCCCCATGAGTCCTCTCCGGCTGCACTGATCAGCGGGATACGAAGTGTTGTCCATTGGTTTTTTCCTTGTGCAGTTCCTGCGCCGGTACTCAGGTTCTCTGTATAGATCAATTTTTCATTTACATAAAAGCGAAATTGAAAATTACCTTGCCTGAGCAGTTGTTCTGCGGAAGCTGAGCCATCAAGTTGATGAAGATAATTGGTCAGCGAGTTGTGCATGAATAACCGAATGCTCAGGTCATTCCCTTCCTTCAGAACGAATGAATCGAGCAGGTGAGACTGCCTGGTCTCTTCCAGGGTTAAAGCGCTGGATAGAAAAACAATTTTACCAGAGTGCTGCCGGTGGAGAGGATTGACGATTTCGTCCGGGGAAACAATATTTTGAGCCCAGGAATAATTAATGACAAGAAAAACCCCTGCCAGGCTTGCTAGTAATGCTTTCATATTTATTAGAATCAGGCTCAAATGTACTGTTCACAGAGAGGCTGGTATAGAACGAAATTAACATCAGACCATTGCCGCTATGATTCTTTGTCCGTTGACGGATGATCGTTGACCGTTGACCGTTGTCCGATGGCCGATGGCCGATGGCCGAAAATACAAAGAACATTAGGCGCAATAACCTATACCCACCAGTAGCAACAACTTCAATCCCAATGCGACCATCGGTCAACGACCATCTGTCAACGGACAACGGTCATTGGTCAACGGACAAAAAGTGCTCTGTAGGCTTTTGGTGTGATCCCTACATTTTCCTTGAAGCATCTGTTGAAATGGCTTTGGTCGGAAAACCCGCAATCCAGCGCAATTTCCACCAGTGATTTTTGCCTGTCACCTAACATCCCCAAAGAGCGTTCGGTTTTGATCTTTCTTAAATATTCGCCCAGTGTGCAGCCAAAATAAAAAGGGAAATACCGCGATATATGCACAGGATGAATGCCCAGTACACCAGATAAAAAGGATAGGGACGAAACCTGTAACGGCTGGTCATGCAAAAGTTCCCTTAGTGTTTTTATCCATCCGGGAGCTTTTGCAGAAGTATATAGCTGTGTGTTCTTCATTTCTTCCAGGCAGTTGATCAATAATGAAGGAATTGCCACCTGACTCGCTGCGTCATTCATTTTACTTTCTTTAAACAGCTTATAAAATGAAAGTTTCACCTGCGGATCTTTGATCGCTGTGCTGCCCTGGATATTATGGAGGTTTATATCAAATTGACGAAGCCAGTGATCATCTATCTCGATATGAAATCCCCGTGTGAATCCGGGAGGTTTGATATTGTAATGTGCGTCCTCCCAATTGTGGAACAACAGGGAGCCTGCTGCGCAATGGTAAGTGTCTTTTTTATTCCCCTCAAGTACAGCGCCCTGCAGAATAAAAGTGAAGTAGGGACTTTCATGATGATGCCAGTCAACTTTATCGTGCGTGTATTCCGTATCAGTGATCGTTAACCCGTTTAACTGAGTTCGCTGATTGGTTTGCCCGAAGAATTGTCCGGTCTTTAGAAGCTCCATTGATACAAAAAAAGCAGATCAGGGATGGATTTCCCTAAGATTGTTTACGGACGGTAAATTAAAGGATATGAACTGCCCTGAAGAAGTTGGTCGTTATCCGGTTATCATCACCAGGCGGTGTGATCCTTACCCCGGGGGTGTATATGCTTATATCCGTCAATCAATAGTTTTACTGCCTTTTACTGCCTGATCAGGCGTCCTTTCCAGGTGAATGAAAAGCTTGTTTATGGATGGGCAGATAAGCTTCCAGAACAGAAAAAGCCGTGGTCAGAAGAGGCAGTTCCGGGGCTCCGGCAGGATCGGCGGGTTTTTGGGGACATGGGATAAGGACACAGACAATTGGGAGGTTGATCTGTGTAGGACAATTCATGGATCAGCTGTAAAGTCGGGGGATGGAATTCTTTGGCTTACGTTAGCGGTCGTCTATTCACCGCCATACTTCCGTTATTTTCCCGCGAGACACTGTCTTTTTCCCATGGATTCGCTTTGGCCTAAAGCGATCTTTACAACAGAGAAATTTCTTAGTCACCGTCATTTTCAGGACTGGTGGAGGAGGGCAGTCCTGAAAAGGGCGGTGCGTTTTTTTTATTGTTGATAGGATTAAAAAGAGGAAGAATGAGATAGGAAATGTGGAATGATACAATTGAAAAATGGGCGACGACAGTCAAACGTAGCAATGCGGTTGCTGTCGTATGCCTATTTGTGCCCTGCGCGCGCGGCAATGAATGAATCAGCGCGCGCGGAAGTGAACGTGTCCTGGCGCGCGCAGCGGCCAAAGGATCGTAGCGCACGACGGGTATATTAACCCGCCCCGGGAAGGCATTGAACCCCCGAACTTACTAAGCCTTTTGCGGCATATCAACCTCTGAACCCCTGGAATCTCTGAAACCTCTGAAACCTCTGAAACCTCTGGAACCCCTGAAACTTCAGAATCCTAAGAAACCTCTGAAACCTATACCCCCAACACTCCCAGCAAGCAACTTATCTGCGTGACAGTCTGACCCTGCCATCTTTCCCGATCTGTAATTTGTCTTCTGCCTGCATAAATTCGATCACCTTCCAGGCTTTCTCTTTTCTGAAATCCTGCAGATGTTCAAGGAGGGCTTTTACTTCGACAGGATCTTCCTGTATAAAATTCAGAATGCGCTGATGGATGGTGGAGAATTCTTCACTGGTAAGGGAGGCTCTTTTCCGCTTTAAACAATTATCACAGATGCCGCATTCTTTGATCTCCCTGTCACCAAAATAAACCCCGATCAGCTTACTTCTGCATTCACTTTCTTCCTGCACATAAGACATCATCTTCCTGATCCTTTTCTCCATTGTTTCTTTTCTCGCCTGGTATTGCTGTTGATTGACCGTGACGGTTTCTGTTCTGACCCTGTTACGCAGAAAATAGATCTGGGGAGTATCTTTTCTTTCGGAGTAAATGATAATCCCGGCGGCATCAAGCTGTTTCAGTTGCCGTTTTACTTCTTCCTGATCCATGTTCAAAAGTTGGGCGAGCAGCAATTCAGAAATAAAACAGGTGTAGTCGAAGATCCCTTCATAGGTGCGTAACAAAGCTTTGATCGTCAGATCCAGTGCGGGATGCGATTCTTCAAATTCATAGAGATAGCTTTTGGTTACATTGAACTGAACGGTGGACGGAAGAAACACCTGTTCATTTACAGAAAGCCATCCCTCCTGTTCAAGCGTTTTTAACGCATACAGGGATGTAAAACTGTCATGCTTGAATTTACGGCTGAAGTCGGCCAGATCAAAATCATAATAATTACCCAATCCTGTTCCTGCTTCCAGTTGCAGGTAATTCGCCACACTCTGATACACCTGCCTGATCTCTTCAATAGTTGGAAAACGGCGAGAGGTGAGCTCCTGTAATTCCTCAAGATCCTTTGGGGAATACAGCAGGACGGCAAAGGCCGGTTTTCCATCGCGACCGGCTCTTCCGGCTTCCTGGTAGTAGTTTTCAAGGCAGTCGGGAATATCCGCATGGATCACGGTGCGAACATCTGGTTTGTCGATCCCCATGCCGAATGCGTTTGTGCAGACGATGACGCGAATGGTGTTTTTGATCCAGCCCTCCTGTTTACGGCTGCGTTCTTCCTGTGATAGTCCCGCATGGTAATAATCGCTGGAGATGCCCTGCAATTGTAGCAGATCGCTGATCTCCTGCGTGCGCTTCCTGCTTTTGCAATAAACAATGCTGGTGCCCTGTATTTTACTTAGAATTTCAATAGCCTTATTGATCTTTGAATCTACTTCAAATACACTGTAGGAAAGGTTTGGTCGTTCGAATGATTGTCTGAATACAGCTGGTTTTTTCAGCTGGAGTTTGTCGATTATATCCTGTTGAACATCCGGTGTAGCCGATGCGGTGAGTGCAAGTATGGGAATCTCGCGCAGTTCTTCCCGCAACGCCGCGATCCGGAGATACGATGGTCTGAAATCATATCCCCATTGTGATACGCAGTGTGCTTCGTCAACGGCAACAAGGTTGATATTCATCCCGGGCAGGTACTCTTTGAACAGGGATGTTTCCAACCGTTCAGGCGATACGTATAGAAACTTGCAGTTGCTTGCTGTTACAAGCTCCAGTGTATTGATCACTTCCTTTCGCTTCATGCCGGAATAGATCGCAAATGCCGTGATGCCGCGCCGGCGCAGGCTTTCCACCTGGTCTTTCATCAGGGCGATCAAGGGAGATACGACGAGGCAGGCGCCATCCATTGCCATTGCCGGCACCTGGTAGCAAAGCGATTTGCCTCCACCGGTGGGCATCAGCGCAAGTGAATCCTTTCCATCCAACACAGCCTGCATGATCTCCTGCTGCAACGGGCGGAACTGATCGTATCCCCAATATTCTTTAAGTATTTCGTGAAGACTCATTATTTCGGCCTGAAAGTTCCCGCAGCTGTTACGCAGATGCCGGCGCAGATACGCATGTATGGGTGAACCGGATGAAATTTACTGCATGTCTGTTCCTGATCAGCGTTTACCAGCGGAAACCTGCGATGTTTGAATTTATGCTGGTTTCAATACAAGGGTTGATCGGATAAAGCTAAATATTGTACCGATAAACGAAATGTTGTTTTTCCCCGGTCAGACGGTTTTGTCACCGTTATTCTACCTTCTTTACATACAGTCTTCCGGAGTTAATGGCCAGCACCACATCACTCAGTCCCATTACCAGAGCGGCAAACCCGGGTTTCAGCAACCCAAGTGCGGCGATTGGAATGGCGATCACGTTATAGGCGAACGCCCAGAACAGGTTTTGTTTGATCGTTGTGTAAGTGTGTTTGCCAAGGCCCAGCGCCATGGGGAGTTTTTTCAGACCGTGATTCATTAGTACTACCTGTGCCGTTTGCATCGCCATCTGTGAAGCGTCGCTCATGGAAATGCCGACGGTTGCTTTTGCGAGTGCGGGGGCATCATTGATCCCATCTCCGACCATCGCGGTTGGAACGGCGGCGCTTTTCTCTGTAATGATCTGCAGTTTTTGCGCTGGTGTTTGCTCCGCGATCACTTCTTCAATACCCAGTTCCTTTGCAAGTTCTTCTGCTTTTGCTTTTCTATCACCACTCAGTAAGATCGTTTTGATCCCTTTTGCCTGCAGGTAAGCGATAATGGGTTTTGCTTCAGGTCTTATTTCATCTTTGACATCAAGCCAACCGATCAGCTGATCATTTTTGATGATATAGATATTATGTGAATCCTCTTTTGTAAGAGCGGCAGCTGCTTTGTAAGAAGCTGCCTGATACAGGTTGCCATCGCGATCTGCTGCCTGCATGCCCAATCCTTTGATCTCATCGATCGTTTTGAACCTGATCTCATTCTTCATCTTCCATTCGCTGGTTACGCTTTTCGCGATCGGGTGATTGGAATATTTCTCCAGCGAATAAACGATGCGTTTGAATTCCTCTTCTGAGATACTCTCCTCCAGTATCTTGAAATTGCTGATGATAAATTTGCCGGTCGTCAGTGTTCCTGTTTTATCAAATACTACCTGCCGGATGTTTTTGAACAGTTCGAGGCTGGTAGCGTTGCGGTAAAGGATACCGTTTCTGGCACCGCGACCAACTCCAACGGCAATAGCGGCAGGTGTGGCCAGTCCCATCGCACAGGGGCAGGCGATCACCAGTACCGCGATGGCTCTCATGAGGGAAGGTGTGAATTCTCCGAGAACGATCCAGTTAACGATCAGGGTGATGGCAGCGAGGCTCAATACGACCGGAACAAAGATGGCGCTGATCTTATCGGCCAGCTGCTGTACGGGTGGCTTTTCCCCCTGTGCTTCTTTTACGAGATTGACAATGCCGGCCAGTACGGTGTCTTTTCCGGCTGCTGTTACCTGAGCTTTAACGGATCCGTTTTCGATGATCGATCCACCGATCAGGCTGTCTTTACTTATTTTATGTAGGGGAACGCTTTCGCCGGTGATGATGGCTTCATTCACGTCGGCTTCTCCCCATAATATTTTACAGTCGGCCGGAACCTGCTCACCTGTACGGATCAGGATCAGGTCGCCGGAATGAAGCTGATCACTTTCGATAGGGAAAATATGTTCTTCATGCTGATCATCATATGTGAGCATGTTTGCCATTACCTTTTGGTTAACGGCAAGCTTTTTCAGGGCGCGTTGAGTGGAGGCGATGGAGGCATCCTCGAGATAATTGCCCAGAAACACTAATGTAATGATCGTTGCCGTGGTTTCGTAGAACATGTAATCCTGTGCCTGGCCGGTCAATGTGCCATAAAGGCTATATACAAATGAAGCGGCAGCGCCGATGGCAACGAGTACATTCATGTTAGGATAGCCGTTCCGCAGGCTTTTCCAGGCGCTTTTTCCGAAGAATAGCATACCGGCAATGAATACCGGCAGGGAAAGGCCCAGTTGAACCCAGGGGTTCATCAGCCAGTGCAAATGCAATCCGGGTATCATGTGTAACCAAAGAATGGCAGTAAAGGGGAGGCAGAACCAGAATCGTTGAAGATGGGTGGATAGAAAACCGTGACCGGAATTCTCTTCGTGTTCATGCCCATGTCCGGCATGAGCGCCGTGTCCATCGGCGGCCACTTTATAGCCGAGATCATTGATGCCTTTGCTTAATCCGGCCGTTTTATGCTGATCATCGAGATTGAAACTTACGTCACCGGTGGCAAAGTTGACGCGTACGTCCTTCATGCCTTCTTTTTCCAGGTATTTCCGGATAGTGAGGGCGCAGCTGGAGCAATCCATTCCATCTACTTTCCATTGAATCTTTTCCATAAGTCGAATTGTTCTTATAACAAAAAATGGTGTTTGCTTGTTCTGCAAATTTAGAACGCCGGGGGTAAGTAAGCTTGTAATATATTGGCAACAAGGTTGCTATTCGTTTACATTTGCGTTATGGAGTTTATTTATTCGCTGGAAACCATTGCCGAAATTGCAACACAGTTTTGGAAATCGTTTGACGGCGTCGGAGTATTTGCGCTTCATGGTGAGATGGGTGCGGGAAAAACGACGCTTGTTCATGCGCTCTGTGAGGCTAAAAAAGTGAAGGACGTTGTAGGCAGCCCGACCTTCTCGATCATCAATGAATATGCCTTTGAAACTGCAGGTACGGGCACGGGCAAGATCTTCCATATCGATCTTTACCGTTTGCGGGATGAGGAAGAGGCGATCCGTGCGGGGGTGGAGGACTGTCTTTACAGCGATCATATCAGCCTGGTCGAATGGCCTGAAAGGGCGCCAGGTATTTTCCCGGAGAATACGGTGCACGTATATATCAGTGTGGTCGATTCGGTGACGCGCCGTATGAGGATCGTTGACCTATCCGCTGTCCGTTGACCGTTGTCCGTTGACAGGATTCACGGGACGAAAACGCTGAATTACGGCATTTCTTCGGTATACTAAACCCAACGATTCTAAAAAGACTTTAGCGATTGGACGTCCGGACAACGGACAACGGTGAACGGACAACGGATAACGGCTCCGTTCCTCTCCCGGAAAATTTGTTAACTAAAGCATCTTTTCCTTCCGCTCATAATCAACAGGAATTAAGTATTTTTGAAGCCGGCCTTAAATGGCAATAACCAACCCTTCATGAGCCAGCAAAAACCCCGGATAAGTACTTCCTTCAGCTACGAAACCCTAGAAGAAACGCTTGACATCAAGCCGAAAGCGGAAGGAATGATGATTGGCATCCCCAAAGAGATCGCTTTCCAGGAAAACAGGATAGCCCTTACGCCGGATGCGGTGAGCGTACTCGTTAGCAATGGCCACCAGGTGGTGATCGAGCACAATGCGGGCGACGCTTCCCATTATCGCGATAAAGATTACAGCGAAGCGGGTGCAAGGATCGTTTACGACCGGGCTGAGGTCTTTAAAGCACCGATCCTCGTAAAAAGCGCACCGATCATTGAAGAAGATCTTCCGTTGATACAGCAAAGCCAGGTGATCATTTCTCCTATCCATCTTTCGGTTCTGAAGGCGGAGATCCTTGAGTCGATGATGGAAAAAAGAGTTACGGCTATTTCATTTGAAAATCTGAAAGACGACAGTGATTCATATCCCATCGTACGAAGCATGAGTGAGATTGCGGGTAGTGCGGTAATGCTGATCGCGGCACAGTACCTGAGTTCTGCTAACCACGGAAAAGGGGTTCTTCTCGGCGGGATCTCGGGTATCGCTCCTACAAAGGTGATCATTATAGGTGCCGGTATAGTTGGTGAGTATGCCGCAAGGGCTGCCCTGGCACTTGGTGCGTCTGTAAAAGTGTTTGACAATAGTGTTTACCGCTTGAAGCGACTGCAGAATAATATCGGGCATCGTTTATGGACCTCCGTGATCGAGCCACGGATGCTGGCCAAACAGTTGAAGACCTGTGAAGTGGCTGTTGGTGCGCTCGGTTCCGAAACCGGCCGTACGCCAATGGTCGTGACAGAAGAGATGGTGAGCAATATGCGTCCCGGTTCGGTGGTGATCGATGTCAGCATCGATCGTGGCGGCTGTTTTGAAACCTCAGAAATTACCAGTCATGAACACCCGATTTTCATGAAATACGGGGTGATCCATTACTGTGTTCCGAACATTCCTTCAGGATTTGCGAGAACGGCTTCTCATGCTATCAGTAATGTCCTGATGCCGTTATTGCTTGAGGCCGGTGAGGAAGGCGGTTTTGAGAACCTGGTATGGCACCGCGTTCATTTGAGAAGCGGGATATATATGTTTAAGGGTGCGCTCACAAACTTCTATCTCAGCGAACGTTTTGATCTTAAATATACGGATCTGAACCTGCTGATAGCGAGTCAGCGATAGGTAGCAACGCATCTTCGATCGGTGTAGGGGAACGCGGCGGACGCAACGATACGCGGCGGGGCGAAATACAATGTTTTCCCTGAGGCAACCTCGTAACGCTCGTCTGAGGTTCGTCTTCAGTGGTCGATTCTCCCTTTTTTCGTACATTCGCGACAATGAAAAAATGGATTACCACATATCTTTTGTTTGTTGTATTCATTCTTTTCTCGCTGTCCGGGATGGCGAATCGCAGGTCGGCGAAAGATGCTGTTAAGAAAAGCTTAACAGCCTGCGATCTAAAAGTCAGATCCCTTTATTTTAAGATAAGTTCCGATACAGCGTATCCTGGCAGCAACTGTCCGGATGAGATCTGTTCTTCCGTTTATAATATTCATTGTGCCTGCTGCTCGCAGGTGATCCCCTTACAGGCAGGAGAATATGTGCCGGTTATTGATTTCCCTGAGGAATCAGAAACTATCGCGGTACCCGATGCTCAGGTGCCTAACGGATATCTTCTGCATCTTTTTCCGTCTCATTATTTCTGGTAGGTCGTTTTATTCAGGACAGCTCTTCCGGCAAGGAAGATGGAGTATGCGATCCGATACTCAACAATACTGATGGGATTAATGTTTTTTGTTAAAGCGTAAATCACGACGATGATCCATTTACCACATTTGATATCAGATCTTGGACTTATACTAGGCGCGGCTGCAGTTATTACGATAATTTTTAAGTGGTTGAAACAACCATTGGTATTGGGTTATCTCATTGCCGGTTTTTTGGTAGGCCCGCATTTTTCGATCTTCCCGACCGTTGTTGAAACGGAGAATATCAAAGTGTGGGCAGAGATCGGGGTGATCTTTTTGTTATTCAGTCTTGGGCTGGAATTCAGTTTTAAAAAACTCTTGAAAGTAGGTACGCCGGCATCTGTAACGGCGGTGGTGGAAGTAGTATTCATGCTGATGATCGGCTATGTGGCGGGGTCATTGATGGGATGGTCGAGAATGGATAGTATCTTTCTCGGTGGTGTACTGAGTATCTCCTCTACAACTATTATCATCCGCGCATTTGAAGAACTTGGAGTGAAAGGTCACAAATTCGCGAGCCTGGTTTTTGGGATCCTTATTGTGGAGGATCTGGTGGCGATCGTTCTGCTTGTATTATTATCCACGCTTGCCGTAAGTGCACAGTTTGCGGGTATGGATATGCTGATGTCTGTAGCCAAACTCGTTTTCTTCCTCGTGCTTTGGTTTGTCTCGGGCATATTTTTCCTTCCAACATTCTTACGGAAGACGAAGAAATTCATGAATGATGAAATGTTGCTGATCACATCTCTGTCACTTTGTATCCTGATGGTTTGGCTGGCAACGATCGTAGGTTTTTCTCCCGCCCTCGGCGCCTTTATCATGGGTTCTATCCTGGCGGAAACGGTGTATGCTGAGAAAATTGAACATCTTATTAAGTCGGTGAAAGACCTTTTCGGTGCGGTCTTCTTCATATCTGTGGGGATGCTCTTTGATCCACAGATGCTGGCTAAATACGCCGTTCCTGTTGTATTGATCACCGTGGTGACGATCATTGGAAAGGCGCTTAGTACAACTGCAGGTGCGTTGATCTCTGGCCAGCCGCTGAAATCTTCCGTACAGGCAGGGATGAGTTTGTCGCAGATCGGCGAGTTCTCCTTTATTATTGCGACACTTGGTCTGACGTTGAAAGTAACCAGCGATTTTCTTTACCCCATTGCAGTTGCCGTATCTGCGATCACGACCTTCACGACGCCATATATGATCAAGATGTCTGAGCGATTATATGAATGGCTACAGAAAAAATTGCCCGCGTCATGGACAACAGCCATCCACCGCTACAGCAGCCGGTCCCAGTCGATCTCCAACAGTACTGAATGGCAGGTCTATGTACGTTCAGGGATGGTGAATACAATACTTGTTTCGGTGATCACCACCGCGATCGTAATGCTTTCTTCGCATTATTTGCTTCCGTTCACCCGGACGAGGCTGGGAGACAATACCTGGACAACGGTTATCGGAGCTATCTGTACTCTTGCTTTCATGGCTCCCTTTCTCTGGTCGCTTGCGATAAAACAGCATCGTAAGGATCTTGTACAAAAATTTGTCAGTCAGAATAAATACCGGACGGGTATGCTGCTGTTGCAATTGTTCAGGACAGCCATTGCGATCTTCCTGATCGGTTTCTTGCTGGATCGTTTCTTTTCGCCGCAGGTGGCCTTTATTGTCACGATCGGAATGTTATCATTGCTGATCGTTCTAAGCAAGCGTATTCAATACCTGTACAGCCGGATCCGCGAAAGATTTTTGGCAAACTATAATGAACGGGAAGAAAAGAAGGCCAAGCAGGATCTTCTGGCGCCCTGGGATGCGCACATGGCGGAGTTTGTACTCACAGCCGATATGCCTGGCGTTGGCAAAAGCTTGCTGGAACTCGGGTGGAGGGAGAAATATGGGATAAACGTCGCCATTATTGAAAGGGGGAATACCATTATCAATACACCAAAGAGAAGTCAGCTTGTATTTCCAGGTGATGTATTGTTTATTATAGGAACGGATGATCAGATCGTCCAGTTCCGTACAGACATGGAATCTGCGCGATTGCTGATCGTTGAAAAGAAACCTGTGGAAGTGGTGCTTGAGCATTTCACCGTTACAGAAAACTCTGTTTTTGCCAATAAGAATATCCGCGAGGGTGAGATCAGGGAAAAAATACATGGCATTGTGGTGGGTATCGAAAACGAACAGGGGCGTGTCGTTAACCCAGATTCGTCTTATGTGATCAGGTCTGGTGATACGGTTTGGGTAGTGGGAGATAAATTGAGATTGCTTTCCCTGCAGAAGTCAAAACAGCTCGTATAGGCCTTGATTTGCGTGGCGTAAGTTTTCCGCCGATTCCGCAGATCAATACCCGGATACGCCGATAATTCATCGCGTGGTGATATTATCTGCGTATCTGCGTTTCTTTTATCTGCGGAATCTGCGGGAGGCTTACGCCAGGCAGAGTAGAAACAAGCATCCGGCCAATGGGCGATTTAGCTCCAAACTGAGTACTTCCCGCGGAACTTTTTTTGAACTTTTCTGAAAATTACACTCACACATCCAACGCCCACCGTTGTCTTAAATGCGCCTTTAAATGAATCAGTTGCAATCATAAATCACCACATCTCCAATCATTTTACAAAAAAATAATTCGTTAACGCTTAATTAAACGTTTGTTTAAAACTAAACATCTGTTTAACTTGCGTCCGATTTCAAACACTAATTATGTCAGCATATAATGAAAAGCAGGTACAGATCATGGAGGCAGCTGAAAAGCTCTTCGCTGATAAGGGTTTTGAAGGAACGTCTGTCAGGGATATTGCCGAAGGCGCCGGAGTCAACCTTGCCATGATCTCTTATTATTTCGGGTCCAAAGAAAAGCTCATGGAAGCGATGTTTGATCATCGCGCCAGCTCATCCATTTTGCAGCTGGAAGAAATGGTCAATGACAAGACCCTGTCTCCCATTCAGAAGGTAGAAAAACTGATCGATCGGTATATAGAGAAGCTGTTGAGTCAGCAATGTTTCCACCGCATCATGGTGAGGGAGCAGATGGTAAATAATAACGGGTTCATCGCAGAGCAGATTCAGCAGATCAAAAGAAAGAACCAGGGACTGATCAAAGAGCTGATCGCACAGGGGCAACGGAGCGGTGAGTTCAGAAAGAATGTGGATGTGTCTCTTTTTATGATCACACTCGTTGGTACCATCAGCCAGATGGTCACTACACAGCATATCTACCGGGAAATGAATAATCTCCAGTCAATGGCGGAAGACGATTTCCAGAAACATATCCGTAAGAAACTAAGTCAACATCTGAAAGGAATATTTAAAGCAACATTAATGTATGAACAATAGACTAAAACTTCTGCTTGGTGCCGTGTTGTTGATGGCCATTTCAGGCTTGCAGGCGCAGGAGAAAAGATCTCTCGCAATGAATGAAGCGATTGGCCTGAGTGTAAAAAACAGTCATCAGCTCAAGAACAGCCAGGCAAAGATCGAAGAAGCAACAGCCGCACTGAAAGAAGCGGTAGATAAAAGATTGCCCGATGCTCATGTATCAGGTTCTTATCTCTGGCTGAACAGCCCGAATATCAATATGAAAAGTGCTGACAACGGCGGTGGTACCGGTGGCGGCAATGACGAAGTGCCAAAGGTGAACCAACTGATGTACGGAATGGCAAACGTGTCCATGCCGGTTTACCAGGGAGGAAGGATCCGTTATGGTATTGAGTCGTCAAGATTGCTTGCCGAAGCTGCAAAGCTTGATGCAGATATCGAAAAGGATGAAGTGATTCAGAATACGATCGAAGCTTATATCAATTTATACAAAGCCGGTGCGGCTGTGAAGCTCGTGAAAGAGAGCCTTGCACAATCACAGCAGCGTGTGAAAGAATTTTCTGACCTGGAGAAGAATGGTCTGCTGGCAAGAAACGACCTGTTGAAGGCGCAATTGCAAGCGTCCAACAAAGAACTTTCCCTGGTTGATGCACAGAACAATCAGCAACTCGCAAATGTGAACATGAACCTGTTGCTTGGTTTGCCTGAGCAGACACAGTTGGAGTTGGATACGACACTGGTTGATCAGGCATCGGCGCTTGACCCGCTGGATAACTATGTTCAATCAGCTTTAACGCATCGTAAGGAGATCTCCTCTATTGATCTGAAAAAGAAGTCTGCAGAAACGAATGTGAAGTCGAGCAGATCTGATCTCTATCCAAGCCTGAATGTTCAGGCAGGTTATGTCGCTGCAAACATACCAAACCTGCTTACGGTGACCAATGCGGTGAATGTTGGTGTGGGTGTTTCTTACAGCGTCAGTTCTTTATGGAAGAATAAGGCTAAAGTGCAGCAAAGCGAAGCGAGAGTGAAGCAATTTGCAGCAAACGAAGCAATGCTTGGTGACCAGGTTCGGTTGGAAGTGAATAAGAACTATCTCGATGTACTAAGCAATGAAAAGAAGATCGAGGTATATAAAAAAGCGATCGAGCAGGCGGAAGAGAACTATCGTATCACAAAGAATAAATACAATAACAGTCTTGCCACAACGACTGATCTTTTAGATGCGGACGTTGCCCAACTGGAAGCGAGAGTCAACTATGTGTTTGCAAAAGCAGATGCTATTGTAAAATACAACGATCTTTTAAAAGCAGCCGGCATGCTTGAGAATGCTGGAAACAAATAATTAAGAAAGAAAGAATCAATTTATTGATATGGAAACAACAGCTCAAAACTCAACTCCTAAAAAGCGTAACCTGGTATTCCCGATCGTACTGGCGGTACTGGTGATCGGTGGCGGATACTTTGGTATCTCCAGCTATATTCATGGCCAACACCATGAAGACACAGAAGATGCGCAGATCAGCGGTGATATAAGTCCGGTGATCCCCCGTGTGGCCGGATATGTGGCAGATGTACGTGTAAAAGATAACCAGCAGGTGAAGAAAGGCGATACATTGCTGATCCTTGATAACCGTGACTATGCGGTGAAAGTATCACAGGCAGAAGCAGCGTTGCAGATCGCGAAATCAAACCGCGGAAGCGCGCAGGCAACAACATCTGCTGCGGAAGCTGGTATTGCTACGGCCAGGGCGTCTGTAGGAACGATCGATGCTCAGATCGAAGCAGCAAAAGTAAACCTGTGGAGAGCTTCCCAGGATTATGACCGCTATGCAAACCTGATCAAAGATCATTCAGTCACTCAACAGCAATTCGAACAGGCGGAAGCGGCAAAGCAAAGTGCGGAACGGCAGCTTGGTGTATTAACTGAGCAAAGAAAACAGGCCGCTCAGCAAACAAATGCAGTAGCTGTTCAGAGTGTAGCAACCGCTTCTCAGATCAGCGTAGCCGAAGCAACCATCCATCAGCGTGAAGTGGATGTGGATGCGGCAAAGCTGAATCTTTCTTATACTGTCATCACTGCTCCACAGGATGGACTGGTATCAAAGATAAACGTTCAACCCGGTCAATATGTACAGGGCGGACAGGCATTGTTCAGTATCGTACATGGAGATGCATTATGGGTAGTCGCCAACTTCAAAGAAACGCAACTGAATAAAATGAGTGTCGGCCAGAAAGTGGTGGTGAAAGTAGATGCCTATCCCGGTCATGAGTTCAACGCGACACTAACATCTTTTTCCCCTGCAACGGGTGCGACATTCGCATTGTTGCCTCCCGACAATGCAAGCGGAAATTTTGTGAAGGTTGTACAGCGCGTCCCAGTGAAGATCGAATTTACAGATAAGAATGATCCACTGGTGAAGAAGCTCCGCCCGGGGATGAACGTGGAAGTGGATGTACATCTGGATTGAGCGAAGTTTAAAAGTATAAATTTTTTAAAGTTTAAGGTTCTTGCGGCAAAGGATTTAATAAGAAAGGATCAGCTAGACTACCAGGCCGAAGAATGATTATCGCTGTGAGAGCCTTACAACTTTATATGTGTGAAAGAGGAGTGGGAGGACGGTTTAAAAGTTTAAATGTTTAATAGTTTAAGGTTCTTACAGTTCGGATTTAATAAAGGAAAGGATCAGCGATACTACCAAACCGAAGAGATTTTTATTGCTGGAAGAACTTTTAAACTATTAAACATTTAAACTTTAATCCATCTCTTTCTCTTGTTTTTTCGAAAAATCGAAAACATGCAACAGGAATCATTAATTGAATACGGATCGAGGCGGGTGATCATAACGTTGACTGCAATCGTGTGTGCCTTATTGGAGATAGTGGACACCACCATCGTGAACGTGGCGTTGAATGACATGAAGGGAAACCTTGGTGCAACTACCAGCGAAGTGGGATGGGTGATAACGGCATACGCGATCGGTAACGTGATCATCATTCCATTGACAAGCTGGCTGTCACAGCAGTTTGGGCGAAGGAATTATTTTGCCGCGTCTATTATATTATTTACCATTTGTTCTTTTCTGTGTGGTAACGCAACAACGATCAATGAACTGATCATCTTCCGCTTTTTGCAAGGCGTTGGTGGTGGAGCATTGCTGGTTACTTCGCAAACGATCATCACTGAAAGTTATCCTCCTGAAAAGAGAAGTATGGCACAGGCGATCTATGGCCTGGGTGTGATCGTAGGTCCGACATTAGGGCCACCCCTGGGAGGCTATATCATTGATACATTTGAAAGCTGGCCATTGATCTTTTACATCAATATCCCGCTCGGGGTTATTGCAACTTTGCTGACTTTGCAATATGTGAGAAGTCCTAAGTATGGCGAAAAGAAAGCTGCAAGTGAAATTGATTGGTTGGGTATCGGATTACTTGCTTTATTTGTAGGGTCTCTTCAGCTTGTACTGGAAAAGGGGCAGGATGAAGATTGGTTCAGTAGTCCCATGATTTCTTTGTTCACCGCACTGGCGGTGCTGGGAGGTTTTTTCTTCATTTGGAGGGAATGGACAGCCAAAAATCCCGTAGTGCAGCTCAGGGTATTGAAAAATAGTAACCTGAGAGTAGGTACCGTACTGTCTTTTATTATGGGCTTTGGTTTATATGGCTCAACGTTCATTATTCCACTTTATACTCAGGCGACTCTTGGGTGGACAGCCACACAGGCGGGCGTTCTGATGGTCCCTGCTGCATTGATGACGGCGTTTATGATGCCTGTGATTGCACAGCTCATGCAAAGAGGTGTTCCGCAGCAATTCCTTGTTGCCGCGGGCATGCTGGTATTTTTCTTCTTCTGCTACTGGGGATTTAAGATCATCACACCGGATACAGCCAAGGCTAACTTTTTCTGGATGCTGATGATGCGTGGTATAGGAATGGGGTTATTGTTTATCCCGATCACCGCACTTTCACTAAGCGGTTTGAAAGGGAAGCAGATTGGAGAAGGTGCGGCATTTACCGGTATGATGCGGCAATTAGGCGGTTCTTTTGGTATCGCTGCGATCACGACATTTATGGCCAGACAGACCATGCAGCACCGTGCAGACCTTGTGTCTCACATTGATGTAACAAACCCTGCGGATCTTACACGCGTGGCAGCCATGCAGCAAAATTTCATGGCGCATGGTTTACCCCCAAACCTGGCAGAGCAGTTTGCATATAAGGCATTGGATGGTGGTGTAATGAAACAGGCAATGGTGCTTTCTTATATGGATGTATTCTGGTATATCGGTGTGATGTTCCTGCTCTGTGTACCATTTGTGATGCTGGTAAGAAGTAATAAGAAAAAAGGTGAGAAGCTCGATCTGAGCAATGCACACTAAATACAATCCGGAAAGTCAGGATCACTCCTATGGGAGACAATGGTTGATCGGCAAATTCATGTGGTCCTGCTTTCCGGGTTTTATCGTCTGGCGTATAGGGAACGCAACGGACGCGGTGAACCGCGGCGAGCGCGGCGAAATACAATAGTTCTCCGTGGCTGTTTTCGCCGCGTTCGCTGCGGTTCGCCGCGTTCGCCGCGTTACTTATACGCCAGTGTATCTGCAGAAAATATCCACCCTGCTCTTTCCCATCCCATTTTGCTGTATTTTGTACAGACCAAAACACCTTATGCAGCAAGTCAACTCAGCAGAGATCTGCCAGACCTGCGGTGCCGGCCGCACCAGCAAGTTCTGCCCCAATTGCGGAGAAAAGAAGCCGTCACCCGAGGATATGCGCCTGAAAAAGTACCTGCTTCAGGGCCTCGACGCTTTCACTCACTTTGAAGGGAAATTCTTCAAATCATTCAAATATCTTCTTTTCCAACCCGGAAAACTGACGGCGGATTATGTTGCGGGCAGACGCGTTAAGCTGATGAAGCCATTACAGCTTTATGTGATCGTTGGCATAGCCTTTTTCTTTCTTTTTAAAAGCTGGGATATATTCTTTGTGCGTCTTCAGTATGCAATATTAGGGAACTATGATGCTGAAACAGGAACTACCATTGCGTTCAAGCCTGGTGAACTGAAAGGACTCTCATTGGCGTTACGTAATTATGCGGAAACGAAGGCTACGGCAAAAGGAATAAGCCTGCTTGAGTTTGTTGTGAAGGTTGACGAGCATCAGCCGGCGCTGGCAAAGCTGCTGGCGTTCCTGATGATCCCGCTTATGTCAGTCTTCATTTATATTACGGGCTTCAAACAGGAGAAACGATACGTTCCTCATCTTGTTCACGCAACGCATCTTTTCACTTTTCTTTTGGCGGTCGTTACAGTGTGGTTGTGTGTATATCAGTTGCTGGAGAAATGGTTTCACTGGAAGTTCGATGCAAACATTGCCTTCATTCCCCCCAATCTTTTATTTATCGTGTATGCGTTCTTATCGTTCAGGAAGGTGCTGCCGTTGAGATCAGTGTTGTTGCAGATTCTTCGTACACTGGTTTTGATAGCGGGACTGATCGTGATCATTCCTTTGTACCGGGAGATTATTTTGTGGATATCTGTGACGGTGGAGTAAATCCGTTCGATTGGCGGGAGGCCCACTCTAAATCTCCCCCTTCACGGGAGACTTTGCACAATCATTATAAGTGGAGCTATCCTTTCGTATCGTATAGGCTATGTTAATTTCAAAAAGAGATATCTATTGAGGCGGCGTAATGTCTCCCCTGAAGGAGGAGATTTAGAGGGGGCCTCCCGCCAGTTCACAAAGATGTTTCTGAATTGACAACTATCCCGGCCGGCGACAAAGACTGGATTTATTTATAATCCATTATATTAATGATCTCTTCGCAGAATCCATATTCCGTTTTATCATTACTGCAAACGATGACCAGTCTGTTCCTGCCATACTGTTCTATCAATGAATTATAGAGATCGATCCCGGTGAGATCAAGATTGGTGCAGGGTTCGTCCAGCAGCACAAGTGAAGTGTCAGAGAAAATACATTGCGCCAGCTTCACTCTTTGCTTCATGCCGGAAGAATAATAACGGATCTGTTTATCCGCCGCAGCCTTTAATCCGACAAGTTCAATCGCTGAAGCAGTTGTAACGCCAGGTAGAAAAGATTTAAAAGACTGGTGAAAATCCAGGAATTCGGTCACCGTCATTTCTTCCACTACTTCGAGGTAGGGAGCGCAAATTGAAACCTGCTGAAAGACTTTTTCGGGATCGATAGATTTTCCGCCGGAGGACCAGTCGCATTTCCCTTCATTAAAATGCATGGAGCCGCTTAGTACCTGCAATAATGTGGACTTACCCGAGCCGTTTGCCCCGGTGATGGCGTATGAATGGCCTTGAATAAACTGGTAGCTGAAATGGCGGAAGATCCATTCCCTGTTGAACCGTTTTCCGGTATCAGATAGGGAGATCGTCATCGCTGCTGCCTTTGGTGAAGCGTTTGATGATACCGCGTCCGCTTTCACGGATAAACGTCAGGATTTCATCCCGCTCGTCCGTTGCAGGCATTTCTTCTTCGATATATTCAACCGCCTGGCTGGTATTCATGCCTTTGTTATAAAGAACACGATAGATATCCAGGATCTGGTTAATGGTATCAACGCTGAAACCACGGCGCTTCAAACCGATCGAGTTCACACCCGAATAGCTTAAAGGATTGCGGCCGGCTTTGATAAAGGGAGGTACATCTTTGCCAACGAGTGAGCCGCCACCAACGAATGCATGCGCACCGATCTTTACGAACTG
Organism: Terrimonas ginsenosidimutans; assembly: GCF_022012415.1. Classification (GTDB taxonomy): domain Bacteria; phylum Bacteroidota; class Bacteroidia; order Chitinophagales; family Chitinophagaceae; genus Terrimonas_A; species Terrimonas_A ginsenosidimutans. The sequence goes on from NZ_JAKLTR010000005.1 coordinate 189,452, forward strand.
GTGCACCGCGCACATGCCGGCGAGGATCGCCCAGTCACCGATCACCACGTGACCAGCTACCTGGGTATTATTGCTCATGATACAGTTATCGCCCACAATACAATCGTGCGCCAGGTGACAATAAGCCTGGATCAGGCAGTTCTTGCCGATCACGGTCTTGTCCCTGTCCTTGGTACCGCGGTTAACGGTCACAAATTCACGGATCGTTGTGCCATCACCGATGATAACCTGGGAATATTCTCCCTGGAATTTCAGGTCCTGGGGAATGGCGGCAATCACCGCACCCGGGAAGATCCGGCAGTTTTTTCCGATCCGGGCGCCTTCCATGATCGTAACGTTGGAACCAATCCAGGTGCCATCGCCGATCTCAACGTCCTGATGTATAACAGTGAAGGGGTCAATCTTCACATTCGTCGCCAATTTCGCATTGGGATGAATATAAGTATGGGGATGGATCATGAGTCGTATTACAAAAAAGCCACGTTTGTTAGTAAACGTGACAGGCAAAGTTAGCTTTTACAGCCCAAAACCGAATTTTTTTTCGTGAAGTTGACCAAAACCCGGTTTTACAGGAAACCTTCTTGCTGGTTCCTGCGTTTACATGTAAATTTGCGTTGTTCGTAGCATTCGTGGTCTAAGACTACGATAGCGTTGAAACTACGAATAACGTTTGCGTTCTATTATGTGGGTTGCGGAGTCTCTGACTACGCATCCGATCATGCATCAAACAGATTACGATTAGAAGCCATATTGAACCAAACACCAATATTATGCACCAGGCTCCCGATATATGGACTTTGGCTTACAAGCAAGCCCCGATGCAGGAACAGATGTCTCTTATTCATGAAAAAGAGCAGCAGGTTCCCGGGTCTGTTCAATATACCATCAAGCGTTTCAAACGGAATGAGCAATGGAATATGGAAGACACCGGAATGATGGTGTATCATTACGAAAAAGAAAAGAGCCGCGAAAGCTTCCTGGAGCTTAAATTCTGTATCAGCGGGAATGTTTATTGCCGTCAGAAGGATACTGAGTGCGACAAATGCAAACTCAATACATCTAAAGACTGTCTTTCAAAAGAAGAAAGCGTGGATCTGCTGAGCTTTAAGTTCACTCCCGCCCAGCTTTCCCAGTTTGTAAAACCCCGTGCTGCCAATGATAATGTGATCAGTGATGAGGTGATGGCGTTCAAACGGTCTTCTTCTTTTACAAAAATTCTTCCTCTTTGCGGCAAGTCGCGAATGGTATTGGAAGCGATGCTGAACAATACCTATGCGGGTTCCCTGGAAAATATCTTCGTCAACGCACAGATCCAGATGTTGCTTTTGCATAGCCTGGATTGTATGGTGGGCGAAAAAGAGATCGATACGATCAGCTGTAAATTCCTGGCGAATGAAGCTGACCGGGACAAGATCGTGAAAGCAAGGGAGGTCCTCATTCAACATATTGGTGAGCCCATCACCATTAAAGAACTCAGCCGTAAGGTGGCCATGAATGAATGCTATCTGAAAAAGGGGTTCAAGGAAATGTTCGGTACTACCATCTTTGATTTCTATCAGAGTCAGCGAATGGAACACGCGAAATATCTTTTGTATGAAAAAGGATTGAGTGTGACGGAGGTTTCTTTATTATTGGGATATTCTTCTATTTCCCATTTTTCCACTGCATTTAAGAAACATACAGGGTTGAAGCCTTGCGAGTTATTGTTGCGCTAATTTTCGATTGGCGTAATCAGTATCGCAAAGGACGCTAAGTAACCGCAATGAACGCCAAGTATCTTTACGTTCCTGGCTGTTACTTAGCGTCCTTTGCGATACTTGCATGCCAGTTAGCATAAAGAAATCCCGGATATCATCAGACACCCGGGATCAATTATAGTAAAGTACATTATATATTAATGCCCGCCTTTACCGCCGCCCTTATTCGGTCCGCGGTAATTCATAATATCCCGGTCAAACAGATACAAGCCGCTCTTATCGTCTCCGATCAGTTCCAGCTTATCGTTCAATACCCTGGCTGTTCTTTCTTCTTCGATCTGCTCATTTACATACCACTGCAAAAAGTTATGCGTTGCATAATCTTTCTCCTGTAAGGATAAATGTACGAGATCATTTATGCTGTTACTAACCTGCAATTCATGTTTCAGGAATTCTTCAAACACCCTGCGCAGTGACTGAAACGTGATCATTGGCTGTGGCAAAGGAGGAATAGTTGCAAACCCGCCCCGCTCATTGATAAACCGGATCAGCTTCAACTCGTGCACTCTTTCCTCGTCTGATTGCTTATAAAAGAACTCTGTAACACCTTCAAGGCCCGGTTGTATCTCGGCCCAGGAAGCCATGGCCAGGTATGCCTGGGATGATTCGGCCTCCATTTGAACTTGCTTATTTAACGCTTCCTGAATGGCTTTGGATAACATAGCTGTTTGATTTAGAATAGCAAGATACACATTTTGGGGATTTAGCAATCGTTGGCCGTTGTCTGTTGACCGTTGACGGTTGCCGGAGAGAAAGATGGCAAACACATTATCCTGGTTTTACCCGTCAGCGGATGCACTGGCCCGGACCAGGTGTGAGAACGAATGCTTAACCGGGGAACTATGGTCATGGGTAAACGGACAACGGACAACGATTGTCAAATCCTCCTTTTTCCTTACTTTCAACCCCTCTTTAATCATTCGCGGAGGTAGCATCCGCTCAAAACAACACAATCAACATGACGAAAGCAAGGCTCGCATGGGCAATGGGAACATTGCTGGTAGCAGGTACGCTCAACGCGCAGCAACCAGCAGCCACCCAATCGAAATATGACCCACATGCGTTATTCTCCCCCCTTTTCTACACACAGAACGGCAATGAATACCGCGCGGCAACCGGCGAACCCGGACCATCTTACTGGCAGAATAAAGTGGATTACCAGATCAATGCAAAACTGGATGATACAAAGAATGAAGTAAGCGCGACTGTTACTATCACTTACAAAAATAACAGCCCGCTGAAACTGCCTTTCCTCTGGCTTCAGCTGGATCAGAACCTCTTTAATAAAGATTCACGCGGACAGGCAAAAATGCCTGCAACCGGCCGCAGCCGTTATGGTGATGCAAAAAGCGGATTCGATGGCGGATACAAGATCAAATCAGTACAACTGATCAATGGTGCTACTGCGAGTGACGCAAACTATTTGATCACTGATACAAGAATGCAGTTGAAACTCGCCAATGCTCTTGCGGCAAAAGGCGGCACACTGAAATTCAGGATCGAATATTCTTACACTGTTCCTCAGTATGGTGCTGACCGTACAGGTATTCAACCAACAAAAAATGGCGATATCTATGCGATCGCCCAATGGTTCCCACGCCTCTGCGTGTTTGATGACGTTCGTGGATGGAATACCGATCCATATCTTGGCGCCAGCGAATTCTATTGTGAGTATGGCGACTTTGATGTAAACATTACTGCTCCTGCTAATCATATTGTGGTTGCATCTGGTGACCTGCTGAATCCTTCAGAAGTATTTACGGCAAAACAATTGCAGAAATACAACCAGGCAAAAACAAGTGATGCTACAGTGATCATCCGCGACAGCGCTGAAGTGACAGATCCTGCATCACGTCCCTCAAAACCGACAGTGACCTGGAAATACAAAATGGTCAATGCGCGTGATTTTGCGTGGGCATCTTCCAAATCATTCATCCTTGATGCGGCAAGAATGAACCTGCCTGGTGGTAAAACCGCTCTGGCGATCTCCGCTTATCCCGCAGAATCAAATGGTAAAAATGCATGGGGCCGTTCAACAGAATATACAAAAGGTTCTATTGAGAACTATTCAAAAAGATGGTTCCCTTACCCTTATCCTGCTGCAGTGAATGTGGCATCCAATATCGGTGGCATGGAATATCCTGGTATCGTATTCTGCAGCTATCGCGCACGTACCGCGGGTTTGTTTGGTGTGACTGATCACGAGTTCGGCCATACATGGTTCCCGATGATCGTTGGTAGCAACGAAAGAAGATACGGCTGGATGGATGAAGGTTTCAATACTTTCATTAATGGTATCGCTGAAAAGGATTTCAACAATGGAGAATATGCCTCTCCAAAAAGAAGTCAGCATGGAAACCGCCTGTTCAGTGCGAACATCGAATCAGTTTTGAATACACCAGATGGCATGGCTGAAAGAAATATCGGAAGCCTTCTCTATAGCAAACCAGGTTTCGCACTTGGACTGCTGCGTGATGAAGTGCTTGGACAAGAACGTTTTGATTTCGCTTTCCGCAAATACATCAGCGACTGGTCATACAAGCATCCGACACCAACAGATTTCTTCCGCAGCATCGAGAACTCAGCGGGTGAAGATCTCGCATGGTTCTGGAAAGCTGTATTCTTTGAAACCTATTCACTGGATCAGGCAGTAAACAAAGTAGAATATCTTGAAAATGATGTGAAGAAAGGCGCGATCGTAACGATCGATAACCTGGAAAAAATGGCGATGCCGGTTACCATCGAGTACACTACAGCAAGCGGTAAAGTTGCGCGTAAGAAATTGCCTGTTGAGATCTGGCAGAACAATATAAGCTGGAAGGTTTTACTTCCAACAGAAGAAGAAGTTACCAAAGTGGTGATCGATCCTGATAAAGTATTACCTGATGCGAATGGTGCGAATAACACCTGGAGTAAACAATAAGACTGATTTTTTTAGTTGTGGATCCCATCCTGCTTAATTGCGGGATGGGATTTTTTTGTTAGGTTGAGTCAGGGTTTATAACCTGCGGTAAATTTTTTAACTTCCCTTACTCAAAACAACCTGCATGGCCTTTGATAAGGCCACACCGTCATTAATTTTTGATTGATAAAGTTGAGAGTTTCGATATTCATATTAATAATAGTCTATACTATGGCATCTTGTGATAACAGCCAGGCCGATTATTCTTTTGTGGCCGTGAAACCTTCACAGACGAGATATTCTTCCGTCAATGGACTCCCGATGTATTACGAGATCTATGGTAAAGGCGATCCTCTTGTTTTGATCCATGGAGGAGGATCTACCATTGGAACTACTTTTGGCCGCGTCCTGCCTCAGCTTGCCCAGTCACGCCAGCTCATTGCAGTCGAATTGCAGGCGCACGGGCGTACGAGTGACAGAGATGCGGATCTCTCCTTCGAGCAGGATGCGGATGACGTGGCAGCATTACTGCATACTATGGGAATAGTGAAGGCAGATTTCTTCGGGTTCAGTAATGGAGGTACAACGGTTCTGCAGATCGCAATCCGCCATCCTCAACTAGTAAACGCACTCATTCTTGGTTCTGCCCTGGCTAAGCGCGATGGAGCTCCTGAAGGTTTCTGGGAATTCATGGATCAGGCGCAAATAGAACAAATGCCTGAACAATTAAAAGAAGCATACAGGGACGTTGCGCCCGATACGAACGGATTGCAGATCATGCATGACCGCGATGTAAAGCGCATGGTGAACTTTAAAGATATACCGGATTCCGCGTTAAGCGGTATTCAATCTCCTGCCCTGATCATGATCGGTGACAAAGACATGATCTTACCCGAGCATGCTGTTTGGCTGAGTCGCCTGATACCGAATGCCAGACTTGCGATCATCCCCGGCGGACATGGAGAATATATCGGAGAAATAACCACGCTAAAACAGCCAGAAAAAAAGGATTGGGTGGGAGCGAAATTAGTGGAGGAGTTTTTAGATGGCTTAAAACAGCGCAGCAATCAACAGCATTGATCAATGCTGGACGCAGCTGGCAGACCGCTGATGAAGCTGGTGCCTGTTTAAATTTGATCTAAGCCGGCTTGAACCTAGTAATACTTAATCTCGCGGACCTTCCGGTACACCGCCGGTCCGTTGAACCCTTTCCAGCTACTCGTAGCAGTGACCCAGTTGTTATAGCTATCGAACGTATACACGGTCGTGATCACCGTGCCTGACGCTCCTACCTCCCTGATCACATTCCCCCATTGATCAAATTCTGAACTGTATTTCTTTACCTTATTGTCATTAACAGTAGTCTTAAATTCAGCGATCTTTTTGCCGTTCGCATACTCCCAGGTGTAGGATACGTCGGTGCCATATTTTCCTGCGAACTCCTTTATTTCCTCTTTTACTTTATTTCCCTGTTCATCATATTCAGCCGTCACTCTTCTGAATACCTTATCGTCTTTATTATAGCTTGTAGTGGAAGTTAGTTGGTTCTTGCTATTGTAGATATATTCCAGCCTTGAAGACAAATCACCTTCGCCATCGTAATAGACGCTTTCTTTGATCTGGCCGTCTTCGCGATATTTTATTTTTTGCCTCCAGTTCAGCTTATCTTTTTCATCATACATGTTCACCTCAATCTCTTTACCATCCGCATCATAAACAGGTTTCCATGTATAATGTTTCTTTTCCTTTGCTTTACCGAATTCACTTTTTTTAACGCTCAGCCTGTTGTTTTTATCATACCTGAAGCTATACACTTTTCCGTAGTCAAAGTTTTCTTCCCTGGTAGAGGTAGTGAGAAGTCCCTCTTTGTTGAAAGCACAGGATTCTCCAAAATAAAAACCATCTGGCTCCAGCTCTCCAAACATCTCTTTCATCCAATGGGCTTTGATCGTGGCCGATTTAACAGACCCTTTCAGATTGTTTTCTGCGATCGTTAGCAATTCGGTCTGTGCCTGCATATGTAAAAGCAACAGGAAAGAAAAAGCAATCAATGAAATTCTCTTTTTCATATTTATAGCAGGAAAGGTTAATAATATTTTATACTTCTTTCAATGATGTATTTACGCTTATTTTTGAAATAGTTCCATTCGCGTACAGACATTGTCCAGTTATTCCGGGTATCGTAGGTGTACTTATCTTTCTGATAGTTATCGGCATTCGTAAATTCGTTGGTGATATTCCCGAACGTATCATATTCTATTTTGGTGTCCTCGAAACTTTCACCGTCTGGAAGGGATTTCTTTTTCAGGATCACGCGGTCCTTGTCGTCATATTTATTGACGTAGTATACGAAGGATATCAGCTTTTCATAAGTGAAGGTAATTTCTTCCAGCAGCAATCCTTTGTCGCTAAATTTATATGTTGACATTTTCTTTTCTTCTCCCTTGGCATTAGATGTAGTTTTCTCATCCAGGTATTTCTTTTCATTGTAAGAAAATGTTTCTTTTTCCCGCAATGTCCCATCACCGTTATATAAGCTTGCTGTTATCAATTGCCCCTGCTCATTATATTTCTTTTTGAGTTTAGTTTCAAGCGCGCCTTTTTTATCGAAAGTATTCAGTTCTATTTCCTTCCCGTCGGCATTATAAATGGCCTGTACCAGGGTTGCCTCGCCGTCTTCATCTTCCTTTTTTTCGATCAGGTTATTGGCCTTATCGTATTTATATGTTGTCCTGGTAGTGGAGCTCCCTATGACGAGTTTAGAAAATGTCAAGAGTCCGTCTTTATTGTACTCCTCCGTCTCTGTCATCTGGATGGATTGTTTGGTCAACTCCCCAAACTTTTCCTCAGCGCGGTGGTAAACAGTTGTGATCGACTTTACAGCTCCCTGCAGATTGTTAGTTGACCGATCGATTTTCTTAAACTGCGCTGAGGCAGTCATATTTAGCAGAAAAAGCAGAAATGGAATAAATAGCTTCATGTGTTGCAGGGTTTACCGCTATTGGTCAAAAGTAAACAGCGGATGATAACGCTAATAAACGGACTATATTTCATTCTTTCAAACAGGGAACTCTGCTCCTGGAAATATTTTCCGGACCGGATAATTTTGTACCTCTTTGGGGGTATTGATCTGCCAGATCAGAATCTTTATCAGTAGTCTCACGCTACTGCGGGGAACCTTACATATGCAAAAATTACCTATATTGTTTACCAAACCATCCTTTTATAAAATTCAACCCCACCATGAATTTCCTGAAAAGATTTTTCGGTAAGAAAGACAGGCCTGTAAAAAATTATACAGACTTCTGGAACTGGTTTTTGACGAGGGAGAAATTTTTTTTCGCTACCGTAAAAAAGAAAGGAAATATCGAGAAAGACTTTTTTAATGATCTCGCTGCGAAACTTGCTGAATTAAAAGAGGGCTATTTTTTTCTTACTGGCATGTTTGATGACGATACAGTTGAACTTGTGTTCACTGCAGATAGTAATCTCAATAATATTGTTTTTGTGGAAGAACTGGTAAGCAGCGCTCCGGGAATAGCAGGCTGGAAATTTACCGCCCTGAAGGCTGCGTTGAATGTTAACGATATCGGCATCTCGATGGGTGGATATAAATTCAGTGCGGAGACGCTTTCCTTCTACAGCGAGATTGATGACAGCTATCCTGACGAGATCAATATCACTGTTTGTCATCCGGATTTTACTGAAGAGAACAAAAGTGTGATCTCAAATGGTGTATTCATTTTTCTGGAACACATACTGGGTGAACTTGATTTCGTGAATAACATCGATGAGGTGCATGTGACCAGCCACAACCTCGCGAAGCAGGAGTTGATCCCCATCACGAAGCTTCAGGGATTTCTATCCTGGCGCCAAAGAGAGTTTGTAGAGAAGTATGAAGATGCAACGTATGATACGGAGGTAAATGATCGTGCTATCCTCGAAGCAAAACTTGAAAACGGCAATGCGCTCATTGCGACGATCAATACAGAATTGTTGCGGTGGGACAGGAAGGCTTCGCACCCGTGGGTTGCAGTGCTGGTAATAAAGTACGATGGCAGTAAAGGAAATGGCATGCCGGATTCTACCGATTATGAGCTGTTCAATCAGGTAGAAGAAAAGATTCTGGCGGCCCTACCTGACCATGAGGGGTATCTCAATATTGGCAGGCAAACTGCCGATGGGATCCGTGAGATCTATTTTGCCTGCAGGGATTTTCGTAAACCTTCAAAGATATTTTACCAGGTTCAGCAGGAGCTGGCTTCACGATATGATGTTTCCTACGAGATCTATCAGGACAAATACTGGAGAAGTTTTGAACGATTTCACAAAGAATAAACAAGATCACCTGAAGAGCATTCCTGCCGTCTTACCGGTTGATTACTCATCGGTAGGACGGCAGGAATAGTATAATGCATTTTTGAAGTCTTGTTCTATTCTTTAAGCCGGCTACCTGATCAGAACGACCGTTCCCTTTCTGAACGCCCTTTCTTCACAAATCGTTTTCGCTTCAATCCAATATACATAAGCATCTGGCGGCTGTGGCTTGCCGTTGAACTGCCCATCCCAGCAATCGTTTGGATTGGTGGTGGTAAACATAACCTGACCTTTTCTATTGAATATAGAAAGTCTGAAGTTCGATACATTTCCCCATGCTTTTGCACCGAAGCAATCATTCTTTCCATCGCCATTTGGTGTAAACGCGTTGGGGAGCTCAAAACTTCCATCGCCAATGCTGCGGTCTACCACAACCTGAATACTATCACGTGCCTGACAACCGTCAGCCGAAGTGGCGAGAACATAATACGTGCTTGTAGTAGACGGTGTAACGGTGAGAGCAGGTGTGATTGCGCCATTTACCGCGGGATCTGTTGAACGCCACAGGTAAGTACTTGCTCCTGATACGCTGATATGTGAGATTGCCAGTTTGCAATTGATATCATTATCTTTTGTCTTGACGAGTTGTGGGGTTGGATAAATAGTGATCTTGCCCATTGCAGATGTATCGCCACAACCAAAAGAGTTTTCAGCAAGTACGCGTATGTTTGTCACATCACTCAACGTACTGTTCGCCGGTACGCGGATCTCAAGATTGAATGGATTGGTCGTACTGCGGATCTGACCGTTAACATACCAGTAGAAAGACACGGGGTCGCTGCCGGTATAATTATAGGCTGCGTTCAACCTGATCGTTGTATCACGTACACAGGTGCCGAGATCATTTGGCGTGAAACTGACATTTTCCACAGTATTTAATACAGTGATCATCGTGATGCCGGAATATAAACCCTGGCAGGCACCATTCTGTACCAATGCGCGATACCAGGTAGTTACCATCAGGTCTTTATAACGGATAAACAGGCCGCTGTTCTGAACAGGCATCCAGCTTGCCCCATTGTTGATGGATGTTTCCCAGCGGACCACTTGTCCAAGCTGGCCCGACAGATAGACCGTTCCATCATTTTTACCCCGGCATATCGTCGCATTGGTTGAGGTATTACCTGCAATAGTACGCTCAGAGACTGTTACAGTAATGCTATCGTTCGCTGTACATCCATCGATCGTTACGGCTGCATAATAAATACCATTGTGGGTAATATTTCCGTTTGGAATAACCGGCGACTTGATCGTGCTCGTAAAGCCGTTTGGTCCGTTCCACTCATAGGTAGCACCACCGGTAGTGGTCACTTCAGCATTTAAGAGTATGGTCGTTCCTTCACAAAGCGGCGCATTGGTTGATGCCATAATGGAGTAAGGAGCAGTATCGGTCAGCAGGAATGGTCCTGCAATATTCGAGTTGCATCCGTTGCGGCTTACGAGTACATCTGTGTACACTCCCGCTGTCATTCCACTGATGATCACGCTTCCTGAATTATTTGCCGTCACTGTTTCCGAAACAATGGCCCCTGCATTTTTGCGATAGAAGACGGTATATACCTGGTTTGCGATCAATCCGTTTAAAATGATAGAGCCTGTTGCGGTGCCGCAACCGATCGGATTGATATGTGAACTGCTGGTGATATTTGGTAATGGGAGGATGGTTACATTCAAAGATGCTGAAGGTGAAGCACAGCTTCCAGTCACAGACGTAACGGTTAAAGTGTATGTACCGGCCATAGCCGCCGTTGCATTTGGGATCTCAGGGTTCTGCTGATTACTGGTGAATCCGTTTGGTCCTGTCCATGCATAAGAAAGCGCACCGGCAAAGGTTGATGAAGAGGTAAGCCGGATCGTTTCATTCAGACACGTGGTCACTACTGCCGGTAATGTCGGCGCCAGTGGTCTGGGATGGATGAGCACATTGACAGGCGCAGCGGGCGAAGGGCAGTTGTTCAATGTTGCGATCACATTATATGTACCGGCGGCAGCAAGCGATGCGCTATTGATCACCGGATTTTGTTGTGTACTTGTAAACGAGTTTGGCCCTGTCCAGGAATAAACAGCTCCGGCTAAAGAGGTCGCATTCAGCTGGAAGCTCTCCCCCTGGCAAACAGGCCCTGTTGTGCTTGTTGCCGGTGCAGCTGGAGGATTCGGATCGGCCAGCGTAACAGATGCGATCGTATTCGATATACATCCCGCTAACGTCACATAGATATCAGTATATACCCCGGCAGTGAGAGCTGGGATGATCAGGTTTCCACTTGCATTGGAGATGATCGTTGTGGTTACAGGGGTTCCATTTTTCAGGTAACGGACGATGTAGGAGGTTGACGGGAATAACCCGATCAATGTGATCGTTCCTGTAGAAGAACCGCAGTTGGTCGGATTGGTAAACGAATGACCGGAGATAGCCGGAATGGGGTTTACTACAACAGGCACCGAGGCTGAAGGCGACATGCAGCTTCCCGTTGCTGATGTAACCGTTGCGTTATAGTTCCCGCTCATTGCGGTAGTAGTGTTAGCGATCGATGGATTCTGATCAGCACTTGTAAAACCGTTCGGGCCAGTCCAGCTGTAGGTAACCACACCAGGGAATGATGTATTCGAGGTTAAATTTATTGTTTCTCCGGCACAGATCGTAACGGCGTTTACAGTAGTTGGGGCAGCGGGTCGCGGATAGATCAGGACGTTCAGCGGCGCCGGTGCCGACTTACAGTTGTTCAGTATCGCAATTACATTGTAAGTGCCGCTTACATTGGCATTCGCCGGATTGATCACCGGGTTCTGTTGCGTGCTTGTATAACCATTTGGACCAGTCCAGGTATAGCTGACGCCTGGTGTTGCGGAGCTTGCGTTCAGGCTCAATGATCCGCCTTCACAGAATGGTGCGTTGGTAGCTGTGGTCGGCGTTGCAGGTGGATTCGGATCGGTAAGTGTATACGGACCAACGGCATTGGAGGTACATCCATTTAGTGACACGCGGATATTATCATAGGTGCCTGCGCCCAGTGCTGAGATCAGCAAGGATCCTGAAGCATTTGACATAATATTTATCGATACAGGCGCGCCGTTCAATGTATACTGAACATTATAAGTGGATGACGCTGTCAATCCATTAAGCGTAATTGTTCCGGTTGTACTCGCACAATTCAAGGGAGCCGTGAAGCTGCTGCTGCTGATCACAGGCACGGGATACACATTCACGGTAATCATCGCACGGCTGCTTTCACAATTCGTGGTGTTGTTGATCTGGCTCACATAGTAAGCCGTACTGCCAATACCTGTTGTTACAGGAGTTGGAGCTGTCGTTGAACCGGAGCCACCGGTAGATGCGCTATACCAATTCAATGTATGTCCCGGTGCAGCCGTTGCACCAAGCGGTGTTGCCGCATCTCCCTGGCAATAATTTACTACGCTTACTACTGGTGCTTGTGGGGTAGGATTTACAGTGATAGTGAACGATGATTGTGCAGAACAGCTATTTGACATCGCTGTTACGGTGATGACTGCAATGCGCGGCGTAGTGCCGGTATTGATGGCGGCAAATGAATTGATGCTGCCGGATCCGTTTGCAGGTAATCCTATGGACGTGTTATTGTTTGTCCAGCTGATGATAGCGCCCGGAGTTGTACTTGTGATGTTGAGGTTTCCGGTGGTCTCTCCATTACAGAATGCGGTGGATGGGGGAACAGAAAGGTTAGCACTGGAGCTGATCGTGAATTGCCGGGTAACTGTTGTTGTGCCACATTCATTTGTGACTGCAAGACTTACGGTATGTACTCCCGGAGTGGTAAAGGAGATGGTACCCGGGGTTGCGCTGTTTGCATTGCCTGATGGTGCGCCGTCAAACAGCCATGCGTAGGTAAGAGGAGATTCACCGCAGCTGGTGATGGTTGGTTGAGGCGTATAGTTGACAATGTCGCATGCATCAGGAATAGTTGGTAAAACAACGGTCGGCTTCTGTTTTACTTTGACAACCTGCTGGGAGGTTGTATTACCGCAAGGGCTGTTTACCGTAAGTGTAATAGTATAAGTGCCCGGGTTGGTAAACGTGAAAGAGGGTGTTTCCGAATTGGCATTTGTCCCGTTGGCAAATGACCAGGAAGAGCTGGTGCCACAGAAGCCGGAAGCGTAGGCAACAGTCCAGTTATAATTGGTCACTCCGCAAGTGGATTTTACAGATGTGTTTGTTGCGTTAACAGTGGTGCCTGCGCAGACGGCAAGGTTATCGAGTGTGAAGTTCGCAGTGGGCTTTGGTGTTATACAAACTTGTTTTGTGATGGCATTAGAGCCGCAGCCGTTATTTGCAGTCAATGTTACGGTATAGGTTCCCGCAGCGGCGTAAATATGCGCGGGGGGATTTGTCAATGTGGAGGTTGCTCCATCGCCAAAATCCCACAGATAAGTGGTCGTTCGTGAGCAGTTTAAAAAATAGCCCGCTATTGTTTGATTGGTAAAGGAAAGGGGTTGACCAACACATCCTGGAACCGGCGAGGTTGAAAACTCCGGTTGAGGTTTTTTATAAACCAGGATCTCAGGACCGACAAACTGTGTAGTCTTACAGTAGTTTGTTGTGGTTAGTATTGGCTTGATGCTGCCATTAATACACGAAGACGCAGTATAGGTATGCTGGATGACCTGGTTTGAATTGGTTCCATTGATCGGATGGGTAAATTCCTGGAAGGTTCCGTCTCCAAAATCCAAGCGGTATTTAGTGCCGGGAGAGTTTTGTGCCCAGAGACCGATTTCCAGTTGTACCTGAATGGATTCGCAGCCAGAAAGTTGTCCGGAAGTACCGAGGCTGGCGTTTGGTTCTACCTGGTTAGCCACCGGATAGGATTTCTGAGAAATGCATCCATTAGTGCCGTTGGCGGTGATCACCAGATCGAAAGCTCCAAGTTGTGTATAGGTATGGCTCCGAGGAAAGCTTCCCAATGTCAGACCAGTTTCAATAGTTCCATCTCCCCAATTCAATGTATACGTGGCAATGCAGGACAGATTAGGAGAAACATTGTTAACTGTTAGCGTAAAGCTTGAGTTGCCTGGTGAGGGAGCATTGTCACAATTGCTGAAGGGGGAGAAAATATCCTGGTCCTGTAGTTCAACAATAGGAGCCTGTTTGATTGTGATGGTATGGCTGACAGTAGCTGTACACCCATTTGCGTCAGTGACGCTCAATGTCACCGGGAAGTTTTGTGTGGCACAACCTAATGAAGTAAAGACATGACTGGGGTTTGCCGCAGTAGAAGTGCCGCCATCCCCAAAATTCCAACTGTAAGTATAGGGAGCCGTACCAACCGACACATTGCTTGTGAAGTTGACCGATGTGCCGGAACAGGCATTATTTGTAAAAGTAAATGTCGCAATGGGAAGAGGACGGACGTTTACGACAACAGGATTGGCCGTTTGGGAAGCCCCGCCAACAGTATAGGTGACTGAATAAGATCCGCTTGTATTTGCTGTAAAAGTCTGTCCGGTTGCCCCGGGTATCGGTGTATTGTTTTCCAGCCATTGCCACGGCGCCCCAGCCGGAGCGGTCAGCGTAACAGTTTCGCCCTGGCACAGGTTCGTTGGGCCGGAGACAGAGATGTTTTGGGCAAAAGAACAAATGCCGCAAATCATTGCAGCAAAAAAGAAATAGATCCTCATAAATAGTTAGTAGGCCTTGGTGGGCTTGTAAGGGAAATAAGATAGGTAAAATTCTCAGGCTTTATGCTATCTCCGGGGGTAAAAATCGAGATTTAATTTGAGTATTGCTATACAGGCAGGTTATTAATTCTTTATGATGAAACCGAAGCTGGTCGTGCGTTTAATAAGTATCTGAAAACCAAACCCCGTTAAACTACTTACGCTGTTCATCAGGCTAAAAATGCTGAATTCTCCGTTTTCAACAGATCTTCTGAAAGCGTGGACAATATAGGATCAAGCGTAAAAGTTGTGGGATGGTTGTTTAAATGTTTAATGGTTTAAAAGTTTAAAGTTATTGTTTTTGCTTCGGGCCCTCGCCTGATGTAATCAGGCTTGGCGGTATGCTGCAAACGGGTTATTATCACTTGTCCACTTACAGGTTTTTAAGCGATAGCTGTCGGATCGGGCACAAAAACGTGAGCACGCCTTGAAGCGATAAATGCTCCTTAGATACGACATTCTGGCACGCCAAGCCAGCTGATGTGTTGACTGATGATAATCATTCAGGGTCAAACTTCGCGTGTTTTTGAAATGCTTGTTAGTCGTCGTTAGTCCGTCTCTTGGTCGTCCTTTGGTCGTCCAAAGTTTGACGGGATTTTAGGCAGTGAAAAATCGTGACAAGCTGACACGCTGAGGGTGATAAATCTTTTGAGCGACTGGCCCAGGTTCCCTCCTCCGCTTCGCTACGGTGAAAGGGCCGCCAGAAGTTTATGCGAGCGATGCTCATCCGGAACATTTCACCCCAAGCCATTTGTGGACCATCCCCCAACTTTTCAACATGATCCCTCCCTTCCCCCAACCTTTGTTCCTGATCCAGTATTTATCTGGATAACAGAGAACATGCATATTATTCCCGGCAGTTTAACAAAATGCAACAAGGCTGGGAACCGAGAGGCCCCGTTTAAGACTTAGATTGAAGTCTATCGTTTCAGGTTATTAACTCAATAATACCTGATCTCCCCCCACATTTCCGTACACCCCCGGCCCATACACATGTACAAAACCTAATCCGGTCATTATATCCGCCTTCTCAGAAATTGTCCGTGTGGAAAATCGAAAATCTCTCGGAAAATGCGTAATTAATCCTCACGCGAACTTTTGTTTCATCTGAACTTTGATGCCTATCCCTTACAACTTCTTCGTCTTTTTCCCACCAAAACTAATCAGATGTCAACCTCGTACATTTCAGTCGCACCTGTAAACCAGCAGGATCGTATTACTCTTATCGACAGCCTCCGCGGTATCGCCATCCTGGGGATACTGTTAATGAACATCCCCGGCTTCGGGTTACCATCCCCACTTCACAATGGCGACCTTGCCGTATTAAACGAAACCGGTGCAAACTTCAAGGCCTGGTATTATGTGTCCATGAGTGTGGAGGGAACGCAGCGGGCACTCTTTTCGATGCTTTTTGGGGCAGGCATGATCCTGTTCATCAGCAGGAAGGAAAAGAATGCGGAAGGACTGATCCCCGCTGACTACTTTTTCAGAAGGCAACTGTGGCTGCTGGTATTCGGGTTGTTCAATGCATTTGTTCTTTTGTGGTTTTGGGATGTACTGTATCATTATGCCATCGCCGGAATGATCCTGTTTGCGTTCAGAAAGCTTTCTGCGAAGTCATTGATCATCGCGGCGCTGATCTGCCTGGTGCTGCAATTCGCCAGGGAGAATGTCAATTTCTACCGGGATAAGAGGATCGTAACCACAGGAGAAATGCTTGCAACCAGGGATACATCTGTTTTGAAACTAACTGAAGACGAATCTGCCCAACTTGGCGCGATGACGGAAATGAAAGAGAAAAGCACTGTTGAAGCGAAGCGAAAAGCGATGGAGAAAAGTCTCCGGAAAGTAAGAGGCAGTTATGCTGAGCTGTACGAATACCAAAGTGAGCGAAGCTTTCGTGGTGAAACGGCCGGCTTGTACTATTTTATCTGGGATGTTCTTGTGTTCATGTTCCTTGGTATGGCCTTCTACAAAAATGGGATATTGACGGGAGTTGCATCAACCAAAGTGTACTGGCTGCTATGCCTGGGAGGATTAATCCCCGGATGTATACTGACCTGGTTTTACCTGCAGCATTATATCGATCTGAATTTTGACAACTATCAGATCGCGAAATCTGTTAGGTTTGATATGTATGCGATTGCCCGTGGATTGAGATCTGTTGGCATTTTAGGATTGATCATGTTGTTATACAGGTCGGGTTTATTCAAATGGTTCTTTGCATTGATGAGGCCCGTGGGGCAAATGGCATTTACAAACTATTTGACGCAATCGTTCTTAATGGGCTTGTTCTTTTATGGAGTTGGTTTTGGTATGTTCGGGAAGTTGCAGCGGTATGAGATCTATTATGTGGTGGTAGCGACATGGGTATTACAGATCATCTGGAGTCATATCTGGTTGCGGTTTTTCCTGTTCGGTCCGATGGAATGGTTGTGGAGGAGTTTGACGTATTGGAAAAGGCAGCCGATGAGGAAGTGAGTTAGCATACAGGTTACCGTAGTAATTAATATCGCGGAGCATACCCGATCGGCCAGGGTGCTCCGCGATATCAATATCATCTTCCTGACTTACTTTCCAGGATGTTTTTTCTTCAGAAATACAAGTATTTCGGGGAAGAACTCGGCAAACGTTTTATACTTCTTTCCCTGTACATACTTCTCATGGATAAATGATTCCAATTCTTCCACATAGATAAAATCGCTTAACAGTTCTCGTGCAAGTTGTTTTTTGTAAGCGCGCTCGCTCCTGTACTGGCGATATAAAGTAGCTGTAACAGCTCTCACAATATTTTCATCGAGACAATACCGCCAGTTTCCGATAGTGTTCCTCTTCATTCCTTCATCGTCTTTGTTGAAAAGATAACTGAGCTCGTCGATCTGTTTTTCATACTTATCAAAAAGGCCATTGACATAAACATGACTGCCTTCATGGAATACCAGATTGTCAAAATCCCGGAACTCAAAAACAGGATCGCTTAAAGAATCTCCATCTCTTTTAAAAAAGCCGGTATTGTACACGATCCAGTCGGAAAATGGCGGATTCAGCGTTTTGGTCATGATGGCATGCGAGCCCCAGCTATTCAATGGATCGATGCAGATCCACCAGCGAACATCAGCGTCATACTTATAAAAGCCCTGGAGCTTTTGGACCAATCCTGCTGAATCAACCTTCGTTTTCAATTCATCGCCCCATTTTTTATAACGGCTGCTGTGTTGAAGAAAGAAATCCCAGAATTTCGTTTCATTAAAAAAGTCCCGGCACAGGTTAATATATTCCTTCACATTCTCTTTCCCATAATAATCATACCAGCTGGTCTGTTCCGGTGTATAGATCTTTATCTCGGGGAAACCACTCATACACCAGCCGAGTTCAACCAGGTCGGTATACACTTTGCCAAAGCCGGCCACTTTCTTAACAGCCGGATGATCTTTGTAAGGCGAAAAATAGGCCATTGCCTCTTTCGTATAGGCAGATGGGTTGGGTTTTGGAAATTGGTTGGCAAGGATCTGAATGATGGTGAAGAGTTCCACTCCGGGATGAACATCCACTTTTAGTTTGTCCTGAACCTGTGATCTTACACTTGAAAAGCCGAAACAGGCCAGGAGAATAATAAATGTCTTTTTCATGAGCTATTTTTTGTAAAAGTGCATCTCCGGCCACGCCTGTAGAAAACTGATTGATGTAAAACGTTTTTTTGCTGATCAAACAAGGGACAGGCGTTTAGTCAATATGATTTGCCTTTTCGTCAATGAAAATGCGGGCTCCGGGCGAGATGAGACTTCTGCGTGATATCTTTACCGGATGAAGCGGAAGTACATCGTTGGATTACATATCTTATTCTGGACATTGCTGATAACAAATAACGTGATCAATTCCATTGCGGCCACCCGTGCACATAATACGGTCATCGATAGTGCTGTGATCTTTAAGGACATTATGCTTGTCGCAGGGTATAATTCAATCATGATACTTTGTTTTTATGGCAGCTATTTCCTGGTATCACCGGCACTGTTCCTTCGTAAGAATTATCTCAAAGCCCTTCTGATGACGGCAGTACTGTTATTCTTGATGACAGGTTGGCGATACCTTCTTGAATTCTGGTTTTTTAAACCCGTGCTGGGCTTTGATAATTACAAGGGAAATAATGTATCAGTCAGCTATTATGTGAGCAATATTTTCTGGTATTATTTTCCCAAGTATTTTGTTTATGGTCTGCTGTATTTCTCTGCCGAGAACTGGATCCGTAACCGGAACAGGCAGGAAGCTTTGCAGCGCGAGAAGCTGAGTACGGAACTTGCATTTCTCCGTTCGCAGATCAATCCGCATTTCCTGTTCAATACGATCAACGATATCTATTCACTGACGTATCAGAAATCGGATGAAGCTCCGGTGGCATTGTTGAAGCTGTCGAAGATCCTTCGTTATATGCTTTATGAAGGAGCGCGTGATAAAGTGCCGCTTCATCATGAAGTGGAATACCTGAATGATTTGGTTGAGTTGCAACGGATCGGTTCAAAAGGGCTTGCGAATATCAGTTTTGAGATCGAAGGATATGTTGGCGGGCAGGAAGTGGCTCCGCTATTGTTTGTGGCGTTTGTTGAAAACGCATTCAAGCATGGTGTTTTGAACGACCCTGATAAACCGGTATGTATACAGCTAAAAGCCTCCAATCAGCAGGTTGAATTCTCCGTGTCGAATTCAACAGTAGTATCCGGAACTCAGAAAGATCAGACAAGTGGGATAGGATTGAGTAATATAAAACGCCGGCTCGAACTGATATATCCCGGAAAACATGAACTGATCATCAGCGAACAGGAACGCTATTCCGTATATCTAAAAATCCAGTTAGGATCATGACATTAAAATGTTTGATAGTCGATGATAAGCCGCTCGCGATCGATGTGCTGGCAGACTATGTCAGTAAAACATCTTTCCTGGAACTGGTTGGAAGCACAACAAATCCTGTGGAAGGACTGGATATTGTCCGTAAAAAGAGAGTGGATCTTGTATTCCTGGATATACAGATGCCGGAGCTGACTGGTCTGCAGTTCATCAGACTTTGTCCTAAAGAATGTATGTTTATCCTTACAACAGCGTATTCAGACTATGCGCTGGCCGGATACGAATAT
This sequence comes from Terrimonas ginsenosidimutans, assembly GCF_022012415.1. GTDB lineage: Bacteria > Bacteroidota > Bacteroidia > Chitinophagales > Chitinophagaceae > Terrimonas_A > Terrimonas_A ginsenosidimutans. The sequence goes on from NZ_JAKLTR010000005.1 coordinate 209,311, forward strand.
GATGTGGTCGATTACCTGCTCAAGCCGATCGCTTTTGACCGGTTTTACCGAGCAGCGGAAAAAGCACTGAAGCAGGCAGGAGCGGTAACTGGTAACCAGGCCGTTCAAAATATTATCAGCGAAACGAACGATTTTTTGTTTGTAAAAACAGAGTATCGCATTCAGCGGATCAACCTGGCAGAATTGCAATATGCGGAAAGCCTGCAGAATTATGTGGCATTGCAGACGGTTGATGGCAGGATCCTGACTCTTCAAACACTCAAAGCGGTGGAAGATCAGTTGCCGGTGAAATATTTTCAGCGGGTGCACAGGTCTTTCATTATTGGGTTACGACATATTAGTAGTGTGAAGCGAAGCCGTATATTGATTGGTGATAAAGAGATTGGTATTGGAGATAAATACAGGGATGGATTTTATGAGGCGTTAGAGAGGTGGCGGGGGACGTGATGTCAAGGGACGCGGTTTGTGAGATGGCCGATGGCCGATGGACGATGACCGATGGCCGATGACCGATCGCCGATCGCCGGATTCCGCAGTTTGATACATCCCGAAAAAAGCCGGGAATTTCTCTTAGGAAGATTCTTTAAGCTACGATAAGCCCGGGCCCTGGCTCGCAGTAGATTGTATCAACCGTTGGTTTGCCCCTCCCGCCCCGGAAGATCAGGAAACATCAATTCCAGTTATCGATCTTCACATCATACGGATCGGGGTTTCCTTTCCCTGTTTCTATGAATGATTTCAAACTCATCAGAAAGATCGCCCACTTCGTACTGCAATGATGCATGAACTCAACCGGTTCTTTCCAGTTCAAATGTTTGAAGAGTACGATCACATATTCACCATCTTCCTTTAACTCAAATTGAATAGTCGTGGGCATCCACTCTTCGGGCCCTTCCGCCAATTCCCATTTCACCAGTGTTGGTGCATTCAGTTCCGTGACCCGCATATCAAATCCACCAGCGCCGAAACGGAACTGGATGATATTTCCGACTTTATCTCCTTCTCCTTTTGTATTGGAAGTCCACCAGCCGGCAAGACCGTCCTGGGTAGTCAATGCCTTGTAAACCTGATCGATCGATGCTGATCTGATCCCGACTTTGTGTAAGATATCTGCCATGGTTGAATGATTTTTCTCAAAATTATTGTCTGTTCCTGACTTTGGTGCTGTGTAAAATGGACAATCTCGCGGGTTGATTTGGACAGCTCAGATCAGTATCTTTAAATAAAAGATGAAACATATCTCCATACTTGTGCCTGACGGTGAGAACAACCTGAGCAGTATTGTGGGAGCGTATAAGATCCTTACGCGGGCGAATGCATATTTCATGGAGAATGGCGGCCGGGATCTTTATAAGATCCAGTTGGTAGGGGTGAGGGAAGAAGTGGCGTTTCATGGTGGATTGTTCACGGTGAAGCCGCAGGTGTTATTGTCATCGGTATTGCGTACCGATCTTATTATTATTCCTTCGTTGAATCATAATTATCAGCAAACGATAGAGAAAAATGCAGCCTTGATCCGCTGGATCGATGAGCAGTATAAAAACGGAGCGGAGGTGGCGAGTATTTGCACCGGTGCGTTTTTGCTGGCAGCATCTGGATTGCTGACTAACAGAACATGTTCTACGCATTGGGCCTTTGCGAATACATTCCGAACAATGTTTCCGGAGATCGATCTGCAGGAAGATAAGATCATCACCGATCAAAATGGGATTTACACCAATGGAGGAGCATATTCGTTTTTGAACCTGATCATTTATCTCGTAGAGAAATATTTTGACAGGAAGACAGCGGTGTTTTGTTCGAAAGTATTTCAGATCGAGATAGACAGGCATTCACAATCTTCGTTCATTATATTTAAAGGGCAGAAAGAACATGATGATGAGGTGATCAGGCAGGCGCAGGAATATATAGAGAAGAATGTACAGGAAAGGATCTCAATGGAATCATTATCTTCAAAATTCTCTGTGGGCCGTCGCAACTTTGACAGACGGTTTATTAAGGCAACCGGTAATACGCCGGTGGAATATGCGCAGCGGGTGAAAGTGGAAGCAGCGAAGAAGGCGTTTGAAACGAATCGAAAGACGATCAGTGAAGTGATGTTTGAGGTGGGGTATACGGATGTGAAGGCGTTCAGGGAGGTGTTTAGAAGGGTAACGGGGATGTCGCCAATGCAGTATAGGAATAGGTATAGTAAGGAGGCGTTGAGTCCGGCGGTTTAGCTGGAAGTGGGATGGTGTTTTCTGATCAGCGGGAACCTACGCAGGTCAATTAAAAAGATGCACCCAAGCAGAAAAAGAGTATCCCCAACCGTCCTCTTCCATTTCACAAACCCTGCAACATCTTTAACACCTGCATCCTGTATAACTTCCCAACCGGCAATTTAACGCCTCCGATCTCTATCTGCTCCGATGTGAACGAATTGACTTTATCGATGCCCGCAATGAACGAACGGTGTATACGAATAAAACGCTTATCAGGCAACACAGCCTCAAGCGCCGCCATTGAATATTTTGTGATCACGTCACCATCAGTAGTCCGGATCTTTATATAATCTTTCAGGCTTTCTATATAAAGGATCTTATCCAGGTATACTTTCATCATTTTCCGTTCGGCACGGAAATACAGAAACGGCGGTTCGTTAAGTGGATCAGCATTCGTAACAAGTGATGATTCCGTAGCAGCTGTATCATTTGAAGGTAATGCTTTCATCACTGCTTTCAGGAAGCGTTCAAATTGAACAGGCTTCAGCAGGTAGTCTGTAACATCCAGATCGAATGCCTGAAGTGCATATTGTTCAAATGCGGTGGTTAAAATGATTTTTGGTAAGGATGAAATGCTTTTGATCAACTCGATGCCGGAGATCTTGGGCATCTGGATATCGAGAAATAACAGGTCTATGGGTTGTTGCTTTAATCTTACGATCGCTTCAACAGCATTGGAGCATTCTCCGGCGATCGCCAGCATCGGTAACTGTTGTATGTACCGGCGGATCACTTCCCGCGCAAGCGGCTCATCATCTACGATGAGGCAGTTATATATCCGGTTATGTAAGACTGGCATCGCTGAGTTCGATTTTCAGATGAACAAAAAACATTTCCTCTTCTTCGCTGATCTGCAAATTATGTTTTTGCGGGTAAAGTAAGCCGAGCCGCTTACGGGCATTGGCGATGCCGATTCCCGGTTCAGTGTCGGGCTTGTTGTTGTCTTTCCCATTGATTAGTTTCATTGATAAATGATTTCCATTCATTTCAATGGTGAGACTGATCCATGGTTGTTCGATCATTTTACTTGCGCCGTGTTTAAAGGCATTCTCTACGAAAGGCAACAGTATCAATGGAGCTATCGCGGCGTTGGTATTATCCGGAATAGCTATGCTTAACTCAAGGGATTTGTCATAGCGGATCGCCTCGAGCTGAATATAGTCATTGATCATCTGCAGTTCTTTGTTCAGCGGAACGGATGCCTTACTGCCTTCGTACAGCATATATCTCAGCATTCCTGAAAGCCGCATGATCATGCCGGAGGCTTTGATTGATACGTCCTGTGTTAAAGAGTAAATATTGTTCAGCGTGTTGAACAGGAAATGCGGATGCAGTTGTGCTTTCAGCATCTGCAATTCGGCATTGATCTTTTCCTTTTCCAATGTCAGGGCTGCCTGCTGTTTTTCATAAAAGCATTTCATCAGTTTGATGGCTGCGGCAATTCCGCCGATGGTTACGGCGCCGCGTAATCCAGCCAGCATTGCCACTCCGATAGAGATCGAACGCGGTGTGGTGGGATGCTGCGCGATCACTGGCGAGATCGAGCGGGTCATTGCAAATCTCACTTGATCTACTACAGTGATTGACATCAGTGCTGATAACAACGCTGTCGCCAGAATCAACACAATCGTCGCGAACATGGCTGTAATGTATCTTCCCGGGATCACGAGTTTAGTGATCACACCGTACATCAGCGAATAGGCAAGGAATAATTGCGGGACCAGGTAAAGTACCGTTTCAGGCAATGTGAGATAGATCCTTGTCCAGAAATTCTGTTGACTCAATACCGGGGAAGGCGTGAATGAATACAGGAATAACTGGAATAGCAGCCATACGATCCAGAAGCTCAGGTGCCGGATCCATTTCCACCGGGATTCATTGGAAAATATAAAGGGTAAAGCGGGCAAATCAGCGTGATTTTGTTCAATATACAACATCAGATGATTTGAGCGGTTGCGGCAGTGATTTTATTCGGCAAACAGGCTTTTGAGTGATATCAGATCCGTTCGTCGTCGCTGAACGTCACTGGCTGATGCTGGTGGGTTTCTGCTTTGAAAAAAGGTCATCACAGCGAATTAACTGAATTAGCGGATATGTTGATGGTACGTTTGCGAAAACAAATCAGCTATGAAACATTTATCACTGTTTTTCTTTTTGGCTTTTATGGCCGCAAGTGGGTCTGCACAGATAGATACCACAAGTTATCCCGACCAGCGCCGGGAGATATTAGCGCTATTGCATAAAGGTGCAGAGGGTGGAGATAAAAGTTGCGGCGATTTCATCGCGGTGGGACCCAAAGGCGATATCTCTTTTTCACGTAAGGAGTGGATAGAAGTGCAAAAAAAGCTGAAACTGGTCTTTAAATCGATGCGGATCATTCCGGGCAGTGAGGTGGTGCGGGTTTATGATGGAACGTCGGCCGTCGTGAATTTTGTGGCGGATGTGTCGCTGGTGGTGGATGGGAAGGACGTGGCCTTGAAGGTGAGACGCCTGGAGGTTTATCATAAGAGTGGAGGAGTATGGTGTATGGTAGCGGGTCAGGGAACAGAGGTGGATGAGGGGTTGTTTCCGGTGAGGAATAATATGTAGAGGATGTTCGATCGATGTTTGTAGCCCAGGATTTCAATCCTGGCGGGCGGGTGGCGGAGATTTCCGATGGGTATAAGAATGATCGAACATTCCCTCTTCCCACGGTTGAAACCGTGGGCGGTTGCACGATCTGAAAGCGGGAACGGTGATTGAAGTTGAAGATGCATTTATAATGTATGTTCGATGAACATCTGCTAGCCCCGAAGGAACGCGGCGGACGCGGCGAAAATAGAAGATGTTCCATGGCTGTTTTCGCTGCGTCCGCCGCAGATCGCCGCGTCCGCCGCGTTCCTTAGCCTAAACTAAACGACATTGGATTTCAATCGTGGGCGAAGATTTCCGATGGGTATAAGAATGATCGAACATTCCCTCGTCCCACGGTTGAAACCGTGGGCTGTTGCACGATCTGAAGCGGGAAGGGTGATGGAAATTGTAAAGCATGTAGAATGTATGTTGAATAAGCATTCCCACGCCCTATACAGCGTCAAAAAAATAAAACCCGATAGGCTCAAATAAATTGTATGCTATCGGGTATACTCCTTAGCGAAATGCTATTGAAATCATTCAGCCTCCCTATGCGCATTATTTAACATCTTCATAAACCGCTTCGCCTGTTCAGGCGTCCGGATTATCTGATGCAGCGAAGATCCCGTCACGCTTCCCTTTGGCCATTTCATACCATTCCCTTTGCACTCTTGCGCTTTCTTCTTTAATTCCTCTCTAGCCTTCTTTAAAGATTCTTCATTCATAGTTTAAAGGTTTAATTTTTCAATTTAAAAATAAAGTAGTTGAACATGAGGTCCCAGGGAAGGTCAATGTCCTTTCCGATAGGGACAATACCCGGTATTATGTCTGCAAAATCAAACGGATTATTATATTGTGTCTTGCCGAAACGGGTTATTCTTACATAGTACTTTAATCCCGACAGTATGAGTCGCTCATTGAGATAATCAAAGTTTCTCTGTAAAATCTGATAATACAAACGCGCCCTACGGTAATCTGATCCATCAAATCCAACCGAATGCGTTGGATTTTCTAGCAGGTAATTCCATGCATTGAAAAGTATCGTAGAAAAGACTTTTGAATGATCAAAATGAGCTAACTCGGCCTTATCATCTATTCTGTTTCCTTTAAGTGGTCCGAAGGCCATATTATAAACATCAGGCATCAACTCATGCACCTCATTGCTTATTTGTATATATACCGGAACTATCTTTCCATCTCTCAATACAGTCGTAAACTCACTGTTCCGAAAATCTTCCGTGATCTGACATAACCCATACCTGTTGTCAAAATCGATTTTTACATTCCGTACCATTCTCACTATGCAATTATACGCTAAGCTATTGCAAGCGTAATAAGCTAACACGTATAACCGCCATGTTTTTTACCCGATTTTATCGTTTTTTTCATCGGAAAATTATTTCAAGCTATATTTTTAGAATAAAGTCTAAGCAACTGAGAAAACAGAACACGTATCATCATGGAGGTGCCAACATGGCGCCTCCATGATTAAAGCAGCAAGAAGCGTTTTATGCGACAGTAATCTTCAACTCCATCCACTACATCCCGTAATCCGAAAACGGACGGCTTCTACGAAACCGATGTGTAGACACAGTCTACACATAACCGCTTAGTATTGGAACCTCATTTCATCATCGACCCATTCGCGTTCCTTCGCGGCCATTCGCGCTCATTCGCGTACAATAAAAAAGAGCGTGCCGCTTTCGCAACACACTCTATATATTTAACGTCCAGGTTAAAATCATCTTCCATCACAAACGACCCATTCGCGATTCGCGTCTATTGGCGATCATTCGTGCTCTATTCGCATTACGAGCCGCAGGAGATACAACCATCCTGCATCGTACAAACCGCTCCCTCCGTAAACGTCGGTTCAATATTCGCCGCCGCTGCAGCTACCGCCGCATCACCCGCTTTACCTTCCGAACTGATCGAAGTATTCGTTTTGTTATCGATCAATGGCTCAACAGATTTGCCGCCTTGTTTCTCCACCGTGAACTGTACCGCCTGTGAAGCCGCTTTCGTACGCAGGTAATACATACCTGTTTTCAAACCTTTCTTCCAGCCATAGAAATGCATAGAAGTCAGTTTACCCGCAGTAGGCGCATCAACAAACAGGTTCAGCGACTGCGACTGGCAAATGTATGCTCCACGGTCTGCCGCCATATCAATGATCGCACGTTGTTTGATCTCCCAAACTGTTTTATAGATCTCTTTGATATGATCAGGGATCGCATTGATCTTCTGAATAGAACCATTATTCGAAATGATCGCATTCTTCATTTCATCTGTCCACAGGTTCAGGTCAACGAGATCTTTCAACAGGTGTTTGTTCACCACCACGAACTCACCACTCAATACGCGACGAACATAAATGTTCGACGTATATGGCTCGAAGCACTCGTTGTTGCCAAGGATCTGTGATGTAGATGCCGTAGGCATCGGCGCCACCAGCAATGAGTTGCGTACACCATGCTTCAGCACTTCCGCTTTCAGCGTGTACCAATCCCAACGCAGCGTGGGTTCAACATCCCACATATCAAACTGGAAAATCCCTTTTGATACAGGAGAACCTGCAAACGTTTCGTAAGGACCATCCACTTTTGCGAGGTCTTTACTTGCTGTCATCGCTGCGAAGTAGATCGTTTCGAAGATCTCTTTGTTCAGCTGTTTTGCTTCGTCACTCTCGAATGGCAAACGCATCAGGATGAAAACATCCGCCAGACCTTGCACGCCGAGTCCGATCGGACGGTGACGCATGTTAGAGTTGCGCGCTTCATCAACAGGGTAGTAGTTGCCGTCGATGATCTTATTCAGGTTCTTCGTAACCTCGTAAGTTACTTCATACAGTTTATCGTGATCGAATTTGCCATTCACTACATATCGTGGCAATGCCAATGAAGCGAGGTTACAAACCGCTACTTCATCAGGTGATGTATATTCGATGATCTCTGTGCAGAGGTTAGAACTTTTGATCGTTCCGAGATTCTGCTGGTTGCTCTTACGGTTCGCTGAATCTTTATACAGCAGGTAAGGCGTACCGGTTTCGATCTGTGCATCGAGGATCGCGAACCACAGTTCCTGTGCTTTCACCGTTTTGCGGGCACGTCCTTCTGCTTCGTATTTGTGATACAATGCTTCGAATTCTTCACCCCAGCACTCATGCATGCCTGGCGCTTCGTTAGGGCAGAATAGGCTCCAGTTGCCATCTTCTTCAACACGTTTCATGAACAGATCAGGGATCCAGAGTGCATAGAACAGATCACGTGCACGCATTTCTTCCTTACCGTGGTTCTTACGGAGATCGAGGAACTCGAACACGTCAGCATGCCATGGCTCGAGGTAAACAGCGAACGCACCCTTGCGTTTGCCACCGCCCTGATCTACATAACGCGCTGTGTCATTATAAACACGCAGCATCGGGATGATACCATTGCTGGTGCCGTTCGTACCGCCGATATAACTACCAGTAGCACGGATGCCACTGATCGCCAGACCGATCCCGCCGGCACTTTGGGAAATTTTAGCCGTTTGTTTCAGCGTATCATAGATACCGTCAATGCTGTCTTCTTTCATGGTGAGAAGGAAGCAGGATGACATCTGAGGTTTAGGTGTACCTGCATTGAACAATGTTGGTGTCGCGTGTGTGAACCAACGCTCGCTCATGAGGTTGTATGTTTTGATCGCAGACTCGATATCGTTTCTGTGGATACCGATCGCGACACGCATGAACATGTGCTGTGGGCGTTCTGCTACTTTACCCTCGAGTTTCAGCAGGTAAGATTTTTCCAGCGTTTTGAAACCGAAGTAATCAAATCCGTAGTCACGGTCATAGATGATGGTAGAATCCAGCAGCTCGTCATTGTCCTGGATGATCTGCCATACTTCGTCAGACAGGAGTGGGGAATACTTACCGGATTTTTCATCCACACAATCATAGAGCGCTTTCATTGTTTTGGAAAAGCTCTTGGTTGTGTTCTTGTGCAGGTTGCTCACCGCGATGCGGCTTGCGAGCAATGCATAGTCAGGGTGCTTCACCGTAAGGGAAGCAGCTGTTTCCGCAGCGAGGTTATCGAGTTCTGTAGTGGTCACGCCATCATACAATCCTTCGATCACTTTCTTTGCTACATCAATTGAGTTTACGAATCTTCTGTCCAGGCCGTAACATAGCTTTTCTATACGAGCGGTGATCTTGTCGAATTTCACGCTCTCCTTTTTTCCGTCTCTTTTGATTACTTGCATAGCAGATATATTTATATAGGTTAGTAGTGTCGTCTTTATACAATTCTTATTCCGGAAAACATCATTTTCAGATGTTTAACAAAGCATAACTTCAAATCAACTGATATGTTCGTTCACTGATGAAGATGCTGATGATTCACTTTTTCAAATAATGAAAAAGCAGATCAGGGTTCTTGTATTTCAAATGGAAAAAAAACGGATTGTCCTTCAGATTCCTTTTCCAGGTCGATTTACAAAAGGCCATTGCCTTTGCAGGCTTTCTTTGGATTTTTGGATTCGCCTTTGGCGATGTGGTTTCTTGATGGGATATTGAGCAGCACGAAAAGCAGTTAGTTCAGCTGCAGATTTTATATTCGATTGGCGTAGAGGAGCGCGGCGGACGCGGCGAACCGCGGCGAGCGCAACGTTAACCTCATAACCTTAAGAACTTTCATCATTGATTTTTTTATCGAAGATCCTGACTTACTGTATTTCGCCGCGATCGCCGCGATCCGCTGCGTCCGCCGCGTTCCTTCCACGCCAGTCGATCTAGAAATCTTCCTCCGTAGAAAAAGCCTGGTCTTCCTTATTAGAAAGAACCCCCGCTTTTTGATAATCTCCCACTCTCTTCTCAAAGAAATTCGTCTTACCCTCCAGTGAGATCATCTCCATGAAATCAAACGGATTCGTTGCATTGAACATCTTCGGATAACCGAGTTCTCCCAACCAACGATCCGCAACAAACTCGATATATTGTTGCATCAGCTTCGCATTCATTCCGATCAATGCCACCGGCAATGCTTCAGTTATGAATTCTTTTTCGATCGCCACCGCATCACCAATGATCGCAAATACCTCTTCCTGGCTCATCTTTTTATTCAGCATGCTGTAGAGCAGACAGGCAAACTCACAATGCAAACCTTCATCGCGGCTGATCAGCTCATTACTGAACGTCAACCCCGGCATCAAACCTCTTTTCTTCAGCCAGAAGATAGAGCAGAAGCTTCCGCTGAAGAAGATGCCTTCCACAGCTGCGAATGCAACCAGTCTTTCGGCAAAAGAACCATTCTCGATCCAGCGCAGTGCCCATTCCGCTTTTTTCTTTACCGCAGGAACGGTATCGATCGCATGGAACAGTCGGTCTTTTTCTTTTGGATCTTTGATATAGGTATCGATCAGTAATGCGTAAGTTTCTGAGTGGATATTTTCCATCATGATCTGGAAGCCATAGAAGCAACGCGCTTCCGGAAGTTGGACTTCGCTCATGAAGTTCACCGCCAGGTTCTCGTTCACGATGCCGTCACTTGCTGCAAAGAATGCCAGTACATGGGAAATGAAGTGTCTCTCGCCGTCATTCAGAGAAGCCCAGTCTTTCGCGTCGGCACCCAGGTCAATCTCCTCGGCAGTCCAGAAGCTGGCTTCATGTTTCTTGTACTGTTCCCAGATCTTCGGATAGTTGATCGGGAGGATCACAAATCGGTCTTTATTTTCCTTTAACAGCACTTCCTCTTCGTTCTGCATAGCGGTTGGTTGATCAGTTATATATAATGCGGCACGGCGGGAGACAAAAAGGCCACACCCTGATGGGGTGAAGTCAATGATCGGCTTCGGCAGTACCTTATTTTTTATGGAATTGTCCTAACAATAATTTCATATGGCTGACCCGGTATCCACCTAATCTTTTGGAAACCACCTCATAAACACTATAGTGGTCAAATCAGGAGGGCCAGGTCTGTCAGACAGAATGTCTGTTTGTTGGCTGAATTATCGTAGAACTGTAACGAATGTAGTTTTTAAATCAGGAAAATCCCGGAGGTACTTCTTAACAAATGTGGATAGTTTTTTTCTGTGGAAAAAGGTCTTTGGCAGGACTAAAAAGAGTATATTCTGAAGTTGATTTTTACAGAATCTGGTGGAATTCGGATGCGAATTTTCCAGATAGTTTTTCACTTCTATGTAAAATTTTGGTGAATAAAAATCGCTGTACATTTCGGTTGGGCGACTGCATTACCAGCAATTTCTAATAATGACGAGAAACAACTGTCGGCAAATTTGTCAGTGTACATTTTATTGGCTGGCATATAAGGAACGCGGCGGACACGGCGAACCGCGGCGAAAACAATATTTATCGTGGCTGTTTTCGCTGCGTCCGCTGCGGTTCGCCGTGTCCGCCGCGTTCCTTATACGCCAGTCTAACATAACTGACCTGCCTCCTCTTTTTGAGTGAGCCTCATCCCCGTTCAGTTACCCACAATACCTTTGACGCCTATTCCCACCCCGCTACCCTGCAAAATCGGCCCTATTGTTCTTTTCATTTTAAAAAAATCATCAATGAGAATTACAATTTTACTTATTGCCCTCGGACTTTTCAGCGGAGTGGTGATCTCGCGCAAAAAAGAAAATGCAGCAATCCCCAAAAACGAACAACGCCGCTCTATCGTTTATTGCTCCCCCACCTTCGACCCCACCGCCATGCAAGATGCCAATGCTCCGCTTCTTGATGGCTTTGGTAAATGGAACTATCACGTCACCACAAAAAGCGAAAAAGCCGCCATCTTCTTTAACCAGGGCCTTGCTTTAATGTACGGTTTCAATCACGGCGAAGCAGGCCGCTCTTTCAAAACTGCCTTGCGTCATGACTCAACAATGGCAATGGCTTACTGGGGTATCGCCATGATCCTCGGTCCAAACTATAACGCCGCACTAAATCCCACTCAACTGACCGATATCAATGCCGCCATCAACAAAGCCGTTGAATACAGCAACCATATTTCCGGGAATGAAAAAGCATTGATCAATGCGCTCGCCAAACGTTTCCCTAAAGAAGAAGCAAAGGACATGACGCCGTATTACTCGCAGTATGTCGATGCTATGAAAAAAGCACATGAAGATTTTCCCAATGATGCTGAGATCACCACGCTGTATGCCGATGCATTGATGAACATGCACCCCTGGGATCTTTGGTTGAAAGACGGCACCGCACAACCATGGACGCCCGCCATCCTAGCCACGCTCGAAGAAGCCCTGAAAGCAAATCCCGATCATCCCGGTGCGATTCACTATTATATTCATGCAACAGAAGCATCGCGTGATGCTGCACGAGCCACTCCTTATGCGGATAAACTGGCAGCATTAATGCCAGCCGCCGGCCATATCGTTCACATGCCCTCTCATATTTACATTCGTACCGGGGAATATCACAAAGGTGTTTTGTTAAATGAACAGGCATCAGAAGCTGACAGTACCTACATCGCTCAATGTAAAGTGCAGGGCGCTTATCCATTGTTGTATTATCCACATAACATTCACTTTCTTGCTGCCTGCGCTTTCCTCGAAGGCAACAGCAAAAAAGCAATGGATGCTGCATGGATGATCGCTCGAAAAGCTAATGCAGATTTCATGCATCAGTTTGGTGGCATCCAGCATTTCGCGATCATTCCCTATTACATGCTGGTACAATTAGGGAGATGGAAGGAGATCCTGCAATTACCCGCGCCTGCTGATAGTATGCTCTATGCAAATGCAATCTGGCATTATGCACGCGGAATGGCTTTTGCCGCAACAAAAAATCTGTCAAATGCAAAACTCGAATTAAAAGCAATCGATAACATCACGAAAGATGAATCATTGAAGAAGATCACGATCTGGGAAATGAACAATGCATTCGATCTTGTACAAATTGCCCACCATACATTACAGGGAGAGATACAGGGAAGAAACGGGCAATCTGATCAGGCAATTGCTTCTCTGAAAAATGCCGTTGCGATTGAAGATGGGCTCATGTATCAGGAACCACCGGACTGGTTCTTTTCTGTCCGACTCTCACTCGGCTACTGGCTGCTTAAAGCCCGCCAATTTGGAGAAGCTGAAAAAGTGTACCGTGCAGATCTTGTCACCTTTCCTGCAAATGGTTGGGCGCTTAAGGGACTTTACAACAGTCTCAAAGGGCAAAATAAATCCGAAGAAGCCAGACAAACTAACGAAGCTTTTACCAAAGCCTGGCAATGGGCGGATATCACACTCGAGTCTTCCCGTATTCCCTGAAATGCTGAGCGCTTGATTGGTGTAGGTGTAGGTTCCCGCAGATTTCGCGGATATCAACTTTCTATATGGGACTGATCTGCGTCATCTGCGCATTCAAATAGATATGTGCCCGCACAGCAAAATACTTTCCTTCAATAGCAAGGCCAAAATCTGCGTAATCCGCGGGAACCTACGCCAATCATAAATCAGGTAACGATCAGCCTGAAATGTCAGCTACCTGTCAGTTTTCTGATTGCGTAAACGGTGTTTGCGGAAATCGTAAGCTAATTCGTTTTTCTTACTGCACTTTTACTAAAAGAAAACAAGATGTGTCATTACCAAACCCTATATCATAACGACAATACCGGTTATGTCGTACGATGCCCGGAATGTGAGAAGATACAGATTGGGTACGGTAACCTCATGGTCACGTTTGGCCGTTCGGAGTTTGAGGATTTCCGCTGGTGGCTTCGCCGCATCAAAGAGGAGCAATCGCCGGCACAAAGTCCAACGCTCCGCTGCATCGTGATCCCAACGCCCTGCGATGGAATGAAACTTCTTCTCAGCATGCGGGAATTACGGGATTTCGATACCATGCTGGAATCGGCTGATACAGAACTGAGATCACTGGAACTCATCAAGTTGTTCGAAAGCTAGCTAAGAGGGGATAGAGGTGAAGTCTTTCATCTTTTGCGAATTGTTTTCTTGAAAGAAGGAATATCATAAAATGTGGATCATAAAGGTGTGGTCTTAGTCTTAAGACGGCACTAAAAAAACAACACGAATATTCACGAATGGCCGCGAATCAACGCGAATGCCTCAAAAAATTTGAAAGTCCAGGCCCGAAGGCCGGGCTTTTCTTTTTTAATCCTTCGTTACAGTAGCTTTTTCTAATCTATAGGAATCTATTCGCGATCATTCGTGGCCATTCGTGTACTTTCGTGTCAAAATTTTTAGAGATGACTCCAGATATGTTTAACGCGCTGGCAAGAAGCCGCCGCTCAGTATTCCCTGATCAGTTTGATAGTACGCGTAAAGTTGACGACTCAATTATAAAAGAGATCCTCACGAATGCAACATGGGCTCCGAATCATGGCAAGACCGAGCCATGGGAATTCACTGTTTTCTCTGGTGATGGATTGCAGAAGTTTGCGGATTTTCAGAGTGAGCTGTATAAGAAAGAAGCGGGTGAGAATCTGAAAGAGATCACGTATAATAAGCTGAAGAAACAACCGCTGCAGGCTTCGCATATCATCGCGATCGGCATGAAGCGCACATTGTCTAAACCAATTCCTGAGATTGAAGATGTGGAAGCGGTAGCATGTGCGGTGCAGAATATTTACCTGTCTGTTAGCGCTTACGGATTGGGTGGATACTGGACATCGGGCGGTGTAACGTACAAAGAATCAGCAAAAGAGTTTTTCGGGTTGGGTGAGCAGGATAAGCTGCTGGGCTTTTTCTATATCGGACATGTGGCAGTGCCTTCTACGACGGCAACTCGGATCCCGATCGAAGAGAAAGTGAAGTGGGTGAAGTGATATTAATGTCGGCTGGCATAGTAGTATCGCGAAGAGCGCAAAGAAAGCGCAAGGGGCGCAAAGCTTAGCGTTCTCTGCGTTTTCTTTGAGCTCTTCGCGATACTCCTACGCCAGTTTTGCTATATTAGCAGCCCATGAAGAAGGTCTTCACCATTGCCTTGCTAAGCTGCTTCGTCATCGCCTGTTCCGTATCCGTAAAGAAATCCGGAAACAGCTCGCAAATCCCCGCCGGCACCTACGAAGACACCCTTCGCTACCTCTATTCCCTGCAGCCAGATCAATGGCCCGCCCCGAATATCGACTCCTCTGTTAAATGGACCGAACTCGGGCTGCTACCGCAAAGCCCACTAAATCTCGATTCAGTACAACCCCTAATCCTCCTCGGCAAAACTCTCTTCTTCGACACCCGTCTAAGCGGCAGCAACAAGATCGCCTGTGCCACCTGCCATCTCCCCGAACTTTCCTGGGCAGACGGAAGATCCAAATCAGTCGGGCACGAAGACCAGCTCAACAAACGCAATTCCCCCGGACTGCTGAACGTCTGGGCGCAGAAGAAACTTTTCTGGGATGGACGCAGCAACAGCCTTGAAGATCAGGCATTTGCTCCAATCAACAGCGAAACGGAAATGCATAGCGATATGTCCGAAGTGATGATGAAACTCCGGCGGATCAAGGGATACAAACCGATGTTCCAGGCTGCATTTAAAAATGGAGAGATCTCTCCCGAAACACTGGCCACAGCGCTTGCAACTTTCCAGCGGACGCTCGTCGGTAATCCCAGCAGCTTCGATAAATTTCTCATGGGTGATAAAAAGGCGTTGAATGATTCCGCCATGCGTGGCCTGCATGTCTTCCGGACCAAAGCCGGTTGCATGAGTTGCCATAATGGTCCGTTGTTTACAGATCAGGAGTTTCATAATATAGGCCTTACTTATTACCAATTGCCGCAGGAAGATCTGGGGCGGTACGCGGTAACGCATAAGGCAGAAGATGTCGGCCGGTTTAAAACGCCTTCTCTCCGGGATGTGATGAAAACCGCACCGTGGATGCATAATGGGCTGTTTACCAATATGGATGCATTGATGAACATGTACAATATGGGTATGCCACAGGCGGGATCAAAACCGGCCAATTCAACAGATAGCCTGTTTCCGCAAACTGACAGGTTGATCAAACCGCTCGGCCTGAGCCGCCGGGAGCGGGAAGACCTGGTGGCATTCCTCCGTTCGTTGTCTGCTGAACCTCCGATTGTTATCAAGCCTTTGATGCCTCAATAATATTGACTGGCGTAGGGTATCGCAGAGTGCGCAAAGAACCGCAAGGATCGCTAAGCTTTGCGCCCCTGGCGGTTCTTTGCGCACTCTGCGATGCTGCCTACGCCAGTCGAATACAAGCTTTCCGCATTTCGAACTTCTTTTTACCAAACCATGGCACACTACCATCCATATTATCTATTTTTGCGTCTGCATTCTAAACCTCAAATCATGAAAAAAATATTCTCTCTTTTCGTAGTAGCCCTTTCTGCAACAGCCGCAATGGCTCAACCACCAGCTGGTGACGCAAAACCAGGCGAATGGTATGGTGAAAAAACATCTGCTGACGGCGCGATCAGTATTTCAGAGATCCCGGGAAAACTCGATAAGAAAGAGTCTTTCGATACAAAGATCAAAGCGAAAGTCCTGGACGTTTGCCCTAAAAAAGGCTGCTGGTTGAAACTGGAAGTGAATGATTCTACAACAGCTTTCGTGAAAATGAAAGACTATGCATTCTTCCTGCCAGAAGCCATCAAAGGAAAAACGATCATTCTCGATGGTGCGGCTAAGGTGAAAACTGTTTCTGTTGACGAGCAAAAGCACTACGCTGAAGATGCAAAGAAATCAAAGGCAGAGATCGATGCGATCACTCAGCCTAAGAAAGAGATCAGCTTCCTTGCAAAAGGAATCGTTGTAGTGGAATAAGTATTACAGAAAATATATAAGGAACTGCCGGCCATTGGTCGGCAGTTTTGTTTTGGGAGGCGTAGAAGTTACGCGGCGAACGCAGCGGACCGCAGCGAACGCAAAGAATTATATCGTTTGTAGTCCGCCGCTCGCTGCGGTCCGCTGCGTTCGCCAGGTTGCTTCTACGCCAGTCTGTATTAGGCATACCATGGCTGTCACAACTCTGTCAAGTTTCGCCTTTCGCAACCCCTTTTTCCCGATACCGCATCTTCAAAATTTCGCACCATCCTACTTTTGCATTGGATACAAAAACACTGAGCTAATAGGGCCATTCCTGGTTTTCTTTCGCCTTGAGCAGTTGGGCAAAAGTTTTCGGGAGTGTGCCCGCCAATCGAACAAATATCACTCTGACTAAAACATAAAAATGAACAGGAAACTCTCCTTGCTCGCGTTGCTCTTATGCTGTTTCTTCTCCGAAACATTTGCACATGCACTCTGGATCGAAACTTCATCAACCGGTAAAAAAGGAACCGCACAGGAAATACGCGTTTTCTTTGGCGAATTCTCAGAAGGATACGCAGCCGCAACTCCTACTTCTAAATGGTTCTCGGATACACGAAGCTTTTCGCTGATCGTCACCACTCCTGATGGACAGGAGATCAAACTCACGCCAACCCAACAACCACAATATTTTTCCGCAACATTTACGCCTGATAAAGACGGCGTTTATGCCGTTCGCCTGCATCATGTGGTAAAAGATGTTTATCATGGTAACCGCCTCGACTATAACTCAAGTGCTTTGGTTCATGTTGGAACGGCTGCTGCTGCACTCCTTCCATTCAGCAATATCGGAGTTTCAGCAGATGGCAAAGCTGGTTTCAAAAAAGATCAATCCGTTTCGATCAGCGCTTTCCTCGATGGCAAACCAGCTGCGAAAGCTGAAGTGGAAGTGGTGGCACCTAATGGCTGGTCGAAAAAACTGTTTACTGACAGCACTGGCACTGCCAACTTCAAACCTCTCTGGCCTGGCAAATACAATCTTGAATTCACCCGCAGCGATAAAAAAGCTGGTCAGCATGAAGGCAAGCCTTATGAAACAGAATGGCGCGGTGCGAACTCTGTCATAGAGGTGAAGTGAAGTAATGCATTGATTAGATAAGTTTAGTGATAACTCAACCTTGAAGGCCCCATCCTTCAGGGTTTTGTGTTTAAAAAGTAAAATGGTGGCAAAGGGAAAAAACAAATTAGGGTTCAAAAAAATAATCGGCCTCGTGCATCTGTGGCTCGGACTGATCTCTGGTGTGCTGGTCGTGTTCCTCGGCATTACTGGTTGTATGCTCGCGTTCGAACACGAGATCAGAAGTGTAACGCAACCCTATCTCAAAACGGAAGCGCAGGATAGAGCTTATTTATCTCCCACAGTGCTGAAAGAAAATGCAGAGAAACATCTTGAAGGAAAAAAAGCAAATGGTATTGAATATCCCGGCAAAGGAAAATCTGCCGTCGCTTATTACTATGATGACACGGATTACAAACTTATCTACCTGAATCCCTACACAGGAGAAACGCTGAAGGTGAAGAATATGAACCGTGATTTCTTCCGGATCATCATCAACGGGCATTTTTATTTGTGGCTTCCGCCGAATATTGGCCAGCCGATCGTGGCATCCGCTACGCTGATCTTCCTGATCATGATGATCTCTGGACTGATCCTCTGGTGGCCAAAGAACAAAGCAGCACGCAAGCAACGCTTCTCTGTAAAATGGAATGCGAAGTGGAGGCGGGTGAACTATGATCTGCACAATGTGCTGGGTTTCTATATGACCTGGGTAGCGATCTTTATCGCTATCACCGGATTGGTCTGGGGCTTTCAATGGTTTGCGAAATCTGTTTACTGGGTAAGCAGTGGGGGTAAAACAATGGTGGAGCATGCGCATCCGGTATCTGATACAACGAAGATCGCGCAAGGCATGAATGTAGCGGACCATGTATGGAATGAACATAAACCGCAGGTGGGAGAAAAAGAAAGCATGGGTGTTTGGTATCCTGCAACACATACAGATCCGGTAGAGATCGTGGTGAATCACCGGCCCGGCACTTATTACAACGCGGATTATTATCATTATGACCAGTATACAGGCGTTGAACTTTCCGCCACGGGTAGTTATGCCGGCACGTATAAAGCGGCTTCTCTGGCGGATAAGCTCGTTCGCATGAACTACGATATTCACGTGGGCGCTGTGCTGGGTTTACCGGGGAAGATTATGGCATTCTTTGCCAGCATGATTGCGGCGAGCTTGCCGATCACGGGTTTCTGTATCTGGTGGGGAAGGCGGAAGAAGAGTAAAGCGGCGCCCAGGTCGAATGTAACAAAGGCGCAGGTATTGAATCCAGCCTAAAGCCGTTGCTTCAGGGCGGTCAACCTAAGGCATGATTGGCGTAGGAGGAACGCGGCGGAAGCGGCGATACGCAGCGGACGCCGCGAAACAGCCAAGAAAGACATTGTAGTTCGCCGCGCGCTGCGTATCGCCGCGTTCCTGCATTAACGGATATAGTGTCTCACCCTCCGGAAGCACGCTATTGCTTTTTCGTTCTGATCAGCTTATAGATCCTGATCGCGCTCATCAGCACGATCACAAACAGGGTCAAGCCCAGCAATCCCCAAACCACACTCATATTCTGCTTCACCACAACCAGCATCACGATAGCCACCAGGAAAATGGTAGCTATTTCATTCCATATTCTCAATTGTTGGGAAGAGTAATTGAACACGCCTTGCATCTGCTGCTTATAGATCTTATGCAGGCTCAAATGATACAGGAATAAACCTGCAACAAAACAAAGTTTGATGATCAGCCAGGTAGGAGTGAATCCTAACATGTGCCACACACTCAGTCCGAGTATCAGCGTCAGCACTGCCGATGGCCAGGTGATGCCGAACCACAATCTTTTGATCATGATCGAGAACTGCCGCTGAAGGATCGACTTCTCCGGTTCATCTTTTTCACCAGCTTCCGTATTGTAAATAAAAAGCCTGACGATATAGAACATACCGCTGAACCATGTGACGATAAAGATAATGTGGAGGGCTTTTATGTATAAGTACATTATTCGGAAATTTCTTGGCTGTTTTCGTTGCGTCCGCTGCGTATGGTTGCGTCCGCCGCGTTCCTTTTACGCCGGTCTTAGTTAGGAACGCGGCGGACGCAACGATACGCAGCGCGCGCGGCGAAATACAAGTTATTAACGCACCTTCCCTATAAGTTTGAGCAAACTCTCCACCCACACCGGATGCGTATTCATACAGGGGATCAACGTGAACTTCTCTCCTCCATTATGAAGGAATATCTCACTTCCTTCACCACCCATTTCTTCCAGTGTTTCCAAACAATCACTCACAAAAGCCGGACAAGCCACCAGTACTTTCTTATATCCTTTCGCCGGCCACTCAGCCAGACTCTTTGCTGTATATGGCTGCAACCAGGGATCACGACCCAAACGGCTTTGAAACGAGATCGTATATTTTTCCTTCGGTAATCCTAATTTCTGCGCGACCAGTTTCGTGGTTGTAATCACCTGGTGACGATAACAAACCTCCTGCACTGCAGGATCGGTACAACATTTCTCCGGATCATGCACATCATGTGTTCCCGCCGGATGACGCGCCGTGATATGTCTCTCCGGAATGCCATGATAACTGAACACGAGCAGATCAAATTCATTCTGCTCTACATAAGGGCGCATGCTTTCCGTTAATGCATGGATATAGTCTTCGTCTTTATAAAACTGCGGAACGATGCTTAGCTTAAATGAATAACCTTCTTTCTGATGGATCTCCTTTGCATATTCCACTGCAGTTTCATAACTGCTCCAGGCATAATGCGGATACAATGGAACAAGCACCACTTCCTTTAACGAAGGATACTTCTTCTTCAGGTTATCCATCGCTACCTTCGGATGCGGGTTGCCATAACGCATGCATACTTCTACGGGAAGATCAGTTTTCTTTTCCAGCTCCGCTTTCAATTGATCCGTCAGCACGATCAACGGCGATCCGTCTTTCGTCCAAACCGTTTTATACGCTTCCGCACTCTTTGGCGCGCGCAAGGGCACGATGATCCCCTTCACCAAAATCGTTCTCAGCAATTTCGAAGCAGGCTTATCGATCACCCGTGGATCCATCAAAAATTCATTCAGATATTTCTTCAGATCGGGTACGGAGGTACTATCCGGCGAACCGAGATTCATTAACAAAATGGCTTTTTCAACCTGACTCATCGTATCAATTAAAATTGTTATAGAGGAAAGAAGAGGCGGGGCAAAGTTCGTGAGTTTTAGCAGAAATAAATTCGGATACCGGCAACTTTTGTTTGAAGATTAGCGATAATGACTTGGGTATGCACTGGAATGTCTGGCGTAGGTTCCCGCAGATTTGCGCAGATTTATCAGTCAAAAAGTTGAAAAGTTCCATTTGTAAGGTACTTACTTCTATATGATTTCGCAGATTACGCAGATAAGTTTCCGTCTCAGAGATATTTGCGTAATCTGCGGGGACCTATGCCGGACCACTCAAAAACAAGCCTCAACCCATATGATTTTAATCATGTTTCATCCGCTGATTTCACCTGATCATGATGATTTACAACCGGATGACAAAACGATGACGGATTAACCGTAACCACTTTATACATTTGTGCACTTTATGTCCACGCAACCGCATACTATATCCACCCCGATCCTCGACCGCTTTTGCGTGGCCGGCATCAATTATCATAAAGCAGATATCGCCGTACGCGGAGCATTCTCCGTTTCCAAAGAAGATTTCACCGCGATCGCCAATAGCGCAAAAGCCCAACTTATCAGAAGTGTTTTCGTGGTTTCAACCTGCAACCGCACCGAGATCTACGGTTTTGTAGAGAATGTGATGCAGCTGGCAAATCTCCTGGCAGAACATACACGCGGCAATACACACGAATTCCTTCAATACGCTTACCTGAAAAATGGGGAAGAAGCCATGCAACATCTTTACAGGGTTGCTTCCGGCCTCGACTCGCAGATCTTAGGTGACTACGAAATATTAGGTCAGATCAAACAGGCCGTGGATGCCTCAACCGCCAACCAGGTGCTTGGCCCGATTATGAACCGCACACTCAGCTATGCTTTCCAGGCTTCCAAAAAGATCAAGACCGATACAGGATTAAGCAGCGGAACCGTTTCCGTTTCTTACGCCGCCATCGAATTGCTGAAGGATCTGCCTGGTATTGAAAGCAAGAAAATACTTGTCATCGGCGCAGGAAAGTTTGGCGGGAATGTGTGCAAAAACCTTCGGGAATACCTGCCGGCAACATCGGTGTCTGTGATGAACAGAACAGATGCAACGGCTGAAACATTAGCTGCAAAAACGGGCACCAGCTTTATTCCCTATGCACAGATGAATGAAGCCATGCACGCTTCAGATGTGATCGTAGTTTGTACGAACGCGCAAACAGCAACCGTGCTGCCTTCCATGCTCGAAGGAGCTGGAGAGAAACTCGTGCTCGATCTGTCTGTACCTGCAAACGTTCACCCAGCTGTGAAGATCCTGGGTAATGTGCGCGTGATCGATGTGGATGAGATATCTACAACGATCCTTGATAAAACCATCGCGAGAAGACGTGCAGACGTACCAAAGGCCGAAGAAATCATCGAATCTTACAAGCAGGAATTCTATACCTGGCTGGAAGAATATAAATATTCACTACACCTAAAAAGCTGGAAAGACAAATTGCAGGAATTGAGTGAATGGCAACCCCGGGAATATTGCGAAATGGCTACAGCGGCGGCTTTGTCGCCCGACAGAAAAGCCCAGAAAGCGGTAACGCGTTTAGCCGTAAATTTGCGCACGAACCAGGAAAAGGGATGCCAGTTCATCAACGCCATTAATGATTACCTGCAAATGTCATGAGTAGATGTCCGATATACTTCGCATAGGAACAAGAGAAAGTCAGTTAGCCGTCTGGCAAGCCACACAAGTAAGCGAGCTGCTCAAAGCAGCTGGCCATCAGACTGAATTAGTTTACATCAAAAGTGAAGGCGATATCAACCTGACCACACCCTTATACGAAATGGGCGTGCAGGGGATCTTTACAAGAAGTCTTGATATCGCTTTGCTGAATAATAAAATTGACATCGCCGTACATTCCATGAAAGATGTGCCGGTGGTGCTGCCACAAGGGATCCGCCAGGCCGCCGTGTTAAAGCGTGCTTCTTATAAGGATCTGCTGGTGACCAATCCTTCCCACAATCATACATCATTAGTCGCTCAGCTTGATGCGGAAACGGAATATCCCTTCCTGATCGCCACAAGCAGCATCCGCCGCAAGGCGCAATGGCTGAACCGCTACCCGGAAACAAGCATGGATAATCTCCGTGGCAATGTAAATACGCGGTTGAAGAAGCTTGCCGAAAGCAACTGGCATGGAGCCATCTTCGCAGCGGCCGGTTTGGAAAGGATCAACCTGCGGCCGGAAAATTCCATCGAACTCGACTGGATGCTGCCCGCTCCGGCACAAGGCGCCATACTCGTTGTTTGCAGAATGGATGACGCTGCTGCCTGGAAAGCCTGTGAAGGAATGAATGATGAGGATACGGCCGTGTCTGTAAAAGTAGAACGTGATTTCCTGAAAACGCTGATGGGCGGATGTTCAACCCCGATCAGCGCACTTGCAACCGTGAAAGATGATCGCCTGCACATCAAAGGAAGCATTCTTTCCATTGATGGCACGCAAAAACTGGAAGTGGAAAAAGATACATCATTAGAGAAAGCATACAGCCTCGGTGTGGATGCCGCCTTCGAGATCCTCGACAACGGTGGTGACGCATTGATGAAGGCAATCAGAGAAGGTGAAAAACAACATTGACATAATTAGCACAGCCTCCCTGCCGGTGGAATGCCTGCAACAATTGCAGCAACAGGGCATCAATGTGGACGTAATTCCTTTTATCAAAACGTATGAGTCTGTAAGCGTCGCCAATTCACAACGGATCAGATCGTTGGAGAAGTATAAGGCGACAGCCATCTTTACCAGTGCACATGGTGTTGAAGCCGTCGCGGGATCTTTGCTACACCCTCCCGCATGGAAATTTGCCTGCATTAACGGCAATACAAAAAAAACAGTTGCCCATTATTTTGATGAAGAAGATATCATCGCTGAAGGCCCGGATGCAGCATCATTAGCAGATGAGTTACTTCCAAAGATTGACCGGGATGCGCCTGTGATCTTCTTTTGCGGTAATCGGAGATTGGATATTCTTCCCCAACGGTTCAGGGACGCAGGGATCAAACTGGAAGAAATTGAAGTGTATAAAACCGATTATACACCGGAAAAGGTCAATGATAAAAGCGTTTCAGCCGTGCTGTTCTTCAGCACAAGTGCTGTTGATAGTTTCTTTTCGTTAAATACTTTAAATGCTGAAACAATTTGCTTTGCCATCGGTAACACCACAGCAGCAGCATTAAAAGAGAAGGTGCAGAACAAGATCGTCATCTCCGATCAACCCGGTAAAAAAGAATTGACAGAATTAGTTATAAAATATTACAATGAACACAGCTGAATTAAAAGCAAAGGCAGACCCGTCGATCAAGAATGATCTTTTTCTCCGCGCATTGCGTGGTGAAGAAGTGAGCCGCCCTCCCGTGTGGATGATGCGCCAGGCTGGCCGTTATCTTCCGGAATATATCGTACTGCGTAACAAGTATGGCTTCTTCGAAAGATGCCAGACGCCCGAGCTCGCTTGTGAGATCACCTTGCAGCCGATCGATATTGTTGGTCCCGATGCAGCGATCCTGTTCTCAGACATTCTCGTGGTGCCGCAGGCAATGGGTCTTGTTGTAGAGCTGATCGAAAACAAAGGGCCGGTATTGCCGGATCCGATCCAGACAGAAAAAGATTTCGACCGTATCGTTGTGCCTGATGTGAATGACCGCCTGCACTATGTGTTTGATGCGATCAAAATGATCAAGCAGGAATTGAATGGCCGTGTACCATTGATAGGATTTGCCGGCGCTCCATGGACCTTGCTTTGTTATATGGTGCAGGGAAAGGGCAGCAAAACATTTGATGAGGCAAAAGCATTCTGCTATCGTCATCCTGCATTAGCGCATCGCTTGCTGCAGATGATCACCGATACAACGATCGCCTACCTGAAACAGCAGATCAAAGCCGGTGCCGATGCTGTGCAGATCTTTGATAGCTGGGGTGGCTTGTTGAGCCCGGTAGACTTTGAAGAATTCTCCCTGAAATATATCCGCCAGATCGTTGCTGCAGTGAAAAATGAAGCACCAACCATCATCTTCGCGAAAGGTGCATGGTTTGCGCTGGAAGAAATGGCTTCAACCGGTGCGCATGGTTTGGGGATCGACTGGTGTATCACTGCTGATAAGGCCAGACAGTTTGCTGGCAACAACGTAACCCTGCAGGGAAATTTTGATCCGGCTAAATTATTCCTTACACCTGCTGAGATCAAAAAAGAAGTGAATAAGATGATCAATGCTTTCGGACCACAGCGGTATATCGCAAACCTGGGTCATGGCATTTTGCCGACTGTTCCGGTGGATCATGCGAAGGCGTTTGTGAATGCGGTGAAGGAGTGGAAGGCGTGAGGCCCCCTCTAAATCTCCCCCGAAGGGGGAGACTTAAAGTCGCTTATAAAGGGAAAAATCTTTTTTAGGGAGGCCGCGGTTCGAAATATTCAAGAACTTCTTATTTAATAACTGTTCGAAAGTCTCCCTTCGGGGGAGATTTAGAGGGGGCCAAAGATTTCTCATATTCCGAGCTGATAAAAATCAGCGTAATCCGCGGGAACCTACGCCAGTCCGCGTATTAATTTTGCGAAAATCAATCGACATGAGCAACGCAGCAGGTACAGCATTCAAAGACAGATGGGTTGAGTTCATCCACCACCTCCAGGATACTATTTGCAAAGGCCTCGAAGATCTCGATGGCAGATCCAAATTCCAGGAAGATAAGTGGGAGCGTCTCGACGGCAAAGGCGGTGGTGGTAAAACCCGCGTCATGAAAGACGGCAATGTTTTCGAAAAAGGCGGCGTCAATACCTCGGTTGTATATGGTGAAGTGACAGACCAGATGCGCAGGCAATTACAACTGGATGCCGCTTCCTGGTTCGCCTGCGGCCTCTCGCTCGTGATCCACCCCCGCAACCCTTATGTACCGACAACTCATGCTAACTGGCGTTACTTCGAACTGTATGATGAACAGGGAAATTTAAAAGACAGCTGGTTTGGCGGCGGTGCCGATCTCACTCCCTATTACTTGTTCGAAGAAGATGCGATCCATTTCCATCAAACATTAAAAGAAGCCAGCGATCCGTTTGGGTTGGACCTCTATCCAAAATACAAGCAACAATGCGATGAATATTTCACCAATACCCATCGTAATAATGAAATGCGCGGGATAGGCGGCGTGTTCTATGAACACCTTCGTCCAGCGAGCGAAGCGCATCTCGAGGAACTCTTCCGTTTTCAACAAGCCAACGGTAACTGTCTCCTCGAAGCATACCTGCCGATCGTTGCCAAACGCCAAGATCATCCTTATGGCGAAAGAGAGATCAACTGGCAGGAACTAAGGCGTGGCCGCTATGTCGAGTTCAACCTGATCCACGACAGAGGAACTATCTTTGGCCTCAAAACCAACGGCCGCACCGAGAGTATCTTAATGAGCTTACCTCCACGCGCCCGCTGGGAATATGATTATAAACCAGAAGAAGGGACGCCGGAGTATGAGTTGTGGCAGGCTTGCCTGCATCCGCGCGACTGGGCAGGGCAGAAGGCAAGTTTAAAAGTTTAATAGTTTAAATGTTTAATAGTTGAGTATCGTTGGTTGAGTTCGTCATAGAGAACTTTTAAACAATTAAACCTTTAAACTTCATTTGTAAACCATTTTCAAAATTTCACACCCATGTACCTCCAAAGACGAAACAGGATCCTCCGCGCAACGCCGGCTATTCGCAGCCTGGTGGCGGAAACGATATTGACGCCGAATGATTTTATTGCTCCGTTGTTTATAGACGAAGGCGAGAAATTGAAAACCGAGATCCCGTCAATGAAAGGGTATTACAGAATGAGCCTTGATAACACGATTGAAGAAGTGAAGCAATTATGGAGTTTAGGTATTAAGTCGATCCTTCTTTTTGTAAAAAGCAAAGACGAATTCAAAGACAATACAGGAAAGGAAGCCTGGAATAAAGACGGGCTCATGCAACGAAGCATCAAAGCGATCAAAGATGCAGTGCCGGGAATGGTGATCATGACCGACGTGGCGCTTGATCCCTATTCTTCTTATGGTCATGATGGGATCGTGAAAGACGGTGAGATCGTGAATGACGAAACGGTGGAAGCACTCGTAAAGATGAGTATCAGTCATGCGGAAGCAGGCGCTGATTTTGTTGCGCCAAGTGATATGATGGACGGCCGCATCGGTGCGATCCGCCAGGGGTTGGAAGAAAACAATTTCACTAAAGTGGGTATCATGAGCTATAGTGCTAAATACGCAAGTTGCTTTTATGGCCCCTTCCGTGATGCATTGGATTCGGCACCGGGTTTTGGTGATAAGAAGACATACCAGATGAACTATACCAATCGCCAGGAAGCGATCAAAGAAACATTGATGGATATTGAAGAAGGCGCAGATATCGTAATGGTGAAGCCCGCGCTTTCTTACCTGGATATTATCCGTGAAGTAAAGAATGCGGTGGATATCCCGGTGAGTGCGTATAACATCAGCGGTGAGTATGCCATGGTGAAAGCTGCTGCAGAGAAGGGCTGGATCGATGAGAACAAAGCGATCATCGAGATCTTAACGTCTATTAAAAGAGCAGGAGCAGATCTGATCGCGACTTACTTTGCAAAAGATGCAGTGAAATTGTTGAATGATTAAGTCATGGACCTGCGTAGGAGTATCGCAGAGATCGCTAAGGACCGCTAAGTTCGCTAAGATTTTCTTTGCGGCCTTAGCGGTCCTTAGCGATCTTTGCGATACTCAATACGACAGTCATTAAAAGAAACATATGTACACAAGAAGTTCAGCCCTCTTTTCCCGCGCGCAGCAATCCATTCCCGGTGGTGTAAACTCTCCCGTTCGCGCTTTCAAAAGTGTTGGCGGTGAGCCCATCTTCATGGTAAAAGGAAAAGGTGCATATCTATATGATGCCGATGGCAATCAATACATCGACTACATCGCCAGCTGGGGACCATTGATCCTCGGTCATGCGTATGAACCCGTCATCAAAGCCATTCAGCAAAAAGTACTGGATGGTACTTCCTTCGGCGCCCCTACCGAACTCGAGATCGAAATGGCTGAGCTCATCAAAAGCATGGCGCCAAATGTTGATCTCATCCGGATGGTCAGCAGTGGAACAGAAGCCTGCATGAGTGCGATCCGTGTGGCGCGTGGCTATACCGGCCGCAATAAATTCATCAAGTTTGATGGTTGCTACCACGGTCATGCTGATGCATTCCTCGTAAAAGCAGGAAGCGGCGTGGCTACACTCGATATCCAGCAAGTGCCTGGTATCAGTGAAGCAGTTGCACAGGACACGCTTGTTGCTGCATACAATGACCTCGATGCCGTACAGCAATTAGTAAAAGAACACAAAGGAACGATTGCTGCGATCATCATCGAACCGGTTGCCGGCAACATGGGATGTATTCTTCCCAAACCAGGTTTCCTGGAAGGAATCAGGAAGATCTGCGATGAAGAAGGGATCGTGCTGATCTTTGATGAAGTAATGACCGGATTCCGTTTGTCAGCCGGTGGTGCACAACAAACGCTGAACATCAATGCAGACCTGGTTACGTATGGAAAAGTGATCGGGGCAGGCATGCCTGTTGGAGCTTTTGGCGGGAAGAAAGAGATCATGGAAAGTGTGGCGCCTTTAGGGAAAGTGTACCAGGCCGGCACATTAAGCGGCAATCCTGTGGCGATGATCGCTGGATATACACTGTTGAAAGAGTTGAAAGAAAACCCCTCTATCTATAAAGAGCTGGAAGAAAAAACGGCTTATCTGGCGAAAGGGTTGGGTGAAGTATTAACGAAAGTTGGTCAGGCGCATACGATCAATCAACTGGGCAGTATGATCAGTGTGCACTTCGCTTCTCATGCGATCACTGATTTCAGTACTGCGGCTGCTGCGGATATCAGCCTGTTCAAAGCGTATTTTCATTTCCTGCTGAGCAAGGGTGTTTATCTGCCGCCTTCTCCGTTTGAGAGTTGGTTCCTTAATAATGCACTAAGCTATGCTGATCTTGATAAGACGATCCAATTAACGGAAGAGTTCTTTCAGAAGTGATGATTCTTTGAACTGACTGGCGTTAGGAGTATCGCAAAGGACGCTAAGGATACGCAAAGAGCGCGGAGAAAACTTAGCGCCCCTTGCGTCACCTTAGCGTCCTTTGCGATACTCCTACGTCTATCTGTCACAAAACCGTCACTCAACTGTCATCGGTTGCCTTTATTTTCCTTCTCTCGTAAACTCCATTTCCTCTTTTAGATAGGCTTCCTCCCTTCCCGTGCGGAAATTTGCAGCCGGAATTTATCCGGTTGCGAAAACGCTATCTGCTTGCTTAGTATGATCATCATGTGACAATCTTTCCGTGTAGCGGGAGGAACTTTGCGTCCCAATTTTAATTTATGAGAACAATTTATACTGCTCTGTTCGCCTTACTGACGGCTCCGGTCTTTGCCCAGGAAGATACCCTGAAGGTGAAAGACCTGGAAGAAGTGGTGATATCCACCGGTCAATACCGTCCGCAATCAGTAAAAAACTCTGTTTACCAGGTTCGCGTGATCACTGGGGAGCAGATCCGCAAGCAATCTGCCTCTAAACTTCAGGATGTATTGAATAGCCAGCTGAATATCCGCTTCTCGCAGGATCTGGCAACTGGCGGCTCGGATATTACCATGATGGGTCTTTCCGGTCAGAATGTAAAGATCCTGATCGATGGTGTGCCTATGATCGGACGCCAGGGCACTTCCAACGAGATCAACATCAACCAGGTGGAAGTAAACTCTATCGAACGCATCGAGATCATCGAAGGTCCGATGTCTGTTATATATGGTGCAGATGCACTGGCGGGTGTGATCAACATCATCACCAAAAAGGCTGGTCGTGACTCATTTTCCATTACAGCCCGCGTGCAGGAAGAAACGGTTGGAAAAGAATACAGCTGGTTTGATGAAGGAATTCATAACCAGTATGTAGGTGCAAGTGGCCGTTATAAGAACTGGTATGCGAGCGGTGGTATTGGCCGCAACCTGTTCCAGGGGTGGAAAGACACGGCGACCGGCCGTGAACTTACCTGGCATAAAAAAGATCAGATCGTAGGTAATGCACTGGTTGGATATCGCAGCGAGAAACTTGATGTGTATTATCGTTTGGATGGACTGGATGAGATCATCACCAATCCGGCAAACTTCCCGATAGGTAATAATCAACCGGCGCTTGACCAGGATTATATGACCAATCGCCTGATGCAGCAGGTGCAGGGTTCTTACCGTTTTAATAAACAATTATCTGTAAATGCATTGGCTTCCTATACGCATTTCACCCGCCAGGTTTATTCAACACTGGCTTATCCAAATGGTGATGTGCGCGTAGCAACAGCCCCGGGTACGCATAGCCTTTCAACTTTCAATGGGTTCACTTTCCGCGCAACAGCCGTTTATTCCCCGTCGAAGATCGTTTCTTTCCAGCCGGGTGTTGATATCAACTCAGAAAGCGGTGAAGGTGAACGGATCAAAGTGGGTACACAACGGATCTCGGATTATGCATTTTTCCTGACGTCAGAGATCATGCCTGCACACTGGCTGAACATCCGGCCAGGTGTCCGCGTGTTGCATAATTCTGTTTATGATGCACCGCCGGTGATCCCCTCTATCAATACCAAATTCCTGCTGACAAAATATCTTGATTTCCGCCTGGCCTATGCAAGAGGTTTCAGAGCGCCTTCTTTGCGTGAACTCTACTATGACTTCTTCGATGCAAGCCACAGTATCACCGGTAATCCAAATCTCGAGGCTGAACATTCAAACAGCTTCACTGGTTCTCTAACCTGGAATGCACTGCGCAAGAAGCAAGCAAGAGTCAACCTAACGCTTAGCGGATTCTACAACGATGTTGATAACATGATCAGCTTTGCTGTAGATGCGGCGAATCCGACCGTTACTACTTATGTAAATATCGATAAGTACAAAACAAGAGGTGGTATGTTGACCGGCCAGCTGATCGCCGGTAATCTGGATGCATCCGTTGGGTTTGGTTATACTGGTCGCTATAATGCTTACAGCGAAGCATACAAGGATCTTCCCGCATTCAAGTGGTCGCCTGAAGTAACTTCTGTTATTTCTTATTCATTCCCGAAAGCCGGTCTGAGTGCGAACCTGTATTATAAGTTCACCGGGAAATTACCATACTACCAGCAGGTGACAGATAACGGCCAGACGATTGTTCGTCTTGCGGAGACCGAAGGATATCATTGGGCAGATCTTACATTGAATAAGAAGCTGGTCGGCGTACTC
Organism: Terrimonas ginsenosidimutans; assembly: GCF_022012415.1. GTDB lineage: Bacteria > Bacteroidota > Bacteroidia > Chitinophagales > Chitinophagaceae > Terrimonas_A > Terrimonas_A ginsenosidimutans. The sequence continues at coordinate 240,480 of NZ_JAKLTR010000005.1, forward strand.
ACGGTGAATGCAGGCATCCGTAATCTTTTTGATGTAACAGCGATTGGCAACAGTGCAGTAAGCGGAGGAGCGCATACAACCACCGGCGCAAGGCCGATCGGTAATGGCCGCTCTTACTTCATGGGACTGGTGTTCAACTGGTCAAAAAACTAACATTCCAATTACCACATAAATCACAGAGATGAGACTAACATTTATTAAAGGATTATTGATCGTTGCTACAGGGTTACTTGTGATCCCGGCATGCCGCAAAAAAGATGCGCCATTACCGGATAACCTGGTACAATTTGAAAGCGCGGAGCAGGGTATTACTGCTACAGAAACAAGCAAAGCCATCAAAATAACGCTGAGCAGTGCAGTGAGCGCGAATACGCCCCTGACAGTAGAAGTTGGCGGAACGCTTGACTATACAACAGACTATACGACTGTACCAGCAGCAGTGAACGGAAAGATCGAATTGCCTGTATTGAGCGGAAGCCGCGAGGCGATCATCACCGTTACCAAAGCAAACGGTGCATTGTTCTATGCAGACGACAACCTGACTTTTAAGATCATTTCTTCGGGTTCACCTGTGATCCTCGGAACACAAACCTCATTCAAACTTACCTTCTCTGAGATCATTTCCAATGGTGGTAATATCGTTGGAGAAGGCGGTGGCGCAACTTACGGGAATAAAGTTTTCTTTGACCTGAGTGCTAACAGCCAGACAGGGGTACTACGTACCAAATGGGATCTTGGTTTCTATACTGGTGCTGATGACTGGAGAGTGATCCTCAACTCATCTTCTGCTATGATGGCAAAACAGATCGCCAAAAATGACCTGGCTTCTGTTACAGCCGCTGATACAGTTGGGTTTGGTAACACCGTATTATTTACGCAGATCCCTGTACCATCAGCTCTTCCTTATATCGATTATCCCGATGGAGATCTGACTAAAACTGCTATTGCCGCGGTTTCCGCAACAGCAGCTGACAACAAAGTTTATATCGTTAACCGTGGTACTGGTGTCGGAAGCCCTGCTCCCGCAAGAGGCTGGAAAAAAGTGCGCATTATCCGCAACGCAAACGGTGGCTATACTTTGCAGCATGCTGATATTGCCGCTACCACTTTCACATCAATTGACATTCCGAAAGACGCCACTTATTTCTTCAAATATGTTTCATTTGAAACCGGTGCGGTAGATGTAGAACCAGCAGCAAAAAAATGGGATCTTGCATGGACTTACTTCTCCTTTATCACAGGTGGTGCTCCTTATCTGTTCCAGGACGTAATCCTTCAAAACCGCAATGTTCAGGTTGCTACTGTACAGGTTGCTGCAACAACATACAGCAATTTTGGTGAAGCAAATCTGGCAGGCCTTACCTGGTCATCTGTTCAGACGACTATCGGATCTACCTGGAGAGCTGGCGGCGGTATAAATACTGCTCCGGTAATATCTGCGACCCAGTATTACATCGTAAGAGACGGCGACAATAACTATTATAAAGTGAGATTTACTGCTCTTACGAAAGAGGCGGTAAGAGGCTTCCCGACATTTGAGTACTCCCTTGTTAAGAAAGGCTAAGCATCTAAAAGAGTATAAAGAAGTAAAGGAGGAAAATGAACTTCGGTTCGTCTTCCTCCTTTCTCTTTTTCTCCACCACCACCTCAGCCTGATTTCCGTTTTGCGAAACCTGTTTTTCCCGATCCGGAAGGATTTTGCTCTGGTTTTGTCATTCTTTTGTCATCATAAAAAATGAAAATGAAAAAGATAATAGGATCAGTATTGGTAGCCCTGACCGCCGTTGCTGCGCAGGCACAAGCCCCTGCAGACCGTGCTAAAATCGACAAACTCTGCGGATGTTTCGAAGTTGAATTCAAATACGCTGAAACATTTGCTCCTAATAAAGACTACAAATTCCATGACCGTGAAGCGATCAGCGGTGGTGTCGAACTAACCCTCCCGATCGAAGTGAGCGATAAAAAGATCGTGATGCAACACCTCCTGGTGATCACTGATTCCATGATCGTGAAGCACTGGAGAGAAGAATGGACATACGAAAACCCGATCGTATGGAAATACAACGGCGATAAAGTTTGGACAAAAACCACGCTCAGCCCTGACCAGGTAAAAGGGAAATGGACACAAACCGTTTGGGAAGTAAGTGACGAACCCCGTTATCAGGGTTTCAGCCAGTGGGTAAGCCTCGACAACAAACAGATCTGGCAGAACACCACTGATGCTCCGCTGCCACGCCGGGAGTATTCTTCACGCAGCGACTATAACATCCTCAAAAGAACAAACCGCCTGAGCATTAACGATAGCGGCTATATCCATGAACAGGACAATCAGAAGATCATCCGTACCAACGGTGTTGATCAGCTGCTTGCTGAAGAAAAAGGGATCAACAGCTATAAACGTTTGGATAATAAGCAATGCGCGGGTGCCGTTGTTTACTGGGAAAAGAATAAAGCATTCTGGACAAAAGTGCGTAAAACATGGGATGAGTATATCAGCACGCAGAATACGATTGCGATAAAAACATTGATCGATGGAAAACCACTGCATGATTATCTGTTTGCATTAGCTAAAGACTATGCAGCTAAAAAAGTAACGGATAAGGACATTGATGCGAAGATCAAATCTGAAGTGTTCCGTTTCATCAACCTGGATGGAAAGGCTGTGGCACAGCAGAAGTAATTCTGTTACCAACATCCTTTTAAATTTGGTTATCGTAGGAGTATCGCAGAGAGCGCAAAGAGCCGCAGAGGCCGCAAAGAGCATTAAGTTTCTCTGCGGCCTCTGCGGCTCTTTGCGCTCTCTGCGATACTCCTGCGCCAGATAAAGTAAAATCATCACTGTTGGCATTATTCCTGCATTTTGCATATCAAATCTCATTACGCAATGCTGTCCTCCCTCTTAAAAGAACATACCAAAGAATCTCACCAGTCACTTGAAGCCGTGGTAGTCCGTTCCATTAAAGCTATCCGCGACAAAGAAGGATACATCAACCTGCTTCACAAATTCTACGGATTTCATTATCCACTCGAACAATTGCAGGATCAATTTCTCAACGATTCAAATATTCCATCGTACAGTGATCGAAGAAAAGCGTCCCTGATCCTGGACGATCTGAAAAACCTGGAAGCGCCTTTGCCAAATGAAATCGCGTCCTCTTTACCAAAGGTTGATTCACTGTCGGCAGCCCTGGGGACTTATTATGTAATGGAAGGATCAACACAAGGCGGTTCTATCGTTGCAAACATGCTGATCAAACACGCAGGTATGAGCGAACACAACACACGCTTCTTCTATGCATACGGTGAAGGTGGAAAACAAATGTGGCAATCATTTAAAGAAAAACTCGATAGCTACGGCGACGATCCGTCATTTAACGACCAGGTTGTCAAAGCTGCAGACGATACTTTTACGCTGTTCAGGGAGTGGATGGGGAAAGTTTAAAAAGTTTAATTGTTTAAGGTTTAAAAGTTTAAGGTTTAAGGTCTAAACAGTTTAAAGGTTTTAAAGTTAGAGTTCGCTCTTTAACTTTAAAACCTTTAAACTATTAAACCTTAAACTATTAAACTTTTAAACCCTTGCTCTATCACCTTTCCAGTATCTCCGCCACTTTCTCCCGTATCTCTCTGATACCGGATGGTTTGCGAATAAATCCGGCAACCTTGGTTTCGAAGGATAGTTTCTCAATGTCTTCATGTGCAGAGTGCAGGATCACCGGCACATTGGCAAAGCTGCCAAGGGCTTGAGTGAGGATCTCCTTGCTGGTAGTATCGCCCATAAAGTGATCGATCATGATCACATCGGGCTTAAACTCCATCAGGTCTTGTTCAATACCTTCTGTATTGCTCTTGGTGAAGACGCTGTATTGATTGCCCAGGATCCTTGCAAGCAATTCCAGTATCTCCTCCTCATCGTCAAGGATAAATATTTTTTTTATATCGGGCATGTATAGGTTACTCCTGTTTGTATTTATGCTACGTTATGTTTAAGCCAGAAATTAAAAGTATCCTGCAATACTTCTTTTAACGATTGCAGGCTATCTGGTTTAATCAGGTAGGCATTCGCTCCATATTCGTATGATTTCTGAACATCTCCATTATCATCAGATGAAGTGAACATGATCACGGGCACATGTTTATAAGCGGTCTTTGATCTTACGTATTGTAGGATCTCAAAACCATTCATGCCTGGAAGATTGATATCTAACAGGATCATTTCAGGCGTGAAATCTTTCTTTTCTTCAAGCAGGCTGATAGCGGAGGTTCCATCCTCGCGGGTAACGAAGTTGTAGTCTCCGAGTTTATTGACAACGCGGCTGAAGAACGCGATAGCATCCTGATTATCTTCTACGTATAGGATGTTTCTGGGCATCGGAACAATTTACTTTATTGGTAATGAAACATAAAATTTTGTGCCATGATTCAATCGGCTTTCCAGCCAGATCTTCCCATCATGTTTTTCTACTATACGCTTGGCAATTGCCAATCCAACTCCAGTTCCTTCGATCTTTTTAACATTATCCATGCGTTTGAAAAGCTCAAAAATACGGTTTGCATACCGCATATCTATTCCAATCCCGTTATCTTCAATAGTATACGTCACAAACCCATCTTCGACCTCTCCATTTACGGAAACGCGCGCTATCTGGGTCGGAAGTGTGGAATATTTTACCGCATTGTTTACCAGATTGGTGAAAAGTTGCAGGATCATCGTTTTATCGCCACAAACGTCAGGAGTATTTTTTATCTCAAGTATAACATCTTTTTCTTTCCCTGGTGTTATCAGCTCTTCCCGGATCTCGGCCAGCATTTTCTTCATATCCACCGGATCAGTGGCCAGTTCCGCACGCCCGACGCGGCTGTATTGCAATACATCGCGGATCAGCCCCGCCATTTTATCGGCTGCAATGATCACTTTCCCAAAAAGAAATTTCGCCTCTTCGTCAAGTTGGCTGCCATGGTCTTCCATGATGATCTCTGTATAGTTCTTGATCGAGGACAGCGGTGTGCGCAGATCATGTGATATGGTGAAACTGAATGTATCCAGTTCGTCATAAGCTTCTTTCAGCAATTCATTCAGCTTCCTGATCTCTCCCGCTTTTTTATTGATCACCTGGATCAGATCTTCTCTCAGTTTTATGGCTGCAGCAATTTCATTGTTACTCCATTCGTCTGAATTGAACTTCACTTCCTGGGTCCATTTGGCAAAGCTTTTTCTCGGACTGATCCGGAGGCTGCCGTCTTCAGAAACGCTGGTATCTTTCTCTTGCTGACCTGCCCAATCTACCGTTTTGATCATTTCCGGTTTGAACCAGATGATATATTCGCTGAATTCATGTGAGATCTCCGTGACCATGATGCCGCTTGCAACTGACGACAGTTTTTTTGCTGCGGGATACTGAAGCGGAAGGGTAGAGGTCTGGAAGAAATTGCTGTGTTCATGTTTGCGAACCCAGGCGATGAGGTCATCTACTTCAGTTTCAGGCGGCACTTCTCCCAGCCTGTATTGTTTACCTTCATAAAAGAAAACAACGCCGGTTGCGGTGTTTATATCAAGCAGGTTAACTTCACTATTGATCAGGCTTTTCACCGGATCATCTCCTTTCATTAATTGTTCAAGCAATTGTTGTTGCTTATCCCGGTAGTTCGTGCTTTTTTCTTCTGCGTCTTCCGCGTATTTGAATTCAAGTGCTGCGGAGAAAAGTTGGCCGATGAACTTGCAGGCTACCCTCGAATTATAATCAATAAACCTTGCCGTGCTGTTATGGCACGCGATCAATCCCCATAATTCTCCTTTACTGATCAGTGAAATGCTGAAGCTGGCGCCAACTTCCATATTCTTAAGGTACTCGATATGGATGGGCGATACAGATCGCAATACACTATGTGTCAGATCAAGCGGTTTCTTATTTTCAGGAGAAGAGATAAGGCCTGATGGAGTACTGTTCACATCCGCGATGATGCGAACAAGATTCAGTTTATATAATTCACGCGCCTGTGAAGGAATATCGCTAGCCGGGTAATGCAGATGCAGCCAGCTTTCCAGGTGTTCATCATTTGCTTCGGCTATTACTTCTCCATGCTGGTCTTTATGAAATTTATAGATCATGATCCGGCTGTAGCCGGTGATCTCTTTGACGAGTTTGGATACATGCTGTAACAGTTCGTCGAATGTTACCGACGACTGGATCACACTCAGCGAAGTGCTCATAAGTTTCTGCAGTGTGATCGTATCATCGCTGCTTTGCATCGGTTCAAACTCACAGATGATCTGATCCAGATATTGATGGATCACAAACAGCATTTCCTTTCCATTTACCAGAACGGGTTGCGGGTTGATCTGTTCGAGGTTGCTTGTGATGGTTGCCAGCCTGATCAGGTCCATTAAAGTAGATCCAGCTTTTGCGGGTACGATATTTTTTTCAAGTGTAGAAAGCGGCTGACTGATCAGCGACTGTGCATCTTTATCAAGAAATTCTTTTGTATTCAGCGATGCTTTGTTTATCAGGAATGTTCCCGGGGTGAGAGCCAGCAGAAAGCCATGAGATTGTACAAAGCCGGGGATATGAATAGGCTCCCGGTCGCAATTGGTGAGATCTGCGGTAAAGGTGTTTTCCATGCTGGAAAAATACTGAAATGTGTATGATTGACAAGGTTTTATTTCTTATTGCAGTCCTATCCTGGCTGGCACCCATTAGCTTAGATTGGCGTAAGGCTCCCGCAGATGCCCGCAGATTAAAGCGCAGAGATACAGATTATTACCGCTGGCCGCTGTTTGATCTGCGGATCTGCGCATGAGAATATAAAAGCTGTCGGTTATAGAATGAAACTCAGCTACAGTCAGGACGACATCTGCCTAATCTGCGGGAAAACTACGCCTCCGGAATGATGAAGGTCCAGCCTTCTGTAAGCACGCCACTCAGATCTGAACATCGTTCAATCACCTGGTAAAAGCAAATCCCTGCCGTCCTGGGATGAGCCTATACGGCCTCACCAAACAGGCTTTATCAAGAGGCTTCTTGTTCGAGGTTAGTTCGGTTCTTGTTCGAGCTTAGTCCGACATCAAAATCCCGATCTGTGAGGCCGAATTTCTGACCTCCAACGGGTATTTTTAAGATAAGGTCTGTTCAGGTTTCGCTTTACATGTCAAAATGGCCCTCAGCTTCAGCCGTTATCAGCACTCTTTGAGCTCCGTCGGAAAAGCGCCGGTTAGCGGACCCGCTCATTTTCCGTCCCCGACCGGCGGAGCTTCAGCGTAGGCGGTTTTTCCGTAACTTCGCACACCTTAAAAACCAGGCAGGAAAAGGATTATGGCGGCTACATACAGAGAATTTACCGGGCTGAACTTGCCCGCTACAGAGCAGGAGATTTTAGCTAAATGGACTGAGCAACAAGCATTTGAAAAAAGTGTTTCGCTTCGCGAAGGCGCTACCCCTTTTGTTTTTTATGAAGGACCGCCCAGCGCGAACGGTATGCCCGGCATCCACCACGTTATTTCCCGCACGCTGAAAGACCTGGTTTGCCGCTATAAAACCATGAAAGGCTTCCAGGTAAAACGCAAAGGCGGCTGGGATACGCATGGCCTTCCAATCGAATTAGGGGTTGAAAAGGAACTGGGTATCACCAAGGAAGATATCGGCAAGAAGATCTCCATCGAAGAATACAACCAGAAATGCCGCGAGGCCGTTCTGCGCTATAAAGACAAATGGGATGATATCACCCGAAAAATGGGGTACTGGGTTGATCTGAATGATCCCTATATCACATTCAAGAACGAATACATCGAAACACTTTGGTGGTTACTGAGCGAGCTGTATAAAAAAGGCTTGTTGTATGAAAGCGTAAGCATTCAACCGTATTCACCGGCAGCCGGTACCGGTTTGAGCTCACACGAACTGAATCAACCCGGAACTTACAAGGATGTGAAAGACACTTCCGTGGTGGCCATGTTCAAAACAGTAAAAGACGAGAAGACAGGTTTTCTCTATAATGCATTGGGCCAGGATAATACCAGCGATGAAGTATTCTTCATGGCCTGGACAACTACACCATGGACCCTTCCTTCCAATCTTGGATTAACCGTTGGTGGCAATATCGATTATGTGCTGGTTAAAACATTTAACCCGTATACTCATCTTCCGGTGAATGTGGTGCTCGCGAGCGCATTGCTTGGCAAATATTTCAAACCAGAAGGCGAGAATGGAGATTTTGGCGGATATACCGCTGAAACAAAATTGCTGCCATGGACCGTCCTGACAACCTTCAAAGGAAAAGATATCGAAGGGGCTTCTTATGAGCAACTGCTTCCCTTTGAAGCGAACTCATTCGAAGACTCAATCCAATACAGTACAGAGAATGCAAAGCCGTTCAGGATACTGGTCGACAGCTTCGTTACAACCGAAGATGGTACCGGTATCGTTCACACCGCTCCTGATTTTGGTGCGGATGACTTTAAGGTTGGCACCAAATACGGTATCGGGTATTTCACGCATGTCAACAAATATGATAAGCGTGAAAAGCTTGTACTGGTTGATCTTGAAGGAAAATTTGTTAATGGGCTGGGAGAGTTCAGCAACCGGTTTGTAAAGAACTACAAGGACGATAAAGCCTATGCGGATGTGAACGTGGACATCAGCGTGAAACTGAAAAAAGAGAACCGCGCATTCAAAGTAGAAAAATACGAGCACAGTTATCCGCATTGCTGGAGAACTGATAAACCCGTATTGTACTATCCGTTGTCAGCTTGGTTCATTAAAACCACTGCGATCAAAGACCGGATGGTGCAATTGAATAAGACCATTAACTGGAAGCCGGCTTCGACCGGTGAAGGCCGTTTTGGCAACTGGCTGGAGAACATGGTTGACTGGAACCTGAGCCGCAGCCGTTTCTGGGGTACACCGCTTCCGGTTTGGCAGACGGAAGATGGCCGCGAAGAGGTTTGCATCGGTTCTATCGAAGAACTGAATGCAGGCATCCGCAAGGCCAGCGAAGTGCTTGGCGGAGATGTGAACAAGAACTACCTGCATGAAGGAATTCTTGACCTGCATAAACCGTATGTGGACGAGATCATCCTGGTAAGCCCTTCGGGGAAACCGATGAAACGTGTTCCTGATCTGATCGACGTTTGGTTTGACAGTGGTGCAATGCCTTATGCGCAATGGCATTTTCCATTTGAAAATAAGGAGACCTTCAAACAAAGTTTCCCGGCTGATTTCATTGCGGAAGGTGTGGATCAGACAAGAGGATGGTTTTATACACTTCACGCGATCGCCTGCCTCGTATTTGATTCGGTCGCTTACAAGACTGTTGTCAGCAATGGCCTGGTTTTGGATAAGAACGGCAACAAAATGAGCAAGCGCCTCGGCAACGTGGTGAATCCTTTTGAAACAATTGAGAAGTTTGGTGCGGATGCCACGCGCTGGTACCTGATCACGAATGCGTCCCCCTGGGACAACCTGAAATTTGACCTGGACGGTATCAAAGAAGTGCAGCGTAAGTTTTTTGGCACACTTTATAATACATATCAGTTCTTCGCGCTTTATGCTAACGTGGACGGTTTTTCTTTCCAGGAAAAATACATCCCGTTGGAGGAAAGACCGGAGATCGATCGCTGGATCCTTTCTTCGTTGAACACTTTGGTGAAGACGGTGACCGGGTCGATGGATGATTACGAGCCAACACAGGCTGGCCGTGCAGTGGAAGATTTTGTGGATGAGCACCTGAGTAACTGGTATGTGCGTCTTTGCCGCCGCCGGTTCTGGAAGGGCGAGTACTCCGGCGATAAGATCAGTGCTTACCAGACGCTGTATGAGTGCCTGGAAACGGTGGTGCGGCTGGTTGCCCCGATCTCTCCGTTCTTCAGTGATGCGGTGTTCCGGAATCTGAATGCGATCACGAACAGGTTCCCGGGAGTAGAATCGGTTCACCATACAGACTTCCCGGTTGCGAATGAAAAGGCGATCGATGAGTCGCTGGAAGAAAGAATGCAGCTGGCGCAGGATGCTTCTTCGCTGATCCTTTCGCTCCGTAAAAAGGTAAACATCAAAGTGCGTCAGCCTTTGCAGAAAGTGCTGATCCCGGCGTTGAATCCGAAGATGAAGGAGCAGCTGGAGAAAGTGGAAGACCTGGTAAAAGCGGAAGTGAATGTGAAAGAAGTGGAGTATCTGAATCCTGATAATACATTCATCAGTAAAAAGATCAAGCCGAATTTCGTGGCTTTGGGAAAGAAACTCGGGCCAAAGATGAAAGCGGTATCCACAGCTTTATCACAATTTTCTCAGGAAGACATTGCTAGGCTTGAAAAAGAGGGGCAATATAATTTGTCAATTGATGGCGAGTCCGTAATATTACAGATTACCGAAGTGGAAATCAGCAGTGAGGATATTCCGGGCTGGACCGTGGCCAACAAAGGCAGCCTTACTGTAGCCCTCGATGTTACCGTTACCCCCCAATTGGAAGCTGAAGGCAATGCCAGGGAGTTCGTGAACCGGATCCAAAAGATCAGGAAAGAAAGCGGATTCGAGCTGACAGATCGTATTGAAGTTATCGTGACTGCTGCAAACGGGATGAAGGAATCCATTTCGCAGTTCAAAGAATATATTTGCGCCGAAATTCTGGCAGATAAGCTGGAAATAGTGGCTGAATTAAGTGATGGTATTGAAATTGAAGTAAACGATGTTTTATTAAAAGCGATTGTTTCAAAAAAAGGCTAATTGTATGGCTAACAACAAAAAACCGGTTCCTAAAAAAGCGGCTAAGCCAGCGGCAAAAAGCGCTGGAAAAGCACCAAAGCCTGCCGCTAAGCCGGTAGCAAAAAAACCTGCGGCGAAAGCCCCTGTCAAAGCCAAGCCTGCGGCAAAACCCGCAGCGAAGCCAGCGGCAAAAGGAGCAGCGAAACCCGTAGTAAAAAAAGCCGAACCGTTAAAAAAAGCGGCTGTGCCTGCGAAAGCAATTCCGGCCAAAACAGCTTCCGCTAAAGCAGCTCCGGCTCCAAAAGCTGAAACAAAACCTGTTGCAGCCAAACCAGTCGAAGCCGCGCCACCACCGCCGCCACCACCACCAGTTAAGAAACCTGGCGCGAATGATCCGCAGTCCCTGGTATCTATACGGCCCACCGCGAAACCTGTAATCAAAAAGGAACCGCCAAGGCCCACGAAAGTAGTGATACCAAAAACTACGGTGAAAAGTGCCGTTAAATATGAACCCGAATTCACTAAATCAGTATTAGACACCCCTATGCAAGAGATCACTGGACCTACAATGAGATATTCCGATTCAGACCTGACAGAGTTCAGGGAGATCATCAATAAGAAGCTGGATGCTGCGAAGAAAGAGCTGGCTTACCTGCAGGGTCTGATCACCCGTCGTGACGAAGGCGGTGATATGGACGAAGCACGCTACATGACCATGGAAGATGGTAGTGTAAGCATGGAAAGAGAGCAACTGAGCCAGATGGCCAGCCGCCAGATCACTTTCATCGATCACCTGGAAAAAGCGATCATGCGGATCGAGAACAAGACATACGGAGTTTGCCGTGTAACAGGAAAGCTGATCGACAAGGCACGTCTGCGCGCTGTACCTCATGCTACGCTTAGCATCGAAGCCAAACAGATGATGAACAAGTAAGAATAATCTCTTTACGGAAAATTATAAAGTCCTGAACCAAATGGTTCGGGACTTTTGCTTTTGGCAAAGCCTGTCTATTCCTGCGGGTTACCGTTTCAAAAACAACTGTAATCCCACGCTGAGCATAAATCCATGATTATTCTTTTTTGTAGTGATCTCTTCCACTCCTGTTTCGTCAATACTGCCATTAAAGTCTATATCTCTTGCCGTGTTGTTACTGAATGTATTCTTTGTATGAGAGAATAAGTAGCCTGCAGAGATGTCAATACCCGCGTGTTCATTCAACATCTTTGTTACACCAAGCTGCACACCTGCATTCGCAAAGAAGTCTCCCGACGATTTTCCCGCATACGTCTCTTTATAACTGGTTGCATATACAAAGCCTTCGCTTTTGGAGGATCCTGTTCCACCGGCCAAACTGGCTTGTGCAAAGGGAATAAGGCTTTTGGTTGTTGAAAAATATTTTCTTGCAAATGCTCCTATACCCCCGTTGAATGATCGGTAAATATTCTTGCGGAAGGTGACATTATTCTGGTCATCGATATTCTTATCGTAAGTATAGCCGGCGATCAGTTGTGCACCTACCACAAGCTCGTCAGTCACAAACCAACCTATGCCGGGGGAAAAAGTGAAGCCTCCTTTATTAATATTGGATGTATAGCCGGAGGTATTTGGTGAAGTGGATGCATATTCGGTAGTGCCGGAATTGAAAAAGACATTACCAATGGTCATACCGGGCATCCGCATCCCTTTGGAGAATTGCGCCAGCAATGGTGTGTATGCAGAAAGAGTCAGAAGGGTCAGTATGGATAGTAGTCGGGGCATCGGGTTTTGGTTTTATATAATAACAAATGTATTTTTTTAGGCACAGCCTCATTCAGGGGAGGGCTATTTTTTTTCAAAACTGAGATGGTTTGATATTTTTTCCTTTAACTTTAGAGAGCAGCGAAAAATCAGCCGCTTCCGTGTATATTAGTAAACCATTTAACTGCCAAAACACAAATTATGAGAAAGCTCAGATTCCTCGCACTTTCGTCATTAGCCGTTTTATTTATTGCCAGCAGTTGTACCAAGGAAGGGCCTGAAGGTCCGGCGGGTGCAGCAGGAGCGCAGGGGCCAGCAGGTACGCCAGGTACGCCGGGAACTCCGGGGGCTGGTCAAACAATTTATTCAGATTGGTATACGACAGTAGCTGCTGACTGGGTGGAAGGATATATTGCACCTAATAATTATAACGTTTCTCTTGTGTACAATAGAGCTGCTACTGCAGTAACACAGGCTATCCTTGACAGGGGTGTCGTATTGTGTTATGGTAAGAACTTTACTATCGGACAAAATACAAGGATGACGAGTGCGGTTCTGCTTCCTTATCTCGAAAATTTCAATGGACAGCATTATGGAGCTATTGCCAGCGTTGGGAAGATCACTTTTACGTATGACCCGGTTGATGGAGCTGACCGTCCGATTGCTCAGATCGCGGGTATTGCCTATCGTTATATCGTGATCGCTGGAAGTCTTTCCGGCAGGTCTATGAAATACGGAGGGTTTACAAAAGACCAATTGCAGAATATGACGTACGAGCAGGTAGCATCAACTTTCGATATTCCTGCAGTCGGCGGCAACGTAAAATAGACGCTTTCGAAATTGATTATACAGGCCAGCCATTAACGGCTGGCCTTCTCTTTTCCGGGATAAAAAACTTGCTAACCTCTAAACAATAGATTGTACGTTTGCACCAGTAGCAAACAACTTATTCCGATTATGACGATCCATTTTAAATATGAAAAATCGCAGGTCATTCAGGCTCTTCGTTATCACTTTATCAGCCGCCCTGAAATAAGAACGATGATCATCCTGGTAAATGCGTTCGCTATCCTTTCTATCACGCTGTATGCGTTTAAAAAGATCACTCCATTTGCTTTCCTGATCGGTACCACCTTATGGTTGGTACTGATGATCAGTTTCTGGTTTGTGCTGCCATTTATGGTATATCGCCGGGCGGAAACCTTCAGGCATGAGTTCAGTATGAAATTCGGAGAGGCTGATTTCAGCCTGATCCACCAGCATGGGCAAAAATCATGGCCATGGAAATCGCTGACCAAATTTGTGGAAAGTCCTAATTTCTTTCACCTGTATTTTGATGCGAGGTCATTTTTGCTTGTTCCGAAAAGTGGGTTCCGGGATATAGATGAAGTGCACGAGATGCGTAGTATGTTAAGAGAGAAAGTCAAATAGATCCAATACGGATGTACTTATAACAAAGCCGGCTGAATCACCTATTCAGCCGGCTTTGTTATAAGTATTGCTTAAAGAAATTCAGAGCATTTTCTCCATAACATAATGGGGGATGGTCACCTCCATGAATTGATCGCCTTTGACTTTGTAACCGACTTTTTCATAAAAGCCGACGGCATTCAGGCGGGCATGCATCCTGATGGATCGGAATCCACGGTCACGGGCGATATTTTCCGCAAAGTTCATCAAGGCGCGTCCAACGCCTTTCCCCTGGAGATCGTTTAAAACAGCCATCTGGCGAAGGCGGATCGTGCCTCCCTGTTCTTCGAGCAGCATGCAGCAACCCAGGATCCGTTCCTCTTCAAATGCGGCGATCAGCATATTATCTTTCTCAGATTCCAGTTCTTCGGCAGTAAAGCTCAGCCCGAGTGGTTTGCGCAGGATATCATCGCGCAACTTTACCATCAGCTGGTACTCGGCAGAACCGTGATCAATGATTTTCAAAGCCATATATAACAAGATCGTTTGGGGGTGGTCAAATTACAAAGAAGTTGGAAGACAGCCAAAAAGCGATGGCGGATGACCGATGGCCGATGGCCGATGAAATCTTCGCGGGAAGGAAAAGGTATCATGTTAAGGAGGCAAATCGGCCATCGGCCATCGGTCATCCGCCATCGCTCGCTCTTAATGCCTTTACCCACAATTTATTAGCTTCAAACCGGAAAAAATGCCCTTTACGATGTTGGTTTACTCAAAAAGTATATTTTTGCACCCTATAAACTAAACTTATACGACATGTCAGACATTGCATCAAGAGTTAAAAAGATCATCGTTGACAAATTGGGTGTTGACGAAGCAGAGGTAACCAACGAAGCTTCCTTCACAAATGATCTGGGTGCCGATTCACTGGACACCGTTGAATTGATCATGGAATTCGAAAAAGAATTCAACATCTCCATTCCTGATGAGCAAGCTGAAACCATCACCACTGTTGGTCAGGCTGTAGCTTACCTGGAAGAGCATGCTAAGTAATGCATATAACGGTCTTTCTGTTGCTGAATGAACTGCTCAACATAAAAGCGGTCTCCGCTTATAATTGAACAATCTTTTCAACCTGATAGGAGATCGCCTGTCTCGCTACAAAACATAAGGCTCTTGCTCTTTACGGCGGATCTCCGCCTGTACTGGGAAAAATTATTATTTGCAGCAGACATCAAATGGAATGGACTTGTCCGCCGTAGCTTTAGCAAAGGTGGACGGAGAAATAAAATACTCCGCCTTCTGACTGTGACATGCAGAGAAGGCGGTTTTTTCTCTACAATAAACCCGCTGTAAAGTAAAAAGCCAAAATTAAAAAGTAAAAAAAGCAGTCTTTCAGCTGCTACATTCTTTCACATAGGATATTTTTACTTTTTACTTTTTAATTTTGACTTAATATAAAAGGTTATATGGAATTCAAAAGGGTAGTAGTAACTGGAATGGGAGCTTTGACACCATTGGGTAATTCAATCGATGAATACTGGAATGGATTGGTCAATGGAGTGTCCGGCGCAGATATGATCACATTGTTTGATGCCAGTAAGTTCCGCACGAAGTTCGCCTGCGAAGTGAAGAACTTCGATGCGACGCAGTACATGGATAAAAAAGAAGCGCGCAAAATTGACCGCTTCACCCAGTTTGCCCTTGTTGCCAGTGACCAGGCGATGGCGGATGCCGGCCTTAATAAAGAGAATATCAACCCTGACCGTATCGGCGTTGTTCTCGGTAGCGGGATCGGTGGTCTGATCACTTTCCAGAATGAAGTGCAGGAATTCGCAAAAGGCGATGGCACTCCCCGCTTCAATCCTTTCTTTATTCCAAAAATGATCCTGGATATCGCTGCAGGACAGATCAGCATGCGTCATAACCTGCGTGGCCCGAACTATGCGGTGGTGAGCGCCTGCGCGAGCAGCACCAATGCCATTATCGATGCGTTGACCCTTCTTCGCATCGGCAAGGCTGATATCATTGTAACCGGCGGTAGCGAAGCTGTGATCAGCGAAGCGGGCGTTGGTGGCTTCAATGCCATGAAGGCAATGAGCGAACGCAATGATGACCCTAAAACAGCCAGCCGCCCTTATGATAAGGACCGTGACGGTTTTATCATGGGAGAGGCAGCCGGCGTACTGATACTTGAAACATTAGAACATGCAAAAGCCCGCGGAGCCAAGATCTACTGCGAAGTAGTAGGCGGCGGAGCAACTGCAGACGCACATCATATTACCGCACCACACCCGGAAGGTCTGGGGGCTAAAAATGTTATGCTGGCCTCACTGGCTGATGCTAACATGAAACCGGAAGACATAGATTACATTAATACACATGGTACCTCTACTCCTTTAGGCGATATCGCCGAGGTAAAAGCGATCCTTGATGTATTCGGTGATCATGCCTATAAACTTAATATCAGCGCAACCAAGAGCATGACAGGTCACTGCCTTGGCGCTGCCGGTGTTATCGAAGCCATTGCCTGTATCCAGGCGGTGAGAACCGATACGATCCCTCCCACGATCAACCACTTTACGGATGACCCGGAACTCGATCCTAAACTGAACTTTACGTTTAACAAGGCACAAAAACGCACCGTGAACGCTGCATTAAGCAATACATTCGGCTTCGGCGGTCACAATGCCTGTGTTATAGTAAAGAAATTCCAGGATTAATCGGCTAAGGGTCAACACATCCGCCTTTCCCGGCAGATTCATGTGTGCCAGGGGCGAAAGTTTACAAGTTTAATAGTTTTAATGTTTAAAAGTTCTGATCCGGAGCGTTTGAGCTATTAAACTTTTAAACTATTAAACTTTTAAACCTACATTTGAACAGGTCGGCGAATTGAGAAACTTACTTTCTTTTATCTGTTGACCCGAAATCGTTTAATTTTTTTTCGTAGATTGATTCCTGTGGATTTCCTGACTAATCTTTTTAAAAAACACGCCGGTTCTACCTTTAAGAAGGAGCTTAAGAATATCTTAGGCTTTGAGCCCAAAGCTATTTCCCTGTACAAAACTGCTCTTACCCATCGCTCAGTCCGCGAAGGGGCTGATGAGAACAATGAGCGGCTTGAATATCTCGGAGATGCGATCCTCAGCGCCCTGATTGCTGATTATCTTTTCAAACGTTATCCTTACAAAGAGGAAGGCTTTCTGACCGAGATGAGAAGCAAAATGGTCAACAGGCAGCAGCTCAACGAGATCGCGACCCGGATGGGATTAAAAAAAGTAACCCTCTATAACAAAATGGACAGCTCACTCAAAGTGAGCCAGATCTTTGGAAATACACTCGAAGCACTTGTCGGCGCCATCTATCTTGATTCCGGATATAAAAAAACGTCCAAATGGGTGCTGGAATATATCATTCAGCCACATATGTTCATGGATGATCTTGAAACGCTGGAGATCAATCACAAAAACAAACTTTACGGATGGGCCAATAAGAACGGCCGTGTACTGGAGTTTGAAACAATGAATGAAAAGCTGGAAAATGGCCGTCGCCTCTTCACTATCGCTGCCGTCATTGACGGAAAATCCATCGCCGAAGGCAAAGCTTTCAATAAAAAAGACGCCTCCCAAATTGCCGCCCAGGCTGCTGTAGAAAAGCTCGGGATCGTTAATTCTGATTCGAAAATAGATACGAACGCAAAACACGAATGACCACGAAACGCGAATGACCACGAAACGCGAATGAGCACGAATGGCCGCGAATAAACGCGAATAGCGTCTTACAGAATTGACATTAGTTTACATTTTAATTATAGAAAGACAGTGTCCGGACCTTCATTGGTTAAGGGCTTAATTCGCTATAAAGCGAATGAAGAAAAACGCATTGTCCCGGGTCTGCGTCGTTTGGGATTATTGTCGTATGAAATTCGACCGCCCGTGAGGACATGGAGTCTGTCTGTCTGTAAGTTGCCTAATAGAAACTGGTAGTTTACTCCGGACGAAGATCCGGGGCAATGATCTGCCAAGCAGAAGAAACAATTATACAAATCTGTAAGACGTTATTCGCGTTTATTCGCGGCCATTCGTGCTCATTCGCGTTTCGTGGTCATTCGCATTCGCGCAGAGTTCAACAAGTACCCCGTTCGTATGCTTCGGATGGAGAAAGCATACCAGTTTATTGTCGGCTCCCTTCTTTGGTGTTTCGTTAAGCAGCACAAATCCCTCTGCTTTCAGGCGCGCCATTTCTGCTTCAATATCTTCCACATCGAAGGCAATATGATGTATTCCTTCTCCTTTTTTCTCAATGAAGCGGGCGATCACACCGTCGGGATCGATGCTTTCCAGCAGTTCGATCTTATTCTCACCGGTTTGGAAGAAGGCGGTGTTTACACGTTCCGTTTCGACACTTTCGGTTTTATAGCAGGCGGTGCCCAGTAGTTTTTCGAACAGGGGTACGGAACTGGCGAGACTGGAAACGGCAATGCCTATGTGTTCGATCTTTCGCATTTTTATTGATTTTGAGGAACTAATGTAGCAATTTAAATACAGGAAAGATTCTTGCTAATTTTGTATTGATAAATAATCGTTCATAATGCCTGAGCTTCCGATATATCTGGATAATAATGCCACCACACCGTGTGATCCACGGGTGCTGGAGGCGATGATGCCGTATTTCACGTCGGTATTCGGTAATGCCGCCAGCCGCCACCATTCCTTTGGCTGGAAAGCCGAAGATGCTGTGGATGTAGCGCGCCAGCAAGTCGCCTCGCTGATCGGTGCAGAGCCACAGGAGATCGTTTTTACTTCCGGGGCAACGGAAGCGAATAACCTCGCGATCAAAGGTGTATTTGAGATGTATGCCGGAAAGGGAAACCATATGATCACCACCAGGATCGAACATAAAGCGGTGCTGGACACCTGCACGCATATCGAAAAGCTGGGAGGGGAAGTCACTTACATCAGTGTTGATAAAAATGGCCGGGTGAACCTGGAAGAACTGGAAGCTGCAATCAGGCCGGGAACGATCCTGATCGCCGTGATGTATGCAAATAATGAAACGGGTACCGTGATGCAGGTGAAAGAAGTGAGCGATATTGCCCGCAGGCATAACGTGTTATTTTTTACAGATGCCGCGCAGGCGATCGGCAAGATCCCTGTTAATGTGCAGCGTGATGGCATCGATCTTCTATCCCTTTCCGCCCACAAAATGTATGGTCCGAAAGGCGTGGGCGCGTTATATGTCCGCAGGAAAAACCCAAGGGTGAGACTCACTGCTCAGATGGATGGCGGCGGTCATGAGCGGGGCTATCGCAGCGGGACACTGAATGTGCCGGGGATCGTTGGCCTGGGTAAAGCGGCAGAACTTTGCGCAAGGGAAATGGATGCCGAAGCGGATCGTTTGGGTAAACTCCGTGATAAGCTTCGTGAGGCTTTATTGCAGCTGGAAGCGACGACGCTGAATGGCGACCGGGTCCATGTTCTGCCTCATGTGACCAATATCTCCTTTAATTACGTGGAAGGCAAGATGCTGATGCTGGGTTTTAACAGGGACCTGGCCGTTTCTTCCGGTTCAGCCTGTACATCTGCTTCGCTTGAACCCTCCTATGTATTAAAAGCACTGGGAATTCCCGACGAGCAGGCGCACAGCTCTTTTCGTTTCGCTCTGGGACGTTTTACCACGGAAGAAGAGGTTGATTTTGCCATAGAAAAAGTGAAAGAAACAGTAGAAAAACTGCGCGAGACCAGCGAAATTTGGAAAATGTACAGGAAAGGCGTGGATCTGAGCGAGATCTGGTAGAATTTCCTGTCACCAGACAGAAAAAAACGGGGTTCTGCACAACATATCGGACTCCGGAGTGTTAAATAAATACGTGTATCAATAACGAGTATACTATGAATATAGCATTGGAAAACGGGATCATTGTAAGTGATAAAGCGAAATTGAAAGTGGAGCAGCTACTGGCTGAGGCTGGCCGGGACAATGATCTGACATGGTTCTTGCGAGTAAGCGTTGTCGGCGGAGGTTGCTCCGGGCTCAGTTACAAGCTCGATTTCGACAATGAAAGCCGTCCGAATGATCAGGTTTTTGAAAGCAATGGTGTGAAAGTCGTAACCGATCTCAAGAGTCTTCTTTATCTCGTTAACACCACCCTCGAATTCTCTGAAGGCCTGAATGGAAAAGGTTTTTACTTTAATAATCCGAATGCGAACAGGACCTGCGGGTGTGGTGAATCGTTCTCCGTATAAACGCGAATACGACAACGCGAATTTCGCTAATCAATTAATATTTGAAAAGGGTCTCCTGCACACGGGGGACCCTTTTTATTTAGGATGCTAATTAGCGAAATTCGTGTATTAAAATTCGCGTCTCTATATTTGCGATATGTGGTCTGTTTGCAAAAAAGAACTCCGACAATTTTTCTCCAGCCTGACCGGGTATATCGCCATCATCGTTTTTTTGCTGGTGAATGGATTGATGCTTTTTGTATTTGATGACAATATTCTGGATTTCGGGTATGCATCGCTTGACCGGTTTTTTGAGCTGGCGCCGTGGATACTGTTGTTGCTGATACCCGCGATCACGATGCGGAGTTTTGCAGAGGAATTCAAGACGGGAACTTTTGAGATCCTGCAGACGAGGCCCTTGAGCAGGCAGCAGATCGTATGGGGAAAATACATGGGCAGTTTGATCGTTGTGCTGATCGCGCTGCTTCCTACCATTGTTTACTTCTTTTCCATTCAACAATTATCAGCGAATGAAGGGATTGATACAGGGGCAGCTATCGGGTCGTATATCGGACTGTTCTTCCTTGCCGCCGCGTTTACTGCGATCGGCATTTGCACCAGCAGTTTTACCAGTAATGCGGTTGTTGCGTTTATCATAAGCCTGATCGCCTGTGCACTGTTGTACTATGGATTCAGCGCCATCAGCCGGATGCCCGGGCTTGAAGGTGGTGCCGACTATTACATCGAAATGATCGGTATTGATTTTCATTATCGCAGTATCAGTCGCGGGGTGATAGACTCCAGGGACGTGATCTATTTTATCACTGTCACCTTTTTATTTTTACTTCTTACAGGAAGAAATCTTATAAAACGCTGATCAAACTAACCAATATCATTAGCTACCGATAAAACCGGATCTGCAGCATGAGCAAACTAACAGATAACATTATTACATCAAAACTGGGATGGCTGTGGTTGATCATTGCGCTTGTGATGATCAATCTTGCGGCGTCTGTTTTGCATACAAGGATCGATCTTACGAAAGAGAAACGATATACGCTCAGTGGCGCAACCAGTTCTTTATTGGGCAATCTGAACGGCCCTGTGGAGATCGATGTTTTTCTGAAGGGAGAGTTCCCGTCGGGGTTTCGCAAGCTTGCAAACAGTACCCAGGAGTTCCTGCAGCTGATGAAAGACCGGAACGGATCAAATATCCAGTACAGGTTTGTTTCTCCGCAGGAGAAGATCCCTGGATCTGATGTGATGTTCGGAGACTCGCTGGTGAATATGGGTGCTGTGCCGATCAATCTTACCGTACAGAAAGATGCTGGTCAAAGCAGTAACATAATATTTCCTGTTGCCGTCATGCGTTACAATGGGCGGCAGGCACTGGTGAATTTATATCCCGGTGCAAGCGGCCGGATCTCCCAGGAGGAGATCAACAGTGCGGAGGCATTAATGGAATACCAGTTTGCAAAGACACTCGACAACTTAAGCCAGAACCGCCAGCCGATCATTGGTTATGCAGTCGGGAACGGAGAGCCTACCAATTATAAAGCCTGGGATCTTAGCCAGACGCTCAGTAAAGGATATGATTTCCGGATGTTTGATCTTCAGAACTTCCCTGCGATCCCTGATAGCATGGGCCTGCTGATGATCGTTAAACCGATCACGCAATTTACGGAGCAGGAAAAATTGAAGATCGATCAGTATATGATGCGGGGAGGAAAGTTGCTTTGTTTTATGGACGCATTGATCGCGGAGCAGGATAGTCTCTCATTCAAACCTGAAACGATCGCATATGACCGTAACCTTAACCTCACCGATCTTTTCTTCCGTTATGGTCTGCGCGTGAATCCAGATCTCATCATGGACCTTCAGTGCGACATGATCCCGCTGGTTGTCGGCGGCACGGCGGATAATCCGCAGATGGAGTTTCTTCGATGGAACTACTATCCCTTGTTCTCGCCGGGTACAGGTCAGATAATGAGTAAGATCCCTGGTTATATCGGCAGCAGGTTTGCCAATTCCATCGATACGATACAGGTGCCGGGTATTAAAAAGACGGTATTGCTGGCTTCTTCGGCGCATTCACGCACGATCAGCACGCCAGCGCTGATCAGTTTCAATGAGAACAGGAATACCCCGGAGGATGCGAAATTCAATAAAAACGGGATCCCCGTGGCGATGATGCTGGAAGGGAAATTCACTTCCTTATACCGGAACCGTGCTTCGCAGGCGCAGCGAGACAGCCTTGCGGCAGTGGGTGTGGACTTTCGTGGTGAAGGGACCGAACCTGGAAAGATCATCGTAGTGGGTGACGGTGATATCGTATTGAACGATATGCTTCCCGGCGAGAACGGCAATCCACCGCAACCTCTTCCAATGGGTTGGAACCGATATACTTATCGTGAAAGCGAGCGGCAAACGGATGCAGGCCGCTATTTCGTTCCAGTGGCAAACCGGGAGTTCCTGCAAACCTGTGTGGAGTACCTGGTGAATAATCCGGCGATCAGCGAAACCCGCAATAAGGATATTGTTCTTCGCTTGCTTGATTCTCAAAAGGTGAAAGAGAACAGAGTTATGTGGCAATTCTTAAATATAGGTCTGCCTGTGATCCTCGTGATCATAGCAGGATTTATATTCCAGTATATCAGGAAAAGAAAGTATATAGCGTAAGTTCCGGGTGACGTGATGGGGGTGATGTGATCAAGGGTGCTACCTGCTGAAACCCGGTGCCGGAATGATACCGGGTTGGTTGCTTTATATTACCTCATTATCCTCCAAGAGCCCAACCTCTTTCAAGAATCTCATTGTCCAGCAGTATCTTTGCTACCTAATTTCTTCATGAATGACAACTGATCAGATCACCTACCTCGTGTTTGGGTGTGTTTTAGTACTTGCACTGGTCTTCGACCTGGGCTTGTTGAGTAAGAAAAATCAGAAAGTGACGATCAGGCAGGCTTTATACCAAACGTTTTTCTGGGTTGGTCTTGCGCTCGCATTCTTCGTCTTCATGTGGATAGAAAATGGCCAGACCCTGGCACTTGAATACCTGAGTGCTTACCTGATGGAATGGAGTCTGAGTATTGATAATATCTTTGTCTTCATCCTCATTTTTGCTTCGTTCAGTGTTAAAGAAAAGCATTACGGCCGCGTTCTTCTGATCGGGATACTGATGGCAATTGTCTTCCGTATCGTTTTTATAACAGTAGGTGTTGCGCTGGTAGATCGTTTTCACTGGATCTTATATATTTTCGGGGTATTCCTTGTGTATACAGGGTTCAAGATGTTTACCGCAAACCAGGACGAAGCATTTGATCCGCATGAAACAAAAATGTACAGGCTGTTGAAGCGTGTACTGCCGCTGGTGCCCCATGATGGGGACGGCAAGTTTTCGGTAAAGGAAAATGGCCGGCGCAGGTACACGACCCTCTTTGTGGTGATCATTATGCTGGCGGCGATCGACCTTGTATTTGCGCTGGATTCCATACCGGCAGTGATGGGGATCTCCCGCGACAAACTGGTTATCTATACGTCTAATATATTTGCCGTTCTCGGATTGCGCTCGCTTTTCTTCCTGTTGCGTGGTGCGGTGAACAAGTTTGACTACCTGCAACATGGCATTGCGATCGTACTCGTGTTCATTGGCGCAAAAATGCTTGCTGAGAAATGGATCAACCAGTATCTTGATAAACCGACCCAGGTATTTATCTCGCTTGGTGTGATCCTGGTCTGTATATCCGGCGCGATCTTCTATTCCATTTTTATTAAGAAAAAAGGCCTGCCCAAAGAAGTAAAGGAAGACGAAGTGTATTAAAGGGCGGCAACAAATCTCCGTTTGAAACATACATTAGATCATATCGCAGGTGTTATCGGATCCCCTTCTACCGCAGATAAAAGGGTGATAGAACAATTGCTGCTGGACAGCCGGAAAGTTTATGCTACGGCTACGGCACTGTTCTTCGCTTTGAAAGGTCCACGGCGTGACGGACACCAGTTCATTCCGGAATTATATAAGAAAGGCATTCGCAGTTTTGTGATAAGCACGCCGGTAGATGCCGCCGCTTATCCGCAGGCTGCTTTTTTGCTTGTGGATGACACACAGATCGCTCTGCAACGTTTGGCCACCTATCATCGCGAAGCGTTCAATATTCCGGTAATAGGGATTACAGGAAGCAATGGGAAAACCGTCGTTAAAGAGTGGCTGTATCAATTGCTTCACTCGCGTTTTAACATCGTTCGCAGTCCGAAAAGCTATAACTCACAGATCGGGGTGCCCCTCAGTGTATGGCAGATCAATGAACATCACAATCTCGGTTTATTTGAAGCGGGTATTTCCCAGCCAGGTGAGATGCAAAAGCTGGAGGCGATGATCAGGCCGGATATTGGTCTTCTGACCAATATCGGTGAAGCGCACAGTGAAGGGTTCGCAGGTCGTTCGCAGAAGCTAAAGGAAAAGATGCTGCTGTTTGCGCACAGCTCGCTTATCATTGCCAATGGAGATGATGAGGGAGTTGCTGATGTTATAAATGCGTCCGGTAAACGCAAGATCCTTTGGGGGAAGAAGGAGGCAAATGATGTATTGCTTACCGGTATCAAAAAAGAGAAAAACACTACTGAAATATCGCTGAAGTTTCCAGGTGAAGAAATGGTCTTCAGCATTCCTTTTACGGATGATGCATCGATAGAGAATGCCGTACATTGTTTTTTAGTATCGATGGAACTCGGAGAAGATAGTCAGACCCTGGTCAGGGGGATGCGCTCTCTTCAGCCAGTGAATATGCGGCTTGAACTGAAGAAAGGGATCAATCATTGCACTATTATCAATGATAGCTATAGTGCCGACCTGGATTCACTTGAGATCGCGCTGAACTTTCTCGATCAGCAGACAAACAATTCAAAAAAGACGGTTATCCTGTCAGATTTTTTGCAAAGTGCAGCTGATGACGGGAACCTTTATCCATTCATCATTGATACGCTTAAGAAACATCGCGTAACAAGGTTGATCGGTATCGGGGAGCATATCTCTGCCGCATTACAGCGAATTGCCGTAAACGAAACGGAGTTGCCTGTAATAGAATTATATGCTTCCACGGCAGATTATATCCGTCAGTTTCTTTCCCTGCAATTTAAAGAAGAGACGATCCTGATAAAGGGGGCCCGTGTCTTCGGGTTTGAGCAGATCGTTCAGTTGCTTGAGCAGAAAGTACATCAGACAGTGCTGGAGATCAATCTTGATGCATTGGTCAGTAATGTGAAAGCCTACCAGCAGCAATTAAAACCGTCCACAAGGATCATGGCCATGGTAAAGGCCTTTGCTTATGGTAGTGGGGGGGCGGAGATCGCCGGGATCCTGCAGTATCATAAGATCGATTACCTCGGTGTGGCCTATGCTGATGAAGGGGTGGAGTTGCGCAAGTCTGGCATCACGCTTCCGATCATGGTGATGAACCCGGAAGTAACTGCATTTGAGTCGATCGTTGAGCATAACCTGGAGCCGGATATTTATTCATTTGCCATGCTGCATGCATTCCAGGGTTTTCTTGAAAATGAAGGATTGCAACAATATCCTGTACATATAGAGATCGAGACCGGCATGAACCGCCTTGGTTTTGCGGTTGACGATACGGAGCGACTGGCGGATATACTTGCCGCTTCACCATTGCTGAAAGTGCAATCGGTGTTTTCGCATCTTGCAGCAAGTGAAGACCCGGGCGAAGATGCATATACGATGGGGCAGTATGCCCGGTATCAACAGGCAGCGGCTAACCTGTCGCGGATCGGTTATCCTTTTCTGAGGCATATTTCCAATACAGGCGCGATCTTTCGTTTGCCTGAATTGCAATTGGACATGGTGCGATTGGGAATTGGCATGTACGGTGTTGACAGCGCAGCGGTTCATCAGTCATGGTTACAACCGGTGACCACTTTAAAAACAACGATTGCGCAGTTGAAACAGCTGAAAGCCGGAGAAACGGTCAGTTATAACAGAAGAGGAGTGATTGAAAGAGATTCATTAATTGCGACGGTACGTATCGGCTATGCGGATGGTTATTCGCGCAAACTGGGCTATGGGACTGGTAAAATGCATGTCCGTGGGCATGATGCGCCTGTTGTTGGGACGATCTGCATGGATATGACGATGATCGATGTGACCGGTATTCCGGGTGTGCAGGAGGGAGATGAGGTGATCATCTTTGGTAAGGAGATACCAGTACAGCAACTCGCCACCTGGGCGGGAACCATTCCTTACGAGATCCTGACCGGGATATCACAACGGGTGAAAAGGGTTTACTTCGAGGAATCTTGATTTCTGCTGGCGGCCTGGCGTAGGGCCCCCTCTAAATCTCCCCTTGGTGGCTACCGTGTACCCATAAGTATTTGAATGGCGTAAAGGAACGCTGCGGACGCGGCGATACGCGACGTACGCAGCGAAAACAGCCATAGCAGACTTTGTATTCGCCGCGCGCGTCGCGTATCGCCGCGTCCGCAGCGTTCCTTTACGCCATCAAGCTATCAAGAAATTATTCGGTCATATAAAAGGAAAAATGTGGGTACACGGCAGCCCGAAGGGGGAGACTTCGCACATTCATTAAGAAAGCGGCATCAGATATATCGAACAACATGTTCGACATGTTTGGACACTTTTATTATCAGAGGATTCCAGGAATCCCACTTGGGACTAATCGTTACCTCATTTTTTCTGATTGATGATCTTCCTTATTGGCCCGACTCCCCGATCTGCTTTCGCGGCCGGGCAACAGGTCGAAAGGTCACCTAAAAAAGAGAGAGATGACGCGGTGACTATTACCCCTGGAGGCATTTCTTTGTCCCCTATCAAATTAAAACAACCGGCTTTGAACTTACGTGTAAACCCTAAACTGCCGTGAACGAAGAACGATCTCCCGGGTTCCCTTATATTTGCTACTTAAACCTGATATAGTGAAGCTTAGAAATGCTATCCTTCTAATCGTTCTTATTATCCTGGCAGACCAGGTACTCAAGATTTGGATCAAAACCAGTTACCCGTTTGGCGATACACACGTGACGGGGCTGACATGGTTTCGATTGTACTTTATTGAAAATAAAGGAATGGCCTGGGGCTGGGAATTTGGCGGCGAATGGGGCAAAATGGCACTTACGCTCTTTCGCCTCGGCGCGGTAATATTTGGCACCTGGTATCTCGGTCGGATCGTTAAGCAGGGCTACAGTAAAGGGTTTATCATTTGTGCTTCGCTGATCTATGCCGGCGCATTGGGTAACCTGATCGATAGCATGTTCTATGGAATGATCTTCGAAGACAGTTCTTATTCGTATGTCGCAAAAATGTTCCCTGAAAAAGGATATGCCGGTTTTTTGCATGGCCGTGTGGTGGATATGCTTCATTTTCCCCTGATCCGGTCTACCTATCCTTCATGGGTTCCTTTTGTTGGAGGCGAGGACTTTGAATTCTTCAGCCCGATCTTCAATATCGCGGACGCTTCAATCTCTGTTGGCGTTATCACGCTGTTTATTTTCCAGAAGAGATTGTTTAAAAAGAATGATGCAGATCAGCATCAGACAGTTGAGACGAATGCGGAAGTAAGTGATAAAGTGCAGGTATCCTGATCATTGAAAGTATTGAATACATAAAAAAAGCGCCCCGGGTTCTATATCCGGGGCGCTTTTTTTATTCCTCACAGTTGATCAGGGTCTTTTAATGTGCCTGCTTTAACACGCGCCTGGTGATCACGATTCCTCCGCATTCAACTCTCAGGATGTAGATTCCGGTTGGCAGAGCGTCTGTTTCAGCCAGGGAAAGCTGATTAACACCTTCACGAAGTTCAAGTGTTTTCCGTTTAACTGTTTTCCCCATGTTGTCGATCAGTTCTGCTTTAGCTGTTCCATTGCGATCAGTAGAGATGTCAAAGAACAGTTCACGCTGGAATGGATTGACGACTGAAATAAAGGCAAAAGGAGATTGTTTTGCTTCAAGCTGTAATGTGCGTGAGAACGTTCCCCGGTTGTCTTTTGTCTGAACAAAGATGCGATAGTGCATTTTCCTGGTCAGATCTTCGGGGTCAGTAAAGGCGTATGATGTCTGATCTGAACCCGATGTTGCGGTTCCATTGACTGTCGCAATACTGGCGTAGTTGATTCCGTCAGCACTTCGCTGGATGCCGTAGATCGCATCTTGCTCTTCGCCGGTGACCGTCCATTTCAGCACGCTCTTGTTATTGTGAACGGATCCACTGAAGTTCAGGAATTTCGTGGCCAGCGTTCCACCGCAATCATTCACTGTTAGGGTAACTCCGTTCATTTCATCCGTGGTCCGGCAGGAGTTATTGGTAAGGTTGGCTGTGCTGGTTGCAATCACTAACCTGTATCGGCGTCCATTATCCGCTACGGTGATCAGCGGGTTGATATAAGAACTCCAGTATTCGTACATGTTCAAAGCGGCATTGTAGTGTGGCGTACTGTCTATCACAGCGGAAACGTTTGTCCACGTCACGCCGTTATCCATACTTGTTTGCCAGCGATGAAAGCGGTAGTTGTCAAAATATGATCGGATCGTATCTGTTACTTTGAAGGGACTTCCCTGGCAAACAGTGGGGGTCATTGTGGGTGAGTACTTCATGTTGGGTAAGCAGGTTCTAACCCCGATATCATCAATTGCCCAATCGTTACCACCACCACCAGGTGCATTATTGCGGATGGTTACGGTCATACTGGTTTGGCCGGTTTTTGTTTTGAACACGAAACCTTTTTTAACCCATGTGCCGGTGTAAGCGATGTTACCACTGGTATAAACATCTTCGCCATCGATCTGGAAGTTGAGGTTGGGGCGTACACCGGAGGAGTCATTGCTGGGGCCAGGTCTGTAGCCAGGAACTGTGGATCCTTTACCGCTGGAGTCGCAACCGCATCGGCGGCAGATATTTCTGAACCACGCAGAGAATTCGTAGTAGGTGTCTTCGCAAAGACCACTGATATTCTGTGTAAACGCTCTGTTTGTTTCGTAGCTGGCATTTACCACAACAGTGTAACCACCGGTTCCCGGCCAGTTGCCAAGTGTTTGGTCGGCTGCACCTGTATGGTCACCGATGATATCCCAGACACCGAACACGCGCGAACCGCTTCCTGATCCTGACGAGTAATTGACATTGGGATTCACAGTCCCGTCAGTACTGGTGGTGTTGGCAAGGCCATAGTAGTTATCGTTTGGTGTATTTGCTCCGAAGTCGAGCATCGTATAAGGCAACGGTACGAATGAAGTACCTCCGGCCCTGTTCTGCGCCGTACCGGATCCGAATGTTCCACCTGATTCGCCGACGATCGCGTTTGATCCGGCAGCATTGGCGCAAAGGCCATAGTCAGGAGAGATCCTGATCTTATAGGGTGTGAAATCAGAGCTTGACAAAGAGCCGCTTGAACCACGGTTATACCTGAAGTTACCGGCAGGCATATCGATCGTTTCACCAACAGCTACACTGCCGTCATTTTTTATTCTTACCCGAAATGCATAGACACGGATACAGGTACTTCCGAAGAAGGAGGGCCTCATTCCTCCACTACCCCATAAACGACCCGAGCCAGTTCCTGATTCTCCTTGTGTTGTTACGTCCGCAGCGCCTGCGCTGTTACCGATGTTGAAACGGATACGGCCTGACGATTTATGGATATGCCCTGAGTCCAGATCTGCATTGTCGGAATAAGCAGTCTGCAAACGACCTTCATTGGAGATCATCTGCAGTGAATTATCAATGTACTCAAACTTCGTGAGGTTGATCGTGTCATTATAGCGCAGGTTATTCAGCCGGGTTGCAGCGGTAGTACCTCCTCCGATCACGGCAATGGTTGCCCTTACTTCGATGATGTCTCCAGGAAGGAATGTTCCGCCATTGGGCCGGCTGATATTAACGAAGCTCTTACCGGTGGTTACGGTTGGTTGAGCAAACGCATCAACACACGGTAATACGCATAACGCAAGAAAACAGTGCAGCAATGTCCGCCGTTTGCCAGACGCCCGAACAGATGTGTGATGTAAAGCTGTTTTCATAAGCAGGATTAGGGTGATTCAATAGATGGATTAACAGCCACCAAAATACATGGATTAGCAATGGAAAGCAATAGTACTTTGTTCATTATCAAGCGCGTGTATTCACTACAGGTTTCTCATCGGGACAGTAGTAATTTTATTGCATATTCTCCTTGCTATTTTATTTTTTGCCTTATAGATGGAACATTTGCAGGCTATTACACATTTCCAATAAAAAAAGCCCTCAAAGGGGCTTTTTAATAGTATCGTAAAACCACGATAGATCCTACCGTGAGTTACCTGTAAAGGGCAAAATAAATGTGATCAGGAAGGGATGCTCGTTCTGATCAGCGAATCATTGACGGGCGCTTTGTAAGGGTCAGCCATTGGAGAGACTCTTATACGGCTGATCGATTTAGCTCTGCTATCCAGCAATTCCTTCAGATATGCAGCCTGGTCATTTCTTGTTCCGGGTTCTCCCGCCACCGCCTGCTCCATTACCTTAAGGGGATAAGCTGAAATATAAGAGTGTTTTGTTTCTTTCATAGATTCGGATTTAACTTTTACGAATGCTAAAATGGAAGTTTTTACTGGATTATGCAATAGAGCCTGCCGAAAAATGAATGGAAAATCGTGATAATAGTTTTCAGGATCGAAAAAATACGATTGTGTGCTAACTGTTAAGCCGGCCGTTGTTGTGCATTCTTGATAACAGCAGATCAATTCCACCTGAGCACTAACAACAGAGAAGGCCGCCTGAAAAACAGACGGCCTTCGCCTTTGATTCTATCACAAGTTTATTTGATCTCGCCAACCATATCTCCCGGGATCACCCATGCATCAAACTCTTCAGGAGTAACATATCCCAGTTTCACTGCCATTTCCTTCAATGTTGTTCCTTCCTTATGAGCTGTCTGTGCGATCTCTGCCGCTTTGTAGTAACCGATCTTTGTATTCAACGCGGTAACCAGCATCAATGAATTGTCAACGTGTTTTTTGATGTTCGCTTCGATCGGCTCAATGCCTGCTGCGCATTTATTATTAAAGGAAACACAACCATCACCGATCAGGCGCGCACTGTGCAGGAAATTATAGATCATCACCGGCTTGAACACATTCAGTTCAAAATGACCGGTAGCTCCACCGATATTAATAGTAACATCGTTACCCAGTACCTGCGCGGCGATCATCGTCAGCGCTTCGCATTGTGTAGGATTAACTTTGCCGGGCATGATAGATG
The DNA here is from genome assembly GCF_022012415.1 of Terrimonas ginsenosidimutans. GTDB lineage: Bacteria > Bacteroidota > Bacteroidia > Chitinophagales > Chitinophagaceae > Terrimonas_A > Terrimonas_A ginsenosidimutans. The sequence continues at coordinate 271,801 of NZ_JAKLTR010000005.1, forward strand.
AACCTGGTTCATTGTCTGGAATGAACAATTCTCCTATACCACTTCTTGGCCCTGAAGAAAGCATGCGAATATCATTGGCGATCTTCATCAAACTAACTGCCACAGTTTTCAATGCACCATGAGCTTCCACGATGGCATCGTGCGCTGCAAGTGCTTCGAATTTGTTTTCAGCGGTGATGAAAGGAAGATTGGTCAGGCTGGCAATATGCTTTGCAACGTTGACCGAATAGTCTTTCGGTGTGTTGATGCCCGTACCAACGGCGGTACCTCCAAGGGCGAGTTCACTCAGGTGCGGCAAAGTATTTTTGATCGCTTTCAGACCATGATCCAGTTGTGATACATATCCGCTGAATTCCTGTCCCACGGTAAGCGGAGTGGCATCCATAAAGTGAGTGCGGCCGATCTTCACCACGTTCATGTATTTCCTGCTTTTCTCTGCAAGCGTATTACGCAGCTTTTCGATGCCGGGGATCGTTGTTTCCAGCAGGATCTTATATGCCGCGATGTGCATCGCTGTTGGAAAAGTATCGTTGGATGACTGTGATTTATTTACATCGTCGTTAGGGTGCAGAAATTTCTCTTTATCAGTAAGTGAACCGCCTTTGATCACATGTCCGCGATAGGCCACTACTTCATTTACGTTCATGTTGCTTTGTGTACCGGAACCTGTTTGCCAAACCACCAATGGAAAGTAAGCGTCCAGTTTTCCTTCGAGGATCTCATCGCATACCTGTCCGATCAGATCAGACTTTTCTTTGGGCAGCACACCTGCTTCCTGGTTGGTGATCGCTGCTGCTTTTTTGAGATAGGCAAATGCACGGATGATCTCCTTTGGCATTTTGTTGATATCCTGTGCAATCTGGAAGTTCTCGATGCTACGCTGAGTTTGCGCACCATAATACGCGTCCGAAGGCACTTGCACTTCGCCCATGGTGTCTTTTTCGATTCTGTATCCCATAATCTGTATTTAGAGAAAAGATGAAAAAATGATTTGGGTGGCAAAGTTAGGAGATATCGTGGGAAAAGGTAATCCGGTAAGCTGGTTTTATATAGCCGATTGACGTAGATTTATTGCGGCATAGTTTCCCGCTGATTTACGGAGATAGGCTCGCTGATCCGCAGATAGCTGTCTGTGGTTGGAAACTAATCTACGCATCGGTGCATTGATCTTCGCAAATCAGGGGAAATTACGCCAGACAAGGATATTACCTGCTATAAAATATAACTGATAAAATGAAAAAGCTTTTTCTCCTCGCCTTTGCCATTTATGGAACTCTTTGCGTTAATTCCCAGGAATATACCCCAACTCCGGAGAACCTTGCTGCGCGTCAGCAATTCCGTGACAATCGCTACGGGATGTTCATTCATTGGGGGATCTCCAGTATGCTTGGTGATGGAGAATGGGTAATGAACAACAGGAATATTAAAGTTGAAGACTATAAGCGGATGCTCCGCGCATTCAGTCCGGTTGATTTTGATGCGTCAAAATGGGTATCTGCGGCGAAGAACGCAGGTATGAAATACATCGTATTTGTATCCCGTCACCATGACGGATTCTCCAACTGGGATACCAAACAATCAGAATGGAAGATCACCAATACGCCTTATGGAAAAGATGTGCTGAAAATGCTTGCTGATGAGTGCAGAAGACAGGGAATAAAGCTTGGTCTGTACTACTCAACGCTCGACTGGTCGCGGAATGATTATCCGTATGAAACAGGCAGAACCGGAAAGGGTACCGGACGCACACAAAAAAGTGATTACGCTTCTTACCTGAAGTTCATGAAGAACCAGCTTACCGAATTACTTACCAATTACGGGGAGATCATGTCTATCTGGTTTGATGGTCATTGGGATCAGACAAACCCTGAAGGTGATGCTGACCGTTCTTCAAGAATTGACTGGAAGTATGATGAGATCTATGGGCTGATACATCGCCTTCAACCAAAATGCATGATCGGAAATAATCATCATCTTTCGCCGATCAACGGTGAGGACTTCCAGATGTTTGAGCGCGATCTTCCCGGTGAAAACAAATCCGGTTTGAGTTTTCAGAAGGCATCGGAACTCCCATTGGAAACCTGCGAGACGATCAACGGTTCATGGGGCTATAATATCACAGACCGCAAATACAAGACTGCAGAACAAACGGTTCAACTACTGGTTGGCGCCGCAGGAAGAGATGCTAACCTGTTGCTGAATATTGGACCAATGCCGAGCGGAGAGGTACAACCCGAATTCAGGGATACGCTTGCCACCGCCGGCAAATGGGTGAAGCAGTTTGGTGAAAGTGTATATGGCACAAGAAAAGGCCCGATTACTCCACAAACATGGGGCGTTACTACCCAGAAAGAAAAGAGAGTGTATATACACCTGTTCAGAATGCCATCAGAGAATCAATTGATATTACCCGGAATATGGAAGATCAGTTCTGTTAAGCAAATGGGTAATAATGTATCGGTTAAGTTCAAACAGCAGAAAGACAGTGTTTCTATCAGTCTCGAAGGCGTTCAGTTATCCGGGCCCGATACCGTTATTGAGATTATCCTGAAGTAATGACGGTAGAATAAATTGTATGGCCTTTTCTTTGATTACATATTCCAAACAACACACCATGAATAGAGTGATAATAACCATGTTTGGCCTGGTGCTTTGCATTTCGGTTTATGGGCAGGCGCCGAAACAGGCCGTTCCTACAAAGCAGCAACTTGCCTGGCATGACATGGAATATTACTGGTTCATTCACTTTGGGCCGAATACGTTCACGGATAAGGAATGGGGCCAGGGAGATGAGCAGGCTGATATATTCAACCCATCTGCGCTCGATTGCCGGCAGTGGGCGCGCATTGCCAAAGCATCGGGAGCAAAAGGCATCATCATCACCGCAAAACATCATGATGGTTTCAGCCTGTGGCCAAGCAATTTCTCCAAACATACAGTACGCGAAAGTGCATGGAGAAACGGTAAGGGTGATGTGCTAAAAGAATTGTCGCAGGCCTGCAAGCAATACGGACTTAAGTTCGGAGTGTACCTGTCTCCCTGGGACAGAAATCATCCGCAGTATGGCACAGCCGCCTACAACGATATTTACATCAATACCATGAAAGAATTAGTAACGAAGTACGGACCATTCTTTGAATTCTGGTGGGATGGAGCAAATGGAGAAGGGCCTAATGGTAAGAAACAGGTATACGATTTCAAACGTTTTGAACGAACGATCAGGGCTATTGCTCCAAATACGGTTGTGTTCAGTGATATTGGTCCGGATATACGATGGGTCGGAAATGAAAAAGGAATTGCGGGGGAGACAAACTGGAACTATCTGGATACAGCAGGTTTCGCACGTGGTATAGGGGCTCCGTCGACAGATACCTTATCATACGGAAATATCAATGGTAAGAACTGGATCCCTGCGGAATGTGATGTAAGTATCCGTCCAGGCTGGTTCTATCATGCGCAGGAAGATGATAAAGTAAAAACGCCGCAACAGTTATTTGATCTTTACCTGAAATCAGTGGGCCGTGGTTCTACGTTACTGCTGAATGTGCCCCCGGACAGAAGAGGGTTGATCAATGAAAAGGACTCCGCATCATTGATCGGCTTTAAGGCGTTGCGGGATGAATCATTTGCCAATAACATTGCCTTTGGAAGTCCTGCTGAATTACATACAAACGGAAGCATCTTCAAACTGACAAAGTTCACGGATGGAGATACGAAGAGTTCAGAAAAAATAACTGATCATAAAAATGCGAGTGTCTGGATAAAATTTGATTCAACAAAAAAGATCAATTGTGTCGTGTTGCAGGAAGATATTACGAAGGGACAGTTTGTGAAATCAGCACACGTGATCTTGTTGAACGGATTACAGGAGACAAAAAAGATTGCGGTAACAACGATAGGAAGAAAGCGGATACTCGTATTCCCTGCGCAGGACGTAAGTAGTATCCGCCTTATCATTACTGATGCAAAAGGTGCGCCAACCATTAGTGAAGTGGCGGCTTATCATATTCCGGAAATGCTTACTGTCCTTTGAAACTTGCTTTTCGTTTTTCGAGGAATGCACTGGCGCCTTCTTTGGCATCGGCAGATGCAATGAGGTTGCCGAATGTCTCGATCTCGATTGAATACCCGTTCTCTGCTTCATTGTATACAGCATTGGCGGCTTTGATGCAGCCTGCAATAGCCAGAGGTGCTTTTGTATTGATAAGCGAAAGGATGGAACGCGCTTTATCGATCAGTTCTTCTGCTTTTACCACATGATTGACCAGGCCGAATTGAAGAGCAGTTGCCGCATCTATCATATTTCCCGTCATCAATAACTCCATTGCACGGCCTTTTCCAATAAGCTGCACGAGTCTTTGTGTGCCGCCATAGCCGGGGATCAGGCCGAGATTTACTTCCGGCTGACCAAATTTGGCGGATTCGCTTGCTACGCGAAAATGACAGGACATCGCCAGTTCACAACCTCCACCGAGTGCAAATCCATTCACTGCGGCGACAATAGGTTTTGGGCTGTTTTCGATCCTGGAGAATACAAGGTCCTGTCCTTTCTGAGCAAGTGCTTTTCCTCCTGCCGCATCAAGCGAATTGAATTCACTGATATCAGCTCCGGCGACAAATGCTTTTGGGCCGCTTCCGGTTATGATCGCTGAAGCGATCTCAGGATCGTTGATCACTTCGTCAATTGCTTTTCCGAGTTCTTCAATCACTGTCTTGTTTAATGCATTGAGTTTGTCGGGGCGGTTGATCGTGATGGTACTGATCCTGTCACTGGTCTCTACTATAAGGCTGGAATACATGGGCATTTTTTTCAAAAATAAGAAATCTGTGGCTGAAGTAGTTTTAGCGTAGCGGAAGCAACAACTTCTCTTCGGTGCAGGCTTAACTTAGTTCAAAATTGGCTGGCGTAGGGGGAACGCGTCGATACGCCGAGAGCGCGGCGAAATACAATAAATTTCCAATAGCTGTTTCCGTCGCGTCCGCCGGGTTCCCCTTACGCCAATCTGCACCCGGGTAGTCGGCTATGATAAGGAGATCCACCATTGCGAGAGGCCAGTCATTTGCTTCCTACCTTACTGACATTAGATTATATTTGTTGACACTTAAAAACCTCCCTTCATGAATTTTTCATTGCTACGAAGATGTACCCTTCAAATGATCCTGCTTGCCTGTGTTTTTGGAACTGCCATTCCTGTATCTGCGCAGAACACCAAAGGCATGAAAAAGCTGATCGATAAAAATATGACACTTGCTGCGAAGCAGTATCTCTATATGGCAACGCTAACGGCTCCTGATTCCATGCCGCGTTCATTTGATGCAACAAAAAATAAATTTATCTCCAGCAATACGCGCTGGTGGACGAGTGGATTCTATCCCGGTGCACTCTGGCTGATCTATTCTTATACCGGAGATACCGCCGTTAAGGCAGAAGCGGAAAGACGCCTCGCCATTATTGAAAAAGAGAAATATTCAACGGCGGATCATGACCTCGGCTTTATGATCTTCTGCAGCTTTGGCAATGCCTATAAGATCACAAAGAATGAAGCGTATCGTGAGGTTTGTGCGGTAGCTTCCGAATCGCTGATCAAGCGTTACAAACCAGCCATGAGTTCGATACAGTCATGGAATTCGCTAACTTCTCCCAAAGCGCCGGTGATCATAGATAACATGATGAACCTTGAAATGCTTTGCTGGGTGGCTGATGAATACCGCGAACCAAAGTTTAAAGCCATTGCGATCGATCATGCGAATACTACCATGAAGAATCATTTCCGGCCCGACTACAGTTCATATCACGTGGTGGAGTATGATCCGGTTACGGGAAAGATCCTTGAAAAGAAAACCGCGCAGGGGTATGCGAACGAATCTGCATGGGCGCGTGGTCAGGCCTGGGGCTTATATGGTTATACAATGATGTATCGTTGTACTGACGATAAAACTTATCTCGAACAGGCAAGAAAGATCGCTTCATTTATACTGAACCATCCAAATCTTCCGAAGGATGGTGTTCCTTACTGGGATTTTAATGCTCCCATAGATAAAAACACTTTACGCGATGCATCAGCGGGATCGATCATGGCCTCTGCATTGCTGGAATTATCGCGCTACACAGAAGGAGATGAAAGGGCAAAATACATTGCCGCGGCAGAGAAGACACTGAAGACTCTTTCCTCCAAACATTACCTCGCAAAGTATAAGGAGAATGGAGGATTTCTGCTGAAGCATGGAGTGGGACATTTGCCTGCAAAATCTGAAGTGGATGTTCCGTTAACGTATGGCGACTATTATTTCATAGAAGCGCTGATCAGGTACAGGGATTGGTTTTTGCAGTAAGCATAGTGGTTTAAGAGTTTAATAGTTTAATAGTTTAAAGGTTTAAGAGTTTAATAGTTTAAAGGTTTAAGGGTTTAAAGTTCATGATGAACTGTAACTCTTAAACCTTTAAACTTTTGAACTATTTAACTTAAAAGCTTCGATGCTCTTTTACCCATTCCTGGATGTATCCTGCAATATCGGCGGTGGAAGTGCCGGGAGGAAAAAGCCTTCCTACTCCAAGGTTATTTAGTGTTTGCATATCGTCTTCGGGGATGATACCGCCACCAGTCAACAATACATCGTTCATTCCTTTCGCTTTCATGATCTCGATTACCTTGGGAAATACGGTCATGTGTGCGCCGGAGAGAATGCTTATGCCGATTGCATCTACGTCTTCCTGTAATGCAGCGCTGACCACCATTTCAGGTGTTTGACGCAAGCCGGTATAGATCACTTCCATCCCGGCGTCACGCAGCGCTGTGGCTATGACTTTTGCACCGCGGTCGTGCCCATCCAATCCTACTTTGGCTACCAATATTCTTACAGGTCTGTTCATGGCAAGTGTTTAACGTGATCAGGCAAATAAAGATAATGCGTTTTTAATTCGGTGGATCGTTTCTTCCTTACCAAGCAATGCTGCAATATCAAATACATGCGGACCGAATTTCCCTCCGACCAGCATAATGCGGAATGGCAGCAGAACTTCACCAGGTTTGATCCTGTTTGCGGCAGCCATCTCTTTGAAATTGGTTTCCATTTCATGGGCATCCCAGGTTGCACTCAATGTGAAATGGCGGATCACTTCGGCAAAGAACAATTGCTTGGCCTCATTCCATTTCGGCTTTACAGAATCTGTATCGATCGTTGCGGGACGTTGGAAAAAGAATGAAGACTGATCATAAAAATCAGGTAGTAATGTGCAGCGGTCTTTTACCAATCCAATGACTTTTTCGAGCAAATGGTCGCTGCCTGTGGAAAGACCTTTTTCTTCCAGGATGGTCTTTACTACCGGCAGTAGTGACTGGCTGTCTGTTTGTTTGATCCATTCGTGGTTGAACCATTTCGCTTTTTCATAGTCAAATCTTGCACCTGCGCTGTGAACGCGTTCAAGGCTGAATGCTTGTATAAGTTCTTCTCTGGAAAACAGTTCTTTTTCTGTGCCGTCATTCCATCCCAGCAGGGCAAGGAGATTGATGAATGCCTCAGGTAAAAACCCTTTTTCACGGAATCCTTCCGTCAGCTCGTTTGTTTTCGGATCGGTCCAGTTCATGGCGAATACCGGGAAGCCATATTTAGCACCGTCACGTTTGCTTAATTTACCATTCGGGCCGAGAATAAGTGGCAGGTGTGCCCATTGGGGCATCTGATCCAACCCAAACAGGTATTTCCAGCAAAGCACATGCACTGGCGCACTGGGCAACCACTCTTCACCACGGAAGGCATGTGTTATTTTCATCAGATAGTCATCCACCACTACAGCAAGATGGTAGGTGGGCATGTTATCTGCTTTCAATAAAACTTTATCATCAACAAGAGAAGTGTCAAAGCTCACTTCACCACGGATCATATCGGTAAAGGAGAGGCTTTCATTTTCCGGCATTTTGATGCGGATCACATGACGGGCACCTTCGGCAAGCAATTGTTTTGTTTCCTCTGCCGTCAGCGAAAGCGAGTTCCGCATTTTCAGGCGAAGTGTATGATCATATTGCGGAGAAGGATTCTGCTCGGTTTTGAAATCCTGACGCATTTTCTCCAATTCTTCCGGCGTATCAAATGCGTAATACGCATGGCCCTGGGTAACCAGTTGTTCGGCATACTGACGGTACATCGGTTTACGCTCACTTTGTCTGTAAGGACCATAAGCGCCACCGTGCAAAGGACTTTCATCCGGCGTCAATCCGGCCCATTTCAGGCAGTCGAAAATGTATTCTTCCGCTCCCGCAACATAACGGCTTTGATCTGTATCCTCAATCCTCAGAACGAAATCGCCACCATTCTTTTTTGCAAAAAGATAATTGTATAAAACTGTTCTTACTCCACCCAGGTGAAGTCCTCCCGTCGGACTGGGAGCAAATCTGACGCGTACTTTTTGTGCCATAGGCGGCAAAGATACGGGATCAGGGATCGTTGACCGTTGTCTGTTGACCGTTGTCCGTTTTCTATAAAAGTTTCCTGCCAGCACCAATATTACCTTACGGAGATGTATTGTCTCCGGGCAACGGACAACGGTCAACGGTCAACGATCGCTTATCTTCGCTCCGTGAAATATTTCATCAAAACTCCCTGGTGGTTAAAAAAGATCTTCGCTTCATATATATGGAGCGTAAAGGTCAAGGAGAATATTTTGTTCCTGACATTTGATGATGGCCCGCATCCGGAGATCACGGGTTTCGTCCTGGATGAATTGAAGAAGCGGAAGGCTAAGGCGACTTTTTTTTGTATAGGGAAAAATGTATTGGCTTATCCTGAAACGTATAAGCGGATCCTGGAAGAAGGACATGCAGTAGGGAATCACACGCAGCATCATCTGAATGGTTGGAAAACGGACAACAAGAATTATCTCGCTGACATTTTTGAAGCAGGTAAATATATAGACTCTTCAATGTTCCGTCCGCCATATGGACGCATCACCTCTTTTCAGGCGCGAAACTTACGCGATGCAATGAAAAATGAACAGGCCAGGGTGATCATGTGGGATGTGTTAAGTGCAGATTTCGATGAAACTTTATCAGGCGAAGACTGTTTAAAGAACGTCGTTTTAAATGCAGGCAAAGGATCGGTCATTGTTTTTCATGACAGCGAAAAAGCATTTAAGCGATTGCAATTTGCTTTGCCGAGAGTGTTGGATTTTTTCGAAAAGAAGGGATATAAATTTGAAAAATTAACGGTGGGATCTCCGGAATTCACGCTATAGTAAAAATACTTATCTATAGGGAGTTGATTATAAAAACTTGATATTCATATAAAAATTTAGGGCCTGGGTAGAAACCCTGGCCCGTTTTTAATCCGTACCCTATGAAAACTGGTTTAAAGGTAAAGTAATTTTTTATTTATGCAAACAAATTTCCAACTGTTTGTTGCCGGAACGGGGTCAAATTCTCAATGATAATTGTCAAATGCACAATATGGGACTTATAGATACGCACGCACATCTTTATTCGAAGCAGTTTAATAATGACCGGCCTGAAATACTGGACCGGGCGCGGAAAGCAGGGCTGGACAAGATCCTGCTGCCTGCCATAGATTCATCAACGCATGAGGCAATGCTGGAGCTTGAGGAGCAAAACCCGGATTTCTGCCTTTCAATGATGGGGCTGCATCCCTGTTCAGTGAATGCCGATTTTGAAAAGGAACTGAAGATCATAGAGGATCATTTTGCTTCCCGGACCTTTATCGCGGTGGGAGAAATAGGGCTCGACTTCTACTGGGATCTTACATTTAAAGAACAGCAATTCAACGCTTTCCACAGGCAGATCGAGTTAGCATTACAATATAGAGTACCGATCGCCATCCATTCCAGGAATGCAAACGACGAAAGTATCCAGGTGGTCAGAGAGCATCAGAAAGGAGATCTCAAAGGTGTGTTCCATTGTTTTTCAGGGACCGTTGAACAGGCACAACAGATGATCGATCTGGGGTTTTACCTCGGGATCGGCGGTGTGCTGACCTTTAAAAACGGGGGACTCGACAAAGTGATCGAGCAAATCGACCTGGATCACCTGGTGTTGGAAACAGATGCGCCGTATTTGGCACCCATCCCATTCCGGGGAAAACGCAATGAAAGCAGCTACCTCACGCATGTTGCGCAGAAGCTGGCAGATCTGAAGCAAACGAGTGTGCAGAAAATTATTGAGCAGACTTCGCTGAATGCGCAAAATTTATTCGGTCTCTAAGCCTTGAAGCCGTATTTTTGCAGCCCCTAATCCGGCAGTAATGCCAGATTGTTCGGAGACGTGTCCGAGTGGTTGAAGGAGCACGCCTGGAAAGTGTGTATACGGGAAACCGTATCGCGAGTTCGAATCTCGCCGTCTCCGCCCCGCCCGCCTTAGCTTTTGCGAAGGCGGGCTTTTCATTTATAGGACGCCCCGTTTTGCGGATGAGGAGGAAGGGGAGGAAAGTTTAAAAGTTTAAAAGTTTAAAAATTTCATGGGTTCACTGGGTTTCAGAGGTTCCGTAGATTGATATCCTGTAAAAGGTTAGCAGGTCCTGGGGCTCTTATGACTTCCGGGGGGCGGGGTAATATACCCGTGTCGCGGGACGATCCGTTTACCGCCGGCGCGCTGCGATCCATTCAGCGCCGCGCACGCAGATTCATTCATCGCTGCGCGCGCAGGTCAGAAATGGGCATACGACAGCACCCGCATTGCTGCGTTTGACTGTCGTCGCCCACTTTTTATTTGTATCATTCCACATTTCCTATCTCATTCTTCCTTTTTTTGATCATAGATGCAATAAAAAAACGCACCGCCCTTTTCAGGACTGCCCTCCTCCACCAGTCCTGAAAATGACGGTGACTAAGAAATTTCTCTGTTGTAAATATCGCTTTATGCAAAAGGGAATCCATGGGAAAAAGACAGGATCTAACGGGAAAATAACGGAAGTATAGCGGTGAATAAACGACCGGTAATTTATGCGCAAGAACTCATCCTGCAATTGATCATCACCTGAGATCGGTGCCGGAAGAGCTTTTATGAAAAGCGACTTACCGGGTAGCAGGTCGTTAAGGCGAAGAGACAAAGTCGTCCTCCCTAAATTCCAGGATGTCTCCCGGCTGACAATCCAATACCTTACAAATCGCCTCAAGCGTACTAAAACGGATCGCTTTGGCTTTGCCGGTTTTGAGAATGGACAGATTCGCCAGGGTCAAACCAACTTTTTCAGAAAGTTCATTCAGTGACATCTTCCTTTTCGCCATCATCACATCAAGGTTTACAATAATTGCCATTGGTTAAACAGTCAGTTCGTTTTCAGTTTGAATTTCAATTCCCTTTTTAAAGACCTGCGCAATGATGAAAAGTGTTACGGCCATAAACAACCACACGTCCCCACCGTCAAAATGCAGCTGGTTAACATCCGGTAAACTCGCGCCATTGTTTTTTAGCCAATGTGAATAGTTCATCCCGGAAGTACAGAATATCCCGATCAGCAAAGTGATGAAAGACGCAGTATTGATAAAGCGGACAAGCGGCTGATTAAATGGCTGCGCGAGACTCAGGTTTTTATTAAAAAGAACCCTGATGATAAGGTAAAACAATACAGCCTTTAATACTGAGATGATGGTAATGACGACCACAACCGTAAAAAAGTGAGAACGATCATAGCGGAGAAGCGCTGACAGATCAACCTCCTTCCATAAATATTTCACAGCCTCCGGTTTAACCAGCGCAAACACGGCATTGGTGAGATAGCCACCGGCTTCTATGCATAAGCCAATAAATATGATGCAGGCAAGGATAAGCAGTATCCTTAAAATGAGTTGTGTAGAAACCATCTTATAGCTTTTTCAGTTATTTGATATTCAAATATGATAAATATTTATCGAAAAACGATAAATATTGCTCTCTTTTTTTCAGAATCTTTTTCTGCCATTGCCAATCCCGGCGGCCTTCGCCCTGGATTTACGGGTTTGCAGATCGCACAAAATGGCGTACTTAGCACCTGATCAACGATTCACGCGCGATGGAGCAAAATGATACCAAACGTCTTTCCCGGTTAACCGCCATTCTTACCCAGCTGCAAACGAAACGGATGATCACCGCACCGGAGCTTGCGGCAAAATTCTCTGTTAGTGTACGAACGATATACAGAGACATCCGCGCCCTGGAGCAGGCCGGTGTACCCATTCTGACAGAAGACGGTCGTGGCTATTTATTAATGGAACACTACCGGTTGCCGCCTGTGACATTTACCGAACAGCAGGCGAATGCATTGATCATTGCCGAACAACTGGTATTGAAGAATAAAGATGCTTCATTCATCAAAGACTATTCGGAAGCAATAGATAAAATCAAGGCTGTTCTAAGGCATAGCGTGAAAGACAAAGCGAATCTGCTGGCTGAAAGAACACGCTTCGCACAAAACCTCCACCGTGAACGCAGTAGCAGTAATCTCTCCGATCTCCAGTTCGCACTCACCAATTTCTGCCTTACCAAAATTGACTACACCAATGAGACCGGTAAAGTATCCACCCGTTTGATCGAGCCATTTGCTTTGCTTAGTACGCAGGAAAACTGGCTGCTGGTCGCATGGTGCCGTCTGCGGGAAGAATTCAGGTATTTCCGGTTGGACAGGATCGCGACGCTGGATGTGCGGACCGAAAAGTTCACTCCTCATAAAATGACATTGCAGCAGTTTTTTGATAAAAATTATTGACCCGCCGAACACCCCTGACATAGGGCTGTCAGACCTCCGTTCTAGTTTTGTTGGACCGTTTTAAACAACTCAATTATGACCGGTCATTTATCAAATCTTCACTGGATCAGCATCCTGATCGCATTTGTCGTATACGCTGCGCTGGGCGCCCTTTGGTTTACAGTATTTTTCAGTCGCCAGTACAAAATCTCCCTCGGCCGTAAGGATGAAGTTTTACAAAATAAAGCGCCGATCTTTATAGTGGGGCCAATGATCTGTTCCTTATTGATCATTATTGCAACGGCGATCCTGATCAACGCATTACAGGTACACACAATTGACGGAGCGCTGTTTTTTGCATTCGTTGCCGGCATCGGGTATCTGTTCGCCAACACCGTGAATATCGCGATCAATCCGAATATGCCCAACCCGATCCGCTATGGGATCATTACCGGAACCTATCATCTGGCGGGCATGGTGATTGCATCCATCATCTTAACTTTTATAAAATGGTAACAGCGAAAGACACGGAAGTATTTTATCCGGCAAATGCAAAAGAATGGCGGCAATGGTTACAAAAGAACCATCGCTCAAAGCAATCTGTATGGGTGATCTATTATAAAAAGAAGGCAAACCATCCAACCGTAACGCATTCCGAAGCCGTTGATGAAGCCTTGTGTTTCGGTTGGATCGACAGCACGCGTGTTTCGCTGGGTGATGATCAGTTCAAACAGTTTTTCTGTAAGCGAAAACCAACCAGTGTCTGGTCAAAGATCAATAAAGCAAAGGTCCAGAAACTGATCGATGAAAAAAAGATGATGCCGGCTGGCTGGAAAAGTATCGAAACAGCGAAGGAAAATGAATCCTGGTCGATCCTTGATGATGTGGAAGAGCTGAAGATCCCTGCCGATCTTTCCAAAGCATTCCGGCGTCATGCGGGCTCCAAAGCATTTTTCAACAGCCTGAGCAAGTCGGTAAAGAAAATGATGCTGCAATGGCTGGTCCTTGCGAAACGGGAGGAAACAAGAGAGAAGCGCCTGGAAGAAATTGCGTCTAATGCGGCGGCCGGGCAAAGACCGAAGCCGTTTCGTTAGGAATATTGGGCATCGGTCGTGGAAACACCGCAGGTTAGTTGCCAGCAGCATGGCCCGGCGGGATAACAAATTTGCGATCACAAAAGCTGAATTATGACCGGTACACATTATCCTCTTCGATTGCCGTAATTTTCCACCATGAAACTGCATCTACGTATCGTTCAGGCGCGTCAGGAAAAAGGGCTTACACAGGAAGAACTGGCTGAACTTGCAGGCGTATCTGCCCGTACAATTCAACGCATTGAAAGCGGCGACAGTGTTCCGCGGAATTTTACCGTTAAGGCGATCGCTACCGCTCTGGACCAGTCATTCGAGCAATTGATGCGTGAAGAACCCGTCCCCCACTTTGCTCAAACAGCTCCAGTATTGGATGATCAGCATTTCCTGAGAATGCTTAACCTTTCCTGCTTTTCTTACATGATCATACCCTATGTTCATTTCCTGATACCACGGCATGTGCTAAAAAGCGAACCAATTCTGAACAGGGAGACTGGTCTGTTCGCAAGAAAGCTGATAAGGGAACAGGTTTCCTGGGTGGTTATTTTTCACTTATCGCTGATCCTGACCCTGGCCTATAATCTCATCGTGGTGAAAATGTTTGGTAACCGGCATCTTGTGGTAAGCTACCTGTGGCCGTTCTTTATTATGTATCTGGTAAATGCGGTGATCATTTCTTTGAACGCAGTAAGAATAAAAAACAATTTCAAGTCGTTGAATACCAGCAATGGTCTCCTAAATGTCGGGTAAATGTCGTGTCAGGGCAGCGGCGATGTCTATAGATTTGCTGCATAAAAATCAGCAGATGTTATTTTTCAAAAAGCTTTGTTTGTCTCTGGCTACCGTTATTTTCTTCCTGAACGCAACTGCTCAAAATATCGCGCCGAACTATCTTGAATTTTCCGGCGACCTGCAGACGATTCCTTTCCGGTGGAAGGCGGATAGCCTGAACGGAGCCTGGGATCGCCATGCCGCAATACTGATACCGGTTAAACTAAAGAACTGTCCAAAAGAGTTCTTCATGCAATTTGACCTCGGCGCACCTTCTTCGCTTGTGTATACCCAACAACTGGCGTCCATAGCAAAGCTCTTTCCAAAAGCTGTTCCCACCCTTGATTCGAATTCAAAGATCCATTCATTTGAATTTACGGCAGGTAAGACAAAGATCAAAGCTCAGGAGATCGCTGCCATAAGTATGAAGGGGGAAATTGACTGGCGTAAAAATTCAGTTAATATTATTGGCACTCTCGGCTCCGATCTGATAGATAACCGCGAGGTAGTGATCGACTACCCCGGGCAAAAATTGTTGATCAATTGCACACCGGGTGATGATACAGTTTGGCACTTGAGCGACCTCCTGTATACGAGGCGAAGCGTACTATTGCCCGCCGTTATCCAGGGAAAACAAACCATTCTGTATTTTGACACAGGATCCAGTGCCTTCGAATTGCTGACAAATGAAAAGACAGCCCACGCACTGGCAACAACGGATGCTGCTGCATCAAGATACCCGGTCAGTTCATGGGGTAAGACCCTTACGGCGGTCAGTCTCCCGACCGCCGACAGTATCACCATTGCCGGGGTGAAGCTGCCTTTGAATAAAGCTACCTATATAGAAGGTGTGAGTGATTCACAAATAAATCAAATGATGAAGATGGGGATCGGAGGAATGACGGGAAATAAGCTATTCCTCCATTCGAAATTGTATCTGGATCTTAAGAATAAGAAATTTGCACTGATCTCATCTTCCACGAAGTGACGGCGATTAATTATTTACTGATCCAATCACGCTTATCAATCTTATACACAAAGTTCTCTTTGGGTGCTTCGCCAAAATAGGTCACTTGCTGTTCCCCGACTTTTTTGGCTCCAACACGACCAATGGCAATTTGTGATCTGGTATTGTTCGCACCTATGTGAAAGTAGACTTTAGAAACAAACTGGAAGATATAATCCAGCATCAGTTTTTTTACGGACAGATTAAAGCCGGTACCCCAGTAAGCGGTGGCATAAAAAGTATATCCGATCAGGATGCTGTCATCAGCTTCGTCATAATCGTAGAACCTCGTAGATCCTGCCACCTGGCCTGTTTTCTTATCTACGATCTTGAATGCACCCTTGCTTTGGACCGCTCCGTCAAAGAACACACGGAATACTTCAGTTTTCCATCGGTCTTTGTTCGGGTGCTGTTCCCATACTTTAGGGTCGGAAGCTACTGCGTACAGTTGTTCAAATTCTTCTTCCTTCAACGGAATAAGGATTGCATTTTCATTTTCCAGTACTGGTTGAATATTGATCTCCATGTCTGATTTTATTTAAGGTTATGCATGTATGTAGCGAGTTCTTGTTCCGTTGCATGGCCGGTTCCGCTGAGTGAAGCAATGATCCGGGATCTTTCTTCTGCCGTCTTATTCTGACTCAGCTTTTTCTGCCCTTCAAGCCTGCTCACTTCTATTTCGAAAGCTACAATACCCTTCATCATTCCGGTAATAAATTTTGCAGGCAAGCTATTCCATTGTTTTTGATAACTGCTTTCGTATGATGAGATCATTTGTTCAAGCATATTCTTTTTCGATGCATCATCATGTAAGATCTTTGCTTTCCCAAACGCATGAACGGTAACATAGTTCCAGGTGGGAACAGATTCATGTTTGTCGTAGTGAGCCGGAGAAATATATGCATGTGGTCCGTTAAAGATGATCAGCGAAATACTCTCTTCAATATGTTTAGCCTGCTCATTTGCTGCGCTGAAGTGAGACCGTAACGTTAATATTCCGCCCGTATCATCTATTGCAAAAGGAAGAAGTGTCGCTGAAGGGATGCCATCGATGTTGGTGATCATGCTGGCAAAGCTGTGCTGCTTTAGAAACCCGATCTTCTCCTGTTGATCTTCAAAGCGGAATGAATGAGGTATATGCATTGTCAATTTTGATTCTCAAATGTATTATACTATTGGATTACCTTTGTAGTCCAATTATTAAACAATGAGTAGTCCAATTTTAGCCCTTATCCTGTCCGGTTTAAAGCGCAGTAGCGGCAATGATCGTGCTGTTTATCTACAGCTTGCGGACAATATCCTGGTGCTGATCAGAAATGGTCGTCTAAGTAGCGGGCAACGGCTGCCGCCAACTCGGGAACTGGCGGGCTATCTTCAGTTGAATCGTGTGACTGTCTCAAAAGCGTATGAGGAGTTGCAGATGCAGGGCTGGTTGGAGAGCTTTACAGGAAAAGGGACATTTGTGACCGCGCATCTTCCCGGGAATAATTTGAAATTGCAGCATAAGTCAACGGTTGGAACTGCATTAAAGAAAGCTGGTTTTCCGATAGCGGAAAAAGATTATCTGGATAAAAAGATCACGCTGGTAGATTGCCCGCTTCACCTGGACGATGGCTTCCCGGATGTAAAGCTTGCTCCACTGAAAGAATTGTACAGAAGTTACCGCGCACAGTTAAGCAGAGGAAGTCTGTACTCAAGGTTTGGCGCATACAGTTCTCCGTTTGGGTCCCTATACTATCGCGAAGCGTTGTCAAAGTATCTTAATGAAACAAGAGGAATGAAGACGACAGGGGCAAATGTCCTGTCTGTCAACGGTACCGTTATGGGGTTGAATCTTGTTTGCAGTGCATTGATCAATCCGGGGGATATCGTTGTATCTGGTATACCCGGTTGGGGACGTGCGGAAAAGAACTTCCTTCATGCGGGAGCGAAACATATCGGGATCCCGGTTGATGAAAATGGAATCGTCGTTGACGCATTGGAAAAGATCTGCCGTAAGAAGAAGGTCAGACTGGTTTATGTAACAGCGCATCATCATTATCCAACCACCGTATCGCTGAAGATCGACAGAAGGTTGAAATTACTTGCGCTGGCGAAAGAGTACGGATTTGTCATCCTGGAAGATGACTATGATTTTGATTTTCATTATGCGCATAAGCCGCTGCTTCCGCTTGCCGCAACGGATGATCACGGAATGGTGATCTATTGCGGGTCATTCAGTAAAAGTTTTTCACCTGCTTTCCGGATGGGATACCTGGTGGCGGCGGAAAATGTAATAGAGCATCTCGGGCGGGTGCGAATGCTGATCGACAGACAGGGAGATCATATCCTTGATAATGCAATGGGCGACCTGTTGAAGGATGGTACGATCCAGCGTTATCTTAGAAAAGCGATCGCTGTTTATCGCGGGAGACGCGATGCGTTTTGCCAATCCCTCCATGACCATTTAAGTGACGTTGTAAAGTTTAGCATTCCTGAGGGAGGAATGTCTGTGTGGGTGCAGTTTGCAAAGAAGATCGACCTGGAGAGGCTTTCCTTGTTGGCACGTGAACGGGGATTGTTCATTTCTGATGGCAAAGCTTTCAAATATTCCGCATTTGATAAAAACGCGCTTAGACTTGGTTTCGCATCTTCGACGCCGGAGGAGTTGGAGGAAAGCATACGCATTTTAAGCCGGATTATTCGTTCAAAGCGTTGATCGATAATTCTTACAGAAGATTTTCGGGAAACAAAAAGAAGCAGAATATCACGAAAAGATATAGAACATAGTTTTTAAATATACTGTTTTCAGGGGATGCGGCAGTGTTGTATTGTCAGATACTTTTATTGCCTAAACCAAAACAGTATGAAATATCTAAGCTTCCTTCTCGCCCTTGTCTTCATCACTTCAACTGCTGATGCAAGAATCTGGAGGATCAACAATAACATTGGGATCAACGCTGATTTTACCACCTTTCATGAAGCTGTCAATTCCAGTAGTGTTGTAGCTGGCGATACATTGTATTTTGAACCAAGCACGACAGACTACCAGACCAACTCGATCTCCGTTTCCAAACGCCTGGTGATGATCGGACCTGGATATTTCCTCGACCCTTCGAATACATTTTCCCCGGGAAACCCAAATTTACAGGTTGCTACAGCCGACGTGCGTCTGGGTTTCTTCAGAATCGACGCAGGCGGTGAAGGTTCAAAGATCCTCGGTTTGTCGATAGTGGGCGGTGTATACCTTAATGCAACGGCTGATATTGTATTTGAAAGAAACATTTTTGGAGGATATGTGCATTTCGAAGCCGGAACTGTTAATAATGTCACGTTCCGCAAGAATTTCTTTTACGGAAACGCAGTTGGTAATTCGTCTTCCGTTACCATAACAAATTTTGTTTGTGAGAATAATATTTTCTACAACAATGGACATATTTCCCTCGACAGACTTTCCGGTACGGGCAATATTTTCCGGAACAATAGTGCCCTGAACGGTGGGAATGGTTTTGTGCTGGTGAACACTTACATCGCCAATAATATCTTCGGTACTTACGGTGCGTCTGTGCTCACAAATTCAACGGTGAAGAATAATTTCTTCCAGATGAATCAGCCTCTCTCGGGCACTGCAACCAACAATGTGGTCAGCCAGGATATGACGGCTGTTTTTGTAGCCGGAACAACCGGTAGTTTTGATTCACGTCTCGCGCTGAAAGCAGGTTCCCCGGCAATCGGTGCTGGTCTTACCGTTGGTTCAGTTGTATCCCCCAACTGTGGTGCTTATGGTGGCCCCGACCCCTACAAACTCTCAGGGATCCCGAATATTCCCACGATCTATACACTAACAGTACCGACGTCAATTCCATCCGGTACCGCCACAATGAATGTGACATTCAGTACGAGAAACAATAACTAAGGTTCAGCCTTCTGAGCGGCAGCAGGTATCCGTGCAGTAAATAGCTGCCGGAATACTTGTGTGCATTTGTCATTCGCATTCATTCGCGTAAATCTTCAGTGATGAAATATCTATACATACTTCTTCTGCTAACCTGTTCCGTTGGGGTGTTGCAGGCGCAGGACCCGGCGTATCCATCAGCACCTGCTGCGGTATTACAGATCACGGCTGCGGAATATTTTATTGATTCCGACCCGGGATCAGGCAACGCAACGGTAATACCTTTAACGCCCGGTGTTAATATCAATAACCTTGCGGCTTCTATCAATATATCGGGGCTTGCCAATGGCCTGCATCGTTTGTATATCCGGACCCGCAGTGCGGAAGGTAAATGGAGTATTACATCCGTAAAAGATTTTCTTTACGATGCTGATGTTGTTTATCATGCAGCTCCTCCGGCCGCACAGAACATTATTGCGGCCGAATATTTCATTGACACCGATCCCGGAAACGGGAATGGTACAGCCATTGCAATTGCCCCGGGAGTCTCTATGGCTGACGTTCCGGTAGCAGTAAATACAGGATCATTGACAACAGGTGTACATCGCCTGTATATACGCGTTAAGAATGCGGAAGGCTCATGGAGCTTAACAAGCGTGAAAGACTTCGTAGTTGATTTTGATTTCAACTATCCTTCGCCTCCCCCGGCTGCGCAGAACCTTACTGCCGCAGAATATTTTATTGATACAGATCCGGGTTTTGGTAATGGTACACAGATCGCCATTACTCCTGGTACGGATATCGCCAGTCAAACGACTGCGATCAATACTGCATCGCTGGCCTTAGGCACCCATCGGCTGTATATCCGGCTCCGGAATAATGAAGGCAGCTGGTCGCTGGTAAGCGTAAAAGAATTTATAGTAGACAGTGAAGTAGCTTATCCCGTCGCTCCGCCTGCTGCGCAAAACGTCATCGCCGCAGAATATTTTATCAATACAGATCCCGGAGCCGGCAATGGAACTGCTATTGCATTAACGGCGGGTACGGACGTGCAGAATATTCCGGTTGCTGTAAATACGGCTGGTTTGTCCGCAGGAACACATCATTTGTTTATCCGGACGCGCAACCAGGAGGGACGCTGGAGTATCACTCAACACGCATCTTTTGTAACCAGTCTGATCACCTTATCGGAAGATACGATACTGTTTAGCAACACGCCGGTCAATATTGCTAACGTAAAGCAACTGGTAATAAAAAATGAAAGCAATACTATCCAGACCATAACCGGGATCGCGGTGGCTTCTCCATTTACTACAGATGGTGCTGGAACCGTGACCATCCCTGCGGGCGGGTCGGATACGATCAACGTGATCTTCACTCCAACCGCCGCGCAGTTATATGAAGAGACCATGACCCTCCAAACTTCTGCAGGAAACTTTGAGGTGTTACTGTCCGGAGCCGGTATTTCACAGGCATTATCCTGGAGCATAGATCCTGCCACAGGACATGATTATGGTGCCGTAGCAACGGGTACATCTTCCGTATATAATTTCACGATCCGGAATACAGGCAACGTTCCCGTCATTCTTTCATCCGTTACAAGCAATGATGCCGCCTTTGTACCGGTATTTACTCCCGGCACCAGCATTGCGTCCAATGCAGGCATCACATTGCCGGTAACATTTACGCCAACGGCTGTTGCTTCTTATACAGCGCAATTGAAGATCAATTCCTCAACAACAGGGCTCGATTCCGTTACGGCATCATTGAGTGGAACCGGATATACTCCCGGCGCTCCTCCTGTACTGCGTTTCCCTTCCGCACCTCCTTATCATTCTGTCAGCGGCGTGAACGCTGAAGCGGGCCAAACCGGATTGTATACATACAAGATCGTTTACCGGTCGGCAAACAACCGTGCGCCGGGCGCTGGCTTCCCTAAAGTTGGAATTGACAGAAATGGAGATGGCGACTTCAATGATCTGGATGAAGGGCAGTTCCAGATGAGCAAAGAGGGAAACAACACGGATTATATAACCGGCGTTACGTATGCCTATACAGTGGAGCACGCTCAATATACCAGCACGCTTGGCTACCGCTTCTTCGCAAATGATGATCTGGGCAATGCTGCCACGACCGTCGACGTCGCCTATAAGGCCGGGCCAGTCATCACCTATCAACTGCTCGATCTTAAGATCTTTGCAAATGATATTTCGTTCAGTGCCGCTAATCCTTTGCCCGGCGATGTATTCACTCTGTCTGCAAATATCACTAACAGCTCTGCGTATACTGCAACGAATGTTCCGGTGAAATTTTACAGGGATACGATCCTGTTCGATAGTGCGGTTATTCCGGTTGTTGCTCCATTCAGCAGGACAACCATTACCAAGGCGATAAGCTTTGCAACGGATGGTTTTTATCCGGTAAAGGTATGGATCGATAGTGCGCGTACGCTTAGCGAGTCAAATGTCCTGAACAACTATGCGATCAGGCCGATCGTGGTAGGAACGGTAACGCTTCCGGGAGGCATTAATGTCAATGGGCTTTCGGCTACAGTGCAGAAATGTCCGTTGAGGGTGGTGATAACCGGCAGGGCTGATTACTACGGTATAGCAAATCCTACCCCAGTGGCTGGTGCGGAAGTGAAGATCAATACAGGGTCGCAGATCTATACAACAACGACGAATGCGGATGGTACGTTCAGCTACCTGTTGAATAATCCGGCATGCGGTGGTACGCTTTCTTTCCAGGCAACAGTGACCGACTTTACATTTACCAGTCAGCCGCGATCCGGAAATGTTGCCGTTGCATGTCCCGGTGCAAATGACTGTGTACCTGTGGTACAACCAGGCATCAATGTGACTTCAGCGTTCAGCTCACAACCCTGTGCGCAAACGGTTGGCAGCACAGGTGGCGTAAACGTGGTGGTTACTTATCGCCCAAGAAACCTGGCTAACTTCTGGTGCAACTGGGATCAGATCCTGAAAGACACGGTGAAGATCTATCACAATGGTGTACTTATTCAAACATACACCAGTGCTGATGGCACAACGAGTCCGGGTGCTGTTAAAACCTTCCCGGTAAACATTACACTCAATGCAAGCGGTCCGAATGTGATCGAAGCAAGACAGACCTATATCTATAATGAGTTCTACGAGATCCCTGGTGCATTCTATAAAGGGTTGATGATCCCGATGTCTGGTCAGGGAACCACTACATTGATGGCCGAACCGAAACTGCCTGATCTGACGATACAGGATTTCCGCCAGACCAGCTTCAGAACATTCGTATACAGGAATGCGAATATCGCCTGCGAAGACGCGGGGCAGCATACCGTTCGGGTATACGATTCTATCCCGGGATCCGGATCATGGATATTGCTCAAAGAGGACATCGTTGCTTCTCTTGGCGCACTGGATTCCCGCAGCTTCGGCTTCGACGGATCGGCACTGGCATTCGGAGAGCATTTTATTAAGATCATTACCGATGAAGAAACCGCCATTGCTGAAAAAAGCGAAAGCAATAACCAGTTCGTTACTTCGATCTTTATACCCCGCCCGGATCTTACTGTCGGCGTGATCAAACCGGATATCTCCAACGCGGGCATCGGCTCCCAGGTGAAATTCACTGCGAATATTAAGAATTCAGGAACGCAGGCCGGGACATTCCGGGTAATATTCATGGCAAACGGAACACCTGTCGGAAGTAAGATCGTGGTGCCGGGTGTAGGCGAGAGAGATTCGATTCCGGTTACATCCGATGCGTATACCGTTACAACGCTGGATAAGGATTGTCCGGTAGTGATCAATGTTATGGCGGATGTTGACGGACAGGTCACTGAATCTGCTGAGAACAATAATGCATCATCTGTGTTGTTTGGTGCTGATATCGTTCCGCTGATGCTGCCAGGCGAAGTTGGGTCTGCATCGAACCCGATCGTTGTGCGCGTAAGCTCCCCGAAAACTTTCTATCCATTGATCAGGAACACCGGCACAAGGGATGTAACGGGTATTGATCTGAAATTTGTGTATAACGGGACAACGATCGGCAGGGATAGTATTGGTCTTCTTAAAGCGGGCCAGGCATTCTTCGCTCCTGCCTCATTTACTCAGTCCTTTACAAACCCGGGAAATTATGTAGTGCAGGTGATTGCAGATACAGCAAATGCTGTTTGTGAGATCAGTGAATCAAACAATGAAGGCACCTATCATATCAAAGTGGTCGATAGCAACCCTGACCTTGAAGTTTTATCACAGTATATTTCACCGGGCAGTCTGAATCCGCAACCCGGTCAGTCGGTTACACTGGTCGGTACTGTAAGGAATGCTGGGCTTAAACCAACTCCGGGAAGTGTACTCCGCTTTATGGTAGATGAAGTTCAGTTAGGTGATGATGTGAATGTAAATGCGTTATTACCTGGACAGGACACAACGGTTGCAGCTACTGCCACATACTCCTCCGTTTTCCCCGGCGTGAAATTGATGAAGATCGTCGTTGATCCCGCACAGACAGTGACCGAGGAACGGGAAGATAATAATGAAGCAACGCGCACACTTATCGTTGGTGACGCCCCTGATCTCGCTAAAAAGCCGCTGAATGCGATCCGTTTTGAGTCAGGGTTCAGGGCAGGTGACAGTGTGCTGATACATTATGCCATCATCAACAATGGTTCACTTGAAGGAAAGGCCTGGGTCCGATTTATGGTGCTTGATCAGTTAAATGGAGTGATCGGAATGGACAGTGTCCGGTTCTCACTGGGAAAAGGCCGCGATACCGTGATCAGTAAAATGATGAAGGTAGACGTGAACAGGGGAAGCATCATTGCCCGCATCGTGAACTGTGAGCCGATCGAATATGATCTTACCAATAATACCGACACGCTTGCCTTCAGCAATGTGGTGATGCTTACCCGAAACCTGACAGTAAATGGCGATCTCGATATGAAGAAAGGCATTACGGAAGAATTGCCGGAATGGATCGGAGGTAAGCTGATCCTGGGAGATTTTGATCTTGAAGTGAATGGTGTGGTAGTGAATTTTGACAGCACACATTTCGTGATCACTGACGGACTGGGCCGCTTACGCCTTGCAAATAATAATACGGTCAATGTATTCCCTGTCGGACCTTCGGAATTCAGCAGCAACTTTGCGAAGCTGACCAATACCGGTACTTCGGATCATTTCAGTATGCGCGTTGTTCCATTTGTTTTGTTGAACGGCACAACCGGCGATACCGTAAGAACCGGTAACGTGAACCGCACCTGGCTGATCAACGAAGCTGTAACCGGGGGCAGCGACGTAACGCTGGAACTATTCTGGTATCAACCCGATGAGCAGCCTGGTTTTGCACCGATGACATCACGGCTTGGGCATTATGTATCGAACGCATGGTTGCCTGGAGCAATGGGGTCTCCATCGCAGGATTCAGCAGGAAGATTCAGTCGCTTCCACAATGGCTATAATGGATTCTCGCCATTTATTGTGACCAGTGGAACCGGTGTTGCCCTTCCGGTTGAACTGCTCTCTTTTGAAGCTGTTCTGCAGGGAGACAGATCATTGCTGAAATGGAAAACAAGCGATGAAGTGAATAGCAGCCACTTTGAGATCCAGCATAGCCTGAATGGCCGGCAGTTCAGCGAGGTCGGTCGTTTGTCAACCCATAATACGGTTGGTGTCTTCAGCTATCAGTTTGTACATCAAATGCCGCAGTCAGGAACCAACTACTATCGCCTGAAAATGGTCGATATCGATGGAAGTTTCACCTATTCGCCGGTAAGAGAACTGGTGGTCAGCGCATCTACTGTGTTGCAAGTGTATCCTAACCCCGCCAAACATGTTGTTACGGTCAAAGGAATTCAACCAAATGGAATCGTCCAGCTGGTATCACTTGATGGCAAAATGGTGAAGCAATTAAATACGTCCGATACCATGATGAGTATAAACCTGGATGATCTTCCGGCCGGTGCCTATGTACTTATTTACCGGAATAATGGACTGTATCAACAGATCAAACTTATCAGGGAGTAAATTTAATACAACCGGCGCTGGTTGACAGTTCGAACCGGCCCGGTTATTTTTATAAGACAAACAAACTTATTTTTTTGTGCAGTTATTTGCTTCCGTCTTATCTTTGCGGAACGTATGAGCAACGACTTCTATCATATCATCAAATAATAAAAAAGGCGAACAATTTGTTCGCTTTTTTTATGTCAAAAAATAACGGTTATGGATGTTGAAATTCTGTCCCGTATCCAATTCGCTTTTACTATTTCTTTCCATTACATCTATCCGCCATTGAGTATTGGGTTAGGGCTTGCGTTGGTGATCATGGAGGGAAGGTACCTGAGAACGGGTAATCCTGTGTATGAGAAGATGACCCGTTTCTGGATCAGGATCTTTGCATTGATCTTTGGAATTGGCGTGGCAACGGGTATCATTATGGAATTCGAGTTTGGTACGAACTGGGCGGTTTATTCAAAGTACGTCGGAGATATTTTCGGAAGCGCATTAGCTGCAGAAGGCATATTTGCGTTTGCACTGGAGAGCGGATTTCTGGGGATACTTTTGTTTGGCTGGAACAGGGTGGGACCGAAGGTGCATTTCTTTTCAACGGTGATGGTATTTCTTGGATCGATGTTCAGTGCCGTATGGATCGTTGTAGCAAATAGCTGGCAGCAAACACCGACGGGCTATCATATAGTTGGAGATGGCATGAATGCAAGGGCCGAGATCACTGATTTCTGGGCGATGGTGTTCAACCCTTCGAGTGTTGACCGCCTTACGCATACATGGCTGGGCGCATTTCTGGCGGGTTCATTCCTTGTGCTTAGTGTGAATGCTTATTACATATTGAAGAAGAAACATCTGGAGATCGCGAAGCCCGCTTTCAAGATCGCCTTATCAATTGCACTGGTAAGCTCTCTTTGCCAGTTATTGTCTGGGCACAGCAGTGCGGATGGTGTTGCCAAATATCAGCCTGCAAAGCTGGCGGCCATGGAAGGACATTTTGATAGCAGTGGTGCTGCAAGTATGTACCTGTTTGGGTGGGTGGATAAGAAAGAACAGAAAACAACAGGGTTGGCGATACCCGGTGGATTATCGTTCCTTGTTCACCAGGATTTCAAAGCTCCTGTTACAGGATTGAATGCGTTTAAACCGGAAGACAGGCCTGGCCAGGTGAATGCCGTGTTTCAGTTTTATCATATCATGATCGCAATAGGAATGGCGCTGATCGCACTTACGGTATATGCATCATGGCTTTGGTGGAAGGGAAAGCTATTTGATAAGCGATGGCTGATGCTGGTTTTCGCGTGGGCTGTTCTGCTTCCGCAAATTGGTAACCAGGTGGGGTGGTTTACCGCTGAGATGGGACGTCAGCCATGGATCGTATATGGTCTGCTCAGAACATCCGATGGCCTGTCCAAGAATGTAAAGGCTGAACAGGTGATGTTTTCCCTGATACTCTTCACGCTGGTCTATTCCACATTGTTTGTTTTGTTTCTCTATTTATTGAATAAGAAAATAAAACATGGACCGGTGGATTACAATACTCCGGAGCATATAGATGAATCGAGTAAACGGGACAACCCGATCTTGCAGCATGATTAATCAATACGTATATTAATATTTGTATGGAAACATTTTTAGGGTTAGACTATAATGTTTGGTGGTTCCTTGTTTTTGGGGGAGTCATTTCTGGATACGCTATTCTGGACGGATTTGATTTAGGCGCCGGCGCGTTGCATTTGTTCCTGAAGAAAGAGCAAAGCAGAAGGATCGCTTTGAATGCGATCGGTCCGATCTGGGATGGTAATGAAGTATGGCTGGTGATCGGAGGAGGAGCGTTGTTCGCAGGTTTTCCTGTAGCCTATGCTGCTATCTTTTCAGCATTCTATATCCCCTTTTTTATATTCCTGATCGGATTGATCTGGCGGGCGGTTGCTATTGAGTTCAGAAGTAAAGAGCCGGGAAAGATCTGGCGGCTTACCTGGGACTTTGTGTATTCATTTGCCTGTATCGTCATTGCGCTGTCCCTTGGTTTGATGCTTGGAAATGTTGCGCTGGGTCTTCCGCTTAATCCGGAAAAAGAATTTACCGGTAACTGGCTGAGTTTCTTCAATCCTTTTTCCATACTTGTTGCCATTACAACACTCGCGCTTTTTATGATGCATGGAGCGATCTACCTGGCGATGAAAACGGAGAATCGCTTATATACAAAGCTGACGATACTGGCGAAGAAGTTTACGGTCTTTTTCGTGGTGAGCTTTGTGATCACTACCGTGTATACATTGTTGTATGTTCCGCATCTGAGCGACCGCGTAAGGTCTAATCCGCCTTTCTTTGTTTTTCCATTGATCATGATGCTTGCTATTGCGAATATACCCAGGCTGTTGAATAAAGGAAAATACCGTCATGCTTTTGCGAGCTCCTGTATCACGATCGCATCTTTGCTGATACTTGTGGCAATTGAAGTATTTCCTAATCTTTTGTATGCCACAAACAATGCAGCGAACAGTATCACGATCCATAATGCAGCTTCGTCTCCGAAAACGATGAAAATATTACTGACGATCGCGGTGATAGGGACGCCGCTTGTTGCTATTTATACCAGCTTTGTTTTCTGGACATTTAAGGGGAAGGTGAAGCTTGATGAAATGAGCTATTAATACGAATGGGCGCAAATGGACGCGAATGAGCGCGAATGGGTCGTTTACCAGGCGGGGAGTATCGGAGATTTAAGACATTTGTCAGGTTCTGGCATTCAGAGCGACCCCGGCTCTGCCTTCCGAAAGCAGCATCACATTTTTCTTTTTATATGACCGAATAATTTCTTGATAGTCTGATGGCGTAGGGGAACGCGGCGGCGATACGCGACGTACGCGGCGAATACAAAGTCTGCCATGGTTGTTTTCGCTGCGTACGTCGCGTATCGCCGCGTCCGCCGCGGTCCCCTACGCCATTCAAATACTTATGGGTACACGGTAGCCTGAAAGGGAGATTTAGAGGGGCCCTACGCCCCCAACTTTACCAAAGCGCCAAAAAACAAAGGACACCTCCCGGTGCCCTTCGTCGATTTGTATTTGTCTTTATTTATCCTGAGAAAGTTGAGTCTATTCGAATACCAGTTTTTGGGTAAATACTTCGCCGCCCTCCAGGTTCTCTACTTTGATCAGATAGAATCCCGGAGACATATGCGGAGTTCGTGCAATGCGGAACAGGCCCGAGCGAATGCGGCTCGTCGTCTGCTGATGAATGATCTGCCCGCTGAGATTATACAGCTTGATATTGTATGCGGCGTCCGACTTAGCGCTGATGCTGACAGACAGCTCCTGTTTTACAGGATTTGGGGCCGCTGTTATAAACACCGCATCGTGCGTGATCTCCACGAGTTTGCTATAGGAATGTCTTCCATCTTCACTGATCACTTTTAACCGGTATCTCAGTTTACCGCCCGGAGCATTCACGTCGGTATAATTATACTGGTGTGCACCAGGAGCGTTTGTTGCGCGGACAGTACCGATGTATTCAAAACCTGCATGGCCGATACTACGCTCTACCTGGTACTCTCTCACTTTATCTTCCTGCTCCACTTTCCAGTTCAGCTGTACATCGTTCCCCGCTAATCTACCGGTGAACCCCGTCATCTTCACAGGGAGCAGAATACTGCAATCGCCTTTCAGATTGAAATAGGAAAGCCGCTGAAGACAACCATTGTTTACAGATGTTTTACAAACATAAATACCGGTGTCGCTGGGCAGGAGATAAGGAATGCTGTATATCTGGTTCGTTGTGACCAGCGTACTGTCAGTTGATGTTGCCTTTTTCTTGAAATACCAGGTATAGGTGGCATTGGGAACGGTGTCTACAGCCAGTTTTACTGCGTTGGAATAACAATCTACGTTATCGATATGAATGGTCAATTGCCCTAATGGAAGAACACTCACGTCATTCAGTGTACCGTTTCCGCAGGCATCAACGGCTCTCATACGCACAAGGGAATAAGGGGTATTGGTCAGAATGTCAAATACGCTGGTTGATTGTATCATGGACAGGATCCCGGAAGGGTTACTGCCGATGATCTCATAGTTGAAGGGTGATACACCACCTGCCGCAACGGCGCTTACGCTGAAGTTGTTGTTGTCACACTGATATGCCGCGGAGTTCTTAAGATCCGGGAATTTGTATGCTGCAACAGTTAACGTATCATACACTTTTCTTGCGCAGGCAGATACATCATATTCCAGGACGTAAGTAGCAGGTGTTAGTTCAAGGAAAATATATCTTGCGAGGTTTGCTCCAAGAGGGAGGGTCAGTGTAGGCGAAATTGAAACATTGGATGTATTCCGCTTGATGATCTTTGGAGAGTTAAAGCCAATATTTGAATTGAGATCAACCGTGATATCTCCTGAGCCGTTACCTGACAGCGCGCTTGGGCATTTTGTTTGGACAGTGTTTGTTCTGTTGAACAAACTTGTTTTTGGCGTTACCGCCAGTGTATCGTTTTTTCCGCAATTGGAACTAACGGCCACACGATATTGCATGCCTGCAGGAAGTGCGGGCAATCCGGTGAACGTATAGGCTGCTGTACTTGTGATATTTTGCGAAGCAATCGTTGAGTTCAGCGGGTTAAGAACTTTAACGGTGAAGGGAAACTGACCGGTTGTAAAGGTCACTTTCACATCCGTTGACCCGATCGTGCATGATTCAATTGCCTGTAATGAAAATGCGGTCAATGCTGTTTGTTCCGAAAAAGTGCGAACGATCGTATCAAGGCAACTCGAAGTGATGACCACTTTATAGCTTCCATAAGGAAGGTTATTGAAGGTCGGGTTTGCGTTGGTACTTGTTCCCACCAGGACATTGGCAGAATTGTACAGTTCGAATTTTGGACCGATGAAGTTTGAACTGGTAAGACCTGCGCTGAACGTGTAACAATTCTTGTTACTTATGTTAATGGTATTACCTACAGTGGCAACATTTCTTGTTACGCTGAAGGTTTTTTTAACTGTTGTATTCGGGCAGTCAGTCGTAGTACTTGTGGTTACCACATTAATATAGTAATTACCATAGGGGACATTGTCAAAAGTGCCATTGTCATTGCAAGCGATCAATACGTTTGCAGAGGTATACAGGCAATAATTCGGGTCTGGTATGTATGTTACCGAAGGGATCCTGACGGTAAAGGTAGCGCAGGTCCTGTTTGTAATCGACGGATTTCCGGCCGTTGGCGTGGGCTTTGAACGGTTAAAGCAATGCTGGATCGTTGTGTCATAGCATGGGCTGGAAGATCTGATCCGGATACAATATTGAATGCCATAGGCCAAACCAGGAAAAC
Organism: Terrimonas ginsenosidimutans; assembly: GCF_022012415.1. Lineage (GTDB taxonomy): Bacteria > Bacteroidota > Bacteroidia > Chitinophagales > Chitinophagaceae > Terrimonas_A > Terrimonas_A ginsenosidimutans. Next base: position 302,540 of record NZ_JAKLTR010000005.1, read on the forward strand.
TTCCGTCCGGCGAACAGGAGATCAGTACATTATTCTGATAAAGGCAATAGGTCGCGTTATATAAATACTGTGCAGAGGTGATGGCGGCGGTATAGTTGGTACAGTTTACATTCGTTAAGGTCGGAGCAGCAACAACAGGCTTCGGCTGATTGATCGTAAAACAACGGTTGATCGTTGTGTCATAACAAGGTGTTGTCGATACTATGCGCATGCAGTATGACCCATATGCAAGGCCTGTGAATGTGCCGGTCGCATTGGTTCCAACCAGGGCATTAGCGCTGTTGTACAGATTATAAGTTGCGTTGAACAGGTTTGTCTGTCCACCTATCCTTACGTTGAACGTGCTGCACTGCGAGTTGGACGTATCTACGTTTGCATTGACTGAAGGGACAGGGCGTTTCTGTGTAAAGCAACGCGTGATCAGGGTATCGTAACAATTATCTCTGACTTCTATACAGTAGGAGCCGTAAGGAACAGCGGTAAATTCACCTGAAGTGTTCGTCCGGATGACGGTAGAGCCCTGCTTCAGGTATGCGACCGCAGAGGCGGAGAAATTTTGAGGATTGGTCACTTTCACATCAAACGAACTGCAACCGCTATTGCTGGTCGTAACGTTTGCATCGATAGAAGGCGCAGGATTTTTCCAGGTCACGTTCTTTACAATGCCGCACCGGTCTTTCACCACGATGTTGATACTGCGTATGGGTGTGCGGGTGTAATTAAATGCAGCTGTTGTATTCCAGGTCGTATCGCCCGGAGAGTTTACAACCCCATAGCGGAAACCGCTGAATGCAGTACTTGCCTGGTTAGTATTGCCTTTGTTATCAGTCAGCAGCATTGATATGTACACGGTGTTACAATTCACACTCGTAACAGTATGGCTCGTTATATACCAGTTATAGTCCTGTATCGCAACTGTTCGTGTTTGAATACCTCCGCAGGAATCAAGTAACTGAATGTAGTAGTCGCCTGCCGGAAGTGTATTGAACGCTCCTGAAGCATTACTTGTTCCAACGCCTGAAGGCGAGGGAGAAATGATCCTGTAGGTGAAGGGACTTCTTCCGTTTTGAAGATCGAAGGCGGTGATCGTTCCGTCAGTGGAATTGATACAGCTCAGATCTGTTTTTTGCAACTGAAATCTTGGATCGCTGTATGATCCGGATACGACAAGGTTCTCTTTTACCAGCGTACAACCAGACTCCATATCTTTTACCTGCACTGTATAGGTGCCGGGAGCAAGACCAGTGATCGTGGATGTAGAGGTAATCGGCAGGGACACCGGAGCAAGGATCTTATAGCTGTAGTTACCAGAACCACCAGAAGGAGTGATAGTGATGGACCCCGTACTTGCGCAGCGGGATTCTTTCGTGGAATACGTTGCACTGAATCCTGAACAGTCTGTCGTTACGGGTTGCGCAAAGGAGAACTGAGTCAGGATCAACTGGCTGAATGCAACAGTAATTAATTGCTTCATCTTGTTTTCTAAGGATTGGATTAGGACAAATACGCTACTAAACTATATGGAATCTACGTGTATCACAAGGCCTAAAGCAAAAAAGAAAAGTGCTTATCCGGGCATCGTCACCAATGGTTTGTAAACAATGCGTTTAAATATGTAATTCTATTATTTCCGGGGAAAATGTGTGGTAAAATCCCGCAACCGGCAGTACGGTTTTCAGTATTTTCTGCAATTATGAAACACCCCGTATCATGCATAAAAGACAAAGATACCCGTATGAAACCAGGAGGGAAGTCAGGCAGAAGCCCTAACAGGAACAAGTGTTAGCGAAAAAATTCGATAGTAATTGGAGTATATTGGCGTGAATCAGCCATTACCAATTTCCTCCATGATCAGCATTAAGTCTTTCAGAAGCGTCTTCCGGTTTGTTTGTTTTCCAATCCGGATCATATTTAACAAACCACGAGATCCACAGGCTTCGGCTTAAACGCATAAGCCAGGGCTGAAGACAGATCAGCAGCGCCGCATTGATACCCATCCAGTAAAAAAATCGGTTGTCATTGACCGAAAGACCGATCAGCACCCACCAGGCAACAAGGCTGGCCACGCTGATCGCAACCGTCAATGCATAGCTGACATAGCTCGTGCCATAATAAAAGCCAACTTCGATCTCTGTAGGCTGACCACATTGCGGACAGGTTGGATTCATTGCCATATTCCTGCCGGGCTTGATGCTGACGGGATATTTGAAAAGTTTACCCTGCCTGCATCTCGGGCAGCGGCATCCAAGTGAAGAAGAAAGATAACCCCGGCTGGCTTTGTTTTCTGGCATTATAAGGAAGGTGATTTTCGCAAAGGTAAGCTAAGTGTTGAAAGAGGGGGAAGAGAAAAATAGCACGATTATAAAAGAAGGCTCCCGCAGCAGTCTAAAACCGGAAAACTTCTTTGAGAATTATATAAACACCCATCACCAATACAAACCAGCCGAATCCCTTTTTGAGGGAATTGCCTGGTATTTTTTCAGCGAACTTACTGCCGAGGAACAGGCCCGCGATGGCAAGTACGCTAAATGACAGGAGCAGGGACCAGTCATATTGAAACTGTTTTAAACTGAACAGAAATCCAAACAATGAGTTGATAGCAATGATCAGCAAAGAAGTACCTACTGCCGTTTTCATCGGTAAACGAAGAAAGATCACGAGACTTGGGATGATCAGGAATCCGCCGCCTGCGCCGAGCAGGCCGGTGATCATACCAACACCAAGGCCCAACAGCACAAGTGGCAGCGCCTGGTATTTATTGTCCTGCAGCGATGCCGCCAGTGCATCCCTTTTATTACTGAAGATCATGGACAATGATGCGGCAAGCATGAGGATTGCAAACACGACCATCAGGAACATCGGCTTGTACACCTGGATATTCCCAATAGAAAATAGACGATCCGGCAATTCCGGAAGAATATAATGACGTGCTATAAAGATCGAAAAGATAGAAGGTATACCAAACTCTGTAACGGCTTTGAAGTTCACCTGTTTTTTCCCATACGCTCTTAATCCACCGATCAGGCTGGTAGAGCCAACGATGAATAAGGAACTTGTTGTAGCCAGCATTGGATTTACTGACATCAGGTATACCAATACGGGAACTGTAAGAATGGATCCGCCACTTCCTACCATGCCAAGCGATACGCCGATCAGAACGGCAGCGAGATATCCAAGAATTTCCATCAGACGATATTTATCAGGAAAGTATTTTTTCCATTTGCATACTCCGGCTGCCTTTGATCAGAAAGTGTGTTTGCTCAAACTGTTGTTGCTGCCACCAATGCCGGGCTTGTTCCGCATTTTCAAAGCGAAGGAACGGATGTTGTATTTTCATAAAATCGCCTCCAACCAATGCGACGGCCTGCCACTGGTGTTGCGCAATAAGATCCACTATAGATATATGTTCCTGCAGGCTTTCGTCACCTAATTCCGCCATCGCACCCAGCATCAGGACTTTATTGTCTGCCTGCAATCTTGCAAAGTTCTCGATCGCAAGACGCATGCTGCTTGGGTTTGCATTATATGCGTCAAGAATGATCTTGTTAGATCCGCGTTCTACCAATTGCGAGCGACTGTTGGACGGCGTATAGCCTTCAATTGCTTTTTTTATGGTAGCATCAGGTACTTTAAAAAGTTTTCCAGCCGTCACAGCCGCAAGCACATTCGGCAGATTGTAGTCGCCAACAAGCTGTGTGGTGATCAGTTTTTCATTGATCCCCTGTTCAATGGACACCTGCAGGAACGGATCACTTTGATGAATGTTCCCGATCACATGTGCATCGCCATGCGTTCCATATTTGATAATGCCACTGATGCCTTTGCTCATTTCCCGGAGATAGTCGTAATCCCAGTTCACCAGTGCAAATCCGTGTGGTTGCGTGCGGAGGTAATCAAATAACTCGCCTTTGCCTTTTTTCACACCTTCCACGCCGCCAAATCCTTCCAGATGTGCTTTGCCGGCGTTGTTGATCAATCCATGTGTAGGTTGTGCATATTCGCAATAACCCGCAATTTCCTTTTGGTGATTGGCGCCCATTTCTATCACGGCAATTTCCGCGTCCATTTTTATTTTAAGGATCGTCAGCGGGATGCCGATATGATTATTGAGATTGCCTTCTGTTGTATATGTTTTGTAGGTGGACGAAAGCACTGCATGTATCAGTTCTTTGGTTGTTGTTTTTCCATTACTGCCAGTAATGGCGATAAATGGGACACTACGGCCATCGGGAAGATTATTGAACTGTTCACGATGATGTTTTGCAAGTTGTTGCAGTGCGGTCAATACATCTGGCACCAGTACTGTTCTTCCTTCGATCTCAAACTCTTTTTCGTCAATCACAGCGTAGGCCGCGCCGGCTTCCAGTGCTTTCGCGGCAAAGGCATTGCCGTTGAAGTTTTCTCCTTTGAGTGCGAAAAAGATATCACCGGATCTAAGTTTCCGGGTATCTGTTTGAACCAAGGGGTGTTGCTGGTATAGTTGGTAGAGTTGTTTGATGGACATGAAGCAAAGTAAGTCAAAATTCAAAAGTAAAAATTAAAAATATCATCTATGATGGAATGAAGAGTTGCTCTGTTTTAGCGCCTCATATTTTTACTTTTTAATTTTTAATTCAAAAGAAAAGCCCTCCGGATCGCGGAGGGCTTTTCTTTTGAAGCTTATGCAAATAATAAGATTATCTTTTTTGTCTTTTTGTAGGGAATTGCTGACCTACTTTGCGGCCATTGCCTTCAGGGCTTCCCATACGATCCATTGCGCAACGGAAACCAAGAGTACTCAATGCCTGATCTTCTTCAAGGAAGCGGCGTGTGCCCGGGCTCAGCCAGTATGCACGGTCGTTCCAGCTACCACCTTTGTACACGCGTGATTTATCGCTCACCAGTGTTGTCTGGCCATAACCATAGTTTGCCTGGGAGATAGAGTCACCATCCATAAAGTTGATCACGTTACCACGCTGATAGTTACGGCGGTTCTTGCTTTCTGCATCTGTAACGTCAACCATTCTTACGCGGCCGGTTGTGTCGTTGATCTCTGCTTCGCCATCTGCATTTTTGTAGATCTTGGAGAATTTATTACCACGGAAAGGAGCAGGCATATCATCAAAGTCAAGGGATGACATTGGTCTGTATACGTCCTGAACCCATTCGCTCACGTTACCGGCCATATTATAAAGACCGAACCCGTTTGGCATGAAAGAAGTTACTTCCGCAGTGTAGAATGCGCGGTCATTCAGACCACCAGCCACACCGGCGTTATCACCTGATCCACGTTTGAAGTTCGCCATGAACTGACCCTGCCAGCTGCCGTGACGAGTATCACGCAGGCCGTTCACGTTTGTTGACCAAGGGTAGATCTGTTTGTTTGATTGCAGCTCCTCACCACGTTTACCTTCTTTTTTAGTCGGGCGTGGGTTCTGATCGATCAGACCATAAGCTGCGTATTCCCACTCTGCTTCGAAAGGCAGACGGTAGTCAGGCATCAGGAAACCATCTTCCATGGTGACCTTTGTACGAGGCTGACCCTGTGGGGTTTTCAGCTCATTCTTTTTAGAGGTAGCCGTTTTGCCAGGAGCTGTCTGATACAGATCCAGCAAATATGACTTGGTTGTAAAGTTGTTGCTTCCCTGCTGACCCATCAGGCTTTGCTTGTTTACATATCCTTTTTCGATCAGGATGCCTTCGTTCACGCGATCACTTCTCCATAAGCAGAAGTCAGTCGCCTGTTTCCAGGACACACCCACAACAGGATAGTAGTTAAAGCCGGGGTGACGGAAGTAGTATTCCACCATTGGCTCGTTATAGCTCAGCTCACTACGCCAAACCAGGGTATCAGGCATTGCGCCGTCAATGATCGGTTGGTTGATAGGGTCTGAAGGGTCAAATGTTTTGTTCAACCAGTACAGGTACTCGCGATAGTGCACGTTCGCCACCTCCGTACGGTCGATGTAGAATGAAGGAACAGACACACGGCGCGGAATATTATTCCACTCGGACATAACGTCCTCATCTGTCTGACCCATGGTAAAGGTACCACCCTGAACGAAGACAAGGCCCGGACCAGTCGCCTGATCTTTCGCCTTGGCCACCTGGTAGCCACCCGAATTTTTGTCATTGTAGTTCCAGCCGGTCATGTCCGACTTTGACGATTTTTTCTTAAAAAGGCCGCACGAGGACATGAGCACAGCACAGGATAACAGGATTACTAAGTTTTTCACTTTCATTGTTTTTTGCATAAACCTATGAATTGGATAAATTTAACGCGGTATGAGGTAGAATTATTGTCTGAAAGCCAAATTTTACCACCGGGATTGCGAATATATATACTTTGGGTAAAATGCTTATTAGCAGGATGCCTTTTTTTAGTTCGTTGATCCCCAATACAATCAAGGGGTTATTGATATGTTGCTGTTTCAAAGACTACTGCTTTTAATTAGCCTGGCGGGCAGTTTTACTATTGCCCGGTCCCAGCGCGTTTATTCACCGGCGTCCGTCCTGAGCGCCGGGAATTTCTATAAGATCGCCGTTCCGGCGGCCGGGGTATACAGGATCGACCTGCCTTTTCTCGCATCCCTCGGCATCAATACCGCCAACCTGCCCTCGGCATCCATCCGCCTGTTTGGTAACGGGGGAGGGATGCTCGCAGAATCCAATAATTCCGTCTGGCTGGACGACCTTCAGGAAAACTCCATCCGCGTGGTGGACGGAAATGACGGGGTAATGAACGGGGCTGATTACCTGCTTTTTTTCTCTAATGGCCCGGATCAATGGGTCAAAGATTCAGCCAATCAGCGCTTTTCCCATCAGAAAAACGTTTATTCAGGCTATTCCTATTATTTCCTATCCGTCGGCGGCACAGGTAAAAGGGTGGCTGACATCCCCCAACTGTCAAATCCGGCCCTGACGGTCAACAGTTTCTCCGGCCGGTTCTTTCATGAATTGGATACGGTCAATTTTTTAAGCAGCGGGCGGGAATGGTATGGGGAGGAATTCTCACAACTACCCGGCAGGTCGTTGACACGCAATTTTTCATTTAATATGCCGAATCTCGTACCGGGGTCACTTCTCCAGGTACGCACACATTGCGTTGGGCGTTCAGCAGGAGCCGGGAGCAGTTTTTCCATCGCCGTCAATAACGTTGCGGCGGGCCAGATAAATATACCGCCTGTTGGCGCCGGGCAATATGAGCCCTTCGCCCGCGAAGCCATCGCGTTCAATAACGCAACGGTCACCGGAACCTCCAACACGATCACCTACCTTTTCAGTCCGGGTAGCGTGAATGCACAGGGGTGGCTCAATTCTCTGGACGTTTTTGGCCGCCAGCAGCTGACAATGAGCGGGGTGAACCAGTTACTGTTCCGCGACTGGCTTTCGATCGGTAATTATAACGCTGAGTTTGCACTTGCTTCCGCAGGCCAGGGTGTGCAGGTCTGGGAGGTTACGGACCCTCTGAACCCGCGGGCCCTGTTGACGCGCCAGGATGGGAATTCACTACGGTTCGTTAATGATTGCAGCCGGCTCCGCGAGTACGTCGCCTTCGACGCACAGGGTTTTATGACGCCGGTGCCGGTCGGCCGCATACCCAATCAAAACCTTCATGGCGCATCTCCTGCAGATTACATTATTGTCGTATACCCCGAATTTCTGGACCAGGCACAGCGACTGGCCCAATATCACCGGCAACGAAACTCTTTCCGCGTTGTAGTGGCCACAACAGAACAGGTGTTCAATGAATTTGGAAGTGGCAGCAAGGATCCCGTGGCCATAAGGAATTTTGTAAAAATGTATTTTGATAAATATGGAAATGACCCAGCGAACCGGCCAAGATTCCTACTTCTTTTCGGTGATGCATCCTTTGACTACCGCGATCGCCTGACCGGCAATACAAACTTTGTTCCCGCGTATGAAAACCCGATCTCCCTTGATGTGCTCAACACGTATGCATCAGATGATTTTTTTGGGTTCCTGGAAGATAATGAAGACATCAATTCATCCATCGTAATCAATACACTTGATGTCGGGATAGGAAGAGTGCCGGCAAAAAATCATACAGAAGCGAAAAATTTTGTAGATAAAATTGAATCTTATTCCTCCGTGCAGAGCTTTGGTCCATGGCGAAACAACCTGCTGTTCATCGCCGATGATGAAGACCAGAATCTGCATCTCCAGGATGCGGAAACGGTCACAGCAACGGTGAGTTCCACCGCTCCCGTATTCGATCTTCAAAAGATCTACCTTGATGCGTTTCAGCAGGAGAGCGGATCGGGAGGAAGCCGCTATCCGCAGGTGAACCAGGCGATCAGCAACCATGTCTATAACGGTGTTCTTATTTGGAATTTCAATGGACATGGAGGTCCTGTACGACTTACTGATGAGACTATTCTTGATCAGGAAATGGTTAATGCATGGAACAATGCAAACCGTCTTCCTTTATTTATTACGGCTACCTGCGACTTTGCACCCTATGATAATCCATACATAAATTCTCTCGGAGAAAATATCCTGCTCAGGCAAAATACGGGAGCGATTGCGTTGATGACAACGACAAGGGTTGTATTTGCCTACAGTAACCGGATCATGAATGATAATTACCTGCGGTTTGCTTTGCAGCCGGATGCGAATGGTCGATACCGCAGCCTGGGTGATGCTGTTCGCGATGCAAAGAATTTTACTTATCAGACTTCGGGGGATATTACCAATAACCGCAAATTCACATTGCTTGGCGATCCGGCATTGACACTGGCATTTCCTGCAATACAGGCAAAACCCGTCCGGATCAATGGCATTCCTGTCACGCAAACGGATACCCTGCAAGCCACTGAAAAGGTCACGATAGAGGGCGAGATCACCGATCTGCAGGGAAACTTCCTGCCTGGTTTTAATGGAACAGTTTATCCCACCGTGTTTGACAAGCCGAGACAGGTGACCACATTGGGAAATGATCCGTCAAGCCCACCTGTTAGTTTCTCCTCGCAAACCAATCAGCTGTTCCGGGGAAAAGCAACCGTAGCGAATGGCCGGTTCTCCTTTAGTTTTACCGTTCCCAAAGACATAAACTACCAGTACGGGAATGGAAAAATTTCCCTCTATGCGGAAAATGGCACTCGCGACGGCACCGGTTCTTTTACGGGTTTTCTCGTAGGAGGCAGTGCCAATGGGCTGAACGATGATAAAGAAGGGCCGGGCATCAAGGCTTACCTGAATGATGAACGTTTTGTAAATGGCGGCATCACGAATGAAAACCCTGTTTTATTGCTGAAACTGGCAGATAGTTCCGGTATAAATACAGCAGGAACAGGAATTGGGCACGATATTGTGGCTACGCTCGACGATGATAACAGCCGGTACTTTGTGCTGAATGATTTTTATCAGAGCGAGCAGGATAGTTATCAGAAGGGAACTGTTCGTTTTCAGCTGACCGGTCTTGAGCCGGGAAGGCATACCCTGAAAATAAAAGCATGGGATGTTTTGAATAACTCAAATGAGGCAATGCTGGACTTTATTGTTGCGAAAGACGAAGAACTGGAGATAAGTCATGTGCTCAATTATCCCAATCCTTTTACCACGAATACACAGTTCTGGTTCGAGCATAATAAACCGGGGCAGGACCTGGTGGTAAGAGTGCAGATTTTCACTGTTGCCGGACGTATAATAAAAATGATGGAGCGAACAATAAACACAACCGGAAATCGTTCAATTGAACTGACTTGGGATGGGTTGGATCAATACGGACAGAAAATCGGAAGAGGCGTTTATCTTTACAAACTTTCCGTGACGGTTCCCGGTAAATCAAGAAAGGAAAAGATCGAGAAGCTGGTGATTTTTTAGCGCCATGCCCGGTCAAAAAAGCGATATTTTAGCCCGGCTTTAGGTAAAACGGGTTACTTTTATTTACATTTAATTACAAAACAAACTATCAATGAGACCAACTGCTTCAAAACTGATTGCTTCGTTGTTGCTTTTTGGCGGAATGATTTCTGCAGCAAAGGCGCAGGAAAGGATTAATGTGGTCACAACTGCGGTTCCATTCTTACGTATATCTCCGGATGCCCGCGCTGGCGGTATGGGCGATCTCGGTATTGCAACTTCCCCGGATGCTTCTTCAAGTTTTTGGAACATGGGTAAGGTTGCATTCAATCAGTCACAAGGCGGTATCGCGGCAACTTACACTCCGTGGTTGAAACAGTTGGTGAATGATGTATATCTCGCATCTCTTTCCGGTTATTATAAATTTGCAGAAGACCAGGCGATCACTGTAGGCCTGCGTTATTTCAGCCTCGGTAATATCCAGTTCACTGATGGAGCGGGTAACTCATGGGGTAATGGTAAGCCAAGAGAGTTCAGCCTGGATGCAGGTTATTCCCGTAAGCTGTCTGACAAACTTGGCCTCGGTATCGCACTGCGTTATATCAATTCTGATCTGACGAATGGTGTTCCGACAACGGGTTCTACAAGCTACAAAGCGGGTAGTGCTGTAGCTGGTGATATCGGTCTTTATTATGACAACAAAACAGAGGAAGGCGATGGTTTCACTTTTGGTGCTGCCCTGTCAAACCTCGGTTCAAAGATCTCTTATACAAGTAATGCTGATCAAAAAGATTTCATCCCTGCTAACCTTGGCCTGGGTGTGACCTGGAATAAGGCAATCGATGAGCAGAACAAAGTGATGATCGGTCTTGATCTGAACAAACTGCTGGTTCCAGGCCTGGAAGGAAATCCTCCCACGCAGCAGCAGATCGATGATTATCGTTCACAAGGTCCGGTAGCGGGTTGGGGCAAATCGTTCAGTGATTTCCCTGGTCAGGCAAACTTTTCAATTGGTGCGGAATACTGGTATAACAACCAGTTTGCACTTCGTGCCGGTTATTATTATGAAGATAAATCACGCGGTAACCGCCGTTATTTCACTGCGGGCGTTGGTCTTAAATACAATGTATTTGGTCTGAACTTTTCTTACCTCGCTCCTTCAGGAAGTGGCGTTACACAAAACCCACTGTCAAACACCATGCGTTTCTCTGTATTGTTTGATCTCGATGGTGGCGGAAGCAATGAATAAGTTTTAGCGGATTGAAAAAGAAGCGCCCCGTGAACAACGGGGCGCTTCTTTTTTTGGGGGAGAAGGTTTGGAACCTATGGAACCTCCCAAACCTCCTCTCCCTCCCTCCCTTCCCGTATCTTCGCTACTTAATCTTCTATTATGTCGTACAGAATCGGATCAGGAGTAGACTTTCATCAATTAGCAGAAGGCCGGGAACTTTGGATAGGGGGTATTAAGGTGCCGCATACAAAAGGAGCAGTGGGGCATAGTGATGCGGACGTATTGCTGCATGCCATCTGTGATGCGTTGCTGGGCGCGCTTGCCCTTGGAGATATCGGTGTCCATTTTCCTGATACAGATGCAACGTATAAAGGAATTGACAGTAAAATTTTGTTGAAAAAAACAGTTGAACTTATCCAGAAAGAGGGCTACAAAGTGGTAAACATAGACAGTACTTTATGCCTCCAGGCGCCAAAGATCAAGCCTTATGTTCCGCAAATGCAGGAAGCGATCGCCTCTATAGTGGGCATCACCATAAGAGACGTTTCCATTAAAGCAACCACTACTGAACAAATGGGTTTTGTTGGCCGTGAAGAAGGCCTGATGGCGTATGCCTCTGCCCTCCTTGTAGACAACCGGATATAGTATATGCTGTCTCTGTCCGCCGAAGCTTTGGCCGGGGTGGGCAGAGGCAGATACCATCTCATATCCTTTTTCCTCTTTTCCCCTCTTCGCCTATCTTTGCCGCCATGCCAACACTCCAAGTTAAGATCATCAACAAATCTTCGAATGCATTGCCTGAATATGCCACGACCGGTTCTTCCGGAATGGATATCCGCACCAGCATCGAAGCTCCGCAAACTTTGAAGCCGCTGGAGCGTGCACTGCTTCCTACGGGTCTTTTTATAGAACTTCCGCAGGGTTTTGAAGCGCAGGTCCGTCCGCGCAGCGGTCTTGCCATCAAACAGGGGATCACCTGTTTAAACACTCCCGGCACGATTGATGCGGATTACAGGGGAGAAATTAAGGTGATCTTAATAAACCTTTCCCAGGAAGAGCAAGTCATACAACCCGGCGACAGGATCGCGCAGCTGGTCATTCAGTCAGTTGAACAGATCCAGTGGATACAGGTTGAAGAGATCGCTGATACAGTAAGAAGTGCTGGTGGCTTCGGTCATACAGGCAAGCAATAAAAGATAAATTCAAGAATGAGGATAACGCTTTTTTTAGTAGCAGTCATCGCACTGATGGCTTCCTGCCGGTCTACCCGGAAAATTCAGACAGTGATCGCCAAAAGGGATACTGTTACGGTAGTAAAACCTGTTGTAGATAATTCAAAAGAAGATACGCTGGCTTTCATCCGCCAGTCGCTTGCCGGTATGAAGGCTGCGGAGATCAGTTTCAATACATTTTCCGCAAAGATCAATGTCGACTATCAGGGTGCTGACGGTAAAAAATATGATGTAAACGCCAATCTGCGGATGTATAAAGACAGTGCGATCTGGATCTCTATCACCGCGATCTTTGGAATCGAAGGCTTAAGGGCCTATATTACCAAAGATTCCGTAAAGGTGCTCAATAAGCAGGATAAGGTCTACACTGCCCGCAGCGTGGCTTACCTGCAGGAAATGACCAAATTGCCGCTTGACCTGCATTCATTGCAGGAAATCCTGATCGGAAACCCTGTGTTTGTAGACAGTAACGTGATCTCCTACTCAAAAGCCGGGGATAAGATCTCTTTACTGAGCCTGGGCGACTGGTTCAAAGGACTGCTGACGCTGAACAGCAACTATAAGATAGATAACAGCAAGCTGGATGATATGGATATCACCCGCAGCAGAACCTGTAATCTCAGCTATACAGATTATGAGAACAAGAAAGGGGTGGAATTTTCAACAAAACGCCGGATCACGGTAGCAGAGAAGGGAAAGCTTGATATTAAGCTGGATTTCAAGTCGTACGAGTTTAATGAAACGTTAAGCTTCCCGTTTAGCGTACCAAAAAACTATAAAAAGGATTAGGCCGTAAAATTTAAAAGGTCTGGCGTCGTTATAAAAAAACACCCAATTTTTAAAGTATCCATTCCTGCCATGAAAAAAAGAAACCTGCTCACGACATTATTCTTTTTCGCATCGATCGGCTTTGCTGTTGCGCAAACAAGCAAAGAAGAACTGGAACGGGAAAGGAAGGACATCCAAAGCGAACTGAAAGAGATCCAGGATGCATACAACCGTGTTAAGAAAGAAGGTAATCAGTCCCTCGCGCAGCTGAACATGGTAAAGCGCAAGATGATCCTCCAGGAGCGATTGATCAGCACGAGTAACAAAGAACTCAGGGCCATTGATGACGATATGTATCTGAGCAACCTGGAGATCTACAGGCTGCAAAAGCAACTGGATACATTGAAGTCGCAATATGCAAAGACTGTTGTTTACGCGTATAAAAACCGTAGCAGTTTCAACTATGTGAATTTCATTTTCTCCGCTACAAGTTTCAATGATGCGGTTCGCCGGATCTCTTACCTGAAAAGCTATCGTGCATACAGGGAAAGACAGGTGGTTACGATCAATGAAACGCAGGAACTGATCGAAAAGCGCCAGCAGCAACAGCTGGTTAGAAAACAGCAGAAGAATGAAACGCTGAAAGCACAGACGCAGGAGCGTACAGAACTTGTTGAGCAACGGAAAGAAAAAGATGAAGTGGTGGCTGGTTTCAAGTCTAAGGAAAAGGTTCTTCAAACACAGATCGCCAATAAGAAAAAACGTGACAGGGATATACAGAATGCGATCGCCGCGATCATTCGCCGCGAAATAGAGGCAGCTAAAAAAGAAGAAGCGGCACGTATCGCGGCTGCAAAAAAAGCGGCTGCGGAAGAAAAGGCAAAACCTGTTACGGCTACACCAACTCCTAACAAGCCTGCTGCAAATAATAATACTTCTACGGCAAGTGCAGGACCTTCTACTGAGAGAAAGTCTACCAGCTATCTTGAATTAAATGAAAAGGATGTAGAGCTGGGTACTGATTTCGGAAATAACAGGGGTAAACTTCCATGGCCGGTCGATAATGGATTCGTGAGCATTCCTTTCGGTCCTTACACGATCGAAGGAACCAACCTGCGCGATGATAACCCGGGTTTGACGATCGGCACACGTTCCGGTGCTGTTGTTAAAGCTGTATTTGACGGCGTTGTTTCAGCCGTTCATAATTATGGTGACGGTGCAGCGATCATTATCCGTCATGGTAAGTACTATACCTCTTATGCGAATCTTTCGGGCGTGAACGTATCGAAAGGTGCTACTGTGAAAAGAGGCCAGACGATAGGAAAAGCCGGTGATTCAGATGATGGATCCAACGGTCGCGTTGACTTTATGCTGATGATCGAATCGAAGAATGTGAATCCGCAGCAGTGGTTGCGGCGATAGTGTCGTTGACCGTTGTCCGTTGACCGTTGTCCGTTTTCCGTTGACCGGATCTTCAACAGATAAATACCTGATAAAAAAACAGAGGCCTTCCTGAATGGAAGGCCTCTGTTTTTTTATTGATTTGATCCGGCATCTGTAATCCAGATGGCCTCTGCAAAAGGCGGACAACGGACAACGGTCAACGGACAACGATCACCGATCACCGTTCCTGCGAATTCCTCAATATCCGTTCATATAGCTCTTCATACTGAGGGATGATATTATTTATATCAAACTGTTTTGCATGGTTCGCCGCATTCTCTTTGAAAGTTTTGAGGATCTTTTCATCTTTCAGGATGGAAAGAGATTGCTGGCTCATGGTCATTATATCACCAACGTTGGCAGTATAGCCGGTCTCGCCATTGATATTGATCTCCAGTAAACCTCCGGCATTGGTGGATACGACAGGCACACCGGAAGCCATTGCTTCAAGGGCGGCCAGGCCAAAACTTTCATAATCGGAGGTAAGAAGGAAAAGATCGGCAATAGCGAGGATGTCTTCCATCTGCTCCTGTTTTCCAACAAAGCGGATCTCATTGCTGATATTGAGTTCACGGGCCAGGTCTTCGGCTGTGGAACGCTCTGGTCCGTCGCCAACAAACAGCAGCTTGGCCGGAATTTGTTTTTGTACTTCGTTGAAAACTTTCACCACATCCTGCACACGTTTGATCTTTCTGAAGTTGGATGCATGAAGCAGGATCCGTTCGCCATTCGGTGCGATCACTTTTCTGAATGCATCAATCGGTTTGCGGGAAAAGCGCTGCACATCCACAAAATTGTAAATGACTTCAATTTCTTTTTCAATCGAGAAAGTCTTGAAGGTTTCGTCACGCAGGTTTTTTGACACAGCTGTAATGCCATCACTCTGGTTGATCGAAAAGGCGACCACAGGAGCATAGGTCTTATCTCTTCCGACCAGCGTAATATCTGTACCATGCAATGTTGTGATCACAGGAATGTGCTTGCCTTCTTTTGCCAGGATCTGCTTCGCCATGAATGCGGCAGAGGCATGGGGAATGGCATAGTGTACATGCAGCAACTCCAGGTTATTGTTTTTGATCACGTCCACCATGGCACTGGCCAAAGCCGTTTCATAAGGGGGATAATCAAAAAGCGGGTAAGTTGGCACCTGCACTTCGTGATAAAAAATATTCGGGATAAAGCCATTCAAACGAACGGGCTGCTGATATGTAATAAAGTGCACCAGATGCCCTTTCTGGGCAAGTGCCTTTCCTAATTCAGTGGCAAGAACTCCACTTCCACCGAAGGTGGGATAACATACTATTCCAATACGCATTTCTTATAAATTCAATCCGCTGGTAGTTCGATGGCAGATGACCGAAGTCATCGCTTCACGTAAAACCGCTTCGGGTTTGAGATCGCCCCGGCCAACGGCCATCGGTCATCTCCATCGGCGCGTAGCGGGTCCTAAGGTAACAGTTTTGCCGCAGGAAGGTTGGCCGGTCAGATTAATTCTTTTGACACTGGTTGCTAACTTTTATCTTTAGCAAAACTTAACTGCAAATGAAATCTGCCGCTTTTTTACTCATTTTTTTATTAGCCGGTACCGTTTTGCCGGCACAGGAAGATTCGGCTATGATCCGGAAGATCGCTAATGAAATTCTACAGAATGGCAAAGCTTACGACAACCTTCGCGTGCTCACCAAGCAGATCGGCCCCAGGCTGGCGGGTTCCTCCGGAATGGTAAAGGCTGAAGCATGGGGAGAGAAGACAATGAAGGCGTCCGGCGCAGAAAAGACCTGGATGCAGGAGTGTATGGTGCCACACTGGGTGAGAGGTGGTGTTGATGAAGCTTATGCGGATTATACTTCTACCAAAGCAGTGAGAAAGAAACTTGACATAGTAGCGCTCGGTAATTCTGCCGGAACCGGCGCAAAAGGCTTGAAAGCACAGGTAATTGAAGTGACATCTTTTGATGATCTTGAACAGAAGAAAGCCCAGGTGAAAGGAAAGATCGTGTTCTATAATTATAAGTTCAACCCGACGTTTGTAAACACATTCGAGGCTTACAGCGATGCTAATAAATATCGCGGCCGCGGTCCCAGTGCCGCATCCCAGCACGGAGCTGTAGGTGTGATCGTCCGCAGTATGAGCCATAGTACAGATAACAATCCTCATACCGGCGGGACGCGTTATGATTCTGCTTACCCCGTCATTCCCGCTGTAGCGATCGGGCTGAGAGATGCAGATGAACTGAGTGAGATACTAAAAACAAAACCTGCTACTGTTTTTCTGAAGACGAATGGCCATTTCTTACCGGATACGATCGGCCACAATGTGATCGGTGAGTTGACCGGTTCCAAATATCCTGACGAGATCATTACCATTGGAGGCCACCTTGATAGCTGGGACAACTGCGAGGGAGCTCATGATGACGGCGCCGGCTGCGTGCAGACAATGGAGGTACTTCGCAGTTTTGTGGCGATCGGCTACAAACCTCAGCGTACGATCCGCTTTGTATTGTTTGCCAATGAAGAGAACGGCACACGCGGCGGACAGAAATATGCTGCTGAAGCAAAGTTGAAAAATGAGAAACATATTTTCGCACTGGAAAGCGATGAAGGCGGCTTTACTCCACGCGGCTTCAATATGACCGGTACAGATGAGCAATATCAAAAAATGTTGAACTGGAAGCCATTGCTGGCTCACTACGGAACAGGCGAAATTGCACGAGGAGGTGGCGGCGCTGACATAGGTCCATTGAATCGTACTTTTAAAACCCCGCTGGCCGGCCTGTTCCCCGACTCTCAGCGTTACTTCGATATTCATCACTCGCGCAACGATGTGTTTGAAAATGTAAACAAAAGAGAGCTGGAGCTCGGTGCTGTAAATATGGCGGCATTGATTTACCTGATCGATAAATACGGTTTGTAAGATGAATCCTTATACAGCAGAGAAAGACGGCTTTATCATCTCTACGGATAAAGCATTGCTCGATATTGATGTGATCCATTCTTATCTGTCCCGGGAGTCTTACTGGTCTATGAATATTCCCAGGGAAGTGGTAGAAAGATCTATTGCGGGCGCTGAATGTTTTGGTGTCTATCACGGTCAACAACAGATCGGTTTCGCCAGGGTGATCACTGATAAAGCAACTATTGCTTATCTCGGCGATGTTTTTATTCTTGATGCCTTTCGCGGCAAAGGATTATCAAAGTGGTTGATGGAGGTGATACATGCACATCCGGAGTTGCAGGGCCTGCGCAGATGGCTGCTCGGCACACGCGATGCTCACACACTTTACGAGCAATTCGGATGGACCCGTTTTGGGGAAGAACAAACAAAAAGATTTATGCAGCGACAGGATCGCGCGACGTATTAGTTTATCCGGGCGTAGAAGTATCGCAGAGAGCGCGAAGGAACGCAGAGAACGCGAAGACTTTGTCCTCTCTGCGATACTCGTACGCCAGTATAAATTACAAACGGGTTAACGCAGCAATTGCGGTGTGTACTTTTTCGAAGTCAAAAGAACTGATCACTTCATTGATCTGACGTCTCACCTGTTCCGTTCCAAGGTTACCGATACTTCCTTCATGTGTGTGTTGGATATTTGTATCGTACGTGAACTTACCTGCTTCTATGTCTAACCCGATCTGTTTATAAGCATCCCTGAATGGAACGCCCTGCAGCACCAGTTTGTTCACTTCCTCTACACTAAAGATGAATTTATATTTTTCATCTTTTACAATGTCTTTCTTCACTTCAATGTTGGATAGCATCAGCCCGGCCATCTCAATACAATCTTTCAGTGTTTTGAAAGCAGGGAAAAGATGTTCTTTCAGCAATTGAAGATCGCGATGATAACCTGATGGAAGATTTGTGGTCATCATAGTGATCTCATTTGGCAGCGCTTTGATCCTGTTGCAATGAGAACGGATGAGTTCAAACACATCAGGGTTTTTCTTATGTGGCATGATGCTGCTGCCGGTGGTCAGTTCTGCGGGAAAGCTGATGAAATCAAAATTCTGATTGAGGTACAGGCATGCGTCCATACTCAATTTAGCAAGCGTATCGGCAATGTTTGCCATGCTTTGCGCCACGATACGTTCGGCTTTGCCACGTCCCATCTGCGCATAAACAACATTATAATTCAGGTCACGGAAACCCAGCAGCTGCGTTGTCAGTGTCCGGTTGATCGGGAATGAAGAGCCATAACCTGCGGCGGAGCCGAGCGGGTTTTTATTTACAACCTCGTAAGCTGCTTTTACCGTGTTCAGGTCATCCACCAGACTTTCTGCATACGCTCCAAACCAAAGGCCAAATGAGGATGGCATGGCAAGTTGAAGATGCGTATAGCCGGGGAAAAGATGGTCTTTGTATTTTTCGCTTTGTGTTTGCAAGAGTTCAAATAACGAATGAACACTGGCGACAAGTGATTCAAGTTCGCCGCGGAGAAAGAGTTTCACATCCACTAAAACCTGGTCATTCCGGCTGCGGGCGCTGTGGATCTTTTTGCCGGTATCTCCCAATGCCTGCGTCAATAGCAACTCAACCTGTGAATGGATGTCTTCGACATCATCCTGTAGTTTGAATTCACCTTTTTCTATAACAGCGTAGATCCGTTTCAGTTCTTCCTGCAGAGAAGTCAATTCGGTTTTTGTCAGTAAACCAACAGACTCCAGCATCTGTATATGCGCCAGCGAACCAAGCACATCAAAAGGAGCGAGGTAGAGATCCATTTCACGGTCTTTGCCAACGGTGAAGGTTTCTACTTCTGCCAGGGAGGCGATGTTTTTTTGCCAGAGTTTCATGAGCTAAGAGTTTGAAGGTGATCGCCTGCGCAAAGCTTCGGCGGACAGGGAATGGACAAGGCTTTATTTAATCAGGTTATTCTTTATGATACAAAACGTGGTTCAGGAGTTGAATATAGAGGTCTATCCCTTCGCGGATCTCGGAGAGATAGATATATTCGTCAGCGGTGTGGCTTCGCGCTGAATCGCCGGGCCCCATTTTAAGGGCGGGGAACGGCATGAGAGCCTTGTCAGATGTGGTGGGAGATCCGTAGTAAGTTCTGTTAAGGGCGATGCCAGCCTGCACGACCGGATGGTCTAAAGCGATAGAGGTAGAACGCAGGCGTGTGCTTCGCGGTTTTACTTCGGATGCGACGTTGGCCTTAATGATATCAACCACTTCTTCGAACGAATAGAGTTCGTTTATTCTTGTATCCACAACAAAGCGGCAAATGGCGGGCACAACATTATGCGCCTTGTTTTCGGTTTCGATAACAGTCACACTCATTTTGGACGGGCCGAGCAGGTCGGAAACCTTTTCCAGTTGAAATGTGCTGAACCATTCAATATCTTTTAATGCTTTATAGATAGCGTTTTCGCCCTCATTACGTGCGGCGTGGCCGGCTTTACCATGACTGATGCAATCCAGCACCATCAGGCCTCTTTCTGCGACAGCCATTTGCATTTGAGTGGGTTCGCCTACGATGGCAAAGCTGATCGCGGGCAGATGCGGGATAGTAAGTTCGATACCGCCGACTCCTGAGATCTCTTCTTCCGCGGTTGCTGCGATAACGATATTATGACTGAGATCTTTCTGATCATAGAAATGAGTAAATACAGCTATCAATGATACAAGACATCCTCCCGCATCATTACTTCCCAGGCCGAACAATTTCCCGTCTTCCTCTATAGGTGCAAAGGGATCTTTGGTGTATTGAGGGTTGGGTTTTACCGTATCATGATGTGAATTTAACAGGATGGTAGGCTTTTTACCGTCGAACTGACTATTCCGCGCGATCACATTGTTTCCAACTCTTGTGTGTGCTATATTACGCTTGTCAAAGAAACGGCTGAGTATTCCGGCTGTCTGATCTTCTTCCTTACTCAGGGAAGGAGTAGCGATAAGCTCTTTTAAAAGATCAATAGCATCCTGCTGGATCGTATGTATGCTGGCATTATTCATTGATAATAGTTGTACCTGAACTTCCATCGATCAATTGCCTGAGATTTTCCGCTTTACCGATGATAACTTTCTTCACGCCATTGTTCAGGGCGGTGAATGCATTGTCAAGCTTTGGGATCATTCCTGCAAAGATCTTTTCTTTTTCCTTGAGCTGTTTATAATAAGAAGGTGTTAGTTCAGCAATCACGGTTGAGTCATCTTCTGCGTCAAGCAGGACACCGGATTTTTCAAACGAGTAGACCAGGCTTACATCAAATTGATGACTCAGTCCTTTCGCAACTTCCTGTGCAATGGTATCTGCATTGGTGTTGAGCAATTGACCCTGCTGGTCGTGTGTGATGGGGGCGAAGACGATCGTAATATTCTGGTCGAGTAAGGACTTTAAAAGAGTGGTATTGATCGCGTCAACGTCTCCTACGTATCCGTAATCTACGACCGGATGTTTTCGTTTGTGTGCAAGGATCGAATCGCCATCGGCGCCGCAAAGTCCGAGCGCATTACAATGGTGAGATTGCAGGCGGGCAACAATATTTTTATTGATATAGCCAGCGTAGACCATTGTAACGATCTTCAGTGTCTCCGCATCCGTAATTCTTCTGCCATCAACAAGCTGTTGCTTTACGCCCATGGTTTCAGCCAGCTTTGTCGCAAGCTTACCGCCACCATGAACGAGGATCTTTGGCGCATCAATTCCTGCGAACTCTTTCAGGAAAGAAAACAGTTTGACTTCGTCGTCAATAATATTTCCGCTGATCTTTACAACTAGTAAACGCGTCATTAGGGAGAAGTAAGTTTAAAAGTTTAAATGTTTAATGGTTTAAAAGTTTAGCCGACTTCTGCTAAAGTTTGATGGTAATTAATAACTTTTAAACCATTAAACTTTAAAACTTTTAAACTCATTTACCGCTCAATATCTCGCTCAGCACCGTTTGCGCCGCCCACACCCTGTTGCTGGCTTCCTGGGTAACGAGGCTGTTTGGGCCATCAAGGATCTCATCGCTCAGCTCAACATTCCGGCGAACTGGCAGGCAATGCATTACTTTGGCGTTGTTGGTAAGCTTCAGCTTATCATTTGTAAGCATCCATTTCGGATCGCTTTCATATACTTTACCATAGTCTTTGAAGGTGCTCCAGTTTTTTACATATACATAGTCGGCGTCTTTCAATGCTTCATCCTGGTTATGCGTAATGGTAGCCCCTGCAGTGAACTCTTCGCTTAATTCGTAGTCTTCGGGATGGGTGATCACGAAATCTGCTTTACCCCATTGGTTGACCCATTGAGAGAAGCTGTTTGCGACACACTGTGGCAATGCCTTTACGTGCGGGGCCCAGGTAAGAACGATCTTTGGTTTTTTTGTGCCCGCTTTCTTTTGCTCATTCTCACTGATCGTAATGATGTCAGTAAGGGATTGGAGCGGATGAAGTGTTGCACTTTCCAGGCTTACCACCGGGATACCTGCGTATTTGATGAACTGTTTTATATAAAGCTCGCTATAATCATCTTCCTTGTTCTTCAATGAAGGAAATGTTCTGATCGCAAGTATATCGAAATATTTGCCGAAGATCGGCGCGGCATCCTTTACATGCTCAACAGTATTTCCGCTCATGATAGCTTCTTCTTCAAACTCCAGCGCCCAGCCTTCACTACCAACATTGAAAACGATGGCTTCCATTCCCAGATTCTGTGCCGCGATCTGCGTGCTTAAACGCGTACGCATACTTGGATTTAAAAATAAGCAGCCGATACGTTTACCAGCTCCCAAAGACCTGTCTTTGAACGGATCTGCTTTATAAGAGAGTGCTTTTTGCACGAGCCCGTCTATATCCTGGGCGTCAGCGGCGGAAATGAAATTTCTCATTCTTGATTTGCGGGTGTTGAAGTGGGGACGAGTTTTTCTATCTCTTCTTTTAATGCATCGATAAATTGTTCAGCATCTTTTTTCTTAAGCGCCAGTGAAGGCAGCAGACGGATCACGTTTGGTTTTGCTTCGCCGGTAAAGATCTGCTGATTCCACAGAAGATTTTTCTTAAGGTCTTTCAATTCTTCAGGGACATCAAAGCCGATCATCAAACCACGACCTCTTACGTTCTCGATCTCAGGAATATTATTCAGCTCGTCTTTCAGATACTTACCGATCATTACAGCATTACCCATCAGCTTTTCCTCCTCAATTGTTTCCAACACAGCCAATGCGGCAGCACATGCCAGATGGTTACCGCCAAAGGTAGTCCCCAGCTGGAAATGCTTTGGTTTAATATGTGGAGCTACAATGATGCCCGCCACAGGGAAACCATTGCCCATGCCTTTTGCCATAGTGTAAATATCTGCGCTTACTCCTGCAAAGTCATGACTAAAGAATTTACCGGTTCTGCCATATCCGCACTGCACACTGTCAGCGATATAAACAGCGCCGTAGTCATCACACAGCGAACGGATCTTTTTCAGGAAGCTTTCGTCTGCAACATTGATACCGCCAACACCCTGGATACCTTCAACGATAACGGCAGAAATTTCACCGCCCTGTTGTTTGAAACAAGTGGTCAGCGCTGCGGTGTCATTAAATGGAAGAAAGATCACGTTTTCGGTTTCATTTACCGGAGCTACGTAGTTTTTATTGTCAGTAACAGCTACTGCCAGTGAAGTACGACCATGGAAAGATTTGCTGAACGCAACTACTTTTTTACGGCCGTTATGAAAGGAGGCGAGCTTCAATGCGTTCTCGTTCGCTTCAGCTCCGCTGTTGCAAAGGAATAACTGATAGTCAGGCTTGCCGGATACTTTGCCCAGTTTTTCTGCGAGCTGTTGCTGCAGAGGAATTCTGATAGAATTGGAATAGAACGCTATTTTTTCCAATTGCTCTTCGATACGGCTTACCCAATGAGGATGCGTATGACCAATGCTGATCACAGCATGTCCACCATAAAGATCAAGATACTGATCACCTTTTTCATCCCATACATAAGAACCCTTTGCTTTCACGATGGTGATATCGTTGATCGGGTAAACGTCGAATAAATTCATAACATGAATGTTTTTTCTATAGTTGTTAATGTCTGCCGAAAGTTTTAAAGTTTAAATGTTTAATAGTTTAAGTGTTTTGAGTGTTGATTTAACTTTTAAACGATTAAACTGTAGAACTTTTAAACTTTCACTTTGCGCTAAAAGTAATTTGCCTTTAACCTGAGTCCTGTTGTTTCTTCCAGTCCGAAGACGAGGTTCATATTCTGAACGGCCTGGCCGCTGGCGCCTTTAAGCAGGTTATCGATGGCAGAATGAACCACCACTTTGCTGCCTGCTTTTTCGAGTTGTATCATCGCTTTGTTCGTATTCACGACCTGTTTCAGAAAGATCGGGTCTTTGCTTACGTGTGTGAATGGATGATCTTTATAATAATCGGTGAACAGTGTATAGAGTTCTTCAAGGCTGAGATCACAGGAGAGGGTTGAGCTAACAAAGATCCCTCTGGTGAAATCGCCTCTCCAGGGTACAAAGCTAAGGTCAACATCATTCACTGGCTGCAGGTGTATCAGTGATTCACCGATCTCGCCTAGATGCTGATGTGTGAGCGTTTTATAAGCCTGTATATTGTTTGCTCTCCAGCTGAAGTGTGAAGTAGCATTCAATGATTGACCCGCACCCGTTGAGCCTGTTATACCGGTTGTATAGATATCTTTCAGCAAACCTGCTTTGGCAAGTGGTAACAGGCCAAGCTGTATGCTGGTGGCGAAGCAACCGGGGTTGGCGATCGCAGATGCCGATTGAATTTCTTTTTTGTTGAGTTCCGGCAATCCATATACGAACTTGCGGTTGCCGATAGAAGAGCCTGCTTTCAGGCGGAAGTCATTGGCCAGATCGATGACCTTCACCTTGTCGGGAATAGCATTTTCGGTGAGAAATTTCTTCGATTCGCCATGACCGAGACAAAGGAACAGGACGTCTACACTTGTATCCAGTTCCCCGGAAAACAACAGATCCGTGTCACCCAACAGGTCCTGGTGCACTTTGTGCACAGGTTGGCCGGCGTTGCTCCGGCTATGAATAAAAGAAACATTAACACCCGGATGGTGTATCAATAAACGAATTAATTCGCCACCCGTGTATCCTGCTCCGCCGATGATGCCTGCATTAATCAGATTAGCCATAAGAAGTAAAAAGTAACCCCGCCTACAATTTGCAACAACTTACTTATTGTAAGCGGGGTGAATTTTTAATTTATTTGGTTTCATTATCAGTTTTGACGAGATGATACATCATCGTCTGGTTACCGAATATCCTGCTGAAGCCGCGAACATCTTCGCCGGTAAAGCCGGTATTCATTTCGCCATATTTACCAAACTTGCTGTTCATCAGGTCAAACTGGCTTTCGATGCCGATGATCTGGAAGCGATAAGGTTGAAGCTGTACAAAAACGTCGCCAGTTACGTTGCGCTGGCTGGTTTCGAGGTAGGATTCGATATCGCGCATTACCGGATCAAGGATCTGACCCTCATGCAGCCAGTTGCCATAGAACTGTGCCAGTTGATCTTTCCAGTTCAGTTGCCATTTCGTGAGCACATGTTTTTCCAGTGCGTGGTGTGCTTTCAGGATCACCATTGGAGCGGCGGCTTCGAAGCCTACGCGGCCTTTGATCCCGATAATGGTATCTCCAACATGTATATCGCGGCCGATCCCGTAAGGACCTGCAAGTGTTTGTAAATACTGAATAGCTTCAGAGGGGTGAGAGAAAGCGTGATCATTCACTTTTCTCAGTTCACCTTTTTCGAAGCTGAGTTTCACTTCTTCGCTGCCAGTTTTGGTCATTTGAGTTGGCCATGCTTCTTCAGGAAGGATACCTTTAGAAGACAGGGTTTCCTTTCCGCCAACGCTTGTTCCCCAGAGGCCTTTATTTATTGAATAGGCGGCTTTTGCGAAGTTCATGTCCACACCTTTTCCTTTGAGGTATTCGATCTCTGCTTCGCGGCTGAGTTTCAGATCACGAATGGGTGTGATGATCTCAACGCCGGGGATCATGATATGAAAGATCATGTCAAAGCGAACCTGATCATTACCAGCGCCGGTGCTGCCATGTGCTACAGCGTCAGCATTAAGTTCCTGTACATGGTCGGCAATGTGAAGAGCCTGGCTGAGGCGTTCTGCAGAAACAGAGAGAGGATAGGTATTATTTTTCAGAACATTACCGTAGATGAGGTATTTGAGGATGCTGTCATAGTAACTTTTTACAGCATTAACGGTCTTGTGGGATTTTACTCCGAGGGAGTAGGCGTGAGCTTCGATTCTTGCAAGTTCTTCGGCAGAAAAACCACCAGTGTCTACGATAATGCTATGTACTTCATAGCCCTGGTCTTCGCTGAGGTATTTTACACAGAACGTAGTGTCTAATCCACCGCTGAAGCCCAAAACAACTTTCTTTGACATGATAAACCGTTGTTGGTTTTATAGATGAAATAAATAATGCAAAAGGGACTTGGGTCTTACACCCCCGCTTTTAGCCTTATCCTTGTCTTTATCTTTCTTAAGGAAAGGTTTCAGCAGTTTCCATTGTTTAAAGCGCAGCAATCGTTCAAAAATCGGTGCATTATCTGCGAAGAATTCTTTGGTTTCTTCAGGCTCATAGTGATCTTTAGGATCGTAGAGCATCGCAGTGCACATGCAGTTCTTTCTTTCTTTACTCATGAGGATCTCGTAATTGACACAGCTTTTGCAGCCGGCCCAGAAAGCTTCGTCCTGCGTGAGTTCAGAGTAAGTTACGGGTTCATAGCCGAGGTCACTGTTAATTTTCATGACAGCGAGACCGGTCGTAAGCCCGAATATTTTTGCTTCCGGATATTTTTCCCGGGAGAGGTTGAAGATCTTGTGTTTGATGGTCTTTGCAACACCGCTTTTGCGGAACTGAGGAGAGACGATCAGGCCGCTATTTGCAACATATTCACCATGGCTCCATGTTTCGATATAGCAAAAACCTACCCATTCACCTTTGTCGGTAACAGCAATTACCGCTTTTCCTTCATCAATTTTAAGGGAGATATAATCGGGACTTCTTTTAGCAATGCCTGTACCCCTGGCTTTTGCCGAAGATTCCATTTCATCCACGATGATGGAGGAAAATTTCTTATCGTCCTGGGTCGCGACCCTGACAATTATATGTTGATTGTCCAATTTTGAAAGAGTTGAATATTGTGCGGATTACCAGTCCTGAACTATTTTCCGGGAAGTATTCACTGACAGGGACCAGGGTAAGGGGTTCGTCCTGTCAGCACTCAGGGTGGCGTCGGGGGCGTGAAAACGTAAACACATCATAACCTACTGCATACACACCACTTGTGATGGGTGCATGGAAGGCGAATTGTTTAGTATGTGTCAAAATATTGCTCACGTTTGCAAACAAATTGTAAATTGGATTACAAATGTATAATATTAATCGGGTTATCACCACAAATTTTTTGTTATAAAACCGATATGAATTCGCTAACACCTGAAAAGAAAAAGATGTCCGGTTTCCGGAAGATCCTCCTAACGATCGTTATTGTAGCCGTGCTGGTCCTGGTAGGCCTTTTTGCCGGACGCTATTACTTTGTATTGGGAAGAGGAGCTAAAGCGGGTACACTGAACTTCATTGTGAAAAAAGGCTATGTCTGGAAAACCTGGGAGGGCAGAATGATCCTTGCCGGGTATCGAAGCAATCAGCCTGGCGGGATTCAATCGAATGAGTTCCAGTTCTCTGTTACGGATGAGAAAGTGGCGAATATATTAATGTCCAATAGCGGGGCGTATTTTGAGCTTCATTACAAGGAATACCTGGGGTCAGTGCCGTGGAGGGGCATGAGTGAGTTTATCGTAGACAGTGTGATCGCCCTGCGGAAGAATGAGCCGGGGGCGGGGCCGTTGCCTTAGAGGACGGTAGCTGTGGGTTTGACCAGCGCAATCGGGAACGCGGCGGCAGCGATACGCGGCGAGCGCCGCGCAATACAATACTTTTCGATGGCTGTTTTCGCTGCGTATCGCCGCGGCCGCCGCGTTCCTCTTATGCCATCAGCAGAAAGATCGCCGGTCGCTTATGTATATCCACTGTTTCTTTCCTCCACTCCGCAACCGTCTTCGTTTTCACCCATTCTTTCTCTCCCGTAAGATCCACGGCAATACAAAGCCTGGATGATGGCGAGGCCTGTTTCAATATCACCTCGATCATCTGATTATTTCTATACGGTGTTTCAATAAAGATCTGCGTACAATTATTCCTGATCGAATCTGCTTCCAGGTCTTTTATTGCTTTGATGCGTTGGGCACTATCTATTGGCAGGTACCCTGTGAACCGGAATTGCTGCCCGTTCATACCGCTTGCCATCAATGCCAGCAGAATAGAGCTTGGGCCAACCAGCGGGACCACGGTTGCGTTCATTTCCTGGGCTACGGCTACCAGCAGTTGACCGGGATCGGCCACACCGGGGCATCCGGCTTCACTGAGGATCGCGATATTCTTTCCTTCGGTCAATTTCTGCCGGAAACTATTCCGCACAGTTTCTTCTGCCTTATGGATGGTAAACCATTCATAATTGTCAATGATGATCTCGCTCCCTTCCGGAAGGCGTTCGCGCCAGAATTGTTTCAGGAAACGACGGGCCGTACGTTCATTCTCTACAAACATCACCTGGCATTTCTGAATCGCGTCTGCTACGTACACAGGTATGGCATTGATGCCATTTTCATCAAGCAGGGAAGGGACCAGGTATACAGATCCTTTTTCCATATTTAAGCCGGTGTTTTGACTTTTACTTTATTTATGGTAAGTGTCGCTGAAATGATCGCATATGCAGGAGCAAAGACGATCAGCAGATGCATCATATAAAACAGGATGCCGTTTGCAAGGGCAAGCCCTTTGTGTCTGCCAATAAAGTGAATGCTTTGCGACTTGCTGTTGTTATTCCGGGCAAGACTGTAGTCCAGCATGGAAAAGCCATAATAGTAGGCCTCCATCAGCAAGGCGATCAACGGTGTGATCCAGCCGATCAGGGGGATCAGCGACAACAGGATCAGCGTAACGAGATACACAGTCTGCCATCCACAATTACGCAAGGCAATTGTTATACTGCGACCTGCTTCTTTTTTGATATCTGACCAGCCCGGCGCAACTTCGTTACTATGAATGATCGATTCTGTTTTACGGCTGATGTATGCAAAGATCGGAGAGCCGATAATGAGGCAGATGTATTTGAAAAATGAAAAGTAAAACAGCAACAGGGTAAGCCACAGGATAACCCCGGAGGTAGTGAAAAGGAAACTAAGAATATTGCTATGAAGTTTTTGCGACCAGTCACCCAAATGAAGAAAGTGTGTGATGTATTCGATCACTACTGTGGCCGACTTGCCAAAAAAGTACATACCTGTCACAAACAACGCCGCATAGATCAATCCCGGGATCAATACCCACTTCCACAGCTTATGCTGGATGATGAAGCGATGGGCTTCCCCCCACGATTGGATGGATATGACTATTTCTTTGAGCAAAACGTAAATTTGAGTGGTAAATATATGAAACAGAATGGTATCTGCACGACATCCCGTGCAGGTAATACCCACTAACCTGATTAAAATGCCCTTAAAAAAATTACCACTTTCATTTTATCGTCGTGATGACGTGGTGCAGATCGCCCGTGAGCTGATCGGAATGATACTGGTCACAAGATGGGATGGTATGACCACCTCTGGCCGTATCGTTGAAACGGAAGCGTATGCCGGCGTAACGGATAAAGCTTCACATTCATATGGAGGAAGGCGCACCGGTCGTACGGAGATCATGTATGCTGACGGTGGATATTCGTACGTGTACCTGTGTTATGGGATCCATCATTTGTTCAACGTGGTAACACATCGAAGAAATACTCCGCATGCGATCCTGCTGCGTTCCCTGGAACCGCTGGCGGGAATCCCGGAGATGTTGGTTCGGACGGGTAAGAAGAAGCTCGATCATACGCTTACCCGGGGGCCGGGGAATATGGCAAAAGCACTTGGGATTGTTAAAGATCAAACAGGGATATTACTGAACGGGAAGCAAATGTTTCTGGCGGATGATGGTTTCCGGTATAAGAAAAGTGAGATCATTGCGTCTCCGCGTATCGGTGTTGATTATGCCGGTGAAGATGCATTGCTGCCTTACAGGTTTTATGTAAAGGGGAATCCGTATGTAAGTGGTAAAGTTTGACCGGCTGAGTGGCGGAGCTTGTCTTAACATGTTCGGTAACTAAAGCTTTGAAAGAGGTGGGAGTATCGCCATGAACGCAAAGAACCGCAAAGAGCGCAATGAATTTCCTGCTACAGAAGATCTCTTTGCGGCCGTTGCGGTTCTTTGCGTTCATGGCGATACTTCCACGCCAGTTAAACTCATAAGAGGTTAAGAACGCGATTAGTGATTAATCGTCTCCCCTTCTATATTATCCTTCACCACATCCTCTGTTTCATGAACCCGGTTGAAGGCCAGCTCCATCTTATTCCGGTCAAATTCCTTTTCATTATTCGCGATCCAGATCGTTGCCACACCATTCCCAATGAAATTGGTAATAGCCCTTGCTTCTGACATGAACCGGTCTACACCCAGTAACAAAGCAAGTCCTTCGACAGGAATTACTTTGATCGCCGTGAGCGTTGATGCCAGCACCACAAACCCGCTTCCTGTAACGCCTGCGGCACCTTTTGATGTCAGCATCAGGATGCCGATTATACTTAACACCTGTGCGAAGCTCAGATCCACATTGAACACCTGTGCAAGAAAGATCATGCACATGGAAAGGTAGATCGTAGTTCCATCAAGATTAAAGGAATAGCCGGTAGGCACGACCAGGCCCACTACCGACTTTGAACAGCCCATTCTCTCCAGCTTTTCCATCAGTGTGGGAAGGGCCGCCTCTGAGGAGGATGTGCCCAGAACAACCAGCAATTCTTCCCTGATATACTTCAGAAAACGGAAAATGCTTACGCGATACATTCGCAGAATAAAATAAAGTACAATGAATATGAACAAGGCCATCGTGATGTAGACGGTCCCCATCAATTTTGCCAATGGCAAAAGAGTGCTGATGCCATATTTGCTGATGGTAAAAGCCATTCCACCAAACGCGCCAACTGGTGCCAGGAGCATTACCCAATGCAAACCTTTGAATATATACTTTGATAAGGGCTGAAGAAACTGGACCACTTTATCCTTGCCTTTATAGAATGTCAGGGAGACACCAGTTATAATGGCAACGATCAGGACCTGCAGTGTAAAGTTATCTTTGAGGAATTTAAGCCAGCTGAACTCTTCACTTCCTTTTGTGTACTTTGAAATATCACCACCTTTGACCGCAGAAGTATCTACACCGCTTCCCGGCTGTATCAGCATCGCTGCTAGAATGCCTATCACCAAGGCAAATGTCGTCACGATTTCGAAGTACAGTAATGATTTTGCTCCAACCCGCCCTACTTTTTTCAGATCACCCATACTCACGATCCCGAGGGTGATGGTCAGAAATATGATCGGATTAATAAACAGTTTGACCAGACTGATAAAAATACCACTCAGAAACTCACTCAGCGTTTTACCCACACTAAGTTCCTGCCCCATCACTTTCAACTGAAAAGGTTGATCCAATACCTGCATCTGTGCGAGATCGGGCCGGTAATGTCCCAGCAGGATCCCGCCAGTGATGGCCACCAATACCCAAAATGTAAGATTCCTGAATAGCTTTCCCATAAGCCCTAAATGTATGTCGAAAAACAGCAACCTCCTCTTTTTCCTCCTTATCATCATGGCAAAAAAAGAGACTGCCTTTCAGCAGTCTCTCCATCTCTTTTATCCTCCTTCCTGTTAGCCTAGAATTTAGGACAGTTCAATTTCTTAGCACCAGGGTCTACCGGCTTCTTAATGTAGATCAGGGAGATCTCTACTCCGCCTCTCGAATTTGACGCAGCTTTCAGTGAAGAAGTATTCACATCATAAGAAGCACCGAAATGCCATTCTCCAAATTCAAGACCCATATAAGGGATCAATGCGTCCTGGAAACGATACCAGCTTCCGAGATAGAAGTTGGTTGGGTTTTCTTCGTCATTATTTACGTTCAGGCAGAATGCACCACCTACCATTGTATTCTTTGCCTTTGCCTGCATGCTATGGTTAGCGGCAAAGTGGAATGAGTTATAACTTCCCACAGGGATCTTGGCTCCTCCCTGGATGGTCGTGCGCATGTTCAATACATAGTCGCCTTTATTGAAACTTTCTTTCGGCCTGTTCAGGTGATACATTGATGCGCCGAGGTAGAAATTGTTATAACCATTGGTCGTACCGGTATAGATCAGACCGGCGTTCACGTCAAAGTAATTAAGATTGACCTGGCTGGAAGCAAAGCTTTCCTGAGTAACACCAGTAAATCCGAATGGAGTCAGCTGATCTCCAAAAGTCAGTTTGGAAGTGTTCAGGCGTTTGTTCATGTAAGTTCCCTGAAAACCCGCACCGATCGAATGGAAGCCATTTTCGTCAAGACTTTTGTGATAGGACAGAGAAGCTCCGAAATAAGTGCTGTTCAGTGCGCCATCACCCGCTTTATCGCTGTAGCCCATAAACCCGATACCAAACTGGTCATTTTCAGGGATACGGTCTTTCAGAATAGCCATATCAAATGAGGCGGTCATCGTCGTATAGGCATTGCTGATAGTCGGCCACTGATTGCGATAGTTTGCCGCAAACCGGTATACACCATCGAACTTACCGGTAAGGGCTGGGTTCAATGTCATGGGTGAGGCAAAAAATTGCGAAAAGTTAGGATCCTGTGCAGTTGAAACGCTAACGAGCGCAACGCAGCCGATCAGGGTCGAAAGAAGTTTTTTCATCTCAGCAATTAAGTTTTTTCACTGGTCAGGTTCATACGGATCAACGCTACCAGCATAGCCATAAACGCATAAGCTGCCGGTAAATTGCCTTGAAAAGTATTCACGCGGATGGGAAAATACAACAATCCCGAGACCTATAAAAATTGTAAGGATGAACTGCTAAAAGATTACGGGGAATTTTTTTATAAATATGAAATTCAATTAGTTATAAAAACAGATCGACTTACATCTGAATCTTTACGCCGAATGCCAGGTCACCTGCATCACCAAGGCCCGGAACGATATAGCCTTTGGCCGTCAACTCATCATCGATGTCTCCACACCAGATAGTTACCGTGGGATCTTCTCTTTTTACATATTCTATTCCAACGGTACAGGCTACAGCGGTCACCACATGGATCTCTTTGGGATGACCCTCTTCTTTCAGGAACTGGATCGTTTTCACCAGCGAAGCCCCCGTTGCAAGCATTGGATCGGAGATGATCAGCACGCGGTCTTCCAGTTCAGGGCAGGAGATATAGTCAAGGCTGATATCAAAGCTGCCATCTTTGTTATGCTTGCGGTAGGCAGAGATAAATGCGTTGTCTGCCTTGTCAAAGTAATTAAGCAGACCCTGATGCAGTGGTAATCCTGCGCGGAGAATTGTTGCCAGAACAGGCTGATGTTCCAGAACTTTAGCGGCGGCAACACCCAGGGGTGTTTGCACTTCACGGTTCACAAAGGGCAACACTTTACTGATCTCGTAAGCTGCTGCCTCACCGATCCTTTCCAGGTTCCGTCTAAAACGCATACGGTCCGTCTGCAGCTCGATATCCCGGAGCTCACTGACCCAATTACTGACAAGACTGTGCTGTTCGCTTAAGTTGACAACCATTTTATACTGTTTAACAGGAACAAATTAAAAATTCAAAACTAGAAATTCAAAACTCATTTACTGGCAGGATACATCCTCACTGACTATTAACCTCTACTTTTTACTTTTTACTTTTTACTTTTGCCTTCGTTTCTGGCAAATATCTAAAAATTTACAATCTAATTCATGATCTACAGGGCAATCGGGCTAATGAGTGGCAGTTCGTTGGATGGACTGGATATTGTTTTTACGGAATTACATGAAAACGGAGGCAAATGGACATATGAGATCCTTGCTGCCGATTGCTATCCTTACAGCGAAGATTGGACCAAACGGCTGGCCGGTGCAACTTCTCTTACAGCAAAAGACTATCTCTTGCTACACACCAGTTATGGTGAGTATATAGGTCAACAGGTATTGAAGTTTATTGAAGAACACGGGTTACACTTCAAAGTGGCGGTTGTGGCTTCACACGGTCATACCACTTTTCATATACCAGCCCAAAAAATGACAGCCCAACTGGGAGACGGAGCGGCGATCGCTGCAATAACGCAATTACCGGTCGTGACCGATCTGCGTTCTATGGATATCGCCTTCGGCGGACAGGGCGCTCCGATCGTTCCGATCGGTGAAAAGTTACTGCTTCCGGGTTATGACTATTTTCTGAATCTTGGCGGCATTGCCAATGTGTCCATGAACGCGGCCGACTATACTGCATTTGATATCTGTGCAGCTAACCGCGTATTGAATATGCTGGCCGCACAGGTTGGAAAAGAGTATGATGAGAACGGGGCATTGGCTGCATCCGGAAACCTCGATCAATCCCTGCTTGACAAGCTGAACGGTCTTCCCTATTATCAGCAATCCTATCCTAAGTCACTAGCAAATGATTTTGGAACCGACACGGTTTATCCGTTGATCACTTCCGCAGGGTTAAGTGTTCCTGATGCGTTACATACATACGTCGAGCATATCGCTACACAGGTCCGTGATGCGATCACTTCATTGCCCAATCATCCATCAGCAGAATCAAAGTTGCTGGTAACAGGCGGCGGTGCATTGAATGGTTACCTGGTCGAAAGAATAACAGAACAGGTTTCCGGCCTGGGCATTGAAGTGGTCGTTCCTGGAAAAGAATTGATACAGTATAAAGAAGCATTGATCATGGCACTGATCGGTGTGTTGCGCTGGAGAGAAGAGAACAACGTCCTCTCTTCCGTAACAGGCTCACGCCGCGATAGTGTAGGTGGTGCAATGTGGATGGGGCAGGAGTTTTAAATTCAAAATTCAAAAGTAAGAAGTAAAAATATTTTCCCGTGTGTCGGCAGATATTGCCATTTTCAGGAAGATATTTTTACTTCTTACTTTTGAATTTACAACCCCAGCACTGCTTTTAACTTACCATACCCTCCTCTGCTGACGGGCACTCTCATGCCGGATTTCAGGATCGCGATATGATTATCTTTTTCATAAGGATCAATCCTGGTGATCTGCTGAACATTTACGATGTAAGAGCGATGTGATCGAACGAACTGCTGTTCATCCAGGGCCTGTTCAAAATGGCTCATCGTTTTATTCTTCAGAAAATATCCTTCATGCGTATGGATCTTCACATAATCATCGGCGGCTTCCATGAAGTAGATATCATGAACAGGAATGATCTTGATCTTACTGCCATTTTTCACAACAACCCGTTGATTCTGGGCGGGTGACTGTGCTGCTGTTTCAAGCAGTTCTTCTGTTTTTGCGGGAACATGCGACTGCTGTTGTTCCTGCCATTTCGTTACCGCTTTATCAAACCGTTCCTGGTTAAAAGGTTTGAGCAGGTAGTCGATCGCATGAGCTTCAAATGCTTTGATCGCATATTCGTCAAACGCGGTTGTAAAGATCACGTTCGGTGGTTGCTCTATCAGCTCCAGCATTTCAAATCCGTTGATCTTCGGCATTTGTATATCGAGGAAGATCAGGTCTGGCTGATGTTGCTGAATTGACTTTACACCTTCAAATCCGTCGCCGCATTCCGCGAGCAGTTCCAGTTGGGGATGCTTCGCCAGATATTCTTTGACGATACTTCTTGCAAGTGGTTCGTCGTCTATGATGATTACTTTAGCCATTTTATTTTAGAATCAAAAGTTAAACGTAAAAATTTAAAAAGCGATCGTTCTCAGGCTGTTTCTGCATTTTTTGCCTAGGTGGTCATGTCTGGAAGCTGTGGTATTCTCACACGGGTGGTGAACTGATCCTCTTTTGCTTCTGTTACTACCAGGTCATTTCTGTCAAAAAGCAGGTATAATCTCCGCTGAACGGATTTTAATCCGAAGCCGGTTCCCTGTTTCGGCGATGATGTTTCCGGATCAAAAGGGTTTGTCACGATCACCTGTAATTCATTGTTGATGCCTGTTGATGTTTTGATGCTGATCACTGTTTCGCCTATTGTATCATAAAGCCCAAACTTGATAGCATTCTCTACAATTGGCTGCAGTAATAATGCCGGAAGTTTTAGTGTTAATGATTGGGCGTCGGTTTCAACGATCGTGGTAAGGCGATTTCCAAATCTCACTTTCTCGATATCAAGATATAGTTGCAGGTATTGCATTTCTTCCTGGAGAGACACCCATTGTGTTTCTTCTTTTTTTATGGTGCCCCGGAGAAAGTCAGACAACTGTTGCACCATTTTGCGCGCTTCTGCGGGTCTTGCACCTATTAATGCATTAATTGAATTGAGGCTGTTGAACAGAAAATGGGGCTGTAGTTGCTGACGTAGTTTAAACAGTTCCGCATCGCGGGTAAGTTTTTCTGCATCAGATTTTCGCTCTTCACTCCGTTGCTGATCCTGCCAGTTGTACCAGATGATCCCGATCATTGTTACAATCCCCATGATCAGAAACCCTATGCTCGATCTTACCATAATGGATCTGCGGAGAAACAGCGGATAACCTTCGTAGGAGTTCAATGCGAGCCCCAGCAGCCATTTGCTCAATACCATCCAGAGAATGGTCAGCACGATACACATGCATAGCACGTTCAGGTACTGGTTCAGTTCGGGAGTATAGTACCGGATCGTATTCATCACCAGCAAACATGCCATGAGCAGGAGTGTGTTGCTGATCAGGCTGTCGATGATGGCGAGTTCAATCGGCCATTCGAGCGACCATAACAGGATAGCATGATCTGTCATCAGTATCACCCAGGCGATACTGAAAGAGATAAGAAACCTTCTGACAGTGAAGAGTGATACAGACATGCTATCAGGCCAGTTTAAGCAACTGGTGTGTATGGGTGAAAAAAATGTTTTCGGCTTTTTGGTTAACTGTATAGATGTAGGATTCTGCATTGTCTCGCTCTTCAATTCTTGAATATAGTTCTGCCCCATCAATGAGATCGCTTAAGCGGTAGAGTTCACTGACATTGATGAACTTCCACTGTACCAGTTGCTGTTTACTATTATAAAACGTATCCTGTTCAGTATCTCCCAGTGCCTGAGCTTTGGAGAACGCCTCTTCTTTTGAGTCAGCCGCAACCAATCTCAGTTGTTCGTCGAACTGCGGAGTGTGGTCACCTTCGCCGCAAACAATACGGAATACCATTTTTGCAAGATACCAGTTCATAGTAGTTAGGTTATGTGGTTAGCGAACAGCGTTTGAAGTTTAAAAGGTTAACTGTTTTACAGTTTACCGGTTATGCACGCAACTTTTGAACTAATAAACCTTTGAACCTTTAAACTTGATGTGCTCAATAGCTTTTGATCTCAATTCCGCCAAAGATCATCGTCCCTTTGAGAACGAGTGTCTTTGTGGCGGGCTCTGCAAGCGCGGCGAACTTTCTTTTATCGCCGATGCCGCCGAAGATGGTCACTGCTTCTGATTTGATCGCCCAGTTGGAAGGAACGATCAGCGTAGCCCCGCCAAAGATGGCCGTGATCTCCAGTACCGCAGTACCATTGATATCAGCCTGCATGAAGTCGACCTCCGATCCACCGAAAATATTTACGATGTCCCCACCTTTGAAGTTCTTCGACAGGATCACTTTCTTTGACCCGCTGAAAATACAGGTGGTGTCAATGACGTCATCCTGTGAATAGGATTCCGTGCTATAGGCTCTGACGGGTTCAGCATTAGCATTCATATCCAGGTTTTTTTTTTGACAATCGCCCCAGCTTTTCTTGCCTTTCGGTCTCAGTACAAATACGAGACCGATCACGATCAGGATCAGCGGCCACATATGCTTACGCAATTCCCCGTTCATCAGGTATTCATTTGCAAGAAAAATACCGCCGATCAGGATCGGTACGAACCAACCGCCATCACGGAACCCTTTCCGCAAACCAATGAAGACGCCTATTGCGATCAGGAGCATTTGCCAGCTGAACAGCCATGCCGGAACCGGCACTCCGAAGCTTTTTATCAATGCAATTCCACCGATCAGCAGCAGGAAAAGGCCGGTCCAGATCTGCCCATGCCCACCGCGATCTCTCCTCGCTTCCCATCTGTTACGGGCTTCCTCTCTGAAATCTCTGTTACCGTTCATCGTTATAAATTTTAAGTAAAACTATGGCCCCGGCGTCCAAATAGCAAGTAGGATTGGGCCGCTTGACAGGGTTTATCGGTGAAAAGCGGGAATAGGGCGGTGAGCGGAAGGGTTGTCCGTTCTCCGTTGCCCGGAAGGGCCCGGAATCAAGGCTGCCTTGCCGGGCGGCCGCAAACCCTTCCGGTCAACGGACAACGGTCAACGGACAACGGTCAACGGACAACGGTCAACGGTCAACGGTCAACGGACAACGGACAACGGTCACCGTCAACGAACAACGAATCCCCAAATTCCCTACCTTCCGCGCCTACACAAACCAAACACATGTCTTGTAAAAAACTGATCGCAGCAGCGCTGTTGCTGCCGGTAGCACTCTCCCTCTCCGCGCAGGAGCGCAGGGATACAAAAAAATGGGATGTCACCAATCCTGAAGGGCCGTATAAGACCGTTTCCTTTACCACTGATGAGGGTACCTGGATGAATCTCGACCTTTCGCCAGATGGCAAAGAGATCGTCTTTGACCTGCTGGGAGACCTTTATACTATCCCGGTAAACGGCGGCGAAGCAAAATTACTGAAGGGTGGACATTCGATGGACCTTCAGCCAACCTATAGCCCGGATGGGAAGAAGTTAATGTTCACCTCTGACGCTGGCGGCGGCGATAATATCTGGATGATGAATCGCGATGGCAGCAATCCGGTACAGGTCACCCGCGAAAATTTCAGATTACTCAATAATGCTACCTGGGCGCCAGACGGACAATACATTGTTGCCCGGAAACACTTTACCTCGGGCCGGTCATTAGGAGCCGGTGAAATGTGGATGTATCATACGACCGGAGGAAGCGGTTTACAGTTGACTCAACGAAAGAACGATCAGCAGGATGTGAACGAACCGGCCTTTTCCCCTGATGGCCGCTATGTTTATTACTGCGAGGATATGTACCCCGGCGGACAGTTCCAGTATAACAAGGATCCCAATAACCAGATCTTTGTCATCAAACGATTCGACAGGGAAAAAGGAACAAACGAAACAGTGACCGGCGGACCGGGAGGTGCTGTTCGTCCGGCGATCTCGCATAACGGTAAACTGCTTTCATTCATAAAAAGAGTAAGAACGAAGTCGGTTCTCTATCTCCGCAATCTTGAAACCGGTGAAGAATGGCCGGTGTATGATCAGCTGACGAAGGATCAACAGGAAGGCTGGACAGTCTTTGGTCTTTATACCCACTATTCCTGGACGCCCGATGATCAGCATATCATCATCTGGAGCAATGGCAAGATCTGGAAAGTAGATGTAAATGGGGTGAATAAAGCAACACAGATCCCCTTTACGGTAAAAGTAACACAACGTATTTACGATGCTGTCCGTTTTCAACAGGATATCAATCCTGATAAGTTTGAAGCACATGTGATCCGTCAGGCAACTACATCCCCTGATGGAAAATGGTTGTTCTTTAGCGCGGTTGGTAGTTTATGGAAGAAAGAACTGCCGTCAGGAAAGCCAGTACGCGTAACTGGTACGCCGATCGAAACAGGCTACGAGTTTGAACCTGCTTTTTCCTCCGATGGAAAAACCCTGGTGTACACTACGTGGAATGATACCGCTTCAGGCGGCATCTGGAAACTGTCGCTTACCGGAAATGCAAAACCAGTGAAGCTGAACAAGACAAAAGGAATTTTTCGCCAGCCTTCTTTCTCGCCTGACGGAAAATGGATCGTGTTCCGCAAGGAAGGAGGAAGCGATGCGCTGGGTGAAGCTTATACCGCTCAACCCGGTGTTTATATCATGGCCGCTGATGGATCACAGGAAAAATTTGTAACAGGCCGGGGTGATCAGCCGAAATTTAACAAGACCGGCAACCGACTGTATTATCAATCATTTGGCGGGCTCGGCAGCTGCAATACTGATGGAACTGATGAAAAGCTTGTCTTGAAAAGTGGATACGGAAACCAATTCACCATTTCGCCTGATGAGAACTGGGTTGCATTCATTGATCTGCACAAAGCCTATATAGCAGCCTTGCCAAAAACAGGCAAGACGATTGATGTAGGCAGCGGAACCTCAGATTTCCCGGTCAGGCTTGTGTCAAAGGATGCCGGGTTCAATCTGCATTTCAGCAGCGATAGCCGGCAGCTTCATTATACCTTAGGCGATGAATATTTTACGATCAACCTCGACGAGCGTTTCGCTTTTATTGCCAACAAGCCTGATTCATTATTTAAGATCCCTGAAAAAGGATCAAAGGTTGGACTGGAAGTGTTAACAGATAAGCCTAAAGGCCTGATCGCTTTTACGAATGCGCGTATCATTACCATGAAGGCAAACGAGATCATTGAGAATGGAACGATCATCGTAGATGGCAACCAGATCAAAGCTATTGGCAGAACTGGAGACGTGGTGGTACCTGCCGGTGCGAAAACGATCGATTGCAACGGCAAAACAATATTGCCGGGCTTTATTGACGCGCATGCACACGGAAGCCATTTCCGCAATGGGATCACTCCCCAGAAACACTGGCCGTACTATACAAATCTTTCCTTCGGCGTAACTACCATGCATGATCCTTCTGCAAATAGCGAACTCGTGTTTTCGCAAAGCGAAATGATCAAAGCTGGTGTGATGGCTGGTCCGCGTGTGTTTTCAACAGGCACTGTGCTGTATGGAGCTGAAAGCAATACCAAAGCAGTGATCAATTCGATAGAAGACGCAAGAAGTGCTTTGCGCAGAACGAAAGCGTTCGGTGCTTTCTCTGTGAAAAGTTATAATCAGCCAAGGCGTGAACAGCGCCAGATGATCATTCAGGCTGCCAGGGAATTGAATATGGAAGTAGTGCCTGAAGGCGGGTCATTCTTTTTCCATAATCTTAGTATGATACTCGATGGACATACAACCATTGAACATAACCTTCCGGTAAACCCGTTATTCAAAGATGTGCTTGAGCTATGGAAGAATGCGCAAACAGGTTACACACCAACATTGATCGTGAACTTTGCGGGCATGAGCGGTGAGTATTACTGGTACCAGCACACGAATGTATGGGAGAATGAACGGCTGCTTCGTTTCTTTCCCCGGGCACAGATCGACACGCGCAGCCGTCATCGCACCATGCTGCCGGAAGAAGAATATCAGAACGGGCACATAGCCACTTCGCGCAGCGCAAAAGACCTGATGGACCGGGGCGTAAAAGTCAATATGGGCGCACACGGACAAATCCAGGGGATC
This sequence comes from Terrimonas ginsenosidimutans, assembly GCF_022012415.1. Classification (GTDB taxonomy): domain Bacteria; phylum Bacteroidota; class Bacteroidia; order Chitinophagales; family Chitinophagaceae; genus Terrimonas_A; species Terrimonas_A ginsenosidimutans. The sequence continues at coordinate 343,432 of NZ_JAKLTR010000005.1, forward strand.
GGCGCACACTGGGAGATCTGGATGATGCAACAAGGCGGCATGACCAATCACCAGGCTTTGCAAACAGCCACGATCAACCCGGCAATAAGCCTCGGCCTCGATAAACACATTGGCTCACTTGAAGCGGGCAAACTTGCTGATCTTATTATACTGGACAAAAATCCGCTTGATAATATCCGCAACACAGAAAGCATCCGTTACACAATGGTCAACGGAAGATTATATGATGCGGAAACCATGAATGAAATAGGCAACACCAACAGGCCCCGTACTAAATTCTTCTGGGAAAGCAATAAGAATTCCGAAAGCTTTCCCTGGCATGATGGAACAGAGACAGAAACCGAGGGTTGTAGTTGTGGCCGCCACTGATTTAAAATCAATGTCGTTTAGTTAAGAGATCATCCTACAGTAGCTCGATGGGCGATGACTGATGGCCGATGGCCGAGTGCCGCATTTGGATGGAAGCTATTGCTGCCAATTGGTATAGGGTATCGACACAAGTAGGTATATGTATTTTCGGCCAGCGGCCATCGGTCATTGAATAAACTTTCGGGAAAATCCTTAACTAAACGACATTGCTTTCAACTCGTTGCCCTAGATAGTCCATTGATCGTGGACTATCGCAATGAGATATGTTTTTTCGTTTGCCTGGCGGAAAACAAGACGAATGGTTTGCCAGTCCATACCGTCATATTTTGCATCGAAGCCTGGGAAATAGAATTCGGTGAAGTGATCAGTGGGGTATACTTCCTTCAAATTATTCAGCGAATTACCGGAGCCCAGAAAAGTGTTGACACTCCTTTTAGGTGCAGACAGATAATCTTTGTTATAAACGAACTTGTTGAAGTACTGGCGGATATTCATTTTTATCGGCTCGCCGGAGCCGTCATAAGAACCCCATTCAAAGATGGTTGACTTACTGAAAGCTGCCATCAGTTCGTAGGGTGTAAAAGCTTTACTGCTGGTGTCTATGAATGCATAAGGGGAGAATCTTAATCTGAATTCAGGACTAACATATTGGTTAAGCCTGGTGGTATCCTGTTGCTTCAATGCTGTCAGTATAATACGGGAGAGATCCAGCAAGGCTGTGTCGGAAGTAACAGCAATTGAGTCATGGCCTGCTTTTGCCGATGTATCGATTATAACAGGTGGGTTCAATCCAGCGGAGTCTGTATCGCTTTGGTTTTTACCCTCCTGGTTACAGGCGATAAGAAAGCAAGCCGTAGTAATATAGAGCAGGATCTTTTTCATACCATTCATTTATGCTTCAACGAAAGCGAATTTATCTCCATCAAATAAGCCTTTATCGCTGAGTTTTAAATGAGGTATCACTAATAATGCCATAAATGAGAGCGTCATGAACGGAGACCCTAGCGTGCTGCCGAATTCTTTTGACAGCTTATCTATGGCCGTATAGGCGGTGGCTACCTCGTATCCATCATTGGTGCTCATTAATCCGGCAACGGGCAGGGCGAGGATCATTTCTTTTCCATTACCGGCAGCGCTTACGCCTCCCTGCTCTTTAATAACCAGATTCACTGCCCTGCAAAGGCTTTCATCATCCGTGCCAACAGCAACAATATTATGACTGTCATGCGCTACGGAAGAAGCCAGTGCACCGGTTTTTAATCCTATGTTCTTAATGAAAGATTTGGCTACCGGCGCATTTGTATATCGGTTCACCACTACGATCTTCAGAATGTCATTTACTGTATCACTCACCCAATAGCCGTCCTGCTGTTTTCCCTTTAATTCCAGTCGGTTGGTGATCAACTGGCCGTCAAGTGCTTCGATCACAGGTATCGTTTGTGCGCTGTGATCAGCAACGGGGATCGCAAAATCTTCGGGTTTCAGCAGATCGCAGGAAAAATTATTGATCGTTCCTGCGTTCTGCCTCTCTATAAGAGAACGGCCATTTTCAGCTACCAGTTGTCCATTGATATAGGTCTGCAAAACGTTAAACTTTTGCAGATCGCTGGTCACTATGAAATCTGCATGATCGCCGGGTTGTAAAAGTCCACAATCGAGCTTGTAATGTTTTACGGGATTTACACAAGCGGCTGTCAGTACTTTGAACAGGTCAATGCCTTTTGTCACAGCCCTTTCGCAGAGCTGATTGATATGGCCCAGTACAAGACTATCGGGATGCTTATCATCACTGCAGAACATGATCTGATCGGGATGATCGTTCAGCAGGCCGATCAATGCTTCGAAGTTTCTTGCTGCACTGCCTTCACGGATCAGGATCTTCATGCCGTACCGGAGTTTATCCAACGCTTCTTCAGCAGTGAAGCATTCATGGTCGGTAGAGATCCCGGCGTCTATATATTGCCTTGCTTCTTTTCCGCGCAGGCCCGGTGCATGACCGTCAACCGGTTTACCGAGCCGGTGAGCTGCTTCGATCTTTTTCATCACTTCTTCATCCTTAAAAAGAACACCAGGGAAGTTCATCATTTCGCTCAGGTAGCGGATATCATCCCGTTGTAAAAGCTGCTCTACTTCACCGGCATCAAGCGTAGCACCTGCGGTTTCGAATGTTGTTGCAGGAACACAACTTGGCGCGCCGAAGTTGAATTTGAATGGGACCGTATTTCCGTTCGCGATCATGTATTCAACCCCCTTCAGGCCGCATACATTCGCAATCTCATGCGGATCACTGATTGTTCCGATGGTTCCATGCACAACAGCGAGACGGGCGAATTCCGAGGGAACAAGCATGGAGCTTTCTATGTGAACATGACTGTCGATAAAGCCGGGAAGAATAAACCTGTCAGCCTCCACGGAAGAAGAGGGAAGCTCTTGTATTGAATGGATCTTTCCATCCTGGATCTTTATTTCCGCGGGAAATATTCTCTTTTGAGGAATATCAACAAGATGACCGGTGATCGAAAAAGAAGACATAGCTGATGTTTTATGATCAATTCTCAGCTAAGCTAAGTTGAAAACCGCAAAGAAAAATGCTTTTATAGAAGCGCACATTTTGTGACGCATCTATAAAAGCATTCTTACAGGGAAGATAATCGATCAGGCTTCTGTCATATTCAGGCTGGTCTTCATTTCCGGGTGCGCTGTATAAATGCCCGGTTCCGGGATCTTCCTGGTCCGCTCTTGCATGACCGCGATCGCTTCTTCATCGCTTGCAAACATATTGTTTACGTTAACCAGGTTAGCAGCGAGTTTATCATAACGTTTTGTCATCAGCCACACAAATATGTGGAGATAGTGGATGCCATCGAATGTCAGTATTTTATCTGCGGCATATTTGTCTTTGTTCTTCATGAACTCAACGGGGATCTCCGTGTAATGAAGAGCGGGGCGGTTATGGTGAACCGCATGATAGCCGTCATTCCAGCAGATCTGATTATACTTAGTATTGATGCAATTGATCGTATTGTCTTCCGGATTTTCAGGATCGACAAAAGCGTGTTGCGCCCAGTTGCCTAACATCATCACGATCCGGGCAAATACAAAAGGAATAATAAAGATCCAGAGAGTCGCCTGCAGGTTGACAAAACACATGCCTATACAAAAGAGATAGAAAGAGATCTCGCCGTAGCTAAGGCGCATATAGAACTTCTTTCTTTTTTTGGTGAACAGGTACATGAAGGTATCGCGGAAGCCAAGGAAGAGAAAGCGGGTGACGTATGAAATAAATCCGCGAAGGCTGTCCCGGCGATAGTTAAGCGTACTGCTGGCATCATCATGCATATTGTTCTCCACGTGGTGCATCGCCATGTGGTGTACAAAATATGTTTCCGGGGTATGTCCAAAGAAAGGACAGACGCACCAGATGATCCAGTGATAGATCCAGGTGAAATTCTTCTTGAAAAGTTTGCGGTGACTGATACAATGGAGCATCAGACCAAATCTTCCTTTAAAGTATAACTGGGAAAAATAGAAATACGGGATATAGGCTATCCACCAGTACCAGCCTTGCAGCACCGGGGTATATAAGAGGATCGCGATAGGTAATACCAGCAAGTGAATGCCGGTTAGCAAATGAATAAAAGGGAGGTCTCTTTTATCATTCATATAGCGTAACCAAAACCGCTCATATGAACTGAAATTTTCCTTTGGAATGTATACCGGATCGGTAATAGTGGTCAGGGCCTTCATGAAATTTTCGGTTTGAGTGTGGCTCCGCATTCAAATAGCTGCAAATCAGTTCTTTGCTCGGTTCCGCGACACTAGTCGGCGTGAAAATACATTTTTCCCGGAACTTACAATGCTATATTATGGGGATAACCTTCTTTTTAAACGGTGGTATTGCGTGTATGTTACTCTCAGGCGGGTTTTAATTTAGTGGGAGATCATCCAGGGGCGGGAAAGTTTTGTGTCTGATCGGCAAAAGGGTATCGCAAAGGGCGCAGTGGACCGCGGAGAACCCAACGAAAACAGCCGGGAAGGATGTCGTATTGGCCTACGTCCTATGCGATACGTCTACGCTGAGCAAACAGCAAGACGGGGAAGTAATCCGCAACCTGCCGCGGAGAATAACGATCCCGGATCAGGAAAAATTGATCACGATATCTATCAGGGATGTCTGACCGCTCATAAAATCATCCTGTTAACACATTAGTCCTATATGCGCAAAATCCAAAACACAGGAATACACTTAGCGGCTGATGGTTATTTGCAAGACAATATACCTGCTGTTTTTTCATCCGTCTCTGGGTACTTCTCCCATGTGGATAAGCTGCCTTTGGCATGATCACTGCAAGATATGCGGTAACCAAATCCGAAACTTATGAAAACAACAATCGCTGTTAATGTCTGCATGATTTTGTTTTTCTATTTTGTTCTGCTGTTGGTATTACCCTATTGATCTTTTTATAAGCGGAAGTATTTAATGATGCGGCAAAGGCGCTGTTGACACAAGTAGATCTGTAAAGGCGCCTCTTGTTGCTTTGGGGAGATGCATGAAAGAAAGCAAGAACAATGCATTCCGGTAATTCAGGATGTTTAGTAGAGTAATGGCGCCGGCCAACCATCAATACTTCACTGGTGGAAGGATGATCAAGGCGTTCTATCAGAACGATCATTCATCCATGAGGTCCGGTCTTCGTTCCTGTGTACGTTTCACCGCCTGCTCATGCCTCCATTCTTCGATCTTGCGGTGATCGCCGCTCATCAGGATATCAGGAACTTTCCAGCCACGAAAATCGACGGGGCGTGTATAGACAGGTGGCGCAAGAAGATTATCCTGGAATGAATCAAAAAGAGCCGAGGTCTCGTCATTCAGCACGCCGGGAAGCAGGCGCCCGATACTGTCAACCAGTATTGCTGCCGGTAACTCTCCGCCGCTTAGTACAAAATCTCCGATAGAAATCTCTTTTGTTACAAACTGTTCCCTGATGCGTTCGTCGATGCCTTTATAATGGCCGCAGATCATCAGCAGATTTCCTTTCAGTGAAAGCGTATTGGAGATCTTTTGTGTAAGCCTTTCTCCATCGGGGGTCAGGTAAATGATCTCATCATATTTTCTTTCCGCGGATAATTCTTCAATGGCTTTTGCCAGTGGCTCGCACATCATCACCATCCCGGCACCACCGCCATACTGGTAATCATCGATCATTCCATACTCATTTACCGCCCACTTACGCAGGTGATGGACCACAATTGTCAGAAGGCCTTTATCCTGGGCCCGCTTCATAATGCTGTGCTCAAAAGGGCTCTTAAGTAATTCCGGTAAAACAGAAAGAATGTCTATTCGCATGCCACAAAGATAAGGGTCAGTTCGTGCTTATCTCAACAGAAGCACGTCCCTCATTGGCAGAATTGTCTTTTGCAATAACCTGTACCCGATAGAGAATACCTGCTTGCGCCTGGAAGGACTCCTTCATTTCGTAGGAGGAGGCAGAAGGGTAGCGGTGAATATCTATCAGCAAGGCTCCCGTTTCTCTGTTGGAGATATGCACATGAAGTTCGGCCAGCGTCTCATTGTCAGTGAGGGTACCGGTGATATCAACGGTTTGTCCGGCGTTGAACCGCTGATTGGCAGTGGGAGCAGTTATGATCACGACAGGCGGCTGATCATCATTGCCCGTACTGCTGCTTTTAGAACAGCTCATGGTAGCAATGACCAGGATGAGAACGATCAGCTTTTTCATGCCGGTATCGTGTTTAAATGAAGTAGCCGTTGTCAGTTTTCGTCCGTTCCTAAAAACCCGTCCAGGTCTCTGCGTTCCCGCTTGGTCGGTCTGCCGATCTTACTTTGCCGTTTGCCTGTATGGAAGCTTGCCGCCTGGAATTGCAGGCGCTGGATCTCTTCTTCCGGGGTAATGTCAAGGTAGTATTTAATGGCTTCCGGATAGGCCATACGATTATGCAGCAGCCCTGTTACCTTGATCCGCCAGCGTTTTGCTTCGGTTTTCACTTCGTATTCGTCACCAACAGTTACCTGTTTGGATGCCTTTACCGAAGCTCCATCTAATTTCACTTTACCGGAATCACAAGCATCCGCAGCCATACTCCTTGTCTTAAAAAGACGGATGGCCCAGAGATACTTATCCAAACGGAGTTTTTCTTTTTCCATGGTTAACAAAGTCAAAAGTAAAAATTAAAAAAAGCTGCCTGATAAAGTGCAAAACGCTGAACCGGGCAGCTTTTTTAATTTAGGCTGCAGATTTATTCTGCAAAGAACTTATGGAAGTAAGGGATCGTTTCTATTCCCTTGTAATAATTTTCCAGGTTGTATTTTTCGTTCGGGCTGTGGAGATTGTCATTATCCAGGCCAAAGCCCATGAAGATGATCTTAATGCCAAGTTCTTTCTCCAGGATCGAGCAGATCGGAATGCTACCGCCGCCACGTACGGGGATCGGTGCTTTGCCAAAGGTAGTTTCAACAGCTTTGGACGCGGCTTTATATCCTTTACTATCGATCGGAGTCATATAAGGCTCACCGCCATGATGCAGTTCTGCTTTCACGTCAACAGAAGCGGGTGCAATAGATTTGAAGTATGCCAGCAGCTTTTCGGTGATCTTATCTGAAGACTGGTTTGGAACAAGCCTTGCAGAGATCTTTGCAAAAGCTTTGGAAGGCAATACTGTCTTCGCGCCTTCACCTGTATAGCCGCCCCAGATCCCGTTCACTTCCAGTGTTGGACGTATCCCCGTTCTTTCATAGGTGGAATATCCTTTTTCTCCCCAAAGTTCTTTCACGCCCAATTCATCTTTGTATTCCTGCTCATCATAGGGAGCTTTATTCAGGAGGTCCCTTTCTTCTTTTGTTGCAACAACCACATCGTCATAAAAACCAGGGATGGTGATATGATTGTTTTCGTCGTGGCAGGACGCGATCATCTTTGCCAGGATCGTGATCGGGTTGGCGACGGCGCCGCCATACGTACCACTATGAAGATCGCGGTTCGCGCCGGTCACTTCTACCTGGATATAACTAAGGCCGCGTACGCCCGTGTCAAGTGATGGATTCTCCATGCTCAGCATAGAGCTGTCACTGATGAGGATCACGTCTGCTTTAAGCAATGATTTATTAGCGGCAACAAATTTGCCGAGGTTAGGAGAACCGACTTCTTCTTCCCCTTCGATGAGGAATTTGATATTTGTTGTAAGCGAATCCGTTTTTGTAAGGATCTCCAGTGCTTTCACATGCATGAAGAACTGGCCTTTATCATCGGCGGAACCACGGGCGAAGACTTTGCCGTCTTTGATCACGGGTTCGAATGGGCCACTATGCCAGAGCTCGAGTGGATCGGCGGGTTGCACATCATAATGTCCATACACAAGAACTGTTGGCTTCGATGGATCGATGATCTTTTCTCCATAAACAACAGGATATCCTTCCGTGGGCATTACCTCTGCCTTGTCGCAGCCTGCAGCAAGTAAACCTTTCTTCACTGCTTCAGCACATTTCAGCATATCTTCTTTGTGTTCACTTTTTGCACTGATGGAAGGAATGCGCAATAGCTCCAGCATTTCTTCCAGAAAACGTTCTTTATTCTTTTCCTGATAATCTTTCCAGGTCTGCATAGTAATAACTTTTATTTCTGAAAATAGTGACTGCGAAGATAACATTTGCCGTTCAATTGGCCTTTTTGGAGAAACTCACGAGGATCACTCCCAACAGGATCACGCCAAGGGCCAGCAGTTGTTTTGGATTGATGGGTTCATGGAGGATCAATGAACCTAAGAATACTGCGACCACTGGATTCACATAGGCGTAGGTTCCAACGATTGCGGGCGAGCGGACACTCAGCAACCATACATACGCCATATAACCGATCAATGATCCAAAGGTAACGAGGTAGATCAGGGCGAGGATGGAGTTTGTGGAAACAGCATTGATGTCAAGGCGGTGATGTTCCCCCATAGCCAGGCCCAGGATCAGGGAGGCCAGACCCGCTGCCATCATTTGAAACGATGCCTTCATTCCCGTTGACGCAGCCATAGGCGTATACTTTGAATACAGTGAGCCGATCGACCAGAAGATCGTTCCAATGACCAGTACAAAGAAGCTGAGCACGATCATCTTGTCGCCGGAGAAATCGATGGACTTCTTATCTGCAAACAATAGCATCACCCCGGCAAATCCGACGAGCAGGCCGCCCATGATCCATTTGCTGGAGAAATTACTTTTCCAGTTGCGTTTGTCAAACAGTACAAACCAGAGAGGAACAGTGGCAACAATGATCGCTGCCAGCCCGGTGGTGATATATTGTTCCACCCACGCAAGGGAACCTGTTCCAAAGAACAGCATCAGTACACCGCTCAACGAGATCCTAGCGATCGCATGGGGAGCAGGCGTGTGTTCTCCCCGGATGCGGGAGACGCCGTACAGGATCAGCCCGGCTGTCAGAAATCTTGCTCCGGCCATCATTAATGGCGGGATATCCTCAATAGCGATCATGATCGCGATATAGGTAGATCCCCAGATTATATAGATCGCAGCAAAAGCTGCGATGATCATTGCTTTAGAAGGTTGTTTTCCTTTATGGTCAGTAGGCATATCACATTTTTTTAGGAATTGGCAAATGGTTACTTTCTTTCAGGGTCTCCAGCACGATCGTTGTTTTGGTGGAAAGCAATCCGGGGATCTTGCTGAATTTGTCACGCATCAATTGCGCCAGCGATTGCGGATCACGGGCGCGGACCTTGGCGATATAACAATCCTCTCCGGCGATGTGATGCAGTTCCAGCACTTCGGGCAGTTTGGAAAGCTGTTTTGCTACAGAAATATTGCCCGGCCCTTCGCTGCTTTTGATAAAAATGAATGCCAGCAGTTTCAGGTCTATATATTCCGGGTGCACACGTGCTGTCTGTTCAAGGATCACTCCTTTTTGCTTTAGCTTTTTTACTCTCTCCAATACGGCGGAGGGTGCCATCTTCACTTTTTTTGCGAGATTGGTATTGGAGGTTGTGGCATCCTGCTGAAGCTGGGTGAGGATCGCGAGGTCGATGGAATCCAGTGTGACAGACATATTCAGAATTTAATTCGGTAAAGTTAGTGTTTTGCTGAATTAAATTCTGGATATGGATAATTAAAATATGAAAGACTGTGAAAGGAATTGCGGAAGGATAATGTAGCCCACGATTTCAATCTTGGGTGGACAATTTGGGGAATTCTGCGGTGGGGTAATTGAACATTCATTCATCCCGCGATTTAAATGAAATGTCGTTTAGTTAAGCAGCCCTGGTGCGTGCCTTATTACACGTCAACTTGAGGTTTGCCTGGCGTAGAAGTAGCGCGGCGGACGCGGCGATACGCAGCGTCCGCAACGTAAACAGCCATAGAACATCTTGTATTTCGCCGCGCTCTCCGCGTATCGCCGCGTCCGCTGCGTTACTTCAGGGCTGCTAACTAAACGACATTGGATTGAAATCGTGAGCTATTGCGCATAGCGAAAAAAGATTGCTCATTTCGTTTTCTTCCTCAGCGAACTCGCTTTTGAAACAAGCTCGCTCCCAAACTGGTTCTTGATATTGTCAACGGCCTTGTACAAATTCAGCTTGCTGATATTATTATCAAACAAACTCATTTGCATGGTGAATGGGATAAGCTGACTGAACCGTACACCGATCAGTCTTACAGGCCGGCCTTTCTGGTATGATTTGTTGAAGAGATCTTTTGCTTTGGCAATCAATTGATCATCCAGCGCTGTATAATCGATCGTTTCCTGGCGGGAGGAAACTTCAAAGTCGGAATATTTGATCTTGATGGTAACACATCCGGTGAGTTTTTCATCTTCCCGTAACCCGTATGCTGTTTTTTCTGTCAGCCTTACGATCTCTTTATGAAGAAAAGCAATATCGGTATAGTCTTTATCAAATGTATTTTCATGGCTCATACTCTTTTGTTCCCAGCCGGTTTCAATTTCTGCACTGCCGCGTCCATGCGCTTTGTTCCACAGTGATTCGCCCCATTTGCCTGCGTATTTTTCGATCAGCTCTTTGGGTGTGCGGGCGATGTCTTCAATTTTATAAAGACCGAATGTTTTCAGATGTTGTTCCGTCTGTTTGCCTACACCGTTGATCTTTTCAATACCCAATGGCCAGAGAAAATCAGTTTCCCTTCCATGAGGTATTTCCAGGAAACCGTTTGGCTTGGCTTCATTCGTGGCCATTTTTGCAATGAATTTTGCTGAACCAAGCCCGCAGGAGATCGGCAAGCCAGTCTCTTTGATGATGTATTCACGAAGCTCGCGCGTATAATGGCTTACACCAAAGAACTTATCCATTCCTGTCATATCACAATAGAACTCGTCTATTGATGCCTTTTCAAAGGCGGGAACTTTCTCGTGGATGATCTCGGTGACTATGCGTGAATATTTGCTGTATTCTCCGCGGCTGCTATTAGTGACAATTGCATGAGGGCAAAGCTGCAATGCCTTTTTCATCGGCATGGCTGAATGGATACCAAACTTCCGCGCTTCGTAACTGCAGGCCGCTACAACGCCACGCTCATATCCTCCCACCAGCACCGGCTTACCCTTCAGAGAAGGGTTATTGAGGATCTCGACCGACACAAAAAACGAGTCGAGATCGAAGTGGGCGATATAGCGTTTCTGGAACAAGAGGACGAATTTACGACTAAAGAATTTAGTTTTCGAAAAGAGGGGAAAGAAGGCGGTGAAGTTTTAGATTAGTGGTTTGTTTTACTTGTTAGCTATTGGCTGTCAATTGGAAAAGGTGGATATAAATTTATTCAGGCCTTTCTGCTTTGCGGGTTTTTCGCTTAGATTTGGAAGATGGAATGGGACTGGCTTAAAACCGGCGTCGGGCCGTTAAAAGATCTGCTTACTTTTTTAAACAAGGAAGGCAAAACAAATGATGTATTGAAAAAGCAGGTGATCCGTGAATTGCGGAATAACCTGAACATTTTTCATAATGGTTTTTTTAATAGCGTTAAATCGGATGTGCTCGTTGATCTTCTCAGTAATGAAGCGGTCAAGGAAGCGATCAAGAATAATTTCCGTTTCAGGAAATTGAAACCGGGAAGTATCGAACCATATCATGTGTATGATGATCGTAACAAAAAGTATATCGGTTGGGATGCGGAGAGACTGATCGATAAGATCGATGAAAAGATCGAGGAGTTGCGGAACATCAAAAAGATGAATGGCGACAGTCTTGAAAAAGTAAGAAACAATATTTCACTCATGCTTAGCAATCTTTACTATCGCATGAAGCTGCTCGCTGATTTTATCCGTTCGGATATGAAGTGATCATAAGCCATACAAATCTGATCTGCCTTGTCTGTTCAACAGCTCCATACATTTATCCAGGCCATTTATCCGTTAAAGGAGAAAGAATGGGAAGCTTTTTCTTCCATCTGGACTCCATTTGAATGCAAGCGCAAGACCATGCTTACGGCCATTGGTGAAACGGAAAAGCACCTATATTTCGTCCTGGAAGGATTGCAACGGGCATTTTATATAGGGGAAGATAACCAGGAAGGGACGATCGTGTTCACCTATCCTCCTTCATTTTCCGGAGTGGCGGATTCATTTTTAACCCAGACCCCTTCAAAGTATTTTTTTGAAACACTGAGCACCAGTAAATTTCTGCGGACCACATATAAGCAGATGGAGGAACTAATGCTGCAATACCCGGATGTTCAGGGAATGGTATTGCGGATCACGGCTTTTGCATTGAAAGGTGTATTGGAGAGGCAAGTGGAACTGCAGTGTTTCAGTGCGGAGGAGAAGTTCAGGACTTTGTTGAAGCGAAGCCCGCATGTGCTGCAGATCATCCCGCATAAATACCTGGCGTCTTACCTGGGAATTGATCCGGCGACATTCAGCAAGTTGTTGAGTAGTAAAAGAATTTAATTTGTGTGAGAGTATCGCAGAGGAAAAGTATCGCAGAGGACGCAAAGAGTTCGCAAAGAGCGCAAAGATAGCCTTCGCGTGCTCTGCGAACTCTTTGCGTCCTCTGCGAACTCTTTGCGTCCTCTGCGATACTCTTTGCGTGCTCTGCGAGCTCTTTGCGTCCTTTGCGATACTCTCACACCACACAGTCATAAAATCTTGATCTGCGCAAAGATTTTACAAAAGCGCCCGATCTAGCTTTGCTGCACAAACAAACGAACATGAAACTATTTAACAGCAATACGCTTATAGACCAGTTACAGGCCAATACACGCCAGCTGATCGCCACCGCAACATTTCTTAAGAACGAGGATCCCGGAGTTCTGCTGCAGCAGCCCGGTCCCGGTAAATGGAGTGTGATACAGGTGCTGGAACATTTGAACAGCTACAGTGATTATTATCTTCCTGCTCTACAAACCGGGCTTTCTAAAAATGCTCCGGCAACACTTGATTTCAAGTCCGGGTGGCTTGGAAATTATTTTACGAACTCAATGCTCCCAAAGGAAGGCGAGGTGAGGAATAAAATGAAGGCGCCAAAGAATCACCGGCCTTCTTTTCATGCAGATGCAAAACCGGTTATTGAAAAGTTCCTCCAACAGCAACACCAGTTGCTTGGCTTACTGGAGATCGCACGGCAGAAGAATATCGGAAAGATCAGGATCCCGATCTCGCTGGCAAAGTTTATAAAACTGAAAGCAGGCGATACCTTCCGTTTTCTCATTGCACATGAACAGCGCCATTTTGTACAGATCAGGAATACGATTGAGGCGGTAACAGGGGTAGATAAAAGCCAGCACTTGAACTGGTCAGCGTAATAGTAACAGTAATAGTAAGGCGGCGGTCGCGGCGAAACAGCCGTGGGGAAAATTGTATTTCGTTGCGATCGCTGCGTATCGCTGCGTCCGCCGCGTTACTACCATGCCTCTTTAACCCAGGGTCAATACCTAAAGGTAGATCTCCAGCAAGCCATCCGGCAGCGTAACATTCACCAGTTTCTTTTTGTGGTCAATTTTGTCGATCGTTTGTTCATTCAAGGGTATAAGCACTTCTTTTTCGTTTATCTCCAATCGGCAGAGCAGTTGATGCGGCAGTTCTATCACTTCCAGTATTTCGCTCAGCGGTTCGCCATCATTAACAATAGTATAGCCGAGAATGCTACCAGGTGCTGATTTTGCCGCGAGCTTTTTGAAGTCAGCTTCGGGGATCCATACCTCTTTCTGTATGAGTTTCATCGCAGCTTCCCTCGAATCAATCCCTTCCAGTTTAATGTATACATCATCTTCCGATTTGATCTTTGCAGATTCAACAAACCACGGCAGAAACGACTGCTTTTTCTCTTCAATAAAGATTGCGGTAAGACCTTTCAGGGAACTTTTTTTTCCGAGCGTATGCGTCAGCACGAGTTCGCCTTTCAGTCCGAATACGGCGACGAGTTTTCCCATTTTGTAATATCCGGCCAAGGTGTGAAAAGTTTAAAAGTTTAATTGTTTAAAGGTTTAAAAGTTAGCTTGTTTGATTTTGAGAGGTTCATAAAATTATCGTGGCCAATAACTTTTAAACCTTTAAACAATTAAACTTTTAAACGATCTCTTCGCGTAATGAAAAAGGCGACACCCGTAGATGTCGCCTCATGAACTTTCAGGATGGAACTAGTCCGGCAGAGCCGGGTCTGATTTATCCTTCACTTCCGCCTTCCGCTTTCCTTTCAGGTCTGCGACCTGGCATAGGACGGCGGCTTCTTCTCTGGCGGGAAGCTTCTTCCTGGCGTTTTCTCACCTGGGCGTCATGTTCTGCGCTCCATTTGGTGAACTTCTCCATTGCAGTAGCATCATCAAATAAACCCAGACCAACACCTCTTAACAGGTGTTTCAGGTACAATACGCCTTTAAAGCTCAGGATGCGGCGAACGGTGTCAGTTGGAGTTGCACCTTTGCTCAACCACTCGAGCGCTTTCTGACGGTCCAGCTGAATAGTAGCAGGAACAGTCAATGGATTGTAAGTACCTAATTTCTGGATGAATTTACCATCACGCGGAGCGCGTGAGTCTGCCACTACGATGAAGTAGAAAGGTCTTTTCTTAGACCCGTGGCGTTGCAGTCGGATTTTTGCTGACATTAAATAGAAATTTAACAGCGTTAAACAATAATTGTTGATAAACCCGGTAGATACCGGAGGGCGAAAATAATGAAATGCGGAGAAAGTAAGAAGTAAAAAGTCAAAAGTAAAAATTAAAAAATAGTTTCTTCTGGTTGGAAGATTCTCAAAATTCTCAGAAGATGCCGCCTGAGGATTTTTGACTTTTTAATTTTTACTTTTGACTTTCTTCTGAGTTACAGTTATTTATCTCTTCATCCCCGGCATCATCTTGCCAAACATGTTCATCTTATTCATTCCCTTCATCATATCACGCATCTGGTCGAATTGTTTCATGAAGGCATTTACTTCAGCGATATCTTTTCCGGCGCCTTTGGCGATACGTTTGCGGCGGCTGCCGTCGATCAGGTCCGGGTTGCTTCTTTCTTCAGGAGTCATGGAGTTGATCATCGCTTCGATCCCTTTGAAGGAATCATCATTCACCTCGAGGTCTTTGATCTTGCTGCCAACGCCGGGGATCATCCCTAACAGGTCTTTCATGTTACCCATTTTCTTGATCTGCTCCAGCTGCATTTTGAAGTCGGCAAAGTCGAATTTATTCTTCCGGATCTTGCTTTCCAGCTTTTTAGCCTGCTCTTCGTTGAACTGCTCCTGTGCTTTCTCCACGAGGCTCGTGATGTCACCCATGCCCAGGATCCTTTGCGCCATACGCTCAGGGTAGAATACATCCAGGGTTTCCATTTTCTCACCGCTGCTGATGAATTTGATCGGCTTGTTGACGGTGTATTTGATGGACAGGGCCGCACCACCGCGTGTATCACCATCCAGTTTAGTGAGTACAACACCGGTAAAGTCGAGGCGATCGTTGAACGCTTTGGCAGTGTTCACGGCATCCTGCCCCGTCATACTATCCACTACGAAGAGGATCTCCTGTGGGTTCACGGCATTGCGGATATCCGCTACTTCGGTCATCATTGCTTCATCGATGGCCAGGCGGCCGGCCGTATCGATGATTACTACGTTCTTATTCTTGCTTTTGGCTTCTTTTACAGCATTTTGTGCGATGGAAACGGCGTCTTTGTTTTCCAGTTCAAGATGCACGTCCACACCGATCTGCTCACCGAGCACGCGTAACTGCTCCATCGCCGCAGGGCGGTAGATATCGGCAGCTACCAGCATGGGGGAAAAGCCCTTTTTGCTTTTGAGATAATTGGCCAGTTTACCGCTGAAAGTGGTTTTACCGCTACCCTGGAGGCCTGCGATCAGGATCACTGCAGGGTTGCCTTTGGCGTTAAAGCCGGCTTCGGCTCCACCCATCAGCTCGGTGAGTTCATCTTTTACGATCTTGATCATCAACTGGCCCGGGCTGATCGCATTGATCACTTTCTCTCCCATCGCCGTGTCCTTGATCTTATCAGTGAACTCCTTGGCAATCTTATAGTTAACGTCCGCATCTACCAATGCACGACGGATATCCTTTACCGTTGAAGCCACGTTGATCTCCGTGATCCTTCCCTGGCCTTTGAGGTTCTTAAAGGCACTTTCAAGCTTTTCCTGTAAACTGTTGAACATATCGATGATTATAAGGGGGCGAAATTACAGCTAATTAAAAATTAAAAAGTCAAAATTAAAAAGTAAAAAGGGAATGACTTTGGGGCAGCGGCAAAGTAAGCGGAATATTGATTTCTCCTCATTGCTTCCTCGGATCTTCGCCTGTTTCCCTTTGGATGATCCCGGATTTCGAGGAAGCAATGAGGAGGAACAGAGGAAGCATAGAGGGTTGAAAGAAGGAGTCTCCCGAATGAAGAAGGTTAGAAAGTGAAATTGTGACGCAGTAAACCGCCCTCCGAAAATACCCGGAAATGGTCAGTGTTTTGAAGGCTTCTTGTTCGAGGTTAGTTCGAGAGGAGGAATGCAAAAGAATGGCCTGGGAGGGAACCTGGGGCAGTCGCTCAAAAGATCTATCGCCCTCAGCGTGTCAGCTTGTCACCATTTTTCACTGCCTAAGATCCCGTCAAACTTTGGACGGCCAAAGGACGACTAAGAGACGAACTAACGACGACTAACAACCATTTCAAAAACAGGTGGAATTTGACCCTGAATGATTATCATCAGGCAACACATCAGCTGGCTTCGCGTGCCAGAATGTCGTATCTAAGGAGCATATATCGCTTCAAAGCCTGCTCACGTTTTTTGTGCCCGATCAGACAGCTATCGCTTAAAAACTTATAAGTGGACAAGTGATAATAATCTGTTTGCAGAATGCCGGCAAGCCTGATTACATCAGGCGAGGGACCGAAGCAAAAGCAAAAACTTTAAACTTTTACATTCAGACAACCATCCCACAACTTTTACGCTCAATCCGGTAAAGTATGTACAGCGTAAGATCTCAAAAGTAAAAAGTCAAAAGTAAAACAGCTTCCTGCGAAGGAGACCATTTTTGACTTTTGACTTTTTATTTTTTAATTCGAAGAGTAGAAGTTTATTTCATTAGCCTAAATAGGTTCTTAAAAGTTTGCAACGATTGGTTGTTCTCAGTTTGGTGATCGCTTTGTCTTTGATCTGGCGAACGCGTTCACGTGTGAGGTTGAATTTTTCGCCGATGTCTTCCAGGCTCATTGGGTGATCAACACCGATCCCGAAGAAATAGCAGATCACTTCTTTCTGCCTTTCAGTAAGCAGCTTCAGTGAGCGGTCGATCTCGGTTTTCAATGACTGATTGTGGTCCAGTTCCCCGTCTGTTTTTTCTGCATTGGGATTGATCAGTACATCGATCAGGGTGCTGTCTTCGCCTTCAGAAAGTGGGGTGTCCATGCTGACGTGGCGTGCGGAGATGCCCAAAGTTGCGGAAACCTCTTCCAGGTCCATTTGCAGCATATCTGCAAGTTCTTCCGCCGATGGCTCTCTTTCAAATTGCTGCTCAAGGGTGGAGAAAGCTTTCTGGATCCTGTTGGTAAGGCCTACTTTGTTCAGCGGCAGCCTGACGATCCTGGATTGCTCAGCCAAAGCCTGTAAAATGCTCTGACGGATCCACCAAACAGCGTAAGAAATGAATTTGAAACCACGGGTTTCGTCGAAGCGTTGGGCAGCCTTGATCAGGCCGACATTGCCCTCATTGATGAGGTCGGGCAGAGATAAACCCTGATTCTGATACTGTTTTGCAACGGAAACAACGAAACGAAGATTGGCTTTGGTGAGACGGTCGAGGGCTCGTTGATCTCCCTGTCTGATCAGTGCCGCCAGGCGGACCTCCTCTTCAGGGGTGATCAATTCGACTTTGCCAATCTCCTGGAGGTACTTCTCCAGACTTTGAGATTCACGATTCGTAATCGACTTCGTGATCTTCAATTGACGCATGCTCATAGGTTTGGTATTTAGATGGTTATTTTAAGGATTGTGACTTAAAGTTTTGGTTAGGTTAGCCTTTAAAAACACCCATCACGGTTTTTCATGTGCATATCATTTCTCCAGCTATTACGGCCCCCGTTTACCCGCAGTTTAAAGGTTTAACAGTTTTAAAAGTTGACATTAAACTTTTAAACTATTAAACCTTTAAACTCATACGCACACGGCGCAATAATGTTGAAATGACACTTTTTAAGGAATTGGATGTTAAGGCAATTTAAGCTTTCGCTTAATATGTCCCAAAAATTCTTTGGAATATCTTAACGTTTTCAATAATCTTTTTATTTTATCCGTGTATAACTGTTTTTGGAAACAGCGAAAAATAAAGAGCAAATAATTTTGCGCGGTCGATTTATTTTTTATTATTGCAGCCCTGAGTGATTTTAATTAACTGACGATGAGTAAGCAATTATATACGCTAGAGTTTCCCGTAAGGTGTTCACCTTCTATATTATATGAATTTTTATCTACCCCGGCTGGATTAGGAGAATGGTTCGCGGAAAAGGTCGATGAGCGGGATAATATTTTCTATTTCGGCTGGAATGGCTCCTTTGACAAGGCGGAAGTACTGGAAAGTGAAGAAAATAGTTTTATCCGTTTTCGCTGGCTGGAAGCCCCTCAAAATGAATATTTCGAATTCGGTATCGAGAAATCAGAGATCACTAACCAGACGATCCTGGTGGTGAAGGATTTTGCCGAAAAGAAAGATATCAAGGACCAGGCTTTGCTCTGGGACCATCAGGTAAAAGATCTGTTTCACCGTTTGGGGAACTAAGAGGACGAAAACTCCTCCTGGGCTAAAGCTAAGGCGCCGGAGGTGGTGAAGTAGTTCAAAACCCGTTGATCGGTGTCAGGCGATAGTTTTTATCAGGCGGTTGAAGTTTGCCAGTAAACTTATGTCAAGAGTATCCCAGTTCTCCAGGGATATTTTTTTTGCCAGTTTGATAAATGAATGCGTTTGCAGATGTTGCCGGAATTGGAGTTCATCCATTTCCCGCAGCGCTGTATAGTTGTCGTTCTCGAAGTGATGATCCCAGGCAGATAAGTTATGACTGATATAGAATTCATCGTTTCTTAACATATCCCATTCATCTGCGATACGCTCCCGGTACCGGTCTTTATGCCTTCCGGAAAGAAGCAGCGTTGTACTGAAAAAATTACCCCACCAGAACATGGTGCGGACAGCAAAAAGATTATCCCGGTCAAAATAGCGGGGATGGTCAAGCACCATCCATGGAAGGCCGAGGTAGTTCTCGCCCCGGGAGATCTTCGGCGAGGGTTGCAGCACCTCTGCCGGCAAACGGTCTTTTACTCCCAGCAATATTTCATTCTGACCATCCTGCAGCGAAGCCAGCATCAGTTTTATTTTTTCAAGCACTGCATTCTTTGTTAAAAGCCAGCTGGAATCAGTAACTAATTGCTCCTCAAACCGCGAAAGCTGTATTTTTGGGGAATCATTCATTTCTCAAAAATAAACAATCAACCCGCCTCCGGACAATGTCGTTCAGTTAAATGAACTGGTACAGGGTATTTTCAAATATCACGACATCGCCTCAGGGGTACACGCACAGGATATTCGCAGATGTTCAAGAAACTCGATAAGCTTATCATTAAGGCCTTCATCGGCCCGTTCATCGCCACCTTCTTTATCACCCTGATGGTGCTGGTAATGCAGTTCTTTTGGCTTTATATCGATGATTTCGTGGGTAAAGGTCTTGGGGTGGATGTTGTATTGAAATTCATCTGGTATCAAAGCGCCGTGCTCGTACCGCTCGCCCTTCCGCTGGCTGTATTGCTGTCTTCATTAATGACGTTTGGCAACCTGGGTGAAAGTTTCGAACTTGTTGCGATCAAATCCGCAGGCATATCCCTTCTGCGGTTTATGCGCCCACTGCTCATCATTTCCATTTTTATCAGCATACTGGCCTTCCTTTTTTCCAATTATGTGATTCCTGTTGCATACCTGAAATCCAGGACCATGCTTTCAGATATCGTTTGGGCAAAACCTGCTTTCGATCTGAAGGAAGGGGTGTTCTATGACAGGATGAATGGCTTCGCGATCAAGATAGGCGAAAAAGAAAAGAATGACAGTGTGATCCGTGATGTGATCGTGTATGAGCAACAGCAGAATGGTTTGCAGGACAACTTCGTCATTGCCCGAAGCGGCATCATGCGCGTGTCGGCAGACAAACGGTTTCTTGAGTTTAACCTGAAGGATGGCTGGCGCTACCAGGAGAAGGGAAACAATCCAAATTCCGCGAAGAACGATTATATACGTCTTGGCTTCAAGGAATACAATAAGCAGTTTGATATCAGTTCAATGCTGCCCACCTTCACGAATGATTCCTCAAACCGCAACAATGAGAAGTTCTATAGTATGCGTCAATTGAACCGGGCGATCGATTCATTGAAAAAAGAGAACGCATTTATCAAAAATAATCTTGAAAAGGGTTTATATCTCTCTTTTCTGTTCAACAGGTATCTTGATAGTACCTCGGCGAAAAAAAATCCGGGGGACAGCGCTTTCCAGGCCGCCAAAACGCTGGACGAGTTATTGCCGGATTCGGCCAGGTACACTGTTGCACAACAAGCCATAGGCGAAGCATCCTCCATGAGCGCGTCGATCAATGCGGCAGATATGAATATGACCGAACGGGATAAACAGTACAGGAAACACCAGATCGAATGGCACCGGAAGATCGTGTTATCTGTTGCCTGTGTGGTGCTGTTCCTTATCGGTGCCCCACTGGGTTCCATTATCCGTAAAGGAGGTTTGGGTACGCCACTGATCGCTGCGATCTGCTTTTTCATGGTGTTCTACTTCTCAACGACCGTGGGTGAAAAATTCGCGAAAGAAGGTCAGTGGAGTACATTCTCCGGAATGTGGCTCGCGATATTTGTACTGCTGCCCATAGGATTCTTCCTGATCTATAAAGCCATGCGCGATTCACAACTTTTCAATAAAGAAGCGTATACCCGATTGTTCAGAGCCATAGCAAATTTTTTCCGCAGGTTCAAACCTGCTACCGGTAGGAATATCAGCAACTAAAAGACAGGATATGCAAGACAATTCAACATCAAGACGGAAATTTATTACAGACTCTGCCAAATCCGTGCTGGCCGTAAGTGCCGGCGTAATGGCAACCGGTTCTTTGTTACAATCGTGCGGCATTATTGGGAAATCGCAATCATCGGCCAACAATACAGGATTCGCACAGGCTCCATTAGGTTATGGTTATAACAGTCTTGAACGTGCTATCGATGCACAAACCATGGAGATCCATTATTCGAAACATGCGGCAACTTATGCCAGCAACCTGAAAGAGGCGGCAGCTGCTGAAGGCGTGGATACAAAAAAGCCATTGGAAGATGTGCTGGCAAAGATCTCAAAGTACTCTGCAAAAATGCGCAACAATGCCGGCGGACATTATAATCATGAATTATTCTGGAAAACACTTTCTCCTGACGGAGGAGGAAAACCCGAAGGGAAATTGCTCACCGCGATCGAACAAAGTTTCAATTCATTTGACAGCTTTAAAACACAACTGGCAGATGCGGGTAAGAATCGTTTCGGAAGTGGCTGGGCATGGTTATACATCGGTGCAGATAAAAAACTACTCATTGGTTCTACACCAAACCAGGATAATCCACTGATGAATGTGAGCGAGATCAAAGGCAGTCCACTGCTTGGTCTTGATGTTTGGGAGCATGCTTATTACCTGCGTTATCAGAATCGTCGCGCTGATTATATCAATGCCTGGTGGAGTGTGGTGAACTGGAAATTCGTGGAGCAACGATTTGCATCTTTTTGATACAATGTTCCAATAGTATGTTTAAATTTTTATGTCTGCTGCTTTTACCGGCGTTTTGTTATGGGCAAAATAGTTTCCCGGGCGTTGAACGATTGAAGGCAGCTGCTATTCCGGCAGAAATAAAGATCCGGGGCAAGATCGAGGATGCATGGAAGTGGACTGATAAACTTGGAGAGAATATACTGGTCACAGCGGTTCTCGGTCCGTACAAAGACAAGAGCAAGGTGATAGATGGCGAAACAAATAACGTCGAATTATTTGCAGCGCATTATGTGAAAACTGACTCCGGATATAGAGTGCGCTGGAGGATGAATGACTTTGTAAAAGATTGCGAACTGGACCTTGTATGTCATTTTATGCGGGAAGCATTCAAGGTCACTGATCTGGATAATAATGGCATAGCGGAAACAAAGTTGCAGTATAAAATGGTATGCCACGGTGATGTGTCTCCACCTTATATGAAACTTATAATGCATGAAGATTCCATCAAGTATGCTCTCAGAGGCGAAATGTGGGTGATAGGTGCCAGTGAGGATACGGTATTCAGGGTTACTGAAAAGAATGTCAACCTTGAAAAGTTTCCGGCGAAAGAAGATGACTATACCTGGGTGATGGGGCGTTATGAAACGGAGAAAGACTTTGTACGGGCACCGCAGCAGTTTCTGATCTTCGCGCGGAAGGAGTGGCTGAAGTTTGCGAAGGAGACCTTCGAGTAGCGGTGCATTGCTAATGAATCGAAAAGAGTATCGCAAAGGACGCTGAGGTCCGCAGAGTTCGCGAAGTCTTCGCGTGCTTCGCGGACCTCAGCGCCCTTTGCGATACTTTCTTTAACTTTGCCAATTGAAATCAGCCAATCAAAATCTCCAGGTCCAAAAATGGGTTGCCGGCATCTCTGTCGTGCTGCTGGCTGTGAAGTTCGTTGCTTATTTCTCCACCCGGTCTGTTTCCATTCTTACTGATGCGCTTGAAAGTATTGTGAATGTAGCGGCGGGTTTTATCGGGCTGTACAGCCTGTACATTGCCGCAAAGCCGCGGGACGTTGATCATCCTTATGGCCATGGTAAGGCAGAGTTCCTCTCGGCCGCCATTGAAGGTACTATGGTCGGAATTGCCGGGATCGTCATCCTCTATAATGCCATTCTCAGTTTTATTCATCCTGTCGGGATCAAAAAGCTGGATACAGGTATCTGGCTGGTGGCGGCTACAGCAGTGATCAATTTTCTGGTGGGATGGTACTGCATTCGTATCGGAGCAAAAAACAACTCCGCCGCTCTTCAGGCCAGCGGGAAGCATTTGCAAACGGATACGCTGACGACAGTGGGCATCATTGCCGGCCTCTTACTTTTATATTTTACCAAACTGAACTGGATAGATGGTGTAGTGGCGATCATTTTCGGCAGCCTGATCATTGTGATGGGATACAGGATCGTGAGAAGCTCGATCGCGGGCATCATGGACGAAGCGGACATGAAACTGCTCGGACGGCTGGTAGAGTTGCTGAATGCGGACCGGCGGACAAACTGGATCGACCTGCACAACCTCCGCATGATCAAGTACGGCAGTGTACTGCATATTGATTGTCATTTGACTGTTCCATGGTATCTTGATGTAAACCAGGCACATGAAGAGATCGATGCGCTGATCGCACTGGTGAGGAAAGAATTTGGAGAGTCTGTTGAGTTTTTCGTCCATTCGGACGGCTGTTTGCCCAGTTCCTGCCCGATTTGTGATAAGATGGAATGTCCGGTACGAAAGCATAATTTTGAACGGAAAATCAGGTGGACGCTCGAAAATATTGTTCAGAATAAGAAACATACCCTGGAGTCCGGCACCAGCCCGGTACCCACCGATCACTTA
The DNA here is from genome assembly GCF_022012415.1 of Terrimonas ginsenosidimutans. Taxonomy (GTDB): domain Bacteria; phylum Bacteroidota; class Bacteroidia; order Chitinophagales; family Chitinophagaceae; genus Terrimonas_A; species Terrimonas_A ginsenosidimutans. Next base: position 366,926 of record NZ_JAKLTR010000005.1, read on the forward strand.
ATAAAGATAAAAGAATAAAATGGCGGCATTAAAAACAAGCACAACCTGGATCAAGGGACAAGAGTTTGAAAGTGAGCATGATGGTAATAAGATCAATGTTGACGGCGACAAGAAGAACGGGCATGGTCCGAAAGCATTGTTATTGTCAGGCCTGGCAGGATGCTCAGGGATCGATGTAGTGGATATTCTGCATAAAATGAAAGTGGAGTTCTCCGATTTTTCGATCGATGTTGAAGCCGATCAAACAGAAGAGCATCCAAAAGTGTTTAAAGATATACAGGTCACCTATCGTCTGAAGACCGCAACTGATAATTTAGAGAAAGTAAAAAAAGCGATCAATTTGTCATTGGATAAATATTGCGGAGTATCGGCCATGCTAAAAAAGAATTCGGCTATCAACTACACCGTAGAAATTTTGAATTAAGTTATGCTTTCAAAAAAATCACAGTACGCGTTCAAAGCGCTGGGGTATCTCACGGAGAAATATAATGAAGGCCCGATCCTGATCTCCGAGATAGCGAAAAAGAAAAAGATCCCGTTGAAATTCCTGGAGAATATCCTGCTGGAGTTAAAGAAAGCGGATATTCTTGATAGTAAAAAAGGGAAAGGAGGGGGATACTTTCTGAAAAAGAGCCCTGAGAAAACCAAGGTAGCAACGATCATCCGCCTGGTAAACGGTCCCATCTCTATGCTTCCCTGCGTGAGTTTATATTTTTATGAGCGATGTAAGAATTGCAATGAGAAGCATTGCGGACTTCATGATATGATGATCGAAGTCCGGGATGCCACGCTGAACATTGTTGAGAACCGGACGTTGAAGGATCTTGTTGACTATTAAGGGAGATAGTGTTTCAAACGGAGAAGCCTTTTACACCTGCACTTTTGCGAAGTGCAGGTGTAAAAGGCTTCTCCGTTTGAGGAGGGGTTTTTTCGACGGGAGCGTCGAAGGGCGCTTTTTTTTTGCCGGAGGGGCAATGCCTCTTTTTTTTCGACGGCG
>NZ_JAKLTR010000050.1 GCF_022012415.1 Terrimonas ginsenosidimutans
CCTTTAGATAGAAGAAATTCTTTGAACAAAGATTTTAGCTGAAATTAGAACAAGAAGCGGGGTGAACTTAGCGGCGAGCTGAGCTAGAGACTCAATCTTGCGTATTAGTCCCCACTTCTTGTTCAAAGTTGACGCGCTCCGTTTAGAATTTCAGACCTGGAGGGTCTGTTAAAGGTCTTGGAGGTTGTCAACCATTTTTAAGCTTAAATCGAAGTTATGAAACAACCTTTAATTGTTGGTATCGACGTGTCTAAATTGACGCTGGACATTTATTTTAAACCTTTTGAGATCTTCTTTCAGATCACTAATGAGACGGAAGGGTTTTACAAATTTCTATCACAACTCAGTGATTTTATGGCAGATACTAAAGACGTGCTGGTGGTGATGGAGCACACAGGCCGCTACAGTCATCGGTTGGAGACATTTTTACAAGAACAGGGAATTGGTTATTGTAAATTATCCTCTTTGCAAATCAAAAGATCCCTGGGTATTACCCGTGGCAAAAGCGATCGGGTAGACGCGCAGCGTATTGCTGAGTACGGCTGGTTGCGTAGAGATATACTGCAAGCCCAGGATCCTTTACAGCCACAGCTTCAGCAACTACAGTCGTTATTAAGCCTGCGCGCTAAATTAGTGCGTGACAGAGCTGGGTATGTCTGCCGCCTAAAAGAGACAAAGGCGACATCTTCTTCGTGCTGTCTGGCTTTTGAAATAAAAAGTCAGCAGAAAGTAATTGACTATTTAAAAAAAAGTATTGATGAGGTTGAAGAACAGATCAAGGCGTTGATAAAAGCAGAACCTGCGCTGGATAAGACCAGCAAGCTACTACAGAGCGTTAAGGGGATAGGATGGCTGATCGCCGCCTCCATGATCTGCTATACGGCTAACTTCAAGAAATTTGCCAACGCCCGAAAGTTCAACTGTTATGCCGGCATGGCTCCTTTTAAACACGATAGCGGAACCAGCATCCGCGGACGGGCAAGGGTCAGCCATTTGGCTAACAAAGAAGCCAAACGACTATTTACACTCGCCGCCTACAGCGCGATTAACCATAATGAAGAATTACGCCAATACTATCAGCGACGACTCGCTGAAGGAAAACGGAAAATGAGTTGTATCAATATCATCAGGGCTAAACTCGTAGCGCGTATTTTCTCTATTGTTAAAAGACAAACACCCTATGTTCAGCAGCTTGCAGCTTAATTTTTTAATCCAACCCTAAAAAACTAAAATAATTTTGGCGACATCGTGATCTTAGAATACGC
>NZ_JAKLTR010000051.1 GCF_022012415.1 Terrimonas ginsenosidimutans
TCTTGTTCTTTGAAATATTGTTCTTGAGTTTGTTGAAATAGTTGTTGGATCGGCACTCGTTCAAAAATAGATATGCTGATAATTTGAATGATCTCATACAAAGATTGTTGCAGCATAAATTTCTTTTTTGCTATAATGATCAATGTGTAAACAGAGATGGCAATCCAGATTTGAGTTTTTACAGCATTTACTGATTGTCCCCAAAATGATTTGATCTTCAAATGTTGTTTTATCCATTTAAAGAACAGTTCAATCCGCCAGCGATGTTTATACAAGGTCGCTACTTCTGTCGCTTTGATCTCAAAGTTGTTGGTCAATAAAATCAGCAGCTTATCAGCCGTTCTGTCATAGAACTTGATCCGTCTCATTTTCTCAGGATAATACTTGGAGGCATAATGATTATTCCATAAAATGGATTGGTCACTCATCACTCCAGCAGCTTTATCACTGGGAAAAGTTTTTACCCGGCGCCAGCTCATTTTATCTTTTGCGCGGGTTATAAAAAAAGCGTCTTTTTTATGTATTTTATAGAGGCGGTTTAAATCAACATACCCTCTGTCAACTACATAAAAACTATCGGCTTCAAACCGGATGACATCCAGCGCATGGACCTCGTGAACGCTGGCGGGGGTAATATGAATAAATTCTGGAATAGCTGTTCGCAAATCCAGCTGTGTATGAAGTTTTATACCAGCTTTGGCCCCACGAAAAGTGGCCCAGAAAAAAGTGGAAAGACATAAGTCGATCGTTGTTGCATCAATGGCAAAAACATTGTTATCGATACTTATATCCAGGTCGTCTTTTATCTGGTAAAGTTCTTTAGCTTGTTTGATCAGCAGCATAGCCAAATCGAAATAAATAGAATAAGATCGATTCTCATTGGCCGTAGACAGCGTGCTTTTGGCGACAACATTACCGATGCCCATGTGATAGGTTTTATCCTGATTTGCTTTTAAACAAATGATGGTATCACTGAGACTTTCACGATGAGTCAGCTGTCCGAAGGCCATGCATAAAAACTGTTTCCAACAAGTAAAGTCTTTGACCTTATGATCTCCTTTATATCGCTTAACCAGTGTTTGAAACTGTTTATGCGAAAGCAGGCTTATCAACTGAGAAAAGACGTATTTACCTTTATTCATAAAG
>NZ_JAKLTR010000052.1 GCF_022012415.1 Terrimonas ginsenosidimutans
GACAGTTTTTGGCGCCTTCGCACACCTGCGGTGTGGCTCAGACGGTGCCAGCCTCCCATTTTCTTAACGCCATTTTTTCCAAGGCCGGGGGCGTTGAGAGAGGAAGAATCGGTTGCGAAGAAGATTTGTTGTATATCAGTTGCGGTATCATAGTTTGAAAAGGGTACTCTTCTATTGATACATTTTATAATAAGAGAACAGAAAAACTTACTAGAACCGTAAGGTTACAATCCTGTCAAGGCCTTCTCCCCGCTTTAAGAGGGGCCGGCCTAGCGCAAATGGCGTTAAAAAAATTATGGGGGTAACCGACGAGCCGAAGGCGAGGGCGCTAAAATATTGTCTGAGCCCGGCACGCCATTCAACCCCAAACCCTCCTCCGGCGAGTTTATTTTAGTGCCAGGTGCAGCCCATAATTTTTAGCCATTTGCGCGTAGCCTTGATCTTTTTTTGTTACTTTTTTTGCATCAAGGCAAAAAAAGTAAACAGAGTCTTCGACCTCCCGTCGAAAAAAAACGCCTTGCCCGTCCGGCAAAAAATGTAAACAGAGTCTCCGAAACAACGAAGAATCGGTTGCAACGAAGATTCGTGGTATCTCAGTTGCGGTATCACAAACTAACGTGTTCCTATTCTGATAAAAGACACCAACACTTGCAAAAACCGTTAGGTTACATTTATGTAAAGGCCTCCCACCCGCTTTAAGAGGGGGCGGCCTAGCGCAAATGGCGTTAAGAAAATTATGGGCGTAACCGACGAGCCGAAGGCGAGGGCGCT
>NZ_JAKLTR010000053.1 GCF_022012415.1 Terrimonas ginsenosidimutans
TCCACAAACTTAAACTGCTCATCAAACAAGACCCAGTTCAAATATGCCTTTGGTTTGCCGGACACGCCCGGTTGCGTAGCCAGGAACGCTCCCACCTGCGGATCCAGCAAGGTACTCGTCAGATCCGCTGGGTTCAACTTCCCGCCAATCATTCCCGGTGCACTGCCGATTAGGGCGGATACAATGGATGTCAGCGGGCTGGTATTCGTTACGCCCGCGCTTCCGCTCCACCACGCACTTGCCTTCAGGTTGAACTGGTCTCCCGCCATTACCTTCAGCAGCATGGCCGGACCTACCCTATTGCCATCCCCACGGACCTTCGATACTTTATCATTCGGGTTCGTATATGTATCGGTATACCCTGATGGCCTGTCTACCCGCGTAGTGGAAAGGTTTGCGTAGAACTGATCTTCGGCTGTAGCCTGAGCGAGCTCCATTGTTGCGGCGGGATAAGCATCCTGCTTTTGCTCATCTGTCAATACCATTCGAACATTTACCAGGTGATCCTTGATCATGTAATCATATTCAAAAGCTGTTAAAACGTTTCGGTTAGCCGTATTGTACATTGTTCTAGCTCTTCCTTGCCTTGCCCAAAGAACTTAGCTTGTCGGCATAGT
>NZ_JAKLTR010000054.1 GCF_022012415.1 Terrimonas ginsenosidimutans
TTTTTCGAGGGGTTGCCTCGAAGACTCCGTTTACTTTTTTTGCCTTGATGCAAAAAAAGTAACAAAAAAAGATCAAGGCTGGGAAAAAATGGCTAAAAATGGGAGGATGTCACCTGCACCAAAAAAACTCGCCCGGCCAGGTTTAGGATTGAATGGCGTGTTGGGCTCAGACAGTTTTTGGCGCCTTCGCACACCTTCGGTGTGGCTCAGACGGTGCCAGCCTCCCATTTTCTTAACGCCATTTTTTCCAAGGCCGCGGGCGTTGAGAGAGGAGGATTCGATTGCGAGGAAGATTCGTTATAGTTCCGATCCTGTGTTCTAATTTGATGCTGACATTCTTTTTATAGATGCGTTATGTAATAAGAGAACAGAAAACCTACTAGAACCGTAAGGTTGCAATCCTGTCAAGGGATCCTGCCTGCTTTAAGAGGGGGTGGCCTAGCGCAAATGGCGTTAAAAAAAATATGGGCGTAACCGACGAGCCGAAGGCGAGGGCGCTAAAATATTGT
>NZ_JAKLTR010000055.1 GCF_022012415.1 Terrimonas ginsenosidimutans
GCGCCATTTTTTGCAGTTCCTCCGCAGAAAGGCTTCGCGTTCCCTTCTCGATCTTGGAATAAGCGGACTTATCGGCGTCGATATGTGCGGCGACGTCGATCTGCTTTAGATTTTTCTCTTCCCGAATGGTTTTGATGTTCTCCGCGAGGTTTATACTGTAAAAGTAGCAATATGGGGGACTTTCGCCAATACGTGGAAGCTATCAAAACAAAAGAAAAAATCATCTTCAGCTACAACGGATCACCTTATACTACGATTATTACTTTTGCCGACAACCTATCTCGGTGGAGCGATGACAGAGAGTAAGCAGTAGGCTAATTCGACGGTGAATACCGGACTAG
>NZ_JAKLTR010000056.1 GCF_022012415.1 Terrimonas ginsenosidimutans
TTGGCGTGCTGGCTCAGACAATTTTTGGCGCCTTCGCACACCTGCGGTGTGACTCAGACGGTGCCAGCCTCCCATTTTCTTAACGCCATTTTTTCCAAGGCCGGGGGCGTTGAGAGAGGAGAATTCGGTTGCGGAGAAGATTCGTTATATCACAGTAGCTGTACTACAAATTGACGTGTTGCTATTCCTGATAAAAGAAAACAACACTTGCAAGAACCGTTAGGCAACACTTATATCAAGGCCTTCTGCCCGCTTTGAGAAGGGGCGGCCTAGCGCAAATGGCGTTAAAAAAATTATGGGCGTAACCGACGAGCCGAAGGCGAGGGCGCTAAAATATTGC
>NZ_JAKLTR010000057.1 GCF_022012415.1 Terrimonas ginsenosidimutans
GGAGTGTTTTGGATTGATTGGCGTGTTGGCTCAGACAATATTTTAGCGCCCTCGCCTTCGGCTCGTCGGTTACGACCATAATTTTTTTAACGCCATTTGCGCTAGGCCACCCCCTCTTAAAGCAGGCAGGATGCCTTGACATAAATGTAACCTTACGGATCTTGTAAGTGTTGTTGTCTTTTATCAGAATAGCAACACTTTAATTTGTGATACCGCAACTGATATACAACGAATATTCTCCGCAAACGATTCTTCCTTGTTTCGGAGACTCTGTTGACATTTTTGCCGGACGGGCAAGAGCGCTTTTTTTCGAGGGGTTGCCTCG
>NZ_JAKLTR010000058.1 GCF_022012415.1 Terrimonas ginsenosidimutans
CTGGCTCAGACAATATTTTAGCGCCCTCGCCTTCGGCTCGTCGGTTACGCCCATAATTTTTTTAACGCCATTTGCGCTAGGCCGCCGCTCTTAAAGCAGGTAGAAGGCCTTGACAGGATTGTAACCTCACGGTTCTAGTAGGTTTTCTGTTCTCTTAATTACAGAAGGTATCTGTAAAGAATGCCAGCATCAAATTATAATGCAGGATCGGAACTATAACGAATCTGCCTCGCAACCGAACCCTCCTCTCTCAACGCCCCGGCCTTGGAAAAAATGGCGTTAAGAAAATGGGAGGCTGGCACCGTCTGAGC
>NZ_JAKLTR010000059.1 GCF_022012415.1 Terrimonas ginsenosidimutans
CAGCGCCCTTGCCCGTCCGGCAAAAAATTAAACAGAGTCTCCTAAACAAGGAAGATCGATTGCGAGGAATATTCGTTGTATCTCCGTTGCGCTATCACAAATTGACGTCTTGCTATTCAGATAAAAACAACAACACTTGCAAGAACCGTTAGGCAACACTTATGTCAAGGCCTTCTACCCGCTTTAAGAGCGGTGGCCTAGCGCAAATGGCGTTAAAAAAATTATGGGCGTAACCGACGAGCCGAAGGCGAGGGCGCTAAAATATTGTCTGAGCCAACACGCCAATCCATCCCAAATCCTCC
>NZ_JAKLTR010000006.1 GCF_022012415.1 Terrimonas ginsenosidimutans
TTTTTATTACGGAATGGTATATGTACATTTTATACTCTCCCATTCTTGATCGATATTATGTGAAATACACGGGTGATGAGTTATCGAGACCATGGAAAATCTGCTATAGAAGAATAGCTGGTCACATGTCTATATTACGTTTCTTCTCATACCTGCGTACTCTATTCAAGAGATTTGGCGAACGAAAAAAATCTAGTGATCTACCTCTGGCAATTCGCCTGATACAATAAAGCCGTATTAGTTTAAAAGTTTGAATACTTTATTTTCTGCGTTTGATAAATAAAAGAATCAAAAGCAGAAATAAAAGCAGAACAGTAGTTTTAGTAAATGACCGGTCTGTCGCATTAGGTATTTTATGACCACTTGCATGAGCGGCAAACCAAAGAAATAAAACCGCGCTTAATGCGATTCCTACAAAAACTCTTAAAATAATAATCAACGCTTTCATAAACTAGCCTCCATTATTTGCCGTCCCTGTGAAACCCAATTTCCACAAAGCATTTAAGAATTGCCTTAATTGCTCATTTGACATCTCCCTAAAATCTAATACTTCTCCGCTTTTAAGATTGCCGCTTTTACCATTGAGAACATCCAGCACTATCAAAGCAGATCGTGTAAGTCCTGCTGCTTCATATGTGGAACCATATAAATCGTTCACAAGTTTTTTGGCGCTTGACCAGTTCCAACCTAAATGGTCACTGGTTTTTATACCTCTATGAGCTATTGCATCTTGTAAAGCATGCAGCCCTTGACCTGGTTTCCCCAAGTCATACCCTCCATTTGAATCAAAAATATTATCCCAGCCGAACTCCAACCCTTTTTCCATGGCCTGCAACTCAGTCATACCATCCTCGGCCTCCTGGTCACTCATCATAGAATGCCATTTACTGTTTTTTTCGTCTTGCGATTCGGCAGTTTTAGAGTAGTCGATCCCTCTTCTATAGTCAGTTGGCGGGAATAAGTTTCTAGGATGTGGATGGGCTAAGTGATCGGATTGAAGTACCGTGTTAGTTGGGTGGTCAGCATACATACTTGCATAGTGAGCTATTAAATCAGCTATCTCGTGCGTATACCACGCTTTAATTAGTTGATCATAGGTGGTCTTATAGTGAACTGTCACCGCATACTTTCCGAACTCATCGACCATTAATACAGGATTATTATTACCGTAATTGTATGTACTGAGGTTTAATGTCTTTTCAGCCATCGGGTCGATAGCAGTCCAACTGCCAATCTGGTTATCATACGCGCGCGCGCAATAATCCAGCCATTCCAATCCACTACCATCACTAAACTCCTGTCGTTGCTCTTCCTTGCCGTTGTATTTATACTTATTCTCAGCACCTCCACAGTTTAACGCCTTACTTGATATTCCAGCCATCGTCAACCCAAACGGATAATAACTGTCAACCCATTTTTAACGCCCCATCCATTTTTGGGGAACCGGTTTGGGTGTTTCACTCAAAGAACTGCTACAGCCCTAAAAGTAATAGCTTTTATTTTCAATTGAAAGAAAAAAGTGAAGGCATTGCTGCATATCGACGTCGCCGCAGATATCGGTGTTGATAAGTCCGCTTACTCCAAGATTGAGAAGGGAACCCGCAGCCTCACCATCGAGGAGCTGCAAAAAATGGTGCAGCTCTTTAACCTGACCACTGATCAGATCATTAACTCTGATGGGAAGATTCCAAAGAAAGTGGTGATTGAAGACAAGACCGCTGTCGAGCAGATGAGGTTGATACAGCAGCTAGATGAAGACGATAAGCAGACCATCTTTAAGCTTATCGACAAGATGCTAACCAATAAAAGTTCAAGGACTTCTTTGATAAAAATATCGCAGCATTGTAAAAGTAAAAGCCCGGCGTATGCCGGGCTTTTACTTTTACAATGCTATAGTCAAATTTTGTTATTTTTTTACTATAGGATTACTATTTAAGCATACTAACGATACAACAAAAAGCAGTATTGTTAAAACAATATATGTAACTGCTAACAGATTGTTTCTTGTTCTGGCTCCTTTACTCTCATTCTTAAATCCATCTTCAATGTTTTTGTACCGATTATTTCCAAAAACTCTATAGCTATTAAGTGCAACAATCAACAGTCCTATTATATATAAGTAACCTTTCGGCAAATCAACAATAATGATTTTTCTTGTAACTATTATTATTAAACCAACAACTGTAATAAAGTTCAAAATTGAAAGAATGGATAATAATAAAACGGCATTGTATCTTGGTATGGATTCTTCACCCAGGCTCAGAATAAACCTATAAAATCGATAGTACAAATTGTCAATAAAAGTCAACATTCTTATGTGTGTATTTGTTTTAAAGTCAGCTTAGGTTTTAATGATAGAATAATTTCTCCCATTGTAAGGATTCCAATAATACCCTAACCCGTCACTAGTTTCTCTTTGTATCTCACCCACTCTATCTAAGGCAGCCGACCATCCTCCTGGAATCAAGTTATCCCCCCCAAAAAAAAGCTCCCGATACAACATCATTTTAAATATCCTCCTATTAACATCACACTCATCGCAAAAAAGAATAAAAATATTCCCAGAAAGATCAATATACTCAGCATCAGATACCTCCTTTTTCTGCCAGGGCTGAGCCCTTTATAATCCTTTCTGATATCGAGTTCCAGATATCTTTTTCGGAAGGTTTTACGCATTCGATAATGTGTGATATACCACAGCACCATCATTACACCAAGTAGAAACCAAAGGCTTACGCTAATGGGTAATAGCCTGATAATTATAAATTCACCGACCAGTGCCAGAAAAAAGAGCTCCACTCCGGTTAAAAAACCCGCTGCATCCTCCGTAGTTATTCCATTCTTTTTATCTGCGATTCTCTCCATCAAAGAAAAATTAATTAAAAATATCTTCCTCATAAATTCCATTTTGGAAAAGCGACCATTCCAATTTCACAGATTGGGACCTTCCCCCAACCAGCAGTACCCGCAGTCGCAGACCTTTGATTTTTTATCAAACCAAAACGCCTGTGCAACCCAAACAAGCCTTATTCGAATGCCGGCCATTGATAAAAGGCTAAACCCTATATTTTCGCAACATTGGATCTTTCCCTGTAAAAATCCCTGTACACCTGACCTGCGATGTCATAACGTAAACCCGATCTCCCAAACATGCCCAAACGGATCTTTCAGTTTACCTATACGCCAGTCTTCTTCCGTTGTCATCGGGCAGATCTCCGTGGCTCCAAACCTGAGTGCGCTTTCAAATAGTTTATCCGCGTTTTCAGTTTGTAAAATTATCCTTACCGGACTGTGAGAGGTGGGATCCGGACTCAGATTTCCATTCTGCGGCTCTTCGTCAGCTACATAAAATTCCGCGCCTTCGACCTGGATCACCGAGGAGATTTTTTGCTCTGGCATTTCAAATCTTTTTGCTTCCACTGCTCCAAATGCAGCGATATAGAATGCTACAGCTTTCTTTCCGTCATTTACAGAAAGAAAAGGCTTGATTGTTGTAAGTTTATCCGTCATAGATTATTCATGTTTATGTTTATTTCGACTGTCCTGGTCCTCATGGCGATTAATCTCCGACATGTCCGGGATCAACAAAGAAACACCCGCGTTCAGCGATCGTCCTCAAGCCTACAGGACACACGTCATACTTTCGTCAGCCCTCTCCTTACTCACCCGCCCTTACTCCCGCTCCTTTATCTACTTTAACTGCCTGATCAATTCACCTGGCAATTGAGTTCCGGTCAACATTGAATTTTCAAAATAGTTCCTATTGGGGTCAAGTCCAAAAACCCGGAATAACTCGTTTCTGATCTCTTTGTTCCGGGGATTGCGCAGATCCCATTTACTCTTATAATGGCCCGGGTTATCAAAACTGTATATACCATTATTATGAATCGCTTTTAACACTTCAATGCTGTAGTAATGTGGCCTGAACCCGATAGAATAGTAACCGTATGGATTGTTATCAAATTGCTTCTCCCCCGTCAAATACTTATTGAATTTATCCAGGGGCAGCTCTTTATGGATCAAACCCCACTGCAGAAATACCACGTTCCGCTGATCAATACTGCGGCCATACGAAATGGGGAAATCAAATTCCTCATCTTTTAAATCCCTGTGCGCAATTATTTCAAACTCCCCATATAGAAGCAAATTGTCCATCATTACATCCGACGGCAATCTGGCCTGTTCATCCAGTATATTTATATCGATATGCTTGCTATAGGATCTGAAAGCAAACAATTCGATTATAACGGGAGGTCCCATTAATAAACCCAACCCATGAAAATCGATTAACAATTTCTTCTTCCTGATTTTATTCACATCAAGAAGCACCCGTCCAAAACCGTAATTCACCCTGTCCAGTTTAAAGCAGAAGTAATCTCCCGACCTGAATTTTATGTTACGCCTTTCCAGTTGTTTAAACTCTTCTATCTTACTAAAATGATCTTCCGGTGAATTACGGATAAACTCCTCTACAATTTCGGGTATATCTTTTTCTGATTGTTGCTCGTTATCCCAGCTGCTAGAATAGAACGTCGTTTGGGTATTGTAATTACCTATCGTCAAATCACCACCCTTAACACTCAAATACACCCCGGTTGGCTGACGTTGTTCTAATACGGAAGCACTCAATTTCTTTTGCTTCCCCTTGTCAGTGTTGGGCAAAAGAATCGACCGCTCCATGGTGGGTTCATCATACTGTTTCTCGAAATATTCATTTCCAGTCGATACAATATGCCTTTTAATGGTATCCTTTTCATAATACAAAACACTTTCGGGCCGGTATGTATCACCACTGAAAAGAACTCTATCCCACTCGCTCTTGATTGGATCAAGGCCAAAGTATTTTCTTTGTTCGTTTGTTAGTTCATACATTTCCATAAAACTAAATTGATGTATCCTTGATCAACGGTCTCCATTTTTTTTAGCCAACAAACATACTTTACACATCACTCCTTCAGCTTTTTTCAAGCTGCCTGTTGGGGTTTCGTAGTTATTATGTATACCAATATCTAACCGTGCTCCTTATTGAAATTTCGATCATGAGGGGCAGAAGAAGTGGCAGCAACCTCAATTCTGACTACCCCGAAAACAAATGCATTGGCGCCCGGCGTACCGATGGAATAAATCAATTAGTTCATCTACCTTCATCACCCAAAGCCCTTTTTTGCACAGAGCATTTTACTCTTGCCTAAGGAATGTTTGGAGATGATTGAATTCAGTTTTGAACAAACACATATTCACGCTTTGTGAACGCTGCCCTAATTCATTCAGTTTTTCGATCTTAAATTCCCTTTTGGCAATTTTAGGCGGGGATAAAGTCACAAAGACCAAATACAAACAACCCAGCTCCATGTTAGGATCCTCCAACGACGGAGCTTCTCCATCTTGCCCAAAATCAGGGTCAAAAGAAAATGCGTTAATAGCTTCTCCTCTACGAAAACTCCATGTTATTTTGACTAAGCCGAAGAAATAATATTTTGATATTGAGAACGAGTCCGTTTTTACACGAAAGTCTCTGGTAACAACTATGCTCAAGGTGATAAAAATTACGACAACAAGCCATCCCACCGTGTCATACTGGAATTTGAAAGCCCAAAAACATATTGCCGCCAAAATGAAAAAAGTAAACTGTAAACTAAGAAGCCTCGTCCTAATATCTCGCTGGTAGATGATCATAACGTCAGTGATAAAAAAGTCAGTGATACTGCAGATAACGGGAGATTCAGCTGCACTATCCCGCATCATTTTGTATAATAGCTAACACATAACCAGATAAAGCCTCGAGGGCCATCACAGTATCTATCTGCAATGCTTTCTATTCTGTGCAGCCTGTCTGGGACTCAATACGAATGCTACTAAATTGGAAAAGCCTTGATCAAGTACTTTCAATTCTCGTTTTCAATTTCCGCAAGTACTTTTTCAAATCACTTCCTGCTTTAAAGGAAATGAGAAAACCCGGCAAACTAAAACCGGTCGCGAATTTAACAATGCTCTTATCAAACTCAAGTTTATACGTTAGCTCGGTCGAACTTTTGGACACAGTTCTCACCATTCGCTGACTTTTCAGATAAAACCTTTCACTGCCGGTCGTTTCAAAAACTGCATTATTATTTTTTTCAAACTGAACACATTGTAGCTTCAGTAAATTATTGGATGCTTTTTTTGATAGATTGGAATATTCGGATATGATCACCCCTGGTTGTAATGGCCCGTCTAATATGCTGTTGTTTATTTCTGCCCGCCAGAGTTTGTCGTTACCAGGATTCGCAAAAAAATCAAATACATTGTCCACCTCTTTGTTCACCAAAATTCTCCCTGAAACGCTTATCAATTTTTTGTTCATCATTTCATTTGTCGTTAGTTAATCATAAATGTCCGTTTTGAACTAATCGGAACATACATTCGCTGGTCATTGATCACCCAAATTACTCACTGGAGAAAATCCGTAAATCAAAATATAATTCGCCCAGAAAGTCATAGGTTCAAGGAAATTTTTTTCTTCGCTAGCCAGTAATCAGCAGGTCTTCTTGTACCATTCGTCCCTACCATAAATAAACAAATGTCATTTTAAAATTGTCCCTTTATGGTTTGCAGGATGTACATACACTTCTTATTGCCGGTCAAATTCTATTTTCAAAAATAAGTAGTCTTGATATTCTTTACCGTGGCAACTTAGTTTCCTCTAACTCCGCTATGTTCGAATATAAATTGAGCAATTGACGCTTTCTCTGCCAATTCATTATCCTTATCCAAAAAATAAAAAAAGCCGGTTTCAAAATATCCGGAGTTTGCCTTTGTCCAATTTATTATTTTATCAATTTCGGCATTGTCTAAATCTTTGAACTCCGCTCGTTTTCCTTTGAGATCACTAAAATAGCTGTACACAAAGTCAACAAAATTTGAAAAGCTATGGTCATTCAAGTCTATGGTCCAAATATCGAGCAAACGATCAATGTCATCCGTTAACTTATATATTCCGGTAAAAGCCTCTTTGTCAAAATAAGGTTTACTCCTGACCATATCTTCCCACCAGACCCAAAGAAATCCAATGATCGCATCTTTTTCAATTTCCGGCCATTCTTTCCATTTACCATATTCCAGTTTTTCCAACACGACAAAAGCATCACCGGTAAAATCATCTGCTGCTAAAAGTTCAAATATTCTTGGTAAGAAATGCTTGAAGTCATCTACCCCACCCCAGGTCGTCATCGCTTTGAATGCAAATCCGGAGAGGTCGTCTGTTTCCAGGTCTTTTAAATGCTTTGAATATAGTTTCTCTTTGTCAGCTTCAGAAAAACAGCACTGGCAAACTTCCATTTCATTTCTGAAAGGATAGACTGAAAACGTACGGTAGAGTGTTTCGATCGAAATTTTTAGATCTTCTGTCATTGTTTATTTGCTGTCTGTGGCCTGATCGCCAGGTGCGCAGATTGCTTTGAGTTATTTATCAGTCAGGATTGCTGAAAAAGTCATACTATCCTCGGAAGTCCTATTCATTATCCCTTTCCCAAACCAGGTATTCCAACTCTGATTTCCAGCAGGCGTCTTCTTCCAGGCATTTCGCATCGATCGTTTTAAAATCACCAGATACTTTATAAAACTCATCATCTGAAAATTTCCGTTTTGCAAAAATATTGTTCTCGAATCTCGAGTCTAAGGAAAGATAAAAATTCCTGTACCTGATAATACATTCAGCCAACTGGTGAATTGAACTATTTATAAAGATCCTGTCGAAGTAGTTGTCATGATTCAGGTAGACAATTTCGTTATCATGGTCTAAGTCTACACACACAGGATCACCACAGCCATTACTCCCAATCATGAAGTACGAATCCAGCCCATCAATGTCTATATTGAAAACGGTGTTGGATGTGGGAACAGCGACATCATTGTACGTTTCAAAGGAAAGACCGGGAGCACAATTTCGAGGTAGACCACAATTGATCAGAAAATCAATGGTAGATCTTAAAAGACGTGGGTCTTTCAATTGTAATGAGTCAAACTTACAAAGCTCTTCTTCGTGATCAGTCCAATATTGGCTTATTTGATAAATATCCATTTTTATCTGAAAAATAAGAGGGAGATCAAATCAGCCGACAGGTATCATTCTGAACTCCGATTGCCGCTAGTGACGAAAAATATTCTGATGAATTCAGGTACAAAAGCTAACAGTTATTCACCTAACGAGGCTAAAAGAACGTTTTACTTAGCTGATATCACATAATATCAAGCCATCCATTGCAAACTAATTCTCAAAATGACCTATATTTTCTCCTGAAAGATCTATTTATTCGCCCAGATCACCTGCCCATTTGATTCGAAAATAATTGTATTGGATGTCGCAAGAAAAGAATTCCTGAACTTCTCCGTCCCTGTAAATGCCTTTAACTCACCCGTCAGTCTGACGAGCAATTGTTCCCGGTTCAGATCCTTGTACCCACTTTCCGGAAGCCTGCAATACATATTAGAGGGCTCGAAATCAACACGCGTATGAGAAGTGTCGCCGTTTTCGTATTTGTTCACCCCCGCCAGGTAAAGCATGTTCCCATCTGACGACTCAAACAATCCGATCTTGAATATACTTATAGACTTGTCCGGCTTCTCAGCGTCGCAGATGCTACATAACCATTCTTGTACGCTTTTGAAATGGGTATCCAGACCGGGAGGCGGAGGTTCGATATCATCCTCGATCTCAACTAAGGTAACATCCTTATACTCCACTTCCCGAGGCTCATCTTTTCCTGGTTCACTGCAAGACATAAAAACAATTGAAATTATTAAGATGACGATAGATTGAATTTTCATGCTCGAAGTATATGTATTAACATGGGAATCGTTCCATCTACCAATGAACACGGGGAATTGATATCAATTCGATATTCCTACTCAGCGTTTAACTTAAAATAACCTCTTCAAACTCCAATCTGCAGCCGACTAAAAAATCACAGGGAATGCAAGGGTTAAAATCAGACGGCTCTTTGTTTATTACATCTGTCGCTTAGGCTTTTCAGCAGACTACATGTTGGCAGAAGTATTTTGCCGCCGGAGGAAGATCTCTGTTATTGGACGGTCGCTGCACTGATAAAGTTCACCGAGCGTTAAGGTCTCCTCTGACTGATCTATAATTTTGAAACATTTCTTCAAACTGCTTTCTTGGGTTAACTCCAGTAAAGAGTTTGTCTTCACCCAGGTACCGGTTTTCAGTCCCTGCCAGGCAGAGTCTGAAATAACCTGTGTGAAAAATGCATGGTCGTTCATTTCGAAATGCCCCTGTTTATTAAGCGACAAGTAGCACGTTAGCATATTGTCCATAATCGAGTCAATCTCATGGACCGGTCTCATCTCCCTTTTCTGCATGACAGAGTCTGAATAGGTGAAGCTTTTTGAATACAGGTCTATCAGGGCGAAGTGATCGCGGTAGCTATCCCAGATCTTTACTTTGAATGGCTTCCAGACCCCTTCGACACTTGCCTTTTGCCGACAAGACGAGTTGATAAATACGATCACATAAAGTAATATTAACAGCCTTGATAATGACATTCAGTTTTGATAAAGGTTCAGAACTTACTGCAACTGGCGATCGGGGAAAATCCGCTGCCAGCAGTATATACTATCAGCCCTGCTTCAACTATTCGGTCAATAATTGTCGCCAATGTATGCAAATGTTATCAAAGTCAATACCTGCGTTAGCGGGGCTTGAACTTGGTAAATAAATATACTTTATGCCATTTTTCCTATCGAAATATTTATCGAATAAAGCCTGTGATTTCATACCGTTGAATCCGATAACTTTCAAATTCTTATGCCGGTCAATAAAACCATCGAGGTCATTTGGTTCTTCGCCTTCGATCGCACTGTCCAGACTACCTTTTCTGGTTGCCTGATGAGCCACATCCCAAACCCCAATTTTAGTTCTAAGTAAGAGTGTTTTCTTGTCCTCATACGTCAGTGGCAAATCATTGCCGGTAATTGTAGAAATGATCTTCCAGAATCTGTTTCTTGAATGTCCGTAATATTCCGCAAGTTCAAGAGACTTGTCGCCAGGCAATGTCCCTAAGATCAAAATCATCGTGTCGGCGTTTGAAATTGGCTCGAATGAAGTTTTGAGATCTGTTGAATTCGTTTTTGCAGGTTGCTTAAAAGTACCCGGCATTGCCGTTAGTTCAGTTTTTGTTTTTGTGATTGTTCGTCCGATCAATGAAACTGTCGCGCCATCACGGTCAAAGATATTTGTATAGTTTCTTGTCCGGCCCTGAATTTGAAATGCCTGAATTACCGGGCCATCTTTTTCTGATACCAGCCATTCTTATTCAGGGCATCGGCAATTTGGGGGGTTGATAGTGGTTCTCCGGCTTGTCGCAAAAGTTTTTCTATCGCTTCGTGAAGTGTCATTTTCAATTAACAGTAACAGCTTCCATCCAAATGCAGCCATCTGTCATCCGCCATCTAGCTACTGTAAGGGGGGGATCTTTTAACTGAACGACATTGATGTTAACTGATCGCAGAACACACTTCGTGCACCCCACTCACAAACTTTGCGACAGCATATGCTCACACTAAAGAAACTGATCCATAAATAAAAAGGGAAGTGGGTGGATAAGGTTCTGAAGCAGAAGTGAATTTAGCAATTTCAGTAACAATTGGCAACAGACCGGCATATATCCATTCTACCCTCCGCTCCTTCAGGATATGACCGTATCCGATAACCACACAAAGACCCGCGGAAAAATCTGCATTCCTTTCCGGTCTATTTTGCCTGACATCGACCAGCCTTACCGGGCCCTGTCAGTCTTAGGCCGTTCCTTTAGTACTTACTGCACTATCAACGGGCTGATAATTAGTCAGATACAATACAGTTCACCTACCATGCAGGTACCAGAAATCTGGTATATCTATATTAATCAGATACTGTATATATGCCACTATCCCGTATATAACCAGTATATAAGAAGTATATAACAGGTATATAACACGTCCTTAATTAGATACGGTTTAATTATCTGATAATTCTGTGCATACTATTTGATGTATACAATTTAGTTGATTCTATGCTGGCTATAGGTGATAAGTCTGGCATAACATCGCTATAGTTGAACAGTATCAATGCTGTAATT
This sequence comes from Terrimonas ginsenosidimutans, assembly GCF_022012415.1. GTDB lineage: Bacteria > Bacteroidota > Bacteroidia > Chitinophagales > Chitinophagaceae > Terrimonas_A > Terrimonas_A ginsenosidimutans. The sequence continues at coordinate 11,115 of NZ_JAKLTR010000006.1, forward strand.
CATCCGTACTCAGGCAGACTGTAAACAACAAACCTTATCAATATGGGAAAGCTTGAAAATGGATTACAATTCACGGGAACAGTTGGACTGTTCAGTGCTTATCGCATGAAAGACTCTGATGAGATCAGGGTAAGAGCAAGACGCTCGCGGTCCGGCAAAAAGGTGAAGGAACTCCAGCCACGTGTGCAGGAGAATATCAGCGAATTTATGCTGTCTTCGTATGCAGCCGGGGCAATTCGCCACTGCCTTAGAGACATCAGGCATCTGGCTACCTTCAACTTCACTCCTAAACTTACTTCACTCTCGCGAAAGATCCAGAAACTGGATCCAGTGAGCGCACGCGGGCAGCGGAACGTGCTGATCTCGCAGCATCCCTCTTATTTCGCCGGCTTTGACCTAAACAGGAAAAACACGTTTGATAGTATTATCCGGCATCCGCTGCAGTATTCGATCGATCCGGTGAAAGGCATTGCATTGATACAATTACCGGACTTGATACAGGGCGTCAGTGTATTCCTGCCCTGGCCGGTTCCGCAGTACAGAGTGCTCATATCACTAAACCTGGTGGCGGATCAGCTGTACAATGAAGCAAATAAAAAGGAATGTTTCAGTGTTATGCCTGCGATGGCAACAACAGACTGGATACCTTCCAATCAGCCGCGGGAAAGTCAGGGCTTTGAGCTGACACTTCCGGCACCGGCGGTGAAACCGGCCATGGCACGGTTGACATATGTTTTGTCCATCGGGATTGAATGGGAGATCGTTACTCTGAAAAATGGAGGTGGAATGATCAGAACAGGCGCCGGGAAGATCATTGATATGATGGCAATGGAAGAAAGTGTGTGATCTTTCTTTGGGGGAGGTTTCACTGCTTTTAGGCGAAGTTGGCTAACGGTTCGATTATTTGGACTTGCGTAAGGCCCCCTCTAAATCTCCCCCTTCAGGGGAGACTTTACGCCGCCTATAAAAGAAGTTTCATTCCAAAAAGAGAAATACAAATTCGATATAGGGCTAATCGTTACCCAAACTTTCGGAGGAGTTGAAGAATTTACTGTCTCATACTGTAGCTCACGATTTCAATCGTGGGCGGACTGATAGAGGGAAATGAAGAGACCTATGGATATGTCCGGCCATTCATTTCCCCACGGTTGAAACCGTGGGCTATCGCAAATGCTGCAACGGGGATATTAATCAACCTGATAGCTGCCAGGTTTAATTGCACCATCCATTAGGGTTGTGCTACAGCCCACGATTTCAATCGTGGGCGGACAAATTGAAGGTTGCTGGCAGGCATTCATTATGATCGAATATCCTGACCAGGTGTATCCGGCCATTCTTCCCCCCACGATTGAAATCTTGCGGAAATAAACTATCTGAAGGAAGCAGAAGCCCGTCGAAAAATTTGGGTAACGATTAGCCTGAAGGGGGAGATTTAGAGGGGCCTACGCCAGCCTTGTAGTTTATTAGATGGAATTTCGCAGATTGATCCGCAAATGGCGCAGATGGTCCAAAAAAAATGAATCTGCGTATCTGCGCCTTGATCTGCGAAATCCGCGGGAACCTACGCCATGCCCCAAAAAAGGGCCGACCCACCGGTCAGCCCTTACAAATACTATTCTAAAATGTAGACCTATTCCTTATCGCCAATCACTAATAGGAAACAGCGTCCTTTGTTGCACCTGAAGTCAGGTTTTTCAACGGAGGAGCAAACTTGGTCAGGTCAATACCTTCAACCGCTGCTTTGTATTCATCCATATTAGGAATTCTTCCCAGGATCGCAGAAAGAACAACCACCGGCGTAGACGCAAGCAGAGACTCTCCTTTTTTCCGGTCAGAATCTTCCACTACCCTTCCCTGGAACAAACGAGTTGAGGTAGCCATTACGGTATCTCCCTTCGCTGCTTTTTCCTGGTTGCCCATACACAGGTTACAACCCGGACGCTCGAGGTACATCATGTTCTCGTATTCGGTACGCGCAGCGCTCTTCGGCAGCATGTCGTCGAACTCAAAGCCAGAATACTTTTGCAACACATCCCAATCTCCCTCTGCCTTCAGCTCATCGATGATGTTGTAAGTTGGAGCTGCTACCACCAATGGTGCATGAAACTCTACTTTACCTTGCTGACCTTCGAGGTTCTTCAGCATCTGCGAAACGATCTTCAGATCACCTTTATGCACCATGCAGGAACCTACGAAACCAAGATCTACTTTTTTACCGCCTCCATAAAAAGACAGTCCACGGATAGTGTCGTGTGTATATCGTTTGGAAACATCGGCATTGTTAACGTCAGGGTCTGCGATCATTGGTTCATCGATCAGATCAAGGTCGATCACCACTTCCGCATGATAACGTGCATTTGCATCAGGCGTTAAAGCAGGCTTTTCACCTGACTTGATTTCCGTGATCCTTTTATCAGCTTTATTGATCAATCCCTGCAATACCTGCCTTGTGTTATCCATGCCTTTGTCGATCATGATCTGGATCCTGCGTTTCGCGATTTCCAGTGATTCGATCAGGGTGTCATCGTCAGAGATGCAGATGGAAGCTTTTGCTTTCATTTCGGCTGTCCAGTCAGTAAATGTGAAAGCCTGATCTGCCGGAAGCGTGCCGATATGCACTTCAATGATCCGGCCCTGGAATACGTTCTCACCGCCGAACTGCTGAAGCATCTGCGCCTGCGTAGCATGTACTACGTCTCGGAAATCCATATGCCCCTTCATTTCTCCTTTGAAGGTCACTTTCACTGATTCCGGGATCGGCATGGAAGCTTCACCGGTCGCCAGTGCAAGGGCAACTGTACCGGAGTCAGCTCCGAAAGCGACACCTTTTGACATCCTGGTATGAGAGTCACCACCGATGATGATGGCCCATTCGTCAACCGTGATATCATTCAGTACTTTATGAATTACATCGGTCATGGAATGATACCCGGCTTTTGGATCACGCGCGGTGATCAGCCCGAATTCATTCATGAACTTCATCAGCTTTGGAATATTTGCCTGTGCTTTTTTATCCCATACAGAGGCGGTATGACAACCGGATTGATAGGCGCCGTCAACGATCGGAGAGATCACCGTGGCTGCCATAGACTCCAGCTCCTGGGCTGTCATCAGACCGGTTGTGTCCTGTGAACCTACGATGTTCACTTCCACGCGAACATCCGAGCCTGCCAGCAACACTTTACCCGGTGCTACACCAACCGCATTCCTGTTGAAGATCTTTTCCACCGCTGTAAGACCGAAGCCTTCGCTGATGATCTCTTTTGAAGGAGCAAAGACCATCGGTGCTTCAACACCCAGGATCTTCGCTGCAACTGTCTGGATCTTTTTACCGAATACGATCGCATAAGATCCACCGGCTTTGATAAATTCTTTTTTCTGAGGAGTCAGTGCTTTAGAGATATCGATCAGCTCCTGATCGCCATTATATAATTTCTTGGTTTTTGTATTGATCGTAAGAACGGTGCCGGTAGCTACAGAATATACTTCTTCGAGAACAGGCTCGCCTTTTTCATTACGGATAACATTACCATTCTCGTCCGTTTTCTTCACCCAGTTTTTCAGGTCAATACCGATACCGCCGGTAACGTCTACTGTGGTAAGGAAGATGGGAGAAATGCCATTGGTACCACCTACGATCGGTGCAATGTTCACAAACGGAACATAAGGACTTGCCTGTTTGCCCGTCCAGAGTGCCACGTTATTTACACCGGACATCCTGGAAGAACCTACGCCCATGGTGCCTTTTTCCGCGACCAGCATCACGCTTTTATCGGGATGTTGTGCCTGCAGTTCTTTGATCTCGGCCTGTGCCTGTGGTGTGATCATGCATTTACCATGCAGTTCACGGTCAGACCTTGAGTGCGCCTGGTTGCCGGGAGAAAGCAGGTCAGTTGAAATATCACCCTCTCCAGCGATGAAAGTAACTATTTTGATCTCTTCGGGCACGTCCGGCAGTTTGGTAAAAAACTCAGCCTGGGCGTAACTTTCGAGTATTTCTTTTGCTATTGCATTTTCATTTTTGAAAGCCTCTTTCAGGCGATCGGTATCGGCATCATAGAGAAATACCTGTGTTTTCAGGACATCTGCGGCTTGTTTCGCGATGCCGGCATCTTCACCGAGCGCAAGATCAAGCAGGACTTCAATGGAAGGTCCGCCTTTCATGTGCGACAGCAGTTCGAAGGCGAAAGCCGGTGTGATCTCTTCTACTTTGTAAGCTCCAAGGATGATCTCCTTTAAGAACTTCGCTTTTACGCCCGCAGCGCTCGTGGTTCCGGGCAAGACGTTATAAATAAAGAAATTGACAGATTCCGGCCTGTGCTCGTTGTTCAGATCTTTGATCTGCTCAATGATCACACTCAGTAAGTCAGCACCATCGATAGGTTTGGGATGAAGTCCCTGGCCTTTTCTTTCTTGGATTTCCTTAAGATATTCAGTAAAAAGACTCATACGATTTTTTCTTGATTTGCTAATCTGCAAATGTAAATAATGTCAATAATATTACACAGCGATTCGGGTTAAGATTGTAGTTAAAACATGAATACAGTATGGAGCAGTTGAATTGGAAGCCGGTATGGTTGTAAAACAAAAAACGGGAGGGTTTTGTTCGTTGATCCTGAATAGAGATGGTGTCCTTTAATCAGGCAGGGTGTAAAGGGAACGCGGCGAACGCAGCGAACCGCAACGAGCGCGGCGAAATACAATACTTACATGGCTGTTAGCGCCGCGTCCGCTGCGGTTCGCTGCGTTCGCCGCGTTCCTCAAACTCTCCAAATCAACAGGTTATACAAATTTTACACATTCCCCCTCAACCATTTCAGAAAAAAAACTTTATGGTCTATTTTTGTGGGCAAAGGCTTGAACAATGGCTAAACACGAATTGGAGACCGGTACCGTACACGAAACCGATACACTCACGCTCGAAGATCAGGGTTGCAACCTCATCGTATGGAACGATGAAGTGAATACTTTCGAATGGGTGATCGAAACACTCGTTGAGGTATGCGGTCATACCCACGAACAAGCCGAACAATGTTCTCTCTTCATTCACTTCAAAGGCAAGTACGGCGTAAAGCAGGGCTCCTACGATGAACTCAAACCAATGTGCGATGCTATCACCGAACGCGGCATTGGTGCCACGGTGGAAGAACTCGCGTGAGCGAACAAAGTAAAAAGTCGAAATTAAAAATTAAAAAAGCTACTTAACATTGAGGAGTCTGACTAACACAGAAGATCCATTTTTTACTTTTGAATTTTTAATTTTTACTTTCTCTTATGCTGTTCGCCCTTGACGACAACATACTCGACTTCCCGCCTACTCATTTAGCTGAACCTGACGGCCTGCTCGCATTGGGCGGCGACCTTTCCCCCGAACGTTTACTGATCGCTTACAGACAAGGCATTTTTCCCTGGTATGAAGGAGATCATATCCTCTGGTGGTTTCCTGATCCCCGTTTTGTTCTTTTTCCGGAAGAGTTCAAAGTGAGCAAGACCGTAAAGACCTTACTGAAAAGAGACGAATTCGAATTCACGATCAACAAGGCATTTCCTGAAGTGATCCGTCATTGCCAGCAAATCGAACGCAATGACCAGGATGGGACCTGGATCACGGATGAAGTGGAAAAAGCCTATACAAAAATGCATGAACTCGGCTACGCCCACAGCGCAGAAGTTTGGAAAGACGGAGAACTTGCCGGCGGCTTATACGGCATCCGTCTTGGAAAAGTCTTCTTTGGTGAAAGCATGTTCAGCAAAGTCAGCAATGCCTCCCGCTACGCGTTCGCAAAATATGTAGCACACCTCAAAGCCGAAGACGTCGAACTCATCGATTGCCAGGTCTACACTCAATACCTCGAAAGCATGGGCGCGAAAATGATCGAGGGGAAAGGGTTTAGCAGGCTGCTCGAGGAGCTAATTAAAAAGTAAAAAATAGAGTCCGCGGACACGTATGCACATTGCTTTACCGCAGAGTCGATTTTTTACTTTTTAATTTTTACTTTTTACTTTTCTAAAACCTTGTCCCCAGGTAATGCGGCAGCATCGCTCTCCATGTTTGCCAGTCGTGCGGCCATTCATGTCCCCAGATATCGAGTTCGTACCAGATGTTTTTATCGTAGAGTTGTTTGGCGAAATGGCCTGCGGCATCGGGATCTTCGTGGGCGCCACGGCCGCTGAGGAGGTGGATATGACGGCTGCTGCGGATCTGCTCCAGGAGATGATGGTCATTCATGTTGGTGATGTAATGGGCGGGGCTGTTGAAATACACGTTATCATCGTAGTGACCTTTAGTATATTCCATCAGGTTGTAGACGCCGCTCATGGCGATCACGCCGTTGATGATATCAGGACGTTTCAGGAACAGGTTCATGCTGTGCAGGGCGCCGAAGGAAGCTCCACAGGTGATAATGGGTGTTTGCCAGCTGCTGGTATTGCGGATGAAGGGCACTACTTCGTTATAGACATAATCATTCCATTGCTGGTGGCGGACTGATTTGTACCAGGGGTCCACCTGGTCGTTCATCCAGCTTTCGCGGTTGATGCTGTCGATGGAATAGACTTTCACTTTTCCGCCATTGATGAAGGGAGCAAGAGCGTCGAGCATCTGGAAACGCTCGTATTCGAGGTAGTCGGCGGCGGCAGTAGGAACGAGGAGCAGGGCAAAGCCGTAATCGCCGTAGGTGGCGATGGGCATTTCTTTGTTCAGGGCGGGGCTGTACCAGGAGGTGGGGGATCGTTTCATAAGTTATGTTTGATACAGTTTGAAGATATTGAATCGGTGGTAGACTTCCGAAAAATGTTACCCCTGATTATGGATTTGAAGACCGGCGTAGGAGTATCGCAAAGTGCGCTAAGGAATCGCCAGGAACGCAAAGAAAACCCGCTCAAGTACCCGTGCGAGACATCCTGGCCATAGAAAAGCTCTTGGCGCTCTTTGCGATTCCTTAGCGCACTTTGCGATACTCCTACGCAGACTTTCCGTAAATTTGCCCCCTTATGGAACTGAGCAAAAATTTCGACCACCAGGCCGCAGAAAGTAAATGGTACCAGCACTGGCTGGACAAGCGCTATTTTAACAGCAAACCCGACTCCCGCGAGCCGTATACCGTGGTCATCCCCCCTCCTAACGTTACCGGTGTGCTCCACATGGGGCACTGTCTCAATAATACGATCCAGGACATCCTGGTCCGCCGCGCCCGTATGCAGGGCAAGAATGCCTGCTGGGTTCCGGGTACCGACCACGCCTCCATCGCCACCGAAGCAAAAGTGGTGCAAATGCTGCGCGAACGAGGCATTGCCAAGTCATCCCTCAGTCGCGATGAATTCCTGAAATATGCCTGGGAATGGAAAGACAAATACGGCGGCATCATCCTGCAGCAATTGAAAAAAATGGGCTGCAGCCTTGATTGGGACCGTACTACGTTCACCATGGACCCGGATTATTACCAGTCCGTGATCAATGTATTCATCGATCTCTACAATAAAGGATTCATCTATCGCGCCAAGCGGATGATCAACTGGGATGTGAAAGCAAAAACAGCCCTGAGTGATGAAGAAGTGATCCGTAAGGAAACCCTTCAGAAACTGTACCATCTCCGTTATGCTATTGAAGGAACGGACAAATTTGTAACCATCGCAACGGTTCGTCCCGAAACGATCATGGGCGATACCGCCATCTGCGTTCACCCGGATGATGAGCGTTACAAAGAATTACATGGCAAGTTCGCCATCGTTCCATTGGTAAACCGTCGTATCCCGATCATTACGGATGAGTATGTGACGATGGATTTCGGAACGGGCGCGTTGAAAGTTACGCCTGCGCATGATATGAATGATAATCAACTCGGCCAGAAACATAATCTCGAGGTGGTTGATATTTTGAATGATGATGGCACATTAAGCGCCGATGCACAGATCCTCGTTGGTGAAGATCGTTTTGCTGCCCGCAAAAAGATCATCCCGATGCTGGAAGAAGCCGGTGCATTGGTAAAAACAGAAGACTATACCAGCGAGGTTGGTTATAGCGAACGCAATCCCGATGTTGTCGTGGAACCCAAACTTTCCCTGCAATGGTGGATCGAAATGAAAAAGATCTACAGTCCTGCATTGAAAGCGGTAATGGAAGAGGAGATCAAGTTCTTCCCTCCGAAATTCAAGAATCTCTACCGTCACTGGATGGAGAACATCAAGGACTGGTGTATCAGCCGCCAGCTTTGGTGGGGCCAGCAAATTCCTGCATGGTATACAGCAGATGGAAGTTTTGCTGTGGCAGCTACACAGGAGAAAGCATGGGAAGAACTGAAGAAGACGCAGCCTGATCTGAAAATGACAGATATCAAACAGGATGAAGATTGTTTGGATACCTGGTTCAGCAGCTGGCTCTGGCCTTTTGAAGTATTCAAAGGGTATAGCCATCCGGGTAATGAAGACATCAAATACTACTACCCTACCAATACGCTGGTAACTGCACCGGAGATCATTTTCTTCTGGGTAGCGCGTATGATCATGGCAGGATTTGAATACAAGCAGGAGAAGCCGTTCAGCGAGGTTTACTTTACGGGTATCGTAAGGGATAAACAGGGCAGGAAGATGAGTAAACAATTAGGAAACTCACCCGATCTTCTTGCACTTATTGATCAATATGGTGCAGATGCTGTCCGTTTCGGTATCATGATCGCTTCACCTGCAGGTAATGATCTGATGTGGGATGAAAGCAGCAATGAGCAAGGCATTAACTTCATCAAAAAGTTTTGGAATGCATTGAAGCTTGTGAAAATGTGGGAAGGTCGTCAGCAGAAAGATCTTGACAACGGTAAAGCAAACTTTGCTGTAAGCTGGATGGAAAATCGATTAAGTCAGGTAAAGCAACAACTCGATCAACAGTTCAAAGATTTTCGGTTGAGTGAGTCGTTGAAAACCATTTATTCGTTGATCTGGGATGATTTCTGTTCATGGTATCTCGAATGGGTTAAACCTGGTTTTGAGCAGCCAATTGATGCAGACGTATATGAAAAGACCGTTTCCTTCTTTGAAGAATTAATGCAGATCCTTCACCCCTATATGCCCTTCGTTACAGAAGAGATTTATCATACCTTGAGGGAGCAGAAAGATGATCTTACTGTAAAATTGTTAGAGACAGGAATAACACCTGATAATAAAATTCTTCAAACGGCAGTATTGCTTCAGGAAGTCATCACTTCGCTTCGCGATGCGCGTAACAAGGCTCAGCTCAAGCCAAAAGAAACGGTTAAGCTGCATATCCTGACTGAGCAGGCTGATCTGTACGCTTCTATCGAAACGATCCTGGCGAAACAGGTGAATGCGGAAGCAGTCAGCTATACGTCTACGCCGGTCAATAACACGATCACTGTTGTTGTGCAGAAAGATAAATTCTTTATCGAGACCACAACCGAGCTTGATATAACCGCTCAGCGTGAGCAATTGCAGAAAGACCTGGACTACCTGAAAGGTTTCCTGCTATCAGTGGAAAAGAAACTGAGCAATGAGAAGTTTGTGGCCAATGCAAAACCTGAAGTGGTGGATGTAGAGCGGAAGAAAAAAGCAGATGCGGAGGATAAGATCAAAGTGATCGAGGAGAGCTTACGCGAATTCAGCGCGAATGGCCGCGAATAAACACGAATAGAGTCTTATAGAGGAAGCCTTCGCAGATTTGCGGAGGTTTCTTTTTTTAGGTGTAGCCCCTTCGATACATCTTTTTTATCGCAAAGCTTGCTGCCGTTTTTTGGGAGTGAGGTTTATTGGGTTGAAGAAAAGCGTGCAATTTGCAGGGCACGATTTCAATCCAATGTCGTTTAGTTAGCAGCCCCGAAGGAACGCGGCGGACGCGGCGATACGCGGAGAGCGCAGCGAAAATACAAGATGTTCTATGGCTGTTTTCGCTGCGTCCGCCGCGTATCGCCGCGTATCGCCGCGTTACTTATACAACAGGCAAACCTTAAGTTGACATGTATTGAGGTACGCCAGGGCTACTTAACTAAGCGACATTGGATTTCAATCGTACGCTCCCAATAAACCGACATTCATCCCCCTAAAAAAACTCAAAAAGCAGAGGCCTTACTTCATCAGTAAGGCCTCTGCTTTTATAAGACTCTATTCGCGATCATTCGCGGCCATTCGTGCCGCATTCGCGTCAGTGGTTAATTCGCGTTCGCATTCAGGTTTCGGAAGTCCACACTCACCAGCTTGCTCACTCCCGGTTCCTGCATCGTCACACCATAGATCACGTCCACGGTGCTCATCGTTGTTTTGTTGTGTGTAACGATGATGAACTGTGAGTTGTCGCTGAACTGGCGGATCATGTTGGTGAATTTGCCCACGTTAGCGTCATCCAGCGGGGCGTCCACCTCATCGAGGATACAGAACGGAGCGGGTTTGATCAGGTAGATCGCGAACAGCAGGGCTGTTGCGGTCAGTGTTCTCTCACCACCGCTGAGCTGTGTCAATGAAGTCGGGCGCTTGCCTTTAGGGCGGGCGATCACTTCAATGCCGGTCTCAGCAAGATTATCCGGATTCTCCAGGATCAGATCACAATGATCATCCTCGGTGAACAGCGTTTTAAATACGCGGATGAAGTGTTCCTTAACGGAGTTGAACGTCTCCAGGAATTTCTGGTTCGCTGTTGCTTCTACTTCTTCGATCGTTTTAAGGAGACTGTCTTTAGCGGTTACAAGGTCATTCTTTTGTTCAACAATGAACTCGTAACGCTTTTTCATCTCGGTGAACGCTTCGATGGCTGTCGGGTTCACTTCGCCAAGGTTTTCCAGGCGTTTTTTCATCCGGTCAGCTTTTTCCTGCAGATCTTCCAGCGGCGTTTCTGTGTTACGCGCCTGGTCGAGGATATCTTCCAGTTGAATACGGAATTCAACATTCAGTCTTTCCTTAGTACCGGCCAACTGCAGTTTCAGTTCATTCAGTTTGTCTTTGATCGCGGCAAGCAAATGCTCCACCTGATCTTTCTCTTTCACTTTTTGACGCAGTTCGCTTTCTTTTTCGCTGAGGGTGTTACGGATATTGTAATAAGCCTGGTCAGCTTCGTTCAATACCTGTTGATCAGCCTCACGTTTGCGGATCAGTTCCAGCAAGCCTTCGTCAACATCTTTCAGTGTGCTGGCAGACTGATCGATATTAGCGGTTGTATCTGCGAGGCTGGTTGTGTTATTATCTACCTGCTGATGGAGATCCTGCAATTGATTGCTTTTGAATTCCAGCTCCTGCTTCAGTGCATTGATCTTGCTCTGCTGCTTGGTTACATTCAGGTTGAATTCGTTGAATTGCTGTGTAGCTTCGTTGTAACCAGATTCAGCCGCTCTGAAGCTTTCATTCGCTTCTTCCAAACGGGCTGTTTTCTGCTGCAATTCCTCATTGAATTCTGCAAGCTGGCGGCGAACGCTTTCTACAGAATCATAGGTCTGCTGCATCTGGCTGGTGAGGTCTTCAAGCCTGTTCTGGCTGTTGCCTTGCATTGACTGGAGGTTTTCCAGTTTATTCTGCAATGCAAAAACCTGGTTGGTCAGCTGCTGGATCTCGCGTTCTGTTTCGCGGAGGGCAGCTTCCCGAAGATCTTCGCTGTAAGCGATCACTTCATTGTGACGCGTCTGGATATCGCTGCGCAGTTTCTCGACGATCGATTCCTGTGAGGCGATCACATCCTGCAGTTTCTCGAGGTTCTTTGCGCGTCCGATCTTCTTTCCTTCGATCATACCTACGCTACCACCTGTGAGAGAATATTTTCCTTTAACGTATTTACCTGATTTTTCGATGATCACAAACCCGTTGCTGTTGTCCACCACTGATTCGTTCTCCGCAACAAATACATTACCGAGCAGGTGTTCGGCCAGCTTGCGGTATTTATCTTCTACTTCGATCACGCTCAGGGCATGGATCCCGCCCTCAAGTTTTTGAGAAGCGGCAACATTGGTATTCTCATTGATCTTATCGAGCAGGAAGAAGTTGGCTTTACCCTTCTTGTTCTCATCCAGCAGGCGAACAGCCTGCAGACCTTCCTGCAGGTTATTCACTACATAATAGCTGAGGTAAGGTTCCAGCACGTTTTCCAAAGCTGTGCGGTATTCTTCTTTTACATAGAGAATATCTGAAAGGATCGGCGATGTGTGGTTCCAGTTATTGTTATTGTGCAGGAACTTCACGCTATCGGGGTAACCTTCCATGCTATCGATCATGCTTTTCAGCAGGTCGTGTTCGTTCTTCTTTGCATCGAGTTTACGCGTCTCTTCAGCGAGTTCGTTCCGGAGTTCATCCAGGATCCCCTGCGTTTGCAGAATCTGTTCCTTGGTGTTCTCCTGGTGTTGTTGCAATTGGTCGAGGTCAACTTTTTTGATCTCGAGTTCTTTTTCTTTTTGAAGGCGCTCTTCATCCAGTTGCTGACGCTGAGATTCACGCTGAATGCGTTCTTCCTCGATCTGGTTGATGGCGCGTTGCAGGTTCTGAACAGAAGTATCTGCTACCGCTACTTTCTTTTCCGCGTCGAACTGGCTGCGTTGTACCTGCTGGTATTCCTGGCGGAGGCTGTCGAGCGTGCGGCGGGTTTCATCCAGCACGTCACGTTTAACAGCTGCTTCATTCTGTAACTGCTGTAAGTTCTCCGATAGGCCATCGAGACCTTTTACTTCTTCTTCCAGTTGCAGTTTGGTAAAGCCGATGCTTTCATCGATGCCTTTCAGCTGCCCTTCTGCTTTCTGGAGGAATTGTTTCAGGCTGGTTTCACGTTCGCGAAGGTATTCGAGGCGTTGAGCGGCGAGGTTCTTTTCGTTCTCACGTGTTCTTACCTGTTGTACGAGTTCGTTATAGGCATACTGCATGCTTTGCAGTGCTCTTTCTTTTTCGATGAAACCAACTTTCTCCTGCTCGAGTGCTGCTTCTTCGGTAGCGATCTCGGCTTCCATGCGCACACGTTTGTCGGTCTCTATTTCGTGTTTTTCGTTCAGGTCTTTGTAGGTCAGGTTGAATCCTTCAAGGGCCGCTTTAGCGAGTTCGATGCTGATCTCACGATAGTCTTTTTTGATCTCGTGGTATTTCTCTGCTTTACGGGCCTGGCTTTCGAGGGCTTTAAGCTGGTTGTTGATCTCGAATAAAAGGTCTTCGATACGGTTCAGATCCTGCTCAGTCGCGTCAAGCTTCTGGCGGGCTTCTTTTTTCCGTGTTTTATAGATGCTGATACCGGCGGCCTGTTCAAGCATCCGGCGGCGGCTATTGTCCTTGTCTTTGATGAGGTCATCCACCATACCGAGCTCGATGATCGCGTAGCTGTCTGTGCTTACACCCGTATCCATGAAGAGGTTCTGGATATCTTTCAGACGGCACTGTACATCGTTCAAACGGTATTCGCTTTCCCCGCTTTTATAAAATTTGCGGGTGATGGTGACGGTGCTGAATTCGGTAGGAAGAAGGTTTTTTGTATTCTCGAAGGTCAGGCTTACCTCGGCGAGGCCGCTTGCGCTTCTGGTCTTTGACCCGTTGAATACCAGAGAATCCAGGTTCTCGGAACGCAGGTGGCTGATCTTTTGTTCACCGATCACCCAACGGATGCTATCCACGATATTGGACTTACCGCAGCCATTTGGCCCTACGATCCCCGTGATGTTGTCGTCAAAGTTTACGACCGTCTTATCCGCAAAACTCTTGAACCCCTTGATTTCTAAGCTCTTTAATCTCACTGTATTTCCAGTTTAAAGTCAGGCGGCGAATATAGCGAAAGCCGGGGACGCGAATAGGCGATATTATACACAGAAATGGGCAAAAGATGTGAGCAACTTGTGAATAACACAAATCAGGAGACGCGAATTTCGCGAATTGGTGTCTTCGGATTTGTAATTGAACTACTTAGCGGTGTCAGCCCGAAGAGGAACGGTAAAATCAATTCAAAGGCACCAATTCGCGGAATTAGCGTTTAGCTTTACTACCAGAAGATTGATTTCATTACTGTCTTACTCTACCCTGCTCCGCCTCTGCCCCATTCGCGTTGTGTTTGCGCTGGTCATTGATGGTTTTTCCGAAGCGCCAGCTGAAAGTGAGTACGAACTGGCGGGTGTCGAATCTGTTGAACCAATGCGCATCGGTATTGGCGAGGTTGTTAATAATGCCATTATTGGCCTGTGTATAAAAAATATCATTAATGCTTAAGCGGAGCGTGGCGGCCGGTGAGATCTTCTTCTGCACGCCTGTGTTGACACGACCATATCCCTTGGAGATGAACTGGCCATTGGTGATATCGGTCCGGTACATACCGCTTAATTCCGCACTCCAGTCTTTACCAAATTTGAACTGGAAGTTGGGACCAACATACCAGAAAGTTCCTTTTGTATTAAGAAAACCGGTGTAGAAATTACTGCGGGTATGGATCTGGGTTACTTCGTTGTAAAGATTGACGGTAAGCCATTTCCCAAAATCGTGACCTGCATTTACTGATATGCCCATCATTTCTACGGTAGAAAGGTTACCCGGGCGACTGAAATAGGTCCCGTTCACGATCTCGATGGTCTCCCCCATTTCGTCATGCGTTCTTGAATACGAAAGCGTGGCGGTGATCCGCTGTTTGAAGGTGTAGGATAGTTCGTAGTTGTCGACGAACGCTGGCTTCAGGAATGGATTACCGACATAGAAGGTAAACTTGTCCAATGGTGAAATGAAAGGATTGAGGTCACGGTATACCGGGCGGTTGATCCGGCGGCCGTAATTCAGGCCAAGGATATGATCGCCCGCGCTGTCAACCCTGTACTGGAGATAGGCTGTAGGAAACAGGCTGTTGTAATCACGTTTGAATGAAGAATCCGGTTTTACGGCATTACCCAGCTGATTGCCGGTGGCATTGGTATTTTCAAAACGCAGACCCAGCTGAACAGAAAGGCGCTTAAAATCCTTGCTGAGGTTTACATAAGCCGCGTTGATGTTTTCTTTATAGATGAAATGGTTGCTTTTATCATAATCGGGCGAGGTTACATTATTGACTGTATAGAAATACTCCGCGAGGTTATCAGTTTTTGTGAAACTTGTTTTTAATCCCGCTGAGAAACTATAACCGCCTTTGAATGGCTTTGAGTAATCCGTTTTTGCTGAATAGATATCAATGTTTGCCGGCAGATTCCCTGTCAGAAAATCCTGTAGTTTCAGGCTGCCATCCGCACGATAGCTGGCGTTGTCGAAAAGCTGGTTGTTGCCGGTCTTGTAGTTGAGGTAATCGAGATCAACGGTGAGTTCATGGCCGGACTTATCGATCTGACGGCGGTAGTTAAGATTAACGCCTTTATTTTCAAACTTTGTTCTTTCCCTGTTCAGTGCCCTGATGGAAGAATCCAGTTGCTGCGAAGGATCCAGGAGGCGGCTTACATTTTCGTTGTTCACCTTGCCGCGGTTCGACTGGCCGGTGAAAACTACACCCCAGGTTGTTTTCGGATCCTGGTAATAGTCCATACCGATCTTCCCGGTGTAACTGTCTCCCATCCTCCTGATGTATGTATTCTGGTTAAAGAATGAAAGCGTGCTGCCATCAGCGTTCTTATATCTTCGGTTAATATCAAGATCATTGAATGAGTTCATTTTATTGTAAGAAAGATTTGCAAAGAAGTTGAACTTATTCTGACGCATGTTCAGATTCAGGCTATTGTTACTTCTTGCATATTTTCCCTGGTTATAGCTGGCAGACAGATTTCCATTGAAGCCTTTCATCTTACTCTTTTTTGTGCGGATATTGATCACGCCGCCGGTGCCTGCGGCATCATATCTTGCGGGCGGGTTCGTCATGATCTCAATCGTTTCAATGGCAGAAGATGGTAATCCACGAAGATAATTTTGCAGATCCGCCGCTGAAAGATAGGTAGGCTTATCATCTATAAAAACCGTAACGCCCTGTTTACCGCGCAGAGAGATCGTTCCATTCTGATCAACCATGATCCCTGGTGATTTTTCCAGTACATCCAGCACTGTTGTGCCGGCGTTGGAGATCAATGCATCGGGATTCACCACGGTCCGGTCGATCTTTTGCTCTACAAATGGTTTCCGTGCAGTAACAACAACACCCTCCATTGTTTTTTCCTGTTTCTGTAATACCATTTCATTCAACACTACATCGCCTGACGACAGGGAAATGACCGTATCAACAGATTGGTAGCCCACGCCCGTCAGCTGGATCAGATATGAACCTTTCACGAGGTTTTCAAAGGTGAATGCCCCTGCGGCGTCAGTGATCGCAGTTTTGACAATTGCTGAATCAGTGCCACGTTTCAGCACTGCGGTAACGGATTCAATCGCTTTTCCCTCTGCCGACTGCACTTTTCCCGCCAGTTTATAACTGTTTTGAGCATACGCGAAAGTACAGGCAAGGCTCAGCCCTATGGCCATACAGGCCATGAAAAACTTTTTCATGAAAAACAAATTATAGGTTGATAAGTCTCCCCGGTAAATTATAGTTTACCGACAAGTTATTGGTAAGGTTTTATATAAATGGGTGTATGCTAACTCAACTGGCATTTATGCCATCCGGGCTAATGGATTTGATCGTTGAAGTGTCAAAGTTGTAATACATTGTCCACTTTTTTTTCCTGTCAGCTTTTACGTATTTATCGAGTATCATCTGATGAACTGCTGTGGGTACCGGCTTACCATTCATGATCATTTGCTGGGGGGTCAGCATGAAGGATTTTACCTCATCTGCCTCATTCACCAATCCTTCTCTGACCAGGTGCGAGATCAGTTCATCTACAGTGATCCAGTTCTCCCGGCGGGACACTGGCGCTTTCTCCGGCTGGTAGGGCGTTTTATAACTGTTGCGTTCTGTGTGGGTGGATTTATATTCTGTGTAAGTGTCGGATGTTTTTGAGTATTGACCTGCATCCCCCGAGCCGGGCTGGCTTTGTCTTTTACGGGCGCGCTCTTCATCCTGCCGTGAGATCTGTTCATCCGAAGTGATCCGGTATGCACCAGGTGAGGAATTGGGCTCTATTAATCTTTCCATTGCCCGCAGCGAATCTTCGGTCGCCTGCATTATGCGCAGGGATCTGCCAAGCTCCATGCCGGCTGCATCAATTGCATTCTTTGTTCTGTTCAGTCCGTTGGAAAGTGTCTTTTCCGCCCTGCTGAAGATATCGTTATCATCTTCTGTTGCGTATTCCGTTTGATGCACGAAGGTATCATCCAGTTTTCTTTCCTGCTGCCGGGCCAGTTCATGCACACTATCCGCATACATTGGCCATTCCGCAGGGGTCACCGCTTTTCCATTGACCTGTAGTGAAACGAGCGTATCTCTGATATAATTGAGCTGATAAAGCTGAGCTTCTTTCTTGAGGATATATGTTTTGAAACCCACTTTTTCAGCTACATTTCCGATGTAAACTGATGTTCCCTCGCCTACCTCTGCAGGCTGGTAGATCCTGAATGTATTCAGGTCTTCAGCCGTCACATTCTTTCTTACAGGTAATGTATCGGCAGAGGGTGCCTTAGCCACTTTCACATGCGGAGGCGCCTTCTGTTCTTCACGCTCTGCGAAAGCGGCCAGCATAATGCCTGCTGTTACGAGGCATAGGGTCAGCATGGATTTTTCGATGATCGATAAAGAATGGTTGCTGTGCGACACCATCCGGTTAACACGGCCGAGCAGATTTTTTCTTCCTGCCAGGCCAACAGCCATCGAGGGTGTTTGTGATTGAAATTCCTGG
This sequence comes from Terrimonas ginsenosidimutans, assembly GCF_022012415.1. GTDB lineage: Bacteria > Bacteroidota > Bacteroidia > Chitinophagales > Chitinophagaceae > Terrimonas_A > Terrimonas_A ginsenosidimutans. The sequence continues at coordinate 28,799 of NZ_JAKLTR010000006.1, forward strand.
CAGCAGATGAGTGCGCGTATATAGGCCGTTTTATCATTCGTTTTTCCAAGAGTGATATCATCGCAGCAGTTCTCTCTTTCTGTTTTGATCAGGGAAGAAACCCATAACACTGCAGGGTTAAAAAAGAATACGATCTCCATGAGATGCTGCAGCATATTTACGAGGTAATCCCTCCGGCGGATATGAGCGAGTTCGTGCACCAGCACTGCTTCTATTTCTGCGGGTTGCATAGCGGCCAGCAGTGCCGCGGGAATAAGAATCACCGGTTTGAAATGACCTATCACCATTGGTACTTTTGCAATAGCGGATTCCGCGAGCCGAACCTGTTGTGTGATACCTAATGTTTGGGTAAGCCTGCGAAGCATTTCCTCCCACTCTTCCGATGGCTTTACCGATTCGCGGCGAAGCCTTTGTAATCCGTGTAATCCGGTAAACAGTTGAACACAACGGGCACATACGATCAGGAACCAGACAAGAACGATCATTTCCGCGTGTGTATTGATATATTCCAGGAAGGAGAACTTGCCTGGGTCCTGACCGGCAGATCCGGTTAGGTTGATAGCTTCACCGGCGGGAGGAAATTCAGGACATACTGTAGCGACCTGTTGTCTCGCAATAACCACGCGCTGGTACTGGATAACGAACGTGGTGATGATCACTACGGTAAATGATATCAGCAGGCCCACCAGTAAATTATAACGTTTGCCGGGAGTGGATCTTCTCGTCAGCATGATGACGAGTCCCGCAACAGCCGCCAGTATCAGTCCCTGCCATAATGAGTAAAGAAAGGTATTACTCAATGCACGGATAATATTATCAGATATGATTGACAGGAGATCCATGAAGCAGTTTATTAATGGCTAACTATTTTTTTCCTTCATTTTCAATTTTCCGGAGAATGTTGCGTACAGCATCCATCTCTTCTTTTGAGGCTTTCTTATTACCGAGCAACTGCATGATCAACTTACTGGCAGATCCTTTATACATCGAATCAACGAACTTATCTAACAGAAAGGCTTTGGTCTTCTGTTCTTCTTCCGCCACGCTGTAAATATGTTTCATGCTGGTCTCGTCCCTCACCAGAATTCTTTTTTCAAACATTATCTGCATCAGCTTAAGCGTGGATGTATAGTTCACCTCCCGCTGATCATTCAGCTGATCGTTCACAAATCTTACGGTAGAGGGACCATGCTCCCACAATACCTGTAGTATTTCAAGCTCAGACTTTGTCGGTTCAGGCTTTTTACCATCTTCCAGCTTTTCTTTCATATATCTAAGGTAGGAATTTTTTCGTACGAACAAACAGGTAGCATTATTTTTTTACCTTTTTTTCTTTTCCCTAACAAATTGAGACATTTTCAAACAGCGGTGTATTGAAAGCGGGTGAATTGATCAAAAGCATGAATGGCCGGCGGAAATAAAAAAAGCTGACCAGGAATGTTCCCGGTCAGCCGATATATATGTGTGTCAAGAATATTACTGTTTCTTTTTAGGCGTCACGCGGCCATCTTTTTTATCTTCCCCACGTCCGATCAGGTAACCTGTACCTGCGCCGATCGCGCCACCTACTACTGCGCCTGCAGCTTTATTGTTACTTACTGTTGCACCAACCAGGGCGCCACCACCTGCTCCAAGTACGGTACCTTTTGCAGCCTTACTCCATCCCTGCTTATTATTACTATTATTTGCAGGTGCGGCCGTGTTGGTCTGCACAGGCACATACTTCACTTTCTCTACCACCACCGGTTGAGGTTGTGTTGTGGATGCAGCTGCTGTTTTTTCTTCTTTACTACGACAGGAGACAAACAATACTGCAGTAGTTATAACGATAATTGCCTTTTTCATAATCGATGTTTTTGATCTGACAGTAATTTTTCAATTTTCATACCAAGCCTGCCAGATTATTAGAAATCAGTAGATTGAAAATGTGGAATGGTGTGGAGGTGGTGTTTTATTTCCCCATATCGCTGATAGATGGGCGATTGTCGGGGCGCGATGTTATAAGGCCGCGATATGTTAATGCTTTGTCATCGACCATCGCTCCTCATCCTTCCTCTCAGCTCTTCAAACTTTACTCCGATGCAACGATCAACCTGATGCGCTTGTCACCTGCCTTTATGAAATCAAAACACTTACTAATTGCATTGCCTTTGCTTTGTTTAGCTGGTATAGCTAATGCACAGCGTACGACATTTTCAGTCGGACTAAATTCCGGATTGTTCAGTTATCGTGGAGATCAGGCTTTTTCTATTGAGAATACACAGCCTGCTATTCTGCGTACAAATTTTTCTCCTGATGAGAACAGCCGGTCAGGATTTTCGTATGAAGTGAATTCGAATGTTCAGTATGTTTCAAAAACGAAACTGATAGTTGGTGGTGAAGTTGCTTTTCAATCATTGCAGAGCAAGTCGACTGTCACTTATCTTTCCCCTTCTATTTTCGCGAGTGCGTTAATACCAGCTGAAGGATCTGCTGAGTCAACCAGCCAGTACATCTGCATCACTCCTTTTATCGGGTTCAGGGCATTGGATAAAAAATTAAAGATCGATATCACCACTGGATTCGAGATAGCAAGCGCTGTCAGCAGAAAAGAAAAGATTGATGTGCGGCTTACCATGAACGGTGATACTTATAATAAAGTAAATGATCTGAGCAAACAGGGCGACCAGCGCGTCCGCATACAGGTGACCGCATCTCTTAACAGGTGGGGGCTTACAACAGGTTATGTGCAGGGATACAAAAACTATTACGGAGATAACGAGTTTCTGAAAGCGCGCGCGCAGTTTGTGCGAATGGGGCTGACCTATCGGATCAGGTAGGAGTAGAAAGCAGAAGCTCAGTCGTCTGAAAGTTTAATGGTTCATAGTTTAAAAGTTCGGTCGTTGGCCGGATCGGGAGATTGCCCCTTTTAAGCTTTTGAACTATTAAACTTTCAACCTTTTTCCTACCCCTATAAGGCCAATCAATTTATTTTAATCAATAAATAACTGTAAGTAAGTTTATTACAGACCTATCGTAAATATACGATGTTGATACATTCATAAAATCTCTGCAAACACTTGACAACAGGCACTTTATTATGTACGTTTGCAATATCTCCACTCCTTTGTAAAATCACAGAAGACTTTTATTGTTTCGGAACCGGTGTCCTTTGGAATGACCTGAACCCCTTTTTATCGAAACTAAAAACTTTTGTGTATGAAAAAAATCAACACATTATTGAAGAACGAGAACGTACAGGCAACACTTGTAATCACTACTGTATTTCTCATCACAGGCCTGATCACATTATTTACAGCAGTTTACGGTTGATATTTAGTTGAGGTTAACCTGATTCAAACCGGCTTCGGCCGGTTTTTTTAATGCGCTGAAGGTTTTAAAGTTTAAGAGTCCAATGGATTAAGAGTTTAAAAGTTTAATAGTTTAATAGTTTAATAGTTGACTATATAAATCCCAGGAAACGCCTAAACGCTTAACAGTTCAACTTTTAAACTCTTAAACTATTAAACTTTTAAACTTTGCAACTTTGCAACTTTCCCCCATCAAACTTTTTCCCTTTTCTAATAAATGGTTTAATTTCCTGAAACATTAAACCATTACTATGCGCCTTAAAAAGATCTTCAGCTTATTGCTTTGTTTGGTATTGACAGTATCAATACGTGCACAAAATACAGAAACGGATAAGGGAATCCAGGAGAAGATGAAGTTGCTGGCCTTCCTGGAAGGTAATTGGAAAGGTAAAGGCTCGATCACGAGAGCGGATGGCAAACATTCGTTTGATCAGACGGAAAAAGTACAGTTCAAGCTTGATCAGACATTAATGCTGATTGAAGGGAACGGCACTGCGGAGGGACGAAGCATTCACAATGCATTAGCCATTATCAGCTGGAACAAAGAAGCTTCAAATTATAATTTTCAGTCGTGGTTATCTACAGGACAAGGCAGCAAATTCAAAGCGGAAATAAAAGACAACAAGCTATACTGGTATCCCAACGAGAATATGCAGTATGTCATCTGGATCAACGAAAAGGGGCAGTGGGCGGAAATCGGTGAAATGAAGCGGAACAATGAATGGTTTCGTTTCTTCGAGATGACGCTGGATAAGGAGGTGAAGTAGGCCGGGGTAGAGAGGTGTAGAAGTTTAAGGGTTTAAAAGTTTAAGAGTTTAATAGTTTAAAAGTTTAAGAGTTTAAGAGTTTAAATGTCACTGTCTAGAGACTCAAGGGTTCGAACCTCAAAACTATTAAACTATTAAACTTTTAAACTATTAAACGATCTCCTTAACGGCGGTTTCAGACCAGGTTGTCCCAGGGTTATCTGAAATTGATCGTCTCTACCCGTCCATCACTATGGCCGATGATCGCACTGGACGCCATCCGGACAAACAGCCCGGTTTCCACCACGCCGGTAATGTTCCTGATGAAAGTATTTATTGCCGGGGCATCATCGATATGATCAAACTGGCAATCGAGAATATAATGCTGATGATCAGTAATGAATGGAGTTCCATTCTTCTCTCTCAGCTTTACGGAGCGGCAGATACCCGCGTCCAGGAGGCGTCGCATTACCTGTTTGTAACCGAAGCGGATCACTTCTACCGGAAGCGGGAATCTGCCCAGTTGGGAAACGTATTTCGATCCATCAGCGATCACTATCATTTTTTCAGCGGCAGCTGCGACGATCTTTTCCTGCAAGAGTGCTCCGCCGCCGCCTTTGATCAGCTGACCCTGAGGATCGATCTCATCAGCACCATCTATCGCTATTGGCAGTTGCGCCACCTGGTCAAGATCAGTAAGGGGAATACCTGCTTCGAGCGCCAGGCTGACGGTTTGGGCGGAAGTAGGTACAGCCCGGATCTCCAAACCCTGCGAAACACGAACACCCAGCTCCCGGATCAGCCAGTAAACGGTGGAGCCGGTACCCAGTCCGAAATTCATTCCATTCTTCACGAGATCCGCAGCAAATACACCAGCATTCTTTTTTACTTCCTCAGATGACAACATAAACTTGATTTTACAGAGTGATAAAAATAGATGATTTCTGTTGATGGATCATTTGAGATAAAACTCCATGAAATAACCATGAGGAAAAAACAATTTTCTGACGTGTTTTTCACCTGATCTCACCGGCCCGGGTGCTTAGTTTTGGTTCAAGTGAAGGAGACGTATCAGTGAGTATCCCGCGTCGCTATTGCTGATCTTTCCTTTTATGGGAGACAATGGGCGGAACGGGCCAGTCGATCCTGACAGCCGCTTTTCAGGGAAAGGTTTCGCCTATTTATCCCACCACTGACAGGCCTGCTGTTTCCATTTTATTGTCCGGGCGAAGAAAGGAGCAGCCGGATGGTGATCGTCTGTATGCAGCGCTAGTGGAGCAAAATATTCAACTGAAATAATACATCATATGAAATATTCAAAGCACAGACCGGAAGAAACCATAACAGAAAATAATCGTGTGCAGGGTAATTGCAGTCCACAGGTGAAGCTCTGGCGGATCAAGCGGCTTATTCTGTATAAGGTCAATGGTCTCCGTCCGGAAAGAAGATGAGAGCAGGACCAGATCCGTTCCGTCACTTATTTACCGGTGAGAATCCTGGAGCTATCCTGCGTGATCATTTCATAAACTTCCATGATACTCCCCCTGATAGCCGGCCACTCATATTGGGCAAGGCGGTGTTCGCGGCCTTTGATGAACCGAATATCGAGATAAGGTGCATTGATCAGGTGTTGCGTTGCAAAACCGGCATTTGATGTATCAATGAGTTCGTCTTTTTCGCCCTGCATGTAAATGACGGGAATGCGGATGTCTTTCCAGTAGGGCAGCATTTTCTCCAGTTCTTCCTTGTGATGCATCTTTTCTGTGTTGGCAGAGCGGAAGATGCGCGGGATAAACCAGCGGATGGACCAGTGTTCGACAATTGGGCTGAACCAGTAGATCTTTTCGAGGCCGGGCCCCAGAGATGGACCGGTGAGTACGAGTCCATCGACCAGTTCCGGGTGATCCATGGCGAGCCTGCAGGCGACAGAAGAGCCGTAAGAACCGCCGGCGATGATGATCGGATGGCGTGCTTTGTGAAGGCTGTCCAGGATGGGGCGGATCATTTCAGCCTGTTCCCTGATCGCCGCAACGGGGTCACCAAGGCCGGAATAGCCGTATCCTGGCCTGTCCACTGTAAAGACCTTGAAGTGATTCTGGATAACAGTATCGGCATAACGGCCACTGTAGTAGCTCATTGAGCCAGGAGAACCGTGTAACATGAGCAAGGTGGGCAGACTGTCGTTCCCAACGCTGGCATACCTGATCTGGCGGCCGTGGCTATTATAGTAATTGATCTGTCCATCAATTTTCCTTTGTGCAAAGATTTCCCGGAGTTCATCATCCGATTTCCTGAACTGGACAAAATGATCAAAGATGAGGCAGGCAATGATAAATAGTCCGATCACAACGATCAGGATCCTAAGTAAACGTCTGAACCATCTGAATCGTAAACCTTTCTTTTGCATAATTCCTGTAAATCAACTGAATAATCCTGTCAAAAATTTATTTCCCTGAAAACCCTGATCACACATATTATCTCAGGCGCTGGATCAGAGATCTCCAAAGCCAGTCCATTCTTTGGGTACCCTGCAAGAATCAGTCCTTTTGTAATTAAAAAAGCCACCAGGGAAAACCTGATGGCTCCTGGCTCTTCGCCAGCAGAATATTTTAGGAGAAGCCCGGTTACGCGATAATAACCGAAGGCGTCCATGATTTATCTGATTGCATGAATACCTCCTTTTTATTTGGTGAGGAGGTAAGTTACGATTTTTTCGACAATCTGAGCGAAGTCCGCTCTGTTGAATAATCCTGGTTTTTATTATTCGATGGACAGTGATCGGTATTTATTGCCAGTTCCTGGTATTATTCAGGTAGCTGGTGACTTCTGTGCTTAGCGGCGTAACGTCTGCCGGGAAGACTTTGATCAGTTTACCATTTTCATCGATCAGGAATTTGGTGAAATTCCATTTGATCACCGGTTCAGAAACATACATTTTCTGTGCTTCTGAAATGAGATAGGAGAATATCGGGTGGCGCAATTCTCCCATGGTGGTTACTTTTTCCGCCATCGGAAAGGTGATATCGTAAGTGAAGGTGCAGAAGTCGCGGATCTCACGGTTGGTCTTCAGTTCCTGGTTTCCGAAATCGCTTCCTGCCGGAAAGCCGACAACTACCAGTTTGTCTTTGTATGCGCGGTAAAGCTTTTCCAGTTCTTCCATCTGGAAGGTGTAGGGAGATTTGGATGCTGTGTTAACGATCAGGATCTTCTTTCCTTTAAAGTCTTCAAAATTGATCCTGGCATTTTCTTTCTGGAGAGCTTCAACCTTGAAGTCATAGATTGACGGTTCAGTTGAAAAAACAAAAACTGACAGCAGTGAGCTGAGAAGTATGAGTTTCATTTTTCTGGGTTTGGATTCAGGCTCTAAAATAGAGCGCGGCCGGTTCCCGCGCAATAGTGTTCAACCTATAAACGGATCGTAGTTTCACTATCCTGAAAAGCCCGGTTTTTACAGGGTCATAGATTCCCGCCGATTCTCAGATCTGGTGTTCACCTATTGATCTGCATATTCATTCGCTGATGGAGTACAGATGACGAAGATTTTAAGACATTGTTTAAGGTAGAACAAGGTAGCTAACTGTCATGTCTGCTGCGTAGGGGAACGCGGCGGACACGGCGATACGCGACGTACGCAGCGAAAACAGCCATAGCAGACTTTGTATTCGCCGCGCACGTCGCGTATCGCCGTGCCCGCCGCGTTCCCCTACGCCATCAAGCTATCAAAAAATTATTCGGTCATATAAAAGGAAAAATGTGAGTACACGGTAGCCCTTCAGGGGAGATTTAGAGGGTGCCTTACGCAGGGCAGATAAGCTTGTTAGATGGAATCAGGCCCGGAGATAAAGCGATCTGTCTTAAAGGGCACAAACAGAGCGTTAAGTTGTTACTGAGCAGAAGCCGGCAACCAGTTATTCGCCTGCAGCCAGTTGCGGAGTCTTTCCTGCCATTGGTCTTTTGTGGTCTTGTTGTTCAATCCGAACCCATGCCCCCCCTGCTGATAGATATGCATTTCCGCAATGACCTTGTTTTTCTGCAATGCAGTATAGTATGCAAGGCTGTTGCCGACAGGCACGGCTTTATCATCACCTGCGTGTACGAGAAAAGCAGGTGGTGTTTGCGGTCCGACCTGTCGGTCTGCAGAATACAGCATAATGCGTGCGGCAGAGGTATCAGCACCGAGAAGGTTATCCCGGCTGCCTTTGTGCATAAGGGTATCGGCAAAACTGATAACCGGATAGATAAGGATGGAGAAATCCGGGCGTACCTCTGTTGCACCTGCTTCGATCACGGGTTTGGCGAATTGGGTGGAAGCTGTTGCAGCCAAATGTCCCCCTGCCGAAAAGCCCATGATGCCTACGGTGGAGGGGTTGACGCCCCACTCTCCTGCCCGTTGCCTGATCAGTTGAAGGGCCCTTTGCGCGTCCTGCAGGGGGCCGATGGTTTTATTCTGCATGATCGCATCATCAGGCAGGCGATACTTCAGTACAAAAGCTGTAATGCCCCAGCTGGTGAATAATTTTGCAATATCAGCTCCTTCATGGCTGGCGGCAAGAATGGAATAACCGCCGCCGGGGCAGATCACCACTGCGGTGCCGTTGGCCTTGCCTTGTTCAGGTTTATAGACTGCCAGTGTCGGTTGTGACACGTTTTTGATCCGGAGTATACCATTTGTCGTCTCTGAACTTTCAGCTTTGACGGCAGGTTTACTACCGGGAACTTTATCATAAAGAGCGATCACTTCCTGGGAAAAGATCATATTACTGCTGATAAGGAACATGGCAATTGCAAACAGCTTTTTCATATAGTAAAATATTGCAGTACTCGATTAGACCGACAAAATACATATTTTGATCCAATGGTCACCGTTCAATCTCCTCACCTTGAAACGAAGGGAGACACAGGAGGCTTTTTAATTCTTTACGTTCCTGCCGGTTCAAAGTTTTACAGGAGGCGGGGCGGACGGTAACGGAGTTTAGGGTTAAGCAAAATCAGCCCGGGGTCTTCCTCCTCTCTGTACAGACCGATCATAATGGAGCAGGTGATCTGCGCTCTGTTGCGGAATGAACGGTATACGCGTAAGTTGATAGTGATGACCTGTCAGGTTGTTTTTGTTCACAGGTGTCCGATTCTTCTTTGTAATCAGTTCTTTTTTCTGTTTCTTTGGAGACAGCCTAAACTAACTATGCACATGAAAGATGTAATTATTCCAGTTGACTTCTCTGAGACCTCTCTTAATGCCGCCCGGTATGCAGCGGACATGCTGTCGGGTAAGGCCGATGCCCGTGTGATCCTGTATCATATGTTCAAAGAATCTGATGAAGCGGCAACAGCTGCTCAATACCTGGAAAGCCTGAAAGCGGAAATGGAACAGAAAGGGGTTCAAAACATCGAAATGGAAAAAGAACAGGGAGATGATCTGATTGATAACCTGGGCAGGCTGGCTTACCAGAAAACGGCTGAACTCATCATCATGGGTATTTCCGAGAAAGAAGAATGGAGACAGATCTTCATAGGAAGCAATACCCTGAAAATGGCTGATGCCAATGTTTGCCCAGTGATGATCGTTCCTCCGGATGCAAAATATACAGGAATTTCAAATATTGCTTTGACCTCTGATTTCAAAGATGTTGACGCAACTACCCCGGTACTGGCGATCAAGACGGTGCTGGAAATATTCAATGCCAGTCTTCATATCGTGAACGTAGATAATGAACATTATGTTTCTCTGACCGAAGAATACCTGGCGGAAAGGAGTAAAATGCTTAAGATGTTCGCCGAATTCAACCCTGAATTCTACTTTATCGGCATGAACGATTTTTATGAGGCGATCGAGCAGTTTTCGCGCGACCGAAATATCGATCTCATCATCATTATTCCAAAAAATCACACTTTTATCAATAGTTTATTCAGCTTTAACGTCAGCCACACAAAGAAACTGGCGTTCAACAGCACCGTTCCGATACTTGCGGCGCATCAATAAACCTGGTAAAATGAATTTACGGAACGGAAAGAAGATGATCTTCTTTCCGTTTTTTTTATACCCCACGTTGTCGATTATCCGCTCTGATCCTTGCTTTTTTCTATTTGCTTTTTTCCGCTTAGCTTTACCGAACAGTTGTTAGGATCAATAAATACCCGGCAACATTCAATTGTTTAACGTAGAGAATCGGTGTAAATCACTGTTCTCTTCCTCTTTTCTCTAACTTATGAATGATCAGATTCACGTAACCTCCGAAATAGGTACTTTAAAACGCTTGCTGGTGCACAGCCCGGATAGCGGTCTTGGTAAAGTAGTTCCATCAAAAGCACAGGATTGGTTGTTTGAAGACATCGTGCACCTGGATACCATCCGCCGTAAAGAATATGATTTCTATATCAAACTGCTTCTTTATTTCCTTGATCCGGAAAAGATCAAGGGCCGGCTTGGCGAAGTGGACGCGCCCGCTAATGATTTCAATTTTTATAAACCTGATCATAAAGATTTTTACCGCTCAGATAAGGTAGTGGAACTGCAGTGGTTGCTGGGTGAGATCCTCGAACAACATGAGATCAAACTAAAACTCGTTGCCTCCGTTTGCGCGATCGAGAACTGCTCTTATGAACTGCAGGATAAATTGCTGGCCCTTGACGGACCGCAACTGGCAAAAGTGTTTATCAGCGGCACATCAAATGATAAGGAGATGTTATTCCCTCCTATCCCTAATTTCATCTTTACGCGTGATATCGGGATTGTGATCAATGACTATATCCTGCTGAATAAACCGGCACGTAAAGCGCGTACACGCGAAGCCCTGCTGGTGAAATATTTATTCTATAACCACCCGATGTTTGCTTCCTATCGTGACAAGATCATCGAGCTTCCCAACACGTCACATTATTTCCTTCTTCCTAAAGATGGCGATGATAAGAAAGTAACGCTTGAAGGCGGGGATATCATGGTAGTAACAAAAGATCACCTGTTGATCGGCATCAGTGAAAGAACGACGATGGAGGCGGCGCATCAATGCATCAATCTTCTTTTTGAAAAGAACGTGGTCAAAAAGATCACGGTGATAAAAATCCCGAAGAAAAGAGACTACATGCATATTGATACCATCTTTACCCAGGTGAAAAGAAACGTATGGGTATTGCTGGGCACTTTTTCCAAGAAGACGATCAAGATGGAAGATGCAGATGATGTGCAACGTGTACTGGAAGGAAGCAAAAAGGAAGATAAGATCAAGATCACTCAATTCAGAAAGAAGGATCCTTCACAACCTGCCTACTTCGATAACCTTGAAGAACTGCTGGCGGATATCAGCAAACATGATCTTAAATCAGAAGAAAAGGTCAGGTTCATTTATTCCGGCAACAATGAATTTCCTTATGATGCACGTGAACAATGGACAGATTCCTGCAATTTGCTGGCATTGAAAGAGGGTGTTGTGCTTGGATATGACAGGAACGACAAAACAGTGGAAGCATTCCGCGAAGCCGGTTTTAATGTTATTCATGCGCATGACCTGGTCGCTCAGCTGGAGCTGGGAGAGATCAAACCAGCCGATATGCAAAATACACTGATCACCATGCCTTCAGCAGAGTTATCCCGTGCCCGCGGTGGGTTCCATTGTATGAGCATGCCATTGATGAGAGAAGAGCTTTAACAGATTTGACTATCCAAACAAATTACTGCGTGATCTAAACACGTTCACCATGCAAACCACATCGCATATACTAATGATCAGGCCTGTGAGCTTTGTTTATAATGAGCAAACCGCGGTCAATAATGCTTTTCAATCTGCTACTGATGAAACCAGCCAGGTGCAGGAGAAAGCGCTTGCTGAGTTTGATACGTTTGTATCCGTACTGCGCAGCAACGGAGTAGATGTTACCGTGGTGCAAGACACTGCGGAACCTCATACGCCTGATTCTATTTTCCCCAATAACTGGGTATCCTTTCACAGCAATGGGACGGTGATGCTTTATCCCATGTTCGCGGCAAACAGAAGGGCGGAGCGCAAGCCTCATGTGCTGGATATTGTTGCGGAAAAATTTCAGATCGGCCAAACGATCGACCTGACCGGTTTCGAAAACGAAGATATTTTCCTTGAAGGCACCGGAAGCATGGTACTCGATCGTGACCGGCAGATCGCTTATGCCTGTATCTCCCCGCGGACGAATGAAAAAGTATTGGGTGAGTTTTGCAGAAAGATGAACTACACGCCGGTTCTGTTCACTTCAACGGATGGTAACGGACAGGAGATCTATCATACCAATGTAATGATGTGTGTGGCTGACGGCTATGTGGTCATATGCCTGGAGAGCATTGCCTCGCCAACGGAGCAGCAGCATGTCAGTGACACTATCCTTAGATCGGGCAAAGAGATCATCCCGATATCTCTCAAGCAAATGAACCATTTTGCCGGCAATATGCTGCAGGTAGAGAGTCGTGATGGTGAAAAACTTCTGGTAATGTCCACACAGGCATATGAGTCGTTGTCGGAAGAGCAAATTGAAAGGCTTCGCTCTTTTAACCGGATCGTGCATTCTGCGATCAATACCATTGAAACGAATGGCGGTGGCAGTGCCCGTTGCATGATGGCGGAAATCTATCTAAAAGCAAAATAAGACAGTAAGGGAAAGCAGGAATACTTCCGCCTGTATCAAAGGCAAGGTCATTGCCTTCAAGGTTCCAGCAAGCTTAGCAGTGCGCCGGGTAAATTTTAGTCATTGACGGATCTAATGGAAACCAGGGCCGGAGCCGTGCATTAAGCTGTATGTGAACACCTCTTTTAGCTGATTGGCGCAGCTGCCCCTTCGCAGGGCAAAGGAAAAAATATGTCCATCAGTATTCCAAAGTGATCAGGAAACCGACGCAACGTTTCCCGGGAGCGAACTGTCAACCGGAAAAAAGCATGCGCTACCTTATCCTTTTCCTTTCTTTTACACTGCTCCTGGCTGGCTGCGGCCGGGACAAAGATGAGTATATCAGTGGTATCGTGATTGAAAAAAGCGGTTGTTTGCCGGATTCTTACCTTGTTGAGCTGCCGGGCGAAGTCGGTAAAAAGAAGCCGTATTTATGCGAAACAACTGTCCCTTTAGCGACGTTGCTGAACTGCACGAACTCAGTTTATATCCGCCTCCCACCTGCCCTTGCCATTGCCGGAAAAAAGATCCGTTTCCTGTATGTAGACACGCAACCGTCATGCCTTTCTTACAGCTTCGCACCGCAACATATCACTGTAAAATCACTGAGGGCTGATTAAGCCTGAAGCTGTACTTTCACGGCATGAAAACTCTATTAGCGGGCATTTGCCTGATCCTGGCCTCCGTAGCCGGGGCTCAGAAGCCGTACGATGATTCCATCCGACAGTATGTTGCCGATTATGTAAAGAAGCATGAGGTGGTGGTGGAGCAGGACAAGAAATACTTTCGTTTTTTTCCGCCGGATGAAGCCTACAGAGTAGCGGCAAAAGTTAAGAAAACGCCCAACAGCAAATGGTTTACCATGGAAACTTCAGGGACGGTCAGGAAAACATTCCGCCAGTACGCTATTCTTGAGTTTTCAATCCATGATACAACGGTACAGCTACCGGTATACCAGTCGCAGGGTTTAATGACTTCCGAAGAGTACAAAAATCACCTGTTCCTGCCATTCACAGATCTTACTTCAGGAGAATCAACTTATGCGGCGGGCCGTTATATCGATCTGAGTATTACGGATGTTAAAAATGATATGGTAACTGTCGATTTCAACAAAGCCTATAATCCTTACTGCGCATATGTGACAGGTAAATACAATTGCCCGGTTCCGCCAAAGGAAAACCAGTTGGAGGTTACGATCTCAGCGGGAGAGCAAAATTATGCAAAGCCGCATGACTGATATTTTTTGCTGAAGGTTCAGCGGGAAAACATCTTTTGAAGTCCTTCCCGGAAAGACACAGGCTCATACCCAAGCTCTGCTTTTGCTTTATCTATCACGAAAGTGGTATTTACGGGACGTATGGCTGGCTGCGTAAAGTCAGCTGCAGTAACACGCCTGATCAACCCGGCATCCAAACCCAGGTAAGCGGCGGTTTCTTTTGCCATCTGAAAAGGGGTGAGTTTATCTTTCCCGGCCAGATGAAAGATCCCTTTTGCACGTCTGTCTGCGATCAGCCTTATCCCCTTCGCAAGATCTTCCACGTATGTAGGCGTTCTCCACTGATCATCCACCACATTATAGGTTTCGCCTTTCTCCAGTTTATCTTTTACGATCGTAAGAATATTTGATCTGCCGGAAGCCGGTTGACCGTAAACAAGAACGGTTCTTACAATAGCCCAGTCGCCCTCATATTCTTTAACGGAGTCTTCCGCTTCTAGTTTTGTTTTGCCGTAATAGTTTACAGGCTCTGCCGTATCTTCTTCTGTATACTCACCTTTTTTGCCACTGAATACAAAATCGGTGGATATATAGATAAAGAAGCTGTTGCACTCTTCGGCATTCGTTAATAAGGTGACCGATCCTTCCACATTTACCAGATAAGCCTGCCATTGTTCTGATTCTACTTCATCGGGTTTTCCCATGGCTCCTGCATGGATCACTACTTCGGGCTGATGTTTTTCAAAAACATCATGTACACTGAACGGATCAGTAAAATCCATCGGTTCATAGCTAAAATTGTTCGCGGTGAAGTCCAGGCGGCTTTCAGACTTACCTGTAGCAATTATAAAATGCCCTGTTGTCAATAATTCCTTCACGAGGTAGTAGCCTACAAACCCGTTAGCGCCTGTTATTAAAATCTTCATCCTGCAAAATTATCTGTCAAACATTATCCGTTCTATGATCGCGAAATTTATTTACTGCTCCCCTTTTTTCTTGTTCATCAACTCTATCTTTTTCTTTCTCATTTCTGAATCTTTATCAGCCGAAGGGTTCTGCTTTGTTCCAACAGGAGCTGAGGGTGAATTGGTAGCGGGGCTGGCTCCTGGTTTGGGTTTTGCGTTACCAGCGTTCTGGTCACTTTCTGTTCCTTTTACAGGACTTCCTGATCCGGTAGAAGAAGGAGTTGTTTTCTTTTCACCGGTTGGTGGCTCTATGAAAGGCATTCCAAGATTATGCATCACGAAGCTCCAGGTATCGGAAGCTTCATCAATGGATTTGCTGGTGGGTTTTCCGGCCCCATGTCCTGCATCTGTATCGATACGGATCAGCACGGGATTGGTTCCCTTATTATATTCCTGCAAACGGGCAGCAAATTTAAATGAATGCGCAGGCACCACACGATCGTCATGATCAGCCGTTGTAACCAGTGTCGCAGGATAGTCTGTCCCCTGTTTTAAATTGTGATAGGGTGAATATTTATACAGAAAAGGGAACTGTGCAGCGCTGTCAGAGCTTCCGTATTCAACCACCCAACCCCAGCCTACCGTGAATTTGTGAAAGCGGAGCATATCCATCACGCCTACTGCTGGTAATGCCACTTTCATCAGGTCCGGACGTTGAGTCATGACAGCTCCCACAAGCAAGCCACCGTTACTCCCTCCGCGCATAGCGATCTTTGCCGGTTGGGTATATCCTTCTTTGATCAAGTACTCTGCTGCACCGATAAAGTCATTAAATACGTTTTGTTTTTTATCAAGCATCCCTGCTTTGTGCCATGCTTCACCATATTCACTTCCTCCCCGAAGATTCACCACAGCATATATACCGCCCTGTTCAATAAAGAATGCATTACTGATACTGAAGCCAGGGGTTACAGGAACATTAAAGCCTCCGTACCCGTATAGCAACACCGGATTATTACCATCTTTCTTCAGGCCTTTTTTATAGGTAAGAAACACGGGAACCTTTGTTTGTTCATCCACATTAAAGAAAACCTGTTCTGTAACGAAATCGCTGGTGAGCATATTCACTTTTGTTTCGCGGAACAGGGTGGATTTACCGGTGGCAATATCAAAACGGTAAACAGCAGGTGGCGTCGCAAAAGAGCTATAACTATAGAAAAAGTCCTTATCTGCCTTCTCGCTGCCAAATCCGCTTGCGGTACCGATCCCCGGCAGAGCTATCTGGCGGACCATTGTTCCATCATAACTGTATTGCCAAATGCTTGTTGCGGCGTCTTTAAGATAGTCGGTAAACAAAAAGCCTCCGCCGGTGCCTACGCCTTGCAATGCTTCTGGCTTTTCCGGAATAACAGTTGTCCAATTCTGTTTTGCCGGCTTTTTAGGATCTATTGATACCAGCCTGAAATTAGGTGCACCATCATTTGTTCTGACAAGTAATCGATCACCGTTATTATCTACCACTTCTGCATCGGTTTTGAAGCCTTCGATCAGGATCCTGAAGGACTTCTGGGCGGGGTCTTTAAGATCTTTGAACCAGATCTCGGTACCACTTGTTCCCTCTGCACCATATATAAGGAGAAAACGGAGGTCTTCTGTAAGTGCGGCGCTATGATAGCGGAGAGGGTGTTTCTTATCCTCAAAGACGAGTTTATCCTGTGCCTGGTCCGTACCAAGCCTGTGATAAAAAACTTTGTGAAACTGATTTTGCTTGCTGAGTTTGGTTTCTTCGTTTGGTTTATCGTATCCGCTGTAGTAGAAACCTTCTTCGCCGTTCCAGCTGAATGAGCTGAATTTCACCCATTGAATGGTTTCTTTCAGGATCTTCTTCGTTTCAGTTTCCATAACATAAACGATCTGCCAGTCACTACCTGCCACAGAAATAGAATAGGCAAAATATTTTCCTGATTTGCTGAAGCTGAATGAGCCTAGTGCGGCGATCCCATCTTTGCTGAGCGTGTTCGGGTTCAGAAATTCTTCCGGCTCGTCTCTTATTCCCCGCTGACGATAAAGAACGGGTTGATTTTGCAGGCCGTCATTCTTAAAAAAATAGAAATAACCTGCTTTTTTAAACGGAGAAGAATATTTTGGATAATCCCATAACTTTTCTAACCTGCTTCTAACACGGTCGCGGATAGGAATGGTGCTGAAATAATCGAACGTCACTTTATTTTCTTCTTTTACCCATTCTTTTGTCGCATTTGCATTATCATCTTCCAGCCAGCGGTAAGGGTCTTCTACACTGGTTCCATGATAATTATCGGTAACGGAGAGTTTCTTTGTCTGAGGATATTTTATTTGTGCCATAAGAATCAACGGGCTTGCTGTAAGCAGCATTAGAAATAATCTTTTCATACTGATTCATTAACTGATTAAAGATAGTTGAAAAATGACCGCGGACCACGGAACGCGTACTGCAGGAGTTCACTGAAGATCGAAGAACGGAACGGCATAGATCATGTAACAAAAACTGTATGGAGCGGTAAATAATACTCGATCACCGGCCATGTTTGTGGTCCGCAGTCCGGCGGCTGTTGTCTCTCCATATTAACTAACAGTTATTCGTGCCAGCTATTATGTGTCGAAGCAACACACAATGGGAACAAAACCTTATTTTTGAGGCGCTGGGAAAACGTTTTCATAGATCCCGGAAACCAGGCATTACATAAATAAAAGTTATTTAAGACTCAATGGCACACAAAGTTACTAAGATCGGGGTTTTGACATCGGGGGGAGATTCACCAGGAATGAACGCGGCGATCAGGGCGGTTGTACGGACCGGCCTTTTTCACGGATTGGAAGTTTTTGGCATCATGCGCGGATACCAGGGCATGGTGGAAGATGATATCATTAAAATGGAGTCACGCTCAGTGGCTAACATCATACAGCGGGGTGGAACGATTCTGAAAACAGCCCGCTCAAAAGAATTTTTTGAACACGAGGGGCGTAAAAAAGCTTACGCGAATCTGCAGAAAAGAGGCATTGACGGGTTGGTGATCATTGGTGGTGATGGCAGTTTCCGCGGTGCACAGAAATTCAGCGCCGAATTTGATATTCCCTGCGTCGGTCTTCCGGGAACGATCGATAAAGATATGGCGGGCACGGATGTTACCATCGGTTTTGATACGGCTGTGAATACCGCTGTTCAGGCAATTGACAAGATCCGCGATACAATGGATGCGCATGACCGCGTATTCATCGTGGAAGTGATGGGTCGTGATGCCGGTTATATTGCTTTGCACAGTGGGATTGCTACTGGTGCGGAGAATATCCTGATACCTGAAACAAAAACGGATATAGAAGCGATCATCCACGGTCTTACCGAAAAAGAAAAAAGAAAGAAACTTGTTAACCTGATCGTGGTAGCCGAAGGTGAAGAATTTGGTGGTGGAAACGAAGTGGCGAAAGTGATCCGCCAGCGCATGCCCAATGCAGATGTAAGGGTTACCGTACTTGGTCATATTCAACGTGGCGGGGCTCCTACCTGTGAAGATCGTGTAGTAGCGAGCCACATGGGTTATTATGCAGTGGAAAGCCTTTTACTTGGCAGAAGAAATGTAATGGTTGGTGTGATCAATAATAAGATCCATTATACGCCACTGGAAAAGGCTGTAAAGGAGAAACATAAGATCGGAACTGAATGGATCAAGATCCAGAAGATCCTGGCTTCCTAGATCAATTTCCTGTCACTACTCTTTAATTAAGCACAAAGAAGCAATACAATGTCTAAAAAAGCAGAAAAGTATTTTCACAAACAAATGGATAAGGATGCGGGACTGGCACACACCTTTCACCGCACAAAGATTGTAGCAACTGTTGGCCCGGCATGTGACACTTACGACAAATTACTGGAACTGGTGAAGGCAGGCGTGAATGTATTCCGTTTGAACTTCTCTCATGGAACTCATGAGAATAAAGCAGAGATCATTTCCCATATCCGTAAGATCAACAAGACCGAGCCTTACAATATCTCTATTCTTGGCGACCTGCAGGGCCCTAAGCTCCGTGTAGGTGAGATCGAGAATGGCTCGTTGAAGATTGAACCGGGTGATATCCTGACGTTCACTTCTAAAGAGAAAGTAGTTGGAACAAAGGAAAAGATCTATATCTCCTATCCTAACCTTCATAATGATGTGAAAGTTGGTGAGAAGATCATGATCGACGACGGCAAACTGGAAGTAGTGGTTGTTGATATCACTGCTGGCGGCGATGTAAAAGTACAGGTGACGTATGGTGGAAATCTGTTACCAAAGAAAGGTGTGAACCTTCCTGATACAGCCATCTCTCTCCCTGCGATGACACCAAAGGATTTTGAGGATTTTGCGTTCATTATTAAACATGAACTTGACTGGGTTGCCCTTTCCTTTGTAAGAAGAGCAGAAGATATCGTTGACCTGAAAAAACTTGTAAAAGAAGCAAACAGTTCAATCAAAGTGATGGCAAAGATCGAAATGCCATCAGCACTGGTTGATCTCCGTAATATCATTGTTGAATCAGACGCGGTGATGGTTGCCCGTGGTGATCTCGGTGTTGAGCTTCCGGTTGAAAAAGTACCGATGGCACAACGTGATATCATCCGCAAATGTATCCACCGTGGTAAGCCGGTGATCGTTGCCACACAGATGATGGAAAGCATGATCGACCGTGTGAAACCGAACCGCAGCGAGATCACTGACGTTGCGAATGCGGTGCTGGAAGGTGCTGATGCGGTGATGCTGAGTGGGGAGACTGCAACCGGCAATCACCCGGCTCTTGTAGTGCAGACAATGCGCAAGATCATCGTGGAGGTGGAGCATACAGAGTACCGTTATGACCGTGAAGAAGATCTGAAAGCGCTGGCGCATTCACCTTCATTCCTGAGCGATGCGATCTGTTATAATGCCTGTAAGATCGCAAGCGATATTGCTGCGAATGCATTGGTGGGTATGACGGAGAGTGGTTATACCGGCTTTATGCTGAGCAGCTACAGGCCGAAATCTCCATTGTATATCTTCACCAAGAAAAGGTCGCTGGTAAACCAGCTGAGCCTGAGCTGGGGAGTAAGGGCATTCTATTATGACGAAGAAGAAAGCCTGGATGATATCATCTTTGACCAGATCGAGATCCTGAAGGAAAGAGGCTTTGTGAAAGCCGGGGATACGATCGTGAATACGGGTAGTACGCCGGTGCATCTGCACTTGCCGACGAACGTGTTGAAGATCACGAAGATCGACTAAGCAATATTTAACATCAATAGAAAATAGTTTAAGAGAATACCAGACGGTATTCTCTTTTTTTATTTAGTGCAGGAAAAAACAGCAATTGCTCGTTTTTTTCTGAAGGTTTAGTGGCGGATTTAGGGTCTTTTTACGTGATGAAGAAAGAGGTATATGAATATGTGAAGATCGAGGATCATACATTGTATCAGTTTTTCAGTTATGGTCCTAAGGGGCTGATTAGAAAACTGATCCAATTTAATCTGGTGCAACGAATTCCGTTAATATTTAATCTGGAACTTGGAAAAGCATTAAGTGGAAATAAAATAGATACATCATCGGTCACGGATAATAAAGACACAAACAAAATTCTATTGTCCGTGACAGAAGCAATAATAGAGTTTCTAAACGAAAGACGCGAAGCATTAGTTTTTTTAGAAGGAAGTACCCCTGCGCGGACAAGATTATTCCAGATATGGATCGCCAGAATTTTCGATCAGCACCGGGGTTTTATTTCAATTGAAGGCAGGATAAAAAATAATTGGTACCTATTTGAGAAAGGAAAATCTTTCGACGCTTTTTTGATAAAAAAGAAAAATATTAATCAATAAACTTTTATTCATGAAAAAGAAAAACGTCCCGAAAATTATACGGCAGGGAAATACCACCATAATAATAGCTCATGACCCCGAGGGCAGTTTTGCGCGCAAAATCTCTGACGATATTTATTTCGAAGAAAAGACTGAGCGTGCGAAAGAGTCACTACGAAGATGTCCACTACCAGACCATATCTTACAACCCTATATCGAACAAATGCGTGCCGACGAAGAAAAAACACGCAGAATCGCCAATACACATATTTCTCACTGATATCAAAGTTATTTCAAGCTGGTAAACCAGTTAACCTGATAGCAGCCATGAAAAAAGGTGTTGAGATCTACCTCAACACCTTTATCAATCTTATCGAATATGCTTAATACTTTCTGATCTTAATATTCCTGTACCACACATTATTGCCATGGTCCTGCAAAGCAATTCTCCCTGTTTTGAATGTACCGAAACCAGGCATTGTTTTGAACTTGCTTCCTTCGAGGAGTTTCTTCCAGTTATCATCCCACATTGTGGTGGAAACAACATTCACGCCGTTCAGGTAAAGATCCAGTTTACCATTGATGCTTTTGATCTCAGCATGGTTCCATTCCAGCGCTGGCTTTACAGGCTCAGAAGAGGAAGAGATCAGGTCATACAGGTCACCAGCGCGGTGTTTGGGGATCTTTGCATCTGCATGTTTCTCATTATCGAGTACCTGCATCTCAGGGCCTGTGTTGTAGGTATCTTCATACTTTGTAGTGTCTTCATTTACATAGAAGATGATACCGCTATTGCCACCTGTATCAATTTTCCAATCGAGCTGCAGGTGGAAATTGGTAAATTCCTGGTCAGTTACCACATCACCGCCGCCTTCGATCTTCCAGCCTTTTTTAACGGAAGCATCAAGGTGAAGTGAGTTGTCATCAACTTTCCAGGCGGAACCGATGGTGCCAGGAAAGCCATACGTATGCCAGCCTTTTACGGTAGTACCGTCAAACAATAATTCCCAGCCATCCTTTTTCTCCTCTTCTGTGAGAATATTGAATGAGCCGGCGGCTGTTTGTGTAGTGTCTTTGTTCGTCAATTCTCCTTTTGTTTCTGCGTTATTATTGCAAGCTACTAATAAGGCAACTGAAGAAGCTACCAGGGTTGCTTTGATCATGAACGATTATTTTTTGAGTAAAAGAATGTATTTAACCATTGCCTCAGCATCTTCCTGCGAGATAGAAGGGTGCGGGATCATCGGAGCTGAGCCCCAAACACCCGTGCCGCCATCGATGATCTTCTTTGCAAGCTCAGGAATCACGCCGGGGGCCTGTGCAGCATATTTGTCAGCCACCTGGCGATAGGTTGGACCAGTATAAGCCTCATCTACTTTATGGCAGGTGAAGCAGTCGCTTTGCGCGATCAGTTCCAGTCCTTTTTTATAGTCAGGATTTGAAGAGAGATCATCGCTTGCTGCAGGTGTGTCAGTTGAGCTTTCAGTTGGTTTAGTTTCCGGGCCAGAGCCTGTTTTCGTCTCCCCTCCCCCACAAGCTGCCAATGTTGCTAATACAGTGGCGGCCAAGATAAATTTTCTCATTTTTTGTTGTGTTTTATTCGTCATTATGTGGATACGGCGCTAAAATTAACTCAATCCGAGTATTTTCCTGTTAAATACGTCATCTGTTTTCACACCGGCAAAATCATCAAATGCTTTTTCCGTAACACGGATGATATGGTCCTGGATAAATTTTGCACCTTCTTTTGCCCCGTCTTCCGGATGCTTGATGCAGCACTCCCATTCCATCACGGCCCAGCCCTTGTAGTCGTATTCGGTGAGTTTACTGAACACCTGTTTGAAATCCACCTGGCCATCGCCCGGGGAACGGTAGCGGCCGGCTCTTTTCAGCCAGCTCTGATAGCCGCCAAACGTGCCCTGCTTTCCAGTGGAATGGAACTCAGCGTCTTTTACGTGAAAGGCTTTGATCCGTTCATGGTAGAAATCGATATACTGGATATAGTCCAGTTGCTGCAGCACAAAGTGAGAAGGATCATATAAAAGACAGGCACGCGGGTGATTGTTCACTTCCTCGAGGAACATTTCGTAGGTTACTCCATCGAAGAGGTCTTCACCCGGATGGATCTCATAACATACGTCCACACCGCACTCATCAAAATAGTTAAGGATAGGGAGCCAGCGGCGACCAAGTTCTTTAAACCCTTCTTCTACCAGGCCGGCAGGACGTTGCGGCCATGGATGAAAGGTATGCCATAAGAGCGCCCCGCTGAATGTCGGATGCGCGGTCAACCCCATATTCTGAGAAGCTTTTGCTCCGTATTTCAACTGCTGTACGGCCCATTCCTGCCTGGCCTTCGGATTCTTTTTTACAGCATCAGGTGCGAATGCATCAAAGAGATCGTCGTAAGCGGGATGAACTGCCACGAGCTGGCCCTGCAAATGCGTGGAAAGCTCTGTCACTTCCATTCCGCACTCATTCACAATACCTTTGATTTCCTCTGCGTAGGTTTTACTTTCCGCAGCCTTTTGAAGGTCGATGCATCTTGGATCCCAGGTAGGGATCTGTGCGCCTTTAAAGCCCAGGCTGTTTGCCCAGTTACAGATCGAGCGCAGATCATTGAATGGTGCTTTATCACCGAGGAACTGCGCAAGAAAAATACCGGGACCTTGTATTGTTGTCATGTGTTTTTTTTAATTAAAATTCAAAAGTAAAAATTAAAAAATGCGGCTGATAGAGCGCAGATTCTTTTGTTTACAGGAAGGTTAATAACTAGTGTTTTTTACTTTTTACTTATCAAATTCTATCCATTTCGCATCACTTTTTCCGCTTGCGATGACTTTTTCCACGAAGTTCATTCCGCGAACACCGTCTTCTGTTCCGGGGAAATCGAGCATTTCAGGCGTTGGTTTTCCCCCATTCAGGCTTGTTTTCACTGTCAGCGCGAAATTACGATAGTGGTTGGCGAATGCTTCAAGATATCCTTCGGGATGACCCGGAGGAATGCGGGTGTTATGCCTGGAGAAACTGGATGTATAAGCGGCTCCTGCCCTGAAGATCTCCATTGGTTTGTCAGGCCATTTTACAAGCAGGCTGTTGCAATCATCCTGCTTCCATTCGAGGCTTCCTTTTTCGCCATAAACGCGGATCTTAACGTTATTCTCTTCGCCGGTAGCGATCTGTGTTGCCATTAACACACCGCTTGCTCCGTTATCAAATTTTAATAATACGGCGCCATCATCATCAAGTTTGCGACCATCAACCACGATATTGATATCCGCGCAAAGTTTTGTTACCTGAAGGCCGCTTACATATTCGGCCAGGTTGAATGCGTGGGTGCCGATGTCTCCCATGGCTCCTGCGATACCACTTTGCTTGGGATCTGTTCTCCAGGAAGCCTGTTTATTATTGTCCGCTTCGATAAAGGAACTAAGCCACCCCTGAGGGTACTCTACGTACACTTTGCGGATCTTACCGAATTTGCCACTCAGCACCTGCTGACGCGCTTCTTTCACCATAGGAAAACCTGTATAGGTATGGGTAAGACAGAAATACAGGCCGCTTTTTGCAGCTATTTCCTTCAGTAATTGTGCTTCCTTAAGGTCAAATGTCATTGGCTTATCCAGCACCACATGAAACCCATTTTCCAATGCAAGCTTTGCGGGTTCAAAGTGAACGTGATTCGGAGTGACGATACTTACAAACTCCATCTGCTGGTCTGGCGGCAAAGCCTTTTCGGCACGGATCATTTCCTTGTAAGATCCATATACCCGGGTCAGTGGAAGATTCAACTGTTCGCCTGCCTGCTTTGACTTTTCCGGATCACTGCTGAAAGCACCGCAAACCAATTCAATTTGTCCATCCATAAAAGCGGCAATACGATGCACAGCGCCTATAAAAGCGCCTGGTCCACCACCGATCATACCCATTCTTAATTTTCGATTCAGCATATTTTGAGTCATTAGTTTTTAGTTAGAAAAGCAGGATCGTTGACCGTTGTCCGTTGACCGTTAACCGGATATTACGGTTAACGGTCAACGGACAACGCTCAACGAAGATTAAGTGTCACTTCCACAATTATCACCGTGTACCCCCCACATTAAATTTCTCGTCATGCAAATGTAAAGTGTGTTTAAAAATAGTACATTTAGCTTTTGTAGGCATATTAAATTGATAAAACGAAAGGCTCTATATGAAATCAACCACTCGTGTTCAGTTATCCCTGATGATGTTTCTGGAATTCTTTATCTGGGGAGGATGGTTTGTAACTCTCGGTACTTTTCTCAATGATAATCTTCAGGCATCGGGCGGTCAGAGTGCCAGTGTATTTTCTACCCAATCATGGGGAGCGATCATTGCTCCATTTATCATTGGTCTGATCGCTGACCGTTTTGTGAATGCTGAAAAGATCCTGGGCGTATTGCACCTTGCAGGAGCGGTGTTGATGTATCAGATGTATAATGCGGCCTCAATAGAAGTTTTTTACCCTTATGTATTATCTTATATGATATTGTATATGCCAACGATCGCGTTGGTCAACTCGGTATCATTCAACCAGATGAAAGATCCGGAAAAAGAGTTCTCCCTGATCCGTGTGTTCGGGACGATCGGCTGGATCGTTGCAGGCCTGATCATCAGTTTTGTATTCCATTGGGATTCTGAGCAAAGCCGTGCAGAAGGATTGTTGAGAAATACATTCCTGATGTCATCCATTGCGTCTCTTGCATTGGGCCTGTTCAGCTTTACACTGCCTAAGACACCACCGAAAGGAAAAGGAGAAAAAGTATCGCTTGGAAAGATAATTGGTCTGGATGCGTTGAAATTATTAAAGGACAAGAACTTCGCTATCTTCTTTATTTCGTCGATCCTGATCTGTATCCCTCTTGCATTCTATTATCAGAATGCAAATTCATTCCTGAGTAATTCCGGCGTGAGTAATCCTACCGGGAAAATGACCATCGGTCAGGCTTCAGAAGTGATCTTCCTGTTGTTGCTTCCATTGTTCTTTAAGAAATACGGTTTCAAGAAAACCATCCTGGTGGGTATGCTTGCCTGGGCAGTCCGTTATGCACTGTTTGCTTATGGAAATGCCGGTGAGCTTAGTTTTATGCTGATCATTGGTATTGCTTTACATGGGATCTGCTATGATTTCTTTTTTGTTTCGGGTTATATCTATACAGATTCCAAAGCAGGCGAAAAGTACAAAAGCGCCGCACAGGGGTTGATCACACTTGCCACCTATGGTGTCGGCATGCTGATCGGCTTTGAAGTAGCTGGTATGATCACTGACAAATACACACTGGCTGACGGATCGCACGATTATAAAATGATCTGGCTGATCCCTTCTGCGATTGCCGCAGTGGTATTCCTTGTATTCGCCGTTCTTTTCAAGCAAGAGAAAGAAATAAAAGCAACAGTTTAATCAATTCTGTCATCCTGTAATTATGGAAAACAGTTCATCCCGTAGAAAGATGCTGAAACAAGTGGCCGCTGCTTCACTCGCCGCTACAGCATTTCCTTCAATTAACGCATTAGCTTCTTCAGATATGGAAGAAAATACCAAACTGAAAGGTAAGATCAATCATTCTGTCTGTCAATGGACGTACAGCTATCTTCCCCTGGAAGAGCTTTGCGTTCTTGTAAAAAAACTCGGACTGAATGCCATCGACCTGATCGCCCCAAAAGACTGGCCGGTCCTGCAGAAACATGGCATCACCTGTTCGATGTGTTACACCGCCGGAAGGATCAGCCTGACGGAAGGCTGGAACCGCCCGGATCTTCATCCCCAACTCATAGCTGAATTCACTGAAGCCATCCCGCTCGTTGCACAGGCTGGTTATAAGAACCTGATCTGCTTCAGTGGAAACCGAAAAGGCATGGATGATGCAACAGGTTTAAAGAATTGCGTAACTGGTTTGAAGCAGATCATGCCGCTTGCGAAGAAACATGGCGTGATCATCCAGATGGAATTGTTCAACAGCAAAGTCGACCACAAAGATTATATGGCTGATAAAAGTGCATGGGGCGTTGAGCTTTGCAAACAACTCGGCTCACCTAACTTCAAACTGCTCTACGATATCTATCACATGCAGATCAATGAAGGTGATGTGATCCGTACGATAAAGGATAATCACCAGTATTTCGGACATTATCACACAGCCGGTGTTCCGGGTCGTCATGAAATTGACGAGTCACAGGAACTCTTCTACCCCGCTATTATGAGAGCGATCGTCGAAACAGGCTATAAGGGTTACGTTGCGCAGGAATACATTCCGACCGGCAAAACGGACAAGGAGAAGGTGGCGGCGCTGAAGAAGGCGATAAGTATTTGTGATGTGTGAGCGAGAGAAGTTT
The DNA here is from genome assembly GCF_022012415.1 of Terrimonas ginsenosidimutans. Taxonomy (GTDB): domain Bacteria; phylum Bacteroidota; class Bacteroidia; order Chitinophagales; family Chitinophagaceae; genus Terrimonas_A; species Terrimonas_A ginsenosidimutans. The sequence continues at coordinate 55,837 of NZ_JAKLTR010000006.1, forward strand.
AAAAGTTTAAATGTTCAATAGTTAAAAAGTCATTCACCCCTATTAATGGTGCTCAGGCTTTGAACTATTAAACTTTAAAACCTTTAAACTATTAAACTTACCATCCCTGACATTGATTCCACATTTTAATGATACAAACAAAATTACTCTATGGCAGACAACACTTATGACGCGATCGTCGTGGGCTCCGGGATCAGCGGAGGCTGGGCAGCGAAAGAACTGACGGAAAAAGGTCTGAAGGTTTTGATGCTGGAACGCGGCCGTAATATCGAGCACGTGAAGGACTATGTGAACGCGAATAAAGCGGCATGGGAGTTTCCTCACCGCGGACTGAGACCCACACAGCAGATGCTGAAGGATTATCCGGTATTGCAAAGGGACTATCCGCTGAATGAAATTGTACTTGATTACTGGGCGAAAGATAAAGACTGTCCATACACCGAAACCAAACCATTTGCATGGTTCCGCGGATACCATGTAGGAGGCCGTTCACTTACCTGGGGGCGTCAAAGTTATCGTTTTAATAAGTGGGATTTTGAAGCAAATGCAAAGGACGGGTTTGGCGTTGACTGGCCGATCCGTTATAATGATATCGCTCCCTGGTACAGCTATGCAGAGAAATTTGCAGGGGTGCAGGGAAGCCGCGAAGGTGTTGAAGCATTACCAGATGGAGAATTCCTTCCTGCCATGGAAATGAATATCGTGGAGAAAGATGTGGCGGCACGACTGAAGCAACATTACAAAGGCTCACGCCATATGTTCATCGGGCGTTCTGCAAATATTACGGAACCAAAACCGGAACAGAAACGCACTAATTGCCAGTATCGCAACCGTTGCTGGAGAGGTTGCCCTTACGGCGCCTATTTCAGCACTCAGTCTGCAACGCTGCCTGCCGCGATGGCAACGGGCAACCTTACGCTGCGCCCATTCTCTATTGTAACAAAAGTATTGTACGATAAAGACACGAAAAAGGCAACCGGCGTGGAAGTGCTGGACGCTGAAACAAACAAAACATACGAATACAAATCGAAGATCGTATTCCTGAACGCCTCTGCCTTTAACTCAACCTGGGTGCTGATGAACTCCGCCACGGATGTATGGAGCGAAGGCCTCGGCAGCAGCAGCGGTGAGCTTGGACATAATGTGATGGATCACCACTTCCGTTGCGGTGCCGGCGGAACCATGGAAGGGTACGAGGACAAATATTTCTACGGCTACAGACCAACCGGGATCTATGTGCCAAGGTTCAGAAATATTTATGATGATAAACGCGATTATGTCCGTGGTTTTGGATACCAGGGCGCGGGAAGCCGCTCAGGATGGGGCAATGAAGTAGCCGAGCTTTCGATAGGCGGCGATTTCAAAGACGCTTTATCTGAACCAGGTAAATGGAGCATGGGCATTACCGGCTTTGGAGAAATGCTTCCTTATCATGAAAACAAGATCTCTCTTGATAAGAACACCAAAGACAAATGGGGTTTGCCTGTCCTGAACATGGATGTTGAGATCAAAGAGAACGAAAAGAAGATGCGGAAAGATATGATGGAAGATGCCAAAGAAATGCTTGAAGCCGCTGGCGTGAAGAATGTATATACATTCGACTCAGGCTACCAGGTGGGCATGGGTATTCATGAAATGGGCACCGCACGCATGGGCCGCGATCCAAAAACATCCGTGCTGAATGGCCATAACCAGGTTTGGGACGCAAAGAACGTTTTCGTTACAGATGGTGCATGCATGACATCCGCGTCCTGCGTAAACCCTTCGCTCACTTATATGGCATTGACGGCAAGAGCAGCCGACTTTGCTGTAAGTGAATTGAAAAAAGGAAATCTCTGATCAACAGATTAATATTATTTAACCTCAAAGAAAAATTACTGTATGGATCGTAGAGAATTGCTAAAACTTGTAACGCTTGCTACCGGCGGTGTACTGATCGGCGGACAAATGTTCCTGTCTGGTTGTAAGAATGATCCCAAACTGGGTGGTGTTGATTTCTCAGCAGAAGACATTTCTTTTCTTGACGAAGTAGGCGAAACTATTTTACCCAAAACGAAAACACCGGGCGCTAAAGACGCGCAGGTTGGTGAATTCATGAAGGTAATGGTGAATGACTGCTATGATGCTGAAGATCAGAAAACCTTCCACGAAGGCATTAAAGCGCTGAACGAAGCTTGTGAAAAAATGCACAAGACCGGCTTTATGGAAGCAAGCCCTGAACAAAGACAGTCATTGCTGATCAGCCTCGATAAAGAAGCTAAAGAATACCAGAAGAAAAAGAACGATTTCGACGGAGAGCAAAAGAAGAAAGAAAAAGAAGAAAAAGAGAAAGGTAATAAGGACTTTAAAAAGGAAAGAATGCAGTCGCATTACTTTACCATGTTCAAACAGCTGACCATTACCGGCTTCTTCACTTCCAAGATCGGCGCAACAGAAGCTCTCCGCTATATGCCTGTACCCGGCAAATACGATGGAGCATTTCCTTATAAAAAAGGAGATAAAGCGTGGGCCGCCACTGGTTAACATTTAAAAAAATAATACCAATGAACTATAACCGCAGAAAATTTCTGAGAATGGGAGGCAATGCAGCACTCGCCTTAGCCATTTTTCCCGCTGCCTGTAACTTTGGGTCAGATGAAAAGAAAGTAGAAGAAGGGTCAACCCCGGGGACACTGGAAGACGATGTGGCAGCCCTTACCAAATTTGGTCTGCAGCTGTACACACTCCGTGATGATCTTCCTAAAGACCCCAAAGGTGTGCTGAAGCAAGTGGCCTCATTCGGTTACAAACAGATCGAAGGCTATGAAGGTCCCCAAGGCCTTTTCTGGAATATGACACATACCGATTTCAAAAAGTACATGGATGATCTCGGTACGGAATACATCGCCAGCCATTGTGATATCAATAAAGACTTTGAAAAAAAGGCTGCACAGGCTGCAGAGATCGGTATGAAATACCTGATCTGTCCCTGGAAAGGCGCGCAAAAGACCCTCGACGATTACAAGAAGATCGCAGACGACTTTAACGTAAAAGGAGAGATCTGTAAAAAAGCCGGGATCCGCTTCGCGTATCACAACCATGATTATACGTTCAAACAACTGGAAGGCCAGTTTCCACAGGATGTACTGATGAAGGGTACAGACCCTGCACTGGTTGATTTCGAAATGGATATCTATTGGGTAGTTACCGCTGGTGAGGATGCTGAGCAATGGCTGAAGAATTACAAAAACCGTTTCCGCTCCTGCCACGTTAAAGACAGAACTAAAAATGCGACAGAAGCCGCTGATAGCTGCACGCTTGGCAAGGGAAGTATCGACTTTGCGAAGATCCTGAAAACTGCCAGGGCTACAGGCATGGAATACTACATTGTAGAACAGGAAAAATATACCGGCACGACTCCTCTGGAAGCAACAAAGGAAAATGCTGAGTACATGAAGAAACTGAAGTTCTAGGGTAATTTTGTTTGAGGCGGCTGTAGTGCGCGATCGCCGATGACCGGATCGCGTAGGGCGATTGAAGTTATCGCCGCAGCACAGAGAAGGCATCAGGCAAACCTATAGACATTCTTAAACGATAGTCTTCTATAAAAAAGGAACGGTGCAGATCGGGCACCGTTCTTTTTTTATGAAGCTTTTTCATCCAGCTCCGCCAGCGCTGCGATCAACCTTTGTCCCCTGCTGATCTGTTTTGCGAGAGGAGACATATTCTTTTGCATTTGATGATATTCGTCTATGCTGATCCTTTCAATTTCGTTTTGTATAGAAGACAAATCATTTACCACAACTCCGATTTTGTATTTACGGACCAGTTCCGCAGAAGCAGATCCGGCAGGCACGATCAACGGAAGACCGCTTAATATATACAGAGATAATTTATGCGGACTGTTATAGACCAGGTATTGCCCTGCCAGTCCTTTCAGTCCTTCTGTGCTATCTCCATCCCACACCAATCCGAATGAAGCGGGCAATTTACCCGGTAATGACCCCGGTTCAAAAACACCATGCCATTCTATATTCTTTTGATCTTTCATCCTAACGGTGGCTTCTCCGAAAAGATGAAACCTCAACTTCGGCGATTGCCGCAGCACTGTTTCCATATGTTCAAGAAATGGGCTTTTTGAAAGATTACCTGCGAAGGCTATGTCGAATGAAAGTTCCTTCCTTTCCGAAGATGGCTGGGCAAGGAAGTCGAAAAAATCGATCACTGCAGTATCGGCATCGTGAAGTGTCGCCTTCAGCCATTTCTCCATTGATGCGTTGTGAACAATAAACTGATCCGATAACCGGTAAAAACGAGTCTCCGCTGCCTGTACATTCAGATCACCATCTCTTACCCCATCAATATCGCAGATATAACATATCAGGCGAAGACTTTTCCGGAAGGAAAGCAGTTTGATCAGCACACGGTACATGCGGGGATATACAGGACTTAAAAAAACGACCACGGCGTTTCGTGGGAGAAACAAAAACCAGTACATCACGCGAAGCAACCGTTTCAGTTTGTTCCAAAAAGAAAATTGATCTATCCCCGGCAATATCAATGGCACGTATCCTTCAGAGGCCAGGATCTTTTCCGCATCGGTATAACCAACACCTCCGTGTTGATATACTTCATGAGAGAATTGCGATATAAAATACTTGTTCTTCAGGACGACAAAATATTAATAGACTATCATGGCCGGGCCATGCTGTTCAGCAATACAGTTTTCAACCTCAGCGCGAATTCATTCCGCGCTATAAATGTAATAAATGTAAAGTAGGCCAGCATACAGACCAATGCAGATATGATCAACCGGAGTGCGGGATCTGCGATCAGTTCGCCTGTCAGGTATATTACCGGAATGAACAACGAAGCCCCCGCCATTGCATGCACAACACTCTTCCAGTCGAACACCACAAGCAACGGCAGGACGCGCCGCACGCTCAGGTAATTCAGGATGATCAGCAGGACCTCCGTCATTATTAAAGCCACGCAAATGCCACTATCTTCTTTCCAGTAACCTAGCAGTATCGCAGTAACCACAAAGAAGACAGAACCGACCAGCAGATTATTGAGAAATATTCTTTCAAACCTGTGAGCGATCAATACCGGATTGCTCAAAAAAAGACTTACTCCTTTTAACAATGGAAACAAGGCCAGTATTTTCAGGTCTTGCTGTACCTGCGTGAAATTATTTCCATAAAAAACATGAGTGAAATCTCCGGCAAGCAAATAAAGCCCGGCTCCCATCGGCACTGCAAGCAGGATGATGAACTGTATATTCATCCGTAATTTCTCTTGCAATTGCTTTTCATCGTTCCCATCCGCAAGTGATACGATCCGGGGAAAGAAGACAAGAAATGAATCAGTTAATAAAGTAGTGCCTGTACGGATCAGTTTTACCGCAAATGCGTAATACCCGACGGCCGCGACCGTGCTTACCAGGCCCAGCAATACGTTGTCCAGCCAGATGGGGATGCTGTACAGGATCGCGATCAGATAGGTGATCAGTACTTTGGGCAGATGTTGTTTCCAGTTTACCGAACGAAACGAAACCGGTGTTTCTTTCAGTAATATCATCAGGTTCCAAACAATACTGGCAATCCCCGCTGCCGCGATAATACCATAGTAGATGTAATAGTCATCTGGTTTGTGTATCAGCAAAAAAATTGAAAGCAGTGCCAGCAAACGCACCACTACAGTCCGGAGGGTAATAAAGCCAAACTTCTCCCGGCCGATAAAATACCAGTCGCAGGAAAAGAAATTCACCACGAAGAATAAAGCTGAAAACAGGATCAGGCGGGTATCCCCGATCTTTTCCCACAGAACAGCGATCCCAACAGCATAAAAGATCAAAGCAACAAGCGAGGAAACGAGGTGAAGAAACAACAATTCAGATACAAGCTTTCGTAGCTGCACCACATCATTTTTCCTGCTGGCAACTTCGCGGATCCCATATACCGTAATGCCGAGCTCGGCAAGAACGATGAAATAATAGGTGAACGAGTCAATAAACCCTACCCGGCCCACTCCTTCCGGATCCAGTACCCTTGAAATATAGGGGATGGAAAATAAAGGAAAGAGCACCTGCGCACAGGACAAGAGGAAATTGAAAAAGAAGTTTCGTTTGATATTTGCCAAAGCAGGTTCCGGCATTTTACCGGGATTGTTACAAACTTAACATATAAAGGCGATTTCTGCCAGCAGGCCATAGCAGAAGCTGTTCTATCAAATCTCACCGATGCCTGGCAGATGGCTTATATTCGTATCTGTCTTTGGTGAAACTCATGAACGTTACCATTTTCGAAACAGAACATTTTGAAGCCGCTTACCCGGTGATCAGGCTTTTTGATAACGGCAGCAATCAGATCCAGATCTGCTGCTACCCGGTCACGTTCGGGCAACTTCAGCACAAACTTCCAAAGGACAGGTACAGGTGGGTGGTCAGAAAGGAGAATGAGTCCAAAAGACAGTTCATTCTTACGCTGTACAAAGAATGCCGGAAACATCGGACAGACCTGCTTTATCTGAATACCGTTGCAGACAATTTCATTCTCTATGCGATACTGGCGATGTTCCTGGGTAAGACCAGGATCATTATGACGGTTCACATGGTGAACAATATGACTGCTACGCAAAAGATCTGGCATCCTAAAAGATTGATCAGGGCCATTGGTAAAAAGCTCCTTTGCCGGGTGGTGAATGAATTCAATGTGATCTCTCCCACCCTGGTGCCTGCGCTGAAAATGCGGGTTGGCCGAAACAAAAAGATCCATGTTGTTCCCGGAGGTATCTATGAGCCGGAAAATGCCCTTCAGCTCCAACCAATTTCCTCAGAGATCATAAACCTCGCCATACCGGGAAGCGTTGATGGCAGAAGACGTGATTACGGGCTTGTTTTTGACCTCCTGCGGCAGCTGGAGCAACTTGCTGTTCGCACCAGGATTACGCTGCTGGGAAGTTTCTATGACGCGTACGGAGAAGAGATCAGGAAAAAGGCCATCGAATGGAATGGCCGGTTCTCACAGTTGAAATTCTATGAGGAAGAACATGTAGATCAGCCTGAATTTGACCGCGTACTGCATGAGTCACATTATGTGTTCAGTCCCTCGGTGCTCAAAACCGTGATTGCGGATGATGTTGCGGAAGAGTATGGAAAAACAATTGTCTCGGGAAACATGTCTGACGCGATCAGGCATGCAAAGCCATTGATCATCCCGGCTGAACTCGCTGTTGATCCGATGCTGGAGAATGCATGCATCAGGTACAGAGATGTACTGGAATTGGCCACCTACCTTCAACAGGTGCAGCAACAGCCCGCTTTATATGAAGAACTCCGTCAAAAAAGTGAAGCTGCGGTGCTTCCTTATACGCTAAGTGCCGTAAGGAAACACCACAGCAGCCTTTTTTAAAACTACTATATGCTTATCAGGCTTTCAATGCCTTGATGATCTCGATAAAATCAGCAGCAACAAGTGAAGCGCCACCTACAAGACCTCCGTCAACATCCGGAGATCCGAATATTTCCTTTGCGTTGTTTGCTTTCACGCTTCCGCCATACAGGATAGAGATCTGGTCAGAAATTGACTGGCCATACTGAGCAGCCAATACTGAACGGAGGTATGCATGCATTTCCTGCGCCTGCTCCGTTGTAGCTGTTTTACCTGTGCCGATCGCCCAGATAGGTTCATAAGCGATCACAATATCTTTGATCTTTTCCGGTGAAAGATGAAAGAGCGACTCTTTCAGTTGTTGTGCCACAAATTCATTTTGCGTATTTGCTTCGCGGATGGAAAGGGGTTCACCACAGCAAAAGATCGGTGTGATATAATTTTCCAGGCAAAGGTTGAGCTTTTCCGCAAGCACCGCATTTGACTCATTGAAGTACTCACGGCGTTCGCTGTGACCGATCACGCAATAAGGAACGTTGATGGAATGCAGCATTTCCGCAGAGATCTCGCCGGTATAAGCACCTGATTTTTTATTATAACAGTTCTGCGCCGAAGTGTAGTAATTCTTTTCTTCTTCTACTTCACTTCTGGTCATGAGCAGGTAAGGAGAAGGGACGGCAAAGATCACCAACTGATGATCAGCGAGGTCAATATTCGCACCGAGGATATCATCCAGCAATTTCTCTCCCTGTTGAAATGTTAGATTCATTTTCCAGTTAGCTGCTGCGATCTGCTTTCTCATAAGTATGTTCTGTTTTAAAGTAAAAAGTCAAAATTAAAAAGTAAAAATATCTGTTTGTAGCCAGGTAATTCGTTTAGTTGTTGAACGGAGTAAACGCTATGTGTAAAAGAAATTACTTTTAAAGTTTCTCAAAGATATACTTCAGCATGCTTTTTTCATTATCAGAAATGGCATGTCCTTTTAATTTCTTCCATCCTTCTATATCGATGAGGGCCTTTTCGAATGCGTAGCGGTTCACGCCTTCGCTTCCCCATGAAAATGCGGGGATGTATTTCGGGGTGAGTCCGTTACCGAATACGTTACAGGAAACGCTGATGACGGTTCCCGTGTTGATACTCGTATTGATCGCGGTTCTTGAGTAGTCGCCCATCAGTACGCCGCATTTCATTCCGGCATTGAGCTGGCCGCCGGGCGTCCAAACACGAACATCGCCCGCGTTATTTTTGAGGTTGGAGTTGGTGGTGCCGGCGCCGAGGTTACACCATTCGCCGATCACCGAATCTCCCAGGTATCCATCGTGTGCTTTGTTGGAATAGCCGAACATCACCGCATTCTTGATCTCACCACCGCCGACACAATATGGCCCCAGCGTAGTAGCGCCATATACTTTGGAACCCAGTTTCAGTACAGAATTCTCTCCGATGGAGAAGGGACCACGGATCACCGATCCTTCCATGATCTCCGCATTTTTGCCTATGTATATCGGGCCTGTGGTCGCATTAAGAATGCAATGTTCCACCCTGGCTCCTTTTTCGAGAAAGATATTTTTAGGATTGGTGACCTTATTTGATTTGGGTATGGCCTGAGAGCGACGCTTGCGGGTCAGGAGGGCAAAATCCTCGCGGATCGCCCAGTCATTCAGCTGGAAGATCTGCCAGGGATATTTGATCTCTTTGACCTCACCCTCAAACTCAACGGATTTCGTTACCCGGACCTGATGTTTCTCTTTGATCTGTTGATGGGTAAAACAAAAAACGATCCCCGAACTTCCATCGGCAATGATGAATTCACCCGGCTTAAGGCGTTTCATCTTTTTTACTAGCGCAACGGTTGGCAAAAGATTGCCATGCACCATGAAGCAGGTATCGGCCTTGCCGATCGTATCCAGATTGATTGCTCTGTCCAACCCCTTATAATCGTCTTCGTTCTTATCAACCGATACGAAGCCGGTCATTTTCTCCCATTTCTCGCGGATGGTGAGAATGCCCACGCGTATATCCTGGCATTTGCGGGTCAATGTAAAGGGATAGAGGTTTTCCGGCTGACAGAATTCCTCTGTGAAGATGAGTTTGTTCACACGGGAAAGATAGTACAAATGAAGGAGATGGCGGTTGACCGTTGTCCGTTGACCGTTGTCCGTTGACCGTTGACCGTTGTCCGTTGTCCGTTGTCCGTTGTCCGTGCAAATTAAAAGAGTGGGGCTATCGTGTTAAGTGATAGCCCCACTCTTTTAATTTGCACACGAAGACCCAATTCTATTCCAACTCGCTTGAATTCCGGTCAACGGTCAACGGACAACGGTCAACGGTCAACGGTCAGATTTGAAACAGATTCAATCTAAAAACAAAAAGCCCCGCTGAGGAATCAGCAGGGCTTAAAGTATAGCCATGAAAAACAAAACTTTTATGCTTAGTGCAGAATTGTCTGAACTAAAGCTAAAGAATTATTTTTTCTTTTCGTATTTCTTCTTGAATTTATCGATACGACCCGCAGTGTCAACCAATACGTTCTTACCGGTGAAGAAAGGGTGAGAAGTGCTGGAGATCTCGAGTTTGATCAGGGGATAGTCATTGCCATCTTCCCATTTGATCGTTTCTTTTGAACCTGCAGTTGAGCGGCTGAGGAATGATTGACCATTGCTCATGTCTTTGAAAACAACCAGTCTGTAACTGCCGGGATGGATACCTTTTTTCATAACTAAATGATTTTTAAGGCCGCACGGATTTTGCCGTGACGATGATATAAATTTTTTAGGTTGGCAAAGGTAGAGAGGAAAGGGGGAAATGCAAAATATATCTTGTGGTGGGAATGGCAATCGTTGCCCCCAAAGCGTCCGCGATAGTCCGTTGACCGTTATCCGCTGACCGTTGACCGGAATACGCAAAAAATAGTAACCATTTCTTTAGCTATGAGTTGATTATGCAAGGATTTCGCCGAAGGCCGGACAACGGATCAAGCGTAAAGGTTGTGGGATGGTTGTCTAAATGTTTAATGGTTTAAAAGTTTGAAGTTTTGCGCTTAGGTCCCTCGCCTGATGTAATCAGGCTTGCCGGTATCCTGCAAACGGGTTATTATCACTTATCCACTTACAGGTTTTTTAAGCGATAGCTGTCTGATCGGGCACAAAAAACGGGAGCACGCCCTGAAGCGATATATACTCCTCAGATACGACATTCTGGCACGAGAAGCCAGCTGATGTGTTGACTGATGATAATCATTAAAGGTCAGACTTCGCGTGTTTTTGAAATGCTTGTTAGTCGTCGTTAGTTCGTCTCTTGGTCGTCCTTTGGCCTTCCAAAGTTTGTCGGGATTTTAAGCAGTGAAAAATGGTGACAAGCTGACACGCTGAGGGCGATAAATCTTTTGAGCGACTGGCCCAGGTTCCCTCCTCCGCTTCGCTACGGTGGAAGAGCCGCAAGAAGTTTATGCGAGCGATGCTCATCCGGAACATTTCAACCCAAGCCATTTTGTAGAACATCCCCCAACTTTTCAACATGATCCCGGATAACCGATAACGGTGAACGGACAACGATCAATGATCAAGCGTTCCCGGTTAACTAAAAAAGAAAAGCATCAAGTTTATTTGACTAAACCCGATGCTTTTTGAAATTGCTGCCTCTTTTGATCGATTTCGCAATTCCCGTCGCATTTCTGTTGCCAGATCTGCAACCTTTGTACATTGAAGATAGTTCTTTCAACCAGCTGTTTCCAAATTTCTGAGGGTTTCAGTATGCACCCGTTCTGCACCTGGTTATCCACCGGAAAACGGCTGTGGTGGCGGGTTCTGCACAGGTTATGAACTTTTTTCAGTTAACATGTGCAGGCTGCATACCCCAGAATACCCAAAACGGATCAGGAGCGCATATTTTCATACTGAAGGGGCACACCCAGTTCCCAGGTTTTTGATGCCTGTATGACAGTTTGGAGATCATCGATCTTTTTGCCGGTTACGCGAACCAGGTCGTCATTGATGGACGCCTGCACTTTCAGGCCGGCGTCTTTGATCATCTTAACGATCTTTTTGGCATCTTCCTGTTTGAGGCCGTTACGCACCTGTACTTCTTTCTTCCAGACCTTACCGCTCTGTGCGCCTTCTTTCGAAAGATCGAATGCTTCAGGGGCGATCCCCTGCTTATTTGCACGGCTGATCAGTACATCAAGCAATTGACGCATCTTCATATCGTCGTCGGTCTCAAGCTTCAGCTTGAACTCCTTTTTATCAAGATCGATCACCACATGGCTTCCTTTGAAATCAAAACGGTTTCCTATTTCTTTCGTGACAACGTTCACAGCATTATCCAATGCCTGCGCGTCCACTTTACTTACAAAATCAAATGAGGGCATAGCAAAAAAGGTTTAGTTGAATGATTTGATTAACCTCACGGAAGATGCGAAAGTAAAACTTAAAGACAATTACACGAAAGAAACATCCTTTTACTGTGACAAAGATCACCGTAAGGGTCTATCATTTTGGGGAGAACAGATCGGACATCCAGGCCTGCCGCCTGCCCCGGTTTATAAGATCTCAGACCGGTACAAGTTTACCCGGGCTTTTGATGGTTGTCACCGCTTTGGAATGCTTGTCCGGCGTAGGGGTATCGCAAAGAATGCAAAGCAATAGCGAAGAACGCAGGGAAATCTTTAGATATTAAGCTAATTGAACTCCTTGAATTGGCTGCCGGAATTGATACTGATGGCACCGGGCAGACAAAAAAAGGCCGCATCAATCTGATGCGGCCATATAAAACACATGTCAATGTTCAGGATCCACGCTCTGTTGTCTGCAGGTTTAATTTCCTCCTCCGCTTTTCACCCTGTTCTGCTCATCATCCGCGCCACCTGTTTTTCTGCGTGCAGGGGCAATATTCTTTTTACCGAAGCGGTAAGTAAAGCTCATATTGAACTGGCGGCTATCGCGGCGGCTGCTGATCATTACGTCTACATCGCTGTATTTTGCGTAGCCATTGAATTTTTGTGTCCACAGGATATCGCGTACGCCAAATTTCAATGTTCCTTTTCCTTTGAGCATTTGTTTGGTGATCGCGCTGTTCACTGCACCCATCGCATTAGCAACAAGGATACCTTCTGCCGCTTTGCTGCGATACCATCCGCTGATCTCTGCATTCCATCCTTTGCCCAACGTAAATGAGTTGGTGATATTACCGAGAAAGCTGGTAAAAGCAATCTCAACCGGATCGTTATTGTATAAACCTTTGTAGCTATTGCGGAAGACGTTGGTATAGATATTCGCATTCCACCATTTGCGTACCGGGATATTTGCCATTACAGAAACACCCCACTGTTTCATCGTGCTGAAATTATCTTTTGTCTGGAATGTGATGTTCTTTTCTGTGTCCTGTTTCAGCAATTCAGTAATGATATCAGTTGTTTGTGTATAGTTGACTGTTGTTGTAAGGAAACGGTTATAAGTATGACTGAATTCAAAATTGTTTGTGAACTGAGGAGTCAGGTAAGGGTTACCCTGTCCGTAAGTCAGCGAATCCAGGAAGAAGATGAAAGGGTTCAGGTCATCATAATCCGGGCGCATGATCCGGCGGCTGTAGCTCAGGTTGAACTGGTTCTTTTCATTCATATTGTAACCTGCTCCAATATTGGGGAAGAGGTTGGTGTAATTACGTTTGAATGAAGAGTCGTTGCTCAGCTGATGTCCTTTTGCGATCGTGTTCTCCAAACGCAGGCCGGCTGTCAGTTCCCATTTTTTGATAGAACGGGAAAGGATCGCATATGCAGCATTGATATTCTCATCATAAATAAAGTGGTTATTACGGTCTTTCGCATCTACTCCGTTACGCTGGTAATTCACTTTATTATCCGTATTCACAAAACTGGTTTTAGCACCGGCTTCCAGGCGAAGACCGCTTTTGAACGGGTGAACATAGTCCACTTTACCACTATAGATCTTGACAACAGATGGGATAATACCTGGCATCAGTACATCCTGGCCGGGCATATGCTGGTTGTTCTCATTGAAGCTCCTGGTCAGTAAACTTGTTCTATTGTCATTATCGTAATAGGCCCAGTCAAAGTCCGTGCTGATCTCACGGCCGGTTGAGTCAAACGTGTGTTTATAGTTGAAGTTGGTAGTAATGTTGGATGATTTCCTGCTGTTATCAGCAAATGATTCGAGTTTGCTCAACAGCTTCCCGCTGTTATCCCTGATATTGGTATTGCTGTATGGATCTTCATCATTTGTATTGAAGTTACCGTTGATCACCACACCTGCCACATCTTTCTTTGAGAAGTAATAATCCATTCCCACTTTGGCATTATGATATACACCTTCGAAATGCGGTCTTGATACCTGGTCGATGGTACGGAGCAAAGTCACTTTATCCGCCGCATAGAGTTTACGGTCGATCAGCAGCCTGTTGTATCCTTCGTATGTACCAGCGTTATAGCCGCCGAATACGTTGAGTTTGTTATTCCGGTAGTTCAGATTGGCACCACCGTTGAAACGGGCATACAATCCCTGGGTATATCCAACATTGGCGTTACCATTCATTCCTTTTACAATACCCTTTTTTGTTTTGATATTGATAATGCCGGAATTACCTGACGCATCATATTTTGCAGGCGGATTGGTCATGATCTCGATCTGATCAATACTAGTGCTCTGCATGTTTTTCAGCAAAGCGGCAAGATCAGCGCCACTCATATAAGTAGGCTTGCCGTCAACGAGGATCATGACGCCCTGTTTACCTTTCACACTGATATTTCCGTCGTTATCTACCGTTACACCGGGAGATTTTTCCAGCAATTCCATGGCTGTTAAACCGGCATTTGTTGGTGATGCATCCACATTCACCACCATTTTACCAGGCTTTTGCTCGATGGCAGGTTTTTTTGCGGTGACGGTTACGCCGGCAATTGCCTGTGCCTGTGGTACGAGTTCGATGGTTTTTACTTCAACAGCTGTTGAAGTGGCCGAGATCTCCAGTGGAGCAGAAAAGCCTTTCTCATGTCCGACCGCGGAAATCGCCACGATATAGCGCCCTTCGGGAACATTTTCAAACTCATATTTACCCGTTTTATCGGCCACCGCCATTTTCGCCACAGACGAATCTTTGGCTTTCAGAAGCGTTATCGTAGCAGATTCAATTGTTTTTGTGCTGCCGTCAATAACAGTACCACTGATACGACCGGTTTTAGTTTGAGCATAACTGGCTAAGGATAAGAAGGTTAAGGATAACGCCAGCAAGGATAAGACTTTTCTCATTTCAATGGTTTTATATAATAAGTACTTGTTCTTGTTTATTACAGTTTAAAGGTAGGTACTTTGCAATACCAAGATCATTGCTTTAAATTAAGCGGCCTTTATCAGGGATAAGCGGCCGTCATGTAAATTGTCTCAATGTGACGCAGCTGCGTGATCCAGGTTACAGCTTTAGGGTCGTTTAGGATGAAGGGATTTTGTAAAGGATGGGCGGAAAGGAAATAATCGTTGGAGCTTACCGGGCTGTTTTCGAAGCTCGCTGTAACAAAGTAACAACGAAGCCATGCTGCAGAGAATCTAATTCCGGTGAGGTGGGGTATTATGTTGGTTGAACCGGGGTTTATGGCGTTGAGCAGAGTATCTATGATGATGGCGCGAGAATGGCAGAGAGCTAAAATGACTACAGGCCAAATTCCGTTTTTATCATTTCGTAGTACGTCCGACCTGAAGTGATCCTCGAACCGGCTTTATCATCCATCACAAAAAGGTACCGGCCGTTGAAATGCCTGTGCATTTCCTTTATCCTGTCCTTATTAATAAGGAATGATTTCTGAATGCGGAAAAATTGTTCCGGCAATTTTTCTTCGAGTGCTGATAAGGTCTGATCAGTTAGATGTTTCTGTCCTTCCGCTGTATAGATATAAACATATTTATCCTGCGATTCAAGAAAAACGATCTGATCAAACCTGAGCAGGATTATCCGGTCGCCGGTTCGGATAGATAGAGCCGTCGCCTGTTTAGGTGTTTGTATCTGGCGGATCATTTCCTGTAACCCCAATACATCTATTGTCGCATTCAGTTTTCCGAACCGCTTCAGTTTTTCCATGCTTTGCGTCAGCCGTTCTTCCTTGATCGGCTTTAGCAGGTAATCGATCGAGAACGTTTCAAACGCTTTCATGGCGTATTGCTCATACGCTGTGGTGAAAATGATGTTCGGCTTATTTGACAACCGTTCGATCACTTCAAAACCGGTAAGATCGGGCATTTGAATATCGAGAAAGATCAGATCGGGTTGCAGGGATTGGATTTTCTGAATAGCCTCCTCCCCTGTCCCGGCTTCGCCGACTACCTGGACCAGTTCATGATATTCGAGTAAAAGATTCTTCATCAGGCGGCGTGCTGCCGGCTCATCATCCACCAGGATCGCTTTATATAGCTGGTTCATTTTTCATTAGTTTTTTTATATAGATTACCACTTCTTTTCTTGGCTGGTTGCCAAAATGGATCTCATACCCCCCGGGAAATAAAAGGTCCAATTTATCATACACGCTTCTCACACCATAGCCCGGGCTTAGCTCACTGGTAAAGAGTGGTCCGTTATCATTGATGCGTATCACCAGTATTCCTTGTTCAAGTTTAATGTCCAGCCTGATCTCCGTCATTTTCCCGGTTGCTTTCAACCCGTGCTTCACCGCATTTTCCATCAGTGGCTGTAGTACAAACCGGGGAACCAGGTAATGCATCACTGCATCATCCACGTTGATATGATAACTAAGCTGATCTTCAAACCTGATCTTTTCTATCTGAAGATAAACTTCAGCCATTTCCACCTCTTCCCGGATGGATGAGTAATTGTTGTTACTGTAGTTTATGCTGTAACGGAACAGATCAGCCAGCGCCACTGTCATCTTTCTTGCTTTCTTACCATCGGTGATGGAGAGATCAGCGATCGAATTAAGAGCGTTGTATAAGAAATGAGGGTTCACTTTTGAATGCAGCGCATCCAGTTCCGCCTTTGTTTTTAGTTCGCGAAGGCGGCTCAGCTCAAGTTCTTTTTCATCGAACTTCCGTTGCCTTTCCAGGTTGAGATAGCTGACCATGATGTATACAAACCCTGTTCCGCAGGCGAAGTATACGCTCATCACGACGGAAAATCCCGCGTATTCATATGGCTCATCAGTGAATAAGTACCTCACCAGCAGATTGACACCAACAAAAGCCAGGATCAATGTAAACAATACAAGTGTTTGCCTTCTGGCGAAAGAAAGCCGTCTGAAAAGCCGGTGTTCCGCCACAAACCAGGCAAGATTAAAAACGATCAGCGTGTTGGTCGTGATCACGATCAGTTCACCCATTAACGCATATCTCCATCCATGTTTTTTAACGGCATACACCAGTTCCCCATTCATTGGCGTTGCGGCCAGGATGATACAGGCGGCAACGATCCAGACCACTATATTTCTGCGAAGCCATTCGATCCTGATGGTCTGCCGGAAGATCTTCCTGAAATTGGCCAGGAGGTAAAATCCGATCAGGGCAAGCAGTATGCAGGACCCTACAAGCAGGGCATATTCCCAAATGGTTGGAGTGTTCATGATGTTGCCAAATTATGAAATCAAGTTAAGCAGAACCAAACACGTTCGCGAACTGTTTATTTTGAGGAGCGAACGGAGTATATTGCAAGTAAATTTCCTTCATGATCGTCGATTTCAGATCAGATACAGTTACGAAGCCCACTCCTGCTATGTTGGAGGCGATGATGTCCGCGCCGGTAGGTGATGATGTTTTCTCTGAAGATCCTTCAATAAACAAGCTCGAAACGATAGCTGCGTCCATGTTTGGGATGGAAGCCGCAATTTACTGCCCTTCGGGTACCATGACCAACCAGATAGCGATCAAGTGCCATACGCAGCCGGGCGATGAAGTGATCTGTGACGAAACCTCCCATATTTACCAGTACGAAGGTGGCGGCATTGCCTCTAATTCCGGAGCATCTGTAAAGCTGCTATATGGCGACCGTGGCCGCATTACAGCAGGCCAGGTGAAAGCCGCCATCAATCCGGATGATATTCACCGGGCTGCCTCCACGCTGGTTTCGCTGGAAAACACCTCCAACCGTGGAGGAGGAAGCTGTTATGAATGGCAGGAGATCCTCGCCATCCGTGAGGTTTGTAAAGCGAACGGGCTTGCCTTTCACCTCGATGGTGCGCGGCTATGGAACGCGATGGTTGCCAAAAAACAGACCGCCAGACAATACGGCGAAGCATTTGACAGCATTTCAATCTGCCTGAGCAAAAGCCTTGGCTGCCCTGTCGGCAGTCTGCTCCTTGGCACCCATACCCTGATCAAAAAAGCGAGAAGGGTCAGAAAAGCTTTTGGCGGCGGTATGCGGCAGGCAGGTTTCCTGGCAGCGGCCGGCATTTATGCGCTGGAGCATCATATAGACCGCCTGGCGATCGATCATGCGCATGCACAACAGATCGCTCATGCGATAAGTACAAGAAAATGGCTGAAAGAGCTATTGCCGGTAGAAACCAATATCATCATCTTTGAATTGAATGATGATACTGCTCCGCAGTTTGTTGCACAACTTAAAGAAAAAGGAATTTTAGCGTACGCAATCGCACCAAATCGTGTCAGGCTGGTGGTGCATCTCGATATCACCGCACAAATGACAGAACACACAATCAGCATTATATCATCAATATAAACAACATCCAATGCTTCCAAAGATCAATCCTACGGCAACGCCGACATGGCAATTACTGAAAGAAGAACACACCGTAATGCAGGCTGTAAAAATGAAAGACCTGTTTACATCAGACAAAGAAAGATTTGAACGTTTTCACCTGCAACTGGACGACATACTTTTTGATTATTCAAAGAATATCATCTCAGAAAAAACGATCTCGTTACTACTGAAACTTGCTGAAGAATCCAAAGTAAAGGAAAGTATCAAAGCAATGTTCTCCGGTGATGTGATCAACCAAACGGAACACCGTGCTGTGTTGCATACTGCACTGCGCAATTTCTCCAAAGATCCGGTACTGGCTGACGGCGAAGACGTGATGCCACAGATCAAAAAGGTATTGCGGAAAATGAAAACATTCTCTGACAAAGTACATAGCGGAGAACACAGAGGCTATACTGACAAACGCATCAAATATATCGTGAACATCGGGATCGGAGGAAGTGATCTCGGGCCATTGATGGTCACTGAAGCCCTGAAACCCTATTTCGAAGAGGAGATCGAAACATTCTTTGTGTCAAACGTTGACGGCACACATATTGCCGAAACGTTAAAGAAAGTTAAACCGGAAAGAACCCTGTTCCTGATCGCTTCAAAAACATTTACGACACAGGAAACAATGACCAACGCGCACACCGCAAGACAATGGTTCCTGAAAAAAGCAAAAGATGAAGCGCATATTGCCAAACACTTCGTGGCGCTTTCAACCAATGAGGCAGAGGTAGTGAAGTTTGGTATCGATAAAAAGAACATGTTTGAATTCTGGGATTGGGTCGGCGGCCGTTACTCATTATGGAGTGCGATCGGCTTATCTATTTCATTAAGCATCGGTTACAAAAACTTCGAGCAATTGCTGAAAGGCGCTTACAGTACTGATCAGCATTTCCGGGAAGCACCGTTTGAAAAGAATATCCCCGTATTGATGGCGTTGATCGGTCTATGGTATACGAATTTCTTTGGTACGCAAACAGAGGCCATTCTTCCATATGACCAGTATATGCATCGTTTTGCCGCGTATTTCCAGCAGGGAAATATGGAGAGTAATGGCAAGAGTGTAGACCGCAGCGGCAAGCCGGTTGATCATGCAACAGGTCCGGTGATCTGGGGCGAACCCGGCACAAATGGACAGCACGCGTTCTATCAGCTGATCCACCAGGGAAGTATCAAGATCCCCTGTGACTTTATCGCGCCGGCGCAATCACATAATCCACTCGGTGATCATCATGTTAAATTGCTGTCCAACTTCTTTGCGCAAACAGAGGCATTGATGAATGGAAAATCGGAACAGGAAGCAAAAGCTGAGCTGGAGAAACAGGGCCTTGATGCCGACAAGATCAGCAAGCTCCTACCCTTCAAAGTATTCACGGGCAACAGACCGACGAACTCATTCCTTATTAAGAAAATCACGCCGTATACACTGGGTCAGCTGATCGCATTGTACGAGCATAAGATCTTCGTGCAGGGTGTGATCTGGAATATCTTCAGCTTTGACCAGTGGGGTGTTGAATTGGGTAAACAGCTGGCGAATAAGATCCTTCCTGAACTGGAGAATGATCAGGCTGTAACCTCGCATGATTCATCTACGAATGGATTGATCAATGCGTTCAAGAAGATGAGATAAGGCTGGATTTTCCAGTGCAGACCTGATATTGACTGGCATAAAAGGAACGCGGCGGACGCAACGATACACGGCGAGCGCAACGAAATACAACCATTTCCAAGGCTGTTTGCGCTGCGTCCATTGCGTATCGTTGCGGTCCGCCGCGTTTCTTTACATCAATTAAATAGCGAGAGCGATTCCTGGTCCTGGCAAGGGAGCATTAGAGATAAAGCCCAGGCCGAAACTCAAACGAAAGTGTTGATTCCGCTTAAAAAAGAAAGCCCCCTGATAAAGATCAGGGGGCTTTTTTATTCAGTTCAAAATGGTCTTACCATTTATCTACTTCTTCGTTGGACGTGCTTGCGCTCGGCGCTGAAGCTGTAACCGTAGGAATTTCTCTTACTTCTTCAATTACTGCTTCTACCGTTTCTGAAGCACCACCTGCCAGTACTTCTCCATCTTCCGGTAATTCGTCATGATTGAATGCATCGAAATCAAAGTCGGGCATCAATTCTGTTTTAACATAATCAACCGCCTCATTCAACGCTTTAATGAACTTGTTGAAATCTTCTTTATACAAGAAGACCTTGTGCCTGTCATAACCGTTATCATCAAACCGCTTGCGGCTTTCAGTAATGGTCAGATAGTAGTCATTACCACGAGTAGCTCTTACATCAAAAAAATAAGTCCTTCTTTTTCCAGCGCGAATTCTTTTGCTGTAAATGCTTTCCAATTTTTTGTCGTTGTTCTCGTACGCCACAGTTAATGTTTTTGCAGATTAAGAAATTGCTTTGGTTTATGAAGTCACAAATATATAGATGTTTTTGAAACAGCCAAAAGAGAGTATAATTTATGACAAATGAGCTGGAATTGAGGTGGAGTAAGGGTCCCGGGGGAATCGTTGGCCGTTGTCCGTTGACCGTTGTCCGCATTTGATTCCAAAACTTTCTGTGGAAGAATTTGTCCCGTATTTCATCAACAACGACCTGGCGTTAGTTTTCCGACCGAACGGCCTAGCGGTCAACGGTAAACGGTCAACCGACAACGATCTTAGAGATTTCCCCCCTCAGTATTTCCACCTATTTCTCTCTATCCGTTTCCTGTTGCCGTGCATATAGATTTGCGTAATAGCCGTCGGGAATAGCCAGGAGGTCCTGGTGGGTTCCTTCCTCCACGATCCTGCCGTCTTCGAGAACGACGATCTTGTCGAAGGCAAAGAGGGTAAATATACGATGGGTGATGATGATCGCGGTTTTGTCCTGCAGGTAGTCATTCAGATTCCCGATGATCTCTTTTTCTGTTTTGGCGTCGACGGCGCTGAGGCAATCATCAAAGATCACCATGGAAGGATCTTTGATCAGTGCGCGTGCGATGGAGATCCGTTGTTTCTGACCGCCGCTCAGCGTTACGCCACGTTCTCCGATCATTGTCTGGTAGCCTTGAGAGAAGCCGGTGATCTCTTTATGTACACTCGCCTGGAGGGCGGCTTTTTCAACGTCGGCGGCATCGGCATGGGCAAGTCCGAAGCGGATATTGTTTTCGACCGTTTCACTGAACAGGAATACGTCCTGCGGAACGTAGCTCACCTGTTCGCGCAACTGTCGCAGGCTGAGTTCACGGATATCGATCCCATCCAGCAGGATACGTCCATTGTTCACGTCATACATTCTAAGCAGCAGCTGTGCCATTGTTGTTTTGCCGCTCCCGGTACGGCCGACGATCGCCACCTTCTGTCCTTTTTTGACAGACAGGTTAAAATTATTCATTGCCCGGATGCCCGTGTCAGTATAAACAAAGTCTACGTTTTCAAAAACGATATTTCCCTGCAGATCCACTTTTGTCGCTTTCTGCGGTTCGGCAATAGCAGGTTTTGTATCAAGAAACTGATTGATCCTTTTTTGAGAAGCTGCAGCGCGCTGGATCATGCTGGCAGTAAGGCCGATCGCACTCACAGGGAACATCATCATGTTGATGTACATCACAAATTCCACGATCGTATCAAGTCCGATATTATGTGTACCGCGGATATAGTACAATCCGCCGATCATGATCGTCAACAAAGTGCTGATACCGATGAGCAAGGTAATCGATGGAAAGTATACTGCTTCCACTTTTGCAAGACCAATGGCATTCTTCCTGTATTCTTCGCTGTTCTTCATAAAGAAGCCAAGCATGGCTTTTTCCTGGACAAACGATTTGATCACGCGGATGCCGGAATAAGATTCCTGTGCATTGGTAGTTAGATCGGAAAGGGAAGCCTGGATCTTTTCGCTTTTTTTATGGATCGTATTATTTACAAAATAGATCGTGATCGCCAGAACGGGTAATGGGGCCAGTACGTACCAGGTCAACAGCGGATCACGTTTATACATAAAGAAGACGGCGAGGGAGATAAGGGAGATCAGGTTGACGAGGTACATGATCGCCGGACCGGAGAACATCCGCACGCGGCTTACATCTTCCGCAATACGGTTCATCAGGTCACCCGTACTGTTGCGTTTGTAAAAACCGGAATCCAACTGCTGATAGTGTTTGTAGATCTCATTTTTCTGATCGAACTCGATATGCCGGCTCATGACAATGATCGTCTGGCGCATGAGGAACAGAAAGAATCCGCGCAATAATGCCAGTAGCAGGACGATAATACCGCACCATGCAACTACCTGCGTAAGCCCGGACATTCCTTCCATCCAGTTAATAAACTTCGTAACGAGATAGTCATATTGAGGTGCGCGCTTAGGTGGCTGATAACCGGGAAGCCCGAGTTTTCTCGGAACAAAGTCGATCACATAACCCGTTACCTGTGGCGTAAGTACGTTAAAATAATTGGAGAGAAAGATGAAGATGAGGCCGACTCCCAACCTGACACGGTACTTCCAGAAATATTTTTGAATGGCTTTCAGATGCTTCATGGGAGCGCAAGGTAAGAAAAGTAAAAAGTCAAAATTAAAAATTAAAAAACAGGCCTTTCTGCCCCCTTTTTACTTTTAAATTTTGACTTTTCAATTATTCTACCGGAACTGTTCAAAATCCAGCTTCACCGGTATGAGTTGTGCTTCGATGCCGGGCCTGTCGGGTTCAAACTGCAGGGGCAGTTTCAATTCTTCACCCAGGTGTCCCGGGTCTTCGTCGACCGAGAAGCCGGGTCCGGAAGTGGCCACTTCGAACAAGACACCACCGGGTTCACGGAAGTAGATCGATGTGAAATAGTTCCTGTCGAGAACGGGTGTCGGGTTGAGCATACGTTTCAGTACGCGTTCGCGTACTTCCAGCTGGGCTTTTGCGTCGGGAGTGGCAAAGGCGATATGATGTACAGTTCCGCTGCCGGCGAGTCCTTTCAGGCTGTCAGGAGTGCAAAGTATATCTACATAATTGCCCGGGGAGTTTTTTGCAGCAAAACGGAAGCGGTTGCCCTTTTCAGCGATGAGCTGGTGATCCAGTTGTTCTGAAAGCAGTCCGGCAGTCCGCTCATACCCTTCTTCCCAGATCTCTGCGTTGTACAGGCCTTTGAGCGCATGTTCTCCGGGAATATGGCCATAACTGAAACCGGGACGGTCGTCCCTGTCATTAAACACCAGTTCCAGTCCGAGGCCATCAGGGTCTTCAAAATAAACGACCAGTTCGCCTTCGAAGCGTTCGACAGGTTGTTTATATTCTACACTGAATTGTTTAAGCCTTGCCAGCCAGTAATTCATTGATGAGCTGGCTACGGAAAAGGTGGTGGTGTTCAACATTCCTTTTCCATGCCGGCCGCCGGTGAGTCCGGCGTAAGGGAAAAACGTCAGGATGCTTCCGGGGTTTCCAAGCTGATCTCCATAATAGAAGTGATATACGCCGGATGCATCGAAGTTGACCGTCTTCTTTACGAGCCGTAAACCAAGAATGCCTGCGTAAAAATCTATATTCTCCTGTGCGCCTGCCGCGATGGCAGTAACGTGATGAATGCCTGTGATCAATTGTGCCATAAGATAATTTTAAGAAGGGTCCTCCTGTTCTTGCGATCTGTTCCAGATGTCTGCGTACTGATCCGGGTGGCGTTTGAATTGCAGGTGAACATAAGGGCAGAGCGGGATCACGGAAAGTTTTTGAGAACGGGCATAGGCCACCATTTCGTCAAGGAGTTTTTTGGCCAGGCCTTTTCCTTCATGGGAAGTGGCCACTTCAGTATGGTAGACGGTTATATTTTTATCGTCCACAGAAACAACCATCTCCCCGACCTTCTCTCTGCCATCCATTATCAGAAATACACCTTCTCCGTTAGAATTCTTTACAAGTTGTACGTCGTTCATTATGTGGGTTTATGATGCAATTTACGGAGAATGTGGGAAGGGGGAGGTTTGGGAGGCTCCATAGGTTTGGCTAAAATCGAAACTGATAATAAACCTATCAAACCTATGGCATCTCCCGCTCCCCCATGCCCGTTACAGCTCATCAACGTCAGTGAATAAAAAATTATGCAACCGATACAATAAAATAAATACAAGAATTACCTGTTTGTGGTATTGCGAATATCAAAAGGGTTGCTATTTTTGTCTCGGTTTTTCATAGGATATTGGATTTTAAAAACGGGGCTGCATTTTCATGCTGGCCCTTTTTTTTTGATTAAGAGGGGAAAAAGGAAGTCAGGCTAAGTGGGTGGGACGGTTTGGGAAGAGTGAAGTTTTGCCTGAAGTTTACGGGATGTCTATTCCACTTTTATTCATGATTCGTCCATGACTTATACATGACTTGTCCGGAGTATCACGGTCTTTCTATATTTCATCCGGCGTGGATCTATAATCTTCGGGAGCTGCCTGCGCCTCGCAGGATCTAAGCACACTCACGGTTTGGCGTTACCCAATTTCTTTCGGGGGAGAATTCAAATACAGTAGCCGGTTTTTACTTTTTAGTTTTTTGGGGGATGGGAATGATACAGATGTTCATGGAGCGGTTGTCGGCAGACAGCATGGCCGACTGGATCTGGATCTTTGTTCCGTCAGGACTTACAGTGGGATGCGGGTGATCAGCAGCTGTGGTTTTATGGCCGGTGGAGAGCAGGGTCATTTCGCGGGTGTGGCGGTCGATCAGGTATATATTCCGTGCAAAGTCGTCGCCGACTGCCCATTTGCCGTCTGGTGAGCCGCTGACATGCCAGAGACCGCTGCCGCTGTCTGTCTGGCCGGCGATGGTCATTTCGCGCGTGCGGAGATTGACAATGGCCAGACCAGTTGGCTTTTCTCTCGTGCCGGATGGTCCCCAGTCCGTTTCCTGTCCGGGATTGGCGCCACTTACCGCTGTGCCTGGTTCCGTCTGGGTAGTTGTTCCCGGAATTTTTCTATGGCCCATGATCGCAATGGCGACCTCGTCTTTCGCAATGATGGCTTCGTGTGTGACCCATTCATAAGGAGCTTCGGGATAGAGCGGTCTTAATCCGCTTCCATTGGCCATCACCGTCCAGGTGCGTTGGGGCGATTTTCCGCCGGTTTCCCAGCAAAAGACAATTTCCCCCGGCTGCCATGGGTTCGCCTGGATATGCCCCACCTGAAAGCCTACAGAGATCACGTGACGGGTTTCCCCGGTTTTCAGATCCATCATGGCGATGCCCGATGGTCCGGCTCCCATATTCCTTGGTCCAAAGCTTTTTTCTATGGTAGCTTCCGAGGGCAAATGACGCGCGGCTTCATCCTTACTGACGCGGAAGTATGCACGACGTTCGTCCGCATCCAGCGCCATATCTCCCCCAGCGCCTATTTCTGCCGGCGTCGTGCCGCATATACGCTGATATGCATCGGCGGGTTTAAGGCGATTGGCTTTACTGTCTGCAAAAAGTTTTTCAAGATCGACCTCTACCAGTTGAACCGGAGCCAGTATTTTTTTTGTTGCGGTGTCCATGATGTTTCGCATGAAATACAGCTTCATTGAATGGCGGGCGATATTCAGCATTCCGGTGTAGCCGCCTTCGGTAACCTGTACCATCTCTCCTGTTTCTTCATTTACCGCCATTGCTTCTCCTTTTACGCGATTGGAGCGGAAGATCAGCCAGCGACCGTCAGATGTCCATTGGTTATGGGTTTGGTAGATTTTAGAGTCACCCGCGGGTGTGCTGGTAAGAAAGGTCAGCATTACACCTGTGACCGGGTCTTTTACGATCTTCTTTTCAGAAGGGAAGCGTTTTCCGATCTGTGCGTTGATGGTGCAGGCAATCGTAATGCAGACGAAAGCGGAGATGACCCTGGGAAGATTTTTCATCGTTATCGTTTTATTTTAACTGGCGTAGTGGAACGCAGCGGACGCGGCGAACCGCGGCGGACGCGGCGCAAACAGCCTTGAAGTATATTGTATTTCGATGCGTTCGCTGCGTTCCTCGCGGTCCGCGCCAGCCGCACCCGCTGCGTTCCACTGCGCCAGTCAAGTATCAGACACTATTTCATTTGAACGGCGCTGTCATTGATCTCAAACGGATGTTTTTCCAGCAGCCGGTACATTTCTGCGCCTGCCAGCAGCACCGGACCATAGCCATGTGCTGCGAAATTGTTCACCGGCCTGTAATAATAGAACGCAGGATCGAAGCCCATCCCGGTACCAACGCAGGTGCCTTCTACCTGTCCGTTTTCTGAAACTTTCGTACTCACCGCATTCCAGGCGAGCAGGGCCATCGGACCATATGCTTTTGCATCGAGCCAACCATGATTGATCGCACGGGCGATGCAATACGCATAGATCGCCGTGGCGGATGTTTCGAGATAGGAATCATTTCGATCAAGCAATTGATGCCAGAAACCGGTCTTGTCCTGCCGTGACGCCAATCCGGCAGCGTGTTGCTTCAATATATCCAGCACTTCTTTTCTTCCCGGATAACTGGCGGGAAGTGCATCAAGCAACTCGATCTTTGTCAGGATCGCCCAACCATTGGCCCGAGCCCAATGAAATTGCGGGTGAGGATCCATATCCTGTACCCAACCGTGCATGTACAGACCTTTTTCTTTGTTAAACATACGCGAAGAAAAAAGCCGGTACTGCTTTATCGCCTCATCAAAATACTTCTTATCGTTTTTATATACACCCATTTGTACCAGCGCAGGAAGGCTCATATAGAGATCATCCAGCCAAAGCGTATTGGGCAAAGGCCTGTTACGTGCCAGTGTGCCGTCTTTCAACCTGAACTCTTTATTCATGATATAAGAGACGTAGTTCTCTATCATGGGAGAAACATCTTCTTTTTTTGCGCCGGCTTTGATCGACTTGATCATGGCAGCAGCCATTGAACCGGCGTCATCAAGCGCATGCGGCTCAAGAACAGATCTTACCGGAGTTGTTGCACCGGCATTTTTTCCAAGATAGGATCTGTATTGTTTCACCACATCGGCCAGGAACTGGATCCGTTTGATCGTATAATCAGTATACCTTTTATCGCCAGTAGCTTCGCCCGCTTCCAGCATTCCGGTATATGCAACGCCCCATTCATAACTGATCAGGCGAAAATCGCCCTGTTTGAAAACGCTGTTGCTGTTCAGTTCTGCAAGATTGCTGACCGGCTGCTGGGTGGTTTTATCGATCATCTCCATGGGTGTGACAGACCCGAGGTAATTGTACACGCGATCAAGTACCTGTTTTACTTTTTCTTTGGTTGTTTCTCCATATGGCGTTACATAATCTGGCTTCATAAGGTGAAGCGGCATGGTAGCGTCATTTCCTTTTCCGGTGACATACTGTGCGTGAAGACTGGCACTGCACAACAATAACGCAACAGGCGCTACACGCAGACATTTAGTGATTGATCTCATAATGGAAGAATAAAAAGAATGAGGAGAATTCCTTTGATTGATTGCAGAAACATATGTGTCCGGACGGAATGCTTCCGGAATGAAAATATTGTTCATACGGCAGTATTACAGGCAAGTTAATGTATCGTAATTTAAAAATGCCCGGATGGAGTGGCATCCTGTACTGACCTGTGTGGGATGTTTACAAGTTTAAAAGTTTAACGGTTTAATAGTTGAATAATTGAACAGCCGACCTTTCTTTTGCGGATTTCAAAATTGCATGCACATCAGCATACTATTTCTTTCCTTTGATCCAGTTTTTGATGCGTTTGAAGATATCTGTTTTTTTAGGTCTCGCTTTTCCGTCATGAACAAGCTGATGGGTGAAGTTGTGTTCGATCTTTGCGGCATATTCCGTTTCCCCGCCTTGTTTCAGCGCCGGCAGATAGTGTTTGATATTATCGTTGAATGTGCCGTTCAATGATACGGTAAAGTAACCGCTTCGCTGAATGCCAGGTCTGTTTTGATTGATCGGCGGGTTATCGTTCTCATCAAAATAATCGACGTGGAAGATCTGGGGAGATAGTTTTCGCAGGCGTTTGGTGCCTTTCCGTTCATTTCTCCAGGGATGTTCGCCCTTGTGCAATTGATTGATGAGGAATTCACGGTTCCATAAAGTAACCTGGTGTGACATCAGATAATCTGATTGTTCATTATCCAGCGTCGATACATTAAAATCGCCGATATACGTTTCTGTGGATTTTGTTTTGTAGATATCAGCACTATGCAATTTTACCTGCTGCCAGTTGTATTTTTCTGCAAGTTCGAATAGTTGGTTGAAAAATGCAGCATCGGTTTTTGCTGTCAGCCACATATCTTCCTGGAAATAGATCACATATTTTTCTTTGATCTTTTCCTGCAAGAGATAACGCAACCTGTCGGCCCATTCGCCTTTTCCTGATTGGATATTTTGAAAGCCGTCTATGTTCACCTGTTTGTCTTCGGTGGCGAAATAGCAGTGGCAGTTTGCATTAAAATCCCAATTTGAGGAAAAGAAAAAGGAAAAGCCTTTGTATAAAAGTTCGTAGCGATCGCAGGTATGTACCAGCAGGGCGGTATTTTTCATGGTTGATCAGCATTAGTACGCCCGTGTTGAGAGGCGGAAGTTGCAAAGGTAGGAGAACAATTGGTTATTTCGATTGACACAAATTTTAATGAATGTCGGCTGGCGTATAAGGAGCGCGGCGGTCGCCACGATACGCAGCGAACGCGGCGAAATACAATGCTTTTTCATGGCTGTTTTCGCTGCGCCCGTGTTGAGAGGCGGAAGTTGCAAAGGTAGGAGAACAATTGGTTATTTCGATTGACACAAATTTTAATGAATGTCGGCTGGCGTATAAGGAGCGCGGCGGTCACGATACGCAGCGAACGCGGCGAAATACGAGGCTTTTTTATAGCTGTTTTCGCTGCGATCGCTGCGTATCGTGGCGATCGCCGCGTTCCAGCCACGCAGACCGGAAACAGGATGCTCCTATTCCTCCTGCTGATGCTGGTCGTTATTCACGGATCGGTATTTTTTTGGAGACATGCCAATGATCGTCCGGAAGCGTTTAGAAAAATAGTACGGATCATCAAATCCCATACTAAAGGCGATGTCTTTTACGGAGCGCGTAGTGAAATCCAGTTGCTGACAGGCTTTCTGCATTTTCATTTGCACAAAATAATCGATCGGAGCATAACCGGTTTTCTGTTTGAACAGATTGGAAAAACGTGAGACAGAATAGTTATACTGGCTGCTCAGTTCATTCAATGAAATATTATCGTTGATATGTTCCTGCATGAACAGGATGGCGCTGTCCACACAATCGATCTTATCAGAAGGCGCAGGCTCATAATGCCGCGTGTTATAGATGAACAGCGTCAGGAAATGAGAAAGGCACATGTTGGCGAAAAGCAGGTTATCGATACTGTAACCAAGTTCCAGCGTTTTATAGATGCGGGAGAAAAGTGGCAGCAGATCTCCGTTGTTCCGGATATAAAATGGTTTGAAATGTTTTTGCACTGCCTGGATGCCATTCAGCTCTTTGAGTGAATCACCACCAAAATGTATCCAGTAAATGCTCCAGGGATGCTCCTGGCTGCTGCCATATGCATGCTCTGTATTCTGCGGAAGAATAAAGAATTCATTAGGCCCCACTTCATGCCGCTGATCACCGATCTTATACCAGCCATGCCCATCCACGCAATAGAAAAGAAAGTTCTCCGCGAGTCCTTTCTTCCTGTACGTATAATGATCTTTTGCTTTGGGATAATAGCCAATGGAGCAGATATGCAGGTGCTTTAGCAGGGGATTGCTCTGCACTCTCGATTTAAGAATGGTCCTGGGTATTTCGATACGTTGTCGGCCAACGCCATACCAGATATTTTTATGTGAGCCTTCTTTATTCTCTTTCATAGCTGCAACCGGTGAAACCGGGGGTAAGTTAGGTAAAAAGTTTGAGAGGTTTGGGAGGTTTCACAGGTTCCAGAGGTTTGTCATTTTTAGTTAATGGATAACGCATTCTAATTTTAGTCTCTGGATGGATACTGGGTCTATAGCGCTACTGGAACCTTTGGAACCTCTTAAACCTACGGCAACCTATCAAACCTCTCAACCCTATCACATTATCTCCACATCGCCCCTTCTCGCCTCAGGTACCACCGTCAACCGCTCCATCTTTCCATTCTTCCAAACTGCTTCAACGGTTGTATTGCCGGGCGCGTGCAATTTGAAATGCACATCCAGTTCGGTTGGCCAGGATGGAAGCAGGAGGATGCGTTGTCCATCTGTCTGCAACAGCATTTCCTGCAGGCCGATCATGCCGCTGCCACCCCAGTTATGATCGGGAACCCAGTCGAAGCCCGGACCCCAGAATGCCGGAAAACGACGTCCGCTGTTCTTCAGTTTGGCCGAAGTCAATTTCCATGCGTCAGCTGCGAGACCGAGACGTGCAGCCCAGATATTATCCTGTTTCCAACCGATATGACTGCGGAATTTTATTACGTTCGTGTCATACTTCCAGGTATTGAGCGCAGTATCCAGGCCCGGCTTTCCTACACCATAAATGTTCCAGGGATAGACGGGGTATAGTTGCGGCGACTCCGTATTGTTGATCCGCTCCCAGGTGATCGCCGGAGCGATCGTTGTTTTTCCAAATACGTTTGTGTACGGGACCACGGGGATCTTTTTTGAGAATGCCAGCCATAGTTTGCGCTTTTCTTCTGTCGCATATTTCGCAGGCAGCGCAAGCAGCCGCTGGCTTAATACCTGTAGTCCGGCAATGGTGGAGCTGGCGTTATAAGCCATCTTGAATGTTTCCGCGCCTGAACCCGGAAACAGGATCAGTTTTCCTTCATCAGTCAATGCCTTTCGCCCCCGGAGTTTCGCGAGATACTGATAGTGCTCATCAAAGAAGCGAAGACAGCTTTCGATAAAGGTGATGCGATCAGTGATATCGCGTCCTGTGTATGCTTCTTCTTCGAGCATCATCAGGCAGAACTCAAGGACAGTATCCCACTGATGTTCAAGCCAGGCATTGTATTCAACGCCTTTATCGAACCAGGCAGGCCGTCCCTGTCCGTATTCGGCATAGTTGGGTAACCCGTAATTCTCCAGTTGTTCAGTAAATGATGCACCGCCATGGCCCCAGTAAACCTTACTACGCAATTCGGCATTTTTCTGTAAGCGCAAATAGAAATTCAATTGAGCTTGCAGGATATCCCAGTCACCATTTTTTATGGACGGAAAATAAACCAGGCGTTGATTCTGCGATGTGTGAATGCCGCCGCCCCAGTTGCGGTAATCAGGTGTCAGATGATGCGCAGAATCAGTGAATACGGGATCGACGGTAAATAATCCTCCATTAAATTTTGTAGGCCACTCTCCTTTTGCGTTGGCGGCGAGCATGTACCGGAACAGCTGATAGTTTCTTGAGACATCTTCAGCCTCCGTTTTGCCAGCAGGTTTACCGATATGAATAAAACTTCTGTTCCAGAATTCATTCCACCATTTCTGCGAAGCAGTAAAATTAACAGCGCGGCGCTTATGTTGCGTTGCAACAAGCGAGTCAAGCGATCTTCTCCAATTCTCTGTTGTTCCCTGACTATTATTCAGGTAAACGCTGATGGCGAAAGAAGAAGCAGGTTTATTGTTCTTCAGCTTCCATCCACGGAAATCCGTGTCAGTATACTTCCCATCGGCATTTCCTGCAGCAATGAAATTGTCTGCTATCAGCATTCCACCAAAGCAAAGATCTTTTATTGGATTGTAAAGATCTGCCTTGACGCTATCCATCGCTTGTTGTGCAACGGAAGCATCAAAAATATTGGGTGATTGATTGTTGTGATAGAAAACAACCTTATTTCCTTCAAAAGCAATACTGTCTTTTTTACCGATATTTTTTTTCGGCGCCGCCCATTTATAGGAATTACCGAAATTCTCCCGGGCTTGCAATACACGATCCTGGTAACGCCAGCTTTCATACAGTACTTCAGCACTTACTTTTTTATTGCTGTTTACTTCCACATGCGCGATCGGATGAAATACATCCACCCAGATCTTAGCCGTGGCTTTAACGCCATTTTTTTCACCACTAACAGTTATATATCCACTTTGAAGATGCAGTTCCTGTTTGAAATTATTTCCATCAAAGACGGCCGGAGACAACTTTAAGCGAAGTCTTCCCGATTTCAGCAATGCATTGTTCTCATCAAAATTCCCGGAACGTGCGATATAGATCAACAGGTCACCATTCTCCACCCAAACATTGAGACCGATGTCACCCGCTCCACATGGCATGGACTCGGATGAATTTTTACTGGTCGTATTCCAAACAACATTATAATCAGCGATCTTTTGCTGAGACATCGTGGAAGATGCTATCAGCATCATGCTGCTGAGTAAGACTGATGAAAGAATTTTACTTATTATAGGTTGTTTCTTCATTACGGCTGATAAAATAACAATAATACTTCCCCGGTAATACCGGCGGGAAGCAATGGCTTGCCTGCAAGTCGGAACGGGGCAGTCGTCCATGTGATCCGTTTTTCCTTTGGCAGCTGCTGGTCTCTGATCAGGCGGTTGGCCCATGTGTTGGACACTTCGATCTCTAATACATTCTCCCCGGTTTTTACTGCCTGACCTATAGATAGACGATATGGTTTCGTCCACAATACACCGCAATCCACTCCATTCACTTTTACCGAAGCAATATTGTTGATCTCTGATAAATTCAGATCGATCGATGCCCCTTCCATTATCTTTTCAAGCGTAAAAGTAGTGCGATATATGGCTGTACCTGAGTAATATTTTATGGTTGAATCCGCATGCGTTGTCCAACTTACAAGATCAGCAAAAGCGACAGGCTTTGCCGGGCCGCCAAATGCTGTATCAAAACTTACTGTCCATTTTTTCTGAAGAGCCAGCGAAGTGGCAGCTGGTTGCCGCTGCTGCAAATGCTGCTGAACACGGTTTTTCGTTCTGAATACGATAAAGTAAGATTGCGAAGGCGCAAAGTCAAGCGTTACCTGGATACGTCCCTGGAGGTCCTTGTATAAAGCACGCGTGTTGATCTTTCCGGTAACCGCATCCCAAACCTCAGGCAGGTATCCCTTAATATTGAAAAAGATTGAAGTCCGGAATGCACTGTCCTTCTGGTTTGCTATGAAATATACATCAGCACCTGAAGTCTTTCTATGGGTCCAGGCAATTACATTCTGCATCGCGGGCACTTCAACATCTTTCTTTATTCCTGCTGAAGAAAAATCGACAAGCGTATAAGGAGAAGAAATGATCTTTCCTTTTTTTCTTGTTTTATTGAAGATCTGTTTCACCACGGCATTCAGCTCTGCATTCTTTTCATTCATTACAGGTGAATGATAAGCCTGCTGATTGATCATGATCGTTGCGCCGGCATTCAGCAGTTCCAGGATCTTTTTTGCAACGGCCAGTGACATCAACCCAGCATCGGGTTGCATTTTATGCGTTACCGGAAATACCAGCAATGCATAACTAGCTCCACCGGGAAATGCCACACGGCCATTTACCACTTTCGCCTGTAACAGAACATCGGGATTGAATGAATCATACGCATAGCCATTCAACGGATCGATCCAGTCTTCCGGATCCGCCATATTTGCTGAATGCGTTACACCGTCCGGAATACTACGTGTAGGTTGTCCTTTGTTCTCCAGTCTCCGTTTCTCCTCTTCTACCCTTTGCTTACCAAAGATGCCCGGCAATGTGCTGACCAATCGATCGGGCAACAATGAACGGCGCGGCATTTCTTCACCGATAAA
Source organism: Terrimonas ginsenosidimutans (assembly GCF_022012415.1). Lineage (GTDB taxonomy): Bacteria > Bacteroidota > Bacteroidia > Chitinophagales > Chitinophagaceae > Terrimonas_A > Terrimonas_A ginsenosidimutans. Next base: position 89,610 of record NZ_JAKLTR010000006.1, read on the forward strand.
CACGGCAATATCAACCACCGGTTTTCCTTGCTGCAATAAGGCCTGGCTTCTTGTGATATAATCAACCCATGCTTTCGCTGGTTTGAACCAGGTTTGATCACGTTGAAAGTACAGGCCCACTCCATCCAGTGTCATGCCCGGTTTACGATCGAGCCAGGGATTGTGTGACCATACGTGAAATACAAACCGGTTAATGCCCAGGGCAAAATTGCGGTCGCCAACAGCTTTGAGATTGCCGGGATGTTCACCCCAGTTCATCCGTACAGAGGTGAATGCTTCTGCAGAAATGATATTCTTCCCATAGATCCGGCCGCCATTGATGGCATCAAGCATATCATTAGGCTTGTCATGCGTTGGGCTATTCAACCAGAATTCTCCCATGGGAAGATCAGTATGCTGATAATGCAGCAAGCCGTCGCTCATCATGGTTGGAGCAACAGACTCGGCGGTGAACGAACAACCTTTCTCTTTCGCAAGATCTTTTAACGTTGGGTAAAAAACATCTGTCACCAGGTCGGCAACGGTCTGCCTTAAATCATGTAAAAAGTTTTCAGAAGTAGCTGAATCCTGTAAAGGAACGCCGGTCATGGTGAGCAGATAAGGCTTCAGATCATACCCACGGCGTTTTTTGAATTCAGCGGCAAAGTTCCTGCTCCAGTTCTGGCTACCGCATTCCCAGCTGTCGATATAAAAGATCTTCAATACTTCTTTTGCCAGTGCAGGATCATTGTTGAATGCTTTGCCAAACCAGTTATCAAATTGAAGTTTGATGGCGGCAGGATTGAACTTATCACACTCTAATCCTCTTGCCGCGCCGCCTGTTGCATTGGTATGACCGGTTGATGTATGCCCGATGCGAACGATGATCCAATCGCCTGCTGGCGCTTTCCAGTTCAGATTACCTTCCTTATCCATTTTTCCGGTAAGATCGATCACTGAAGCCAATGGAGTGTATGTGTTTTGGGGTAGCTGTGCTGTTGTAGTTCTTTTGCTTAATCGCCAGATAGAGGCGTTCTTGCCTTCATACTGACTGATCACAGGTTCATCCGAAAGCAGCAGGTGCATGATCTTGAAAGTGGCTTTCCATTTTGCCGCGTCAAGATCTTCTGAACCGGGTTCTGTCCCTTCTTTATCATATACGAAACGGAAATATCGAGCCGTGGTTGGCGGCAATGCGTAAGTAAAATCTTCATCGGTATCCTGCCATCCATGTCGCGGAGCTTCAAGGCGGGTGACAGTTGTGAAATTCATACCATCATTGCTTTGCTGAACGATCAGCCTTTGAGCCTGGTAATTATTCCCACCTGTATGAATTCTGATGGAACGGCAGGTAAATGGACGTGGATATTTATATTCGATCCAGCCGGCAGAGTCCATACGCAGGCTTTCTTTTCCTTCGCTTTCAAAACAGAGGAAGGACGGCTTAGTCCCATTGCTGGTGCTTACTGTCGGGATCAATACCGTGTCTGCAAAAGCCTGTTTGCCGATGGCAGGATAAGCAAACACGGCAACATCTTCATAGTAGTCTTGTACAGCTTCGGGCTGATCAAGTTTGATTGCATTTGCATTGCCGTTCTTTATATACGTTTTTGTCCAGACCAGTTTTTGCATAGATAGTTCGGGCGTGATCCATGGGCCGCCGGCCAGTGCAAAGCCATCGCTCACGTGCATACCGAGTTTAAGACCCAGGCGCTTTGCCTCCTGTTGTGCGAAGTGGATATTCTCCCACCATTCGGGGCTAAGCTGCCGAACGGCAGGTTGCATCAACGGAGGTGAGGTGGTGTCTTTGATCATCACCATATAGGCACCACCGATGCCCATTTGTTTCATGGCTTCGAGATCAGCGGTAATGCCGGGTTTGGAAGAAGCAGCCTGCATCCAGTACCAGAGCACCCAGGGTTTTGCAGATTCGGGTGGCTTGCGGAAAAGGGTTTCCAGGTCAGCGCCCGTTTGAGCGTGTGAGTTATGAACAGAAAATGCGATTAATAATATGAAGAGCCATTTATTTTTCATTGCATCAGGCAAGTGTTGTTACTTTTCTTTGTTTGATCAGCGTGGGAGTATCGCAGAGGACGCCAGGAAAACGCAAAGAACGCGAAGGTACCTTTGTGATCTTTGCGTTTTCTTAGCGTTCTCTGCGATACTCCCACCCCATTCCGGATAAGATTATTGAGCCACGAAATTGACAGAAGACTTTCCCTTATCAACAGAAGTCGCCACTGCAATTCCCCGCTGATCCTTATTATTTACTGCACAGTAAAAATGATACACCACTCCTTTATGTTTTACCACGAAAGATTTATGCGCAAATTTTTCATCATAAGGTTCAGAAGATCTGATCAGATCATCACCATTCCAGTCGGTCCAGTTCACCAGGTCATAAGAACACGCGAACCGGTTGAAGGCATCTTTTCTTCCTTCCCAGAATGCCCCGAAATAGAACATGATCCAGAGATCGCCTTTCTTTTGCAATACCGCATCACCGGTGATCCCGATCGGGTGATGCATTACAGGATCTTCACCTAATCTTTTCCAGTTGACCATATCGTTTGATACTGCCATTCCGATCCGTTCAAACCAGCGCCATTTCGGTTTATTGCCGCTGCTATCGCCATTGGCATTGTAGTACATCACAAACGGATAACCGGTCAGCTTCTTCTTATCTTCAATTACTGTGCTTTTAAAGATCTTTTTGTTCTCCCACCATCTTACAGAAGGATCGGTCGAAGTTAAAACAGGATGATCAATTCTTTGCCATTCGTGGGCAGCGGCCGGGTTCTTACCTGTAAAAGCCATGCCAATGGCGAGCTCACCAGCCTCGTAGCCACGGTCTTTCCCTCCGAAATAAGACATCCAGTACTTCCCCTGGAATTTATTCAGCTGATAATTTCCGCCCCATTTTGTGTCCTGCAGCGCCATATAACCCGCCTTCTGGTTATTGTCCCAGTGGGCAGTGTCAGAAAACGACATGATCCGTCCCAGGTTTTCCCAGTGCAACAGGTCTTTGCTTTTTGCCAGCCAGGTTTCATAACCACGGCCGTCAAAAACGATCCAGCTCATGAACCAATCCTTCCCTTTGCGGAAAACAGTCGGGCAGTCGATCTTTTTATTGTTATCCTGCGGAACAACAACAAGACCATATTTATAGGGAGTCTTTACTTCTTCATAGATCTGCTGCATGGTTTCCTGGCTCACCGTTCTGGACTGAGCATAGGAAGCCACAGAAAGAATTGTTCCAAAAAGAAAGGAGATCACAAGTCGTTTGTTCATCATATCAGAAACGGATTTTCTTTAATGCTCCGCCGGCAGTTTTATCTTTCGCATTAAAGGGTGTAAGATAGAATGTATAACGGTACGGTTGTGCTTTTATCTGGTATTGTTCGAGGGGAGCAGCCACTTCGCTCCAGCTGTCATTGCCGCCAACACCCATTTGCTCAAGGTCGATATTCAATGTGATGTAGCCTGCATCAACCAGCTTATGTGTGTGTTTCGCCTCGCTGATATTCTTCTCCGTATATGGCCATGCGCTCATGCTGAGTAAGCTATCCGCTACAACGAGTAATCCGTTGCCTGACCTTTTATTGGATAGATGCATCCATCTTACATCTGTCCGGTTTCCGTTTTCCTGCGGCACAACATAAGGCTCCATGAAATCCTGGATATTCTGTTCGTAAACCCCGGCATCAAAACCGTAACGACGATCCACATAGTTCTCCATTGAACCTAAACCATACCAGGAAACCTGTTCGTATTCACGTGCAATACCACCCTGCATACCAACTTTCGGCAGATTAGGCAATGCAGGATCCGCAGTCATGCTAAAGTCAACTTTCAAAATACCATCATTGCTGACGCTATAAGTGACCAATACTTTGGCACTGTCATTTATCAATGTATAGTTACTTGAAACGGCGGGTTGACCATTGACGTCCGATAAGGAGATCGATTTGAGTTTAGCTGTATTATCATACCAGGCCTTTAACACGCGATGCGTTTTCCATCCCTTCCTGTCATTATCTGTTTGTGGCCTGGTGAAGTGCGGTAACAGCGGCGCTTTGATCTGTTCTGTTCCCTTGTACACATAAGAGATCAATGCTCCATTTTGTTTGTCAATGGTAACGGAGAAGTTCTTTCCTGCAGCAGTATAGCCTGTCGCATTCTCTTTGAATGCAAGCGAGGTTTTGTTGCTGATAGTTCTTTCTGCTTGCTGAACCCGTAACTGGTTGGAAGCAATTTCAAATCCCGCAGGAGCCCAGCTTGTTGCTTCTTTCAATGTAAAATGCAGTTCTGCAAAATACTCTTTGCCCTGTTTTCGTGAAGAAAGATAACTGCTGATATCAATGACAGTATCCCTTCCGGCAGATAAACTGAGCGCAAGCTCTTTTTTCAGGATAGTCATTCCATCTTCTTTGATCGCGAGTGAACAGTTATAATCAGCCGCATTGATCACGGCACCGCGATTCAATAAGCGGATCAATCCTTTAGAAGAATCCTTCCACGTCGCTTCGAGTAACTGGAACACGCGTTTGCATTCATACATGGCAGCTTTGGGTCGACCATCGGCAGCAACAATTCCTTTGATGGTAAAGTTGTCGAAATATCTCTCCCCATAATCGCCGCCATAGGCGTAGTACACAGAACCATCGGGATCTTTCTTCAATAGGCCCTGATCTTTGAATTCCCAGATGCCGCCACCGATCACGCGCGGCAGTGAACGCCATTGATCCCAGAGATCTTTAATATTTCCGGCACTGTTTCCCATGGCGTGTGCATATTCACAAAAGAAGATCGGGCGTTTATCGCCGTTAGGCTGATTCACTAATAAGGGTGCGGTGTACAATGCAGGATACATCCGGCTGACAACATCAACATAGTACTGATCAAGCGGGTTCTGTATGCGGTGGGAATGATCATTTGACTTGAGATAACGCGGGTCAGACGGATCGATATATCCTTCCATCTTAGGACTGCCCATGGCAGGCTCGTAATGCAGCGGGCGGGTGATATCAAAGTCGTGTATCCATGCTGCCATGGCTGCATGATTCGGACCGCTGCCGGCTTCATTTCCCAAACTCCAGAAAACTATCGAAGGGTGATTTTTATCACGCAAGGCCATGCGGCTGATACGATCGAGATAAGCGCTCGTCCAGGCGGCATCATTGCTTAATTTCCCACCGAGACCATGCGTTTCGAGGTTTGCTTCGTCTATTACCATGATGCCGTATTCATCACAGAGATCAAGCAGATACGGATCAGAGGGATAGTGGCTAAGCCGGATACAGTTAAAATTAAATTGCTTGATCGTTTTTACATCCTGTAAAATATCCTCTCTCGAAAGAGCTTTTCCTTTTATTGGATGGTGATCGGGACGATTCACTCCATACAGGTAGGTCGTCTTGCCATTGATCAGCAACTTGCTTGTTTGCTGGTCAAAACCAATAGACCGGAAACCAAGCTTACAGGATTTTACTTCCAGGATATTGCCAAGCGAATCTTCCAAAGATAACGTGAGCGTATAAAGGTTTGGAGCCTCCGTGCTCCACTTCTCTGGATTGCGAACCACTGTTTCCAACAACCCGAACTTTGCATTATCCAAACGGGGATAGATCTCATTGATGATCGATTCAACAGATCTTTCAAGCGGTTTATCCAGGATCGATTGCTTGTTTTTATCATACACCTGTGCCTTCAGCTTATAACCGGAGACTTCTTTTCCTGTCAGGTTTTCGATCCGCGGACGAATGCTGAGTTTCGCATCTTTGTATTCTTTATCCAATTTAGCCTGGTAAAAGAAATCAGCAATACGCAACGGTGGCTCTGCAGATAAATACACTTCCCTATGGATTCCACTCAAACGCCATTGGTCCTGGTCTTCCAGGAAAGAACCATCACTCCAACGGATCACCCAAACAGATACGATGTTTTCGCCCGACTGTAAGTAAGGCGTGATATTGAATTCAGATGGGAGAAAGCTATCTTCCGCATAACCAAGAAATTTTCCATTCAGCCAAACCTTATAGGCTGAACTGACACCACCAAAATGAAGCGTGATGTTCATCCCTTTCCAATCAGCAGGAACGGTAAAGCTCCGCTGATAACATCCGACACCGTTATAATCCTGCGGCACTTGTGGGGGATTCACAGGACGGAATGGATAGACCGCACTTTTATAGATCGGTTTATCATAACCATGCATTTCCCAACTGGATGGAACGGGTAGTTTCTTCCAGCCATTTACTTTGCTTTTGTAAAAATCTTTGGGAGCATCCGAAGGCTTTAATGCAAAGGAAAAATCCCAATCACCGTTCAGGGAAACATAACGACCACTGTTCTCCCTGTTTCCGTTCAGTGCATCATTAATATTTCTAAACGAATAGGCTGTCGCCCTTGATGCGTCCCTATTAATACCGCTGACTCCAGGATCTTCGAACGGTTCACGATTGAAGACTGAAGGAGAACTGGGAACCGCAGCAGGTGTTTTATCGACCAACTGGCCATGACTGATCAGTGATGTAATGATGCATGCCCCGGTAATGATATGTTTAAGCTGTGTGATCATTTGTTTGCTACTTGCCTTTGATTGATGAACCTATCTCGTTAATGGAAGCCATACGCTCATATCTGCACGTCCGCGATTTGCCCATGCATAATATGGGATCAATTGAATAGTGACATTTTGTGTGTTACTATTCAATTCGCGGTAAAGTTTATTATTCCAATCGTCTTTCTTTTTAACAACAGCTGTTCCTTTCAGACCCATAAATTTCTGCCCTGCGATAGAAGATGGAACAGGCTTCAAAACAATTGAGGAAGGGATCAGCACCGATTGCAGTTTTTCAGCTTTGGGGAGATCAGCAGACTCCAGGCAATAAACCAATGGTCCGCGCTTAACAGCAACCTGGTTACGGCTCTCCTCTACCAACGGGTTTGATTCCACCAATACAGCAGGCATTTCCATATCAAATTGCAATACATCGCCTGCTTTCCATTTGCGTTTCAGCAGGATATAATTGCCATTTGTGGTCATTACTGCCGGTTCAGGTTTACCATTGATCTTTATGGAAGAATTCTTGCACCAACCCGGCAACCTCAGATAGATCCCTGTTTCGGCTGTTGGAACCTGTTTGAAATTGAACGTAACATTTCCCTCCCAGGGATAGTTCGTTACTTGCTGGATCTGTAACGCGGAACCATCTTTCAGTTTTGTATTAAGTTCATTACCACCATACAGGTTTACATATAAACCATCATCTGCAATACTGTACATGTAATTGTTGATCTCTGCAAGCGTTCTTACCGTATTGGGCGGACAACAGTTCGAGAGACCGATATACTCCTGCCTCTCTCCCTCCCAGCGAAGATGATAAGGATAATCAGCGCGGGAAGCGAGCGGATTCGTATAAAAGAATTTAGTCCCTTCCAGGTTAATGCCACTTAAAACGCTGTTGTAAAGAGCAAGCTCAACTATATCTGCATACTTCGCATCGGCCGTCAGTTGAAACATCCGCCAGTTCCAGAGCACATTCCCGATATTGGCGCAGGTTTCATTATGCGCACTAAGGCTTGGCAATTGATAATCGCGGCCATAAGACTGATGCACTTTCTGGACGGTATCCGGTTTGTAAGAAGTTCCGTCTACAGATACGCCGTCATACAACGCGCCGCAACCACCGGTGATATACATTTTCCGATTGACCACATTATCCCACATGCGGTTGAGCATGGACATAAGGCTTGTATCACCTGTTTCCGCATAGAGATCAGCGATGCCAGCAAACAGGTAGTTAGCTCGAACAGCATGGCCAACTACTTTATTCATTTCTCTTACCGGCGCCCGATCTGAGTTATCGTCTGTTCCCTCTACCGTTCCGCGGATATCGATCAGTTTCTTTACCAGTTGCAGGTACTTCTGCTCACCGGTCGTCCGGTACATCTCCACAATGCCCATGTAGTGTGAGGGGCAGATCGCATTGCGCGCCTGCTCAGGTGATGCCTGCGTATAGAACACGATCAGGAAGTCGGTAGCTTTCTTTGCCACATTCAGTAGACTCGTTTTGCCTGTGGCACGATAATGCACGCAGGCGGCCGTCATCAGGTGACCAAAATTATACGCTTCAAAACTCAGCTTGTCATCAAACATTTTTGTCTTGCCAGTTTTGCGTTGTTCGATGATAGATTTTGTATAGATATAACCGTCATCTTTCTGCGCTTTCGCAATCACCGCAATTGCCGCATCCATCTTTTTATCCAGTTCAGGATCTTTGGTGGTGGCATACAATGCAGCAACGGCTTCCAGGGTCTTATAAAAATCGCCATCATGAAAAGACGGCCCTTTGAAATTGCCGGTATCCAGCCCGGCAGCAATTTCGAAATTCCGGAAGGAATGGCTCTGCTTTGGATCCAGATAAGTATTCCACAATTGGGGAACGGTAACTTCGCGCGTTACTTTGAACCGATCAGCCCAAAATCCGCTTGTCCATTTCACATCACCCAGGTTGGTGGAAGACAGAACAGCGTGCTGACTTTTTGTAGTGTTTGTCAGACCATCCTGTGCCAATGCCAAATCTGTTGTTGCCGTTAATAACAGTACCGCAATCGATCTTCCTGCATTCTTTATCAATCCCACACAAATATTTTCCATCATAAATGATTTTAAAAGTTAAAGAGCCTGGTAGCTGATCTCATAAGTTGAATCGGGGTTAAGGCTGATCTCATACGTCTCTTTAGAAACAGCTTTCACCTGGATATTCTTTCCCGCAGGTTTTATTTTGCTTTTTAGCTTCAAGGTACCAACGCCTTTGACTGTGCTGATCCGGATCTTTTTCTTATCACAATACACAGATATATCACCGGAAGCGGTGGGAACTTTTCCTTCCATCCACTGCAAACCACCTAATACCGGCTGGATACTGTAAGTGGCATATCCGGGTGAAGTTGGCTGAACGCCGAGATAGTAGCGACCAAGAAGATAGATCGGACTGGCGCCCCATGCATGGCAAAGACTTTTACCAAACTGGCGGCCATACATCGCATAATGTTCTTCCCCTTTCTTATCAGGATTGTATTCTTCCCAGAAACTGGTAGCGCCAAGCTTCAGCATCCCACCCCAGTAACTTTTCATTTCTTTCATTACGTAGTCCTGTTCACCCATGGCGCATAAAGCCTCCAGTTCATAGAAACGCATATATGGCGTTGTGATCTTTTGAATAGAATCATTCAGCAGCACAGAGTTCTTTACTGATTGCTTTTGTGATTCATTGAAATAATTGAAGAAGATGGAGAACATATTGCTGTAGCGCGTCACATTATCAGTCTGCTTACCATCTATCCGGCTATGGACAAGCGCATTCTTTGCCGGATTCCAGTAAAGGGAAAAGATCTTCTCTTTCAGATCGGCAGCCAGCTTTGCGTATTCGTCCTTTCCTTTTTCATCACCAGTGATGCCGGCGCAAAGTGCCATGGTTTCGAGACTCCGGCAGAAAAGCAATTGCTCAAAACTAAGTTCGCCTTTTTTACTTAAACCTGCAGCCCAATCAATAAACAGCCAGTCGCCGGGTAATCCTTCCAGCAATCCATACTTATTCCTGCGTGACAGACAATAGTCCATCAGGGATTGCATGCGTGGGTAGAACTGTTGAATAAATGTGAGATCACCCGTATAGAGATAATAATCATAGATTCCAATGAACCAGTAGAAGGTATAATCCATGATCGTATTGATATGACCAGTTACAGGATCTTTGCCACGAAGAGCGAGCATGGTCCGTTCAACAGTCGGCCGGTCAAAATACAGGTAATAATTCATCAGGTAGCTCTGATAGGCATCACCGCTCCAGATCCAGCGATCACGTTTGATACCATCGATAAAGAATTCGCGTGTATTCAGTTCGAATGTATACTTCGAAATATCATAGATACGGTTCACTTCTGCATCGTTGCATTTGAATCCACCGCGTTCCTTCAGATCAGCATATTCATACAACATGGAAACAGAATCGAGGTTCACGCCGTTATCGTATTGAATATTCACAAACCGGAAAGCTTTTGATAAAGGAAACCGATAATTCGTTTTGGAAGAAAAATCTACCGCCTTTCTATCAAGCGCCTCACAATGTTCGGTAGACAAAGCTTCTTCTTTTGATTCGCCGTAGTAAACGGACAGATTCCCCTTACCGCTTAAGCCGTGCAGCTCAATAAAGCCAAGCGTTTCTTTTCCAAAGTCTACCAGCATAGCTCCTTTCGCTTTCTGATTTGAAACAGCGGATTGCCTTCTCACAGGTAGGGCAAATGCAGAAGGTTTTTGTTGCGGCGAATTAAAGTTCCAGCTTCCTGCTTTCAACCATTCAGTTGCGGAGATATCGGAGGTCTTACCCGTTTCATCGATCCATTCTTTATCTTCAAAAGTTACCAGCCAGGTCGAATCGGAAACCACTTTATTTCCTTTTACGAATATGGCAGGTACTTGTGCCTGGTTGAAGACTTTGATATTGATCTTATGTTTACCTGCGGGAACAGTGATCTCAGATGGACTTCCTTCAAATGCTTTTCCATCCAGCTTTACATTGTATTCGCCTTCTACGAAAAGGCTCACTTTCTCCGGCTGATCAAGCTGAAACACCTTATGAAAATCCATCAGTACATAATGATTATCCATTTTCCAGAATACCGGGAAAAATGTACCACGTTCGGTGCGTCGGTTCTGCATCTTATTGGCCAGAGAAATCTCGAAATCCCCCGGATACCAGATCCAGGTAGCTTTCTGCGCAGACAGGCACAAACTGAATAAAACCAACAACGCAGGAAATACAATTCTGCGTTTCATTCCTTTCTGGTAAATATTGTTATACATCATAGCAAGCATTAAAAACCGTTAAAGAATATATACAAGCTGATCATGACAATGATCAGGGCGACCCATACGCGCCAAACTAATTTGGTAGGACGTGGAAGATCTTGTTTTTTAATAACAACTGCAGGCGGTGGCTCTTTATCCCTCAGGGAAATGATCATCGCCAATACCATTAGAAATGCAAAAATGAAAAATGACAACAGCAGGTAGTGCGGCCAGAATTTGTATTCGCTTGCCGGAAATACCCAGAGATAAAGAACGCCGATACCGAGACTGATGGCTGATCCCGCAGACAAGGTAAAGTTGATCGCTTTGCGCGTGGTCCGTTTCCAGAATACAGCCAGCAGGAATACAACAGACAACGGCGGCGCGATAAAGCCAAGTACAGCCTGGAAGACGTCGAACAGGTTCAATCCTTTGATGCTATCAATTGCAATTACCATCAGGATCGCAAATAAACAGCCTGCTATTACTGCAACACGTCCGACCTTAATGATCTGTTTGTTAGAGGCCGATGGATTGATGCGTTTTACATAGATGTCTGTTGTAAAGACGGTACTTAATGCATTTAACGATGAACCGATCGTTCCAACCAATACTGCTATTAGTACTACTATCACCAATCCATTTAATCCCGGAGGAAAAAGATTTGTGACGAGTGTCATATACGCTTCATTCGGATCAGCTAAGCCCGGGTATAATTCATAGCAGATAACTCCCGGGATGATAAATAACGGCAGCGACAGGATCTTCAACCAACCGATAAAACTTACGCCCAGCTGCCCCTGTTCCAGATTACGCGCTCCAAGAACAGATTGAACCATTGCCTGATCTGTGCAGAAGAATGCAATGGCGGCCACAGGATAACCTAACAATATCGCAGGCCATGGATAACCCGGGTCATTTGCAGGGCGGATCAGGTTCCAGTATTCAGAAGGTGCCCGATTGAACAGCTCCGATATGCCACCGATCTTGTGAATACCAATGATCGTCAACATGAGTGAGACGATGATCAATAAGATCATCTGGAAAACATTTACCCTGGCAATGGCTTTTAATCCACCGGCAAAAGCGAATAAGCCAGCGAACGACACCAGCACGATCACCGACTGCGTCATCGGGATATTCAGGATCTGTCTTACCAGGAAACCTCCTGCAAACAATCCAAGCGATAGCCAGGAGATCAGGATCTTGATCAATGCATACCATGCAAGAATATTTCTTGTACCATCACCATAACGCTGGCCCATGAATTCCGGCATCGTTGTCACTTTGCTGGCGAGATATCGCGGAGCGAAAACCATTGCCAGTAATAAAAGGAATACAAAGGCATACCATTCAAAGTTGCCCGCAACAATGCCTGTGGTATAACCAATGCTGGCAAATGCGAGCAACATGGACGGGCCAACATTCGTGCCCCACATGTTAAAACCGATGCTATACCAGCTGAGAGATTTGCCGGCGAGGAACAGTGTTTCGTCGTCTTTCTTCTTCTTTCCAAAACTTGCCCTGTAACCGATGTATAGCAATATCAGCAGGTATACGCCGACAATGGCGTAATCGATCGTTTGGAGTTTGGAAAGGATGTTGTTCACGAAAGTTTAAAAGTTTAATTGTTTATTCGTCTGGCGTAGGTTCCCGCAGATTACGCTGATCAAGCGCAGATGCGCAGATATCCATCTGTTATCGGGAACTAATCTGCGCATCTGCGTATCCATCAGCGTAAATCCGCGGGAACTTACGGTCTACCAATCTAAAGCCCATGTTCTGCCATCACATCCGCCACCTTCACCGGTTTTCCCGTATGAAGGCTCCTATCCATTGCCTGCAGCAATGCAATAGTTCCTATTCCTTCTTTCAGATCAGGATAGGCCGTGAAATCCTGTTCGATAGAATCAACGAAATACTCCAGGTAATTCTGGTATTCTCCGGCATGATGGCTTTTGCCTTCAAACCGGAAATAATGTTTCAGTTTATGTTCCCATGTCAGTATACGCTCTTCGCCGGTCTTATCAGTGATCGCATAACGGAGATCCATATAGTCTCCCTGCGAGCAACCAAGATCACCACGGAGAATACAGCTCATCTCACTATCGCGCGTTACAGGTTGAACGGGGCCTGTGTACGCACCGCTTACGCGCGCGATCCGGCCATCTGTTGCTTTAAAAATAAAGTGCATCGTATCGAAATTTTTCAAGCCGCCATTCCTACCATTGCTGCTCAACATTCCGTAACCCATCACTTCCTCTATATTGGGTAGATACCAGCGGATAAAATCAACAGGATGACTTAACCCACCATAGAGCCATTTGAAGGATTGCTGCAGTGACCATGGCTTTGCGAGAAACCAGCGATGGTCTGCATGATAATACGCCTCAACAGTGATCAATTCACCGATCAACCCCTGATCATAATCCTGGCGCTGCTTTTTCATTGGTTCAAAAAAGCGGGAACTTTGTCCGACAAAGACCTTCTTCCCGGTTGACTTCTGTAATTCGATCAGCTCTTTTGCGGCTGACAGATCATCAATGAACGGTTTGGTACAAACAACATGCTTGTTATGCAAAAGCGCCTGCTTTACATGTTCGGCATGCAGGTGATCCGGCGTGTAGATCGCAATGATATCGATGCTGTCATCTTTCAGCATCTCATTGTAATCAGTGGTGTGATCATACACTTTAAATTCATCGGCCCGTTGGCGACATAAAGCAATATTCTGATCGCAGATCATTTTCAGTTGCAACTTCGGACTTTGCAATGCAGCGGAAATAGTGCTGCGGCCTTCGCCCAATCCAAGAATGCCAATATTCAACATAAACAGGTTTTACGGTTTTGATAAAGGTGTCAGGAATACCCAGGTCTCACCCTGCTTTGTTCCGGGGATTCCTTCCTGGTATTTCTTCATGATTTTGTTCCACTCATCAACACGTGGATTATTCTTTGTTGTCAGCGGATCAAGCTCAGCAAGCGTCTTTCCTTTGGGAATGCTGATCACGAGCATCAGCTGCCGTCCATTGCGGTAGATCAATAACCGCTGGAAGGATGCATTGCAGAATCCCCGGGATACTTCAGGCCATTTCTCTAATTGACTGGCATGCATGTCGAGGTATTCTTGCTGACGCTTTTTATCTCCGACTAAATTTGCTGTCAATAAAACATGATCCCATTCCGCAATGGTTGTTGTATCTGGACAGTAACTGCGGTTGTAATCATAAAACGGATCCTGGTAATTCCTGACAGTTACGCCGGTCAGTTCTTTCTTTAATGCATTCAACAAAACAAACTGGTCGGCAACCCGATCAAATATTACGTAGTGATCATTCCATTTGTATACAGATGAAGTGCTGATCTTATTCTTTCGGAGTACCGCGTTCAGCTTTGATGTATCCAACGACTTACCGGGTTGGGTTACCAATTCAATAAGCGCGGGATGTTCTTTATTGATCAGCCGGTTTTGATCGACAGGTCCCTTCATTGCAAGAAGAGAATTAAAATTATCCTGGATGCCTGCATTATTCTTTACAGATGGAAATACCTGCGGACCATTATTCGTCCATTCATTACCCGGACCATTTGCATTCTGCAAATATTTTTGCGAAGGCGTCCAGTTATTCTTTATAGTGATATAGGAAGAACCTTCATCTGTATAGATATAGAACCAGTGAGCGGGAATATGTGCGTAAGGGGCTTTGTAAATACTATCAATATAATTTTCGCTGATCGATGAACCGGGTTGTGCGGATAAAGTGTAGATCGCGGCCACATCATACATATGTTTTCCATAATGATGGATCTTGTTGGCGACGATGCGATTATTCTTCATCGCATTGGTTGTTTTTGTCCAGCCCCATCCTATGCTGATCCCGGAATAGGATACATCATAGATCTCGTTATGTTCAATAGCGATATCATTTACATAGCCGGCACCAATGCCAACAGCCCCCCAATCTTCATTGGTGACATCATTGATCAGATTGTTTGTAATACGAAGGTTGCTGCATTTCTCCCTTTCATCTTTTGGTAAATATGGAAGATGAACTTCCGTAGATTCATCCGAGAAAACACCAGCCAGCATACCAGTGCCACCGATATCCTGGAAGAGATTGCCGGTGATCTCACTATTGGCTGTCGCTTTTCCGTAGTCCAGACCAGTAGAAGCGAGATGACGGAAAGAACAATGTTCAAATTTTATCTGCTGTGCAAATTGAACATTCACAGCAGCTGCCGGTCTCCCGACCCAGGCCTGGTTTTCCAAAGAAGCTTTGTCGGGTGTACCCGGTGTTTTTAATTTGTATGCATCGAGCATATACATACCTGCCTGATGCGGCACATGCCCCTCGCGTGAAGGGCGAAGCCAGGTGCTGTGTTGAAAGGAGATCCCGTTGAAGTAAATATGTTCTACAGGATGGTCGATCGTACCTTCAATACGGCAAAGTGTTTCCAATTGCGGAACGATCGCTTTCGCCGTTTTCAGATCTTCGCCCGGGCGTGGCCAGTAATACAATTTGCCTGCAGCGATATCGAGATACCACTCTCCAGGGGAATCAAGGAAGGGTAATGAATTGGTCAGATAGAAAGCAGAGTTGCCTGTTTCAGCAGAGATCCACGGAGCAGGCCAGGGATGTTCGCTCTGGACGCGGCTTTCAGGTTGATGGAAACTGAGCAGCATGCTATCGGCCCTTCTCTCCCATTTGCTTATCCGCAATGATGCAACCGCCCACCATTGATGGATGAACATTTCAGCAGCGCCGGGATCATTGGACAATTGAAAGGAAGGATTTTTTATCCAGCATTGCTGATTCGCATGATCCCATGAAAGAATGCGGTTCATCGTATCGCCATTGCAATCGCGCGCGCGGATAGCTTTGCGATCATTGACCCAGAACTGGCGGAATTCAGCGGGTCGACCGGCCCATCTGGGAACATCAGCAATCCAAACATTTTTCTGTGCGGTTGCGGAAAGGCCGTTTACTTTTTGTGAAAGCTTTTTCCAATTGTTGATGGTAACACCGCCAGATAGTATGGGTTGTTCATTAGGAGCAGCTTCGATATATGTGGGGCTGGCTTTTGTACCGGCATCCTCTGGCCGAATAAAGACAGGTTCATACAAATTATAGATGCCACCTGAAATAATAATATGGATGCCGTTTTCAATAGATGGATCTTTTAAACGGCGGAGTTCTCTCGCTTTTCTTAAAGCAGCGTTGAGTGTTGCGAGTGGTTGATCTTTGGTGCCAGGGTTTTTATCGTTGCCGGTGGTGGACAGGTATATTGTTGCTGCCTGGCTGGAAAATACAAGCAGGAGAATAAATAGAGCAGACAGGCAAACAGGCAATCGTTTCATGCTTAAGAGACAGGCATTTAGCAAATAAATGTAGCCCTATGCGGGACGCTGGGAAATGTGAGGAATCGTTAAAAAGATGGAAGATTTTACTATTTGAGAGCCCGGCGACTTTTCAGGTAAAGTAAGAGTGGGATGTATGACGGGCGTAAGTGGAACGCGGCGGACACGGCGATACGCAGCGGGCGCGGCGAAATACAATTTCTCAACGGCTGTTTTCGCGGCGCTCGCCGCGTATCGTTCCGCCGCGTTCCCCTACACCATGTGAAGGTTTTGAGCTTCCCTTGATTTGAACGAAAATTATTTCTGTCCTTCGACCAGAAATACCAATAATTGGTATATTTATGCAAACTTAATTTATGGCGAAAAATACTTCCATACTTCTCGGCGACTATTTTGAAAATTTTATCTCTCTTGAAGTCAAAAGTGGACGGTATGCTTCTGCAAGTGAAGTAGTACGGGCCGCTTTAAGGTTGTTTGAGGACGAGCAGAATAAAAAAAAGAATCTAATTCAGGAGCTGGAGAAAGGTGAAAAATCCGGAATGGTTAAGGATTTCAATGCAGGAAAATTCCTGAAATCACTTCATACAAAACATAAAAAAAATGCCGTACGAGATAAGTAATGCGGCAAAAAATGACTTAGAAAATATATGGCAGTACACATTTGAAAATTGGTCGATTGACCAGGCTGACCTTTATGTAAGTCTAATCCTCAAAGAAATGGAATTGCTTGGGAATCGTCCTGGGTCAGGAAGAGATTTCGGCCATATTAGAAAAAACTACCGTAGTTCTCGAATAAAATCTCATACCATCTTTTATAGAACGATAGATAATGCTACACATATAGAAATTATTCGAATCCTGCATCAAAGCATGGATATTACGAAACATCTTTGAGTATAGTTCCTTTAGGTCCGGAATAACAATTTTCACTCTTGAAAAATTCCCTTCAAATACGCCGTATTCGCTCCAAAATTGTACTTCACCTCCCTCGGCTTTGTCGCATCCCTACTCCGCTCAATCACCAGCCAACCTTTCCATTTCATCTCATCGAGGGTTTTCTTCACGAGCTGCATATCGATCTGCGGATCGTTCTGCAGCCAAACGCTATCCTTATTTGTAGCATGGATCATGCAAATGTTCTTCCGCCCAAGAATTTTCAATTCGGCAATAAGATCACGGCCTTCTTTTAATGGATTGGAGAAATTGAAATATATTTTGATCGCCTTTGATCCGATATCTTTTAGCAACTTTACCTCTTCGGTTGCGCTTAATGATGTTTCTATTCCGATCACCACCCCTGCTTTTTGCGCCATCTTACCTGCCACTTTCAACCGCGCTATCACTGAATCCCTTCGTTCCGGATTCTTCACCAGGTCGCACTGCACTCCAAGTGGCAGAAAGGCCGTTCTCACTTTCATTAGTTTCATCGTTTTAATACAGTCTTCGATCGACTGTTTATATTCATCACGACTGCAGAATGACTGTGCATAGTAACCCGTCATCCCCAGGGAAAAGATCTCAACGTTAAGCTCTTTTGCTTTCGCCAAAAATTGTGCGCGTACGGAATCTACCAGCAACTGATTGTCGAAAGTGGGACGGTTTCCCAATCCACCCATATCTACTTCTACGCCATCAGCGCCAAGTTCTTTAGTGAGGGTGATCGCTCCTAACTTTTGCCGCTTCAATAACATCAGGTCGATCAATCCTATCTTATAACGATGCTTTGATTGCGCCATCGAAATCGCCGGAACAAACATAACGAACAGCATTAACCCAAATAACAATCGCTTCGCAGACATGATCAGTTTCTTTTTAACTGGTAAAATAAGCGTTCCGCATTTTCAAAACCTTTTACTGCATTTGCCGGTAAACGTTCTGCGTTTGCACCGAATACATACATCATCGGCTCTTTTTCAATCGTAACAAAAGACTCATCTATTTTTCCGGTTGTATTCTTAATTAAATTTAAATCAAGTGATAACTGCTTTGCCATGAATTCATACACCGCAGTCCGCTTGTTGATCCCGAAATCATGTCCTTCTTCTTTCAGATGCACATTTGATATCGACTCAGACTTATCATACCAACTATAGATCTTTTTTAAATAAGAAAGATCGTGCTCCGGCATACGATCCGTCCAGTCCTTTCCATCACTGACTACCAGCTGAGGTCTCGGTGCAGCCATCGCCGCGATCTCCACATTATCCGTTCCACCACCGCATGCATGAATGGGCATACCACTTTCGCAAGGACAACCACCATAGAAGTAGGATGAAACGGAAGCAACCGGTGCGCTGCATTTGATACGATCATCCAGTGCAGTAAGTAAAGCCGTATGGGTTCCTCCTCCGGAGCCACCACTTATCCCTACGCGAGTAGTGTCAGCATCTTTCAAGGCAAGAAGATAATCGAGGATCCGGATACCACCCAGCACCTGGAAACTCATCGATAAACTACGGCGATGATCTTCTGATTTGAATTGCAGCAACGATTCTCCCCACGCAAAAAGATCAAAACTGAATGCCATCGCGCCCATCTTAGCCAAAGAAGCACAACGCAGCTGGCAATCTGCCCGATAACGTTGCTTCGCCCAATGCCCATCCGGGCTAAGGATCACAGGAATGCGGCCTTTATATTTTGCAGGCTTGTATAAAGAACCATTTACATAAATGCCGGGTAAAATTTCAATCGCGATATTCTGAACGGTATATCCATCATACTTTCTTACTTCCGTTGTAATTGGTTTCGACAAAGCAATCGGCGCAAGATCCAATTGAAGTGCTTTGATCATACAGGATCTTAAATCTGCCTTCCTCGTTTCCCATTCGGTCTTGTTATTATATTGCCCAGCTATCCGATCCAGTTCGGCCCAACCGTCTTCTACTTTCCAGCGGTGATATTCGAATGTGCCAAGTTTGTATACAGAATCAGATTCTTTCTTGGCGATCAGGTCAAAGGGAGAAAGAATCTTCTCCAGCGTTGTTTCTGCATCCTGCCGGTAACGCCAATCAGCATACGTCACCTGTTTGTCGGCGATCATCGTATCAGCATATTTTATGCGGATATGAAATCGTTGCTCTACTTCTTTGATGACCTGCTTAAGGGGCTTTGCATAGCGATCATCGGAGTTTTGTGCATTGCCCGTGTACCAGGCCATGCCGCAAAAAAACAGAAGAGATTTTTTTATGATCGGGGTTATAGCCATGTTGATCCAATGTCTGATAGTGTTATTAATTCGCGGAAAGGTTCCCGCAGATTTCGCAGATCAGTCTCAAATAGAAGGATATAATCTGCGTAATCTGCGGGAAACCTACGCCAGTCTAATCATCATACGTTTTCCCACCCGAAACCGTTTTCATCGGCCAGTTGATATCCACGATCGGTTTCAACTCAAGTTTGGAAGGATCCAACACAACATGCTTAATGCGTTCACGTCTCCATGTGTATACAAAATGAACCAATCCGTCTGATGTTTGAATTACCGAAGGATAAGAATACTGGCTTACCGGAGAATCTTCCAGGATCAGTGCTGCTTCCCAGTTCTTACCATCTTTTGATACTGCTACATTCAAAGGAGTGCGCGGCCCTTTATTGTTTACCCAGGTTGAATTGGGAACAGCGTGATTATAGACGATCAGTTGACGACCGTCTTTCAATGTCACTGCATCTGTACCTGAATTATTATTCGGCAACGAAGAAGCGCGCATCGGGCTCCAGGTTTTCCCACCATCCCGGCTCCATGATTCGTTCACGGTCATGTTGCGACTGCGGCAAAGAACCTGCAGGCTTCCATCGGGATAAGTAAGGATGCTTGGCTGGATCGCGCTGAAAGTTTTCCCATCATTGATCGAATCTGTTTTTGTCCAGGTCTTTCCCCAATCTGTCGTCACTTCAAAATGAACTTTCCATCCATTCTTCTCTGTACTGGAAGGACAGATCAGGCGATTGCCTACCAGTACAGGTTTGTTCTTGATCGGCCCGAGATAACCCGCAGGCAGGGCTTCCCGTGGCGACCATGTATGACCGTTATCTTTAGAACGGATCATCCAGCCAGTCCAGCCTGCTACATTCGGTCCAATTTTATAGAACAACAGCAGTTCTCCGTTAGGTACCTGGTACAATACCGGATTATAGCAAGCGTAACGCGTGCTGTCATTCAGCACGCCATCGGCGACTTTTACCGGTTCAGACCATTGACCACCTTTCAGGTGGCTTACCCAGATGCAAACATCTTTTGTACCTTCTTTTGTTCCGCCGAACCATGAAGCTATCAGGCCTTCGGGCGTTTCAGCAATCGTTGAAGCATGACTTTCTGGAAAGGATGCTCTTTCGAATATGAATTCATCTTTTACAATGCCTTTGCGAAACAGGTTATTTACTTCAAAAGAATAATTGCCAGATCCAATTTCCAATACTGCATAGCCAACCTGCATACGTATCAGCTTCACGCCCTCCGCTTTATCCAAAGTACGGTTTGACTCTGTGACCGCTTCAGCAGCGTTAGCAGGAATGTAGATCTCAGCAGTAGCGCCCGCAGGAACACTGATCTTCCAGCTGAATTTATTCTGTTCATTCTCTTTCTTCCATTCGCTCCGGATCGTGCCATATGGCGATTCATAAGAAGCGGAAGCATGATCAAGTCCATCAATGATCTCCGGTTTCATGATGATCTTCCTGAACCCAATTTCTTTATCATCAGATTTGATACCTGCTACGTTTTCATACAACCAGATCAGGTAGTCTCCAAGCAGCATCACGTGATTCTGCGAATTCATTTGCGGGTTAGCTGTATTGCCATTCCAGAGCTCCCAAATGGTAGTCGCGCCATTCTCCGCCATATAACCCCAGCTCGGATAGGTTTTATTCGAGGCAAGTGTATAAGCGATGTCCGAACGCTGGAATTCAGAAAGACCACGCATCAGCCACTGCGTTCCGATCACGCCGGTGCTGATATGCATTTTATTTTCAATCCGGATCTTGGCGTAGATATTATTGAACACGCCATCCTGCAGGCTGTCCGGAGTGATCCCAAAATGAAGCGGCAGTAAATTCGCTGTTACCGTATTATTATCGTAGCACTTCTTCTGCCTGTTATAAAAACGCGTATTGAATGCCTGCTTGACCTGCAAGGCAAGATCCTGGTATGATTTTACATCAGCCGATTGTCCGGATAGCATTGCAAACTCCTGCATCATTTCCAAAAACTTATAGAAGTAAGCCGTTGCAATAAGATCACCTCTTGTTGTACGCGTGCTATCCTGCGACTTGATCATCTCCAGCGATTCAGGGGGCACACACCAGTCACCGTATTTATCTTTCCCAACGATATAGTTCTTCATATACTTCGTCTGCATATAGTTCATCCATTTCTTCATGGATGGATAATGCTTCACAATTGATCCTTTATCACCGAACTGGCGATAGAGCATATCAGCAACGAGCAGATAAGTTCCGGGCCAGGTCATATTATCGCTGTAGTAATTCCAGAACGCGGGCGCAACGTCGGGGATCGCGCCTTCTGCTGTTTGTGATTCTTCGATATCATCCAGCCATTTGGCATACAGCCTGGCGTTATTGAAGAGAAAGCTCTCCCCTTTTGATCCGGTTGCGCGATCACCCAACCAGGGTTGGCGCTCATTCCGTTGCGGACAGTCAACCGGCATTCCTTTATAATTGGATGCAATTCCCCACCACGCATTCTTCACGATGGTGTTGATGGTGGCATTAGAAGATGTAAATGTCCCGATCGTGGAAAGATCATCAAATACAAGCTGACCTTCGAAATTATTTGCTGTCGGCTCGCCAGGGAAACCCGTTACTTCTACATATCGAAAACCGTGATACACGAATGATGGTCTCCAGGTTTCTTCAGACCCGCCTTTTAACGTGTAAATATCCGTTACTTTCGCATCGCGGAGGTTCGCTGTATAAAGATCGCCGTTTGACTGCAGGCTCTCCGCAAAACGAAGCGTTACTTTATTGCCTGCATTTCCCTTCACTTTGATCTGAAGCCAACCGGAAAAATTCTGTCCCATATCAAGGATATAGCGATCCGAATTAATTTTCCTGATCGCGACAGGTTTGATGGTTTGTTTTACTTTCATTGGCTCGTTCGGCTGCAAGGAAAGTATTCCGGCAGGCGCGGCAACAACACGAGCATTAAACCAGTTCTTGTGACTGGCGTTTTTATACATTTCCGCGAGAACCGATTCCTTTCGTGCATCATATTCTTCGCCATCGTACTCATTGTTCGTTCTGATGGGTCCGTCAGTTGTAAGTTTCCATGACTTGTCGCTGATGATAGTTTGTTTCTTTCCGTTCTCGTATTCAAGCTCCAGTTGAAACAAAAGTTTTGGGAAGCCAAAGGTGTTGATCTTTTGCGGTTTGAAATTCTGTCGCATGGTAAAGTAGCGACCGTTCCCTAAAACCACCTTCACAAGGTTATTGCCGTTCTTTATATCAGCGGAAACATCGAATGCGTTGTACAAAACTTTCTTCCTGTAATCAGTCGGGTTAGGAGCAAGCACCTGGTCTCCTATTTTCTTTCCGTTTATATACAACTCATAGTTACCAACACCCGAAATATAAACACGTGCATTTTTGACTTTAGATACAGCATTAAAATCTTTACGAAGATATCTTGCGGAGAGTCGCGACCATTGCGTTACGCTATCCCATGCGAAAGCGCTGTCTATACCGATCCACTGGGCTTTCCATTCTTTTCCCGAAAGAAAGGCAGTCCCGAAGCGCGCCGTTTTGCTCAGCTCCGTTTCGCCTTTACTAGTGAACACTTTCACTTTCCAGTAATAGGTTTTATTTGATTGCAGGGTTGCGCCTTTGAATGGGACCAGTATTGCATCAGCGGAGGAAACCTTTCCGGAATTCCAGATATCCGCTTTTTGTTCATTCAATGCTTTTTCGCTGCTGGCCACCCAGATCTGATACGCCGTTTGCTGAACGCCACGTGAGCTGCTTTGCAATTGCCAACTGAAACGCGGTTGCTTCTGATCGATCGCAACCGGATCAACCTGCAATTCGCATTGGAGATTTCTTATTTCCACCTGCGCCTGCGCAACAGAGCAGAGAAGCAGCAAAGCAATGAATGTTCTAATAACGGGTTTCATTCCCTGAAAAATTAAAGTAAAGCGTAATAGTTTTATATCTCGTCGGATCTTTCTCGTAATCGTAAAAAATATTCTTCATCCCCATCGGGCCTGTTGTTTCTCTTCGTTGTGTCTTTGTTCCAATACCAGCAATACCCTGCATAAAGGAAATATCTCCTTCCGGGAATACCAGCATATAGTTATGCCAGGCATCGTCTTTAAATGCCGGCGTAAACAAACGGAAGAAGAGATCTTCATCCTCAGTTGCGACAGTAAACGATTGTCCGGATGTATTAAAACGGCACCAGTACATATTTGCATGATACCCTTTAAACTCTGGATAGATCCAGGTTTCGCCCGTTTCCGTGCCGTTATAAGTTTTATTCCAGATGCCGAACTGATTTCCCTTCATCCTGTTCTTCCACACACGATATGGCCCTTTGCCCATATAGTCAACACTCCTCATTTGGCTTTCCGGAAACGAAAAATTCACCCCAACTAAATCCGTGAAGTATTCCGCCGGAAAATAGTTAACCTTCATTTTGATCCATCCTGAGGGATAGAATGTCCATTGCAGTGTATTATAATGAAGTTTCCTGTCGAATGCCGATTCTATCACCAAAGTGTCACCCTGTTGTCTGAAACTGAATTTCCCAAAGTTATTAATACCCTGCTGGATCACCGGTCCATTGTTAAAAGGAAGGTCTTTGCCCTTGACGGTCACTTTTGTCAGCAGCCCTGTTCGTTCGTGAATCGCGACCTGCATTTCACCTGACGACACATGGTAGACAGAATCTCTCAGCTCAACACTTAACTTTTCCGATCCTGTTTTCGGGATCATCCTGTTGATCACCATCTGCGGCTGAATGATTGGAAAACTCCAGGTGAAGATCTCCCTGCCATCAGCACCTTTGGCCGTTAAATATAACACATCAAAATCTTTCCAATCGGCCGGAAGCTTTATTTGCAAAGCTCCCTTCTCCAATGGTTTTATCGAAGAAACAATGACCGTCCCGGTTCCGGACTGTCCGGATAGTAACTTCTTCAGTACAAAACTGAATTTGCATTGATTGATATTGGTGAAATGGAACCTGTTCTCCAACTCAATTTTTCCATCGAATCCGGAAGTGATCTCTTTTGGAAAAATATAGACCGGGCTCCAAATCTCTTTAATGGCAAAAAAGCTTCCTTCTTTCTCATGATAGGGTCCTACGATGCCATCTGCGCCGCGATGCTTATCAGTATCGATCGAGTCTTTCAGATCACGGCGAACAATGCCCTGGTCTGCGAAATCCCACAGGAACCCGCCGGCAGCGCGTGGACGATGCCACATGGATTCCCAGTAATCTTCGAGACCGGCGCCGTGACCTCCATCAAACTGCCCATGCAGAAATTCAGTGGGCATGACGATCTCACGGCCGTTATCATAGCTTCCAATACCATAGTTATATTCGCGGTAGTGTTGGGTTTCGACACCATTGAACAATTGCCATGGATGAACCACCGGTCTTTTCTGGAGGTCGAATTCAGTGAAGAATTTGTCGAGGTCAAAATTGTGACCACCTTCATTTCCATTTGCCCAAAAGATGATCGAAGGATGGTTCTGATCATGACTGATCATTTCTCTCAATAATTTCGTTCCGGTGGGCGTATCATAGTTACCATGCCAGCCAGCGAGTTCATCCATTACGAATAGACCGAGTGAATCACAAACATCAAGAAAATGGTCGTCTGGCGGATAGTGCGCCATCCTTACTGCGTTCATGTTCATTTCCTTCATCAACAACACATCTTTAATGCTGATCTCTTTGCTGGTGGTGCGTCCACTTGTTGGCCAGAAGGAATGGCGGTTGACGCCTTTCATTTTTACTTTCACACCATTTACATAGATACCGTCCCTTTGTTTGAGTTCAACGGTTCGGAAACCAAAACGTTGACGGATTGTATGTACTTTTTTTCCTCCGGCAATAAGATCAATTTCCAGGAAATACAATTCAGGGAATTCCGGCGACCAGTTCTTTACTCCAGCGATCTTTTTACCAATTGATATTGTCGATTGAGATGAAGCGAAACTTTGTGTAAACGAAGAAAGTAATTGCTTTCCATTGCCGGCGTACACTCTCGCATTCAACTGCCCGTCTTTTGCTCCGTTCACTTTCAGGTTTGCCTGAAGCAAGCCATTTGCTTTTGCATCGATCGCGAGTTCGTCAAGAAATTGAACAGGCAGTGCTTCCAGGAAAACAGGCCGGAAGATGCCGCCAAAGATCCAAAAGTCTGCCTTACGCTCCGCTTCATTAACCGAGGCATTGGCGGAATGCTTGTCGACTTTCACTTCCAGCAGATTTTCCCCCGATTGATTGAGCAAATCTGTTATGTCATATTTAAACGCATAGAAAGCTCCCTGGTGCTTTTCACCTGCTAACTTTCCATTGATCTTTACCTCAGTATCCGTCATCGAACCTTCGAATACGATGTTGATCTTTTTGCCGCGCCAGCCAGAAGGAACGCTGAACTTATACTTGTATAAACCACTCTCCTTTCCGCGAATGCTGTCTTTTGCAAAGCCGTAATCATATTTTCCAAAGCCCTGCAATTCCCAGCAGGAAGGGACCGAAATAGTGCTCCATTTACCGGCGTTCATCCCGGCTGTACAAAAGAAGTCCCATTTGATACCATCGTCCTTTCCTTTGCCGGAGAGATACAACTTTTCTGTTTGCTGCAGAAAGGCGGTATGGCAGATCAACAATGAAAAAACAATCAATGATATATATTTCATCCTTTTCATTAAAGGTTTGCTTCAAGCTTTTGCAATGATTCGCTTGAGGTAAGTTTTTTTCCGTTCGCCCATACACTGAATCCCTTTCCTTTTTTGTATTTGCCACCTGTCTTATCCCATACAATCGTGATGATCTTTCCATGATATGACACATTATCCAGGCAGAACCAGTCCCATTTATCCGCAGGCAATAATGGATTTACTTCGATCTTGTTGTCTTCGCGTGGGCGTAAGCCGACAAGGCCAGTGATGATCAGATCATTGAATGTAGAGTGATTATAATACCGGCTTCTCTCCTGGTCACCTTTCAACCAGTAACCGGTTTTCTCATCGAGATATTCTCCAATGTATGGACGGCCACGATAATATTGAGACTCTACATAGGTTTCCAAATGATCGAAATAGTTGGCTCTGTTAACCGGGGCAGACTGGCGGGTATTCAACAGGTTTGCCATTGCGGTAAGCGTTTGCGCGGTTGCAAATGGCCATACAGCACCGTCCCATTCGCAATTGCAACAGCCATGTGTGCGGAATTGCGGATGACTTCTGTCTGCTGTCGTTAATCCGAACGGTGCAGAGAAGTCGGTCGTATCATTGGCCACTTTCCAGGCATTATCAAATCTGGCATCGGGTAAGTTGAAATACCAGGGAATAAAACCGATCGCCTCTTTTACGTTTGCGAGCGTATCTGCTTCTTTCAACACTTCAAAAAATGTATCCTTACTGCTCCATAGTTTTGATTGAAGCAATTGCCTGATGGAATCAGCTTTTGCAGTATACAGTTTTTGTTTGTCGGTATTTCCGGCTAAGGCTTCAATGGCAGCCAGCGCTTTTGCGTTACCGAACATATAACTATTGATAGAGGGTCTTGCATTCTTTTCTTTGCGGCCACCACTGATGGTTTCTTCCATTGCATCGCGGACATCATATTGCCAGTAAAGCCCGCCGGGCAAACGTTTCTCAGCTTCCCATGCTGCATAATCTGCCTCGAGATCAGGGAGAAGATCGAGGATGAATTTCGTGTCTTTATTGATCAGGTATCGGTTATAGATCGCATCAATATTCCAGCTACTATAAAAGCGAAGACGTTTTAAAGGTTTGCCATCGTTGCCACGATACCAGATCAGGAGATTCTCGTCCTGGTATTTTTTATCGTGCAACCAGCGGGATTCATAAATATGATGACCAAGACCGCTGCTGATGAGATTGTATTTGTCGGCGTAGCTGCGTTGCACCAGGAACTCCGTCATTGCGTAGCCTTTCTCCGTTTTCTTAATATGCTTTCTTAATGTCCACCAGCGGAAATAGAACATTTCTTCAAAGTTCTGCTGGGGGCATTCGAACAAGGGAATATTCTTTTTCATCCACCACCAGGAGCTATCATTGGGGATGGCTTGTTTGATGTTCTCATCTTCCATTTTGTTGAAGTAATCAACATAATGTTTGAATGATTCGGGCTTGAGGATGGCGGGAGATTGGGCGATAGCTTTGCTTAACACAAAGATCCCCAAAATAACACAAACAGATATGGTACGGATAGGATTCACTTATTGCTTGTTTTTAAATAGGTGATATAGAAAGTAGATTCCTGATCCCGTTTTCCCGCGTTAGGAAGGTCGGTAAAATTGTCGGCCGGGGTTTCAGGTGTAGGAAAGTTTCTCGCTTCGCCTGTACGGAACATGATCCTGTCGATAGAACCAAGTGGTGCGAAAAAGAGCGTGAGGCTTCCGTTTTCGGGTTTGCCATTTACATACACTTTGTACATACGGGTTTCAGTGTTCAGTTCCAGGCGTACGTTGTACAACTGTCCGGGTGCATAGGCGGTGATCTTTTTAAAACGAGCGCCGGTTTTCGCCATGATCAGGCTATCTGCACCAAGCACCAGTCTCATGCCGGGCTGACCTTTTGCATCCTGTACTTCGACGTGTAAAACACCTTGGTTATTTTGTGCAGCAATAACGCCGAACTCGATCGTGATCTGTTTGGATGAAGGGAGCAATCTCTGCGCTTTTGCATAATCGAATGGGTCGCTATCTTTCAGGACCAATGCTTTTTTGCCATCAGTCATTTTTCCGATTGAAACCGGAGCCCAAACAGCACTATGCGTATTCCATGAATTCAGTTCAGCGCCATCCCGCATTATGCTGAACGTCTCATTCACATGGTTTGTTTCTGCAGAACGAACGGGAACGGGAATACTGGCCACCCAGATATCTTCCTTATTGATACTATACCCAACCCATACCTTTCCGTCCGGAGGCGTGCCATTGTTCTCCAGCATGCCCCGAACGTATTGTGGCCCGTATGATTTATAGTTGCCACCATATCTCATTGGAGGGATCTCACCGGTAACGAGCAAGAGGTTTTTAAAGTTCAGTCCGTCATCACTCACAGATAACCCAAGCGGCCACCTGTATTCCGAGGGATTGTACACCGTTACGAATTTCCCATCACTGGTGCGCTGCCCCCAGATCTTTGCATTACTGTTCACGAATTTGATAGCGCGTGTTGGATTATACTGCCAGGTCTTGCCTTCGTCTGCGCTGATAGAGGTGACAGCATGTTTCCACAAACCTACAACCCTGTTGTCGGGTAGGCGGTAGTAGTTAAATGCCTTAAAATCTTTTTTCAGCGGGATCAGCGGATCATTCCGATCAGCTTCTTCGTTCCAGTGTTGCATCATCAGCGGTTTACTGAGCAGTTCATCGCAAGCAGCAACAAAGGCTTTGTCTTTACTTTTTTTATAGAAAGGATAGTCACTGTTCTTTTCCGTAAAAGAATGATTGTACCGGATAAAATAGATTGGTCCGAATGTTCCATCTGCATTGATCTCCCTCACAACACGACCGATACCATTTCCATCATTCGGATCGTCCTTCGCATCAAGTGCGATTCCGTAATAAGCCAGGGCAAGCAATTTCTTATTCGACGCAGTATAAAAGCCCATACGCTGGTGCATGACAGCCTCCAGATTTTTCGCAACCGTTGCTACACCTTCTTTCTTAAACCCGTCCGGCACTTTATACGGCGGGAAGATCACAACAGGAGCCGTCCATTTGTAGCCGTCTTTTGAGGTGACCAGCAAGGTTTGTCCGGGCGGAATGTGTTCGCCGACAGGATTACTGAGATATTCAAGATAGAACGTGTTATTCCAGTAAGCCATATCCGGAGCGTGATTATAGGTCCATCCGAATCCATACTCCGCTGTTTTCAGGTCACGGTTCGCCCGCATCACCTGAACATTGTGAACACCCATTGCAAGCGGCAACTGGCCATGGTGATAATCTACGTTAGACAATACATCACCGGTATAACGGATCGTGTCCTGCGCGAATGATACATTCATTGCACAAATTCCTGCGACGATCAATATCTGTCTTGCTGCTTTCATTGCTTCTTTAAATTCTTCAGTAATTGTTGTAACACTTTTTTCCTAACAGGAACGATCGTTCCGTGTTTATGTCCCGCCGGAACACTTATCAAACTGCTTGCATCAGTAAAATGCGTGAAATCTTTTGTGGTAACCGCATCATAGGTTTTCTTTTGATAGGCATCATAGTAGATAATCCAGTTATCTTTCACTTTTACAACGGAAGGTCCTTCGGTAAAATTCGGAGTAAAAGCGGCGGATACATTTGTATAGGGTCCTTCTGCTTTATCAGCAAAGGCCACTTTCATATTCCTGTTTGGCCGGGTATTGTCTTTCAAGACCAATACAAAATCATTCACTCCGCTTTTTACGATCACCGCATCTATTACACTGAATCCAGGATCAAGGAATAAACGTGTTGGTGAAAATGTTTTGAAATCTGTAGTTGTGGTAATATACATCCGGTGATTATTGCTATCCGCTTCAATTCCTTTTTCGAAGCGACCGGGAATACAGGATGCCCAGATGATCAGGAATTTCTTTGTATCGGCGTCATAGAACAATTCAGGCGCCCAAACATTCACCGTGGATGGTTCTTTTTCCATTACGGGAATGAATTGTTGCGGAGTCCAATTGATCAGATCTTTGGAAGAGCTGTATCCAAAGCCTTTATCACCCTGCCAGCTGCTTGTCCATACCAAATGAAAAACGCCGTCAGGCCCCTGCACCACTGAGGGATCACGCATTACTTTCTGGTGACCTATCGTTGGATGAAGCAGAACCGTATCAAGATCATTCCATTTATACCCATCTTCGCTGTACAACATCCGCAGACCTTCATTTGCGGGCTCATGGAAAGATGTGAAGAGATAGGCCTTTTTAGGCGAAGTACAACCAGCCAGGAAAAGCACGGCCACTAATCCGCTGAAAGAAATACCCAGTAAAATATTTTTACTTTTTTGCATCAGTTGTTTTTAACACAAGTACCCAATCGTTGCCATCACCCGGTTCACCCGGGGGATCAAAGGTGTGAATCCCCTTGTTTGGAATTTTCCGCCATTCCAAATACTTCCCGTTTTTGGGATCAAACCAGGAAGCTAAAAGAAACGCAGCTTTCAATTTACCTAATTGTAATTTGAAGTCTTTACCGGTGTAAGTATAAAACAACAAATAGTTCGTCCCTGCTGCAGCGGCAACGCGGTCATAACGGATCCCGTTATTCACCACCATTGCCTGCGCTTCTTTCCAATCAGCGACAGCGACGGTTTCCATTAAAGAACGGAGGTATTGCATTTGAAGAGCAGCTGTATCATTCATCGCTTCTGTCCAGTATTTTCGTGCACCGTATGCCCGGTCTTTATCTCCCGGACGGTAGAATTGCATGACGGCATTATGCCCGTAAGTAAATCCGGCACCACCGGCCAATACACCCCAGTAAGCAAACCGGCGGACTTCGTTTGCATTCCAGTAAGGCTGCGTGGTATCATGAAGACCGTAAGGAATTCCTTCATAAGAGGGCTCACCATCCATAGTTGGTTTCAGGGGTTTCTTCGCAAGATCTTCCACAACATATTTCCAACTGTCTTCTGCATAATGCGATTCTCCCTTGCTGGTATCCTGCGCATACGTGCGATGCCCCGACTGGAACATATTGAAATCAAGCCATGGTGCATTATGGAACCATCTTGAAGAAGTGTGTCTTCCGAAAGGATGGAATGTAACAAGGTGACCGGGATCCTTTTCCTTCAACACCGTACCGATCGTATTCCAGACGGCAGGGAAAACCGTACCGTGAATATCGCCACCGTTCAACCAGACTATATTGCCCCTGTTCTTATATCTTTCTGCAAGAAAAGTGGCGTAAGCTTTGGCCTGCGTTTCATTCACCCATTTCGCTTTTACGTTTGCGCCCCAGACAGGAACCATGGCCATATAGATGCCACGCTTTGCAGCTTCATCTACAACAAAATCGACATGGTCCCAGAAATCGTATTCGGCTGCGTTATCTGGGTTATTGCCTGGCGTAACCAATGGTTTGGAAACATCATTATTAATCAATGCAGAATCGCCATATTGATTCGCTGCTTTCTTCACATCATGCACCACCATCACCTGAATAACATTATATCCCTGCTGTTTTCGTATATCCAGATATTGAATTGTTTCTGCCCGGTTCAACTTTACAAACAAAAGCCAACCTGTATCTCCCAGCCAGAAGAACGGCTTACCATCCACTGTAAAACCGCGTTTGGAAGAGGAGATCTTCAGCGGGGAAATATTGGATTGCGCATTCATTACAACAGCTATCAACAATCCAACGAGTGTATAAAATGCTCTTTTTATCATGCGTTTATTTCAATCGGTGTTTATTTCTTTTTCAGCCACAATACCCAATCTGCGGAACCTGGTTTCTGAACGGTAGTGCTTTCGCCTCCTTTTACTATCTTCTTTTCTTTTTGCAATTTGCCTGTTGTTGTATTGACCCAGATCACTTCGAAATTTCCGGGAGAGCCAGCGAGATCTACTGTTACAGTTGGCGTTTTATTGTATACGATCAGACCTGCATACTTATCCTGCAGTATCCATTGGTCTGTCCCATCATTTCCGGCAGGTTGCATTGCAGCCGCGGCATCTAGGAATTGCTTATCCTCAACAAGTAGATTGGGTAGTGATCCGCCGGCCATCAAAGCGGCCCAGCCATTACGATCATAGCTATCGCCCGAGTAGATGACCGCTTGTTCCGGATACTTTGTTCTGTATTCTTTTACGGCTCGATAAACCTGCGCGGGTGAAGTGCTTTTTGGTTTCAGTAGGCGGGCGTGTTGGCGGGGTGCAAGATTCTCGCCACCTTTCGGAGCATATGCCGAACCATCTGCCTGGTAATGCCAGTAGCGGATATCAATGATGTTGATCACCGAAGCATAGACAGGATCCTGGAGAATGGCATCCTGCACATCTTTGGTCACGCTCAACCCAATAAGCGCTTTACGGCCAGTTTCCCGCTCCCACTCTTTGATCGTATTGATCCAGAACTGAACAAATGGCAATGGGCCTGTGAACTCTTCACCGATAAATTGGATCACACCATTGTTATCAACAAAATTATCAAGGCATTGACGAATGTATCTCTTATGCAGATCCCGTCTTACAGCATGTGTTGTATCATAAAACTGTTCAGCCATGAAGATGCGTTTATCACCTGCATATGGTACTGGTTCGGGAAAACCGGTATTATTAATATTGTTGGCAGGGCGCCAGGGAAAATCGGCGTAGTGCGCGCCAGCTTCAATAATATTATGCTGGAAATAATTCTGATGAACAAGCAATAATCCATTCTGATCTGCGAGATCAGCAAACTTTTTCAGACGATTCCAGTACCAGTGATTGTATTTGGTAAGATCGTATTTACTTAATCCATCCCAGGCGGTGTCTTTACCACTGCGTGCGAAAGGAAGTTCGTAGAAAGGAGCCCACACTTCGCCATCCATCCGGCGGATGCGCTCATGATCATCACGGCGGCGTTCATACCAGAGTGCATAGTTCTGTTCAACAGCAACTGTATTCGTTTGTGTCATTTCATTCACCACGGAGTCCAGATCGTCTGTCAGCCCTTTGCCGGTCCTTCCGGGTACAAAACGGGTAATGGCATTGCTGGCCTTATTCAATGCGTAGGGCTTCGCAGATCCATTCCACCAGGGAACGCTTAATCTTTTACCGGTCATGACCTGCTCCCCCCGAAGCAACCATCCATTCTTCACCTGCAATGCCGGCGCTTTCGGAGATGTGAGCAAGTTCACTTTCGCTACATCATCTATATTCTTACTGCCGCGGGGGTCAAGATCCAGCGGTGTTTGTTTTACATATGCTTCAATAAACTGCGGCAACGTGATCATCGGATCTTTTGCAGCAGTGGTCATCAGTGTTGCCTGTGCAACTGTCGGACTGCTGCTGGCTTCCCCTCCGATATCCATGATTACGGCCCGGTTGTCAACTGATTTGCCGATCCGTTCTTTCAACTGTGCATAATAAAGGCTGCGCGGTTGAACGCTGTTATTCGATTCACCCCAATAGCCGTCTCCGGCAAACTGGCTCCAGGAACCAAATGCCCAGTTCTGCGCTGTGGGTGGTTGATAGCAATCGATACGTGCGGCGGTGCAGTTCCATAAAACGCCGTTTGCGATATTCCAACCGGCGCCCTGTCCATCCTGTCCGCGGTTAAGCAAACTGATCGCATGTCCATCCACATTCACGATATCAAACAGAACACCGGAAGCCCAGCTATCTATACCGCCACTGAATCCAAAAGGCCGGTTTGATTCGCATTGAACAAATGCGTTTGGACCGGGAGCACAGAAACCTATTGCGAAATCATGCATGCCATTGGCGGCATAACACCGTTGAAACAAGGTTTGCTGCCCGGATGTAAAGAATGTATTTCTTCGCTCGCCACCAATCTCTGAAACAGGGTTAGTGGAGATGCAATCTTCCACCGTGATACGCTCTGTATTATCGAATAACGCCACGGCGGAACCTGCAAAATATTTGAAGCTGACGCGGCGCACCCAGGCATCCCTTGCATTATCAATAGAGATGGCTATCCAGCGATGCGCTTCGTCTTTGGGGTTTGTTGCGTCATAGGTTGATGCGAGTTGAAGATTCTCGACGCCTGTGTTTTGCAATTGGCCGTTCCATTGAAACTTCACCACATTTCCACCGCCATATGTTGCATCAAGCGCAGTGGTCAATGGCGCATCAACGGTGATAGTGTTTCCTGAAACGTTTGTTACTGTTCTTTTCCAGTTGACCATACGTTGTCCGGGTTTCCATCCAAGTGAGGTGATGCCGCCGCCAAAATGTTCTGTACCGAGTGTTGCGATCCATTCGCGGGTAGAAGGGCGGCTAACTATGATCCGGTCGCCTTTTACAACTCCTTTTGCGGAATTAACTGTAAAGCTATTCGAGTTAACCGGAACATATTTATCTGAAATTCTTGCAGTATCAGTTGATGCGGCGAGATCGTTCTTTCCTTCGACAATGATAAGGGTTGACCTGTCTTTGCCTGCTGCTAAAAGAATTGTACCGTCATCTCCCATACCGGTGCCACGGATCACAACACCGTCTGTTTTTATCCGCAGGGAACCTTCTATATGGTGTATTCCTTTGGCGAGTAGTACAGCTCCTCTGAAGCCATCGGCTCCAACGGGCAGTTTACTTACATGATCAATGGCGAGTTGTATACGGGCTGTGGCATCACCAGGTTTTGCAGGAACAACGATCTTCACGGCAACAGTAGGGATTGCCTGTTCACCTGCTTTATACCCACAGTAAGAAAAATCCGGAATACGATTTCCGAGGGAATCTGGTGTATAGGCGAGCTTTCCTGACTCGACGTATAAGGGAGGTTTGGGTTTGACAGGTTTTTGTGCCAGCAAGCTGCCCTGAACGGCAAGAAATGCTGTCGAGATGAGAATACTTTTTCTGTTGAGCCTTCTATTTCTGATTGATCTGTTCACGCCAGTTGAAATTGTTTGGCACAAGTTAAAAAACTATTTGTAGCCGGTCAGGAAGATCGTAGGGCGTGCGTCCCGCAGATTTCGCAGATTTTACCTTTACTACTGTCGAAAAGTTTTTCCACGCAGTGACAGGTTTCTGTTTAGTACGCAGATGACGCAGATCATCTCTGATAACAGCATATTATCTGCGCGATCTGCGCATCGCCTTTTGGAAATATTCATTTTTCCAAAAGGCGATTTCAACAGAGGAAACAATGAATCTGCGCAATCTGCGGGAACCCACGCCGGACGATTTAAAAAACCAACGAAGGTCATTCATCATTTACCTCCAGCAGGCTTCACGTTCTGCACCGGCACCACGCTGTTCAGGTATACTTCTATATTAGTATAGCCGCTTTTATTCTTTGCATAGGCCGCTGCATCGCTTGCATCATTCGGATTGAGACCATTTTTCTTTTCCCAATCATCCGGAATGCCATCATTGTCGCTATCCTTGTAAGGCGTTCCTTTGTATTCAGGATATCCACCCACCTGGGAAATCTCCGTGATCACACCTTGTTTATAAGAATCGATCGGAGCGCGGCGATGTTCGAATTGCGTTTCGGGCAATTTTACATTCGGTAGCGGATTGACCTTTCCTGTTCTTGCCTCTTCGGTAACGCGGATATCTACAGCGTCACGCTTCGGCAGTGTTGCGCCCGCATTTGCCAACACATATGTTCTTGCCTGCTCCGCAGTAAGGATCGTGAGCGGCGCCATTGGCAATGGCGTGTTCCATTTCATGTCGGCTGTATGCGGCCCAGTATCGGGCAGCTCTTCAACCTGCACGCCACCTTTCCAGTTGTCTTTCGTGATCTCCGGGAAACCTTCCATGATATTGCCATTTACATACGCGCGGCCATAAACATGGTATTTTAATTTACTGCGGCCAGATTCAGGTTTCAGGATCCTGTGACCAACGTTGTTATTTTTCGGTGTTGCAGGGCCCGGTTTGAAATAGTTATTGATGATGTTGTATTGCGCACGATAATCACCTCCATCAATAGAACGGTGTACCCAGTTATATACAACGTTATTAACAAAATTGAAAATGCCATACCATCCGATAGATGGGTTACGCCCGGCATTGTTTGCCCAAAGATTCCGCATGAAGGTACAGTTCTCCCCACCGAGCGTACTGCCGAAAGCGTGATTCCAGGTATCGAGCGCTTCAGCAAAAATTGAATTCTGGATGGTTATGTTTACAGTAGGCAATTTATCTTCTGCAGCTTTGCCAGTACTGTCGTTATACATATGCCTGTACATGCTCATGTTCTCATCAAGTCCCCAGCTTGCGGAAACGTGATCGATCATGATATTGCCGATGGGATTACCACCGATCGCATCATCACGACGGCCGACCCAGGTTTCGCCGCGGCGGAACCGCATAAAGCGAACGATCACATCGTGCGTATTGATCCAAACAGATTCACCGGCGATGCAAACGCCATCACCAGGAGCGGTTTGTCCAGCGATTGTAATATAAGGAGCCCGGATGATAACAGGCGTTTTTATACGGATGATACCCGCAACATTGAACACGATCGTACGAGCGCCACCCTGTTCACAAGCCCAGCGGAAACTCCCCGGTCCATCGTCGTTCAGGTTTGTAACAACGATCACGCGACCGCCCCTTCCACCGAAAGCAAATTTACCTCCGCCTTCTGCACCGGGAAATGCCGGGATATCAGCTTGTGGAAGATCATCCGGCTTTGCAGCCCAGGGAATAAACGGCCTTCCGTTCTTTGCTTCCTGTTTAATGATCGGATGGGCGACCGCCCATGCAGCTTCTGAATGCGCTTCGGCCGCTTTCATTAGTGAGTCTGCTGACTTCTGGACATCAGACGGGATCTTAGGATATTGTGCATGCACATTCATCATTAAGAAAGAGCCCGCAATCGCCGCAGAGATTTTCTTATAGTTTAAATTCATGATCATAATTGTATAATTCTTTGACGATAGGTTACTCTAAAAAATTGCATGTCCCGATAAAGAAATTTTCAAATTAATATCCTTCACTTTCCATAAATAATAAAGAGAAGAATAGATCTTCTCTTTATTATTTATAGATCATTTATCTCTTATTGTAAAGGATCAAATGTCCCCTGCGCACCGTTCAGGTCAGGCCACAGCTTTGTTTGCTGCAGATACGGTGATGCTCCAAGAATAGCCTGGTGAAGCCCGAAGAAATAATATTGATTATACCAGGTAAACTTCCAGTTCACAGGGTTTGTCGGATCAACATTATCTCTCTCGAGTATTTCAAAATGGTTATCATAGAGATAGTCTACATATTGCTCCATGTTTGATACTCCCGGAGGGAAAGTTCCCGGCTCGCGCTCTACGATTGGGATAGTACCATTTGTTCTGCGCATCAATGGATCATCATTACCTACGTATTTTGTACCATTGGTATTTTTAACGTATACCCAGTAACCGGTTCTGCGGGTGCCCTGGATAGGTTTTTGATTCAATCTTGTGCAAGTGCCAAAGTCGTTATTAAATAACAGCCAGCGTCTCAGATCCCAGAAGCGTTTATTTTCGTAAGCGAATTCCACTTTCCTTTCATTGATCACAGCTTCAAAGAGCCGGTCGCGATTACCAGCCGCTGCATTCAGGCCATATGCTCCATCAAGGTTTTCAATTCCCGCTCTTTGTCTTACGAGTCCGATATTGGTCAACCCTTCTCCCAATTTATCAGCGCCAATAGCAGACTCTGCGAGGTTAAGAATCACTTCTGCAAAGCGAAGGTCCATATAATCAGTGCCGCTGAAAGCGAAAGTACCTGGAGCATTGCTGGCATTTGGGTTGGTTGCTTTTCTCAAATAGATACCTGTACCATTTGCCCCTGCAACTTCGGTGCTTTTATTTGGAGTAGCGGCTGTAGCAGTAGTACTCCAGTAGTATGTCCACTGGCGGAAATTTGCTGCGCCGGAATAAGGCCATAATGAACCATTGTATGCAAATGTTTTATAAAAGCGGGGATCTCTGTTCTTATAAAATTTCTTTGCGTCATAAGTATACGCAGAAGTTGGATCACCAGGCAGCTTTCCGTCTTTCATTGGAAATGCATCTACCACTTGTTTGGTTGGAGAGATAGAACCAGCACCAAGTATTTGTTTGGAACGGGCTGCTTGCTCATGGCCATTATTTCTTTTAACGTTCTCTGTCTGGATGCTGTTGAAACCGACAATAAAAACTCCTTCGGGATTGTTAACAGCATGCGTCCACATATTTTCCCATGCCTGAGCATTTGCAGTACCACCGTTGGTATAAAGCCCAAAGCCATTTGCTTCAAGCCTTGTTTTTGCAGCAAGGTTTGCATCGTACGCTTTCTGCCAGCGGGCGCGTTCATCATTGCGGTTAAAAAGTGGGCTTGCCCATGTTAACAACACACGGCCTTTCAATGCTAAGGCTGCACCGCTTGTCAATCTACCCCAGTCAACGTCAGGGCGGCGGCCGGGAAGTAATGAAGCTGCGAGGTCGAGATCAGCTTCTATCTGCGCAACAGTTGCTGCGGAGCTTGAACGCTGAACCTGGTTGGAATTATCGCCATCGGGAGGGCTTGGGTTCTGAGCTGTGAGGATAAGCGGAACGCCGCCATACAATTTCAACAGCTCGAAATACTGATAAGCTCTCCAGAAATACATTTCACCTTTCAGCGGTGCAGTAACTTCTGCCGCAAGACCATGTTTATCGATCTCATCAAGAAAGAGATTGATCTGCCTCATACGTGTCCATACATTATTGGCAATAGAGCTGGACATTGGTTGACCAAAATACTGCAGCGCATGTGTTTGGTTTATGGCGATCAAAGGCCACTCACGATTGAGATCTGTTTGTCCGGCCATCTCATCTGTCGTTTTTGTATACAGATCAGAGAAAGCGCCGTTGTTATTGGTCTGATAAACGGTCATTGCCGCAGCATTATCAGCGGGCTGGAACAAACCGTAAATGTAACCGGTGTATGCCTTTGCCATCAAAGGATCTTTGTATACTTCTTCATTCATGCCCGTCAGATCCCGCTTCTCCTCGAGGAAATCCTTTTTACAGCTTCCGAGAGCTGCGAGTGCTAAAAGAGATATTGCTAATGTTTTTTTCATCTGGCTTTATTTAAGCCCCGGACATAGTCCGGGATAAAATTTAATTATTTCTGTTAAAGCGTAACATTTACACCAACTGAGAATGTCCTCAATACAGGGTAGATATCCCATGCACCTTCAGAATCCTTATAGTTAAATGGATTGTAAAGGTTAAGAGGGTTCAGGGCGGTAAGAATCACACGGGCACTTGAGATCTTCAACCTTTCAGTGATCGTTTTAGGAATAGAATAATTCAGGTTTGCGTTCCTGACCCTGAGGCGGAAAGAGCTGTTTCTCCAGAATGTTGAAGTCGGTGCGAGACTGATATCACCAAAGAATGGATTAGGCATTGTACCCTCCGGATTAAGCGTTGGGTCATAGATGTTATTCCAGTACTTAGGTCCATTCTGATACAGGTTGTCTATATTTCTTTCGAGCGCATTACGTGCATCAATTTCGCTCCAACCACCCCATGATCCTACGATCACTGCTTCAAATGAGAGTCCTTTGTAGCCAGCTCTGAGCGTTGTTCCAAGTCCCCAATGAGCGGAAGCCCTGTTTGCAAGCTTTACCTGGTCATTGACATCAATGATCCCATCTGGTGCTGCAAATGAACCGTCAGGCTGAATGGCCCCACGAACATCGCGATAGTACAGCATGCCTGGTCTGAGTTGTGCTGTTGGTGTTCCAAAAACAGAAGTAATATTGTATTTGGCTACATATGCATCAATATCTCCCTGGTTACGGAACATCCCGATGTAGTCGAAGCCCCATTTGCCGATATCTGTCGATTGATTTGGCTGTGCATTCCATGGGAACCGTGTATCAAATGCATTGAAGTTTCCCTGCAGCACTTTATTATCATTCCAGGAAAGACGGGCGCTGATGCCATAAGTGAAATCTTTTCCAACATTATCTTCCCAGCCTACAGAAAATTCCGTACCGAAGAAGTTAACAGCACCATAGTTCTGAGAAGCGATCGATCCACCAACCGTGATCGGAACAATACCAGTACGTTCGATCAGCAGGTTTGTGCCTTTGTTATAAAACAATTCAACAGTAGTAGAAAGTCTGTTTCTGAGGAAACGGGCATCAATACCAATGTTCTGTTTAAGGTCATCACTCCAGGTAACATCAGGATTTGGAGAAACCTCCATCTTCATGCCGATCTCAGCAGGAGCATTGTCGGCGCCGAACTGTCCGCCTTTACCATTCTGGAAAGTAAAGCGCTGTCTCCACTGCCATGGTCTTGTATCGTCCTTACCCAACATACCTACTGAGTAACGTATTTTCAGGAAATTGACAGTAGATGATTTGAACCAGTCTTCCGCAGAGATCACCCAGCCTGCGCTGAGGGAATAAAATTTGCCCCAGTAGTTCTCTGGTGCAAACTTGTTTGAGGCATCTGAGCGGAACAAGAATTCAGCCAGGTACTTACCACTGTAGGCGTAGTTTACGCGGCCGATATAACCGAGGTTACCGCTTTCGTAAGCAAACGTGCGGCCATCGATTGCACCGAAAGCCGTATTGAACTGACCGTTGGTAAATACAGAAGGGTTTTCCTTGGAGATATCTTCCTGCGTTGATTCTGTTTCAGAACGTTCAACACTGAACAATCCACCAACGGTGTGCTTTCCCCAGGTTTTATTATAAGACAGTGTGAAGTTGGTTTGCGTCAGCTTGCTCGATTTATTAAAGAAACGAACAGCATTATCGTTGGTATAAAAAGCAGAGTCACGTACGGTCGCGCCGTCGTAGATATGCTGATTTTGTCCGGTTTGATTAAAACGATAGAGCATATAACGGGAACCGATCCGTGCGTCATGACCTGAGCCTGTATTACGTGCATAGGTTACTCTTGCTTTAAGTCCTTTCAGGAATGGAGCTT
This sequence comes from Terrimonas ginsenosidimutans, assembly GCF_022012415.1. Classification (GTDB taxonomy): domain Bacteria; phylum Bacteroidota; class Bacteroidia; order Chitinophagales; family Chitinophagaceae; genus Terrimonas_A; species Terrimonas_A ginsenosidimutans. The sequence continues at coordinate 130,574 of NZ_JAKLTR010000006.1, forward strand.
CATATTCCGCATAAAGATTTACTGTTGAAACATTATCATCCTTATCCATGTAGTTCTCCAGCCTGTCTAACTCAAAGAAATGGTAGGCAGAAAGATTGCTTGCGCCGCTTCCACCGGGAGGTCTTACAGGTCGGCCATTGATATAAGGAGGTACATAACCAGGCGTTCTCAGCAGGTTACGATAGTCGTTCTCCGCATTCTCTCCACCAATCTTGCTGTTCATTTCAAGGGATGATGTATAGACGCCCGCTACCTGGAGACCTACTTTCAAACCAGTTGCTACGGAAACATCCGATCCTGCGCGGTAGGTCCATTTTGAATAATCAAGTTTACCCAGGTTACCATTCTGCGCATAATATGACACGTTAGCGAAATAGGTAGCTTTATCTGAGCCTCCACTTACATTCACTGCATGGCGCGTGTTGTAAGAAGACTGCCATGCTTCATTCAACCAATCATATCCGTTTGAGCTGAAATGAGCGATCTCATCAGGACTAAAAAATCTTGTCCTGTCATTAGGATCAAGCACATTCGCGCCATTCGGTCCGTTGATGATATTAATATATTTAGCAAGTTCGGATGGGCTCATCATTTTAGTTCTGTATGCTTCGTTGTTTGTGGCAACAGAACCGCTATAGCTGATCCGGGGTTTGCCGGAAGAACCTCTTTTAGTAGTTACGATGATCGCACCGTTAGAAGCGCGTGAGCCATAAATCGCGGCAGCACCGTCTTTCAGAAAAGAAATGCTCTCCACTTCTGAAGGGTCAAGGCTGTTAAAGAGGGTCATATCATTACCACCCTGGGACGTAACCTGGATGACACCATCGATCACGATCAATGGAGAATTGTTTCCTCCATCTTTTGCAAGAGATAATGGATTACGGATGGTCAGCGTTGCTGTACTTCCCGGACGGCTTGCGCCACCACTCACATTCACACCCAAAACGCGACCTGCGAGGGCAACGCCGAGGTTACCGACTGGCAGATCTTCAATTTCTTTTGCTTTGATGGTTTCGACAGAACCGGTAAGGTGTGCCTTCTTTTGATTGCCATATCCTACGACGATCACTTCATTCAGATCGGAGGTAAGGCTTTCCATTTGAATGGAGAGCGTACCCGGACCGGCTTTGGTTTCAACCACGCCAAATCCTACGTGAGTAAAAGTGATAATAGATTCGTTAGATGGAACGGTGATGGAGAAATTACCATCAGCATCAGTGGTGGCACTTTTAGTACCATTCTTCACCTTGATGGAAACACCGGGAAGAGGTGCATTGTTGTTCGATTTGTCTGTTACCTTGCCGGTAAGCGTTCTTTCCTGTGCCCAGGAAATGAAAGTGCTACACAGCATAAATAACAACAGCAGCAGTTTTGGCAGTCGCAAGTTCATATGGCTTTGTTTTATGTGTACTTAGTTAAGCAATGATTAGTTATTGGCTTCCGCTTGTTTTTCGCGCTTTTCGCGGATACGTGCCTGCCACGCTTTCTCTTCCTTCTTCATATCATAGCCAGCCTGAGAGAGATAATTATTGATCCTTCCTTTGTATTTTCCAAACACAGCGTGCTTTTTATCTGAAGATTCAGCGTCCATTGCAAGCTCCCTTGCTTCGAGTAGCCATGTATAGATCTTTTCCTTCTGATCAGTGGTCAGGGAAGGGATCATATCCTGGTATGCGGTGTAGGTCACGTTCAGCACATTATAGGTCATGCCGTTCTTAACCTTCTCCACCTGCGCATCGTTAAGGTCTTTCTTTAATTGAGCAATAAACTCATCATGTTGCTGCTTCAGGATCCCACTTTTTATTTCTTCTTCCTTTTTTATTTCTTCAGCCTGCTTATCACCCTGAACGTCTTTTTTGATCTGGCCTGCTTTCTCTTTGCTTTTCTCATGAATATCATTGAGGGCGAAATACTGAGAGGAGATCGTTTCCAGTGTGTTATTATATTTTCTGCTATCTGTGATATCGAGAACATCAACGATCTTCTTCACGCGCTCCCTGATCACTTTCTGGTATTCGGCAGTTGGGGACGCGCTGCTTGTTTGCGCACAAAGGACACTACTGAACAAGCAGGCTATGATAATGGTAGTTACATATAAAGTAATAGGGAAAGATCGTTTAGTAGCTGAAGAAGATTGCAGCATAAACATGGCAAGCGTTGCTCTTTTCATCGAGAAATGCATTTTAATCGTTAGCAGTGAAATGAAAGGTTACAGGCAATTAATGTCATTCACACAATTAAAGGTACTTGTGCAAGCTACGGACAACAATGTAAGGTTTGACTAAAAAGATGGAAGATTTTACTATTTTCAGTATTCTCTTATTTAAAATTTACGTAATACCATTTTTGAATGGTCAGACGTACGGAGGCGCAATACGGCAGGCGTCATTCCGGGAGCTTTAACAGTTAATGTAATATTTCCCTGTTTTTTGCCTGCGCGGATGATCCCGAGTGCCATGCCCTTCCAGCACTGGCGCGTTTTACTTTGAAAGGAGGTAGTATCTGCCTGGTAACCGTTATCCGTTGCGGCCAATTGACCTTCCCCGGTTATTTCGAATTCCAGTTGCGTAGATGCCAGTGCTACAAAACGACCGTTTTTATCCAGGATACGAGCCGTTACAAATGCCAGATCTTTTCCATCGGCATTTAAAATGGAACGGTCGGCGGTCAGCTCGATCTTTGCCGGCTCACCCGCCGTCTCCACTTTTGCTTCTTTCACCAAACGGCCATTTTTCCGTGATACGGCTTTCAATTCTCCCGGTTGAAAAGGAACGCGCCACATTAAATGCAAATCCTCTCCCCCTTTGCGCTTCGCACCTAAAGACTGGCCGTTCAGGAATAGCTCTACTTCATCCGCATTATTGTAATACACCCATACGTCAACAGGCTTGTCTGATTTTCTTGCTTCATGATTCCAGTGTGGCAAAATATGCAATACATTCTTGTCCGACCATTCGGATTGATACATATAATAAACGTCTTTCGGAAAACCGGCGAGATCAACAATTCCGAAATAAGAACTCCTGGCCGGCCACGGATATGGTGTTGGTTCACCCAGATAATCAAATCCTGTCCATACAAACAAACCCGACAGGAATTTATGCTTTTTGATCAGCTTCCATGTTTGCTCATGGGTGCTTCCCCAATAAGCAGCTACCTGGTCATAGGCAGAAACAGTATAATCCGCATTTCCATTTTCCACGTATTTTAACGGCGACTTGGCGGGCCATAAATAAGTACTATCCGATGGCCATTCTTCATAATGGCCACGTGTGGCAAGTGCCGACATGTTCTCTGCTCCCAGGAATTTTTGTCCCGGATAATGCTTTTGGAAATCATCATATACTTCGTGATGATAGTTCAATGCTACAAGGTCCAATGCCTTAGATTTATACATGAAATTCTTCTCCGGGTTCCATTCGCTCAATGCAGCGATCACGGGTCTTGTTGTATCGATCGCTTTGACGATATCAACAAGCTCTTTCGTAATAGTAATTCCCGTGCTGTCAAACTGCTCACGGATCTCATTGCCGACACTCCACATAAATACGGAAGGATGATTTCGGTCACGCAAAACCATATCCTGCAGATCACGTACATGCCAGTCTTCAAAATCTGTGAAATAATCAAACTTGTTCTTCTTTTTCTTCCACATGTCAAATGCTTCCACCATTACCAGGAAACCCATTTTATCGCAAAGTTCCAATAACTCCGGTGCAGATGGATTATGGGCAGTGCGGATGGCATTACACCCCATCGCTTTGAGGATCTCCAACTGGCGCTCAATAGCACGCGTGTTAACCGCCGCACCTAATGCACCAAGATCATGGTGCATGCAAACACCTTTGATCTTCATTGACCTTCCATTCAGGAAAAATCCTTTATCCGCATCAAAATAAAAAGAACGGATACCGAAGGTTGTTTCGAACTGATCACTCAGTTTTCCATTTTGTGTGATCGTCGTTACCAGTTTATAAAGAAACGGCTTATCTGTTGACCATAAAACAGGATTATTAACAAGCAATTGTTCTTTACTGCTGATCTCTTCTCCGGTCAGATCCAATGCTTTTATTTTAGAAGATGAAATGAGTTTGCCAGACTGATCAAGCACCTGATAAGAGATCTGTGCCTTTCCGGTGATCGCTCCTGTATTCTTCACATTTGTTTCAACATTCACGGTCGCCTGTTTTGCATTGAGGGGAGCTGCGGTAACGAAGCTGCCCCAGTGCTTTACAGCGAGTTTGCTGGTAGACACTAATCTTACATTTCTGTAAATACCCGAACCAGTGTACCAGCGTGAATTGGGTTGCTGACCATTATCCACTCTCACCTCTATCAAATTACTTGCGGGAGCGGGTTTGATATAGGGCGTAAGATCATATTGAAAAGAGATATAACCGTAAGGTCGTTTTCCTAAAGACCTCCCATTGATCCAAACCTCACTGTTACGGTAAACACCATCAAACTCTATTGACAGATTCTTGTCCTTAAGATCAGCCGGAACAACAAATGTTTTTTTATACCACCCTATTCCACCAGGTAAGGCGCCTCCCTGCGTTGTTGCGGGATTGTCTTTCCGGAATTCGCCTTCAATACTCCAGTCATGCGGAAGATCAAGCACACGCCACGATGCTTCAGGAAGCGATGGCTTAGCAGAGGATGTATCTTTTTGCAAAGCAAACTTCCATCCGCCGTTGAAATCAACAACAGTCCTTGGCTTTTGTGCAAATAATAGTGGCGACAGCATTAATGCCGCAGCTAAAAGAATTGATCTTCCTGGGAAAAGTATCGTTAAAAAAGAACGCATCATCTATTTCAATTGTACAGTAAAAGTATGTTCACCCGATCCGACACTCAAAGGTGTTGTATAAGTTGTATTCGCTGGGAAAAAGATCTTTGCGGTTGTATTGGCCGGTATACTGGCTTTCAATTCGAACGTATTGCCATCGCGTTTCCATCCTGCTTTGATCAGCCCGCGGACGGAATGATAGCTCGCTCCGGCAGATTTCATCTTACCGACAGGTTGCGGATGCAATTCGATCTTATCAAAAGCAACCGCATCATCAGCCATTTTGATCCCAACCAATCCGGCGTAAAGCCATTCCATTAAATGCCCGAGCATAAAATGGTTATTGGAAACAGCAGGTAAAGCCTGCCAGGATTCTGTTAATGCAGTAGCTCCATGTGCCAGTTGATATCCATAACCTGGAACATCGCTGCGGTTATTCATATCAAAGATCACGTCTGAACGGCCAGCGTCTTCAAGGGCGCGCAATACATAACGATAACCAATATCACCAGCAGTCAATGCGTTATTCCGGTCGCGTATATCTTTCACCAGATTAGCAACAACCGCTTCCCTATCTGCAGGTTCAACCAATCCCATATGCAATGCCATGGCATTGGCAGCCTGGCTTCCGGTGGCATATTGTTTAGTGGAAGAATTAAAAAATTTGTCATTGAATGCCTTCTTCACTTTCAGACCTAGATCAGCATACATATTCACGTCATCCTTTTTGCCGAGAAGAGTTGCAATTTCCTTCATAAGAAACAGGTCGTGATAGAACGTCGCTGTTGCAGTTACACCTTTTGGTGTCATTTGGGCAAAGCCAGGTTTATTGGGTCCGATATCATACCAATCACCCAATCCCTGCATCAGTATATAATCATCCGATTTCTTTTCGAGATACGTGATGTATCTTCTCATCATGGGGTAAGCTTCTTCCAGCGCCTGCTTATCGCCATACCATTTATACGTATACCAGGGCAATATGATAGAAGCGCTTCCCCATTCAGGTGAATCGCGGAAGGGATCTTCGAAGTGTACGTATTCGGGAGCGATCTCCGGGATCAGGCCATCATCAGTCTGCGACTGGATCATATCCCGGATAACTTTGCGGTTCAGTGCTGCAACATCATAATTGTATTGAACAGAACTTCCCATCAGATGAGTTTGTTCAAGCCAGCCCAACTTCTCGCGATGCGGACAATCGGTGAACAGGCTGACCGTGTTACTGCGGATTGCCCAGTCGATCAATTTATAGATCTTCCCGAACAATGTGTCCGAGGTGTTGAAATCTCCGGCAGTAGCGGCGGCATTACGGATATGAAGACCGTTAATTCGATTGATCTTTGCTATAGACCCTGTAGCTTTTTCAGGAGCAGCACCCTGCACCTGTAAATAACGGAAGCCATAATAAGTGAATCTTGGCTGCCATTTTTCCACGCCATTTCCTTTCAATATATAAGTAAAAGTGAATGGCCCGCCGGTTCCTTTTTGATTTGCTGAGCCGTCATCATTCAGTAATTCCGCCGGGGTGATCCTGACAGTATCACCTTTCTTTCCGGAAAGCTCAATAGCTATAATACCAGAAAAGTTCTGCCCAAGATCAAAGATCCATTGACCGTTGCTTAATTGGGTTGACTTCATTGGTGAAAAATCCTGCATTACTTTTACAGGTTCTGCCATTTGCGATTGCAGTAAAGAAGGGCCGCTTGTCATGACGACATTCTTCCACGTCTGATCATTAAAACCGGCTTTATCCCATCCCGGCTGCTCTTTTGTTGCATCATAATCCTCCCCACCGTATATACTGGAGAACGTAATGGGAGAAGCTGAAGTTTTCCAGGTCTTATCGCTGATGATACTATCAGTTGAACCATCAGTGTACTCGATGATCACACGCGCGATCATCTTTGGATAACCGTACGCACCTGTGAGTTTACGATAACGTTCCCCGGGAATATAGTAAAATCCATTGCCAAGCATCACACCTAATGCGTTGGCACCTTTCTGAAGATCTTTTGTTATATCAAAAGTTACATACAATGCATGTTTTGAATACTGCGTCCATCCGGGATCAAGAAAATGATCCCCAGTTTTCTTTCCGTTGATGGTCAGTTCGAAATGACCAAGTCCTGAGATAAAAGCGGTGGCGCGTTTGACTGTTTTGCTGACGTTGAATTCCTTACGTAATAAAGGAAGAATGTTCTTTCTGGCGCCCCACTCTTTCTTGCCGCGACCATGTGCCAAAGGGAGAAAGATGGAAGTATCAGGCAATTCCTCATACCCGATCCATTTTGCATTTGCCCAGTCATCCTGTTTCAATAACCCCATTTGCCAATGGGAAATAGCACTCCACGCAGCTTTCCCTTTGTTATCCCAAACCATTACTTTCCAGTAATAAAGCTTACCGGGAACAAGTTGCTTTCCTTGATAGATTACCTGCAGCGTATTACTGGAAGAGATCTTTTTTGAATCCCATACATTTCCTTTATCATTTTTCAGCAGAGCAGAATCATCTGCTACAATAAGGCGATACGCTTTCTGGGAAATATTTGTTCCGCCAGAACGCAATTCCCAGCTAAGCGATGGAATGAGGTCAACACCTAATGGATTGGTCCGATAATTACACCGGGGATTGTTCACATGTAATTCCTGGGCAGTGGAACAGGCTGCAGCAGATAAGAAGAATAAAAAAAACAGCAATCGTTTCATAATCATTTATTGGACGTCTATCCCCGAGATAGCGAGTCCTTTGGCTTTTTCTGTGATCAGTCTTACAATATAATTCCCGGCATTGATCTGACTTCCGGTATTAACAGTGACCTGGTTCCATTTCCCCTGCCGGGTAAATGTAAGGGTTACGGATTGTGTCATCATCCTGCTGTTACCCGGTCCGATGAGTTCGAGTGTAGCATTCACCGGTTTTTCGCCGGGCCAGTAATATTTCAGGGTGATGGAATAGATATCGGCCACGCCGGTCAATACCGGCCATTCTACAATGGCATTATCTTCAGCTTTCACCATTGCCACTTCGCGCTTCTCGAATTGTTCTTTCGCCACGTTACCGGTCAGCTTTGCCAGGTTTGTTTTATAAGCAGTGACAGGCTTCAGATCGTAAGCCGGTTGCATATCAACAGCGGGTTTGACAAAAATCAATGGATATTTTTCGGTGTTCACCTGTGCCCTGCCTGCAGGAAAGCGCTTTCTCCAAACGGGATAATTTTTCCCATCAGACAGACGAAGATACTTACCCGTATTTTCATAGCCATTCATCCAGTCATACTTTACCGAATCGCTGATTGCTGCAAATACGTCGGCTGTATCTGCAAGGTCAAATGAAACAGGTCCCGGTTTGTCTTTTTTATAGATCAGTTGCGAACTTCCAAAAAGTCCTGATGGGAGTTCAGCAATGCCGGGTTTGCTGCCGAACGCAGTTTCGTAACCTTCATCTACCCAATCCCGCCAGCCCGCAGCACCTACGGTATTACTTGTAAGATTGTAAGATGGGGCTATCTCAAGGTCGGGTTTTAATGATGCGATGGCAATCCCTGAGATGATCGCCTGTCCAACTTTGCAATTTGGAAAAGACACAATGAGTTTTCCTCCCTGTATCTTTGCCTTTATTATTTTCTTCAACGGCTTATTCGTACCAGCTTCTTTCCAGATATCAAGATCTTTCAGGACTGTTTTTCCATTGATCGCAACGTCGAACAGACGCATACCTGTTGCATCCATTCCTCCACCGATCCCAAGCCAGGGTTCTATGAAATATAGTTCAACAAGATACTCCCCATCGGGAACAGGGAAATGATAAGAAAGCTTGTCGCGCCCATAACGAAAACTTTGCATTAAGATCCAATCACCGGTAACAGCAGCTGTTGTTGTGCGCTGGCTTGCAAAGAATGGCGGGATATTTTCAAATTCGTTGGACCATGAACGGGAACCAAACATTGAATCCTTGACAGTATCAGGTAAGTAGGTATCAGCAGACCAGTAACTGCCGTGACGCTCCGGATAGGCGGGCCCGCCACAGTTGATCCTGTATAAGTAATGATACTTCGGGGCGGGTTTAAAAATATCGCTGTTATACATGCGATCTTCTATTCGTTCAGCGTACGGTAAATGATGCAGGGTAATAGTGTCCCGCGCTACAGCTCTCCCGTTTACATAACCAATTGCATACAGAACATTGTATTTAATATCTACGTTCCGCCATTCAAAATGTGTTCCTATTCCTTTGCGCGTTCGCTTTCCCAATGAATATTTTCCCAGGTCATTGAACAACTCCACTTCATCACAATTGGAATAAACGATCAGGCTGTCTTTCACGCCAGGCTTAGTCCACCGGCCGGGCCATGTATGTGAAACGATATACACCATCGGCTGCGTTTCCTTCGGTGCATAATTAGAACGGAACATATAGAACGCATCCGTCGGCTCTTCCCATGGGGTCAATAACCCTTTATAATTAACCGGACCGATCCTATCCAGTTCCCGATATCCTTCCCCACCCTGCACACGGCCGGGATTATCGTGCGATGTAAGCAGCCAGAAGAACTGTCCTGCACTACTATCTTTTACCGATTCAGCCAGCCGGATCTTCTGTTCCATCAGCAAAGTCATCCTGTCTTCGCTTAAAACGCCATTCTGTACAAATGGACCTTCCGTATGCAAACCCAGTGTTCTCCAGGCTCCATATTCCCCGATCAACACCTGCTTCTTCACATCTTCTCCGTATGTATTTGGATCGCCGCCATAAGTGCCTGTCCAGTTCTGTGGCACATCCCAATCCGTGCCGGCGCCTCCATTACAGGTGGTGACCAGTCTTTCTGTTGAAGCAGTCGGATCGAGTTGACGGATCAGTTCCGTACACTCGCGGGCAAAGTCTTCCGGCAATTTACTTTCATTCTGTAAACCCCAGAGAATAACGGAAGGATTGTTCCTTCGTTCGATCACCCATTCCGTCAGCAGCTTTTTAAAATTTGAGCGAAACTCCGGGGAGTCATACCATACGTGGGCAGACAGTTGCGTCCACCAGAGAATTCCTTTCTCATCACATAATTGTCCATATAAAAGATTATGCGGCTGGTGTCCGTCGCGGAACGCATTGAAGCCTGCGTATTGCAGCCACTTCATTCTTGCAATAATCTGCTCTTTGCTGAATGCATGGCTTTGCCCGATCAGGTGTTCATATTCCGCGACGCCATTGATAAATACCGGTTTACCATTCAGGATAAACTGATTGGTCGGATTTCTCCAGTTGACAGTGCGGAATCCGAATGGCGTTACTAATTCATCGATGATGGAATTTCCTTCTTTTACCGTTGTAACGATATTATACAGGTATGGATTTTCTACTGACCACAGAACAGGCTGGCTGATCTTTGCGGGATCATTTTTGAAAACAAGTGAATCACCCGCCTTGAGTGTGATCGCTTTCTGATCATTATAAACAACTTTCCCTTTCGCATCCTTCACAGCAAAGACAAGCTGATAATTTTTTAATGCGGTACTGTAATTCTTCAGGGTTGCAGACAGATTCAACATCGCCGCATTCTTCTCTACCTTGGCCCAGGCATGAACCCCAAAGGGAACAACGCGCGTTTCATTAGTGATCAGCAAATGAACGGGGCGGAAGATCCCCATCGGTTGCGAGCCTTCGGAAAATCCACGTTCATCACTGCATCCGCCACAGACCCAGGGAAGATCTTTGATATTCGATGGATGCCAGGAACGAACGGCAAGTAAATTGGCAGAGCCATCTGTCCGTATAAAATCTGTAACATCAATGGTAAATGTTGTACGGCCGCCAGCATGTTCTCCTACTCTCTGATCATTCAGATAAACAGTAGCATAAGACCCGACACCTTCGAAATACAGGAAGAAACGTTTCCCTGTTTTTGACTTCCGGATCTTTATGGTTTTACGATACCATGCATCACCATGCCGATTACCGTGCAGCATTCTCCTGTACCCTTCATATCCATCCCAGTTGTGCGGAACGTCTATCCTTTTCCAGTTCTTTGTATCAAGTTCCTTTTTGAAATGATCAACAGGAAGAACTTCATCGTTTGAAGTGGCGGTGGTAAGCCAGTCCTCATTCAATGATATGTCCTGCCTGACTGAAGACTGAGCATAAAGGTTATGATCCAAAAACAAACACAACATTAGCAGCAATGCCAATGCACGCATGCAGGCGCTCACTATTCCGTATGATCTTCTTTTGTAGAACAACATTATTTCTTTTCAAGATTTCCGTCAAAACGATAGATACCTCCGGCTTCAGTAGGGAAGGATATTTCTTTACCTCCATAGCGAAGCTTGCAGGTCTTACCTGCAGTTGATCTCAGTTCGACCTGCTGAAGCTTTCCATTTTTCCACTTCATTTTCAATTCAAATCCCCCACGCGCACGGATCCCATTTACTTCACCATTGAATAAAGCGAGTGGTAATGCGGGCAGAAGATCGATAAAACCTGTATGACTTTGAAGCAGCATCTCGCCTATTCCCGCTGCGCCACCAAAGTTCCCGTCGATCTGGAAAGGAGGATGAGCATCAAACAGGTTAAGGTAACTTCCCGCACCGCCTTTCACAGGACTGAGCAGCATTTGCAATAATTTAAATGAATGATCGCCATCTTTGAATCTTGCCCACAGGTTGATCTTCCAGCCAAGGCTCCAGCCGGTGGCTTCATCACCGCGATAAATGAGCGACTGACGTGCCGCATTCATCAGCTCGGGGGTTTGCACCCAATTGATCTCCGATCCGGGATGAACGCCCCAAAGATGAGAAACGTGACGATGCTTGTTGGATGTATCATCCTTATCCTGCAACCACTCCTGCAACTGACCATATTTGCCGATCTTATTCGGAGCGATCTGTGTGTATTTGATCTTTAATGTATCATGAAATGCTTTATCAACATTGAGAATCTCGCTGGCGGAAATAACATTGCTGAACAGATCACGGATCAACTGGTGATCCATTGTTGGCCCGGCAACCAAACCTCCCTGCTCAGGAGAATTCGATGGCGTACTGATAAGATAGCCGGAAACAGGATCTTTAATAAGAAAACTATTGAAGAACAATGCTGCTTCCTTCATGATCGGGTAGGCTTTGTTCCGAAGGAAAAATACATCCTGGCTGAACTGGTAATGTTCCCAAAGATGCTGGCAAAGCCACGCCGCACCGGTTACCCAAATCCCGTGATTGGACGCATTGATCGGTGCAGTGCCTCTCCACAGATCCGTATTGTGATGCAATACCCAGCCGGGTGAATTGTAATGCGCTTTTGCAGTTTGCTTGCCGGTTTGCGACAGCTCACCGATCATATCAAACAGAGGCTGATGCATGGGTGAAAGATTCAGCAGCTCAGCCGGCCAGTAGTTCATTTCCGCATTGATATTCGTTGTGTATTTGCTCCCCCATGGTGGCGCAAGAAGATCATTCCAGATACCCTGCAGATTTGCGGGACGGGTGCCGGGGCGCGAACTGGAGATCAGCAGGTATCTTCCGTATTGCAGATAAAGCGCAGCGAAAGATGGATCGCCGCCTGACGAAAACTTCGCCAACCGTTCGTCCGTCGGAAGATCTTCACGTGAGGAACCTTGAAAAAGGATGCTGAATGTATCGAAATACTTCTGATATTCTTTTACATGCGCTTCGCGTACCTGTTCAAACTTCTTTGCTTTGATCGCATTGAGTTGTGCGTTTGTACTGGCAACAGGATTTCCGGAAACATCCTTAAAGTTCTTATAATTAGTTGCGGCAACCAATGAAAGTACCGCCTCATCTGCATTCTTCACCTCTATCTTATTGTCTTTTATCTGTACTGTTCCGCCTTTCAATTCTACATAAAGCAATGCCTCTCCCTTTAAAGCGCCATTCTTTACTTTCAGCGAAAGCGATAAAGTGTGGCCGTCTTTCGTTTTTACAGAAGACAATTTATGCGGACTTGACAATGATGCGGTAAAATTCAACTGACCAGGAGAATTTGTTTCCAGTTGAATAAACATTGCCTGATCAGGCTGGCTCACCAAATACTTTCTTGTGTAGGCAACGCCATTGGATGTATAGCTCGTTACGGCTTCTGCATTGCTTATGTTAAGACTTCGCCGGTAAGTTCCTTCATCAGGCTTATGCGAAAACTCGAGCCAGAGATCACCGAATGGCTGGTAGTCGGCCTGATAACGGGGCACCGGGGGCGGATCATCATTCACCACGTAATATTTCCAGTTTCCATTGAGAGAAAGCTTTGCCTTCTCTCCTGTCTCTTTTGTGTAGATCCCTATATGTCGTGTAGTATCCTTATAGCCGGCAATGCCGCCTTTATCAAAGAAATTCAATACGAGCACAGCTATTGTATTCCTGCCTGCTCTCAGGACATCGGCGGGAATGTTATACTTTCTTGGATCGGTACTGTTCGTTGTTCCGATCAGTTTTCCATTTACATAGGTATAATCCAGATCGCGGACCCTGTTCAGATCAAGTACCGCTTCTTTATTTTGCCAATCAGCAGGAAGGTTGATGGTTCTTCTCATCCAGATGGCGCCATCGAGACCTTCGAAGCCAGCAGCTTCCCAACCTTCATAGGAGGGTACCGGCATTGTCTTCCATGATGCATCGTTAAATCCAGGTGCGGCTGGATCACCTGCCGGTAATTTGGTTGACGTTACCGTTTTGATCCACGCATCACGATTGCCTTCATCGGAACGCATGCCCATGAATTTTTCGCCGGCCAATTGTTCCGCTTCCTTTTGTTTACCCGCGAAAATCAGTTGCCGAATGGTGTCAAGATACTTTGCAGCGCCCGGACGTGTATAGTCGCGGGGCTCGCCCGTCCACAATGTTTCTTCATTGAACTGGATCCTTTCTTTCTCCACTCCTCCAAAAACCATCGCACCCAGGCGTCCGTTTCCTAATGGGAGTGCGTCTGTCCATTTCTCTGCCGGCTTTGTATACCATAAAGACAATGGCTTGTCCTGCGCGTTTACGGTTAAGACGCTGGCAACAAAAATCAGGGAAAGGAAAAGTTTTATCTTTCGTAACATGTCATTGATTGATGATCTGTACAGCCTGTTCGTTTACATCCGCCGTCTTTTTAACAATTTCAGTGATTCCCGTCAATTGATTTCCCTGCAAAATGATTCCTTTCGAATCTGATCCCTGTAATTGAAGGAAAGTTGATGTGCCGGTAGCCGGACGCGTATTCCTGATCCAGGCATTCTGCACATTCTGTAAAGAAATAACCGGTGTTCCATTTACCGGCCGGGGATTTCGTAAAGCATTCAATTCAAGACCAGTTGTCTGTTTTGCAGAAACAGCTGGCCCGCGCTGCACCTGTATGCTTACGTTATCCAGGAAGATATCTTTTGCTTTTTGTATCACGAATCCACTTTGCGCATAAATCACCACATCTGAAAAGCGGATATTCTCAACCGCCATTTCTTCCAGACCATTTATAAAGCACGCTTCATTAGTGTAGGCTGTGATATTACTGTAGCTGATATTTTTGATCTGTGGCGTTCGTTCAGAAACGGGTTCCTGCTCTGTTTTCGAATAAGCCATATCCAGTACAAATGCCTGTTCACGGATATTCTTCATGATGATATTGTCCACCCGGATATCTTCAACAGCGCCACCACGACCTCTTGTTGTTTTGATCCGGATACCGCGGTCTGTTCCATCAAACACGCAATTCGAGATCACTATATTCTTTACACCGCCGCTCATTTCGCTGCCGATCACCACACCGCCATGACCGGAAAGCATGGTGCAGTTCGTGATCGTATAATTCTGTGCAGGCGCTGCTTTCGCGCGACCGGGTCCATCCTTTCCCGATTTGATCGTGATGCAATCATCACCTACGCTGATATGACAGTCGGAGATATGAACATATTTGCAAGATTCCGGATTGATGCCATCCGTATTTGGTGAAGGAGGATTATTGATCGTAACTCCCTTCACCGTTACATTCTCACAAAACTCCGGGTTAACGGTCCAGAAAGGAGAATTGATGATAGTGATCCCTTCTACCAGAACGTTTTTGCAATACATAGGCTGAATAAATGGCGGGCGGAGAAAACCCCGTTTCATTTGTTTTGGATCATCAGGCAGAAGAATGTTCTTATTCAAACTATCAAACATGATCTGCCATTTGGATCTTGGCTGGTTCGCTTTGTATCCTTCCACAAAATCCCACCACTTCTTACCATGTCCATTGATCAATCCGCGGCCTTTGATGGCAATGTTCTCCGCTTTATATGCATAGAACATCGGAGAAAAACTTGTTACATCTACCCCTTCATACCGGCTTTCCACCATCGGCAGGTAATCATCAAAGTCGTCACTGAAATGCAACTCAGCACCGGCATCAATATAAACCGTAATGTTACTTTTCAAATGAATAGGACCAGTCAGATACTTTCCCGCAGGAAAATAAACCGTACCTCCACCAGCTTTTACCGCAGCTGCAATCGCATTCGAAATAGCAGTCGTTGCTTTCTTGCTACTGTCTTTCTTCGCCCCAAATTTCGTCACATCATACCACGACTGCCCATTTACCAGTAAAGTAGAAAATACCAATCCTAAAAAAAATAATTTCTTCATATTCATATGCGTTCAATATCCTTTTTAATTCGGAATATCATATTTCTTCCCGACCATTCGCGCTCATTCGCGGCCATTCGCGCTCATTCGCGTTATTCGAATAACCAGTCAATCTCCGTCTTCACTCCATCCGGTGTGATACCCGCATCATAAGGTTTGATCAACTGATCATCGCTGATGAAGCCGAGTATCAGGCAAGCTCCTTTTTCGAGTTTTAATGTATTGGTTCCGGGTTTAAAACTGTAACTATGAACATTGACCGGTGGAAAGCCCTTTACCACAAGTGCATTGGTGATCTTCGCTTCCGACTGGCCGTATTCATTTGCGGTTGCATTTGTTTCAAGTTCCGGTGCCTTCAAAAATTTCGAACGCCCGGAATAAGCAGCCTGTTTGAATTTGAAATAACCCACAAGAACTTTGACCGGCTTGTTATTGGTAAACTGAACAGATGTTCCGTTTTCAAATTGAATAGCAGAAGAAAGCCGGATCGCTTTCAGCCCTTTTAATGCGGGTGCTATATCAATGAGGGAAGAAGCGGTATCCGGAAAAACCTGTGACAGGCTGTCGATCACGTAAAAGCGTGGCGAGCCAGCGATCTTTACTTCTTCATTCCGCAGCGGCTGCACTTTAACAGGTGTGAGCGCTGCACTTTTCTTTAATGAATCAATTGACCTGGTGAAATGAGCCAGCTCCTGCTCAAATGGAACCAATACCTCTGCCCATGTTTTAAACGTACCATTGACGCCACGGATCGGGATCTTTCTTTGTTGCGTCTGCATGCTGTTTGCATACAGGTAAGTTCCTTTTGTAAGTTCAACGAGTTCTTTATAACTGTTGACACTTTGCTGCAATAGCGGCAGTGATCTATCCAGGTCTGCAATATCATTCGAATACTTATACCTTAATGCATGTAATGCCGCATCGGCTTTTTGTGCAAAATGTTTGGCCAATGCACGATAGCAGTACATATCATTTTTGAGACGCTGAAACTCTTCTTTGTTCTTTGTAACACCAATGGCTGCAAGATCAATTGCAGATACTGATTTCTGCCCATGTTCCTGCACTTCGCGAATGATCTGCACAGGTGTTTCGCCGATATGTGGTTGTTTCTTCCATTCTTTCTCGGCATACTGGATCAGCATTTCTCCTTCGGGGCTTTCTCCTTCGTAAAGCAACGTAAACAATCCATAGCGGAATGGATTGATCAATTGTGTCATCAGCATGCCCAAGGTCAGTGTTTGCCTGTTTCCGTCAGTGATCCCGAAACGGCGAAGAAGCTTTGGAGCAATTTCCCCGGATTCTTCATAGGCCTGAAGGATCAGTCGTCCCTGCTCAGGACTGCAACCAAAATGCAGCGCAAGACGATCACTCCAGAAGATGATCTCCTTTTCACGTGAACGATCAGCTTTCCACGCATACCGGCTCCAGGCTGCATACCAGATCCAGTCTCTTTCGATCTGCAGGAGACGTTGTCCTTTTACGCTGTCGGCGCTATAGGGCCAATCCCAATAAGAAGCCTGTGGATATAAATGCAGGCCGTTCCCGCCCATGATCCGATGCATTCCCTGTACAGACCGCTGAATGAAATCGGCCGATCCATAACGGAATGGTTCAAGGTTCGCAAGGATGTGTACATTTTCGATCTGCACAGACCCGAGACGGCTGAGGGTTTGATGAAGTTCCGCCCACTGACCACGTGGTTCCGGTGTTGTTAGTGCTTCGCCATTGAACTTCGCTTCCGTATAGAGGTTCTTATATAAAGGTAATGCCGCCTTCATAACAGAAGGGGCATCCGTATCATGCGCACGTAAAACGATCGGCGGTTCTTCTTTTTTACCCAATGCTTTTAACCCATCCTGTACGCCGGGGATGATCGTTTTGGTAAACCACTCGATATCGTCAGGACCCGTCCCTTCCATTGCTTCACCGAGGCAAACCATCAGGCCAACATTTGGATATTTCTCAACGAATGCGGCAATGGATTTGCGGGTGTAATCAGCGATCAACGGGACGATAGGTCTTTCACGCTCCTGTGTTTTGATATTATGCTTTTCCGCAAAAGGCTTTGATACAATAATATTGTAGAACATCTGGATCACCCAGATGCCTCGCTTATCAGCTTCAGTAGTGAGGAATCGATAGATCTCTTCGTTCTTTTTAAATGTTGCGTCATCCACTTCCACGGCATACGGATAATCTTTCACCCGAACGAGCGATGCGAACGGGTGACCGTTCCAGAGATAGAGGGAATTCATCCGGTTTGTTACCATCGAATCCAGGTACTGGATCCAATGTTGCTTATCATAAAACCAGGGAAATGTTTCAGGCGTGTAAGGATATTCATACACGGTTCTTCCAGGAAGGTAGTAAGGCTTCTGCACACCGATGCATGCGCCACGGAGAACCATTTCGGGCTTGTCCTGAATGGAAAGTTCAGCAGGGATGTTCCTTTTATCGTTTATACGATCTGTCAGCTCAAGACAGCCGTACAACAAACCTGATGCGTCAGACGCGCCAATAAAGATCGATTTCCCTGAAGATTGGATCGAGAAACCTTCTTTCCCGGGATCCTGAAGTGAAGTAACTATTTTACCGGACAAGGCTTCTTTGTATAATGGAGACTGAAGACCGGCGATCGTTATCGTCCAGCCATTTTTAACTTTCTTCAGCTGATGTGAAGATGTTACGGTGAAGCCCGCAGTTTTCAAAGATGATTCAAGCTTTTCTATCCCGAATTTCGCCCGTGCAGAAATCTCGCTGCTATACACAAGTAAAACAGGTTCACCTCCTGAAGCACGCAGTTCTGCTCCGCAAATAACCAGAAATAAAAACGCCCAAACCTTTTTCATAGAAAACAACATGCTAATCGTTTAAAAATAAAAGGGGGGATCGGAGAGCCGTTCCCCCGGGATTGCTTGTGAATTTGACTTGCCTGTCAAACTGCTATATGAATGAAAATTTTAAGTAAAAAGTAAAAAGTAAAAAAATCTCTCGTCAAAACAGGAACATTTGAAACTATAGTAAAGCCTATTTTGACTTTTTACTTTTGAATTTTTACTTTTTACTTTTTACTTTATTACCGGCCACTCCCCTCCTTTATCGCTCGACCGGTACGCGGCTTCCACGCAGGCCATGGTATGAATAGCGTCTTCTACAGAGTTGTCGGGTTGATTGATCTTACCATTAGCGGCCAGCATCACCTGTTCCATACTTCCTGCAAATGCGTGCGGGAACCAACTGCCATTAATGGTTTTGTTCTTCCATTCAGGATCTTTATCCTTAAGCGAAATATATTCGAAACTATCTGGTATGCCGGTTGGATAATTTTGTAATACACCCATCCCAATTCTGATCGCACCGGCAGTTCCTTCCAGTTTTATATAAGAGTGTTGTTTGTTATTTCCAAACTGATGACAATGGTTGGTAAGGATCGTTGCCCGTTCGTACTGTCCATAGTCCAGGATGATCGCGGAACGCACAGAAGCCAGTTCTTTCATCGCCGGATGGCCAACTGTTTTTGCATAAACAGTTTTGGGATTACCCAACAGATTTCTTACAAGGTCTATGTAGTGAATGCTGTGATACAAGATCTCCACGCGTGGTGATTGGAAGAGGAAATCCCATAAATGCCAGGGCGTGTATACGTTCACGTTCACTTCGATATCTACCAGTTCCCCGATCGCTCCTTCAGCGATCATCTTTTTTGCTTCCAGTATATAGGGTGCATAACGAAGCTGGAAGTTGACCGCGGCATTCATTTTTTTGCGTCGAGTGATCTCAAGGATCTGTTTGGCCATTGCAAGATCGTCACCCATAGGTTTTTGGATCAGCACACTGGCATTATCCGGTAGTTGTTCCAGTATGGCAGGAATTGCGCCTGCCGGAACTGCGACATCAAACACCACCGGTTCCCGTACCGCAACTACCATTTCACTGATGCTGGCATACACCGAAGGGATTGCAAACTCCTTTGCTACACTTTCTGTTTTTTTCGGATCGAGGTCGTAGATCCCATTCACTGCATAACCTGCTAAACCATACGCCGGCAGGTGCGAGGTTGTTACGATCCCGCCCGCGCCGATCACAAGTATCGGTAGTGGTTTATATGATATCGTTTGATTCGTCATCATTATTCTGCTGATCCGATATAATTTGCAATGGTCAATGCCATTACCGCCAGTATCAATACGGCAAGCGCAAGCCCAAGCATTACCATTGTTGGTCTTTTACATTGTTTCCATTCTTTCATCCACAGACCTGCCAGTGAACTGAACAGTACAAGCATGATCATATGGATGGTCCAACTGGTGAATTTGAAATTTCCCATCCGCACATGTCCCAAACCATAAAAGAAGAATTGTCCATACCACAGTAATCCGGTTAATGATGCCATGAGATAGTTAGCCGGCAGAAAACTGTTCCCTTCTTTTATATTACTATACTCACCAAACGTTTTGTTCTTTATATGCAGGTACAAACAATACAAAGCTGTTGTAACGAACGCACCGGTGTTTGAGAAAAGATAGATCACGTTTCCCTGGAAATGTCCTGCACCATGAGCAGCGGCGACTTCAGCAATTGGTTGTCCCTGATCGATAGAAAACCCATATAGCGCAGAAAGCACACCTGCCAGCAAACAAAGCGGCAGACCTTTCGCCAGGGAGAACTGTGTTTTTGTTTCGGTGAGCGCTTCCAGATCTTTTTCTTTCTTTCTTCCGGCAACGCCGCATAAGGCAATGCCGAATGCACCGAGAAAGATGCCGGTTCCCATCAGAAATGCACCAGGACGTTGAAATACTTCACCCAGTGTTCCGTTCATCATCGGAGGAAGCAAGGTTCCCAAGACGCAGCTGATACCAACGGAGATCGCATAGGTCAGTGAAAAACCGACATATCTGATCGCGATGCCGAACGCTGTGCCGCCTATTCCGTAAGCCATTCCAAGAAAAAAAGAGCTGCGCATGGAGGCAGAAGGCGCTTCGCGCAATACATCCATCAATTCAGGAATGGTAATGAATGCGACGATCACAGGCAACAACAACCAGCACACAAATGCCTGCGCCAGCCAATATGTTTGCCAGGCCCATCCCCTCACTTTTTTCTGTGGAGTATAACAAAGAGCTGCACTGGACGCACCGACAGCATGCAATAAAACGCCATTGATCACTTCCATGTATTGCCTGCTTTAACCGGAGTTTTTATTGTATAAAATTTTTTCGCTGAATGATAAAGCACCTGCTCCTGTTCTTCCGTTGAAAGTATTTCTTCCAGTACTTCACGATATATTTTCCAGATAGAACTGTATTCGCCTGCCAGTAAAGACACGGGCCAATCTCCGCCACAAAAACATCGTTCCACCCCAAAATGCTTTATCGCAAATTCTATATATGGCTGAATCTCCTTCCTGGTTCGTCCTTCAAAATGGCCGGAAGCCGTTCCCAACCCGGAGATCTTTGCTGAAAATGCTTTGTGTTTTGCAGCTGTTCTCATCAGTTCACCCCATTCCCCAAACCGTTGCTGAGAAGATATGGGTGGCTGACTTAAATGATCAAACACCATATTCAGGGCGGGTATTCTGTTAACCACTTCCAACGCCGTTTTGATATGTGCTGTTTTTACGGCTACGATATCAAACGGAATGGAATAACCCGCCAGTATCTTCAAACTTTCGATCACCTTATCCTGCAATAGCCATTCACTATTTGGTTCATCATGTATCTGATGCCGGACTCCGCAGAAGTACGGATTGGATAGATGCTTTTCCTCCAGCTGACGTTGCACCGCATCAGGATCAAGTAATGGCAACCAGGCCACCACCCCACTGATCCAGGAAGTATTTGCCGCAACGTGCAGCATATGATCAGTATCTTCTTCATTACCTGCCGCCTGAACCAATATCCCTTCCGTTACACCCGCAGCAACACGTTCCGTCTCCAATGCTCCGATCTCCCAGGTTTGATTCAGCAATGAAGTATCGCCTTTCAACCACGGATAATCTGCTTTAGAGAGATCCCAAACGTGAACGTGAGTGTCTATCGTTTTCAATGGCATGAGAGGAGAAGAAAGTTTAAAAGTTTAATAGTTTAAAAGTTTAATAGTTCAAGAGTTTACAGACTCGTAGTAGTTCAACATTAAACTATTGAACTATTAAACTCCCTACCTATGCCCGACGTGTCTACCTTTTTTGATAGCCTGAGAGCAGAAAAAGGTTTTATGTTTTAATGTTTAAAAGTTTACAGCATCGTAGTAGTTCAACATTAAACTATTAAACTTTTAAACTTTTAAACTTCTACCCCCCGCCTATCCCCGCGGCGACATCTCCTTGAGCAATCCGAATTGTTCTTCAATCTGTTCGTTATGTTCCCCGAGCAAAGGCGCTCCGGTTCCTGATAATAGTATGTCACCATCAACACGGATCGGGCAGCGGGTAGTTGTAACAGAAATGCCGTTGCCGGTTTTTACTGTTATTTCCATATCCAGGACCTTATATCCCTCTTGCTGGAGCAACTCATCATAGTTCAGTACGGCTGCGCACCAGATATCGGCTTTTTCCAGTATCCCGAGCCAGTGTGCAGTTGTGTGATGAACCAGATGATCAGCAAGAATGGCTTTGATCGTATCGCGTTTATTGAACCAGTCCTGGCTTTCGGTAAACTGCAATAATGGTTCGCATCCAAGCAGGTTACCCAGCAGCAGGATATTGCCCATTGCCAATGCAATATACCCATCTTTTGTACGGTAAATACCGTATGGCGCCGCAATATAGGCATGGGCGCTATTTACGGCACTCCTGACCGGTAGTTCGTTACCATCGTTGTAATAACAGGTCAGCACTTCAAACTGAAAATCAAGAATACTTTCCATCATGCTCACCTGCACCAGTGCGCCTTCACCGGTAATTCCGCGCTGATAAAGCGTTGCAAGAATTCCCTGCGCGATATGCGTACCCGCCATAATATCTACAACAGCCACTCCCATTGGAGTCGGGCCTTCATTGTCGTTATTACTCAACCAGCTCAGACCTGAAACAGCCTGCAATAACAGGTCTTGTCCGGGAAGATCCTTCCAGGGACCTTCGTTGCCATAGCCGCTTACTTCAGCATAAATAATACCGGGGTTGATCTGTTTAACTACTTCATAGCTCAAACCGATCCGTTCCATTACGCCGGGTCTGAAATTATGGATCATCACATCGGCCTGCGCCAGTAAATGTTTCACTCTTTCGAGGTCATCCGGGTTTTTCAGATCCGCCGCATAGCTTTGTTTGTTGCGGTTGATGGCATGAAAGATGGTTGATTCACCTTCCAGCAAAACGTCTGATACATATAGTTGGCGACAGATATCTCCAGTACCAGGTTTTTCGATTTTAATCACCTGCGCACCAAGATCGGCAAGCCGTAACGCCGCAGACGGGCCAGATAAAAACTGGCTGAAATCCACTACTACTATATCCTGCAATAAGTTCATACGTGCTTAGTGATTTAATAATTCATTCTTCACTTTCTCATTGTGTTCCCCCAACTGAGGTGCAGCGGCCGATGCAAACAAACGCTGTCCGTTGATCCGGATAGGGCAACGGGTAGTCGTAATGTTTCCATTCGCCGTTTTGATCTGCTGTTCCATCCGAAGGCTTTTATAGCCTGCATGATCACGCATTTGTTTCCAATCCAGTACTTCCATTGCCCAAAGACCGGCAGTATGCAGACGCTGCAACCAATATGCAGAAGGCTGAGTAACGAGATGTTTGGCCAGGGTGGCTTTGATCTCATCACGCGAGGAGAAGACAAGATCCTTTGCGTATTGCTCCAATGGTTCACAATTGATCGCTTTTGCCAGTGCACTAATGTCCATCATTGCAAGTGCGATGTGCCCATCAGCTGTTGCATACAATCCATACGGCGCGCCAAGTAAGGGATGACCATTATTTCGGTCACTTCGTGATGGCTGTTGCCCATTGGTATAATAGGTTGTCAGTAATTCAAATTGGAAATCGAGCAACGATTCCATCAGGCTTAGCTCGATCAATGCGCCTTTGCCTGTCTTCTGGCGGCGGATCAATGCAGCCAGTACTCCCTGCACTAATTGAGCTCCGCAAAGTATATCTGCGATGGCGATACCGAAGGGAACAGGCGCCTGTTGTCCGTTGCCTGTGGTATGCGTTAATCCGGTGATGGACTGCAATAAGAGATCCTGCCCGGGCTTATTCTTCCATGGCCCCTTCTTTCCATAACCTGAGATCTCTGCATAAATGAGACGCGGATTAACGGTCTGCAAGGCTTCATACCCAAACCCTTTCTTTTCCATCACGCCGGGCCTGTAGTTGTGTAAAACCACATCCGACTTTGCAATGAGTTTCAGCAACAGCGCCCGGTCTTCTTCATTATTGAGATCCGCCGTAATACTTTCTTTATTTCGATTGATGGTATGAAAAAGCAGAGAGCTATCATCCACCCAAAGATTCTTGATGGCCAGTTTTCTTCCTGCATCACCGGTACCCGGGCGTTCGATCTTTATAACCCGCGCGCCAAGATCCGCCAGCCTCAACCCTGCTGATGGAGCCGAGAGATACTGGCTGAACTCCAGCACTAATAAACCCTGTAAAGGTAATCCCATCATCATGCAATAATTTTTGAATCGTTGGTTACAAAGCTCTTTCTGTATATTTCATTTAATTGCTGCAAGGTTTTCTTTGCGGTCAGTTCGCCTAAAAGAAACTGCTGAACCGGGTCACCGCCATGATCCTGAAAATGCAGATATCCATTGTATCTCGGACGCAGGTAACCATTTTCCATTACCGGCAAACACTGCCTGAAGAAATCGTTGGAAATGCGATTTGAATCAGTATTAAGCCAGGCAGCTTTATGGCCCGGCTGACCACCATTCTGTACATACAACGTTTGCTGCCATTCATTCGAAACCGCTTTCGCTGCAAAATCCACCGCTATTTCCGGATGTTTGCCCGAAGCAGAAACAGACAAACCTGTTCCTCCGATCGTTGTACGCAAACGTGCATTACCAAATCTTACCACGTCTGTATATTTCAATAGATACTTTGAATAGCCGATCCTTGAATAATTGGAATAACAATACGCGAACGGACAATACCAGTAATCATTGGTGTTGCTCATCAACTCCGCCACTGCGATAGGGTTGCATTTGAAGAAACGTTTATCCACAAGGGAATAAAACTCTTTCATAGACTCCAGCGCAGCCAAACCGGTTACTTCGCCGATCACTTCTTCCTGTGTTTGAAATGGCTCTTTGCCATGAGCGATACAGAAGGTATAGAAATTCATCAGTAGATCAATGGGAATTGCCGGAACAGCTACCTTTCCCATTTTTGCTAGTACCAACACTTCCTCCCAGGTCTGCGGAATGCTTTTGTTGTGGTCTGTCAGCAGGTCGCGGCGATAGCTTGCGACGGGTGTTGCAGCATCAATTGCGAGTGCCCATTGCCCGCCTTCATAGTTATAGCTGAAGTGAGAGTCCCCCACTGAGTTGTCCGCCTGATCCTTCAGGTACTGCGCATCAAGATATTTATCAAGAGGCAGTACGCAATTGGTTGCTGCAGCACAACCCACCCAGGGGTGATCTATGATCAGCAGATCATAGTCGAGTGTAAGTTTCTCTATAGGAAAATCAGCAAATTCCTGGAGCGTTCTTTTCTTCCATTGAATTTCCACTTCAGGATGCAGTTCCATATAACGTTGCGAAACGGCGAGCAGTGGCGTGATGCCCCTGCTATGTCCCCAGGTAATACCTTTCAAAATAATTTTCGACATACTATTTTTCTTTCCTGCTTACCAGCAATAAATGTTCACAAACCATTACCAGCTCCTGCCTCTGATTAAACACTTCCACTTTCTCTGTCACCAAACCGAACTCCGGTTTCTTATGATCAGCTTTCGCTGCAATAGTAACCGTTGCTTTAATGGTATCACCAATATAAACGGGACGGGTGAAGCGGAGTTTTTCATAACCATAAGTCATCGCCACTTCATTGACCACTTCAGCTGTCAGGCCAACGCCGATCGTAAAGATCAGCGTGCCATGAGCAATGCGATGTTTGAATGGTTGCGTTTTGCACCATTCTTCATCCATATGATGGGGAAAAAAATCACCGGACTGACCGGCATGCAATACGATATCAGTTTCCGTCACAGTTCTTCCCTTGGTGGTACGCGAACTGTTCAGTTCAAATTCTTCGAAATATTGTTTGATAAACATGGGCAGTTAATAATGGATTATTGACCGGTTAGGCTGACTGAACTGCTTTTGAATGTCGGAGAAACACACGAATACGGAATGGCTGGGTAGCCAACGTGGAGCGGGCATTTCACATGACAAATCTTCTGCATAAAATCAATCGTTACAATGATTTCCCACCGGGGAAACAGCGCTTAAAAAGCACTTGTAATCAAAGCATTAAATTAGAATGAAGGCGATCGGGATTCAATGTCAGGTTTTACTGAATTGATGGAAGATTTTCCTATTAACAGGAGGAGAAGGAGGAAAAACGGGGAAAAGAGGCGAATGGGGCGCTTTTATTGATTACCGGAGGTGATAAGGAATAATAAAATCGTACAGGGGCGGCGGTCATTCCTGTACGATTTTACTATTTAGGGGAGGTGCGGTGTGCGGGGCGTTTGGGTTCAATCTTATGTTCGATTTGCGAAGAGGGAACGCGGCGGCCGCGACGATACGCGGCGAGGCGAAATACAACATGTTCCCATGGCTGTTCGCGGCGGCCGCGACGAAACGCGGCAAGCGCGACGAAATACAACATGTTCCCATGGCTGTTCGCGGCGACCGCGACGAAACGCGGCAAGCGCGACGAAATACAACATGTTCTCATGGCTGTTCGCGGCGACCGCTGCGTATCGCTGCGGCCGCCGCGTTCCTTCTACGCCTGCTTTCCAGTATGTAAAACAATTTACGGATGAAGATCACTTCACCTGGTATGGCAATGAAAGGTCCTTTGATAAAACACTGTATACCTTATAAACACCCAGCATCGGCATCTTGCCATCCCCGGTGTGTTCACCGCCGCTGCCGGTAGAGATCTGCATATACGCACCCACTGCATCATACTTGAAAGATGTCTTAAAGCGAACACGATAATCAGGAACTACTACCCTGATCGCCTTCCCCTCCTGCACTACCTGGAATCCCGGGGAATCCATATACATCGGCATCCCGGGATTGGTTCTCGGAAGCACAATCGTTTTATCTTTCGGATCAAACTCTTTAACAGAAAGACCGCCGGGCACACGCTTATCCTGCACAAGCACTACCCAATGCGGATGCCAGATGATCTTATCATTGCCATAGTCCCCATCTCCGTCTTCATCCCATAAGGGCGTGTCATCGAAATCAGGATGCGCTGTCAACGCGAGAGCAACAATGCCTTCGGTTTTACTGAAACCAATATCTTCCGAAGATAAACTGGTGGGGAATACATAACCGTCAACAGGTGCACCATTCATCTGACCCGCTGGTTTGGAAACGCTTCTTCCTGCTACTCCCTGTACAATGATCTCAAACTCCAGTTGTCCCCATTTTTTGTTGTGGGTTACACTGGCAGATACAATCTTATAATCTGCTTCATTGATGTTTGATTTCACTTTAGCTTTCTGACAGGAATCACAATACTCTCCTGCGAACGCTGTTAGGGCCATTGCAGCAAACAGGCCTGCCAGCATACATACTTTTTTCATACAAATTTGTTTTTGGTGTTATTTTGAAATAGAAATAAAAATCCTGAGCCATAAAATAAAATTTATGACGATCAATATTTTCGTGAGAGTAAGAGGCTATTTGTGATCAGCAATAAAATGATGACCTGGAAATTTTGTCCCAACTGAGCAAGAAATGCGGAATACCAGTCGTCAAGATTTCCGCGAAATCGCTGACACGGATAATCGCGTCGCCTTTACCAATTGAGCGATAGGCAATATCCCTTCCTTTTATATGGGCGAATCGAGTTCTTGAGTTGATTGCAGCAGTATCCTGCACCAACTCTCCTGTTGAGGTTGACAATAGTGACATAACTCTTTTGATTTGATGACTAACCGGGCTTAAGGGAACAGAGATAGTTATAGCATTCAGTGTGCAGCTGTTTGCTATAAAAAAGAATTCCCGGCAAAATTCTGCAACATCAGACGGTCAATCAATGCGCAATCACTGCAACGTGTTGTATAATTCCGGCAGAACTGACGAACCGTTACTTTATTTTGAAGACGTACAAAGCTTTCGAAGAATATTCGCCATTAACTCATTAGGCTCATCGAAAGATTGATACTCCGCTATCTCGTTCTCATCCTGTATGAACTGATCCCTGATCAATTCTGCTGCACCATACTTCAGCATCTCTGCAACAGAGCTGGAATTTGCCTCCAGATGAAACTGCAACCCGATCATTTTGTCACCAAACGTGAATAATTGATGATTACATGCAGCGGAAGAAGCTTGCATCACACCGCCATACGGGTTGTCGAACTTATCGCCGTGCCAGTGAAAAACAGTCAGCTTACCTGGCACTGGCGCTCCAAGCCATTCAGCGAATGTTGCATCAAAATCAACAGGAAACCAACCGATCTCCTTTACTTTATTTGTATAAACGGTTGCACCAAGTACACATGCCAGCAATTGGGCACCCAGGCAAATCCCGATCACCGGCTTCTCATCTTTGATTGAGTCAAAGATGAAATTCTTTTCATCACCCAGCCATTTATAAAGATGATCGTCATAAACTCCCATTGGACCACCCAGGACTATAAGCACATCAAAATCGGTCATTGAAGGAAAAGCTTCCTGTGCCCATGTGCGGGTAACAGTAATAGTATGCTGATGCTCCTTCAGCCAGGTTTCGATAAAACCTAATCCCTCGAAGGGTACGTGTTGTATATAATGAACTCTCATGCTGACTTTTGTTCGTTCCAGTAATAACTATCCGGGTGAATCCGTTTTCCAAATATAGCCGTTCCAACCCGTACGATGGTAGCGCCTTCTTCGATAGCCGTTTCCAGGTCACCGCTCATACCCATGCTGAGTGCCGAATGATCATTCAGCAATCCGAGATCGACTGCGTTATTACTGATCTGTTGCAGCAGGCGAAATGACGGGCGGACTTTTTCTGGGTCGGCATCAAAAAGGCCGATGGTCATCAACCCTTTTATATTAAGGGTCTCATACCTGTTTGCCATACGTAGCAGGTCAATTGCATGGTCGGGAGAAATACCGAATTTACTTTCCTCGAAAGAGGTATTGACCTGGATAAATATGTCCATTTGCCGCCCTTCAAATTGTAAACGGCTATCCAGCTTTTCGATAAGATCAGGTCTGTCTACTGACTGAATACAGTTTACATATTTCAGAATATCTTTGATCTTGTTACTTTGAAGGTGGCCGATGAAATGTCTTTCAACCGCAAGTGGAGATAGCAAAGAGTCCTTCTGTTTTAGCTCCTGCACCTTATTCTCCCCTATCAGTGTTTCTCTTGAAGCAACTGCTTCCGCGATCAATTCGGCAGACACAGTTTTTGTTGCAAGGAGAAGCCGGATCTCATTTACATTCCGCCCGGCACTAAGAGCTGCCGCCGCGATCCGGTTTTTGACCGCCGCCAGATTAGCCCGGACAAAATGACCATTTGATGTAGGAGAGGAAATATTTTTAACTTGCATATTCATAAACACCTGCAAGGTAGAATTTGCCTGGCTTAGTGACATCATCCAGAAATATGAAAACAAGATGGTCCAGCCGGCAGAATTCCTTTATTATCCCTGTTACCTATAAAGCACTCTTCCCGTCATCGCATCTTACCGGCGGAAAAATACCGGCAGGATGAAATAACGGGAAGAAAATAGACAGAGAAGAAAGAATGGAGTTATCTGATCAAAATGTCCTGATTCAATTCCTGATTTCCCTGCTTAAACGAAACACCCAACATTTTCGCCACCGCAGGTGCGATATCAATAAGCTTCATGTGATCAACAACTTTATTGTTCGTGAATCCTGCGCCAAATCCAATAAAGCCGGTTTGTATCTCCCGGAAATCAGGGAAGTATCCATGCGCACCGCCTTTTCCTGGCGAAACAAGCGCGCCTTCTGTTTTTGTGTTGATAGACACGCCCTGGATTGCAGCCAATGCCAGTGCGGCATTGGGGTCTGCACCGGCTTTGCGCAATGCCTGCTGGTCTACGATACGAAATAATCTTTTGATCGAATCCGGCTGCGTTTTCAGCATGTTGACGATCTTATCAAGCGTCTGTTTATCTGAAGGATCTTTTAATTGAAGAAAAACAGAACCGCCACCGGAATTGAACTGCGCTTTCCAGTTCCTGTCGGGACCATCTTTTGCGTCCAGCAAACCTGCCTGCACCAGAAGGATATTCGGTGAGAATGATCTGCTGACATTCACAAATCCATGATCACCGGTGATGATGATCGCTGTGCTGTCGGCCATACCGGAAAGTGTAACCGTCTCCCAGATACTACCGATCACACGGTCAGCATTGGCGATCGCGGCTTTAACCAACTGACCACTCCTTCCCTGAGTATGTTCGGCATGATCAACACCCGGCAGATGAATGGTCAGCAAAGAGGGCTTATATGTTCTGAAGAGATAAGCTCCGATCCTTCCAATATTCTCATCGATCTTTGAGTGATTGATATTGAGATCAACCGCTTCCATCTGTCCGGTAGCTTTCAGCTGTATTTCTTCGAAAAGACCTTTTGGCGTTGCATGCAAGCTGGTTGGCCCTCTTCGGTCGAGCGGATTTTTGATAGTGAATGCTTCAGGGATATTATAATCCACGTCAGCCCCAACAGATACCGGCCAGGATACTGATGCCGTTTTCAATCCTGCTTCTTTAAAAGCAGTCCACAATGTTTTCGTTTTGATCAATTCCGTTTCACTGTTCCAGATCCCGGTTGCACCCAATGGCTGAAACGGGGTGTTGTAGTAGATACCATGTTCTGCGGGGTAAGCTCCTGTAAGAATACTTGTGTGTGAGGGATAGGTAACAGAAGGGAATATGCCGTCTACACCCCTGGCCGATACACCCAGCTTTGCCAGGTATTGCATGTTTGGGGCTGGCCAGGTTGAATCAAGATAGAAATCAGGACGGAACCCGTCGACACTGATCAATATTACGTGCTTTGTTTTCTGCGCAGAAAGCTGTACTGAACCTGTCAATAATCCTATCGCTATAAAAAGATACTTCATGAATTACTATTGAAAATTTACATCTACTGCAATGTACTTATCTCCCACTTGATATTCTCTCTCGCGGATGATTCGTAGAGTTTATTAAAGAAATCTGTTTGGAAAATTCTCGGCATATTCAGAAAATATTGCATCACGCGTTTTCGCCCCGCATCAAAGTTGGGCGAATTGGAAAATTCCTTCCGGACATTCCCAACATATCTTTTGTAATATTCCCTGTCGAGTCCGACGATAGACATGTCCGCATCATTAAAAAGATTGGTGTCATTATCTTCCGACAAGGCATGTGCTTTTGTAGCGAGAACAAGCGCTTCTACCTTTTTTATAAACGCGACCGGAAATCCAGCAGCAGTCAGTCGTTGAACTGCCAGCTCAGCGCTTCGCTCTTCATCACGACGGTCTTCTGAACCGTAAATGATATCATGATAAACAGCGGCGATCACCAATGCATTCCAGTCGCTGACCTGATCTTTACATTTAGTAAGCTGATCGTAAAAATTGGAGATATGTTCCAGGTTATGATAAAATCTTGTCGGCCCCGTATATAAACGTTGCGCTTCAGCCCACAATGAATCTGCAACCTTTTTATCTTTTATCTCCAATACAACAATTCTTTTGAATTCCTTGCCCGCCGCAACAGCAAGACTATCCAATGGTTTCCCATTTGCCAGTATAGTAGAGGAAACGCCCAGTAGCAGAAAAATATAAACAAAACGAACAAAACGATTTTTCATGTCAGATCAATTTATTTTTATTAACACCATTGACCACTGCTGCCGGAGGTCTTATATATCCGGCATACAATGGTCAATGGCCTTTTATTCTGGTTGAAGTTATTTCAGCATTGGCAATACGCCTGCCGCTTTCTTATTCTGTACAAGAACTCTATTCATATCGAAATTCATCGTCACGATGCCCGCGGTGCGGTCGTAGCCAAAATTATCCATGCCGAGATTTCCCGGGATATAGGAAGGAATAACCGCTTGCGTTTGCTCTGCTTTCACGTTCGGGTTATTCTGCATTTCCACCTGGGAGATGGGGAAACGGATCCCAAGATCTGTCATGCGACGCCCTTCGGACATGAAGATCTCCTGGCGCATCAGGCAGAGCTGATATAATAATGCATCTTCTGTAGTGGCAGCATCCAGGTCAGCAGCCATGACTGATGTTCCGGAAACTCTTCGCACGGTTATATTTCCAGCCTGCCGGCCAAGAATAAAACCAGGCCGGGCGGGAGAATTCGCATCAAACTTTACCTGTACAGATGCCAGCAGCGGATAATCGCTCCTGTTACCTTTTCGCTGAGCCTGGCTTCCGTTTATCGAAGCGGTAGGACGATTATTCACGACCGTGCTGATCAATTGCTTTAATGTTGTACGTGCATTGTCGAGTTGCCCGCTGCCGATCATTGCCTCGGCAGCGATCAGGTAAGCTTCTTCACCCTTAAGGATAGCGATGGATTTCTGGTCTGCATTCGCTGTTCCTACGTGATAATACTTCGGGTCAAGAAAATCAAGACGTGGCAGCGGTGCGTAAGTATTGGTGGAGCTGCTGAAGGTATAGGTCTGCATGGTATTCGAAACGCCATTAATGCCGTCAAACTTTGCTTCAACTAAAAGCATCGGCGCATTGGCGATGATCGTCTGAGCCGCCTGCAAAGCGTTTGTACGATTTGCCATACCATAATAGGCGCGCGCCAATGCCAGTGTATAACCATTCTTTTTCGCCGCATCAGTTTGCAGTGCGATCGCCGCGTTGAAATAAGCTACCGCTTTTTGAAAACATTCATTGGCGGATGCCACCTGTCCGGCAGCCGTTAATGGCAATGCATTATAAAGCTCTCCGCTCAGCAGGCATGCATATCCACCGAGAAAATTGATCTCAGCATTTATATCTTTTGTTGTGGTTACATCAGCAGGTACGATCCTGGTCAAACCATAATCCGCCATTTGCGTAAGACGGCCGATCGCACGCTGCATGTTATCAACATCCAGATCAGAATACAGGATAGTCGGAAAGTCAAATACCTTATTGGAAAGAGAACTGTTGTTGTAATAATTATCCGAAGTGATCTCTGTAAAAGAAACAACCTCGTTCAACGTTAGCGCTAACTGGCGATACATACCGTTCAGCCAGATGGACGATGATTGCGTTGTTCCAACAAATGATTCGTCCGTGATATTCGGATTGTCAACATCTTTCAACTGGCAGGAGGCTAATACGGCCAGGCCTGCAGCGCAAAGAATCTTTGAAATATTTTTCATACCTGTTATTTGGAGTGGTTAGAAGTTAATTTTAAGTGTGCCGATAAATTGACGTGGCATAGAGAAAGCCGCATAATTCAGACCGCCGGTTGTAGCAGAACCCTGCCCCTGTGCACCACCCGCCATCACTGCTTCCGGATCAGATGAAGAAGCGGTAAAGTTCAGCGGATTTACCGCAGTGATACCAACAGACATTTGCTTGATATGTTTTCCGATGATCTTCTTGTCGAAATTATACACCAGGCCAACCGTTCTGATCTTGATGAAATCACTTTTCTCCACAAAAAGCTGTGAATAGTTCAGCCAGTTTGTGGCGCCATTCTTTGCGATCTCTGCTGCCGGCACTCCATCTGTTGAAGCACCGTAGTTGATCCGGAATTGTTTATCCCAGTTATGCAGGTAGCCACCTTGCTGGTAATCTGCATTTGCAAACATGGACAGATTCTTATAACGAACATTCAGACCGGCGCTACCTGTAAGTGTAGGAATGGTTGAACCGAGAAACTGCTGCGGAGTATAACTTTCCAGTACACCATCTTTAAATACACCATAGTTGCCGCTGATATAACCTACAGGGAACCCTTCTTTCACTACAGTTTGTACCGTACGGGAAGTCATGCCGTTCAGGTTGAATGAAGGAGCGCCTCCTGTACTTACGACGAGGTTATCTACTGTATTTGCAGAAGCACGTACACGCACATCCCAATCTTTGTTCTCCAGCACAGATACTACTGCAGAAAATTCCCATCCTTTATTGGTGATCAAACCGATATTCTTTAGTGTGTTCGTCTGACCAGTCGATGCCGCAGGAGGAACAACAAACAAAGCGTCGCGTGTTTCATTATCGAAATAGTTCACAGTAAGGGATACACGGCTGTTCCAGAGGCCAAGATCAAGACCGATCTCTTTTGAGTAAGACTTTTCCGGTTTTAGCTCTTCATTACCCGGCTGACCAAACGTCGCAGATTGTCCGCCATTGAAACCCGTGAAGGCAATCGTTCTTTCATTGGCGAACGGGGTCGGGAAGATCCCTGCCACACCATAGTTAGCACGAACCTTCACCGTTTTGATAAAGTTCTGCTGCCATTTCTGAAAGAATGGTTCAGCGCTAAGAATGTAAGACACCCCAAATTTTGGGTAGTATTGTGTGCCGATCAGTTTACCAAAGGCCGAGTTATTATCACCTCTCACACCCAGATCAAGATAATAACGGTTCTTATAACCAACATTCTCCTGCAGGAACAAACCTGAATTCACTACTTCTGCGAGATACTCATTGCTTGTACGGGTAGCCGCCTGGTTTACGGTGAGGGCTCCATCGCGGATATCCTGCCCGATATAAGCGATCTGATGGTCCTGGTTGCGGAACAGCTGCGCCCCACCGGTGGTGAGGAAAGAGAAGTCACCCACGGTCGCATCATACTGACCGGTAAGTTCAAGCGTCAGGCCGAGATAGTTACGGTCGTACTTGCTTAAAGAACCGGTAGTATTGGAGCGGATGTGACGGTTGAAAGCATTCGATACAACAGATACTTCCGTTTGCGTACGATAGTCCACACCAAACGTTCCTTTGAATACGAGGTTCTTCAATGGCTGCAGCTTCAGCACCTGTGAAGTCTGAAAACGATTGACCTTTGAAGTGTTATTCATCAGCATTTCCGCAGAATCAACGAATGCTTTTACTTTCGCGAAATCGGCGTCAGATAATGAGTCGAGCTTAGGATTAAAGCCGGGCCCTGTGATCTTTGAAGCACCGTCTTCGGCAAACCACAGACCGGAATAACCGCCGGAGTTGCCATTTCTTGTTCTGCGAAGATTTTGGTTGTTATAGGTAAAGGAAGATTCGTAAGTGAGTTGATCCAGCAGTTTTGCATGAAAGCCGGTCCGGAAATCGATCTTCTCCACCTGGTTTTGATTATGGATCAGTACGCCGTCAGACTTGCTATAAGCAGCCGCCATGCTGAAACCGAAATCATTGTTTCCGCCATCGGCACCGATGCTGTATTTGCGATATCCTCCGTTCTCAAATAAAAGATCTTTTGTTCTGTTGAAATAAAGGAAATCATTGGTCGGCGTTTCAAGACCGAGATCAACGCCAGCGCGGAAGTTAGCTTTACCCGAACCTCTTTTCTTTGTGAAGATCTGCAATACGCCGTTTGCCGCATCTGATCCATATAATGTGGTAGCGGCACCACCATTGATAAATTCGATCTTTTCAATATTCTCAACAGGTATATCAGAAAGGGCGCTGGTAGAAGCTCCCTGTGAAATGCCGCCTGAAAGCGTCATGCCCAATGCCGGCGCAGTGTTCAGGTTATCCACCCGAACCCCATCAACGTATACGATCGGAGTCGAATTGGAAAAAGCAGAGTTAAACCCTCTTGTTTGTACGATAGACGTTGCTCCTGCCTGCCCTGCTGACATTTTGAATTGTGCATTCGGGATCTGTGATTGCAATAGCTGATCGATCCTGTTTGCCGGAAGATCTCTTAGTTGGGCTTCAGAAATAGACGTTACATTGGTAGAAAGGCGTCTTTTGCTTACACTCATCCCCTGCCCGGTAACTACTACCTCATCCAGTTTCACCAGGTCTTCTTCCAATATAATATCGAGTGAGGCTGACTGTTGTGATGGCTCTATCTTTCTTTCCTGTGGCTGATATCCGACGGCTGTGAAAACAATAGTCAGTGTTTTCGATGCAGCAGCAGTTGGTACATTAAAAGAAAATCGGCCGTTGATATCTGTAACGGTTCCGGCTTGTGTCCCGCTGATTTGTACTGAAACACCGGAAAGGCCTTTTTGCCGGACCTGGTCAGTAACAGTTCCCTGTAGTTTTTGCTGCGCGAATGCCTGACTGGCGACGAGCAGCAGGAGAAAGATTGTTACGGTATTTGCTATCCTCATAACCTCGTTAGTTTAAGTTGTTATTAAGGCGCAAATGTCAAAGGTGATTGTTAAGTAATCATAAACGGTCGATTAAGGAATGATGAACGCAATATTAAAAGTATGATTATCCAATCCGTTACTTTGAGGAGGAGCAAAACAAACCGCATTGTTATATAACAATACCTGCCAGAGTCAGCCAGTAATATTCCCATTCGAATGCGATGCCTTTTTCCACCTGCTATACACCAGGTTCTCCGCTATCGCCGGCGGCGGAAAAAACAAACTCGCAAGATATCCAATCACCAGTACGATCAAATGACTGTAAACTCCCAGCATCAGCTTATGATGCGTGAAATTAAACCTCCCAAGATCCAGGATCAGTTTTTTATCATTTACCCCGACCGGCGTAGACGTCAGAAATGCATATGCAGTAAAAAGAATGCAGACAACAATGCCGATATTCACTCCCTGCCTGTTGGCGCGTTTACTCAAAAAACCCAGCATGAAAATACCAACGATACCACCAGAGAAGATCGCATAGATCGTGAAGATCACACCTAACACGCCTTCATTCCCCACACTCAGGTAGATCGCTCCGATACAGGCCGAAAGAATTCCGGCGAATACGACCATCGCCTTACCGGCAAAAAGATATTCCTTGTCCGCCCGGTTCTTCCTGATCTTCTTATAATAATCCTCCACCCCAACCGCGGCAAGCGAATTAATGTCCGCACTCAAACTGCAGATCGCCGCAGAGATCAATGCCGCCAGTATGAATCCGATGATCCCAACCGGTAACTGCGTTACCATAAAATGCGGGAACACCTCCTCAGGGCGCATTCCCTCCGGCAGCCCTTTTTGCTTATACAACACAAACAATGCAGTTCCAATGAACATAAACATTGCCCAGACAGGTACCGCCAGAAATATTCCCATTAAGGATGCTTTGATCGCAGACTTATCCGTTTTCGCAGTCAGATATCGTTGGACTACTGTTTGATCTGTTGCATATTTCTGCACAGCATAAAAAGCCCCGTTGATCACCATGACAAATAAAGTCAATTGTGTAAGTTCGAAACTATACGGGCCGAAGCCTGCCCGATCATTTGCTGAGGCAATTTTGATTGTTTCAGTCCAGCCTCCATCAATTGTAGACAACAGGATCACAACGCAAATTATTCCGCTGGCAAACAGCATGAATCCCTGGAAAACATCGAGCCAGATCACGGCCTGTATGCCACCCTTCAGATTCACTATTATCAAGATCAGGCTAACGACCGCTAATACTACAAACGGATTCAACGATGTGATGCTGCCTATCGCAGCAGACAATAGAAACAAGACTGTTCCCATGCCCGCAAACTGGCGCAGTACAAATGAAGACGAACTGTAGTACCGGGCAAAAAGGCCGAAGCGCTTCTCAAAATATTCGTATGTGCTAAGACCGATGACCCGGCGATAAAGCGGTACAATAAACCAGACAACAAACACCAGCACAACAGGCACCATTAGCCCCTGCACCAGCAGGATCCAGTTGCTCGTAAATCCCTGCGCAGGATATCCGAGAAATGTTACGCTGCTGATCAATGTCGCGAGCAAAGACAGTCCAAGTGCCCAGGAAGGAAAATGACCTTTTGAAAGAAAAAAGCTCTCCGTGCTTTTCTGCCGTTTTGCAAATCGAAAGCCCAAAAACAGCGTAATCCCCAACACCAATGAAATGATCGTGTAATCAATAAAATGTAGTTGCTTCATGATTGCTGGTTATATGGCTTCGTTAAATAAAGATCTTTGATGCTCTGAGGGACCGCATAGCTGCCCGGTTTTACGGTAATGTACAGATCACCTGCTTTCATTCTTACAACACCTCGCTGCGATTCATTGGCTATATCAAATGATGAAAGTTGTAACCGCTTCAAGATCGCAGCAGCCGTGCTGCCGCCTTCAATAAAAATCTCACGGAAATGCAACTGCTGCTGCAAATGCTGAACAACACCTGCCATTGATTCGCGTATATATTGCGGGGTAAGATCGGCAGTATGGCCAACTGCGAGAAGAAGTTTGCCGCCCGAATAAACAATATCCTGTATTTTGGCAAATTGAGCATCTGTAAAAGAGAAAGGATCCCTCGCAAGATCCGTATGGTGCAGATAGATAACATTGCCGGATCCCTGATCAATTTGTTCAACTAACCTCTGGCTCGTTTGAGCAGTCGTTCCACATACATACAAATGCGGTAACAAGATTGCCGGATCATCACTGAAACGTTCCGCGAAGCTGGCTGCCAGCAATCTCTCAAAAAAATCACCGGCGCCGGCAAGAAGCCATGCTGACTCAATAAGGCCTACCCAATGATCCATATCTTCAATCGTAGATGCTTCAGCGATTGAAATAATTTGCTTCCATTTATCCTGACCTCTCGATAAAACATCTACACCTTTACCGTCCTTACTGATCATTTCTTTGACCAATGCCGACTTCACCGGAAACTCCGGGTCATCTGCAAAAGCTGTATCCGTGATTAATTGTTCGTTAATGTAATATTGTCCGGAAATGATCTTCCGGCCCAAAGAAGGATTAGCCGGAAGGATGATTGCCCGCTGCTTACCCGTAAGCTGCATCTGTACACTGATCTCATCAAACACATAGCCTCTTAATACAGAATCTATCTTTTTATAAATAAATGAGGGATTCAGTTCCTGTAAGGCAACAACGATGTTACGGGTAACTTCCAGCGCGTCAGCCCTGCTCATCGATCGGCTGTCACTTGACACAATGCAAACATCACACGCTTCGTAGGAAGCAATACCAGTATAAAGCTTTACCTGCAGACCATAGCGCAAGCTGATACCTGCGAGCTCGGCAGCACCCGTAAAATCATCGGCAATAACGGCAATCATTTTTATTTTCTTGAATAGCGGTCAGCTATTATTGGCAAGAGTTCAGCCACGGTTATGACTAAGCTGCACAGCGCTTTCTATTGCTAGCACCATTGCATCAGGACTTGCAATACCTTTCCCTGCGATCTCGAAAGCCGTACCATGATCTACAGACGTCCGGATGATTGGCAGCCCCAGCGTAATGTTCACTCCTTTCACACTATCCATTTGCTGTTTTTCTGCGTTCCATTTGAAACCGGCAAGTTTGAAAGGAATATGCCCCTGGTCGTGATACATGGCCACTACTCCACCATAAGCCCCCATTGCCGCTTTAGCAAACATCGTATCTGGCGGAATGGGGCCTTCAACATCATATCCCATTCGCTTCGCCTCTTCAACAGCCGGAAGTATTTCCTCATCGTCCTCCGTACCAAATAAACCACTATCCCCTGCATGCGGGTTCAGGCCAGCAACACCGATCTTTAGGTTTGTTTTTCCGAGGCGTTTCAAACCATCCGTTAGCAATTCAATCACCTGAATGATCCTGTCCTTTTTTACCAGATCGCAGGCCTGGCGCAGTGATACGTGTGTACTTACATGGATAACATTGATGTTGTCCTCCACCAGTAACATTGCGTATTTCTTTGTATTGGTAAAATGTGCATAGATCTCAGTGTGTCCGGCGAAATGATGACCGGCTTCGTTGATCGATTTCTTATTGATCGGGCCAGTCACGGTTGCATCAACTTCCTTCGCTATCGCCAGTTCGATCGCTTTTGCAACAGCCTGGTAAGATGCTTCTCCCGCCATGGCGTCGATTTTACCAAAGGAGACTTTGCTGATATCCGTGATACCAAGATCAAATACATTTATAATACCCGGACTAAAATCAGCTTCACCCACTTTACTGATTGCATTTACTTTGAGTGGAAATTTCAGTAACTCTATGATCTGCTGAAAAACGACTGCATCACCGGTTATAATTGGTCTACAAATATCGAGTACTTCTTTTTTCAGGATCGCTTTTGCGGCAATTTCGGGGCCGATACTCGCCGGGTCTCCCATAGTAATTGCAACGATCGGTTTTTTATTCATTTGATTCAACTTATCTGGTTCTTTGTTATCCTACTGCAAAGGCAATCGATACATGAAAAACCTTCTTCCGGTCTCGCGTAGGATTCCCGCAGGATCTGGTTTTTATGTTACCGAGACTGATTGAAGGGCTTTCAGATTTCCGATAATCCTGTTGGCTTCCTGCTTATCCAGACTTGTGAGCGGAGGCATTACGACAGGCTCACCGATTCCTTTTTCCTGTAATAAAACTTTCAACGCCCAAATACTTTCACCCAGCGTTTTATCTTTTTGATATAACGCGCCATAGTCATCGCTTAGTTGCTGCATTTGTTTTACGACAGACTCTTCCCCTTTTTTCGCCGCTTTAAGCATTCGACTATAAATTTCCGGAGCAAAGTTTCCTGTGCTTGGGATAAGACCATCTCCACCATTCAGTAATGCTTTGTCTGAACGAGCCGCCCAGCCAAGCAGGTAACTGAAATCGGATCTGTTCTTCCAAAGAGATAGTGAATGCTCCAGTCGTTCGTCATTGCGTTCCGAATCTTTTACGGCAACAATATGCGGATGATGACTCAATTCGTCTATGATCTCAACTGGTATGCTCATGTGCGTGGTTGCCGGAATATTATATACGATCAAGGGGGCTTTGATGGCATCAGCCAGTTGCAGAAAATAATCTTTCATCTGCAAAGCAGATAATTGATAATACGATGGCAATGTTGCGGCCACCGCATCTGCACCTTGATCAAAACTGTACGTTGCCAGGTCGACACTTTCTGAAAAAACGGTTGCAGAAATTCCTGTGTACAGTTTCGAATCCTTCTTTTTTATCTCAGCTGCCTTCCTGATGTAATTTTTCTTTATTGCAAGTGGCAACGATGCTGACTCCCCGGTAGTTCCCAGAATAAATGGATCGATGCTATTCGCATACATCAGTTCAAACAGTTTTTCGACAGCCGCTTCATCCAGCTTATTGTCAGCTGTAAGCGGAGTAACCATTGGAACTATAATGCCGCTGTATTCTTTAGCTGGTTTCATTGAAATGCAGATTTATAAATAGTAATGGCATCCTTCTCTTCGATAAGCCGCGGATTATTCTTTAACAACCGTTGTATCTTCATCGCATCAGCAGCCATTACTGCAATAGCGTCTTCAGGAATATTCACTTCTTTCAATGTGGCGGGCAACCCACATGCTCTGATCAGTTCTCGGATCCGCGTCACGCCAGCCAAAGCCGTTGCTTCATCTTCCTGCTGCCGTTCACACCCGATCGCGACCGCAACATCTGCATATCTTTTTGCTGCTGCGGGAATATTATATTCCATGACGTAAGGCAGCAGCAATGCATTGGAAAGCCCGTGCGGTAAATGAAACATACTTCCCAACGGATAAGACAAGGCATGTACACCGGCCGTATTCACAGGTCCAAGACAAAAGCCACCGAGCAAGCTTCCCATCGCCACATGCTTGCGTGCTTCGGTATCTTTTCCATTATTCACTGCCGTCACAATATTTGCAGCGATCAGCCGCATTCCTTCAAAAGCATACACATCGATCAGCGGTTGAGCGAATTTATTTGTATAGGCTTCCAGGCAATGGGTAAGTGCATCAATTCCTGTTGCTGCCGTAATGGAAGCTGGCACACTCACCGTAAGCAGTGGGTCAACGTAAACAGAATCGGGAACCAGGTAAGGACTGATGATGCCTTTTTTCTGATTATCCTGGTCCACGAGGATCGCGTTGGGAGACACTTCGCTACCTGTTCCCGCAGTTGCCGGCGCACAGATCAATCTGCGTGAACGTCCTCTAAGCAAACCGATGCCCACGTAGTCATTCAATTGCTGATCATTTCCCAGTTGCGCCGCCACCAACTTTGCTACATCCAGTACACTTCCTCCTCCCAGTCCGATCACCGTATCCGGATCAAGCTGCTCCGCTGTTCTCATCAATGATCCAAAATCTGCAAATGATGGTTCCTGCTTGATAGAATAGTTAGCTTGTATTTGGACAGATGATCCTACACGCGATTTCAGTTCTTCCACTACATGCGTCAATGGCTCTATCGTTACAATAAATATTTTCCGGGCATTTATGGCCAATAGTTCATCTGCCAGCTGGGAAATACATCCATTTCCAAAAACCAGTTTACCCGGGAAGATTATCTTTAAAATACTTTCCTGCATTATTTCTTAAAAAATTATCGATCCATTTATTCTAACCTTTCTGTTGTTTATCTTTTGCTGCCTTCTCGGCTTTTATCTTATCTGTATACGTTTTGTAAAGTTGCCGCCAGTTACGCCCATTGTTATTCAGATACTGTTCGCATTTCGTTTTATAAATTTCAAAAACAGCAGAGATCTCTTTCATGTTCTTATAATCAATCGCCTGTTCACGTGCCTGTTTCAGGTTTTTCAGGATCTCCGTTCTTTCCTTCTCTGTCAGATCAGGCACAATTGCTTCATATCCTTTTAAGGTGAAAGCAACTTTTCCGATGGTGTATTTATCCAGCAATAATTCTGTTTGCTCTGGATCAAGGGTTGATCTTAACACAGCCATCAGGTCATCATGAACCGACTTTGGTTTACTTGAACAAACAATCATTTGCCTGTCGAGATCCGAAAGCGTATTTCCTGTTGCAGGATTAATTCCCGCAGGCACCATTGTGTGCGGATGCGAATTATGCCAGTCACGCACAGCGATCAAATGTGTAGTAACTGCCTGCTTCACCGCTGTCGTCTTGCCTTCATCTGACAAACTCAATTCACTTACCCACTCTGATGCTTTTCTTTTCAGTTCAGCATTGCCGGTTGTGTCTTGTGCTTGCGCCAATGAAAACCTGAGGAAAAAAACAATACCCAGGCTGAATATTTTTATGATGTGCATATGATATTTTTTAACCAATGGGTTATTTGACCGTGATAGTAATTTGAGATGCAGGCACCAGGCTATTCAGGAATTCTTCGATATTAGTGTAGCCGCTTTTGCTTTTTGCATATTTGCCGGAATCAGTTGGGTCATTAGGATTCAAACCATTCTTCTTCTCCCAATCATCCGGAATACCATCTTTATCGCTGTCTTGATAGGCTGTGCCTTTGTATTCCGGATAACCACCTACCTGGTCTGGGTGAATGATCACTCCCTGCTTATACGAATCAGCCGGCAGTCTTCTTTTTACAAATTTTGAGCTGGGCAATTCTTCCGCTTTGGGATTGTACTGGATCACACCCGTTTTAACCTGCTCAACAATTCTTTTATCCACCGCATCACGTTTTGGCAATGTAGCGCCGGCATTTTCCAGGACATAAGCATAAGCACTTTTGGCGTCAGTGATCGGGAAAGGCGTTACGATCATTGATTCATTTGCTTTGATCTTTTCAAGCAAGCCAGGTGCTACTTTTTCATCATCACCCGGCTGAACCCCACCTGCCCAGTTGTCAGCAGACACGCGTTCGTTGCCCTCAATAAAGTTTCCGTTTACATACGCTTTTCCATAGTTGTTGCGGTTGGCAGAATCGCGCCCCGTCTCTGGCTTAAGAATTCTGTAAGCGATCGGTTTATCCTTTGGAGTGATCGGCCCCGGTTTGTAATAGTTGTTGATGAATGTATACAGGGAACGATGATCGCCACCATCCGCAGTAC
Organism: Terrimonas ginsenosidimutans; assembly: GCF_022012415.1. GTDB lineage: Bacteria > Bacteroidota > Bacteroidia > Chitinophagales > Chitinophagaceae > Terrimonas_A > Terrimonas_A ginsenosidimutans. The sequence continues at coordinate 173,933 of NZ_JAKLTR010000006.1, forward strand.
GGTTCCACCAGTTGAACACCACATTGTTTGCAAAACCAAAATCACCATACATACCTACAGATGGACTGCGGCTGATATTGCTCGACCACAAATTGCGCAGGAAAGTGCTGTTCAATCCACCGATCGTACTTCCAAACGCATGATTATACCTGTCGAGCGCTTCTGAAAAGATCGAGTTTTGAATAGTAACATTTACTGTTGGCAGTTTTTCATCTTTACCGTTGCCCTTATATACGTGGCGATAGATACTCAGATTTTCATCAAGACCCCATGAAGCGCTTACGTGATCGATGATCACATTACCAACGGGGTTTCCACCCAATGCATCATCGCGGCGGGTCACATCCGTTGATCCGCGTCGGAAACGCATATAACGGATCACGATATCGTGTGTGTCCATCCAAACAGATTCACCAGCAATACACACACCGTCACCGGGAGCTGATTGTCCGGCAATCGTGATATACGGTGCGCGAATGATCACGGGAGATTTCAATTGTATAATTCCTGATACGTTGAACACAACGGTCCGCGCGCCACCCTGTTCGCATGCCCAGCGAAAACTACCGGCACCATCATCATTCAGATTAATTACAACCAGCACTTTTCCGCCACGGCCGCCAAAGCTGAACTTACCACCACCTTCCGCACCGGGGAACGCAGGAATGGTTGCCTGCGGCAGATCAGATGGTTTCTGCGCCCACGGAATAAATGGCTTCCCGTTCTTTTCTTCCGCTTCCATATCTATACGAGCCAACTTCCAGCTCTCCTCTGATCGTTTCTTCCAAAGCCCTTCCGCCTTACTCGCTGAATCTTCCACTTCCTTTGGAACTACAGGATATTGCGCTTTGCTGTAAAATTGAATGGCCAGCAGAAGAGCGGTTGATAAGAATACTCGCTTCATGATACTATTTTATTAGATAATGGTGATTCATTTTTGCAAATGAGTGATTGCTTATTCCAGGGCATGCCGGGATAAGAAGTACTATGCTCTCTTTTGTAAGTATTGATTGAAATAATTTCTACTGTTGGATTTTTCATGGAGAACGCCAGGCTTGCATTAGCGGCAGACAGGATATCTGCACTGGCAGGATCAGGAAGCAACGCGGTCATCAATCCGGTTTGCGGGGCAGGCATCAACCGCTTCATAGCAGTAATTATTAATCGTTAGAAAAGCATACCGGATGACAGATAACAGACCCGGTACATTTATGCTAAAATTAAAAGCCTGTTGTATAGGGAACAATGTAAGGTTTGGCTATAAAGATGGAAGATTTTACTATCTCATCGTATCATGCTGAAATTCCGGGGGGCGTAGAGGAGCGCGGCGAACGCGACGAGACGCAGAGGGCGCGGCGAAATACAGTGTTTTCTGTCACTGTCTTCGCCCCGTCCGCGGCGCGTCGTTTCGTCCCCGTGTTCCCTCTATGTCGGTTTACCTAGGCACGGGTGCATTAGCCGCGATCAGTTCTTCTTTTTTGAGTTCACTCCAAAAGTCCGCCGGGATCTTTGCTTTAAAAGATGCCGCATTCTCCGTTGCCTGCTGTACGGTATGTGCCCCGGGAATAACGGCAGACACTACATCAGGTGCAGCAGCGAACTGCAAAGCAGCGGTACGAAGATCAACACTATGACGCGCTGCTACTTTCTTCAACGCAGCCAGTTTTTCTTTAACGCCTTCAGGAAACTTTCCTTCATAGAGATAACGGTCTTTCCCGGACAAAAACCCTGCGCATAATGGAGCCCCCACAACTATTGAAATGTCCTTTTCAGCTGCTTTCGGAAATACTTTATTAAGATCATCTTCATGTTTGATCAATGAATACTGGCAAGCTGAAAGAAAAATATCAGGATCAGAAACTTCCATTGCCTTAAGGATAGGCTCAATTGTATTTACGCCGAAACCCCAGGCTTTGATCAATCCTTCTTCCCTCATCTTTATCAGTTCAGGCATCGCTCCTTTGGCCGCTTCATCAAAATATTTGACCCAGTTCTCTTTCATATCACCATTATCCGGTGAAAGATCATGGATAAAAACAATGTCTATAGATGACAAGCCAAGACGTTGCAGACTTTCTTCCACACTTCTCCGTGCACCTGCCGCGGAGTAGTCATATTTATATCCGAAATTCATTTTTCCTTTCCATAACAATTCGCCCGGCCTGAAATTCTCCTGCGGCTCCAATAGCCTGCCGATCTTTGTGGAAAGCGTGAATTCGTTTCGCGGTTTATCTTTAAGAAAAAGTCCCATGCGGCGCTCACTCATTCCAAGGCCATACCAGGGAGATGTATCATAATAACGGATGCCGGCATTCCAGGCTGCGTCCATCGACTGTAAACACTCAATATCCGGGTTTGCCTGGAAACCGTTTCCCAAAGCCACGCCGCCAAAACCTGGTTTGTTCTTCGGACGAAATCGCTTGAAGCTGCCGGTGTTTTCAAATGCTGTCATAGTATTACTGGTTTCATTTACTGATGTTGCAGATAAAAGATTTGACCCAAAAGCCATTCCTGCAGACGCCAGCATAGTTTGTGTTAAAAATGTTCTTCGTTCCATAGTTGATAAGCGTTTATTCCTTCTTCCATAGTTTGATCAATCCTTCCTGCTTACCGGAAAAAGGATCAGCGGAAGGTTTAAGTGTTGCTGCAATATTTTTATCCGCATCCGGGCGTTCGTGCTTCCCGCCTTTCATCAGGTCGGGATCAAGTCCACCAGGATAAGCACCGAGCACAGTAAAGTCATCACTGTGTGAAATGCATTTGTGTCCAACACCAGCAGGTATGACAATAATATCGCCGGCTTTAACTGTCAGCTTCTCTCCTTTCTCACCTCCCATATGCAGGAGCGCTTCACCACTGAAACACCCCAGTACCTCATGCGTGTTGCTGTGGTAATGATGAAAAGGATACACGCCCCAGCGCCAGGTATTGGTCCAGCCATTGGCAGCAAAGCGTTCTTCCAGCCAGTCGCCGCCCTTGTCTCCACGTTGAGAAAACACCTGCTGGTATATCAGTAACGGATAGCGACTGTTTGGGATCGTGCCATCATCTTTGAAATAATATGTTTCAGGTGCAACTGCCGGCATGACAAATATTTTTTCAAGCAGTAACAAAGCCGCAAAACTTTGTGCGCTTGTTTTGATGAATATTCTTCTTTTCATGATCTCCTGTTTTTCCCGAAGAAGTTTTTCCTATCATTTACTCAACGGTCCTTTGCTTACTTCCTTGCCTGCTTTATAAACAGCAAAGATCTGACGCGTCTGGCGGATATCTTTCAAAGGGTCACCATCAATGATCAGCAGATCGGCGATCTTTCCTTTTTCAATCGTTCCGAACGCACCATCTATCTTCATCGCCTTTGCCGCATTACCGGTAGCAGCCGTGATCGCCTGCAGGGGAGAAAGCCCGGCCTGTACCATTAATTCGAGCTCCAAATGTTCGCTGAACCCCTGTGCACGCAAGGGCATAGCTCCACTATCCGTTCCCAGCGCGACCAGTACACCGGCATCATGTAACTTTTTCAGATTCTTTAAAGCAATATCAAAGCCTTTCATATTTCTTGCATATGCCGGTGATTTTTTAAGATCGCTTTGGTATTTCTCATCGGTGATCATTTCGTACACACCGGGCTCAAGAGAGGTTTTGAAGAAAGGATCATCGATCCATTCTGGCTTTCCGGCATAGATAAAGGAAAATTCATCCAGCGAAAGAGTAGGAATGTAAATGATCCCTTTTGATTTCATCCGGCTTACAAGCGCATCATCCGTCACACTGTCACGAATACTATGCGCAATAATATCGACGCCTTCATTGACAAGCTGACGTGCATCTGATACATAATAAGCATGAGAGGCCACGCGGAGCTGATGCTTATGCGCTTCGTCGATCACTGCTTTATAAACGGCAGGATCCATCTTTCTGAATTTCCCGCCAAAGTCATCCAACCATAATTTAACTACCTCTGGTTTTAACGCTGCAAGGCTATCCATTTGAGCGGATACTTGTGCAGGTGTTTCCGGACGGAAGACACGATCCATCGCAAACTCGAGCGGCGGCGCACCTCCTGGCACACCAAAACCATAACCAGCAGAGTGTATCCTGGCTCCCGGAAAATTACCTGCCAGAGACGAATCACGAATGCCAGTCTCGAAAAGCAGCGGACGATCTGTACCCATTACCAGTATATTCAAAATTCCATAATCCTGGTATTTGTTTAACTGTGAAATGATATTCCCCCGCGTATAGAACTCAGGTTTGGTGGCAGTACCCTTAAGCGCTCCAATGTGGACGTGCGCACTGATCAGCGAAGGCATGACAGTCTTCCCTCCCAACCGGATCACTGTAGCGCCGTTGGTATCAAGAGATCTTCCAACATCAACTATGGAGTCATTGATCATCCTGATATCGATATGTTCTTGCGGAGCCGTTCCTTTTCCATCAATAAGGGTTACATCATGTAAAATGATAGACTTGTCTGCGGTATTTTTTGCTGGATTATTACAGGCACTCATTACTGTAAATAGTGCCGCAATAGCGATAACGGGTCGAAATAGCATTTTCATACTGAATTATTTGTCCTATTGGGAACGATCTAAAACCGCCCTGGCAGTTGGGATCAATCCACAACAACCGAACCAGTTATAAAATTGGGTATGGCGGGATACTTGTTTTTTTATAAGCCTCACCTGAGTCTCCTGCGTAGGGGTATCGCAAAGAACGCAAAGATCCGCAGAGGGCGCTAAGAAATTTAATCTCAGCGCCCTCTGCGGATCTTTGCGTTCTTTGCGATACCCCTATTCCAATTACAATTTGATGGCTTCCCCAACCTCGATTGGATAGTCCGATTCGAGGATATCTGCGCCTTTGGCAAAAATATCCCGGTAAGCCGCCGCGCGTTCCTCTTTTGTAGCGAGCTTATCATACACCGGTGCGGCGGAGATCATGCACATCACACCGCGTGCGTGCAGAAGATCAAGCATGACTTTGTTCTCCGGTTTATTCTCTGAGCCGATATAAGCGATCATATTCTTCCAGGGCACGCCTGCTGCTTCGTAAGACTTTAGCGCTTCTTCTGTTTTTACAAATGCAGACATCATGATCAGAGGATTATTCTGATAAAAAAATTTTGCCTGGTCTGCAGTATGCACGGTCACCATCACAAATGCCGCCGCATTATTTTTACGGATGATCTCTGCGGTCATTTGCGGAGGAACATCTTTTCTATCAAGATTCAGTATCGTTTTGCCTTTTGCCCAGTTGATCGCCTCCTGCAAGGTAGGTATGCGGTATGGAGTAATGTTTCCATCTTTATCTTTTAAGCGGAATTGTTTCACTTCTTCCCAGGTATGATCAGACAGTTTGCCCTTACCTGTGGTAGTTCTGTCGAGCGTAGCGTCATGCAATAACACGATCACGCTGTCTTTTGTAAGACGCGGATCGATCTCAAAAAATGCTGGTGTATGTTTTAATACATGCTCAAATGTCTCAATAGCATTTTCAGGATACCCGGCAATATGGCTTCCTCTATGTCCGCTGACAACGGTCTTACTCATTTCATATTTAAAAAAGGAATAAGTATCGGCGCTTGTCTTTATTCCCAGCGTTTTCAGTTGCGCGGATACTATTGTTGCGAGGGTCAGGCCTGTAAACAGCAAGAAAGCTTTTTTCATAATCTACCTGAGTTTAGCATTCAGTAATTCGAGTGTAAGGATCCCCTGCTGATCCAGGGTAAAACTGGTGATAGCGGAATTCTGCTGTACCAGTTGCCTGTAGTTCTTCAGCGGCATTCCCAATTTATGTGCGAGATAGAGGCGATTGATACCGTTATGCGCCACTACCATGATATTTCCGCTTGTATACTTTTGCTGTAGCGAATGAAAGAAATCATCTACACGGGCAACGATCTCCCCTCCCGTTTCTCCTGTACCGCCGGCACGATGAATAGCTGGATCGCTCATCCAATCGAGCCAAAGCGACTCATTCTCTGCGATGAATTCCTCTTTCGTTTTTGTTTCCCAATTCCCGAAGTCAGCTTCGATCAGTCGTTCATCTTTGATCGCTTCCCTGCCCGATGCGATACAAGCAGTCGTATAGGCCCGTTGCAGCGGCGACGAATAAACCGCTGTCAATTCAATGCTTTCCATCTGGCGTTTTACTTCTTCTGCCTGACTAATGCCTTTATCCGTAAGCGGTATATCCGTTCGCCCGCAATAGCGGTTGTTATCTGCGTTCCAGGAAGTTTGTCCGTGCCTGAGTAAAAAAATATTCAGCATATTCAATTCAGAATTTTTCTGGCTTTTAATTCTTCAATAAATAATTTGTATTTCTGATCGTACGCTTCTGCAAGACGAAGATCAGGCTCTATTGTTAATTCAGGATTAACCATTGCCGCGGCGGCTTCTTCAAGCGAACCATAGAGGCTTTGGGAAGCGGCGAGAATCGCGGCACCTGCCGCCCCTGACACGTTCTTCATTTTACATACCGGCACATTGCTGATGCTGCTGCGGATCTTCAACCATGTATCACTGTTGCTGCCGCCACCTGCCGAAAAGATACGTTCAATTTTCTCGCCGGACAATTGTGAGATCTTTTCAAATGCATATCGCTCAATAAAAGCAACGCCTTCCATACAGGCTGTGAATCTCTCCACCGTATTTCCATCCGGCCAGATCCCGGCTGCCTGTGGCGCAACAAATGGAAAACGCTCGCCGGTTTGTAGTAAAGGCCAGGCAATAGAAGTGGCGGGCAAATGCATGGCTGCCTGCTCACCCAATTTCTCCAGGTCTTCTCCTGCAAACAACTTGCTCACCCAATCTGCACCGGTATTGCTTGCGCCACCCGGCATCCAGTAACCCGAAGGATGGCGATGATTGTAGATTGCGCCGGAAGGATCAGTGATCTCCTTTTGAGTAACCCCTTTTATGACTAAGGTGGTACCGATGGTCGTATTCCACTGTCCCGGTTTAACCGCTCCTGCAGCGATCTGCGAAGCACAGCCATCGGTCAGGCCTGTGGTAACGATCACTGCTGTAGTGAGCCCCCACTCTTTCATCAACGCAGGTTTGATCGTACCGATCTGCGTACCTGATGGCTTCACCTCCTGCAGCCATTCCTTACCGATCCCGATCTGATCAGTGATATATGCAGGCCAATTGAATTGATGGATATCATAACCGGACTTCATCGCATTGGAATGATCGGTAATATTATACTCTCCACTCAATCTTCCCGTGATGAAATCTGCTGCATGAATAAATTTGTACAGCTTTGAAGAGCGTTCAGGAAAATGATCCAGGAACCATTTCATCTTTGGCAAACCACTGGAGGCGTTAAAAGCGGTATAGCCATGCTTCATCTCCGTTTCTGCGATCTTCTTACAGAAAGACGCTTGTTCAGCAGAGCGCGGATCGCTGTACATGATCGCCGGATGAAGTGGATCGAAGTTATGATCGATCGGGATGATCGTTCCGGAGGTAGAGGTAACTGAAATGGCTTTGATCTGATCGAGTGGGATGTTTTGCTTTACCTCTTCAATCAATTGAGGGATTAATCTTGTGCAGGCTTGCCACCAGGTATCGGGTGATTGTTCCTGCCGCGAGTTTTCGTTTAAGGGAAATACTTCTTCTTTTGCGGAGATCTGGACACCGGTATTGTCAAGCATTACCACGCGTGCGCCTTGTGTGCCGATATCGATTCCTATAAAGTATGCGTTGTTCATTTTAATATTGCTTTGCGTAGGGTCCCCGCAGATGACGCAGATTGATCAGGGTTTTGAGATGGGAAAATCTGGCACGATCGTATATTCCTATTTGGATGTTCGCAGATTGCGCAGATAGCTGTCAACATAAAGGGACCCATCCGCGTCATCTGCGTGACCAATTATCGGGTTAGTTAGATCCGCCGATGAGTTCTTTCTTTTTGAGTTTAAAATCTGCGAGATCTGCGGGACATTACGCCAGCCTGATCATACTAATTAACTGATAGAGCGGAACTGTTCACGTGTCTGTTTCCAATCCTTGTAATAAGATCTGTATTGAGCGCCATCTTCTGAAGAAGCTACTGATGTTTCTATCGCACTCTCGCTTTGCTGAATATCCAGTCCTGTCGCTTCATTACATAACATTGCCGCACCAACCACCGAAGCCTGCTCAAAACCTGACCTCACCCGAACTTCATTACCTGTAATAGCCGCGATCATATTCCGCAGTGTTTTACTTTGCAATCCACCACCGCAGGCCCAGATATATCCTGCATCGTGCCCGGAAACTTCTGCCAGCACTTTATAATTCTCCGCTATGGAAAAAGCGATATCCATCAATGTAGACCATACAAAACTACCGCGCGTCAGCTCGTGCGATACCGGAACAGGAAATATGAATCCACCACGGATCACCGGCTTCTTTTCACCGGCTATCAATGAACCAAGCGATGCGGAACAATGCCTGTATGCATTTTCATTCAATTCCTTTTCGATCACATCATATCCTTCATTGGGATAAAACACTTCCTTCAGCCGCTGATAATTCAAACCGGTGACGCCCGCGTTGGCTTCAAATACAAAACGGTTGAGGGCTATATCACGGCTTGTCCAGGTACGTTCATCCTCATCAGTAACATAGTTTCCCTCCAGTTTCACCACCGGTGTTGTTGTTCCGGAAACGATCACGACATCACCAACAGATGGACAAGTGCTCTTGATCGCCATCTGCGTATCACCGCCTCCCGTTACTATTACCGCAGAGCCGTCGATATTCCAGGCATCAGCAATTGCTGATTTGATCTTGCCAACGACACTACCCGATTGGGAAAGCGAAGGCAAGAGGTCAGAAGACAGATCGAACAGTTTACACAGTTCATCGCTCCATTCCCCCTTCTCCACATCATACAGCAGAGTCTCCGAGGCTTGAGAATGTTCATATACAGGAACACCGCTCAGCTCCCAGGTAGCCCAATCGCTGATACTAAGAAAGAAGGACAATTCATTCCAGCTTTCTTTTCTGCGTTCACGAATGCCGACGAGTTTATATGCAGAAAACAATGAAGTGGGATAACGGCCGGTCAATTGGTAGATCCTGCTTTTATCAGCAAATGAATTCTCCCATTCACGACCGCGATGATCGATATTAGGAAGACCGATCATTGCTTTACCGGATTTATTGACCAATACAATTCCTTCCCGCTGACTTGTTGTTGTGGCAGCGTTGATCTTAACATCTCCAGCCTGCAACAATGCCTCAGCGGTGAGTTGTTTCAATTGTGCCCAAAGCTCTTCCGGTTTGAAATAAATTGATTCCGGATACAGTTCATCACGATAATAACGGATATCCGCTCTTGCAACGCCCAGGATATTTCCGGAAGGAGCAACAATTGCCGACCGGACATTTCCCGTTCCTATATCAAGCACCAGGTATGCATCCTGTTGTTTCATTTACTATAATTTATCGCTGAATATACGATGATAAGATCTCTTTGTTGGCTAAACGATCTGCACTGTGATTGCCGTGAACGAACCATTCGGTCAGTACCTCATTCAAAATCCGGACGTGATGATCTTCCACCTCATACGTTGCACCGGCAATATGCGGTGTTGGCAGTACACTAGGATGATCAATTATTTTATAATCGAGCTCATCCGGAGGTTCATTGTCGAATACGTCGAGGATAGCGCCCTTGATCTTGTTTTGAGAAAGAGCATTGTAAAGATCTTGCCTGTCCACAACTACGGCCCTTGCCGTATTTACAAAGATCGAATCAGCGCGCATCAGGTCAAAATACTTCTTGTTGATCATTCCCTTTGTATCAGCAGTAACCGGCAGATGAATGGATACCACATCACAGGTTGCAAAAAGTTCTTCCAGGCTTAACCGCTGATAAGAAGGAAATGCAGATGCGGGTACATAAGGATCATAATAAGCAATGGAACAGGGATAGTTCTCCGTTAGCTTTGCGATCAACTGTCCGATCGCACCAAAACCAACAAGTCCGATCTTCTTTCCCGCCAGTTCATTTCCTTTGAATTCAAGATAGGATGTGTGTGCACCTTCATCCCATTTACGGCTGCGCAGCCAACTGATCGCCGGCAGCGTTTGCCTCATGAAGGTGATCACATTCGCAATAAACATTTCTGCTACTGCCTGTGCATTACGTGCCGGTGTATAAAATACAGGAATACCATGCTTTGTTGCCGTTGCAAGTGCCACATTGGAAGGTGTACCTCTGCAAACTCCGATGAACTGAAGATGTGCATTAGCATTGATCACTTTCTCTGTTACATGATCATGTTCTGTGATAAGCGCCTCCGCTTCTGTTTCATACAATAGCGCCATCAATTCATCTTCGTTGTACGCGCGCCCGTTCTGCTTCCATGGACGGTAGATCACTTCTCCAAGGTCCTGCTTTACCTCAAACAATCCTTTCTCGTGATACGGCGCTGTTACTAATACTCTCATATATGGGATTAATGGTTAAGAAAAATCATTTTTGTTTTCAAGATGGCAACACGGTTGTCTCTGACACCGAAAACTCGTTCTTATTATTTAGCTCTGTTGGCAATATGATAAAACGTGTAAGGATGGCGCTCAAAAAATACAATCCAGCCAGGATCCACGCTACGCCTTCTGCACCCGTTTTACCGATGAAAATACCAACGATCGCAGGGCCTGCAAATACCGCAAGTCCGGCGCCCAGGTTCAGGATAGACATGGCTGCGCCCTTATCTTTCGTGACTAATGAGGGTACGAGTGCAGACAATGGCACATAACCGGCAAGGCAGGCTCCCCAGGCGATACCGGCAAGCATCACCAATGTGTAATTCCCGTTGCTGTATTGAGGTGCATAGTAAAGAAGTAATGTGGTAAGGCCGCAACCCACTCCGCCAAACCAGGTGATAGTAGTACGCCATCCCAGGCGATCACCTACAAACCCAAATATCAGGTTGAATGCAATATTGCTGGTGAAGATCGTTCCCCATATATACAACCATTGTGTTGTATTAAAGCCGTGAGCAGCCATATATGTAGGCAGAAAAACCGGAAAAGCAAATTGTGCTGTGGTATTGATCACGCGTACAATGCCTCCGATCGCTACTTTAGGTTCGGCTTTGACGATGGTCAGTCCCTTCATTAGTTCCTTCCATTTCCCACCTCTTCCCTCACTGCGATCCTTAAATGGTGCTTTGTTGAGCACTAATGCAAACAATGCACCTAATAGCACCCAGAATACAGCACTCCACAAAGCAGGAATATGACCCAGTTCGCGTATCGCCCAGCTCGAATAAAATGCACCAAGCACATTTAATCCGCCGGTGAACACAAACCAGAACCAACCCACAGCGCGACCAAGCCCATTAACAGGTGTTACATAAGAGATCCAGACAAGGAATGAATATGCAAAAAGAGGATACCCAAAACCACGCAATGCGTAGGTAATAACCATAGTAGAAAAATCCAATTTCTCCATGCCAATACCGATGAAACCAGCTGTACCTGCGAGATAGATCAGCAATCCGATCAGCATTGTTTTCCTGGGAGAAAAAGACTCTGCCATCACTCCTGAAAACCAGGATGCAATGGCGATGGTAATGCCATAAGCAGTAAAGAGCGTTGCAGTTTGTTGTATTGTCATTCCTTTTTCGATCAGGTATGGACTCAGCCATCCCTGTTCCATACCATCACCCATCATAAACAGTAATATGCCGAGATATCCTGCTAAGAGAGATGAGGGTATTCCCATTTTTTTGGTTAGAAAGTCGTTAGTATTCATATGCAGCAAAAGTTTCGATGGCCAATGACCGATGGCCGATGGCCGAATCGTGATATCAGAAAACCTATAATTATCCTGACGCATTTTGGTTATTGCCAGCATGCGGATACTCAGTCGGCCAACGGCCATCGGTCATCGGCCATCGCCTCTCTCATTCAAACTTCACCACATACTCATTCCTGGCGTCCTTTTTCCAGGCGAATTGACGGGTGGTTGGAGATATGCCGAATAAAGGAGAAAATGTTTTCACCTTTACAGTTTTGTTGTCAGGGAAAAACTCAAGGATGCGGATCCAGCCATCACCTCCGTTGCCATCACGATGCCCGCCACCCATTGATTGGGAATCGAACAGGATCTGGTGAACAGTTTTGCCAGCTTTGTTCTTATCTGCACGATAACCTTCACCGGAAATATGTCCACACAAAACCATTTCGATATTGGGTGATGGCTGCACAAGCTTTTCAAACATCTGCTTACCATTATTCGCTCCCGGTATTTTCATACGCGGAGATTTCTGGATCTCATTGTTGATATTATAGGGCTCCCAATAGATCCAGGTCACATCACCACTTGTATGCGCATCTTTTGCATTCAGGTATTCATGCGTACCGAGGATCACGCGGTGATCTTTGTATTGCGGAAGGGCGGCAACATTTTTCGCCCATGTGAGAACGGTATCACGCGGACCGTTTTCAACGGTCATAAAGAGATAGTCTTTTCCATTCAGACCTTTTAATTCGTAGGCAGAATTTTCGAGCGTGGGCTGGCCCTGCTCATTCCGTGAATTCTGTACGAGTAGTTTCTGATTGAGATGATTCTTATCCGTGAAAAAATATTCGCTGAAATGCGAAGTGCGATTTCCCTGCCTGTCGATACTGTAATCATGATTACCGGTGGCAGCGATATAAGGCAGCTTGCCATCCAGTTTTCCAAATGCCCTGGCAACCATTTCCCACTGTGCTTTCGTTGTCTGATCGCCATCATAATCATTCGTGATCTTCTCATTATTCTCCACGAGATCTCCTACACCCATGACCATTTTGATATTGAGTGTATCGATATTATCAACGATCCATGACATCATCAGGTCCACGATCGGCTGATTACGTCCCCACTTGGCATAATTCTGAAGATCCGGTACCATAATAAGCGACCATGATCCTTTCTGCTCTAATGCAGGCTTCTGATATTTTTCCTGTGAAAATGAAATGTTCGCGATCAACAGGAATAAGGCCAACCAACTAAGCGTCCGCTTTTTCATGCTATTTTTTTTATTCTATAACGAGATCTGCCTGCAAAAAGAAATGATCACTTGGATATTTACCACTCACATCATCTTTGATGATCAGTGCGCCGACAGGCTTTACTTTCCCGCGATACCAGATATAATCGATGCGTCCTTTCGAAGAAGCTTTGTCGTATTTAACACCCTGGAATTCGTGCCCGGTATGTCCTGCTTCTTTTTTTCCATGAATGGTTTCATAGCTTTCATTCCAGCCACCATCACGTACAGAACTAAATACGTTGCTATCGAAACGTGAATTGAAATCTCCTGTGAGGATCTGTGTATAGTCAGGAAGATATTGTGCGCTTTCATCCACCACCATTTTCGCCTGCTGAATTTTCGCTTCAGCAGAAATATGATCAAGATGAAGATTCACTACACGAAACTCTTTACCGGTTTTCTTTTCACGAATGCGGACCCAGTTTGCGTGTCGCGCTCTTGCTGTATCCCATGATTTGCTACCTGCAACAAGTGGCGTTTCAGAAAGCCAGTAAGTTCCTGCAGTCAGTAATTCATACCTGTCTTTTGAAAACAGGATCGGGTTCTTTGCGATACCATGATAACCGGTGGTATGTGCATCCATTTCGGGGCCATCAAAGCCGATCAGCTGATATGACGAAAAGAATTTGCGGCAATCATCCGCCTGAATCTTTAATACTTCCTGCAAACAGATGACATCAGGTTTATGATTTTTGATCACTTTAAGACAGATATCTTTTCTTGATGACCAACCAAGACCTTTTGCTTCATCCTCATCCAATGCTACGCGGATATTGCAACTGAGTATGCGATGTGATCCTGCAGTTGCATGATCAGCTACAAGTTCTTTACCGAACCCGGGCAGGGCAGGCAGCAATGCGGCTGCTCCAAGACCCTTGAGAAAATTTCTTCTGCTGGCAGACATATCTTATGCTGTTTAGAATTCTTTTATTATACCAATTCCTCTTTTCCGATACGGAGGTATGCCCCTTTCTCCAGCAGTTCCTGCTGCAGTTTTTTTACATCGATATCCGCAGGCTGTATCCCCTGTGATATAGCCATTTTTGCTGCACGGCCTGCGGCTTCGCCCATTGCCATACACGGCGCCATCACACGGATCGCAGACATTGCTTCATGTGTGGTGGAAATACAACGGCCGGCTACGAGCAGGTTCTTCACCTTTTGAGGAATGAGCGAACGGAAAGGGATATCATAACAATCACCGCACCATTCAAGCGTACAACCGCCACCATTCGGGTGATGGATATCCAACGGATAACTCGCCACAGCGATCGCATCATCGAAATGATTGCAGGTCATGATATCTTCACGCGTCATGGTATAAAGTCCCTGTATACGTCTTGTTTCCCTGATACCAAGGAATGGAGCCGTTTTAAGGAAGTATGCATTTTCAAAACCTGGTACATAATCGATCAGGTATTTTTGTATATCGGTGATCTGACGTCTTCCTTCAATTTCGCCATATGTAAGACTTCCCGGATCGGTTCCATTTACGCCATTCACACGTGTCATATTCACCCATACTTCACCTTTACGAAGACCGGTGATCAGGATGGTGCGTTCTACATTCAGATCCAGGCCATCATCCTGCGCTTTCTTGATCAGGTTGCGCATTCCCACCAGTACGAACTGGTTGTTCTGACCAAAATATTCAGCAGGAATAAAATCAGTAAGATAAGTGCGGGGCTCTTCAGCGACACTTGTGCGGAGCTTTTCCGTATCAACACCACCGAGGCAGAACATCAATGTCGGAGGCTGAACACCGCCGTTTTCGTTTCCATATTCGCAGGGAACACCAGAGCGATAAGCAACATCCGCGTCGCCACTGCAATCGATGATCGTTTTAGCAAGTACTACTTCACGTCCTGCTTTACTTTCAATGATCACGCCTTTCAGCTCATCCTTTTCCATCACCACACCAGCACAGAAAGCGTAAAACAATACGTCCACTTTACTTTCAGTGAGCATTTCCAGCGCAACTGTTTTAACCGCTTCAGGTTCAACCAATGTAAGACTCATATGCAAAGGGCATGGACGGTGCTCGCTTGATGCCTGTACAGCTTTCAAACGATCAATCAGTTTTTGAGGAAGTCCTTTGATGATCTGGTTGCCTTTTTGTCCGAGGAAACCCAGTATCGGCAAGCCGATGGTCATATTACCGCCGACAAAGCTGCGGCTCTCGATAAGCATCACATTCAGGCCATCTTCCGCTGCTGCGAGTGCAGCCATGATACCGGAAGGACCGCCACCGATTACGAGTACGTCCGTTTCTTTTCTTACAACGAGTTCTTTTGCTGGTTCCGAAATAGTTTTCATATAGTTATTGTTTGCAGTTTTTATTTTTTCTATTTTTTAATGGCCTGCGTAGGTTCCCGCAGATTACGCAGATTTATCATTGTTTCTTATTGAGATCCTTTATATACCAGGGTTATCCTTATTCAATTTCGCTGATTACGCAGATGACTTAATAAAATTTCGAGGCATCTGCGAAATCAGCGAAGCGAAATAGCTTATACACAACAGTCAATGCCTTTTCAATATCAGTGTTCAAGATCAGCGTAATCTGCGGGAACCTCCGCCGGCCTTTCTTTTTTCACCATTGTCCGTAAGATCAATACAGCCAATGGATGCAAAAATGCCATCACGATAAAGATCTTTTCAGCTCCGATCTTCCCGATGAATTGCCCAACAAAATAGTTGAACAACACCGCGCCCAATGCGCCAAATCCTCCTGCTATTCCCAGCACACTCGCAACATTCTTTACCGGAAAAGATTCTGCCACTACTACACTGATCGTAAACAACCAGCTTAAGCAAGCAATAGCCACTATGCTGAATACTGCCAGAGTGGCCCACGCACTTCCCAGGTAGGGAGTGAGGATACACAATGGACTAAAAAACGCAACAGTCGTCAACATCTTCTTTCTTGCCTTCAATGGTTCGTATCCTTTTCTCACCAGTTTATCAGACCATGCAGAAGTTCCTATGGCACCAAGATCAGCAAACAGGAAGGGTATCCATCCAAACATCCCAACCTGTGCCAGTGTTAGTCCCGACTCTTCCTGCAAATAACCTGGCAACCAGAATAAACAGAAGTACCAAACAGGATCACTTACAAAACGGATCAATAGTATTCCCCATAAACTGCGTGTTCCCCAAAGTTGTTTCCATTCAAATGCAGCGGTACTGGCAGGCTCACCGGATACGGTTGATGCTGCAGCTTCGCTGGCCACTTCCACCGGCGGATCTCTATAGATCAATTTCCACAGCAGCGCGATCAATATTCCTATTGCGCCCATCGCAATAAAAGCTGTTTGCCAATTGTACGTTAGCGCCAGCCATGCGATCACAGGTGGTGCAATGATCGCCCCGATAGAACTTCCCGCAACGCAAAGACTGTTCGCTGTTGCCCGAAGTTTTCCCGGGAACCAAACCGTGATCACTTTGAGTTGCGCAGGAAAATTGGTCGGTTCAGCCGCTCCGAGTAATCCGCGGAAAAAACCGAACTGACCAATCGTCCTGGACAAGCCGCCGCCTATGCAGGCAATTGACCAGGTAATAATGCCAAAGAACATCACCAGCCGCGCCCCGAATCTATCCACCATCCATCCCGTAACAGGATACATAATGGCGTAGCAAATGGTAAATACATTCAGAATTGTTGCATACCCACCATCATCCAGGCTGAACTCAGCTTTAAGTACCGGCTTCAGCACAGATACGATCTGCCTGTCTACATAATTAAATACGATCGCCAGAAAGATGATGGCAACAATGAACCAGCGTCGTTTTTCGGGGCTAAGCAATCTTCTCATATTGTAAATCCTTTTCGTTTGTTCGTTGACCGTTATCCGTTGACCGTTGTCCGGGCCCTACGAATATGCTCCCGGACAACGGTCAACGGATAACGGTCAACGAATCTCACACAAAACTCCGCAACTCTCGTTAATAGCCCGGATTCTGCACCAACTTATTATTCGCATCCATCTCGGATTTCGGAACAGGCCAGTATTCATCCTTATTCGGACGATAAACAACATCCTGGGTAGTAAAATATTTCAGTGCTTCCGTACGGTTGTAGATCGGCGTATAGCTATCATCAAACCCGGTAAGCACAGCGCTTGTCCATGGTTTTGCATCACGATTCAGGTATAAAGAGCCATTCATGACAGTATTGGCAATTCCCCAGCGCCGGAGATCATACCATCTCAGGCCATCATTTGCCAGTTCCACTTTACGTTCATAACGTAAAGCTTTGCGAAGCTGTGCCTGGCTGAGGCCAGTTGGCAAGTCAGGCATCAAAGCTCTGCGACGAACGCGGTTGATCGCGGTATACACAG
This sequence comes from Terrimonas ginsenosidimutans, assembly GCF_022012415.1. Classification (GTDB taxonomy): domain Bacteria; phylum Bacteroidota; class Bacteroidia; order Chitinophagales; family Chitinophagaceae; genus Terrimonas_A; species Terrimonas_A ginsenosidimutans. Next base: position 191,318 of record NZ_JAKLTR010000006.1, read on the forward strand.
TATTATCGATGTCATTTGCTTCGATCTTCGCTTCAGCATATAACAGCAGCAATTCTGCTAAGCGGAAGATCCCTACATTCAGGTCAGATACACCGCTTACGGAAGTGGAATTGAAGTCAGCAATATCAACGGGTTTACGCCAGAGATAACCGCTGAATGAGCGGAATGCATTCGTTGCATCAGCATTCGCCACATTGGATGGCGTTGTACTTGTGCCATTGAGCACCGGCCAGTAATTCTTTGCCTGCGTTACCGTCGTTGTCGGCTCAAACTGGTATCCCATGTAGCGGGAACCCGGGCGAACGCAATACATATCAAGGCGAGGATCACGATTCTCATACGGTTTCGCCGAATTATACAAAGGAGACTCCGTGATCGGCAATCCATCTTTTGCCTGGAAGGTATTGATCAGATCCTGCGTTGGTCCCCAATAGCAAACGCCTTTACCCAGACGTGAAGCGGAATAGTATTGCTGGTTATGCGTATTGCCCGGGATCGTCATATTGTATTCCGCAACCCAGATCCATTCTTTACCGGTTTTAAATCCCGCATGCCCAAAAATATTAGATACATCGGGCTCACCTACGGTATGATCTTTTCCTACAAAGTTTACCGAGTTATTAAAAGGAGTCAGGTCAAATACTCCATTAGAAAGAGTCAGTGCAGTATTTGCTGCCTGAGCCGCAACCGTAAATTGTTTTGCATAAAGTGCAACACGCGCTTTCAGCATATAGGCTGCAACACGGGAAGCTCTTACATGCCCTGCCTGAGGTTGTGATACCGGAAGCTTTTCAGCGATCGCAGTTAACTCATCAATCAGAAACTTTTCGATTTCATTCTTGGGTGTTCTTGCAACATTTGCGTTGTTAAGATCAACCGCTGATTTCAGTAACGGCACGTCGCCATAAAGCTCGATCATTTGCGAATAGCAATAGGCCCGAACAAAACGCAATTCACCGTCAAGCTGTCCATATGCAGCTTCAGTCATCGTGCTTTTCAGTTTCTCCAGGTTATCCAGCACAGTATGACAACGGGCGATGGTACGGTAATGAACCTGCCATGGCTTTGTCGTCAGTGCATTATCCGTAGTGATAGCACTTGTTATTGGCGAAGTATAGTTTGTACCCGGACGGGCAAAACCGATATCGGTAATATTATCCATTACATGCCACATAGGAGTACTTGCAGCATCAATTGCACTGACAGATTGATATGCTCCGAATAAACCCATTTCCGCTTCTTTCGCGTTAGCAGGGAATGTTCCTGTTGACGGACCGTTCAAAGAGGAGCGGTCAATTTTGCAGGAGGAAAGCGCCAGGATCGAACCCAGTGCTACTACTGCAACCTTATTTATATTAAGCCTTTTCATTAGTTCTAGAATTTAATATCAATACCAAATGTGAATACTTTAACCTGCGGGTAGAAATTACCGCCGCCCAACGATACACCATCTGCAGCACCGGCATCATAGCCGATCTCCGGATCATATCCCTGGTAAAAATTGGTACTGGTTAAGAGATTCTGCCCGTTTACATATACAAATGCACTTTGCAGCCCGACACTTTTCAGCAAAGATTTTGGTATTTCGTAACCCAGCTGAATATTTTTAAGACGCAGATAAGAAGCACTTCTCATCCACAATGTAGAGTTCTGCGTGTTATTGGTCGATGTCACAGATACGCGTGGCAATGTCGCATCTCTGTTATCAACACTCCAGTAATCCAGCTGCCATGGCTTGATCGCGCTTGAGTTCGCAGCAGGAATTACATAGTGAGAGTTAAGATAACCATCCACTTTACCGACGCCCTGCACCAGCGCACTTAAACGGAAACCTTTCCAGCCGAGATCAAGGTTTGCACCGTAAGTATAACGAGGAATTGTACTTCCGATGATCACTTTGTCAGCATCGGTGATCTTACCATCAGGGATTGCTTTTCCACTTGCATCAAAGGCACCGGCGATATCCACATATCGTACATCACCTGGTTTCAGTGTTCCGATCTGAGTAGGACCTGCATTAATCTCTTCCTGTGATTGATAGAAGCCATTTGCGATGTATCCATAGATAGAATTGATCGCATATCCTTCCTGTTGGCGCAACAGATCTCCTGAACTTTGACCTTTCATATCAACGATCCTGTTCTTTACATCAGACAGGTTAAAGCCGATACCAACCTGGAAGTCGCCAAACTTATCGTCATAACGGGCAGATACTTCCCAGCCTTTATTGCTGACAACAGCAGCATTCTGATAAGGAGAAGCCAAACCGGTAAGTTGTGAAGTATTTAACTTAAGCAGGATACCATCTGTTGTTTTATCATAGTAATCAAAAGTGAAAGACAACTTATTGAACAGGTTTGCATCTACACCGATACCTTTCATGACTGTCTCTTCCCAGCGAAGATTAGGGTTCGACAAAGTTGTTTGAGTGATCATCTGGAAAATATTTCCGCCCATTGATACACTACCCAATGACAATGCTTCCGCAAAAGGATAGTAAGATGAACCGATGTTCTGGTTACCCAGTTTACCCCATGAGCCTCTTACTTTAAGCAATTTCACTACAGGCCTCAGGTTATCCATAAATGATTCTTTCGACAAAAGCCATCCCGCAGAGAAAGAAGGGAATGCCGCCCATTGATTATCGCCGATGAAACGGGATGATCCATCATATCGCATATTCGCTTCAAACAGGTATTTCCCTTTGTAGTCGTAATTGAATCTGCCGAACGTTGATACAAGCACCCATTGGTTCTGCAAGCCGTTGTTATCTTTTGTAGCGTTATCAGCACCGGCTGTGAGCTGCTCGTACGTGTTGTACACGAAATCTCTTCTGTAACCAGAAAGGAGTTTTTCGTCATACGTTTCCCTTGAAGCACCACCCATCAAACTGAAATTGTGGCCATTAAAGCTTTTCTGAGCTGTTGTCTGGAAAGTATACGTACCATAGAAGTATCTGTATGCGGCTTCAGTAAGATCAGTGAAAGTATTTGCAGCACCTGCTTCTGAACCATCTTCATAATAAGTCATTACGCTTTTTCTGAAAGCGTGAACGTTACGCGTTACATAGCGGGGAGCAACCATACCGGTAAGAGATAACCAGTCGGTAGGTTTGAACGTCATGCTCAGATTTCCCCAGAATTCAAGGTTATTTGTTTTGCGGTTGCCACCGTCTTCGATATAACCTACCGGGTTGATCTTAACCCAGCCATCAGACCATTTATCTCCATTACGGATAGGAATATTGGTGGGCATTCTTCCGAGATAGTTCCAGATCGTTCCTTCGTCAGCGATCTGCGTTCTGTTCTTATTGGTAACAGCCACGTCAAATTTGATACTGAATTTGTCGCTTGGGGTAATGTCAAGGTTGTTACGGAATACATAGCGTTTGAAATCAGTATTTCTGATCAGACCATCCTGCTGTACAAAGCTTAATGAAGGAGTGGCGCGAACGATGCCGCTGTTTGCTGATACAGATATAAAATGGCTGTGCGTTAAACCACTTCCCTGGAAGATCGCGTCCTGCCAGTCGTAGTTGGACGGGTTCGCTTCAAATTTCTGCCTGAAGTTCTCAATATCCTGGTCGCTGTACACCTTGATATTATTATCATTCATACTTGCGTCGTTGAATACGCGCATATAAGTAAGGCCATCGGTTACTTCGGGAATAGCAGTTGGAGTTTGTTTACCAACATAGCCACGATAGTTAACAGAGAGTTTGTCTTTTGCTCTTTTGGTGGTGATAAGAATTACACCGTTTGCGGCACGTGATCCGTAGATCGCAGCGGAAGCCGCGTCTTTTAATACAGACATGGATTCGATGAGATTAACATCGACATCGTCAATACTTCCGGCCACTCCATCGATGATCACGAGCGGATTACTGCTTGAACCTCCAAAGGAATTGATACCTCTGATACGGATCTGAGAACCATCACCGCCCGGCGCACCTGTTTGCGATGTAACAGTAACACCCGGAGCGAGTCCCTGAAGGGCACCTGATGCCGAAACGTTCGGACGCCTTTCAATCTGTGCGCTGCTGATCGTGGACACCGAACCCGTCAGGTTACCTTTCTTTTGGGTACCATAGCCGACTACAACCACTTCATTCAGCCCAGCTACATCTTTCTGCAGTGACACGTCAACAGTAGAAAGCCCGGTAACGGTTACTTCCTTTTCCGTATACCCGACCATTGAAAACACGAGTACCTCCACTGCATTGGGAACGCTGAGGGAATAATTACCTTCTGTATTGGATACAGTTCCTGATACGGCAGTTTTCACCCGGATGTTCACGCCTTCGAGTGGTTGATTGTTTTCGTCAGTAATTTTTCCGGAGATTGTTTTGGACTGTGCTGCGGCCTGCACAGTGAAAACAAAGAGGCATAACATAGAGAGAAGCCAACTTCCCGCGAGTTTACGGGCATTGCTTTGCTGCCGCAGGTGGGCAAAGCAGTGATTTTTTTTCATAACAGCTTAGTTTTTGAATACTTTCTAATTTTTGACGCCATCAATTCCTTTTATTTTGTTTCAATTTGCTTCAATAAGGACTGATTTTGTGCAAATAACGAAACCGTATTTAAACAAAATATTACCCGTCTTTAAACAAATTGTTATGAAACTGGCGGCTAAGAAAGAGCAATCGCTACCGAATTGACCTGAAATGCAGATATTTGCTTTCAGTTAACTCAGTAATATGAACCAAATGTAACAAAATTTAATTCAATTAAACAAAAGAAAATAAAAAGAAAGCATTTGAAAGCACTGCGAAAGATTTAAAGGCAGATAGTTTTACCAAATCGTAAACTCTTTGTAAGTCTTTGAAGATATTGAGAAAATAGTGACACTTTTGCGCAACGAAACTTTATAATATGAAAACGATCACGGACAGGCATCAGTTCATTCTCAAAAAGTTAACAGAGAAAGGGAAGGTTAGCATCCCTCAACTGATCGACGAAATGCAGGTAAGCGGGGTTACGATCCGGAAAGATCTGAAGCTTTTGGAAGAAAAAAAATTGCTGTTCCGCACCCGCGGCGGGGGCTCTATCAATAATCCCTACGCCATAGAGCGGCCGATCGATGAGAAGGAATTCATTAAATCGGATGAAAAGAAGAAGATCGCGAAAGCTGCGCTAAGCCTGATCGGGCACAATGATTCGATCATTATTGGGTCGGGCACTACCGTCTTTGAACTTGCCCGGCAGCTTCATCCGGACAAGCGGATCATCGTCATCACGCCGGCGCTGAAGGTTGCCCTTGAACTAAGCAACCGGCCGAACGTGGAAGTATTGCAGCTTGGAGGACTTGTGCACCAAAGCTCCTCCTCTACTGCCGGGTCTTTCGCTGAAAAGATCCTGGATGAGTTATCCTGTGGCGTTCTGTTTATCGGAGTAGATGGTATCGACCTGGATCATGGACTGACTATCACCAATATCATGGAGGCAAGTCTGAACCAGAAGATGATCAAACTTGCGCAGACGATAGTTGTGCTGGCTGACAGTTCTAAATTTGACCGGCGCGGTCTGGGAAAGATCTGTAATCTTGAACAGATCGATTACATAATAACGGATGAGGAGGTGAGCAGGGATACAGTGAATAAGATTGAGAAGTCGGGAACGAAAGTTATTATAGCAGAATAAATGGTATACCTCACACTGAGCAGATATTAATATGCAAGACCCATAAAAGAAAAAGCATCCGCGATGGCAGATGCTTTTCTTGTTTAAACTAATTAACTCCATCAGGGGGAGCGCTATGGTCATGCGTACAAAGAGTTACGTCAGGAGCAGTCTCGATATCATAAAAAGTCTGCGATGTGCATCCCGGAGAAGTATTAATAACGGTGCTACTGCCCTCATACACATCACCACAGTTATACCGGGTTATCTGAATCATGGTAATAGTACAATTGAAATTTGATGCTTCCTCTTTATGCGTAAAAGAGGTCAGTGATAGTAACATAATGGATAACGCAAACAAGATCTTCTTCATAATAGGAGGTTTAGTGTTGGTTATAAAATGTTCTATAAGATAACCAAATCTTTCTCTTTTGCACAAAGAACCCCATGTGAAACAGATTAAAATTCCAGGAAACTTAGTGCCTGATATAATTTAGGTGGAATCATGTATTTACATTAAGTGGTATACTATTATTCCTTAAAAGCTTCTACTTAGCCGATCCTGGCAAGCCAGAAAGAACTTATCAAAAAAAATCTACAACCCTTTAATCTTTCTTTATCAGCCGTGCCTGTAAGTCTTTAGCGGGTTGGTATTGCCTGTTCGCAGACATATTCAACCACGAGTTAAATTCTCCTTCATTCTTCGAAACTCCCCTTCCATCTCTATACAATAATGCCAGGTTATACATAGCAATGGGCTCAAGCAGATCCGCAGCTTTCTGAAATTGTTTTGCCGCTTCAGCTGGATCTGTTTTCTCGCTGAGTGTCCCGAGCAAAGTATAGGCCGTAGGTACACCGGCTTTTCCCGCTTTCATCAGCCATTGTTTTGCTTTGACTTCATCCTTTACTCCGCTCAGGCCATTTGCATAAACAAAACCGATACTATACATCGCTTCCGGATAACCTGCATTTGCCGCCTGCTCTATCAGTTGCGCCCCTTTTACACTGTCCTTCATTGGTGGCGTAACCTGCAGGTAAATATAGCCAAGCCAGTAGTCAGTGATCGGACAGCCCTTGTTCTCCGGCTTACTGAGTGCGTCCAGTGCAGTTTTCACATCATTTCCCGAGATGGCATTATATCCATTCCGTGCATTCAGCAATACATTGATATCGCATGCAAGCGATGTCTTTCCGTTTTTATAAACATAGTATGAGATACCGTTTTCTTCAGCAATAGACCGTCCATTCTTAAAGCTGAAGTATCCTCTTTTATGAAATGGAATGATCAGTTGCCCCTTCTTATCTATCACACCATTCTGTTTATTATAATCAAATGCATCCTTGCCAATAGATACGACACAAACCCCATCACTGAAATAGCTCGTGGTAATATAGGCGGGCTTGATCACCATTTCACCTTTCTTATTAATAAAACCCCATAATTTGTCAGGTGTTTGTACACGGCCAACCCTTCCATAAAGCCGTTCGCTCTTTTGTACACGGGCTTTATGACAGTCTTCCCCTGTTTATCCATAAAGCCCCATAAGCTATCTTTCTCAAAAGCGATCAATCCTTCCCTGACCATTGGTTGTTGAGGAAATCTCGGAGGATACAATGTTCCTTTGTTATCAATAATACCCCATTCATCTTTTTCTTTGTTAAGGCCTGCAGTTCCCCTGGTTTTAACAGCCCATACACCCTCGTAACCAGGTTGGATAGAGACAAAATCCTGAGAGGTGATATGTTTGCCTTTCCTGTCTATCAGGATCTGATAACTTCTGTAAGCGTTTGACGCTGTACCGCTCACAGTTACGATCGCAAAACCATCTTTGAAAGCTGTTCCATGAATATATTCTGGCTCGATCACCATGTTTCCGGTCAGGTCGATATAACCTCGTTTGAAAGATTTTACTCCATTTCCCATGTCATAGGGAATGGAAACACATGCAAGACCTTCTGAAAACATTTCCGCATCCAGGAAAGGGCCAGCTATTTTCACCGCACCGCCTTTATCTATGTATTGCCATTGCTTGTCGTCAACACTTACGGCAGCCAGGCCCTGTGAAAACGACTTTCCCTTCGCGTACTTTAATGGGATCTGGAACAATCCCTGTTTATTGATAAAACCATACTTGTATCCTCTTGAATAATCTCCATTCGCTACCAGGGCGAGGCCATCAGAAAAGTCTTCTGCCCTGTCAAATTGCGGCGGCACCAGTTCTCGGCCATCCGTAAAACAATAACCATTTTTAATTCCGTTATAATCATATCCAGATCGTTGGCCTGCCCATACTTTACAGATCCCTTCCACCGGTCGCATGATCAGGTTATACTTTCCGCCCGTCTTCGTATTACCCGCAGAATCAGCAAATCCGTAATAAGCCACCTGCTGATAACTGGCGAGATAGCTGAACAGATCCTGCGCATGCAGAAAATTGCAGAGTATGAATGTGCAACAAACAAGAAACATAGGTCTTTTCATGAGTCTGAGAGATTGGTGTCCGGCGCAAAATAGAAGGCCGTACGAACCGGTGCAATGCGAAAAAGGGGGATTTTAGTAGTAGTACGGACCATGAGCAAGTCTCACTATATTCACTTTTTCATAAAAGGAATATGAACAGCAGAATCACATTTCGCCTCCAGCTCCTAACCTTTCTTTTCTTTTTCGTAAGGGAAAGATTTGAATGGATCTTACTGTATCGGTCTCGCGCGTGCTATGGTATCTGTAGCTTTCCAAAAGATCATGACGAAACGAAGTAAACGAAAGAAAAGCCGGCATCACACTCGTAAGTATAAAAATCCTCAGAGGCGAAGAATGCATCCTTCGCCTCTGAGGATTTTTATTGGTCAAAGCCCAGTGGCTTTGGGCCGGCCTTTACAATCATCCGATACAAAGATATCCGCTGGTGTCCCTCCCCAGTTGTTATAAACATCATTACGCAACTGGCTTATTACATCCGCTACCCCATCTGGTATTGGCCAGAATACAACCTCAAACGATCCATTATCCAATCCCATTGCAGGCACTTCATACATATAAATTGGGATACGTATTATATCACCTTTGCTGATAGATCTCCTGAATTTATAGAATGGCGACTTTTCTACATCAAGGCTATCTTTGAACCGGACACGTGCTGTATAAAAAAGTGGCTGACTCACACTTTCACAGGCTATCTCATAAGACCCTTCGCCACCAAAATCGATGATATTCTTTATCCTTATCGTCACTGTATCGTACTTTTTCTGACAGACCATCTCTCGTGCCTGCCAAAGCATGCTGTCGTGCCGGGCCTTGTATTTATCGTAATCTGATTCTGAATTTCTGAAAGCGGTATACGCTTTTCCAAACTGAACGAGCTCAAGTTGAAAGGCTGATTCCTTTTTGCTTTGACATCCTATGCAGGCACAAAAAAGAAGAAGAATAAAGTGTGGTTTCATTAAGGCAGGATTTTATAGTTATGGCTTTCTGTTATATAAAAACCGACGTATAGCTTATGCCAAATTATTCAAAGGTTTTTATAAAACAAAGCATTCGGACATATGAGCATAAGATCAGATTTCGTTTTTTCACAGATCAATACTTTTCAAATAGTTCCATGAATTCCGGGGCATTCGAATCTGAAGCAACCTGTTGGATCATTCTCCGGATCACGTTCCCCAAGTCTCTCGCTTTGTTATCGCTAAGCCAACACCCAACAAGCCCGAAATATCACCGCAAGCATATTAAACCCTGTTCCAGAAACCAACCTCAAAAATAAAAGACCCCGGCTTGTTAAGCGGTGATCGCTAGTGGATTCCGTAAATCTGCAGCCGCCTCAAATCAGTCCATCCAGGAAACAAAAAACCCGCCGATGTTCTTAACATCGGCGGGTGTAGGCGGAGAGCGAGGGACTCTCCGCGAAGCCTTTCCCTTAACGTAACGCAATGAAATTCAAAGTTCTCCGGTTTATTATTAAGGGTTAATAAATACTATCTGTTCCGGGTTTTGTTCCGGGTTATAATTATGAAACAATATTGATGAAACTCTTTACTGTAGCGGGTTTCATTCTTGCTCTAACACCTGTAGCACATTTCCTTTCAAGTCAACTTTTGCCTTTACTCGCGACGACACGCGACCGCCATAACTATTAGTTCCGCTATATCGCTGAGTGACTACAAGGTAATCGCCCTGATCCGTGTAGGTTGTTTCGATGTTCTTGTAGCTGTCAGGATCTTTCATGTTTGCTTTGATAAGCGCGGTAAGGTTTCGGTGTTCGCCATTCCAAGGGCTGAACGCTGATTCGATTTCGGTTTTTCTTTTGTCTTCTTTGGATTCTGTAGACACTGCGTAAATAGAAATCACCACTGCGGCAATGATGATCCCGGCAGTATACTTTTTATTTTTCATCGGATAGTAGTTTGCTAAGAAGGGCGTCATTCTGTGCTTCCAACTTCTTCACTTGTTCCCGCAGAATCTTTATCAATTCGTCCTTCGCCTTGATAGTATCGTTTTCTTTTTGGTCCCCTTTTAATAAGCCAGGGTTTGCGTTGAGGTTCTTTTGAAGAAGTGTTTCCATCGAAATATTAAAGTGCTTGGCTAATGCCAGTTGAAAGGCTTCATCAGGCTTCGCTTTACCTCTCTCCCATCCATCAATATTTGTCCGGGATTTTCCGAATAGTTCGCCGAAGGCGGCTTGCGTGAGTTGTGAATACTGCCGTAGGAACTTGATGTTGGCATTTAAATACATACTTATCAAAAATTGAATTAATAGGTTCGGGACAAATGTAGTTATTAGTTTAATCCCCTGCAAGCAAGCCACAAACAAAATGCCAACAAATTCCGCAAATGCGGAAAATATTTGCACTCAATAAGTTAAGAAATGAAAAAAATAAATGCGTAATTTTTCCGCATTTGCGTAATTTTTTCGCATACATTTGACAAGCACTGACGGAAAGTGCAAGAAACTAACGGATTATGCAGACCCAAAAAATCATCAAATTCAAAAACGGTCTTACCTCGGATCAGGTACATGCCGCCCGAGCGATTTTGAAACAGGTAAACGTTTCCCGGATTTGCGACGCCAGTAAGGTAAAAGTTTCCACAATATACAATGTCCTGCGGGATGAAAGCCCCCGAGTAGATCAGCTTAAGATCGTGTTAACGAAGGCCCGGGCTGAAGTTCGTAAAAAGGAAGAAGACTTGAAGGAGATCGCAGGATGACGAATAAATTATTAGCAAAAGAACTAAGGTGTTTGCGAATGCACCTTGCGCCACTCTTACCGGCTGATAAAATCAACATGCTGGATGAAGTGGAAAGAAGGTTAACAAGCCCCGGGGCTGTTTCTACGGTCCCGGATCCTTCTAAAAAAAACAAGGTCAGTCGCAAGCCGAATAGTAAACAGGCACTATTCAACAAGTACTATCATAAATGAAAGACCAATTGAAGGGAATTAAGGCGGTCCCTTTTTACTTGATCGTAAAACAATTCGCTTTTCTGCACGGCTTGCCATTCGCCCGCATTGCAGATCAAAACGCAGTAATTCAACTGTACTTCTCAAGCTTAAAAAAATAAGGTCGTGAAAGGTGAAATAGTCCTTCGAACCTCCCGGATCACAGTATCGCGGGAGATCGAAAGCGGGTGCAATATGCGCGTAGGTGATCTTATGCGTGAACTGAAAGAAGAAATCAACCATACAGAGGGGCAAGGCTTCGTGTGTTACCTATCCTTTCAATCAAAAATGAATCAACCGGGTTTCGATCCAGATAAAGACGCTTAGTGATTGCGGAAGCGCAACACATTACCGGGGCTTGTTTCTACTCGCCCTCATTTTATTCAATCATTTTTTAACCAATCAACTTTATGTCAAGAACCTATTTCTTAAACGTGTCAAAGGGGAAGTTCTTTGAAAAGGATTCACCCGGTCAGGATGGCGAAAAGTTTAACCAGGTGCAAGGCCACCTTGTAAACATCGCATTCAAGCAGATCAACGAGGGCTTAACGATGCGCCTCTATGTGGTTGACGAAGAAAATTTTTATGTCCTCTCTATGTTCGTCAACGGACGACCTGCAAACGCATTCTTCCGCATGGTAAAGCACATTGACTTCAACACCGAAATGTTATTCAAAATGCAAGCTAAAGGCGGCTTGGATTATTTCGAGATCGTTCAGCATGGTAGTATCATCCCTTGGTACTATTCATACGCAAACAACCATGAATTGCCGGAAGACAGAGACGAAAAGAAGCAATTTTTCATCGACCTGATCAATGGTGAAATTATGGACAGGCTTGAAAAGAAGGTGAACCCCTTCCCGAATCACCTTCACTACACGCCCGCAAGAAAGGGGCTGCAAGGCGGATATTTCGATTCAGCCGCAGAAAACCAAGGCCGCACAGTTAAGCCCGTAGGCAGGTATGAGCGCCAATCGCACAAAGTATACGGCAATAGCCGACCTCTCTAAATCATTAAACTTTTTCCGCAATGGTTAAAGGCTTCGAAGAAAAAACGCAGGAATTAAACTCAGTTGAAAAAGATACTATCCTACCCGCATTGCTTGGGAAGCTTTGCACGCACAAAGGAAAGGCAAATGCAATATCGGCAACGGAATTAGAGCGATACGTAAAGGAACGGGGTCTTGTAAAGTCTCTCCCCGGCAATCGGGTTAGGAAGATTGTGGAATACATAAGACAGTCTTATCTATTAGAAGGATTAGTTGCGTGTAATGTGGGCTATTACATAGCTGACACTCCCGAAGAACTTCTTGAGTGGATTGTATCAATGCGACAGCGTATTGCTGCAATGAAATCTTCGATGCAGCCTGCGGAAAAAGTTTATAAACGAATGACCGGCGTGCGTCAACCAAACCAGCACGGAGCAAAAGAGCCAATGCCGGGGGTAATTCACGAAAGTTTATTTCAATAATTTTTATGCGAATTAAAGTAACCGACCTGCGGGAATTTTTTAAGCGGTCAAGCAAAATAAGGTCAAACGGGGTCCTCCCTATTCATGACTATCTGAAGATTGACTTTAGTCGGGAGGCGGTTGTTATTACGAAGTCCGTAAGCTTCGCTTTTTGCAGGCACGAAATTGAATCAGAATCTAACGATATAGAAACGATCCTTGTAGAAGAAAAAAGGCTGTCAGCTTTAGTTAATTCGGCTGAAGGCGAATACATAACCTTTGAAATCAAGAAGGATAAAATTTTACTGAGCGATTCCATCAACGAAGTCTCTTTGAAGGCCGAAAATGTTGAGGGCTTTTCTAAACAGCCAAAGCAGGGAGATAACGAAACCTATATCCTTAGCGAATCTGTAATTTCTGCGCTCTTTCAAGCTAAGTCATTCATATATGTTATGCAGCTTGATAACAACTACGGGCATGTATACTGTAGTAATGTTGGGGAAGACAGTTATATATTTTCAACAAACGGGCAGGCGCTTTACCTGAAGAAGCTTACCGAAAAGCTGCCAGCGTTTTCGTTAAACCCTGTTGCCTGCGAAACACTTGCGCCATACGAAACCCTGGTTTATTACACGGCAGAAAATTACAACTGTTTTGACAGCGGTAAGACGCTTTTCGGATTCGCAAAGTCTGAAATGAAAGCGCCGAACTTTTCCCCTGTTGTAAATAATATTGACCGTGAAAAGGGAATTACCGTAAACAAAGATGATCTTCTCAAATTCACTTCACTGGTAAACTCTTTTTCTTTCAAGGTCCCAATCATAAGCATTGAACCGGGGGAAGGATCCCTTGCGCTACGATACAACGAGGTGGATTATCAGGTTGATGCACAACGCGACATTGAGGCCGTAATGAATTTTTCTCCCGAAGTATTTCACTGGAATACACAGTTCCTTGAGCCGGTTCTAAAATGCTTTTCTACTGAAAAGGTCACACTTCACCCCGGGGGGCCTCTATACGCGGTTGAGAATCCCGAGGAAGAAGGGTTGACCATAGGTTTAATAAAAGTCAAATACAATAATTAATGAAACAACTGATTCACATTATCGCTACATGCGACAGGTTTTCAATTGACGAATTCGTTGATGAAAGCAAGGCTACGCGTCGGCTGACGCAAATCAGGAATCTTTTTGAATCTCAGCCTAAAGAATTAAGGGGAACGCTCAGGGTAACAACCGCAGTGCATAACCCGCGAATGTTCTAAGCTTAGTATCACTATCTAAATACAAAAACAAAATCAATTATGCCCGCAGAAATGCTACAAACACGCCGACGTTACTTGTCCATACAGGACGGTCGTATGTGCGAACGTATCGAAGGCGATACGCCGGAACAGTATTCCGTTCAAAAGTTCAATCACCTCTCCCGGCTTCATCTGATCAATGTCACGTTCCGTGCTGTTGAAAAAGAGGAAAACGGAGTAAAGAAAACAGTTGGGCATGTAGTTCAATTGCACTTGATAGATTCAGAGGACTATTTCGTTGTAGAAACTTGGGTTAACAGCCAGTATGCAAAAGCATTTTATCAGGTTTGGGAAAGCATAGATCTGAACCACGACTTTGTAGTTATAACAGATCAGCGCATAAAAGAGGGTAAGAAGAAGCCCGCTTTATTTGTTAAGCAATTCGGCAATAACCTAAAGTGGAACTATGTTAAGGACGCGATGAAGGATTGCCCTAAAGCGGACTTCGTTCAGGATGGCGACAAATGGCTTGTTGACGATGAAGCTCAAATGGCCTACTTCTTAGGTAAGGTAAATAATATCCTTCTGCCAAAGCTGAAGGCGAAAGCTAACCCCTACCCTTCACATCCGATCTATGGAGACGGTAGCGGCAGGGCTGCAACCTCAACAGGGTTGTCCGGGCCGTCCAACCTGGCTAATGACTATCCTGAAGACGATCTTCCTTTTTAACGCCTCACTTACTTACAACCACTATATAACCAAAGCGGGGGTGTAAAAGCCCCCTTTATCAAACCTGAACTATGTTAGAAATCAACAAAACTGCAAGCGAAATACACGTAGAGAATACAGCTAAAGGATTTTGGAAAGAAAGGATTGAAGTTCCGCAGAAGATGCGTGATAGCGGTTTGTTTACTGAAACGGAAATAGCCTTTGCCGAACATAACATTAAGTCGCAAGTGCTATTGCACATCGTTTGCGAAATCGGCGAAGCTGAAGAAGCGATGCGTAAAGATAAATACGCGAATCTACTTGCCTTCGGTGAAGCTTATGCGAAATCGGGGGACGTTGTTGCGCCTTTTGAAACATTCATTAAAGATACCTATGAAGATGAACTTGCCGACGCAGTTATAAGACTGTTTGACCTGATCGCGGCAGAAGGTATCGAAATCGAACAGCACATTATTTTAAAACGATTGTATAACCAAACCCGCCCCTACAAGCATGGCAAAAATTCCTAACGAAGTACCGAACAGCCTCGGTTACGCGCTGGTAAAGCTTGCGGTTGCAGCTATCGGCTTTTCATTTTGGTTTTTTATTCTCGGTATGGCGTCAATGATTTTAGGCGCTGTAGTCGGAACGTCTGTGTCTATTGCCTTATGGTATTTGATGGGGTATAAGCCCCGAATCGAACGTAAGCAGCGACGCAAACTAAATGACCTGTAAACACCCTACCTGCGGGGCTGAATGTAGACGGCCCGCTAAAGTGAAAGAGCGAAAGCTAATAACGCCTAAAAAGATCTATCGGCTTAAGCAAACGCCTCTTAAGAAACGCCGACACACGAAGGCGAAGCCAAGAAAAGGAGCCACACTCTCCGAGTTGACGTTAAGAGCGCAAGCCGTGTTTAATGAGTGGATCAGGCGACGGGATGAATTCGAAGCTTGTATAAGCTCAGGGCAAAGGCCCGGACAGGCCGGACACTTTTACCCCGCAGGATCTTTTTCGGGTGTGAGGTTCGATGAAGTGAATGTAAACGGGCAATCCGTAGAAGACAATATTAATAAATCCGGGAATGAGCAAGCCTATAGAATTGGTCTTGTTGCTCGGTACGGGACCGAGGCCGTTGCTGCGCTCGATGCAAGAGCCAGGGAAACGAAGCTTAAGAAGTGGACCCGGGAAGAACTAATTGCAATCATTGTTAAATACAAATCTTAACCATGCAACAAGCAAGAGAGCCTGAACAATTCAAGCCGGTCCCTCGTACTGGCGGCATGTATCTCATTTCGTCTTACGGCTATTTGTATAGCCTTAAATCCGGCGAACGAAAACGGATTAAGGACTTTGACAATCACGGCTACCGGCGTGCTGAAATAAGCTTTAATGCTGGTAAGCGCAAAGTGTTGCTTCATGTCCTAACTGCCGCCGCCTTCAAGAGAAACCCGAAGAAAAAGAAAGTGGTTAATCACAAGGACGGCGATAAGTCAAACAACTATTATAAAAACCTTCAATGGGCTACGCATTCAGAAAACAGCCTTCACGTTTATCGCGTGTTGGGTCGTGTTATCTCCGATTCGCACAGAGCCGCAGTATCAAAAGCTGCAAAGGCGATGCACGCCCGGAAGAAGGAACAAACTATACAACATGAAACAGGGGCTACACTGGTTCATTGAGAGAATCGGGCAAACAGTTATTGCCAGTTCTCCGAAAGCTTTTAACGGCGAAATGAAAATTACTGACGCCGATCACGCAAAACATTTATGCAACATCGCCCAAGAGTTTCAAGGGTATTTATTCAACGACATACCTGCAAACTCAATCAACGATGAAAAGCAAATACAGCCCGGGTGATCTTGTTGTGATCACTGATGATATGGCGGACGTTCCTGCTCAAACAATTGGGCAATTGGTCAAACTTGTTTCACAGCACCCGGACAGAAGTTCTCTTTGGCAATATGAATATCAAGGGGAGGTCACGGGGTACATTAATGAGTTGGAATTTAAATACCCAAAGCCCGCCGCCTATTACTCAGTTCCTCCGATAGAGCCTGAAGATCCGAACGTAAAAATCTCCGAATACTTCTACAGCGTTTATAAATGCCGCGACCTGTTGCGCCAGGTTTCAGAAGTTCCGCATTCACTTTCGATCTTCTCGAATGGTGAAGCTGGATCGCTGAAGGCTATGTTAGATCGCCTCGATACGCGTATTGAGGTACTTGAAGAACTACAACACTTCCTAAAGCAACCATAAACCCAAACTGTTATGAAGAAAGTTATTAACGTTCCGCCCCTGCATGGGCTGGAAGAAGTTCGCGACGGCTTCGGCAACACAAATTTTAAAATAAGCAAGCCATTAACGCAGGTCCCGGTGATCGTTGGAGAGTATCAAGACGCTGACGGAGTGCGAATGTACCAATGCGAAAACGACAGGCATTTTATTGCCGATACTTACGACAAAATGTTTGTGCCGGTTCATAAGGTTCCTAAGCCGCCTAAACGCGCCCCAAAACGACGCAAGAAAAAGAAATCCAGCAAATAACCCTATCAAATTTTTAGGTCAATGGCACTGCCTTATATCAATCTGTACATAGGGGACGTGATAAAAGACACGAACCTGTTAAGCCCTGAAGCATTCGGGGGGTATGTCCGTCTTCTTTTCAAGATGCACGAAGCTTCGCCGCGTGGTGTAGTTAAATACGATTTGCCGACGCTTTGCCGGGTGTTTGCCGCCGACACTCCCGACAAAAATGCCGCAATCCTTGAAGAAATTCTTAATCCTGCTTATAACATTTTTGATTCAAGTGTTGATGCGGGTGTTTATACGCTCATTAATCGCCGCATGGTCCGTGAATCGAAGGTAAGCCAAGCCCGTAGCGAAGCCGGGAAGAAAGGGGCTGAAGCAACCAATTCTAAAAACAAAAAAAATCAGCAAACGGCTGATCAATTTGATGCGGCAAACACTTCATCAAATAATGCGGCAAATAAGTCGTCAAAAAAGGGGCAAAACTATAATAGTAATATTAATAGTAATAGTGGTAATAGTTTAGAAGGGGGTACGGGGGAAGAATTGCCGATCTATGTCGTTCCTCAAATGCTTACGGTCCTTCGCAAACATCGCCCCCGCTATATCTACAGGCAAAATCAAGATTTCCCGGCGCTCCGATCCATCGCTGAAACCATTGCTTCAAACGAGGGCATTGAAGACATTACAAACCCTTCGGCAGTCGATTCGATTGTTGCGATATGGGATGCGCTGGTTGCCTTCATGCTTACCGATAGCCTTTACAAAGACTTTCAGATAACACAGATCGAAAAATATTTTCAAGCCATCGCGTCAAAGTTTTCTTCAAGCCTTGAGGCAAAGCCAGGTAAAGAGGATAAGAAAAACGGGGTGCAAGCGAATATGAATACAGCACAGAACGCGGCTGAATTGCTGAAACGGAAATACGAAGGAGGCGGAAATGTATAACCCAAAGGCAAAAGGCTACTTTTCTGGCTGCGGCGGGTTTGAGCTTGGAATACAGGAAGCGGGTGTTGAGTTGGTCCAATCACTCGACCTTGATGCAGAAGCAACGGCCTGCATGAAGGATAACCCGCAATACTTTAATCACAAGGTATTGACGCAAGACATTACGCAGACAACCGTTTTAGATCAGCCGGGATCTGACGTTATCCTTGGGACATATCCGTGTACTAAATATTCTCCTATCGCTGATATAAGCGAAACCCGAACAGGGGATGAACTGTACTTACATTTCTTCCGCCACATGGCAATAGAGCAACCGGAAGTCTTTGCGCTCGAAAATGTTCCGGGTATGCGAAAATTCAAAGTAGTAATGGAGGCAATGACACGCCTTCCCGGTTACTATGTTACAACATTCTGCCCCGTGCGTGCATCCTATTGGTTGCCTCAACGCCGCGATAGACTAATTGTGATCGGGAGTAAAAAGCCCTTCGATATTCCCCCGCCGATAGAGCAATATCGTAAGCCTCGAATCAAAGACATAATAGAGCGCGACCCGGAAGTTTCCGTTCCTGATTATATCGGGAGCCGATTGAATGGAAAGTACAGGGATAAGCCAATCATAGTAGATCCTGAAAAGCCCGGAGCGATTGCGCCTACATGCGTTGCGCACTATGCAAAGGATCAAAGTACACGTCTTGTAAGGGATCGCTCAAGCAAACACGGTCTACGTCCCTTCACTATTCGGGAGTATGCAAGGTTGCAAGGCTTCCCGGATGACTTCAAATTTAAAAACGAATTGTCTTCCTTCCGCCTGATCGGTAATGCGGTCCCTCCTCCTATGGGCCGGTGGGTTGGAGAGCAGATAATGAGATACTTCAATTAAACAAAATGAATAAATTAAAAAAATCAAACAAGCCTGCCGGGGAAGTTGACATTGATATGTATGAAAACTTCCGTTTAAATGTTCGGTTGTTGCGGGCGCAACAAGGTATGTCTCAAAAAGAATTAAGCGAATCGCTTGGGTTTTCGTCTGCAAAGATCTCATTCTATGAGTGTGATAGATTACGAAGAACTCCGAAGATGGCTGATGTATACGCCATAGCTCGTTTTTTTGGCGTCGATCCCCAAGAAATCCTATTCAAGAAAGGTAAAGTTGTTTTAGAATGAAAAAATATACTATTGGCGCAGTGTTCACGCCAGATCTGAACAAAGTCTTATTAATAAAGAAAACTAAACCTGAAGATCAGGCGGGAAGATTGAATATGCCGGGCGGTAAGATTGAGCCGGGCGAAGGAAGTCTTTCTTGCGTCGTTCGGGAAATAACAGAAGAAGCGGGAATTCATACTGACCCGAATAAATGGATCTATGCCGGTCGTATTGAAAATGCGGGAGGTGGCATGTTCTACGTCGATATATGGACTATCGTAATCCCTTGGAACATCGCCGGTAACATTGAATCAATGACGGAAGAAAAAGTTGGCTGGTATAACGTTTGGTCCCTGCCTGCTTACCAGTGTCTGCCGAACATTCATTGGCTCGTTCCTTTTGCTCGGAACTTCCACGATCAGGGAAATTTCGGCACTCTTGTTTTCGGAGAATTCAAATATCAAAATCAATAAAAATGAAATCAATTATTGCAACAGTTGCATTCCTTGTTATTATCTACTTATCATTCGGCCCTGCAATAAGTTTCAAGCCATTTAGGATTCGATTCAATGAATGGTATGGGCTTGTGGCCGTTATCCTAATATCGATAGCTATTAGTCTTATTAAATCTCAAGCTGAAAAGAAGGCTTATAGGGAAGGTTTTAAGATGGGCGCAGATATGGCTACTACGGAACTGACAAATTTGTTTAATGAAAAGATTGAGGCGTTACAACCTAAACATAAGCCCGGCAGTTATCAAGCTGATTCTATTGGTAAAAAACAATAATCCCTTCAACTACTTTATCAACTAAGCCGGGAGGTTCAACGCCTTTGCTAATGGGCTGCAGAGTTCCCCGGTCAGTCGTAAAGTATGTCCAAAAGTAACCGTTAAGGGCGACGTGAAACCAGGTTGGAATAATGTCTTTGTAGATATATCCGCGTTCTGGCATTGGTTTCACGTCTACTTTTTGAGTGTGACCCTCAAAATCGAATTCAAAACTAAACTTAAACACTTTCACTTTTAAAAGTTACGAACTATCCATGAGAATCAGAGATATAAGGCCCGGGAAAAAATACTACCACACTATCACGGTGTATCGACGCGATAGGCGAACGGGTAAAAAGCACCGGGAAACGTTCATATATCGGGTTCTTCAGGTCGATATTGAAAACGCCCGCGTATGTGCTTCGGTTAATGGTGCGCCTGCTAAGTGGTGTGAAAACTCCGTTTATCGGCGTTGGTCGGATGAAGACCCGGCAAAACAAGAAACTCAAACATCAACACTTTAAAATGTCAAGAGAAATAGTAAGACAAGATCCGTCATTAACACTCGCCATGTTGTCGCCGGTTGATCGTCAGGCAATGCAGCGGCTATCTTTAGGAGAAAGGAAGTATGTCGAATTGGCTTTGCAGGAGAAGATTTCTGTTGCAGATCCTTTGAATACAGTTACGGAATTTGTCGCGGCAATTACTTCGGCATACACCCGAGCGGGATATAAAATGCCGGATGCGGCAACCTTGGCCCTATACGCAGATGAAACAAGGGAAATGCTTCTTGAAAGATACCCGGCCATTACCGTTGCTGAATTTAAGCAGGCTATAAAGTGCGGGGTATATGGGGACGCTGGCGACTTCACAGGATTAAACCCCAAAACCTTTCTCCAATTTGTGAAGCATTATCTATTCACCGAAGCTCGGAAAGAGGCGGTAAAGGTTTTTGAATCTAATCAGTTGCTTATTTCAAATCAGCGATTCGAAATGACGCCTGAAGAAAGGGCGGAAGATGATAAGAAATTTGTGAATTATCTATACAATGATTTTCTGAATGGCTATTTGCTTGTAGACTTTGTACCCTCTTTTGTTTACGAATTCCTCGAATCGCAGAAGCTTTTGAATCTTACGAAGGATCAAAAGATAGCGTTCGTTGATCGCGCAAAGGCTTATTCCGCAAAAATGGCCGCAAGTTCAAAGATGAAAGGAAGTAAGCGGGAGACATTTACTGATCAGCTTCAAAAGCTTTTGCCTGGTTCTGCGGAAACGACCTTGGCAAAACAATTTGCTGTTGTTGATTTCTTCGCAAATGCTAAGATAGAGGGGCGTAAGACGATTTTTGAAACACCTAAACGATTAAATGATAAATAAAAATGCAGGGGCTATGCGCAATAGTCCCTGTTTCGTGCGTAGTGGTGCGGATATTTTTAGTCCGGGTTTATCTTGCCTCGATGAAGATAAAAACAAAAGAAGAGGCATTTGCAAAGCTTAAGGAGTTAAGGCAAATCGCTAAAGATGCGCACTCGGAAATTTCTTATATAAACTCAATAATAGAAAAAAAGGGTTGGGAGGATGATGTAAAGATGAAAAGAGATCGCCGTAATGCTGAAATGTATAGATTGTGGAAGGCAGGTAAAAAATTTGTCGAACTGGCGGCTATGTTTGAAGTTAGCGTTACAACCGCTTCTAATGTTTGTTCGAGGCTTGAACGAAGGAGTTAATTACTTCTTTTTTCTTGTTGATAATACTTTATGAACTGCAATCGGGGCGTTTTTCAATAGTTGCTTCTTGCCAAGATCGCTGAAAGAGAATATCTGCTTACCGATTATCGCCCGTTCAGCATTGAATGTATCTATCTTAGACATTGATAAAATAATATCCCTATTAATTCTTACAAACTCAGTCTCAGGAAAGAAAATCGCAAGTCTACTCAATGATATATGGGGGGTGTAACTCGCCCCTCCTTCTAACACTATTAACGTGTGGTGCTTCATAGAAGCCGCGTATATTATCGCTCTTAGGTCGATCCTTATGTAGTTATTCCTTTCTTTTATAAAAAAGTAATTCCTCATACGCGTAAATATCTGAAACTACTTTATTTTAATTGGTATTCGCTCGAACGCCAATCATATCACCTAAAATACAGGTACGTGTACCAGCGATTCGCAAAGTTTCGCAATCATTCGCACACTTCTAACGGCTGAAAGCCTTGCCCGGCCTGCGTTTCCTGTTCCACATGAAACCGAAAAAGTCTTATTAATTCGGTCCCTGTTCAATTCTTTCTTGTTTGATATATGTTGCATTCGCATTCGCACGCACCTTTCATTTTTATGATCAATGAAAGGTTATCCATAAAAAGCATTTGAGAAGCCGACAGCCCAATTAGGTTGCTTGGCTTTTGGTGTTTTTAAGAAAAACTAAATCCATGTTTACAGTAAAAGCCAAACTTGACACAAAGGTATTCAGGGAGGCGCGGTGGAAATTGTCAGACACCCAAATAAGACAGGCTTTACGCATGTCGCTAAATGATGCAGTTATTAAAGGCCGAACAATGGTGCGTAGATCTGCGCAAGAGGTCTACAATGTGAAGGCAAGCGCGTTTAATGATAAGAGCAATAAAAAGGGGCTTACACTCGATAAGGCGACTACAAGTAAGCTGACTGCCCGGATCATCGCCGGGCATACGCCTATCCGCCTTTCTGATATGAACCCAAAGTATGAGGGTAAGGCTGTTGCGACACAGGTTAAGTACAACAAGAAGACCGGTAAGGCGCAAAGGGGGAAAGTGGTTAAACGCAGTACCTCCCAAATATCTGTAGAAATTATAAAGGGAAAGCGCAAAACGTTGGGGTCGGCATTTACTATCGGGATTGCTAAACATGCTCAATCAGGCAATCAATTCGCTACTACAGCCATATTCGCAAGAGGCAAGAAGGGTAAGCCAGGGTTTGAGTTTGGGAAGTCTCGTTATCCTATTGATTCAATGTCTGCTATCTCTGTTGCTACATCGGTCATGAATAAGAAGACGCTTGGGAAGTACGACAGGGAATTGAATAAGTATGCAAGTGATCGCTTCGAACACCATGTTAAGAGGCTGGTAAAGAAAGCTGACGGCCTTAGCTCATAGACAAGGCAAGGGCCTACCCCGAGCGAAAAAATCGGCGGGTCCTTTTTTTCGAAATCTTTCAGCGGCGGCGAAAAGCCCCGAAAAAACACGTGCTATAGATTTTTTTTTGGTTGACACTTTGCCCTGACTGACAAAATTGCGGTCTTCGTACGAAACTCAATACTGTAGCGGATTTGACGCAGCAAAATAGTTGACAAAAGGTTTACAAAAACGTTTGAAATTAATTCATCTAAAGTTTACAAAATGGAGTTACGTGTAAACGTTGACGGCTTAGAAAAACTGAGCCGAGCAATTGAAAAAATGAGCGAAAAAATTGGCAAAGAGTTGATCATCTCCATGCCTTCAGGGGGCTTGATCGGACATGCAGTAGCAAGCCTTCCTTCGATGCAGCCAATTATTGCTTCGTACGATTCACTTATTAGGGGTGAGGAAGAAGCCGCCGTTCGAAAGATGGAAGGGTGTATTGTTGTTGATGATTATACGGGTTTAAATATTATGAAGTTGAATGAACATATTATGAATATTGAAGCGATAAAAGAAGATATAGCAAGGGTTCAGCAAAATGGTCGTCATAAGCGGCATTCAATAATTAAATCTTCTAAGGGTAAACATCCTTCTAACTATACACCTCCTAAGAAAAAAAGAAAAAAGAGATAAATGAAAAAAGGATCTATAAAGTGTAAAAGCTGCAAGAATTGCCGAAGAATTGCCGAATCTTTTGCCGCGACAAAATTCGAGAGAGAAAAAAGGCTATTTGACTTATGTGAATTCGTTTTGTGGATTGTTCTTGTTTGGGGAGTAGTCGGAATAATCTTCAATTAAATAAGCTATGGGCAGGAAAGGGCAAGAAAGGGTTTCGCAAAGGGAGTATGCGCGACGGCTTGGGGTTTCTAATACGGCAGTCGCGAAAGCCATTGAGCAAGGTAAGATTGTAAAGGGTTGGGATAAAAAGGCGCAAAAGATAATTGTTGAAAAGGCAGACGAAGAATGGGGAAACATTCACAAGTTGCCGGATAGTTCAGAGTTATCCGCTCATATTCCCGCCCAACCAAAGCCGCAGCCTGAACAATCGGTAAAGCCTGAACCGAAGCCAAGGCGTGAATTTGATTCAGAAGACACAATGGCTGACGCGGAACTTGAATTGCAGGAATTCGGATTGCATTCAAGGACGCCTTTTGCTGAAGCTCTTCGAGTTGAAAAGGTGGCAAAGGCAAAGATTGCAGTTCTTGAATTGATGAAGCTTGAAGGAAGTCTTGTGAATAGATCCGCAGTTGAAAAGCAATTGGCCGGGTATGCAATCGTAATAAAACAAGCTATTCTTTCCGTACCTGACAGGGCAATTGATGATGTGTTAGCGCAAAAGAATCGGGCCTTAGCTCACCAATCATTAACAAACTATTTGTACGAAGCACTACAGCGATTATCTGAAGCAACAGAAAAAGGCATTACAGTAACAAATGAAGAATAGTTTGAGCGGAGTTAAAGACTTACTACTTATAGCAAAGTTCATCCTGAACCTTCGCCCGGAACCCCGTATTACTGTTTCGGAATGGGCGGATAAGAACAGGTATTTAGATAGTAAGGCGTCGGCGGAACCAGGGCTTTATAAAACGAGCCGTACGCCATACGTCAGACAGATAGCGGATGACTTAAGTGTAACATCAATTATTCGCTATGTGGTTGTAATGAAGGGTGCGCAAGTTGGCCTTACTGAGTTGGGGAATAATTGGACTGGTTACATTATCGACTGTGCGCCGGGGCCGATGTTATCGGTTCAACCCACTATCTCAATGATGGAGCGGAATTCTAAAATGAGGATCGCCCCAATGATTGAGAATAGCCCAACGCTTAGAGAAAAAATAAAGTCACCGCGCCAGCGTGATAGTGGAAATACTATCGGTCAAAAGGAATTCCCGGGCGGCGTGTTAATTATGACGGGTGCTGAAAGTGCATCGGCGCTACGTTCAATGCCCGCTCGTTATGTAATGGCTGATGAATGTGACGCATACCCTGGCGATGTAGACGGCGAAGGATCGCCAATGTCGTTGATGGAAAAAAGGACTTCAACGTATTCTAACAAAAAGTTCCTCAAGATCAGTACGCCAACGCTTCAGGGGGCAAGCGTGATTGAAGCTGAATTTCTCTTAACAGATCAAAGATACTTTCATGTTCCTTGTCCACACTGCGGCGGTCTTCAATACCTGAAGTTTCCCCGTTTAAAATGGGAGGGCAAGGATTATGATAACGTTGCTTATATATGTGAGCATTGCGAAGAACCTATTCCCGAGCGATTCAAAGGGGAAATGCTTGCAAACGGTAAATGGATTGCTACGGTCCCTGAGAATGCAAGTACGTACACAGTAGGTTATCACGTATCTGCATTATATAGCCCACCGGGCTGGAAAAGTTGGGCGGAAATTGCAGAAGAATGGGTGAAGGCTCAGGGCGATGATAATAAGCTAAAATCATTTTATAACACGATCCTCGGGGAAACATGGAAGGTGAAAACGGATGCGCCTGAATGGGAGTCATTACAGCAAAGAGCAATAGATTATCCGCTTAACAGGCCGTTCAAAAATGTAGCGATCATTACTGCCGGTGTAGACGTTCAGGCAGATCGTTTAGAAGTTGAAATTGTTGGCTGGATGGAAGGCCGGACTTCTCAGCACATTGATTACCGTGTACTACTTGGTGACACAATGAAGCCTGAAGTTTGGAGAGAGTTAGATAAGATTGCGAACGAAAGGTTTCTTCGGCAGGACGGTACATATATGGGGATTAGAATGATTGCAATTGATAGCGGTTACATTTCAGCTACAGTATACAAATGGGCAAAGAAGTACGGCTTTGGTCGTGTAGTCCCGATCAAGGGGCAAGAAAAGCTTCAGCAATATTTTTCACCGCCTCGGGCTGTAGATGTAACAAAGCATGGCAAAAAAGTCGGGAAGCAAAAGGTTTGGCATATTGGTGTAAGCTTTATTAAGACTGAAACTTATAGCTTCTTCCGGCAGACAATAGATCCTGAAACAAACTACGTACCTGAAGGATTCTGTTATTTCCCAAAAAGAGATACGCATTACTTCAGAGGCCTTACAGCGGAAGTAATACAGATCACTAAAAATAAAAAGAACGGCTTCTTCAAATATGAGTGGGTTAAGAAGTATGAGAGGAACGAGCCTTTAGATTGTAGGGTTTACGCAAGAGCCGCAGCCGCTATAGTTGGTATTGATAATTGGAAGCCTGAAAGATGGGAAAGAGAGCGCGACTACTCGTTGACTCACGATTCACAAGAACCTATTCCAGAAATTGAAAAAAAAGCTGAAGAAACAAAGTTTGAAATAAAAGAAATAACAAGCGAACAGGAAAAACATATCGAAGATATTGCAACGCCTACGCAGATCACTAAGCAACTCAAACAACCAAGACTTAAAAAGCAAAGCTTTTGGGGTCGTTAACAAAAACCTTTAAAAAATCTACGATGGCGAAAGTTGCATTTGACCTTATTCAAAAACCAATTGAACAAAGAATTATTGATGCCGCAAGTATTTATTGGGGGGTTGATCGCTCAGAGTTCTTCAAAAAGTTTGACAGAGAAATAACCTATCAGAGATCTTTGATTTATTATTTAATCAAGACAAATACTGAATTTGGATATAGAATAATTGGCACTTTGTTCGAAGTGAAGTCACACCAAAACATTCTTCGTCTTGTTGAAAATGTTGAATGCACAAAAGATACTTTACCGCAAATTAAGCGTGACCTAAATCAGATTATGAACATCGCAAATATGCTTGATGCAAGTTCGGTAGTATATGAAATAGAGCTTGTGAATAATAAACTTAAAATACAAAAAGCGTAACCTATGGCAGAAACATTCACACAAAAGCAATACGAAACGCTTTGCGCAGCAATTGCGCAAGGCGCTTTACGTGTAAAGTACGGAGACAAGGAAGTTGATTACAGAAACCTTGATGACATGCTAAGAACAAAAGCACTTATGGAAAAATCTCTTGGGATTGGGAAGAAAAAAAGCCCGAGGAAATATCTAACATTTAAAAGAGGGTTTTAACTATGGCAAGTAAAGTTGCAAACTTAATTGATAGCGCGATAGGCGTATTTGCTCCAAAAATAGGTTATGAAAGAGCCGCTAACCGTGCAAGAATGCAACTTATGCAAGCGCAGGTCAGACGGTATGAAGGGGCGAGTACCGGGCGGCGGTCGTCTTCCTGGTCTTCGCAATCAAGTTCCTCAGTAAACAAAACGATTGCGAAAGATCATACAAGGCTCGTTCAAAGGTCAAGAGAGTTGTATGAGAATAATGCCTATGCAAAAAAAGCCCCGTATGTAATTGCAAACAACGTTGTCGGGTCGGGGATCCTTCCTACAATAAATGTGTTTGGTGATTACAAAGACGGAGAGTATAGAGAGAATCCAAAGAAGGCGAAGTTAGAAAAAACACTTTCTGTTGCTTGGAATGAATGGGCGGATTCCGTTGATGCTGACTATAACGGGGATAACAATTTCTACGGTCTTCAGCATTTAGCTGTTAGGACGCTTAAAATATCAGGGGAAGTATTGGCTGTAAAAATGAGTGTTTCACAAACCGTAAACAAATTCGGTTTTCAAGTTCTATTATTGGAAGGGGATTACCTCGATTCTACAAAAGATAGCTTCAAGACTGAGAAGAACGGAAGCTATGTATATAGAGGGATTAAGTACGATAAAAGAAATAAAAAGATCGGATATTTTATTTACGACCGTCACCCTAATGAAGTTGGTGCTAAGTCGGAATTATATGATGCGAAAGATGTAATACACTTGTACGATGTTGAACGTACCGGGCAGAATAGAGGTGTTCCAGCTACAGCTTCCACAATGACGACGCAAAGAGATTTTTCGGATTATATGGATGCAGAGCTATTAAAACAGAAGGCGGCAGCTTGCTTTTCGGCGGTTGTTCAAAAGGCGGATTCCGTTGAAGACGACGAAGACCCGAAGGATGAGTTAGAGCATTTGGAGCCGGGGGCTTTTCACTATTTGAATGCCGGGGAAACTATACACTTCCCGTCTTTGCCACAAAACCCCGGGCTTACTGACTTTACTAAGGTTCAGTTGCGGTCAATTGCCGCAGGGTATTTAATGCCGTATGAAAATCTATCAGGGGATCTATCAAACGTTACTTTCATTTCTGGTCGTCTTGGTCAGATTGATTTTAAAAAGCAGGTTGAGTATTGGCAACATACTTTGTTCATCCCAAAATTTTGTGATCGTGTATTTGAATGGTTCAAACAGCATTCCATTGTCGCTATATCCTTTGATGCAAACGTAAATGTTAAGGCTTCTTGGACTGCGCCAAGGTGGGTTATGATGGATCCTGCGAAGGAAATAAATGCAATGCGTGAAGAAGTCCGGGCAGGATTTTCCACTTGGTCCGAAAAGGTAAGAGAAAATGGCTACGATCCTGCCGCAGTATTGGAGCAAATGAAAAAGGATCAGGCTGATTTTATATCGGCGGGTCTGATGCCCACATGGTCACAATTTTTCGAATTATCAGCTAAGACAAAGCCCCCCGCATCCGCCGGTGAAGATCCCGGTAAGAAATAAACCTGAAGTAATTCAGGGCTTTCATTATTTTTACACCGCTACCCCTTGCCACACTTAGGAAGGCGGAGTTTCAAGGCTCGATGCGTCAAGATACGCACCGAGCCTTGCGGTTTTATACCCCTCCCTATCGCATTCCGGTTGTATAGTTGTTTAAAATAACCTGTCGCCTGAAGATACTTTTGGTATCGTGAATACGAAAAAACAACTACCCAAACAGATTTTCCGTGCAAAGATTGACACGACGAAAATCGACAATGAAAACAAGACATTCCCGGTTGTCTTTGCGACGGAAACCCCTGTTTTTCGCAGGCATTGGGAAGAAAATTTTAATGAAATTCTTTCTTGTAAAAAAGAACACATGCGCACCGAGCGCATGGATAATGGCGTTTGCCCGCTTCTTGATAATCACGATATGTATTCTGGCGTGATCCGTCAATATGGCAAGCTCTTGAGCTATGAAATAGTTGACGGGGAAGTGCGTGGCCTTATCCAGTTCTCAAGCCGGGAAGAATTTAAAGGGGTTTGGGATGATATTGTTTCAGGGATTATTTCCGGCATTTCCGTTCGTTACATTGTTCATACGTATCAACGTGAGATAACAGAAAATAAGGAAGTGCCTAACTACCGTGCGATTGATTGGGAGCCAACAGAAATTTCCCTGACGCCTGTTCCTGCCGATTATAATAGTTCTATTCGCTCGGAGCAACAGGAGACTTTTGAAGTGCAAATTCGTAATCTTTCAAATAAAAATTCAGAAACAAATATGAAACCAACGGTAGAGGGTGTACAACCCGACCAAACAAGGACAGAAGGCGGCGCAACACCTGCGGCCCCTATCGTTCAAACAGTGAATGAAGAAGCGATTCGCGCACAGGCGGCGCAGGCCGAACGTCAGCGTTCTTCCGACATTCGTCAGGCTGTAAGGGCGGTTGAATTAGAAGAATCAGTTGCAGATGAATTGATCAACAGCGGTGTAACTATTGATCAGGCGCGCGCTTCAATATTTGAGAAGGTTGCAGCAAAGAAAACGTCAATCAAACCACAGGGTAATGCGGCAAACGCGTCTGCTTCAGGCGACGAAAGAACGGGAATTCGTGCAGCAATGCAGGAGGCAATTATCTTCCGTGCTGAACCTGGTTCGGTGAAGCTCTCTGAAAAAGCGCAGGACTTCAGAGGTATGAAAATGTTTGATATTGCCCGTCACTTCTTGCAGGAAAAAGGCGAAAACCCTTTAAGGTATTCACAGAATGAGACTGTAAAGCGTGCAATTTCTACTACTGATTTGCCGGATCTTTTGACAGATACAACTTCCCGTCAATTGCGCAAATTCTTTGATGCGCAAAACAGTTCATGGGAATTCCTTGGCACAAGAACTACCGTGTCTGACTTCCGTGAAAAAACCGGTGTTCAAATTGATGGTGCGGTGACGTTCGACAAAATCGCAGAGAGTGGAGAATACAAGAGCGCAAAAATCCTTCAGAATACAAAAGCAAAGATTTCTGTAGATACATACGGTAAAATCGTAAAGATTACCCGTCAAGCTATCATTAATGATGATCTTGATGCTTTTGCTCGCATTCCCAAAATCATTGCGCAAGGTGCAAGAAATCTGCAAGCCTCAATGTTCTGGAATTTGATTACTGGAAACGTTGCTACCCCTGACGGTACTGCCCTTTTCCATGCTGATCACGGCAACCTTGCTGGCGCAGGAGCTACAATCTCTGAAGCTACTCTGAACGCTGCAATTGTTGCAATGATGAAACAGCAATCACCAGCTAAGGAAGAGCTTGGGCTTACTCCTAAATACCTGGTTGTGCCAGTAGAATTGCAGACAACCGCGAAAAAATTGATGGCTTCTATTACGGCTACAAAAACCGGCGATGTGAATCCGTTCAACAACGCCTTCGAGGTTATTTCTGAAGTACGTTTGAGCCGGAACAGCCCTATAGCATGGTATATGTTTGCTGATCCTGCAACTGTTGAGGGGGCTATGTATTGCTATCTCGACGGTGAAGAAGGTCTTCGCAACGAAGGTCGCGTAAACTTCGACGATGACAGCGTTGAAACAAAATCAAGTCTGGAATTCGGAGTTGCCAACTGGGATTACAGAGGCGCGTACAAAAATCCGGGTGCGTAATTCTGATCGAATCTAAGTAAACAAAATTAAAAGAATGTTCCGGGGCTGTTGGGCTTGTTAACCTTTAACGGCCTCGGAATTAAACCTAAAAATAGAATGACAAATTTCGTATCAAACGGAAATAGCCTGCAAGTAAATGCCCCTGTTGGTGGCGTTGTTGGCGGCGAAGCAACTATGGTAGGAACCCTTGTTGGTATTCCTGTAACATCTGCCGCTGAAGGTGAGCAATACACGTTAAAGCTGAAGGGCGTGTATTCTGGAGTTAAGAAGAAGGCCGCTGAAGCTTGGAGCGTCGGCGATAAGCTTTACTTCAACGCTCAAAAAGAGCTTGAAAAAACGGCCGCAAACGGCTCGTTTGCGGGCTTTGCCGCCGAAAGTGCGCAAGCTGCGGCAGTGGTTGGAACGGTCCTTTTATCGAACTAAAAAACAAAAAGCCCTTCTTCCGGGAAGGGCTTTTTTGTAAATCCCTATGAACATTTTCGACGCTATACAAGACACTACGTTTGATATTTCTACCGCTGCATTCGGTTATCCCGCAACTTGGATTCCTACTGGCGAAGCAACGACTTTGGTCGGTGATGTTTTGTATAAAGACGCATCGCACAAAATGGATATGGATGAATCGGAATTTGAAGTTGAAAAACATGTAATGGAATATAAGCGCGGCGTGTTCGATGGATTGCAAGCGCGTGTTGATGCAGCCCGGCGTGAAAAGGTTATAATCCAAACTTCGACAAATGTGTTCGAAGAATTTTGGGTTAAAAGGTGTGTTAAGCTGTATGACGGTAAAACAATTAAAGCGATTCTTCAACCTGTTGCCTGATGGATTATAGCATAGCAGAAGTAGAAATTGTTGCGTTAATTAACCAGCGTATACAAGAGCTTGCAAAAGGCGAGGCGTTTGCGGCTTCGGTTATGCCTGACACCGTTGCTGATGCAAAGGAGTATGAAAAGCTTTTCCCTCGCACAGTAGTCGCGATTACTTACTACGATAGTAACTACGAAAGCCCAAGCGCAACAGGCGATGCGACTGTACAGATGGAAGAAGTCACATTTCGGGCTTTGTTTGAGGGACAAAAAAGAAATGGTCCTGACGGCGTTTCAGCCTTACGCGCATTAGTTAAGTCGGCGTTATTGGGTAAGCGAATTACAAACTGCGAAAAGTTCATTATATCCGGCAACGGAAACCAGCAATTCGATGGCGGGGAGTGGGTCCCGTATTTAGATTTTCAAACCAAAACAGTAAACATCGAAGAAAGAGTTGAACAAGATCTTTTGGGTCCTGAGTTCAAAGATATTTCGATTGCATAACTGTACTTCTCTCCTATTCAAAATCTAAAACGGACAAATACAAAATGGCACAACAATTCCTTCACGGTATTGAAACGGTAAACCTAACTACCGGCCCCCGTCCGGTAACTGAAGTGAAGACTGCGGTTATCGGATTGGTTGGGATCGCGCCGACAGGCTTCGGCAAAGACGTATGTAAACTTATAAAAAATGATGTTGATGCCGCGCAATACGGATCGCCTTTACCTGGCTTCGATATTCCGCAGGCTCTTAGCCAGATCTTCGCACACAACGCCGGTACTGTGATTGTGGTGAATGTGTTTGATGAAGCTACGCACACGACTGCGGTAGTTGAAGAAGCGAAGACGGTGTTGAACGGCAAACTTAAGTTGGGCGCTGCGCCTATCGGTGCTGTAACGATCAAGACTGCCGCAGGTGCTGCAACTGCATACGTAAAGGGAACGGACTATAACCTTGATGTCTATGGAAATTTCACGGTTATTGCCGGTCGTATTGCGAACAACCTTCAATTGAAGTTTGATTATAAAAAATTGAATTCTGCGGCGGTTAGTACTGCGCATATTATCGGTACAGTTGGTGCAGATGGAAACCGTACAGGTATTAAGGCGTTCGATCTTGCTTTTGGTGAATTTGGTTTCCGTCCTAAAATCCTGATTGCACCGGGAAGAAGTGCGACAAAGGCAATCGCTGACGAACTTCTTTCTTCAGCTGAAAGGATGGTAGGCGTTGCCCTTATCGACAGCGTTAAGGGTGAAGACGTGCAAACGACTATTTCAAATCGCGGTGATGCAACAAAGGCATTCGGAACCTCCAATAAACGAGCGGTCCTTTGTTATCCTTATTTGAAAGCGTATGACGCAAGCAAAGACGATGGATTACCCGAGACAGACACAAGGTCTGACTATCCGTTTTCTCCATTCTTGGCCGGGCTGATGGCTTGGGCTGATAATGAATTTGGTTACTGGAATTCGCCCTCTAACAATGAATTCAAAGGAGTGTTGGGAATGGAACGCCCTATTTCGGCAAACATTAATGACGCTGATACGGATGCAAACGCTCTCAACGAAGCGGGTATTGTGACCGTGTTTAACTCATTCGGAACGGGTTTCAAAGCTTGGGGTAACCGCAATGCGTCCTTCCCTATAAACACGCAAACAAACAACTTTATCCCTGTCCTGCGCACGCTGGATATGTGGGCTGAAAGTCTTATTCAGGCAAGCATTCCTTTCGTTGATAAGCCTTTGAATCAGGCATTGATCGACGACATAAGACAAACGGGCAACGACTTTGCAGCAACTTTAGTAGGCCGGGGCGCATTAACTGAAGGGTCAAATGTTCAGTTCGATCGCGCAAAAAATCCGAACACGCAGCTTGCAGCGGGTCACGTTGTCTTCTCTTGCATCGAAGATGCGCCAAGCCCTGCGGAGCGCATTACGTTTGAACATACAATTGATATTTCCCTTAAAGGCCGCTTGCGGTAATTGTTCCTTAACCCTTATTAAATAAACTACAATTAAACCGTAATGGACGTTAAAGTAAACAGGGTCACGAACGCCGCCGTATATGTAGACGGTCAGGGGTTCATTGGCCGCGCCGAAGAAGTGACCTGCCCGGATATTGCGCCGGTCATGGTCGATCATAAGGGCCTTGGGATGATCGGTCAATTAGAGCTTCCCGCAGGGCTTCAAAAAATGTCTTCAAAGATCAAGTGGAATGCGCCTTACCTCGAAGTAATGAAGAAAACGCACAACGTATTTCAGTCGATGCGTTTGCAGGTGAGATCAAGCATTGAGACTTATGAAAACGGGAATCGTATTGCTGAAGCGCCGGTTGTCATCTACATGACGGCCATTCCGAAGAAAGCAGGCGGATTCGTGTTCAAAGCGCAAGACAATGTTGAACGTGAAGACGAATTCAACGTTACGTCTTATAAACTTGAGGTTGCTGGTATCGAAATCATCTACGTCGATGTAATGGCAAATATCTGGCGCGTGAATGGGAATGATCAACTCGCAACATATCGCGCTAACCTGGGTATGATCTAATAAAAATCAGGCCCCGTGAAATTCCGGGGCCTGATCAATTTTCAAAGTAACCTATCAATAAAATCAAAATGAAAAAAGTAATCAAGCCTGAAGAAAAAGAATTTGTTGCGCCAACTAAAGCCGAAGACTTCAACGGAGAAAAAACGATTGAACATACTTACCCGAATGGAAGTAAAGTAATTTTTGTATTGCTAAAAAAGGATCGCATTGCGCGAATCAGAGAGGGTAAGGGGTCTGATGTTGAAAAAGCGAACATGGAAGCCGGTGGCGATCAGGCTAAGTATATGACGGCAATGATGGCCGCGACTGTAACCATTGACGGGGAAAATGTAAACATGTTTGAATTGAGAGAAGGGCCAATGAGCGACTTCATAAGCATTCAAACATCATTTGCAATGCTAAATTTTTAGTCCGTGCTGAAGGCATTACGTTTTTAGCACATTATACCAGTACCCCGATAGATACTATTCTTGAGTGGCCGATAAGTAAAATTCAATTCTGGCTACTTAATTCTATTGACCTATTTGAAAAACTAAATCCGAAGCAAGAAGACTAAATGGATGCAGCAATGAAGATCGCGGTTGTATTGACCGCGTTCGATAAAATGAGTTCAATCGTTGACCGCGCGACTTCAAACGCTGAACGTCGTATGGGGAAATTGATGAAGAAGAATTTTGCAGAGGGCGGCGCTATGATGGCAACCGGTGCGACATTGCTTAAAAGCCTGCAAAGGCCGGTTTCCGCATACGCAAAACTTGAAGACGCTAACGCAGACCTACAGGCGTCAATGATGGATTCAACAGGGGCAATTGAAAAGAACTTTGAAGCTGTTTCAAATGTCGCTGAAGGGTTGGGCGATAAGTTACCCGGGACGACAGCCGATTTCTACGAGCTTTTCAAAGCAATGATGGAAAACGGTGTTAAGTCTCAAAACATTCTTAACGGCGTTGGTAAGGCTGCGGCATATCTCGCAGTAGATTTGAAAATGCCGATGGCTGCGGCGGGGGAGTTTGCCGCGCGTATGAAAGAATCTACCGGCGTTGCTGATGAAGAAATGATGGGGTTCCTTGATACTGTCAGCCGACTAAATAGTTTGGGCATTGGTGCGGATGAAATGCGTTATGCCTTCTCTCGCGCCTCCGGTACTTTAAAAATGCTTGGACTGCAAGGCTTGCAAGCTTCCAATGACATGGGTGTTTTGTACGCTCAAATGATCCGCGTAGGCGGTATGAGTGGCGAAACTGCCGGCACTTCGTTTAACAGTATCATTCAAAGCCTACTTGATAAGAAGAAATTTGCTGCGGTTAATGAAGAAGCAAAAAAGCTTGGGGTTTCCCTTCAGTTTTTTAAAGACGGCAAGTTTCTCGGAGTTGAAAACATGGTTGCTCAATTTGATAAACTTTCAAAATTCGATGTTAACAAAAGAGCAAACCTTGTTCAACTTATTACTGGCGGGGGGCAGGATGCGCAGGCAGTCAATACTATCATTAGCCAGGGCGTTGCGGGTTTTGCTAAACTTAAAGCCGAAATGGAGGCAAAGGCAAGCTTGAATGACAAGGTTAATTTGAAGTTGAAAACGCTGAACGCGATTTGGGAAGCGACGACAGGTACAATCGAAAACATGTTTGCGGCTTTGGGTGCGGGCTTACGCCCTGTTCTTGGTCCGATCGCTGAAATGATTGGATCTATTGCAGGGAAGCTAAAGGAGTGGCTAAGTAGTTACCCGGGCCTTGCAAAATTCATTATGGGGGTGGCCGCTCTTGCGGGCGTGTTCCTAACTCTTATGGGAGCTATTAAGATATTGCAGGGCATTCGTATTGCAATGGCTTTACTAAATATCACGATGAAGGCAAACCCTATGATATTAATTGCTTCGGGAATCATCCTTGCGGCGGGATTGATTTACGCGAATTGGACTGCGATAAAGGATTTCTTCGCTCGCTTGTGGCAATCTATAATCGGAGTATTCAAGGCGGCATGGAGGGTTATTAAGCAGATCATAATGAATCACACCCCTGCCGGTTTAATCATCCGTAATTGGTCCCGTATTAGTGGGTTCTTTAGTAATCTGTGGAATAATGTAAAGAAAATATTCTCCGCATTTTGGGGATGGCTCAAGTCTAACGGGCAAATGGTTTTTGACGTTGTTACGTCGCCAATACGGAACGCTTACAATTGGGTAGTGAATTTCGTTAAGGGATTTTACAATGCTGGGAAGAGCATTGTAATGAACATATACAACGGCATTAAGGATTTCTTTATGTGGCCGGTCAATAAGGTTAAAGACATGGTGGGAAAGATCAGGAAGTATCTGCCGTTCAGCCCGGCCAAAGAAGGGCCGTTGCGGGATATTCACCGCATCCGTCTTGTTGAAACCATTGCCGAAAGCATTCGCCCGAATTCGCTTGTCGATAAAATGCGGAACGTTGCGAAGCTGACATGGGCGGTGATTAACGGGAGATCTGGCGGGCCTGCTTCGGTCCCTTCAATGGTCGGTCGCGGGGGCAGTAGTACGGTGATCAACTTTGAAATCAATGTTTCCGGGGGGGCCTCCAAGGATGACGGTAGGTTGATTATGGCAGAAATCGAGAAGAAGCTTCCGGGAATGCTGAAGCGTGTACAAGGTCAGCAAACGCGCGTTAGTTTTAGTAATTAAAATAATATTAAGGGTTTATACGGATGCCGGGCAAAATATTGTTGTTGAGTGGCTTGGGAATGTGAAGGGTTTAATTGATTTTTGCCGCGCGTAACTCATTTGATTTTTCACGGTTTCCGAATTCCCCGGGGGTTAACTAACTGCCGGGTGAGAGTTTTGGAAACTCAATACGTAAGCCGTGAGGTCTTATGAGTTACGCAGCACCCGGTATTTTTTTACACCATTAACCCCGCCCAAACTTGCATGTCATCCAACGAGAGAATTTGTGAGGCTCAAAATCCGACCGAAATTTTTTTTGCTTCCACCAACGCAACAGAGGTTGCCTATTTTTTAAATAAAATGCTGAATTCTCATTTGCAGCATTCTTCCGAAACCTGGTTGCACAAGGATAACGCAGCGTCGATCACTACAGATCTGATAAGCCTTCTGTTCAATCTTGAAAAAACAAACACCGAAGCGTCGGTACTTTCAAGACATGAACCGGAAAAATAAATAGCATGTTCGCACAGTTAGGAAGTATTCAATTTGAAAATCTTAAGACCCCAACCGACTATCAAAGATCAGGCGAAGCGATTTACGCAGAACATGCGTTAATTGAAGGTAAACCCGTGCTTCAGGCAACAGGTTTGGCGCTTGATGAAATAAACCTTTCCATTCGTTTTGATGTTTCTTTTTGCAATCCGAAGAATGAGATTGATGCAATGAGGGCTGCAAAAGATTCGCGTGAAATCCTTCCTTTGTTGTGGGGTAATGGCATCCTTCAGGGGAATTATGTTATAACTACAATGAGCGAAAATATTACCAACGCAGATCCGCAGGGGAATATATTTTGCGCTGAAGTCCAAATTGTGTTACGCGAATACGTTGTTAAAGATAAAGTTCAACAGGCGCAGGAAGAAACAAAAAAAGACGCTAAGGCGGTTGGAGATAAAAAGCCGACTGCGAAGAAAAAGGCTAACCCTCCTACATGCCCGCAACAAATAACAGCATTGGTAACAAAAATTGAAAATCACGGCGCGGCGGTTAATCGTGTTATTATGGAGGGCGGCGGTGCGTTTATCCCGTCTAATAAAATGGTGATGACTTCGCACTTGAATTTCATTATTGATATTGCTACTGAGATTAAGAACAGAACAAACGATCCGAGTAGTTGCGCATACAACAAGATAGATCTTCGAAATTGGGCGATCACCGTAGACGGTCGCGCTCAAACAATGAAGCACGGGGTTTTGAATGACGGCGACGACCTTAATAATGACAACTCAAATCTTCAAGCTGCAATCAAATCGCTGAAGGCGGCAGCACGTTCATTTGTTAATCAATCAATCACCCGCAAATAATGGAACAACTACAGCATACAACAATCGACGGCCAAAGATGGGATCAGGTTGCGACAGAGTATTACGGGGCGCAGACAATCGAAGTTGAAGGGGTTGAGCGGTCCGCAGTCGGGTTCTTGATAGAGCAAAATCCATCGGTCCCGGTCTATGATGTTTTCCCGGATGGCGTTATATTGGATATTCCGATTATATCGGAAGCTCAGGTTCAGACAGACAAAGAAAAGTTGCCGCCCTGGAAGCGGTGAAAAAAGGGGATTTTTCCCCTTTCCTCTTTTTTGGATCTTTCGTTTTGGCCCGATGCTTTTATAAAAAAAATATATGGGTAGAATAGTTGACGAAAACTTAGTACTGCGATTTCAAGCTGAAATGAATAACAGAGATCTATCGAAGGCTTTGAGTGAATTGATCGTTTTTGTAGCAGAAATGTACGGGCCAAATGTTTCGACTTATCCCGAGCCGCTTACGTCTGCTATCGCGGCGTTAAGGGATCACGGTGTTAAATCTGTTTAGTTTAGTGGTCATATCTGCATGACTTTTGGGCGAACATGAATGCGCCCAAAACCTCCTACGAAATAATCTACAACGGCAAAAATATTACTGCCGATATATTCCCGCATGTCGCTTCATTCTCTTATAGCGACAGATCGCAAGGGGAAGCGGATGAACTGGAAATAGTTCTTGAGGATTCGGAAAAGCTTTGGCAAAACGCATGGTACCCGGTAAAGGGCGATACCGTTGTTGCCCGAATCATTGACAAAAGCGGTACGCTTGAGTGCGGCACCTTTACAGTTGACGAAATATCCGGCGACGGATCTGTTGACGGCGATACCTTCACGATTAAGGCCCTTGCCGCAGGGATCAATAACAAGATCAGGACAAAGCACAGTCAAGCGCATGAAGGGAAAAGCCTTCGCGAAATTGCAAATACTATCGCGTTGAAACACGGGCTTAAAGTTGAAGGCGAAATAAGGGACGTAAGGATTGCCCGAATAACTCAATACCGTGAAACTGATCTTAAGTTTTTAAAACGCATTTCATTTGAATATGGATATTCATTTTCCATCCGAGGGGATAAGCTAATCTTCACAAATATTTTCGACCTCGAAAACAAGGCGTCGGCGTTAATTATTCATCGTAGCGAAATAGTTTCCTACAGCATTACCGATAAGACAAGCGAGACTTACAAGAATGTGAAGCTTGTTTATCATAATCCAAAGCAAAAAAAGACAATTGAACACGAACAGGCCGAAGCTGCGGAAGCGTTCAAGAATGCAAAAAATGACACGTTAGAAGTTCGTACAAGGGCTGAAAACAAACAGCAAGCAGAATTGATCAGTAAGGTTGCCTTGTATCGCGCAAACTCCCGTCAACAGGAGGGTCGCATTAATATGCCCGGCTTTATCTATGCCGTTGCGGGTAACAATTGTGAAGTGCAGGGGCTTGGAATGTTTAGCGGCCAATACTACTTAGATGCAACGACGCATTCGGTAGATCGCGACGGGGGATATAATGTTGAGCTTGAGATAAAGCGAATCGGATTAGTTAACAAGGAGAAGCAAAAGAACAAAAAGAAGGTATGAGTACAGAACTTAAATACGGGATAGTCTGCGAAGTAAAGCCAGGGTTCGCCCGGATCTCTTTTGAAGATGACGATATAGTGAGCGATTGGCTTCCGGTACTGCGGCGAAAAACGAAAACGCAGAAGGAAAGTTGGCAGTTGGATATAAACGAACACGTCGTTTGCTTAATGGATTGCCATTGCGAAGAAGGTGTTGTGATCGGCGCAATTCACAGTGATGTAGATACACCCGACAGTAACGAGCACCCGGCTAAGTTTAGAAAGATCTTTTCGGACGGGACGGTGATAGAGTACGATTCTGAAGCGCACAAATTAACCGTTGACGTTAAAGGCGATTTAAAGGCTACCACAAGCGGCGATTCGGAAATTGACGCAGCAACCAACCTGAAGGGGAAGGCTGGCGCTAAAGCCATAATTGAAGCCCCTGCAATTGAATTAACGGGAATGGTTAAGATTACCGGCGCGACAACGATTGTAGGCGCGTTGACAGTCGGCGCAATTTCCGTTTCGGCTGGATCTGGCGGAGGCGGTACAATGGACATTGAAGGGGATATGAATATACAAGGCAAGATTGATGCAACCGGCGATGTTACTGCGGGCGGCATAAGTGTCAAGCTGCATAAGCATACGGGAGTGCAAACAGGCCCGGGCGTTACAGGCCCACCGCAGTAGGTTGTATATCTGTTTAAAATCGCCGGGGCAATCTGTGCATCTTTGATTTCTATTAAACGATCAGAGGCATGAAGTCAAACAAATAACCTAAACTCATTACCCCTATGAAGAACATGTAACCCGATGTGAAGGGCC
Organism: Terrimonas ginsenosidimutans; assembly: GCF_022012415.1. Lineage (GTDB taxonomy): Bacteria > Bacteroidota > Bacteroidia > Chitinophagales > Chitinophagaceae > Terrimonas_A > Terrimonas_A ginsenosidimutans. The sequence goes on from NZ_JAKLTR010000006.1 coordinate 231,767, forward strand.
ATAATTAAGGGCAAAAAGAAACCCCGCTATTTAGCGGGGCTTTTTGCTTTATTACGTTTAAGGTCGGCTTCAACAAGGCTGATAATGTATCGGGTTTTGTTTGTTATTCCGGCGTCGCTCATTTTTTTTAAAAGTCGTTCCGGGAAGTCTAAATGAATTTGCCTTAACGGATCTTCAGACTTCTTCCGCCCTGCCCCGGGGCGTGCGCCTCCCCTACCTATCGATTTAGCGGGCGTACTTTTTAAGGCGGGTTTCGTTGCCAATGATTCTTTCTTTCTCATAAAAGGGGATGACGTTATTGATAAATGATTTTTCATGTTCAGTGAGCTTGCCGATTCGCTGACTTACCTTTTCTATCGTTCCGACGTGATAGATCAAAATGTTATAGCCGGGTATCGTTTCGCAATCGCCTAAAATATTTCGTTTGATAATGAAATCCTCAAGGGCTTTCGCGTCTTCAAACTTGACAGATCTTGCAAGCATGTATGGCGGATCCGTTGACATTATCAGTTCGCCGCCCGGGATCTCTTTACTTGATAGAAAAACGATTTTAGGAATTGTTATCACTGTTATTTCTGTTTAGTTTTCGGTGCATCTTCAGAAGAAAGTTCTTTTCCTCCATCATTGCTTTGATCTCCTTCATTAAGTCGTGATTCAATAGCTTGCTTTCCTTGAATTCTTTCATCAGTTCTTTATTCTTCCTGACCTGAATAAAGAATAGCACGCAAACGAACACGGCAATACATGCGAAAAAGATCGCAAATAAAATTGAAATTTCCATTATAGGGGGTTTTATGAGTTACGCAATTCAAAGTTAATCAAATCGGACGGAGAAGCGAATTTTCGGAAGTCTTCGGGTTTCACGATCTGCGGGCGGGTCCCGGTGGCGCAGATCTTAAGTTTTTGCTCGAAGTGGCCCTTGGCTTTGGCTCCCGCTTCCGCGTGGCTGGTTGCTTCAGTATAGCAATAAACGTATGAAGTGAATCCTAATAATCCGAAGTGAACGCGTTCAGCCAGGTAAACGCCGACGAAAAAAATCTGTTTCATGTTTGATGCGCCCGATAGCCCGTTGCGCCCCGGGGTTTGATTTAGAAATTCGTTGTGTGTGAGTATGTGTAGTAGTCCCCCTTTTCTACATTGTAAGCAATCGTTACAAGAAATATTTCCTTACGTTCGTCTACCCCCTTCGTGCATAGGTAGTTTTCGAAAACTCTTTTCTTGCTTACTGTGAATTCCTGATAGTTGCAAGTGTGGGCTGTGAAGTTTTGTCTAAGCCATTCTTCGGCTTGCTTCTGGATCTTGTAGAAGGTTTCCTTCTGTTTGCCTTTTAGATTCATGTTGTTTGCGCCCGTTACCCCGTTGCGCCCCGGCTTTGTGATACAAACATAAAAAAACTGTTTGAATTAACAAACAGTTTTTCAAAATAAATCAAATCCATTTTAATGTGATCGGTCGTATCGCTTTTGCGTTAATCTTATTTCGGCCAACACTCTTTGTATTGCGAATTCGGCGTTTGTTAATTCTGCCCGGTTTGTGCTATCTACTTTTTCGTGTACAATCTTCATTATCTCTTTGCCTAACTCGGTCATCTTTTCCGGGCTTCCTGCTATGCTCATTTCCTTTTTAACGTCATCCCAATTCATTTGCGTTAATTTTCTTCCCATAGTTTAAAATTAAAATTTATAATATTTCAGATTCTTCCAATTCTTCTTCCGTCGTTTCGGGTATAAACTTCACAATAGTTTCATCGCCTTCACTACAGTCCCCGCAAACTATAACCATTTTAGGTTTCCCCCAAACATTCGCGCTGCACTGCGGGCATGTATACTTGATCTTGTTTTTTTTCTTTTGGGCCTTCTTTTTTTCAAAGTCTGGTAATGCTATGAGCGGTAAAAGCATTTCCTGCGGTATCGCTTCGAAAGCCAGTTCGAAAAGGCCCGCAACAATAGGATAGTCTGACATTTTTTTGCCGACCTCTTTGCCGCCCGGATGCCCGGTACTTGAAGGCATAAGCCCGACCGACTTCATTTTTTCTGCGAATTCCCTGTTGTGATAGCCTTGCGTCGGTTCTCCGAAATGATGTTGCCATAGATGACACATTTCGTGAACCAGGGTTTGACAATATTCCTTTGTCGATACGTGAAGAAAGTCAGGGTTTAAGCTGATTTCGTCAATGTCCGCCTTTTGCCCCTCATTCGCAATATCTGACTTCTTAGCCCAACGTTTAGAGGAATAGAACCCCATTGCCTTGGACTTGCGGGAAAAGTTCAAAAGGCAGTTCCCGAGTTCGCCGCCGAAAAGATTCTTGTTGAAATAGTCGTAAAGATTTTGTAGGGCGGAAAACTGTTCAGTCGTAAACTGTCTGTCGTACGATGGATTTTCTTGCATGGTCGGCGGTTTTACTTTGGTTTGATGAATGCAAATAATCGGTCTTTCTTAGCCTTTCTTGTGTAAGTTTTGCCGTCCCTGCATTGCTCCGTGAATTGCAAAAAGCAGGCTGACAATTCTTTTATTTCGGTAATAGTGTAAACAGATCCAAAGTTGTAAAGCACTTTGTCCCCTGTCATGAATGCGCTTGCGGGTTTAGCTGAAGCCCAACCAAAGCACTGAAGCCAAATACAAACCTGTCCGTCGATGATTGTTTTGTTTGCCATGTTTTTGCGCCCTTAAGGTTGCGCCCCCTTTTATTCCACAAATATAGCCTATCACTTTGAATTAACAAACAGTTTTTCAAAAAAAAGATTCGGTTGCATTGTTGTTTAAAAAGGCTTGCCCCTGCGCGGGAACTTGTGGCCCGACACATGGCAGGATTAGACAGTATAGGAAGTTCAGTTTGGGGGATCTCAACAATCGGTTACGGCGTGATCGTTGAAGGGGTTGCGGCCATCCGTCAGCGGATGGATATTGCTATAAGAACGACGCGCGGCACGGATCCGCTGCGTCCTGAATTCGGTAGCTATGTATTCCGGTTTGTTGACGCTCCCGTAAACGTTGCGGTTCCTAATATCAAACAGCAACTTATCGAGGCCCTACAAATGTGGGTTCCTGAAATTCAGATTGTATCAATCAACCATTCATTCGCCGCCTTTCATAATCCGGTGTTTGAAATCACTTACAAGATAGTTGATGATAACCTGATTGATAAGCTAATTTTTGATATTCGTCAGGGGGCAACCATTACGGACGCGGTTAATGAAATCATTCTTCAAGCGTTCTTCCCTCCTAATCCGAACAACTACAGGTATCAAGTCAGTCTTATCAAAAACGGCAATCAGGTTTTTCCCTTACCGAATCCTGCCGGATATGGCACGCTTCCGGATCTGTTCGCATGGATCCAAGCCAACTGGTTCTACTTAGGCCGATGGTATTACCTGACCGATAAGATCGTTTGCTATATGAGTTCGGAGGGTGTTACTTCCGCAACTCTTGCTATTCAGGTATTACCAGTAACGCGCTTTGAGGCTGATTTCCCGCCCGTGTATAACTCGCAAACTTTCGATGTGTTGTTTTCGGTAAATGGTGCTTCGGTCGAACCAGCTATGCCGAAAACGTTTTCAAATCCCGGTGAGGTGTTGAGTTATGCTCAAATCTATTGGTCTGAATTCGCGACTTGGTATGTGGAATATGGGCAACCTAACGGCGATGCAATTTTTAGCGATGAATTTTCAGACGAATTCGCGGTTGCTTCAACCGGCTACAAGCTTGTAGGCGTGTCGAATGAAGAAGGCTTTGTGCCTGTTCTCTCTATTGGAATAATCGAATAAACAAACAAAGAATGGCGTTGAATCAAATACAATTCTTTCATGAAGACAGTGCAAAGATCATTGCCGAATGCAAAGAGTTTTTGGAAAGTAAGTTAGGGAGGCAGATCGCGCCTGCTGACGTTGAAATGCTGTTGATTAATGGCCTCGCTTATCGCGAATTAATTGTTCGCGCACAAGCTAACGATGCAGCCCGTCAAAGCCTTGTGAGCTTCGCGCGTGCGGCTGCACTGGAATATCTCGGGGAGCTTGTAGGTGTTCGCCGGTTGCCTTCTTCTTCTGCTACCTGTCAAATACAATTTGCCCTTGTTGCCGGTCATAACGGCGTAATCATTCCCGCAGGTTTGCGGGTTCAAAGTACTGACGGCAAAGTAACCTTTGCGACTACGGAAGAAAAGATTGTCCCGGCAGGGACAATGCTTGTGAATGTAGGCGCTGAAGCTGCGGAACCTGGGAAAGTGGGGAACGGGTATGAACTCAATAAGGTAAATATCATCTTGGATCCTCTCGCGTTTGTTTCCACTGCGCAAAACCTAACTACCACAAGCGGCGGCGCTGACGAAGAGTCCGACGACCTGTTGCGCGAACGCATTAAGCTTGCGCCTGCTTCGTTTTCTGTCGCCGGTCCCGATGATGCTTATAAGTTTCACGCTAAATCGGCGCATCCGACAATCGTTGATGTAGCGATAACGTCGCCGATTCCGGGCGACGTACACATATTCCCATTGATTGAAGGCGGCAATATGCCCACTCAAGAAATACTTGATGCGATACAGGCAATATGTAATTCAAAAAAGATCCGCCCGCTCACTGATTCTGTGTACACGAATTCGCCAAGTAAGATTGACTTCGAAATTCAAATTGATTTAACGCTATTGACAAACGCCGTTGCTGACACGGTAAAGACTGCGGTTGAAAACATTTTGGAGGCTTACAGACAAAGCCGCAAGAACAGGCTCGGGCTTGATGTGGTACGTGCAAAGCTTGTTGCTCTTTCAATGATTGAAGGCGTGTATATGGCCGAACCTGTTCTTCCACTCACGAACATCATTGCACTTCCTGAAGAATATACCAATTGCACTGGCATAACTGTAAACGTAATCGGAACGCATGACGAATAGAGATACGACACTCGCGGACAGTATAGCGCACATTCCGCATTTCGCGGCATTCGATGCACTTGTTAAGAAACGATTCAGCGAAATCGAACTTGATAAGCTATTGGTGTATCTGATCGACACGGTAGATGCAAGCGCCATCCCTTACCTGGCTGAACAGTTTGACGTGTTAGGGTACAAAGGTTTCAGGCTTGCGCAGACTGAAGCTGATCAAAGAGAAATCATAAAGCGATCGATTGAGCTTCATCGATTCAAAGGGACTCTTTGGGCAGTTGAAGAAGCGTTGAAGGCTGTAGGGTATGGCGACGCTATAATTGAAGAACATGTTGAAGGGCATTGGGCAAACTTTCGTGTTACTGTTGATATTGGCACGCATCCGGTAAATGCTCAAGAGATCGAAGAAGTTGTTAGGATGATCAAAGAGTATAAAAACACCCGGTCGCACTTAGTCGACTTGAGTTATACAATCAACTTCGGCGATGATCAAATAACAGTTGATGACGAAATGCAAGTTTCGGAAGCGTCCGCAGACGAAGACACAATAACCGCAGGCGGCGACTTCAGGCATGACGGTACTTACTTGAGAAATGGGCTAAGAAACTATAGCCAAGATTCCGACACTTTAACAATTCAAATCATATAGTAAGATGAACATAATCGCTTCAAGTGGCTTTGATGGCCTTATAGTAAGAGGTGAAGTTGATATTCGATTGTACCAAGGGGAAACCGAGGTTAATCGCGTATACGAACCGAACCTTGTTGTTGATCTCGGTAAAACGAATGTTGCAAAATTGCTCGGCGGAGACGCCGCAGGTAAGGCGGTAACAAAGTTCGGCGTCGGCACAAACGCCGTTTCCGCCGCAGTTGGCGACGTAGGATTGACCGGCATGTTTTCCAAATCGATTGATTCGGTTTCTTATCCTGATTCTCGCAGCGTCATGTTTCACTTTGATCTTGATAATGGTGAAGCAAATGGTATTTCGATTCGCGAATTCGGATTGCTGAATGATTCAAATGTGTTGTTCGCGAGGAAGGTAAGAGAAGCCGCTATTGTAAAAACTAACCTTATCCGCTTGGTAGGTACTTGGAAGATCACTATTAACTAATTAATCAAATGGGAATCTACGTAGGCGATCCGGTTAATTACCCGGCTAATATTTATCAGTTTGATGAAACCGACGTTGTGCAAGGCGGTCCGAATGGCATTGACAACAAGCCGCTGAAAGAGCTTGCAGACCGTACCGAATGGCTTCGCGCTAACATGGGAATATTCGACCGGCTGAAGGATGAAGCATTGATTACTGGAAACGCGGGGATTGACGCGAATAACGCGGGTAAGCTGAACGTTGCATACGCAAACGGAATCGTTAACCTCACGCTGGATAACGCCAGTAACTTCGATCACGGGGCAATCATCCCTATCACTTCTCACTGTACTAACGGGAGTGTTATAAACATCAATACGCCGCAGCCTATAACGGATCCCGTTGACGGGGATCTTAGTGTTATTCACATGCACCACAAGGAGCATTTAGTTTTAGTTGCGCTTACTAATTACTTCCGCGTTATGTATGCAAGCCCAAGCATGTATACTGCCGGGGAAGAAGTGAAGGCCCGCGAAGTTCTTCGTAATACACTCGTTTACGATGGATCTCTTTTTGACCGCGCAAGGCATCCCAGGTTAGCAAAATGGGTTCTTGAAAAATTGACATTCGGCGAAGAACTGGTTTCGGAGGCTATGTGGTTTTCGGATCCTACTCGTTATCGTGGTTGCTTCACGGTTGGTAACGGATCAACAACACTGCGACTGCCTGATGAACGAGGTATGGGCGACAGGATGCTTGACCTCGGACGCGGCATTGATATAAGCCGGTTCCATCCTTACGCCGGTGGCTATGAAGCTGACGCCCTGCAAACGCACTATCACTATGTATTGGCTAAAGCGGGCGTAAATCATAACGACTTCCCTGTGTCAAGAGGCAGTGACCCGAAATCTACAAACACTCTCGCTGAATGGTGGAATAAAACCAGCGGTGGCGGTAAGGAATCATACAGCCTTGACGGTACAAATGTAAGCGCCAACGCTGGCAAGTCTTCAGGCGTGATCGTTAACGGGACAGAAAGGGTATCTACAGAAACGATAATGAAAAATATCGGTAAGCTTAACCTCGTAAAATTCTAATACCTCAATGAAAAAAGTACTGTTACTATTTACTATGTCTTTCGCCTGCGCAGCGTCGTTTGCGCAGATTGGAGACACTGCGCAGTTAAATAAGTATCTGCGCGATACTATCCGCGACCGAAGGCCGGAAAAGGTAAGCGCTGCGGATCTTCAAAAGGCGTTCTTCGGAATCAGCAATATACTCGGAAAGAAGGGTGAATTGAAAAGCGTAAACCTTCCTATGACGTTTAACGACGGCGTGGTTGAGTTGCCGCAGGCAAGCCGCTTGAATGACGGGTATGTTTCAGCGCCGGACTACGACAGATTTGATAGTGCCGCTAAGAACTGGAAAGATACAACGGGCGGCTTCATGACTAACCGCAAGCCTTTACTTGTCAAGAATCTGTACACCGCAGATCAGTTTTATATCACAATGCACAACGGAGGTTCGCCCGTTGTTACTGGAATGGTTGCGCAATACTTGCAATCAGTTGCCTTCGGCGGTCGTGGTGCTGCGGCTCGTTATGCGGCAGGAACGGCGACCGGTTTAGAGAATGTTTTCTTAGGGGAATATTCGGGCAACGCTATCACTACGGCGCGATTGAATGCCTATGGGGGCAAGGCGTCCGCTTACCTGTTGACAACAGGAGAGCGAAACGCTGAATGGGGAGCGCATAGGTTGAGTGTAACTACTGGTAGCGACTGGTCTTCGTTAGGGTTTGGAGTTTCGGGCTTTACGCCCTTCACCGGAAGTCGAATTATCAACATAGGGTCCGGGGTTATGCCTGATGCGACAGATGCAAGCGATCAGCTTAATGTAGGGTATAATAATGATTACCGATGGATGAAGGGGAAGAATAAGCGGCTTGGTGTTATGATGCCATATAGCCAAGATCCACAAGAGGCTTTGCACGTTGCAGGAAAAATAAAAGCTGATACTATACCTTCTCTCACTTCCGCTGATAGTTTGTTGGTCCCGATAAATGGAGTAATCCATAGAATACATAAAAACGCTTTGGGCATTTCTGGCGGTGGAGGGGCAACAACAGGGGGCACAGAGGTATTTACGGCAGTCTCAGGTCAAACAACCTTTACTACTGTTGGGACTCTTCCTTCTAATGACTATAAAGTAACTGTTTTCCGAAATGGGGTTGATATAGATTTTTCTCGGTCAATTAATTCAATAACTATTACCGCAAGTGAAGCGGGGGATAAAATAAAAATAAAATGGTACAATTAATGAAACGAATATTTTTAGTGTTAGCAATTATATGGCCTGTTGCTCTTTTTGCGCAAGTTAAAGACACGATAATTAAGCAGGATGGATATAAAATTCCTGTAAATGATATTCCTTCTGACGGTCGGGATAGTAGTGCCCTTATTTCAAGCCGTGCTGTATATGATGACCTGCAAAACGTATATGATACGCGTGGTAAGTTTTTAAACGTAGCGCGTAAGCTATTGGTTGGATCATCGCAAAGCGGGTTAAATACTTCACGCGGAGATGTTCGTTTTGTGCTTGGATGGATTGGGGACTCTATGAGTGGGTATATAGCTTCTCCATTCTATAACATGCTAAAAGACTTGTTAGGGTTTGGTGGAGGAAATATGGAATCGGTTACACCAACTGGCGGCGGATCTATTCACCAAAATGTTGCAGAAACTCAATATTGGTTCAACGGAACATGGTATGAAATTAATGGAAGCGGAAGTCTTGAGTTCCTATACGCGGGTGCAAGAGTTGATGCGACTAAGCTGAAAGTGTACTATATCCAAGAGCCGGGAGCAGGTTCGTTCCAGGTTCAAGTAAATGCGGGAGCGGGATTTGTCAACGAAGGGTCTGTTGTTGACTGTAACGGTACTTTGGAAGGTAAGATCATAACAATTAATAAAGCACAGGGAGACTATTCAATTAAAATAAATCAAGTATCCGGCAACGTAAAAATTGTAATGTGTGCTGCTATCAATGAGCCTACTGGCTCTGATGCCGTAATGCTTTACCGGATGGGAGTTGGTGGGTTGCAGTGGACGAATGCAAATGCAACAAGCAAAGCGATCACCAGCCCGATATTCGCAGATATGGGCATTGATCTCGCGATGATCCAAATCAAAGAAGATGGAGACGTATACCCTGATTTAAAACAATGGTTAGACGCGTTTCGTCTCGCTTCTCCAAGAACAGATTGGTCATTAAATGGTTCAGGTCCTGAAACAAGCAACGATCTGGTTAATCGCGCAACTAACCGCGCTATGAAACGCATCGCGTTAGAGGATACGCTGTATTACCTGGACGGTTATAGTCCATTGATCAGCATGGCTCGTGTGGATAGCTTGGGTTGGAAAAATGATGGGGTTCATCTGGACAATGCTACAGGGCACTATCTGGCTTCGATGCTTTGGCGTATAATAGGGATTGAAGATTATTATGCGATTGGGCGAAAACTGGGGGTCGACAAAAACGGGAATCTAAAAGTTCTTAATAATCGAGCCATCCGATTTGAAACTACAGATAACAACGGTACCGCTGCGGCATTTATAAGGCCGGTTTCAAGGGATCTTGCATTCTGGTTTGATAGATGGGCGTCATTCTATAATATAACAGGAACAACACTGTATACTTACTTTGATCCTAATGCGGGATGGAAGATTGCAAATAACCTCTACCAGCGCGGGTACACTTTTGATATTACCAACGCCGCAGGAATGTATATGCCGAATGACTCCACTATTGCTATGTTCAGAAATCGCGGAGCGGGTACGCGAATGCACTTTTGGGGGCAGAATGGGAGTTTTCTTGGTTCTCTTGCGGCAGGGGGGACGTTTTCGCTCGGTTCGCTTCCGATTTATTCTGCGGGGGGGTATGTTCCGCTTGGTAGGAACACAACAACCAACGTGATTGAGGCTATTACATTTTCACCGCCTACAACAACATCTGCGGCAAGCGCATTGACGTTATCTGTAGCTCCCAATGGCGAAAGCGACTACATCCACAATGGAACGGGCGCTATTTGGACATTGCCGCCCGTCCCTGCCGCCGGTTCAAAACTGGTTCTGCACAACGCGACTAATTACATTGTAGTGGTTAACTCTAATGCCGGGGTAAATGATATTGTAAATGGGTCTTCTTTGATGAATACATTATCCATTTCCGCGCAAAGTAGAATTACTCTTTTAAGTAATGGGTCGTACTGGTACGTAGATTCGCCATTCAATATAATAACACAAACTTCTGTTTTAGATTTCCCGAGTATATCTACCGGAACGTCTGAAGATTTGACAATGACGGTTTCGGGGGTTGCTTTGGGCGATAATGTATTAGTCACTAAGCAAGGCGGATTCCCTTATTCGGGGGCTATTATCACGGCTTGGGGTTCCGGCACTAACACCGTAACAATTAGAATACTAAATGTTAGCGGATCCCCTATTGATCCTGCCGCAGATAATTACAAAGTGAAAGTTATAAAGTAATTCATCGTTAAATAATTCATTATGCAAAAGAAATCCTTCTTGATAAGGGCGCTGTATATAGCTCTTTCTTTTTTAATACTCTCATTCGGATTAAGTGCCAAAAAGCCACTAATAAAAGTGGCTTTCCTTGGGGATTCATATTGCAATGGCTGTTGCGTTGCTTGGGATAATACCGCGAACGATAGAGCGGAAAGTTATCGATACCAAATTACTCAATGGCTTAAACAGTACTATGATAGTGTACAGGTTTTAAAGCTGTGTAGTGGCGGGGAAACTGTTCGTAATGCTATGCCTTCGTGGCATCCGGGGGCAAAGCCAGGGTTTAATATTGATGCGGCTTTAAATTGGGGTGCCGACTTGATATTGCTTCAGTATTCCGGCAATGACTTTTATAATGGATATCGAGTTGATACGGTTAAGAAGTGCTTCAAGTATATAAACGACACGCTTACGGGGCTTGGGAAAAATTTCGTACTATTCTCGCTTATGAGCAGGAAAGTAACGCTTGGCCCTGGCTATACTCCTGATATGTTTCAAGATTCGGTTCGAAGTGTGAACAGATTTTTAGACAGCCTCAACCCGTACCGGTATTTGAATGTATTTGATACAACCTACGACCCGATAACAAACCGCCCTGTTTGGTCCTTCCTTGGCGGTGATTCGCTTCACTGGAATACTGCGGGTTATGCTGCAATAACCGGCGCGATAAAGCTTAAATCAAAGATCCTCGATAGTCTTATAGGGTTTAATAAACAACAGTTTCTTAATACTTCAGTTAAAAAGATTGACGGTGTTGATAGTGTTGAGATAAAAACAGCGAAGACAAAGGTGAAAAGAATGAAGGTGCTTACTTCAGAAGACGGCGTTGCTTTTTCGCTTGTCTTTGATAGTATCTTTTTAGAGACGGACAGGATAGCGGTTAAGTATCGGAAATATGTAATGGTTCAAGTGATAGACGACGCTCGAAGGACATTGAAAACCTATACCAAAATCTTCAACTAATCCTATGAAAAATCTGATCAACAAACTAAAATCAATTCGCCCTGATCTATACCAGCATTTCAGTGTCGGGGTAATCGTTTTTGTTCTGGCGTATGCAGTTCTTGGCTTGATTTCTTGCCCAATAGTATTGCGTGGAATCTTCTCGCTTGTGATCGTTTTGGCGGTTGCCTTTGAAAAAGAGCAAAGGGATTCGAGCGGTCCGACAGGTTTCAATACGCTTGACCTTATCGCTACTTTGGCCGGTGGTATTGTTCCGTTTTTACTGAAGGTGTTTTTATTATTGATTTTGCTTTTACCTGGTCCCGCATTTTCCCAAAGGAAACATTTACTTTTCGAGCAGACGTTTGAAACGGGCCTGTTCGCGGGTGCTGATTCTATTATTGAGTGCGGGAACTTCATTACCATGTCAGATAGCGTTAAGAGGTACGGAAGTAAATCCGCAAAGTTCTCGCTCAATGCTAATGATTCAAGTAGCTGCAATGATCTTCGGACGATGTTAGTTATTAAAAAAAGCGATAAGCAAAACTTTGACGCGTGGTATGCGTTCAGTGTATATTTCACGAACGCATACCCTAAGTATTACGACGGTGTTGAATCCTTCTTTCAAATATACCGCGATACATTGGGCGTACTGCCCCCTCTTTCGATTGATTGGCACGGGCAAGGGAACTACCTTACAATCATTCAGAACTTAGTAAGCCCGGATAGTACAGTTGCAAGATCTCCGTACACAATGTACATATACCCGTTAGATACCGTCAAGCTTAATACATGGGTTGACGTAGTAATAAACGCGCGTTGGCGAAATGATAGTTCCGGTTACGTTCGCGTATGGGTTGATAAAGAGCTTTGCTTTATTAATTCCGGGCCGAATAACTATACCCCGAATTACGTCAGGATGGGAATTGATAAAGAAGACTGGCGGCGAAATTGGAAGATAAGCAATACATTTTCCCGGGAACTATTCTTGGATGAAATCAGAATTGGCGACAGTCTTGCCGTTATGCTTGATGTTATCCCGGGCGGCGGCGGGTCTACCTTGCCGATCACTGACAGGCCGGAAAGGCCGACGGAGCGCGAAGCAATCCCCTTCTATGTGGCCAATCCGGTAAAGAATAGTGTGATTGATTTCCGGGTTAGCGTGACCCGCCCACAGAACTTAAGCTATGAGGTGATTGATATTCATGGCCGGGTTTTGCTTCGCGGATCTGTCGCGGCAATTGCCGGGGCAAATGTTCATCAAATCAATATCGCCAACCTTGCTAAAGGGATGTACTTTTTTGCTCTGCAAGGTAATGCGGGCTTAACCGTTAAAAAGATCATCAAACAATGAGAAGCATATTTGATAACAAAAGAGTTGCAATGATGCGGGCTGCGGGATATGATGACAGCATGTTTAAGATATTCCGCAAGGATGAAAGAAAGAGAGCGAAAGCGAAGCGGGCGCGAAGATCTCGGAAGCGACTGAAGTAGTGGTTGTATATCTGTTGTAAAAGGCGAAAGGCGATACGATAATCTTGTATCGCCTTTCGCGCATCTATTACCCTATAAAAACTAAAACATGAAGCTGTTATTCGCCGGTTCTCTTGCCTTTGTAAAAGTGTCTTTCCTGCCTGATATTGACTTACTCACAATGCTTTTCCTCGCAATGGTCGTTGACTTTGCTACAGGCTGTTGGAAAGCCAAGGTTCAGAACAAAGCAAGAACAAGCGAAGGTTTCAAAAAGACCGTTGGGAAGTTTATGCAGTACGCGGGCGCTATTGTTGGCGGGTATGCCCTGTCATATATAGGCGGGCAGAAAGGAGGTCAACATGCTATTACCGTGTTTGAGTGGTTTAATAACGGCCTTGTCATTTTCATTATCTACATAGAGATCACAAGCATATTTGAAAACCTGTATGCGATCGATCCCGATAGCCGGTTATCTCAGTTATTCTTTCAGCCTGCAATCAAGCTACTCACGTTTCAGCTTAAGAATAACCCGGTAATTAAATCGACCGAGCAAAAACCGTAAACAATATATGAAGCAACTGACAATTTTCATCGCCCTGGCTACGCTGTTGGCGTCATGTGCAGGGACAAAAAATGTTTCAACAACAAAGTCTTCAACGGATAGCCTTGCAGCCAAAAGCTTGCAGGGCGTTTCTGTCAAAAAGAAAGACAGCTTATCCGCGCAGGTCGATTCTTCCAATAAGAAGAAAAGCGTTGATAGTAATTACAAAAAGACCACGACAGTAAAGGAGTACTTCGCTGTTGGATCTGAATTTGAAGACGACGTTTCCGCAGGTGATAAGTATTACTTGACGCCGTCCAATCCTTCAACGGAGTTCGATTATTTGCCGATCCCGAAAACCTATTTTCCTTTCAAGGGATTCACGGGCAATAGAAGCTTTTTGTTTGGCGATGGCCTATTGTTATTTCGCGAAACTACAACTACTGAAGAAGGCCGGTTGATTAGCGAAGAAGAAATGAGGCAATCGCGGTCCGGTCTTTCCGACCTGAAGACAAACGACAGTTCTGCGGTGACTAAGAGCGACACGACGCGCGTAGTGAAGAATGAGGTTACAAAGAGTAAAGAAGTAAAACATGGCGATCTATTCCGAATTCTTGGGCTGATCGTTTTTATTTTGATCCTGCTATATATCTGTTACAGGATCTATACATATAAGTCTAAAAAGACTATTCGATGACCCCTAAAGAATTCGTGAAGACTTACCTGCCCTATGCTCTGGCTTCTCAAAAGAAAACCGGTATTCATGCTGAAGTAACTCTTACGCAAGCTGCGTTGGAAAGTGCTTGGGGTAAAGCCGCGCCCGGGTTTATGTTTTTCGGGGTGAAGGATACTGACGGCATCAACGGGAATGAACAGTTGATAACAACAACCGAATACAGCCGCCGCGCAGATCTTAAGTTCCCGGTGATCATAAGCATTACGCCGGTTGTAAAGGGAGGCGTGAAAATGTTTAAGTATATCGTCAAAGATTACTTCCGCAAGTATAACACCCCCGAAGAGTGCTTTACCGATCACGGTAATTTCTATCTGAAGAACAAGCGATATGCGAAAGCCTTGCTTGTTAAAGATAATCCTGAAGCGTTTATTGACGCGATTGCGGCGGCAGGGTATGCAACCGCCCCGGATTATGCGAAGCAATTAAAAGCGGTCCTGAAGACCGTACAAAGGAGTATGAAGTAGTTGGATTATTGGTTGAGTTGCTTTGATTGGAAAGCCCCGCATGTCTATGCGGGGCTTATTGTTTTTAAGACACCTTGCGAAGCTTCCCTTTTATCGGCTTAAGCGGCGCGTTAAAGCTTGGGGCCTTTTTCAAAACCGCTTCTTCTACTTCCATAAGGGCCACTTCTTCCGTGTATAGCTTTGTCATTGCCGGTGATTCATGTCCGTAAAGAAGCTGTATTTCCGTTAGCTTAAGACCTGCCCGAACCATGTCGCGCCCCCCGGTGTGCTTGGCCGCGTAAAGGTGTTTCTTGATCCCGAGTGTATCAATGATAAGTTTTTTCCAAAGCTTAGTGATTGTGTCGCGTGAAGCCTGAACTGCCGACGGGGTTAAAAAGTCATCCCTCATTGCCCCGCTTTTGCCGGTCTTTTTGCCGACCCCTCGACTGATCCCGTCGAACCATTGTTGAGATCCCGCCCCGCGATTGCCTTTACCTGGTTGAAAGGGACTGCCGAAAACAAAATATTCGTCCGGGAATTTATGCAGCGCAAGCATGTTTAAAAGGTCGTAAAGATGCGGATTGATTGGGACGTGTCTAAGGCTAAGAGTTTTACTGTTTTCTTCAACTTCGTCCGGCGCAATGGTGATCATTCTACGTTTCATATCAACGTCCGAAATTCTCAACGCTAAGGCTTCTTTCGGCCTTATCCCGGCGTGGTACACAACCTGCATAACTCTGTATAGGTTGAAGTGATTCGCCAATAAAAAGGCGGAAATATCCCTTTTATCATCTTCGGTGAACCGTTCGTATTTGTTTGATTCGGGAACGGGCTTCGTTCTAAGGTCCCGCAATGGGTTAACGTCGATTACGCGCTGATCTACTAACTCGGTGAGCATCGCCCTCATTGTTGCGGCGTATTTGTTCCAAGAATGGTTTGAAAATTCGCCTTCAACTTTTATCCTTTCTTCTTCTACCTTTCCCATTAAGTCAAGGAAAAGGCCCCTGTCAAAGTTCTTTATCTCTATCCCGGAAAACCCGTGTTTGATTGCCGCTTGTTCTATAATATTCAACTGGCTTGAGTAGCCAAGGCGGGACTTCTTTGCAATTTTTTTTACAGATAGTCCGAATTTCAAAGCGGCCATTACTGACATGGCTTTTTTCTGCGGGAGCAACCGAACGTTTCGCATCTTGTATTCGCGATCCGTTACCGGGTTCCACCCTTCCTTCAGCCAAGAGTGACGCGCATCACGTAAGGCAACCGCTTCTTTCATCCGGGCCGCTTTATTCTTTATCCTGTTGAGATCTTCGCGAAGCTTGAAGACGGGATGCCACTTACCGGCATAGTAGAAGCGAAACCATACGAACCAATCTTTCGGATTTGACGTTGAGATTTGAGGGTCAGTATATGACCCTTCGGGGATGATCTTCGTTTTCATGCGTTTTCCTTTTTGTTCCGGGTTTTGTTCCGGGTTAGGTGCTTAGTGACGCGGAAAACGCTGAAAATCAACTTATATTAAGAGAAAGTGCGGAGAGCGAGGGATTCGAACCCCCGGACCTGTTACAGTCAACAGTTTTCAAGACTGCCGCAATCGACCACTCTGCCAGCTCTCCGGCGCAAAAATAGGATTGCGGAGGAAAACAGCAAAATAGTAACACATCTTTTTTGGAATTTATTTGCGTGTATTTCAGGAAGATAAATTGTAAGAGGATGGAGCGCTGTTTTTATAATCGTGGATTGTTATGTGTTGACGGGCTGAAGATTGCTTATTGGTTTGAACAAGGGGGCAGCAAACAAAAATCAAACATCCCTTGCCCCACCATCGGCCTTGGGCCCTCCCCCGCCACCACCGCCAAGGTCCTCGTTGAGCAGGAATGAGGGCAAGGCAAAATACGGCCTTGGTCAGTATTAAAGTCAAGTCTAATACTCCCCCATCGGTTCGGCTTTAACAATAACCGCCTTGCGCTTCAGCAGATATCATTAACACAAATATCCCCTGTCCACCAAAATTGCCAAGGTGAAAAACACAAAGTATTAACGGAAAAAAACGAAAAATAAGTGAGGAAAAAATCAATAATCTCAACATGTAAGAAAGACACTCTCTGCACTTAGCAGGGCCGAGTCCTGATCAACTAAACAAAAAAAGCACTCAGCCTCCTTTTAAAGAAGGCTCATTCGCCACCACTTCCCCACTCATCACCACACGCTTCTCCTCTATCTCCTCCGCCTTCTGATTGATCAGTTGCAATAGCATCTCTGTTGCTTTCTCTGCCTGCTCATATGGGAACTGTTCAACAGATGCAAGCGGCCGGTCATCCAGGTAACTCGTCACCGGCAGGTTGGCATAACTTACAAAATAAATGTCCTTATTGATCTTTAAGCCAAGCGCCCTTGAAAATTTGATCGCGTCAAGTGTAATATAATCGTTGAATGCGATTACAGCTGTGGGCCGTTCGGGCAGCGACAATAACTGCTGGATCGCTTGCTGCGTCTCTTCCTTTTCCAGATTTGTCTGAACAATATAACCGGGCACCTGTGGCAGTTTATTTTTCTCCAACGCATGAAGATATCCCTGCAGCCTGTCCTGCGACGCAGTCATTGATTCAGGGCCTTTGATGAAACCGATCTTAGTATGCCCCTGCGCCAACAGCCAGTCGACCAGCTTTTCTGAACTGTCTTTCAGATCACACGAAACCGTGTATGCATCATCCAGGTTGGGAACACGATCAAAGAAGACCACCGGTATCCCGTACTTTTTCAACGCTTCAAAATGTTCATAATCGACCGTGTTCTTGGAGAGAGAGACAAGCAAACCATCAACCCGGTGTTTACGCATGGTATCAACAAGTTTCTTTTCGCGTTCCACATCGTCCCGCGACTGCCCTATTAATACCGTATAACTATTGTGAATGGCGATATCTTCGATACCATTGATCGCTGTTGAAAAAAACTCTTCTCTCAGGTTGGGAAGAATTACACCAATGGTTGAGGTCTTTCCCTGTTTGAACGAGATGGCTGCCTGGTTTGGCTCATAGTTCAACTCTTCCGCAAGCTTTTGCACCTGCATCTTTGTGCGCAACCCGATACTCGGATGATTATGCAATGCCCTTGAAACCGTTGAAACTGATACGTTCAACCGTTTGGCAATCTCTTTAATCGTAGCGGGTTTTTGACTCATAAACTGAAATTGAAGCGAATCTTCACGAGTGAACACGAACTACGTGAATGGGCTAATTAGATAAATAATGTGACTTATCCAAATGAGCTCTGTAAGCACGAATAACGCGAAATAATACGACTTACACGAATTACACTTCCAAATAGACGCAATATTATTTGACTGGTAAGGATACAAGTGCTCAGGAGGCATTTCCCGGAGTGATATGATGATGTTTGCCCTTCATCATATACGTTTTACTCTGCTCAATTGCGTCCATTAGCTGAGCAAGAATATCCTCGGTGCGTGCATCATAATCGATCTCCAAAGGCGGTTTGAAGCGAACCGTCAGCAAAGTTCCTTTTTTCTTGAACTTCAATCCTTTTTTATTGAATGCTCTCCAGAAACCGTTGATCACGACGGGAATCACAATAGGTTTGCTTTGCTTGATAATTAACGCGGTTCCCTTTCTTCCCGGCGCAAAAGGCTTGGTTGTTCCCTGAGGAAATGTGATCACCCAGTTGTTTTCCAGTGCCCTCGTGATCTTCCTGGTATCTGACACATCAAGCCCCTTACGGTTCTCTTTTGCCTCAGCATTCCAGGTACGCTTTACAGTCAAAGCCCCGGCCAGCGTAAACAATTTACTGATCCAACTGCCATTCATCGTTTGCTCAGCCGCCACATAATTGACACGGGTAAATGGATTCAGAAAATAATACGGAAGGCCCAGCCTGTTGATCTTTCCAAACTTCACCGCACAAAAAATATGCAGGAACGTGATCACATCTGCGAAATATGTCTGGTGATTGCTCACGAACAAAACATTCTGCTTTGGCAGATCCTTGAGGTGCTCACCACCAGTTATCTTCAGCTTATTAATAATAACAAGCCCCGGATAGGAAGCCAATCCTACCACCACATATACCAGCTTCCTGACCAGTTTGAAACTCTTTAGCCTTTCCCGTAAACTCATGCGTGCTCTTTAAGGGTATTTGGGTCAAAAATAGGGAGAAAGTTTAAAAGGTTTAAAGGTTTGGGAGGTTTCATAGGTTCCAAAGCTCATTCCTCTCTTAAACAAAAAAGGCCGCCCTTACGGACGGCCTTGCAAAACTTATACTAGAAGATTATTCACCTTTAGCTTCATCGCCTGCATTCTCACCACCTTCGAGTTTCTTCTTCAGGTCAGCGAGTACACCCAGATCACCTAAAGTAGCTTTCTCTACTTTACCCTGAATGTTCTTCACAGCTTTCTTCGTTTTATCCGCTTCAGCTTTAGCTTCTTTCTTCGCAGCTTCTTTTTCTTCTATCTGGCCTTGTTCCCAGATACGGCTGTGCGAAAGAACGATGCGTTTTTCGTTACGGTCAAACTCGATCACTACGAATTGTGCAGTTTCGTCAGCACCGATGCTCTTGCCATCTTCTTTGCTCAGATGACGGTTAGGAGCAAATCCTTCCAGACCATAAGGCAACTGAACTACAGCTCCTTTGTCATCCCTGCGAATTACAGTTCCTTCATGGATTGAACCAATCGCGAATGTATCCTGCAGGGTATTCCAGGGATCTTCTTCCAGTTGTTTGTGTCCGAGTTGGAGTTTGCGGTTTTCTTTATCGATACCCATGATCACTACGTCGATGTTAGCACCAACTTTAGTGTATTCACTTGGGTGATTAAAGCGTTTCAACCAGCTCAGGTCGCTGATATGGATCATACCACCGATACCAGGAGCGAGTTCAACAAACACACCGTAGTTAGTGATGTTTTTCACCAGGCCAGTGTGACGGCTTCCTTCAGCAAATTTGGTTTCGATATCGTTCCAGGGATCAGGAGAAAGTTGTTTGATAGACAAGCTCATTTTGCGGCTTGCTTTATCAAGGGTAACGATCTTAGCTTCATGCTCGTCGCCGAGTTTGAAGAACTCTTTCGCATTGATCGGCGTGTTAGCCCATGTGATCTCACTTACGTGAACCAGGCCTTCAACACCAGGCTGGATTTCGAGGAAAGCACCGTAGTCTTCGATATTCACTACTTTACCTTTCACGATATTGCCTTCAGCGATGTTCTCAGCCAACACATCCCAAGGATGTGGAGTGAGTTGTTTCAGACCAAGGCTGATACGTTTCTTCTCGTCGTCGAAATCGAGTACCACCACGTTGATCTTCTGGTCCATTTTCAACACCTCGCTTGGGTGAGAGATACGGCCCCATGAAATATCCGTGATATACAGCAGACCATCCAGGCCGCCAAGGTCCATGAACGCACCGAAATCGGTGATGTTCTTCACAGTACCTTCCAGAACCTGACCTTTTTCGAGTTTGCTCATGATCTCCGCACGTTGTGCTTCGATATCGCTTTCGATAAGGGCTTTGTGAGATACTACAGCATTCTTGATGGTCTCGTTGATCTTAACCACTTTGAACTCCATAGTTTTTCCTACAAACTGGTCGTAGTCTGTAACAGGTTTAACATCGATCTGAGAACCTGGCAGGAACGTTTCCATTCCGAACACGTCTACGATCAAGCCACCTTTAGTTTTTGAGGTAACAGTACCTGTGATAACTTCACCTGTTTTGTGAACTTCCACGATACGCTCCCATGCACGTGTGATACGCGCTTGTTTGCGGCTCAGGTTCAGGTGACCATCACGGTCTTCTTTTTCAACGATCATCACTTCCACTTCATCACCTACTTTCAGGTTCTGCAGGTCGCGGAATTCGTTCAGAGAGATCAGACCATCACTTTTGAAACCGATGTTCAATACAACGTCAGTTTTAGTAAGGCCTACTACGATGCCCTGGATCAGTTCACCGTCAGTCAGCTGTACGAAAGTGTTGTCATACACTTTGTCATACTTCTCTTTTTCTTCTTTGGTGTAAGAAGTAACGTTACGTTTGTCTACGCTCCAGTCGAAATCGTCGTGAGCGGTAGCAACAGGTGCAGTTGTTGTCGCTGTAGCCGGAACTTCCGCGGTAGCGGCAGCACCAGACTCCTGTGCATCAGCGTTTAGGTTTTTTTGAATTAAATTCTGAAACATGATAAAATCCCGAAGGTTTTAATTCGGGCTGCAAAGATACAGGAAAAAACCGGTTCAGCGAAGCTTTTTTTAACGCAGAACAGGCCCATAAAGCAATGATTAATAAGTGATTGCTTACCATGACTGTCATCTTGAAACCTTTCAGATCCTTCCAACCTGCCAATCCTCTCAACATAACCCGCAGAACAAAATCCACCTCTCCCCACCCCGTCATCATATTTCGGTTATATTCACCCAAAAAATCAGCTTTGCTTTACGCGTTTTTGAAGATCCTGGTCAAACTTTCCCGCCCCCTTTATTTCCGCTCAATCCGGATCAACCGGCCTGAATTGCTGCTTAAAAAAGGGCCCTTGCTGATCTGCTCCAACCACCCGAATTCTTTCCTGGATGCAGTCCTGCTTGACACACTTTTCGAACAGCCCATCTGGTCCCTCGCCCGCGGCGATGTTTTTCGGAATCCTTTTCTTACCCGCATACTTACTGCTATCAGAATACTGCCCGTCTATCGCGTAAGCGAAGGCGTCGAAAATCTCAGCACCAATTATGAGACATTTGATGCCTGCAAAGAGATCTTCCGGCAAAACGGGCTCGTATTGATCTTCAGCGAAGGATTATGCATCAATGAATGGCACTTGCGTCCATTAAAGAAAGGAACCGCCCGGCTGGCCATGAGCAGCTGGAGTGAAGGCATTCCGTTAGAAATACTTCCCGTAGGAATTAACTATAACTCATTCAGCGCGTTTGGCAAAGATCTCGTGATCAATATCGGCGAGCCTGTTAGCCTGAGCCAGTTCAACCTGTCAGGTTCGGAAGGTCAACAGATCCAGCAATTTAACGTGGCCCTTACACAAAGACTGCAGCCGCTTGTTTATGAAATAGCACCGGAGGATATAAAGACAAGGGTCAACATGATCAGCCGGCCGGCTTCTATTATCAGGAAAACAATCTTAGCCATCCCTGCTTCGGTCGGCTGGTTATTACATCAGCCGCAATACCTGCTGATGAGATCCGTCGCCAGAAAAAAATCGGTTGCCGGCCACTATGATTCAATACTGGCTGCACTGCTATTTCTTTCCTATCCGTTTTATCTGCTTCTGATCGCCCTGCTGCTTTTTTTATTATCAGGAAAGGCAGCTCTAATGCCCGCGGTCATGCTGCTCCCTGTCACAGGCTGGTGCCTTATACAATCCGGCTTTACTACCATAGAAAAACCCGCACACGCGTAGTTTTTTGCCTCAGTTCATGGATCATAACCTATGCGATCTATGGTAAAGTTATAGCCTGTTGGCATCTCGTATTGCTTCTATGGCATTCAATGCGCTTCCTGATCCGTTGAAGGAAACGATAGCCTATATTTGCCAGGTATCCTTCTAAACTGCTTTATGCGAATAAACAGCAACATCCGGTGGCTCACGCTCACAGCAACATTACTCAGTATCTCGTCCCTGTCAACTGCAGGTGAGATCATAAATGCAGTTGATACTATCCCGGTAAACAACTGGTCTTTTGGGATCAATCACCACCTGGGTTCGTTCATTGCCAATCAGCCAAAGTCCGAATACATCCGTGACTCCTATACATCCCTTACAGAAATATTTATAGAAAAGAAAACCAATGGCGAAGCTGATTGGCATCTCTCCCATAAATATCCGGCCGTCGGATTGGGATTGATTGCGGGCAATCCAGGCAGCCGGGAGTACATAGGTAATCTGTATGCTGTCTATCCATACATTAGATTTCCTTTACTCCACACCCGGCGTTACGAAGCAAGCATCAAAACAGGTGGTGGACTGGCTGTAGTCGGAAAACCATATGACGTGTATTCCAATCCCAAGAATACATTGATCGGAACCCGCTTCAACGTATTTCTTTCATTCGTACTTCAAAATGAAGTCAAACTCAGCGAACGTTTTCATCTCGCCGCCGGCATAGGAATCATGCATGTTTCAAATGGAAGTACGAAATTGCCAAACCTCGGATTAAATATTCCAAACCTCAGCGCGGGTATCCGTTATGCATTAGGAAGACCAAACCAGCATAAAAGAACTTTACTGGATACAAGTTCTTCAAAAATCGACTTCGCCGCATATACTTCCATTTCAGTAAAGCAATACCCATGGGTTGGAGGAAGTTATTACCTGATCAATGCCGCTCAATTAGAAGCTTCCAAAAGAACCGGTCGCAATTCTTCATTTGGCCTGGGAGCTCTTCTTTTATATGATCGTACAATAAGAAGATATGCCATGGAAGATCGCACCGGCGATCTCAGCTACCAGAAATTTCAGGCCGGATTATACCTCTCCTATGAGCATTTTCTTGGCCGTCTTTCTATTCCGGTTAATATCGGAGCCTATCTTTATAACGGATCGAGCTCTGGCATCTTTCAGCAATATGGGATCAGGTATAAAGCGACCGATCATGTCTCAACTCAGCTCTTGTTGAAGTCACATTCAGGCCAGGCTGAATTTATTCATATTGGTGTTGGTTATAACTTTTAAAATTATGAAGCCCTACTTATTTTTTTTCTTCACACTGATGATTGCAATTGTAACAGCCGGATGCACCAAGCCAGGTTGCACAGGTAATGCCGGTCCTGCGGCTGTCCAGGAGAGAGATTTTCCCGCATTTAGCACGGTAAGATTACAGGATAATATCGATCTTGTATTAATACAAAGTGATGATGAGAAAATTGAAATTTCAGGCCCGCAGAATATTATTGCAAATGTTCAGACTGTTGTTGCGAATGAGGAATTGGTCATCAGCAATCAAACAGGATGCAGATGGCTTCGTGATGCAGACGAAAAAGTCAAAGTACGACTTTTTGTAAAAGACATTGCTCTTTTGAAATATGAAGGAAGCGGTAATGTCAGCAATATGGATACATTGAAATTTAAAGCATTTCGTATCAACAGCGAAACCGGGGCCGGTAATGTAGAACTCACAGTCGATATGCCATATCTTGCAGTGATCATTCTAAAAGAAAATGCATCAATGATCATGCATGGTAAAGCTGGTCACGTTGAAACATATACTAACGCAAGAGGGTTATTGAACCTGAGCGATCTCAAAACGAAAACCATGTATATGATCTATAGCGGTCTTGCTGATACCCACATTCAGGTGGCTGACGAATTGGATGCGACCATACGATATAAAGGCAATGTTTATTGCAAAGGGTATCCGATCATAAAACGCTCTGACTACTTCAGTTCTGGACAGCTATTTATTCAACCCTGATCATTTTTTGTTTTGTTGCCGAAAGTATTGTAATAGAAATGATAATATTTCCGGCCTGTTATGGGTGATTTCGAAGAGCTTATGATTGATTACCTATAGCAGCCGCAGCGATGTAACCACTGGTCCAGGCATTCTGAAAATTAAACCCACCCGTTACTCCGTCAACATCTGCAATTTCACCTGCAAAAAACAATCCTCCGATCTTTTTGCTCATCATCGTTGAGGGATCGATCTCTGAAAGATTAACGCCACCCGCTGTTACAAACTCTTCTTTGAATGTCGTTTTACCTTTTACTTCAAACGCGCCTGTCACCATCAGACGGATCAATTGATTCTGCGCTTTCGCCGGAAAATCGGCCCACCTCATATCTTTGTTTGCTCCTGCCTGCTCCAGCATAAATTCCCAAAGCCTTCCAGGAAGCCCAAACGGGTTTTTATTTCCTATCTTTTGTGCAGCCATTCCAAAACGAATTTCCTGTAACCGTTCACGCAACGTGTTTTCATTATAATCAGGTACCCAATTGATACTAACGGAAAACTGCCAGTTCAATGCCGCCAGTTCCCTCGCCCCCCATGCACTTAGTTTAAGTATTCCAGGTCCGCTCATTCCCCAATGCGTGATAAGTAAAGGTCCTTCCTGTTCAAGCTTGCTTCCGTTTATTTTTACCCTGGCTTTTTCAACACTCAAACCCATCAGTTGTGTGATCGGGTTACCGGGCATATTAAATGTAAACAATGATGGAACTGGATCGCTGATCGTATGACCAAGCTCCCGCAACCAGTCGAACATTCCGGTTTTTGGATAACCACCGCAAGCTATGCAAACATAATCAGCAGCCAGCTGGTGCTCATTGCCTGTAGTCAGTATAAATCCGGTGTCTTCTTTTCTGATTGATCTGACCTCCTTGTTCATCAGGATCTCGATCCTGTATCGGTTTGCCTCCTTTAATAAACATTCGATGATCGTCTGCGAAGAATCTGTTACCGGGAACATCCGTCCATCGTTTTCTGCTTTTAACTCTACACCTCTCTCTTTAAACCACTGGATCGTATCAGTTGTGAAGAACTGGTGAAATGTTTTCTTTACAAAATTCCCTCCGCGGGGATATCTTTTAACCATTTCGCTGATCTCGAAACAGGCATGTGTTACATTGCATCTTCCGCCTCCGCTTACTTTCACTTTTGACAGTAGCTTACTGCTTTTTTCAACGATCGTCACCTTCAGCTCAGGATTTATCCTGGCGGCATTCACTGCGCAAAAAAAACCAGCGGCTCCGCCGCCGATCACCACTAAATGTTTACCTGCCATAGTGCAAAAATAAACCCCTCAGGCGAGGGGCTGAACTATTTGATTCTGTATTGTAAAAAGGTGGGGGTTCTCCGCTTCCGCCTTCTCGATAATGCTGTAGTCTGAAAGAATATCCGGACCGTTCTTACGGATCGCCACATCATGTTCAAAGTGAACAGCTGCTTTACCATCACGCGTTTTCACTGTCCAGCCATCACGTTCCGTAAACACATTCTTGGTACCCAGATTGATCATTGGTTCGATCGCTAAAACCATCCCCTCTTTCAATTTCTCCCCATTACCTCTTTTACCGTAATTAGGCACCTGAGGATCTTCATGCATGCTTCTTCCCAAACCGTGACCAACAAGCTCCCTTACCACACCGTAGCCGTGCTTCTTCTCTGTATACTCCTGGATCGCGAAAGCGATATCTCCGATCCTGTTGCCAGGCACGGCTTTCTCAATCCCTTTGTATAATGACTGTTTTGTAACCTGGATAAGTTTCATCACATCTGCCCCCGGATCACCGATCGCAAACGTATACGCATGATCACCGTACCAACCATTCAGCACTACTCCTACGTCTACTGAGATGATATCTCCTTCCTTTAATTCCTTTTTGTTAGGGAATCCATGAACCACCACATCGTTAACAGAAATGCATGAATTGAACGGGTACCCGTTATAGTGAAGAAACGCCGGCTTTGCCTTATTATCGCCGATATACTGCGCCACCATATTATCCAGTTCAAGCGTAGTGATCCCCGGCCGCAGGATCTTCGCCACCTCAGTCAGGGTCCGGCTTACCAGCAACGCACTCTGCCGCATCATCTCGATCTCCTCGTCTGTCTTTAAAATAATCATGGTGCAAATTTAATAAATATTCCGGGGAATCAGAAGCGCCGGGGAGGCGAGATGGGAAGGTTTGGGAGGTTTTCAGAGGTTAGTAAATACTTAGATCCTTAATAAGTAAAAGGGTTCGAGCCGACAATCAATTGTTGGTTGATAAGTGATAAACCTCTGAAACCTCAAAAACGTCTAAACCCTCCAAACCTTCCCAAACAACAAACCCGGCCATTTTCATAGCCGGGTCTGCGATATAAAAGTTCTTTCTTCTTAATACTGAACAGCAGAAGTTGTCTGACGTCCCTGAACGCGGCCGCTTTTCATAAGGCCATCGTACTGGCGCATCAGCAACTGTGTTTCGATCTGCTGGAGTGTATCCAGGATCACACCTACCATGATCAGCAGTGAAGTACCGCCGAAGAAAGTAGAGAATTGCTGTTTAACACCAAGCGTGATCTGAGCAATACCAGGGAGGATACCCACCAGCGCCAGGAGAACTGCTCCAGGCAAAGTGATCCTGTCCATGATGCTACCGATATAGTCAGCAGTTGGCTGACCAGGTTTAACACCCGGGATAAAGCCATTATTTTGCTTCAGGTTATCTGCTATCTGCTTAGGATTAAAGATCAATGCTGTATAAAGGAAAGTAAATCCGATTACTACTACAGAGTAGATCAGCATGTACCAAAGGTTAGTGTGATCTGTGAACATCCTGGCCAGATCCCCCTGTCCCCCTTTACCACCCAAAGTAACAAGTGTCGGAAGGAACATGATCGCCTGAGCGAAGATGATCGGCATTACACCAGCGCTGTTAACTTTCAGTGGGAGGAACTGTCTTGCTCCGCCGAACTGTCTGTTACCAACGATCTGTTTTGCGTAATTAACCGGAACTTTTCTAACACCCTGGATCAGCATGATACAACCCATGATGATAGCGATCAGGATCGCGATCTCAATGATGAATACAAGGATATCCCCTGTACGGGTCGATTTTGCAACCAGTTCCTGGGTAAAAGACTGCGGAAGACGTGCAAGGATACCAACCATGATGATCAGGGAAGTACCGTTACCAAGACCTTTATCAGTGATCTTTTCACCCATCCACATCACGAACATGGTGCCTGCGGTAAGGATCACCACAGTAGACAACAGGAAGTAACGTGAATATTCAGCGATCATTGCCGGAGCATTGGTCTGCTTCAGATAGGTAACATAAGCGGTAGCCTGCAACAGCGTTACCACTACAGTGAGGTAGCGTGTATACTGGTTGATCTTTTTACGCCCGCTATCACCTTCTTTCTGCATCTTCTGGAATTTCGGAACCAGAACGGTCATCAATTGCATGAAGATAGATGCAGAGATATAAGGCATAATACCCAAAGCGAAGATCGAAGCGGTCGAGAAACCACCACCCGCAAAGGTGTTGATCAGATCGAGGATACCGTTTCCACCTGCACTCTGGTTTGCTTCGAGTATCAGCGGATCGATACCGGGCAACACGATGTGGTTACCTACACGGTATATGATGATCAGCACGAGGGTGAAAACAATCTTGCTTCTCAGTTCCTCGATACTCCAGATATTCTTAAGAGTTTGAATTAATTTCTTCACGGGAGTTAAAAAATTTATGATGCCCTCGCTAAAGCTCCGGCATCCGGAGTAAGCCATTACTGGCTCTGTACGCCGTAGCTTCAGCGAAGGCGTAGCAATTTAGTGAAATTTACTTAACAATTTCAACAGACCCGCCAGCTGCCTCAATAGCAGTTTTTGCTTTTTCACTGATAGCGTTTACTTTGAAGGTAAACTTGCCAGTGATCTCGCCGTTAGCCAGGATCTTGATACGATCAGTTTGGCTGATAAGGCCATTGATGTACAGGTTCTCCAGTGAAAATTCAGTGAGATTATATTTTTCAGCCAGTTGATCGATCTGACCAAGGTTCAGCACTTTGTATTCTACGCGGTGAATATTGTTGAATCCACGCTTAGGTACACGACGCTGGATTGGCATCTGACCACCTTCGTGAGCCATTTTCCTTTTGTAACCAGTACGGCTTTGAGCACCTTTTGTACCTTTTGTGGAAGTACCACCATGACCAGAACCGTCACCACGGCCAATTCTCTTTTCTTTGTGTGTTGCGCCTTTTGCAGGTCTTAATTCGTGAAGTTTCATACGTTTAATTTTTACTTACGGGGTTTTTTCCCCTCGCTTGTTAGATAATTAAAAATTCAAAAGTAAAAATTAAAAAGTAAACCTTCAAAACAGTATAGACCATTTTGAATTTTTACTTTCTAATTTTTAATTTATTCCTTTGTTAAGCCTCTTCAACCTTAACCAGGTGCTCCACTTTGCGGACCATACCCAGGATCTGAGGAGTAGCTTCAACTTCTTTTGTAGAATTCGTCTTATTCAGACCCAGTGCCTGGAGAGTCAGTTTCTGGCGCTCTGGTCTGTCGATAGGACTTTTTACTAAAGTTATTTTGATCTTTTTCATAACTAATTCGTTTAAGAAGTTTAAAAGTTTCAGGGTTTAATAGCTTAAGAGTTGATTCGGAAACCGGCAACTTTAAACATTTAAACTTTTAAACATTTAAACTCAGCTTTTTTATCCGTTAAATACTTTCTTCAGACCCAGTGTACGTGTTTTTGCAACCTGAATTGGTTCGCGGAGGAGAGCCAATGCTTTGAATGTTGCTTTTACCACGTTATGTGGATTGGCAGAGCCAAGTGATTTAGCCAGTACGTCTGTAACACCAGCACTTTCCAGCACTGCGCGCATAGAACCTCCGGCGATCACACCAGTACCGTGAGCGGCTGGTTTGATCAGCACTTTAGCTGCACCTTCTTTGGCCCACTGATCATGAGGGATGGTACCCTTCATAACCGGAACCTTGATCAGGTTTTTCTTGGCATCTTCAATACCCTTAGTGATCGCTTCCTGAACTTCTTTTGCTTTGCCCAGGCCATGACCAACTACTCCATTCTCGTTGCCAACTACTACCAGCGCAGAGAAGCTGAAAGCACGTCCGCCTTTTGTAGTTTTAACTACACGGTTGATCGCGACAACTTTATCTTTCAGTTCCAGGTCACCGGCTTTAACCCTGTTTACGTTAAACTTTGACATTTATACTTGTAATTAAAAGTTTGAATGTTGTGTGTTTGCTTAAAATTGAAGACCGCCTTCTCTTGCTCCATCAGCTACAGATTTCACACGGCCATGGTACAGGTAACCTCCGCGGTCAAATATGACGCCTGTCACACCCAACTCAACTGCTTTGCGTGCTACTGCAGCGCCAACCAGCTTGCTTTTTTCAGATTTAGTACCAGCTTGTGCTTTGATGTCTTTATCTTTTGTAGATGCAGCAGCGATTGTTACGCCATTCACATCATCAATGATCTGTGCATAGATATCCGTATTGCTGCGGAAAACAGACAGGCGGGGCTTTGTTGCAGTACCACTAACATTCTTACGGATGTTAAAGCGGATGCGCTGTCTTCTTGCTGTTTTTACTTTACCGTTCATCGTTATTCAGTTTGTTCCTGATTCTGCCAGGAAGAGTTTAAAAAGTTTAAATGTTTAAAAGTTCAAAGTTTAAATGTTTAAAAGGGGCTCTTGCGAAGGCCTAAACTTTTAAACATTTAAACCTTAAACTTTCGAACTATATCTTACTTGCCAGCAGCTTTACCAGCTTTCTTACGTACAACTTCACCAACATAGCGAACACCTTTTCCTTTGTACGGCTCTGGTTTACGCAGGCTGCGCAATTTAGCAGCTACCTGGCCAATCAGTTGTTTATCGATACCTTCCAGGGTAATGATCGGGTTCTGACCTTTTTCCTGTGCAGTAGCTACTTTCAGCTCGTTTGGAATTTCAACCAGAATGTTGTGTGAATAACCCAACGCCAGATCAAGCATATTGCCCTGGTTAGTCGCTTTAAAACCTACACCCACCAACTCAAGTTTGCGTACATATCCATCTGTTACACCTTTCACCAGGTTCGCAACCAGTGCACGGTATAAACCATGCAAAGCGCGGTGACGGATCTGGTCAGTAGGACGTGTAAAGTTTACCTGGTTGTCTTTTACTTCAACAGTAATGTCGCGATCGATCGCTTCTTTCAATTCACCTTTCGGACCTTTTACTGTGATAGTGTTATCCTTGTTTACTGTAACAGTAACACCTGCTGGAATAACTACGGGTTGTTTACCTATACGAGACATGTTTGTCTGATTTTTGTCTCTCCGCCGAAGCTTTAGCGTAGGCGGATCCGACTGTTTATTATTTGGTTTAAGGGTAACCGGTCAGCTTAATAGGTTTTCGGCTTAATGTATCACCCTTCTATCGAAATCCATTCGCGAATGATCCGCGTATTAGTAGATGTAGCAAAGAACTTCACCTCCAACATTCTGGAGCTTCGCATCTTTGTCAGTCATCACTCCTTTAGAGGTAGAGATGATAGCAACACCCAGACCGTTCTTCACACGGCGGAAATCAGCAGGCTTAGAGTACTGGCGCAAACCCGGACGGCTTACTCTCTCCATGCTCTGGATTGCTGGTTGTTTGCTCGTTGGATCATACTTCAGGGCGATCTTGATCACACCTTGCTTAGTATCTTCCTCAAATTTATATTTCAGAATATAGCCCTGATTGTAAAGAATCTCAGTCAAACGTTTCTTCAGATTAGAAGCTGGGATGTCAACCACTCGGTGGCCTGCCATCTGTGCGTTACGGATTCTTGTCAGGAAATCTGCTACAGGATCTGTTACCATGTTTATTGCCCTCCTACGTCCCGGGTTTTAAAGCCGGGATAATTGGAATTTAGTTTAATGTTATAATTTTCTTGTTCGAAGCTATCAGTTTCAAAGTTTAATGTTTAATAGTGTAATAGTTGCCAAACAACTCAGAACTCTCAAACCTTGAACTTTTAAACGTTTAAACTTCTTCTTACCAGCTCGCTTTCTTCAGTCCCGGGATCTTGCCATTCAGCGCCATATCGCGCAGGGCAACCCTGGAGATTCCGAAGTAGCGCACATAGCCTTTAGGACGGCCGGTAAGCTGACAACGGTTCTTTAAACGAACTTTAGAAGAGTTCTTCGGAAGTTCATCCAGAGCAGCGTAGTCACCAGCTTTTTTCAGCTCGGCACGTTTTGCTTCAAACTGGGCAACCATTTTCTCTCTTTTACGTTGCCTGGCTTTTACGGAAGTTTTAGCCATAGTGTTGTTTCTTTTTTATTTTATAAACGCGAATGAATCATCCGCGTAATTAGCGTTTATTAGTTCGCTTCGCCTACAGGCTTAGCGTTTTTGAAAGGCATACCCAGTTCTTTCAACAGCTCGTAAGCTTCTTCGTCTGTATTCGCTGTTGTAACGAAAGTGATATCAAGACCAGTGATCTTGTTCACTTTGTCGATGTCGATCTCAGGGAAGATGATCTGCTCAGTAACGCCCAGTGTATAGTTACCACGGCCGTCGAAAGCTTTTTCATTAACACCTTTGAAGTCACGCACGCGGGGGAGCGCAACAGAGATCAACCTGTCGAGGAACTCGTACATCTTCTCACCGCGCAGGGTAACCCTTGCACCGATCGGCATGTTCTTACGCAGTTTGAAGTTTGAGATATCCTTTTTAGACATGGTAGGAACCGCTTTCTGGCCGCTGATAGTTGTCAGCTCATCCAGTGCGATATCAACCAGTTTTTTATCAGAAACAGCTCCGTTAACACCACGGTTAAGGCAGATCTTCTCCAGTTTAGGAGCCTGCATAACAGTTTCGTAGCTGAATTTTTTTACAAGGGCAGGTACAACGTCTTTTTTGTACTTGTCTGCCAGTCTTGGAGCGTATGATTTAGTTGCCATTATTTTTTACCTCCCTGAGTTTTAGTTTTAAAAACCCTTTCAGTCTTGCCCTCAGCATTCTTCACTTTAGACACTTTTGCACCTTTCTTCTGAGCAGCATCCCAAAGCATTACATTGCTGATATGGATCGGCGCCTCTTTCTTCACAATACCACCTTTAGTGTTTTGTGCAGAAGGTTTTGTATGCTTGGTAATGATGTTAACACCTTCAACGATCACTTTAGCATCTTCCACCAATACTTCCTTAACGACACGGGGTTTATCCAACGCCTTATCGTCTCCGGCGATAACCACAACACTATCGCCCTTGCGGATATTGTATTTGGGTTTGAATCTTGTTTTCATTTTATTCTAATCTTTACTCCGTTTTTGCGGAATTGTTTAAATAGTTAGCGATCTGTTCCATCAGCCGTAGCTTCAGCGTTGGCTGACTCTGCGAACGAAGGCTTTTCTTAAAGAACCTCAGGAGCCAGAGACACGATCTTCATGTACCCTTTATCACGCAGTTCACGTGCAACTGGTCCGAAGATACGGGTACCACGAGGCTCATCTGCCTGGTTCAGGATCACCACAGCATTGTCATCAAAGCGGATATAAGATCCGTCTTTACGACGCAGTTTGTTGGTGGTACGAACGATCACCGCTTTTGCTACAGTTCCTTTTTTGATACCACCCGCAGGGATCGCATCTTTTACTGTAACTACGATTTTATCGCCGATGCCTGCATAACGCTGGCCGCTGTTGCCCAGTACACGGATGCAAAGCACCTCTTTGGCGCCACTGTTGTCCGCTACGTTCAATCGGCTTTCTTGCTGAATCATCTTACTTAGCTTTTAGCTTTTATTGGCCAGGTTAATCCCAACCTTAATGTTTATTACTAGTCCCTCAAACCACATCCCTGCAGCAGGAGGATTGCCCGCCCCGGGTCAAAGCCCGGGGTGACAGCGCGAAGAGTTATTTCACTTTTTCAACAACCTCAACCAGTCTCCAGCGTTTTGTTTTGCTGAGAGGACGGGTTTCCATGATCTTCACAACGTCACCGATGCTGCACTCATTCTTGTCATCATGAGCATGGAACTTGGTAGTCTTCTTTACGAACTTACCATAGATAGGGTGTTTTACTTTTCTTTCAACCGCAACAGTAATGGTTTTAGTCATTTTGTTGCTGGTAACAACACCAATCCTTGTTTTTCTTAAATTTCTTTCAGCCATTTTATTTAGCTTTTTTTATTATGCTCCTTGTTGCTTTGCGTTCAGTGCCGTGCTCAGGCGGGCGATATCCCTGCGCAGACCGCGGATAGTCATCGGATTCTCCAAAGGAGAGATCGCGTGAGCAAACTCAAGTTTTTTCAACCGTTGTTTGTCTTCTTCCAGACGCGCTTTCAGGTCAGTCTCGTTCAGATCCTGAATGCTTTTTAAAAAATCTGTTTTCTTTGACATCGTCTTAGATTTATAGAGTTATTACGCAGTTACCAGGTCACGGCGTGTCACAAACTTTGTTTTGATCGGCAATTTACCTGCAGCCAGTCCCAGAGAAGCGCGTGCAACTTCTTCGCTTACACCATCGATCTCAAAGATGATACGGCCTGGTTTTACCACGGCAGCCCAGAACTCCAGGTTACCTTTACCTTTACCCATCCTTACCTCAAGAGGCTTACGGGTGATTGGTTTATCAGGGAAAATGCGGATCCACACATTACCTTCCCTTTTCATTTCACGGGTCAAAGCCTGACGGGCAGCTTCAATCTGACGGTCAGTGATCCAGTGTTGATCCAAAGCTTTCAGGGCATAAGAGCCAAAAGAAATAGTTGTACCTCTTTTCGCGTCGCCTTTCATACGACCCTTCTGCATTTTCCTGTGCTTCGTTCTTTTCGGTTGTAACATTGTTTATAGTTTCTAGTTACTTGAATGATTTGCTGTTGAATTAAAAATTAAAAAGTAAAAATTAAAAAACCTTGAGGGGATCATTTCCGACACCGTCGGTTTCTACTTTTGAATTTTTAATTTTTAATTTTTACTTACCCCTGTTGACGTTGTCCGCCGCCACGGTTACCACCGCCGCCGCCACGGTTGCCACCACCTCTGCGGTCACCACCACCTCTGCGGTCATCACGACGGTCATGACGGTCATCACCACCTCTTCTGTCGTTACCACCCTGGCTGTTACCTGCAATGATGTTAGGGTTCAGATCACGTTTCTGCAGTACTTCACCTTTACAGATCCATACTTTGATACCGATCTTACCGTATACAGTTTGCGCGAATACGTTTGCATAATCAATATCCATACGGAACGTATGCAACGGTACACGACCTTGTTTGAATTCCTCGCTACGTGCGATCTCTGCACCAGCCAGACGGCCGCTCAGTTTGATCTTGATACCTTCAGCACCCATACGGAGAGCAGAAGCGATCGCCATCTTTGTTGCACGTTTGAAGTTGATCCTGTTCTCGATCTGACGCGCAATCGTATCACCTACGATCATCGCATCCAGCTCAGGACGACGGATCTCCAAAATGTTGATCTGCACATCATCTTTACCAGTCAGTTTCTTCAGCTCTTCTTTGATGCGATCAACTTCACCACCACCTTTACCGATAATGATACCAGGCTTGGAGGTATGAATAGTGATAATCAGTTTACCTAATGTTCTTTCGATAACAATTTTAGAGATACCGCCTTTATTGATACGGGCGTTCAGGTAAGTCCTGATTTTGTTATCCTCGATCAGTTTGGAAGCATAATCTTTTTTGCTGCCATACCAGTTAGATTCCCATCCACGGATGATGCCTAACCTGTTACCGATCGGATTTGCTTTTTGACCCATGTTTATTTAGGTTATTCGTTATTAGGTTTAGTTTTTAGATTCCTTTGTGTCAACAATCACGGTGACGTGGTTGCTGCGCTTGCGAACGCGGTATCCACGGCCTTGTGGTGCAGGGCGCATACGTTTCAGTGTACGTGCTCCGTCAACAAAGATTGTTTTCACAACCAGCTCGCTCACATCGCCACCTTCATTCTTTTGCTTCCAGTTGCTGATCGCGCTCAACACCAGTTTACGCAAAGGCACTGCAGGGTGCTTGGGGTTGAACTCCAGTTCTGCTAACACCTTCTCTACTTTCTGACCACGGATGAGGTCAGCCAGTAAACGCATTTTGCGTGGTGATGTCGGATAATTTCTCAGTTTAGCTACTGCTTCCATTATTATTCTTTTATGAGTTTAAAGGTTTAAAAGCTTAAGGATTTAAAAGTTTAAGGTTCTGTGTCAGTCTAAACATTTAAACATTAAACTTTAGAACTTTTAAACAAACATTAATCTTTTTTAGAGTGTCCTTTGAATGTACGTGTCGGTGCAAATTCTCCCAGCTTGTGACCCACCATGAATTCTGTTACATACACAGGGATGAATTTGTTGCCGTTGTGCACAGCGAACGTATGACCAACAAAATCAGGAGAGATCGTAGAGCGACGGCTCCATGTTTTGATCACGCCTTTTTTGCTTTTTCCTTCGTTCATAGTCAACACCTTTTTTTCAAGGTGAGTTGCTATATAAGGACCTTTTTTTATCGAACGAGCCATGTGACTATTTTGATTTTAATTAGTAGTGCTGTTTACTTCGCGAGTTTGCTTCCGTTTTTACGCTGGATGATCAGTTTATCACTGCCTTTTCCTTTCGTACGGGTTTTCAGACCTCTTGAGTATTGACCATTACGGCTGCGAGGCTGGCCACCTGAAGCTTTACCTTCACCACCACCCATCGGGTGATCTACTGGGTTCATCGCAACACCACGGTTTCTTGGTTTGATACCTTTCCAACGGTTACGTCCTGCTTTACCCATGCTCTGGAGAGAGTGATCGCTGTTGCTCACCACACCAACTGTAGCGAAACAGTTGATCAATACTTTTCTCAACTCACCAGAAGGCATTTTCAGTACAGCATACCTTTCTTCCTTGTTCGTCAATTGAGCAGAAGAACCTGCGCTACGCGCGAGTTTACCACCCTGACCAGGCTGCATCTCGATGTTATGGATATTAGTACCGAGAGGCATATTTTTCATCAGAAGGGCATTCCCGATCTCAGGAGCTACAGCTTCACCAGCTTCTACCGTTGCACCTACTTCCAGACCTTGTGGAGCCAGGATATAACGTTTTTCACCATCTGCATAGTTCAACAGAGCGATGAATGCTGTACGGTTCGGATCATACTCGATAGATGCTACAGTTGCAACACCAGTCTTATTACGTTTGAAATCGATGATACGGTATTTCTTCTTGTGACCACCGCCTCTGTAGCGCATGGACAAATGACCAGAAGAGTTACGGCCACCGGTTCTTGGTTTTGCTTCTACCAGTGTCTTTTCAGGCACATTGGTAGTGATCTCTGCGTATGCATTACCGATTCTCCAACGTGTACCGGCTGTTACGGGTTTAAATTTTCTTAATGCCATTTTGTAAGTAAAAATTCAAAATTCAAAATCAACACTTCGCGGCGGTTGTATGCCATTCTGTTATTGTTAGTTTATAAACTAACAATAACACTAGATGTTCGAGTACAAATCGATACTCTCACCTTCAGCTACAGTCACATAAGCTTTTTTGTAAGCAGGCTTGCGGCCATTGATCACACCAGCTTTAGTGAAGCGGCTTTTGTTTTTGCCTGGAACCACTGCTGTATTAACAGTAACAACATTCACGTTGTAAAAGCCTTCAATAGCTTTTTTGATTTCCAGTTTGTTTGCTTTCCTGGCCACTTTGAAAGCATAGCGACGCAGGGACTCCTGCTGGGCGTTTGCCTTTTCAGTCAAAATTGGCTTGATCAGTACTTCAGAAAGGTTCATCTCAATTCTTTTATTAGGTTATCCTCCTACGCTAAAGCTTCGGCGGATTTATTCATTTTTATTACGCTTCCGCTTTATCATCTCCGAAGATCTTCGCTGCACTTTCAGTGAGTACGAGTACTTCAGAGTTAACAATATCGTAAGTGTTGATATCAGCCAGCACCACGCCGAGTACAGAAGGTACGTTGCGTGTAGACAGATACAGGTTGTCGCTGAACTCCGGAGTGATGAACATCGCTTTTTTATTAGCTACATTCAGTTTACCGAGGATGTCAACAAACGTTTTGGTTTTTGGAGCATCCAGGTTGATGTCTTCAACAACTACGATCGCATTTTCTTTTGCTTTGTAAGCCAGTGCAGAGATCTTCGCCAGGTCTTTCACTTTACGGTTCAGTTTGAAATCGTAAGAGTGAGGTTTTGGTCCGAAGATGGTACCACCACCTTTATACAGAGGGTTACGGATGTTACCTTTACGGCTGCCACCAGTACCTTTCTGACGGTGCAGCTTGCGGCTTGCACCTTTAACCTCAGCACGGGTCTTAACTTTGTGTGTACCCTGACGCTGAGCAGCCAGGAATTGTTTAACGGCCAGGTAGATGACGTGGTCATTTGGCTCGATCCCGAAGATATCGTCGGGCAGTTCCACTGTTCTGCCTGTGTTTTGTCCTTGTGTATTTAAAACTTGAACTTGCATTTTCTAATTTTTTTATTGTTATACGTAGTCTCCAGACTACGTATAGCTTATTTCTGGATCAGTACGATAGAACCGATATGACCTGGTACTGAACCGCTAACCAGGATATAGTTTTTCTCAGCGAAAACCTTAACGATTTTCAGACCTTTCATTTTCACACGATCAGTACCCATACGGCCGGCCATGCGAACACCCTTCATAACGCGGCTTGCGTCAGAAGAGTTACCCAATGAACCTGGGGCACGCTGACGGTCATGCTGGCCGTGGGACTGTTGACCCACACCGGCAAAACCATGGCGCTTAACTACACCCTGGAAACCTTTACCCTTAGTAGTACCTACTACTTCAACTTTTTCGCCTTCAGCGAAAATGTCTGTGGTAATTGTTTCACCAATATTTTTTTCGATAGAAAAGTTGCGGAATTCTTTAGAGAATCTTTTTGGAGCTGTCTGAGCTTTTGCGAAGTGATTTACTTCAGACTTAGTGGAGTGCTTTTCTTTTTTGTCGCCAAAAGAAAGCTGGAGAGCATCATACCCGTCATTAGCGGTTGTCTTAACCTGGGTAACTACACAGGGACCTGCTTCAATGATCGTACAGGCGATCTGCTTGCCCGTGGGATCGAAGATGCTGGTCATCCCAATCTTTTTACCAATAATTCCTTTCATTGTTTGTTGTTTGTGCCAACATCAGGATTATTGGGACAGTGTTATTAGTTGTTTCAAGTGTTGTCAGTAGTATCTGACTACTGACGTCGTTAGTCAAAGACTAACGACAACCCACAATTGAAAGTTAATAACTCTTCAATCCCCGTTCGCCAACGACCTTTTCCTTTCTGGGGAAGTACCGTTGGTAAACAAACCCTGAATGGCTTGTTTTATGTAATGTGCCAGAGCTCTTTTCTGAACGCGAATGGAGCACGAATGACCGCGAATAAACGCGAATGCATTCCTGTCGGTTTCGCAAACTCATTGAGAGAGTAGCAAAAATTTAATTCAATTTGTAAGAACTTTTCTGGCCATTAAGACAGCATTCGCGTCTATTCGCGGCCATTTGCGATCATTCGCGAAGTACTACGCTTTGATCTCTACTTCAACACCACTAGGCAGATCCAGTTTGCTCAACGCATCTACTGTACGGCTTGAAGAAGTGTAAATGTCCAACAGACGCTTGTGCGTAGCCAATTGGAACTGCTCACGACTCTTCTTATTCACGTGTGGAGAACGCAGTACGGTAAAGATCTTGGTACGTGTAGGCAGAGGAATAGGACCTGTTACTACAGCACCTGTGCTGCGAACTGTTTTAACGATCTTTTCAGCTGATTTATCTACCAGGTTGTGATCGTAAGACTGTAATTTGATTCTGATTCGCTGAGACATTTTGTAAATCCCAATTTTTCTTTTGGGAGTGCAAAGGTATGTTTACCGGTTATACCGTCCAAATAGTTGGGCAACAATTTTGAACTATTGTGCCCAATATTTGTCATTTTTTTCCACCAGCCTGCCCCGGATGAAGCTTTACCGCTAATGCTGAAAACGCTGCGAACCCTAAATGCTCCACTCTAAGGCTTTGACCCTCATTCATCTGCAATGGAATCCGGCGATGATCCGCCTCGTCTGCGACCTTTTTCTCCAGCTTCCAGCCATCCAGCACAATTTTATCATCAAGGTATATTCTTACCGCCCCCTGCCAGGTAACTGAAAGTTCAAAACTGCCGGACCTGCCGACCCTGGTACCGGCCGTTGTGATGAACTGCTGCAGGGTCCGGTCTGCCAGCTTCAACCCTCCCCACCAGGTGTAATTCAGCTCCTGGACAGTATCTCTCCTGACGGGCGCCATCCTGGCGGTCGGCGAAAAGAGACTCTGCTCTTTCAGCGGATTGTAATAAGCCGTATCAAGAGAATACCACAGTACATTCCATTGCAAAGGCTGGAAATACCGGCGGAACTGGAATGGATAGGCTGTCTTTGCAGCCCTGTTCCTGCCAAACGGATCCGTGAACGCTTTACCCAGGTAGTCAAGGCGCAGGATAATATCTGTCCCAGCACTGCTCTCCTGCCTCTTCGCCCGGATCGTGGCCGGGAAGCCGCCGCGCCTGTGGGAGATGCTGTCCAGGCCCCTGGCTTCTTTTACCAGCCAGCTTCCCTCGGGTCCCAGTATCTCGAACTCCATCCATCCGCTGGAGTCCGTCGGGTTGACATTCCAGATGATCGGGTAATTGAAATCGTAAGGCCCCCACTCCGTCATGCGGATATTCTTCCGGCCCGCCCATTTACTGCTGCCTTTAAAAGGATCACCAGCCGGCAGATCAGGGATCAAAGGAAGGGAGTCCTTTTCCTCCTCCGCGATTATCTCGTAATAAAGAGTTGTATCCAGCCCGGTAACCGTATCATCCATCCTGTAAACCGCTTCACTGCCCGAGAAGGTATTGCTGAAGATATTGAGATCCTGTGTTCTTTTCAGATCGAATACCACCGGATTCCGGTTGAAACTATTGGAAACCATTGTATAGTTGCGGCTCCTCGTATCACGCTTTTGCGCATAGCCCCAATCCGGCACCTGAGTATTATTAGCCCAGATCCTGATCGCCTGGCGATCCTGGTCAAACAGGTTGTAGGAAATGCTGTTATCCTGACCATGTTCTATAGCAATGCCGACCTTATTGTTGCGGAACCGGTTATGGCGGATCGTGGTATTATAACTATAGCCGCCCCAGATCCCGTTCTCACATTCGTATATCCTGTTTCCGTTTACCGTATTTGAACTGAATGTCAATTCAATGCCATTCGTAGCGGCATAGGAAAAATCGTTGGCTAACAACACGTTGCCATTACAGCCGCCCGCACCGCTGTCCATGGTTGTTTGCCCGGCCCACAGAAAAAAGCCATCACCCCCATGGGTCACATTGTTTTTATAGACCAGGTTATTATTACACTGTTCAAATGCCAGGATCCCGGCGCTATCCTGCCCACGTTGATAAACGCCATGGCTGTAGCCACGGATATTATAGATAAGCCGGTTATAGAGTATTCTATTGCCGGAAGAACGATAAAGGCCGATGCCCAGCCCCGAATTGAACGAAAAGTCGTTATGGGAGATCTGCGCCCCGGAGCACCGCGTCATCAGCAGGCCGTTCTGATTGCCCGATGCCTTACTGTTCCTGATGACGGCATTGCGGCAGTCAATAAGGCAGATACCGGCCCCGTACCGGTTCCATTCGTTGTTTTCGTTGTGATGATAGCTCAGCCAGTCTGACACATCTTCTTTTTGCTGGGTGCTTTGCAGGCGCGGCCTGTAATTATAGCTGAAATCACCGTTTTCAATAACCAGGTTCTCCACGTTCCGGACAAGCAATGCGATCTTGTATCCCTTAATTGTAAGATTTCTGACGGTCACCTTGTTACTGTTGCGGATCTCCACTGCAATACCGGTAAAACGATCTGGGTTGGAGACATCTGAACTGCCCTGCAGAACGGCCCCGTTAAAATCCACCGTAATATCATTCCCCTCGATGACGATTGCAGCCGCTTCCCCGGAAGCCGCAAGTGGATAAGTCTTGTTAACTGCCTTCACATTTTTGTTAATATTTAAACCATGTCTCAAGTTTAGCTGCTGTGCTAACAAGTAGTTGGGGAAAAAAAGTAACAGTACACAAACAGCCGTTAATCGTATCATTGGTTTGGATCTTTTATGCTGACAAGGTAGTAGAAAATGCAGATTTCAGGAATGAAGAAAAATAATGAGGTATAAAGCGTTGACCAGTGTCTCTATATAAAAGAAAAGGACTCAGTGATGAGTCCTTAACCTTTTGACATTGTGTTTTTCATAAAACGGCTTATGCCTTACGTACAAAGATTTTAAAAACGGAGTGAGTTCTGGCGAAAAATAGCAAAACCGATGCCATTATAAGCAAATGGGGTTGATCTAAGTTAAGTAATTTT
This sequence comes from Terrimonas ginsenosidimutans, assembly GCF_022012415.1. Taxonomy (GTDB): domain Bacteria; phylum Bacteroidota; class Bacteroidia; order Chitinophagales; family Chitinophagaceae; genus Terrimonas_A; species Terrimonas_A ginsenosidimutans. Next base: position 273,333 of record NZ_JAKLTR010000006.1, read on the forward strand.
TAAACTCCGTGAATATCCGGGGGAAAATATTTTTAAATAATTATTTCGGGATGAGTCCGCACTGGTTTGTTTGGGTTTGGAAGGTTTGGAGGTTTCGTGGGTTTAATAAGCTTCCGGAGGTTGAACGTTTGGAAAAGTAGAGTCTGATGCCAATATGACTGGTGAACAACCTCCCAACCTCTTATACCTCCGAAACTTCCCCCCACAAAAAAAGCCCCGGATCGAAATCCGGGGCTTACATATACAAAGAATTCTTCTTTAAAATTATGCGTTCACTTTTCCTTTCACTTTCGCGATCACCTCTTCAGAGATGTTCGCTGGAGCAGGAGCATAGTGAGAGAACTCCATGGTAGAAGACGCACGGCCGGAAGAAAGGGAACGAAGCTGCGTTACGTAACCGAACATTTCGCTCAGCGGAACTTTAGCTTTGATCACCTCTGCACCTGCACGGCTGTCCATACCTTCCATCATACCGCGACGGCGGTTCAGGTCACCTGTCACATCACCCATGTACTGAGCTGGTGTGATCACTTCAACTTTCATGATCGGCTCCAGGAGAACTGGTTTAGCCTTTCTTGCAGCTTCACGGAAACCTTGTTTAGCACAAAGTTCGAATGACATACCATCGGAGTCAACCGCGTGGAAGCTACCGTCGAATACACGGATCTTCATGTTGTCAACAGGGTAGTTCGCAAGAACACCAGTTGTCATAGAAGCTTCGAAGCCTTTCTGGATCGGCTGGATGAACTCACGAGGGATAGAACCACCCACGATATTGTTGACGAACTGGAAGCTCTTATCAGGGTTTTCCGCTTTCCATTCTGCATCAACAGGTCCGATAGAGAATTCGATATCAGCGAATTTACCACGACCACCGGTTTGTTTTTTCAACGTCTCACGGTGTTCGATAGTAATGTTGAATGCTTCTTTGTAAGCAACCTGAGGAGCACCCTGGTTAACTTCTACTTTAAACTCACGACGCATACGGTCGATGATGATCTCCAGGTGAAGCTCACCCATACCACGCAGGATGGTCTGGCCAGTATCTTCATCTGTATTTACACGCAGTGTAGGATCTTCTTCAACGAGTTTAGCGATCGCCATACCCATTTTATCCACGTCAGCCTGAGTTTTAGGTTCAACCGCGATCGCGATCACCGGCTCAGGGATGAACATATTCTCCAAAGTGATCGGGTGGTTCTCATCACAGAGTGTATCACCGGTTTTGATCTCTTTGAAACCTACTGCCGCACCGATATCACCAGCTTCGATGAAGTCGATCGGGTTCTGCTTGTTAGCAAACATTTTCATGATACGGCTGATACGCTCTTTCTTACCGCTTCTTACGTTCAGAACATAAGAACCAGCGTCGAGGTGGCCGGAATAGCACCGGAAGAATGCAAGACGACCTACGAACGGATCGGTCATGATCTTAAATGCCAGTGCAGCGAAAGGAGCTTTCGGATCCGCTTTACGCGTTTCTTCAGCACCAGTATCAGGGTTTGTACCGATCGTATCAGGAATGTCGATTGGTGAAGGCAGGTAACGGCAAACCGCATCCAGTGCAGTTTGTACACCTTTGTTCTTGAAAGATGAACCGCACATCATTGGAACGATGCTCAGGTCAACAGTTGCTTTACGCACTGCTTCGTGAATTTCGTCTTCAGTGATCGAGTTTGGATCATCAAAGAATTTCTCCATCAGTCTGTCATCATATTCAGCGATCGCTTCAACGAGGCTCGCTCTCCACTCTTCTGCTTCTTCTTTCATGTCTGCAGGGATCTCGATCTCATCGAAAGTCATACCTTCTGTTTCCATGTGCCAGATGATCCCTTTCATTTTGATCAGATCCACCACACCTTTGAAATCATCTTCAGCACCGATCGGAAGCTGCAAAGGAACTGCTTTAGAACCCAGCATTTCTTTCACCTGCTTAACTACGTTAAGGAAGTCAGCACCTGAACGGTCCATTTTATTTACGAAACCGATACGCGGAACGCCATAACGGTTAGCCTGACGCCATACAGTCTCAGATTGAGGTTCTACACCGTCAACCGCAGAGAACAAAGCGATCAGACCGTCGAGTACACGCATAGAACGTTCTACTTCTACAGTAAAGTCCACGTGACCCGGAGTATCGATAATGTTGAAAGAGTACTTCTTTGTGTCTGCAGTTTGCTTACCCAATACAGTTGGGAAGTTCCACTGGCAGCTCACCGCCGCAGAGGTAATGGTGATACCTCTTTCTTTTTCCTGCTCCATCCAGTCGGTGGTAGCAGCACCGTCGTGTACTTCGCCAATACGGTGGATCATACCTGTGTAGCGCAGGATACGCTCAGTCGTTGTGGTCTTACCAGCATCAATGTGTGCGGCAATACCAAAGTTTCTCTGAAATTTTAAGTCGGCCATGACTATTTGATTTGAGTTTATTTTCTGAAAAAAGATTGATCTGTGTTGCAAACAATAGCGTCCGGATGTTGTCCTTTACGGGCTGTTAAGACCCTGACGGCTATTAAAAAATTTGTGCTAAAAATACCGGTATAAAGGTGGGATCCACCGTCGCTGAAGCTATGGTTGAACATAAATTTCCGGTATGTAAGATTAGACTCTCATATATCGCCGCATGAAGAAAAACCTCGTTATCAACAAAATCCCTGCACCTGTGGAATTTCCTTACGGCGGCGCAAAGGTAGGGAAAATTTATAAAAAAACACAGAGGAGTGGTGTATCATTGTGCGGAATCGTGCCGGCGAAGGATACATGAGCAATTTGGTTCGTAATTAATTGCCTGTCAATATAATTCGATCGTATAGGAGACTCTATGGCGTTGGTCATTGTCCATAGTCGTGCCGTCAAGACCGGTTGGCGCCAGGTTCCCACAGATTCCGCTGATCTTGTCCTCCCTACGGCTGTAATTAGCTGGAATAGGGACGCACCCATGTTAGAGGCGCAGATTGCGCAGATAACACCCGGCTGCCAGGAATTATCCGCGAAATCTGCGCCGTAAAATAAAAACCTGCACCCTGTTATCAGCACTTTCCTTTATCAGGAAAGGAAAATCTGCGGAATCTGCGGGAACATTACGCCAGTCGCGCATTACAACTAAGGAACAATTGTGCTTCACCCGCTATACAGCTCTTTCCAACTCTGAACTCGACGCCCTCAGCTCTTCCAGTTCCCTCAGATCACTCTCAAATCCTTCCCGCTTGTGATCCTTGAACGCCCCCAGCCTGAATGCAATAAAATAGATGCCTAAGGTGATCCCCAGGTTAATACCGGTTTCTGCCAGTGCCAGCCACTTATCCTTATGCTCCAGCTTATGTGGCAAAAAGGAAAAAATGGTCAGTGTGCCCGCGAAAAAGATGATCATCCCAAACCAACCGTTCCTCTTCCTGGTTTTCTCATACTCTTCGATCGTCCGCTTCAGAAATACACCAAGATTTTCTTTATTAAGGTTAACATCGAACTGACGCAGGCTTCTGTAAACCGAGCCTGTTGCGAGCAAGACCCCGGTCAGCAGCATGCCATAAGGGATATATTGGAGCGTATACCTGAAATCGAAAGGATTCCCGATCAGCAGGGCGATAAGGAATGCTGAGATCACCACCATTAAACCCAGCTGAACAAAGTTCTCTTTCCTGATCCTTGCCACTCTTGAGCGGGATCTTTCTTTTAATATCCCCATGATCATCTGCTGATTCAACTGCTGCGACAGTTCCAGTTTCCGATTATACTGCCCCCAGGCAGTCTTCATTTCTTCAATATTCATTGCTTTGTGTTTTTACGATTTTACTTAGCTTGTTTTTGATCCTGTTGATCCTCACGCCCACGTTACTGATGGAAATGCCCATGATAGCGCTGATCTCCTCATATGTCCTTTCATCGAGGTAAAACAGGATCACGGCTTTCTCCACTTCCGTCAGTTTATCAATGGCAAATCTTAAAATATTAGCATCATCCTGCGAGCCGACGTTACCCGCCATATCAGGGATCTCCACTGCAAGGGAAGAAAGTTCTTTGTTGACCGGTCTTTTTGATTCCTTCCGGAAATTGGAAATAGCTGTATTGAGCGCGATCCGGTAGATCCAGGTGGTGTTCGCAGCCTCCTGCCTGAAAGCTGGATAGGACTTCCAAAGCTGCAATACGATCTCCTGGAAAAGATCTTTCCGGCCTTCCTGGTCAGGGCAATACAAATTGCAAACCTTAAAGATCAGCATGCGGTGCTGATTGACCAGTTCAGTGAATTCATTCTCCATTCGATTGGCTTGGTTTTATACATTAGTCGCGGCAAGACGCCTTTTCTTACACTTCGTTGAAAATATTTTTCCTGGAACCTGTTTCAATGATGATCTGTGCAGTATCGCCTGGGGTGAAAGTACGTCCAGCACTTGCCCGGCTGCTGAAAAAAAGGGCGGGAAGCATCAAAACGTTTTGCGACCAGCTCAAAAGCCGCTGGTGAATCGCGATTTCTCCCTGGATTCTCCTCTTTGCCTTTCCGAAACCTTCGGTATTGGTCCCCGCCGGCCGGAGAAGCAAAGAGGTTCCACAAACTATTTAAACCGGATGCCTCTTACTTAAGGATTCCCACGAAAGTTCATCCGATGGCTTTTCGCAGATGACCGATCTTCATACAGGTCAACCCTTCATAACTTTATGTCAAGTTTATTTTACTTTTTATCCGCAATACTTTACTTTTATACAAAATTATCTCCATGACCCCCAGATTACTCCTTCCTAACCGCTTCAAACTCATTGGCTGGCTGATCGCCATTCCTGCCTTCGTCCTCATGATTTTTGTTCTGCATGGTGATTTTGCTTTCGGCTTCCTGAACTTCTCGCGTGGGAACACGGATAGCCTGCAGGTCCTGTTTGACAGCCCTACCCTCTTCAGCATCCGTACGAACAACTTCACCGACGAGCTTGGCGGCATCCTGCTGATCATCGGTCTTCTGATCATTGCTTTTTCCAGGGAAAAAGATGAGGATGAGCGGATCACCACCCTGCGCCTCGAGTCATTGCTTTGGGCGGTACTGATCAATTCGATCCTGCTGATACTTGCCCTGGTCTTTCTTTACAATGGCCTGTTCCTCCAGGTGATGTGCTACAATATATGCACTACCCTGATCCTGTTCGTGGCAAGATTCAACCTGAAATTGTCCATTGAAAGGAGAAACGCTAAAATAGCTGACCTATGAAAAACACGATCCGGATAGAAAGAGCGATCCTGAATATCACACAGGCAGAGCTTGCAGAGAAAGTAAGCGTGTCACGACAGACCATCAATGCTATCGAGTCACAGAAGTATGTGCCGTCAACGGTACTGGCGCTGAAGATCGCCCGTGTATTCGATAAAAAAGTGGATGAAATCTTCACCCTCGAAGAGAATGATTAAAGCCTTCCGCGGGAACGGAAGGCTTCGTCAGATACATCAATTCGCAGATGCACTAACATTTAAACCAATCAAATTTAAACAGAAAAAAATGAGACAGAAAAATCATACACGCCCGTTTGCTTTAATAGCAGGCGGGATCATCCTGCTTCTGACAGGTCTGATCGTATTAAGCGCATGTCAGAAAAATAAGGAAGCAGCATCTATCATTGTAAAAACAGATATGCAAAAGGCCGCGGACCTTTTACAGGGAAAAATAAATTGTGGCAAACTTGACCATGTAGCCAGTGAAGACAATGTTGCCTATCTCAGCTTCAGCGAAGGAAGCAAGGCGATCATTGTACAACTGATGCCAGGAGATAAAAATGTCAGCATTCCTTCTCTTGCCAATTCATGCATCATTACGTCTCATTATGGCGTGGTGATCAAAGATCCGGCAACAAATAGTGTATTGCTATTGCCGAGAGATGACCGGGAAAGTCAGCGGAGGTTTGCTGAGATCGAATTGCTATTCAATCAGCAAAAACTTACGGCAACTATAGGCGGTACAACGCTGATCAATTTTAGTTCATAGATCTATTCTGCGGGTTGATGAAAGCTGTCCGCTGCCTGGTGGACAGCTTTTGTTTTGAATCGGCAGTTACGACAACTGTCAATTGATCGCGGAGGTACTGGTGAATGGTGAGGCCTCTTTATTCAAACCACATTACCGCGGATTTTCTTTGGGAACACTGGCCTGGTACGAGATCAATGTAATTTCCCAAGGATACAGACAAATTAGCGAACATTTTATCCCCTGACAACAATAGAATTACGATTACCGGATCTGAAAGCTAAAAAATCCCCCGCAATAAATAATATTACACATAAAATAATTAATCTTAATGCTTAAGATTCTGCCAGTTGTTACCGGATTTTATCCTGTTCTCTCCATAATTTAACCCATAGAAATTTACTCTTATTTTTTGACTTATTTTCATTACTGCCGTTCACATTTTAATAACCAAAACGCACACATGAGAAAATTTTTATTGCTGTGCCTGAGCATTGCATTTTTTGCCATGTCAGGTTACAGCCAGGTCATGTCCATTTCCGGCAAGATCACCGATGACAAAGGTGAGCCGGTTCCATTCGCCTCCGTAATCATCAAAGGCAAAGAAAAGTCAGGCACTACCGCAGATGCTAAAGGCAGCTTTACCATTTCTGCCTCAAAAGGTGAAGTGTTGGTTATCACCGGGGTGAATTATCAATCAAAAGAGGTTACTATCTCCTCAGCATCGCCTCTCAGCATCACACTTTTCCTTACAACACAATCCCTGTCTGAAGTAGTTGTTACAGCCATGGGGATTAAGCGTTCTGAAAGAGCTCTTGGCTACACCGTTGCCAAAGTAGATCCTGAAGTGATGCTTCAAAAATCCGAGTCCAACGTTCTGAATACCCTTGCCGGTAAAGTTCCGGGTGTGGATATCAGGGCAGGACAAGGAGCTCCGGGCGCGGCTTCCCGCATTCAGATCAGGGGTGTGAACTCTTTCAACGGTTCTGAGCCGCTGATCGTCGTGGATGGTGTTCCTTACAGCAATCCGATCGTCAATACTTCAAATCCGTTCAGTGGTGGGGGTACATACGGTTCCGGTATTAACAACATCGATCCGAACGATATCGCTGATATCAGCGTATTGAAAGGTGCAGCTGCGGCCGCATTATATGGTGCGCGCGCGTCAGATGGGGTCTTGATGATCACTACAAAATCAGGTTCTCCGACGAAAGGTGCGAAGCCCCTCAATGTAACTTACAGAGGAGGTTATTCCATTGAAAAAGTAGCGAACATCCCTACTTTCCAGAATAGCTATGGAGCGGGTGCGAACTTCCGTACACAATCATCCAATGGTTCCTGGGGTGCGAAATTTGGCCAGGGAGTTATCTACAACGCAAGTGGTCAGGTAATAGGTATTTCAGCATCCGGCGTGGATTCCATACCTGCTACCACCTGGGCTACAATGTACAATGCGTGGCCAGAACTTTTCCCTAATGGCAGAGCAGCCTACAAGGCTTATCCGAACAACGTTGCAGACCTCTTCAAAACAGGCAACATGATGGAACATTCTTTAGGCATAAGCGGCAGCCAGGGAAGTTCTATGTTCAATGTTACCTTGTCCAGAACCGATCAGGATGGCTACATTACCAACTCTTCCTATAAGAAAAACAATATCAGTATAGGTGGCCAGACAGGAATCGGCAACCTGACGATCGGAGCAAATATGGCCTATACAAGATCGACCCAGGTGGGTGGTTTTATCGGCGCTGCACAAAACTTCATATCGCAGTGGGGCCGGACTTATACCATGGCCCGCAACTGGGACATCGTAGGCTACCCTTCCACTACAAGAGATGGAGCTACTCAGATCGGTTTCAATGATGGTCAGTATACTAACCCTGTCTGGGGTGCATACAACAACGTCATTACATCCGTTGATGATCGTATGGTTGCGAACTTCAGGGCTTCTTATAAATTCAATACATGGCTCAAAGCTGATATGAGCGCAGGTGTTAACAATTACAATCTGTTCAGGGATCAGATCATCGACAAATCTTCCTATGGAAGTGCAGATAACCTGCTCGGTACATTAACAGAAGTTGTCAACAGACAGCAGGAGATCAACGGAAAATTCATCTTCACGATCTCTCCAAAGATCTCGACTGATTTCAGCCTGACCGCGCACGTTGGTACTGAAATCTCTCATCGCGAATCCCGCAACCAGCAAGTGTACGGGGTTGACTTTGTTGTTCCGAAACTATTTAACCTCAGAAACACGCGCCGTCAGCAATTCGATTCGGACTCCAGGTCGAAACGCCGCCTGGCAGGCTTCTTCTCTGATGCAACGATTGGGTATAAGAACTATGCCTTCCTTACAGCGTCGATAAGAATGGATAATTCGTCTACGCTTCCGGTAAACGCTAACCAATACTTCTACCCTGCGGTCAGTGCATCGCTTGTGTGGACAGATATGCTTGGTATAAAAAGCGACTGGCTTGACTATGGCAAGATCCGCGGTGGTTTTGCACGTGTCGGTAAAGACGCAGGCCCTTATAGCATTGACCCTGTCTTCGGATTCAATGCATTGGGATTCCTCGGTCAGCCCTCTGCAACAAGAGGTGGTACTGCCTTCGACCCGAACCTGACACCTGAATTCAGTAATGAATTTGAAGTTGGTACAGAGGCAAGAATGTTCAAAGGAAGAATCGGCCTTGATGTAACCTACTACAATAAAACTTCTACAGACATCATCTACGGTATCGCACTTCCAAACACGACTGGTTATTCTACCTTCTATACCAATATCGGTAAGATCGAGAACAAAGGTTGGGAAATCGGACTTAATGCCACGCCTGTTTCTACACGTGACTTCAAATGGGATTTCCGTGGTGTGTTTACGCAAAACAAGAATACAGTACTTGAATTATATCCAGGTCTCATCCGCACTCAGTTGGGTGGATATAACTGGGCTGAAGCCGGTATGCCTTATGGATACCTGCGTGGTTCATTCTCTGCCCGCGCTGATGACGGCCAACTGCTGATCAATGCTACCTCAGGTATGCCATTTGCAGATCCTAACCCGGGTATGGTTGGCGATCCCAATCCTGACTTCAAATTCGGACTGACCAATACTTTCTCCTACAAAGGTTTGCACCTGAGTGCATTGTTTGATGCAACGATCGGTGGTGATTTTTACTCAGAAAGTATTAACGGTATGCTCGGTCGCGGTGTAACCAAAGACACAGAGAACCGTGAGAAAAACGCCGTAATTACGGGTATTTATGGTAACGCAACCCCTGTTACAGGAGCGGATGGTCTTAACCATTATGTTCCTATCGTAGATGCGAATGGTGCAACAATGCCGAACCAGACAAGGGTTACAACCAATGACCTGTTCTTCACTGCAGGTACTGGAGCGAGTTTTGCAACCAATGGTGCTTTCGAATATTCAGTGTTTGACGGAACGGTTTATCGCCTGAGAGAACTTTCTTTAGGTTACACCATTCCTGCTTCGATCTCAAAAAAGATCCACGCCTCTTCTATCACCCTTAGCCTTACCGGACGCAACCTATGGTTCCTCGCACCAAACGTTCCGAAGTATACCAACTTCGATCCTGACATGAACTCTGTTGTTGGTTCAAATACCCAGGGAGTTGAGACAGGTGGTGCGCCAAGCGCGAAAAGATATGGTATAAACCTAAATGTAAATTTCTAATCATCAACCAAAATTTTCCAGTATGAGAAGCAGATATAAAATATATGTTTTTACGCTGTTCGCCGCTTTTCTGATAGGGGTGAGTGGTTGTAAAAAGTTCATTGATGTCAACCAAAACCCTAATGATGCCACACCTCAGAATGTAACCCTGGCAATGATCCTCAGTGCTGCAGAACGTAATATCGGAGGAAGCTTCGCATTGGGTTCCGGTCTTGGCAATACGATGTCAGTATACACACACCAGATCACGGGCCGCGTCGGTGCCGACAGATACGGTGCGGGGGAGTCTGGCTGGAGCGGACTTTACAATGCAATCTCCAACCTGAACGTGATCATTACCCGTGCCACAAATGAAAACCTGTTTGTTTACAGAGGCATCGCCAAGATCATGAAAGCCTATACATACAGCATGATGGTGGACGTCTGGGGAGATATTCCATTTTCTGAGCATGATAAGTTTCTCGAAGGGATCAGACAGCCAAAGTTTGATAAAGGAAAAGATATCTATCCTCAATTGATCACTTTGCTTGAAGAAGGAATAGCGGATATTACCAACCCGGCTACCAATACGGTATTACCAGGAAATGATGACTACATCTATAAAGGCAATCGTACGAACTGGGTAAAAGCCGCTAATACGATCAAGCTTAAAATGTATACCCAGGTAAGACTGGTGCAGAATGTAAGCGCAGAAGTAACAGCATTATTAAGTTCTCCCGCTACCCTGATCAATTCACAGGCGGAGAGCTTCATGCTGCCATTCGGACCAATTGGTGCGACAGACGACAGACACCCTGCATTCGGAGACTACAATGCCACTCAACGCGGTGGCCAGCTCCCCAGCCCATGGTTATATGAAATCATGAAGGGCAGAAACCCTGATATCCTTACAGGTCTTCAGGATCCACGCGTCCCTTACTATATCTACAACCAGAAATCCCGCATTGGCGGATCAAATGGTGTACCTGAAAACTGTACAGACTACCGTGACGGTGGATTTATCACCATCATCTTCGGTTCCTCAGGTCCATGCCGTGACGGTTCAAACAGCCAGACCTATTCCCTGCTTGGCCTGTTTCCCGCCGGCGGTCGTTTTAATGACAGCGCCGCAATAGCAGTAAATACGATCGGACCACAAAGAGCCGGTACCGGTGCCCGTCCGCATGAATTCATCACCTATGCTGACCGCTTATTCCTTGAAGCAGAACTGCAACATGCAGGACTTGTAGCAGGAGATGCCCGCGCAACTTTCAGCAACGCACTTGATGCCAGCTTCCGCCACGTGGATGCTGTCGTAACAGCTGTTAACCCGGGTGCTGCAGGAGCTCCTCAGACTGTTCCGGTTATCTCGACCCTGCCAGCCACCATTACTTACAAAAGCGGTGTACTCGCCCAATACGATGCAGCAACCACTGCAAAAAAACTGGAACTGATCATGACCGAAAAATGGATCAACCGTATCGAAAATCCTGTTGATAACTACACTGACTACAGAAGGACTGGTTATCCTGTTCGTTTTGATCCGGCTCCCGTAGGTTCAACAACCAGTGTTGCACCTCCGGATGGGCCTGTGGTTACCGTTCTGAATGATCGCCTGTTTCCGTGGTCACTGCCATTCAGTGTAAACGAAATACAGTTGAATTCAAACGCTCCACCTCAGAAAGTACCTGAAACCTACAAAGTTTTCTGGCAACCTTAATTCGATTAACAAAAAACACAGATCATGAAATTCGGAAAAATAACTATAGTGACAGTATTGATGGTTACCTGTCTTTTGAGCCTCACCTCATGCTCAAAAGACGATGGAGCCATTCCTGAAAGAATAGGTATAGAAGACGTACCTGTTATTACGACCAATCTGGTAAAGAACAACGGTACACTCGATACTATCTTCCTGGCATCCCAGGCGGCGTATCAGGGACAAATTAAAATAGCCATGTACTTTCCCGGTCAACCAACTCCTTCTAAGATCGATGTAGTTGTGAGAAAGAATGCAGCTGCAACAAATGTCAAAGTTTTCCAGGCAGATGTTACTTCATATCCTGCAACTATAACAGTAACTGCGGCACAGATCAATACACTTTTCGCGCAAGCTCAACTCACCTCTGGTGATACGTATGATTTTGCTCCGGATATTTATGTTGGTCAAAAGAAATACCAGGCGTTCCCACTGGTCGGCCTCGGTAATGGACAAGGCGTTACAGGTATGAGCTCGATCGGCTTTGGTGAATACGTTCGCGTACGTATCAGACCATAGTCAGCTTATCGTCAATATTAAAAAAGCCAGGCCTTTACCAGCCTGGCTTTTTTAATATTGACGATAAGCCTCAGCATCAGGAGCCATAGGAGTATCGCAGAGGACGCAAAGTGAACGCAAAGAGCGCAGAGAATAAACCTTTGCTCTCTTTGCGTTCACTTTGCGTCCTCTGCGATACTCTTACGCCAGTTAAATTCTTAAAACCGCCGGTCATATAAAAGCAAAAAGCCGTTCGTTTTTTAACGAAACGGCTTCCGCTTTCGAAACAACTGCTAATTGCTATCTTCTTGTCCTGGTGAAAAATGTCAGTTCACCCATTGAAATAAATGTTCCCGTGCCCCAGCGTGACAATGCTTTGATACGAATGTATCTTGTCTTTGGGCCATTGGCGGGAAATACGAACTCCTGTCCCGCTGCCGCTGCGGCAACATCGGCCGCCGTGTTGGTGCCTGGCGCCAGTCCTGACGGTTTTACGCTCGTGCAGGTGGTCAGCAGTGTCCAGCTATCCCAGCTTCCGTTTGCTGCCGGAGCATCGCTACCCCAGACTTCGAATACTTTGGCTGCATCGGTGTTAAAGATCCGGTCACTCGGCATCCAGTAAATGATCCGGTTGATGGCTGAAGACTCTCCTGTATCAAAGGTGAATGATAGTGGCAATGCGGCTATAGCTGTTGCATAACCGGGAGCAGCATATGTTCCATCCCACAACTTCGGCATCGTCCAGGTTGCATACTGGCTCGCTCCGACATCACCCGGTAAAGAGTACTGCTTAAATCCGGTCTTTGCCAGCTGGCGCTCAAAGATCAGTTCGGCCAGTGTTGCTACGGAATATTCCGGCACTTTGAATGTATCATACGCATTTTCGTTAGGCTTATAAAATGATCTGTAACGAAGTTCACTGCCCGGTACATAATCATCCGGAATTCCGACCATGGTATCACGCGGGAACAGCGTCATTACCTTATCGCCCCCGGCCCGCAGCGTGTACACAAGTTCGGTACCCAGCTGTCCAAGATTGGAGTCGTTCCATTTCAGGATCAGGGAATCCACGTTTGCATTGGGGGTAATAGAACGCAGCGTTCTGTTGGCAAGTGAATTTACATAGTCATCATCATACGCTACGCCATTTGCATTTCTTACTACTGACGTATGGTTCTGCGCATCGAATGTGTAGATCGTGAAGTTATATCCGCCCGCACTGAGATTATTGATCAGGTAATTGATGGTATCGGAAGAAAGCGGACGCTGCACGGCGATCTCAACAGAATCCCGCTTATCATTCCAGAAAGCTTTGATCCTCGTTACCTGCGGATCCTTGCCTAAAACCAATTTCAGGTTGATCCGTTTATAACCGGATTGTGCGATAACGGTATCCAATGCACCGGCATAAATGATCTCTCCGCCGGCCATAAACTCTTCCTTGTATTCATCCATTTTGGAACAGGATAAAAATTGCACTGCTCCTGCAATGGTGATGAAAAGGATCGCTATATATTTTTGAAGTTTCATGATTGTTCTTTTTAAATGTTATCAGTTAGGATCGCCAAACATTTTTATTTCAAACACGTACACATAGTTTGTATTGCCCCAGTTCCGCAACGTCTTAAAGCGGATATGACGCACTTTCGGAGCATCAACCGGGAACGGAACAGTGATCCCTTCTTCTACAAAATTGATATCAGCCTGTGTAAGCGGAGTGCCTGCCGGGCTCCCTGATGGTTTTGGCATTGTATAAGAAGTCAGCAATTTCCAGGTATCATCAAAACTTCCATTAGGATTGGGAGATGTTGAGCCCCATATTTCGATGATCTGCGGACTGTGTTCATCATAGAACTTGGTACGATCAGGTTTCAGATAATACACCATGCGGCTAAGCTTTGCTTCTGCTCCCATGTCAAAGGTGAACCACTGGGGCATGCCGGTCCTTCCATCACTGTGATAATAAGAATTGATATCAAAACGGTTGTCAAACAAACCTGCAAATGTTCCGGAATATCCCAGCGCCGCATCAGTCGGCAATGAGTATGCCCTCATTTTCGTACGATCAAGCTGCACTTCATAGTACGGTGTTACCTTGATCATCGCCGTGTCTGATTTATTTCCCCATCTGTCACGGACAAATACGCCGAACTCCCTCTCGACCGCTGCGAATCCACGGGCAGAGAAACTTCCGGATCGCAAGTCTGTATAGTTAGTATATGTTGGAACAAAATTTCCCAGGGAATCATTTGTCAGCACAACATAAGCGAGACTCGCCTGCGTAAAGTTTTTGAAGTTCACGTTCAATCCACCAAAATCCGCAGCCATCGACAGGCTATCGAAAGCCAGTTGATAGATCGGCTTCAGTGGCTTTACCCTTACTTCGATTGGAGATGATGCATTCTCCCCTTTATCAACGGCATTCATCGTCACAACATATTCATCCATATCTGCAAAGCCTTCGAGCGAGATCTTATTTGAATAGCGGCTCACTTTATTCTCGCGAACGATTCCGTCCTTAGTTGTATACCTCGCTTTTACATATGCCAGATCAGGATCGGATGGTGGTGTGAAAGTAATTTCAACAGCACCATTCAGATTGTTGACAACCGGATTACTGACCGCACCGGGAGCCTGCCCGTCATTTTCTGAGGGACCCAGTTCGAGTTTCGTACAGGAACCGGCGGCTAACAACAGTAGCAGCAATGTTCCGGTTCCGTATATATAATGTTTGATTCTTTTCATTGTTTACATTTTTCAGTTGAGAGAATACCTGTGCCTACCAGCCTGTGTTCTGAACCAGATTCGTATTGATCTGAAGTTCTCCTTCGCTAAGGGGCCAGAGATAATCACGCGGTGCAACAAATGTTTGATTGAATTCAAGAATGCGCTGGTAATAATCTTCCGTTGTTTCGCGGGTGATATTCCAGGTATAGATAGGCGCATTCAGTTTCTCCTGTGCAGTTTTCCAGCGGCGGAGGTCCCAGAAACGGCTTCCTTCGAAAGCGAGTTCAATGCCACGCTCCTGCTGAATGATCTCTCTCAGACCGCTAATAGTGGTGTATTTTGTTGGCCTGTTAGAGAAGGTGCTCCATGCACTTTCCACAGAAGCCAGGCCGGCGCGTGCACGTACCTGGTTCAGGTAGGGTAATGCAGCCCCTGAATTTCCTGACTCATTCAATGCTTCCGCATACAACAGATAAAGATCTGCCAGGCGCATGACCGGCCATGCATAACGTTCAATTGAAACGTTCGTCGTTGTGAAGGCGAGCTTGGTGTTCACCAGCTTCTTGGTGTAATATCCGGTGATCGAGTACAGACGTGTATTCCGCTTGCCGGCAGATTGTAGTGCTTTTGCCTGAATGTTATAAGGAGCTTTCGCACTTGCATTATTGCTCATATACCATTTGGAACCATCAAATCCCATGTCTGCATAGAAACGCGCCTCGCGGTTGAAATGCAGTGCGGCTGTTGTGTAACCATTCTGGATGCAGCTATCCGTCGCCGTTGCCGTTTTTGTCTTGAAGCGATTGGCGTAATCCCATGTTCTGTCTTCACTGATCGGCACGCCGTTGTTCGTGTAGAACAGTTCCGCCATTTTAAATGTCGGCGCCAACTGACCTTTCAACTCAGCATTGAATACAGTTGGATCAAGCTGAGGGCAGGCGAATAACTGGATATTGAACGCGGATGATACAGAGCTCCCCCAGATGAGTTCACTGTTCCATCTCATTGAAACAGCATTCCGGACACTCAATTCGATTGTCGTATAGGGATCCTGTCCTACTACACTGCCTGCCGGCTGATAATACAGCTTCACACCCGCAGCTTCTGCGGCCTGTACAGCTATCCGGCATGCTTCTGCAGCTCTCTGCCATTTTGAGGCATCATAGGTTTGATTGAACAATACCTGTCCATCCTTATTCTGCAGGTTACGGTAGTCGGTATTGCCATTGAACAAGGGGCTTGCCGCCGTTACCAGCAATCTTGCCTTGATCGAAAGGGCGGTAACTTTTGTGATCCGGCCGAGCTCATCGGTCTGGTTCAGAATACGTGAAGGCAACCCTTCGTATTCACCACCGGACGCGGCTTCATCCAACAGACCTGCTATGTAGTTCACCACGCTGTCAACTGGCTGACGTTTTACTTTCACCTGCTCCACACTTACTTCAACGGGGAGATTCTGATCAACAATAGGAATAGGACCATACATCCGGAACAGATACCAGTGATAATATGCCTTCAGGAAAGTCACTTCTTTGATCCATCTCACGCGAACGATCTCATCGAGGTCACGCACCTGCCCGATCTTCTCCAGGAAAATATTGCAATCGCGGATGCCCTGCCACATAGAACGGCCATCGAAACCATTCCAGTAGTTCATATACACATTCGATCTGTTCTGCTGACCGCGCGCGATCCTGTACGGATCTTTGTAATAGAAGTCGAGCACCGGTTCCCAGTACAACCAGAGTTCGTCGCCGGCATTAAAACCGGGATTGCTGTCCGGCTCACCTTCTCTCGGTAAGAAAGAGAAACAGGTGAACAGGAATTTCTCCGCTTCTATCGCGTTGGAGAAAGCGTGATCAATATTGGGGATATTGTCCGGGACGATATCAAGGAATTCCTTCTTGCAGGAATTGAATAAAACAATGGCGGCTAACAGCGTGGCCGCTATTTGTGTTGCAGCAAGAAACCGGACCTGCTGAATCTTTTTATATAAGTACATAAAGCTCTTTTTCATTTTTTTAGATTTCTAATCTCACACCCATGTTGAATACTTTCTGAACCGGATAGCCAAGGCCATTACTTCCCTGCTCAGGATCCCACAGATCGAAGGAAGAGACCTTGAACAGATTGTTCGCATTCAGATAGATCCGCAAACCGGAGATCTTTACTCTCTTTAATGCTCGTTCGCCAAGATTGTATCCAAGCTCTACCTGCTTCAGGCGCATAAATGCTCCGTTCCTTAACCACCAGGTGGAAGGCTGCGTATTGTTTGCATTCACTGTCGGGCTTAAACGTGGCCAGAAAGCATAGATATTGCGATTATCTTCCGACCAGTGGTCCTGTGCGATCACGTCCAGCAAACCATTCTGATTGCTTCCGTTCAATACGAACGGTGTGATATCTGCCGGGTTGATATAGATGGATGTTCTTCCCGCACCCTGGAAGAATGCGCTCAGATCAAAGTTTTTATATCCCGCGGAAAAACCAAACCCAAAGATGATCTCCGGACTGGTCGGGTGACCAAGACCATTCACGCGATCAAGATTAGTGATCATACCATCACCATTCAGATCACGATATTTGATATCACCTCCTCTTACTTCTCCAAACACCTGTGTAGGAGAATTGCGTACATCTTCATCATCCACGAATAAACGCTCTGCGATCAGACCGGTATTCATTTGCAGCGGATGGCCAAGACGCGACAGATAATATTCATTCAATGCATATTCAGGCTCTTCATTCTTTGTCAGGCGACTGGCTGCATATGTAAAGGTTCCCCTTGCACTCATCCAGAAATCCTTGAAAGTCTTATTGTAGTCAACAGCGATATCGATCCCTTTTGAAGAAGCGGCGCCAACATTATCACTGATCCCGGCCGTCAATCCCATGGTGGCGGGAATGAATGCCCGTGGCATCAGGATATTCGTGCGGTCCTTCTTAAATACTTCCACGACCATGTTCAGTGAATTGAACAGTGTCAGGTCCATTCCGATATTTGTTTCCTTTGATTTCTCCCAGGTGATCTGTTCGTTCGCATAACGGTTGAACTGAACACCGTTTCTTGTATAGCCCCAATTCTCTCCAAACGTTGCACCGCGCGTCGGGTTGTTCAATGTTACATCAGACAGATAGAAAAAGCGGTCCTGTGTATAACCGATCTGATCATTTCCTACAAGACCATGCGTGGCACGAAGTTTCATGCTTGTCACAACATCCTGCAGGGGTTCAAAGAATTTCTCTCGACTGATCACCCAGCCCACACCAACGGAAGGGAAGAAACCAAAGCGGTTATTTTTTGCAAAACGCTCGGAACCATTGTAACCGAAGTTGGCTTCAAACAGGTAACGGGAGCCATAGTCATAAGTGAATCTTCCTGACACACCAAGGTTACGTGCAGGCAATGAAGTCTGCAGCGTAGCGGCGCTTCCGTTCAGATGATTACGGATGATGCCGATCAGCATACCGCTGACATTATGTTCCGAAGCGATCGTCTTGCGATAGTTCAACGCCGCCTCCAAATAGCTGGTGGTATTTACCACTTTCCCGCTTTGATCCGGGTTATAAGTAAGATACTCCGTTGCAGCAGTCGGGTTCAGCAATGAAAGTTTATAACCTTTCGGGTTATCATTTGTTGGATTAGCTGAGTAATAGAAAGGTGTATATTGCCTTGACAGATCAAAGTAAGTATACCGTTTGGAGTAAGCCATCACGCGGCCCTTCAATCCCTGCGTGATGAATTTGAAATCCTGCTGGATCTCCAGTTGCACGTTCAAGGTTGAGGTATTGTAATGCTGGAAGCCAGATACCATCCGTGCGTAAGGGTTATTGTAAAAGGTATTGCTGGACTGCGAGATCAGCGCGTTACCAAACAGCGGGTGATTATCAAACGGTGAATCAGAAGGGTCAAATACCGCAGGGAACAGAACCGGGTTTGCGCGAAGAACGTTGCCGAATACAACCGCACCGCCGTTGATCCGGTTGCCGTTTCCATCGAATCCGCCGATCGGCCCGCTGTAATCATCAAAGTTGCCTGAAGTTCTGACAATGCCTATAGTGGTCGGAGTAAGGTTTACGGTTACGTTTGATCTGATCTCGTAGCTTTTCAGCTTGATGTTATTGCTGAAACTGTTCTTTCCATTGTCTTTCAAGACGCCGTTATCCTGGTTATACGTACCAGCGATATAATACTGCGCGCCTTTACCACCACCGGAGAGGTTGAAGTTCACCCGATGGTTCATCGTATAATCTTTGATCAGCAATCCCATCCAGTCGTTATTAGGATAGAGCAATGGGTTATCGCCGGCAATGGTATGATCGATCTTATTCTCACTATATGGCAGCGCTTCTCTCGGGTTACGTGTAAGCACTGCTTCGTTGGCTAATCTCATATAAGTGATATTATCAGCCATTCTGAAGTTATCAGTGTTGGTGGAAAGTGAATTTTCCAGTCGAACGTTGAACTTTGTTTTACCTGCCACACCGGATTTTGTGGTCACGAGGATCACACCGTTCGCACCACGTGCACCATATAAGGATGAAGCAGCTGCATCCTTCAGTACGGAGAACGCAGCGATATCATCCGGCTGTAAACGCGCGAGGGAGTTTGGTGTTGATTCCATACCATCAATGAGGATATATGGATCGAGTTTACCTGCACCAAAAGACGTGATACCGCGGATAAAAAAGGACGCATTATCAGCACCTGGTTCACCGCTTCGCTGATAGGAAACCACACCGGCCAGTTTTCCCGCAAGCATAGTAGTGAGGTTACTGGTTGGACCTTTCAGTTCTTTCGGACTGATGGTGGTGATCGAGCTGACCATGCTTTCTTTTCTTTGCTGGCCGAATGCGACAACGACAACCTCATTCATGGCATTGCTTTCTTTCGGAAGCAGCACGATATCCATTGTTTTTTTGTTGGCGATGCTGACATCCTGCAGGATATATCCAACAAAAGAAACGATCAATCTGGCACTGTCTTCAACGCGCGAAAGCTGGAATTCTCCTTTTTCATCGGTAGAAACGCTTTGAGCTGTACCTTTTACGTTGACCGTCGCTCCGGCCATTGGCAGTCCGGCTTCATTCAGTACCCGGCCGAAGAAGTTGATCTTTCCGGCTTCATCGATCTTCGGAGGATCCGTTTTCTTTGAATAGATCACTACTGATTTCTTTACTACCCTGAAACCGAGGTTTGTTCCGGCAAGCGAGGCAGTAATAGCTTCTTCGAGACTGGCGTCAGTGATGCTTACGGTGACGCGGATCGCATCAGCATCTATTGGCCCTTCAAACGAGAAATCATAGCCGGATTGTTTACGGATCTCTTTCAGCACGTTCGACAGTGGTTCGTCCCTTACGTTCAGCGTAATTAATGCGGGTTTAGGTGAAATAACGATGGTGTTGTGAAGGATCTTGAAGTCGATCGGCTGATTTTTCAATGCCTGCGCCAGGAAATCTTTCAATGGCATATTGCTGGCACGGACGGAAACAGGCTTTGCATGATCAAGGGAGGAATGCAGTGACAGGACGGTGTATCCGGTCTGATTCCTGATCTCTGCAAAGAGCTGTTTCAACGGAATTTTTTTCCCGGAAAAAGTGACGGTTTGTGTCAGACCGGTTGCATGCACGTTGAGCATGAATACCGTAAGCAGGATAGCAGTTAGCTTCATTACCAAGAAGATTTTGCGGCCCCGGGAGCGTACGCGGTTCTTTCCCTGTCGGCATGCGACATCTCCAGGGAACCAGCGAACTGGTCTCCCGGGCCCATTAGCAGTTTTTTGCATAAATTCGATGCAGTTTGGTTTAAATAAATAATAGGTATCAACAGCCTTTATCAACAAACCAGATCTCGCCGGAGGTGGTTACGACACTTCCGGTTTTTCCGGTTTGGAACAGTTTGGTTTGGGAGGTGAAAAGTTTTAAAGTTTAATAGTTTAAATGTTTAATAGTTTAATAGTTTTAGGGGTTCGGGTGTGTTAGACATATACCAGGATGATGAACATTTAAACTTTTAAACTCTTAAACTTTTAAACTCTTAAACTCTTAAACTTTTCACCTCTTAAACTTCTCACGGTAACACCGTCAGCCTTCTTCCTTCCACTTTGAAATGCAGATCCAGTTCTTTCAACAGGTCAAGTACTGCTTCGAGGTTCAGGTCCCTTCTGATCTCTCCGGCAAGTGTTATCTGCTGCAGTTCAGTGTGCTTTACTTCTTTATCATACACCACGTCTATATCATACCACCGTGAAAATTGTGTCATGGCGTCTTTCAGCGTCACACCTTCGAGATGGAAAAAGCCATTTCTCCAGGCCATCACTTTATCAATATCCGCCTTATCCAATGCGATATCGCGGGCGTTTGTGTTGGAGGGAATACTTGCCTGCTGACCGGGCTTTAATAAAGCGGTTCTCTCCTCCTCATGCGTATTAGCATGCAGGCGCATGGACCCTTCCAGCAATGTTGCCTGGATGTTTTTCTCTTCCGTGTAGGCGTTCACATTGAAGCTTGTTCCCAGCACTTCGATAGCAGATTGATTGGGGAGCGTAACGAAGAAAGGTTTTGTCTTGTCTTTCGCCACTTCGAAGTATGCTTCACCCGTGATCTCTACCCTCCTTTCCTTACCGGTAAAAGCTGTGGGAAATTTAAGTGAGCTGGCAGCATTCAACCATACACGGGTACCATCGGGGAGAGTAATATTGAATTGCCTTCCTTTGGGGGTAGACATAATATTAATGGCAGGTTCACTGGCGGCATTTTCCTTATCATACACCAGTTCCCCGTTCTTTAACAGTACGTCAGTGCCTTGCTGAACGGCCACTACACCATCTGCAAGGCTATCCAATACAACCTGCGAACCATCAGCCAGGGTTAAGATTGCACCGTCCCTGCCCGGCTGTATAGTCACATTTGCCTGCGGGTTGCTGCGTTGTATACTATGGTTAACGAACCAATAGCCACCGAGGCTAAGCAATAGCAATACGGAGGCAGCAGCAGCCCAACGCCAGATCAAACGGTAGCGTGGAGGTTGTTCTTCTTCCTGCGAATCCATATCGGCATTAGCACCGGCAACGCCTTCAAGGATGGCGGAAACGATGGAATCTGCATTGGTTTCCGGAAGCGGCAGCAATTCTTTTTTCTGGATAAAAGCCTGTCTTAAGGCTGAGAGAGAATCTTCGGTAAGGTTTGCATCATTGAGCAAAGCAGTAAGCTCCGCCCTTTCGGCGTCTGTAGCAGTTTGCTCCAGGCACTTGTTGATTAGTTCGGTTAGTCTGGTCATCTTTCACAAGACAGCACCAAACAAGTCTTTGGGGGGGATGTTTCAGAAAAAAATTTTCAATACGAGGAATAGCGCCAGGCCGGAGTGGCCTTCAAGATAGGCAAGGACGAAGGCTCTTACGTTCTTAAGCGCAAGTTCAAAATGATATTTAACGGTTTCGGTAGAGATCTGCAGACGCTCGGCCACCTCCGTTCGTTTCAGGCCCTGCTCCCTGATCAGCTCCCAGGTTTCCCGCTGACGCCCGCTTAGCGAACAAACAGCTTTCCTGACGATAGCCTGGTATTGTTTTGCATCCAGCAAGGATTCCCCGGAAGGCACATGGTCATCAGGTAAAAGAGAAGCGGACGCAAGTTGAAGCGAGCGATGACGCGCGGCATCCTGAATGGCATTAAGAGACAGACGGCCAGCCATGGTATATAACCAACCGCCAAAGTTTATGACGGAAGGCAACTCCGCCCTTTTTGTCCAGACTTTGATAAAACAATCAAGCAGAACCTCTTCGGCCATCCAGTCAAGTAAAGTAATGCGGTAAATGGTGGTGTAGATATTATCGCGGTAGCGATCAAACAGCATCCGGAAGGCCTGCTCATCCCCGGTACTGACACGGTGTATCAGTACATTTTCAGGTACATCATTATAAGCAGTGCCCGCCATTTTTGGACAGTTTGTTAGTTAGGTAATACTGCCACAATATAACAAAAAGCCTCAAAAAAGGTCAGGTGGGGTAAATTTACGGGTACGTAGCTCGTAATTTTTGTATGGCGTGGGAGTATCGCAGAGAACGCAAAGAGTCGCAAAGGTCGCTAAGAAATTCTTTGCGCACTTAGCGCCCCTTTGCGTCCTCTGCGATACTCCCACGCCAGGCAAATCAAAGCTTATTCAGCACCGGGATTAATAGTATCTGTTCGTTTTGATCAGATACGCCTTCAGCAATGCCGGTTGATCTGTCTGAACAATATTCGCTCCTTTATTCAACACCTCTTCAAATGCTGCCGGATTTCCCCCTGCTGCTTTCTGATCTACTTCATCCAGCGCATTGATCCAAACTCTTGCACCACTCTTCTTAATGAACGAGATCACGTCCGCATTATGATGAGAAAGATCGATATGCACCGCCTCGGTAGGAACGCGACGGACGCGGCAATACGCCATCAAGCTATCAAGAAATTATTCGGTCATATAAAAGGAAAAATCTGGGTACACGGCAGCCTGAAGCGGGAGATTTAAAGGGGGCCTTCCAGCGGCCGGGAAGGAGTCGTCACCGGGAAAAAAGCGATCGCATCATATGCTGCTACAAGATTTACCAACTCCAAACTTCTCTCTGATCCCGGATCACCACCACCGTAATTATCCGATGGCAGCAAGCGATTCAAAAAGGCCGGCGCATCTTTCGAACAGATCAGAAACGGTTTCGAAGAGATCCTTTTCAATTGAAATGACATCGTCGACTGACCTGCAGCAGAAAGGCTGATCTCTTTATAAACTCTTTTCTTTTGCGGTTCACTGAAATAATTCACTAAGAAAGACCCGTGGTCAAATTCAAACCCGATAATATAAACGGAATCGTGAAGCTTTTGCCGGAGATAGAATCCCATAGCTTTTACATCCGGCCGGCTTGCGTCTTTCCATCTATTCCCAAAAAAAGAAGGATCCATATTGACGTGTGCATTATGCGCCCAAACAAAAGCCTTTTCCCTCCCTTTGAGAGAAAGAAGGTTCTCGGCCATGTGGAGATCGCGCACTTTATATACGTCAACGGCATCTTTAAAGTAGAAAGAAAGATTTTGCACTATAATGCGCAGAATAAAAACAGCACAACTATCCGATACCTTTGAAGCAAAGGAGCTTACCAAACCGGAACACGCATCACGTTGTTCCATCGTTTTTATCGAATCATGAATGGATACAATGTTTTTCCATTCATCAGCAAGCGCCGGCTGTTGTTCACTGATATAGGAAGACAGATGCGGTATTCCGAGGAAAATGCCATTTCCCGGATCGATCCCGATAAAACTCAATACAGGCTTATTCTTTTTAATATTATAGGTACGCATCCACAATATCAGATCCAGCACCTCTTCCGTTTTCCAGGGCCACAACATCATCTTCGCCAGCAGGTGAGCAGGGTCCCCTTTTCCGGTTTTGATATAGTGATCTATCGGAAGACATTCGATATAGTTTGCTTCCAGTGCAAAAACAGTAAATCCTTTTTCCGCTACCAGGTATCTGAACATCCGTTTCTTTAACTCGAAGAATTCATGTGTACCATGCGTTGCTTCGCCCATCGCAACGACAGTCTTTCCATCAAGCTTCGAAGAAAACGACTCAGTAAAATATTCATCATCCAGCATAAAGATGTTCGCCTTTGAATATTGCGCGATAACAGTCGGCGACAAGAGTAAGAAAAGCACTGAAAAAGAAAACAGAATAAAGTTTTGCCGGATCATTTATTTGCGATTTAACAATCCTGAAAAATAGGGCAATACAAAAGGCAAATAGAAAGAAAGGGCTGAATTGACATATTTATCAGGTCAACTGCCTGAATCCACCTTCCTGTTGAAATGAAAAAGCGCCGGAATTGGTCCGGCGCTGGTAGTGATAATATATCGGTTACGGCGTTTCATAAGTTCCATCCGCTATAGTTCTTAATGCAATCTGTGATCCCGCCAATTGTTTATTCAAACTGATCCTCTATGAAATAACTCCTTTGCACCAGAACTATAGCGGATGGAACCTATGAACCTATGAAACCTTAACAAATGAACTCTATTTTTTCACATCAACTCTCGGAGGCATTAATTTATAGATCACCGGAGTGACGATCCTTGACAAAAGGGTTGAGCTGATCAGACCTCCTATCATGACGATCGCAAGCGGAGAGATCAGCGGGTTGCTGGATAGTGCAATTGGCAACAATCCGCCTATTGCAGTCAGCGTGGTCAGAATGATCGGCAGAAAACGCTTCTCCCCCGCCTCTTCGATTGCCTGCAGCAATTCCATTCCTTCCTCGCGCAAATGATTCGTAAAATCAACCAGCAGGATTGTATTCTTCACTTCGATCCCCGCCAGTGCAACGATCCCGATAGTTGCAACAAATGAAAGAGAATTTCCCGTAACCAGCAACGCAAGTACTGCCCCAACAATTCCCAGGGGAATAACCGACAGAACGATCAGCGTGCTCTTGAATGTCTTGAACTGTAGTACCAATACTGCAATGAACATGAACACGGTGAACAGGATAATACTGCCGAACCCTCCAAAGGATTCATTCCTGCCTTCTACTTCTCCGCCCATCTCATAGCTGTAACCCGGAGGTAGTTTCATATTATCCATTTGGCCGATCACATCCTGGATGACCTTATCATTCAGATAACCTTTCTTTACAAATGCATTTACGGTAACCGTCCTTGTTTTGTTAAAGTGATTAATGCTCAACGGTGATGTTTCAAACCGGATATCTGCGAGTTGTGAAAGCGGGATTGCTTTTCCCTCATTGTTGTTTACATAAAGGTTATTGAACACCTTCAGGTCAGGGTAGGACGGCCTGGGCACACTCAGCACTATATCATAATCATCCCCTTCTTCATCAGGATCAGTAAATGTTCCAACAGGGAAGCCGGCAACAGCCATTCTCACCGTTCGTCCTATATTCACTGTAGGTACTCCCAGCTGCTGCGCTTTGTCTTTATTAATATCAATGCGGATATCAGATTTCAGATTTCGTATCGGATTGTTCACATAGATCGCACCCTCAGTTTTCTTCAGCATATCTTCCACCCTGGCGGCAAGTACACGCAGGGTATCAAGGTTATCTCCAGCTACCCGAACTTCAACCGGTGAGATCATCGGCTGGCCCTGTTCGAAATTCTTTACCTCCACCTGTGCACCAGGATATGGTGTCCATTGCGAACGCAATTGTTCAATGATCTCCAGCTTACGTTCAGGATTTGTATCAGGGTCAAGTTGTACAAAGATCTCGGCAAAATCAGTCCGTTCATTCTGCTGGTTTACATTATAATAAACACGAGGGTTTCCTTTACCGATATTGGTGGAATAATACTTCACTTCCGGAACCTGTGCCAGCTCTTTTTCCACTCTTTTAGCGATCGTATCTGTATAATAAATGTTCGACTGCAATGGCGCCGTAATATCGATCATAAATTGCGGCTTCTCGGAAGAAGGAAATAAGCTTGATCCGATCACGGGGATCAATGCGAGTGAACCGGCAAAGATCACAACAGCAATGATGATGGCCGTCCATGGACGCTTCAGGGCTTTATCAAGCAATACTGCATAGCTGCCATGTATCAGTTTCTGAAGTCCGCGCAGAAAAATATTTCCATGTTCATCCGCATGCGGCTTCAGTATCCTGCTGGAAAGAAACGGAACGATCGTCAATGCCACGATCAATGAACCAAGTATTGTACTGATCACAGAGATCGGAAGACTTCTGATAAACTCACCGGATGCTTCCGGCATAAAAGCCAGCGGCATAAATGCGATGATCAGCGTGGCTGTACAACCCAAGACCGCTTTACCGATCTGGTTCGTCGCTTTGATCGTTGCATTTAACCGGGAATGGCCTTCACGCATCCATCGCTCGATATTTTCAACCACAACGATACTATCATCTACGAGCAAACCAAGCGCTACAACCAAACCCACAATACTCAGCTGGTTCAGATTATACCCCATCAGGTTGATCAGGATAATGCCGATACCCAGCGAAAGAGGGATAGAGATCATTACTACCAATGAAGCTCTTAAACCAAGTGGCAGCAGAGTGATCAGCACAAGCCCGATCGCGATCAGGAAATCAAAACCCAGTGTACTTAAGCGGTGATTCACATTATCCGCCTGGTCAAACTGCACCTGGAGATCTATATTACCCGGTAATGTTTTTTTGAACTTTTCTATCACGGGAAGATACTGCTCCTGTATCGCTGAAATATTCTCGCCTTTCTTTAATGCCGCCATCACAAATACGGAGCGATGTCCATTGAGCCGGGCAATATGCGTCGGCGCAGAATAGTCAAAGTACACGTTCGCCACGTCACGCAGAAAGATATTATTACCGTTCACGCTGGCGACCACCGTATTCTTGATCTCTTCTATATTCTGATAATTACCATTCGTTTTTATATTGAACGATTTACTCCCTTCATTCACACTACCACCGGGAATATTAGCGATCTCACTCTGCAGTGCATTTCCAATAAGCGTTACAGGAATATGTAGTTGTGAAAGTTTATCGAGTTGCGCATCCACTTTGATCACCGGATCGGGTAATCCCTGGATCTCTACGTTCTTTAAAGCAGCGATCTTCTCCAGTTCGTCCTGCAGGTCCTCGGCGGCTTTCCTGAGCTTATCCCTTGAAGCGTTCTCAGAAACCAGTGACATCTGGAGAATGTTCACGTTTGACGGATCGATCTTCTGAACGTCTATCAGGTAGATATCCTGCGGAAGTTGCCCGCGAAGGCTATTGACTTCCCGCACCAGCTCCTGGTATTTATCATCTACGTTTACACGAAAGCGGTATTCTACGGCCAGTACAGCCAGCCCGTCCCGGATAGAAGTTTTGATCCGTTTGATATCATCGAGACCATAGATCTGCTTCTCCATTTTTTTCACCACGAGTTCTTCCATGTCTTTAGGGCTTGTACCCGGATACACCACTACAACAGGAAATATGGGAGCGTTGAGCTCGGGATCTTCAGAGCGCGGCATATTCAACACTGTTGATACACCTATAGCGATCACCATCAGCACCATGATCAGGGTGAACTGATAGTTTTTTATTGAGTATTCGGAAATCTTCATGCTAAGAGTTTGAAGGTGGGAAAAGAGGTTATATAGTCAACTCTTTTACTTCTTTATTTTAATTTTTGAACCTTCGTTTAAGTACGCACTGCCGGATATGATGAGGGCTTTGGCGCTTTCGAGGCCACCGCTGACGATCACTTTACCGTTCTCTATTTTATCTACCTGGATCTTTATTTTCTGGGCAGTCGTGTTATCATTGGTGATGAATACATAGCCGGTGCCGGCATCGCCATCAAGCAAAGCATCGTAAGGGATGGACCATGCCTGAAGAGATTGGGAAGGAAAGATGGTGGCTTTTCCGAATAGACCAGAAGCGATCTTTCCGGCCGGAGCATTTTTTAATTGGAGTTGCACCTGAAAGGTACCGCTCATGGGATCTACACCTTCGGGTTTCTTGCTGACGTAGGCCTCAAGTGTTTGGCCGGGTAGTGCATCGGTGGTGATACTTGCTTTGTCGCCTGTTTTGATGGCCGACCATTGATAGTCGCTCACACCCGCTTTGAGAATCCAGCTTGACTGACCGGCACCGTTTACCTGAACTACAGGGGTACCCGGACCAACGATCTGTCCTTCATTGGCAAGTTTCCGTAAAACATAGCCACTTTTCGGAGCGCGTATTTCAGAATAAGTCTGGTTAAAGCCCGCACTGCTGTGTTGTTGTCTTGCCACGTCCAGAGCAGTTTTTGCATTCTGCATCTGCTCAAGCGTTGCAACACTGTCTTTATACAGGTTGCTGGCACGCTCATAGTCACGTTGTGCTTTTTGTAGTGCGAGCGAGGCCTGCTCAGCCATTGCATTTACTTCAGTGAGATTAAGTGTTGCCAGAAGCTGGCCTTTACTGATCGCATCTCCTTCTTTTACATAGATGCGATTGATCACACCACCATTTTTAAACCCAAGAGCAGTTTCATCATCCGTGGTGAATTGCCCCGCAGCGTAAATAGACTGATGGATGGAGTCTTGCTGAAGTGAGACCACTTCAACAGGAATAATTTCTTCGTTGTTGGTTGTTTCTTTTTTGGGATCCTGTTTACAGGATACGATCCCCAGTGAGAATGCGATCAGGATCAACAGAAATATCTTTTTCATAAGCTCATTTTTTTATCAGGTAAGAAGCTGTTTCTCTTTCCAGCTCCGCTGCGGAGTTGAGAAGTTTATATTGGTTAATGACTTGCAGTAATTGCGCTTGCGTGAATTGATTGTGGGCGTCAATGGTTTCGATAAAGGTGTTGGTTCCCTCGCGATAGCCGCGATCGATCAGGCGCTGATAGCTGGATGCTGCTTCGAGTTGTTTACCCGTAGCAGTGTATACCTGCCAGGATGAGCGAAGGTTGTTCCTTGCTGCACTGCTGCCCAGCGTTAGTTGCTGACGAACCTGTTCAAGGTTTAGCCTGGCAGAACGTACATCCAGCTCAGATTGACGGATCTTGTTCTTATTACGATTACCGGCGAATATGGGAACTTCTAATTGAAGACCTAAGAGATAATAACGGGATTGTGTGTTGAACTTCCAGTTCTCTGCCTGCGAGCCCAGATCAAGTACCCCATTCAACCGTGGCATATACACCTGTTTGTTCATCTGCAACACTGTTTCGTTGATATTGATCGCCTGCTGCAATGCCTTCAGTTCTTCACGGGCGGATGGTGCGGGCTCAGTGCCAAGAAGCACTCCGATCTCTGACAAAGCATGTTCCGCACTGTAAGAAGTATCTATCGGTGTATGCTGTTCGCGGTTGAGCAGGAAGTTAAAATAGAGCTTTGCATTCTCCGCTTGCTGCTCTGCTGTATTGACCTGTGCATTTACCTGTTCTATCTCTGCATTGGCACGTAGTACATACGCAGGAAGGCCTTTACCATTGTCAAGCAATTTCTGGTTGACACGTTTCCCTTCACTGGCAAGGTCCAGCGCAGTACGGTAGATCGAGATCGATTTTAATGCTGTGAGATAATTGAAATAGGCCGACTTGATATTCTGAACGAGTTGGCGTTTATAGATATCGACCTCGTATTCACTCAGGACGATCTGCTGTTCCGCGATCTGTTTGTTGAAACGGATATCCGGATTATAGATCGGCATGGTGGTACGCACTTTCGCATCATAAAAATTATGCGGAAGGAAGTTGATTCGTTGATTACTTAGCTGCGGAAAGTTATTGGTTCCCGTCAGTTGATTCAATGTTGCATAAGCACCGTTCAGCAGATCCCCGAGCGGAAGACTGATATCACGTCCGCCACCGGCGGTCTGGTATCCCATCTGGAAGGAGACGGTCGGGAGGAACCATCCTTTGGCAATATCCAGCGCGGTGCCGGCCCGTTCAAGGGAGATAGTTTTTTGCTGCAGCACAATGTTGTTGGCAAATGCGCTGTCGATATAAGCATCGAGCATGGTTGGTTGTGCACTGGCGTTCCCGGCTATGCATAGGGCTCCCGCCAGGATCGTGCACCTGGTTTTACTTAATAGCGTATTCATTATTAACACTGTTAATCAGTGATCAAAAAAATTACTTCAGCTTTTCAAGTGTGGCAATAAACGTCTCGAATGTGTGTGTGAACGCGTCGTCAATATCCTGCATGACCATTTTGCGTTTTACGACCTGGTCGAGGTGTCCTTTGATCTTAAGGGTACATAAACCATGCATGGTGCTCCAGATGAACATGGCGAAGGATTCTGCATTGAATTGTGTGAAGTAACCTGCCTGCTGACAGCCCTGAACGACCATCAACAGGATCCTGAAAGCCTGCTCTCCCTCTTCCCAGTGCTCGTCGACGCAGTCGAGCGGCTCTTCACGATTGAACATAAGTTCGTAGAAGTCATTGTTTTCCAATGCAAATTGCATATAAACCCGTCCCATCGCCTTCAGGCGTTCAAACGGATGATCAATATGCGCAAGAATGGAAAACTGTGATGCCAGCAGCTTGAATCCCTCCTGGTGAAGGGCATGTGAAATAGCTGCTTTGTCTTTATAATATAGATAGATCGTGGTTGGGCTGAACTCAATCTCCGCCGCGATCTTCCGGATGGACGTAGCTTGATACCCTTCTTTGATGAAGAGTTTTTTTGCTGCATCCAGGATGCTCTGCTTGAGATCCTCCTTGTGCTTCAGTTTTCGTTCTTTAATGCCCATGTTTAAGATTACAGGGCAAATATACTTTACAGTGTTAAGTTTCCAAATTTATTTGTGAGAATTTGGGATGGTATCCGATGAGTTGGCCCGAAATGGCGGTAGAATACCTAAAAAGCCGGTTGAATAACAGGAGTGTCGATAAACCGCTTAACTAAAACCAGCGAATGCATCAGTATTCGTAATGCATTTATGGCAATTACCATTATCGTGTGTTCGTACGCCAGCCGACGGTTTCAACCGTGGGCGACAATCTGGAACAGGCGCCATTGCCATGAACCCTCCTACCCAACCCGCCCATGGTTAAAACCGTGGGCTAAAGTATCATCACCACAGTAATCTCTGCTGACTAAAACCATCCATTCATCAGTATTCGTAATGCATTTACTGCAATTACCGGTATCGTGCAGTCGTGCGCCAGCCGACGGTTTCAACCGTGGGCGACAATCTGGAACAGGCGCCATTGCCATGGCCCCTCCTACCCAACCCGCCCATGGTTAAAACCGTGGGCTAAAGTATCATCACCACAGTAATCTCTGCTGACTAAAACCATCCATTCATCAGTATTCGTAATGCATTTATGGCAATTACCGGTATCGTGCAGTCGTACGCAGCCCACGGTTTCAACCGTGGGCGACAAGCGGGAACAAGCGCTATTGCCATGAACCCTCCTACCCAACCCGCCCACGGTTAAAACCGTGGGCGGGAGTATTACCACAGTAATCTCTGCTGACTAAAACCATCTATGCATCAGTAGTTACAATGCATTTACTGCAATTACCGGTATCGTGCATTCGTGCGCCAGCCCACGGTTTCAACCGTGGGCGACAAGCGGGAACAGGCGCCATTGCTATGAACCCTCCTACCCAACCCGCCCATGGTTAAAACCATGGGCTAAAGTATCATCACCACAGTAATCTCTGCTGACTAAAACCATCCATTCATCAGTATTCGTAATGCATTTATGGCAATTACCGGTATCGAGCATTCGTACGCAGCCCACGGTTTCAACCGTGGGCGATAAGCGGGAACAGGCGCTATTGCCATGAACCCTCCTACCCATCCCGCCCACGGTTAAAACCGTGGCTAGAGTATCAGAGCCAACTATGCAAACAAATACGCAATATCCTCCTCATTCAACGCCTTTACAAATCCTTCATCCGCTGACACCAGGTCTTCCGCCAGTTGCTTTTTCTTCTCCTGCAAACGAATGATCTTCTCTTCAATGGTGTCCTTACAGATCATCTTATAGGCGAACACGCTTTTCGTCTGACCGATCCTGTGTGTACGGTCGATCGCCTGTTGCTGCACCGCCGTATTCCACCACGGATCAAACAGGAACACATAGTCGGCTGCCGTTAATGTCAACCCCGCATTACCTGCCTTTAAACTGATCAGGAACAGGCATACATCATTTCCTTCCTCCTGGAAAGCATTCACCATCTCAGCGCGTTTCAATGGCGGGGTCTGTCCGTCGAAATGATAATATTTAATTCCCGCTTTATCACATTCCTCCGCGAGGATGTCCAGCATGGAGCTGAACTGAGAGAACACAAGCGCCTTATGTGCGGGCAGGATATTGCTGAGTTCATCCATCAATAGTTTTGTCTTCACAGATTCAACTGGCTGACGTTCTTCCTCGGGTAATAGCAATGGCGAATTACAGATCTGACGCAGTTTCAGGATCCCCTGTATTACCGCCAGCTTGCTTTTTGCAAAACCCTGCTTGCTGATATCCAGGAAGAGACTGCTTCTTACCTGGCTCTTGATATGTTCATACAACTCGCGTTGCCCTGCCGGCATGTGACACCAGAGGATAGACTCTGTTTTTTCCGGAAGATCAACCGCCACCTGCTCTTTTGTACGGCGCAGGATAAAGGGCGCCGTCAGTTTTTGCAGCGCCTGTATCTTGTATTCATCTCCAAACTTATCAATGGCGTCAGCGTACTCACGCTTGAAGAATTCGCGGCTTCCAAACATGCCCGGCAATACCACATTCAACTGAGAATAGAGATCGAAAGTATTGTTTACCACAGGTGTTCCACTGAGTGCGAAAACATTGTTCGCCTGCAGTGTACTGACTGTTTTCGTGATCTGTGCGGATGGATTTTTGATGTTATGACTTTCATCAATGATCGCAGCACCATATTCGATCGCAAGCAGGTTGCCCGCATCGGCGCGGAAAGTGCCATAGCTCGTGATCACCACCTGAACAGATCCATCCTGTAATTGTTCTGTTTTCCGTTGACCACCATGATACACCGTCGTTTTTACAGACGGAGCAAATTTTTCCAGTTCCTGCTGCCAGTTATAGATCAATGAAGACGGACAAATAATGATATGCTTTGCTGTTGGTTCTTTCTCGACTTCTGAAACGAGAAAACAAATTGCCTGCAATGTTTTACCCAAACCCATATCATCAGCAAGGCAACCTCCCGCCCCCGCTTCTGAGAGCAATCTCATCCACTCATATCCTTTTTGTTGATAAGGGCGTAAATTGGCGTTGATCATCGCGGGTACTTTGAACAGCTGCTCACCGCCCGATTGCCAGGTCTGCCAGCGTTGCCACCATTCTTTCTTAAAAGAAGAGCCCAGCACCTGCTCTTCACCAGGGCCATTTTGTTCTGTAATGGCCATCCATCGCGCAATGGTCACCTCTTTCTTATTTACCTTACCGTGCTTGATGATCGCCCCATACTGGTTCAACCATGGATCACCCAAAATGCCGAGGCTTCCGTCTTTCAGCAATACGGCTCTTTGTCCCGACCAAAGGATCTTCTGCAGTTCCGTCAATACCACTTCTTCCTTTCCAAAAGTGACAGACACACCCAGTACGACCTTGCTTTCCTCTTCACGGAGCACTTTTACCGAGGTTTCTGCCTGGTGGGTGGAGAACCGGAAATGCTTCAGCATATCCATTCCTATCAATTCTATATCGGAAGTAAGCAATTGATGATAGGTTTTTAAGAACCATTGTTTCTTTTGCGCATCCGCAAAGGAGAGATAATAATAACCGTTTGCCTGCTTCGGGAAATTTGGGTGCAGCGATTCCAGCAATTGCAGGAACTGTTGCTCCTGTTCTTTATTACGTTTGATCTTATAAGCCTCGCCGTTTTGCAATATTTCCAGGCTTTCCTGGTAGGGTCCGTCGACCACAAATCCTTCATAAAGCCATTGCGGGGTCAGCATAAGAAAAGTATTGCTGAGCTCACTGAGTAATACCCTGTTCACCGGCAGAGATTCTATTTCCTGCAGATCAAACAGGTTATTGCGGTTGACTGGGTAATCTTTTTCAAGGTGTGACAGGATATTTTCGGCCAGTGCGGCGGGGTTCGTGGAATATTGCTGCGGCTTTTGGTCCTGCAGCCATTCCAGTGTCTGATAATCCCGGAATGAAAGCAGGAAATATTCATTATTACTTTCGAGGAAATAGAACTGACGGAAAAATGTCTCGATAGGATACAGTTGGCAATTCAGTTCAAGCAAGGTTCTCAACTCAAGCGCTGCGCCGTTCTTCTCTACGGAGAACTGCAGCCGTGGACGAAAGGTACTGAAGCTGCAGGGCGCTGTTGAATAGTGTTTGTTACCGTTCAGTTGTTTGGTATGATACCATTTTGCCAGCGGCGCAAAGGGTTTTACTTTTTCGAATAACTGATGGTAGTGACGCAGCAATGCTTGCCGGGAGTAGGTTTCAAACGGCATTCCGGCTTTTTGCTTTGTATGTTTCTGCCGGATCGCCTTACGGGTTTCATCGATCGCCTCTCTCCCGAATTCCCTGAAAGATACCAATACCTCTTTAGGCCATTCAGGAAACAGGTTCTTCAACTCCCCGGTATTCATATCTCCCACCTCATAATTCAGGGAAGTATTATTCTTGATGATCCTTAGTGTCTGTAACAGGATAGAAGTCTCCAAAAGCCGGTGAGGAGAAAGCAGCAGTGCCGGTTTGGTCGTTTCTTTTGTTTTCATTTGATATCGAGTTCAATGTTCGGGGCGCAAACTTAAACTATTCCGGGGGAGAGGTGTTATTCTGGGTGGAAAATTGTTCCGGCGAAGCCGTTGCCCGTTGTCCGTTCACCGTTGACCGAAAGACGACAGTATCTTATAGCGATCGACAGACCTCGAAGTTATTTTAATCCTGATACCGCCATTCGGACAACGGACAACGAGCAACGGACAACGGACAATTTTTAAACATTAACAATCTAAAGACATGAAAATAGAGATCTGGTCAGACATCATGTGCCCCTTCTGCTACATCGGCAAGCGGCATTTTGAAAAGGCGTTGGAAAACTTTGAAGGAAAAGATGATGTGCAGGTGGAATGGAAAAGCTTTCAGTTGAACCCGGACATGAAGACAGAGCCGGGAAAGAGTATCAATGAGTACCTGGCCGAGCACAAGGGCTGGAGCATCGAGCAGGCCAGACAGGCGAATCAGTATGTGACAGGAATGGCGGCAAAAGCCGGACTGACCTATGATATGGAACGGGCAGTGGTGGCAAACTCCTTCGATGCGCACCGGCTGATACAGCTGGCTAAAGCGTCCGGCAGGGGAGATGAAATGGAGGAACGCTTGTTCAAAGCCTACTTTACAGAGGGGAAGAATATAGGAGATCCGGGAACACTTGCAGAGCTTGCAGCTGATGCGGGCCTCGATAAACAACGGGCTGAAGAAGTGCTGAAGGGCCGTGAATTCGCAGAGGCGGTTGACCGGGATATCTATGAAGCGCAGCAGATCCGGGTAAGTGGTGTGCCATTCTTTGTATTGAATGATCGCTATGCCGTTTCGGGAGCCCAGCCGGCAGAAACTTTTGCCGGGGCATTGGAGCAAGCCTGGAAAGAATGGAAACAGGAAAGTCCGGCCATTCAGACCCTGAGTGAAAACACCGGCGATACCTGCCAGGTGGACGGTAATTGCTAGGAATTATTCCGGTTAATGGTGTTTTTTCGATTCAAAGAGAAAAGGAAACGCGAGAATGTTGGTGAAAAAAAAAATTCCTTTATATATTTGGTTATAAGAAACCTTAGTAACTTCAGCAATAACATAAATACCTAATTCACTCAACTCCTTAAATCCTTAAGTATGCCTTCTAAAAAGAAAGCTAAAGCCCCTAAAAAGGCAGCAAAAAAAGCAGCTAAGAAAGCCGCTCCCAAAAAAGCAGCTCCAAAAAAAGTAGCTAAGAAAGCTGCAAAAAAAGCTTTCAAAAAAGCAGCAGCTCCTAAAAAAGCAGCGAAGAAAAAAGTTGCAAAGAAGGCAACTAAGAAAGCAGCCCCTAAAAAAGCGGCTCCTAAAAAGGCAGCAAAAAAAGCAGTGAAGAAGGCAGCTCCCAAGAAAGCAGCTAAAAAAGCAGCTCCTAAAAAGGCGGCTAAAAAAGCAGCGAAGAAAGCGGCTAAAAAATCTGCTCCCAAAAAAGCAGCGGTTGTAGCTTCTGCTCCTGCAAAAAAAGCAGCAAAGAAAAAAGCAGTGAAGAAAGCGTCACCTGCAAAACCAAAACCGGTTAAACAGCCACAGACAAAACCAGTGGTAGAAGATCCGATCATCGACAAAGATGAGCCTGTAACAGAGCCTGAAGCTGTTCAACAACAGATCTTCCCTGCTGACGAAGACGAAGACACAACAGCTGACGATACAGTTGAAGTGGAAGAGATCGAAGAAGTTGAAATCGATGTTGAAGAAGACGACACTGACGATGACAACAACGATGACGATGACGACGATGATGACGACAAATAAGAATCCGTTGGTAAGTATTATAGCCGCCTGTATAGAATTTGCAGGCGGCCTTTCTTTTTACACGAATGAGCGCTAATAGCCGCGAATTTGCGCGAATATTGAACTGCGTATTTCAAAACCTTTTTTATGAAAAAACGCTTGCTGATATTCCTGGCTTTCTGCTTTAGCTGGATCGGTGTGTTTGGACAGCAAAAGCTTTCTGTAATAGAAAAAGTGGTTCTGAATGATACAAAGTCGCCGATCATCTGGATCGATACGATGAAGACCGATATCAATCACCTGCTGGTAGATACGCAGCGGATCGATTCTCTGCACCTTTTGAAAGACTCTGCCGCCGTAAGACGGTATGGAGCAGATGCGGCCAGGGGGATCCTGGTAATGTATCCTAAAGACAGCGTAAAGCTGATGCGGCTTGACCAGTTCCTCGAATTCCAGGGTGTACCATCGGCAGACAGAAAACTTCGGGTATGCGTAAACCACACACTGGTCAGACATCCCTCCTACCTGATCATTGACCCCGCCTACATCAAAACCGTTCAGATCACCCGTAATCGCCACTGGGGCTACCTGGACGAAGCAAACAGCGGGGAATTGTTCCTCAACCTGATCACGGCCAACTACTCAAATCCTGTCATGTAGGGGCTGGGAACACCTGCTCCGTGAGGGGCATGGCGTATAAGGAACGCGGCAAACGCAACGATACGTGGCGAACGCGGCGAATAAGCCGGCAAATTCAATATTATCTATGTCAAACTTTCCGAAGACATAACCTTATCACGGATCCTTTCCTACCTCAACGACCCATTCGCGGCCATTCGTGCTTCATTCGCGATTCGCGAAAATTCGCGTCCATTCGTGCTCATTCGCGTCCATAAAAAAACCATCCGCCTTTCGACGAATGGTCTTCCCAATAAAGCCATTGTATATCTTTTACACCCTGAAGTGAGCGAAAGCTTTGTTCGCTTCAGCCATACGGTGTGTATCTTCTTTTTTCTTGAAAGCTGCGCCTTCACCTTTGCTTGCTGCAACGATCTCACCAGCCAGCTTATCAGCCATGCTACGACCGTTTCTCTCGCGGCTATAACGGATCAGCCATTTGATGCAGAGAGAGATCTTCCTGTCCTGACGAACCTCCGCCGGGATCTGGAAAGTAGCACCACCGATACGACGGCTGCGCACTTCTACCGCTGGAGTTACGTTAGCCAAAGCTCTTTTCCAAACTTCGTATCCGTCTTCGTTTGTTTGCTTGGCAACTTTATCCAAAGCATCGTAGAAAATATTAAAAGCGCCGCTTTTCTTTCCTTCCCACATCAGGTTATTGACAAAGCGGGTTACCAGTTTGTCATTAAACTTAGGATCTGGTGCTAAGGGCAGTTTCTTTGCTTGTGCTTTCCGCATGGTATTGTTGAGTTACTTATTTTGAATTATTTTTTGGCTTTTTCTTTCTTCGTACCGTATTTAGAACGGCTCTGTTTACGGTCTTTTACACCCGCTGTATCCAGAGAACCACGAACGATATGGTAACGTACACCTGGTAAGTCTTTAACACGACCACCACGGATCAGCACGATTGAGTGCTCCTGGAGGTTGTGACCTTCACCCGGGATGTAGGCGATCACCTCTACTTTGTTCGTCAAACGAACCTTAGCCACTTTACGGAGCGCAGAGTTTGGTTTCTTTGGAGTTGTAGTGTACACACGAGTACAAACACCACGACGCTGAGGACACTGATCCAAAGCCCTTGATTTGCTCTTGGCTCTGATAATTTCTCTTCCTTTTCTTACTAACTGTTGAATAGTAGGCATTCTGAATGCTTTATTTTTGGGACGGCAAAGGTAGGGTCCCGCGGGGGAAATACCAAAAGATTCTAAGATTCTTTCTGCGGGAATAATTAAAAAGTAAAAATTACAAATTAAAAAAATCTTCTGGATTGACCAGTAACTACTGATTCTGAACGACTTATTTTTTAATTTCGACTTTTTACTTTTTACTTGCCCCTACACTTTCCACATCCAGTCATGATTATCAGCCACCCTTCCCTCACGGATATCGGATAGCCATTTTTTTACATTGGTTGATACGGTAAAAGTCGCCGGATCGAATTCCATCGCAAATCCTTTATAGTTCAGCTCACGGATCGGAGCGATCACCGCCGCCGTTCCGGTTCCGAAAACTTCTTTCACTTTCCCTGCCTTATATGCTTCCACGACCTCGTCAATGCTGATCTTTCTTTCTTCCACTTTAATACCCATTTCCTTCAGACCCGTCATTACGCTCGCACGCGTAACCCCTTCCAGGATCGTTCCTTCTTCAAGGGACGGTGTAACCGCCACCCCATCGATCATAAAGAATACGTTCATCATGCCCACTTCCTGCAGCCATTTGTGTTCAAACGCATCCGTCCACAACACCTGGTCATAACCCGCTTTTCTCGCCTGGCTGGCAGCCAGCATGCTTCCGCCATAGTTGCCCGCATTTTTGGAGAATCCAACGCCGCCCGGAGCAGCACGCGTATAGCTTTCTTCCACCAGGATCTTCATTGGCTGAGCATAGTAAGGTCCGGTAGGACTGAGAATGATAATGAATTTATAGGTCTCTGACGGGCGAACACCCAGCATCGCATCTGAAGAGAACATGAACGGACGGATATATAAAGAATGTTCATTCTTTGCAGGGATCCAGCTGCGGTCAAGATCGATCAGCTGACGCATGCCTTCCAGGAAGATCTCCTCCGGAACAACCGGCATGTTCATCCGTTCAGCAGATTTATTGAAACGTTTGAAATTATCCACCGGGCGGAAAATGAACGCATTGCCCTCCTCATCTTTATACGCCTTGATACCCTCGAAAATAGCCTGTCCATAATGCAGTGCAGCCAGGGAAGGCTCCAGGAGCAATGGCTGATAAGGTTTGATCTCCACGCTCTTCCATTCCCCATTTTCATAATCTGCCTCCAGCATGTGATCGGTAAAATATTTGCCGAACGGAATATTCTCCAGGTTGATATCCTGTAACTTGCTCCTTTCTGCTTTTGTAACTGAAATTGCTAAAGCCTCGGTCATAATTTTTTAATTTTGCTCGGCAAAGAAACGAAAAAAGTTTATACTAACAGTCATTAGTAAAAAAGGAACGTATGGGTTTGAATGATATCGAATTGCCAGCGAGTGTGGTCGCCTCCCTCTACCCTTCAGCTTTGGTCAGCGAGGGCGCAGAACAACGCGGGGAGATCGCCATAAAAGCACCGGAAGGAGCCTCACAGCAAGCGGAAAAAGCTCCGGCCGGCGAAGCCCAGCCGTTCGTCTGGAAATTCCTCGGGAATAACAAACGCGCCGTGCTCGTGGTGGTGAATAACACCGATATTCTCCACCTACCCGACGAAGACCTGAACTTCCTGACAACGATGCTCACCGCCTGCAAGCTGAGCCTCGGCGATATCATCCTCATCAACTACAATAATTACCTCGAAAAAGGCGGTCCGGCCGCCGTGAAATATTTCAAAAGCCGCGAGGTGTTGCTCTTTGGGATCGAACCGGCTGATTTCGGGCTGCCGGTCAGCTTCCCGGAATACCAGGTACAGGGTCTGGCAAATGTGCAATACCTGTACTCGCCGCCGCTCGCCGCCATTGCGGATGATAAGACCGCGAAAGGTAAACTTTGGGGGA
Organism: Terrimonas ginsenosidimutans; assembly: GCF_022012415.1. Taxonomy (GTDB): domain Bacteria; phylum Bacteroidota; class Bacteroidia; order Chitinophagales; family Chitinophagaceae; genus Terrimonas_A; species Terrimonas_A ginsenosidimutans. The sequence goes on from NZ_JAKLTR010000006.1 coordinate 313,555, forward strand.
GCCTGAAGAAGATCTTCGGGATTTAGGCTTTATGCTTTTAGAATGGAGTAGGTTTCCCGCTGATTTACGCTGATCAATGCGCAGATGCGCAGATCAATTTGTATACGCCCTGGTGCGTCAGATACGATATCAGTCAACTTAAGCGATTTCATTACTCAACCTCTGCAGTTAAACTGGCGTATTAGGAACGCAGCGGCCGCAACGATACGCGGCGGCCGCTGCGAAATACAAAGTATCCCAAGCCTATTCAGCCATCATCAAATTGAAACGACCCATTCGCGAACCTTCGCGGCCATTCGCGTCCCATTCGCGTACCGCGCCTCATTCGCGTTAGCTATATTTGTGTCATGAAACTAATCTTCGCCACCAACAACCAGCATAAAGTAGACGAGATCAGGCATAATATCGGTGACAGATTCGAACTGCTCACACTCAAAGAAGCCGGTATCAATATAGACATCCCGGAACCTCATGACACCATCGAAGCCAATGCTTCTGAAAAGTCAAAGGTGATCTACGAAATGACAAAAACCGATTGTTTCAGCGAAGACACAGGTCTGGAAGTTGCCGCTTTAAATGGTGAACCCGGCGTAAAAAGCGCCCGCTATGCAGGTGAAGGACGCTCCTCAGATGACAATATCACAAAGCTGCTTTCAAATCTTGAAGGTGTGGGCGACAGGTCTGCACGTTTCAAGACCGTTATTTCCATCATTATTGACGGCAAGGAGCATTTGTTTGAGGGCATCTGCAATGGCAAAATTATCAATGAGAGAAAAGGGGCGGGCGGCTTTGGCTATGATCCCGTGTTTGTACCTGATGGAACAGATAAAGCCTTTGGTGAAATGACGCTGGCGGAAAAAGATCAGTACAGCCATCGCGCGAAAGCCACCCAAAAACTGGTCACATTTTTGAATAATTTGCAGAAAGGATAACTAATTGACCGGCAAACTCCCATGCCCTTATTTTGTTTTTCCACGAACATGGATTAATATTACTGACGGTCAGTGCTTTACAAACAGGTAGGCACTTACGGTCAGCATCTTATATTTAAAACAAGAATTTGACTCCGCAAAGCAACCATAATATCCCCGAAAGCGACTTAATCAGTGGGTGCATTGAAGGCAACCGTCGTATGCAGGAAGAACTGTATCGCCGCTTCTCACCCAGAATGTACGCTGTTTGCCTCCGTTATGCCGGCAATGCTGAAGAAGCCGAAGATATCCTGCAGGAAGGTTTTATTAAGATTTTTAAGAAGCTGGACAGTTTTCGCAGTGAAGGCTCCTTTGAAGGATGGATCAGACGGATCTTTGTAAATACCGCCATCGAACATTTCCGACGCAAACGATACCTGCAACCCGTAACAGAAAAAGAAGAGAATACACTGGAGGGAAATTATCTTTCCGTACTTGATAACCTTGCCGAACGTGATATCATGGAACTGGTGCAGCAATTGTCGCCCGGCTACCGGACCGTTTTCAACATGTATGTTGTCGAAGGATACACACACAAAGAGATCGGAGACATTCTTGGCATCAGCGAAGGGACCAGCAAATCACAGCTTTCAAGAGCTAAAATGATCCTGCAGGACCTGGTGAAGAAATTTATTGAAAAGGATAGACAAAGCAGAATAGAGTCATGAGCAACTTAAGGGACAAATTAGAAAATTATGAAGTGACGCCTCCGGCAAATGCCTGGGACAAGATCACTACAGCCCTTGACGAAGCGCACCAAACTGATCAGTTCCCTGCGCGCCTCCATGCAATGGAGGTAGAGCCGCCGGCTACAGCATGGAACAAGATCCTTTCAGCCCTGGATGAAACAGATCAGGTTGATCCGTTCGCAACACGCCTCTATTCAATGGAAGTCGATCCGCCAGCTTCTGCCTGGAGTAAAATTGCGGCATCTTTCGAACAGGGACAGCCCGCTGAAGCAATCATAGTGAGTCAGCCATCCCGATTTAAACAATATTTACGCTATGCCGCTGCCGCCATCGTGATCGGCGCTGTAGCATTTGGTATACTTCGCTGGACCGGATCTTCCTCTGACGATCCGACTGGTCCTTCCATTGCAGCAAAACCCGCAACACCTGCCGTTACTGCACCTGTACAAACCGCAGGCACCTCTGTTCCTTCCGCTGTTCCTACCGGAGCGGTGGATGAGCAGGTAAAAACAGTGTCAACCGGGAAACTGATCGCAAGGCTCGACAGACCCTATAAAGCAAACAGAAGGGCAAATGCAGAGATCGGGTCAGCTGTTTACAATGCTGCCGCCAATACATCCCGCAGCCTTTATACTTATGGTGACAATGTTCCCTCTATGGCGGATCGTTACATCATGCTCATGACGCCTGATGGAAATTTTATCCGCATGTCAAAAAAATGGGGCAACCTTGTATGCTGTGTGTCAGGCGAAGATCCCGATGCCGATTGTAAAGACCAGTTGAAAAAATGGCAGGAGAAAATGGCAACATCCGCTCTTACCACTTCGGCCGGCAACTTTATCGACATCCTGCAACTTGTAAACTCACTCGACGAAGGGGCGGAGCTTTGATCCATCTCTTTCGTATTTCACCATATTTGTTGTATGAATCACGCATGACCAGCTTTTATCGTTAAAGAAAAGCTGGTCATCTTTATTTTTGCTATAAACCTGGTTATATGGCGAGGATCAGATTGGAAATGCCTTCGGATTATTCTTTCTCAACACTCATACCCGTTCGCATCACGGACATCAACTACGGCGGGCACATGGGCAATGATGCGATATTGTCATTGATCCATGAAGCAAGGATGCAATACCTGAGAAGCTTTGGTTATACTGAACTTGATTTCGCAGGGATAGCACTGATCATGGCGGATGTTGGGATTGAATTCAAAAAGGAATTATTCTATGGGGACACTGTGAATGTGTCTGTATGCGCGGGAGATTTTACCAAACTGTCTTTCGATCTTTATTATAAGCTGGAGAAGGAAGTGGATGGTAACTGGCAGACAGTGGCGCTCGCGAAGACAGGAATGGTATGTTATGACTACGCGAAGAAAAAGGTGAGTGCTTTGCCGGTGGAAGCGAAAGAGAAACTGTCCTTTTAAAAAATCGACTGGCCTAAGGTTCCCGCTGATTTACGCAGATCAAAGGCGCAGATACGCAGATAATTGCCTTATGTCAGATACTATCTGCGGGACCCCTACGCAATTCGAATAGCTTAAAAGATGCGGGTATACGGTAGCCCGAAGGGGAGACTTAGAGGGCGGCCTACGCAAGACTATCAACTTAGACCCGGGACCAGATCTTCCAGCTTTCATCCGCCTGGATCTCCAGCATGTCATAACCATTTTTAACAACAGCGCCCCGCTCCTCTCCCATTTTGAGGAAAAGGGTTTGAGACGGGTTATATACCATGTCAAACAGGTAATGATCAGATGTCAATGCCTTGTAAGGAATCTGAGGAGCTTCAGTTATATTAGGATAGGTTCCTAAGGGAGTGGTATTAACAATGAGCGTGTATTCCTGCATCACATCCGCCGTCAATTGCTCATAGGAAAAATTGTGTACGCCCGGTTTGCGCGATACATACCGGTAAGCAAGCCCCATTTTCTGCAAAATATACTGAACGGCTTTTGAAACACCGCCGGTACCAAGTATCAGTGCTTTTTTATGATGGGGTTGAAACAACTGTCTGAGTGATTGTTCAAAACCCAGCACATCTGTGTTATAACCTTTCAGCCTGCCGCTTTGCAGGTCAATGCAATTGCAGGCCCTTATTGCCTGCACCAGTTCATTTTCCTCATTGAGATAAGAAAGCACCTGTTCTTTATAAGGGATGGTCACATTAAGCCCGCACAATTCCGGATGATCACGAAGCAACTTTGGCAGTTCTTCAATGGAAGAGATCGGAAACAGTTCATACCGGCAATCCGTCAAACCTTCGCGTTCGAATTTTTCCGTGAAATACTTTTTGGAAAACGAATGAGTTAACGGATTACCGATCAGGCCAAATAAGCGCATCAGGAACCTTTTTTATTCAGGAATAATTCGAAGGTATCACCGCGTAAACCGATCCGCATTGCTTCCATGGCGATAACTTCAGTAGGTGCTATATTACCGAGATTCACATTGCAGCCCAGTAATTCGATGAAGTATAATTGCTGCGCTTTCTGGGGCGCTTCCCAAATGATCTTTTCCCCGGGGATCTGCGTGAGGATCTCCTGAACGAGGCCTTCCCTTACCTCGCCACTTCCACGATAAATACCGACATTACCGGCTTCTCTTGCTTCTGCGATCACATAAGTGGCACCGGCATCAAGTTCGGCGCGCATCAGTTCGATCCATTTGTAGGGAGGAATAATATGCGCGGCATCTTTACTTCCCACTTCGCTCAACACAGTGCCATGCTTTGTCAGTTTTTCAATATAACCACATTTCTCAGCATGAGGGATCGTGATGGAACCATCGCTTACTTCCATGTAATCGATGCCGAAGTCTTTACATACCGCTATATAATCATCAAACTGATTGCGGATCAGGAACGCTTCAAATAAAGTGCCTCCGAAATAGATCGGAAGATCGTAAGAGCGATAGAGCTCCAGCTTCTCTCTGAGGTTTGGCGTTACATACGATGTTCCAAAACCCAGTTTAATAATATCGATATGGGGATAAGAAACACTTAAAAAATTCTTTGCTTCCTGGAGACTTAATCCTTTGTCCATCACCATCGTAATGCCGTTAGTACGTGGGCGCACATTACGATCGGGCATCTGAGACAGGTTGAAATTCATTTTATTCTGATTTGATTCATAGAATGCGGACCTTATGCCGCAGGGAAAACCGGCGCAAAAATAAGGCTAAGAGGTTAAAGAGATAAAAGAGTTTAGAAACGAAGCAGGTTTCCCCGGCAATTGTTGATTATCCGGGGGAAACCTGCGTATTCTTTTAGCACATTTATCCTTTACGGGTGCGGCTGGACTTAAATCTGGCGGCCAGTGCTGCGATCTGCTGATTCTGCAGGCTGCCCGGACTCAGTTCAAAGAATTTCTTCAGCAGCTTCGGTGCAAGATGGAGCGCTTCTTCCAACACCACGATAGCTTCCTTCTGCTTGCCGTCGGCCAAGAGTATCGCTGCTTTGTAATAAAGGAAAAGAGGTTTTTCTGCTGTAGCTCTGAATGCAACATCTGCCTGCTGCAGGGCTTCGTCAAAATATTCTGCTTTGTACAGACATCTGATCAGCGCCTGCCAGCCTGCTGACTTTTTAGGCTTGATCCGGACCGCGTTGGAAAGATGCAAGATGGCATCTTTTACCTGGCCCATCTCCAGCTTGCATTCACCCATCAGCAAAGAATATTCGTGCTGATTCTTTTGAAGCTTCATGGCGGTGTCCAGTTGTTTTGTACAACTCTCCCACTGACCTTCATTATAGTATGTGCAGGCAATTTTGTAGAACAGTTTGCTGTCTTCCTGGTTAAGGTGAGATGCTTTGCGGTAATAGAATCTTGCTTGTGCATAATTCTTCAACCGATCATAGCAATGACCGATCGCTTCATAGATCACCACTTCAGGTTTGGCTAGTTCTGTTACTTTTTCCAGCGCTTCGATCGCTTCTTTGTATTTGCGCAGGCGGATATAGGCATCACCCATATTCCTGTAAGCATAGTCGAATTTTTCTTCGATAACGATCGCATACTGATACGCATCGATCGCTTTCTCATACAGCTTCAAACCCTGGTAAGCCGCCGCCAGATTGAACCATGCGAGTTCATTATACGGATGTTGATCAATGATGCGCTGATGAAGACGGATACCTTCTTCATTCCGCCCGGTAAAATCGGTCCAGAAACAAATTTTATACAATGCTTCTTCATTGGTCGGCTCTTCATCAAGTATAACTTTCAGGCAATCGAATACCTTGTCGAATTCTTCATAATCATCGTATACGTCCGCCAGTTCGAACAGCAGTTCTATCCTTTCCTCACCCTGGAAAGTCTGCAATGCTTCTTCAAGCAATGCTACCGCTTTTGATTGTTCATCAAGCGCGAGATAGGCATCTGTCTTAAGAATATAGATATTGATGTCATTACTGTCCAGCAGGCTGGCATGATCGAGTATGTCAAGGGCATCACGATACTGGCGGACCGTCAGAAGAAGATCAGCTTTACGTATCAGCAGCGCCGCTGAGTATGGATATTGCTCGACAGCCATATCTGCCGCTTCCTGTGCTTTAGGAATCTCCTCTCTTTCTTCGAAATAAGAGATTAGTTTTTCAAATGATTCCTCTTCAATAAATGAGGATGAGCGTCCATTCCGGAGGTTTTCATATCTACGGAGTAATTCTCTCATCTGCTCCCTGTCTTCCTGGTATGAATTTTCTTTCATGATCCGGTGGGTTTTGAGGTAAAAGAATTGAGGCAAACTAAGGAGAGGCTAGCCGTATTGGCGGTTAGTATCAACAAGTTATCTTAAAATAATCAAAAGAAAAGCCAATTTGTTTCCCCAACTGTGAATAAGTAACAAATATTTTTTTCTTTTAGCTGTAACAATTTGCCTGTTTAGCCGTTAAATAAGTACTAAAATTCTTGATAGACGGTTTGCATTAATTCCTTTTTTAGTGTTAAATTTGCCTCGTATTGAAAACTAACTCTTCCATATTAAAAGCTGCAAGCAGAAAATTGGGCCTGTCTTTCTTACTGGCTGCCAGTGCTGTAGTTGCTTTTGCAACACTGGGGGACGGTAAATCAAGCAAAGAAAAGCCTCGTAAATTGTTACTGGGCAACAAAGCTTCTTCATTGAAGCCCGGTTCTTTTTCTCTTCAAACAGGATACACTTTTCGTGGTAGCCAGGTGATCAGCTCCGAAGGCACTACGCAGTACATCAACATCACCACACCCGTTGTAACTTATCAGCAAGGCCATGCGGTTTATTCCATGCCTGCCCGTAAGAAAGTGACATTGAACCTGAACACTCAACGCAGTCAGGGTCAGGGTGCTACAGTAAATATCAACTTCTAAACGCGAATACTAATACGCGGATCTTGCTAATTATCTTCCTGGTGCAGGGAGATATTTTGATTTTAGGGAAAGCCCATGCGTAAAAGTAATGGTGACTGATCTACATAAAAAAGCACCCCAATCCTTCGGAGTGCTATTCGCCAAATTAGCGTAATTAATTTGCGCCTTTGCTTTCGTCGTAAGTCATTACCCTGTAGCCGGATTTCGGTGTATCAAATTTCGCCGCAGGGACGAGATTGAAATTAATGCTTGATACCGTGTAAGTTACCTTCTGTTTTCCCATATTTGCCTCGTATTGCATGGCGAGACCGGGAAGTGCTTTGTTCAGGTACTGAAAATCACGGTTGACCGGGATCAGGTCTTTGGTAAAGTATACGGTGAAGCTGCTGCCATCAGCCAGCTTTCCTGTCGCCTTCTGACAATTGTATCCGGAGATCGTCTTAAACTCATTTTCGTAAGTGAAAGTAACATCTTCATACTTTTTATTAGACTCCTTCCAGTCATTTGCCGTAAGGTTGATCATATATTTCTGCTCGCCATATTCTTTCAGAATGGTCACATTCCCCGTTTTCCCGTCAATAATGGTGGATTGTGTACCAAGAGAGCTGACCATTTCAGACCGGCTGGAATTCCCTTTCAGGTAAATAATGCTCACCGCTCCATCAAGCAGATCGGCCGCTTTAGGGGTGCTATTATTGGTATTTATAACGATGTCATAAGAAATAGTCGCTTCCGTCAGTTTGCGGGGCTGAGCATTTTGTGCCATCAGCGATCCGGAGACCAGCACAGACACCAGTAATACTGCGATAAGGTAAATGCGTTTCATAGTTAAACGTTATTGATTGAAAGACGACGCAGAGTAGTCATTACGTTGCGACCGGTAAAAGTTAAAATTAAAAAGCCAGCAATCAAAGCGCGGGGCGTGAATTGCTGGCGGGAAATGTGGTTTGGGAGGTTTGGAAGGTTTATAACATTCCAAACCTCCCAAACTTATTTCTTATTCTTTTTCTGAGCGTCTTTCATCTGCTTCTGCTGCTCCTGCATCTGCTCCATACGCTCCTGCCATTTCGATTTCTGCTTTGGCTTCTTCCGGTTCTCTGCGATCTGCGCCAGGATCTTGTTATGATCGATGATATAGTTCTGGATCACAAACTGCAGTATCAGCGTAATGATGTTTGACACCGTATAATACCATGTCAACGCCGATGGGAGCTTGTTGAAAATGAACAACAGGAACACCGGGAAGATGTATGGCATATATTTCAGCACCGGATTGCTTTGATCAGGTGACATACTCATACTGTACAAAGAGATCGCAAGGCTGGTGATCACCGCTGTGATGGTAAACAGGCTGAGGTGACCGCCAAGCAATGGAACATCCACGCCGAACTTGATAAAATCATCAAACGCTGAAAGGTCTTTTGCCCACAGGAAGTCAGCACCACGAAGGTCAACGCTTGAGCTAAAGAAACTATAAAGGGAGAAGAAGATCGGGATCTGCAGCAAAGCGGGAATACAGCCACCCAGTGGGTTTACGCCAGCTTCGCGGAAAAGCTTCATCTGCTCCATGCTCATCGCCTGCTGGTCAGCACCAAACTTTTCTTTCAGTGTGGCAATCTCAGGTCGAAGCGCTTTCATTTTTGCACCACTCAGGTAGCTCTTATAAGAAAGCGGCGAGATAAGCAAACGGATGATCAGCGTCAGCAGGGCGATTACCAGGCCAAAGCTCCCTACAAAGCTTTTCAGGAAGTCCCATACCGGCATGATCACATAACGGTTCAATGGACGAACGAACGCATACGGTCCCTGGCCAAGGTTTACCAGTTTTTCCAGTTTAAGATCTGCCTGTTTCAATGTTTTGAAATCAGCCGGTCCATAGAAAATACTAAACCCAAGCTTCGCATTACTGCCGGAAGGCACAGCCACCTGCATATTTGAGACGGCTTCTACCAGCACTTTCTTATCATCAGGAGGAATATTCCAGGTCATTTTGCCGGAAGTGAATTCAGACTTTGAAACCAGGAACGTATTGAAGAAGCGCTGACGAACGCCTACCCATTTAACTTTCTTTTCGAGGTCGACACTGCTTGTGCGCCCGATAGTATGATAATCGAAATCTCCGTCTTCAATGTATCCGACCTGTGTGTTCTGCTTTTCGAAGCTGATATCCGATTCCTGCTGATCAGCTGCATACTGCCAGGTAAGGTTCAGGTTATTTTGGGAAAGCAGTTGAGGCACGCCATTCAGCTCTACATCAAAATCGATCATATACTGGCCGGGTTTGATCGTATAGCGGTGAACGATAGAGGTAGTATTGCTGCTGTCGGATGATCCGCGGGTAAATGAATATGTACTGCTTCCGTCAGCATTCTTTACAGAGTCAATTCTCGAGAAATTGAGGTCAGAAGTCTCAATACTGTTACCGGCACCGGTATTCACACGATAGCTGATCTGGTTGAACGCGGAATTAGACAGTTTTACGTGCCCGCTGTCCATGTTCTTGAATTTCTTCAGTTCTACAGATCTTGGCTGACCTCCTTTGGAAGAGAATGCCACACGGAACAATTCGTTCTCCGCATAGATGACATGTTCATTCACATCAGAAGAATCGTTCAGGAACCCTGACTGGGTAGATTTGCGCAATGCGGCTGCAGCTGCGGAATCCAGCCGCTGGGCTGCGGTATCTGGTTTGGGCTTATTGGCATTCAGGATGGAATCCTGCTTTGCCTTCTCTTTGCGATACGCTGCCTGCTCTTTATTGGTAAAAAAGAAATAGCCAAAGAACAGAGCCGCCAGCACTACAAAGCCTAGGACTGTATTGCGATCAAACTTCATCGAGGGGTAAAATTTAAAGGTGGCAAAGATAGGTGTTAGCCATCGAAACTAAGGGGTTCCGGGGCGGAACTTAGGCGAGAAACGGGTTTTAACCGGTGAGGGGGTGAGAGGATTGGAAGGTTTGGGAAGTTTGGGCGGTTTGGAAGGTTTCGAGGTTCCTTAGACCGCCGTTAACTGATTCCGTGCATTAATGAAAAAGGTTTGAGCGTACTTAACTGTACACTCAAACCTTAATTTCTTGAATAACTTTATGTTGTACTACCCTTGGGAACTTATACAATTTCCGGACCTCTGAAACTTCTCAAACCTGTCCTCCGTTCCTCAGATCATTTCACTCTGCAGTGAAGGGTTCTTTACATCAGACAGTTTCTCTGCGTGTTCTTTCGCTGCTTTAATAAAGTTCACAAAGACAGGCTGAGGGCTTTCCACAGTGCTTTTCAGCTCGGGGTGATATTGCACACCAATGAAAAACGGGTGATTGGGAAGCTCGACGATCTCCACCAAGCCTGTTGCCGGGTTTTTACCGCTCGCTACCATTCCGGCTTTTTCGAATTGCTCCAGGTAGCTGTTGTTGAATTCCCAACGGTGACGGTGGCGTTCGCTCACATTAGCTTTGCCATAAATTTTATAAGCAAGTGTGCCTTCCTTGACAACACAAGGATATGCGCCCAGTCTCATGGTACCGCCTTTTGCCGTGATCTCTTTCTGTTCTTCCATCAGGTCGATCACCGGGTTCGGGGTTTGCGGATCCATTTCTGTTGAATGAGCATCTTTCAGCCCGATCACGTTTCTCGCATATTCGATCACAGCCATCTGCATACCAAGACAGATCCCGAAGAATGGCAGCTTTTTCTCACGTGCGTATTTCACCGCAATGATCTTTCCTTCCACGCCACGCATCCCGAAACCAGGAGCAACGAGCAGTCCATCCAGACCACCCAGTTTTTCCTTCACATTTGTATCGGTGATGTATTCGCTATGTACATTCTGGATCTGGACCTCACATTCGTTCATTGCACCTGCATGTACAAATGCTTCAAGGATTGATTTATAGGCATCCTGCAGCTCAAGGTATTTGCCGATCAAACCGATCGTCACCTTGTTCTTCGGATATTTCAGCTTGTCCAGGAATTCCTTCCATTTGACCAGTTCAGGCTCCTGTGTTGGCGTGATGTTGAACTTCTTCAGACAGATCATGTCCAGCTTCTCCCGCATCATCATTAACGGAACTTCATAGATCGTCGACGCATCGATCGATTCTATAACCGCCTCAGGTTTTACATTACAGAAAAGAGCGATCTTCCTGCGGATCTCAGGATTGAGAGACCTCTCAGTTCTGCAAACAATAATATCGGGGTGCACACCTTCCTGGCTCAGCATTCTTACGCTGTGCTGGGTTGGCTTTGTCTTTAATTCTTTTGCCGCTTTCAGATAAGGGATCAGTGTAAGATGGATCACTACAGTGTCTTCTTCGGGCAATTCCCACTGTAGTTGACGTACAGCCTCCACAAATGGTAAGCTTTCGATATCACCAACGGTACCACCGATCTCCGTGATCACCACATCATATTTATCACCCTGGCCCAGCACCATCATGCGGCGCTTGATCTCATCAGTGATATGCGGAACAACCTGCACGGTTTTTCCGAGGTACGCTCCTTCCCTCTCCTTATTAATTACAGTCTGGTAAATACGACCAGTCGTCACATTGTTTGCCTGAGAAGTGAATATATTCAGGAAACGCTCATAGTGACCGAGATCAAGATCGGTTTCAGCGCCATCCTCCGTTACATAACACTCACCATGCTCGTAAGGGTTCAGTGTACCCGGGTCTACGTTGATATAGGGGTCAAATTTCTGGATTGTAACTCTTAATCCTCTCGCCTGTAGCAGTTTTGCCAAAGACGCTGCGATGATCCCTTTACCAAGTGACGAAGTAACTCCCCCCGTAACAAATATATATTTAGCCATAACCGGTCAATTTATTTTCTAAAATTCACAAAAAAAGGGTCCTTAAACAGCTCTGCGTAAACATTACTGTTAATTAAACTATGAGAACCGTTTTAGAATAAAGCTTGTTGAAAAATGTCGCCCAACCGACCATCCGAAAGAGATTTTTCTGGGAAAATTTCCGGGAGGTCATGCAAAGTTAATTCAATTTTTCGCGCCAGCGAAAATCTTAGTTTTTTTTTGTGAAAAACTGATATTTTGTGGGTCTGTAAAACCACCATAAACCTAACCCATGCAGTTCATTACGCGGAATCTCCGGGCTCATGGCCTCATGATCATCCTGTTATTTTTTTCAGTATCCGGTTTCGGTCAGTGGGACGAGCCAAAGCTTATCCCGATGAAGTTGTCCGCCGGTCCGGCAATAGGATCTTTGCCTGCAGCTGAATTCCTGGTACATGATGTCCGTTTCGATACATCTTCGATCGGCCTGGAAGAATCTGCGCAGGAATTGCGGCTGATCAAATTGGCGAAAGGGTTTCATGGTACCATCGCTAATTTCATTACAACACGCGCTCCACTTGATAAAAACAATCCGTTCACCCTTCATTGCTTTATTAAAAAGATGATGCTGTCGAATCATATCTATCTGTCTTCAACGGAGGATAAGCAAAAAAAATTCGACATGACCGAACTGCCCGGTATATTGTTCGCAGCCGAACTCTATTTGCAGGATAATAACACCAACCTCTATACGCCGGTATTTCGATTCGATACAACGATCACCGGTAACAGGCAGGTGAATTATGGTGGAGGTCAGTCTTATACAGAAGCAGCGCTGGATGCCTTTGTACAAAAAATGGTACAGGCTAACTGGGATAAGCATCGGAATAACGCCCGGAAACTTGAGCCTAAACAGCTGAATGAACATTATACCAGGCGCTTCGGGATCCCGGTATTAAAGAATCCGGAACCAGTCAGGGGACTTTATCTTTCTTATGATGATTTCCGGAACAATAAACCAACCGTGATCGATTTCACTGTTGAAGAAGGCAGTAAAGGCGATTTTCTCTACATAAAGAATGACAAAGGAGATCAGATCTTACAGCATGAACTTTGGGGCTACTGCGATGGGAAAGATATGTTCATCTATTCCGCAAGCAATTATTTCAAACTTCAAAGAAGTGCGAATGGTTTTATCATCTACGGCGCAAAAGATTACACAGCACGAAGAGCCCTGCGGTTAAATTTTTCCGCGGTAGATCTGATCAGCCCTAATTCAAATTATTCAAAGGGCAGAACACGTACAAAATACCATCTCGATCAGTCGTTCCTTCAACTTGATATGGAAACCGGAGAATTATTCTGATGTCCGGCAAATAATTTAAATGGCGAACCACGCCCCAGTAACCTATCAAATAGGTAGAGAAATAACGAAGCATTATCTTTATAAAAAACAAGGTATGGGAAAACGTATTGCCATCATCGGCGGAGGTAATCTTGGAACGGCTATAGCAGAAGGGTTATTGAACAGCGGATTCAGTAAGGCCGGAGATCTCACCATCACCAAACGGAATGTGGCTACATTAAAACCTCTGAAAGAAAAAGGGGTTCATGTTACAGACGACAATACAGAAGCTGTAAATAAAAATGAGATCATCATTCTTGCTGTTAAACCATTCCAGGTGGCAGATGTACTCAGATCAGTAAAAGAATCGCTGAACGAAAACAAAACGCTGATCTCTGTGGTGACCGGTGTACTGCTCGCAGACATGGAAGAACTGGTGGGCAAGAAGCTGACCTATTTCCGTGCGATGCCGAATACAGCGATCGCCATCCAGGAAAGCATGACCTGCATCTGCAGTAAGAACGCGGATAAAGCAACAGCAAAATATGTAAACGATCTGTTCAGCACATTGGGCAAGATCGTCACCATCGATGAAAAGCTGATGGAAGCCGCGACCATCCTTGGCGCCTGCGGCACGGCTTATGCCATGCGTTATATCCGCGCAAACATACAGGGTGGTATTGAGATCGGTTTTGACGCCACCACCGCCTCACTCATCGCTGCCCAAACCGTAAAAGGCGCCGCCGAACTGCTTCTCAAAAAAGGCACCCACCCCGAACAGGAAATAGATAAAGTAACCACTCCAAAAGGATGCACCATCGCCGGCCTCAACGAAATGGAACACCGGGGATTCAGTTCGTCGCTGATCCGGGGCGTGGTGGCGAGTTATAAGAAGATTGCGAAAGACTGAGATTCGTTGACCGTTGTCCGTTGACCGTTGACCGTTGACCGGAAGGCGAGACAAGAGAATTCGAATTTGCCTATAAAAAAAGAGAAGAGCTTTTCTTTGATAAAAGCCCTTCTCTTTTTTATTTCTTCACGGTCAACGGTCAACGGACAACGGTCAACGAATCAGATCGCCGTCAGTGCCGATCCCGCATCCTCTTTCGCCAGATAATTCTCAATCGCGGTATCATAAGTGTCTTTCCACCAGTCGATCGTTCCCCAGAAGTCGCCGTCAACAGCGATTTCGCCGCTGCTTACCACACCGATCTTTTCGAAAGGTATATTAAGGGCGGCTTCGAAAGCCTGCACATTGGCCAGTGCAACGGTAACGATCGCGCGGCTCTGACCTTCGCCATAGAGGAATGCATCTTTGCGGATGCCACCTTTGGTGGAGACAGAGAAACCGAGTTCGCGGTTGAAGCCGCTTTCGCAAAGTGTTACATACACGCCACCTTCGCTTACATCATGTACAGAACGCACCAGTTTGCTTTTGATCAGCGAAGCGAGTTGTTGCTGCAGCGCATATTCTTCTTCCAGTTCGAAATGCGGAGCGGGAGAATATTTCACACCCTGCACACGATGGAGGTATTCTGATGAATTGATATCGTCAGTGATATTACCCAATACATAAATGATATCGCCCTCTTCTTTAAAGTCGAGCGTCATCTTCTCGCGGATATCTTCCAGCAGACCAACCATACCGATGGTTGGCGTTGGATTTACCGGACCATCCGGGTTCTGATTGTAAAAGCTCACGTTACCACCAGTAACGGGCGTATCGAATCTGCGGCAGGCTTCGCCCATGCCCTTGATGGCGTTGACGAACTGATAGTATACTTCAGGATCATAAGGGTTACCGAAGTTGAGGCAGTTCGTAACACCAAGTGGCAATCCACCACTGCAGACGATATTACGGGCTGCTTCGCTCACCGCGATCATCGTCCCCTTGTATGGATCGGCAAATACATAGCGGCTGTTACAATCCGTCGTAACGGCCAGGCCTTTTGTTGTGCCTTTTACCGCAACAACGGCTGCATCGGTCGGTGTATTGGTGGAAGTGTTCACTGTTCCAACCATGCTGTCATACTGTGTATAGATCCAGCGTTTGGAAGCGATAGAAGGAAGTGCGATGATCTTTTCAGCAATAGCTTTCAGATCTTCAGGAACGGCAACAGATTCTGGTTTGAACTTAGCGATCTCTGCGAGGTACTTCGGTTCGCGGTATTCGCGGTCATACTGAGGAGCGCCGCCACCCAGTACCAGTTCGTTTGCGGGAAGAGAAGCATCAAGCTCTCCGTTCATATAGAAATCCAGCATTCCGTCTTCGGTTACTTCACCGATCACGGAACAAGGAAGATCCCATTTTTCAAAAACACGTTTTACCTCTTCTTCGCGGCCTTTTTCCGCAACGAGCAGCATACGTTCCTGGCTTTCGCTAAGGAGCAGTTCCCAGGTTTTCATTTCACTCTGGCGAGTTGGAACTTTGTCCAGGTCGATACGCATTCCCACCCCACCTTTCGCGCTCATTTCCGCGGTGGAGCAGATGATGCCTGCGGCACCCATATCCTGCATTCCCACTACGGCACCGGTCTGGATCACTTCCAGGCAGGCTTCTAGCAGTTTCTTTTCCTGGAACGGATCTCCTACCTGAACGGCGGGAAGGTCCTGGGCGCTTTCCGCCGTGATATCAGCGGATGCAAAAGAAGCACCTCCGATACCGTCCTTGCCGGTTGCACTACCCACGAACATGACGGGATTGCCTTTTCCGAGGGCAGTGGCAGAAACGGTTTCACCATTCTTTACAATACCTACGCTCATCGCATTCACCAACGGATTGGTATGGTAGGATTCATCAAAATATATTTCCCCGCCAACAGTTGGTACGCCAAAGCAGTTGCCGTAATGGCCAATGCCGTGCACCACGCCGGAGAGCAGGTGTTGAGTTTTATCTTCTTCGAGCTTGCCGAAACGGAGAGAGTTCAGGGAAGCGATCGGGCGTGCACCCATGGTGAAGATATCCCGGTGGATACCGCCGACACCGGTAGCTGCCCCCTGGAATGGTTCGATCGCTGAAGGGTGATTATGTGACTCGATCTTGAATACAACGCCAAGGCCGTCACCGATATCCATCAATCCCGCATTTTCCTCACCGGCTTTTACCAGCATTCTGCCGCCTTCACGGGGCAGCGTTTTAAGCCATTTGATAGAGTTCTTATAACTGCAATGTTCGCTCCACATGCCGCTGAATGCGCAGAGTTCATTGAAGTTCGGGGTACGCCCCAGTTTCTGTTTGATCAGTTCAAATTCCTCTTCAGTCAGTCTGAGCTGCTGCGCCGTTTTTGCTGTTATTTCCATGTAGAAGATTGATTGGAGAAGCCGCAAAATTAAGGAAAGCAGGGCTAAGTCAAAAGTCAAATTAAAAAGTAAAAAAAGTGACCTCGCCCGGAAGAAGCCTCTTTTTTACTGTTGACTTTTTACTTTTTTACCTGATTACGCTTTGATTAGCAATCACTAATTCACCGATTATTTTTATTTTGCAGCAAAACAGCTGCTGTTGGAATATTTCCTTTTTGTAATCTATCTCGTGGTCTTCTCCTGGTTTGTTACGCGGACCCGTTTTTTCAATCAGTCGGGATTGAACAAAGATCAGCTGGTGATCCTTTTTCTGGCGAAAGTAATGGCCGGGATCTTTTACGGGTGGGTTGGAATTTATTATGGCAGCTACGCAGAGATGGTGGATACCTGGGCTTATCATTATCACTCGCTGGAAGAATTGAAGCTACTTACAGACCATCCTTCGGAATATTTCACCAACCTGTTTCACTCGAGCCAGCCCAGCACAAGAATGGACGTATTCCTGGGGTCTGACAACTCATACTGGAATGATCTGAAAACGCTGGTATTGATCAAGATGCTGTCCATCTTTGACATATTCAGCATGGGAAATTATTATGTGAATGTAATTTTCTACTCTTACATCACTTTATTCGGACCGATCGCGCTTTACAGGGTTTTCAAAGAAGTCTTTCCGGAAAAAAAATTACTGGTACTGGCGGCCATCTGCCTGGTACCTTCTTTTTTGTACTGGACATCCGGAATTCATAAAGAAGGGCTTATTTTTTTAAGCATTGCGCTGATCATATACCATGTGTTCAAAGCGTTAGAGCAGCAACGCTGGGCATTAAAGCGGTGGCTGGGTATCCTTCTCGCATTCTTCATATGCCTGTTACTGCGCAACTTCCTGCTGATACTGATCCCGCCGGCGCTTGTTGCCTGGCTGATCGCGCGCAGGTTCCCGGAACGGAAGCTGACCTGCTTCCTGGTTGTTTACGCAATCGGCAGCATCCTGTTCTTCTGCCTTCAGTACATTCACCCTGCGCTTGATTTTCCTCAGTCAGTGGTCGACAAGCAGCAGGCGTTTCTGCAGCTGAAGGGAACAACCAGCATTCCCATACGTGAACTGAAACCGACGGTGATGAGTTTTATCATCAACACGCCACAGGCGATCACCTTATCTACATTCCGGCCCTACCCTCCCGATATTCATCACTTCTTTTCAATGACCGCCGCAGTGGAGATCCTGATCCTGCTGGTGCTGTTCATTATTTCCATCGTATGGCATGACCCGACGGCAACGCGGGACAGGAATGTGGTCTACTTTTGTGTCTTTTTTGCGATCAGTTTATTGCTGACGATAGGCTTCAGCGTGAACAATCTTGGAGCGATCGTCCGATACCGGAGTGTCGCCATACCGCTGCTGATACCGATCGTTGTGGCATGCACAGACTGGCAAAGAGTGCCATTTCCCTCCATCCTTAACATTAAGAAAATAAATAATCCAAATAAATCCTGAGAAGATTTTAAAAATATTTGGTTTAGCAACTCCATTTTTTAAGTTTTTCCACATTTTTTCTAATAAAATCCAGATTGTGTAAAAAAAATTGGCTTAATTCCTCTAATTCCTTTGCTTTGCTGAAAACTAGAAAAAATATGTCTCTTCGGTTTAATGCAATCTCCAAACTCAGCACTTCTCCGGCGACTGAGGTAGAGGAATCAAAAAAAATTACCACGATCTTCAACAGTAATGTGTTTACGTTGAAAGTAGCGCGTGAGTTCCTGAGTGATGAAGCTTATAAAAGCCTGGTGGGTTCTATTAAAGCGGGTCAGAAAATTGACCGTGCGGTAGCGGCTCAGATTGCGAATGGTATCCGTGCATGGGCGGAGAGCAAAGGTGTAACGCACTTTACGCACTGGTTCCAGCCACTGACAGGCACCACTGCTGAAAAGCATGATTCATTCTTTACGCTGAAAAGCGATGGAACGCCGATCGAACAATTTGAAGGTGATGCATTAATTCAACAGGAGCCTGATGCTTCTTCATTCCCGAATGGCGGTCTGCGTGCAACTTTCGAAGCCCGCGGATATACTGCATGGGATCCGGGTTCTCCTGCCTTTATCATGGAGATCGGTACCGGCAAAACTCTTTGCATTCCAACTGCATTCATCTCTTACACAGGTGAATCACTTGACTATAAAGCACCATTGCTGAAAGCGATCGAAGCATTGAACAATGCTGCGGTTGACGTATGTAACTATTTCGATAAAAATGTTGATAAGGTTTCTGCAACCCTTGGTTGGGAGCAGGAATATTTCGTGGTAGACGAAGCATTGTTCAATGCACGTCCTGACCTCGTAATGTGCGGACGCACTGTATTCGGTCATAACTCTGCGAAGAATCAGCAGCTGGAAGACCACTACTTCGGATCAATTCCTGAAAGAGTGTATGCTTACATGCGTGACCTCGAAACAGAATGTTACAAACTGGGTATTCCACTGCGTACACGTCACAATGAGGTGGCGCCTGCACAGTTCGAGTGCGCTCCTATCTTTGAAGAGATCAACCTCGCGGTTGACCACAATACATTGCTCACAGACATCATGAACAGGGTGGCACTTCGTCACAACCTGCGCGTGTTGCTGCATGAGAAACCATTTGCCGGCATCAACGGTAGCGGCAAGCACAACAACTGGTCTATGGCTACCAACACAGGCGTAAACCTGCTGGCTCCTGGTAAAACGCCAAAGACCAACCTGATGTTCCTGACTTTCTTCGTGAATACGATCAAAGCGGTACATGATTATGCAGATCTGATGAGAGCGTCTATCGCTTCTGCTCCGAACGATCACCGTTTGGGTGCAAACGAAGCGCCTCCTGCGATCATCTCTGTATTCATCGGTCAGTATCTCACTAAAGTTTTGCAGGATGTAAAAGAAAGAGTGGGTAACAAATTCGATGAGCAGGATGAAAGCATGCTGAAGATCGACATCCACAAAAGCATTCCTGAACTGCTGATGGATAATACAGACCGTAACAGGACTTCACCATTTGCATTCACTGGCAATAAATTCGAGTTCCGCGCGGTTGGTTCTTCTGCAAACTGTGCTAACCCGATGACTATTCTGAACACTGTAATGGCTGAAACGCTGAAAACATTCAAGAAAGATGTTGATGCGCTGATCGAAAAAGGCGAGAAGAAAGAGATCGCGATCATGCACGTGATCCGCGAGTATATCGTTGCAAGCGAAAAAGTACTGTTCGAAGGCGATGGTTACAGCCAGGCCTGGGAAAAAGAAGCAGAGAAAAGAGGTCTTCCAAACGTGAAAACAACTCCCCTGGCTCTTGACGCAATGGTCACTGAAAAAGCTAAAAGCCTGTTCGAAACAAACAATATCTATACGCATTCAGAGCTGGAAGCGCGTCATGAGATCGAGCTTGAAAAATACATCAAGAAAGTACAGATCGAAAGCCGCATCATGGGTGAACTGGCAACCAGCCATATCCTCCCCCCTGCTATCCGTTATCAGAACCTGCTGGCGAAAAACATCGCTGGTCTGAAAGAAGCGGGCCTGTCTGAGTCTGCTTACAGCAATCAGAAACAGATCCTCGATAAGATCTCTGAGCACATCAACAAAGCAAGTGATCTGGTTGAAAAAATGATCGAAGCAAGAAAGATCTGCAACGCAATGGATAACACCCGCACAAAAGCGATCGCTTATCAGGCGCAGGTAAAAGATACTTTCTTTGACGAGATCCGCTACCACGTCGACAAGCTTGAATTATTAGTAGACGATAAAGAATGGTATCTGCCTAAGTACAGGGAGCTGCTGTTCCTGAGATAAGTTTAACACACATGAGAAAGCCCAAGAGCCTCTGGATCATTCCGGAGGCTTTTTTAATTGCCATAATAAAAAAAGTAAAAAAGCTTCTGCCGGCATTGAACTGCCATCAGAAGCTTTTTACTTTTTACTTTGACTTTTTACTTTTCTCCCCCTACTTCAGTTTGAAAGATTCGAGGAATTTTGTATTGAAGTCTCCGCTGCGGAAACGTTCGTCCTGCATCAATTGCAGATGAAATGGAATAGTTGTTTTAACACCTTCGATAACGTATTCGCTGAGTGCCCGGTACATGGTATCGATGGCCTCATTACGGGTACGCGCTACAGTGATCAGTTTCCCGATCATAGAATCGTAATACGGAGGGATCACATATCCTGCATAGGCATGGCTGTCTACTCTTACGCCGTGACCTCCCGGCTGATGTAATGTAGTGATGCGGCCTGGTGAAGGGCGGAAATCGTTATAAGGATCTTCAGCATTGATACGGCATTCGATAGAGTACATCTGGGGGATATAATCATCGCCGGAAATGCGTTCACCCATGGCGATCTTGATCTGTTCTTTGATCAGGTCGAAGTTGATCACTTCTTCTGTAACGCAATGCTCCACCTGGATACGTGTGTTCATTTCCATGAAGTAGAAGTTCCTGTGTTTGTCTACCAGGAATTCTATGGTACCCACACTTTCATAGTTGATAGCAGATGCCGCTTTTTTTGCAGCTTCTCCCATTTTGAAGCGGAGTTCGTCTGTCATGAATGGTGAAGGAGATTCTTCCACCAGTTTCTGGTGACGGCGCTGGATAGAGCAGTCACGCTCGCTAAGGTGGCAGACATTGCCATACTGGTCACCGGCAACCTGTATTTCGATGTGGCGTGGTTCTTCCACAAATTTCTCCATGTAGATCCCATCGTTCTTGAAAGCGGCAGCAGCTTCAGCTTTAGCGGTGTCGTATGCTTTTTCCATATCGCTTTCTTCCCAGACGATACGCATGCCTTTGCCACCACCACCGGCTGTTGCTTTAAGGATCACGGGATAGCCCATGTTCTTTGCGAGGCCTTTTGCTTCTTCAATGCTTTTGAGGAGGCCTTCGCCACCGGGAACAACGGGTACACCGGCTTTGATCATGGTTTCTTTTGCGGTGATCTTATCACCCATGCCATTGATCATATCGGCGGTTGGTCCGATGAATTTAATTCCATGATCATTACAGATACGGGCGAATTTGGCATTCTCAGCCAGGAAACCGTATCCGGGGTGCACAGCGTCAGCATTGGTGATCTCCACCGCAGCCATGATATGTGCAATATTGAGGTAAGAATCGCTGCTCTGTGGTTTACCGATACAGACCGCCTCATCAGCAAATTTTACATGAAGGCTGTCACGGTCTGCAGTGGAGTAAACGGCAACGGTTTTGATGCCCATCTCCCTGCAGGTTCTGATCACACGAAGGGCGATCTCACCACGGTTAGCGATAAGTATTTTTTTAAACACGAATAACAATTAAAGATTAAAAAAAACAAACCCAGCGTTAAGTTTAAAAGTTTAAATGTTTAATAGTTTAATAGTTAACTCCCGAACGAGCAACGATTAAACTTTTAAATCTTTAAACAATTAAACTATTATGGTTCAACCAGGAACAGCGGTTGATCGTACTCAACCGGTGAAGCATCTTCAACCAGTACTTTCACGATCTTGCCGCTAACCTCGCTTTCAATTTCATTGAACAGTTTCATGGCTTCGATGATGCAAACCACTTTACCTACGCTCACTTCGTCACCCACTTCTGTAAAGTTGGGTTTATCTGGTGAAGCCTTGCGGTAGAAGGTGCCGATCATCGGACTCTTGATAGTGATAAGGTTGGAAGGAAGCGCCGATTCCGTGGATTTTGCTTTTTCAGCTGCAGGAGCTGTAGAAGCGGCAGCGGCTGGAGGCGGGGCTGAGTAAGCAGGAGCAACCGGAGCAGCAGCCTGAACAACCTGGGTGATCTGCTCTTCTTTTTGTTTGATCGTTACTTTAAAATCTTTCTGTTCGATCGTAACCTCTCCGATATTGGATTTGTTGATCATTTTGATCAATTCCTGGATCTGTTTAAAGTCCATGTTTTTCAATTTAACAGGTATTTTATTTTACTAAACAGATCATAACGTCGCCTCTTGTTGAAATTATGTTATGATCCGGGGTTAACTCATTCGAATTCAAAATTCAAAAGTAAAAATTAAAAAAACAAGGCTGCACTGGAACAAGGGATGTTACAAGTGTTCGTTTTTGAATTTTTAATTTTGAGTTTTTACTTATTTGAGGCGGCTAAGATAGGGAAATCGAAGTCAGCAAATCAAGTATTTTTTCCTGTTTTTAGCCGAAAACAGCCCAAAATTCATAAAAAATGGCCTGAAATCGATCGATTCCAGGCCATTTTCTTATAAAATGAGGTCTTACTCTTTTACTCTTTCTACGTACTCACCGGTTTTTGTATTCACCCGGATCAGTTCGCCTTCGTTTACAAACAGGGGAACGCTCACTGTAGCACCTGTTTCAACGGTCGCAGGTTTCAGGGTTCTTGTAGCGGTATCGCCTCTCAGACCTGGCTCGGTATAAGTTACCAGCATCACGATCTTATCAGGAAGCTCCACGCTCATTGGCTGTTCTGTTTCAGTATTGAAGAGAACAGAAACTTCCTGTCCGTCTTTCAGGAACTGTGGTGCATCTACAAGGTTTTCCTGCAGGGCGATCTGCTCAAAAGTTTCCTGGTCCATAAAATTGTAACCGGTATCATCCTTATAAAGGAATTGATACGCTCTTTTTTCAACACGAACCGGGTAGATCGTATCTCCTGAGTTCCATGTTTTTTCGATAGAACGGTTATTGTCAACGCCTTTCAGCTTTGCCCACACTTTCGCTGCCGCACGCGCCGTTTTGTTTTCACCAAACTCAACAACGGTATAAAGGCTGCCATCCAGTTTGACGATCAGGCCGCGGCTGATATCTGCAGTATTTGCCATAAAAAATCTTTTTGAGGCGGCAAAGATAGGGTTTGGGTTTCGTACGGCAAAAGACGGGTTTGGGGAGGTTACAAACCTTCCCTTCCTGCTTCCCTTCTAACATCCCTCCCCATACGGTGCGGTTGGAGGTGCTTCTCCGTAATTCTTTTTAAAACGTTCTATGTCTTTAGCATTGCTGGTGTTGTACATATCCCACTTACCGTTGCGGAAGTAGATCTGGATATAGACATCATTCTTTTTGATGCTGGCTTGCTGATATCCGGGAGTCAGCCCGCCAGTAGTGACGTCAACTACCTTTCCCCAGGATACCCTGGAAACGTTTGCATGACGCTTTACGAAACTCAGTTCGCTGGCGGTTGGCTTGTGCGATGAGATCCCGCCAACTGCAGGAGGTTGTGGTGGCTCGGGAAGTTCACCATATTTCTTTTCAAATGCTGCTTTCTGCCTGGCATCGTTCAGGTCGTAAGACTCTGTCTTTCCGTTTTTGAGAGTCACCGTCGCACTTCCGTTTGTCACCTGCATACTGGATACATTGGCCGGTAATTTTGGCGCTTTCGGAGGAGCAGGCGGTTGAGCTGGCATAGATGCATTGCGCGGCACAGCCGGAGGTGGAGGCGGAGGCGCGGGAGCATCACCCGGCGCAGCAGGCGCTTGTGCGCTGAACGGTGCAACAGGTGGCGGCTCTACCGGAGGCGGCGGAGGTGGTGGCGGCACTTCTCCATACAGGTTCTCATACCGCGCGAGATCCTTATTCCAGTCTGCAAGCGGAACAGTTTTCACTATTTTCCTGTTTGCATCTCTTACTACCACGACATCCCCCCGTTTTACTGAGATATTATATCCTTTTTCGTTGACCAGCAGCGGAATTGTATCTGCTGATGTAATGGGAGCAACAGCGGAAGTTGCGGACGGCAGGTCATAACTGTCTGGTTTTGCAGCCGCGTCAGGTGTACTGACAGCAGCAATGCTACTTTCCGGAGAAACTGATTGTGACCGGTCCGGCGCCGTATTATCCGATCGGGTTTGTGAGCGGAATGCAAGTAGGAGAACGGCCACCGCTGGGCCGATCAGCAACAAACGCAACAAGTGGCGCTTCGATGTCTGAGCTTTGTTCATCATGGCTATACGTTTTTTTAATGAAGAAAAATTAAACTGGCTGGCTATACTAAAGTGATTATGACCGATAACTTTTAAGAGCATATATTGATACTGCTTTCTGTCGAGACCGCTTTTCAACACCTGCTCATCCGCAATGAATTCAAGGTTCTGCCTGACACTTTTGCGCAGTAACCAGACAAAAGGGTTATACCAGTTGATCATGCACAACACTTCTGCCCACATGATATCGATACTGTGCTTTTGTTTTACGTGTACAAATTCATGGCGGATGATCTCACGGAGTTCATCTTCGTTATGAAGATTATGATTGATGAAAATGGCATTACCAAACGAAAAAGGAATGATGTTCTTATCAACCTGGTAGATCCTGGTTTGCCCTTCTGAAAGCAGCCTCGCCTGACGACGGATCCGCACAAATGAGATATAGCGGACACAGAACAGAACGACCAGCACCATTGTTCCCGCTACCAGTACAAGCAACAATGCATCCCATGTATCATAGGCAGAAACAGCTACAGGCTGGTTGATGGCCTCATCTGTTTGAACAACCTGCCATGCGGGAATGCTCATGAACCGGTCTTTGCTCCATTGATTTGCTTCGAGCGCCGGCGTGATATTGATCAGCGGAATGATAAAACACAGCGCGGGATATATCAGCAGGTAAATACGGTTACAATTATAGAATGTCAGCTTGCGCAACAGCAAATGATAGAAGAGATACACCAGCGCAAGGCTGAATGAAAGTTTGATCAGGTATTGTATGATAACTGGCATCAGATAAGTTTTTGAAAAGCTTATTTATTTCCTTTCTCGATCATATCGATTATGTCTTTCAACTCCTGGGTAGATAATTTCTTTTGCTCTACGAAGAAGTTCACGAGTTCTGTATAAGAGTTGTCGAAGTATTCTTTTACTACACTCCCCATGAATTTCTTTTTGTACTCCGCTTCGGAAATTGCAGGCCTGTACAAATAGGTATTGCCGGAAAGACGACTGTTCAGATAGCCTTTCTTTTCCAGGTTCTTAATGGTAGAGGCAACAGTCGTATACGGCAAAGCGGTTTCCATCTGCTCCATGAATGACTTGATATTTCCCTCACCTGTTCTCCAGATCGCGAGCATGGCTTCTTCTTCCTGTATCGTCAGCTTTTCCATATCTACGAATTTTTCGTAAATATTACGATATTTTCGTAGACTCCCAAATATTTCTTTTCCTGAAATGTTAAAATGGGCGGCAGCAGGTTATGAAAAAATTAGAACCGTTCTGATTACGATGTGATTGCAAACAAAATCCGTTTCTTTGGGGTATGAAAAGAATAGCTTTACACACTTCGCGGATCATAGCGGTTTTATTTCTGACAGTTATAGGTATGAAAGGCTTCAGCCAGGTAGACTCTACCTCTCCCCCATTCAAGAAATTCCCGACATTTCCCCCGGTAAAGCTGTTACTGGTTGACAGTGTGACTACCTTCTCCAAAACAGATCTGAACAAGAAGAAGCCCACGATGATCATGCTGTTCAGTCCCGATTGTGATCACTGTAAACACGAAACGGAGGAGTTGATCAAGCGCATCGATGATTTTAAAGATGTACAGATCCTGATGATCACCCCGATGCCGTTTGAAAATATGAGGGAGTACTATCAGCATTTCGGTTTGGCGAAATATTCCAATATCAAAATGGGCCGGGATACGAAGTTCATGCTGCCAACCTTTTACAATATGAGGTTCTTTCCATTCCTGGCATTTTATAATAAGAAGCAGGAGTTGATATCTGTATTTGAGGGAAACATGCCGATGGATAAGATACTGGAAGAGTTGAAGAAGTAGCCCCGCATTATCAGGCGTGGACGTTTCTGAAAATTTGATTGGCGTAATAGGAACGCGGCCCGCCGCGTTCCTATTACGCCTCCGAATTCCGGAAAATAACATCTGCCGGACAAACATAATCTCTCAAAAACTTCCAAACGGCCAGTTTTCGCTTAATTTTGCCCCCGCCATCCCGCTTTCGCCAAGGCAACGGCGGACCTGGCAGAATTAATTTCCTCATTCTCTAAATTTTTCGTTCATGAAAGTAACTGTTGTAGGTGCAGGAGCAGTAGGAGCCACTTGTGCCGATAATATTGCCCGCAAAGAACTGGCAACTGAACTGGTATTACTGGATATTAAAGAAGGAATTGCTGAAGGGAAGGCACAGGATATGATGCAGACTGCCGCCCTGCTGGGATTTGACACGAAGATCACTGGCTCTACGAATGACTACACAAAAACTGCCGGAAGTGATGTGGTGGTGATCACCTCAGGTCTGCCTCGCAAACCAGGTATGACCCGCGAAGAACTCATCGGTGTGAACGCCGGTATCGTGAAAGGTGTTACTGAAAACATCCTGAAACATTCTCCCAATGCGATCATCATCGTGATCAGCAACCCAATGGACACAATGACCTACCTGGCGCTTCAGTCAACCGGTCTCCCTAAAAACCGGATCATCGGTATGGGTGGAACATTGGATAGCGCACGTTTCAAATATCAACTCAGCCAGCACCTGGATTGCAGCCCTGCTGACCTGAACGCTGTTGTAGTGGGTGGCCATGGCGATACTACCATGATCCCACTGATCCGTTTGGCAACATGGAACTCTGTTCCGGTTACACAATTCCTCAGTGAAGAAAAACAAAAACAGATCGTTGCTGATACAATGGTTGGCGGTGCAACCCTCACCAAACTCATTGGCACTTCTGCATGGTATGCACCAGGCGCTGCCGGAGCTGCTCTTGTTGAAGCCATCGTCCGCGACGAAAAGAAACTCTTTACCTGCTGCGTTTCCCTCGAAGGTGAATACGGCCAGAAAGATATCTGCCTCGGCGTTCCTGTGATCATCGGCAGAAACGGCTGGGAAAAGATCATCGACTTCAAACTGAACGAAGCTGAGCAGGCTGAATTTGAGAAAAGCGCTGCGGCTGTGAGAAGTATGAATGATGTGTTGAAGACTTTGTAATTGTTAAGTCGGATCGGTTTGTTCGATGGCCGATGACCGATGACCGATGGCCGATGACCGATGGCCGATGGCCGATGACCGATGACCGATGGCCGATGACCGATGACCGATGGCCGATGGCCGTTGACCGTTGACCGTTGACCGCGAAGAAATAAAAAGCGAAGGGCTTTGTCTTTGACAAAGCCCTTCGCTTTTTATTTCTATACGAATACCCAATTTCCCTGCAAATCGTTTCCCGCCGGTCAACGGACAACGGTCAACGGTCAACGAACATCCCTACTTCGCAATATCATCATTCGCCACTCCCCTCTTCCTCGAAACGTTCTCCGTAAGCTTGCCAAAGTTCCAGCGGAGGCTGAAGCTGATATTGCGGACCACGCTGCGGCTGAAGCCACTGCGGATAAAGTTTTCATCCTGGAAGAAGGAGCGCCAGTCCTGGTATTTGCGGAAAAGGTTGACCGTGGAAATGCCGACTGTCAGCTTTTGATTGAATAGCTTGTAGTTGGTTCCGATATTATAGCTGAAGTTACGCCCACCCTGTCCCTGCAATTGCGGATCGGACTGATAGAAATAGCCTGATATAAAGGCGGTCCATTTTTTATTAAACTGGTAGCTGGTATTGGCGTGCGCATAACCACCAAAGCCACTGTTCCGCTGATCAGGCCGATGACGGTTCTTCAAGGTGGTATACCGTACACCAGTGCCCGTGCTGAAGCTCAGTTTTTTGGTGAATTTTGTAGAGATGTTGATGTTCAGACCGGTTACCCTTGCAATACCTGCGTTCTCGGTGATGGTTGCAGCAACACCAGTGGCATCATCAAATACTGTATACCGGGTGATCTGGCGGTTGCTGAGGCTTTGCGACAAACGGACATTGATGTTGGTGTTCCCTTTGAACACAGAATAGCCAGACTCAATGGCATGAATGATGTCAGGACCCAGGTTCGGATTACCATAACTGATATTGAACGAGTCTGTATTGGAGACAAACGGATTCAGATCCCATATATACGGCCTGCGCAATCTCTTGGTGTACGACAATGTGATATTATGGATCTTATTGAATTTGCGCGATAGAAACACATTTGGCAAGAACGTTCCGTAATCCTGTTGAACGCGTGTACCTGTCTTTACAAAATCTCCATCGATATGAGTTTGCTCAAAACGGCCTCCCATTTTAAAGCTGATCGTTTTCCATTTGAATGAATAGGTCGCGAATGCACTATACACATCCTGTCGATAGTTGAAGTTGTTGGAATTGGTTTCGTCTTCGATATACTCCTGCGATTTGTCATACCTGATCATACTGGTATAATCTGAATAGGCTTTGCGAAAAATGGACTTTACGCCTGTTTCGAGCTTATTACCGTTTTTGAATGGATGCGTATAATCAAGCTGCATCGTGCCCTGCCTGTTAGGTGCGCTGTTATCATTCAATACAAACCTGTCTGCGCCGGGATTCAGCTGTTCGCTGGTAGAGTAGCTGTCGTCTTTTGAGTCATCATAGTACGCTTTGAAAGAAAGCTCCCGTCCTGCAACGCCTCTCAATTTGCGAACGTAGTCGAGGCCAAGGTTGTAGCCCGGATAGTTGTAATCACTCGCGGTATTCAGGAAGCTTTCCTGAACGCCTCCATTAGCAGGCAGCGAGGTTAAATACCGCGTATTGTTTTCTCCATTTCCTCCACCGCCGTTCAACCCCGCATTAATGCTGAGAGTATTGAGGCTGTCAATATCCCAGGCGAATTCGAGATTACCATATCTGTGATTGTATTCACTTTGTCCGCGGCTATCGGAGATGCGTTTATGAAATGCAACGGGCTTCAATGATTCTACTTCTGAATGGCTGTTGTATTCAGGAGGTCTTCCTCCACCCATGCCATAGTAACCCGACAATCCCATCTTTCCATATTTCACATTGAAACTACCGCTGGCATTATAAGTATTGGTTGTATTGTATGATACACCTGCACTGCCATTATAGCCCATTACTTTTTTCTGCGTGATGATATTGATCACGCCCCCTACTCCTTCACCATCATATTTGGAGGATGGATTTGTGCTCACCTCTACTTTTTTGATCAGGCCTGCGGGAAATGATTTCAAAGCCTCCTTGAGGTTCCTGGCAAACATGGCTGTTTCTTTTCCATTCAGTAATACCCTGAAATTCGTCTGCCCATTCAGCTGGATATTCCCGTCACCATCAACAGAAACAAACGGTGTTTTGCGTAATACATCCACTGCTGTCAATCCTTCGAGAGAGGGATCGGTTTCTGAGTTGAAGATCATCTTCTCATCTTCCTGTTCCAGCAGCGGCTTCCTGATAGAGCCGCTGACGACCACTCCTGTCATCTGTTTGGATTCCGGGATCAACACCACCGGCTCCATTTCTATATTGGTCTGAAGTGAATCCACTTTCAGATCTGCTTCCATTTCACGATAACCAGAATAGGTCACAATAACTTTATACTGACCCGTATCAACATCGGTGAATTCAAATTTCCCTTTACTGTTTGAAAAAAGATTCTGTAAGGGTTTTTGTGTATTGCTGGCTTTATAAAGACCAACGGTAGCCCATGGTACGGGTTTACTATTACTGCTATCTATCAGCAAACCTGTAATTTTTTTCCTGTATTGCGCATCGGAGTTGAAGGCATTGAGAAGAATGGACAATACACAGATCGTCCATCGCAGTTGGTTTGATGAAAATTTCATGCAGAATGGTTTGATGGTTGGTTAGAGCAGGGCAATAACGTCCCTGCCCGTTGCGGGATTGTTTTTTGCAAAGCTTGAAAGTGTTAAGACTTATTTAAAGTCGACGGTGCATTGATTGCAGGTGATGTTGAAGACGGTGTGTTTACCGGTTGTATCACCACCGGATCCTTTGAATTGAGCGGGACCTATTCTGCCGATTTTGAGCTGGTCGTACCTGGCGATTATATCGTTGATCGCTTTTGCCTTTTTTTCAACCGGTGTTTTCAGCACTTCAAGCCGCAGCTCATCAAAACGCTCCTGCGAAAGCCCGCCATGTGTAACTTTTTTTGCAGTAGCTGTTGTGCTCGTCAATTCAGCTCTTAAATCTGCAGTGTTCACCGGCTCAAGCGTAAGCTCTACCTCTGTGGTCCCCTGCTTTTCAAAAGGAGCGAACACTGTCGAGTTGTCTCCTTTAAATGCGACCTGGAAGTTTGGTGTCCCCTTCACGGGTAAACGAAGATCAGCATACTTGTCATTAACCTTTACTGATTCCACATCAGCCGTGATCGTTCTGATCTTTATATCAGCATTCGTGCCTTCGATATCAATTGACTTCAGCAATTTACCGATCCGAAGATCTCCATAGATTTTCCTTCCATCAACTCTTGCGATCTCGTCAACAATAATACGGTCACTTTGACTGCGCAGGTAAAGTTGTTCGCCTCCTTCATAATCGATCTCGGAACTTTTTGAATCAAGATCAACAGAGCGTATCGCACCTGCGGTAAAGCTTCCGCTCTCCAATTCAAGTTCTGCTTCACCTACATCAGAAATATTGATATTATAAAGATCGGCGGCAATGTTCAGTTTACGGAAGTTTCTTGCATCCAGGTTGCTGCGGGACATTTTGAAACGGCCTTCGTCAATATCATTTACAATAAGAAGGTTTGTATACCGGTTGTCGATATCAAGGCGACAACTATCAGGCAGATAAATAGTCATCTTGCGTGTAGCGGATTCTGACCATCTCGATTCTTCAACGCCGGATTGATAAAGATCAGGCAGTTTTTCATAGAGGACCATGCCCTGACCACTTGTGGCCAATGCGTTTTCCTTTCCATCAACAACGATCTTCTTTATCCTGTTAGATATTCTTTCCGGAATTGGAGGGTTGACTGATTGGATCTCGACACGGTTGCCAAAGGATTTCAAACCAAGACCACCGGTCTCCATTAATTCTTCTTCGGTGATCGTTGCCGATTTTTTTTCTTCGACGTTTACCAAAGCCACGATCCTGACTTTTGCTTCGGGCCAGGTCCTGATTTCAATATTCCTTACCGTATTCACAATTTTGATCAGGGCATTTTTATCTGCCGGCACGTCCTTCGATACTTCACGTACTATTCTTTTCACTGTATCAGAATAATCGGGCGATGTGGAGTATAGATTTCTTTGCCTGCCAGGCTGAGCCTTTACTGCATTCAGGTTCTCGGTAGCGAATTTGCCCGACTGGTTTTGCTGCGCAATACTTTCGCCGTGCATAAAGCTCAGACAAAAGCTGATTAAAAAAACAGCAACTATTTTTTTCATGACTATTCTTTAAAGGTTAATGTAAGAAGGCTTTTGCGTCTGAATGCCGGCGTTCGTCTGCTTAACCTTGTTGTTCACTTTGTTTATTTCGAATTGCAATTGCTTCAGTATAGAGATCTTTTGCTGGTAGATCAGCATCAGTTCATCGAGACGTTCTGTTTTATCTTCTGATCTTATCAGTAATTGTTTCAGTTTTTCTTCATCTTTCTCGAGGTCCCTGAATTCCTTTTTAAAGAAGGAAAAATATTCAGGGTTTTCCGCATAGATAGGTTGAGTACGCAGCTTTTCCAGTTGGATGTCAAGCATGCTCGCATAACTGGCTTCTATGTTCTCAAATCCATACAAAGTGTCTGCCTTCTGCGAAAGTTTGTGCATTGCCTTTGAACTGTTAGCGTTTTTTTGCCTTGAAGCCGATAGGTGCGGAGTCTGCTCTGTTCTTTTCAGGGAGGTCTTTATTTCAGGTTTGTTTTTTCTGTGTGCGGGCGGGGCGGCCACTTCTTCCATGGGCGGCGGCTGTGAGGAAAGCTGCGCACTGTCAGGCATGTTAACTTCAGGTTGCTCATTCCTTGCGCTCAAACGTGGATCTGCTTCCCGTCCTGCGCCGGCTCTTGTATAAAAATAAACACCTGCTCCAATGGCTGCGACAATGCAGGCCGCTGCAAGCTGTTTCCAGAAGAGCGGGATCCGTTTTGGCGGATGAAGTGTTTGTTTCACTCCATTCCAAAGTGCGGGGGCCGGCTCATCCGTATCCAGTGAGTCGCGGTTTGCCTGCAAATATTTTTTGAATTCATCCATTGGTCTGAAGTTTTAAGATCCTCTCCTTTAAAAGTTGCCGCGCCCGGTGATACTGACTTTTGGAAGTTGATTCCGAAATGCCGAGTGCTGTGGCGATGTCTTTATGTGAATAATTTTCGATCACATACAGGTTGAATACAGTGCGGCAGGCTTGCGGCAGATCTTTGATCTGTTCATTTATCTTTTGAAAAGGGATCTCCCTGATCCAGTTGCCGGTATCATCTTCCGGCAGTTCATGATGATGATCTTCAAGATCCTGCCATCGAAGTTTTTGCCGGCTGTAACGGATGCATTCATTGACAACGATCCGTTTTAACCATCCGCCGAAGCTCGCTGCATCTTTTAACTGGCTGAGATTCCGGAAAGCCAGTACGAATGATTCCTGTAAAAGATCTTCTGCATCCTGCCTGCTGGCGGTCATGCGAAGGCAGATGTTATACATTGCTTTGGAAAATTGGTGGTATAGCAGGGCCTGGGCTTTTTCGTCGCCCGAGCCAGCCTGCTTTATTACCGCAATTAGTATGTTGGTTTCCGCCTTCAAAAAATGTGTTCAGTATTAGGAGAGTGAAGTTGGGAAAAGGTTGGAATCTGGCCACACAAATTTTTTAGAGACGCGGATTTCGCGAATGGGAGGGCGTAAACAGGAACGCAGGGGACGCGGCGATACGCGGCGGACGCGGCGAAATAGCTTAGGAACGCGGCGGACGCAGCGATACGCGGCGGACCGGCGAAATAGCTTAGGAGCGCGGCGGACGCGGCAAATCAGCTGCGGAAAGTATTGTATTTCGTTGCGCTCGCCGCGTATCGCCGCGTCCGCCGCGTTCTGTTTACGCCAACCAAGGCTAAAGACGCCTACCACTTCTTACCAAATCACCTTAATTTTAGCCCTCCAATCAACCGCTTATGAAATTTCTTTTCAGCATCCTTTGTTCCTTGACCTTACTCTCCGCCTCCGCTCAGAAGCTAAAGCCCGGTTTTGACCCGAAGGAATATGCAGAATTGTTATCGATCACTTTTCACCGCAGCAGCATTGCTGATTCAGTAGAACGCCGGTCGGTCAAAGACCCTTATACCAGCCTTTACCGTTCTACCGAACGCGGATTTTTGAACCTCTGGAGCCTCTATCTCCGAAATGATAACGTCGCGGTGATCGATATGCGGGGAACCATCAACCAAACAGCAAGCTGGCTGGCAAATTTTTATGCCGCCATGATCCCGGCCACAGGAAAACTCCAGCTGGATGACTCAACGACTTTCGAATATCAGCTGGCAGACGACCCACAGGCATCTGTGCATGTCGGCTGGACGATCTCACTGGGTTATCTCGCCCCTGAGATCATTCAGCAGATCAACACTCTTTACCGTGATAAACAGATCAAAGAATTCATCCTGATAGGCCATAGCCAGGGAGGCGCATTGACCACGCTGCTCCGCTCCTATCTCGAGTATGAAAAAAAGAAAGGACATATCCCGACCGACCTCGTCTTTAAAGCTTACGGCAGTGCCTCTCCCAAAGTAGGTGATATGCGCTATGCCTACGATTTTGATTTCATTACCCGCGGTGGATGGGCGTTCACTATTGTAAATTCGGCAGACTGGGTGCCTGAAACACCTTTTTCGATCCAAACCCTTGCAGATTTTCATTTGCCCAACCCGCTGGTGAATGTAAAAGACCAGCTGAAAAAACAAAGCTTTTTTATCCGGCTTGCCGGCGGGATGGTTTATAATAAACTGGAAAGAAAGCCAAGAAAAGCCCAGCGTAAAATGGAGAAATACCTTGGCCGGAAAATGTACAGGATGGCTATTAGAAAACAACTGCCCCAGTTAAAAGAGCCTGCCTATGTGCATGGCAGCAATTACATGAGGGCAGGTGTTCCTGTTATTCTGATGGCAGATGAAGAATACTATAAAACTTTTCCGCAGGACATGGACAAACCTTTTGCGAATCACATGTTCGCGGCATATTACTTCCTGCTGAAAAAACATTATTTGACCAGGTAATAACACCAGCGGAACAGACGTCCTTCAAAATCGAAAGGTGTTGTCGCCTTTGTAATATTTTTTAGCGATGATGCCTGGATCGATTTTTCATCCAGCACAAATGTTCTTGCGTTTGTGCTGAAGTAAAGCACGCCATCTTTTTTTAATGCGCGCATGCAATCATTGATCATGGAAACGTGATCCCGTTGAATGTCCAGTATGCCGTCCATCCGTTTGCTGTTGCTGAAGGTCGGGGGATCCATCACGATGATATCGTAATGATCTGCGGGAAGTGTTTTCAGATACTGCATTACATCCGTTTGCTCGAATCTGTATTTAGCCGGATCTTCAAATCCATTCATCACCATATTTCTTTCCGCCCACTTCAGATACGTGTTCGAGAGATCAGCGGTTACTACTTCACTGGCACCACCGGCTGCGGCATATACGGAAAATGATCCTGTATAAGCGAACAGGTTGAGTACCTTTTTACCCTCACTTTTATCCCGCACCATCTGGCGGGTGGTCCGGTGATCCAGGAACAAACCGGTATCGAGAAAATCGCTGAGATTGATGATGAACTGAAGGCTGTTCTCCGTTGCTACGAATTCATTCTGGGAAACATCCACGCGCTGATATTGTCCCAGTCTGCCGGGCTTGCGCTGGCGGAGTTTCAGGAAGATATTCTCCTTGTCCACCGAAAGCAATTCAGAAACCACCGTCAGCGTTTTCTCCATCCAGTTATCATGCTCCTCTTCGGACATATTGTGCCGGCGCTTATACTCGGCCACGTACAACTTATCATTATAAAACTCTATACAAAGCGGGAATTCCGGGAGATCATGGTCATAAACCCTGTAACAGCTCACTCCGAGGCGCCGCGCCTGCTTGCCCAGGTGTTTATAAACCTTTGTCAATCTGTTCCTGAACATCAGGAATTTTTCTTCTTCCACTCTTTGTATTTTTTTACGAAATTAGTGGTTTCCCGGAAAATGCTAAAATGTTTGGGAAAGGAGTGGAAGTTTAATAGTTTTATTGTTTAATAGTTTAAAAGTTACCATAACGGCAGGGTTCATGAATCAGCAGCGGGACTTAATACGTTGCTGATTTACCGCAAATCATTAAACCAATGAAGCAGCAAACTATAAAACTTTTAAACCTTTAAACTTTTAAACTTCTTAAAACTCGCTCACATGTACGCGGTGGTTGATATAGAGACGACAGGAGGATACGCTTCCGCGAATGGGATCACGGAGATCTGTATCCATCTTTTTGATGGGGAGAAGGTGGTGGATACATTCCAGTCGCTGGTCAATCCC
Organism: Terrimonas ginsenosidimutans; assembly: GCF_022012415.1. Classification (GTDB taxonomy): domain Bacteria; phylum Bacteroidota; class Bacteroidia; order Chitinophagales; family Chitinophagaceae; genus Terrimonas_A; species Terrimonas_A ginsenosidimutans. Next base: position 349,295 of record NZ_JAKLTR010000006.1, read on the forward strand.
TGTCAGCCTATACCCCGGTATATCCAGGCGATGACGGGCATTACGGATGAGATGGTGGAAGCAGCGCCGAAGTTTGAGGAGGTGGCGGAAGAAGTGTATTCGTTTTTGAAGGACCGTGTTTTTGTAGCACATAATGTGAATTTTGATCATTCATTTATCAAAGCGCATCTGCAGGCTGCTGGTTATGATCTTCAGGTGAAGAAGCTTTGTACGGTCAGGCTGAGCAGGAAGATCATTCCGGGACATGCATCTTATAGTTTGGGAAAGCTTTGCGATGCGCTTGAGATCAGGATCACCGGCCGGCACCGGGCAGGTGGTGATGCTACCGCAACGGCCATCCTGTTTGGGATGTTAATGCAGAAAGACAAAGAGTTCATCCTTAAAAGTCTTGGCAGGAATTCAAAAGAAAATGTTCTTCCTCCCAATGTGCCGAAAGAACATTTTGATCAGCTGCCCTATACTCCGGGGGTATACTATTTCCATAATGAAAAGGGAAAGATCATTTATGTGGGGAAAGCGAAGAATATACGATACAGGGTGAACAGTCATTTCAGCAATAACTCCGCCAGCAGGCAACGTCAGAATTTCCTGAAGCACACGTATGCGATCAGTTTTAAGTCGTGCGGCACAGAGTTGATGGCGCAGATCCTTGAATCTACAGAGATCAAGAAACTATGGCCGATGTTCAATTATTCGCAGAAGAGTGCGGAGAACATGTATGGGATTTTTATGTATGAAGACCGGAACGGTTATCATCGTCTGGCGATAGAAAGAAATAAAAAGCAGTTGCGGCCGGTTTATACGTTTCATTACCTGACTGAAGGCCATGCGATATTGCGAAAGCTGATCAAAGATCATCAGCTATGTCCGAAATTGTGTTTTATACAAACTTCAGGAGAGTGTGAGGGCATGCGGGAACATTACTGTCATGGGGCTTGTGAACATGCAGAAGATGCCTTAGCGTATAATGCGCGTGTCAGCTCCGCGATCGGATCATTATCGGGCATACAGGCCTCTTACATGATCATTGACCAGGGCCTGGGATCTTCGGAAAAATCTTGCATACTGGTGTGGGATGGAAAGTTTTATGGAATGGGGTATTTACCAACGGACATCACTGTGATGAATGCAGAATCATTGAAAGACCTGATCACTCCGTATAAGGAGAATCTTTTTATCAGGAACCTTGTGGCGTCTTATGCGGAGCGTTACCCGGATAAGGTGAAGTATTTTGAAGTTTGAGCATCGTAGTTCAGTATCGCAAAGGACGCAAAGAAACCGCAAAGGGCGCTAAGATTTTCTTTGCGTTCTCTGCGGTTTCTTTGCGTCCTTTGCGGTTTCTTTGCGTTCTCTGCGGTTTCTTAGCGTCCTTTGCGATACTCCCACGCCAGCCATTCGAAATCCTCACTCCTCGGCATTTGGGAGAATACCGCATGCACTTCCTCCAGCGGGAAAAATCTTTCTTCGATCTGATCAGTTCGAGATTGATCGTCACTTTATCTCCCAGGCGGATCTGTCTAAGGTGAAGTATTTTGAAGTTTGAGCATCGTAGTTCAGTATCGCAAAGGACGCAAAGAAACCGCAAAGGGCGCTAAGATTTTCTTTGCGTTCTCTGCGGTTTCTTTGCGTCCTTTGCGATACTCCTACGCCAGCCATTCGAAATCCTCACTCGTCGGCATTTGGGAGAATACCGCATGCACTTCCTCGGGAGGTGTTGCCAGCTTCCGGCGGGAAAGATCCAGCCATGCGCCATCAACAGTTATGATAGCGGCAACAGTATCTCCATTCTTCATGACGGTATGCCGGATAGACCAGCGGGAAAAATCTTTCTTCGATCTGATCAGTTCGAGATTGATCGTCACTTTATCTCCCAGGCGGATCTCTCTTTTGAATACGCATTCTTCCCGGAACAGGATCGGGCCGATCTGAAGGCGCTGCATGACGGCAGCAGTCAGGTTATGCTGCTCCAATGAGCTGATACGGCAAAAAGCGCCCCAATCGTAATAAACAGAATGACGCAGATGAAAATTAGGGTCGAGGTCAGACCAGCGGACCTGTACTTCCTGTATAAAATCTCCCATAGTTGTTGACTTTTACGGCCTTGCGAAATTAACGATTGGCGCTTCGAAATACGGGCCGGAGCCGTTATTTTTGCTGCTCTAATAGAAAACTTATGAAGCAAATTGCCTTGTCCGCACTCGTGTTAACAATCGCCGCCAGCGTGTCGGCTCAAACTACAAAACCCAAGACGCCAGCAAAACCGGCGGCTAAGCCAGGTACTGCCAAACCCGCTGCCAGGCCAGCAGCAACCCTTACTTCATTAAAAAATCAAACCGATTCTGCCAGCTATGCAATGGGTGTCAGCCTGGCGAGTTTTTATAAATCACAGGGATTCTCCAACATTAATTCAAGCATCGTTTCCAAAGCGATCAATGATGTAATGGGCAGCAAAACGCTTATCCTTGACGAAATGGCCTGCAACATGGTAATGAACCAGATCATGACCGATATGCAGACATCAAAGTCAAAGCCCAATATTGAAAAAGGCGAGGCTTTCCTCCGTCAGAATAAAACAAAAGCAGGGGTTAAAACTACTGCCAGCGGTCTGCAATATGAGGTTGTTACAGAAGGAACAGGCGCCAAACCATCTGCGGCAGACAGCGTAACTGTGAACTATCGCGGTACCTTGATAGACGGATCAGAATTTGACAACTCATACAAAAGAGGCGAACCTATTACCTTTCCGCTGAACCGGGTGATCCAGGGCTGGACAGAAGGCGTTCAACTGATGTCCGTTGGCTCCAAATACAAATTCTATATCCCTCATACACTCGGATACGATATGCGTGATACACCAACCATTCCTGCAGGATCAGTGCTGGTGTTTGAAGTGGAGTTGCTGGATGTGAAGAAAGCGCAGTAGGAGAAATGATGGCCGATGATCGATGGCCGATGGCCGGGCTCCGCGCCTGGATAAATAATTAAAACAAAGACGCCTTCTGATTTTAGAAGGCGTCTTTGTTTTAGTAATATTTCAAATCGCGGAGCCCGGCCATCGGCCATCGATCATCGGCCATCGTCTCTCAATGGAGTCTCTCCTCCACCCACCCCATTGCCTTATGCAATTGCTGTTCCTGCGTGATGTTTGTATTGTCGAGGATGAGTGCATCTTCTGCCTGGCGAAGGGGGCTTACTTCGCGGTGAGAGTCAATATAGTCTCTCATCTCGAGGTTGGACTTTACCTCTTCGATGGTGATGTTTGGATTCTTTTCGTAAAGTTCTTTAAAGCGCCGTTCAACGCGGACGGCGTTATCGGCAGTCATGAAGATCTTGAGTTCGGCTTTGGGGAAGACAACGGTACCAATGTCACGTCCATCCATGACAATACCTTTTTTCCTGCCCATTTTCTGTTGTTGTGCTACAGCGAACGTACGGACTTCGCGGATGGCAGCAACGTCGCTGACCTTTTCGGCCACGACGAGATCGCGAATGACATACTCCACGTTTTCGTCATTCAGGAACATTTCACTGCTTTGTGCTTTTTCATTGAAATGGAAATCGAGATGAATTTCCTTTAAGGCGTCTTCCACCTGTTTGGTATCTGTCCAGTCGATATGATTTCTCAAAAAATAAAGTGTAATCGCGCGGTACATAGCGCCGCTGTCTACATAAACATATCCGAGTTTTTTGGCGAGTTGTTTAGCGAGAGTGCTTTTGCCGCAACTGGACCAGCCGTCGATAGTGATGATGATTTTTTTTGCCACAGGGCAAAGCTAATAGGTTATTGCTGAAAATGGGATAGTGGGGAATATTTTTTGTTAGATGGCCTATGCTGTTAATGACTGGAGAAGAAGTATCGCAGAGTGCGCTAAGAAACACGCAGAGACCGCTAAGTTTTTCTTTGCGTTCCTTGCGCTTTCTTAGCGCACTCTGCGATACTTCTTCTCCAATAAAGCCTGGAGGAACTTCCCCGTTCCAGGTACCCCGGTATCAATCTGCAGAATCAGAAAGTAGACCCATAAAAAAAGGAGCACTCTCGTGCTCCTTTAAACTTTATCTGTTCAAGCTTACGCTTTCGATTTTGTTTCTGCTTTCTTGAAAGAGAACTTCAATTTGCTCGTCTCTTTATCCAGATCAGCTTCCAGGATATCACCTGCTTTCACATTCATGTTCAGGATCTCTTCTGCCAGAGGATCTTCCAGGTATTTCTGGATGGCCCTGTGCAGCGGACGCGCACCAAATGCAGAATCATATCCTTTGTCAGCAATGAACGACTTCGCTTCTTCAGTCAGCGACAGGCTGAATCCAAGATTCGCCAGACGCTTCATTACACCTTTCATCAGGATGTCGATGATGCTGAAGATATTGTCTTTGGTCAGGCTGTTGAAGATCACGACGTCATCGATACGGTTAAGGAACTCAGGAGAGAACGTACGCTTCAGTGCCTTTTCGATCACTGCTTTGTTCGCTTCGTCTTCATGCTCCATTTTCGATTGGGTAGTGAAACCAACACCAGAACCGAAGTCCTTCAGTTGTCTTACTCCAATATTCGATGTCATAATGATCAGCGTATTCTTGAAGTCTACCTTACGTCCGAGGCCATCAGTGAGCTGTCCATCGTCCAGCACCTGCAGCAGGATATTGTAGATATCCGGGTGAGCTTTCTCGATCTCATCAAGAAGGATCACGCTGTAAGGTTTGCGACGAACGCGTTCAGTCAGCTGACCACCTTCTTCGTAACCAACATATCCGGGAGGTGCACCGATCAAACGGCTCACGGTGAATTTCTCCATGTATTCACTCATATCGATACGAACGAGCGCATCTTCAGAGTCGAACATATAGCGGGCGAGTGCCCGTGCCAGCTCGGTTTTACCAACACCGGTAGGACCAAGGAAGATGAAGGTACCAATTGGTTTCTTCGGATCTTTCAGACCAACCCGGTTACGCTGGATGGCTTTCACCACTTTGCTGATCGCTTCGTCCTGGCCGATCACCATGCCGCGCATATCTTCTGTCATCTTACGCAGCTTCTCGGTTTCCGCCTGAACCATGCGTTTAACAGGAATGCCGGTCATCATGCTCACTACTTCAGCGATAGCTTCTTCATCGATCGGGTAGCGTTTGTGCTTGCTTTCTTCTTCCCAGTCGTTCTTCGCCTTGTCCAGATCTTCCGCCAGTTTCTTTTCCGTGTCACGGAGAGAAGCAGCTTCTTCAAACTTCTGGCTTTTTACGACCTTGTTCTTTTCATTCTTCACATCTTCGATCTTCTTCTCCAGATCAACGATGTTCTGAGGAACATTGATATTTTTCAGGTGAACACGGGCACCTACTTCATCCATCACGTCGATGGCTTTATCAGGCAACAGGCGGTCAGTGATATAACGGTCGCTAAGTTTAACGCAAGCGTCAATTGCTTCTTCGTTATAGGTTACGTTATGATAATCCTCGTATTTGGATTTGATATTGTTGAGGATCTGAATGGTCTCATCCACGCTTGGCGGATCAACCATTACTTTCTGGAAACGACGGTCAAGTGCACCATCTTTCTCTATGTACATACGGTACTCATCTAATGTAGAGGCACCGATGCACTGCAGTTCGCCACGGGCGAGTGCTGGTTTAAAGATGTTGCTGGCATCCAGGGATCCGCTTGCGCCACCCGCACCAACAATGGTATGCAATTCATCAATGAAGAGGATCACGTCACGGTTCTTCTCGAGTTCGTTCATGATCGCTTTCATACGTTCTTCGAACTGACCACGATACTTGGTACCCGCAACGAGTGCGGCAAGATCGAGGGAGATCACACGCTTATCAAACAACACGCGGGATACTTTGCGTTGAACGATGCGGAGGGCAAGGCCTTCCACGATCGCTGTTTTACCAACACCGGGTTCACCGATAAGGATCGGGTTGTTCTTTTTACGGCGCGACAGGATCTGTGACACCCTTTCAATCTCAGACTCACGTCCTACGATCGGATCAAGTGTGCCCATTTCCGCGAGCTTGGTTATATCGCGACCGAAATTATCCAGTACAGGTGTTTTGCTTTTCGCATTACCCGCCTGCTTGGATCCTTTCTGTGCGGAATATTTCTTTTCATCCTCGAAATCATCTTCGTTTTCATCGGTAAACTCGGCGCGGGGGTCATTGGATTTTACAATACCCAGCTCCTGTCTGAACAGATCGTAGTCCACGTCAAACTGATTTAAGATTTGTGTAGCGATGTTTTCTTTGTTCTTTAGAATGGAAAGCATCAGGTGCTCTGTTTCAACCGTTGTGCTTTTCAGCGCTTTCGCTTCCAAAACGGTTACCCTGATCACTTTCTCGGCCTGTTTGGTCAAAGGCAGGCTGTTAATGTTCGCGATATTCTTTCCTGTTTTATCCTTAACGGCCAGCTCGATTTCTTTTCTTAGCTCGTATAAGTCGACATTAAAACTTTTGAGAATACGGACGGCCGTGTTGTCTCCCTCCCGGATCAAACCGAGCAGGAGATGTTCGGTACCAATAAAATCATTCCCCAATCTCAGTGCTTCTTCCCTGCTGAATGAAATGATCTCCTTTACCTGGGCTGAAAAATTATTATCCATTTTTAGGTAATTGGTTGTTATACAATATTAACAAATTAATTCGGAATCCTGATTCCCTACATTTATAAACGAAATGTTGATAATTTAAGTTGCTGGGAAAGGCTAAAATTTTGCTATTTGCCCGGTCAAGAATCTAAATTTACGTTATGCAGGTCAAAATAGATACCAAAGAGAAATTTCATGCCATCACGGTGACGGGGCCAGAACTTTCTGCTGTTATGACAGAAGAACTGGGGAATACCTTACTCCCGTACCTGCAAAATGACGGGCAGGAGCCGGGTGCGCACGTCAAAAATGTTGTGTTAATACTCAATGATATCCAGCAATTGGACCTGGAAGCAGCCGGCAAGCTCGTTGAACTCCAGCAAAAGTTCTATGAAAATAGCGCTTCTTTCGTGATCTGCGGACTTCAGAAAGACGTAGAAGAATTCCTCGATAAAAATGAACTTTTAGAGCTGATGAATGTTACGCCGACCGAAAGCGAAGCCTGGGATATTGTGCAAATGGAAGAGATTGAGAGGGAGTTGCTGGATGGAGATGAAGGGTAAATGGTTTAAGAGTTTAAAAGTTTAAGGGTGTAAAAGTTTAACAGTTTAACAGTTTAAGGGTTTAAGGTTTCTGGCGATGACCTAAATGGATATGAGATTCAAGGGAAGCGACGGATCTCAAAAAACTATTAAACTTTTAAACTATTAAACTTAAGGGTTTAAAAGTTTAAGGTTTCTGGCGATGACCTAAATGGATATGAGATTCAACGGAAGCGACGGATCTCAAAAAACTATTAAACCTTTAAACTATTAAACTATTAAACTTTTAAACTTCTCTTCTCTTCTCTTCTCTTCTCTTCCCCTCCCTCACTTCGAAACTAATGAGTGCATGATCTCCCCCGATACAATGCTTTTTCTGGAAGAACGTTTGTCGCAGGTGTTTGAGCGAACGATTCAGATAGCGGGCGCCAGACCGGTTTCGGGTGGCTCTATTAATGTTGCGTTTCTGCTGCACACATCTACGGGTGAGTTTTTTTTCCTGAAAGTGAATGACCCTGAACTTTATCCCGGATTATTCGGAAAGGAAAGGCTTGGTCTGATGAGTATACCTGTCCGAACGCCGAACGTTTTGGTGGAAGAAATATCCGGGCTTCATCAGTTGCTGGTAATGGAATGGATCCCATCCGGGAGCAGGACGGAAAGATTCTGGGAGAACTTCGGACAGGCGCTGGCTGGCATGCACCAGATAACGGGTCCGGGGTTTGGGCTGAACTACGACAACTACATGGGCTCTTTGCCACAGATCAATGAATGGCGGGAAACATGGGTCGATTTTTTCCGCGAACAACGTTTGGAACGACAAGCGAAGCTTGCCACTGATACCGGCCTCCTGCCGAAGCGGTGGCTGAAAAACCTGGAAGGGCTGTATTACGAACTGCCGTCTATTTTTCCTGAAGAAAAACCCTCCCTGGTACATGGCGATCTGTGGAGTGGAAATTTCATCTGCGACCAACAGGAAATGCCTGTATTGATCGATCCGGCGATCTATTACGGGCACCGGAGTGTCGATCTAGCGATGACAACCTTGTTTGGAAGATTTCATCCGCGGTTTTATGAAGCCTATCATGCGCATTTCCGTTTGCCGGAGAATTATGAACAGCAATGGGAGATCGCCAATCTTTATCCGCTGCTGATCCATTTGAATCTGTTCGGAGGCAGTTACCTGGAGAGCGTAACTGAGACGTTGAAACAGTTCTAACATATTGCGCTTCGCGATAGCTCATGCCGCACTTAAAGATAAATTGCCAACTCATCGGGAAGTGATGCCTATCACCCGCCTTCTTCTGCGTCGCAGCTTTGCATCATTGTAATTCATTAAAACAAAAACAATGAAAACGACGTACAATACAAAAACATTAATGGTGTAGAGATCTTTTACAGGGAAGCTGGCGATAAGAACAAACCCACACTGATATTGCTGCGCGGATATTGCCAGTGCCGATCCTGCGAAAGTGGATTCACTGATCATTCAGAATGGTTGCGCTTATGAAGAAGGCCTTGAAGCATTCTGGGATCCGATCAAAGCTTACTGGAAAAACATTCATGATAAAGAGGCAGAAAGCGGAGCAAGCCTGATCCAGGTATTGCGCTGCCGGGATTGACCGGGCAGCGCAATACCTGTTTTGTAAGTATATTGGTAGTATGGAACACGATGAAATTTACATGAGACGTTGCCTGGAACTGGCGGCGATGGCAAAGTCGCGCGGAAGGACGGCTGTGGGAGCCATCATAGTAAGAGGCCATGAGATCATTGCGGAAGGAGTGGAATCTTCTGAGGAATTTCCTGCGATGATCGCGCATGCGGAGATCGTGGCACTGATCAGGGCCTCAGATATAACGGGAACAAAGGATCTCAACGGATGCGTGATGTATACGACGGTTGAGCCATGTTTTATGTGTAGTTTTTTGATCAGGGAAACAAAGATCGCAGAAGTGGTATATGGAGTTGCAGCGGGGCAGATCGGCGGGACAAACCCGGAGATGCCGCTGCTGACGACAGATAAGATCGGGAGATGGGGAGTGATGGTAAACCTGAGGGGCGGAGTGTTGGAGCAGGAATGTGCGGCAATGTTAAAGAGATCGTAGGATAATTGGGAACGCCTCAGCACTTTTGAAGACAGAGTCCCGCCGCCGTATCGCGAAGTGTACGAAGGTCCGCAAACGCAAGGGATACGACTGTTCAGATCAGGGTGCCGGGGGAGACAATATTGGCGCCCTTCCCTGCTTTCCCGGCGGCTGTTGTGATATATATCGTTAAAACCCTTTCCTTTGCATTTTAATGTATGCTAGCTGTAACGATCCTTGGAAATAACTCTGCCGTACCGGCTTTCGACCGTCATCCCACCAGCCAGGTTGTGACTCATGACGGGGTGAACTATCTTGTCGATTGTGGAGAAGGTACGCAGATCCAGATGATCAACTACAAGATCCGCCGCGGTAAGATCTCCCATATATTCATCTCCCATCTTCATGGTGATCACTATTTCGGCCTGGTTGGGCTGTTGAACTCTTTTGGCCTGTTAGGTCACCAGCAGGAATTGCATGTGTACGCACCTTCACCATTACAGGAGATCATCGAAATGCAATTGCGTGTTGCCGATACAAGACTTTGCTATCAGCTGCATTTCCATACTATCAGTGGCGAAGCATTGCTTGTGGATAATGAGAAGATCGAGATCCGTTGCTTTCCTACACAACACAGGATCGAATGTTACGGCTTCACCTTTCGCGAAAAAAGAAAACCAAGAAAGCTGATCCTGGACAGTGTGAAGCAGAATAATGTACCGCTGCATTTTTATGATAACCTGAAAGACGGGGAAGACTTTATTACCTCTGCCGGTGAAGTGATCAGGAATGAATGGGTAACTACTGCTGCACCAAAAGGGAAAAGCTATGCCTTTTGTGCAGACACCAGATATTTTGAACCGATCATCGATCATATCAGGGATACGGATATGATCTACCATGAAACCACCTACCTGGATAATTTGCGTGAAAGGGCGTTTGAGCGCTTTCATTCTACTTCCAAACAAGCGGCATTGATCGCAAAGAAGGCGAATGTAAAAAGATTACTGATTGGTCACTTCAGTAGTAAGTATGATACGCTTGAAGAGTTTGAAAAAGAAGCGAGAGATGTTTTCCCTAATACGGATCTTGCGTTGGAAGGAGTTACGTACCGGATCTGAATGGCGTAAAGGAACGCGGCGGA
>NZ_JAKLTR010000060.1 GCF_022012415.1 Terrimonas ginsenosidimutans
CCCACAAATTTAAACTGCTCATCAAACAAGACCCAGTTCAAATACGCCTTTGGTTTGCCGGACACGCCCGGTTGTGTAGCCAGGAACGCACCCACCTGGGGGTCCAGCAAGGTACTCGTCAGATCCGCTGGGTTCAATTTCCCGCCACTCATTCCCGGTGCACTGCCGATCAATGCAGACACAATGGATGTCAGCGGGCTGGTATTCGTTACGCCCGCGCTTCCGCTCCACCACGCACTTGCCTTCAGGTTGAACTGGTCTCCCGCCATTACCTTCAGCAACATGGCC
>NZ_JAKLTR010000061.1 GCF_022012415.1 Terrimonas ginsenosidimutans
CGCCGACCCCTCCGGCTGTTAGCCGGAGTGCTGTGCACCAATGAGCTGTTCTATTTTTTTTCGACTCTTCCAGCGCTTGATGTCTAATTCTCGTTGGTGAGCAGATAATTTATCAGGGAAAGATTCTGTGTATATAATTCTCCAGTCGCCGGCTGTTCCAGTAAATCCTCTATGTTTGGAATTATGCCTCCTCAACCTTTCCGCTAACTCATCACCGGTATACCCAACATAATATCGATCAAGAATGGGAGAGTATAAAATGTACATATACCATTCCATAATAAAAA
>NZ_JAKLTR010000062.1 GCF_022012415.1 Terrimonas ginsenosidimutans
AGCGCCCTTGCCCGTCCGGCAAAAAATTAAACAGAGTCTCCGAAACAACGAAGAATCGGTTGCTACGAAGATTCGTTATATCTCAGTCGCTGTATCGCAAATAGATGCTGGGGCGCACTCATGACAGAAAGAGACAAAACTTACATGAACCTTGAGGTTGCGTTTATGAAAAGGCCATCTCCCCGCTTTGAGAGGGGGCCGGCCTAGCGCAAATGGCGTTAAAAAAATTATGGGCGTAACCGACGAGCCGAAGGCGAGGGCGCTAAAATATTGTCTGAGCCAA
>NZ_JAKLTR010000063.1 GCF_022012415.1 Terrimonas ginsenosidimutans
CTGGCGTGCTGGCTCAGACAGTTTTTGGCGCCTTCGCACACCTGCGGTGTGACTCAGACGGTGCCAGCCTCCCATTTTCTTAACGCCATTTTTTCCAAGGCCGGGGGCGTTGAGAGAGGAGGATTCGGTTGCGAGGAAGATTCGTTGTATCTCCGTTGCGCTATCACAAATTGACGTGTTGCTAAACCTGATAACAGAAAACAAAACTTGCAAGAACCGTTAGGTTACATTTCTATAAAGGCCTTCTGCCCGCTTTAAGAGG
>NZ_JAKLTR010000064.1 GCF_022012415.1 Terrimonas ginsenosidimutans
TGCCGCCCCCTCTCAAAGCAGGGAGAAGGCCTTTACATAAACGCAACCTCAAGGTTCTTGTAAGTTTTGTCTCTTTCTGTCATGAGTGCACCCCAGCATCTATTTGCGATACAGCGACTGAGATATAACGAATCTTCCTCGCAACCGATTCTTTCTTGTTTAGGAGACTCCGTTTACATTTTTTGCCGGACGGGCAAGGCGCTTTTTTTCGACGGGAGGTCGAAGGGTTC
>NZ_JAKLTR010000007.1 GCF_022012415.1 Terrimonas ginsenosidimutans
AGAGTCTTTCGACCTCCCGTCGAAAAAAAAGCGCCCTTGCCCACCCAGCAAAAAGCAAAACAGCGCCTTGCCCGCCCGGCAAACAATAACAGCATTCCTCAATCATCCCTCAAAATCTCAACATCAAAAAAATCAGCGGTAAGGTTCGCAGAACCTTTATTTTCGTGTGGGGGTCTCATATTATGAACATCAACGATCAGTTAAAAAATATTACAACGTTCATCCTCGATGTGGACGGTGTGCTCACAGACGGTACTATTCTTGTACTGGAAAATGGCGTTCAGGCCCGCCGGATGAGCATCCGTGATGGTTATGCGTTGCAACTGGCAATAAAAAAAGGATATCGCGTACTCGTGATCTCCGGTGCGGCTGCATCACCTGTGCTCGACCGGCTGAATAAACTGGGCATTTATGACATACACATGGGGGCGTCAGATAAACTGAGTATCGTCAGGCACTACATGGTGAAGCATCAGTTATTGCGGGAGAATTTGCTGTTCATGGGAGATGATATGCCCGACCTGGAAGTGATGCAATCCGTAGGAATAGCTGCCTGCCCCGCAGATGCGGTAGATGAAATAAAGCAGATCTCTTCGTATATCAGCCCGGTGAAAGGTGGAGAGGGGTGTGTTCGCGATGTGATGGAAAAAGTAATGAAATTGAAAGGCGACTGGATTCATGTTCAGGCTGTGGCATCCCGCTGATCACAATCCTGTTAAAATGGTTTTATTCCTCAGAACGGTAATGTATCTTGCAAAAAAAGTAAAATGAGTTTGTTTGCAGCTTTCTTGAGATTGGTCCGCCTGCCAAACCTCATTTTTATTGCTCTCACACAGATCCTGTTTCAAATCTGTATTTTCTATCCTCTTTACAAAGGGTCAATAGCGGTGCATGATACCCGGCAATTTGTTCTGCTGGTGATCGCATCTGTCCTGATAGCCGCTGCCGGATATATTATCAATGATTATTTTGATATAAATATTGATGAGGTCAACAAGCCGCGGCGGATGGTTGTAGATAAACTGATCAGCCGGCGCTGGGCGATCGCGTGGCATTTCATCCTTAGCGCACTCGGTGTGTTATTGACAATGGCCGCGTTGCCCATATTGGGTAAGTGGTACCTGATCGCGGCAAATATTTTCTGCATACTGGCGCTGTGGTTTTACTCCACTACTTTCAAAAGAAAGCTGCTGATCGGAAATATCCTGATCTCTGTGCTTACGGCCTGGACCATACTGATCATATTCTTCTCAAAAGTTTCAGTCATTGATGCGTTTGATGCAAGCCATCCTGAACAGACCAAACTGTTCCGTTTTGCTTTCCTGTATGCCGGTTTTGCTTTTATACTGTCACTTGTCCGCGAGGCGATCAAGGATATTGAAGACATGGATGGGGATGCAAAGTACGGATGCCGGACCATGCCGATCGTGTGGGGGGTGAATGCATCCAAAGTGTATATCGCAGTCTGGCTGATCATCCTGATCGTGATCCTTGGAGTTGTGCAGGCGTATGTACTACAGTTCCGTTGGTGGTGGGCAGTCATCTATAGCGTTTTATTGATCATTGTTCCGCTGCTGTACATCCTTTCTGGCTTATTCAAAGCAAAGCAGGTAGCCGATTATCACCGGCTGAGTACACTTACCAAGATCGTAATGCTGACGGGCATTCTTTCGATGATCTTTTTCTATTTTTACTTATGAACCCGATCATACTTGCCTCTCAATCGCCACGCCGTAAGCAATTACTGGAATGGGCAGAAATTCCATTTGACATCATCATAAAGGAAACGGAAGAATCTTTTCCGGCTTCTATGTCGGCAGAGGAAGTGCCGGTTCATATTGCGCGTAACAAAGCATTGGCGGTGCAAAAGGGCGTGGCAAAAGAGAAGATCGTGCTTGCCGCGGATACCGTGGTAGTGCTTGGGCAGCGGATCATCGGAAAGCCACAGAACCGTGAAGATGCGGTTCAGATCCTGAAAGATCTCTCCGGGAATCAGCATCGGGTGATCACAGGTGTAGTGATCCGGCAGGATGAGAGAGAAACGGCGTTTGCAGATATCACAGAAGTATATTTTCATCCTCTTACGGCAACGCAGATCGAATTCTATGTAGACAAATACAAACCTTATGATAAAGCCGGAGCCTATGCCATACAGGAGTGGATCGGAGTGGTTGGTATCAAAAAGGTAAATGGAGATTTCTACAATGTAATGGGGCTTCCTGTAAGCAGGGTGGTACAGGAGTTGAAAAACTTCCTGTAGCTCCGTTTTTTTCCCATAAAAATCTGATGAAAACACATTGGCCCTGACCGGGCAGCTTTCTACATTGGGTGAATAAAATTCATCCGATGACAGAACGGCTTTTACAATATATCTGGCAGGTTCAATATTATAATGCATCTGGTCTGATGACCATTGACGGCGAAAATGTTCTTGTATTTGCCGCCGGCACTCATAATACCAATCAGGGGCCTGATTTTCTTAACGCAAGGATCCGGATCGGGGATTTCACCTGGTCAGGCTCTGTTGAGTTGCATTTGCGTACCTCAGACTGGCAGAGGCACGAACATGAGCAGGACCCTCTTTACAATAATGTGATCCTGCATGTAGTGTGGGATCATGATGCCTTTGTGAATGATCTTCCCGTACTGGAATTAAAAGACCGGATCTCCGGATTGCTATTGCAGCAGTATGAGTTTCTCCTGAATGCGACGGGTTTTATCCCATGTGGCAAGCAGATCATGCAGATAAAAGAGATCGAATGGCAGCGCTGGAAGGACAGGCTCGTAGCCGAGCGCATGTTGCGTAAAGCTGAACAGGCTGATGTGCTGCTGAAGCAGAACAACTATCATTGGGCAGAAACATTCTGGTGGTTACTGGCCCGGAGTTTCGGAAGTCAGGTGAATGCCGATTTCTTCGAATCTGTAGCCCGATCGATTCCTCTTTCACTGCTTTCGCGGCATAAAAATCAGATACATCAGTTGGAAGCCTTATTGCTGGGACAGGCAGGATTGCTGAATGCCTGCATGGGGGAGGATTACCCTGTCTTGCTTCAGCGGGAATATGGCTTTCTTCGTCATAAGTATAGTCTTGATCCGGTGCATGGGCAGGCATTGTTCCTTCGTATGCGGCCGGTAAATTTTCCAACCGTGAGGCTGGCGCAATTAGCCATGCTGATCCATCAGACCACTCATCTTTTTTCAAAAGTCAAAGAAGCGGAAGAGTTGAAGGAGATCTTTCAATGGCTGGAGGTGACTGCTAACGACTACTGGCATTATCATTACAGGCTGGGGGAGGTCAGTGCATTCAAACCGAAAAAGATCGGTGCAGGGATGATCGAATCTATTGTCATTAATACGATCGTTCCACTTCTATTTGCCTATGCGCATTTTCATGGAGAAGAAGTGCTGAAAGCAAAAGCGTTGCGATGGCTGATGCAGCTTTCCGCAGAATCAAATACCGTTATTGATGGTTTTATGGAACTTGGTGTGGGAACATTCAATGCTTTTGACTCTCAGGCGATGCTTGAGCTGAAAAGCCAGTATTGTAATCAAAGGCGGTGCCTGGATTGTGCGGCGGGAAATGTGATCCTGCAGAGAGGCGAAAAGGAGGAAAAAGAGGAAAAAGAGGAGTAGGAAGACAAGGAAAGCACTGTTTAAACAACCCTTTCCCGTCCCACCACCGTTCCGGTAAAATAAACTGGTGAGGAGACGGGAAAGAAGTTGTTTTAGTTGAAGGGTTTACCGCTGAAATGGATGCTACTGTTTGAAGATGGTTCTCGCCATGGTGGTTTTATCCGACTTCAGATGTAGCAGGTATACGCCCGGTGCGATATCTTCCATCAGCTGTATTTCGATCTTGTTGGCAGGCGGTGTGATATTGTATTTGATAGGAATATTACGGCCGGCCATATCTGTGACGATGATCTTTTCAGCATGCAGATCGCTGGATAAGGATACGGAGAAATTCCGGTTGAAGGGCATGGGGCTGATGACGAAACTGTTTGGAGGAAGCGTGGATACCCTTGTGACCTTACTGACGGCAATCGTTTTTCCTTTGATGATATACTTGATCATATAATAATTGAATCCCTGCAGGGGGAATTTATCCAGGTGATAGAAGGTGGTGGTGATATTGGTGGTTTCAGGAAGATCAATGGATGCAACAGGGGAGTAGTTTACGGCATCGGCAGATCTTTCGATCAGGAATTGTCCCGGGCCGGAGATGCCTTTGATCGTCCAGCTAAGCTGGTTGCCCCAACTGCCTGGAATAGCATTCAGATCAATCGAAGAAAAGCCAAGCACACTCAGCGCACTACAGGAGCTGCAGCTGGTTATGGTAGTTGCCGATCCCCAATTGTTGGCCGGGCATCCACCACAACCGGAGTAGGACGTGTGGCCAGACGACAGGCATGCATACAGGTTAGGGTCATTAGTGAGCCGGTTGTGAAAGAATGAATTCTGATTAACCGATACGCATGCGTTCCCGTTGTTCACTTTATAGCTGTTGGCGATCTTGTTGATCAGTATGTTCATTTTCGTAATACTTCCACTGCCCAGGCACATGGAAGATGCAACAGCGTTCTGATCCGTGATCACTCCGCCGAATTCTGCGGTACCATTATTGACAAACCATGAATGGGCATTATTGATCACGAAATAAGTGAAGGGCATCCGCAGGATCGAAGCGGGTGTTGCATTGATGATAATATTGGGCGTTGCCGCGGTGGCGCCTCCTTCCATGGAAAGGTTGCGTTGCACTTCGATGGTGCCATAGTTATAGATAGCGCTGTTACCCGTCAGTATGAGTCCTGCACCGGAACCTGCGGCTAGTACGAGTCTTGCTCCCGGCCTGACGAAGATCATTCCACCGGTCATGCTAAAGTTGTTAATGGTCAGATCAGAGCAAATCACTATTGTGCCGCCATTCAGGGAAACGGTGTTCATCGTGGTAGCTGGGCCATAATACCATTTAGTGGTTCCGGCAGAAACAGTTTCGTTATTTACGAGTAGGGGATCAGTGCCTGTGCATCCTGGCGGCGGAAGCGCAGTAAGGCATTGTGACGATGCGGAAAAAAACGCATGTGAAAAAAGAAGAAGGAAGAGCAGGTGGCTTTTCAGCATAAGACATTTGTTTGGTGTGTGATGCCTGGCAACGCCACAGCAACCTGCTCGCATGATTCCTTCAGCGGTTTTTCAGGATGCAGCCTTATGGACGGTACCGGGCTGGTATTGGATGTTTACAATGTCCAAGCTATACAACGTAAAATAGTGGTGCAACTGAGAGTGCAGCAACTAACCGGATTTGTGTATGAAGTGCTCACGGGGCTGTACCGCTATTTGCTGGCGTAGTAGCAACGCAAAGAATGCAAAGGGAAGCAGAGGACGCAACGAGATGATCTTTAAAGAAAAGTTTTATTTCGCTCATTTCGCTTTTACATTCTTTGCGTTGCTGCTGCGCCAGCAAGATCATGACTGTGCCGAATTTACTTTCCCAACCATTCTTTAAAGTCTGTTACTCTTTTTCTGCTTACGATCACATCTTTATCTGCTGCCGGCGATAAGAATAGTTTAAGGCGGTTCCCGAAGTATGCATGAATTTCTTTTACCGTTTGCATAGAAACAATATGCGAGCGGTTTATCCTGAAGAAAAGATGGGGTGACAGGATCTGTTCGAGTTGTTCGATCCTGTATTCGAGGAGGAATTTTTGATTGTCGAATGTCTTGAAAAAAATAAATCTTTCCTGCGAGAAGAAATAGGCGATCTGGCTGACGTGTATTGATACCAGTTTTTGTCCCTGTTTAACAAGAAAGCGTTCTTTATGATTTCCGTTAGCGAGCGTTTTCCCGTTCTGGCCCCAGTACTGATCAAAGTTGACCACGCGTTCTTCTGTATCCGGCAATTCGGTCAGTATATGCCGGATCGTTTTATACCTGAATGCTTCGAAGTTGTAAGCTTCTTTATTGGTGGAAAATGTGACAACGGCTTTAATATCTCCGCGTCTTTTTTTAGGAATACCGGAGATCACTCCTTCATTTGCCAGTATCAGGTCTGGAATTTTATTTCGCGTTAACCACTCTGCTGCTGCAAACATATTTTCGGTTACGCCAACTACCTGAATGGTCTCATCAATCTCATGAAGTAGATCTTTGATCTTTTGCACCATTCCCGTTTCATATTCAATCACCAGTACGTTCATATCATCCGCGTTATCTGCCAAGAAAAGCAAATTTTCGTATGATCATACTATAAAAGAAAACATATAAGCATCAATTGCCTAAAGAGATGGATGAATTGCCGGGAGGTTTATAATTGTTATAGTACTCTTTCGATTCGTTGTCCGTGATTCGTTGTCCGTGATTCGTTGTCCGTTGTCCGTTGACCGTTGTCCGAAGTGAAAGAGGAACGGATGTGAATTGAATTTTCGTGTAGAAATAAAAAGTGAAGGGCTTTCGTAATTTACGAGAGCCCTTCACTTTTTATTTCTTCGCGGTCAACGGTCAACGGTCAACGGTCAACGGTCAACGGTCAACGGTCAACGGTCAACGGTCAACGGTCAACGGACAACGGTCAACGAATCACGGTCAACGAACCACGGACAACGGTCAACTTCTCTAGGCCCATGCTCCCCAATCCACTTTCACCTCGATATCCGGGTGAATGCTTTTTGCAACCGGGCATGTATCGCCGGTATGTCTGAGAATGGTTTTAGTTTTTTCGTCGAGATTGCTCAGTGATCCTGGTATATGAAATGTTAATTCTATTCCGCCAACGCGGCGCGGATCAGCTTTCATTATCTTTAGAACGTCTACCTGGACGCCATCAAGATCGAAGTCCATGGTACGGGCTTTGATGCCCATTACGGTTAGCATACAGGTGGCAAGGCTGGTTGCCATGAGGTCGGTCGGAGAGAAGCGCTCGCCCTTTCCATTATTGTCAGTTGGGGCGTCCGTTTCAAAATTTGAACCGCTTTTTAAATGGGTACAGGTGGTACGGAGCACGCCGTTGTAAACTACTGTTGAGGTCATTTCAATTTTTGCCCTAAATTTACGTTATAACCGAGAGTTAACCTCTTTGTAATTTTAATCAAATGAACGAATCTGTGAAGAAACTAAGCCTCTCCGTTGTCGTTTTATTGCTTGCAGTTGCAGCTATGTCGCAAGACAGGCGTGAGTCCCGGAATGAGAAAAAGGAAGCGAAAAGACAAAAGATAAACGAGTTGATCCGCCAGGCTGAGGAAGGAGTTCTTGTTTATCATAAACAAAGCGTTTTCGGGATCCAGCTCCGTACAAATGGTTATGGCGCGTTTTACGAATATGGTAAAATGAAAAGCAACCGCAAAACAAACCTGTACCGGATCGATTTTGCGGAGATCAAAGAGAGCAAGGAAGAGAAAGCCGTCCAGATCAGCGCCATATTCGGAAATCCCTTCATATTCGGTAAACGAAACTATTTTTATCCCGTAACGCTCGGGTTTGGGCAGCAATATGTTTTCGGGCAAAAAGGCAATAAGAACGGCGTGGCTGTGACCGGCGTTTACTATGCTGGTGTGGCCCTCGGGCTTCTCCGCCCGTATTATCTGACGGTAGACGATCCGCAGCGGGGGGTTCGTGATATCAAATACAGCACCGAGGACAGCTTGCTGTTCACCGATCCGTCTGCCATCCGGGCCGGTGGCGGTTTCAGCAAAGGCTGGGGCGAGATCAAGATCAAGCCGGGAGCATTCGCGAAAGCGGGTTTACGGTTTGACTGGGGCCGGTTCAATGAAAGCGTTTCAGCCCTGGAAGTAGGTCTGAGCGCCGATTTTTATCCCGGCAAAATCCCCATCATGATCTATCAGAAAGAAAGACAGCTGTTTATGCAGGGATACATCGCGTTCGTGTTTGGAAAGCGAAAGTGAACCTTTGAGGGTTTGTATTCGTTATCTTCCTAAATCCCACGTATTTTTGCAATTATGACCGAACTTCCAGTTGTACCCGCAGTAAATGAAAAAGCCAGGGTTAAAAAACCAGATTGGCTCCGGGTTAAATTACCTATCGGAGAAGAATACAAGCACGTCCGCGGGCTTGTTGATACACATAAATTACATACCATTTGCGAAAGCGGTAACTGCCCGAATATGGGCGAATGCTGGGGTTCCGGCACCGCCACTTTCATGATCCTCGGGAACGTTTGTACCCGCAGCTGCGGCTTCTGTGCCGTTGCAACCGGCAGACCGGAACCTGTGGATTGGGATGAACCACAACGTGTGGCCGAAGCGATCAATCTCATGAAAGTGAAGCATGCCGTTATTACCTCTGTTGACCGCGATGAACTTAAAGATGGCGGCGCAGCCATCTGGTTCAATACTATCCGCGCTGTTAAAACACTCAATCCTGACACTACACTCGAAACGCTGATCGGGGATTTTAAAGGAAATAAGCCCGATATCCAGCGTGTGATCGAAGCAGCGCCTGAAGTGGTTTCCCATAATATCGAAACAGTAGAACGCCTTACCCGCCAGGTGCGGATCCAGGCCAAATACTGGCGCAGTATGGAAGTGATCCGTACGCTGAAAGAGGGTGGACGCCGTACCAAAAGCGGTATCATGCTTGGTCTTGGCGAAACAAAAGAAGAAGTGATCCAGACACTAAGGGATCTTCATGATAACGGCTGCGATGTAGTGACCATCGGCCAGTATTTACAACCTACACAAAAACATTTACCAGTACAGCGCTTTGTTCACCCGGATGAGTTTGCCGAATACCGCGAGATCGGTTACAGTCTTGGCCTGGATTATGTAGAAAGCGGCCCGTTGGTCCGTTCTTCTTATCATAGCGAACGCCATGTGTTCGCGGGTTTGGGACGTAAGCAATGGGAGATGGATAAGAAAGTTCCTGCTTTATAATCATTGCAAAAACTGTTCATGAAACGGATCGGTTTAATCCTGTCAGTTATCATCGTTCTTGTTTGTTCTGTTTCATCCATGGCACAGAATAAAATGAACTGGGTGAATGTTGATTCAGCATTCGGTCCGTTGCCATCATCGGTGCATGTGTTCCGGTCTGCTGATCTGATCGATGGCAAACCGAATATTGCGTATTATGTCATCGCGGCTCTGAAGGATAAGGATCTCCATTTTACAGCAGACACCACTCTTGCAAGAAGATTTACACCCAAACAGTTTTATGAGCGGAATGAGAAGCCGCTTGTTGTGGTGAATACGACCTTCTTTTCTTTTGCAACGAATCAGAATCTGAATACAGTGATCATGGAGGGAAAGCAGGTTGGATTTACTGTTCATTCCATTCCGGGTAAGGGGAAAGATACATTGACTTACTTTCATCCTTTCGGAAGTGCGCTGGGCATATCGAAGAAAAGGAAGGCGGATATCGCATGGCTTTACACCGACTCTCTAAGTCGATGGCCTCTTTCCTGGGATCATCCGGTTGAACCTAAAATTACAACGACAACAGCACTCCGACCTTATATTCCTGAAAAAGAGATTACCCAAATGGTGAAGAACTCTGATCGTGAATTAAGAAGAACGGGAGATAAATGGAAAATGCAAACGGCTGTAGGTGGTGGGCCGGTAGTGGTGAAAGATGGAACGGTAAGTGTTTCCAACAATAGTGAGATGAAGTTTTCAGGGAAGGCTATTGACGATAAACATCCGCGCACAGCGATGGGTTATACCCGCGATAATAAGCTCATCATACTTGTGATTGAAGGAAGAAATCCTGGAGTGGCAGAAGGTGCGTCGCTTACACAGGAAGCGTTGATACTGCAGCAACTCGGTTGCTGGGAGGCGTTGAATCTTGACGGGGGAGGGAGTAGTTGTTTGCTGGTGAATGGAAAGGAAACGATCCGGCCTTCGGATAAGGGGGTGGAGAGACCGGTGCCGGCGGTTTTCATTATTAAATAGATTGGCGTAGGTGTATCGCAAAGAGCGCAAAGAACCGCAAAGTTCGCTAAGATAATTCCGTAGCGAACTTTGCGGTTCTTTGCGCTCTTTGCGATACTTAATAAGCGTTTCGACTAAAAGTTTATTCCCATACCAGGGCACTTGCACCCAGGATCGCTGCATCAGACTCGCGAAGATGGCTGATCAGCAGCTTCACTTTATTCTGGAACACCTGGATCAGGTTTGCTTCCATATGCTCGCGTGTTGGTTTGAGGATGAGATCACCTGCCTTTGTTAATCCTCCAAACAGAATGATGGCTTCCGGACTGGAGAACATCACGCAGTTCGCCATTGCCAGGCCAAGGATACGGCCGGTATATTCATACACATGACGGGCAAGTCCATCGCCCTGTATGGCTGCTTCGTATACTTTTTTGGAATCGATCTCTTCTTTTGGAATATCACGGAGAACGCTTGGCGTATCGGTTGTTTCCAGTAATTCCAGTGTGGTATATTTTACGCCGGTTGCGGACGCATAACTTTCCAGTGAACCTTTTTTACCGGTGCCAGGGTGAATTCTTCCATCGGGGATAATGATGGTATGACCAACTTCGCCGGCAAAACCATCATGACCATAGATCAGTTGTCCATTGGCAACGATACCGCTGCCAACGCCTGTTCCGAGGGTGATCATGATAAAATCTTTCATTCCCTTTGCGGCGCCATACATCATTTCTCCGATCGCGGCTGCATTCGCGTCATTGGTAAGTGTTACCGGCAATTTGAATTTATCTTCGATCAGTTTAGCCAGCGGAATAATGCCTTTCCAGGGAAGATTTGGTGCATATTCGATGGTACCTGTATAATAATTCCCGTTTGGCGCTCCGACACCGATGCCTTTCATACGCCCGATGCCGCCAGCTTTTTCGATCAGCGTTGAAAGGGCGTTATACAATTCGTCAATAAACGAGTGTACATCTGCGTGTTTCTTTGTAGAGATCTCATCAGAAAACAAAAGGTTACCGTCCCGGTCAACAATGCCGAATTTCGTACCTGTTCCTCCAATATCAATGCCGATCGAAAGGGGATGTAAAGCTGTTTTAGACGCCATGTGTTTGTTTTTAATAAAAAGGCCCCGTTACGGGGTAACGGGGCTTAAATGTACGAAGGAAATTAGTTTTGAGGTAGGCGAACGAAGACGAAGTTTAAAAGTTTAAAGGTTTGAAAGTTTAAAAGTTGTTTAAACCCCTAAACTTTCAAACCTTTGAACGGTTAACTTTCCTTCCTGCTAGTGTCCTCCTCCGGTAGTACTCACGTCATCGTAATCGATTCCCTGGGCTTTTAATATTCCTTTAACCTTCCATGCATAGAATGCGAGATAAGCGAAGCACAGTACACCTATTACGTAAGACCACTGGATGCCGAGCAAATCTTTTGAAGCGATCACGCCCTGTAACCAGCTGATAATGCCACCACCCATGATCATCATGATCAGGAAGCTGGCTCCTTCATTGGTACGTTTGCCAAGACCCGCAATTGCCAGGGTGAAAATACATGGCCAGAGTGTGGAACAGAACAAACCTACACTCATGAACGCATAAACACTGATCATTCCATCTGCCAGGATACCTACTACGAGTGCTGCAATACCGAGAAGGCTAAGGATCAGCAATTGTCTCGCTGGGTTGCCTTTACTCAGCAGATCAGCCGCAATGATCAGGAGAACGATCACTGCATACAGGAAGAATGGAGTAATATCATGTTTCGCAATAGCGTTTACAAGAAGGAACACGCCAAAAGCGATGTAGGGCATCAGGAATCGTAAGACCTGTTTGAAACCTTTAGAGATATCAAAAGCGCCTACAGAAGCTGTCCAGCGGCCGATCATCAGACTCGCCCAGTAAAGAGAAACATAAGGGGCGATATCGGCTGTTGCCGTACCCAGATGTTCCTTCATGAACTCAGGAAGATTGGCCGCAGTGCTCACTTCAACACCTACATAAATGAAGATCCCGAGCATGCCCAATACAAGCTGCGGATATTTCAGCGGGCTGCCACGATCAACGATCTTGTTCTTCCCTTCGAAAATGGTTCCTTTTTCTTCTTCTGTGGTGGTTTCTGTATCGATCTTATTAGGAACTGATGAGAAACGGAAGATAATTGCCACAATGACAAATGCAACGCCAAGTATCAAATAGGGGATCTTGATGCTTTGAATGTCTGCCGTTGTGCTTCCGGTAACAGAACCGAAAATTGCAGCGCTGACAATTAATGGTCCTATTGTTGTACCAAAATTGTTAACCCCACCCGCCATACTCAATCGCTGGGCACCTGATCTCGGATTACCCATAATGATCGCAAGAGGATTGGCTGCGGTTTGCTGCAGCGAAAAACCAAGACCCACGATAAAAAGACCTGTGATGAACAGAGGGAAGGAAGCTGTTTGCGCGGCCGGGTAAAAGATCAATGTACCCAAAGCCGAGATGATAAGCCCCAGGGAGATGCCATTACGGTAACCGATCTGGTTCAGAATGTCTCCTCCGCGAGCTTTGCTGATAGCAAAATAAATCAGGGATCCTACTGTATAAGCCACGTAGAACGCAACCGCTACAAGCTGGCTTTGCGCCTGTGAAAGATGAAGGCTTTCTTTGAATACCGGAATGAGGATATCATTACTGGCCGCTACGAAACCCCAGAAAAAGAAAACAATGATGAGGGTTCCGAACTGCGACCATTTGGTTTGTTGATTCATGCAGTCGTTGTTTAAATTATGAAGGCCCAAAATAGAAATAAATACAGTAGCGAAAAATTTTTAGTTATAAAAAGCCCTTAATGGAAAAAAGCGCTTAATTTGAAAACAATTGTTAGTATTCAAACTTTTAGAATGGAAATCGTACACGTAGCGGCAGAATGTTATCCCGTGGCCAAAGCGGGCGGACTGGGTGATGTGGTTGGTTCACTGCCAAGATACCAGACCGAACTTGGTCATGTTGCCAAGGTGGTGATGCCTATGTACCGCACGAAATTTTTATATGATAATAACTGGGAGCTTGTACACGAAGGCGGTCAAAGCATCGGTTCCCACTGGTTTCACTATAGCGTGATCAAAGAGAAAACGAACAAACTCGGCTTCGATCTTTACCTTATTGACATAAATGGATTGCTTGATCGCGAGAAGATCTACGGATATGATGATGATAACGAAAGATTCGTCGCTTTCCAGATCGCTCTGTGTGACTGGTTGAATCACTGGCGGGATCTGCCGGATGCAGTACACTGCCATGATCACCACACCGGCCTGATCCCTTTCATGTTTAAATATTGTTATGCTTTCCGGGACAGACTTGCCGGCGTTCCCACGGTATTTACCGTACATAATGGTCAGTACCAGGGATGGATCAGCTGGGATCAGTACTATTTCCTTCCGGCATATGACAGCTGGAACTGGGGGATGCTGGACTGGAATAACACGATCAACCCCATGGCCTCTGCGGTGAAATGTGCCTGGAAGGTTACCACGGTTAGTCATAGTTACCTCGACGAGCTCCGCGAATCTGCAAACGGTCTCCAGAACCTATTCGAATACGAAAGAGGCAAGAGTAGCGGCATCCTGAATGGTATCGATACAAAAGTCTGGAATCCGGAAACCGATAGTTACATAATCCGGAATTACGATAAAGAATTGGTTGAAAAAGGTAAAAAGAAAAATAAAAAGGAACTGGCCGGGCAGTTCGGCCTTGATCCAGACAAACCGCTGATCGCATTTATCGGACGTTTGGTGGGAGAGAAGGCTGCTGATCTGCTACCTGATGCGATCAGCCAGTCGATCTATCAGCATCATGGCAAAGCCAATTTCATTGTGTTAGGCTCCGGCGATCCTGAACTGGAAGACCAGCTGGATAACATGCGTCATCGCTTTAATGGGTATTTTAATTCCTATATTGGATATAGCGAGGCATTAAGTCACCTTATCTATGCCGGATCAGACTTTTTGCTGATGCCCAGCCGTGTAGAACCCTGTGGGCTCAACCAGATGTATGCACTTCGCTATGGTACTGTGCCGATGGTGAGGAACGTCGGCGGGTTGCGGGATACGATCACTGATTTCGGGGACTGGCAGGGCTTCGGCATCCGTTTTGATCAGGCATCTGTTAATGATATCACATACTCTGTAGGACGGGCAATCGATCTTTATACCAACAAACCTGACCTTTATTCCTGGATGCGCAGTCACATGATGACGATCGATCACTCCTGGGATTCTTCAGCACAACAGTATATCGATATTTACCAGTCTTTGAAAAAGACGGATGAGAAGTAAAAAGTTGGAATTTAAAAGTAAAAAATAAACAAAACACAGGAAGTCAAAACCGAATAACAAATCAGAATAATTAAAGAAAGACAGAACAGGACGTATTTTGATTTTTTAAATTTTACTTTTGACTTTGAAAAAAGTTTGCCTATGTCGATTACTAAGGAAATCCTGAGCGTGATTCTTGGCGGAGGTGCCGGATCAAGATTGTATCCGTTAACAGCCAGCCGTTCCAAACCAGCTGTTCCTATTGCCGGCAAATACCGGTTAGTTGATATTCCTATCTCCAATTGTATGAACTCCGGCATTAACCGGATGTTCGTGCTGACGCAGTTCAATTCCGCGTCATTAAACCGTCACATAAAGAACACGTATCATTTTAGCGCATTCAGTTCCGCCTTCGTGGATATCCTGGCAGCGGAGCAAACTCCTGACAACCCGACCTGGTACCAGGGAACCGCCGATGCGGTGCGCCAGAGCCTTCGTCATATTGCACCATTCGACAGTGAATATGTCCTGATCCTTTCCGGTGACCAGCTGTACCAGATGGATTTCCAGGACATGCTGGACAATCATAAGAAGAGCGGCGCGGATATCTCCATCGCAACGATCCCGGTAGGAGACCGTGATGCGCCTGAATTTGGGATACTGAAAGAAGAAAATGGATTGATCAGCTCGTTCATTGAAAAGCCGAAGAAAGAATTGCTGGTGGACTGGGTCAGTGATACAGGACCTGAGATGCAGGCCAAAGGGCGAAACTATCTTGCGTCTATGGGTATTTATATCTTCAACCGCGAGTTGTTGTTCGACTACCTGCAGAATGACTACCTGGAAGCAACCGATTTTGGTAAGGAGATCATTCCTCAATCTATCGGTAAATGCAAAGTAGCAAGTTATCAGTATGATGGATACTGGACGGATATCGGAAATATCCATTCCTTTTTCGAAGCGAACCTGGGACTTACCGATGAGATCCCTGAATTCAACCTTTTTGACAATAACCGGTCGATCTATACTCGTGCACGCATGCTGCCGCCCGCAAAAGTGAGCGGGACTACGCTTGACAGAACGGTGATCGCGGAAGGCTCTATTATCAACGCAGCCCGAATGGAGAAATGCGTGGTGGGGATCAGGTCGAGAGTAGGGCATGGTTCAACGGTGACCAATACCTATATTATGGGTAGCGATTACTATGAAACGCTCAGCGATATCGCAGCTGATCAGTCGAACGGCATTCCACTGCTGGGGATCGGGAACAATTGTTTTATCCAGAACGCGATCCTGGATAAGAACTGCCGGATCGGTGACAATGTGACGATCAATGGCGGTCATCATCTTGAAAATACAGACCAGCCTCTCTATACGATCAAAGACGGTATTATCGTGATCAAAAAAGGTGCGATACTGCCAAATGGGTTTGCGATCGGAAGTGAGGGATAGAGGGCTAAAGTTTTATAGTTTAAGGGTTTAAATGTTCAGGCATTTAGACCCTTTTTCTTTGTCCGCCGGCACCCCAGGGGTAAGGTCTTGTAAAGCGCTGCATCTTGCAAGGATCAGCTGGACAAGTTAGGAGATGAGTTCTTCCGCGTATGTGGCCGGTCGTCTATTCATCGCCATACTTCCGTTATTTTCCCGGGAGATCCTGTGTTTTTCCCATGGATTCCCTTTTGCCTAAAGCGATATTTACAACAGAGAAATTTCTTAGTCACCGTCATTTTCAGGACTGGTGGAGGAGGGCAGTCCTGAAAAGGGCGGTGCGTTTTTTTTATTGCATCTATGATCAAAAAAGGAAGAATGAGATAGGAATTGTGGAATGATACAATTGAAAAAGTGGGCGACGACAGTCAAACGCAGCAATGCGATTGCTGTCGTATGCCCATTTCTGGCCGGCGCGCGCGGCGGTGAATGGGTCGTAATGCGCGACGGGTATCTCAACCCGAACCCCGGGATATAGAGCCCCCGGGACTCACTAAACCTTAGTGAGGTGTCAACACCTGAACCCTCCCAAACACATAAAGCTTTTGTAAATATCAACCGGGGAGCCCGTGGGACGTCTGGAATCTCTGGAACATCTGAAACCTATGGAACCTCCCAAACCCATAGCCCTGTTGCTAAATATCAACCTGGGAACTCATGAAACCGCCCTCCCCACAATTCCGAAATTTTCTTCGAAATGTGTACATGTTACATATTTCTGTATCTTGCCCCAGCCTTCACTGAAGCTTTGGCGGCTCTGCCCATTTTAGCTTCAGCAAGTCGGAGCCCAAAAACACGATTGCTTATGTCAACCTCCTTTACAGGCATCAAACCCCGCCTGAGTATCGCTCAGATCATCAACATGAGCGTAGGATTTTTCGGAATTCAGTTCGGCTGGGATCTTCAGCGGGCGAACATGGGCCGGATCTATGAGAACCTTGGCGCCAACCCCGAAGAAGTTCCTTTATTATTTCTCGCAGCACCGCTTACCGGCTTGATCGTTCAGCCGATCATCGGCTATCTCAGTGATCGTACCTGGCATCCGCGCTGGGGGAGAAGGCGGCCTTATTTTATGATAGGTGCCATTCTTAGTTCGATTGCCCTGATATTTATGCCACATAGCAGCGCCCTGTGGATGGCAGCTGGCCTGTTGTGGATCCTGGATACCTGCGGAAACATTGCGATGGAGCCGTTCCGTGCATTTGTGACAGATAAACTGCCGGATTCGCAAGTGAACCGCGGATTTATTATGCAGAGCCTGATGGTTGGAATAGGTGGCAGCATCGCCTCCGCACTACCGTGGATCATGAAGAACGTATTCGACATTTCCAACACTTCGGAAAGAGGTGTGATCCCTGAAAATGTGAAGTGGTCATTTTATATCGGTGCATTCTTTTTCCTGTCTGCCGTTATGTATACGGTATTTACCACAACAGAATATCCGCCATCTGCATCAGAAGAAAAAGAGAAAGATGGGAGAAAAGGAATTGCAGGAGGTGTTTCAGAGATCATGTCAGCCCTGGCGAACATGCCCGGCCAGATGAAACGCGTGGCGCTTGTACAGTTTTTTACGTGGCCTGGTTTGTTCCTGATGTGGTTTTATTATACAACTGCGGTTGCGGTCAATATCTTCCATGGCGTCGACGATAAAGATCCTGCGTATGCTGCCGGTGCAGACTTTGCAGGGCTCACACTTGCATTTTATAATGTGGTCACTTTTGCCTTTGCATTTGTACTTCCTTTTATTGCAGATAAACTTGGCCGGAAACTCACGCATTCACTTTGTTTGCTGGTAGGCGCACTTGGTCTTATCAGTGTAAGCTGGGTGGAGAACAGGTACATGTTGTATGTCTCAATGGCTGGTGTGGGTATTGCGTGGACGAGTATTCTCTCCATGCCTTATGCCATGCTGAGCGGAAGCCTGCCGCGCAATAAGGTTGGGATCTATATGGGGATCTTTAACTTCTTTATAGTATTGCCGGAGATCCTCGCTTCGCTGGGCTTCAAAAGCGTGATGGTGCATGTGTTGAACAATGACCGCATGCTGGCGATCCAGGTGGGAGGTATGCTGTTCGTTGTGGCGGCGATCCTTTGTTATACAGTCGTCAAAGAAAACAAAAAGCCAGATGAAGAAGACCTGGCCCGGCTCGAACTGGAAGAACAACGTCCGATCTGATCTTAATTCTCTCTTACATAAAAATCTGCGCATGAAAAAAACTGCCGCATTCATTTTTGCGATCATCATTTCATTGAATTGCTTTTCGCAGGAAATGCAATTATTCCCGACCAACTGGTTCACGGGTTTTAAGAATACTAAATTGCAACTGATCATCCATCGTCAAGGCGTGGCCAACGATGTGCCGATGTATAAACTGACGCCGGCCGGAATGAAACTGGCCGATGGGATCACCATGAAAATGGTTCATCGTGCGGAGAATCCCAATTACCTGTTCCTTGATCTGGTGATCGACAAAGCGGCGAAACCCGGTGTGAGGAACATCAAACTTGGCCGGTTGAATTTTCAGTATGAACTGAAAGCAAAAAATACGGGAAATAGCAAAACACGCGTCCAGGGAATCAACGCAAAAGACTTTGTATACCTGCTGATCCCTGACCGGTTTGCGAATGGCGATGAGTCGAATGATATCGTGAAAGGTTACAGGGATGAAACGAGTGACCGGAAGAATAAATTTTCCCGCCATGGAGGCGATTTCAAAGGTGTCGAGAATCATCTTGATTATTTCAATACACTGGGTGTAACTGCGATCTGGATGACACCGGTGATCGAAAATAACGTAACGCTGATGCATGAGTGGGGGAATAATGTTGCTGGATATCACGGCTACTGGTTTACTGATCATTACCAGATCGACAAACGACTGGGTGGCAATGATGGCTATCTTCAGCTTTGCGATGCTGCGCATAAGAAAGGCATCAAGATCATCCAGGACGCGGTGTACAATCACGTGAATAAAGAGCATTGGTCAGTACTGGATCCGCCAATGGCTGACTGGTTGAATAACTGGCCTTCATTCACGGCACCCAATCACCGTGAAGAAACGCTGTTTGATCCCTACTCTTCTGCCTATGACAAAAAGAATATGCTCGATGGCTGGTTTACCGATCATCTTCCCGACCTCAACCAGCGCAATCCCTTTGTGGCCAACTTCCTGATACAACATGCGCTCTGGACAACAGAAACTTTCGGGATCGATGGCTGGAGAGTGGATACATATAAATATGCTGATGAACCATTCCTGAACAATGTCAACAACGCCCTGTATGCAGAGTTTCCGGCGATCATGGTATTTGGTGAAGCCTGGGTGAACACTGTGATCGGCAATGCGTATTTTACCAAAAACAATCTGAATGCACCCTTCAGTCATAATGCGAGAGGTGTGATTGACTTTCAGAGTTGTTTTGCAATCCTGTCAGCGATGAATCTTGCGAAAGGGTGGAATGATGGCGTGAGTAAGATCTATATGACACTCGCGCAGGATCTTGTTTACAAAGACCCGATGAACAATTGCATCTTTATGGATAACCACGATATGGATCGTGTGTTCTCTGTGGTAGGAGAAGACTGGGATAAGATGAAAATGGGATATAATTTCCTGATGACACTGCGTGGCATTCCTCAATTATACTATGGAACAGAAGTGCTGATGAAGAATCTCAAAACAACCACCGATGCAATGGTAAGGGAAGATTTTCCGGGTGGCTGGAAAGGTGATTCAGCTAACAAATTTACAGATGCAGGAAGAACGGCTGCGGAGAAAGTTTCCTTTGATCATATCAGTAAACTTGGTCAGTTCCGCAGATCTTCTTCTGCCCTTACAACGGGCAAGACAACGCAGTTTGTGCCCAAGGACGGCGCTTATGTATATTTCAGGTATGATGCGAAGCAGACTGTGATGGTGGTGGCAAATACAGGAGAGAAGGCATTCAAGCCGGACTGGAATGTATATGCTGAAAGAACAAATGGGTTTACGAAAGCAAGAGATGTGGTAACGGGAAAGGAGATCTCCCTTGCTTCAATAGAGGTGAAACCGAAAGACAGTTTTGTATTTGAACTGGTAAAATAATATTCCCGCCAGTGAACAAGCTCGCTATCGTCACGAAACCGATGTATACCCCGGAGGCAATGCATAGGTTTCGTGACGATAAAAAAAGTACCGGTTAAAATGCAATTTCTGTCAGCGGGTCCCAGAACTTCGTTTTGAAGTCGACAACTTTGTCGTTTCGCACTTCAATACCTTCACTGCGTAATTTCTTTTCCCGGTAACCGTTATCATTTACCACGACTCCTGAGCTGTTCACTACGCGGTGAACCGGCACCGGCACTTTCTCGTTCCCAACGAGGGACATCGCCCGGCCAACCATCCGGGCGCCGGATTTTAGTCCTACCGCTTTGGCAACGGCACCGTAACTTGTCACACGTCCTTTGGGTATCAGCCGCACGACTGCAAAAATGGCTTTGTAGATCTCCTGGTTATCTGAATTCATCATTGAATTTACGCAGGTTAAACATGTTTGCCATCTTTTAAACCATGATCGTGGGCAATATGTTTTAATGATCCGGGAACATGCAGGTTTTAACTCAACAGCGCAGGCGTGGGCGCTGACTCTTTTGATCAATAAAATTGACATAGTGAAAAGCGGCATCGAAAAAAAGTCCGGGGTTCCGGAGACATTCAGCAGCGAGAACTTTCAAACGATCTGCGATCGGCTTGGGAGGAAAGACAAAGCATTAAGGCAGGTATTGCAGGCCCATGGTTATCCTCCGATGTGGACGCGGAAAAATAATTTTGAGACGCTTGTGCATATCATACTTGAACAACAGGTA
Source organism: Terrimonas ginsenosidimutans (assembly GCF_022012415.1). Classification (GTDB taxonomy): domain Bacteria; phylum Bacteroidota; class Bacteroidia; order Chitinophagales; family Chitinophagaceae; genus Terrimonas_A; species Terrimonas_A ginsenosidimutans. The sequence continues at coordinate 20,516 of NZ_JAKLTR010000007.1, forward strand.
TCGCTGGCATCAGCACTTGCGGCATTGAACAAGTTAAAGGAGAAGATCAAGCGAATTACACCCTCAAGAGTACTTGACCTTACTGATGAAGAAATGAGAGCCTGCTATGTAAGCAGGCAAAAGATGGTTTATATCAGGGGTTTAGCTGAATCGATCCGTAAAGGACATACAGATCTTAAAAAGTTAAGCAAGCAGTCAAATGAAAAAGTGCGGGAAGAGCTTATCGTGTTAAAAGGCATCGGCAACTGGACGATAGACGTGTACCTGATGTTCGCGCTTCAGCGAACCGATCTCTTTCCCATCGGAGACCTGGCAGCCGTGAATGCATTGAAACGGGTGAAGAACCTGGCAAAGGATACTTCCAGGGAAGATATGCTGAAGGTCAGTGAAGGTTGGGCTCCTTTCAGAACCGTGGCGACGATGATCTTATGGCATTATTATCTGTCAAATACCGGAAAGAAAATAGCTCCGGTTGAATAGCGATAGCCGATGCAGACAGCCGATGGCCGATGGCCGGTGCCACATTTGGATGGAAGCTATTGCTGCTGATTGGTATAGTGTATAGGGATTAATCGTTGTATTTTCGGCCATCGTCCATCGGCCATCGTTCATCGGCCATCGTCTTTAATAAATCCGTGTACTCCGGATCTTTAACTCAACGCTTCTTCATTGCTTTCGGAAATCGGGGATCATTGATGAGCTGACGGATCTGTTCACTGTGCCGTATACAATGCGAGAGCATCCACAACGCCTGCTGATGCAGGTCACGAATATCCCTTTTACCGGACGCATCTTTCCTGAAAACGTAGTAAGCCCGCATGTTGAGACTGTTATTGCGTACAAAAAAATCTTTCGAGAGGGTTCTTGCTGTGGTAAATACCCTCCAGCATGTTTCTTTATCACAGTAACGTTTGAGAGGGAGATTGGTACCACGCGCATGACCTTTTGCCGGGTCTGTGGCATAAGCGATCGCTTTTTCATCGCCTCCTTTTGTAGAGTCCTGGTAAGATGCGGGCATTTCGGGTTGAGAGGTTGCCCACCAGAATTCGCGGACATACCCTTCTTCGATGAGACCGAGATGTTCAATGATGTCGTTCACCGACCATGTATTGCTATCCGGCCTGTAGAAAAATTGCTTTTCCGTCAATGGGCTGATAAGAGCGCGGATCGTCTCCTGCGTCGAGTCCAGGGATCGCATGATGGATGCTTTTTCCTCACTGGTCCATTGCTTCAAAGGCGTCTGTGCCTGAACGGAGGATAGAAACTGGGTGGAAATAAGTATGCTCAGAATGATTGCCCGCATAAAATAGTTTTCTGGTTAACGCACCGGACGCCAGCAAAGCGCCGGCCCGGAGCGGTGCAATATAGCACGGGTGCAGCGTGCTGGCACAGGGTATTTAGTATTTGGCAGGTTGATGCTGGTAATTTGCGTGGTAGGCACGGGTAGTAGAGTTTCACGAAATCATTCTTCTGAAGGCCCGGGAGTTGACTGAGGCAAAGCAAACGTGTGTCCATTCAGCCGTTCCGGTTGGCAGAAGGGAAGGGAAGGGCTTTGAATGAAACCCAATGTCGTTTAGTTCGAAGAGTTTGTTCCGGCCGGGACAACCGGATAATGGCTTCGCTCAACGACATAGAATTGAAATCGTATGTTTGTATGTTGTAAGCACACAAACCTGCGGCTCATTCATGAACTTTGTGTGGCTTAAACGAGTAAGGTTTAAATATGACAACAGGTAAAATTTTGATCATAGATGATGAAGAGCAGTTGCGTAAACTGCTTTCCCGCATCATTTCACTGGAAGGTTTTACGGTCAGTGAGACGGGGACTCTCAAAGACGGAATGAATTTATTGCACCGGCAATCTGTTGATGTGATACTGTGTGATGTCAGGCTTCCCGATGGCAATGGAGTTGACTTCGTGAAAACGGTCAAAGCATCTTATCCTTCGATTGAGATAATTCTGCTGACGGCTTACGGAAATATTGCGGACGGTGTTAAAGCCATCAAGAATGGTGCTTTTGATTATATCACCAAAGGCGACGATAACGACCGGATCATTCCTTTGCTTCACCAGGCAGTGGATCAGGCGGTTCATTCTAAAAAAACAGCTATTAAGATCAGCCAGGCTTCTGTGGTCGATTTCGGATCAATCATAGGAGAAAGCCCTGCCATAAAGAATGCGGTAAAACTTGCGCAGCGGATAGCTCCCAATGATGCTACCGTTTTGTTGCTGGGAGAAACCGGGTCAGGTAAAGAAGTGTTTGCCTCTGCTATTCATGAGAACAGCCTGCGGAAGGGCAAGGCAATGGTGGCGATCAACTGCAGTGCGTTCAATAAAGAACTGCTGGAAGGGGAATTGTTTGGCCATAAGGCCGGTGCCTATACCGGTGCGATGAAGGACAAGAAAGGGCTTGTGGAAGTTGCAGACGGTGGTACGCTGTTCCTGGATGAGATCGGTGAAATGAATATTGATCTCCAGGCAAAAATGCTACGGGTGCTGGAAAATGGAGAGTATATCAAGCTAGGCGACACCAGGGTTTCCAAAACGAACATCAGGATCATTGCGGCCACCAACAGAAACCTTGAAAAAGAGATCGAACAGGGGCATTTCCGGAGCGATCTGTATTACCGGTTAAATGTATTTACGATAGACCTGCCTTCCTTGCAGGAAAGGAAAGACGATATTCCATTACTTGTTAAGTATTTTCTTGACCGGTTTTCAGAGAAGGCAAATAAGGAACCTGTGCTGGTTAGCAGATCTGCGATGCAACTGCTGCAGAATTATTCCTGGAAAGGAAATATCCGGGAATTAAAGAATGTGCTGGAGCGGGCCGTGATACTGGTAGACGGGTCTGAGATCCTGCCCGAACACTTGCCTTATGATATTCAGAAACAGAATGCGGCACCGCATCCGGAATTGTCTCTCGCTGCTGTGGAGAAACAGCATATCCAAAAGATTCTTGTACATACCAACGGAAATAAAGCAAGGGCCGCCCGGCTTTTGGAGATAGGCCTCGCAACGCTCTACCGCAAAATGGAAGAGTACGCGATCCCTTCCGTCTTATCAAAATGATAACACACCTTCTCAAAATGAGAAGGTGTTTTTGTTTCCGGCATATCCAATTATTTTCCTGTCTCCGGCAAATGCTTGTCCAGCAAGCATTTCAGGATAGCTCTCCACGCCAAGGTTCCCGGTATGGCATTTGGCCATTAGCGGAACGATGAAAAGAAAAAGAAGTATACCTGGAAGTATCGCAATCACCATGATATGGTTGATCGCGCCGGCATTGGTGTACGCTGATCCCTGTCATTTCACCTGCATAAACAATCAACTATGTTATATCTGCTACTGATCGCCTGCGGGCTTATTTGCTTCTGGATATTTTATAAAACAATTGACTGGTTTGAAAAAATCTAATCCACATTATGACATTACTATTCATTTTATCAATCGCCGTATTAGGATACCTCCTTTACGTTTTAATTAAACCCGAAAAATTCTAGTTACTATGACTGGCGAAATAACAGGTGTGATACTGATGTTTCTTATTGCAGTGGTACTCGCATATCCACTGGGAAAGTATATCGCAAAAGTTTTTAAAGGCGAGCGAACGTTCACCGATCTTATGAACCCGGTTGAAAGATTCTTTTACCGGATCTGCGGGATCAACCCCGGCGAGGGCATGAACTGGAAGCAATTTCTCAAAGCAATGCTTACCATTAACATGCTCTGGCTGGTGTATGCATTTGTCTTACTTGTTTTCCAGGATAAATTGCCGCTGAACCCAGATGGAAATCCTGCGCAGACACCGGATCTTGCATTTAATACAGCCATCAGCTTTCTTGTCAACTGTGATCTGCAACACTATTCCGGTGAATCCGGTGTGACTTATCTGACGCAGTTGTTCGTAATGAACTTCCTGATGTTTGTAAGTGCGGCTACGGGCATTGCTGCTTTAATTGGAGTGCTTAACGGACTCAGGGAAAAGACTACACAGAACCTTGGGAACTTCTGGGTCATCTTTACCAAAGCTATTACAAGAGTACTGCTTCCTTTGTGTATAATCGGCGCGGTATTGCTGGCGATCAATGGAACTCCAGCGAGTTATGACGGCAAAGATTCCATTACAACATTGCAGGGGGATAGCGTACAGGTTTCAAGAGGGCCGGCGGCCGGCATGATCGCCATTAAACACATTGGTACTAATGGCGGCGGATGGTTTGGAGCGAACTCTGCGCATCCTCTCGAAAACCCCAACTACTTCACCAATGCGCTGGAGATGATCATGCAGATGATCATCCCGATAGCGATGATCTTTGCACTGGGTTTCTTTCTGAACAAACGCAAATGGTCGGTCGTCATCTTTGGCGTAATGACGATCGGCATGCTTTGCCTGCTGATCCCCACGATGGTCACTGAGGTCAACGGCAATCCCGCCATTGCAAAAATGGGCATTTCCCAGGCAACGGGTGCAATGGAAGGGAAGGAGGTGAGGTTTGGGCCCGCGGCTTCAGCTTACTGGAGCATAATGACGACCATAATCTCCACCGGTTCCGTCAATTCCATGCATGACAGTTCCATGCCGGTATCCGGTCTGATGCAGATGCTCGGTATGATGATCAATGCGTTTTACGGGGGTTGCGGAGTTGGTATCTTGAACTACCTGATCTATATCATCATTGCAGTCTTTATCTCCGGATTGATGGTCGGCCGTACGCCGGAATTCATGGGGCATAAGGTGGAGGCAAGAGAAGTGAAAATAGCAGCGCTGGTTACTTTATTATCGGCCTTTCTTGTTAAAGCATTTACAGCACTTGCAGCTTATATGGTTGCGCGCCATCCTGAAACCGGTTGGGCAGTGCAGCCGGGTAACTGGTTGAATAACCCGTCTTATCATGGCTTCTCTGAGATGCTGTATGAGAACACTTCTGCCAATGCAAATAACGGAAGCGGTTTTGAAGGGCTGGGTGACAACAATATCTTCTGGAATGTCACCACCGGGTTTGTACTGGTGCTTGCAAGATTTATCCCGATCATTGGACCGGTTGCAATTATAGGACTTCTGGCTGCTAAAAAGTTCGTTCCGGAATCTCCGGGAACATTGAAAACTGATTCATGGACATTCGGCATGATGACATTTGCCGTGATCATCGTGATCAATGCACTTTCCTTCTTCCCTGCACTGGCGCTGGGTCCTATCGCAGAGTATTTTTCTTTAAGATAATTGAATACATCAATCATGACACAACGGAAAAGCAACATAAAATTATTTGATCCTTCCCTGGTTGGCACCGCAATTAAACAGGCATTTGTAAAACTTGATCCACGGATGATGGTGAGGAACCCGGTGATGTTCACTGTGGAGATCGGCACTCTTGTAATGTTCGTGGTAATGCTTTATCAACTGATCACCGGTGATCAGACACAGGGTGCATTGTGGTATAATACTGTCATCTTCCTGATCCTTTTGATCACTGTTCTGTTTGCAAATTTCGCGGAAGCTTTAGCAGAAGCAAGAGGTAAGGCGCAGGCTGAAAGTTTACGAAAGACAAGGGAAGATACACCTGCAAAAAAAGTATTTGTTTTAGGAGATATGTATGTGAACGAGGTGAAGGTCGTGCCGTCGTCCCAGCTCAAAAAAGGAGATCTGTTCATCTGTGAGCCGGGGGATATCATTCCGATGGATGGCGAGATCGTGGAGGGCATAGCCACCATTGATGAGTCGGCGATCACCGGTGAATCAGCTCCGGTGATCCGTGAGTCGGGCGGAGACAAGTCATCCGTCACAGGTGGAACCAAAGTATTGAGTGATAAAATAAAAGTAAAGGTCACTACAGAACCCGGGGAATCCTTTCTCGATAAAATGATCGCGCTTGTCGAGGGAGCTTCCAGGCAGAAGACGCCGAATGAGATCGCATTGACCATACTGCTCGCATCTTTCACGCTGATCTTTATTATCGTTTGTGTTACGCTCAAGCCGTTTGCGGATTATGCCAATACACCGATCACGATCGCGGCATTCATTTCCCTGTTCGTTTGCCTGATCCCAACAACTATCGGAGGTCTTTTATCCGCTATTGGGATTGCGGGAATGGATAGAGCGCTTCGCGCAAATGTAATTGCAAAAAGCGGTAAAGCGGTGGAGACTGCCGGTGACGTGGATGTTCTGTTATTGGATAAGACTGGTACCATCACCATCGGCAACCGTAAAGCCACTCATTTCTACGCAACAGAAACCAATGACGAAAAGGAGTTCATTCAATATAGCGCGTTAAGCTCCCTGGCCGATGAAACACCCGAGGGCCGATCTATCGTTGAGCTGGCATTATCCAATGGAGTAAATGCAGCGGTACAGCAAGGCATGCAGTTCATTCAATTCACCGCCGAAACGCGAAGCAGTGGTGTGGATATGCCAGACGGCTTAAAGATCAGGAAAGGAGCATTCGATACGATCCGCACAATGGTGGTCAAAGCGGGTAATAAGGTGCATACGGTTACGGAGCAGAAAGTTAAGTCGATCGCCGCAAATGGCGGTACGCCCCTGGTGGTTTCTGTGAACAATGAGATCAAAGGTGTAATAGAGTTGCAGGATATCATCAAACCGGGGATCCAGGAACGTTTTCAACGCTTGCGCAAAATGGGCGTCAAGACGGTAATGGTTACGGGAGACAACCCTCTTACGGCAAAATACATTGCAGAGAAAGCGGGGGTGGATGATTTTATCGCGGAAGCAAAACCGGAAGATAAAATGAACTATATCCGCAAAGAGCAGGCATCCGGAAAACTGGTAGCAATGATGGGAGATGGCACCAATGATGCACCGGCACTTGCCCAGGCCGATGTCGGCGTTGCAATGAACAGTGGAACACAGGCGGCAAAAGAAGCTGGTAATATGGTCGACCTTGATAACGATCCGACGAAGCTGATCGAAGTGGTGGAGATAGGAAAGCAGTTGCTGATCACAAGGGGAACGTTGACGACCTTTTCGATCGCCAATGACGTGGCGAAATATTTTGCCATCGTTCCTGCACTTTTCATCGCATCCATACCTGCTTTACAGGCGTTGAATATAATGGGTTTGAAGAGTCCTGAATCTGCTATCCTTTCGGCCGTGATCTTTAATGCGATCATTATTCCGATGCTGATCCCGCTGGCGTTGAAGGGCGTTGCTTACAAACCGATCGGAGCGTCTGCATTGCTGCGACGGAACCTTTTCATATATGGTTTAGGAGGCATTGTCGCACCCTTTATCGGGATCAAACTGATCGATCTGCTCCTTGGTTTATTCATGTAATTATTAAAACAATCTGAAATGAAAAAGAACTTATCTATATCTGCGAGATTAACACTGGTAATGATCTTACTGCTTGCGGTGATCTATCCCTTACTGATCGCAGCGGTCGGGAAGTTAACGCCTGGTAAAGGAAAAGGAGAAACGATATCTGTTAACGGGAAGGTGGTTGGTTACGAACGTATCGGTCAGAAATTCACAGCGGATATATATTTCCAGGGTCGTCCTTCCGCTGTAGATTATAACGCCGCAGGTTCCGCCGGTTCCAATAAGGGGCCGTCAAATCCCGGATACCTCCAGCTGGTACAGAACAGGATCGATTCCTTTCTTGCACATAACCCCGGTGTTACGAAAGAACAGATCCCTTCTGATCTTGTAACGGCTTCCGGCAGCGGCCTTGATCCGCATATCTCTCCCGATGCTGCACGTATACAAATAAAGCGGGTTGCATCATCCAGGGGAATTTCAATGCAGAAGGTTACTGAACTGGTACAAGCGCATATTGTGCAGCCGGTGTTCGGCCCTGCTTATGTGCATGTGCTGAAGCTTAATGTGGCTCTCGACGAAATTAAACACTGATCAGTTTTACGGAGTATCCAATTTACTGTATCTATCTCCAGATACATACTCATGGGAACATCCACTGTATCTGTCTTCTTACATTTTTAAACAAAAGCATCTATTCAACCAAGTATCAAAACAGACAAAGAATGAAAAAAGCATTTTTAGCGATCGCGGCAATTGCTCTCGCCGCAGGTTCGCAGGCTCAGGATTCAGCACAGGCAAAGATCCCTTTCGGGGGAATGGACCTTTCCTGGATAAACGGACAGAACCGGCAGAAGAATTTTCCTCTCGTTGTAACAGATAAGAATGGGGAGACCATTCTGACAGGAGTGGTTCTTTTAGACGGCTACTTCAACTATAATTTTGCGCGTCCGAAAGATAACACGCAAACGATCTCTGCCGCAACCGGCCGCAGTAATGAGTTTACACTCAATCAGGCGAGTATTGGTATTGAAAGTAATTATAAGAACATAATCGGACGTCTCTGGTTACAAACCGGCAATAGCCTGAATATTGTTCAGGAGGCTGATGGCTCGGTAGGCCGTGGACGGAATACGAGCACAGGAAACCTGAAATTTATCCGCGAAGCGGCTGCCGGCTATCACTTTAATGTAGATCATGGATTGAATGTGGAAATGGGGATCTTCATGAGCTATATCGGCCTGGAAAGCTATGTGACACAGGAGAACTGGAGCTATCAGCGAAGCCTTGTCTGTGATTTTACGCCTTTTTATTTCCAGGGAGCAAGATTGCAATATTATCCTTCTAAAAAGTTCAAGACAGAGCTATGGTTGCTGAATGGCTGGCAGTCCTACAACAGCTGGAGCAAGAATATCGGATTTGGTAACTCAAACTATTTCCGCCCTTCGGAAAACGTGCAGCTGGTAGCAAATTTCTATTATGGGAATGACAGTAAAAGCGGTACACCCGAGCTGTCCAAAGTAAGAAGATTCCATCATGATAACAGTATCGTGGCACGTTATCATAAAAAGGATCCATCACAGGGAGGGATCACACAGGCTGCTTTCAGTTTGAATACACATTATGGCTTTCAAAGTGGTGAAGGTGTAAAAAGAAAAGATAACTACATGGCGGGGACATCTCTGGCGCACCGCCTCTGGTTCAATCACAATAAACTGGCGTGGACGGTAAGAGGCGGCTGGCTGACAAATCCGGGCGGCTATCTTGCATTTATTCCCGCAGCTGCAGGGAATATTCCGAATGACTATGATATTGCGATCGCTTCCGGGAAGGATCTGAAAGTAGGAGAGCTGAGTACCACCCTGGATATTATGCCAAATGATTTTGTAACCTTCCGTTTTGAATATCTGCACCGCAAGGCAAACATGCCTTATTTCGCCGGCGCGGGTGGAACAACTTCACAAACGGGATTCAATAATGATCCGATCGATCCTGCCTGGAAAGCTGATCTGAGAACTTCAGAGAACAGGGTGATCGTGGGAGTCAACTTCCGGTTATAACAGGCAGAGAGATCCGCACTACGGATCGTGGCATCAGCTGCGATCCGTAGTGCATTTACAGCCTATAGGAAATAATGCTTTCTACTTTTGAGAAGATATTATCAAAATGAGAAGGTCTGCGACCGCCGGCAAGAAAGATTGAAAATGCAAACAGTTGATCCAGTGAAATCTGTAACGGAATGGATGTGGATTTTTTTCAGGAACAGGTTTTGGCACCAATATCATGAAAACAATTTTTCGAAAAAACTGAAACCTGTTACAATGATCACACAATATGAGGCAAGCAATTTGTTGAAAACAAAGATCCCTCAGCTATCTGCCAGATCGTATCCTTCAAAAGTATCGCTGGACGTTTATGCATGTATGAACTATTTTTCAGATTACACAAAAAAGGCGGTTGAAGAACATAATTTCAGCCTGGCTAAAAAATGTTTCATTCTTGCAGAGTCATTATTCCGGGAAGGCGACAATGTTGTAAAAATGCTGATTGAAAATGTGTTCGTGTATGGGTTTTCCTCGATGTTACCCGATACTAAAGAAGAGAGAGCGTTCATTCGCTCCATCATACCGGGGAAACTCTATACCCTTTATACAAGACAGTTATCTCAATCGGGTTGTTAATTGAACATGTACGGAATTAAACATTAAAAGATGAACACTATTATTGTGCGTAATGCTACAGCGCGAGACTCGGTCTTCGCTAAGATGATCTCAGATGAAATGGAAACTTCTGCTATTGCACGTGGATCAGGGATATCAAAACGTTCTCCGGCGTCACTTATAAAGAAAATGAAGGAAGGGAAAGCAGTGATCGCAGTGACAGATGATGATCAATGGGTCGGCTTTTCTTACATAGAGATCTGGTCAAACGGTGAATTTGTTTCGAATTCAGGTCTGATCGTTGCTCCGGCTTACCGTGGAAACGGCGTTGCAAAGCAGATCAAGGCAAAAGTGTTTGAGCTGGCCAGAATATTGTATCCGCAGGCGAAAGTATTCAGTATCACTACAGGTCTTTCGATTATGAAAATGAATGCAGCGCTGGGTTTCGAGCCTGTCACGTTCAATGAGATCACGCATGAACAGAAGTTCTGGAAAGGTTGCAAAAGCTGCGTGAACTATAATATACTGACCGGTAAGAAATGCCGGAACTGTTTGTGTACGGCCATGTTGTATGAGCCGGCTGCTTTAAAGGGTCTTTAAATGGGTCATAACTTTTAATTTGATCATGCCAGAGAATTCAACGGAAGCCAGTATGCATAGTTCTCCATCAGGGAGGAAAGGAAAACTGAAGATTTACATCGGTATGAGTGCCGGCGTTGGTAAGACATTCAGGATGCTCCAGGAAACGCACAGATTGTTGCTTAACGGGGTAAATGTGAAAGTGGCCTATGTTGAAACGCATGGGAGGAGAGAGACGCAGGCGCTTATTGAAGGACTGCCTTTGATTCCCCGGAGAAGGGTATTTTATAAGGGAAAGCAGCTGGATGAACTGGATGTTCAGGCGGTGCTTTTACTTCAGCCTGAGGTGGTGATCGTGGATGAGCTGGCTCATACGAATATACCGGGGAGTAAAAATGAGAAAAGATGGCAGGACGTTATTGAGATACTCGAAGCCGGGATTGATGTCATCTCCGCTGTGAACATTCAGCATATCGAGAGCATCAATGAAGATGTAAAGGCAATCACCGGTGTAGAAGTGAAGGAACGTGTGCCTGATAAATTATTGCAGGTGGCGGACGAGGTAGTAAATATCGACCTTACTGCTGATGAGCTCATCACGCGGCTCAAAGAAGGAAAGATTTATGATAACAGCAAAGTGCAGCAGGCATTGCAGAATTTTTTCAAGCCGGAGAAGATCCTGCAGTTACGGGAACTTGCCTTAAAAGAAGTGGCCGGCCAGGTGGAAAGAAAGGTTGATCACGAAGTGACGGCTAAGGTTAATGCCTGGAAGCATGAGCGGTTTTTAGCCTGTATCTCGTCTAATCATGAAATTGCACAGCATATTATCCGTAAAACTGCAAGGCTTGCATCTTATTACAATAGCAAGTGGTATGTGCTGTATGTTCAAACGCCAAAGGAATCGGTAGAGAAGATCCCGCTGGCGGCGCAGCGTCACCTGATCAATAATTTCAAGAATGCCACCGAGCTGGGGGCGGAAGTGGTACAGAAGAAAGAAGGAGATATTGCCAGTGCGATCATAGCGATGGTAGAAGAGAAAAACATTACCACGGTTTGTATCGGAAAGCCGCATCTTAAACTATGGCAGATCATCTTAAAGACAAGTGTTTTTAACCAATTGCTGAAAACCCTTTCAAAAAATGAAGTTGATCTGGTAATTTTATCATGATGGCAAACTCCGTAAAGAAGAAAATACGACTTGGAACCTTATTCCTGTTCCTGCTGCTCCTGTTATCAGGTGGGGTATGCATATTTCATCTGATACGTTTGAAAAACGATGCAAAGGAGATCTTAAAAGACAACTATGAATCCCTTGATTACGGTCACCGGATGCAGGGCGCGCTTGATAGTGTGTCAATAGCCCCAGTCCGCTTCATGGCTGATTTTGACCGGGTACTAAGGCTCCAGGAGGAAAATCTGACAGAGGCAGGTGAGAGGGATGCGACAGTCAGTATCCGCAAACATTTTGACGTTCTCCGGAACGGCAGTGATTCTTCTCAGACCAGTCAGCAGATCCGCGCCGGTATACAACGCATTCTTTCATTGAATATGGCAGCTATCGAAGCAAAGAATGAAAAGGCTAACAGAACGGCGGACAAGGCCTTAACATATATCTCTTTTCTTGCCGCGATCATCTTCATTATCGGGATCACTTTCTCCTTCAATTTTCCTGAAGTGCTGACAACGCCCATCAATAGCCTTACGGAGGGGATCAGGGAGATCACAAACAAGAATTATCGTTACAGGATCAACCTGGAAAGGAAAGACGAGTTCGGTCAGATGGCGGATGCGTTCAACAACATGGCTGAACGCCTGGAGTATTTTGAGAACAGTAACCTCAATAAGATCATTTTTGAAAAAACAAGGGCTGAAGCAGTGATCAACAGTTTGAAGGAAGCGAGTATCGGCTTTGATAAGCATGGTGTCATCCTGTTTGCCAATGATCAGGCTTTGCAGCTTTTGGGTTTACAGGCAAAAGAGGTCATAGGGAAGCCAGTTGAGGATATAGCCAAAAGAAATGATCTGCTTCGGTTTTTGCTGGAAGAAAAAGGTAGCATGCCTTTTAAGATCGTAGTGGAGAACAGGGAAAATTACTTTACGAAGGAGATCATGGAGATCCCGCAGGATAATTCCAGCAGCAAAGTGATCGTTCTTCGCAATATCACATCTTTTAAAGAGCTGGATGTTGCTAAAACAAATTTTATTGCGACGATCTCGCACGAATTGAAAACTCCGCTTGCGTCTTCAGATTTCAGCCTGAAATTGCTGGATGATGAGCGGATCGGCAAGTTGTCGGCCGACCAGCGGGAGCTTGTTCAGCATTTAAAGGATGATAACCAGCGGATGCTGCGCATCCTGAGCGAGCTGCTGAACATGTCGCAGGTAGAGTCCGGTAAGATCCAGCTGGACATAACCGAGGTCAGACCGGAGATGATCGCTGATAATGCCATTGCGGCAGCCTCTACGACTGCCCGGGAGAAAAATATTATTATTCAAAAGAGGTATGCGGAAAATGCCGGGTTGATCAGGGCAGACGCTGAAAAGACGGGTTGGGTGCTGAATAATTTCCTGATCAATGCCATTAAGCACTCTTACGCGGACAGTACGATCATTGTAAGCATACAAAAAAATGGCTCAGAGATCGAAGTGTCGGTAACTGATCAGGGCGTAGGTATTCCATCTGAGTATTCGGAAAAGATATTTGAACGTTTTTTCAAAGTTCCGGGATCAAAAACAGCGGGGACGGGTCTTGGCCTTTCCATCTCCAAAGAATTTATTGAAGCAGAGGGAGGTCGTATCTGGATGAAAAGTGAGATAGGTCTGGGCAGTACGTTCGGATTCAGCCTGCCTGTCAGCAGGTAAGTTGGGTGCATGTCTGCCAGCAGGAAGGGTCAGAAACCTGCCGGGAAGTATACATGGTGCTGCTTTGCAGCTGTCGGAATCAACGATCTCCAGGGTTGCCGGATAGTCAGGTTGCTACGGTTAGTATGGTTTTTGTTGGTTACCTTCCGGCAAATGCCGACTCAATTATGACATGGGATATTATTCTCACTATTTTACTTGTATTGCTGAATGGCTTTTTTGTTGCGGCTGAGTTTGCGATCGTTAAGGTCCGGGTTTCGCAGATCGAGGTAAGTGAGGGCCATAATAAGACGATTTCTGCCATTGCGAAGAACGTAGTGAACAATCTCGATAGTTATCTGGCGGCTACACAACTCGGGATCACACTGGCCTCGCTTGGGCTTGGCTGGGTAGGGGAAGATGTGATGACGAGTATGATCCTTTCGGTCATAGATGGAATGGGATGGCAGATGCCTCCTGAAACCGCTCATAAGATCGCTTTACCGGTAGCCTTTCTCGTCATTACGATCCTGCATATTGTGTTTGGCGAACTTGCGCCTAAATCGCTGGCGATCCGTAAGCCTGTGCCAACAACGTTTGCGGTGGCAGTGCCGCTAAAGATCTTCTTCTTTATCTTTCGTCCGTTTATCTGGCTGCTGAACGGTTTTGCAAATTTCATTCTGCGCCTGATCGGCATAAAGCCGGCGGGTGAGCATGGCGATATTCATTCGGAAGAAGAATTGCGGGTGATCATTGCGGAAAGTCATGAAGGCGGGGTCCTGGAAGAAACCGAGAGAAGTCTGATCCAGAATGTGTTCAGCCTGGGAGACCGTCAGGTGTCTGCGCTGATGACGCCCCGTAACGAGATCACCTGGCTGGATCTTAATGCTGATCCCGTGATCAATAAAGAAAAGATCCTTTCAACTCGCCATACACTTTATCCTTTAGCAAAAGATTCGCTCGACCAGGTGGTGGGATTTGTATACTCCAAAGATCTGATCAGTGATAACCTGGATGATCAGCTTCTGCGCTTGTCCGGCTTACAACGGAAAATGTTGCTGGTGACACCACATAACAGGGCGTACCAGGTACTGGAGCAATTCCGCAGGGAAAAAGTTTATCAGGCAATGGTCGTCGATGAGTTTGGATCGGTAAAAGGAATTATCACCATCAATGATATTGTAGATGCATTGTTCGGTGATATTTCAGAAAATGATGAATTCGAATATGCGATCCAGCTAAGAGCCGATGGAAGCATGCTGGTTGATGCTCAGATCCCTTTTGACGAGTTTGTCGAACGCCTGCAAATGCAAACCGACCGGGCAAAGGACAACCTCACCGGGTATGTTACGCTGGGTGGTTTCCTGCTGGAGAAATTGGGCAGAATACCCAAGAAAGGCGACCGCGTTAAATGGAGAAATATGCGTATGGAAGTAGCAGAGATGGATCAGTTGCGTATTGCGAAGATCCTGGTTGTTCCGGCTGCGGTATAAATATATCCGGTATAATCGTTTCCGTTTTAAAGTCATAGTATCGAAGTTCAAAAGTTTGAGAATAACATCCCGGTTTCTTAAGCTTTTGAACTTTGTGCATTATTCCACGCTGATATAGCCGCATTTAATATTCTATTTGGTTCAATACACCATAAACCCGGGAGATTTTCATTTTCATAGCATAACTTGAAATCTCAATCCTACTTTCCCTCCCGTCCCTTTTTAAATTCACCCGATTGAGGGTATTGCCACTTCCGCTGATCTTCGCAAATTCACATCATGGATATAAGAGTTACCGTATTCGAAGACAACCCTATTATGCTGGATGCATATAAAGCGGTACTGAATGGAACAGAAGGATTTCATTGTGCAGGTGCTTATAAAGATTGTAATGATTGGAAGTATGTTATTGAGCGGACAACCCCCGACGTTGTGCTGATGGATATCGGGTTGCCGGGGCTGGATGGTATCGATGCCACGAAACTGATACATGAACAATTTCCGGACCTGCGCTTGCTGATCCAAACAGTATTTGATGAAGATGAAAAGATCTTTGCTGCGCTATGTGCCGGAGCTCATGGTTATGTGCTGAAGAAAACCTCACCTGCGCAACTGCTTGATGCGATCACTGAAGTGTACAGGGGAGGCAGTTCATTCAGTCCGGCTATTGCCGCAAAAGTGGTGCAACTGTTCCGCCAGTTTGCTCCACCAGTCATCCCGGTTGCGTACGAATTGACTGCGCGTGAGAAGCAAATTCTCCAATTAATGACAGAAGGGAAAAGCCTTCCGGTTATAGCGAAGGAGATATTCCTGGGTTATGAGACTGTTCGCAGTTATGTAAAGACCATTTATCAGAAGCTGCATGTAGCCAGTGCAACGGAGGCCGTTGGGAAAGCAATCCGGGAGCGACTGGTTTGAAGACCGAACCTTTAACCGTTTAAACATATCATCATGAAAATGCACTTTTTCAGTTTTCTGACTGGAACCTTCGTAGCCTGCGCTACGCTCGCCTTCATTTCCTGGCAGGATAAAAGCAATACGGAGAAAAAGCCGGACAAGGGTAAAGATCCCTGTTTCTGCAGTGCTGTTGCCGACTACGACCGTATTTCCCTCGAAGATGCACTGAAGATCGTGGGAAATTATGGCAACATTGAACGGCTCACTTCTGAACTGGTCGTAAATACTCCCTTATCAGGAAACCTTTTTCCCTGGAATACAGGTTTGGAAAGGACTGAAATCTCCCGGCTGAGGGAAGTTCACAAACGGGACGATGCAAGGGCCATCTGGTTCAGCCTGGACAAATTGAAAGCTTATATCTGCGCCATCGAAAAACAAGTGTCGAAAATAGATACAAGTGCATGCAAGATCCGCAATCTTGGTATAAGGATGTATTACGGCCGCTATACCGGTGAGGTGGACGAAGTGGCCCGGGATTATGTGGACCGTCATACGATATTCATGGTGCCGACTTATGTGTCGGACAGTATGCCTGTTAGATTTGACGGAGATATTTTTTACCGCTATAAACACCAGGATTTCGATCCATGGGCATCATCCCGATGCAAGATCAACACGTTCCGCTATCCACCTGACCAACTTCCCACAAAACCGCTTGATGCGATACTAAGCATTTCGCCAAACTATGGCAGAAGGATCCGTCTTCTCTGGCCGGGCATAGATTCACTGCCACCTGCCAATGGCCCGTTTTCCTTTGAAACATCCCTGTATTTCGATGGCCCGTTGATGAACCAGGGACAATTAACGCCACCTTTTTCCGGCGGAACTTCATTCTAATAAGCTTGTATGACCCTCGAAATTAAAAACATTCTGCTCGTCTGTGAAATCATCGCCGCTGTTGCCGGACTGATCTATTACCGGAAAACCCCGATCAAATTATTCTCCTGGTTCCTGGTGGCAGTGGCGATCATTGAGCTGACGGGATTGTACATGCGTCTTAAGGAATGGTATGGGCCGTTGTTGAAATTTTACACACTGATCGCAATACCCTTGCAGATGATCATGCTGCACGGAGTATTTATCATCTATTTTAGGTTCACCAAAAAGAAAACGGTGCCATGGATCTGCCTGGGGGTATATCTTTTGTCGTTTGTAACGGAAATGTTATTTCTTACCGGTACAAAAAACGTGTATCTCTCTGCCAGTTATTCGACAGGTAATATTTGCCTCCTCGTGCTGATAATGCTGTATTTCCAGCATATTATGAAAACGCCGGAGATATTCTATCTCAGATCCGGTATGATGTTTTATATCTGTACCGGACTGTTGTTATTCTATCTCGGGTCATTTCCTTTTTTTGCTTTGTTCAATTACCTGGTTGAAAACTATTCGGCCTTTCAAAAAAAATATTATTGGGCAATGATGACCCTTAGCTGCCTGATGTACCTAACCTTTACCGCAGGTTTTATATGGAGCAAACAGAAATAAACATCTTCCTTATATTAGCCAATGTAGTGATACTCGTCTTTATAGCGGGTATCATTGTATTTATTTTACAGTATAGAAAAAGAATGCTGATCCACAGGCGTGAGTTGCTGGAAAAAGAGTTTGCCACCCGGAAAGATACACTGTACCAGGTGAGCCGGGATCTGCATGACGATATCGGAGCGGGAATGAGTGGTATCAATATGCTGCTGCAGCTGGCTATTGCTCAAACGAAGAACGGGCAGCAGCAGCCTGCTTCAGACTCTCTTCAGCATATACAGGGCTATACAGAAGATGTAATTGAAAAGATCAGTGACCTGTCCTTTCTTTTGCAACCCAAAGCTGAAACAATGAGTATCGTTTTTGACCGGTTAAAGCAATATGCAGAAACGTTATGCAATGCGAAGAATATACAATTTCATTCTGCCAGCATTGAAGAGGTGAAGCTTTTGCAACTTGATCTGTTGCACCGGCGAAATATTTTCCTCATTTGTAAAGAAGCGATCAATAATGCAATAAAATATAGTAATACCTCAGATCTTTTTTTCAGCATTTCAAAGCAGGATAGCATGTATAAAATAACAATTAAAGACGAAGGGATCGGGTTTTTGATAAACAGATCTCCTTCAGGTAATGGTATTGGAAATATGCAGGCACGATGCAGGGAGATCAACGTGCTGTTTGAGATCTCCACGGAATTGGGAAAGGGTACTGCTATCAGTATCCGCATCCCTTCATAGATCAGGCTTATGATCTGCCATTGAATCTTGAATATTGCAATGACAATGGTCTTTGCTGAATTAAGCACTACGCTCATTCAATTACATCAAACAAATCACCGCCTTAGCTAAATACCCCCAATTGCGGGGGTGGAAATGCATACCACTTGCTTCAACTTTGAAGAAAAAGAATATGCAATCCTTCAACACTCCTTCAACTCCAGCTGGCGATCTGCCTGAGCCGCACAGATTTTCCTTCAGGCATCTTTCCTGGTTGTTGCCGCTGATAACCATGTTCTTTTCCTGCGATACTGCGTTCCGCATTGCAGGTGCGAACGAAGATATAAGTGTAACGGAAGCGGCCAGCGATACGGAGACCCTGCTCCAGGATGCCATCAATACCCTGCAAGACGAATCGCAGAGCTGGCAAACGACGTTAAAGAATCTGGCGGATCAATTGACCGGTGAAACGCAAAGCACCATCAGTAATGAAGTGACAGATCTTATTGCAAGAGCGCAGGCATCAGCCGGCGCCGAGTTGAAATGTTATACAGATTTCTTCAGAACAAGAATGAAGCAGGAACTGACACGATTGATCGATATGGTCCGAGGCCGGAATGACCTGCCTTCATTAGAACCCATCTTCTGTACCGCAGTGCCTTCATCCATAGATATGAACCTTGCTCCAGACAGAAGGAATAAGATTGAACTCTTCGGGTATGATTTTGACAGATATAGTATCTCCGGTGCGAATATAAAAGCAGCCTTGATCAGTACCTCCGGGATGGTAGACGTGACCGAACATCTTACACAGCAATCCATTTATCTGATGACGTTGAACCTGGGAAGCAATGGTATTCAACTCACAGAAAATTCATCAAAGATCAGGTTTACCAGTGGCGGTAAATTGATTGCTGAATTGCCTGTTATCCAGCAGAGGATCGCAAGATGTGCAGTCACTGAAGGAGATCTTAGGCCGATCGAAGACATCCTGGATTTTGTTCCGGGAAAAGTGGGCGCTGGTGACCGCGATTTTGGTGGCTCAGTAAAGATCAGGATGACATTCAAGCTGTCTGTTTCCAGCGATGGACAAAGTGTTTCCGCAAAAATCTTCATGAGGGCAAAAGAATACCAAACAATGGCCAATGATCACAGCCACGCTGAAAAGACCGAAACTTTTACGTTGTACCGGGCGCCTGCCGGCTATCTGATCGAGGACATACTCAGTGAAAAGAACTACGTCTATGAAGGTATCGATAAGGATCATGATGTGGAGATCTTCAATATCGCCGGCGGCTATGCTATAAAAAAACTAAAGGTGTATGGAGACCGCTGGGGAGAGGATATTGGAAGTTACACCAAAGCAAGTTTTTATCTGCAGGATATTAAGGTCAGGCTCCGGCAGTCCCGGAACTGCAGGTAAAGGCGGGGTTCAACCTTGTATTTATTTTTTAACCATTAAATAGTACGATCATGTCAGACTTTCTTATTACCGATCTATCAACGGCACAAATTAATGATGCCCAGGTAAAAAAATTTGTAGACCATGTTGTCGATTACCTCAAGCCACAGATCTATGAGGCTCTATACAACAGGTCGGAGAACAAACCCGCGAATTATGAACCGCTTTCTGCGGGTGTAAAACAAGCGAAGAACTACAAATCGCTTGCGGCCGTGGTTCATGAACGACTGGCTGCTAAAAGTGTTGACCAGGTAAAGTCTATGTTGTTAGACAGGGGGCCAAGACTGGAGCTCGCACGGGCGACCCGGGTAAATTTTGAACCGGAAGCATATAAAGATGCGGTGGTAAAATTTAAAAGAACCGATTTTAAAACCGATTTCCGGTATGTGAATGATAGCCTGTTCACCAGGCGCTTCGCCGGTATATTGGAACTGACAGACGATGCCGCGCCGGAAGAACGGGCCGCAAACGTAGCACTTGCATCCACCATTTCCGTTGCAAGAACATTGAAACTCATGTTGAAGACGGTGAAGTGCGTGGATGAGACCGATCCTGAATGGTGGGGTAAAGATTCGATTTCCGTAGGTGGCGTTGCTGTAGACGACAAGGATGTAACCACGAAGATCGCCGCCTTTTCAGCTGGAACGTTCAATGACGGGAATGTGAAACACTTCAACCCGGACCATGAGTTGAAATCATTCCGTCTCGACAATGTGAATCCCTCCGTATTCACTGCATTTCTTACCATCGCGGAAAAAGACAATGGGGGTTTCAGCGACTTTCTCCAGGAACTGTATGAGTCGATCAAAGCTCACCTCGTAGTTATCCTTACCGCTATCGGTGCAGCAGCGGGAACAGCTATTGGTGCGGCTATTGGCGGAACCGTAGGCACTGCGATAGCGGGACCTTTGGGTACGGTCATCGGTGCTGCAGCTGGCATGATCCTCGGCGCACTGGTTGGCTGGCTCGTTGGCGTGCTCAAAGATGACATCTTCGACCCACGCGTGTATGCGATCAAATTGAAAAGGAACGTGCCTTTTGTGGGACCGGTGAAACGTCTTAACTATCGCGACTTCGGCGGAACCTACTATATGGATGTATACTGGATGGCCTCGTAGGAAAGCAAAGAAGGAATGAGCAGAGCTTAAAAGTCTGGTGTGGCGAACAACTCAACGGTTCGCCCACCTGAACTTTTAAGCTTTGTGTTTACCCACCCTTTCATGACCAACAACTTTTATGCATATGGGTTGTTATAGATAAATATTTTGCCGGGGCGCGTCAAAGCCCGGGCAGTGTTATGGAAATATTGTATTCGCTAAATTTGTGGATACTTATGCAAATCTTATTAAAAAATATATGAAAAAGATCGGGTTTTTATCTTTTGGTCACTGGGCGAATCATCCGGCGTATAGCACGAGAACAGCGGGTGATACATTGCTCCAATCCATTGATCTTGCCGTGGCCGCAGAAGAGATCGGGATCGATGGTGCGTATTTTCGTGTGCATCACTTCGCAAAGCAGCTGGCTTCACCATTTCCGCTATTGTCGGCTATTGGTGCAAAAACAAGCAAGATCGAGATCGGTACCGGTGTGATCGATATGCGGTATGAAAATCCATTGTATATGGTGGAAGAAGCGGGAGCCACGGATCTTATCGCAGGGGGGCGCTTACAGTTAGGGATCAGCAGAGGATCGCCCGAGCAGGTAATTGACGGATGGAAGTATTTTGGGTACAAGCCGGCAGAAGGTGAGAATGACTCCGATATGGGGCGGATCAAGGGCTTGAAATTTTTAGAGCACCTGAACGGCGTTGGCTTTGCGCAGCCAAACCCCAATCCGATGTTTCCAAATCCTCCCGGCCTGCTGCGATTGGAACCTTATTCCGAAGGGTTGCGTGATCGTATCTGGTGGGGTGCTGCTTCCAATGCTACGGCGGTATGGGCCGCGGAAAATGGCATGAATCTTCAAAGTTCAACATTGAAATTTGATGAGAGCGGAAAGCCGTTCCATATACAACAGGCGGAACAGATCAGATTATATAAAGAGGCCTGGAAAAAAGCGGGACATAAACGCGAACCGCGGGTATCTGTGAGCCGGTCGATTTTTGCATTGATTAACGAGCAGGACAGGCAGTATTTCGGGCGTGAAGGCCGCAGTACAGACCAGATCGGTGTACTGGAAGCAGACAGAAGGGCGATCTTCGGCAGAAGTTATGCCGCAGAACCTGATCAGCTGATCAAAGAGCTGGCACAGGATGAAGCGCTGCAGGAGGCTGATACGATCCTTCTGACGATCCCTAATACTCTGGGTGTTGAATATAACGTCCATGTACTTTCTGCTATACTCGATCATGTAGCTCCGGGACTGGGGTGGCGTTAAGTTGATTGGTGCAGGTTCCCCATGGATGAACGCAGATCAAAGGGCGGGGCGCGGATAGTTTTCTGCCGGACAGGTATTGTCTGCGTATCTGCGAGCCTTGATCTGCGTTCATTCCATCTAACAAAAACTTATCTGCCTTACGCAGTGCGGCAGACAAGACAGTTAGCTACCTTACTCTACTTTGACCAATGTCTTATAATCTGCGGCAACCTTACGCAGACGTTTTTAAACTGACTCGAACCTTCAAAAGGAAGTCTCTTCATGGTGAACAAGCTTCGTTACAAGACAAAGATTGCGATAATAGGTGCGGGTCAGGCGGGGCTTTCCGCTGCGTATCATCTGAAAAAACTCGGTTTGGAAATTGGAAAGGATTTCATCATTCTTGATGAAGCGCCCCATCCCGGAGGAGCCTGGCAATTCCGGTGGCCTTCCCTGACATTGAGTACGGTCAACAGGATCCATGATCTGCCGGGTATGTCCTTTGAAGAGACCTTAACACACAATGAGGCAGAGGTTCTGGCCAGTGTTGCGGTACCTCACTATTACGAACTCTATGAAAAGAAGTTTGATCTCCGGGTTTATCGGCCGTTGAAAATTGAAAGAGTCTATTTGCATGATGACCGGTTTTACATCGATTCATCGAAAGCTTTGTTTTCAGCGTCCGGCATTATCAATGCGACGGGTACCTGGGAGAATCCTTACATCCCCGAATATCCCGGTGCACAGCTTTTCGGCGGTGAGCAATTACATACAAAGGATTACAAAACGGCGGATCACTTCAAAGGAAAACATGTGATCATTGTAGGCGGTGGGATTTCTGCTATTCAATTGCTGGACCAGATCTCTAAAGTTACCACTACTACATGGGTGACCAGGCGTCCGCCGGAATTCAGGAATGGACCATTCGATGATGCTGCCGGTCATAAGGCGGTAGCGATGGTGGAGGAGCGCGTGAGAAAGGGCTTGCTGCCTCTGTCGGTTGTATCCGTTACAGGTTTGCCCGTTTCGCCCGCTGTGGAAGATATGGAAAGAAGGGGCGTTCTCAAACGTTTCCCCATGTTCAGTGAGATAACCAAAGATGGTGTGAAATGGGATGACGGAAGGATGGAGAAAGCCGATGTGATCCTTTGGAATACGGGGTTCAAAAGCGCTCTTGCGCATTTGGATCAGGTATTACCGAGAGAGGAGGGTGGCGGGATCCTGATGGCCGGCAGACTGGCGACAATGGTGGCTAAAGAACCAAGGATCCATTTGGTCGGATATGGGCCTTCCGCTTCAACTATTGGTGCGAATCGTGCAGGGGGAGCGGCTGCGCGTGAACTGATGAAAACATTGGGGATTGAAGCCTGATCATTGATCCGCAAACATACTGCATCTGAATAATTGGGCCGCCTGTGCAAGGTGGCCTTTATGATTTACCACCTGAAAAGTCATCCGCAGTCAGAATGTTTCTGATATTAAATGCTATCTTTTGTACCTGATGTGGAATGAACACCGGAAGACCGAAGACCCATTCTCCGGCTGATCGCAACGCTGAACATGGCCGCCTTGTTAAAATGTAAAGTATGATCTATGTCGTATGATGTAACAAATAAATTACCAGTACTCACAGCACCATTACGTCCGATCGATGAAGTGATCGGCCGGATGGAAAAACTGATTGAGAATTGCATACACAACCAAAGCAGGCTCGGCTATTTCGCAAGCCTGTATCATAAGGTGACCGTCAGAGTGAGAGAAGGGATTGATAACAATGAATTCGAAGACAATGAAAGAATGGAGAAATTTGATGTGTTGTTTGCCAGTCGTTATCTCGATGCAATGGATGCAATAGAAAAAGGAGGCAGGATCACCGGTTCATGGCAGGTAGCCATCGATTCTTCCAGGAAACCCTCTGTAGTGATCTTACAACATTTGCTGATGGGAATGAATGCCCATATCAACCTCGACTTAGGGATTGCAGCAGCGGAAGTAACACGGGACGCAGATATCCAGCAGATCCGGAAAGATTTTAACACCATCAATAGCATACTTGGTTCGCTGGTCTTTGAGATACTCAATCAGCTGAACAAAGTTTCTCCGTTATTATCGTTATTCGGGCTGAGCGCCAACAATGACTCATTACTGATACAATTCAGCCTGGTCAACGCGAGAGATGGTGCATGGAATTTCGCTGAAGATCTTCACCTGAAAAAAGCGGATGAGTTTCATGCCTGCATTGCGGCAAGAGATGAAACCATCAGCAAGTTGGGAGCTTCGCTGGTTACATCAAAAGGGTTTTTGCTAAGGGTGACGCGATGGGTTGTCTGGTTGTTCGAATGGAAAAGACCGGCGAAGGTGATCGCCGTGCTATTCCATTCTGAAAAAAAATATGTAACTGAGTCGAATGGAAAACTTATTGCAACAGCAAAATCTAAGCCTTCATAGATCGAAGCAATGATAATACCTGTCATGTAAGAAATAGGTAACATCGATTTACTTTTCCTGGTAGCTATTCTTTATGAACAAAACGATCTGCTCCGCTACCCATGACGTTGCTTCTGATATATACACGAGAAAATCCCGATCGTATATACAACCGGGATGAACCAACTCAAACCTTCACCAACTATTTTCAATTTGTTTAATCTGCTAATTTGATAAACGTACACTCTTCCACTTTGATTGTTTCCTCTCTCTCTTCCCACTCATCAATTTGCTGCCCGTTCTTGATCTGTTTAGCAGACCATGTATGTTTGCCTGCAGGTAATGCAACGTTTATCACATTAATGCCTGTTGGTGTGCCACATTCGGGCTTTTGAATATGGGATAATGTAATAGTGCCGGATTCTTTGCCATCCACAAAGATCTTGATAGCGTCATATTTGCTGCTCTGGAGAAAAGTATAGAACATGAGATTTCCAGTAGGTGTTTTGTCCTTCTTACAGCTATACATCACCGTTATAATGCAGAGTAGTAAAAAAGTTAACGTAGTTGTTTTGAAAAACCTTTTCATGATAAGATGTTTAATTGTTTTTTATTTTAATTGATGACACAAAAATATTTTTGTCCTGTTGTCAGATCAATTATTGTTGGCTAAGGCGGGGATCAGTTCCAACGAAGCGAGGGCAGGGGCCCCGCGAGTCGTTTATTCTAAGTTTAAGAGGAGAATTCAGGGCTGATCCTGATCTCTGAAAGATCAGGGACCTGTAAGCCCGGAATTTTTCGGTAGTCCTGATCCACTCTTATTCATTCTACATCTTTTGGTCTTCCGGGTCTTTCTTTGTTACATTTGTTGTCAGCGATCATTTGTTCTGCATGAATGAGCTGTAAACGATCAAGCGGATAATTATGAAAAAACTCATTATACTGGTTTGCGCTATAAGCTGTATCCAAAGTATATGCCTTGGGTCTCCATTGGATGATAGCCTCATCACTGAGCTGAATACGGCCATTCAACATGCAAGCCAGTACGATGCGGAGAAAATGAGCAAGATCAATACCCTGAAAAAGCTTGCTGCGGAGAATAGTTCGGCAGAATTGTCTGTCCGCTATAATATTGATGTGCAGCTGTATGAAGAGTACAAGTATTTTAATTTCGACTCATCTTTAAAGTATACTTCAAATCTTCAACGGTTTGCCGTACAGAAAGACGACGCTTTCCTGATCACCGATGCAAAACTGAAATATGCATTCATTCTTCTTTCTGCGGGGATGTTCAAGGAAACGTTTGATGCGTTGAACAGTATTGAAGCCCGCAACCTGCGGGAGCCAGGGAAAGCAGAGTTGTACTCGTTGATGGCACGGTATTATTTTAACCTGTCAGAATATACCAATGATTTCATGCACAGTCCGGCTTATAATGCTACAGCGAACTCATACCTGGACTCGGCCCTGGCGCATTATCCTGCCGGCTCGTTTGATCATGACTATTATGAAGCGTTGAAATTTCTGAAAAAGGGGGAGGCGGATAACGCACAGCGTAAACTAAGCGCCCTTATTGCGAGACAGGATCTCTCTTATCATGAGCGCGCACTGGCGACTTCCACCATGGGCGGCATTTTTATCGGACAGGGGCAGGAAGAAAAAGCAAAGCCATTTCTGATCGAGGCATCCATTGCTGATATAAAATCATCCACCAAAGAGACCCTGGCCCTGCAATTTCTCGCGGGTATAATATATAAGGAAGGATTGCTGGAAGACGCCCTGCTATATATAGAAAAAGCCAATGTGGATGCAACATTCTATAACGCCCGTTTGCGAAAAGTGCAGATAGGAGCGGTGCTGCCGTTGATAGAAGGAGATATGATCAGGACGATCCGCTCGCAAAAAAAAGCATTACAGGCCTACCTGATCAGCCTTTCCGTTGTGGTGTTGCTGCTGGCAGGCCTTGCGGTGGTTATTTTTATGCAGGTAAAAAAGCTGCAACTGACCAGGAAGCGCCTGTCCGAGGCGAACCTGAAACAGCAGCAGGCAAACGAGCAACTGTCCGAAGCCAACGCCCTCAAGGAAGCGTATAATAACCAGCTCCGGGAAATGAATGATGAGCTGGTAAAAGTGAACCAGGTAAAGGAAAAGTACAATGAACAGTTGAAAGCGATCAACAGGCAATTGCTGGAGTCCAACAAGATCAAGGAGGAGTATATTGGCTATTACTTTAAAATGGATACCGAGTTCATGGCGAGAATGGAGAAACTCATCGCCCAAATGGATAAAAAGCTGCTGGAGCGAAAGTGGGATGAAATGAAATACCTGCTGAAAAGCGTCGATATGAAGAAAGAAAAGGAGGAACTTCTCCGGAATTTTGACAAAGTATTCATCCGCCTGTTCCCGGATTTCGTTACCCAGTTCAATGCGATGTTCCATCAAGAAGATCAGACCGTGCTGAAAGAAGGCCAGTTGCTGAACCCTGAACTGCGCATCTTCGCACTGATCCGGTTGGGTATTACGGAGAACGAAAAGATTGCTGAGATCCTGGATTATTCCATTAATACGATCTACGCAAAGAAGACAAAGATCCGGTCGAAAGCGATCGTTTCAAAAGATGAATTTGAGCGCAGGATCATTGAAAACACCAATATGAACCTCTAAAACGGGGTCTGATCTTACAAATTACAACTATATGGTTTATAATTTTAATGTTTAATTAAGGAATTGTTTTTTAGTATTTAACATAGGTAACTGATTTTACATATATCTGTTTTTTCCTATTTTTTCGATCTTATTTTTTTCTTTTTAGCTTAACTCTGATTTTTTTGTATCGTCCCAGTCTGCCATCGGGGCTGCTGTGATCCTGTTTCTTTAGAACAGAAATAAACACAAAAAAATGAAGCTAAAACGATTGCTTATGCCAGCTGTGGCATGCTTGCTTTGCCTTGTCATGTCCACCTCAACTTATGCTCAGTCCAGGACCATCCGTGGGACGGTCCTCGATGAAAATGCCAAACCGGTTGCCGGGGCCAACATTACCGCGCAGGTAACCGGAACAGGCACCAGTGCCGACTCGCTCGGTAATTTTACCCTCTCTGTTTCTCCTGATGTTACGATCCTTTCGATCTCGGCTGTCGGTTACACCAGCCAGGATGTGAACATTACCAACCGTACGACCGTATCGGTCACGCTGGTTGGAACGGCGCAGACCCTTACGGATGTGGTGGTGCTTGGATACGGCACTGCGCGCAAGAAGGATCTCACCGGTTCGGTGTCTACTATTTCCAGCAAGGATCTTAACCCGGGGCCTGTTACCAGCCCTTTGCAACAGATCGCAGGTAAAGCTGCCGGAGTGAACGTGGTTCAGATCGGTAGCGAGCCAGGCAGTGCGCCCGGTGTGAGGATCCGCGGCATTACGTCGCTGGTAGGCGGTAGTGATCCTCTTGTTGTGGTTGACGGGATCCAGGGAAATATGGATTTGTTCAGGCAGGTGCCTCCGAACGAGATCGAATCGGTTGATGTACTGAAAGACGCATCAGCGACGGCTATTTACGGATCGCGCGGCGCTCCCGGTGTGATCATCATAACCACGAAAAGAAGCCGGTCCGGCAGAAGCACTATCGAGTTCAACTCTGTTGCCTCTGCAGATTTCATCGGTAAAAAACTGAGAATGCTCAATGCCGGCGAATGGTGGCAGGAAGCACAGAAATGGAATGTTCCTGCTTCCGAAAACCATGCATCCAATACAGATTGGTTTGATATTCTCACAAGAGATGGATTTACACAAAACCATTCCATCGCTCTCGGAGGTGGTACAAAAGATTTCAACTATCGTGCATCTGTTGCTGCCGTCCTGCAAAATGGTATTGTGATCAATTCGAATTTTAAGAATTATATCGGAAGGATCCAGGCTACACAAAAAGCACTTGACGGGCGTTTATCGGTTACCATGAATTTGAATGGCAACGTATCCAACACGCTCGGTAGCCCTGGTAGTGTGGGCCGCGCTGCATTCACGTCCAACCTGATCAGCAATGCGTATGTTTCACGCCCTGCGGATCCTGTGTTCAATGCAGACAGTTCTTACTTCACCGACCCTAACGTGTTCCAGTATATCAACCCTTATGCGGTAGCGCAGGAAGTGGTGAACGAGGGTGGCTCCAATAATTTGTTCGGCTCTCTCAGAACGGATCTTGAGGTGGTGAAGGGTCTGACCGCGAGCTGGTTCGGCAGCTGGAGAAAAACTGACAGCTACTGGGGGTATTATCTTCCGGCGAAGTCTACTGTTTCTATAGCGATGGATAATAAAGGCCTGGCGAGCGTGACCAATAACAGGGCGGATGAACGGTTGATGAATATCAGCCTTGAGTACAAAAAGATGATCCGGCAGCATCGGGTCGAAGTACTGGGGCTGTATGAATATCAAACCCAGGTTTATCAGGGGAATTTTGCACAGGCGAAAGGGTTCATCAATGATATAACTACCTACAACGCATTGCAGAATGGCGATCTCTCGCGGGTCACTCCCGGTGATATCACGTCTTATAAGAACGATCGTAATCTGGTCTCTTTTCTCGGAAGGTTGAATTATTCATTGCATGACCGGTATTTGTTAACGGCAAGCATCCGTCGTGACGGATCTTCGGTGCTTGGGGTGAATAACAAATGGGGTAATTTCCCGTCTGCATCTGTCGCCTGGCGCATCAGCAATGAGTCGTTCATGTCCGGCCAGCATGTATTTGATCAGTTAAAACTTCGTATTGGTTATGGTGTTACCGGTAACCAGCAGGGTTTGTATCCCCAGAACTCCACGCAGCTTGTCGGAGCGTCAGGTGTAACTTATTTCGGTGGTTCACAGATCACCAATTTCCTGATCACACAGAACGCGAATGCTGATCTTCGCTGGGAGAC
Source organism: Terrimonas ginsenosidimutans (assembly GCF_022012415.1). Classification (GTDB taxonomy): domain Bacteria; phylum Bacteroidota; class Bacteroidia; order Chitinophagales; family Chitinophagaceae; genus Terrimonas_A; species Terrimonas_A ginsenosidimutans. Next base: position 49,688 of record NZ_JAKLTR010000007.1, read on the forward strand.
AAGGAGTCAATGGAATGCAGGAGTTGATTTCGCCGTGCTGAATAATAAGCTTACCGGTACCTTGGATCTCTTCAAAGCCACTACAAAGAATCTTCTGTTCAATTATACCGTTCCTCAGCCGCCTTATCCATACGGATCGATCCTTGCAAATGTGGGAAGCCTGATGAATGAAGGGGTGGAGCTTACGCTTAGTTATGAGATGATCAGAACAAAAGATCTCTCCGTAACACTTGCAGGGAACGGTTCCCTGATAAGAAATAAAGTGATCGAATTAAGCGGCAGCATCAACGGCGTGCCGTTGAACACGAACTATGTTCCATGGGGCAATAACGCCTATCTGATCAAAGGCATGCCGATCGGCACTTATAACATCCTGCAACATGAAAGCATCGACGCTGCTGGTGTGGAAAAAGTTGTTGACCAGGATAAGAACGGAATCATCGACCAGGGGAATCAAAGCCCGGACCGGATCATCGCCGGATCTGCTGTTCCTAAATATACGTATGCCTTTACTCCATCTGTATCGTATAAAAATATTGATTTCTCCATGGTATGGCGTGGCTCTGGTGGCAACAAGATCTACAATGGCCTTCGCGGCACCTTGAGCCGGATGGAGAACATCGGAAAGTCGAACGTCCTGTATGATGCGATCCCACTTGGTCTGTTCACTTCGCAATATGGTTCAGATCTATGGCTGGAAGATGGAGGGTTTATCCGGTTTGAAAATTTCTCCATTGGCTATCGTATCAAAAGCAACCTGAAAAACATTGAGGCATTCCGTGTATTCGCTACCGGTAATAACCTTGCTGTGATCACAAAATACAAAGGGATCGATCCTGAGCTGAATGGCGCTTATGGTAGTGCCGGTGACAACGGAATCTATCCACGGACAAGGAACGTTTCCGTGGGCTTTAATGTGATCTTCAAATAAGCGCAAGAGATGTTAAAAGTTTAAATGTTTAGTGGTTTAACGTTGGACTACGCGCTGATCAGCGCATCTGCCAGCTTTTAAATTTTAAAACCTTGAAATTTTTAAACCGTAGTGGAAACTTCAAATTGAAAAACTGTTCTTATAAACTTTTTGTGTGATGAAAAAAATACTTTTCTTTTTACTGCTCACTTTCCAGCTTGTCCAAAGCTGTACTAAAGTGGATGAAAACATATACGACCGCTATTCTGCGGATGATTTCTATAATTCGCCAACGGGCTCTGATGTAGCACTGGCAAGCGTTTACGCCCAGATCGCTGGTAACTGGGGTGGGGTGGGTTATGCCGGTGCGGATAATGGCTGGTATGATCTGAACAGTATGTCGTCTGATGAACAGGTGATCCCTCACCGGAATACGGGTGACTGGCAGCTGGACTTTGTTCAGTTGTATAAGCACGAATGGTTGCCTACACATTTGATCGTTGGCAATACCTGGAACTGGTTGTACAAATCCATTTTTACAGCGAACCTTGCGGTGGAGCAACTGACCAATGCAAAAGCGGAAACAGCCAAGATAGCTGAAGCAAGAGTATTGCGCGCTTTCTTTTATTACTTACTGGTGGACGATTTTGGGAATGTTCCCTTTTATACAGAGAATAATATCACCATTGAAAACCTGCCGCAGAAAAGCAGGGCAGATGTCTACAATTTTATTGTTACAGAGTTATCCGACAACGTTGAAAAACTCAGTGCGGACAAAGGCGGGCAGTATTACGGTCGTTTTAATAAATGGGCAGGGTATGCCTTGCTTGCAAAAGTGTACCTGAATGCAGGAGTGTATACCGGTACGCCGAAATGGGCTGAATGTCTTGCTGCATGCAATAAACTTACAGCGGGAGGATTCAGTCTGCATCCGGCCACGGCCAACGCGGCAAGTCCGCTGGGTAATACCTATTTCGATCTTTTTGGAGATGAGAATCCGCAGGATGAAACGATCCTTTCGATCTATACAAAAACAGATATCGTAGGGCGGAACATCTTTACCATCCGCAGCCTGTTAGGGCCGCATTTTGTAGCACTCTTTAATGCGACCGGTTGGAACGGTACGGTAACGCATGAAAATTATGTAAACAGGTTTGATAATAACGATATCCGCAAACGTCAGTTCATCTCAGGTGCGCAACCAGGCGGCGTGAATTATTCCCCTACGATCTCTTCATTAGATAACCCGGGAGCGGGCAGGGAAGAAGGAACGCGCAATATGAAATTTTATCCGGTTGGTCCGTTGAATGGCGGTGGTGCATCGAATGATTTCCCGATCTACCGCTACGCTGATATCTTGTTGATGAAGGCTGAATGCCATGTGCGTTTGGGTGATGCGGCGTCAGCAAAACCATTTGTTGACCAGGTGAGGACACGTGCCGGTTTACCAGGATTGGCGGCTGATCCGACGCTGGATGACATCTACAACGAAAGAGGATTTGAACTGACATGGGAAGGACATCGCCGCCAGGATATGATCCGCTTCGACAAGTTCCTGCTGGCCCACGATTTCAAACCTGCGTCCGGTGCTTTCAGAAAGCTTTACCCGATCCCGACTTTCGCTCTTGATGCAAATAAGAACCTGACGCAAAATCCCGGTTATTAAACTGATTCAACGCCATTAAATGAAATTATTTATGAGAACGATCTTTCAAAAGTTCTGCCTGATACTTACTGCTGCTATCTTCTTTACCGCCTGTAAGAAAGATGCAGCACTCACTTACCTGGACGTGGTAGACTTTCCGCAAAAGCTTACCTCTTCGGCAACAGAAGTGGTGCTTACGCCGGATAATAACAATACATCTGTTGTTAGCTTCTCCTGGCCATCTGTAACATTCAAGGTCCCCGCACCGGTAAACTATGCGGTACAGTTCACCACTCCCGCAGATACACTGGGGTCAACCGCATGGAGTAAGGTGCATACCATCACTGCCGGTGACGATGTCTTATTGCAGTCTCTTTCCGGAGCTACGCTGAATGATATTGCGCTGAATAAACTTGGTCTGCCTAAAGATACGGCCAATACCATTGTGGCTCGCGTAGTTGCCACGCTTGATCGTAAAGTGTATTCCAACACCGTCAGCTTTAAAGTGACGCCATACCGTGTAACGGTATTAAAAACGCTTTACCTGCCGGGTGATTACCAGGGTTGGAACCCGGGTGGCGCTCCAGTGATCAGGGAAGTGAAAGACAAACCGGAAATGTATGAAGGCTATGTATACATCCCTGACGGCGGAAGCTATCAGTTCAAAATGACTCCTCAGCCAGACTGGACGCCGATGGCATATGGTGATGCCACCGGAACAAGTGGTGATATCATCGAGGCAAACTATGCAGGTGGGAATATGTCAGTTGCATCCGGCGGCTACTATTACCTTACGGCTAACCTCAATACAAAGAAGTGGACAAATACTAAAACTACCTGGAGTATTCTTGGCGATGCCTCACCGGGTGGCTGGGATACAGATACACAGCTGACCTATGATCAAGCTGCAAAGGTTTGGAAAGTTACCTGCAATATGAGCGCCGCAGGTTCATTCAAGTTCCGTGCAAACAATGCATGGCAACTGGACTTCGGCATAGATCCGGTCACAAAAGAATTGAAATATGCAGATAATCCATTCCTTGGGTATACGCCAAACCTGGATAACCTTACGGTTCCAGAATCGGGAAATTATACGATCACCCTTGATCTGCATAATGCAGGTAACTATACCTATATCCTGCATAAGAACTAACCTTATTTTACATTTCGCCTAATCATTTATCGATGAAAAAATATTCAGTCTTTTTCCTTGCTATACTTTTTCTGTCCTGCAGCAAGGATGATGCGCCGGTTGTGACGGGACTGCCTTCGGACCCTGCACAGTACGGAACGCCGTTCAGTAAGGTACCCGTGGTAAAAGATGCGGCAGTTTACCAGGTGAATACCCGTGCATTCAGTGCTGCCGGAAATCTTGCGGGCGTTACGGCGCGGCTTGATTCGATCAAAGCACTTGGTGTAAACGTTGTTTACCTGATGCCCATCTACCCTGTGGGAACGGTCAACAGTATCAATTCTCCTTATTGTGTGAAAGATTTTCAGGCGGTGGCAACGGAATTCGGTACGCTGGATGATCTCCGCAATCTTGTGAACAAGGCTCATGAAAAGGAAATGGCTGTGATACTGGATATTGTTCCCAATCATACGGCCTGGGATCACCCGTGGATCACAGCGCATAAGAGCTGGTATCAGCAGAATGCCGGCGGGAACATCGTTTCCCCTTCCGGTTACAATGATGTAGCCCAGCTTAACTTCAACAATGACACCTTGCAGCAGGCAATGATAGAGGCACTCCGCTACTGGATCTTTACGGCGAATGTCGATGGATACCGTTTTGATTTTGCGGATAATGTGCCGTTTGCTTTCTGGAAAAAAGCGCTGGCTTCACTGAACAGCATTCCCGGCCGCAAGCTGTTCAATATCGCAGAAGGGACAAGGTCCGATCATTTCAGGGCAGGATTCGAGCTGAAATATGGGTTCGGTTGGTTTGCCAACCTGAAAGACGTATTTGGCCAGGCTAAGCCAGCTACGTCCATCACCGGGATGAACACCTCTGAATATGTCAACAGTTATGAAGGATCAATGGTGTTGCGATACATCACCAATCATGATGTAAATAGTTCAGACGGCACACCTCAGCAACTATTTGGCGGCAACGATGGTGCATTAGCCGCACTCATTGTATCAGCGTATATGAAGGGTATTCCGATGATCTATAGTGGAGAAGAAAAAGCCCTGCCCTACCAGCTGAAATTTCCGTTCACTGCAGAGAAGATCAACTGGACCCTGAATCCTGCGGTCACAGCTAACTACAAGAAGATCCTGGGATTCCGGAATGCAAGTGCGGCTATCAGGTATGGCGAACTTTTTACGTATAGTAGCGATGATGTTGTTGCATTCACCAGGAAGAAAGACAATGAAACGGTTTTTGTAATGGTGAATCTCCGCAATCGTCCGGTTGATTATACCCTGCCAGCTTCATTAGCCAGTTCTTCCTGGACGGATGGATTCAGCACAGCCAATGTAACATTGACCACGCAGGTTAATTTGCCGGCTTTCGGCTACCGGGTTCTTCAAAAGAAATAGACCGGAGCAGTAATTTCGCAAAGAACGCGAAGAGTCTTAGCGGCCCTGGCGATCCTTCCATACAGATCTTGCTTTTTCAGGAGCAAGTAATTGTTTAGTCCGAATAATATGAACTCATATGAATGTTCGAATGCTTTTTCTTTTACCGGTTTTATTTGCTTCTGTTAAATGGACGTCAGGTTATTCCCAGCCATCTGAAAAGCCTTTTCAACGCGTACCCAACCGGCAGGATGCGATCATCTACCAGGTGAACATCAGGGCTTTCAGCGAAACAGGCGATCTTAAAGGTGTAATGCCCCGGCTTGATTCTATAAAAGCGCTGGGCGCAAACGTTGTTTACCTGATGCCAACCTATCCGGTCGGGAAGGTTAAGTCGGTCAATTCTCCGTACTGTATCCGTGATTACGTCAGCGTCAACGAAGAGTTTGGTTCGCTGCAAGATCTGCGGGACCTGGTAAATGCAGCGCATGGAAAAGGGCTGGCAGTGATCCTCGACTGGGTGGCTAATCATACGGCGTATGATCATCCATGGACGGCTAATCCATCCTGGTATCTCCAGGACTCAACTGGTAGGATCCTGAGTCCGCCGGGAATGGGATGGAATGATGTTGCGCAGCTGAATTTCAAAAACGCTGATATGCGTTTGGAAATGATCAGCGCAATGAAGTACTGGGTGAATGCCGCGAATATTGATGGTTTTCGTTGTGATTATGCAGACGGCCCGCCGGTGGACTTCTGGAAGCAGGCGATCGATACGTTGCGTAATCTTAAAGATCGCAAGTTGCTCATGCTTGCGGAGGGATCACGCGCTGCACATTTTTCCGCAGGCTTTGATTATAATTTTGGTTTCCGGTTTTTTGAGCGGATGAAAGATATCCATGAACATAAGCGCAGTGTTGTTTCAATCGACAGTTTAAATATTTCCGATTATAAAGGTGTGGTTGATGGAACTCAATCCATGGTCAGATATGTGACAAATCATGATGTAAATGGCAGTGATGGTACGCCACAGGAATTGTTCGGTGGCCAGCGTGGTGCAATGGCGGCTTTTGTGGTCGCGGCTTATATGAAAGGCATCCCGATGATCTACAATGGAGAAGAAGTCGGTACCCCATACCGCCTTGTTTTTCCTTTTACAGGAAGAAATATCGACTGGTCGTTGAACCCACAGGTAACTGCTGAATACAAGAAGATCCTGGCGGCCCGCAACAGCATTAAAGCACTTCGTGCCGGACAACTCACCAGTTTCAGCAATGCCGATGTCTGTGCGTTTACAAAGAAGGAAGGGAAGGAGACAGTGCTGGTGATCGTCAACCTGAGGGCGGAGGAGATGAGCTATGCGTTGCCGTCAGTAGTTGCCAGATCATCATGGAAGGATATTTTCACTGGCGGCAAAGCGAAGCTGCCTGCAAAAATCAAACTGGCTCCGTATTCTTACCGGGTGCTCGTGACACAAACGTCCAAATAAGTTAAGCGTTTCAAATAGTAGAAATATGTCAGCAGGAAAAGTGCAATGGATCTTATTGTTCGTACATCTTTTTGTGATCCCGGCTTCAGCTCAGCAAAATCCCCGTCCGGTTTCGATGAACAAAGTAGAGCTGGGTTTTAAGCTTGATGAAAGAGGAGTGGCCCGTTATGCTGTATCGTTCGATGGCAGGCAGGTGGTCAGCGCATCAAGACTTGGGTTTAAGGTAAAAGAAGGGTTTGTATTAGACAGCAACTTCAAAATATTAAAAACGGAACTGAGCTCAGCAGATGAAACCTGGAAGCCGGTATTGGGCGAAGTGAGTAGTATCAGGAACAACTATAAGCAGTTGAAGGTTTTCCTGCAGCAGAAAGAAGCTCCCTTCCTGTTGATGAATATCGTGTTCAGGGTTTTCGCAGAAGGGGTGGGGTTCAGGTATGAATTTCCGATACAACCTTCATTACGATTCTTTGTGGTGGAAAATGAATTGACAGAATTCAATCTTACGGGAGATCATAAAACGTTCTGGATCCCGGGGGACTATGATTCCAACGAATATCTTTATACTACCTCAAAGCTTAGCGAAATAAACGCATGGAAGTTTCCCATGTTGTCTTTTGGCAGGAAGGAAGAGAATATGCCTGATCAACATGCTGTTCAAACGCCGTTGATGATGAAAACGGCTGAGGGCCTTTACCTGAATATCCATGAGGCTGCGCTGGTGAATTACTCTTCTATGCAACTCCATGTTGATAAAGCGAATTACAGTCTTACCGCATCACTGGTGCCTGATGCCGCCGGGAATAAAGGCTATTTAAGGACACCTGCAAATACGCCATGGCGTACGATCATTGTCAGCGATAAAGCGCCGGATATCCTCAACTCGAAAATGATCCTGAATCTCAATGAGCCTTCGCGTATCGGAGATGTTTCCTGGATCAGGCCGATGAAGTTCATGGGTGTGTGGTGGGAAATGCAGATTGGCAAAACCAGCTGGAATTATACTGATAATATCGACTCTCTTTCAGCCAATGGTACACTGGTCGGTAATGGACGTCATGCCGCGAATACAGCGAATGTTAAGCGATACATAGATTTCGCATCAAAGAATGGCATTGAAGGCCTGCTTGTTGAAGGATGGAATACCGGCTGGGAAGAGTGGACGGGTGTTTATAAAGAAGAGAATTTCGATTATGTAACGCCTTATCCCGATTTTGATCTGGAAGAGATCAATCGTTATGCAAAGCAGAAGAATGTCAAAATGATCATGCATAATGAAACCGGAGCCAGCGCAGCTAATTATGACCGCAGGCTGGACACTGCATTCAGGTTGATGAACCGGTATGGATACCCGGCGGTAAAGACCGGTTATGTTGGCAAGATCACGCCGGTAGGTGAGCATCATGACGGGCAGTGGATGATCAACCAGTATATTCGTTCGGCTGAAGTTGCCGCGAAGCATAAAGTGATGATCGATATGCACGAACCTGTCCGCCCAACCGGGCTCCATCGCACCTGGCCTAATTTTGTTGCCTCTGAAGCTGGTCGCGGAAATGAATGGAATGCATTCAGCGAAGGCAGTCCGCCCGAGCATGAAACCATTCTTCCTTTTACCAGGCTGATGGGCGGCCCCATGGACTACACTCCGGGGATCTTTAAGCTCCGTGGATACGCTGCCGCTGACCCCAAACGTCAAATGCATACAACACTTGCCAAACAACTGGCCTTGTATGTTACGATGTACAGTCCATTGCAGATGGCAGCGGATCTTCCGGAGAACTATGAGCGGTATCCCGATGCCTTTCAATTCATCAGGGACGTTGCACTTGACTGGGACGATACAAAGGTCATCGAAGCGGAGCCGGGAGATTACCTGACCATTGCACGGAAAGAAAAGGCAAAGCCGAATTGGTTCATCGGTGCGATAACTGATGAGAACAGCAGAGAGAGTACGGTTAAGCTCGATTTTCTTGACAGGGATACAAAATATGACGCAATGATCTATGCAGATGCTGATAAGGCGGACTGGCAAACAAATCCCGAAGCGTATCAGATCCGCAAAATGACTGTTGACCGGAATACTGTTTTGAAATTGAAGTTGGCGAAGGGTGGAGGAGCTGCGGTCAGTATTGTTCCCGTTAAATAACTATTCCCTTAGAACATATCATTGATAATAATGTTAAGCTCGGAATCAAGTTTCGAGAGGTCTCGCTGTTTCTACAGGGAGGCCTTTTTTTTATGGGTGCGCGCTGAAGCCTGTCGCAGGTGTTGCCTGCATGAGAAAAAAGAAACGGTGAATGCTGCAAACCAAACGACAATGGGGTCAATCTGTGTAGGTCATTTCCTGGTCTTCTGCTTATAATTTCCTGATCTGAATATTGCTCAGATAATAAAGATTTTTTTCATTTACATAAAAACTCAATCCTTTTAGTATCGCAGCAGCAGGGAATCCCGAAGCGCATTCATATATTTTGCTGTTGTTGCACAAGACCACTACGCTTTCTCCTTTTCTTTGCAAACTGATCGTTGCTCTGTTTAGAGGCTTGCTGCCGGTGAACCCTGACAGTGAATAATAGCTGGATACTTTACAAGTGGTTAAACCGTTAATGATCACCCAACCTGCAGCATCAGCCCGGTTCATATCGCCCGGAGAGACATTGAGGGTGATGCTTTTTTCGCCGGTGCCACCGGTGAATTTCAGTTGCATATCTATTCCCGGAGTTCCCCAGGGTACGTCGCCCTTGCGTACGAGCAGATCATAACTCAGCTCAAAATCTCCGTTTATGTTTTGCGGGAAGTTCTTTGCTGTTGCCGTTCGTCTCAGTTGAAGCCAATTGCCATCTACCTTCTCTACGTTTGTTACTGAAACCTGTTCCCCTGACACTTCGCTTCGCTGGGTTGTCCAGCTTTGCGGAGGAGTACCTACGGCTGTACCGGAAAAATCTTCAAAGAACAGAATGGACTTATCGGACGCATTCTTTTTGGCAGCAGCGGAAAGTGTTACTGCCGGGCTGTTATTCTTTTGTCCATTTTCCGTCACTGCCCCGAGAGGTTTGTAAGGTTCGATCACTTTGTCATTCCCAAAGAAATAGCGGTATACATAGTCATAATTAAAACGGCTGACGAAATTATCCATCATTTGGACATTGCCCGTATAAGAAGCATTGAGAGGCCCATCGATCTTAAAAACGATCCATTGCGGAGCACCCGTTGCAAGCGCTTGCTTAACACCTTTCTTCAGGCGCAGCAAGGGGAAATTATTTTCTACCCAGCCGTTCTTTCCGGTTGTGACTGTTTCGGTCCTGATCCAGCTGATGTCTTTGCCTTCTTCTATCTGTGAAAAAGACAGCAGATCAATGCTGAGATCTGCATCCGGGCAATACACATACTTGCTCAACTGATCTTTGAATTTGTTTTTAAACAGCTGAAATCCTCGTTTCGCATCATCCACCACGCGTGGCATCCGTGTTGTCAGGCCATTGTTGACAGCCATTTTATGAAGCAGGGGGAATTGTGTTTCTATCCTGCTGATGAGCTCACCCATGGTGACCTGCTCAAATGGCAAGGGTTTTCGGTCCCGGGTCATGATAACTACATAGGTATGCGAATTATTGTTGATTGACTTTGCCGGCAATATATAATGTTCATAGTTTGCGAGGTTAGGACTTTTATTGAAGTTGCGGTATTCCAGGGCGGCGGGCATCCATTCTTTCTCGAACCTTCCTTTTATACCCGGCTCGTACCTGGGCATAATGCAGTAATAGTCGTCAGTGTATGAAAGCCCGATCACCTGCTTGCTGATCAGCTGCACGTTATTCGCCATGATATCAAGCCCCATGTAACAATGGTTGCCGGGTGTGGGCCAGAATTTTTTGGTAGCGGTTTTAGAAATGCATTGGTGGAACTTTGCAAATGCACCATATGTATTGGGTAAAGCATTGCGGTTATTCTTTTCAGCTTCATTGGAATCGTAGCTTTTGCTGCTTTCCGCGTAGGATGGTTCAGGGGCAAGCAGAGAAAGTTTAAGCTCTCCGAGCAGACCCAGCTGGGAGTACGTTTGCTGGATCCAGGATCCTATTTTCTGCGATGCATCTGTTTGAGCAGCAGTATAACTCCAGCCGTGTTGCGCAAACGGCTTTGACGGTTGTTTTACAACGATCGAATTCATCCATCCGAGATCAATATCTTCCAGGCTATTACCGACATAGATGCCACGGCTGTCGGGCGTTTGCGCCATAGCGTGAAAAGAGGAGAGCAGGAGAATAGCGATCAGATGCGGTTTCATGTGCTGGTTATTGATGGAAAGTGACGATTATGTGCGTTCTCAAAGATGGCGATTGCAGGTGGGAAAAATAATCGCTTGAAAAGGGGAGATTGAAGGTGGTTAGGATCCCCTTAAAAAGGGATGCGTGGATGTTATGCGTAGACCAGGTTCTACGCATAAGAAGGTGATATGCGTAGACCAGAGTCTACGCATATCAGAAGTAGACCAGAGTCTACGCATATCAGAGGATGTTGATTCAGCTGTTACCCTGGCCAGTACTGTTTATGTTGTCTGAGTGCGTCTGCCAAGGCATTCGAGATAGTCAATTGTTTAGCTGCGTCCCAATGTTTTGTTGAATTAGTTGCGTCGATATCGAAGAAGAGTTTACCAGGGTCGGTTTGAATGGTAATGTCAATAAAAACGCTCGCGTGTTGGTCATCCAGCAGAAAATGAAAACAATTCGGTCCCTTCTTTTCAGATTGAACGCCGAGTTTCCATTGCTCAAAATCTAAGGTGATTGGCCATTTGTTCATATAGCAAGATTTGTTATTCTTAAATTTAATCAAATCAGGAATAGAACGCTTGAATACCGTGACGTTTTATTCCCCTTGTTGAAAAAAAACACTGGCCTTTTTAAAAGGGCTTTTGATCCTATTCAAGACAAAAACGCGCCGGCAACAAACGGTTACCGGCGCGCAGTTTATTGAATACCAAAATGGTAGATGCTATTTCTTTCTCAGCACTACATGCATTGCCTGTTCCCCGTTGATCTTCTCCACCTCATTAAATCCCAGCTTCGGCAGATCCAGGCCTTCGAGCAGATGCTCACCTGAACCAAGCAGGACAGGGGAGATCGTCAATTGTATTTCATCGATCAAGCCGGCCTGCAGATACTGCCTGATGGTTGACGTGCCGCCGCCGATCCTGATATCCTTACCATTGGCCGCATCCTTTGCTTTTTCCAAAGCGGATACTATTCCGTCAGTGATAAAATAGAACGTTGTACCTCCCTTCATTTCCAATGGTTCTCTGGCATGATTGGTCAGAACAAATACGGGGCAATGATAAGGAGGCTCCGGGCCCCACCAGCCCTGCCATTCATTATCGGGCCAGGGGCCGCGGATCGGGCCAAACATGTTACGACCCATGATCCAGGCGCCGCAGTGTGCCATAGAGCTATTGGCAATGTCGTTATCCAGGCCTTCCGTTCCACCTTCTTTACCCATCATCTGGTGAAACATTTTGGTGGTCCTCATCCAGGTATGAAGATGTTCCGCGCCCACTCCCATTGGCTGTTCAAGTGTTTGGCCAGGCCCCGCTCCGTATCCATCGAGCGAAATAGTGAATGCTGTTACTTTGACTTTGCCCATACGTTATCGTTTTTTAATTGTAAATGCTGTTTTCGATGACCGGTGATCGGGAACAGCAGGCGAACTTGCTCTCCAAGATAATTAATTCAAAGGTCATTTCCCTTTGCCCGGGTGCGCTAAAGTTCCGAAGATCAGACAGGAGGGAAGAGGGCTGCAAGCGACAGTTTATGTGTCTATTCCGACAGTCTCCAACATAAATATCACTACACGTCGCAAACAGCCCGTTGAATGTCTGATACCACCTGCGTTCGAATGAGATCTTCGCCGCATCTTTGATGTGCTGACGTTCATAAACAAGCAACAGCAATATCAGTGGAGAAGCAACCACTCAAAAAAACGGGCGGAACCGAAAAGCCAGATGAGTAGGAATAAAAAAACATTTTATGGCAAATAATTCTGTTTCATTACACCGGGTGGTTAAAGCATCTCCGGAGAAAGTTTATCGCGCTTTTACAGAGGCGGCAGCAATGGCCTCGTGGCTTCCTCCGTATGGATTCGTATGCATAGTACACGAAATGAATGCAGAGAAAGGCGGCTCTTTCCGGATGTCATTCCAGAATTTTTCGACCGGTAATAGTCATTCTTTTGGAGGGGTATACGTAGAGCTTAAGCCAAATGAATTTTTGAAATACACGGATAAGTTTGATGATCCGAATCTGCCGGGTGAGATGACCACGACTGTTTCCCTGAGGAAAAATATTGCCGGAACGGAGATCAACATTACCCAGGAAGGGATCCCGGATATGATACCAGTGGAGATGTGCTATTTGGGCTGGCAGGAATCGCTGGATAAGCTCATGAGGTTGGTGGAGCCGAATATTCCGGATGCGTAGCAACTGTAACATTCTACCGGGCTGATCGTTTCAAACGATCAACTATGCGCAAGAACGTCTTTTTATTCCTGGTAATGGCGGCAGGCTGTCATTCCGGCCTTTACAGTCAGGTGAACCGCACGAGGCAGGTTCTCCTTGACAGTCTGACCAGCGTCGTTACGGCGGGGCAATATGAGGGCATTAACAGCATCCTGATCTCTCACCGGGGCAACCCGGTTTATGAGCGTTATTATGGCGGATGGACAAAAGATTCGTTACATGATTCCCGGTCAGCGTTCAAATCTGTTACCAGCCTGCTGATGGGTATTGCGATCGATCAGGGATTTATTAAGAACGCGCATCAGAAAGTGTATTCTTTCTTTCCGGAATTCCGCGGCTTTGCGGGTAAAGATTCGCTCAAGCGAAATATGACCATTGAAGATCTGCTGAACATGAAGGCGGGCTTTGATTGTGAAGAATTCAATGATGGTAAGGATTGCGAGTCTGCGATGTCCCTTTCAAATGACTGGGTACAATTCTCGCTGGCGATCCCGCTGAAGGACCCGCCCGGAACTGTCTGGGCTTACAACTCGAGTGCTCCCGTGATCCTCGGCGATATCATCAGCCGTGCGGCGGGGATGAGCATCATGGATTTTGCAAAACGCTATTTGTTTACTCCCCTGGGGATCACGCATTACAGATGGACGATCGATCCTGCGGGTCATGGCATGACTGCAGGATCATTTTATTTCCGCCCTGCTGATATGCTCAAGATCGGGGAACTGGTCCGGCAGCAGGGAATATGGAAGGGCAAAAGGATTGTTTCGGCGGCATGGATCAGGGCTTCGATGCAAACTCCGATCGGGATTGCCGATTTTTCCTTTGTGAAATTCAGCCGGTCTGCCGTGGCCATACCTCAGCCAACATACTATGGCTATTACTGGTATAAAGAGCGGATGGTCACAGCGAAATTCCAGGAAGATGTTTGGTTTGCATCAGGCAATGGCGGTCAATATATTCTGATTGTTCCGGGGCTCGACCTGGTAGTAGTGTTCATGCAGTCGAATTATAGTTCGTGGAAAGCGAAGAAAGCATTTGATCTCCTGATAAGATATATCCTGCCCGGATGGGAAGGGCGCAAGGATTTGCCGTATAAACAAACAACGCCCCATCGTCGATGACGAAATACAGGGTCAGTCCACAAGCCATTTGTATTTCATTTGTGATGGTAGATTCCAGCTGAGCAATCCATCGGCCATCGCTATCCGCCATCAGTCATGGGCCCTCAAAGCAGGTCAGTGAATGAGCTTGCCTTATGCATATATCCGGTTACCGGCAAATATGTGATACCGTTATTAACTTCCTTTCAACAGATAATCATTTCCATTAACCAAATATGTATCTTCGCGCCGCATTGGTTCAATTGATCCAACCTGGGTCACATTGATTAAAAGGGAATCAGGTGTAAATCCTGAGCAGACCCGCTACTGTAAGTTCTATAAAAACATTTTGACAATTCAGCCACTGTATGCTTAGGCGTATGGGAAGGCGTTCAAAATGAGAACAAGTCAGGAGACCTGCCAAAGCAGATATGTTTTAAGCTTTCGTGGAATGAAGCTTGGAATGCAAACCAATACTGACATTGTCAGTATTCCTTTGTTTTCTATTATCATCCTGTAAGCTATTTGATCATTTTATCAAATAGAAATGTCATTTTCTGTCATTCGGAGAGTGCTGCTGGCGCAGGCTTTGCTATTTGCCGTTGCTCAACTGGCTGCTCAGCAGGTTGATCCTGCCACTGTGTCAAAAACCGACACGGGAAAGGTGAAGTCATTGCCCGGCATCACAGTCTCGGCCGTTACGCATAAAGAAGTTATCCCGGCTCAAAAATTATCAGGGCAGGAACTGGAAAGCCTGAACAGCTTTTCTGTAGCGGACGCCATGCGATATTTCGCTGGTGTACAGGTGAAAGACTATGGTGGTATTGGCGGATTGAAAACTGTGGATATGCGCAGCATGGGAACCAATCACATGGGCGTTTTCTATGACGGCATTCAAATCGGCAATGCGCAAAATGGCCAGATCGACCTGGGCAGATTCTCCATGGACAATATCGAATCGATCTCACTTTATAATGGACAGAAGAGCGATATTTTCCAGCCGGCACGGGATTTTGGTTCCTCCGGTACTATTTACCTCAGAAGCAGGAGGCCCGTATTTGATTCAGCTGCTTCCATGCATTTTAAAGGTGTGGTGAAAGCGGGTTCATTCGACCTGATCAATCCATCTCTGTTATGGGAAAAGAAACTGAATGAGAAACTCCATTTCTCTTTAAGCAGTGAATACCTGCATTCATCAGGCAGGTATAAATTCCGTTACAAGCGGGTCTTTGAAGGGTCAGGCAATACCGCATGGGATACGACAGCAGTAAGGGAAAACGGAGATATCGAAGCGCAACGGGTGGAAGCTGGTTTATTCGGTAATGTCAAACGGGGACTGTGGAATGTTAAAGCTTATTTCTACAATTCGGGAAGAGGGATCCCCGGTGCGATCGTAAACAATGTATGGAAAAGAGCGCAGCGGCAGTGGGACAGGAACTTCTTTATTCAGGGATCTTTCCAGAAAAATATTGCACCGAAGTATGATCTCCAGGTTAACGCTAAATATGCGAATGACTACATGCGTTACCTGAATCCTGATACAACCTTGTTATACATAGATAACAACTTTCATCAGCAGGAATGGTATGTTTCAGCAGCAAATAAATATGCACTTGCAAGGAACTTCGACATTAACCTGTCAACCGACCTTCAATACAATACACTTACCTCTAACCTGGACGGGTTTGTGTTTCCCAAAAGATTTACGAGCCTGGTGGCCCTGGCTACTGCCGGAGAGATAGGAAGGGTAAAGTTACAGGCAAGCCTGCTTGCCACATTCGTTAGTGAATCTGTGACCCGCGGAAATAATGGTGGTGGGAATATCTCTGTCTCAGCCCCTTCCAAGCAGGAGTTTACCCCGGCATTTTTTCTTTCTTATAAACCTTTCCGGCAAAAAGAATTCAACATCCGTGCTTTTTATAAAAAGATCTTCCGGATGCCCACCTTCAATGATCTTTATTATACTGATATCGGTAATATTGCATTGCGTCCTGAATTCACTCACCAGTACAATCTCGGTTTTCAATATACCCGAAGTCCATTGCATTCCTTTTTGAAACGATGGCAACTACAGGCCGATGTCTATTACAACCGGGTCACCGATAAGATCATTGCCGTCCCAAAAGGCAGTGGCATGTATCGATGGATGATGATGAATATCGGCCTTGTTGAGATCAGAGGGATCGATGCGGTCTCTGATCAAAGCTTTCAATTGTCGCGGGACGCTGTTATTCATTTACGCGCTACATATACCTATCAGATGGCCCAGGATTTTACCACCCGGCGGAATCCGGATCTGCAGGCCGAAACCTGGGGTGGTCAAATTCCCTATATACCGTGGCATAGCGCATCGCTTATTGCAGGCATGCAGTATAAAAGCTGGAAGCTGAACTACAGTTATATCTACACCGGAGAACGGTATCATAATTCCGCGAATATCCCCGAGAATTATGAGCAACCCTGGTATACGAGCGATGTTTCCGCCGTGAAGAATTTCATCCTGAAACGTACTGCCTGCAAGATCTCAGCGGAGATCAATAACCTGTTCAGCCAGGATTGTGAAGTGGTGTTGAACTATCCGATGCCTAAACGTAATTATAAACTCATCTTATCTGTCGAGTTATGAAATTCAATTACATTATTTCAATAGTCATGTTGTTCGCGCTGGCCTCCTGCCGCAAGGATGTTGCTGTATTCATGAATGAGGATATTCCCGTTGATCCGCCGTCAGTGAATGGGTTCTCAGGATTCTACCTGCTGAATGAGGGCAATATGGGGAGTAATAAAAGCACGCTTGATTTCTTCGACTATAAAACGGGCGTGTATCAACGAAATATCTACGCAGCGGTGAATCCGACCGTTCCTAAAGAAATGGGAGATGTGGGAAATGATATCCGCATATATGGAGGCAGACTTTACGCTGTGATCAATGCTTCCAATAAAGTGGAAGTCATGAATGCAAAAACAGCGAAGCGGATCGGGCAGATCGATATTCCCAATTGCAGGTACATAAAGTTTGATAAGGGATTTGCCTATGTGACTTCTTATGCAGGACCAATTGAGATCAATCCAAACTATGCGCAAAAGGGTTATGTGGCAAAAGTTGATACCGCCACGCTGACGGTAGTGGATAAATGTATTGTCGGTTTTCAGCCAGATGAGTTGGAGATAACGGATGGAAAGATCTATGTGGCAAATTCAGGTGGTTATATGGGCGCTGGTAATACAGAAAAGTATGAACGAACGGTGTCAGTGATCGATCTGTCAACATTCACGGAAGACAAGAGGATCGATGTGGCATATAATCTTCATCATCTCAGAGCGGATAGGCGAGGGGATCTGTGGGTTACTTCAAGGGGTGACTATAAAACACTTCCTTCACGGCTCTTCTTTATCGATAAAGTGCAGCAGAAAGTAACGGACACATTGCCGATCGCTGTCAGCAACTTCTACCTGGAAGGAGACTCGCTGTATACATACAGCACCGAGTGGAGTTATATCACTTATTCAAATGTGATCACCTATAGTATCATCAATACGAGAACGCGTGAGATAGTCACTAACTCATTTATCTCTGACGGTACTGATAAACTGATAGAGATCCCCTATGGGATTATGGTGAATCCGCTCAATAAGGAGATCTATGTTACGGATGCCGGTAATTATGTTTCTCCGGGAATACTTTACTGCTTCGATAAGGAAGGTAAAAAGAAATGGAGTGTAAGGACCGGCGATATCCCGGCCCACTTTGCCTTATTGCCATGATCACCATGATCACCATGATTCTCAATAATGACCAACATAAATAACCAGAAACCAAAACGTATGAAAAGGATCACTTTTCTGACGCTGCTTACAGTCGTCATGTTTTTTATTTTCTCCTGCAGAAAGGGGGAATATTTCGCACCAACCATCTCTGATACCGGTAAGGATACGATCGTACTGAATATCGGCGATAAGACCATACTGGCTCCCGATATCAACAGCTTGTTGGGGAATACGTATAAATGGCTGGTGAATGGTACACAGGTTGCAACCGGAAACATCAATTACACATTCCAGGCAACGGAAGCCGGAAACTTTGATGTTGTACTGAAGGTGACCAGTTGGGGTGGCACTGATGAATATGCGTATAAGATCTTTGTAGAAAGACCCATTGTCGTCTCACTTGACAATATTCCTTCTGTGTCAATGTGTGAAGTACTGGAAGTGGTGCCGACAATTACTGGTCCGGATCGCAGGGATTACGAATACCAGTGGTCAATCGGGGATTCAGTGATCGGGAAAAAGCGTACGCTCAGTTTTATTTCTTTTCTGCCAGGAAATTATGAGCTGAAGCTTCGCGTTACTGCCGGGAAACAATCGACCACCTCCACAGGGTCTGTTACAGTAAAGCAGGCGCAGTACGTAAGAAATGCATACACTCTGCTGGAATATCTTCCCGCACCGGCCAGAAATCATAACTGGTCGATCATCGGTGCCGCACAAAACTGGGATTTTGGTTCTGAATTCCCTCTTGCATACAACGCATTTCTGGCGAAGGCCAGCGAATTGAGAAAACAAAACGCAGGCCCTGGGCTGCTACTGGGGTCATGGGGCGGATCAGCTACGCTCAGGTTTGATCATACGGTTGTTAACGTGCCGGGTAAAGCGGATATAGAATTGACGGCCATCATTTCCAATCTTGATCCGCCGGCTGTTTATGTCGCATACGACAGGAATAAAAATGGCAAGCCGGATACGGATGAATGGTATGAGATCAAGAACAAAGATTATGGCCTGGAGGATCTGCCTGCTTATGAAATGACATTCACCTATGACAGTACACTTGTTGATACCAGGCGCATATACACTTACTACAGCTGGAAAGATAACCAGCCGGAGCCTTCGAAGGGGCAGATCATGAATCAAAAGACATTCTCCAGTTCGCTTACCTATACCGGAGCATTTTCTGTAAGAGGTTTTTTTCCGGGTTATAATATGATCGATGTTGCGACAAAACAGGTGGGATTACTCGACGGTTGGAGCAATTCCTTTACGCGCAAGGGAAAGCGGATAACAAGGGATCTGTCGAGTGCCGGACAGTTCAGCCAGAAGCTGAATATCGATCTTGACCTGGCTGTTAACAGCAAAGGCGAGGCCGTTCAGCTGCCAGGCATCGATTTTATCAAGGTACAGAAAGTGGTGTATCCTTTCGCACGGGATATATTCAATCCGGGTGCGGGCGTACTTGATGCTAATATGAATGAAGACCGGATGCTGAGCGTATCTGGTATTTTGGATATGCATCTTAAAAACTAAAGCTGCGGGAGAACAGGACGCGCTTCCGGTCAAACGTTCCGGTGATAGCGGATCTCTCAGTAGTAATTGAACTTAAACTTATCAACCTGATAACATGAACAATAAACATAAATTTCTCGTTTGCCTGATCGGCATTTTATTTTTTATCGGCAGCTGCCGAAAAGAAACCATTGAGCAAATGGAAGAGGCGCCTGTTCTTTCAGGCATTGAGTCTGACTACTATGTTCTCGTGAGAGAGAGTATCGTTATCAGGCCTGCATTGCAGAACAGGATCGATTCGATCGAGTGGATCCTTGATGGCAGGAAAGTTGCCAGCGCATTGCAATACACTTTCCAGGCACCTGGCAATGCAGGTACGCACAGCCTGATCGTTATCGCGCACAATCGCGGCAATATCGTACAGGAGGTTGCTACCATCACTGTCGGAAGATATCAGCATGTGACGACGATGACCAATACGATCCTGAAAGTGGAAGCATCGCAAAAATTCGCCAATCTGACGGATGTGAAATGGGAAGTGCTTAATCCTCCATCTGAATTATTCAGGTTGTCGGATAACAGGACCTCCTCTGCATTATTCGCATCCGTTTCATTGGGAACTTACCAGCTGAAAGTGTCTTCAGGAGGGTTGGTTGATACGATCCTTGTTACTGTTCGTCAGCCGGACAAACCATATTCGCCCTATATCGCAAAAGTGTTTGATTACCTGCCTGCACCTGGTCAGTTTGTAAATGAGTTGCCGAAGTTCAACGCCGGAGATACCTATGAGACGATGATCACAAAGGTCAGTAACGACCTGGTGGGAGAGCAGACCAATATGATCACATTAGGAGGCTGGGGTGGTTATGTTGTAGTGGGATTTGATCACACCATTGTGAACGTGGCCGGCAGACGGGATTTCAGGATCGAAGGAAATGCGTTTGGCGCTGCTGCCAATCCCCGCCCCAATGCGCCTTTCGGTGGCAGTTGTGAACCCGGGGTCGTCATGGTTGCCTATGATAAAAATAAGAATGGAAAGCCTGATGAGGATGAATGGTATGAGATCCGTGGAAGCGCCAGTTTCTCTGCTCAACAGGAACCCTGGTACAGTCTGGCTGTGGCAAAAGGGATCGATGTTCGTACTTTCCGCGGTTATGAAATGACTTACCACCGCCCTGCATCTGAAATAGCAACCGGCGGACCTCAGAATCATATCGCCATACCTAATTATATCCGCTGGACGGATAACCAGGGACAGGATGGCTACAAGATCAAAAACACCTTCCATGCTCAGACTTACTACCCCGGATGGATCAGTGAAGATAAGATCACTTATAAGGGGATACGCCTCGCCAGGAATGGCGTAGACGAAAGTTCAGGAGGCAGCTACTACGTTTTGTATGGATTCAGATATGGCTATGTAGATAATTATCCGAATGCACATGATAATTCCGGCATTGATATCGATTGGGCCATTGATAAAGATGGTAACAGGGTAACCCTGCCGGGTATCGATTTTGTAAAAGTCTATAATGGAATTGACCAGGAAAATGGCTGGCTGGGTGAAGCATCCACTGAGATCGGAAGGGGCGAAGACCTGCACGTGGCAGGCAAGAAGATCGATACGATCAATCCGTAAGGATAGGGCTCAAAAGTTACCGGTTCAGACTACGGTTTTGTACTGGCTTTGATAATAACACTTTTACACGTTTAAACTTTCAACCGCTACGCGTACGCGCACACACACACAAACAAACAAACAAACATCACAAATAAACCAAAGAATGAACAAATCACTAATCGCCGCCGGTTCTCTTTTAACTTTAATGATCGCATCATGTTCAAAGGATGATGTGATCGAGCAGCCGGTTGCAACTCCTGAGATCTCGATCAGCAACATATCTTCAGAGAGCTCCGTTGCACAGGGAGACACGCTGTATTTCAAAGCTAAAGCCTCCGAAGGAAGTACCCTGTCATGGTCGGTGGATGGCACACCAGCTAGCGTTACAGACTCTGTTTTCAAATTCGTATCGGTTAAATTGGGAGCGCATACGATCGGCGTTACCGCTTCCAAAAGTGATAAGCAGTCTTCCGCGCAGACAGAAGTAACCGTTTATGGCAAGTACAGGAACGGAACCTTTATTCTGAATGAAGGAAACATGACGAGTGAGAACGGCTCCCTGACATTTATCAGCACTAAAGGTGTTGTTACGGACAGTGCTTATTTTAAAGCCAATGGCACGTTCCTGGGAAATGTAGCCCAGGATCTGTTTATCAATAACAATAAGATGTATATCATTTCCCAGAATGGGAAAACCAATGCAGTCGGTTCGGGTTTTGAAAATGATGGGATGCTGATCGTTGCAAATGCAGAGACATTAAAAAAAGAAGCGGCATACAATGAAGAGCTGACTGTACTTCGCTGGCCAACGCATGTTGCCGTGTTGAACGAGCAGAATATATTTCTTCGCGATAATAACGGTATTTATCGCTTCAATGCCACCACGAAAGTACTCACATTCATTAAGGGATCAAGGTCTGCGGCGAAGCTCACAATGGCAGTTTCCAATAACAAGGTCTTTGTGGCAGCTGGCACCAAAGTGTATGTAGTTGAAGCGGATAAGGACACGCTGACCGTTGCTATCGATATGAAAGCTTCTGTGAGCGGAGTAGTAAAAGCAAGCGACGGCAATGTCTGGGTGTCCACTACTACAGCTCCGGCAAAGATCTCGAAGATCAATTACCGGGATTATTCTCTGATCAAGGCGAATGAGATCAGCGCTGGTGCAGTTGGTGCAGGATTCGGAGCCACTCCGGGTATTACGGCAAAAGGGGACACGCTTTATTTCAGTAATGCAACAACAAGGATCTTCCGTCATATTTTCACCAGCAACTCTACGGAGTTCATGGTTGATGCCAAAACAATGGTTGAAGATGCAGGTATCGTCTATAACAATATTGCTGTACACCCTGTTACCGGGGAAGTTTACCTGAATACGATCAAAGGATATGGACTTAATTACCTGGTCAATAATATCAGCGTTTTTAATTTCAGCAGCGGTACAAAACTCAGCGCCAATTATAAGAATTACACAAATTTCCCTGCGGGGATCTTTTTTACCGACGGCTTTAAATAAGTCCGGGAGGTTGGTGCCTTTGTAAAATAAGGATTGATTTGTCTGTCAACCGCTATCTAAGCGGGCAGGAGGTCAGATGAACCTCCTGCCCGCTTTTTTACATTTGCATTTATGCAACAAAATTTGTTATTTCAGTGTCGGGAGAACATCCCGTATTGGTTTGGACGTTGTCCGCGAACAGCATTAATTTTCTGATGTATAGCTTACCCTGTCAGTATCAACCCCGATCTTTATGTGCTCCATAAAAAAACTCTTTATATTCTTTACCCTGTTCGTTTTTATTTCCGGGATCTCCGCTCAATCTAAGATCGCGGATTGCCTGCGTGAGGAGCTTATGACCTCTACGCCCCAGCAGTTGAACAAGTTGACTGATCAGCTTGTCCTTTCTCTACCTGGGAAACGCTTTTATCTTGTAGGGGAATCGCATACTTTTTTAGCTAATAATGACCTGCAGTTGGAGCTATTGAGATCATTGCATGGGCAGGGGGTATATAATGTTGCCTGCGAGCTACCACACGCAACCTGTTTTTTATATAATCAATTTCTTGAGACTGGTGACGAGCAGATCCTTGCGGATCTTCGGCCAGCCGCTACTTATAAGTTGTTGAAGAAGGTGAGGGAATTCAATCTGTCGCTGCCAAAGGAACAGCAGATCCGCTATTATGGGATTGACTATTCGGATCCGCAACACGGTCTTCGGAATCTTTATAAGTCTCTCCGTTCGATCCGCAGCTATGTTACGTCGAAGTCATTGCCTCTCGATACGCTGATCGGTCATTATCTGAGCAAGGATTCGATAAGTATGAGTGATGCAAGGTTATTGTGTCCGCAATTAAATGAATCCCTGCGATCGGAAGAGGAGCGATACAGGTCTCATTTTGGGATCTTCTATGATGACCTGTTATTGATGTCGTCAAATATGCTGGGATACAAAGCCAATCGTGACAACTCGATCTTTATGGGCTTTACACTGCTTTACCGGTTACTTGAAAAAAGGCAGCAGACTGCTCCGAAGTTCCTTGCTTTTTATGGTATTGGTCATATGGTTGATCTGGGAGGGATGCTGGAGGAGAATGATGGCTCGCCGGTAAAAGGTGGGGTGGTGAAGATCGGTATTCAATACGTCAATTGCTGGGGAGGATGGACTGTGCCCAGCCTGCAGACAACGGGTTTGTATAAAATGGATAAGAAAGAGCTTGCACAGCTCATTGCATATTGCGAAGCACAGCCTTGGCAGGCGGCATTGCTGGCGGGGAAGAATTGCCTGAGCGCAAAACGGGGAACTTCTCTTGATGCTGTCTTTATATTCAATCGTTATGGAGACAGGAAAATGAATTCATGGAAATTTGATTGAGATTGAAGTTTCATGTGGCCAATGGCAACGTAAACCAGAATTCGCTGCCGCGACCCAGCTGGCTGTTTACGCCGATCTCACAACCATGTTTCCGAATGATCTCTGCGGATATATACAGCCCGAGTCCGAGGCCGGAAATATTGGAGCCATCGTTATGAACGCGGTAGTAGCGTTTAAAAAGTTCCGGCAACCGTTCGCTTGCGATACCGGGTCCGTTATCGATGACCGTCACCCTGGCAAACCCTCCGTCCACTACCACCCGGATGCGTATTTCTTTGGAGGATGGCGCATACTTGACCGCGTTGTTGACAAAGTTTACAAGGACCTGGTCTATCTTATCCTTGTCTGCATGGACAGTTATATTCTTTTCACCTTCATAAACCAGCTGAAAATCTCCACCGACGCGTACATGCTGGCAGCACTCATTCACCAGTTCAGCGATCAGGAAATCGGAGGTGTTCAACTGCAGATGACCTTCCGTCATTTTCTTTGCGTCCAGCAGGTCATTGACCAGTATGCTGACTTTATTAAGGCTTTTGTTTGATTGCCCGATAAGGCGATGCATCAGTTCGGGATTGCCATCATTTTTGAATCGTTCCAGCAATTGAAGGGATGCTTTTAAGGCGGTGATAGGCGTTCTGAGCTCATGGCTTGCCACGCTGATAAAATCGTCTTTTTGCTGGATAGAGATACGCCGTTGTGTTACATCTGTAAAGGTGGCGATGCTCCCGGTTATATTGCCGGATTCATCGCGGATGGGTGCTGCGTTGATGGAAATGTAGAACATCTGACGGCCCGGCGGTTGGATGCCGATCTCAAAATCGTATACGGATTTCCCGGAACTCTGTGCTACTGCCTGTGGGTGTTCGGCATCGGGCAGGGGAGAGTCGTCCAGTTTGAATGCAGGCCATTTCGGGTTGTTATAATGACTGGAATCGTCGCTTGACTGGGTAATACCGAGGATCTTTTGCGCCATCGGGTTGGCGTAGGTAAGGGTCCCATCCAGGTCAAGGATCTCCACGCCTTCCGCCATGGTTTCGAGGATCCGGGTCAGTCGTTCCTGGTTGGTATATAATTCTTTTGTTCTTTGCTGTACTGTTTGCTCAAGGTTCGTATTAAGGTCGCGGGCTGTAAGCTGTGCTTCCAGTAGTTGCTGATTCTTTTCGCGCAGCAGTTGTTGCTGTTTCTTCTGATCAGTAAGGTCCGTAATGATCACGCTCATGAAATAGTTGCCGTCCAGTTGAAACGGTTTGAGCGATAACAGAACCGGCAATTCTTTCCGGAAGGAACTTGTTAAGGCCAGCTCCTGTTGCAGACCTGGTTGTTTCCAGGCGGTCTCCATAAGTTTGATGCATTCGCCGGCTTCCTGCGATGAAATAAAATCACAGAAGAATCTGCCTGCGACTTTTTCGAGCGGTTGATCAAGTAAAGTGGCAAAAGGGGAGTTGGCATAGAGGATAAAACCTTTATCGTCGAGTGTGGCAGCGCCAGTGGTCATTTGTTCGATAAAGATCCGGTAAGCTGCATCAGCGCTTTTAAGCGTGTAGAGCTGGTGTCCGTTATCGCCTTTTACCACGAGAGCGTCCACTTCACCGCTGCGGATCGCTTCGATCATATCATTTGCTTCTTCCAACCGGTACCGGGTTTCCAGCAATTGCTCATTGGCTTCGGCCAATGATGCTTTGAGTGCATCAATTTCGTCCTGCCGGGAATCATATGAAGGAGTTTGTTCCACAGTCATTTAAAAATGTATTATTCCAAGGCCACGTAATACGCGCTGCTTGTCAGACATATCGCCTACAAGAAAGCGTTTCGGATAGGGTGCATATTTTACCAGTAATGGTACGGCACTGATATTTTCCTGTTCGGCCAGCCCCGGCTGCTGGTATATGTCAATTATTTCCAGGTTGTAGCGGCTTTTAAGATTCTCTTCAAGGATCTTATTCAGGTTAGTGATCGCGCGCAACGAGGTAGTGGATGTGCCTGCCACAAACAGCCGAAGGGAATACACTGATTCTTCGTGTATTTCATCCGTCTCATTATTTCCAGTTTGTGAACTCATAGGTTATTCATTCAGTTTTCCCGCTGGCGTGGCCGTATGTCCAGGCCAACGAGCACTTTTTCTTCATTGGAGAGATCACCAATGATCTTGCGTACAGGCTCCGGTACTTTTTTTACCAGTGTCGGTATTGCAAGAATCTGGTCGCCTTCAGCCAGCTGGGGATTTACCAGCAGGTCGATCACTTCCAGTGAGTACTGTCCTTTCAGATGCTGTTCACAATATTGTTTGAGATTGCGGAGAGCCGTAACTGATTTCGCAGTTTTTCCTGCGACATATAAACGAAGTTCGTAGTATTCCTGTTCCACTATTTTTTCGATTTTCCCTTTTTAATAGTATTTGCTGACGCGTTTGAATCGGACCTGCGGAGATCAGATACTTTCCGGCGTGTTTCTTCCAGGACCTTTCTTTTGATATCTTCCTCCGTATAGATCTTATTCAACTCTTCTTCGGCGGATTCAAATTCGACTTTCAGGCTATCGATCTTCGCTTCCAGCACTTTCCGTTTGCGAAGGACTTCGCGATCTTTACGGTCAACCGCATGGGTACGCAATACATGACCAGTTTCTTCCAGCAGCGTTTGTTGCTCGCGTGCGGAACCGGTGAGCACTCCTTCCGGACCAAGGTATACGTCAACAAGATCCAGGCCATCGCTGGTGATAACAAATTCACGGACCTGGTTGGAGTGTTTCATGCCACGTGATTTCATGATATACAAACCGCGGTTCCGTTCGCCATTGTTTTCAATATCCCTGATCAATAGCCATGCATCCACCAATGAAGAAACACCTTCGTCTGTCTGTTCGTTCACAATATTGTTCAGGCTTAGTGCTGTGAACATTACAGTGATCTGTTCCTTCTGCAGGAAGTCGATCAGGCGGATCAGCATGGATTTTACATCGCCTACCGTTCCAACCGTAATGAGATTAGTGATCGGATCCACTACCACTACATTGGGTTTGAATTTTTTGATGGCTTTGTAAATAGCCACCAGGTGCATTTCCAGCCCATACATGGTCGGGCGTGCTGCATAGAACTGCAGCGTGCCTTTGTCGATATGAGTCTGAAGGTCGATCCCGATCGAAGTCATATTTCTTGCGATCTGCTGGGGTGACTCTTCAAAGGCAAAATATAAGCACTTTTCTTTCCGTTTGCAGGTGGCGTCGGCAAAACTTGCCGCAATACTTGTTTTACCTGTTCCGGCCGTACCGGACACAAGAATACTGCTGCCTTTATAAAAACCGGAATGCCCAAGCATTTTATCCAATGGCGCGATGCCGGATGAAACGGATTGTGTAGATACTTTTGCGTTCAGCTGGAGTGAGGTGACCGGCAAAACAGAGATCCCGTCTGCATCGATCAGAAACGGGTATTCATTGGTGCCATGTACAGATCCCCTGTATTTGACGATACGTAACCTGCGTGTGGAGATCTGGTTAATGATCCGGTGATCCAGCAGGATCACACAATCTGATACGTATTCTTCCAGCCCCTGGCGCGTGAGACTGTTATCGCCTTTTTCACCGGTTATGACTGCGGTCACATTCCGGTCTTTCAAAAATTTGAACAAACGGCGAAGCTCTGCTCTCAGGATCGCCTGGTTGGATAATCCCGCAAACAGATTCTCGATCGTATCGAGTACGACACGCTTTGCTTTGACGCTGTCAATCGCATGTCCAAGGCGGATGAACAGACCTTCCAGGTCATATTCGCCGGTTTCTTCTATCTCGGTTTTGTCAACATGAACGTAGTCGATCTTCATCTTCTTATCGCGCTGCAGTTTGTCGAGGTCAAAACCAAGCGAGGCAACATTCACTGCTAACTCATCTGCTTTTTCTTCGAATGTGACAAACACACCGGGTTCGTTGAACTGCAGTGCACCTCTTACAATAAATTCAATTGCGAAAAGAGTTTTGCCACAACCGGGTCCGCCGCAGATCAGTGTTGGTCTTCCGGCTGGCAGACCACCGAGCGTGATCTCGTCAAGACCATGGATGCCAGTAGGCGTTTTTAACAGGGTATTAGTAGGCTTTGCTATGGGTTTCGTACTTGTAGAGGCCATTCAGATTCAATTAACTACGGTGAAATTATTGATTTTATGGTAGAACTGTGGCCAAACGTCCAGGTATCCTCTAAAATAGTGCGATGTCTTTGCGCTGGCTCCGGTTCAGATCAGGAATCCAAACATGTGCCAAAGTAACATGTCTACATTAGTCCTTGATGAGAACAGTATCCGGGAAAACCATGAGGAAATGATCAGGGCTGAACTGTGTATAACCTTACACATAAATGTTGTTGATGTTTGCCAGGCTTAGGCGGACCATGCCAAATGCGGTTGATGCGATGGGGAGGACAGGACGGAAGATGATGGACTGCAAAAATGTATTACCCGGTTTGACTCTTTGGAGCGGGCAGGGGTGTTAGTTCAGTTATTATAAAAGTGGCTGACCAGTTCAGCACTTTCGATAGATGAAAAGACAGAGAGCAGCGCTTGTTTATTTTCTATGATCCACTCAGGCAATAATAGTTCGGGTCCGAACTGCCAATGACTGCGACCTCCTATCAATGTGAAATAGGATCTTTGTCCGGATTCGTCTGCTGTGTTCACATCGTATACAAAGTCAGTTCGCTTGCTTAAATTGTATTCCAGCATGAGTGGGGATGTTCTGACAACGAGTGTAATTTGAATAAGCCTCTTTTCCATTTTAATGTTTTCAGCTATACAACTCTATCCTTTTTGGTATTGAAGTACGATCTTAAGCAATTTGATCTTTTCCAGAATCTTTGTCTTCAGCCTGAAATTATTTCCCGTGCGTTTGATCTCTGCCAGCGCTGTGTGATACTGACTGATAGCCAGTTCGAAGTTGCAATCATTTTCACTCTTTAGTGCTATATGAAAAAACTTTACCGAATTGCTGTACCTGCGAAGTCGCCTTAAATAAAAAAAGTAGAACAGCAGGAATAGTATCAGAGCTGTTGCGGTGGTGTAAAGAACAAACATGGTGAATGTTTACTGTGATGATTGTTCAAAGGTCGTGTATTTACCAGGATGGATATTTTTTATTTATCAATAACGTATGTGATCCGGTTTAACTTTGGTCCTCAAATTCCTGATGTTAAAAAAATAATGTATTTCTATTTCTGCGATGATGAAGAGGCTTACTAATGACGGATCGGTAACATCACTGAATAAGTTATGTGACGTTAAAAATGCTGATGGGTTCGTTCCATCTGATCAATATCCCGCTTATTTGTTCTGCCGACGACCGGATATGATCCTTTCACTTCACTATGCAATAAAGCACTCTTTTTCCGAAGATGAAGTAGCAGACGCGATGCGCTGACCGGTGTGATGAAGCACTATCTATTAAGGCTTTAACCCGCAGCCACGGATTTTACTTTGCACGGTATAAGAATAAATGCGGTCAAAAGCGTTTGTATGCCTATCTTCACTTAATACAGATAAGCACTTCATCACACAGCCTGGATCAGTTCTGATTTTTACGCTTCCTACGGTAATCATTTTTCCTCCTCTTTGCGCCTGCTGTTGTTCTTCTGTTATTATTTGATAATTAAAATGTTTATTATGAACATGTATGTATCTAACCTTGACTTCAATGCAAGGGATGAGGATCTGAAACAACTTTTTATTCCTTTTGGAGAGGTTGCATCTGCAAAGGTGGTCCGCGATAAAGTAACAGGCCGCAGCCGTGGATTCGGTTTTGTAGAAATGCAGTCGGAAGAAGAGGGAACAAAGGCGATGACCGACCTTAACGGAAAAGATCTCAATGGACGCACACTTTCTGTTTCGCTGGCGAAACAAAAAGCAAGAGTTGACGTAAAAAGCGTTTGGATGTAAATTGTAACAATACAATTTCATCAGGGGTAAGTCCCAACTCATTTACGCAGGTGAATTGTTCTTTTCTCCATGTAACCGGCTTACAATCCATTTTAAAATGGAAACACAACGAAACAGGGTCATCTCAAATTTCAGGGAGTCAGCCGTGAGGGTCTTTCTGAACCTGTGGTTTGATTTCGAGAAAAAGGTGAGAAGCCTGAATCGTCAGGAGGATAATAACCTGTTTGATCAGTTGCAAAGCCGCTATACTAGTAGCTTAAAAGTTGAGTTGCTCAAGCATGCCGAGATATGTTTGAGCGAATACTGTGGCGACAGGAGTTCATTAAGAAAAAACCTGAACGACCAGGTGGCGCAAAATATTTCTGCTTTTATTACGAAGGCAAGGCTATTGTAAGCTTTGTACACTTTCCCGTTACAACTCCGGTGACAGGTGCATGTTCCATGCTTTTCAATTACCTGACGATTACCGGATCTTCCTTACTATGTTTGTTCAGGTTGCGCCCGGGGAGACGAGTTCCGCAGGGCGGGTCATCCCATTTTCCAGTCTTTGGATCGCTGTTAGGCCTGACAGACGGGTGGGATCAGATAATTTGTGATACAGATGGGAAACGCCTATTTTTAGGATACCATCTAAACCACAAACTCCACTATGTTTGCTAGAATATCGGGAATTCTCCTTCTCCTGGGCCTTTACGTATCTGCCTCAGCACAATCCTCCACGTATTTCAAAAGCAGTGATAATCTCTATCATATTTACCTGCCGGGTGGATGGACAAAGCAGGCATCCACGAAAGGTATGCCCCTGTCGTTGCAGCCTCCCGATAGCAAGAAAACAGATTTTCCAACTGCGCTTACACTTGAAACAGGTTCGCTTGCGGCCGGATACGAGAAAGCCGGCATCCGTGAAATTGCCAAAGCGGAGGAAGCGATCATGAAGCAGCAATTTGGCCAAACTCTTACGATCACCTCCAATGAATTCCGGATAATCAACAATAAGGAATGGTGGCATTTTGTTTTTTCGGTCAAAGCATCAAAGAAATTGAGCTATCGTTTCAATATTTTCAAAACGATTCATAACCAGGTCACCTATACATTATCTTACCGGGGTGAGGAAGGCGAGTATTATGCTAACCAGCAGCCGGCGATCAATGCGATCTGGTCATTCATGTTCTATACCTCTGACGATACTGAATACAAAGACAGCCAGGGTGCAATAGATAACGCTACGGCCCTGCGTCAGCTTCAGCCTTTTTCCGGTACGTATGTTTTCTTCATAGAAGACAATTCGGGAAGAGTAAAACAAACGATCACCATCGGGGACTCTGCGCAGGGAAAATACAAGGCGATGGAGAGAAGAGAGATCTTCAGAAACGGGAAGAACAACCTGTTCGAGGCAGCACTCAGGCCTGAGTCGATAGAGGGTGATGTCATCACGCTTTCCACAGATGCGGTGAGCATTTTTGACAATACGCTGAACCTTCGCAAGGCCAGCTATAAACTTCAAAAGAACAGCGAGGGTTTTGCGGCGGTGATGTGGGCAAGAGATTCGACGTTCAAGTCGATGGACATGGTCTTTGTGAAACAAAAATCTCCCGTTCAAACGAAGGCGCAGGTGGTTCCGGCAACAGCTGGTGTCAAAAATGAGGTTGATGGCCTCGGCGTTATAAAAGACCCGATGACAGCTGCGGATGAAGCGGATAACCTGAAAAGATTTGGAAACGGTAAAGTAAGCCGGGCTCTTCCCAATGAGTTAAAACTTGTCACATCGGGCAACAAGACAGTTTCGCTGAAAGATGATGGTTCCACTTCTTATAAATTCCTGGGGTCTGTAAAAGAATTGAATAGTTATGTCATCCAGCGGCTGGAAGAAGAGGATGTACTGAGCTATATTGTCGTGAATAAAACAACGGGGGCCGTCTCCGATCTTCCTGCCCTGGACTACAGGTTGTCGCCAGACAAAAAATGGATGGTTGTTTATAACAATGCGCTTTCCGCGCAGGATCTTGAGTCGGCAAGTTTTATACGGATCCTTTCTGTTTCTGATGCCGGTATAAAAGAGTCATACGAGGTTACCACGGCTGAGCCGGGGAGTAAAAAGGGTTGGGCGCCAGCTTCTGTCAAATGGGCTGGAAACAGTTCGATCGAAGTGGAGAAGGAAGCGATCGTTTCAGGAAAGAAAGGAGCAGCCGGTAAAACTTCCCTGAACTTCAACAATGGGAAATGGGTCATGGCTGCGGCACAGCAGCAACCGGTACCTGGTGCAACACTTGTTCCATCTGTGACAGACAGGGTAATGAAGGGCGGTAAAACGCCGGATGAGCTGGGTAGGATCCTTCTTGCCGCGATGAAGAGCAATGACGTTAAAACATGGTATGCCTGCATCATGGAAGGCAGCCTGGAGGAAGTGACCGCCTCGTTTAAAAAGGTCAGGGAGCATTTTACAACCCAGGGTTTGAGCGACTGGAGTAAAGTGCAATTCAGCAGGGTCACTTATTCGAAAGACTCCTATAATACAGATCCAGAGAGATCGATCTTTACTTTTTACAATATCGAGTTCACCTACGAGAAGGATTTTATCGGGTTGCTTAAAGGCTCTGTGAACAGTGCACGAATAGAACTCATCGGGGGTAAATATTACCTGCTGCGCGGCTTGAATGATGGTGGCATGATGAGGAAGGGGCAGTATAACAGGTAGGGCAGGTCTCTCCACACTTTTCATTTCGCGGGTATCCGCAGCAATCGGGGTGATCGACGTGTTCCCGTCCCGGGAAGGATCTGCTTTCATCTCTGAAAGTGAACCCGGGGACAGGCAGGTTGTTAATTTCGATCGGCAAACTTTTCATGATTCTTGTTCTCCTGAGAAGCTGCCCGCATATGTGGCGGATGCTTCCGGAATGCCGAAAGGTGGGATAAGACATGGATAGGGCATGCCAGCCGGATGCTTTTTTCAGGCTATCGCTAAGCTAAGGGCATACTACCCTGATGCTATTCCCATGCTATCGCGATGCTTAATTGATGCTTCAACCATGCTATAACCATGCTATAACCATGCTTCCCTAATGCTTCACCATGCTGAAAAGGGCAGGATCTGGTACTATTCCGAAGCTGGTTTACTCAAGCCGGGGACGACCATAATTGGTCTTTATTTTTCGGCAGGGCCTGGCGGGAGGCATCCAGGACCCGGGCAATTCAGCTAAGGCTTATCGGATCAATTTCAGGTTCAGGAACTTTTCTGTACGGACACCAATGCCGCGTTGATCACAGGTAAAACATCCTGATCCCGGAATGGTTTTGAAATATAGCCGGCGGGGCATAATCTTTTCACGTCTTCATCAATATGATCGTAGGTATTTGCCGAGATAAAAATAAACGGGATGTTCTGGTCGCGCAGCCTTTCTGCGATCTGCAGACCGGTTTCGGAGCCGCGTAAAAAGATGTCAAGGCAAACGAGATCGGGGCGACGGGACGCGATCATGGCAAAGGCTTCGGTAGCGTGGTGGGCAATGCCCAGCACCTCTATGCCATTGTTTTCAAGAATGAGCTGCAGGTCAAATGCTCCGATGAACATGTCATCTACGATCAATACGCTCCCGTTCATGCGGTGATTGTTTGGGTTCCGGGATAATGCTCTTCCATGCTCTCAGCCATGTTATTGTTGTCAAAGGTGATTGATACTTCAGTTCCTTTTGCGGAGTGGATCTTCAGCTCTCCATTCAGTTCACCGCTGAAGCCCCTGATGAGTTTCATGCCGAGCGAAGAAAATCCTGACAGGGAAATCTCACCCGGCATGCCGATGCCATTATCCCTGATCGATAAGAACAGGCGGCTTTGACCGGCTGTTTTAAAGGACACAGTGATCTGTCCTGTCCGCTGATCCGGAAAAGCATGCTTGAGTGCGTTGTTGACAGCTTCATTGAGGATGAGGCCAACAGGAACTGCCTGTGAAGGATCAAGCTCAACGGGCTCGGCCTGAAGCACGAAACGAATACGGTTGACAGTATCAAATGCGATCTTATAATAATCGAGCAGTTCTTCAAAATATACCGCCATATTAACGGATGATATATTCTCTGACTGATAAAGTTTTTTATGAATGAGGGACATGGAGTGAATACGGTGCTGACTGTTCCTGATCGCCTCTTTTGCCGTTTCATCATTCAGGAAATAAGACTGCGTATTGAGAAGGCTCATTACTACCTGGAGGTTGTTCTTTACCCGGTGATGGATCTCCTTCAGCAGCCAGTCTTTTTCCTCAAGCAGTCCTTCTTTTTCCTGCAGCAGGTTTTCCTTATCGGTCAACAGTTTTTCCAGCTCTCTATTTTTTGATGCGATCTCTTTTCTGCGTTTCTGATTTAGCCTGTACTGACGAACGATCAGGCCAACTATCATCGATAACAGAATGATGCCGCTGAGGCTGAGGTTCTTTTGATAATTGGCTTTTGCTGCGCGCGCAGACTGCAGTTCTGTTTCCTGTTTAAGGAGGGCGTTGTCTTTTTTCCTCTTATCCACATCATACTGTACTTCAAGTTCTGTTAATTGCCGGTTCTTATGAAGGTTAAAAATGCTGTCTTCGTATCTTCCTGCCAGCTGATAGTTTCTGATGGCTCCGATGTAATTTCCGTTCAGCGAATCGATCGAGAATTGCATGTAGTGGGCTAGTGGTTTATCGTACAGCATGATCTCACCCGTTTCGAGGTAAAGGTCCAGGTAGTGCTGACCAAGGGTTACATTTTTATGGTAAATGTGATATTGTGTAAGGGCCGCATAAACATCTTTCCGGGCCATTCTTTCAATGCGGCCATTAAGCTGATGCATCTGTGGCAGCAGTTGCTGATAGGTTTTTTCCGCCCGGGAGTAGCTGCCGGTGGAAATGTGGTGTGAAAGTACTGCAGCCAGGCTTTGAAGCAGCAGGGTGGGATTGCATTGTGAGTAGTTCTTCTCGATAAGCGCTATCACATCTTCGGATTCTTTGATCTTTCCGGTCTTTACCATCAATCGCTGAAGTTTCAGGGCAATATCGCTCTCCACCATTCTATCGGCGTATTTTGCAGCAACGGCGAGGGCTTTTTGATAATAATGTTCTGCAGTTTCCCATCTCTCGGTCTTATTCGAGATATCAGCGTATCCATCATACAGGTATATCATGTAGTAAGTCTGGTCACCCAGTTCTTCTGCAAGATTGAGCGCTTTGCTGATGGTGGTGAAAGCTTTTTCGTGCTCGCCTGACTGGTTATATATCCAGGCTTGTGATGTCAATAAATGCTGGATATCTTTTTTACCCGTTGCGGTATAGTACATGATCGCAGAGTCGAGTAAATGGGATATTTCGTTTTTCAGGTTGCGGTATTTCGTATTATCTGCCAGGTCTTCATAGGCTGCACCAAGAACCCTTTTCGTGCCGATCTTTTTTGCAAGGGACATGTTCTCTGCTGTAATGATCCGGGTGCTATCGGTATTATATACATACACGAATGCCCTGAACAGCGTTCTGCTCGCATTAAACACGCCTGTATCGTTTTTGACGGAGGCAGACAGATCAACTGCTTTTCTGGCAAAGTTTATACTTTCAGGATACCTGCTGGCATAGTTATAGGCTTTCGAATAAAGGATGTAGGTGTCTGAAAGATCCTGTGCCGAGCCTGTACTCTTTGCAAGGTCTTCACACTGCTTTGCCAAAGACAGGGCCGTATCCAGTGACTGAGGGAACGCAACCATATACGATTGTTCTACATGATAATCTCCCATAGCCAGCATCGCCCTGATCTTTTGCTGACCCTGGGATGCACTACGTAAGTTTTTAGTCAGCTGGTTGTAGAGAGGCCTGTTCCATTGCGCGTGCACAAACTGTGCATGCAAAGTGAGTACTAAAATCAGGAGAAAAGACTTTGATTGCATAACAACCAGATGGTTAAAATTTGAGTCAGTTAAATGGCGTTGTTGAAATAAAAGTAATGATAAACCATACTACAAACCATGTACTATAGCAGAAAAAAACAAAAAAGACTTGAGCAGTTCTTCTGTTAGCGATATTTCATTAATCATGCTTTATAACCTCAAACCTCAGTAACGATATTTCGCTAATTTCTTGAAATGCCGTTGATGATTTTTATGTCATGTTGACTCTGTAAATGAAAATGAACAACTTAACAAGTGGTATGAATTTTAGTTCCCGGTACACGATCAAACAAGTAATCATTCTTAAAACAAACTTATTATGAAGAAGATCTTTTCGCTTGTGTTCTTTTTAACTATTTCCCTGTTAACGATGGCCTGTGAGAAATGCTACAACAACAAGGATTTTGAAATCAGTTCCACAACTGTTACCCACAACAAAGAACTGGGTGTAACTGTCTGGGAGATCAAAGTAAAAGGGAAAGCGGGACAAACAACTCCGAAGGGAGTTGGTAAGCTCAACGGTGCTCCGGTATTGGGATATGTTTTTCCCACTACATTGAAACCATCCGATGTCGGCTTTAGTGAAACCGAAGGTATTCTTGCGCTTGCGTTAACATCGCATCCAGATTTTGATGATACTCCCATGTGGGATGAAAATGTGGACCGCAATTACGGAAACGATGGCGTCATCTGGCATCCGCATTGGGTCGTGTTGCAAAAGGATGCACGTGTGGCTGGTGGTCTCTCTGTGACGCAGTTCACTAAGGGAGATCCGGGAGTGGTACTGCCTGCGAATAACCCCGGCATGGAAATGTATATGGACAGTCCCGGATTTAATGTAGTGACCAATGGAAATACGATCCGTGTGATCGTTCCCGATTACAGGATCAGCAATAAAACGGATTTCAGGTTTGACGCGGTTGCGTGTTTTATGATGGTTGATACAGGTGGGGAAGAAGGCAGCATGGGCGCAACGAATATGCCGATGCTGGGAGTGTATAAAGTTTATTCGGTTGCGAGTAAGGATCTTTCGCTTCCCTATAAAGTAAAATAATTATCAGACAGCAGTATCAAGGTGAACAGAGGGGTTCTTCAGTAGTTGAAGGGCCTCTTTTTTATTGCGGCCTCGTTGATGAGTGGCGCAGGTTTCCGCTGAATTGAGCTGATATGCCTGCAGATGTTCTGATATTATTCTTTAACCGGTATCATCGTGTATGCAGGAGCGGCGTAACCGAATGCATGAGGGAAATGAAGTCTTTTATTAGCGATATTTCGAAATCATTATTCAAATATCGCTAATGCTCACCGATGCGTTTTTCATAATGCATTGATAGAGAATGGTAATATTTGGCGGCGCGTAGTTTGTATAGCAGACAGTAACTCAAACCAACTGTTATGAAAAAGTACGTCGTTTTATTTCTCCTGTCCTTCGCTTCATTAGTTTCACATGCGCAAAGCGATGCGCTGAACAGTAAAACACAATTCGCGGAGCTATCCGGAAGAAAGCTTGCTTACCGCTCTATTGGGAAAGGCTCGCCTGTTATACTGGTTAACCGGTTCAGAGGTACGCTGGATACCTGGGATCCTTTGTTCCTTGATCAGCTGGCGGCACATCATCGCGTGATCACGTTTGACTATTCAGGGATCGGGTATTCTACTGGTGAACTTCCTGCTGATATTACTAAAGTTGCTGCAGACGTCAGCGATCTTGCGAAGTATCTGAAACTTGATCAGGTCATCGTGATCGGATGGTCGTATGGCGGGCTTGTATCTCAGGTGGCCGCACTGCAAAATCCGAACCTCGTTACGCATACCATATTGCTGGGCACGGGCCCTGTGGGAAAAAGAGAAGTACCGCTGGATCAGGCATTCCTGGATCCCGCATTAAAACCTGTAAATGATCTTAATGATGAGATCGTCCTGTTTTTTGAGCCGGCTTCAGTTACATCCCGCGAAGCGGCTAAAGCTTCGCATGACAGAATAGCCCGCAGGTTAGATGTATCCAGGATCCCTTCCACGATGAATGTTTTCGAGAGATATTTCAAAGGGGGAACCATGGCCGCGGAAGACGCAGCAGGATTCCGGGGCCAACTGATGACAACCAAAATGCCGATACTGGTGATCTCGGGTGACCATGATATCAGCTTTGCTGTGGAGAACTGGTTTCCGCTTGTAAGGAAATTGCCAACAACACAGCTGATCGTGCTGCCGTTGACGGGACATGCACCACAGCATCAACATCCTGCACTTGTGGTGTCTTATATCGAAGGATTTCTGGCGCGTTAGTCCATCCTCAGATCGTATCACGCACGGAGCAGAAAATGTCACAATCGTTTAAAGTCGTTATTCAAACAAACCGATAAAACATCAATGTAATTCAAAAACAAAAAAGTATGAAACCATTATCATTACCAACTGTATTTGCAATGGCCCTTCTTGCGGGCGTTCCGGTACTTGTTTCCTGCAATTCAAGTGGAAACAGTGCTCCGGCAGCAGAAAATATATCAAAAGCGGAAACCTCATCACCGGTAAATTATGCCAGCGATCCTCATCTGAGTGCTGCAACAAAAGAATTCCTGAAACCACTTAATTCAGGAGGAAAGCCACTGGAAACATTGCCGGTTGAAGACGCAAGAAATGTGTTGGTGGGTGCACAGGGCGGAGCCACGGTAGATCTTTCCGGCATCGATGAATCAACAAAGGAAATTCAGCAGGATGGGATGACGATCACGCTGAACATCGTAAGAACCAAAGGCGCTAAGGGTGTGCAGCCAGGGTTTATGTATATACACGGAGGCGGATGGGTGCTGGGAGACTATCCCACACATAAACGGATGGTCCGCGATCTGGTTGTACTGACAGGATATACAGCCGTATTTGTAGAGTATAAACGTGCGCCTGAATTCAAATATCCTTACCAGGTAAATGAAGTCTATGCTGCTGCAAAATGGCTTGCTGATCATGGAGCGGAGGTTGGACTGGATGGTAAGAATATGGCGATCATCGGAAACAGCGCCGGAGGAAATCTTGCAACAGCAGCCGCATTGATGGCAAAAGAAAAAGGAGGCGTGGCATTTAAAACACAGATCCTGTTCTGGCCGGTGACGGATGCAGATTTTAGCAGGGAATCCTGGAAGCTGTATGGAGAACAACGCTTTCTTACCGCTTCGCTGATGAAATGGATGTGGGATCAGTACATCCCGGCAGAGAAAAGAAAAGAGATCTATGCATCACCATTGCAGGCTACCGTTGAACAATTGAAAGGTTTGCCACCTACATTGATACAGGTAGCGGAAAATGATATTCTGCGTGACGAAGGCGAAGCGTACGGCCGGAAATTACTGGAGGCGGGTGTTGACGTAACAACAGTACGTTACAATGACGTGATACATGATTGGGGATTACTCAACGGACTCGCGGGTATTCCTCAGACAAAAGCATTATTCATTCAAACCGCGGCCGAACTGAAAAAACATTTAAAATGATCTCATAGCAGGTGGTTTGTTGATTTCAGCCGGGGGCAAACAGGTGTTTGCTCCCGGCATTTTATGTAAAAAATCTATTCAATTTATTTATCGATCTATCATGAGTAATAACAAGCTTACGACTACAACGGGAACACCGGTTCCCGATAATCAGAATATAATGACAGCCGGCGATCGCGGGCCTGCATTGCTGCAGGATTTCTGGTTCCTGGAAAAGATGGCGCATTTTGACCGTGAAGTAATTCCAGAACGCAGGATGCATGCCAAGGGATCGGGTGCTTATGGAGAGTTCACTGTAACGCATGATATCACCCGGTATACGAAGGCAGCGATCTTTTCACAGATCGGGAAGGTGACACCAATGTTTGTGCGTTTTTCTACCGTGGCGGGAGAACGAGGGGCCGCGGATGCGGAAAGAGATATCCGGGGGTTCGCGCTAAAATTCTATACGGAAGAAGGCAACTGGGATCTTGTGGGAAATAACACGCCTGTGTTCTTTCTCCGTGACCCGATGAAGTTTCCCGATCTTAATCATGCTGTTAAACGAGACCCGAGAACGAACCTGCGCAGTGCGGACAATAACTGGGATTTCTGGACATTACTGCCGGAAGCATTACACCAGGTGACGATCACGATGTCAAGCCGCGGTATTCCGCGAACATATCGCCATATGCACGGATTCGGAAGCCATACGTTCAGTTTTATCAATGCCGCCGGTGAAAGATCCTGGGTGAAATTCCATTACCGCACGATGCAGGGGATCGAAAACCTTTCCAATGAAGAGGCGACTGCATTGATCGGGAATGACCGGGAATCTCATCAGCGTGACCTGTATGATTCGATCGAAAAAGGAGCGTACCCGGAATGGCAGTTCTTTGTGCAGGTGATGCCCGAGGCAGATGCTGAGCAGTATCCTATCAATCCTTTTGATTTGACAAAAGTGTGGCCGCATGGTGATTATCCGCTGATCCCTGTTGGCAAATTCGTACTGAACAGAAACCCCGATAATTATTTTGCGGAGGTAGAACAGGCTGCATTCAACCCGGTAAATATTGTTCCGGGCATCGGATTCTCTCCGGATAAAATGTTGCAGGGGCGGTTGTTTTCTTATGGCGATGCACAGCGCTATCGTCTGGGAGTGAACAATGCGCAGATCCCCGTGAATGCATCGCGTTGTCCCTATCATGCCTATCATCGTGACGGCGCCATGAGAGTAGATGGCAACTACGGAAGTGCGAAAGGATACCAGCCAAACAGCTTTGGAGAATGGAAGGAACAGCCTGCATACAAAGAACCGCCACTGAAATTAAAAGGGGATGCGTATGCATTTTACCACCGGAGTGACAGCGATTACTACAGCCAGCCGGGAAACCTGTTCAGGTTGCTCTCCGAAAATGAACAACAGTTGCTTTTCACGAATACAGCCGCGGCGATGGGAGATGCGCTGGACTTTATCAAAAGAAGGCATATCCGTAACTGCTTCAAAGCTGATCCAAAGTATGGTGAAGGTGTGGCATCAGCATTGGGAATGGAGATGGCAACAGTGTGGCAGGATAAGGAAGACTAAGCGGGGATTATCGATATTTCGCTAATAACTGCGTGTCGATTTGTGATATTTCGAGGTGATAACGGCCGGGATCCGGGGGAGAGGTGATGGATGATCCGCTAAACTTCTGGCTGTAAGCAGGATGGAGAAAGCTATCAGCCTTTTGGATTTCTGGCGTAATCTGTGCGAACCTACCGAAACCGGAAGCGATGCAGCTTAACCCCGGTTCTTATACCAGATATGAATAGTGTGTTGAGCCTGGCAGTTATCATTTCGGTTATCATCACTGCAGCTGTAGTGCTATTGAGTTGCCGGTTCTATGTGGCAGGCATCAGGCGAAAAGCAGACCAGCTTGTTTTGGAAAAACAGTCATCGATAATAAAGATCACTCACCTATCTGAGCGGTTAGCGGAAGATAAGAAATGGCTGATGCAGGAGATCCATCACCGGGTGAAGAATAATCTCCAGATCATTATGAGCCTGTTGAACAGTCAATCGGCTTTTTTAAAAGATAATGCTGCTATTGCAGCCATCAGGACGAGCAAGCAACGCGTTTCTGCCATGTCGCTGATCCATAAACGTCTTTATACAGAAGAGGACCTGTCAGGGATCTGTTTGAGGGATTACGTGATGGAGCTGTTGGAATTCCTGAAGGAAAGTTTTCAGCTGGACCGGGAGATCAGGTTTGTGGTGAATGTTGAGAAAGTGAAAACAGATGCAACTACTGCTATCCCTTTAGGACTGATCCTGAATGAAGCGATCACTAATGCGATCACGCATGCGTTTCCATCAGGAAAAGGAGAGGTGAGCATCAGCATTCAGGTTGACCATCGGCGGCAGCTCAACGTGATAGTAGAAGACAATGGTATAGGGATACCGGCATCAGTCAGTTTATCCAGCCCGGGAAGTTTTGGCATGAAGCTGATCAAAGGCCTGGCGGGTGAGTTGAACGCAAGCCTGGAACTGGATGGAAAACAAACCGGTGGTACAGTGATCCGCTTATCGTTCACGTGTAAGGAATATGTGTTGTGTTGACGGCGGTTGAAAGATGAACAAGGTTCGATGATCGATGGTCGTAGGGCAATCGTAAAGAATACGGTAAATCCATTCAATTTGAGATCCGGGTTCGGTGCAGGTTTCTCAGAAGATCCGTAGTGTATATTCGCTGTGGGTTCGTCGGACAGGCCGGCTGTCGAATGTTACGATTATTAATTTTATACATGAAGCAGAAAATATTAATTGTAGAAGACCAGTTCATAGAAGCGAATGATATTGAGATCATGCTTATCAAGGCTGGATACCAGGTAACGGGGATCGCGCATTCGGTGCAGCAAGCGCTTCAGCTCATTTCACAGCAGGTGCCGGAATTGGTGCTGGTTGATATTTTCCTGAAAGGAGATCGCACAGGTATTGATCTTGCTGAAATACTAAGGGAGAAAAATATTCCGTTCATATTTGTTTCCGCCAATTCCAATCATGAAGTGCTGGTGGCAGCAAAAGCTACCCAGCCGTATGGTTTCATTGTAAAACCATTTCGTGAAAGGGATCTGACCGTGACCCTTGAGATTGCACAGTACCGGTATGAGAACAGTGTGGAAGCTGCTGT
The DNA here is from genome assembly GCF_022012415.1 of Terrimonas ginsenosidimutans. Classification (GTDB taxonomy): domain Bacteria; phylum Bacteroidota; class Bacteroidia; order Chitinophagales; family Chitinophagaceae; genus Terrimonas_A; species Terrimonas_A ginsenosidimutans. The sequence continues at coordinate 92,079 of NZ_JAKLTR010000007.1, forward strand.
TCGCAAAGAGGATGTGCTCACTGAAAAGCTGAAACAGATCATTCAGTGTAAGAATAGCTGGGAAGAAAAAATGCAGCAAACCGCTGTTGCGCTTCAACACTGTCTTGCGTTTGATCATATAGAAGTAGCAAGAAAGTCAGAAGCTGAAGCATCTTATACGGCTGTGAGCTTTCTGCGGATCGGCTTCAACGAATATCAGCAACTGGGTCTGAACGAACTGCAGACGATCACAAAAACAACCATGAAGCAACTCGGGGAGTTGCAGAACGTGATATTTCCGGCAGAAGAGGCAATGACCTTCAGCGGAAATGAATTTGCGGAGATGACGCAGAAGCCTTCGATGCGTAAACTGATCGCCGAACATTTTGGCATGAAGTCTTTACTGGTGCTTCCCTTGAAACTTTCAAACGGAGAGATAATTCTTTTCTCTTTTTACAGCAGGAAGCCGGATGCATATAAACGGGATCAGCTTGTCCTGATGAAGACATTTCGTTCAATTCTCACTGTAGCAGTGGAGCAAATGTTTTTGATGGGAAGAATGCCGGCAGCTGTAACAGCAAGGGTGGCGGTTAATTCAGCAGTATCTTCCCAGGCTGCTTTATTTCCCGGCATCATTGGTAAGAGTCCACGGTTGCTCGAAGTTTTTGACAATATAACCCAGGTAGCACCGGCGGATACCACGGTGCTGATCCTGGGAGAGAGTGGCACCGGGAAAGAAAGGATCGCGCAGTCGATCCATGATCTGTCGAAGAGAAGTAAACAGCCTTTTATAAAGATCAACTGTGCCGCATTGCCTGCTAATCTTATCGAATCGGAATTGTTTGGACACGAGAAGGGCGCTTTTACCGGTGCAATGGATAAGAGGATCGGAAAATTTGAGATGGCTAATAAGGGAACGATCTTCCTGGATGAGATAGGGGAGATGCCAATAGAGTTACAATCGAAATTGCTCAGGGTGCTGCAGGAAAAGGAGATCGAACGGATCGGCGCGAACGCGCCGGTCAGGATCGATGTACGGATCATTACCGCCACGAACAGAAGCCTGGAGAAGGAAGTAGCCGCAGGCCGCTTCAGGTTGGATCTTTATTACCGCTTGAATATTTTCCCTGTATCACTTCCCTCATTACGTGAAAGGAAGGAAGATATTCCTTTGCTGGCGGAGCATTTTGTGAACCTGTGTAGTCAAAAACTTGGTAAGTCGCTGCAGCTTTCTCCCGCAGCACTCGATAGCGCGATGGACTATGACTGGCCGGGAAATATCCGGGAACTGGAGAACCTGGTAGAAAGGTCGGCTGTAATTGCAAAAGGAGAGCTGATCACTCGTCTGCATTTGCCGGAACCTCCGGTAGTGGATGAGCCGTCGCCATCGCCGGGTTTTGAGTTTATGACAAATGAGGATAATGAACGGGATCATATTATAAGAGCGTTAAAAAAATGCCATGGAAAAGTTTGGGGAGCTGGTGGTGCCGCTGAGCTGCTGGATCTGCATCCGTCAACGCTGAATTCGAAGATCAAAAAGCTCGGGATCAGAAAAATGCCCTTTTGAAATTGTAGAACAGGAATAGAAGCAGGCAGGTGCGAGGCTGTGTGCCGAAATGATAACCCGTATGGGTTATTAAGTTAGATAGTTTTTGAACTATCTTTCTTTTATGAAAATCAGCCGCTTCTTAAAAAAGCAAATCAAGCAATCGCTGATCTTTTTACTGGTTGCTTTTTTACTGACAGGTGCCGGTTCCCTGATCTGTTATCTATATTTATACAAAAACAGTTTCTGGATAGATGCAACCGGTTATCTTCTCATCATATTCGGCTGGCTGTGTGTGTTATATCCGCTGGCCAGCGTCCACCTGCTTATTAAAAATAAAGAAACGGGCCGCTCATCAGCAGTAAGAAAAGCAGCGCACGCGCTGTTCTTCCTTGTTTACCCGGTTTGGCTTGCAGCACTGGTAGCAGGTTTCGTTGAACTGGGGATTTTATCGGAACAACGGGTTAAAAAAATACTTTCGTCAGAGGAAGTTGCTTTCTCTACAGCAAGGGTAATGCGAATTGAAACGCGGCGTACCAGGGGAAGTTCGCGTACCTATGCAGTAATTGAGTACAATACACCAGGAGAGAAAGTACAGCAGGCAATAAGGGATGAAAGAGGATCATATCAACCGGGGAAGGAAATTGAGATAAGGTATGCTCAAAAATATCCTGATATGTTTGCTGTCGTTGAATTGAAATATTAAGAATCTGAGCGGGCCGCTGTTTCGAAGATAAGAGCAGCTCTCCGTCCTTCTACCGATATGCAGGTAAGCGTCGAGCTTTTTCAACGGTATGACTGATCCCCATGCCTGATTTTCCCTGATCATCTTTACCATTTACCATCTAATGCGCTCCCTATTTGTTCTCAAATAGGGAGATTTCTGTATGCCCCTCATCGTCCCTTGAGTGTTTTGAAAATAAGCTCAGGCCGTGATGACTGTTGTAGCTGGACTATTAAATATTGTATGATCTGGATCATAAAGGTGGTCCAGCAACGGGTTAACTTGCATCAGCAATCAGGTAAGCCGCAGATGAACGAACGAAATTCTTAATAGTGGGATAGTGGAACACCAGTGATCAGGTCAATCTACTATTAACGGCATTTCGAGGTTTTGGTGAGATAAAGTAAACCCGGATCGATTGGCGATAGTACTATGAGTTGAGAATGAGTTGATTGTTTTTTGGTATGCCGTTTATTCAGCATGAGCAATGGTGCAGCTTTTCCTGAGTCTTTGAATGGTTGTCTTTTATCTCTGCCTGAAGCCGATGCAGCAGCATTTAAACGGAGGGTCCGGATAGGTGGCCTGAGCAACATACATCGCTGTTGGTGGAGATCGCGGAGGCTTTGAAGACTTAGCGGATTGACTGCATTTTCAGATCATGAACAAACATTTCATCATTTTCAAAAAACATTATTATGCTTAATCAACAACACGTGGTTTTTATCACCGGCGCTTTCGTAAGTCACACAACCTGGGATCGATGGATCAGTCTTTTTTCCTCGAATGGATATAAAGCGATCGCTCCACCCTGGCCATTTAAGAACGCATCGGCGGCTGCGCTTCGAAACATACGCCCGGATGATACCGGACTTGCGGAGTTAACGCTGACCGGTCTTGTAAAGCATTACGAGAATATAGTAAAATCTCTGCCTGAAAAGCCGGTGATCATCGGACACTCGCTGGGTGGATTGATCGCTCAGATCCTGATCAACAGGGGCCTTGGTACGGCGGGTGTTGCGATACATCCGGTGGCACCGCAAGGAGTCTTTCCCTATGAATTCACGTTTTTGAGAGCTACCTGGAAACTGCTGGGTATTTTCTCTTCGACGCGTAAAACGCATATGGTGAGTTTTGAAGATTTCAGCCGGACTTTTGCAAACGGACTCAGTAAGGAAGAACAGCATCTGGCGTATGATCTGTATGCGATTCCGGAATCCAGGACGGTGGCAAGGGGTGGGCTTACAAATGCGGCAGCGGTTGACTTCAATAAACCTCATGTGCCATTGCTGATCACATCAGGTGGCAAAGACCAATTGATACCCGCTCACCTTAATTTCCGAAACTTCAAGCGGTACTCGCGTCAACATTCTGTAACTGATTATTGTGAGTTTCCAGAAAGTACGCACGGCATCCTGACGAATTCAAACTGGCGTGATGAAGCTGATTTTATACTGGACTGGTTGAATGAAAATGAGGTCAGGGCTATTGCCAGGCAAATTGGGCGGCAGATGGCCGGGGAAGAAGCTTCGATCTTGTATAATTGATACGGGAGGTCGCGCCGGCGGGGATGAGTCTTTGTGAAGGGCAGGATCTGGTATCCTTTGCCGGCAGACTTTCTTTTTGTCAGAGCTAAGCATAGCTTCCGGGTTTACTTCCGTTTGATATTCCTCCGGATTTATTCATTTTTTAAAATTTATCAATCATGAACACCAACACAATTCCTACACTGGTTCACCGGAGATCGATCCCGGGTTCCAGGTTTTATTCCATCAATGATCTTAAACTATGGATCAGGAAGAATACAGCTGCCTGGGAGTACAACAGGATCGGCATTGCTTCTACCGGAATATTTTTGAATGTAACTTTTGCAGCCGTCATGATCATCCTCGCGGGGGCTTCAGGTGGTGCGCCGGTTATCTTTGGTACCGGGATCTTTTTTGCCTTTTTTGCAAATGCGCTGATCCTTGCACAAGTTAAGATGCATTGGATCTTTGCCGTACTGGCGATCAGTTTTCTTGTTAATGTGTCAATCGCCATTTATTTGACTACACTTCTGTAGGCGTTTGCGGGTCATCCCGTTAATTCAACCTGGTACGAAGTCAGTATATGGATGATTATGGGGAATGGGATAGCCAAACCGGGAAAGTTATTGGGGGTGAATCAGCGTAGGTCTGGCGCCGCTAATTGCGAGGGGAAGGGGACGTTAAATAGCCTTTGACAATAGTATCAGCTCTTTTAGCCAAGTAACTTGTGTAATACGTTTTCAAAAGCTTGCGGGTCATAAGGTTTGGGCAATACCGCATCGGCGTGGCAAGTCTTTGCAATGGCCTGGATATTATCATTTCCGGAAAACAGCACGATGGGGATCTGCTGCGTCCAGTCAGAACTTTTCAGGAGATGGCAAAGGCTGCCGCCATCAAGTCCGTTCATGGTAATATCCATCAGGATCAGATCTGGGCGATGCTGATGAACGCTGTCCAGGAAATGCTCTCCATTGAAGCTGGTTTCGACGGTATAGCCGGCCTTACTCAGTTTGGCCTTCAGCAGGATCAGGATATCCATTTCGTCATCAACCAGTAATATTGTCGGATGTAGGGTATGGTTCATAAAAGTTATAGGTCAAAATACCCGCCAGTTTTACATCCACTGTTATTCAGGTAAGAATTTCCCGGATTCAGCTGTTGGCCGTACGACGTTAGGCGTTTGCCGGGCTCTTTTATGCTCGTTTCCGGCAGAAGGGATTGTCTTTCCAGGGGAGATCTGTTAAGCAGAAAAAGGGAGGGCTAATGGTTTGATCTGGTGCATTGGTCAAAGGTCATCGTCCAAAGACGCTTATCCTGCATGATCATCCGCAGCTGCCGGTGACGCAAACGCGCAAAGTGCAGCATTGGACGTATGAATCTCAAAAGGTTTGGCGATAAACCTGCCCGCTCCGGTATCTAACGGTACTTTCCGGCCATGGGTTTTCGAGACGGTAATAATTTGCGCACTTTGTTTACTTCCGGGGAAATCCGGGTTATTCGATCGTTACCGGGGAAAATGTTTACCTGGGCAACGTGAACCAGAAGGTGGAACCGATCCCTTTTTCACTTTCCACGCCTATCTGACCTCCATGCGCACGCATGATCTGTTCTGAAATGTATAGCCCGAGTCCATATCCTTCAATGCCGCGTGTGGCATCAACCCGTGTAAATTTCTTAAAGACCATGGCTGTCTTATCCGGTTCGATACCGATGCCTTTATCTGTTACGCATACTTTGATATCAGTTGAATTTAGAGACACATCGATGATGACTTCGGAATCCCGGGGTGAGTATTTGACCGCGTTGCTGAGCAGGTTTACGAGCACCTGTTCGATACGGAACCTGTCAGCCCTGATATTGATATCCGAGGCGCCGGTAATAGAGAAGAGGTTAGAGCGTGTTCCGGCGTGAGCGGTGGCGATGCTATCTTCTATAACGCGGTGAAGGTTCACGATCTCCGGTTTGAGGTCTAATTCCCCGGCGGTAATCTTAGAAACGTTGAGCAGCTCGGTGGTCATGGCGATGAGACGGCGAACCTGTTCCTGTGCTTTTTCCAAAAGCAAGCGCTGGTCGCGTGGTTCAAGGAGGACGCTTAATAAATCGAGGGCAAGACGCAAGCTTGTCATCGGATTGCGCAACTCATGGCTGGCAATGGCGATCATTTCCTCCCGCTTTTGTTCAAGCTCCCTGTGTTCGGTAAAATCAAGTGCTGTTCCAACGATGCGGACAGGGGTTCCTGCTTTGTCAACAATAACACGGCCTTCAATACGGACCCAGGAGATGGCGCCTCCGTGGTGAATGATCCGCGCTTCATAAAAGAGCCTGCCTGTTTGTAAAGCCTCCTTATGTGCTCGTTCACGTATGGGTCTGTCTTCCGGATGGATGCGGTTAACCAGCTCTGCATGCGGAGTGCTGGCATCAGCATCAAAGATCTCCAGGAAGCGGGGAGAAGTGATGGCGGTTGCTCCAATGATATTAAAATCGAAGGTTCCAAGATTTGCCGCTTCTGTTGCGAGACGGGCGCGTTCTTCCGCTTCTTCCAGTTGGAGGCGTGCCATTACCTGTTCCGTTACATCGATCGTAACGGCGATCACTCCTTCGATCTCACCTTTGCTGTCTCGCAAAGGTTCGTAGACAAAATTCTGATAGACTGTTTCCATCGCACCGTCACGGAGTAATTCTACCGGCCGTTCCTGTGCTGTAAAGCGCGTTCCGGTGGCGTAAACCTTATCAAGCAAATCTTCAAGCCCCTGGCCGCGTGCATCGGGCAAGCCATCAAAAATGGGGCGATGCATGACCTGTTTTTTAGGCTTACCCCAAAGCCGGATCATCCGTTCATTGGCAATCGCGACGATGTGCTGGGGACCTTTCAATACGCACATCGCTACGGGAGCCTGCTCTACCAGGTTGCTAAGGTTCTGCTCGCTTTCCGCCATCAACTGGCGAGTGCGACTTTTCTCAGTGATATCTTCCATGGTGCCGCTGAAGCGATAGGCTTTTCGGTTCTCATCAAAGAAGGGTCGCCCCTTCACCAGCACTATTGTTTCAACACCCGTCACCGGGTGAACGATCGTGTATTCAAGATCATAAGGCAACTGGCGATCATAGTCGAGTGCGGCCTCAATACTTTCGATGACGCGTTGCCTGTCTTTTGCTGCGATAGAGCTGATGGCGAGACCAAGATCAGTTTCATGCTCCGGTCCAAGGCCGAACCAGCTCTTGAGACGTGCGTTGCCCATGAAGGTTCCGGTTAAAGGATCATAATCCCAGGTGCCGAGGTCAGCAGCTTCTGTAGCGAATTGCAGAAGGTTGTTGGTTTCTTTTAATTCCCGGAGGCCGAGCACCTTTTCCGTGGTCTCCACACAGGTGACCAGTATGCCAAAGGGATCACCTTCATCATTGTTGAGGCGACTGTAGCTGAATGTCCAGTAAACATCTTCTATAGAAGCGTTGCGATAGATAGGTACGAGCTGATCTTCACTCCAGGTGGCCTCTCCGCCATCCAATACCTGCTTGATCAATGGATAAATGATCGGCCAGATCTCGGCCCAGGCTTCCGCTGCCGGTTCGCCGAGAATCGATGGATGTTTGCCGTCTTTGCCCAAACTCGGCCGGTAAGCATCATTGTAAAAACAGCGCAGTTCAGGTCCCCACCAAATGAACATGGGGAACTTGGAGTGCAGAATAATGCCGAGAGCAGTTTGAAGACTTAATGGCCATTTTGCCGGAGGGCCAAGCGGAGAGTTGGTCCAGTCTTTTTTGCGCATGATGCCTGCCATTTCGCCGGGATAGGAGAGGAAAGTTGGTTGTTTGGTTGTCATACACAGAAAGTTGGCGATGCTAATTTACCATATTCGGAGAACGCCACCCAGTAAACCTGGGAAGTTAGGGGTTTTCCCGGACCGGGATGATGTCAGTGGAGGTTCTTAGAACATCGGCAGTCAGGCTGAATTGCCGCGCGTACCCCCTTGATCTGCTTACTGAACTATTTACCATATGGTAAATAAATGCCCGCAGTAATCCCGAAATTTAACCTATGAAAGAGTTCATAGACTATCTATTACAATTTGGAAATCTGAACAAGCAACAGACAGACCTCATTACAGGCAAGGCAAAAGAGCTTTTACTTGAGAAGGACGAATATTTTTCCGAAGCCGGAAAGATCCCGAGGCAAGTTGGTTTTATTCTTGAGGGTGTCGTTCGTTTCTGCTATTACAACAACAAAGGAGAAGAGATCACTCATTTTTTTATTGATGAGAATAATTTTGTTTCTGATCAGCAAAAGTTTGAAGCGCAAGTGGTGGCTTCCGAGTATATACAGGCTGTTACCAATTGTACGCTGCTTGTATTTTCAAAGAAAGATTGGGACGAGATCGGTAACACGATTGTGGGATGGCATACTATTACAAACCTGATACTTAAAAACTGTTTGTTGAAAACGATCGAAAGACGTAGCCCGTTAGTTTCAGAAGATGCTACCACCCGTTATTTATCGTTCATTGAACAGTTTCCGGGTCTTGTCAATCGCATTCCGCTTTCTCATATTGCATCTTACCTGGGGATCACGCAACAATCATTAAGCAGAATAAGGAAGAATATCCGTTGAAAGTCCTTTTTACCAAATGGTAAATGTTTTCATTTTTTATAATCCAACCTTTGCTTCATTATCTTAAATAACAAAAAAAATGAGCAAAAAGGTTGTATTGATAACAGGAACGAACAGCGGTTTTGGATGGCTTACCGCTCATTCCGTTGCAGCGCTGGGGCATAAAGTTTATGCCACCATGAGAGACACTGAAGGAAAGAATGCGGATAAGGCAAAGGCTCTGGCACAGGTAGAAAATGTAACTGTGCTGGATGTATCGCTGACAGATGAGGCAAGTGTTAAAAATGCCTTTGATACCATTATAGCTGCGGAAGGCAAGATCGATGTATTGGTCAACAATGCGGGTGCTGCGATGTTCGGCGTGGCTGAAAGCGCGACTGTTGCAGACGTTCAGCGGATCTTTGATGTAAATGTATTTGCGCCCTGGAGGCTGATGAAACTGGCTTTACCGTCCATGCGTAAGCAATCGGATGGTTTGATCATCAATATTTCAAGCGGGTTCGGAACGTTCTCCTTTCCCTTTTCCGCAGTATATGGTGCTTCAAAGTTTGGTTTGGAGGGAATAAGCGAAGGTCTGCATTATGAATTAAGGCCTTTGGGAGTGGATGTGGCCATCATTCAGCCCGGAACTTTTCCTACTGAAATGTCTCAGAAAGTACAGTTTGGCGCTGACGCATCAGTTGCTGACGATTACCAGGCGATCGCGGAATACCCCAATAAAATGTTCGCCGCCATTGGTCAAATGGTTGAAGCTGCAAAGCCTGACCCTCAGGATGTGGCAGATGCTGTGGTGAAACTGATCAATTTACCAAATGGACAAAGGCCATTAAGAACCACGGTTGATCCCACTTCAGGAGAAATTGTTAAACGAGCTAACGATGCCGTAAGTGTCGAATATGCAAAGGCATTGAAGTTATTTGGCCTGGGAGACCTGTTAAAGTAAGTTGGTCAGTTACCTGGTCGTTCTATCAAGCGGGGCCCGGAACATCGTCCGCCAGAAATGGTGTGCAGCTTTCAATGATTTGGAATTGGCTTGGGGAAGTAATTCAAAGTCCGCCGGTATAACCGCGGACTTTGAATCTTCAACTATTATCTGTTCTCAGGCAGCCGGCTACTGCCATCAACAGAATAGACAACCTGGTCTCATTGACGGGATAAGTGAAACGTACCGCCACCGCTTGCAGCTGAACCACTGCCGTAAGAACCGGCCATCGAGCTGCCGTCACTCGAAGCAGTAGTGGAAAAGCTGCCTGTGATGGTCCCGGTAAAGTAGGTATAGCTGGTGGTGATGGTGCTTCCATCGACCTTGTAAGTGCCTTCCGCCTTAGGCCCTTTACTTGTATCGCTTGACTGCGAGTACACTCTTACAGTTCCGTTGGGTCTGAATAATACTGCGTAAGGCTGGCTTGGTGTTAAGGAGCCACTGGCATATAATCCTTTCCAGTATCCCGCCGGATCTTCATTTTCTTCTTTATCTTTTTTACAGGCGCTTAAAAGGACAACGAATAAAGCGATACAGGAAAGCCATTTTTTGCTTTTGGTGGAGATCATAATGATGAGTTTCCGTATTATCGTTCCAGGACGGAAATGGTCATCACCGCTTAGAAGATATTTTTCTGGCAGTTCTCTTCGGGTAGTTTGATTTATATAATGGTTGCCATGGCTGTTTTCACCGCGCCCGTTGCGCATCGTTCCGCCGCGTCCCTCTACGCCCGTCATTAAGCGCTATATCAATCACTCGTCTTAAAAAGTTTTAACCCAAACAACATGATCACCGCATAGCAAATGATCGGCAAATAATACGCTGAAGCGACGTCCTTATTTGCAACCAGTCCCATCAACGGAGGGAAGACCGCTCCGCCAACAACGCCCATCACAATAAACGAAGAAGCTTGTTGCGTATGCCGTCCGAGATCTTTAAGCCCAAGGCTGAAGATCGTTGGGAACATGATGCTGAAAAAGAAATTGATCATCAGTAAGGCAATGAATGAGATCCAGCCCGCGCTCTGTGCTACGATAATACACATCACTATATTCCCAAAAGCGAATAAGGCCAGTAAACGATTTGGCTTTACATAACGCATCAGGAATGTTCCCGCAAACCGGCCCACCATCATCAGCACCATACTGAAACTAAAATAATAGGATGCTTTTTCATCACTCAGTCCCATCTTTTCATGCCCGTAGTTAATGAAAAATGCCCAGGTCCCGCCCTGTGCAGCAACGTTGAAGAACTGTGCAACGATCGCCCAGATAAAATGTTTATGCTGGAACAGCCGTTTCGGTGCGGATACGAGTTTCTGATCAACGCTTTGATCCTGGTGGGGATCAAATGATGTGTTGATCGACGGGATTTTTATCAGCGAGAACGCAATGGCGACGGCAACAACGATCACTCCAATGATGATATATACCTGTTTTACACTTTCAAGATCGGCAGCTACAGCACTGCTCAGGATGAACATTCCGCCTACGGCCGGACCGATGATCGTTCCGACCCCGTTGAATGCCTGCGCAAAATTCAGTCGCTGGTCGCTTGTCGATTGAGGTCCCAGTGAAGCAACAAAAGGATGCGCTACTGTTTCCAGTGTGGCCATGCCGCAGGCCAGTATAAAAAGAGAAAAGCGGAAGAAGGAGAAAGATGCTGCATTCGCAGCCGGAATAAACAGGAAGGCGCCTGCGGCAAAAAGCAAGAGGCCAAGTAAAACACCACGCTGGTAGCCGAATCTTTTCATAAAAAGTCCTGCGGGAATCCCCATGACGGCATAGGCGCCGAAAACGGAGAACTGGACCAACCCGGATTGTGATTTACTTACATGAAGAACGTTCTGGAAATGTTTATTTAGTACATCGCCCATGGTCATTGCAACGCCCCACATCATGAACAGGCTTATTACGAACGCTAATGTGACGAGGTATTTCTTTTCGGTAAATGCTGCTTTCATTGAAGTAAATCTTTGAGATGATTATTTTTGTTCAGCAACCGCAACAGCGATCTTGGAATCGGCGGTTCCGTAATAAAGAAACCATTTGTCTTTGAATGGTGCCAGTCCTTCGATAAAGCAAACATTATTGACCTGCCCGGTGATCTCATAATCCTTTTCCGGTTTGAAAAAGTAATTATCACTTCTGTCGATCACTTTGAACGGATCATTTTTATCCAGCAGGATCTGCCCGGCTGCATAAGTGCCGTTAGCAAGGGATCTATCTCCGAAGGATGGGCTGTTCTTACTGTTATAGAAAAATAAAATGCCCGCATCTGTCAACAACGCCGGTGGGCCGGGTTCTACGAGTTCGCTGTCAAATTTTCCTTTACGCGGTCCGAATACGATCCTGAAGGCGGGATATTTCCGCAGAGAATCATACTGGTATTTTGAAGGATCGGTTTCAGGAACGGGAGTCCAATCCACCAGGTTATCAGAGGTTGCCATATAGATATTTGATTCACCCCAATACATCTGGTATTTGCCATTGATCTTTGTGGCAACAAGTTTTTCTCCGTCCCTGCGGGCAACGACGGATCCTGATTTGGACCAGTAACTGATATACTTTCCACCTTCTGCATTTTTAAATACAGAACCATGTTTGACCCATTTTACAAGATCCGTCGACGTAGCTATGAAAAGCCTTGCGGTTTTTCCGTCATACGCAGTATATGTCATGTAATAAGTGCCCTTTTCATCTTCGACGATCCGGGGATCTTCACATCCGCCTTCCCATTCATATTTTTTGAATGCGTCATTCGCGGGATAAAGCACGGGAGCATTCTCCCGGGTAAAATGCAAACCGTCTTCACTGGAAGCGAGGCCGATCCTCGACGTACCGGCAAAGCGCCCGATGGTATCCTCTGCACGGTATAACAGGTACACTTTTCCATTGCGGACAACGGCAGCAGGATTAAAAACATCCTTTGCTTCCCAGGCCACGTCAGCATTCAATATAGGATCCCTGAAAACAACGGGCGAGGGTTTGAGGACCGGGTTGACCGCATCCTGCTTCACGAAAGGCTGAACCATCCATGCCTGGACAGTTGACTTTGTCATAGCAGTATCGGAAGATGAATTTGTAATTTCTTTCTCCGGCTGTGAATCGCCGCATGAGGTCATTATGATCTGTAAATAGGCCAATGCAAGAAAAAGGATTTGTTTCATTAATTGAAGGTTTTAAAGTTTCAAGTATCGAAGGTTTGATTGTTTTACGATGCGGCTTTATTGATATCCCGGGTTTTGTTGCAATCCGATCAGGTCCACTTCGCGTTGAGGAATAGGGAGAATGGCATTTGCGGGTTTATAACCGGTGCCGTAATCATTGTGGCCGGTCAGAGGATCTGCGTCAGGCTTTTGCGCCAGCACGGTCTGGGCTATTTTCCAGCGGACAAGATCATAGTAGCGGTGCCATTCGAAAGCCAGTTCAACGCGTCGTTCATGCCTGATTGCGGCAAGCAGATCTGCCTGTACGTTTGCGGTTACAGCCGGCAAAGCTGTTGCAGGATTCGCGGCGTTGCTTCTTGCGCGGGCTCTTACGCGTTCAAGTGCAGTTCTTGCTTCCGGTAATTTGTTCAATTGGGTCAAACATTCGGCCTTCCATAATAAGACATCTGCAAAGCGGATGTAGATAAAGTCAATGCCGCCATCATCAGAGGGAGAACTGTTTGAAAGGAATTTTCTTGCATTAAAACCAGTAATGGAATTGGCAGGGTTATAAGCTGTGCCGTCAAACCATGTATCACCTGATTTGAATACGGTAGCAGATAAGCGGGGATCGCCTGTTTCAAACTCTGCGACCAGGTTATCTGTAGGAAGGTTGAAGTTCCAGCCATAGCCCTGTCTTCCGAATACAGCATTGAAGATGGAACCCTTTTGCGGAGTTTGCCCCGGATCGTGCCGCCCGACAAAGATCTTTTCTGCACCCTGCTCGCCCGCACCATTGAAGTTGTCGGCAAACTTTGGAAGGAGATTGTAGCTGAGCGCTTCCACTTTGGCAATTTCATCAAGACAACTTTGCCATTGTTCCTGGTAAAGAAATGTTTTTGCCTTCAATGCATATGCTGCTCCTTTGGTGGCGCGCTGATAGTTGGCCGCATCATAAGAAGGTTCCAGCATTGCTGCAGCATTGTCGAGGTCTTCGCGGATCTGTGTGTACACCTGTTCTGCAGTTGCACGGCTGGTGTTATCGGTCATGCTCTTTTCGGGGATCAGCAGCGGAACACCTCCGTAATTCTGTACCAGCCGGAAGTAATAAAATGCACGCAGGAAAAGCATTTCACCTTTCATCCGTTTCCATACGTTAGCGTCAAGCCCCGGAATGGAAGATCCATCCTGTGCGAGAACGATATTGGCTGCATTCACTCCTTTGAAATTATAGCGCCAGATACCAAGTACATTGTTGTTGGTCGGGAAGATGGTGAAAGTTTCCATACGACGCATGTCTTCCTGGTCACCAAGACCGCCACCACCTTTCACGGCATCATCGCTCATGAGATCGCCTACAACAAAATCGCGGGGTATGGATGCCCCATTATCCCATTCCCAGTTACCGCGGAAGCGATTGGTCAGCGGTTCATAAGCTGCATCAACAGCCAGTGTAAAATCGCCTGGTTGCCTGAACACATTTTCTTCCGTTAATACGCCCTGCGGTTGAAGATCCAGTTTCTTGCTGCAGGCCGTGATGATCATTGCAGCGGTGATTATATAGAATAGCTTTTTCATATTGTTTATTTACAGATCAATCAAACGTTAATTAAAAAGAAAGCTGAACACCGAATGTGATCGTGCGGGATGGAGGATAGGTTCCCATATCAATACCCACACCGAGATCTCCATAGTTAGCCAGGTTGTCATTCGTATACAGTTCCGGATCAAATCCTTTATAACCGGTAATGGTGAAAAGATTTTGTACACTGGCGTAGATCCTTGCTTGCGTAAAACCTGCGCGGCCCATCATTTTGGAAGAAAGGTTATAGCCGATCATTGCATTTCTCAATCGCAGGTAGGAGCCGTCTTCAACGTAACGGTCGGAAGTGCGTCGATTATTATTTCCATCGAGGAAGGTCGCTCTTGGTGTAGTAGTGCTCGTACCATCACCATGCCAGCGGGTATCATAAAAATCAAGTTTGGTATTGAATCCACGGGAGTCGAAACTGTTAATGATATTATCCACTTCGTTGTAAATATCATTACCGGTAACACCATTAAAGAATAAAGTGAGATCGAATTGTTTGTAACGGACGGTTGCATTCAGACTGTACAGAAGTTCAGGCAGGCCATGTCCGATGATGCCTCTGTCCTTATCATCGATAACGCCATCGCCGTTGATATCAGCAAACCGGATATCGCCTGGCTTTGCCACTGGCTGGTACAGGTCGCCGTCTTTATTGACATAGTTAGTGACTTCTGCTGCATTCTGGAAGATCCCTGCCGTTGTATAGCCATAAAAGGATCCGATGGCTTCGCCCGGTTTAAGCAGGATCTGGCCGTTGCCTGCACTGATCAGCTGATCTTTGGTCTTATACAAGGATGTTACCTTATTGCTCAGGGTGGTCACATTAGCGGTAAGATCCCAGGAGAAGCCGCTCTGAGTTTGCTTGTTATAATTTACCGAGATATCCCATCCTTTATTGGTCATTGCGGCGCCATTGACATAAGGAGGAGCGGCATCACCATTGGTATAGGATACCGGAAGCTGGATCAGGATATCGCTGCTGTTTCGTTTATACCAGTCGATGGAGAAACGGATCCGTCCGTTCATCATTGCGCCGTCCAGGCCGATATCTGTTTGTTCTGTTTCTTCCCATTTCACATCGGGATTACCTTGCGTGGCAACGGTCAGCACGCCATTGTTGGTACTGTAGATCGTAGCGAAGGGATAGTTGCCGATCTGCTGGTTTCCCAGTTTACCCCAACTTCCTCTCAGCTTTAGTTCACTGAACATCCCTATATCTTTCATGAATGATTCGCGCATGATATTCCAGCCGACAGAAGCGGAGGGGAAATAACCGGTGCGGTTCGCTTTGCTGAATCTTGATGACTGATCAGCACGAAGTGTTGCAGACAGGAGATACCGGTTATCATACGCGTATCCGATTCTTCCGAAATAAGACATGAGGGCGGATTCCTGTTTGGTACCGCCAATGCCTTGTGTACCCGTTCCATAGTCAAGGAACTGGAGGCTTGGATTATCGTCGGTCCTGGTATCAAATCCTGAGCGGAAACCGGAGAGATAGTCAGTGATCTCTTTCACGTATTCGGTACCAGCCAGAACGGATATATCATGCACTCCATTAAAAACATGGTTGTAATTCGCGGTATTGGTCCAGGTGAGCGCGCTTTGACGGTGACGATATTTATCCACGCCTTTGTCGTTGGGATTCATGATCGTCCTGTCGCCGGGGATCTGCCCGTTGTAAGCCTGTTGCTCCAGTATATTGAAGTCGACGCCAAGACTGGTCCGCAACCGTATATCTTTTATTGGCCTGATCTCTGCAAATACGTTTCCAAGGATTCGATAGCGATCGGCGGTACGATTCCGATACTGCGCGATGGCTAACGGATTTTTTCCATCACCATAAAGATTGGAGTTCTGGTAAAGTCCGGCAGGAGGCAGATCGGTCAGCAGGCCTGTTGCAGGATCGTATACAGGAATGGCATTGGGCCTGATGAGTGCATATCTTACCACACCGGGAAGTGCACCTGGCCGGCCGCCATCACCGGAAGCGCCGATGTACTGATTACTTTCATAGGTAAAGTTGAGGTTCTCACCGATCCTCAGCCAGCTTTTCACATCGGAAGTGACGTTGGATCGCAGGCCATACCGTTTGAAGTTAGAGTATTCAATGGTGCCATCCTGGTTCACATAGTTACCGGATATAAAGTAACGTGTCTTATCAGTGCCGCCTGCAAATGCAAGACTGTAACGCTGGGTGATCGCCTGCCGGAAAAGCACATCCAGCCAGTCAGTGTTGGGCAGGTTCGCGGCATTGTCATTGTTGCGGTTTGTACTTCCGTCATTTGCAAATGCTTCGTTCTGCAGTTCGACGAACTGGCTTGTACTGACCATCTTTGGAAGACCCATCGCATTGGCAAGACCCAGTGATGCGTCTACGGTGATCGTGTTCTTTCCGGCTTTGCCGGATTTTGTGGTAACAAGTATCACACCGTTGGAAGCGCGGGCGCCATATATCGCGGCAGCAGATGCATCCTTTAATATTTCGAGGCTTTCGATATCGTTTGGAGAAATTGTGGTCAGCCCGCTGTTCACCTGTATTCCATCAATCACATACAGCGGTTCATTATTGTTGAGTGAACCGATGCCGCGTATCCGGACAACTGCATTTGTGCCGGGAGCGCCGGTGGGAGAGGTTACGTTCACACCGGCAGCCTGCCCCTGCAGCGCAGTACCGATATCAATGGCCTGGGTCTTCGCCAGCTCGGCGCCTTTGACGGAGGAAACAGCGCCGGTGAGTGTCGACTTTCGCTGGGTGCCGTATCCTACAACTACCACTTCTTCAAGAGAACCCGATAAAGGAACAAGGGTAATGCTCAGGGCGGAGCCCTGGTAGGGGACAGTTTGTTTGGTAAAACCGACCATAGAAATTTCAAGATTGGAAGGCGATCCTGACAGCAGCAGCAGGCTGAAACTTCCGTCGGCAGCGGTGGAAGTACCATTGGTCGTATTCTGCTGGACGATGTTAACACCCTGCAGCGGAGCGTTCTTATCGTCAGTAATCCTGCCTGTCACTGGTTGCTGGGCCAGGGCAGGCAGGCAGTATAACACGCAGGCAAATGCGGGGAGCAGTTGTAGCAATCGTTTCATAGCAATAATTTTAGTTAAGATACCCGGAAGGGTAAGAAACGCTGCTATACTATGATCCCAAAACACTGTACATGCGTGAGAAGGCACCTATTTAAGAAAGCACCGGAGTGATTTACAGTTGGTTAGAAACACTAGCTCAGTTAAGGTCACAACTCCGTATGCGAAACTTTATTTGCATTTCTATACTCATTCGGAGAAGTTTGGTACTTTTTCTTGAACTCGCGGAAGAAGTATGACTGATTGTTGAAGCCGGTTTGATAAAAGATCTCTGACACGGTGAGCTTTGTTGTTTCCAGCAAGGCCGCTGCTTTCTGTAACCTGATAGTACGGATGAATTCGGCTGGTGTCATGCCTGAGATCGTTTTGATCTTCCGGTAAAGCTGCATGCGGCTCATTGCCAAGGCAGATTCCAGGTCGGATGCATCGAGGTCGCAATTAGTAAGGTCAGCATTGATGATCTGGAGAAGATGTTCAAGAAATGCGCGATCAGCATCATCCATGCCCTGCGGTGGTTCTGCACCAGGCATCGCTTTATTGCGGAAGTAATCATGTAACCTGCGACGGTTATCCAGCAATTGATTCACCCTGGCCAGCAGGTGCTGATTGTGGAATGGCTTCGGCAGATATGCATCGGCACCGGCTTCATACCCTTCCTGTTGCTGCTCCATGGAACCACGGGCCGAAAGTAACAATACAGGAACATGACAGGTATCCGGGATGTGTTTGATCTTTTTGCAAAGTTCCAGCCCATTCATGTCATCCATCATGATGTCGGTTATGACCAGGTGCGGAATAAGCCGGGTCATGCAAGCCAATGCTTCCGCTCCATTTGAAGCTTCATAAATCAGAAAATCTTTACCAAGCACCTGCCTGATCAATTGCCGGATCGGGACTTCATCTTCCACGATCAGGATCACCGGTCGTTGATCTTCTCCAAGACTTTGTAACAAGGCCTCCTTATTATTAGCTGCGGCGCTCATCTGTTCTTTCTGTGGACGCGCTTTCGCAATGGTCCTGATGAGTAAGGACGGTTGTACCGGTGCAACGGATGAACGCGCGCTGATATCGACATGTTGCAATGGAAAACTCACTTCAAAACAAGCCCAGTTATTTTTGCAGTAGGCCTGCATATTTCCGTCGAGTACCTGTACAAGTTGTTTGGTGAATGCGAGGCCAAGCCCTGAACTGAACTTCTGCGAGGAGTTGCCGGTAAAGAACCGGTCGAATAGTTTTTGCATTTCCGCTGATGAGATATCGTGTCCTGAATTTGCGACGGATAGTTCCAGTGACGAGGTCTCGTCATTGCGGCAAACACGGAAATAGATCTTCTCACCGGGAGAAGTATATTTGAAAGCATTGGAAAGAAGGTTGAAGGTGATCTTCTCCAACTTGTCAGGATCATTATCAATAAAAAGGCCTTCCTGTATTTCGTAATTATAATCAATGCCGCTTTGTTCCCGGAAATGAATAAAGAGCCGGGCGATACTGGAGAAGAAAGCGGAGGCGTCCATTAATTGACGGTCTGCTCTCAGGTATCCTTCTTCCGCCTTCCGGAATTCCATCAGTTGCTCAATCAGGTAAGCCAACCGGGATGCCTGCTGGTGCACGAGGCCGAGCACATTGGAAGATGGATGCGAAACCTGTTGTTGCTGTTGCTGATGCTCTACGGAACCCATGATCAGTGTCAGAGGCGTCTGTAATTCGTGAGCGATATTGGTAAAGAAATCAAGCTTTTCCGCATGCAGTTTTTCTTCTTTTAACCGCAGACGGTATTCCATTTCAAGCTGGTGTTTCATTTCTGTTTTGCTCTTGCGGTAGGTATAGATCACATAAATGAATATGGCTGAAAGTACATAGTATAACAGGAAAGCGGCGGGTGTTAACCACAGGTACTGTTCGACGGTAAGCAAACAGAGCGACTGTTCATTGGTCCAGCGTCCTTCACCGTTTGACCATTTTACTTTTAAGGTATAGTCGCCGGCCGGCAGATTACCATAAGATATATAGCCGGATGAACCAGGGTAATGCCAGTTCTTATCAAAGCCGTCAAGCCGGTAGGCGAATTCGGATTTGCCGGGGCTGGTAAAATCGATGGCATTTAAAGAAAGGTCAAAATAGTTGTGGTGGCGGCTTAATGTAAATTCCGGCACTGTATTTCCTGCGCGGGGTTGCAGTACCATGTAACCGCCATCAGCCATTGTTCTGCCTCCAAATTTCAGGTTAGTGACCTGCAGGTTTGGCTGACTGGAATTGACGGTGATCTTAGCAGGTTCACAATAATTGAACCCATAGATACCACCGAAGAATATTGTGCCTTCATTGCTGTTCCAGACGGCGCCGTCAGAGAATTCATTGCTTTGCAATCCATCCGGTTCACGGAACCGCATCACGTCACTGCTTTTACTGTTGAGCCGCGCCAGTCCGTTATTAGTACTTACCCAGATCAGGCCCTGGCTATCTTCTGCAATTCCATGAATAGTGTTATTGGGAAGTCCTTCAGTAGTGGTGAAATGCTGAACAGTCTTGCCCTCGTAATCACAATCAACCCTGTTCAAACCAAAGCTTGTTCCTATCCACATGGATCCGCTTTTGTCTGCCAGCACGGAGAGCACATCGTTATGCGATAGTCCGTTCTTATCAACGCCGGAGCGAATGGTTTTAAATTGGCCGGTTTGTTTGTCCAGGATACTGACTCCGCCGTATCTGCAACCCAGCCAGATCCTGTTTCGCTGGTCTTTGGTAATTGAAAAGATGATATCGCTGGCGGGTCCGGCATTGGTGCCGGTGAATTTATATTGCTTAAGATAAACGAGTGAAGGCTCATCAATACCTTCGATCTTCAGATGGATCAATCCATAACCGCTGGTGCCAAGCCATACGGAACCGTCAGTATCAGGTAGTATTGAATAAACAGAGCGGAAAGATGGCGCTGATCCTTTGACTTCACTCCATTGAACAAATTTCTTTTTTTGCTGATTGTATAAAAGCAGACCGTCACCGTCAGAACCTATGTATGTCCAGGTATCATTTATTTTCCTGATCGTGTAAACGGCATTATTGCTGAGCCCATCCGCTTCGCTGTATACATGTGATGTAATGGCGCCTGACCATGGCCAGGAGAAGGCCAGAATGCCATTCCCTTTTGTTCCTACCCAAAGCTCCGTTCCTACTTTCTCAAATGTTCTGACCTGTTTATCTTTCAATCCGACACTTGTATTACTTACAGCAGTGAATGGCCTGCGGACAGGGGAAAGCCGGGCTATTCCGCTTCCATCTGTTCCAAACCAGATCGTTTTATCGGTTCCAGCATAGATCGTTGTGATCTGCGATTCCTGTAAAGAAGCTATTTCCTGTTCAAGAAAGCGCGATACTCTGAAATCTTTATCAACGACCTTGCAACCTTTTTTCTCGAGAGCGATGATGTAATGATCTTCATATGGAATGATCGCCCTGACCGGGGATCTGAAATTACTGAGTACGGTTTGTTCGGTGGCATTGATCCGTTCGATGTTCCCATCCTTTGATACGACGAGCAAGTTCTCATCCAGTTCATAGATGGAATGAATGTTATTCCTGTAACCGGACGAATGCTTTGGAAGGATGGCATGTTGACGGATGGTATAGCTGCCGAGACGGCCATCATTTAACAGCACCCACAGATCGCCGTTCTCCGAAAAAACAAATTGCCTGATATTTTTATCCGGAAGATCGACCGGTAGCGGTATGAATGAGTTAGTCCTGAAGTCAAATTGCTGCAACCCTGAAGCCAACGAATAGATATAAGGAATTTTCTGTTTGTCTGTAAAAAGAAGGAACTGCTTTTCGCTTACCTGTTTTGCATTGCTGCTGTAGAAGTAGTGGCTGAATTCTCCTGAAGAAGGTTTATAGCGGGAGATGCCTTCCACTGTGGAGATCCAGATATTGTGTTCTGCATCTTCGGCGATTTCTTCAACAACATTATTCCTGATGCCTTTTCCCGGGAGCTGGTTATAGTTGAAGGTTTTGAAGGAGGAGCCATTGAAAGCGTTCAGTCCATCCCATGTTCCCACCCAAAGCACCCTGTCGTTTCCCTGGTAAATAGCATTTACGGAGCTATTGGAAAGTCCATTACGGCTATCGATCCTTTGCAATGTGTACGAGAGGTCCTGCGTATAAACAAGACGACATGGCGCGAGTGCCAGTACAAGCAAAAAGCCTACAGGCGAGATTTTCATATAGCTGATTAGCACACTAAATGTAGGATTTTTCTGCGAGGGGGTGGGAGCCAATTTATATCCAATCTCGTTTAGTTAAAAGCACGAAGGAACGCTGCGGACGCGGCGATACGCGGAGAGCGCGGCGAAAATACAAGATGTTCTATGGCTGTTTTCGCTGCGTCCGCTGCGTATCGCCGTGTCCGCCGCGTTACTTATACACCAGGCAAACCTTAAGTTGACCTGTATTGAGGTACGCCGGGGCCACTAAACTAAACGACATTGGATTGAAATTGTTGACCGGGGTGGTATTTATGCTGTTGCCGACGCACTACTGGGCAGACTGATGCTTTAGCACAGCTTGCTCCGGACGGAGAGCCGGAGCCGGGCAAAGGATAAGAAGGCTTCCCCTGGAAGAGCAAGCCCGACGAGCGCAATACGCGATAACCGGCTTTCGGTCATCATCCCGCCGCATCCTTCTTCAGCCCCGCAACATACGAAGACGGCGATTCTCCAAACTGTTTATGAAAATCCCTTGAGAAATTGCTGTTCACGGTATAGCCCACCATACCCGCCACTTCATTGATCTTATACTCTCCGCTTGCCAGCAGCTCCGCCGCCTGTTTCAATCTTGATATATTGATGAGCTCGTTTGGAGTGAGATCAGAGATGGCTTTGATCTTCCGGTAGAAACTTGTTCTGCTCATGTTCATCATGCGGGACAATTTATCAACGTCAAGATCCATGTCGGTGATATTGGCCTGGATCACGCGGTTCAATTCATCCAGGAAGTTCTTATCGGCTTTGGAAGAGACCATGCCTTTAAGATGCACGAGCGGCGATTTTGCGAAGTATTCACGGATGATCTGGCGGTTGGCGAGCAGGTTATTGATCTGCGCCTGCAGATGTTCCAGATCGAAAGGTTTTTCGATATACGCATCGGCGCCTACTTCAAGGCCTTCGATCTTTGAGTGAAGTGTATTGCGCGCCGTAAGGAGAATGATGGGTATATGACTGTACTGGATATCCGTCTTCATCCTTTTGCATAGCTCGATGCCGTCCATCACGGGCATCATGATATCGCTGATCACGAGCGCAATATTTTCTTTCGAAAGCACTTCAATGGCATCCTCGCCATTGTGCGCACGATAGATGGAGAACTGGCTGCTTAATTCCCGCTGAATGAATTGAAGAATTTCCTTATTATCCTCCACGATCAGCAAGGGCGTTTTGCTGTTATCGGGTTCTTCTGTCAGTTCAGGCGTCTTTGGAGTTGCTGTTTCAAATGTTTCATACTCCTGCAGGTTGATCTCATTTTCCTGGTGAATGGGAACTGATAACTGGAATATGTTCATCCCGTTCTGCGGATCTTTCAACTCAAGCACACCCTTGTGCAATTCCGCGAGGGAGCGCGCCAGCGGCAGGCCTATTCCTGTGCCGGCCTGCTTGGATGTTTCCTTCAGGCGATAGAACGGCTCAAAAACTTTCTGGCGGTGTTCTGCGGGGATAATAAACCCGTCATTGCGGATCTCTATATGAAACACCTTGTCTTCACTGCTGAAAGACAGGAGCCGTATGGACACGGTGCTGTCTGCATACTTGATCGCATTATTGACGAGGTTGCCCAGTATTTTCCTGAAAGCTTCCGGATCGATAGATGCCTGCAAAGGCATCCGCGGAAGTTCCAGGCGGAAAATAAGTTCCTTCTGTTCGGCAGCCGGTTTGAAAGCTGTATAAACTTCCTTCAGTAGCTCGGATATATTAGTCCAGATAAAATTCAGGCTGAAGTTATTGGCTTCTGCCTTGCGGAAGTCGAGCAATTGATCGGTCAGGTCGATCAGCCGGTTTGTATTCTTTTTCATCATGGTCAGGCTTTCTGAGAGTGAAGGATTATCTTTTTCCTTTTGCAGCAATTTATCGAGTGGGAGTTTGATCAGTGTCAGTGGCGTCCGGATCTCATGTGCCACATTGGTGAAGAATTCGATCTTGGCATTATAGATCTCGCGTTCTTTTTCTATCTCGAGTACGTCAATCTTCCGTTTGTTCTTTTCTTTCATGGCCATGTGATAATACCGGAGGATGGTCCAGAGTATAATGCCGATGACGGCGGCGTATAAGGCATAAGCCCAAGGACTGTTCCACCAGGGTGGTGTTACACGGATCTGCAAGATGGTTTGCTGCTGATTCCATACACCGCCGCTGCCGCTGCCCTTTACACGGAACGTATAGTTTCCCGGCGGAAGCTTGGTGTAAAAGATGCGGCGGTTATTCTTCAAGGTCGTCCATTCCTTATCAAAGCCTTCCATAAAATAGGCATACTCATTTGCTTCCGGCGTAACGTAACTCAACGAGGCAATTTCAAAACTGAGGGAAGAGCTGTCATAAGGTAATTGAATGCTGCCCGTATTCATGATCGCCCGGCTTAGGGGTGAGCCGGGCTTCAGGGCTTCCATTTCCTTATTATTGATCTGGAGTCCTGTAATATAAACAGGCGGAATGAATGATTCTTTTCCAAACGCAGCCGGGTTAAAACTGATCATACCTTTTACCGTACCAAAGTAAAAAGTGCCATCTCCGCTTTTGAAACCTGAATTGTAGTTGAACTGTTCACTCAGCAAACCGTTGACCGTGGTATATATTTTAGTGTTGCCGGTAGTTGGGTCAAGGCATAATAATCCTTTTGACGTTGACACCCACATCAAGCCCTGCGTATCTTCCAGCACGCGGAATACCTGCTTTTCAGCAAGGCCATTGCTGTTAAAGGGCTGGATGTTCTGTGTCTTGCGGTCATACCTGTACAAGCCTGCTTCAGTGCTGAACCAAAGATTGTTTTTACTGTCTTCGTAAATATTGTTGACATAATTGTTAGAAAGACTTCCGGTGTTTCCCGGCTGATGCATGATCCTCCCTTGTCCTGTTTTTACGCCTTTATAGAATACGCCATTTCCATAACTGCCCACCCAAAGAGTTTTGTCTTTGTCTTCATGAATACTTTGGATCTGCATGGTGAAGAATGTATCACGATCAAAGCGATCCTGTGAACGGTTGTAGCGGAACATGCCATTCCAGGTGCCGACCAGTATTTCATTTGCCGAAGTCTTATACAGACTTACAATAAAGTTGCCCTGCAGGCTTCCATCTGAGGTAGAGTAATTGCGGATCACTTTCCCGGTCTGGATATCCATGCGGTCGAGGCCATGTTCATAAGTGCCTATCCAGAGTTCACTGCCATCGGCTAATATACCGTGCAGGTTTTGATAGGAAATAGAGCCTGGACCTTTTCCAGGGAGATAGGAAGTGATATGGCCTGTCTTCGGATCCAGTTTGTTCAATCCCGCATCTTCTGTTCCTATCCAGATATGTCCGTACTGGTCTTCGCAGATCTCATGTACAAGGTTGCCACTGATGCCATTATTCCCTTTATAAGGAAAATATTTCCGGAAGCGGTTGAGTTGCGAAGAATAATAATTGATGCCGCCAAAGAAGCTGCCGATCCAGGTGCCGCCTTCGTGGTCTCTGTAAAAAGAGTAAATAACGTTGTCAGTTATGGAGTAGGGGTTGCTGTATTCCTTTTGCAGGAGCTGGTAATGTCCGGATCGCAGGTTTACGATATGAATCCCTGTTTCTGTACCGATCCAGAATTGATCATTTTGTTGTTGTACGATCTTATGCACCTGTATCCGCCCTGCTCCGGGAAGAACGTCTGTCAGTGTATTTCGCTTTAAATTAAACAGCAGCACTTTGTCCATCGTGCCTACGAGCAGCGTTGTATCGCTTACCGGATGGATATCCTGGATAAACCCGAGCGGTTTTTTGTAAATGCCGGCGACGTCAAAGGATTGGAAGGAGGAACTTGCTTTATCGTATTTCTTCAGCACACCATAGTTGGTCGCGATCCAGGGGGCTCCCTTTGCAGCAATGCTGAGCGCGATCACCCTTGTACTGTCCGTGGAAAAAGTGGTCAGCTCTGATGTCTTTGCATCGTATCGTGATAATGTAAAGTTGTTCACGATCCAGATATTCCCTGCATCGTCACGGTTGATATATCTCGTTTCCCCGGGAGGAAGCAAACGGAAGGGACTGAACCGTTCTGTTTGCGGATCATAGATGTATGCTCCTTTATAGGTGCCGATCCATAATTTTTCGTTTTCATCTTCGCAAATGCTGAGGACAGAATTACTGCCAAGGCTGAGACTGTCTTTCGGATCATTGCGGAAGATCTTAAAAGAATTGCCATCGAACCTGTTCAGTCCGTTGCGGGTACCAAACCACATAAACCCTTTTTTATCCTGGAGGATGCTGGTGATGGTGTTGCTGGAGAGTCCGTTGGAGACCTGGTAGTTCTTGAAATAGTAATCCTGTGCCTGCGAGGTGAAAGCAATGATGATGGAAAATAATAATATGGCAAGGCCTTTTTTCAAAAAAATGTTATTCCGTTTTTTCTGGCGTAAGAGGAACGCGGCGAACGCAACGATATGCGGCGGGCACGGCGACACAGCCTTTGGAAATATTGTATTTCGCTGCGTCCGCCGCGTATCGTTGCGTTCGCCGCGTTCCCTTACGCCAATCGAATATCAGGGTTGCTCTTCAACCGATAAGGCAACCGTTCAAAGATAAAGTTTGCCATTAATTACCGCTACATCTTTTCCCGTATTGGTACATTTTGAAAACAAATTGGAACGCTGGGATTCCTTCAATTCGCTGATATGTGTTTCTTTCGTGGATCATTCAGGCTGCCATGCCTGAAAACTAACTGACGAACCTATTTATTTACCAAACGATTGCTTCTATGCCTAACCGCATCCCGGGATTTGCACGCCACTGTTCCACTTTGCTGCTTTTCCTGATCTTTGCCCTCTCCGCCGCTGCTCAAAGCAGCCGCATCACGGGCAGGGTCATTTCCGTCGAAGACAATAAGCCTCTTTCCGGGGCTTCCATTCAACTTAAAGGCCGGGCCGAAGGCGCTGTTTCTGATGAAACCGGTGCTTTTGCTATTTCTGTACAGACCGGCGATTCACTCGTGATCTCCATGGTCGGCTATGAATCCCAGGAGATCCGGATCACCTCTGCTGAATCACTGACCATTTCTCTCCAACCAGTTACTGCTGCCTTGCAGGACGTGGTGGTGGTGGGTTATGGTACGCAACGAAAGAAAGACCTGACGGGCTCTTTGAGTTCTGTCAGCGGCAAGGACCTGAAGTCACTGCCCGTGCCGAATGTAGGTGAAGCCCTGCAGGGAAGAGCCGCAGGTGTTCAGATCGTTTCGTCTGGCGCGCCGGGCAGTAACGTAACCATCCGCGTTCGCGGAACCGGTACGATCAACAACAGTGATCCTTTGCTGGTGATCGATGGAGTGCCGACAGATATCCCCCTCAATAATATCAACCCGGACGATATCGCTTCGATCGAAATATTGAAAGATGCTTCCTCTGCTGCGATCTATGGTTCACGTGGCGCGAATGGTGTCGTGATCATCTCGACGAAGAGAGGATCAAGTGGCCGCAATTCCCTTGAATTCAAGACATTTGCCGGTTCTCAAAAAGCCACTGATATGGTGCCGATGCTTACCGCGAGACAGTTCGCATCGCTCCATAATGAAATGATGGCAAACAACGGACAGGCGCAGAATCCTGCCTTTGCCGATCCGAATGCACTGGGAGATGGTACCAACTGGCTGGGAGCGTTGTTCCGCTCCGCACCGATGCAGAGTTATTCGCTGTCTTATTCCGGCGGCAACGCAAAGAATACTTACTACGTATCAGGAAACGTGTTCGATCAGCAGGGCATCGTGATCAACACCGGCTATCGCCGTTATACTGTTCAGTTCAACAGCGAATCAAAAGTGTTCGACTGGCTGAAGTTCGGCAACAATGTTTCCCTGAGCCATGATGTAAAATCAAGCGGATCCTACGATATCCGCAATGCGATGTCTGCACTGCCAACACAGGCGATCTATAATCCTGATGGGACCTATGCCGGACCCGTTGGACAACCTTCATGGGTAGGTGATGTGGCGAACCCGATCGGCAAAGCCACGATCAACAGCAATACCACCAAAGGATACAACATACTTGGGAATATCTATGGAGAACTGACGCTGTTCCGTGGCTTGAAATTCAAAAGTACTGCGGGCATACAGGCTGCATTCTGGGATGGCCGCAACTGGGCGCCGAAATACAACTGGCAACCGATCCCGCAACCGAATTCTTATCTCGCGCAGTCGTCCAACAAATCGCTTACCTGGCTTTGGGATAACTACTTCACTTACGATAACAAGTTCGGGGATCATAATATCACCGTACTTGCGGGTAGCAGTGCCCAGGCAAACCGTTACGACGGCATGAATGGTTCCATTCAGCAATTTGCAAGTGACGTGACGCAGCAACTAAGCAATGGGACGATCCTTCCGACAATTGGTGGCGGAGCAAATGAATGGGCTTTGCTTTCGTTCATGGGCCGCGTGAACTACGGCTATCAGAGCAAATATCTCCTGACGGCAACGGTTCGTCGCGATGGTTCTTCCCGCTTTGGTAAGGATAATCGCTATGGAACATTTCCTTCCGCTTCTGCAGCGTGGAGGATCTCGGAAGAAGACTTCTTCCCGAAATCGGATGTTATCAATGATCTGAAATTGCGTGTTGGTTATGGTGTGACCGGTAACCAGAACATCGGCAATTATTCATTTGCTTCCGTATTGCAGACGGTCCGTTACAACTTCAACGGTACTGCCGTTACGGCGATCGTTCCATTGATGATCCCCAACCCGGGCATCAAATGGGAGAGAGTAGCACAATCCAATTTCGGTCTGGATGCAACGCTGTTTGATAACAGGATCAACGTCACATTGGATGGCTACATCAAGAATACAAATGATATGCTGGTTCCGATGTCTGTACCTATTTCAACGGGTTATTCAGATATTGTAGTGCCAAGCATCAATCTCGGTAAAGTACAGAACAGGGGAGTGGAACTTACCATTTCATCACAGAATACAAAAGGTGCTTTTGTGTGGAATACCAGCGTGAATGTGGCGTATAACCAGAACCGCATCCTGAAGCTGAATGATACGATCCCGATGTATACGGGAAGCATCGGCCTGAATCAGAATCTTTCTATCCAGCATCCCGGTGGATACCCGATCAATACTTTCTATGGATTTGTAACCAATGGCGTTTTCCAAACGCAGAAAGAAGTGGACGATTATGCAGTGCAGGTGCCGGGTTCAGATCCGTTCAACCGCACTTCTCCGGGTGATCTCCGTTTCCGCGATCTGAATAATGATGGCAAGATCGATGATAACGACAGAACATTTCTCGGTAATCCCAATCCATCTTTCATTTTCGCGATGAACAACAGTTTCAGCTGGAATGGGTTTGATCTCGCCATCTTCATCCAGGGCATTTCCGGCAATAAGATCTACAACGCGAACCGCATTTACCAGGAAGGCATGGCCGTAGCAATGAACCAGACAACAGCAGTACTGGATCGCTGGACGGGGCCTAATACCAGCAATACGATGCCGCGTGCCGTATTCAATGATCCGAACAAGAATACACGAGTGTCCAACCGCTTTATTGAGGATGGATCTTATCTAAGGATCAAGAACGTGACATTCGGATATACGTTACCGAAAAGCCTGTCCGACCGGATGAAAATGTCAGCCGCCAGAATTTATCTGTCTGCACAGAACCTGCTGACGTTCACCAAATACACGGGCTTTGATCCGGAAGTGCCATCGAACGGGATCGATCTGAATGTTTATCCGGTTACGCGCACATTGAGCGCAGGTCTTAACATCACTTTTTAACAACCAAATTGTTTCTGTATGAAAACAGTCAAGAATATACTGATCATTGTTACTGCATCGCTGTTCAGCAGTTGCAGTAAGTTTCTCGATAAAGCACCACTGGATTCGGTGAACAGTTCCAATTTCTGGTTAACGGAAGTGGATGCCACCTCCGCGATCAATGGAGCCTACCAGCCATTGCAGTGGCCCAAGTTGTACAATCTCCGGATCTGGACAACCGATATCTGGGGAGGTAATTCTATTGTCGGCGCTGGCGGCGGCACCGATGGGATCGAAACGCAGGACATTGCCAATTTTGTAACGGCAACAGATAATGCAGCAGCGCTCGACATCTGGCGTGGACCGGCGCCAGGCATTCTCCGTGCCAACCTGATCCTGGAGAATGTACCCGGCATGAACATCAACGAAGCATTAAAAAACCGCATACTGGGTGAAGCGCATTTCCTGAGAGCTTCCTATTATTTCATTCTTGTCCGCCTGTTTGGTGATGTGCCGCTGATCACCAAAGCGCAAAAGCCATCGGATAATCTCCGTCCGACGCGCAATAGCAAGACAGAGATCTATAACCTGATCATTGATGATTTCACCCAGGCGATCAACCTGCTGCCTCCTAAAACAAGCTACACCGGTGCTGATATCGGCCGCGCTTCAAAAGGTGCAGCTGCAGGCATGCTGGCGAAAGTGTATCTCACACTCGGGCAGTATCAGCAAACGCTCGATCTCTGCCAGCAGGTTTCTTCACTTGGATACACGCTGAACGCTAACTACAGCGACAACTTCAATCCACTGGCAAAGAATTCCCCGGAATCGCTTTTTGAAGTACAGTATGAAGGAAAGACGAATTTCAGCTTCTGGGATAATGAGAACCAGTCATCCTGGGTGAGCACCTTCACCGGTCCGCGCAACAGTGATTTTGTTGCCGGTGGATATGGTTGGAACCAGCCTACACAGGAATTTGTGAATGCGTACGAACCAAACGACAACCGTAAAGATCAGACGATCCTGTATACGGGTTGCCCTCCGTTTGATGGGAAAGCATACCAGGCGTCTTATTCCGTAACCGGTTTCAATGTGCGCAAATTCCTTGTTTCAAAGAATATTTCACCTGACTATGATACGAACCCTGCGGACTTTCCTGTTTTGCGATATTCAGATGTATTGCTGATGCAGGCGGAAGCATTGAACGAGCTGGGAAAAACCGCAGAAGCGCAACAGGCATCTACTTCTATCAACCAGGGCGGACCGTTGAATCGTGTGAGAAGAAGAGCGGGCTTGCCGGATGTTACAGGATTATCTCAAACAGCTTTGCGCGCAAAGATCCTGCATGAAAGAAGAATGGAGCTTGCGTTTGAAGGTCATTGGTGGTTTGACCTTGTGAGAGTGAACAATGGACAGTATGGTCTTGATTTCCTTCAGAGCATCGGGAAGACGAATGCTACCACAAAACACCTGTTGCTGCCTATCCCGCAAAAGGAGATCGAAGCAAATCCAAATCTTTCTCAAAATACCGGCTATTAAGCCGTGATTGATCAATTCTTAAACTGAAACCATGCGATCATTCATTCAACATATATTCAACAGGCCTTTTACAGGTGGACTGTTTATTCTTGCCTGTGTGCTGGCTTTTGCCGGCTGCCGCAAGAACGATAAGATGGAATTATACAAAGGAGACAATCCTTTAGCGCTTTCGGCAGATAAGACCGAGGTGATACTGGAAGAGAAGAACCGTTCAGCAGATGCGGTATTGCTGAGCTGGACAAGCGGTTCCAATAAAGGAACCAATTCCGCCATCAGCTACACATTGAAAATTGACAAGCAGGGGAATAATTTCAGCAATGCCCACACGGAAGAGTTGGGTAAAGCTGCGGGATCAAAGAAGTATACGGTGCAGGATCTGAATGACCTGGTGATATCAAAATGGTCGTTAACGCCGGGTGCTGAGATCACACTGGAGGCCCGTATCCTGATCACTGTTGCGAACGAGCCAAAGCTCTCCGATTCGTCCAATGTACTCGTATGGAAAGTCAAAACCTTTCAGCCGGTAACAAAAACATTATACCTGATAGGTGATGCTGCACCAAATGGGTGGAGTGCCGATAACGCAACCCCGCTTTTACCCAGCCTCAGTGATCCCGGCGTATTTAACTGGTCAGGAAACCTGAGAGCCGGCGAATACAAATTCATTACTACGCTCGGGCAGTTCTCGCCTTCGTATAACAGGGGCGCAGACGATACAAGACTGGTGTTAAGAACATCCGACAGCCAACCGGATGATAAGTTCGTAAACCTGGCTTCCGGCGCTTACAATATCTCTGTGAATCTGCTTACGCTCACCATCTCCGTGATGGAAGCGGATACTCCGCCATACACAAGATTATGGATGCTCGGCGATGCAGTACCTACAGGCTGGAATATTGACAATCCATCGGAGATGAGAGTGGATAGTTCCAACCTTTTTGTATTTACCTACAATGAGATCCTTGCTGCCGGTGAATTCAAAATACCTGTGGCTACGGGAAACTTCGGTACGGATTATTACATGCCTTTGACCAACAATCAGGCACTCACGGAAACCGGTGTGCAACTGGTGCCAGGCGGTAACCCTGATAATAAATGGAAGATCACTACTGCTGGTCCGTATAAGATCAAACTGGATATCCAGAATAACAAGATCCAGATCAAACCTTTCACACCCTATACGAATATCTGGATGGTAGGTGATGCATCGCCTGCGGGGTGGAATATCGACAACCCGCATCCACTCACGCCAACAGCCGGGAATCCGTACGAATTCTCTTACACAGGACCAATGAGTGCAGGTGAATTCAAATTTCCGCTGGCTACTGGAAACTGGGGATGCGATTATTTTATGCCCGTGATCAATGGTTCCGGTCCGGGAAGTACGCAGATGAAGTTTATTGCTTCAGGAAGTCCTGATTTTAAATGGAAGATCACACAGGCGGGTAACTATAAGATCACGATCAACCAGCTTTATGAAACGATCTCGATCGTTAAACAATAAAAAGTATTCGTACCGATGATGATAAAAAACAACATGTTCTCCCGGTGTTTGTGCATTGCTTTGCTGGTTAGTAGCATTGTACCTGGTTGCCGCAGAGAGGAGCCGAAAAATGATCCGGTTACATATGGCTCTTCCTTTTCGCTGACCATTTACACAGACAAAGCAATGTATAAGCCGGGCGAACAGGTTTTGTTCACGCTGAACAAAGCACTTGCAGGAAATATAAAGATCCGTTACCGCCATTTCAGTGAGACGATCAGTGAAGCCACGCTGTCTGGAACAAACTGGAGCTGGACAGCACCTTCAGCGGACTACACCGGCTATATGGTTGATCTTTACGAAGTGGCCGATGGAAAAGAAAAAGTGCATGCCAGCATTGGTGTGGATGTTTCTTCTGACTGGGCCAGGTTTCCGCGTTATGGATTTCTCACCAACTTCAGCCAGTTGAGCGATGATGAAATAAATAAAGTGGTGAAGAACCTTTCAAGACATCATATCAATGGGCTGCAATATTACGACTGGTTGTACAAGCATCACTGGCCAATGGCTGGTACAGGTGCGGCGCCGCAAAGCAGCTGGAAGGAGATCGCCAATAAGGATGTATATCTTTCAACCCTTAAGACATACATCGAGAAAGGACATGCGGCCAATATGAAGTCGATGTTCTACAATCTTGCATTCGGTGCCCTGAATGATGCAGCGGCGGATGGTGTCAATGAAGAATGGTACGCGTTCAAAGATGCGAATCATGGAACGAAAGATAAACATGAACTGCCCAAACCCTTTTTCAAGAGCGATATCTACGTGCTTGATGCGGGTAACACGGGCTGGCAGAATTATATTGCCGCAAAGAACAAGGATGTATACACCGCACTTGATTTTGACGGTTATCATGTGGATGCATTAGGCGATCGTGGCAGTTTGTATAATTTCAGCGGTCAATCGATCAACCAGGCAGCAACGTTCAAACCGTTCCTTGAAGCAATGAAAGCGGCTTCACCGACAAAACGACTCGTGATGAATGCCGTGAATCAATATGGGCAGCAAACCAGTATCTCCCAGTCGCCGGTGGATTTCCTGTATACCGAAGTATGGGGGCCGAATGAACGCTTCGAGGATCTGGCGAACATTATCCGCAACAATGATTTCTATGGCAACAATGCAAAGAAGACGGTGCTTGCTGCATACCTGAACTACAATAAGGCGAACAATCCGGGAATGTTCAATACGCCTGCGGTATTGCTGGCCGATGCCGTGATCTTTGCATTTGGTGGTTCGCATTTGGAGCTGGGCGAGCATATGCTGGGGAAAGAATATTTCCCGAATAATAACCTGCAGATGTCTGATGAATTAAAGACATCGCTGATGAGTTATTATGATTTCCTTGTTGCCTATGAAAACCTATTGCGCGATGGCGGATCTTTTAATCTGCCTGCGATCAGCTGTACCAATGGCAAACTTTCACTGGAGAGCTGGCCTGCTGCTGCAGGTAAAGTGGCGGTACAGGGAAAACTGATCGGCAACCGTCAGATCTTTCATCTGCTGAATTTTTCTAACGCAAATTCCACTAACTGGCGTGACACGGATGGCACACAGTTAAAACCATCTTTGGTGGAAGATGCTGCGATCCGCTTTACAGCTACAGGCGCTGTCAAAAAGATCTGGCTTGCTTCGCCGGATGCTGATCGCGGTGTTGCGAGAACCTTACAATTTGTACAATCAGGAAATGATGTTTCTTTTACACTTCCATCCATTCTCTATTGGGATATGCTGGTAGTGGAATATTAATAAACAGGCTTTTTTATGAGAATTGTTTTTGTGCTGGCTTTTTTGTTGCACTGTTCTTTTTTAACATTTGCTCAATTGCAGACGGCAGGTAATAGCCGCTCTTACAGGATCGACGGCAACAGTGTTGTGTTTGATTGTGACAATGCAAAGGTATTGTTGAAAGTTTGCTCGGGTTCCATGCTGAAAGTATGGTATGATCCCAAGGGGAAATTCAAACGTGCGAATGAATCGTTTGCCGTGATCAATGAAGATATTGACAATGCGGGGAAGCTTCAACTGGAAGAACGTCCGGAATCGTATGATATCTTCACCGCGCAGCTTCGGATCCGCGTGGATAAGGCACCGTTCAGGATACAGGTATTTGACAAGTACCAGAAACTGCTGATGGGGGATCACCAGCAGAAAGGATTGCAGCATGACAGCAGCAAGCTGATCGCCAGCAAAACCCTCCGCAGCGATGAACAGTTCTTCGGGTTGGGAGAGAAGGCCGGTCCGCTGAACCGCCGTGGTCGTTCCTATACCATGTGGAATAGTGATAAACCCTGCTATTCGCCGGGTGAAGATCCGCTATACAAAAGCATTCCCTTCTTCCTGAGCAATTACCGCTACGGCGTTTTCTTTGATAATACATATAAGACAGTTTTCCGTTTCGGAACTGCGTCTGAGGATCATTACAGTTTTGAAGCGCCGGGAGGTGAAATGATCTATTATTTCATTCATGGGGCAGATTATAAGCAGATCATCTCTCAATATATCCAACTGACCGGCAAACCAATCATGCCACCTGAATGGGCCTTTGGTTTTTCACAAAGCCGTGGGATGTATACGAACGAACCATTGGCCAGAAGCGCTGCGGCAGAGTTCAGAAAGCGCAAGATCCCCTGCGATATCATTTACCAGGATATCGGCTGGACGGATGGTCTGCAGAATTTTGAATGGAGAAAGGATCGTTATACTGATCCCAAAGGAATGTTGAAATATCTCGATTCTCTCGGGTTCAAGATGATCGTGTCGCAGGATCCTGTGATCTCCCAGGCGACGACCAAACAATGGAAAGAAGCGGATTCGCTGGGGTATTTCACCACTGATATACGCACAGGCAAATCCTATGATATGCCCTGGCCATGGGGTGGCAATTGCGGTGTGGTTGATTTTACCAAACCTGCGGTGGCCGACTGGTGGGGAGCTTACCAGCAGAAACCGTTGAATGATGGCGTGCGTGGTTTCTGGACAGACATGGGTGAACCCGCCTGGAGCAATGAAGATGCAACAGAACGCCTGTTCATGAAGCACACAGCCGGTATGCACAATGAAATTCACAATGTATATGGTCATACCTGGGATAAAGTAGTAAAGGAACAATTTGATAAACGAAACCCGGGCAAACGGATCTTTCAGATGACAAGATCAGCATTCGCAGGCCTGCAACGCTACACATTTGGCTGGTCGGGTGATAGTGGCAATGGAGATGATGTGCTCGATGGCTGGAGTCGTCTCGCCAACCAGATCCCTGTCGGTCTTTCAGCCGGAATGGGCGGTATTCCATTCTGGGCGACGGATATTTCCGGCTACTGCGGCGATATCAAAGATTATCCCGCAATGGCGGAAT
The DNA here is from genome assembly GCF_022012415.1 of Terrimonas ginsenosidimutans. Classification (GTDB taxonomy): domain Bacteria; phylum Bacteroidota; class Bacteroidia; order Chitinophagales; family Chitinophagaceae; genus Terrimonas_A; species Terrimonas_A ginsenosidimutans. Next base: position 127,687 of record NZ_JAKLTR010000007.1, read on the forward strand.
TGTATACACGCTGGTTGCAGTTTGGTATATTCAACCCGCTCAGCCGCGCCCATCATGAAGGTGATAATGCAGTAGAGCCATGGCTGTTTGGCACTGAAGCGGAGAAGAATTGTCGCAATGCGATTGAGTTAAAGTACCAGTTGTTCCCCTATATCTACTCTTACGCAAGAGAAGCACATGATAAAGGCTGGCCGATCATGCGCGCGCTGATGCTTGAATACCCCAATGACCAGCAAACGTTTTCCATCGATGATCAATTTCTTTTTGGGAAGGAATTACTTGTTGCGCCGGTGGTGAAGAAGGGAGCCGTCAGCCGCAAGGTTTATTTTCCGGAAGGAGAGTGGATCGACTTCTACGATGGTAAAACAATTCATGAAGGAGAACAGCAGGAAACGGTAAAAGCTCCGCTGAGTAAGGTGCCGTTATTCGTAAAGAAGGGTTCGATCATTCCGATGATGCCCGTAATGCAATACATTCATGAGCGCCGCGATTACCCATTGAGCCTCCAGATCTATCCTGCCAATGAAGGGCAATCCGCCTCGTTTGTGCTGTATGAAGATGATGGAGAATCTACCAATTATCTGAAAGACGAGTATAGTACGACGCGTTTCAACTGTGAGACACTGGCTGCGAAATATATCGTCAATGTTTCTTCACCGGAACAGAAGGGATATAAAGCACAGGGTATGCGCGATCATATTTTTAAGCTGTTCCTTCCGGCAAAACCCTCTAAGGTTTTGACAGGAGGGAAGGCGGTTCCTGTGCAACCGGTCGGCAACTTTACTACCAATGCCGGGAAAGTCACTAAACAATTGAACTGGTCCTGGGACCCCAAAACAGGTATTTGTTATGTCCGCGTCCCTGCCGGCGGTAAAGAGGTAGTTGTGGAAATTTTTAAATAAGATCAGAACAGACTAATCCCGTATTTATGCTAAATTTTCAGTTGCGCGGCAGAGCCGTACGATATGGCTTTGCTTTGCCTTTACTGTTTTGTATGTATACTGCCAACGCACAACAGCCTTTATGGAAGTCGGAAGCCTATTCGATATATGCAGATAGTGTAGTGCAGCAGACTTTTCATGCAAAGGCGATCTCTGCAAAGGAGATCGTGTCTGACTATAAAAGTCCTGCGAATGAATATAAGCCGGCAGGCATTTCTTTTAAGTTCAGCATCAACGGAAAAGATAATGAGATGGTCAGTGGAACTGATCATCATTTTACCATGGATGGTGACCGGTTACGTTCAGAAACGCCACTGATCGTTTTTGGAAAGCAGCTGAAGCCAAAGAAAGCAAGCAAGGTGACGTATCTCAAAGCGGGTTCCTCGCTACTGGTGAAGCTCGATATGCGGCATGTATTCAATGACTTCAATACAAAAGGATTCTACGCAGGGGGAGACGGAAGCAAGATCTACAAAGAAGATTTCAAAGCCGTTTACATTGCGGGAAGTTCAGCACCACTGATCTGGGATTTTGATAACCTGGTGCATCATACGGAATTAAAAATGAATGACGATGATGGCGATGGTATCTATGAGATCCTGCTGAACATGAACGTGGAAGAGAAGGAGAAGAAAACGCTGTCTCACTGGAAACTCGAAACGGATCTCTCTGCGTTTCCGCGTTATCAATCGCCGTATCTCTTAGGGGATGCATTGTATAATATGTCGCTCGAAGAAATGAACCGGGCGATCGAGCCGGATAGCACGCTTCGTACAGGCAAGGAATGGGCAGGAGTCTGGACGCGTGATGTCAGTTACAGCATTATTCTGTCGATGGCACATTTGCAGCCGCGCGCCGCGCAATACAGTCTTATGAGAAAGGTCGATAAAAAGAAAAAGATCATCCAGGATACAGGTACCGGTGGTGCCTGGCCGGTGAGTACTGACCGGATGATCTGGGCGGTTGCGGCCTGGGAGATCTACAAGGTGACCGGTAACGTAAACTGGTTGAAGGATGCATATGAGGTGATCAGGAACTCGATCTATGCGGATATGAAAACAGTTTATGATGAGGAGACAGGTCTGGTGAAAGGGGAATCATCGTTTTTGGATTGGCGTGAACAGACCTATCCTGTATGGATGCAACCCGCGGATATTTTTGAATCAGAAAATCTTGGCACCAATGCTGTCCACTTCCAGGCAAACATCGTGGCTGCGTCGATGGCAGCAGTTTTGAATGATCAGGCAGGTGCTGATATATTCCGGCAAAATGCATCACGCATAAAAAAAGCCATCAATGAAAAACTGTGGATGCCTGACGCCGGTACTTATGCGCAATATCTTTATGGCCGGGGGCATAAGATGGTTTCTCCCCGGACGGAAGCGCTTGGCGCTGCACTTTGTGTGATCTTTGGCATTGCCGGTGAGGAAAGGGCGAAGCAGGTGGTCAGCTCTATGCCCATTTCTCCATATGGCATTACGTGTATCTATCCGCAGATCCCGGGCATTCCTCCTTATCACAATAATGGCATCTGGCCTTTTGTTCAATCTTACTGGCTTTGGGCTGGTGCGCAAACAAAGAATGAAACATCGGTAATGGAAAGCATTGCGGCGATCTATCGGCCTGCAGCATTGTTCGCAACGAACAAAGAGAACTTCGTTGCCACTAATGGTGATTATGCAGGCACGCAGATCAATTCCAGTAATATGCTGTGGAGTCTTGCAGGAAATATCAGCATCGTGCATCATGTGCTGTTTGGTATCCGTTTTAATGAAGACCGGGTGGTATTCCAGCCATTTGTGCCAAAGGCGTTGCAGGGCGAGCGGAGATTGGATAACTTCCGTTACCGCGATGCGATACTGGATATTACATTACAGGGATACGGTGATGAAATAGAGGCAGTGCTGATAGACGGAGTTAAAGCATCGAGGGCGGAATTCCCAGCCAGCCAGCAAGGCAGGCATAGTATCAGGATCGTTTTGAAGAACACCACTCCTGGAGCAATGGCCGTTAATCATCGTGCGGTTGAATTTACTCCCGCAATGCCAATATTGACTTATAAAGATTTTAAGCTGCATTGGCAGAAGATTCCGGGTGCTGTGAAATATAAAGTGTTTGTAAACGGTATGCCGCTGACAGAAACAAGATCGACAAGTGTAAAAATATTCCCGGATACAGTGAAGGAATGCCAGGTGATCGCCATTGATCAAAATGGATTGGAATCATTTGCCAGCGAGCCGTTTGAAATCGTAAGAGCTTCGTTCCGGCAATTATATGAAACGGAGGAGCAGTTGCCCGCAGCAGCTTATCCTTACGCAGGATATTCAGGGAAGGGCTTTATTGAATCGGGCGTAGCGGTCAACCCTGTTATTCGTTTTGCTATTGAAGTGGATACGCCGGGAGACTACCGTATCGATTTCCGGTATGCGAATGGAAACGGGCCAGTGAATACAGATAATAAATGTGCAGTGCGTACGCTGTTGGTGGATGATCAACCAGTCTCGTCGCTGGTGTTCCCGCAGAGGGGTAAGGATGAATGGAGCGACTGGGGTTGGAGTAGTGGTTTGACGGTGAAACTAGGCGCAGGGAAGCATGTGATCCAACTGGAATATAAAGGGGAAAATGAAAATATGAGTATTGACGTGAACCAGGTAATGCTGGACGTGTTGAGAATTACGATGTTGGGAAAGTAGTGACAGACGGAATGAGGTAGAAGGTAACGGGGCTTCTAACCGGTTGCCTTCAGGAGGGTACATACAAGACCTCGCTCATGTAGTCGAAAAAAGGTCTGAGAGCCTTCATTGTTGTCTCCGCCATATCTATATAATCAGGTGCCAGTATTTCCGTATCGGTGAAATGATGTTGAAGCAGAAATTGCTTATACTTCAGCAGATCGGCGGCGGGACTGGCGGCGTCATATCCTCTTGGAACGCGGGTCAGGGTTTCCCCGGTAAGACCGGTGAATACCTTAGCTACTTTAGATGAGGCGAGCACTTTTCTTATAGGTTTATCATCAAAGACCAATTCATCCCGGATAAGTTTCAGATCTGAAGATGACGGCCCCCAGAAACCACCCGCAATAAAGCTGTTACCGGGTTCGAATTGAAAGTAGTATCCTCCGCGCAATAATTTTCCTTCTCGATGAAAACTGCCGCTGAAGTTGGTTTTATAAGGGGTTTTATCGGCGGAAAACCGGATATCACGGTAGATCCGCATCAATGCTTTTTTGCCGGATGGGGTGTCGATGCGGTCATGTTTTTTCATGCGATCGAGCAGGCTTTCCGTAAACGATTCTATACCTGAAAGCTCACGCTGATAAATCTGCTTGTTTGCATTAAACCATTCACGATTGTTGTTCTTCCTGAGTTTTTTCAGGAATTCAAAAGAGGTGGAAGGGATGATGGTTTTGGTATTCTTCATGTTGACGTTAATTGAGAAATAATGACTGTTGCAGGATCAGCCAGGCGTGCCCGTTAGTTTGACTTAATTGCTGTTCTCGTCTTTGGAACCTTTAAGTATGGCAAAAATGGCCATTGCATGACCATGGCCAAGATCGAATTCATCCTTTAACCATTTAGTGATATCGCCGGCTTTTGCGGTGAGTTGGCCGTTTTTGGTAAAACCCCGGCTGGCTGCAAGTTTTCTGAAGTCTTCCGCGGTCTTGCCTGTCTTCTCTTTGATGGTCTTAAGATATCCCTGAAATGACATTTTCTTTCTTTTGTGATGTAAAATTAATGGATCACCGCTAACATACTATTTTGGTTTAAGAAGGGCGAGACCCTGATCATGTTTTTTGTAATCTTTTTTTGAAATAATTGTTTGGTGATCGGACCTTACTGTCACAGGAATACTTAACCGGGATTTTCCGGAATGAAATATTTCACAGGGCGCAGGCAGGCACATCCCTGCGAATCGCACTCGAGGGCCGGTCCATTGCTATTGCTTCTTTTATCGCTGGGAGCGGGCATGACGATATATTGTGATCGCCAGTCAGGATGAGATCCATCTGATCGTGTTTAAGTTTCCTGTATGTGTTGTCAGGCACGGATTATGCCCCTGGGTTGTATGGAAACTGAACAATTGATCGGTATCGTCGCCGGGGTATGTACCGGCATTTCACTGGTTCCGCAGCTTGTGAAGATCAGAAAAGAGAAACAAGCGGAAGGTACGTCTACGGTAATGCTGATCACATTACTGCTGGGGCTTGGCGGGTGGATCGTTTACGGGGTGATGCGCACAGATTATCCCGTGATCTTTACGAATGCTTTCTCTTTTATCATCAATATCTGGATCATGTGTCTTTCTGTGAAATATTCACGGCGAAAGGATCTTCAAAAAAGGCCGGACAAAATGCCCGGCCATTAATGAAATAACCATGAAGCAGGATCACTCCGCCCACGGATCAAGTACCACTTTTACACAGTTGTCCTCTTTCTTCCTGAACATGGAGTATCCGTCTGCGATCTTTGATAACGGCAGGCGATGGGTGATGATATCATCTAACTGAACTTTGCCTTGCTTTACAAAATCAAGGAGAGTGTCGATGTGTTTATGCGCAGGCGCTTGTCCACCACGCATAATAATACCTTTGTCGAAGAACTGACCAAGCGGGAAATTATCATAGCTAGTTGGATAAACTCCCAGCACGGAAACAATTCCACCTCTTCTAACCGCACTCATACAAGCTTCGATCACTTTGGGAGAACCTTTCTCCAGGTTGATCACCGCTTTTGCACGGTCGATGAGAGAACGGTCTGGCTCGAAACCGACGGCTTCAACACAAACATCTGCACCCCGGCCGCCAGTTAATGCCCTGATCTGTTCTATCACTTCTTTATCCTTTGTACCTTCCCATAAGATCCCTTCAGCATTGGCGGCTTTCTTTGCCATATCCAAACGGTATTGTAGTGTATCTACGATTATTACCCTGCCGGCGCCTCGAAGCCAGGCGCTTTTCGCGGCCATAATGCCGACCGGACCGGCTCCAAATATGGCCACCGTTTCTCCTCCCTTCACTTCTCCCCAGTCAATCCCGGAATAGCCGGTAGGGAAAATGTCTGTCAGGAATAAGACCTGCTCGTCTGAGAGGTTGTCGGGAACGAGACGCGGGCCATAGTCCGCATAGGGGACCCTTACATACTGTGCCTGTCCGCCATCATATCCTCCGTATAGATCGGTATAACCAAAGAGCGCGCCCCCTTTTTCCGTGAGCAATCCGCCTTCGGGACCATAATGCTCAGGATTACTGTTCTCGCAATGACCGGGTAAATGATGATTACAAAAAAAGCAATGCCCACAGGCTATCGGAAAAGGTACTACAACCCGATCTCCTCGTTTCAGATTCTTAACGGCCTTGCCTGTTTCTTCTACGATACCCATGAATTCATGGCCAAGAACCATTGGTCTTGGCTGCGGAATTCCCCCGCTGTAGATATGCAGGTCTGAACCGCAGATAGCGGTTGCGGTTACTTTCAGGATAATGTCCCTGTCATCTTTTAGAATGGGATCATCCACATTGTCGCAGGTTATCTTGCCTGGCCCATGTATTACTGCTGCTTTCATTGTTTATTTTTTTGGGGTAACTGGTTCCTGTTGTTTTTTCATTGTATCAGCCGCTTTCTGATCAGACATCAAATTAGATGCGGTAACCGTCAGCTTATTTTTCAAGCCGGAGATCACTTTATCGTCGCCATTCATCAGTGCATCATAGCCATCTCTGGCCACCTGGGCGGGGTCGGATAACTTTGATTCATCCTGTACCGCTTTTGAAGATTCCATCCCTGCTTTATGGAAGAAATCTGTGTCGGTAGCTCCGGGAAGCAATGCTGTAATGATTATATTATGTTCTTTTACCTCGCTGCGGACTGCTTCCGTAAAAGACTGGACGAACGCTTTGGTGCCATGATAAACTGCCTGCCAAGGTCCAGGTGTTTTACTTGCAATGGAGGAGAGATTGAGGATCTTTCCTTCACCACGTTCCAGCATATCCTGCAGGAAAAGTTTTGTAAGAATGGTCAATGAAGAGATATTCAATTGAATAATGGCGAGTTCCCGTTTGATATCTGTATCCGCAAATAAACCGTATTCTCCCTGCCCCGCATTATTTACAAGTATATCTACCGTCAGGTGCTGCGATCTGATCTCCTCGTACAGCTCGAATGCCGCATTTGGTTCAAAGAGATCTTTCACGATCGTAATAATATCAACGCCTGCACCTTCAAGGTCTGTCTTTGCCTGCTGAAGATCTGCTTCAGTTCTCGCGACGAGGATGAGGTTATGCGCCTCCTCAGCAAAGATTTTGGCCAGTTCATAACCGATGCCAGTAGTTCCTCCGGTAATTAGCGTATATGTTTTTGTTGTTGTCATAATGATTTTTATGGTGAGCAATCAATCCTGTTGATAATGGTACAAATGATATGCCGCTGAAACTGAAGCCGCGCCTGTTCAGCATCCTGGAGGATTGAGTAAGATTTTGCACGTCACGGATCGTAATCAGGTAGGAGGGTGACGGTATCCGGTAAAAGGGGGAAATGAAGTATATGCTGTTCTTCCTGATGACGCGTGGTTATATTTTCACAGGCGTGATTGTTGAATGTTCGTGTTCCGGCAATATTCCCATCGTTCGATTTATTGATCGACGCAGTCGCCTATCCGCAGCCTCTTCAACGGAAGCGGCAACGAAGGGTCCGGGCCAGAAACAAGATGGTTCCCGCCCTGATCATGGCGGGCAGAAAGAGGGATATTTTGCTGACCTATTCCCGGGACAAAAGGGACTTCGCCCGGCTGGCCGGTGGGAGATTGTTGAACTATAGGGGTTACAATGCACTTTCAAAGGTGCCGGGATTTAGGGCGGATCCGCTGGTAACATGGTAACTGCATCTGATATTAATGGTTCTTTTGATTACCGAATGCCATGTTTTGCCGGTCATCTTGACGAAACCGGGTGTTTAATGCGACAACTTCTTGGATAGCATTTTAAAAGCTGTATCTTGGTTATCCTGATTACGTGTACGTAAACGGTCCTATATCATGAAACCCATTTCTACTTTACCCTTTGCAACAACATTTTTGAGGATACTCATTCTCGAAGACGATTCTGATCATGCGTTTGTTATCCGGCACCGGTTAGAGCGCGATAGAGGGGATTGTGCTTTTTTAATAACTTCCGCCGAAGAAGATTTCAGGCATGCCTTACAGCATTTTTCGCCCGATGTAATTATTACCGACAATTCTCTACCCGGCTTCAATGCGTTTGCTGCACTGCGGGTTGCGCGTGAATTGCGTCCGGAGGCGATCTGCATTCTCGTTACGGCGCTGCTTCTGGAAGACCAGGCGATCGACTACCTGCGTGAAGGCGGTGATGACTGCCTTGATAAGTCAGCCCTTTCCCGGCTTTGTAGCTCTGTTGCCACTTCACTTGCCCGGCGATCAAAGATCCCATCGGCAAGTAAGGGCGAAAAGCAGCAGATGAAACGGGCAGATATATTCCGCTCTTACCTTGAACACGGACCTGACGGACTTCTTGCGCTGGATACCGCTGGCTATATCATGCATATCAATGATGCTGCAGGACAATTGCTCAGCGGAAAAGCATGGTCTCCTGCAGGGAATCTGGTCTGGGATGTGTTTCCGGAGATCAAAGACAGTTTTTTCGGGGCTGCTTTTACCGCCGTGTTGCAAGATGCGGAGCGTCTTGCTGTCCGGCTGTACCTAACGGCATCGGACAGCTGGCTTGACTGTTTCTTCCAACCGGTTGACAAAGGAATGACGGTTCTGATCAAAGATGTAACCCGGGAAGAGAACCTGCTGCAGGAGCTGCGGGAACAGCAGGGGCAAATGCAATACGAGCTCGATCAGCTTAGTTTGGTGGCCGGGGAACGTGAGCGCCATTTACTCGGGCAGGAGTTGCATGACAATGTGAACCAGCTACTGGCCAGTGCCAACCTGTACCTGACATTGATCAGTGAAGCGCCTGAACGGGCCTCCGAACTGGTACCGTATTGCAAGAGCAGCGTGTTAAAAGCGATCGAAGAAAACAGGCGCCTTGCGCATGGCCTGATCTCTTCAGACGAGGATAAGGATGCGCTGATGGTACAGGTGGAGCGCCTGTGCGAAACCCTGCTTCGCCCGGCAGGGATCGCTGTTGAGTTGCAAACAGAATGTCTAAATGAAGCACGGCTGGGATCTTCTTTTAAACTTGAGCTTTACCGGATCCTGCAAGAGCATTGCACCAATATCGTGAAGCATTCGAAAGCGAACCGTGTATCGATGCATCTGAATATGGATGAGAAGGAATTTACAATGACTATTGCCGACAATGGAGTAGGTGCGTCCTTTACCGATGCCAAAAACAAAGGCGTTGGATTGTTGAATATCGAGAAAAGGGCAAAGAAATCAGGAGGTAAGGTTACTATTGCTACTTCCCCGGGAAATGGGTTTACGCTTGCGATCATCCTGCCGGTTTAATAATGCTTCCCTTATTGATCAGCCGCCGCTGCTTCCTCGCAACCATGCCTGATCCTGGAGTTCTCCTGTTTTACTACGACCTGGTCCAACTTCTACAGATCCCGGGGCAGCCAGAAGGGCGCAAGGGAAGTGACGCTTTCCAATCAGCGATATTACATCAGGTAATAAGTCCCTGGTTGATTTTTTTTCTCTCCGGTCGCTTCGCCCAGCAATGACCTTATATCCCTTTCGATATTCTCCGAAATATCTGTGACCGGTACATCGCTTGGCCTGTTCCGGAACGGATCCTGCAAGTGGTAGGCAATTTTTTCGATCAACAGAAAACTTGCCGGGATCAGTAACAAAAGAGGTACTACGAGGGAGTAATCAATTGCTTTCAGGGAAATAGCCAACGTTACTACAAAAAGATAAATGATAAAATGAAGAACGAGGCGGTAAGTTGATGGAAAGATGGTGCGGTTGATCCTTTCCGCCACACCCAGCGAATCGGTGAGGCGAACGATCGTTTCCTGCAAATGAATTTGTCCATGTACATCGAGAGATTCAACTGATCGAAGCTGTTGTATATCTTTTGCCGTGGATCTTAATAACATAAGTGGATGATTATGGCTGGAAGCCAGTTGGTCATTTTCTTCCTTTGAAAGATACGACCCGGCAATGGAAGATGACTCGACGCCACGGAGCGAAGCGCCTGTAATGTAGCACCAGGCAATCTGTCTGTACGCAATTTTTTGAATTTCTTCAGTATGAGTGTTGTTTAAAAAAGATTGCAATTGGATCACCAGTGTCCTTGAGTCATTTATAATGGTTCCCCATGCTTTTCGTGCTTCCCACCATCTATCATACGATTGGTTCATTTTGAAGGATAACAGTACAGAGAGCGATGTTCCCAGAAATGCCGGGATCGCGAGCGGCATCGCGGGAAAAGGTTCCATAAATCGTGCGGCCAGGTAGTGGCTAAGCAAGCCAATGGATATTACAATTGCCAGGTCGAACTTAACAATGTTGATCAGGTATTTTAGGGGAATGCGTTTTTCAAGAATCATTTAATGATGATCGTTTAGGGTATGAAGTTTAATCAGGTGCGTGCGATTCGGGTCGAAGCAGTGCTCAACATTTCAGTAGTGCATGGTGTAGTTGAAACTATGATCGGCGTGGGTGTCAGAACTATCCGGTAAGGACAGCAGCATGACAAGTTGTTTACAAGACGGGCATGGTGAAGGTGAAACACGTTTGTTCGGAAGTGGAAGTTACGCTGAGCGAGCCATTATGGGCTTTTGCTATTTCTGATGAAATATACAGACCGAGCCCCAGGCCCTGTCGCGGGTTGTTTTGATTTTTCCCTGTTTGTTCTCTCCGGAAAGGTTGAAAGATATCGCTTATTTGCAGCTGATCGATAGGGTCTCCTTCATTACATACAGAAATATGCAAAAGGCCGTTCCGTATTCCAGCTTCTGCGCTAACAGGCTGATCTGTTGCTCCGTGTGTGATCGCATTGGCAAGAAGGTTTGAAACCAGCTGGGCTATCCTTGCTTCATCGCAAAGGATGGGGTCCGGCAGTTTTATATCCCGGATAATGATCTTTGACGGCCATATAGACATCAGTTCGTCTATGACCTGATCAATTACGGGTTTCAGGGGGACGGATGTTAGAGTCAAAACAATTCCTTCACCCAAACGTGTCCGTGCAAAATCCATCGTGTTGGTAATGAGTTCTGAGATACGCAACGCACTTTTACGGATCAACTGGACCGCCCTGGCATTAATGTCTGGTGAATGATCACCTGACAATAAAGAAGCAGATGCCAGTATGGAACCGACGGGATTACGCAGATCATGGCCAAGTACTGCTATAAATTGCTCCCGGTAGTGCGTAAGTTGCTCAGCCTGTATCAGATTAGTTTCGAACGTCGCCTTAAGTTCTTTAAGGTTCTGTTCGTAGATCCTGCGGTCAGCTGCTTTAAAAACGGTAAAGCGGATAAACACCGGGTTATTATCAGTGTCACGCCGTTCTATCGCATTGATCAGTACCGGAACCTTAGTACCGCCTTCTCCCATCAGTTCTACCGCCACTTCGTCGAAGTGCCCCTGCATTCGTAAAAGGGGGGCGAGATGTGTTTCGTAATAGATCCTGCCGCCAATGGTGAGCAGATCAGAAAAAGAGCGCCCACGGATCTGCGTGGCTGAAGCTTTTACCCAGGAAGCGAGTTTATTGTTAACCCGTTCAATTTTTCCATCTGGTGATGCAATGATATTACCAGTGAGGGAATGTTCAAACAGGTCTTCAAAATCTTCCCTACGGGAATCGATATTATATCGTGTGTCAGATTGCATGCAAATAGGCTTGAATAGCTGATATGGTTTCCGCTGGGGCACTCAGGTTCGGGCAATGCCCGGTTGCTTTAAGGATAACGAGTTTGCTGGCTGGAATTTGCTCATGCATATACATTCCAACTTCAACCGGTGCTATAATATCGTTGGAACATTGAAGGATCAGTGACGGTACGGGTGTTTCTCCAATCACATCGCGTTTATCCGAAAGGAAAGTGGTGCGTGCGAACTGTCTCGCAATGGCGGGGTCGGTGCGGCAAAAGCTGTTGGCTAATTCTTCCCGGAGATCTTCCCTGTCAGGGTTTCCCATGATCACTGGCGCCATCGTCATAGACCATCCCAGGTGATTGTCGTCAAGTGCTTCCAGCAATTCATCTATCTGGTGTCGAGTAAAGCCCCCGGTATAATTCCCGTCATTAATATAAGAAGGCGAGGGGCTGACCAGCACCAGTTGACAAAAAACCTCCGGCCGCCTTATGGCAGCCAGAATTCCCATCAGCGCGCTGACCGAATGTCCCACAAATGTTACCTCACTCAGTTGTAACTCATCAATGACCTCCAGAATGTCTTCCACATACCCATCGAGCGTATTGTATTTATCAAATGAATAAGCTGTGAGATCGGAGTCGCCGGCCCCGACATGGTCGATCAGTACGATCTTGTAATCTTGTTCAAAAGAAGGATAAATGTATCTCCACATGTTCTGGTCGCACCCGAACCCGTGTGTGAAAAAAAGAGGTCTTGTTCCTTTTCCAATTACCCGGACGTTATTTCGTTTAAGAACAGAAGCCAAATTGTTATTTACGATTTGTTTAAAGGTAGGGCTTTTCAAATGAAGCTATAAAACAAACCACAGGCAACGCTGCTATCCGGGAAAATACCTAGATATAAACTAATACAATCATAAAAGTTTTTGTTTACAGATCTGCATGTGACCGGGTGGTGTATTGACAACCGTGCAGGCCATCTTTCGTGGCATGCTATTTCTCTTATACTATATTATCAATCACAAAAATATTACAATGTCAAAAAATCAAAATGGTCAGAAAGACCAGCAGGCTGCACGCCGCGCAGATAGCTCATCACCTGGCAGTAAGCGCGATGATGAAGGAAATTCCCGTAACACGGATCGAAATGACGATGAGCAAAATCAATTCGAGAAGGATGCGGACCGGAGAAGAGCAAAAATGAACAGACCAGCAAGTGAATCAGATGAAGAGGGTGAGGACACGGAGGTTAACGGAAATGTTGCCGAGATCGATGCAGATCAGGACGATGAGGAGATTGAAGGAAATGTGGACGAGGAAATGGAAGGCGATGAGGATGATGAGCTCCAGGTAGACGCAGGTAACGAAGATGGGCCTTTTGAAGAAGAGGAAGAGGAGGCAGGTGACAATGAGGTTAACGAAGATTTTGAAGACGAAGACGGTGAGGAAGAAGAAGATGATGATGAGAATGGAGAGGCAGATCCTCAAGATCAGCCTAAGCCTAAAAAGAATGTGTATCCCGAGAAAGAGTAATCAGAAGAATGATCACGGGCCTTCCGGATAACGGAAGGCTTTTATTGAGGCATTAATTGCCGACTTTTAAAAACAGGATTTATAGTTACATTAATTCGGGCAATTAAAGTGCTGTTTTTAGTCACGCTATTTGTGGCGGGTAAGAGAGCCTGTTAAACTTGTTCACATAATTTTTTCTGGTCCGGTGAATGACCTGATCCGATTGCCCGGATTAATCTTAATCAACTCAACTAAATTTAAATGGATGTATTATGCTTTAGCCATCTGCGCTGGGATTTCGTTTATCAACGTCCTCAGCATCTGATGTCAAGATACGCGGAAAATGACCGTGTTTTTTTTATAGAAGAGCCTGTGTGGCAAAATGGCGCTGCGAAAATGGAGGTTAAAAGACCTGCCCTTAATATTTATGTGGTAACTCCCCATCTCCCGGACGGGGTGTCTGAAACAAATCCGCTACAGCTGCAGCAGAAACTTTTAGCGGATGTAGTGAAGCAGTATAAGATAGACAGCTATGTTGCATGGTTTTACACTCCCATGTCTATTGATTTGCTGGCTGGGCTGGTAATGCCAAAGCTGGTCGTTTATGATTGCATGGATGAGTTATCGATGTTCCGGAATGCCCCGGTTGAAATGCAGCAAAAGGAACATGAGTTGTTTGATATGGCAGATCTCGTCTTTACGGGTGGCAACCTGTTGTATGAAAGTAAAAAAGCTCTTCACGATAATATTCATTCATTTCCAAGCAGCATTGACAAGGAGCATTTTCAGCGGGCGAGGAAAACAGGTCATCAACCGGCAGATCAGGAGACCATAGAAGGGACCAAGATCGGTTTTTTCGGGGTGATCGACGAGCGGATGGATCTTGGGTTGATAGATGCTATCGCAGAGAAATGTCCAAAATGGAGTATCATTCTTATCGGTCCTGTAGTGAAGATAGATCCGGCAAAGTTACCCCGCAGACCAAATATTTATTATCTCGGCGGAAAAACGTATGATGAACTTCCGAATTATTTGTCGGGTTGGGACGTAGCGCTTATTCCATTCGCGCAGAATGACTCAACGAGGTTTATCAGTCCGACTAAGACCCCTGAATACCTTGCCGGCGGTAAACCGGTTGTATCCACGCCTATACATGACGTTATACATCCCTATGGTGACGATGGGCTTGTTTATATTGGCGCATCGGTTGACGATTTCATTTCAGGGATCAAGTGGAGCCTGGAGATCAAGCGCAATCCTGAATGGTTGAGATCGGTTGATATTTTCCTCAAAGATCTTTCATGGGATTATACATGGCGAAGGATGTCGGAACACATTGATAATGCCTTGTTACAAAACCAACGACATTTGTCTGGGGTTGAACTGAGCTGATGAGCCGCTCAATTATTGTAAAACTGACCGATCAATTCCATGTTTTCGACAGAGTGAAAGGCAGACAGCAAATCGCTTTCATTTTCGCTGACCCAGTTGGGGAGTAATAGTTCAGGCCCTATCTGCCAGTAATCCTTATCCTTTACCAGGGAAAAATAACAGCGTTGCCCATTTTCGTCATCAATGTTCACATCATATAATAGCTCGGTGCGCTTAGTAAAATTATATTCCTGCATAACAGGATACGCCTTTATGACCAGTGTTATTTGAATAAGCCTCTTGTGCATTGTAATGTTTTCATCAGAATAAGAGTGAATAGCATGCCAGATAAAGATTTTTACAACATGCGGCATGTCATTTGGAACTATATATCAATAAACAACAAAATAAAATTTTTATGCCAACAAAATCATCTCCTAAAAAGAGAACACCAACTGCAACTGCAACAAAAGCAAAAAAAGCAGTTGGAGAAGGAAATACGCAGCTTGAAAAATTCTTTACAGATTCTCTGAAAGATATTTACTGGGCTGAAAAAGCGCTTACCAAAGCGTTACCTAAAATGCAAAAAGCAGCAACTACAGAAGAGCTGCAAAGCGCTATTGAAGAACATATTGATCAGACGAAAGAACAGGTTTCACGTCTTGAACAGGTGTTTGAGTTGATAGGGGAGCGCGCCCAGGCCAAGAAGTGTGATGCCATGGAAGGTCTGATCAAAGAAGGCGAATCCATTGTAGAGGAAACTGAAAAAGGCTCTATGACGCGTGACGTTGGGATCATCATGGCGTCTCAGAAAATTGAACATTATGAGATAGCTACATATGGCGGCCTGGTATCCCTCGCAAATACACTCGGTAAAACGGATGTTGCTGAAATACTTTCGACAACACTGGAAGAAGAAAAACAAACTGACCTTGGTTTGACCGAGATAGCGGAAAATAATATTAACTGGGAAGCTGAACAGGAAGATGGTGAAGACAGCGCCGATTAGGCTGTTTGATTTCGAGCACAAGGTCACATCTGTGGCCTTGTCTTTTTGTAGCTGCACAGATACTCTTTAAATCTAAATGTATGAATGAATCTATTTCTCCCGATAAGATGATTCCCGAGGCAACTGCTTTGCTTGCCGATAATTCTCTTCTGATACAGCAAAATAATTTCAGGGCCGAGGAGGTCAGATCGGATCAGTTCATTGATATCTTTGATGGGACTGATCTCTTTAGTTATTTTACGGCGGACATCATTAAACTCAAGACGGTATTCACCAGGTGATAATCTCCCGAAATGGGACGAGCGTAGTACTACGAAGAAGCCGCGACGCGCACTAAGATATCTTAGCGTTCTACGCGGCTTCTTTGCGTACTTTGCGATACTATTACGACAATCTTATCTTATTCTATGCAGAGATTTTAGCGCCGGTCTTACCAGTTATCGAACGTAAGCCCGAAACTCTCTTCATTCAGAATGTCTTTCCAGTCAAGGATCAGTTTTTTATAAGCTTCGCCGACAGGCATGATGTTTCTGTCGAGATCAAACAAGCCCAGTTCATTGATTACTCCGTGATCATTACGTAAAGCAGAGTCCCAATCTACCTGGTGTGTGAGGCTGTACCAGGTGAATCCGATTATCGGAATTCCATCCCGTTTGAGGCGGTGCACATTCGCCCATTGTTTCAGCAGCCATTCTTTTGAAGCAGGCATTTTGATGTTCGTTTCGGTGTGCATGATCGGAAGTTTATACCTTCTATAGTACTGGTGCGTGATCACATAGTATCCGAAGATCTCACCGGCGGCTTGCGTATGTCCGTCAGGGAAGACAAGGTGTTCATTAGTGACGTAATAGTCATTTCCCATTACACAGCGGGCTTTGACCTGGTTGCGTCCGAACCACTGGTATTCTTCCGGCGTCATGCCGTTTTGAAGCAGGTAAGTATACATTGGAACATTCAATGGATAGCCATAGGTGAGATCGAGCGGGAGAAAGCGTTTCTGATTCAGGAACCTTGCTAGATTGATCGCTCCGGGGTCCATGGCATGAAAATATTCTGATGATTCGCTTTGAATAAATGTTGCGTCCGGTTGAACTTCCAGTATTTTCTGCATGGCAAGTACATTCGCTTTGCAAAGGTTTTTCATTGCGGTTACGAATGCATAATCCGACTGCAGCCGTTCATTCCACCATCCATATTTTGCAGAGAACATAGCAGTGATGAAGATCTCGTTAATAGGAGTGTACAATTGCAGATCAGGAAATCTTCTTGCGAATGCCTGAGCATACTCAGCAAAGAAGCGGGGGAATTCGGGGTTTTGGAAATTTCCAAGCCAGTCTGGCAAACCGAAATGGCAGAGATCAACTATCGGGGTGATCTGTAACTGTTTCAAGCAGGCAAATGCTTCATCAGCGAATGCCCAGTCGTACTTACCGGGGCCTGTATGCGTACTGTATAGTGCGGGACCAAAACGTACAAATTCCAATCCCAGCGATTTGATCAACTGGAAGTCTTTTTTCCAGTGGGTATAATGGCCGGTCTTTTCCATCTCGTCCACGCGTTTTATCTTTCCGTTGGGGAGCAGAATAGTGGGATAACTGTTTTCAATCCCCGTACTGAACATGAACCTGTTTCCAGACATGGTATGTTTTTAAAGAGTAGCTGAAGCTATGATCACCTCAATCCCCGGAGGCGGACACTTTATTTAGTGAACTGGTAAACGGGGACTGCCATTTTCTTCGTCAACTGTTTCCTTGCATCTGTCGTTTGTGCCTTCTGGTCTATGGCCTGAACATTTTCTTCTGCGTTCATCAGGAGATCCTCTGTGTTTTCGGTGAAATGCCAAATCCCTTTAGCATTATCTATAAGAAGGTCAAGGGCTCTGTTGGCCACCTTTTTCATACGATCCTGGTCGATCTCCGTGTCTGTTGTGCCTGCGAAGGTTGCTTTTTTATGTAGACGCTCCCGGAGATATTGAAATATATCTTCAGCGTTCAGCCGATCGACCAGTATTTCTACGCCTGACTGAACGGGGTGGTCAGTACCGCCCTTCGATCCATCAGTAGTAAAACCTGCGGAGAACTGAAGCAGCTGTATCGGACGCGACTGTTGCACAATAAATGACCGGTGGGTTCGCCTGGGTTTTTCAAATAAAGATGAGTCAGGCCCCATTATGGGTGCGCGAACATCCACGATTGCCCAGGGGAAACATTTATCAATTTTCTTTGCAAGCTGCTCATGATCGAGGTATTCAGCGTCTGCAGCTGAAAGGACTGTGCACAAAAGATCTCTTTCCTGGCATAAGCTGTGAAAGATATTGCCAATAGGGGAATTGTTATCAATTATTACAAGTCTTTTGCCTGAACCACCACGCAATGATAAAGGATAGTTGAAAGCAGTTGATCCGGCAGGCTGCCACCATCCTCTGCCATCCAGTGCAGGATGATAGCAATCTTTTCCTTTAGCGAGCGTGCGGATCATTCTTGCAGTTGCGGTGGGCTGGAGTTGTTGTTTCTGGATCTCGAAAACACCGCTCTCATATTGCCCGTTATTCTGGCATATGAGGGTGTTCCAATCTACAGCTCCTAACAGTCCCCAGGCTGTGATCGCAACGACCGGGATAGCCTGCCGGCGAAGATCTTCTGCGAACTTATAATGCTGATAGAACCACTTCATTTGTTGTTCCCGTGTGCAAACAAGCTGGCATTCGGTCAATGCAATGGGTATCCTGTAACGCCACCATGCTTCTTTCAGCAAACCAGCCGCACCTTTCATGTGACCGCTTCTTGCTGCTTCAGTATCTGCATAAGCCTGCTCATGGTTATGACCATGTGTATGGCGGGGATATTTTGAAATGTTCTCATCAAGAAACCGTTCTGATGTCACATAATAATTGAATCCCGCAATAGCAGGAGGGCATAGGTTGTCCAGGAAGAAAAACAATTCATCTTCTTCAATTCCGTTATCGATGAAATACTTCCAGGCAAAGTGTTCTTTATTTACTTTCCCCGTGAGAAAATCATAAGTAAGCCACCTGCGTTGATTTTCGAATTCGGCCTGGTAAGCAAGCGCAGGTGTACTATATGTTTTTGAAAGATCTTCCGTCTGGATCAGGCTGGCTTCGGGATTGATCTCCCTTATGGCCTGCATAGACAAGACAATTCCTTTCAATTGATTAAGGAGCATCCTTACGAATGCAGCATCACTTTTTTTATGTGGATACCAGAAACCGTATAAGCCGCTAAACCTTGCAGTTGTCAGCGGTTCATTAACGGGGGTATAAAACCTGATCCAGGGAAAAGTCTCGGCAACCTGTTTTGCATAGGCAGCAAGTTTTACCGGAAATTCCATGTCAAGCAGATTTGTATATAATGGTCCGCTTCCATGATGGATCAGCCCGGCGATCGGCTCAATATTCTTTTTTCGCAGAATATTCAGCTGACCGGCAGTCCATTCCCATTCCTCCTGGTGATCTTTCTTGGGAAAGTGGCGTTCCCAGAGTATAGGGTACCGGAACTTAGTGAAGCCGAGAGCAGATAATTTATGCAGATCATCACGACGTTCGTAGTGACCGGTCTCGGCCAATTGATCCCTGTACACATCGCCGACACGATTAATGGTGCATTCCATCCCGCCCCAGATCTCCGGTTTAGTGCAAGGCAATCTTTTGTTCATCGATTCTGTTTTCTGGTGCTGATAAGGTCATTAACTTTTTAAAAAGTTTAAGCGACTGCGCTACCACCTGGTCCATATTATAATATTTGTAAGTGGCAAGGCGACCTGTAAAATGAACTTTGGTGAGTTTGTCGGCCAGGTCTTTATAACGGCTGTATAAGATCGAATTTTCCGGCCGCGGAACCGGATAGTAAGGATCGCCTTCAGCTTTTGGATGTTCATAAACAATGGTTGTCTGACGATGCTGCTGACCTGTCAGGTATTTGAATTCAGTTACCCGTGTATAAGGCTGATCGTTGGGATAGTTTACAGTTCCTGTAGGCTGATGATTCTCCTCATTTTTCGTATCAAAGATGAATTCGATCGACCGGTAGGGTAATTTTCCATAGCAATAGTCAAAGAAATAATCGATCGGACCGGTGTAGATCATTTCTTTGAAAGGGATAAAATCCGCTATCTCCTTATAATCTGTATTGACCATTACTTTGATGTTCGGATGGTCCAGCAGTTTTTCGAACATTCTTGTGTAGCCGTGCATCGGCATAGCCTGGTATTTATCTGTAAAATACCGGTTGTCACGGTTATTCCGGGTGGGTATTCTCGCCGTTACCGACGCGTCCAGCTCACTGGGATCCAGATCCCATTGCTTTTTAGTGTAACCTTTAAAAAATTTCTCATAAAGATCTTTCCCTACTTTGTTCAGTACTACATCTTCAGAGGTGAGGATCTGCTCTTTTTTTACAGCTTTTGATGCAAAAAAAGATTCGACCTCTTCACTTGTCAGGTTCAGGCCATACAGCGTATTGATAGTGTTCAGGTTGATTGGTATGGGCACCAGCATGCCGTCTACACTGGCAAGTACACGGTGTTCATAGGGGCGCCATGAGGTAAATTTCCCAAGGTAGTTAAAGATATCCTCGCTATTGGTGTGAAATATATGCGGTCCATATTTATGGATGAGGATGCCTGCTTCATTATAAAAATCAAATGTGTTTCCCCCTATATGATTCCGTTTATCAATGATCAGGATCTTTTTATCCGCTTGTGAGGCTAAACGTTCAGCGAGTACGGCCCCGGCAAATCCGGCTCCAACAATTAAATAATCAAACATACTTTATGAAATTTTAAGTTTCCGCAACATTTTAAGATGTGCTTTAAGAGCGATAATGCCGATGAGGAGCTTAAGGAGAAAGTTTATCATATCTACAGAAGTCAATTAACGAGCCAGTTGCAATGTATTGTAGAAGACGAAGGCAATCAGGTGCTCCTAAATGAATAAGATGTTCAAGCTTTTGTTAATGCGCAACAGATAAAAAAAAATTAAGGCAAAGGGAATATTATACCGGGAAAGTATTGCTGATTCCATAGTATATAATTCAAACAGCATCATAATCTATGCATGTGAAGGTAATGACCGGTATTACTTACTATGCTTCTGAAATGACGACAGACAACTGTTACATATAACCATGTTGGCAGTTTATGGGTCACTCCGGATCACTGCTACGAGTTAAGCTTCATCTCATCGATATCCATGATCTGTTCGACGTGACGAATGACTACATCATTGAAAGTTCCTTCCTTGTGTATCTTTATTAACAAGGTGCGCTGGAATTTACTGATCTCAAATTTTGCATGCAGTAAGGATCCGGAAGGGGCGTCAGCCGGGTCAGGAGGAGTTTTTTCGCTGCTGTGATCTGTGTCCATTTCTTTTGTCAGCAGTGTGTGGACCAGTTCTGCATATTTATTTTTGAGTTCACGGTGCAGTTTGTTATCAGTCAGGGCTGGTAGTTCATTATCGATAAAATAGATTGTGCTTGTAGCGATATGTAATTGAAGCTTGGTTATTTCAATATCAGCGTTCTGCCGGGGTTTTATTTTAAGCAGACGGATCAGGAGAGGGAGCGAAAGTCCCTGCACTACCAGCGTCACGAAGATGACAACAAAGGAAAGAAAGATGATCGAGTGTCGTTGGGGAAAGGGGCTTTTATCCTGCAGTAACAATGGCAGGGCGAGAGCGGCGGCCAGTGAGATCACACCGCGTGTCCCTGTCCAGGCGACGACCAGTACATTTTTCCATGTGTCATCGGGTTCAGCATTTTCATCTTCTCTTTTTGTTTTACCTTTTATTTTTTCCTGGAATCCTGGCCATCTTGCGCCGGCAACTACCCAAATGATCCGAACCAGGATCGTTGCAAGGCTTATCAATAGGCCAAATCCGATCATGCGGGGAAGCTCGGGGCCCCGAAGGTCCCGGATGATAGCAGGGAGTTGCAGCCCGATCATCATAAACACAAAGCCATGTAAGAGGAAGATCAGGGTATCCCATACAGCCTTTGTTTGCATCCGCGTCTGATAGGCAAAGATCTCCGGCGACCTCCATGAGATAAGCAGGCCGGTGCAAACAACCGCCAGTACACCAGAAACATGAAGTTGCTCCGCGCCAAGATAGGAGATATAAGGAGCAAGTAAGGTAAGGCTGGTTTCAACTACAGGATTGTTTTCGATTTTTTTATGTATCAGCACAAATAGATACCCGGTCAGTATACCGATCGCTATTCCTCCTCCGGCCACCAGCAGGAATTGAAGACTTGCGTCCCAGAATACAAAGCTGCCTGTGGTAACGGCCACGACAGCGTATCTGTACGCAATCAATGCGGAAGCATCATTGACCAGGCTTTCTCCTTCCAGTATGGTCACTACTTTTCTATTCAATCCCAGCCCTTTTATGATCCCTGATGCTGCAACCGCATCGGGTGGTGAAACAATTGCGCCGAGTACGAAAGCCAGCGGCCAGGTGAAGCCGGGAATAAAATAATGCGCTGTGATGGCGACGGTGACCGTTGTGAAAAACACGAGGGTTATGGCTAACGCAGCTATGGGCCGGATGGATGTTTTGAACTCATGCCAGGAGGTCTTGAAAGCGGCATCATAAAGTAACGGGGGAAGTATTATCACGAATACCACTTCGGGATTCAGTGCGAGATCCGGTAGCTGCGGAACAATTCCGATGATCAGACCTGTTACAACCAACAGAACAGGGTGCGGCAGATTCCTCTTATTTGCTATCGCTGTTAAAATGATCAGTATAGCCAGGATGAAAACGACAATTTTAAAATTCTCCATACTTTAATTCAAGAGGCGAAAATGTCAACGGATCATGAGTTTGATAAGCTTGCATCAGTTTTTTTGCGCAGGCGTGATAATGATCTTGATCCTGCACTGGTGAAAGCAACGTCGTTCTTTGATAAGGGAAATTCATGTGCAAATACCTTAGTATTTACGTCATTCACTGCCATCGTGTACCATGGTATTGATCATCTTAAAAAAAGAATTGGCCTTCAGGTAATAAGGTGAATGCGCCGGAACAACAATGCCCTGCCCCAGGTCAAGCATTGTCGGTGTGTCGTCAATAATGATCTCCACATTGCCGGCAACAACCTGTATGAAGTTGGCATGAGGGCGTGTTCTTTTCCGGAGACTTTCCCTGCTGTCAAAAGACATTGTGCTGACGCTGTTGTTATATTTTTTAATGATCGTCTTCGTTATGGATGAGCCGGCGGAATATTCAATAATTTCTATAGTGATATGAGTTGCTGCACCCTCAAAGGCGTCATCTTCAAAATTGTTGTCAAAGTTGTCTGTGTCCATAATTTTTAAGTATTGTTCAATACGAGTGGAAATAAAAAGGGACCGGATAAAGATCCAGCCCCGTATGACAGGTATTTCTGTTGAGAAGAACTACATGTTGAGAACCACTCTGGCTTAGTTACGCTGAATGAGAAAAAGTTTACAATACACTACTCCTGGTTATGAAGGTGTATTTTGGCATCGCGCGTTCTTGTTGGTTCCTGCTGGACAATCGGGTCCTATGCTTTTCTTTTGAGTTTAAGCGTATTCAGTGATTTTAACTGGAGATCGGCATTTATTTGCTGCTCTGCCTGATCACTTTGGTTCTTTATCAGATCGGCTTGTAAAAGCTTGATCTTGTCTTCGATACCCTGGCCATCTTTCAGCAGAGATGCGATCTTTTTACGGGAATCTGTTACCAGGGTTTCCTGTTTTTTGATATCCTGCTCAAGGCTGTAAGCTGTTGTACTTGCCGGGAATCCCTGAAGAAAGCTTTCTGCGCCGGCCCAAAGTGCCGGGTCGCTTTCAGGGGATACAAAATTTTCATTGCCGGTGGTCAGTAAAAGATAGACGATGCTATTATTGATCTCTTCCTTGTTCTTTGAAACAATTTTGAAGTACATATCTATTTTCTTGTTGCCAACGGACGCGAGGGATACATTGTTAAAAATGTAGAACCCGTCTTTCTTGTTGTTCTTCCAGAACAAAGAGCCGGTTGTTTCCGGATTGTAGCCAGCGCTATGTAATCTTTCAAGGATGGTTGCTTCGGCATCGGCCGTGTTATTCATTAACTCAACCGAAAGTGCCGGACGCATCGTTTTATTAAACTGAATGCTTGTGGATGATGTCTGTGCAGTCGCACCAGCGACCATAGATAATCCCACTATAAAGGAAGCCATTTTTTTCATTTTATTTTGTTTATCTGACACTGCGATACTTCGAAGAAGCCTTCACACTCTTACACATGTTATCCCCGCTGATACTGCAGTACCGTATTAAGTAATTTTATCTTTTCCATGATCCTTGTTCTGAGCTGTATATTATTCCCTGTCCGTTTGATTTCGTCCAGTGCTGTTTCATACTCGCCGATCGCTTGTTGAAAACTGCTGTTATTCTCACTTTTGCGGGCGATATTAAAAAGACGGACTGAATTGTTTTTCTTGCGAAGAGGTCTCAGCCAAAAGAGATACAAGGTCAGTAATATGAAAACAGGGATCAGTATTATGCTTAAAAGGAACACGATGGTAATTTACGGTATAAAGCAAAGGTCGGTAACTATTACATCATAGTTGTTATATAATTCTACTAATCAAGTATACAATTCACACTTAGTGAATTTGATTCGAATGGTTTTCTTAATTGACCCGGATTACTTACACCTCAGGGAAAACAAGGAGGTTTTTCTGAAGAAATAAACCGGATGCTATCATTTATTAGAGGTACATTACATTCATGCAGATCATTTTATTTGCAGATAAATTATTCCCATGTCAAATATTGTAGATGTTGTTGTGGCGGACAGAAATCTTGCCACTATGCTGAGAAGTGTTAAAGCTGCGGGACTCGTAGAGGAATTAAATAAAACAGGTCCGTTTACAGTTTTCGCACCGACTGACCTCGCCTTTGGTAAGATGGCGGCTGGCGAACTGGGCGAGCTTTTAAGGCCACATAATAAGGCAAAGCTTACGATCTTATTAAACCATCATATAGTTAATGGCAGGCAATATTTCGATGATCTTAAAGACGGCCAGCAATTAAAAACCATCGATGGGGATGATCTGCTCGTTACAGTGCGGGACGGTTCGGTAAGTATCAATGGATCCGTTATACAAGGCCGGGATATGGAAGCTTCCAACGGTGTGGTGCATTCACTTAGTAAACTTGTTTTTGGTGCGTAGTAAAGCCATAGATGGCAACAAGAAGCGTGTTCCGCGGCGTCTTTGAATAATGGTGAACCTTTCCCGATTATCATACATTAATACTTCAGGGATCATGGATATTTGCATTTCCAATATAGGGCTTCATGTGAGCAGGTATGATATCAGGCAATTGTTCGAGCCGTTTGGATCAGTTCAATCCGTAGAAGTGGTCACAGATCACCGGACCGGCGCCAGCTGCGGATTTGCACGCATTAAAATGCGATCAAGAAAAGCTGCGGAGAAGGCCATTGATATACTTGATGGAATTGATATTGAGGGACAGTTTGTATCCGTGGCACCTGAAAGAGTAAATCTCAGTCAGTAATTATAAAAGAGATCCCTGCGCTGTTTATTTTTTTTATCTCATGCGGGGATATTATCATAGAATTGTAACAAATCCGAAAGATCTTTTGTAGCATAGTATTTGTGATTTGTATCCGGGAATTTAATGTGCTTACATTTGTTCCGACAGCGATACAGGTCATGATAGGATCAATACAGATCAACCTGGAATAATTACAAATCCATCGAAGTATTTAAGAGTAGTTAAAATGCAACGTTCAATTATTACCGGCACGGGGGCTTATATACCTGCTGTTGTCAAAAAGAATGAAGATTTTGGTTCAGAAGGTTTTTATGATGTTAAGCATCATCGTATCAACCAGCCAGTGGAAGTCATCCTCGAGAAGTTCACCCAGATCACCGGGATCGTTGAACGCCGGTATGCGCCCGACAATATTGTCGCTTCTGATATGGCGGCTTACGCGGCAACTGAAGCGATCCTGGAAAGTCAAACCGATATTGAAACAATTGACCAGATCATCGTTGCTCATAATTATGGCGATATTAAAACGAACACTATTCAGACAGATAGTGTTCCCTCTCTTGCATCACGGGTGAAACATAAGCTTGGTATAATTAATCCTTATTGTGTCGCTTATGATGTGTTGTTTGGCTGCCCCGGCTGGTTGCAGGGATTGATACAGGCCGATCTTTACCTGAAAGCAGGTGCCGCTAAGAAATGCCTGGTTATTGGAACTGAAACATTATCCCGTGTAACAGATTTTTCTGACCGGGATGGTATGATCTTTTCCGATGGTGCAGGAGCTTGCATGCTCGAAGCAGGAGAAGACGGGATAGAACGCGGGATCATTGGCACTGCTGCCCGGTCAGATTGCAGGGATGAAGCTTTTTATATCGACTTCGGCCAAAGTCATTCTCCTGATTTAAACAGCAGTAGACGTTTTATAAAAATGAATGGGAGAAAGGTATACGAATACGCGTTGAAATATGTTCCTGAAGCCATGAAGGATTGCCTGGATAAAAGTGGTGTTCCTGTTCACGCATTGAAAAAGATATTTATTCACCAGGCAAATGAAAAAATGGATGATGCTATTGTAAAAGCATTCTACAAACTATATGAAATTGATAATCCGCCGGAATACATCATGCCGATGTCCATTCACTGGCTGGGAAACAGTTCCGTTGCAACCATCCCCACGTTATTAGACCTTGTAAGAAAGGGTAAGATCGATAACCAGGAACTTCGTACGGGCGACATCGTCATGTTTGCTTCTGTAGGGGCAGGTATGAATATAAATGCGGCCTGTTATCGATATTGAATGCTAAGTGGCTTGTTCTTGGGTTGATCCGATTGCCGACGACCGATGCCCCACCTTTACAGCGGAATGAACAGTGCTGGTCGATAAATTCTGACTGTTCGTCCCGCTGCTCCGGCCATCGGTCATCCGCAGCCGGATCGAGGATACCATTTGTCCCTTTACGATCTCAGCATCATTGAGGCCGTTTTTAGTAATTATTTGCTTTTTCTGTTTGGCTTTCTGAATCATGTCCGCTCTGTTTTACCAGTTTGTTATAAATCCCGAGTAAAAGAAAAGGAGCGGCCCATTGCCCTACAAAAAGTGCGTCGTGTTTTTTGCCCATACATTTAAGTGTCAGGGAAGTTGCCATTGCCGCAACCGATGCGACGAGGTATACAGCAGAAGGTACTTTAGCGGTATAGTTTTCGATCTTTTCTGTAACCGGTCCTTCCTGGGGTGTTTTTTTTGTCGTGTCCATATTTATGTTTGATAAGTAAATTCAAAAAGGCTGCCAGCTATCCACATCAGTGGTTATTGGAAGAATTATGATATAAAAAGACATAATGATGATAGTCAAAAGTCATTAACGATTGAGAGCCTGTAATGACGCTGAAAACATAGATGATGCCTGGTCTAACTAACATATTTCGGATCAAGCGTAAAAGTTGTGGGATGGTTGTTTAAATGTTTAATGGTTTAAAAGTTTAAAGTTTTTGTTTTTGCTTCGGTCTCTCGCTTGCTCCTTAGATACGACATTTTGGCACGCGAAGCCAGTTGATGTGTTGCCTAATGATAATCATCCAGGGTCAAATTCCACGTGTTTTTGCAATGCTTGTTAGTCGTCGTTAGTTCGTCTCTTGGTCGTCCTTTGGCCGTCCAAAGTTTGACGGGATTTTAAGCAGTGAAAAATGGTGACAAGCTGACACGCTGAGGGTGATAAATCTTTTGAGCGACTGGCGTAGGTTCCTTCGTCTGCTTCGCTATGGTGGAAGGGCCGGCAGAAGTTTATGCCAGCGATGCTCATCCGGAACATTTCAACCCAAGCCATTTTGTAGACCATCCCCCAACTTTTCAACATGGTCCCATATTGCGACAGGGTTTCTTTAGAATCTATCTCCAATGAAAAGGGATAGCCGAAGCTATCCCACACAGAAGAGGAGTCTATGGCAAATCTTCTTCAGAGTTCCCGAAACTTTTATTTCAACCCGAATATACCTTCCGTCACCGTGCTGTCGTGATCTTCGAGATGAACAAAATTTCCGGCAAACAATAATAGTTCTAACGCGTTTTTTTCCCGTTCTTCTTTGCTGCTTTTTTAGCGGTCGTTTCCTTGTAATCTGTCAAGGCATCAACAAGCGCTTGCAACTCTGGATCGAGGCCTGGTGAAAATTCTTCCGGCCGTTCAGGCGCTCCCGGATCAGGATAAGATTGCTCTGGTTCTGCCAGCGCTTCAAGCTCGGTGCCATCGTTGGCCGGAGATGCTCCCTGAAAGATCGTTGCCAGTTGTGAAGACTCCAGGTTGAAATGGTATTGCTGCCTGTTTATTCCCGCGTCAATAAGGGCCTGAACCTCTGGATAATCACTTGCTTCAAAAGCAGGGATGGGAAGGATCTTACCCCAGTTTACGCCGAGCGTTTCCAGGGCTTTTGCGAAAGCCATCTGGTGCGCGGAGTCGCGAGCGATCAAAAATGCAACAGTAGAGCGTAATGTCTTGTTCGAAGACATTTGATAAATGCGGCATTTCTGCAGGCGGCCTGTTGCTTCAAGAACAAGGTTATCTAACAGATCGAGCACTAAATTTCCGTGGGCATGTACATATGACCCCTGCCATGGGTTCCCGGCAGCATCTACAGGCAATGCGGCCTGTGCGCCTACAATAAAATGATGCGGGTTCATTTGCTCTTTCGCCATATCCATGGGAGCTTCTCCTCCGGCACCCGGCGTGGCAAATTTGTCGCCCTGGTAGCGTGGACTGCCATCCAGGAGTTGAGAGATGGTTTTGGTGATCAGTTCCACGTGACTGATCTCTTCAATTCCCACTGACTGGATCAGATCCCGGTAAGGCGCGGCATTACCCCTGAAATTAAAGCTTTGAAAGAGGTATTGCATCATCGTGCGCATTTCGCCGAACTGGCCACCGAGTCCTTCCTGTAATGCATTAGCTGCTGAGGGATCCGGTTCATCTGCAACGATAGGATTGATTAGTTCACGAACATGATAAAACATAGTTTCCAGTTTTAATGATTAAGTTTCTATATAGATTAATCTGATCAATACATAAGCCAAGATCTGTCTCATGCATAGCCTGGCTTTATTCCTGTAAGAAGTCCGGGTATTCCCTGATCATTTAATGGGTTATATAAATAACAAGGATGGATCTGACACTATATTATCTCAGGGCAGGGGATTTAACACGACGTGCTTTGTGACAGATATGATACACTCCGGTAAGTAATTGCTGGCTACATTGCCGCTGGGAATTATCTACAATTATCAGGCAACAATTATCCGACCTTTTATTGCTTTAGATCATGTCTTCATTCTTATAGACAGGTTTAGGCAGCTGCAAGCAACCTTTAGTAGGGGCGGTTATAGTTGATCGATAAGAACATCCTGGGTCAAGACTCCGACAGTTCGTGACAGGTCAATGCACCGGAATGGGGGAAAGTCGTGGTTGTCATTAAGTTCTCCATAAAATATATTAGTCTTTTCTGAATGGGAGTCATTCCATTCAATATAAACTCTCAGGGATTTCCCTGAGGGCATTATGTTCCCCTGTTAATTCCGCAAGGCGACTTCATTTTCAATTCGCCATAGCATCATATGATCGTGATGGTCACGGCCTGTGAATTAAACAGATATTTTCACTTATGTTGCCATGATATTTGGTAAGGGCTTCTGCATACGAAACTGACGAGGTATTTTTTCCTTCTTTGCCATGTAAGATCAGGCAGAAATGAGAAAATGATCGGCAATTGTATATACATGCTGCATGTCAGCATTTGTCGATTTGCCAATGATCTATCAGATAGTGACCTTCCTGTTACTGCAAAGCGATCTTATATATTCTCAACGGGATGTTCCGTCACGATCAATAATACAATTACCCTTGTACCGTTGTATCAAAAACCGGCTGTTATGTCGCTGCTGCATTCAGCGCGCAGTCATCTCATTTTGCTCTCGGGCGTTATGCGGTAAGGTCTTTTTACAGACTTTTCTTCAGGATAGGTTAACAGAACAACGGTCATTTCCAACACAGCGATGGTGAGGTGGGGTAGCCAGACATGCCGGGAGAAGCCGGCGATCCACGGTGAGATGGCTAAAAAGAGTGCGCCTAACAGATCAAGCGTTAAATGAAAAGGCATGGGAAGTTTCTTTATAACGCCTGCTTCGTAGTTAGTGAATAAGCTATAGAGAATAGTGCTGCCGCCCAATACGACAGGTATCCAGGTTTCGGCGCCATTCCGGTAAAATCCAAATAACCAGGGAGATGTTGCAAGCGTCAAGCCGACCGTGTAGTCCAATGCTCCGTGAAGTTTTGTAGAGATGATCTTCATAGTTGTCATGCTTTATACAGGGATATAAGCGTGCCAATGTTTAGCTTATAAAATTCATCTGCCATACTCTTCACGTTGGGAATTTATTTTGGCGGAGATAGGCGAGAGGCGCCAGCTTGGTACCGCAAGAAAGTTTGACGAATATCAATTATTGTAACCTGTAACACTGGCGTTTGGGAGAGTAAGGGAAAACAATGAAACGACTTCAGATTCCCTCTCCACCAACCATTGAGGAAGTGATGCCTCCGGATCGAATGCCCAGTGATCCTGGCTGTTAACCAGACTAAAGCCGTAAGAAGGGCCATCTATATCTGTCGCAAGTCCATCAAAAAAACGGTCAGTCCGATAACGGAACTGGTATTTACGCCTTCCTTTTGTGACGCAGATAATGGTGATTTTTATTTGAAAAGGTAAGGCTTGCATATATAGCGGCCCGTTAGCCGGGCAACATATATGATGGCAATAACGTGCCATAACGAACTTTATGTCCGCAGGATGTTACTTATCAGTTGAAGAACCTGAAAGGATATGACGGCCGATGAAAAAGGGCCGTGATAGAAATCAAGCCCCGTTTTTATTTATCCAATATCCTATGAAAAACCTTTGTAAAAATAAAATCCGGAAAGCAGTTTCAGCGAATACATTTCTATCTAAATATTATAGAATTCACATGTTTTAGCTCAGCTTGTAATCCTGTTGATCTTCCGGAAGTCTGCGCTGATCAGACCTTAAAGAAGTACTCATTTCAGAATGTAAATAAAAGTGGGCTGCCGGGGCAACCCACTCAAGAGAATATTCTGTATGATCTGAGTGTTAGTATGTCAACTGTAATTCAACTCTTCTGTTCCTGGCCCGGCCTGCGGCAGTTTTGTTATCAGCTACAGGATTTGCTTCACCCATACCGGTACTTTTTAACCGTGATTCAGCCACTTCTTTCTGAACGAGGTAGTTTTTAACGGATTCGGTTCTTTTTTGCGACAATGCCAGATTGAATTCATCTGAACCTTTGTCATCAGTATAACCTTCGATCGTCAGGTTAGCCGTTTCATACTTCTTCAGCAAGACGATCAGTTCATCTAACTGATTCAAAGACGCCGTTTTTAACTTAGCGCTATTGTTCTCGAAGAACAGCTTACTGGCGATCTGTGTGATCTTTGTTTTATCTTCTGTACTCACTTCCGGGCAACCTTTATTCGCAATAGTTCCGGCAACGTCAGGGCACCTGTCTTCATTGTCTGCTACTCCGTCCCCGTCTTTATCAGGGCAACCTTTCAGTGCAAGTACGCCGGCAAGATCAGGGCAAGCATCCTCTTCATTCACGACACCATCTTTGTCGTTATCGAGTGTACAACCGGTGGTATCCACTTTAAAGCCAGCTGTTGTGCCCGGGCACTTATCGTCAATATCTGCGACGCCATCCGCATCTGCGTCCGGACATCCGCGTAATGCTGATGTGCCAGCTACTTCAGGGCAACGGTCATCCTGGTCGGCAATGCCATCTCCATCTTTGTCCGGACATCCCTTCAACAGTTCCGTACCTGCCACATCCGGGCAATTATCGAGGTAGTCGGGTACTCCGTCCGCATCTTTATCAAGCGGGCAACCTTTTTTATCGACCATGGTGTTGGTCGGCGTATTGGCGCATTTGTCAAGACGATCTGCCACGCCATCATTATCTGCATCTTTTTTCTTGCCAAAATTGAACGCCAGTCCTACTGTATGAAGCAGGTATGCATCGTTCCTGTCAGCTACCACACCATCTCTGTCATCTTCGGTACTGTACATGAAAACTTCCTGCACGTTCAGCATAAGGGATGGTCCGAGTTTGAAATTTATACCACCACCGAATGAAGGCGCGATAAAGTCGACCTTTTCATCCTTCACATCAAGATTCTTATCAAATAAGATGGCACCGCCGCCCACCATCAGATAAGGCCTGACGGGCGAGTTGGGACCCAGTATATTGAACCTGAAATTCAGCAGGGCCGATGTGAAATCATTCTTGAAATTGCCTATATTGCTTCTGTATCCCATCGTTCCTTTTGTTGCAAGCAGATTTACATCAAAATTACCGCCGAGGTATCTGGACAAGGATAAACCGCCAAAACCATAGTACGTGCCATTGGTTTTATAGAAGTCATTACCCAGGTCACCATTATATTGCGAAACTCCACCGTGTAATCCTATTGCCCATTTTTTATCCTGGGTCTGGGCAGACGCCGAAAGTATACCGATCACACAGCAAGCTGCAATTAAAATTCTTTTCATTTGTTGCTTTTTAGTTCCATCAAAGGTGGTTCAAGCTTTTGGTTGCATCATTATACAATTAAGCATATCCCTTACACCTCTTTACAATTCGCTGTTAAATTATTTCGTGATGCGTGCTTTCTTTCACCAGGTCAATCTGCTATGTTCCGGGAACAAAAAATGATCGCCTTGGAGCGATCATAATGCAAGGAGGGGGAAAAACTAATTGATATCTTTTCTCATTGCTCTTAGTTTGGATTTTGGCAAATGGATCTGAAAGCCAATGCCGATGTTAAGTGAATTGTTGGTGGTCGCGTTACCGAATCCCACCGTAAGGTTATATTTAGCGAGCGCTTCCAGGGCAATATTTTCATTCAGGAAATACGCAATCCCGGGTCCCAATCCGATTCCGAGTCCATTTGTATTCGTGCTGCCGGAGCCGGATACTTTTTTGTTGGAGCCATAAATGCCAACATTGCCATCGACAAACCAGCGCGTTTTTTTTACATCGGTCAGGGCTCTTTTTTTAAGGTAATACCTGGCTACAGGTCCTACGCCGTAATTGATCGTAGTAAAGCCATCACCCGTCTGCAATCCAAAAAGCACTTCGGCTCCCAGGGCGAAATCGTCTGCGATGAACCAGGCTACTCTTGGCGTGAGGTCGAAGCTGAAAGAAGTGTTGCCTTTTTGAAAATTGAGGTCGATGTTTGAGATCTGGCCACCGATGATGTACCAGTCTTTTTTAGTTTGTGTATAAGCAGCTGTGCTGAACAGCGTTACTATCAGGGTAAGTGTAAAGATCCTTTTCATGTTTTTTGAGTTGATTAAACAATAGATGTCATATTATGCTGAGGGGTTAGCGATCTCGCGGCTCTGTTGCCGGATCATTTGAAGCAATGATCGGGGCAAAGACTCCTCTTTTAACAGCAGGTGTTGATAATGCTCTGTCAGTATTGCTTCCATCTTCATCCAGGTACTTTTGCACTCGCTTGCCGATAACCCGTCCAAAATATTTAATGCATTTTTCCATGCCTGCTGGTATTGATTTTCCCTGTTGGCAATGGATTGTACTGCATCACCGAAATCCGAAAGCTCATCGGTGAGCTGAGTGATCCATCCCGTACTTTGAAGGACTACCGGAGTATCGGCGGCATCTTCAAGTGTCGGATTTAACCTCCTGGCAGCGTCTATGCGTGTGGTATGAATGGCTATGAGTTCCTGCACGATATCTACAGGTTTATCGGTTTCACTTGTTGCCGGAGTGCTTTGCTGATCAATGTCTTCATGCATATACAAAGGTTGGGTATATCCTCCGGCGGTCTCTTACACAATTTCTCCTAAGTGTTACAAGATGTGCCGGCAGGGCAAATTCCGTAAAAAATCATGTAAGTTTTTTGAATGCCGGTATAACAATTACCGTTTGGCTACTCCGCAACTTTGCAGGATCATTGATTGGTTGATCCTTCACGCATAATTTTATCGGAAGCTGCCTTTAATGAGAGTTTGACAGTAAAAAACAGTTTACATGAAAAAAGAAATCCGGAAATCTTTGTCGCGGTTATTAACCTCAGGTATCCGCGATCTCTATTGTGCGGAAAAGGAGATTGCCCGAGTGCTGCCTAAAATGATCAGGGCTGCCACATCGCCCATCCTCAAACGGGCATTTCAGGAGCACCTGGATATTACCCACATACATGTGAACAGGTTACTCGAGGTATTCCGATGGATCGGCCATAAGCCTAAAGGAAAGAAATGTGTGCCGATACGGAATATCATCAGGGAAGGAAAGTATGCGCGTGAACTTGCTGTCAATGGGTCCGCATCAAGAGATCTTGGCCTCATCTTTACGGCTCAGAAGATGGAATGCTATGAAATTGCCGGATATGCGATACTGGCCAATGTTGCCACCGAGTTACTGCTCGATAATGTCGCAGATACCCTTTTTCGAACACATGAAGAAGAGGTTGAAGCCGGCACTATGTATGCTGATATTGCATCAAATGATATCATCCACCCGGCATTTCACCTCAACTGAAAGACGCTGCCGATGCTATGGCATTCAACACGCTGTTAGTGACCTGTGTACATATCTACCCCACGTGTTAAGATAGTTGCTGATGAAGCATTTTTTCATTTTGAATGCTGGGTATGTCCTGTTTATTCCTGTTTTATTATTCAGACATAAGATAAAAACGATATCTCTCGCATCTTCTGATCAATCTCTTACCTGACAGGGAGTTAGTGGTATTTCGTTCAGTTGGATAAACACGGGGGAATCTCTTCCGTGAACTTTTGCCTTAGATCATCGTTCCATACCGATAAATGTTGACGATAGGGCAGAAGGAAAATGTATCTGGAACAGATATTGGATATTTACTGGTAAGAAAACTTATCAATGAACTTTTATGTAAAATATGATCTCCAGGTTATTTGCCGGAACCTGTTGTTAGAAAAGATCGGGATGATCGGATTGGATTGCCAGCTGAACAATACCAATGAACTGAGCTTCCGGGAAGAAGTTTCCCCGGATTTCCTCGCAACGATCAATGAGGGCTTTCGGAATGCAGGCATAGAAATAGTTGCTTCCCCCGAAAGCATCATTGTAGAAAAGACGAAAGAAGCGATACTTGAACTGATTTCGGAAGAAGATAATCTGGTACTTTCCAAAACCTCCCATCACCTTGCCAGAACGCTCAACGTCAGTTACCGATATCTTGCTGCCGTTTTTTCCGAAGTGACCTACTCCACAATAGAAAACTATATTATCCTGCAAAAGGTGGAACGCGCCAAAGGAATGATCGCTGCGGGGATACTAACCTTCACCGAAGTGGCCTGGAAACTGAACTACAGCAGTGTGGGGCATTTCAGTATGCAGTTTAAAAATACGACCGGACTTACTCCTACATTATTTAAAAAGATCATAACCCAAAGGCGCAATAATCAGCAAGCAGCATTTTCGATGAACGAAAGTCCTGGTCTGAACATTTAGCAAGAGTCATGAATAACAATGAAACAATAAGAATATTGCTGGTGGATGATGATGAGGATGATCGTGCAGATTTTATTGCTGTATTTGCAGGTCTGAGAATGAATACTTTCGTAGAGACTTTGAAGGATGGTGTGGCATTGATGAACTATCTTATGAATGATGCGGCAAAACTACCTCATATACTTTTCCTGGACCTGAACATGCCCAAAAAATCAGGACTGGAGTGCCTGATAGCTATTAAGAAGATCGATCGGCTGAAAGATCTCACGATCGCAATCTATTCGACCTCTTCGTCGCAAAAGGATATTGAAGATACGTTTGTGAACGGCGCTAATATCTATATAAGAAAACCGACACATCCTACCATGCTGAAGAAAATACTCATGCATGTG
Source organism: Terrimonas ginsenosidimutans (assembly GCF_022012415.1). Classification (GTDB taxonomy): domain Bacteria; phylum Bacteroidota; class Bacteroidia; order Chitinophagales; family Chitinophagaceae; genus Terrimonas_A; species Terrimonas_A ginsenosidimutans. Next base: position 163,311 of record NZ_JAKLTR010000007.1, read on the forward strand.
CTGGCAATCAACTGGCAGTACCATACATCTGGACTGAATAAGGATAATTTTTTATTGCAGTTGTGAGGGCAGGACATCATGACCCTGGTTTAAGAAGCCGGCTTAAGTAACGCTGGCACCGGTTCTTTCTTGATCTTCCTGGTTCTGGCTGTCGTGTGCCTGACGCGTGTCAATGGAAAGTTAACGGTGATCATATACTCTCCTTTGCGGTGTGATACGCTACTTACGCTTCCCTGCGCCAGCTCCGCCCTGCTTTTGATCGTTGTAAGTACAGCCTTCTTTTCACGGGAAGTATGTTTCTTGCGTCCGTCATCGGAGATGACCAAAATAAGATGTTTGTTCTTTTTGCCAATACTGATGGAGGCCCGGGTAGCAGAGCGATCGATCATATTGATAAGCTGCTCCTGGATGATACGGTACAATGTTTCCTGCAACTGTTCATTCAACTCTTCTGGTAGAACTGAAAACACCGAAAAGCGGATGTGCATTTTTTGCGATAGCGAAACTTCCGCAATGAAACCTCGGAGTGTCTCGAATATGCCGACAGAACTAAAATGGGGCTTTAAAAGGCCATTGGCGAGCAGCCTGATCTCCGTGATCACTTCCTTCACGTACTGCAGGGCTCTTGTGGCATTTTCGCGTCTTTGGGTTTTGGAAGTGACGGCCATATCCAGATGCATTCTCGAAGCGATCAGTGCCTGGCCGATATTATCGAATAATTCGCGACCAATGCGTTCATTCTCGCCATCCCGGAATGCGAGGATCTCCTGCTCTGTTTTTCGTTGATTCATCAGCAGCCAGTCGAGCCGCTGCTGATGTTTTAAAAGCCTGTTGGAGATATCCTGGGTGATCCCGATCAGTTTGACCGCCTTTTTTTCAGCGTTCCTGATAATACAGGCGCGGTTATGTACGGGAATAAATACCCCGGCGGAGTTTCTGAACCGGTATTCCTGTTCCCACATGGTTGTATCGGGTTCTGAAATGGCAACAGACAATCGCGCCAGTACCAGGTTTCTTTCATCAGGATGTATCATGGCTTCCCACCAGTGCTCGCAAATCAGCTGGTTTTCTATTTGGTAACCAAATACGCGTTTGTGGCCTCCATCTATCCAGTTGATCTTATTACCGGAGAGGTCTTTTTCCCACAAACAGTCGCGGCTGAAATTCGCTAAAAGGGTATAATGTTCAAGACTATTTCTGAAAAACTGGTATTGATCTGGATTTTCGAAGAACATGTTCGTACTGTTTTCTTTATCTATTCCATGCCCGTCAGTGCAGGCACGGTATAGCTGATTTAGTTGGTTATTGCCGGTGATGTCATTATCCTTACATCCTTTCCTCAAATGTTTTCAGGCCCCTTGATTCAGTCCATACCTGATGGTCGAGACTGTCTCGCTAATACCTGTTGGTGATGAATGATGGCATCGCAAGTGTTGCAACGATAAGCGGAGGAAAGGGCAGGAGAAATGGTCATTTCGGCTCGGTATTTAAAACTATGAAATGCAGTGGAGACGGTTATTATATCGAAAAAGAGAAATCAGGTCAAATTCACAGATGGTAGCATGACTCTTGCCTGATTAAAGATGTGAAGTTGTCCGAGGGTATGATAAGCGGTCGTATTGGAATACTAATAATCCGCCAAACGCTATTATTAGCATGAGCTGTATTGTATAATTAATCTAAATTGGTGTATCGCGCCACCCGCCGGGGAAATAAGGTTTGTTTCCTGCATATCACTCTTTAACCGACTTAGCCACCTCTAATGTATCTATTTATAAAAAATATGGTATGCGTACGGTGCAGGATCATTGTGGAGGAGATCCTGACCAGGTTGAATGTTCCTTTCGAAAAAGTGGAACTCGGAAAAGTGACGATGAGTTCAGGGTTAACGCCCGATCAGCGGCACCTGCTGGATGTATGGTTAGCGCATTATGAACTTGAAGTGATGGATAATGCAAAGCAGATCCTCGTAGAGCGTATCAAGATCTCCATCATCGAAGTGTTTCATTCTAAAAATGATGATCTGCTTCTTAAGTTTTCCGAGCATCTCAGTAAGGACTTAAGCTATGATTATACTTACCTGGCCAATGTTTTTTCTGAAGTCGAAGGAAGCACAATAGAAAAATTTTACATTCAACAGAAGATACAGCGGGTAAAAGAACTGATCATGTATGAAGGAATGGGACTGAAAGAAATAGCATATTCGCTTAACTACAGCAGCGTCTCACATCTTTGCAAACAGTTTAAAAAGGTGACGGGAAAAACCCCGGCCGGTTTCCGGAAAGACTGGCAAGCTCCCATGAAGGAAAAGACGGAGAATGAGATATACATTCGGTAATGATGATCCCCCAATAAATTTTTAACCATGTCAGCTAACAGATATTTGCTCATTATCGACGATGACTCCGATGACAGGGCTCTTTTTATCGAAGCAGTGAAGGAGATTGATGCCACTATCCGGTGTGTATCCGCAGACAACGGGCAGCATGCGCTTGAACTTTTGCATACTTCTCCAGACAGGTTGCCTGACTTTATCGTGCTTGATCTTCGCATGCCCAGGTATAGCGGCAAGCGTTTTCTCTTTGAAATAAAGAATGACCAACGCTTGAAAAATATTCCCGTGATCATCTATACCACTTCGAAAAGTGTTGAAGAATCAAATGAGCTGGCAAGACTGGGAGCGTGCCATTTCATGACCAAACCCCGGAATTCCGGGGAGATTTATTATCTTGCCTCATTCATTCTGGGAGAAAAATGGGTTTTACCGGAAAGTCATATGCGCCCGCCGGACATAAGCAACTAGCTGTACTTCCCCTTGGTTTCCTTCTTAATACACAGAATTCCGCCAAACAATTATTGGATGAAGAGAAACTCTCCTGCAAAAAAAGCAATTAAGAAATCAACCGGTAAAGTTCGGGCCAAGGAAAAGAAATATCCGATAACGTCAACGGATCCTGTCAGCAAAAGGGCGCTGTTCCCGGTTGTGGGAATAGGTGCATCAGCCGGGGGTCTTGAATCTGTTACGGAGCTTTTGAAAAGCCTTCCGTCATCAACCGGGATGGCCTTTCTTTATGTGCAACACCTGAGCCCGGAACATGAAAGCCTTCTGTCTTCAATATTGCCGAAGGTTAGTAAGATCCCGGTGCAGGAAGCAGTGAATGGCATGGTCATCCGTCCCGATACGCTGATCGTGATCCCTGCCAAAAAAGAAATGACGATCAGAGGAGGGAAGATCCTTTTATCCCCGCGTTTGTCAAAGAACAAGGTCAATGTCTTGATAGATGTTTTCTTTACTTCACTGGCCGAAGAATTTCAGGAAAAAGCATTCGGCGTTATCCTGTCTGGAAATGCTACCGATGGTACACATGGACTGGAAGTGATCAAAAGCTCGGGTGGTATCACCTTTGCCCAGGATGATACGGCGAAATTTACCGGTATGCCGCATTCCGCGATCGCTGCCGGAGTGGTGGATTTTATTCTGAGCCCTTCTGAGATCGCCCGCGAACTCGTCTCCTTCAGCCGTCATCCGTTTGTTAAGGGAAAGGCTTTTGCAAAAGATCCTGCCAGTGAGGAGGATGAAAGCAATAGTCCTCATCTCAAATCCATCCTTCACCTTTTGCAACAGACATATGGCGTAAATTTCTCTCTTTATAAACTCAATACCATTAAAAGGCGGATCATTCGGCGTATGCTGCTGTCCCGCATCAGGTCGTTAAAGGCCTATGAGTTGTGGCTGAAAGATAAACCTGAGGAACAGGATATCTTGTTCAACGATCTCCTGATAAATGTGACCAATTTTTTCCGTGATGGGGACGCCTGCAGATATCTCAAATCAACATTACTACCAAAATTGCTAAAGACCAGGAAAACTGGTGAGCCACTAAGGATCTGGGTGACCGCATGTTCTTCCGGAGAAGAGGCTTATTCAATAGCAATGATGTTTCTGGAGATCAGGGACGGAACGCGGTTTAAAAACAGCAACATACAAATATTCGCGACGGACCTTAGTCGCCAGGCGATCAGCAAGGCCCGTGTAGGTGTTTATACAAAGCAGCAGGTAGAATATGTTTCCCCCGCCCGTTTGCAGCGTTTTTTTACAAAATATGACGGAGGATACCGGATCGCACAAAAGGTGCGCGACCTGTGCGTGTTTGCACCGCATAACATACTTAGTGATCCGCCATTCTCCCGGATAGACTTTATCAGCTGCTGTAATTTGCTGATCTATTTTGATGCAGCAGCACAAAGAAAAGTGTTGTCTACCTTTCACTATTCGCTCAACCCGGAAGGATATCTTCTTTTAGGCAGATCCGAAACAACTGCTTCCGCTCCGCAGTTGTTCACATCTTTGGGAACGAAAGTGAAATTATATACGCGTAAAAAGAACTCAGGTCCGGGATTACTTCCTGCTCCCGATTACCGTTACCGCAACCCGCGCCAGCACGTCGAAGATCCGGCAAACGGTAAAAAGAAACTAATAACTCCCTTAGCCAATACGAGCACACTGGATGCAGCAGTTAATTCCGTGCTGCTAAGCAAATACGTTCCACCCGGCGTGGTGATCAACCAACAGATGGATATATTACAATTCAGGGGTAATACATCGCAATACCTGCATCATCTCGAAGGGAAGGCCACGTTAAATATCCTGAAGATGTCGCGCCCTGAAATAGCATTTGAGCTTCGTAATGCGATTGGAAAAGCTTTCAAATCAGGAAAAGCTGTTGCGAAAAAGAATATCGTGTTAAATAGCGGAAGCATGTTGTCTTTGGAAGCGGTGCCGGTTGTAACGGATGCGGAAGAACCTGCCATGCTGATACTATTTACGAAGACCGAAGCTGCGGAAACTCGTTCCGGAAAGGGTAGCACTAAAAAGCTTACGGGCGAAAATGAAAAAAGAGTTGCCCGGCTTGAAGAAGAAATTGCAGCTTACCGGGAAGATCTTCTTTCTATGGGACATAACCATGAGGCTGCGGTGGAAGAATTGCAGAGTGCGAATGAGGAGGTGTTAAGCAGCAATGAAGAATTGCGAAGCATCAATGAAGAGCTGGAGACTTCGAAAGAGGAGATCCAGTCAGCAAACGAGGAACTCGCGACCTCTAATCAGGAGCTGCAAACACGAAATGAACTATTGGACGAGTCATACCGGTATTCCGAAGCCATCATTGCCACTATACACGATCCGATGGTAGTACTGGATAACGCAATGCGCGTCAAAACAGCTAACCGGTCTTTTTATCAACGGTTCTACCTGACAGAAAAAGAAACAGAAGGAAGTTCTTTCTTTGATATTGGAGCAGGAACCTGGAATATTACAAAGCTGAAGAAATACCTGAAAGGAATAGATCAGAAAAATACCGGGTTCAAAGATCTGGAAATAGAGCAAACGTTTCCCAGGATCGGAAAGGTGATCATGCGGGTAAATGCAAAAAGGATCATTCAACCTGCCCATCGTGAACAATTATTACTTCTGGCCATTGCCGACGTTACCGAGCTCGTGGCGAAGCAACGTGCAGAAAAATTTGAACTGCAACAAAGAATTACGATACAGGAAGAACTGGCGAACGCGAGTAAACAGGCTGATGAATACATTCGAAGTATATTTTCACAGGCTCCGGTACCGGTGATTGTCTTAAAAGGCAAAACATTTGTTATGGACCTGGTGAACGACAAAGCCCTCGAAACATTCCAGTTGCGAAGGGAAGACCTTTCTGGCAAACCATTTTTCAGGAAATTTCCTGAATTCCATGAAGCGCGTATCGGGTCTATTCTTACCAGAGTTTACCAAACAGGCGAATCTTATTCCGCAGAACAGTTTCGTATCCCTGATAAAAATGGAAAAGGGGAAGGAGACCGTTATTTCAATTTTACATTGAACGCTGTTCGTAATTTGGGTGGTGAAGTCAATGGTGTAATTGCCGCTGGAATAGATGTTACCCAGGAAGTAAATGCGCGCCGTGAGATCGAAAAGCAGTCCTCAGGTTTTGAAACTGCTGTCCGTCTGCGCACCATGGAATTGAATCTTGCCAACCAGGAACTGGCTTCCACCAACAACATTTTAAAAAAGGTAAACAAAGAGCTGGCATCATTTGCCTATGTGTCAAGCCATGATCTTCAGGAACCTTTAAGGAAAATTCAGCTCTTTGTCAGCAAGATCCAGTCACAGGAATCCGAAGGGCTGACTGAAACTGGCAAGCAATACTTTTCAAAAGTGCAAGATGCGTCAGTGCGGATGCAAAAGCTCATTGAAGATCTGCTGGCATTTGCACAGATCAACACCAGCGAGATCAAGGCCGAAATTGCAGATCTGGAAAAAATCACTTTAGAAGTGGTGCATGAACTGGCGGAAGAAATCGCCGCTAAAAATGCAAAAGTGGAGGTGGGAACACTATGTTTTGCCCGTATCATCCCCTTCCAATTTCATCAACTGATGCAGAACCTGATCAGCAATGCATTGAAATTCGTGGAGCCTGGAAGAGATCCGGTTATTATTGTCGAAGGAAAAATTGCAAAAGGAAATGATTTACAATATGCCGAACTGCTGGATGATTCCCATTATTGTCATATCAGCGTTACCGACAACGGGATCGGTTTTGAACCTGAGTTCAGTGAGCAGATCTTTGAAGTGTTTCAAAGGTTACACGGGCAGCAGGAATACCCGGGCACGGGCATTGGGCTGGCGATAGCGAAAAAGATCGTTGAATTCCATAAGGGAATCATCACCGCCAACAGTGAACTGGGAAAAGGGACAAGATTTGATATTTACCTGCCGGAGGAATAGGAAGTGTTGTTGTCCGGTGACTGGTAGATGCAAAGCCAACTTCAGTAAGGGGGGCGGCGAATGAGCAACGGCCAACGGACAACGAAATGCGGAAGGGAAAGTTACGCTGTATCTTCTTTTTCCCTTTTTGAGCAACTTATCGGGATCAACCTACCAGGATATTATCTTTCTGAGCGGTCAAAAAGAATGGTCGCAAATTAGCAGTACCATGGTAAATAAATTAGTCATCAAAAATTATTACCATGAAAATTCTATTAGGAACAGCAGCGCTTACTTTGGGATTATTTGCATTTGCGGGTTCAGGCGAACAACCGTCATCATCGGTCACTTGTGATCCTTCAGCCACATCTGTTTACCAGGACACTATTCCGCGCAAAGATACAATGAAGAAAAAAGATAAGACCCGCAAAGATAAAAGGGAGAAACGTGATACGATGTATCAGAATCATCTCTAGAAAAAAAGCTGACCCATCACGGTCAGCTTTTTTTATGTTCGTTTTAATGGTTATTAGCTGAGGCAGCTGATGCAGTTTTGTATACGCCCTTAATTAATTCCGGGCAACGATAAGATCTATATCATCTCATCCATCAGCTAATTCGTCCAGTATGAATCAGCTGATCTTTTAGCAGATTTTCAGGCATACTCATGCGATGACGAAAGAGTGGTTCCCCTGCCCATCAATTATTTGTACTCCTGGCTCCGCTTATTTTAACAGCTTCCGGCTGATCACTTCTTTTCCCTGGATTACCTGGAGCAAATAGGTTCCTTTCTGCAATCTTCCGAGATCTTCGAGTGTGTAAATGAGTTTTCCATTCACAGTGGACAGCTGGCGGGTGAGAATGGTTCTTCCTGTCATATCGCTTAGTCTCAGGGTGAGGTTTCCAGTAGCCGGGAAGCTGCCATCCAGGTAAACTTTATCGCTGAATATAGTGGGATAGGCAGACAGTTCAAGGGACCGGTTGTTCCTGCCCGGCGTTATTTCTACCGTTTTAGAGTAGCGGAAGCTGCTGTCCTTATCGACCAGCTTTAACCGGTAATATAGTTTCTCAGGGTTCTGATAAGCGGCCGCAGGCTGTTGGTCGATGTATTCATATTGCACTTTGTTCGCAGATTCAACGGAAGGTTTGCTACCGATGGGGGCGAACTGTCTTGCGTCCGCACTGCGTTCTACTTCAAAATGGCTGAAGTTGACCGCATCGGCTGTTTCCCAGCGCAACAGGACGTTTTCCTCTCCGTATTGGGCAGTGAACGAAAGGAGGGTGACCGGAACGACAATGCCGCTGGACTGGATATTGAATGCAATATGAATAAGGGCTGAATGGACATCGGTAGTCCAGGCCATCGAAACGGAAGCTGCACCGGGCTTCGTGCTGGTACTGTAATTGCCGAACCCGTTACCGGCTCCGAAATTGACAGAGCCGGAATTGTTGGTTACGGTCTGTCCAGCACCAGGCGTTCGCACGCCACCGCTTACATTATGCCAACTGTCAAATATGTCGAATACCAGGTCGCCCGACGCGCTCGGGACGTTCAGGGTGCTCACTGAAGGCGTGACGGAATTCTGCGCTGTGCGGAAGCTCGCGGCGGGTAAGGGATCCGACTGATTCACGCGTTGAAAGACTCTTGCAGAAATGATCTTTGCCGTATGGGAAGCGGTGCTGCTTACCACTACAATATTTCCGGACGTTGCGGAAGCGCTTGAACCCAGGGCCAGGACAAAAATCGCATCACAGGCGAAGCCATCCGCCACCTGTCGTGCTTTGATTAGCGGAGTACCGTTAAACGTTACGCTATTGATATTGATTGTGCCTCCATCGGATGCGGTCACCAGCAGGATGCGGTTAGTGCCAGCCGGGACAGTGAAGCCCGTGATGGTGTTGGTCTGTGTGACCATTACAGATGTTCCCAGGGAGCCGACCTGGCTGTGCGCGTTCACGAGACTGGAAAGAAGAAGTACTGATCCGAAAAGAATGCGAATGACTGAAAGGCTCATACGGGCAAAGCGTAGAAGTTTATTCATCCGGAAAAATTTAAAGGTGTTGATGGGTACCACAAGAAATGTACCTATGCGTTTTGACCATATCGATGATCTATCAGTATTTAAAAGAGGTCAGCAGGGGGCGTTGTTGTAACAATGGGTGTAAAAAAAAGTAAACATTAACCACTGAACATAGCCCGCGATTAACAGCAATGTCCAGGACGCCTTTCGTCTTGTTAGAGTCTGATCAGGCGCCGGCGTGACATCAAATGTAGAAGAAGATGTCACTAACGATAGTTTCAATCGTGGGAGGATGAGAGTACGATCATAATACTACTTCCTGCACTACTCAGCATGCTGCGTCGATGGTGCAGGCACTCCAGAATCATCGAAACACTTTTCCGGCTTTTCGCTATTTTGCAGACCGATGTCTTTTCAATCCAGGAACTTCATTGAAGCGGTTAAAAAAAAGGTCATTGTTTAAACCGTAGCTTCCGAAACGGACCATCTAATATTATTGCTGTGAAGATATATCTGATCCTGATCTGTGCAATTCTTTTTCCTGCCGGTATGTATGCGTCTGTTAATGATTCCCTGCTCAACAAACTGGATCTTGCCATCGCCAGTAAGCAATATTATTACGCGTTAAAAGCAAATAAGATCACGGCGCTTAAGAACAAGTTGACCGGGACCTTTTCAAGAGAAGAGGAATATACCATCAATCAGCAGCTCTTCGAAGAATACCGCAAATTCCGGATCGATTCCGCGTTGTATTATGTGACCCGCAACATTGAACTGGCTGAATTATTAAAGCAGCCTGATCTTCAGCAGCGTGCCACCCTTCAGCAGGCGCATTTGTATTCCTCCACCGGCAGGTATCTCGAAGCCGGAAAGATCCTCGACAGGATCCGGCCGGCTGAGCTACCGCGCGGGCTGAAAGAACTTTACTTTGAATACTATTACCGCCTACTGGAACATTATACCACCAATAATGTCAATGAAGCGTATAAGAGGCAAATAGAAGTGTACCGTGATTCCCTGCTGAACATCCTTGACCCCGCAACGGATACCTACAAGATCAACCTCGCGCAGCATTATCTTTATCATAACCAGGTTGGAAAAGCGGATACACTATTGCAGGAACTGCTTGGAAAGATCAGTTCTTCCAAAGATGATTATGCAATGGTCACCTACCTGATCGGTGAGATCTTTACGAATAAAAAGATGTATGACAAAGCAGAGGAGTTTTATACACGGGCGGCGATAGCAGATATTGAAAATGCGATCAATGACCACGGGGCGATACAGAATCTCTCGATCAATTTTTATTACAGCGGAAATATTGACCGTGCATACCGGTATGCAAAATCAGCACTGGAGGACGCCATTTTCTGCAATGTGAAGTTCAGGACACTCATCATGTCTGAATTCTATTCGATCATCAATGCGGCGTACCAGGAGAAAGCGGAGAAGAACCGCCGCCAGCTGAAGAATTACCTGGTTCTGATCAGTATTCTCAGTCTTTTCCTGATCGGAGCGGTTGTTTACGTTTACCGCCAAATGAGGCGGATCTCACGGGTGAAGGAAACGCTGTTGCAGACCGGCCGGCAGCTGGAGCAACTCAACGGGCAGATCCTGCAGGCCAATGAGCAATTGCGGAGCTCGAATGATCAGCTCCAGGAATCCAACCAGGTGAAGCAAGAGTATATTGCACAATTCTTTGATATCTGTTCTTCCTATATCGATAAGCTGGAGAACTACCGGAAGATGCTTAATAAGCATGCAATAGCCAAACAGTTCGAAGAGCTTTCCCGGATATTGAAGTCGACGGATTTTACCAACACGGAAATACAGGGCCTGTACCGGCGGTTCGATCTCATTTTTATCCATCTGTATCCCGACTTTGTGGAGGCCTTTAACGGCCTGCTGTTGCCGGAAGAGCGGATCATGCTGAAGGAGGGTGAGACCCTTAACACGGAGCTCAGGATCTTTGCGCTGGAAAGGTTGGGTATCACGGATAGTGTCAGAATTGCAGCTTTCCTGCGCTGTTCGATCAGCACCGTTTATAACTACCGGACGAAAGCTAGGAACCGGAGTGCTGTTTCGAGGGAAGCGTTTGATGAGCAGATCTCGAAGATCGGAAGGAGCCTGGGCAGCTTTCAACGTTGAGTGGCGCAGGCCCAACCCAGCGACGAGCAGGGCGTTAAGTGCGCAAAAGATCAGCCATTAACAAAGGTGTCGCTGCGTGCTTTCGCGCTCTCCGCGTTGCTCTTACGGCATTCAATCTGTGGATTTCTTCTACATTTAATCATGACAATTCAGTGGTACTTGACTGGACATCAGTTGTTTAATAGTTTACGCCTTCTACATTTCTCTTCCATTGGCTGAATTTTCCATTTCATCCCTATAATTTTATAGGATACCAGCGATGCCTGCTCTTCCGCAGGTGGTAACGCTCAAATTTGCCATCAATATGAAAAAGAATCTCAGGGTATTATTACAATCCTCTCTAAGACATCCGGCTTCCAACTCAACCATGCAAAACCTACGGGGCTACGGAAGAACACACCGGGCAGATCAACCTTTCAGGTTTAAATGACATTCTTGCAGTTATCGAGTTATCATTTAGCAAAGCGATACGTGGTCGCGGCGAGAATGATGCTGATCCATCAATCAACCGCTGATCAGTTGAAGTTTCATTAAAATAAAAACATGTAAGCGATATGAAAAGAAGATCTTTTATCGGCGCGCTGTCCATCGGTGCAGTCGGGTTGGCATCGGGGCAGATCTGGAAAGACACAGGACGCCAGAAGAAAATGGCCCTGCAACTGTATTCCGTCCGGCAGGCTGTAGCGAAGGACCTTGAAGCAACACTGGAAAAACTGGCAGGCATCGGATACGACCAACTGGAGATCTATGGCTATGATGGAAAATTCTTCGGCCATACACCTTCGGCTTTTAAAGAAATACTGAAGCGGACAGGCATGACGGTGATCAGTTCGCACCATGTGACGGGTTTGTCCGGGAAGGTGAACGGATCACTGACCAATGGATGGGAACAGGCAGTAGAAGACCTGCATAGTATCGGTTCAAAATATATGGTCTGCTCTTACCTGTTCCCGCAGGAAAGAACAGCTGAAATATATAAAAGCCTGCCCGGGTTGTTGAACAGATCAGGCGAGCAGGCAAAAAAAAGCGGGATCCAGTTCGGTTATCATAATCACGATTTTGAATTTGAAAAATTCCAGGATACACTCGTGTATGATCATTTGCTGAATAATACAAACCCGGAGCTGGTCATTATGGAACTTGACCTGTACTGGATCTCCCGCGCAGGACAGGATCCGCTGAAGTACTTTGAAAAATATCCCAAACGATTCCCGTTGTGGCATGTGAAAGATATGGAAGCAGGCTCGAAAGATATTACCGAGGTGGGCAATGGAACGATCGACTTTGATAAAGTATTTGCGGCGGGGAAGCAGGCAGGACTGAAACACTGGTTCGTTGAACAGGATGTAAGCAAAGGTGATATGTTCGAAAGCCTTAAGAAAAGCTACGGATTTCTTAGCCGGAAAAAATACAGCTGATCCTGGAATGAGCTGGCTGATGCCGACAGGTTTAAACAATTTGTACAATAGAACCAAAGGGATCAGCATTTTCTGGTGAACATGCAGGGAAAGATTAGTATTTTAAACGGGTATGAAAGAAATAATCCTGATGATTTGCTGCGCCGCCTTGCTGCTGGCATGTGGTAATAAAATAACTTCGAAGAGAATGCCCGCAAGCCAGAGAGTCATAACAGAAAATAAAGCGCAAGGCAACATCACTGATCATCCGGACTATAACACGGGTATCCAATTGGTCAGGCAAAGCGACTGTTTCACCTGCCACAAGATCAGTGAAGCTTTCGTTGCGCCCTCATTCACGGAGGTTGCCAATAAATACAGATCGTATTCCGATTCTATTGTCCGGCATCTGGCAGGCCGCGTGATCACCGGAGGCAGTGGTGTATGGGGCATCTTGCCGATGACACCACATGCTGATCTGTCCAAAGATGATGCGGCGGCGATGATCAGGTATATCCTGTTGCTGAAACAGTAGTCAATTTTTAAAGATCCACAAATAACAATACTTAAAAAAACTGGTATGGCAGACAACGTATATGATGCGATCGTGATCGGTTCAGGGATAAGCGGCGGATGGGCCGCAAAGGAGCTGACAGAAAAAGGTTTAAAAACATTGATGCTTGAACGCGGGCGCAATATTGAGCATGTAAAAGACTACGTCAATGCGGGTAAAGAAAGCTGGGAGTTCCCGCACAGGGGCGGACGCACGCAGCAGATGATCGAAGATTATCCGGTACTCAAACGTGACTACCCGTTGAATGAAGTGGTCCTCGATTATTGGGTAAACGAAAAAGAATGTCCTTATACGGAAACAAAACGTTTCGATTGGTACCGCGGTTACCATGTAGGCGGAAGAAGCCTGATGTGGGGAAGGCAAAGCTATCGCCTGAATGAGAACGATTTTGAGGCGAACCTGAAAGACGGTATTGCTGTAGACTGGCCGATCAGGTATAAAGACCTCGCATCCTGGTACAGCCATGTTGAAAAATTCATTGGCGTGCAGGGAAGCCGTGAGAACCTGGCTGTTTTGCCTGATGGTGAGTTTATGAAAGCGATGGAACTTAACTGTGTGGAAAAGGAGGTCAAGAAAAGGATAGAGGCGCATTATAACGACGCAAGGAAGATGATCATTGGACGCAGTGCGAATATCACTGAGCCATTAGCTTCGCGTACCAATTGTCAATACCGCAACCGATGCTGGCGTGGTTGCCCCTTTGGCGCTTATTTCAGCACGCAAAGCAGTACGCTGCCTGCGGCGATGAAGACAGGTAACCTGACGCTTCGTCCGTTTTCCATTGTGACCCGGGTATTGTATGACAAAGACAGCAAACGTGCAACGGGCGTAGAGATCATCGATGCGGAAACCAACAAAACCTATGAATACAAAGCAAAGATCGTTTTTGTCTGTGCATCTGCGCTGAACTCTGCCTGGGTGCTGATGAATTCAGCTACAGACATCTGGCCTGAAGGACTTGGAAGCAGCAGCGGCGAACTTGGACATAATGTGATGGACCATCATCTGAAAGTAGGAGCTGGCGGCACCATCGAAGGCTTCAGCGATAAATATGAATATGGCCGCAGGCCAACGGGGATCTATATCCCGCGCTACCGGAACTGGGGAAGCGACAAACGTGATTATATCCGCGGATTCGGTTACCAGGGAGGTGCCAATCGCGGAAGAGGTCTCGATATTGCCGAGGCAACCGTTGGTTCCAAACTTAAAGAAGCGCTGAGCGTACCCGCGGAAAACTGGGGAATGGGCATGATGGGCTTTGGTGAAGTGTTGCCATATCATGATAATAAGATCACGCTTAATAAAAATGTAAAGGACAAGTGGGGATTACCTGTGCTGGATATGGATGTTGAACTGAAGGAAAATGAATTCCGGATGAGAAAGGATATGAAGAACGATGCCGTGGAAATGCTGGAAGCCGCCGGTGTAAAAAATATTTATACGTATGATGATACTTCTGCTCCCGGCATGGGCATTCATGAAATGGGCACAGCAAGGATGGGGCACGATCCACGTACCTCCGTACTGAATAAACATAACCAGGTGTGGGATGCGCCCAATGTATTTGTTACGGATGGAGCATGCATGACATCAGGGTCCTGCGTGAATCCATCACTTACCTATATGGCAATGACCGCAAGAGCTGCTGACTTTGCCGTAAGCGAACTCAAAAAAGGAAATCTTTAAACCAGTTGATCAATAACTATTATTATGCATCGCAGAGAATTAATAAAGATGATCGGATTGCTGACAGGTGCAGCAGTCATCGGTACTGACTTTTTGCTGACAGGTTGCAAGACCAGTACTTCAAGTGTTCAGATCACTCCGCAAATGGTTGCGCTGCTGGATGAGGTTGGCGAAACCATCATCCCCGCAACATCGACGCCGGGTGCACGCGCGGCGAAGATCGGTGAGTTCATGAAGATCATGGTCAATGATTGTTATTCACCGTCTCAGCAAAAAGCATTTACTGAAGGCGTTTCTAAACTGGACGATGAATGTAAAACGCATACGGGCAAACCCTTCCTGGAAGCCTCTGTAGCGGAGCGCGAGAAGTTTTTGATACACCTTGAAGAAGAAGCGAAAAAGAAGAATGCCGAGAACCGCGAACTCGATAATCAGAAAAGGAAAGATCATGACCAGACGAACTCGAAACGATCACTGGCTGAGCAGAAGGAATTTGAAGCAACCCCCGAACACTATTACACGATGGTGAAACAGTTGACACTGCTGGGCTTTTTTACGTCAAAAACAGGCATGACCGAAACACTGAGGCATATTCCTGTACCCGGAAGATATGATGGAGAAATGGCCTATAATGCGGGTGATAGGGCATGGGCTGAATAAAATACACCACAGCCGTTATCGAAATAGTGGCGTCTCCTGACAGGGCACAAATAAGGGAGGGGGCAGTGGTAACCCGGGGTGGGCGAGGGGTTTGCATGGAAGATGTTCTTTTTTTTAGATTGATTTAAAGAATGCCGGGCCTTGCTATTGATCTGTTTATGAATTGAGCATGGTCATGGATCAGGGTTTCGCTCACTCCGCCTTATGCTACCCAAAGCTTTTTTGTAAATTGACAATTTGATAAAACGATGGGTTTTGCCAGTTTCACTGCAACGCTGTACCTTTTCATCCAATTTTGCAAAATCAGGTATGAACACGGCGGGTTATTCAGATCAGGAACTTTTGACATTGCTACAGCGGGGTGACGAACAAAGCTTCACTGCTATTTACAGGCAGCTTTGGCCCTCGCTGATCGATGCTGCCTATAAACGCCTGCCCGATCAAAGCACCTGCGAAGACATTGTCCAAAACGTTTTCGCCGACCTCTGGAACCGGAAAGACAAACTTACGATCACTAATCTTCCCGCTTATCTTCATACGGCGGTCCGCTTCCAGGTCTATACCCAGCTTCGGCGCTCATCCGCTAACGCTCCGTTTTTTACTACGCTGGAAGAGATCCTCGAATCCTCTTTTGCGGCAGATGAGAAGATCATTTCGGGAGAGATCCGCAGCCTGATCACCTTATGGCTGGAAGCTTTGCCAAAGAAAAGAAGACAGATCTTCCTCCTTCGCCATCTCGACGGCCTGACCACCCAGGAAATTGCTGATCGTATGGACATTTCTCAGAAAACTGTGCAGAACCAGCTGAATACAGCGGCCATCGATATCCGCGCACGACTTTCCCAGCTGGGTATATTCGTGGTGATCCTGCTCTACCGGTGAGAGGTATGAGAGTTTAAGAGTTTAAACTTTTTTTCTGTTCTTTTTGGGAGTTTTAACCAGCCAGTATACAAACCCGTATGCGGCATCGACAAATTCTTTTCTGGTTATTCTTTATCAGCATTGGCGCTTCTGCACAATCCGATTCAGCAGTGCTGGTAAATGCGCGCTGGAAGAACAGCAGGCTGCAGCGCGGTGTACACTGGAAAAAGGTACAGTTGACAGACAGCAACTACTTTCATTCCAACCAGTTGATACAGTTGATAGAATTAAGGCCGTCCGCCAAACGTATCCGCCTGCGCCTTGTACATTCTGATTCGCTGGAACCTACCTCTCAGATAGCGCTGCGCAGCAATGCACTCGCAGCGGTCAATGGTTCTTTTTTCAAAATGCGCGGCCCGGATCCCGATCATCCGAAAACAGCTGATAATGTTATAAAACTTGAACGATCCAGGCTGGATGTAAACCGGTCCGTGGTTTATTTCCGCGAGCAGCATTCGGTGATCGCAGAGAATCTTCCTTCTAAAGACAATCAACGTAAAAGACACCAGGCTGGAGCGATCGTCGTCAACCGGAAACAAGTTTCAATCCTCAAAGGAGATCCGCTTGATCTGAACTGGGAGCATTCGCTTACCGGTGAAGATGTTCTGGCAACCGGGCCGCTTATGATATTAAATGGAGAAGATCAACCCATTCCGGATGACGCATTTTGCAATGACCGCCATCCACGGACAGCACTGGGGAAAAAGAAAGACGGGACACTGGTTTTGCTGGTGGTTGATGGGCGGGCTCCACTATCAGCCGGGCTGAGCATACGGCAACTACAGCATACGCTGAAATGGCTGGGTTGTACCGATGCGATCAATCTTGATGGTGGAGGTTCTACAACAATGTATATAAAAGATCAGCCTGATCATGGCGTGGTCAATTATCCAAGTGATAATAGTAAATGGGATCATCAGGGAGAACGCGGAGTAGCGAACGCACTACTGTTGATTAAACAATAACTGCAAAACACATCCTTGCGATTATGATAAAAATGAACCGCGTGATCACACTGATCGCCGCGATAAGCCTCGCTGCGTGCTCTCCAAAGAAAGAAGCTCCAAAATTAAGCCTGACACTCATCCCTCCGGCAACGATCACCGATAAAGTGAACCTCGATATCCGGGCGGCTGTCACAAACCTGGACAGCAGCGATCTCCATATAGACCTGTTGCTTTACCTCGATGAAGAAAAAGAGACGAACCTGCTGCATAAAGAATCGATGCAGATCGCAAAAGGGAATGCCGGCAGTCTGAAATTTGTCATGGCGGCAAAGGGCCATACGGGCGATCATAAGATTCTGTTGAAGATAAAAGGAGAGGGGTTTGAGCAGATCGAAACAAAATCGATCAGCATCATTCCATCTTCCAGCCGCTCAACAAAAACGATCGGCGGTGCATGGATCAGTTTTTATCACTGGAGCGAAACCGAAGGCAAAATGTGGAACCCCGCGATCAAAAACCTGACAGACGATCAATGGAAAGACATGATGTCAGGAATGCATGATGCCGGAATGGATATCGTAGTAATACAGGAATCTTTCCGCAACCAGGATTATGTTGGTCAGCATAATATGGAAGACACCGGATACAAAGGCAAGGCTTTCTATCCGTCCGCACTGTACACTGAGCGAATGCCCCTTGCAGCAAAAGATCCGGTGGAAGCAGTGCTTGCGGCATCCGACAGCCTCGGAATGCATGTTTTTGTGGGCGTTGGCATGTACGCGTGGTTTGATTATACCGCCGGGTCACTCGAGTGGCATAAGAAAGTAGCAAAAGAGCTCTGGGAAAAATATGGTCATCACGAATCCTTCTACGGTTTTTATGTATCCGAAGAAGGAATGGGAAGCCTCGATTGTTTTGAAAAAGACAGTTCGAAACATGATCTCCGCAGAAAAGAAGTATTGGATTTTTTTAAAGAATTCAATGCCTGGTGTAAAAAAATGGCGCCGGATAAACCCGTGATGTTCGCTCCAAACGGCTGGGGTGTTGGCCGTGCAAAAGGGGCTTATGCGGAATTATTAAAGAATGTAGACATCATCAGCCCATTCGCATTTGCACGGATGCCTGAAGGGGATCTATCTGGCGAAGAAGCGATCAGTTTGCTGCAAAAGTATTGCGACGATGCGCAGGCGCATCTCTGGCTGGATCTTGAAGCATTTCTTTTCAATGAAAAAGAAGGATACCTCTATCCCCGCCCCATGACGGAGATCAAAAGCGATCTGGACAGGTTCACCAATTTTGAAAAGATCATTTGCTACCAGTATCCAGGTGTATTCAACAGTCCGAAGGCTGCGGTGCGGGTAGGAGAACCATCAACCGTTCAGCTGTACCAGGATTATCTCCAATATCTTAAAAGCCTTTCAAAATAACCGAATGATCCATTCTTCAACAAGCATAATGAAGCCGCAGGACTATGCCGCTTTGTATAAGAATAACCTTCTGAACAGTGTTATTCCATTCTGGATGGAGCATTCGCGGGACGATGCCTCCGGCGGATATTTTACCTGTCTTGATACAACAGGTAATGTGTATGATACGGATAAATTCATGTGGCTGCAATGCCGTCAAATCTGGTGCTTCGCCATGCTATACAACAGGGTCGGGAAAAAACAGGAATGGTTGGACTTTGCCCTGCACGGAGCAAATTTTGTACTGGAACATGGCCGTGATGCCGGCGGCAATTTTTATTTCTCACTGGACCGCGCGGGCAACCCGCTTGTTCAACCCTACAACATCTTTTCAGATTGCTTCGCGACAATGGCTTTTGGACAATTGTATCTGGCCACAAAGAATGAATTATATGCCGATGTGGCGAGAAATACTTTTTATAATATTCTCGATCGAGCGGAGAATACAAAGGGTATTTATAATAAATCATATCCCGGCACTCGACCGCTGTTGAGTTTTTCATTGCCGATGATCCTTTGCAACCTGGTAACGGAGATAGAAACGCTATTGCCTGCGGACCTTTATCAGCAAACCATCGCACATGGGATCGATACGGTGATGAACAGGTTCTATCAACCGGATCTTGGGCTGATTGTCGAACACATTCAACCTGATGGCACACGGTCTAATTCTTTCGAAGGTCGTTTGATCAATCCCGGCCACGGCATTGAAGCCATGTGGTTCATTATGGATCTTGCAGAGAAGCAACAGGACAAAACGCTGATACAAAAAGCAGTTGACATTACCATTGCCACACTGGAATATGCATGGGATGAAAAACATGAAGGCATCTTTTATTTTCTTGATCAGAAAGGATCTCCGCCTCAACAACTCGAATGGGATCAAAAGCTCTGGTGGGTGCATATTGAATCGATGATCAGTCTTGCAAAAGGTTATGCGCATACCAATGATCAGCGCTGCTGGCAATGGTTTGAGAAGCTGCATGCCTATACCTGGAAACACTTTGTAGATGAAGAGAACGGCGAATGGTTTGGTTACCTCAACCGTAAGGGCGAAATACTACTCCCCTTGAAAGGCGGCAAATGGAAAGGTTGCTTTCATGTGCCGCGCGGTCTTTATCAGCTGTGGCAAACGATGGAGAAGATCAATGCAAAATAAAACTAAGCTATGCCCATACTACCATCCGGACAGGTATTGACAGAGGATCAAGGCGTTGAAGCAACAGGGTATCGCCCTGCCTTGTTCTCGCTGGCGTTGTTGTATTTCATGATGGGATTTATCACCTGTCTGAATGATACGCTGGTACCGTTTTTTAAGAATGGATTTCAACTGAGTTATACACAGTCTTCACTGGTGCAGTTCTATTTTTTTCTGACCTATGGTGTGATGTCTGTGCCTGCCGGTAGATGGGTGACGAAGACGGGCTACCAGAAAGGGATGGTCTATGGATTCCTCATCTCGGCATTCGGGGCTTTGCTTTTTCTTCCCGCATCGATCTTTCACTGGTATCCGTTATTCCTGGCGGCTTTGTTCGTGATAGCCACGGGTATTGTCCTGTTACAGGTGGCGGCTAATCCATACATAACACTGTTGGGTCCGGCGAAGACGGCTTCGTCGCGGCTCACGCTTATCCAGGGTGTCGGATCTGCCGGTACAACTGTTGCGCCTCTTTTCGGATCGGCGTTTATTCTTTCGTCCTTAAAACAGTCAACTGATTCCAGTGAAGGTGTCAGGATCCCTTACCTTGGCATTTGTGCCGCATTACTGCTGATCGCAGTCTTCGTCGCAAAATTGAAATTGCCAGGGTCCGCTACTCCACTAATATCGGTCGGTTCAGCGTCGAAAGCAAGTTCCGTGTTTCGTTTCCGCCACCTGAACTTCGGTATCATTGGCATCTTCATGTATGTGGGTGCGGAAGTTTCTGTTGGGACATTTCTGACGAGTTATATCCAGGAAAGGATCGGGGTGGAAGAAGCCGTTGCCAACAGCTATGTTGCTTTTTATTGGGGATGTATGCTGGTGGGCAGGCTTGCCGGCGCCTGGATACTTCGGAAGGTCAGGCCAAATCTTGTGCTGGCAGCTCTTTCCCTGGCTGCCATCGTTTTGATCTTCCTGTCTATTGTATCCACCGGACAGGTTTCTATCTGGATGATGATCGCTGTCGGCCTCTGTAATTCCGTGATGTTCGCGATCATCTTTTCGCTGGCGGTGAATGGGCTTGGGGCGCATACCACGCAGGCATCCGGCCTGCTGTCGACCGCGATCGCCGGTGGGGCGGTCATTTCCTTTCTTCAGGGTCTTATCCGCGACCACAGCTCCTGGGAGATCGCATTTCTCCTGCCCCTGATCTGTTACGTTTATCTGCTTTTTTATGGGTTGAAGGGTTATCGTTCCGCCTCTTCCGCGAATTCCTGAAAAAAGCACAAAAGCTTTTGGGAGATTCCGCGGTTTCCGGTACAATACTATGGAAGCATTTATCATGGATACAAAAGCAGAACTCAACCGGATCATTCAGCATTTTCTAGATGGAACCGCTACGCCAGAGGAGATACGTTTCCTGGAAGCGTATTATGATCATTTCGAAGGTCGGGAAGGCTTAATGCAAAAACTGTCTGCCAGTGAGAAGGACATGCTGGAGGAGAAAATGGAAGCTGCCATTTTCGCGGGCACCCGCAAATCCAGACCTGTCCGGCGAATATCCTATCTCAGGATCGCCGCTGCAGCTGTATTGGTGGGTGTATGTATCACTATCGGCCTGTATTTCGCAAAGCAGAAAGGGACATCTGCCATTGAGCCCGCTCCGCAATCCATTGCTGCCAATGATATTAAACCCGGAGGAGATAAGGCCGTACTGATCCTGGCGGACGGCAAAAAGATGATACTGGATGATACCCAACCAGGCGAGATCAGTCAGCAGGGAAAAGCCATTATCCGCAAGACCTCAACCGGCCAGATCATTTATGACCTCTCTGCGATCACAGCACCCGGATCCGGGCCTGTTTCATACAATACCATTCAAACTCCTGTAGGCGGCCAGTACCAGGTGGTACTGGCAGATGGAACAAAAGTTTGGTTGAACTCAAAATCATCCCTTCACTTTCCAGCGGTATTCCAGGGGAGTGAACGGGTTGTTACTCTGGAAGGCGAAGGATATTTCGAAGTGGCCAAAAACGCGGCAAAGCCTTTTGCGGTGAAGGTGAACGATGCAGAGGTGAAAGTGCTGGGAACGCATTTCAATATTATGGCCTATCCTGATGAATCAGGGATGAAGACCACCTTGTTGGAAGGAGCAGTAACGATCTCTAAAGGAATGGTGACAAAACCTCTTCAACCCGGTCAGCAGGCATTTATCAACGGGTCAGACAAAATAGAAGTAGGGAAGGCCGACGTTGAAGCGGCAACCGCCTGGAAGAACGGTTATTTCAAATTCGATAACGCCGACCTGCGGACGGTCATGCGGCAGTTATCACGCTGGTATGATATGGAGGTATCCTATGAGGGATCTGTTCCAAAAGATAAATTATCAGGAAAGATCAGGCGGAACATCAATGCCTCGAAAGCGCTTTCGCTGATAGAGGGAACCGGGGTGCGGTTCAGAATAGAAGGCAAGAAAGTGATCGTCTTTTAACGGAGAACAACAGCGGGCAACAACATTCAAATAAAGCAACAATAAACGGCTCATCACAAAAAACGGAAAGTGCAGCGAACACTTCCCGTTAGCATGAGTGATTCGGCTGTCCCATGTAATAAGGTACAATTAACCACCACTCAATTATCAAAACTATGCATTTCAGACGGCATGCTAAAATTCCTTATACCGGAATTTTATCACGTAAACTATTTATGGTTATGAAACTGACAACTGCTTTTTTACTCGTTTGCATTCTGCAGGCCGGTGCCAAAGGCTTCGCTCAGCAGTTAACCCTGAAGGTGAGCAATGCTCCTATCGAAAGAGTGTTCTCGCTGATCGAACAACAAAGCGGCTATTTTTTTCTTTACAAATCCAATGAGTTACAGGAAGCGACGCCGGTAACGCTGAATGCATCGAATGTATCACTGGAGGAAGCGCTTCGGCTGACACTCAGTAACCAACCATTCGATTTCTCATTGGATGAGGCCAATAAAATGATCGTCCTGAAGAAGAAAAAAAAGGTTCCGGAGATAAAGCCCGTACTTCCGCCCGTCAAGGGAAGGGTGACAGATGAGAAAGGCCGCCCCCTGGCAGGTGCTACCGTACAGGTAAAGGGAACCACCGAAGCGGCGGTGACAGATGGTAATGGCGAATTCGAGTTCAAAGACCTTGCGCTGAAAACAACTTTAACGATCTCCTATGTCGGTTACCTCACGCAGGAAGTGATCACGGGCATGAACGAGCGCATCGTTATTAAACTTGCCGAAAGCCAGGTATCGCTCAACTCGATCGTGGTGGTCGGTTATGGTACACAAAAAAAGGGCGATGTTACCGGTGCGGTAGACCAGGTTGGTAAAGAATATTTTGAAGACAGGCCGATGCCGAATGTAAGCCGTGGCCTGCAGGGGGTCCTGCCAAATCTTAACATAAAGATCTCTGATGGCAAACCGATCCGCGGAACAAACTACAATATCCGTGGCGGTACATCCATTGGTGCAGGTACGGTTCCCAATGCATTGGTGCTGATCGATGGAGTGCCTGGTGACCCTGACAACCTGAATCCTGATGACATCGAGAATGTAACGGTCCTGAAAGACGCAGCATCTGCCGCAATCTATGGCGCCCGCGCCGCATTCGGGGTTCTGCTCATCACTACCAAAACGCCTCGTACCGGTCGAACGCAGATCAACTACAGCGCAAACTTCTCCAACAATCGCCGTACAACAACGCCTGACCTGGTGACCGATGGTTACACCTGGGCCAAATACTACCAGGAAGCAATGCTGGGCTGGGGAGATTATGGAACACCTCCCGTGAACATAGATGGTAAACTGCTGTTCTCCGCTGCTTATCTCGAAGAACTGAAAAAACGTTCCGAAGACCCCTCATTGCCAAACTGGGGTCTCGACCCATCCGGTAACTATGCTTATTATGCAAGTACCGACTGGATGAAAGAACTGTATAAGAACAGTAACAATTCAATGGAACATAATCTCAGTGTATCCAGCGCGACCGACAGAATGAAACTATCCCTCTCAGGACGTTTTTACACGCAGGATGGGATCTTCCGCTACAACCCTGATAAATTCAATCGTTATAATTTCCGTGGTAAAAGTGAAGTAAAGATCAGCGATAAGTTTTCGGTAAATGCCAATATTGAATTCTCCAATGTAGATTATAAATATCCGCTTACCTCGCAAGGTGGCGTAAACTCGCTCTGGCGTATTCTCGCTGCATCGGGCTATCCGCTGGCTCCATTGCTGAACCCGGATGGCACACTCACGAATGTGGCATCCTTCTCTATCGGGGACCTTTACCAGCAGAAAAGCTTTTCACAGCTAACAGATCTTACCAGCAGGAATATGATCGGCTTCACAGCGCTGCCGTTCAAGCATGTTTCAGTAAAAGGAAATTTCACTTATATCAATACCAATACTACAGAGCAGCGCCGTTACTTTCCTGTTACTTATAGCCAGAAACCAGGTACAACGATCAACAGCGGTTTGAACTACCTGGAAGATTATGATGAAAAAGAAAAGA
Source organism: Terrimonas ginsenosidimutans (assembly GCF_022012415.1). GTDB lineage: Bacteria > Bacteroidota > Bacteroidia > Chitinophagales > Chitinophagaceae > Terrimonas_A > Terrimonas_A ginsenosidimutans. The sequence continues at coordinate 187,563 of NZ_JAKLTR010000007.1, forward strand.
ATTTTATCACCAATCTGTTTGCAGATTACAAGAATCAGTTCGGCGATCACAAGATTACTGTATTAGCAGGCGGCAACCTCGAGTCATATTCTTACCGGCAGCGCCGCGTTCGCCGGGACGGTCTGATCGTGGAAAATATTGTTGACTGGAACCTTGCCACCGGCACAAACTATGTACTTACCGGTGGAGGTAACGAATGGTCGACTGCCGGCCTCTTTTCCCGCATCAACTATAGCTTCAAGGATAAATACCTGCTGGAAGTGAACGGCCGCTACGATGGCTCATCCCGTTTTCCTGAAAACAGAGCATGGGGCTTCTTTCCCTCTGTAGAAGGCGGCTGGATCGTGTCGAAAGAGAAGTTTATGAGCAGTACCGAGAACTGGTTAAGCCTTTTTAAGATCCGTGGTTCCTATGGAGCTTTAGGTAATGGGAATATTCCTCCTTATTCATTTGTTCCCGCGATCGGCGTACTCACTTCCACTGTACTGCAGAATGGTGTGTTCCCCAGTTATATCCAGCGGCCGAATGTAAACCCAAGGGATATCACCTGGGAACGGGTAAATATGATGAACCTGGGCCTGGATCTTGGCTTTCTTCAACAAAGGCTTACGTTTTCCGCCGACGTGTACGAGCGTAACACGCTTGGCATGATCACTGTTGGAGCACCACTACCTGCCGTATTTGGTGCAGCCACTCCAAATGGGAACAATGCAGATCTGCGAACACGGGGCTTCGAGGTTTCACTGAACTGGCAGGATCGTATCGGCAACAGTAAAAAGCCGGTCACCTATGGCTTACGCGTAACACTGTCTGACTACAGATCAACCATCACCAAATTCTATAACCCTAATAAACTACTCACCACTTATTATGAGGGTTATGAATTAGGTCAGATCATCGGCTTCCAGACGCTTGGGTTCTTCACGGATGCAGATGATATCGCGAACAGTCCGAACCAGAAAAACTATTTCCAGGTGTCCAATGGAAATAATATCCTGCCCGGTGATCTGAAGTTTGCAGACCTGAATGGAGACAACTTTGTCAATATCGGTAAGAACACGCTGGCGGATCCCGGCGATAGAAAGATCATCGGTAACAGTACACCCCGTTATCAATATGGCGTAACAGGAAATATTTCCTGGAACAATTTTGCTTTCTCATTTTTTGTACAGGGAGTGGGTAAGCGAGACTGGATGCCTTCACCCGAGGCGGCATACTTCTGGGGGCAATACAACCGTCCTTACAGCGCATTGCCAACATTCAATCTTGATCACTGGACACCTGAAAAGCCCGATCAGGACGCTTACTTCCCAAGATACCGTGGATTTGTAGCGCTATCAGGAACGCGGGAACTGGCCCTACCACAAACACGCTACCTGCAGAACGCGGCGTATGTACGGTTGAAGAATATCAGCATTTCATACAGCCTGCCGCAATCGGTGATCGAAAAGATCAAAGCAAAATCGATACGTTTCTATGTCACTGGTCAGAACCTGTGGACGTATTCCCCAATGTTCAAGATCACGCGCAACTTTGATCCTGAAGTGATAGAGGGTTCGGATCCTGAGATCAATGGAGCAGGAGGTGACGGATTCTCTTACCCGATGCTGAAAACTTTCAGCTTTGGAGTCAACATTGGTTTTTAATTTATAAAGACAGATTTATGTTCAGCAAAAAAGTATTCACGCTCATTATAGCTGCATCAGCATTCGCTTCGCTTTCATCCTGCAAAAAATACCTGGAGAAAGATCCGATCGATAAACTGACACCCGATCAGGCCTTCTCCACAGAAGCAAACCTGAAACTATACATCAATGGTTTTTACCTGATGTTGCCCAATGCCAATAATATTTATCAGAGCGAACTGACATCGGACCTGACAGTTCGGAAAGAAGTACCCCCATATCTGCTCACCGGTTTCTCTGCGCAAAGTGCGCTTGCTTTTCACGCATCGGCTGCGGCATGGAACTGGACGAATCTGCGCAACATCAATTACTTCATCGAGAATAATAAGAATGAATCGATCCCCCTGGCTACAAGGGATCATTATACAGGCATCGCGCGTTTTTTCCGGGCATATTATTATTTCAATATGATCAAGATCTATGGAGATGTGCCATGGTATGGCAAAACGATGGATCCTTCTGATCCTGATCTGTACAAACCGCGTGATCCGAGATCACTGGTCATGGATTCCGTACTGGCTGATCTTGATTTTGCAGTGAAGAACATCTTCGATACAAAAGATGCAGGGTGCACGCAGGTCACCAGACCTGTTGCTTATGCATTCAAATCACGTGTATGCCTGTTTGAAGGAAGCTTCCGGAAATATCATGGCGTTCTTGCGGGTACAGAAACAAAATGGTTCACCGAATCAGCAGCAGCTGCCGACTCGCTGATCAAAAGCGGAAAGTACAGCCTGCAGAAAACCTCCAATAGTGATCTTGACTACCGGTCGCTGTTCATTAATGAAACGCCGACCGCTTCAGAAACATTATTAGCTGCAGTTTCCAACAATACACTGCGCAAGTGGCATGGTTCAAATAACTGGTATAACAGTTTGACTGCAGGTGACCGGCTAAGTCTTAATAAGCGTTTTGTAAACACTTACCTGAACCTTGATGGCACGCGTTTCACGGATGACCCTAATTATGCAACAATTGAATTTCAGAATGAAGTCAGGAACCGCGATAAACGTCTTAAACAAACAATCCGTACACCACAGTACAAACGGTCAGATGGTTCGCAGGCCGGTCCTGATTTTATTGTCACCACAACCGGCTACCAGCTCCTGAAATTCTCAACAGACGATAAAGCGCTTGATGCGATCGCACAAAATTTCAATTCGATCCCCATTATGCGTTACGCAGAAGTATTGCTCAACTATGCCGAAGCAAAAGCCGAGCTCGGCACATTTACATCGTCCGATTGGACGCTTACCATCGCAGCGCTTCGTATACGGGCAGGTATTACGAATACAGACATGCCAACCGTCGCCGATCCCTATCTTATTGCCAACTTCTATCCGAATATCGCTAGCCCGGTTCTGCTGGAGATCCGCCGGGAGCGCGCGACCGAATTGGTGGGCGAGTTCGGCTACCGCTATGAAGATCTTGTCCGCTGGAAGCTCGGTAGCAACATCCCCAAATCTTACGATGGTATATACGTTCCAGCCAAAGGCCAGATCCTGGATCTTTCCGACAATGGTGCACAAGGCGCGGGCGATGTCTGCTTCGTTGATGTATTGCCTGCAACACGCGTGCCCGGTGTCACTTATGTAGTTCTCACCAACAGTACATTCCGGCTGCAAAACGGGAACGGTGGCAATCTTCAATGGCTTTCCAATACGGCCAGAACCTGGGACGATAAGCGCTATTTCTATCCGCTTCCCCCCAACGAGATCATTGTTAATCCACAGTTGAAACAAAATGACGGCTGGCAATAGCAACTTAAATATTTCCAAGAGTAAAGAGGGTTTCATTCGTGTTACCCTCTTCTTTTTTTCGGCGAAAACAGATACGGAACGGGTGGATCGGACAAATTGAGCGGTAGGGGATGGGTTCTGAGGTGAAGTCAAATGTATTCTATAAGCTGGCGATCGGATGAGAGAGTTCACCGGGGTAATGCCATTGGGTGATAATATTCATTCATGTTGTTTATAGGTTTAGCAGCCGCGTCTAACTCCCAAATAGCTCCTATCTTTATAACTTCGAAGCTGATGCAAACTATTAATGGCAAACAATAAAACTTCGCATGGGAGTATTTGGATGAATGTGGTAACTGGTTTAAAGAAAGAGGTGGGATCGTGTGTTAATCATCAAAGGAATAATGATACGCATAGGTCCTTAGTTCAACAAAAATTCGTATATGGAATGTAAACGCGCGATAGAGCGTATAAATGCTTTCGTTAAGAATTTTATATTTTTTGAATTTTCCCTTTACTCTTATTCGAAAGAAAAGCTTGTAATTGTAGGCAGTCAGAATCTGTCCTATTATCATAGTATAGAAATACATTTGGAAAATCCATTTCATATCGATAGTAGGGCAGACTGGATTGTTAACGTGGATTCATTAGTGGTCAAAGAGCTTGCAGAACTGGAGTTTTTTGAATACAATCGAAAAAATAAAATTGAAGTTGGCACTAAAGCTCTAAAATTTATTGATCAGGATGAATGCGTATTTTACTACGCCTTTTCTGAAATTGAAGTCTTTGAGAAGGTTGTTAAATACTATCCTGAATAGTTGAGACAAATTACAGTTACAATACAAATATCCGCGCCTCGCAACTAAGTATCTATATCTCATAGGACGAATACCCCGCTTTTTCTTTTCCCTCAAACCCGGCACCCAGGATTTCTCGCAAAATAAGTTTGGCCACTTGAAAAGAAACTATATCTTTGAGGTGTACTAGCTGTATAGTACACTAAATCACAGACATGGTTAGCATCCAAAACTTATCGTTTTCTTACAGGAAGAAGCCGGTATTCAACGGCCTGAACCTCAGCTTCCAGGCTGGTCACGTATATGGCCTGCTCGGCAAGAATGGCACCGGTAAATCAAGCCTGCTGCGCAATATCGCCGGACTATTGTTTCCTCAGAAAGGAACTATTTCAGTCAATGGTTTTACCCCGGGTGACAGGCTTCCCATCTTCCTGCAGGATGTATTTATGGTGCCGGAAGAATTTTACCTGCCTGATATCCCCGTTCCCGACTTTATCAGAAGCTATGTTCCTTTCTATCCCCGTTTCAACAGTGATAAATTCAGGGACTATATGGCTGTTTTTGAAATACCGTCGGACAGTACGCTGCAGAACATGAGTTATGGTCAGAAAAAGAAAGTGCTGATCTCCTTTGCCCTGGCCAGCAATGCCAAATTACTGCTGATGGATGAGCCCACGAATGGCCTGGATATTATGAGTAAAAGCCAGCTAAGAAAAATACTGGCGCAGGCGCTGGACGAAGAACGCTGCATCATTATCAGTACTCACCAGGTAAAAGATCTTGAAAACCTGATCGATCGGATCACGGTCATCGATGACGGAAAGATCCTCTTTGATCAGAATGTAGAGGATATTTCGAGAAAGCTATCCTTCCGGTTTGCGATTGACGAAGCAGATCTTGCTGACGCGCTTTACAGCGAATCTTCCCTTGCCGGCAATGTGATCGTAACCCCCAGCCGCGAAGAAGAAGAAACCCGGCTTGACCTGGAGCTTCTTTACAAAGCGATCGTTACAAACAGTAGCAAAATCACCAAACTGTTCCATCCGTAAATCTCTTTTATGAACCAATTCTTTAGTTTCAGAAGATTTTCTTTATTGATCTCAAAACACTGGGCCGATAATAAAAAGCGTTATTTATTATCTGTGATCGGTTTTGCCCTGTTGCTGATCGTCTGGTTTATTTTTACCATTCTCGTTGATCCGCATAGCCCGATGCAACAGGAAGTGCAGATCCTTACATTCTTTTTTGCGTTATTTGGGACAGGCGCTTTTTATGCCAGCCAGTATTTCAGGGACCTTGGATCAAGGGCCAAGGGAATAAATTTTCTCCTGGTGCCCGCCTCCGCAGTTGAAAAGATACTGTGCAGTATTCTCTTCACGATCGTCATTTTTTTCAGTGTCTTTACCGCCGTATTTTACCTGGTGGATGTTCTGATGGTGACAATATCCAACCAGTTCCTGACCTCGCACAATCCCATAAGACAGGAAGGTGTCATTAATGTCTTCCGTGCCGCGATCCTGCCTTTTGATGGAATATCAACGCTCAATGTGCTGCTGATCTTCTTTACCGTACAATCTATCTTTCTTCTTGGCTCTGTCTATTTTGCGAAATATAGTTTCATCAAAACAGTCATCTGTAGTTTTGTAGTCTTCTTTCTTCTCTTTTGCCTGATCTATGTTTTGTATGAATACGTGATGCCACGCGGGGGCTATGTAAATGGATTTACCTCTTACCGCGTCAGCAGATTTAATGCCGGTGAGGATCACCTGGTGCAGATCCCCGGCTGGATAGACGATATGATCTATTTTGTTCTGATGTATGCCATCACTCCATTCCTGTGGGTTGTGAGCTACTACCGTCTGAAGGAAAAACAAGTATAGCCTTTAAAAAAATTATCATGCAATTCAGAGAATCAAGAGCCATATACCTGCAGATAGCGGATTTCATCTGTGAGCATATTCTGCTAAAGAAATGGAAAACAGAAGAACGGATCCCTGCTGTTCGGGAACTGGCCGTACAACTGGAAGTTAATCCTAATACCATCATGCGTACTTACGAGTTCCTGCAGGGGCAGAATATCATTTACAACCAGCGGGGGATCGGATACTTTGTGAGCCCGGATGCAATTAAACAGGCCACGCAATACCGAAAGATGGAATTCATTGAAAAAGAACTTCCTGCTATTTTCCGCAATATCTACCTGCTTGACATGGATATTGATGAACTAAAGCCACAGTATGAAAAGTTCAAAAAACAAAATTTCAAATAACCTTATACCCGCTTTATTATGAAAAAGAGCAACAAAATATTACTGGGTGGATTTCTTACGATTCTCCTCCTGATCACCGGGGTCCATATCGCCCTCTACGCAAAATACAAATCTGGCCACTATACCATTTATAAACCTGGCGATACAGATCAGCGAACTCCCACACAGTCTTTCCCCAATGTGTCGATCGTGACAATCCGCAATACCGCTGTTGATATTTCATTCGGAGATACGCTGTCGGTAGAAAAAGGAAAGGAAAAATTCGTCCGGTTTGTTCAGCAAGGCGATAGTCTTGTCATTACTCCCAGGGCGGAAGAGGAACGATTCAGGAACCGTGGGGCGGTAAAATTGATCTTACCTTATAATGCTTCCCTGTCTGCCTACAATTCCAATATTTCTTTCGTGAATGGCAGTGAAAGCGCCATGGCAAATCCAACTATCTACCTGTATAACTCAGATGCCATCTTTGCTTTTTTCAGCAAGAAGATCCAGTTGGGGCACCTGAAAGTAAATGCCTCCGGTAATTCCAACACTACTTTCCTTGATAATGTACAGATCGATAATCTGGAGATCCAATTGAAGAACTCTTCTCTTAAGGATGATGGGAGTGAGATTGGTCAACTGACCATCGCAACAGACTCCACATCGCAACTGATACTTCAATCCAAACATTTATTAAAAGCAAAAATCTCTCCGATCCCTAACAACCCTTAATATTTCCGTCATCGGCTAACCTATGCTGGCTACCTGTAAAGTGCCAACTGGCAGCGCCATGCCCGGACCTGACTCAAGTAAAATCAAACTACCATGAAATCATTAACCTTATCCTTCTGTTTTATTTTTTCCGTCATAGGTGCGATGGCTCAAAATACAGGAAAGCTGTCGGGAAATATTTCTAAAGATGGAAAGCCTGCGGAAGGTGCCACCATCAGCCTGCTGCGTGCTAAGGACTCTGCCGTCGTTAAGCTTTCAACAACAAATAATCAGGGCTCTTATGTTTTTGAGAACATAGCAGGCGGACATTATCTTATTTCCGCTACAGCTGTGGGGCATTTGAAAGCGTGGTCAGGCAAGATAGAACTCGCACCCAAAGACCCCGTTGTACATGTGCCCTCTCTCACACTGGTCCCGGTTAGTAAGGACCTCGCCGGTGTAACCGTTTCTTCAAAGCGGCCGCTGGTTGAACAACGGATAGACCGTACCATTGTTAATGTGGAAGCATCCATTACCAACATTGGAACCTCTGCTTTGGAAGTACTGGAGAAAGCTCCTGGAGTTACCGTTGACCGTGACGGCAATATCAGCCTGAAAGGAAAAGAAGGAGTACTGATCCTGGTGGATGGCCGGCCAACACAATTAAGCGGGCCAGACCTGGCTAATCTCTTGCGCAACATGAACTCAAGTCAGTTGGATCAGCTCGAGATCATGACCAACCCGCCTGCGAGATATGAAGCCGCTGGTACAGCAGGCATTATCAATATTAAAACAAAAAAAGCTATTACCGCTGGCTTCAATGGTTCTGCCAGCGTCGCTTATTCACAAGGAAAGTATCCAAAAACGAATGAGGGTTTCAATTTCAACTACAGGAACGCAAAATTCAATTTCTTCACCAACCTCAGTCATAATTATCAGAAAAGATTTCAAATAATGAATATCGACAGGAATATTCTTGACGATAACAATAATTCCGTTTTGAAGATCTTCAACCAGGTTACAACGAGGAACTCCGCAGGCAATGCCTACAATGCAAAATTTGGGGTTGATTTCTTTGCGGATAAACGAACAACTTTTGGCGCCGTTGTTAACCTCAATGCGAGACAGATGTCATCCGATAATCCAAATACCACTCTCATCTCTAATGCTGTAAAACAACTGCAGACCGTAACAGATGCATTTGTCAATACAGAGAGTGCCTGGAAAAGTATCAATGCAAACCTGAACTATCGGAGAATACTGGACCAAAAGGGAAAGGAGATCACTTCGGATATCGACTTCGTAAAGCATATCACGGACAATGATCTGTTCATGGTGAACTCCTATACTGATGCCACTGGCAACCCGATCAGTAAAGCGGATACGCTGACAGGATTGTTGCCGCAAGACATAGATGTATATAGCGCTAAAGTGGATTACCTGCATCCTCTCGGCAAAGACGCAAGATTTGAAGCTGGTATTAAGACCAGCATCGTCAGAACGGATAATAATGCCCGTTATGACAGTGTGCAGTATGGGCAGGTGATCCCCGATCTGAATCGTAGCAATCACTTCGTGTACCAGGAAAATATCAACGCCGCCTATCTGAACTTAAGCACGCCGCTCTCGAAAAAGATCAGTGCACAGTTTGGCTTGCGCATGGAAAATACCAATGCTACCGGTCAACAAAAATCAACAGGTGAAAATTTCAGCAGGCATTATACCCAGCTGTTTCCTACTGCGTACTTCCAGTACAAGGCAAATGATAAAAACAACTTCGGGGCAAATTTCGGGAGACGGGTGCGCCGGCCAAGTTACCAAAGCCTGAATCCTTTTATCCGTTTTCTTGACAGGTACACTTACAGTCAGGGTAACCCCAATCTGAAACCTTCCATCAGTAATAATGTGGAGCTCACACATACCTGGAACAACCAGGTGACGACCACGCTGAACTATACCAATGTAAAGGATATTATCCAGGAGGTCATCCAGCAGAAAGGAGAGGAGGCATACAATATGCCGGAGAACGTTTCCTCGCTGAATACATTCGGGCTGTCGGTGAATGCAAATACGCCCGTTGCCAAATGGTGGACGAGTAACATCAACATTAATGTGAACTATGACAAATACAAAGGTGTGATAAGCAACGACCCGATCAGGCTGTCCGCTACCAGTTTTGTAATAAACGGTACACAGCAATTCAAGATCAGCAAAACATTTACCGCGGAATTGAATGGCATGTTCAGGAGCGGGTGGCTGGAGGGAGTGATACGGGTTAAACCGGTTACGGTCATCGGGGCAGGAGTAAGCCAGCAGGTACTGAAAGGTAAAGGCACTGTCCGCCTGACTGCCCGGGATATTTTTTACAGTCAAAGGATGAGAGGGAAAAGCCGGTATGCCAATGTAGATGTGAATCTCCGGCAGCGTAGCGAAACGCAAATAGTTACGATCGGCTTTACATACAATTTCAGCAAAGGGAAAAAGATCGCACCTGTTAAAAGGACGAGTGGCAGCGCAGGGGAAGAACAGAACAGGATAGGGCAGTGAGGTTGGAAAACCTTGATACCTGATTAGCGTAGTAGTAACGAAGCGGACGCCGCGTTCCATCTACACCAGTAAACTTTTTTGACGCTCCAAACGGCGACAGGCATTGATCTGCATGCCTGAGTAGACTTACATTTTATACTATAACAAGCTAAAAAATGAATAATCCAGTTATCAAAACCAATGCGCTGTCTTACTACTATTCCGCCCAGGAAAAGACCTTGTCAGAGATCAACCTGCAGGTAGAAAGGGGAAGTATCTACGGTTTCCTGGGCCCAAATGGCTCAGGAAAGACGACCACCCTAAGCCTGATCCTTGGTTTGCTGGATTCCCCGGATGGCAGCATCGAAATATTCGGGCAGCATCTTCATTCAAACAGGATCGGTGTGCTTAAAAAAATAGGGTCTCTGATCGAGTCGCCATCCCTTTACGCTCATTTGACAGCGAAAGAAAATCTGAATGTATACAGGGCTGTGTACGGAGCCTCAAAAGCAAGAGTGGAAGAGGTCCTGCATATTGTTGGCCTCGGTGACACAGGGAAAAAAACGGTGAAGAAATTTTCCCTGGGTATGAAGCAAAGGTTGTCGATCGCACTGGCGCTTTTACCTGACCCGGAACTGCTGATCCTGGACGAACCTTCTAACGGACTTGACCCAGCCGGCATCATTGAACTACGTGAGCTGATCAAAAGACTGAACAGGGAGCACGGCATGACGATTGTTATTTCCAGTCACCTTTTAGGTGAAGTAGAAAAAATGGTCTCACACGTCGGGATCATCCTGAAAGGAAAGATGTTATTCCAGGGGACGCTGTCAGATCTTCAGTCCTTTCAACGAAAGGGGGCGAGACTACTCATAAATACATCCGATAACGAAAAGGCATTTGAACTGCTGCGCGATCATCAACCAGAAAAAGCAGAAGAGAATGTATCGATCGCTTTCCACGACCTGCAGCAGGTAGCAAATATTACCCGGATACTGACGCAGCACGCACTTGATGTATATCTTGTCTGTCCTCAGAAAAACGATCTCGAACAATTATTTATTGACCTTACATCTTCCCAGTCATGAGCCTGATAATATCTTTTCGTTCAGAAATACTCAAATCAAAACGCACGGCAGCCTTTTACTTTACATTAATTGGCGCAGCTGTGATCCCTTTTATTCTATTGATCAATATCATTGCGGATGGCCTGCCCGGGGAAGGAAGGGCCAGTAAGGATCCGATCAATGCCATGTTCAAGTTATCATCGGATATGACAGGGCTGGCATTGTTTCCCCTGTTTATTGTGCTTATCTGCACGCTTCTTCCTCAAATAGAATTCAAGAATTCCACCTGGAAGCAAGTGCTCACATCGCCTCAAAAAAAGGAAGATGTCTTTGTAGCCAAGTTTCTGAATATTCATCTCCTGATGATCTTGTTCCTGGTCGCCAGTCATCTGTTCATTTGGGTTGTAGTGATTGCCTCACATTTTATCCTTCCCCAGTTCAATATTCTGAATCATTCATTTGACGCAAGTAAAGTGCTGCAAGAGAACGTTCATACCTATCTTTCATGCCTGGGTATCTGTGCTGTGCAATTCTGGATCGGGTTAAGATCGCGCAATTTCATCGTTCCCATTGCAATCGGCTTAACACTGTGGTTGTTTGGAACCGTGCTGGTGCTTGAATATCATTCATCCGCATCTCCTTATTTTCCCTATTGTTTTCCTGCCATACGATTTTCTTCGCTGTTCAGTCCCCGGCTCAACCAGGTTGAATGGACCTCATTCGGATATTCGTTCCTGTTCCTTGTCATCGGCTTTATCGATTTCAGGAGAAGGCGAAAGCTGAAATAGCCGGTAAGCGAAAGCTTCATTTTTACAAAGAAGTACTCCATGTTTCAATAACGGGAATCAGAGAAGATTCAAAGCAATGTTGTTGCTTCGGATCACTGTGTTCCATCGTTCAGTTTAATTATTTATCCCAAAAATATGATAAGATCCCTTCGCTCAGATTTTTTCCAGATCAGAAAGATCTCCTCCCGGTTCGTTCCCATACTGCTGTTATTCACGCCTGCCTGTAATCAACAACCGGAGAAAATCCCATTTGATCGCGAATTGAATACAAAGACAGCCACAACTATCAGGGGTAAAGTGAATAACTGGCCTACCGATACCGTCTACTTTGCCACGTTCACCTTCCATTCTCCCTATTCAACCTCCGAAGGTTTCAAAGTGCTAACGCCGGATAAAACTTTCGACCATGTGTTCGATCAGTCCAATGAGCCATTTATTGTTTTTATAACGCCTGAACGAAAATTTCTCGATCTGAGACACGATGTGTTATTTGAGAATTTAACTGATAAATATTATAGAGGATATTGCCAGAAATTCTATGATCATCCGATCACAACCTACCTGATAGAGCCGGGAACGGAAACAGAGGTCAACTTGACAAAGACGAAACGCTACGGTAAGACACTGATTGAATTCTCCAATGCGAATAAATACAACTCTGAATTTTATCAAACTACCTTTGATCTGGATAATGCGCTTGATGAAACCCTGGACCCGAGATCTGACGTGAGATTGAAGGATGTAGAAAATATCAATCTCGCCATTGAGAAAATGAAAAGCAAAGTAGGGGAGTTGTTGACCTTATTAAATAAGGAGCAGCAATATATTAGTCCGTTCCTGTATAATTATACAAAGTCTGAAATTGAATTTGCTGGCCGGAAGGAATTTCTCAGGTATCTGTTATTGAACAATAAAGAAGAGGTATCAAAAATATTCAGCAATAAAATTCCTGAAGAAATAAGTAATGTTGTTGAATTCAATAAAGAAAACCTGGATCATGCCACGATGATCAGCCAGGAGTATAATGAATTCCTTGAGTTATACCTGACTTTTAAGTTCAGCAAGCGGAACAGCCAACTGATCACTTATAAGGAATTTGACAAGGAAAAGTTTGAGTTTGCTTTGCAGGAGCTTCCGTCCGCATCAAGATATTTTTATTTAGCCAATAATCTTTTGCATTTGAATAATGGAAAAGAAAAAGAGCTCGCTGACCGGCTCATTGCGCTATATCCCGGAGGGGAGTTGAATGATAAATTACGAGGGAAATATAACTAACGACCGCGTTACACGAACATCGGTCTCGAAAGGAAGCTTTACGCGACTATGGACCGGCTGTTCTCATCGGTCATTGAATGGCGATTCATAATGGGTCTGCAGGTGTGCTGATGTTTCATAAACGCCCGCCGTTGGAACCTTGCAGACCTGCTTTTTTGATAGAGGTCTTGTCCCTGCATGATTTACCGATCATTTGAAAAGCTCAATGCTCCATCATCTCTTCCAGTATTTCTTCCGGCGTATTTACGCCATTCAGTTCAATGCCTTTTTCCGTTAACTGATGCCTGATCACTTCCTTGTTAAAGTTCAGATGATCCGCCAGGAAAGAGTGCCGCAGATCGAACAGGGTGAATATATCGTCCCAGGAATAAGCATAGATCTCATAATTGTGTGCGGCTTTTACGAGGAAGCGGCGGTTTTTTTCTTTCATCGAGTCATACTGTCCCTTCACATATTCATCCACTTTGTTACCGATAATGATGAACTTCCATAGTCGTTTTTGTGAATTGAATGCATCGTCTGAGCGGATGATCTCCATATAATCCTCTATCTGGCGGATCTGTTCAACCCCGATATCGACCAAGGGACGTTTTAATTCGACCATTATATTTTCTTCCATCTGGAGCTCCTGGTCAAACATATCAGGCACCGCACGTTTACGGCAAAGGAACAGGTCGGGTCGCCGGGCGGACATGATCTTACCATCTTTCCTGCTGCTGCCTTTACCGGGGTTGCCGTTCAGGAAGTCGACATATTTATCATAAAGCTGGTTGAATGCTTCATTGGCGGAAACCAGGTGATATTGCTCGCCGAACAGCCAGTAGTTCTCTTCGATCGCTTTTTGCAGATGTCGGATCTCAGAGGTAAATCTTTTCTGATCATATACCAGTGATTTAAGCAATAGAATGACCCTGTACCGGTCTTCGATCAGAGAAACCATTTTCGTGATATTGGCCATGGTCGTTTTTTGCAGCACCTGGGATAGTTCGTTGCGTTCGGCAGCGGTCATGGATATGATCCGGCCGATCAGGTCGAGGATCGTTTCCCGTTCGTCTTTTTCCAGTAAGATATTGATGAGCCCAACACTGATCTTCTGTTGCTCTTTGTTGAGCCCCAGAAATAGTTTCGGCTCAATGCAATAGATCGCTTTTACTACATTGAGCAGGTCTGCCTTGCGTGCCTGATCATACTTGTTTGTTTTAAATGCAGGGATCACGCCAGACCTTTCATATCCTTCGATCAGCTGGGAAGCAGCTTGTTCGCTAACAAAATTCTTCTGTTTTTCTCTCAGCAGCTTTTGCAGTCTGGCTGTCAGGCTTTTGAACACAGGAGAGGATCTGGTAGCCGAGCCATCCAGTGTAAGCGATTGTTCTTTATCATTCGGATTGAAGTTGTCAAAGAATGCAGATTCGACATAGACGCTATGGTTAAATCCGAGTGCATTGTTGTTGAATGATGTCAGCTCTTTGAAAACCTCCGTTTGCCTGCCGTTCAGGAAGTAGAAGTAAAATTTATCGCCGATCTTTTCCTGCCAGCGGACAAATGTGATGCGGAATGCTGCCAGCTTTTCGTCCTTGTTTACAGCAAACCTGATCGAATCGCTTTCGGCGATCAGGGTTTGATAGGAGATAGGTTCTCCATTTATAGAGATCCTGAATTTCTTTTCTTTATTCAATAACAGGAACCACCCGAATTCCTTCGCGAGGTAGTTGATGAACTCCGGCTTGGAAAACGAGTAGGCTGTTACATCGAACAACTCGTGCAGCCGGACGGTTGTGCCGGTTTCTTTGTTTTTCGAGATATGCCTGTTGCCTGTTACATATTTGTTCTTGCTGTTACGGTGGATGTCGATAGTATAATCCAGCAATCTGTCTGATTCAGGATCCCTGAATGTTGTTTCCCACCTGGCCGAACTGGCAAACGTGGCAAAGGAAAACCGGCCCTTTCCTTTATTACCACGAACAGAAGAGGATGATTTTCTGAATGAGGACTTCTTGAGCGAATCCATGAAGTTGCCGAAGGTCTGGTTGATCGTATCGAGATCAATTCCCTGTCCATTATCGGCGATGGAGAGGGAAGAGATAAAGTCGAGGCTGTTGGCGGAAAACTGAATGTCGACATGGGTTGCATTTGCATCAAAGGCATTCCAGATAAATTCTCCCACGGCCGCCATATAGTCTGCAGGAAGACCGGCGGAATCGATACCGGTATTGTTGACTGATACGAGTTGTTCCATACTTCACTTTCCGTTTTTGATCGGGTAGTAAAGATACTAAAATATTTAGTATTCTAGGGCTCGAGGAACCTTCCGGTATCTGGAAATAAATAGTTTGAATTTCAATAGATTACATTTGTGTATTGTTCCTGGGCGATGATTTTGGTTCTGAATGCCTGATCATTTTCGGGGATGAGGTGTCGCAGGCGTACCGGCTTCTGACCTGTCTGCCTTGGCTTTTTTGTAACGGAAGATCATTGCCAGCCATTAGCCCATGTAGCAGATCAGCCTTTTCTTTTTGTTTTTGGGAAACGATCATGATGGCTTCAACTCGACCCGATCAGTTGCTTGCAGACGGCAGTTATTGGTCGTAGAGATCTTTTCTTATCATTCTCATCGAATGTACCTGTTTAATAAGGAGGAGGAATGACCTGTTAACCACTATGCTATGTTTTTCGTATTTAACCTCGCTAACATACCTGCCGGGGAAGCTCTGACCGGCGCATGCACCTGTTCAAACACACGCAAATGCTGTATTAATTATAACAGCTGAAGGCGCAGGAACTTTATTTCCTATCTTTAAAAGTTCGCAACTCTGCATCGAAAAAAGGAATCTATGTTCAAATTAGCTTTGACATGTCTGCTGGTCAGCGTGATGATACAAGTAAATGCACAAACCGGAGCTTCCTCGCCAAACACTTTACCAACGTATACCTATCACCCTCCGCAGGAGGACAAAGAGTCATGGCAGCGACTGTATCTGTTATTGAGTTCTACTTTTATCAATGTAGTAAATGAAGGCCAGGTTGATCTCGACAGTGCTTTGTTCAAGGCCAGTCACTCACTCGGTCTGAGCCGGTTTTCTGTACTGTCAGAAGGTTTCGGGGACCAGGACCTTTTTAAGGAGTCGCAATGGATCGACAGGAAAGACCCGGCAACCGGTGTCCGCCAGCTGTCAGCAGCAAGCGGCCGGAAGCGTCTTCAGCGGTTGTTACTGCTGGGGTCGTATTACGCATTTCAGCGGAACAGCTATACTTATTTCAGGGACAGCGTCGAATATTATCTTCAGCAGGCTATTGCTGAAAGCCGGAAACTTAACGAACCTGTGATGGGACGGCACGCCCTTTGCCTGCTGGGAAAAATGTATTTACAGGCCAGTAACTCCCAGGGGGATTCAATATACGCACGGCTGATCAGGCAGTGCAGGGATGCGGGAGATAAACAAACAGAAGCAAAAGCACTGGCTTACCGCAGCAGGTATACGCGGCCAATGGGTGCGACTTTTCCCGGTAAGATCAATGACACCCGCGCGGCTGCCGCAATCTATCACAGCCTTGGCAATACGGAAGGGGAGATCAATGCGCTGACAGATGCCGGTTATTTGTTCACGGCCTCGGGCCAATTGGAGACAGCCCATGAGATACTGGAGCAGGCATATCGTCTCGCGGAGTCCATTCAGTTTCCATATATACACTATAATGCGCAGGCGCTATCAATGGTCAATACCTTCATGGGCAAATTTGGCGAACCATTGCGATACACACTTGAAATGATCAAAGTGTCAGAGAATTGCCGCGACAGTATAGGATGGGGATACTTTCACAGTAACCTGGCTCTCATGCTTTCCTCAGAAGGCCGGGAAGAGGAAAGTTTTGCCGTGATCGAAAAAGCGATCCAGCATTTCCTGCGACAACGGAATCCAACGGTCTATAACCAGATGATAGCTGTTGTTTATCGTATGTCGCAGAATGGAAAGAGTAAAGAGGCCCTGGAAATGGTAAAGAATATTTCAACGCAGGTGACCCCGCAGGAAACACTGGCGGATCAATTTACTTATCATTATGCGTTTGCTTATGGCTATTTGTACAATAACCAACTGAAAATGGTTGAATGGCACCTGGCAAAAATGGATTCACTGGAGACCCTTGCTGAAACATTCAGGCCACCTTTCCGGAGAACGGACATTGACGAACTGACTGGCTTTCTTTTAATGAAAAAAGGAGAGTACCGGAAGGCAAGGAAAATTCTGGACGCTCATCTCCTGGCCCCACGCTCAAGACTACGGCCTCTAACCGCTGATCTGGATCTCTACCGCACCCTGATCACTATCGATTCTTTACTTGGGGATGATCGATCGGCCGTAGCACACTACAAAAAATACGTTACACTGCTTGATGCAACTTTCAAAGTAACAAAGGTCCGGCAGGCAGAGGAGCTACAGGTATTATACCAGATACAGGAAAAGGAAGGTCAGATCTCCCAGTTAACGCAACAGGCTGCACTCGAAAAGGAAAGATCGAAACGGGACGCTCTTCTGAGAAACCTCACCATTGCCGGTATTATCGCAGTCCTGATCATCGCGGGGCTTTTATACCGCCAAAACAGGTTGAAGCAGGGAGCCAATAAAGTGATCAGCCTGAAAAATGAACAACTGCAGGACCTTGTTGACGATAAGGAATGGCTGTTGAAAGAGATCCACCACCGGGTGAAGAACAATCTGCAGATCGTGATCAGCCTGTTGAACTCACAATCAGTATACATCGATAACAGGGATGCAAGGACGGCGATAAATGACAGCCAACGCCGCATGCAGGCAATGGCATTGATCCATCAGAAATTGTACCTTTCAGATAACATGTCCTGTATTGCCATGCAGGATTACATTAATGAGCTGGTATCTTATGTGCAGGAAAGTTTTGACACGGAGAAGAGGATCGTTTTTGAACAGGAGATCGAACCACTGGATCTTGATGTGTCACAGGCAATCCCGCTCGGCCTGATCATTAACGAATGTATCGTTAATGTAATGAAATATGCTTTTCCGGGAAGCAGGGAAGGAACGGTACGTCTAACATTGCATCAGGATTCAGATGATCGTTTAGTGCTGCAAATAGTTGATAACGGAGTAGGCTTACCGGCAGGACTTGATATATCCCGGCATAATTCACTGGGTTTTGATCTGATGCGCGGGCTGGCGAAACAGCTTGGCGGCACTCTGACCTTTAAAAGCGATAACGGATTGCATATAACGGTACGGTTCCGGAAAGCAACGGTCGAGCGTGTGGAGAAATCCACAGTTAACGAAATAATGGCGATTTCATGAGTAAAACCTTATTGATAGTTGAAGACGAATTTATCGTAGCGAATGATCTCCGGTTGATCTTAACGGAGGCTGGCTATAAAGTAACGGGTATCGCTGCTTCCGCAAACGAATCGGCAGAGTTGATCACCCGGGAAAAACCCGATATGGTGTTGCTCGATATCCGCCTGGAAGGAAATTCTTCCGGTATTGAAATAGCAAAAGAGCTGCGGGCTGAAAATATCCCCTTCGTTTTTTTATCGGCTAATTCCAGCCAGAGAATCCTGGAAGAAGCTAAGGCAACCGACCCCTATGGTTTTCTGGTGAAACCATTCCGCAAAAAAGATCTCCTCGTAACATTGGATATTGCGTGGTACCGGCATGAACAAAGCACTGAAGCAAAACTGCGACAGGAGGCATTGCTGCAGGATAAGCTTAAAAAAGCCAGCAGTGAAGCAATTACCGTTGACCAAAGGATCTTAAAGATCGTCAGGCAGCTGCAGTCGTTCATTCCATTTGACCTTTTTATTTCGGCATACAAAGAAACGGTCACAAACAGTTCAATTGACAAGGGATACCTGCGTATAGGGTTTGATGAGTACCAGTTCATAAGTAAAAAGGAATTGCTTATCATCACGGGTTTGAAAGAGAGTGAGGTTACGGCGGATCCCGAAAATGCTCAGGCCGGTGAGACAGGTATCTCAAGGGGCAGGACGGAGAAGCAAGAAGTGGTATCGACTTTATCTGGGTTGATGACGCGGGCGTTCGATTTGCAGTCATATCTCTCGCTGTCTGTCAGTCTGAATGATGGCCGGTCCGTGCAGTACTTTTTTTACAGCCGGCAGGAAAATATTTATACAGACGATCATATTGCGTTATTAGACCGATTAAATGATTGCCTTACGGAGGTTGGGGAAACACTGTATTCAGACGCGGCGACTTCATCGCTGGCTCTTCCAGATATTTTCGGGCAGTCGCTCCATCAGGAGATGAATGATGTACGATTTAAAAGTATTATTGGCAGCCATCACTTATTGTTGTCAGCCCTTGATCTTACCGCGCAGGTAGCGCCGTACAATACGTCGGTCTTGATATTCGGAGAAAGCGGAACAGGCAAAGAGAAAGTGGCCCAGCTGATCCATACCCTTTCAGGAAGGGAAAAAGAACCTTTTGTAAAAGTGAATTGTGGCGCCATTCCGCCTACGCTGATCGAGTCTGAATTGTTTGGACATCAGAAGGGCGCGTTTACAGGCGCCAGTGAAAAAAGGAAAGGGAAATTCGAGCAGGCGCAGGGCGGAACCATTTTCCTGGATGAGATCGGTGAATTGCCACTGGGCATGCAGGTGAAACTGCTGCGTGTTTTACAGGAAAAGGAGATAGAATATGTAGGTGGTTCATCTCCGATCAAAGTTAATGTACGCGTTGTGGCAGCGACCAACAAGAACCTGGAACAGGAAGTAGCACAGGGAAGGTTCAGGCTCGACCTTTATTATCGATTGAATGCTTTTCCTATCACGCTTCCTCCTTTGCGTGAAAGAAAAAGTGATATATATGCGCTAGCATTATATTTTGCCGACAAATTTTGCAAGGAATTCAATAAGCCCTTCCATGGTATTTCGCAGTCAATGGCCGATGAACTCGCAGCATATGACTGGCCCGGTAATATCCGCGAGCTGGGAAATATTCTGGAGCAGTCCGTGATCCTGAATGACGGAAAATCAAAGCTCGAACTAAAAAGAGTGTTAGCGAGGGTGGAGGAAAAAGAGATGGGCAACGGGCTGACGAACTCGTTTGAAGATATCAAACAGATCCAGCGGGAAACCGAAAGATCTTACATGATCTCCGTTCTGAAAAAAGTTAAAGGACGGATCCGTGGAGCCAAAGGGGCGGCGGAATTATTAAATATCAAACCAACAACGCTTGAAGCCAAGATAGCAAAGCTGAATATCACCAAGGATGATATTTCAGACGATCAGCATACTTATTAAAGCATGCTGATCGTCTGGCATTCGTGGCGATGTCAGAGACACCGGTTTTGTTTTGTGATCATTGAACATGCTCCACATTCCGGACAATGGCCTTCAGTTCCGGGTACTACCACCTCGTCAAAATAGCGCAAATACTATCTCCAAAATTTTTGGATTTTTTTAATAGCAACTCCCAATAAAATGGAGTTGTTATTTCATTTTTACATTTCCACGATCTGCACACACTTTATTAAGGCACTGACTAAGAACGGATTGGAATAGTCAATCTGTATGATCTGTTTTTATTCGTGAAGTGGCACATTAATAGACTAACTGGATGCAAACAAGTGATCTGCTATAACAGACGATCTGTATGGCAACAATCACAAACCTCAAGCTTAACTAATGCTTATGCATCCAAACGACAGCCAGTTTACTGCTGATTTTAAAACAAATGATGGACAGACTATTTTTTACCGTGTATGGAAGACGAATAATAATCCAAAGGGAATTGTGCTGCTTGTTCATGGCCTCAATTCACATAGCCAGTATTTTCAAAAGCTGGCTCTCCGGTTAACCGAAAATGATTTTGATGTATATGCACTGGATCTAAGGGGGCGGGGCCACTCCGACGGTGAACGTTATTATATCAACGACTATCGCGATATTATTGCTGATATTAATGAATTGCTCAGGATCGCAACCGCCCAGCCTCCCTTACCCATTTTTTTATTCGGGCATAGTGCCGGGAGTGTCTTCGCTTCAGTATATGCAATTCTTTACCAGGATAAGTTACAAGGATTGATCTCAGAGAGCATTGCCTTTCAGTTGCCAGCTCCCGGTTTTGCCCTGAATGTTATAAAGCTGCTGGCCCATTTAATTCCGCATGCAAGGCTGATCCAATTGAAGAATGGAGACTTCTCCCGTGATATGGCTGTTGTGGATGCCATGACAAATGATCCTTTACTGGTCAATGAGAAGCAACCTGCTAAAACGATGCAGCAACTGTTGCTGGCATCAGCATTATTGAAGAAAGAGATCAACCGGATCACACTTCCTCTATTGCTTCTTCATGGAACGGCAGACAGGGCTACAAAACCTTCCGGAAGCAAGTACATCATGCAACACGTTTCTTCCATTGACCGGGAGCTGAAGTTGTATGAAGGTCACTACCATGATCTATTGAACGACCTGGATAATGAAGTCGTTTTAAATGATATAATCAGCTGGCTAACTCAAAGACTTTAATGCAATGAAGAAAATCTTTACAACCGATGTTCCTCCGGCTTTTAAGATGCCCGGTCAGTATGCTTATTTCAGCATACAGCCCCTTTCAAACCTTACAGATCTGCAAGACGCACCTGTAGGAGAGGAGATGTTTGAGATCTGCCTGGTCTCGCGCGGTAAAGCGACACTTACTTTGCCGGAAAGCAGGCCGCTCCTTACTGCTAATAGTTTCTACTGCACATCCCGGAACAGGCATAACCGGGTTGAAGCAGGCAAAGACACCGAAGGTTTCCTGATACGCTTCAACCAGGCGCTTATTCTCAGCGGCGACAGGGAGTTTGCCGGTTTATATTTTCCGGTATTCCAGGTAATGTCTTTGCGCAAAGAAGTGATCAGGTTGGAAGATACAGCGATGTACGAGAGTATGAAATTGTGCGAGATGATGCGGGTGGAGTTCGAGACCCAAACCAATTTCAAGCTGCAGATCCTGAGTGGATTTATGAACGTCTTACTGTTCAATCTGATGAGAAAGATCAACCGGCTGCGTGACGATCCCGATGATGGAAGAAGGTTTTTACTGATCCAGCGATTCAATGTTCTGCTGGAAAAGAATTTCAGAACCAATAAAAAAGTATCCGACTATGCAGCCCTTCTTTCCATTACTCCCAGCTACCTGAACCTTGCAATCAAAAAAGCAACAGGAAATTCTGCCAGTTCCCATATCCGGAGACGGGTCATCATGGAGGCCATCAGGAAAGTCAATCTCACGGGTGCCAGTCTTAAAGAAGTGGCCTGCGATCTTGGCTTCAGCGACTATGCTCATTTCAGCAAGTTCTTTAAAAAAGGGAGCGGTAAGAATTTTTCGGAAGTGAAGAAGTATGAGTTGACTAGTCTGGAAGTTTATCCGGGATAGGAGAGATCTCAAAAAAGTTTATCGACAAAGAAAAATAAAAGATGAAAAATAGAATATTCTACCGAACGGTAGCCATCAACGGTCTCGATATTTTTTACCGTGAAGCGGGTAGAAAAGATCAGCCCACCTTACTTCTATTGCATGGATTCCCGTCTTCCTCACATATGTTCAGGGATCTGATCAGAGAACTGTCGGATTCCTTTCATCTCGTAGCGCCTGACTATCCCGGATTTGGACAAAGCAGTGCGCCGGATGTAAAGGAGTTCAATTACACATTTGAAAACCTTTCGATAATCATCGAGCGGTTTATCGATGAGCTTCAACTGAACAACATCATACTTTATATGCAGGATTACGGCGGGCCTGTAGGAATGCGAATTGCCGTTCGCCGGCCGGGACTTTTCCGCGCACTGGTCATTCAAAATGCAAATGCCTATGCAGAAGGCTTGGGGTCACTATTGCAACCCCTGACGCAGTATGCACAACAGCCGGATGGGGAAAATGAAAAAGCAGTTCGATTTTTCTTAAGCCTGGACGCTACCAAATGGCAATACCTGCACGGTGCGGGTGATCCGGCTACAGTCAATCCCGATAGCTATATCACGGATCAGTATTATCTCGACAGGCCGGGAAACGATACAATCCAATTGGCCCTCTTCCGGGATTACCAGCATAATTATCCGAAATACTCTGAATGGCAACAATACTTCAGAACCTCATTGCCTGATACACTCGTGCTCTGGGGAAAGAATGATGCGATGTTCATCGCTGCAGGGGCAGAGGCGTACAGAAAAGACCTTCCTGGTGCAGAAATAGTGCAGATCGATGGAGGACATTGCCTGCTCGAGGAGCATCACCAGTATGTGGCAGAATTGATACATCGTTTTATTTATGACCGCAAAACAAGCAACGCATTGTGAGCGGCATGATCAATAACCATTCATCAAACCAAAAAAACGCAAAATGAAAAAGCTGAGATCAAACTACCTGGGCAGTGTCGCCCTGATTTTTTCTTTACTATCTGGTCTTTACCTGGCAGATATAAGTAAACCGTCAACATCACAGGAACCGGCAGGCAAGCCGACTATTGTATTAGTGCACGGCGCATTTGCGGACGGCTCATCATGGAACAAAGTGATACCGATCCTGCAAAAGAAGGGTTATCAAACCATCAGTGTGCAGAATCCGCTTACCTCTTTAAGCGATGATGTGGCTTTTACAGAAAGAGCCCTTGCCGAAATACAGGGAGATGTTATCCTCGTCGGGCATTCATGGGGTGGCGTTGTCATTACGGAAGCAGGGAATGCGGAAAAAGTGAAAGCTCTTGTGTATGTAGCGGCCTATGCACCTGATGCGGGACAAAGCATCGAAAGCCTCAGCAAAGATGCGCATGAGGTGAGGAAGGTGCCCGGTGTTCCAGGATTAAGTGATCCGGTGGTGACCGATGGTTATATCCGTTTGAAAGAAGAAGCAGTGGTCAAATATTTTGCGCAGGACCTGCCCCAGCAGGAAGCGAAGAATATTGCAGCAGTGCAGGGTCGTTTTCATGTAAGCACACTTGGCGCTAAGATCACCAATCCTGCATGGAAGAACAAACCGTCTTATTACATCGTATCAGACAACGATCAGATCATTTCACCGCAACTCGAGAAGGAAATGGCTAAAAATATCGGCGCTATCACTACGCATCTTCCGGCGAGTCATGTCTCCATGTTATCAAAACCTGAAGAAGTAGCCAAAGTTATTTTAAAAGCTGCGGGCGAAAAATAAATCAATCAACCAATTATATTTTCTAACAATTAAATTTAAAAAGATGACAAACAAAACACAGTACAGATTTTTGACTGTAAATGGAGTGGAGATTTTTTTCAGGGAAGCTGGTCCGGCTGACGCACCTACACTCGTATTGCTCCACGGATATCCTACTTCCTCACATATGTTCCGCAACCTGATCAATGATCTGTCAGACAGGTATCACTTGATCGCGCCAGACTATCCGGGTTATGGCCGCAGTGAACAGCCGCCCATCGCAGCGTTTGAATACTCATTTAAAAATTTTGCCTCCATTGTAGAAGGCTTGCTCGGTCAACTGGGAATTGAAAAGTACAGTCTTTACCTGATGGACTACGGCGCACCAGTCGGCTGGACGCTCGCGTCAAAATATCCGGAAAAAATTGAGACACTGATCGTGCAAAACGGATGTTGCTATGAAGAAGGACTGGAAACTTTCTGGGATCCGATCAAAGCATTGTGGAAAGACAGAAATGACCAGGACGCCATTGAGAAATGCAGGACTTTTCATAGTCCCGAAGGACTGAAATGGCAATACACGCATCATGTACCTGACGTGGATGCGATCTCGCCTGACAACTGGGAGATCGATCTGCGCCACCTGCTTCGTCCTGAAAATGACGATATACAGATCGCTATGTTCTATGATTACCAGAATAACGTAAAGCAGTATCCGAACTGGCAGGCATATCTGCGGAAATATGATCCGGAAATGCTGATCGTATATGGTAAAGATGATTATATTTTCCCTGGAGTGGGAGCAGAGGCCTACAAAAAGGATGTCAGGAATCTCGAATTCCATTTATATCCAACAGGTCACTTTGCCCTGGAAAGTTTCGGCGGAGAGATCGCTTCAACGATCAGGGATTTCCTTGACAGGAAGGTTGCACGTACAGCAGCCACCAAACTTCAGACAGAACAAACTGCCGGGTAAGAAACCAATGTCGTTTAGTTTAATGATTTTCCCGAAAGATAATTCGATGACCGATGGCCGATGACCGATGACCGATGGCCGAGTGCCGATGACCGATGACCGAGTGCCGATGACCGATGACCGATGGCCGATGGCCGATGACCGATGGCCGAAAAATACATATACCTACTAGTGTCAATACCCTATACCAATTAGCAGCAATAGCTTCCATGCGAATGCGGCACTCGGCCATCGGCCATCGGTCATCGGCCATCGAGTCATCGAGTCATCGAGCCAGTGTGGGAAGATCTCTTAGCTAAACGACATCCGCTAAGAAACAGGTCTTGACAGTAACAGGCCCCTCATTCAATTTTTTTTTAAAAACAGTAGAAAGATATATGGATAAGAAAGATCCCAACATTGATCCCGTACAGCATTCGGATGATGGTGAAAAGCAGAACGCAGGTTTGCCGGAACAGGTTGAACCGATTCCCAATTTTCCGGACGAATGCGGAGATAGTTTGTGGGGGCCTGTGCTGGCACAGGAGGAAGCCAATCTGTTGCACCTGAAGAAGGCCGATGATGGAAAGAACGCGAATAATAAAGACACCGCAGCCAACTCATCCGCCAACTGAAAACCAGTATCCGATTATGGAAAAGAAATATGCAGAGATCGCTTTTACTGATGAGGTAAGGAAAATGCAGGAAAAAGCTGGCAGCCGCAGTAGCTATGCAAGAATGGAGAAGAAGTCTTATACCGATGGCCTGACAGAAAGTGAAGCCTCGTTCATTGCTACACAGGATAGCTTTTATATGGCAACGGTCGGACAAAACGGATATCCTTATATCCAGCACCGCGGCGGTCCGAAAGGATTTGTGAAGGTACTGGATAGCAAACGTATCGGTTTCATCGATTTCTATGGCAATAAGCAATTCATATCAACCGGTAATCTTACAAGGGATCATAAGGCTGCGATGATCATGGTGGACTATCCTTCCAGAACGCGGCTGAAACTGTATGTACGGGGAGAGGTCGTGGAGCTTGAGGGTAATACAGAACTGTATGACCAATTGACACCTGGTGATTATAGTTTCCGGGCTGCGGGTATGATCATTTTTCACATCGATGCGTATGACTGGAATTGCCCGCAGCATATCACGCGCCGGTATACACTGGAGCAGCTTGAAGAGTTTTTTATTGCACAACAGGCACGTATCAATGAGCTGGAGAAGCAGATAGAACAGCTAAAGACAGAAGGGCGTTAGCAGGTGAAATTAATGGAGAGACTTAACAACATTACGGATCAACCAAAACAAATCAAAACCAAACAGAAATTATGAAAAGAACAATCAATGCAATAGCAGTATTTTTTTTGACAACAGTTTTTGCTGTCCAGGCGTATGCGCAAAAGCCATCTCCCGAGTTGCTGAACCCATTAAACCATGCCCTCGTGCTGGTGGACCATCAAAGCCAAATGGGTTTTGCCACTAAGAATATTGAAATGGAGGTTTTGCGAAACAATGCGGGCATTCTCGCCGGAGCTTCCAAGATATTCAACATTCCGACGGTTGTTACTACTGTTGCCGCCAAAACATTCAGCGGTCCCGTATTCCCGGAGATCACTGAATTCTATGCGGCGAATCTCAGTATCGACAGAACGACCATGAATTGCTGGGAAGATCTGAATGCGCAAAAAGCCATCGTTGCAAAAAATAAGAAGAAGCTTGTGTTTGCGGGACTATGGACCAGCGTATGTATTGTTGGCCCTGCTCTTTCCGCAAAAGCAGAAGGGTTCGACGTATATGTGATCACTGATGCCAGCGGTGATGTAAGCAGGGAGGCGCATGAAATGGCTGTTAACAGGATGATACAGGCAGGGGTGAAGCCAATGACAGCCATGCAGTATATTCTCGAGCTGCAACGCGATTGGGCCAGAAGCGAAACGTACAAAGGAGTGACCGATCTGATCAAAAGATTTGGTGGCTCATACGGAGTCGGGATCCAGTATGCACAGGACATGTTAAAACACTAGACAGCATCAGCCGATGGCGATGGGTGGTCAATGATAACCGGATACATCGATCCACTGTCAGGAGTCCTGTATGGCCTGCAGCGATGCTTTGCACTCTACTCAGTGATCTACCCAGGCCATCGGGCTGTTTCAGATGATCGTCAACAAAATGATATCTATTAAAACTGGTTATGAAAACACTTTGGATCTTTCTTGCCTTTATTTCGGGTATGCTTTTGCCGATACAGGCGGGAGTAAACATCCGGTTGGGAAAATCGATTGACAGCCCCCTGTATGCATCCATGCTTTCTTTTTTTGTGGGCGCTGTTTCCCTGTTGCTTTATGTACTCATTACAAAACAGGAAGTCACCTGGGTCGGAATAAAAACGGCCCCCGGCTATGCATGGCTGGGCGGCGCGCTGGGCGCTTTCTTTGTAACAATTACCATGCTGGCATTCCCGCGGATTGGGCCTGCGCTCACATTCGGACTGGTAGTGGCAGGGCAAATGGTGATTGCCGTGATATTTGATCATTTCAAGATCCTGGTTGCAGAGCAGCACAGTATCAATATCTGGAGAATGGCAGGTATGTTTCTTATCATTATTGGTGTAATTATTATTCAGAAATTCTAGTTATTAAATGATTTCTGAAAATATGTGCTGTGTTCCCGGCATTGGAATATTACGGCGGGAGGGCAATGCTTCAGCGGACAGCGTGGGCACTCCGGACAGGCCACCTGATCCCGCCTGTCAACATGGGATTTCAACCTCTATCCCTATCTTTAGGGGGCTTATGACAAAAACAAACAACATCCTGCTGACATGCCTGATGATGGCATGCCTTAATCAGTATTGCTTCAGTCAACTTCAACCGCCGCCCGGATCCCTGGCAGAGATCAAAGAGACCGATCTGAAAAAAGATCTGTACGCGTTAGCCTCCGACCATTTTCGGGGAAGAGAGTTTGGTACAGAAGATGAACTGAAAGCAGCGGTGTGGCTGGCGGAACAGGCAAGGATGGCCGGCATTCAACCTGCTGGAGATGACGGAACGTTCTTTCAGTTTTTCAATCTTCAGCGCCATCGTGTTTCTCCATTGAGTACGGTGGAGATAAACAATAAGCCCCTTGCTCTCTGGTCTGATGTTTTGGTAGGAGCAGCTGCACAGGCTTCCGTAAATGCTGAGGTGGTAATACTTGATAAAGCCAATACTGCCGATATAGAAAAAGCGGACCTGGAAGGAAAAGTTGTTGCGTTCATACCTGGCTATGACAGCATCAACCTTAACGTAAGTTTTCCGGAAAGGCGTTTTGTGACCGGTCTTGCGCTACGAAAATATCTCCCTTTACTCACAAAGAAGAAAGCTGCCGGTGTGATCTTTATTGTGGCAGATGATTTTACCGAAAGAGCCTGGACAGAACATGTTCATGTTACCATGAAGCGTGGGCGCTACCAGTTATATGACAAACAGCTTTCCCTGCCCGGCCGTGCTGAAATGCCGGTATTCTGGGTGCGTAAGAAGGACATACCTTCGGCTGGAGCAGGTACTTCTTTGAGGATCAGGGCAAATATTTTCACGGAATCATTCCTGTATCCATCCGTGAATGTGATTGGAAAGATCGAAGGGACGGATCCTGCGCTGAAGAAAGAATACGTGATCATCTCCGGCCATACAGATCATATGGGTGTACGTGAAACGCAACAAGGGGATTCTATTTACAATGGTGCTGATGATAATGCATCTGCCTGT
This sequence comes from Terrimonas ginsenosidimutans, assembly GCF_022012415.1. GTDB lineage: Bacteria > Bacteroidota > Bacteroidia > Chitinophagales > Chitinophagaceae > Terrimonas_A > Terrimonas_A ginsenosidimutans. Next base: position 216,265 of record NZ_JAKLTR010000007.1, read on the forward strand.
GCGGCCGTTCTTGGTGTTGCAAGGGCATTCCGGAAACAACCTGCCAAACGTTCACAACTGTTCATTTTTTTTGGCGCCGAGGAACCATATCTGTTCGGCTCAGCACATTACAGCCATTATCCAACTGTTCCTTTAAAGGATATCGTGGCTGTATTGAATGCCGATATGATCGGCAGAAACTCTCCGGATAGCGTGGCTATTCTGGGGACAAATGGAAAACAGGAAGTGTCCAAGCTGCTGACGAAACTCGCCATGGAAGCGAATACGGAAGGCCCGAAATTCCTGATCGATACTGCCTGGGATAATCCGTCACATCCGGAAGGATTTTTTTACCGGAGTGATCATGCCTCAATGGTAAGAGTGGGCGTGCCTTCCATTTTCTTCACATCTGTACTTCATCCTACTTATCACACACCTAAAGATGAGGCACAATTTATTGATTATAAAAAACTGAAGAGGATAACGGAATTGATGTATCGCGTTGCATGGAAGGTGTCGAACCTGGCGGAGAGACCGGTGATGAACCCGGAATTCAGGTATCGAAGCGGGAGGTAGGGTGTTGAAGTATTATCCGTGTCCGATCAGTGCAGGATCCGCCAACAGGGCCATTCGTTTTTATAGTCATATAAACAATGAATAGCCGGATGCTCCCGCAGTTTCATAAACTCTTTAATTTATTCTATAGCGAAAGCATCCCGCTTGCTTTTTTTATTATTGAATGATCAAATCCGGCACGGCGGAAATATTCAAAATCATTCTTCAAACTTTTGCTTAACTCGCTCCTGGTACTGTTGTGTCCGGAGTTTAAATATTGTTGATACAGCTCAATTGCTTTGGTAAGATCACCTTTGAAGAGATACGAATGAGCAAGGTCTCTCAGCAGCAACGAATCTGAAGGTTCGCTGGACAAACCGTTTGATAAAAAGCCGATCGCTTGATCATAATTTTTAGTCTCCAGCAAATGACGACCGAAAAGACCTGATTGCCCGGGTCTCGGCTTCAGTGTATCTAAACTGGTTATCCTTTGTCCAGTGGCACGCAACCGGCCATTGATCGTATTCGAAAAACCAGTTACTGTCCCGGCATTATTGAATAGAGATTAGACTTGTAATACTTAGTTGGAAAGGGATAACCTTTTTTGCCAACTCTGCATGACTGTTACCAAGGCCTTGTCTAATTGCTTAGCCTGATAATCCAATGTTGTCACATACACTGATTGGCCGTTCGGGGTTGGCATTTGCATTTTATAGACGAACGCATTTTGCTGATAGTGGGACAGTACATAGCTTAACTGAATCGGGAAATGCTTAACAGTCGGGTCCATTTGAAATCTGAGCCGACGTGCAAACTCATAGTCGTCACCTCTGTCAAGAGCCATCGGAATTGTGGCCACTCTGATTGTTTTGCCTTGCTCAATGGTGTCGCGATAGTTGAGTTCACCCAACTGTAAGCCATTTGCTGGGTCGTGTGCTGGGACTTTGGAAAAAGTACCCGTGGAATCCATATGGTTTTTATTTCCCAATGCTTTTGCATCCGCTGTCAGGCTATCAAACACCATGTACTGCCTTTGCCTCAAATTGTAAAATGTATACCTGGTGCCTCCATTACCAGTATAAACGCCTTGATGAAAATTCTTGACGATATCTACATCAACTAACAAGCTATCATAGATATACATCGTTCGTTCGGTATTCAGCATGTCGCCAGCTTCCTTTTTCACAGGATGAGTCGGTTCGCCAGATGAATCTACGTTTTCATACATTCGAAAACTCACCTTGATGGTTCCCTGAAAACGCGATACTGAAGAAGAATCCTCTTTTGCGCCGTTGCTTTTTGTATGCGAACAATTTACAAAGGAGGCGAAAAAGAAAAGACAACTAAATAAACAACGTGGCATATTTCTATACATAGATAAGCAAAAATAGGACGATTAATGAACATTATAGGTAGCACTTTGGGTGTAGGTTCCAATTGGCACCAAAAAGTTTTTCAATGTACCTGACACCGTTATGGTGGCTGATTTATACGTATCGGCAATGGTGGACGAATTGGAACTTTCTGTCCAGCTTAACCAAACGATAGGAACAGAATGCACACCTCTAACGACTCTGCTGAAAGTGGTTTGCCCCACAATCCCTGATGAGATATGATCTGTTCTGTACACTATGGCGGTAGTGCCATTATTGTGGCCAACAATATCATCGGTTGAATTTACCATCCACATTCCGTGTGTATTCTGAACAATACACCATGTTTCCCGAATTTTTCTCTCCGTAGTGGAGCTATAACTTACCGATCCAGTCGTCGAATATGTCTCGGTTTCGGTGGCATCGGCAATTATTTCTTCGTCAGTCTGTTCTGGCCAACCATTATTGCTAGTGCCTCCATCGCCGTGCGGATCACATTCGTTATAGCAATCTGAGTATAGGAAAGTCTCGCTATAGATTTCGCCGGTATTAACATTGTAGTCAATCCAATACCAATCGATGCATATGTAGGACGTTCCATCTCCTGTACTACAAATCGCGGGAACATCATTTACGACTTGGTCCGCTGGACAGATCTTGGGCTTCCTGCAGGCCATTTTCCACACTATCGGTTAACGCTGCATCCTGGCGGTGTATCAATTGAGGAGGTTTGGTACGAAATACGATCTTAGATGCGATGCTCACCTGGCTGGACAAAGTGGACGGCTTTACATAAACAACCTCGTTATGTTTGAAGGATAAGCCATGTAAATCAATCGAACCAATGGGTTCTTTCGAAGCTATAAACCCTTCCTTCGTTTTCTGTCCGTTGCCATTGGTCTCATAGAGATAATACCGGAAGACGTTTCGGCTAATATTGTCACGCATGCCTACAGCAACCCTCGTCGTTTTTTTGTTAGCTGATTCCTGTTTTAAAACATCTGAAGAATTGAGGGCACCGATAAAAAGATAGCTTTTTTCTAGGGCAGGTAAAGAGATGTTTTCTTCAGCTTGTGGTTCGTCTAAAGCATTATTTTTCGCGCAGCCGAACAACACAGCCATTAATGCAGAGGCAATAACTAATCTTCTGAAAGATTGTTTCATGTATAGTGGTTTTTGGTTAACGGGAGGAATGGCAATCTATTTGCTAAGTGACCTTAGCAATGGAGATCGAGCAAGTAATCGATAGTTCAGAACGGAAAGAAAATACAGAGGATTTTGCGTGGATGACCAACACTTCATATTGTCGCCCGCCCTAAGATGCGAAATGGATTGAAAATCAACAAAAATAAAGCACCTATTTTTGAAGGGTATTTTCACCCTTCTTGCTATAAAGGATAAAGTAACTTTTAGATTGTAAGATCCGTATGATGATCCATTATAGATTGAAACGGAAAATGGGAAAGATATAGCGTAGGAAAGCCGGTAGCCGTATCAGGTATTTATTTCATTGCAGACACTTTAAGTCAGCAAGAACAGAAAGTCTTCAATGCCTGGGAACAAAATCTAGAAAACTAGCAATTGATGCCAACCTTCTTGGGTAATGTATCTTCCGAAAAGTGTATTTTAGTGAAACCATCTTCACCACCAAACCTTTTAACATGGGAAATTCATGGATTATTCTCCTCTCAACCATCGCGGTACCTTACTAGGATATATTGTTCATCATTTACTCAACGCTCCGAAATGGAAGATTTTAAAGCTGACACTTGCAACTATAGATGGGTATTGGGTAAGCAGAAATGAGGCATTCAAAAAAATCCGGAAAAGTAAGTTTGAACTATCTCAGTTTGTGGCGAACGAGCTAAACGTAGACGATTTAACTGACCAGAACAACCAGCTTTTTGTGTTCATCAACGGCCTACCGAATACTTAATTTGAATATCGATATATAGTAATTCATACTTTTAATTAGTATCTTTTAAGTTCAAGATTCTCACCGCGTCAAATCTTCAATTTAACCGTTATGGCACATGATAAGGAAAGCTTCGGGGCAAACTCTATTTATTCCAAGCATATTCGTGCGGGCAAAAGACGTTCGTACTTCTTTGATGTTAAGGCGACACGCAGTAATGACTACTACCTTACTATCACGGAAAGTCGAAAGCGATTCAACGATGATGGGTATGATAGACATAAGATTTTTGTATACAAAGAAGACTTTAATAAGTTTCTAAAGTCTTTAGAGGATACCATTAATTATGTAAAGACTGAATTAATGCCCGATTTTGACTTTGATTCATTTTCCCACGATTATACCGATGATGATTCAGAGCCAATGGTCGGTGTTATACGTTTGAGCTTTATTCCTGAATCGGACATTGAAATCTATATTCCGCAAAAAGAGGTATCGGTGTTAGACGGCGAGCGGATAACAAACGCATGTGGAGATTTTATGGAGGCGCTCGGCTTTGAGGTAAAAACGGAGGACGAGCCAATATATAGGTCTTTTTGGAAAAAGATATTATTTGTGTTTAAAAAGGAAGTGTCGCCGGAAGAATTTGAGAAGCTTTTCAGAAAGGGCAAAAGCGCACTTGAGTTAAAACATGTGGATTTACCAAGCGCAGAGCAGACAGAAAAGCTTGCTACCGCAGCTCAGAAGATTGTCGACTCACTTGATAGCTTTGAGGAAGGAGTAGTGCGGCTGGGGACATTGATTGTTTTAAAGAAGAACGTAAATGGCAAGTCGAAGATCGTAATTCAACAGATTAATCATGATATGGCGAAAATTCTCGATGATAAACCTCAATTAATGAAAAGTCTTCAAACTCTGTATGAATTGCTCACCGGGGACGTGATTGGTGAAAAGGAGGCCGATAATACGACATCTTCGACCGCCGTAATAGAATAGATTTCAAAGGGTACGGGAAAAAAGATCGTTTTGGTTAGTGAAAGAGGGGAGATTCAAAGACGGTGGCAAGCTTTTTTCTCCCAGTTGACCAGGTACTGGTTGATGTCCTGGTATAGATCGATCTTTCCCCGCTGCGCCAATTGTAATATGCCAACGGCGTTCAACGACTTACTGATCGATCCGGGTTCAAAAAGGGTATTGGTAGTTACTTTCAGGTTTTCTTTTTTGTCGGCATAACCATACCCTTTGGCCCACACGATCTGGTAATTGTCTATCACAGCGACGCTTACTCCCGCCACATTGTAATGCTTCATCCTTTCGGCAAGGGTATACGGTTTACCGTCGATGACCATTTCTCCCGAAAGATTGGCTTCCACCCGTGCGATCTGTTCGTTTACGGCTTTGGAATATTGCGGCTGGGCGGCGACTGTTGCAAGCCAATGGCAGAAAAGGGCCGCTAAAATGATTTTTTTCATACAGGACAAACCTATCCGTTTTGCGGTCCGTTGAGCCGGAAAGAGTGTAAATAGGTTGTAAAACAGTGTAAATGCTGTGTAAAATCAGTTTACATTAGTGTTTCAGGTTTAGCTTTGCCATTATGAAGCAATATTCCTTATTCGCTGCCCTTTCAGTATCCATGATAGTATTTGTCATGGCCTTTGTAAAAAAGGAAAATGAGCATCCGGACAAGCACCTGGAGGTTGTGCTTCGTACTATCGGGCACGAGGTTCTGCTTCATTCCAAAGATTCCACGTCCAGGGTATTGCCTGTTAAGACCGTCAATGAAAATACCTTCCGGATCTCCTTTGAGCATAGTTTTGGATTTACCCCTGATACTTTAATGAAGGTGGTGCATCAGCAACTGGCAAAAACGGACAGGCTGGATAATTATACGGTGAGTGTAAATGAGTGCGATCAAAACCAGACCGTTTTTTCCTATGAAGTAAACACGGCGAGCGGCGATCTGAGACCCTGCCGGGGACGCAAACTGAAAACGGGCTGCTATGTGATTGACATTTCATTCCCCGCAAAAAGATCATTTAACTACGCCTGGCTTCTGCTTGCATTGATCCCGGTAGCTTTTGCAGCGCTTTATTTTGCCCGCAGAGGGAGCCGTCTTTCAGCAGCCCGGGAACTTATAGAGAAAAAGGACGACGCATCCCAGCCAGGCAACATAGAGCCCGATCCGGTCGACGCTGATCATCAAAAGATCGGAAATTTCTTATTCTTCGAATCAAAGGGGATGCTTAGCCTTAGCGGCGAAACCATTGAGCTTTCCATTAAAGAAGCGAAAGCACTAAGTATACTTGCATTGAACCGGAACCAGGTAGTTGGAAGGGACCTGCTGATGAAAGAGATCTGGGAGGACGACGGTATTTTTGTGGTCACGCGCAATGTAGACGTTTTAATATCCAAACTCCGGAAGAGATTAAGCGCTGACCCGTCTGTTAAGATTGTAAATGTACATGGTAAAGGATACAGAATGATTGCGTGAGCTGTGTGGCGATCAACTTATAAAAGTATTAAAGCTCTTAGAATCTGAATTTCAAATAAAGCTGACCTGTTAAATAAGATCAGGGATTTTACCACATTCACCTCCAAAGGAGATAAGAATTTCTTTCATTTTTCGATGAACGCCGTTAAGAGCTTTGGCGCATACGCCTGCTTTATTCCGGTTATTCAAGCTGTCGGTTTCTTGTCTCATTGAAAGAGCGCGCCGTTAAAATGCACAAACACCGGAAGAAAGCCCGATTTTTACAGCAATACTTGTTACTCAAATGTTGTTCAGTTTTAACGAAAAGAGCGTCATCCTGCTTATGTTCTTTGTACATGCATTGGTGTTTGCCTGCTTATTGTTGGTCAAGGGCATCCGCTATTCCAGTGCTTCCGACCGATGGCTAAGCTTCTTCATGTTCCTGTGTGCGCTTTACATTGCTCCGTTCATGCTTGGATATGCCGGATGGTATTCGCAGGAAAATTACAGGCATCTGCTGTTTTATATGCCCTTTCAGCAGCTGTTCCTGATTCCGCCCGTCCTCTTTTTTTATATGCGGAGTTTGCTGGATAAGTCTTTCACCATCAAAAAACGGCACCTTCTTCATTTCCTCCCTGCTGTTTTATATGATTTATACTCGTTGCTGATTTTTATATGCGATGAACTGGTGATTGGTCATTCTTATTTTTATGAGGATGGAAGGGACAAGGATTTTGCAGCCTGGTATCAGGTCGCGGGTTTCGCGTCTATGTTTGTCTACTTATTCGCCAGCTTTGTGATTTACAGAAGATACAGGCATTATGTATTTGCTTCGCTGAGTTTTGCGGAGGCAGTTGCGTATAAATGGGCAGAACGGTTCATTGCCGCATTACTGGTGCTGTTGAGTCTGCGGCTTGCATTCTTTATCATTAATCCGGAATGGGGCGAGTTTGGCCGGAAATTCTGGTACTATGTCTGTTTCTCTGTCTCGTTTTATTATATATCCATTCATGGTCTTGTAAATTCTGTGAGGCAGGGGGTGCCCTTGCATATTTTTTCAAGGGCAAGCGGTTCCATGTTGCAGGGGGTGTTGCCGGGGATCAAGACAGAACCGGAAGTGAACAATTCCGATACTGCCGCAGTGATCCCTGACAAAGTATTGGATATCGATCCGGAAGAACTGGCCTTATGGAAGGAGCGGATCAACCGGGTAATGAATGAGGCAAAGCTGTTTGAAAACCCAGTGCTGACGATCGCCGATCTTGCTGAAAAACTAGCCATACACCCGAAAAAAGCCTCGCAATGGGTCAACCTGGGCTTTGGAATGAACTATAATGACTTCGTAAATTCCTACCGCGTCAGATCGGTTTTGGAAAAAATGGAAAGGGGAGAAGCCGACCTCCAGACGATCATCGGGCTGGCCTTTGATGCAGGATTCAATTCCAAATCCACCTTCAACCGCGTTTTTAAAAAGAGCACCGGCCTGACTCCGCGCGAATACATGGCCAAACTTCAACAAAAATAGGTGCCAGATCCGGATGTGAGACTGTTCACTGTTTCAATCCCGCGATTTTAGCAAAAAATCTTCAGCATGAAACTTTGTTACAGGCCAGCGTTTATCTTCTTCTGTGTTTTGTATTCGATCCTCTCCCAATCCGCTAGAGCGCAGTCAATACTTTCTTTATCCCTCCTAAAACAATTGGATAGCGTAGCACTACAGGATGTGCCTCCCAATGCACCGGGAATCGCCACTGCCATCATCCTTGATGGCGAAGTGGTGTATAAAAAATACGGAGGCTTTGCCAGTTTTACCGATAGCAGCCTGATCGGCCCGGGTTCCAGGTTCAATATTGCATCGAACGGAAAACAATTTACCGCTCTTGCCGTATTGTTGCTGGAATCGCAGAAAAAGATGAATCTCAGGGATGATATCAGAAAATTCCTGCCGGGCTTTCTGTCTTCTGTAAAGTCGAAAATAACTGTTGCAGACCTGCTCAATCATACCAGCGGCATCCGCGATGTATACGATCTCTGGTCATTGCAAGGCGTAACCTGGTGGAAGCAATCTTTCCGGAATACAGATGCACTTGATCTGCTGATGCGGCAGCAGGATCTGAACTTTAAACCCGGCTCGAAATATCTCTACAGTAACAGCAATTATATCCTGCTGGCCATGATCGTCGAAAAAGCATCAGGCCGGTCATTCGTTGAGTTTACGGATCAGCTGTTCCGTGACCTGCATATGCCAAACACTTCTTTTGAAAATGATCACCGCTATATCCGCGGACCTGTGGCACGGGCCTATTTCAATTTCAACGAATGGACTACCTATGATTGGAAATGGGATGTGTGCGGTGATGGCAACCTGTTCTCTACGCTGGAAGACCAGCTACAGTGGGAAAAACTGCTGCAGGGGAAGGGGACTTCTTCAATCAGCAAGCGCATTCTGATAAAAAGCCAGCAAAGTATCCGGGGTAGCCAGTGGACAAATTATGGTTTTGGTCTTGAAGCGGGAAAATATAAAGGCTTGTCTTACCTGTTTCATGAAGGTGCTACGGGCGCGTGGAAGGCGACGGTCCTGCGTTTTCCTTCTGCAAAACTATCAATGATCACCATGACGAATACCGGAAAGTCCATCCCTTCTATGCAAACCCGTCAGATGGCAGACCTCATGCTCGGCCTGAACAATAAGCCGGGCGCATTTGCGGTACGACCCGTGCAGGCCGGGCCCTACGTTGCGGAAGAAGAGATCACAGGTGTTTATCTTACTCCTGAAAACTTTTCCTTCCTGCTGGAAAAGCAAAATGGAAAATTATTCCTGAAACGGATCGGACGAAATGATATTGAGCTGGAACGCGAGCAGGATAATATCTTTCATCAGCGCAAAGACACAGCCTTTAAGCAGGAGTTTACAAGAAGCGATGATGGAGAATTGCAGCTCACGGCCTATTACACAACGCACGCGCCTTACACTTTGCGAAAGGTCACTGCGAACTGGAGCGGGTTTGATCCTGCGTGTTTGAATGGCGAATATCTGAATGATGAGACAGATACAAAGATGAGTATAGGCTATACAGCAGATAAAAATTATTCTGTTAAGATCGGCCGTGCTGATAGCACTACAGGGTTGCTGATCACACCCGTCATGATGCTGGTGAATAATTATGTGATCAGGTTTAACTGCAAGAATGGTATTTCTTCATCTGTCAGCCTTGATGGTGACAGGATAAAGAATGTGGTCTTTACCAAAGTGAAATAGACCGGGATGGGGTTTAAACTGGTGTCAATAGCTGTCATTGCCTGTGGTTTATCATTGCCCATCATCGGGCACCACGACAGGCTTGCGAGGATCGTACCCGATCTCCATGTTATGCAATTTGTTTTCAACTGAGGCAATACATGTCTATTGTCCATCACACTACATTTTCCTGTCCAAATGCCAGGTTGTGGATTTCGAAACCTTAGCCGCTTGGCGACATGAAAGCCCCACAGCGATAAAACTCGCAGGCGGATTGCTTCCCTGAAGCCAATTTTTACCCCGCCATTAAAAGGTCCTGGCAATATAATCTTCTGATATAAATTATTAGTTTGAAATTTCCTAGTTTTAAAGACCAGATCAGGCGAGTCGTTTTCGACGAAAACTCCGACCTAAATCATAAATAAATCAAAGCATGGCGCAGAAAAAAAACGAACTTCCGGTTGCAGTAACAATATTTGGAGCAAAGGGAGACCTTACCAGGCGGAAACTTATCCCGGCCCTTTATAATTTGTATATCGAAAATCACCTGCCACCTTTGTTTTCCATCTTCTGCATAGATTTTTTGGAAACAGAAAGTGCCGCGTTCAAAACAGATCTCCTGGAGGGCATCAATGAATTCAGCCGTAGCGGGCAGGCAGACCCTGTTAAATGGAAGGCCTTCTCTTCAAAGATCATTTACATGAAGGGAGATTTCCAGGAAACGACCACATTTCAGAACCTGAAAGAGAAGCTGGTCGACTTTGACAAGCAGAACAGCCAGCGAAGTATCCGGATCTTCTATCTCGCAACGGCCCCCCGGTTTATCGAGGTGATCGCAGACGGATTGTACCAGTATACCGCTTGTAATAAGGATAAGCAGGACCGGATCGTAATAGAAAAACCTTTTGGGACCGACCTTGATTCGGCAAAAAAACTCAATCTTTTCTTGCTGAAGAGATTTACTGAAAAACAACTTTACCGGATAGATCATTACCTGGGGAAGGAGACGGTGCAAAACATTCTGGCGTTTCGTTTCGCGAATAACGTGTTTGAGCCTCTTTGGAATAATAAGTATATCGATCATGTTCAGATCAGCCTGGCGGAGCAGGTGGGAGTAGGCAAGCGGGGAGGCTATTATGACAGCAGCGGAGCACTCAGGGATATGATACAAAATCACTTGCTTCAATTATTATGCATTGTTGCAATGGATTGCCCCGGGGCTTACAAAGCGGAGTTGATACGGGATGCCAAGACCAAAGTGCTGAAATATATCAGACCTTTCACCAGTAGAGATGTGTTCAAAAATGTGATCCGTGCCCAGTATACCGAAGGCACCGTCAATAATCAACCTGTTCCCGGCTATCGTAAAGAAGCACAGGTACTGCCGGATTCATCCACTGAAACTTTTGTGACAGCAAAACTGTTTATCGACAATAAACGCTGGCGCGGAGTTCCGTTCTTTATTGCAACAGGAAAAGCTTTGCCCCGGCAGGTATCGGTCATTGTGATACAGTTCAAGAATTCACCCAATAAAATATTCAAGGACGATACGGTGCCAAACCGGTTAGTGATCAGCATACAGCCGGAACTTGAGATAAGCCTTCTGTTTGAAAATAAGGTACCCGGTCTGGAAATGAAATTGCAGCCGGTTGATATGGATTTCATGTACAAAGACGCCTATACAGGATCTCTTCCCGAGGCATATGAGGCGCTACTGCTGGACGTCCTCGAAGGCGACCCGACTTTATTTATGAGAGCCGACCAGGTAGAAGCCGCCTGGAAAGTGGTGATGCCCATCCTTGATGCGTGGAAGAAGAACCCATCGAAGAAGTTGCTGTTTTACCCGGCAGGCACCTGGGGACCCGAGGCTGCGTTAAAATTGATCCGGCCTCATGCAAAAAAATGGTTCCAGTTGCCGAGGATTGAAAGGCTGGTCAGGATGGAAAGTGCTGCCGTTCAAGAAAAGTAACGGGTGGGTCTGAGACGGAATGAGCCGTGCAGAAAAACGAAGATGGAATAACAACTTGGTAAGCAGCTTGGATTAAAGGATCGCGTCACTCAAAATCGGAAAGAGCCTGGTCGAACGTATAATAAGCACCAGTGAAGATTCGTTGGCCGGCCTCAGTTCATTGTTGATGCTCGCCTGGATCTGGACCTGCGTTCTGACGACATTCCATATTCTTACTTGATCAATTGACCCTGTATAAAACTGTGTATTGTATTGAAGCGATCCGATTGTGATCCTCGGCGGGGCAGATCTGACGGCGGTGGAGGCTGTAGCAAAAGTTCCCTGGTCGGTCCCGTTGATATACATTCAGACTTCGCCGGTTGACTGCTTCCATGAAACAGCAACATGGACCCAGTTTCGTGTATTCACATCTGCAGTGGAGATAGCCGTCCGGTCGCTTACTGTACCGATAGAACAGCGAATGACATTAGATGATCACAAAGAATCGGGCTACCATAAATTGTGCTGAATTGCTGTATGAAAAGCCTGGCTTGCCGCTATTTCTTTAAAACAGCCTAAAGCGTCAGTTTTTTACAACCACCCATATTGCTCTATCAGCTTATCTTTTTGCAAACGGGAAACGGGCAGCACATCGCCGGTGGTCATTGTCAGCAGGCTTTCATTCCGGTTAAAATGTTTTACTTCATTGAGGTTGATGATATACTGGCGATGGATACGAAGGAACTGCTGTTGCTCCAGCACGAACTGGATATCTTTCAACGTTTTTGAGATCAGGATCCTCCGTTTATCCGCCAGTACCAGGTCAGCATAATTACTTTTGGCTTCAACGAATACAATGTCTTTGAGATCGATAAACGTCACACCGGTCTGACTGGGTATGGCGATCTTGGTAATATTGCCTTTTTTGAACTGTTGCTGCAGCACCTGTAGCTGATCTGCCTGGATATGGTGATGCTTTTCCACTTTGGCCACCACTTCCCTTAGCTCTTCGATGCTGACAGGCTTTACCAGATAATCCAGCGCATTGAATCTGAAAGCCTTTATGGCGAAATCATTGTAGGCGGTTACAAAGACTACCGCGAATTCAACAGGCATTAATTTCTCCAGCAGGTCGAACCCGTTTATGACGGGCATCTCAATATCCAGGAAAAGCAGGTCGGGTTGAAGCGATGGGATCTCCTGCAATGCTTTCTGAGGGCTGGTGAAGGCACCGACGATGTTCAGTTGCGGAAAGTGCTGTTCAATATTCAACCGCGTCAACCGCACACTGTCCGGCTCGTCGTCGAGAATGATCGTTCTGATAGTGTTGTTCATAGCTTATTCAATGGGAATATCAATGATTACTTCGGTTCCTGCGGCATTGCCCTTGTCGTCCTGCAGATCATTTATGATGACCGACATATTGGTGTTGTGCATCTGGTTGATCAGTTCAATGCGTTCATGGGTAATGCTCATGCCGAAAGATCTGTGCGCTGTTGCCGAGCTGCTTTTCAGTTCAGCCGCTCTTGCCCTGCCCACACCGTTATCCGTTACCGTTATCTTCAAATTATTCTCCTCGCACCGGAAACTCACCAGGAGTATGCCTCCATCTTCTTTTGGCATCAATCCATGCCATATCGCATTTTCCACATAAGGCTGGATCAGCATGGGCGGGATTTCAATATAATCCATATCCATGTTATCTGCCAGGTCTATTTTGTAATGCAGTTTTTCCTTGAAACGCATGGCTTCCATCTCGATGTACAGTCGTAAGGTTTCCACTTCCTGCTGCAGGGTAATACGATCGCTTTTGGAATTCTCGAGCACCAGCCGCATCAACCGGGAGAACTTACCCAGGTAGCTGGTTGCAGCTTCCTGGTTATTTTCTACGGCATAAAGCTTAATGGAATTAAGACAGTTGAAAATAAAATGCGGATTCATCTGCGACCGGAGTGAGTGCAGTGCCGCATCGCTGACCTTGCGTTCAAATTCTGATTCCCGCTGCTTTTGTTCAGCGCGTTCTTTTTCCAGTTGAAGTACAAGTTTCACCTGTTTGTTGCGGTTACGGTAATAGAGAAAGCCACCCAGGCCGAGTAACAGAACCAATGCGCCGCCACTGTACAACCATTGCTGGCGGAGCTGCAATTTGTTCAGCGTATTGCTCTGGCTTAATAATTCATTTTGAAAATGCAGCGAGTCTTCCTTTTTGTCAAAATTGTACTGCATCTCGTTCTGGATAAGTTCCCGTTCCTTTTCATCATTTAAGAGGCTATCATTCAGTACAGAGTATTTTTTGAGATAGGCGAAAGCGCTGTCGTAACGCCCGGTGGCAGCATAAATTTCAGAGATGACCGTGATCGCATCCGCTTCCATTGCCAGGAACCCGCCCTCTTCGGCAATCTGCTTAGCCATAAAGGCATTCTGCAAGGCAAGGGGATATTTTTTCTGTGCGAGATAGACGGAACCGAGTCGCCTGTAATTGGCTGTTTTTCCATCTTCACTGCCCAGTTCATTGAATACGGCAAGCGCCTTCTGTACATAATACACGGCTGAATCGTATTTCTGCCCGGTAAACCCGATAGCCCTGAGTTTCTCTTCGGAGAACTCGATATAGGCGTCACCAAGGCCGCTGTAGATACGGGCTTCCAGTTGTTTGTTTGCCGGCATATACTGCTGGAATAATGCGAGGACTTCATTGAAATGCCGGATCGCGGGACCAACGCTGTCCATTCGCTTATAAACAAGCGCCTTGTTCAGGATAGAACTGGGAAGGTATTGTTTATCACCCTGGGCTTTAAAGATGACAATCGCCTTGTCTAAATAAAGCAGGGCATCTTTATAGTGTTCGTTGTGGGGAAGGTAGGCTGCGCCGATCGTGTTATACACGCGGGCCAGGTCAACGGGCCTGTTCTGGGCTTCATACATTTTTGCGGCTTTCTGGAGATACTCCAGGGTTTTTGATACCTGGTCGGACCGGAGATAATCCACGCCCATTACGTAATAAGCTCTCGCGAGGCCCGGATCGTCTTTGATCTTTGTCGCTAGCGCGATAGCCTTTTCTGCATAGAGCAACCCTTTCGCCGGATCCACGTACTGCTGGAAAAAAGCGATATCATTCAGTAGTTTCACGCGGATAGTATCTTCTTTCAAATACTGTCCTTCTGCTTTTATAAGGGAATCCAATTCTGGCTCCTGTGCCTGCGTGACGTTCAAGCTTAAACAAAAAAGTAAAAAGGCGGCCGTATACCTTAGGATCATAAATTCATTATTATCAATACAAATACATATCGTTTCGTTCAATTCGGACTTTTAACCCTGTCTGGCGTAGGTTCCCGCTGATTACGCAGATTCAATTATTCTTTCTCAAGAAAATATCTTTGATGTTCGATCATGTAGCTATTGGGTGTCACAGATTTCGCAGATAATATTCCGCTATCAGCCTCTGATCTGCGTTATCTGCGCTCCCAACCTGATAGATACTCCGAGGCAATATCTTGTTTCCGTTATTTCAAGCGTAAAATCTGCGTTATCTGCGGGAACCTACGCAAGTACAGGTCAAGACCTTTCTCACTTCATGACATCAATACAAATCTATTTCAAAACACCCTCCAAACCTGTCTAACCTTGCGGGATGTTCATTTTATAGGATGAACAGGTCCTGATTTTGTGTGAGCGATCCTTTACATGACACTTCCGTTTTCTTTACACAACCAAACCTTCACTCAGCCCCGCTGAGGTGTCGCCCACTCAGTCACCGGCCAGATCAGTTCGCCCTCCACTACCTTGTTTACCATCTCTAAATTATCACAACTTTCTGTCATGAAAAGAATTCTACTTCTTACCGTGCTGATTACCTGGTTCATCAGTGCCGACGCCCAGTGGAGCAATACCACCAACCAGTTCTATGACTCGCTGGATATGCCTGTGGTGCAAATGGCGAATGATCAAAAAAATCCGTTGGTACTCAAAAGCGAACCGGATGGCGGTTATGTGGTGATATGGGAAGATAACCGAGCCGGAAATACCGATATCTATGCCCAGAAATATGATAAGAATGGCCATCGGCTCTGGGCGGAAAACGGCGTACCCGTCGCCACCGGAACTGATGGTCAGGTGTATTCCTACATTGCGAATGCCCAGACCAGTGTTTACAATTATCGCAATGTAGGCCATGCGGCAACGGATGCTGCGGGAGGCTTTTACATTGCATTCACTACCTCAAATCATAATGATGTGTACGTGCAGCACATCAAAAACGACGGTACCCGGGCGTTTGCTGCCGAGGGGTATCCTGTCGCCGTTCATACAGCAACCACCGACCCTTACTATGCACAGCCACAGCTTATTGCCGATGGCAGAGGAGGTTTCTTTATAGGATATTATGTAAGAGACCCGGCCAATCATGTGTATGTGTACTGCTACAAAGACGAAGGGGGAACCCTTAAAAGGTATGGCGGCGGGATTATGAACCAATATGCCACCCAGGAGATCAGCGATGCATCATGCGGAAAGCGTTATACGATCAATTATACCAATGCCGGCACAGCCAAATCCTTTATTATTTTCCCCGACCTGCAAGACGGTTGTGGCGTTATCATGGCCCAATCGATCGGTTCAGAAAAAGTTTTTCCCGCTTATAACAGGCTCGCCCGGGTGAAATCAAATTCTCACGTAACAAAAGATATATGGGGGGAATCACCCAGCGCGATCATTTATCCTGACGGCAGCAACGGTGACGTAACTCCGGAAAGACATGAATATTTTTATAGACAAGATTCCGTGGTGAGACTTTATTCTTTCAGTCAACACCACTCGAACGTAAGTTGCAATATCATTCTCAATTACCCGGTTCCACCCGGGCAGGAACCAGACATACGCCTGGTAGAATACACCAATTTTTACGTGGGAAGTGTGGGCTATGCTGCGCTGAAAGCGCCTATTTATGATATAGACCGAGTATTGGCCACTGTGCTGCCTACTGACGGAAATATCAATGCGATGCTGGTAACCTGGAATGAACGCAATTATGTCAATAATAAAATTACCGACTTTGTGACAAAGGGATATTCGTTAGCGTTAGAGAAATACGACAGTTTACCCTATCAGTTGACAACAGACACGCTTTATCCTAATTTAGTCTATAATCCTCGTCCGCCCGACGGATTAAACAAACTCAACCAGGGATCAGGAGAATTAGACACCCTGATCGCTGTGCCTGGTTCCAACTATTTTTATGATTTTACTTTTACCGGTTCGGGTAACAGGGCTTTCCTGGCTACTGCGCCGTTGCCTGTTCTGGGACATAATACTCAGAGTAATGATTCTATTTTCTACCAGGAAATAAAATTGAGCCGGATGACGGCCGATTCCTTTGCTGTAAAAATCAATACCGATCAACCTAATGGCCTACTGATCGGTACTGGTCAATCTACCAGCAACAGCGTTTATATACCCACCCCCGGTATTGCCGGTGATGGCGCAGGCAATGCTGTTTTTTATTATGGCAAATCTCAACGAGCTATACAGGCAAGTCCTATCGGCGATCGCGGAAAGTTGTGGTGGGGGGCTACAGGTACTCCGCTGAACACGGGAAGGTGGGACCGTAGTTGGACCGACCCATCAGCACCTTATATCTATATGGATAAAGACGGGACGGGTGTGGCTGTTTGGTTTGACTCCAGGAAAACCGATGCTGGCTATACTGGCTACAATGTCTATATGCGGCATTTAGACAGCCTGCTGAATCCGGCTTATCAACCGCCGGCACAAATCCTGCGGCCCATCAGGCAGGGCGTATCTGCAAGTACTATTGCCGATCCGCAGCTCATGGCAGGTTCCAGCCAGGCATGGACTGGTTTCCGGGGGATTTCATACGACGGATTCTATTACACGCCTCTTGTTTCCATTAAAGATGACTATCCTTTAGGGACGGTCAGCACAAGTGCGTATGATCATGTTGGCGCAATACGGATAAACACGGCAGGCAGGCCTTACCTTAACCGCAATTATACCATTAACGTAACCAATCATCCGGCAAACGCTTCCATTCGTGTGCGACTGATCTTCACCAAAGAACAGTTCGATGCACTGAAAGCGCAGGATGCGTCTATACAGGACCCGGGAGATCTGATGGTGATCAAGCAACCATCCACGGGTGTTGTACCTGCTTCATATACGATTTCCTCCGGTGATCAAAACATACAGCCCAGCGGATGGGGAACCTTTGAAACCACCGTTGATAATGCGACCGTGATCACGGGTTACTATCTTGAAGTGGTGATCAGTGATTTCAGTAATTTCTTTATCACGAGATCCAACATAGTACTCCCGGTCACCTTGCAATCATTTACGGTGAAAGCGGTCAGCGGCACTTCGCTGTTGCAATGGGTCACCGCATCGGAATTGAATAATGATCATTTTGATATCGAGCGGTCTGCTGACGGAAGAAACTTTACCACGATCGGTCGCGTACAGGGTAACGGAACTACCAGCATTCGCCAGGATTACCGGTTTACGGATGCGGCGCCGCTTACGGGACAGAACTATTACCGGTTGGCGCAGGTGGATCTCGATGGCCATGCGACCTATTCGCAAACACGGTTGCTGTCATTTAATGCGCAGGCCCGTGTGATGCAGTTATCTCCCAATCCTGCAAGATCCACGCTGCATATCTTGTTGCCGCAAGCGGCTTCAGGGCAGGATGCTGTTGAATTGTACAATCTTTCCGGAAGGAAGGTATTGGTACAGTCCGTATCGGCAGGAACGGTGCAGTTGGATGCGGATATCAGTATGCTGGCACCGGGGATGTATATTGTGAAGTTTGGGGATCAGCGTATGAAGGTGATGAAGCAGTAGGAGAGATAGGGTGGAACTACATACATTATTTAAGACGGCGTCTTCCGAAGGGAAGGCGCCTTTTGTTTTGGAAGCTTCGGAGGGAGGCCGTTGCCATATGCTGAATTATTCATGGTGCATGCGTTTTTTATGGCCTGCAATGTGGGAGATTGCGCATAGCCCACGATTTCAATCGTGGGGGAGGGAATGTTCGATCGTGTTTTATAGTTCAGATGCGTTCCGCTATTGTCCGCCCACGATTGAAATCGTGGGCTGGGGTTTGGACGGCACCCCCTGTCATATGCTGAATTCATGGAACATGCGTTTTTATGACCTGCAATGTGGGAGGTTGCGCAATAGCCCACGATTTCAATCTTGGGGGAGGGAATGTTCGATCGTGTTTTATAGTTCAGATGCGTTCCGCTATTGTCCGCCCACGATTGAAATCGTGGGCTCGGGTTTGGACGGCAGCCCCTGTCATATGCTGAATTCATGGAGCATGCGTTTTATCGCCTGCAATGTGGAAGGTTGCGCAATAGCCCACGATTTCAATCGTGGGGGAGGGAATGTTCGATCGTGTTTTATAGTTCAGATGCGTTCCGCTATTGTCCGCCCACGATTGAAATCGTGGGCTGGGGTTTGGACGCAGCCCCTGCCATAGGCTGAATTTATAGAGCATGCGTTTTTATCGCCTGCAATGTGGAAGGTTGCGCAATAGCCCACGATTTCAATCGTGGGGGAGGGAATGTTCGATCGTGTTTTTATAGTGCAGATGCATTCCGCGATTGTCCGCCCACGATTGAAATCGTGGGCTCGGGTTTGGACGGCAGCCCCTGTCATATGCTGAATTCATGGAGCATGCGTTTTATCGCCTGCAATGTGGAAGGTTGCGCAATAGCCTACGATTTCAATCGTGGGGGAGGGAATGTTCGATCCCGTTTTTATAGTTCAGATGTATTCCGCGATTGTCCGCCCACGATTGAAATCGTGGGCTGGGGTTTGGACGCAGCCCCTGCCATAGGCTGAATTTATAGAGCATGCGTTTTTATCGCCTGCAATGTGGAAGGCTGCGCAATAGCCCACGATTTCAATCGTGGGGGAGGGAAGTTTCTAAATATAACGCAGCATCTCTTCCTCTATGCAAAAATGATAGTAAAGATGTACATCATTAAATTCACCAGCAGCACCATTGCATACAAGCCGTTCGTTCGTCCTTTGTTCAAGGAAAGCATTACAGTAAAAACAGAAAGTCCGAGCAAGATCATCGATTTCTGGTCCAGGCCAAGAACAAGCGGCAGATCCAGTACTGTACAAATGATGGCTACGGTAGGAATGCTAAGTCCGATACTGGCGAGCGCCGAACCCAAAGCGAGGTTAATGCTGGTCTGGTACTGATTACGCTTGGCAGCCCGGATAGCGGCTATGCCTTCGGGTAATAAGATCACCGCCGCAATGGCTACACCCACCAGGGATGTCGGCAAACCGGCCCCGACCACTCCGTTTTCGATCACCGGTGAAAGGCTTTTAGCCAATAAGATCACCACCCCTAAACAAACAACCAATAACACCAGGCTGATTACAGCGTCTGTTCGTGTAACAGCTTTTTCTTCTCCGGTGGTTTCCGCCAGGAAATAGCTGCGATGACGTACCGTTTGGGTAAATAAAAAAGAGGCATATATCACTACACAACTACAGGCGACTGCAATCAGCTGTGGACCACTATAAGTAGGCCCCGAGATACTTGTAGTAAAGTTTGGTAAGATCAACGAAAGCACCAGGATGGATACAAGGCTGACCAAAGCGATCGTAACACTTTTTGCTTCAAAAGACTGTTCTCTGAACTTCAGCGCACCCAGCAGCATGCTAATGCCGAGAATGCCGTTCAAAATAAGCATGACAGCGGCAAAAAGCGTATCCCGGGCATACGTTTCGGCGCCGGGACCACCTGTTAACATAAGCGAAACAATGATAGAAGCTTCTAACACGGTTACGGCTACTGCCAGGATAATAGTGCCGTACGGCTCGCCTACCTTGTGTGCCACCACTTCAGCATGATGGACCGCAGATAACACGCCGATCATTAAAGCAATGATGGCCAGCAAATTTATTACTGTACCGCTGCCGATTGGCGCGAACAGGTAAAAGATCCATGCAGTAACCGGTGCGATATAAGCCCACTGAAATAATTTCTTCATAAAGAAATCTTTGAAAACTGAAGCCCGAGAAGGTGATCTGATATGGCGTAAAAATGTATTAATCAATCTTTAAAGCCATCAAATTTACAAATAAGTAGTTATATCGGTGGGGATGAATTCAGAAAAAAGGGGAAGTATGGGAGGTGAAGATCAACCATGCCTAGATCATTTGCCGCATTCCAACGAAACCATGATTTCGATTTTTTGAGATAGTGCAACGGTAGCCGTTTCTGTTAAGAGAGACCCTGCTCACACCTATATTGAACCTAACAACAGTCAAGGGTTGTGCGTAGCCGGAAACATACGCACAACTCTTGACTTTAATTAGGTTCATTGCGTGTAGGGAAGAAGGTACATTTTTTTTACAAGAGAAGAACATCAGGAACAAAACATATGCGTGAGCATATTTCATCGTTTACTCACTCAGCAACCATCTTTCGGAGGGATACGTTTATAAATCATTTTACCATCCCGTTCAACATATTCGCCCGATACTATTGGATATGCATACTTAGGTGCGTGCGATACACCACGGCTTCTCAGAATGATTTTGTCATTAACTTTCAAGCTCTGCAACTGCTCCAATTGAGACTTCTCCACGTCAAATTTTACAATATAATCGACACCATCAATCCTGGCCATCACACCGAAACCCAATCGTGATCCCGGAGGAAGAGAAAGAGAAGTTATGACCGCCTCCATATCGGTATTGCTCTTTATTTTAGCAGCACCGGCGAGCACTTTTTTACCTTCGGGAGATTCTGTCCATTTTGTGTACTTTATACCCTCCGGTGTAGCCTCCCAATTGCTCAATGCGGTTTTCTTTTCTTCAGCAGGGAGTGGCTTTGGGGTTGATTCTTGAGAAGGTTCATTTTTGATTTCGCGATTGGCGAATACCAGTCCGCTTACCACGACCAGCGGTAAGATCAGCGCATAAATAACTTTTTTCATATTTTTTGGAGGTTTAGTTGACATACATTTATCTCCTGATAGACCAGATCCTTTAAGCCATTTTTTAGTTTTCAGATCTGGTAAAATTTGATAGAGCGAATCTACTTTTCTCCTTTCAGCTTGAAGGGGCTGTATGGTAAATTAAAGTGTAAACTTTGTAAATTATTGTAAAGAGCTCTCAGGGTCAGGATGGCCTGAAGTTAAATCCTGCTTTTTCCGCAGGCAGCCTTGTAGAACTCCGACCTTATCAAGGTTTTCCCGGATATAGATAAGGTAAAGAATTTCCATAGAAAAAATCTCTGCTGAATAATAGTTTTCTCTTAGCAGTTCCGAATATTTGAACGATATTGCCCAAATCGCAGCGAAAGTTTATCAGCTCTGATGGAGACATTGCAGTAATCGGCTCTGCGTTAGCGGTATTAATCATGTTCAAATAGCCAGGAGCCACCACCTCTATGAAGTCATTTAAGTTACTGCTGATCACAGCAGATCACCTGCCATATACAGCTGGGATCCGGGAATCTATTTCCCAAATAGCGCCTGATTGTTCAATCATGGCATTCGGGCAGTTTGCAGGACTGGGGGAAACTGTTATGCGCCAGGGAATTGGTGCGGTAATTTACCCATTTGATCTTGAAAAGCAATTGAAAGACGCGTTGCAAAAAGCAAGGGTGGAGCAGCCTGAGCTATTGCTTATCACGGTGATCAACCCTTCCACTGACCCTGCATTACTGAATGATACGTTCAGCGACAGTTTTGTCTTTGCAGACCAGACCGACCGGCTTGGTTTTGCACTGACCTCCGCCTCCGTAAACCGCCGGGCAGGCACGCTTGCCTCGGGTCTGGAGGCGAGATTACAGGAGGCTGAACAGATCGTCCATAATATTTTTCATCAGCATCCGCTGCCAAAATGGATCTACGATTTTAACACGCTGAGGTTTCTGGAAGTGAACGAGGCGGCTGTTGCCCATTATGGCTATAGCCGCAAAGAGTTCCTGGAAATGACGATCACAGAGATCCGGCCAGAAGAGGACGTGGCCCAACTCGCGGCTGACCTTCTCCGTGTTAAAACTGAGCCAGATGTCCGTAAAGGACAATTTCGTCACCGGAAAAAGAACGGTGAGATCATTTTTGTTGAAACAACCGCCTATTTCGCCCCGGGGCAGGGTAAAGATGCAAGGATGGTGGTCGTACGGGATGTCTCAGATGCGGTCCGCATTGCGAAGGAAAAAGAATTTGCGAGCAAGAATCTGGCTGCGCTTATCAATAATACAGATGACCTGATCTGGAGCGTCGACGCTGAACTTAAACTGATCTCCTGTAATACGGCGTTTGAACGCTTCTTTAATAAACTCAATGGACATAGCCCTGTAAATGGGGAAGATGTGCTTACGCCTTCACTCGGTGAAAGCATAGCAAAGGTGTTCCGGTCGAATTACAACCGTGCATTGTCCGGCGAATCATTTTCTGTAGTAACCCGTTTAGGCAAGCCCGTGGCCCGCTGGGCGGAAATGTCATTTTATCCTATTTATAGTGAAGATCGGATCATTGGAACCGCTTGTTTCAGCCGCGATATTTCCAGCCAAAGGAAAGCCGAACAGAGTCTGCGCCGGCTGGAAAGAAATTTGAACTACGAAAAAGTGCAGGCTCAGAAAAAGGTAACGCTCGCTATACTCGAAGGGCAGGAGCGGGAACGGAATCATATCGGGCGTGAGCTGCATGACAATATCAATCAGATCCTTGCCAGTGCGAAGCTGCGGCTTAGTACGATCGGGAAAAGCGAACAATCAGTTGCGGAACAGTTAAAAGATCCGATGGAACTGATCGACTCAGCGGTCCGTGAGATCAGGGCACTTACCCGCGGATATGTAGCCCCGCTTAAAAGTTATTCGTTAAAAGAGATGATCCAGTACCTGCTTGACACGGTACACGCAACAACCTCCATAAAAGCATCGTTTGAATACAGCCTTAAAACGGAGAATTTTAACAATGACCTCAAATTAAACCTTTACCGGATCGTGCAGGAGCAGTTGAACAATATCCTGAAATACGCAGAAGCAAAAACAATAAAGATCCACATTGGTAAGTATTATAAATTCATCAGCATAGTAATATCAGATGACGGAAAAGGCTTTGATCCGTCTGCGAAACGTGCAGGCATCGGGTTTTCAAATATGACGAACCGCGTAGAGTTGTTCAATGGCGAACTCAGCATTGAAAGCCACCCGGGTCATGGCTGCAAAATGCATATCGTAATACCAGCAACGGCGGAAAATTCGCCGGAAGTGGAAACGGTGACCAGTTAGCAGGAAATTGAGTTTTTCACGACCGGGAATTTATATTTTTCAAGCCATTTTTATTTCTCGGGTTGAGATATTTTTCTTTAGCTGAATGAACGCGGCAACTTTCAGGCGTTGCTCGGATATCTTCGGCCCAACACGGCTATCGCAACGGTCGGCCGCCAGCAAAAATCAGGGCTGCAGTTGGTTTATATAAGCCACCAATGCCCGGCAAACGCACTACTTCCCCAAACAATAATCGCGTGCATAGCTTTACAGGACTCTCCTCGAACCACCCGGCCGTCACTGCAATTATTTCAGACAGTGATAGTCGTTGCAGGGTTACAAACGACATTTTATTCCCGGCACTATGCTATCGACAGCGGAGCAACAGTAAATGATCATATACCTCTGAACCAATAAACCCTTCCCTTTCAACTACAACATTTCGACTTTTGGCTACATCCATCTTCTGATGACTGTTGAACTTCGTGTCAACAAAATATCAGAAAAATGGCATTAAAAAGCAGTACGAATAGTCTTCTCCTCACGCTCTCCTTTTGCATGATCAGTATGCTGTCCATTGCGCAGACAACTGGTAGTTTCAAAGGAAAAATCATCACACAATCTACCAAGCAACCCATCATGGGCGTTAGTATTCACATAGATAATACACAGCTTGGGACTACTACAGATACTACAGGTGTATTTACTGTTAACGGTTTACCTATTGGTACGTATGCTGTAACTATTTCGTCTGTTGGGTTTCAAACAAAAAATATCAGCGAAGTAGTTATAACACCGGGCAAGACCTACTATTCGGAAATAGAGCTGTTGGAGTCGGCTTCCAGCCTGAATGAAGTGGTGGTAAGATCATTTAAAGGAGAGAATAATCCGCTGACACCTGTTTCCACATACGCTTATTCCAGGGAAGAAATTTTCAGGAACCCGGGAGCGCAGGGCGATATTATGAGGGCTTTGTCCAGCCTGCCGGGTGTGGTAAGCAGTGGGGCTCAGTTTTCAGCCATTGCAGCAAGGGGACAGGGAACACAGGATAATGTATATATGGTGGATGATATCCCAATGTTCAATCTATCACACATGGAAGCGGAAGGCTTTAACTCGGGATTCAACGATCCTAACGGAGGACGTTTTAGCATTTTTGCACCACGGATCATCGACAATGTACAATTCCAGAACGGAGGATTTGATGCGGTTTACGGAAGAAAATCATCTTCCTATCTTGGGCTTGGCATCAAAGAAGGAAACAAAGAAACATGGTCGCTTGTAGGTCAGTTCGACTTGCTGGGAGGTACTTTAATAGCCGATGGGCCCGTCTCCAGAAAAACCAGTCTGTTCGCATCGGCAAGGTATCAGAACTTTGGGTTGTTGCAAAGGGTTCTGAATATGGAAAACCCGATAAACGTTGGCTTTGGCGACTATCTTATTAAAACCACCACACAGCTCAATGCAAAAAATAAGCTCTCGTTTATAGCTATGTATAACCCTGAAACCCCCAGCAGGGGTATTGATGATGTTGGATCGGGGTATAACATAAATGAAGATAACAGCCTGGGTACAATACTTTTTGATCACAAAAGTACCAAAACGCTGGTAGGGCTGAATTTGCGGACTTTGCTTGATGCCAAAAGTTATATCAGGAATGTACTCTACTTCCGCTCATCCACAGTGGATAATGCCTTCGGAGATTTTATCCCATCATTAGATGCTGAAGGTGTAATACTCGATCCTAAATCTGGCAGATTTGAAGATGATCTGCGCCGCATAAAAAACAATCAACAGGAGGTCGGCTATCGTTCCATCTATACCAAACGGTTTAACAAACTGACTTTTACCGGTGGTATAGATGCAGCCATGTTGAATTTAGATTATGAAAGATCGCTTAAACGCACCGATACCGTTTACACATTCCGCAGTCACGACGAAAGGCCTGGCCCAGCGCAGTATTATCAAATTTTAGACCCGGCTCTTTATAATTCAAGGTTTGATAACAATGCATTTAATGGATCTGGTTATGTGGCTGTTTCTTGGAAAGTGTCAAATGCATTTACCCTTAACCCAAGCGTCCGCTACGATTACACAGGCTTTACTGAACAGCATACTGTGTCACCACGATTGAGCGGTAGTCTTTTGTTAAGCGATAAACAAAGTATCAATTTCTCTTCGGGTATTTATTACCAGGATGCTGCATATTCTGATGTGGCGGGGCAAAGTGCGGGCAATAAACTGAAAAACGAACGCACATTTCAAAATATACTGGGCTATAAATATCAATTCTCAAATGATCTGAAATTGGTGATAGAAGGTTGGCATAAGCAATTTGATGATCTGATTGTGCAGCCCAACCGCGTTCAAAGTTACCTGAACAACAACGGCACAGGGTACGCCTATGGTGGAGACGTAAGTCTTACCAAAAGGCTTTCTCAAAAATGGTATGGAGCGATCAGCTATTCGTACATGGAAAGCAAACGTGACGATAATAATGGCCTCGGTGAATACGACTACACTTTTAACATTCCGCACAATTTTTCCTTGTTGGGCAGTTATAAACCCAATAGCAAGTGGATTTTTTCCGGAAAATTCAGATACAGTACGGGCCGGCCTATCGATGAATACATTGTTCATTCAGATGTGTTGACCAACCCGGACATGCTTCGGTATTCACAGGAGATAACTGCTATCAATGGCCGAAGGCTTCCGGATTATATCAGCCTTGATATCCGTATAGATTACACCATACCGATGAGGAAAGGCCTGTTCTCTGCATTTATAGACCTGGCTAACATTAACAATCAATTCAACATAAATGCTGAGATCTTTCTGCCGCAGACCGGCAGAGTGTTCAACAGTGGCCTGGGTGTGTTCCCGACGTTTGGTGTAAGAGTTGAAATGTAGGCTACTTACAAAAATGATGCATGTCAGAGTGAGGCAGCAGGAGATACTATCAGAATAAAAACTAAAAAATAAATTCTACAATATGAATAGCATCAGACAAGTAAATCTGGGAACGCAAGGACTTGCAGTACCGGCAATCGGACTTGGATGTATGGGGATGACAGAATTGGCAGGGCTCAAAACCTATGGGCCCGCCAATGATGCTGAGTCTATTGCCACCATTCATCGTTCGCTGGAACTCGGCGGAAATTTCCTGGACACCGCCGAACTATATGGTCCTTTACTGAACGAACAGCTGATTGCCAAAGCTATTAGCGGCAACAGGCACAAATACATTATCGCTACGAAAACCGGAGTAGAGATTGATCACAACGGAAAGTATACAGGAAAGGCAAACGGCACCAAAAGCTATGTAAAGAAAGCCGCGGAGCGTTCGTTAAAAAATCTTGGTACCGACTACATCGATCTGTATTATCTGCATCGTCTGGATCCTGAAACGCCTGTAGAAGAAACGGTAGAAGCGCTGGGCGGGTTAGTAAAGGAAGGCAAGGTAAAATATATCGGGCTTTCCGAAGTCGGCTCGCAAACTATCAGGAATGCCCATGCAGTTCACCCTATTACGGCTGTGCAATCAGAATACTCGTTGTTCGAAAGACAGATTGAAGAGCTGGGAATTATAGACACCTTAAAAGATCTGGGGATCGGTCTTGTGGCATACTCGCCGATAGGCAGAGGTTTCTTAAGTGGTGAATTAAAAAGTCCGGATGATATTGCGGCCACTGATCTCCGGAAATATTTGCCCAAATTCCAGGGGGATCAGTTTTACAAAAACCTGGAACTGGTAAATGAAATCAAGAAAGTTGCTCTCGAAAAGAATGTTACGTCAGCACAGCTCGCGCTTGCATGGATCATGGCTAAAGGCCATGTGCCTATCCCGGGAACAAAACGGGTGAAGTATGTGGAAGAAAATATAGCCGCTGTCAACATTTCGCTTACGGATGAAGAGCTGAACCGCCTGGAAACGATTATTCCATTGGGCACAGATACTGGTGCAAAGTATAGCGAAGAGGGAATGAAAAGCATTAATCGATAAGTAAAGCGCCTGGGATTCCATACGTCTGAAAATTCAACATTGTAATTCTTCAAGTAAAAAATATATAAATGAAAACTACTAATAACCATCTGCATTTGCACAGGAAGGAAGAAAAAGATAAGCTGTCAGGATTCTGGTTCATGGCTTCTAATGCCATTCCGCTTATTGGATTCTTTCTCTATTTTAAACATAGAAATGAATATCCCAATAAGGCAAAAAGAGCTTTAACGAGTGCCCTGATCGGTATCCCCTTTGCCATAGCAGCTGGCTATATCATGAATAATTATATTCTTAAGTGAATAGCTGAAGCCGGAGAAGTGAAGAGGATCAGACGACACATCAAATCAAGGATAAACGCTCTATTATGAAATACGCAAATAACCCGTCGGATCATCATAACCCTGTGATCGGGCGGGGATGTCAATCGCAAGCAGCTAAGGACATTACTGTTGAGGATTTTCTTCCACCATCCATTCTGCAGGACGGACAATTTGGAATATTTACGGATCTGTTCCATTATACAACCATAGTGGATAATGGTTTTCCGGTGTATTGCATCGGTGTGTCATCTTCTGTGGCCGAAATTTCTTTTGGCCCGGGTGAAGTTTACGAAGTGAACGCTGTGAGTGCTATAATTATTCGCCCGGGTGATGCGATCCCTTCAGTGGAAAGATCAGGGCATCTGCCCGGTGTATTTGTGTTTTTTACCAATACGTTTTTGCATGCCCTTGGGGAGGACAACCTTTCAGTTCCGGATTCATTTTTATTAGGAACAGCAGGGCCCGTTATTCCGCTTAAAGACAATGAAGCGGTCAGCATAAGGATATTATTCGAGCGGATATTTCAATTGATCACCAATCTGTCGACGTTCCCCAGGGAGCGGATCGCAAGGCATCTGGTCATTTGCTTGCTGCTCGAAACTCACAGCATCCTGTCAGGATATCAACGAACTGGTCAGCTGCCCGACAAATCCCAACACTTACTGTATCATCGGTTTAAACAGCTTGTAGTAATGCATGCAAAATATGAACGGAGTATTCTCTTTTACGCGTGCAGGCTAAGGGTGTCGCAGAACTATCTATACAAGATCATAAAGCAGGTTTCCGCTATTTCACCGAAGGTGATTGTCAATGAGCAGATCATAGTAGAAGCAAAAAAGTTGTTGAAGCAATCATGCCTGTCAGTTAGTGAAATAGCCGATTCGCTGAACTTTCCTGATCTGTTCGTTTTTAGTAAATTTTTTAAAAAGCAAACCGGCATGTCTCCATCTGTCTTCCGTAAGAAATATGTTCTGATGGGCTTGCCGCTTGCCCTCACGGGGGATAGTGGTAATGCAGAAATGCTTTAGGAAGGTTAAGGAATTATCCACGGAAGCGTAAGGAAATTCGTATTCATTTTAAAACGGGAACGGTCGCCACGAGAGGACCTTGAGTTGTACAGACAGTGCATCATGCGTCTACTGATTACCGTATTCATCAATCTTGCATCATGAGACTAACAGGGCTTATATATTACATTCTGCGGAAAATACATTCCCCGTTATTTCATTTAAAACGGATCGGCATCTCCTGTGTCGTCATTTTTCATTTAGCAGGGTGTATGCAGCCAGAGCGGGCGATATGGAGGCAAAACGCGGGTGGGGTATCAGAGCCGGTCGAGTTCTCTTTTAGTGGAGTAAGACCGATCGACAAAGCGCTGCATGGGCAGGTTGTCCGGATTCATGGCCGGCTTATGTACAACTTCGATGAGTCTGCAATTTATCCCATCTTCGAAGAGAGTGATGTGAAACCATTGTGGATGTCTCTTGATAAAATGGATTCAAACCTTCACTTTTTCTTAATGACCCATGATCAATCGGCTGTTTCTGTTACGGGTAAACTCGATACGCTGACCGGGACATTCGATCAGTATAATTATGAGTTTTCGATCAGGGATATCAACGTCATAGAAGTTGTACGGTCCATCGTCAAATAATGTTTCGCAATACAATTCATACAATAGTTTCGGATCAGTAGCCAGGTAAAGTTTTCGATTGTGGGTGGTTTTTTTATGCTCAAGCCCTTCCTGTTCAGGGAGGGCTTTTATGATCAATCTAACTGCAGGTGCTTTGTCCGCCGGTCTCAACCGAGAGGGCAGGAGAGCCAGCTCACCGTTGCAGGGATAAGAAGATACTTGAATCATAGAGAATGAGAACGGGCTTTGCAGAAACCGAACCAAGAGGGATCCTTTGGAACTATAATGCTAAACGGGTGAACAATGGTGTGCCGGGGATCAGGGTAATTGTGGTAGCACCCGACATCCCAGGCAATGAAAGAGTGCTGGAAATCACAGTGTGATCAACAGCATGTTCTGGGCTCAGCCAGGAATTTATCTGAATTGCAATATATTTTTATTGTTTATCAATAATTTTATTACATTTATAACAGGATTTGACCTGTGAAAGATCAGACGTTGTCAATAGCCTAATCAACCCAATCATTTTGGGCAGATGGTCAGGCATTTACCCTGATGGCGGCTGTAGTCTGTGTTATTGCCACTAATTAAAAGAGGGAGTTGAAATCCAAAACGAAAACAGTTCAACGGTTTGGCTGTGCCAGTCATTGGGAACCTGGATGTGATGATGTAAACTAAATGCCCCTGTAAGAGCTTTCTGAAAGAATGGATTTGACATTATTTAATCTCTTCTATCTTAAAGAAAGGGAAGGCAAGGGCGATCCGCTTTAGCACTCCAGATGCAATTTGCAAAACCTTAGACTGCGCCAGGGAGATATGCTGGAATACTTAGGTGACGACAAAAGATTTCCGAACCGCTTACAAGAGGTCATTGCAAATGACTTTGCTATAATAATACCTAACTAATTTTTGACCAGAATATCAAACAGATGGTGAAGAAGCATTCGGTTCTGATATGTATCATTACTTCAGTGATACTAGTGGTAATAGCAGCTTTGGCCTATCCAGGCGGCTCATTGCTGGACAAAAATTCTATAGGGTTTAACTGGTCGAAAAATTTCCTAAGCAATTTGTTCGCAACAAAGGCGATAAATGGTTCGGAGAACCCCGGTTGGATATGGGCAGTTATCGGAATGGCATTCCACTCGGTTGCTTATGGGATTTTTTTTATCAATATGTCAAAAAAGGTCGCTTCAGGACTACTGGCTGATATTTTTAAACTTATCGGCGCTGCCAGTATGATATTTATTTTCCTGATCGCAACACCCCTGCATGACCTCGGAACAATATCGATCATTTTGACATTGACAGGTTTATTTATTATTACGGTATTGGTCCTGAGGTCAAAACTTCACTTACTTAAATTCTGCTGTATTATTTGCTTATTGACTTACTACTGTTTCTTTTCCGTTTTTGGGTTAGGTTATATGGGTTTGTCAGTCATAATGCAGAAAGTGTATATTATATGCTCGATGCTATTGGTTTTAGGCCTGGAGTACTTTACCAAATATGAGGACTTCATACACATTAAAGCGGGAGGACAAAAAATAGAAGCAGCGAACCGCTGACACCAGGTTTGGCGGAGCAATCGATAGACAGCATATCCCACCTATACATATGGCGGACATAATTATCTCCCGGCAGTAGTTCTTAAGTTCGGCTGTCGGTTTATAATTCAGCTGCGGTTCCAAATCCGGCATTGTTTGCGTTGCAATGATCGCTTATCTCGTTCATTGTGTTGGAAGCGCGGCTCCTCCGCAGCTGATTTCCCTTACACAACAGACCCGTCGCTCAGCCCGGTTATCTGGTCACCCACTCAATCAGGGCAAATTCCCATGCCCCGGCCATTTAACTTGATCTGCCGTTAATGGCTTAAAAAATTTAATGCATGAAACACACTCACCTGCTGCTGTCTGCCACATTATTCGCCCTTATCTTCTCTTCGGGCTGTAGCAAAAACAAGAATAACAATGGGCCAGGTACGCCGGGTACTGCGAAATATCCCGCAACCATAACCAAGACTGATGCATCCGGCCGGATAGCCACCACGTATGAGTACAACGACAAAAAACAACTCATCAGCCATAGGAGGGAAGACGGGGTGAGGCGGGATTTCGGCACAGCCATCATCGTGGAGACGGTTCCTACGTTAACGTTTACGGCGACCAATACCTGGGTTTTTGAAAATATGACTACTCAAAACGTCTACGACGGCGGTTCGGTCAGTAAGATGATGTGGGAATCAAAATACGTATTCACAAATGGCAGTTCACGAACGGATAAACGCGGGATCCCTCTTTTCACAAGTACAGCGGATGGCCGGATGGAAAGCTCTCAGACCATGTTGTATGTCCCTGATCCTGCTACGACCCTTTATTACACCTATGATGATAAGAAGAATCTCAAGCAGATAGAATTTTTTCAATCCACTGACCCCTCGCGGCCATTCAACCGGTTAAAAGTGACGGGCGTAGACGATAAACCATCTGCCTTCAGTGCCGTGCGCGGTTATCAATGGTTATCTTACCCTCAGGCATATGCAGTGGATTATTCATTTGCATTCTGCGTTAACAACCCTACGCAGATCGTGATTGAATCCTACGATCGGGCCAGCAATTCCTACAAGGTGGCTGAGCAGAATGATTTTACATATGCCTATGATGCCGAGGGGTATCCCACCACGATTAATATCAGCGTTACTTATTACGGAACTACAACGACAAGAAGCAGCGCGTCGTATGCGATTGTATACAAGTAATCCGGAACGAAAACGCAAAGTAGCCGATGTTCGAGGGGAAGATCCACTCATGGTTTATTTCATGAGTGGATTTGTTATGTCTTTCAACTACTGCTTTTAACCGATAGCCAGGATACTTTTGCACAAATGATAAAGGAGAAATAGGGAAGCTTTACCTGTTTATCTGATCTCTGACATCACTTCAGCAAACAGCCGGATAGATTTTACACGGTCTCCGATATCGTACGCGGTTGAGGCCACAATAAGCTCGTTCACTCCTGTTTCGTTTATAAAAGCCTGCACTTTGGGTTTCACGCTCTCTTTGCTTCCAACAAACGAATATTTAAGCATCTGGTGAACCGAAGGGTGATTGAGTATCTCTTTTAACTCGTCGGTCATTTCGGTCGGTGGTTGCAAGGCCTGGGGCTTACCGGTTAAAACGCCGACAAACATCCTGATCAATGTGGTGAATAATCTTTCCGCTTCTTCATCAGTGTCAGCTATACAAATATTTATCCCTGCCATTGTATACGGCTGATCTGAAAATTCGGATGGCTGAAACTCCTTATTGTAAATAGCTAATGCTTCCAGTAAATGCGAAGATGCAAAGTGACTGGCAAACGCATAAGGCAATCCTTTTTGAGCCGCCAAATGAGCACTATCCGTGCTGGAACCCAGTATATAGATCGGAACTTCTGTACCTTCTGCGATAGCCGCTCTTACTTTTGCGTTTTTATTGGAGGCGGAAAAGTAGTTTTGAATTTTCTCCACTTCCCTGGGGAAAGCATGTGCAGCGCGCATAAAGTCCGGACTGATGGCCTCGGCTGTTTCCCGGTCGGTGCCTGGAGCGCGGCCCAGACCAAGATCAATGCGGCCAGGGTATAGGTGAGCCAGCGTGCCAAATTGTTCCGCAATTACTAAAGGCGAATGATTAGGAAGCATTACACCTCCGGAACCTACTCTTAAAGTATGCGTATTTTCCGCTACGTAGCCGATAAGCAATGAAGGTGCATTACTACCTATATATGGAGAATTGTGATGTTCCGCAAACCAATACCGTTTGTAACCATGTGCCTCTGCTTCCCTGGCTAAAGCAAGTGAATTATTCAGGGTTTGTTTAATTGTATTGCCTTGCGAAACGATTGCAAGCTCTAATATTGAATACGCGATATTTTCTTTTTCCATGTCAACTGGGCTGTTGTAATTAAAATCCAAACTGCCGTTTGGCTTCGCCGGTTAGTTAACAGAAAAAAACGCAATAAGTTTATTAAAGGGCAATAAAATATTGAAATGACATAGCTGTATATGGTGAATAAAGAGTTCGGTTTCTTCAATTTCAACCGATGAAGGAGTATCGCCAGTCATACATCCTGATTTTCTGCGATGTCAGCCGGTAGCTGGAAAAATTAAGCACGTCGGGCCCTTTTTCCATGCTGTTGAAGAAAATTCCTGACGCTACGGATGAATAAAATACAGAGATCTGCTTTAACTCATTTACACATTAGCAGCAGTCACGTACTCTTGCAGGGTAATCTTCCCGCTGATCAATTGGGTATATAAAAAATTGATATCAGGGTTTGATTTTTTGATCTTGCTTACCAATTCTTTGTCAAAAAGCAGGGTACTAATAATAGAAGACATAATTGTATGTTTAAAAGTTTGTACGAATTCAATAGGGTGAACCGAAGCTCAGTATTGTTAACACTATTGTGTAATTTCAAGAAAGAATTGTTAGAGAAACAACACAATCCTATACATAGTAGCTTCAAGAAACTTAAGTGTTGCTCTTTTAACAGTACAAAGATATTACTGATATGCGGGGCATTTTATCCAAATTCCAGCCGATTTGATTATTCCAAACGATCCCTTTTTTTAATAAAACCCTTAGTGGCAGCGCATTCTGCTGGCAAAAATTATGATGCCCACCGGATGAATTAGGGAAATAAATATTAGTCGATACATCGGCATGAGCAATATGCCGAAAGAAAGCCGGCCCAGGTCCAATGTCCGGATCTTAGAACAACACAAAATTGATCAGTGAAGGCGAGAACAATATCCCGGATCATTGCAATGGAACGAAAAGCAGGTTCAGTCATACAGCGAGCAGCAGCGGTCGTTGCTGGCTGATAGTTTTTTTGAAGCAATAAGACCAGACCCAGATCCCCAACATCATTTTCTGCAAAAGCATGACTGAATCTCTCAGTTCCCCAACAAAAAAAGAGCGACACAATTGCATCGCTCTTTTTTAATTTATCCTGCTTACCACTTATCTTATGATAGGCACATTAAAAGTTCCTTCCGTCATTGACATTTCCACCAGGGCTGTGCCGCTGGGATTCAATCCAAAAATGTTTCCTTTAAATGTTCCCTGAACAGAATTGGAAGAGATCGACGTGATCGTGATCTCTGTGAGATTCGGACCATCGGGAGAAGACATAAATGCATCTGTGCCATTTAATGCAAATCCGATCATACCGCCTTTCTCAGAAAAATTGGGATCATCGAGATCGCCGAAGCCGAACTTACCAGGTGCCAGGGGTTCATTGCTCACGATCATCAGCGTTACTGCAGATGCAGTTGCTAAATTTGCAGATGCACCCGCGATCTGTATCGAATAAACATTGTCCGCAGGTTGTTCCATTCTCATAGCCATTGCATTCACGCTAAAATTCTGCACTACACCATCGATCTTAACGGAGATATGGGTAGAATTCTCATCCTTGTCTTTAGAACAAGCGGTCAGTGATAAAGTAACAGCAAGAAGAAGAGTCAATCGTGTAAATAATGACTTCATGTGGTTTGGTTTTCTTAAAAAAATTGAATTTGGTCAAACCATAACGGGCCTGTAAAAAAAAAATTATGCTTAAAACTTTTTTAAAAAATTTAGGTCCTGAATGTTTTAAAGTTGACGGAAAATACAGGTGATGATCCATATCCGGCAGACATTTTAGCGGGTCTCAACTAAACTCAATGCCAGTTAGTTAAGTTGGTATTTGCGTTTGATTTGTCTGGCAGGCTTCCTTTGCCAGGACCCATCTGCTAGTATTCTTCCATACCTGTAACGAACTGCAGAAATTGACGCGTTTGCCTGAGCAGTCGATTCTTTCCAACGCAACCGAAACGGGCCAAAGAAGTTTGTACAAAATTCTTCAGCGATACTTTTTGGTAGTTCTCCCCCCGGCAGGGCTGTATATTACGGCAGATTGCAACCAAATTTAACGACCACAACAAAAGACTTGCTTATGAAAAAGATGCATTGCCTCGTGTATGAGGTAGGCTTAAAACTTCTTTCTATTATCTTCTTTACTTTCTTCACTACCACCATTTTTGCACAAACCATTACCGGAACGGTCAAAGATGAGTACGGTGTAAAACTGTATAATGTATCAGTTGCCGTCAAAGGAACATCGGCTGGCACGGTTTCCAATGACGAGGGTAAATTTTCCATTTCCGCTCCCATTGGCTCTATATTGCAATTCAGCTACGTAGGGTTCAAGCCGCTGGAAGTGACCGTAACCAATTATCAGCCACTGGATCTTGTGATGCAGGTATCCGGCGAGAATCTCGGGCTGAGCGAAGTGGTCGTGACCGCACTTGGTATTAAAAAGGAATCACGAAAGCTTGGCTATTCAGCCACCACCGTCAGTCCTGATCAGCTTACCGTGAATCGTACCGCCAATCCGATCAATGCACTACAGGGAAAGGTGGCCGGCTTAAACATTTCAAGCCTTGGGACCGGACCAGGCAGTACATCCAAGATCAGGATACGTGGTCAATCATCGATCAATGGACAGAATGGCCCGCTTATCGTCATCAATGGTGTACCGGTTGACAACACCAATTTTAACGAGAATACCAACGGAGTGAAAGGCGGCGGTGTCACGGCTGATGGCGGTGACGGTCTGTCCAGCATAAATCCGGATGATATTGAAAGCATGACGGTGCTCAAAGGTGGACCTGCCGCGGCCCTGTATGGCTCAAGGGCAAAAGATGGCGTCATCATGATCACCACCAAAACCAAAGGCAAAGCAAAAGGGATTGGCGTCAGTTACAATGTAAACTACATGAATGAAACGCCGCTTGATTTTACGAAATACCAGGATCAGTATGGCCAGGGCGAGAACGGAGTAAGACCAACCGCTCCAAACCCTACCTCCGGTCAATGGTCATTCGGTGAAAAGATACAGCCTGGTATGAACCATATCCTGTTTAATAACCTGACGGTGCCCTATGTGGCGCAGGGCAGCCGCATCAAAGAATTCTATCGTCATGCGCAGAACCTTACACACACAGTAACGCTTTCCAATACAACAGATAAGGGCGGCATATATCTGTCTCTAACCAGTTCCGACAATAAAGGAATTATCTCAAATAATTCCTTCAAGCGAAAAGGCATGAACCTCGGGTTCACACAAAACCTGTCAGATAAACTGACGCTGGCAGGAAACGTGAATTACACAAGGGAAGTGAACAGCAACCCACCCAATATCGCTAACCAGGACAACTCCATTCCAACTACACTCATGTCCATGGCCACTACCATGCCGCTAAGTGTGCTGGATGCGAACAAGTATGATCCAAACACCGGCAATGAGTACCTGTATTCCCGGTTTACCAACAGAACAAATCCTTACTGGATCCTCGCGGAACAATTTCACAACATTAAACGTGACAGGATCTTCGGGAATGTATCTGTTACTTACAAACTGCTGCCATGGTTATCTGCGATGGGTCGGTTTGGACAGGATTACTGGAGCAGGGATGAGGACGTGAATAATTTCCCTACAGGTCAGGCATCCCGTGCAGCAGCCCCTTCAGGCTTCTATAATGGCATTTACACGCAGGAGTCCTATCGTTTCAGGGAGAGCAACCTGGATTTCCTTTTGACGGCTAATAAAACCTTCAATGATCTTGGTCTGACGGTTACGGCGGGCGGAAACCAGATGCGCAAATCCAGGAACATCAACAATGTTCAGGTCACTGACTTTGTGATCAGAGATCTTTACACTGTACAGAACGGACGTGCAAAAGACCCTACCTATACGTTGATAGAGCAGGGCGTTAATTCGTTATATGGTTCAGTTGATCTGTCCTGGAAGAACCTGTTCTACCTCACCGGAACAGCACGTAATGATTGGTTCTCGACATTATCACCTGCCAACCGCAGCATCCTCTATCCGTCTGTTTCCGCTGCGTACGTATTCTCTGAATCACTGAAACAGCTCTCCTGGTTATCCTTCGGGAAATTGCGGGTAGGTTATGCGGAAGTGGGAAGTGATGGAGATGTAGCACCTTATTCAAATTTGCTTTTCTATGCTGTTAATGCCAACACGATCACGAATCCTAATGGTCAGCAGGTTTCCGTCGGTGGCCCCGTTGTTACCACCGGTACGGCTACAACACTGCCGAATGGCGACCTGAAGCCAAGCCGGGTTTCGGAAATAGAAATAGGTCTTGATCTCCGGATGTTCAGGAACAGGGTAGGGTTGGATCTTGCCGTATACAGCAAAACCACCAGGGATCAGATCGTTCCGGTACAGATCTCCGATGCATCCGGTTTTGTAAATACCCGTATCAACAGCGGTGAGAGCCGCAACCGCGGTATCGAAGCTTTGCTGAACATCGGCATCATCAAGACTAACCAATTCAACTGGGAGTTCACCGCTAATACAGGGTATAACAAAACAAAGGTGCTGAGCATTATCACCGATAAACCCGGTGAACGCATCACAGTAGGCACCCACGTATTCAATGGTGAAACTAGATTGGTAGTTGGTGAAGAAATGGGGCAGATCGCTGGATTTGGATATCAGCGTGATCCAAAGAACGGCAACCAGATGATCTACCAATCA
The DNA here is from genome assembly GCF_022012415.1 of Terrimonas ginsenosidimutans. Classification (GTDB taxonomy): domain Bacteria; phylum Bacteroidota; class Bacteroidia; order Chitinophagales; family Chitinophagaceae; genus Terrimonas_A; species Terrimonas_A ginsenosidimutans. Next base: position 254,553 of record NZ_JAKLTR010000007.1, read on the forward strand.
AACGGTCTTCCACTGCGCACTTCTGAATTCGTGTTATTTGGCAGCGCTCTTCCGAAATGGACAGGCGGTTTTCTCAACACTTTCAACTACAAAGGTCTTTCGCTATCCGTGTTCATCGATTATAAGTTAGGCGGAAACGTGTTAAGCGGTACAAACTTCAACGCAGTAAGGCATGGCCTGCACGAACGTACACTCGAAGGGAGAGAAGGTGGCGTGATCGGGCAGGGTGTTAACCAGGCCGGCGCACCAAATGCCGTATCAGTACCTGTTCAAACATACTGGGAGCATCTTCGGAGCCAGCAGATCATCGAATCTGTTATTTATAACGCAGGATACTGGAAGCTTCGTCAGCTGACACTTGGATACGATCTCACCAGGTTCATTCCTGCTAAATGGCCGGTGAAAGGACTGAAGATAGATCTCGTTGCCAATAATGTTTTGATGATCAAAAAATGGATCGACAATATCGATCCGGAAAGCTTCGGTTTTGGATCTGACAACCAGGTTGGCCTGGAATCTCCCGGTCTTCCCACCACAAGAGGCATCGGCGTAAACGTAAACATTAAATTCTAATCAGGCAGTTATGAAACGAATATTCAATCTCACCTCAATTATACTGATCACGTTGTTTTTCTCTTCCTGTGACAGAAACCTGGAAGAGCTTAATCAGAATAAGGTCAACCCATCCACACTGGATCCCGCTATCCTGCTGAACCAGGCGGTCATCAACTCTTCATTTCCTTTCAAATCGTTGGTATTCGATATCGGCGTGGTGCAGCAGATCGTTACACCAAATGGAGGTGTTGTGGCAGGCGCAAACTTCAACCAGGATAATCGTGATATCACTACGCCGCAATTATGGGCCGTGTATTACCAGAGTGTGATCAAGATGACGCATGACGCCATGGTGAAGTCAAAAGACGCACCGGGCCGTGCAAACCTGTATCAGATGGTAAGGATCTTTCAAAGTTATGCCTACATGATCCTGACGGACGAGTATGGCGATATTCCATATTCACAAGGTGGTGCCGGGCTGACCGAAAATATCCTCTTACCTAAATATGACAGGCAACAGGATATTTATACAGGATTGATCAAGGAGTTGACCGAAGCCTCTGCCGCACTGAACGCTTCTTCACCAATTGAAACAGCAGACGTGCTTTATGCCGGTAATGTCACCAAATGGAAAAAATTTGCGAACTCTCTGCTGCTTCGTGCCGGCATGCGGTTGGTAAAAGTTGATCCAACACGCGGACAATCTGTTGTCGCTGCTGCGATCGCGGCGGGCGTGATCACCGATAATGCGGATAATGCCGTGATCAGGCATGATGCAAACTATACGCATCCGCTCGGTGGCGGGTTGAACGGAAGTGAGGCTGCCAATTTCTACCTTACCAAACCATTCGTCGACCGGTTGAAGAGTACAAATGATCCACGTTTGGCGGCTATCGCGGTACGCTATGTAGGCGCAACCTCTGGCAACGGACAAACTGCCGCTGCAGGTAATACGACGGCTGCCGTTCAGATCGGGATGCCGATCGGGAAAGACAATGGTACGATCGTGGCGCAGGCAACCGCAGATGGACTGGCAAGTTTTTATGATTACAGCCAGGCCGACAGAAGAAGAATACTGAACATTTCTTCACCGGCATTTATTGTAACCGCTTCGCAGACCCTGTTGCTGATGGCGGAAGCAAGATTCAGGAACTGGATCACCACCAGTACTTCCGCGCAATATTTTTCGGATGGCATCAAAGCACATATGGATCAAATGGGATCCTACCATACAGGAACTGCCGTATCAGCATCTGCAAGAGACACCTATATTGCCAATACACCACTGAATGCAGGATCGGAACTCGAGCAGATCAATACACAGTATTGGATCTCTTCCTTCCTGAATGGGCCCGAGGCATTTGCGAACTTCCGGAGAACGGGTTTCCCGGCCTTGACACCCAATCCTTACGGACAACCGAATAACCCTGATGTGCCGAATGGAACGTTCATCCGCAGGCTGACCTATCCCACATCAGAATTAGCTGTTAATACAGCCAACCTGAATGAGGCAACGGACCGGCAGGGTGCTGATAAATTGAGCACAAGGATCTGGTGGGATAAGCAATGATCATTTATAAAAGTTTTATATAGCAGTTAGTCAGACCGGATGTTTCCACACCTGGTCTTTTCTTTGATTGACAGGCGTAGGGCCCCCTCTAAATCTCCCCCTTCAGGGGAGACTTGGAACAGTCCTGATAATAAAAAGTGTCCAGGTATGTCGAACATGTTGTTCGACATATTTGATGCTGCTTTCATAATGAATGTGCGAAGTCTCCCTTGAAGGGGGAGATTTAGAGGGGGCCTGTGCCGCAGCGAAGCAAAAGCCTGATCACATGATCAAAACTCCTAATCAAAATGGGAAAAGAATTAAGAAGCCGCGGCTGGTTTGGCCGTAAAGATAAAGATGGTATCATCTACCGGAGCTGGATGAAGAACCAGGGCATGCCAACAGACATGTTCGATGGAAGGCCGGTGATCGGGATCTGCAATACGTTCAGTGAACTTACGCCCTGCAATGCGCATTTCCGTGCGCATGCTGAAGCAGTGAAAAAAGGTGTGCTGGAAGCAGGTGGGTTCCCGGTTGAATTTCCGATCATGAGCCTGGGCGAAACATTATTGAAACCCACGGCGATGTTATTCCGGAATCTTGCCAGCATGGATGCCGAAGAAAGTATTCGCGGCAACCCGATTGACGGCGTGGTGTTGCTCACAGGATGCGATAAAACAACGCCTTCAACCGTGATGGGTGCCGCTAGCGTAGGCCTGCCGACTATTGTTGTGCCCGGCGGACCCATGCTGAACGGGCATTATAAAGGGCAATTGATCGGCAGCGGAACGCATGTCTGGAAGTTTGATGAAGACATGAAGACAGGCAAGATGACCCAGGAAGAATGCGAATATGCAGAAAGCTGCATGAGCCGCAGTATCGGGCATTGCATGACAATGGGAACAGCGTCTACCATGGCCTGTATGGTTGAATCGCTAGGGCTCACGCTGAGTGGCGCTGCAGCCATTCCGGCAGCCGATTCAAGGAAAAAAGTAATGGCGCAGTTAAGCGGACGAAGGATCGTTCAGATGGTCCGGGATGATCTGACCATTGATAAGATACTGACGCGTGAAGCATTTGAAAATGCGATCATCACTAATTCAGCCATCGGCGGCTCATCAAATTTCGTGATCCATCTCATGGCCATTGCCGGGAGGATCGGCGTAGAACTCACGCTGGAAGACTTTGACAGGTTGGGAAGCAAGATACCTTTGTTGCTGAACCTGATGCCTGCCGGCAAATACCTGATGGAAGATTTTTATTACGCCGGGGGCTTGCCTGTAATTCTCCATGAACTGAAAGAACATTTACATAAGAATGTGGTGACCGTCACGGGAAAAAATCATCATGAAAATATTGTTAATGATCATTCCTGCTATAATCAGGAGGTGATTGCTGCATATACAAAACCATTTAAAGAAGACGCGGGGATCGTCGTTGTCAAAGGAAATCTCGCTGCAAATGGAGCTGTGATCAAACCCAGCGCCGCAACACCTTCCCTGATGAAACATACGGGCAGGGCGGTGGTTTTTGAAAGCATCGAGGATTATCATGCAAGAGTGGACGATCCGCTGCTGGATATTGATGAAACCTGCGTGATGGTATTGAAATACGCCGGACCAGTCGGTTATCCCGGCATGCCGGAAGTCGGCAATATGGCGCTGCCAAAAAAAATACTGGAGAAGGGTATCACAGACATGGTGCGCATTTCAGATGGACGCATGAGTGGAACAGCTTATGGCACCGCCGTGCTTCATGTATCGCCCGAATCGGCTATCGGCGGAACGCTTGCACTTGTTCAGAATGGCGACCTGATAGAACTGGATGTAGAACAACGGAAACTTCATCTGCACGTGACAGATGACGAGTTGCACAAACGCAGGCAAGCCTGGCAACCACCCAAACCTGCGGCAGAACGGGGCTATGTAAGTCTTTATATCAGGCATGTAATGGGTGCTGATAAGGGCGCCGATCTTGACTTTCTGCAGGGAAGTTCGGGATCGGAAGTGACGAGGGATTCTCATTAGGAAGTAAAAATTCAAAAGTAAAAATTAAAAAATAGGGTCTGTGTATTTGAAGTCTTAAGACAGTAAAGAATAGATATTTTTCGAGTGAAAATTCAAAAGTTAGACAGGATATGGGTAGCCGATATTTTATGATAGTAAGGAGGAGATATTCTATGCTGATCGCCGCGATGATCTGCCTGATCACGGTTTTTGCAGATGGCGGTTTTGTACATGCACAAAATACGCGTGTTGCATTGAAGGATGCATATAAGGGAGTGTTTATGATTGGCACTGCGGTAAATGATGAAATCGTTTCGGGAAAGAATAAGGGGATGCAGGATATTGCGGTCCGTGAATTCAATGCAATTACGGCTGAAAATGTGATGAAGGCGGCATTGATCAATCCTAAGCCTGGTGTGTTTGAGTTTGCAGCGGCTGATAGTTTTGTTGCCTTCGGCGAAAAGCATAAAATGTTTATCATTGGTCACACACTTGTGTGGCATAACCAGGTGCCTGCATGGTTCTTCACCAATGGGCAAGGTAAACCCAATACAAAGAAAGAACAGCTGGAGCGTCTCAGATCATATATCAGGATCGTGGCCGGGAGATATGCGGGCCGCGTTCACGCATGGGATGTAGTGAATGAAGTGATAGGGGAGGATGGCAACTACAGGCCAACAGCCTGGGTAAATGCATTTGGCAATGGAGATACGCTGGTCAAATATGCCTTTCTTTTTGCATCGCAATATGCTCCGGGTACGGCATTGTATTATAACGATTTCAATACCTGGCGTCCCGCAAAACGGGATGGGATCATCCGTTTGGTAAAGATGCTGCAAAAAGAAGGCATCCGGATCGATGGAATAGGTATGCAGGGGCACTGGGGACTTAACTATCCCGACAATAAGTATATTGAAGATGCGATCGATGCCTATGCTTCCTGTGGTGTGAAAGTGATGGTCACAGAGCTGGACGTAGATGTCCTGCCGCTGACAAAAGAAGGCCAGGTGATCGGCCAGGGAATGGCTGATAAGCAGTTCCAGTTAGAGGAATTTAAATCCTTTCTTGATCCCTATAGAAAAGGATTGCCCGATAGTGTCCAGGTCTTGCTGACCAAGCGTTATGCAGAGCTATTTTCGATCTTCTACAGAAAGCGGGATAAGATCTCAAGAGTTTCTGTGTGGGGGATTGCGGATGACATGAGCTGGAAAAATGATTACCCGGTGCCAGGCAGAACGAACTATCCGTTGTTGTGGGACAGGCAGCTGAAGCCAAAGCCGGCGTTTGATGCGATATTGAAGATTCCCGGGCAGCAATAACAAATCCGGCGGACCACTTTAAGCTATTCAGCAAGGGGACCGCGGTGCTTCCAGGAGGGATCAAAATCGACTGGCGTAGACTTCCCGGAGATTTTAAGCATTGGTCAGGTTAGAACAAGGTAGTTAGCTGTCTTGTCTGCCGCCCTGCGTAAGGCCCCCTCTAAATTTCCCCCGAAGGGCTACCGTGTACCCAGAAGTATTTGAATGGCGTAGGGGAACGCGGCGGACGCGGCGATACGCGACGTACGCAGCGAAAACAGTCATAGCAGACTTTGTATTCGCCGCGTACGTCGCGTATCGCCGCGTCCACCGCGTTCCTTTACGCCACTCGCTAGTTGCGTTAACTACCGCCTTGCTGCAATTTTTTCATTTTCCACTGAAAAAAAATCAGTTCGAATGTCAGTTTTTCAGCGCCGGAGCTGATGGCATTGTGCTTGTTCGGCAATTCCCAAATCAAATGTTATGCGACAACTCATCCAGCTATTCAAAAGGCGGATGCGTAACCGCCCTGATAAAAAGGACGGATGGCCGCATGGCGATAACCCGTTCTTAATATGGTAATCCTATTTATCAATTTAAAACATGGAGGTGATTTATGAACAACACAATTCAAAAACAGACTGCTGTAAATCCAAAGGAGCTAAGTCATGTGGTTGACGGACTTTTCAACAATACGCTCCGCCGTTTCTTTGATGGGAACTTATGGGATACAGAAATGCCCGGACATAAGAATGACGTACCTGTGAATGTACGTGAGACCGACCAACAGTATGAAGTGGATGTGATTGCGCCGGGATGCCGTAAGGAAGAGTTCAGGGTCATTGTGCAGGACAATGAATTGCAGATCTCCTTTATACAGGACGATCAGAAAAAACAAACCCAGGAAAACGCCGGCTGGGTCAGAAATGAATATGTGCTACGTTCATTCAAACGTCATTTCACGCTTGATGAAACGGTGGATTCAGCCAATGTCAGCGCAGCCTATATTGACGGCATCCTCAGGATAACTTTGCCAAAGAGTGAGAAGGCAAAGCCACGGGCGCTGTCTGTAGAAGTGAAATAAGGTCACTATCATTCAAAGCAGTCTTGCTTTGGCAGGACTGCTTTATCTTTTGACAACGTCAGATCGTTATTACCGGTGAGTATTATTGATCGAACGGTAGCCTACCCCGTGTTTTATTGCCGGTGCGCCGGTTTATTCATTCGGTCTTATTAAAATTCGTTTATATTTCTTACCCGGACCTGGGGCATATTACGGAAAATATCCTGCATGTATTTTCTATGATTGGCGCCAGCAATAACCACTATTTTCGTAACGCCTGCTTTACGTGCACGGTTTACTACATTTTCGCACATTCCTTTGTTTCTCATGAGCCACCAATGGATCTTCGAAAGCATTTCTTCTTTTGGAAAGTTGTTCATTTCATACATGTCCTGCAAATAGAAATCTCCTGATGCCGAGATGCCTGCCGCCTCGTCGGTATTCAGCCATTCGGTCACTCTTTTCGAATGCTTTTCAATAGAATCATATATGGCATAACCGCTGTTGATCCTGCCAAGATGAGACTTTAATTCGTTTTTGAATGCCAGGCTCGTATCCTTGCGGAATACATTGAATTTTGCGTCAAACGCAGCCCAGGATGCGCCCCAGTTCAAATCATAGTCCTGGCAATCCATGGAAAACAGTTCCTTTATGCCCAATTGCTGCATCAGGGGAAACGCGATCACTGCATACTCCGAGGTTTTTAATCTCTTCATGCTTCTTCCCGTCGTATCCAGCTTGGGAGAAAGTAAACTATCTACATATTTTTCGAGCAAAGTATTGGGTTCCCGCTGCAGGTGGCCGAATACTTTCCAGAATTGATAATGCGCGTTCGCGACATCCTGGTTAAGATAGTATGCGTGGGACAGATCAGCTTTGATATAATAATTTGCCGTGTCCAGCAAGGCTCGTTTCTTCAGACTGTCTATCCTGCCCGGCAGCAGCGCCTTGGGGATGTGCCGGTTTTTTTCAAGGATCTGCAGTCTTTTGATATTATCCGTTTTACACCAGTAATCCATTACAAGCTTTTCATCTTCGCTGCTGAGAAATTCTCCAAAAAAGGCAGCAGGACGGAAATCTTTAATTTTTTTATGAATGCCAGAGAAATCCTGGGCAGGATATCCGCTGTAGTTGTGGGAAACACCTATCAACATTATATCCAGCTGTTGAGCGATCACACTGTTTGAAATAAAACAAAGAAGTAAGAGTATCAATTTCATGTTGACAGATTTTATGGAACCGCTTGCTGCGGGTTAGCTTTTGGATCGCTAAGGTATGGATAATACTGGTCAGAAATGTTGCTTATAGTGTGGCTGATCTCTGGAGGTGAGTGCCGGAGGTATGATCGGATGAATGAAGGACTGGCCGATTTTTCGGTATAGCCGTCAAACGTCGACGGGTGATGTGTATTCCGGTTTTCTGGAGGTTATTAACCTATAATATGTCACAGTAGTCTGAACCACTGGTTGTCATGAGTACAGTTTATTTTGCCATAATTAGTTGCGTTTTCAACAGATTCGAACTAAGAGAAATGAATAGTAAAAATCTTTCCGAAGAAAAATAACTCTTCATGCCGTCAATACCGCTAACTTTTCCAGATAGCTTAATTAAACAGTTTTGCCGGACGCCTGGGATGCTCAATTTTTAGAAACACTACTTGTTATAAAAGAGTAAGCTTCAGATCATCACTGCCCTGCGATAAATCGACGAACACAATTCTTTTAGTACGGTTTGTTGACAGGTATTTTTTAGCAAGTTCAATGCTAAACTCGATTGAGAGGGGACCGAGTCCGGCAAGGCCGACAATAACTGTGTCATGTACTTCAAGCTCAGAAAATACACAAATAAGTAGCATTCCTGTGAAATCGTTAATCGTCCTTAGCGTTACCCCCGAGAATTTTCTGATCTTTCTGGTCATATTGTCAACAATCGAGGCGCTTAAGGTTTCGAAGTGTGGTATAATTAGCTTGTTGCCTCTAACAGGGAAGTTAAAGCACCGATATTCTGGTGAGTTGATCCATCTATCAGTAACGAACAAAAGATTACAACTTATTATGGCGCAAGCCCCGCCACGAATTTCGATCTGTGCCTTTTCAACGTCAAAACGCATATTACCATTTTCTCTTTTAGTGTTGGAAATTTATACACTTTAAAAATACCATATCCAGACGCTTTGTTTGCAGTTGAAATGTTAAGACTAGCTATCAATTGGGTAACATACTGCTATCTTTTGCCTTAAAAAATGCTGGATCCCGTTACTACCCGGCAAGATGGTACAATGAGCAATCTGATGCATCAATTACCAGGATCAAAATCAAACGATTGGGCACTTCGCCAATATGGACAAAAGGCAACCTAAAAGATCAACGATGTGTTTGAGAATAATAAAAGGATTTGCATCTCCAAATCGGGTTAATCCCTGAAAATGTTTTCATCTTTGTTTTTCAATCGCATACGATTGTATTTGCCACTAAGTGGTAATAGTAATTGGGGCATTTTAATGCGATACTCTCAGCTGCGTCCCAAAATGGAAATAATAAAGCCGCACTGCTGCGGCTTTATTATTTGAATATCGGTTACTCATTTTCAGAATAAGGCATTGAGCTCTTGGTAATGAAATTACCACTGAATTTCACCAACACTAGTTTTGAGATCTGACAAAAAGCGTTGTTTATTAAAATCATCAAACTTGTATTTACTGAACGTTGCTTCAGTTATCTCGACGATCTGGCGGCGAATAATTGCTTTTTTCTCGTCCATAGACACATTTTTAATCAAGAAATAGTCAAGAAGAATATCATACGTGAATAATGCCTCATCTTTTTTGAATCGTTTCCTTTGTTTAAAGTCATATCCCCTTAATATCAGTAATGCGTTGATCTCATTGATAGAAGTTCCATATTGATGTTCGCGAAAAAATGCCTCTATGCCGTCAACCATCGGATAAAGTTTGCTATAACTTATTCCGGTTTGCTCGTCCCATTCTAAAAAAACTCTGAAATTCATGTTAGTTTATTGAGGTGTTGTGTTTCCTGGAGGCAGTTCCCCATTGTATTGAAGAATATAATAAAGCTGCTTCATTCTTTTCACATAAGTACTTGATCAACCGGCGCAGGACCGACTCTGATACAAGGGTCAAGCCAGCACCTATAGACTTGTAATACTTAAGGGGATACCGGGTAGGGCCGTTTTTTGTTGTCCCGGTTAACCCATAGTCTTATTCCCAACCCTTAACGAACAAAACAACAATCAAGGGTTATGCGTATGTCTCCGGCTACGCATCGGCTTCGAAGAAGGCGTCCGCCTACTGTTGCCAGCCAGTCGTTGGCCGATCTATCGCCCGCTGATTTGTTTCGCGCATTTGAAGACGGCCTGTAGTGCTAAGGGACTTTTCGATGTCGGTACTATCACCTAAAATCTGCAAGCGGACGGTTTCTGCGAAACCGATGCGTAGTTTGAAAATTACGTATAACTCGTGACATGCGAAAAGTCATTCCCAATTTGAATGTACTGGAAATCGCGGTGCTGAAGTATTTGTAAAGCCAGAGGATGAAGGCGGGTTCCGCCCGGCGGAACCCATAGTTCGCTTGAATCGGTTATTGAGATGTAGAATAACTTAAGCATGTTAGAAAATTATTGAAAAGGTAAGAAAGGTAATCCTTGTTCTGGCGGATTCTCACCATTATGTGCGAGTTGATATTGACTTACAAGATAACGCTCATACAGATGAGCCATTTCTTTTGCCGGAAGAATTCTTTTTGTTATTTGCCTGATCATCAGTTGTGGATACCTGGCTCTCAGAATTTCGCCTTGAATACCACCTAATTGAGAGTCAGGTCGTCTTTTTCCTGCACCGGAGTAGGTGTCGTAATCTCCACTTGCAACTCCATATTTCAAAGTTGCCCATGTCAAGTAAAGATATTTTCATCAAGATCTTACCACCGGAATATCAAAAATAAAAGCACGACATGCGCTGGGCTTTTATTTTAGCAGAAATTCAATCATTTAAAACGCCCTTTCTTCAACTCTACTTTATTTTGTGTGAACTCCGCGTCGCACAATTTTTTATTAAGACAATCTGTCGCTCTTTGAAAGATAGGAATAAAGAGTCAGAGTTATATTTTTCGACTTTATAGTTTATGTCTCTTATCCCAATCGAATCTTTGTAAACATTCCATTTATCAGAAACGACAACATCTCCATCACTGTATTTAAAAACTGAGTCTGTTCGGGTGTCGTTACGAAAGTTGTAGTAATAAAAGAAGCATTTGCCATCTGTGAGAAATTGATAACAGGAATTTACGGGATGAGGAGAACCTTTTTCGTATATATCCCAGAAACAATCATCGGACAGGCTACTTCTCAAACTTCCGCTCTGGCTACATGCCGCAATGCTGCATGTAGATATCGCAATTATAAAGTAAGATCTAATTTTCATCTGTAATTGGTTTATAGGGTACGGTAAATAGCCTTTTGTTATTTTGATAGATAGTTGTGGTGAATTTTTCCGGGTTTCCGGGCGGAGTATCAACACTCAGTTTGTACCCCAGTTTATTGGTAGCATTAAAGCTTTGTTGAGCGACAGCTCCATTGCAAAGCAACAATAACGCAAGTACTTTTTTCATATTTATTGTTTTGGGGATTTCGGGTGCCCATCATCATATGCCCGATAAAGCATAGTGTTCAGAAATCTGATAAGGTTTCATAATCAATTGTTTCAAATTTTTGTTTCAGTGCCTGTCTTTTGACCGACCAGGTAAACAAATGACTAAATATCTCATGAATTTTCGTATTTTGCAATATAGTAAATCAATATACCACTATTAAAGTCAGGTATAATTGATCTGCTTATCGAATCTACTTCGCTCAAACTACTTTGATCCTTTTAAGTCGTTGGGACATTTTGGGACTTCCTGGGACTTTTTGGGATAATTTGGAACTTTCTGGGACCTTACACAGACTTTATTCAGACATTAATAGGACAATAAGCAGACATTGGTGAGACGCATCTCCGCATATTCTCCATGCTGTCTCCCTAATATCTCTATTGCGAAGGATATGTCAATGAATAGTTACGCGCCTGATCGTGGAATTTTCTGCCAATTTATGCGTAGCTACTTCCCAACCAATAACGAACGGAGCAACAGTCAAGGGTAATGCGTATGTCTCCGACGACGCATCGGCTTCGAAGAAGCCGTCCGCTTGGAATTGTCAGCAAGTTGTTGGCCAATATATCATGCACTGATTTTTTCGCGCATTCAAGAAGGTCTGCAATACTAAAGAACTTTAAATCACTTTAGGTGCTAAATATTGTTGCCGCTTTATCGCTCAATATTTCAAATAATCCTTCATCCAAAAAGCTGAAATAACCCTCTTCTGAAATTATGAGGTGAAAGCCTGCCCCGGGCTTGACCCGGGGAGCAGCCGGAGATTTACGAATTCACTTCCTTTCATCAACTGTTGTGTGATCGATTTGTCTGCGGGCGATGGTTCAGCCGTTCGCCGGGATGGTTGTGAATGGCGACAATGGAACAGGCGTTCTGTTGCAGCGCCAGGCCGTAAAGTTCCCGGGAATCGATCAGTACTTTGTCTTGCGTACCTAACGCGAAGACCCCAGGAGTTTGTTCCTTATTGGCAAATTTCGTTGATGAAAATCACGCCTATTTCCGTTAAAAAACCTGTACAGTTTTTAGTTAAAACCGTAGTTTTTGTACTTGTTAATGCAGTCAGAAGTGAAAAGATCTTTCTTGCAGATCTGGCCCGAACAGGCTGATAAGGGCTTTTATATCCAGAAAGATAATTTCATCTTTTGAAATTTTACTTAATTTTGTAAAGCGATTCCAGTGGTAGTTATCAGTTATAAGACGATCAAGGATTATGCAGAGCGGCACAAAAATGTTTCGGACCAATTGAACAATTGGTATAAGGTAACGGAGAAATCCGACTGGGCGAATTTTCATGAGGTAAAGCAACTTTTCAATTCTGTTGATGCTGTGGGCGATGATCTGTACGTGTTCAATATAAAGGGGAATGAGTATCGGTTGATTGCGCGGATCTTTTTTCGAGTGAGAACAGTTTACATTAAGTTTGTCGGAACGCATAAGGAATATGACAAGCTGGATCTGACCGATCTCTGAATTAGTCCATACTGAGTAGTAATTATTTAAAATTGGTGATATGTCAAACCGTAAAACGAAGATTGGAAGTGAAAAGCAATATCATGTGGTAATGAAGGAGATTGATACGCTGATGAAAAAGGGCGAGAAGAAACTCTCCGATAAAGAACTGAAATCTTTACAAAGCCTGGCATTAGCCGCACAAGCGTTTGAGAAAAGTATCTATACAATACCGGCGCCTCAAACACTGGAAGGGCTGATCGAGCTGAAAATGTATGAGCGAAAGTTAAAGCAAAAAGAACTGGCGAAGCTGCTGGGCATTGGCGAACCGAAGTTATCGCAAATCATGAGCAGAAAAAGAAAGCCGGATGTTCCTTTTTTGAAGGCCGCGCATAAGTTGCTGGGGATTGATGGTAATTTGTTACTGGAGTATGCTTGAGCGGTGGAGAGGAGAGGGGATTATAAGATATAAGAGAAGCTATCACTTGAGATTTCGTTTACTATATTTGTTATGCATTCCTGCTATTCCGCTGTTCAGCTTTAGGCTGGGTAAGATTGCAGGTAAAAGATTAAAGGGCCACTTAGAGGGTCCTTTTTATTTACATAGTATGCTGTTTTATTTTCGCCAATAGTTTAGAATCTTTTCTAACTACCTGAGGCTTTAGTCAACCATTTCAGGCGCTAAGTATTGTTCTGAAATGATCAGGTGAAAGTCTGCCCCGGGCTTGACCCGGGGAGCATTCCGAGGTTTACGAATTCACTTCCTTTCATCAATTGTTGTGTGATCGATTTATCTGGTGTATCAATCCGTTTATTACTGGTTAAAAAACATCATTTTTCGTTGAAAAAAACGCCATGCTTTTAAGGTGATCGTTTCGACTTGTCGTTCTTTTGTGGATGACAACCGGACGTTAAACCTGGCTAATTATGACTGATTCACTCAACAAATATTTGGTTACATCCGACAATTCCGCCGGAGGATTGAATTTCTATTTCCTTAGTGAAGGTAAAAGCAATGTTATTAAGGTTGTTAACTACGGTTTTGTTATTAATATGCGTGGTGAAGATATTTATAACTTTGGATTCGGTGATTTCGATTTAAGTACTGGCCGACTAATTGATAGTGTGGTAACAGAAAATGGAGATGCAATTAAAGTTTTCAATACTGTGCTAAGTACTGTGCCGCTCTTTTTCGAGAGATATCCAAATGACAAATTGATCGTTAAAGGGAGTGATAGCAGAGCTGGATTCGAAAATGATTGCAGGGCGACTTGCAGCAAAAAATGTGTGCCTGGTCATTGCAAAAAAGCTAATCAGCGCATCCGGATATACAGAAATTACATGGACAAGCATTTAGAGTCTTTAAAGACTTAATACCAGTTTTTTGTAGGCTATATCGACTTTCTCGGTAACGATTATGAAGAAGAATAGGCAAAAGGGAAAGACTATATTTCAGTATCAGTAATTAAAAGAAAAGCATAACTTTGAGCTATGGAAAATCAAATGAAACAAGATCGTAAAATGGTAAGTGTGCCGCAAAAGGATTTGTTGACTTTGGTTGCTTCTGTCTTAAGAGATAAAGTATTATTCCCGGAAAATATCGAAGATGTAAAGCAATATCTGCAGAGGCTTCAGCCTGTGAGGCGATAAATACATTTTACTTAATAAAAGGTGTTCATAATCATGAGCACCTTTTTTATTTGCTTGGTTTTATTCAAACCTGTCCCTGATCTTCCGAGAGTGACAAAAGATATTTTCAGGAGACATGTCCCGGTGAAACAACAGACGAGTTAATGCGCATCAGATTCAAATAAGAGTGCTTGTATGGAGGATATCCGACTGGCTGGTCTGCAATATGCCAAGCAGCCCCTCATCTAAAAAGCTGAAATACCCTTCTTCTGAAATGATCAGTTGAAAGTCTGCCCCGGGCTTGACCCGGGGAGCATTCCGAGGTTTACGAATTCACTTCCTTTCATCAATTGTTGTGTGATCGATTTGTCTGCCGGCGATGGTTTCAGCCGTCCGCTGGGATGGTTGTGAATAGCGACAATGGAACAGGCGTTTTGTTGCAGCGCCAGGCTGTATACTTCCCGGGGATCGATCAGTACTTTGTTCTGCGTGCCTAATGCCAGGAGTTCAAGAACTTGTCCCGGGCAATGACCCGGGATAGCAGACGGTTTGCCCGGGTCCGAGACATAAGATCCAGAAGTGTTCACGTGCGCGATCGCGCTTGGAGCAGCGGCGGAGGATGGGCTGGAGGAATTGGAAGATGTCGGTAGAGGATTGGATGCGGATTTTTTGGTGGCAGCGGAGGCGGATGGTCATGGGGTTTGAGTTTTGAAGGGTAAAATATTGAATGATTATGCATGAGATTACGGGCAATGGTAGATAGCCCGTTGATCATCGTTCATCGGACAATCTTTAGGCATCACCAGTAAATCGCATTATTTCGAATTACCAGCCCCGAAATAAGGCATGTTCCGGGTAATCTCTGTAGAATACCCGTTTTCGTCATACCTGTAAGTAAAGTCATGCTGATCACTGACCTTAGATGAACTGCGTCGGGCGGGCAGAGTCGGAACGACCAGATTCGGGCTAGCGGCTCCCTGAGCCGGGCCAGGGTGTGGTATCGATAAGCTGCACTAAAAAGAGCTAGAATCGAAGGTTTGCAATTTTCTTATCTTCACCCAGACATTCACGGCTATGAATTTTGACCTTATACTTTCCAGCATTTCAAGGCATATCTCCTTAACTCCGGATGAAGCAGAATTTTTCACTTCACTCTGGCAGGGTAAAACGTTAAAAGCCGGGGACTTTTTACTTCGGGAAGGGGATGTATGCTGGCATGAAACTTTCGTAGTCAAAGGTTGTCTAAAAACGTACTATCAGGGTGATGATGTATCAGAACATATCATAGATTTTTCTATTGAAGAATGGTGGGCTGATGATTTACATAGCTTTTTTACACAAACTCCATCCCGACTAGCCATTAAAGCAATAGAAGACACAGAAGTTTTACAGATAAGTAAAAACAACCTGGAAATATTATACCGGAAGATCACAAAATTTGAGCGGTTTTTCAGGATAGTGTTCCAAAATGCATACATTGCTCAACGGGAACAAATAAACCAGGCTCTATCTGCATCTGCCGAAGAGCGATATCTTTTATTTGTAAAGAAGAAACCATACGCCGAAAAACGATTTTCTCAAAAAGACATTGCTTCTTATTTAGGCGTTACACCACAATTTTTATCTACTTTAAAGAAAAAACTGGGCAAAGTTAATGTAGATTAACTTTCTGCTCCTGTTATCTCATTTATTTTGTGCTAAAGGAGGCGAGATGACAAAAGAACTACTGCATGCGCAGGAAATTTCAATTCAATTCTTCAAAGCTATTGAAGAGAACAAGTTAATTATTCCCGGAAAATCAGAAGAACAACTAAGTGAGGAGGTTTGTGACCTGGCTTTGCAAAAATTTGGAATAGAACAACACTGGCATAAAAAAATCGTAAGAAGCGGAAAAAATACGTTAGCAAAATATCCCGACAATCCGCCCGTCCGGATAATAGAGAGAGATGATATTGTATTTATTGATTTAGGTCCGATTGTGGGAAATTATGAAGCTGATATTGGCAGAACGTATATATTAGGCAACGATTCCCGGAAGCTAAAACTAAAAGCCGATGTTGAAAGGGTCTGGTATGAAATACAAAAATGGTATCAGCAACAAACTGTATTGAAGGCATCCGATTTATTTCAATATGCAGTTAAAGAAGCAGAAAGATCAGGATGGGAGTTCGGAGGAGAAATTGCGGGGCATATTGTCGGGAAGTTTCCTCATGAGCAACCGGCAGATCCCGGCAGCCTGGAATTGGATGTCCACCCGGACAATCATAATGATATGTTCCTGCCTGATGCTAATGGTAATAAACGTCATTGGATTTTAGAACTTCAGTTTATCGATAAAAAAAACGAGATCGGTGGATATTTTGAGCAATTGCTGTAACATGAGTATTTCAAAAATAGCCAAGCCTCCATTAATACTGATTGACGAAATGGAAGATCAATGCGGTTATCGATGGGGAGATTTGCGTATTGAATAACCAGGGTATAGCGAATTTGGTTCGCTACAGAACTGGCGGAGTGAAGCCGACGGTGATCTGATCTATTACGTATTTAATCTCATGTATCTGACGGTTATGATTTAAAGCATTTAGCCCTTACCGAACGGAAGGCGTTGCTTGAAAAACATTTTACCGGTATTCATCCAGGCCTGTCAGTGTCCGACGATACCTTTTAGTATATTAACTATTGGATTTGGGAGTTCCTGATCGGTAAGTGGTCGAGCTTGAGTGCTTGACTTTTTATTTCGATTAGGGTTACCGGTTACCCGTACTTTCTTCGCAACCAATAAAGAACCCAACAATTGTCAAGGGTTCTTTGCGTGGGGTAAATTGATGAATAAATGAAAAAAATGAAATGCTGCAGTGAATTGTAAGAACTTGTTCAGGCAGCATTCTCATGCAATGCCTTAATCGAACTAATCGAATTCTTCTTCGCATTTGTCTCTTCCTCCAGATCATAATCATCCTGCAAGCCAAGCCAGAGAAGAAGTGTGGCTTATCACAAAAGCAGGAGGACTGTTCAAGATCCATCGCAGTATCGTATTCGACGACAGTATATATGAGCGATTAAAAGTAGTATAAACAGGGAGGGCGATTGCCTCTGTCGAGGTAATCGCCCTTCTGCGTTGGCTTCTAGTCGCAACCGAAGCAGTACAAAGATATAATTCTTAGGTTAAAAAGAGAAATTTTCAGCTTTGAAAATTGTTTAGCAAACCCGGCTTTAGTTTCGGGTATAAATTCACGGCGGTTCATTTTGTCAATTGTGTCCTTGCCTGTAACGAACCCGACAACTCTCAAGCGTAGTGCGTATGTCTCCAACTACGCGCCGGTTTGGTAGAAACCGTCCGCCTATAAAGACAGGAGGGCAGCATTTCCTTCATACAAAGAAACAATCTCCCGAAAACCGCATTTCCTGTTCCCAGCTGTATCGACGGCGCTTTCTATAGTTAGAGAGGGGACGGTTTCTGCGAAACCGATGCGTAGGTTGAAAACTACGCATAACTCGTGCAAGTGATAATAACTCGTTTGCAGCATACCGGCAAGCCTGATTACATCAGGCAAGGGACCACAGCAAAAGCAAAAACTTTAAACTTTTAAACCATTTAATATCTAAACAAACAACCCACAACTTTTACGCTTGATCCGGGCCTGTGCCCAAGCTTTAGCGAAGGTATAC
This sequence comes from Terrimonas ginsenosidimutans, assembly GCF_022012415.1. Classification (GTDB taxonomy): domain Bacteria; phylum Bacteroidota; class Bacteroidia; order Chitinophagales; family Chitinophagaceae; genus Terrimonas_A; species Terrimonas_A ginsenosidimutans. Next base: position 272,441 of record NZ_JAKLTR010000007.1, read on the forward strand.
GTAGCCTGCCCGAAGATCAGGATGTATTACAAAATGAAAAACCGGCCGTCGCTTTCGTTTCGGCGGGCAGAGTCGGGACAACTAGATTCGAACTGGTCTCGTAATGAGTTATACATTAGTAGCTTTTTAAGATCATTTTCAAAAGATTCATGGAATGACTCAAGAAACACCGTCTTTTAGTCAAGAGCTTATCAAAGCTACTCAATTTATACATAATCGGATCTATTGACCTTTGCACCTTTTAAAATGCAAGGTGGCAATTCAGTAGCACTCAGTTGATCATTGTCGAAAACCACTTAATGATAGCAGGATCGCTATGGCTAAAAAACTGACTCTCCCGGGTGTCAAGTGTTTGAATCAATGCCATTTCGTCATCCGTTAACTCAAAATCAAAAACACTGAGGTTTTCTTTCAATCGATCTTTCCTTACCGATTTGGGAATAACGACAAAGTTTCTTTGCACCAGCCACCGCAGCACTACCTTGGCTATCGATTTTTTATACCTTTTGGCAATTTTTGCGGAATGGGGGATGGGCGGCGAAATTGGAATGACAGTGACATGGAGTTGCCACATAAAACGAGTTTTCAGTATTTTTAATCCATGTATGAAATTTTTCGGCAATATCTCGATACAAAGATCAAGCTAACCGCAGATGAATCGTTGAAGATCCAGGAATGTGCGATCATTAAAAAGGTCAGAAAGCATCAGTATCTGCTGCAGGAAGGTGATGTCTGGAAATATGACGCATTTATCAGCAAAGGATGTCTGCGGACCTATGCAATCGATGAAAGAGGAGATGAGCATGTAATCGGCCTGGGTATCGAAAACTGGTGGATTGGTGATCGTGAAAGCCTTTTGTCTGGAAATCCCTCCAAGTTCAATATCGATGCCGTTGAGGATAGTGAACTGGTGTTATTTGCCCATCAGAATTTTGAGAAATTATGTATGGATATTCCAGCCTTCGGAAATATGGTCAACCAGATCTTGCAGCGCAGTTTCATTGCTTCGCAAAACCGGATACAGGCCGCCCTAAGTTACTCAGCGGAAGAAAAATACCGATCATTCCTTGAAAAGTACAGTGTATTTGCAACGCGGATTCCACAGAATATGATCGCCTCTTATCTTGGTATCTCCCCGGAAACACTTAGCCGCGTCAGAAAGAGCGTTTCAAAAAAGCATTGAATGCGTTTTTAACCCTTACTGAAGGGTATGCTCTTGACCTATGTCAAGATTTTTCTTGTTTTACCTCAACGTGCAGGTTCGGCAGGTTTTTCATTTTTGTGGTGTCAATAAAGACACACTAAAACAGAAAATCATGTCAAAGACAATTTTTATTACAGGAACCAGCACAGGGTTTGGAAAATTGACCGCCATTACACTTGCTAATGCAGGCAATTCGGTTATTGCAGGAATGCGCAATACCACTACCAAAAATGCGGCGGTAGCAGCGGAATTAAATGCCGTTCCGAATATCGAAGTGGTGGATATAGATATCACGGATGATAACTCCGTAACCCAAGCATTTACGGCGGTTCTCTCTAAATACGGAAAAATAGATGTCCTGGTAAACAACGCTGCTGTTAGCGGCTTTGGTTTGCTGGAAGGATATTCTCTCTCACAGATCCGCGATATGTTCGAGGTGAATTTTTATGGAGTTCTCCGGACTTACCAGGCAGTACTGCCCTCCATGCGTGCAGAAAAGAGCGGATTGATTATTAATATCACCACAGGAGCAAGCGGACATACGTTACCGTTCATGATACCGTACATCGCATCAAAACTGGTGGTTGAAAGTATAACTGAAGGAAGTCAGGATGAACTCGCTCAATTCGGGATCGAAAATGTAAGTATCCAGCCAGGTGTTTACCCCACTGAAATGACAAACGGCTCTAAAGCAGGTCTCAATGCCAATCGGGAGGAAGTTGTGGCTGCGTATGGTGATACGGCCACACAACAGTTCAATGCGCTGGGCGCAGCCTTATTTGGTAAGATGGCGCAGTTCGAGATGAACCCTCAAACTATTGCAGACGGTATACTGGAGCTGGTAGAAATGAAGAAAGGAACCCGCCCACTCCGATTCCCACTCGATGCCATTGCCCAGGGAACGGATAAGGAATTCATCGAATCACGTGCAGCTATTAAAACAAAATGGCTGGCGGCATACACCAACTAATTTTTTCACTTTCATCAACTTTCTTATATGAATACTGATAAGCCTAGGGGCTCAAAGCACCCTGCAATAATAAATCTATCCGCATTACTATTTATGCTGCTTTCCGCACCGCCTTTAAAGGCTCAGCAAAAAGCAGGCATCCGGGGTATTGATCATGTAGGTATCAATGTTCCTAATCTTAAACAGGCGGTGTCTTTCTTTTCAGAAGTACTAGGTTTCACCGCGATTACACAGATTGGACCAATCACGTTGGACGAAAGATGGAAAACATCCAATCGCCTAACTGCAGCGACCAAATCCGTCACCATTAAGATGGTAAGGGCTGAAACAGGTGCGAATATTGAGCTTTTCGAGTATACACCGAAAGCAGGCAAATCAATACAGCCCGGCGGAGACAATCCGGCAGCCACTCATATAGCTTTTTATGTGGACGATATTAATGCAGCGACAAATTATTTGAAATCGAAATCAGTAAAGGTTTTGGGAGAGCCATTCCTTACCCCAGTCGGCGATACGAAAGGGGAGAGCTGGGTTTATTTCGAAACACCATGGGGCTCTAAAATGGAATTCGTGTCTTACCCTGAAGGCAAGGAATATGAAAAGAAAAATCCGCAAGTTTTGCTATGGTCTCCTAAAGACGTTCAACCTAAAAAACAATCAATCAACAATATGTCAGGTACCGAAATTTTAGCACTATTGGAGCAACATCTGGCTCTTTGGAACGAACACGATGAAATGAAACGTAACAAAATTGAGAAAGCGATCTATTCTCCGGATATCGAGATGGTAGACAGGCATTTCATTGCAACGGGCTATCAACAGGTCGATTCTTTTGTAAAAGATCTGCAACAAAAAAATCCAGGAGCGAAATTCACTCATTCCCGTCCGGTTGATACGCACCATAATATTGCCCGCTTATTCTGGCAGTTTGGCCCAACCGATCAGCCGGCAATGGTAAAAGGAATGGATCTTTTTGTAATGGAAGAGGGCAAAGTGACTAAACTTTATGTTTTTGTAGAAGAGCAATAAGCAGATCCAGGCCAGGCCTCAAGAAATCAGCAATCACGCTATTCCAGTCCGGAAAAATAGCTTGGATTGCTGATTTGTGCTGTGCACAACAATCACCTTGCGATGTTGAAGGTAAGATCAGAATATACCTGGAATCTGTTACAGACTCATTGCAGCATAAAAACTGTCCGTTAAAAATCGACTGCGTTCAATGTACTCTTTTATTAAAACATTAAATCGCCGGACCTGGGAGGTCCGGCGATTTCTATACTCCAATACAGACATGCGTTGTACTTCTGGATTTCGTATCCTTATCCTAAAGCGCCGATCTGTTTTAATAAAATGGTTGCTGCTGTATAACAATGGAAGAATTTCACTTTACCATCCTCCACTAAAAAGAAATCAGCGCAAGGAGTATTGATCTTCCTGCCAGTTGCTTCAATTACTCCGGTGGGTAGCTGAAGCGGGCCATTGTGTGTCCCATTCAGGGTCAGCTCAACCATCACCATATTTTGGGCGTCTGCAGGATATACTCTCAGCAATTCACGATGCATGTCGGGAAAAGCTTTGGCATATATATCGACCACCATGCCCGTGTCTTTGCCGTAATATTTTTTGTCGGCGGATACGTCCCAGAAATAGCCATCGTCAGCGAACAATGTCGCGAATTGTTTGGAATCCTGGATCTCTGCTACTTCGTAGAGATGACGAATGATCTCTTCATTTGTTTGTTTTGTACTCATAGTGAATATGTTTTTGAAGCAGCAAACCTATTTACTCATTAAGCAGGGATTATTGATGTAAGGCAAGAAACATATTGATCTATATCAATACAAGATATTGATTCAAACATGAGGAGCTTGAATGAGTTGGCTGAGAGTCAAACCTAATCTGAATTCAGTCTTGACTTAAACATATCATGACAGACTTCCTCGATCGCGAAAAAAGGAGCAAAGGTTTCATAAAGGCATTTGTTCTCATCTGCAACAGATTCGAATTAAAGAATATGAACAGTTGACTTTCAGGCAATTTTCAATATTGAGCACGTATGAGCTCATGAAATGACTCAAGTTTTACCTAGATATTGCAGGATGTATGTTACGAGGAAATGATGTAAAGTATACTAATCCGCATGTATATTTTTCACATACGACTAGAGCCAAACTGTTGTCGTAATGAGTCATATATCATTTGCTTTCTCTGATCATTTCAAAAGACGCATGGAATGAATCAAGAAGCTTCGATTTAAAAGAGTAGTATCAAATTTCGTCTTTTGTATCAGTCAATCATACTTGTTTATTCCATGATTACGGTCTTTCGCTCAAGCCATGCGATCATGTTAATGACTAGATAATTCCAGTTTTGAAACCCTCTATTTAAAACGGGCGTACCTTGCTCGGGCTCATAGTACTCATGAAGTGCGCCGTTCTTTTCGAAGTCACGCCCAAAGAGCCGAATGGTCTTTAAAGCAAGATCCATAGCATCGCGATCAAATTTATAATTTATCAAACCCCTGTACACTAAGTAATTACTGATTCCCCAAACAGGTCCCAGCCAGTTAGATGGGTTTCCTGACGCGCGGACACTGTACATCTTTTCCATTTTTGATAATGTACGGATGCCATAAGGTGCAGCAAATGTTTTTTCATTTTTCAAATGCTCTGCAACCATCCTGCGAGCTTGTTCAGGTGTGGCGATCTCTGCCCACATAGCAAGAAATCCTGACCATACACCGATACGTTGTATCAGTGCATCGTAATTACGTGGGAAGCCACTATGCAGGGAAAACTTTATACCGAGATTTACTTCCGGCTTGCTGGTGACGGGGAAAAGATTAATGTCGACAGAATAAAAGAACCCATCGCGTTCATCCCAGCAATGTTCCTGGATAGCCGCCTTCAAGTCATCGGCCATTTTATTGTATTCCCTACCGATCTCGCTGAGTTGTAAACGGCCGGCAAGATAAACCATCGCCTTTAACTCTTTATACATAAAGCAATTCAGAAGGATGGAGGCAGAGCTCCCGGGTGGACGATAGTATGTGCTCGGATCATTATCAACGCCTATGGCGAGATCATTTTGCCAGTAATATAAGCCGGTGGGTTTATGCTTATGAAAGGCTTCATAGTTGTTCATGAACGACTGCAGCAGGTTGAATTTCTCTCGCAGCCATTCAGCATCACCGTTCTGCTGACGCGTAATAAAAGCGGCATGTTGCGCCAGAACCGGCTTATGCATATTAGCTTTATAAATATCCGGTGGCATTTCCCCGCGCGGATTTGAACCCTGCCAGATCACAATAGGAATATAGCCATCACTTCCCGCATATTTCAGAAAGTTGAGCACACAGCCTTGTTCGTAGGCCAGCAGCTCTTTTGAATCCGCCGGATTCCCCTGATCTGTGATGATCTGCCGCAACGCAATATTGGTGAGCCAGGAATCCCAATCCCAGAGATCCTTTGCATAGGCATCGCTGCCTGGTGTAATGAACGGATAGGGGAGAGAACCTCCCGCAGGTTTCAGCATGCCTTTGTAATCCTTATACACATACTGCTTGATCAGCTCTTTGTATTTACTGATATCAGGTGGTAATTGAGCGCGGATCGTAATGGAGAAAAGGACTCCGATGCATAGCGTAGCGATCCGGATTAACTTCCTGTTTGATGACGCGAACATTTCTATCGTTTAAAAGTATTTATCGATCGTATTCCAGATTGCTTCGGCTATCAACCGCATCCCTTTGTCTGATGGATGAGACGCAACACCTTCGTGTTCGAATTGTCCTATTGCCATATTGGTCTTGTCGGCGGATAACCCAGCTATTGATACAAAATCATATCCTCTGTCTTTGGCGAGATCTTTAACGATGCCATTCACATGATGATTTGTCCAGAATCCATCTACCAGTACTTTGATCGCCTTGTTTTCTGGATCCAGGTAATCGATCAGCTTTTTGTAGTATCCTGCAAAATCGTTTGACACCGCAGAGCTGTCTTTTACATTTTCAGCAATCTTGATGATCAGCAGATCGGGTTTCATCTCCCTGAACGGCTTCAATTGAGTAAGATCATAGGTAGGATAGAAGTTTTCGAACACAGAGATGTTCTGCCGTTTGACAACTGCTTTTTTTCTTTCAAGGTGAATGTGTTTGGTTAGTATACTGACGAAATCACTGTCGGCAACAGATGCTGCCATTCCCCAGGATGCATTCCAGCCTATCGCCGGGCTGGGATCATGCGCTACGATGCTGTTCCCCAATATCAGCACCTTTTGGATCTTGCGATGTTTTACCTGTTGCGCCTGTGAACAGGCGCAACAGCATAAAAAGAAGAGTGTAAGAATGATCTTTGTTCTCATAAGTAATAATAGATGATCTTGTTGATTTATTTGTCTGCCTTTAATATCCTTTGGATATAATATCCGTGATCAGATGAACGTAAAGAAAGGATATACATTCCCGGGATCAGTGCCCTGGTGTCGATCGTATTACTTCCGCCATTTAAACGTCCCTGTTTGATCATTGCACCTTGAATACTGATCAACTGGTATGTCCATTCGTTTTGACCGGACGGTATATTTAGTGTAAGCCTGTCTGTAACGGGGTTTGGATATATGTTTATCTTAAATGGTTGTTCTTCTCCAGTTTTAATTTTTTCCGGTATGGGCTGCGTCGCATTTTTTTGAATGACGCCATTCCCTGCATAAATATCAAAAGCATCCCAGTCAGAATAGTAATCTGATGAAGATGCATGTTTGTCATTCCTTACAACCATCCGAAGCGTATGTTCTCCGTTGGCGAGACCGGTTTTCTGATAGCAAATAGCCTGCAGCATATCCACAGCGTTATACGTGTCAACTGTAGAATCGAATACACCATCGATATAGATATCTGCTTTTCCATGATCGCTGCTTTTCTTCCCGATCCATCGAACTCCGGTGCCAGTGAATTTGAACTCTGCATAGCTGCCGGCAACGTTTGAATAATGGGCATCCTGCAGATAATATCCGGTAACGGGAGTAGCGGGACAATTGTAATAATAGGCGGCTGTTGCGTTATCATTGCGTCTTGACCAGCTGCTGCCGGTGGAATCGTTATAAACCTCCATTTCAAGAACAGCATATCCCCAGGTTCCACCAGCATCCAGTACGCAGGATGTTGGATTCAACCGCAGATAACGATAAGCGGTATTTCCAAAGGCATTATATGTTTTGGTACCACCGGCTCCCGCCGCTTCTGTCACCAATGTGTGCCAGGTATAGCGATCGTCTGATGCCTGGATTGTATAAACAGATGCGTAGTTGGTCGTCCCTGACTTGAACACGATCCGGTTGAACGCCTTTACTGCTCCGAGATCAATGGTCAGTTTCCAGGGTGTTGTCCTGGAACTTGCCTGCGCGTAGGTTCCGTCATTGCCGTCATTGGTTTTATCCGCATTGTAACCGGTATACATTTCCTGGTCGGAGAGTACAGGTTTGTTCAAGGCGAGGTTTGCGGTGTTTGGCGCTGTTGCAGAATCGTTGTAAATCTCGAAGTCGAGAATGGTATGCCCCCAATCGCCAGAACTCAATACCGTTGCAGTCGGATTCAGTCTGACATACCGGTAAGTCACACTGCCAAAGTTCTTGTAAGTTTTGGTAAGGCCGCTGCTGGCTGTTTCTGTAACGAATGTTGTCCAGGAAGAACCATTGTTGGATCCCTGTATGGTGTACTGCGATGCATACTCGCTGGCACCTGATTTGAATACAACGCGGTTAAATTTTGTACTGCTATCGAGATCTATTGCAAGTTTCCACGGCGTGGTACGCGAACTGCCTTGTGCAAATCCGGTGATTGTTCCATCTACCGCTTTATCGGCACCATGACCTGTATACATTCCCTGGTCAGAGGTGGCGGTCTTGTTCAAAGCGAGATTGATCAGCGCAGGTAAAGCGCCGTGCGTGATATTCAGGTTGGAAACATAGCTTTGAACATCGATATTGCCATTTGTTGCGTCCGTTACAACAGCGCCTTCTCTTACATAGTTCACGAAATTCACTCCATTGACATCATGTGATCCGTCTACGCCTTTTAAAAGCGATTGTCTTTCGTACTTACCGTTATAGGTAAGGTTTGAAACAGTAATATTCCTGATCGATCCGGCATTTTCACCGGGGAAGCGCTCATCTGTTCTGAACTGGAAGATGGATGAATTACCGGCAGCTCTGAATGAATCGATCCGGATATTGTCAAATACCACATCGGAGATCCGGTTACCGCCATTCGGCCAGAGCTTGAAACAGCCATTGAATTTGTCGAGATCATACACGCCCTGCTGGTTTACGATATCAATATTCTGAAAGCTGAGATTGCTGATGGGTTGGCCGCCGCTGCTGCCGCTTAAACCGATCAGCGCAATATGAGCATCGTCTCCAAAGAACACGCTGTTCTTAAAAGTATTGTTATTGCCGGCAGCATAGTGATACATTACCAGTAAGTCATCGCAGGCTCTGAAAAACACATTGTCGACAATTCCATTGGTTGAGCCACTGAAGTGTACACCATCTGAATTCACATCACGCCCAAACAAATGAACACCTTTTACAACAGGTCGTGAAGAGAAGTTCATTACGATCGACCACATCGGCGGATCAAGGATCGTGATCCCTTCCACTCTGTTGTCTGAACCACTGATCATCCAAATGGCACCGGTACGTCCTTCACTTTGCGGAGTGGTGAGCGTATGCCGCAAACCACTGCAATCCAGTAATCCTCTTCCTTTAACGGTGATCCTGTCCACCGCATCACTCATGATCGAACCTTTCACACTTGCACCACCCGGAATATAAACAGTGGTGCCGCTTTTACCAAGATAGAAGGCTTCGCCGGCATGCCAGTTGCCATAAGCGGTAGGTGAGATATAGGCAGAGATATTACTGCCATCAACCGCATATTCGTAGCCCGGCATTGCCCCGCTGATGGCTTTGTTCAGGGCAAGATTAACAGTGCCTCCTACGGCATACACCATGAACTCATTGATCACAGAGGCGAATACATAGGATGATGCCGCATTGTTACCCAGTAATTTCAATCGCACATATCGCGCATTAACGGCGGAGAAGGTCTGCGTGATCGTACCCGTACTGGTGTTGCCTGTTCCATCGTATGCGGTGATGTAAGCATCACCAGCATTCAGTTTTGTCTCCACCACGTATTTTACTTTGCCGGTATTGGTCTGGTAATTTCCCTGGTTCAACCCGATCTTGTCGATGGAGTAGCTGGCGCCAAGATCAAGCTCAAGCCATAGGCCACTAGGCAGTGTGTGCGCGCCCGGCTTAAAGTAATACGTATTCTTTCCGGCTGGTAATTCATAGGGTATCGGATCACCAGGATTGATCGCGTATACGTTGGATGCACTTACGGATGGTGCATCTGTTTCAGGAAGATTGGTGTTAATGTGCAGCACGTCTGTTTCCCAGTCATTATTGATCCGGACAACGATCTTCCTTGGCGCATTCGGGTCCTGTGCCACAGGAAAGGTGAGTGTGCTGCCGCTTTGTGTGGCATTTATGGCGTATGACCATGGCCTGATATCATAGGAAGAGATGGAGCCCCCATTGTACGTAACCTTTATCTCCGCGGAACCGGAGAAATCAAAATTAACCATGGATGAATTATTGACCGATCCATTCTGATGGCCAACTTTTACATTGTACTCAAACAGATCAGTCCAGGAAATATCTCCCTGTTTCCTCACCTGGACGGTAAATTTAGTATTGGCCGTCGTGCCTGATGGGGGCGTCCAGACATTCAGCACGTTTTGTGCCGTTGCGATCATGTTGCTAAAACAACAGGCAAGCACAAGCATTAAGGGGTATTTTTTTCGCATGGCAGGTTTATTTGGTGATTAATTGGATGGCTTTTTAGCATTCGGATCGAATGGATTCAGCATCGATTGGGTATTCGCGCCTTTGTTGGTTCCTGGCTCAGATGCAAACTGCAGCCTTGTCATTAGGTATGCATGCTTGTTGAAGGTGAGTGCACCAACCGGACGGAGAACGCTTTGCAGATCCGAGGGAAAACCCGAATGACTGTAGCGAACAGGAAAACGAATGCCCGTGATTGCCGGAGACGCTAAAACCGGAGTAATCGCTTTCAGATAGACGGTGTTATCATTCGGCTCGGCAACAAAGATGGGATCAGTTTTATCATCCGCCCCCATGAGGTAAGGGCCATAATGCAGGCTTCCTGCTACCGGGGAAGAACTGAGTTGCGAAGGCGTAATTGATTTGGCATTGCCTGTATGTATCGATACGCGGTATTTAAAACCTACGCGAATCACAGTGCCGGCGGAATGATTGCCAAGCTGTAGGTAATCATCTTTAGCCGGTGTAGAAATCTTTTTGCCGTTTATCATCACTTCCATTTTTTCTGCCCATGAAGGAACCCGAAGAGCAACCGGTCCGGCTTTGGCATCAATGGAGTTCAACCTGATGTGGAAGAACTGCAATCCATCAGAAGGTTTGTCTTTTGTGATGGTATAGCCGATCTTTTTATCTGTATACGTTGTTTCGATATAAAGATTCAGCCTGATCCCTTCTGCTGTATGTTCTGTCATGTATTCATTCCTGACTTCATACATCGCACGAAGTCCATGCATCGTGCAGCACCACCAGGATGCATGAAGGAAGTCAGGGCTTGACCCTTCTGCGTTCAACACGTGGTGACCGAAATCACCGGTGTAATACTGATTGAAGTAAAGAGCATTCAGTAAGGAGAATTCACCTTTATCGAGATAGGTTTTGTTCCCGGTTACTTTATAAAGATCAAAACTCAACCGCAGGAAATCGGCGGTGGAACATCCTTCATCACGATCCACATCCATGTGTCCGAAATATTCTCTCACGCTGCCGAATGAAGTGTAATCATCCGAACTAACCAGGTCGTCATATTGTTTGCGGACAAAATCAAGGTGTTCCGGTTTGTGATCATAATTGTAAAGCATCAGCACACCGCGCAGCGTACTCAGGTAGCCATGCGTGTGTTGTTTGCCGCGGGGTGGAAGTACAGGATATGTTTTCGCTGCAATGTTTGCGTATTTTGCATCACCGGAGAATTCGGTAAGCATGATCAGTCCTTCGATGTACTGTGTAAAACAAATAATGCCCATGGCCATCATCCCTTCGAGTCTTTTGGAGACGGCAGGGGTGGAGCATACTTCATAGGAACTGATAAAGAAATCTCCAAGGCGTTTGGCAGCCTGTAAGGCATTGGGGTCATGGTATTCTTTATAATACTGCATCAGTCCCACCAGCAGACGACCATTTCCCCAGAGAAGTGCCATGTGTTCGCCGCTGATCTTATCTTCTGTGAAGATGAGGTCTTTACTTCCGAATCTGCCGTCGGCCTGTTGAAAACTGATGAGTTTGCTGACGAGTTGTGGTAATTGAATACGGTTTGATTTTTTGGGCGCCATTGAGAGCACTTCTATATAACGGCCCGAAAGATCACCGGAGAAATTATAGAATCTTCTCGGATTGGCGGGATCAAGATTGACGTCTGCGAGAATGAATTGCTCTGTGTATTGTGGGATCATTTTGCTGGTCGTAAGCCGGTTCAGGGTCATTTGCATACGATAGTCAAATTCATGGCGAGACAGGGAATCGATGTTACCTGTATTCTCCTGAGCGAAAGCTTGTCCGAGTATGTTGAGGCTAATCGTTAGGGTGAAAAGTTTAAAGCTATTGATCTTCATAGTTGCTGTTTTATTATTGAGTGGCGTAATCTCCCGCAGATTACGCAGATGGAATATTCATTCGGCCTGACAGCCGTTTGCTAAATGAACTTTACAGACATAGGGAGGTCATTGGCAGATTACGCCGATCGTCTGCGTAATCTGCGAGGGTTTTCGAATTATCAAATGTTCGAAAAACAATGCCTCTGCAAGTTTGAGAACTGTATAATCTGCGAAATCTGCGGGAAACTACGCCGGTCGTTTAATCAGTTAATTATATCCCGGATTCTCTTTCAAATTCGGATTACTTGCTGTTCTTGGAATCGTCAGCGGGAGATAATAGTTCCTCGGGTAGAACGCCAATGGAATACCATCGATATTGTTTTCGATCAGTAGAATATATTTTCTCGTATTATAATCCAGTACATACCTCAGCCCACGCATTGTTCCCGAAAAAGTATTCTCTGCAATTCGCCATCTTCGTGCATCCCAGTAGCGGTGACCTTCATAAGCAAGCTCTACTTTTCTTTCATGCCTGATCTTATTCCTGTCTATAGACGTTAGTTTCGCTATACCTGCCCGTTCACGGATAGCATTCACTGCCTCCAGTGCATCAGCAGTTCTGCCGGTCTCAAAAGCAGCTTCTGCATAGTTCAACAGTATCTCGCCTAATCTGAAAACCTGGATACTTGTGGTTGAATTGCTGTAAGTGCTGATATCGTTGTTCGGATCGAGATATTTCAATACACTGAATCCGCAGTTATTCTGGAACTGATTTCCCTGTGGAAGAATACCGTTATAGCTGTTGCTTAATTCAACATCGCCGTTTGACTTGATGATGCCGTTATAGAAAGTAAGTGTCCTTCCACGCCATTGCGTATTTTCTGTAGCGATGGTAGCGAAGAAGCGTGGATCTTTATTCGCCCAGAGTTCTTCAGTTGTCCAAAGGCGGCTCGAGATAGTTGCATCATCAAGCTTGCCGGAACTGCCATCAATGTGTTCATATTCTTCGATCATTTCAAGATAGGGGACAAGTATTTGTCCTGCACCCCATCCATTCGGCTTTGGTGTGCCAAGGAAATCATAGGCGATACCGGTTCCGCCGTTCTCCATGGGAACATTATTATGATCGCGGGCAAGGATCACTTCTTCGTTCCATTTGTCGGTGAACAGGTTTCTGTAGTTATTGATCTTGTCTGAAGGGAGTTTATTATAAAGTGAGAACTTCTTACTGTCGATGATCTCTTTGGCGGCATTATAAGCCTCAGTGTAGTATTGTTCTGTTTTAGTTGGATCGATGCCGAGAACGCCGTCCATTTGCACGGAGGCAAACTGTGCGATACTCCCTGCATAGAGCGCAGCGCGGCATTTCAGTGCGATCGCTGCATATTTTGAAGCGCGGCCACGATCGGTGCCGGATGAAATTTCTGGAAGATCTCCTGCGATGGCATTCATTTCCGAGATCACAAAATCGTAGATTGTCTGTTCTTTATCCCTGGCAGGATTAAGCGTTTCAGGAGGATCGGTAATGGATTGCGCTTTTGTGATCAATGGTACGCCTCCATATCGTTTTACCATGGCGAAATAAGAGAAGGCGCGGAGATATCTTGCTTCGGCCAGGCGTTTCTTTTTCAGGTCATCGCCGAGTGTGGTGGAAGGGATCCGGTCAATGAATTCATTTGCTTTCCGGATCGTGTTATATCCCCAGTAATCAAGCAGACCGCCGTCAATCCTGAGGTTGCCATATTTGCGGAAAGCGCGGCTTCCCCACCACCATCCACCGTCTTTGCATTCATCGGTAACGGTAGTGATATCGAAGAATCCAGATTTATAATCATCTGCGGCGAGAGGATTGAATTCAAGATCCCAGATCGTCATTTCGGCATAGATCTGTGTGAGGAATGCGTCAGCTAATGTAGGATCATTCCAAAGCACCGCATCTGAAACGATATCCAGTGGCGTTTTATCCAGCACGCTTTTCGTACAGGAGCTGAATGCAAACGCACTTATCAGTAATAATTTATTGATCTTTTTCACTGTAATTAGTTTGTGGTTCTTAAAATGAAATGTTCACGCCCAGGGTCACCGTCATTTGTTGCGGATAGTAGTAGCCGCTGCTGTTCGATGGCGCTTCAGGATCTGTTTCATATTTACGCAGCGGGTTGAAGGTGTAAAGATTTGTTCCTGCCGCATACACTCTTACCTGGTTGAACTTGATGCTGCGCAGAATATGAGCCGGAAGGTTATAACCAATCGACAATGTTTTCAAACGCAGGTAACCTGCTTTCTTGTAATAATGATCGGAATGAAGTGAGTTGGTGGCGGCGGTGCTTCCCAGTCTGGGGATGAAGGCATCTGCTGTGTTGTTTTGTTCCGTCCAACGCAATTCATAGTACACTCTTGGTGCGAGGCCATTTGCCTGCAGCAGATTGATATTGTTATAGTATCCGAATGCTCCCTGGAACAGTGCAGCAAGATCGAAGTTTTTGAATTTAAGATTGGTGTTGATACCAAACATCCAGCGGGGAACTGTTCCCTTGCCTATCTCCACCTGGTCTTTCCAATCGAGCAGACCATCTCCGTTTACATCTTTGTAGCGGATATCGCCGGGTTTCAGTGATACGTTGCCTCGACCGTCCTGGTCAAATTTCAAACCGGAGATCTCATCTTCACTGGTGAAAAGGCCATCGGACAGATAACCGAAATCCCTGTCCGTCCAGGTGCCTGACCTTTTGTATACTCGGGCCTGTTCCGGGTCTGTATAATCTGGCTCTTCAAAATGCCCCCACTTCGCTCTTGAGAATGATATGTTGCCGCTTATATCCCACATGAAGTCGGCAGAACTTCCTGATGTCCCCAATTGTAATTCGAAACCGCGGTCGCTTAAGCTGTTCAGGTTTTCAGGTGGAAGATTTGCACCGAAGGTGGATGGCAGACTTGTCAATCTGTTTGTCGGTATACCCGCACGCTCCCGATAGAATGCTTCGAACACACCATACAGTTTCCGGTTGAACAAAGAGAAATCAACACCCGCATTATATATCTTGATGCGTTCCCAGGTAAGATTGGGATTGGCCAAACCCGTTGAGGTCATACCGGTTTGCTGACTTCCGCCGAGCATCACGGGACTACCCGATACATATCCTGTGAGGTACTGGAAATTACCCACGCCATCGTTTCCTGACTGACCAAAGCTGGCGCGAAGTTTCAGGTTATCCAATGTATTGCTGATACCATCCATGAAGCTTTCTTCTGTTACTCTCCAGCCGAGTGAAACACTCGGAAAATATCCCCAGCGTTTATCGGAAGGGAATTTTGCAGAAGCATCAGCCCTCACCGTTGATTCAAGCAGGTATTTTCCTTTGTAAGCGTAATTCAATCTTCCTACAAAACTTTTCCTTCCCATTTCGGCAGCGTAGCCATTGATCGTTGCGCTTTCCAGTGTTCCCATGAATAACTGGTCAATGGCAGTGGTGAGAAAATCCCTTCTTCCCCCGGAGAAGCCATCATTGGCATAGTCGATGATCTCCATCAGTGCAAGAGCTGATACATGGTGATCTGTTGCCAATACACGGTCATAATTCAACGAGAACTGGCTGGTCAGAATGCGGCTGCGACCTGCACTTTGCGTAAGGAACGCTTTTTCGTATAAAGAGCCCGCTTTTGTATATGTTTCGCTGGCATAGTCATACGTATAGAAGGTAAGTGGTTTTACAAATGTCTTTCCATAAGAGCTATACTGAAGATAGTTGACAAATGCTTTTGCAGAAAGGCCCCTGACCGGTTTGATAGCATAGGTCAATGCGATCGTGCCTCTCAGGTTCTGGTTATCGGTGTTGTCATAACCGGCAATATCGCTATTGGTCATGAGGTGTGCACCGCCTGTGCCGCCGCCTTGTGCAAACGAATACATTGTAGGGTCGGGGAGTGTGGCTGGATACATCGGGAAGGTTTGCCAGAAATCTGTCCATAATGCGCGCTCCTGTGAGCGCCAGGGGAATCGGCGGTATTCGTTCGTTGCAGCAAGATCGAGCTGCAGTGTAAGATCATCACTGATCTTTGCATCGATATTTGATTGAAGATTGTAACGTTTGTAATTTCCACCGTTTCCGCTTTTCCAGATAGCTCCCTGGTCAACGAAGCCGAGGAAGCCGTAATATTTGATCTTATCGCTTCCGCCGCGTACAGAGAGGTTATGTTGTTGTTGTGGTGCAAATTTTCTGATCAGCAGGTCATACCAGTCGGTATTAGGGTATTGCGGATCGGTGCCATCATAGAACCGCTGAACCTGTTCCGCTGTATAAGGCGCACCGGCATCTGGCCTGCCTGAATTCAGCCATGCTTCTCTTGACATCTCGGTGATCTGTCCTGAGCTTGACATTTTTGGAAAAGCAGTGATCGCCTGCGCAGTATAAGAACTATTCAATGAAATAGTGGGTTTGCCCGATCCACCACGTTTGGTGGTAACCAGTATTACACCATTTCCAGCTCTTGATCCATATATCGCAGCGGAACCATCTTTCAGAATGGTGATCGTCTCTATCTGGTTTGGATCGATATTATTGAATTCAGTTTCTACTCCATCAACGATGATGAGTGCATTGCCAAATCCCCGGATGCTTAATGCAGCTGCATCAGCGCCCGGTTGTCCGCTTGATTGAAGAGAGATCAAGCCAGGAAGTCTTCCGGCAAGTGTATTCGCTGTGCTGGCAAGCGGTGCAGTGGTCAGTTCAGTTCCTTTGACCGTAGATACAGCGCCGGTCAGATTCGCTTTTCGTTGTTTACCATAACCCACCACCACTACATCATCCATCTGCCTGATCTCTGCTTCCATCTGTGCGTCCAGTTCGGAGCGGCTGCCAATCATAACTTCCAGTGGTTTGAACCCTGTACCGGTGATCAGCAAAACGGAATTCTCTTCCACATCGGGCAGCCGGTATTGACCCGCGTCATTGGTAACCGCTCCACGCTGCGTTCCTTTGATCGTGACAGAGATGCCGGATAATGGTTGTCCGTCTGTACCGGTGATCTTTCCCGTGATATTTTTTGTTGTATCGATCAGCGCTGAAGGCAACTGGGCAATACCCCGTTTTTCAATCACGATGATACTGTTCTTATTAACGGTATACTCAAACTTCGAGTTAGCAAAAAGAATGTTCAGCGTTTGCCGGAGTGTTCTTTTCTGCCGCGGAATACTCAGCGGCGAAGCCGATGCGACCTGGTTTTCGATGAAGGCAAACCGAAAAGGCGTTTGCTGTTCAATCTTCTTAAAGGCGGTTTTCAATGGTTCATTTTCCAACCCAAGCGTCAGAAAAGTTGAATCCAGTTCCTGGGTTTTCCCCGGAGAAGCAAACAGGATAGAGACCCCGGTAAATAAGATAGCACACAGCAAGCTCGTTAGTTTCATAACAAATGACCAATGGTTAAAGGTGGTGCATTTGACAGGGGATCGCCGCAAATGGCGTCCCATGGCAAGAAAATCCATAATTTTACAGCAGTTTTAAATGTTTACGCGAATGTTTGAAACAACCGGCTATTCTGATCTTCACTCAGAGTAGCCTTTTTTGTCACGCAGAGAGGTTAAAGGTTTAAAAGTTTAAAGGGTTAAAGGGTTATTAGTTTTAGCGTTTGATAGTTTAAAGGTTTTGCCGCTTATTCTTCCCGAAATAGTTCAAGTTTTATCGACTGTTGAGAGATCTCATTCAGGTTAAACTTTGAAACTATTAAACTATTAAACTTTTAAACTTCTCACCCCCCTCAGCGGCATCCTGCTCCTTTGATCGCTACTCCTCCAGCATCTTTCTGCCATGTGGCGCTGGTGAGCGTGCAGACAACGTCGAGCACTTGTTCAAGTCCGTTATCGCTCAGGAATGTTCCGGAGAAGCGGCAGTTGCGCATCGCTTCATTTTCAAAACGGATGGAAACGCCGTATCGATTGGCGATCATGATCGCAGCTCTTTCCCAGGTGATATCTTCAAATACGAGATCTTCAGCTTTCCATTGCATGATGTCCTTTACTTCCACTTTTGATTGCGATACTTTATGCGATTCAGTATTCACCATTATCTGATCGTTCTTCGTGAGCAGACCGAGCACTTTTTTGTTTTCCATTACCTGCACCTTGCCACTGACCACGGTTACGGCAACATCTTTTTCCCCGGGAACGGCTTTGATATTAAAAGAGGTGCCGAGTACCCGCGTTACAATGCTGCCTGTATGTACAAGGAAAGGTTTTTCCGGGTCATGCGTCACTTCAAAGAATGCTTCACCTACAAGATTTACTTCCCTGAACTCTCCATTGAACACTGGCGGGTATTCCAGCCGGCTGTTTCCATTCAGGGTGACTTTGGTGCCATCAGGCAGACTGATCACCTGGTGAGGATGGGTACCGGTTTCGATCTTATTGGCATTCGCCAGTTGTTTTTCCTGTTTTTCCTGCCTGAATAAAAAGAACAATGCAAATACCAGTAATACAGACGCGGCTGCTGCCACATACCGCGGCCATTTGCGGCGATAAAGCGGCAGGATCTTCGGACCTGTCTCGATCAACGCTGCCCGTTGCATTATTTCTTCGTACGTTTTGCCACTGTTCATTCGGGTTTCATTCCATTTATCCGGCGTATCACTGTCCCAATACCGTTTGATCTCATCAGACAAAAGATCATTATCAGATAACTCCGACGTCAATTGCCAGAATTCCTGTAGCTCTTCCCGTGAGCATTCATTGTTGATATATTTTTTAAAAAGTAATTGCAGTCTCAACGGATTTGAGGACATAGATAAAGTTTAATTATCTAAAGGACGTTGAAACGGATGGGGCAGGACTAGTGGGAGGGGAGGTTTTTTTTGAAAAGGCGGGACGTTTGACAGGTTTGGGAGGTTTGTCAGGTTTGATAGGTCCGGAAGTTTTAAAAGTTAGATATAATGATTAGGTCCGTTGTGAGAGATAAAGTACCGCGAACACAACTCTCTGAAACCTATCAAACCTGTCAAACCTCTCAAACCTACTTCGTCAGGAAAACCGCCACCAGCACATAAGTCTCAACATCGTTTGCCCTGAGGTGTTTTTTAATGCTTTTGATAGCTTCGATCATATGATTTTTGACGGTGTGGCGGGAAAGGTTGAGTTTCTGCGCGATCTCATCGTGGGTGAGTCCTTCTTCGCGGCTGAGGGTAAAGACCAGCCGGCGTTGGGGTGATAGTTGCCTGGCGGCATTGCGTAAGATCTCTTTGAGTTCGAGATCATGCAGCCGCACATCGGCGGGTATGCCGGTTCCCTGTTCCATTTCCCGCTCTATAGCTTTCTGGAGTTTGGCGTTGCGCGCTGCGATCCGGAAGAAATCCATCGATTTGTTGTAGCCGACTTTTTTCAGGAATGCATCCATATCACGGATATCGAGGATAAGCTCTCTGCCTGCCCATAATTTTACGAAGATGTCCATCATAAGTTCTTCGGCAACCTCTTTTGATTTAGTGATACCGAACAAGTGTGCAAACACTTTTTTGTGATAGCGGTCAAACAAGATCCGGAAAGATGGCTCATCTCCTTCAGCGATCTTTTTCAAGAGCGTGTATTGATCATCCTGCATGTGGCAAAGCAATTTGGAAAGTAAATGTAGGCAAATATAGTTATTCGGACGAGAGGAGCGAGGGTATGCTGTCCTGAACTGTCCTACCTATTTTTATTTAAGGCTTATTTTCAGCAAAGTTGTCAACATTCTGTGCTATGCTCAGGAAGACTAAAAACAAGATAGCCATTTGATTATTCGCGATCATAGCTTTTCTTCGCCGCCAGATTTTTTAAAATGTCTTGATCTGGATAACTTACAACACGTTTTACAATTGGCCGGTAAAGCAACGAATACTTTCATGAAAGCGCTCGGTAAAAACATACATGTAAGTAAGGTGATCGACAGTTGGGAAACTACTGAACTCATCGCCAGTCGGACTATCCTCCACCCAAATGGGTTCAACGGTTTTTTGCATTACCACGACAATGCGCATTCCAGTTTTGTACTCAGAGGTTGTGCGGAAAAGAAGATCTCACGTTATGAGCCAGCCAGGCTAGGTCACCTGGCCCCTGCGGGAGAATTGCATCAGATCACCAATGTCAGGCATCCCTCTTACCATGGCAATTTTGAGTTGCCACCCGGCTTTTTTTCCATCTATGATATCAGCTCTTCCACCATCGGCAAGGCGATTGATCATCATCCAGGTGTACGTTCCGTTATGCTGAAGGTCTTAAATTTTGTCGGTTTTTCTGAATTGGACAGGAGCGACAAGGCATAAAAATGAGACTGGAAATGAAAAACTGTTGAACGCGGACAAACCCTCATTTTCAAACTTTTCTTAATCCAAATCATTTATCTATAAACGAATCGGGGCAAAGAGATAGAATATAAATTGCAAGTTTTTTGTTTTGCTTGTTTGTTTTCATCCCTCATTCAACGAAAAGGATTAAATTTTTACTGATTGATACTTCCTGCCAGCGGTTGCTGTGCAAGCAGCAAATGCTTTGTATCTGCCATATCCTGCTATCTGCTAAGTAATGCGTTCACCAACTACTTTGTGCTGGCTGCAGTGATGATATCAGCATTACTTTGCATTTCAGCTGAAGAGCATAGCTATTCCGAATTAACTTATTAGCTCCGGGAATGTTTTCTTCTCTGAGAAAATAATCTTCGCAGGAAAAAAATAACAGAGTCAATATCATGTTTAAACTTATGAAGTGGCTTATTAAAACGATCTTGATACTGGCGGGTATTATTCCGCTGAGCCGTTGCAGTTCCGGGTACAAGCAGAAAGACGGAAAGCTGACTTTCAACGGCAAAGAATTGACCGGTGACGGTTGGCAGATCCTCAACACTTCATTCGCTGTAAATGACAGCATCATTTACTATAAAGAAAAAATTGTAGAAGATGCAGATGCAACTTCCTTTGAAGCGCTGGACGAACATTATGCTAAAGACAAAAATAATGTGTACTACTGCGAGGAATACAGGGATGGACAAACTTATTATACTACAAAAAAACAGACAATTGTCACCTTGGGAAATGCATCGCCCGCGTCGTTCCAAGTTTTGGGTGATAACTATGCCAAAGACCATAAACACGCATATTACAAGGATAAACCTTTTAAAGTAAGAGAACTCGCCAGTCTTGAAGTCGTCACAATGCGATTTGTGAAAGATCGATACGGGGTTTACCTTGATCAGAACCCCGTTAATAATGCAGATCCCAAAAGTTTTCGTATTCTAAACTCAAATTACGCGAGCGATACAAACCGTATTTATTACTATGGATATCCGAGTGACGTCCATAATGGCATTCACGAAATAAATTGCGACCGGCAAACATTTTCGTTATTAGCGTATCCGTATTCACAGGATAATAAATCTGTATATTACCTTTATACAAAAATCCCGGGTTCGGATCCAGCAAGTTTTGTTGCGTTGGAAAGTGGATATTCGAAAGACCGGGTAAATGTTTATAAAGATGGTAAAATAGTAAAGGGAGCAGAGCCTGTTACTTTCACGGTGCCTACCGAGTAAAGCAAGATTAAGCGAACTTTCATTAAATCTGCAACCATGCTCCAGGCGGGAAAATTATATAAAATGCATTGCCTGTTAGTGTCAAGCCTCGCGACTTGTTGGAAATTGTACGGGAAAACGACTTTCACAGATCCACCGCAAGAAGTGGCTATTTTTCCCTGATCTAATTTTCTATGTTCAATGGCGTTCAATACCTCGCCCGGAGCCAGGGCTGCTACTCGCTACGTATGTAATCCTTCACATTCCTTGTCCCTATCATATTGCTTTTTCATTTGCACCTGCTGTTTTGTAGTGGATTGCATCTTCAAAAACTGAAGTCGCTTGAGAGCGATCTCGTGTAATCCCAGTGATGTTGAGACTATGTAAAGACTCAACGCTTTTTAATAAGGACTCTGTTAATACGGGTCTTCTTGATAATATAATAAATATTAGCGTTTGACGAAGCTGAGATCGCCAGATTAACCCTGTTTTCCTCAGCAAGATTAAACGTTCTGCCGTCGCGACCGCTTCGTTAGATTGCCCTGAAGCATCGTCCTCAGTCAATTCACAAGGTTTTTTGTCCGGATTACTCAACCAGTGGACTCTTGAATGTATGTTGATAAGATCTTTGCGGGCAAACCTTATCAACATGAAAGTAAGAACCGGCTCACACAAGTTCAGGATACGCTTTGTTTTGTCCCTCATATTTCTGTCCTGTATCGCATTCCACGCTTGTACGAAGAAAGATGCTCCGCCGGAGAATCCGCCCATACCTCCATCAAAGCCGATCAGTCAACCGGATAAATATATCATCACGTCAGTAAAAGGCGCTGATAAGAACCTGGGTCTGCTGATCAATGATCCTCTTTCAAAAATGCAGTATGCCGCATTTGGATCAAAGGATGATCATGGTAAACCCGATACCATCTACCTGATCGTTGAAACGCATGCGGAAACGGGTGGTTGGCTATCGCATGAACTTAATGAAGACTATACGCCGTCTTCCACCACTACATCAACGGGTCATACCATCGAGTATGAGGATTTCGACAATAACACAAAGACAGGATCTGTCACTATCAAGAATACGGCAACAGGTGCCATCATTCACAATACCGGCAAGATCAAATTCAATGATGATGTCTGGAATAGTTTTGAACGAATAAAAGAGCTTAACAAGCAAAGGCCCGGTTTCCCTCCCCACTGGCAAAGTGAACTCGTTTATGTTGGGTCTGCGGCCTTTGGATGTATCATGGGCGTTGCGGGATTGAGTACGGGTAATCCACTGGCCCTCGGCTGGGGAATCTATAATACTTATCAGAACTGTAAATCTTTTGCAGAAGCTGCCAATAATATCCTGAATGGTCAGCCGGCTTTTGGTTGTATTTCTACCATGGATAACGTGAACGCCTTATCCGGTTTCGCCGAAACCATTTCGCAGGGAGGCGGCTTAGGTTCTCTTGCCACCGGACTGGTGCCTGCCATTATGAATTACGTGGCGCAAGATGGCGTAGCAGGTCAGTGTGAGGACGAAGATGAACCGGATGATCTGCTGCCTGCCGGGGGCGGCCAGGGAGATCCGCATATCTATACGCCGGATGGCAAAACCTATGACTTTCATGGTTTCGGAGAATTCATCGCCATGAAATCTCTTACAGATAATTTTGAAGTGCAGGTCCGCCAGGAAAAACTGCCCTACATCAAAGCCCAGGCAACAGTGAACCGGGGTGTAGCCGTGCAAACAGGGACCGACATCGTTTGCGTTACTGTTGCGCCGCAAAGACTATATATCAACAACCAGTTGCATGATTTCAATTTTCAGGCCCTTTCACTCCAGCAGGGCGCTTCACTCGAAATGAAACAGGAGGGGCCGTTCCCGATACTTGTCATCCGCTCGAAATATGGAGACCTTGTAAAAGTGAGATTGGACCAAACGTTCAATGGAAGCATGATCGATTACAAGATCCTTGCAGTGAAAAGCCGTGCGGGAAAAACAAAAGGACTGCTGGGAAATGCAGATGGAAACAAAGACAATGATCTGCAGTTGGCAAACGGACAAGTGATCGAATATTCGTTTGAGAATATCTATCCGGCTTTCGCCAACAGTTGGCGCATCACACAGTCCAATTCGTTGTTTTACTATGAACAGGGAAAGAATACATCTTCTCACACACAATTGGATTTTCCATCAAAACCCGTTGAAATAACAGCAGAGAAATTGGCTTGGGCGGAACAGATCTGCAAAACCGCCGGCGTTACACTGCAGCCTGCGCTGTGCAATTGCACGATGGATGTTGCCGTGTCTGACGACCCGGTGTTCTCCTCCTCTGCATTATGGGATCAGATCACGTGGATGCCTGGTTCAGCGCCCTTCGACATGCAACACACGGCACTGCAGGGCGATGCAAAATTGATTGATGGCCGGCTGCGGCTGACGCCAGCGACTGTATTTACTTCCGGGCAGGCATTTCATACAACACCGGTTACAGGTGATTTTGAAACAACGTTTTCATTCCGGCTTCCGGTTTCAGGCAATGGCGGCGCTGATGGCTTCGCGTTGCTGATCGCCAAAGAAATCCCGACCCTCAAGATCAACACCTATCCGGGCTCTGCAGGTAAACTCGGATATGAAGGTGTTCCATCATCGCTTGCCGTGGAATTTGACACATGGCCTGACGCAGGCGAAAATGGCAATCACGTGGCCATCCACACAAAAGGCATACAACCCAACAGCACGCATTATTCCAATGCTAAGGTTTATAATGGGAATATACCCGAAATTCAGGGGCTGGTAATTCACAAGGCGAAAGTGAAATATACAGGAAATAAGATCACCGTATGGCTTGATGGCAACCAAGTACTGGAATACAACGTGAATCTTTTCACTTCACTTGGTTTGTCAGATAAATTCTTCATAGGCCTTGTTGCTTCAACCAGTGGCTCTTTCCAGGAGCATAATATCCTGGAATGGAAACTTACCCAATAAATTCTCCCACAACAAGCCACGGCAAAACGGCAACGATCAACGTGTAAAGTAGGGACGGAATACAGAGTGTCATTCTGAATGCCTAAAGGCTTCTGAAAGTACATTGAAAGTGATTTGCAAAGAATAAAACTGGCAATATTGCACTACTGATACTGCGAGCAAATTGGTAAAGATCTGTCTGGACAACCAAATGATTCCATCATTTACCCAAACACAGTTCAATTCGATACAAAGTCTTCCTGAAAGTGGAATTGCAAGTATAGAAACAGGCTAGGGGGTCACGGACATGGCCAAGTTCCTAAAAAGGTTGAGGATGAAATAACGCGCTATGCCTTGAATCTTACAGGTTCTAATATAGTTTTTCTTGTTGAAGAAAGTGGAATAAGATAGTTATCAAACCCTGAAGTTTTTAAACAAAAAACAATAGGCGGACATTGTGCGCATGCCCGCTGTTCATAGTCTAGCTTACCTGTGACGATTCCCCAAACTCTCAAGCGTAGGAATATACACTCTATTATTTCAGCAACAAAGAAGGTTATATGGGATTAAGCGTTGGTGCGAGAATAATTTGGAGGCATTAAAAGAGTTAAGACCAGATTTTAACTTTAGTGCGTGGGTAGAGTTGGATGCGTATGCCCGACAGGCAGTCTGGCAACACCTCAAAGAGCATTTTTTCATTTATGTCACAGTAAATAGAAATCGGCTACGAGCAATTTTCTCTTTTTTTCGCGCTTTGAGTTGCAATCTCGACGGGTGTGACAATTCGTCTCGGTTCTTACGAAAAGAAATATCACACGTTCATCTGGGAATATCACTTTGCGGCATCCAGTGCATCATTACGACTAGATTCGAACTGGTCTCGTAATGAGTTATATATCAATTGTCTTCCATGACCATTTGCAAAAGACTCATGGAATGACTCAAGAAACTTTGATTTTTATGAAGAGCTAGTCAAATTTACATACTTTGACGCATTTTTTATTTTAAGAATCAGGAACGGAAGTTTCTGATAATAGGTTGTTTTCCTTAACTCCGTCTCTGTCTCAGTGCGCTGATAATCCTGATGGCTTACGATGCCTCACATGTTGTATAAGGAATGGTTTATCAGATTTAGTCAAAAATCCGATTCAATTTCTTTGTGAAAGGGGCGCGAAATTATATCGAATATTGCACAACTAGTCTGTCAGCACGGCTCAATCGCTACAATCGTTGTGTGTAGGCACCGGCTTATGAAAATCATTCTGCTTCCCGCTTTCGCTCCATCCCCCTCTGATTTTTTTATTCTGAATTAATTGGATGCATACTCTGGCATAATTACAGCAACAACAAGGCGGAGTTGGACCCAAGTGTTCAAAGCAGGGTTCACCAAAATGAGTAAAGCTGAAAAGCTTCAGTGGCCAAAATAATCGATAACATAACGCATCTGGTGTTATAGGTACCGGGACGGGTCTATATGGCTAATTGATCGGTAACTCCCTAAAGAATGTAAAAGGTGAATTGATCTATTGCGCATCTACAATAGTATGGATTGATAGTAATCTCAAAATAATCCACTCCGGTCTTTCTGGACTCTATATGCCGAAATGTATTAATATGTCACAGCGTTGCCGTATATTGAACGCAAACCTTAAATATGAAAAAGTCCATCATCTTAATTCCAGTGCTGACTTTTTTCCAATTAGCGGGAAAGGCGCAGACCCAGGTGCAATACCGGGAAATCAATTATCTCAGTGATGATGGGTTCACAGTCCCATTGAAAATTAAAGTCGGTACCCGTATGGCCATCAAGATTACCAATGTCAACAAGCGGTTAGTGGATATCGGAAAAGAAGTTAAGACTACCAATTTTCATGAAGAAGTGCCCAGCATTTTCGAGATGTTTTCCAAAATAAAAATTACAGCACCTGCGACTGCGGGAGCACCCGGAGCGGCTCCGGGAAGTAAGCCGTTTGCGAGACCTGCTGATATAACAGCTTCCAATATTCCTGATAGCCTGAAAGCTAAAATTGTTGAAGCTGGTGTCGTTTATGCAAAGTTGTCCGGCACGGTAAAAGATAGAGATGCACAGTTGAATAAATATGTGGTTCTGTATAAGATTTTTAAGACGGTCCTTGATTACCAGTTGACGCTTCAGGGGCTTCAGAATACCTGTGATCAGCCCTTTGATACCATTTTACACCTAGTAGCCGGAGAAACCATACGAACATTTTTCCTGTCAACATGCTAATGGAAACCTCCGATCGGACATTGTTGGGAGACTCTAATTATACGGTCAATAAAGGTATTTTGACCAGGTACATCAACGGGAAGCTCAGTGATGAAGATGATCTTTCGACAGCCATTTCAAACGATTTCCTTCCCAGTAAAATGGATGCACTAAATACAGAAGTGAGTGCGTACAATACCTTGTTGACGAACCTGCTTCAAAAACTTAAACCATCTCCAAGGTTTAACCCAAACGAGGAAGCAAAAAAAGTAATCGCCACTCTGAAAGAGACAAATCTTTCGGGAGACTTATCTGACCTCAAGCAAAAATATGCCAGTAACGATTTTGCAAAATTTGCTTCTAATGTAGAGGCATTTCGCACCACCGGAAAAAAGGACTTTTTTGCGACGTATAATTATTTTACCGTGAGCAATTGGACCTATTATGTTGACCCGAAAACTATCGAAGATGACTTGACCATCTTCTCTGTCAACATCACCCCAAAATCGGATGTTGCCTGTACGCCCTTTACGAGATCCTATGAGTTGCGGGTAAAAGCGAAAAGCGGAATAAAGCTTGATTTCAGTACAGGCCTGTTCGCGAATTTTGGTGGTAGCAAATTTATTGATCAATCGTATCAATATGACTCTGTGCCTGGACAACCAGATCGCTACAAAATAGTTCGCAATAAGGCGAAAAATAGTGTATTCCCTTCTATTGGCGCACTCATGCACATTTACAAACGATCCGGTAACGATGTAAATCTCGCGGGCGTGTTTGGCGTAAGTACCCGAGATCTTGATAAGATTAACTATCACCTTGGGGGCTCGCTGATTTTTGGAACAACAAGACGGGTTATTTTGTCCGTTGGTGCGACCTGGACAAAAACGACATTAATCAATGATAACTATTCGGAAGGTCAGGTCGTAGCTAAGGCAGACGCGCCCACAACAATACCTACTGACACCTTCAACCGTTTTGGCGGCTTCGTCGCATTTACCTATAATCTATCTGCAAAATAAAGTGTTATGAAAAAGGCTCTTCTCACGTTTGTTGCAGTTTTGGCTACCACCGCGCTTGTGATTGCACAAGACAGTTCTTTGATGGTATGTTCTTTTAATTGCACGGCTGATTACAAGACCCTTATTGAAAACTGTCTTTCAACCACCGTTCGACCAGTTATTAAGGCTCCGAATGTAAATCCCTATACCGAGTTCGATGCCATTATCAGACAAATAAAACTGACCAATGGAAACCCATATCCATTGGTATACCGGTTTAGTGCCTGTACGGAGGTGTGTAATGCTTCGTCTATGTTAGATAAAGAAAATAATCAGGTTATTTATTACAATCAATCCTTTCTGAATGAAATACGCGGAGAAAATGCAAGCAGGATGTGGGCGATCCGAAGCATTATTGCACATGAAATCGGTCACCATATCTATAATCATACAGATTCGAAAGATAGCTTAATAGATAATGCGGTTCGTCGCCAAATGGAAAGACGGGCAGATTTTTTCTCCGGCTACGTGATTAGTTTATTTTCAGATGCAACCGTAGAAAATGCGCTGGAGGGGCTTCAATTGCTAAATAATACAGATTATTTTCCGGCTGATGCTGCTCAAGAAGAGGGTGCACCTTATCCCATCATGGTGAACCGAATGGAAGCCGTTACTGATGGGTTTAATCAAGCAAGAGCGGGAGATATGAAAATTGCGTTCTTCGCGCAGATTGATAGTATAGCACGCGTGCTTAGTAAAAAGTACCGTCGGTCACAGATTCTACGCGTACTGGATCAGGAAATTTCGATGGGGGATTTTCAAGCGGCAAAACAATACATAGAGCAATACTTGACCGATCCGGAGAGTAAGATCAATCAGGATTTCCTCTTAAAGTACCGCTCCGAGTTGGAACAGAAATATCAGGAATATCAGAAAAGCGAAAGTCCGATCCGGCCAGTGAAAAAACTGGAACCAACTTCGGCCGCCGTTCTTCGCGAAATCATCCAGGAATCGGAGAGAATTAAAGCAAGTCCCCCAGAAATAAAGAAGCTGAAAAAAGAGCTGAAAAATATCGAACGTAGTGGTGTTGATGTAGACCTTCGGTAGCAGTAACGACTAATATTGGAGCTGTAGGGAGGTAAATAGGGGATAAAGAAAAGTTACCTATAAAGTGAAGTGTTCCTCATATATTATGAGCTGCCTTTATTGTTAGGGGTGATCGGCTTTTCGTGTAATTACTTTGCGAAGCATATCCTCTACACCGCAACACTTCTTGCAATTGTATTTCAGATACTGCAGGAGCCAACGCGTAAGTTTGTTTATTATTCAAAGAATCTGTCGATTGTTTCGATAGCATTGTATCATTCGAAGCAGTGCTTTGGCGGTTTTTGCAAACGCAACTTTTTTGCGTCGGACTTATGTTAGTGATCCTTTACGATTACTATATCGCAATCGTAGCGGGTTGAAGAAATATGGTGTATAGAAATCTTAAGTATCTGAATTAATAAATATATTTAGTCCGTCTCTTATTTCTAAACCACCTTTTGCCTTATCCATGGATAATATTTTTGAAATTGCCGCCAAGATTTCAACGCCACTAGGTCTTGGAGGACTTGCGTTAGCAGGAGTGATTTACGTTAGCTCCCAATTTGCAAATGGCAAATCTAACCAAAATGAAACAGTTGTTAAATACTTGTATCGCCTGGCTTTATTATGCATTTGCCTTGGTTTTGCTGGCTGGGTACTTCAGCTAGTTTTTCCTTCGAAAGCGAAAAAATTTGTAACAGTCAACCTCTATTTAGACAATCACCCAGCTCAGAATGTATTAATCAAAGGCAACAATCTTGAAGACAATAAATCAACTAATATATACGGATCGGTTGAATTGGAAATGAGAAAGTTCCCGGAAGATAGTTTGATACTTCTTACAATGCATTCGATAGAATTGAACATTGATACGACGATTCAAGCGAAATATCAACCTACCTTGAGTTTTTTTCTTCAACCCAGTTCCAGACCGGTCGGAAAGAAATACAAAATAAACTTGAATATTTATCAAAACGACCGGCCAGTAATGGGCGTAATGGTTAATATAGACAATGCCCGTGCATCTGGTACTAGTGATCAATTTGGTGCAGTGCAACTTGAGTTTGATAATGTTCCACCGAACACTCCACTCCATTTCTCGTTGACTAACAAAGACCATGGCATCGACACTACAATGGACATCATGTTTGAGCCGAGTATTGCCATTCATTTGAAGAAACCTATAAATGTGCCTTCTGGGCTTGTTCAAAAATCACCAGCATTTTATGAACACCTGGAAGAACTTGAAAACAGGATCTATCGAATGGAAGCTGTTATGAAATTTATCAATGCATCTCCCGCAGATAGTATGAAGCAGTATCATTCGCATGGCTTGAATGCGGTATTCAATGGAGCAAAGGGATGGTATCAGCCGGCATCTCCGCAATTTGCAGAAGTCCCGTTAACCGCCATTGTTAGTTGGTTTCGCACTAATGGGTATTCCAACACACTAGCAGACAAAATCCTATCCGAGGTGCGAGAAGCACCAGAACGATTGCAGACCAACGGCATCTATCGGTACAAGGAGACATCAGAGTTTATCCGTTCGATGAAAGCGTATCGGGCTGTTTTTGCCAAGTAACTCCTGACATGACTTAAGTTGGTAGATTGTACTGCACAGTCTCATTGTTTACTTAAGATGCAGATTTTACCAGCAAAGCAAAACAGGATCAGGGAGGTTGTTCATCAATGACGCTATTAGGTAGTATCCTTCAGCTTTTTTGATTACAGACGTCTTGAGCCAGGTCGGCCCTAAGGATCACGACATGATTCTACAATTTAGCGGCGTATTCAATCCTCACCTGCTGATAGCGGAGGATCGTGAAAGTTTTTTTGATTGGGGATAGGATTACATGAAAATTCCCTTCCAGTTTAATCGGACTAAAAGGCATATTTGCCTTCTCTTTTGCTGATTGAAAGATTTCGATAGCGAAAGCTCGACCTATTTGAGACTAAAGTCCCTCGGCGGAAAGACGAGCTTTATCTGCAAGAAGCTGCCGAATAAAAACGCTTTCTTGAATCGCATGGTGATTACTATTACGCAGCTTAACTATTCTGGAAAAAAAGCTGCGATGATGACGCCCTGGGAGAGTGAAGTGCTGCTTCCGACACTGGTCGTGGTGCACTATTCAGATAGTAAATGTGGCTTAGTATTTTTCATTGAGCCCATCCTCCCCGGCTTTTTAACACTAACAATTAACGAACCTTTCGCATTACTTTCCCTTCGGTCTTTTACGGCGCATTAGTTCCGCGATATTGCTGCATACTTTTTTGGTCACGCTATCCGTGCGTTCATAACTGCGCAAGCAACCTTTCTCGTTGACCCTCATTTGCCTTTGCCTGATTTGAAGGAGGTGCGGACGAAGGAAACTACCGTCACAATTGTTCCATCGATCGTATGGTCCGCTGACCTATTGGTCGAAATCGAGCAGACATCAACCGGCGAAATGTGGTTGGCAAGCTCTTTTCGGAACTCTTGAATCAAAGTATTTGCCGGTTTAAACTTTCATCGTATTTTCAGAACTCCTCGTATTGAGCCCTATGCCTGGCTGAAAGAAGTACTACACAGCATCGCAGATCACCCGGTTAATAAAGTAGTTGAACTTCTCCCACATCGATACAAAAAATAATCAGCTCTCAAAAGGTGTACTTGCCCGGATGCTTACCGTATTGCAATTTTTCTTAGGCAGTATAGTGATCACAAGGAGAGGAGTCGTGTCCTCTCCTTTTTTATGTGGAGCTTTGTGAAGGGAAGAACCGCGCAGGTTCAAATACGGTAACAAACGGGTGCGGAAGATAGGATCAGCGAAAAGCGATTTGGTTCAGCTGATCATTTCATCACAGCCCCGATCGCAATATTTTACGCATGTTACAGTGGTAAAAACAAGTGAGTGGTGAAAGTAACCGACCAGACCGACGACCAATTAGTAGACCGCCTGGGGCAGGGTGATAGGGAAGCATTTACCGAACTCTATAACCGCTACCAGCCCGTGCTACAAGCGTTTCTATTGAAATTTACCAAGGGCCAGACCTGACCGAAGACCTGGTGCAGGACATCTTTGTAAAGCTCTGGCAAAATGGGCTGCAATTGGGCGTGCGCAGTAAATTCTCGGCTTATCTGTATACCACGGTGCGCAATAAGGCGATCGACCACCTCCGAAAAATTGGAGACCGCGGAAAGCTGGCAAAAGGATGCCCGGGGACCCATGTCCGCCGTGGCGGGGGAGCAGGAGACCCGCGATAGTGGAAGGATCTTAACCGCTTGTGAGTAGTCCGTCAGTGGTTGTTTTATGTCTATTTTAGACAAAGACTTTTTTGCATTTCTAGCGTGTTTTTATTTGAACATTGTAGCAAACTTTCGATGTGTTTCCTTGCACTAATTGTTGGAGCGACTTAACTTTAGATACTATGCAGATAGCCTCCAGAGAGTTATATGAACTACTGAAATCAAAGGGGATTAAGTTTTTGCACCATGCGAATACCGTCCGAACCGCCTTGACTTTTATTCAGGAGGACGCGTTGCTTTCGAGAGCTTATGTAGAGGCGAACCTACTTGATCAAACGGAGCAATATTCCGATGGAGATGATAAGCGGCTAGGAATCTGGGACGCTGTTTTTGTAGATGGTTGGGATCTTCATAAAGAGTTTGGGCGAAATAATTATGGCCCGGTTTTATTTAAATTTCCGATCGAACTATTACTTGACCCCGCTTTCCGTTTCGTTCGGATAACAAAAACTAATCCGGCGAACTGGACAGGTCAAGAAACAAAATTTTTCAAAACTATCGAGGAGGTGAATGATAAGTATCTTATCGAAGGGAAGTTTGATCGCATGAAGGATGCTGGTGTAATGTTTTTAATAGAGAAGCCAGAAAAGACAATCACGTTATCTAAGTATTGCACGCAGATCATTCTGGATGACCCTGATATCGAAACGCTGGTGGATGGAGAGTCAAAGTCAATCTTCGAACGTGTGAAATCGACCTTAGAGGATGCCATCACCGGGTCGCCTTTGAAAGAGATTACCATTTCAAAACGACATCCCCATAATCCAACACATGGATGTTATTACATATACCGTACGATGTATCACAAGGATTTGGAAGAGTTTCATAAATTGTTCAGGAAAAAACAGTCAGCTGAAGAATCTGCGAAGGACAATAGCATAGCAAGAGATCCGGGGACAGAAAAGTAGATCCTTTGCAATATTTGCTTCGAATATTTATGACAAGTTTCTGATTAGCAATTATGTTCCTGTGTCGGTAAGTAACGAGATCGATTTTTTGATTTTCATTAACAACCTAAGCGTCATCCTTATGAAATCTAGCTAGAAGTTTAGAGCCGATCGATACGATGTTTTGTGAATCGATTATCGGGAAATGTGGCAAAGTGCCTATATAGTTGTTATATTGACGGTACCATTCTTCAATATCGCCGAGGTCGTCTGCAAGTGGCGGCGATAGTTGGAATATTTCCCTTCCATTTTCGTCGAAGCCGCCGACACCGTTTTGCGATAAGCGAACTTCAGTGCAGTTGAAATAATAGGCCGTGGTTGGTTGAATGGGATCTCCCGCAGCATATTGCGCGGGGATTTTAAACAGTGGTTTGTATACGAAATGATACCGATTCGGGGTTTGTTTATTGTTGAGGAAAGCTATCAAAAAAGCGTACACACTTTGTCTTTCTTTGCCCGGAATTTGCAAAGAAGCGCCGTGTTGAACAATCCTATTGAGTGCACTATTTAACCGGGATGTCTCGCGTTTTCTATCTGCCCT
Organism: Terrimonas ginsenosidimutans; assembly: GCF_022012415.1. Taxonomy (GTDB): domain Bacteria; phylum Bacteroidota; class Bacteroidia; order Chitinophagales; family Chitinophagaceae; genus Terrimonas_A; species Terrimonas_A ginsenosidimutans. Next base: position 305,917 of record NZ_JAKLTR010000007.1, read on the forward strand.
TAAATCCTTGTCTTCGTACAGGTCATTAATCAGTCCTGATGCTGCTGTAATATGCCAGGATATGATGCTTCCTCCAAAAGAATGTGCTTCGGGATGTGCAAAATGGTTACGTATGTAGCGAAGCTGGTCCAAATAGTCCGCTGATTCTGTTTCAAAATAACCATTCTCAAGGAACCACTGTAAATATCGTTTAAGGCTCCATTGAGCGGGGTTGGCGAATCCCGCTGTTGCTAGTTGTCGATATCGTTTCTTGAGTGCCAGCTCTAATGCGAATAGTGCTTTCATGCAAGCTAAATCGAAGAACTCATATTCGTAATAAGCTAAATCGACTAGTCGCTGAACCAATTTAAACACACCTTTTACATCGTCGTCTACAACAGGTTTTAGGTAGATACGTTCTGATACCTTTTTCAAGTACCTTTCATAGGATTGAATCTCGAACATCGTCCATCTGGGATCGGGGTTAGGAAGCATTGACTCGGGGATGTCAGTTATGAAGCTAAGATGTTACATTGGCATCCGACATGATATTCCTGATCGACAGAAAGATGCTCCACGTCATGGACAAAGCGAATTCGTTCTTTGCCGCACATCATCCAAGTTTCATAATTAGTATCGTCAGATGATTGACCATCTTCCCGTATGTCAAATACAGTAAGTAATATCCACCCCTTGTACGGTATAACTATCTGGTCACAACGTTTCATTTTGATCTGGTTTTGAAATGGCTTAAAATTTACCTAGCTGAACAATTTTGAATCCATAATTCAGTAATCGCAGCTCCTGACTTAATTCAATCAGCGAGTATTTCGCAATATTTGAATTAAATTTCTTTAAATCTGTCCTAAGTGAACGGGACTCCAAGGCTGTATCTACGAAAGCAAGGCAAAAGGTTAGTTTTGGCATCCGCGTTTGATTGAACAAATCCGTAATGCCCTTGCTGGGGAATTTTTGCGACGCAATGAGTTTCCTCATTTCGCTCTTTTTTCCTGGCCTTTTTGCGGTCTCCTCTAATTTTTCAAAATAGGCAAAGTCGCTCTGTACGGTCTCTCGGACTCGCTTGGCTGCTATTGAAATCTGTGCGGTCAAGTCGCGGATTGTGTTTTTGAATCCTTTCTTTACGTGTACGAAAATAATTTCATCCGGCGAATATAAAAGTATGTCACAGCATTCAATATTCTCCGGGGTGACGGTGTCCAGCACCAAGGTTCCTGGTTTCCCTATATACGATTGGTTAAACACATCTTCGTCTTTACTAGTGTCAAATTTGTTCGTTAGCAGGCTTTCATCCCATGCGTCTTTCAAAATTCCATCGCACTGAATATTTAGATCATTAATAAAGCTCGGCTCAATTCTATACCAGCTTTCATCAATGTGAAAATATGAACGGCCATTAACGGTGATTTCACCATTCAAATGATCAAAGATCGACGCAAAGGAGACCCGCGTGCCTGCTTCATTGAACGAGCCTATTTTTCGCATTAATACGAAATGTTTAAATTGGTAAACATCTTCATCTTCTATACTTTTTTTCTCTTTCAGTTTATTGATAATTGTATTCCAAGAAGGTCTGTGAAAAAACTCAATTGATTCACTTGCGCTTAAATCTATTACATACTTTTCGGCAGTCAGATATTCCTCCATTTTTTCACTGCATATTTCAAAGTCTGGAATTTGGCCTGCTTTATAGTCGGCGTATACCTGTAGTATGAGTGCCTCATCAAGTTGTTTCACCAATTTTTCGAAGCGCTTACCGCGTAAATGAACTACCTTGTTGAGGGTGAACTTAGCATCCTTCCGCTGTATCAGTTCGATTTTTTTGATCAGGTTCAATAACTCATCAAAGTTGATCGCCTTATTTATCTTGAAAGAAGATTTGGCCAGACACCCAGCATTTTCTTTTTTAATATCTGTCTTTGAAAACCCAAATGATTTTATCAAATGCTCCCGGTTCAACTCTGCCTGCACCTGTTTAAAAATTTGACCAAAGCTGTTTTCGTCACTGAATCGCTGGTCCCCACGATAGAACCTGCTTTGCCCCATGACGATACCCGTTACCCCGCGTTGTTGTATTGAACGAATGACCCTGCTATCTCTTTCAAAAAGCTTAACGATTATTTCCAGGCCAAAATCTGGTTTTGTAAACCGTTCAATTTCAAAGCTGCCGTATCCGCCGGCAATAGCATAAATACGTTTTTTGTAAGCGATAAAGCCAATAAATGAGTAAATGTTATTGTTTGCTTTCAGAATGCGATCTCCCTGATCAATAATCGGAGAAAGAAACTTTAACCAAGTAGGAGGATAAAATTTATGAAATTGATAAAAATTTACCGTGTAATCTCCAAATTCCTGTTTATTTAAGGTTATTTCGCTTAGACTAATTCCTTCTTCGTTTAAACGCCGGATAATTTCTCCTATAGTATCGTTCTCGTCGAGTTTCTCAAATTCTTCACGTTCGATTTCGTAAATAGTAACCGGAAGCCTGTTGGAAAGAGCCATAATTATGAGATAAATATTATAAAAACCGAATTATGCTTTTGAAAGCAGTGTTTTAACCTATTTGGGATAATTTCAGCACTCTCGGAGTGAGAATTATTAGTGAATCTCTAACTCTATGGTCTTTGATTTTTGCCTCTTCAGAGATTTTATTAGCCTTCCCAAAAATAGTTGTGATCGCTGAATCAAGGGGACTGCTAGCTGTCATTCAGGATTTTGATTCGCGTAGGTTGAATAGCTGCGTTCATTAAGCAGTTTTTCGGTAGTACAGTAAATTCTTATTAGCCGATTTGATCGTGCTGATGGCAATCATATACCTGTTCAGTAACCTGGAAATAACACCTACCGGCGAAGGAAAAAGATGTTCCTGCAAGTTCATAGTTAAGGAGTTGGTGGACAACCAAATTATTAAAAAGGATTTGATTGTGCAAGTAGTGGCCATTTTTGAATACTTATAGTGTGAAATGAATTATTCTGGTCATTTTGTACGTTGGGTGGACTTTGCAATACGCCTTGCAATAAAAACTTTTTCGAATATTTCAACAAGCCTTTATACAAACCAAGGTGCATAAAGCCTACCTTCCCCAGTGTTTCTGTTCAGCTTTCGCATATTACAATCCTTGCAAAGCAACTGAATATTGGTCGGGTCATTCGTTCCAAACAAATCCAAGGGAATAATGTGATCAAAATTCATAGATCCCAATGTATTGATGACGCCGGATAGGTCAGTTGAGCAGAACACGCAACGCCCTTTATCTCGATGAAAGATGGCCTTTTTAACTCACGCTGGAATTGCAGTTCTTCGAATTTTTCCTCCAATTGTCAAATCAGCTTGTTTGAAATGAAATTCCTGAAAGTTCTTAGCGATTACGGCGTTAAACTTTTGCAGTAAGTTTCTGTTTGAAAACAAGATGAAAAATATCTCTTCATACAATCGATCAGTAAGAAGAATAAAATTTTTTCGGTTACGCCTATACCAATTTATCACCGTCAGTTCTGTCGTCGCCGGGTAGTCTTGCTCGTTATATTTGATTCTCAAAAAATCAATAGGAATACCGTATTGACTGAACTGATCCTCTAAAAATGTCAATTCCACTACATCCTCGATCACTGTCTCCGCCATCCTGAGAAAATAGTGGTCATAATGATGAAGGAAGCATTTTCTGATGTAGTGATGCAGCAGCGTGTGTCGGTTGAAAACCATTGCTGGTTGCCTCAACGTTATTCGTTGTTGTTTCGTCGTATGGAAAATCAGTGGTACTCCAAAATCAATACCATCTTCTATAGTTGAAGCGATCTTATACACCTGGTTGAATGTAAATTCTTTCACTATGCTTGATTTATCTATTTTAAGTCATTACAATCACGATTAAAAACGTACCTGCTCAGTTATTCATACTTTGATCCTATTTCGGTCCATATTTGTCTTATGCTACTTATATAGCTCAATTCACTTTTAACTCCCTATCTGATCTGCCGGTTATGATCTGATAGAAGGCCGCTACGCAGCGTTGATTGATCCAGCCGATCAGACCTGGATAACCAGCCGTCGAACAATTAGTTATTATACCGATTTGTGCTATCGTTTGTGACAAAAAGCCTGAAAGTAAATCTGCATAAGCTAAGTATCCAAACCATAGAAATTGAACGCTGATGAAAAGTATTAGTTCATTTTGATACTATTGACATTGGAGTGTTTTCCGGATAGCCGATTCCAACTCAATTTCAGGAATAGACATTATAAACAAAGTGCACCAACTTTTTAATGCTTACTCCAAACTGATGTCCTGATTCATAATAAGACATCTCGATTCCTGGAAACGTGTGCACTATCCAAGTGTTGGGAATGAAATGCATCTCTGGCGTACAGATTAATTTCCGATAATCATCCACGATATCTTTCTTTTTATTTGGATTAACGAGAATGATGTATCCCGTCGCCGATAAAGACGTAAGATATCCCAGGGTTTGTTTAGGTAATTCCGCTTTATCCGAGTTCCACCATCCTTTAAATTCGATGGTCTTTTCTCCAAAAAATACGTTGGATATTTTCAAGTCAATTCTTCCGTTTCCTTTTAGCGGTTCGGCGTCAATTACGGCCTCTGGATATCGACCGGCAAAGAACGTTTTAAACCAATGCCTGAAATCTCCTTCTCGTTCAGCGACACCTTGTTTTATGTTTCTGATGCATTCGGTAGCTTCATCTTGCTTTTCTAATTCGATCATTCCGTCCAAAACATCTTTGATGAAATTGTTTATTTTTGCATTTGCCTTTTCAAGAATGGGTTTGAGTTTTGTGATAAAAACATCTTCAGCTTTCAGCCAGTCCGCCAGAAGCGACCGGTATTGTAGACTATCCTGACTTAGGGTATCATCATATTTTTTAAGTTCAAGTTCCCGATCAGCTAATAATATGTCTAGTGCTATTTGGTCTGTGTCACCCAGTTGATTTGTTTTATGTAATTCAAGGGCGTTAATAGCCTTTATCATGTTTTTCGTAGTCTTGACCAGAAAGTTTTGCATGTCCTTTACTTCCATGATTTGCATTCCTACCAATCCGGTATATCGATTGCTTTTCTTGGGTCCTTTCAGCACCGGCATTTGATTTTCAAAATATGGCTTTATGTTCTTAAATACGTATAACTGGAATGGGAAAATTGATAGCCACTCTTTATAGCAGCTGACCACAGCTCTCAAATCCGGTTTGTTCAATTTGTCGTGTGCACCCTCGTTTTGGATATGCAGGAGCAGCTTTGATTTTTTCTCTTTTGGAATTTTGGCTATATTATTCAAATAGAATTTCAAGTCATCAATATAGCGTCCGAGACCTACCGGAGCTCCATAACCTTCGGGTAGTTGTCCGTAACTACTTAATGTATAGTCAATATATTCTGTAATTGCTTCATACCAATCATTCTGGTCAATACATGTCGTGATGCAGTGGCACGTGTAGACGTGTGTGAGCATACACTTGATAGGAATATAGTAAAAATTGCTTTTTTTAAACCATGGTGCTTTCTCGAGCTTTTTGTGATTTTCACAGCAACCAGGAAATCGGATAAAATCATTTAAACAATTTTCCATTGTTCTACGATGATATTCACAACAATAAGGAAATTCAAACTCTAGTTTAAATCCAGGCAGAGGATTTGTTTTGAATTCTGCCATTTGGAAATCTTTATTGGAGAGCTCAAAGAAGTAGTCTTTTTCAGGGTCGAACTGAATATAGGCGTCAATGAAAGCTCCGGGGTTGATTAAGTTGATGACTTGTTCCATGTCCTAAAGATACTTCCGGTTTTAAAGATTTTTCGCAGAAACGCTATATAGAGAAAAGCTCGCGACGGAGTGCGGTGAATCAAGGAAACAATAGTTAAATCTAAAACTTTTTTTCGATAAAAATAATCGCAAAAGGTCAAACTGAATATCCTGAATGAAGCGGCAGGGACCAATGCGCTGCACATCTTTTTAGGTTTCGATCCATCGGAAAAAATAGCTGACGAAATCCAGATCGAAATAGCCCGGCGATACATGCGCGGGATTGGTTTTGGGGATCAACCATACCTGGTTTACCGGCATGATGACGCAGGCCATCCGCACCTTCATATTGTCACCACCAATATCCGCTTTGACGGCACGCGGATCGATTTGCATAATCTGGGCCGAAATGCATCTGCTCAAACGCGTAAGCAGGTAGAAGAGGAGTTCGGACTCGTCAAAGCAGAAGGCCGTGGCCAGCAGGCACAACCAATAGAACAGTCGATTCAAAGGCAAAAGGCGCAATATGGGAAACGCCCTACAAAGAGTGAGATCACAAGGGTGTTGAGACTGGTTATAGATCAATACGAATACAGTTCACTGGAAGAATTGAACGCTATTCTTGGGCTGTATAATGTAGTGGCTGATCGGGGAAGTCCGGGAAGCAAAATGTTTGAACAGGAGGGATTGGTATTTCAGCTGCTCGATGAACAGGGGGAGAAAGTGAGTGCCAGCATAAAAGCCAGCGCGCTCTATATGCAACCCACGCTGAAGAAGCTTCAAGCAAAGATGAAGCGCAATACCGAGTTGAAGAAGCCGCACGCAAAACGCGTTCGGAGTGCCATTGATTTTGCCCTGCTAAAAAAGAAGGCACCCGACCTAAATTATCTAGTGGGAGCGCTCGCCAAACTGCAGATACAAGTATTGTTCAGGCAAACGGGCGAAGGATTTATCTACGGGATGACGTTCATCGACCATCAGTCAAAAGTGGTGTATAATGGGAGTGATCTCGGCAAAAGCTACAGCGCCAAGAATATTCTGGAAAGATGTCAATTACCGGCCTGGAAACGCCCGGTATCACTACGGCCTGAGAGAAAATGGTTACCGCCTTTGCGATCGCTCAATCCGTTGACTTTATTCATTGATTTAGGTCGAATGGTGACGGAATGGATGGCCCCTGAAGTTTATAGTAGAACGTTTGTTGTGGACGGCATTCCTTACGCTTATCGAAAAACGAAGAAACGAAAGAGATTGAAAAAGTAATGTATGAATACAGGAGAGAATGAACAAGCGTTGCGCAAGATTATGGACCTGACCAGGCTTGGGAGCATTTTGGTATTAGGTTTACATTTTTATTATGAGTGTTACCGATTTTTTGTTTTCCTGGCATGGCAAACTACATTGACAGATCGCATCCTGACCAATCTTGTGCACACGGGTTTGTTTCGCCAGTTTGCGTATGCAAAGGCGCTGGCGCTGGTATTGTTGATCATTTCCCTCCTCGGCGTGAAGGCGAAGAAGCAGGAGAAATTAAAGACCAAAACGGCAGTATCTTATTTGCTGGTGGGACTGCTGTTATTTTGGTGCTCGGGTGCATTATTTCAGTGGGAGTTGAACGACTCAACGCTGACAATCGGCTATCTGGCGGTGACGAGTGTTGGTTTCTTACTAATACTCACCGGAGGAGTTTATCTGTCTCGGATTATCCGGACGCACCTGAACGATAAGGATATTTTCAACCGGGAAAACGAGACCTTTCCCCAGGAAGAAAGGCTGCTGGAAAACGAGTACTCCATTAACCTTCCTGCAGAGTATTACCTCCGTGGCAAAAAAAGAAAGAGCTGGATCAACATCATAAATCCTTTTCGGGGGGTGCTGGTTATGGGTACGCCAGGTTCCGGAAAGAGTTATTTCTTTATAGAGCACGTGATTCGCCAGCATATTCGTAAGGGGTTTGCGATGCTGGTTTATGATTTTAAATTTGATGATTTGTCACGGATAGCTTACAACACTTGGTTACATAATCAGGGAGCCTATGAGAATCCCTCAAAATGCTATTTTATCGATTTTGAACGTATTATTCACCGGTGTAACCCGCTAGAGCCAGCATCAATGAATGATATCACGGATGCGGCAGAAGCAGCTCGGACCATTTTACTTGGTCTAAACCGCGAATGGATTAAAAAGCAAGGTGACTTCTTTGTGGAATCGCCTATCAATTTTCTCACGGCGATCATTTGGTATCTCCGTAAATACAATGACGGCGAGTTTTGCACATTACCGCATGTAATCGAGCTGATGCAAGTCGATTATGACCGGTTGTTTACGATCCTTCGAACCGAAAAAGAAATTGAAGCCCTTATCAATCCTTTTGTTTCTGCCTACCTTAATGATGTGATGGAGCAGTTGGAAGGCCAGATTGCAGCTGCCAAGATCTCCATGGCGCGGCTAGTGTCTCCGCAACTTTATTATGTGATGTCAGGTAATGATTTCACCCTCGACATTAACAATCCGGAAGAGCCCAAAATTGTTTGCCTTGGTAACAACCCGCAAAAGCAACAAGTTTATGGCGCAGTGCTGTCGCTTTATGTTTCCCGGCTGATTAAAACCGTCAATAAAAAAGGAAAACTGAAATGCAGCATGGTGTTTGACGAATTTCCAACCATCTACCTGAACAACATTGACAGCCTTATTGCTACGGCAAGAAGTAACTTGGTTGCCACTACGCTGGGCATTCAAGACTTCAGCCAGTTGAAAAAAGACTACGGAAAGGATCAAGCAGATGTGATTATGAATATAACGGGGAACGTTGTTTCAGGGCAGGTAAATGGTGAAACTGCGAAGCATCTTTCTGAGCGGTTTGGTAAGATCATGCAAGATCGAACCAGTCTTTCGATTAATCGAACAGACACCTCAATTAGCAAATCGAAACAATTGGATACAGCTGTTCCTCCGTCCAGAATCTCTTCGCTGAGTTCAGGTGAATTTGTAGGTATGATTGCGGATGAACCACGGCTACGGATCGAACTTAAGAGTTTCCATGCGAATATTCTGCAGCCAATATTGCACAAAGATCAAAAGGAGTTCGCTATTTCAAGTGCGAGCGCGGTCGGGAAGCAGGCCGATGATGCCGCGATTCGATCGGTATATCTTCAATTGAAACAGGAAGTGGAAGGGTTGGTTGATTCGGAAGTTGAGCGAATTATTACAGATCCTGTTTTATCGATAAATTTAATAAAGAAGTGAAAATATCCTTTTCAAATATTATTCAGCGGAAGGTCTCCCTATTTACCTCAAAACTCGACTTTCTTGAATTTATCCCATTTTGGCAGGGATAGGTTTCAGTAGTATGACCCCAAATCCTGTGCGATCTCTAAAGGATCGGAAATTTCTTTGTTGTTTGGCCAGTCCACAGCATCAGGCCAGATGGAAGAAACTGTAGAAGGCCACGCTCGATAGCATTTTTCTCAACAGGACCAGCCCCCGTGCCTTCTGGTTGTATACCGTGCTTTCAGTAACATTAACTGCATTGGCGGTTTCGTCGGTGCTCTTGTTCTCCAGATAGGACATACGATCACCTTGCCGCATTTTTCCGGTAGCTGGGCGATCGCATCCATCGCCTGACGGTAGGTTTCCACATAGAGCTTTCCTTGTCGATGCCTTCCTGCATGTAGTGCAGCTCCACGGCCAGGAGCTGTAGGGGACGTGTGTTCCTGATATGCTTGAAACAGGTGTTGCGGACGGACATGTAGAGAAAGGAACGCCAGTCCTCCACACGGGACTTTAAGGGATTGCGCTGAAGTACCTTGATAAAGACTTCTTCCACCAAGTCTTCTGCCCGATGGCTGTCCCCACCAGCCATGTGGCATAGACACACAGGGCGCATGGTAGGTATGGTCGAATTCACTTTGGCGCATGTGGATCAGCGTTACCGCTATTTTGGCGTAGGGCTAAAGATAGGGGTTCCGACCTGAAAGGGCTGTCCCGCCTGCACCTGCTGCGGATTTAGCGACACCAGGCCTGACATTGCTGATAGCAGAAAGATCGTGGGTTTTCAAATGCCTGTTTTGAACGCTAACGCAATTAACGGGATGCTACTAATGAGCGGTTATTTTTTTGGGATGCGCTATTGATAGTGTTTTTTACTTTTTGCATATTTGTTTGCAAGCGTGCTAATTTAGATGACGGGACCTGGCGGATTGTCGGTGTTCCGCTTTTTTTGCAAGATCCACAAGTCCAGCGCTGTGGAAAATTAGCTACCAGACCTCCCGAACAATTTGTTGATCTTTATTGGTATCGAACTAAAAGAAATTTCATGTCAGATCAACAGACAAACAGCGGTAAAACCTATTCGACCTACACGGGCGATTTTTATTGGGATATCAAGGGAAGGCCTCAGACCGAAGTATGGGGTATTATCCGACAGCTCTACATGGAACAGCTGCCAAAGATGATAGTTGCACATGAAAGGAATAGCAGCTCATGGAGCGCCCATGACCTGGTAGACTGGAGGGCGACCTTCAGCCCCATCGAAGTCATCGCTTGGGACCTGATCAAATCGAGGCCCAACCTTGTACTTTATCCGCAGTTTCCAGTCTTCAATTATTTTATAGATTTCGCAAACCCCTTACTCAAGGTGGGACTGGAGCTGGATGGCAAAGAGTTCCATGATAATGCAACAGATAGGGAAAGGGACCAGATGCTGGCCAAATATGGTTGGAAGATCTACAGGGCTTCCGGTTCCCTGTCCATGAAGGATATCGAGCTGCATGAAGCGTTTCCGCATACAGGCGTGCGCACCGAAGCCGAACGGACAGTGTATCTCAGCGAATATCAAAAGTGGATGTCTTCTTCATTGAATGGCTTGTTGGAGGCAATCTCGATTTATTATTTCAATAAGGTACATGATGAGTCCCTTGACTTGATCATCTTCCAGACATTGCAGGATAGTTCACATACTGGGAAACAGCTGATCAGTCTAACGGAGCTGACAGAGCCTTTCTGAAAGGATACCGAAAAAGTTTGATTGAATGGTAATGTAGTCAATATAAAGAATGGCCGAACTTATTTATGAAACCCAAATGATTGGATTCTCCAGTGAACCGAAGCCGATGGCCATGGAGAATAGGTCATTCCCCTATAACGGGATCAGCGACCGGAGATTTGAAGAACTGTTGTTCAGCGTGGTCAAGGTCACCTTGGATCAACAGCCTTTTAGGGATTTCGACAAAATCGCATTGCTCAACGGAGTCCGGGAAAAAGGGCGGGACTGTGTACTGTACCGGAACAACAAGCAGTATGGACTGATTCAATGCAAAAAGTATGATCAGTTATTGAGCATTTCCATGCTTGGCGCAGAGATCATAAAATTCGTCCTGTACAGTATCAAGTATCCCGAGCTGATCCACGACAGAAATGATTTCACCTATTTCATTGCGGTATCAAAGGGATTTGCGAACGAATGCCATGATTTTATAAATAATTTTAACGACAGGATACTAAATGAGCCACGTCTTGCCAAATGGCTTTCAGATCATTTGGCAAGTGGCTCGCTTTCCTCTCTTGAGCTAAGGGAGTGCCAAGGGGATATCGATGAGATCCTGTCGAAGATCAAGGTGCGCCCAATATTGCCACAGGACATCGATCTATTGTTGTCGATGCCACAGGCTTCACACCTCGTCCCGCTATTCTTTCAGGTGAAGGTCATAGAGATTCCCGTCGGCGCCTCAAGCCTGCCCAATAATACCAGCGAAGTCCTTGGGAGGGAAAGATTGTTGCAGGAACTTGGAAGGGCTTCGGTAGCCCTACGCTCCGAAGCGAACGAATTCGATGATATTCCCGATTCGCATATCTGGCGTAATGAAACCGACAGGTTGCTAAAGTGGATCAATGCTCCCAAGGATCTGGACAAAAAGGATCGTCCTATGAACATCTGTCTACTTGCTGGCAATGCGGGCATGGGAAAGACGGTAATATTGAAAGATCTCTATGAGAGTTTGCATGAACAGGAGCTTCCCGTGCTCGCACTGAAGGCGGACAAGCTCTATACGGGAACAATACAGGATCTCCAACAAAAACTTCATCTCTCGGTTCCGGTGTTTGATTTTCTGGATCAGTGTGCGGCAAATTTTGAAAAGACCATATTGCTCATCGATCAGATCGATGCCCTTTCGCAGTCCATGTCTTCTGATCCCATCTACCTCCAGGTGCTGCGGGAAGTGATCGACACATTCGGATACAGTGACAGTTTCGATATCGTTATTTCTGTAAGGATTTTTGATCTCCATCATGACCCCAATCTCAGAGCCTATAGGCAAAAGCATTCGGTCCTGGTGGAGAAGCTTGGAAAGGAACAGGTGTTGGAGCAACTGCAAAAGATCGGTATTGAACAGTCTACGATCAGCGGAAAGCTACTTGACTTATTGTGTACGCCCAATAACCTCAACGTCTATGCCCGCATTGCCGGACAGGTCCAGTCCTCAGCAGCAATTTCGACACTGTTGGGTCTGTACACCGAGCTGTGGAAGCAAAAGCTGATTTTTGTTCCACCGCAGACCATGGTGGCACAAATCAGGGTTCGGGAACTGTTGTACCGGATGGCCAATGACATGTTCAGTTTCCAGCGGATCTCGCTCAGCGAGATAGGTTATCAGGATATGGCCCGGGAACTGGATTACGTGAAGAGCCATCGGCTGGTCAGATCGGAAGCAGGTCAGCTCCAGTTCTTCCATCAGACTTTCTATGACTACGTATTTGCCAAGTGTTTTGTCGAGCAGGATGGAGATCTTCCGACCTACATCGTGTCGCAGGGGCAGTCGCTCTTCATACGGTCGGCGGTCAGCATGATCATCAGCTATCTCCGGGAGTTTGATTTCAACAGGTACATAGGGCTGCTAAAACATCTCTTCGGCGACACGAAAACTGCTTTCCACATCAAGCATCTATTGGTTTCGCTGCTTGCCTACCAGGAGCAGCCAACAAGTGCTGAGTTCCAGTTGATGGCACAGGTTGCGGGAAAGTCCGTCGTACTGTCGACACTCTTCCTCCTTAAGGCCGGGGCAGGGCCTTGGTTTGATTTTGCACGACAGAATGGATTGTTGGCCATACCCGGCAGTGCAGACGATACAGCGGTGATGGATGTGGTGATGCCAGATGATGAAGGCACCAAGCTTGCCTACCTGGACTATAGAAGGAATGTCCTTTCATTGTTTGTCGCCCGGAATCTTGGGGATCGGGATGCCAACGCATGGCGTTTTTTGCATCAGATAGTTGATGCCAATGTGCTGTGGCATGTGGCACTATATCTCCTGGACTGGGGAACGCCCCAGGCCAAACAATTTGCCGAAAGGCTGGGCGGCCTTCGACCGAAAGACGTCAATGTTTATGGGCATGTACTTGAACAGCTTTTGCATTCTGCGCCGGAATTTGTCTTCAACAAAATGCTGGATGAGCTCAGGGAAGATACTACTGAAGATAAGTCCGCCGCCAACCGGTACAGGGACGGCACCCTGATGGAAAAACTCATAGGGATCATTCCGGGGAAGATGATCGATGGACTTTTTGCAATGATCCTGCCCAGGATCATTGGCGATGCATATGACAGTGGTAGCGCCCTGAAGAAAGATTATACATTTTCTGCCGTGCTTCTCTATGACGAACATCTTTACGGCAGAGAATATCTCTATCGCATACTTGCCCAATGTCTGAAGAATGCAGCCGGGAAGCAGGACCCTGCTTTCTACCGCTTTCTGCAGCTGAATGGCCGTTCGGTATATAAATCGGTTTTGCGCCTGTTGATCTTCGCTATGAAAGACCATCACGCGATCTATGTCCATGAGATCTTGGGAATGTTTAATTATCTGATGGATCATGACGCTCTCCCTGCCGGGAGTGATTTCGCCGGGGAATTCCGGTCGCTGTTTGCCCTGGCTTTTCCGCAAATGTCCGCAGACCAGCAGCAAGGTGCCGTGGAGCGGATCATGGCGATGGTGATACCGCACGAGTCTTATGTCTACCGACATGGCGACGTGCCCCAACGGGTGACCAGTGTAGGGCTTGGCAAGTTCGTAATGTTGCAGCTGTTGCCCTCAGGATATGTTTCAGCAAGGCCACAGTTGAAAAGAACTTTTGCCGAACTAAAACGACGTTTTCCATCCTATCACGAACTGCCGGTGTCTAGTGTGACCGCTGGGATCGTGCAGAATCCGATTCCGCAGCAGTCTGCGGAAAAAATGACCAACCAGCAATGGATCGAGTCTTTCAGGACCTATAACTCCGATGAACGTAATAGTCGGAGGCACTTTTTGAAAGGCGGATTATTTGAGCACGCCAATGCTTTTCATGATATTGTGAAGAGAGTTCCCTCTACAGAAAAAGTGGAGCTGATATCAATTGCGATCGCCACAGCGGACATTGATCCAACCTATCCCATCCACGGGCTTTTGGGGCTGACAAAGGCCGGGTATGATCCGTTAGTGGTGTTCTCGCTGTTCAAGCGGATATTGCTGGAATTGGAATACAGCGCCGACACCATGCCCTGTATTTTGATAGCAGGCTATCTTGTCAGGCAGGCAAGGGTGGATATCGAGGTAATAGATTTCCTGTTGGCGCAAACGGTGGTTATTCCTGGCCAGCAAAGAGTGCTCGCTTCGTATCCCGTCGGAGAAACGAGCATTAATGGTCTGGTGACGATGGGAATCAATTCCTATCATGGCAGCGCCATCCACGAGCTTACCCTACTCAGGGACAGCCGATATCTCGACAGGATAATGGTTCGGCTTGAAGAAATTTTTAAGGAAGGGCCAGATGAGTCGAAGGCTTGTGCTCTGTTCGAATTTGCCCAGCTCAATCACCTTGACACCGATCGGGCATTCGCTTTATTTGCCAGGGCTCTCAACGCAGAGGAGAACATCCACGTCCTTGCAGCGGGGATCTGGTCTTTGCAGTACATGTCCAACCATGACTTTTCCCAGCTAAGGCCTATGTTGGAAAAATTGGTGTCGGCCGATAACCTGGGCCGGGAGGATGCCGATAGATTGTCTGGAATAATACTGGTCCATTACCTGAAAGACAGCCAGGGTGCGGACATGCTGTTATTTACGCTTATGGAGCATTCTCCGGGGGCTTGTACCGCTATCCTTAGAAACCTGGTCAAATTTTACAATAACCCCAAGTACAGCAAGGAACAGATGAACACTGTTCTGGTCAGGCTTGCGGCGTTGGGCGACCTGTCACCGGACTCAAAATTCAGGATAAGGTTCAACGATATGGGCGCTATCATGCTTTCCGATATCGAAACATTCCTTGATGCCTATGTTGGCGGAGACAACTTTATGTTGACCGAGGATTTTGTCTCCTACCTACGTGATAGTACCGTTGTTGCACCAAAAAAATGCGCTACTATTTTTTTAAGGGCATTTGCAACTGGGCGGAGAGCTCCACGGTTGGGACGGGAAATATTGAATGATGAAGTTACGAGGCTGATCGTGGCATGCCTGCGGCTGATCAATGGTAATGATCCACAGAGCGAGACTTTACGGCGGGAGCTGATGGCAGCTTTCGACCTATTGCTGAGAGATTTCAGGTACCGTGTCAATACCGACAGGATTTTTGAGGAGCTGTCTGATTGACGACAGATTGGATTTGCCGTTCCCTGCGGTCGGGGTTTACGTTGCAATTCCTCATTACGTTCCATTGCATTGCGAGATTTACACGGCCATCCCTAGCGCTACGGGTCCAGTGTGCTGTTTGTTCCAAGCTTGCTGCTGATGCAACAAAGTTCGGCAAAGCCCTGCGGAGCGGCCAAAAGCCGCGACATAAACACAGCCCCAGCCACATATCTGCATTTATTCCGCTTGTCCTTTTGGCCTGCTGGGCCTTTTCCGCATGGGCCCCATAATTCATCCACTTAAAATGGTGATCATGGAGGTTTCATTCAACTTCTCCGAACATAGCGTAGCCGAAATCGAACTCGTTTACCGCACCAAGGTAAGGCATCCTTGGTGCCCAAGGTAGACTCGCAAAGTTCCTACCACGTGCTGATCAATCAAGATCGTCCGCTTCTTCGTCGCCAACAAACCTTTTGGCGTAGTATACCGATGCCTGATGATAAATGCGGAAGATGATCACAAAGCTCTCGTTGTTCCCCATGGAAATGGGAAAATGCAGGCTTTGCACAACATTGGTCGTATTCATCGGCTTTCGATAGCTGGGATTTATTAATCCAAAAAAACGCTGAATCTTTTGAAAGAACTATTTGATGTTAGTTGCCAATGCAGCAACGAAAGATTACATTCGATAGGCAATCAAAACCTTATTCACAACAACAACCGTTCTACCATGAACTCCCACCTGCTCTATTTTCCATACATCAATGTTCCCGACACGGGATGGACCTATCGTGCCATTTTATACTATGACAGCATCAGCTCCATCGTACCACAGGAGTACCACTGGGGCGATGAGGAATACGAGCCCTTTATGCGAGAGCTGATCAATCATAACCTGGTGGTTCCACTTGATCCCATGAACCAGATGGGCGATATTGCGATGGATGTAGCCAGAACACTTGTCAACTATATCCATTTACCAGAGTACGACCTTCCCCGTAAACGGGACGCGTTCCAACAATTGAGACACCATCCTGCCCATGTTCCGGCACGTATCAGCACGCAGAAATTTATGCATGAGCTGTTCTATCAATTGGAAAAGGAAGCACTTGCCTATCGTTACAGATCCAGATTTTATGATGTTGAACCTACGTTGGCCAGGTTAATGATGCTCCTGCTTACCAACCGTATTTCGCAACGGCATAACCTTAGCCCGGTTACCGACGACGGCAGGCACTTGGGCGTGCGGTTTGTGAACCAGGTAGGAGTGCAAGCGCCAGAAGTATTGAGACGGAGAGACAATCTTCTGCAGGGCATCATGCCCGGGCCGCAATTTATTGAACTGAGCAAGCTATTGGAATTTAAGATGAAATACCAATCTGAGCTGGAAGCGTTCAGGTTTATGGTAGAAGACATTGCACTGGACGAGCGCTACGATAATGAACACCTTTTGGAGAACAGGATAGGACATCTCAACCTCCTACGGGAACAACTTACCGCCCGCATGACAGAGGATAAGTTCGGAAAGATTGCTGGAACTACCCTGTCAATAGGAACAGATCTGCTGGCCGCAACTGCATCACTTGACCTTGGGGGTGTGATTGCTGTTGGCAAATCTATAGCGGAGGGTGTAAAGGGTATGCGTAGCAATCCGGAAAACATTTTCGATGCCACCGGCCTCAAATACTTGGCACTGGCGCATAAGCACCTTTGAGGATACGCATAGCGTATAAAATATGGGCGAGGTAAACTTTGATAATTACCGCAGCGGATTACTGAAGCGTGTAACTGTGTCTGATCCCTTATCAAGCCCACTGTGCTCAGGGCCGAAGCCCTAAAACAAACTGAGCTGAATCTTTGCATCCTGATAGGCAATGATATCGGCCAGGGTCTTGTTGATCACGGGGCTGGTTGTAGTTGAGCCTATCCTTGTTACCAACCAGTTTGGTGAAGCGTTCCTTGATACCGGCAAGATCGGCGTTGATGGCGGCCTGTCGTAAAACCGGTAGATAAAATCATAGCCTCCATATCGATCCCGTCGCAGCAACAAATGGTCAGGATAGCTTTCTGCGAGAATCAGGATCGTCCATAGTTCTTCTCTCTCCATTTCAACGGCTATCTTGATAGATTAACGGGAAAGGAGCGCCGTTAATCATTTGGTATGCGATCGATAACAATAATCGGTCTCAGTTGTCCGACAGATGGGAGAGAATTGTGGCGTTTCCCTGCGGGACCGCCATTTTCATAGCAAGTACTCATGCCCTTTTTGAAAATATTACTCTGCTTGTTAATAATGTTTCTAGTGGTTTTTCAAGATGTAAAGCCATGAATTTACTGTAGCGTTTGGTCAAGTCATTACCTGCTTGCAATTCTGTTAACTCACGAAAGCATGCTTACAAAGTTTAATGGATGGGTCATTTTTCTTACATATGTTGACAGTTCCTTTGTAAGATTCTCGAATAGATATTGTAATCCATTGAGTCGCGCTCGATGCCAATATAAATGAGAGAAATTGAATAGAGTAGGAGTTAGGGGATATTCCCCTCAGGAACCGAACTACTAATTCTTTCAGAACCGATTTCCTTTTTCATTTTCTTTCTATTGTAGATATTCATTTTATCTCAAATCCATTACATCAAACCTCCGTTCCCTCATCCACAACTTCAAATTTTGGATAGGTGATCCCCTCGAAACTTTGTTATATTCATTTAAAAATTGTGAGTATGGAAAGTGAGACAATAACAAAGGCAGACTTTGATCAATTCAAGCGCGAGCTAAAAGAAGAGCTGGGAGTGATACTTAGAGCTGTTATCCCACCATCAAAAACCAACATCTCAAAAGGGCTAAAAACAAAAGAAGTTCGAACTCTATTTGGCTGCTCTACTAACAAGCTAGTGGCTTTGCGGATTGCTCGCAAGATTAGAACCAAGAAGATCGGAGGTACTGTTTACTACCATCCTGAGGATATCAAACGAGTGTTAGAAGACGGTTTTTAATGCTTGTAAAAATGTGATGGAACTTCTGATCGCGTAGATCTGTGATTTGAAGCCGATAAAAAGGCGCTCCTTGCGCAGCGCCTTTTTTTGTTCTTGGACTTCAAATCACTCATTCAGCCTCTTAGGCACTGGTCTGCATCAAACCGTCCACACTCAGGCCGTGATCTTTAAACCGACTCAATTTTCCCGATCTTCCCGCTTGCCTCGCTATCCTCTTTTCTAACTGATCATCCAGCTCGATTGTGTCTTCTTCCACTTTCTCCTGATCGATCTCAGTAGAAATAAGCGTAGTAGTGATTTTCTTATGTCCCAGCATCATTTGAACAGTTTCGATCGGTATCCCATTTTTAATTGCAATGGCAGTAGCAAACGTATGTCTGGCTACATGAAATGTAAGCTTCAGTGTTACGCCACAAATTTCCTGAATAATTTTCAGCGCCCGGTTCACCTGTTGATTTGTTAGATAGGGAATATCCTATTCGATCCATCAGGCTGCGAAATATTCCAGTATTTCTTCAAAATTATTTCTGCGCGTTTTAAAATAAAGGCACAGCGCACATTCCGTCAGTTTTCGTGCGGTAAATAGTGCAAGCGATTCTACCATCATCCGATTCCTCGAAGTCGTCTTTTGTTAATTTCATAGCGTCTATGTAGGCGAGGCCGGTATAACATGAGTACAAAAAAAGGTCTTTCACCAATTGTAGGGTAAGATCGATGAATGGCTGCCTATCATCGCAATGACAAAATGGATTTTCAGCTTTTCAGGTTTTTTCCTTTTCACTCCGCAGCTATACTTCGCAACCGGGCTTGTTTGAAGCCACCTCATTTCAGTGGCCCATTCAAATGATGCGCTTGAATCGTTCCAAATGCTTTCCTAGTCCGTTTCCTTTACAAGGGCTATTCGGTTTTATGGGATTATCTCTCACGAACATCTCAAACTTTGTCATCATTTCTGTATCCAGTTGAGATAGGTACATGCCTGCGAATTTTTCATCGATAAAACGCTCCACATACCTTACAGTGGTATTGATATTCTTGAAATGACCATACTTCAACTTCGGTTCCCGATACTTTTTATAATCGGAGAGGAGATCTTCCATCTTTTTCCCTTTTAACTTTCTCTGCACACCCAGG
Organism: Terrimonas ginsenosidimutans; assembly: GCF_022012415.1. GTDB lineage: Bacteria > Bacteroidota > Bacteroidia > Chitinophagales > Chitinophagaceae > Terrimonas_A > Terrimonas_A ginsenosidimutans. The sequence continues at coordinate 325,406 of NZ_JAKLTR010000007.1, forward strand.
TAAGATGATTTAACGGAAGCTGCTGTGATCACGTTTGGCTCATGTTGAAGGTCGCGGTATTTTTGCTTGATCTGCGATTTGATGAGGTCCAAGTTTTCGTTAATGGATTTGGCTTCGATACCTCGGCCATTCACTCTCTTTTGACTGTAATTCCAATCTTTCACCAACACTTTGTTCTTCGTAGAAACTTCCGCAAGTTCTCTATCGATAGTAATGATCACATAGATGAATCCAAATTTCTTGTCCGCTTGGCATTTTTTAATGTGGCACTCCACACTGAATGTTGCTGTTAGCATAACTTTTTACGTTTTAACTGTTCACGAAATGGTTGAATCACTCTTCACTGAAACCGGTAGATGCACGTTCGAATCCATTTCGCATCTACTCAGAACGTTTCAAAATATATAACACATCAGGCTGATAACGAGATTCTTACAAGCATTTTCTTGAGTACAAAGTCTGCGCCACAAAGACTCATGGAATGACTCAAGAATCTTTTGCTATTATTTGATATAAACGATAGGAGATTTAAAAGAAAAACCTCGCAAACGTCTAACATTTACGAGGTTTGATTGAATCTGATAACATTTGACATGCTATCTTGTCGGGAAGACTAGATTCGAACTAGCAATTTCTTGCACTCCATGCAAGTGTCCGCCGCGGGGGACTACGTCCCTCAGTATATTTTAAAATGAAAAAGACCCTTGATCATCTCAAGAGTCTTCTTCCAAGTCGGGACGACTAGATTCGAACTAGCGACCCCTTGCACCCCATGCAAGTGCGCTACCGGGCTGCGCTACGTCCCGAAAAAGACTCCAAACAGCCGAAACTGCTCAGAAGGGGAATGACGCCTAACCACTTCGCTCTCAAAAGCTCAGCAATCCGGCGGGGAGCAAAAGTAAGGCTTTTTAGCATTTTTCCGTACCAAAAACAACCTTTATCTTCGCACCTTAATGAAAATCCTCATTAAGCAAGCCCGGATAACTGACCCGGCTTCAAACTTCGACGGACAAACAGCAGACATCTTTATTGCAGACGGCGTGATCAAGGCGATCGGCACCCAGTCGAGCGAGCAGGCTGACCAGGTGATCGACCTCCCAGGCCTTCACGTGTCGCCAGGTTGGGCAGATACCTTTGCCAACTTCGGCGACCCTGGATACGAGTTCAAGGAAACCCTCGAATCGGGCTCAGCAGCGGCTGCCGCCGGCGGGTTCACCGATGTGCTCGTGATCCCCAATACCAATCCCTGCGTCCATAACAAAGCCAACGTAGAGTACCTCGTGCAGAAAAGCCATACCCTGCCGGTGACGGTGCACCCGATCGGGGCGATCACCCGGAACACGGAAGGCAAGGAACTGGCCGAAATGTATGATATGAAGAACAGCGGCGCCGTGGCTTTCAGTGATGGGACAAACCCGGTACAATCAGCCGGACTGCTCGTGAAAGCCCTCCAGTACATCAAAGCATTCAACGGGATCCTGATCCAGGTGCCCGATGATAAAAGCATCAATTCGCATGGCCTGATGCATGAAGGTATTATGTCCACCAGGCTCGGTCTGCCGGGCAAACCAGCTTTGGCGGAAGAATTGATCCTTTCCCGTGATATCAAACTGACGGCCTATGCCGGTTCACGTTTGCATGTGACAGGGGTAAGTGCTGCTGCTTCGGTTGATCAGATCCGCAAAGGCAAGAAAGAACAGACCGATATTACCTGCTCTGTGACGCCTGCGCATCTTTTCTTCACCGATGAAGATCTCAGCACGTATGATACAAATCTGAAAGTGAATCCTGTGCTGCGTACGCCGGCTGACCGCGATGCATTGCGCAAAGCAGTGGAAGACGGAACGGTGGATTGCATCGCCTCACATCACCTCCCGCATGAATACGACAGCAAGGTGCTGGAGTTCGAATACGCAAAGAATGGTATGATCAGCCTGGAAACGGCTTTTGCTGTTTTGACTACTGCGATGCCTTCTGTGCCGGTATCACGGTGGGTGGAATTACTGTCGATCAATCCACGCCGCATCTTTGGATTGCCTGCGGTATCCATCCGCGAGGGAGAAAAAGCATCCCTGTCTTTGTTTGATCCGAAAGCAAAATGGACAGTGACGGAAAAAGATATTCAATCAAAATCAAAAAATTCGCCGTTCATTAATAAAGAACTGACAGGTAAAGTGCTTGGCATTGTTCATAAGGGGAAGGCAGTTCTTAATAAATAGAATCATGAAGAAAATCAGTCCGCTTGTAAAAGGAGCGATCACCGGTGGAGTAATGGTGATTGTGGCATCGCTCTTGCATTACACGAACGCTTCGATGAATACAGGTTTGCAGTACCTTAGCCTGTTCCTGTTTGCCGGTGGTATCGCCTGGACGCTGATCGATTATTCAAAATCGCCGGAGTATACCGGCAAGTTTGGAGATATTTTCCAGCAGGGCTTTAAATGTTTCGTGATCATCGCGCTGGTGATGATCACTTACCTGAGCATTTTTATTAAAATGAACCCAAAGCTGAAAGAAGAACATCTTGCAGAGTACAGAAAAGAGTTGGTGAAGACGGAGACGAGCCGTACGCCTGCGGAGATAGACACGATGATCGAAACAGCGAGGAATGGTTATATCACCTCCATGGTGTCGACATCCGTTTTTCAATACCTGTTGCTGGGATCCGCCGTAACCCTTGCAGGAGCCGGTATTTTATTAATCAGAAAGAAACAATAGCATGGATATATCCGTTGTCATCCCTTTATTGAATGAAGATGAGTCCCTGCCGGAACTGACGGCCTGGATCGAAAGGGTTATGCAGGAGCATCAATACTCTTACGAGGTGATCTATGTCGACGACGGAAGCACGGATAATTCATGGAGTGTGATCGAAGAACTGCGTGCAAAGAACCATCACATCAAAGGGATCAAATTCCAGCGCAACTATGGGAAATCTGCAGGATTAAATGAAGGCTTCCGCGCTGCACAGGGTGATGTGATCATTACCATGGATGCAGACCTGCAGGACAGTCCGGATGAGATCCCTGAACTCCGCCGCATGATCATCGAAGATAAATTCGATCTCGTTAGCGGATGGAAGAAGAAGCGCTACGATAATAAGTTCACCAAGAACCTTCCCAGCAAATTGTTCAACGCCGCAGCAAGACAAATGAGCGGAATTATACTGCATGACTTCAATTGCGGCCTCAAATCCTATTCACGAAAAGTAGTGAAGAGCATTGAAGTGTATGGAGAGATGCACCGCTATGTACCTGTACTGGCGAAATGGGCAGGGTTCCGGAAGATCGGAGAGAAAGTGGTAGAACATCGTCCACGCAAATACGGCGTAAGCAAATTCGGATGGGATCGTTTTATCAATGGATTTTTGGATCTGCTGACGATCTTCTTCATGGGTAAATTCGGCAAACGGCCGATGCACTTTTTTGGATTCTGGGGAACGATGTCTTTCTTACTGGGAACCGGTGTATCTCTTTACCTGTTCATCTCCAAGCTCATTAATTATGAGTATCCCCTGACCAATAAACCCGGTTTCTATTTTGCGATTGCCGCAATGCTGATCGGTGTGCAGCTTTTCCTTGCGGGATTTTTGGGTGAACTGATCTCCAGAAATTCAGCAGGCCGCAACTCCTATCTTATAGAAACCAAAGCCGGTTTATAATGGCAAAGATCGTGATCATAGGTCCCGCACATCCCTTGCGCGGCGGGTTGGCTACATTCAACCAGCGGCTGGCAAAGGAGTTCAATGACCAGGGGCATAGCTGCTCTATTTACTCTTTTTCCTTACAGTATCCCGGGTTTCTTTTTCCCGGAACAACGCAGTACAGCGATGAACCAGCACCGGAAGGACTGGAGATCCATTCTGCGATCAATTCCATCAATCCGCTGAACTGGCTGCGTGTCGGGAACAGGTTGAAGAAGCTGAAGCCGGATGTGATCGTGGTACGTTACTGGTTACCCTTCATGGGACCTGCTCTGGGTACTATCCTGCGCCGGGTAAGAAAAAATAAACATACACGCATCGTTTGTATCGCCGATAATGTCATCCCGCATGAAAAACGCCCGGGTGATAAGCAGTTCACCAGTTACTTCGTGAAGAGTGTCGATGCTTTTGTAACGATGAGTGAAAAGGTGATGGCCGACCTCCGTGTGTTTGAAAAGACAAAGCCAGCGCAACTGGTGGAGCATCCGTTGTATGATAATTTCGGTCCGATCATTTCAAAAGAAACGGCGCGGAAGAAACTCGGTCTGCCGGTTGAGGGGAAGATCATTCTTTTCTTTGGATTCATCCGGAAATACAAGGGGCTTGACCTGTTGTTTGAAGCAATGGCGGAGCCGTCCATCAAAGCTTCCGGCATTAAGTTACTGGTGGCAGGAGAATTTTATGAGGATGATGCTCCTTATAAAGAACAGATCAGCAAATTGGGCATAGAAGATCAGTTGGTCTTAAAAACGATATTTATCCCGGATAGCGAAGTGCAGACCTATCTCTGCGCTGGCGATGCGGTGATACAGCCTTATAAGAATGCAACCCAAAGCGGAGTAACCCCATTGGCGTATCATTTTGAGAAACCGATGGTGGTAACGAATGTGGGAGGGTTGCCAAGACTGGTGCCGAATGAGGTGTCTGGACTGGTGGTGGAGCCGGATGCACAGTCGATCGCTGAAGGGATACTGCGGTTTTATGAATTAGGCGAGGATTACTTTATTCCTCACCTTCGTGAAGAGAAACAGAAGTACAGCTGGGCAAGGTTGACTGATGTGGTATTGAAGCTGTCTCAAAAATGAATGGCGTAGGAGTAACGCAAAGAGCGCCAAGATGCGCGGAGTGCGCAAAGAAACTTTAGAAGGTATTGTATTTCGTTGCGCACTCCGCGCATCTTGGCGCTCTTTGCGTTACTCCTACGCAGATCTGATTTAAAACAGTCAAAAGAAAAATCATCCTGCAAAAATGATATTCAGAAGTAAAGCTCCATTACGCATAGGACTAGCCGGTGGCGGCACAGATGTCAGCCCCTACAGCGATCTGCACGGAGGAGCTATTCTCAACGCTACGCTGTCATTATACGCAAACGCAACGATAGAATTATTGCCCGAAAACAAGATCATTCTCCACGCAATGGATCGTGATGAGCAGGAAGAATACGACTGGGCAACATCATTACCGATCAATGGAAAGCTCGATCTCCTGAAAGGTGTTTACAACCGCATTCAGAAAGACTACGGCATTCCGGAGAAAGGGTTCCGCCTGTCAACCTTCGTCGATGCGCCCGCAGGATCTGGGCTCGGCACATCATCCACCTTAGTGGTGGCCATTATTGGCGCCTTCACTGAGATGCTGAAACTTCCACTTGGAGAATATGATATGGCGCATTACGCTTACGATATCGAGCGGAATGATCTGAAGCTGGCGGGAGGAAAGCAGGATCAGTATGCAGCAACATTCGGCGGGGTGAACTTTATGGAGTTCTATGGTGATGATAAAGTGATCGTGAACCCGCTTCGCATCCGCCAGGAATATTTATTCGAGCTGGAAAATAACCTGTTGCTTTATTACACGTCCACAAGCCGCGAATCCGCTGAGATCATCAAAAAGCAAAGCAAGAACGTTGTCGATAAAAAAGGGAGCTCTATTGATGCCATGCACCAGTTAAAAGAGCAGGCACAGCAAATGAAGGAAGCTTTGCTGAAAGGAAAACTCGCACAGATAGGAGAGATCCTTGATTTCGGTTTTCAGCAGAAAAAGCAAATGGCGGAAGGGATCAGCAACCCGCTGATGGAAGATATTTACACTACGGCAAAAGCGGCAGGTGCCACAGGAGGGAAAATCTCCGGAGCCGGTGGTGGCGGATTCATGATCTTCTACTGCCCCGCGAATACGAAATATAATGTGATCAAACAATTAGAACGTTTTGGTGGGAAGCATCGCCACTATCAATTTGTAAAGCACGGTCTGAAGACCTGGACGATTTAAATAAACCTGTATCCTGATTCAATACTCCATTACAATGAGTAAAATAACAGACCTTATTCAAGCTTCGATTGATGTAAAGCAGCAGGTGCTGGCAGATGAGAACCTGCTTCGGGTTATTCAGCAATCTGTCGATCTGATCACAGACGCATTCAAGAAGGGCAATCGCGTTTACTTCTGTGGCAATGGCGGCAGTGCAGCAGATGCGCAACATCTTGCGGCGGAGTTCTCGGGGCGTTTTTATACAGACAGGAAAGCGCTGCCGGCAGAAGCATTGCATTGCAATACCTCGTATCTCACAGCGGTGGGAAATGACTATAGTTTCGACCTGATCTATGCAAGGCTGATCGATGGGATCGGCCAGGCGGGGGATGTGTTGCTGGGGCTTTCGACATCAGGGAATTCAACCAATATCGTCCGCGCGTTTGAGAAAGCGAAGGAGAAGGGAATGCATACGATTGGGTTTACAGGATTGACGGGTGGACAGCTGAAAGCAGTGAGTGATCTGCTGATCAATATTCCTTCTGCTGATACACCGAGGATACAGGAGAGTCATATACTGGCGGGGCATATCATTTGCCAGTTGGTGGAAGAGAATATCTTTGGATGAGGCTGGCGTAGAAGTATCGCAAAGGACGCAAAGGAAACGCAGAGGGCGCAAAGGATATCTTTGCGCCCTCTGCGTTTCCTTTGCGTCCTCTGCGATACTTTAAAACCAACGTGTAAAAATCTTTTCCTATCTTCCTGCCTCTATAAACCGCTATCAATGTTAAGGAACACTTTAGCTGCCGTATTTATCTCGCTCATCACATTTTCTGCATCTGCTCAAAAGAAAAGATCACAACCTATACCGGTCCAAACAGACCGTCAGTTCTGGCTTACAGAAATGGATAAAATGTGCCGTCCTGTTTTATCAGCACTCGCACATGACAGCCTGCGCATCCTCATGCCGAAAGTTGTATCCAACCGTTCAGACAATCCCGAAAGCAGAACGAAAGTGATGTATGTAGAAGTCCTTGGACGTGTACTAAGCGGCATCGCCCCATGGCTGCAATCAGAAGGCGGCAGTACAGCTGAAATCGCATTACGTGATCAATACCGTGCATGGACACTTCAAGGGATGAAACATGCGCTGGATAGTACATCTAAAGACTTCATGCGATTTGATATCAGCGGTCAGCAACTAGTAGATGCGTCCTTTATCGCTTACGCTTTTGTTCGGGCGCCCTGGCTTTGGGAACATCTCGGTGCGAATGAAAAGGCGCTGTTGATGAAATCTATCAGGTCAACACGCCAGTTCAGGCCGGTATTTTCCAACTGGTTGCTGTTCTCCGCAATGAATGAAGTCTTTATTGCGCAATATGGCAATGATTGGGATGTGATGCGGGTGGATTATGCCTTGCGGCAGCTGGAACAATGGTATGTGGGAGACGGTCTTTATTCTGATGGCGTAGTGTATGCCAATGACTATTACAACAGCTATGTGATACATCCTTTTCTCGCAACCATTGTAAATGTGATCGGAAAGAAGACCAATGCCTATAATGCGATGGCAGATAAGATCAAAAAAAGAAATGAACGCTACGCAGTGATACAGGAAAGATCGATCAATACGGACGGAACTTTCCCGGCGATCGGACGTTCGATCATTTATCGTGGTGCAGCTTTTCATCACCTGGCAGATATGGCCTGGAGAAAAGCGTTGCCGGCACAATTGAAACCAGCACAGGTACGTGGCGCGTTAACGGCAGTGATCCGGAAAACGCTCGAGAGCCCGACTACTTATAAAAATGGCTGGTTGTCGATCGGCCTGTATGGCGAGCAACCGGATATTGCAGACTCTTACAATAACCAGGGAAGTATGTATCTCTGCACGGCGATATTCCTGCCGCTTGGTTTACCGGAAACTGATCCATTCTGGGCGGATCCGGCGATGAAATGGAGTGCGCAGCAGATCTGGAGCGGAGAGAATTTCCCGAATGATCATAGTGCGGACCTGAGATGAGTGACCGTTGACCGTTGTCCGTTGTCCGGTCCAGGACGTTCGTGTATTATGCCTCAAATCCTGATAACCAACAAATGAAATCAGCATCGATAGTACATGCTTTTGCTTTATTAATGGGTGTTGCTGTGAGTGGATGGGCAACGGCGCAGCCTCAATCTTTGCCGGAATCCAGGCGGGATGTCGATGACTGCACCATAATGAATACTTATACCAAATCTCATTTTTTTCGGGAAGGTAGTGTGGAGGCCTTCCAGTATGATGCTGTTAAGAATGATTCGATAAACAGTCATATTTTATTAGTAACCTCATACGGACAAGTCAGAGGCATTGAAATGCTTCATTTAATCGTCGACTCTGTGAGTAGCGGTAATGTAAAGTTCACCAGAAAGGATTTCAGTGTCCTCAGCCGGAGAATAAACTTGTCTGACCAGTCACTTGTAAATTTCTTTGAGACAAATGAACCCGAAGGCTTTTATTTCGGCACATGCAAGCATCACATTGACCATGTCACGCAAACCCTGGTCATATCAAATCCAAAAAAGGACAAGTGGATTGAAGTAACAGCAATGGACATATATTTAAAAGACCTGTTGGAGATGAACAAGGGTTTTGAATCTTTAAAAAATATTGTAGAAATGCTACAGTATCTCAACCCCCATTTTTAAGCGCCAATAAGACGAAATAATTCGTTTTCGCTTATTTTAATATTTGCATCAACCGGATCGTACAACTACGATTGTTTAAGCGAACGAAAGCCGTTTATTTGTTACCTGATCAAACTTCATCAATGAACATAAAGCATCTTTTAATCGCGAGCCTGGCAATCGTAACCCTGAATCTTTCTTCTTTAGCCCAAAGCTACCTGCCAGACAGAATCATTCCATTTACGTACGATCTTGTTGTTCAGTATAAAAAAGGATTGTATGGTCTGAAAGAAGCGGGTGCGGAAGGAAAGGAGATGCTCCCTGCAAAATATCATTCATATACGATCCATGATTTCAATACCTCGCTTGGTATTTCTGTCATAGAGTTTAATGGAACTAAACTCGCAACAAAATATTTTACATCCGGCAGGAAAGAGATAACAGATTCCATATATAAGGAGCTTGTACATGCACATAATTTTAAAGAACAGATTGCCGGCACCGTCAGCACGCGCAATTCTTCACCGGACACGGATACCTCTAATTCCAGCGCATCCGATTCGGTAGCGGAAAATGCCACCTTTGCAAAAGTTCAAACTGATCCATGGTTCAGATCTGGACAAAAAGATGCCGCAACGTATATTAACGAAGAAATAAACAACGCAAAGAAAAATTCACCCGTTAAAGACAAAGGCGTCGTTACAATCAGCTTCGTTGTTGAAAAGGACGGATCAATATCAGCGCCTTCCGTAACAAAAAGTTCTTCCGACGAACTTTCAAAGCTTTCGCTTGGCATTCTTCAGAAAATGCCTGTATGGCAACCAGCCGTTCAGGGCGGACGTGCAGTGCGTGCATTACATAAATTGAGTTTTGAATGGTGATACAGCAAATCCATCTGATCCTTCGACAAGATAGAGAAAGGACTTTGGAAGTTTGAAGGCCTTATAGTTTTAAGGGTAAAACCTCAGTATCTCATCTATTAAACACTTAAACCGTTAAACTCTTAAACTTTTAAACCTTCCCCCGGCTGATCAGAGTAGAGTTAATGATTAAACATTGATAATAATGTGTAACTTGGCGAACCTAAATCAAATCAGGCATGAGATCTTCAATTCTTCATGCCGTTAACACCAATTCAAGTATGAAAAGACGTAATCTTGTTTCTTCGTTGGTCCTGATAACAGGACTTTTTTTTGCTGTATCCATGGTATCCTGCAGTAAAGATGGCGCTGATGGTCCTGCTGGTGCAGCTGGCCCCGCCGGCCCGGCTGGTCCTGCAGGTCCTGCTGGTCCTGCTGGCTCCGGTAACGTAATCTATTCTGCATGGCTTGATCTGGCATTTAAGCCCGATACCATTCACCGCGTAAATGGCACCATTGATACGATAGGCTATTATTCAAACCTTGACGTGCCTAAACTCACCCTGGCATTGCTGAGTACCGCGGATATAAAAGTGTACGCCAATTTTAATAACGCTACTGATCCTGTCATTTATCCGTTGCCTTACAATTCCCCAAGCGGTGTTTACATCGAGTTTGCGGCTTCCACGCAAAAGATCACTTTCTATTCCAATGTAGACGCTGGTACCGAATTTGACAATAATGGGAGGAAATATTTCCAATACAGGTATATGATCGTGCCCGGAAGCACAAGTGCAAGATCGGCATCTCCGGTAAACTGGTCCGATTATACTGCCGTAAAAGCGTATCTCGGATTAAACGACTAAAAGAAAGAGGCTGTCTTCACTAAGACAGCCTCTTTCTTTATTGGTTCAACTGCAAACCTCCATAAAATTATACATTTACGATACTGCTCTTAAAGATCAATATCCAACGCTTAAGCAATAGCCTGTACCTTCCGGCTTTTGCTATACAAAGATATTATACTGTTGATTAGTAAGTGGCCCTGCGCCGATTGCTTACATCCTGCTCCGGTTGCCACCACCACCTTGCCTCGACTGCCGACCCTGCGTTGCAGGCGTAGCCTTATTGCCTCCATTCCCTCTGCCTCCACCAAACTTCTGCAACCTGTAATTGAATGAAATCAGGAAGTATCTCGCCAACCTGTTACTCCTGCTATCAATGATCATCGTTTCATCAATCGTTCTTGAAATGCCTGTATTCTCATTGAACAGGTCAAATCCCTGTACGCGAACTGTTGCCAGCTTATTCTTCAGGAAACGGTATTCTGCATATACATTCAGGATAAGCGGATTCGCATTCACATTACTGCTGAAGTTATAGTTGATCACCTTGGAGAGATCATATCCCAGTGTCAGATCCTTGAAGAAATAGTTCTTTCCATTAACGCCGAGGTTTAATGTCCGCGCTTTTGTTGTATTCGTATAGGTTGAATATTTAGTGGTGGTTCGGTAGATCGTATAATCTGCTGTCACGCCTGCATCCATCACATCATTGATATCAACACGCAGCGTTGTACCGGGTCGAAGATTGAGGTTGCTTCCGCGGTTACGCTGGTTATCTGTATAGGAAATATTATTGCTATAGCTGGCATTGAAATTGACCGTTGCAGTAAACTTCCTGTTGAAGAAGGGTTGCGTATAGGAGCCATTTCCATTCACGTGATAAAAACCATTTGTATTCAGGTACGAAACGGTGCGGCCCGTACCAGATGGATTGTTCACACGGCTGTTCACGATCTTATTATCTGTTTGGTCGAATGATACATTGGAAAATAAGGAACGTCCTGATTTGTTATCAAACTTGTTATACTGCAAGCTCAGTCTCCTGGTCAGTTCCGCACGAAGATTTGGATTTCCTACCACGATATTGTTCAGGTTGGAACTGTCCACAACGGGCTGCAGCTGCATAAAATCCGGTTCGCGGCTTTGCCCGCCATAGGTAAGCGTTAATGAATGACTCCGTGCGAAATTATATACGAACCGGGCCGATGGGATCCAGTTCATATTCCGGAAATTGGTATTGATGTCCTTGCCAACTGACTGTCCGCTCAGGGTGGTTGGTTGAGAGATCACCCCGATCACATAATTATATTTTGTAGAGTTTCCCTTCAGGCTTAGTCCGATCCTGTTGGTGACAAACTGATAATCGAAATGGTTGCTTTGGACGGGGTTAAGGTTTTGTTCGCCTGTCAATGGATCCACATCATTTACGCCGCGCTGGTTCTCTGTTGCGGAGCGGTTCCATTCATAGTTCAATTCAAGTACAGTACGGTTATTGCCGGTCTGGCTGCCAAGCGGCTCAGTATATGATACACGTGCAGTGGTACGTGTATTGCGGTTGGTGATATCAATACGCTGTTGCTGGATCGTATCCGCGACGATCACCGGGAAAAAGGTGGAGTCGGCATTCGTGTAATTGTTGCGGATATTTTGCAGTGCATCCCTGTAAGAGTAGTTGAAGTTTCCGCTGATGTTCAGGTTGCGCCCTTTTTTGGGAAACTTGTGATTGAATGTCAGATCAGTTCCTGCATTTGGCGCTGTGGCGCTGTTTTCCGACCGGCTGTCATTCAGCGTATAATAACCTTTTTGACTGATGGAAGAGTTGCTGACGCTTTCGGAAGAAGAGGAAGAAGTGGATACAAATGGAGAGATCTTCAGATAGTTCATTGAATCGATCTTGTATTCCATATTGAAAGTAACCCGGTGGTTATAATTGGAAGAATGGGAATTGCTGTTCCGTTCCGTAAAGCGGATATTCATCGGGTTGAAATCCTGCGTTTGGGATGTACTGATATTATCAGAGCTGCGGGAAGAGAAACTGTAGCTTCCGTAGACGGAGATCTTTTTTCCCCAGGTATCGCGGAAATTCAGGCCGGCAGATCTTGTCAGGCTGATCCCGTTACCGCCGCCGCCACCGCGTTCGGAACCACCGAAGTTCGCGCCACGGGCACCGCCGCCGCGCCCACCGCCATTAAAATTGAACGTATTTGCATTGGTGTTGTTGATGGAGCCGATAAAGGAGATCTGCCGTTCGCCGTTGAAGACATTCGCAACAAGCGATCCTGCATAGCGGTCATCCGTACCTGCGGCAACTGTTGCACTACCGAAAGTGCCTTTGTTCTTATCCTTCCGGATATTGATATTAATGATCTTTTCCGGCTCACCGGATTTGATACCGGTAAGATTTGCCTGGTCGCCATAATCATCAATGATCTGAATATTGTCAATAATATCAGCCGGAAGGTTTTTTGTGGCCGTCTGAACGTCTCCTCCAAAGAAGTCTTTGCCATTGACCCGCACACGGGCCACTGGTTTTCCCTGTGCCTGGATCTGGCCATCTGCGCCGACAGTAACGCCCGGCAGTTTTTTGATGACATCTTCCACCGGTGCTCCCTCCCGTACCTGGTAAGCGCTTGCCTTGTACTCGATCGTATCTTCTTTGACCGTGATGGGGTTCACCGATTTGACGATCACTTCTCCGAGCATGGAAGGCTCAGGCGCCAATTGAATAGAACCAGCATTGATCGTTCCGCTTACAACCGCATATGTCTTAGAAAAAGGAGTAAAGCCGATGTTTGTTATTTCAAGCTTGACAGAAGGAGAGGAGATACCTGATCTGCGGAGGGTAAAACTCCCGTCTCTGTCTGTAACAGCACCTGCGCTGTCTTTTCCCGCCAGCAATTTAACGGACGCACCGAAGATGGGTGAACCGGTGGAATCAGTAACGACCCCTTTGATAGAAACAGTCCTCTGCGAAAAGGCAGTCGTGAGAAAGATCATTCCAAGAACAAGAAAAACAATATGGCGATACATGCAGGATGGTTATGAAGTTTAGATGTTATTTATGTGCTATACTTTCGCCGGCCGGCGTGATTTTTTCCCGTTTGATCAGAAAGTGTTTAGCGTTAATAGTTTAATTGACAAATAAATTTTGTTTACCGTTGTTGTTCGACCGAATAATTTCTTGATAGCTTGATGGCGTAGGGGAACGCGGCGGACGCGGCGATACGCGACGCGCGCGGCGAATACAAAGTCTGCTATGGCTGTTTTCGCT
>NZ_JAKLTR010000008.1 GCF_022012415.1 Terrimonas ginsenosidimutans
GTGGGCGACGACAGTCAAACGCAGCAATGCGGTTGCTGTCGTATGCCCATTTCTGGCCTGCGCGCGCGGCGAACGAATGGATAGTAGCGCGCGAAGGGTATATTAGCCCCCCGAACGTCAGAGCTCCCAGGACTTACCAAACCTTTTGCGGGATATCAACCCAATGTCGTTTAGTTTAGTAGCCCCGGCGTACCTCAATACACGTCAGCTTACGGTTTACCCGGTGTATAAGTAACGCGGCGGAAGCAGCGATACGCCGCGGACGCAGCGAAAACAGCTATAGAACGTCTTGTATTGTCGCCGCGTCCACCGAGTTCCTTCGGGACTGCTAAACTAAAGGACATTGGATATCAACCTCTGAAACTTTTAGACTTGTAAACCTTTCAACCTTCGACATCCCTCCCCCTACTTTTACTCCTGGCCCCCTTCGCGCTTCCCGGGCATTCGCGAAAATAAAAAAGCCTTGCACCGAAGTACAAGGCCGTTATGCAGGCGGTATTGGTTGACAGATTTGAAATGCCCGGCTAAAATAGGACAATAGATTAGAATAATCTTAAAATACCTGAAAAGCTTTATTGTACATCAAGCAGGTCAATTTCAAAAATAATGATCGAGTTGGCAGGAATTGAGCCGCTTGCGCGGTTTCCGTACCCAAGGCTTGGGGGAATATACAATACGATACGACCACCGGCTTTAATAGTAGGCAACACGCTTCTCCATCCACTGATCAATTCACCGAGACCGAAGGCGACAGGGTTGACAGCCTGGTCGAATACACTGCCATTCGTCAGATACCCTTTATATTTAATTAATATATTAGAACAGGGAGTTGGATTTTTACCGGTACCGGCAACTTCCACAGTGTAAAATACCCCACTACAATGCCTTTCAGCAGTGATCCCTTTGGAAGTAATGTGACTTTGTACTGCAGCGATCTCGCTTTCCGGCGCAACAATGCCACAAACATCATATTTACATTCGTTATCATCTTTACTACAACCGGCGAATAACAGTGAAAACACAAGAACCAGAGCCAAAATTTTCCTCATATCTGATAGATTAGCGCAAATATATAGGTACTTACGATATAAAGACCACTCAGGCGAATAAATGCTGCGCTGGAATTAAATTAATTCGCATCTTTCTTCCCTTTCAGTTCGTGATATCGCTGTTCATTAAGATCCCACTTATGTTTTGCGGAAAATACCGTGGTAAAGATCACAATGCCGATCGCTGCGATCAGCAAAACAACGATGAGGGAGGAGTTGGAACGGATCTCCATATCTGCCCGCTTGTACCAGCCGGAAAAGAAATTAACGAAGATCGCAACCACCAGTACTACGGCCATCGGTAAACCGACAGATAGCTGGCGGATGAGTTTCTTCTTCCGTAAACGGTCAACTTCCCAGGATGCAATAAATTTCTTTTCGTCTTCTGTCAGCATAATAGGTCAAAATTATAACTTATGGCATTTCAATGCTTGGAACAGCCATTTGAATTATATATATTGTGCAGATAAATCCAAAGGCTGTGAAAATAACATCCTTATTATCCCAATACCTGTACACACATCATCGGCTCGATTTGCCGGGTATTGGCACCTTCTTATTAGATCCTTCCGCCATACAGGCGCTTGAGAATGTCAAGCAGCGTGCTGCTGTACTTGAAGGTATCAGTTTTCAGAACAATCCGTCGATCAAAGAATCGCCTGAACTTGTCGCTTACATCTCTGCCCAAACCGGAAAGATGAAGCCGCTTGCCGCATCCGATCTTGAATCGTTCATCGAAATTGCGCAGCAATTCCTTAATATCGGGAAGCCGTACACGCTCGACGGGATCGGAACACTGGTCAAAACCAATCTCAAAGATTTTGAATTTATTCCTATCGCGATCTCGGCAGAGAAGGTGAAGGAACAACTCGCAACTCCCAAAGAAATAGCGGCCAAAGCTTCCGCAATACGCGAAGAAGCACAGGCATCTGCTGCACCCGCTCCTCAATACGAATCATTTCTCACCGATGCTCCGGCAAAAAAAGGCTGGAAAAAACCGGCGATAGCGTTGGCTCTCATTGCAGGTCTTGGTCTGACGATCTGGGGAGGCTATGCTATCTCTAAAAATATGGCTGCTGAAAAAGCTTCTACTTCCGTTGTACAGGAGGAACCTGCACCACAGGTTGACTCTTCCGCTTTGCTCGCTGTGACACCCGATACGCTTGCAAACGAAACGCCTGTGATCGCGGACAACTATAAGTATGTACTGGAAGAAGCGCCAAAACAACGGATCATCAAACGTTATAACCAGCTTCGCACAAACCTCTGGGATGTCAAACTGGAAACAACAGATTCTGTCCGCTTCAAATTATACCTGATATTACCGGCACATAATGATACTACCCGTGTGCTTGACTCGCTGACCGCAATGACGGGCAGAAGAGTGTATATTGAGCATCAAAACTAATGGCCAATCAAGCTGTAGAAACCTGGATCAAACACCTGCAACTGAACCGCCACGTAGAAGGCGGTTGGTATAGCGAAGTGTACCGTTCTGCATTGACGATCCCGGGTCAAGCGCTGTCACCTGTATTCCCCGGTGACAGATCAGCCTGCACGCATATATACTTCCTGCTGGAAAAAGAAAACTTCTCCGCATTCCACCGCATCAGATCCGATGAGATCTGGCACTTCTATCATGGAGATGCCATCATCGTATATGAGATTGACGGAGCCGGAAGTCTGACGGAACATCTTCTCGGAAATGATCCCTCTAAAGGACATTCGCTTTGCTGCGTCATCAAAGCCGGTAACTGGTTTGCATCAAGAGTTGCAGACGGCGGAGAATACGGGCTTGCCGGATGCACCGTTGCACCCGGATTTGACTTCAATGACTTTGAACTGGCGTTCAAAGAACAACTTTCAAAAGAATATCCTGAACAGAAGGAACTGATCAATTCGATGTGCCGCCAGTGATCCTGCTCAATGCAACCTTGACCATCCATTCTTTTTCTCATTCAATGTGGCAATAATTGATATTTACTTTCGGAGATAAGGAACCACCCGTTGTCTGATCAACTTACGCCAGCTCACAATCCTGCCATTGCAGGATCGGTCTTACTCACCTTCCCCGTTTCAACGTGACCTGCATATCGCTGAATAAAATCAGGTTCGCCTTCCATGGACAGCGTGAGATCATACCAGCCAAAACTGCGTGTAAGATTGATCAGCACTTCTTTTTTCCCCGTATTCAATGAGATCTTTCGTGGCGCTGATCTGTAAGCATTATCGCGGATCACCAGGTTGACGGGCTTACCAGTCTGCAATGATTCAAGTTGAAGTATTACATTCCCTGAAAAGGTATTTCCGGAGTTGAGTTTTTCATAAACAAGCCTCGCTTTGATAGCATGATGTTTTGCACTTCCAGCAAACTCGCGGAAGAAACCGTTTGGCCCATGAACCTTCAGATGATAACGGTCACTCTCAAATTTATCCAATGGCCAGATATCCGCTAATTGATCACCAGCAGCTACGGTGAAGTTCCAGTTGCGTCCTTTCTCCAGCGTATTGGCCTGTTTATCGCCATACCTGCCAGCCGCATACACGGTGAACGGGCTTCCGGATGCAGCTTCTTTGAACATTTTTTTTGCCGCAGAAAATTCAATCCTGAAACCTTTTTTATCATCGGTCAGATGGCCATCAACATATAATTCATAGGGAATTGGACAGGCAGGCCGGACACCTTTCTCCTGCTTCGGCATGATGGATGACTGGCTACGCTGATTGACGGCTTTCTTTTCAGCATCCGTTAAAACTTTATATCCAAACGGGTCTTTAGTGAACTGTGCCTTATGTATGGATTGAATAACCCCTTCCTGTTTCAGGAACGCGGGCAGCTTGATCTTTTCCCCGTTATACGGTTGAAACACGGAACTCAGGTCTCCGCAAACCGTTCTTCGCCATGCACTGATATTTGTTTCCTTTACTTCCTTACCTTTTTTGTGTGTAAAAATATTCTCCAGCAATTGCACGATCGATGTATGATCAAACACTTCCGAACACACGGCGCCTCCCCTGCTCCACGGCGAAGCGATCACCAGTGGCACGCGATATCCCAGTCCGATAGCACTGGCCCTGGCCTGCTCCGGTTTGCGTCCGGCCTGATCCTGCGCAAGCGTGACCTGTTCAACCGAAACATCGATTCCTTCAGAAGCCATCCCCGAGCCCGGCACCGCCGGATCATGCGGGACGAATGGCGGCACGTGATCGAAGTATCCATCATTCTCGTCGTAACACAGGACAAAGATGGTCTTCTTCCACACTTCAGGATTCTTTGTCAGAATATCCATTACCTCTGAAACATACCAGGCACCATACCACGGTGCACCAGGATGATCAGAGAAATTCTCCGGAGCCACCACCCAGGATACAGCAGGCAATTTCCCCTTTCCAACATCTTTTCTGAACTGATCCAGCACATCTCCTTTCGGCATTCTCACTTCACGTGCCACGCCGTTATCATCATAACGCAATGTTTCCAGCTCGCGGTAATGCGGGTCATTCACATTTGTTGTAAAGGCTTTCAGATGAAGATTCTTGTCATGATCAGACAGCTTTGCAAATGTTTCATCATTATACAACTCCTTTTCTTTCTTTGCCATTTCCAGCCAGTCATGCTTGCGGGCAAGCTCCCGCTTCGCCCGTTCCAACGCATCACCTTCCAGTTTACCTTCCTGCAATTGTTTTTCGAGCATTACAATTTGCGCAGGCAATTCGTCAATACTTTTTATCACAAAAGCACGGCGGGTCTTGGAAAAGCGGACCCTGTACTGAGAGAACCATTCAATGGGATTATCTGTAAAATTTGAAAGCCAGGAATCTTCTTCACCTTCCAACCCTGTTGAAAGGCTTATTTCGTTCTGATATATTTTCCAGGAGATCCCATTCTCTTCCAGACGTTCAGGAAAGGTTTTCCAGCTCACTTCCTTATGATAGTCGAGATCTTCGTTTCGCACATTTGCATGCACATCACCACTATCTTTTTCACGGAGTGAACCGGTCCATAGATATAAACGGTTTGGTGTAGTTCCGGTCAATGAAGAACAGAAGTTTTGATCACAGACTGTAAATGCATCAGCCAGTGCATAATAAAAAGGAATGTCTTCGCGGTTATAATATCCCAATGTAAGAGGAGCACTGGCATATGCCTTATTTCCGTGAGGTTTCGCAATGATCCACTTGTCGTATTTACCGTTATTGCGCGCATCTACCTGGTTGGTCCAGGAATGCGGGAGGGAGCCGATCCAGGTCGACTTTGTATTTTTTATATCGAGCCGGAAAGGAACAAAGGCTTCGCCTGCGGCATTCTTCTGCAACCATACAAGATCACCGTCAGGAAGATCAATAGCACGCGGATCATTGAACCCGCGTACACCCTGCAATGCACCGTAGCAATGATCAAAAGACCGGTTTTCCTGCATGAGGATCACAACGTGTTCTGCATCGAGATACGTTGTGCCCGTTACAGGGTCAATGGCAAATGCTTTCTGAATTGACTCAGGTATGGCATAAGCGAATCCCATTCCACCTGCAAGTGTTGTAGCTTTTTTGATAAAGTCTCTTCTTGAATCCATAATGGGGCGTGTTGTGATGACTGCAAACTACGTTAATTCAGGAAAGGGGAAGTTAATTATTCATTATGAATATCGCTGACCGCGGGACTTGCACGCTGCCTATCTGAAGATTGCTCAGCGGGCAGGATCGTGGTCTGTTACGGAAGCGGGCAGTTTTCCCGATGTTAACGTCGAGGACAATGCTGATGGCTTGCGCACACTTCCTCTTTCTTTTGGCGATCACGCCGGGACTATTCTATCAAATCCAGGGCTGCCCTATCCGGCATTCTGGAAAGTTTAACACTGACAAATCAATATAGTTAGGAATCCTAACTATATTTGCTTCAGCAATTAAATAGTTAACCAATAAAAATAGTTTTATGAAAGTAGCGGTTTATGACACATATGTTACACGTAAAGACGGAGGTCTTATGCACTTTGACATTCTTGTTCCTGATTCTCTCAGGGATGAGCAGGCAATTCATTCGTTTGGTAAAACCTATCTCTCCCGGAAAGACCAGGACGGCCAACCGCTAACAACCAGCGAATGCCGTTTCTGCCATATCGAGGAAGCAAGTGAAGAAATTGTTCAGGATATACAACAACAGGGCTTTTCTATCATAGAAATGCAGGGATGTAATTAGTAATGAACCCCGTAATTTTGCAATATGAATACCGACACAAGAGAAACCATTCCGAATGGCGCCAGTTTTTTTACTCAATTGGAAACATTGTTCCAATCGAAACAGACGGCGGGATTACTATATGAAGATCATGGTGTAACACGTGCCAATGGAGTGATCTCGGCGTTGTACAAGGATGACGGCCGGGAGTGGCTCGAACTGGAAGGCGGATTAAAGATCGCCGTAGATACGATCTATGCGTTGAACGGAGTGTTCCGCTCAGACTACTCTGAATGCTGATCTATGACTGAATCGAAACACGATATTGAGAGCAGGGAGGACATCGTCATCATGGTAAACACGTTCTACGAACGCGTCCGTCAGGATGAATTGATCGGCCCTGTATTTGAAAGCCGGATCAACGATAATTGGGCGCCGCATCTTGCAACAATGCACGATTTCTGGTATACCCTGCTATTTGGCAAAGAAGCGTATCGCGGTAATCCATTTGCAAAACATATCGGCTTACCCATCCAGGGAGAACACTTCCAGCAATGGCTCCGCTTATTCAATACAACGCTTGACGAATTATTCGAAGGTAGTCGTAAAGAACTGGCAAAGAAAAAAGCTGCCAGTATAGCAGAGGTGTTTCAGGCCAAGCTCAACGGACGATTGATCGGCGGTAAATAATCTGCCAGAAATAGTGATGAAAAAAATAACCTCTCCCTTCAATATAAACCTGCAGCATGAGTCTGTGGATTCTCAGATCATGGCCGCGCTTGAACGCCTGGGAGAATCACTGCGCATCCTCCTCTCAACCGAAGCGAGAGAACACGGGCTTAGCCCGATCCAGGCGCAGGTCATTATTTTTTTACATACACATTCTCCTGAAAAGAACACGCTCAGCTATCTCGCAAAAGAATTCAGCCTAACCAAGGCGACATTAAGTGATGTGATCAAAGTACTGGTGGAAAAAGATCTTGTACAAAGGAAAGAAAGCCCTTCAGATGCGAGATCCCAGACCCTCGCACTTACACCTGCCGGGAAAAAAATAGCCGTTAAATGCGGGCAGTTCGCTACTCCACTCCTTGCTCCTGTCGGCCAACTGAGTCAGCAGCAAAAACTCACGGTGAAGCATTCCCTCTTTACACTAATCCATTCCCTTTATCAGCAGGGCGTTATTACTATCCAACGTATGTGCTACACCTGTGTGCACTTCTCACCCGCCACACCTTCTCCATTTTGCAATCTGTTGAAGATTGATCTGACAGCGGAGAAGCTGAGGCTTGACTGCCCGGAGCATGAAGAGAAAAAGGAACAGAAAGTTTAAAAGTTTAAGCGTTTGAAGGTTTAATAGTGTAAGGCTGAAGCATTAACACCTGCTATACCTGTAAACTATTTAACCTCTGAAGGTTTTGAACCCTTAAACGCTTAAACTTTTAAACTTCCACACTTTCCCGTCCTATTCCCGTCCATCCAGCAAATTCCCCAACCCGCCGAGAATGCTACCTTCTTCCTTCCGCTTCCAGGTCCCGTACTCTACCATTTTACCGGCAAGCCTGCTGATGGGCAGTGATTGGATCCAGACGCGGCCAGGTCCACGCAACCTGGCGAAGAACAGCCCTTCACCACCAAACACGAAGTTGCGGATACCTCGAACGAATTCGATGTCAAAATCCACTGTGGGAGTATATGCCACCAGGCACCCCGTATCCACTTTCAGCACTTCACCCGGGACCAATACCTTTTCAATGATATAACCACCGGCGTGAAGGAAAGCCATACCATCTCCTTCGATCTTTTCCATAATAAAGCCTTCACCACCGAAGATACCGGTGCCGAGTCTCCGTTGAAAATGAATGCCAACACTAACTCCTTTGGCCGCACAGAGGAAAGCATCTTTTTGTGCAATGACCGTTCCGCCGATCTGCATCAGGTCCATCGGAATGATCTTACCGGTGTACGGTGCGGCAAAGCTGACCTTTCTTTTTCCCTGCCCCGAGTTAGTGAACGCTGTCATAAATAAGCTTTCACCTGTAAGCACGCGTTTACCTGCACTCATCAGTTTTCCAAACAGGCCGGTTCCGTGCGACTGAGAGCCATCACCGAAGATCGTTTGCATGGTAATTCCATCTTCCATCATCATCATAGCCCCGCTTTCCGCGATAGCTGTTTCAGATGGATCGAGTTCGATCTCTACAAACTGCAGTTCTTCTCCATATATTTTGTAGTCGATCTCATGATTTGAACGTTGCGAATAAGACATGGTTTATTTTTCACCAAAGATAAAAAGCGGAAGGATACAGGCTGAAGGTTGTCGGTAAACGGCAACCAGCTACCGGCGAGCGGTCAGGAAACACCCGTCGAACCTTCCCGCTTGAGACGGTCTACTCTACCGGCGTGACCTTTACCACGATGTTCCGGGTGTATGCTTTGACCGAAGGTTCATACATGCATTCCAGGCTACCAATCCCGTTTGAAAAAACGCCCTCTTTCGCGGCAGCGATCTCATATTCTATCTCCGAGATCCCGGACGGAATGTCTGTTGCAAAGAACCGGAACCCCTCATCTGTAACGGATCTGTAATAGGAAAACCATTGCCTGTACTCATACCCGCTTAATGCATTCACTGGCTCGAATGCGGCGGCCCGCTTATCTTCGATATAAACATATTGCAGGCGCCTCGGCGTTTCTACCCTGAGCACCACTTTGAGTTTGTCAGCGATCTTAATAACCTCACCCTCCTTAAAAGGCACCCATTTACCCGAAGGCATATCCAGCTTATACAACGTTTTTGACAGTATCACGCCGCTGTTTCCGGTTGGTGGTGTTGCTGTAAAATAGTAATGATTGATCGCGCCGCGCGTTTGACCGGGCTGTGTTGTATGAACCAAAAGCTTTTCGGGAAAGCCCTTCCCATACACGCCATGAAAATCATATGCCCCGCCGCGAAGCAGATCATCGGTCACATTCATGTCCAACGCAGTTGCTTTTACTTTGATCGTATTCGAAGGATTCTTTTCGAAGACCTTAAGACGACCCATCAAAGCTGCAATATCTCCTGTGGCCTTTGTTGTGCTCCACCGGTTACCGTCCTTTGCCAGCTGCAACCATTGAACAATACCATTCACCACAGCCGGATACCTGCCACTTTCTTCAAAAGCTTCCGCAATCTTCACCAGCCATTCCTCTTGTGTAAAAGAAAGATCATCCGAATCTGACAGGCTTTTCCACCTCACTCCTTTCCCGTCCACGATCGCCTGCTGATATATTGACTCCAACATCTCCGAAGCATTTTTATAATGACCAGATCCTTCAGATATCGTCCGGAATAAAACGCTCAGCAACATACCAGCTGTACCAGTTGCCGTATTTTTTGTACCGGATAAGGACTTGCCGATCATTGAATCAAACTTCCCTTTTAGCTCTGCGGCAGGAGCATACTCTTCCCACCAATAGCTTCTCACATAAGCCCATTGTGCGAATAAATCTCCGGAAAGGTCCCTCCTGAACAGGCTATCACAATACATAATCAATCTCCTGACAAGGGTTGCATATTTACCTTCATCAACGATGTTATCGCCGGCAAGCTGTAGCGAATCCCTTTTTGCCTTCCCCAGCGCTCCAAGCAGATACATTGACATATAAGAGCTGCTTGTACCTCCTTTGAACCAACTCATTCCGCCATCTGAATTCTGATTGTCTGCAATCACATCAAAATAAGAACTGATCTTCTGTTTTGCGTTGATCGTATCAAGCAGGCGGAACAGTTCTCGTTGCTGCTTCTCCTTAGCAAATTCCAGCTGAAGCCATGGCGTACTCTCACCTCTGCCTTCAACCAGGGAGTCGAGCATAACGACTTTCTGCTCAGGAGCATTCAGGCTTAAGGTATAAGACGACTGGATCGATGTATCTGTTCTCATCAGCTTTATCGCAAGAAGGTGAGCAAGCATCTTATTGAACGTCTGCTCCGTACAATTAAACCTGTAGCCCGCCAGGTAAGGCAATGCGTTGATCAGCGATGCCGTTCTTTTAGGTTGAATGAATGCGGAAATACCATAAGGAATGGCATCTTCCGGAAGATCTGGTTTTTGAAGAACGGTGTCTCCTGACAAGATCGTTGTTTGGGTTACAAGGATCCGATTCGACAAAACCGGGATGATATGTTCTTCACCATCTGCTATATTATCGCCTGAAGCAATGATGCGTATCCGCAACGGATTGACCATGGTATCAGGGATAACCAGGTTAAAAGACACCGTACTATTTGAATGGGCATTAACCGCAAATGGCTGCCCGGCGGTTTTCAATAGTCTGCCTGAAAGATCGTCGCCAGTCACCACATCTTCTATAGTACATTTAACCATTCCCTTCTTAGCTGTTGAATCGAGATTGATGATGCGGCTTTTCAGCACAAGCTGATCACCCTGATAAAGAAACCGTGGCATATCGGGCTGTATCATCAGAGGCAATTGACTGAAGATGGATTTTTCTTCATAGGCAAACTGACCTGACTTTGTATGAGCCAGCATTTTCCACTTCCACTCCGTAACGCTCTCCGGAATGGTAAAACTGATCGTGAAGCCTCCCCGCCTGTCCGCTTTTAACCGGGGATAAAAAAATGCAGTTTCGGAAAAATTTTTTCTCACAGGAGGGGGTTCTTGTTTTACGGCCGGAATTTCGACAGGCCCCTTTGTACTTAGCAATAACAAGCCATTTGCCGCCCGGCTACCATAGAGAGCTGTTGCATCTTCGCCACGTAGTACAACCGCTGAGGTTATCAGGTTTGGATCAAGCGTGGAAAGGTTGCCTTCATATATTACACCGTCAAGAACAATAAGCGACTTATTATATGCAGAAAACGATGTGGCACCCCGCAGAGTTATAGAAACAGCACCTGTGATACTGGACTTTTTAGATGTACCATAACCAACTACCACCACTTCTGAAAGACCTTCGCCGCCTGCAATGTTCACTCCTGCCACTACACCCTGCAGAACATTTGAAAACGCTGCGTCAGGTCGTTTGTATTCAAAGTCTCCCAACTTCGTGGAGAAAGTATCATTCATCCACCACACAGGTTTCTCTGTGAAATCGATCTTATCCCAACCATCCACAGAAAAAAAACGTCCGCTGGCAACAACAACTTCGTTTCGCTCCCACGCAGTACGCGGATAGTACCATGCATGTCCCGGATTCACCTGCCAGTTATGCGGCTCGATTTTATCTAACGACGCATCATACATCGTTGTCATGAGCTGAGCGGCAACTCCTGCATCCTGTGTCCGTACAGACACTTTAAAGACTTCCGATTCACCTGGCTTAATTTGAGTCCTGTATTTCTCTACAGCAATCACAGGAGCCAATTTTGTTTCTTGCGCCAGGTAAACGATTGCTTCATTTTTTACAAATTCGTTTTTAACAATGTACTGTTGCGTGATCTTGAGATTACCAACCGCATTTACCGGCACCTTGTATTTCCATTCGAACAAACCTGCGGAATGCTTTATTGTTTCGTAAACGTTCTTTATGCGAACGCTCTTACCATGTTTTTCAAAATAGGTAATGTGAAAAATTGAATAGATCCCAGCTCCTGCATTTCCGGAAAACCAGCTCAGGCTTTTCCCGGGCGAAATGACGTTTACCGGTAAGTAGTGAAAGTTACCAATGGCTGTGGGCAGCTTCTTTTTCTTAGAATCAAACACTGTCAGTTGTTTCTTAAGCACACCAACTATCTTATTATTCTCAAAGGCGGTTATCTCTATGGAGTAATACCCTGCGGGCAAAAGCTCTGCGGGCAATTTGAGTTTATCATCACTCCCGGCTGTCAGCGTTGTTTTGAATAGCAGTTCTTCCTGAACTTCATTCTTATCCCTATCGATCCGAAGATCAGGAAACCATGCTTCCAGTTGTCCTTGCTGATGTACCGATGCATCGGTTTCCGGCCAGTTATTTCTTTCAACCCGCCGCCCCACTGGATTTGATCTCATCAGTTTAACTTCTACCCTTTTCTGTAATTGTCCACCGTACTCAGCGGAAGCCGATATATAATATGGCGTGATACTCTTTTGATCTACGACTGCCGGGATCTGCGCCTTCAGTATCACATGCCTGGTTGAAAGAGATATCCGGATATTTGTTTCATGCGATTCTCCGGTATTATCAATTGCTTCAACTTCTACATAATACCCCATCTGCCAATTCTTACTATCATCAAACAGGTATCTGCTTAAGTTCACACTATCTTCAACATGGATCGCTAACTCACCATTAAGATCTGTTCTTCCCGAGGAAGAAAGAATATTTTCCGATCTTGAAATACTTCCTCTGCCAGCATCCGGTAATGATCCACTGGCAACGATGGTATACTTTACCAGCACATCTTCCAGTTTTGAACCTGAGAAAGACCAGACTTTTACACCAACAGAAAAGTTATTGCCCAGCCGGAGTTCGCCCGCAGGTTTTTGTACCATTAATTCAAAAGAGGGGCGTTTATATTCTTCCACTTTAAAAGAACTATTATTTCCATATTCAACATCCGCATACCCTGTTTCAAAATCCCAATCCCCCGTTGCTGCGTTTTTGGGCAGTACAAATATTCCACTGAATGAACCGAATGCATCCGGCCTGATACGAACACTGTCAGCCACTTTTTTAAAGGGATCCTCTATATAAATCAGTATTCCACCTTCGTTCATTTCTTTATAAAAACTCTTAAAAAGATTTGCACGCACATTCTTCTTGTTAAACACCCGCCACTCTCCTGTGTATGGATGCCTGACCATCAGAATCCCCTTATAGTGCACCGTTTGCCCGGGCCTGTAGATAGACCGGTCAGTAAAAAAGCGAACTGATATATTTTCTTCAAAAAACTCCAGCAGATCGTCGAAATCTTCTTTATTATAAATTTCATCGGGAACATAGTCAGGAAAACTATTCATCTCAACATCCAACGTATCCTCACCCCTCATCACTTTAACGGAGGCTTCTTCATGCTTCACGAACACATACCCATTTGAGCGAATACGTGAAAGCCCGCCATCGATCTTCACTTTTGCATTTTTAACGGGCAATCCTGTTTTCCGGTCGAGCACAAAGAGCTTCCTGTCATTATTGATAGCGATCATTCCTGTTATCCTGAAATCCATCGAGGCAGGTTCACCGTCCGATTCCAGATTTTTGCCAGAAAAGAATGCGACATATTCGCCCGGAGCAAACCCATCGAGTTTGATAAATGTACTGTGCCATTGATGATCCTGAAAATCCTGTAGCCGGTATACAGTATCTCTTATGAAAGAGCCCCGGTAATCAGCATAACTTACGCGAACTTTATTGGGCTCCGGTATTTTTCTCTTTGCGATTCTTACATGTATTGTTTCAATATTCCGGTATTTCAAATAAGTTAATACTGGTTCATGTGGCAATTGGTCCTGATCCGTTTCCCATCTGGCATCTGGCTTCATGAAGTTGTTCCTCAATAGAACAAGACGCTGTTTGATCAGTTGAAAGCTGTCGAGCAATAGCATATGCCTGTCAAGCAGCTCTCCTACTTTTACATAATAGTCCTTGTATCGCCCATCAAAATTTCTGGCGGGAAACCCGGAAACCG
This sequence comes from Terrimonas ginsenosidimutans, assembly GCF_022012415.1. Taxonomy (GTDB): domain Bacteria; phylum Bacteroidota; class Bacteroidia; order Chitinophagales; family Chitinophagaceae; genus Terrimonas_A; species Terrimonas_A ginsenosidimutans. The sequence continues at coordinate 13,835 of NZ_JAKLTR010000008.1, forward strand.
CAGCAAGATCATACTGCACTTTGGCATAATCGGGATTGTACATATTCGCTTTCCCCACCCAAAGATAGGCAAGCTGTTCAACGGCTGATGCCCTGACAGGACTGTATGGCGAGGAGACCGACTCTTCCACATACTTTTCGAATAGCTGCCTGCTGGCGGAATCACTGACATAGTGCTTATAGAGGAACTTTCGCGCAGCAAACTCTATACTATAAAAAGCGGCTGGATCTTCTTTGCGATGACTTTCTGCCCAATCATGATACACGCAAAAGATCTCCCTCAATCCGGAGCCGGGTTTTGTTTCAAGAGAAATAGTAGCTAAAAAATCTTCCCTCTTCGCAGCGAACAGCTTCCCTGTACTGTCTGACAATGGATCGGGGTCGACATCACGAAATACAGCAATTTTCTCCGCCCACACGAGATCAGCAAAGCCAGGTTTGAAAGAGAACAGTAATGGATTATAAGAAAGCCACAAGATGTCTGCGACTGGTGTATCCTTAAAGTAAGCAGCATATTGCAGTGCTTTATCCAGCGAGCTGCTACAGGCTGAATCGAGCTGCCGGGGAGCCATCCGGCCATAACTAACATGGTCGGAACCCACGAAAAGATGCCGGTTGACACGGTCGTAATATTTATTCCTGAAATACATCAGCCGTTTTCCTTTCAGAAAATACATGAGCCCCCTGATCCGGGGCGACTGACTGCTGGAGATCAGACTATCAATAAAGGAAGAATTATGAAAGAAAACCGTATCCTCTGTCCTCCGGTCGTCAATATGCATGATCAGATACAGGCTTCTGGCAAGGGCGATATCGTTTTTCTGAGCAACTGCATTTTCTTTGATCTGAAGCAGATTATTCCGGATATCAGTCAGCCTGCTCCCTTCGAGGATATTCTTTTCAAGGCTTTTCCACTCCTTCGGGTTCGGAAGCGACTGAGCAACACAGCTAAGACAAAAGGCAAGTAAGCAGCATAGAATGGCGGACCGCATCATCGGGGATCATTTGAAGGATGATGCGGAAGAGCGCGGGATTACACAATTGGAAAGAAGACGGCGAATAATGGGTGAGCCCCTTATCCGCCGTCTTCTTTATGCAAATGCATCATGCGGGCCTAGTTGCCCAAACTTACTCCGTTCTCAGACTCTTCACCGGATTCGATAGCGCCGCCCTGATCGCCTGATAGCTTACGGTAAATAATGCGATCAACACAGATACCATTCCGGCGGATACAAACACCCACCATTGAATAGGCACCCTGTACGGATAATCCTTCAGCCAGGAATACATCATCCACCAGGAGATCGGTGTGGCCAGAACGAATGCAATGATCACCAGCTTGAGAAAATCCTTCGATAACAAGGCTACCAACCCCGAAACAGATGCTCCCAATACTTTCCGAACGCCAATTTCTTTGATACGTGACTCTGCCATGAATATCGCCAGCCCCAACAATCCCAAACAGGAAATGAAAATGGTAAGTCCGGAGAACAATGCCGCCAGTGTTCCAACACGTTGTTCCGCTTTGAACTTCGCCGCGTATTCCTCATCTACAAAATGATAGGCAAATGGATACTCAGCATTATATTTTTTAAAGATCTTTTCTGCCTGTTCCAGGCTTTGTGCAGTTGTCCGGGATGGATTGAGGCGGAACATGATCACATTGAACCATGATTTTGCACCAGAAATGATCATTGGTTTGGTTGGTGCATACGGAGAGGTCATAATAAAATCCTTGATCACTCCAACAATATGCCAGTCGGTGCCATTGCTTTTCACGATCTTACCGATCGGATCTTTGAATTTCATCACTTTCAATGCCGATTCGTTAATGATCATACCAGTCGAATCTGTCGGAAATTTACGCAGATCAAAATCCCGCCCCTGTGTAAACTCAAGACCAGCGGTTTCTTTCAATCCTTCATCTTCGTTGAACAGATAGAAATCAGTTTTATCATTCGGATCTTTTCCTTCCCACTCCTGGCCCCAGCTATCACTCCAGCTCTCCGTGATCGGCGCGCTGGTTTTTGTAACAGAGCTGGCAATGCCCTGTGTGATCAGGTCATTCTTGATCAATACAAAATTCTTTTCAAGATCACCGGTAAATATGTGATACAAAAGATTGTTCTTGTTATAACCCGTTTGACGGTTTTGCGCAAAGTCGATCTGTTGTTTTACGATAATAGTACAGATGATCAGCACGATCGCGAAAGTGAATTGAAGCACTACAAGCACTTTTCTTGGGGTCACAGGAGCCTGCGATTTTTTGAAGGCCCCTTTCAATACTTTAACCGGTTTGAAAGAGGAAAGGAAAAATGCGGGATAACTTCCGGCCAGAAAACCGGTGAACACCACAAAACCTAATCCGTACAACCAGAATATCGGATCTCCATACGGAACGAAGAGCTGCTTATCAGTAAGCCTGTTGAATCCTGCGAGAGAAAGTTGAACAACGATGATAGCAAAGATTCCTGCTATCAGTGAGATCAGAATGGATTCTCCTATGAACTGGGATATAAGGGAAAAACGCCTGGCGCCAACAACCTTGCGGATCCCTACTTCTTTTGCGCGCTTTTCGCTGCGCGCCGTACCAAGGTTCATGAAGTTGATACAGGCGATCAGCAGAATAAAACCGGCCACGATCGCAAATAACTTTACGAATGTAATGCGTCCACTTGCATCTTCGACACCGTTCTCAAAGTTGGAATACAGGTGCCAGCGCTCCATAGGGTAAAGGAACATTTCCCATTTAGGATCATCCTTATCGTACTTTGGCTTCAGCACTTTCATCTTAGCATTGGCAGAAGCGATGCCTGCATTCGGCTTCAATAATACGTATGTGCGGGTGCTGTTATTTCCCCAGTTCTGATCATCATCACCAACCGATCGTTTATATGCCCAAGGAATCAGGTATTCAAATTTAAATCTCGTGTTGTTGGGAAGATCTTTAAGAATGCCGGTCACCGTAAAACTCTCTTTATTATCGATACGGATCATCTTGCCCATTGCCTCTTCACTACCAAACAGGCTTTCAGCCAGCGATTCAGTGATCACGATGGAATGCATATCCTGCAAAACCTGGCCAGGCTGCCCCTTCAACAACGGGAATCCAAACACCTGAAGAAAATTGGAATCCACAATCGTGCCCCGGATCGTCATTCGTTTTTCGCCAATGCTGAACAGGAAATTGGAGTTCCAGTCGACACGTACCGCCTGCTCCACCTCTGGCAGATCCCGCTCCAGCGCGCGGGCCAGTACTTTGGGTGTTGTATTCCAGCAATGCAATTCTCCGCTGAAGCTGGCCCTGTTCCAAGCTTCATAGATCCGGTCCTTCTTATCATGAAACTGGTCATAGCTCACCTCATTCTGGATCCAGAGCAAAATGAGAATGGCACTCGCCATGCCGACGATAAGACCTGTAATATTAATTACGGTAAAGCCTTTACTACGGAGCATATTCCGCCAGGCTATTTTGAAAAAATTCCTGATCATGAGCAGTGGTTAATTATTCTGAAGTACGATCCCGATCGTAAAAGGTTACACTAAAGTGGAAGTTTTTTTGAAAATGTTGCGTGGGGCGCGGGAGGTTTGGGAGTTTTCAGAGGTTTGGGAGGTTCCACAAGTTCCATAGGTTTGACCTGATAAGCTTCATTGGTTCCATATTAGGGTCAAATCAACATCAGCTAGTATACACAACTGTTTGGAACCTATGGAACCTTTGAAACCTCCCACATATTACCCGAAAAACCCTATATTGCCTCCAGATTTGATAATATAGTGCAAAGCTACCTGGTAGTCGTCTATGAAAGTATTACAATTCACCATACCAGTATCAGCGAATGATACAGTGATCATGCAGCAGGATATTCTCCCGCATTTCTACCCTTATCTGCATCGTCATCCGGAGGTTCAGCTAACCTGGGTGCAAAAGGGAGAAGGTACGTTGCTGGCGGGAAACAGTATGCATACATTCGCTCCGAATGAGATCTATTGGCTTGGGCCAAATCAACCCCATCTGTTTAAAAGTGACGCGTCATATTTTTCGAAGAGAAACAAGAAGACAAGCCAAAGCCTTAGTTTGTTTTTCAAACCGGACGGCAGACTTTCGCCGTTACTGGATCTGCCGGAATTAAAAAACGTACAGAAATTCCTGGCGCAATATCCATCGGGGTTCAAACTACCCGAACAACATGTTGCAGAGATCGCAAGCCTGATGATGCAGGTCGGCAAAAGTTCAGGGATCGAAAGGTTTATTGTATTTATCGAGATCTTCAGAAAACTGTTGAGCTATGGAAAACTCATTCCGCTTTCCTCCACCCCTCCGCCAACACGATACAGCGAGCATGATGGCATCAAGATCGGGCAGGTCTACAATTATATCATACAGTATTATAACAAGTCGATCACGCTTGAAGACGTTGCCAAACAGGCACACATGACGCCACAGGCATTCTGCAGGTATTTTAAAAAACACACAAGGCAAACCTTTGTAGCTTTTCTGAATGAAATGCGGATCAACGAAGCCTGCAAGCAATTGATTGAATCTGATTATGACAGCATCGGCACGATCGCTTACAATTGCGGCTTCAACAGCATTACAAATTTCAACCGTGTTTTCAAGTCGGTAACAAAACTAACTCCATCCAGGTATATGGAAAAAGTGAGAAGTTATAATTAGGACGCTCTTTATTAAAGCCCGATAACAACGAAAGGTCTGGCAGCACAGAAGCAACGCAATAAACGCAAAGGGTTATAGCATCGAGCAGAGATCATTTTTATACGGTACATCTCGTTACGTTCTTTGCAGGCCTTTGTGTTCATTGCGCCACTTCTACGCCTATCAAACCTATACGATTGACAGGACCATTATTTCAGATCATAAAAACGCCAGTTCGTTTTAAAGTCCGCCCTGATCTGCTGATTCGTCAGGATTGCCCTAAGCATTTCAATCGGCATTGCATTCTCGCGGAAGATCGCGTCATGAAACTGTTTCAATGTCATTTTCTTACTGTCTACCAATTCCTTTTTCAAACTGTACAACTGCATTCCTCCGATCATGTACGCTAATTGATATAATGGCGGATAACCGCCAACAAAAGAGCGGCGGACCTCACCTTCCGCGTTTGCACGCTCATGCCCTACCCTGTCAACCAGGAAGTCGATACACTGCTGTGGGGTCCAGTTACCCAAATGATAATTCAGCGAAAAAATAACGCGCGCGCAACGATGCATACGCCAGAACAGCATCCCCATGCGATCCTCCGCATGGCGGGGGAATTTAAGATCCCAAAGAAGAAGCTCCCAGTACAGTGAATTCCCTTCGGTCCAGAACGGAGTTCCAAAATTCCGGTAGGTCTTATTCCGGCTGGTCATATACTGCTGCAGATGATGGCCTGCGATAAGTTCATGGTGCACGGTCGCCCTGGAAAAGAACGGGTTATTCCCGCGCATGCTCATCAACTTATCCTCATATTCCATCGTGTTGGTGGGATAAGAGATGATCAGCGACTCTCCTCCAAGAAAAAATGGCGCAACCAGTTGTCTTTCGGGAGACATCATATAAACCCGCCATGTTTCTTCCGCCAGTTCGGGTATCGTAAGCAAATCGTTCTTCTTCAGAAATTCGACTGATTGATTATAAAGATCAAGCATCGCCTCTGGCTGCTTACCTGCCGGAACATAAGCGTTCTTTAGTTTCTCCTGTGCCGCTTTCCAGTCACTGCCAAAGCCCATCTCTTTTGTTGCTTTCAGCAATTCAGCATCACACCAGGCGAACTCTTTATTTGCGATAGCAACCAGTTCCTCCGGGGAATAGGGGATGAATTCGCGTTTTAACTGGCGGATCAGTTCTTCCCGTCCAACGGGATTTCCATTTATCCCGCTCCCGTCATCCTTTTGAGTGGAAGCTGGCGCCTTTCCTTTGCTGCGCAGATCCCCGGCATAAAGATTCAAAACGCTATCAACGGTCGTATACGTTTTAGGAACCCACCAACTGAACATGGGGTCATATCCGTTATAAAAATTGAAATAATTTTTCAACACTCCCTGCAGATCCCTGACAGCTCCGGAAGCTGCGTTTGCAAGAGAAAGATCGATTGTCGGTTCTTTCTTCAGTTCTGTGCGGGCTGTGACCACCTGGTGAAAAATGCCATTCAGTTCTTTTGCAACCTCTTCACCATTTACATTTAACCCGCGACGGCGTGGTTTTTCAAGTGTTGCAATGCGTGATGCGAATGGAAGATATCGGGTAATCTGATCATACACCTTTCCTTCATCGAGTAATCGCTCTTTCTCATCATCGAGATTTCTCATGAAAAGGATGTAATCGACCTTACCATTGATGTTCATTTTATCAAACCCGGCGCGGCCCGTCATTTTCTGGTAATCATCAATGAGTTTCAATAGACGCAGCCTGCGTTCGGGAGAGCTTGTATTCTGACCGTCGCGGCCAAAACCACGGCCTTCCCCGGCCGTTGCATAAAATCTTGTCAGGCTTCCCCGGTCAGCATTATACTGGACCATTATATTGGTCATTTCGCTTGCCTGAGAATAAAGGTCTGTGCTTATCTGAGCACCACCTGTAGCCGTTATAAAGCAGTATCCGGCTGTTATAATCGCTGTTTTAAGAATTGATCGCATAAGCCCTGGTCTTGTGTTTTGTGGTATACAAGGTATCTATGCTAATGGAGAGAAGATCAACGGATATTAACTGATTCGTGCAGAAAATTAACCAACGTAAAAAACAAGATCATCTTTTCAATACCTTGACGATCATTACCGGAGCTGTCAGGGTTCCGGAACATAAAACAACTCATCAGGAAGCATTATGAAAACAAGGTTTCTATCAGCCGCTGCAGTGAGTTTACTGCTCAGTTCAGCTTGTCCGGCACAGCAGTCAAAAGCCTTTACGCGTGCCGATACGTTAAGAGGAACGATCAATGAAGAAAGATCATGGTGGGACGTACAGCGGTATGATCTTAGCGTGCGCCCGGATTATCCGTCCAAAACGATTGCGGCAACAAGCGTGATCACCTACAAAGTCACGGGAAAGCAGACCGTCAATCGTCTGCAGCTGGACCTGCAGGAGCCTTTGATCATAGACAGCATTTTACTCGATAAAAAGCAAAAGGTCAATTTCACAAAAGATGGTAATGCATGGCATGTCGATGTGCCATCTCAACAAAAGAATAGCGAGCATGCTCTGGCCGTTTTCTATCAGGGTAAAGTGCATGAAGCAAAGCGCGCGCCCTGGGATGGCGGCTGGATCTGGGCAACAGATTCACTGGGGCGGCCATGGATGACCGTTGCCTGCCAGGGCCTCGGAGCCTCTGTCTGGTTTCCTTGCAAAGACCACCAGAGCGATGAGCCTGATAAAGGCGCTAGCCTGACGATGACCGTTCCCGACACACTCACAGCCATCGGCAACGGAAGATTGCAAAGCAAAAAGCAGAATAGTGACGGCACTGCGACTTACACCTACGCTGTAACCAACCCGATCAGCACCTATTGCATCATCCCATATATCGGCAAATACGCCAACTTCAAAGAAACATATAAAGGGGAAAAGGGAAACCTCGACATCAATTATTGGGCGCTTGATTACAATCTTGACATTGCAAGATCATATATGCCTAAAGAAGTACACAACATGCTCAATGCCTTTGAATTCTGGTTCGGCCCCTATCCTTTTTATGAAGATGGCTATCAGCTTATAGAAACCTCCCACACTGGCATGGAACATCAGAGTGCGGTTTCCTACGGCAACTGGTACAAACCGGGTTATCGTGGCCGGGACGGAAGCGGCACCGGCATCGGGATGAAATGGGATTTCATTATCATTCATGAAAGCGGACACGAATGGTTCGGCAACAACATTACTACAAAAGATCTCGCGGACATGTGGGTCCATGAAGGTTTTACCAATTACAGCGAAACCATCTTTGTTGACTATGTCTTCGGCAAGGAATCGGGAGATGCTTATAACAAGGGAACCCGCAGAGGGATCCGCAACGATAAGAATATCATTCCTGAATACAATGTCAATGCCCAGGGAAGCGGCGACATGTATCCCAAAGCAGGAAATATGATCCATTCGATCCGTCACGGACTGAACGATGATACATTGTTCAGAAAGATCCTGAGAGGGTTGAACAGCACATTCTATCATCAAACAGTAACCTCAAAGCAAGTGGAGAACTACGTTTCTAAAACGGCGAAGTTCAATTATGCAAAAGTATTCGATCAGTACCTGCGCACAACACAGATCCCAACACTGGAATTCATTGTCGCTCCCAACAAGGAAACTGTCCGCTTACGTTATACCAATTGCATTGCAGGTTTCAACCTTCCAATTACATTGACAAATGGAAAAGACGAGCTCAGGCTTTTACCGACAGACCAGTGGAAAACCGTAAAACTGAAAACAGGTCAGGCCTCGTTAATTACTTCGGAAAACATAGAGAACATGTTCTATGTAAAACCCGTTCAGGTAAAAGAATAATCCCTGATCAGAACAATATAAACAGACAAGAATACCAGTACGACTTCTTGTCGTCCCTTCCGCTTTTACCCGTTTATTTTATCGGTAACACGGAATCGACGGTAAGAAGTCGTCTAAATTTCAAGCGCCGGCACACCGGGATAATGCTCTTCACCAGTTGAGCACTTTGGAGGGATGTTCATGTAACAACCGTTGCCAGTCGACCGAATCAACAGTCAGCACTCCCTGCTCTTCAATTTTGCTACTTGCGAAGAGCATGGTTGCATCGGCGAGCTCGGCCAGCAGGTCATCATCCTCCGGATCGACAAGCTCCTTTGCCTCCAGTAATACATCATGCCTGCGGGCTTCATTAAGCAGCATTTTCATATTACTTTGAATGATCGCGAGATGACTTGAACTGGCATCCCCGGTTGTGTTAAAACTTTCCGCAGCGTCAAGATCGCTTGGAAAGATGTATCCTTCTTTTGGCGCATCAGCTGCATGAACAAAGAGGGCAACAAGCCTGACCTTACTTTGCAAAGCCCAGCTGATCCCGGCTTCCACGACCTCAAAAGAGTATTGAATTCCATTGAAGAGTATATATGCTTTTTCCATGGCTATAAGATGTGCAAAACCGGGGCCGCAACATCGATGACGCATTACCGAATTGTTACGCCAACGTTACTATCATGTTAGTATGCACATAAAACAACACAAGATTCACATTCTGTTCATACTGGTACACTGCTTATCACCATTCCGGGTTAAATTAATGTTGCGAATGACAGGTGTTGAAGTTTTCCACAAAAGAGCGTTGTAAATTAGTGTACCATGCTTGCCAACCCTATAAAAAAGTGTGGATACCCATGAGCAAATTTCTTACCAAAGCAGGAAACAAACTGGTCATTACACTGGCATTGCTCCTAATGCTGCCCATGTATACCTTATTGTACGTGATCAAGAAAATGGAGATCGTAAAAGACCGGTACAGTGTAAAGCAGCGCTATCTGAAACGCCTGAGGCAGGAACGCGAACTGAACAGGGCTTCATCGGCAATGGCCTGAACAACTGGGATCATACTATTTCGTCTCAATACCAGATCGGCCTTGAGACGACTATTTCGTCTTCAGCTCTATCCAAACCGGAGCATGATCACTGGTTTTATCCCAGCCACGAACATGTTTATCTACACCCACAGCCTTCAGCCGGCTGATCAATTGCGGACTTAACAGAAAATGATCAAGACGCAGACCGGCATCACGCCCCCAGGCATTGCGAAGATAATCCCAGAAGGTATAGATCCTCTTATCGGGGTATTTGTAACGGATCGCATCCGTCCAACCCTGCTTCAGCAGTCGTTGATATGCCGCCCTTGTTTCCTTGCGGAATAATGCATCATCAATGTACTTCTCCGGCTTATAAACATCCAGCTCCGTGGGCATTACATTATAATCGCCCACAAGCATTACCGGCACATCATGCGCCAACAGCTTTTTTGCATGTGCGGATAGCCGTTTGAACCATTTCAGTTTGTAATCGAACTTTGGTCCCGGATAAGGATTTCCATTGGGAAGATAGATACACCCGATCACGATCTGATGCGCAATGGCTTCGATGTACCGGCTATTCGTATCTGTCCGGTCGCCGGGCAGTGAGCGCCGCGTTTCATTCAGAGGCTCTTTCCGTGAAAGGATGGCAACACCATTCCAGCTTTTCTGACCATGCCAGATGGCGGAATAGCCGGCGGCATTGATCGCGTTCAATGGAAATTTATCTGAAGTCGTTTTTAATTCCTGCAGGCACACGATAGCTGGCTTTGCTTCTTTGAGCCAGCGAAGCAACACAGGCAGCCTGCCATTGATCCCATTGACATTATAACTGGCGATCTTCATAATGCTTTTCCTGAATACTATCAAAATGCGAACCAGCTGTATCGCATTCCCATAGAAAACGAAAACAGCTGGTTTAAAAGCAATGAAATATGATAATACCCTATCTGACTTTGATCCGGAGCACAGAAAATGATCGTGCAGGCATTTCAAACTGGATCTTCTTACCGGTGATCTTTATTTCTTTCTCTGCCGGAGCAACGTTCAATGGCTGCTCAAAAGAGTTTTCCGCCTCAGGAACATCATGCCGCAACAGGATCAGTTTTCCCCTTTGATCCACCTTCTTTACACCCTCCAACACAATCGGCTTTATCACTGACCGGGAAGATACGTTCACCAGCTTGATCACCACTTCACCCGCAATTGAATCCAGCGCCGCACTTGCATAAAGACTGTCTTTTCCGGCAAGCGTCTCGTTGTTGAAAAGGATCGACAGCACATGGGTGCCTTTATTGGTTGCAAATAGCTTTTGCACATAATAATTTGGCGTGCCGTACGACTGGAGGTTGTTTACCCAGATCAGATCCGGCTTCCATTGCCAGCCTTCCGCATGTGCGAACAGGGGCGCATACGACGCCATTTCCACCACACCGGCATTCCGTTCAAGGCCAGTCATGAATGCCGCTTCCGCTATTGCGCCACGCCAGTTGTTCGTATTATTCGGGCTCGCTCCACGATCGGTCTGCGCAGCATATTCACCCGCAAAGATCTTAGATCCTTCACGCGGGTACTGATCATAGCGACTTGCATTCTGCAGGAACCATTCAGGCCTCCGGTAATAATGTTCATCAATGATCGATGCATTCATATTGCGCAGTTCCTTATCGAGATAATTGAACCGCTCTCCTTCCGGATCAGTTCCCGAACTGTTCACGATCTTAAAACCAGGATATTTTTTCAGGATAGCATCCGTAAATAGTTTCAGGCGTTCGATATATTGCGGTCCCCAGTTCTCATTTCCAATACCCATCATCTTCAGGTTGAACGGAGCTGGATGTCCCATGTCAGCACGCACTTTTCCCCATACTGTTGTTACATCACCGTTGGCAAACTCGATCAGATCCAGCGCATCCTGGATATACGGATCAAGTTCATCCAGAGAGGCGAACTCGGCGGAATTGTATTGACAGGCCATACCGCAGTTGACGATCGGTAACGGTTCTGCACCTATATCTTCAGAAAGCTGGAAGTATTCAAAGAAGCCTAGCCCGAATGACTGAAAATAATCCGGCGTAAGCCTGTGCGCAAATTCGATATTCCAGCGGTTCATGATCAGCTGACGCTGATCAACCGGACCGATAGTGTTCTTCCAGCGATATCGGTTGGCCAGGTCAAACCCTTCCACGATACAGCCTCCCGGGAATCGCACAAAACCTGGCTTCATGTCAGCAAGCCACTGGATCATGTCGGAACGCATACCGCCGGGCCGCGACTTCCAGGTATCAGTTGGAAATAAAGAAACCATATCCATATCCAGCACACCATCTCCTTCTACCCAGATCTTCAGGCGCGCCTTTAATACTGTAGCGCTTGACTCAAATGAAATGCCTTTGGTTGACCACGCAGCCGAAGTAGTGAGTGGGAGCTCCGCGCGGCCAAGCACTTCTGAAGACGAATCTTCCAGTATCACGTGAAGCTTTGCGGTTCCTGTCAGCCTGTATTGTAAAGAAAAATCATACCGAAGCCCTTTCTTAACGCCCATTCCGCGGAAACCTTCATTGAGCAAACCCATATCACCCACCACGGCCTGCTTTGGTTTCAGTCGGAGAAACCGGGGATTTGAAGGCTTTTCCTTTTCCTGGTGAAGGACGGTCACATCTCCTTCCTTTACTTTCTTACCCTGCACTTTCCATCCCATCAGCGGCTTGAAAAATTCAAAGGAACGATTCTTCACCAGTTCAGCATAAATACCACCATCAGCGCCCATATTGATATCCTCAAAGAAGATCCCCCACATATGCGGTTGAATGGTGGCCACCGGGCGGTTTGCCTTTACAATGATATCCTGGGAATTTGCCGGAAGGCAATAAAGTGAAGTTGCGATAGCTGCCAGAACTATGCGTTTTGCTGCAAATAAATTCATAAGCAATCGAATTTAACGATGACGTAAAGAAAGGGATTATTTAATTGTCAACAAAACATTTAATACCCGTCAACCGGTGAGATCCGCGCTATTGTTACCTCCGTCGATCATTTACCGGTGATCTTCCCCGGGTCAGGTACAAGATTCATAAACGAATGAAAATTCGCCTTATACGTTTTTGCATTCACCTTATAATAAAACGCCCCCTTTTTCGAATTCAGCTTATCCTTATCGGGTAATCTTGTAAGAAGATCTGTCGACAGGATCTTCCTGTTGAAATTGCCTTTATCAAATTTCGCGTTGTAAACACTTTCGTAGAGATGCTGCAATTGAGGGATGGTGAATTTAGCGGGCAGCAATTCAAACAACAACGGATGAAGCGCCGCTTTATAGCGCAGTTTTTCTTTAGCCAGTTCAACCATTTCATTATGATCAAATATCAGGTGCGGCAGGTGATTGATCGGGAACCATGCCGGATGGAAGTCTTCGCTAAGTTGCTGCTTGTATTTCTGCAGATCAAGCAAGGCAAAGTAGGCAATGGATACCGTACGTTCCTCGCTATCACGATCGGTACGGCTGAATGTATGCAGCTGCTCCATATATGGCATATCGATGCCGGTAAGATTTTTCAATACACGCCGGGCAGCTTCCTCCGAGGTTTCCTCCTGTTGTACAAATCCGCCGATCAGGCTCCATTCTCCTTTCCATGGCTGAAAGCCGCGCTGGATCACCAGCAATTTGAGCTCCTGGCCGTCATAGCCAAAAATAATACAATCTACAGCCAGCAGGAAACGGGACTGCCTGGAATAATGCCTCATGCGTTGAGTTTGAAGCATGCAATTTACTGTTTGTAGCGGACTATTGTGGAAGAGGTTTGGGAGGTTGATAAATTTGAAAGTTTAATAGTTTAAGAGTTTAATGCTAAAGAGTTGCCGGACAGGGAGTGCCCTCGCCCCGGCAATCTCACCCCTCCAAACGAAAGAGATCAACTGGGTGGCAAGCATAAACTCTTAAACTATTAAACTATTAAACTTTTAAACTTATCACCTCCCCCCTCCCACTCCCTCCATCAACTCATCCCTGCTTTCTGATCTTGAACCTTCCCGAAATTGATTTCTTCACCGTGCTGTTGCAGAAATCAAACCTGAACATGGTACACGTAAATTCACCTTCAAAGTATTTGCCGGCTGTATGGCCTACTGATTTCAGTACAAAAGCGCCCGGCGAGAAAATTGCCTGTCCGTTACCATTGAAACAATCTTCAGCTCTGTATACAATAAATGACCGCTGATCCTGCCCTACCAGCTCCAATGTTGCACTCCCTGCTACGCCATGCATATTATATGGATAACTTGCAACTGCAGATCCGTACGTATAAGCAGAAAGATTATACCCATTGGGAAATCTCGCCGAAAGCTGCACTCCCATTCCTTCAATAAGCGTTGCACTAAAATCAGCTGCTACCATCTCCTCCCCGTCTTCACTGAGTATAAAATAGTCATCATTCTCCAGAACAACCGGTTGCACAAGTTGCATCAGTCTTACAGGATTTCCCTGGTTATCTTTTCCTATGTCTCCTGTAAGCGTTGCGGTAATAACGATCTCTTCCGTTCTGCTGATCTTTGCAGGAGCCTGATACGATGCAATCCTATCGACACTTATTTGCAAAGAACCCTTCTTTGGAGAAAAATCCCATTGAACCGAACTCATTACGGGATCATACAAAGGAGACAACAACTCGTCTATATCATCCTCACCCTCTGACTTTGGCGAAACGTATACATTCACTTTGACCTTCTCACTTTCCCTGAGAAAAACCCTACCACCTTCTTTCCTTCCTCCGTCAATATTAAGGTCATAACGGGAATAAAATGTCCAGTCACTGAAATGCGTGGTTTCGACGGTCAGTGTATGATTATTGAGATCCCCTTTTGTTTTGTTTGCGGAATAATAGTATCCATCCTTATCCTGAAAGGCAAGAAAAAGCATCCTGGGATCAATGCTGCCAATGTCAATCCCCGCATAGCGGTAAGTGACTGTCAAAGGCTTTTTGAAATTTACACCTTCCGGGCGCAGCCGGTATGATCTTGCCCTTGTTTCCAGTGTATTTGTTACTTCCTGAACACTAAAGGCTGTAGGGACATCCACGGCACCGGCCGGCACTGTGATCTTAATAACACCATCCGGGCTTTGAATCACACCACCTGCGGCACCTATTTCTTTCTGAACAGCGCTGCCGACAGGAGCGCCCAAAGGAAGTTTCAGTTTCTGGGAAAGCTCACCTGGCGGTGGCCCTTCCGGATCTTCTTCAGGCTTATCTTTTTTACAGGATGTTAATACACTTAGTATGAGCGCAAGTGTGTAAAAGATCTTTTTCATAATTGTCGGTTTAATGATTAATGAAAGACACGATCATTGCGGGTATCCCCGACTGGCAGCATCTTTATTTTGTTTGTGTAAAAAATTGCCATGATATTTTTTACCTCGTCAGGCATCAATGGCAGCGCTAAACTATTACGTTACAGACCTGAGCAGAATGATTGATGCACTGAATCAACACAGAAGCCGAATGAATTGCCGGAAAGGAGTATTACAGCTTTGGTATGTTAGTTGCTCCTCTTCCGTAAAAACTTATGGAACCTACCATTCAACCTTTCCTCGGGCTATTGCGCGAGATCTATATAGGCGGCGAAGGAAAAGATACATTTGTAATAGACAGAGATCCCGGCCATGGAGTGATCTCCGCTATCAAAACAGTGTCTGCAAGCGATGCATCGACACCTTCTCATGATGGCGGCACCACCATTGCCGCACATACCGGGCATCTTAAATGGAGTCTGGATTATGCGTTTGAGTTCTATAAAGGAAAGATCCCTGAAGGATGGAATTGGGATGATAGCTGGACGCGCTTCTCCGTCAATGATGAGGAATGGGAAATATTACAGGATGAACTGGCGGCATCTTATGAACGTCTGGTAACGACGATTAACAATGTAAAAGACTGGTCGGAGCCCATGCTGCTTAAAGGTACGCTGGCTTTACTGCCACATGCATCCTATCATCTAGGGGCGATCAAGCAACTGATACTCTCAGTAAAAACACCTGAGAAGACCGCAATGGGTTTGCAGTAGTGATGGCTAACTTTATACATCGCTATGCGCTAAGCTCATTTAGCGCATAGCTTTCAACCTTACCACCATTACATCATGTGGCGGAATGGAGATCTTCAATGGAGTGCTGGTATTACCCAGAGAAATCTTTTTCCAGCAATCGAAAACCGAGTAATTTATTTTCCTTGTATCCAGTGTTCTGTCAGCGACAGAATCTACGATAACTTTCTCCTGCCAATTATGGTTAACTGAAATCGTTTTTCCTTTATTACGATTCAAAAATACAACGCCCCAATCACCGCCATTCAACGGCTTCAACCACGTTTCGACGCTATCTTTTATTGAGTACCTGAATCCCTGTATTCCGAGTGGATCCTGATTAATAGCGATCACCTCCTTATTGGTTAATACCCCGATCGTTTGCTCATCCATATTCCGCAGATCATTACCTGCGATTAAAGGGGCGGCAAGCATGGCCCACATGGAAAAATGTGCACGATCCTCTGCCGGTGTAAGCTGACCATTGCCCACTTCCAGCATATCCGGATCATTCCAGTGACCGGGTCCTGCATATTGCCGGAGACCAGCCTGCTTGTCAAGTATCTGCATCACTCCCCAGGCTTTCCAGGTGCCATGATCTTTCACACAGTCGAAGCAATTATAGATATCACCGGTAGTTCTCCAGAGATGTCCAACATTCTGAGCCCATTTCCAGGGCGCGTCTGTGCCCCATTCGCAAATGCTGAGAACCATTGGCCGGCCGGCCTTCTTCAATGCCGCCGTGATGGTTTTATAAGCCCCTTCAGCTTTCAATCCTTCGGTATTACACCAATCATACTTCAGGTAATCAATTCCCCACTCAGCATATTTCAATGCATCCTGAAATTCATATCCCCGGCTACCCGGTCTGCCTCCGCAGGTTTGAGAACCTGCATCAGAATATATCCCAAGCTTCAGCCCCTTTGAATGAACATAATCCGCCAGGACCTTTATCCCGGAAGGAAATCTTTTTGCATCAGGAAAAATAAACCCGAGGCTGTCGCGGCCGCCATGCCAGCAATCATCTATATTGATGTATTCATACCCGGCATCCCGCATACCGGAGGAAACCATTGCGTCAGCCTGCTGCCTGATCATTGCTTCATCCACATTGCAGGCAAACTTGTTCCAGCTGTTCCACCCCATAGGAGGCGTAAGCGCGAGCCCCTGAAACTTTGTATAATCCTGCACATAGTTATTTCCCTGGCCGAAAATAAAAGATGAACACAAAATGACCGTAGCTAAAAAGAGTATTTTTTTCATGGCGTATAGTAAGATCTTCTTTTCAAAAATAAGTCGTACAGGATTCCCTTTCTGATACTTATTTACCTTATGCAAGTACTTTTTATACTCTTCAGGAGAAAATCCGTTCCGGCATAAAAAGGTACGTATCATTACTGGTATAATTTTGGCAAAAAAGGAGAAAACCCTTTATGCAAACCAATATTGTCTGGGCCGGTCTCGAATATCATTCCATTGAAAACTGTCTGATCAATGGGGGCAAGGGGGAAACAGCTATCGTATCAACCATTATCGGATTATACGAAGGCAAGATCTATAAAATCGATTATGCCATAACGGTCAATAACAAATGGGAAACAAAGGAGGTAAGCATCAAAGCCAGACATAGTGATCAGGAGCAGCAGATCCTTTTGACCAGGAACAAAGAAGACGACTGGATCATGAACAATGAAAAAGCTTACACCTTTACGGGTTGTATCGATGTCGACATTGCATTAACTCCCTTCACCAATACATTACCCATTAACCGCCTGAACATGCGCGAAGGAGAAGATCGCATCATCTCCGTTATCTACTTTGATCTGCTGAATTGGGATGTAAAGCCTGTAAAACAATTATACCGGAAGATCTCGGAGAACATTTATCATTATGAAAACATCCCCAACAACTTCAATGCAGACATAACCGTGGATAAGCAGGGATTGGTTATTGAATATCCCGGATTATTCAACCGAACGGCCATATCAACTTCTCAATATAACATACTATAACTATTCGCTGCTTACAGCTTCATTATTGACCTTAGTAACGCAACGGACATAAAGGACCAGACTTTGATCAGGTATACTTTATACTCTTCGCGATCCCCTTGCTCCTTTTGCACTACGCCTTCTCCGTGAATGCTGAAGAAAAACACCATTTACTCTTAGTAAAATCTTCCATCAATTCAGTAATTAAGAACATTGTTTACCGCTCCTGTCAATGGTAAGTTTATCATGTATAACAATGCTGCACTTCACTGCATGAGGTTATTAACCTAAACTCAACGATTGGCATATGAAATCAAACATGCTCGCCATCGGGATAGGACTCGTATTGTCCGGCCCGGTAATGGCTACTCCTATTTATGATATTCCCGATTTTAACTACAACAGATCAGCCTACCAGTTGATCACTGGTAAGGTCACCGGTGAAAGCGGCGAAGCACTCGTGGGCGTGAATGTATCCGCTAAGGGATCAGGCAAGACCGTCACAACCGGACAGGACGGAAGTTTCAGCATAGATGTGGCAGACAATGAAACGGTGCTGATATTCTCCTATGTGGGTCATACTACGCAGGAAGTGAATATTGCCGGACAAACTAATATTTCCGTTCAGCTGAAAGCAGACGCCAAAGCACTGGAAGATGTTGTAGTGGTCGGATATGGCACGCAACGCAAAGCGAACCTGACAGGCGCCGTAGCCACGGTATCCGGGAATACGCTGACCCAGCGACCGGCTCCGAACGCCGCTACGTTATTACAGGGGCGTATCACTGGCCTTCAGGTTACCCAACCATCCGGCGAACCAGGAAGAGACAACCCCAACTTTCTGATCCGCGGCCGTGGCTCGTTTGGCGGTAATACGGCGCCACTTGTGCTGATCGATGGAGTAACAGGCTCTTTCAACAACCTCTCCCCTGACGATATAGAGAACGTAACTGTATTAAAGGACGCCGCATCAGCCTCCATATATGGCGCCCGTGCGGCAAACGGGGTGATCCTTGTCACAACAAAAAAAGGAAGAACAGGCACACCAACGATCAGCTACCGTCTGAATATTGGCCGTCATTCACCAACAGACCTGCCTGATTTCATTTCGGGGTCAGCGGAATACATGACGATGTTCAACACGGCTGCAGCCCGCTCTGGTGTTGCATTCCGTTATCCGCAGGCAGATATCGACCGGTATGCAAGCGGTACAGATCCGAACCGGTATCCCAACTTCAGTGCAACAGACTACTATTTCAAACCCGCACTGGTAACCAATCACAATATTTCCATTTCAGGGGGAACAGACAAGAGCACCTATAATCTTTCGGTAGGATACCTCAACCAGGATGCGATGCTCGATGAATATAAATTCAAACGCTATAACGCGTTACTCAACTACTCTACTAAACTCAGCAAGGCCGTAACCGTCGGATCTATCGTGAACCTCACGTATAAAGACCGCAAAGAACCGCCCTTCACCGGTGAAAATATGGCATTGCTGGTGTATGCTGCAGGTCCGCTTTACGGGCCATTTCTACCTGATGGCAGCGGCAGGATCGTGTCACGCGGATATGAAGCAGAAGGAAGGAACAGGAACCCGCAGGAAGCATATGCAATGGGCTATCAGAACATGAAGGAATACAACTTCAATGGTCAGGCATACATCGATATCAAATTCCTGAAAAAATTCACCTGGTCATCAAAAGCTGCGATCAACTATGTGGATGAATATTATAAAATGTATCAGCATCCATATGAAGCTTACCTGCTGAACGAGATCAATCCTGCAACCAACTACAACCGGATGTCAACATTCGGACCGGATATAGTTGGGGTGACAGATCAGTATGCAAAAACATTAAATCCTACAATTTACAGTACGGTCACCTATGAGAACCGTATTGGCAATCACAACATCAAAGGGCTGGTAGGTTTTGAACAATTATATAACCGCTACCAGACATTGCGCGGAAGAAGGATCAATACCGTATCACCAGCCCTGACAGAACTTGCTGGCTATACCGCCGCTGGCGAAGCGATCAATTTCACACATCCCCGCCTTCCTTCCCTCGCCGGCCCTTCAGAATGGGGCATGCAATCCGGATTCAGCCGCATCAACTATGATTATGATGGTAAGTATTTACTGGAAGTGAATATGCGTTATGACGGTACGTCAAAAGTTTCACCAGACTATCGATGGGGCTTCTTCCCGTCTGTTTCCGCAGGCTGGCTGGTGACAAGAGAAAGCTTTATGGAAAACATCGACTGGTTGAGCTCTCTTAAACTGCGTGGTTCTTATGGTACACTCGGCAATCAGGACATTGCGACCTATGCTTATCAGAACACACTCACTATCGCCAACATCAACTATCCGTTTGGCAACAGCGGCCTCACTCAGGGAGCGGTGCTGAACAGCTATCGCGATCAGAGTATCCGTTGGGAATCTACACGCGTAGTCGACTTCGGTTTTGATGTCGATATCAAAAAAGGATTATTCAGTGCCACCTTCGACTGGTTCACCAAATCGTCTTACGACATCCTAGCCTCCCAACCCGTACCATTGAGCCTGGGACTGGCGTCTCCTACTACCAATAATGGCAAACTGCGCAGTCGCGGTATCGAGATCGAGGTTCGCCACCGAAATAATATCGGAGAGTTTTCTTATGGTGTGTTCGGACAACTATCCACAGCAAAAAACCGTGTAACGGATATCAGGGTTCCAAGCCTTGGATCTTCGATCCGGCAGGTAGATTATGAATACGATGGCCATTACCTGTACATCTGGGATGGCATCTTTCAGGAAGAAGACATCAATGACCCACGTGTTCCTGTCCACGCACTTAACCCAACACCAAAAGCCGGCGATCTGAAAATGAAAGACCTCACTGGCGATGGTCGTGTTGATGCAGCTGACCGGACCTTTGTAAAGGGCGCATATCCTGACTATATCTACTCATTCGGTTTTAATGCAGACTACAAAGGGTTTTCACTCAGTGCATTCTTCCAGGGCGTGGAAGGCGTACAGAACCGTGTAAATAACTGGGGAATTGATCCGTTCATGCAAGGCACGCCACCTACGACCAAATGGAGAGATGCATGGACACCACAGAACCGCAGCAATACCATTCCGGCAATCTATACAGCGGGATATGCCGGTGTTGCAAACTATGTTGCTTCTACTTATTACCTGATGGACGCATCATACCTGAGATTGAAGAATGTGGTCCTTTCCTACAATCTCCCTAAAGCATGGATCTCACGAATGAAGGCAAAAGACCTGTCTGTATTTATTTCCGCAGACAATCTGATCACTTGGACAAAATATGAAGGTGCCGATCCTGAACGCGCAAGCACAACCGGCAATTTCGCACAGTATCCACAGGCTAAGATCTTCAACGCAGGCGTAAACGTTAAATTCTAAACAATGAGAAACATCGTCTATAATATAAGAACTGTTACGATCGGTATAATGGTATGCGGAACAATGACCGCCTGCACCAAAGGTTTTCTTGACCGCAATCCGCCGGATGCTGTTAGTACAGAAATTTTCTGGGCATCAGAAGCGGACACACGCAGCGCACTCGCTGGTGTATATACCCGTTTACAACAAAACTTCCTCGGATATGAAAGAGTATATCTGGACGGATTATCTGACAATGCCTGGCTCTGGGATAATACCAACCAGGCCCAGATGGCCAATATGACCACCGGCAGCATCTCTGCAACAACAGGCGGAGCACTGAACAACTTGTACAGCTCTCCCTTCAGAGCAATTGCCTCCTGCAATTATTTCCTGGATAATATTGATAAAGCGCCTGTCACCGACGCTTTGAAAAACTCCTACAGGGCACAGGTAAGATTTATCCGCGCACTTTGTTACTTCGATCTTGTACAGGGCTGGGGCGGCGTACCGATCTATGACCGTTTCCCTGCTACCCTCACAGAAGCCAATATTGCAAAAAGCACAAAAGAACAGGTGTATACTTTTATCAATGCTGATCTCGATTTTGCCATCGCAAATCTTCCTGATGAAAAATATAATGGCTACGCCGTAAGAGGAAGCGCGCAGGGATTGAAAGCCCGCGTGCTCGTTACCATGCAAAGCTGGCCGGAAGCTGCTGCACTTTGCCAGCAGATCATGACCGGCGCCGCCGGAAAATTCGCTTTGTCAACTAACTATGCCGCCTTGTTCACTACCGCAGGGCAGAACAACGCCGCTGTGAACACCGAGATCATGTTCTCTACCCAATACCTCGGACCGTCAATACCCCAGCGTACAAGCCCCGGTGCCGGCGGAATGGATATCGAACTCGGCTGGTTCTCCCTGATGCAGCCTTACCAGGACCTGGTAAATGCTTACGAAATGACCGACGGGAAATCAATTACCGAATCCCCACTTTACAACCCGGCACAGCCTTATGCAAACCGTGACCCGAGAATGGATATATCGATAAAAGTTCCGGGTGAAACATGGGTGAACCCATCCACCAGTGTTGCCTGGACAGGTAGCTACTCAAGCTTCACAGGCTTCCTCGTGCAGAAATATGTTGACCTTAGCAGAGCTCCGTTCACCAACGCAACAGCTACCTTAACGGACCAGGACTATATCCATATTCGTTATGCAGATATCCTGCTGATGTTTGCAGAAGCAAAGAATGAAGTAAGCGGACCGGACGAATCAGTTTACAATGCCATTGATGCAGTAAGAGGCAGAACAGGGATCGCTATGCCTGCTACTGACCGCGTAAAATACAACACGAAAGAATTGCTGCGCGATTATATCCGTCACGAACGCAGGGTTGAATTTGCATTCGAGGGCCAGCGATATAATGACCTCAAAAGATGGAATATCGCGCACATCAAGCTACCAACACTGGTAACACCGGCAAATATTCCGTTGAAGTTTTCAACGACCAACTATTTGCTACCGTTCCAGCAAAGCGAATTGGATAATAATCCGCAACTTCGGCAGAACGACGGGTATTGATCCATTGGATTTAACTGAATCCGGCTAAAGTGTTCCCGCAGATTACGCAGGTTAGCGTCCAAAAATGGACGCAGATCTGCATAATCTGCGGAACGCATTAACAGATAAATAAAGCAATAGATCTTTCAGATAGCGTGAACTAAAATCGGCGTGATCTTCAGGACATCAAGCCGCCCGAAGAATCAAGTACAAAAATCAATATGGAAAGAATAACAGCAAGCTATTATATAGAAACACCTTTTGATCCCGAAGACGCGGCAAAAGTGCTGGCCGGAGAACAATCCTCCGGCACGTTCGTATCTGTGCCCGGCGAAACAGAAGAACTAAAAGAACGTTTTGCCGCAAAAGTCGAAAGCGTAGAGCTGCTGGAAACCGTTGCGCAACCAGCCATCCCGGGAGCAACTGACAGAGGACGCGGATTCCAACGCGCCAATGTAAAAGTATCGTGGAGTATAGAAAATACCGGGTACAATATCCCTGTACTGATCTCCACGCTTCAGGGAAACCTTTACGAGATCACCCAATTCACAGGTTTGCGATTGATGGATATCCAACTGCCTGCATCGTTCGGCAAACACTATAAAGGCCCTGCGTTCGGAGTAAATGGCTGCAGGGAACTGACTTCCGTAACAGACCGGCCATTGATCGGCACGATCATCAAACCTTCGATCGGGTTAACACCGGAAGACACCGCTTCGCTTGCCGGTACACTTGCAACAGCAGGAATCGACTTTATCAAAGATGACGAATTGCTTTCCAGCTCAGCCAATTCCCCTTTTGAATCCCGCGTGGACGCGATCATGAATGTGATCAACCGGCATGCAGACAAAACGGGAAAGAAGGTAATGTACGCTTTCAACATCACCGGGGAGATTGATGAGATGCTCCGCCGTTATGAAAAGATCGTCAATGCCGGCGGCACCTGTGCGATGCTCAGCGTCAACAGTATTGGATACCCTGGCGTTAAAAAGATCTGTGACCAGCGCGCACTGGCTATCCATGCACATCGTAACGGATGGGGAATGCTTACGCGCCACCCCCTGCTGGGTATTGAATTCAAGGCATACCAGCAATTCTGGCGACTGGCCGGTGTGGATCAGTTACACGTTAATGGCATACAGAATAAATTCTGGGAAACAGATGACAGCGTGGTCAATTCGATCAAAGCATGTCAGCAACAACTGTTTGATCACAAAACGATATTACCGGTCGTTTCATCCGGCCAATGGGGTGGACAGGCTTTTGAAACATGGAGACGTACACAGACCACCGACCTGCTTTATATGGCGGGTGGAGGCATTATGGCGCATCCTATGGGGCCGCAGGCCGGTGTAGTAGCGCTGCAACAAGCCTGGCAGGCTGCAACAGATGGACTGACCCTGCAGCAGGCCGCTACACAGTATAAAGAATTTGCAAAGGCAGTTGAAAAATTCGGAACGAAAAATTGATACAACACAAAAACATACTATTAGCCTTCTACGGAGATGATTTCACCGGATCTACTGATGCGCTGGAATTTATCAGCAATGCCGGCGCAACAGCGATGCTGTTCATAAAACCTCCGACGGCAGCGCAACTGGCGCAGTATCCATCGTTGAATGTGATCGGCATTGCCGGAGCTACACGATCATTGGCTACGCCCGAAATGAAAGATGAATTGCTTCCCGCTTTAGTACAATTAAAAGCTACCGGAGCAAAGCATGTGCATTACAAAGTGTGCTCCACTTTCGACTCATCACCTGCCACAGGAAGTATTGGGAAAGCAATGGACATTGCACAGCAGCTGTTTCCTGACAAGCCAATCCCTGTACTCGGCGGTATGCCTGCCCTGGGAAGATACTGCGTATTCGGAAATCTGTTCGCAAGGATGGGGATCGGAAGCAATGGCACCATCTACAGGCTTGACCGGCATCCATCCATGATGAATCACCCCGTCACACCGGCAGACGAAAGCGACCTTATTCTTCATTTGCAAAAACAAACCAGCAACAGAGGTTGTCTCATCGATATTATACAACAGACCAACCCTGTAAAGGAATGGATGCCGGCGACTGCAGCAGAGTGCGACTTCGTTCTGCTTGATGCATTGCGCGATGATGATCTTGAAAGAACAGGTGAATGGCTAGAGCAGCAGGCACAGCAAAGATCAACATTATTCTCCATCGGATCCTCAGGTATCGAAATGGCTTTAGGGAAGTACTGGAACGCCACGGGAAAGCTGCGGCGGGTACAACAATGGGCTGATCCGGGAATCGCGGATCCGCTGCTCGTGGTATCGGGAAGTTGCTCACCCATTACTACCGGGCAAATCGAATACGCTACACGATCGGGCTTTCAATTAGTGGAAC
Organism: Terrimonas ginsenosidimutans; assembly: GCF_022012415.1. GTDB lineage: Bacteria > Bacteroidota > Bacteroidia > Chitinophagales > Chitinophagaceae > Terrimonas_A > Terrimonas_A ginsenosidimutans. Next base: position 38,763 of record NZ_JAKLTR010000008.1, read on the forward strand.
TGAATGCATCAGCCGCTATTGACAGTACGATCGATCTGAAGAAAGTGATTCACCAGGTAAATGATCTCTTGAAAGACAGAAAGCATGTACTCGTACATACCGGTACCCGGAAGGCAAAAAATCTGCCGTCGAAGATACTTGGATCAACGCTTGGCCTGATCGCCAAAGCAGCAGCAGAAGCGGGTGCAACTAAACGCATCATTATCGCAGGGGGTGACACAAGCAGCTATGCCGCCAGGGCAATGGAAATTGATGCAGTATCGATGATCGCTCCGCTTGTAAGCGGAGCTCCGTTGTGCAGGGCATATTCTGCAAATAAAGCGATAGACGGATTAGAAGTAAATTTCAAAGGCGGGCAGGTTGGAGCAGATGATTATTTCGCTCTATGCGTTCGTGGTAAAAAATAATCTTTATAAAAAAACACAATGACACAGAAGACCATCGGCCTCGTTCACACTTCCGCTACACTCGTCCCCGTGTTTGCGGAGCTTTGCAATAAATATCTTCCGCAGGTGAAAGTGTTCAACATTGTTGATGACAGCCTGATCAAGAACACGATCGCCTGTGGTGAACTCACACCATCCACCTCAAAACGCGTGGTGAATTATGCTGATTCTGCACAGGAAGCGGGCGCAGACCTGATCCTGTTCACCTGTTCGTCTATCGGCCCGGCAGTTGAAACGGCAGCCACCCTCAGTAATGTACCTGTACTAAGAGTTGACCAGCCCATGGCAGATATAGCGGTGCAAACGGGAAAACGTATCGGAGTCATCGCAACACTTTCAACTACACTTCAGCCAACCAGCGATCTTGTCAGAAGAAGAGCAATGGTTGCGGGCAAAGAGATCGTCCTGTTATCAAAGCTTTGCGAGGGTGCATTTGACGCGTTGATGAGTGGAGATGCCGCAACACATGATAAGAAAGTTGGTGAAGCGTTGATAGAACTATCAAAAGAAGTGGACGTGATATTGCTGGCACAGGCTTCAATGGCCCGGGTAGTGGATACGCTGGATGAAAAAGACAAGCGCGTACCCATTCTCGCCAGCCCGACGATCGCCATAAAACACATCGCATCCATTCTTTAACCGTTTGCCATATGAAAAGTCTCAACCGGATCAGCCTGCTTATTTCCGGCATTGCCGTGATCACTGTGATTGCAGGTATCGTCTTGCAGAACGCAAACATCTTTCAGCCCGCTTCATTGATCGCAGCCGTTACGCTGGCAATAGGACTGGGCTCTGTTGAATCAATGAAAGGGTACCGGTATACAGCCTGGATCATTGCGGCAGTGGTAGCGGGGATGATGTATCCGCAGGCATTTCTTCGTTGGGGAGATATCAATTTGCGTGACAAAACCCTGATCCTTGTCATTATCCAATTGGTGATGTTTGGTATGGGCACGCACATGAGCCTCCGGGATTTCAAAGGCTTTGCTGCTACAGGAAAAGGCGTATTGATCGGGTTATTCTGTCACTTTTCCATAATGCCGTTAATGGGTTTGCTGCTTATCAACGTCTTTGATTTTGAACCGGAGATAGCCGCCGGAATTATCCTGATCGGTAGTTGCAGCAGTGGTCTGGCCTCTAATGTGATGGTATACCTGGCCCGGGCAAATCTTGTATTATCAGTGATCGTCACCGCCATGGCAACACTTGTTGCTCCATTCCTTACACCCTTGCTGATGAAATTGCTGGCAGGCACCCTGGTGGAAGTAAATTTCATCGAGATGATGATGGAGATCATTAAGATCGTACTGGTGCCGATCGGTGCGGCATTGCTGCATGATTTTCTTAAAACCGCTTCCTCTTCACAAAAGAAAAAGATCTACACCGCAGGTCTTGCCTGTGCAGTCTGGTTAGCGATCCTGCTATCTGGTTTATCAGGCTGGATATCTGCCAATGCATCTGTTCCCATGCAGCAAAGCCTGAGCATGCTTTCTTTCTTTGCCGGAGCCATCATTGCCGGCATCTTATATCACCAGCTTTATAGGCGCTTCCCAAAGATAGACAGCCTGATGCCCTACTTGTCGATGTTCGGGATCATCTACTTCACCACCGTCACCACTGCCGCTGGCAGGGACAACCTGCTCAGAGTCGGTTTCCTTTTATTTGTCGCATCTGTGATCCATAATGCCGCCGGATATTTCTTCGGGTACTGGCTTAGCCGTTTATTTGGAATGGATAAAAATTCCAGCAGAACAATCGCTTTTGAAGTCGGGTTACAAAATGGCGGCATGGCAAGCGGGCTTGCCGGTGCAATGGGAAAACTTGGAACAGTAGGATTGGCGGCGGCAGTCTTCAGTCCGTGGATGAACATCAGCGGAAGCTTGCTGGCAAACTACTGGAGGAAAAGGCCGGTGAAAGAAGAGGAGCTCTTTCATAGCGAAGGGAAGGTGGCGTCAGCGGGTGACGCTGTGAGCGTTTGAGGGAAGTTTGGGGTGTTTTCGACGGGAGCGTCGAAGGGCTCTGTTTTTTTGCCGGGCGGGCAAGGGCGCTTTTTTTCGACGGGAGTGTCGAAAGACTCCGTTTACAATTTTTGCCGGGCAGGCAAGGCGTTTTTTTCGACGGGAGGTCGAAAGACTCCGTTTACTTTTTTTGCCTTGATGCAAAAAAAGTAACAAAAAAAGATCAAGGCTACGCGCAAATGGCTAAAAATTATGGGCTGCACCTGGCACTAAAATAAACTCGCCGGAGGAGGGTTTTGGATTGATTGGCGTGCCGGCTCAGACAATATTTTAGCGCCCTCGCCTTCGGCTCGTCGGTTACGGCCATAATTTTTTTAACGCCATTTGCGCTAGGCCGCCCCCTCTTAAAGCGGGCAGAAGGCCTTGTCATAAATGTAGCTTTACGGTTCTTGCAAGTGTTGTTGTCTTTTATCAGAATAGCAACACGTCAATTTGTGATACCGCAACTGATATACAACGAATCTTCCTCGCAACCGACTCCTCCTCTCTCAACGCCCCCGGCCTTGGAAAAAATGGCGTTAAGAAAATGGGAGGCTGGCACCGTCTGAGCCACACCGCAGGTGTGCGAAGGCGCCAAAAACTGTCTGAGCCAGCACGCCAATCAATTCATCATACTTTCCCGGCGAGTTTTTTTTGGTGCAGGTGACATCCTGCCATTTTTAGCCATTTTTTCCCAGCCTTGATTTTTTTTTGTTACTTTTTTTGCATCAAGGCAAAAAAAGTAAACAGAGTCTTCGAGGCAACCCCTCGAAAAAAAAGCGCCCTTGCCCGCCCGGCAAAATCCGTAAACAACGCCCTCGACCACCATCGAAAAAAGCCCCTTGCCCGCCCGGGCAAACATCCCCTTATCAAAATAATATTGAGGTAGTCCAAACTACCCCAGTATTATTTTTTCCCCCGCAGGCAACGTCCCCTCATAGCCCGCTGTCAGGCAAAGAAAAAGGAATACAGTGCTTGCTTTTGCAAAACAGATTTCTATGCAGGCCTTTATGAAGACCGGGCTGTTTTCGAGATCCGTCTCACAGCCATTATCTGCGATGGCATCAATATAATTTATGATCAGAACGGTAAAGAATTATTCCATTCCGGCAACCGGGATTAGTATGATCAATACAGTGCTAACGTGAATAATTCAACCGTGATCTGGAGCTGCTCAAAGCCAGGTGGCGGACAATAGATCAAAGAAGTTTAGGGTGAGTTGAAGTATACCTCGGGGCTGTGGCGAACAGCCCCTTTTTATTTCCCTTAGCTAAGACGGTGGAGATTTAGGATTACAATGGACACAGTCTATCGTCATAAAATAAAAAAGGAAGGGTAGAAACCCCTCCCGGAACGATTGCTTTTTCGAATTGCAATCTAACTGTAAGTCGCTCAAATATTTTTTAGTTATCCCAGTTATCTGTCCTGAACGGTACCGCAGGTAGACCTTCGACATTATAAAAATTCGCACCTTGCGGATTGTCTGCCCATGCATAACGCACTGCTACCGGAACTTTTACCTTTTCACTCCACACGATCACCTTTCCATTTCTGATCCCGGCCCTGGCCCAGTGAAATACCCTGTCGGCGCCTGCCGTCGCAAAATACATTAATTCGCCGTTTTTGCCTGTTAAACCTTTGCCTTTGTGATCAAATTCCAGCACAACTTTTCCATTTTCCACGGTCATCGATTTATAAACGGGCCCTGAATAAACGGTTTTCTTATCACCATAAACGAGATGGCGAGCCGTAAGCGCCAGCCTTTCGCCGACATCTTTTTTGTTAGCGGGATGAATATCAAATTCTTCTCCGAGATCTATCGCCACGGCCAGGCCTGCATTGGGAATGCTATCCGCGACTTTCGCCTGCGATTCACGCAGCATGGCCCAATTGCTTTTTACAGGCTCAACCGGTGGTTTCATATAATTCGCCAGCTGAACGATCAAAAAAGGAAAATTTCCCTGCCCCCACCGGGTACGCCAGTCATTGATCATTGCCGGAAGCAATGTCCTGTACTCGATCGCCTTTCCTGTATTGGCTTCGCCCTGGTACCAGAGTACGCCTTTGATCCCATAGCCGATCAACGGTTCGATACGCGAATGATACATGATCTCTGGCAGGTATTCGATCCGCGTAAAACTCCCAACCGGCATCGGTCGCATTACGACCCCTGTTTTCAAATTCCATTCTCCTGAAAGATCTATACTGGTTGTACCATTTGTCAGGCGATACCTGCGACCGGCGATCACGCCACCTCTCCCCTCTTTATCCACTATCCTGATCGTGATCATATTCCTTCCCGCACGGATGATCGAATCCGGAATGCGATACCGACGCTCCAGGTATCTGTTATCTTTTGAACCCACCCAATATCCATTAAAGTAAGTACTATCCACATCATCGATCATTCCCAGCTCCAGGTACTTTTCTCCCGGAAGAAATGACGCATCAACCTCAATTTCTTTTTTGATCCATATCACGCCATCCTGCTGCATTCCCTGGTCTTCCCAATAACCCGGCACACTATATTTCCCCCAACCGGAAAGATCAGTGTTATTACTTCCCCATTGCTTCGCAAGCCCTGTATCACCCCGGCGTTGCTCATTCATCCACTCATCGTTTACCCGCTTGTCCCTTGCTTTTACGCTATCGGAATAGCGCTCATTCCTGAAAGGCTTCGCTTTCTCCAAATAATGAGGGAATTGCGCAAGCCCTTCTTCACTCATCCATCCTTCTGCAGCGGTGCCGGGATAGCTTGCATGAATGATCCCTATGGGTATAGTATACTTTTCATAAAGACTTCTCGCGAAGAAATAACCAACCGCACTATACATTAGTACATTGTCAGGAGTAGCGGGCTTCCAGCTCCCGGTTGCGTTTTCGCTTTTCTGAAAACCGTACGGATTCTTTACCGCAAACTCCCTGATCTGATAATTACCTGCGTCTGCAATCTCTTTCGGATACGATTGCTTTGCCTTATACAGCTGATAATCCATGTTCGACTGACCGGAGCATAACCACACATCACCAACCAGGATGTTGCGAACAGTTGTTGTTCTGCCTTCACTGGTGAATGACATTTCAACCGGCACACCCGGCTTTAATGCTGATAATCTGAATTTCCATTTACCGTCTGCAGCTGCGATCGTTTCTGCGGATTTTCCCTGAAATAAAAAATGAACTGTAGCGCCCGGTGTCGCCCATCCCCATAAAGTAAGCGGAAGATCCCGCTGTAACACCATGTTATCACTGATCAGGTTGGGCAGCTTCAGTTGCGCAAAGGATGTTTTCTGCAGCAGCAATCCAACCAGCATTGTTTGCAAAAAATAGGATAATGATCTATTCATTCTGTTTGAAAGATTTACCACTGCGCAAGCGGCAGCAATTTTGTTGCATCGAATTTACCGTTATTGCTTTCGGGAATCAAAGAAACATTGAATGCTATGTTGCTTTTAGCCGGCACAGTGATCTCAAACCCTACCAATACAGTCCCCTTATTCGTCGCATCATAAGGCTTGGGAGGATCGGTTGACCATGTTTTGATCTTTACCTTATCGATTCCTGTAACCTGCATTTTTAATTTATGTTTACCATTGGTCAAAACAGCATCCCCTTCTTTCGTTATTTCAACCGATGCGGGTGTAAGCATTACCCAGCGGATGGTTGCCTGCTGAGCTGAAGTCTCGATCTCATCTCTGACCGTGACTGTCCTGCCATCAAGTATTGCAAGACCGCGATGTACACTTTTCAACTGCCCTTCATAAGCGGAACTGATATCCATCACAGCACGGCGATTCAGACTATCATCAGAAAATTTCACCAATCGTCCGTTGCCTTTTACGTTCTGCAGCTGATCATTCACCGTCAATGTACTATGTGAATAGTTGGCATAACGGAAGACTTTCCAGCGTTGTGATGCCTGCGACATATCCCAGATCTGCAGTCCCGCAGACTCAAGCGAATTGTATTGTTGCATACCGAGATCAGCCGACCAACGAACACCATCTATATCCAGCACAAAAGAACCAACGTCCATGTGTGCATGACTTGTAGCAGGCGACCCGCCTTTAAAGCCTGCATAAATTCCCTTCCCTTTTTCCCAGCTTGTCCGCATGATGGCAACCTGGTGATCTTCTTTTGCGATCCAGATCTTTTTATCGGGCGCCACTACCTTATCCAATGGAAGATCTTTACCCCAGATCACGGCCGCCGGTAAAAAACGACTCGTCTTTACATCGAACAACTGATCCTGTAAATACTGCTTCTCCTGGAATAAAAGCGACGCGTCTTTATTCTTCTGCGCAAACCAGAACATAGCTGGCTGCAACCCTTCATGACCACCACAATCAGAATAATTGAATGGCTTTCCTGACGACTGACTTACCAGGTTCTCATAAAACAAACCGGTCTGCAAAAAGCCCTGCTGAGCAGACAAGCCATGATCGGTTCCAAATATTTTTTCTATCGCATCAATAAAGAATACATTGAAGGATGTTCCGTAACCCCAATAACTATACCCTTCCATGTAATTTCCATCCGGCGCATAGTGCTTCATGGGGATCCTGATGCTCGTCAGGGCACGTTCTATGACCTGCCTCGCAACAACGGGATCATCTTCATAGATCGCGAGAGCACCAAAGCTGATCCCCGCATTACAGACCTGGTTCCAGTTATTGCTGCTTCTCAACCAGCCATTATATTGAGGATCCAGGGAAGTGGCGATCCCCTTTTGCCTGATCGCATCACTGATCGTTTTTTTTGATGCAGGAGACAGACGAGCAAATAACCAGTCGTACCCGATCGCAACCGCCATTGTCATTTCTGCAACGTCCAAAAAATGAGCGGGATTCCAATCTGCGAAAGCCGCTACAGCCAGCATCTCTTTTTCGCAGCGGGTGGCATATTTTTCCTGGCCTGTCATTCTAAAAGCATAAGAAAGGTAGAAGATCCTTCTTAACGCTTCGCGGGAGACCTGCAGCAAACGGCGCCCGATCATTGTACGTTCAACGGGTACAATAGAAATAATCGCATCACATTCCTGCAGTATTTTGAGGTGATAATTATTCCATGAAGAATTCGTTTTCATCTGCGAAAGGATCCCTTTTTCTTCGCCGTCCATCAGCAGAAGACGAGGATGTGCCTTGATCTTCGCGGTGTCGATCTGCTGAGCATAAAGAACATTACTCACAAAAAAGATGGTGGTAATAAAAAGAAAAGAAAGTTTTTTCATAAAGTAAGGCAATGCGTTTTGAACACGCTTATTTACGTTTATCAAAATAATCAGCCAGGTCATATACCTGAGTATTAAGTTCCTTCATCTTATCCAGCAGGGGCTGATAGTTGGAAAAATCCCACCTGACAACGCCCTTGTTTGCATCAAGATTGCTCGGATCAACAGCCGTGTATGTAGGATCGTTGTCCTGGTATTTGAACCAGTGAAACCCCACACAACGTTGTGATTCGATCAAACCAAGCAGGAAATGCTGGTAAAAGATACCACGATCTTCCTGTGTTTTCACATTCCATCCTGCACCCGAATAATTGGGCATCCCGGAGTCTTCTCCTTTCACATAATATTCGGTTATGATAAAAGGCTTGCCCGACCATTTCTCCCAGTTGGCCATATCCGCCTGAACAGGTGTCCAGTGCCTGTAATAATTGATCGCGATCACATCTACATACTTACTCATCGCATTGAATACCTGGCGCACCTTCAATTCATAATTATGCAAACGGCTCCCCAGGTACATGTGATTGGGATCATACTTCTTTATAGCCTTTGCCACTGCGGAATAATATTTCTCTGCTACAAGCCCGAGAAACTCATGCCGGATGCTGTCTGTGATCCCGGCGATCGTCAATCCCCGTTCTTGCAGCCATTTCTTTGCTGCTACCTTTCCGGGATCAGTTGAATCCTTTTTACCAAGATAACGATCAAGCGTCAATCGTTCAAGCGGCAGCTCATTGTCGGAGAAATAGCCGAAAAGATTGGCGTCATCCTTTGTAGCGGTGAGTTGTTTGGCATATTCATCACAAAAGCTTTCCCATTGGGGATCAAATACAAAAGTTGTACGATCCGGATAACCGGTATGCCCGCTTTCCTGGTATGTTCCACCACGCTTCTTACCATAATCACTCATAAAGCTTTTGATAATGGTATAAGAAAATGGTGATTGCAGCCGGGCAGAAGCCGGCTGCATTAGCTTGTTATCCGTCCATGCACCAAATGCGTTGAATCCATAGTCGCGTAATTGCCTGACCGTCGCATCGGCCCAGCCTTCCCTGCTTTTGAATTTTTGCTGCAATGCGGCAACGCTTCTATCCGAACGTCCGGGAGAGATCTCTACCATACCTACGTTGATATAAGGATGTCCCTGCGGATCGATCGTGTACCAGCGGCTGCCGATCTTCTTTGCATAGAAAAAACCGGTAGGTTTTTCTTTAAGATCGTTGCGGCCTCCGTAGCTATCCAGTGCAACAGGTTTGCCCGGTTTGAATCCGTTCAGTGTGGCGATGGATCTTGTCGGATAGTCTTTCCATTCGCTGAAGGTCTTCTTTTCACTGTTGGCAACTCTGACAGGAATGGTAATGGAATACTCGTCAGTTTGGGCAAAGACGCAAACACTTAATAACAAAGCGGAGACTGTGTACGGAATTTTGATCATACTTGTAAAATGTTTTGCGTAGGGTTCCCGCAGAGTACGCAGATTTAGATTCGGATATCCGAAAAGGCGACAGCTTTTTATACTTCTCACAGATCTTGCGGATTTCGGAGATCAGTGTCCGATAGCCTGGGTGTATCTGCGCTATCTGCGGGAACCTTATGCCAGTCCATCATCAATTATATCCCGGGTTTTGTGTTAAGATCGGGTTCGTATTGATCTCATTGATGGGGATCGGGAAAATCAGTTGGAAGGCCTGGATCTGAACGATCGGAGAAGTAGTCGTCACCCTGATCGCATATTTAGTAAAGTGATTGTTCATCACTTCAACCGCTCTCCCCGTTCTCACGAGATCAAACCATCTGTGTCCTTCAAGATTCAGCTCAATGCGTCTTTCCTTTTCAATTGCCAAACGCAGTTGACCTTGCGTTACCGTCAATGGATCAAGCAGCGCGGCGCCGGTAAAGCCTGCCCTTGTACGGATGCGGTTCACAAATGGTACAGCCGTTGCTACGTTCGCTGCACTTTGTTCATTCAGCGCCTCTGCATACAACAGCAGAATGTCTGCATGGCGCAAGACGATCCAGTCGCAGTCTGCATCAAGATCCTGCGCGGGAGTATCACGATACTTGCGTGTGATCCATGCACCGGTGCCGGATGCAACAAATGAGACAGCTGTTCTTTTATCTGCAGCACCCTGTGCTGTCATCGTATCCACCAGGTCTTTCCGGAGCGTATTGAACTGATAACCGGTGCCAACGCCACCCGCTTCAGCAGTTGTGCGGGAGAAATGATTAGGGAATGGACTGCCGGTTGAAGGAACATTTCCTTTTGTGTAGCGGACAGCAAATACGATCTCCGCATTCATTTCATTGGTCGTAAGGAATATGTCTGAATAGTTCGGTAGTAATGAATGGATCGTATTATCATAGGCCGAAACATAACCGCCGAGTTCAGTCACGGCTTCATTGTATTTCTTCTCCGTCAGGTAAACTTTACCCAGCAACCCGCGTACCGCCGCTTTTGTCACACGTCCGAGATCCGCAGGAGCAGCATACCTGTCGGGCAGATTCACATCTGCTTTTGCTTCGTTCAGGTCCTGTTCTATCTGGATATACACTTCTTCAACGGAAGCGCGACCATACTCATACGCTTCTTCGATCGTCCTGATCTCTTTAGTTACAACGGGTACACCACCAAACGTTCTAACCAGGTTGAAATATGTGAGGGCACGGATGAACTTCACTTCGGATTTGTATCTTTCTTTCACTACCGCATTCATGGCAACCGCATCGATCCTTGACAATACAAGATTACATCTTGCGATCACCCGGTAGTTGTAAGTCCATTGTGTTTGCAAGACCTGGTTTGATGAAGTGGCCTGGAAAAACTCAAAATCACCCACACCGCTTCCTTCTACCACTGCTGTTGTGTTATCAGAAGCGATCTCCGCAATAGGATAGATCCCGCGGCTGCCGCTTGCTTTGCCATACACTTCCTGCAATCCCGCATATGCGGCGATCACTGCCGTGGAAATACTGGCCGAATCATTATAGTACCCGTCCGTTTCGATCCGTGTAGGATCCGTAAGGTCGATAAAGTCTTTGGAGCAACCCGCAATAATGAGCGATAGTCCAAGTGTAAACAGGAAGATATATTTATTGATAGTCTGTTTCATAATTCACAATCGTTAAGGTTAAAAACTGATATTGGCTCCAAGTGTAATGGTACGGTTCAGCGGATAAGCACCCTGGTCAACCCCGTAGGTAGGGTTGGTGGAGTTACCATACAGATTTGCTTCCGGGTTATAACCGAAATAGCTGGAGAACGTGTGCAGATTTTGCGCCATTACGTATACGCTTGCATAGCTCAACCCCATTTTCTTCACGAACGGAGAAGGCAGGGTATAACGCACCTGTACATTCCGGATCCGAAGGAAAGACGCATCAAACAACTGGTATGTAGAGAATGCATTGAGCCATGACTGAGCGCCATTCAACACACGCGGCGTCATGCCATCACCCGGTTCATCCTCTGATCGCCAGCGGTTGAGCGCATTCTCACGGGCATTCACACGACCGTAGAAATTATATACATATCGATCTGTACCATTCAGGATCTTACCGCCGTAGCTTCCCTGGATGCTGAAACTGAAGGTGAACTTCTTATAGGTAAAACTGTTTTGTAACCCATAAGAGAACTTAGGGAACGGATTGCCCAGGGGCTGAATATCCGCCGCATCTATCTTCTTATCGTCATTAACATCTTCATATTTGATATCGCCGGGTCTTGAACCGCCCGCAGCCCAGACAGCACTGTTCGCCACATCATTTTCATTCATGTATACACCAACCTGTTTGTAGCCAAAGAAAGTCCCCATAGGCATTCCCGGCACTACACGGATGGCGGATGTATAACCGAATACCGGATCAAACAGGATCTGATCACTTGCGCTTGTCAGCGCGATCACTTTATTATTCATCCAGAAGATATTCGCATTGGTTGTCCACTTGAAATCTTTCTGGTTGATATTGGTCGTTTGCAATTGTATATCCAGACCACGGTTCCTTACTTTACCGACATTGTTCAGCACACGGTTGGCAAAACCAACGAGTGCAGGCACGTTGCGGTTGAGCAGCAGATTGGTTGTATTCCGTTCGTATGCTTCAACAACGAGATAGATCCGGTTGCGCAGCAATCCTAACTCAAGAGCGAGATCTGTCTGCTTATTTGTTTCCCAGGTAAGATTTTTGATCGCCACAGAATTAGGCACAAATCCATAGACACGGTTACCTGCATTGGGTCCGAATATATAATTCGCGGCGGCTCCGTAAGCCTGCCAGTTATAATCACCGATATTGTTATTGCCGGTGATACCATAGCTTGCACGCAGTTTCAGTTCACTGATCTGTTCAAACTTCTTCATAAATTTCTCATCGGCAACACGCCATGCAACAGATACTGAAGGGAATGTCGCATACCGGTTATCAGATCCGAAACGGGAAGAGCCATCTGAACGTACGGATGCCGATACGATATACCTGTCTTTAAAGCTGTAGTTCAATCTTCCGAACACAGACACCAGCGCGTTCGCAGAATAACCTGCCGTGCCAAGTATATTACCGGCCCCTGTAACATACTCCACATCTGTGTTGGTATAAGAGGAAGCCTGGCCACTGACAGAAGAGTTCTCTGTTGTGTTCCGCTGAGCGCCGTAGCCGGCAAGTGCATCTATGCGATGCTCGCCAAACAATGTTCTTGAATAGTTCAGCGTATTCTCCCATACCCAGTTGTAGGTCGTGCTGTTACGTTGCTGTGCATTGATGCCTGCGAGGATGGGGTTGTTAAGATTTGCCGTTGGCGCACTGCCGTTTGCAAGAGTAGCTGGTACATAGAAATTACGGCGATCGGAAAGCATTTCACCTCCGAGGGTTGTTTTAAAGGTCAGATTGCGGATGATCTCATATTCAAGATTACTGATCATCATTCCCTTGAATGAATTGGATTTGTCACGGTAAAGATCCAGTGTAGCGATCGGGTTATACAGACCACCTACGTTCACGGCATTACCGAAGAGCGTGAGCGGTTGTCCATAATTACCATTGTCCGTAAACACCGGAATGATCGGTGGCATCAGCAAAGCCGTGGTCACCACAGCGCCGATATTCGCCTGTCCGCCATTGCTGATAGTGGAGTTATTGAAATTACCCTGGATCGGTTTTGTATCAGTACGGCTGAAGTTCGGTGCGAGTGTAAGGCTGAAGCGCAGTTTTTTCGAAAGCTTTGCTTCATAGTTCGCGCGTAGCAGGATCCTGTCGAAACCTGTATTGTCCACCACTCCGGTTTGCTTGAAATAGTTACCGGTGATATAGAATTTTGCATTCTCGGTTCCGCCGGAAGCTGAGATCTGGTAGTTGCTTTGATAGCCGGTTCTGAAGATCTCATCCTGCCAGTCCGTATTTGCCAGTGCGGAAGGATCTGTGATGCCCGCCGGTGGAGTGAGGCCTGAATTCTTATAGGCTTCCAGCGTATAATCCATGTACTGATCTTTATCCAGCAGCTTGATGGTTTTGCTTACGTTCGAAATACCGCCGTAAACATTCGCCGAGAATTTCGTTTTACCAATCGCGCCCCGTTTTGTTGTAACGAGTACGATCCCGTTACCGCCACGGGAACCATAAATAGCGCAGGCGGCCGCGTCTTTAAGGATCTGGATCGACTGGATATCGGCCGAGTTGATGTTATAAAAGTTGTCATTATTATTAAGCGGGTAACCATCCACCACGAACAGTGGGTTATTCCCGGCACCGATGGAACCCAGTCCACGGATCCTGATGTACGGATTCTGGCCCGGTTCACCACTTGGCGTGGAGATATTGGCTCCCGCTACCTGGCCCACCATCGCTTCTGCCGGAGATGCGACCGGAAGATCTTCCACATCCTTTGCGGTGAGGGTTACAACGGAATTAGATACGAGTTTTTTGGACGTCTTCCCGTAAGCGATCACCACTACATCTTCCATACTCACGCTGCTATCAGCCATAATAACGGAAATATCAGCGCGGGGAGAAGTAAGGGCCAGTTCCTGCGGGATCTTTCCAACAAAGCTGAACACAAGGGTCAGCGCACTGTCTTTACTGGTAATATTGAAGGAGCCGTCTGCCTTCGACTGAACCGTGTTATTGGTACCTTTTTTAGTAACAGTAACGCCTTCTAATGGCTTCAGCGAAGCATCCCTGATGGTGCCCCTGAAGGCAAAAGGATTGGCGGGGTTCTGGGCAGTGGCGGAGAGGCAGAGCAGGTAAAAGACGGATAAAAAGGATAGTCTTTTCAAACAAATCATAGCAATCGTTTTAGGAGTTTGGGAGTGCGGCCGGCTTGTGAACGACGCTGCCGCAACACGTGTAAAGTTTAGAAAGACAGGGGAAAACCGGGGCGGATATCCTAAAAGATAAGCCGGAAATCTTAAAAATTTAGACCACATAAAATGTACAAGATTATGATTGTCAATCAAATTTAAAATTGCCGGCTTTAAAATCGGATATAGGACAGCTCTTTTTTGTCCAGTGTTGGAAGGGTGACAGAGGAACAACGGAGGATGAGTGTAGAAAGGAGCCTTAGATCAGGGTTAATGACAGGATAGTGAAGCCCCGGAGATCTGAGTGGCGTAGGAGCTACGCAAAGGGCGCAAGAGATTCCGCTAAGAGCGAAAAGAAAACTTAAGATTGACTGGCAGACCTGCTGATAACCTCTGAACCGGCACCAATCTGCGCACCTGCACCTGTATCCGCGCAAATCTGCGGGAAACTACTGCGGGCACTATAAGAACATGACATGGGCATCACGCAAGGCAACCAAAGAGCTGAGCGAAGCAGCTTACAATTAATGCACTATTTTCACCGGACGAACGAATTCCCGAAACATGTTAAGGCTTCTCGCATATCTGTTCCTGCTGATAACACCGGTCTGGTCGCTGGCCCAATCCGCGCACTTCCGCCAGTTGACGGTCGACAACGGCCTTTCCAATAATTCCATCCTCAGCATTACCGAAGACCGCCAGGGCTTTATGTGGTATGGAACAAGGTATGGTCTAAACCGCTATGACGGCAGCCGGTTCAAAAGTTATAAGAACATATATGCCGACACCACCAGCATCAGCGATAATATCATCAATGCACTGCTGACTGACAAAAATGGCGTGCTGTGGATCGGCTCCTCGCTCGGATTACTCAAATACAACCCGGAAACCGACTCCTTTGAACGGATGAAATTTGAGGGGCTGAAAACCTGCTATGTAAGCACGCTTTACGAAGACCTGAATGGTGACCTGCTGGCAGGAACGTATCATGGTCTGTTCAAGCCATCCAAAGATTCGGTCAACTATTTCAAAAAAGCATATCCGAAAGTGCCGATGCTGAATACCAGCGGAAACATGGTAAGATCTATTTACAGAGGAAAAGACGGCAAACTCTGGATCGGGAGCTATGCGGGACTTGTTTGCTTCGACCGGAATGAAAAGGTAAAAACGTACAACAAGCAGTCGACACCTAATATTCTTCCCGAAGATTATATCACCAGCGTTGCCGGTGACTCCCGGGGAAACCTATGGATCGGCACTTTTCATGGCGGCCTGCATATAATGGATAGTCTCGGCAATAGCCGCCCCTACCGGACGTCCACCGGAAATGCGCTGAACAATATCCGCAAGATCATCACTACGCGCGACGGAAAGCTCTGGGTAGGATCACAGGATGGTGTACTGGTCGTTGATCCCGTTACGCTGGAATCCACCTTACACAAGCATGATCCGCTTGATCCCTCGAGCCTAAGCAATAATTCGATCCACTCCATCTACCAGGATGCAACAGGCACGGTCTGGATAGGCACCTATCATGGCGGACTGAACTTTATTTATTCAAGAAGCACACCGTTTGAAACGATCGCGGCAAACAGCGCGATCCATATCAGTAACAATATTGTCAGTACGATCTCAAAAGATAAAGACAACCGTCTCTGGATCGGTACAGAAGGTGGCGGCCTGAATTGCCTTGACCCTAGGGCAAATCAGTACACGAACTATAAGAACAACCCGGCTGACCCGCATTCGATCAGCTCCAACCTGATCAAGGTCGTTTATCGCGACCGCCAGGACCGGATCTGGATCGGTCCATCTTATGGCGAAGACCTCAACCTCTATGATGAAAAAACAAACTCCTTCAGAAGATATGCCTTAAGCAGGCAAAACAGGGATGTCATCAACTTTGATGAGATCTTGTGTTTGCTCCAAACCAGCGACAGCACTTTATGGGTGGGAGCGCAAAGCGGGCTTACCATTCTCAAACCGGAAAACGGCAGCCTTCCATCGAAAACATCCAGAACGCCTGTAAACGCGAGACTACCCAATAAAAATATCCGTGTCCTGTTTGAAGATTCACGGAAGTACCTGTGGATCGGAACGAGTGCCGGGCTATGCAGGTATGACCGAAAAACAGATGAACTCAAGGTATTCCGTCGAAAGGACAATGATCCGGCAAGCCTGCAGGGCGACGCGATCAATTCGATCACAGAAGATCATTCAGGAAATATCTGGATCGGCACTTACTATGGGGGGCTAAGCCGATATGATGTAAAAACAGGGAACTTCACAACGTACCTTCTAAAACATGGTCTTCCTAACAACAATATCCTGAGTGTTGCGGAAGATACGGAAGGAAATATCTGGTGTGGAACAGACAAGGGACTGGTAAGATATGATCCGCAGCACGACCGCTTTCTTACTTACACGACCAGCGATGGCGTTGCCAGTAATAAATTCAATGCGAATGCTATTTATAAAGATGCGCTGGGCAAATTGTATCTCGGCGGAAGCAACGGCATCACCACATTCACACCGGGAAACCTCCAGGTCAACGGAGAACGTTCAGCAGTACGATTTACCGGGTTCCGGCTTTTTGGAAATCCGGTACCGATCAACCTGGATAAAGGCATATTAAAAAAAGATATCGACTTTCAGCGGCAGATCACGCTGAACCACGATCAGCAAAACTTTACGATCGAATACGCGTTGCTGAATTTCATCAAGCCTGAAAAAAATGCATACGCATACAAACTGGAAGGCGCTGAAAAAGAATGGAACCATACTACCGCCACCAGCGTAACGTACAACAACCTGTCACCTGGCAGATATACGCTACTGGTAAAGGGCGCTAACAATGATGGCATCTGGATGGATGAACCGGCAAGGCTGGAAATAACCGTTCTGCCGCCTGTCTGGCAGACCTGGTATGCCTATACAGCATACGCACTCATTCTCGCTGCGATCATATTCTTCCTCCTTCGTTTTTTCTGGCTTCGCGAGTTGTTCAAGAAAGAACGGGAGCTGCAGCAGTTCAAACTGAATTTCTTCACAAATGTATCACATGAGATCAGGACACTACTGACACTGATCGGCGGACCTGTTGAAAGATTGCTGCAATTAAACCAGGAGCAGTTGCAACAGCGCCAACTGCAACAGGTAAAAACAAACACAGACCGTCTCTCTCACCTGGTAGAAGAATTGATGGACTTCAGAAAAGCGGAAAGCAATAACCTCCAGCTACAGGTGAGTGAAGAGAATATTGTTGAATTCGCCAGCCATATCTTTCAGGCATTTCAATCGCTGGCGGAAGAAAAAAATATCACGCTTTCATTGACCAGTAGTCAGCCGGATATCAAAGCGTATATCGACAAGCGGCAGATGGAAAAAGTGATCTTCAATCTTCTAACGAACGCGATCAAGTTCACGCCTGCGAATGGTAACGTAAGCCTGCGAATCACCGGGAATAAATCGGATGTACAAATTGATGTGGAGGATAACGGCAAAGGCATTGCGCCGGCATATCTGCCACGGCTGTTTGAGAACTTCTTCCAGGTGAGCGAACATACATCGCAAAATACGGGTTATGGTATTGGCCTCGCTTTGTCAAAAAGTATAGTAGAATTGCACAAAGGGGAATTAAAGGTAGTGAGTGAACGTTCAGAGAATGACAAGCCGGGGAGAACCTGCTTTACGGTATTATTGCGGAAAGGCAACCGTCATTTCAGTGAAGAGCAGTTGGTAGCTCATTCACCGGTAACAACCATGCATTCGAAAGTTTTACCGGATCTGCAGATCACAGTTCCCGATACAAGTGCAGACAGCATACTACCAACGATACTGCTGGTGGAAGACAATGCAGAGCTGAGTGCATTTATCCGGGAGTCGCTTGCGCCGCTGTTCAATATAGTCACTTGTGAAAATGGTTTACTGGGCTGGGAAGCCGCCACACAACAGATCCCTGATCTTGTGATCAGCGATGTGATGATGCCTGAAATGGACGGATTTACGTTATGCCGCCAATTGAAACAGGATCTCCGGACAAGTCATATACCCGTTATCCTGCTGACTGCAAAAGCGGATCATGAGAACCAACTGGAAGGGCTGACCAATGGTGCTGATGCATATGTAACAAAACCGTTCAGCATCCAGTTACTGGAGCTGCAAACCAAAAACCTTGTAGCAGGGCGCGAGGCGATGCGCCGGCAACTGGCCAGACAGCTATCCGCAATCACACAGGAAGCGGAACCCCTGAAACAAGAACCGCTGGCTACGATAAGCGAAGCAGACCGGCAGTTCGTTGAAAAGGCACTGCTTGTTATTGATGAATTAATGGATGACCCGGAGTTCAATGTTAGTACGCTTGCGTATAAAATGAACATGAGTGCTCCTATTCTTTATAAAAAGATAAAAGCACTCACCGGGTTAACGGTTAACGATTTTATTAAATCACTACGATTAAAAAAGGCTGCGGAATTGCTGCTTCAGAAAGACAGGAACGTAGCTGAAGTGGCCTACATGGTTGGCTTCAACAGAAAGCATTTTACAGAGGAGTTTAAAAAAACTTATGGGAAAACTCCTTCGGAGTTTATTAAACAGTAAAGGAGGGCCCGCTCTAAATCTCTCCCTTCGAGGAGATTTAGAGCGGGCCTTACGCAACTCAATTCAAACGCTCTCCCTTCTCGCCCCACCAGGCATTTGTCTCCTGTACTCTCCCGGCGTTTGCCCGAACTGCGCTTTGAAGTACTTATTAAAATGGCTTTCGTCCGTGAAGTTGAATTCGCTCGCAATTTCATTGATACGTTTATCGCTGTGCTGCAGCCTGTGCTGAATGAGCTTTGTTTTGTACCCGGCAATATATTGCTGCATGGTTTCGCCGGTATGCTGCTTGAAGTAGCGGCTCAGATAAGCCGATGAGATGTTAAACTCGCGACTGATATTCTCTCCTCTCAGTTTATTGGGGTCATAAATGTTTGCCTGGATATAATGCAGAATATCCATTGCTTTTTCTTCTGTCTGTTCCGTGACATCCAACTGCTGATAGAGTGCAATATTCCGCGCAACAACGATGATCATTGTATTTACCAGTTGCTGGATCAGTTCCCGGTTGTAGATGTCACGATTAACATACTCCCTGATGATGGCTTCCACCATGGGACGGACAAGCTGCTTGTCTACCTGGTTGCGAAGAATACAACCCGGGCGGTGATTTGCATTCTGTAAAATGAATTCAAGCCGCTGGATATTATCTTTTATCAGCCCGGCATCTTTGAGATAGATATTATTGAAGCGCAGATAAAAGAAAGTAGTAGGCTCGTGCACTTTGAAAGAATGACAATCTTCCGGAGTGATCAGGAACATGTGACCTTCCCGGTAATCAAAATTATTCTTATTGATACATTGCACCCCTTTACCCGAAACGATATACACCAGTTCAAAAAAACTGTGCTGATGCGCGCGCTCGGGACCCTCATTCAGCGTTTCATATGCCACGGAAAAAGGCTCGTAAAGATTTTCTTTCTGCATGTTTTTTGATTGAACAGATGACTATCCGGAAAGATCTGCAATACGCGAAAATACCATTTTTTGTCAAAGTTATACCATAAAATAAACCAATAGACAGTATAATTTTGACCTTATAACTTAATCATCATGAAAGCAATTGTTTTAACAGAACCAGGAGGGACAGACCGTCTCCGCATTGAAGAAATAGCAAAGCCCGCGTTAAATACAGACGAAGTACTAGTGCAGGTGAAAGCCATCAGCATAAATCCGGTTGACGTAAAATCCCGCAGTGGCAAAGGTGTATACGGCCGTATAAAGGAACAGCAACCGCTGATACTTGGCTGGGATATTTCCGGCATTGTAACGGAAAGTCAATCGTCAAAATTCAAGGAAGGTGATGAAGTATTCGGGATGGTCAATTTTCCCGGCCATGGTAAAGCGTATGCCGAATTTGTTGCAGCACCTGCGTCACATCTGGCAATAAAACCGGCAAATATTCCACACGAACAGGCTGCTGCCGCTACACTTGCTGCATTGACGGCCTACCAGGCGCTTACGCATAAGGCAAATGTTCAGGCGGGACAAAAGGTGTTGATCCATGCGGCGGCGGGTGGTGTCGGTCATTTCGCTGTTCAGCTCGCCAAACTTATCGGTGCTCATGTAACGGGCACATCTTCTGCAAAAAACAAATCATTTGTAGTAGGATTGGGGGCAGATGATCATATCGATTATCACGGTTATGACTGGAAGAACAGCGATAAAGAATTTGACTTTATTCTTGACGCTGTTGGCGGCAATAATATTGACAACTCACTGGAAGTTGCAAAACCAGGCGGCATACTCATCAGCATTCCATCCGGACTAAGCGAAGATGTGACTTCAAAAGCAAAGGCGAAAGGGGTGAATGGTTTCTTTTTTATGGTGGAATCAAATGGCGACGACATGAAGGCTATTGCAGGATTACTTGAAACCGGAAAAATCAAAGCACATGTACCGCAAACATTTTCATTTGAGGAAATCGGAAAAGCACATGACCTGGTCGAGTCCGGAAGAACAGTTGGGAAAGTGGTGGTCACTTTGTAACTGAAAATTCAAAAGTAAAAAGTAAAAAAATCAGTTGCGCTGATCGAAACAGATCTCCTGCTTTTAAACCTGATCTTTTCACTTTTTACTTTTGAGCTTTTACTTTTCACTCATTCGCTTCCATTCTGATTACTATCATCCGCCGTATGTTCTCTCGGCTTTTTTTCGACGGTGTTTTCCGGGTTGATCTCGCTTCTGATGGGCAATCCTTCCTTTACATCCTCTGTATCTTCAGCTTTACGCGCATCGCCGGAAGCGTTCTGTCTTTTTTCAGCAAGGGCGGCAAGTTCATCCGACAATTTTTTCTGGGTATTTGTTTTCAGGAGATGTTGTTGCAAAGCCTCATCCCATTTCTGCAAAGCAATTTCCGGCGTGTCGCCACTACCCGAGATCTCCGCTCCCATCTCCGTAGTCCAGGAAGCCAGATAATGGTTCTCCTGCTTCGTCAGCACCGGATGCAACGATTCAGCTGTGGATGGCACACCTGGTCTTGAAAAATCAAAATCCAGTATTTCACCGGATGTATCTGTAGCATGTTTCATGAGATCGTTTTTTTTGTGAATAATCTGCAGATGATCGATACCTACAGGAATACCTGACAAAGTGTACAAAAAGAAGGCCGTTACATTAACGGTATGATTACTGCTCCTTAGTCAGTTTATGATACACTTTATGTGGCGGGAAGTGAATAATATAAGCACGAAGAGGATTTATTTCCACATTAGTGGCGGGCAGATCCGCAGGAACGGATCTGACAAGTTTTTGCACGAACAAAACAACGATCCGCTGCTTTAGCGTAAGAAAGTTTGCTTTATTTGCATCTGCACAAAATTCTCTGAAAGATATCATCTCTAACCTAAAACAGACATTATGCAACTCTCTTATTTTGGCCATTCCTGCTTCTCCGTAAAAGCCGGCGGCAAAACAATCTTATTCGACCCATTCATTACCGGCAACGAACTGGCAAAGGATATAGACATTAATAACATTGAGGCTGATTATATTTTTGTATCTCACGGCCACTTTGATCATATACTGGACGTTGTTGCTATCGCAAAAAGAACGGGCGCACTTGTATTGGGGGTTTGGGAAGTATATGATTATTTCAGTAAACAGGGCTTGCAGAACGTTCAGCCGATCAATCCTGGTGGCATGGCTCAATTTGATTTCGGCAAAGTAAAATGCGTGACCGCCGTTCATTCCAGCAGCTTTCCTGACGGCAGTTATGCCGGTATTGCCTGCGGATACGTGTTTGAAACCAAAGACGGGAGCTTTTACTATAGCGGTGATACGGGACTTACAATGGACATGAAGCTGATCCCTGAATTTATTCAACCCGACTTTGCTGTCTTCCCCATCGGCGACCGTCTGACGATGGGCATACAGGAAGCGATCACAGCCGCAGGTTTCGTAAAAGTGAAGAAAGTGGTTGGTGTACACTATGACACATTCGGCTTCATTAAACTGGATCCTGCAAAAGCAAAACAGGCTTTTGAAAATGCAGGACTGCAACTGTCTCTGCCTGGAATCGGAGAAACTATTGAGATCTGATCGGTCTCCTGCAATTAAAAAAAAGAAAGCTCCTTCAAGAGCTTTCTTTTTTTTAATGTGACGCTTCTCTTTTGGGATCAGAACTCCCTTAAAACAATAAAGACCCCCACGGGGTCTCTATTGTACAATCACGAAGTCGCTTATATGGCACCCTCAAAAGGGTTTATCGCTTCCAAAATCAGCCTGCTACTTCTTCAGCTTTGAAGCCGCTGCACGGACATCATACAGGGTTTTGATCCTGACCGCGGAAGGCTTCGCAGACACTGCACCTTCTACCCGGACCCTCTTTTCAACTCCCGGTTCAAGATCAAAGTAGTTATCGCTCAGCTTTCCTTTCAATCCAGGTATATCCACGAACACATATTTTGCAAATGAAGAGGCCGTCAGCACTAACTCACTACCCACCCATCTCCACTTTACTGCCGGATCTTTAAGCTCAAGATCTTTCGGATAGCCTTTATCTCTTGCTGGCAGATTTGCATCATCATACGTGTGTTTCACCGCATACCATGCAGCTTTGGGTTTACGGTCGTAGTAGTTCGTAATACTCCAACTGGCAACCGGCCAGCAATCATTCAATTGCCAAAGCAGCGTACCCATATTGTAAGGAGACTTGCTGCGGTGCATCAGGATCATATTCTTGAAGCCATAATACTGCACACACTGGGTGAGATACACATAATCTTCTACGCTGAGATGATTGATCACTGCAGAATCGATCATATATTTTTTCAGATACCCTTCCAGTTTTTTGAATCCATTACCGGCGCGTTGATGATTCCGTAACACATCAGAGAAGAGATAACGGTCCTGAGGTTGCGTGATCGCCTCAATACTGCTATAGTCCGGCATGGCCTGCATACCATATTCGCTGATAAAACGCCCCGTATTCTTCTCGAACACTTCAAAGTCTTCACCTCCCCACCAGGTACCCCAGTAATGACTGTCTCCTTCTGTCAGACTCTGAGACTGACTCCAGTGATAGCGGGGCGAGCTGCTGATGTATGGACGGCTCGGATCTACTTCTTTTAACCATTTCGGTATGCTATCCCGGAACATTCTTGTATAATCTTTCCATAATTTCACTGAGTCCGACTTTGAAATGCGGAATGAGCTATGCCATCCCCATTTGAAAAAGGCTTCTTCATCTTCATTATTCCCACACCACAGGACAATGGATTTATGATGACGCAGACGCTTCACCTGTTGAAATACTTCTTCTTTCACATTTTTGAAAAAAGCTTCGTCTCCGGGTATCATTGTTCCGGCAAACATAAAATCCTGCCAGACATAGATCCCTAATGAGTCGCAAAGGTCATAGAAATAATCATTTTCGTAGATACCCCCGCCCCAAACACGCAGCATATTCATGTTGGCATCTTTCGCCATCATCAGCATCTTACGATAGTCATCCCTGGTCATTCTTGTAACAAAAGCGTCAGAAGGAATATAGTTAGCCCCCTTCATATACACAGGCTTACCATCTATTGCAAAATAGAAGGACGTTCCTTTCTCATCCGGCTTTTCCACCAGCTCAACTTTTACTGGAGGAACGAATGGCTTTTCTGCCGGCTTTTCATCAAAGTATTCGAGACGCACATCTTTCCAGATGCCGCAGGTCGTGAACTTTGGTCCCCAATCCCAGCCAAAATGAAACTGGGCTTTACGTACATAAGCGCGGGGATTATCCGGGATCACGTAAGGCAGGTCAGCCTTTGCAAATGAATCGACAATATTCTGTGCGGATCTGAAAACAACACGAAGGTCATTTGCGCCTGCTTTTAATAATGATCTCGCATCAACGCGCCACTGGCGGAACATATTATCCGCAGAAAGAGCCAGCTTTCCGTTAACATACACATCTGCATAGGTATCCAGCCCGTCAAAGACGAGCTCAGCTTGCTTTTTAGACAAAGCAGCCGGAGGCACAACGAACGATGTTTTATACTCCCAGTCCTCCCGCTCTATCCATTGCAATTTCTTTTCATTATCCCTGTAAAAAGGATCGCCGATCAGTTTATTGGCTAAAAGATCTGTGTGTACTTCGCCGGGCACTTTAGCGGGATACCAGCGGGCCTCATCTGCTTCCCGGAATTGCCAGCCTTTTGTGATGGCTATGGAATTTACCTGTGCCGCAGCGGTCAATGCCAGGAAGGTTCCAGCAACAGCAGCGGCTATATTTTTAAGATCAGCTTTCATCCTTATTTATTTAACAGTTGTGGGTGTTTCTGATAGACATTCATGATCAGTTCTCCGAATAATGTATTTGCCCAGGCAAACCATTTACGGGTAAATTTCGCCGGGTCATTTTTATGAAATGATTCATGCATAAATCCTGTTCCGCCATGCGTTGCCTGCAACCAGGTAATGCACTGTTTGATCTCCGCGGGATTGGTAGTTGTCAGCCCGCGCATGATGATGCTCATTGGCCAGATCATGTCCATCCCTGCATGCGGCCCACCGATCCCTTCGCCTGCGCTTCCTTTAAAGAAGAAAGGATTTTCAGATGACCACACATAGCGTCGCGTATTCTGGTAGACCGGATCGCTGGAATTTACTGAACCCAGATAAGGCATCGATAATAATGAAGGAACGTTCGCGTCATCCATCAGGTTAAAACTCCCGTATCCGTTCACTTCAAAGGCGTATATTTTACCAAACTTCGGATGCGTTGCAGTGGCATATTGTTTCAGTGCTGCAGACACTTCTTGCGCCAGTGCAGTGCATTCTTTTGCCAATGCCTGGTCTTTATGGATAGCGTTCAACATTTCTGCCGCTTGTTTCAGGGACACTACCGCAAAGAAATTGGATGGGATCAGGAAGGGAAAGATCGTCGCATCATCACTTGGGCGGAAAATAGAACAGATCAATCCAACCGGCTTCACCGGGTAACCATAGCCACTCAACGGCACACCGTCTGTAGCCCAGAAAGTAGTCCGTTGAAAAGTGTATGGACCATTGCCGTCTTTCCGTTGCTGTTCTTTAAATGTCTTCACCGTTAATACGATCGATTCCTTCCACGCAGCATCGAACGGAATAGTATCGCCTGTGATCTTCCAGTAGTGATATGCCAGGCGGATCGGATAACAAAGTGAATCGATCTCCCACTTGCGCTCATGTACACCCGGCTTCATATCCGTGATATCGGTATGCTTCCATTCACTCACCTGCGAGCCATCTTTATAAAACGCATTGGTGTACGGATCAAGGTGGATATTCTTTACCTGGCGGTTGATCACTCCTGCGACCAACTGCTGCAACTTCGGATCAGTTTTCATCAATGGCAGGTAAGGCCACACCTGCGCCGTGCTGTCGCGCAGCCACATCGCATCTATATCTCCGGTGATAACATACGTATCAGGCTTGCCGTTCTGTACAGAAAAATCAACTGTTGTATCCAATGTATTGGGAAAACAGTTTTCAAACAACCAACCCAGTTCGGGGTTGCTGATCCCCGATTTGATCTTTTTGATCATTGCCTCCACCGCTTCGCTCGTAAAATGTCTTTGTGCAAGCGGTGGTCGTTTTGATTCGAATTCATTGGAAGCCGCCCACAGCTTTGACGGTTGCGCTACTGCTACGGTAGTCAGCAAC
Source organism: Terrimonas ginsenosidimutans (assembly GCF_022012415.1). GTDB lineage: Bacteria > Bacteroidota > Bacteroidia > Chitinophagales > Chitinophagaceae > Terrimonas_A > Terrimonas_A ginsenosidimutans. The sequence goes on from NZ_JAKLTR010000008.1 coordinate 64,456, forward strand.
CCCATCTGCTGAATAAATGTTTTTCTTGTAGTCATATGAACAATTGATGTGGTTGTTAAGTCGGTTTTGTTTGTAACTATAGGGTTCGCTCCTTAGGTTCCTCTCAAACTTCCCCCATCTCCCGCCTACTCAACAGACGAAGTAGGCCAGTAAGACGGAGCAACACCCCAAACCGTGGAAGGTGTCGGCCCCATTTCTATGACCAGCTTTCCGCCATTCATCATGTCGCGGTAGCTCATCCAGGAACGTTCATAAGGTTTGTCATTCCACTGGATCGACTGAATATATTTATTGACCGGGCTATTGTTCTTCACTTCGATCCGGAGAGTAGTATTCTTTCCTGTCTGAATGATCGCTTCGTCCATTACCGGGCTACCAAATACAAACTTTCCATTGGAAGGATTCACCTGGTAAAAGCCAAGAGAAGATAACACATACCATGCAGACATTTGGCCAACGTCTTCATTACCGCAAAGACCATCGTATTTATCAGAATAGAGACTGTCGACAATATACCTGATACGATCAGCCGTTTTCCATGGCTGGCCGGTGTACATTGACAGATAAGCAACATGATGACTTGGTTCATTACCATGCGCATACTGGCCGATCAGGCCTGTGATATCTGCGGAAGCATGTTGCCCCATGTCTCCTTTAAGCGTGAACAGGGAATCAAGCTTGTTATTGAACGCGTCTACACCGCCCATCAGGCGGACCAGTCCTTCCACATCATGCGGGATCATCCAGGAATACTGCCAGGAGTTTCCCTCTGCAAAATCATCACGCATGTGGCGGGCTTCCAGCGGGCTGAATGGCGTACGCCATTTATCTGCAGAAACACGGCCTCTTACAAAACGGATCGATGTATCAAAATACTTCTCATAGTTCAATGCACGTATGCTGAAGTATTGATAATCTTTTTCGAGGCCCATTTTCTTTGCCATTTGTGCAACACCCCAATCACTGATCGCATATTCGAGTCCCATTGCGACAGATTCAACAATGCTGTCTGCCGGGATGTATCCATTCTTTTTCACAAATGACATTCCGCGGGCGTCCTGCATTTGCGTTGCTTTCACCGCCTCCCATGCGAGCATTGTATCAAATCCCCGGAACCCTTTCAGATAGGCATCAGCCACTACCTGCACGGAACTGTTTCCGGGCATAGTATTCGTTTCATTTCCCACCAGATGCCATACCGGCAATCGCCCCTGCTGCTGATAGATCGCAAGCATGGAACTGATCATATCATTTACCCGGTCAGGCTGCATCAATGTATACAAAGGATTTGCCGCGCGATAGGTATCCCACAAAGAAAAGGTAGTAAGGTTAGTAAAACCAGCCGCTTTATAGATCTTACCATCGGTCCCCCTGTAATCACCATTATGATCATTGAAGGTAGACGGTGCGATCATTGTATGATACAAAGACGTATAGAAAGTACGAAGGCGTGCAGTGTCTTTTGTCTTTACTTTTATCCTTGCCAGTTCATTTTCCCATTGCTGGTTTGCCTGTTTCCTGGTAGCAGCAAAATCCCAACCGGGTAATTCTGCCTGGATATTACCGGCAGCATTTTCTATAGAAACGGGAGAAATACCCACTTTCACTTTTACCGCATCAGTTACCTGACCAAACTGAAGCACGGCTCTCAGCTTCCTTCCTGAAGCAGTACTGCCGGTCAACGCCTCAGTACTGTCATACAAAGAGATCTTTTTTACAGGCGCGGATAGATGCGCAGTAAAAAAGATCTGCTGATCCACCGCCCAGCCTTTGGAGCGGCGTGTGCCGGTAATGGTGGTGTCATTCACCAGGGTAAGAGAAGTTGCCACCGGCATATCCCAACCAATGCCGGATTCAAGATCTACCACGATACTGGCTGTATCTTTCTGAGGGAAATGATACTGGTGAAAACCGACACGTTGAGTGGTGGTCATTTCCGCCAGCACATTATAGCGTTTCAGTTTTACGGAATAGTAACCCGGTTCCGCTTTTTCCTCATCATGTGAGTAAAGAGAGAAGTATCCGGGACGCGGCCTTACTCTTCCGTAAGAGTAAAGAGAATCTATGGAGCCAGACACAGGCATCAGCATGATATCGCCAAGATCCCCGATACCCGTTCCGCTAAGATGTGTGTGTGAAAAACCTATCACGACTGAATCGGCATAGTTATAACCAGAGCACCAGTCCCACCCTTCTGTCATATTCACAGGGCCGAGTTGTACGGCGCCAAACGGCACATTTGCTCCCAGGAATACGTGTCCATGCGAGGCCGTTCCGATAAACGGATCAACATAACGGACATATTCGCCAGCAGCTTCGGTACTCACTTCTTTTTGCTGACAGGAAGAGAAAGCCGCAGCAATGGTGGTCATAAAAAAGAAAAATCGTTTCATATTTATTCGTTCGATCTTGGGGGAATTGCTTGTTATTTAATACCAGCTTTAACGTTCAGGGAAGCGCTCAGTTTTTTATCCTGTGCGTGGCTGCCGATCGTGATCGTGTAATTCCCTGGATAGAGTTTCCAGTTCCTGGTTGGCGTATCCCATTTCTGCAGTTCAGCCACCGGCACACGGAATTGTACTGTTTGTTCTCCACCCGCATTTACCGTTATTTTTTTGAAAGCCTTCAATTCTTTTACAGGCATATCCGGAAGGTTAGGATAACTGATATAGACCTGCGCCACTTCATCGGCATTGATCTTTCCGGTATTTATTACTGATACAGAAAAAGAGATCGTATCCTTTGTTGATCTGATCGCAGCAGGCTGCTGTTTCCATTCGTAGCTGAAGCTTGTATAGGACAATCCGTATCCGAAAGGATACTGAACTTTGCCATCAAAATAACGATAAGTGCGGCCTTTCATCGCATAGCCGGCATAGTCGGGCAGATCAGAGAAGGATTCATAAAACGTAACCGGCAGACGTCCGCCGGGAGATGTTTTGCCAAACAAAACATCAGCCAGTGCATTACCGCCCTGCTCTCCCGGATACCAGGCGAACAGAATGGCGTCTACATAAGGTTCAATCGATGTCAGATCTACAGCGCTACCGCCCGTCACCACCGCAACGATCGGCTTTTTATTATTCTTGCGTAATGCCTTGATGTAAGCGATATGCGAAGCGGGCAGGCTGATATCTTTACGATCGCCTTTCCCCGGTGCAAGGAATGCATCTCCCTCCTCTCCTTCATACACCGGTGTAAAACCAACAAATGCAATGGTAATGTCTGCATTACCGGCTGCCCAGGTACCTCCGAAATTAGTTGTATCGGTAAAGTCTGATCCCTGATCATATTCGACACGGGTTCCCGGATCAACCGCCGCCGTGATCCCTTCTACAAAATTCACCGCCTTCGCCGACACTCCATGGTAATTGCCAAGTAATGCATCGAGCGATGCAGCAACCGGTCCTGCGACCATGATGGCAGGGTACTGATCTTTCCCAAGCGGAAGAATATTTTTATCATTCTTTAATAATACAATAGATCCCGCCGCCATTTTGCGCGCAAGGGCCATGTGATAGGCATTCGAAATACTGTCGGCTCCAAAAGAGCTAAAAGGGATCTTCTCTTTCGGATCATAGAAGCCAAGCTTCAATTGTGTACGAAGCTGAGGCAATAAGGCATCATTGATCTCTTTCTCTGTCAGCAGTTTTTGTTCGATCGCTTTCATGACATCATCCTGCAGGAGATTACTGCAATCGAGGTTGACACCTGCTTTGATCGCTTCTGCAGCAGTTACCACACTATTCGGAAGAACTTTATGCCGAAGCCAGATATCCTCCAGTGCCCAGCAGTCAGTGACCACATGACCTTTGAACTTCCATTCATTCCGCAGGATATCTTTCAGCAATGTATTGCCGGTACAGCATGGCTGATCATTTACCCGGTTGTATGCACACATGACGGACTCCACACCGGAATCAACGAGGCGTTTGAATGCGTAGAGATAGGTCTCGCGCATGTCTTTATCACTTACGATCGCATTGAAGGTATGGCGACCAGCTTCAGGTCCGCTGTGTACGGCGAAGTGTTTGGCGCAGGCAGATGTTTTGAGATAAACCGGGTCGCTTCCCTGTAAACCCTTCACAAAAGCGGTACCCATAGATGCTGTGAGAAACGGGTCTTCGCCATAGGTCTCCTGGCCGCGGCCCCACCGTGGGTCACGGAAGATATTGATATTGGGAGACCAGAAAGTGAGGCCCATGTATTGCAACCGTCTGTCTTTAGCCACCGCAAGGTTGTACTTGGCGCGGGCTTCCGTGGAGATGACATCTGCTACTTCTTTCATCAGCTCATTATCGAAACTTGCGGCCATTCCGATGGCCTGTGGAAATACCGTTGCCTGGCCGGCACGCGCCACACCATGAAGAGCTTCATTCCACCAGTTATAGGCTGGTATACCCAGCCGTTCAACCGGCTTGCTCTGGTAGCCCAGCAATGCAATTTTTTCTTCAAGTGTCAGCTGCGACAAAAGGTTTGCTGCACGCTGTTCGATCGTTGCGCGACCATCCCGGAACACTGGTGTCACCTGCGCATTCAACGAATTATACGATAATGCTACTGATAAAAGGCCTGTGGCAAGAATTTGTTTCTTCATTTCTATAAAAATTCAATGATCATTTCTGCGGGTATAAACTTACTATTGAAATCGCAAACCACCCTACTATTTCGCGCAAGGTATTCATATACCCTGTAACTAAAAAAAAGGGTTAACCGGCACTGCTGGAACAGGCGAGTTAACCCGAGAAACTGCACATGAGAACGATTGATCTAATCTTATCCTGTTAATGAACTACAGTTGTTAGATGGCTGATGACCGATGGCAGATGGCCGAAAAAGGTGTCCTACAGTTGAAAAAATGATTAATTAATTTCAGGAGGGCCAGATGCGAAAAGGCACCCCGGTCATCGAGAATCTGTTTCGGCCATCTGCCATCGGTCATCAGCCATCGTCTCTTTACTGCACTACATTCAACTCCCCAATCCCCACTCTGTTCCCACTTGTCTGCGCGTTAATATCCAGCCGGAAGTAACGGGCAGCAACCGGCGACGCGAAATTCACGCCCTTAAGATCGGGGTTGGTAGCCGATGATGTGGTGGCAGGACCTGTGCCATTCCATACACCCTGGACGGTCCAGGTGATATTATCATTGCTGGTGGATACGGTCATGCGGGTTGCATTTTCCGCGACAGCAGCGTAGTTCGGCACAAGCTGAAAACCTTTCATGGTACGCTGTGCACCGAGATCAACCTGTACCCATTTAAGCGCTGTAGCACTATTGCTGGAGCGCCATGCAGTCGCATTGTTCCCATCAACCATTGCAGGTCCGAGAGCACCGGAAGTCGTATTGCTTACGGTCAATACCCAACCTGTACGGGAAAGCAGCGTTCCGCCAGTCAAAGGAGCTTGGGTTCTTGCGATGTTATTGAACTCATACGTAACCCGAACGTAAACGGTCGCATGCGTACTGCTCACAGCAACTCCTTTATCGGAACTGCTGATACTTTGAATAGTCAGCGGCAACAGGTAACCTCCGGGATTTTGCAATTGCCCGGGATTCAGGATCTCGATCGCGATCGGATCGGACTGAGAAGAACCCGCTGCAATTGAATATTTATTTCCATTTACCAACCGGTAATTTGCATCGGGAAGGATAATACAATTCGCCGCATAAAGTGTGTTGTATTCAGCCAGCTTAGAAGGATCTGCCGCAAGCTGGATCTCTACGTTTGCAGGCACTTCACGTGAAGTGTAAGCAAATACTTCCGCATTCGTTGATCCGATCACCTCAACCGGATTATGAACGAATGCGACAGTCTGGGTTCTGGTTGGAATACCAGCCTTATCAGGTTGAAGAAAAACAAGCATTTCCCTAGAAGAAAGCTCATCTTTTTTACACGACGTGACAAGCGAGGCTAGGAGAAAACATCCTGCCAGGCCTGATACTATATTTTTTGAAAACATCTTTTTCATGTAGTGGTTTTGACAATTACAAAAATGCGTGACCAGTTCTTATGGATCAGTTAAGGACAACGAACTCCGGGGATCCAGGTAATGGTATTATTCGCGATAGCAGAATAACCATGACCTGTCAAATCAGGAACTTCATTGCCGGCGATATCACCATTAAAACGCCAGTAGGCGAGCAAGCCGGGAGAATCAGGACTTACATAACACAGATTGTTTTGCAATTCTGTTGGTGTAAGCGCGCGGGTCCAGACCCGTGCTTCACTGATAGCTCCATTCAGATAACGTGAACCGGCGGAACGGCCGATCAGAAATCCGTCAGAATAGGTATCTGTCAGATTTACGCCGCCTGGCTGCGCATCCGTATAGTTATCCAGAACACCATTTACATAAAGCGCGATAGTAGATCCGTTATAAACAACAGCCACATGTATCCACTGATTGGTAGCGAATGAACCTTTACTTGTTACAGGAAATTTACGGCCACTGATCAGACCACCGGCAAGTTGCAACTGGCTGTTCAGAATACTCACATCACCAAAACGGAGAAGGAAATTCTCCTCAATACCCATTACAGAGCTGATAAAAGGATTCGCTGTTTGGAAGGCGTTTACACTGATACGGCATTCCATGGTCAATGCAGCCACACTTGCCAGATTTGCATCAGCAGCAAAACCCGGCACACGGAAATAGCGGCTTGAGGCCAGCGATGCCGCCTGTGTGATGATCGTTCTTTTGATGATCAGGTACATAGTACGGGAAGACTCCAGCACATCTATACCGCCATCAACACTGGTAATACTCACAGGGAGGCAATAGGTAACACCTTCTTCAAACTGATCGAGTGAAAGAATGGAGAAATTCGCCACATCAGACCTGTTAGTGCCATTCGAAATGGTGATCGAACCGTTGTTTGTATTCAATGCATAGCTCCCTTCAGGCAATGGCTCATAGTGAGTATTGTTCTGGGCGTTATAAGATTCAACCATGTTCGGTTTTGTCTCGATCGATACGCGGATATCGCGATCAACCTTGACCGAAGACGTAATTGAAAGGCCAACGGTAGCCGGACCGTCAACGGTCAGCGTCTTTTCAGGGAACTGCTCTGTATCTGTGAAATACAGTTTAGGTGCATACTCCGGCTCTTTTTTGCATGCTACCGCAATGGAAAGCAGAAGCAGCGCGGAGAATATATAGCTAAGTTTCATTAGTGCTTGTTTTGATTGACTGTAATGATTTTACGGTTGCTTACTTGACGGCAGGGTTTGCTACCTGTATCGCACGGCGCATGTATTTATAAGGCGGATTACTGTTGTAATCGCGGCCGAAATAAAATGCCCCAAAGCCGGCTTTTGTACCCTGCGTCGGGTTCCATCTTGCCATTCCTTCCAGCGAATACATTCTCAGGCCATCAACCGGGCTGATCGTGTTTCCATTCACTTCAGTAAATGGCGAACCACCGTTCTGCCACCAGTCACCAATGTTTTCTGTCACAATAAACTTATTCGGCGGGCACCATGCTGCAACTCTGTTATACCGGGTCTGCAGGTTTGCTCCTGAATTGGAAGTTGTACCCTGCGTATATGCCTGGTTCACCAAATAATCAAGATATGGCTCGATAGTAGTCGGCAATGTATGATTATAATAATCCACGATCAGCAACTTACCTGTTCCTGATTTTGGTCCGAGTTTCTGACTAACCATTACCACAAGTTTCGCAAAGTTTTCCGCGTTGTTGAGATATGTTCCGCTAACAGGCTCCCAGTCCATATCCAGACCATCAAGATCATTGTCGGTTACGATCTTAACCAGATAATCTGCATACATCTGTAATCCCTCATCATTGATAGGCATGTTATTACCTTCCAGCTGAACGATAACGGGAGCTACGAGCCTCATGCCCTTCACATCACGAACGAAGCGTAATTCTTCCCAAACTGAAGGGTTGTCTTCTTTTTTAGGAATACCTCCCCAGAGGCTGAGGATATCGATACTGTCCGGCAGGCCTTTAAAGTGCATACCATAAGAGAATGTTTGTGAATAATCAGCAAACCAGCCGAAGCAGATCTGGTGGTCTGACTTTTTGTATGCACGCAGGTTTGCGTAGTACTCATCTGAATATTCGAAAGGTTTTTGGATCTCTATGTTCTCCTTTTTACAGGCGACAAAAGAGGCCGAAACGATGATCACAAAAGCGATAAGCAGTTTTGTTTTCATGTTGTATTGTTTAATAGTGTCTTTAAAATATTTCCTGTCAATAACGGTTATGGAGTTCTATCCCACCAGAGCGATGTCGCAATATTATCGGGGCCCCCAAGTACGCTCACACCTGTAGCAACACCAGCAGAATTGCTCTGGTATTCTGTTTGCGGGAAAGGCAAACGTTTGATATGGGCCGGAGGCGCGATCAGACCACCACTTTGATTAAACACGACCGGGAAGATCTTCGGATAAGCAGTGCGGCGGAATTCGCTCCAGGCTTCCTGCCCATCAGGATAGACCGCGATCCATTTTTGTGTATGGATACGTTCCAGCTTAACGGCAGTAGTAGCCGCTTCCTGCCATTGAATAGTGATAGTGCTGAGTGCTGCGCTGTTTGCAGCGATATTGTTTCCGGTCCCAGGTGCCGCAACGTCCGTATAAGGCGCCGGTACGTTCGTTGAGTTATTGATATACGCAGCGGCGTTACTTGCCCCCCATTGGGCAAAGGAAGTTGTGATACCCTGCTCATATAATTGCTGGGCTGTGCCATTCATATTCCAGCCACGCATTGCACCCTCGGAACGCAGAAAATAGATCTCTGCGGCAGACATCCAGCGAACCGGTGTATTAGCAGCGACATTCAACGTAGAGAAAGGCGCAGTATAAGCTGCCTTATTCGCAATCGAAATACCATTCCGGATACCATGGAACTGACCGTCGGGAGCCTTGTTGAACATAAAATCAGCCCTTGGATCATTATAACCTCTCAGGAATGATTCCATGTTTGCGCCCATCCTGATATCATCAAAATTGAAACAGATGATATAAAGTGGATTATTAAAGTTCACACCACCGGCACCGCTCACCAGCATGGCATTATCAGCGTTATCAGTGATCACTCCTACAGGATGGCTTACCGCTTCTTCCGCGTATTGCCGCGCTTTCGCCGGATTTGCATCTACAATACGCATCGCGAGACGAAGCTTTAATGAATTGGCAAACTTGATCCATTTCACATAATCACCACCGTAAACAAGGTCATACTTCTGCATGGGACGCTGACCCGGATAAAGCGAAACATATTCAGTGAGCGTTCTGATACCATAGTTCAGTGCGCTAAAAAGAGAATCATACACCACTTCCTGGTTATCATACCGCGTTGTAAAGCCTCCATTACCAAAATCGGTTACAGGTAACGGGCCATACATATCTGTCGTACGGTGCAATGACATTGCTTTCAGGATCTGCGCCAAAGCATACACATGCGGGTTAGCAAACTCAGACTTTCTTTTGATGGACAACCATGCCGGCATTACTCCAAGAAAAGAACGGCCAAACGCCGCATTGTACCATGTCGGTATCATTGCATACGTAGTATTATTTGCATTACCAAACCAGTTATTCGAAGCACCCATATACCCGGAATACACATCACCTGCAAGGTTCTGGGTTATCTGGTACATCTCATCACCGAAATTGGGTTGCTGGGCAACAGGGAAAATATTCTGTTGCATCTGCGGGAAGAATACACCGGTCGACAGGTAATCATACTCCATCATTTCTGAAGTTGCCGTACCCGGATTTGTATTGAACTCCTCGAACTTCTTTGTACATGATTGCAGCATCATCACTGCCGTCAGGCAATAAAGTGCGCTTTTTATAAGGAGAATATTTTTTTTCATTTGTTGATACTTTAAAGGATCAGAACTGGATTCTTGTACTAAAACCAAAGCTTCTCAGGCTGGGTTGGATGAAGTAATCAATACCCTGGTAATAGGTGCCTGTGCTGGCAGCTGTTTCAGGATCGAATGGCGCTTTTGTCAGCAGGAAAAGATTGCGGCCATTGACACCGATCGTGATGCCTTTGATCTTATTATTGAAAAGAGTACCCGGGAAAGTATAGCTTAATGAAGCTTCTGCAAGGCGAAGGTTTGATGCACTGTAAACATACATTGAACCAACACCGGCAACACCACCACCGGTCACTGAATAGTATGGTTGCGCAGGGATCCGCTCGCCATTGATCACCACACCCCCTGCATCTCTGGCATCCGCAGAGGTTTTTGACACACCAAACCTGTCCATAATAGCCTGTGTAATGGAAACCACTTCGCCACCAAGACGCGCATTGATAAGGAAATCAAAATTGAAATTCTTATAAGCAAATCCATTTCTGAAACCGATATTATACCTTGGGTTAGAGTTACCGGCTTTTAAGAATCGGCTATTGTCTGCAGTCACAGTCTGCGATACAAGACCGACATTAATATAACCATGTTCATCAACAGCAAGTGAGTTTACATAGATATCACCCATTGAGCCACCTTTTACCAATGCGGTCGTGAAGCTACCAGTGCCACCCATATTAAGGCTATCCAATCCTTTTACCGGTGTATTGGTGATCGGATCAATATAATCATTCAGCAGCTGCTCGATCCTGTTACGGTTCATACCAAACGTAACGGTAGAAGTCCAGTCGAGCTTGCCTATTTTAAGATTAGCACCCAGCGACGCCTCTATACCTCTGTTCAACACTTCTCCGGCATTAATATACGCACTAAGAAAACCTGTACTGGAAGCAAGTGCTGGATTGAAGAGTTGATTGAACGTTCTGGACTGATATGCCGAAACATCGAAATTGATCTTGTTTTTCAGGAAACGGAGATTAAGTCCCGCTTCAAAAGATTTTGTTCTTTCCGGACGCAGGGTTGCGATAGGCATAAAAGTGATCGGCGTCGGATAGCTTCCGACGATCTGGTTAGTAGCACGTGACACAAACCGTTCTGGCGCATTACCCACTTCACTGTAAGTGCCTCTTACTTTAACAAACGAAACAATGTTTGAACGAAGATTGAAAAGATCGCTCAGAATTCCTGATACACCTACTGATGGGTAGAATACCGATTTTGCTGTAGTGTTTGCCAATGCTGAAGCCCAATCATTACGAGCTGTAACATCAACAAAAAGCATATTTCGGTAACCGATCTGTGCTGTACCAAATACTGCCTGTAACTGATCGCGGAAACGATTCTGCGTAACAGTCGATTGTAGCAGGTTCACATTCTGATAGGCGAACAAATTCGGCACTCCCAACAGATTACCACCATAGCCTTCCTGGTCATACCTTGTATCAAGCAAGCTCGAACCTATTGTGGCATTCAGCGTGTAGTCAGTACCAAAATTCTTATTCGCATTCAGCAATACATCGGCGTAAAGCTGTTTTGTTACTGCGGTATTTTTATTATAAGCTCCGGCATCAGAAGCAAACAGACCAGAAGTGGATGCATAGAACTTGCGCTCATTAACGGATGTATTGTGATCCAGTTTCACGCGGCCTGCGATATTCAGCCAGCTATTGATATTGTATTTCAAACCAGTACTTAGCACAAACCGGTCTTTTGCATTCTCAAACAGGTTACGGTTAATGATCCAGTATGGATTCTGCATCTGGAAACCAAGATCACCGTAAGGCCAGAACTGCGTATTGAAGTTACGGGCCGGGTTATAACGTTCGAAGACCTTATAGCGCTCGATATCATCTCCTAAGGGGAACAGATAGATCGGAACCAATGGGTTGAAGTATTGCCCCTGGGAAAGCATATTATCCTCATTCACCTTAATGTACATTCCACTGACATCCAGAGTCATCCTGTCATCAAGGAAAGATGAAGTATTTCGCACTGAAAAGTTGTAACGCGCCAGGCCATTATTTGGAACAATACCTTCAGCATTCACCGTGGCTGCAGAAAGATAAGTTTGATTCTTATCAGAACCGGTTGCCAGAGAAACGGAATTGGTCACGTTATAACCAGTCTGAAAAAAGTCAGACGGCTTATACGTGCTCGGCGTATTCAGCTTTGGCCCCCAACTGTAGTAGTCACCAGGGGCAGAACCATAAGTATTCTGAAATTCCGGAAGGATCAGCGGATTGAAGAAGTTAGTATTATTGGCAACGGTAACGCTGGTCTTATTTGCTACGCCTCTTTTGGTAGTGATCAACACCACACCATTCGCAGCCTGGCTTCCGTACAGCGCGGCAGCAGCAGAACCGGTAAGAACAGACATTGACGCTATATCATCCGGGTTGAGGTTCGAAATACCATCTCCGCTTGCACCAGAACCAGTAAAGATATCGCTGGCTTGTGTGGTAGTAAGATTAGGCAATGGAATACCATCGATTACATAGAGCGCATTGTTATTTCCAAAAAGAGATTTTGTACCACGCATCACCACTCTTGCAGAACCACCGATACCGGCAGCAGAGTTATTGATCGTAATACCAGCCACTTTACCCACAAGGCTGTTTACAAAGTTGGCGTCTTTTACACGCACCACTTCATCTCCTTTTATTTCCTGTACGCTATAGCTAAGCGCTTTTGTTTTACGCGTGATACCTAGAGCTGTAACCACTACCTGCTCCATTTCAGCCACCTGCTTTTTGAGAATGATCTCAACATTGGTGCGGCCATTCAACGGAAGTTCCTGCACCTGGTATCCGATGAAAGAGATCACGAGGGTCTGATTCGGCTCGGCTTCGATCCGGAACTGTCCGGCATCATTGGTGGTGGCGGAAATATTGGTCCCTTTGATCGTAATCGAAGCGCCGGCGAGCGGAGCACCGGAAGAATCGACGATCGTACCAGTGATAGTCTGGAATGCAGCCCGTTGCTCCTCCCCTTTTACAGTGGAAGCAGGCGCGAGCACCTTTTTCTTCAGGAAAATGGTCTTGTTGTTGATCTCATAGCTCACAGGCTGATCCCTGAAAATAATATCCAGGAATTCTTTCAGCGGCATATTCTTTACTGATATGGACACGGACCGTGTTTCCTTCAGCAAATTCTTATTAGCAAACACAGAATAGCCGGTTTGAGATTCTACGACCTCGAAAACCTTTGTCAACCCAACTTTCCTCCCGGAGAAATTGACAGTCTGCGAAAATCCTTCTGCCTGAGCTTGCAGCAGGGTCAGCAGGATAAAGAAAAGAGTGAATTTCATCTTCAGCATCGTTTTGGTGGTCAACCAGGGGGAATGGCTGTCGGTGCTTGGTGGTTGGTCGGCCCCGATCGGAACAGACATAGCCTCCCGGTTGCGTAAAGCAGTTTTTAACATAACTTCGCACTAGTTTGGTTAATGAATAAATGAAAGCTTGCAGAGCTTTTTAAATCAACTGAACTGTTTTAAGTGCCGCCGGAATGCCAGTTCCGGACGGCATTTTTTTATAAATGATTGTCTTTTTCGTTGTCGTTCACCGTTGTCCGTTGCCCGGAATACATATTCCATTCACGAATACTCCGGTGAAAGGTCAACGGACAACGATTCTTCTTCCTTCCACTTTAAAATTCACTTCGTTCATTTCAAGACCGCGAAGAACTTCCTGCAGAGAAAGATCGCGGCCCATTTTGCCGAAGAATTCATAGTTCTGAACGCCTTTATCATATTCTACTTCGATGTCGTACCAGCGTTCGAGCTGGCGCATGACTTCGAACAGGGATGCGTTTTCGAAATTGAAGACGCCATCTTTCCAGGCGGTGATCTTACTGGTGTTGACTTCATTCAGCACTTTCACAATGTCTGCTCCGGCGAATACCTGCGCCTGCTGGCCGGGGACGATCCGCGTTTTGCCGTTACGGTTATTGATCTGCACAGAGCCTTCGAGAAGTGTTGTATTGATGCTGCCTTCGTTTGCATAGGCATTGACATTGAATTGCGTGCCCAGCACTTCGATCTCGGTCTGATCATTCAACTTCACATGAAAAGGTCTTTTCTGATCTTTGGCCACCTCAAAATAGGCTTCCCCCGTTATTTCCACACGGCGGTCGCTACCCGTAAAAGAAGCTGGATATTTCAGGGATGAGGCTGCGTTCAGCCACACTCTCGTGCCATCCTCCAATTGCAAACGGAACTGACGGCCCTTTGGGGTGCTGATCGTATTGAAAGCGATTTCAGTGGAAGGGTTACCATTATTGTTATAGGAAAGCTGACCATTTTCCAGAACGACCTTGCTGCCGCTCTGCGTAGTAAGAATGCCATTGCCGAGACTATCAAGAACCATGGTGCGTCCATCAGCCAGCGTCAGGATGGCCCCATCTTTACCAGGTTCGATAATAGCCGGGGAATTGGGTTGGAATGCAATCGGCTGGTCCGTTTTGCCGGATCTGATCTGCCAGAAATAGACCCCGGTAGATACGACGGCAAGTATGACCGCCGCAACAGCCAATCGTTTCCAGCGCCGCACCTGTATGATGGGCACAACCGGTGAAGGCTTTTGTTTTGCAGCAGAGATTTTAGCAGCGATCGCTGCTGTGATTTTTTCAGTAACGCCGGGGAAATCTTCCGCCGTTGCCGTGTTCAACTCTAACTGCCGGTCCATGATCCCCGAGAGCAATCTTTCATCGCCCTCCGAGATCAATGCAGCAAGCAGTTGCATCTCCTCCGGTGAGCACCGGTCGGAAATGTAGCGGTCTATCAGCTCCTGCAATCGTTGTTCTTCCATAATTAAAAATCATTGAGGTATAAACAGGCAAAGGTTTCCCACATATAATATGACGCAGGAAAAACGGCGTACATCAGGTCGGTCCGAAAAAAAATAATAATAATTTATTTTGCCGCGTTCATGAATAACAGCAGACAGCCTGTTGCTGTGATCATGCGATTGCCAAGATAGGCGCGTAGAAAGAGAAGTGCTTCTACTATATGTTGGTTTACAGCACTTTTGGAAACGTTGAGTGTGCGGGCGATCTCTTCGTGACTTTTCCCTTCCAGCCGGCTCATGCAAAAAACCTGTTTGCGGCGCTGCGGCAAACGATCGATACCTTTCATGAGAAGATCTGAAAGCTGGCGGTATTCAAGTTCTCCGGCCGGGGTGAGCGCAGTACTTTCCAGCTCATCCTTCGGCGCCTCCTCCCAACTGACCATTTTCTGCCGGAAAGCCGAAATGGTAATATTTCTTACCATCGTAAAAAGATAAGCCTGAAAATTTTCTATCTGCGGAAGCTGGTGACGATTATTCCAGATCTTAATAAAGATGTCTTGCGTAAGTTCTTCCGCGCGCGGAGAATTCTTGACATAGGTCAAGATATGGCCATAGACTTTAGGGGTGAACCAGCTAACCAGGGCAACGAATGCTTTCTCATCGTCCCGGGCAATGCGGTCTAATACGTCATGAACGT
Organism: Terrimonas ginsenosidimutans; assembly: GCF_022012415.1. Classification (GTDB taxonomy): domain Bacteria; phylum Bacteroidota; class Bacteroidia; order Chitinophagales; family Chitinophagaceae; genus Terrimonas_A; species Terrimonas_A ginsenosidimutans. The sequence goes on from NZ_JAKLTR010000008.1 coordinate 79,794, forward strand.
TATATTGGCAATCGTTGGTCACAAGAGTAGTTAGTTAGGGCAAACATAAGGGTTTTATCCATTTTTATGACCGTTTTTGATCATTCTTGATGTTTGCGTACTAAATGAGACGCCGGAGGGCCGGAAAACTTGTTCTTTCAGGCGGCACACCATCACCCGTAGCACGACATCTGCTGCCCCCGTGGTCCGGCATCTTCCGTGCATCCTCACATCACATACTCCCCATTGATCGGCTTCACCGGTTCAGGAATGTTCTTTTCTCCCATCATTTCCAGCAGATTGATCTCGATGGTCCGGGTGATCTGGTTCAACGGAACACCCGCAGAATTGTTCTCGAAAGGATTGACGAGGCTCATTCCGTTGATCTGTGTGGATACAAATACGAAACCGATCAGCCATCCAAGGAAGATCGCATAGATGCCGGCAGTCTGGCTGATCACCAACGTAAATGTGACTACAAATAACCAGATAAAGACTTTAGTGAGATAACTGTATGTCGTCGGAAAAACGGTATTCTTGATCCGTTCACACATCCCCATCGAGTCGCAAAAGCGAACAAGCATTTCATTGATCTCTAAAAAACGAAACCCGTCGATCGTGCCGTTTTCAGAAAGTTTCTGAAGATCGCGCGACTGGATGCTGATAATGGCGTTATGCCGGTTGGTTTGAGCATCAACTTCCCGGAGTTCTTCTTCTGTGAGGAAACTATTCCCATAGCTATCATTCGCCGCATTCCGCAGATTTGCCTTGAGGGCATATAAGAAAGCGAGGTGACGGTTGATCATCCGTACAGCCGTAGCACGATCGTTGCCGGCATAACTCAGCAAGGCACGTGCAAACGAACGGGAATCATTCACGAGTGCACCCCAGATCTTGCGTGCTTCCCACCAGCGATCATAGGCCTGGTTATTATTAAATCCGATAAAAAATGCAATGGCCGTACCCAGTAAGGTCGGGATGATCCCCGGAATTTCAAAATGGTACGCAATAAGATAAGAGCGCACCAGGTAGGCGATCGTGCATGAAATGATCATGATGATATCTACCTGCCATGTGTTTCTTAAGATCCTCGTTAACCTGATATTTTGCGCCAGCAGCATACAACTTGTTTAGTGTTTGAATTTACTGAAAGTGAATGACACGGCGAGAAGTAAACAAGTTTTGGGCCGCTCTTAAAAAGTCATTGAAGAGGTAACGCTGAAGCGGCGGCAGAAACACGAACAATGTCAACCCGGTACAGGTATTTTACTAATGGCACGAGATCACCTCCTCCGGTGATCCTATCAATGAAGGACTCAGATATGGAATTCCCCAATTCAATCCCCGGATCAACAACAAAACTCCCATCAGCACCATCACAAAAGGACTGACACGGCTTAACCACCGATATCTCCCTATTGCCAGGCGGCGGCCTGCAAATCCAAGCAGCAACATAGCAGGAAGCGTTCCGAGGCCGAAGAATAACATAAACAGAGCAGCGTAGTAAACACTGCCAAAGGACAGTGAACCTGCTGCGGCGAGATAGACCATTCCACAGGGCAGCAACCCATTTGCCATACCGAACATGAACGCTCCGCGTGGATCGGCGGCCTTCCTGATCAGCCGGGCGATCAATTGATTAATATACAGGTAAAAACCCCGTAAAAAAGAGACGCGTTTTGCTTTTCTTCCTGCATAATACCCTATCGCGGCGATCAGAATGATCAGTCCCATTACAACAGACAATGCCTGCTGATAACCGGCAAGCAAAATACCTCTTCCAAGCAAACCGGCAATTACACCGATCATAACGTACGTTGATACCCGACCCAGCTGGTACATGAGCAGGTTCAGGTAGCGCTTGCCACCGGTCAAATTACCGGCCGGCATCGCGAGACTGAGCGGTCCGCACATACCAACACAATGCAGACTGCTCGCCAGTCCCAGTACAATCGCAGGTAGCAGGATCACGTGGGTCAATTAATCGTTAAGAAGATCTCCTGGTAATAACTGTCGGTCCCATCCTTCCAACTGATCCTGGCCAGATACCGTCCCGGCAAAAGCAAACTGACGGGCAACACCTGAACACCCTCTTCATCCGTCTTCAAAGAAAGCCTTTTATCTTTTTTTGAATCATACGCACAGTAGAACCAGATCTCCCCTTCGATCTTTTTACCTTTCATTTCCGCAGGCAGCAGTAACCGCATCTCCTCTCCCGTCTTTGTAAGCTTCACTGCTGAATTGAGCGCCGCTGATCTTTTCGATGCATCGATCACTTCCTGGTACGCCAGCTCATTCTTGTAATAATCCTTTTCCACCAACTCAAACTCAGTATTCATGCAACGGTAAACGAGATAGATCATCCCGGACCCGAAAACGATGAATGTGATCAGTAACCTGTTTCCCCAACTCATATCAAGTGTTTTAAAGATTGAAATTCTGACTCATTATTGATGTCTGTCTTCTCTTCAGAACCGTACGAAAGGTCCCATAAAATTCGTTTCTACTTTTGTGATCAACTGATCGCCGTCGAATAATCCGATCTGTAACGGGATCTTTCTTTTGCTTACATAATCGCCTGGTAACACAATAAAGAAGGAGCTTTTCCCCTGATCTTCTTTCCTCACAAGTATTTCTTTGCCTTCGGCCGAAAGAACTCTGCCGGGAGCGTCCATCAGCTTTAAGGTAAGCGCAATGTCTTTTAATGTTTTATTGACCACTTTGATGGTGTAAAGATTTGAAAGGCTGTCATTACTCCTCTCCTGGTAAAGCTGACCTGGTGCCCGAACGATCGTGCCATCCACGTCTTTCCGACTGATCAATAACAGGCTCAATACTCCGGCCAGCACGATCAGCAATGCCGAATACAATTTCATCCGCAGGGTAAACTTCAACCGCTCTCCGTTAGCAATTCCATTCTCGGAGGTATAGCTGATCAGACCTCGTGGTTTGCTGATGGCATCCATCATTTTATCACAGGCATCGATACAGGCGGTGCAACCAACGCATTCCATCTGTATGCCATTGCGGATATCAATGCCTGTTGGACAAACCTTCACGCATTGAAAGCAATCGATACAATCTCCCTGCACTTCGATCGTTGCCTTCTTTTTGAACTTTCCTCTTGGCTCGCCACGATGATAGTTATAAGCGACGGCCATTGAATTCTTATCCAGCAATACGCTTTGCAAACGACCATAAGGACAAACAACTGTACACGCCTGTTCTCTGAACCATGCATATACGGCATAGAAGACAGCGGAGAAGACGATCATACCAAGAAGGCTTCCCGAATGCTGACTGACCGGCTCGCGGATGGTGGCGATCAACTCATCCATGCCGATAATATAAGACAGAAAGAAATTGGCGATGATGAATGAGAGGAGAAAGAATACCGAGTGCTTCAGGAGCTTCTTCCTGATCTTTTTATTCGTCCAGCCACCCGCATTCAGCAATCGCTGCTCCGCAGCGTCTCCTTCTATCAGGTATTCAATTTTACGGAATACCATCTCCATAAAAATGGTTTGCGGGCAAACCCATCCGCAGAATAAACGACCAAATGCCGCGGTGAACAATACGATGAAAATAATGAACGCCACCATCGCTAACCCGAAGATGAAGAAATCCTGTGGCCAGAATATTTTTCCAAAAATGATGAACTTTGCTTCCGGGATATTGAACAGGAATAGAGGACGGCCGTTTACTTTTATAAATGGCAGAGAAAGAAATATTGCAAAGAAGAATACACTGACCAGTGTACGTGATCTGTAAAATCTTCCTGATGGCCTTTTTGCGTAAACCCATTTTCGCTTACCCTTTTCATCCAGGGTAGCAAGCTTGTCCCGGAAAGAACTATCTGCTTCTTGTGTCATGCGCTTCTGTTTGCGTGCAGTATTAATATTTGTTCTGCGTGTTTGGAACGCGGCAAGCGCGGCGATACGCGGCGAGCGCGGCGAAATACATTATTTACACCCGGCTGTTTTCGCCGCATCCGCTGCGGTTCGCCGCGCTCGCCGCGTTCCAAATACACAAGCCGATATTCCTGATTATTCCTTTGTGACTACGGCCTGCGTAGAGTCAACCACCGCTTCGTCCTTGATCTCAACACCCTGTGGCGGTTTTGCAGCGGGTGGATTTGTACCATGCAACGACTTCACATAGCTAGCCACCTGCGCGATCTGTTTATTCGAATACTGGTTCTGCCACTGCGGCATCGCGTTTACGCCATAACGGATCGTTTTGAATACACTTTTTATATCGTTACCATGCATCCAGAAATCATCGGTGAGGTTAGGACCTACATCTCCGCCACCACTTTCTTTATGACAGCTGGCACAAGACTTCTGGAAAATCGACTTCCCTTCTGAAAGATCATCTGAGGACGACAGCAGCGTCACGGTATTTTCATCCACGGCATCGCCTTTCTTTTTCAGGTATTCCCTGATCTCCATATCCGCTTTTGTGACAGAGGCAATGTATTCTTCCTCGCTTGATGGAGCGGTATGTGATACGTGAAAACGCCAGAGATAGATCACCGCAAATACGATCGTCATGTAAAATCCATACAGCCACCATGGCGGAAGGCGGTTATCCAGCTCCCGTATTCCATCATATTCATGATGCAATACGATATCGGCTTCCTGGCTCATCGGTTTCATCCTGTTCATCTTATCCCACCAGTTGAGCTTTGTCTTCTTCAACTCACGAACTTCTTCCACAGACAGACCGGCCTCAAGGAGCTTAGCCTGCTCCTTCTTGATCAGGATACGGATATTGACCAGCAATACCATGATGATCAGGAACTCCAACAAGATCACTCCATTCATTACATAAAACGAAGTGGCATCCAAACCACCAATGGAAGCAGCGGCTGCAGTCGCAGACTCAGTCGTTTCTTCCTGTGCGAATACAGTTGGCGCAATTGTGAGAAATAATAACAGAAGGACAGCCGGAACGGTCGCACCTGTTTCCTTGCTTTTCTTACGTTCCTGCAGCCGCATATCTGCCACACCAAGTAATACATAGGCCAACACACCGATAACGATAGCCAGCAGGGCCATCACCGCCAGCATTGCAAGTGCCAGCGGGTTGCCGAAAATTGAATCGGAAGGACCATCCGCGGCAAGTGCAGGCTGGATACCAGCCATAAGAAATACAGCGGCAAATGCAATGCGATAATTGATCCGTTTATTGAATAAAGAAAACATAGTAGTTAGTTTCAGTGATCTAAAGGGATTCGACCGATTTCTTTTAGTTTTTGTTTGTTTGCCCTGAACACCCAGGTAAGCATGATGGCGAAGAACAGGAAGAAGATAGACAGTGAGATCAGGCCGAGCAGATCTACATTCTTTATTTTCTCCAGGTAGTGAATAAATTTCATAGCTCTTTTTTTATGGATTAACGGTGGCAGCTTCAGCTTTTGCCGGATCTGTTTTGATATCTGTACCAAGCCTTTGCAGATACGCGATCAAGGCAATGATCTCCACATTGGATGGTGTTTTGATCTTATCCCTCTTCAGGCTCGCAGCGATACTGTCTGCCTGTTGCATCAGATCCCTGTTGGCGATCTTGTCATAACCATCAGGATAAGGAACGCCAAGCGTACGCATGGCCCTGATCTTTGCAGGCGTGGAAGCTGTATCGAGTGCATCATCCAGCAACCAGGGATATTGAGGCATTACTGATCCGGGAGACATAGACCGCGGATCATACATGTGATTGTAGTGCCAGCTGTCAGGATATTTGCCGCCTTCCCGCGCCAGATCCGGGCCGGTACGTTTACTACCCCACTGGAACGGGTGATCATATACAAACTCACCGGCTTTGGAATATTCGCCATAACGGGCTACCTCATCACGGAAAGGCCGTACCATTTGCGAGTGACAGGTATAACAACCTTCGCGCAGGTAGATATCCCGCCCCTGCAACTCAAGCGGCGTATATGGTTTCACACTCGCTATAGTTGGTACGTTTGATTTAACGAGAAAGGTTGGCAGGAACTCGATCGCGCCACCTATTGCAACTACGATCAAGCTTAACACAAGCAGTGTTACCGGTCTTCTTTCAATTACGCGGTGCCAGTATTCCTTCTTCGCATGTGTTTCTTTGATCATTGGCGCAGCTTCTGCGGCTTCATTGGGAATGAAAGTACCTTTCACCATTGTCTTGTAAAGGTTGTACACCATCATCAGGGCTCCGACGAGATAAAGGCCTCCGCCGACACTGCGGGAAACATACATCGGAATGATATTGGTAACGGTTTCCATGAACTGGAACCGCAACTGCCCTTCCGGTGTAAATGACTTCCACATCAGGCTTTGTTCAAACCCTGCCCAGTAAAGGGGAACAGCATACAGGATGATGCCGATCGTCCCCAACCAGAAGTGATTCTGCGCAAGCTTCTTTGAATATAATTCAGTCCCCCACATTTTCGGGATCATATAATACAGGATCGCGAAGGCAAGAAATCCGTTCCAGCCAAGACCACCGATATGCACGTGTGCAATGGTCCAGTCGCTGAAGTGAGAGATCGCATTCACATTTTTCAGACTCAACAGCGGTCCTTCGAATGTGGCCATACCATAACAGGTGATCGCCACGACCATGAACTTAAGTACTGGGTCTTCTTTCACCTTATCCCATGCTCCGCGGAGAGTGAATAGGCCATTAAGCATACCACCCCAGCTTGGCGCGATCAGCATGATGGAGAATACAACACCGAGAGATTGCGCCCAATCAGGCAGCGCGGTATACAAAAGATGGTGAGGTCCGGCCCAGATATAAATAAAGATCAGCGCCCAGAAGTGAATGATGGATAAGCGATAGGAATACACCGGGCGGTTTGCCGCTTTTGGCAGGAAGTAATACATCAACCCAAGAACCGGCGTAGTAAGAAAAAATGCCACGGCATTGTGACCATACCACCACTGAACCAGGGCATCCTGCACGCCTGCATACCAGCTGTAACTTTTCATAAAAGAAACCGGGATCTCAACAGAGTTAACAATATGCAGCAGGGCAACAGTCACCCAGGTGGCGATATAAAACCAGATCGCTACATAAAGATGCTTTTCTCTTCTTTTGATGATCGTCCCAAACATGTTGATGCCGAAGATGACCCACACCAGTGTGATGGCGATATCGATCGGCCATTCGAGTTCAGCATATTCTTTACCCGTGGTCTTACCCATGAGCAGCGTGATCGCAGCAGCCGCAATGATCAGCTGCCATCCCCAGAAATGCACCCAGCTTAATTTATCACTGAACATTCTTGCCTTACACAAGCGTTGCAGCGAGTAATAGATCCCGGCAAAGGAAGCGTTTCCAACAAACGCAAAGATGATAGCGTTTGTATGCAGCGGACGCATGCGCCCGAAGGTGGTCGCAGGCAGATTCAAACTACTGGCGGGGTAATAGATCTGTATGGCGGCCCATAAGCCAGCGAGCATACCGACGATACCAAAAACGATCGTAGCCAGGCCAAAGGCTTTAACGATCTTGTTGTCATAATAGAATTTCTCGATTTGCATAAGCAGGGAGATTTATCGCTTTTTGTTATTCGCAGGTTGTTCAGAAGAGGCATCGTCAAAGAGGATCCGTGACGCGGGAGAATAATCATCTTCAAACTGACCGCCGCGAACACCCCAGAGAAATGCGAAGAGAAAAAAACCAGCGACGGTAACACTTACAATCAGAAGAATAAATATGACGCTCATGACCTTTTTTGATGCTGTAAAAATATTCGCCGGACGCGTGAGGATAGATAAGGTGGATCAGGCAAGAATATGATCTTTGTCATGTGAAGGTCAGGAGGCCCCCTCTAAATCCCCCCGAAGGGTTACCGTGTGCCCACAAATTTGAGTTGCGTAGGTTCCCGCGGATTTCGCAGATTTTATTAGTCCTGGTATCGAAACAACAGTGGATAAAACGAAAATCCGCGGGATCATACGCCAGTCAAATTGCTTAAAAGATGTGGGTACACGGTAGCCTGAAGGGGGAGATTTAGAGCGGGCCTCAAAGCTTCAATCTCTTCGCTGCAAAACCACTTCCCCCATAAGTCAGAAACAGTATACTCAGCGAACTCGCCGGCATCAGTATCGCTGCTACCAGCGGAGAAAGGTCTCCCTGCACCGCATAATAAAGCCCGACGATATTATATAGAATAGAAAGGATAAAACTTGCTACAACGATCTGCTTATTCGCCTTACACAAACGGATAAATTTTGTCAGAAGGGAAAGCTTCCCCGCATCAATGATCGCATCACTGGAAGGGGTGAAATTATTTGCCTTTTCCGCCACCGCAATCCCTACATCACTTTGCCTGAGTGCCGCACCATCATTAAGCCCATCTCCCACCATCATCACTTTCTCGCCGTCTGCCTGCAGACCTTTTACATAGTCGCGCTTATCATCCGGGCGCTGATCAAACAACATCACGGCCTGCTCATCCAGCAACTGACGCAAACGGCTCCTTTCGCCGGCAGAATCTCCGGTCAGAACTGATAATCGAAAGCGAAGAGATAATTGTTTCAGCAACCGGTCTGTATCATCACGGTAATGATTCGCGAATTGAAAGTATCCAATCGGTGCTCCGTTTATTGCGAGATATACCGCAGCCCCTTCATACGCGATCTTCTCAGACCTGGTATAGGCTGCACTTCCCAGTTTGAGTAACATGCCATCGACAAACCCTTCTATCCCCGCTCCTACTGATTCATAAAAATCATTTACGCGGATCAATTGTCTCCGCTCATTGCCTGCGAGGTGATCTACGATCGCCCTGCTCAAAGGGTGTGAAGAGTTGACCGCCAGTGCAGCTACTGCTTTCTTCATCTTCGCTGTCAATGTCTTTCCTGAATATGATACATCCTGCATTTCCGCGACCGTCAGCGTGCCGGTCTTATCTAATACAACATGATCGATCGATGCAATTTTTTCGATCACCGAAGCATCACGCAGATACAGGCCCTTTTTCCCAAGGATCCGAATGATATTTCCATTGGTGAATGTGTGGGATAATAACAATGCACAGGGGCAGGCGATGATAAAGATCGCCGTTACCGCCGGCCAGCACCTGGAAGGATCGGTCACCTGCCAGTAAATACCTGTAATCAATGCGATCGTCATCAACACTATTGTAAAATAGCGGCTCACTAAATGGACGAAAGAACCCTGATCACGATCCCCGGGCTGCTTTTTCGCATCATTCCATAGCCGGGTAAGATAGCTTTGCTCCACCTCCCTGATCACGAGCAACTCTAACCGCTCGCCTGTTTGCTTGCCCCCGGCATAAAGCAGCTCACCCATATTTTTCAACACCGGAACGGCCTCGCCTGTTACAAAACTGTAGTCAATAAATGCAGTCCCCCTGGTAAGAATACCATCAGCCGGCACCAGTTCGCCATGATGCACCGCAATCGTATCACCCGGCTTTATGGCAGGCAGCATCGTCGGAATTTCCCTGCCGTCTTTAACAACCGGTACAGATACAGGAAAATAAGAGGTATAGTCGCGGTCAAACGACAACTGCTCATATGTCTTATCCTGTAGCAATCTTCCGGCAAGCATAAAAAACACGATCCCGGTCATGGAATCAAAGTATCCTCCACCAGTTCCGCTTAACACTTCATACACGCTCCGGATGAACGTAATGGTAATTGCGAGAGCGATCGGCGCATCGATATTGAGGAACCGGTGGCGAAGGCTTTTAACAGATGAATCAAAAAAAGGATAGGCTGAATACAATAGTACCGGTAATGACAAGGCCAGGTTGAACCACCGGAACAAATCCCTTAACGCCTCATCAGCGGATTCAATTCCCAGGTATTCCGGGAAGCTGGTAAGCATGATATTCCCAAAACAGAATCCGGCCACTCCCAGCCGGAACACCGTGCTTTTGCTGGTACCCTGCTTCTTTTGCTTAATATCACTTAAACTGATATAGGGTTCGTAGCCGATACTGGCCAGGGTTTCCACCAACTCACGCAGGCTGCAACGGTCATCTGAAAAAACAATTTCAATCTCTTTTCTTCCAAAATTCACGACACCTGACACCACGCCGACATGGATCCTCGGGAGATTCTCCAGCAGGTACAAACAGGAGCTACAATGGATCTGCGGAAGATAAAAACGAACCCGGCACTGATGCCCTTCTTTGAAATGCAGCAGTTTTGTTTCCACAGCCACATCATCGAGGAACGCAAATTTATCTTTTCTGACCTTCACCCGTTGGGAGGCACCTGGATGCTGGTTCAGGGAATAGTAATTACAAAGGGAATGTTCATTAAGAATGGAAAAAACCATCCGGCAACCTTCGCAGCAGAATGTTTTTTCTTCGATCATGATCTCTTCTGTTGTACATCGCTCGCCGCAGTGATAACAAAGGGAAGTTTCAGCGTGTCTGGTTTCAGTGCGTAGCATCAGAACAATTTTTGAGGAGTGAATTCAATAGACAGGTGTGGAAGGAGTATCGCAGGAAACGCAAAGAAACGCGAAGGTTTTAATTTAAGCGGAAACAAGTTTTCGGCCTGGCGAGTCCACTGCGTCATTTGCGATAATCCAACACCCGGATCAAAAGTATTTGCAAGGCTTAAAGTGATACATGACCAACTTCAGCCTTTCGCCTGACTTCCATCAATTGTTGCGGGAAACGCCCTGGCTACATTTGTAAAAGAGGCTGGAAAGCCCGGTGCTTCTATTTATTTTAAACAAAGGGATCATATGTTTCTCAATCAGCTTGATATAAATCCGGCATCAAAAGCCCGGGAGATCGTTGAACTTGACTACCGAACGGCAGTGGTTTTTGACGACTACGGCATCCGCTACTGCTGCGGTATCCAGCGGCCGCTGGGCGAGGTCTGCGCAGATCAGAACGTCAACATCGATCAGCTGATCGCAGCACTGAATAAAGCTATCCGGCCTATCAATATCTCCAACCAGACGGCGTTTGAAAAATGGCCTGTTGAATTTCTGATAGACTATATCGTAAATATTCACCATCATTACCTGAACGAAACGCTTCCCGTCCTCGCCGAAGGGCTTTCGGCATTTACAAAAGAGCATAAAGACCGGTTTCCGGCGATCAATGAACTGAATAGAGTGTTCAATAAATTTGCCGCTGCAAACCCCGCCCACCTGATCCAGGAAGAAGAAAACATCTTCCCTTATCTCCGCCAGGTTGCACATGCTTACGAGGATGAAGACACCAGCTCTTTTGCACCCCTCATGATCAAAACATTGCGAAAACCACTCGCTTCCTTTATGGAACAGGATCACCAGGTACTGCAGGATTCAATCCTGCAATTCAGACAACTGACCAATAACTACACCCCACTCACCGGAATATGCCCAAGCCACAAAGTGCTGCTGGCGAAACTGAGAGAGCTCGATAATGACATGACACAACACTTTTACCTGGAAAATGATATTCTCATACCAAAAGTGCTCAGGATGGAACAGGAATTGCTGCAACGAAACAACTGAGAACACTGATCTTTTTAATACCTTACCGGAAATTTGTGGCATGACGATAGACGCAACGCACCTGACCTCGCTTTTTGAAAACGCAACTGAAGGGATCATACTTACCAATGGGCAGGGCAGCATCGTCATGGTCAATCCTGCCGCAGAACGGATCTTTGAATATGAAGCAGATGAACTGATCGGAAATACGATCGAGATCCTTATTCCTGACAGTATGCGTGCACATCATCATACACTGCGCCAGGATTTCTACAAAAAGCCGGGCAACCGCCAGATGGGGCATGGCCGCGATCTTTATGCAAGAAAAAAAGATGGCTCAGGCATTCCCGTGGAAGTAAGCCTTAGCTTCTACAAAAAGAATGAAGAACTTTTTGTGATCGCTTTCATTGTCGACATCACTGAACGTAAAAAAAGCGAAGTAAACATACGCACCCAGCAACAGGAGCTTGAACACATGGCCCGCCGCATGCAGAGACTCAATGCTCAGCTGGAAACAAAAGTTGAGGAACGAACACTCATCCTCAAAGAGGCACTGAAAAAACTGGAAGAATCCCAGAAAGATCTGAGCGATGCACTGGATAAGGAAAAACAGCTGAACGAGATCAAGACGCGATTTGTATCAATGGCGTCACACGAATTCAGAACACCATTAAGTACAGTCCTTTCTTCCGCAGCACTCATATCTAAATACACTGAAGGAGATCAGCAGGATCAGCGTAACAGGCACGTAGACAAGATCAGGAACTCCGTAAAACACCTGAACGATCTGCTTGAAGACTTTCTTTCACTTGGAAAACTCGATGAAGGAAAAGTAGAAACACACCCCTCTGAATTCAACGCAAAGGAAGCAATACTGGATATCTTTGACGACCTTAAAGGTCTGCTCAAGCCAGGGCAGGAATTTGCATACGAGCATACAGGAAGTGAAGAATTATTCTCTGATAGAAAAATGATCAAGAATATATTTGTGAACCTCCTGACCAATGCCATTAAGTTTTCAGATGAAGGTAAAGTGATCGAGATCAAAAGCCATGTAAATGAGGAAGGATTGCAGTTCTCTGTTAAAGATCACGGCATAGGCATTCCCGAGGAAGATCAGCAACACCTGTTCAGCAGTTTTTTCCGCGGGAAAAATGTGTTGAATATCCAGGGGACCGGCCTCGGCCTTCATATCATCAAACGCTATCTCTCCATTATCAATGGAACGATACAACTCGAAAGCAAATTGAATAAAGGAACAAAGTTTGACGTTTTTATTCCCAACCAACTATCAAATTGAGTTATGAAAAAAATTCTCGTCATAGACGATAATACCGATATCCGCGAAAACACTGCCGAGATCCTTGAGCTGGCCGGCTATAAAGCATTTACCGCAGAAAATGGAAAACGTGGTGTTGAAGTTGCACTTCGTGAAAAACCTGATGTGATCGTTTGTGACATCATGATGCCAGAACTGGACGGCTATGGCGTTCTGCATCTCGTAAAGAAAAACACAGACACCCAAAACATACCTTTCATTTTTCTTACAGCCAAAACTGAAAGAGCTGATTTCCGGAAAGGTATGGAAATGGGCGCGGACGACTATATCACCAAACCATTTGAAGAGATCGAATTGCTGACCGCGATCGAAAGCCGCCTGAAAAAACTGGAGATACTGAACCAGCAATACTCCTCTGATCCTGCCGGGCTGAATGCTTTCACCAAAGATATCAGTGAAGCCGGGCTGATCAAACATGTTTCCGAAAAATATGACACTGTCAACTTTCATAAAAAACAGGTACTGTACCAGGAAGCAAAACACCCCCGCTTCATGTATTACATAGTAAAAGGAAAAGTGAAAGCGATCAGAAACCATGAGGACGGAAAGGAATATATCAACGATCTCTATAACGCCGGTGATTTTCTTGGATACACGGCCATCATCGAAGACCGGACCTATGACGATACGGCCATCGTAGTTGAAGATGCAGAGATCATCCAGATCAGAAAAGAAGACTTTCTCCAGATGCTGAATGCAGACGTCAGCATTGCCACAAAATTCATCAAACTCATCACCCGTAACGTCAAAGAAAAAGAAGATCGCCTGCTGCGGCTTGCATATAGCTCATTACGTAAACGCGTTGCAGGAGGCTTATGCGAGATCTATGCAAAACTTAATCCTGGCACGGAGAAAAAACCGATCGAACTGTCACGCGAAGAGATCGCACAATATGTTGGAACCGCAACAGAATCATTGATCAGAACGCTGAGTGATTTCAAATCAGAGAAGCTGCTGGAGATCAAAGAAGGCAAGATCATTATACCCGATCCGTCAAAATTAAAAGAGCTCCGTTACTGATCACACCATTTATGCTTTGACAGGATTTCCTGAGCGGGGTCTTTAGATAGGTGAAAGCCTCCGCTCAACTCGCGGCCATGTTCGTTTTGCTGAAACAAAGTCCAGTCATCTGTCATGGTCGTTTCCAGCCAGACAGTACCTGACTGGCGTACGACCTGGGCAAGTATTCCGAATTTCTTCAGGAAAAAACCTTCCAGTACAGCAACAGTTATTTCATCACCGGATTCAACTGCCGCTGTTTCCATTACTCCAAGATCTCTGAACAGCATCGTTTTAGGAATGAGCTGCTTTGCAGCCGCTGCAGCCTCATTACCTGGTCGCCTGTAGAATTCAAGCCGAAGATGAGGAAAGATCGAACTGAACTCCTGCTGCAGCTCATAAACATATTTTGACGGGGAGATGTGTAATATTGCCTGCATGTTGATTGATTGATTGAATAACCAAATGTAGGCTTAGGAAGTGAGGTGAAATATGACGAAAGGAGGCTGTTTGGGTGATTTTTCTCAATAGTCAGCGTAGGAGTATCGCAGAGGACGCCAAGCTAACGCAAAGTATGCAAAGGAATATCTTAGCGTACTTTGCGGAGCCTTAGCGCCCTTTGCGATACTCCTACGCCATGCAACGGAAAGAACTGCCACGACAGATACCCTGGGAGTATCGCAGAGAACGCCAAGCAAACGCAAAGTGCGCAAAGGAATATCTTAGCGTACTTTGCTAGCCTTAGCGCCATTTGCGATACTCCTACGCCATGCAACGGAAAGAACTGGCGCGACAGATGCTCTATTTCCCCTACTTTTGACTCTCACCTACACCTATGCCAGGAGAAATCATCTTTATCGGGAAAAACTTAGCTACAGCACTCGGCTGGACCGGCTCGATCGCCTATTTAACAGGCTATCTCCTGTTAAGCATGAACAAACTAAAGCCCGGACATAAAGCCTATCATGCATTAAACATCGGTGGCGCGATCGGACTCACCGCAAACGCATTGTTCCTCCAGGATTATCCCAATGTGATCGTAAATTTATCATGGGGATTGATCGCCATTGCAGCTATCGCGACAATTGTGCGGACGAAACGAAATTAAGCTGCGCCAGCGCCTGCTTTTTATACAACGCAAGCCTTTTTTCATACTCCTTTTTATCAGTGACAAGGCTAAGATAATAGTACGCCCCATCCACCATTACAAATATCATATCCGCGGTAGACGCTGGGTCTTTCACGTCAAGTATCCCCTGTGCTTTACATTCTGTGATCAGCACGGCCAGGTTATGACGCAAGGTATCCAGCAGTGTTTTATATTTCTCCTTGATCGTCTTATTACGGAATGCTAATGCATAACAGCTATAAGAAACACTGTCATCAAATAAGGCATTCCATTTCTGGGAGAATACGTTATCGATCACTTTCAACAGAGACTTACGTGGACTATCCGCATACTCTTCGGGAAGCTGATAAATAAGCAGGTATTTATCAAGAATGTATTCTATCAGGCCATATATCAGCGATTCTCTGGTCTGGAAGTAATGCATAACCAGGCTTGGATTTACATCCAGCAATGCCGCAACTTTCGCAATGGAAGCATTTTCCAATCCCTCCTTTTTTGCAAGCTTATAAAACGCCTTGATGAATTCACGCTGACGCGATTCTTTGAGACTTTTCCTTCCCATACAGTTGATGAACACTTTTGTTGCCGGCAAATATAGGCAGTTAACCGAATGTTAATGCAGCAAAACATCCGTATAAATCACCTGTCAAGCCTGATGCAATATCCATATTAAGGAATTGTAAAATTATTATTAGTAAATAAACAAATTAATTGAATGACCATTCAATCTATTTTTTACGCCCTCATATTTGCTCCGGCAATCACATCTGACTGTCCAAACAGAAATCATCATTCCAAAACACTTTCAATCATGAAAAAAGCTGCTTTCACTGCATTTCTTTTTTTCGTGCTCATCACAGCCGGCCTGGCACAGAACATATCGGTGACGGGCCAGATCCGTTCAGGCGCAGACAGCTCTGCACTGACCGGTGTTTCGATCATTTTAAAAGGAACATCCCTGGGAACTACGACAGATGCTTCCGGGAACTTCACCCTGTCAGCACCACGCAATGGCGTGCTGTTGATCTCATCTCTTGGCTTTACCCAACAAGAGTTCACTTTGAATGGACAAAACACCGTCAGCATCTATCTCCTGCAAAACAGCGGTAGCGAACTAGGCGAGGTGGTAGTAACTACAGCACTTGGCATCAAAAAACGTCAAAAAGCGATCGGTTACGCCGTTCAGGAAGTAAGCGGTGAAACTTTAGCGAAAGTAAAACAGCCAACTGCCGTCGGCGCACTTACAGGTAAAGTTGCCGGTCTGAACGTGATCAATACAACTGACCTGTTCCAAAATCCAACGATCTCATTAAGAGGCGCAACACCTCTGATCGTGATCGATGGTATTCCTGACCCGAATGCTGACCCCTATAAACTGAATGCTGACGATATCGAAAATATTTCCGTTTTAAAAGGCCCTGCCGCAGGCGCACTTTATGGTTCACTAGGCATCAACGGCGCCATCCTCTACACCACCAAAAAAGGTAAAAAAGGAAAGCTGAATGTTGAATTGAATTCTTCCACCATGTTCCAAACCAGCTATACAGTTGTTCCAAAAGTGCAGACACAGTATGGCAATGGTGACGCTGGCCGCTATGCATATGTGAACGGCTCCGGTAACGGAACAGAAGGCGGCGGTTGGATCTGGGGACCAAAACTTGATCAGCCAGACCCAAGCACACCAAGCGGTTTTTATGAAACCACACAATACAACAGCCCGGTTGATCCGGTTACAGGCCGGCTGATCCCGCTTCCGTGGATTTCAAGAGGCAGCAACAATATTAAAAATTTCTTCCGCACAGGTATCCTGTCAACCAACAGCGTATCTGCCTCAATGGGAACTGATAAGGGGTCTTTCAGAATTTCCTCTTCCCATATCGCCCAAAAAGGCGTTACTCCCAATACAGGCGTTAACAACTCCTCTTTCTCTGTAGGCGGAAATTATATGCTCAGTTCCAAACTTAATGTGGACGCGAAGCTGACCTTCAATAAAGAATATTCCGACAACTACCCTACCGTTGGTTATGGTCCGCCCAACATTCTCTACAACCTGTTATTGTGGATCGGACCCGATGTCGACATCCGCGATCTGAAAAACTACTGGATGCCCGGTCGTGAAGGCCTGCAACAGCGCAATTATAACCTGTCATGGTACAATAACCCATACTTTGTTGCAAACGAACTGCTGAATGGTTACAAGAGAAATAACAACTTCGGACAGGTTACATTTGACTACCAGTTCAGCAAAGACTTCACGGCTAAATTACGTACCGGCTTTAACCAGTTTTCCGTTGACCGGGACGTAAAAGAACCGTACAGTTATATCGCTTACTCTTACATTTCAAGAGGCAACTATTCAGTAACAAATTCCAATTACTTCGATCTTACAACCGACCTGATCCTGAACTATAAGCATAAGTTCAGCGAAAACTTCAACATCAATATTACTGCTGGTGGCGCAAACGCCTACAGGAACGAAAAGCAGGCTTCTGCATCAACCGATGGGTTAACAGTTCCCGGATTTTACAACCTCAGCAATTCTATCAACGCACCGGTTGTTTCTAACTTCCTCCGCGAAAGAAGAACCAGCAGCGTATACGGTATGGCTGATATTGAAACACTTGGGTTTCTGTACCTGAACTTTACCGGCCGGTACGACAAAACATCCACTCTGCCTGTAAAGAACAATGGGTATTTCTATCCTTCAGCCGGTGTATCAGCGGTATTGTCAGACGTGATCACTTTACCGTCTGCCGTTTCTTTCCTTAAGCTGAGAGCATCATGGGCGAAGGTGAATACCGGCTTTATCGGATCCGGTGCCGATCCATATGCACACTTACAGACCTATTCGATTGGCTCGAAATGGAACAACGTCCCGTCCTTATCATGGCCTGCGACAGCCATTTCACCAGACCTTACTCCGGCGACAGTGATGTCCGGCGAATATGGGATCTCCGCATCATTCCTGAAAAACCGCATCAATGTTGATGCAACTTATTTCCACAATAAAGACTACAATAACCTTGTAAGCGTACCTCAATCACAAGGGAGTGGCTACACTTCAATGCTGAAAAACGCGAACGTGTATGTACGCAAAGGATGGGAATTCATGATCAGCGGCACTCCGTTAAAGAACCGTGAGCTGAAATGGGAAACAAGCTTCAACTTCAGCAGTGTTCACCGCTGGTTGAAAGAAGCCACAGACAGCCCTGACGGGTATATCAACAACATCAAAGAGGGTGACAGAACCGACAGGATCTTTATCACAGAATCACGTGCTCCGGACGGACAGGCGATCTACAACAGTAATGGTATGCAAGCTTATGCTCCATACGGCCAGTACTTTGGCGACAGGGATGCCGACTGGATCTATGGCTGGCAGAATACTTTTGCTTACAAAAACTTCGCATTGAGCTTCTCCGTCGACGGACGTCTCGGCGGCCTGATGTACTCGACAACAAACCAGAAAATGTGGTGGGGCGGCACAGCACCTGGCACAGTGAACCAGTTCCGCGATGACGCGAATGCAGGACAAAGCACTTATGTTGGACCCGGCGTGGTCGTTACCTCAGGGACTGTTGAATATGATTCCCGCGGAAATATCACTTCCGACACAAGAAAGTTCGCACCAAACACAACTCCTGTCAATTATATCGGATTCATGCAAACAACAAGCGGCGCTATGCTGAACAACTATTTCTACTATAGCGGCACTTACATTAAAATGCGTGAAGTATCTGTAACATACACACTCCCGGGTAAATGGACGAAGGGTATCTTCAGTTCAGCATCAGTTTCACTGATCGGCAACAACCTCTTCCTCCTGTCTAAAATGCCGAACGTTGATCCGGACGCGGAAGCCGACAACCTGCAAACCCCTTCTATGCGTAGCATGGGTATCAATATCAATCTTAAATTCTAAGGCAGACCGTCAACGTACATAAAAGACTAAACAAATGAAACAATTACATATCATCGCCGCAATTGCACTTGCCATTTCGGTCTCTTCCTGCAAGAAGTTTGAAGACTTCCAGGAGAACCCCAACAATCCAACGGTTTCAGACCCATCATTGCTGCTGCCCAATATCCAGATGTCTGCGTTCTCTACCATCTCCGCAGACGCGGCTCTTGCAAGCCGTCAGCTGGTGTATACACAATCATCCAGCAATGCACAGTATTATGGATGGCAGAGAGGAAGCATGAACTACAACCGTATCAGCCAGGTGATCCGCATGGACCAGGAAGCGATGCGCGTGGGAAAAACCAACTACCGGTATATCGGAAAATTTCTCAAATCATATTTCCTTACGGAGATGACATTGCGCCTGGGAGATATCCCCTACTCGCAAATGATGCAGTCGCTCATTAGCAACAACTTTGACTCATCAGCCGCCCGTCCGGTATATGACAAGCAGGAAGATGTATTCAAAGGTATCCTGGACGAATTGAAGATCGCCAGCGATTCTCTTGCTACGGGACAGGTTGTCATCAGCGGAGACCTGATCTATAGCGGGAACATCGACAAATGGAAAAGACTGATCAACTCATACACCCTGCGCATATTGATGGGGCTTTCGAGGAAAGAAAACAGCACAGTGCTGAATATCAAACAGCGCTTCACAGAGATCGTTTCTAATCCAACCAAGTACCCGTTGATGAGCTCAAACGCTGACAATGGCCAATTGAATTATTACAATATCACCGGCAACCAGTATCCGTATTTCAACAACAACTCGATGAAAACGGATTACTATCTCGATAGTTCCTTTGTGCGTATGCTGAAGTCCTACAATGATCCACGCCTGTTTGTATATGGACAGCCAACCACCGCAAGCGGGTTACCAGAGGGAAACTTCAATGGCTACGACGGTCTGGTAGGAAGTGCCCCTCTTGCCTACAATACCGCAAAACGCGGTCAGGGAAGGGCATCTCAGATCAACCGCAGATATGCTTATGAAGCGATCAACGAACCAAGCATGCTGATGGGTTTCGCAGAACTGCAGTTCATTCTCGCTGAGGCAACAGTCAGAGGCTGGATCACGGGCAACGCCGAAACTTTCTATAAAAAAGGAATTGAATCGGCCATGCAGTTCTCCAATTTCGGCAGCCGCTTCTCCGCCACGGATATCACCAACTACCTGGCGCAACCTGTAATCGCACTGCAAACGGCAACAGCGATCCAGCAGATCATCACCCAGAAATATATTAGCCAGTTCATGAACTCGGGCTGGCAGATCTTCTTCGAGCAGCGCCGCACTGGCTTCCCTGAATTTGAAACCAGAGGAACAGGCGTACTGAATGGTGGAAAGGTCCCCAAAAGATGGATGTATCCCAATGATGAATACAACAACAACGCCACTAACGTACAAAACGCCGTGAAGAACCAATACACGCAGGGAGATGATATCAATGGGGTGATGTGGCTGGCGCAGTAGGGTTTGAGAGGGAAGGGTTAAAAGTTTAATAGTTTAAAGGTTTAATAGTTTTTAAAAGGGTAAAGATTTTGGGAAACCTGAGATTTAGTCTGCATTACAGTTTTAAACCTTTCGAAACTTCCAGCTAACTTTAAACTATTAAACTATTAAACTTTTAAACTATTAAACTTCCAAACCCTTCCCTTTCCACCTTTTACCCTTAACTTCCTTTCCTTTTCACAAACAGTTTACATGAAAAAACAAAGTATAACATTGCTGGTAATGATGCTGGCAATGCTGGTAGCAGGACAGAAAAAGAAGGCGATCTTTGTTATTGTTGACGGGATCGCGGCGGATGTAATTGAAAAACAACCCACTCCTTTTCTGGATAAGATCGCGAAAGTGGGTGGATATACGAGGGCACATGTCGGTGGTGAAAAAGGCGGCTACTCTCAAACGCCGACCATCTCGGCCGTAGGCTATAATTCTCTGCTGACAGGCACCTGGGTGAATAAACACAATGTCTGGGACAATGATATCAAAGCTCCAAATTATAATTACTGGACGATCTTCCGTTTTTTAAAAGAGCAATATCCGGAAAAGAAGACAGCCGTATTTTCAAGCTGGATTGATAACCGTACGAAGCTCGTTGGCGAAAGCTTATCGCAAACCAACAATCTTAAGCTGAGTTATCATTTTGACGGACTTGAATTGGATACCGTTAATTACCCGCACGACAAGAAGCGTGATTTCATGCATCGCATTGACGAAGCAGTTGTGAACAACGCAACAGATCACATTAAAAAAGAAGCACCGGACCTTTCCTGGGTTTATCTTGAATACACGGATGATATGGGTCACATGTTTGGCGACAGTCCTGAATTCTTCCGTGCAGTAGCATTAATGGATCAGCAGATGGGCCGCCTCTGGGAAGCTATCGAGTATCGTCAGAAAGAATTCAGGGAAGACTGGGTGATCTATATCACAACAGACCATGGCCGTGATGCAAAAACGGGCAAAGGACATGGCGGCCAGTCAGACCGTGAACGCAGCACCTGGATCGTCACCAATGCGAAAGGGCTGAATGATTATTTCAAAAATGGAAATCCGGGTGTAGTCGACATCATGCCATCAATGGCAAAACATATCGGGCTGCAGATCCCGAAAGAAAGGCTGATGGAGATTGACGGGATTTCTCTTACAGGCAAGCTTTCCGCCACCGATGCGCAGGCATCACTTAGCGAAGGTAAACTGACCGTATCCTGGAAGGCTACTGGCAAGGGAGACGCAAAGATCTGGCTTACTACTACCAATAATTTTAAAGAAGGCGGAAATGATGAATATAAGCTTGTTAAAACCGTTCCCGTTTCAGCTAAAGAGGCTGTGATCGATGTTAGTTCTATGAACAGTAACTTTTACAAAGTGGTGATTGAAACAAAAGAAAACTACCTGAACCGCTGGGTCATCGTGAAATAAATCTTTCAGATTGAATGAAGCAAAGCGCGTCCTCGAAAGTTGACGCGCTTTTTTAGCGCTTTACTTTTGAATAAAAGTGTTTTGAACGGATCATGCGGCCAGTATTTCCCGCCGACACATTTTCTGCAATCGGATAGATCTTCTTTCCTTTCATGATAAATCTTTGCCGATCCATAAAACAATAATTATCCAGCTCTTCAACGGTGATATCTAAATAAGAAAGAACTACACCTGTAAATCCTTCCGGAAGAGAATACCATCTTGTACGGGTGTCATTTCCCAAATCAAATTTTATCGAACGAATTTCCCGCGGCGCAAAAGCCCGGTCATCTACGCCCATGATGTAACTGAATGCAGAATCATAATTGAACATGACTTTTGAATATACCAGCTCTCTCCCGGAAACATCTTTGAGCATTGCTATCCTGAGGCTGTCATGCGACGGTCCTTTTTTAAAAGAAAGACGTATCTGCACATCGTTCACTTGAAGATCACTGTGCAGGAACAATGTATCTTTCACACGGCTCCAGGTTCCACCTGACCTCCTCCTGCTGACACAATCCCAGGATTCGAAAGTAAACCGGCTGCTTTTCTTCAAAACAATGGAAGAACCTGCATACTCCAACGAAAGCTGGTAATATGACATAACGCTATCTCTTGTGGAAATTGCAGGCTTAAGTTGCGCGTCAGCTCCCTTCTGTACGGTGCATGCAAACAGACTAACAACAACTAAGCAGAATAGCAACCATTTCATACAACCTTCATTATAAGTGTTCCGGTAAAAGCAGAAATACTAATATACCCCAAAAATCCGGTCAACAAGACTTCTGCTACAACCGGATCGTTTCTTTATTTTTTACATATCAAAACGTGATATAGCCAACAAATAACAATTCCGGTTGCGCCAAATCCGGCATGATATTATATACTTTTACTATTAATAATCACTATATATTTTACTACTTCACACCTATCCCTGATACCAAATATGGACAAAAGTACCTCCTGGCATTCGCTCAGCATAGACAAAGTACTGCAAGAAACCGGCAGTAACAGCAATGGCCTTTCGGATGATGCCGTCCAAAAAAAGCAGGCAGAGTTTGGTAAGAACGAACTGAAAGCAAAAAAGAAGAAAACGGCCATCACCATCTTTCTTAGACAGTTCTTAGATGTGATGGTACTGGTTCTCATCGTCGCAGCTGTCATTTCCGCATTTCTTGGAGAGCTGTCGGATACTATTGTGATCGTCATCATCCTTATATTAAATGCGATCATCGGCTTTGTCCAGGAATACCGGGCAGAAAAGGCAATGGAGGCGCTGCAGAAGATGTCCGCACCATCCACTAACGTATTGCGAAACGGCCAAACTTCCAAAGTTGAGTCCGTGGAGCTCGTGCCCGGCGACATAGTATCCCTCACTGCCGGCGACACTGTCCCCGCGGATCTCCGCATCATGGAATCAGATGCGCTGAAAATAAATGAGGCAAGCCTGACCGGCGAATCCAATACCGTGGATAAAAATCCCGACACACTTGAAGAACAGGATCCGCCCCTGGGTGACAGATTTAATATGGCCTTCAAAGGAACAGCCATCACCAGCGGAAAAGCAAAAGGCGTGGTGATAGCCACCGGCATGCAAACAGAACTCGGCAAGATCGCCGGCATGCTCGATGATGCCGAAAGCAGCACGCCTCTGCAGAAACGGCTGTCAGCATTCAGCAGAAGGCTCACCGTCATCATCATCATACTTTGCGCAATCCTCTTCGCAGTCGGGTTCATCCGGAATGAACCCTGGGAGCAATTACTACTGACAACCTTATCCCTCGCCGTTGCGGCCATTCCTGAAGCTTTACCGGCCGTCGTATCCGTTTCCCTGGCACTTGGCGCACGCCGGCTCATGAAACAACAGGTACTCATCAGGAAACTGTACGCCGTGGAAGCACTGGGATCTGTCACATATATCTGCACAGACAAAACAGGAACACTCACGAAAAATGAAATGGAAGTAAAATCCATTTGGACTGCAGACAAGGAAGGGGAAGACATGCTGCTTTCAGCAATGCGATCAAGCCATGATTCCGAAGAGAAAGATGGAAAATGGACCGGCGATCCAACGGAGGTAGCCATGCTGGCCTATGCGAAAGATCAGGAAGAGCTAAAACGGCTGAAGGAGATCCCGTTCGATTCGGAAAGAAAAGCGATGACGACCATTCATGAGAAAGAGGGCAAATACTGGATGATCACAAAAGGCGCCACCGAATCCATACAGGGAATGCTCGCAGACAAAAACTTCTCTGATGAAATAAAAAAGCAGGAAGAGCAGATGGCAAAAGAAGGCATGCGTGTGATCGGTTTCGCAGGCAAAATGCTTGACCAGCTTCCCGATAAACCAGTTGCAGAAGAACTGGAAAAAGAGCTTGCATTCATTGGCCTCGCCGGAATGATCGATCCGCCACGCAAGGAAGCAAAGGACGCCATCGGTGAATGTAAACGTGCAGGCATCGTACCCGTGATGATCACCGGCGATCACCCTTTAACTGCGGCAGCGATCGGCAAAGAACTCGGCATCGTAGAAAAAGAAGAACAGGTGATCACTGGCAAAGAACTGGAAGCTCTTTCTGATCAGCAGCTTGATGAAAAAGTGGAAGCTCTTCGCGTATATGCCCGCGTGTCTCCCGAACAAAAACTGAAGATCGTAAAGGCTTTGCAAAATCACCATCAGTTTGTCTCTATGACAGGTGATGGAGTAAACGACGCGCCCTCATTAAAGCAGGCAAACATCGGCGTTGCAATGGGTATAACCGGCACAGATGTCACCAAAGAATCATCCAGCATGATACTGCTGGATGACAACTTCGCCACTATCGTAAAAGCAGTCAGGGAAGGACGGCGTATTTATGACAACATCAGGAAGTTCATAAAATATATCCTTACCGGTAATGCCGCCGAGATCTGGACGATCGTCCTCGCCCCTATCGTAGGATTACCGATCCCCCTATTACCGGTTCATATCCTTTGGGTAAACCTGGTTACTGACGGACTTCCCGCACTTGCGTTAGCGACGGAAGCAGAAGAAAAGAGTATTATGGAAAGACCGCCAAGAAGTCCAAAAGAAAGCATCTTTGCACAGGGGCTTGGCATACACATTCTTTGGGTAGGTTTATTTATCGGCTTATTAACGGTCGGCACACAATGGTATTCGATCAATCATACAGAAACGCATTGGCAGACCATCGTATTCACCGTGCTCTGTCTGGCACAGCTTTGGCATGTGATGGCGATCCGGAGCGAAAAAAGATCACTGTTCTCCATCGGCTTATTTACCAACACACCCTTGCTGCTCGCTGTAGGCGGAACCGTTCTGCTGCAATTAGCCGTGATCTATGTTCCGATTCTGAACGGATTCTTTCATACGCAACCATTGACCGCCGGTGAACTGGGGCTTGCATTCGGCGCTTCCGCAATCGTGTTTGTAGTCGTAGAGATCGAAAAGCTAATAAAGAGATCAATGGATAAGAAAAAGAAATGATCATCGCAGAATGCTTTCTGCAGGCGCTTTCACTCAATAAAAACGATGGCCGCCTGCATAAGCCTGAGGCGTAGAAGTATCGCAATGAACGCAAAGAGATTCGTTTGGAACAAGAATTTTCATTGCGATCTTTGCGATCCTTTGCGTCCATTGCGATACTTCTACGCCAACTGAATCAATAATACTATCCCTCAGATCACTCAGCCTGGCAGAGTTACTTAAACACGCGCCAATCTATCTCAAGCCTCTGTCCTCAAACACTTAAACGTTTAACCTTTAAACCTCAGCTCCCTCCTAATCTGGCAACATTCTTGCACCCGCGCCAATACCCTTTCGCCACACACACAAAACCTTATAATCATGAAAACATCATTGATTGTACTTAGCCTTTGTTTGTCATTACTTACCCTGAATACCGGATGTCAGTCGCAGTCTGTTGGCGGTGTTTATTCAGGTGTCATTTTAAGCATCAGCCCGATGATCGGAGGAGGAATGGACCGGGAAGATCTGACACTCTATCTCCGGCCGGATAAAACATTCTCTCAAAGCATGGAGAAAGCTGACTGGAAAACACATGTTGAAGGAAAATGGAGCGTGCAGGGGAAAGATGTAGTGCTCAACTATAGTGATCCCAAACGTAAACCCCGGACCTTTTCGATCGTCAGCCCGGAAAAACTTAAAAGTGGTGGCGGCTATATCCTGTTTAAAATGGTGATGGCGAACAGCATCCCCAAAGGTCTGTATGAATTCAAATACGCTAGCGGAGGTGGCGGCATCGGATCAAACCTGCCCTATGTTGGTGTAAGCGGGAACAGGTATATCTATTTTGATGGAAAGGGGAACTTCTCACAGGACGCATCTAAAGTTGTGGCGGTGATCGGCGACAATATCGGCGGCGGAACCAACAGCAGTGACAATACTGCCGGCACCTATACAATAAAGGATGGTGTACTTACCCTGACCACCGCGGATGGAAAGAAAGCTGTATCCAGCATCTTTACACATAAAGATGCTAAAGGAGAAACCATGGCTACGATCAATGGCGACCTGTACTTCGAAATGACACAGGAAGAGATTACGAAAAAGTTGAAGAACAAAAAGCCTGAAACCAACACCAGTGCGCGGAGCAAAACAGACGATAACAATACAGCAACCGGTTCAACGGCCACTGATGTGTCAGCATCCTCCCTGACCGAAAAGATGCGCTCCGCTCATGGTGCGGCTGCGATCGATCAGCTAAAAAGCGTAACTGTTGAAGCTACGCTTCAGGGGCTGGCACTGAAAGCTGTAACAGATTATAGCCGTGAATGGACACGTCTTGAAACAAGACAAAACGGAAAACTTATCATGGTTGAACAACTGGAAGGAAATTCCGGATGGCAATGGTTAAAAGGCAAAAAGACCACACTGAATGACCAGCGTGTGAAAGAACTGAAAGCAGGGTTTTCTGCCGGACTTGCGGGTCTCCGAAAATCAAAAATCCAACAGCTTAATACAGGCACCGTGAAGAAACAAAAATCCGGCTTCAGCCTTACTTACTCTTCCGATGGTGTGGAGATGGTTTTGATATGCACAGATGATTTCCGGATAATCGGCGAAGCAAAACAAACCGCAACAGTATTTCAGGGGATTACTTACGAAGATTTCAGGGATGTAAACGGAGTACTCCTGCCTTTTACGGAGAAACACACTGACGGCAAAACAACAATGACCGTTCGCATTTCCAAAATAGAAGTGAACAAAGCAAGCGTTACAGATTTCTCATCTGATCTGTAACAGAATGAAATTATACCGATTCATGAGAGGCTTATTCCTGAAGGAATGGCCTCTTCTATTTTATCTCTTGAAAGGAAAGGTTCCTTCCCCGAGATGCCGGCTACCGACCACAGTAAGGCTCTCCCTTCAACTCAAACTCACGCAATAAAAAGACCCCGTCAGGAATGAAAGGGTCGCTAAACTAACTGCTTAGAGAATTCTTTTGCCTGAAATCAAATTCTTTTTGAACGCTCTGGCGCAAAGGTATTTCAAACGATTGTACCGTCTTGCACTAACAGGAAAAATGATTTACGAAAGAAGAAACATCATTCTTCAACACCTGCATACATTCCATCCGGCGTAATAATCTCTTTAGATCAATAAATCGTAATAAATACGAAGACTTTCGTTATTTATTACGATTTAATTATATTCGTACTTATGAACCAGCCATTACCAACATTTCTCTTTTGCCTGCTGAGCCTTTGTTGTTCGGCTCAAAAGCTCCCCCTTATTCAGCCGTGTAATTGCAATTTTAAAATGGATAGTGTCTATCTCGGCTCTGTTCCGCCGACACTTCGCAGCGATTCAGTCTTTCTCAATAAAATAGATTCAGGCTTCAAAACCGATTGCGGCTATCTTATTGTTCCGGAAAACCGCCGTAAAAAAAATAGCCGGCCGATCCGTCTTCCTTATATTATTGTCAGAAGCAAAAGTCCGGACAAGAAAAAAGATCCGGTCCTCTTTACCAGTGGTGGGCCAGGCAACAGTTCACTGAGCTGGGCGCAGGGCATTACCCGAAGTTCAATTATCGAAACCCGTGATTGCATTGCATTCGAGCAACGCGGAACGAAATACGCCATCCCTTATCTCCGAAATACGGAGCTTGACAGCGCCTGGCATGAAGCGTATCGCTACAACCTCTCCATAGACAGCATGACGATCGTTGGTGTAAATCGTTATAAACAGCGACTTGAAAAACGCGGGATCGATCTTGCTGGATACAATAGCGCAGAAACGGTTGATGATATTATCGACCTGTTGAAACTTTTACGAATTGATTCGATCAATCTGTCCGGAGGCTCTTACAGCGGTGGGTTGATGACGGCCGTTGCCCGGAAAGCACCGGACCGTGTCAGATCGATGGTACTGGACTCTCCCCTGCCTACGTTCTCCCCAATAGATGAAGACGAACCCGTTCACTTCATGGAAGCAATGCGCACACTTTCCAGCTATTGCGAAAAGGATTCGGCAGATAAAGCTTCTTACGGGGATCTCTACAACCGTTTTATTAATTACTTTAATTCTATCGTAGACAAAAAATTCTACCAGCCGGTTCCGGACGGTACAGTTACCAGGCAGGTGGCGTACACGAAGAATGAACTGCTTCAGATCATTGTGTCAGCGATCCTTGATAATAACAGGATCAAAGAAGTTCCCTTTATTGTAAACAAACTCATCTCCGGTGATCATGAAACGTATATCCGTCCTTATCTCGAACGGATGATGAAGCGCTACCCGGCCCCCGATGGCATGCGCATGGCTGTTTACTGTGCCGACCAGGCCAGCTATCATAACCCGGAAAGAATACAGCAGGTCTACAAACTTTATCCTTTCCTTCGCGACTACAGGATCAATGATGTATACAAAGCAATGTGCGATTGCTTCGGAGTTCCACCAGTCAGCAGGAATACCAAAGAAGCTTTTTACAGCATAGTGCCCGCGCTCATTGCCGACGGCGAAATGGATGCCGCCTGCAGTCCATTATATGTATGGCAACTCCGTCATTATTTCCCTAACAGCCAGTGTTTTCTTTTTCTGAAAAAAGGGCACGGCGTCGGCTCTCCCGAATTCCGCCTGCTCACGCAAAAGTTCCTTGATGATCCATATCAAAAACTTGAAGCGCCCGGCGGATCAATAAAAAAAATGGAGTAGCTCGTCATCAGGATATTAAAAAAGGCTGGTTATTCACCAGCCTCGTTTTATTAGTTCCTTATCATCACCTGCCGAAGGAATATCGTCCCATCCGCTAGTGTAATGCGTGTTATATAAACACCATCCGGCAAATTAATGTTCATCATTGCCGAACCTCCGGCAACGGAAAGAGTTCCTTTCAACACACTTCTGCCTCCCATATCCCACCATTCAATAGATGCCTTCTGTTCATTAAGTGCAAAGCCATTAAAGCGGATCTGTTTGCTGGCAGGGTTGGGATAGAAGCTCAGCGATCCATCCTGCCTGCGGTCAACCTTCACCTGTTTTCCGTAAGTTGATTGCCCGTTCCTGTCGGTTTGTTTCAGGCGATAATAGCTTACCCCGGAAAGCGGTGTTGCATCTATTGATCCGTAATTCAATGTCACGCTGCTATTTCCTCCGGCAGCCAGTGAAGTAACCTGTTTCAGGCCATGGAAGGAAGTTCCGTCCGCGCTGCGCTCGATCGTGAAATAACTGTTGTTCTGCTCTGACGCTGTTGCCCAGTTAAGTAAAACATTGTTACCCGCGGACACCGCCTGGAAATCGACGATCGTTGCCGGCAGAGGATTCATTCCCCCTACTATATTGCCGAGGGCAAACGTAGAAAAAGAGTTGAATGCAGAAGGGCTGGAGGTAGAACGGAGGCTACCCGTGAGATTGTTACCCGCGTCATAAGCAGGCCCACCAGCACCGCCAATATTTATCCATGATGTTGGTGCTGTATGCAGGTTCTTTACGATCGTTACTTTAGACCCGTCTTTCACGACATCCTGTTCCCCGAAAAATATTTCTATGAATTGGTTACCTGAAAGATCGGCTGTTGGCTGATTCACCATAGAGGAATTGTAGCGGTCTATTGTGTAGTAACGGCGTTCTGAAACATTTGATACGGAAAAAGGCAGCGTATAGTTCAGAGCCCTGGCACTCGAATTATGCATTTGAGCCTGGTAAGTATACAACGCTCCATTGGTATGGTTCACAGTCAATACGACCGGTCTGCTATAACCGCCGCCACCGATCGGGAAGTTTAGTATGGTGGAGCCTGAAGCTGATTTCTGATAACGCATCGGGCCATCCACATAGCTTGTCGACAATGCCGTGCCGGCTGTTGTCGTAGAATTATTCAGCATCGTTAATATTGCAGCAGAGGTAGTATGCAATAAGCCCCGGCTGAGTGCAAGCGTACGGCTTATGTTGACATTACTATTCAGTGTCAAACCTGCGGCGGTATTATCAAGGACCATTCTTGAAATGACCGGCACTGCAGATCCTGCTGTCACATTAAACGCCTGCGCCCCGGTTCCTGTAAAGCTGGCAGTCCCGTTACCGGCGCCAAACGTGATCGCAAGACCTGAAGAGGATGTGACGTTCACATTTCCGAGGTAATCCACATTCGCATTATAGTTTGGATACATCCTTCCGGTAGATAGCTGAATAAAGGTGGCATCACCAACATGTCTGTCGGGATTGGTATAAGCCAGTGCAAGATTTCCGGTACCTGTGGTCGTAAATGAGGAAGTCGATTGGAAGATATTACTACCGGCACAGTTATCATTCGAAGCCCCTGTTTTTGTAAAGCTTGCAGCGCTTTCAAACACTGTACTGTTCAACGTTAAGGCACTGCTGTTCGTTACAATCTCCCCGCCAAAAAGAGAGGAAGGTCCGAAGGCCAGTGTCCCCCCTGCCAGGGTAAGGCTTTGAGCCGTTGTGCCAACTTGTGTGAATTGTCTCAACAACAGCCGTCCCGCCGTAAAGCCTGCACTGCCAACCCTGATCGTATGCCCCGCGGTAAGCGTTGCAGAAGCAATGCTGTTACCGCAGAATTCTATCCCTCCACCATTGATTGATGTTACAAGAACATTATTGTCAAAAACTGTCGAGGGACTATTGCCCGAAATGTAGATCGCTGAATTATTCAAAGGCAGGTTATTGATATAGGTCACGCCTTTGAAAGTATTTCCGGTTGAATTATTGGCCATATGCATATTGGCCGTCCCGGTGTTATTGAAGGTCGTCGTAGCATTAAAAAGGTCCGGTGCGTTTTGTCCGAATACAATAGAGCTGGAACCAGCGTTCGTGATCACTGTTTCATCATTGAATATATTTCCACCGTTGCTATAGTCTGTATTCGCGCCGGTTTTTGTGAAATTCACTTTGCCGTTGAATGTGGAAGAGTGAACGAACAAACCAGGAGTCGAAGAAGTTACATCTCCATCAAATACAGATGAAGGGCCATACTGTACATAGCTTGCCGTACTGGCGAAGGAGAGGTTAATGGGAGCTGAACCAAGTTTGGTGAACTGCCGCAGTTGCAGATAGCCGGATGTAAACCCGTCTGCTCCCACTGCAAGCGTTTTACCTGCTGCAATTGTAGCCGTGGCTGTGGTATTACCTCCGCAGAAACGAACACCTGTTGCAGTGCCTGTAGAATTCACATAAACATTTCCATTGAACATATTCCCCGGAGTACTCCACGCCACCAAAGCCCGTTCAGTTCCGGCAGTGGTAAAATGAGCATCATCATACCAGGTGTCTGCATACCTGTCTCCTAACAAATAATAGCCAGCACCGCTATTCCGGATACGACTAACCCCGCGGAATATATTGCCACCCTCACTGCTTTCACTTGATGCTCCCGTTTTCGTAAAGTCAGTTGTGCCCGAATATTCCGCACCATTCAGATAAAAACCCGGAGCGGAGACTGTTATGTCCCCTCCTAATAACACACCGGGTCCGACTGTCAGTTGGGAAGTACCAGACATATTAAGTGTTACCGGTGCATTTCCTTCCTGCGTAAACCGGCGGATCGCCAATGATCCTATAATAAAACTATCCAGTTGTACACTGATCGAATGACCGGCTTTTAATGTTGCTGAACTGGTAACCGCATTATTGGTAAAATAAATCCCCCTTGATGACCCCGTACTTGCCACCACAATATCATCACCAAAATAAGTGCCGGCAGTATTCCAACCCAAACCAACATAAGACGTACCGTCACTGTGAAAGCTGCTCCTGGCAAAAAATGAATCTGGCCTTGAACCTCCTAATATAAGATAGCCGGTTCCGCTATTCAGCAAAGACACGTCACCATTGAATATATTACCACCATTTGAGTAATCACTATTGGTACCGGTTTTAACCGAATTCACTTTGCTCCTGAAAACACCTCCATTAAAATATATGCCCGGTGTATTCGTAATAAGATCTCCACCAATAATGGATGTATCGGAGATCGCAAGCGCTGCTGTACCGGTGAAGTCGAGTCTTATCGGTTCATTGCCCTGCTGTATAAAATGTTTGAGATAAAGATATCCTGCTGAAAACCCTGTGGCGCCAACCCTGATTGTTTTGCCCGCCGCTAATTCTGGAGCGCTACCATAAGCATTATTACCAAGATAAATAGATGCAGTACCTGAGTTATTTACAATTATATCATCTTTGAACAGATCATTCGATCGATGTCCAAGCGTGAAATATCCCGTATTACTCTGCTGATCTATCTCACAGGTGGACTCAAATATGTTCTGATAACCATTGTTGGCATTGCCGCCGCCGCCTGTTTTTACAAACCGTACAGGCGCATGATAGATTGCACCCTGTGCATAAATATTCGGTGCGGTAATAGTTACCGGTGCTTCAAAATCACTGTTGGGACCAAGGTAAACCGAGCCATTTACTGTTGCTGTAATAACAACAGGCGTATTCCCCTGCTGAAAGAACTGGCGCAGATAAACATATCCTGAAGTAATGCCAGTTGCCCCTTCCCTGATCGTCTTTCCAGCAGCAAGATAAGTCCGGGCGGAGGTATCTCCTCCGCAGAACTGAATACCTCTTGCCGTATCATTTGAATTCAGAAAAATGTTACCATTGAACCATGTCTGCCCTCTCCAGCCGGGTAAGATCCTGTCAGCTCCATTGGCGGTGAACGTTACATCTTCGTTCCATACATCCGAAGCATAATTGCCAAGAACAAGAAAACTTTCCCCACTGTTCGTGATCGAACACTGGCCATTGAAAGTATTTCCTCCACTACTCCAATCTCCGTTTGCCCCTGTTTTCAGAAAAGAAGTAACGCCATTGAATGTTGCGCCGTTGAGAAGCAAACCGGGACTGCTGCTGGTAATATTTCCGTCAAAAGTTGACAGTGGTCCGAAACGCAAAGTTGCCGTTGAAGTGAGCGTAATATTTTGCGGCGTTGCACCCGATTGATTGAATTGCCGCAGGGAAAGAGATCCAGCACTAAACCCATCTGTCCCGATCAAAATCCTGTATCCGGCTGCCAGAGTTGCCTGGGCCGAACTGTTTCCATGACAGAAAAAGATCCCCTGGCCAGTATTATTCACCGTGATGTCTGCATTAAAAATGGTTGAGGTGGAAGTATTCGAAACATAGATCGCGCTACTGCTGGAAGCCATATTATTAAAAGTTACGGGAGCATTAAATACATGCCCGCTCGCGCCCGATGCTACATACAGGTTTCCTACACCTGTATTGGTGAACACGGACGGCGCATTGAACTGATCCGCCATAGACGTACCTAACATCAATGTACCCGAACCCGAACAAAGAACATTCAAAGGCGCATTAAATATATTGTTGCCATGATTACCATCACCCGTTGTTCCCGTCTTATGCAGGTATACAGAATCTTCAAAGCGCGTATTCCTCACGATCATCGTTGCAGCAGTGATGCTTGTTTTGCAATTGAACACTAATGGACCGTTTCCAAAGGAAACATTATTCGCCCCGGCTACAACTAACTTCCCGGGTTGAATGGTACCTGCTGTACACGTAAAGTTTGTTCCGTTCACGGTGATTGCAAATCCTGACAGGTTAAAAGTGCCGCTGGTAAGTGTCAGGTTATTGACTGAAACATCTCCGTTCAAACGGCAACTGTTTGCAGTATTCACGATGATAACATTGTCAGTTGAAGTGGGAACGCCCGCGGGCGTCCAGTTCGCAGGAGCTGACCAGTCTGACGAAACTGACCCGTTCCAGGTAAAAGTTGTCTGACCCGATACGGCTGAGGCGCAAAAGGGTAACAAGAAGAAAAGTAGAAACTTTCTCATAGCAATTCGGTGGATAATGGATTATGGTTGTTTTCCGTCTTTTGCCTGACTTTCAAGCATGGACAACCTGTGATTTCACTTAATGAAACTAAGGGTAAATACCTAACGGTGGACTATTACGAATATTGCCCCGATCCGGGTTTTATTTACTTTTCTTATCATTTGTCAAGAAAAAGCTGGCCGCTCCTCATTGCTTAACCGTCCTCCAGACCTTTTTTCCGCATGCGCGCCTGTAAGACGAGAATATTTCCCGATACTGCTTCTTATATTAATATATACCAAGACCGGTTCTCGCATTTGCGGTTTATCTTCATAGCCATCACCAACAATAACGCCGCGAAAATTAGCCAGATGAAAAACATTCGTTCAAGTCATTTCTTTCCACCGGTTCTTTTCTTATTGCTCATCAGTCTTTTCCTGACCTCAATTCCTGCATTTTCACAGGATAAAAACATATTCGCTTTTTCTTCGCTGGCAGAGAAGATCTACATTCAGACTGACAGCCGCGTTTACACTAACAACAAGACCATCTGGTTCCGGGCTGTCGTAACCGACGCAGTAGAGCATTTCCCTACAAAACTAAGCGGCGTACTATACGTAGAACTGGTCGATCCTTCCGAAAAAATAATGGAGAAAAAACTGATCCGCATCACTGAAGGAGTTGGCGATGGTTTTATTGAACTGAGTGCGGACTATCCCGAAGGACTTTACCAGCTCCGCGCCTACACTGAATGGAATAAGAACTTTGGTGCTGATTTTATATTCCGCGAGTATCTCCAGGTCTTCGCATCCGGTAATGTGGTGAAAGTAAATCCGATCAGGGACATTACCCTGGTGAACGAGGACAATCAACACCAATACATCAACGCATTGTTTGACCCTCTTGTAATAGACAGCGCTCATACCAAAAACCTTACCCTGTTTGTTACACTGGATGATAAAAAAGATACGCTGGTGATCGGCAAAAATGACAAGGGGAATTACCTGTTAAAATATCCCCTGCCGCAAGATGGGCAGTTGGTCACACTTCAACTGCAAACGAAAAACCTGAGGACTTATTCGAGAACCATTCTTTTCGCAAAGAACTACCTGGACCTTCAGTTCTTTCCTGAAAGCGGTGAACTGATCCACGGATTGCCTGCTGTTCTCGGAGTAAAGGCATTGGACAGCTCTGGCAAAGGGAAAGTCATTCAGGGGGATATCGTCAATGGCAAAGGAGAGGCAGTCGCCCATTTCAAAACCAATACCTTCGGCATGGGAACCGTTACTCTTCCTTTCGCCGATAGCACCGAGCGATACACTGCCAAAGTTCTTAACACCGGAGAGTCTGCTTCACCTGCAAGAAGCTTCACACTGCCACGTGTTTCTGCAAACGGATATGTATTAAACATCAGTAAACCTGCAGATCGCATTCTCATAAGAGCTTACTCAAATACCGGGGAAGACAGTGTAATAGTACGGGCATCCTGCCGGGGTCTCGTTTATTTTGATATAAGAGGGCGTTTGAAAAACGGCATGCTGGAATTCTCCCTACCAACAGCCAGTCTGCCGGATGGCGTGATCGCCTTTGCAATTATGCGGGATACATCAATGCCGGTGGCTGAACGGCTCTATTTTAACAGCAGGCCCGAACACCGGCTGAACCTTTCCCTTAACACCGACAAACCCAACTATCAGCAGCGCGAAAAAAGCACACTCCTGATCGATACAAAAAACAGCGAAGGCAAACCAACAAAGGCCAGCATCTCTGTTACCGTGCTGAATAAAGATCAACTGGGAGACATGCAGCTCAACAGGCAGAACATAATATCTTACCTGCTGCTTAGTTCAGATCTGAAAGGAACAATTGAGCAGCCTGGCTACTACTTCGAAAAAGAACAGGAAAGAAGTGCCGACCTCGACGCTCTTTTGCTGACACAGGGCTGGCGAAAATATAACTATGTGAAGCCGGAGGAAACGATCCGCTTTCAGCCCGAACCCTTCCTGACAATTTCAGGAAATGTAAAAGGCGGATTGTTCGGTAAGAAGCAAAAGAAAGGAACGTCACTTACGCTGATGACATTTGGCAAACCACCATCCGTTGAAACGACAACCTCAGACAGCACCGGGAGGTTCAGCTTTATGATCAATGATCTTTTTCAGCAGACGGTGAATGTTCTTATTCAAACCAATAACAAATCCGGTGAGAAAAAAGATTACATGATCACGCTGGATCAGAAACAAACGCCACCTGTTGCGTTTGACCAGATCAGGACAGTAGAACAGCCTGATAGCACCATACAGGCTTTTGTCAGGAAGAGTATTGACCGGAAAAAAACAGAAGATGCTTACATCGCCGCAACCGAAGGCGTTACGCTTGGCGAAGTGATCGTAAAAAGCTATGTGCTGACCCCGGAAAGAAAGAAAGTTACAGACCGCTACGGTAAACCCAGTATTATCATTGAAGGCGATGACATCCGTGCCAATGAAGCAAAATGGTCTTATGGACTATATAGCGTACTTCTCTTTAATTATCCGGATAAGATCAGGATCGTACGCGCCGGTGATGGTACATTGTATGCCATGCATCATAACAGGGAAATGACACTGGTGGTGATAGATGGAATTCCTGTAATGCCTTATGATTATCCACTGATCCCTTCTATCCCTCCCAGCGAAGTCAAGACCTTTGAAGTGATCGATTTTGCAAAAAACTTCAGCACCCTCTATTGCGAACTCTTTCCGCAAAGCTGTATGAATGCACCTGCCTGGGGTAATGTGATCGCGATCTATACCTATGGAAAAAGCGGCTTGTTCGGAGCAAACCGTGCACCGGGTATTACAAAAGCAGCCATCCCGGTATTCTCACCACAACGCACATTCTTTGCACCAAAGTATGAACAACCAACTGCTGATGACTGGAAAAAACAGGATCTTCGCTCCCTGATACACTGGGCTCCCAATGTACAGACCGACAGTACCGGACGCACATCAGTATCATTTTACAATGCCGACCTTACGGGAAAAATGCTGGTGATCGCAGAAGCAATCTCTCCCAACGGGGAAGTCGGTTATCAGCAATTGACCTTCGACGTTAGAAGAAAAGAGGAACAGTAACATTGCTGTCTGATAACTGGACGTTCTCCAAATGATTATTATGTGTTCCTTCCAGTATTCCGCCGGTAAAATAAACTGGTATAACTGGAAGGAATCACTCAAAAGGCAACTTCTTGCCAGATCAAACAACCGCTTCTTCAGCGAAGCCTTTCAGTGTTGTTTGCTCAACGGCTTGCGGAACCGGGCTCTCCTGAGCTCCCGTGGCCTGTGAAAGGAAATCTTCAGCCCAGTAGTTAATGTCATAGTGGCTAACAAGTTCATACAGTCGTTCCATCCGCATGTTCCTTTCTTCACTGTTCATGATCAATGCCTGTAATAGATTTTCCCTTAACGCCTTCGGATCATACGGATTGGTCAGCACCGCATAGGGCAATTCCACCGCAGCACCGGCGAATTCAGATAACACCAACACACCTTTATCTCCTTTTACCTCACCCTGAACAGCAATGTACTCCTTTGCAACAAGGTTGAGGCCGTCCCGCAACGGTGTGATCCACGCGATGTCTGCTGCACCATAGTAAGCCAGGATCTCCTCAAATGGGATCGCCCGGAAGAACAGCCTGATAGGTGTCCAGTTGATATTCGAGTACTTCCCATTGATCCGTCCAACAGCCTGCTCTATCTGCAACTTCACCTCATCATAGACCTTCATGCCTTCCGCGGGTGGCGTGCAAATATTAACGAGCTCAACCTTGCTGTGGAATTCAGGGTACTCTTCGAGAAACTGTTCAAAGGCCAGGATCTTCTCAAGCGGGCCTTTTACATAATCAAGCCTTTCCGCACTCACGATCATTTTCTTCCCCCGCAATGCCTGTTTCAATGTATCGATCTTCGCTTGCATGCTTCCATCTGCAAAAAGCTTCCGGATATGCTGCATATCAATTCCAACAGGCAATGCACCAAGTTTCACCGATCGCTGATCCATAAAGATCCCCGGCGTCATTTGCGACACACCAATAGCTGCACTGTAGGTCAAAAACCTGGGAGCACAGTTGATCTTCTCCTGTGCCACTACCGGGAACAGGCTGTTCGCTACATCCACAAAATTCTCCACATAACGGGGAATATGAAATCCTATAAAATCACATTGCAACAGGCTGCCTATGATCTCCCGTTTCCATGGCAATATATTAAACGTGTTTGCCGCGGGAAATGCCGTGTGATGAAAGAATGCGATGGTAAGATCAGGTCTTAACTGACGTAAGAACCCGGGCACCATCCAGAGATTGTAATCGTGTATCCATACGATTGCGCCGTGATCTGCCTGCTCTGCAGCTTTCTCTGCAAAACGCCTGTTGATCTTTACAAAATGATCCCAGTGATGATGATTGAACTGAGCCTTATCCACAAAAGAAAAGATCGTAGGCCAGAATGCTTCTTTCGCAAATGTCTTATAGAACAATTCCACCTCATCGCTGGTAAGTCCTATCCGCGCTGCCATCAGGTTCGGATAGCGGTCTTTATCGATATAGAAATTACGCAACACTTCTCCCTCCTGCTCTGTTTCTTCCCACGCGATCCATACACCCGCACGTCCGTTTGCAAAAAAACTTTGAAGGGTTGGAAGGATCCCATTCGGGCTTTTCGGAGAAACATATTGTTTCTTCCCGTTCGACCATGTCGTTTCATAAGGGAAACGGTGATACATCATTACCAGCTGTGGTGTCTCTGATATTGCGTTCACCAGCATCTGCTCCGTTGGCATTTTTGCCAGTGAAGAGAATGCAGGAAAAATGTCCAATGCTTCGGTAATACCACCGGCGCCGGCCTTCGCTGCGAAGTGAACATCATCCAGCATTTCCGTTGCTTCTACCAAACGGACTTCCGCATTACCAACAACCACACCGTTAAATCCGCAGGTATACATGGACAGGTCATTCAATGTGTCACCCGCCACAAGTACTTCCCTGTAATCGACATTGATATGATCGATCAGTTTTGTAAGGGAGGTTCCTTTATTAACCCCACCCGGCAATACATCAAGAAACTTCCCCGCGGAATAGATCACGTCGCATCGGAGCGAAGCAACCGCTTCCCGGACAGTTTCTATCAGCGTTTCATCTTCTATAAAAAAAGAACAGCGCCTTTGCTGCGGCACTTCCTGGTATACAAGACCCGGGATATCTTTCAATACATCGAGGATCTTTAGCTCACCTGGCCAGTTCTTTTCAATGGCAGCTTGTAGCGGCTCAACCGGTTCAAGCGTATGACCGTTAACAATGGTTGCCCCTACATCGCAAATGATATAGTCCGGATTCGGAATGATCGGATCATTCAATAATGGAATGACGGACTCCAGTCCCCTTCCTGTAACGAATACAAGTTTCAGGGCAGTATTCTCCCTGATAAGCCTGTACAATTGTTGTTTATGTAAACTCTTCCCACCCAGGAAAGTCCCGTCAAGATCAGTCGCTAATAACATATTTCCTGTTTTAATTTAAGAAAATTGCCTTTCAAGGAGTTTGAACTCATTAAAAGGATTTGCATGCTTGTGGAGGATCCGGTATACAGAATTAAAAACGGGCGTTTGCAAGGCTGATTTCTTCAGCAATCTTTCAAGTTCCTTCGACGCACTGAAACCCTCCGCTACCATTTCCATAGCCTGTAAAGCTTTGTTGACCGCGTAACCACGGCCGATCAGTTTCCCTAATGTGCGGTTGCGGCTGAAATCCGAATAAGCCGTTACCAGAAGATCGCCAAAGTATGCTGACTGAAAAAGATTCCGTGTTCCCGGCTCTATAGATTCGATCAGCCGGCTTGCTTCGCCCATCGAGTTTGCAACCAACACTGCCTGGAAGTTCTCCCCATACAGAAGTCCCTGGGCGATACCACTGGCTACTGCAATGACATTTTTCAGGATGGCTGCATATTCGATTCCTGCGGGATCCAGGCTTTGAATGGCCCGCACATACGGACAGCTTAGCTGCTCACACAACCCTTTCACCAGTTGCTGATCAGCTCCTGCAATCGTGAGATAGGTATTGCGGTTATTCGCAATCTCCTCAGCGTGACAGGGGCCTCCAATAACCACGACATCTTCTTCATTCCGTCCCAATTGCGTTGCCACAAAACGGCTGGGGGTGAGTCCGGTCCCGGGAACAAATCCTTTGATAGAAACAGCCACCGGAACACCGGTCAGCAGAGCGGCATCATGTTCCTGTAAAGTAGCTTGCAGGTAGGCAGACGGCACCGCGAAAACAACAAGGGAAGACCCTGCAATCGCATCAGCCTGTACCGCTGTAACGTGTATAAAAGAGAGATCAAGAGAAGCTGCGCCAAGATACCGGGGATTATGACCATGCCGCCTGATAAACGCTGCAGTTGCCGCATCCCGTACAAGCCATGAAACATTGATTTTACTTTCTGCAAATATCTTCACGAGCGCTGTTGCCCAGCTGCCGCTGCCAACAATAGTTATCCTGTTAAGCATGGCGCAAAGCTATCCCCCTGACTATGGAACGGAGTTAATCTCAGATTAAAAGAACATTAAAATGAAAAAAGTGTTTTACGAAGTAACTTCGATGGATATATGTAAAAGACAAGCCCGCAAGATCATAAGTGAATTCATCACCGGGCTTTGCTGGCGCCGCCTGCCGGTCCTACCGATAAGACTTTTTCGCCACATTCCTCAAAATGCCCTGCACGCCGGGCAATAGCACTATTACGGTATCAGCGGTCAGCACAAAAAGATCTGTTGCAACTTCTGCACCGCCACACTGAAAGAAGGAGCATTCCTGTCCCTAAGGCTTTCAAGCAAATGCGGTGCCCGGAGCTCCGGCATTCCGGTATACGCCCACATGGTAATGGTAATGCAAGCCTTCTCATGCAACAATGCATCACCTCCTTCCAAACATTCGATCATAAAATTCCTTGCGGCCATACTATCCTGGAATTCGATCATCGCCTGGAATACATCCCGGAAACAATCATTCCTGTGATGAAGGAACTGATGATAGATAATGCTAAAGCTGCAATTATATTGCTTCAGCAACCAAAGCCCGGTAGCAAATACGATAATTCTGACCGGACTGGTATGCTGCATTTTTTCAACAAGTAAACGGGCCAATCCTTTGTAGTTATGAAAGATCAGGGTATCGATCGCAGCACGCAGACAGGTGAATTCTGTTTCAGTATCGATCCTCTTTAACGTACTGGCGATGATCTCCTCTTTCCAGACCTCTTCTTCGGACGGAGTGGCCTGATATACATCACCAAAACCATCTTTATAAATGTAAAGGGTATTGCCTCCATTCATCATATACAGCTGCCTGGAAGTAAATTGTTCCATTTGTGTCATTAATCTTCCAGTGTAAAAGGCAACTCGTACTCTTTTTCAACAACCTTATCCTTGCTGCGTACTTTCACCGCAACTTTTGCTTTCAGTTTCTCACCTGTCAGAAGATAGTGTTTCACAAAACGGTCTTCATATACCATCCAGGATGGACTTTCGATCAGATATTCTGCAGTCCCGGATTTCCTGGCTTCATAAGCCCAGCGCTCAACATGCAATGGCTCGTAGTTAACGAAATTGCCGGCACATACAACCTGTATGCCGGGCAGGGATTTATTTCCCATTTCCGTATTATGCTCAACCAACACGCGGATCACGGAGTTATCTTCCAGGTCCCGCACTTCCCACTCATCGATCTTTGTTCTGATATTCATATTGCTTTATTGATAGTGATGGGGCCAAAATTAGCAGGCACAGACTACCCGGTCAGGCCGGAATCAGTGAACAGTGGGTTTTATCCAGTAAATGGTCTTAACAGCACGATATGTTCATATATCGCTTATATACCCCGAAAAGAAAAACGCCGTAAGAGCTTGCTTACGGCGTTTCAGAAACAGGTTGGAAGTTATCATTGCCTGATCAGCACAACCGTATTGGGACCAACAGCCGGCGCCACAGAGAAATTGAATTTCTTTTTACCATTTTTATCAAAACAAAACACCTCTCCGGTAGTTACAAAGTTTTTTGCATCGGTAACATAAACGTCTCCCGTTTCTGTATCGATATTCACCCCGTAAGGGTTTATGATAGCAGTTCCGTCTGTAACAAAGTTTGAGCGTGTTTCTTTGAAATCTGTTGTGCTGAGTGTGCGCACGTTCTTCGAACCAAAGTATCCTCCCGTTGCATACAGCAATCCATCATAATAGCGGATCTTACCGATAGCGGTATCGGCGGCTTTCACCACGCTATTGGTTGCCGTGCTGAATTTCACCAAAGACGGAGCAACATCAGCATAGTTGCCTCCGCAAGCCACATAGATATTTCCGCTGTTATCCGCGGCAACAAATCCCGGATTTACACCAATCTTTACCTTTTGTGTTTCAGCCATCGTATTCAGATCCACCACAGAAAGAGTGGAATCAAACACAGGGTTGTATCCTCCTGAGTTAGCAACATACAGGCGATCGCCGGACACAGCAAGACCATCAGGATTTGCGCCGACCTTTATCCACTTATCCACGGTCAGGGAAGTGGTATCAATTACAGCAACAGTACCATCACTGGACGATACCAGCACTTTATTCTTATATCCCACAGCATAGCGGGGTTCCCTTTTTGCGCCGCTTGCCGGATCAGTAAACTCGATCTTACTGATCAATTTCGCTGTAAAAGCATTTGCAATAGTGACATTGCTTGAAACGTTCATCGGAATATAGATCTTACCACCGTACAGCAGGATATCATTCCCAACCCCACCAAGGCCACTGCCATTTACACTGTTCCAGTAATCGGTAGTCGCTTTATTGTCACTGAACCCATAATAGGTAAGCATTGTGTTGCTACCGCTAAAATTTCCCTCACTCATTACATACAGACCAGTGGTCACTTCAGGAGTTTCAGGAGCTGGATTGTCATCTTTGTTACAAGAGCTTACAAACACAAAAAGAGATAGTGCAATAAGCAGCGATGTTGTTTTCATTTTTATTGATTTATAGTAAAGCCGATTTTATAAGACCTCCCCGGCATGGGATATAAGTTAATAATGTCATAGCGGCGATCGGCAAGATTGTTCAACTCGGCCTTCACCTGTAAATGCAATTGTTTCAAACTGAAATTCCGCGCCACAAAAACATCCTGTGTTCCCCAGCCATCCATTTGGGTGAAAGAACTGTTATCACCGATCGTATATCGTGTTCCGGAAAGAACAGCGCTATACCCGGCCGTCCATTTGCGATAAGCAACCGACAGTATTCCCGAACCTGAATGATCCGGTGTATAAGGAATTCTATCCCTGTAACTGGAAGAAGACGGATCCGTGATATCCCGCGCCTGCTGCCAGGTATAGGACACACGTGCGTTCCAGGTGATCATTCCGAAAGCGCCTCCTGCTTCGGCCGTTACATCAACACCTTTGATATCTACCTTACCAAGATTAAGCATCGTCCACACAAAAAGATTCTGCGAGGGTACTGCAACGATCTTGTCATTAATGCGGTTTATATAGCCATCCACGCTTGCGCTGAAGTGGCCCGCTGTTCCTTTCGCGTGCGCGGAGTAGGTCACACCAAAATTGTATTGCCGCGCCAGTTCAGGCCGCAGCGACGTGTTCCCGATAAAATTATAATACAGATCATTGAAGGTGGGCATGCGATACACTTCCTTATAAAATGCACGAAGCATTAAGGGGCTGCGAAGACCTAATTTCCGGCTTAAAGAAAACGCCGGCGTGAATTTATTCCGGCTGACGCTGGCGTTGTTTCTTTTTGTTTCGTCTTGAAAGTAACTCCACAATACAGAACCCTGCACCTGCCACAGCGAATCGGCATAAGACAAAAGCAGGTTATCCCAATTGCTCCATCGTGATGGCTTTGCAAAGTTGGACTTGTTGGCATGCAGGGTCGTATAAGCAAAATCAGCGGACAATGCAGCTGTGATATTCTGCGATACCGCCTGGCTCACTGAAGCGGAGAGATATCCTTCATTCTGCCGGTACCGGTCATCCAGCCCGCCGGAGTTATTCAGGAAATCAGGATCGCGGTAACGTGTATAAGCGTGATTGAACTTTCCCGCTATGAGCAACGATGTATTTTCCGAAATACTTTTTACGTAGCGCGTTTGCACAAAATAATCCCGGTTGTATAATTGCTGAACGGATCGGTCATTAAAGAATACGATCGCGCCAGGCAATCCGCGTTTCGATACAAAGCTCCATGCTTTTAACTGTAAAGATGAACTGTCGCGGAACTGTTTGCTGAGGTTGATCTCTCCCTGTAACGAGCGTAATCTGCTATTGTTCCGTTTTGTTTTTTCCGAAAGATTTCCATTGATGACGGTGAACGGATAATCTCCTTCGGAAGAAACCCCTTCTGTGTAAAAGCTCAATATTGTATTCCGGGGTAAGATCCATGCTGCGCCGCCAAAGGCCTGCCAGTAACCAAAGGATCCATTCCGGACACCGGCCTGCCACCTGTTCCGCGTTAATGCTGCCACATTGAACGAAGGCGTATACATGGCCAGCACAGATCCAGAACTAAAGGCCCGGGCTGGCAGCAGCGAAACAGAAGGATTGGGTTGATAGAGGTCGAGCGACTGCAGGTTATTGCTGGAGAAACGGCTAAGATCGGTTTGTCCTGACTGAACATCAGAAACCGGAATGCCATCATACAGGAGACCACTGTGTGAAGCCCCGAGACTGCGCACTGAGATCGTTTTTAATCCTCCTGCCCCGCCATAATCTTTTACCTGTACACCGGAGAAGAAGCGGGCT
Organism: Terrimonas ginsenosidimutans; assembly: GCF_022012415.1. Taxonomy (GTDB): domain Bacteria; phylum Bacteroidota; class Bacteroidia; order Chitinophagales; family Chitinophagaceae; genus Terrimonas_A; species Terrimonas_A ginsenosidimutans. Next base: position 124,734 of record NZ_JAKLTR010000008.1, read on the forward strand.
GCATCTCCCACCGTTGGGGCGTTCACCTGTTGAAGCGTTTGCTGACTCAGGCTTTGAGCGGGCAAACGGTCATCAAAGGGGTTTTTCTTTTTGAAACCGGTCACTTTCACCTTTTCCATGGTGCGTGTTGTATCCTGCGCCTGCAAAGAAATTGCAGCGCATAGAACAACGGGTGCCCATAAAAAATGTCGTAGTAGTGATCTCATATTAGTTAGTCCGGGTACCTGGCAATACAACTTTATACAGTCGGTCTGCACAGGCCTGCCGGCGATTCATACTGTTCAAGGCGAATCGGGTTCACAACAAGGGGGATAGAAACAGGCAGAACGGGATAGCATGTGGGGCTATACAATCTCTTCCTGGCCTTTTCCGCGAAAGCCGTGAACAATGATGCTATGGGCAGGTCTTCTGGCTTGAGGCTCATCCTGGCACCTTCCCATCCGCCTTGGCGAACAGTGGTTTGCAGATCCAGTATGTTTCCCTTTCGGGCACCTCTTACAGCTGCGGGACAGCTCCGGAATTACACCGGATTCCCTTTTAATCCTTGTGGCGGGCCACAGGAACCGATAACGGCGGCAAAAGTAGGGGAAATTGGGGATAGTTGGTCGTTGGCCATTGGTCGTTGTCCGTTGACCGTTGACCGTTGTCCGTTGACCGATGGCCGTTGTCCGATGGCCGATGTTCGATGGCCGATGACCGAGTTTAAGTCAGCACCATTTAATAAAGGGAAAGATGCCCTCCGGTTTCAGATGGGCTCTTTCCTTTTAGTATCCCTCGAATTGAAGCTCGGCCATCGGCCATCGAACATCGGCCATCGGTCAACGGTCAACGGACAACGGACAACGAACAACTCTGGTAAACATTCTTCTCAAAGCTCCTGATGACCTTTTCCCTCCTTTCCCGATACTCTTCCAAACACAGTTTTTAAAACTATCATCATGAGAAAGATCCTGCTTACTGCTATTGTGCTGTCTACGCTGATCGCGTGCAAAAAAGATAATGGAGACGGACCGGATCCGGTTGATCCGACGCCAAACCCGCCTTCCCCCACACAAAAAGATATTGCCAGTATTGACAATGCGGTGTCTGCATTTATGACCAAGCACACGATACCGGGTGTTTCCATTGCGGTTACAAAGGCTGGCAAATTGGTATACGTGAAATCATACGGAAAGATGAGCAGTGCGGATAACACAGCGGTTACGAACTCGAGTCTTTATCGTATCGCCAGTATTTCAAAGCCGGTAACGGGTGTGGGCATCATGAAATTGCTGGAAGCAGGAAAGCTGACGCTTGACGCTAAAGTTTTCGGGGCAGGCAGTATTCTTGGCGGTGATTTTACGACCCCTGCAGGCATGCATGATATTACGGTGCGTCACCTGCTGCATCACACGGTGGGATCCTGGGGAAATGATGGCAATGACCCGATGTTCAAACAACCGACAATGAATCATACGGACCTGATCAAATGGACGATCACCAACTATCCGGCAACTTCGGGTCGTGGTGTGTATCGCTATTCCAATTTCGGCTATTGCCTGTTGGGAAGGATCATCGAAAAATTATCCGGAAAGTCTTACGAACAATTTATTAAAGATGAAGTGCTGACGCCTTCCGGTATTACTAAAATGACAATGGGTGGCAGTAAACTTACTGATCGCAAAACCGATGAAGTGATCTATACAGGTCAGAGTGGCAACGATCCGTACGCCTATAATATTCCACGCATGGACGCACATGGCGGATGGATCGCTTCCGCAACAGATCTCGCCCGCTTTATGGTAAAAGTGGATGGCTTTACAACGAAGCCTGACATTCTTCTGCCGGCAACGATCACTACGATGACTACCCGCTCTGTCCCATCCTCCAACTACGCCTGCGGCTGGGGCGTGAATGATGCCAACCATTGGTGGCATACCGGAAGCTTACCGGGAACGGCTTCAGAGATCATCCGGTCGGCAAGTGGATACACCTGGACTGTTTTATGCAATTCAAGAAGCTATACTTCCTCGTTTGATAATGACTTAGATAATCTTTTGTGGCCCATCATCAACAATGCCAGCACGCCTTGGCAGGACATTGACCAGTTTTAAACCTTGTTTTTTCTCGAGTGAAAGTTCGGCCGCCTCATTCCTGGGGCGGCTTTTTTGTGTTCCCGGAAATTTGCGTTTTTATTGTCGGATAAGACTTTTGGGGAACCTGTTAATGACATTTTCGCATGCGTTTTAAAGGTTAAATAAGGGCGGGATGTTGGTGGGGTGTTCGTTCCGTTCTTGTTCGAGGTCAGTTCGACTGTTGTTCGAGGTAAGGAAAACCTGAGAAATGCCCGTAAAGAGGCAAAAGAGTCTGAAGTTATAATTGTTGCGTACGATATGGCTGACATTTAGTCGGGTGCCATTATCAAAATAATGTGGCTATTCTTGTTCCGATTGCAAGCCAGTCCAGGGGTAATTCTTCCGATGATCTAGCACAGATTCCGTCTTTATTCGTCGTTCAAGCGTTGTTTTCTGCGGGGACATGCGTTGTCTAAGCGTTAGGGAAGCGTTGGGGAAGTATCGTTTATTCGTTCAGATAGTATCGGGGAAGCGTTGGGGAAGCGTCTGGAAGCGTTTAAAGAGGGGAAATGTTTTGAGGCTAATCGGTATCAACAATCAAATTCTGCTGGATAAAATCGGGCAATGCGGGTCAAAAACTTCCCTTAACGGCCACTTTGAAGCGAAACGAGTGAGGTAAGGCAACCAGTCTTTAATCTGTAAAGTATATCGCAAATTCCAGGCGTTATGCGTAGCCAACGGGCTGTGTATCGGTTTCGAAGAAACCGTCCGTTTGCTGAAGAAGGTGGGAAGCAGTGTTGTGATGCGGGGAATGCTGCAATGGTTGAGCTGTTTTCCTCCCACGGTTGAAACAGTGGGCTGTTGCACAATCTTTCAGTTGAAAAGGTGCTGATTGCATCTTGACAACCTTAAATTTTTGTCGAGGTTAAATCGACATTCTTTTAAGTTGTGAGTTTGAAAGACTGTCATTTATGTAAGTCGGGGACCGCTAGCGTTTCCTCTCCCACGGTTAAAACCGTGAGTTAAGCCTCATGGATTCGATAGAAAGAGGCAACCACCCCGTTTACAGAGGTGTTTAATCCTTCCGTAAGAGATCGAAATCTTGTATTCGGCTCTCAAATCAAAGGGAACTACCATATGGTAGATGCCAGAAAAAACTACTTAACTTTCTTCTGTCTATACTTTTTTTAAAGCTGCCTGCAGATGCCCGGAAGATATTGGAGGATTAGTGATGGCATCGAAAAAGACATCTTGATCTTTAGCTGACGCGATGACAATTACTTGCGCCTCTACACAGTTTTCAACTTTGGAATTTAGGCCCGGCATGGAAGCACCGTTCATTTCCACCCACTTTATAATTGATAGTGACATTCGTTTTTATTTAGAGTCCTACTTCAGTTGATAAAAGAGTTTCATTGATTTGTCAAATATTCGCTGCGCCGATATCTACCTCTGCAAAAAGGCTTTGCAACCTACAAGATTTCAACTTCATAATTAATCGATCAAAGTCTATACTTCTACAAGAAAAGGAAGTGTTTAAAGTATTATCAAAAATCAAAATAAAATACTACACCTTTACACCATCGGCGGCAGATCAATTATGATCCCCCAACGACAAAGACATGAAAGGAACCTCACGGGGTTCTTTTCGCTTATAGGAGACTTATGAATATTCGCATCTATTCATTATGTTTATTTTCTGTCTCGTTTTGTATTAATGACAAACCAGGTTCCACCGGTTCACAAAAACACTCAACATTAATATGAATAAGAAAAAAAATAACCTTCGCACACCACCTCAAGTATCTTGTATATATGTATGTGTAAAGTCGAAAAGATCTATGTTTTAACAGCATTTATTCTAAGCTAACTGTTAAACGAATCTTACATGACACACCTTAAAAAAATAAAAGGCCGCTTGAGGCGACCTTTTAAAAACTTAAACTTAGTTACGTTACCTTTAGGCAAGAGGCTTTACTAAGCATCACGATACAAAGCTACAGCTTTATATCGACATTCTCAACCACCTTTTACCTTAGGAAATTTCAAAAAATACGGAAGTATCTGTCTTCGCAACGAATCGACCGATACCTTCAGGCCACCGGAAATCAGCAAACGAAAGCGATCAGGCTATACAAAACAAATCTAAGAATAGCCCAGGCGTTTCATCCGCTACTTGGGGCACTTGAAGTGATATTACGGAACTGTATAAACACGATTTTAACAACTTACTTTTCTGATCACGATTGGATAATAAATCAGAAGACGGGATTCATGTCCGATCCATCTCTCACTCATATTGATCGCAGAACCGGCAGAAGGGTAACAAATGACTTTCTTAAATCGTCAATTGAAAAATCAGAAAGTCTTCTGCGGCGACTGCGTGTTCCAGTAAGCAGCAGCAAGATAATTGCAGATCAGGCTTTCGGATTTTGGACCGACTTATTTGAAGTTCATCATTACAGGCTACTGCTCGGCAGGCCCATACAGATATTCAATCATCTTCCATCAGGACATGGGAGAAGTGAAGTTTGTGAAAGGCTTAATACGATAAGGCAGTTCAGAAACAGGATCAATCATAACGAGCCGGTATGCTTTAACGGAACTTTTACTGATTTTACATATGTTGATAGAGTCTATCGTGCAATAACGGATATCTGGAGATGGATTGATCCTGAGCTAATACAATGGACAAAGGCTATTGATAACGTTAGAACAAAAATTGAGAGAGCGCAACTTTTGTAGAATACTTCAGTGCATCTCTTAGAAGCACAACAACAATTGAAAATTTTTACAGCATCCAGATCAATGGTCAATGACGGGTAATTTTCAAATGGTCTAACGGGAATGCATCGGAAATTGAAATGCTAGATTATCATTAAAAGGAAAGTGATGGCAAAGTTAAAAAACATACACCCAGGTGAGATTCTTAGGGAGGAGTTTTTTATCCCATTTGAGATCACCGCTTATAAACTGGCAAAAGACATCGGTATTCCTCAAACCCGGGTTTCTGAAATAACTGAAGGGCAACGTTGTATTACTGCAGATACGGCTTTACGCTTGGGTAAATATTTTGGAAACTCCGCGAAGTTTTGGCTTGGCTTGCAGGGTGATTATGATCTGGAGGAGGAAGCGAATGCAAAGAAGAGTGTTTTTAATTCGATAAAAGCGTTGCATGAAAATGTTGCATGATAACTTAGCTAGCACTTGATAAAAAGTGGAGCATCATCCCTTTGAACTTAAGCTTCAGATTTCGCTGTTTATGAGAGATCGCCCCCTGGAGGACTCTTTTATTTCATACTGAGCAGGTGAAGTCTGCATGAGCTTGGCATTCCATTCAAAGCAGTTAATAGCTGGACCTAATATTCAGCTACATGCTGACGTCGGCAAGCGGACGGCTTCTTCGAAGCCGATGCGTAGTCGGAGACATACGCATAACTCTTGAGTGTTGCGGGGTTCGTTAAAGATTTTGAAAATACAGTCATCGAAAGCATCAACATCCCTCTTCTCGTAATGCCTTAAAAAAAAAGACAGCCTCAATTGAGACCGTCTCTTTCAAAACCTTATACAGAGTTACGTCTTTTTTTTGCCAGCAGCGTGAACGCTTCGAGTTGGTCCATAAAACGATCGGCATCTTTCTGAGTTTTTATCGACCGGGCCAGGAAATCTGGCTGACGGTTAGCCCCTAGCGTTTTCTTTTGCGAAGAATCAGCAGCACAGGCTTTTGCCAATTCGTCTAAAGCATCCAATTTTTCCAAAAGAATTTTATCCATATTTTTAGGTTTAAGGTTTTTGAATTACTCTTTAAGTCTGAACATATAGTAGTGATAAAGATCATTGGCAGACCTATCGTAATCAAACTGTTCCAGCCATGGCTTAGCCCAAATTGACCCGTCTGTATATGTCTCTAATTCTCCGCCTCTCAACACCTTTACGAACCAGTCTACGCCAAACGTCTCAAGTAATTCATTAAAGCTGGTTTCGTTCGAACGGAATATTCTGTGATAAAGATAAGCCCTTGTATCGGTTGAACCATCCACACCAATAGTATAACCTGGATTTCTTTGTAAAAATTTAATGCTAAACAGAATGATAGTAGAGAATAGTCTACTAAGATTGCTGTGTAACACGCGTGACTGATCGTCTATTTCCCCATACTCATTCAGTGGACCAAAAGACAGATTATATACATCGGGAAAATATGAATATTCAACGGGAGCTATCCTTATCCTTATGAGAACAGCACTACTGCCTTTACAAGGAGAATAGAATGAAGCTTCTGAAAAATCATTGGAGATCCAGGCTATTTCATAAGTATTTTCAAAGTCGATATTTATGAGCATACATTCTGCAATAGATTTATTTTATGAAGACTATGCTTCGAATCATTTGAGAGCGGCTATCATTTCAAAACAACAAACACATCACCGCCGTTACATACATAACAAGTAGTAAAAATGATTTTTAAACTAAAAAGAGCCCAGGTATTTTAACCAGTATTTTATGTTTTTTTCACGCCGGAAGAAATTGCTGAACCAGAAATACTCAGCCACAGTTTGACGTCAGTTAGCGGACGGCTTCTGCGAAGCCGATGTGTAGTCGAAGACATATTGCTATCCGGTAAAAAGTGTCAGACACTATGCGTAACCATGTATCGATCAGTGTATGCAATTTGTTATCAAATGGCCGGGGATACATTGTGATGCCTGTTTATATAGAGATAGTATGGAGAATACATTAAGAAGGGTCTGGTGAATGTCTGACTATTATCCGGAGAATGTCTGATTAAAGTCTGCTAAGGTCCCAGAAAGTCCCAAAATATCCCAGAAAGTCTCAAAAAGTCCCAGGATGTCCCAGAAAGTCAAAAGAGAATCAAAATGGATCGAATGGAGTAGATTCTCTTAACAGATCGATTTCAATATGCTGAATTTGCGGAATTGATCTGCGATGTCGCAAGATACGAAAAATTGCTTTTATGGTAAAATCAAAAAAGAAAGCATTACCAGGCATATATGGAAATAACAAACCTCCGAACGAGGCCCGCCCCGCTCAAGCTCCTATGCCAGGCCTTCTTTAGTTTATCAAAGACTTTACTGCATACAGACCCGGCATCTTCCGCTTAACAGAAGTCCATTTTCGGATTGAGGAGATGCCGGATCAACTATTCTTAAGATTGTTATTTATTTAAAATTGGTCCGGCATAGTGCCGTTGGGGGGAAGATGCTCGTCCCGGGTCTGCGTCGTTTAGAATTGTTATAGTATGAAATTTGGGCCGGGATGACATGGAGGCTTCCTTTTTGCTTTAATGGAAATAGTAGTTTATCCTCAAAAATCCGGAGACCGGGATGACATTGAGATTCTTTGAAGGATTTGATAAAGGCAAAAGAAATGATCTCTTTAAAAAATTTAACCCATGATACTTGCATGTACATAACAAATAACAAAATGGTCTTGTCTAAATTCAAAGCAGTTTTCTGGGGCCTATATCCTCTTCCTCCTCACAAACAAAATCCCACCCAACACCAGCACCGCTCCTCCAACCCACCAGATCCACGCCGTTGATCTTTTTTCGACCACCACAGGAGATGTATCCCCCATCAAGACCAGCCCCGCCCAATAAGGTGGCGCCAGCATTCTTCCTTTAGCTGATGCGAGATAATTAAGTTTTGCCTGACGCAATGCTTCATCCTTATCCATCCCTTTCAAGAGATGATCATAGAATGATTCCATCAGCAATGTACTTGCCTTTTCATCGATCATCCATAATCCCGTGACCATGCTCTCACTTCCCGCATAGTTGAATGCATGCGCCAGTGAGATCATTCCCTCCCCATCCTGGTAACCCGGCTTTCCTGATTCGCACGCTGTAAGCACGGCGAGTTCAGAACGCAGATCACAATTATACAATTCATGCAGAAAAAGTGAATTGGCTTCTCCTTCATCATTCTTTGAAAAGATCAAACGGGAGAATTCAGGTTGCAGGTTATTGGATTCCGCATGCGTACCGATATGAATGATCTTATTCTGCCCCGCATGCTCTTTGAATGAGGAAGCAGTCGACGCATTGTTGACATACGCTGTTCCACCAAACAAGGACTGGGCTTTCTCCACGAAATCAAGCGTGAAAGGCTGCGGTAATAACCTGATATAAGAACGGTCCAGTTGAAACGAATCTTTCACCGTAGCTGCATACTGCTTCTTTCCTTCTTCCAAAAAGCCCGGCGCAAATGCAACGAAGTTGCCAGGCATTCCCGATGAAGTCTTCTGCTGACCTACCAGCGTAAGTGTATAATGATACGAAAATGTATACGTGGAAAGAAGACTGGAAGAGACGAGCTCTTCATATCCATTTATCTTTTTCGGCGTAAGTATTTCAAAGTTCAGATTGAATAGAATTCCATCGGGTATCAGAATGATCTTCTTCGTATGAATATGCTGCGCCAGTGGCTGCCATAATTGCTGGTACAATTCATGCAACACACCTGTCACTTTCTTTGTATCTGCGCCATAATCAGCAATTATGCGAATACTGCTATCCAGTCCGGATGGCTTCAGTGCAACCCAATGTCTTTGATTCCGGTCTGCAACCAGGGCATACAATTGCTTGTCGACAAACATGTATCTTACCAGCGTACTATTTTGCGGCAACGATTGTTGCACGTCCGGCACTGATTTCACCAGAGAGCCATAACGCATGCGGTAGTATTCCGGGTGATCTTTTTTCAATGATGCAACAAACAGATCCCAATCTTTGACGGCCGCAAAATAACGCTGCATCGCTTCTGCATCACCGTTACCGCTTGTAAGCGATACCTGCAGCGCTGCCTTCAGCTCTTTCTCTTTCTGCTGCACTGCCAAAGGCACATGCGCAAAACGGACCGAATCTGATTTATCCAACCGGGAACGGATCCTGTAATAGGTTCCTGATTCCTGGAGATCGATCAGTTGATTGATGTAAGCCTGATCATTTGTCAACTCATACAGATCAAGCGTGATCTTTTTAATGAACTGCAACAACTCGGCATGGCCAGCCATCATCACACTTATATCTTTCGCTTCACGGATCACAGACTTCCTGCGTTCAATAATGCTGATGGCACTATTAAGTTCCTCCAGCAGCTGTGACAGCGTCTTCTTATTTTTATTTTTCAGGAGGTAGTATTCTGCCTTTGCCTTCAGCAATACCGCTTCCGGCTTTTTCAATTCGATCTTGATCGAGTCTAGCAGGCTTGTACTGTTACTGATCTCTGCCTGCACGATCTGCAATCCCTGTTTGCTATAATCCAGTGACTGCTTAAATTTCCCCGCCTTTAAGTGTAGTTCGGCCAGGTTGGTAAGCTGATAGAAATACATAAGGGTTTTCGTTCCCTGCGTCCGTTTGATATAATCCGCGCCTTTGCTGGCTTTGCTCAGCGCTATATCGAACTGGCCATTATCTACATAGAACGAAGCGGCATTCCTCAAAAACTCCAGGTAGATATCATCATACTCCCCCTGTAAAGAAGACTCGTACAGACTATCCGCTTTTTGATAATAAAGTGATGCTTTCTTATTATCATGTTGTTCTTCATATAAAAGTGCCAGCGAATTACATGCATCAGCCTGCCAGAAAAGATAATCTCCGTCGAGTTTGGTAATATTATCCAAACCAGTTCGGAGATAAAGCAATGCATTCGCATGATCCTTCATCGCAAGGTATAACTGCCCCAGTAAGATCTGCGATTGATACACAGCAGCGGGCTCTTTTTCCAGATGCTTTTGCTTTTGTTCATAAGAATACCATTCCAGGCTCAACGCCTGTGAATAATCACCAAGATCTTTATAGATGCCTCCCAGGTTATCGATCGCCATGTATTGAAACCCTTCCGCACCGGTTTTCTTTGGAATGGATTCAGGAATGGAAAGATAGATGCGAAGGTTCTCAATACAGGCCCGCATCGTCTCTATCGCTTTCTGCGTTCTCCCCTGCACGCCATAGATCGCACACATATTATTCTGCAGAACGGCGGGACGGTAATACCTGTTAATAGGTGTGCTGTCTGTCCGTGCAAGTGCTTTTAATGCCATATCAAAGAAATAGAGCGAGCTATCCAGCTTGGACGCCATCCACATTCCACTGGCCATATTGTTTGCGGCTGAATAAAAACTTTCGGGATCTGCATCAGGATGACTAAGGTAAAATGAGATGGCTTTACGACGATGGAATTGCGACAGGTTCATGTCTCCATTACGAAAAGCGAAGGTGCCCATATCACTGTCAAGCGCTGCCAGAAAATTCTGCCGGGGAGATGATAGCTTTTCTTCCAGCTTGTATGCCTGTTGTGAAGTCCTGTATGCCTGGTCAAGCTTGTCCACTGAAGCATAATATTCCGCCAGCTCTCCATACATTTTAGGAAGGGCATTTGTTGCATTTGCATTAGCCGTGGCCTTATCTATAAGCGTCCTGATCTTCTTTTCCGCAGTAGCGGGCGAGCCAAGTTGTTCTTCGACGCGACCAACATACATAATATAAGCCGGCAGAGAATCGTAAGCCTGTTGTTGGAATAATGCGTTCAGTTTAGCCTGTAATACTGAGTCTGCATATTTGTAGGATTTCTCACGGAGCGCTTTTTCCAGCAGGCCTTTTGTATCCGGCTGTTGTGCCATGGACGTCCCGGCCAGCACTATAAGTAATGCCAGTAATAAGGTGGTTTGTTTGATCACACAATTTATTTTATAGCAGAAAGAAGTTCTTCTTTTCGTGGATGCTTTGTTTGCTGTAAAAAAGGAACAGCGTCAGCCGTTTTATTTTGCTTGAGTAAACTTAACGCGAGGAACCAGTTAGCATCAGACTGGAATGCCGTGTTGTTTAAAGAAAGTGTTTGTTTCAGAAAATGAGCGGCACTATCCGGCTGGTCCATCGAAAGAAAGGCCAGTCCCGTAAAATAATTCAGCGTATCGTTCAGCGGACGCTCCTTCAGCAAAGGTCGCCAAACGCTAACGGCTTCTTTGAACTTTCCTGAACGATACTGGATCATACCGAGATTGAATTCATATTCAGCAGAGCTTCCCATCGTTGTAGCAAGTCCCGGATCAGATTCAAAATATTGTGCAAACAATTTCTCTCCACTGCTTTTACTTCTGGAAACGAACAAACCAACAACGATCAGTAATGCCACCGCAGCGGCAGCAGAAAACCAATAGATGCGTGAGTTGTTCCTGCGAACAGGGGTATTGATCTGATTGGGTAACTGCTGATGGAATTGTTTCAGCTTTTGCTCCAATGCGGATTCTTTGATACCGACAGCAATCGTCTGTACATGCTGCACTTTAGCACGCAGGGATTGGTCAGCGTTTATTCTTGCTTCAAAAGCATATAGTTCTTCCGGCGGCATATCGCCAGCGATGTACTGCTCGATCAGCTCCCATTCTTCCTGTGGTATTGGATCAACGTTGTTCATGCTTTTTTATTTAGCATTTCCTTTAGCTGTTGGATACAGCGGTATTTATTGTTTTTCGCCGTTGCCTCTGTCCAGTTCATCTGATCGGCGATATCCTTCATTGATGCATCATCGTAATAGAACAGTGTCAGTATCTTTCTGCAGTTCTCTCCAAGTTTACCGAAGTACTTTTTAACTGCGGCGATGTTTTCATCCAGGAATGAATCCTGTTCATCTGTTGTTCTTCCTTCGGGCATTGCGGTGCTATCGATCCGGACAACTTTTGTGTGATGTGCAGAGCGAAGCTGGTCCATCCATTTATTTTTCGCCACCTGGAACAGGTAGGCTTCCAGCGATGCATTTCCGAGCAGCTGGAATTTACCCAGCTGAATATTTCGCCATACAGCGATGAACGCCTCCTGGAACACATCCTTTGCCTGATCAGGAGTGCCGCTGTTATTCACCACAAAGTTCTCCACCTTGTAATAATTCGCGTGATATAACTGCTGAAGGACGATTTCGTCATTGGCCTTCAACGCCTGGAGCTGCTCTTGCGCAGCGATATGTGGTACAACACTGTCTTGGCCCATTGGGAATCAAATTCGGCCAAAAGTTAATTATTTATTTTTCATTATCTGTACATTATGACACATTGTTGCGGGTAAGGAACGCGGCGATCGCGGCGATACGCGGCGGACGCGGCGAAAACAGCCATGACAAATATTGTATTTCGTTGCGCTCGCCGCGTTCCTTATGCGCCAGTTGAACTCGGGAGATCACCATGCATCAGGTATGCCCCAGTCTTGGATCGTCATAATAATCATTGACCAGGTCGGGTCTGTCGCGCAGGATCTCAGCGAGTTTTACTTTCTGTTCGGTCCTGTTCCCAGGTGTGGGTTCAGTATAATTGTTCCAGAAGATCAACCCGGTTGGTGTAAGTTCTATCGAGCCGGCTTCTCCGTCAGCTTCCTCATCATCCATTTTTTTTGCTTCAGCCGCATTGGTTGTACTGATTGTCACGGTGTTGCATGGCCCCGCAATGCGATGTGCTTCACCTGCCTCATAAATGCTTACAGACAGGATCTGTTCATACTCTCCTGCTGTCACGATCGTCATTTTGGCGCCATCCGGAAATATGATCGTTCGCCTCACACCATGACGGTCCTTGATGTGCTTTCCATTCAGGTTTTCATGATTTCCTGATAGAATGCCGGTTTGCCCTGATTGCGACACCAGGCCCCAAAACTCCAGTTTAAAGGTTGGATACGACTCGTGAAAGATCTTTATATGGGCGTTCAGTTTGATCAGGATCTGCCCGCCGCCACTTGTCCGGTAGTTATATACCCCTTCGGCCGCATCGAAATTCAGCTTGCCTTTGGGATCTACCACCAGTCCGCATTCATTCTTCCGCTCTGCAGCCTCTTTATCCTTTTTGCAGGAGGAAAACAGCAGGATCATCAATAGAAAGAACCCGCACCAGGTCTTACTCATCATAAGAGTAGTGCTCAAAGCCCGGCGAGAGCCAGTGCTCCGGGAGTATGGAGAGATCTTAAATCTTGTCATATCGTTTATTTTTTGATGAAGGCCGCACAATGTGCCCTTTAGGGATATCGGCAGGGTGAAGAAAAGGTCATCAACTTAGGTCAGGAATTCGAAGCATTTTTTGAATTTGAGGGTCGTAAGAGCAACGCAGCGGGCGCAAAGGATCGCAACGGGCGCAAAGAGACCCGTCTTTGATGAGGATTTCGTTGCGTTTGCGGGCCCGCTGCGTTACTCCTAGGCCGGCCAACTGAGAAGATTTACGGACTGGCCGAACATTTACGCGCTTCAGGGGTTATTAATTTCAATCTTATCATTCAAATTCTACACTATGGAGCAGGTACAGGACACTTTTACGACTGCAGTCGACGCCCGTATTATCCAGGCTTACAAAGAGTTTTTACTGAACAATGGTCACCAGCCAGCCTCTGTTTTCAAATTTGCCAAAGAGCTGGGGATCTCCGAAGAGGAATTCTACCGCCATTTTGGGTCTTTTGAAGGGGTGGAAAACAGGATCTGGGCAGATTTCATCAGAAATGTGATCGCTCCGCTTGAAACCGATGAGGGTTTCCACAGCTTTTCGGCGAGGGAAAAGATCCTCACTTTCTATTTCGCCCTGTTTGAAGAATTGAAAAAATCGAGAAGCTTCGTTCTCTTGCAGCTGAAAAACCATCGCAAGCTCGAGTTCACACCGTCTTTTCTACGCGATTTCAAGAGCATATATGAACAATTTATATCAGGCATTATCGATCAGGGTAAAGCCGCCGGTGAAGTGGCCAAACGCCCATTCTTCGATAAACGATACGCCGGCGTATTCTGGTTCCACCTGGGATTCCTGTTACTGTTCTGGCGCGATGACAACAGCTCCGGCTTTGAAAAGACGGATGCCGCCATTGAAAAATCCGTGAACCTGGCATTCGACCTGATCGGTAAGGGCGCACTGGATTCCGCATTCGATTTTGCCAAATTCATTTACCAGACAAAAGCATAATGGAAGAATCAAACAGCAAACCCCGCAGCAAAGAATTTGAAAAGATCCCTGTGACCAAAGTGCAGCGGGCAACAAAATTTGTGGGCACCGGTGTGAAGATCGGCTCCAATTACCTGAAGCATTACGCAAAGAAACTGGTCAACCCTGATCTTACGAAGGAACAGCTTCATGAAGACAATGCCCGTGATATCTACAGATCTCTTTCAGAACTCAAAGGCAGCGCGCTGAAGGTTGCGCAAATGCTCAGCATGGATAAGAACCTGCTGCCTGCCGCTTACCAGCAACAGTTTGCCATGGCGCAATACAGCGCGCCACCGCTCTCCTTTCCGCTGGTGGTCCGCACCTTTCAAAAAAACTTCGATAAAACGCCGGAGCAGATCTTTGATACTTTCTCCAGGAATGCAAGCAATGCTGCGTCTATGGGGCAGGTACACAAAGCAACGCTCAATGGAAAGCAACTGGCGGTGAAGATCCAGTACCCGGGCATTGCAGACAGTGTAAAATCTGATCTGGCCATGGTAAAGCCGATCGCTTTATCCATGTTCAAGTTAAACCCTGTCGAATATGATGAATACATGAAGGAAGTGGAAATGCGGATGATGGAAGAAACAGATTATGTACTGGAGCTTGAACGCTCGGTGGACATCTCGACCCAAAGCGCACACATTCCCCATCTTCATTTCGCAAAATATTATCCTGAGCTTTCCTGCAGCAAGATCCTGACGATGGACTGGATGGAAGGAAGACCGATGGGAGATGTAAAAACGGCTGAACTACCCGGGAATAAGAACCAGGAGATCGGGCAGGCATTGTGGGATTTTTATGATTTCCAGATCCATCAATTGAAAGCCGTGCATGCAGATCCTCATCCGGGCAACTTCATCATTACACCTGATCATCAATTAGGCATCATCGATTTTGGATGCGTAAAAGTGATCCCTGAAGCTTTTTACGATACGTATTTCCAGTTACTCGATCCGCATCTGCTCAAAGATGAAGAACGGACAACTGCGTTGTTCTATAAGCTGCGATTTATCCATGAAGATGATTCGCCGGAAGAAAAGAAATTGTTTATAGAGATCTTCTCGAAACTGGTGGAATTATTGGCAAGACCATTTGCTGCTGAAACATTCGACTTCAGCGATAGAAGTTACTTTGAAGAAGTGTATCGTTTTGGAGAGGAAGTGTCTGCACTGAAACCCCTTCGTGAGTCAAAGAAAGTGAGAGGAGTGAGAGATGCGCTGTATATCAATAGAACTTACTTTGGATTGTACAATATGCTGCATGAATTAAAGGCGAAAGTCAGGACAGGCGGGTCTTAAAAAAAGATTGGCCTTTGCGTTCTCCGCGATACTCCTACGCTATTGTTGTCTTAGAGTGGATCATAGTGTAATATTGGTTGCTTAAAGAACAGGAACATCCACAAACTTCCCTTTCAGTTCACCGGAAAAACCATCCGTGAAGGTCTCCCGCATTGCATCTCCTTTTTTGATCGCGTTCAAACCCTGGCTCATCATTCCAAATACAAAATAGCCGCTTGCTTTACCGTTCTCTACTTTCTCGATTACCAGTTTGCAGTTGGGTGAAATGGCAGGAAGTTTACGCGCCAGGCTTTCTGTTACATAAGTTGCCATGTGACCATTCGCTATGATCGGTGAGAATTTATAGATATAAGGAGTTTTGCCCGCTCCGTAATACAATACCGCCTTACTGGATTGGATCTCTGAAAACTTTTTGGTGCCATACATCGCATTCGATTGATTGGCTTCCTTGAATGGGAATGTCTCTGGTTTAAGACTCATATTCACTGATTGCAGCTCCACAGAAAAATAATTCTCTTTACTGTTTCCCTCTTCTTTACTGGCGATGAATGTGTACCTGTTATCTCCGCTTTTGATGAACTGTGCATACGGCAGTGTAATATTCACCAGTTTACTTTGCAACACTACTCCTCCGTTTGCTCCGCTTACGGCAGACGTCGAGCTGGTTTTGGTTGTAGCAGTATTTGCTTTTGAAGCAGCAGGTGTTCCCGCGCTTACGCCAGCGGGTTTTACATACTTATCCGCTTCTTCTTTAAAGATAAATTCCACGCGACGGTTCTGCGCTTTACCTTCCGGCGTTTTGTTATCAGCAATGGGTTGGGATTCACCGCGACCTTCTGTGGTCAGCTTGTCTTTATCAATTCCGTATTGATCAGACAGGATTGTTTTTACAGCCTCTGCCCTTTCCTGTGATAGTTTCTGATTGGCCGCATCTTCTCCATCGCTGTCTGTATGTCCAACGATCTTCACAGGAGCTTTCACATCTTTCAATACTTTACTGAGATCAAGCAGAGAGCCCATGCTTTCCGGGCGAAGTTTAGCAGTGCCTGTATAGAACAACAGGTTGCTTACCACTTTACCCTCTTCGAAAGCAGCCCGCGTATCAGGAACATCTTTTGCTACGCGAATGTTAGAGACATAGAACTCGGAACCGCCAAGGCTGCCAAACAGGAAGCCGAGCTGATTGGGGACCAGATCTTCACTTACGATCCCGGCATCATACAATTTCTTTTCATTCCACCACATCCTGAAACGTTTGCCCTGCACGCAGATGCTTACGTGAACGGGAACGGTGCTGGAGTACGGCATATCTGCCGACATGATATCAGAGATCTTCTTTTCATTTGAAGTGAGTGTGATACGGCTCTTATCGCTGGTGATAGCGTCAAACTGAATCGATTTTTTTCCTGATTGAAGGATAGATTCATCGGCAACAAGTTTGCCGCCGGTGTTCATCAGGAAAATAGTAAAGCGCGGATCGTAAGAACCTTTTACCATCAGCATATCAAATTCTATCGAAAAATTATTTCCCCAGCTTTGTTTCTTGTTACGCACGATATGTTCAGAGCTGGTAGCATGCATTTTCAACCAGTTTCCTTCCAGTCCTTCGATGGTTACTACTTCCGCGGAAGTTGACGTGATCCAACCCGTGGGAGCTTCTCCGGTATTATCTTTCTCAAAATTATCGTAGTACAAAACGGTTGTACCGGGTACAAAATCGAACTTGCTGTACACATTAAGCTTTGGCTTTGCTTCGGTGGCAGAAGCGGAAGGAGTGGCGCTATCGTCGCCGGCCGTTTCAGATTTCTCCTTGTTCTTTTCTTTATCCTTGCCTGCGCCTTCCAGCTCTTTTTCTGCTTTATTACTAACGGCTGATTCAGCCTTTTGCTTTAGTTTTTTCAGAAGTTGCGCCTGTGATGCTGATGTGAGCAGGAGCATTCCGGCGATCAGAAGAAGACTTTTCATTACTGCTTATTTAGGGATTAAAGGTGCAGCGCAAGTAAGGAGAATGATATCCCTTGAAAATGGGATTTTTGGCGGAATGACCGATTGTTTGGTACAACCTTGTCGGTTGAAGTGGCGTATAGGAACGCGGCGGACGCGGCGATACGCAACGGACGCGGCGAAAATAACCGCAAAGAATATTGTATTTCGTTGCGTTCGCCGCGTATCGCCGTGTCCGCTGCGTTCCTACTACGCAAATCAGGCAGCCGTCGGGCATAGAACTTCTAACATAATTTTCAGAACAAATCGCCATATTTTCCGTAAATTGCCAATATGCCAGGCAAAATCCATCATATGCTCGCTATCTCCGTCACCGCGAATCCCGTGCGTGACATGAGCGATGTATATACCTGGTCATTCCCCGAATTCCTGCCTTTCTGCAGGCATCTTTATGATTTTTCCAGCTTCAAAGCCTTTACCACTCAGGGCCCGGGCCTCATGCACCTGGCATAACTGCCTGGGTAATTTATCCGGAATTGCATCCATTTATTTATTGACTTAATGTATTGTCATGCATAAAAATGACGGACAGATCGCTATCAGCGAACGGTTCGTTCTTTTACTTGTGTTGGTGAATGCAGTCGCGATCAGAAGTGGTTTCACTACAAACCCCAAGTGGTATAAAGTGAGTTTCATTTGCATTCCGCTTCTGATCCTTACGATCGTAGCAGCCCGCAGGAAAAGAGCACCCGGCCTTAAATAACTATTTCTAAACAGGAACATGAATGAACAAAGCCGATGTTTTGTTCATTCACTCCTTTTCTTATTAAAAAACGATCATGCAAAAAACAAAAAAGAGCCTGCTGCTGACTGCGGCAGATTATGAAACCATACATGCCCTGTTAAAAGACAATACCAGCAAGCGCTGGTTCAACCGTACTGAAGCAGAAGATCTGCAGGAAGAACTGAAAAAGGCAACCGTTGTATCCAAAGAAACCATTCCGATGGATGTGGTGATGCTGTATTCTCTTGTTACTATCCGTGAAGAGGGCAGCAAGCAGTTGCGCAGCTTTACTATCGTTCCTCCGGGCAAAGCAGATATCACACAGATGAAGATCTCCGTCTTTTCTCCGATGGGTACGGCCTTGATCGGTTATGCAAAAGGAGAGAAAGTGCAATGGCGTGTGCCGGCGGGTCTAAAAACGTTCAGGATCGTTGATGTACAGCATCCACACAATTAATCATTTCAGATGAATATAATTTTAGTCCTTCTTCTTCCTTTTGGCTATTTCATCTACTTGCTGATCAGGATCCTGCTACAAAAAAAGCGCGACCGAAAACGTAAACAGGAACTGGCGCGTGTGTATAACAGTTTTGTATTGAGAGAGCGGATGATGATCGACCATTCGGAAGTTATTGGAGACATGGTCATTGCATTGAACCGGAATGGCAGGGAACTACTGGTGATAGATCATGGTGATCAACCAAAAAAGACACACAGGATCAGGCTTTCGACGGTTACAGATTGTCTTATCAAAGAAAGAAGGGAGAAACGCGGCAGTCTTGACAAAATAGAGCTGCTGTTGCTGATCAGGTCAGAAGCTACACCGCTGAAGATCTGTTTCCGTCCGGCAGATGATTCTCTGATGGAAGAACAATCGGTATTAAAAACGGCAAGAAGATGGAAGAACCTGGTGGATGTGCACAGGTATGTGATGAAGAGTGTGTGACAGGAGACGGAAAACTATGTATTCTCCACGATTTCCCTGCTACGCAGGAAACATCTTTGGTCGATTGCCGCAGGTTCCCGCAGATTACGCAGATGAGTTTGCAATAGTTGACAATGCGAGCTTATCCTGAATTATCATTAGAAGATAACGCAGATTAGCGGCTGACATGCGGAACTGATCTGCGCCCTTTGCGTTATTCCATCTAACAAAAATTTATCTGCCTTGCGTAAGGCCCCCTCTAAATCTCTCCCGAAGGGCTACCGTGTACCCATAAGTATTCGAATGGCGTAGGGGAACGCGGCGGACACGGCGATACGCGACGTACGCGGCGAATACAAAGTTTGCTATGGCTGTTTTCGCTGCGTACGTCGCGTATCGCCGTGTCCGCCGCGTTCCTTTACGCCATCAAGCTATCAAGAAATTATTCGGTCAAATAAAAGGAAAAATGTGAGTACACGGTAGCCCTTCGGGGGAGATTTAGAGGGGGCCTTACGCAGGGCGGCAGACAAGACGGTTAACTACCTTGTTCCGATTGAAATATGTTTCCTGACCGTAGGATTGCGATCCAGGCGCAGCTATTCTTACCGTTCAACAGGCACAACCTTATACTGCTTTCCCTTTTGTGTATCAAACTTCATTACAAAACCGTCGCCTTCCTTTTTTGCATCAACCTTTATCCCGGCAATCACAAATCGGAAACGTGAACGTATCACGCATTTCCCGCCCGCCAGCGACAGGATCTTTGCCCCGGCAAGTTCTCCGTCTTTCCAATCAATATCTACCTGGAAAGCACCCCTCGCTCTCAAACCTTTTATGCTGCCCGTCTTCCACGCAGCTGGCAATGCCGGCAATAAATGAAGAGATCCCTCGTGACTTTGCAACAACATCTCCGCCATACCAGCTGTGCCAGCAAAGTTGCCATCGATCTGGAACGGAGGATGTGCATCAAAGAAATTCGGATAAGTGCCTCCACCGCCTTTACTATCTGCTCCGGAATAATGCAGCAGGTTGCGGATCAGTTTATACGCATGATCTCCATCCTGCAATCTCGCCCACCAGTTGATCTTCCAGCCACGGCTCCAGCCGGTGCCTTCATCTCCACGGATCTCCAGCGATTTTTTTGCAGCCTGAAAGAAATCCGGTGATTGGGATAAAGTGATCTGTCTTCCCGGAAATAAACCAAACAAGTGTGAAGCATGGCGATGCTGTGGATCTTCTTCCTTAAAATCTTTATACCATTCGAGCAACTGCCCCTTACTGCCTGTTTTTAACGGATAAAGATTACGCTTTACATCGCTCAGTTGTTCCCTGAATTCTTTGTCATTATCCAACGCAGTGGATGCTTCGATCACGTTTGTCAGCAAGTCCCAGATAATAGACATATCCATCGTTGTAGCAACGGAAACAGATTGCGGCTTTCCATTCCTGTCAATAAAAAGGTTCTCAGGAGAAGTTGACGGAGCAGTAACCCAATATCCCGACACTTCATCTTTTACTAACCAGTCCAATGTAAACAAGGCTGCCTGTTTCATTACGGGGTAAGCAGTTTTCAGGTATTTGAGATCTTTGGTAAAGGCATAATGCTCCCATAAATGCTGGCAAAGCCAGTTGCCGCCCATATACCAGTTAGCCCAAAGAGGATCTCCATTGCCGATATCTCCGACCGGGTTAGCCAGTCCCCAGATGTCTGAGTTATGATGAGCTACCCAACCACGTGTGCCATAGAATTCGCGGGCAATATTTTTCCCCGTAGCGGAAAGATCTTTTATAAAATTTAGCAGCGGCTGATGCATCTCTGAAAGATTGGTCAGCTCTGCCGGCCAGTAATTCATCTGCGTGTTGATATTGATCGTATAATTGGAACTCCACGGGGCTCTTAATTCTTTATTCCAGATGCCCTGCAGGTTCGCCGCCGGACCTCCGGGTCGCGATGCGGAGATGAGCAGGTAACGGCCGTATTGAAAATACAATGTCTCCAACCCGGGATCGCTTGCGCCATTGGAATAGGCAAGTAATCGTTCATCAGAAGGTTTACCTGCAGATGGATTCTTTGCAGTACTGTCTGTCAGAACAAATGAGACCCGTTTAAAGTACCGCTGATAATCCTGTAAATGTTCTTTTAACAATACCTCGTAGGTTTTCCCTGAGGCAATATTAATAGCGGATGCTGCAATTGATTTCTCATTTTTCCCGTCACTGTCAGGGCACTTATCAAAACCGTTAAAGCTGGTTGCTATCGCAACGTAGCATACAATTTCATTTGCACCACGGATATGCAATCCCTCCGCATCTGTACTGGTCTGTCCACCTGCCGCAACTGCCTTTATACGGTTTTGAAAACGCATCCCGTTGCAACCTGACGTATCTTCATAGATCACATGTTCCCTTCCTTTTGGATTATAATAGCTCGGATCCACGTGAGCAGGGGCTTTGCCCGTTAAAAGTATTTCGCTGTTGCCATTTGACGTTGCGGTTGATTTCAACTGGCTTCCGAGCGAAAGATCGACACTTAATGCATTTTTCTTATTTGCCGTAAAACGGATCACAAGTATATTGGAAGGAGCATTGCAAAAAACTTCCCGCGTGTATGTTGTGCCATCAACCGTGAATCTGGTGGTCGCTATTGCCTTTTCAATATCGAGATCCCGGTAATATTGCTCAGGCTTTCCCTTCTTCAGATCCTGCTTTATATGGATATCTCCTGCCGGCATGTAAGACTCTGTATACAAACCCTGCATTTTCCTGGTAAGCTGATCCGCTTTGGCATAATCTTCTTCTTTCAATAGCGCTTCACGTACTTGTGACAGATATGATTTTGCTTGCGGATTTACGTTTCGTTTTACAGGGCCTCCGCTGTAAAGAGTGCTTTCATTTAACTGGATCAGTTCTTCATCTACTTTTCCGAAGATCATCGCGCCAATGCGGCCGTTACCGACGGGAAGGGCTTCCACCCATTGATCAGCGGGTTTGCTGTACCAGAGTTTTAGTGGAGATTGTGCAAAAGTATTATCAGCGTAAACAGAACAGGCAACCAGGAGAAAAACAGTAATTTTTTTCATGACAAATAATTAGCCCAATATAGCAAATTGTTGATCATTTAACAGCCATATTCACAGACCGGCCTTTCACGCCCCTTTCTAAAACGAATTCTTTCTGCGATCAGATCTTTACCATGGAAGGGGTCGATTTCTTTGATAAAAAAAGATGAGTCCGCGAGCTTTCTTTAAAAAAAAGCAACATAATAACCGCTTTCAGTTAACCGGATACAAAGAGAAGCCAATACCCCTCGATAATAAACATTTCAGTATAAAATAGCATTCCCGGTTCGGTGGCTGTTTTCTCCGATTCAGTAAATCTCCATCCCTGAAACACCCAGGCAATTGCTTACTTCGCAGACAATTTCAAACCAATGTCGTTTAGTAAAGAGATGGTCCTACAGTAGCTCGATGGCCGATGGCCGATGAACGAGTGCCGATGACCGATGGCCGATGACCGATGGCCGATGGCCGATGACCGATGGCCGATGGCCGATGGCCGATGACCGATGGCCGATGGCCGATGACCGATGGCCGATGGCCGATGACCGATGGCCGATGAGCGATGAGCGATGACCGATGGCCGATGGCCGATGGCCGATGGCCGATGGCCGATGGCCGATGGCCGATGACCGATGGCCGATGGCCGATGACCGATGGCCGATGGCCGATGGCCGATGAGCGATGAGCGATGGCCGATGACCGAGGGCCGATGACCGATGGCCGATGGCCGATGACCGAGTGCCGATGGCCGATGGCCGATGAGCGATGAGCGATGGCCGATGACCGAGGGCCGATGACCGATGGCCGATGGCCGATGACCGAGTGCCGAGTGCCGCATTTGGATGGAAGCTATTGCTCTTAATTGATATAGTGTATCCACTAATAAGTACATGTATTTTCGGCCAACGGCCATCGGCCATCGGCCATCGGCCATCGGTCATCGAGCTACTGTAGGACGTTCTCTTAACTAAACGCCATTGCATTTCAAACCGAAGCAACCTGTCGCTATGGAAAAAACTGCTGCACCAGGGCTGCACATCGTCCCGGCTAACAACCAGATGTGCCATTGTATCCAACTTTTCGGGGAGAGCCTCTTCCTCGACCACTTCGTTCAGAACAAACCGTTCAGATCAACACAATATTTACTCATTTTTATCGAACAGGGAAGTGTAACAATATCCGTCAACGGAGAACAGTCAATATATCCCGCTGGCAGCCTGTTCCTGGTCTGCCCCAGCCATCAGCTGCATTTCACTACATCACCCGGCAATTGTACCATGTACATACTTTCCTACGATGAACAAAGCGGCGAGAAATTACATCTTGATTTTGGTTGTTACAAAGCGTATCATGCCATCTTTGAAAAACGTGAGATTGTTTCCTATGCTATGGAAGACCCACTTCGTGGATATTTCACCTCGATGCTGCATCAACTGGACTACTATCTGAAGATCCGGCACGAAGACAATTTCAAGATTCATATTGTATCAAATATTTTCTCGGCGATCATTTATACAATGATCGATCTGATGCATGAAAATATTGACATGGAAGACCATTCTTATTCAAGAAAAGAAAAGATCGTGATGGATTTTCTTGACCTGGTGGAAAAAGAATTCCGAAATACAAAAGGCATTGGCCAATATGCAGAGAAACTGCATGTTTCGGTGCAGTATCTTTCAATCTGCGTAAGAACGGTCACACAAAAAACGCCGTCGTTCTTCATAAACCATGCTGTACTGACAGAAGCAAAAGCTTTGCTGTTAAATACCGATCATACATTATCTGCGATCGCGGATGATCTTGAATTTCCTGATCCTTTTACATTTGGAAAGTTTTTTAAGCGGCTAACAGGAACGAGTCCGGGAAAGTTCAGAAAGCGCGCCTGACAATCTGGAATTAAAGATCTGTACTTGGCTTGAAACCGACCAGTCAATGTTGTTTGACATAATGGCTTACGACAAATACTCCTTAACCAGCATCATGGATCTCGGGTATGAAAATCCCCGCGGCCTTATTTCCGTTAAAGTAATTTTAAGGCAGAAAGTGGTGGCTGCATGAAGGCCCGAGACTAATCGGAGAAGCCGTTTTCCTGTAAGGAATCTTCACAACATACTGGCGTAGGAGTATCGCAAAGGACGCAAAGACGTCGCCAGGCACGCAAGGATATACTTAGCGACCCTGGCGACGTCTTTGCGTCCTTTGCGATACTCCTACGCCATGCTCAGAAGAGATACCTCATCTTCCGGAACCGGTCATTTCCGCATTTCCAGCCGGAAAGGCTTCAACTTAAGGCAATTGACAACTTTAGACTTACTTTTGCAGTTATGTCTACTACCAATCCCCTTTTCGACGAGATTTTATCCAAACTAAAGATCAAGGCGCTCAATGAGATGCAGCTGGCCTCCATAGAGGCTGCCGATAAGCACGATGACCTGATCCTCTTATCGGCGACCGGCTCGGGCAAAACATTAGCGTATCTGCTCCCGCTGGTCAAATCGTTAAACCCGGAGGGCAAGAAAACGCAGGCGATGATCATTGTTCCCTCACGGGAGCTTGCTTTGCAGATCGAATCCGTGTTCAAAAGCATGGGGACGAGTTTGAAAGTAACCTGCTGCTATGGGGGTCATTTGAGAGAAACCGAAGAAAATAACCTTGTGCAGCCGCCGGCATTACTGATCGGAACTCCCGGCCGCCTATCAGACCATATCCGACGGGGAAATATCACCGTCGATTCAATCGAAACGCTGGTGCTCGATGAATTCGACAAATCACTGGAGCTTGGTTTCACCGATGAAATGTCATTCATTATTGGTTCCCTCCCATCCCTGAAAAAAAGAATGCTGATCTCCGCAACCGAAACCGTCAGGATCCCCGATTTTATTGGCATTCAGGATCCCGTGAAACTGAACTTCTTGAATTCAACTGATCAGGAAACAGGACTTACGATCCAGACAGTTGCAAGTGATGAAAAGGATAAACTCCAGACTCTATTCAGGCTGATCTGTATGCTGGGTAATCGTTCGACCATTGTCTTCTGCAATCATCGGGAATCCGTAGAACGCACAAGTAACTGGCTGAAAGAAAAAGATATTGTCAACGTGTTCTACCATGGTGCGCTGGAGCAACAGGAAAGGGATGCTGCATTGTGCAAATTCAGAAACGGAACGGCAAACGTACTTGTCACAACCGATCTTGCCGCAAGAGGACTTGACATCGCGAACCTCCGGTACATCATTCACTATCATCTGCCAGCGAGCGAAGATGTGTTCACCCACCGCAATGGAAGAACCGCGCGTATGGACGCAAGCGGCACGGCGATCCTGATACTGTCGCCTGAAGAAAAACTACCCGCTTACATCGATCCGGAAACGGAGAAAATAGAACTGCCGGAAACAGCCACATTGCCGGCAAAGCCACACTGGTCTACCCTTTTTATCGCTGCAGGAAAGAAAGACAAAGTCAATAAGATCGATATTGTCGGATTCCTTTCGAACCGGGGGCAATTAAAAAAAGAAGATATCGGCCTGATAGAAGTAAAAGATTTCTTCTCATTCGTTGCCGTGAGGAAAACAAAGATCAGTGCTGCACTTCAACTGATCAAGGAGCAAAAGATCAAAAATAAGAAGGTAAAGATCGCCGTAGCGAAGTAACGGGGCACGAGATCTGTTTTTAATGATTAATGACTAGAGGAAGTGCATTCACTTCCTGACCTTTCAGTCCCGGGCGAAACCCTGTTTTTATCAGAAAGGAAAAGTCAACCAATCAAAAACTGTCAATGAACACCAGAAACTTTCTGTCAATATTCATCCTTACATGCATCATATCATGCAGCAATAAGACTGCCGTGCAGGATGGTGTTGTTTCAAGGATAGCCGACTATAATATATTTGAGTATGAAGTGACCGGACTAGTGGAAGACAGTTCTGAACAATGGAAAAGATATGACAGTCTTTTGGCAGGTGTAACAGAAGAGTATCTTGTTAAGCTATGTGACCATAGAAGCCCTGTTATCCGGGCATATGCATTTTCCGGCCTGATCAGGAAAAAGAGTTCACATATATTCCGTGTGCTAAGGGAGCATATACATGATACCGCTTCCTTTACCATGGTCACAGGGTGCTTCTCTAATGCATGGTCGGTAACTGATTTCTATCTCCAAAACGTGGGGTATTATTATAAAGATTCTTCCTCTTACCGGATCGATCCCGAACAAAGAGCTTTTCTAGATTCACTGATGTTATTTGGCAATGAAATAACGCTGCGGCGTGAAAATTATAATGCTCCTCTTCTACACTCGCGCGCCTATATGCTCGAGCATATTCCTCATACTCCCTCCTACTATAAAAGGCTTCGGGAGATCGTCACAGCAGGTGTTATAGAAGCATTGCCTGCATTGGCGAAATTCCACAATGAGGATGATGTCCCCCTGATCAAAAAAGTGTATGAAATCGATGGCTCGATCGGAAACAGCTTTGTGTTCAAAGCGATCACAAACTTTCCGCATCCCGACCTGTTTCCAATAGTGGAGCAGGAAATTGAGAACAGTCTCCTGCATGATGACTATTCAGGCACTTCACCTTACCCATATTACCAGGCTCTTGTGCAGTACAAAACGCAAAGAACAAGAGAGCTATTGGTAAAGGCGATTTCGAGAACTGAACGTGAAGACCAGCAGCGGCTGGTAAGAAATATAAGATACCTTCTCAAAGAAAATCCGGATAAGATTTTCGAAGGATTATGAAAATAGGACGAGTCAGAGGTTTAATATTAATGATGAAGATTTGCCCCAACGTGTTGAAAAAAGTTACGGATATACCTAATCCACACTTAATGGCTCAATCTTTTTAAATAATGTATCTATTTTAGAATGAAGAGATGGGTTTGTTAACCGGTATAGCTCATCCAAAAAGTCTGTTGAAACAGGTTTTAGATTGGAATATTTATGCTTCTCAATAAAATTTCTCAGCACTTCATTTAATTTTTGTTCGCCTATTAATTCACTTAAAAGATACATCACCACGGCTCCTTTTGAATAGGATATATGAGTTTCCCCTGGCTGAACCATGTACAATGGCTGTTCTATTGAAAACCCTTTGCTGAAGGAATAAATATCGAGGTGCATTTTTATTCGATCCAACATTTTTTCTTTGCCATGCATCTTTTTAAGCAACATCATTTCAGTGTACATAGCCATTGTTTCAGTAAGCATGGCCGCCCCATCTCTGTCATCAGGATTTATTTGACTATTACCCCACCACAAATGTGACAGCTCATGTCCGGCCAATTCGTTGATCACATCCTGTTGCTTATCAGCCTTAATATTGGAGTGAAAAACCATGTTTTCTGTCATGTAGATGGTTGCAGGATAAGCCGTAGCTGCAAAGCCACCGGTAAAACCCGATACTTCTGCAAACCGGATGGTTTTAAATGGATAGTTTCCAAAATTTGTTTCGCAATAATCCATGGTTAACCGTGCGTTATTCATGAGATGATCTGCATTCTCTGCGTGTGTCGGGTGATAATAGATCTCAAAACTTTTGCCTTTATAGTTTTCCTTTTTTACAGCGTATTGAGCAGAGGATACAGCAAACCTGAACGGAATGGGATCATCGGTTTTGTACTGAAAGTAATTCCTGTTTTGTACTTTCCAGCTTTTGGTCAACTCTCCAACGCCAAGGGCCGTTTGATTGCCTGATGTCGAGATCGTCATGTCAATTGTTATGAAATCGTTATTGGCAGTCTTTGGTGCATCAAATGCAGTGATTGCTGATTTGGCTCCCAAATTATATTTTTTCCTGATTGTTTCATCCTCAATTTCATTTTCCAGCACATATCCAAAATGCGGATAGTATCGGCTAATGCGCATAAAGGAACCATTTTCAACAATGGCATTAAATGATTGATGTCCGTTCACCGCCTTCCACCGGTAAGAAATATTGAAATGAAAGGTTGCTTTTTGATTGGGCATTAACACTTTCTGCAATGCAAGTACCTGGTACTGATCTTTGACTGTAATTGTTTCATCCGCAATTTGAAATGCGGCACTTTCTATCTTAAAATCATTGGCAAAATTGACCAGGATAGTGTCGATATTTGAGCTGGTTTTGTTTTCAAGTGTGTAAGTTCCTTTTATATGGTAAGCGTTTTCTTCCGGAAACAAATCAACAGTTGTAATGATGCTGGTAACAGTTGGCTGGGGGCGGGTACTGTATTTACGATAAAGGGTTTCATAATTTACCTGTGCTAATAAACTGGCTTTTTCATTTTTGGGTTTATACCCTTCCACCAATTTTATCCCGGAATAGGAACAAGCAGCAACTGTTACAAGTAATATCACCCATCCATATCCTCTTCTATTGGTTTTCTTTACCAGGTAAGAGATGGTGAGCAAAATTATCAAACAACAAAATCCAAAGAACATTCCTTTTGCAAAGTCAGCACCATATAGGCCGAAGCCATTCATATCACTATAGTTTACCCGAACACCGTAGAATATCTTCGCCAGGGGATAGGTTATAATTTTTTTACCAATGGACGTTGCCATTATGAAAACAAATAATACTGCCACACCCAATCCTGCATATTTTCGATTGATAGCTTTTTTGATCAACAATAGAAATCCGCTCATGAGTATCAATGGCAGTGAAACAAAAAGAAACAGGTTGCTATACACTTTCCATTCAATAATTGGGTAGTTGTATAATAATTGGAATGCAGTTCCTTCAACAATTAATGCAAGGGTAAATATTAATGCCACAACTGCTAATGATATCCACTTTGCAAAAAAACCGGTCGAGGTATTGGCGGTACTGTTTTCAATCTGGTTAAAACGTGTATTTCTGCTGCGCCAAAAAATATCAAATGCATAATACAATACGATGATCAAACCCAATTCGTAAAAATGCTGAATAATGGTAGTGGTCATTAATCCCGAGCTCACATATTGCTGTGGAATTCTGAGGCCCTTTTCAATTGCTGCATACATTTCCATTCCTACTCCGAAAAGTACGTACAAGAAAGCCAGTATAAAGGGTATGCTTTTTACAATATAGGTTAAATACATTTTAGTAAAAGAAAGCAAAGCTTTCAGTTGTGCCAGGGCATGATGTTGTGTGGATATAGCTTTGTAGCTGTAACTTAAATTATGCTCACGGGTATTTTCTTTTGATCCCGACCGGAGTTTTGATTGTTTTTTTGAAAAACTAAATTTCCTGATACTTATATAAAGGAGCAGTACAGAGATAAGGACAACAATCATTCTATTCAAGGCAAATAATCCGTTCAACGAAATCAGCGCTGTGTTTCTTTGCTCCACAGTCCAGGTTGAAGTTTGATAAAAGTATGCGGACATACCAAATGGATCCACTATAGCACTGATTAACCTGGCTTGTTCCGATTGCGGCAATGCTCCCGCCATTAATGGTGAACCCGAATAAATAAGGGTGACCGTATAAAGCATGTACAACAATAGTCCGCTAACGTAAATGGTCAGTTTGTTTTTTGAGATCCATCCGGCAAAGCTTAACACAGCCGTTGTAAAAAGCGTGTTGATAAAGGTAAACAAGAGGACAGGTTGTATATAATAGAGTAATGAAACAGACTCATACTTTAGGTTGGATGCCGATAATTGATGGCCAAACAAAAAGCTTCCTGTAAGTAAAACGGTGAGGGAAAAGCCGATGGTGAACAATGATGTAAACCTTGCTGCAATAAATTGATTTTTCCTGATGGGTGTGCTGAAAAATATCTCCTGAAAATTATTGTCCAGCTCTTTGTTTACATGCTGGGCAGTAAAAATGGTTGAAAATAGTATGGCTGATAAACTGAAGAGTGCGGTGATAAAAGAAATTTGGTAAGGTGAATTTTGATAAACACTTTCGCTTATTGTAAAATGTGCATCTTTTCCTATCACTACGCCCAATGCAACTATCAAAACCAGCAATACCCAGGTGGTCCATCTTTTGAAGAAACGCTTTATATCGAATAAGAATAAGGTATTCATCATCAGTTTGAGTTTTGATGGAGTATAGAGAAGTACACATCTTCCAGGCTGGGGTCTATGGGCTGGAACCCAGCGGGCATCCTATCGGCCAGGATATGAATATTTAACTTGCCCGTTATGAATTGTGAGGATATAACCCTGTGATCTCTTTTATGGTCATCAAGCTCCTGCTTTATAATTTGTTTTCTTCCGATACGTCCTTGTAAACCAGCGATCAGATCATTGGGGTTGCCCTGTTGCAAAACAGACCCGTTATTGATGATGGCCATTTGCGAACACAAATTGCGGACATCTTCTACCAGATGTGTAGAAAGAATGATGATGATGTCTTCTCCCAGTTCGCTGAGTAAACTGTTAAACCTGTTACGTTCTTCAGGATCAAGTCCTGCCGTGGGCTCGTCAACAATAATAATCTTCGGATTACCCAATAATGCTTGTGCAACGCCAAATCTTTGTTTCATGCCACCTGAAAAAGTATGCACTTCTTTTTTCCGGTCAGCAAATAGATTTACTTTTTGCAGCAGCGATAATATTTGTTGCTTTCTGTCATGAGTGTTGGTAACTCCTTTCAAAATAGCCAGGTGGTTCAGCAGATCGTATGCCGATATTTTAGGATACACGCCAAAGTCCTGCGGTAAAAAGCCCAACTGTTTTTTAAGGAAGAAGGGATCATCAGCAACATTTACATTATTGAAAAATATCTGACCGCTATCTGCAGTTTGCAGACCAACAATAGTGCGCATGAGCGATGATTTTCCGGCACCATTTGGACCCAGCAATCCAAACAAACCATTGTTTATTTCCAATGAAATGCTGCTGATGGCTTTTACTCCATTGAGGTAAGTCTTGCTCAGATTTTTGATAATTAATTTATTCATAGCGTAAACTTTTAGGCAATGGAATTTTGGACAGGAACCGGCCTTTTTTTACAGGCACTATCCACTAGTGGTCATCTGTTGTGATGTTTAAGGTTTATTTGTAAGTTTTAAGGCTTATACCATTAAGTTGCATAACAAAGATATCCCTAAACCATGATACCTTGTAATACATAATACTATACCGGGCTCAAAGGGCTGATTAATGGTCGCTTTTGCGGATGACCGGCAAGACATTTGTTTTTGGCTTGCTCGCTTTTGCTTTTATGTGATACCTACACCTTGGTCATCTACCCGACAACTATATTTCCCAGAGACTATCACCCCATACGAAGCCCCATCAATCAGAACACACCGATTTTGGGGAGGCTTCTAAACTGGTTTTGCATAAAAGAGGCCGAGGACAAAAGCTTTCCGCATAATCACCGTACCACACCTCGAACTTTTCTTATCCGGTTTTAGCTAACAATTGTCTCTCCATCTCGCCAAATACTTTAACTCCTCTATTATTTGGTTCGAGTTTGAGATCCCTGGACTGTGTATTTTGTTACGCTTCTTCTATATCCATTAGTGTATGCCGCCATAAAAGCAGAAAAACAACTGCCTTATGATACCAGCGGTAATAACATACTTGATTGGGAGGAATGCTGTTTGAACGCAACTACCGTAAGCAGGCCACCGAAGCACTGGAGTGGGGAGCGGCTTAAAATCCCGCCGATAGCTCCTGGTATGGCCACCTGGGTGATATACACGCTGTATGGAAACAATATGATAAGGCAAAATGGTATTATCAGAAAGCAATATCACTTATGAATGGTGACCAGAAAAAACAAACCAATGCTAAACTAAGCGGGTTGCCTAATGATAATTAGCATTTACTTACTTACTTTGCCAGAAAACAATGGGATTATTTGATAAATTCTTTGGAAAGAAGTTAAGCGGTGATACTTCAAAGCAAGCTTCAAAAATCATCCAGCTTCAAGGGGACGATACTTCTATTTTAACGCGCGAGAGTGTTGGGTTTAAAATTATTAGGCCTTTGACTAATGAACAAACGGAAAAAATAGACAAGTCGACACTATTGTTACGGACAGGACAACTTTATATGCACTATTGGACAGATAATTTGGTTTGTACAGACCGAAATGACCCGGAATGGCAAAATAAGGTATTGTTTTTTTGGAAAGCAGAAGAACCCTTTGCGAAGAAAGCACTTCCACCAACGTTTGAAACTTTTAAAAGGAGGCATTTTCTTTTTACAGGTGACACATCAAAAATTTCGTTACAAGTTGGACAGGCTATGCCCTGGTTTGGTATGCCAGGACTTGGAGAAAAGCACGTCTGTGAATTAAACGGGAAAAAAGTTACAATTCCTGAATTAGATGAATTAGGGTTGATTGAGTATATAGAACAAGTTGAATTAACATCTGACAATTACGACATCCTGACAAAGCGGGATGATTACTTTTTCTTAATTGACGATAGCGTAACTCCTTTTCAAAACGGTAATTTTTATTTGAACGAAAAACCAATCCCAATTCACTTGGCATACACTATTGGAGGCATTCATATCTTTAAAAAAGTTAAACCTAATCAGGCGGAATAAAAAAATACCCCATAACAAGGCACTGGCAGAAGCGGGAGAACGGGGGACCCCGATGTCAAATTTGACTTTTTAATTTTTTACTACCATCAATACTCCCTCCTGTACGCTACGCAGCCGATCATAATTCAAGATCCGGGGAATCAAATTTGTCCTTATTCAACAATCAGTTCGTTCAGGCCCGCGTGACCTTTTCCGTCTCTCATAAGTTTATTAACGGGTGTTTGAGGATCGGAAGTCCAATCTCCATCCACAATATATTTATAGAGGTACCTCCCTTTGGGAAGAGCTAAGCGGCAGGTCCACCCACCATCTACCTTCACCATCGGGGTGCCGAACATATTCCAGTTGTTGAAGTCACTGACAAGGGATACTGATCTGGCATTTTCAAAACCTTTCAGGAAAAACGATGTAGTGCCTTCGAGGCTGGGCAGAACACTGATATAGTCGCGGCGTGGAAGAAGGCTGTCTCGCATTGCCACCTTATATACAAGGAAGGCTACAATAATGGCGCTTTCCCTGAGGTCTTTCTGGTTAACATACTCCACCACATCCATATTTGTATGATGAACAGCGGATATGTAGTTCAAGGGATCCTGGATAAACTGAAATGCAGGAATATTCAATGCATCAAATAATTCGTGATCCGTTTGGTTACTGTATTGGAGGGTCACAAACCCATTTTCATCTTTATTGAAGGGGGCAAGATAAGCTTCCAGAATTGGTTTGATCTTGCTGTTTCCCTGAGCATAAATACCTCTGATCTTTCCTGTGCCGTTATCCAGGTTGAAATAAGCGGAAATATTGGCGAAGTCGGGCTTGGTCCGATTACTCATCAAATCACCAACATGCGCATCAATGTACTTCCGGGAGCCGGCGAAAACCTGTTCCTCCCCACCCCACAAGCTTAACTTTACACTTCTTTTGAGGTTCAGTCCGGCTGCTTTCAGCAGGCGCATTGCCTCGATCATGACGGCGCATCCGGCTGCATTATCAACCGCCCCTGTCCCCCCATGCCAGGAGTCGAGGTGTGCTCCGATCATCACCTGCTCTTTTTGCAGCAAACTGTCTGCTCCTTTCATTGTAGCGATGACGTTGACATTATACTCAGGATTATAATTATAGGCTACATCCAAGTGAAGTTTCAACACCGGGGAAATGCCTTGTTTGATAAGCCGGATCAACCTTCCGAAATGTTCGTTGGCAATTACAAAAGAAGCAACGGGCTTAATGTCATCGTTTTTTCTATAGGAAGGAATATTCCGGTTGCCATCCACATGTAATATGCCATAGGGATAGTCGCTCGGCTCCAGCAAAGCCAATACTCCCTCCTGTTGGCAAAACTGAAAAAAAGGTCTCATGTCATCCCTTCTTTTTTCCTGGGACGCTATCGCATGTTGGGTAGAACGCCGGCTATGATAACCGATAAGCAGGTCATTAGGATCCGGGTTATCTGCGGCTTGCCGTAACAGATCTTTGGACAGCAACGCTGATCCTATTTGCTGAGCCCCCCTGAAGGAATGAAAATCCTGTCCTAACAACAAGATCTTATTTTTGAGTTTACCCTTCAGGGTTTTAAAACTATCGATGTTGTCCAGCAGGACAACAGATCCCGAAACAGTTCCTTTGGTGGGTTGGGTATAGGCCAGAGGATAGGCAACAATATGCATAAAGTCAGGAACCGTCATCTCAACATTAAATGACTTGATCGTCCAGCCCCTGAACTGTTGATCAAACGATTCAAATTGAACTTCATCAACTCCAAACGAAATGAGCTGTTGTTTTACCCATCCAGCTGTGCGAAAATAATTCAGGGTGCCCAGCAGCCGCGGCCCGTTGATGTCAGCAAGATTGTTAAGGGATGAAGAGATGGAGGAATGAATATTTGCGGCAGTTCTGATTTTTTCTAACGCCAGGCTATCGTTAGACGCTTGTCCAAATGCCGCATGTAACGGCATGCAAAATATTGCGCAGACAATTCCGGATTTGATGGTAGTCATAACAAATGAAGCTTAGGAAATGCATACGTTCTTACCCAGGTCGAAACGAATAAATAAATGAAATATTTTCTTCATTTCTTCATTTATTTATGTCGATAATGAACTTATAAGCTGGTGGCAGCAACACTGTTTAGCAGAGTTTAACCCCTAAAGTTTGTGATGAAGAAAAATCATTGGCGAACCGCAGAACAACGTAAGCCTTTATGAAATAAAGGATCAAGCGTAAAAGTTGCGGGATGGTTGTCTAAATGTTTAATGGTTTAAAAGTTTAAAGTTTTTGCTTTTGCTTTGCTTCGGTCCCTCGGCTGATGTAATCAGGCTTGCCGGTATTCTGCAAACGGGTTATTATTATTTGTCCACTTACAAGTTTTTAAGCGATAGCTACCTGATCGGGTACAAAAACGTGAGCGCGCCTTGAAGCGATATATGCTCCTTAGATACGACATTCTGGCACGCGAAGCCAGTTGATGTGTGACTTATGATAATCATTCAGGGTCAAACTCCGCGTGTTTTTGAAATGCTTGTTAGTCGTCGTTAGTTCGTCTCTTGGTCGTCCTTTGGCCGTCCAAAGTTTGACGGGATTTCAGGCAGTGAAAAATGGTGACAAGCTGACACGCTGAGGGCGATAAATCTTTTGAGCGACTGGCCTGAATTCCCTCTTCCGCTTCGCTACGGTGTAAGAGCCGGTAGAAGTTAATGCGAGCGATGCTCATCCGGAACATTTCAACCCAAGCCATTTTGCAGACCATCCCCCAGCTTTTCAATATGATCCGAAATAAACGATGTGGGTAAGTATTCAACAAAAAAGCCAAAAGCAAACTCATTTTTGAATTTTTACTTTTGACTTTTTACTTTTTTTCGAGGTCCCTAGCGGATTCGAACCGCTGTAGAAGCTTTTGCAGAGCTTTGCCTAGCCACTCGGCCAAAGGACCATTTTTGTCCAAAACCAGCTGATCAGCCTTGTTTTTTGGACAGGCGCAAAAATAAGATATTTTTGGTTAACAAACAGAAGGTTTTCTAATTAAATAAGTTATATGAATCGAATTGCAGAGTCTGAACTGATAATCAACCCGAGGGGTGCCGTTTATCACCTCGATCTGAGACCTGAAGAAATCGCGGGAACTGTGATCACGGTTGGTGACCCGGACCGTGTCAAAGAAGTCAGCAAACACTTCGATTCCATCGAGGTTCAAAGACAACACCGGGAATTCGTTTCGCATACGGGCTATGTGGGTAAGAAAAGATTAACGGTATTATCCTCAGGGATCGGACCGGATAATATCGATATCGTAGTGAATGAACTGGATGCACTGGTCAATATTGATTTTGAGACCAGGCTTATTAAATCTGAACTGAAAGCACTTAACATCATCCGGATCGGCACCTCCGGTTCTCTGCAGGCCGATATCCCCGTTGATAGCTTTGTTGCGTCCACACATGGTCTGGGCATAGACAATCTTCTGAATTTTTACCGTCACGAACATAACGAGGAAGAAAACCAACTGTTACATTCTTTTGTTACACATACGCAGATGCATGGACAGATAGGCAATCCTTACGTAAGTGGCGCTGCCCCTTCCCTGCTAAAACATTTTGTAAAAGACTTCCACCACGGTATTACCGTAACCTGCCCGGGGTTCTATGGCCCACAGGGAAGAATTCTCAGATTAGGCGTGCGGAACCCGGCCCTGATCAACCGGCTCACCGATTTCCGGTTTGGTCAGCACCGTATTACCAATTTCGAAATGGAGACTTCCGCCATCTACGGACTCGGCAGGTTACTCGGGCACAATTGCCTGGCAATCAATGCTATTGTTGCCAATCGCGTGGTCCAGGAATTCTCCAAAGACGGCAAAGCCGCTGTGGAAAAGCTCATCCAGAAATTCATCGGCATTTTTGCAGAGGAGAAGTTATAGGTACCAGAAGTTTCAGAGGTTTCATAGGTTCCATAGGTTTCAGAGGTTTCTGAAGTTCTATTATTCCGAAACGCCCGAGTTTCTGCGCTTGTGAATGTATGGAACCTCAGGAACCTATGGAACCTCTGAAACCTATGGAACCTATGAAACCTCTGGAACTCAGGAAACCTCTAAACCTTATGAAACCTCCGAAACCTTTCATACTTTTGTCAACTTTATGACGCTCAAATTCTACAAATACCAGGGAACAGGCAACGACTTTATCCTGGCAGACAACCGTACCAATCAGTATTCTTCCCTCACAACCGACCAGATCCGCCGTTTGTGTGACAGGCGTTTTGGCATTGGCGCGGATGGACTCATGCTGCTGAATCAAAAAGCAGGTTATGATTTTGAGATGAAATATTTCAATGCTGACGGGCGGGAAGGAAGCATGTGCGGCAATGGCGGACGCTGCATTACCAAGTTCGCTTACCATCTTGGCATTCACCGGATCGATTATAAGTTCATCGCTGTCGATGGCGATCATGAAGCAGAAATCGACCCCGACGGGATCGTTTCGCTTAAAATGAAAGATGTAGATAAGATCCGCCGCTTTCACAGCGACTTTATTCTGAATACAGGTTCTCCTCACTATATCAAACCAGTCAACGAAGTAATGGATATAGACGTTTACAAAAAAGGACGTGATATCCGCTACAGTAAAGACTTTGAAGCAGAAGGCATCAATGTCAATTTTGTTGAACAGGTCACTGATGACAAGATCATTGTACGCACTTACGAGCGCGGTGTGGAAGATGAAACCTATTCATGCGGCACCGGCGTTACTGCGGCAGCACTGGTCTACTATCATAACGAAAACGGCTTTAACGACGTAGAAGTAAAAACACTGGGCGGCACACTCACTGTTGAATTTGACAGAATGGGTGAAGAAAAGTACGCGAACATCTGGCTTTGCGGACCAGCGGAAAAGGTGTTTGAGGGAGAAGTTGTAGTCAAGTAAAAAGTCTAAAGTAAAAAGTAAAAAAAGGGTATCCCGGGGGAGGACGCGCCTTAAACGTTCGGGGGCTATTTTTACTTTTTAATTTTTACCTTTTACTTTGACACTATATTTGTCGCATGATCCAGTATTTCAAAAATATCAACCACACCACGGTTGAAGTAGATAAGCCCGAAGAAGGAACCTGGGTCAATGTATTACCGCCATTGAAGCAGGAAGAATTTACCGAGCTGTCAAATAAGCTCGATATCCCTATCGACTTCCTGACCGATTCATTGGATATAGACGAAAGAAGCCGTTTCGAAAAGGATTCCACGGTGAAACTGCTGGTCATCAAAACACCAACCGAAAACAACTCTTTCAACGAAAGCGACGCCTATTATATCACTATTCCGATCTGCGTCATTCTCACCCACACCCAGATCGTTACTGTCAACTCGTTTGAGAATACCGCGATCAAGAAATTCCTGAGCACATTCCAGAACC
The DNA here is from genome assembly GCF_022012415.1 of Terrimonas ginsenosidimutans. Taxonomy (GTDB): domain Bacteria; phylum Bacteroidota; class Bacteroidia; order Chitinophagales; family Chitinophagaceae; genus Terrimonas_A; species Terrimonas_A ginsenosidimutans. The sequence continues at coordinate 162,656 of NZ_JAKLTR010000008.1, forward strand.
GGCATCCTGACAAGAAGAATATGATGGTGCTGAAGATCTTCGAGAAAGTCGTGCAGAACTTCATGGAACACCTCAAAGAGATCAACCAGCGCAGGAATGTTTTCGAACAAAAGCTATATGATGCCAGCCGTAATGAACACCTGCTCGAGCTCATGCGGATCCAGAAGAGCCTTGTTTACTTTGTAACAGCACTCCGTTCAAATGAATTGCTGTTCATCAAACTGGAAAGAACAAATTTCCTTGGCCTGAATGAAGAGGAAAAAGAATTCCTGAATGACCTGATCGTGGATAATTCACAGGCCCTTGAAATGGCCAACATCTACACCAATATCCTCAGCAGTACACTGGATGCGTTCGCGAGCATCATTGCCAATAACCAGAACCAGGTGTTGAAAAGACTGGCTGTGATCACGATCGTACTCACTTTCCCTGTATTGATCTCCAGTTTATTTGGCATGAACGTACCAAGCGGATTCGAACATTCGCCATACGCGTTCTATATCGTCGTATTCCTTTCACTGGCGATTGCCCTGATCGTTGGCTGGTTATTCCTCCGTAAAAAAATCATCTGAGATAAATGCATTTTTTTAATATCCGCGTATACGGCATTCTGATAAACGACAGGAAACAGGTGCTTGTAAGCGATGAATACATCCGTGGCAGTTACTTCACAAAGTTTCCGGGGGGCGGACTTGAATTTGGCGAAGGTACCCGCGATTGCCTGAAGCGGGAATTCAAAGAAGAAATGGATCTTGACGTCGAGATCGGCGATCATATCTACACCACAGATTTTTTCCAGATGTCTGCTTTCAACCCGGAACATCAGATCATTTCGATCTATTACTTTGCCAAAGCGCTGGAGGAGATCAAAGCACCGCTGCGGGAGAAGGAGTTTGACTTTGATGAACGGGAAATGGAGATGTACCGTGTGAAAGGTGAAACGGAGACGTTCCGGTTTGTAGACTGGGAGGATTTTTCTTCAAAGGCGGTGACATTGCCGATCGACAAAGTGGTGGCGGATCTTCTTAAAATTCGGCTGGCGTAGGAGTATCGCAGAGGACGCAAAGATTGCGCAAGGAACGCAAAGAATATCCTGGCGAACTTTGAGCAACCTTTGCGTCCTCTGCGAAACCTTGCGTACTTTACGGAACCTTTGCGTCCTCTGCGAAACCTTTGCGTCCTCTGCGATACTCCTACGCGGTTTCATCTCCCATGGCAGCCTTTCTCATTTGAGCAGCCGTATCATGCCCGAGGTAACGCTCTATCAGGTTGTGCACCCCATAGATCACGGGTGTTAAGATCACGGCCATGATGAATTTGTAAATATAATTCCCTACACAGATCGTCATTACCAGTGCAAATGACCATGGCTGCCCCTGCCCCGGAGACAAGCGCGGCCCGATATAAAAGGCAATAAACAACACAACAAAGCTGTCAACAAACTGCGAGATCACGGTTGAGCCCGTTGACCGCAACCAGATCTTCTTTTCACCGGTCACCTGTTTGATCTTGTGAAAGATCCATACATCCAGGATCTGCCCGATCAGAAAAGCGACCAGCGATCCGATAATGATCCATGAACTTTGTCCGAGTATTGATTGATACGCCACATCCGCATCCGCGATTCCCTGGGCTGCATAATTGCCGGTCCAGAAATCCGCCGGCGTCAAATGGATCGCGCCCTGGAACATGATGAATGTGTAAGCGATCAGCCCAACCGCCAGGAATGAAAGGAACCTGACGCCTTTCATCCCATAATATTCATTGATCGTATCAGTCATGATAAAAACAACCGGCCACAGCAATACTCCTGCAGTGAGGTTGAATGAGAACTTATTCCCAAATAAGCCGATCTCAAACGGCGCAACCCCAAACGTTTTCTCCAGCGAAAAGATCTTCACCCCGATCACTTCAGCGATCAGCGCATTCGCAATAAAAAAACCTCCCAAAATCAGGAACAGCCGTGTCGGTTTGTTTTTAATTATAGCCTGGATCATTTAACACAAGTATATAAAGCACAAGAATGACGAGAAAAAACAAATTACTGACGATCAGCCAAAGTGGAACATATGGTGTCAGCTTTCTTTTCACAAACAATACGATCAGATAACACACGTTCACAACGGGTACCAGGATACCTCCCATCAAATACCCCAATATGACGATAAACGATGTTGTACCGTCATCACTGGTCCAATCCGTGAACCGCAGGGAGAATGCCAGAAGGAAAAAAAAGCCGCAGATAAAGGCCAGTCGAGACAAAAATAATAGCCAGCGCATCAGTGATTTTCGTCTAAAATAGCATTATTTTGTCAGCCCGGGGGCCAAAGCTTTCCACGTAAAATGGACAACTGACTAACAGCCCTTCGCTTAATAAAAAAAAGATAACCGGATGAAAAACGATCTTGTAAAAAAGATACTTCCCCATATCATCGCAATCCTGATCTTTCTTGTTGTTTCCGTGATCTTCTGCAAGCCTGCACTGGAGGGAAATGTTTTGCACCAGGATGATATCGTTGGCTGGAAGGGTATGGCCCAGAGTGCGTTTGATTACAAAGAAAAAAACGGTCATTTCCCCTTGTGGAATACTAATGTATTCAGCGGCATGCCAAACTACATGATCGCAATGGATGGAAAATCTGTTATGCCAAACATGAACAAAGTGCTGGCATTGGGTCTTCCGGAACCGATCAGTTTCTTCTTCCTGGCTTGTATCTCTTTTTACATCCTTTGCCTTTCTTTCCGTCTCAGACCGGTGGTCGGTATATTCGGCGCGCTGGCTTTTGCATTCGCTACCTATAACCCGATCATCATTACAGCAGGTCACGTTACCAAAATGTACGCGATCGCCTACATGCCTTTCCTGCTGGCAGGTCTGATCAACACATACGAAAAAAGATACTGGCTCGGGCTTTCATTAACAACGTTGGGTACATACGTTCTCTTAAATGCCAACCACCCGCAGATCAGTTATTATTTCTTCATCGCCGCAGCGATCATTACGATCTCCTATCTCTTTATATGGATCCGGCAAAAAGAATGGAAACATCTTGGAATTGCTTTTGGTGTCACGGTGCTGGCAGCAATTGCTGGATTGGCCACTACGGCACTCAACCTGATGACCTCTACGGAATATGCAAAAGCAACGATCAGAGGTGGAACAAATGTTGCCATCAAGGGAGATAGCGTGACCGCAAATAAAACCGACGGACTGGATACTGATTATGCTTTCTCTTACAGCCTTGGCCGCGGCGAGGAGCTCACTTTACTGATGCCAAATGCATATGGTGGAAATGGCCGGGAACCGGGGAATGAGGATTCTCATGTGATTGAAAAACTGACCGCTAAAGGAATGCCGGAAGCGAACGCCGCACAATTTGCGGGTCAGTTCGGTAAATTCTGGGGCGATCCGGGCTCTTCTGCAGGAGGTCCGTTCTACTCTGGCGTGATCGTTTGTATCCTCGCTCTTCTTTGCTTTGTGTTATATAAACATCCGATTCGCTGGGGTTTGCTGGCTATTGCAGTTCTTGGCGTGATGATGGCCTGGGGAAAACACTTTATCGGGTTCAACATGTTTCTTTTTGAGAACCTCCCGCTATATTCAAAGTTCAGATCACCGTCTATCGCGATGACCATCCCCCAGTTCATTATGCCTATTGCGGCTGTACTGGCATTACAGGTTGTATTCTTCCGCAACAATGCGCAGGAGCTGCTGAAAGCAGACTTCAAAAAGATCCTGTATGCTCTTGGTGGACTGGCAGGTTTGCTGATTGTTATTTACCTCATGATGAGCTACTCCGCTCCTTTTGATTCGCAGGTACTCGATCAACTGAAACAGAACACTGGTAGCGATGACATGGGCCGTGCCGTGATCGCTGGTTTGAAAGAAGACAGGAAAGCCCTTTTCGGAGGACAGGTGCTCAGAACAATCGCATTTATAGCACTGACAATCGGTCTGATCTGGACGTTCATGAAAAATATCTTAAAGCCAATAGTCGCTGTAGCGATCTTCACGGCAATCTCGTTCATCGACCTTTATTCGGTTGATAAAACATACCTGAACGAAGGCAACTTCCGCTCACCTGATGAGCAGGTAGCTCAAACGGCTACCCCAACGGCAATAGATCAGCAGATCTTTGCAGATAAAGACCCTCACTTTAGAGTGTTTAATGCCGGAAACGAACGCTTCAGCTCAAGTGACTATCATTATCCTACGTTTCATCGCACATTGGGCGGATATCACCCGGCTAAGCTCCGGATCTATCAGGATGTGATCGAACGTTACCTTAACGGACAGGATAGCCGCGAAATATTGAACATGCTCGATGCGAAATACATTGCTGCAGTTAATCCACAGAACGGCCAGCCATTACTGATCCCCAACCCATCCGCATATGGTGCCGCCTGGCTTGTAAAAACTGTTCAAACTGTGAACGACGATGCTGCAGAATTACAGGCAATAGGCCGGACTAACCTGCGAGACACGGCAATCGTTCAGACTTCTTTTGCTAAGAACATTGCACAACCTCAATCGGATTCTGCAGCGACCCTTACACTGTCCAAATATGATGCAGATGAGATCGAATACAACTTCAACGCATCCACACCACAGTTTGCGGTATTCAGTGAAATCTATTACCCGTTAGGCTGGAACGCTTACATTGACGGAAACAAAGCAGAGTATGTAAAAGCTGATTATGCTTTACGCGGACTATCAGTTCCTGCTGGGAAGCATACTATCAAATTTGTATTTGAACCCGCTTCTTATAAAAAGGGGTTGGCTATTTCATTCACTGCATCCATTATCGTATTGATACTGATACTGGGAGGCTTGTTTATGGCGTGGAAACAATCAAGGAAGTAAAAAGTAAAAGTAAAAAACAGCGCGTGATGGCAGCAAGCCAGGCGCGCTGTTTTGCTTAACGACACAGTAACTTCGTTGATACGGAACCGACAGATTCAAAGATGTTTTTTACTTTTACTTTACCCCATGCCAAAAGTCCTCAGCCTTGTATGGTATAAAGTGTATCCACCCTCGTTTGGCGGGCAAAAAGGTGTTGCCCTGTTTAACCGGCAACTGGCAAAACATTGTGAACTGGTTTGCCTTTGTTCCGATAACAATGAACCCAGGGAACCCTACACAGTGCTTCCGGCCCTGCCAGGTGGACAACGTCATGTAATAAACCCGTTTTACTGGCAAAAGGTCAAAAGGATCTGCTGCGCGGAAAAACCTTCTGCTATTATTCTTGAGCATCCCTACCAAGGGATCTCGGCGTGGATCGCTGCGCGAACAATTAAAGCAAAACTGGTGGTTCATTCACACAATATTGAATCAAGCCGGTTCCGGCAGATCGGCAAATGGTGGTGGCCGGTTCTCCGGGTTTACGAGAAATGGGTCCACCGACGAGCAGATCTCAGTTTGTTCAAAACAGAGGAAGATCTGCGATGGGCGATAAAATACTTCGGGTTAGATGAAGAAAAATGCGTCGTGATCCCGTATGGTACAGAACAAACCGGCCGGCAAAGAATAGCGGATAACTTCGTCCGTGAAAAATATGCGATCAGGCCAGAAGAAAAGATCTTTCTTTTTGCAGGCACGCTGGATTATGAGCCGAATGCAGCCGCCGTCGAAAATATCTTTCGTGAGCTGGCGCCGCGCCTGAAAGCTTCCGGTATTCCGTTCAAAATACTCATCTGCGGGCGCAACCGCTTCCCTTCCTTTCAATATCTGAATGATCTGTCTGATCAAGATATTATCATGGCCGGTGAAGTTGAACACATTGAACCAATCTTTACAGCCGCCGATGTCTTTATCAACCCCGTCCTCTATAGCGGCGGCATTCAAACCAAAAATATAGATGCCATCGCAAATGGCTGTAATACGGTTTGCTTCGCTTCGCAGTCAACGGGAATTCCCATTGAAGTCTGTGGCAACAAACTGTTCGTCGCGGCTGATAACAACTGGGATGATTTTGCCGGACAGGTATCAAACGCAGCCGCGTTCCGGCATCCCACGCCACTATCATTTTTCCAATATTTTGATTGGGAACGCATCCTGCAATCGCTTATTCGTAAATTGCATCTGCATGGCTGAATCGATATCATTAATCATTATTACGTATAATCGCCCGGACGACCTGCTTGACCTGCTGCAAAGTCTGGCCAAACAATCCGACATCTCCCCTCTCAGAGAAGTGCTTATTTTGAACAATGCGAGTACCGTTTCGTATCAACATGCCGAGCAGTATATCAATGAACATCCGGAACTGAAGGTGAATTATATCCTTTCACAGGAGAACCTTGGCGTATCAAGAGGACGGAACAAGTTGATGTCAATGGCACAGGCTGAACTGATCCTTGTGCTGGATGATGACATTGTTTTTCATACGGACAATAGCCTGCCAGTCATTGCCACTGTGTTCACCAAAGAGTTTTTTATAAAAGCCAACACCGGCATTATTACGTTCAGGGTGATCTATTACGATACAAAGGAACAGCAGCAAACTGCACTTCCGCACAAACAGTTTGAAGAATACAGGCACAAACCCGTTTTTCTCACCTCTTATTTTACCGGCTGTTCTCATGTGATCAGGAAAGAACTGCTAACGCAAACCGGCCTCTACCCTACAGATTTTTTTTATGGAATGGAAGAATACGATCTTTCCTATCGCGTAATTAACGCAGGCTATTCTTTGGGATATGATGCTGCCGTTACATTTGAACATAAAGAATCACCAACAGGTCGTCAGCTGAACTATCAAAAGCTCGCGTCTCAATGGGTGAATAAATCGAAAGTGGCGAGAAGATACCTTCCTTTCATTTACTATCTCACAACAATGACGGGCTGGAGTTTTGAATACATTAAGAAAGCGAAAGGACATTGGGGTACATTCTTTAGTTCATGGCTTAAAGCGATCAAAGCCGGCTTTACCGAAAAAAGAAATCCTGTAAGTAAAAAGGGACTTGAATACCTGAAAGAAGTGCATGCGAGATTATGGTATTGAGAAAGATCGCTTAACGGATTGCCGGGGAGTTTCCCGCTGAGCTACGCTGATTGGGGGCTGATACGCAGATCAGTTCCCGATGGCAGGCAGATAGCTGCGTATCTGCGGATTGGTCTGCGTATATCTCCCGGACACTACGCGATACAAACAAATCATTTCCTCGCAATCAAAGCACTTTATAAAAATGTGGCCTGTTACGCAATACCAGGAAAGAATGCCGCAGTAAAACCATTGTATTCGAACTGTATCCCCACCAGTTCTTCCATTCCCCACCGATACCAGGCCTGAGCAAAACAGTCTTCATTAACAAAACAAGCAGGTAAAGCGGTATCGTAAAAATATACGCACTCAGATGAAAAAGAAACCATGCTACTCCGTATTGCTTCCGGATACGTAATAACCCGGAGAGCATTACCTGCTTACCCTTCCGATCACCTAAGTGCTGATACCCTCTTGTTTTTGATTTGAATGCTTCATTGGAAGAAGAGCCTTCCAGGTGCACTACATGCAGATCGCCATACACACACATAGGACCAAGCTTACGCAAACGGCTGCACCATTCTATCTCTTCGGAATAAAGGAAGAAATCTTCATCCAGCAAGCCGGCCTTTTCAATTGCCGAGCGTTTCACCATCAGAAAAGCTCCGTTGATCCAATCAACTTCGACAGCTCCAGCCGCTTCCGGCACATTTGTTTTTTTTAGCTTCATTTGCAAACCCACCCAACGAATAAAACGACCGAGATAGGGCAAGGCCATCAGATGGTTTAACCCACCTTTCATAAAGAAGTTGCCAGAGATCTGTGGCGTGCGGTCGCGGTTCAGCAACTGCACACCGGCACCGACATAATCGCTTTTTGAAAACCGTTCATAGCAGGTTGCGATGGCATTGCCTTCATTAAGTGTATCAGAATTGAGCAACAAAACTACGTTGCCTTTTGCCTGGCGGATGCCCTCATTATTTGCCCGTGCGAACCCACTGTTATAACTCATCTGGATCCATCTTACAGCAGGATAGGCGGATTGCACACGCTGAGCACTGTCATCCTTTGAATCATTATCCACGATGATCACTTCCAACCTGCTTGCATCACCGGAATAGATCGACTGCAGGCAATCAAGCAATAGCTGCGGTGTTTTGTAATTGACGATTATAATGGAGTAAAGGATCATTATTTATAAAGGTGTTAATCACCTCTTAATGCGACTTCAACACAGGTTTGTGATATATCTTTTTAAACAGCAGAAAGATCCCATGCGATATTGGATTGCTATCGATCAGCTTACCAACTTTAATCTTCCGGTAATCCAGCGGCTCAAATTTTCCATCACATAGATCTTTTCCATACTGACGGAAAGTATGGATCAATTGTCCGACAGAAGGTGTTTCGCGTTTTGATTTTGGTGTTCTCAACACCTTATGGGTAATTCCCTGGCAGTATTGCCGCAGAAGTTCGACTCCATCGCGCTTGATAACAGATGCCAGTTCAGGGTCATCGTGTTTAAGCCCGATAAGGTATTTCATCAAAAGGTCAAATGCATTGATGAACCGCGCATCAGAGGAAGACGATGTTGTAGCGGCGGGATGCTTTCTATACGAAAAACACTCCTGGCTATCCACGGCCAGAAAGTTTTTTCGGCTTAACCGGATCCAGAGTTCCATATCAGCGAACAGCAGATTCGGATACATGGGCATTCCCCCGGCCGCTTCAAAATCACGGCTTCGCATCATAAACCCGGTTCCCATAAGATCAATTTTATCCAGCAGAAAATGGCTGAGAGCGGTTGCCGGATCCTGCACTGCATTCATGTGTTTACATTTACCGATCTCATTCCCGGAAGAATCTATATAACGGAAATGGGTCTGATAGAGCGATGCATCCGGATATTTTGCGATCAGTTCCTGCATCACACAGAGATAGTTCTTATGCAATATATCATCATGACCGATAAGTGTCATAAACTCCGACTTTGGCAGACTCAGCGCCCTGTGCCAGTTATCTTCCATGGTAAGAGAGGTGGGTGCGGGAAAGATCTTTATACGCTGATCGTTGAATGATGCAAGAATATCGAGGGTATTATCAGTGCTTTGATTTTCCAGCACGAGCAGTTCAAAATCATTAACCGCTTGCGATAGGATGGACTGTACGCACTCACGCAGGTAATTGCCACCGTTTTTTACCGGGAGTATGATGCTGTAACGGGCCATTTACTATTCCTATCCTTTAATTAGTTTTTTTGCCTTGACGATAAAATCGTGCAGAGCCGGTGTGTTCTTTTTTAACTGGTATTTTATCCTGAACCTGTTTACAAAACCGGTTTTCATCACTTCCTGTTCCGCCTCGACCAGGCTTTTATTATCAAGTCCGTTCTTTTTGTAATAATGATGAAGGAATGCCATGTGACCCGTTATCCATAGACCAAAAAATCGCTCCATCAATTGTTTGATCTCAGGCCACTCCGGTAAATAAGAAAGTTTGCTTTCCATATAAACCGGGAAATTCCGGGTAAGTACAGGCAGCTGCTCATTTTGGTTGCGACCAAAATTCTCTTTATGTATTGTCTGACATCCGAGTGATCGGTTCAGCACCACCACCCCCTGCGTGCTTGACACGCTCATATAAGCATAGTCACCGAGGAACGGTGTTCCATAATCAGGAATACCGCCGAGTTTTACAAGTATCTCTCGTTTGACAATACAGGTCGACCAAAGGAAATGAGAGAATATTCTGAACGTAAAAAGATTCATAATAAAATCTGAAGGTGTAAATATCTGGACAAAGTTCAGATCATGTTCATTTGAGATGCAGGAGTTTGTTCCCACGTCCAGCTTATATTGTTTGGCAACATCTTTATCTGCACAAAACCAATCGCAGCCTCCCATATACATTCCATATCCCGGATGCGACGCTCTGAGATCAATGAGTGTCTGCAGCATGTCCGGATAAACCGGATCATCGTCAGCGATCATCACAATATATTCTCCGGACGACCGCTCCAGGCTTTTGTTAAAGCTTGGCTTCATACCGAGATTTTGCCCGTTGCTGAAATATTTAAATCGCGGGTCGTTCATTGACTCTACAAAATGACGTCCGCTGGCTTCCGGGTCATTGTCAGACACGATCACCTCGTAGTTCGTATACCCCTGAAGCCTGATGCTTTCCAGCGTACTCTTCAGTATTGCGCCACGTTTGAACGTAGTAAAACAAAAGCTTACCAAAGGATTCGCTGATATATTCTCGCTCATACCTTTTATTTAACACGCTTCAGGTACCCATCCGGGGCCACACTGATCAGCAATTTGTTATTGATGCTGTCGTCTATTTCGAACTGAGGATTCTCTGCCAGATATGTTCTTACAGCAGTCAGCGGATTGTCTCCGATGCCCCATGGTCTTTTAAGACCCGGAAGATAATCTTCAGGAAGATGTTCTACGATCGTATCAAACACTACCACATAAGAATTCAGTGAAACTAACGGCGCATACGCTTTGAGTTCCTCCAGCACGTGCTCATGTGTATGATTGGAATCAAGTACCACCATGATCACAGGCTTATCCTTTGCAAAAGCTTTCACCTGCTCTACAGTTTCTGCAGCAATGGATGATCCCTGGATCATTGTGATGCGTTTGAACATCGGATGAGCTTCGATCTCCTTTTTATTATGCTCACGGATATCAATATCAATTCCCAGCACTTCTCCTTTACCCACCAATTCAAGTACAGATGCATAGAATATCAATGAACCGCCATGTGCAATACCTGTTTCAATGATGAGATCGGGTTTGATCTCCCAGATCAATTCCTGCATCGCCAGGATATCCTGCGGATACTGGATAACAGGGCGTCCCATCCACTTGAAGTTGTATGAATACTGCGCTTTATTCGACTCAGTGTTGAATGATCTTGCAGCCTCCTGCAAGGCAGCGTTGGTTCCATTGCTCTGGATGCGATCGGCTGTTTCCTGTTTGAATGCCGCAATAGGATTACTCATCAGTTATAGTTTTCAATTTTGTTGTATCACCCCAGAAATTCCTGGGCTCGAGATCTGAATAAGGATAAAAACCGAGATTCAGCTTTATATCTGCATTGTTTCTGTTCAAATACTCCTGTACAAGCTCTTTTACCTGCACCGGGTTGCCACTACAGCAATTAATGATCCCTGATACCTCTTGCTGATCTGCAATCTTCACAATATTATCTGCCACTTTCTCTATGGGCAGATAATCCCTTAGCTGATCACCAGGGCTCATATTGAACGATGCATCACCACGCTCCAGCGCAGCCTGAAGCTGCGAAAGTAATGAATTTGGGTTTTGCCCCTTTCCATACATATAAAAGAGACGAATCCATTTAAGAGTTACCGGATGTTTTACAGACAGTTGCGCCAGCCTGATGCGAAGCTCATTTTTAGCCTGTGCATAAAAATTATCCGGAAACACTGCCATCTCTTCACTCAATTTGCCCTCCTGCATCCCGTATTCAAAACAAGTGCCGGTAACCGACACATTTTTCAATCCGTTTATCACCAGATTTTCGATAAATGCATAATGACGTGGAAGATTTTCTTCCATATGAAAAACTGACTTGTAATTAGGTAATCCTTCCCATGCCAGGTGGATCAATGCATCGGGCTGACAGAAATACTGATACAGATCCAAGTCAGCTGACGCAGAAGCAAGGTCAAACGGCTTGTAGTCAACTTGCGGAAACCAGTCCTGCTTTTTCGCTTTCTCTTCTGACAAAGAAGAAGCTATAACTGAAAAACCTTTCTTCAGCAATGCGTTGACGACATGATTTCCAACAAAACCAGTAGCTCCTGTTACGAGTACCTTTTTCATAATCAATCAATCTTCAGTCCGGGAATAGCAATCACAAACTTTCCTCCCCAGTCACGTATATAGGCCAATTGAGCCATCACTTCGTCTTTGATATTCCAGGGGAAGATGATCACATAATCGGGTTTATCCTGCTTCAGATGAGCTTCCTTTACAACCGGTATATGGCTTCCGGGAAGGAATTTATTTTGCTTATGCGGGTTGGCATCAACCACATAACTGACCAGGTCAGCCTTTACCCCACAATAATTCAGCAGCGTATTTCCTTTCGCCGCAGCTCCATAAGCCGCTACTTTACTCCCGGCTCTTTTTTGCTGTACGAGAAAATCAAGAAAATCCGTTTTCACCTTCATAGCTGCCTGCTGAAAACCGCTATAGTAACTCATATTTTTGATTCCTTTCGCTTCTTCTTTTGCCAGTAGTGCTGCAACAGATGATTCAATTTGCTTTGACCCGTCTTCCGCATGTTTTGCATAGATCCTGAGTGAACCACCGTGTGTCGGAATCTCTTCCACGTCAAACATTTCTAAACCTGCAGCTTTGAAGATCTCTGCTACAGTTGTAAAAGAAAGGTAAGAGAAGTGCTCATGATAGATCGTATCAAACTGATTGTTCTCCATCAATTGTACCAGGTGAGGAAATTCCATTGTTACAACACCCTTATCATTCAGTAACACTTTAAGTCCAGAGGTGAAATCAACAATATCAGGCACGTGAGCCAGCACATTGTTACCAAGCAGCAGATCCGCTTTAGTTCCTTTCGCAGATAATTCTTTTGCAAGTCTTACACCAAAGAAATCAACGACTGATTCCACTCCTTTTGTTTTGGCTACTTCAGCAGTATTAGCGGTAGGTTCGATGCCCAGTACAGGCACTTTTTTCTCTACGAAATATTGCAAAAGGTATCCGTCATTTGAAGCGATCTCAACAACCTGTGATCCGCTGTTATACCCGAAGCGATCGATCATTTTCTCTACATACTTCTTTGCATGTTGCAGCCATGTCGTAGAGTAAGAGGAAAAGTAAACGTATGAACTATCGAAAATGGTATCAGACTTTTTATATTCATCCACCTGCACAAGAAAACACTTACTGCAGGTATATATCTTCAGCGGGAAAAAATTTTCCGGTTCGTTCAATTGTTCTGCACTGAGAAATGAGTTGGATGCAGGAGAATTGAACAGGTCTACAAACACATCAGTAAGTTCGGTTTGGCAAAATCTGCACGTCATATTGTTAGATTCCTTTAAAATTTTTATTCAATAACGGATGCGAACGGTCGCGATCAGAAATTTCAGTTGGTGCCAGTGGCCATTCAATCCCTGTCAAAGGATCATTGTACATGATTCCTCCTTCTGCCCCCGGAGTATAAAATGCTGAATGATGATAAATAAGTTCACAGTTATCTTGCAGGCACTGAAACCCATGCGCAAATCCTTCTGGTATATAGATCATTTGCCTGTTCTCTGCACTTAATTCCAACTGCGTGTGCTGCAGGAAGGTTGGAGAGTTTTCCCGCAGGTCTATCACCACATCCAGCACGGCTCCTGCAATGCAGCGGACCATTTTTATTTCACGGAACGGTGGCAATTGATAATGCATTCCCCTGATCGTTCCTTTTTGGGAGGTAAAAGAATGATTTATCTGTACCCATTCCTTATCATGTCCAATCGCAGCAAATTCATTCTTGCAATAGGTACGGCTAAACCAACCGCGGCTATCACCGACAGGCTGCAGGCTTATAAAGAAGACACCTTCGAGTTCTGATGGGGTAAATATCATTTACGAAGGTAATTATCAATTTGAGTGAATGTAAATTCAGCCTGCTGCTCAACCGGTGTTTTATACCAGTCCATCGACCATTCGATCGCTTGCGGTGCTGACAATTGAGGTTTCCACGACAATTGTTCTGCCGCTTTTGAAATATCAAGCTTTAACAAATTTGCTTCATGCATTGCGGCACCGTTGGAGGAAACTTCCATTTTGCCGCTACCCCATGTTTTGATCGCAAGCTCAACCAATTCCTTTACGGTGAGATGGTCTTCAGGCTGAGGGCCGAAGTTAAACGCCTGTGAAAATGAAACAGGGTCATCGGTCATTTTTGTTCCCAGTAAAAGGTAACCACAAACAGGTTCGAGCACATGTTGCCAGGGCCTTACCGATCCGGGATTTCTGACAAGGATCTCTTTCCCTTGCAGCAATGCTTTGGCAGCGTCGGGAATGATCCTGTTCCGGCTGAAATCACCGCCTCCGATCACGTTACCTGCTCTTGCGCTTGCCAGCGCTTTACGATGGATCAAAATATCTTTGACATTAAAGAAAGAATTGCGGAAAGAGTCAACCACCAGCTCGGTGCAGGCTTTGCTGGCGCTATATGGATCATATCCGCCAAGGCGATCCTCTTCTTTATACAGGCCGTGATGTTCTTTATTATCGTATACTTTATCAGTTGTGATCACAATGATATTGCAGCGTTTTTCCAATTGCCTCGCCGCTTCCAGCACATTGGCGGTGCCAACAACATTGACTTCAAACGTTTCCGAAGGAATTTCATAAGAAAGCAATACAAGCGGTTGTGCTGCCAGATGAAATACATAATCCGGCTGAAAAGAGGCGATCTCTTCGGTGAGCTGTTTCCTGTTGCGGATATCAGCGATCACGCTTTGCACGTTCAGACCTGAGAACAGGTTATGAAACGGAGCTGAATCTTCCGGGGCAAGTGCATAGCCTTTTACTTCTGCACCGAGCTGATGCAAAAGGGCCATCATCCAGGTCCCTTTAAAACCTGTATGACCGGTGAGAAATACTTTTTTTCCCGCATAATATGAACGCAATAATTCCAGCATTACCAGCTTTTCCATTTTGCGTGACCTGATTGCCACAGTGATTCCAATTCAATTTTATCGCGAAGCGCGTCCATGCATTTCCAGAATCCTTTATGACGATATGCAGCAAGCTCACCATCATTGGTAAGATTCTCCAGCGGATCATCCTCCCACATCATATCCGACATATCACCGTCAAGATATTTGAACACTTCTGGTTTCAATACAAAGAAGCCTGCATTGATCCATTTACTTTCATCCTTTGCTTTTTCACGGAACGAAACAACGTCGCCGTTATCTGCAAGATCCATACCACCAAAGCGGGCATCGAGCTGTACGGCAGTAACACTGGCTATTTTGTTGTGTTGGCGATGGAATTTCATCAGCGCATCGAGATCCACATCACTTACACCATCACCGTAGGTCAGCATAAATTCTTCATTGCCGATATACTTCTGCACAGCTTTTAAGCGACCGGCTGTTTTGGTTGAAAGACCGGTATCTACCAGCGTTACTTTGAATGATTCAGCATTTGAGTTCAGTATTTCGATTTTATTTTTCCCCAGATCGATGCATACATCTGAATTATGGAGATAGTAATTCATGAAATACTCTTTGATCACATATCCCCTATATCCCAGGCAAACGATAAAATCGTTGTAGCCATACCTGTCGTACATTTTCATGATATGCCATAAAATGGGCTTTCCGCCGATCTCTACCATTGGCTTGGGCCTTGTGTCTGTTTCTTCGGAAATACGTGTTCCAAGACCCCCTGCGAATATAACTACCTTCATACGCAATGAAAATTTGGCAAAAATACCGGATTAAGATGAAAGTTCGGCCGATCCCCGCTGGTGGGAAATGCAGGTTTTTAGACCATTACAAAAGATCGGGATACTTTCTTGTTAGGAGCCCTCCTTATTCGCCTTTTTCAGGCAGAAAGCTATAGCTTTCAAACAAAACTGCCAGGGGCCTGCAAAACAAGTGCATGGCAGTGACGAATCAGCTATTTACGCACTAGCGGATCAGCATAAACGTCCCTTTTCTGAAAATGCGCGCTTCACAACCCGTATTTGCCCTGATCATATACACATACGCATCTGCGGGCTGCTTTTCTCCCTTGTAAGTACCGTCCCAGCAGGCATGACGATCCTTTGAATAAAACACCCGGGTTCCCCAACGGTTAAAGATGCTGAATTCTATTTCGTCGACAATTCCCCAGAATTTTATTCCATAACAATCATTAAGCCCATCGTTATTGGGTGTAAAAGCTCCTGGCATGTGGTACCCGCCCTTATTGCCTGTTGTAACACTGACAAGTACTGAATCGCGGCCTTCACATCCATTCCTGTCCGTACCCGATAAAACATATACGGTGGAAGCAGTCGGAGTGGCGATCGGATTTGCCAGTCTCGGGTTATTTAGGCCGATAGAAGGGGTCCAGCTATACGTCAACGCGCCACTGCCTGACAAGCGCGATTCGCCATAGCTGCAATCAATATTGTTGCTGCTGGAAGCTGTTACGTTTGGCCTGGGTGCAACCGTGATCATGGTTTGTAAGACTGCCGACTGACCACAGGTATTCTCGGTAATGGTAACGGTATAATTCGTGCTCACTGTGGGAGACACGCGAGGAGACCCCGACAATGGATCGTTGACACCTGCAGCCGGAGACCAGCTAAACGTGTCTCCTCCCGTTGCCGTCAGTGTCACGGAATCCTGCATACAGATTTTTCCTGGGCCGGTCACTGTAAATGCCGGATCGGGATGTAGTGAAACTTTAACCGAATCCTCGTAAACACAATTATTTAGATCTGTGATCAACACATGATATTTTGTGCCTTCTGATGGCGTTGCTACCGGGTTGGCAATAGCCGGATCACTAAGTTCAGCAGAAGGAAACCAATTGTACACAGCTCCGCCTGTTACCCACAATTGAATGGCCGTATTCTTGCAAATGACCGTATCACCCTGACGGGCTATAGCGGGTTTCGCAAATATGCTTATGATAACGGTATCTTTCGCCACACACCCATTCACAGTTGTCCCAGTTACAATATACTGCGTGGTCACCAATGGAGATGAAATGGGCGTCATTGACGACGGATCATCCAGTGCCGAAGCAGGAAGCCATTCATATGATTGTGCACCTGAGGCCTTTAACTGCACGGGCTTACCCGCGCATACAGATGTATCGGCCACTGCCTTGATATGCGGTTGATCAACCATTATCTTCACCAAGTCTCTTTGAATTGAGACAGGCGCAAAAGAAATATCGTCAAGGGCAAACCAATTGTTTGCACCGGCAGTGCCTTTATCAATAATAGCTAGTTCCGCAGTCACTGCAGTCCCGGAATTCCAGGTTATATAGAACTGTTGCCATTGACAGACAGCTGTGTTTCCTATCAATGGCTCTGACATCTCGATGCCATTTATACGGAAACGAAGATTCCCGGGATTCTGGGAAGAAAGGGATTGGAGCCATGCCGAAAAAGCGTATTCATGACCTGGTATCACAGGCACAACCTGTCTCCATACGATAGCATCAGTTTGAGCAGTGCCATTTATCAAAAGCATATTTCCCGAGCCCGAAGTATGATCTGTACAATTGCTCAGCGTATTGTTCCATGAAGAAACATTTGCGGCTACGTGATACTGACCCTGCGCTGAATTCTGGCTGGCATTGGTCAGATCCGTACTGAAGCCGGTATTCCCCTGCACGAAATCACCATTTAATATCATATTCGCGCCCATCATTTCAGCAGTGAAATAATAAGTAATGTCTTGTAACGCTGAAGTTGTTGGCTGAGCCAAGGCGGGATTATCTAAAAACTGCCCGGTAGACCAGCAATGCTGCAACGCAGGGAGCGTCCTCAGCAACTTGGTTGAGCTTGCACAAATGGTTGTATCGGGCGTAAGGATTATATTTTCAATGACCGTTTTGATGCTCATCACTTTGCTGATGGTATCAGAACAGACACCATCTGTAACAGCATACCGCACAGGGAAATCACCCTCAGCTGTAAACTGAAATACCGGGTTAAATGTACCCGTAATTTCAGTTCCATTAACGCTCCAATACTGGTTTCCGGAACTTCCTGCACCAAAGAATTGAACATTGAAAGGATCGCAAATATCTTTTTTATAACTGAAATCAATTTTCAGCCCGATCGGTTTTACCTGGATGGTAAAACTATCCGTACAACCCTGGCTATCCGTAACTTTGAGTTTAACGTCTTTACTGCCAGTCTGAAGATAAGTGTGAGAGACATCCTGGGTGCTGGCAATTGTACCATCTCCGAAAGACCACTCCCATGACACGATGGGGTAGTTTCTTACTACAGCGGAGCCTTTGAAATCAAAAGACATACAGGAAATCGGTGTGGAAACTATATTCAGACTTTCGATATTTATTTCGGCAGGTAGTGTGGCAAAAGGTAAAATGAGTCCTGTGCCAAGAACGCCTAATCCTCCGCTGGTTGCATTTCGGGTACCGCCGGACAAAGTATTAATGCCACGCTGGCCCGGTGTCACATTGAAGGATACGCCGGCGGCAGGCATCACGCCCTGACTCACCCATATCATACCTGCCGAACCTCCGCCACCCGGCCCTACATTGCCAGGGCCGGGATTGGATCCACCATCACCTCCTTTTGCTGAAACAGCCACGTTGCCGGTATAGTTAAGTACATCAAGCAAGATTGTGCCACCTGCGCCACCACCGCTCCTGCCAACTGGTGTTGGGGTTGCAGTAGGCGCAGGCGTTTCTCCGTGCGATTTTATCGAAAACCCATTCGAGATCACGCTGGGCGCCGATATAATAACGATTCCGCCACCATTTCCACCGCCGCTGGCAGCTGTTGCCCCCATCTGATGGCCAGCGCCGCCGCCGCCACCCATATAAATTCTGTTTATAGAGAAAGATCCTCCAACATTTGTCCCCCCCAGACCTCCGTTCGACACGATGGCGGAGCATCCATCATACTCATAGCCCCCATTCCCGCCACTGCCGCCGTTACCTCCTCCACCTCCTCCGGCATTGATACTATTACCACCACCACCACCTGTGAACGGATTATTCTTACCGGCCCATGGTGCCAGGTTATCATGAGATGATTCTCCCTTCAAGCCGCCGCGGCTCCCATCAACCACATTTGTCACAAAATCATTGAATCCGCAAAGTCCATTTGTACTGGGAATTGCAGCACCGCCGCGGAAACCTCTACCTGAAACGTCAATATCATTATTTAATGTGAGCGTATTCCGTACATTAAATGCCAACACTCCTCCTTTCTCCCCATCCCATGGAAGACAGGTCAGTACTTTGTCCGTTACCAGATCCTGGAAATAGGGAACCCTTACCAATTGGACGCGCCCTGCAGGGATCGTAAATGTTGTGGCCGGCTTGTACATAAGTCTCACCATTTCACCATTCACAGAGTGAACGATATTATATTCAAAACGTCCCGAATTGCCAATGGTAGTAAAAAAGCCAAACTGCGCTGTATTGGCAGTAACGATTTGTACACCTTTCATTTGGATCGTCAGCACCGTATCACCAGCCTTAAAACCAGTTGCATCTTTGACACGCAACGAATTATTACAATCTCCGAAACCCAAAACGGGCGTGTAAGTATTGACGATTAGCGAATCCGCAGGCACAGGGATTTTTATTGCACAGGAATCAACATCAAACCGGCAGTCCGGGATTTGAGTATTTATTGACGCTGCACCATCCAAAACGCCGTTCCAGGTTGCATTTCCCTGTTTATTCAGGAGGTTATCAAAAGTATAGTATGCGAGAAGACCGGTCTGCGTCGTGGGGTTTGGCAATGAGGTATTCATGTAACTTCTGATCTGCTCCTGCGTTCTGGCAACATTCCAGATCCGGACCTCGTTTATATAACCTATAAGCTGCGTGTTATGGACAAGGGCGTCATACAGTCCGATCTTCGTTTTGAAATTATTCTGGTACAAATTGCCACTTGCCGGGGCACTGCTCATCAAAAAGCCATTACGATAAAACTTTAATCGCGTGCCGTCATACACCATGGCCACATGATACATCTTATTAAGTTCGATCTCGCATACCGGGGGAGTCCTTACATAACCGTTATCGGACGTCGTGATCTCTGCGCTATTGGGTCTCAGCAGGTAATTGATGTCAGGCGGATTATTATGTTTCGACACAAGATCACCGGCCCATACATCTCCGCCTGAATAAGGCGCTGTTCTCATAAAAACAGCTTCAACGGTTACTGTATTTCCGGGAACATCCAGGTCTCCCACTGAGACTATCGAATTGCGGGACGGCAGATTCAGCCAGTTGTTACAAGTCTGCCCAAATGAACGATAATGACTGATAAAAAGCAGCGTGACCAGGATACTAAGACGGACAAAAGACCTTAACATGAATTTGGATAGGTTTTGCTAGCAGTTTGTTTTGAATGAAACCGGGCGAAAAATACAGAATCAAACTGTTTTCTGCAAGGTTTTGCGGACCATTAATAGTCTCCATGCCAAATCAAATTATTCTGAGGGAATTGTACCCTCCCCACCTGTAATAATGGCATCCAGGAACCGTTGCATCCCCTTTTTTTTCGCGTCAGTGAGTTCATAGCTTAGATGCAACGTATAGTACTTTTTCATATCATAAAAATCATACGGATTAGAAGCTACAATTTCATCGATCAGTTCGAGCCCCATCGCATTGGCTTTGTCGAATTCTTCGATAAATTTCTCATCCAATGGTTTCGTACTCACCCAGGCCGCAAATACAAACGGTAATCCGGTAATACCCTTCCATTCGCTTCCAAGATCATAAATATACGTTGAGACCTTTCGCTGCTCCAACGCCCGGTCACCAATAACAAGACCCGCAGTTGTACCACTTATTTTGTCGCGGTATGATTCATCTTCCGCCTCCAATATCTCGGGATGAATGCCCCAGGACTCCTTCATCAGCCATTTTAGTAATGCTACGGAAGACCGGCTTTGATAATCAAGGTAAACACGTTCAATTCTGTCCAATGGCACTTCACTGAAAAGGCATACTGAAGCGATCTCCGCTTCCGCACCAATACAATAATTGCCGACGATATAATATTCCTTCAATAATGGAATTGCCCCCACAGGTATCAATCCCACATCAATTTGCCCGTCGATCAGCATCTGTGCCAGCCGGGCCGGATACGCTCCCACAAGATCAATTTTACTCTTCATGGGCTCCCTTTCCAACCCATAGATCAATGGCTTTGTATTCCGATAATTGACTATCCCTACTCTAATCTTCTCCAATTCTGTTATTTTTGCCGCAAATATACCTTCCGCCCCCGACTTCGTCAGGGGGAGGAAGGCAAAATCTAACAGTTTCATGGAACTTTCCCCTCTTACAGCAATTTCCGCCATTGATGGCCGCTATCGTAAACAGGTCCAACACCTCGACGACTATTTTTCCGAGTTCGCGCTGATGAAATACCGCGTGATCATTGAAGTGGAATACCTGCTTTTCCTGGAAAAAAAGAAATTTGTAAAGCTTACCAATAAGAGTATCAAGCATCTCCAGAAAGTAATGACAGATTTCGGACCGGAAGACGCACAGGAGATCAAGCAGATTGAATATACCACCAATCACGACGTAAAAGCTGTGGAGTACTTTCTCAAAACTGAACTAGAGAAAAGCGGAGGAAAAGCTGCTAAAGAATGGATCCATTTTGGCCTTACTTCACAAGACATCAATAATACAGCCGTACCTCTTTCTTGGAAACACAGTATTGAATACGAGTACTTACCCGCGCTGCTCAATCTTAATACACAGCTTAAATTGCTGGCTAAAGAATGGAAGAACATTCCAATGCTGGCTCATACTCACGGACAGCCAGCAAGCCCAACCAAACTCGGAAAGGAGATCATGGTGTTTACGGAAAGGATTCAAAACCAGGTCGAGCAATTTATCGCCATTCCCTTCATGGGTAAATTTGGTGGCGCTACCGGAAATTTTAATGCGCATCATCTTGCTTATCCTAAAACAGACTGGATCAAATTCGGCAATGAATTCCTCCAGCACCTCGGTTTGAGCCGTCAGCAATTCACTACACAGATCGAACACTACGACAATCTTGCGGCTCATTTTGATTGCATGAAAAGGATCAACAACATATTCGTTGATCTTTGCCGGGATGTGTGGTCATACATTTCGATGGAGTACTTCAAACAAAAAACAAAGGAAGGTGAGGTTGGTTCTTCCGCGATGCCCCATAAAGTAAACCCGATCGATTTCGAGAATGCTGAGGGCAATCTTGGTTTAGCCAATGCCGTGCTGGAACATCTTTCAGCAAAACTCCCGGTATCAAGATTACAAAGGGATCTGACTGACTCAACGGTGTTGCGCAATATCGGCGTGCCATTCGCCCATACAATCATTGCGTTTAAGTCAATTGAAAAAGGGCTTGGTAAGCTGATCATTAATACCGATAAAATACACGCATCACTGGATAATAACTGGGCTGTCGTGGCTGAAGCGATACAGACTGTTTTGCGCAGGGAAAATTATCCCCAGCCATACGAGGCACTAAAAGAATTGACCCGTGGAAAACAAGCAATCGACAAAAACACAATTCACGAATTTATTGACACATTAAAGATTGATACTGAATTAAAAAAACAACTTAAAAAGATCAGCCCGCATAATTATACCGGTGTTAGCCCAAACTATTAGGAGGCTGAGATCCTTTGCATAGTTCTTGTCACGAGATGGTAAATACGCGCGATGAAAAAGCTATGCCTGATATTGTTCTCGATCTCTCTATTAGCTTCCTGCAAAAAAAACGATGATGCCAAATCGCAGCAGCGATTGCTGGTGACGGGTCTTTACAAAGGAACATTTAGCAGATCTGGTCTTGATACGGCAGACATATCCCTTAGTATTGTCGGGAATCGTTTCGAAGGGCAGGGCAGCCACCAGAACTATCCCGCTATTTGCAGCGGAAGTTTCAGCGAAAATCAAAGTTCAATCACTTTCCAGGACTCCTGCGCTTGGCCGGCAAATTTCGACTGGTCACTTATCCTGAATGGGCGATATGAATTCTCGGTGGATAGTAAAAACGTAAGAATCTGGAGAATCAACGGTAGCTCTACTGACGAGTATGTGCTGTCGCGTTTAACACGATAAATACTTTGGCAGTTATAAAAAGAAAGGAGCTCAATGAGCTCCTTTCTTTTTATAACTGCCAAAGTATTAAGGATTGTCTTTCACCCGGGTAAATTTACCGAATTTGCCATCGATATACCCGTCAGAATTCACCAGATCTTTCCAGGTACCCTCTGTCAATGTCCCTTCTTTTTCATTGAAAGTAAGGGTAGCGCTCTGGGTAACTTCGTTGCTGGTACGGTTAATCGTTTTATATGTTGCTTTAACGGTTGTTCCGGTCAGCGTCCATGTTCCCTGCTGATAGTAAGTTTTCCCATCGGAACCAAGTCCTTCAGTAGTGATGGTGCCATCAGGTTCGATAGCAAGCACATAACGCAAAGGCGCAAGGTTTGGCAGCTGAGTAACAGTATATGTACCGATGTATAAGCCGGGAAGTTGATACACTTTTGGTTCTTCTACCGGTGGTGGCGGTTCCTCGTCTTCTTTTGTACAAGATGAAAAACTGATTGCACTAACAGCCAAGAGCATTGCCAGAAACTTTGATTTCATATAGGATTCTTTATGTGTTTAAAAAGACCGCAGATTTACTCGGCTCGTTTTATTCCCTGGAATTTCCCATCAAGGTGTCCATCAGGGTTCTTCACATCAGTCCAGGTTGCATTTATAAATGCTCCTGCCGAATAAGTCATTTTTGCAGATTGGGTAACTTCAGACCAGTATCTATTAATTGTGGTATAAGTAGCGGTAAATGTCACTCCTTTCAATTTCCAGGTACCTTTGTGACGATAAAGTCTTCCGTCTCCACCCATTCCCTCTGTCAGCAGTTCGCCGCCGGGCTTGATAAAAAAAGTGTATTGCAGCGGAGGTAGGTCCGGAAGTTGATCTACAGTGTAGGTGCCGGTCCAGGTGCCATGAAGGTCTTCCGGAGAAAGTGCTGAATGATCCTTTTTACATGCAAAGCGATTGAGTGACAAGGATAAAAGCACAGAGATCAAAATTGCTTTCATTTGGTGGTTCTAATGGTGGATGCCAAGATATAAAAAAAAAAATGATTCCCGCCAATTCAGTACTTTATCAACCTGAACCGGCAAACTTTTCTGTCATTTTCTTCATATTCGATCTCCGGCTTAAAGCCGCATTTTACCAGTACTTTCTGCGAAGGAATATTTGCCAGGTCCGTAATAGCCGTGATCGAATTATATCCAAGCTTTTCAAAAACATAGGCCACTCCCGCCGCGGCCACTTCTGTGGCATAGCCCTTCCCCCAGTAGGATTTTAATAAGGCATATCCCAGGTGCTGATCGGTCGTGTTGGTGAGTGGCATGATGGAAAAAGTTCCGATCACCTGGCCGGTTTCCTTTTCAACAAGAGCAACACGCCAGTTGCGGGGAACATCATCATACCAACCAATAATCTGATCCAGGAAGATCCGGCATTCTTCATACGTCTTTACCGGGCGGATATAACGCATGACCTCTTCGTCTCCGTTCAACCGGTAAAAAACGTCAAGGTCGTCCATGGTGAAGAAACGGGTATAAAGCCTGTCAGACTGGAACAGCATCAGACGTTTTCTTTATGGATCTCCGATGTGAAATGAAATTCTATATCAGGGTTGTTGGCACGTTCTGTATTGAGGAACCATTCGCTTTGCCCAAGGTATACCATATGACCATCCTTATCTTCTGCGATATTAGCCTGTTTAAAGCGGCCAAAATCTTCCAGTTTTTTCGGGTCGTTGCTGGTAAGCCAGCAGGCTTTGAAGAACGGCAGGGAGTTGAACACGACTGACGCTCCATATTCGTGCAGTAAGCGGTATTGTATCACCTCAAACTGAAGTTCTCCCACGCAACCGATTATCTTTTTATTTCCCCCGAATTGAGTGAACAGCTGGGCAACACCTTCGTCTGTGAGCTGCATCAATCCTTTCTCCAGTTGTTTTGTTTTCATCGGATCCTTATTTACGACCTCCTTGAAGATCTCAGGAGAGAAGGACGGAATACCGGTGAAGTAAAAATCTTCTCCCTCGGTGAGCGTATCGCCGATCTTAAAGTTTCCGGTATCGAACAAGCCCACTACGTCGCCCGCATAAGCATCTTCTATAATGCTTTTATCACGCGCCATAAAGCTGTATGGATTGCTGAAGCGAACATCTTTGTCAAGGCGTACGTGGTGGAAATATTTATTGCGTTCGAATCTTCCTGAACAAACGCGAAAGAACGCGATCCGGTCGCGGTGCTTAGGATCGAGATTTGCATGGATCTTGAATACGAAACCACTCAGCTTATCTTCTTCCACATCCACTTTGCGGGCGGTCGTTTCGCGGCTGCGTGGTGTGGGAGCAATACCGATGAACGTATCGAGCATTTCTTTCACACCAAAGTTATTGATCGCACTACCGAAGAATACCGGTGCGATCTTTCCGGCAAGATATTCTTCTATCTGAAGCTGACCGTGCACCGTTTCTACCAGTTCCACATCTTCGCGGAGCTGTGCGGCATCTGTATCTCCCAGCAACTGATTCAGCACAGGATCGTTCACGTCTGAGATCGCCAGTGAATCTTCTTCATTTGCTTTTGTGTTTGCGGAGAACAAAAGCAGGTTTTTATCGTGCAGGTTATATACGCCTTTGAAGTCTTTACCGCTGTTGATCGGCCAGGACATCGGGTGAAGGGAGATCTTCAGTTCTTTTTCGATCTCTTCCAGCAGGTCGAACCTGTTCTTACCGTCACGGTCCATTTTATTAATGAACACGATCACGGGCGTGTCCCGCATCCGGCAGACTTCCATCAGGCGGCGGGTCTGGTCTTCCACCCCATTCACGCTGTCCACCACCAGGATGACACTGTCCACCGCCGTCAGGGTGCGATAGGTGTCTTCTGCGAAATCCTTGTGACCGGGGGTATCCAACAGATTGATCAATATGCCGTTATATTCAAAGCTCATTACAGATGTTGCTACCGAGATACCTCTCTGGCGTTCAATCTCCATAAAGTCGCTCGTTGCATGCTTCTTGATCTTATTGCTTTTCACGGCACCTGCCACCTGGATCGCACCACCAAACAGTAGGAATTTCTCCGTAAGGGTGGTTTTCCCGGCATCCGGGTGACTGATAATGGCAAAAGTGCGTCTGCGCTCGATTTCTTTGTGATACTTGCTCATAAGGGCGGCAAATGTACAGAAAAACGTTGACCGTTCTCCGTTCACGGCTGACGGAATACACCGCCGGTTAACGGTGAACGGAGAACGGTCAACGTTTTTCTGTACATTTGAAACATGATCAGGCGAACTATCGAAGTGATTCTCAGCAGTTGCAAAATGGCGGCGCAGGAGCTTTGGAAAAACAAGCTCCGCACCTTCCTCTCGCTATTTGGTATTACGATAGGCATTTTCTGTATTATCGGGGTGCTGGCCACGGTAAACAGCCTGGAACAGAATATTAAAAATGAGGTGAATTCACTGGGCAGTAATACGATCTATGTGGATAAATGGCTGTACACCACTGATGACGATGATTATCCCTGGTGGAAGTATGTGAACAGGCCTTATCCCAAATTTGAAGAGGTAAAACATATACAGGAAAGAACTCCCAGTGCGAAATACACGGTTTTCAGGATCGCCACGATCGACAACGTGGATTATAAAGGAAGTTCACTTTCCAATGTAAACCTGTATGGTGTTACAGAAGATTTTGAGAACATACAGGCGCTGGAGGTTCCGACAGGACGATATATTTCTCCGGCCGAATTCGACCGCGGGGCTAACGTTGTTGTACTCGGCGACAAGATAGCGACGGAGCTGTTTGGCTCACCGGAGCTGTCGCTTGAAAAAGAAGTGGTGATTCGTGGTAAGAAGCTGCAGGTGATAGGCGTGATCAAAAAGCAGGGCTCGCAGATGATCGGTGGCTGGGATTTTGACCAGAGTGTGGTCATGCCTTACAGATTCTCCAAAACTATCATGCGGGAAGATCGCTCAGACCCGGTGATCATGGTCCAGGGCAAAGAGAACCTCAGCAGCAAGGTGCTGAAAGATGATCTTGCCGGCACCATGCGTGCATTACACAAACTGAGCCCGACGAAGGAAGATGACTTCGCGCTGAACGATATCAACGATCTTACCGAATCCATCAGTTCAGCTTTTGTAAGCCTGAATATTGGCGGCTGGTCGATCGCCGCCCTATCATTGATCGTAGGAATGTTTGGCGTAGCCAATATCATGTTCGTATCCGTAAGGGAGCGGACAAGCCAGATCGGTCTGAAAAAAGCGATCGGGGCAAAGAGTTATATCATTCTGACTGAGTTCCTGATCGAATCTGCGTTTCTCTGTATCATCGGCGGGCTGATCGGGCTGGCGCTCGTATTCCTGCTTACGCAGATCCTCACCGCTTCGCTGGATTTCCCGGTATATATCTCAACCGGCAATATGATCCTGGCCATTGTGATCTGCGTCATCGTTGGTATACTCGCGGGGTTCATACCTGCTTCCCAGGCAGCAAGAATGGATCCTGTAGTGGCGATCCGGAGCAAGTAGGCTTCACAACATTCCGGATTGGCGTGGCACTATCGCAATGCATGCAATGGATACGCAGGAGAGCGCTAAATACCTCTTTGCGTACCTGGCGATTCCTTTGCGTCCTCTGCGATACTTCCCCAACAGCGGCGATGGCATAATCCTCCCTCTTTGCTACCTTTGCGCCATGTCTGTAACCATTCTTGCAATTGAATCAAGTTGTGATGAAACCTCTGCCGCCATATGCACAGATGGAAAGATCCTGTCAAACTATATCGCCAATCAATCTGTTCATGAAAAATACGGCGGGGTGGTACCGGAGCTGGCAAGCCGTGCGCATATGCAGAATATCGTACCGGTAGTAAAAGCGGCAATTGATACAGCTGGTTGTTCACTTGACCAGGTTGATGCGATTGCATTTACGCAATCACCGGGACTGATCGGCTCATTGCTTGTAGGTTCGCAATTTGCAAAGTCATTATCCCTTGCGCTGAATAAACCATTGATCGCCGTGCATCACATGCAGGCACATGTGATCGCTAATCTGATCGAAGAGAAAAAACCGTCCTTCCCATTTATTTGCCTGACAGTCAGCGGAGGTCATACTCAGATAGTGGTTTGCGAATCTCCCACACAGTTACGCGTGATAGGTGAAACGATCGATGATGCAGCCGGTGAAGCATTTGATAAATCCGCCAAACTGCTCGGACTACCCTATCCCGGCGGTCCACTGATAGACAAGCATGCAAAAGAAGGAAACCCTGACCGTTTTCAGTTTCCTGAACCTAAAATACCCGGGCTGAATTTCAGCTTCAGCGGATTGAAAACCTCGATTCTTTATTTCCTGCAAAATGCCGGAACAAGTCTTGTATACAAAGAAGAGTTCAAAGCATCTGAACAGGAGCGATATGATTTCATACAGAATAATCTCAACGATATCTGCGCGTCCATTCAGCAACGCATCATCACGATCCTGCTGAATAAGGTAAAGAAAGCAGCCGAAGAAACAGGGATTACAGATCTCTGCCTTGCCGGAGGTGTTTCAGCCAACAGCGGATTGCGGAAAGCTTTTGAAGAAATGGGGCGAAAGAAAGGATGGAATACATTTATTCCCGCATTTCAGTATTGTACGGATAATGCTGCCATGATCGCCATCACCGCGTATTACAAATACCAGGAAAGACAATTCGCCGACCTTTCTACTGAAGCTTCTGCGAGGGCAGAGTGGTAAACCTATTTTAAATACGATTACCTGATTTCATCTTAATGGCAAACAGCTATTTCCGTTTCAAACAATTCACTGTCCACCAGGAACTGGCTGCGATGAAAGTCACAACGGATAGTTGCCTGTTCGGCGCATGGACTGCCGCACAACTAGACAGCCAATCTCCGGTAACTTCAATACTGGATATCGGAACGGGCACAGGGTTACTCAGCCTGATGCTGGCTCAAAAATACAGTGCACATATAGACGCAATAGAGATCGACGGCGATGCAGCAACACAGGCAGAGAAAAATTTTGCACAATCACCCTGGAGTGATCGATTACAGATGATCCATCAGGACGTTCACCAGTTCACGCCTTCCCATTCTTATGATGTTATAATAAGCAATCCCCCATTTTATGAAAATGATCTGACGGGAACTGATTCAAAGAAAAATATAGCCCATCATGACTCGGGCTTACTGTTGGACGATCTCATAAAGATCATCACGAACAAACTTACACCAGGAAACGGAAGTTTTTTTCTGCTGATGCCGGAGAAGCGGCTTTCAGAAACACTATCAACGATCCGTCAGCATCAGCTGCAAACGTATAAGATCTGCAGGGTGAGGCAATCGGTTGGCCATGGTTTTTTCCGCGTGTTAATATACGGAGGCAACCAGGGCAACGAAACAAGCCCCTTCAACGAAGAATTATCGATCAGGAACAGCCACAACGAATACACTGATGAATTTGTAGCACTTCTAAAAGATTATTACCTGTATTTATAGCTGCATTAAATGCCGCTGGCATAGTCATCGAGGTAATCATACAGCGGTGTCAGCTGACCGCCATTCGTCATGGTTGCACGTTCGATGATCGGCGAACCACCTCTTACCAGGTCTTCCAGTACAAACTTGATCAGTTGCTCTCCGAAATAACGTGATGCGTCTCTCGGCAGTTCGTTTGGCAGATTCCCTACAGCCATTACATCTATGGAGCCGGCGAGATAGGGTTCTGTTTTTTGCAGGGATCTTCTGTCTACGCCATACACAGGATCCTCGATCGTCTGATCGCCGAGATTGATCGGTACAGATCCATCCGCATCATCAGTAATATCAGCAATGGACTGGATGATAAAATCATCCGCGCTTACAGCTGTTTTTTCAAACAAACGGGGCACGTCTTTATCCCAGTAGATCCCATTCATCAGGATATCCGTTTGCGCCGCGTAAGGAAGAAAGCGGCAGTCGTATTCGTTGGGATGATCATGAAAGTCTTCGCGGTTATATGTACCGGTAAGTTTATGACGATAAAGATCATGCCCTTTCAGCTGTGTGTATACGGGATAAGAAAAACGTCTTCGGAGATAATCATCAGGTTCTACCTCATGAATGCCCATCAGGTTCATGATCTCCAGGATGCCATGCGCCACGCGTCCGCTACCGGTTACAGCGATCTTGACATTAGGAAGCCGGAGGCCGAAGTAGTGATGTATGAGTTCGCGAAAACTTCGTTCTTTATATACGCGATCGAGTTTATACAATCCGGTGCGGTTGCCGTAAGCCATCATGCCGTTATGCGCACCGACCACCCCTGCGAAAAAGCCAAACCCGATGATCCGTTGTCCGTCCTCATGTTCAAGACATTCGTAATCTATCAG
Source organism: Terrimonas ginsenosidimutans (assembly GCF_022012415.1). GTDB lineage: Bacteria > Bacteroidota > Bacteroidia > Chitinophagales > Chitinophagaceae > Terrimonas_A > Terrimonas_A ginsenosidimutans. Next base: position 192,845 of record NZ_JAKLTR010000008.1, read on the forward strand.
CCGGATGCCTTTGTCAAGAATCGCTTTGAGGAGTTTTTGATTATGTGGCTGCTTTTTCTTGGTATGGGAAAAGAAGAGATAGGTTTTGCCATCTACAAGCTGACTGACAGGCACTTCTTTGATTCCGAGCAGTACGTCGCAGCAGGTTATGTCTTCCATCACCTCCACTCCTGCTGCGGTGTATTCACGGTCTGTGAAACAGCGGCTGGGGGAAGATTGCGCCACTATTTTTACATCCGGCAAATGCTTGTGGATCCACTTGCATTGAGAAGGGATCAGCGCTACGCGATTATCAGCTGGCGTTTTTCCTTCGCGGATCAGTCCGATTCTAATCATAGTCGTTAAATTTGCAATCGTAGAAAGCCGTGTAAAGTTAACTGAAATGCGGTTGTACCTTATTTAAGAAATCAGTGATTTTAGTAAATGGCATTCCTCATATGCTATACTGATAAACACTATCGATCGGGACAAAACAAGGAGGTTTGATATGCTGAAAGCGTTGTGGAGATTGATCCGGAAGGTGTTGCTACCGAAGAAAAGTTGCTGTCGCGACTGATCTTTCAAAAAATATTTGTCTCACATTGGATTCAAATGGCGGGAAACACGTAATATTGCAGCCCCAATCTGAGGCCCAGGTGGCGGAATTGGTAGACGCAGCAGACTCAAAATCTGCCGCCGCAAGGTGTGCTGGTTCGATTCCAGTCCTGGGCACTAAAAGGCCTTTAAGTCAATGACTTAAAGGCCTTTTGCTTTGTGTAAAGAATTTACTGCTGGTCCCGGTCCGTCATTAATCCCAGTGGATCAGTTTGAATAACGGCGGATAATATACTCTGGTATCGAAAAAGTCCGTTAGCATTATAAGCCTTATTCAAATGCACACGGAAAAATCAGTTGGCGATATATCGTCCAACGGCTGGCGGACAACGGTAGGCGGACGGCTTCTGCAAAGCCGATGCGTAGTCGCAGACATACGCATAACCCTTGATTGTTGTTGAGTTCGTTATTGGTGGGGAGGAAATTACGGGTAACCGGTACTCCTCAAGACAGCCCTGGTGCGTGTCTCACGCACCAGGACAACCATCCGAAATTCCCGGTGCCTGGAACACGCGCTATCCCCCTTAGGTCACGGAATTTCAAGAGATCTTGATGGCGTAGGAGTATCGCAAAGAGCGCAAAGTAGCCGCCAAGAGCGCAATGAAATACTTAGCGCTCTTGGCGGCTACTTTGCGCTCTTTGCGATACTCCTACGATGATACTTTGTTAACCTGAAGTCGATGGAACACGCACCGGATCAGGAAATGGCGATTCCCTATTTCACCTTCTCCACTTTCAACACAACACTCGTTCTCCCACTGTTCACCAGCGGATTAAATCCAATCTCCATCAGGAACTGTCCCGAATACACTTTCTGAGAATCGATCAGAGAATTCACTCCCGGATAAAGAGAGATCTCACTCAACCGGTAGGTTGATGCGGCTTCAAGACCTTTTAACTTCACCGGATAACTGCTGCCCTGCCCATAACGGCTATTCACCAGGTAGTTGAACATTACCGCAGACGACCTGTCTTTCGACACATAAGACAAAGATGCTACGGCACTTTCACGCGGGCTCGCTAAACGATATAAGTCGCCTTTCCACACGATCTGCTTGAACGACTGGTAATCCTTTATCGCATTCTGACAATACAACAGATCTTTTTCATTCAAATGACTTACGACTATATCAAAACCAAGCTTTCCCATCATGGCTACATCTGTCCTGTATTTGATAGGTTGTTTTCCCCAATCCGTAACATGATTTGCACCGGCCACGGCCGGATAGAAATACGAATATTCCCATTGTATAAAGATCCTCTCAAGCGGATCGGTATTATCACTGGGCCAGTATTCCGTAAAATATTGCAGCGCCGCATAATCAACACGGCCGCCACCACCGGAACACAACATCATCGGCACCGTCGGATACTTAGCGCGGATCTTCTTCAATACCGTGTATAAACCACGCATATATTCGATAAAGAAATGTGACTGATTTTTCAGATATGCAGAATGTGCATTAAAGATGACCGCGTTGCAATCCCATTTGATATAAGCCAGGTCTGGATTCTTCGTGAACAGGTTATCGATCACACCAAACACAAAGTCCTGGACCTGTGGATTGGCCAGATCAAGCACCAGCTGATTCCTGAAGTAGTGTTCTGCCCGCGCGGGCTGTTTTACCACCCAGTCCGGATGTTTTTCATACAGCTCGCTTTTGGGGTTTACCATTTCAGGCTCCACCCAGATCCCGAACTTAACACCATTGTTCCCCGCTTCTTTTACAAGCGTGCTAATGCCGTTTGGCAGCTTGGTTTTATTTTCCTGCCAATCACCCAAACCAGCCGTATCACCGTTACGCGGGTATTTATTCGCAAACCAACCGTCATCCAGCAGAAAAAGATCAACGCCAAGTTTTTTCGTATCCTTCAGCAACTCCTTCAACTTAGATTCATTGAAGTCGAAGTAAGTCGCCTCCCAGTTATTCAGCAGTGTTAACCGGTCACCTTGCCCATCGAGTAGTTTGTAACTCCTTGCCCAGTCGTGCAGCTGCCTGCTTGCGTAGCCCTTCCCCTGGTGTGACAACACATACAGAAACGCGGGAGTCACAAACTCTTCCGCCGGTTTAAGCGTGTAAGGAGAAGCATAATTATTGATCCCGGAAATGATCCGGAGATTATTTTGAAAATCAAGTTCGAGGTCTGTTCTGAAATTACCGCTGTATTCCAGCGCCCCATACAGCACCGTGCCCTCATCTTCGCTGGCCGGCTTCCCCAGTGACACCATGAACACGGAAGGCTGGAACAGATTCGCTCTTGTACCCAGCTTTGTGTCAAGCGTCTTTATCCCGTGAGTGAGCTTTGATTCCTCCGGCTGCATTTCCTTTGCCCAGTCTCCATGATACTGATTCAACCAGAATCCATCCGCTTTAAGATAAAGATTTGCGGAAGCAAATTTATTCAGCACAACATTCCCCTTCTCGTTATGTTTGATCACTGACCATTGCTCTATCACATCCTGCGCTGCAAACACTTTGTAATAAAGGGACACCTCAAAATTATAAACCGGGTCTTTTAACAACACCCTGTATTGTGTAACACCGGGAGAGATCTGCTGCTGATCATGACTGGTATATCGCAGATCGAGAGAATTGTTACCATCGGCATGCGTAACGGAAACTGCTGGCTCCATCAACCCCCTGGAACCACTGCTGCTATAAGCCGCGTTCAGTACCTGCGTATAATCCCCATCACCCAGCTGCTTATATGCCTGGGGGATCAGGTCATACTCATTCCGGTTAGCCAGTTTTTTGCCATAGTAGATGATAGAAACATCTTTTTTCTGATCAATCTTCAACACCAGCGCGTTGCTGGCAGTTTCCATCGGAATAACCTGATCCTGTGCAAACGTATACACGTTCATTCCAGCACATACAACCAGCAAAGCCCAGCGATGCAGATCCAGCAATATCCTCTTTACCTTTTTTGTTTTTACCATAAAAACGGATTCTGTATGAACAATAAAACTTAAGATCACTTTAATGAAGGATCATATTTATTCAAAACGGTTATACCCGGCCACTGATCCGTTCTGAACGGAGCCGCCGGCAAACCCTCACTATTAAATAAGTTCGCATTCCCATTATCATCTGCCCATGCATATCTCACTGCAACGGGCTGAACAACGGATGAGGAATAAACCTTCACCCTTCCCCCGGGAACGATCAATGCTTCTGCGGGATAAAATCTCTGATCAGCTCCCGCGATTTCAAACCCCTGCAATTGACCGGATCCTTTAACAACAAGCCCTTTCGCTATCGCAGAAAAACTCAGCACGATACTGCTGTCATTCTTCTTCATTGCGGTGTATACGGGACCGGAAGACTGAACCTGTTTTTTATAGGTATTTCTCAATGCGAGCAACGCGAGCCTGTAACCAACATCCTGCTTATTCCGGGGATGGATATCTGCCGCATCGCCAAGATCAACGGTTACCGCCATTCCTGTTCCCCGCAAGCGAAGAGGCGCCGCCTGCGATTCTCTTAGTTCTGCCCATGTACTGCCGCTGTTACTATTTCCATTTGCCGCATTGAAGCTGGTCAGCTGTACAAAGTAGAATGGCATAGCAGGATTACTGAAACGTATCCTCCAGTCACGGATCAACAACTGCATCGCCTTGCGGTATTCATACGCAGTTGAAGTATTTGCTTCACCCTGGTACCAGATCACTCCCTTTATCTGCAGCCGCTCTATCGGATGGATCATTCCATTATACAGCAGCGACGGGTAATCATTGGGCCCGATACCGTTGGAGCTATGCAATACATCCTGGATACGATACCGCCACGCACCTGACAACGGAAATCTTTTGCCATTTGAGGATAAGAACAGCTGGTTGCTGTCGCCATAAATCCCGCCGCCATTTCCACCATCTTCCACCCTGACCGCGATCACATTTCTACCGGGCTTAAGCAGGCCATTCCGTACAGTATATACCCGGTCAGTGTTCCAGCCATTCATTCCGCCAATGCGTTCGCCATTCAGATACGTATCATCACGATCATCGATCATTCCGAGATGAATGGCTGCAGTGCCGGCCAGGTCTTCCGGGCTAAGATCAATTGCTGTTCTGAACCAGACAATTCCGTCAAGACGCGACAATCCCGGTTGCGATTCCCATAATCCAGGAAGCAGCATTTTTTTCCATCTGATATCGTCATAGCTGCTTTCTTTCCAACGGGCACTATCAGAAAGATCGGGCAGATCTTTTTGAAGTGATTCAACATAAGACTGCTCCCTGCTGCGACGCTGACCGATCAGCGCATCCATGGATAGTTCAGGAGCGTGTTGCATCACGGTAGAGTAGTAAGGATCGTTTTCAAATCCATCACGACTGATCCAGGTTTCTACAGGTGTTCCACCCCAGGTAGAATTGATCAGTCCAACAGGTACATTCAGTTCTTTATGCAATGCACGACCAAAAAAATACCCTACGGCAGAGAAAAGGGGGATGCTGGAGGGGGAACAAGTCTTCCATTCCCCTTTCAGATCACCTTCCGGCAGAGCGGATACATTTTTCTCTACGGTAAAAAGACGGATGCGTGGATAGTTTGCGGATGCGATCTCCGCCTCTGCATTATTGACACTGCTCCATCCTTTCACCGGGAACTCCATATTCGACTGACCAGAGCACACCCAGATATCTCCCATCAGTATGCCTTTGAACAGAAGTGTCTTGTTTGCGCTCACAGAAAGATCATAAGGGCCGCCGGCTTTTTCCGGAGAAAGTACAATGGTCCATTCACCCATGGCATCAGCCCTGACAGTTCTGCGCTGCTGATGAAAAACAGCCGTTACATTTTCACCGGGTATTGCTTTACCCCAAAGCCGGATCGGCGCATCCCGCTGCAGCACCATGCTATCACCGAAGACAGAAGGCATTTGCAACTGTGATTGCGCAGGCAGCATGATCCAGCTAAAAATTATTACCAGAAACGATCTCGGCATCTTTCATTTTTTATCATTCATATAAATCACGTTCAACTCATAGATAGAAGGCGGCGCGGTCGCTTTTAACACGCGCAGCCGGAGATTGCCGGTCTTATAAGCAACAGGAAAATGTATCACCTTACAATCTCCTATCGGATCCTCGCCCAGATAAACAGTGATCCATTTTTTATCCAGCATAACATCGATCGCATAGCGTTTGATCCTGGGCGTCCGGTATTGCGAAAAACCATCGGCATCATTTGCCACATCCTGGTATTCAAAAATGCTGATCTTATTGAAGGGCTTTGCTGCATCCAGGCCGATGACTACCTCCGCTACTGTATCTGTGGAAGCCCATCGGGATTGCATATTCCCATCATTGATAGCGGTAGCAGCATATACACCTTTAGAGTCCGGATAGACACTACTGGCAGAAGCATTCCGACCTGTTGATAAAAATGAACCGTTCACTGGTAAAGGCTTTCCTTCCCGGATACCCAGTCGCTTACCCAGCGCAATCACTGCGTTGGCCTCATATTCCCTGATACGGCCTGTATTATCAGGCGGAACATTCAACACCAGCGTATTCTTGTTCGCGGTTGCGTGGTAAAACAGTTCCTGCAATTCATCCAGGTCCCGAACAGGCAGCTCAGCAGTCTTCTGAAACCAGTTCCATCTTTTACTGAGGCAAATAGTATGTTCAAACGGAAGATAGTATGACCCACCTTTATGCAGGTATTGCTTTTTATCTGAAAGATTGGCAAGCTGTGGATCCCAGAGACGGAAATCAGAAGGAAAGTACTGGAAATAAAACCTGTCATTCTCCGTCATATCGCCGGCGGGTGTATAGTTGCGCTTCCCTTCTTCACTGACGATGGTGTGATTAACGCTTACTGCACAATCAGGATAATACTTTTTTGCGAGCCGGTAGATCTCTTCAATTCCCCACTCCTCCGGTTTCTTATCCCAGCCACCATCAAGCCAGAGCTCGCAGATGGGGCCATAACCCGTGAACAATTCGGTCAGCTGATCCAGCATATACTTTTGATAAGCTTTGCGATCTTTGTATACAGGCTCATGCCGGTCCCAAAGGGAGTAATAAACGGCGAACTGAACGCCGTATTTGCGGCACGCGTCCGCAACGGCTTTCACGATATCCGTTTTAACGGGCGACGATGCAACGTCATAGTTTGTGAACCTGCTATCCCATAAGCAAAATCCATCATGATGTTTTACGGTGAGCAATACATAACGGAATCCGGCCTGTTTCGCAACCCTTACCCATTGATCAGGATCCAGGTCTGAAGGATGATATTTCTCCACCGGGATCGTTCCGTCAGACCATTCGATATCAGCGAAAGTATTTATCCCAAAATGAATGAACATACCATAGCCCCTGTTCTGCATGGCCTTTTGCGTAGCATTCGGAGTACGTGCGGGCGTGATCACCTGTGCGTTGAGGTCCGGCAGGAGCAGTATACAAACAAATGACACTAAAAGAAATTCTCTGATCACTTTCACTGTATTTCTGTTTTACGTTTCATTGATCTGTAACCCAATTCAGCACCTCCGGATACAGGCATTACAGATCCCGTGATAAAACTTGCTTTATCAGATGCAAGGAATACGCATGCATCACCGATCACATCTCCCTGGGGGCAATACCCGAGTGGGTGGATCTGGTCGAGATAAGAAGCCATCGCCTGGGGATCGTCCAGGCTGGCAGCCCATTTACGCAACATATCTGTCCACACACCTGCAGGCGCAACCGCATTTACGCGAACACCATACGGTGCATAGTCAAGCGCCATTGATCTTGTAAGGGCATTCACCGCGCCTTTCGTGGCGGCATAGGCCGCATGATCTTCCTGCCCGATCTCTCCCACAAGGCTACTCGTGTTGATAATACATCCTTTTGTCTTCTTCAGTGATCCGATCGCAAACCGTGTTGTAAGCAGAATACTTTTTACATTCACATCAAAAAGCAGATCCCATTCGTGATCAGCCGTATCATGTAAAGTTTTGGCAGGATGAGCGATGCCTGCATTATTATGCACCACATTTATCTTTCCATAGCGAAGGATAGTCTTTTCAATCGCCCATTGGACAGTAGCGGCATTCGTGACGTCACAGAACATACAATCATCCATCCTGATCCGCAATGCAGATGCTGCCTGATGTAAAGACTCTTCATCATTCGCAGCGATCACCACCCTCGCACCTTCCTCTAAATACTTCCTGGCGCATTCCAGGCCAATGCCCATAGAACCGCCGGTCAGGAATATCACTTTATCTTTCAACAGATCTCCCATGCTTTTAATTTTACCTGAACGAATAAAACAACCAAACCATTACGATCACCAGGATCATTGTTAAAAAGCGGTAATCGCCCAATCCCCGACGCGCCTTCATCCTCAGAGGTTCCAATGGATGCTTCCAGAAGAAGTCGCGGCTTTCTTTTGTATGCGCAACAGGGAATAGAAAAGAGAATATCACCTGCATAAAAACACAGACACAAAACAGGTAAAAAGCCATCATCATGAATGGAATTCCTGCTATAGGGTTGTCGGGCATCAGTTTATTAAGGACAAAAACAATGGCTCCTAAGGCTGAGCCAAGCCAGAGCGTAAGCCGGGCAGACTTTGCGGAAGCCTTTCCCCAGAATATTCCAAGCAGGAATACGCAGGTGATCGGCGGCGCGATATGCGCGATGATATCATTCAATCCATTGAAAATGCTTTCATACCGGTTCAGCAACGGCAGCAGCAGCAAAGAGAAGACCAGTGCGATCACCGCGGCAACCTTACCGGCCTTTACCAGTTGTGCATCGTTCACCTCCGGCTTGTATCTTTTGTAAACATCATAGCTGATCATTGTCGAAATGGAATTCAGCGCACCGGAGATCTGGCTCATCAAACCGGATAAAAGCGCCGCAACCAATACCCCCACCAGGCCGGTAGGAAGCAGTTGCGTGATCATTACCGTATAGATGCCCTTTGACTGAACAATTTCTTTACCCGCGGCATCAACGGTCTTTAAGCTCCCCAGATCAAGTGATCCGGTTTTAAACAACACAAAAGCCAGCAGACCCGGTAATACGAAAATAAATACGGGAAGGACCTTTATAAACCCGCAAAATAATGCTCCACCTCTTGCATGATCTATATCCTTTGCTCCCAGTACGCGTTGCACGATCGTCTGATCTGCACACCAGTACCAGATGCCTAGAACAGGATAACCCAGGAAAACAGCATACCAGGGCATTCCGCTTTCGTCTCCGGAAGGACGAAGCATTGATAGTTTGCTTAATTCATTTTCTTCTGTCAGCACATTGATCATTGGTTGCCATCCACCCACTTTCTGAAATGCCGCCCAACTGATGATCAGCGCACCTGCAACCAGTACTACGGTCTGAATAGATTCGGTAACTACGACTGCTTTCAATCCGCCAACGATCGTGTAGACAGCTGTAATGATAGAGATGACTATCACGCCGGTATACATATCTATACCAAACAGTGTTTTTAGCACTATACCACCAGCCAGCATCGAGAATGCAATATGGATCACGACGGCAGAAATGAGTGAGATAACGGTAAGCCAGTCGCGACAGGCCCTGTCGTACCTTTTCTCCAAAAAATCAGGCAGGGTTGCTACGCCCGATTTGATATAAAAGGGAACAAAGAATAATGCAAGAAGGATGAGCGTGAAGGCTGCCATCCATTCGAAATTTCCATTCAGCAAGCCTGAGTCAAAACCGCTTTGGGCGAGGCTTACGAGATGAACGGTGGATATGTTTGTAGCAAACAGGGCAAGTCCGATCGCAGGCCATTTCAACGATTTTCCGGCAAGGAAATATCCGTTGGCAGCATTTGCCCGGGTTTTACGTCGATGCCTAATGCCTGACCATAATCCTATGATAAAGATCAGTACAATATACACGGCGGCAATAACAATATCTCCAGCTGCGATCATCTCAATAATTGGATTGAGGGGTTGGCAATAGATGATGACCGGTCATCTTTTTATCAACCGCAATAATTTTGTTTCGTGAGGCAATACCGTTCCTTTCCATTTATTCTTTTTGGCAGCGGTCTTATGCGTCCAGATGTCCCTGACGCTGTACTCCCCTTCAATACCCAGCTGCCGGAATTCCAGCTCCCGCTGCTGTTCTTTTCCTGATTTATTCAATATCGCCACGGCAAGATCCCCGTTCTTCAAAGGCTTCAGGAACACTTCCCAGGTGTCTGTGTTCTCTATCCTGCCGGCCTGAACACCCAATCTATCCTGGTTGATCGCAATAGCTTCTTTGTTCAATAAGATCTCCCGGGTTGGAGTGTTCATCCTTGTCAGGTCATTCGTAGCGATCAACGGAGCAGCCATTACGCACCATAAGCTCATCTGGCTTTTGTATTCAGTATCTGTACAGCCGGTCCCACCGAGATCAGCGGAAGGTCCTTTTGCCCCGTACAGACCGATCACCAGCATATCGGGATCATTCCATTTTCCGGGAGCGGCATATTTGTCCAGGCTTCCATTCACTTTCACTATATCCATGATCCCTTCGCCGCTCTGCCCGGGCAGGGCCTTCCATTTGTCACGGATATCACCTGTGGTTCTCCAGAGATTTCCGCCCACAGCAGCGGCCCATTTCCAGGGATGCCGCCCACCCCATTCGCATATACCGAATACGATATCGCGTCCGGACGCGGAAAGCGCGTTCGCCATTCTCTGGTAACGGCTTTTAGCAGTAGCGGAATCTTCGGGCGCGTTACAGTAATCATATTTCAGGTAGTCGATCCCCCAGGCGGCAAACACTTTTGCATCCTGTTCCTCAAAATTCAAACTGGCGGTGTAGCCTGCACAGGTAAGCAATGCAGCATCGGAATAAATCCCTAAACGAAGCCCCTTTGCATGAACATAGTCCGCCAGCGCTTTTATACCTGAAGGAAATTTTACCGGATCAGCTATAATATTGTTCTTGTTATCCCGTCCTCCCTGCCATCCGTCATCAATGATCAGGTAATTGTATCCTGCCTCTTTCATTCCCGTCGAATCCATTGCATCAGCCATCCTTTTTATCAATGCTTCATTGATATTTTCTCCATAAAGATTCCATGTCATCCATCCCATAGGAGGTGACAGACTGAACAATGCGCGGTCATTGATCTGTGAAAACGAGTAACCGCTCAATAAGAACAGTAATAAGAATACAGATAATCTCATCAATATTGCATTTGTCATTAATTCTTCAGATCACAACTGCTTCCCGGCTCCTGCGGGGTATGATACACCCCGTCACTCACGTTAACAGGGAAAACAAAATGATCTTTTAAGTGAGGAATATGCTCCAGCAACAGGGCTTCATGTCCAAGTGAAATGTGATTAAATAACACCAGGTGCTGATGAAGCTGTCCCATATCACCTACATGGGGCACAACAGGCACATTATACTTTTTACACAACAGGCTTACCGTGATAAATTCACTTACTCCTCCTACCCTTACAGCATCCACCTGCATAAAACCCGCGGAGCCAGTTTGAAGATAGTTTTTGAATATGATCCGGTTTGGTACGTGCTCTCCTAACGCCAGCCTGAACGGGGCAATATGATCTGCCAGCACTTTGTGAGCGAGCACATCATCCGGGTGTGTAGGTTCTTCTATCCAGTATGGATCCATCTTTTTCAATTCGTCACAAATACTGATCGCCTGCGGAAGAGTCCATTGCTGGTTTGCATCGAGCATAACACGTGCGGCGTCACCGGCAGCTTCACGAACAATATGTGCGCGGGTGATATCTCTTTGCGGATCTGTTGAGCCTACTTTCAACTTCATAGCGGTAAAACCATTGGCAACAGCTTTCGCCACATTCTGCTTCACCTGTTCATCAGTATAATTGAACCAGCCGATAGATGTATCATAACCGGGATAGCCTTTCTCAAGAATAACATGACGCGCCAGCTTGCCGGCAGACTGGGTGTTGATCAGTTCGAGGGCTTGTTCTGCGGTAAGTTCATCTTCGAGATAAGACAGGTCAAGGAGGCGAACGATTGCTTCCGCATCGAGGCTGTTCAGTAGCGACCAAAGCGGCACTCCTCTTTTCTTCGCCCATAGATCAAAGCAGGCATTGGTGACGGAAGCGAGACCAAGATGCACCACGCCTTTGTGTGGGCCAAGCCAGCGAAACTGCTGTTCATTTGAAAACTGGCTGAACAGTTTTCCGAAATCATGCATCACATCTTCAATATCCTTCCCTTTCAGCTGCTCTGCATAAAAAGCAGCAGCTTTACATACCAGATCATTTCCTTCTCCCAGCGTGAATGCCAGACCTGTACCAGTTACTCCACTATCGTCATGCAAATAAGTCACGGCATACGAGTAAACAGGATCACGATGTATAGCGTCACTACCAGCATTCTTTGCGAGTGCATATCTTCTATCTGCTACAGAAATTCTATTGATCATAGTTGGATTTATTTTGTACACTCTTCCGATGCTGTTCAAGAATTATAAACAAGCGCCGGATCTCAAATCCGGAACACTGCTAACTGAAATCTTCCGTTATCTGCATTCCGTATCAACAACGTTAAACTATTAAACCATTAAACTATTAAACTAATAACTCCCTACCACTTTCCTCACCGGGAACCAACCCCAATAGTTTTCATTTCCCCATTTACTTTCAACTTCACCTGTTGTTTGACCGGCGATGTCAGCATATACCTTGTAACAACACCGTCTTTCCAGGAGAAATCCACCGTAACATTACCTCTTGCCTTTAACCCTTTCACGCTGCCTTCTTTTTTCCAGAGATCAGGGATCGCAGGCAGCAACTCCACATAACCGGCATGGCTTTGCAGGATCATTTCAAGTATGCCGGCAGCCGCGCCGAAGTTTCCATCTATCTGGAATGGCGGCCCTGCAGAAAGCAGGTTGGGATAAACGCCTCCACCGGCGCCATAGTTAATATCCGTCCTGAGTGTCGGCTTTAATATTTCTCTTAATAATTTGAATGCCCTGTTACCATCCTGCAGCCTGGCCCAGAAAAGCTGTTTATAAGCGATCGCCCAGCTTGGCCCATCATCACCTCTCACATTGAGCGATTTTTTAGCAGCAGCAGCGAGGTCAGGTGTACCATCGGCCGTGATCAGGTTTGCAGGATACAAACCATACAAATGCGAGATATGACGATGTTCAGGATCTATTTCCTTGTAATCTTCCAGCCATTCCTGGATGCGTCCATCCGGAGAAATGATACCTGCCGGTGGCAGATGCGGCAATTGCGCGCGTAAAGAGTCCGCGAATGCCCTATCAATACCAAGTTTTGAAGAAGCCGTGATCACGTTGTTGAATAGTTCACGGATGATCTGGTTATCGATCGTTGCACCGACACAAATGCTTGCATGGTTTCCATCAGGAAGAAGGAATGAATTTTCGGGTGATGAAGATGGCGATGTAACCAGCCAACCCGTTTTCTCATCCTTTACCAGAATGCTTTTATAAAAAAGAGCCGACCCTCTTAAGATCGGGTAGATGCTTTTAAGATATTTGAGATCGCTGCTGTATTCATAATGATCCCAAAGATTATTACACAACCAGCCTGAGCCGGACTTGGTAACACCCCATGAGGCACTTTCCCCGGGCTCTGTAAAGCCCCAAACATTGGTGATCACGTGTGCCACCCAGCCATCAGCGTTGTAATACGCCTTCGCGGTTTTCCTGCCGGGCTCAACTAATCCGCGGACCAGCTCTGTCAATGGCAGATTCAATTCTGAAAGATTTGACATCTCCACCGGCCAGTGATTCATCTGCACGTTCACATCAAGGTGATAATCTCCATTCCATGGCGTATTCACCTGGTTCGCCCAAAGCCCCTGCAGATTCGGAGGGAGCAGACCAACACGTGTACTGCTGATGGTGAGATAACGACCGAATTGAAGGAACAAAGCCGGCATCGACTTATCCTGATCCGGGTGCTGATAATGTTCAGCCAGACGTTTGTCCGTTGTCATTGCTGATGCAGCGCCTGAACCCAGATCGATCGACACCCGGTCAAATAGTTTTTTGAATGCACGGGTATGTAACTGCTGTTGAACTGCAAAACTTTTCAATAGTGCAGCGTTCATATTTTTTGCAACAAGAGACTGATAAGACGGATTTCTGAAATCTGTTGCTGTCGAGATATAGATCACCGCTTCATCAGCATCCGTGATCACCAGTTCATTTCCATTTGCAGATTGTTTCCCGCCGGTATTACGGATCTTTACCTCCGTGAGATATTTCATTCCTTTTCCGTCCGTGCCATTATCCAACTGACCACGTAATTGCAAAGTATTACCCGTTACGGAAGAACTCCCACGCTCCGGTCTGCTGATGCCAACAGAGAAACTGATCATCCCTTTTTTATTTGCAGAGATCCTGATCACATCCACATCATCGCCGAAACTGGTAAAATACTCACGTTTATATTTCACCCCCTCCAGTTCAAACGATGTAACGGCAACAGCACTATCCAGTGAAAGTCTCCTGTAATAATTTTTATTCAGCGCGGGATCTGCCGCATATTTATGAGAAATGTTCAGATCAGCGAGCATCTGGAAGCAGCCCCATTGTTTGCCGCCGGAACCCGGACCAAGACACACAAAGTTCTTGTCGATCAGCTTTTGCGCTTCATTATTTTTACCAGCGGATAACAATGATCTGATCGCTGGCAATTGCTTATACGCTTCATAGTTATTGGCGTCCTGCGGACTACCCGACCACATCGTGATATCATTCAATACTACTTTTTCTTTTTGCAGGCCGCCGTCGGGAGTCATGCCTAACCGGCCATTCCCCAATGGAAGTGTCTCTTCCCATTGCGCTGCAGGTTTATCGAACCAGATAGCTAAAGGGCTTCGTTGTGCGGATGCAAATGAACAAACAAGTACTGAAAAAAGAAGTGTCAACAGTTTCATAAATGATATTTTGAACCAACACCGCAGTAGTGTTGAACAGGATGATCTGAACGGATAAAAGATGAAGTCGTCCTGCTTCGCGTTGCCTGACCTATAGAATGTTTGATAAAAAAAATCCAGGCCGCATGGGCGGCCTGGATCATGACCTATTTTTTATACCCGAATGTAAGTTCACTCAGGTTGCTGTATGACGATTCATTGCTTGCAACTTTTTTAACCCGCAAACGGATGTAGCGGATCTTTGGTGTATTCGTTCCAAAGTCAACCATATACGGACCTACGCCATCATCAGAGCGGGTCACTTCTTTCAGCAATACCCACCCTTTGGACAATGCTTCCGCTTTCCAACCCGGGTCATTACCTGCGAGTGTTGTAGCAGCATTCGTGATATCGGCAATACCCCAGATCTCATACTCTGTTGGGTTATGACAGCAGTTCCTACCGGTCACTTCAACATTCCGAAGGCTATCGTACGCTTTGCCCATATCCATTGTGAAGTGGTGGGGCAGTTGCTTATCTCCATTGGAGTGGAAGATATCCGGATAACCTTGTGGTCCAACCGATCCATCCCAAAGTCTTGCCACACTTGTTTGCCCTTCATAAGGCTGCACGTCATTTGGCAGGTTTGCAATGCTGAACATGCCTTTATCACATTTCACAATACCGAATTCGATACGGGGGAATGTATCAACGAGGCTTACAGAAAAAGTATCCAGTGAATTCCCTACAGGTTTATAATATGACTGGTAAGCCACTTTTGTTCCGTATTTGAAATCATTCAAGGTGACTGAATTTGTCTGCGGCAACACAGCTACTTCTTTCAGTACATTACTCAGATTAGTATAACGTACATACGTGATCATATTCGTTGTGTCTGGCTGAAGAAAATTCAGGGTGATCTGCGAGCCTTCGTCATTCAGCAGTTTATAGGGCTCCACCAGGTTGATCGGGCGGTTCATCAGGCTCTGCCGATATGTGTTTCCAAATACTCTTGCATTCTGGATCTCCGTAGGAATGGAGCGATTGCCTTTCGCATCAAATGAATAAACAAAGAACGTGTAGGTATATTCCTGCAGGTTACCGATCACCGTATAGATCGTGTCGGAAGGATTATGGGAAGTAGCAGCCACTTCAACAGAGTCGAGGCGGTTATTCCAGTAGATCCTGTATTTGGTAACAGACGGATCAGGGCTGGGGGACCAGCCAATGCCTACACGAAGATTACCGGGTCTTACAAATGTCTTGTTGATCACACCGGGATATTTTACCTCCTGGCCTTCCAGGAATTCCCTGAAGTCATCCGGCTTTTGTGAACAAGCCAATATGGTAACAAGCCCGATGATCCAAAGCCAATATGAATTATTTCTGCGCATGATAATTTGTTTTATTGGGTTAACGAGGGTCTCCCCAGAAAGTCAATTCGGTCATGTTAAAAAAGTTGTTGGTAAGAGACGCATTCTCCAGGCACTGGAAGCGAATGTATCTTACACGGGGAAGGTCGAGCGAGAAGTTAAAGCTGAAGCCCGCATTCCAGAAATCAAGATCAGCATTGGTGTATTGCGGATTGGGCAAGCCGGATGGTTTTGCAGGAAGCCTGAACGTTCCAAGGTTGATCCATCCGTTGGGAGAAGTTTCTCCAACGCCCGGAGCGGATGGCCCGCTGGGCATTGTTTCGTCAACAGGGGCTGAGGTCCTGCCCCAGAGTGTCCAGGACAACGGTGCACCCGCCTGCCATAACCAGTTTCCGCTTCCATCGATCCCGCGATCCCAGAGCGTATAGCGGCTGAGCTTGGCAGTCTGCCCCATATCAAACGTGATAACGGCCGGCCAAACCAATGGCTGAATAGGTTGATCAGTGTGATAACCCGGTGAACCGGTATTGTTATTCCACAGGTTTTCGATCACCCAGCCAAAACCTGTACGCACATCACTCGGCAGTGAATAGGAGGCAAACTTTGATTTATCCATCAGCAATTCATAGATCGGCGTGATCGTTCTGAACAGAGTATCAGAAATATTGCCCCACTGATCTGTGATATAGAAACCGAATTGTTTTGGAATAGTGTCATACCCACGAAGACTGTAAGAGATCGTATCCTGGCTGGTATAATTCTGGTTAATGATCTCGAACTTCTTCGTTACGGGATCTATCGCCACTGTAATAACTCCAATATTTGCTTTTTTGGCATTCAATACATTGATGTTAATACCTCCGAAATCGGGCTTGACAACAATAGTTGGAAAGACGGCCCGGTAAGCCGGTTCCAGCGGATGTACAGTTACAACTATTGAATCCGAAGAAACATTGGCGCGGCTTACGGTGCGTAAGACAACCTTGTATTCCTGGCTTCTTTCAAAACCGCTTACGATTATGGTATCTGAGTAATAAGACGACTTTGTCTGGCGACTGACCTTATCATTGATCATATAAGTCGCCTGCACATACAGGATATTTTCGGAAGCAGGCAGATCATAGGTAATGACAGCAGCGCCGGCCTCATTCTTCACCAGTATGTTTGTTACAGGGTCAGGTTTTGTCATATCAGTAGATACAACATCCTTATATTCCGAGACCTTGCTGCACGAGAACAGACAGGCGATCATCAGAGCCGGCAGGATCGTGTGCAGTATATTTTTATATTGATTTATCATGATCATACATTAAGCAATTCGCGATATTGTTTACCAGTAAGGAGTTTGAACAAGGTTTGGATTCGTCATCAGGTCGTATTCCTGGATCGGGAACAGATAGTCACGCAATCCGAATGATGGCTGATAAACGGTGCCGAGCTGATAGTATCCCGCAATCGTTCTGTTAAATACCGACCAGCCCTGGAATGGTGTTGCCAGTACTGATTGTAATTCTTTCCAGCGGCGGAGATCCCATCCTGCCTGCCCTTCGAAAGCCAATTCAATTCTTCTTTCCTGGTGAATGATCTGGCGAAGTCCCTCTTTTGTTGAAGGCTTTGATGGATTGCGTGAATACTGAGCCCATGATTCCTGCACACCTTTCAGACCAGCACGCGTTCTCACTTTATCGATCCATGAATATACTTCCGCGTTAGGTCCAGACACTTCATTCAAACATTCCGCATACAATAACCACAGACCAGAGAGACGCATAAAGGTCCATGGGTAAGTCTGCCAAACGGTATTCTGACCGGGCACGGACTGATAATGCGTCAGTTTTTTCGCCCAGTAGCCTGTCGCATTGTAACGAACCCTGTCGGGCGGGGATGCGTAACCATTTACTGCGTTAACATAGTTGGGATTGTTATCGTTCGTGTTACCGGAGCCAAACCATACGGCACCATCAAATGCAACGGATGAATAGTAACGTGGTTCACGATCGAAGTTTCCTTTCACCGTCGTGTAATCCTGTTTGATGTAGTATTTATTAGCCTCATCTCCTACTCTCAGCTGATGCCGGCCTGCAAAATCCCAGCTGGGATCTTCAGACACAGGTACACCGTTCTTTGTATAAAAGATCTCAGACTGAGCTATGGGCACAGAGAAGTTGGAATAAACGGCGAACACATTCGCAGCAGCTTCCGCCGTAACTCTTGGCATCGCCATATATTGCCATCCGAAACGTGGATTCAGTGTCCATACCTGCTCAGGGTTCCAGCCATCAACGAAAGCCCCCTGCAAGGTCAGCAACTGACGTGTCTGCTCGGACATGTTTACGATATTACCCTGGATCCTCAATTCATAAGGCTTTGCGCCGGCAGCCACAGCAGCGTCGATCGCAGCTTTGCAGGCCGTTGCTGCTCTCTGCCATTTTAACGGATCAGCAGCAGATGGAAAAAGACTTACGCCGTCTTTGTTTTTGAATGAAGCATAATCAGGATTACCATTGAACAACGGACTTGCCTGGGTGGTGAGCACTTCAGCTTTAACAGCCAGGGCGATGGTAGAAGTGATGCGTCCCGCTTCCGCCGCAGCGTTTTGAATTGCTGGAGGCAAGCCAGCGATCGATTCATCAAGCGTTTTGATCACGTAGTTAAAACAGGAATCAAGCGTCTGTTGTTTCTGGCGCACTTCTTCAGAAGTTGCGCTGATCGGGATGGCAACATCAGCAATAGGAATTGGTCCGTACATCCTGATCAGCCAGTAGTGATAGTATGCTTTCAGGAATTTAGCTTCAGCAGTCCACCTGGCTCTGTCAAATGGTTGAACATCGCGTGGCTGATCAACATTGGCCAGGAATGTATTGCACATACGGATAGACTCCCAGAGTTTCAATCCCTGGTTATATCCATCCCAGAAATTATGGATCGGGTTCAGGCTGTTCTGCAAACCACGCATCAGGTTAAAACCGGCATCGCCGCCTGCACCGCCAAGCGTAGTCTGATCCTGCATATTGATCGGGAACAATACTTCGCCGGAGGCGGTAAAACCTGCGTTAGCTCTCACATCCGCCAATCCCTGGAGATTGGAATAACAACCAAACAGGTAAGCCTGCGTTTCATTCGCGTTGCTGAACGAGCTGTTCAGTGTAGCAATGTTATCCGGCGTTACATCGAGGTATTTCTTACATCCTGAAAAGAGGACTGTTGTGCAGCCTGCCAGAAATATTTTTATAAAGATTTTCATATGCCTTTTATTAGAGTGATCGGGAATAATGTTAGCCTGGTTAATCAGAAAGTGAGTTTCAGACCAACGTTAAATACTTTCTGGATGGGGTAGGCAAACCCATTGCCCGCAAGCTCGGGATCCCAGAGTTTGAATTTGCTGAAGGTGAGCAGGTTCAAACCACTGAAATAGATCCTTGCACTTTCCATGTGCGCGCGGCTTGTCCACCTGCGCGGGAATGTGTATCCGGCCTCAGCTGATTTCAAACGGATAAAACTTCCGTCACGCAGCCACCAGGTACTTCTTTGCTGGTTGTTCGGTACATCGAATACGGAAAGACGTGGCCAGAGTGCGTAGAGATTCTGATTCTCTTCAGACCAGTGGTCGTTTGCATAGGCCTCCAGGATCTGCGCATTGTTCACGAATGGCGCAGTACCGAATCTTCCATTATCAAAATCTGTTACACCAGTCGGATCGATAAAGAATGAGGAACGGGCTGATCCCTGGAAGAATACACTAAGGTCAAAACTTTTGTATCCCATAGACAGGCCAAAACCGTAAATGATCTGCGGAGTAGATGGCAAACCGATCGGCACCATATCATCCTGGTTGATCACACCGTCCTTGTTGATATCACGATACTTGATATCACCACCCTGGGGAAGCAGGTTACCAAAAGATTGCACGGGTGAATTCTGCGCCTCTTTATCATCCACAAACAGACGTTCTGCGATAAAACCAAAAGGCTGATTGATCATGCGGCCAGCAGCAAACCTCCATGGGTAAGCGTACTCCGGCTCTTCGAGATGAACGACCTTATTACGGGTTACAGTTAGATTGCCCAAAACCGATGCCCAAAGACCGGATTTGAAATCCTGGCGATAGTTCACATTAAGATCAAATCCTTCCGAAGTAGCTCTACCCAGGTTTGAACGGAGGTTATTTAGCGCGTTCTGCTCTATACCAACAGTGATAGGAATATAACCGCGATTGATCAGGATATCTTCCCTGTTCTCCCGGTATACTTCCGCGACAATGTTCAATTTTTCAAGAATGGTAAGTTCTGCAGCAATGTTAGATTTCTTCGCTCTCTCCCAGGTCACACCAGGATTCGGATAGGCATTGATGACCGGTCCGCGCATAGACACGGAGTTATTTGTACCGAAGTAGGCGATCGGGCCCGCATTGGGCTGTACGTTGGAAAGATAGAAGAATCGCTGTGTTCTCGGATCACCGATCGCATCATTACCCACGAGACCATAGCTTCCTCTCAGTTTCAATCTCGTGATCACTTTACTGATCGATCCGTTCCAGAATTTTTCATTAGAGATCACCCATGCACCACCAACGGTTGGAAAGAAACCAAACCTGTTATCAGGAGCAAATTTTTCCGATCCGTTGTAACCAAAGTTAAATTCAGCGAAATAGCGGTTATCATAAGAATAGCTTGCACGACCTGATATACCAAGGTTCCTGTTTGGCAACGAGGCCTGCAGGTTCCCGGCATTGCCGGTAAGGGTTTGCTGACGTGTTCCAACCAGGGACGCACCAACACCATGGGGGCCGAAGCTCCTGTTATAGTCGACACGACCAAGCATATACAGGTAAGTGTTCAGGTATTTTGCACCTTCGTTATAATTGAGATACTCCTGAGCAGCGCCGGGCTGAGCATTAAGCCAGTTGAGTTTATACTCCCCCGTCTGCTCATCAAAGCTCTGCATGTTATAGTAGAATGGCAGATAGTTACGGCTCAGGTCAAAATAAGAGTACCTGTTTGTGCTGAACAAGCCAAAGAATGAGAGGCCGGGCGTGATGAACTTCAGGTTCTGCGTCACCTCAAATTGTGCGGACATGCGGGACTCTGAAAATGTCTTGTAGCCATACATCAATGACGCGTATGGGTTTGCCTGAAGGTTACCCGTTTGATTGATCGCGTTACCGAAAAGTATATGATTGGTAGTACGGTTAGCGCTGTCAGGCAGATAGTATGCAGGAAATCCTACCGGATTTGCGTGAAGCACCTGCGAATAGAGATCAGTTGCAAATCCACCACCCTGGTTGCTGATCGGCCCCGTGTAATCATTAAAGTTACCCCAAAGCCTTACACCAATTTCCGTGGTAGAAGTTGCTTTGATGCTTGTATTTGCACGAAGCTGGTAGTTCTCGAAACGCATGGCCGAGTTAAAATTGTTCACCGGGTTTACCTGGAGAATACCATTGTCTTTTGAATAAGAACCTGCGATGTAATATTTCGCAACCGCATTGCCACCACTAACGCTCATATTGGCGCGGCGGGTGCTTGTGCGATCTTTAAAGATCTCTTTCATCCAGTCAACCGCCGGGTAGAGATACGGAGTGATCCCTCCTTCGCCGGCAAGAGTTCTTTCTGTACCGAGGATCTTGTTCGGAGAGAAGAAAGGAGTAGCACCGGCATTGCGGGTTGTCAACGCTTCATTATACGTTCTCATATAAGAGATCGGATCAGCCAGTTTGATACTTTTTGTAGGAGTAGAGATAGCGTTCTCCACTCTCAGTTCAATGCGTGCCTTACCGGCTTTACCTTCTTTGGTAGTGACGAGTATCACACCGTTTGCACCTCTTGCGCCATATAATGCGGCGGCGCTCGCATCTTTCAGGATGGAGAAGCTGGCGATATCATCTACCTGCAAACGTGCGAGATCGCTCGCAGTAAGTTCGATGTTATCGATGAGGATAAGTGGCGAGTTGCTGTAGCCAAGAGTAGTTACTCCACGAATGAAGAATTGCGAATTGTCGAGCCCCGGCTGACCACCACGCTGAAAGGCGATCACACCCGCGATCTTACCGGCGAGTGCGTTGGTGATATTACTGGCGGGAATCTTCAATTCACCGGGCTGAACGCTGGTAACTGAGCCAACCACCGCTTCTTTCCTTTCACGGCGGCCGAATGCGGTCACCACAACTGCTCCCGAAGTATCGATCGAAGGAGCAAGCGCAACAGTGACTGACGAACCTTTGGTCACGACCATTTCAATTGGCCGGTAACCGATGCTGGTGAATTCGAGGACAGCCTGGCTGGCAGAGATGTCCAGTGAGAAGAGACCGTCCTTACCGGTACTGGTTCCCTGCCTAGTTCCTTTGATCACGACGGATACACCGTTGATCGGGGCGCGTGAAAGGCTGTCCACGACCATCCCGGACAGTGTACCGCCCTGGGCTGATGAACGAATGGAAAAAAGGGAAAGCATGACAAGGAAGGACAGAAAAACCAGGTGGCGGGAATACAGAGATTTCCCGCAGGCGAAGCAAGCTAATCTGATGTTCATATTAAGCAATTGTTTTTTGGTATTCACGGTATTTCAACCGTGAGCAGAGTCATCGCAGAAGTGTCTGACTGACACCTGTACTATACTATACTATTCCACTAAAGTAGAAGATTATTTTAATTCGTCCAAAAAATATTATCCGAAAGGATCGAAATGCTTTTGTGGCTTTGGAAGGCGTGGGAGTAACGCAGAGAGCGCAAAGTAGGCGCAAAGGTCGCTAAGTATTCTTTGCGTTCTCTGCGGCAACTTTGCGCTCTCTGCGTTACTACAACGCTAATCAGACCAAAGCTTATCGCCGCTTAACGAGCAAAAAAGAATATTTCGGCATCCCTCGCTGCCAGCGTGAAGTTTAAGCCGCCAGAGATAGAATTTACTATTCCGCCGGTAAGCAGTGGTATGTGCCTGACAGTTTTTCGTTTCACTCCGGCAGGCAAAACCTGTGCGATTTTTTTTACAGAATCACTATAGTTAAAGAACGCCATGTAATACCCTCCGGGAACATACTTCTCAAATACTTCTACTCCCTTATTTCCAGTGTTGGCCTTTACCGGCTTAAAGCTTTTTCCATCTTTTACAACCGCCAGTAATGTCCTATCCTGTAATATTTTTTTAGCCGTAGCCGTCCACTTGCCCTGTGAAGAATAATCGTCTCCAGTGAACACGGAGCCTGTTACCAATGCTGAAGCAAGCCGGGCCCTGTTCACTCCGTCCTCTTCAGTGGCAAATACCACATGATCCGCATCGACATAATTATACATCAGCGACTGCCACCAACCGTAACCTGTGCTGTTGAGTGTATATTCTGTATGGTCAATGCTGCTCCATGCATCACACGCGATACGGCGTACATGTACATATTTTGATGTGGCAAGATTGGGAGAGATAGCTGCATAGACCAGCATCCTGCCATGCAGTACGCTGTCGAGATATTTCATTCCCTGGCGGAATGCCTGCATACCGGTGGTTACACTCTTATCATAAAAATGATCCGCCTCCAAAGCTCCGT
Organism: Terrimonas ginsenosidimutans; assembly: GCF_022012415.1. GTDB lineage: Bacteria > Bacteroidota > Bacteroidia > Chitinophagales > Chitinophagaceae > Terrimonas_A > Terrimonas_A ginsenosidimutans. Next base: position 216,216 of record NZ_JAKLTR010000008.1, read on the forward strand.
GCCCCAGGAAATCGATCTTGATCATTTCAAAACCCAGTTCTTTCATTTTATTGAGCGTATGCACCATCCGGAGTTTTGTTGCCGGATGAGTCGGATCCATTGCCCTGCCCCCATCGATATCATACATTTTTCCTTTTTGGGTGGTCCAGGTTTGCGCATAGGTATAGTCACCGGCGCCTTCAACTTTCCTGTCCCATTTACCCCAATCTGCAAATGGCGTCCAGTAGATGCCTGGTTTTAGCCCCTTGCTTTTGCAGTGCTCAGCAAAAGTCTTGAGTTTGCTTACGTCTCCATCAATTCCATTAGTGGTCATATTATCCCAGAATGCATCGAGGTCTATGTAAAGAGTGCTGTCCGCATTTCTGAAATTCTTTAAGGAATCGCCGAAAAAATCAACCACTTTCATTGCCTGCTCAAAAGTGATCTTGTCTTTCAAAACACCCCAGCTATTCCATCCCATGGGTGTGGCCCGATCCCAGTTGAAGATATCCGGTTTGTTGAGCAAGCCATTGAATTTTGCGGCGCATTCCATCCCCGTTCTCCAGTCACTGAAGTAACCCACCAGCATCAGCGGCGAACTGATCACTCCGTTCACCGGTAATACTTTTCCATGCGTGATCCGGTCATGGGTGATCGTACTGTCAGCGAAGCCTGCGAACAACTTCAATGAAGCGGTGCTGTCGTTTGCTGCTTTGATGGCGATACCTGTTTTCCAGTCATACTGATCCAGTGAAGCGGCAACAAACCCTTCGTTATTATCGGCATCATAAACCGCTGTCAGCTCACTGCTTTGGAGGTCTGCCTTTGCGAGTGGCGAGGCGTTATATCTTGCCCACATATCATTATCAAAAGGCACATAAAGTGCGCGGTTGTCACCTTTGCTTTTCAAAGAAAGATCAGCCGTAATGAGCGGCGCAATATGATCAGATGGCCCATCCGGATCTACCAGCTGGATCTGAGTGAAGAAATAGTTCTGCGATTTCACTACATAAAATAACTGTATCAAAGAGGCGTCTGCGGCAAACTTCAACCTGTACAACCGGGCGCTTCCGAATGGCGTAAGCGTATCTTTCGCGGTATAGCTGGCTTTACCGGCCTGTCGGGTATCGTTGCTTTTTGTTCCCGCGGCATATGCGGCATAAGCATCAGAGAATATCGTACGCCCCTGCGAGATCATACTATAAGATCCCTTATTCAGATCATACACTACCCGGCCGTTCTTTCCAAGCGAAATAATCAGAGCATTCTTTTGCGCAATAAGAGAAGACGTGCAGCACAGTGCACAAATCATCAGAATGAGGCGGGAGATTTTTGAAGTGGTTACAGCTAGATACAATACGTTGGGCATACTAATTTGTTTAAAGATCATTCAGCAATTCCATGAGGCGAGAACAGCACGAACATGCCGATCATCAGTATCACCAGCACTACAAAATACCAGTGGCGGTTCTTCCAGGGCTTCAGATCAACCGCTGCATGTGCCTGCAGTGAGAAGGGTGATTCCATTGGACGGAACCTTCCCACCAGCAACATAATGATTGTGGTGACAATAAAAAGGATCGCAAGTATATGCAGGTAATGCAGACCGGTGTCTATGACAAACTGTGTCAGCGTATAGGCTGTCACAAAAAAGAATACACCGATTTTTGCCGCGATCGGTGGAACTTTTTTTGTTAGCAGTCCTACAACCATGATCGTGAAGACAGGCACGCTAAAAAAGCTCGATACTTTCTGCAGGTAGTTATAAAAACCGCCCTCATAGAACATAATGTATGGAGAGAACAAGATGGCAATCGCAGTTAAGCTTACCTGGAACAGCCTTCCGCTTTTTACCAGTTTTTTTTCGTCCGCCACTTTTCCTTTTCGCTCGAGCCAGGGCTTGTACAGATTCATAGCGAATAAGGTCCCCGAACTATTCAGACCGGCATTGAACGTACTGAGTGCACCTCCAAACACCACCGCAGCTACCAGTCCGATGACCACTGGCGGCAGAATATCACTGACCAGCTTCGGAAAGACTGTCGCAGTATTGGCGATATCCGGATACAAATGCACTGCTATCAATCCGGGTACATTCAGCAACAGCGGCGCGATCAGTTTCCCTACACAAGCCAGCGAGATCCCTTTCTGACTCTCCGCGAGGTTTCTTGATGCGAGCGCTTCCTGCACGATGTACTGCTCCATTCCCCAATAGTAGATATTGATCAGCAACATCCCGGTAAAGAGTGTGCCGAAAGGCAACACATCTTTTGGCTTACCGATGGCATTGAGATGGTCGCGGTGTTCACCCGTCAACTTTTCCACTCCCTGCAACACACTGCCATCACCCAAAAAACGGAGACCGTACCAAACGATAAAGATCCCGCCGATAAGCATCCCGATCCCCTGGACCACATCTGTAATAGTGATCGCACGTAGCCCACCCAGCACGGTGTACAGGCAGCCAACCACACCTACGATAACTACAAGGATCCGGATGGTTAAGAAATAACTGAGCCCGAACCACTGATCAACATGAAAGATGCCGTTGATGGCAACGGCACAACCATACAATACAGATGGGATGAGATTGATGAAGTAGCTCAGCAGGAAGATGACTGAAACGATCCGTTGTGTTTGCGTATCAAAACGTTTAGCCAGAAAATCCGGTGTTGTAACTGCACCAATGCGGAGATAGACCGGCATCAGTAATTCTGCGACGATCAGCATGGCAAGGATGGAACTCATCCCCCACGCCATCACCGACATATTGGTCGTGTACACAAATTCATTCTCCCCGATGAACTGGTTTGCGCTCATGTTTGTCAGGAACAGTGAGCTGCCGATCATCCAGAAGCCGAGGCTCCTGTTGCCGAGGTAGTAACTGATGGGTGTACGCAGCTGTTGCTTCCTTGTCGCAAAAAAAGCGATCAGCGCGGCAATAAGCGTAACGGCCAGAAAACTTGTCAGAATAGTTATGTTCATAAAGAAGCAATCATAGTGATCCCCGGCGCAGCAGCACGGTTGGAACAACCTCCTGTATCATATTTCTCTTCATCACAAATTCGGCGGCTTTCTCGGCCATCACAGCAAAGTCGGTGGAGTAAGTAGTGATGCCATCAAAGATGATCTCTTTTACTACCTCATCATTGTGAGAAAGGATGCCTACATCTTTCCCCAGTTTGAATCCTTTGGCTTTGGCATCTTTCAGCATTTGCCATAGTTCGGCATTATTGATGGTAAAGTATACAAAACCTTTCTCGATAGATCCCGGGATGTATTCTGTCCGGATCACGCTTTTGATCTTCTGTTTTTTTACAAACTTCTTATATGCTTCAATGATCTCGATGGGTGTATCGGATGCGGGACGGTGATAGTGGATCATTCCTTCAAATTTCCTGATGGCCGGTGCCAGTTTGGAAAAGGCATCATAAGATGACTCTTCGAATTCCTGTACCACATACGAGAAATCACCGGGCATGGGTTGATACCGGTCGATCATCAGGAATTTATTCAGCGGAAGGGTGGTCAGGATCTCGGCCGTCCGTTTATGCGGGATCGGAGCAACAACATACATTCCGTATTTTCCGCGGACGTTGTTGATGATACTTTCAAGTACATCAATATTATTATGATGGAAAAAGATATCGATGTGGGCGGTCTTTCCTACCCTGTCGCGCAACGTTTTATAGAATACTTCCTGGAAGCTGTCAAAGGCGAAGATCACCAGTGCGATGCGAAGATGGCTTTCGGTATTCTCCTGGGCCACGAAGAAGCCGATACGGTTTTTTGATTCGACAATACCCCGGCTCATCAGTTCTTTATAGCCTTTGGCAATGGTTTCCCTTGCAAAGCCCAGTTCTTTGATCAGGCTGTTGACGGAAGGCAGCATGTCTCCGCGCGATACCAATTTATCATTGATGGCATTGATAAAGCCCTGGACAAGTTGTTCATGTTTCGACAGCCCCTGTATGTTTTCGAGCTCTCTTACCTGTTGGTAAATATCCTGCATAGCAATCAGTTTCGTCTTTTCGGTAGGTTGGTCCTGTATCTGTACTATTCTATTCTACCGGGTAAATGTATTTCAAGTTTTGGGAAATGAAAAAAAATAGTTTGGTACACAGCCTGAAGAGTTCGTTCAACGCTGGTGTTGCCGACGTTTAGTTAAGACATCGTCCTAGAATAGTTCGATGGCCGATGACCGATGGCCGATGGCCGCATTTGGATGGAAGCTATTACTGCTAATGGGCATAGGGTATTGACACTAGTAGGTATATGGTCAATTTATTTTAACATCCCCCGAAAAAAAGATGATTGTCATTTCTCCGCACCGTACATTTCCGTGATCACTTATTGTCACTGTCATTTCCTCTCCAATATTTCTTCATTCAAACTGTATTACCAACCTCTTTTTTTAATAACTTCCCCTTCTAACCATCTGTTCGCATGCGTTTAATCAGGCAAAGTATTTTATTCTTCCAGGAAGGAAATTCCGATAAGGTTTACGAAACGGACCTTTGTGATGTTGGCAATGATAGATACGTGGTTAATTTCCGCTATGGCCGAAGGGGTGCTAGCCTGAAAGAAGGCAGTAAAACGCCTGTACCGGTTTCATTGCAGGAAGCCGAGAAGATATATAATGACGTCGTAAATGAAAAGACCGCCAAGGGATATACGGGCGCTCCGGGCGTGGCTGGAAAACCGCTGGATGACAACTTTCTTTCCGCGATCAGCCTGCCTTCTGTAAATATTTCCGTCCTGCCCGAGGGAAAAAAGAAAACGATCCTTCAACGGCTGGATTCCGCAGCCAATTCAACGCGGTCATCCAGAAATTACCGCTGGAAGTTGAGCCGTGTGATCTGGAAAGCCGGTGAATATAAAATTAACGAAGCAGTCCCCTATCTCGTTAAACTGTTCACTAAAGGAGATCTGCTTCACCAGTATTGCTGCACATGGTCGCTGGTAAGATGTGCCGGAGCTGAAACCATTCCTGTCTTGCAGGCGATCTATGACCATCACCCTTCCCTGCTGATCAAGAGGCTGGCGCTTGCCGGTCTGCTTCAGCAGCACACAGGCGAGGCGAAGGAGGAACTGGTTGCACAAATCGCCAGATCTCTGCCACAAGCCATACGGGATGCATTTCTGCAGAATAATCGGCGTTCCCTAAACTCTCTCTGCCTGCAGCTGTTCCCCGAGCACACGAACCCGAACTGGCATGAACAACTATACCTGTTGTCGACCTCTGTCACGTGGATCCGCCCGGCGGTTAAATCCATGTTGCTGCAATTACCACTCGCGCCCGGAACTTTTAACGAGATCAGAGCTGTTTACAAACTGGCGGAAATGCTGGATGATTTTGAGATCAGTGGTTTACTGACCTGCCGGTTTGAAATTGAACCGGAGTTCTTCAGCAGCAAACTTGCCACAAAGAACCTGAACAGGAAAGTTTATATAAACGCCATACAAGATCATATAAATCCTAATAAAGAACTCAAACAAAAGAACACCCGGCTGGCGTATTCGCAAAAAACAAGGTGGTACCTGCACAAGCGGATCGATCGCAGGTTGCGCATGTTTGCAGAAAATAACAGCACTGACTATGTCAGGCTGGCTACCGGCATTCTGGTGAGCTATAAGCGTGAACGGGATACCAAGGAAGCATTCACTACCAGCTCCTATCAATGGCAGAACGGACGTTACCAGGATGTAGAACGAAGGTTCCCGGCAAATGCGAGAGCGATCTTCCTGCATCAGCTATTGAACGGGAACAACCCACAAATGATCCTGACCAGGCATCATATCTGGGAGTTCATATCCCCGGCAGGCCAAACAAGAAGGCCATCCGCAACAAACAGCGGCAATACCGGCAGCGGGGGGATCGGCGGCTTCATCAAAAAGATCACGGGGCTATTTGGCAGCAAGAAACAGGCAGCGCCTCCGCCTACTGCGCATGTAGCGCCCTTGCCGGCATTACAGCCAAATTCATTCGCGCCCCAACAGCATCTCTGGGATCAATTACCACAGGCATATCTGCAGTTGCTGATAGAAGCAGAAATGGACGAGGTACTGAAATTCGCTGCTAAACAATTAGCCGGTCATCCTTCCTTCAAAGAGATCAAGGAAAAGCTGGATACGGACACACTGATCAAGCTGATCCGCTCGAAGTTCACCATTCCGGCGGATCTTGGCTACAGGATCATACTGGAAAGATTTTCAAAAGAAACCGCTTCTGCTGAACTGATCACCGGCATGCTTGGCTCAGTTTCTTCGGATGCCAGAAGCAAAGCAAAGGAATGGGCCGAAGCAAATACGCAGGTGCTCCTCTCCGATGCCGGCTTTATCAGCGGACTTCTGTTCACACCGTTTGCGGATATCAGAAGCTGGGGCAAAGAGCTGATCAGGAACAATACGCTCAGCTCAGCGCTGAAGCAGGCAGTAACAGGAAGAGTCATCGCGGAGATGATGAATACTGATCCGCAATTGGCCGACAATTCTTTATTGAATGATGTTTCAGATTCTTTGTTCGCATTATTCGATCATGAACTTCGCCAGGTTGACGTGAATATTGTTTCAGACCTGCTGCATCATCCGGCCTCACCTGTGCTCCTGTTTGGGCTGCGGATGGTAAAGCATAAAAAATCAGGATGGAGAGGGGAAGAATTAAAAACGTCCGGGTTGCCTGGTTTGCTTAATCATACCTATGAGCCGGTGAGACAGCAGATCGTTGAGCTAATTAATAATCTGCCGGATGAGGAACTCAGCTATCTCAAAGAAGACCTCGTTGATGCGGCATTATCGGCCTGGCCGGACGTCCGTTCCGGCAGCAAAGCGGCGCTGGTCCGTTTAGCCAACCGTGAACCTGCGTTTGGTATAATGGCCACAGAAACGCTGATGCCATTTCTTTCCCGAAAAGAATTACATGAAGGGATACATGAGTATCTCGCAGAGCTGTTGAGCAATGAGCTTAGCACTTATCTGAAAAATGTTGACAAGCAGACAGCATTGAATCTTTTGTACGGTAACTATGCTCCTGCACAAAAGCTTGGTGTAGCTATTCTGGAAAATCATATCGATCCGGCAACACTCTCCCTTCCCCAGATCATTGCGTTAGGAAATCATGAAAATATTACTGTCCGGAACTGGACCTGGAATTTCTATAAACAATATGCAGGGCGGATCAAATATGAAGCAGCTGCCGCGATCCGTATTCTTGAAAGCCGCTGGGAAGATACCCGCTCCTTTGCCATGGATTATTTCCGGCAGGAATTTGAAGAAAAAGACTGGGAACCAGAAGTGCTGATCGGCATGGCTGATTCTGTTAAACCGGCCGTCGAGTCATTCGGCCGTGAACTCATCACCAAATATTTCACCGATGCCAATGGCCCGCAGTATCTGCTCAAACTAAGTCAGCACCCAGGTGAAAAAATGCAATTGTTCACCACCAACTACATGGAGCGTTTTGCAAGCGGTGATCTTGAACGTATAAAAGAGCTTGAATTCTATTTCCGCTCCGTATTAAGCCGTGTGAATAAGAACAGGATCGCGAAAGACAGGATCTTCCTGTTTCTACTGAACGAAGGTTTAAGATCAGAAGAGGCCGCCAACACTGTAGCAGCGATCATTTCGGACATTTCAGCGCAAACGGCTATCGGCGATAAAGCCAAATGTATTGATCTGCTAATGCAATTACGCGCGATCTATGATATCGAAACGCCATTGAGGGTGAGACCGGTTGAGGAGAGGCGGTGAGGGAGGGCCGATGGACGATGACCGATGACCGATGGCCGATGGACGATGGACGATGACCGATGGCCGATGGCCGATGGACGATGACCGATGACGGATGACCGATAGCCGATGACCGATGGACGATGACCGATGACCGATGACCGATGACGGATGATTAAGAATATACTTGCATTAATAAAATAACATTTTGAAACATTTATCAACTTAGCCCGATAGTATCAGATCGAGGTTCGGCCATCGGCCATCGAACATCGGCCATCGAACATCGGCCCTCAAACAACTTTCAACATTAAAACAGCTACATGTTATTCACCTATCGATTTGCCGGAAATACAGCGGTTACGAACACCACGCAAATGACGGGTCTTTCTTTTGCTCCCGATACGTTGAGGGAGAGTGCGTGGTTTATCGGAAAGCTGAACCGGAAACTTGCATTCCGTGAAGCGATGTCTGCGTTGCATGATGTAGTGATCAGTGATCTCCGGTTCAAACCAAAAGATAAAACTGACTATAAAGAATGGGTGGCACGGAACGAAGCGTTGTTCATGGCGCAGCACATGGCGGGCTATGATATGGCAGGCACGAATACAAGGATCGGGCAGATCAGGGAAGAGCTGACGGCGATACGTGCAGAGAAACTTCGTGCATTAGCACCTTTCAATAAAGCAAAGCGGGCATATTTCGATTATATATATCACAAAGACCGCAACACCTGGATCGTTCTTGACCCTGTGATCACCATTCATCCGGATGAACTATTCTTTGAGTGTTTCAGCCAGGATGAATCCACTTACGCAAGACTTGGTTGCAATTACAATGTATTCAAAGAAGTGGCGGATTATAAATGCGGCACCACCAATGTGGATTATTCTGCCGGTTTATACGAAGAGTTTCAAAAGATCCGTGACTACAAAGACACCGAATTAAAAGTAGACCCTTCCGGCTTTGCTGTTCAGACAACCAATGAAGAAGAGTACAAAGAAGTAAAGATCGATCTGCCTGACAGCTGGGTGAGAGGTTTTCTGCAGGTGAGCAGCGCCATGACATTGCCCACCATCCAGTTCGATCTGCACCCAATGGATATCTACAGTCTTTGCCTCATATTGAGAAAGTTCAAAGAGAAAAAAGGGCCGCGCGCATTGCGCTATATCCTGGAGCCGGGGCACCCGGTAAAGATCGTTTTTGAACCGTGGGGAAAAGAGATCATTTGCAACAGAAGTATCTATACAGGTGCCGTCAGGCAGGAGGTCCGCACCTGGGGAAGAAGAAGGTTACTAACGCTGGAACGGCTGATACCCGTTGCAAAGAAGTTCACAGTGCATCTTCTTGGAACCGGACTTCCGTCCGTGTACATCGCAGACATGGGTGATATGAACTTTACCTTAGGGCTAAGCGGGTGGACTGCCAATGACTGGAGCCAGGCAGGTAATTTTGATCTGCTCGCCCCGCGCATGAATGTGGACGACAAAACAAAGCAGTTGGTGTTCAACGGTCTTAAACAGGACTGGCTTGGCACGGCAGAACAGTTGAGCAGGAAACTGGGCATTGATACAGCCTCTGTTACAGGCGCATTAAGTCTGTATACACAGGCAGGCCGCGTGATCTATGACCTGAATAAACAGGTTTACCGCGTTCGCGAATTGAGCAGGGAGCCGCTGCCGGTGGAAACTCTCCGGTTCAGTAATCCGCGTGAAGAAGTGGCGGCGAGAATACTGGAACAAAAAGGTGTTAAATACACTGCCCGGGAACTACCTGACAAAAGCACACAATTAAATGGGACGATCAAATCGGCAAAGAGGAATTATAACCCGCAGATGGTGATCGATGCGGACGAAAAGATCAAATCAGCCACCTGCGATTGCAGCTTCTATGCTGAGAATAAGCTCTACAAAGGACCGTGTGAACATATGCTGGCGATGCGCCAGGCGTATAACGCGGGGAGAGTAAATGGCTTGATAGAGGGTTGATGACCGATAACCGATGGCGGAAACGGAACAAATGAGGAACAACATTTTACGTACGATATTTTCCGACCATCGAACATAGGCCATCGAATAGCTTTGAATGAATTTTCATTTTTAAATTAAGAAGGAGAAAACTATATTTGTTAACCTCTTTCATGTTCTTTGACGGGGTTGATGTATGCACCTTGCTTCCGAAAGGAAAGAACGATGTTTCGTCGTTCATGCGACATGAATAGTTCATGCATCACCAAATGTAATCTTTACTGTGGCATACGGGCCTATATGTACTGGTTAACAGTACAGGCACCGTGTGCCAAACCAGTACATATAGGCCCGTATGCCTGGCGTTGATTAATCTGGTCTCAGGCACGCACGAAGGAATACATAAACCCCGTCAGAACATGATCTCTCTTATCTATTATGTTCGATAATCAACAGACGCGACAGCAACTTTACGACAGGATCCGCGAGAGCAGCAGAGACGAAGTCATCCTGGAAGAAATGAAACGAATGGGCTTCTGGGGGAAGAAGGATGCAGAACCATCACTCCCTGAACAGCTGATCAAACAGGAAACAGCTCTTTCAAAAGAGTTGAATGCACTCGTTGCGCAACAACGTAAGTTCCAGGATAAAGAGAAAATGCTGAAAGAAATGCGCATCAAACGCATGGCTGAGGCAAAGCAAAAGAGAGCGGAGAATAAAAAGAAACGTGAACAGCAACGGTTCGAGAAAGCTGAAGCCTGGCGCAAAAGAAGGGGCGGCGAGATCCTCTTTTTGGGAGAGATGGTCTCAACCGGCCTCAATAACACCACTAACAACACTGAATCACTCAGCAAATTCGGCTTACCTGTTTTCCATAATGAAAATGACCTTGCAATAGCAATGGGTATTTCGTTATCGGCATTGAGATTCCTGGCATTTTCCAGGAAGGTTTCAACCGTCTCGCATTACCGGAAATTCTATCTCGCAAAAAAGTCGGGCGGTAAGCGATTGATCTCCGCACCAATGCCAAAGCTGAAAGGTGTTCAGTACTGGATCCTGCAAAATATCCTTCAACGTGTGAATGTGCATCCATCTGTGCATGGATTTATTGCCAATCACTCTATCCTTACCAATGCACAACCCCATATCGGAAAAGAAGTGGTATTGAATATCGATGTTAAAGACTTCTTCCCTTCCATTCATTTCAAAAGAGTAAAGGGAATGCTGCAGCAACTGGGCTATGCGGAAAAGATCGCCACCATACTGGCATTACTCTGTACGGAAGCCGTAACGGAGGAAGTGGCGATCGATGGCAAGACATACTTTGTTCAAAAAGGAAATCGTGTGTTGCCGCAGGGCGCACCCACTAGTCCGGCTATCACAACTATTCTATGTTACAAACTTGATAAACGCCTGCAGGGCCTGGCAGACAGACATCAATGCAACTACACTCGTTATGCGGACGATGTGACATTCTCCACCTCACGTACTGAGCTGAACATGCAGCAGATGGTTTGGCGGATAAAGAAAATCCTGGCGGATGAAGGATTTACTGTTCATCCAGACAAGATCTCGATCATGCGGAAAGGTGCGCAGCAACAGGTTACAGGCATCGTAGTAAATCAGAAACTCTCTGTAAACAGGGAGAAGCGCCGTAAGCTTCGAGCCTTACTTCACAACCTTGAAACAAAACCTGGCTTTGTGCCCGTCTGGGGACAGAACAGCAGCGCCGCCGCAATACTTGGGTATGCTCATTTTGTGAAGATGGTCGATGCGGAGAAGGGAGAGAAATTCAAAGATAAAGTAAGATCATTGATCGCCCAGGGCAAGCTATCACTTACACAATCCAATAACGACCGTAGCGGGGGAAACGCGGGCAGCGATAAACCCTGGTGGAATGTAACCTGAGCAGCCGTCAACAAATAAGCAGTACGACAATTTACCGCCATGTAAGCAACGCAGAGCGCCAAAGCTTTCGCAAATTTATCTGAGAATATCTCTGCGTTGCTCCTGCGACAGCATTATTTCAGTAGAATAGTTCAACAAAAAGGGCCCGCATTTCTGCTGACCCTCGTATCGACGATCACCGATTCACCCCTTATTTGATCTCTTTCAAGAAAGCTTCCGTATGATACTCTATAAATTTCTTTCCCGCGAGATAAGCTCCTTCTGCGTATTTCTTATCATCAACAGGAATAATAGTGGTGGAAGAGGATGAGTTATCAGCCGGATTGTAGTATTTCCCGTAAATAGTAGAGACACCCACCATGTCCACTTTATTCTTTGCAAATGCCTGGATCTTCTGATCTTCGATCACTCCGCTTACAGGCATTGACTTACCCAAGGAACCGGTGTAACTGCTCACAATGCCAGCCCCCATTTTCCCAGAATAAAACCCGACCTGGCTGTTAACCGGCGTTTGAGTGTTCTCTCCTTTGAACTTGATCTTTGCCTTCTTCGTCATCTCGATCGACTCCTGGCCTGCCAGGCGCATATTGGTCTTCACCTTGATGTTCGCACCGGCTACATCCCAGGATGATTTATCTTCTATGAACAAAACGAAAAGGTCTACATCGGCAACGATCGCATCATCAAGATCTTTGGAAAGTTTCGCGTGTACGAAGTTGGCATTGCCGAACAAGCCTCCCGATTTCTCCTTGCCGGACTTATCGATCTTCTTCACGTAATACTCCATCCCTGTCGGTACGGTTGCAAGCATACCCGGAAATTGAGCTTCGCTGATGGTTCCTCCGGTAAGTTTTACAAAACCGTCATAAGTATCTGTCTTGCCCGCCTCTTCCGGAGTGATCAGTTCGATCCCGTTTGCCTTGAGCATAGCGGTAAAATCCTGGTATAACTTATCAGTAACACCCTGCACTCCTGCTTCGGTGAGGCCTTCAAGCCCTACGGACAATTCCGCTTTTGCATCACCTTTGGAGCCACCTCCACCGAACATACGACCACCCTGCTTAAACTCTTCTTTCTCATTGAACACCTGGTAGTTTACTGTAAACGAAGCAACGTATAATCTCTTGCTCTTTATTTTCCGCAGACCACCGGAATGATCTTTCGGTTTAAAGTCACCAAGAGTTTGACTGAATGCAGAAAGAACACCTGCAAAAGAGAGGATCATTGTAAATAGCAATCTCATAAAGCTGTTTTTTATCTGAGATAAAAATAGCCTGCGCGATCAATCCGGAAAATGTGAAAAAAGTAGTAAAGGAATATTACTGACCGTGAAACCGGGAGAGCGCCTGGGCGCGGGTTCTTACCTGCAGCTTTTCATAAATGTTACGGATATGCGTCCGGACGGTCTCAATACTGATGAATAAACGGGCAGCGATCTCTTTATACCGAAGCCCTTCGGACAAAAGAGCGAGTATCTCATTTTCCCTGCGGGACAGGATATCTGATTGAAACTTCTCTGTTTTACTGGCAGCAAATTCTGTTACCACCAGCCTCGCGATCTGGCTGCTCATGGGAGATCCGCCGTGATGTATATCCAGGATCGCCTCCACCAGTTTCTGCGGATCGGTATTCTTAAGTATATAGCCTGTAGCGCCAGCCTTTAATGCCCGGAAAGCCGTTTCTGCATCATCGTAACTCGTCAGCGCCATGCACTGCATGCCGGGATGAATGGCTTTTAATTTATGCACTACATCAATACCAGAAATGCCGGGAAGGTTGATATCAAACAGCAACACATCTACAGGCCTCTTCTTCAGATCATTCAAAGCCGTTTCTCCGTCCTCAAAAGCATCTATGACTTCCAATTCATCCTGCCTGTATAATAACGTGAGTAAAGACTGACGGATTGAATCTTCGTCTTCGATCAGCGCGATATTGATTTTAGCTGTTTGCATAAGATTTTCTTCGCCACTAAAGTTATACCGCAAAAGGATCTGACGGATAAAAAAAAGTAGTATTAAATGGTGATGCCATAGCGAACCTGTGTACCAATCCCTTCTTTGGTTTCAAGCGCATAGTGACCACCAACACTTGCCATCCGGCTTCGCATGTTGAGCAGGCCATTCTTTTTACCGTTCACTTGCTGGTCTGTTTTCCCTGCATCAAATCCGGAGCCATTGTCTTTTACCGAAAACACGATCGACTCATCCTCAATTGTCAGGTAAAAATCGATCAGCGATGCGCCGGAATGTTTCAGGGCATTATTAAGCGCTTCCTTTGTGACCAGCATAAGTTGCTGGCGGATCATATGGCCAAGCGAGAGATCGGGAAGTGAATCGGGAAAATGAAATCTGACCTCAACCGGCAGTGACTCCGTTGTTTCATAAATATATTCCTTGAGATAAGCCGCCAGGTTACTTAGCGTATCATTGCGCGGATTCAGGGTCCAGATGATCTCTCCCATTTTATCTGCGAGTTTGCGGGATGTGTCACTGATCTCGTTAATGATCCTGTCATTCTTTCCAGGCATCTTATCATTCTTCCCAACTTCAGACAACAGGGCGATCTTACTCAACCCGGTACCCAGTTCATCATGCATATCCCTTGAAATACGCAGTCTTTCATTATTGACAGCCAGTTGTTGTTCGATGATCCGCATCTGTTTTTCCATTTTCCTTTTCAGGTAAAACCTTGAAAGGAAAAAGATCAGGGAAGCGGCAGTGAAAGCCGCAATGATCCTGAACCACCAGGTGAGCCAGAATGGAGGAGAGATAGTGATCGACAGCAAACTGAACGGCGCAGTCCACACCCCTTCGCTATTGGAAGAAATGATCTCGAAGCGATAGTTGCCATGCGGGAGGCGACTGTAGCGTGCATCCGGGTTACTGCCTGCCCTGACCCAGGTCTTATCATAACCCGTCAAGCGATAGAGATACTGATTAACGGAAGGATTGGTGTAATCAAGTGTTGCAAATTTTATCTGCAGGTTATTCTCTTTGTAATTCAGCCGCACATTCTCAAGGAAATTCGCAGCAGAGTCAACATCCAGCGGTTTATCATTGATCAGCAGATCTGTGATATATGAGCGCGCAGTAAAGGAGCGTTTGACAAACTTCCGGTGATCGAACCAGTTAATACCCGTTACTCCGCCGAAGAAGATCAGGTTACTATCTTTGAAATAACCACCGGTATTGAATTCGTTTGATTGCAGACCGTGCTGCGTGGCATATTGCTCAATGGCCCGAACTTTTAAACTGCCGTCTTTTTCAAACAGGATCCTGTTGATCCCTTTATTGGTACTAACCCAGAAGACATGGTCATCTTCCGGAATAATAGAGTAGATAAAATCGTTGCTTAACCCGCTCTCTTCATCGATCAGTATTTCCTTTGCTCCATCGTCTTTCCTGATGATAATGCCGAGGTTTGTTGCATACCACCAGGCATTCCGAAGCTTGTCCCGGTAAATGTATTTCACTGCCAGCCCCTGTAAGCCCTTCTCAATGATCACCGGTTCATCTTCCTTTGTCAATCTGACTACTATAAACCCTTCGCCCTCTCCTTTTCCTATCACAAGATCACCCTTGTGCCTGACAAAAATAGTTTGCACATCTCCTTCGAGCTGGTCATTTACCAGGCCAAGATCTGTTAGCTTCAGCTGGTTGTTTTTCTCTTCAACGAGGTAAGTACTTTGCACGGTACCAACGATGTATCGCCCCTGCCCGATCTGCGCAAAGCACTGAGGAATATTATGTCTTTTCCCTTTTCGGATATAAGGAATATGTGCGCTGATGATGAATATACCTTTACCAGGATCTGCCACACCGATCTCCTCTCCGGAATTCATCCAGACCCTGCCACGGTCATCTTTCCTGATAAAAAATACGCCGCCGAATCCCGCATCTGTCCTGTGTGCCGGATCAAAGGTGACACGGTGAGCCATTGTTTCGCGGTCAATGATGAACAGGCCTTTCCCATACGTTCCCACATAGATCTTCCCTTCATCATGATAAATGCTTTTGACCATCATGAATGAGCTTTCGCTTTTTGTTCTGATCACATCCGGAAAGCCTTCGAATAAGCGTTCTCTCAGGCTAAGACGACTGATACCTCCGCCTTCTGTCCCCAACCACATGTTGTCTGTGTGATCGATGATAGCCGTGTAAATCAGATTGGAAGAAAGACTGAAGGGATCATTCTCAATATTTCTATAATGATGAAATGTAGCTTTTATACTATCCACGCGCACGATCCCATTCCCGGGAACGGTTGCGATGATATCACCATTGGGTGCTTTCAGAAAAGGGCTTAGATCTTTATTCCGTAAAGTTTCAGGAACAAGATAACTCGTTGCAAGTTTTCCTGAAGGGAGAAGGTATTCATTCACTTTATTTCCTGTAGTGATCAATACACTCGATTTGCTGACGGCTGCAGCATAAAGCGAGTCCGGGCCTGTGGTAAGTACTTGCCGGGATACTTTTGTTTTGGGATCGAGCCGGAATATGCTGTTCCCTTTTCTAAACAGGAGAAAGCTTTCATTTTTAGTTGGCTGATAAAAACCGATCACATCCGGTTGATGGATTTGTTCAACTGATCTGTCAGCAATATTCACAACATCCACCCCGGCGGCATTCATCACGTACACATGGTTGCCCTCCATTCCTATGATCACATGTTCGAGATCTCCGCCAATAGGTCTGATAATGGTGAATGTTTCTGTAGCCACATTCATTTTCACCAGTTTGCCATCCACGATCATCCACAGGTCGCCGGCGGCATCCTCGTGTATCCTGCCATTGAGTATTTTTCCTGGAAAACGCCTGGATGATTTATCCCTGAAGCTCTGCCTGTACTTTTTGATCTGGATGCCGTCATACCGGTTCAGACCGTCGCCGGTCCCGATCCAGATAAAACCCTGCCGGTCCTGGAAGATCTCCCGGACGGAATTCTGGCTAAGTCCTTCATTGACGCCCAGCCGAAGGAAGCTGGCGCCCGGCTGACCATATAAAGGTTGCCAGACCAGCAGGACTGTGATGAACAGTGCAGCTTTGGCGGTCATTGGTGGTGGTGTGGTGTATTGTGGTAGGCTAAGCTAAAGATAATCCGGTGATGTTTTGAATTTTAAATGAAATAACCTTTATGCAGATACCTGGGTGAGCTGACAAATTATTCAAATTGGCTGGCTTAAGAGTAACGATATGTGCGCAAAGGTTCCAGGAGTGCAATATGTATTCTGGCCAGGGGCCCTCCCCGCTGCGTTGATTAATTTACTCTCACGCCTGCCACAAACAAAAAAGCAGCTGATCTCTCAGCTGCTTTTTTGTTTATAGATCAATGGATCATTTCTTCAGGTCAAACCTGTCCAGGTTCATTACTTTATCCCAGGCGGCGACAAAGTCTTTCAGGAACTTTTCTTTTCCGTCTGAGCTTCCGTATACTTCTGCAAGCGCACGTAATTCTGCATTGGAACCGAATACCAGATCTGCCCTGGTTGCATTCCATTTAACAGCGCCCGTTTCGCGATCCCGGCCTTCATACAATTCCCTGTCCTGTGAAACTGCTTTCCATGCCGTCTTCATATCAAGAAGATTAACGAAGAAATCATTGGTGAGTTGGCCGGGTCTGGAAGTGAATACCCCGTTCTCTGAACCATCAAAGTTAGTATTGAGAACGCGGAGGCCGCCGGTAAGGACGGTCAATTCAGGAGCTGTTAATGTCAGCAGGTTTGCCTTATCGATCAGCAGCGCTTCGGTAGTCGCCGGCAACTTTGTCTTGCGGTAATTACGGAATCCGTCTGCGAGCGGTTCGAGATAGCCGAAAGATTCGACATCGGTCTGTTCAGCGGATGCATCCATGCGGCCTGGAGTAAAGGGAACCGTTACAGTAGCACCGGCATCCTTTGCTGCTTTTTCCACCCCTGCACAACCGGCGAGAACGATCAGGTCGGCCAGGGAAACTTTCTTACCTGCAGCACTGAAATCTTTCCGGATACCTTCCAGCACCCCCAATACCTTTTCCAGTTGCGGCGGGTTATTGACCTTCCAGAATTTCTGAGGGGCGAGACGGATCCGCGCACCATTTGCTCCACCGCGTTTATCAGTACCGCGGAAAGTGGATGCGGAAGCCCATGCTGTAGAAACGAGTTGAGACACGGTCAATCCAGACTCAAGCACTTTTGCTTTTAGTGCCGCGATGTCCGTTGAATCGATCAAGGCATGATCTACCGCCGGGATGGGGTCCTGCCAGATCAATACTTCAGCTGGAACGTCAGCACCAAGATAAAGAGCGCGTGGGCCCATATCGCGATGTGTCAGTTTAAACCATGCTCGTGCAAACGCGTCTGCGAATGCATCAGGATTTTCGAGGAACTTCCGGGAGATCTTTTCATACGCCGGATCGAACCGCAAAGAAAGATCGGTCGTAAGCATGGTGGGCAGATGTTTCTTGTTGCTATCGTACGCATCAGGAATAATATTCTGCGCATCTTTTGCCACCCATTGATGAGCGCCTGCAGGGCTTTTTGAAAGCTGCCACTCAAAGGCAAAGAGGTTCTCGAAGAAGTTATTGCTCCATTTTGTTGGGGTGGTTGTCCAGGTGACCTCAAGACCGCTGGTGATCGTATCAGCGCCTTTTCCGGAGCCATACGAGTTATTCCAGCCAAAGCCCTGCGATTCCAGATCGGCAGCTTCGGGTTCTTTGCCAACATGGGTGGCCGGAGCTGCGCCATGGGTTTTTCCGAAGGTGTGACCACCGGCGATCAATGCCACTGTTTCTTCATCATCCATCGCCATGCGACCAAATGTATCGCGGATATCTTTAGCCGCAGCGATCGGATCGGGATTTCCATCAGGGCCTTCAGGATTAACATAGATCAACCCCATTTGTACAGCAGCAAGCGGCTTTTCGAGATTGCGTGAATGCACATCTCCGTCGGCATCATCATCAGATACGAGTACACCGTGTGATTCTTCGACACCGGGAGAGCCATGTGCGTAACGCACATCACCACCAAGCCAGGTCGTTTCCGAACCCCAGTATACATCTTCACTGGGTTCCCATACATCTGCGCGACCGCCCGCGAATCCGAATGTTTTAAAACCCATTGATTCGAGCGCTATATTACCTGTCAGGATCAGCAGATCCGCCCAGGAGATCTTGTTACCATATTTCTGTTTGATCGGCCAGAGTAAACGGCGCGCTTTATCCAGGCTCACATTATCGGGCCAGCTGTTGAGCGGAGCAAAACGCTGCTGTCCCTGCCCTGCACCACCACGTCCGTCAAAAACACGATAGGTACCTGCGCTATGCCAGGCCATACGGATGAACAATGGTCCATAATGACCAAAGTCTGCCGGCCACCATTCCTGCGAATCGGTCATGAGCGCATGAAGATCTTTTTTCACCGCTTCCAGGTCAAGACTTTTGAATGCTTCCGCATAATTAAATTCTTTATCCATCGGGTTGGAGAGAGCCGAATGCTGACGAAGGATATTCACTTTTAACTGGCCAGGCCACCAGTTATGATTTCTCGTACCTCCGCCGCCAACATTTTGTTTCATAGATCCATTATGAAACGGGCATTTACTGATGTCGTTAGAATCTTTTTCCATTTTGTAAAAGTTTATGGTAATTGGTTGAGAGCTTATTTGTGAAGTGGTAAAATTATGGGTTTAGAGATATAGTTGATATTGATTGATTCTATATAGTGATAAACAAAAACTATCGCTAAGTTAGAGCTTTTCGGATGACGCGCGTAAGAGGAACGCGGCGAACGCAACGGTACGCAACGGACGCAACGAACAGCCATAAGAAACTTTGTATTCGCCGCGCCCGCCGCGTACCGTTGCGTTCACCGCGTTCCCTCTACGCCAATCTGACCAAGGAAGAATTCATTATTTTTTGATCATGCCATCGAGGAGCTTCATATAATACCCTCCCACTACACTTCTTGCCTGGAACCCGACCTGCTTTCCATCCGTCGTTTCGTGCCAATCGCACAAAGGCACGCGGGTTGGAGTTTCCGTTACATACTTATAGACCGGATCAACGAGTGCATCGAAATCTGCTTTATTATCCGTTAATGCAGCAGTCCACAGGATCCAGTCACTTTTCGTATAGGTTCGGCGGCTGTCAAGCGGCAGGCCATATTGGTTTTGCTTTTTGAGGTAATAGCGGATCTCTTTCTGGTAAACTTCTTTAGGGAAAAGATTCAATCCAAGTACTTTATCCCAAACGAGATTATATTTCTGGCTCCAGGTATTGTTCTTATCAAAAGTAAGTGCGTAGTGATCGCCTTCATCCGCCATTTCCATCCAGCGTCTCGCCATGTTATTAGCTGTATCGCGATAAGCGGCGGCGATCTTCTTTTCGCCCAGCATTTCTGCGAGCAGGCTGTAACAGCGGATGCCAACGATTGCTTTTGCCGAGAGGTTGACGTTCCGCGCCAGATGGCCCGCAAAATCATCTGTACAAAGTTGATTGGCCGGATCAAACCCATCTTTTACCAGGAAATCAACCCATGTTGTGAGTGTTTTCCAGTGTTTTTTTGCATACGACGCATTGCCTTCCACCTTCGCGATGGCAGCGGTCAGAATGATCATATTACCTGACTCTTCAACAGGCATGTCCTCGCCGTAGGTCTGACCATTTGCGATCGGATATGTGCCAAGATCATGCGCCGCAAAAGGCTTTGCCCATTTACCGCTTTCGCTGTAATAGAAGATCCCGTTCATCATTCCCTTCAACAGATCCGGATTGTAGGCCAGGTAAAGTGGCGCTGAAGGATAAGTGATATCAACCGTATTGATCGAACCGTTACTAAAATTTTCCTTTGACATGAATAGCAGATCACCCTGAGGACTTCTCACCAGTTTATGTGCCGAGATGCTTTGACGGTAAGCAAGCACACAAAGATCGGCATAGGTTTTCCCACCGGCTTTTTCGAGATCACTGTATAATTTCTTATCGAATGCTTCGCATTGTGCCACAACGGACGCATAACTTTTGTAAGCTGCATCCAGTTCTTTCTCGATGGTCGACTTGTACTCCGTCTTCCACCAGGGAGAAAGGTTCTGAGTGAAATACTGGATCGGACTGATATCATCATATCCTAAAACGAACAGGTGTTTCTTACCTGCTGCATTAACGCGTCCGAGCTCAACGGTTGAATTAAGGAACAGGTTCACACCTTTTTGTTCTGCTTTGCCAACATTCAGTCCGCGAACAAAAGTCGGCACTATTGAATCCTTATCAGAAACATATTGAACAGCTCCTGCAGTTCCCACGAACATATATCCCCAATCGATCCGTACGTTATCTCCCTTCTTTCCCAATACCGATTGCTGAACAGTGCCGGCCTTCAGGACTTCCATATCTCCAAGCTGATAAGCGGACACACGTACTTCCTGGCGTGCAGAATTGGTAGCGATATTACCGGCTGCGCCGAAATAAAGTTCAACATTATGATTTTTATTATCATTCGATTTTACATCATACGTGATATAGGTAACCGGGCGGGCGAGAAGGCGCAGGTCGCTCAACAATAACGGAGAGGTGAAAGTGATCCGTGCATCGATGTCCCCACATTTAAAATCGTAGATCGTTTGTGTAGCATTGATCGTTACGTCTTTTTGCTGCGCCTCGATGGTTTCCATTCCGGCACGGGGAGGGATTGATTCCAGTATCCCCATATCGATATAAGCATCTCCACCGGTATTGGTCACATGCATGGCCAGCAGGTTTGCTCCTTTTTTCAGTTTCTTTTTCAGTGCGTCAGTGACCTCAATGTATTTGTTACGGCTTACAACTCCATCTGATCTATAGATCTCCTCTCCGTTCAGATACAGCTCAGCACCATCATCATGTTTTACAGCAAGGAAAAGTTGCTTGTTGAGATCTTCTATCGTAAAAGATCGCCTCATCCAGATCTCACGCGTATCCCAGAGGGTTCCGGGGCCGCCTAATGGTTTTTCAAACGGTGCTTTCCCTGATTTCCATGCTTTATCATCAAAGGTGGGTTTTGCCCATTCTTTACCGGGGTTCGAGGTTGTGTACTTTGCGGTGTACAGTTCTTCCTCGCCGGTTGGCAGGATTGTTTTATACGTTTTACTTTCTTTTCCGATCACGCGGTAGATCTTACCGTCCACTTTAATCATACCCAGCAATGAATGATCTTCTCCTGTCCAGTGTTTGGTCGGAGATTCATTCAGTTTATCTGTGTTTGACCAGATACTGAAATAGGGGTCGTGAGTGACGAGGGGATACGCGGGTGCTTTTTGTTGCGCGTTGGCTGTTATAATTCCTGTGAGGGCTAACAGGACTACCAGTTTTTTCATATGCTTCCTAGCGTCTTTTTATTGTAAAATGCTGCGGGGCAGCGAAGTGATTACTAATACAATATAAAGATTCTTTGGGTGGTGGGTAATTTTTTCTTACCCTTCCGGGTCTTTACAAATTTAACTGGCGTAGTAGTATCGCAAAGGACGCAAGGGGTTGCAAAGGACGCAAAGGAGTCGTAAAGGAGTAAAGGGCGCGCGAAGCACGAAGGGGTCGCAAAAGAACGCAGAGAGATCTTTGCGTTCTTTGCAACCCCCTTGCGTCCTTTGCGATACTACCACGCCGGGAATCCAAATCCCTGTCTTATCATTTCACGATCCACTCGTGCAGCCCCGTAGAATGCTCTGCAGGCTGCTGTATCTCAATTTTCAGTCCATTTGTTTTTACGGGTTGAAACCGGATCGTATTGTATTTATCCTTTGAAATGCTGTCAGCAGTGATCACTGTCACCGGCACCCACTCCTCTCCTTTCCTGTAAAGTACCTTCCAGGATGCGGGAATGCGGCAACCGCCGAACGGCGCATCATCAAACCAGTATACACTTGTCTCAGAAACCGTTTCTGCAGATTCGAAGTCATACTGCACATATTCCAGCGTGTTCTTCTTTGGCCACCAGTGGAGATAAACGGCGCTGGCATCGCGGGAATCCTGCGGGTCGTACTGATCATTCAGTCCTTTCAGCATCCTTGGATTTTTGATGGACGCGGATACTTTACTCCTGGAAGCGATGGTTGGAGCCGGCATCGGGCGGGCAGCGGATTCTTCAAACGGGATCCATACCTGCATTTCGCCGGGCCCGCGGTTAGCCCAGGAATAGTAAGGGATTGCAGTAACGTCCTGCGTGGTTTTTAAAAGTTCAGCGGTGTTCAGCTGGCGTTTGGTGGAAGAACCTTTCATATTCAGCGTCATTACACCATTCAGCAATTGAGGTTTGTATACAGCTTCGATCGGCGCATTTTTATCTACAACAACGTTCATTACAACGGCATCTTTATTGTCCGCACCTTCGAGGCAATATACGATCGGACCACGCTGCAGTGCGAACCGGCTCCTGTCTGCCTTTACCTGGTTGTTTGCACTCAGCTTTTGTATATCCATCGGTAATTCAAAGCTGATCTTATCGCCTTTCTTCCAGGTACGGTTGATCACGGCATAACCTTTTTGTTTTTCGTATTTAACGGGCTGACCGTTCAGCAAGATTGTCAAAGGGGCCGTGTTTGTATTTGCTTCGCTATAAAGATCACCAGGAACCGGCTGACCTGTAGCCCATCCCGGAATACGGATGTGCAGGCCAAATGTGAAATTCTTTTCTGTATTAACAGTGATCTCATTCTTTCCGTTCCATGGATAATCGGTCGTCTGCACTATATTCAGCTTTCCAGCTGGCAATTGGATGGATGATTCGCTTCCAACGAAAAGGTTTACATACAGGTCATTTTTATTCTGCGCGTATACATATCCGGGCATGGAAGGCAGGAACCTGGTCATGTTGGAAATGCAGCAGGCACAACCGAACCAGGCACTCCGCTGATGCTGTCCCATTGACGCAAGCGGATTTGGATAAAAGAACCGGTCACCGCTTAATGACACGCCGGAAAGCAACCCATTGTAAAGTGTGCGTTCCATTACATCGATATACTTCGCATCACCATGAAGAAGGAACATCCGGCTGTTCCAGTACACATTGGCGATCGCCGCGCAGGTTTCCGCATAGGCAGACATGTTTGGCAGATCATACGCCTGCCCGAAAGCCTCTCCATTGCCTGTCGCACCGATCCCTCCGGTAATATACATCTTCTTATATACCACATCATTCCAGATATCATCAATAGCAGCAAGGTATTGTTTATCGCCATTCAGAGCAGCCACATCCGCCATACCTGTATACATATACGTTGCACGTACGGCATGCCCTACCGCTTCATGCTGATCAACCACTTTCTTATGCGCCTGGCTGTATTCATGATTCAAATGACCGGGCGTACCACGCAGATCCAGGAAGAATTTTGCAAGATCGAGGTATTCTTTTTTCCCGGTTACCCGATAAAGTTTGGTGAGACCGGTTTCAACGATCTGGTGACCCGGAAACTTCTCTTCTTTACCCGGACCAAATGTTTTCACAAGCAGGTCTGCATTTTTCGTTGCGATATTCAGCAATGATTTTTTCCCGGTGGCCTGGTAATGGGCAACGGCCGCTTCAAAAAGATGCCCTGAATTATACAATTCATGGCTGAGATCTTCCTCTTTCTCCCAGCGTTTGGAACCTACCCAGTCATGTGGCTTTTCCATTTTCGCGGTGCGGAATGTGTAGAGATAACCGTCTGGTTCCTGCGCATCACCAATGATATTGATGAGTGTATCAAGATATCTTTCCAGTCCGGGATTTTTCTTTACCTGCAATCCATAACTCGCTCCTTCTATGATTTTATAAAGGTCTGTATCATCGAATGTGTATTCGGTGAGCTTCTCTGCTTTCTTTTTTCCTGCAGCCACGAGGAAGTTATCGATCCGTCCGGTTCGCTTGCACTGATCAAGCGTATACGGGATCGTCACTTCAGCATTCGTTCTGATCTTGGGTGCCCAGAAATTATCGTTCACTTTTACCTGTGTAAACGCCACAGGCTGGATCGGATAATCACTCTTCAATTTCACCTGAGCTGTGGCTTCAGCCAGGCAGCCGAGTGAAAGCGGGAGAAGAAAAGCGTAGTGTATTCTCATTTTTGAAACAGTTTAATGATTAGTTGCAACTCGCAGTTTCCCTATACAACACCTGCTATTTACCCTCTCTCAACCAGGAGGAAAGTATGGCCGCTTGCAGTTTATTGGCATTTGGCATTCTGCTGATCGCATAACTGCGGGTATGATTTGTGGACAGGATCACGGGGAATGACTTCAGCGTTCCGTCCTGGATCACCTGCAGGTTTACAATTGAACCAGCTGTCTTGCCCGCAATATCACGCAATGATTGCATGGTGGCAGGTTTCCCATCGATCGATTTCAGTATTTGCCTTGGCCGTATTCCTGCCATCCAGGCGGGAGATTCCCAATCAACGGCAGAAATGGTCAGCGTATCATTTCTTTCCCGTCCGCTGATCCCGAGCCATGCACCTGCAGCGGGTTTGGCGGCTGTATCTATCTTCAATCCCGCATAGGCCAGGTATTTCGGATAGTCGACATCCTTCACTGTATAGATATATTCAAAGAAGTCGCCGAGCGGAACGCCGGCCGCCTGTTCGCAAACTGTGCGGAATTCTTTTGGCGTGTAGCCTCGTTTTTTTGCCTGATAGTATTCTTTATACAAGGTCCGCATTACATCGTCCAGGGAGCGTTTGTTAGCCGATTCATGCCTGATCCTGAAATCAAGGAGCATGGCAAGCGCAGGGCCTTTATCATAATAAGAAATGGTCTTATTTACGTCATCGCCCGTGCGGCCAAATGGTCCGTCAGCCCAGGTGTCATAGCTGGCCTGTGAAACAGACTGGAATAAACGCCCTGGTTTATTTTCATAATTGAGGATATGATGTTCGAACTTCTTCAGCACATCAGCTTCAGAAGTGATCCCCGCTTTTTTCAGCAGGAATGCTTCATAATATGAAGTGATCCCTTCTGCCACCCAAAGCATTTCGGTCCTGCTGCCTTTGTCATAATCAAAAGGGCCGAGTTCGATGGGCCTGATCCGCTTTGCATTGTAATGATGGAAATATTCATGAGCCAGGAAAGACAGCATACGCTTACGGCTTTCCGGGTTATTCATGCCGGTTCCATCAAAACTGATCGCAGTGGAATTAAGATGTTCGATGCCACCACCACCGGGACCAATCGCGATAAAGGTGTAATGCTTAAAGGGAATATCACCCATCAGATCAACAGCCGCTTCGATCACTTTTTTCAGTTCGCTGATAAAAGCCGTACGATCGAACTGACCGGGCTTATAACCGATAAAATAATGAGGAACGCCTTTTACTGTAAAGGAAGGAAGTTCTTCCAGGTCACCTGTGAGGATCGGGCTATCATACAATACATCAAAATCTGTTGCAGCATATGTATACTGTTTACCGGGGACTGGTTCAAGTCCTGTTGCCACGCGACTCCATTTACCATACGGTTCTATTGTAACAGTCACCGGTTGACCGAGCATTCCATCCACATGCATGAATGTACCGGTAGGTGCAATGAAGCCACGCTGTTCATCAAGAAAGTTGGTAGCAACGAAGTTGCGGATTGCCTTTACATCATACGTGATCGTCAGTCTTGCCGCACGGTTGGAATAGATCCGCCATGTATTGAAGTTGGCCCGCTCCCATTTCACCGTATCAGTACCCTGTCCCTGTACATGAAAATGGCTGACATTATCAGCATAATTAAGGATCTGGTAGTACCCCGGCATCCAGACAGGCATTTTCACGTCTATCCATTCCCGGTTGACACCATTGCATTCAAACTTCACCTTGTACACCTGTTTCGCTGGCTCCGGCATTGATACCGTGTATTTCAGATCTGTTTGCGCGGACTGCCCCCGCGCTGGGGTGATCAGTGCAAGGGCAAACAGGAAAAGGTAAAAGCGTTTATAGAACATCGTTTATTCTTTATCAAAATACCTCAAGCCAGCGATTCCAAAGAGAACAGCATATAGCCATATCACCCCTTTGCGGGGCCATTGATTTCTTTGCGATACTGACTACGCCGTTTGCAAAACCGGAAGATTCAGGTAATCCGGAAGTTCAGGCCTTGTCGCAATAGCCGTATCGATCAATGCAAGTACGCTCTTCCTTTCTTCACCTGTAAGGGGTAGACGCGGAGCACGCACAAACTCCGTACAAAGTCCGGTTTTCGTTGCCGCAAGTTTTATATTCTGTACCAGTTTAGGATGAATATCGAGTTCAAGGATGGGCATGAACCATTTGTAGATCTCGAGTGCTTCATTGTAACGTCCAGCTTTCGCCAGTCTGTAGATCGCCACTGTTTCCGCAGGGAATGCATCCACCAGTCCACCAACAATCCCATCGGCACCCAGCATCAGTTCTTCGAGGATCAGCGTATCAACGCCGCAGAGAATACTGAACCGGTCATGAAAGCGATTACGCATACGAACGATATTCGTCACATCCCGTGTTGATTCTTTTACGGCCTGTATGTTGGGCGACTTCGCGAGTTGTTCAAACATTTCAAGTGTCACCTCGATCTTGTAATCAACGGGGTTGTTATAGATCATGATCGGCAGGGATGTATTAGCAGCAATGGTCTGAAAGTACTCAACCGTTTCGGCACCATCAGCCTTATACCTCATGGGAGGCAGTACCATCAGTGCATCTGCTCCGTTTGCTTCAGCGTCCTGTGCGAGCTTCACCGCAACGCGGGTAGATTGCTCCGCAATATTCATCACAGTGGGAATTTTTCCTTTCAAGAGGCCAGCACAAAATTTAAGAAGTTCTATTTTTTCTGCGTATTCAAGTGTGCTTGTTTCTCCTAATGAACCAGCCAGGATCACGCCATCTATACCTGCTTCCAGTTGGGCAAGCACATTTTTTTCGAACATGCTGAAGTCAATGGTATCATTTGCTGTAAAAGGAGTTAACATAGCCGGAAACACACCGTTCCAATTGATTGTACGCATATAATTGCTTTTTTTGGTAATAAAGCAAAAATAATGGCTGGAGGGCGAACGGAGTTTTTGTAAAATGGCCGATGATTTACAGATTTTAACCCATTCGTGGGTGGATCGTTGCCCATTGACCGGTGTCCGTTGTCCGGATCAGCATAGAAGCTATTTAATTGATCCGGCAATTCCCGGCTTTTTTGCGGGCCCGGACCTTTTGACAACAGACTACCGGTCACAGGCAATGATGCCATACCTGAAGGCAGGCGCAAAAAACTCAGGAGAAGTGGTGCCAAAGCGGTTCTGCTTTTTCAATACACCCGGGCATTTACCAGTTAAGAACAGACGAATGCTGTAAAATGACATTTCATTTCTTATGCCCCTGGTCAACAAATTCATGGGCATAACGAATATCCCTGAGCGAAAAGATCTTATCTATCACTGGCTTCATCCTCCGTTCTACTCATCGTGTGCAGCTCATCCAGGTATTCACTCTTCGCATGGCAAAGCATCGCGTCACTTTAAGCCAAATGCCTTAAAAAATCATCAATATTCTAATCATACTTTAATCCCTTTTAATTTCTCTTAGTACAACTACGAAAAAACTCTTTCAATTTCGTTAAGGTTTTTAACACAGGCATCATCTCAGACTGCTCTTAGGGTAAGAAAGGTTACCTTTGCACCTCTTTAAAAGTCGTCGCCACATACCTGGCAAACCGATAACCCGGCCGATACCGCCGGAATTGATCACCAAACACCATTGAATGGAACTTTATTACTCGTTTTCCATCCTTATTGTACTGGCTGCCGTATTCTCCTATCTCAATGGCCGTTTCTTGAAATTGCCATCCACGATTGGCGTAATGCTGATCGCTATGATCGCCTCCGTGATCCTGGTCATTACCGGTAATATTTTCCCGAAAACATTTCTGGCGTTTTCAAAGTTGCTTGAGGGGATTGATTTCACGGAGATCCTGATGGGCGCGATGCTGAACTTTTTGCTTTTTGCAGGAGCGATCCATATCCATCTGTCAGATCTGAAAGAACAAAGAACACCTATTGTTGTGTTCTCGACACTGAGCGTGATCCTGTCAACCGTCCTTGTAGGCAGTTTACTATATTTCATCTTTCCTTTTGTTTATAAAGAAATCCCTTTTATCTACTGTCTGCTGTTTGGGGCATTGATCTCACCAACGGATCCGGTAGCGGTATTAGGAATTCTGAAAACAGCAAAGGTGTCCCGCAGCCTTGAAACAAAAGTTGCCGGAGAATCATTGTTCAATGATGGTGTGGCGGTAGTAGTATTTGCAGTATTGCTGCAGGTTGCACAAAACAGCGAAGTGGAACTGACTGCATCGAGTGTATCCTGGTTACTGATCAAAGAAGCCTTTGGCGGCTTGTTGGGAGGGCTCGCGATTGGCTGGCTCGTATCCAAAGCCATGCAGAAGATAGACGACTATAAAGTATCCGTATTGCTTACACTGGCTGCCGTAATGGGCGGCTACCTGCTGGCGCAGGCTATTCATATCTCCGGCCCATTGATGATGGTTGCATCCGGATTGGTGATCGGCAACTATGGAAAGAAAACTGCGATGTCGGAAACAACAAAAGATTACCTCGAGAAATTCTGGGAATTGCTTGATGAGATCCTGAATGCGATCCTCTTTCTTTTCATAGGTTTTGAACTATTGCTGATCGAGAACCTTCCATCTTACTGGCTGGTGGGCCTGGTCGGCATCGGAGTCGTTCTGCTTGCGCGTTACCTTTCCATCTGGATCCCAACCAAAGTCATCCCCTTTAAAAACAAGTTCAGTACATCGACAGTAAAACTGCTTGTGTGGGGTGGACTGAGAGGGGGCGTATCAATTGCGCTGGCGTTGTCCGTAGAACCGGGACCTTATAAGAATTTCATTCTGGCGATCACCTATATCGTGGTGATCTTTTCAATTCTTGTACAGGGATTGACAATTGGGAAAGTGGCGAAGAAGCTGGAGGTTTAATTTAAAGTCAGGGTTTGTAGTATGGGACCTCCGCTATCACTCAGCACGATACTACCGCTGACGGATAATGTTAATGCCGGTCAGATAAGTATTGTCAGGGGTTCAATACAAGACCGATGCCTGCCCCGGATCATAGTTCGGGGCAAGCCGATCTAAAAAAAATTACTGTTGCCACCTCCTTGAAATCTCCAGATCATCTGTTGAATGAGGTGATCATAAATCGGTATTGTTACCCTTCCGTTCATGATAGTTCCCGATGCCTTACGGGACTTACTTAATTATTTTTCGGGCAATCAGCCATTGCTTTAGCCTGTCCGTCCATTGATCGGATGCAGCCGGGTTATTCATTCCAAACCCATGTCCTCCTTTTTCATATATATGCAGCTCGACAGGGATCCCATTTCTTTCAAGGGCCTCCTTGTACGCAATGCTGTTGCCCAGCTTCACAGACTTATCATCTATTGCATGAACAAGAAAAGCCGGTGGCGTTTCCTTACTTACATGCATATCGTTGGAGAATTCACGGATCTTTTCTGTGGTGATCTCTTCTCCAAGTAAAGTGGAGCGACAAACCTGGTGTGTAAGACTATCCGCAAAACTCACCACAGGATATATTAGGATAGAAAAATCGGGCCTTAAGGAAATCGTCAAGTGGTTTTCTATTTGGGCTTTTGCAAAATGAGTGGATAAGGTAGAGGCAAGATGACCACCCGCTGAAAATCCCATCACACCAACCCTGCCAGTATCAACATTCCATTGCGCCGCATTCTCCCTGATCATCTGCATTGCTCTTTGCGCATCCTGTAATGGAGCAATACTTCTGTCATGCATGCTGGCATCGTCAGGAAGCCTGTACTTCAAAACAAAAGCAGCAATCCCCCAACCGGCTAAAACCCTGGCCACATCTTCTCCTTCATGACCAGCAGCAAGTACACGATAAGCTCCGCCGGGGCAGATCACCACAGCCGGTGTTTTTTGTCCGCTATCAGGCCTGTACATCGTTAATGTCGGCACCGAAATATCTTTTAAGAGCAAGACGCCCTCCTCTATCGAGCTGGCTTCTTTGTTTACTACAGCTTTGCTATTCGGGATCTTATCATATAAGGGCAACTCTACCTGTGCAGCTACTGATCCGGAAATACAATTAGCCGCGAGCGCGTAAAAAAAAGTTCTTTTCATATTAACTTATCAACGTTGATTAACCTGGTCATAATAAAGTTGTATCACCCGTTCCAGGATCCTTGTATTGGGCGATCTATACTGATCGTCGAGTGGAAGTGCCGCTCGCCTTTCAAACACACTCTTCATCCATTGAAACAGTGACGGCGATAATTTACTATCACTAACATTATTCAGCCATGCCAACGCTTTGTCATGACCTTGCATTTGCTCCATCGCTATTGCCGCGATCAAGACATTTTCCGGGCGGATATTTCTCGAAGCAGCATTGATGGAATTGGTCTTATCGATTATGTTGCCTAAAGAATGGCTGGCTGCAGCTTTGCCGCTTTTTCCCCGAAGACTTAAAACTGTCAGCATTTCTTCAAGCCTTGTATCAATATCAGCATCGTATGGCTTACCGGTGCCGAGATTCTCCGGCCATACCCCCGCCTCACGGATGAACCGAAGCGCCGGCTGGTATTTTTTTGCGTTTATATGATCGATCGCCTGCATCAGCTTGGCTTCCCGGTATAGTTCCCTGCTTTCAGTGGCGTTCTCGAAAGGCAATACAAGAACGTTGGCAAGCACCTTATCGGCCTCGTTATACCGTTTATTGTGCAGTAATGATTTTGCATGTAATAATGCAATGATATAATTTCCTTTATCCTTCTCATGATACGACTTGCTGACCTGCAACGCTTTTTCATATTGATAACTGCCGAGATAGAAATCAGCAAGCAGCCGTCCGTATCGCCAGTGAGGGTCAAGCGAACCTGCGTTTTTCAGATCAGCTTCAGCTTTTGCCTGATCAGTCTTTTCGAGTATGGCAGCCCGTACCGCATAGAATGCTGCAATTGTTGGTTGTTGGCCACAATCGAGCAACAAACGCCTTGCTTCTGACACACGGTTACGATCTTTATAGATCAGCGCCAGATGATACCTGGGCAACCAGTGCCCATCTTTGCGGATCAGCTGCTCCAGGACCCATCCGGTTTCCGAACGGAAAGGAAATGCCGGCAACTTATCGATGGATGTATAGTCGATGACACTTCCTTTCAGAAAGTTCAGCCAGTAGGATGTTTCTGCGGAAGCAGGACTGATATCGAGCAAAGCAATAGCTTCTTTGATGCATCCAGCATTATAATACCAGATGGCGAGTTCAAGAAATGTTTCAACAGGCAATTCATTTCTGATGAGCGATGTAAAGGCAACCTGATTATTGTGATCCGGATTTTGGTAATACTTTTCAAACCGGGTAAAGTGATTCAATTTATCGTACGCATCAATCGTCTGAAGTATTTTACCTGCCTGAACCTTATCACCCTGGTAGCGGCAGACCATTGCCTGTAACTGTAACGCCTCCATGTTATAGATATTGGCCGCTAAAGCGCGGGATGCGTAGAGACCCGCCCTTTCATAGTTGCCTTCGGCGAAGTAAAGCCTGATCAGTTCGGTATAGGCCTGACCGCGATATACGGGGGATAATGTAGCGAGATCAAATCCATCCTTCGCATCTGTTATTTTATTAAGCTTCAAATTGATCAATCCATAGTAATAGTTTCCCGCAGGATGATAGGTATCCATACCAAGGATCTTTTTTGCTATGGCAAGTGCTTCTTCATAACGCATATTGCGGAAGAGTAATTCAGACATGCACACGAGTGCGGGGAGGTTTGAAGAATCCAACTGCAAAGCGGCCAGTAGCTTTTCCTCAGCGAGGGGAAACTTCTTCTCATTCATCGCTTCTTTCGCCAAGAGGTAAAGTCCCTGTGAAGAATTCCAGTCTATTGCTGGCGTAGCCTGAGCAGGGCGGGCCAGCAGGTTTGCCGCCGGGTCTCCATTATAACGAAGCCTGGCTTTTCCGATACTTGCTGTGATCTTGTTGATCTTTGCATCATTGAGCTGAACGGAATCTATGAATGACTGCAGCGGCTTTAAGGCAAGGTATTTTTTGAAAACGATCGTTCCCTCCTGGAAAACAGTGAGCGTATCATTGATCGGCTGCACAGGTGAGAAGTAGATCTTCAGCCATTCATCTTCCGTTTTTATATTCAATGCCCCATATTCCGTAGCCTGAGCGATCCCTTTCGTTTTAAGTACAGGATACCAGTATTCTTTCCATACTTCAGTGCCATAAGGAAAGAGTCCTATCTGTTTAAAAGGAGTCAGGCTGCTGCCTTCTTCTGCCTGGTTATATGCGCGACCTGATTGCAGTTCAACGTACTGTCCGTCATTATCTGTCAACAATTTCTCCCAGATCATTCCCTGCCGTGATTGCCCCCATACCCAAACCTTCTTCCCGGCTTTATCATCATGCGTGCTGTAACGGATCATTCCCATACTGTCCTTGTGCCAGTAAGCGCCGGCAAAGTCGGCGTATTCCCCAAACACATGATACGATTTATAGCCACCGAAATCATTCTGATCATACTTTGCCTGATTCTTTCCATTAACGGAATTGATCGGCCATGAAGAGGAAGATCCATCGTGCCCGATGAACTGGTTACCCGGCAAAACGAATTCGAGATCGCCTGATGTTTTCAGCCCTGCATTCATCCAGTGATAATAGGGTTGCTCTATCGGCGTTCCGTTATACCAGAATGACTGGGTAGTAAAAAAGGCTTTGTCTTTTTCGAGACGGATCTCGAGGCGCCAGTTGCTTCTTGTCAGCAGATCAAGTGCCCCGATCACACAGGTCACAGTACCGTCTTCATCTTTGATCGTCCGGTAATCGACCGGTGTTGCACAATTAGGTGTATGACCGATAATGCCATAATTGGCTTCAAGCCCACCACTTGTCCATGGACCGCGCATAGCGATATCCCTGAACTTCACCACCTGGTTATAATAAATGAATGGCCTGTTCGTAGATCGTTCAATCGCGGTCCATATTTTGCCGCCTATCTCCGGCAGGATCAGCAATGTCAGATAGTCATTCTGCAGTTCCACTACTTTCCATTCCCGCTGAATGGATTTTGCAGTGAATCCATCATACCTGAAATAAGGATACACCTGGTTCAGCATTGGAACCGGACTTGGGTCTGAGAAGGGATAAGTTGTAAATGTCTTTTTATATTCTTTGATCGTTCCCGGGTTCTGAGAAAATGTAATCAGTGAGAACAGGCATGATGCAGCAAGCAAGGAGATCTTCATGATGGAATAGTTACAGGATTTAACAGGTTAGTTCTTTATACGCGGACCATAATGCGGCACAGGCTGCCCCGCTTCATAGGCACCACAATCAGGAGCTTTTCCGCTGAATTGATCATTGATATTCGGGATCAGTATTCCTGCATCTTCCGAACGTGCACCTTCCGCAACCTTGAGCACTGGCGGCTTACGTAAAGGGACAGGCGGATAAGGAAATTCAATTCCCGGGAATGTCAGTTTAAAGTCAAGTCGTTCAATCCCGTTTTTTTCTACCTCTGAAAAAGGCCGGTCACCGATCAGTGCCATATACGGCGTGTTATAAACACCAACCGCATCATAGTCGAAACTACTATGTTTGCCGGGTGATATAATATTGGCGGCAAAGGGTTGTCCTGCGCCATAGCCGCCCCAATTGATCCCTCCGTTAGGGCCGCCGAATGCGAGATTGTTGCGGAAATAGGCATGATCCATCGTATCGTTACCCGCCAGCCCTGCTCCGCTTTTTATGACGGTGTTGTGCAACACTACATCTCCCCTGCTTTCGCGCTTGAGCTTGAACGCAGAATGAACGACGTTATACATCACATTACGAACGATGTAAGTCGGCCCACCGAGCCCGGGTTGCGAGCTCACTCCCACATAGCAATTTGTAAGTCGGTTCCGCATAATGCGGCAGTTGGAAAAGGCAAAGTCTGCCTCGATCCCATCATCCAGTCCGCCTTCCACATCATTATTGTAAATATCATTGCAAACCTGGCTTAATACTTCCCAGTCTTCCATAAATGAGATGCAATCCCTGTAGCCGGCAACGCGGTTATAACAGATCACATTTCCCGAACCGGTGAGTTGAATTCCCTCGCCAATATTTTTTCCCTGTGCACCCATCGCTTCATTGCTCCATTCAAAATCCGCACTCACTGTATTGTCGCTGATATAACAGTTGATTGCACCGGGGTAATAGGCAATGATGCCGTAAGTAGCGCGAATCGTACAGTATTGCACTACGCAATTTTCTGCGCCGGTCAACCTGATCCCTGTACCTTTTGCAGCCGGGTTCTTAACGGTCAGTTGCTCAAGGAAAACCCATTTACGTTCACGAGCTTCTATGAAACGGAAGACCGCTTCACCTTTACTGCAACGATAGACAACCGGTCTTTTCTCTGTACCGCTTTCTGTATACAGCGTATCATAAACGCCGGGAGCGATATCGATGATCCTGGCATTTTTTGAATAGACAGGGATCGGCCTTGTCCGCGCTTGAATGGTCTTTTCCGCTTTCCCTCCGTCAGGATCTTTCAGCGAAAGTTTTATTTCATAGGCAGTGCCTGGCTGCAGATCGAAAATGCTTCCGGAATGTTTATTCTTCCAGCCGAAACCATTATAGCCAGCCACTTTTGTAGGATGTTTCAATGCCGTGTTGTTATAACCAGCGGGTATCCTTCGCAATGGCATGGCTTCTTTCCAGGCAGCACTCCCCTTGCTCCGGTATTTCACCTGCACAACTCCATTTAGATTATCATCGCCATTGATCAGCCATTCAACCGCCAGGTTTGTTACAGTAGGGTACGGAGAACTTAACTCCCCGGGGACAGTTCGATCCTGGGCGATTGCGACATTACCCAGAAGGATGGATAAAAAAGCCGGGACAATGACTGCTCTAAAGAAAGAGCTTTGTGTTATTATCTTATTGCGATAAATGATCATCATAACTATTTTTAGTATAATCAATATTCACTGTTCAATCCAAAAACAGGTTTACGGCGCTGCCAGGCCCCGTTGGTAAAATCAGGAACCAATTGAAGTTGTCCGCCCTGCGCAATGGAGGTTTCACTCAACGGTGTGATCGCATGCCAGGTAGCCAGATCGTAGACATCCAATGGAAAATCTTTTCCTTGTTTGATGCATTCGATAAAAGCATGCAATATGAAAAAGTCCATCCCACCATGTCCTGCACTTTCCGCCTGCCTGCCGAATACTTTCCAAAGCGAGTGATCATTTGCCTGTAAGTGGGGAGAAGGCGACTCCCATTTCTTTGCCGGACTTGCCCCCTCGAGATACAGTAAACCATCAGCGAACTCACCTCCCCCGGATTCCTGCCAAAGCCCGGCGGTTCCCTGAACCCGGAAGCCGAGATTGTAGGGACGCGGGGAAGAAGTATCATGCGTGAGAACGATCGTTTCTCCATTCGCTGTCTGCAACGTCGTAGTTACAATATCTCCGAGTTTAAATTGAACATCGGCGTTCCTGTGCTTTTGTCCTGCGGGGATATTGTTCATGATGTAGCGATGCAATCCCCTTGATTTTGTTGCCACGGAAGAAAGAGCCGTGATCCTGTTCCCCCGGTTTATGTCCAGCATCACCGCTAAGGGACCAAGGCTATGCGTTGGATACAGGTCACCATTTCTGTTTACTGAATGTTGCGTACGCCAGCCGGGAGTACTGGGTGTACCGGGGCCGAATTCAATCCCCGGCGTATCAGGCACAGTGCCATTATTGAATTTTCGCGCTCGCATATCATGCTGATAGCCGCCCTGAAGATGCAATAGTTCACCAAACAATCCTTTTCTCACCATATTGGTAATAGCCATCAGATCGCGACGGTAACAAGCATTTTCGAGTATCATCACCGGAACCCTTGTTTGTTCATACGCCTGCACATAATCACGGCATTCCTGTAACGTGAGTCCGCCACCTACTTCAAGCCCGACAGGTTTACCTGCCCGCATAGATTCAACGCAATGCTCAAAATGCAATTCCCACGGAGAAGAGATCAGTACCGCATCAACATCGTCTCTTTTCAACAGGTTTCTATAATCATCATTGCCCTTTGCGTATTCTGCAGGCAATTTCTTTCCCGCGGCGGAAATAAGGGCTCTTGTCTTAGCCATCATCTGCGTATCCGGATCAGCCATGGCCACGATCTCAACATCGGTTCTGTTAAGCAATTCAGCCACGTGAACCTGGCCACGTCTTCCAACGGCAATCAAACCCAACCGCACTTTTGTTTTCATACCAGTTGCAGATAAGGCGGACGGTAAAACAGCCATGCCGATACCTGCAATAGCAGAGTTCCTGATAAACTCTCTTCTGTTGACTTCACTTTGCATAATGAGCTTTTATATAATGGACCATAAATACGTATTCAAACCTTAACATAAATGCGCCGCTTATCCAGCGCATAACCTACCAGCCAGCAGAGCAGCGTAAACGCGATCGCCAGTAATAATGATCCGAGATAGGGTATGCTTTCCGGAACAGTGGCATCGAAAATCCAGCGACTGATCGGCTTACCGGAACTTGTATAAATATTATTGCGTGCATGTTCTCCGATCTCTGCGAGTATGTAGATGAAGAGGGGATTTCTTCCGAATACTTCAAAGAAGTAAGTCCAGCTTCGCCTGTTCCGGAATTCAATGATGTAGATAATGACTGCCATGATCAGGCAATCAAAGCCGATGGTATAACAGACGAAAGAGCCCGTCCATAGTTTCTTATTGATCGGCAGGAACAGGTCCCAGAAACATCCAATCGTATACAAAGAAAATCCGGCGATACAGAGTAAAGCCAGTGTTTCATAGGTATTACCCTTCTTGCGAATAAATATTCCGGCGATATAACCTGCCACTACATTTACTATAGCAGGGATCGTTCCCAGCCAACCCTGTGCTTCAAACGCAACACCCTGTCTTACGGGCATATGTTCTTCACCCATTATGATCAGATCAAAATGCCTGACAATGTTTCCTTCGAGCGTAAGATCACCGCCAGCTACAAGGAGTACCCAATACCCCAGCAACAGCGCAACACTCATTGCGATGATCGTTCGCGTATTAAAGTAATAGATCATCAAACAGGCAATACCATACGCCAATGCGATCCGTTGAAGAACACCCAGCACCCTTACATTCGAGAAGTTGATGAATGTATACGCTCCGTTATCGTTTACATAAGGAAACCAATGCAGGAGATAGCCGAGGAGAAAAATGATCAGGCTGCGTTTGATGATCTTGTAAAGAACCGGCGATTGTTTCAGAGACATCCATTTCTCTTTCACAAAACTTACAGAATTCCCGACAGCAAACAGGAACGAAGGGTAAACGAGATCAGTGACAGTAAATCCATTCCATGCAGCATGTTTTAACGGCGCATACACCAGGTCTTCGTTTCCGGGTGTATTTACAATAATCATGAAGCAGACCGTCATTCCCCGGAAAACATCAAGGCTGGTAAACCGGGATGAGGCAGAAGCAGGTGATGGCATAGCGTTTAAATTCGTTAAGTATTATTGCCCAGCTGCCGCAGCGCAACATAGGCCATCAATCCGGTACTTAATAAAAGTGCTGATTCGTCTATATCAAAATCAGGAGAATGAAGCGATGCTTTGATGCCAGCTGATTCATTACCTGTTCCCAGCAGATAAAAACAGGCGTCTGTTTGCTGGGAGTAATAAGCAAAATCTTCGGAAGCCATCCAGATCGCCGCTTCTTCTATATTATTCTCCCCAAGATATTCTCCCGCAAATACAGCCACATTATCTGTCAGGTCATCAGCATTAACAAGAAAAGGATAACCCGTTTCAATCCGGAACTCACAAGTCCCACCCATACTCTCAGCAATTCCTATAGCCATCTTTCTCATTTTGGCGTGCGCATCATACCTCCAGTTCTCATCCATGGTGCGAAACGCACCCTGCATTTCAACCTTATCCGGAATTACATTGATGGCTCCGTTTGCGAGAAAGCGGCCGATGGACAGAACAGACGGCGTGGCAGGATGTGAGAACCGACTGACCAGTTGCTGTAATGCAATCACAATATGTGCAGCAATTACAACCGGATCCACATTCTCCTGCGGTTGCGCGCCATGTCCACCCCGGCCATTCACTGTTATATGCAGGTCGTCTTTTGATGCCATGAACCTTCCTTTACGTAAGGCGATCCTGCCCGCCGGCAATGCCGGCATTACATGTTGTCCGATCACCCCGATTAGTCCAGGCTCTTCCAGCACACCTTCCCTGATCATCTGGCATGCGCCACCGGGCAGGATCTCTTCGGCCGGCTGGAACAACAGTTTTACTGTCCCTGCAAATGAATCTCTGATGGAATGAAGTATCATCGCCACTCCGATCAGCGAAGCCGTATGCGCATCATGTCCGCAGGCATGCATAACGCCGGGGTTGGCAGAGGTATATTCGGTTTGACGCAACTCGTGGATCGGCAGGGCATCTATGTCTGCTCTCAGTAGCACAAGCTTATCTCCCGGCAGACCGCCCTCTATCCTGGCAAGCAAACCTGTATCCCCGATCGGTTGCGGATCAATACCGGCTTTATACAGGCAATCCCTGATAAACGCAACGGTACAATGTTCCTGGAAGGATAGCTCCGGGAAACGATGCAGGTATCGCCTGTGTTCTACGATAAGAGGATATATCTCTTCCGCCTTTTTCTTTATTTGATCGAGTAGTGTCACCAATAATAAATTTGTTCCTGTTATTTGATGATCTGCTGATAAAACTTAGCCGTTGCAGTATCCCTGATCATGCCGCTATTGTCTTTGTAAATAAAAAACGCCTCTATGTCCCGGTGTTTTGATAGAAAAGCGAACGCCTCTTTCAAGCCCATCCCCATTAGTGCGTTATCATACCCGTCAGCGGTGATCGCATCACGCGCCCATACCGTTACACTCAGCAATTCATTCGTAAACGGATAACCGGTCGCCGGAGAGATCAGGTGCGTAATCTTCTTTCCGTCGGATGCATGATATTTCCGGTAATTTCCCGACGTTGTGACCGCGCCGCCTGGTATTTCCATAACATGTTGCAGGATCTGGGAATCTGTTGCCGTTTTTGCCGGAGCTTCAATCCCGATCCTCATTGCAGATGCTCCCGGATATTTCTTACCCCTGACACGGATCTCGCCGCCCACTTCAACCAGGTAGTTGCGCACATTCTTAGTTTCAAAAAAACCGGCCAGTACATCTACAGAGTAGCCTTGCGCAATACCATTCACATCAATCTTAACACAGGCATTTCTCTTCTCCAGATAATTGCCCTTGATTAAAAGTTTAGCCGAACCCACACAATCAAGCAAGGACCGAATAGCGACTGAATCTGGTGGCGTAACCTTTCTATTTACGCCAAAACCCCAGGCTTGTACCAATGGCAATACCGTAATATCAAAGACACCATTTGTAGACCTGCCTATAAACATCGACTTCTTAACAACATTCCTCAAATGCTGATCCATCAATATTCCATCCGCAGATTCGTTAAACCGGTTGATCAGCGAACCTGGCTGATAGATCGAAAGCGACCGATCGATCGATTTAAAAACACTATCCACCTGCGACTTGCTCACCCGCTCACTTTCCGCATAATAAGTAATATGATATGTAGTTCCCTGCGCTATTCCTTCCACATAAAATGGCAGCAACTCCTTCCCTCTTGCCGTATTGAAAGCCGGCAAGACAAAAAACGC
This sequence comes from Terrimonas ginsenosidimutans, assembly GCF_022012415.1. Classification (GTDB taxonomy): domain Bacteria; phylum Bacteroidota; class Bacteroidia; order Chitinophagales; family Chitinophagaceae; genus Terrimonas_A; species Terrimonas_A ginsenosidimutans. Next base: position 256,513 of record NZ_JAKLTR010000008.1, read on the forward strand.
AATACAACAGATCAATATCAAGAAGCAGCGGCTCAAGGAACTTTATAATTGTTTCGATTTTAAAAACTCAGTTACAAACCGATCATCTGTAAGAGCAGGATAACTTCTGCAGATCCTGTCTGTCTCTTCTGCCTGACCTTCCGATAGTTTTTCTTCCGGGTCAAGACACCAGATGCCCTGCAAAAGACCTTGTCGCCTTAGCACTTCATGAATACCCGCAATGCAACCGCGAAAAGAATGTGAAACATCGAAGATGACAGCGTTCATATCCGTAACTTCAATATTCTTCGCCAGTAACTTTTCAATTCCTTTATAGTCGTGCTGAATACATTCTTTGATCTCTGCGAGCAGTGCGACAGCTTTGCTGGTCCATACTGACCAGTGCCCAAGTAATCCACCAACAAATCGTTTTTCTACCGGTTGGCCATTTACTGTAAATCTGTATGGCGTCAGAAGATCTGCAACGATATTGTCGTCATTGCCGGTATACAGGGCGATCGCATCTCTCCGGGAGGAATCACAAACGCCTCTAACCGCATCTATAGTCTGATACCGGTTGAACGCTGCGATCTTGATCGCTTTTACATTCTTGATCTCTGCAAACTGTCGCCAGAAATCATAACTAAGTATGCGTCCGCCAACAGCTGGCTGTAAGTAAAATCCAAACACCGGAATGATCTGAGCAACGGCTTCTGCCCGCTGCAGCAGTTCCTTTTCGGATAGATGCGACAACCCACCCATGCTTAGCAATCCGTAGTGATAGCCATATTTGACGGCAAGCCTGGCTTCTTCTTCTGCCTGCGCTAATGGCCCACACACACCTGCTACTTTAATAAAAGGGCGTTTCAGACCTGCCTGTTCAATTTCCTCAGCGGCTGTTGCCAGCACCGTTTCCAGAAGATTGAACTCCGGTTTCCTGATCTCAAACTGCGTCGTATGTACGCCAACGGCCACACCACCAGCGCCCGCCGCTATGTAATACTGCGTCAGTAGCCGTTGCCGGGCTATATCAATTTTCAATTCTTTGGTCAGTGCCAGCGGATGTGCCGGAATAACGGTACCCGCATGAAGCAAGGCCTCAATATCTTTATTCAATGTCGTGTTCATAAAATGATTAAAACTTACCGTCTCTTTCCTGGAAATGTGTTTCTTTATTGATCGTTTTCCCTCCCTGTTTAAGCCATTCCGCCAACAAACTGATCATTTGTTTTGCAGACGTGCGTGGATAGCCAAACAGCTTCATGCATTCAGAAGCATTACTCAGCAATGCTGTTGACTGTTCTTCATGAATGAACCTTGGTTGCTTATCGAAGAGCTTCCCGAACTCCTGCGCAATCCATCTGACAGAGAGCGTTTCCGGCCCCGTTACATTCAGGATCTTACCGGGTACTTCGCAATGCAATAGCGAACGGATCGCGATCTCATTCGCATCTCCCTGCCAGATCACATTCACATTACCCATCTTCAGGTTGATCGGCTTTTCATCCCTGACAGATTTTGCGATCTCAAGCAGAACACCGTAGGTCACATCATTCGCATAGTTCAGCCGGTACAGTAACACGGGTGTATTATACTTTGCAGAGCTGTACTGGAACAAGCGCTCCCTTCCAAGACATGACTGAGCATACTCACCGATCGGTTCCGGAGCGTCCGACTCCGATGCGCCTCCCTGAACAACCGGTGTAAGCGGGTATACATTTCCTGTGGAGAACACTACGATGTTTGAATGTTTGTACTTCTCGGCCACGCGCCCCGGCAGGTACGCGTTCATTGCCCAGGTGAAAGACTCTTTACCGGTTGTGCCGAATTTTGTGCCGGCGAGGTATAGTACATTTTTCACATCGGGCAAGGCTTCGAGTTGAGCATCTTCCAGCAGATCTGCGCTGATCGTCTGAATGCCTGCCTGGTTCAATTCATCTTCCAGTCCGGCTTCTGAAAAACGGGAAACTGCGATTACTTTCTTCTTCACTCCGGCTTTGTCGATGGCCTGCTTTGCCAGCTTGGCCATGGACGGCCCCATCTTTCCGCCTGCTCCGAGAATAAGAATATCTCCATTCAGTTTTGCTATGTCGCTGAGCAACGCATCTGAAGGTTGCAGTAGTTGCGCATAGAGATCCTGTATATTTTCCATACTGTTTTTTTATTTTTCTTAAAAGAATAAAGTCCTTACACTTTCAATGGCCAGCCCGATGATCAGCAATAAACCAGCAGCACCAAGAACATTTGCTACGGTTGAACCTTTATGTACTCCCATCAGTTTTTTGTCCATCGATATAGCATACATCACGACCCCGATAAAAGGAACGATCAGTATGGTGATGCTTTGTGCAAACACGATCAGCTCCAGTGGGAGTTTGCCGAAGGCGATCGCAATAACTGCCCCAATGATCATCACAATACCGATCAATGTTTTATTTGCTTTGGAATGCAGGCTGCTGCCATTACCCAACGCATCGCCTAATACAGATCCACCAAGTGTCGAATTTCCGACCAGCGCAGAGAAAGACGCGCCGAACAAGCCGATCAGAAAAAGCGATGAAGCATACTTACCAAATAACGGCTCAAGGGCCCTGGCCATGTCCGTTGCGCTATTCACCCTTATACCTTTCGGATGCAATACCATAGCGGCACAGATCATGACGATCGCAGTCATCAATCCGAGAATGAAGATCCCGGTAAAACTGCGGTCTTTGATCACCGTTCCCGCAGGTGCTACGCGTTTCCTTTCCTGGATCAGGTAACACTGATAAAATGCAGCCACGATGGAAAAACAGGATGCAATAAATGCTGTCACCAACGGAAAAGATCCCGGTTGGGAGGATGGCACAAATCCTTTCGCCACATCATCGATCCCTGGTTGAGACAAGAACAGGGTGATCAGAAATGCAAGCAACATCAAACAGATGAGTGCGATCATCAGTTTCTCCAGTACTTTATAGAAACTGCGGAAGAATAAAAGACCGAGTGCGACGAGGTTGAAAACAATGATCCATTGCAATGGTTTTGTTCCGGTAAGTTCGGCAAATGCGATCCCGATCCCGATAGAATTTCCTGCCTGGAAAGAGGTCGCAACCAGGAACACACCAATGCCGATAGCGACAGAAACGCCTCTACCCCATTTCTCGCGGATCGTTGCAAGTACAGATTGATTGGTAGCGATGCCGATCCTTGCTGCCATGGATGTAAACACGACCATGAACAAAATCGTGATCACAACTATCCAAAGAAGCGAAAAGCCAAATTCCGCACCCAGCTTAGAGGAGATGGTGATTTTGCTCGGACCGAATACAAGTGCAGCAGTGATGATCCCCGGACCAAGCGCCTGCAGCCATTTTCTAAACCCTCCGGTCCGGGCGGCGGCTGAGGGACTCGTTGATTGAGTAGTTGACAAGGTGATTGTTTTTAGTGTCAGCGAATAGAATACTCCGGCTTCCAGTACTGAACAGTTTCTTTATCCATGGCCATATTCCCCAAATGGATAGCAATGGATGACTCACCGGCATTGATCACATTGGAGATTGGTTCGCGGCTTTGACGGATACATTCAAAGAAATCACGCATCGCGAAGGTGGTCGGCTCCACGTCTTCTTCTCCCGGCTTCTTAAAAGGGATCTCCACTGCCTTGCCCTGCGTTGTCGCTTCGATCGTTGCACCGGTCACACCGTCAACGATCCCTTTTTTATTTTCAGTGGACTCAGCATATATAAATGCCTGTTCGCGCTGGATCTCTATTGTGGCTTTATCGCCAAAAATTTTGATATTATATCCGTTAAAGGCATTTGATAATACAGAAGTAAAACCTGCCTTTACTCCTTCTGGATATTCATACACAGTGCGTACATGATCAAATGTATCCCTGCCATCTTTCCAGTAATTGATGCCGCCTAAACCGACAGCTTTAACCGGATGCCCGTCCAGCAGATAATTGACCATATCGATCTCGTGCGCGCACAGTTCAGAAAGTGGGCCGCCACAATACTCCCTGTACATACGCCAGTTGATCACTCTTTCGAGCTTCGGATCACTAACAGGGTTCCGCCAGTTTGAATTCCGGTTATACTGGCACTCAAAATGCGTGATCTTACCAAGCCAGTTCTGTTTGATCGCTTCACGGATCTTATGATAAAGAGAATAGTACCGGTATTGATACCCAACCTGGAATACCAGTTTAGATTCCTTCACTTTCTTAGCAAGGGATACAGCCTGCGGTATATCATAGCTTACGGATTTCTCCATGTAGATATGTTTGCCGGCAGCAAGTGAATCAATTGCCATCTGATAATGCAGGAATAAAGGCGTTGCAATAATGACTGCGTCAATATTTTTATCCTGCAGTAACTGGCGATAATCGGTATAAGCTTTTGCTCCTTTTGCGGCATACTGCAATGCATTCTTTGTTTGCGTTGGCTGGATGTCGCAGCAGGCAATCAGCTCTACACCCGGCATTGGCTTAAGAAGGCTGGCCAAACCGCAGCCCCGGTTGCCCGAGCCGATCAACCCCAGACGGATCTTATCGCTCGGTGCAAACTGATCCCTCCATACCGGCAAACCCATTGCCATCAGTCCGGAGACAAGCAGACCGCTGTCTGCTACAAATTTTCTTCTGGTAACATTCTTCGCTGGCATAATGATCGTTTTTATAGTGAGTGCAGCCCGGTATAAGCCAGGATGGCTCTCCGGGGGACTATCTGCCATTCTCGCAATGGCAAAGCATCCCCCTTCCTCCCCACCTGGAAAGAGCCAAACACTAAACTTTATTTTCTAGTTATCCCACCAAACCTTGTCGGTAAGCTTTGCCGCCTGTTGCGGCTGTGGATTATTGATCTGTTCGCTTTGTGGATATAAAAGACGACGGGGAATACTTGTGGTTACAGCATTTTTCACCAAAGACAATGCAGGAAAACCAGTCCGTCTCCAATCAGTAAATGTTTCAAGACTTAAATAATTCGCAATCGCTTTTTCTTCTATGATCAATTGAAGAGCTTTGGCTGCAGTAAGTGTGCCGCGGGTTGCCAGGTAAGCATTCACATCGCCTGCAGCTACAGACAACTTCGTCATATTGGATTGCACTGCCTGGGTATAAATCGGTTGCGCTGCGGCAAAACCAGCTTTGATCAGGGTCGCTTCTGATTTTAAAAAAAGCGCTTCGGAATAGGTAAGAAGATTATTCGGAGCACCTATGCCTGCATAAAAGTCCGTAGGAAAAGAATAGGAATCAGGAGACTCAATGGTTGAGCCGATCACTCTGCCGCGATACAAACCTCCGGAGACTGACTTCTTGACGATCTTCGACAGTCTTGGATCGTTCCTGCTGATCAGGCTGTCTACAAAAGTGGAGGCGAGCACAACAGTATAGCGTGGTTGAAAATTAAGGAACCAGGGGCTTTCCTGTCCAGCAGCGCCGGGATAAGTCATTCTGAAATCATCCGTCACTGCCTGCAATCCATTTTGCAAAGCATCTAAAGCCAGTGTTGCCTGGTTCGCAGCCGTATAACCCGGAGCTTTGATGAGGTGCATATAATACCGCGCTTTCAGCGTATAGGCAAGTCTTTTCCATGATTCCATCTTACCGTTGTAATAGAGATCATCTTTTCCCGGAATTGTTGCATGATTCTTATTGATCTCGGCGATGCCGTCATCCAGCAATTGCTGCATGGTTTTGTAAATATCTTCCTGCTTATCATACGCAGGTTTCAGGTCATCTACCCCTTTAAAAGCCTGCGAATAAGGAATATCACCCCAGATATCAGTCGCCGTTCCCAATGTAAAAGCCGTCAGGATCTTACCCAGCGCTACATAGTTGCTTTTCCCACTCGCTTCCGATTTCTGTATCAGAATTCTCAGGTTGTTCAGGATACGAACATATACATCACTCCATTCACCATCCAGCTCTACATTCGCCAGGCGATATGTATCAGTATTCGGTGCATCCTGCGCCAGTGCGGAGTTCTGCATGTAAGTTTGGATAATGAAAGCTGCTTTACCGCCATTCTGCAAATGGGAAATAGCCAGTTCCACAGGCGCAAGCAATAGCGCTTCCTGCACATCCTGCGGATTGTTCGGATCATGATTTACATCGATGAACTTTTTGCAGCTGCCAGCCAGCGTACAAACAAATAATATGATGAGTAGTTTTTTCATTGTTGTTCAATTTCCGGTGAATTAAAAATCAAACCTGAGTGTAATGTTGTAAGACCTGGTAGAAGGATATGCGTAACCATAATACCCCTGATCTTCATTGCTGCTGCCATTTGTGCTGCCTTCAGGATCACCACTGGTAAAATGTGGTGCGTGGATCCAGAGGTTTCTCCCGGTGAGCGTTACCGCAGCTGATTTCACAAATGATCTTTTCGAAAAGAGTTTATCAAGATTGTATGATAAAGACACATTCCTCAACTTGATATACGTAGCATCCTGCATTGCCGGCTCATTGATATCAGAGTAATATCTGTAAAGATCCTGCGCCTTAACCTCTACTTTGTTCTGCTTATTATCCACAACGCTGATGCCGTCATACACGATCGGGCTTCTGTCTTCAGTACTTTTAGCAGTACCGAAGAAATAGTTGTTCAGTTCGGTAGAATTGAATATATCACCACCTTTTTTGATATCCACGAAGAAGTTAAGGCTAAGATTTTTATAGGTAAATGTATTGGTAATACCCGCCAACCAATCAGGATTGGCATCGCCGATAATACCCGGAGTTGCATCAACTATCGGCAGTCCGTTCGCTCCCACCATCACTTTACCTTCGGCATTGCGTTGGAAACGACTTCCAAAGAAGATATTGTAAGGCTGGCCGACGATAATACGGCCCAGGCTTGTAAGATCGCCATAAAGAGCATCTACATTATTCCTGATCCGCGTAAAGCTTGTAGTCAGGTTCCAGTTAAAATCATTGGTCTTAATAACAGCCGCATTCAATAACACCTCTATTCCTTTATTGGTGATCTGAGCTGAGTTCACCGTAGTACCATCAAATCCTGAAGCTGCAGAAATTGATACACCCGGGATAATACCGTCAACAGATTTTCTTTTGAAATAAGAGACTTCGAGGCCGATCCTGTTATTCACCAATCTTGTTTCCAAACCAACTTCGAACTCATTCAGCCGCTCGTTCTTCAGATTAGGGTTGCCAAGGATCGAACTAAGCAGGAATCCTGATTGCCCCATATAAGGAAAACGGATATTATTGATAGTTGCGGCGGTGAAAGGCGTGTTGAGGGAATACACACCAACGTTGTCATTACCTACCGTTGCATAAGAAACACGCAGCTTACCGAAGGGCATTACGCTTTTAATGCCGGGAAGCAATTCCGAGAATACAAAACTTCCAGCAACAGAACCGTAAGGATAGAAGGCATTGTCCGACGCAAGTACCGAACTGCCATCATAACGACCGGTAACAGCAAGGGACAGGAACTTTTTATAATCCACGTTCGCCTGCGCATAGAATCCAACCTTCCGTTGCAAATAGTACTTGCTGGAAGCAGTAACCGTGGACGCTGCCGAGATATTATCAAAGTTATTTACGGGTAAGCCAACACCTTCTATATTGTTGCGCTGCGTATAAGTTGAGTAGATATTATTCCCGGCGATAAGGTTGACATAGAAATCCCCGAACTGCTTGTTCGCTGTCAGGATCAGGTCATTGTTGAACTGGCGGAAATTGATATTATTGTTGACCAACCGGCCTGCGGTATTTAATGCACCGCTTGGGGCTTCTTTATAAACATCCTGTTCTGCGAAAATATCGGCTCCTGCACGGTTAGACAGGCTCAGCCATTTATTGAACTGATAAGTCAGCGTCATTACAGGGATGAAACGATTTACGAGATACTGGTTATATACATTTTCAAGATCCCAGTAAGGATTGTTCCGTGCTGTACGGAAGACGCGCTGCTTTCCATCAGCCGAAAAGATCGGGAATGGATTCCAGGAGATCGGCTGATTGTAAGTAACGAAGATCGGTCCGGCCTGTCCGAATGTAACACCTTCAGGAGTCCGTCTTTGTTTTGAATTGGTATAAGTGAGTTGAAAAGTTGAACTTAGTTTTTCTGTGATCTGCGAATTATATTTCACGAACACAGAATGACGCTTGAAATACGATTCCGGCACGATGCCTTTCTGATCAAAATAAGAATAGGACATAAAATAACCGGAGCGGGAATTTCCGCCGCTAAGCGATACCGTATGATTATTGGTAAGTCCCGTGCGGAAGAACATATCGATCGGGTTGAACCTCGGAGCGGGTGCTCCATTGACTTTAAGCGTATCCATCAACGGTCCCCATGCAGCACTTTGTTTAACACGATCGCCATCCTGGTAAACACCATTAATGCCTTGCGCATATTTATTCTGAAACTCCGGGAAGATCCCTTTATCTGCAGAAATGCCGGTGGTAAAAGAAAGTACAGGCTTGCGGTCAATACCACCACCTTTTGTCGTGATGATCACCACGCCTCTTGCGCCGGCGGCACCATACAATGCTGTTGCTGCTGCACCCTTTAATACGTTTATGTTTTCGATTGTCGCGGGATCAATATCGATAAGGCGACTGCTGCCGGCTCCTGCGCCAACGGCACCGGTTTCAGCATTGTTGATAGGAATACCGTCGAGTACGATCAGAGCTTCGTTGTCGCCAAGTGCTGAAGTGGCACCGCGAACAACGATCCTTGTAGACGCGCCCGGCGCGCCCGACGAACTCGTGATCTGCACCCCGGATACTTTACCGGCAAGCGCATTAAGTACACTCGGTTCTTTTGTACGGGTGAGTTCAGCACCTTTGATCTCCTGCGTGCTGTAAGTAAGATTTCTTTTGTCGCGTTTGATACCAAGTGCCGTTACAACAGTCTGCTGCAACTCCACGATACTTTTCTTCAGTGTAACGGCAATAGATTGGCGGCCATTCACGGCTACCTCAATCGTTTCCAGGCTGACACTGCTGAATACGAGTACGGCTTTTTCATCCAGTCCCGCAATCTCAAACTCGCCCTGTTCATTGGTGCTGGTTCCCTTTGAGGTACCTTTCACCGTTACACTGACACCGGACACCGGCTCACCGGCTTCGTTCAGTACACGGCCGCGGACTTCCAGCGATGATGGCGGAGAAGTGATCACCACCTTAGGGGCCGGTTCTTTCACTTTCTCTATCATCACAACCTTATCAACGATGCGGTAAGTTACCGGCTGATCCTTTAAACAGATGGTCAGCACCTTATTGATGTCAGCATCTTTCACACTGATGCTGATCTTTTGATCTTTATTGAACTCCTTTTCATTCCAGAGAAAAGAGAAAGAAGTCTGCCGTTCTACTTCTTTAAATACTTCATTCAGCGTAATGCTTTTTGCCGAAATGGAAATGCTCTGCGCAAACCCACGTGCATTCACGTGAAGTGCGGTCGTAAGCAATATAATAGCGGCTAGTTTCATGGTCAAAAAGAGTTGGGCCGGTAAAGGTCTTTTCACAAAGACTTTTACATGTGCAAGCAATTTCATACTTTTAGGTGGTTAGGTTTGAAAGTAAGCAGTCATTACCGTGTCTGTTTTTTATATGGATAACCTGATCGTTGCGGGTTCTGGTGCAAACAGAGCCCGTTTTTTTGTTACCCTGAGTTCCTTTTATTTTCTCATGGTTGAACTATTTTAATGATTAAATACTTAATATATAGTTTCAGGGGGTACGTCATTACAATATCGTTATCGTCTTTCCGTCAAATTCATATTTTACACCGTTGCCTTTCAGGAAGTCCAGCACAGTCGATACGTTCACATCCCGTCGTATAAAACCTCCCACTCTCAGATCCGGCATTTGGCCGGCAAAGACAACATCCACATCATACCACCGGGAGATCTGCCGCATCAATCCCTGAAAGTCCGCACTATTGATCGCCAGTTTGCCTTTGGTCCAGGCGATCACCTGTTCAATATTTACGTCAGCTGATTTCTGCAAAGCTCCTTTTGCGTTGACCATCGCCTGTTCACCCGGTTTCAGCAATGACGTCAACTCTCCGCGCGCCACCTTTACACTTCCTTCGATCAACGTTGTTCTGATATAAGGTTCATCTTCGTAAGCATTAATATTAAAATGCGTCCCCAACACCTCTACTGTTTCTTTATCATTGACATTTACCAGGAACGGACGCCGCGTATCTTTTGCGACTTCCAGGTATACCTCACCCTGCACAGTGATCTTTCTTGTCTTGCTGTCGAAGACCGGTGGGAATGTAATAGACGAAGCCGCATTCAGCCACACCTGAGATCCATCAGGCAAGCTCAGTTGATACTGCCGTCCTCTTGGTGTCCGGATCGTATTTACACCCGCATTCGCGGCCGGTATGTTATCCTTTGACGACTGATATTTGATCTGGCCATCGCCGGTCTTCAACACCTGTACTCCCTCCTGATGGGTAAGCTGTCCGTTTACCGCACTATCCAGCAGGATCGTCGAACCATCAGCCAGTACAAGTACGGCTGAATTGGTTGCCTGTAATTTTTGATTAGAACCCTCTGTTGTTGTTGTTGACAATTTCTCAATTTTCTTACCCGGCCATGGTTTAAAAAAAACAGCCAGGCTGATCAAAACAACTACTGCAGCTGCATAGCTGAACCATTTTTTTCGGATCATGCTGATCACGCGTGATGGTTCTTTTACAACCTCTCCTTCCCCGGCAACAACTTCCGAGTATAGTTTTAGTTTCCGCCGGAGTACGACAGGATCCGTCAGCTGCTCAAACTGATGCAGATTGGCAGGGGACGAATTTTTCCAGGATACCAGTATTTCCCGTTGTTCCGGGGAGATCTTTTCCTGTATGTATAAGACCAGCAATACCGCAATTTCATCTTCACTAATAACCTTCATGGATAAAGTTTATGGCAATGGATAAAGTATATACAAACGGGAGGTACAAAGTGTGCAAAGAAGTAACAAAAAATTATTCTGCATTCAGAAAATATTCCAGGATGGATAATGCGGCAGCCAGTACAGGCGTTGCAGCGCCTTTGTCCAGCAGCATTGTCTTGAGCAGTTGGATCGCTCGGCGTTTCTGGCTCCGGACGGTAGCGGGGGAAATATTTAGCTGAAGGGCGATCTCGCCGGTATCAAGGTCCTGAAGATATAATTCAAAAACCCGCCTGCATTCTGTTGGCAACGTATTCATTCCTGTATAGATCAGGTGAAGGACTTCTGACTCCACCCGTTCGTGTGAGAAGGGCTCTTCCTGCTGTGCCTGCTCTGCATTATATTTCTCCTGGTGAACCCTCTGCCGGCCCTTTGCATTCAGAAAATTGATGGCGGCATTGCGCGTAGATACGTAAAGGAAATTTTTGACATGCTCGAGGCCGTCGAATGTTTTGTGTGACTGCCAGCAACGGGTAAACGCCTCGCCAACCACGTCTTCTGCCTCTTCCCTCGTCAATGAAAAACTCAGTGCATAATATTGCAGGCGATGACGGTACGCATTATGCAGCGTTTTAAAAGCTTCTTCTTTTCCCGAAGAAAACTCGTCGAATAGATCGTCATTCCTGTTTACCGGGTTCAGCACTGCAGTTAGTTTGAGTAGGCCTTAACAAAATCATTTATAGAAATCTATGAGGCTTTGTAAATATAATGACTGCTTCTGCATATAGCGCAGAAAATATTTTGGATCTTCACCTGTTCCTCCGAAAGCCTGTTTCTCACAAAACAATCGTTTGCGGGAAAAGCTATCATCATGTCGCTCTGCAAAATAGCCAATCCCGCAATAATCAGTTTCCGGATTTACCGAGAACGCTTGCATAGAAAAAACAAAGGTCTTTCATAAAACTGCATAACTTGTTTTTAGAAACGACTGGTCCAGGAAAAAAATCAAATAAAACTTTATTGTAGAATTTAAGGAATCTCCTTCCTTTTTATATCGGGAACGTTGATCGCCGCAAAGGCAATGGCAGGCAGATCAACCCCGGGTATGAAACGGACTCCTCATGCCCTGTACGCAACAACCATTCTTCTAAAATTAACATGCTTGAAATGAAAATTAAACTCTCTCTTTCATTGCTTTATCTGTTCTTCTCCACGCTTGTTATTGCGCAGAACAGGCAGATCTCCGGGCAGGTATCCAAACAAGGAAATACGGAAGCCCTCGCCGGTGTGACCGTAACATTAAAAGGCAGCCAGACGATCGTGATCACGGATAAAGACGGACGCTACAGCATACCTGTTCCCGCAGGCGGGGATGCAACGCTTGTGTTCAGTTATGTCGGGCACAAGACGATCGAGCAAAAAGTAACGGGATCAGTGATCAATATCAGGATGGAGGAAGACCTGTCCACACTAAGTGATGTAGTGGTGGTCGGATATCAAAGTGTCAGCCGCAAAAGTATGACAGGTGCCGTATCCTCCGTCAGTTCAAAACAACTGAAAGACATCCCGCTTTCCTCCGCCGCAGAAGCCTTGCAGGGAAGGCTCGCGGGAGTGCAGGTGGTTTCTTCCGAAGGCGCGCCCGGCGCTGACATTATCATCCGCGTCCGTGGCGGAAGTTCTATCACACAGGATAATTCCCCGCTTTATATCGTTGATGGCGTTGTGGTGGAAAATGCCTTATCTGTGATCGCACCACAGGATATCGCCACAGTGGATGTGTTGAAAGACGCTTCCACCACGGCGATCTATGGTGCACGTGCGGCAAATGGTGTTGTGGTGATCACTACAAAAGCCGGCCGCAGCGGTAAAACACAGATCACCTATAACGGATCTGCAGGCTGGCGCAAACTTTCCAAACAAATGGAAGTGTTATCTCCTTATGACTATGTGATGTGGCAGTACGAAAGAAGCACCCGCAATATTACCGACAGCGCCAATTTTGCCAACACGTATGGCACTACCTGGGATACGCTGAGTGTTTATAAAGATATTCCCGCAGTCAACTGGCAGGACAGAGTATTCGGACGTAAAGCAGGCTATCAGAATCATAATATATCCGTCAGCGGTGGCAACCAGGGAACCACGTTCAACCTGAGCTTTACAGCCAACCGTGAACAGGGCATTCAGCTTGAATCAGGATTCAAGCGTAACCTGGTCAACTTTAAGATCGACCATAAAGTATCTGAGAAACTGAATGTAGGGTTCATTGTACGCTATCTCGACCAGGTGGTTGATGGCGCCGGCACCACTACCAGCGGTGCAAGACACCTGAACAAACTAAGGCATGCCATCACCTACCGCCCATTTGCGCTTGACCGTCCGAATGGACAGGTAGACGATTTTGACGAAGCCTATTACCTCGCGTCCATGGCTACAAATCCTGTACTGCTGACAACCGCTGAATACAGGAAAGCATCTACGAGGGCTACTTATCTTACAGCATACCTGAACTACCGGCTGGCAAAGAATCTCGTATTCCGCTCCACTTTCGGATATGATAATACGACGATCAACCAGGATATTTTCTACAGCAAGATCACCAACCAGGCACGTAACTATGCAACACTGCCACTGGCGTCAAAAGGTAATCAGCTTAATAGTACGATCAACAACTCCAACACGCTCCAGTATTCAGTCAATAATTTCAAAGGCCATCATGATCTCAGCGTACTCGCTGGCCAGGAGATCATCGAACAACGTGCGCAAAGTACTTATTTCGAAACCCGTTATTTCCCTGCTGATATCTCTCCTGAAAAAGCACTCGCGAACATGGGCCTTGGCTCTGCACCTACCGGATCTTTACAGCCTTTGCCTTCGTCGTCTGTAAATCCACCCAGTCGGATCTTCTCTCTGTTTGGACGGGTTAATTATGGTTATGACGATATTTATCTTGCCACATTCAACCTTCGTTCAGACCGTTCCTCGAAATTCAACTATCAGAACGGAAGCCTGCTTTTCCCATCCGGGTCTGTTGCCTGGAGATTCAGCAAGTATAAATTCATGGATAAATTTCCGTGGCTCACAGACGGCAAGATCCGCTACGGTTACGGAGCTGTCGGCAATAACCGTATCGGCAACCTGTTGTACCAGCAACTGTATGGCGTCACAGGCGAATATGCATTCAACCACTCCATTCTTCCTGGATTTGCGCCCGTGTCTTTGTCGAATCCTAACCTGAAATGGGAAAAAAATACAACGCAGAATCTCGGACTTGATCTCGCATTCTTTAACAGCCGTTTGCAATTGAGTGTTGACTTCTATCGCAATGTTGCCAATGATCTGCTTTTGCAGGTGAACATTCCACCTACCAACGGATATGTAACCCAACTGCAGAATATTGGGTCAACATCCAATCGCGGCATAGAAGTTCAGTTAACAGCAGTACCCGTCCAGCGCAGGGAATTCACCTGGAATACAAGCTTTAATATTTCCCTTAACCGCAATCGTATCGAAAGTCTGGGTGGAGTAAATGAGATCACCCGCAACTCCGGATGGCAGGGAAGCGATGGTGTGGATGAATTCCTCGTGAAAGTAGGGCAGCCCGCCGGATTGATGTATGGCTTTGTAACAGACGGCTATTTTGGTATCGGTGATTTTGATTTCAATCCTGCCACACAGGTATATACATTGAAGCCTGGCATTGCCGCTAATAATGTGTATGGCACACCTCAGCCTGGCATGTTGAAATGGAAAGACATCAGCGGGCCTAATGGCGTACCGGATGGCGTGATCACGCCGGACTATGACCGCGAAGTGATCGGCAACGCAAATCCAAAATTCACCGGCGGATGGAACAACCAATTCTCCTTTAAGAATTTTGACATGAGCGTGTTTGTCAATTTTGTAGTGGGCAATGATATCTTCAATGCGAACAAGATTGAATGGACTGATGGCGCATTCTCGGACCTCAATACGCTTTCCATTGTAAAAGACCGGTTCACGTATATCAATGCATCAGGTCAGCGCGTCACAGACCCCGCCGAACTGGCGAAGCTTAATCAGGATGCAAAGATCTGGACACCGGTGAGAGTACAACGCTGGTGGCCGCATTCATGGGCGATCGAGGACGGGTCTTATCTCCGTTTCAATAACATAACCATTGGTTACACACTTCCCAGGAAAGTCCTGAACATGGCAAAGATCTCTTCACTGCGGATCTATGCAACCGTAAACAACCTTGCTACCATTACAAATTATTCCGGTTATGATCCCGATGTATCTGCCCGACGCGCTGACCCACTTACGCCGGGTGTTGATTTTGCCGCATATCCAAGATCCAGGGCATGGGTATTTGGTGTAAATGTTAGTTTCTAAAAAACAAACCGAACTTGATCATGAAAAGACAACACTTCCAACCATTCGCATTCTATATGGCAGCGCTGTTGCTTTGCAATACGGCCTGCAAAAAATACACACAGGTAGAGCCTGTTTCTGAATACAGTATCCCGCAGGTCTTCGCCGATCCTACCAATGCCTACAACGCAGTGATCGGCGTATATGATGAACTTCAGGGTAACAATGGATATGGTATCCGGTTAAACCTGTACTATCCTTACGATTCCGACGAGGGTGTTGTACAGGGGAATATTGATAACGGCAGGCGCGGCATCGGCAGATACCAGTTATTGCTCACCAATGCGGAAGTATCCAATCCTTTCCGTCAGTTATACCGTGGTATTGAAAAAGCTAATCTGTGTATTGAACAGATCCCGCAGATGCCACAATACAACACCGGCACTGATGAACAGAAAAAAGAACTCCGCCGGTTGTACGGAGAAGTATTGACGCTAAGAGCACAGTTCTACTTCGACCTGATCCGGAACTGGGGAGATGTTCCCGCACCGATGGTCCCGGCCTATCAACGGAAAGATCTGTTTATCCCAAGATCCGATCGCGATTCAACGTATGATAAGATCCTGGAAGATCTCGCAACTGCAAAACCATTGCTTCCCTGGAGAACAGAGACGGTCCGTAATGAACGCATCACCAAAGGGGCCGCCATCGCACTGCGTGCGAGGATCGCGTTGTTTCGCGGAGGATACTCCCTCAGAGGACGCGCTCCCGGCCTGGGACAGATGCACCGCACTCCCGACTATAAAAAATACTACCAGATCACCAAAGACGAATGCTCCGAGTTAATGGCGAACAGGACGCAGCATGATCTCAACCCGGACTTTGCCGATGTCTGGAAAAAACTATCTGCGTTCTCGTATGACCCATACGGCGAAATACTTTTCGAAGTAGGTGCGGGCGGTGGTAACGGAAACAGTGACAGCCGGATGGGTAACTACGATGGGCCTGTATTGAATAACGCTTCCCGGTACGGAGCAGGCGACGGCGGAATTTTTACACTCGCCAATTACTTTTATGCATTTGACTCTGTGGATCTTCGCCGCGACGTGAGCATTACCTGGTACCAGGTTCCATCTGCCAATAATCTTAAAACACTAAGGAGGCTTGGCGAGATCAATACAGGAAAATACCGCAGAGACTGGAGGGTGCCACTGCTGCCTGGTACTGTGCTGAACGTAGGATTCAACTGGGCGATGATCCGCTTTTCAGATGTATTGCTCATGTATGCAGAAGCTTCCAATGAACTGGATAATGGCCCTTCTGCTGCTGCCATAGCTGCATTCGAAAGTGTAAGAGCCCGGGGGTATAAAGGCAACCTGAGTAGGATGGGTACCACTCCTAATGATAAGAATGGCTTCTTTGAAGCGATCGTGAATGAGCGTTTCCTTGAGTTTGGCAATGAAGGCATCCGCAAATATGATCTTATCAGATGGAACCTGCTTGCGGTAAAGATCGCTGAGACAAAAGCAAAATTACAGCAGATCCGGGATCGTACAGGCCCCTACACTAATGTTCCCCAATACATCTACTGGAAAAACACAGGAGAAGAGATCCAGTTCTATGCGGGAAATAATACTGCAGCAACAGCGCAGCCATTCTGGCAACCGACAAGCATTCCCGCGCCGCTTACAGGATGGACACGTACCGACTGGGCGCAACATCTTACGGCAAATACAGTCGATGGCAAACCACTCTGGCAGGGCATTGCATCATTTTTTGTAACGGGAAAAAGCGAATTGTTCCCTTTTGATCAGGCGATGATCAGTTCTTACCAGGGGCAGCTGGTGAATAATCCCGGTTATTGAGCTACTTCTACCATTTCCCCTTATCAAAGCGAAGAGGCTGCACTATTGCAGCCTCTTCATCATTTATCCCCGTTAAGAAAGATGCGAAACATGGTTGAATAACATTGCTGTTCGGCCACATCTTGGTCGATTTACGCAGGTTCAGGAAAAGCACTCATTGATCAGCTGCATCAAATACCAATGCTCCATTAACGAAAGTCTTCTTCACATCAATATCCTCATCAAACAGAATAATATCCGCATCCATCCCCACTCTTAGCGTCCCCTTTCTTTCCTGAAGTCCCATGATCCGTGCAGGCGTTGCACTCATCATCTGTATTGATTCCATCAAAGAAACACCCGCCAGCTGCATCATATTCCTTACCAGTCTGTCCGCCGTTGCAACACTCCCTGCAAAAGAACTTCTGTCGGGAAGCTTGGCTACTCCATCTTCGACTATTACATTCAAGCCGCTGCTGATGTTACCCAGTACACTTTCTGTTACGTTTGTTCCCGCCGCGCGCATTGCATCGGTGATCAATGCCGTTCTTCCTGCTCCCTTGATCTTATGAACGAGTTTCAAAAGCGGCGCGGGTAAATGCACACCGTCTGCAATGATCTCAACGTCCATTTCATCTATCAGGTAGGCACTTTCGATCACTCCGGCATAGCGGAATGCATTTTTCCGTGTAACGCCCAGCATCGCCGAATATAAATGCGTGATCAGGGAATATCCGTGATGAAAGGCTTTCTCCGCATCTTCAAAGATCGCTTCTGTATGGGCTATCGCTGGTAATACTCCTTTCGAACACAGGTAGTCTCCAAATGCTAAAGCACCCGGCAATTCAGGAGCCGCACTCCATCGCCGGATAGATGATGACGCGGCAAGGACTTCACGGTACTCATCCGGATCAGGATCACGGATATAAAGCGGATCCTGCGCGCCACGCTGGTTCATCGCGAAATAAGGACCTTCCAAATGCATTCCGATGAATTGCGCGCCTGTTTTATTCTTTCTGTTTGCTTCTTCATAGATATGCAAGCTATGCAACAGCTCCTCCCTCCCACTTGTGAGGGTTGTCGGCAGCATGGCCGTAGTACCAAAACGGGCATGCGTTTCCGCGATCTTGAGGAAAGCAAGTTCATGTCCATCCATAAAATCATAACCGCCGCCGCCGTGAACATGTATATCAACAAAGCCGGGAGAAACATAATTGCCTTCCGCATCAATGATAGTAGCTCCCGGAGCAGCATTCCCCGTTCTGCCGATATCAATGATCACTCCGTCCCGGATCGTTATGCTGCCGCTGTCTACTATCCCGGAAGGCGTGATAAGTTTACCATTGACTATTTGTATGAACTGTTGATCCATGCGGGACAAATTAGTGAAAGTATTGGTATAGTAACGGGGCTATCTCCATTTCCTGATGCGATACCCGCGCATTGCAAAAAAAACAAGGTAAAGGTAACAGGGCAGCAATACGGCATATGCCTGTCGTTCCGAAAAAAGATCTGCAATATAGCCATACAGCAAAGGCATCACTGCGTTGCCGCAGAGGCCCATGATGAGCACGGACGCTCCGACCCTCGTGAATCTGCCCAGTCCCTCTAAAGCGAGCGGCCAGATGCCTGCCCACACAAGCGAGTTCGCCAATCCAAGCAACACAACAAACCAGATTGATATATCTACATGATATCCCAGTACATTGGTTTTGTCCTTTACCAATAATATGCACACCGTCAAAACAGCACCGAGTATTGTACAAAAGCGAAGCGCTGTAAGCTGGGAGATATATCTCGGCACGATAGCAATCCCGATAAAATAGCCGGTGATCGTTGCAAATAATGTATAGGACGGAAAGGCCTTCGCCTCTATCAAAGACAGCCCCATCGTACCGGCATAGCCAATGATCGTATCAATGGCGATCACCTGTGTGCCTACATGCAAAAAGATGCCGATTGCTCCAAGAATAAGATAGGGAAATTGAAGAATTGATGTCTTTGATGAATTGGATAGCGCTAAGTCCCGGGTCTCCCGCTCGGTATTGATCTCAGGCAACGGAGAATGACGGACAAACAGACCGAGACAGAAAAGTACAGCGCCAACGCATATATACGGTACGATCACGCGGCGGATCAATGCGTCAAGCGCTTCTGTCTTTTCCACTGCAGTCATGCCAGGCAGGCGGACAAACAGGTCTGTGTCCGTTGCTTTCAGGATCACCGCCGCAAAGACAAGTGGCGCAAGTATGCCAGCCCCCTTATTACAAATACCCATGATGCTTATCCGCTGTACCGCCCTTTCTTTCGCACCAAGCACCGTTATATATGGATTCGCCGCAGTTTGCAGAATAGAAAGACCAGTCCCGATCGTAAACAAACCCAGCAGGAAAACCGGGTAAGCACGAAACATCGCAGCCGGTACAAAAATAAATGCACCTGCCGCCATTATCCAGAATCCGATCATCATGCCCTTTTTAAATCCTGTTCTTTTTAAGAGTAAAGAGGATGGAATAGACATCACGAAATAGGAAATATAGAAAGCGAACGCTACAAGGTAGGATTGAAACCCGGTTAGCTCACAGGCGATCTTGAAATACGGGATCAGGATCGCATTCACCCATGATACAAAACCAAAGATGAAAAATAATATCCCAATGATGAATATTGAGATGATCGTATCACGGCGGGATAGAGAGCTGGGGTCTATAGATGAAACGGTGGTCTTCGGCATGTAAATGATTGATCGTTTTGCGTTGGTTCCCGCAGATCCCGCAGATCTACCTCTCCGGTATTATATTTTTACTACAGTTGCGTTTACCAATTCGGTCGCGCAGATGCCAACAGAAGATATTGCTATTGATAAAGCTCTTTGAAAATCACCCAGCCAAATCTGCGAAATCCTCGGGCATCTAATCCTACCGCTCGCCCACCACCTCCAACACATCCGGAAACAGCATGGAAGCGGATGACTGATCCAGGTAATAATAACAATGCGGATGCGATTTAAGAATACTCGCGGGGTATTTGTTATCTACAGGCTCTGCAAGACAATTCCTGATCGCGGTTGCCTTCCGACGATCCGGCACCGAGCAAATGATCGCCGCTGACTTCATGATCTGTTTAATTGACATACTGATCGCCTGCTTCGGCACTTCCTCCAGCGTATTGAACCAACCTTCATCCAATTGCTGACTACGGCACTGCTGATCCAGGTCTACCACGAGATAGGGCGCTTCCGTTTCAAAATCGGCCGGCGGATCATTAAATGCAAGATGTCCGTTCTCTCCAATGCCTACCAATGCCACATCGATCGGGTACTGACGGATCAGATCACCCAGCCGTTTGCACTCAGCGTCTGCATCATTCTCGCCATCTATCAGGTACTGCGCTTTCAACGGTGGAACCCTATCAAGAAAACGCTCGCGCAAATATTTCCTGAAGCTGGCTTTGGCGGTTTGGGGCAACCCAATATATTCATCCAGGTGGAACATCACTACTTTACTCCAATCGATATCTTCTGCGATCAATTGCTTCAATGTTTCAAACTGACTGGTCCCGGTGGCCAGGATAACATTTGCCTGACCACGTTCCAGGATAGACGCACGGATCATTTCCGCCGCCGCAATACCAGCTTCTATACCAAGCTGCTGCTGATCTTTCGAAATTTTTATTTCCATGAATAAACGTTTAATGAATTATTAGCGATGTGTTGTCACACTAAAATCTGATCTCAATAGTATTCGTCGCAGCTACTGCTGATTTTATCCAAAGCTTTTTCTCCTGGTCATCATAAAACCATCCGCGATCAGTGATATCAAACGCTGCTCTCGTTCTTACTGCCCGCAATAATCCATTACCCTCATGCCGGATCTCTGCAGGGGGTATTTGCCTTTCCCAATGGATCCTGAACAGGTACTTATTATTTTGATCTTTCCAGTTAAGCTGAAACTTCGTTTTATCTGTTCTTGTTTTGATCAATACAGGCCCGCCTTCATCATGCAGCAGAAAACTATCACGGGCTGGTGACGCCCATGGCCAAACCGCTATTGTACGATAACCGGTTGAAGACGCTGATCCGAGACCCGATACATTATTGCTTATTTCAAAAGGGATAATAGCTCCTTCGCGTACATAAAGCGGGAACTCATACAATCCTCCTTTCCATTCAATCTCCTTTCCACCCCTGTGCTTTTCACCGGTAAAGAAATCATACCAGTCAGCTTTGGGTAAATACAAACGCCTGCTGTTCTGATCAGTGATCACAGGAGCTGCCAGCAACGATCCTCCTATCAGGAACTGATCACTGATATTCCATGTTCTTTCATCTTCCTGAAACGCCCATACCAGTGGCTTGCAAAGCGGAGTTCCGTTTTGTACAGCATCCCGGGCAAGGGTCATCCAGAAAGGCAGCAGGTCAGTATGCAGCCAGGAGAGATAACGGTAATGTGCCGCTGCTTTTTCAGAAAACCACCAGGGCATATTCAACGTTTGCATACCCGGTAGTAAAGCGCCAAACTGTGCCCATCTGACCCAGGTGGTTTCATTACCTGGAATATCTTCAAAGCCCCCGATATCTGTACTTAAAAACGGAAACCCTGAAAACCCTACTGAGATAGATGAATGAACAGAAGAAGGCAATCCTGATGGAGAAAGATCTGCCTGAAGATCTCCTGGCCATTTGAATCCGAGGTATTGATTGGCACCCGACCATGCAGCTCGCGGGATGGTAAGGAAATCACCTTTATATCGCTTCTGCAACACTTCGAAAAATGTCTTGTTATAGTCGGTCGCATATGAATTATGGCTGTGCTTACCCGGCTGATGATTGTATAGGATTGCATCTTCCGGAAGATTCTGCCCGTCATCCAGCTTGAATCCATCAAACCCAAGATCCAGCGCTTTTTCAATCTCCTGCTGCCACCATTTCTTCGCGGAAGGGTTACTGAAATCAATATAATGATAACCACCAACGGCTATTTCTCCTGAAGAAGAGATAACAGGCTGAGGAACTTCTCCATCCGGCTTCTTAACAATGTATCCATTGGCGATGGCTTCTTTCCAGTTTGGTGAAAGTTGTGTAGTGTAGGGGGTAGTCCAGGCAAGCACTTTCAAGCCCATACCATGCAACTCTTTCATGAACGAGTGAAAGTCTGAGGAAAATGCTGTATCAGGAATAAATGAATTCCGTTGCGTTTGCCATGGAGGCTCGAGCCAGGTAACGCCCACCGGTATATCCAACTTCTTAAAACGTTTTGCGGCACTGATCACTCCGTTTCCATTCAGCGTGCCGATATCTCCTTTGGGTTGATCAGGATCAGACATTAACCAGAACCAAGGTTTGAATGACCAGCGCGGTGGCATTGCTGGCATGCCTGTTACCTGCAGATAATGCTTCACTGTCTGAGCAATGCTGTTTCCGGATGTAAGCAGAAAATCGACGGCCGGCGAAGTGGCCTGAAGTATGATCTTGTTTTTATGGCTATACGCAACATCCGCGGTTACGCGTCCGCCATAATCAAGAAAGAACGCATAATTTCGCGTTGTAACATAATACGGAATATAAGCGCATTCATCAGGTGTACCTGTTTTATCCCAAAGCTCCAGCTTCTTCCCCCGTTGAGCCACCTTCCCGTTCCACATCTCACCAAACCCATACACTTCTTCTTTTATACCAAGTTCATTCTCTAACCGGATACTGTCAGGTGTTTCTCCCGGAATATTGATCGTGACTTTGAACGAATGATCTTTAACTAAACGGATACTGGCCGAAGCTTTTTTATTACCAGACATTTCAAGATCCAGCTCCACTGTATCGTCTTCTTTCTCTGAAACGGTTTTAACACGGAGCACTCTATGCCAGGCACCTTTGAAATAAAAGGCCGGAGGATTAGCCTCCCTCCACAATACAACACCCTGCTTATCTAAAAGAGTTAGTCGCCATTTCGCTTTATCAATTGTTAATGTAGAAACTGAGGAGAATAAAGCAATTCCGGCTGATGTGTTTGATACAGTCATCTGCGCTTTCGGAAACACGAACAACATCACCTGAGCGATAAGAACTAACGTGATCCGTTTTGATAGACTGCTCATTTTTGACCGTTGAAACTCCAAGATAGCAGAATTTCAAGTCGGCAAAATGAAACAGCCCAACTAAAACAATGGTAACGTTCTCGAAAACTGTGAGAATAAAATTCTACCCCTTGTTTGTCGATTCGCGGACGATCAGTTTACCCGGAAGGATCTTTTCCTCCGGGATAAAACTTTTTTTCCTGATATGCCCCAATAGTAATTCACAACTCTTACGACCGATCTCAAAGGCCGGTTCTGCAATGGTAGACAAAGAAGGTGAGATGATAGAAGCCATTGGATCATCTGTAAAACCAATCACCCCAACTTCTTTCCCGATACGGATCCCTCTCGCTTTTAATGTCAGCATCGCACCGATCGCCTTGCGGTCATTCACTGCAAAGATGGCATCAGGTGGTTCAGGCAGATCCATGAGTTGAATGGTATCCGCTTGTCCGGATTCCTGTGAAAACCCTGAATAGATCGTATAGTCTTCAACTACAGGCAGATTATGTTTCGTCAATGCAGCCAGATACCCTTCATATCTTTTTTCCGTGAACAGAAGCCCCCGGGGCCCTGCTATATGCGCGACCCTCCTGTATCCATTGCTAACCAGGTGCTCCACCGCTTCAAATGCGCCGTTAAAATCATCCTGCATCACTTTGGACGTCCGGATCTGGTTGGGCACCCGGTCAAAGAACACCACCGGGATATCTTCCCTGATCACCCGTGCGAAATGTTCGCAGGAATCAGACTGGGAACAGGTTGATACCAGCAAACCATCAAAACTACTAAGCGAAAGGTTGTCTACGATCGATAACTCCCGCTCCGGCGAATCGTTCGTGACATGCAAAATGATATTGAACCCTTTGCTGTATGCCACTTCCTGGATCCCGGTGATCACAGTGGAGAAATAATAATTGGTAATAAAGGGAAGGATCACCCCTATATTGTGTGTACTCCTTTTAGCAAGAGCAGTTGCATTATAATTCGGTTTGTAGTTGATCTCGGCAGCAGCAGCCAGCACCCTGTTCCTCGTTTCTTCATTCACATCATAGGCATCCCGGAGAGCACGGGATACAGTAGAGACAGAGATTTTAAGGATCCGGGCAATATCCTTGATCGTCGTTGGTCTGGACATGTATGGGAGATATCGTTTACAAAATGATTCGTTGAGTGTAACTACTTACGAATGTAACTAAAAAACACTCCCCTCCTATTTATGATCCGATATCCGTTTCAATATTATCGGTAACGTTCTCGCTGATTTTCCGGCAGTTTATAAATGACTACCGGATATTCGTTTGCCCATTTTATTAATTCATATCGCATGCACAGACGATCATTTCTCCAGCACTCAGGTTCACTTATGGCAGGAAGCCTTCTCGGTCCGCTTATCAAGGAAGCAGGATCAACCGGAAAAAAAAGGCGGATCGCGATGGTCGGGACCTCCTCCCGGGGAGCGCAGATGTGGGGAGTTCCCGTCGTAAAAGAATTCGGTCACCTGGTAGAATTTGTTGGCCTCTGCGATCTTAATCCGGGCCGGGCGGAAGCTGTAAAGAAAATGATGCAGGTTAGCTGTAAGACCTATACCGACTTTGATCAAATGCTGAAGGAAACGAAACCTGATGTATTGATCGTAGCCACAGTTGATAACAGCCATCATGAACAGATCATCAAAGGACTGAACGCTGGCATTGACATCATCACTGAAAAACCGATGACCACTGATGAAAGAAAATGCCAGGAAATACTTGATGCGGAAAAACGAAGCGGCCGGAAGGTACAGGTAACATTCAACCTTCGCTACGCACCGCTGCCTCAAAAGATCTATGAATTATTAAGAAGTGATGTGATTGGGGAACTTACCTCCGTGGACTTTCACTGGTATCTTGATGTACATCATGGAGCAGACTACTTTCGTCGCTGGCACAGGCGGCGAGAATACAGCGGGTCTCTGCTTGTACACAAATCCACACATCATTTCGACCTGATGAATTGGTGGGTCGACTCTGATCCGGCCGAAGTGTTCGCATATGGCGCACTTGAATTTTATGGAAAAAATGGGCCTTATCGCGACAGCAACTGCAGACCCTGCCCCCACAAGAAGAATTGCAACTTCTACTGGGATATTACAAAGTCGGAAAGAGATGTACTGCTTTATGTGAACAATGAACAGTATGACGGATACCTGAGAGACGGATGCGTATTTAAAAAAGATATAGACATCTTCGACAAAATGGCGGTACAGGTCAGGTACGCCAATAACGTTCAGCTTAGCTATTCACTTACTGCTTATTCTCCTTATGAAGGTTTCCGTGTTTCTTTCAATGGAAAAAAAGGAAAGATGGATGCTTTTATAGAGCTGAATGACAATGACGAATTGTATGACAAGATCCTTGTCACATCAAACTTCGGGAAGCAGGAAACGATACAGGTGCTGAAAGATAATACGGAGCATGGCGGAGGTGATCTTCGTCTGCGTAAAGAGATCTTTTCACCCTCGGGCTCAGACCCTCATAAACAGATTGCGGGAACACGCGATGGCGCCATGTCCATTCTGATGGGAATAGCGGCATACCATAGCATCGATAAAAAGCAGCCGGTAAGAATAAAAGACCTGACCACACTCAAGCCACAAGCTCAAAAAGTATATAGCGACTGATAACCAGATTTCATGAAAGAATCATTCATTACAACAAAGCTGGAAAATATACTGAAGGAATACGGTATAGTGGAAGAGGTCACAGCCTTCCGCCACTTGCAAAGCGGCCTGATCAATCAGACATCAAAGATCGAAGCCGGTGGTGAGCAATTTATCCTCCAGAAAATCAATCATTCCGTATTTAATGAGCCTGCAAAGATCGCTCATAACATCAGGGTGATTGGCAACTACCTGGCGGTACATCATCCCAATTATACATTCGTGGCACCGGTACGCACCAGCAAAGGTGCAGATACTATCACGCTGGAAGGTGGCGAATATTATCGGCTATTCCCTTTTGTAACAGGATCCCATACACTTAATAAGGTAACAACGCCGATGCAGGCCTTTGAAGCCGCCTCACAATTCGGTGCTTTTACGGCGTTACTATCCGGCTTTGATACAAGCCAGCTTCAGATCACTATTCCATACTTTCACGACCTTACCTTCCGCTACCGGCAATTTGCGGAAGCTGTATCAACCGCCAATCCGGTACGCAAAACTATTGCTGAAAAACTGATCGCCACCATGCAGGATCATTTCGATCTCGTGGTACAGTTTGAGAATATTAAAAAGGATCCGGCATTCAGAAAACGCGTAACTCATCACGACACCAAGATCAGTAATGTTTTGTTCAACGACTCTGACCGCGCGATCTGCGTGATCGATCTTGACACCGTCATGCCCGGCTATTTTATCAGTGATGTCGGCGATATGATGCGAACGTATCTATCCTCCGCTACGGAAGAGGAAACGGATCTGTCGAAGATCATTGTCCGAGAAGAGATCTTCAAAGCTATTATTGACGGTTATTCGCTTGAAATGAAAGACGAGCTCACTCCTGCGGAATCGCGCTCGTTTGTGTATGCAGCGAAATTCATTATCTACATGCAGGCATTGCGTTTCCTGACAGATTACCTCAATAATGATCGCTATTATGCTCCCGCTTACCCCGATCACAATTTCAACCGCGCCATGAATCAATCAGTCCTGCTTAAACAGATATTTGAAAAGGAGGAAACCCTGTCATCTTATCAATCCATCCGATAAACACCATGTTCCTTTCTATATCAACCAGAGAACCGGCATTCAAATCATCCCTGCTCTGCCTGGTTCATATCCTGATTGCAGTCACCATACACGCGACCGTCAAACCAAACAGTCTTTTCAGCAGCAACATGGTGCTTCAGCAAGGTAAGCCGGTTCCTGTCTGGGGAACAGCCCCTGACGGAGAATCTGTCACTGTCTTTTTCGAAGGCAAAGAGTATCGCACAACTGCGATCGGTAGCCGGTGGAAGATCGAGCTTTTCTCGTTGCGGGCTAACGATAAAGGACAAACGATGACGATCAGGGGAAAAGACACAACCATATCCATCACAAACATATTGATCGGAGAAGTGTGGCTTTGCAGCGGACAATCGAATATGTATCGAACACTTGGACCACAACCCTCGCGCCCCGACATTACCAACTGGATGGAGGAAAAAGACAATGCCAATTATCCCCTGATCAGGCAATACACTGTCCCGATGCTTTACGCTGCAACAAAAACAGATGATGCGAACGGCAACTGGAAGATCTGTTCACCGGAAACGGTAAGCACGTTCTCTGCCGTTGGATATTTCTTTGCAAGGGATCTGCATAAAGATGTAAAAGTGCCTGTCGGGATTATTCTGTCCGCATTTGGCGGAACACCTGCTGAAGACTGGACCAGTCGTGACGCGTTGAACGCTGATCCCGAATTAAAGAAATTCGCAGATCACTATGTTGAGATCGTGTCAGCCGCGTATCAGCCAAAAGGACAACTCATCAGCGGGTTGTACAATGGGATGGTTCACCCATTGATTCCTTACGGGATAGCAGGAATAGCGTGGTACCAGGGAGAAGCAAACAATGTACGTGTTCATCAGTATGAACTGGTCCTGTCAAACCTGATCAATAGCTGGCGGAGTGATCTCATGCAGGGAGAGCTGCCATTTCTTATTGTACAGATCGCTCCGCATAAAGATATGAGTCCTGAATTGAGGGAAGCACAATTAAAGGTGTCGCAACGGACAACCAATACCGCTCTCATTGTTACGACGGACTGTGGCGATGCTGAAGACATTCATCCTGCCTATAAACAGCCAGTGGGTGAGCGGCTTGCCAGAGCAGCATTGGCCCTGGCGTATCATAAACAGCTGGTTTACGCCGGGCCTGCCCTCCGCTCCTGGAAGATAAGGGGGAGCCGGATCATGCTAAGATTTAAGAACAGCCGCCATGGCTTGAAAACGATCGATGGCCAGCCACTGAAAGGTTTTACCATTGCAGGCAATGACCATGTCTTTATCCCGGCGAGAGTACTCTTGAAAAAAAGATCGATCATTGTCTACCATCCCGGTGGCCATAAACCGACCGCTGTGAGATATGGCTGGAGCAATACGCCGGAGGTAAACCTTTGTAATAACGAAGGCCTTCCTGCGTCTCCTTTCCGGACCGACGGGAGCAGAAATTAAATAGAGATGATTTCAATTCCTGGCATCTCATGACAGAAGCTTTCAAGGTTTATATCGTTTGATCAAAAAAAATCCCGCAATGCTGATTGCGGGATTTTTTGGTATAACTTGTTTCTTTATTGAATTACCACTGAAGCATTCGTTCGCTTCCCTTCCGGATCTGTAATGATCATCCGGTAAACACCCGTCACCAATTTCCCTGGCAACGTAACCGAATGCTGGAATACTCCACCCGGATAGTTGAACGTTCCGTTATAAACTGCCTGCCCTGTTGAATTGTGCAGTTGAATTGTATAACGACCCGTTGGCGAGTCATTCACCTGCAGCTTCAGCTTACCGTCTGTTACCGGGTTTGGATATATAAGCAAACCATGATTGCTGATCCTGATGAACGCGGTGTTGCTGTAAGATGTTTCACCATTGAGGCGAACTTCCTTTACACGATACAGGAGAGCGCCCGATCCGGGGTTATCATCCTGCCATTGGTATTTCAATGTCGGGTTAGGGGATACGGATGCAAGCTTACTGAAGTTGTTTCCATCTGTTGCTCTTTCTACTTCGTAAGCTGTAGCGCCTTCCTGATCATAGGTTTCCCAGTTGAGCAACACTGCGCCGTTACTGGTTGATGTAAGTTTCAGACTGTTTGCCCGGATAGGTAATACCACTGCGGTAGACGCGGATGAATTCACCGATGCGCATGTTCCGCTTTGAACAACAGCCCTGTATCTTGTTGCCTGTACGGGATTAGTAACTACCAGCTGCGCCTGGGTGCTTCCGATATTCTGTATCGAGCTGGTAAAATTATCGGTTGATGACTGCCATCTCAATACCTGGCCTGTATGGCTTGCCAGTGTCAGTACGGTCGTATTGGGCGCTGAACCCGGAATGGTTGTTACACTGCCTGCGGCGCTTGCGGGGTAAACGGTCGCAATAACAGGCGCGCGTTGCGTACAACCTGGTGCTGCCGCATAGTATGTCGTCGTGCTGGCAAGTGATGGGATCGTATAACTGTTACTGGTAGCTAGTGCTGATCCGCCGCTCTCCGCGGAGTACCAGGAGACCGTTCCGGAAGTAGCGGTCGCATTCAGGGTAACAGAGCCAGTCTGGCATCTCTCTGCCGCTGTAGTTGATGAAATTCCAGTTACGGTAATTGCCTGCGAGCCGGAGAGATCTCCAGGGCAACCGGAACCGGGTGACACGTTCAGCCGGTAATTGACAGTGCCTGTTTGATTAACTGGCGGCACCAGGATCCCTGTATTTGCACCGGGCACATCCTGGAATGATCCTGAAGCATCGCTTTGCCATTGATACACGAGGCCTGAACCACCAGTGATCGTTGAGGTCAGTTGCACGTTATTATTTGAACAGACCGTCGTACCTCCCGCGATACTAAGACTGGTTACTCTTGTTCCTGCTGCTGCTGTGATGATAAATACACCACTGATGCCCGCATTACCGTTACCCGTTTCAAATACTGAAGCACGGTACCGGTTTGCAACTGTCGCATTCGCTATGCGTAAACGAGATGTGGTTGCTCCACTGTAATTACCTCCATCGGTAACAGCCGTCCATGTAGTGCCGCCATTGGTCGACTCTTCCCATGAATAGGAAAGTGTCCCACCTGCGGCAGGCGTGCCAATGATCTCAAGGCTTGCGGTTCCACCCGGACAGATACTGCTCACAGATGTCTCAGGGCTCAATGCAGCATTTGGTGGGAGGTTTACAGAAGCCGCATTATAAGCAATGAATGCATAATCACTATTGCCACTCGGAGTGATCCGGAGAGCTCTTACACTCCCCGCATTTGATGCATTGATCCCAAAGCTGGAAAGATTAAGGCTGACTACACGGATATCCCTGGTGGTATTTGTACTGTTTGCAGGCACTCCATATGGCCGGCCGGCATTATATGGAATGCCGGTAGCCAGTGAAAACAGATCGAGCACATACGTCCCCAAACGCGGAAGAAGTGTCATATCCTGCGTAAAGGAAGTTCCGACAGGATTTCCTGCCTGATCCAGGAAAGTAAATTCATCGTTCGAACTGGATGGAGACGCGATCTGGGTCAGGATCAGATCCGGTTCTGCGTCGGTCGCTCTTGTCGGATCAATATTATAAATCTGAAATGTCATCACTGCAGTGGATGGCAGATTGGTAACACCAGTACCAAGATCCAAACCATTCGCTCCGTCGATCAACGATTCTTTGATAGTAAACTTCGTGGCACCGGCAACATAAGCCGTAGCGGCAGAACCATCCACCCGTGAAGCAAGAGCCAGATACGTAGACCCCGATCCCGTTGCTGTTCCTGAAATTGAGGCAACAGGCAATGCTTTAAAAACAGATGAAGTGAATGAGATACCGTTATTCGTGAGGACACTATTGTTAACACCCGTTGAGTAAGTCACTCCATTGTGTGTAAATGCAAGCAGGTTATGACTGTTATCGGGCTGGGTACCGATCGGACTCGCGGCCGTCGTTCTCCAGTATCCACCGAAATCGGTGATGATCGACGAAGTGGGAACATAGATAAACCCTGAACGGTTTACAGTCCCACCAGGATTAGTAACACTCACATCCCCCGAAACTGTCACAGGTGTGGTAGCCAGAATTTCACCTGAGCTGATAGTAAAGGATGCATTTACGCCTCCTATGCGAACGGAAGAAGCAGTGCCAAGGCCCGTACCGGTAATCCGGATCACCATTCCGGGAGCTGCAGATTTTGGGGTAAAATCGGTAATTGTCGGTTGTGCAAAGCTAATATTTGCTCCGGTAAGGAACAAAATAAGCAGGGTTAGTTGGAATTTCATGCAGAAAAAACAGTGTGATAGTTATCAGTTACTCAGAGCCATTCGATACTCTAAAGGGGGCATCAAAAACGCCGCCAATTATCCCAATACTTAACTATACACTGAAAACTTTGACAATGGTCAATATTTACACAGTCTTGCGGACATCATGACTCACTGCATGAAAAAAATATAACATGTAACCATGACAAAATGAAAGACCGATACCCAACTGATGACTGATACCTGAACCGGATATTCAAATGCGTGGTGACATGATGAACGACTGCGCTGCATCGTCAGAATCTGTCGATCCACCATTCATCCCGGGAATGTTGTTCACTTGCAACGCCCTTGTACTGCAAATTTGTCAAAGGCAAAATAAAGCAGTCAAAGAAATGCCTGTTCTTTAATACAAGCCATCTCCTTCGGTTTCTCCATTGCCTTACGAACAAAGCAAGCATATTTGCTGAGTGATTTGAAGTGGAATGGATCCATTCTGATAACATTGAATCAATACTAACCTTACCACATGGCGGGAAATTGTGTATGAATTCAAAGGAGCGACCATTATCAATCACCACCATTGCGTGTACATAAGAATGTAAAAATGATTGGTCGCGTTGCAGTTCAACATAAGTGTACGTCATAACCCTGTTATACGTTTAGTAAAACAATCAATTCATGAAACACTTATTCAAAAAATGAACCAGCTGCTTTAGGCTGCTTTTTTTTGTAATACGGTCGAATAATTGTGGTGATCTTTACTATGAGGAAGAACCAGCGGGGAAATGCTTACTCAGTAACTGGAAAACCCTTCACCGCGGCTTGCCAATCCCGTTGGGTTTGCGCCGCCCCCGGGTGATTTCGCAGATTTAACATCTACATTAATGGATATCACATATTGAGCTGGAATATTCATCCGGGCTGGCAGCGCTGATCCGGCGGATCTACCCGCCCGATCTGCGGGAACCTCTATAACATGCACGCAACAGCATCAGCCCTCCACATCATTTACCCGCTGGATAAAATCCTTTGGTAGTTTTCCAAACTGTTCAAAAAAACATTTCGAAAAATAGGACGGCGTGTTAAATCCTGCCATATAGCAAACTTCATTCACTTTGTACTTTCCCGTGGATAAAAGTTGCGCACTATAGTTAAGCCGGATCAGCTTGATGTAATCATTCGGAGTGATCCCTGTCACCTGCTTGATCTTCTTGTGAAAATTAGAACGGCTCATGGCAAACTGCTCCGACAAACTATCGATAGTAAAATTAATATCATCAACATGCTCAAGGATCGTCCCGTTCAACTTTTCAACAAATGCTGCATTTACATTCTCCCTGGGCTGCTGTTTAAAATATTGCAACGGCGATTGCTGAAGACTACTTCTTACCCGGTTACGGTTCTCAATAATGCTGTTGATCTGGGCCAGCAATTGTTCCATTGAAAACGGTTTGTCAATATACACATCGGCTCCCTTCCGCAATCCCTGCACTTTGGTCGGCGTATCCGTTTTGGCAGAGAGCAATATCAATGGAATATGAGAGAATGCCGGATTTGATTTAACCGCATTGCAGAATTCAAGACCATTCATTTCCGGCATCAGGATATCCGAAATGATCAGATCCACTGTCTCTCGTTCTAACAGGTCCATTGCTTCGCGACCGTTCTCAGACTCCAGTACATAGAATAACTCTGCCAGTTGAGTGGAGATAAAGCTGCGCAACTCAGGATTATCTTCTACGATCAGAATATGAGGTTTCGAATCAGATCTTCCGGATGACGGGCTTTCCTGCGCACGGAATGCTTCTTCCCCCGGATCAGCTACGTTTATAACGTCCGCTTTGGGAATACTAACAATAAAAATGGCCCCACCTTTTCCGGGAGAACTAACATCAATTTTCCCTCCGTGTTTTCTTGCAAGCAGCTGGGACAATGACAACCCGAGACCAGAACCGGTTTTCACCGGGTTCTCTCCCTGCTCGATCTGGAAGAACGGATCAAACAACCTTTCGTGGAACTGAGGATCAATCCCCTTTCCATCATCCCGGACAGCGATCTTGAGTTCATCATTGAAAACACCAACATCCACCAGGATCTCGTTTCTCGCATGCTTCAATGCATTTGACAGCAGGTTGCTAACGATCTTATAAAGTGCTTCAGCATCCACTGCCCATATAAGATCTGCGCGTGTCAGATCCAGTCTGATCAATATTTTATGCTGCTTCGCCGTTTCATGATACTGATCGATCACACGCTTGAGAATTTCTATCACATTATGCTGCCGTTTGCTGAACGGGAACATATCCTCTTCGATCTTCCTGAAATCAAGCAATTGATTTACCAGGCTTAACAACCTGTTTGTATTGCGTTCAATAATACGAAGATTGCTCTGCGTTTCTGCTCCCCCTTCATTGGCTGATATCACCGTTCCAAGCGGAGCCACGATCAATGACAGGGGCGTACGGATCTCATGGGCAATATTGGTAAAGAAATTGATCTTGGACTCATAGATCTCCTTTTCCTTCGACACTTTATACAAATACAACTTCTCTTTATTCCTTCTTTCAGACCGTCCATGGTACCATCTCACAAAAAAGTAAACAGCCAGAACCGCCGAAACTGCGTACAAGGCGATCATCAGATTGGAAAGCCAGAATGGCCTGGCAACATCCACCACCAGTTCCGTGCTGAGATCATTCCATAAACCATCACTATTGTATGCCCGGACCTTGAACACATAGTTACCCGCGGGAATGTTCATGTATACCGCCTTACTCTGGTTACCTACTGCATTCCACTCTTTATCAAATCCCTCCAGTTTGTACTCGTACCGGTTATGCTCAGGAGAAATATAGCTGAGCGCAATAAAATCGAACGTAAAACTGTTCTGATCATACTTCAGCGAGATCTTCTTAATATTATTAATACTAACGTCCAGTGGTGATGCCTTTGCTCCGGGAACCATTTCCTTATTGAACAATTGAAATCCTGTCAATACCAGGGCAGGTTTTGTCAGCTGATCCACCAATTCCCGGGGATTGAACAGCGTGAACCCATTTGCTCCTCCAAACAAAAGACGGTTGTCCGCAACACGTATCGCACAGTTTGGATTATACCTGATCTTTTGCGCCGCTTCCATATAACCAAAAGTGCGGATAGTTTTTTTCGCCACATCTATCCGTGCAAGTCCACGGCTTGTACTAACCCAGATATTTCCATCCACATCATTGATAATGGAATAAATGATATTCGAAGGCAAACCTGTTTTTTCCGTAAAACTCAGTTCAAACTGGCTCGTGCGAAGATTCAGCATTTTCAAACCATCCCCTTCGGTTCCCACCCATAAATGATTTTGGCTGTCATGGAACAGGCAGTTAACATTATTGGTCAACAAAGAATCTGTATCCCTGGCTTGCTGTTGAACGCGGCTTAATCCATTCACTGCATCATACCTAAGCAGGCCATGTTTATGAGTGGCCAACCAGATCGTTCCGTTAAAATCTTCCACAAGATCTTTGACGGACATGCCGTCTGTTTGAGGGATCGGACGTATGATACCTGTAACAGGGTCCAGGGTACTGACACCATCTGACAGGCCTAAAAAGATCAACCCTGCGGACGACTTGAATAAGGTCACAACGAACTTGCCGGAAAGCGATGCCGAATCAGTATGCTGCTGCCGGAATCGCTGAACCTGATTGGTCCGCAGATCCAGGCGCTGGATACCGTTATTGTTCAAACTCACATATAGCTGATCACGGTCGAGCAACAACTTCTGTATATCATGATAAGTAACCCCGGAAGATGTTTCGCGAAATGCGCCGGTTGACAGGTCAAATAACGCCATACCGGCATCATGCGTACCTACCCATAGCTGGTTTTTTCCGTTATCCGCGAAACTGCTGATAATATTTTTTCTCGAACTGTTCTTTTGTATACTGGGATAATAAGCAAACCGGTTTATATAAGGAGAATAATAATTCACTCCCCCAAAATAAGTACCGATCCAAAATGCATTCTCCCTGTCTTTCACGATAGAGAAAACAGCTTTATCCGTTAAGTTATCAAATGCGTTATCATTGTTAATGGAATGAAAGCTCGCCTGATCGCGATCAAACACGAGCAGTCCCTTATCAGACCCCATGATCAGCGACCGGTCATCGTATGCCGTGATCGCTTTAATATTAAGTACCTGTCCGCGATCGTTATCAGGATAACACGTCGCCTTATCAAACCTTGCATTGTAGCGATAAAGACCGCTTCGCGCGCTTCCTATCCAAAGATTATTATCTGCATCGCAATACAGGCTGAAGATGGTCGGGTCAGCTATTCCCGCTTTTTTATCTTTTGCAAATGAAACAAATTTATCCGCGGCAGGATCTAAACGAATGAGTCCGGCGCCATCCGAACCCAGCCAGATGATGCCATTATGGTCCTGTACCATGGTCCAGATAAAATTCACCGGGATATCCTGTCCACGTCCCTTTTGCTGATAATGTTTTTTTACTTTCAGGCTCCTGTCGAGCTGATATAACCCGTGTCCATAACAGGCAAGCCAGATATTCCCATCCGGATCTTCATGAATATAACTGATACTGGTATTATCCTCATCAAGCACTATCCGTCTGAAACGTTCACTATTCGCGTCAAAAAGATAAAGACCCTGTTTTGTGCCGATCAGTAATCTTCCCTGCCCATCTTCTTTTACATGATGAATGAAATTGCTGCCGATAGAGGTGGAGTCGCCCTGTTTTTTACGAAATACCTTGAACGATTTCCCGTCAAACCGGTTGAGCCCATCAGCCGTTCCGAACCACATGAACCCCTTACGATCCTGCATGACAGACCAGACGCTGTTATGCGACAGTCCATCTTCTATCTGGTAATTCCGGAAAAAATTGGCCCGGCTTTCCATAAAGAAGAAAAGGGTTAGCAGCAGGAGTCCGCTAATTCTCATTGGCAGGTTTCTTATATTTTTTATACCGGGTCAATGCCTCAATATAGTAATAATCCCCATAATTGATTGACGCATCGATCTCGTAGCCGCTGGGCAGGTTACCTGTACAGTGTTTCAGGAATGCCGGTTTATCCTTGCCGGCCTGGTAAGCATCCGTTGACAATGACTCAAGCAAAGCGGTTGCTGCTGCCCAGTATTTTTGACGCAGCACAGGCTTATCTTCCAGTGTGGATAGTTCCAGCAAAGCAGAAGCCGCGATAGCCGCAGCGGATGCGTCTCTTGGTTCAGCTGGGATTTTCGGCGCATCAAAATCCCAGTAAGGGATCTTATCTGAAGGCAATCGCAGTAAAAATATATCGCTGATCTTTTCAGCAAAACGAAGAAAGCTGGTATCCTTTGTTTCGCGATAGGACATCGTGAAGCCATAAATGCCCCATGCCTGCCCCCTAGCCCACATCGTATGATCTCCATATCCCTGGTTGGTCACTCCTTTAATAAAACGTCCGTCTGCTGTGTCATACACCGCCACATGATAAGAAGATCCGTCAGCACGGAATTGATATTGCATGGTCTTCTTTGCATGCGCAAGAGCGATATCGTATAGTTTTTTATCACCGCCATTCTTTGATGCCCAGAACAACATTTCAATATTCATCATATTATCGATGATCGTATTGTGCGGCCATCCCATTTTCTTTACCATTACCGGCCAGGAAAGGATGGTTCCCACTTTGGGGTTATACAATTTGGCCAGTTTATCTGCTCCACTGATGATGATCTTCTTATAACGTTCATCACCGGTGAGCCGGTACGCATTTCCATAACTGCAGAAAAGCTGGAAGCCAAGATCATGATCACCACCCGTTTTTGGATCAGAAAGAGACTCGAGACAATCAGTATACCTGACCGCCTGCTGCCTGATCTTTTCATCCTTTGTGTATTCATAGTCGTACCAGAGAATGCCCGGCCAGAATCCACTCGTCCAGTCATGCTTGTTCACCTTGTGCCAGCTCGTTTGATCCGCATTCATACTTCGCGGCATCAGGCAGGTATCACCAAGTTTGGCCAGTGTCCGCTTCACCTGGCGATCCGTATACGATAATTGCTTGTTTACATTAAACGAACGGGCCGGCCTGATGAACGAAATGGCCATTCCCCCCAGCACACACAGTACCAGGTAACTGAATTTCTTTGTCATATGATCATTTATTCTTTTCAATTGGGAAAACAGAACACTACTCGTATGAATTAGGTAAAGCATACAAATAGCGTTGCAGTATTTTCATTTGCGGAGCATCCGTCTTATAATTTTCTTTGGGCTGGGCCGACAATTTATAATTCACCCAGATAGGGCCAGCGGCCCAATAGGCAGCATGCACGCCATTTTGCTGCAGGTAAGAGAGGAAATGATCCATGCAAACAAGCCAGCGCGGATCATCACCCGGAATACCAAATTCTCCGATAAAACCTTTCAGATTGTTTTTCGCTAACCATTTTATAAAGGGAGATACACGGGCAACCCCGGTGAACGGGTTAGCCTTCTCCACCTCATAGCTGTTCCTGTAGATCCCGGAAGCATCTGCGTCAAAATACACATGCGCTTCGAAGATCAGTTTATGAGAAGGATCATACAGATTCTTCAGGTCATCGCTTTCTTCCACCCAGCGTTCCGCCGAGCTCCAGCTATTACCACCAATATAGATCGGCGTAGCAGTATCCTGTAAACGGATCTCCTGTATGCAGGCCTGCGCCATTTTTGCCCAGGGAACTGTTGGCAACATATCATGGGGTTCATTCATCAGGCCATAGCCATACAAACCCTTCATACCATGAAGCGCTTTCGCCAGCTTCCCCCAAAGGTTAGAGAGATGTTCTATCTTAAGCGGATCCTGACCGATGACCAGGTATTGCGTATCAACACCGCGGCGCCCATAGTTATGCAGATCAGGAATCACCAGCATATCACGCTTCCCGGCTTCGCTGATCACATTGATCAGCCTCGCAAGCTCTTCCTTGTTCAAGTCTCCATTCAATGAAGGTTGCATCCGTTCCCATTTGAATGGAAGACGAACCAGCTTTAACCCTTTTGAGGCAAAATAGTCAAGATCCGCAGCAGAAGGATACACATAATTCTTTCCATATACACCCGTTGAAGCTTTTCCAAATTCAGCACCTGCAAGATTCACCCCAAACGGCATACCCGGAGTAGCAGCCATTTGCCCGAAGGCTGCGCCACCAAAACAAACAAGCGAAATAAAAATTGTATACAGGCTTTTCATGTTGATCATTTTTAGGCGCACTTATTCAGCCGCACTTTTTAATTTAATTACAATAGATGCACCATTGACCAGGTCTTTGTGATGAATAACTGTTCCGCTCAATGATTTTCCATTCAGTAAAACAGTATCGATCACCGCATCTGATGGTGCGGAACGAACCGACTCAATAGTGATCAACCGGCCGTTTTCCATTCTCATGCTAACATGATCGAACGCTGGCGGTAAGAGATAATAAAAATCCTGGCCGGCATTGGGGAACAGGCCGATCGAGGTAAACACATACCATGACCCCATCGCACCTCCATCTTCATTATCCGGATAACCTTTTTCCAGCGAAAAACTTTTGCTTCGCAGCGCACGGACATACTTCGCCGTAAGATCAGGCCGTTCACAATGCGAGAAGATGAACGGAGTAAGAAAACCAGGTTCATTGCTGAGATCGATCAACCGGTTGTCGAAACCATAGCGGAGTCGCCTGATCATTTGCTCTTTTCCACCGCAAACTTCGATCAGGCGATCAAATGCATGCGGTGTAAAAAGAGAATATACCCATGAATTACCTTCATAAAAATATTCAACCCAGGAACCATAATGCTTTGCAGGGTCGATATGCAGCCATTCAAGGGAAGAACGCCGCGGTGTAATAAATCCTTTGAATCCTTTACTCTCCGATGCTGTATCAAAAAGCTTCTCCCAGTTTTGCGAACGCTTTCCAAGGCGATCTGCATTTTGCAGATCATTCATTTCTTTTGCTACCTGTGAAGCGCAAAAGTCATTGTACGCATACTCCATCTCATAACTGCAACTCATCTTGCCGCCAGTTTCCGGCAGCCAGCCATAACGTAGATAATCCGGGTGACGTGCATGATCCGCATTCCATAACATCAGCTCATAGGCTTTCTTCCTGTCAAAACCTTTAACCCCTTTCACGATCGCATCGGCGATGATATTATCAACATCATCTCCTCCCTGCTTCTGATCCCAATCAAGCGAACTGGTAAAAGTGGGATTGCAAACACCATTATGCGTGAAGCGGTCGATAAAGGAATTGATCGTATTTGCAACAAAACTTTCCCGGAGCAGGATCATCAGCGGATATTTTGTGCGCCAGGTATCCCATACACAATAATGATCATCGATATGAGGTTCAGAAGAATTCCAGTGCGGGTTATCTCCGGTGCGGTCACGCGGCATCACAAAACTGTGGTATAACGCGGTGTAAAATTGCTGCTGTTCTTTTTCGGAACCGCCTTTTACGGCGATCGCAGAAAGTGTTTGATCCCAGGTCTTCTTCGCGGTTGCTTTTATCTCCTCAAGACTGGAGTTTCCGATCTCTTTCCTTATGTAGTCATTTGCACTGGCGACACTTTTAAGCGAAATACCAACCTGAAGCTGGACCGTAGATGCATTCTCCGGCAAAATGATCTCTGCAAATAATGACTGGCTCCCATTATTTGTAATGCGAACATCCGCAAGTTGATTTTGCAGGCGAATGGAGAAAAAAACTTTGTAGGGCAGTGAACTGCCAAACCCACCGGCATATTCGCCCCATCCTTTTATGACGTTCTTCCCACGATCAAAGCTGATAGCACCTCCAAGAAATTTACCTTTTACTTCCGGTGCAATGTCCCTCGGAATATTATGCGCCACATCCAGGAGGATGGATTGCGGTTTTTTGCCGGGAAACCCGAACCGATACACCGCACAGTGATGTGTTGGAGCCAGTTCAGTTTTTACGTTATACCGGTCCAGGAAAACACTGTAATAATATGGAGTGGCTATTTCCGCTGATTTGGGTGAGTCATGCCCGTCTTCAGCAGATGTAAAACTGCCGGTCTGCGGAGAAAGCAGGATCTGGCCATATCTTCCCCAGCCCGTTCCGGAAACATGCAATTGCCCAAAACCTCTGATCGGCTGGCCTTCTATATATCCGCCATGCTTGCCGTTCGGCGTTTGAGGCGAGGGGTTAACAGATCCGTGGGGAAGTTGCGGGCCGATCACGCCATTGCTGTTGCCCCGAACCCCCATGAACAGGTTGACCTGGTCCGCCGGGCTTTCCTGCGCGGGCAGATCAGTTGACCGCAACATTGACACAATAAATAAGAAGCTGGAAAGGACTGGTAAAAAAATCTTCATGATGAGAAAATGGCGTGAAGGAGTTACTTGCATCGTCATCATAAAGAAAGCAGAAAAAACAAAAAACGGATGCAAATATCCGCTCAATTGATACCAGAATATTACAAAAGCAGTGATTTACAATATTCTTGCAGTAATTGATCAGGGATTGACAGCCTACTACCCCCACCGCAGTATACATTTGGCAAAACGATTATGGCTTGCCATCTCCCCTTCAATTTTTGCGGACAGATGCGAACGGTATTCCCGTTCTGAGCCATATCCATTACAAAGTCATCTAATAACCTCGATATGCACAGAACTACTACTCGCAAAATGGGTAGGATCGGTTTGGCTACAGCGATCGCTTGCTTATGTTTATCTGCACAGGCCCAGGGTCATGAAAACGGTAACCTGACCGGCCCGGTCGCTCCGCCTTTTGATCCGCCAGCATTGCATCACCCATCCGTTCACGACGATCACCCCTCTCCAGGCGTTCCTGAGATCAGGGGAAAAGTAATCGATACAAAAGGTGCTCCGGTTGCAGGCGTATCCGTGACCATCAAGGGATCCGGCACCGCCACTGTTACCGGCACTGACGGCTCATTCAGGCTGGACAATGCCCAGGCCACGGACACGCTCGTATTTACTATTGTAGGCTATATCCCGCAGGAGATCGCTGTTCCCGCAGACAACAGCACTATGACCGTCACGCTTGAACAGG
The DNA here is from genome assembly GCF_022012415.1 of Terrimonas ginsenosidimutans. Lineage (GTDB taxonomy): Bacteria > Bacteroidota > Bacteroidia > Chitinophagales > Chitinophagaceae > Terrimonas_A > Terrimonas_A ginsenosidimutans. The sequence continues at coordinate 297,688 of NZ_JAKLTR010000008.1, forward strand.
ACATGAAGCAGCTAGGCGATGTAGTGGTAGTGGGCTACGGCACACAACGGAAAGTAAACCTGACCGGCGCTGTATCGCAGGTGAATGCAACAAAAGAGCTTGTTAGCCGTGCTGCACCCAACGTTTCTTCGGCGTTATCGGGACTTGTTCCCGGCTTGTCAGCACCACAATCATCCGGCATGGCTGGTAATAACCGCGCCAACCTGCTGATCCGCGGGATGGGTACGGTGAATAACGCATCTCCCCTCATCGTTGTCGATGGAATGCCTGATGTGGACCTGAACCGCATTGACATGAATGATATCGCTACCATTTCAGTATTAAAAGATGCTGCTTCCTCCGCTGTTTATGGATCACGTGCAGCGAACGGCGTACTCCTTATTACCACCAAATCCGGTAAAGGACGCACACCTCAATTCAGTTTTACGATGACAAATGGTGTGCAAAAACCAGTGAAAGGATTCAACTTCCTTGCAGACTATCCCCGCTCACTTACACTCGAACAGCGTCTTGCCGCTGTGAACACATTACCGTCGGGCTTTTTGTTCAAGAACGGCACGATCGATCAATGGATGGCCCTCGGAATGATCGATCCGCTGAAATACCCAAACACAGACTGGCTGGATGTAACCACACAGGACGGACATTTTGAGCGGTATAATTTTTCCGCTTCCGGAGGAAATGAACAATCAAACTTCTATATCTCGATTGGTAAACTGGGGGAACGCGGGATCCAGATGAATAACGAATACGGCCAGTATAACGCACGCGTGAACTACGATTACAAACTTAACCGAAACATGAACGTAGGCGTAAAGCTCACCGGCAATACCTCCAACTTCCTGTATACTTATGAGAATGGATTTACCGGAGGTGATGGCGCAGGCGGCGGCGATTACCAGTATGCCATTGCCGGTATCCTTCCTTATGATCCCGCTACCGGATACTACGGCGGTGTGATGGCTTATGGTGAAGACCCTACCGCACTGAATCCTTACGTGTTCTATGTGAACGCACTCAAACGCCGCTCACGCCAGGAAGGTAATGGTAATATCTATTGGGACTGGACGCCGGTAAAAGGACTGACAGCAAGAGTTGCTTATGCGATCAATTATTATAACCAGTTCCAAAAACAGGCAGACATCCCTACTCCATCCTTCAACTTCCAGACCAATACCCTTGGCCCACGCGTATTCATTCAACCGAACGCACCTGCTATCAACCAGAACAACACAGGCTACAAAACAATGGCCACAGGGCAACTGACCTATACCACGACGATCGCACATGATCACGACATTGCGCTCACTGGCGTATATAGCGAAGAGTACTGGAATGACCGCGTACTGCGCGCTTCGCGTAACGACAGGATCTATCCAACTATTGATGAGATCGATGGCGCATTGACCGCCATTCAGTCAACCGGAGGTAATTCCGTCGCCGAAGGTTTACGCTCCGTGATCGGACGGATCAATTACACCGGTTTTCAGAAATATCTTTTTGAAGCCACCTTCCGTTATGATGGTTCTTCAAAATTCTTACAGGGCAGTCAATACGGCTTCTTCCCTTCGGTATCAGCAGGCTGGCGTTTCTCCGAAGAAAACTTTTTCCAGTCATTTGCAGGACGCATCGTTAACAGTGGTAAACTTCGGATGTCTTACGGAACACTGGGTAATAACAGCGGCGTTAGCGCATATCAGCAGCGGGAAACATTAACACTGCTGAATTACATGATGGCTAACAATATCACCCGTGGATTTGTATACAGCCAGATGGTCAACCGCGACCTGACCTGGGAAACTACACGCGTATTCAACACAGGCCTCGATCTTTCTTTTCTCAATAATCGTTTGCAGGTTACCGTTGACTATTATGACCGGTTAACAACAGGCATGAACAGGCCCGGAGATCTTTCCATCCTTTTATCCGGCGCATACAATGCACCACGCCGCAATATCGGCAACCTGAGAAACCGTGGTATTGAAGGATCCTTTACATGGTCGGAACGTCTCGGAGAATTCCGCTACGGCATTACATTGAATGCATCTTACAATGCAACTACTCTTGAAAAATGGAATGAATTTCTCGGAAAGGGTTATACATTCCTGAACATGCCTTATCATTTTGTATATGGATACGAAGATCTCGGCATCGCGCAAACCTGGGATGATGTATACCGCGCAACACCACAAGGCGCTTCCCCGGGAGACCTGCTGCGCAGGGATCTGAATGGTGACGGACGTATCGATGACAATGACAGAAGAGCAACAACAACGAACCGCGATATGCCCAATACCAACTTTTCACTCAATAGTAATTTCTCCTATAAAAACTTTGACCTGTCTGTTTTATTACAGGGCGCAACCGGCAGGAAAGACTATTGGCTTAATGTTTACAACAACCTGAACTTTACGACACAGCGTTATGCAGCAACAGAAGACCACTGGACAAATCCATGGGCTCTCGATAACCGCAACGGACTTTGGCCTCGCCTCAACGGCAGTGCAAATAACCGTGCGGAAACAACCTTCTGGCTGGATGATATGAGCTACCTGCGTGTTAAGAATGTGCAGGTCGGCTATTCATTGCCAACAGGAATACTGAACAGGATACATCTTAAGAATTGCCGCCTATTCCTATCTGCAGAAAACCTCGCAACGATCAGTTCGTTCCGTGGCCTTGACCCGGAAAAAGAAGGCAACGTCAACGATGTTTATCCATTTGTTAAATCATATTCATTCGGCCTGAACCTGGGCTTTTAATTAACGATTGTATGAAATTAAATAGCATAAAAAATAGCTGGAAGGTGTGGATGACTGCCGGACTCGCCGCGATCATCTTCACTCAGTCAGCCTGCAGGAAAAACCTGCTCGATCAGAACCCAACTACCGTGGTAGATGCTTCAACTTTCTGGAAAAGCGAATCGGATGCCACTACTGCACTTGTTGGAGCTTATGCATCAGTGGCACCACTGTTCACCCGCGACTATTTCTGGGAAGGCAATGGCGATTATATTGAAGTAAGAGGAAGCGGTACTCATGCCACTGACGTTCGCCAGGGAGCCGCATTTAACAGCAGCTATGACTACAAACCCACAGGCAACGGAGCAGGATCCGATAAGATGTATCAATACCTGTTTGGTGGCGTTAACCGTACGAATTACGTGATAGAAAACGTCCAAAAAATGCTGCCGCATGCCAGTGCCGCATCATTGCCCGGCCTCGAAGCCGTTGTTGGAGAAGCCCGCCTTTTACGCGGCCTCGTGTACTTCCGGCTGATCTCCTTATGGGGCGACGTTCCGTATATCGATCACATTATTACCAGTGCAACAGAAGCGGATACGATGACCCGCATGCCGATCGCACAGATCAAAGACAGGATCATTGAAGACTTTACCTATGCCTTTGAAAAACTACCCGCAACAGCACCCATGCTCGGCCGTGCAGCAAAACCCGCCGCACTCGCATTAAGAGGAAAGATGCATTTGTACTGGGCTTGCTGGAACAAGAACGGCTGGCCCGAACTTGCAGGATTCACCCCGGATGCAGCTGCGGCAACAGCATCCTACCAGGCAGCAGAGGCTGATTTCAAAAGCGTGATCAATGATTATGGCTTAACACTTTTCAGAAATGGCGAACCCGGGCAGATCGATGCACTAGGCAAAGCCGATATACTTCCTAATTACTATCACCTTTTTATGCCCATTGCCAACGGTGATAAAGAAATGGTATTCTCCTTCACACATGGCGGGATCAATACCGCACTCGGAGAAGAACTGATGCGTGATTTCGGTGGACGTACACAGGAGTTCGGCCAGTGCTGGCTTTCTCCCAGATTTGAAATTGCCGACCGTTACCAATCTATCGTCACCGGCGACTACATGCCAAAACTCATCCCTATCAATCCTGCCACGCCTGGTGCGCGCACACTCCCTAACTCTGCGATCAATCCGCAAAGCTATGCGAACAGGGATTACAGGATGAAATCAACTATTCTCTGGGACAATGAAATGATCATCGGCCTTGCATCGCTGAAATCGACCGGCTATGCTCCCTATATCTACAAGACCTGGGGTGGTAACGTAACGATCGGCGGAGTGAATTATATCACCTATCTCACCGACGGAACCACTTCCGGCTACGTATTCCGCAAGTTTGTCCGGAATTATCCGGGCCAGGGACGTAGCGAGGGCGACTATTCATGGCCTGTCGTCCGGCTCGCGGATGTATTCCTGATGTATGCCGAAGCCACAAACGAACTTAACGGTCCACAGGCGGATGCGATTGCGCTGGTCAACAGGATCAGGCATCGCGGTAATCTTCCCGCGCTGGCCGCAGACAAGGTAGCAGATAAGAACGCATTCTTCAACGCGATCGAACAGGAAAGGATCATTGAACTTGTTGGCGAAGGTCAGCGCAGTTATGATATCCGCAGATGGCGGGCACTCTCCCGCATATACGGACCACCCGGCGGACCCGGCGTGCAAACAAAAGATACCCACAACGAAAACCAGGAACTGCTTTTCCAGAACACACAGGAACGCGGCTACGAACAATACTACATATTCCGGATACCTCCTTCAGAAAGGAACCGTAACCAACGACTGACTCAAAACACTCCATGGTTATAAAAAAAATGAATTATGAACTTCTTCAAAATATACAAACATCTCCCCGCCCTCATCGTCCTTCTCTCTGTGATATGGATAAGCTGCAGAAAAGAAACACCGATCGACGAAGATGGGTTGCTCATCACCGAACGGGCGGAATGCTATGTCAGCAACTTCGAACTACTGGGGACCGATTACCTGACCGTACGAAGCAAGAATCCGGTGATCGACACAGTGGCCTGCACCATTCAGTGCGAAGTACTCTTTGGCACCGATCTGAAAAATGTTTACCCACAGTTCACTTTGGTAACGGACGCAAAGCTGGATCCGAAGATCACCGGGAAAACAGATTTCTCTGATCTTAGTCAGCCAAAAGTTTACACCGTTGTATCAGGCAACAGGAAAGTTCGTAAACCATATAAAGTTTTTATCACGGTCAAGACCCCATAACTCCAGCATATGAAAAAAAATAGAAACAGTTTCAGCTTGCTGATGTTTTCAGCTGCGGTAATAACAATGGGAACATTTACTTCCTGCGAAAAGAAAGACTATGCAATACCGGAACCAAAAACAAATTTCCAGAATGATGTGATCAAACGCTCATTAGGACCTGCTGTGGCAGGCACATCCATCGAGTTTGCTTACGCAATGGCTTTGGGGAAAATGAACGGAAAGATCGTCTCCGCACAGGTGGAAGCAAGCGTAACAGGAGCTCCCGCCACTTATCTCGAACATCGCTCATTCAATACAAATGCCAGTGGTCAGGATATAGGCGTGATTGTCGGAACACCTTCAACCAACAACGGCAACACAACGCTGGTCAATTTCACGGTTGACACCAATGCAGCCACTCTCCGTTACTACTACGTAGTCCCATCCGCTGGAAAAGGACAACAGGTATCATTCACCTTCTCCGCAACAAGCAGTACGGGAGAAAAAGTATCTTTTCCGATGGGACCATATGCATTAAGCAAAATGGACATGGTGCTGGACCTTCCTGTGAAAGAAAACGCAGCCTGCTATATTTCCATTGCAGACAATGCGATCTATACCGCGGCAGAAGCAGCGCTGCATCCTGAAAAGATCGATCTTGTATATCTTTTCCGTAATCTGCCAACTGTGGCATTCGGACATGCACTGGTTGCCCCGGCAACAGAACCCATCTATTTACAGGGAGCCGTGCTACCCGCTGGTGTGAACCGGAACGCGCTTATCAGTAAAGCCGGACAACTCAGGGATCAGCAACTGGCACGTTTGCAATTTGGCATTTTTATAGACGACGCAGATTTCGAAAAACTGAATATCGCCGGCTCTCCTAACTATGCGATCAATATGAAAGCACAAACCGGCGTCTGGGTTGAAACGGCAGACAAGAAGTACAGAGCCTATGTTTATTTCAATTCGATCAACGACGCAGCACAATCGGCCGTTATAAGCATTAAACGTTATCCTTTACAATAAAAATCAGCGAACTCAAGCCCCGTTATATCCAGTATCTTTTAGCTAAGCGATCATCAAGCCTCATCCCGGCCGGGATGACAGCTTGATGATCGCTTTATTGAACTATATCGAATTAAAACTAAAAGCCAGATCCAGTTCAGATTATCCTGCTCATTTAAAGAAAAACCAGTACTTTTTCCACTTGAATTCATACATCTTATGTTTCGTTTCCAGAGATCATTGCTTACCGCTATTGTTATTCTTGTTTTCCAGCAGGCAATAGCAAGCCCGGTAACAGACAGCATTATCGACCGTTACCGGCAGTTTCTTTTACAGACCGATGTCGATCAGGAAAAAACGGATCAGTGGCTGCGTTTGTTAAACAATGGCCAATGGTCCGATATCAATTATCAAAACCAGGAACGTGGCAACTGGAAAACAAGGGATCACCTGTTAAGATTACAGGCATTGGCCATCGCCTGGTCGAAACCTGGCAATAAATTATCCGGAAAGAATGAAGTATTGCAATCTCTCCTGTCTGCCACTGATGACTGGCTCAATAAAAAGTATCAGAATCCCAACTGGTGGCATAATGAGATCGGTGTGCCTCAACTGATGCGGGATATCATGATCCTGTTAAAAAACGACCTCAGTTCCAAACAATGGGAACAGGCACTTGCTGTTTTGCGCCAGCATAAAGTGCATGGCACCGGTGCCAACCTTACCTGGTCGGCAGATCTTGGACTGCACTATGCCGCATTGACCAACAACGAGCGTGGGGTAGATAGCTGCCGTAACCTGCTGATCAAAGAGATCATGATCAGCACACGCGAAGGCGTTCAACCTGATTTCAGTTTTCATCAACATGGCGCAAGATTACAGAACTATCATTACGGCCGGTCATTCCTCACTGACAACACCCGGCTTGCCTGGCAATGCAGGAACACGCAGTGGGCATTCCCGGAAGAAAAAATATCGATACTCGCCGGACTGCTGCTCGAAGGCGATCAATGGATGACCAGAGGAAAGCACGTTTCACCAGCAGTGATCGACCGTGCAATAAGCCGACCGAATTATCTCGACACCGGCAATCTGACACTTACAGCTGTTCAGTTAAAAGACCTGCTTCCCGCCCTTCGAAATAAACTTGACAACGCCATCTTATCTTACAGAGGCGTATATGCTGACATGGGTTACAAAAGCTTCCCCTATTCAGACTATGCAGCCTACAGTGATAAGAACTATAGCTTTTACCTGAAAACATTTTCCACCCGAACTTTATCGTCCGAAACAACCACCAATTCAGAAAACCTCTTTGGGCACCTCTTAAATGGCGGCAATACATACTTCATCAAAAATGGAAATGAATACACGAACCTGATGGCTGTATGGGACTGGAGTAAATTACCCGGCATAACCAACTTCAATGGCAATGCAAGGCTGATCCAGAAACCTTTTAACGGAGGAGTCGATAATGGGAAAAGCGGCTGCTGGGCCACCGATCATTCACTGGCAGATAGCAATTCCAAACTCAACGCGCATAAGTTCTGGGCCACACATAACAATACCGTCGTTTGCCTGATCGCCGGCTTGAACACAACCGGAACTGCGGATTCGATATTCACCGTCATGGACCAAAGCAGGCTGCAGGAACAGATAGCATTTGATCAACCGGGTAACTTTCTCAAACAAGGGGTGCAAACGCTGAACGGTACAAAATGGATCTATCATGCAGGATTCGCCTATGCTCCCTTGTACAAAGAGACCGTTTCTATTAAAAGCGGACCGGCAACCGGTTCATGGCACGTGATAAACCAAAGCGCGATAGATACACCGGTAAATGACAAAGTGTTCATCCCAATGCTCCTGCATAAAAAAAAGGAACAGACTTCCGGCTATGTTGTCGCCGCTGCAAATTCTTCTACAGCCGCCGCGGCAATATTCAAAAGACCAAACTGGAAGATCATCAGCAACAACACAGCCTGCCAGGCTGTAAGTTTTGATAAAATACTCCTTTGTGCATTCTTTGAAAAAAGCAAACTAACATGGAAGAACAGGACAGTCAGTGTAAGCCGTCCCTGCATGCTGCAGATCGATGAAAAGAATGTTTACGTCTCAGACCCTGAACATAAAGGAGGAGAAGTGGAGGTACTGCTTGGCGGTAAGAGCTATAAAATAGCATTGCCTGAAAACGGCGGGATCTCCATCGTTCGATTGTAACAGCAACTAACAACCCTGGCTGCCGTGCAGGAAGACAGGTCTCGTATGGCAGTGCAACGAGCCGCAGCGAGCGCAATATTCAACCTTTTAAATTGATATCTTGCGTCCACTGCGACCTATTGCATCCCTTGCAATACTAGCACGCCACGCAATTAAAACGACACGTCATAAGTCAGATCATCCTTTTCTTAAAATTGATCCACGACGCACCAAAAAGTATCATCGTCAATAACACTAACGGAACTTGAGTTTCCAGCCAGGACAGTTTTCTATCCTCCCGAAAATACTCCAGTCTGAGATTCTTCCAATCCACCTTATCAACAGACACCCCTTCAAAAATAGCCGGGTAAAATTTTAACCGCAGTTGTTCATGAAAGTTTGCAGTTGCATCCAGAAAGCGCAACTGATTGCTTAAACCTGCTCCGGCAATATCATTTAGCTGGAATTGGGCATGAAGCGTTGGCAGAAAAAACGCGAGTCCCTTGCTCGCATGTTCCCGTTGCCACAGCTTCTCGCGCAATTGTTTTGAATCAGCAGCAGATTCATCATCCGCCATTTGTTGCGCCGCATAATACCAAAGCCACCCCCGCTTTTTCTCAGGTTTGGGATATTTGCTGAACTGCGGATAGTGTGCAAAGAACCTTGTTAGTGTTGGCGCTTCATCTGTATCCCACTTCTCATGCAGCCCCTGGCGTTGTTTTACCATTGTTGCAAGAGCTTCAGGAACTTCATATCGCGCAGATAAGTAATTATTCGCCGCACCCGGCAGGACAACGGTCAGCGAGAGCCAAACCGTTGCCATGACCACTGCACTACTTCCTGAATTCTTTTTGAGTGACACGATAAAAAAACTCAGTGCAAACCAGAAAAAGATATACAAAACAGATAAACCCGTCACCATGAACAACGCCAGGTCCGGCTGCAATGACAAAACTCCGATTGCTACAAACAGCAGGAAGAAAAATGCCAGCAGTGTTACGAATACACGGACAAGCAATTTTTTCCATAGGAAATTTGCCGGCTTACTGTCCTGCGACAAAATCAACTTCCATGTGTTCCCTTCCTTTTCTTCAGCCAAAAGGTTATAGGTAAATGAGATGATCAACAGTGGAAACAGGTAGATCAGTACAAAACTAAGATCAAGATTTCCCGCAAGCAGCCCGTATGGATTGAACAGGTCCGTATCATAAAGCTGGGCTTCCAGGTTACGGATATTTACATTCTGCAGAGAGCTGTTCACATCCCGCTGGCCTATCGAAAGCGCATTCAGCGGATGCGTCTCATTCACCAGTCCAAAACGGAGATAGTAAAATAACAGCCCCATATCCTTATTGAAAAAATGAACATTGCGTTCAAGATGCTCTTTTTGCAACCGGGCAGCTTTTACCAGGCTCGTTTGCTGCTTCTGCAAATGAGCTCTACCGATAAAAATTCCTGCTACGCCTGCCAGCAACACTATCAATAAACCGATGACCACCATTCTTGAGCGGCAAAAACGCTTCAGCAATAACCAATACATATCAAACTGCTTTTAATTTTTTAGAAATAACGAACACCAGGATCACCAATGCAGCTGCCCAGGCCAGCAATGCCAGCAGGGACAGACTTTCATCATTCAGCACCTTACGAAGCGACGGGCGCTTATAGTCAAAATCAGCAAAAGCTCTCCAGTGATCACGACTGATGCTGTGTGGGGCCTCATGTTGCTCTGGCCGCCTGTTACTGATCAGTTTGATCTGCAGATCATTCATCTGCTGAGCAAGATTGTAACGATACTCTTCTGCTTGTTGCTGAAACCAGCTATAGGTATTAAAATCTGTTCCGCTAAGCCCCATCGAAAGATTACGTTGTGCTGCAAACGGATTAATGAAGGCTGCTACGCGGGACACGCTGTTCTGACGTTTGTAATTATCCAGTAGCGATAACAAATGCTGCTGATATATCTCCGCGCTGATCCGCTCGCCCTCCTTCATCTGAAACCCGCTGTAGTTGAATGGCAACTGCACAAGTGAATCTACTTTGTACGCCTTCAGTAAAGAATCTTTCAACCCTTTATAATAAGGATCATTGGGATCATGACTGTCACCTTTTTTGATCAGATCGCTCTCGATACCCGCTTCAAATTCCACTTTGGACAGCGATGGAAAGATCGCAGCACCGGCGGCCTGAGAAGCCCTTGGTAGGATCACCACAAATAATAGCCAGATCCCGATCAACGATACAAGGGCCAACCTGGCCGTCTTGCTGACAGAAGACAGCAGCACAGCAATCAAACTGATCACTACAAAATAAACGGAATAGATAAATGTGATCAGCATGGCGCGCAACCATTCATCAGCTCCAAATAACATGGAGGGAACAGATATCCCCGCTGTAATCAGGATAACCATCGCGAAAAATAACAGGGGTAAAGCGATCGCCAGTAATCCAAAAGCTTTTCCAAAAATAACTTCTTTCCATGTTGCCCCCTGGCTTAACAGGATCTTCAGTGTCCCATTCTCTCTATCAGCGGCAATCGTATCAAACCCGATAAAGAAGATCACAAGCGGCAGCAGTACCTGCAGGATCATTGCAAGGCTTATTTCTCCAAAACGAAACATCCCTGTACTAAATCCTGCTTCCGAAAAATTAACGGAATTCTGCTTGTGCGCTTCCAGAAAAACAGCATTCCCCGTATAACTCTCGATCCCAAAATCAAACACGCTTAGCGGATGCTTTGGACGAAACGCTATATACCCGTAATGCGCCATCCTGTGCGGATGCTTATCCGGCATATTTTCCCATTGCGCTCGTACTTCCTTCTGATACCTGATCCGGCTTGCTGTCTGATCAGCATAGATCTTACTTCCACTATATCCTGCATAGATCAGCAGCAGGACAATGATAGCCAGCAATAGCAATACGGCTTTATTACTTAAAGCATTCTTCACTACCTGCCTGGCAAATAATATCAATAACGATCTTCGCATACACTTTTACATTAAAATTTATAGGTTGCAGTCAACAGGATATTTCTTGGCGCCCCCGGAAACAAGCGCTGATAATTCTGTGCACCGATCCAGTAAGTCTTATCCAGCACATTGTTAACATTAAGAGCCAGCTGCATATCTCCTTTGCCCGGTGTATAATAGAGAGCCAGATCCAGTAATGTATAGGAAGGCACCTTGAATGCGCGGGTGAACCAGGGCACTTTGTCGCCACTGTACTGCAAGCCCAACCCTGCACCAAACCCTTTTAATGAAGAATTACTGATAAAGTTGTAACGTGTCCAGAAGTTACCACTGTTAAATGGCGTATTCTCTTTTCTCAAACCAACCAGTTCCGATTTGGCATCGCGCTTTATCCTTGCGTCTATATAACTATACGAAAGATTGACCTGCCAGTTAGGCAAAACAAACCCAGCCACTTCCAGTTCAAATCCCTTGCTGCGGTCTGCACCTCTTGTCACCAGCGAATCAGGATAGGCCGGCAGGTTTGCATTCATCAGGATATTACGCTGGTTGATGATATACCAGGCAGCATTTACCTGGATCTTATTTTTCAGTAACGAAGCTTTTACGCCAGCCTCCTTCAGATCACTGGTCAACGCGTCAAAGATGGCAGCTGATTTTGGCGTATTATAGAAATTACCTGTATTCGGCATGAGGGTAACGGTATTTGACTGCGGCTGAAACCCTTCAAGGTAAGTCCCATAAAGATTAACATCCTTTGTGAGTGCATAGGTAAGACCTGCACGCGGCAGCAAAGCCTTATTGGTAAATGATGATTCATTAACCGAATTATAATTGGTAATATCCTTGAACCATTCCTGCCTTAGACCAAGCAGAATAGTAAAACGGTTCCATTGCAATTGCTCCTGGATATAGACCGCATGATTCGTCGTTAGCGCAGCTGGCAGCACTGTTCTTACATTGAAGGAATAATCATCCGTATTCCGGATCGTATATACAGGATTATTCAGATCAAAATAATTAACGTTTGGGCGTGGAAGTACAACACCGCCTGCCGTGATCGTTTGATAATTTGACTGATTGGCCGGAATATATGTATTCGCCACTGTCCCATCTTTCAATAAGAATCCACGGGCTGCATTCTGACCACCGCCCTTGGTTTTTTCCCAGCTGTTCAGATCATAACCAAACACCAGTTTGTGTTTGATCTTTCCCGTGTTGAAATCAGCATTAAAATAACTGCTCACATTATCGACGCTCCAGAACTGTTTGCGTTGAATAAACTGCATCCCCGCCAGCGACGTAACAGGATTATTACCCAGGTCCACTGCAAATGCATTGGTAGTCCTGTGCTCCTGCAGATCTTCTGACCATGTCTGCTTCATATAAGAAGTATTGAACGTAAGCCAGGAACTGAAATGATGTGCAACATTTGCCGTCACGATCATTTCCCTTGACTTAAAGAAATCATTCGGAGCGCTAAGATTTAAACTGACAGGTGTACTCTTCAGATCGGTTTGCCCTGCAACAGCACCAAAGATCGGCTGACCTCTGTCGAGATTTCCATTCATATTGCTATAGATCATCTCAACATTCACTGCTGTCCTGTCATTGGGGATATAAGAAAAAGAAGGGGAAATAAGCAATGATTTATTGCCAACAAAGTCTCGGAAACTTCTTGCATCCTGATAAGCAGCATTAATGCGATATAACAAAGTCTTGCTTTCATTCAACGGCCCTGTAAAATCAAGTGTACCGCGGATGGTGCTGAAACTTCCGGCAGTCAGGCTTATTTCTTTGCGTGAAACAGACAACGGCTTCTTTGTAACGAGATTGATGCTTCCTCCCGGATCAACGCTTGCGAAGCTTGCACTGGCAGGTCCTTTGATCACTTCCACCCGTTCGATATTGCTTGTAAGTGGTTGCAGAAAATAATACTGGCGGGTTCGCATGCCATTGACGATCTGCCCCTCTTCATTCTGACTGATCCCACGGATCGCATACTGGTTATAGTAGCTTGAAGGTATGACACCACTAGCCACTTTCACCGCATCTGCCAATTGGAAAGCCTGCCGGTCGGACATCAGCTCTTTTGTGATCGCCGTGATGGATTGGGGTATGTCTTTGTTCAATGCCGCAATCTTCGTAGCACTGAAAGAATAATCACTATTGTACTTCCGGGCACTTCGCCCGATGATCTCCACCGATTGTAATTGTTTCGACCTGATAGCCAGTACGATCCTGAGATCCTCAACAGACCGTTCAACCAGTACTATCCTCTGAGAATGATCCTCAAATCCCACATTGGTGATCGTTAGCGTATAATCTCCTTGTGGCAATTCCTGAAAAGCAAAATAGCCTTGCGCGTCGGTCAGGCTTGCGCGCGTAAAAGACCCCGATCTTACTTTCACTGAAGCCCCCTGGAGAAATCCACCGTGATCATCCTGAACATAGCCTTTCAGACTCAGCTGTGCTGATGCGGTGGTAAAAAGACAGAACAATAGCAGGACGGTGATAAAATATTTCATATTGATGTTGATACGTTAGATGGTTTCAAGGTAGAGCTGCTGTAATTCACCTGCGGTGATCTGGCTTGTATCGAGTGTATGCACCAATCTCCCCTGTTTCATGATACCGATGCGTGTGCCAACATTTACAGCATTGAAAATGTCATGCGTAGCCATGAAAATGCTCTTACCCTCCAGCGCGAGCTCCTTGCAGATCTTTGTGAACTCATCAGTCGCTTTAGGATCGAGCCCGGATGTTGGTTCATCCATCAGGATCGCATCCGCATTTTTTGCGAGTGCAATAGCGATCCCTACTTTCTGCCGCATTCCCTTCGAATAGGTAGACAGCTTCCTGCTCTGCGCATCCGGGCCGAGATCAGCTTTGGTCAGGAAAGCACTGAGCTCGCCAATTGAATACCTGAACCCGGCGAGACGGCTGAAGAAATCAAGATTTTCTACGCCGGTCAAGTTGCCATATAACTGCACCACTTCGGGGATATAGGCAATAAACTTTTTGGTTTTCGGATCATTGGGCCTCACTTCCACACCATTGACAAGTGCTTTGCCCCTGGTGGCTTCAACAAATCCCAGGAAAAGATTGATCGTGGTGGTTTTACCGGCGCCATTTTGTCCCAGGAGACAAAAGATCTCACCGCTGTCAATAGACAGGTTCAGGTCGCTCAGCGCAGCAGTAGAATGATCATACTGCTTGCCGAGCTGTACTGCTTCCAATACAGGCATGACTGTTTTGTTTAAATATGTAAATAAGAGATCGCAGCAACCGGAAAGGCTCTGCGGCTAAAGAAAAAGAAGTTGCTTAGGAAAATGAGGGCGGTCCTTTATTGGAGGCCGTTAATGCAAATGCGGAAAAGGCATGCTGGGCATACCCTTCATTGATCGTTGCTGGTGTTGAGATGATCGTTACCCCCGGCACCGAAGCGTCGTCGTCGCAGGCGGCGTATTGATGCTGACAAACGGGGCAGTCAGTATCCGAAGACACATCAGTATCCGACGCAAATACTGCATCATCCGCAGAGGCAACAAAAGCACTGGATTCCTTTACAGCTTCACGCTCGTGGTGGTGCCAAAGCTGCACCGGCGCGATGATAAAGGCATACAGTGCGAGAAGCAGTGCTGCGATGAATTGCCGGTATGGAAGATTTGAAGTCAGAATAATTTGCAATAACGTTGCAAATATATCCAAATGACTGGAATGGCCAAATGATTTTTTAATGCTTGCGGGTGAAGAAAATTTTATCATCCCGGCGGCCGCCGGGATGATAAAAAACAGTTGATCCTGCTTTCCCTGATCACATCACCTACCTCCCGGTGCACAATACTGCTTCAGATAATTTGTATACAAGGTTGACAAATGCGCTCCCGTTCCCGCACCTTCAGAAATACTATGCGAACGATTCGGGTAAGGCATTACCTGAAACTGCCTGTTATGTTTGATCAACTCGTTGATCAGCATCTCTGCGTTATTATAATGCACATTGTCATCTCCCGTACCGTGTATGTACAGCAAATTACCCTTGAGATTCCTGGCGTAAGTGATCGGGGAACCTTTTACAAAATCTTCGCGATTTTCCTGGGGAAGCCCCATATATCTTTCCTGGTAAATATTATCATACGTGAGCTGGTTACCTACTGCCGCAACAGAAATACCTGTCTTGTATATCTCCGGATACTGGAACATGAGGTTCAATGTTGCAGAGCCACCGCCACTCCATCCCCATACAGCCACGCGGCTGGTGTCAATAAAATTCCACTTTAATATCTCCGTGGCCGCAAGTGCCTGATCGCGGATGTTCACCAAACCTATTTTACGGTAAACAGATTTACGCCATGCCCGGCCTTTCGGTACTGGGGTACCGCGGTTATCGATTGAAATATAGACATAACCATCTGCCGCCATATTACCCTGATAAAGACCATTGCGTCCTGCACCATACTCATCTTTTGCCGTTTGCCCCCATGGCTCCGTGTACACATAAAATACAACCGGGTATTTTTTAGAAGAATCAAAACCTGAAGGTTTTGCCATCCAGCCATCCATTTCAACTCCTTCCGATGTCCTGACCTTGAAGAATGAAACATTCGACGCATTTTTATCTGCTTTCGCTACCGCGTCAGCCACCTTATTCTCTCCATTCAACCCTTTGTGATCAATAAGGGTGAGCCACTCCGATGACGGTTGAGTATAATAATTGGAAAAACTATGTTGCGCGAAACGGGCATCAGGGGAAAGCCTGTATGTATGCGAACCTGTCTGATTTGCCGGAGAGATTCTTTCCGCCTTTCCCTTTCCATCAAGCTTTGTACGATACAGGTATTTTTGTGTTGCATTATCCGGCGATGCCATAAAATAAACAAAGCCACCTTTTTCATCTATCCGCACGATATCCATCACATCATACGCACCACTGGTGATCAGCGTTTCTTTTTTACCGTCGCGAGCAACTTTGTAAAGATGACGCCATCCGTCTTTTTCGCTTGCCCATAAAAACTCTTTCCCATTATTCAACCAGTCCCATCCGCCATTGGTATAATCCTGGTCCCAGCTTGGCAATATGTCGATCCACGCTGAATCTGTTTCTGTATAGATTGCCTGATTATTTCCTGACGCAACATTGCACAGCAATAATTTGCTTTCATTTTGTTTACGGTTCAATTGCTGAACGATCAGTTCCGTACTGTTCGCCGCCCATTCCATACGCGGCGCATAGCTGTGCCACACAGGATCAGATGCAATATTCATCCATTTTGTAGCGCCGCCGGTTACCGGTATAACACCGATCCTGAACGGCGAGATCTCTTCACCGGCTACAGGATATTCAACAGGAATCGCCACAGGATAGATCGAATCCGTGTTATTCACCATCAGGTAGTCTTTTGTTCCTTTGGCGATGATCTGCCAGTAAGCGATCTGTTTGCTGTCGGGGCTCCAGCGGAATCCATCGCGGCAAAAAAATTCTTCCTCATAAGCCCAATCGAATGTACCATTGATCAACTTACGGTTACCATCCGTAGTTAATGGAGTGATGGTGCCGGATGCCAGGTCTTCGACATATAAATTGTAGTTGCTTACATAAGCAACCTTTGTTCCATCAGGAGAAAATTTTGCAAACATCAGCGACGATGCAGGCATTGTACGGCCGAGCTGTTTCAACGCACCATCAGTGACATTATACAGCCAGTAGTCGCCACGCGTATCCTGCCGCCACACCTTTTTGGAATTGGTATAAACAAGCAATTGCTTTTCGTCTGAAGAGAATTCAAAGTTTCTGATTTGAAGTGGTCGTTCCTGGCCTGCAGGTTTGAATTTGTCTTTTGCAATAAAAACGGTCTTGCTGTTTTGCGGAAGCGTATACTTTGTTATATCGCCGGCTTCTGCACGGTAATACGAGCTACCGTCTTTGGCCCATTTTACAGACTGAGCAAATACCTGTTGAAAAACAAAGCTGCATGCAAGAGCTGCAAGAAAAGAAATACCGCGTTTCATGAAAATCGATTTGTGCCCAAATTAATGGATTTAACCAATCGGATGCAGATCAATTATTGCTGTTGTTTACCAATTCTTAACTTTCTTGCAGAGGCTGGTTGTTTTTTCGACGGGAGGTCGAAGGGCTCTGTGTACTTTTTTTTGCCGGGCGGGCAAGGCGTTTTTTTCCGAGGGGTTTCCTCGAAGACTCCGTTTACATTTTGCCGGAGGGGCAAGGCCTTTTTTCGAGGGGTTGCCTCGAAGACTCCGTTTACATTTTGCCGGAGGGGCAAGGCCTTTTTTCGACGGGAGGTCGAAAGACTCCGTTTACTTTTTTTGCCTTGATGCAAAAAAAGTAACAAAAAAAATCAAGGCTGGGAAAAAATGGCTAAAAATGGGAGGATGTCACCTGCACCAAAAAAACTCGCCCCGACCAGGTTTAGGATTGAATGGCGTGTTGGGCTCAGACAGTTTTTGGCGCCTTCGCACACCTTCGGTGTGGCTCAGACGGTGCCAGCCTCCCATTTTCTTAACGCCATTTTTTCCAAGGCCGGGGCGTTGAGAAAGGAGGAATCGTTTGCGAGGAAGATTCGTTGTATCTCAGTAGCCGTATCATAATTTGATACTGGCGCGCACTTCATGACAGAAAGAGACAAAACTTACAAGAACCGTAAGGTTACATTTATGTAAAGGCCTTCTGCCTGCTTTGAGAAGGGCGGCC
>NZ_JAKLTR010000009.1 GCF_022012415.1 Terrimonas ginsenosidimutans
GCGTCGAAAAAAAGCGCCCTTGCCCGCCCGGCAAAAACCGCAGGAAACTGCATCCCCACCTTCACCGCCGATCGCAGATCACAAATAATACCATGGATTTCTCTTCGCCGCACTCGTATACTTGCGCAGATTGCGCCAAAAGGCAAGAAACATATATATGATGATCGGAGAACCCATCGTCAGCAACGATGTGTAAATGAAATACTGGCGGATACGGGTGGTCGCAATGCCCATCCGGTTTCCGATCGCGGCGCAAACGCCAAACGCATTCCATTCTACAAATTCCTTAAAACGGTTCATACTGCTAATGTAAAAAAAAGGGCGGTTTTAAGCAAGAACAGGTTGCGCACATCTGTGTAATGCTTTAAAAAAGAACAGTGTGTGTATCGCTTCCGAACAAATCAGGTCGCAAGGGAGAGAATAACAAAATGACTGTCAGTATCTTAACAAACTGGCACCGACTTGGGTATACACCTCTAAACTCAAACGCTTTAGTTATGTTCCGGACAAATTTTCGCGTCGCCTGGAGAAATCTGGTCAAACACCGTAATTATACATTGATCAATACACTTGGGCTCGCACTCAGCATCAGTTGCGGGATCGTGATCTTCGTACTGGTCCGGTTTCATCTCAGCTTTGATGATTTTCATGCTGACGCAAATCGTGTGTACCGCGTGGTAACAGAACAGCATCGCGATAATATCTCCTACTCTTCGAGCGTGCCTTCACCCTTTGGGAAAGCTTTCAGGAACGATTATTCATTTGCAGAAAAAACGGCCAGGGTTGCGCAGCTGAGCAATGAACTGGTAAATATTTCCATCGATGGAGAAAACAGGAAATTCAAAGAACCTGCCGGTATTGCATTCGCAGAGCCCGAATATTTCGACATCTTTAATTTCCCATTGGTAAAAGGCAGCAAAAGCAACCTGCTCTCTTCGCCACACGAAGCCATTATATCCGAAAGAATGGCGCGAAAATATTTTGGCGAAAAAGACCCGATCAATCAAACAATTACGGTGGCAAACAGGGTCGAAGCAAAGGTGACCGGTGTTTTAAAAGATCTGCCGGCGAATACAGACCTTCCGGCCGAGATCATCATCTCCTATGCAAGCCTGAAAGACTACAACGCCTGGATGGCAAGTGACGATGCCTGGGGAGGAATGACATCCGCCATGCGCTGCTATATCAAACTTAAAGAAGACATTACTCCGGAGCAGGTTGAAGCCGTTCTACCTGCCTATGTCACAAAATTCAGGGCAGGCAATAAGAACATTCATCATTATAAACTTCAGCCGCTCTCGGCGCTTCACTTCGATGGTCGTTACGGAGGGATCATCGAAAAACGAAATCTCTGGATCCTGTCATTCATCGGCTTATTCCTGGTGATCACCGCCTGCGTGAACTTTGTCAATCTTGCCACAGCGCAGGCCGTAAACCGATCAAAGGAAGTGGGCATACGTAAAGTGATCGGAGGTAGCCGTACGCAGCTATTCTGGCAGTTCATCGGCGAAACGGCCATCATTACGATCCTTGCAACATTAACGGGCTTATTGCTGGCCAATATCACTTTGCCGTACCTGAACAGGTGGCTGGGCACAGATGTATCTGTCAATCTTTTCCGGTCGTGGCAGCTAAGTGCTTTCCTGATTGCACAGATCGTTGTTGTTACCTTTCTGGCCGGCGCATATCCCGGTCTGATACTGTCAGGATTCAAGCCGATTGCAGCGATCAAAGGAAGAATATCGCGTCATCAACTGGGCGGATTAAATACAAGAAGAACGCTGATCGTTGGGCAGTTCGCGATCTCCTTTATTCTGATCATTGGCATGATCGTTATCGCGAAACAGGTTCAATTCGCCAAACAGTCATCCATGGGCTTTGACAAGGACGCTATTGTTGTAGTGCCGGCTGGAGAAGGACCAACAAGCACTGCGCAAACGCTAAAAACAAAACTATCCCAGCTGCCGGGCGTTGAAAAAATATCTCAATGCTATGAGCCGCCATCTTCCGATGCAGCCTGGAATGCCCCTGTGCGATTTGGCAGCCGTGCGGAAGACGAACCTTTTGCAGCAAATATTAAGTCTGCAGATAACCAGTATCTATCCACGTTCAGCTTGCAACTGGTAGCAGGCAGAAACATTTTCCCCTCGGATACCGCACGCGAATTGCTGATCAATGAAACAATGGTAAAAAAGCTTGGATTGAAATCCCCGGAAGAAGCTATTGGTAAAAATATTTCCATCTCACTGAGAACACCGCTTCCGGTGGTGGGGGTGATGAAAGATTTTAACGATCATTCTTTTCATGAAGACATCAGTGCAGTTGCCTTATGGACTGATACAGGTTTCTATGTTAATTATGCCCTCAAGATCAACAAAGCCAATGTTGCGCAAACGCTGAGTGCGATAGAAAAAACATGGAGCGAGACCTATCCCGACCAGGTATATGAATATAAATTCCTGGATGATAAGATCGCGGGATTTTATAGGAACGAAGCATTCATGCTACAGGGGATCAGCATTTTCTGCCTGATCGCGAT
The DNA here is from genome assembly GCF_022012415.1 of Terrimonas ginsenosidimutans. Classification (GTDB taxonomy): domain Bacteria; phylum Bacteroidota; class Bacteroidia; order Chitinophagales; family Chitinophagaceae; genus Terrimonas_A; species Terrimonas_A ginsenosidimutans. The sequence continues at coordinate 2,540 of NZ_JAKLTR010000009.1, forward strand.
CTTTATTGGTTGCCTGGGTCTGTACGGACTTGTATCATTTATGGTGTTGCGAAAAACGAGAGAGATCGGGATCCGCAAAGTACTCGGAAGCTCTCCGGTACAATTGGTATGGCTTTTCGGAAGAGAATTTTCCCGATTGATCCTGCTGGCATTCATTGTATCTGCGCCGGTGGCGTGGTGGATGATGAACAGCTGGCTGAAAGATTTTGAATACCGGATCAATTTTTCAGCATGGATCTTCCTGCTCGCCCTGGGCAGTCTTGCGATCATTGCATCCATCACCGTCGGATACAGAACGGTCAGGGCCGCACTATCAAGTCCGGTGAAGAACTTACGGGCTGATTAGCCGAAACAGATCACGGACCACGAGGATTTAACGCAGTCGTACCAGATGCGCATATGAATTTCTAGTGAAAGAAATATATCTGCGCCTTAAATCAGCGTAGATTCCATCTCACAAAAACTTATCTGCCTTGCGTAAGGCCCCCTCTAAATCTTCCCCGAAGGGGAGACCTGGAGCAGTCTGCTAATCAAAAGTGTCCAAATATGTCGAACAATCCATTCAACATATTTAGATGCCACTTTCATAATAAATGTGCGAAGTCTCCCCCTTCGGGCTGCCGTGTACCCACATTTTTCCTTCTATATCACCGAATAATTTCTTGATAGCTTGATGGCCTAAAGGAACGCGGCGGCGATACGCGACGCGCGCGGCGAATACAAAGTCTGCTATGGCTGTTTTCGCTGCGTACGTCGCGTATCGCCGTGTCCGCCGCGTTCCTCTACGCCATTCAAAGACTTATGGGTACACGGTAGCCACCAAGGGGAGATTTAGAGGGGCCTTACGCAGGGCGGCAGACAAGACAGTTAGGTACCTTGTTCTACTTTGACCAATGTCTTATAATCTGCGGGAACCTTAGGCCCAAAAAACCGCGCACTAACGCAACTGTCCAGCATACGTCGTCTCGCTCGTCCATCACCTCTCTCTCATCCACCCTTTCTTCAGTTTCAGCTCAGAAACCCCCGATTTATCCGTAAATTCGTAGCACTTTTCAAGTCGTCGTCACCGTCGCGTCATTTTTTCGCCCCGCCTCTGGTCTATCAATGACCTGACACTGGCCGACGACCAATGCCTAACTTCAAATTATATCCACATGGTATTTGATCTTGATCTCATTAAAAAAGTTTATGCTGAAATGCCGGGTAAGATCGCTGCAGCCCGTCACACCATCGGCAAGCCTCTTACACTCACCGAAAAAATCCTATACGCTCACTTACACGGCGCATTGCCTCCAACTTCTTATACACGCGGAAAGCACTATGTCGATTTTGCACCAGACCGCGTTGCCATGCAGGATGCTACCGCCCAGATGGCATTGCTGCAATTCATGACCTGCGGCCGTGACCAGGTGGCTGTTCCTTCCACTGTACACTGTGATCACCTGATCCAGGCAAAGACAGGTGCCGTGGCCGACCTTGCAACTGCTAATGAAGTAAATAAAGAAGTATACGACTTCCTTGCTTCTATCTCTAATAAGTATGGCATCGGGTTCTGGAAGCCGGGTGCTGGCATCATCCACCAGGTGGTGCTTGAAAATTATGCGTTCCCCGGTGGTATGATGATCGGCACAGACTCGCATACCCCCAATGCCGGCGGCCTCGGAATGGTAGCCATCGGTGTTGGCGGCGCCGATGCAGTTGACGTTATGGCCGGCCTCCCCTGGGAATTGAAAATGCCAAAAGTGATCGGTGTAAAACTTACCGGCAAACTGAATGGCTGGACATCATGCAAGGACGTCATCCTTTGGGTTGCCGGACAATTAACAGTGAAAGGCGGAACCGGTGCTATCGTGGAGTACTTCGGCGAAGGCGCAGACAACATGAGCGCTACCGGTAAAGGCACCGTTTGTAATATGGGAGCTGAGATCGGCGCAACTTGTTCGCTGTTCGCATACGATGAAAAGATGAGCGCATACCTGCAATCAACCGGTCGTGCAGAAGTAGCGTCACTTGCAGACGGTATCAAAGAACACCTCCGCCCCGACCCTGAAGTATACGCAAACCCGGCAGAATACTATGACCAGTTGCTCGAGCTTGACCTTAGCACACTGGAACCATATGTGAATGGACCTTTTACTCCTGACCTCGCTACACCCATCTCTAAGATGGCGGAAGCTGTCAGAGAAAATGGCTGGCCGGAGAAACTCGAAGTGGCACTGATAGGCAGCTGCACCAACTCTTCTTATGAAGACATCAGCCGCTCTGCCAGCATCGTCAAAAATGCGGTCAGCAAAGGCCTGAAGGCAAATTCAGAATTCACCATCACGCCCGGCAGCGAACTCGTTCGCTTCACGATCGAGCGCGACGGGTTCATCAATACGTTTGAAAGTGTGGGCGGCATTGTTCTGGCAAATGCATGCGGACCTTGTATCGGGCAATGGGCGCGTCATATCGACGATCCCAACCGTAAGAACACGATCATCACTTCATTCAACCGCAACTTTGCAAAACGTAATGATGGCCTTGCCAGCACACACGCATTCGTGGCAAGCCCCGAGATCGTCACAGCAATGGCCATCGCAGGAAGTATCGCGTTCAACCCGCTGACCGATAAACTGAAAAATGCAAATGGTGAAGAAGTACTGCTGGATGAACCTTCCGGATACGAACTTCCTCCGAAAGGATTCGCTGTGGAAGATGCAGGTTACCAGGCTCCCGCTGCAGATGGCAGCCAGGTGAAAGTAGTAGTGCAGCCGGACAGTCAGCGTCTGCAATTATTGCAAGCCTTCGCTCCCTGGGAAGGACATGATCTCCAGGCCCTCAAACTGCTGATCAAAGCAAAAGGAAAATGTACTACTGACCATATCTCGATGGCTGGTCCATGGTTGAAATTCCGCGGCCACCTGGATAATATCAGCAACAACATGCTGATCGGCGCGATCAACTATTTCAACGATAAAACTGACACGGTTAAAAATCAGCTGACCGGTGAATACGGACCAGTACCCGCCACCGCACGAGCTTACAAAGCTGCTCACATCGGCAGCGTCGTAGTCGGCGACGAGAACTATGGAGAAGGCAGCAGCCGCGAACACGCAGCAATGGAACCACGGCACCTTGGTGTAAGAGCGATCCTGGTTCGCAGCTTCGCCCGTATCCACGAAACAAACCTGAAGAAACAGGGAATGCTGGCACTGACCTTTGCGAATAAAGAGGATTACGATAAAGTACAGGAAGACGATAACATCGATATCGAAAACCTGTCTTCTTTTGCTCCCGGTCAGCCACTACGTGTTGAACTCAACCACGCAGACGGAACAAAAGATGTGATCGAAGTCAACCACACTTACAATGAACAGCAGATCGAATGGTTCAAAGCAGGTGGAGCGTTAAATGTGATCCGCGCTGAATTTGCAAGAAAACAGGCAGGCAAGTAAAAGACACATTGTTTATCAGATAGAGCCTCCCGGTTTATCCCCGGGAGGCTTTTTTATAGCTGTTGCGGGAGTATCGCAGAGTGCGCAAAGAGATCGCAGAGTACGCAAAGAACCTTTGCGTGTTTTCCGATCCCTTTGCGCACTCTGCGATCCCTTTGCGCACTCTGCGATCCCTTTGCGCCCTCTGCGATCCCTTTGCGCCCTCTGCGATCCCTTTGCGCACTTTGCGATCCCTTTGCGCACTTTGCGATACTCTTACGATAATTCCATTCGAAGGTTTGCAATATAGCCAGCCCACAGCCGCTACTCTTTCAGGAAAACAGTTTTGTCTTTATAACTACCCTGCTCGGCTTTAAGAAAATACTTTCCACGCGGAAGGGCAGAAACATCAAGGGTGACAGCCATTACTCCTCCTGTACGCTCATATGTTCTTGTAATAAGCAGTCGCCCCTGCGCATCAAACACCTGCAATGCTAAAGTACCCTCGCCAGCTTCCGGAACGGTGATCTGCATAACCGAGCTTACAGGATTTGGGAAAAGTTTCAATGCAGCAATCAATGCATTTCTAACCATCACCACCTGGCTGTATTTATACCGGCCATCATTATCTACCATCTTCAACCGGTAGTAAGATGCATTGCTGGTCCTATCTGAAGGATCGTCATACCGGTAATGACCGTTCAACGTACCTGAAGACACAATAGATAGTAAAGAAAAAATTCGTCCATCAGTTGAACGTTCCACTTCAAAATGACGGAAGGCGAATTCATCCGCTGTCTTCCATATCAATTGATTTATATCGCCGCGAGACTCCGCCGTGAAAGAAACCAGCGTAACAGGCAAAGCAAACGACAGGAGGAATATCGGCTGACCACCCGTGAAGTAAGCGCCGGCGGCTACACTGCCGGGAGTAATATCAAAAGGCCCTCCCACCTGGTCCCAGTTAGCACGTGTAGCGATCTGCTTTAACAGAAAATCAGGTGTACCGCTCTTTGGACCTTTATAGGCAAGGTTTGCACTCGTAAAACCCAGTGTAAAACCCAGTGCAGTGGCAGCGACTGTACCATCCAACGCCGCATTATTTACCAGTCCGGTTGGCAGAGCACTTGTGAGAGCAGTTATGTTCGCTGATGTAACATTCTGCCATTGCCCATTTGCTGGTGTAAAGGTTGGATTGTTGCTGGTATTGATCCCAAATATAAATGATGGCGTAGACTCCGGTCCCTGGTAAATGATCACCTGGTCTCCCACAGTTGTGAATGCCCCTAAGGTAGCCACCCCTGCCCAGCTTGTAGCATCCAGAAACGAGAGTGTTCCATTTACCGGAACCATGTTTACAGCTCTGCCGACAGTTGAACTGGCAACGTTCGACGGAGTGACACTGAACTTGAAAACCGTCCCCCGTGTAATAAATGAACCCACCGTCCATATAAATGCTCCATCACCAGTGAAAGTGGCTGAAAAGAATGCCACTCCGTCCCACCCTCTGTCAGTGATCTTTATCTCAGTGCCCGCATTGATATCCTGCAGCGCCATGATAGTGAATTCATCTGAGGTGGACGTAGCCGGACCATTGCCTCCATTATAACCGACAACAGCAATACCTCCCTTTAACAATACAGTTGGCTGCGCATTTAACAATCCTGTATTTACGAATAACAAACATTGAATGAAGATCAGTGAAGATACCCGGACCGGGATAGAGATACTCCACCGTCCCCTCATGTAAACATGATTCATAAGACAATCTGGTTTAAGGTTTAAAAGAATAAACACAGCGCTTCAAGTATTTTGCCAGACTATCCCTTGCTCAACCGGATTACTGCCAAATAATATTCCTTAAAGAGCAAAACCGTAATTGACCTTTTCCTTTCCTAAGCAAAGAATCAAAAAAGCTCATAGCTTCGCGATAGCAAACCTTAACTTTTTTATTCGATCATTAAAAAGACATGAACAACATCGACCTGAAACTTGAAAAGCTCACCAACTTAAGCACTGGATTTAAAGCATATCTGTACGATTGCGACGGCACACTCGCAGATAATATGGAAGCCCACAAACAAACCTATATCGATGTAGCCGCTTCTAAAGGCGTTACGATGGATGGAGCGATCATCGACGAACTGGCAGGATGGCCGATCAAAAACGTGATCGAAGAGATCAACAAGCGCTATAACAGCTCGCTCGACCCTGTCGAATTTGCTAAACTGAAATACGACCTGTTCTTCGATACACATATACCTCAAACCAAACCGATCCCCCACGTGGTTGATCACCTGAAAGCACATGCCGGCAAAGTAAAGATCGCCGTAGTTTCAGGAAGCAGCCGGCAGTCGGTTACCAAAACGCTGGAGATCCTTGGACTGACTTACCTGGTAGAGGCAATTGTTTGCGCAGGAGAAACTGAAAGAGGAAAACCATTTGCGGATCCTTTTCTGAAAGCAGCGGAGCTATTGCAAGTGGAGCCCGCAGACTGCCTGGTATTTGAAGACGGCAATGCCGGAACGCAGGCCGCTGAAGCTGCAGGAATGAAATGGGTACGGATCGACCAATTATGATACACACAAAGTTTGTTCAGCAACAAACCGATAATTCTTTCGCTTTTGATCACCCGTGCCATCTATCCCATTCATGATTGTTTCTTTATGGGGGGGGGAGACGGACGGGTGACCAACTATTATAGTCCAGTTATCTTTATATTACTTCAGGGTGATCGATGGAAAGGCAAAGCGTTTCACTTTATCAGCAAGGTCTTTTCTCGTTTCACCTGAGATACTCTTTACGAACCCGGGCGCGGCAGCACCGTAACTTCTTTTGCTCACCGCAAAGAGTATTACACCCGTTTCACCCTTTGAGCCGCTGTACTTTTTATACCGGTAGATATTCCGCTCAGCGATCTGTATCGTTTTCCCATCAGCTGCATTTGCTGTGATCACAAAATCGAGCAGGTACTCATCACTTTCCTTGTGGTAGAATGTTTCAAAATTCACATATGGATTTGTCCGTTTAAGACTTGTCAGTTCAGCCACTTTCGCATCATAGGCATCCTTATGCGTAAGCGATGAGGAAACTACTTCCAGCATCAGCATATCGGTAAATTTTTCCGGCGACTGGCCTGCAGGCAAATACTCTTGTTTATAATAAAGTGCCGTCGGATGTGAACTCCAGGCGAGTATAAACTTCGATCCGTTAAAAGAAATATCCGAACCCGTATTCAAATAATTCACTGGTTTGGCAGATTGCGCCCCGGCATTTGTTCCGCTGATCATACAGAAAAGTAAGCAACTGTAAAAAAGAAGTCTCATAATACTGATAAGGTTTACGGTGTAAAATTACCCGGCATACCGATCACACGAAACAATAGCAGGCGGAACACTGGATTTAGCGAACGAAGCGTAGCAGAATACCAATAAGACGAAATATGCGGCCTTACAACATTCCCTTCAGGTATTGCCATGCGACCTCTCCCTTGATCGCCCAGGTTTGACGCGTCAGTGGCTGTCCCGCAAAGATGACCCCCACAAACCTGTACACTGTCTGATGCTCAGCCGTACGGAATCTACCCAGTACGGGCGCGCCCGAATACCCCTGCGCTGCATACGGCTTGATAAAATAATAATACCTTGATGTTCCTCCCAGGATAGCCCGTGCGCTATCTGAGGAATTGGGAAAATTTACACGCAAAGACGCATCATAATCTGCAAAACCACGAAGATTCACATTTCCCGCAAGCCTTTGCTGTCTTGAATAAAATGCCGGCACCGCACCCTCCTGCGTTGGAAACCCGAACACGATCACCTCTTCCGGCACCGCATCGAAATAAGCCGGATCGATCAGGTCATTAATAAAATGAACCTCCGCATCTTCAGGCAGCAGGAGTGGGATTTTCAAAAGATCAATCCGGTCAACCATACTGAAGATCTCTGTTTCGCCCGTCACATCATCACTCACATCGATAGACAATAATTTTGTCTCTTCTGAATTCTTAACAGGATACTTCAGGTAAAGCGTATCAGCATTAAATGTGATGGATTGTTTCAGCGGACTCATTCCCTTGATCGCGTGATAATTGCTTACAAGAAATGTTGTATCACCGGATCTATAGAAAAATGCGGTACCCGTGAACTGTTGCTGCCCATACAACGCGAAGATGGGATAACTGTATCTGGCCAGTACAGTGCTATCCACGTCAGCCTGAGCACGGCCAACAAAAGAAGATGCCAGGCATATCGCCACTAGGCCTGAAAAAAATGATGTTTTCATAGATACAGTAAGTTAAGACAACATCATAAAAAAATCAGGCCAGTATCATTACAGTAATGTTAAAACACTAACAGAAAAGTGTGTTACTGATTGAAAGTCAATCAAGACACAAAAACTTCTCACAGTTGGCATTTCTTATTCTTTTGTTTTCTGTTCCATCTGTGCAATGATCTTGTTCACTTCCGTTTCTGTGGAACGGAGTTTCCCCTGGCAATAAGTGATCAGCTCGGAAGCGCGTTTCACTTTTTGTGCAAGCACGTCCACAGATACTGATTCGTTTTGTATTTCCTCGGCGATCTCTGCCAGTTCTCGATAAGCTTCTTCATACGATAAAATCTTTTCCGTCATATTCCTTCTTTTGATTTACTGTAGCAACGATTTCTATGTCTTTTAAAATTACAGATATATTTTTCCCGTTCTCGGCCTTACCCGGATCACTTGTTACTTCTCCATCAACTTTCACAATAGCGAATCCTTTCTTCAGAATATTGTCAGGTGCCATCATTCTGGCGATCGTTTTGTGATGCGCCAGGTACGATTGCTGATTCTTTAGGAGGTTTGCACTGAACAGTTTGATCGTACCCACCATATTTGCAAGCGAGTGCTGCTGGGTAGAAACAATGATCCTGGGTCTTGTCAATACCACAGAGCACAGCTTCAGCAGCTCACGATTCTTCTCCAGTAAGATCTCACCGGACTGATTGACCACTGTCTGGTGAGCTTTCAAAAGGAACGAACGATGTTCGTTCAATAACAACTGGGTTTTATTGGTAACAGTGGATTTGAGATCCGCCAGCAACTTATTTTGTTTCAGGAACATCTGCTGCGACCGTATCAATATTGTTTTCTGCAATGCGACAATACCATCTTCGAACGCCCTGTTGTGCGCAATGATGAATTCGGCTGCTTTGGTCGGCGTTTTCACTGAAGTATGCGCCATCATGTCCGCAACGGTCTGATTGATCTGGTGACCAATTCCCGTTATGATCGGTATGGGAAACCTCGCCACGATCTTTGCTAACGGATACTGATCAAAGATCAGAAAATCCGTTTGAGCACCTCCTCCCCTGATCATCACCACTACATCGTAAGGAATGCCCGAATTATAAACATCCAGCAGTTTATTATAGATCAGGTCGGCCCTGGCTTCCCCCTGCACTATCGTATAAAACGGATCAATAGTGATCTTATATCCAAAGCTGTTTGACTCAAGTGTATGTAAAAAATCCTGCAAGCCCGCAGAAGAACTCGAAGTGATCACAGCGATCCGCTGAAGCACCCGCGGCAGGGGCTTTTCTTTATTTGGCGTAATATACTGATCACCGGCCTTGCGTATAACGCCGGGATTCTCCGCTACCAGTCTTTGCAAGGTCTGCTGCTTCTGCAATTCCAGCGCGCCAATGGTGAAATTACTGTCGACATCAAGCAGGGTCAGTTTCAGCCCAAAGGATGAATGATAAGAAACAGACACTTTCAGCATCACTTCAATATCATTCCTGAACTGCTGCCCTGTTACCCGCTGAAATTCCTGGATCCTGTCATGCCCCTGCGACCATGCCGCAGCCTGCATTTTGGCAATGATCTGGGTGCCGCTGCTGGCCTTTTCCACCAGGTCAAAATAGTGGTGTCCCTTTGAAGATTGAAAGCTGTAGTTCGTCACCTCCGCAACGATCCAGTAATGCTGATTCCCAAACCCGTCATTGATCGTGCGGGCGATAGAACTGGTGAGTTCCGAAAGGCGTATATGTGGGGAGGTTGACAAGGGGCGAAGGTACGAAATGATCGTTGACAGTCTGCGCCAAACGTAGCAATAGCGTTGCCCGTTATCCGTTGACCGTTGCCCGTTTGTGGCAGCATTAACGTCGTATAAAGCCTTTGGTCGCAGTCTGCCTCAGGCTTGGTGCGGAAGCAAGGACAACCCGATAATACACAATTAAACAGAAGGTTTGAGCTACCGCCTTTTCGTTACAACGCCGGTCAACGGACAACGATCAACGGACAACGGACCAAAGGACATCGCTTCATTTCAAAAACACCCCGCTTCAACCTGATAAAAACGGATGATAAGAATCTCTTACACAACTTTGCGAAGACCAACCAACCGCATATGAAAAAGTTCATCTTCTTCGCATTTGCTTTATCCGCAGTCATCCTGTTTTCAGGATGCGAGGATGCCACCCCGGAGAGATATTTTGACCTGGCCGTGCTGAACAGCAACCTGATCGTCGGATTTGCCAATGATGGATTTCAGCGCGAGCTGGATCAGCCATCCGTAATGCTGGTGGAAGGCTCACGCGACTCTTCCAGACCCATGAAAAGAAAAGATGTCGTGGATGATAAGATCCGGTTTGTAGAAGGCAACCTGACCAAATTAAAAGATCTGAAAGAAACAACAGACACGAAAGATATTTTACATGCCTCCATCCAATTACACGAATTTATCCTTCCTGTTTACCGGAACGAGTATCAATCTCTTGCCAGTATGTATGATGACGGCGCCCACAATGATTCGATCCGCACCGCGGCAGCCGCTATTCATGATAAATACAGCGCTGATTTCGAAGAGAAGTATAATAACCTGATCAATTCCGGAAAGAACTTCGCTACCAAACACAAGATCACGGTCAACTGGGGACGATGATTCGTCTTTATTGCTAATACTTCCTTGCCTGCCCGGTTTCCCGCAGATTTTAAGACATTGGTTAAGGTAGAACAGGGTAGCTAACTGTCTTGTCTGCCGCCCTGCGTAAGGCCCCCTCTAAATCTCCCCCTTTGGGCTACCGTGTACTCACATTTTTCCTTTTATATGACCGAATAATCTCTTGATAGGTTGATGGCGTAGGGGAACGCTGCGGACACGGCGATACGCGACGCGCGCGGCGAATACAAAGTCTGCTATGGCTGTTTTCGCTGCGTATGTCGCGTATCGCCGTGTCCGCCGCGTTCCCCTACGCCATTCAAATACTTATGGGTACACAATAGCCCGACCCGCGGAAGCTCTCGCCCCCTATTCGTACTCCCCAAACCCTGTTTCGTGTAACGTTTTTCATAACCGATCCTTGCTTTTATAGGTTTGTCCTGTTATCAGAAACCAACTCTCAAACATAAAAGCAAGATATTATGAGACACTTTATTCTTTCCCTCCTGCTATTGAGCGGATCAGCCGCCTTCAGCCAGCAGATCAATGGCCGTGTACAGGATCAGCAGAACGCCCCCGCCGGCGCTGCCACCATCAGCCTCCTGCGCGCAAAAGACTCTGCGGTGATCAAGATGGAAATAACAAAAGAAGAAGGCGGATACCAATTCGGAGGCATCGCTACCGGCCAATACCTGGTAAAAGCCACCCTTGCCGGTCATACGCCCGCTTTTTCTGAAAAATTTACCCTTGACAGCACTGGTTCCGTTACACTTCCTCTACTGGTGATCAAAAAATCGGTCACAGAAATGAAAGCTGTTACAGTTACCGCAACCAAACCGCTGGTGGAAGTAAAGGCTGACAAGACGATCGTAAACGTAGAAGGTACGATCAACGCCACAGGCTCGGACATGCTGGAACTTCTTCGCAAGTCACCGGGAGTATTGGTAGATAAGGACGATAACATCAGCATGGCCGGAAAGAACGGTGTACAGATCTATATCGATGGCCGCCCAAGCCCTTTGTCCGGCACTGATCTTGCCAACTTCCTGAAAAGCCTGCAATCTTCACAGGTTGAATCAATACAATTGATCACCAACCCATCTGCTAAATATGAAGCGGCAGGCAATGCAGGCATTATCAATATCGTTCTGAAAAAGAATAAAGCTTTCGGCACAAACGGATCTGTTGCCGCCGGTTGGAATATCGGCACCTTTCCTAAATACAACGGCAGTGTTTCCCTTAATCACCGCAATGCAAAAGTGAATATTTTCGGCAATGCCGGCGTTAACCGTATAAAAATGATCTCAACGCTTAACAGCTACCGTACGATTCCCGACTCCATCTTTGATCAGCGGGGAACACAGCTTAATCGCGTAACAAGCTATAACCTGAAAGTCGGGGCTGATTATTTTATCGATAAGCAAACAACTATCGGGGCGATCATCACCGGCAATTTCGCCGATATGGAAATGAACGCAAACAACACCACTATTATCGCAGGCAAACAAACCGGCAATACCAGCCGCCTGCTTGTAGCGGGTGGAGACAATATCCGTAACAACGACAACTTAAACGCCAATCTGAACTTTACCCGCAATGGCTCTAAAGGAAAGACGCTGACAATAAATGCAGATTATGGATTCCATGAACTGAAGGGCAACCAGTTCCAGCCAAACACCTACTTTGACCCAACGGGGCAGACCATCATCAGCAGGAATGCCGTCACAATGATCACTCCCGCAAAGATCGATATCTATTCTGTAAAAGCAGATTATGAGCAGTCGATTGGCAAAGCGAAGATCGAAGCAGGTGGTAAGGTTGGATATGTAAACACCGATAATGATTTTCAGCAGTACAATGAGAACCTGATCAAAGACCTCGATCGCAGCAACCATTTTATTTATAAAGAGAATATCAATGCCGCTTATGTCAACTACAGCCGCCCCTTCAAAGGTTTCATGATCCAGGCAGGATTGCGCGCGGAGAATACGAACATCGAAGGAAGGTCCAATGCATTCAGGAATGAAGGAAGTGGCTACAAAGCGTATGATTCCTCATTCAAAAGAAACTATACCGATCTGTTCCCAAGCGCCGCTGTCACGTTCAACAAAAACCCGATGAATCAGCTGAGCATTACCTATAGCAGAAGGATCGACCGCCCATCTTATCAGCAAATGAACCTGTTCGAGATCAGGCTGAGTGAATACTATTCAATGAGAGGCAATATCGACCTGCGTCCACAATACACCAATAGCTTCGGCATCACTCATACATATAAATACAAACTAACAACATCTCTGAACTACAGTATTGTGAAAGACATGTTCACGCAGGTAACCGACACTGCAGATATTTCCAAATCTTTCATCACACAGCGCAACCTCGCCTCACAAAAAGTACTGAACCTGAACCTCAGTTATATGATCCGCAAAGGAAACTACTCGGCAATGCTGAATGCCGCAGGAAATTATTCCGACTATAAAGCGGATATTGATGGACGCAGGGTAAGCCAGGACGCATTTGGCTTCAGCGCCTTTATGCAGAACAGCCTGAGCTTTTCAAAAACCTGGACAGCAGAACTTACAGGCTATTATGTCGCTCCTACGCTCGTAATGGGCATGGTAAAGATCAAAGGTTTTGGCAGCGCTGACCTCGGCATACAGAAGAAACTCTGGAATGGAAAAGCAAACATCAAAGCATCGGTAAGTGATGTGTTCCGTACACTGCAATACAGGATCTCTACAGACTTCAGCGGCCAGCAAACACGCAACAATGTCCGGTTCGAAAGCCGTATGTTCAAACTGAACTTCACCTACCGTTTTGGCAGCAGTTCCGTAAAAGCAGCCCGCCAGCGGAATACAGGCGCAGACGATGAAAACAAAAGAGCGTCACAGTCAGGTGGATCTGCGGGATCAGGATTCTAGTTCGTTGACCGTTGTCCGTTGACCGATCGATCAGCGGTCAGCGGTCAGCGGACAACGGTCAATCCTCATCTAACAAATACAATTATCGTGGCTGTATTTCCCTAATTTTATCAGCGTTATGCAAACATCCCGTTTCAAACTATATAAGCTGCTCCTGATAAACCTCGGAATATATTTAGTTTTTTTCATCATTACTATTTTTGTATCCAGTAAGATCGGTAAAACAGACATCAAGCCATTCTACCTTCGCAAGAATTACGTGATCATAACAGTGTTGGGCATTGCCTTCCACACCTTCTACCTTTATTACTCGATGAACAGGCTTTACGTGCTGCTCGTTCTGCGGAAACGCTTCCTGCACTTTGCAGGCACCCTCAGCATAATGGCACTATCATATACGGCTTACCTGACCCTAAGTGATCTGCTCTCCAACGGTTTTGAAGAAGCCATGAAACAAAAACTGACACCGCGGGTGATCATTCTGTCGTATGTGATCAGTTTCGTACTGTTCTCCGCCGTTACATTCTTTATCACTTATATAGTTTATTTGCTGGATGAAAAGAAGCAAAGGGCTATACTGGAAAAACAAAAAACAGAACTGGAAATAGAAAAAGCACACGCCAACCTGAACTTCCTGAAGGCACAGATCAATCCTCACTTTCTGCACAATACGCTGAACTACCTGTATGCAAAATCCATCCCTTACTCAGCTGAATTATCAGAAGGGATCTTAACGCTCAGTGAGATCATGCGGTATGCATTGACAGATAACCTTCCGAAAGATGGAAAGGCTTTGTTAAAGGACGAGATCGAACACGTACGCAATGTGATCCGCATTAACCAGCTTCGGTTCAGCAATAATCTGAAAGTAGACCTCGAAGTCAAAGGCGTGATCAACGGAGCCCGTATCATTCCGTTTGTATTGATCACCATTGTTGAGAACGCATTCAAACACGGAGATATAAAAAGCAATGAACACCCCGTACGGTTCGCCCTGGAATTAAATAACGGAAGCCTTCACTTTTACGCGCGCAACAAAAAGAAGACAGGACCGAAAGAGATCTCCACCGGCATCGGACTGGACAATATCAAGAAAAGGCTGGAACTTGCCTACAACAATAATTATGTGCTGGACATCCAGGATGAACAGGATTTTTACACAACACGGCTAAGCATTTATCAATTATGATCAATTGTATTATTGTAGATGACGAGCAGCATGCCATAGACATCCTGCAACATTATACACAACAGGTACCGATGCTGAACCTGGTGGCGGCGACCACCAATCCTATTGAAGCATTACAGGTCATTGCCACCCAGCCTGTGGATCTGGTGTTTCTCGATATACAAATGCCGGAGATCTCCGGGATCGATTTTATTAAGGCTCTTGGAGGCAAAACACGTGTAATACTCACAACAGCATACAGCGAATTCGCCCTTGAAGGATACGAACTCGATGTCGTGGATTATCTCCTCAAACCCGTAAGACTCCCCCGCTTCTTAGCCGCCGTACAAAAAGCCGCTAAAAGCCTGAATGAAACCATAGCCGACAAGCCAAAAGAAGAAGAGGAAGAAGATTATATTTTTGTCAAAACGGAACTCAAAGGAAAGCTGCTGAAGATCAACCTTGCCGATATCGACTATATAGAAGGAATGAAAAACTATGTAGGCATCTCCTGCGCCGGAAAAAAAACCCTCGTTAATACAAGCATGAAAGAAATGGAAGAACGCCTGCCTGAACGGCAGTTCATGCGCGTGCACAAATCATTTATCATCGCTGTAGACAGGATCTCAGGCATTGAAGGGAACAGGATCTTATTAAAAAATGTAAGCGCAGAGATCCTGATCGGTGAGAATTATAAGGCGATCCTGATGGAACGGGTGAAGGGAAGGATCATTTAAATTCAATGTCGGTTAGTCAAGAGATCATCCTGCAATAGCTCGATGGCCGATGACCGATGACCGATGGCCGATGGCCGCATTTGGATGGAAGCGATTGCTGCTAGTTGGTATAGGCTATTCACACAAGTAGGTAAATGTATTTTCGGACAACGGCCGCACAATAACCTGTATCGGCTGGCAGCAATAGATTCAATCCCGACGCTTCATCGCCCCTCGTCCATCGGATGAATTTCCCCGGAAATGCTTACCTAAACGTCATTGGATTTTAATCGTATTCTAATCCCCGGAATAAACAAAAACACATCACCCCCATTTACAATTCATTATTCCGATTTAGTATTTCCCTTACATAAACGGGCATTGTGTTTGGATTGTTTTATGTATAAAACAATCAAGCAATGAAAAGACTATTGCCCGGCATCGCAGTGATGCTACTGATCATGACCGGTTGTGCGAAAGAGCCTCTCGACAATCTATCCTCCGATGAAGCCCGTCTGTATATCACTAACCGGAATGACAGCGTTTCATTTTCTTCCTACGGCACTTTCAGGATCACTGATTCTGTGGCCGTTATAAGTAATAACCAACTTCAGGAATATGCCCGCACCGCATATGACGCTCAATTGATCGAAGCTGTCGCAAACCAGCTTACCCAGAAGGGATATACCCGCGTGCAGGCCGGCACTACACCTGACATCGGTATCACCATCAACCGCGTGTACAACGATTACTCCGGCGTGATCAGCTACCCTGATTACTGGGGCGGATTTGGCGGCTACTGGGATCCATTTTACTGGGGATATCCTGGGTATGGGTATTATTTTCCCGGCATCATTGGCACCTATACCGTCACAGACGGAGCTGTATCGATCGATATGTTTGATGTGAAAAACGCCGCAGCCAATAATAATCTCCGCTTTGTCTGGAATGGTCTGATCCGCGGCTCAGGAACATTTGTACAGGGAAATATCAATTCCAGCGTACAGGCACTGTTCGATCAGTCTCCTTATTTAACACGCAACTAATTTAATTTTATCAATCATGCGATCATATAAAATAATCATGCTGTCCGCACTCCTGCTCACCGTCGCCGGAAGCTATGCTCAAAAAGGTGAGTTCAGGGGAACTGCCAGCTATTCCGCTGCCATGCCACTTGGTAGTTTCAAGGAAAACGTTGTTTCGAAAACATCATTCCGTGGAGTCGACATCAATTTACTGTATGGAATAAGCGATAAAGTATCCGTTGGCTTCACAACAGGCTACCAGGACTTTTATGAAAAATATCCCAGACAGGTCTATAAGCTTTCTGATGGAAGCGATGTATCCGCAGTGATCTCGAATTCCGTACAACAGATCCCGTTACTGGCTACAGCGCGTTATAATTTCATGACCGAAGGAGCTATCCGTCCATATGCATTAGCAGGTATCGGCGGTAATCTTGTGCTCAACAGGCAATTTCTGGGAGAATACACAAATGACAACACCAGCCGGTTTGCATTATCAGCAAGACCGGAGCTTGGGGTGTTTATTCCTTTCGGTAAAGAATCTGAAACAGGAATTAATGTTGGCGCCTATTACAACTACGTACGTTACAACAAAGGCGATATCGATAATATGAATTCCGTTGGTATCAGACTGGGCATAGGATTTCCAATGCGTAATTGACCATCTCTAAATCTAATTTGAAGCGGCCCGGGACAAGATCCCGGGCCGCTTTGTTGTTTTAACATGAAGTATATTTGCAAAAACTAAACTTTGAATAACGACCGACAATTTCCCGCAGCCCTGTTAGAGCAGGATCCTCTCTACGTTTTCGCCCTGGAAATGGAGGCTTCAACAGAGTTCTCTCATGCAGATACATTGTTTACCGGCGTGGGAAAACTTCATACTTCCTATAATCTCATTAAACGGATTGAAAAGAAAAGACCTTCGCTCATCATCAATCTCGGATCTGCAGGCAGTAATACCTTTCAGCGTGGAGACGTGATCTGTTGCACCCGCTTCATTCAGCGGGATATGGATGTAACAGCACTCGGGTTTGAAAAATACCAGACACCTTTCTCTGATGATCCCGTGATCCTTGAACATGGTTACCAGCTCCCCCATCTCCCTGCAGGCATCTGCGGCAGTGGCGACAGTTTCGAAATTGATCATCGCGTAACGGAATATGATGTGATCGACATGGAAGCATTTACCATAGCCTGGATTGCACACCGGGAAAACATTCCCTTGCTTTGCCTGAAGTATATTTCCGACGGAGCCGATGGAAAAGCTGCTGAGCACTGGCAGGAAGCTGTGAAGAATGCAGCTCAGGCATTGAAAAAAGCGTTAACAGAGATCCGCTAAAAATAAGTTTCAGCAGTCAACCCAAAATTGATCAGCAGGTTATCCCGGCCCGTCCGTGAAAACCTGTTGTAGTTTACCGCTGTCGTAATACCCAGCCACTTCCTCAATTTCAATGTCAGGCTGTTCGTTGAACGAATGATATAGTCATCAAACCTGGAAAGCGAAGGCTGCCAGAAATGTCCTCCATCGAGCACGATCAGGTCCTTCACTACAATATGATATTTAACACGAAATGAATTACGGAATGTCTGGTAGACGTCTTTCCCCTGGTTCGGCAATTCGAGATCATTCGTTTCATACAGGACCCCGTCACTAACAACCAGTTCAAGATCTTTTTTATTGAAGATATTATAGCCAAGTCCCACACCTGCCTGCGCCTGGTAGTTGATCTTCAGAGAGTAACTGGAAGTAAAAGTCGCAAGTCCCCAATAATATAACTTCTGTGTGTTCTTCAGCACATCGAAATTCAATCCCGAAGAAAAATCATTATTGGTAAGATTTACGCCCTGGCGCCCATAGATCCAGGTATTGGTACTGTTCAGCGTAACCGCCTTTCTGTTGATCGTAAAGGAAACTCCATTATTGAACACATAAGATCTTCCGTCATTGGTCTTATTGAAGATCCCTGTAGCCGCATACTTGAGATGATAATGAGTGCTGTCATTGAACTGAGCAGATGTTTCCGCCACATTGCAGAAGATCATACATACGAGCAACAGCTTCATCAAAAAAAATCTAACCATCAGAACACCCGTCTTTATTTCATAGCGAAGGTACGGCACAAATACCAAACCAGTTTTGAGGATGCTTGTAAACAAAATGCTTTCAGTAGGACCGATCGGTCCGGCTGAAAGCATTCAAAAAAGCAGGTATCACTTAAGCAAGCGACTCAGTGTATTTTTTGAAATTATCAAGGATGGCCTGCCAGCCCTGGCGTTGCATATCAAGTGAATTCTCCGTCTCTGCCTGGAAAGTTTCAACAACTCTTGTCGTATCACCATCCGGAGTAAATACGATCTCGGTTTTACGTCCATCACCCATTGTATATTCGATCAGTGAATGATGCTTTACCACATCATAGACGCCTCCAAAATCGAAGCTGAAGCTTCCGTCCTTCGCCGCCATCGTTGTGGAAAAACTACCGCCCTCGCGAAGATCATTCTCCGCTGCCGGTGCATGCCAGTCGGGAGATGCCGCACACCATTGCTTGATGTGCTCCGGTTCATTCCATGACTCCCATACTTTTGCTACAGGAGCGTTAACAACGGTTTCTACAGTAATGAAGTTCTTTGTTGCGGTTGACATAAATTCTCAGTTAAATGGTTATTGTTGTTTGACAATGCAAACATACGACCGCCACAGAAAATGGACGCGGTGTGGTAGTGACTTTGAGCGGGGCGTTTACGACCTGAGGGCGGTTTGGAAGGTGAGGAAGGTTTGAAAGATTCCTCACCTCCGTCACCTCCCCAACCTGAAAGAAACACTCCCCGTAATAGAATTAAAATCTCCCTTACTCCAGGATAATGCTTTTTGTTCGCCTCCGTTTAACGGGTAAAGGATCTCCTGTATCATCATCTTTTCAAAACCCCAGTTATAGGAAGAAGACAGGCCCAGGTATACTCTTTTCCCAACACGGCATTCGACCGTCATCCCGGCCTGTGCTAATGAAAATACGTTGGTAGGATAGCGATATTCATAAGCGTAATGGATCGTCACGTTTCCATTTTCATCCGTAGATTCAGACCAGGAAACACCCCGGTCATATTTACCCGTAACATTTATAACCAAGCCTCCATACGGCCTTATAGCTATTCTGTTTTTCAGAAATTCAAATCTGCCACCAACACGGAACGGGACTTGTGCAAACCTTCTTCCCGCGCCACCGGATGAACCTTCCGCGTCAATACGCTGAATGCGTTCGCTGTATTGGCGCGTATAAATTCCGGACTCAATATACAAATGCCTGCGAAGCATTTTTCCAACCGTTAAACCAAAGTATCCGGAACCTGCATCTTCCGGCGAACGGAATGTTTTTCCCGGATCATCCATTTTATAATGATCATCAGACCATCCCGTTTCAACGCTCATAAAAAAACCGGATTGAGAGAAAACATCCTGCAAAGAAGTCAGGAACAGCAGGAGCAACAGGAAAATGCGTGGCATAAGCGGTAGTATATAAAACAAAATACAATACCCTTTGTAAACAAATTGGCCAAAATGTATCAATTGTGTTTTAGGGAAGATAGACTGCGGCTCACTGCCTCACATACGGATTCTCAAAAAAGGAAAGCCCGTTTTTCAACGGGCCCGGTTAATGGCTATGGTTAATACATGCTTATTTGAAATCGCGTTCCTAATGTTGTTCCAGCCAGGCCAGTATCTGGTCCGCATCCTCGATCCAGGTGGAGGCCATGGGCGCAAAGTGATTCCTGTCCGTCAACACAAGATCAACTGTCGAATAAAGATTTTTATACCGTTTGAAATTCTTTTTTACCTGTGAGGCAGAAACATATTGATCCCGTCTTCCCGCAAGCAATAATAATGGGCGATGCGCTATCGAAAAATCCAACACAACCGCCGATGTCAACACTCCGCGCATCACCCGTTTCGTTTCAGGAATGACCAGCTCATAATAAGCATCCTTCTGTTCATCCAGTGTCATCCCATTTGTAAATATCTTCTGCCACTTCCGGAACGAAAGCAGATATGTTCTGTCTGTTGCCGGGCAGTAACCAAGCGTACTAAAATGCATACAGAGGAATCTTAATTTCCGGATGATCGTATCTGCCGGCGGAACAGGATGAATAGCGATAGCAGCAGCAGTAAGCCCCCTGTTCAGTAATATTTGTGCGATCAACCCACCAAAAGAATGTCCTATCACGATCGGCTTCTCCGGCAACTGGCTTACAACAGCGGTGAAGTGGCCGATCACATCATTGAACGTAACAGCCGCAAGCGCAGGATCCGGCTGGTGCCCCCGCAATGTTTCCGCATCTGCATTCTTGCCAGGCCATGGCGGTGCGATAGCCGTATAGCCCTTCTCTTCAAAATAACAAAGCCAGTTGTCCCAGCAGCTATGACTGATAAATGCACCGGTAATAAACACCACTGTCCCAGACCCGATCGTTCTCATTGACTGATTCCATTTCACCTGTTCAACAACAATGCTGAACATGCTTTACAAAGCTATTCCAAAGGAAAACTGCAGGCAAGGTCAGGATCAACTGCTGTATTGTATATTTCCGGCTAACAGAAAGTATAAAAAAACCGGCACGCGCCGGTTGATAAAGGATCAGGACAATGATCAGTATTTTGATTTATCTATCCCAAGTTTTTTGATCCTTGAGTTAAGGGTAGACACATTCATTCCAAGCATTTCCGCTGCACCACCTTTGCCGAAGATCTTGCCATTACAAAGATCCAGCACCGCTTTGATATGCTCACGTTCATTCTCTTCGATCGTCTTTACTTTATAGGTAGCCTGTTGATCCTCCGCCGACCCGGGCAGGATCACATGATTGATCGTTTGTCCCTCACAAAGTAATACAGCCGTTTCCATCGTGTGCTCAAGCTCCCGGATATTGCCGGGCCACTCATAACGCATAAAGGAGTCCATGACTTTTGGGCTGATTGACCGGACCGGTCTTCCGGCTTTATTACTGTATACTTCCATGAAATGATACGCCAGGATATGAATATCTTCCTTGCGGTCCCGCAACGCCGGCAGCGTTAGGGGGAACACCCGCAACCGGTAATATAGATCCATTCTGAAACGGCCTTCGGCTACTTCTTTTTCAAGATTCCTGTTCGTCGCTGCAATGATCCGGACATCTATACGAACCGTATTGCTGGCCCCGATGCGTTCTATTTCCCGCTCCTGTAATACTCTTAACAATTTCACCTGCAGATCGGGAGGCATATCACCGATCTCATCAAGGAAGATCGTTCCCTTATCCGCCTGTTCAAACTTCCCGATGCGCCGTTCTGTTGCCCCGGTAAACGCACCACGCTCGTGACCAAAGAGCACCGATTCGATAAGCGTCGCCGGCAGGGCCGCACAGTTGATCTTTACCATTGGTTGTGAAACCCTCCCTGAAAAACGATGGATCAGCTCAGCGATCTTTTCCTTCCCGGTCCCGCTCTCACCGAGTATCAATACAGATGTGTCAGAAGGCGCAACAAGTTTCAGGTGATGCAGCACGGTTTGTAAACGCTGACTGTTTCCTACAATACCAAAAAAGTTCTGACCGGAAGAAACAGTCGCCGCAAGCTTTTGCGGGGCTGGCTGCACGCCCCCCGCTTCCTTACGGATAATTGACTCAAGACTGTGATTGTGCAAATAGCGCGCGACCTCTAAAGTGACCAGTACGTCTTTCTCTTTGAACGGCTTTACGAGAAATCCGTATGGATGGGTTGCTTTCGCCGCATCAAGCGTATCCTTATCAGAGTTAGCCGATAAATAAATAAATGCAATATTCATCTTCCGCAAAATGCGGGCAAGATCAATTCCCGTGGAAGGCCCCTGTAAAAATATGTCCAGCAACACGATCTCCGGACGGTCTTCTTCTATCAGTTGTAGTGCGGCCTCTACCGAACGCGCAATCCCGCAGGATTGATACCCTGCCCGGACAAGGATCATCTCCACATTGTTTGCCTCGATGAACTGATCTTCCACAATAAGGATCTTCTCTTTCATACCTCGGAATGATGATTAACCGGCTGCTCTGCGCGCTTGTTTTTGGGATAATGCGATTAAAACGGAAACAACTTAATGCTTAAAGATAATCGTCATCCCGGTTCCGCGATTGGATTAGATCAGAAATTACAATTAATGTTGTACAATGACCGTTCACCGTCAGCCGGGATTTCATGTTCTGGCAATATCGCCGCAAACGATGCAGGATATCACAAACGCCCGGCACTCATTCCTGGAACTCACTTTCAATGACGTTGAGCTATCATGAATACCTCAACTTAAACATCCGCCGACAACTTCTTAAAGTTGGAAAAATTCATTCCTGAGTTATTCTTAAAAAACTTACTGAAGTGAGCAAGATCCTCAAACCCCAGCGCATAGGCGATCTCTTTCATACTCCTGTCGGAAAAACGCGCAAGTCGCTTTGCCTCCAGCACTATCTGCTGTTGGATATGATGGCTTACTGGAAAACCGGAGATCTTTTTCACAATGCGATTGAGATGACCCGGCGTTACACAAAATTCATGTGCATAATCCGACACCATTTTCCGGGAAGCAAAATGCTTCTTCAGAGAATCCATGAATCTGTTCACCAGATCCTTCTCCGACCCCGTAGAACCAGCCGAATGCTTCTGTTCCATCTTTTGTGACAGATACAGCATGAAGATCCTGAACAAACATTTCAGAATGCCCGACCTCGAATTTCCATGAAGCGTAAATTCCCTTCTCATCTTGACAAGCATATCCTCGGCTTCCATCCGGATCTCATCATCCGTATCCAGAACCATTGCACCTTCCACAACATGACAGCCCGCATGTAAGGGCATCACGGAATCAGGACCCGAAAGATGAAAGAAATCAGGAACCATTGACAGGTAATATCCTTCTATCCATTGGGTAGACTGGAGATGACGGAACTGACCAGGTCTCAGCAGGTAAACCTTACCGGCAGTCAGTTCGATATCCATATGGTCTGCGGTAAGCTGGCCGCGTCCCGACTTGATCCAAATGATCTCGTAGGTCTTCAACCGGATCATCCGGTTACGATTGTGTTGAAAAAACCATTCGAGCGTGTGTATCTCGAATGAAGTGCTTCCCGATGGCGCACCTAACGTTGCGCCGCCAAAGATGCCGTTGAAGGTAATGGTTGCAGATGTCATAAAACGGTTTTGAGTTAACCGATGAAGGCAACCGCTATGCCACGTTTACAACCAAATAACAATCAGACAGATACGACAGAATTATCAAACTTCTTTAGCGAAATATCGCTAAAAGCAAAACAGGTTAACGATATTTCGTTAACTGAATTACGTTGTTTAGTTAAGAGATCTTCGTTCAGTTGCACGATGGCCGATGACCGATGGCCGATGGCCGATGGCCGAGCTTCGCGCTTCGATAGCATCTTAGCGGTTATCGATGGCCGATGACCGATGGCCGATGGCCGAGCTTCGCGCTTTGATAGTATCTTATAGAATCTGTACTTGCTAAAAGAGACCCTCCATACAGGAAGATTTCTTTTTATTTATTAGTATTCAGCCTTTGTATTTCGGCCATCGGCCATCGATCATCGGCCATCGATCATCTCTACCAGCGCTCCGATCATCTCCTCCTGAATTTCAAACTGGCCCGTTTCCGCCTCAACATTCACATACTTTTTCTTTTTCAATCCATAGTAGACACTCAGCGAACCATCGTCTGTCGCACGTTTTGAATGCTGCAACACCACATTGTAGCCCGCAGCTTTTAACTTCCTGAACAATGAAGCATCTGTCGTAAGAAAAAAATTATCCGCATCATGCTGTGACGTTGCATACACCTGTGATGCTTCCCGCCGGAGATCACCGCTTTTATCATAACTATCTACTGAAAGATCACCGTCTTCGTTATTATGAACGGCGATCACAACCGAAGCCGATGATGTTAACTTCGATTTCATAAATGCCGCAAACTTTCTCACAGACCGAATGGCTGCAGGTGTCACCCGGCCACTCAGTTTAGCGAGAGTTTTGCGTATCCCTGCCTCTGTAAAGATCCTGTTCGGATCAAACCTGAACAGCCTGCCCTCCTGCCGGAATGAAATAAGCCGTTCATTCCCATTCTCTATATGCACAAGCATTCCGCCAGAGAGTGACAACACTTTGTGCGCCGCCTCAATGGCGGTGATTTCATTATGATGCAGGTTGACGATCACCCGCTTTCCTGAAGATCCGTACCGATAGGTCTTAACGGCGATCTTCGTATCACCCACCTGGCACCAGCCCGTTGTTTCCACGGGCTCTATCGCTCCCGGCTGCGAAACAGCAGGAAACGAACAACCTAGCAGCACGATAAGAATTTTTATCCAGATCATTTTCGTTACTATAAATATGGTTCGCAAAGCCGGCACCCGGCATCGTTCAGCGGGCAGTTTTCTATGTGTATCCTTTTCCCAGTATGAGCAAACATCTTCCTCCATTGCAAGGACTGGTCACATTGAAAACGCATATTTTTCACTTTATCACGAAAAATCATTCCATTCATCGCGCCTCCGCTGATTATGGCAGGCTAATTGGCTAAATACGGGAAAAAGACTGGCATGATCCTACCATCGAGCACGTATCGCATACAATTCAATCCCCAATTTACGTTCAATCATCTCGCCGGCATTCTCGATTATCTCGAAGATCTTGGCATCACAGGCATTTACGCTTCACCCATTCTGCAACCTGCAAAAGGAAGTTCACATGGGTATGATGGCATCAATCCCGCCGTGATTAACCCGGAACTCGGATCGATGGAAGATCTGGAGCAGCTTTCCGCGCTGATCCGCAGCAAAGGCATGAGCTGGATCCAGGACATCGTTCCCAATCACCTTGCGTTTGACACAAATAACGTCTGGCTGAAAGATGTACTGGAAAGAGGGATCAATTCCTCTTATGCCAGCTACTTTGACATCGACTGGGAGCACCCATTCTACCAGAATAAATTAATGGTTCCCTTTCTCGAAGCACCGCTAGCTGAATGCCTGCAGCAGGGAAAGATCAGACTTACATTCCGGGATGAAGGCTTTTTCATTTCCTATTATGAGAACCATTATCCTGTTAATATAGAAACCTATCCCCTTATTCTTTCAGGCTGTGTTGATGAAGACGGCAACCATATCAATGCATCCATCAATGGCCTGATCAACAACAACCGGCTGCCTGTTGAACACTGGACCAGGATGAAAGCTGCGCTCCTGGCGGAGCTCGAAGAACCGGCATTACTTGAAAAGATCCGCCATAAGATCGATTCCATCAACGCAGATCTTGCTGTACTCCAACAGGTGATCTCAACGCAGCACTATGTTTTTTGCCATCATATAGAATCGCATACGCAGGTCAACTACCGACGGTTCTTCAATGTGAATGGCCTGATCTGCCTTCGCATCGAAGACGACCAGGTATTTGAAGACTATCATCGATTCATACTAAGTCTTTACGAAAAAGGATATATCCAGGGATTGCGGATCGATCATATTGACGGGTTAAAAGATCCCCGCGCATATATCGATAAGCTGCGCTCCGTTTTCGGAAAAGACTGCTATATCATCGTTGAAAAGATCCTGGATGTAAAAGAAGAATTGCCCCCTTCATTCGACATACAGGGAACAAGCGGCTATGAATTCCTATCCTACACCAATCAACTGATCACCGATAACCGCGGCTCGGATCTCCTGCTGAAGTTTTACCAGGAAATGGTTCCCGGGTATAGCGACTATGACGCTATGGTATTTGAAAATAAACTTTCAAACCTGGAAAGCTATCTTAACGGAGAATGGGATAATCTCTTGCGTATGCTGCTTTCGCTCAACCTTGTGGAAGATGAAGAGATCAAGATCACGCGGCTTAAGATGGCACTGGGAGTATTTATGGCCGCATTCCCCGTTTACAGATCTTATATCGACTCACTTCCTGTCTCTGACCGTGATCATGAACTGATCACCACGGCATTTGCCACTGCCCACGAAAGACACCCCGCGCTTGAATATGAACTCCGCGTATTGCGCGACCTGTTCCAACCGGATGAAGACACGTTAAAAACAGCCAACAGGTTGCTCTTTGTACAGCGCCTGATGCAATTCACCGGTCCGCTTGCGGCAAAAGGCGTGGAAGACACCACGTTCTATCGCTATAATGCATTGATATCTCACAATGAAGTGGGCGATGAACCCTGCGTATTAGGAATAGACATCAAAACGTTTCATGACAAGATGATCCAGCGCCAGATAAAAAACCCGCTATCATTCAATTGCACTTCCACGCACGATACAAAGCGCGGGGAGGACAACCGGATCCGGATCAATATCCTGAGCGAAGTACCGGAAGAGTGGAAAAAACTCGTTACAGAATGGCGGAAGATCAACGAAGCATTCAAAGAAGAAGTGAGCGGCACCAAAGCTCCCATCCTCAATGATGAGTACTTTATCTACCAGGCCATCGTCGGCGGCTTTCCTGAAGATCTGGAGGTCACCGATACATTCCGGGAAAGAACAAAAAGATATTTTACTAAAGCGTTGCGTGAAGGAAAACTCATGAGCGATCATATCAATCCGAATATCGCCTACGAAGAAGCCTGCTCCCGCTTCATAGATCACCTGTTAAATCCTGAGCATTCCTTCCTGCCTTCACTGATGCCGTTCGTAGCAACGATCATCCGCTACGCAAACCTTTATACAATGGTACAGGTGATCGTGAAAACAACCGCGCCGGGCATACCCGATATCTATCAGGGTTGTGAGTTATGGGACCTGAGTTACGTTGATCCCGATAACCGCCGCCCCGTCGATTATGAATTGCGCAGAAGACTACTGAACGAACTGAATCAGAAAGAACAGGAAGATCCACAGGAATTGCTCGACTGGGCAAATGAGCACTACCTGATAGGTACACAAAAAATGTTTGTAACAAAAGAGATCCTCGAGTTACGAAAAAAACATCCGGTCCTTTTTACGCAAGGAGAGTATATACCCGTTTACCCCGAACAAAATGAGCGGAACATGATCGCGTTCTTAAGACATCATGAATCAAAGTGGGCATTGATCGTTCTGCCACTTGCCATTGCCGCAGAGCCGGAGATTACGGCGGTGATCCAACTGCCGGAGGGCGCTCCGCAACGCTGGAAGAATATTTTTACAGGCGAGCTGGTCAGCGGAACCAGACATGAGGTGGTGGACTTGCTGGATATATTTCCGGTGGCAGTTTTTGAATCAGAATGATCGGAGCGATTGTCCTTCCGATTGACAAAGGGACACATAAAAACGCCAGGTAAACGCAAAGACGATCTCTACATTCTTTGCAGTTGCCTGGCGTCTTTGCGTTGCTTCTACGCCGATCCATTTAACGCCCGGGCAATGTCTCTTCCACTCACCAGTGCGGCTTCTACTGTCCCCGGCGAATCTCCTTCATAGAACGCCTCTCCCGCAAAAAATACAACACCTCCCGGCGGCTGCCTGAACAACTTCAAAGCCTCCTCACTATCCGGCGTGGTATAACTGTAACCGCCATCCGCCCATTCATCACGCGCCCAATTGTACACATGCCATTCAGTAAGCATGGAATGAATTTCCGCATACGTCAGCTGAAATATCCCGCACAGGGAATGCAATGCCATCGACAGCAACTGTTCTTCCGAAGCATTGATCCATTCATCCGCGGACGGGCCGCCGAGCCAACCAGTCAGCAAACTGTCATCACCGTTCTGCGTCCACCAGGTGGGAACCTTTTCTTCGCTGATCATAAAACCGGCCGAAGAATGATGATCGCGCCAGAATGCGCGGGTGAAACGGAATACGAACTTGATCACACTTCCAAATCCCATTCGCTGTGCGGCATCAAGATAAGCATCAATGGCCGGCACAAACCTGATCGCATCAACCGCTTCACGGCTTTGCAGCAAGCCAAGCGGAATGGTCACCAGGATCTTCTTTGCGCCATAAATTGTCCCGGGATCTTTATACGCCTTTACCCCGCCGGATGCCCACTCAATAAGTTTAACCGGTGTATCATAAAGTATGGTACAGCCAAGTTTCAGGCATTCAGCTTCTATGAAACGGATCAGCGACATATAACCACGGTCAACCCTGAAATTAGCATCCATTTCATGCTGCCATTCATCCAGCAGGGACCTGACACTGACGCGATTGATATCCGCCAGATCAAATCCTTCCGCAAAGCGGGTGATATAACCGCGTAATGCCGCATGCGCTGGTGCGGCATAATGCTTTTGGAGGAATGTCAGCATCGTACTACCAGCTTCCTCCTTTTTCATCTTATCGATCAGCTCATCCCATCCTTCTATCATCTCTTCCGATTGTTGCCACTGTCCGTCTTTTACATGGAAGATCCCACCTTCAACAGCGGTATACTGAAGCCCGGCCTGCCGGAGCAGCGATAAGGTTAGCGGAAGATTGCCATGTACGAACTCAGCTCCCTGCTCAATATGCCCGGGCATGTCAGCATTGTAAAACGTCCGGATCCTTCCTCCGGGAACAGGACGCGCTTCAAGGATCAGCACTTTGTATTGACGGGATAAGTCCATCGCGGCCATAAGGCCCGCTGCACCGGCGCCCACGATGATGATATCTGCAGAAGAAGTTGTATTCACAACCCGAAGTTGCGAAATTCATACCATTCAGCAAGCTCAGGCGACCACCTGCTGCTGTGAACGTTTCCAGAAACGATACTGGTTAAACATCAGAACATTTACCAGGGAAGAAAGAAGGAAGATCAGGATCATAAAGCATACGCGGAAAATATACCTGTTTGACTCAAGGACCACAAATCCGTCATTACTACGAAGATTAACAGAACGATTGGGAGTAAATTCGGTCTCGCGGCAATCAGGACCATAAAGGCGGATGCTGAACTGTTTCTGAGCATATCTGACAAGAACAGACTTATTCCATTTATTGCAAACATCCTCATTACTTAAAACGATGCCCTGCACACGCTTGCCGCTTTGTGAAATGTAAAAATCCCTGACAGTATAAAAGGCCAGAAAAAAACTACAGACAAGCATCAGCAATGCCCCCGCAATCCCCAGTAGCAGTTTGTTATTCCTCATCCATTGACAAGTTATCGTCTCAAGAAAAGACTTGTAGATCCATATTGGTTAGCTATTAAATATACTATGTACACCTGATATCTGGCGCGGGAGATAATCCGATTCTTTGATAATTCATACAGAATACCCTGCTTCCGGTATCTCCATTGCGAAAAAACCACATACCTATATCAACTCTTCATCATGTTTACCCGTTTAATCCAATATCTTTTACTTCAGCAAGTACCGTGTCACGACCAATGGCGGATCGCCAAAGAACACCTATTAAGTTAACATTGCCGATCGTACTGAAAAACCCTTTACAGATAACGGATTAATGTCTTCCGGTCAACGCCAGCCGTTCCCCCATAATACTGAACGTCCATTTTTTTCCCCATCACCTCCCCTCCGCTGCACTGAAACACCATCAATTTGGCTATTTGCCAAAGAAACGTATGTTTACACAGAACATATGTATGGTGGCTCTTTTTTTGCCTTAAATCAATATACAGCCACCTAAAAATCTAGACCTGAGGATGAAGAGACTGATCATTTTCCTATGCCTGCTACCAGCACTCACGCGCGCTCAAAAGGCCTCGAACACGATTCCTCAGACAAAACCTATAACAGACACTTCTGTTCAGACAGACCTGGTGGACGTAGCAAAGAATGTTTTTAATATCAACCCGAAAAAGATCCAGCAGAAAAGGGATCGCAAAATAGATTTCTCGCTTTTGCCATTTGGTAATGCTCCCGGCGGTACGGGCCGCGCACTGATCACCAGCACAACCGCTGGCGTCTATCTGGGCCCCAGGAGAACCACCAATAAGTCAAACGCAACATTTGCCCCCTACTGGAATTTCAAAGGCCGCTTCGGCCTCCCATTGCGGTCCAGCATCTGGCTGCCCAATAATACCTGGAATATACAGGGGGATATCCGCTTCCTCGTTTACCCGCAAAATACATGGGGAACCGGCAGTTCAACCAATAACGACCGTAAGATCATGGTCGATTATACCTATATCCGCATGTACCAGGCTGCTTTAAAGCAGATCCGTCCACACTTCTATGCCGGATTTGGCTACAACCTGGATCACCGGTTCAATATCAGGACCAGTGATTCCGTTTACAACCTTAAAAGCTTTACCGGGTATGATTTCGGCACCAACAGCAGTTCATTATCTTCCGGCTTCACCTTCCAGGCTTTCTATGACACCCGGCACAACCTGATCAATCCCCTGCCCGGTTTCTATGCAAATTTCATTTACCGCGTAAACCCTAAAATGCTCGGTAATAAAGAGCCCTGGCATTCTGTTTATGTTGACGTAAGAAAATACATCTCCCTTAACCGGCGTCGCCCATCACAGCAAAATACGCTCGCCTTCTGGTCTTACTTCTGGAAAGTGCTCAATGATGGAGCACCCTACCTGGACCTGCCCAGCACCGGCTGGGATCCCTATAACCGTTCCGCAAGGGGAATCGACCAGAACAGATACAGGGGAAAAACGCTTTTATATTTCGAAGGTGAATACAGAAGGGATATTACCAGAAACGGCCTGTTCGGGTTTGCCGTGTTCGCAAATACAAACACTGTCAGCGGCAATAACTCGTTCCTCCGCGACTGGCACCCAGCAGTAGGTGCCGGCCTCCGCATCAAATCCAGCAAAGTATCAGGAACCAACATCGCGATCGACTATGGATTCAGCAAAGGTTTCAGGGCGATCATGGTGAATATTTCTGAAGCATTCTAGGATAGACAGTAGACAATAGACCGCCCTTACCGTCGTACACCATCACAGCTTTTTTACCTTATAGGATACAATGTGTCCGGAAACTCTTCCCATGCTGGCTCAAACCTGTTTCCATTCACCATTGATTTCCCAACTATAAGCGGCCACCTGAGGTCTTCCATCTGCGACCCGCCGTCCGTCGTCCGCGGTCCATTCTCTATCTTTGCATTCCAATGCTAAAAAAACACCTCATACTGACCTTAGCGACACTGCTTTTCCTCACCGCCTTTTTCCTGCTGCCGCACAATCGCACATGGGCAGAAAAACTTCTTGGTTATGGAAGGGATCTTCCCGGGCAAATCAAAGCCATGAGCAAAGAGTCCCGGCTAAGTAAACGCTTCGGAAACGATTACACCTACAGCAAAAGCATTGCGGAGAACATGCGCAAGAATGGCCAGCAGCATGCATTGCTCCTGATGCCTCCCAGCAGTTACTTCACCAATGCCGGCATGAAATACCATGTACCGGAACCGGCCGTCTTCTACTATTTTACAGGTATTAAAACTGTTTGGGCTGTCAGTAAAGAAGCCATCAACGCGGAGCTGTATATACACGTGAGAGACGGACAACTGCTGATCGCCAGGGGGAATAATAAAGCTGCCTTACAGGATAGCATCACCGTATTCAAAAAACTCGGTTATACATTATGATGAGCCTGCTTTCAGTTATCCTTCTCACCGTTGTGCAGTTTTTTACCGGCTTTGGCGTACTCGGATTCTTCCGTTTGAAGATCAAACCCGGCTTGTATATTTCTTTATCCATTCTGATGGGGATTGCCATATTTTCTTTTATACCGTTCTTACTGCAACTGGTAAAGCTTCCGCTTACTTCGCTGAATATTTTCCTTTCATTGCTCGCCACCTGCGTTTGGCTGAATGTGAACATCAAAAAGAACTGGCAGCAATTCATGCAGGGGATCCGCAGCGGCAATACCAAACTGCGCATGTATGAATGGCCGGTGCTGCTTTGTCTCCTTTTTATCGTGGCGATCAGCGTATGGAGATGCTTCTACCTGCCTCCCACCCCACGCGATCTCACCTCCGGAGCGGAAGTCATTGCAGAATATGCAACGCGTGAAAAAACAATGATCAATTCAGTGTTTACGGTGAACCTTGAATCAACCAACAACCAGTACAAACCGCCGTTCATCACCTCCTTGCAGATCATTTACAAATACGCAGGTTTCCCGTTCGGACAGATCTGGCTGAGCAGCATTTTCATTTGCCTGCTGGTGTTCATGTATCATGGCCTGACACGGTACCTGCACCGTTCCATTGCAGGCATCCTGCTGATCATCTTTGTGGCAGTACCTGAAATGTATGCCTATACGTTTATGGCATTGTTCGACTACAGCAATGCTGTATTCTTTTTCCTTTCATTCTACTTCCTGATCGGATACTTCAAAAAAAGAAAACCCGGCTATATGGCGCTGGCGGGGGTGCTGATGGGAATAGCGACCTATATCCGTTCCGAAACACTGATCCTCGCGGGTCTTGCATGCCCCCTGTTGCTGGTATATCACCTCCGGCAAAAAGACAGCTTTTCAAGGATCATGATCAGCGGATGCTGGATGATAGCGCCTTCAGTAATATTGTACCTGGTCACCATCACACTATACTTCAACCTGTATCTTCCGGTGAATTATGATGTACAGGGATTATTAAATACAGATCTGGCCAATCTCCGCCCTTTATGGGAAAGATTCAAAGCCATGCATACCCATCTGATCTTAAGCAAAGAAGGGTTCTATGCCTATATCTTCTATTTTTTCGCATTGGTGCTGATCGCGGATCTGGCAGTTTCATTCCGGATGAACAGGGATTCGCGCAACTGGCTTTTCGCCGTTCTGCTGGTCTATTTCGGCATGCCGGTCCTCGGTTACCTTCTTCCCTTGCTTGATATAGACCATTCCACAAAACGCGGCCTGTTCAGGATCTTTCCGCTGATGATCATGTACATGGGAACGAGCACCGTTCTGCGCTGCCTTTCTTTAAAAATAACAAACTGGGAACAGCGCAGCGAACTGACAGTCCGCGCCGGATAAGTCCTTAGATACACTCGTAGCATTAACTACCGCCAATCATCTGGCGTCCGGGGAAACCTTCCCCTGGGTCACAGCAGTTAATTTGCCGGGATCTGGCAGCCGGAAGGCAAAATAGTATATCACTTCAAGACAAGCCTCCCGGGGCCCGGAGCCTGCCTTCCATTAGCATGATTTTTGTGTATGTAAACCCTGTTCAGTTCAGCGGATCATCATTCACGGGTGCTCAACTTTCAGCAAAGTCAATCAGGATGAACGTAAAGTTTTTCCCCTGATGTTTGCCTGATATTTCGCTGAAATTTCGCTGATGTTTCGCTGATGTTCACCTGATGTTTTCCTGACGTTCTCCTGATGTTTACGAGATGTTTACGGGACACCTATCCAATGTATCTCCATCCTCTCTGTACACCCGCTATAATGCTACACTGTATTCCAGCTGCGACAGTCAACCTTGCCGATCCGCCTTTTCCTACACCGGATCCACGATCGACGATCGACCATCGCCCATTCCCCTACATGCCCCTGAAGATCCTGAACTTCCCAAGACCCGCTTTCTGCAGGGCATACTGGAAACTCACACGCAAAACGCCCATTCCATACTTAACGCTCCTGCTGAAGTTGATCGAAGAAGCCTCGTCAAAATAACGGGTAGGGCATGTCACCTCGGCCACTTCAAATCCTTTATAAAAGATCTGGGCGATCATCTCATTGTCAAAAACGAAATCATCTGAATTATTCGTGAAAGGGATCGACTCCAGCACGGTACGGCTGAAAGCCCTGTAGCCCGTATGGTATTCCGACAATTTCTGACGCATCAGCAGATTTTGCGAACCGGTCAGGAACCGGTTGAAGAAATACTTATATAATGGCATGCCGCCCTTCAGGGCTCCCCGCCCAAGGATCCTCGAACCAAAGACCACCGGATAAACCTTATTGGCTATAATAGCAGCCATCGGCTGGATCAATGCCGGCGTGTACTGGTAATCAGGATGCAGCATGATCACTATGTCTGCGCCCACTTCAAGAGCTTTGGCATAACACGACTTCTGATTGCCACCATATCCCTTGTTCTTTTCATGACGGACGATATGCGTGATCCCGATCAGTTTTGCCACCTCGATCGTATTATCGCGGCTCGCATCATCTACCAGGATCACCTCATCCACGATCGAACGATCTATTTCCACATATGTTTGCTCAAGCGTTTTCGCCGCATTATAGGCCGGCAACACCACCACTACTTTCTGTCCATTGACCATCAGGTTGAAATTGTGCGCAATAATAAAGAGAAAACGGCGAAGCGGCGGGAGAGAATTGCGGAAGTATTCCGAGGGACGATGGACAGTATCGCAGAGGACGCAAAGTAGCCGCAAAGGGCGCTAAGCATTTCCTTGCGTCCTTTGGGGTTACTTTGCGTTCTTTGCGATACTGTTTTATCCCTGTTTTGAAGTTCCTGAATATCCTACTGGCGTAACAATATCGCAGAGGACGCAAAGTAGCCGCAAAGGGCGCTAAGTATTTCCTTGCGTCCTTTGCGGTTACTTTGCGTCCTTTGCGATACTATATTGCTCTTCCACCAGAAAACTTTTTGTTCAAACATCTGTTAAAGTCCAAACGATCCTTCACCAACATTAAACACTTAAACTCTTAAACCTTTAAACTTTCTCCCCTTGCACTTCATCCAGCAACAGCTCCTCCTTCCCGAATATCCGCGCGGTTTTCACCTGATCACACGTGCCGTAACAGACGCCATCCCGGAATTGCGGCAATTGCGGAAAGGAATGCTCCAGGTTTTTATACTGCATACATCGGCCTCCCTGACCATTAATGAAAACGCCGATCCAACCGTCAGAGAGGACTTCGAAATGTTCTTCAGTAAGACAGTACCTGAAAATGATCCCGGCTATATTCACACAGACGAAGGCTCCGATGACATGCCCGCACACCTCAAAGCAGCATTACTGGGGAGCTCCGTCCTGATCCCCGTCACCAACGGGCGCCTGAACCTCGGCACCTGGCAGGGCATCTATCTCTGTGAACACCGGAACCGCGGCGGAAGAAGGAAACTGGTCATCACGGCATGGGGAGAGTGATATTGGAGGAGTTTTTGCACCATCCCGCGAAGAGAACCCACAGAATAAAAAGTATATAATATGAATCAGACAGGCATGAAACATTCTATTACAGGATTTACATTGCTGCTGTTCCTGTCCGTACAGGCTATAGCGCAGAAAGACTGGGAATTGAAACTCGACAAACAGAACGTTAAAGTATACACTAAAACCCAGGAAGGCTCCAACCTGAAAGCGATCAAAGTGAGTTGCGAACTGAATACTACCCTCACCAAATTAACAGCCGTCGTGTTCGATGTGAATGCAGGAACCGAATGGGTATACAGTACCAAACTCTGTTCACTCGTCAGGCAGGTATCCCCTTCTGAACTGTATTATTATTCGGAAGTAAGTCTGCCCTGGCCATTCAGTAACCGTGATTTCGTAGCACATCTCGTAGCAAAACAGGATCCTGCCACCAAAGTCGTTACGATCACCGGCCCCGTTGCACCTGATCTTGTGCCCGAGAAAAAAGGAATTGTGCGCGTAAGCAAATCATACGGACGGTGGATCATCACACCAAAAGCGAAAGACCTTGTTCACCTTGAATACATGCTGGAAACAGACCCGGGCGGCTCCATCCCCGCATGGCTGGTAAACATGTTTGTTACAAAAGGGCCTTACGAAACTTTCAAGAAACTGAAAGAGCAATTGAATAAACCGAAGTATGCCAGTGTCAAACTTCCGTTTGTTACAGACTAAGTCATAAGCGGCCAATAGAAGGCCGCTCCACCTGCCATACCAGCCGTGGGCCGGTCACGAACATTTACAACCGGCATCGCATCGGCCAGCCACCATTGCCGCCATTCGCGTTCCATACAACTAATGCCCCGTTCCAGACATTGCGCCTTTGCATTAAACAGATTACTTATGCTATATTGTACAGACAAAATCACTCCTGACAATGATGCGCACAGTGCGAAGCAGTTGCTGCTTCCTGCCATACCTCTTTTGCTTTGCCACAATATTGTTTGCGCAACCACTGTGCGCGCAGCAATCCGCTGACAGTATAACCGTGACCATAGCCCCGGATTATGACAACGTATCCGGACTGCACCGGTTCTTCCTCGGCGAAAATTATCGTAAGCTCTGGGCTACACCCGTCACCGTAAGGATCATACACCTCAACCGCGAAAAAGGCGGACTGCAGATCGAACAGGAAGGTGGCGGACAACAAACCCGGTCACTCCGGTTACGCGATCATTCGGGAAAAGAATGGGTTTTGCGAAGCGTTCAGAAATATCCTGAACGGCAACTTCCCCCAAGATTGAAAGAGACCATCGCACGTGATATTCTCCGTGACCAGGTAGCCACCGCCAACCCATTCGCTGCGATCACCGTTCCGCCGCTTGCGGAAGCACTCGGAATCCCCCACTCCAACCCCGAGATCGTTTACGTAGCTACAGACACTGCTCTCGGAAACTATAATGAGACATTTGCCGGAAAAATATTCCTGCTCGAAGAAAGGCAGCCCGCCGGATCCGGTAAAACAGACAATACAGCCCAACTACAGAAAAAACTCCTGGAAGACAATGATGTAAGCGTAGATCAGCGTCTTGTACTGCGGGCGCGACTGCTCGATATGTTGCTGGGCGACTGGGACCGACATGAAGATCAATGGAGATGGGAAAAGATAAAGGAAGGTAAGAATACAGTGTATGCCCCGGTGCCGCGTGATCGTGACCAGGTATACTATCAGACCTCCGGCGTATTCCCCTGGATCGTCTCCCATCAGTGGCTGAAATCAAAATTTCAACCCTATCGCGAACAGATCAGGGACATCAAAGGCTGGAACTTCAATGCACGCTATTTTGACCGTTACTTCCTGACATCACTGGATGAGTCAGACTGGAAGAACGAGATCAAACTGGTACAACAGACATTATCAGACAGCTTGATCACAAAGGCGATCCGGCGTATGCCTCCCTCCATTTACCAGATCGCCGGTGAAGAAACGATCAGGATCATGATCGCCCGCAGAAACAACCTCCTCAGATCCGCATTGGAATATTATCGTTTCCTCTCTGTTTATGTGGATATTACAGCTTCCGGCAAACGCGAACACTTTGACATAAAACAGGACGGTGAGCAGATCAGCGTCAGCATCTACAAACAAAAAAAAGACAGCACCCGGAATGACCGGATCTTCCATCGCAATTTTGATCCGGCAATTACAAAAGAGATCAGGCTCTATGGTTTTGACGGAGAAGATGAGTTCTATGTACATGCACCGATCACTTCCCCCATCCGTATCCGTATGATCGGAGGCGGAGGCGAAGACCGCTTCATTATAGACAGCAACACCAATCACCGGAAAAAACTTTACATCTATGACCGGTCAGATAAGCTGAACGGGTTCCCCTCCCGCAAACTCGCAAAGATCATCACCGGCACAGACAGCAGCATCAACAGCTTTGAGCCGAACAGTTTCCAGTATGACCGGTTTGAGCCCGTCACACTGGCACATTATAATACCGATATCGGCATCAGCCTGATCCTCGGCGCAGCACTTACCAGACACGGATTCCGCCGAACACCGTACGCGTACAAACATCAGCTGCTGATGGATTATTCATTCGCCAGAAGATCCTTCCTGTTTACCTACATGGCCGACTACAAAAAAGCATTCGGCAAAAATGATCTGAATATCAATATCGTTTCACACGGTCCGAATAATGTCAGCAACTTCTTTGGCATTGGCAACGAAAGCCTGTTTGAAAATAAAGGAGATAAAAAGATCCTGTATTACCGCAACCGCTACGACTATGTGGAGGCAGATATCCGGATCAGCAGGACGCTCCGTCACTTCACCATCAACGGCGGTCTTGCGGGGCAGTATTACACCAGCAAGGCGGTCAACAATGAGTTTAAATACCTGAAGGAATTCGACCAGCAGCATCCGGATGCAAATGTGTTCTCTTCAGGATTCTATCTTGGCGCAACAGGTGCGGCGGAACTGGATACAAGGCAGAACAAAACATTCCCTTCACAAGGCATTCACTGGTATACCAGGTTAACAGCAATGCAACAATGGGGAAAGCAGAAAGACAGTTACGGACAGATCAGTTCTGAATTCAGTTTCTATCTCAATCCCGACAAACACGCTACGCTGATATTTGCCAATAGAACCGGCGCCGGCACAACGGTCGGGGATCCCGCCTATTTCCAGTTATTGAAACTTGGTGGCCCGCAAACACTGCGCGGCTTTCATACCTGGAGATTTTCAGGTAAGACAATGCTCTATAATAACTTCGAACTAAGGCTGAAGCTATTCAACTTCAACTCCTACCTTCTCCCCGGCTCCGTGGGCGTGATCGGATTTGATGATATCGGAAGGATATGGCAACCGGGAGAGCATTCCACGGAATGGCATAATGGATATGGAGCGGGCTTATATGTTAATCCCGTAGAGTTGGTGCTGATACAATTCTCAAAAGGCTTCTCGAAGGAAGGATCGATCAATTACCTGACGATCGGATACAGGTTTTAACACTTCGTGGAAGCCTTATTCCATGCAATGATAAGCCGCTCCAATGGTAAAACATACGCCGGATCGCCAAGACTAACGGATCTGCCTGAGCGTCGCATTAAGGCGTTGTAAAAAACTGATAGCCTGGTCTATCTCCCTTCCGGAAACCCCTTCCAGCGCCTGTATATATAATGAAGCCGAAATACTCACAGCATCCTCCTGCAGCTTCCGTCCGGTAACAGTAAGATGCACGATCCTCGCCCGTCCATCAACGGCATCTTTCCTGGTACGCACCAGCCCTTGCTCTATCAGATTCGTCAGCATCCTGGTAACCGTTGTCTTATCCCTTTCCAGCCGCCGGCTGATCTCCTGCTGATTGATCCCATCCTCCTGCGCCAGCAACATAAGAATGGCAAACTGCTCCGGTGTGATCGGCAGGGCACTCCGCTGAAAAGCCGCCGCCAATGCCCGGGTAAAATGATGGGAGAACGATGAGATGAGATAAACAATATTGTCGTCCAGGTTGCGGTCCGCCATAGATTTTCTATTTTAGTTGTATCTACAACTAAAATAGAAAATCTTCGTGGTTTTCCCTGCTAAAATCTATCTGGCACCAGTAATTATACCTGTTTTCCCCTATGAAAAAGCGGTCTGCTTGTAAAAAAACAGCGATTCTCCCCTATGAAAACAACCGTTTTCTCCTCTGAAAACAGCTTTTTCCCACACCAGTTATCCCCATTTAACAAGATTTTTTTCGGGCTTTTTCATAGGAGAAAATACTCCGGAACGCTTCGGCACAATAAAGGGTATACTACAGAACAAAACGCATACAACCCGCTACAGTAAAGGGTTTCAACAGATCTATCAATGAAATTTATATATAAAAGAAGTCATTCTCCCTATGAAAACAGTGTTTTTCATAGGGAGAACTTATAAACAATTCGTTCCCGCGGGGAAAGATGGTGATGTTTGTATCTGTAGCAATTGCTTATATTAGCTATGGTTTAGAACCTAATTTTTAAACAACCATTAAATTCAGCACAATGGCTACAAAGAAGAAAGCAGCTCCTAAAAAAGCAGCAAAAAAAGCAGCTCCTAAAAAGGCAGCTCCTAAAAAAGCAGCAAAAAAAGCGGCTCCTAAAAAAGCAGCTCCTAAGAAAGCAGCTCCAAAAAAAGCAGCTCCTAAGAAAAAATCAGCTCGTAAACCTAACGCAGCTTTCATGAAACCCCTCACTCCAAGCGCAGTTCTTGCTGACGTGATCGGTAACAAAGAAGTTCCGCGTACTGAGATCATCAAAAAGATCTGGGACTATATCAAAAAGAACAAATTACAGGATCAGAAGAACAAGCGTATGATCAATGCAGACGCTAAACTGAAAGCTCTGTTTGCTGGTAAAGCACAGATCTCTATGTTCGATCTCGCTAAGATCGTAGGTAAGAACGTAAGCTAATACAGCCTGTCATATAGGACAAAATTGAAGCCCGAACGGATGTTGGGGCTTTTTTTATGGGAAGGGCAGAGGTTTAAGAGTTTAAAAGGTTAAGAGGTTAAGAGTTTAAAAGTTTAATAGTTTAAGAGTTTAAAAGTTTAAGAGGTTAAGAGGTTTAAGAGGTTTGATAAGTTTTTCAAAGGTTGCAAATGCTCTCGTAGCCTGGTTAAGGTCCAGAGAGTATATCGAACCTCTTAAACTATTAAACTCTTAAACTCTTAAACTCTTAAACTTTTAAACCTTCTCCCCCCTCACTTCCCCACCTCCCTCTCAAGGAAAAGATACCGTTCCCTGTTTCTCTCCTGCTCGGGTTTTGTGGTAACATTGATATTCATGAATACAACTTTCTCGGTGGTCACCGCCGGCCAGTCGGGTAATCCTTTACCATTAGGAGAATGTGATTTAATGAAATTGACAAAATAGGCCTGCATTGTTTTGGACACGGCATAGTCATCCGCCGTCCACGCGAATACCTTGTTCCCGTCCAGGTTTCCCATTGCGTATTCGATTTCCGCAGAGTGAACGGCTCCTTTGTCTGGTGGCGGCACAGGCCCGCTGCTCTTTACTACACCACCCGCTAATCCGGGTGCCGAGCCAGCTTCGCGCATCGGTGGCCTGGGATGCGAATACAGGTAACGGTAAACAGGCTTATTGCTCTTCACCTGCTGATCGATCCATTTCCAGGTGGAGAAACTGATGAACCTGTCACCTGCAAGATCAGTTGCGACCTGTTCCGCCTCTGCGTCATTGGACACATGATACACCTTCAGCACCTCATCGGCCTTTTCCCCATAGATCTTTTTAACGGCTGCTTCAAAGTTCTCTTTCGTTGGTTTTGCCGCACCCAATAAGCCTCTGAAGTTTGATTCTTCATTGTTCCATCCCGCAAGCAAGGGTACCTGAGCCTGCTGATTCGCAGCATAGATGGCAAATGGATCTTCGGGGAAAAAATGACCGTCTATCGCGATCGGAAAACGGAAAGGATTGAATTTTGCAGCAGCAGCCAGCAGCCTGTCTGCAGGTATTGCGCGTAATTCCGCAAGGGTACTTGCCCCGGCAGCTTTACCAAACTCCACTCCGGCGGCTTCCGCTTTCGCCAGCGGAGCAGCAGACAGCGTGCCCAGGATTGAACCACTTTCTCCAATAGCCGCACTGATCAGCTTCTTCGAGAGCGGCGATGCCATCAGCGCACTCACAGATATAGAACCAGCAGATTCACCGGCAATCGTAACGCGCGACGGATCACCACCAAACATGGCAATATTCTCCTTCACCCATTTCAAGGCAGCTGCCTGGTCAAGCAGCCCGTAGTTGCCGGAAGCTTTGTAGGGAGATTCTTTAGTCAGTTCAGGATGGGCCATAAAGCCAAAAACGCCGAGACGGTAATTGACCGTTAGCGCAACGATCCCGTGCTTTGCCATGCTTTCTCCATCGTAGCGGCTTTCCGAACCATCTCCGGCTACAAATCCGCCTCCATAGAAATAGACCAGTACGGGTAACAGCTTTTTGCTTTTAGCAGAAGGAGTCCATACATTAAGATAAAGGCAGTCTTCGCTCATTCCATCTGAGCGAAAGCCCATATCACCGAAGACTGCGGTCTGCATCGCCCTCGGACCAAAATGATCAGCCTTGCGCAGGCCTTCCCAGTTCTTTACCGGCTGCGGTTCACGCCATCTCAGTTCGCCAACCGGCGGTGCACCAAAAGGGATCCCCTTGAATGAGATCACACCGCTCTTTTCGACCACCCCCTGAAGGGAGCCATTGGCCGTTCGTACGATCGGATCATCCATCCCGGAAACTAACCCTGACTTTTTAAAAGAGAAACTGCCGATGACCATCAGCAGCAATAAAGGCGCAATCAGTTTTTTCATAACAGCATTTTTACAGCAATCAAATTAACCATTTTTTGGAGATCAGATCGCAGACAAAAATGCTATTGTCCTAAGCCAGCAACTCTTTCGCCTTATCAGTAATTACCTGTGCGATCTTACCCTTGAAAAAAGAAACCGCAAATGGAAGCTTTGCATTGATGTCAACAGAAGAAGGATT
Source organism: Terrimonas ginsenosidimutans (assembly GCF_022012415.1). Lineage (GTDB taxonomy): Bacteria > Bacteroidota > Bacteroidia > Chitinophagales > Chitinophagaceae > Terrimonas_A > Terrimonas_A ginsenosidimutans. The sequence continues at coordinate 44,761 of NZ_JAKLTR010000009.1, forward strand.
TACATCGATCACGCCTCCAAGATCAAATCCCTTCACAGAAAAACCGAACTTGCCGCTATTGCCTTCCCATTGCTCCTGTGCACCATCGATCAGGTCTTTGTGCTCCTCCCGTAGGTTGGTCAGCAGTTTCTTGATACGGGTCAGTGCTTCTTCTGAAGAAAGATTGTGAGGTATATTGAGGTTGAGGTCAGACATGGTTGATAATTGAGCCAGCAAATTACGATTCTTTATTTAAATGGATTTCCCGCAAGACGGCCCAACCCGAATGATTATCATTATAAAAATAACACTCGGTCATCCGCAAAAGTGTAACGGGGATCTTGCCCTGCACATCCAAATGGTTATACAAACCATCAAAGTAACCAGGCGGTCATGCCGTGCATAGAATCTATTTTTCCGGCACGGGGATCACTGCCAGATTATTATCGGCTGCAGTCCAGATCGACATATATTTCCGCCCCACGACCATATATTGCCCCCAGCCGGTAAAGCGCTGGTATAACATGAGCGTGCAGAGATCAGTCGGCGTGATCACATCACCATACAAAGGAAGGTGAGAGTGCATCGCGCCAACAACCTGGTTGCCATCTTTATCTTTTTGCCCGTAAGGAGATTCTATCAGACTGCCGTGCAAACGTCTTTTCGCGGTTGCCCTGAAGTTTGCGTCAAACTCAAGCAGGTAATCGTTCCCAAAGAGCAGCAGATCATTCCTGGTAGTAGCTGTCAGTATATAAACTTTCCGGTGATCGCCGTATATCAGCGGTATCAGGTTAAGGTTCGTGTTCTTGTATTGCCTGATCATCGTATCACCCTGTATCGATGCGTAGGCTGCATTCCTGAGCTGGTAATACTGTTTCTCGAGTACGGTAAATTCTCTCACCTTCAGGTCAGCGGTTGCTTTTGACAGGTTAAACGATGTATCAAATCGCATAGTGCCGATCACCTTTGGAGACTCTTCTGTGGAAAAGAAAATACAGGCGGCGCCGGCAGCATCCTCATAGGAGAAATAGCCGCCGATCTTTTCACGGTCTTTAAACTTTTCAAGGAACAGATCTGTACCGTGCCAGGATGCCATTTCAGAGCGGAACAACCGCTTACCTTCAGTGAGTACACTATCGCGGACCTGCTGAATTGGCTCTGTTTGAGCAAATGCAGCCATCACGGAGCAAAAAAATAATTGCAGGAGAAGGAGGATCTTTTTCATATAACAGGCGGTTTATTAACAGATCAGGACATAAAATACAAAAGCAATCGCAGAAATCCCAGCACGGTTTATACCATTTCGAAACAGGGTATAGACATCATCGAACGCGTTCTGTGCATTGCCCCGCGTTCATACTACGGATAAATTTGTCAGCATTGATTTACCCCTTAAACTAAAATGATCATGTCTACAATTACAACCAGGAACGTGCTGTTTATCACCGGAGCGTTTGTGACCCATCACAGCTGGGATGAATGGGTGGCTTACTTCAACAGCAAAGGTTATAATGCCATTAATCCTCCATGGCCGCACAAAGACGGTTATGCCGGAGAGCTGAGAAGCCGTCAGCCGAATGATATCGCGCTTGCGACACTGACCTTATCCCAACTGATTGACCACTACGCCAGTATTGCCAGGAGTTTCCCGGAAAAACCGATCATCATCGGGCATTCCCTTGGCGGCCTGATCACACAGGTATTGCTTAACCGCGGTTTGGCCGCCGCCGCCGTTACGCTTCATTCCGTCCCAACCCTTGGCGTATTCCCTTATGAATTTTCTTTCCTGAAAGCGGGCTGGAGATCGCTTGGATTATTCACTTCGGTCAAAAAGACCTACCTGATGTCCTTTAAGACCTGGCAATACGCTTTCGTGAACGGCATGTCCTTACCGGAACAGCAACATGCTTACGACATCAGCACAATTCCTGAATCAAAAACAGTGGCGCGCGGAGGTCTTACCAGGGCTGCTGCGGTCGATTACAACAAACCACATGCACCATACCTGATGACTTCAGGAAGCAACGACCATATCATTCCCCCACATCTTAATTATCGTAACTACAAGAGATACAAAAAAGACAACGGTTCCATACTCGAATACAAAGAATTCCCCGGCCGCAACCACTACGTAGTCAACCTCCCTGTCTGGAAAGAGAATGCAGATTATGTGATCGACTGGCTGAAGAGGGTGTGAGAGCGGTGGGGAAAGGTTTAAAGGTTTAATAGTTTAATAGTTTAAGAGTTTAAGAGTTTCAACGTCTAACGGTTTCAATGTTTAGCGGTTACCTAAACTATCAAACTATTAAACTTTTAAACTTTTAAACTATTAAACTTCCACCCCCCTCCCTCCGCCCCCATACCCCAAAACGCTCCCCTCATACAACATACCGGTAAGTCTTGTTCGCGGCATCGTTATTGATCAAATAAAAGTTACTTTAGCCGTTCACTTCTGACCAACGGGTGTATGACCACAAAAAAAAGAAAATACAAGTTCAGCCGGATCCCTGTGCGCGGACTTTCCCTTCAGCAGCGCCTGCCATTGCTGATCTGTATTTTACTGCTCTGTATCATTCTTGTGTTCAGCATCAGTTCGTATATCACTGTCAGAAGATCTTATCTTCAAGCCGGCCGTGAGCGGTTGTCATCTTTAAGTATGCAATTAAGCTCTTTATTCGGGCAAACATTCCAGAACTTCTTACAAACAGCCCGGCAGGCAGCAAACCAGGAAGAACTGCGGGCCTATCTTATTACCGGAAAAGCAGGGTATCGTGAAGCGGCTATCCGGAAACTGGAAGCACTCAGAACGGATAGCGCGAATATCAGCGCAACGCTGTATGACACACATAAGAGGCCGGTATTACATATAGTCAGGGACAGCCTCGGAGAAAAAATGCCCGGTGATCCGGGTCTGCTGGAAACAGCTGTTCCGGATGCAGGTGTGATCGGCAAACTTCACCAGCAGCACAACCGGATCTATTTCCCCGTGTTGCATAAGGTGAAAGAAGGCCGGGAAACGGTGGGCTATCTGCTCCGCTGGCGAAAATTGTCCACCACCCAGGAAGGTGTGCAACAACTTTCACAGCTGCTCGGTTCCGGCGCGATATTATATGTTGCCAACCTTGACGGCTCCGTATGGTCAGATCTTGTTTCCCCGGTTGATGCCCCGAGAGGCCTCGCAGACAGATCAACCGGCGTACACGATTTTGAGAATGGCAAGGGACCTGCGATCGGTGCCATCCGGACCATCCAGCATACCCCATGGATGATCATGATCGAATTTACACAGGCAAGTTTATTAACGGCCCCAAATCGGTTCATGAACTGGCTTATTGTTGCCGGAATGCTGTTTACCGCTATCGGAAGTTTCCTGGCATGGCTGCTGAGCCGCAATCTTACCCGGCCTTTGAAAGACCTGACGGCAGCTTCCTCTGCACTCGCAGATGGTGACTATACTGCGATCGTACCGGTAGAACGAAGGGACGAAATGGGCAAGCTCGCACGCGCATTCAATGCCATGTCCGGCAAGATCAGAGAAGCCCATGCCGATCTGGAAAAACAGGTACAGGAAACAGGACTAATGAACGACCAGCTCCGGGAGCTCTCAGCCCACCTGCAAAACATACGCGAAGAAGAACGTATCCACATAGCAAGGGAAATGCATGATGAACTCGGGCAGCTCCTGACAGGATTCAAAATGGATGTGATATCTGTTAAGCGAAAGATGGGACAGCCGGTTGATCCAAAGATCCTGACAAGACTGGATACAATGGAGGCTACAAGTGATGAAGCCATCAAATTTGTAAGAAAGCTTTCTGCGGAACTACGCCCCAGCCTCCTCGATGACCTTGGGCTGATCGCCGCTCTTGAATGGCATAGCCAGGAATTTGAAAGACGCTACAGCATACGCACCATTTTTCAAAGCGAAATGCAGGAGATCGCCATTGCTCCATTGATCGGAACGGGAGTATTCCGCATCTTCCAGGAATCCCTTACCAATATCGCCAGGCATGCCGGCGCGCATCAGATAAAAGCGACACTTAAGCTCAGTAATTCTTCCCTGAAACTGACCATCACTGACGACGGTGAGGGCTTCGACCCGGATGGACAACGCAAAACACTCGGACTGCTCGGGATGAAAGAGCGCGCGATCATGATCGGCGGCGAGCTGGATATTTATTCAAGTCCCGGCCGCGGTACAACAATTACCGTTACCATCCCTTCCACACAACTTACCGGATCCGGTCGATAGCTTCCGCCACTTTCTGCATGACCTCTCCAACGCCATTCTCTTCATTGGACCTTGTTTCAAAACGCGCAGCCTTTTTCACTTCCGGATGCGCATTAGTCATCGCGTAACTGAAATAAGCCTGCTTCATCATTTCCACGTCATTCAAATAATCACCGAATGCCATGCATTCCTCCACAGAAATATTCAGCTGCTGCTGAACAGCCTGCAACGCGCGGCCTTTATTGGCAAGCTGATGCGACAGATCAAGCCAGATCTTACCGGAAACCTTTACCTGCAATTCTCCTTCCAGGTGCCTGAACACAGGATAACTGTTCGCTTCAGCTCCACTCAGATCACAAATAGCGATCTTAAGGAAATCATCTTCTTCAACAGCCAGCAGATCATCAACGAACACCCTGCGATCATAATACATTTCAACATGGCGGAGGAACTCCGGCTCGCGGCTTTCCAGGTACGCCTGTTTCTTGCCACAAAGAATAATGTTTACGCCGGTTATTCCCCGTGCCATACGGATCAGCTCCGGCACTTGATCCATTGGCAAGGACTGAACAAACAGATCGCGTCCCTGGTATTGCACATGGCTGCCATTCTCTGCGATAAAAATCATATCGGAGCCAAGCTCACCAAACGTATTCTGAAGATTATACAATTGCCGCCCACTCGCCGGGGCGAAGAATACCCCTTTTGTTTTTAAGTGATCATAGAGGGCGGGAAATCCTTTATCATACTCGTGTTTGCTGTTCAGAAGGGTCCCGTCCATGTCCGCTGCGATCAGCCGGATGCCAGAAAAATCTATCATCCCGCAAAGGTAGTTCAAGCAAAAAAAAGAGAAAAGAAAATCAGCTTTTTTGAGACGATCGTGTTATCCGTACTCTTACACAATAAAACTGGCATTTATTTGGTTAAGAAGAGTGGCGGATCATCTCTGAAATTTTTATCAATTTCTGTCCCGTTTTATAGGTATAACACGTATTTATACCAATAAAGGGAAACAACTAATTAATATATTGTTGTCCGAAACCAAACAGAAGTATGAAACGTTTTTTCATTGTCCTTTCTCTTGCTGTTATCACCGGCCTTTCCCACCAGCTGCATGCCCAGCAAACAACCGGCGGTGAGGGGAGCAGCACAAGCACCGCTGACAACGGGAATATTAAGAAAAACCTGCTGAAAGTGAACCTGACAGGTCTTTTTGTAAAAAACTATTCCCTGCAGTATGAACGCATTTTGACCAGGAAGACAAGCGTGGCTTTGTCCTTTCGAACCATGCCAACCTCCAGTGTCCCGTTCAAAGGTTTTTTCCGGGATGTAACCGATAATGATCCGTATACCAACCAGGTTATAGACAACCTCAGGTTAAGCAATATTGCCATAACGCCGGAGTTCCGGTTCTACCTGGGCGAGGGTTATGGAAAAGGCTTCTATATCGCGCCGTTCTATCGTTATGCAAAATTCAAATCGGAGGACCTTGTGTTCGAATATGATCATGGCAACACCACCGAGTCCATTGTTATAAGCGGAGACCAGTCATCTCATACAGGGGGCATTCAACTTGGTGCTCAGTGGTTTCTCGGGAAAAGTGTAGCGCTGGACTGGTGGATACTGGGCCCTCATTATGGTACGGTGAATGGAAATTTTTCAGGCATAACAGACCGGGTATTGTCACAGCAGGAGCAGAATAGCCTGCGCCAGGCGTTGGAAGATGTTGAAGTACCCATTGCGGATAAACAGATCACCGTGACCTCAAGGGGAGCGGATGTAAAAGTCACCGGCGGATGGTTAGGCCTGCGTGCCGGACTTACCGTTGGCATACGTTTCTGATAAAAGACATTCCTGACAGTATGTAAAATAGCCTGACGCGATCGTCAGGCTATTTTACATACTGTACTGGTTCCACTGAAATCGATAAACCCGCCGGCATTACCGGCAACCGGCTCATCCGCATCACTGGTCACCGTATGATCGGCATTCCATAACATCCGGATCCTGGCTTCCATCAGCTTCCTGTATTTATCGCTGAAGGAGAATACACCATCACGCAAAGTAACCGTTTGCCTGTCAAATGAAATGATCCTGTTCAACGCTACGAGTGTTGAACGGTTAACACGGCAGAACTGATCCGGGCGTAATATTTTCTCCAACTGTTTGATGGTAAGGAAAGGAATGTAAATACCATGATCTGTTACAATCTTCACATGATGATCCAGCGAAAGCACATATCGTATCTCATCAATACTTATACGGACATATTTCTTCTTTAAATGAATAAAAAAACTTTGTTGCATGATGAATAGTTTAGGATAAGTAATAAGGTATGCGGCTATTACAGGGAGGCGATCCGGATTATGCAAAAAGCAGGTTACTACAGGTCAGTGCCAGCAGCAGGCATACGTAGCAGCTACGTTGATCATTAAAATATTTACCTGGATAATCGGGGCGCATTGATAAAACAAGATAACAGAATGGTATTGTAATTTCAATCAACTAAACAGCAACCGTACTATTGGCGACGTGAAATAGTATTCTGAAGGCACGAACAAAAACAACTCTCCGCATTTCTGATCCATTCGTCGTTTCATATAAAAAGGGGAAGTGGAAACTTCCCCCGGTGCTTCACATGAGAAAACGAAAAAACCAAGATGCTCATACACTAAACTTGATCAGATTCATCGCAATGTAATGAGCTTACCCACACTCCCGCAGGATCACAGCATAAACATCTCATCGCACTCCGTGAAACCTTCATTGAAAATAAGAAGAGATGTTTCTATGAAAGATCATGATGCAGGCAGCTGCTCATTGCCAGGCAGTGCGGGTAATCACCATCCGCGCATGACTGACACCTGACCCATTGGTTTTTAAAATTTTCAAGAAAAACCAGCATAACCTGCATTTTTTCCACAGATTGGCATAATCCATAAACGGTTGGAAATCCGAAAGGTGTTTTACTTATTTTTACCCTACTTAACAGACGCAGATTTTGATTGATGGATAACCAGGACAGGATATGGCAATTATACGCCCGTAAAATGGCGCGTGAAGCTTCTGAAGCAGAATTGCAGGAATTGCATGACCTGGTTGCGAATGATCCATCAATGGATATGCAACTACAATTGATGACGGAGTTCTGGAACAACTCTTCTCCCGTCAGAGAGTTGAAGAATGATGACGCGTTCAACCGGATCCTGGAGCAGGCCACTGAAGAGCAGAACGAGATCGCTTCAGCAAAAGCACCTGCCCGTCCATCAGTACCTGTTCATCCGCATAAACATCCGGCACCAGGCTTCAATAAAAGCATTATCCGCAATTATGCGGTGGTAGCCTGGCGGAACCTTGTGCGCAGCAAAAGTTTCTCCGCCATCAATATAGCCGGCCTCGCACTGGGCATGGTCAGTGCTGTGGTAATATTGCTATGGAGTTTCAAGGAGCTTAGCTTTGACCAGTTCCATTCTAAAAAAGAACGGGTCTATCACATAATGAACCGGGCTAAATTTGAAGAGAATGTAGTAGTGTGGGGTGCGACGCCCAAACCACTGGCCGCTGTACTGGAACAAAACTACCCCCAGGTGGAAACGGCTGTGAGATTGAACTGGGTGGCCTTGTTCGTGTTACATGCCGGAAGCCAGCAGTACCAGGAACCCGGCTATCTGACCGACCCTGGATTTTTCAATGTCTTCGATTTCCCCTTTTTGAAAGGTGATCCCAAAACCGCCCTGCAATCTGAATACTCCATCGTCCTCACAGAAACGATGGCAAAAAAACTTTTCGGAAATACAAATGTGCTTGGCCATACGGTAAGAATTGACAGTACCGACTTCTTCACCGTTACCGGTGTCATGAAAGATCCGCCGATCAACTCATCACTTGACTTTAACTATGTGATACCGTGGAGTTATATGAAAAGGGTTGGGTGGGACGATAACAACTGGAAAAATAACAATGTCCGTACCGTCGTGCTGATGAAACCCGGCATTGATGAAGCCACTGCTAACAAACTATTTGCAAACGTCGTAAAGAAACAGGTGAGTGATTCTGAAAATGAATTATTCGTTCACCCGCTTACAAAATGGCACCTGCGTTCCGGTTTTCATAATGGCATCAACGATGGAGGGGAGATCATTCTCGTCCGCATGTTCTGCATTATTGCCGGATTCATTCTATTGATCGCATGCATCAATTACGTCAATATGTCGACAGCGCGCAGTCAGAAACGGGCGCGTGAAGTGGGCATCCGGAAAGTAGTGGGCGCTGGCAGAGGATCGCTGATCACACAGTTCCTTGGAGAGTCTGTACTTGTATCTTTCTTTGCAGGAGCTATCGCGCTGATCCTGCTCTACCCCGCCCTGCTTGCGTTCAATTACCTGATAGATGACCGGCTCTCTGTCCCTTTTGGCAACTATCAATTCTGGATCGCCGCTATCCTGTTCATGATCGTTACAGGGATCCTCGCGGGTATCTATCCGGCTTTTTATCTTTCCTCTTATCAACCGGTCAAAGTATTAAAAGGACATTTTAAAAGGATCCGCGTATTTGTCACACCAAGAAAAATGCTGGTGACACTGCAGTTCACTTTCGCCATTGTGATGATCATCTGTACGATCGTTATTTACAGGCAGATCAAACATACACAGGAAAGAGACAGGGGTTATCGTGGCAATAACCTCGCTTATATGTACATGAAAGGCAGGATGAAACAGAACTATCCGGCTATCCGGGAAGAATTGCTTGCCAGCAATGCGATCACCGATATTACCAGATCGAATTGTCCCATCACCGATGTATGGTCCAATGGTGACGATTACGATTGGGATGGGAACCCGCCCGGAGAACGGCACGTGGTAATGCGGTTCACGGCCGACCGCAACTATGTTTCAGCAATGGGACTTCAGTTATTACAGGGTCGCGATCTCGACACTGAAAAACACCCGGCAGATACATCATCGGTATTGATAAACCAGGCTGCCGCCAAAATGATGGGCATCAGCGCAAATGCGGTAGGGAAAAAGATCAGACAGGGAAAGAAGGAACTTGAAGTGGTTGGGGTTGTACAAAATTTCATTCCTGATATGCCATACCAGGCATTTATGCCGGCCGTGATCCATGGAGATACAGATAATTTCGGAGCGATCTCTTTCCGGTTGAATGAAGAACGGGGAACAGATGAAAACCTTGCTTCGATCGCAGGCATATTCAGGAAATATAACCCGGACTATCCATTCGAACATTTTTTTGCGGATGAAGCATACGAAGCCAAGTTCGCAACAGAAAAGGTCATTGGCACACTTGCCGCTTTCTTTGCGGGGCTGACGGTGTTCATTTCCTGTCTTGGACTGTTTGCGCTGGCTGCCTGCCTGGCAGAAAGTCGCATAAAAGAAATAGGTGTACGCAAAGTACTCGGAGCATCCGTAACAAGAATTACGGCACTCCTATCGAAAGACTTTTTTCAGCCGATCGTGCTGGCTATTCTTATTGCATCACCGCTGGCCTGGTGGGGAATGGATCACTGGTTGAGCAATTATGCATATCGCACATCTATCAACTGGTGGGTAATTGCAACGGCTGCATTGCTGGTGATCCTCATCGCTATTGCAACCGTCAGCTATCAGACTGTCAAAGCAGCCATTGCTAACCCTGTACGAAGTCTTAAAACTGAATAGCGTTTCATTTATCAGCACCAGACAAGATGCTGATGGAGATCCTGCTGACTAAATGCAGCATCTGTTGAGGTTTATCCCGACGTTCTCTTCTTTTTTGCATTTTTTGCGCGGGCGCGCTCTTTGCGGGCAGACTCCAATCCTTCTTTATACCGTAGAATATCTTTATCGTTAATGGAATCGAATACATGACCAAAGTCGACCATTGACAAATCCAATGCTTCAAGAATAGCAGTCCAGGTACTCGACGCTGCATTCTTTCTTCCAAGAGAAATATTTACCAGTGTCGCTTTGGGAATACCGGAAGCAGCCTCAAGACGCCCAAAACTATTGATGATGTTTTTATCCTTGATCCCCTGCTCTTTTTTATGCAACACCAGCGTTTTATTCTTCTCAACAATCAGTTTTAAAGCCAATCCCCACTTCAGTAATATGTATTGTTTTTCCTTGATCTCCATTGAACCGGAAAAGAACAAGGATTTTTAAAATTAACTGATATGCGATCAGATACCAGATGTAAAAATGATTACCTTCACACAGGGTCATCATAACATCTTACTCCGACAAAACAGAAAGTCCCCGGCAGGAATCCCCACGAACCTAACAACGAGTCTACGCCTTTCCATCCTGTCATTTATCATTTCATAAAATAATCCCCATGAAACCTGTTTCCCTTCAGCAGGAGATAGAAAGATCTGCGTCAGCTTTCCGTCAGGGTATGCCTGCCGGCATGACCTATCTCTTCAATGCGTGGTATGTACCACTATGCCAGTATATCTGCTCGCTGATCAACGATCCTGTTACAGCCGAAGAGATCGCATCAGAAGCGTTCTTAAAAACCTGGAAATACCGTTTGCAGTTTCACTCATCTGAGGATATCAGAGCGTATCTCTTCACCATTGCACGCAGAGACGCATTTAAATGGACACAACAAAAACAAAAAGCGCCAAGACTGGAAACATTGCAGGAATTGACCGCCGCAACAACGGAATTATTGCCAATGATCCACGAGGAGATCCGGACAACCATTCACAATGCGATACAAACCCTGCCAAACAGATGCCGGCAGGTATTTGAATTGCTGTATATAGAAGATAAAAATATCGATGAGGTGGCCTCCTCCCTCCTTATTTCGCCGTATACAGTAAGAGCACAAAAAGCGAGAGGGTTAAGTTTGCTCAGACCTAAACTGCTTAGTATCCTTGAGAAAAAGAAATAACCGGGAAACACCCGGTTATCCACGGGGCAAACCGGCTAACAAAACACAGTTAAAAAACACCGGTTCATCCCGTTTTTTAACCTTTTCACTCAATTTTATACCCCATCGGCTCAGTAACTGTTGTGCAAACCAAAACAGCTTCGTATCCTTGTACTGGTTTTTCATAGGATATTGGATTTTAAACGGGGCAGGATTTCTATCCAGCCCTTTTTTTATGCTCATGCACTTCAGCTGCCGGTCAGGTAAAGAATGAAAAGTCCCAAACTACAACACTCCCCAACGACGCCTAATCGTTACCCAAACTTTGGGAGGAGTCGAGGAATTTACTGTCTCATACTGTAGCCCACGATTGAAATTCAATGTCGTCTAGTTAGCGGCCCCGAAGGAACGCGGCGGAGATACGCGGAGATACGCGGAGAGCGCGGCGAAAATACAAGATGCTCTATGGCTGTTTTCGCTGCGTCCGCCGCGTATCGCTCCGCCGCGTTACTTATACACCAGGCATCTTTAAGTTGACGCGTATTGAGGTCTGGCATTTTCGCATTGACAGGTATGCAAAAAAAAGGGTCGCCTTAAGGCGACCCCGTTTTAACCCTGGAACTCACTCATCATTGCTCATTGAAGATCAACCGAACCGTACTGAGTTTGTTGTTATTCTCATCGTGCAGGGTGACCATATACACGCCAGGCACAATGTTCCGGTTTCGGTTCATCACTTCCGTTTGCTGATGCTCCCGGAGATTTATTTTTCTTGTTTCAAACAAAATACCAGCTGTATTGAACAAACGTAAAGTATACTCTCCTTTTTCGAAACCTGTCAACCTGATACTTACCTGTTGCTGAGCAGGGTTTGGAGCTATTGTTACAAGACCCATACTCTTCTGATCGAACTTCACCACAACTGTGTTGGAATAAACATATTTACCATCGTCATCCATTACTTTCAACCGGTAATAGTTGTTTCCAAAAACCGGCTTCTCGTCGGGGAACAGGTAATTGTTGCGTTGCTGATCTTTTGCCGTTACCTCCGCAATCTTTGTGAATGTAACACCATCAAAGCTGCGTTCCACTTCATAATGGCTGAGGCGTTGTTCATCGACGGTCAACCAGTCGAGCAATACTCTCGCACCCTCTTTTTTCCCGTTGAAGCTGACCATTGTTGCAGGCAGCACAATACCGCAGAGATTGCCGTTGAATGAGTATGCTTTACCGAGGCCGTTTGCATCCGCCGCAAAACCCAACAGCGTACCAACGGTATTGCCGAGGTTGAGCAATCCAACACCAAAGTCAAGGGAGTTGGCTGGTCCGCCGACTATAGCCCGTGTTGCCTGTGCCGGCGCGACCCCTGTACCCCAGGTTTTCGCACCTGCCACGCTAAAGCCCAATAATGCTGTTTCATTGATACCTAACAACGGAGACACGGTTGTAGTCAAAGTCCAGTGCACCGGGGTTTGCTGGTAGGTTCCGTCGGGCCGGCCAAGCAATATATATGCGGCACCACCGGTCACATTCGCACCTATAAGCGGTACATTGGTTGTAAGAGGCTCTCCGACGATAATGTCAGGATATGTATCACAATTGATATCTCTCATATTATCCATGCTGGCGCCGAACATGAGGGAAAGGTTTAACGGTTGTCCTGTCAGAAGGCTCAGAACGGATGACTGACGTGGAGAAGTCAATGTTTGCAACGGCCCCACCGGGTTTGTGATCGGACCTGTTTGTTTTGCAAATACACTCACTGTTCCGGCTTTAAGCTGCAATGCTCCTACAACATTGCTCAGTACGCTCGACGATGGAGCGCCAACGAGGATATTGCCTGTACGTGCATTAGCATTATCTCTCACACCTCTCAGGGAGTAACCAAAGAGATTGGCTGCGCTGCCCAAAAGCCCCGTTGTGCTTGCCTGGAGACGGGCGGCAGGACCGGTATTAACGCCTGCTGCATTTCCCGTACCTGCAAATACATAGGCAGATCCGCCAAGCACCTGGCCAGACAGGATATTTGCCACATCAGTACTCAGTCCGCCGATTCCTCCCGTGAGAACGGCCAGGCTCACACCTGCAGGCGCGCCCACCACTACGTCAGGGATCGCATCACTCGTATACGCTCCTGCTCCTTCAACGCTATAGCCAAACAGCAGGCCTGACACCTGTCCGTCCAACACGGTACCTAAAAGCAATGCAGTAGCGTCCCAGACCGTTTGACCAAGAAGCGGAACGATGATGGATTGTAATGCGCCACTCAGACCGAGCAGACTACCAGTCGGAGGATTGAGCGAAACCCGTGTTGTGAAAGTATTAGTCGGATTACTGAGGTAAACAAAAGCGCCACCGGTCTTAACATTCGCCAAACCGGACAGTCTCGCAAAAGTAGGCGCTCCCGCAACGATCTCTCCTTTTCCGTCCCCGTTCATATCACCCGTAACGCCTACAGAAAAACCAAGCAGCGCGTTGACCGTAATAGAGGTGTTTGACAATTCTCCTGTGCTAAGCGTGATGTCCACAGAAGTAGTGGGATGAGGTCCGGAAATATTTGTTGCATTATATACATGCACCCTTCCGACACGACCTGTAATGGCTCCAAAGATCGGGAATGTAAGACTTACACTTTCCAATGGAGCTCCGACTATGATGTCAGGTAGTCCATCCCCGGTCACATCACCTGCAGCCACGCTAAAGCCGAAAAGACCAGAAGCGAGAAGTGCTGCAGTTGGTTGTAAAGTATGTGCAGGCGTGGTAGCGAGACCGGTTGCCGATCCGAGGTAGATAAATACAGCACCAACACTGAGAATAGAGCCGGAACCGCTTAATACATCGGCCATACCGGGCGCACCAACAGCCACATCCTCAAACCCGTCATTATTGATATCACCAAGTCCTGTTACATTGTATCCATACAATGTATTTACCTGCAATGCAAGCGTATTCAAGACTCCGGGAAGAAGGCCGTTGGCGGAAGTTGACCAATCAGTTGTTTTATTCAAAGGATCGATCGTAACAGGATAAACAGCGTTCTCATCATTCACTATGATCGAAAACGCTTTTCCTTTTTCATCAAGCTCCATGTGTGCATCCAGTACCTGATGATTCGCATCCCAGACTTTCAATTCTTCATATATAAGCCGGGTAGCTCCTGTTGCTTTATCCGCGAAAACAAGGCTTTGCTGATTGACCAGCTTTGCTGTTAATTGGGATTGAAGGGACAGTCGAAGGCGGAGATGCCCCTTCCCTCCCGGATTTTCATAGATAATAAAATTCTGACGCAAGCCCTTTTCATTATTCCGGTATTCTACATCGGCAAACCGGAAATGCTGAACAAGACCCTCGCTGCCATTTTCAGTTGATACAGGTTCTTTAAACCGGAATGCTGCCTTATCGCGTCCTACAGATTGCAGACTGAACTTTACTTCCCAGTTGGGTTCAGTATTGTCAGCGCGCATCGGATAAGCAGTATAGCCGTCAGGCTGGATAAGATATCCCGCCTTGTAACCAGGACTTATTGCCCTGAAAGATGTAAGACCGGCAGGCCGGAAATCATACTCGAAATCCCTGATCCACGCAGATGCGTTGGTGAACCAGTCATCCGTTGCGGTGGCCGGAGCGTTACGTGATGATGAAGGTGTTGATAAAGAAACTAATCCGGAACGATCAGTTTGAGCGAAAAGAACAGAGGTGAAAAGTGAACTTGCAATGATGAAAGTAAGATAGAATTTTGCTTTCATAAACCAGGATTTAAGGTTAAAACATTTGGCCTTCCTGGAATGGAAGATGAAGCTAAGAATCTGAATGGTGAGTGACTCCATTGGTCAGCATTCCATAGCATTCACTAATCAAAGTATTGGATAATAAGTCAGCGTTGGCTTTCCGGGGGATAGGAATTTCATCAAGGCCTGATGATAATAGTTGGTTAGAAGTAGTTAACGTTGAATAAAATTATTCTCATATTCTTTTTCATTGTACCTCCATGCGTTCAATAAATGCCCGGATGCGTTCATTTATTTGTTAGTGTTTTATCGTAAGATGAAACACTTAAAGATTGGCACATGTCGCTGCTTTATTTTATTTGGTATGTCTGTTGCTCCTTTTTATTCAAACCTTTTTCTGTGCATAAATTACTTACCGCCTTTCAAAAGTTGCGTGGTAGTACTACACAACCTGATGCGGCCAACTTCTTCACAGAACTTGCACGCATCTTCAATGCTGAACCAAACAACAACACCATCAGCTTGCCATTAGCCGAGGGATCCGGAAGCATTAAGCTAACAGATACCAATAATGGATTACAGGTGATGACTTGGGACATCCAGGTAATGGGTGTTCGCCAATTCAAGAAAATCCCTGTAAGACCGGCTAACGGAAAGTTCTTCACGGTGATCGCCTCTCTAACCCCTAAACACTTTCAGATCAGAAAGCGGGAAGGCACGTTGCTCCCAGACATTGTATTCATGTCTGCTGACTATCCGCTTATCTACACCTTATTGCCAGGACACAAGATCAAAGCCCTGATCATTAATATATCCGCAGAATGGATATTCCGGGAATTCAGGGATGCAGATCCTGACATTTTATTCCAGGCACATGACCTGTTCTATGAAAAAAAACCTCTACTGTACACAGAGGAAGCGTCCTTTACTCTTCATCACAACCTCGAAGACATGCAGGAGTTAATGAGTAAAGGAAGAACAGATCCATTCTATGCAAGAACCAAGACATTATCTATCCTGCACGACATCTTCCGCCGATTGCAGACAATGCCTTCCAGCGAAAAGAAAGACAGCAATGAACAATTGCAAATGAAAATGCTGGCAGTTGAAAAGATCCTTGATGAATACCTCGACAAAAACCTTCCTTCCATTAAGGCTATTGCCAAACAGGTAGCGTTAAGTGAGTCTACATTGAAACGCAATTTCAAAAAAGTGTATGGGATCAGTATCTATGAATTCTATCTCAAGAAAAAAATGCAGCTCGCAAGGCATCTGCTGGACCAACAACCCATCAGTGTGAAAGAAGTTGCTTACATGCTGGGATATGAAAAGACCAGCAACTTTATAACGATGTTCAAAAAGTTCTATGATTTTTCCCCCGGTGCTTTACGCAAAAAGCTATCGATGGAATAAGAATTTGGTGCGTAATAGTTAATGTTTCAGTTAGCCCATGATCTTTATCATGGGCTATTTTTTGTCTATACCACAAACCGTGTACGGGTTACTGTGTAGTAGCGCTGGCAAATGTCACTACCCAAATCGGTGTAGTACACGTACTATTACTGTAGAGGCTTTTCCCGCATAAAAAAAAGTGAGGTAAAATATCGCCGCAGATATAAGCAATAAATTATTTATTATCTGGCAAATACATATCAATTAGAAACTATGTATAATCAGTCCAGACCATAGATGTCCTTTGCTAGCCGGAAAGTATTACAATGCGCCTGAGTGATAACCCTTATATCCTCTGAATATCCACCTCCCATTGCTACTGCACATGGAACTGCAAAGTGCTTCACTGTTTCAAAAACGTACCTGTCTCTCTCAAGACATCCATTCATACTTATATTAAGTTTTCCAAATTTGTCGGTAGACAGGATGTCTACCCCTGAAAGATAAAATACGAAGTCAGGTTTCACACTTTCCATTAAGTATGGCAGTGTATTTTGAAGATATTCCTGGTATTTATCATCATTTATGCCATCAGGTAGTCCAATGTCCAGATCACTTTCTTCTTTGTGAAAAGGATAATTATGTGCGCCATGCATGCTGAAGGTGTACACTGCCGGATTATTCCTGAAAATACTTGCCGTTCCGTTGCCCTGGTGCACATCAAGGTCAATGATCAGGATCTTTTCCGCCATTTTTTGCTGTAGCAGGTAATTCGCCGCCACAGCAAAGTCATTCAACAGACAAAATCCTTCCCCCCTGTCCGCAAACGCATGATGGGTTCCGCCTGCAACATTCAATGCCACCCCGGATTCAAGGGCGGCAAGACAACAGTCTATCGTTCCCTGTACGATCACCCATTCACGTCTGGTCAACCCGGGTGACTGCGGGAAACCGATATGCCGCTGTTCCTTTGCACTTAAGGTTTGCCCCTTCAATTTGCTGACGTATTCCGCCGTGTGGGTCAGGAGAACAATCTCATCCGGGCAGGACTGGGGCTGAATAAGATTTTCCGGCTGTATCGTTCCTTCGTGCAGCAGTTGTTCCGGGATCAACTCATATTTTAACATCGGAAACCGGTGACCCTCCGGCAGCGGATGAGCATAGATCGGGTCAAAAGCGATGTGAAGAAAACCGGGCATACTGCAAATATCAGCGTAAATTATTACAGTACTTGCGGTTATCTCCATAAATACCGTATACCGGGAACCATCATTGATGGTATAATTCCTATCCCTGCAACAAATATTTGCGATTCCACAGGTTGACCGTTTATTGTATTTTGGAACCTTTACACGTCTCGTCGTATAAGTAAGTTCGCTTAAAAGCCTGCCTTTTCAGGCAGGCTTTCTCTCATCTGAAACCATAGTCGTTGTCCAACCTAATCATTTAAACCGAAATAAGTTTTCACCTCCAAATAATTATCCAGGTTCAGTGACTGCCCGTTGCGTCCGGTCATCACATTATTAATGACCGATGGCGAAGCCATAATGATCTTTACTTTTCTGAATGTTACAGGCATTGAATAATCATCTCCTGTGAGCGTATGCAATCTCATATACAAGCTGTAGTCGTCCGGTGATTGAAACACCTGGTTGATCCACCACCTTGCCTGGTAAACGCCTCCTGATCCAAGACCCGGGCAGGGATACCATGTCGAAAGCCCTTCGCTCAGAGGATTATAATAAACAAGAACCAGACTGGAGTCTATCCTGGCCTTCGACACTCCCGGCATCTTGAACTCTTGCACAGCTGTAAATGTCGTTTGCCCAAAATTGAACGAGATAACGTCAGCATTACCGGCATTTCCCTGCGCACCTGCATGCCCCTGTCCTCCTTCCGGACCCGGCAGACCAATATCATACTTACTGCATGAACTGAACGAAATAAGCGCAACAAGAACCAGCGACCCGACCTTGAAATATCTTTGCATACTAGTAGTTTAATGATTACTGCCGCAAAGAGAGTAAAAGAAAAAAAGAATGTGGATCAGAAATGAGTAAACGGAAAGAAATTGGATGTATCTGGCAGCGGTGGCTTTTTATCGAAGCCCTTTTTAGTTCGATGGTTGATGATTGATACAACTATGAACCTGCATTAATACTGAAGGATATGAGCGGCCAAACAATGAACAAAATTTGGCCATCCGTTATCAGGCATCTGGCGCAAAAGCTGGGGATCGATTTCTCAGTTTCGTTTACGGTCGTCTAATCACCGTCATACTTCCGTTATTTTCCCGTTAGATCCTGTGTTTTTCCCATGGATTCCCTTCTGCATAAAGCGATATTTACAACAGAGAAATTTCTTAGTCACCGTCATTTTCAGGACTGGTGGAGGAGGGCAGTCCTGAAAAGGGCGGTGCGTTTTTTTATTGCATCTATGATCAAAAAAAGGAAGAATGGGATAGGAAATGTGGAATGATACAATTGAAAAATGGGCGACGACAGTCAAACGCAGCAATGCGGTTGCTGTCGTATGCCCATTTCTGCCCTGCGCGCGGCGAATGAATCAGCGCGCGCGGCGGTGAATGGATCGCAGCGCGCGGCATAGAACGAATCAGCGCGCGACGGGTATATTAACCCGCCCCCCGGCAACTCATAGCCCAGCGGAACCAACTAACCTGTTGCGAGATATCAACCTATGAAACCTCTGAAACTTTTAAACTTTTAAACTCTTAAACTTTTAAACTCTCCCCCCCCCTTTATTCCCCTTTTAATTCAACAACCTGCCGCAACTGGATCGAGTCAGAACTTCCCCCGATCATTATCTCGAATTCGCCCGGCTCTGCATCATACTTAAGGTCAGCATCGTAAAAGGATAAAAGAGTTTTATCTATAACGAATTGGACTGTTTTAGACTCACCCGGATTCAGCGTGATCTTTTGAAACCCTTTCAATTCTTTCATCGGGCGTGCAACAGAAGCAACCTTATCCCATATATACAACTGTACCACTTCAGCTCCGGCAGACTTACCGGAATTGGAAAGATTGAATCTCACGGTGACCGTTTCATTCTTCCTGAACTGCGTCTTATCCACTTCAAGGGCAGAATAATTGAAGGTTGTATAACTCAGTCCATAACCGAAGGCAAAACGCGCAAGATTTGATTCATCGATATATGCGGAACGGTAGTGAATATTCTTCGGATCTTTTACGGGGCGCCCTGTGCTGTATGCATTATAGGAAACCGGGATCTGGCCTATTGACCGCGGGAAACTGATCGGAAGCTTTCCGGAAGGATTGTGATCACCATACAATACATCGGAGATCGCGTTCCCGGCCTCAGTGCCTAACCACCAGGTGAACAGAACGGCGTCTGCTTCATCGGCAATTGCATCAAAGATCAGCGGACGACCACCCATCACCAATGCAACAACCGGTTTACCCGTTGCCTTGACCGCTTTGAACAGTTCTTCCTGCTTTCCGGGAATATGAATATCTGCCCGCGATCTTGCTTCACCCGTCATATCACCACTTTCTCCTGTCGCAAATATCACAAGATCCGCCTGTTTTGCCGCAGCCACGGCCTGTGCAAATCCTGCGGTCGATGTTCCTGTGATATCACAGCCTTTCGCATAAATAAATTTCGTTTGCCCTTTCCTGTTCTGCAATCCGTCCCATACACTTACAACAGTAGCAGTATCATTCGGGAACACTACCCAATTGCCCAGCATATCCTTTTTTGATTTACCGAGAGGGCCTATCACTGCGATTGTTTTGTAATTCCTGTTGAGTGGCAGTACAGCTTTAGTATTTTTTAATAAGACGATAGATTTTGCGGCAGCATCACGCGCAATTGCAAGATGCTTTTTATCTGCAAGTACTTCTTTCTCTCTTTGCAGGTCGGAGAAGCGATAAGGATCTTCAAATAATCCGAGTTCAAACTTCTTTCTCAATATTCTTTTTACCGCATCATCGATCAGTGCTTCACTTACTTTACCGTCTTTGACCAGTTGAGCAAGGTTTCTGCGATACGCATTGCTTTCCATATCCATATCACTACCCGCGATCATTGCCCGCTGAGCAGCATCTTTCGCGTCTTTTGCATAGCCCCATGGCACCATTTCTCCAATAGAATTCCAATCGCTCACTACGAATCCCCCAAACTTCCATGCATCTTTCAGGATATCACGCTGCAGATACGTACTGGCGGTTGCAGGAATTCCATTTAGTGTATTGAACGAATTCATAAAGGTGGCTGCACCTGCATCAACAGCAGCTTTGAATGGCGGCAGATATGTTTCCCATAACTGTTGTCTGCTCATATCCGCTGCATTATAATCACGTCCGGCGAGTGCCGCGCCATAAGCGGCAAAATGCTTCGCACACGCCATGATCGCATCAAGCTTTCCCAGCTCTTCGCCCTGAAAACCTTTCACGCGTGCAATGGCGATCTGCGAACCAAGATATGCATCCTCACCCGCGCCTTCCATTACACGGCCCCAGCGGGGATCACGGGCAACATCCACCATCGGGGCAAATGTCCAATGCAGCCCGGATGCTGCGGCTTCCTTTGCGGCAATATGCGCTGTTGTTCGAATGGCTTCAAGATCCCATGATGCTGATTCCCCAAGCGGCACCGGGAAAACAGTCTGGTAACCGTGTATCACATCCTGGCCGAATAACAGGGGGATCTTCAGCCGCGACTGCATCGCTGCGGCCTGTATTTCCCGAGTATCTTTCACACCTTTTACATTCAGCATACTGCCGATCCATCCTGTCTTAAGGTCATTAAGCTGGTTCGTCTTTTTATCACTGGCAGGCCCCGTAACCTCCCGGCCGGAATACTGGTTAAGCTGGCCGATCTTCTCCTCCAGTGTCATCAACTTCAAAACAGAATCAACCCTTTGATCAATTGAGCGCTTTTGCGCCAGGCTGATCAATGGTGTGCACAGCAAGGCTATGCAGCAAAATTTCAGGCAATTCATTTCGGTTATTTCTTTGTTGGTTAGTTAAAAGCAGTGAAAGAACAATAATTGAAATGCTCAACAGTTTTCCGGTTTAAAGGTCAACGTCAGGCAACTATTAAACCTGGAATGTTTAACCTCATTTCCCCTCGCTTTTATACTTCTTCTGCATTTCGTCGTAAAATGCTTTCAATACAAAAAACGCTTTCTTCTTTTTCCCTGTTTCGGAGATAAGGCCTTTCCGATTCCAGAAATCCTGGTAATAAGGATGCTGGCGGCGGGGTGAGCGGAAGTCTGTCAGGATCCATGGTGTCATACCACGCAAAGCAGGAATAGCTGTAAGCATTTTTATCTGGTTCACGTACAGCAACTCCTGGTATTCTTCACTCCACCGGGTTTCTTCGTCCGCATGAAAACCACCCAGCGCATCTGCCCCGAACTCTGTGATCACAACAGGTTTATTGAATCCGATCTTGAACTTATAATTCAGCATATCAGTTGAATTGCTCCAGTACCATCCTGCATATTCATTGAAGCTGACCAGGTCGAGCTTTTCTCCAAGCGGGTCATTTACGATCACATCATGTCCTTCCCGGTGAACCTCCAGTGCCGCCGCAACCAATCGTGTATCATCCAGTGAACGTGCTTTTGCCGCAAGCTTACCCATGAAGGTATGACGTGGCTCGCTTAACGGGGTTTCGTTACCGATAGACCAAACGATCACGCTTGACCTGTTTTTATCACGAACGATCAGATCAGACAATTGCTTCTCTGCATTGTTATACGTATCCGGATTCAACCATGAAATAGTCCAGTACACAGGCACTTCTCCCCAAACCATTAACCCCATTTCATCTGCGAGCCTGATCATCTCTTCGCTATGAGGATAATGTGCGAGGCGAACATAATTGCAGTTCATCTCCTTTGCCCATTGAAGCATCATACGCATATCTCCCTGACCACGAAGACGGCCGGGTATCAATGGATTTTCATCATGCAGTGAAATGCCCCGAAGAAATACCGGCTTCCCGTTCAACAGGATCTCCTGCCCTTTTGTTTCGATCGTACGGAAGCCGATCTGATCAGTCAGCTTGTCTTTTGCAGTACTTATCTCTACGTTATACAGCCGGGGATTTTCCGGTGACCAGTAACTGATCTTTTTCACGGGAAAGCTGATCGCAGCGCGACCATTATTATCCGTTGTAACGGTTTGCGTAATGCCTGCTTCCGGGATAAAGATCGTGACCGTTTGCGAAAGAGCGGTACCGGCCATCTGAACAAACCCTTCTATCTTATTGGGGTTATTTTTTGCAAGCTGCACTTTGTAGTCGGCAATATAGGAATCCGGCACTTCCGTCAAAAGTACGTCACGGGTAATACCGCCATAATTCCACCAGTCTGTATTAACAGTCGGGATTTCGTCCTGCTTACGCGTATTGTCAGCTTTAACCACAACAAAGTTCTCTCCTTTAACCAATTTGCCGGTTACATCAAACTGGAATGGCGTAAAACCGCCTTTGTGCATTCCCAGTTTTTTCCCGTTCAGATACACATGCGCTTCGTAGTTCACTGCTCCGAAATAAAGGAAGTATCTTTTTCCAGCCTGTGGGTCCGCATTGAATTTCTGGCGAAGCCAGATTGAACCTTCATAGAACTGAAGTTTTTCAGATTGCGAATTCCAGTCGCCCGGCACTTTCAGCGTTGGAGAAAGATCGAAATTGTATTCGATCAATTCGCCTTTATCCTTTTGTTTGCGGTCATCATAAAACCCGCCTGAACCTGTTGCCGATTGATCATGTGGCTCATGACGATAATCATAGTATCCCATTTCATACGGGTCGATAATGTAATTCCAACGTCCGTCGAGACTCAGGTTTTTTCTTCCGTAGATATGCTGCAGCAAAGGTTCCTGCGCATGACTGCCGGCAGCGTAAATAAAGGCGGCGATCAGAAAAAGCAAGCGGGTATTCATTTTGGATAATGTAGTTAATAAAACTTAGTTAAATATCAGGACGCGGAAAGATACAGCAGAAAAGTATAGGGTGTATCCGGGACGCAAAGGGTAAGTCCGAAATCGTTTCCGGGATAAGTGATCAGGGAGCAAAACCAAATGTTCAAAAGGAAGAAGAGCCCACCGGGCCGTTTACTCAATGGAGCGCAATATCCGCTAAATAGTATTGGTTAAAAAAGCGCCGATGCTGAAATTTGGGCGTGCGTTAACAGCTTTCAGTCGCGGATCTAATTAATATTGATATATGCTTGAAAAATACCAGACCCTCCGGACAATTTACGAACTGGTCAGAAATGACGACCAGCCGATATTGAGCAATATCAGTCCGAGGGAAATAATTCTACGCCAGCATTCCGGCTGGGATGTAATTGTAACACACCTGTATGAGTTGAAACAGGAGGGTTTGTTAGAGATCCTGCAATTGAATATTGCGCAGATATACCTCACAGGCAAGGGACTTGAGCATGCAATGGCGATGACCGCCAACGCGGCGGCATAGGCCACGACCAGAATGGCATAGTTTTTTTATATCCTATGCTATGAATTGGAATTGGGAAGAATTTTACAAAAAAGCATCTGACTGGCTGATACTGTATGTGCCAAAGATCGTCGTAGCCATTATCATTCTTTTTATTGGATTTTGGTTGGTCCGCATTCTGTCCAAATGGTTAAGAAAAGTTTTGGAGAAGCGGAACTTTAACGCATCACTGCGGTATTTCCTATTAAATCTGATCGTGATCGCGCTGCAGATCTTTGTCATCGTGATCTCGTTGCAGGCAGCAGGTCTGCAACTTACTTTCTTTACGGCAATTGTAGCCGGCCTCAGTGTCGCGGCGGGTCTTGCTCTTTCAGGAACATTACAGAACTTTGTGAGCGGCATCCTGATACTCGTACTCCGTCCTTATCGCGTTGGAGATAATGTCATCATGCAAAATCAACAGGGCACTGTTGATTCCATCCAGCTGTTCTACACCCTGATAAAAACTTTTGATAATAAAACGATCATCGTTCCAAACGGACAGCTCTCCAATAACGTAGTGGTCAATCTTAGCCGCGAAGGGATGCGCCGCATCGATGTGGAACTGAAATTTCCTTATAAAATAGATGAGGAGACGGTACGCAAAACTGCTGTTGATGTAATAACGCATATTGACTCATTAAAAAAAGAGCCCGCACACCGGATCGGCGTCATAAATCTCGAACCCGACAAATACACGATCTCTATTCAGGCATGGACGAATGCACATGGCTTTGAAGACACCAGGATGGAGCTCAACGAACGACTCATGGAAGCATTAAAGCAGCAGCAACTTCTTGCATAAAAAAACCCTGTACAATACTCAATAGAGAGCAGTTGTAATCAGAAGATTCATCCTGTTTTTTGTTACCTTAACAAAGATGCATCGAGCAATGCATCGCCATTGGGAACGAAATACACTCCGGATGAAACTGTTTATCCTTTACTGCATTGCCAGTCTGGCGAACGCATGTGTTTATGCGCAAAGGATCAGTGTTTCTTTTAAGAACGCTTCATTCCGTGAAGTGATCCGGCAGATAGAAAAGCAAAGCTCCTACACTTTCGTATACACCAGTGAACAGCTCCAAAGAATCCCGAATACCAGTATCAGGAAACACAAAATGGACATTCGCGATCTTCTTGGCAACCTCCTGCAAAAAAGCAGTATCGGATATCTTATCGACGGGAATTATATTATTCTTGTATCAAACCATGAACAGAAAAGAACAGTCCGGGGACGCATCCTGACCTATTCAGGCGACCCGGTGGAAGGAGCCACCATATACCTCCAAACTGAAAACAAAAACATCATCACCAAGGCAGACGGCAGCTTTGAACTCTCGGGAGTAACTTCAGGAACGGCGTTGCTTATCACAGGCGCTGAGATCATTTCTACGGAAACAGAAGTTGGAACAGCTGACTTCCTCGAATTAAAGATCCAGCAAAAGATAAAAGAATTAGACGAAACGATCATCCTCGGATATGGATCAACAACACGCCGGTTCAGCACAGGCAATGCAGTAAAGGTCAATACCACTGAAATGAACAAACTGCCAAGAAACGATCTGTTTCAGTTTCTGCAGGGAAAAGTTCCGGGTATGCTCATAACATCTTCCGGAGAAGCTCCGGGAGCGTCCTCCCTGTTACAAATACGCGGACAACATTCTGTCAACCCAAATCCGCTTATCAATTACCTGATACCACCGGTTGACCAACCCTTCATTGTACTCAATGGTGTTCCCTTTGCTCCACAGAACAATAATGCAAACCAGCTATCTTCCATCGGCGCGCCGGGAAGTCTTGACGCTTACCAGAATCCCTATGGCGGAATAAGCCCACTAAGCCTTATAGATCCATCTGATATTGAAAGTATCGAAATACTAAAGGATGCAGTAGCAACCTCGCTTTATGGATCCCGTTCCTCGAACGGAGTCATACTTATCACCACCAAACAACCATCGGAAGAAAAACTCTCGATAGAAACGATCATATCATCCGGCATATCTGTACGCAAGGCTCCGCCCGCCATGCTTTCAACAGATCAGTATCGTGAATTAAGAAAGAATGCGTTTACAAATGATGGTATCCAGGCAGATCTCGCCGAACGTTCTTTTTCATACGCACCAGATCTGTTATCTTTTGACAGCAGCCGGCAGATCAACTGGGGCAGGTATTTTTTTCATGCTGCCACGCCATTATGGAACGCACATTCACGGATCTCAGGCAGCTTCCGCAGGATCTTCTTCACCGGTTCTATTGGTTTTCGGAATGAAGATCATCTATTGAAAGGAGATTTCTTTTCAAAACAATTAACCATCAGCCAGCAACTCAGATACCGCTCTCAAAATCAAAAAATAAACACCACAGCATCTGTTTATTACTCGAATGGAAAAAATGTGTCCACCGTGTCGCCGGCTTTATTACGTGTGATCAGTTTGCCACCCAATCATCCGGAGCTTTATAACAGCAATGGCAAGCTGAACTGGGAATACAATGGACTGCCGATAACAGATAATCCCGCGGCTTATCTGCTTCAAACATATACGATGACCATGTCTGCCATACAGGCAACCACAAGAACGGACTACCTGATAGCAAAACATCTCACCATCAGCCTGAACGCCGGATACAGCGGTTTATCGACAAAAGAATCATCATTAGCACCTCACGCTTCATTCGGCCCGCAACAGCAAAGAAATGTCCGCAGCTTATATGGGTCAGGAAAATTCCGGACCACCGTTCTCGAACCTCAGCTTGAGTATAAGCTGAGCCGCAAAAGAGTTTCGCTGCTGATAATGACGGGCGCGACTTTACAACATCATTCTGTTTTTCTTGGATCAATGAGGGGATCTGGCTACAACGATGCCTCAAAACCACTAACATTAGCCAATGCCACGCGGATAGATGACAGACACATCTTTGACAACAACACTTACCAAAGCCTGCTTGCTAGATTCTCTTTGCAGATCTCAGGCAAATACAGTATCGATCTCACCGGAAGATGTGAAAATTCCAGCCACTTCAGCAGCGATGAAAAAAACGGATTATTCTCATCGGCAGGTATTGGATGGATCTTCTCTGAAGAAACATTTGTCAGGAAACACCTGCCATTCTTTAACTATGGGAAGATCAGGATCTCATATGGTACTACCGGCAATGATAATGTGGGCTATAGTCATTTCAGGGATTCATGGTCAAGAATTTCAACGTATACCGGCAATCAGCCATCTGCAGACAATGTGAATGAAATCCCGTTCGGATGGTCGGTTACACGAAAAGCTGAAGCCGCACTCGAATGCTATACTTTTAATAACCGCTTATCGTTCACTTTTTCAGCCTATTTCCACCGCACTGGCAAACAGCTGATCAGCCAACTCTTACCCAATCAAACCAGTTCATCAAGATATATCCTGAACTATCCCGCAATAGTACATAATCGCGGGATCGAGATTACTGTCACTTACAGATCCGAAGAACATCGCAGGCTCAGGTGGTCATCACAGATAAACATCACTTCTCACAGGAACTATCTGAGAAGTTTTGAAGGATTGGAGAAAAGTATGTATGCACGAAGATACTGGACGGGACAGTCCCTTGATTCCAAACAGCCCTTGCGATTTGCCGGTGTGGACCCGGGAACGGGGATCTATCAGTTCCTTGAGGACAACAATTATTATGTCAATACTGCACCAAAATTATATGGCGGGTCAACTCAGACAGTCTCCATTGGACGCTGGAAGACTGAAATGCAATTTGATTTTCGCTTTCAAACAGGCATCAATCACCTCCGCGCTTTATATAATCACCCTCCCGGTTCAGGCATCAATCAGCCCCTGCTGGTTGGTGATTACTGGCGATCACCGGGAGATATCACGACGGTCCAAAAGCCTACGGTGAGCCCTTCCTCACCGGCGCAGTTAGCATCTTTCCTGATTCCAGGCTCAGACGCTATTTACAGCGATGCTTCTTTTCTACGATTGAGAAATCTTTCGATCAGTTATACTATAAACAACAAAAAACAGGTCAATACGAGCCAATCCATTCAATTGTATATTCAACTGCAAAACATTTTCACTGTAACAGGCTTCCCTTTGTCCGATCCTGAAACGCAAAGTTTTTATTCTTATCCGCGCGCAGCGACAATATCTGCCGGGATCATCATAAAAAACTGAGCCCACCATAGCGATGGCGGGCTCAGCATAAACATTATCCATGTGATCAGATAGTAGGACGCATTTCGCCAATGGCTTCAGGCTCACGGTAACCGGGACGCAGGTCATTTGTTGTTTCATCCACTTCAGACGGATCAAACCCTATCGTGCATTTATATGACCAGGGGAAGGTTGGACAAATATACTCCGGCATGTACGGGGAGATGGTTATAAACTCAACCATTGTGTTATGAAAGAACGATCCCGTCCCATATCCGGGTTTGATCTTGTACCACCAAAGATCCCATGAACCTTTACTGTTTTTAACTCGCGTTTTTTTGGGTGCGGTAAATGCACTCAGGCTTATAGCCATAGCAATAGCCGCTACCCCTAAGAGATACTTTTTCATATCAGGCGTTATTTGGTTAATGATGCTTACTCTGTTGTTCAGGTTTTCAGCGTTCCCTGTTGTCTGCTTTGGCCAAAGCAGGCGCTTTTATTGCAATAAGATTGTTGGTAATAAGAAATCCGGTCATGGCCATCAGCATTGCGGCAATATTGATCCAGAAATGCTGCGTCCAGGTAAACCATGGTGCAATGCCGCTACAGGAGCATGGGAGGTCTTTTTCCAGCAACAAAGAATACCCTATATAAGCAGCATATATCAGAAGAAGGCAAAAAGAATAGAGAAAACCTGCGCGTCTGGTCTTAGGAATGGACAGCAATAATACAGGTAAAAGATTTACGATGGAAAGAACGATCGCTAGAACCTTAGCATATTTCCCAACCACCGGCGCCAGTGTCAACGTGAACTGAAATATTTCAAAATTGAAAAATTTACTTATCGCAGCATACGCGAAGATAAATATGAGTATTGCAGCAATAACCTGTACGGTTATGCCCCTTGATAGAATTTTCATGAAATGATAGGTTTAATCAATAAGAATAAAAGCGTTGCCGTATAGCAGCCGCAATAAAAAATCGTAGCAACGGATTTTTTAAAGAAGAGGGAGTAGACACCCCCTCCGGTAACCACACTAAAGTGGGAACGAAATATTGTTGATTGGAGATCTTAATAAACGGAACTATCCTGAATTGTTGGCACTCTTTCCTTTTCTGCCTGTCGCCTGAACGTCCTTTACGTCTTTATCAGTCTTAGCCTCCTGGTGAAGCATCACCGTAATCCTGTTTTCCAGCTCTTTCCGGTACTTATCACTGAACGAGAATTTTACATCCTTTAATACCACTTCATCTTTATCAAACGAGATGATACGATCAAGCGCCACCAGCGTCCCCCTGTTCACACGCGAGAATGAATCGGCAGGAAGGATCGTCTCCAGTTGCTTTAAACTTAAATGCGGAATGAATATGCCCTGATCTGTACAGATCTTCACGTGATGAGCAACCGACAACACATAGCGAATATCTTTTACATCGATTCGTATAAATTTCTTTTTCAAATGAATAAAGAAAAACGATTGCATGCAGATTAAGGTTTGTTTGATAAAGTCCACCATCGACAAACAGATTTTTTGATAATGATCAGCTTTCTGTTCTAACAAGTCATTTTTGCTTGTCGATAACTAAACTTTGTCTGTATTTTTTTTACCACAGAACAAACCATTCTGTCAACTGCATTTCATTCCCGTTAAGGATGAAAGTAATTAAGATCGTTCCCTGCGTTGTCTGTTAAGTGATGTTACCGGGGCTAAAGTAATTACTGAAACAAGGCATTATCAGCTGTTCAGCACAAATGGTCTGATTGACGGCATGAATTTGCCAGGTGAATGATGTTCCTTCTTACATTTGCTCCACATGACCATCAAATCTCAATACCTCGAAATCAAACCCTCCGGCATTCCGGGAGCCGGGCTCGGTTTGTTCACCAAAGTTTTTATACCCATCGGCTCCCTTGTAATAGAATATAAAGGAGTGGTGACAACCTGGGATGAAGTAAAGGAACAGATCGATAATGACTACATCTACTATATAAGCCGCAATCATGTGATCAATGCAGCTCCCACCCCAAAATCACTCGCACGTTATGCCAACGATGCGAAAGGGATGACGCAGATCCCCGGCATCAATAACAACTGCACCTTTAAAAAAATTGACGGAAGGGTTTACATTAAAGCGCGGGCCAATATTGCCGCCGGCGGTGAGATCCTGGTCAATTATGGAAAACAATACTGGGATACCGCGAAGAACAATTCCGCACTCGAAAAAGAAAGACTTGCCCAGGAAGCAAAAGCAAGAAAAGAGCAGGGAACTGACAGTTGAATATTTTTCTGTAAAGTCAAAGTATCTCCCATACAGAATCCATCGCCCCCAACGGCACACAAACCGAAATAAAGTATCTTACCTACAAGAATTAAAAAGCATGAAACGAATAAACCTACTGCTCCTTCCCATAATGCTCCTTCCCATAATGCTGCTGATATTCTCCTGCGGCAATAGAGAAAATGCAGACCTGCTTGTTTACAATGCAACGATCTATACCGTCGATTCCTCCTTTTCTACCACCGAAGCCATGGTGATTAAAGACGGGAAGATCCTCGCCACCGGAACAAAAGCCGAACTGGAAAAGAAATACAATGCTGCCGGGCAAACGGATGCACAGGGTAAATTCATTTACCCGGGCCTGATCGATGCGCACGCGCATTTTGTAGGATATGGCACCGGCCTCCAGACAGTCGACCTTACCGGCACCGAAAGCTGGAACGATATCATCACCCGGGTCACCAATTTTGCAAAAGAATCTCCGAAAGACCAGTGGATCATCGGCCGCGGCTGGGATCAGAATGACTGGCCCATTAAAGAATTCCCGACCAATGAAGCATTGAACCGGCTTTTCCCTGATCAACCCGTACTTCTCACACGTGTGGACGGCCATGCGGCCATCGCAAATCAGAAAGCATTAGACGCTGCGGGTGTAAAAGCTGGTGATAAACTTACCGGCGGCGAAGTGGAAACCAGTAACGGAAAACTTACCGGCATTCTCGTCGACAATGCAGTAGACCTCGTCTCCGCGAAAATACCCTCACTCACTCCATCACAGCTCCGGGAAGCCCTGCTGGATGCCCAGCGCAATTGCTTCGCAGCCGGGCTCACAACCATCGACGATTGCGGCATCAATGCACCCGAAACTGAACTGATCAGGCAAATGCAGGATAGCAATCAACTGAAAATGCGTCTGTATGTAATGCTGAGCGATAACAAAAGCAATTACGACTATCTCGATAAAAAAGGGATCATTAAAACCGATCGCCTTCATGTTCGCGCGTTTAAAGTCTATGGAGACGGAGCGCTAGGATCAAGAGGAGCCTGTCTCCTTCAGCCCTATACCGACAAGCCCGGGCATCACGGCTTCCTTCTCAGTGATCCTGCACACTTCGATTCTGTCGCTAATTGGATCGCACAACGCAATTTCCAGATGTGTACACACGCCATTGGCGACAGTGGCAACCGCACCATCCTGTCTATCTACAACAAATACCTGGAAGGGAAGAATGACCGTCGCTGGAGGATTGAACATGCACAGGTGATCAATGCGGCCGATTTCGGTCTGTTCGGTAAAGCATCGATCGTTCCCTCTGTACAGCCAACCCATGCCACCTCAGACATGTACTGGGCTGAACAACGTCTCGGTGCCGACAGGGTAAAAGGAGCATATGCTTACAAACAATTGCTGGAGCAAAATGGATGGCTGCCTCTTGGCACCGACTTTCCCGTGGAAGACATCTCTCCTTTCAAGACCTTCTACGCGGCCGTTATTCGTAAAGACGCCAAAGGCTGGCCCCAAAACGGCTACCAGGTAGAAAATGCACTCTCCCGCGAACAGGCACTCCGTGGGATGACCATCTGGGCCGCCCGCGCCAATTTCGAAGAAAAAGAAAAAGGCAGCCTCGAACCCGGCAAATTCGCCGACTTTATCATCCTGGACAGAGATCTTCTAAAAGCACCTGAAAACGAATTACTTGAAGCAAAAGTGCTGGAAACATTCGTGAATGGGGAATCGGTTTACAAAAAGCGATGACCGTGGCCGTTCATCGTTATCCGTTCACCGTTATCCGTTGACCGGGATCAAATTGTGAATGCGAATAATATCGAAATAGCTATAAATGCAGCCCTTCGAACAACGGTGAACGGTAAACCGTAAACGGCCACCGAAACACCGGCGATCTTCAATGGCTCACCATCAAATTTTTACTATCTTCGCGGGATGATTTGGAATGAAAACAGATCAGTACGTATAGCCATACTCGACCTTTACGAAGGACAAGCCAACCAGGGGATGCGTTGTATCCGCCAGATCGTTAAAGACTGGGCGAAGAAAAACGATCTCGATGTCCAATCCACCGAGTTTGATGTGCGCCTGAAAAATGAAGTACCAGACACGTCTTTTGACATCTACATTTCAAGCGGTGGCCCCGGCGACCCGCTTTCCAGCAGATTTGAAGACTGGGATATTTCCTGGTGTAAATGGGTGAAAGAGATCATCCGCTGGAATGCGAACCCGGACAACACCCAGAAAAAACATATTTTCTTTATCTGCCACTCCTTTCAACTGGCCTGCCGTTACTTCAACGCCGGACTCGTATGCAAGAGAAGATCCACCGCCTTTGGTGTTTTCCCCGTGCATATGCTGCCCGCAGGACATGACGAGCCAGTATTCGACGGTCTCCGCGATCCCTTTTATGCAGTTGACAGCCGCGATTACCAGGTCATCCAACCCAACCACGGACTACTCGAAGATATGGGCGGTGAGATCCTCTGCATCGAAAAAAGCAGACCACATGTTCCTTACGAACGTGCAGTGATGGGTATCCGTTTCAACGAGTTTATGATCGGAACCCAGTTCCACCCCGAAGCCGACGCCCAGGGCATGAGCCTCCACCTCCAGACAGCAGACAAAAAAGCAACTGTCATCGAAAATCATGGTGAAGAAAAATGGCAAAGCATGGTGGAACAACTGGAAGATCCCGATAAAATAGTTTGGACATATTCGCACGTATTGCCCAATTTCCTGAACCAGGCCATCGGTCAACTGGTACCAGCAGAACTGGCGTGATAAAGTAAAAAGTCAAAATTTAAAAGTCAAAAAAGCCTCCTGGGCATGACCCCTCATTCCCGGACAAGCTTTTTACTTTTTAATTTTGACTTTTTAATTTATTACTTGTGATGTTTAAGTATCTTAAATATCAATTTCGCTTCCATGATACCTTCTATACGCAAACAATACAACGAGCAGTTCACTCCGGAGAAATATGAGGCATTCCTGAACGAACTACATAATGCTCATCCCGGAGCAATCGAATTCCGGGTCGCAGAAACACCCGTATTCATCCCAAAAAGCTTTACAGAAAAGATCCTGGATGCCTGCGAAAGCATCGTGGATATTATTACGGATCCTTCATTCAAACAAAAAACAGATAAAGCCATCCCCGCCGCACTAAATGTACCCGGAGAGATCGGCCATTCAGAATTCATCGCATTCGACTTTGGTATCTGTGAAAATGAAGACGGCAATTACGAACCACAACTGATCGAAATGCAGGGATTTCCTACCCTGTTTGCTTATGAAGTATTACTGGATGATGTTTGCCGTAACAACTTCACCATACCTGAAGGCTTTACCGCTTACATGGGCGGACATACAAAAGAAACTTACATCCAATTACTGAAAGAGATCATTGTAGGTAAACATAATCCGGAAAATGTGATCCTGCTTGAGATCTTTCCGCATCAGCAAAAAACAAGAGTGGATTTTTACTGTACTAAGGACCTCCTCGGGATCGAACCTGTATGTGTTACAGAACTGATCAAAGAAGGCCGACAATTATTCTATCTGAAAGACGGGAAGAAAACCGCTGTAAAAAGAATATACAACCGGGTAATATTTGATGATCTTCAACAGCAACCGGCAGAAGTGCAGGAAAAGGGCAAGATCTTCTTTGAAGAACTGGACGTTGAATGGGCACCGCACCCTTCCTGGTTTTATCGCATCAGCAAGTACACGATCCCATTTATCAGGCATCCATATATCCCCGAAACTTTTTTCCTCCACGAGATCAAACAACTGCCTACCGATCTTGAAAATTATGTATTGAAGCCTTTATTCTCCTTCGCGGGACAAGGTGTTTTGATCGATGTGACTTTAAAAGACATTGAAGACATCAAAGATCCGGAGAACTGGATCCTTCAGCGGAAAGTCAAATATGCCGAAGTGATCCAAACGCCAGACACACCTGCAAAAGCGGAGATCAGGATATTTTACTTCTGGAAAGAAGGCGAGGCCAGACCAAAGCCTGCTAATAATCTCGCACGACTGAGCAAAGGGAAAATGATCGGCGTCCGGTATAATAAGGATAAAGAATGGGTAGGCGGAAGCTACTGCCTCTTTGAAGAAAAATAAACTAAACATGCCTTTAATAAAAGAGCAGAAAGCCAAAGAACTGGCCCCCGGATTGACCGGCTATTACACTCATGGAGAACGGATGACATTGGGCCTTGTTGAGATCAAAGCTGGTAGCAGCCTGGCATTGCACCAACATCCGCATGAACAGATCACTTATATCATCGAAGGCCAACTGGATATGATGATCGGTGGAGAAGCCGTCATCCTGACGACCGGCATGAGCCAGGTGATCCCTTCTAACGTACCGCATTCGGCCATTGCGAAAACGAACGTTTCGCTGATCGATGTATTTAATCCTGTGCGGGAAGATTATCGCTAATGGAATGGCGTAGGTTCCCGCAGATTATAAGACATTGGTCAATGTAGAATAAGTTAGCTAACGGTTCGATTATTTCGACTTGCGTAAGGCCCCTCCAAATCTCCCCTTCAGGAAATACTTTACGCCGCCTCTAAAAGAAGTTTCATTCCAAAAAGAGAAACATAAATTCGATACAGCTAAATGTTCCAAAGGAACGCGGCGGACGCGGCGATACGCGGAGAGCGCTGCGAAAATACAAGATGTTCTATGGCTGTTTTCGCTGCGTTCTCCGCGTATCGCCGCGTCCGCTGCGTTCCTTATACACCAGCCATACCTTAAGTTGACGTGTATTGAGGTACGCCAGGGCTACTTAACTAAACGACATTGGATTGAAACGTGGGGAAATAAACTATCTGAAGGAAGCAGAAGCCCGTCTAAAAATTTGGGTAACGATTAGCCTGAAGGGGAGATTTAGAAGGGGCCTATGCCAGCCGAATAGCTTATTAGATGGAATCTCGCAGATTTGTCCCGCAGGTAACACAGCGTGTTACCACCCACCACTTTTATATTGAAAGCGCAGATTGCGCAGATCAGCTTCTTTAACCGGAAACTTTTCTGCGCAATCTGCGCTTCGTGCCAAAGGCTATTTCGATGGAACAATAATTTTTCAATTATCCGCGGATAGATCCGCGACATCTGCCGGACCCTACGCCGCTCTCCCCTATTAATCCGCAAACTTCTTCTTCAACTCAGCCAGTTTTGCCTGGAAAGGATTCGCAGGCGCAGCTGGTTTATTACCCCCGCCTTTGTTTCCTCCTTTGTTATCCTGTCTATTGCTGCCGCTTTTCGACTGCGATTGATCTGCTCCGTCTTTCATAGACAAAGAGATCCGTTTGCGTGAAGGATCTACTTCGAGGACGGTTACCATTACTTTTTGCGTCAGCTTCACCGCTTCATTCGGATCACTGATATAGCGGTTGCTAAGATGAGAAATATGGACAAGGCCATCTTGTTTTACACCAATATCAACGAATGCTCCGAAATTGGTAATGTTTGTTACAATACCAGGAATGCGCATACCCGGTTTCAGATCACCCATCGTACTTACACCTTCTGCAAAACGGAACTCCTCGATCGCTTCACGGGGGTCACGACCCGGCTTTTCCAATTCCTTCAGGATATCTTCAATCGTAAACTGACCGATCGTTTCCGTAACGAACTCAGAGGCTTTCAGTCCTTTGCGGAGATTTCCATTACTGATCAGTTCCGGTACAGTGCTGGATGCTTTTTTCGCCATCGCTTCCACCACAGAATAACTCTCGGGGTGAACCGCTGAATTATCCAGTGGATTTTCTGCACCTGGCACACGTAAGAATCCTGCGCACTGCTCGAACGCTTTTGGTCCAAGCATCGCAACTTTCTTCAATTCTTCCCGGGTCTTGAAACCACCATTCTTCGTACGATACTCCACTATATTCTTTGCAACGGTTGAACTCAGTCCTGAAACATACATCAGAAGGTGTTTACTCGCGGTGTTCAGATCAACACCAACATAGTTTACACAGCTTTCTACCACCTGATCAAGAGCCTCTTTCAAACGGTTTTGATTCACGTCATGCTGATACTGCCCTACTCCAATGCTTTTTGCATCGATCTTTACCAGTTCACTCAACGGATCCAGCAACCGGCGGCCAATACTGATCGCACCGCGGACAGTTACATCATGATCAGGAAACTCTTCCCGCGCAACTTCACTGGCGGAATAAATAGAAGCCCCACTCTCGTTCACCATAAATACAGATACCGGGCGGCCAAAATCAATTCCCCTGGCCAACTGCTCCGTTTCTTTGCTGGCGGTACCATTACCGTATCCAATTGCCTGGATATCGTATTTCGCTACAAGTTCCTTAATAGTTTGTGTCGCCCCGTTCCAGTCATTTTGAGGAGGATGCGGATAGATAGCTGTGTTATATAGCAATGTTCCGTGCTCATCCAGGCAAACCAGTTTGCATCCTGTGCGGAAACCCGGATCAAGCGCCAGAACGCGCTTATGACCCAGAGGAGAAGCGAGCAACAACTGACGGAGGTTTTCCGCAAATACACGGATTGCTTCTTCGTCAGCCTGGGTCTTACTGCTCATGCGGAATTCTGTTTCAATAGAAGGCTTCAGCAGCCGGCTGAATGAATCCTCCACGGCAATACCCACCTGCTGTCCGACCGGACCGGAAGTCTTAACAAATGTTCTTTTCAGCGATTCATTTGCCACTTCTTTGTCTACATCAATATTCATGATCAGGTAACCTTCTTTTTCACCCCGGCGGATCGCCATGATGCGGTGAGAAGGACTATCTGCCAGTTGTTCTTTAAACTCGAAATAATCGCGGTATTTCTGTGCTTCAGGCTCATCTTTCTTTGAACTGAGCACGCGGGAAGAGAATACTGCTTCTTCTGTGAAAAGCTTGCGCACGATATTACGCGCTTGCTCATTTTCCGACACCCATTCCGCGATAATATCCCTCGCCCCCTGAAGAGCATCCTCTTTATCTTTTACCTGCTCGTTGATGAACTTCGCGGCTTCTTCTTCCACATTCATGCTTTCCTGGTCAAACAGGAGTTTCGCCAGCGGCTCCAGCCCTTTTTCGATCGCCACCGACGCTTTCGTCTTACGTTTTGGTTTGAACGGCAGATAAATGTCTTCCAGCTCAGTTGAATTCACGGTATCCTCGATCCTTTTCTTAAGCTCAGGAGTCATTTTACCTGCGTCCTCAATCGTCTTTAACACGGTTTCTTTTCGCTTCTCCAGGTCATTGAAATACTTGATCTGGTCAATTACATTAGTGATCACCACCTCGTCAAGATTCCCCGTAGCCTCCTTCCGGTAACGGGCAATGAAAGGAATGGTAGAACCGCCATCATGAAGCTCAAGAATGTTCATTACTGGCTTGATTGCAAGGTTGAGGGTAGCAGATATATGCTGCAGGTATTTGATCTCCATAGCTGAAAATTAGGGCAGCAAATGTAGGTGCCGTTTTGGTAAAAAAAATTTGTTTGTTTTCTAGCCGTTTCGTAGATAAAAACAGGAGATTTTATTCAAGACCATCCTGCTTATAACATAGGTCAAATTTCCGCTATTCAGCCAGCCTGGCAATGGGGAAAAAACAAAATTTTCGGGGGAAATAACGAAGGTATTTACCGGAAACTAATATTCTTTAATGTGTATGCCGTGGAAGTATCGCAAAAGACCGCAAAGAAAAACCGCAAAGAGGGCACAAATCTCTTGCACACTTTGCGGTTTCCAAGGCTTTCGATACCCTACTCTTCGGCAGTGTTCTTCAGTTTGGCCATTACAGGGTAAGGATTTTTGATGATCACCTTTTTCCCTTCCAGATCTTTGCCGATCACTTCCACCCATCCATGATCACGAATGCCGGTTTCCACACTCAGTAACCGGAACATATTACTGCCCGTTTCTTCCATAATGAACTGACCATTCCCATAACGCACGAGGGCATCTTCCGGAACGGCTGTTACCTGCGCTTCACTAACGCGGATATTCGCTGTCAGGAACATTCCGGGCAACAACTGCTTGGGTTGCTTTTCAAAATGGCAATGCACCAATGCGCTCCGGTTATCATCTACATTCTTTGTAACCAGCAATACTTCGCATTCATAAGACGTCGAAGGATCATCCACAAACGTCACCATTACCTTTTGCTTTGGCCTGATCTTCCCGAGATCCTTTTCGAAAACAGTCAGCGCCGCATGAATATCATCAGGATTGATCAATTCAAACAATACATCTGAAGGATTTACATACTTCCCGATATTGACGTTCACTTTTGATACAAATCCGTTAATAGGAGAATAGACTGGTACGCTTCTCGAAATATTCTGATCACTCAGATTAGCCGGGTTGATCCCGATCAGACGAAGCTTTTCATCATACCCTTTCAACAGGATCTTCTGGGAGGTATAATCCGCCTGTGCCTGCTGAAATACTTTCTCCGCATTCACATTGTTTTCATTCAGCATCTTCTGACGTTCATAATCCTTCTCACTGTATTGCAGCTTTGCTTTCGCGATCAGGTAATCCTGCTGTAACTGGATCAGCGCGGGATCTTCCATCGTTGCAATCACTTCTCCCCGCGTAACATGAGCGCCGGGCAGAAGTTTTGTATTCTTCAGATATCCCCCGAGAGGAAAACTGACTGAGACGATGTTCTGCGGGGGTACATCCACCAACCCGTTCACTTTTAATTCGCTGTTGAGCGATCGCTTACTCACCAGCCCTGTCTGCACTCCGGCATTAGCCAGTTGCTCTGCTGTAAGGGAAACCGTATTGTCCGG
This sequence comes from Terrimonas ginsenosidimutans, assembly GCF_022012415.1. GTDB lineage: Bacteria > Bacteroidota > Bacteroidia > Chitinophagales > Chitinophagaceae > Terrimonas_A > Terrimonas_A ginsenosidimutans. The sequence continues at coordinate 83,669 of NZ_JAKLTR010000009.1, forward strand.
TGTAACAACCTGCTCTTCCGGCTGCGTTTTTTTGCTGCCGCAACTGATGCTCACCATCAGTATCAATAAACAAATAATATTGCGCATAATGATTTATTTTCCGGTGATGTATTCCAGTTCGATAATGGCGAGATTGTATTGGCGTACAGCGTCGAGATAGTTAAGCTGGATCGATACCGCATTATTCATCAGTATCGTCCATTCCAGATAACTGATCTCTCCATTCTGAAAACTCAGCTTCGCATGCCTGGTGATCAGCTCAGCCTGCTGCAATCCTGTTTGTTCATAGTACTGCAACGCCTGCTGTTGCTTCAGGTATTCCTGCTGTATCTGCTGGAATTTCGTGAACACATTTTTCTCAGCCGCCGCGGTGTTCATCTTTGCAATGTCCTGCCTTACTCCCGCCGCGCGGATCCGCGCCTTGGCCGCCGAATTGAACAGCGGAATGCCCACAGACAGGTTCACGATGTGAAAGCGCTTACCAGCCCCATAATACTGCTGTGTAATACCATTCTTGCTTTGATAGCCGATGATGGATTGATTGCTGTATCCAAGAGTGAAATCAGGAGACAGCTTTGCTTTCTCCGCTGCAGTCTCGGCAGCAGCAATCGTAATGCCCGACCGCTCGTAACGGATTTGCGGGTGTTCAAACAGAGAGGCAGAATCCACCAGCAGCGGAATATCCATTTTCAGAGCACTATAGTCAGGCAACAGCAAACTATCTGTATTTAACAACCATTGCAATTGCTTTTGCAAGGAAGCGATATCGAGGTCTAACTGCCGCTGTTGAAGTTTCAGCTGCTGCAACTGCGCATCTGCTGTGGTCTTCTCCAGCAGGTTTGATTCTCCTGATTTTAACCGCAGCGCGGCAGATTGCTGAAACCGGCTGTATACAGAATCCAGTCCGAGCAGGATCTTCTTTCTCTCCAGCCATTCCGCTACCTGGTAGAAACTCTTCTTCACTTCCCTGTCAAGTTCAGCCTGGCGCCAGTTGGACAGCTCTTTTTGTGATACTTCGCGCGACTGGAAATAAGAACGCTGGCGTTGATAAATGGCCGGCAGACTGAATGATTGGCTGATGCCGAACTTCGTATCGTTTTGAACACTGTTCAATCCGCCATACTCCCCACTAACTACTGTTTTGGCAGGATCAAAAACACCTGACTGCAATTGTTTCCAGTATTGCGGTTCAGTACGGATCGCCTGAAGGCTCAGGTTATCTTTCCGTGCTTTTTCCAGCATGGCAGGTAAAGTCATTTTCTCCTGCGCATTCACCTTCATTCCGCAGATCAGTAACAGTATGACTGCAACAACATTGCCAGCGCTTCCCTTTTTCCGTGATTTCTTTTTCTCCAGCCACGCGTATAATATTGGCAATACGACCAGCGTAAGAAATGTAGCCGTGATCAGACCGCCGATCACCACCGTTGCCAATGGCCGTTGCACTTCAGCTCCGGCGCTTTCGCTGAGTGCCATGGGTAAGAACCCAAGCGATGCTACAGCAGCCGTCATTAATACAGGACGGAGACGAACCTGTGTTCCTTCCATGATAATATGTTTAACATCGAGCCTGCCCTGACCTTCTGTAGAGGACTCTTCATCCGACAATCCGGGGTAAAGCCCGGCTTTCTTCAACCTGTTGAATTCCGCGATCAATACGATCCCGTTCAGCACCGCTACTCCAAACAATGCAATAAAGCCAACGCCTGCAGAAATACTGAACGGCATGTTTCTCATCCACAATGCCAGCACACCGCCAATTGCAGAAAGAGGTATGGCAGAGAAGATCAGCAAACCATATTTCAATGAACCAAAGGCGAAATACAGCATCACGAGGATCAGCAATAACGCCGCCGGCACCGCGATCGATAAGCGGGCTTTTGCCTCTACTAGATTCTCAAACTGACCGCCATATTTTATAAAATATCCCGAAGGAAGTTTTATTTGCTTTGTCGCTTTTGCATTCAATTCTTCAACAACGGATTCAACATCGCGGCCGCGCACGTTAAATCCGACAATGATCCGCCGTTGCGCATTCTCACGCTGTACCTGGTTGGGACCCACTTTGACCTCAATCTTCGCCACCTGGTACAATGGGACCTGCAAGCCTGATGGCGTTGGGATCAATAGTTGCTGAACATCTGCAATATCCCTTCTTGACTCATCCTGCAAACGCACAACAAGATCATAACGTCTTTCATTCTCATAGATCAGCCCAGCGCTTTCACCGGCAAATGCGGTGCGCACAACCAGGTTTACATCCGCTACACTTAACTGGTAATGCGCCATGGCATCACGGTTATAATTGATCACGATCTGTGGAAGACCGGTCACCGCTTCTATATAAATATCACTGGCTCCTTTAACCGTACTTACCAAACGCCCCATCCTGTCTGCATAAGAAGCAAGGCTGTCGAGATTCTCTCCAAATATCTTACACACTACATCCTGCCTCGCACCTGAGATCAGTTCATTAAAACGCATTTGAACGGGGAACTGAAACCCCGCAGTAAGACCGGGCACCGCTTCGAGTGCTTTACTCATCTTGTTTGCCAGTTCATCGAATGAAGCAGCGGACACCCATTCGGATCTAGGCTTTAGTGTGATCATGATATCTGTCATCTCCAGCGGCATGGGATCTGTGGGAATTTCACTCGCACCGATCCGCGTGACGATCTTCTCTACTTCGGGAAAACGTTCTTGCAGGATTGAAACAGCTTTCTGCGTCGTTCTGATGGTTTCTGTCAATGAACTTCCCGTCAATAAACGTGCGTCTACGGCGAAATCACCTTCTTCCAGCTCGGGAATGAATTCACCGCCAAGCGTACTGATCAGCCACACGGAAAAAGCAAATAACAATAATGCAAAAGACACAACTGCCCTGGGGAATGCCAATGCTTTCTGCAATAGGCGTCTGTATCCACGTTGCAGCACATTCATCATCTTATCCGCAACCGTTTCTTTATGCGATACTTTTTTACTGAGAAAAAGAGAAGTCATCATAGGCACATATGTCAGCGATAAAACAAAAGCACCTATCAATGCAAATGATACAGTTAGCGCCATCGGTTTGAACATCTTTCCCTCAATGCCCGTCAGTGAAAGGATCGGTAGATAAACGATCAGGATGATGATCTGGCCGAATACAGCAGAGTTCATCATTTTGCCTGCAGCGGTTTCCACCTCATCATTCAACTGGGGTTGTGTGATCCGTGTCAACCCGGCAAAGCTTTTATTATGCATCAGGCGGTGAAGAACCGCTTCAACAATGATGACGGCCCCATCAACGATCAACCCGAAATCAAGTGCACCCAAACTCATCAGGTTTCCGCTTACACCGAATGTATTCATCAGGATGATCGCAAATAACATTGCCAGCGGGATCACTGAGGCAACGATCAGCCCGGCACGCAGATTTCCAAGAAACAATACAAGAATAAAAATGACGATCAAGGCACCTTCCAGCAGGTTTTTCTTTACCGTACCGATCGCATTATCCACCATCTTCGTGCGGTCATAGAACGTTTCGAGTACCACCCCTTCAGGCAAAGTCTTCTTGATCTCAGCGATCTTTGTTTTTACCGATTCGATCACGGCCGATGCATTGGCTCCTTTCAGCATCAGCACAACGGCACCTGCCACTTCGCCTTCATCTTTATAGGTCATCGCACCATAGCGGATCGCATGACCGATCCTGACCTCCGCAACATCTCTCAGGTAGACAGGGATACCTGTATCGGTATGACGAATGAAGATCTTACCAAGATCTTCAGTTGTTTCAGCAAGACCTTCTGTGCGGATAAATAAAGCGTTCGGACCTTTCTCTATATAAGCCCCTCCGGAGTTCTGGTTGTTTTTTTCCAGTGCAGCAAACACATCCGCGATGGTTACTTTCATACTTTTCAACCTGTCTGGCTGAACGGCCACTTCGTATTGTTTGAGATAGCCACCAAAACTGCTGATATCTGCAACACCGGGTGTTCCCAGCAACTGCCTGCGAACGATCCAATCCTGTATTGAACGGAGTTCTGTGAGATCGTATTTACCTTCATATCCTTTGGCGGGCCTTAACACGTACTGATAGATCTCCCCGATACCTGTTGTGGCGGGAGCCAGTTCAGGATTACCCGCACTCGAAGGGATCTGTCCTCTCACTGTATTCAGCCGCTCACCTACCTGCTGACGCGCCCAGTAGATATCCGTTTCATCAGAAAAAACAACCGTTACAACAGAAAGGCCGAACCGTGAGATCGATCTCATTTCTTTTATTCCGGGAATACTGGCATTCGCCTGCTCCAGCGGAAATGTGATGAGCCGTTCTACCTCCGGCGCCGCCAGTGAAGGTGAAACAGTGATGATCTGAACCTGGTTACTTGTAATATCCGGCAATGCATCGATAGGTAATTGCCGCAGGTTTATTCCACCCCATATCATTAATGCGATGGTGAATAAACCTATGATCAGCTTATTCCTTACGGAAAAGCGAATAATAGTATTTAACATGCAAAAAAATTGTGCCTGTGAAGAATAGATGATTATATGTCATCAGGCACAGCGGGGCGGCTGGAAGATATCGAAGGCTTCAAACTGAGGTTTATTCACCTCGTTATAACTGAAAAATTCCGCTGCGGAAAGTTCCGGCGGATCAATGGAGATAGAAATGGGTTCTACAGAAACCACTACAGAACCGATCAGGGTATGTGAATCCACGTCCCGGAACGGCAATTGCTGATCCTGCGTGAAGTCATCATCTACGATGATCGGTCCGAGATAATGCATGCGCAGGAACTTCACAAAACTGATCTGGGGATCACTTTGCCTATGGAAATCAAAATGTTCTATGAGGTAAGGAATGCGCAGAAGTTGGTGAAACTCAGCAAATGCGAGCATGTAGATGGAAATGAATAATATGCCAGCCAGGCGTTTCACGGTGACGAAGATAGGGATTTCCAATTGTCATGCAAATCTCATGAAGACTTAGAAGTGGATTAGAAGGGACTTACACTATTTTTTGATTTGCCTGGAAGGAACGCGGCGAACGCAGCGATACGCGGCGATCGCAGCGAATACAATTTTTACCCCGGCTGTTTTCGCCGTGTCCGCCGCGTATCGTTGCGTCCGCCGCGTTCCTCCTACGCCAGCCATTAAAAGTAGAGTTATTTATCTGACCGTATACCTTACTCCTCCAAACACCCGTATCCCCTGGTTAGGCGCATATACATAAGTTGGATCAAAACTCAATGCATAAGGATTCTCCGGTGTGGCAACAACCCCACCTGAAGCATCATACTGCACATTCTTATCAAACGGATCATGCGAGCGCGCAATGATGAATGGCGTACTTTTCGCCGGCGTCCAGTTAAGCAGGTTCTTCACACCAGCAAACACTTCCAGTTTATTGCTGATAAGTTTTGAACACTGAATATTCTGAATACTCCATACCGGCGAATGGCCCGGCCGCGGATCGGTGGCTGACAATAACGGTAAACGCATCGGCCCGTACAGATTGCCTGTGTAATCAAACGTCAATCCTGCGGAAGGCAGGGTGTAACTGATCGTCCAGGTGCCGCTCCATTTCTCTGTAAGCACTGGACGGGTTTTGACTGAATGCCCGGCGCCATTCTTTTCGGATTTATGAACATCCTGTATAGTTACTCCTGCGAGAGCTTTAAAGCGATGACCCTTATTGAACTCAACATTCAACGTAAATCCTTTTGAGGCAGCATAACCATCCAGGTTCTTATACACGATCAGGTTCGGATCCGAATCATAATCGGCAATGATCTGATTGGTAAAATAAGAATACCATGCAGACGCATCGACGCTCAGCGATATATCATCCCAACGAAAACTATGGATATAATTCAGGTTGACATTATAGCTTCTTTCAGGATCAAGTGACTCGCGGATCTCCACGGCTCTCGCACCCGTTAATGCCGCATGATCTTCGGTAAACAGACTTACTACACGAAAACCGGTCCCTGCATTGAGACGGAATACCTGTCTGTCACTGAGCGACCATTTCCAGGCGATCCTTGGCGTGAAGATCCCCTTATGAACAGGATGATGATCATACCGCAGGCCAAGTAACACAAGATGCCTCGCATTCAGTTTCCATTCATCCTGCAAAAACAAGCCGGGAATGATATAATTATCCGGGTTATTCCTTCCGGTCAGCGTATCAGTCGTAGCTGTAGAATTATCGTCATAGTAATTATAACGCAACGCTGCCCCACTCAGCAAGCTGTGGGACATGCCTATCTTTTTATCCCATACCAGTTGTCCGAAGACGATCCGCTGATCTCCCATATAAGGAGTATTTCCGTAGTAAGAATTCTGCTGATGCCTTGTGGCGGAGAACGAGAGTGCCATCTTTTCCTCCACGGGAAGTTGATACTGGCCCATCACTTCCCACCGGTTAGTGTAAATGCTTTCTCCATATAAACTATCGCCTCCCCGGAATGTTTTATTCCAACGCATATCACCACCCCAGCGGTCTTCATAAAAATATCTTCCGGCAAGCGTTGCCACACGGTCCTTCTTTCTTTTAAAACTAAGCTTATTAAAAACGGAGATCCGGTGTTGTAATGTTACATCCGTGAATTGATCGTTATTCTTATCGGCCTTATGCTGAAAATTGTAGTAATCAACGCCAAGCAGCGACTTTACTTTATTTCCTATTTTGAATGCACCACCAAGATCAACATTGTATTCCTGCCAGCTTGTTGCCATTATATTTGCCGTAAAAGCTGGCGCCTTGTCGGGTGATTTGGTAATGATATTGATCAACCCTCCGATCGCTTCCGACCCATACAATCCGGAAGCGGGGCCTTTTACGATCTCTACCCTGTCGATCAGTTGTGTCGGGATCCCGAATAAACCATATACCGAAGCAAGACTACTCACGATCGGCATACCATCAATGGTCACCATAGTGTATGGCCCTTCCAACCCGTTGATATGAATATCCCCCGTGTTGCAAACGCTGCAATTCAATTGCGGCCTTACACCATTTATATTCTGCAGCGATTCAAAAATACTTGGAGCGGGATTCTTCTTGAAGAACTGGGGAGTATACACTTCAACATTCACCGGGCTCTCCAGCCTTTTTACAGGCCGCATCGTACCGCTCACGACAACCGCATCCATCTCCCGGTGATCAGCAAAAAGCAGCACCTGTAACGATGATCTTTCAAGGGTAGAGAGATGCTGATGAATATAACCCGTCGCTGTAACATGCACCGAATCCGGAACAGGATCATTGATCACAAACTTCCCTTTCCCGTCTGTGAGTGTGGAGGTCGAATCCGACATTTTTATTGTAGCACCGGGAACTGGTTCACGCGTAGTGGCATCCAACACAACACCCGTAAGCGCACGTTGAGAATAGAGATTGAGAAAACAAAAACAAATGCTGAAGAGTAGAAGTCCTTTTTTCATTATTAAATAAAGCTAAACATTTTTTTAGTCTTGCCTAAAAAAATGTTTAGATAAATGTAATAAAAAAGTCCGGGCATAGCTAAATACTATGCCCGGACCTGCCCATGCCCCCTGCCGATCACCGTTGCAATACTGGTCTCAGCTGTACATACACCTGGAAACCAACCGGTAAATTCCCGTAAACTGATTTTAACCCTGCAGCCGGGAAATTCAGCGTCGCCTGTGCGCCTGCCGCGAGGTCCACCACTTTTGATTTCCACAGACCGCGATTATAACCCGCAGAGAAAACCTGAACATCGAAGGTCTGATGCCCTAACTGGTTCTCTAATTCGAGTTCTTCCGTTGATTTCTGCACCCATTCATACCGGCTGTAAACGGCATTGCGGCCAAAACGATAATTCTCTTCCAGTAAAAGCGAATGTTCTTTATGACCGGCACCTTTGTCATTAAAACCCCAGATAAGGGCCGCGTTCAGATCCCTGTCCTTCCCCAGCTTCTTTGCATACAAGGCGGAAGCGGTCGTGCGTGTAACATCCACCCCGGGTTCAAGCAATTCCGGTTCCTTGATAAAGCCCTGAGAGAACTGGAAAGCCCAGTTCCGCGATGCGTTATAAGACAAACGGTAACTGTAGCTGTTGAATAACATTTTATCAAACCCATACCGCTCTTCATTGGGTTCACGACCGGTAAAAATGGAACCCTCCACTTTAAGCTTCTTATACCGGAAACCTAAAGTTCCTACCCCAAACGTAATATGCGTGGCATCCTGCCAGTGGTGCCCCAGCGGCGCATCCGGATTGTTCATGGCAGAGATCCTGTGCATAAATGCAGGCGCACTGATGGCCGGTTCACCGGGATAGCCAAAATAACCAAACACATCGGTGTTCTTATTTATCGCATGTGTATACGCCACACTCAGCTCGGCAAACAGATCATGCGGATGCTGACGATTCACCAGCCTGGCTCCATTATGTGTTTCGCCCGACTGGAACAGCAAAGGATAACCTCCCCCTCCTTCTGTTAACGGGTCAAGACTGATCATCGCCTTTGTCGTAAATAGTCCCCTCTTCCCGATCCTTTTATTCATCATGGCCATAAACCAGTTCGGTGCATCAAACTTATCTGAACCAATACCCTTATTGAATATGTCCGTGTTAGTATAACGCAGAAAAACATTTCCATGGAACATCCACATTGCTTTCTTCCCGGTCATGTACATATACATGGGGGTTTCATCAGGGAGCCAGGATGTACCTGAACCGTTCCTGTTCATCGGCAGGTTCAATGAAAAGGCATGAGACATCGTGTGGCCATGTCCACTCATGTCGTGATCATGTTTCCCCGCAGGAATGGTATCCTTCTTAATTTCCTTTGCGGGTTCTTTTTTCTGATCTTTCATATCATGGTGTTCATGCTGCCCGAAGGCCGAAACTGACAAAAAAAGAACCGATATACTTAACAGCGATTTCATTTGCAACAATTTTTCTTAACAAACAATGATCCGATGAACCGGAAGAATTTTACTATTAATTTCATGACCACATTTTTATGACCATCACGGCGCTCATGGCGACCATCAGCAGATCTTCGAAAAGCGTTACTTTGCTTAAGGGAAGTTTGATCACCGTCCCAAGGCAGGCACATTGAAACGGAGAATTTTTCATGAGGTTTTGAATAACACCCACCGAACTTATTGCCATTACAACCAGGGTCACAATATTGGTAGCGAGCGGCTGAAATGATATAAGAAAGGCGATCCCCAGTGCCAGTTCCACAAAAGGATAAATGAATCCCCAGGCGGGCATTGCTTTTGCGACGATATCATAACTGCGGTATCCTTCAGCAAATCCCCGGAGGTTCATCAATTTGAAGAAAGAGAACACCAGGAAGAATCCTCCCATAAAATGACTCATCCATTGCATCCAGTTAAATGTGCCGGAAGCGAACTGTATTAACAGGCTGATACCGGTGATATACCCAAAAATGAGAAAGATGGGAAAATAGGAATTCTTTTCAGCAGTAGCTTCTTGTGACATATCATGCATGCCTCCGTCCGCTTCGGAGATCGTGTAATGGCCGGCCTTGCTTACAGCTTCCTGTAACTTACCCGTATTGATGTGCTGGTTCATCGTGATGGTTGCCTGCGGAGCTGTCAGCTGTACTTCTGCTGATTCAATATTACCGAGCTTCAGCAGTTCGCTTTTCACGCGGGCTACGCAGCTGTTGCAGGTCATCCCGGAAATGTTATAGGAGTGTGTCATGATTTAAGTTTTATGACACAAAATTCCTGCCTTATGCTTTGGGGATTGTTACATAATTCGGGGAAAGGTTTATAGAATTAGCTGCGCTCTTTTAATAGACCGGCGTTGGAGTATCGCAAAGGGCGCAAAGGCGGCGCAAAGGACGCAAAAGGTAAACATAGGATTTAACTCTTTGCGTCCTTTGCGCCGCCTTTGCGCCCTTTGCGATACTCCAACGCCGGTCTTACGTTAAACCTTATCCAGCGGTTTACGGTAATGATCTTTGAACTGCTTGAATTCGCTAGGTGTAAATCCCGTTACTTTTTTGAACTGCCCTGAAAGATGCGACACACTGCTATACCCCAGCTTGAACGCAATCTCACTCACAGAAAACTCATCATACACCAGCCATTCCTTCACCTTTTCAATTTTCTGTAAAATGAAATATTGCTCTATTGTTGTATTCTCCATAGAAGAAAAAAGCTGGCTCAGGTAGTGATAATCTTTCAGCAACATCTTCGATAAATACGCGGAAAGATTCCCTTTCATCTCATCCAGTTCAGCTGTTTGCACAAGCTGAATGAGCAGGCTTTTGATAAGCTCTACCATCTTCGCTTTCTGATCATCCATCCATTCAAACCCTTCTTCCCGTAAAGCGTCTTTCAATGATCTCACCTGCGCGTCCGGAACGGCTACTTTTGTATACACCACACCCAACCGGATCTCTTCCGTTTCTATTCGCATCTTTTCAAAAATATGCCTGACCGATTTTATACACCGGTCGCAAACCATATTCCTGATGTAGATCTCCATATTACTTTTTCCGTTTTAGGGCATTCAGAAATGTTCTTTCCACACTGATCTGCCAGCTGTTTTTTGCCATACGCTGCATATCACCACTTAACTGAAAGCGATAGCCAAGATTAAGTTTAGTGGCGCTGTTAAAGATCAGCTGGACAGCCGGCGCGAAATCAACATAATACGCTTTTCTGTCGAGCGATTGCTGTGCCAGAAATTCTGTATAAAGATTCAGATTGGTTTGTTTGTAATCTTTATACTCAAACGGCAAAAGCAGATACCCCGCAGAGACGGTATAGTTCATTGCCTGGTAGATGCGGGAAGGGATATACAGCGTTTTATCATTGCGGGAACTATGCAATCCCTGCAAATGACTCACGCTGCCTGAAATGGCCAGCTTATGCCATAATTGAGTTGCCACAACGCCCAATTGTAAGCCGCTCTTATCTCCCTGCAAACTCAACTCATCAAAATGAAAAGGACTACGGCTGTAAGCTGCTTCGCCAAATATGGCCATTCTGAAGTGCGAATGCGTATCGTCAGAGGAAAGAAACCTGTACTTTCCATACATGTATACAGATTCCCACCTGAAATTATCCGTATGCATATTCGCAAACGTAGCACCGGCACGCAACATCCAGTTTTTGTTGAGACCAACAAATACCTCGGGAGTATACCGCTGCATAACCTTGTTATAAGGGTTCTGCCTGGTTACAATATTACTGGTCAGCTTTGCACTGATTGACCGGGCGGGTATGTTTGACGCCGGTTCAGTATATACATATAATTCCTGCCCCTGGCTGTTCAGGCTGCACAGGATAATACTAATGAATAAAAAATACTTCATGTTTGCTGATCTGTGATTTATCAAATCAGGCTATCGGCTGCTATTCAGCAAGTAGTCTGGCGACCTCATTATCGAGCTCTTTTCCCTCGATGTCAATAGCCACCACATCTCCTTTTTTGTTGATAAGAAAAACGGTAGGCAATGCATTGACCTGCCATCTCTGAATGGCGTCAGCTTCAAGATTAGCCGGATCATTCACCTGTAGCCAGGTGATCTTATCCTTCCTGACAGCTTTCAGCCAGTCATTTTTATCCTCATCCACAGATACGCTGTATATCTCAAAACCTTTGGCTTTGTATTTTGCATAGAGCTTTACCAGCTGCTTATTGGCACTTCTGCAAGGCATACACCAGCTGGCCCAAAAATCAAGCAATACAACTTTTCCCTTCAGAGAAGAAAGCGCGATCTTTTTTCCACTCGCATCAGGCAATTCTATCTTCAGCCTGGGATCGCCAATATTCGCCACCTGCGCCTCTGTCACTGTCACAAGGAACAGTAATAAGAATGCAGTGATAGTTGATTTGATCATGAGTTAAATAAATAAATTAACTGAAACAAAAAGATATTGAGAAGTTTAAAAGTTTAAATGGATTAAGGTTTAAAAGTCAGGCTGAGTGATGACAGCATACTTTCAAACTATTAAACTTTAAACCATTTAAACTTTTAAACTTCACTCTTTTCAGATCGTCACGTGATACACCCTCGCATTCTGCTTTACACCGTCTTTCACACAGCAGGTTGCAGCCTTGCCGGTCTGTATACAGGCCATTTTGGTAGCATTGCTGAACTTTTTGAACTGCCTGGCAGGCACAAAGTTCTTGTCAACCACCGTCAGGGTTTGTTCACCGCTAAGCGATGCTTGTTTGACATCAAGGAAATGAAAGGTGGTCCCTCCCACTTCAATGTGCTTATCATTGGCAATTGCCACCTGTTCGAACTGACCGGTGAGTTTCAATCCCCCGACAGAAAAGCCCGCGTCTTCCACGGCCTGGCGGATGGCGTCAATATCAACGGATTCATTTTCTTTAAAAACAATATTGAACACGGAATTCTTGATATCTGACTTTACAGAAGCCACAAATGGAACTTCCTGTAATGCTTTATTGATCGCATTGCTGCACATGGCACATGTAAGACCTGTAGCCTGAAGGCTCGCTTTACTGAATTGCGCACTTGCAGCCAGCGTCATGAATCCCGCTATCAGTAAAATCAATAGCTTTTTCATAACTAAATTTTTGAATGAATATTTTTTCGAAGTTTGGGGCGTGATGTCCGATGCGCGATGACCGATGATCACCAAAGGTAAATTGTTGCCAGGCTAACTGTAAGTATCCCTGGTTCAGGGATACCGAACACACCTGGCCATGAAACCTGACCATCGATCATCTTACATCGATCACGATCAATGCGCTTCCGAGCAGCAGGATTTCTCCTTTTCGTTCGATGCTACTTTTCCCTCTTCTTTATCGCAGCATGAGCCCTTTGCTTTCTGTGTCGCAGCTGAAGGTTGCGCTTCTTTTTTTACGCGCTCATATTTGCAGCATCCGTGAAGTTTGTTATAAGATTCGTCAGTTGCTGTGAAATCACGGGTGTCATAACCTACCGCAGCGATCCCCTGCTGGATCTTTGCAGCATTGGTGCTTGAACTGTTGTATTTAACAGTCAACACCTTTGCTTCAGTATCCCAGCTTGCAGAGCTTGCACCTGCTTTCTTTGCAGCCTTTTCAATGTTATTTTTACACATTCCGCAGTTACCGGAAACAGGAATAGTGTCTGTATGAGATTGAGCAAATGAAGTTGTAGCAAGTGTGAGGCACAGAGCGATTACAGCGAATATTTTGAAAGTTTTCATTATTTTGATTTTAGAGATTGAATAAGAGATTTGCGCAGCATTGCTGCCGCAAAAAATACATGATCCCTCGTGTCTGTTCATCAAAACAGGCATGACAGGCTATCTGGTATTCATATCTCAAATCCTGAAAACGCAGTGCTGAAGATAGGTCTCCTGGCCTTTTAGCAAAGGCGGAGGCTGTTCTGTGACATATTCCTGCTGAGGAACATTCTGAAAGTCAGCCACAATAAATGCTGACGGAACCTGTACGGGTATTTTTAGAGAAGCGAACTCGATGCTTACAGATGGAGATGATTTCTGGTCGTCATCCATCTTTACCATTTTGACTTCATCGTGACAGCAGCCATGCGCATCATCCATATGCATTCCGCATTTGCCGCACTCTTTCGATCCGCTGGAAAAAAACTGTGTTGAAGCCAGTTTGTTCATGCAGTAATGCGAATTGATGATCACCCCGCTGCTGAAAGCCAGGTAACAGATCATCAATATGATAACGCTTACTTTACGCATAACGAAAGCAAAGATAGCATGATTCTGCGATTATCAAAACCCGAACTGATCAACCGGCGCAGATATGCGATGTTTTAAGAAAACTTTGGGCTAACAAATTAGTTTACAAAGCTCCAGAAGATGCCAAAACGCATCAGCAGGCCCGGATATGGATAACCCGGCACTTCTGCGTTGTTCCTGGTGAACCCGAATCCCTCCGTGCTGCTGAGTTGAGCAGTATTGAGATTTTCCGCCCTGAAATAGAACTTGAAGCCTTTGATCCGGAAATGAACATACCCTGCAATATGAGGCATTTGCAACTTCACCTCATCATTATCCTGATAATAGAACTTACCGAGCAATGGCGAGTAACCGTCTCCTTTATAATTAGTATGATAACGGACCTCCGCTCCAAATGCTATGTTCAGATTCTTCAGACCAAGCTTCCCTTCGTAACCGATCCGGTTACGCGTGTACAATGTTGGCACATTCACCTCCGCATTCCCGATCCTTTGCTGATAGTAAATATCTGCATGCCACTTCCACCAGCGTCCGAGATTGATCGTTTTCTGTGCAGAGATCTGGAGCATATTGAACAAAGTTCCTTCCTGCGCCAGCTCAGACATATTCTTCACATAGGTGTAGTTAGTCATGACATAATAATCCGCAGCCAGGCGCAATTGCAGAAACGGCTGATACATTGCTCCGAAAAGATGTATGGTGTTTTCTTTCTTGAAATCCTGTTGCGGTTGTTGCGTGATATAGAAGGCACTTCGTGGATCAAAATAGAAAGAGGGCGTCCGGTTGACGTTCTCAAACCCTATCTGCGCATAAGCATTCTTCCTGCCTATGAAACGCTGCAGGCTTCCGTAGGCATGATAATCGCCGCTGTTCGTTCCAACAAAATACAAACTTCCATTTGCTTCGATGATCCATTGCTGATTACGCGTCCGGTTTCGGTATTCAGCATGCCCCAATACGTTATAGAAATTAGCATTACCCTTTGTATTCTTCAGCGAAAGATTCTGGACGGATGCTCCCACCTTAACGAACTGCTGCAGGTTCTTTGCATCAGGAAACTGGTACACGGAGAAATCATTGATGATCTCGCGCCAGGAGTCCTTTATCTGGAATGTATCTACCGGATTTTCAAATACGACATGATAGGCTGAATCATAATAAGTGGAATCGCCAAGATAGTCGCGGAACTCATAATTACGTGTCGTGAACTGCGCCGTATATTCGAACCGGAGGCGGGGATAGAACAGCGGGATCACGGAAGAATCCGTCACCAGCGAATCTTTTTTACCCAGGTCATACTGCTGGCGCAAAAGGAAGGTGAGATCACGGTAGCGGTTGCCCGTTCCCACATCTGTATTAAAGAAGTTCGGAGAGAGACTTTCGCTTCCGCCGAGTCTTGTCTCGATCCTGAACCGGTCCTTGAATAACGGATCCTGCAGTGCGAGCGAATCGCGTATGCCTCCATTTTCACCCGACTGCAAGCTGTTTGCAAGGATGATAAAGTAGTTATTGTAACGTTTGTTAACGGATTGATACCAGGATGTAAGGAGATAGTTGTTATGATTCGACTTCTGGTTCCGGAAAAAACCTGTTGCATTGATCAGCCGGTACATGAAATGGAAGTTCCAGTTTGGCTTGATGTTCTGCGTGTGCATCAGTTCGATCATTTGCTCAGACTGACTGCTGAGCACATAGTTCAACTCTGAGTAAGGCCTTGTTGTATTAAAAAACCGGACCCGGTCGACCGACCAGCGGTAAATATCAAACGCATGCATGCCCGGATCAAAACCCGGTTTGAAGGAAGGCTTGAAAAGCAGGTTTCTTGCGGCAGTTCCCGTATTGCCTAAGGTGATATGGGTGGGCGGGTTAGGGAATCGCCTGGAGAAATCATCGACCGAAGAATCCAGCATGTAATTGCGGGTAGAGTCGAGATATCTGTAACGGATCGTAATGGAATCCTCATTCTTATCCCGTCTCTTCAAACTATCCTGGCCACCGCCTGATCCGGAGAATGAATTTCCCATCTGACGGATACGGCTTCCCCCCTGCCGCAGGATATCCCGTTGAGAGAAGGAGGGTAATGAAATAAATAGCAGGGCCGCTAATAACAGGTATGTAGGATTCAGCTTCAGCTTAAACATGTTTGGTTCTTTGCAGGGCGGATGCAAATTACTCTCCCGCCAGCACAATACCGTCTCAAAAATTGTTAAATGGATGCCACCAGCTCCGTGAACAGGGTAGCCAGCTTAGGTTCGGCTTCTTTGGCAGCCTGCAGAACCTCCTCGTGTGTGATCACGTTTTCCTCCTCGCGGATGCCGAGGTCCGTGATAATGCTCACCGCAAATACTTTAATGCCCATATGATTGGCCACAATACATTCCTGTACAGTACTCATACCTACCACATCACCGCCAAGGGTGAAGATCAGTTTGTATTCCGCCCTGGTCTCAAATGTGGGGCCGGTTACAGCAACATATACCCCCTCCTTAATATCAAAACCATGGTTACCGGCGATCTTCTTTGCCGTGACGATAAGATCCTTTTTATAAGGTTCGCTCATATCCGGAAAACGTGGGCCAAACGCTTCAATATTCTTTCCGATCAATGGATTAGGTGTAAAAAAGCTTACATGATCTTTTATGATCATAATATCTCCCACCTTGAAATCCGGATTGACACCACCGGCGGCATTAGACAACAACAGGGTCTGGATCCCCAGCAATTTCATCACTCTCACCGGAAATACAACTTCCTGCGGAGTATAGCCTTCGTAAAAATGAAACCGGCCTGCCATCGCAACCACTTTCTTTCCGCTCAGTTCGCCGAAGATCAGCCTCCCCTTATGCCCCTGCACCGTAGACACCGGAAAATTAGGTATGTCCTCATACGCCACTTCTTTCTCAATAGCGATTGCATTGGCAAAATTGCCAAGTCCACTACCGAGAACGATTCCGACCTCAGGTTGGTGAGGATACTGCTCCTTCAAAAACGAAACGGTCTCCTGGATCTGCTGCATGGGATCAATGGCCATAATATTAAAAGGATTAGCCGCAAATATAGGGCTAAGAGGATAAAGAGGCAAAAGTGGAAAAAGAGGAAAACAGGGATAGAAGGGCAACCTCCTCTGCGTTTCATTTTGATCCGGGATCATTTTATACCCTTCTTTTCCTCTTTTCTATAAGGCTTCATTTTCTCTTTTTCCTCTTTATCCTCTTAGCCCTATCTTTGCGACAAATTTTTTGAACATGAATCTCCATGAATACCAAGCAAAGGAACTACTGAAAAAGTACAATGTTCCGGTACAGGAAGGATTTGCCTGCAGCACCGTACAGGAAGCTGAAGAAGCTTATCGCCAGATCAAGACCGAAACAGGCAGCAAGTTTGCCGTTGTAAAAGCCCAGATACATGCCGGCGGCCGCGGAAAAGGTGCGGTTAAAGAAACTGGTATGAATGGAGTAAAAGTGGGCAAATCACTGGAAGATATCCAGGAATTCGCAAAAGGTATCCTCGGTGGTACCCTCGTAACGATCCAGACCGGTCCTGCCGGTAAAGTGGTTAACAAGATCCTCGTTGCACAGGATATGTACTACGATGGACCTTCTGAGCGCAAAGAATTTTACCTCTCCATCCTCCTCGATCGCAGCAAAGGTCAGAATGTGATCATGTACAGCACCGAGGGCGGTATGAATATCGAAGATGTAGCGCATGACACTCCTGAGAAGATCTACAAAGAGTGGGTTCACCCTGGCGGCGGCCTGCAGGGCTTCCAGGCAAGAAAGATCGCTTTCAACCTCGGCCTGAGCGGTGAAGCGTTCAAAAACTGTGTGAAATTCGTAACAAATCTATACAACGCTTACGTGGGTCTTGATTGCGCAATGCTTGAGATCAACCCTCTGTTCAAAGCATCTGACGACAAGATCATTGCGGTTGATTGTAAACTGAGCCTTGATGACAACGCCCTGATGCGTCACCCTGACGTAGCTGCACTGCGTGATATCACAGAAGAAGACCCTACAGAAGTTGAAGCAGGTAAATACAACCTCAACTTCGTTAAACTTGACGGTAACGTAGGTTGTATGGTAAATGGTGCCGGCCTTGCAATGGCAACCATGGACATGATCAAACTCAGCGGCGGTGAGCCGGCAAACTTCCTGGACGTAGGCGGTACTGCCAATGCACAAACTGTTGAAGCTGGTTTCAAGATCATCATGAAAGATCCGAATGTAAAAGCGATCCTCATCAACATCTTCGGCGGTATCGTTCGTTGCGACCGTGTTGCTGCAGGTGTGATCGACGCTTACAAGAACCTTGGCAATATCAACATCCCTATCATCGTTCGTTTGCAGGGTACTAACGCTGAAGAAGCGAAGAAGCTGATCGACGAAAGCGGCCTGAAAGTTCAGAGCGCGATCCTGTTGAGCGAAGCGGCGGATCTGGTGAAGAAAGCAGTAGCGTAAGATCGTTGATAGTTGACCGTTGTCCGTTCACCGGATAATATTCAAATAAATAGAAAAGCCTTCCAGTACGGAAGGCTTTTTCATTATCTTTTATGAGATCGGCCATTGCTGTCCGGTGTGTGGGAACGCGGAGAACGCAGCCAAATACGACACATCCCATGGCTGTTTTCGCCGCGCCCGTTGCGTATCGCCGCGTTCGCCGCGTTCCTATCCCCCGCCTTTCATGCACTTCACGATAGCTCACTTCAACTTCACATCCAAATAAACCGAATGCCTTCCATACGTTTCATAAAACGGCTTGAACGTTACCCCATCAATAGTGAAGGCTAATTTAGCCGGATCACCCTGTATCGACTTGCTGATATCTCCTGCATCAAGTGTCACTTTCCTCCATTCCTTTCTCGCCTCAGGCTCTTGCGCTGCCAACAATACCGGGCCGTAAAACAAGCTGGCTATATTCTGCTGATCCATTACCGGGTCTAGATGGAACTGGAACGGCATTCTTAATTCGACAATATCTCCATCCTTCCACGTGCGGCTGATCTTCAGATAACTGCCCGGCTTCGCCTGAAGCTTCTGTTCTTTGCCATTGATCTTCACAAAAAAACCTTTTGTAGCCCAGCCGGGCACACGCACATTCAGGTCAAACTTACCATTACCCCTGATCGTTAAACGTGAATTATCTTCATTGGGAAAATTCGTTGTTTGCTCAATACTGATCTTTCTTTCCGTCCACTCCACTGTGGATGGAATGTACAGGTTCACATACAGCGCTTGATCATCCTTTCCTCTGAAATAAATTGAATTCTGCAACTTCGTGCTGCTTTCTATCGCTGTTCCATTGCAGCAGGTAAAGCCTGTCATATCCGGATTGCCGAATTGCTTGACAGATGCAGGCCTGAGCGGCACGTGATAAGTATTAGCAGGAGTCTTCTCTGCCACCGAAGCCAGGATATGATTGTACAATGCACGCTCATAATAATCCATCAGCTCTGCACGCTGATCAAAAAGGAACAGATCACCCGTCAGCTTCAGCATATTGTAGGTTGCGCAGGTCTCATTTTGTCCGCCTGCGGAAAATCCATTCTCATACAATGTTCCCGGCTGGCTGATAAAACATTCGGCGTTATTCGGATTACGTGCGCCTGCAACTCCTCCGATGCTGTACATATAGTCATTGACCATCTTATACCAGAAGTTATCAGCTATTTTGTAGTACTCCGGTTTATTGGAGACACGATACATCTCTATACTGCCAACCACCTGCGGAATATGCTGATTCGCATGCAGTCCCCTGAAAAGATCTACATTCTTCGCCAGCCCATGCGAATGAGCCGTATCTCCGAAGAACACCCTGATATTATCAAACAACTGAGCAGTCTTCAGATGTTCCTGCTTACCGGTAATGCGGTAAAGACGGGCCATTGCTTCATTCATACCACCGAATTCTCCGGCGATATAGGTGTTCCACATTTTAATCAGCGTATCCGTCGGAACTTTACTCAGCCGTGCATACACCCAATCACCCATACCCGACGCAACATCGATCGCCTTTTTATTGCCGCTTACTTCATAAACATCCATTAAGCCCGCAAGAATTTTATGCAGCGTATAATACGGCGCCCAGATCTGGCTTTTCTGTCCTCCGTATTTTGCCCCTTTCTCCAGCATGATGAACTGATCCGGAGGATAAGCGCTGATAAAACCTTTCCCCCAGTTCCAGTAATCATTGCGGATACCCTCATCGCTCAGGTCTGAATCGTAAGCAGATTTTCCGGGGCCATAAGGCACCGCTGCCGGATCAGTCACTGACACACCACCTGCCTCCTTTGCCTTTCCGGATAACCGGGATAGCTCATACAGCGTGTTCACCATCACTTCCATCTTAGCAGAAAAATTAGCCTGAAGCATTTTATCATATCCCGTACCGGCATAAGCCTGGGCAATAGCCGTGAGATAATGACCGGTAGCATGTCCTCTTAATTTTGTATCCCGCGTATCCCACACACCCAATGCCTTTGCTCCTTCAGGCTGTGGTTGCCCAAACGCATGACGGAACATATAGAGGAAGGAATTCGGATCTGTGGCAGCTAATGTTTTAATGAACTTATCGCGGTTCTCGATGAACTTGGATTGATGACCATCTGCATCCGCTTTCAGCGAAACCTTATTCAGATCAAACGCCGCCAGTTTCAAGCCCGGAACTGGCTGCTTTAAAGATTCTTTTACGGTAATAAATGCTTTTGGTTGAAAAGCTGTTCCGGCAACGCGTCCTGTGATCGTATATTGACCCGCTTTAAGAACTGCGCTGTTATCTGTAGCTTCAGGCCATACAACACGGACCGGCGGGCCTTTCCTTCCATCCTTATAGGTGCCCTGAACATATGCGGGCAAGCGGGGAAGATTACCTGTTCCGGTTTCAACTTTCACATCCGCCACCTGAACCAGGTAAGTGTTAAACAATTGAGCTTCGGTTGAGGCAAACCGGGGCAGATCATCTTCTGCGCGTCTTCCGGAAGTATTGACCGAACCATCATTGAGCCCTCTTCCTTTCAGGGCGTTGGAATAGATACCTGCAACCTGCCTCCCACTAAGCGGCACACGATAAATCCGGAAATCATGTATCAACGCATTGAGATATGGATCACCTGCAAGCAACGATCTGCCAATATAAACCAATCTTTCTCCGGCCTGCTTGCTGAATACGTCCGATAACTCCAGGGAAAACCCTTTCGATTCTCCTGCCTGCTTGCCATCCACATATGTGGTCAGTAATTTGGAAGGAATATCCAATACAACAGACAGATGGACCCACCTGTTTGTTTCTATGCCGGAAGCACTTGCAGCAGTCATGTCGCTCTTTCCTGTTATCACGGAAGCGCGATAGCCTGCCTGAACACCGGTTCCCGCGGGAGCTACATAAAAATGCCTGGTTGTATCCTTTCCAAAATCAAAAAAGCGTTGCCCCGCCTGCTTTGACTGTAAGAAGATCCAACCGGAAATACTCAGCGATTCAAGATCAGTCAATGCCTCTCCCGGGATCACGACAAATCCTTTTTCACCGTTAAGTGACAGAACCTTTCCGAACCGGTTATCACTGACAAATCTCAGGTCGCCACCCTGAAATCTGCCGTGCAGATTATTGCGGGACCAGTCTTTAAGATCTCCGTTAAAAATATAACGGGCTATCATCCCTGTTTCACCGATCCCATCCAGCATCTGGTCTCCCCCCTGGGCACTGGCAATATTCATCACCCGGATTAATGTCCCGATACACAGAACAGCGCGTAAGAATGCTTTGTACATTTTCATATTTCAATCATGTTGAACAAGTATCATAAATAGCGAAGAAGGTGGATAAAACTATGAAGAATACACACGCCGCTATGAACCTATTTTATCTGAAGATCACAAGATATTAGCCTGTTTGACGCCTGCCGGCTATGACTTACAAGGTGTTCGGTAAGAAATACCAGTAACCGCGAATGTTTCATATTCCTTTTATGTAATAACATTTCAATCCGCATCCAGCTATCAAACACTCCTTATGACAAAGTTTTTTATCATAGGCAGCTTATGCCTGTGCAGCACCTTATTGCCTGCCCAAAAAGAAAACAAACCGATCACCAGTAAAATTGAAAAAGTAACCGTTTTTCTTCAGGGGGCGCAGGTAGAACGCACAGCCAGACAAACACTGCAGCCAGGCAAGTACAATATTATATTCACCGATGTTTCTCCTTTAATAGACAAACAAAGTATACAGTTAAAAGCTGAAGGTAAGTTGACCGTTCTTTCCGTTACACATCAGCTGAACCATTTGAAGGAACAACAGGTTGAAGGTACGATCAAAGACCTCGAGACACAGAAAGAACAGTTGCAGGAAAAGATCAGCATTGAATCGAATCTGAAATCGGTATACGCGCAGGAAGAAGCAATGATCATCAAGAACCAGTCAATAAAAGGCGAAAGCACTACGCTGAAAGTAGCCGAGCTGAAAGAAGCTGTCGATTTTCAGCGCGCGCGACTTACTGAACTCTATCAGAAAATACTTGAAAGTACAAAGACACAAAAGAAGCTTACTGCTGAAATGGGAAAGGTTGATCAGCAGTTGAAAGCCCTTCATCAGAAAAAAAATCTCTCCACCAGTGATATAATCGTTGCACTTGATGTAAAAGAAAGTACAGCGTCAACGTTCCTGCTTACCTATCTCATCAATCAGTCATCCTGGTATCCCACTTACGATATACGGGTGAAGGATATCAGCCAGCCGCTGACACTTCAGATGAAAGCAAACCTGCAGCAGCAATCCGGTGAAGAATGGAAAGACGTGAAACTTGTTTTATCTACCGGAAATCCAAAGGAGAAAGGAACAAAACCAGATCTTCAGCCTTGGTATCTTCGGTTCTATCAGCCGCCTGGCGATCTATCAGGCATGCTATCGGGCAAGGCAGCCGGTACCAGTGCGTACAGCTCTCTGAATGAGGTTGTCGTAGTAGGATATGGCTCCGTTAAAGACCGGGAGGATGATGAGCAATACGAGCTGAAAAAATTTAAAAGAGAAAATACCGCTGTTAATACAACAACGGTATATCAACCAACCTCCACTACTTTCGAAGTGGAACTTCCCTATACCGTTCCGGATGATGGCAAGCTCTATACGGTCGATATAAATCAGTTCGACCTCAACGCGATTTATGAATATTACGCCGCTCCCAAACTGGATCAGAACGCTTATCTGACTGCGAAGATCACAGACTGGCAGAACCTGAACCTTCTGCCCGGCGAAGCGAATCTTTTCTTTGAAGGAACATTCCTCGGTAAATCATTACTTGATCTTGCGAAAGCTGATGATACGCTGAACCTCTCGCTGGGTCGCGATAAAGGTGTCGTCGTAAAACGTACACTGATGAAAGAGTTCAGCTCGCGCAAGTTTCTCGGCTCCAATAAAACTGATATAAGACAGTACGAAACAATTGTACGCAACAATAAACAGCAGGCAATTAAGATCGTAGTCGAAGATCAGTTCCCGGTTTCAACCAGTAAAGAAATAGAAATCGACAAACTCAACTACCCGGCAGGCAAGCTGGAAGACGATACGAAGAAAGTAAGCTGGTCTGTGGTACTTGAACCGAAAAAAGAGCACAAACTTCAATTTGGCTATTCTGTGAAATATCCGAAAGACAGGATAGTGCAGCTTGACTGATCTGGTGGTCCTGCCAGTTCAACCAGCAAAGGAGTATCGCCATGAACGCAAAGGATCGCAACGGACGCAAAGAGATCAGCCTGAAACCTGGAGTTTCATTGTGTCCTTTGCGATACCCTGCCTTCATGGCGATACTCCTTCGCCACTATGCCATTGAGCAGTCTGCTCCGGGAGATTCTAAGAAAGTATTTGGTTGACGGCGGCCACCGGGGGTGGTATATGTCCTTCATCGATCATTTCCAGCAGATCGATCTCTATCGTTCTCGATATAGAGGTGATGGGCACATCATTCGCGCCACCTTCAAAGGGATTTTCCGTGTATTCTCCCACTCTTTCCAATGTGAGAAAGATCCAGCCTACGGTCGCCGCAAACGGAACCGCCAGCCAAAGCTGCCACTCTCCCAGCTTATGAAACTCATTTAATACACCAAACGGAACGAGGCAAACAAAAAGACGCGTAAGCATCTGGCTGATCGTTGCAAACTGACGCGGGTAGGGGAAATTCTTGATCCGTTCGCAACGACCCTGCAGATCATACATATCGATCAGCAACTTCTCTATTTCCACATAATCCAGCGGCTCTATCAATCCCTGCACTTTGAGCCTTTTTAACTGTTTGGATTGTAGTCCCAGTAAATGAGTGGCCCTGTTCTTCTTCGAAAGAATATAGCCTAGATCTTCTTCAGAGAGATAAGCGCGAAGATTTTCTTCCAGTTTGCCATCCCATTCCGCGATGGTATAATTTTTACTGTAACGTAAATTGGCGGGGATCACCCTCGCTGTTTCCCAGGTCCTTTGCTCCCGAAGCTGATAACGCAGTGCCGTCAGCCAGCCGATATGCCGGCGTATCATCAGCCTTTTTACAGCATCCGTTTCAGGGGTTTTTGCAGTGCCAATAAAATCTTTTACCAGCATCCCCCATGACCGGCTCGTATTCACGATGCCGCCGTAGATCTGACGTGCCTCCCATACCCTGTTGTAGGTCTGTGTATTCCTGAAACCAATGATGAAAGCTGTAGCTGTACCGATCATGGCAACAGGCACCCATGGTATGGCCAGCCATGTCCATTTCATGAAATAGAATAAGATCACTGGTATCAGGGAAAGAAACAGCATCAGGTAGATATCGCTTCTTGTCCAAACCATCATTTCTCTAAAAGTATACCGCCTGCCTGAGTGCATATTTTTTTCCGGTTAAATTATGAAAAAGGTAAAAAAGAACGTCTTGCAAAGCCTTTGTATTTACAATATTTTTGCGGTGATTACTTAAGCAACCTTTATGACGAATATTACGATCAGGCCGATCCAACCGTCCGATAATGCCCCGCTCGCTATCATCATCCGCAGGGCGCTGGAGGAGTTCGGGGCCAATCATCCCGGCACTGTCTATTACGACGCATCTACCGACGCATTGTATGAACTCTTCCAGGAAAAAGGTTCGGCGTATTTCGTCGCCCTGAGCGACAATGAAGTGGTCGGCGGCGGTGGGATCTTTCCAACCGAAGGATTACCCGCAGGAACCTGCGAACTGGTAAAAATGTATCTGCGAAAAGAAGCCCGGGGAACCGGCCTTGGCAAAAAACTTATTGAGACAAGCCTCGACTGGGCAAAAGAACAGGGCTATAACAATGTCTATCTCGAAACCATGCCCGAACTGAAACCAGCATTGAAAGTTTACGAAAAATTCGGTTTCAACTACCTCGCCGGCCCATTGGGAAACAGCGGACACACGGGATGTACGCTGTGGATGGAGAAACAAGTTTAATAGTTTAATAGTTTAAGGTTTAAAAGTTCAGGATCTTCAGTTAACTTTTAAACCTTAAACTATTAAACTTTTAAACTATCAAACTTTAAACCCTCCCTTCCACCTCACTCACTCTTCGCCTTCCTCCCTCTCATCTTATCCATCTGATGCTTGTGGAGATAGATCTGGAAGCCTATGTTCAAGGCAAAACCACCGGTCCCGTTAGCTCCGTTATAATCGCTGTGATCATATCCGCCAAGAATATCGAGTGAAGCATTTTCACCGATAAATACCGCAGCACCACCTCCAATGAAGAAGTTCGTTCCATTATTGGTAGTAGAAGTTCCGTTGAATTTTGTTTTAGAACTTAAGAAATTGAAATTGGTGTGAAGAATGGGACGCACCTGGTCATGACCAAAATAATAACGCAGGTAAGGCCCGATCCCAAATGCCGTTGTTTTTACACTACCGCTTTTTGAATAATTGAGATTCACATTGCCGCCGAAAGCAAAATTCTGTATAAAGAATATGCCGGCGTTAGGTGTCAGACTGATCTCTGTATTGCCCGAAGTATTTAACCTGAAATTACCGCCTACCATCCAGTCGCCTCTTTCAGTTTGTGCCTGAATAGCTGCAAAAGATGTTGCCAGTAATAATGTGCTGAGTAGAAGTTTTTTCATGTTAGATGGTTTGCGTCAAAAGTAAGACAAACCTGATTAACATGTGTGTTATCCGGCAGTTAAGGGTTCAACTTCATAAACCGGGCTGAAGAGGTACACTTTCTTCGTTTTTATCTCCACGCAACGGAACCGTTTGCGCAGCTTCTCTTTCTTCTGGAAGATGCGTCCATCGGCCGTGCGGAAGATCGCATCTAACGGCAGCTCTTCCACCAGCCTTACCTTTTCCGCGCTGGCATCATACCGGCGTAGTACGCGCAGCAGTCCATCCTCCGCACAGGTGCTCGCCGCCGGATTCTGCAGTGAGCGCATCAGCTCCTGTTCTATATCCTCTGGAAAGATCTTATGCCGGAGAAAATCCGCCAGCAGTGATCCGTACACCATTTTCCATTCTTTCCCATGAGAAAAAACCTTATTGCCATATCGTTCAAACGTAAGCAGGTGAGCCAGCTCATGTAACAAAGTAATGAGAAAGGAATATTTATTGAGATTGCCATTTACACTGATCCGGTGATTATCTGCCTGGGTACGGTGACGATAATCCCCCAGTATGCTTTTACGCTCGCGGGCAACAGTAAGATGTACCTTATGCTCACGCAAAAAGACCAGCACCGGTTCATAGGTGCCCGGTGGAAGATAATCCTGTAAACGCCCGATGGGTACTTCCTGCTTAGCCATTCTTTTTTTGCTTCAGGATACGCATCAGGGCAGCCACCTCAATAAAGCTGTATATACCATAAAGAGCCATGCAACTGAAGATGGCAGGGCGGCTTACATTCTGGCCGGACATTACGATATAGATAAGTGCAGCAATGGCGAGTACAAAAAACTTGATCACAAAACCGCTGTAAACGGCTCTTACAAACACGTTGGGATTGGTTGACTTGAAACTACGCTGTGTAATGATCACTGATAAAAGAGAAACACCGCAGATCAGCATATTGCCGACAATCAGTACTTCATGCTGAATTCCTTTTTCAGCCAGCCAGGATTTTGCCGCAATAAAGAAGCCGTTCAGGAGAATAAAAACAATGAGCAGAGGGAGATAACTTTTCCGTTTATTTTGGTCCATTCTTTTTTGTATTACCGGTTTCCCGTATCAGTTTATAGAAAAATCCAACCAGGATGAGCAAAGGTAATGCAATGGAAAGTAATGGGAAGACATGCAGCCAGTGATCGGCCTTATATCCTAAAAAAAGACCTGCGCCTATGGACACCAGCATTTCGGTGCCCAAGGCGAGATATTTTACAAGACTGTTATTCTTAAAATTACTGGAGGGCGAGTTTCTCTTTTCCATTTTTCAGGCTCACATTTCCAATTTCGATAGATTCTGCCGTAGCAGCACCCATATGGCATTGGCCATTAAAGGTTGCTGAAGGCTCTACCTGCAACTTACCCGCGTAAAGATTTCCATTCACAATAGAATCTCCACGCAGCTGCAACAGATCTTTGGCTTTTACATTTCCGGTTACTTTACCGATGATGTCTGCCTGGTTTCCTGTGATATCGCCTTCCACAATACCATTCGCTCCCACCACCACTTTCGCTGTGCTGGAAATATTCCCTATGATAGTGCCATCAATGCGGAGATCACTGTTACTGCTGATATCGCCTTTCAGCGTAGTGCCGGCACCAATGAGCGTGGTACCATTACCGGTAGATTTTTCGGTCTGCATTTCGGTTTTGTTTTTAGCGTTAAACATAGATATTGATTTATGATACGAGCAAACTGGATTTCAAGATAGAAAGTAAAAAGGCAAAATTGAAAATTAAAAACGCCTAATTTCTAACGTGTTTTTGCGACGTAGATTTTTGCTTTCCCGATTTTTAATTTTAAATTAATATGATCAATCGTCCGACAATTCATCTTTTGGCACCTGCAACTGCGTGGTATCCAGTATAACAGATGCATCTCCCTTCAAAACCTTTCTAAGATTTTCATTATACTTTGCCTGGTAATTGACCGCTTTTTCAAGAGAATCGACGCGGTACTTCATCTGCCGGTATTCCCGTCCTACTTTCAGATCGTCATAACCGGGAATATAATATTTCAGCGGTGTGAAAACGATCAGGGCTACCGTAAGCCCGACCAGCACAACAAATATTGTGCTCAAACCAATGTAAACGCTAAGTCTGGATAACTTAAAGGTCACCACCTCCTCATACGTATCATCGTTCATTACAACCAGCCTGTAGCGGTTCCGAAGCCTTTGCAGGGTCGACTCAGTGCCTCCTGCATCCAGTTTTGCCATATTTGAATTTTAAAAGACGCTTAAAGGTAAGGAATGGAGATTATTTTTGCCAGTAACTGAGCAGCTTTCGTGTTGGGCTTTATTGTGATAGACCATGAACCACCGGCCGCCCGCAAAAACTGTAAAAAAACTCTTCAATTCCTATACTAAATCCACTGAATTTCAGTTATTAACAATTGACTTTACCAGACATGGCTCCAGCCCGATATATAACTTTTACATCATTTCTGCTTTTGTTCCTGTTCCAGGCTGCGCCCACCTGCTTTGCGCAGATGGGATTCAGCTTTGATATTGATAAGCCGAAAGCATTCGAGAACAGAAAACTTAAATCTGAAAAAACACCCACTGATAAAAAGATCAAAGCGCCCCGCCGCTTTCTTCAGAACACCGTTACTCACTACAATTACTACTTTAACGCTAATAAAAAGCTGAACGAAGTACTTACACGCGCGAAAGCTACCTTCCGTGACGATTATTCAAAACTGCTGCCTTTTTACAATTACAGTCTTGATGTGACCGCGGCTGACAGCATTCAGCTGGATTCGGTTTCTTACAAAGCGCAAACAGGTATCGTACTGCATGATCTGCGGAACGACTGGGCCGATAACCTTTACCTTCTATGGGGAGCATCCTACTACCTGCAGAAACAGTTTGATTCCGCATACCTGATGTTCCAGTTCATTAACTATGCATTCGCGGAAAAAGAAAAAGATGGCTACTACCGCACCATTGGCAGTGCACGCGATGGCAACAGCGCACTTTCTGTTTCAAGCAAAGAAAAAAACGGCATTGTCAGCAGAGCATTGTCCGAGCCGCCGAGCAGGAACGATGCGTTTATCTGGCAGGTGCGGAATTATCTCGCACAAAACCGCCTGTCCGATGCCTCCACACTGATCCAGATCCTGAAAACCGATTCCCTCTTCCCGGCAAGATTACACAATGACCTGGAAGAAGTGCAGGCATTCCTGTTCTATAAACAGCAGATGTGGGACAGTGCCGCTGTGCATCTTGAAAAAGCGCTCAGTAACGCCAGCGATCGCCAGGAAAAAGCCCGCTGGGAATATC
This sequence comes from Terrimonas ginsenosidimutans, assembly GCF_022012415.1. Lineage (GTDB taxonomy): Bacteria > Bacteroidota > Bacteroidia > Chitinophagales > Chitinophagaceae > Terrimonas_A > Terrimonas_A ginsenosidimutans. The sequence goes on from NZ_JAKLTR010000009.1 coordinate 112,755, forward strand.
TGCTCGGGCAATTGCATGAAAGCACGCAGAAGCTTGATGCCGCAGCTGACTGGTATGAAAGATCGATTGCGCACACTACTGACCCGATCATGGATGTGTATGCCCGCCTTGCCGGCGTTCGCGTACACAAGAACGATAGTGTGAAGGATTATATCGCCGAAAACATTGCCACCCTCACAAAAATGGCGCGCCGGGATAAATATTCAGACTACCGTGATATCATCTACTACATGGCCGCGCAAATGGAACTGGAAAGAAATAATCCGGAAGGCGCGCTGGCACTTCTCTCAAAAGGAACCAAATATATTTCTGATAAGTCTAACCTCCGGAACCGGATCTTCCTGCAAATGGCAGAGCTTTCCTTTACCGGAAGCCTTTACCGGCAGTCCGCGAATTTCTATGACAGTATTCAAATGGGTGATCCCATCATTACAGATCCGCAGGCGATAGCTACAAAAAAGAAAATGTCCGTCCGCATGGCGGAATACACTGAAACCATTGCACGCCAGGATAGCCTGCAAAAGTTGGCGATGATGCCGGAAGACCAGCGTCGCGACAGGGTAAAGAAAATGGTTCGCTTGCTTCGGAAACAACAGGGCCTGAAAGATGAAGGCGTTGTTACGACCGGCTCAACCCTCCCTTCCAATCAGCCGCCCCCCTCCCTTTTTGGAGAAACTAAGGGAGAATGGTACTTCTATAATGCCAATGCACGTCAGAAAGGGATCAATGATTTCCGGACAAAATGGGGTACGCGAAAGAATACAGACAACTGGCGGCGAAGTGCCGCTCAAAGCGCGATGATGATGATGAACCCGTCAACCAACCCGGCTCTGACAGGGATGATCAATGGCGCAGATACAGCCTCCGGCGCTCAGTTCACATTTGATGCCCTTTACGCACGTATTCCTATGAGCCCCGAAAAATTACAGGTCTCCAACGATTCGATCCAAAATGCCCTGTTCAACATGGGTGTAGCGTTCATTCAGGAACTGGACGATTGTTCCCGTGGCACTTCAACGCTGGAAGAATTACGCACACGGTTCCCCGATGCGCCAAAAATGGACGAAGTATTGTTCAACCTTTATTTCTGCTATCGCAAGAACGGTGAAACCGCAAAAGCAGATGCAGCAAGAAGAGTGCTCGCCGGACAATTTGGTAAAAGCAATTTCAACACGATCGTAACCACCGGAAAAGATCCTAACTCAACGGCGCCCAAGCCCGAGGTAACGAAACTGTATGAACATATTTACGACCTTTTCATCGAAGGAAGCTTTACTGAAGCGGTAGCACGCAAGCGTAGTGCCGACAGCTCTTACGGCAAAACCTACTGGACTCCGCAGCTTCTTTATATCGAAGCGGTGTATTATGTAAAACAGCGGGATGACAGCACCGCCAAAAAGGTGCTGGGCAATATCATCAGCCAGTTCAATGGAACTCCACTGGCGAAGAAAGCGGCCACACTGCTGGATGTACTCAATCGCAGAAATGAGATCGAAGAAGAATTGCGTAATATGGTGATCAAAATGCCTGCAGAGGACACGGCACAACGCCGCGATCCCGTCGCCGTCACACCGCCGCCTGTTACAACACAGCCTCCATCTATCGTTAAAACGGATATTAAATTGCCGGTATCGAAAGACAGTCTGAATATCAAGGCGCCGTCACAGGGCGTACCGGGTCTTGTGCAGAAACCGACAAGATTCCCGAAAGACAGTATTCCTCCGGACACACTTGCAGCCACACCTGACACGGCCATTACCACCGTGGTACCGAAAAAAGATACAGCCGTGGTTGCTCCGCCGACCGTAGTTGCACCTCCGGGAAGCCCGTTCAGCTTTAATGCGGAAGAACCCCATTATGTGCTGATCATCCTGAACAAAGTCGATCCGGTTTTCGTAAATGAAGCCCGAAATGCATTCTATCGCTATAATAAAGACACCTATTTCAATAAGATCATGCAGGCCGAACTGGTGGAGCTTGATACCGACAATCGTCTGTTACTGGTGAGTCCGTTTAAAAATGCGGCAGAAGCGGTCGCGTATGTCGACCAGACCAGGCCAAAAACATCTACAGAGATCGTTCCATGGCTGAAAGGCGGCAAATACACTTATTCCGTCATCACGGAAAAGAACCTCCAGGTGCTGAAAGGCAATAAAGACATCAATGCCTATACTGAATTTCTCCAGAAAGTGGTACCCGGCAAGTTTTAGCGGAATTAGATAAACTGATTTTGGTAAATTTGAGCCCCGGTCGTTCAGGCGATCGGGGCTCATCCGTCAAAGCCCTGGCAATGGCGGACTGTACGGCCACGGTCTTTCAGAACACCATACCAAACAACTTATCCCTCAGGAACTCAAGAATTCTATTTAATATATGAAAAGATCTGTTCGCATCTTCTGGTACATTTTCCTTGGCGGATTCGGCACGTTGGTGCTACTGATCCTCCTGGCCAATTTCGGCGTATTTGGAAAAATGCCCTCTCTGCAGGAATTGGAAAACCCTTCCATACAGCAGGCTTCAGAAGTGTATGCTATCGACGGCACATTGATGGGTAAGTACTACACGGAACGCGGCAACCGCAGTAATGTAAAGTACCGCGATATTTCCCCCAACGTCATTAACGCACTCGTTGCAACGGAAGATGAGCGGTTCTATGACCACGCTGGAATTGACACCCGTTCAACCCTCCGCGCGATCTTCACCGCAGGACGCCAGGGCGGTGGAAGTACCATCACCCAGCAGCTTGCAAAGGCATTGCTCGGCCAGGGTAGCAAGAACGCACTGAACCGCTCGGTTGAAAAGATCAAGGAATGGATCATCGCCATCAAGCTGGAAAGAAATTTTACCAAAGAAGAGATCATTACGCTTTACCTGAATGCTGTACCATTCGGAGACAATATTTACGGCATCCGCAACGCGGCAAGAACGTTTTTTCAGAAAGAACCTGACCGTCTGGCGGTGGAAGAAGCTGCTGTGCTCATCGGTATGCTCAAAGCAAACTACACGTATAACCCGATGCGCAACCCCAAAGCCGCACTCGATCGCCGGAATGTTGTACTGGGTCAGATGGTAGCGAATAAAAAGATCAGCGAGGCAGATGGAGCAAGACTCAAAGGAACTCCCATCAAATTAAACTACCGCAAGCTGGATGAGAACAATGGCTATGCTCCCTATTTCCGGGAAGTATTACGCGATGAGGTCAAGAACACATTGAAGGATATCGAGAAACCGGACGGAACCAAATATGATATCTATAAAGATGGATTGAAGATCTACACCACCATCAATCCACGTATGCAGGAATATGCCGAGGAAGCGGTCGCATCTCATATGCCGACTCTCCAAAAAGCACTGATGGCGCAGGCCAAACTGAAGAACGGCACTATCTGGAAAGATCACGAGAACGTACTGGAAGCTTCGATGAAGGCGAGCGACCGCTGGAAAAATCTTGCAGAAGATGGTCTGACAGATAAAGAGATCAAAGCCACCTTCAACAAGAAAACGCCGATGAAGATCTTCGCCTGGAACAGCAACCGGCAAAGAGACACCGTCATGACGCCATACGACTCCATCCGGTATCACCGCCAGATGCTTCAAACGGCATTCATGGTCATGGACCCGCAAACCGGTGAAGTCAGGGCATGGGTCGGAGGTATCGATTTCAAAACCTATAAACTCGATCACGCTAATATGCGCACCAAGCGCCAGGTCGGCTCTACCATGAAACCGCTGTTATATACACAGGCCATGGAAGAAAGAGGCTTTACTCCTCAAACAGAAGTGATCGATCAGCAACAGAATTTCGGGAACGGACAGCTGGTACCCGCTACCACCAAAACATGCAGTGGAAGAGTAATGACCATGGCGTCCGCACTGGCCGGCTCACGTAACTGCGCTACCGCCTATATCATGAAACAGGTTGGGCCGAAAGAATTCACCGACTTCCTTGCACGACTGAACATTCCAACCAAAATAGATGCATTTCCTTCTATCGCACTCGGTGCCTGCGACCTTTCTTTATTCGAAATGATGTGGGGCTATAGCATTTTCGGAGGAAGAGGATTTACCACTAAGCCCTATTTTATCAGCCGCATTGAAGATAGAAACGGAAATGTGATCAAACGCTTTGATTATAGCGTAAACAGAAAAGAAGCCGTGAGCGAAGCCACTGCTTACAATATGGCGAGAATGATGCAGGGCACCGTTGACTTTGGTACTGCAGCCGGACTACGCTCCCGCCTTGGTGCTGTTGAGATGTCTGGAAAAACCGGAACCACCAATGATAACGCCGATGGTTGGTTCATGGGTTACACGCCTCAGCTACTCGGCGGTGTCTGGATAGGTTGTGATGACCGCTTTATCCGCATCGAAAACAACCTCGGTTATGGCGGACGCGCCGCAATGCCGATCTGGGAGAAATTCTTCCAGAAAGTGTATGCAGACAAAACACTTGGGATAGACCGTGATGCCCGCTTTGTTCAGCCCGCTGATGCACATATTTACACCAATAGCGCAGATGGAGAAATGCAGGCAGAAACTGTTGAACCCGGTGCAGAAGGCGTTGACCAGGGCGTTGGCGCAGAAAATGACTATATCAACCAACCCTATATCGGCCCAGAATCAAAACCAGTGGTCGATGAAGATAAACCTGCGAAGAAAGACACAACAAACAAGCAGGATAAAAAACCTTCAGGCAATACAAAACCTATTGGTTCCGCAGATGATGAACCGAAGAAAAAGAAAGGTTTTTTGAACCGGTTGTTTGGGAAGAAGGATAAAGAAAAAAAGAATAATTAAACCGCCATTGTATAGAAATAAGAACGCCTCCTTTTCGGAGGCATTCTTATTTCTATACAATGCAGCTGATGAGATAAATCAACCCCTTTAACCCACGATCCCGGTTGTGAGCTACAGCGGTTGATGCGGCATCTGCTCCATAAGGATCAATCGAAGATCCTTTCCCTTACAGGGAGCCATGCTCTTAAAGCTGCCACTGTTCTTAAAAAACTTTCCGGCATTCTTCCGGCATCAATGTCATAGAGACCGATTGTATCTCAAACGCGAAGAGGCTGCCTCGCGGAGACAGCCTCTTCAATAATATTGCTCATTCAGTACTTTATCTTGCCGCTTTGAACTCCACCCTTCTGTTCGCTGCACGTCCCTGAACCGTTTTGTTATCCGCAATCGGTGTTGACTGTCCATAACCGATCGTAACAAGTCTGTCAGCATTGATACCTTTCTTCACAAAATATGCTTTCACGGCCTCTGCTCTCTTTTCAGATAATGCCTGGTTCTTATCTTCTTTACCAGTATTATCTGTGTGACCTTCTATGGAGATCTTAAGATCTGGATGTTCGCTCATGATTACAGCGCCTTTATCCAGCTCAACTTTCGCGGCTGCAGTAAGCGTAGCGCTTCCTGAAACAAATTGAACTTTTTTCGCATTGAACTTGAACTGCTCAAGAGTCGGGCAACCAAAATTTTCTGCCAGACCAGCCTCTGAAGGGCAACGATCGTCTTCATCATTCACACCGTCACCATCTGTATCCGGAACAGGGCATCCCTGGTAACGGGCTACGCCGGCGACTGTCGGACATTTATCTTCTTCATCGTTGATACCGTCTTTATCCGTATCCGGAACAGGACAACCCTGGTATTTTGCCAGGCCTGGCACTGTTGGACATTTATCCTCTTCATCATTCACACCGTCTTTATCGGTATCCGGGATCGGGCAGCCATTGTATTTTTCCAAACCAGGAACGGTCGGACATTTATCGAGGCTGTCAATAATACCGTCTTTATCTGTATCTAAAGGAGGCGCGGGAGGGAGTGGTTTCAGCACTACCGGCTCTGCTTTTTTCCCAATGCGTCCCGCAACACCAAACTGGTAGAACAAGTGATAGTTTGAGGTTTCTTTGGTCACAGGAATTCTGTACTGTGACGTAACAAACAGTGCCGCATCATCCATAATGTTGAGCCTCATGCCAACTCCTGTTGGAATAAAAGCGCCAAAATAACTTCCCTTGTACATGGAAGCGCCGACACCCGCAATGAGGTATGGTTGTACAAGATATTTTTCAGACACCATCTTCAGGTTGAAAGAAGCGTCTGCTTCCAGCAAGAATTGATTATTTAACACTCTTCCATTCCCTAACGCATCTTTCACGAAAGAGCCGGCAAGAGTACCCGCAAAATCCACATGTTTACTAAAACCCTGGAAATAGGACACAGCAAGACCCGGAGACATCTCTTTTGTTTTGGCCCACTGTTTATCAGCCAGCACTTTCGTTAATGACTGGGAACGTATACGACTGGGAGTCAGGTAATCATTAAAGAAAAAACTCACCCCGATTGCAGCCGGCCGGACTTCTGGATCCTGCGCAAAACTGTTTGAATTCAGGAAACACAAAGCCACTATGACGACTAAAATCTTCTTCATAAAGCAGTAGTTTGGTTAATAATACGGGACAAAAATAAACGCTATTTACATTTGAAAATAAACTATTTCCTTACAATTCACGTATTTGTGAGCGAAAAAACCAGACCCCTCCACCGGCAAACAAAAATCGCCGGTCCCTCATCCGGTCTTCCCTATGAACTGAGCTTACTTACCTGCGAAATACTTCGCCCGCACATATTTATCCTCACCATAGATATCGTCATAAAACACCACTTTCCCATCCTTCGCATCAGCAGTAAAATAGCGGATAAATACGGGGAGACGGTTTTTTACGCCAATGGAGTGTTTTTCTTTGCGCTGTAACCAGGCCGACATAGAGTCTTCCTTCGGAGATGGCGTATCTATGTATTGATCACTGTCATTATCATAACGTACAATGTTGTAAGCCAGTTCTTCCCACTGCTGTACCCGTACACATCCATGACTAAGCGCACGACCTGTCCGGGCAAACAAATAGCGCTGATTTGTATCATGCAGATACACCGCATATTTATTGGGGAAATTGAATTTCAGGATACCAAGAGCATTTTCATCGCCACTTCCCTGCACTACGTTGAACGGAATGCCTTTGCTGTATTTTGACCAGTCAACACTGTCTGCGCTGACCTCATCACCACGAGAATTGATCAGGCTGTAGCCCTTTTTAGCCAGGTAACCGGTATTTTTCTTCAGCGCCGGCAGGATCTCTTTCACAATTATGCTATTCGGGATTGTCCATTGAGGGTAAGTGACCAGGTTAGAAATAGAGCTGTTCAACAGCGGGGTCCGTGTGATCGGCTTGCCGCAAATGACCTTAGAGGTGATCTCCAGCGAATCCTTGTTCAATAATTTCATGTAAAACCCTGGGAGGTTCACCCAGATATACCGTTCAGGCATTTGCTCGGGCAACATCTTATACCGGTCCATATTGATCGCAAGACTCACGAAACGGTCTTTATCCGTAAAATTCAGCATACGCACGGTTCCCTCTCCTGCTTTCCCGTCGTCTGTGATACCGGTGTGCAACTGGAATTTTTTAATTGCACTGGCCATTTGCAGAGAATCGGGAGGCAGGCTGTCTGTCAGGTAGCCGCCTTCACGCATGCGCGCTTCAAGGGCCGCTGTAAAACCGGGATCTTTGGGGGATGGCACGCGGGTATATACTTTCTGGTAATCCGCACTGTCAAGAAACGCCTTTGCACCCGCCTTCAACGCCTTGTATCCGGCATGTTGCGGTTCAAGCGAAGCTATTATTGACGCAAGCGACTCCTGTTGTTTCAATAAGCTCTGCAACTTTTGTATGTAAAATTCATCAACCAGTACAGAATCTTTTCTTAAGCTGACGCTGTCCTGCGGCAGACGTCCCAGTTTCACATCCTTTACCATGTGCATAAAAGCATCTGTCAGCAGCAGGTCTGCTTTAGCCCAAAGCACCGCATCTTTCTTATCTGTTTTATCTGACGTGTCCGCAACAAGTTTTGTGTAGATCGCTTCCAGCGTAGCACTGTGATAATCTTCAGGAAATAAACCGTAGAACTGAGCCGAGCGCACCAGTTCCAGCATGGAATCACTCACCGGCTGCCACTGCTGCCCTGCATTCCAGGATGTGGCAAATTGAGTACTTTCATAAACCTGCTTCAGCGGAGCAAGTAATTCCAGTTTGATTGAATCATCGATCCTGCCATCATTGGCGACCGCGTAATCAATAGAACTGCGGATCAATTCTGTCACTTTTGTATGCAGCTCTTCCGGAGAAACAACTATTTCTTTCTCCGGCGGCTTCTTCGCTTCGCCACAAGCAGCTACAACACATGAAATAACAAAAAGGGTAATGACAGAGGAATACGAAAAAACTTTCTTATTCATAAAGGTGAGCATGTATGGGTATCCTGTTTTATAAGTATCTTTCTTCAGACAAAACTGTGTACGTTAGGGTTGCAAGTTGCTGCGGACGCTGCAATCGTTTAATAGTTTTAAGGTTTAAAAGTTTAACCAGCTGTACGCGGCATCTAAAACTCTTTCAGAACTGTCACGCTAAACCCTTTGAACTTTTGACCGTTAAACTCAATTTTCCCCTCTTTGGTCTAACAGGATATATGTATAACAAATTAACTAAACCTTTCCGTATAAAGGTGCTGCTTCCGGTTATTTTTTTAACAACCGTTTTTATTCCCGGTAGTGCACAAGACAGCTTATCAAAGAAGCTCTTCGTAATAAAGGATGTGAAGGAATACCTGAAAACGGCAAATAGTGATCCTGGTAAAAGAATGATCGAGTTAAGCAGTAAAGTGCCCCGTCTTGTGTATGATCTGCGTTATTCAACCCGGGAGAATTTCATGAACCTGGAGATGTATACACCGGCAACAGCGGTCAGCTTTCTTCGGACACCGGCTGCGGAAGCGCTCTCAAATGTCCAAAAAGAACTTTCAGCCGCCGGAATCGGGGTGAAGGTATTTGACGCGTACAGACCCTATTCTGTAACAGTGAAATTCTGGGAACTTGTAAAAGACGAGCGTTATGTCGCTAATCCCGCCAGGGGCAGTGGGCATAACAGAGGGATCGCCATCGATCTCACTTTGATAAATCTCAATAACCTTTCAGAATTACCGATGGGAACCGGCTTTGATAACTTCAGTGACACCGCGCATCATAGCTTTGTGGCTTTGCCAGCCGACATATTAAAAAACCGAAAGTTGTTGCGCACAACGATGGAGAAGTATGGCTTCAAAGCACTGGAAACGGAATGGTGGCATTACTTTCTGCCGGAAGGAAACCGTTTCGAAATACTGGATATCTCTTTTCAGGAACTAATAAAAGAAGCCAGTAAACACAAATAATTGTACGTTGGATTGCCAGATTTAACCGGAAGGTTCAACTTGAATGAACTGCTCAGTGTTCTTACCGCTTACCGATAGTGAGATTTTTTTTGATGCTGCCAGTGTTTACGGTTGTGTAAATTTCGCCGTCTTCTCCTCACCCGTAATATCTCCATCACTCCGTATCTGCAATTGGATATTGCTGATCCATTCGGCGCAGCCGCGTTGATACAGAAACTCATTGACAGCCATGATCACCTTCAATACTTCGTCATACTGACCTTCCAGTACGGTCGCAAACGGGCCGACCTCATATTTGATACCCGAGCTTTGTATGATCGCGATCACTTCATCCACCCATTCGTAAGGATGACGGTCCCGGACAACCGGTACGATCTGCAGAGATGCATTAACGAGATAATGGTGCATAATAATTGTAAGAACAGATTCAGAAAGGTCGTTTTCTATATTGTTTCTACTTTCTCAACCGCATCAAGATTGATCGGCCCGTAAATATGCGGAAATGTATCTTCCACTGAGTTAGACCACTCCTGTACATAACGGCTGGTCAGCTTATCTGTATTCACATGTAATTTCACCAGGTCATTTCTTCCGGCGAAATATCTTTCAAGCACGCCCGCTACCTGATCCGTTTCACTGCAATGAATAAACCCTTCCGTTTTTAATGACGGTGCTTCATAAGCTCCCTGCTCCTGTGCCTGCTTCCATTCAGACGCGCTTGTTACATGATAGATAATTGGCATAATCGTTACGTATTTTCTTATTAAGATGAAACTACCCGTTTGCTATGTTGCTCCAGCAAATAAAGATCGACCAGCGCAACAGCCGTTGCAGCTTCCAGGATCACAGGCGCACGAAGCGCCACACAAAGATCATGGCGTCCTTTAACTGAAAAATTCTCTACCTGACCTGTTTCCCAATTCAAACTGCTCTGCTCTTTTGGAGTTGACGCGGTTGGCTTGATCGCAATCCGGTATACAAGCTCATTCCCATTGCTGATCCCCCCAACAACACCACCGGCATGATTGCTCCGTGTTTTCCCTTCCATGTTCTCAATCGCATCATTGTGCTGGGTGCCGAACATCTTTGCAGCAGCAAAGCCACTGCCAAACTCAACACCTTTTACTGCCGGAATGGCAAACGCAATATGCGCCAGCTGAGATTCCACGGAATCAAAGAAAGGCTCGCCCAAACCAACAGGAAGTCCGTTTACACGGCACTCCACCAATCCGCCGATCGAATCCTTTGCGTCGATCGCTTTTTGCAAACCTTTTTCAAGATCAGTTTCCCCACCGATCTCTGTTACGGCCGCTGCTATATTAACTCCCGGCATCAGCTTTTTTGCGATAGCACCTGCCGCAACAAGGCCAGTGGTCAGTCGCGCGCTGAAATGCCCGCCACCACGGTAATCTTCATTGCCACCATACTTCTGGTGAGCTACCATATCCGCGTGGCCCGGGCGCGGGAAACTTCTTTGCTTCTCGTAATCGCCACTGCGGGTATTGTTATTTTCAAAAAGAATAGTGATCGGCGCACCGGTTGTTTTACCATTGAATACACCACTTTTAAAAAACGGGTAGTCAGCTTCCTGGCGCGGGGTTGTTCCCTTTTGTTTTCCACCTTTACGTCTTTCAAGATCGGGCAAAAGATCTTCCTCCGATAATGACAGACCTGCAGGACATCCATCAATAACAATGCCTACAGATTCACCATGTGACTCTCCGAAAATATGCACCCTGAATATGCGGCCAAAGCTATTCATGAAAATTGAATTGATGGTTTAAAGATACAACACTACCAAGTTGTTTGAGATCACTGTAAAAATCAGGATACGATTTGTTAACAGCTTCAGCATGCTCGATGGTTGTTTCCCCCGCAGCTTTCAGCGCCGCCACGGCGCAAGCCATAGCAATACGATGATCGTGTCTTGAGCTTACCGGTGCTCCGTTGACACCCTTACCTCCCGTAACACGCATCAGATCTCCTTCAAGATGTATCTCAACGCCCATCTTACCAAACTCTTCCTGCAATGTTAACCCACGGTCACTTTCTTTATGCGCCAGTCTGCTTACGCCTTTGATCCTTGTTTCTCCTTTACAGTAAGACGCAAGAGCAACGAGTGGAGGAAAGAGATCAGGGCAGTCCGTTGCGTCAAACTCAAATGCAGAAAGATCTGCGGGATGAAGTTTTATCTCTTTTGCCTCGATCGCAATTCCTGCATTCGCACTGATCAAAGCCTGTACGATCGCTTTATCGGCCTGGGTTGATGCTATATCAAGACCTCTTACAATGATCGGTCCCGCAATAGCCCCTGCCACAAGCAGAAATGCACCGCCACTCCAGTCTCCTTCCACAGTATAACGTTGTGCTTCCGTATCATTCCTGACCTCGTCCACACTGAAATAAAACTCTTCGTAGTTCCGGTTTTCCGGAGTTTTTAATCCAAACCGTTTCATTACGTCAAGCGTAAGATCGATATAGGGACGGCTTTTCAGGTTCGTTACCTTTATCGCCACATCACTGGCACCCGCAGCTGCGTAAGCAAGTAACAAGCCTGTCAGAAACTGGGAACTTAAAGACCCGTCGACAGTAATGTCCGCAGGCTTCAGCGGTCCCTGGATAACCAAAGGCAATTTACCCTGATTCGATTTCACTCTGACACCGAGATGCGGAAGAATTTCGTCGAAAAAATCCATCGGTCTTGTAACAAGGCTGCCAGATCCTTTGATCGTCACTTCTTCCTCGCTCAAAGCTACTATCGGGGTAAACATGCGGATACTCAAACCGGACTCACCGCAATCAATAAAGGGAGCCACAGGTTTTACGCCCTCACTGCTGATCAGGAGTGTTCCATCGTTCAGATCTTCGAGCTTTGCGCCCAGCCGGCTCACGATATCCATTGCGGCTTTATCATCGTTGCTATGACCAGGATTGAAGATCTCACTTTTTCCTTTTGCAACAAGAGCAGCAGCACATGCGCGCTGCATCGAACTTTTTGATGCTGGCGACTGTATAATGCCTGTCAGACCGCCGGGTTGTATTGTTACTTTCACTTCGGTAATGCTTGAATGATTTTTTCTAATTGAACCAGCGGTATGCTTTTTACTACACCCTTCCCCACTTTTTCCAGCAACACATAGTTCATTTCCTTTTTCTCGCGCTTCTTGTCCATCTTCAACAGATCGAAAGCCAGCTGCCTGTCAAATGACATGTAAGTGGGCAGCCCGTACTGTTCCAGCACTTTTACGACGCGATCTGTTTGTTTGAACCCCGATAATTGTGCTGAGATATGACACGCATAGGTCATTCCTATTGCCACTGCATGCCCATGCATCAGTGCATACTGATTTTCGATCGCATGCCCGAGTGTATGCCCAAAATTCAAGAGGCGACGCACAGATGTTTCAAACTCATCCTCCTGTACTACCTTAGCCTTCAGCTGAGCATTGCGCTGTAAAAGTGCGGCGATCAGCTTCGGCTTTTTCTGATATACGGAAAGATCATTCGCCTCCAGTTCCCGGAACATAGCCGCATCTTTTATGCAGGCATGCTTAATGATCTCTGCAAATCCATTGATCCACTCCTTATCAGGAAGGCTTTTCAATAAACTGATATCATGCAGGATAAAGGATGGTTGGCGGATCACACCGACCATATTCTTGTACATCCCCACATCAATCCCATTCTTACCCCCAACAGAAGCGTCTACAAGCGCAAGTAAAGAAGTGGGAATAAAACCAAATTTCAATCCGCGCATGTAAACAGCCGCAACATAACCAGCAATATCCGTGATCACACCGCCGCCAATTCCCACAAGTGTGGTTTTCCGGTCAGTCTCTAAATCTATCAACTGATCAATAATATCATCAACCGTCGACTGGATCTTGTATGCTTCTCCCGCTTTGATCACGATCGTCCTCCAGCCTTTGAACTTTTTAGAATGGGCATTAAAAACATTCTCATCGGTAAGCAACACTGTTGCTTTCTGATCGATGATTGTCTTCAATTGGGAAAAACTTCCTCCAAAATAAAAATCGGTAGCAGCGGTTGAAAATTTATACTTTTTATGTTGCATAGCTTGTTATTGGAAATAAAAGAGACCGTAGACATGACCGTTCACCGTTGTCTGTCAGCCTTCCGGGCAACAGACAACAGTGAACGGTTAACGATCTACGCGTCCATCACTTTTTTCTGATGATTGATGCTTTCCATATGCACCGCATCAAAGTACTTCGTGATGAATTCTTTACTCAGGCCCGTCTTATCTCCTTTTGCAAATGCTTTCTCGATGATCTCGTTCCAGCGGTTGGTTTGGAGGATCGTGATATTGTTATCTTTCTTATACTGTCCGATCTTTTCTGCGATCTTCATACGCTGGCTGAGGATCTGCATCAGTTCGTCATCCAGGTGATTGATCTGCTGGCGCAGTTTTTCCAATGCAGCATGATATTCAGCAGAGTTGCTGTCTTCTTTTCTCCAGATGATCGCTTCGAGCATCTCTTTCAGACGTTCCGGTGTGATCTGTTGTTTCGCATCACTCCAGGCATTATCCGGATCGATATGGCTTTCTATCATCAGGCCATCATAGTCGAGATCAATTGCGCGTTGCATTACTTCCTGGAGGATATCGCGACGGCCGCAGATATGAGAAGGGTCATTGATGATCGGCATATGCGGATGCTTCAGTTTCATCTCGATCGCCAGGTGCCACATTGGAGCATTCCTGAATTCCGTATTGCCATAAGAAGAGAATCCACGGTGGATCAGGCCAATATCTTTGATTCCCGCACGGGCGATCCTTTCAACCGCACCGGCCCATAATTCAAGATCAGGGTTGATCGGGTTTTTGATCAGCACAGGCACATTCACACCTCTTAATGCATCAGCTACTTCCTGTACGCTGAACGGGTTCACTGTTGTACGCGCACCTACCCAAAGAACATCCACGTCAAATGTCAGGGCATCTTCCACCTGTTTACCTGTTGCCACTTCCACCGTGGTGGGCAAGCCTGTCAGCTTTTTCGCCTGCTGCAGCCATGGTAAACCTTTCGCCCCGATACCTTCGAACATACCTGGTTTTGTACGCGGTTTCCAGATGCCCGCGCGGAGCATATTAACCCGGCCGGTAGCCGCCAGCCTTTGGGCTGTTGCGAGAACCTGCTCTTCTGTTTCCGCACTGCATGGTCCACTAATGATCAGCGGTCGTTTTTTCCATGCTTCCTGCGCTGCGTTTGCTGTTGTTTGTTCGGCTGTTTGCATATGTCTTTATTGGTTTGTAAGTTATTAAGTAAAAAGTCAAATTTAAAAATTAAAAAACGGCGGCTGATGTGTACAGCCTTCTATTGTTATTTAAGTATCCTGCGGATCTTGTTTGCATCGGAGATAAGGGTTTGCAGAGATTGTGTATCATCCTTCTCGATGCTCTCTTTAAACCGGGTCAACTGTGCAATGTGCTCGGTCAATACATCCAGCACATTTATTTTATTCTGCATAAAGATCGGCACCCACATCGCCGGATTACTTTTGGCCAGCCTTACCGTACTTTCAAAACCGGCACTGGCCATTTCGAAGATCGCCTTATCTTCCTTCTCTTTCTCCAATACAGTATTAGCGAGGGCGAAAGAAGTAATGTGTGAAATATGGCTTACGTAGGCAGCATGTAGATCATGCGCCCCTGCTTCCATTTCAAGCAGATGCATCCCGATCTTTTTATACATTTCTTTTGTCCATATCAATGCGTCTTCATCACTATCCTGCGGATTGCAAATGATCACTGCCTTGTTTTCATAGGCGCCACGCACCGCTGCCTGTGGACCGCTGTACTCGGTACCCCACATGGGATGCGTGGCTACATATCTCCCCCTTTTAGGATGATCTTTAATAACATTGATCAATTGTGCTTTTGTTGACCCAAGATCTATAACGATCTGGTTGTTGATCTGGTCCATAATTGATGGAAGCATGGTCACCAGCTTGTCTACCGGTATGGCCAGTACCACTACCTCCGCTGCTGCGATCGCTTCGCTCATTGGCAGCACTTCGTCTACCAACTCCATTTCCATCGCTTTCTCCAGGTGATCCGGATTCACATCCACGCCTATCAGCCTGGAAGAGATCTTTCGCTCGTGAAGACGGATCGCCAGTGAACCTCCGATCAACCCCACTCCGATTATTGCAACTTTTTTGCGTTCCATTCCTCAAGTAGTTTAAATGTTTAATGGTTTAAAAGTTCTGTTTTTGTCGTTTAAAAGTTATGGCTGATTAGCGACAACTTTTAAACCTTTAAACTCTTTATCCTTTGCAGTGACTCTTCAAACCTCGATACCGGCGCACAAAGACTTACCCTGATATACTTATCGCCAGCTGTTCCGAATATCCCACCCGGAGTGATAAATACGTTTGCTTCATACAATACTTTATCACTCAGTTCGAAACCGGTCTTATAGGCTGAAGGGATCCTTGCCCAAACAAACATCCCCGCTTGCTCTTTTGAATAAATGCACTCCAGCGTCTCGAGCAGTTCAAATACTTTCTCGCGTCTTTCGCGGTAGATCGCATTCACTTCGTCCTGCCATTCTTTTCCAAGGGTCAGCGCCTTTGCGGCAGCCAGCTGAAGAGGCAGGAACATCCCGCTGTCCATATTGCTTTTAAAGCGAAGCACTTCTTCTACCCTTTCTTTCGCACCACATAATACACCTACACGCCATCCCGCCATATTATGTGACTTGCTAAGTGAATTCAATTCGATCACTATCTCTTTTGCACCGTCAACAGACAGCAGGCTTACCGGATCTTCATTCAGAATAAAACTGTAAGGATTATCATGAATGATCAGGATATCATGCTTCTTACCGAACGCAACCAGCTTCTCAAACAACTCCTTCGTCGGCAATTGCCCTGTTGGCATCTGAGGATAGTTGACAAACATCAGCTTCACTCTGGACAGATCTTTTTTCTCAAGCTTGCTGAAGTCCGGCGCATAGTTATTCTTCTCTTTCAATTCATACTCCACGCATTTACCACCTGCCAGTTTTACCGCACTGCGATAAGTTGGATATCCGGGATTCGGCACCAGTACTTCATCTTTTTTATCGAGATAGGTCATACAGATATGCATGATCCCCTCCTTACTCCCGATCAAGGGCAGGATTTCCGTTTCCGCACTTAACTCAACGCCATACCAGTTATGATACCAGTCAGCAAATGCTTTACGCAATACCGGCGAACCTTTATAGGATTGATACGCATGCGTATTAGGTTTGGCAGCTTCCTCCTGTAACGTCCTGATCACCTCCGGATGTGGTGGAAGATCAGGGCTTCCGATACCCAGGTTAATGATCTGCTTTCCCTGCTTGTTCAGCTCTTCTATCTCACGCAGCTTTTGCGAAAAATAGTACTCTCCAATTCCATCGAGGCGTTTTGCGGTTTTCATGCGAAGTGAGAAAAGTTTAAAAGTTTAATTGTTTAACAGTTTAATAGTTAGAGTTTGAAGGCTTAAATAGGTCTGGCAGTTTAACAGGTTAGTTTTATTAACGTATAGCCCTGAACTTTTAAACTTTCAACTCTTTAATCTTTTAAACTTTGTTGTTCCCGTTCTTGTACAGTCCATACACTTTGATCTCCTCGGTTAACGGAGTGATATTTCTGATCACTTCGTTGAACTGATCCACTGATTCGAATTCCATATCTGCATGAAAGCTGTATTTGAAATCGCTGCCGGGGATGGGGAAGCTCTGCAGCTTACTAAGATTGATACCGCCATCGGCGATACGGCTTAATACTTTGGCGAGGCTTCCTTTGGAGTGATCTGTATGAAAATTCACAGAAGCTTTGTCGGCTCCTTCAACGGGTGCGGCAACATCTTCGCGTTGCAGCACCAGAAAGCGGGTATAGTTATTTTTCATTGTCTGGATACCGGGAGCGATCATATCCAGGTTGAAAAGTTCAGCAGCAAGTTTACTCGCAATTGCAGCGATATGTTTGCTTTTATGCTGATGAATATGTTTGGCACTTAAGGCAGTGTCTTCCGTTTCTACTAGTTTCCATTTGTACTTATCAAGGAAATCATAGCATTGTTGCAATGCCATCGTATGTGAATGCACTTCGCGGATATCTTCGAGTTTCACACCCGGATTAACAAGAAGGTTTTGTTTGATCTGGAGATAAATTTCTCCGACGATCTTAAGGCTGGACTTTTGCAGCAGGTTATAATTGGGAAGAATGCTCCCTGCGATAGAGTTTTCAATTGCCATGACAGCACCGTCGCTTTCTTTCTTATTTCCTGCAATCTTTATCACTTCGCGGAATGTGGCGCAGGGAATTACTTCCACCTGCTTACCAAAGAATGTGCGCGCTGCCACCTGGTGGAAACTGCCTTCATATCCCTGTATCGAAACTTTTGTTTGCATATAGTGCATTAAAACAAAAGTCCCGGCTTTAAGCCGGGACTCTTTATCTTGATTTAGTTGTTCGTATTAACTAAGGCTCAAACAAAGCGTACCCGGCTTCATTGTAAAAAAGAAGTAAAAATAAAATCGGGTATATGCTTTTACGAGTGCCATTGTCAAACAAATATAAAAATCTATTGAATATAAAAAAATTAAATCTGGTTACTTTCTTCTTCCGCCACCAGAGTCTGCATCATTCATCCGGATCTTACGGCCTCTGAAGTTCTTTCCGTCCATTGCTTTCATCATCTTCTTGGCAGCTGCGCCTTCTATTTCGATCCAGCTGTTCATCTCTTTCATATCAATGCGGCCCAGCACATCTTTCTTAAGGTCGCTCATATCCAGGATGAACTGCAGGAAGCTGGCTTTATAGAAACCATCCTTCGTTCCCAGGTTAACGAACAAGCGTTGGTAATTACCATCACCAGCTGCCCTTGCCCTTGGTTCACGTGAAGCAGTTCTCTCGCTTCTTTCTCCACGACGATCATCACGCAGGTTAAGATCCGCGGCGTTCTCATAATACTTAAGGAAGCGATCGAACTCCAATGCGGCAACCCGCTGCATGATCTCTTCTTTATCTACGTGTTCAAATTTTTCTTTCAGCAACGGCAGGTAAGTTTCATACTCGCCGTGACTGATATCAGCACTTAACATCTTATCGATGAAGTGGAAGAATTGTTTACGGCAAACGTCCTTACCGGAAGGAATATCCATTTTATGGAAACGGGTATTCACCAGTTTTTCGATCTGGCGAAGACGGTATGCTTCTTTTGGAGTAACCAGGGACAAAGAGATCCCGCTTTTACCAGCACGGCCGGTACGACCACTGCGGTGTGTGTAAACCTCTGTATCGTCAGGAAGCTCATAGTTGATAACGTGTGTGATCCCTGATACATCAATACCACGGGCGGCCACATCTGTTGCAATGAGCAGCTGAATGCTTTTCTCACGGAAACGGCTCATCACTTTATCACGCTGCTGCTGTGTCAGATCACCATGCAATGCTTCGATATCATAGCCTTCACGGATCAGTTGCTCTGTTACGCCCTGCGCATCAGCTTTCGTACGGGTAAAGATGATACCATAGATACCAGGGTTGAAATCGATGATACGCTTCAGCGTTTCATAACGGTTTACGTGTTGCGTAGCATAGTACTGGTGATCGATATTCGCATTACCGGCATTTACTTTACCGATAGTGATCTCGAACGGCTTGTCCATATAACGCTTGCTCACGTTACGGATCTCAGCCGGCATGGTTGCACTGAAGAGCCAGGTGCTCTGGCGGTTGGGTGTATTTTTCAGGATGAATTCGATATCATCTTTAAAACCCATGTTCAGCATTTCGTCAGCTTCATCCAGCACCACGTAATGGATCTGTTCAAGGTCAACTGCTTTTCTTTCGATCAGGTCGATCAAACGGCCGGGAGTTGCTACCACGATATGTGTGCCTCTTCTTAGTTCACGGATCTGCTCTACGATAGAAGTACCACCATAAACAGCGGTGACAGATATATTCGCTTTTTTAGGTTTGAATGAATTCAGATCATTGGTTATCTGCAGGCACAATTCCCTTGTCGGGCAGATCACCAGTGCCTGGGGAAATTTATCTTCCTTGCGGATGAGATGGAGCAGGGGGAGGCCGAAAGCCGCCGTCTTTCCTGTTCCGGTTTGTGCCAGCCCCACGAAATCTTTGGTACCCTGGAGCAGTACCGGGATGGCTTTTTCCTGAATAGGAGTAGGTTGGGTAAAACCAAGTTGTTGGATAGAGGCAAGAATGCCTTCTTCTAATCCTAACGATTCAAATGTAATCACTGATTGTATTATTTATATATAAGAAGCGGCAAAGGTACGGTTTTTCGCTGACCGTTGTCCGTTGACCGTTGTCCGACGACCGGCGATTATGTCAATTGGAGGACTAAAGTCCTGTTCATTAACTTCTTAACCGGGCAACGGCCAACGAACAACGGTCAACTAAAACAAGAAAGCCGCCCCGGAGACCGGAACGGCTTTGACGCTTGCCTATTAAAAGTCTTAGTGTTTAACAGTAGTGTCAACTTTAGCAGCAGTATCAACTTTAGCAGTTGTATCTACTGAAGGAGTTGCAGCAGCTGCAGCAGCAGCTTCAGCTTTAGCGATTGAATCAGCGATCGCTGCTGAATCTTGCTTAGCTTGCTCAGAAGCGCTTTCGTTGTTGCAAGATACGAATGCGATAGAAGCTACAGCCATAACGATGAAAAGCTTTTTCATGTGTTTGTTGAATTTGAATTTTTGAAATATTTCAGTGTTTATACCTGGATTGAAAAAAGGTAACCCTGTTTTTTTAAATATTTTTTTTGAGCAGGATAAGGGTTACTATTTTTAAAAAAAAGTATTAAAAAACGGATAGTGAAAGTAGAGTTTTCAGAAAAGGTTTTGCTCCAGGGACTGGCCCGTAACGATAAAAAGGCCGTTGAAGCGATCTATAAGGAGAATTATTCGACCATTCAATCCTTGATAATCAACAACAACGGTTCGGCTGATGACGCGAAAGACATATTTCAGGAAGCGATGATCGTTCTTTATGAAAAAGCCCGCTCAGGCAGCTTTGAATTGAATTGCCAGATCAAAACTTACCTGTATTCGGTATCCAGGCGACTGTGGCTCAAGCGATTACAGCAAAGCAGCCGTTATGGCGGAGATATAGGACACGCGGAATCCACCGTACCGGTGGAAGATGATGTGGAAGAGCATGCCCGCCGTGACCAGGAATTTGAAATGATGAATAAGGCGATCGGCAGCCTGGGAGAACCCTGCAAAAGCTTGCTTGAAGCGTTCTACCTGCAAAAAAAGAATATGCAGGAAATTGCAGGTAATTTTGGGTACACCAACGCCGAAAACGCCAAAACGCAGAAATATAAGTGCCTGGTCAGGCTTAAAAAGATATTTTTTACGCATTATAAAAACGGACAGCGTGATGAATGAGAACAACGATATAATGATACTTGATGCGGTTGAACGCTATATCCGAGGTGAGATGAACCCCGACGAAAGGCTGCATTTTGAAAACCTGCGGAAAACGAATAGTGAAGTAGACCAGCTGGTGGTTGAGCATACGCTTTTCCTTCAGCAAATGAACCGCTTTGGTGAATGGCAGAAATTCCAGAATACCCTGAACGAAGTTCATACAGACCTCGCACAGACAGGGAAGATCCATGCAGACAAGCTGAAAGGCAAGGCAAAACTCGTATACCTCTGGAACCGCTCCAAGCGGGTTACGGCTATTGCAGCCTCCATTGCCGGCATTACAGCCCTTGCGATGAGCGGCCTGATCTGGTCGATCTCTCCGAAAAATGACACCCAGAAGCTGCAGGCACTGAGCCGCGATCTTGATGAAGTGAAAATTGAGCAGCAGCATCAGAAATCAGTGGTGAATAACCTGCAGGACCAGATCATTACCACACCGGCTCCGGCTACAGACAAACCCGCTGCGCCCCAGGTATTCAAGTCGGGCGGTACCGGCTTTATCATTGATGGGAAAGGCCTCCTTGTGACAAATGCTCACGTGGTAAAGAATGCAAAGAACATTGCCGTACAGAACAGAAGCGGCGCGATTTTCAATGCAGTGCTTGTATATAGCGACGTGGAAAAGGATCTGGCCATCCTGAAGATCGAGGATCAGAACTTCAAACCAATGGCGGCACCACCGTATGCTTTCAGCAAATCTTCCACAGATCTCGCGGAACCAGTTTACACTCTTGGATATCCACGTGATGAGATCGTTTATGGCCAGGGCTACCTGAGTGCAAAAACCGGTTATAACGGAGACACGCTCAGTTGCCAGATCGCCATCGCGGCAAATCCGGGAAACAGCGGCGGACCCGTACTCAACCATGAAGGCGAAGTGATCGGTATCCTCAGCACACGCGAAGCCGAATCTGTAGGCGTGGTATTTGCCCTTCAGTCCAAGCATATCTACAAAGCCCTGAATGACATGAAGACGAAAGATTCTGCTTACTCCCGCGTAAAACTCAGTTCGAAATCTTCGATCTCTTATCTCGACAGAACATTGCAGGTCAAGAAAATTGAAGATTATGTTTTTATGGTAAAAGCGAATTAGAGACGTTGACCGTTGACCGTTGACCGGGCTCCGCATAACGAATCTGTATAATAGAAAAGAGGCCTTCTTAAACCAGAGGCCTCTTTTCTATTATTATTTAACGGAGCCCGAAGTTCGGCCAACGGCCATCGGTAATCTGCCATCGTAGCTTTACTCCACCGGCCACAACCTCTCCGGATACTCCCCTTTCCCGATCAACTCGTTCAAACTGTTCTCCACAAAGGGAGCGTCTTCCTTGTAGGTAACGCCGAACCAGGATGAGGTAGTTGGAATGATCTCCACCCGGCCGCCTTCCTTGATGAATTTGTCAGCGACGATCGGAATAAAGAATTCTGATTTCAGTTCCTGGCCAGCTTCCTGAAGGAATTCGCGGAACAGTTGCTGTGTATAGGAGAAGAAAGATGGATCAAAGCACCAGAAGTTCATGGAAACCCTTGTGTCAAGGCTGAGTTCTTTTGGCTCCAGGTTATCATCAACCAGGATCTGATCACCTTTTTTTGCAATATTGATCCGCTCAGTGATCGTAGCGAGGCTGCCCTGCGCATCCAGACCACAAACGCCACGGTTCACCGTACCATAGTCAGAAAGCGTTTTAAGCAGGTCATAACCGACGATCGCATAATTTTTAGGGGAACAGTCGTGCACCAGGAAGTCAGCTGCATTTTCGAACGCATTGTGGCCATAGAAATCATCAGCATTGATCACTGCGAATGGCTCATTCACCACATCCTTTGCGCACAATACCGCATGTGCAGTACCCCAGGGCTTCTTCCTTTCTTCTGGAAAAGTATATCCTTCGGTAAATGCTTCCATATCCTGGTAAGCATATTCGATAGCGATCTTTCCTTTCAACTTAGGTTCGAATATATTCTTGAAATCCTCGGCAAAATCACGACGGATGATAAAGACAACTTTTCCAAAACCAGAACGGATAGCGTCATAAATGGAATAATCCATGATCGTTTCACCACCAGGTCCAAAGCCTTGTATTTGTTTCATACTGCCATAGCGGGAAGCCATACCGGCAGCAAGGATAACTAATGTTGGTTGCATATACCTTTTTAATTTGCGGCGTAAATTAAAGTAAATTCGCCAAGGCTGGTAGTAATTTTTATGCTTAATTCATTGTCTCCTGATCATATAACGGTTGATGAAATAGCGGGAAGGTATCCTCCAGACATCCGCGTGTCTGTGCTCAGACTGGATAAATTACATCCTGTTATTTCCGGTAATAAGTGGTTCAAGCTCCGTTTTTATCTTGAAGAAGCCATCTCTCAGCAAAAAAAAGGATTGCTCACTTTCGGCGGCGCCTGGTCAAATCATATTGTCGCAACAGCCGCTGTT
This sequence comes from Terrimonas ginsenosidimutans, assembly GCF_022012415.1. Taxonomy (GTDB): domain Bacteria; phylum Bacteroidota; class Bacteroidia; order Chitinophagales; family Chitinophagaceae; genus Terrimonas_A; species Terrimonas_A ginsenosidimutans. The sequence goes on from NZ_JAKLTR010000009.1 coordinate 135,921, forward strand.
TGCCGCGAAAATGGTCTTCACTCGATTGGTATTATCCGTGGAGAAGAGCCTGCCGAATGGTCCCAGGCTTTGCTTGACGCAAAAAAAGAAGGAATGCAGCTGCATTTTATTTCACGCACGGATTATAAAGAGAAACATGTTCCGGGAGAGCTGAACATAAGCTCACGCGACTATATCCTGGTCCCTGAAGGCGGATACGGCGCGGCTGGAGTCAAAGGAGCAGCCACAATAGCCGCAATACCGGCGCAGATTTACTCCCACTATCTCTGCATGGCGGGAACAGGTACTATGACCGCCGGACTGATCAATGCCCTACCTGAGTCTTCAACAGTTATCAGCATCAGCGCTATGAAAAACAATCATTCACTGCAGGAGCAGATCTCCTTTCAACTGGCCCCTGTGCATGCGGACTGGACACTTTTGCATGATCATCATGAAGGCGGGTACGCGCGCTTTACCCCCTCACTTCTCCGGTTCATGAATGATTTTTATGCAGAAACAGGCATACCAACGGATTTTGTATACACGGCAAAGCTGTTCCGCGCAGTAGACGATCTCGTGAGCCGGTCATTCTTTCCTTCGGGCAGCAGGCTTCTTGTTATCCACAGTGGTGGATTACAAGGCAACCGATCACTGCCAAAAGGAACGTTAAACTTCTGATTTTTTACCTCTCTGCCCTATCTTTGTGACTTCTGAATAAGAATCCTTATCCTGATTCGTTCTAAGTACCATGCACAAACTGACCCTGCCTATTTTTATCCTTCTTACTGTTGCCTGCACACCGTTGCTGGCGCAAGACACCCTTCCCAGGTTTTCATTGAAAAACATTGGCAACAACCGTATCGTGATCGGTTGGGTGAATAAGTTTGAAAATATCAAGCAGATCAGTATCCAACGCTCGTTCGACAGCCTTTCCGGCTATAAGACTATTCTGACGGTAGCAGACCCCACTACCCCTGAAAACGGTTACGTAGATACAAAAGCAGCAAATGACCGCATGTTTTACCGCCTGTATATCATGCTCGATAAAGGCGTGTTTTTGTTCAGTGACGCCAAAAGGCCGGTGATAGACACGATGATCAGGAAAGACAGGCCGGGACGCCTGCAAAATGGCAACTTCACCATTCCCTCGATCGATGGATCAAATGGCCGCCCTCCTGTTGCCAATAACAGCGCTCCAAGAGTTGAATCATGGGTTCCTTCAAAATTCGTATACACCTTCAAAGACGGCTATATCAAGATCAATCTTCCCGAGGAAGGTAAAGCATATAACATCAAATTCTTTACGCTGACTGATGACGCACTGTTCGAATTAAAGAACATTAAAGAAAAAAGCTTTAAGCTGGATAAATCCACTTTCTACAGGTCAGGCTGGTATAAGTTTGAGCTTTATGAAGATGAAAAGCTCGTTGAGAAGAATAAGTTTTTCTTACCAAAAGAGTTCTAAAAAGGTACTAGTTCCGTCAGGCCTTCAAAACTTCCCGGATTATCTGGCGCGGAAGTCGCACCAGCAACGCTACGGTCAGTGAAAGTTATTGATTATTCAGTTACACGTTTCTTTGCGTTCCTTGCGGAGCTCTGCGTCCTTCGGGCTACTCCTACGCCTGGCTGCTTGAAGCAACCTCCCCCACATCCAAACGAAATGCCCTGATTCTTTCGTCTGAAAATCGCCCCCATACTACTCCTTTATCACAATTTCCTTATAGTCAGGATCATACAATCCGGGCCAAATCAAATCATTATTCAAATTAGTGAAAATCAATAACTTACATCAGACCACCTGCTACGTACCTACTACTTACCTACTATTTACCTACTACTTACCTACTACTTACCTACTATTTACCTATTACTTACCTACTGAAGACCTACTACATACCTACTACCCACCTACCAGGGTCATACTGTGGTTATAGCAGGCCCCTACCGGTCCTATAACCCATCCCTACAGCATCTCTGCACTATCTGTACTGCCGCTTTACTGTCGACATACTGACATCTTACAATATGGTCTGCTTTGATCAACCAGTTAATTCAGCGTCGAAAACTTTAGCGAAATTCCGTTTAACCCTTTCCTTCACCTCTTCAAAATCCACCGGATGCCCCAATTCCTTTTCGATTGAAGTGACCTGCTTATCCCTGATCCCGCAGGGAATGATGTTTTCAAAATAAGCGAGGTCTGTATTCACATTAAGGGCAAATCCATGCATCGTCACCCAACGGCTGCTGCGGACACCAATGGCACAGATCTTTCGCTCCATGCCTTTTTTATCGGCATCGATCCATACACCTGTTTCGCCTTCGGAACGTCCTGACACGATCCCGTATTCCGCCAGTGTAAGAATGATCGCTTCTTCGATATTGCGGAGATAGCGGCCTATATCCGTGAAAAATTTTTCAAGATCCAGGATCGGGTATCCTACCAATTGCTGCGGGCCATGAAAAGTAATATCTCCTCCACGATTGATCTTGAAGAAGTCGATCCCCCTCCTGCCCATCTCCTCTTCACTCAACAAAACATTGGCGATATCGCCGCTTTTGCCGAGTGTGTAAACAGGAGGATGCTCGACAAAAAGAAGATAGTGACGCGTTTGCAATAATACCTCCCCCTCGCTTTCCCCCGAATCCGCAAGGTTTCGCAAAGCGGCCTTTATTCCTACAGATTCCTGCAAAAGGGCCTCCTGGTAGTCCCAGGCTTCCTTGTATCTCATTTGTGCAAGATCCCTGAATTCAATTTTTTGCTTCATAACGAACCTGCAATTTACCAAGAATTTTTCATCCGTTACCTTTGCACAAAATCACGAATAATGCAGGATGGATCTTTACCATATGAAGAAGGAGATTTGCCGGAGATCAGTGAAACCAGCGAAGAGCTTTATGAACGGTTCAATTTTAAGACCGATAAGGGCCAGGAACCGTTAAGGATCGATAAGTACCTGATGAACAGGATCGAAGGTGCAACGCGAAATAAATTACAGCAGGCCATCAATAACGGGCTGATCTTAGTGAATGGCAAAGAAGTGCGTCCTAACCACAAAATAAAGGCACTGGACGAGATCGTGGTCTTTTCGGACATGAGCCCTGAAGACACCGATGTTGTTCCCGAAAACATCCCGCTGAACATCGTATATGAGGACGCGGACCTCATGGTGATCAACAAACCTGCCGGCATGGTGGTTCATCCCGGCAGCGGTAACTATACAGGTACTTTACTGAACGGCATCGCCTGGTACCTGCAACAGCAGCAACCGGACATTTCCGAAGAATCCCTTCCACGCTTTGGACTGGTTCACCGCATCGATAAGAACACCAGCGGCTTACTCGTGCTTGCAAAGAATGACAAAGCAATGCGCCACCTGGCAAAACAATTCTTTGACCATACCACCAAACGGCAATACACCGCATTGGTCTGGGGAGATATGCCCGAAGACAGGGGGACGATCGTTGCGCATGTTGGACGACATTTACGCTTCCGTAAATTATTTGAAGCCTATCCCGAAGGCGATCATGGCAAAGAAGCTATTACACACTATGAAGTGATGGAGCGCTTCAATTACGTTACGCTGGTGAGATGTATTCTTGAAACAGGACGCACTCACCAGATCAGGGTCCACATGAAACACCTGGGGCATCCGCTTTTCAGCGATGACTTCTACGGTGGCGACCGGATCGTTAAAGGGACCGTTTACGCAAAATACAAGCAGTTTGTGGACAACTGTTTTGCCATCTGCCCAAGGCAGGCACTTCATGCAAAAACACTTGGATTTGTTCACCCGACGACAGGCGAAGAAATGCATTTCGATACAGATCTCCCCCCGGACATTGACCAGGTAATTGAAAAATGGAGAAAATATGTGAGTGCGATCGGGAACAGGATGGAGAGCTAAAAGACAGATGACTGACAACGGACCGCAGGCAATAATTTCAAGAGGTAATTCTTCCTGGACTGTGAAGATATAGCCTTAACAAATGACCCGTCTGCCGTCCGCTGTCTCTCTTATTCAGTCTTAAAATCAAATAATGTTGCCGCAAAAACCCCTCTTTCCCTCTTTTTGAATACGACATCCCAATTACCCCTGTAACGCAAAGTCTTTGGAACAAGATACCCGTTGAATTTGGTCATCTCCACTTCCATTTCCACATCAAAATCGTAAACACCGGCATCATAACTCATTTTGTAATTGCGGGCCATTACTTCCATTGTCTTTGCATCAAACCAGGTGGTCATATTGTCGATCACGATCTTGTTTCTTTTACCGCCAAGATCTTCCCGGGCTTTTACAATAAATAAGTAAGCCTGTTTCCCTTCATAGTCTACCTGGTCGATCGAAAAGTCATATAACTCCGCCACATCCGGATCAAAGATGTTGATCTTATCTCCGATGAAAGGTATGCCGGGTATTTTCTTTCCGGGATTGAAGAACAGCATCTTCAGCTGTTCCTTATGTTTGTCAGTACCGCTTTTTCCTTTTGCTGAAAAGTTAGTTCCTGCGACGATATTATTCTCCCCGCAGATCTTTCCATTTGTAAAAAACAACCCGGCGTAGAGTTCCGCTGTGTAATAGTTGAAGTTTTGTTTGCTATCGTAAAAATCGCCCTGCGTTGTCTCTGATAATGTCTCCATAGTGCGGCATCCGTAGGCTCTTGTCTGGACAGTTTTGCTTTGCATACCAGCTTTACCGTTTCCTTTCTTATCAAGGATCCGGATATCATTCAATGAAGTGAAACCAAGGACGTGAAGGTTTTTGAACGCCTTGTAGAAAGTTGTATCGTTCTTCACACGATCCATGAACTTAGGAACGTTCACGTCTGTGCGGACAATTACTTCGGATAGGTTTATCATTTTAGCCAGCCTTTCATTATCCAGCGAATCTTTATCCTGCGCAAAACAGGAAATGGATAAAAGAAAAAAGGCCAGGCAGAGTTTTACACTTTGCATGGCCTGCAATTTACGCCTAGTCTACTTACCAAAAAAGGAAGCGCGTTATTGTTGGTCTTTTTTAACAGGTAAACGCTTGAGCTCATTTGCGGGAACAGCCTTGGCCGGCACGGCAGACTCTTCAGACACATTCCCCTGAGAGGGAATGTTGAACGCGGGAGCCGCCGTTGCCTTTTGGCCTGATGGTTCTGCCTGCGAAGCAGCCCTATCGCTGGCAAGCTTTTGATTAGCCGAACGGGCTGCCGATGGAGCCGGGGCGGCCGCTCCTCCTGTCAGGACTTTTCCATACTTACCATTTTTGATTTCTTCCACCATGGAGACATGAGGCTGAACCTGGGCAGGCGAAGACGATTGAGCCGATGCATACTGCAACCCGGGCACTTTGTTATTTTTATACTGCTGGCCGATGCTTTCACCAGTTCTGTTTTTTTCCGTGTTCTGTGCATTTATCTCCAGCACAGCAACAAGTGACAGTGTGAGGATCAGGTATTTTTTCATACTTCTTTTTTTCAGATTAGTTATTTGACACTTACCAGTACTTTAATTTTTTCAATAGCAGACCCGTTGTAGTCCTGCAATGCTTTACCGATCACCTGACCTACTTTTACTTTATCCGGATCAGCTTTCATGGCAACGCCTGCCTGCGAGGAAGTGACCAGCATATCTCCTCTTTTGATCGCGCCGCCTTCCATACAAACTTTCGTCGGGATCACTCCGATCACACCCATTGGCACTTTGTCTGACAGATCCGTATCGATCTGTTCTTCTGTCAGCAGTACACCTGGCTTTGTCGCGTATACACCTGCTACCAGTGTTGAATAAGGTTCACCGGATTTCTCTACTGCACGGTCTTTATCTGTTGAGATGACCAGTACATCACCAGCTTCATAAGACCGGGCATCGCCATTCACATCAAAAACTTCCGCCACATCCGCTCCGTTGTTTTGTGTACCGCCATTAAAGAAACCACGGCCTGCGGCATTGATGCGCGCCACGTTTGCGGGGCTGGTTCCAGATCTGAGAAGCAACAGGTTTCCTGTACTTCTTGTTTCTACTGTAACAACAGGATTAATATTTGCTGCATTATAATTTACAAAGCGTCCTGCACGGCCATTGCTGAAATTCGGCGTCCATGCATAAAGAGCACTTCCTGTACCGTCCGCCGTCGTTTCGACACCGTCTCCGAGTTTATCCGCGTTGGCAGTTATACCGTTACCATTTCCCTCTGCAATGGCAAGAAGCGCCGGGCCATTACCTGCAGGATTTGAGGAATGAAATAAACCCGCGAATCCGCCGGTACCTGAAGAAATACCGTATACACCCGCTGTGCCGAAATTGGCGAACATTGAATTCACTTCACCTTTTACCGCAGCTGAGGTTCCCTGCGTACGGTCTACTTTGAAATTGCCTGCGATACCATTACCGACGGTTGTGACAGTTATCACATCGCTTGTATTGCTTGTATTAAAAATATTAAACTTCCCTGCGCGTCCTGTCGCGAATGTAGGCACCCATGCATAAAGTGCATTACCGGCTCCATCGATATTTGCTTCGATGGCATTACCATTTTTGCCGGCATTCGCGGTTACCGCGTTACCATTACCGTCTGTGACCGCTACCAGTGCAGATCCATTACCAGTTGGATTCGATGCATGGAACAAGCCGCCAAAGCCACCCGTACCAGATGAAACTCCGAAGATCCCGGCTGCTCCAAAGTTGCCGAAAATAGTTTTCACTTCTCCTCTTACGGCAGCAGCCACACTTTGTGTATTATTTACCAGGAATGAAGCCGCATGTCCTTTCGTCTGATCAGGAATATTACCATTTCCGTTTGTTTCAACCTCCAACGTGCTGCGCACATTATTGCTTTGGTTGAAATTTTCAAATCGTCCGGCGCTTCCGGTGCTGCTATTGGCGCCAACCTGTCCAAGCACTCCAATTCCCGAGCCCGCCGTGCTTGTCGAAATAAAACCTCTTACTCCGTATCCACCTCCATCATTACGACCAACAACTGCGCCCGCAATGTCACTGGTAGTACGCCCAACAACTGCCTCACCTGCACCTGTATTATCTCCTACAATTCCAGCACTGGTTTGCTCACTGCTTACCCCCTGCACGCCAAAGCCGGCACCTGTTGCAGAGAATACTCCAACACCATTACCGGAAGACGAAACATTGATCACTCTTCCATTTCCGAGTGTGTTGGCGTTTACCACATTGTTATTATTAGCATTATTGAATACAGAAAAACTGGCTGGAATGCCGTTATTACTCACAGCTGTCAAACCCGTACCGGAATTACTATTGGCATATACGCCTGTACCACTTCCTGACGCATTTCCATAAACACCAAGACCATTTGGCGTAACCCCATAGACACCCCATCCGCTTCCTGCCTGGGAACCCCATACTCCGATGCCCAGTCCACCTGTTCCATTATTGATGCCGCGAACCGCAGTAGAGAATCCTCCCGGAGCCGTACTGTTCACAAGCCCTCTTACAGCTGCGATACTGGAGGTGGTGGTGTTATTGACACCTTCGATAGAAGTCCCATCACCCTCATTTGTAATCGAAAAAAGAGTTCCGGCGTTATTCTCTGTTGTTATAAACGGGATAGTAAAACCACCGCCGCCGCCGCTTATTGTAGAAGGGGCCCAGTCTGTTCCATTAAAGCGTAATACCTGGCCATTTGCTGGCGCGGTACTGCTCACAGCCCTTCCCTGCAATGCACGCACTACGGGACCGGGATAGTTGCCCGAAAGATCGCCGCTGGCAGGCGCATTACTGATCGAACCTGCAGGGCCTTGCGGACCGGCAGGGCCAGCGGGACCGGCTGCACCCGTTGCTCCCGCCGCACCTGCGGGACCAGCCGGTCCGGCTGGGCCTGCTGCACCAGTTGCACCAACAGGCCCAGCTGGTCCGGCTGGCCCTGCCGGACCTGGAAGGTTATTCGCAGCGTATAATGCGAAGGGAACAGAAGCCAGTTGTGTTGTCCCAATGTTGATGTATGTTGTTCCTCCTTCAGGATCGATCTCAACCTGGATGTACTTCGCTCCATTTCCCCAGCTCACGCCGGCGATCGTACCCGTGCTGGCGCGGGCACCCGGGCTACCCACCTGCACATTGAATAACCCGAATGGGTTAGTCGTTACTTCACGTGTTTCCGAATACACAATAGGACCTGTGGCCGTATTGTTACGGATATTCAATCGCAGCGCGATCGTTTTATTCTGAATAACATTTCCAACTGAATTACGTGCAACACCCTGGTAATTGAAAATACCGGGAGCCTGCGCCAGTACCAGTTGTGCAGTTAGTATCATACCCAACAGGGCAAGAAGCTTTTTCATGTTCTTGAAGTATTTAATTGAGAGGTAGAGTTGTTTATTATTTTCCAAGTTTCATCACCTTGAATCCGCTGTAGCGTTTCTTGTCATTCTGCAGTTCCGCGATCACATAGTAAAGCCCGGGAGGATGATTGGTCAGATCAAATTGTTCAATGCTGCAACAGCCATTGTAGTTATAGCTGCGCCTGTCAAGCACTTTCCCTGTGGCATCCACAAGACGCAGATACATTTTACCGGACTCCCTGATAAAGAAGTTCAGTTCGAACTTTCCTGTTGTAGGGTTGGGAAACAAACTATAATCACCGCTTTCAAAAGAAGATGATCCAGCCCCGGCAACCTTCTCCGTACAGGGCTGCAATACCCCCTGTGTAACGGTGAACGCACTGTCCGGCGTTGAAAAAGAATAGATCAGCAGCATGTCGCCGAAGCTCCATTCAAAGCGATAATAAGAACCGGGGTTATCATATGTACCACCGGCAGTGTTCACCGTAGATGGTGCAACACTTTGGGCAAAGGAGTAGCTGATGGCGCATAGTATGGCCATTGCTGAGAGTAAACTTCTTCTCATAAGCAATAAGTTTTCTGTAATTGTTTTTTGCTACTCGATCAGTCCGGAGAAATGACTAAGGGGTGGTGTAAGAAGCAAAGCTATCGGAGATAGAGGTGTGGAACAATACCTCGTTTGTGGGATTTTGGATTCGTTGACCGTTGACCGTTGACCGTTGACCGTTGACCGTTGACCGTTGACCGTTGACCGTTGACCGTTGACCGTTGACCGTGTACAAATTAAAAGGGTGGGGCTATCGTTTATCAACGATAGCCCCACCCTTTTAATTTGTACACGAAGATCAAATTTATTCCACCTCACTTGAATTCCGGACAACGGACAACGGACAACGGTCAACGGTCAACGGACAACGATCAACGATCAAGGAAACATCATCTTATAATCCACATTCACTTTGCCCTTAGAAATATCATTCAGTTTGCCCTTCATGAGTTTTCTTTTCAGCGGAGAGATATGATCAATGAATAGTTTGCCTTCTATATGATCGTATTCGTGGAGGATCACGCGGGCAGTGATGCCGTTGAATGTTTTTTCCTGCTCCTGAAAATTTTCGTCCACGTATTTGAGTGTGACTGATTCGTTGCGATAGATATCCTCGCGGATCTTCGGAATGCTGAGACAGCCTTCGTTATACGCCCATTCTTCACCTTCCAGTACCACTATATGGGCATTGATGAAAACGCCTTTGAAACCGGGTTCGTCAGGGAATTCACCTTTTTCATCTTCTTCCATATTGGCAAACATCTGTTCTGTATCGACAACGAATAAGCGGATGGCGCGGTTGATCTGCGGAGCAGCAAGACCAACGCCGCTGCTGCCATACATCGTTTCCCACATATCGGCGATCAGCTTTTCGAGGTTTGGGTAATCGGGTGCTATATCTACGGCTTCTTTCCTCAAAACCGGGTGGCCGTATGCTACAATTGGTAGAATCATTTTATTAATTACATTAAAAGAAGGGGCAAAGTTAAGCCATCCCGGGGAAAGAGAAGACAGCAGGAAAACCCGAACGCCGTGTCTGCCAAAGATTTATGATTGATTACCAATCATGAAATTTCTAAAGCGACCGCATATACTCCTGCAGCATGATGGTGGCAGCGATCTCATCCACCAGCGCCTTATTGCGGCGCTGCATCTTTTTCAGGCCCATTTCGAGCATCGCATCCTTGGCCATTTTGGAAGTGAAGCGCTCGTCCACCTTTTTGATCGGCATGGCAGGGAAATTCTTCTGGAGCTCCTTGATGAACTTTTCCACGAGAGGTGTGGCATGCGTATCGCTGTCATCCCAGTTCTTTGGCTCACCGATGATGATCAGCTCAACAGGTTCTTTGGAAAAATAATCTTTGAGAAAAGGAATAGCCTGTTTGGATTCAATAGTAGTAAGACCGGTTGCGATGATCTGTAACGGGTCTGTAACAGCGAGGCCGGTTCTTTTGAGGCCGTAGTCTATGGAGAGTATGCGGGGCATTGTTAAGTCAAAAGTAAAAAGTAAAAATTCAAAATGGTTATTGCATTAATGACCGCCAATGAAAAAACAGGTCTGCGATCACGAAGACAGCAAATACCACTGAAGCAATTCCGTTTGCTGTCATGAACGCCAGGTTCACGCGGCGAAGATCATTGGGCTTTACCACAGAATGCTGATAGACGAGCATCCCGGCGAAGACGGCAACACCTATCCAATAGAGCCATCCAAAATTTCCAAACCACCCTGCAAAGATCACGAAGAATGCGCTTAGTACATGTAAGATCTCCGATACACGCAGTGCTTTTGATTTTCCTAACCACGATGGAATGGAATACAAAGAATGCGATTTATCAAACTCTTCATCCTGCAATGCATAGATGATGTCAAATCCACTTACCCAACAGATCACTGCGAAAGAAAAAAGTAATGGCAATAAATGAAACTCTCCTGTAACAGCAAGGAATGCGCCTATCGGAGCCAGGGAAAGACCAATGCCAAGGATCAGGTGACATAAAGGAGTAAACCGTTTGGTAAAACTATACCCCAGCACCACAAGCAACGCGACAGGAGCTAAGGCAAAGCAAAGCGTATTTATAAAATATGTACACACAAGGAATAAAACACAGTTCAGGATCGTAAAAAGCAGTACGCTGTTTGCTTTAAGAATTCCTGCCGGTATTTCCCTGATCGCCGTTCGTGGATTAAGTGCATCAAACTGACGATCGAGGTAACGATTAAAAGCCATTGCTGCACTGCGGGCAAAAACCATACATCCGATCACAAGGAGAAACTTCACCGCTATATATTCCCATCCTACGCTTGTATCTACCGGAGTATTGTCCGGCTTCCAGCCAATGGTTTGGTTCAGGTTCCATTGGCCAACTCCGAACCCTACTTCAAAAGAAAAAATTGCGAGAAAAAAACCGATCAATGCAAACGGCATTGCAAAGATCGTGTGCGAGAATTTTATTAAGCTGAGGTACTTTTTTGCGGTGGACATCCCGCAAAGATAAGTCAATTGAAGAATTTGCTGTTCCGCCAATAAAAAGGCGCCCTCTGTAAGGAGGACGCCATCGAACTTACTAAACCAGTCTGTTCAGATCAAACAATATCTACTGTTTGATGAATTGTTTGACATATTTCTTGCCCCCCTCTTGTATCACCAGCATATAGCTTCCTCCCGGAAGCCCGCGAAGGTCAACGCTTCTTCTTAGCCTGCCAGCCTCTTTTGCAAGTGAGAATTGTTTTGCAGTTTTCCCAGCCAGGTCAACAACGGAAACTGAGAATGAACCCTTATAGGTCGTATTCAACTCAAAGAATAGCTCTTGTCCCGCCGGATTAGGATAGACAGAAAGATTCAATCCGCCATCTTCAGCGTTGCGCGAAATGTTCGGCTTAACAACAGCAGGCACACGCTGCCCGCGCGCACTGGAAACAGTCTCGACGATCCGGAATCCGTTGAGATAAGTAAATGAATTTATTTTGCCGATAGACACAACAATATTACCCGAACCGTCCGCCGTTAACCCGGTAAATGCAGCTGCATGTGTAGTGTTATAGTAGGTATTTACCGTATCACTGAGACCTCCAATAGTGAAGATCGTCGGATTACCATCGGTCCTTCGGCTTGCATATAATTCAATACTGTATTCTTTTGAGGATGACAAACCCGACAAAGTCAGGGTTCTGTTCGCTGATGAGTAGCTTGTATACCGAAGCACATCAGCAGGAGCCATCGTTGCTCCGGCGCCATATCCGCTGTAATTATCGTTGATACCATTGCTGTAACTCAGCGTTGCATATACAGTAGAAGCTGTAGTGTCTGAATAATTGAACAACCCGGAAACCTTGTCTGAACCATTGCTGAACGTCCAGTCATTCCACTCCCCATGCGAATAAGGATTGGTAACGTAGATGTTTACATTGATGAATTTCGGCGCATTGCTTACCGGTGGCAGTACGGTAATAAACACTGTATCTTTTGCGGTTGCACTGCAATTGTCAGTAACCGTCAGCTCGAAAGCATAATCTCCAGCCTGAAGACCGTTCAGTTTGGTAATAGCCGAGTCGGGACGGGCAATGGTTGCAGTTCCGCCACTTATTTTTGTCCATTGATAAGAAACGATCGATCCATCTGAATCAGTGCCGCTGCCTGAGAGTTGTAAAGAATCAAGGGGAAGAGTAATAGTATCATTTAATCCGGCATTGGCCAAAGGAGCGATATTTGAACCGCATGCACCAATCAAAGTATCTCCCTGACGCAGCATCCACTGATAAACGTTTTGCCCTCCGGCAATGGGAGTTGAAAGATAACCTGTGGGGCTGGCAAGGGGTTTCCTCCAGTTCACATTTGGATTTGACAGCGTCCAGTTGTTTTGCGCAGGATCCATGAAGTCGTTAAAATTGGAATGCCCGCCAGAACCAAAAGTTGTCCAGAGAAAGAACGCGGATCCTGCTACCCTGTTATTCATTGTATCCACGATCCTTCTTGTATTCCGGGTATCATTTATCTGCTCGAACCCAAGAAATTTTGTGTTGTACCTGGCTACCCAATCACCAAACTTATCAGGAAAAGGTAATGAAGAATGATAAGTATCCGTTGGATTTTGCCCCTGTATATCCACAAAACTTCTGAAAAGACTGAGGTAAGAGTAATCGTTTGCAGCAGGCTTATATGTTGCCAGCTGGCCAAGAGTCCAAACGCCCTGGCTCAACGCCATGATGTGCAGTGAATTTCTTTTTATTTTGAAATTGGCCAGAATACTGTCGATTGCAGGCTTCAATACCCAGGGACGGGTATTATTAAAAGGCTGTAACATTGTTATCAGTATGGGGTAGTGCGTGCCATTACCAAGCGCCACCGAACCATCCCAGCCATTTTGAAGCCAGTAATGCGGACCGTATACAGTTAGGTTAGCGGGATCCATTCCCACTTCGCCCTGACCCGGCATAAAAAAAATCGCTTGTGCACTATCTGCCGATGGATCGTGTGTTATACGAACCACAACACCAGCAATAGTATCATTGAACGTAACCCGCTGCGCATGCAGATACAGTCCCAAGAACAGGGATAATACAAATAAAAGTTTCCTTTTCATATTATGGTTTATTGGTTAAAATGGATAATACAGAAATGAGGATATCACACGATCGGTGACTTGAGAAGAAAGCGAACATGATAGATAAGGTTTAGAAGAAAAAGGTAGCAAAAAGACTATAGCATGAAGAAACAACCTGATTAATTCTTGATTAATCTCACTATAAAATTTAAGAAGCAATTGCAAACACGTAATATCAGTAAGATATAACTCTTAAAAAAAATACCGTTCTTCCGTCCTTCGGATAGGAAATAAACCGGGGCGGGAAGAACGGTAAGCAATATTCTGCTGGATTGTAAACCGCAGTGTCGGGGCAGGCGGCTCATGGCAGAAACGACCGTCAGGTCATTTTCCCCGGCGTCTCACCAGTTCCCATAATACCACGCCCGCCGCCGTCGCAATATTCAGCGAGTGCTTCATCCCAAACTGCGGGATCTCCAGCACGTGATCGCATAAATGAATGGTGGTTTGCTCCACTCCCGTCACTTCATTGCCGAAAACCACCGCGATCTTTTCGTCGGGAGCCGGGGAAAGATCCTGAAGTTTGATACTTCCTTCGGCCTGTTCAACGGCATAAATGGTGTAACCATCGCGCTTCAGCTCCTCAATAGCCTCGGCCGATGTGGAAAAATGCTTCCAGGCGACGGTCTCTTCCGCGCCCAAAGCCGTTTTTTTGATCTCCTTGTGCGGAGGTTTTGCCGAATATCCAATGATGAAAATACCTTCCACCAAAAAGGCATCCGAGGTACGGAACACACTCCCAACATTATACGCACTGCGGATATTTTCCAATACTACCATCACCGGCGTTTTATCTGACTGCCGGAATTCTTCGACCGATTTCCGGCCCAACTCATCCATACTCAATTTTCGCATGGCGCAAAAGTAATTCACACCCGCTATAATACCGTTCAACCGGGCAGCAAAAGCCTTTATATTTGTCGCCCATGGCGAAGAGCAAAACAGAGGAGACCCCGATGATGCAACAGCACCGGGCGATCAAACAGAAATACCCGGATGCCGTTCTACTGTTCCGTGTCGGCGATTTTTATGAGACATTTGGTCAGGATGCTGTAATAGCCTCACAAGTGCTCGGCATTACGCTTACCAAACGGAATAACGGTGCGGCCTCCTCCCTCGAACTGGCAGGTTTCCCTCACCATTCGATCGACACTTACCTGCACAAGCTGGTAAAAGCCGGCTATCGTGTGGCTGTATGCGATCAGCTCGAAGATCCCAAAACAGCAAAAGGTGTCGTCAAAAGAGGAGTCACCGAAATGGTTACGCCCGGAACAGCACTGAATGATAAACTGCTCGAACATCACAGCAATAACTTTCTCGCAGGCATTCACTTTTCTGACGATGACCAGTACGGCCTTGCCTTCCTCGATATCTCAACCGGTGAGTTCTTTATCGCCGAAGGCGATCGGGAATACGCCGATAAACTCCTCCAAAGCTTCAAACCTGCCGAAGTCGTTTTTCAACGCCAGCGTCAGAAAACGTTCAAAGAATATTTCGGCGGCAGAATGTATACCTACACGCTCGACGAATGGATCTTTGATGCCGTCTATGCGGAAGACACACTACTAAAACACTTCCAGACACACTCGCTGAAAGGTTTTGGTGTGGAAGAAATGAAGAAAGGACTGATCGCTGCTGGCTCCATCATCCATTACCTGAAAGATACCGAACACCCGAACCTGCAACATATCACCTCTCTGCAGCGCATCGATCGGGATGATTTTCTGTGGATGGACCGGTTTACGATCCGCAACCTGGAACTGGTATATGGATCGTCCGAAGGTGATCACACGCTGCTCAGCGTTCTTGACAATACTGTTTCCCCAATGGGAGCACGCCTGCTGAAAAGATGGATCGTGTTTCCGCTGAAAGATATGGCAAAGATCAATGAACGGCTGGACCTGGTCGAATGGCTGATCAAAGAAACCGATACACGCAATAAACTGTCACAGGCAGTTAAACTTTGCGGTGATATTGAGCGCCTCGTGGCAAAGATCCCGACCAAGCGCATCAATCCGCGCGAGGTGCTCCAACTCGCGCGGGGGCTGAAACAGGTCGATATCATCAAACAACTTTGCTCAGGCACAGATAATGAATATCTCAAGCGACTGGGTGATGCATTGAACCCCTGTCCATACATTGCTGAAAAGATCTTCAAAGAGATCATCGATAATCCGCCTGCGCTTGCTTCAAAAGGAGGCATGATCAACAGCGGAGTGGAAGCCGGGCTGGATGAACTCCGTGCGATCTCGCACAGCGGCAAAGAATATCTTACCAAACTTCAACAGAAGGAAGCAGAGATCACAGGTATCAGCTCACTGAAGATCGGATTCAATAACGTGTTCGGTTACTACCTGGAAGTAACCAACTCGCATAAGAATAAAGTTCCTGAGTCATGGATGCGTAAGCAAACACTGGCGAATGCGGAACGATACATCACGCCGGAATTGAAAGAGTATGAAGAAAAGATCACCGGTGCAGAAGAAAAGATACTCGCCACAGAGCTTCGTATATATGATGCATTGCTGAATGAGCTGTTTGACTACCTTTCCCCTGTTCAAACCAACGGCAATATCCTTGCCGTGATTGATTGTTTATCCTGCTTCGCACAGAATGCGCTCTACTTCCAGTACAAAAAACCACAACTGCATGACGGCATGGAGTGGATCGTGAAGGAAGGACGCCATCCGGTCATCGAACGTCATCTGCCTGTAGGGGAAACCTATATCCACAATGACCTCGAACTGAATAAATCGGAACAGCAGATCATTATCCTGACAGGGCCGAACATGAGTGGTAAATCTGCTTTGCTCCGGCAAACGGCATTGATCACACTCATGGCGCATATCGGATCGTTTGTGCCGGCAACAGAAGCAAGGATTTCGCTGACCGATAAGATCTTTACGCGTGTTGGCGCATCAGACAACCTGAGTGGTGGTGAATCCACCTTTATGGTTGAAATGAATGAAACCGCAAGTATCATCAACAATATCACTCCCCGGAGCTTGATACTGCTTGATGAGATCGGAAGAGGAACGTCAACATATGACGGGATCTCTATCGCCTGGAGTATTGCGGAACACTTACATAATACGCCTCATCAGCCAAAGACGCTTTTCGCAACGCACTATCATGAGTTGAACGAACTGGAAATAAAACTCGAACGTGTAAGGAACTACCATATCACGAATAAAGAGATCGGCAATAAAATAATTTTCCTCCGCAAACTTGCGCCGGGAGGAAGTACTCACAGCTTTGGTATACACGTGGCCAGAATGGCCGGCATGCCGCCATCGCTGATCGACAGGGCGAATGAGATCCTGAAACATCTTGAGTCCAAACACGTGGATGATGATGATCAGCCTGCCGCACAAGATCAAACAAAGGAAAAAGTAAAGTCACTCTCCGCTCCAAAATTCCAGTTATCCATCTTTGACGCCCATTCCCAGACATTCGGGGATATCAGGAGCCTGTTGGGCGCAATTGACATTAACCGGCTGACGCCTGTTGAAGCACTATTAAAACTCCAGGAAATAAAAGATATGCTTAAATAAGCCCGAATTCTGGTTTGATAAAGATTACTATTGACCGCATGAGATCATTCTTATGCGGTTTTTTGCGGCTGAATCATTGACAATTATCAAAACTTCATTGTTTTTCCCGGATTTATCGGGTACCCTTTTTCCTGATAATCACAGCGTTAACAATAAACCCCTATTTTTAATAAGCAATAACCCTTAGTTTGTTTCGTTTATTGAGGTGACAAGAAACCATCATCTCATGAAACCAACTCTACCTGCTTTATTTCTCGGCCTCATTCTGCCATTTTTTTCCATTGCACAACCCTGTACGCCCCAGGGAACTGAGTCCGTTTATGGAACAAACAATGTTTGGATCGGATATGTGTATGACAACATGGACCTCACGAACTACAGAGGTTATGTAACGGAGGGTACAACCACAGATCCATCCTTTGATCAATCATTTGGCGGCAGCGACGTCAACTATTCCACAAATGGCTGCCCGGTATTCACATCCACCTTTAGTGTCCGCTATCGTCTCCAAAAAACTTTCGCCAGCGGTGCCTATACCTTCCTCGTAGGAGGAGATGATGGTTACAGGCTCAGTATCGATGGTGGCGCCACATGGATCATTGACCGTTGGTTTGATCAGGGATTCGCTTCCTATTCGGTCAGTGTTCCTTTGAACGGAACCTATAACCTGGTACTGGAGTATTATGAGAACGGTGGAGGCAACCGCGTGTCCTTCCAGGTTACACAAGATTGCAGCGGCACTGAAAACACATCGGTGTCTGGATCAAATAACGTCTGGAATGGCTATGTGTATTCCGGTAATAATTTTACCACTTACAAAGGCATGGTACATGAAGGCAGCACCTCTTCACCTAATTTCGATCAGAGTTTTGGTGGCACCAACGTTCTTTACCCTACCAGTTCGTGTAGCGTGCTGACAGAATACTTTAGTGTCAGATACCGCCTGAGCAAAAATTTCGCAAACGGGCAATACCGGTTTATTGTGGGAGCTGATGACGGATACAGGCTCAGCCTTGATGGAGGTTCAACCTGGGTGATCGACAACTGGAATGCCCATTCCTATACATCGACGACCTATACAACAAGCCTGTCCGGTATACGCAACCTGGTACTGGAATATTTTGAGAATGCATCCGATAACCGGGTGAGTTTCTCCCTTCAAACGATGATCCTTCTTCCGGTAAACCTGATCTCATTCACAGGGCAGGGCAGAAACAGCGCAGCAGATCTTAAATGGAAGATCACCCGTGACAGTGATCCCGCCTGGTTCGATATCCAGCGCAGTACAGACGCACTCAGCTTTACAACGGTCAACCGCCTGCCAGGTCAGGCCGCCACGATAGGCAGTAATGAGATCAACTATCAATACACCGACGCGTTGCCTAAAGCAGACAACTATTACTATCGTTTGAAAATGACAGATAATGCCGGAGTGATCTCCTATTCATCTGTTATATCCGTAACAACAACCACATCTGGCCCAGTCACCACAAAAGTATTCCCTACCATTGTTGAGAATAATGCGCTCTATATCCAAAGTGGAAAAAAACTGGCGAAAGCTTCCTGTTCCATTTTTGACCTGAATGGCCGGTTGATCACCAGGCAAAGTCAGGGCACTATGGAAGCCGGTCAGCCGGTAAACATATTTGCCACCACCCGGCTCCCAAGAGGCACTTATATTCTGAAACTTAAAGATGGCGATGAAGATATCAGCCAGCACCGTTTCATCATCTTATAAGATTAACTGTTTTTGCTACCATAGTCCACCAGTCACCAGGGGGAAAGAGTGATCTTTCCCCTTATCTTTTATCCAGGTGCCGGCAAACGTTTATCCTTTTTTTGGGCATCACAAAACATCCCCGATCTCCTTTTTCTCTTTTTTCTCTTTAACCTCTTAGTCTTATATTTACTATAAATCACGCAACCATGAAATTGTTCAGACTTACTGCTTTGGGTTTTCTTTCGTTTGCCCTGTTCATGGGCCTTTCATCCTGCGAAAAAGAATCAGAAAAGAAAAAAGTAAACTTTTACACGAAGAGTGATATCAGCGGAACCGGTGCTCAGATCGCACCAAATCCCAGTCCGTCTACAGGTCTCGCAAAGCTCTCTGTGAGCTATGATAAACGAACCAAAGTACTTAACTATACGATCAGCTGGAGCGGTCTTTCCGATAGTGTGATCGCGGTAAGGCTGAATGGTCCCGCGCCGATCGGATACAGTGCACTCAGAAATCCGTTCACCGTCGCAACCGGTGATTCCACCAGCTTTAATACAACACCTTATATTGTGTTGCAACAGACGACCGGAACAGCTCCGAGAGCTCTTCTGCCATCGACCGGTACTTTTACCGCCACGTTCCCCATCGATGAAGTAACAGCAACAGAGCTTAACCTGTTGAACCAATACTATTACGTAACACTGCATACAAAAACCACACTCCCTGTCCCGGGAGCAGCCCGTTTCTTCTTCCGTTGGTTTGGAGAAGTAAGAGCGCAGGTTGTATTCCAGTAACAGTTATCATTTACAAAAAAAGCGTTTGTACAATTTGTATAAACGCTTTTTTTATGCTCAGGCTGTCTGGAACCAGACCGGTTTGGCATCGTCCCAATCGCCATTATAATTTATACAAAGCTCTTCGCCCGCTTTTATCGCCCGCACTGTGCGGATCCCGATCAATGCATGATCAAAATCCATCTCATATTCGCAGTTGGAAGCTGCGGAATGATTGTATAAAGGAACATAACCGAGCGCCATGCAGCACTCCTGCTGATCATGCCCCCATTCGAAAATATAATCGTGCAGTAATGTTCGATCAAGGTGTTTCCGGTCATCACCACTCATTACAATTACAGGCGACACCTCGATCAGGGTGCCGGCATCGATATCTTCTGAACTGAATACTCCGCGGCCACTGGCACCCGCATCAGATATATAGAGAAAAGGAAGGATCATCAAAAAAATAAACTTTTCGCGAAAATCGCATATTTCTTAACACTGAGGAAAGATTGATAGCTAGTTCTGACCGTCGTACTTCGTATTTTTGGGACATGACTGAGGAACTCAATCAACTACCCTCAATGCTCGAACAGTTTGAGGCCGTTATTCTTACAGAAGATAAACTTCAGATCAGGGATTTCCTGAACGACCAGAATATCAGTGATGTGGCTGACCTGGTCTATGAATTTCCGGACTTTGAAGGGCAGATCATTGCGAACATGTCTGTACACCGCGCTGCCAGCGTATTCAAGATCCTTGAGTTCCCCACACAGAAACGGATCATACAGATCCTTCCCCCCAATACTGTCGCCTCACTGCTGAATGAACTTCCCGCAGATGACCGTACGGACTTCCTGGAAGAACTGCCAAGCAATGCCGTTCGTGAACTGATCAAACTCATGGACCCCGAGGAGAGAAAGATCACCCTTTCGCTGCTGGGTTATCCAGAGAACAGTATTGGGCGGCTGATGACACCGGACTATGTTTATGTTTACCCGGAAAATACCATTGAAGAAGTATTCTCTACGATCCGTAAATACGGGAAGGATAGTGAGACCATCAATGTGATCTATGTCATCAATGATAAAGGCGAATTACTGGATGATATCCGCATCCGCGATTTCATATTGAACCCTCCGGATAAAACGGTCCGCGAACTGATGGACGAACGTGTAACTTCCCTGAATGCGTATGATGACCAGGAAAGCGCCAGTGAGGTATTCAAAATGAATAACCGGGTCGCATTGCCGGTAGTAAGTAATAGCAATAAACTATTGGGCATAGTCACCATCGATGATATTCTCTGGGTGGCCAGTGAAGAGTTTAGCGAAGACATACAGAAGATCGGTGGTACGGAGGCGCTGGATCAGCCTTATCTTGAGATGCCGATCATGCGGCTGTTCAAAAAAAGGGTTGTATGGCTGATCATTTTATTTCTTGGAGAATTGCTGACCGCCACCGCCATGGCCTATTTTGAAGACGAGATCGCCAAAGCGGTGGTCCTGGCCTTGTTCATCCCACTGATCATCTCAAGTGGTGGTAACAGCGGCTCTCAGGCTTCAACGCTGATCATTCAGGCAATGGCCGTGGGCGAGATCACTATTTCCGATTGGTGGCGGGTCATGAAAAGAGAGATCATTTCCGGCCTCCTTCTGGGTACCGTGCTAGGCATCTTCGGTTTTCTGAGAATATTCCTCTGGCATTCCTTTGCCCCCGATATTTACGGAGAACACTGGATGGGGATCGGCATCACTGTTGGTATCACACTTCTTGGTGTCGTCCTGTGGGGAACGCTTTCAGGAAGTATGCTTCCCATGGCACTGAAGAAGCTTGGCGCTGACCCTGCTGTTTCTTCTGCGCCGTTTGTAGCGACGCTGGTGGATGTCACAGGCCTGATCATTTACTTTTCCGTTGCATACCTGATCCTGAGCGGAAGTCTGCTGTAAAGCAGTAATATCGTTTTATAAAATATCTTTCGCTCAGTTAACTAATGGTGTAAACAGCCTGCACCACCAGTACAACAGGAGTAGCTGGGTCTGTATGCCGCAGAACTTCGCTGATTCGCCTTTTTTAAGGAATGTTGCTGAAGCCCAGATTACTTTCGTTGTCTTGCTGAAAGCAAGTAGAAGCAGATTTAGATCTCCATCGGAAAGCGCAAGGCCCCGCTGGGAGTCAAAAAAAGAGATTGCCGCAGCCGGCAATTCCCAACTTACAACTCATTAGAATTCAATCCCCAATTTGGGCGTGTGCCCGCAATTTTCGAAATTCGCAATGACGGCCATTTTAAATACCTTAAAAGAATAAACCTTATGTGTGGAATTGTTGGCTATACCGGACCCAGGCAAGCTTATCCGATCATTATCAAAGGCTTGAAAAGACTGGAATATCGTGGATATGACAGTACAGGCGTTGCATTACAGAATAACAATCTAAAAGTATATAAAAAAAAGGGCAAGGTTGCCGATCTCGAAGAAGCGATCGTCGGCCAGGATCTTAATGCCCATGCCGGCATCGGTCATACCCGCTGGGCCACACACGGTGAGCCAAGCGACCGGAACGCGCACCCTCACCAATCTGCAAGCGGTAATCTCGCAATGATCCACAATGGCATTATTGAGAATTATGCGCAACTGAAAAATGAACTCATCAAAAAAGGGTATCAATTCAAAAGCGATACGGATACGGAAGTACTGCTGAATTTCATCGAAGAGATCAAGATCAATAATAATTGCTCGCTGGAAGAAGCTGTGCGGATCGCGCTTAAACGCGTTGTGGGGGCATATGTGATCCTGTTGCTTGATAAAGATGATCCGCAGACCATCATCGCTGCGCGGAAAGGAAGCCCGCTGGTGATCGGTATTGGTAAAGGCGAACATTTTCTTGGCTCAGACGCCTCTCCCATGCTTGAGTATACAAAAGAAGTGGTGTATGTCAACGATTATGAGCTGGCGATCATCCGACCTGATGAACTGATCCTGAAAAATCTGGGTAATGAAAAGATCACTCCTTATGTACAGAAGCTCGACCTGGAATTGGCTGCGATTGAAAAAGGAGGTTACGAGCATTTCATGCTGAAGGAAATATTTGAACAGCCTCAAACCATTTATGATTGTCTTCGCGGAAGGCTTGATGCAAACGCAGGCACGATCACCATGGCTGGTATACAGCAATATGCTGATCAACTGATCAAAGCAAACCGGATCGTGATGATCGCGTGCGGAACCAGCTGGCATGCCGGATTAGTAGCCGAATACATTTTCGAAGAACTATGCCGGATCAATGTTGAAGTCGAATATGCTTCTGAATTCCGCTATCGTAATCCCGTGATCAACGAAGGTGATGTGATCATTGCCATCTCACAAAGCGGGGAAACAGCTGATACGCTCGTTGCCATTGAAACCGCAAAAGCGAAAGGCGCGATCATTCTCGGCGTAGTGAATGTGGTTGGTTCATCGATCGCGCGCGCCTCCCATGGTGGCGCTTACACGCATGCCGGACCAGAGATCGGAGTGGCCAGCACCAAAGCATTTACCGCACAATTGGCTGTGTTAACAATGATGGCGTTAAAGATCGCACACATAAAAGGATCCATTTCTGAAGAACGATACAGGCTGCTATTGAAAGAAATGGAAGAAGTGCCGGAAAAAGTGGCGATCGCATTGAAACAAAACGACCATATCAAACAGCTGGCAGATAAATATAAGGACGCCCGCGACTTCCTCTACCTCGGCAGAGGATATAATTTCCCTGTTGCACTCGAAGGGGCACTCAAATTGAAAGAGATCTCTTACATACATGCAGAAGGGTATCCCGCAGCAGAAATGAAACACGGTCCTATCGCCCTCGTTGATGAGAACCTGCCAGTAGTGTTTGTTGCAACCAAAGATGCATATCATGAAAAAGTTGTGAGTAACATGCAGGAGATCAAAGCGAGGAAAGGGAAAGTGATCTCAGTGATCACAGAAGGCGATACAACATCAACAGAACTTTCGCTGGACACCATGGTGATACCTGAAACTGACGAGATCCTTGCGCCAATGATCAATGTTGTTCCGCTTCAATTACTGGCTTACTACATTGGCGTGGCCAAAGGCCTCGATGTAGATAAACCGCGTAACCTTGCTAAGTCGGTCACTGTAGAATAAGCCTTTGCCCTAACGATACACGATCCCGGCCCGAAAAGGCCGGGATTAAACTCATTCCCATGAACAAGATCAACAAAATCCCCGTAGCACGGCTCGGTTACAATTTCATTACCGCTGAATATCTGCCGGAAGGAGAAAACGAATACTATCTCAGAGATCAGCAATATACCGGTGAACGCAACTGGCGAAATCTTAATGATAAGGAGATCAGCCAGCTGACCGCCAATGGAAACATGGCAGACAACTGGAATAACATCCTCGTATCAGAAATTTTCGACGTCTCCCTTGTCAGAAACTGTAAGTTTTACGGATTGGTGCGGATTGGAAAGCTTGAACCATATTCGCTCGAGTTTCATGATGTGAGACTGCCCGTTGGACTATACAATAGTTTGATCATCAGCTGCGACTTCGGAGATAATGTCATCATAGATAACGTGAACTATCTCAGCCATTACATCATTGGTAATGAAGCCATATTGATCAACCTGAATGAAGTCAGCGTTTCCGATCATGCGAAATTCGGTAATGGTATTGTAAAACACGGAGAGAAAGAATCTGTCCGCATCTGGATGGAACTGTGTAATGAAAATGCAGGACGCAGCGTACTCCCTTTTGATGGAATGCAAACCGGAGATGCCTGGTTATGGACCAGGTACAGAACTGATGATACATTGATGCAGAAGTTCCGTGAATTCACTGAAAAGAAATTCGATCTCAGACGCGGATACTATGGGATGGTGGGCGACAGGACCGTGATCAAAAACAGCCGGATCATCAAAGACGTACTCATAGGAACAGATGCATATATCAAAGGCGCTAACAAACTGAAAAACCTGACCATCAATTCATCGTCCGATTCTCCGACCCAGATCGGAGAAGGATGCGAACTGGTGAATGGGATCATCGGGTTTGGATGCCGGGTGTTCTACGGGGTAAAAGCAGTACGCTTTTTTCTGGCGTCTCATTCGCAATTGAAGTATGGTGCAAGGCTGATCAATTCATTTCTCGGAGATAACTCAACCATCTCCTGTTGCGAAGTGCTGAATTCATTATTGTTTCCCGCACATGAGCAGCACCACAACAATTCATTCCTTTGCGCCGCAGTGCTGATGGGACAAAGCAATATGGCAGCCGGAGCTACAATCGGATCAAATCACAATTCCCGCGGTGCTGATGGAGAGCTGATGGCAGGAAGAGGTTTCTGGCCGGGCTTGTGTGTAAGTCTTAAACACAATTCGAAATTTGCCTCGTTCACACTAATGGCAAAAGGTGATTTTCCTGCTGAACTGAATATCCCCATTCCTTTCTCCCTGGTAAGCAATGATGTCAGCAACGACAAACTTGTCATCATGCCCGGCTATTGGTTCATGTACAATATGTATGCGCTTGCCCGCAATGCCGGCAAATACGACAGCCGTGACAAACGAACATTCAGGAACCAATATCTCGAATATGATTTTCTCGCGCCGGACAGCGTCAACGAAATGTTCACGGCAATGGAACTGATGAAAAAAGCCGTGGGTCAAAGCTGGAAGAAGAAAGAAGGCAAAGTCATCTCTGCGGAGGCAGCTGTTCATAAAGGAGAATCCGTACTGGAAAAGAAGTCATCGTTACATAAAACAAGGGTTCTGATCGATGGAATAGAAAATTCATCCCGGGAAGTTGAATTGATCAAAGTGACCGAAGCATACCACCTGTATAAAGAACTGATCGTTTATTACGGTATTACCCAGTTGATCGGGTTGCTGGAGAAGGAACCAAAACTCAACTTCGACTCGCTTCTCAGGAAACTAAGCAAAGCTGAAAGACACCATTGGAACAATATTGGCGGACAATTGATCCCTCAGCCTACACTGAACCAATTGATCAAAAATATTCATACAGGGAAGATCGGAGACTGGGATGCTGTTCATGAATTCTATCATCAGTGCAGCAACAACTACCCCCTCCAGAAAGCACAGCATGCGTTTGCATCGATGCTTGAAGTAAAAGGGCTTACCGCCGCGGATTTTACGAAAAAAATCTTTCTGCAATACCTGAGCGAAACGCTGGCAACAAAGGAATGGATGTCCAAAGGCATCTATGAATCAAGGGCAAAAGATTACGAAAGTCCTTTCCGTCAGATGGTTTATGAAACTGAGCAGGAAATGGAGAAGGTCATCGGCGAATTAAAAAACAATACGTTCATTCTTCAACAGGAAGCAGAGCTTAAAGCCTTTCGTGAAAAAGTTAAAGAACTGAAAGCCTGGGTCAAAAAGACGAGGCCATCATCCCGCAAAAAATGAGAGGCGTAGACGACTATATCAAATTACTGCCTGAAGGCAGAAAGGAAATATGCGAGAAGATCCGCGAGATGATCTTTTCGCTGGTCCCGGAAATTGAAGAACGGCTCAGCTTTAAAATGCCCTTCTATCATTATTTCGGCATGTTCATGTATTTCAGAAGCACCAAAGACGGTATATCCGTCTGCTTTATGCGTGGAAAAGACCTGGTGGAGTTGTTTCCCGAATTGCAGCAGAATAAGAGAGCGATTGTTGCGTCAGTGCTCATCACGTCAAAGGCAGACATCTATACCTTGAACCTGCAGGAGATCATCCTCACCGCCGCCGCCTGGAACCAGGAAGCAAAAATGCTGAAAAAGCCAATGGTGAATGCAGTAAAGAAGAAGAGCCCTGCGCGAAAAAAAGGAACTCCCCTTAAAGGCAAAAAACGCCAGTATTAAAACTCCCGGATCAGAACGCCGCTGAACCTCTGGCAACACATTATTTCCTGCCGGATTTTCGCCTTCCTGTTAAATAAACCGGGAGGCGAAAATCCGGTAAGGCTGATTATAGATCGATCCTCCTGATAAGATCAGCGAATGAAAAATCCTGACACTTTTTTGTTGCCACCCACAGCAATGACCCGATAAATACCGTTTGATAGAAACGGCGTCTTGATAAATACAACTTCGCCCCGCCTGGATGTTCTGATAGTATGTGAAGCTACGATTGCGCCATTCTGACCAACGATCAGGATCTGAATATCACCTAAAGGGAGATCCGTAATCAGATCAATACCATCCGGCTGTTTTTTGATCACCCGAACAGAATGCGTATCATCTCTCCCGGTATTTGTAATACGTTCCGAAAGATTTGTCTGATAAACAGTATCACCGGATCCGTTCAATACATTCAACTGATAATGATTTTGCCCGGATGGTGGAAAATGATGAATGAAATCATAAGTGCAGCTATTATTGTTTCCTGGCAAAGAGGCCAGTAACTTGAAATGTTCTCCGGGTAGCGCGTGTTGTAACACATATTTAAAGCCTGCGCCGTTGCAATCGCCGGCCTTCCATAATAAATGGACCCGTCCGTTGATGTACTGCGATTCAAAACGTTCGATAAATAGTGGTAAAGGATTTAACTGCTGATTGACCGTTGAGCCCAATGTAAATGCACCAAATTGCGATACCTCTGAAACACTGCTTAAAGTGCCGGTCATATACGGCGGGGACGGCGGTCCGGGAGTATGATCAACGCCCCCTTCACTTACCCATGATCCGTTCTCAAACCGAGACACAACGATAGCGTCAAGATCATGGACAAAACTAAACGGCGAAACAGAGAAGCTGATCCTTCGCGATGAACTCCCCGCAGCCTGGATCAGTTCCCAGAACTCGACATAACTGACATGATTGATCGGGCTCAGACAACTACTTCCCAAACCTGGTAATGACTGAGGGTTCGCTCTCCGGTAGCTAACGATAAACTCATCCGCATCGTCTCCCCCTTCCTCAAAAAATACTGGTGCATAGATCGCGCCAACTCCAACAGGAAATACAAAGGCGCTACGACCTGTTTTCTTTACCGGGCCCTCTACAAAGCTATGGTCGTTTGCGCCGGAGCAGACAGCACCCGGACCAAATGAAAGAAGATTAGATGCGGAGGACCTGATCTTTCCGCTGATAAACTCAAGCTGGTATGGAAGATGCAAAAGCCCCAGTAACGTAATGCCTGCGGGGTTATCGACCATCATCTTAACCTCCTGGATAATACTTCCGCCCCCGGAGATCGTCTGTGCAACACTTCCATTCATAACGATCACAGAACCTGAAGACGAACCAGTCTCCGTGATAAACCCTCTGTTATCGAGATCGCCTTTCAGCAGGACTGTAGCCCTGTTGCTCCCGTTTGCGATATTAAATATTGCACCGGCAGCAATACTGCATTGCCCGTTAACAGTGATCGTATCTACATTGGCGCCATAAGACAACACTGTATTCTCCCGTATGGTTAGTCCTCCGCGGATCAGAAGTGGATTGATCCCCGCGCCGGTATACGTACGTCCCGCGCCGGCACTGGCTGCTGAAAAAACGAGGCGTCCGAAAGTCCGCCCACTGATCGATACCGTATAGGACGCTGTTCCCGGAACATCAAATTCAAAGACCCCTTCTTCTGTACCTGGCAAATCAGACAGCCTGCTCACAAGAAAATCGGTATGCCCCCTTGCTGTCTGGTGAATGTAATGTCCCCCGTTATTGATCCTGAAAAAGCCATTTGCAGTAACACTCAATGGCGTACCAGCCGAAGCTCCGGATGCATTTCTCAGAACAGCTCCGCGATCAAGGATCAGTACATCGCCTGTTCCCGTAAGGATCAAACCAGGTATTGCGGTATTGGTGACAGGGATAATGCAGTAAATAGAAAAATGATCAGCAGGTGTGATCCTTAATGAGATCAATGATATAGCCGTACTTCCTGATGGCAGTGTAACGTTATATCCGGAGAAAAGAAATGTATTATCGAGGATCACTTCGTCACCGGTCTCAGGTAACCGGTCAAGATCCCAGTTGCCGGGAGTACTCCACAGTCCGTCATTACCCTGTCCATCCCACCGAAGAACCGCAGCATAGAGCTGAAAACTACTCAATAATAACCAGGCAACCCACACGCACTTTTTCATACTTCACTTTTTTAGTACTGTCAGCAATACTGCTGATGAAGTGAAGATAGAATCGGCTGAAAGCGAAACCTTGGGAAAAAAACGAAGATTTTGGGTAAAAAAAACCTCCCGCAAGCGGGAGGAAATCTTGTTGGAGTAATTCCTACAATCAATTATTTTTTCAGAGAATCCGCAGCAGCTTTCAGAGAGTCTGCAGCAGCTTTCAGTGTATCAGCAGCCTGAGTAGCAGCAGCTTTAGCTTGTTCAGCAGCTACGCTGTCAGCTACGCGAATAGAATCAGCAGTCTTTTTTGCAGCGTCTTCAGCTGAAGTTGCAGATTCATTGTTACACGCTACTACAACAGCAGCGATAGCGAGCATTGCAAATACTTTTTTCATTGCGATGGGTTTATAATTTGTTCGCAAAGGTAATAGCGGTTTTCAAATAAACAAATCCTTAACAATTTTTTTATTGGAAACCAGTACGTTGATTCCCTGCCTTCCACACCTTCTTCATTGTGCCACAACATTTTCCCCGCATTCCCGTTGCGCATTCAGTCATCACAAAACGTTACTTTTTCCTGAAAAATATTCTCACCGGTACTCCGGTAAGGTCAAATTGCTGGCGAAGCTGGTTCTCCAGGTAATTCTTATACGGCGTTTTTATATCATCGGGGAAGTTGCAGAAAAAGGCAAACGACGGAACGACTGTTGGCAACTGCGTTACAAACTTGATCTTTATAGAATGTCCACGAACCACCGGCGCATGAT
The DNA here is from genome assembly GCF_022012415.1 of Terrimonas ginsenosidimutans. GTDB lineage: Bacteria > Bacteroidota > Bacteroidia > Chitinophagales > Chitinophagaceae > Terrimonas_A > Terrimonas_A ginsenosidimutans. Next base: position 165,253 of record NZ_JAKLTR010000009.1, read on the forward strand.
AATTCTCCACTGCTTTCAGCATCGCATCATTCAGCTGTGAAGTAGGTACTCTGCGCTTACGGTTATCATATACTTCCAGTCCAATCTCGATCGCTTTGAAGATCCTTGTTTTTTCCAGTGCGGAAATGAACAGGATCGGCACATCTGTAAATGGAGCGAGTCTTTTCTTCAGTTCAGCTTCATACTCCTTTGCTGTATTGGTTTCTTTTTTTACAAGATCCCATTTGTTTACAAGTACGACAACGCCTTTACCTTTTCTGGCAGCCAGGGCGAAGATGTTCAGATCCTGTGCGGTGATCCCTTTTTCAGCGTCCAGCAAGAGAAGGCAAACATCTGCTTCATCCAGTGCTTTGATCGCACGGATCACAGAATAGAACTCCAGGTCTTCATGTACTTTTGCTTTTCTGCGGATACCAGCGGTATCTATCAGGATAAATTCTTTCTGAAAGAGATTATAATGAGTGTGAATGGTATCGCGGGTTGTACCTGCGATATCACTCACGATTGTTCTTTCCGTACCCACCAGTGCATTCAGCAGCGAAGATTTCCCAACGTTTGGCTGACCGATGATCGCAAACTTCGGAAGAGCGGCGATCTCAGCAGTTTCTTCGGCTGCATCATCCTCTGCCGTGATCAGCTTTGCTACTTCATCCAGCAGATCACCAGTACCACTCCCACTTGCAGCTGCGATAAAAAATGTATGCTCAAACCCCAGCGAATAAAATTCGGATGCATCCAGCAGATTGTCATTCGTATCTACCTTGTTCACCGTTAGAAAAACCGGTTTGGTACTGCGGCGCAGTACGTGAGCCATAGAATCGTCCAGATCAGTCATCCCGGTATGCGCATCCACCATGAACACAATGGCATCAGCTTCATCCACGGCTATCAGCACCTGCTTGGCGATCTCTTTTTCAAATACGTCATCACTACCCGCTACAAAACCGCCGGTATCGATCACGTTAAATGTCTTTCCATTCCAGTCGGCCACACCGTATTGCCTGTCGCGCGTAACGCCACTCACATCATCCACAATCGCTTTACGCTGTTCCAGCAAACGATTAAAAAAAGTGCTTTTACCTACGTTGGGACGACCAACTATTGCTAATGTGAAACTCATATGTTCGAATAAATAAGTTATTAATGTTCTATGGAGGTGTGGGTACGGTTTAAAAGTTTAAAAGTTTAATAGTTTAAAGGTTGTGCATATAACTGTTAAACTGTTAAACTATTAAACTTTTAAACTTCTAACCTATTAAACTCCTAAACCCCTCTCCTCTTCCCTAATACCCATACTCCTTCAGATGCAACTCATTCTCTCTCCATTTCGGTTTTACTTTCACGAAAAGTTCGAGGAAGACTTTCTGTTGCAGGAATGCTTCAATGTCTTTTCTTGATTCGGTTCCCAGTTTGCGGATCATGGATCCTTTATCGCCGATAATGATCGCTTTTTGCGTTTCCCGGTGAACGATGATATCCGCTACAATCTTCACAAGGGTTGTCTTTTCTTTGAACTCACGAACCTGAACAGCTGTATGATAAGGTATCTCATCCTGTACGAGTTCATATATCTTCTCACGGATCATTTCTCCGACAAAGAATTTTGTCGGCAGATCGGTGATATCATCTTCATTATAAAAAGGATCTCCTTCGGGAAGGATCTCAAGTATCGGCTTCAGGAAGTTCTTGATGTTGATCCCGCTTGTTGCGGAGATGGTAACCGTGCCTTTGCAATATTTCTTTGCAGCGAAGAATTCGATCGATTCCCTGATCTTTTCAGGGCTTGCGCGATCGATCTTATTGATCACTACCAATGCCGGTACTTTTAAACGGAGTGCCTGGAATATAGCGTCGCATTCTTCCCAGCTCTCGTTGACATCAACAATAAGCAATGCCATGTCCGCATCTTCGAGTGCGCTTTTCACGGCCTGCATCATTTTTTCGTGCAGCTTGTACTTGGGTTCAATAATGCCAGGAGTATCGGAAAAGATGATCTGATAATCCTTTTCCGTCATGATAGCTTTGATACGATGGCGGGTTGTTTGCACCTTATGTGATACAATAGCCAGTTTCTCTCCCATCAATGCATTGAGTAAAGTGCTTTTTCCTGCATTAGGACGACCGAAGATATTTACGAATCCAGTTTTCATTCTTATCTATTAAATACACACACTGGGACTCGCAGGTCTTAAAAGCAAAGGAGGTAATCAATCCGTACCAGTTGACTGCAACTGCCCAGAAAACGTAAACGTTTAAAAATCAAAAGTCCGCCATTTAGCGGACTTTTTCTCTGTTGCGAAGGGGAGGATCGAACTCCCGACCTTCGGGTTATGAGCCCGACGAGCTACCGCTGCTCTACTTCGCGATGTATCGTTTACTAAAGTGTAATCTATGTCTCCAATCTAACTCTTCCACATATCCTTCATTCGCGATTGGTTTGCAAAGGTAAGGGCCTGATAAATACCAGCCAAAGTTTTTTTTCTTTTTATAGAAAAAAACCGCTTCCGTGGCCCCATCTCCGCTGGATCAAAAAACTTACCGTCCTTTCAGCCTCACCGATATAAATAAACCGGTGACGACGGAAGGACGGTAACTATATAATTCAAACGTTTGATTCTCCGGTGCGTCAGGAACCACGCTTTACACTGCTGGCACCGCTTGTCCTGATATCCCGGATAGTACCTTCGCCTTTGTAACGCACATCACTTGCTCCGCTTGCGGTAATAGACATTTCTTTGTTCACCTGGATGCGCACATCGCTGGCACCAGAAACATCGGCTGTGCAGTAATCTGCCGCCAGATCGTAACATTTAAAGCTGCTGGCTCCGCTCGCATCGATCTCCAGCCGTCCCACGGTTCCTGTAAGCTTTACATCAGATGCCCCACTCAGGTCAAATGACAGTTTAGTGATGTTCACCTGGCCCGTCAGATCACTCGCACCAGACAGTTCGATCTTTGCCCCGTCTGCCTTCCATACTCCAACGATATCAACATCACACGCGCCGCTGACATCCAGCTTATCCAGCTGCTTGAAAGAAATATATGCTTTCAGTTTTCGATCACCTCTGCCCCAGCCTTTCTTCGGCTTATAATACACCTCCAGCACACCATTTTTCACTTCAACCTTGATGTCTTCCAGGTACTCGCGATCTGAAGCACTGACCGCCACAGACTCTTCATTGCTCTGCGACAGGAAAACATCAAACGCGCTGGAAAGACGGATCACCGTAAAATTCTTTGCTTCTCTTACCTGAACATTCGGGTCTTTGATAGCAGTAGGCTGCGCCAAAGCCGCCTGGCCCAGTGCCAAAAAGAGTAATGAGTAAAATATCTTTTTCATACAGTTTTTTCGATTTATTTAAAAGTATTACGCTTGATGCTTCGCGAAAGTTACAATGAATAATAAATTTCTTAGCTTTGCGCGGTCCTACAAGGCGAAGGACATACGAAAAAGGAAGATAAGTTTAAAAGTTTCAATGTTTTAAGTTTTATAAGTTAAACGCCGCTCGAGAGGCTTGCAACTTTTGAACAATTACACTTTTAAACCCTGAAACTCCTGACCTTGACACCTTCGCCAGGTAGCTTTCAGCGTTTCCCGGGGTGTTTGTGGTGTAAGCCACGATCTGAGATTATACCCGTAAACCTGATCAGGGTAATGCCTGCGCAGGGAAGGAGTCCTACATATGTCCTTTCTACAACAGCATTTCCCTCTCATTTTTTTAACCGTTTAAACAAACAAAAAATGAAGAGGATTGCACTCATCTCATTTTCAATCGCTGGATGGTACGCCGCCTCGGCCCAGCAAAAAGAAGTTACCGACAGTTTCTATGCCCTTACGCCCGTTGAAGTGCGCGCGATCCGCGCCGGCGAAAAAGCCCCGTTTGCAAAATCCAATCTTAGCAAAACAGAGATCGTCAAAAAGAATCTCGGGCAGGATATTCCATTCCTGCTGAATCAGACACCATCCGTTGTTGTCAACTCCGATGCCGGTACAGGCGTCGGTTACACCGGAATGCGTATCCGCGGCACAGACGCTACACGTATCAATGTCACCTTAAATGGAATCCCATACAATGATGCAGAAAGCATGGGAACATTCTTTGTTAACCTGCCCGACTTCACTTCATCTGTCAATTCAATACAGATACAGCGTGGTGTGGGAACATCTTCCAACGGAGCCAGTGCATTTGGTGCAACGGTAAGCTTATCCACGAACGAACTGAACAAAACATCCTATGCCGAGATCAACAACAGCTATGGATCCTTCAACACCTGGAAGAACACGGTCAAAGCAGGGACGGGTTTGATCGATGATCATTTCACCGTTGACGCCCGTCTCAGTCAGATCACGAGTGATGGCTATGTGGATCGCGCAAGCAGCCATTTGCAATCGTTCTACTTATCCGGTGCGTATACAGGTGACAGATCATCACTCCGCTTCAACCTCTTCTCCGGTAAAGAAAAAACCTATCAGGCATGGAATGGCATCCCTGAAGCATCATTAAAATCTGATCGCACTTTCAATTCAAGTGGAACAGATCGCCCCGGCGCACCTTATGATAATGAAACCGATAACTACCGCCAGACACATTACCAGCTTTTCTTTGACCATGCCCTGAGCAGCAAATGGCATTTTAATACGGCTGTGTTTATGACAAGAGGCCTCGGCTACTATGAGAACTATAAAGGCGAAGAATCCTTCAGCGATTATGGCCTGCCGGACCTCTCCATAAATGGCCAGCTTGTAACCGAAACAGATCTCGTCAGACAAAAATGGCTCGACAACTATTTCTACGGGCAGATCATCTCCACTCAATACAAAAGCGATAAACACACCCTTACGATCGGCGGTGGCTGGACTGTTTATGATGGCAACCACCATGGTGATATCATCTGGGCTAAATACGGATTTGACCAGGGCGCGCGGTATTACGATGTAGATGCGAAAAAATCTGACATCAATGCGTATGCGAAATGGCAGTTCCAGTTCAGCAAAGCATTCAGCGCATTTACGGATGTTCAGTATCGTCATGTACAGCACAGCATGAATGGCTTTGCTGACAGACCATCACTCTTTATCGACCGCAAATTCAATTTTGTAAATCCTAAAGCAGGATTGACTTTTTCAAAGAATGGCTGGCAGTCGTATATCAGCTATGCGCTGGGACAGAAAGAACCGAACCGTGACGACTTTGAAGCAAGCGTGACCAATCAGCCAAAGAAAGAGATGCTGCATGATTTTGAAGGCGGTATCGAAAAAAGAGGAACACGTTTCCAGGTTGGTGCCAACCTCTATTACATGTCGTACAAAGATCAGCTTGTTCTTACAGGCATGATCAATGATGTTGGTGCTTATACGCGCGTGAACGTGCCGAAGAGCTATCGCGCAGGCTTGGAACTCACCGGCGGTTATGTGTTCAATTCCTGGTTGAATGCCAATGGCAATATCAGTTTCAGCAAAAACAAGATCAAAGCATTTACAGAATATCTTGATGAGTATAATTCAATCTGGCAATGGGTAGGCCAGCAAACCATCACACACAAAAACACGGATATCGCTTTTGCACCGTCGGTTGTCGGAGGTCTTACGCTGAATGTGATCCCTGTAAAGGATCTTGAATTCGGTCTGATCAGCAAATATGTGGGCAAACAATACCTCGACAATACCCAGAATGATCTCCGAAAGCTCAATTCATTCTATACACAGGATGCACGCGCGATCCTCACTTTGAAAAACAAGATCTTTTCCGAATGGAATATCATCGGCCAGGTAAATAACGTATTCGACAGAAAGTATGAACCCAATGGTTATACCTACGCTTATTTCCTTGATGGTGCTGTCGCTGCGGATAATTATTATTTCCCAATGGCGGGAACGAATTTTATGGTAGCAGTGAATATTAAGTTGTAAGACTTCTCAAAAAAGTAAAAAGTCAAAATTAAAAAGTGAAAAACAGTTCAGAACAGGAAGAAGTTATACTCTTATTCTGAACTGTTTTTTACTTTTTAATTTTGACTTTTTACTTTCCCTGACTTTCGGCTTCCTATCCGATCTTCTCCTGCCAGTACAACATCCCTCCCACCAGGTTCTTCGTATTTGTAAAACCAAGTGTATCCAGGATCAGACATGCCTGACCACTGCGGTTGCCGCTGCGGCAGTATACGATCAATTCCTGGTCTTTGAATTCGTCCAGTTCATCGGCTTGCATGGTCTGGATCTTTCCAAGAGGGACAAGCGTTCCGCCTATATTGAAGTCGGCATGTTCATGAGGTTCACGAACATCAACGATATTTAATTTTTCGCCGGCATCGAGGCGGGCTTTGAGTTCTTCAGCTGTAATTGTTTGCATGATTAAGATCAGTTAAAATAAATAAGGTGTTTTACTCTCCATCCGCTGGAGGTACTATTGATGTATCCGCCTCTGGCTTGTCTTTCTGGAGCCTGATATCTATCATCTGGCCGGAACGGATATAGCGGAATTTCTTATCCTCGTCAAATCGTTCAGGTCTCTGCCAGTAAATATATGCGTTACAGGTATCGGTCACATCTTCTTTCGGGATAACACTGCCGATAGTGATCCCCTGCGCTTCCGCCAGTGTCTTTGCTTCGCAATAGGTGAGCCCGATCAGAACAGGAACAGGGAACTGCCTGTCACCCACGCCATCGCCCAGCACCAGTGCGATCGTACTACCCATACGAACCTTATCGCCGGGACGGATAATATGGCCGTTGTAACGTTGTTCCAGTACGGCATTCTTTGCAAAATCAGGTCGGAAGGTCGTATCACCTACGCGGAGATTTGCATTCTTCAAAGCCATCTCTGCGCTTCTGTAGCTGTACCCGATCAGGTTAGGCATTTCCACATCCGGGGGGACGGCCCGATTGATCGTGAGGTAGACCGTACGGTTCACTTTAACCAGTTCTTCCGCTTCCGGAACCTGCTTCAATACCGATAAAGGTTTAGCTGTATCTATATAAAGTGAATCCTGCACTACTACTTCGAAGCCAGCTTTTTCAAGGGCCGACTTTGCTTCTTCAAAATTCTTTCCCTGCACATAAGGCACAGACATTGCCTGGTTATGATGCGTCAGCCAGTTGAGCGAAAAAATAAAAATGAAAAAGATGATCAGCGCTATCGCGATCGCTGCGAGGATATTGGCCCATAAAGGGCGATGTGTTATGAATTTAAACATTAGGCGATTCTGTGTTGAAAGGTTTAAAAGTTTTACGGTTTAAAGCTTTAATAATTTGAAGGATGAACTTTAAACCTTTAAACTATAAAACTTTTAAGCTTGTTTACTGGAAACATTCCTCTGTCAGTTTTGTATAGAACTCCGTCAGGCTCCAGCCCATGGCTTTCACCTGTTGAGGGACGATGCTTGCTTCCGTCTGACCGGGAATGGTGTTGATCTCTAGCATATGAGGCAAGCCTGTTGCTTCATTGTAGATGAAATCGATCCTTACAACAAACCGGCAATTGAATACTTCATAGATCTTTTTGGCCGCCGCTCTGACCTTGTTGGCAATCTCCTCGTCCACCACTGCGGGTGTCGTTTCGGTTGATTTGCCCTGGTATTTTGCTTCGAAATCAAAGAATTCCTTGCTTGCATCCGCCTTTACTTCCGTAAGGGGCAGTACGATGATATTACCCCTGGTTTTGAACACGCCTACGGTAAACTCCCTCCCCTGTATCATTTCCTCCACCAGCACCTGGTTATCTTCTTTGAAAGCTTTAGCGATCGCCCCTTCCAGGTCTTCCCTTTTATCAACGCGGCTCATACCGATACTGGATCCGCCGTTATTAGGCTTTACAAATACCGGCATTTTCAGTTTATCGGCCACTTCCGCGGCAGGAACCGGAGAATGCTTAAAAAGATGGAGTGAATTGGCGACAGCGATCCCCGCCATCTTTGCTACTGCCACTGTATAACGTTTATTAAAAGTGATGGCAGAAGTTGCCGCATCACAACTTGTATAAGGAATACCGAGTACGTCAAAATACCCCTGCAGCTTTCCGTCTTCCCCGGGCGTCCCGTGCATCCCGATAAAAGCAGCATCAAAGCTGATCTTTTTGCCATCAACCGTCAGGGAAAAATCGTTCTTATTTATCTCCGCTTTCTGCCCGTCCGCTGCTTCATAAAACCATCCCTGCGGGTTTACATCTATCCTGTATACATCAAATAATTCCTTATCGAGATGATTGCCGATCGTCGTGGCACTTTTATACGAGATGACCGATTCTCCCGAGTACCCGCCCGTTACCAGGGCTATTTTCTTTTTCATGATGATATTGTCAATGGTTTTGCGTTACAAATATTGAAGAAAAAACGGGTAAAGGGAAATTAATTTGGTTAATTGTTGTTGAATGACAGGAGTTTCGATCGATGATCGTTCACCGTTGTCCGTTGACCGTTGTACGTTGACCAAACATTTTTCAACCTACTCCTTCTGTAACTGTCGTCCTTTCTTCCGGACAACGGTCAACGGACAACGATCAATGGTCAGAAATAAGAAAGGTGAAGACAGTAATTGTGCTTCACCTTTTTACGACGGGAAATATCACCCGCCAAAATATAAGCAGCTGGGCTGCTTTGTAAATGTGATTCTAAGATAGTCAAAAAACCGGGCCAGGATCCGTACCCAGCCTGTTTTTTATGCACATTTTAAAGGTGCAGCCTGTCTTTTTTAGAAATCAGCTCTTCTACGGTTTCCTGGTACATATCATCCGGAACGCAGCAGTCAACCGGGCATACTGCAGCACACTGCGGCTCTTCATGGAAGCCCTGGCATTCTGTACATTTGTTCGCCGTAATATAGTAAGTATCAACACTAAGCGGCTCATTTTTCTGGTCTGCATCCACCACTGATCCGTCGATCAGCGTAAAAGATCCTTTCACGGAAGTACCGTCAGACACCGCCCATTCAACGCCGCCTTCATAGATCGCGTTATTCGGGCATTCCGGTTCACAGGCTCCGCAGTTTATACATTCATCTGTTATCTTAATAGCCATACAATTATGATTAAGTAAGTTGAGGTTATTTTTGCGTACAAAAATACTCTTTGCCGGTGAATCAACATGACAAAATTTTACACTCCCGTAACATTTTGCTTACAGAAGATCCGCCTCAAACGGTTAACACATAAAAAACTACGAATGAATTTACGACAAAGGATCAGCCTCCTTGATCAACTCGGACAGTATATGCGCGCTGACTCGACAGAATGGATGGATATTAAAGAAAGGGCTTCCCGGGAAAATGGCTGGTTCACACCTGAATTTGTTGAGCTGGCTTGTAAACAGGTGGCAGACGCTTTCCTGCAGGAACAGGTCCTGGATGAATGGACGGCCGCCTACCAATTCCCGGAAGAAAACCCTGCTCCCAAAACCGTCGGCATTGTGATGGCTGGAAACATCCCGCTGGTTGGGTTCCATGACCTCTTATGTGTTTTCATCAGTGGACATATAGCCATGATAAAAACCTCCTCGAAAGACAAAATATTGTTGCCCCACCTCGTCAAAAAACTGGCAGAATGGGATAATTCCATTTCACAGCTGATCGTTTTTGCAGAACGTTTAGCAGGCTGCGATGCCTATATAGCTACCGGCAGCAACAACTCGGCCGGCTATTTCGACTATTACTTTCGCAAATACCCAAATATCATCCGCCGCAACCGGACATCCGTTGCCGTACTCACCGGACAGGAGTCAGGCGCGGAACTGGAACAATTGGCAGATGATGTATATGCGTATTTCGGTCTGGGCTGCCGCAATGTCACGAAACTGTATGTGCCGGCAGGATACGGATTTGAGCCACTGCTGAACGCTTTCAGAAAATATAATCACCTGTTCAATCACCACAAATACAAGAACAACTACGATTACAATCTCGCCCTGCACCTGCTCAATAACAAGTACTATATGAGTAATGATTCGATCCTGCTTGTAGAGGAAAAGTCAGTCTTCTCTCCTATCAGCCAGCTCAACTATGAGTACTACACAGATCCTGTCGCCTTGAAAGAAACATTGACCGGTAATGATGATCTCCAATGTGTCGTCGGATCAGCGTATACTTCCTTCGGAAATGCGCAAAGACCGCGCATTGATGATTACGCAGACGGCGTGGATACGATGGCTTTTTTAAAGGGTATCTGACGAATGGGCTGAAGATCAGCGAGGGGACCGCTGAAGATTCACCAAAAGGATCAGGCTAATGAAAACCTGGTTTTAGGATCATTAAAGTTCACACTGGACGGCAGGCCCTTCCGGGACCTGCGGTCCTCAGCCGGCAGTCTTTCTCTCTTTTAATTCTCCCGAAATGTTAATAAATTTGTGAGGAAGTACGAAAGCCTTAGTAAATGATTTGTTAAACTAAACTATTGGTTCGTAATTCGAAATGACAGTTTGTTATTTTGTATGTCAAAGGCACACTATTTGAAATCAGTAGTAAGACCGAATAAATAACGTACACAAAAAAATAAGGAAAAGAATATGAAATGGAAACAACTCTTGCTGGTGATGGCCGTCAGTGCCACCTCAGCTGTTGGCAGTGTGTGGGTTTATGGAAAACTGAATACACAGAAATCTTCCCTGGTGTTGAGTTCCGATGGCAAGCTGCCGGTTAATTATGCAGGCTTCAATGGCACTGTTACAGGCGCTCCTGCAGATGCGATAGATTTCACCAAAGCAGCAAACGCTGCTGTTCCTGCAGTGGTGCATATCAAAACAAAGATCGCCGCCAAGAAGATCAGCAACGGACTAAGCAATAACCGTGGTGGAAATGGCGGTATGGATGATTTCTTCGATCAATTCTTCTTCGGACCTGGTGGTGGCAATATGATCCAGCCAGAACAAAGGGCATCCGGTAGCGGCGTATTGCTCAGCGAAGATGGATATCTCGTTACCAACAACCACGTGATCTCTGATGGACGTGGTGGTGAAGCAGAAGAGATCACCGTTACTTTAAGCAATAAGAAGTCTTACCCTGCAAAAGTGATCGGTAAAGACGCGAGTACGGACCTTGCAGTATTGAAGATCGATGCAACAGCCCTGCCCTATATGGTATATGGCAACTCAGATAATCTGAAGCTAGGCCAGTGGGTACTGGCAGTAGGTTATCCGCTGACACTTGAAACAACTGTAACGGCAGGTATCGTAAGTGCGAAAGGCCGTTCAATTGGTATCAACAGCCGTCAAAGTAATTCACCTGTTGAATCGTTTATTCAAACAGATGCGGCGATCAACCAGGGAAATAGCGGTGGTGCGCTGATTACTTCAGAAGGCCAGCTGGTGGGTATCAATTCAGCGATCCTTGCTCCAAACGGTACTTATGCAGGATACGGTTTTGCCATCCCTGTAAATATCGTTCGCAAAGTAGTAAGCGACCTGATCGAATTCGGTGATGTAAAAAGAGGCTACCTCGGTATCAACTATAACCCAAGCCAGTCACAGAACGAATCAATGGTGAAACAGGCGGGAGTAAAAGACGGTCAGGGTGTATTTGTGCAGTCAGTTCCTGCTGACGGCGCCGCACTTGCCGCAGGTATTAAAAAAGGTGATGTGATCATAAAGCTTAATGGAAATGCTGTATCAAGCGGCATCGAAATGAGCGGTCACCTTGCAAGCCTCAAACCGGGTGAGAAAGTTCCCGTAACTTATATCCGCGCAGGAAAAGAATATACTGCGAACGTTATCCTGAAAGGTACTGCCAGCAAGATCGACGATGTAAGCAGTGCAGAGATCGTGGGCGATCGCCTCGGACTTGAACTGGAAAACATCGACGCTGCAAAAGCAAAACAATATGAGATCAGCGGCGGGGTGAAAGTGAAGAAGATCAAATCCGGCGGACCATTCTCTGGCACTCGTATGGAAGAGAACTTCATCATTACAACAGTCAACGGCCGTGACGTGAAAAATGCTGATGATATCGGCAAATACATGAGCGATGGCTCAGGACGCCTGAAACTGGAAGGCATTTATCCGGGTTATAACGGTACATATACTTATCAGATAAAGCTGGATGACGGCGATAGTGATTTCTAATCTCCGCATTCATTGAAATAAAAAAAGGCCATTCCGATCACCGGGATGGCCTTTTTTATTTCGATCAGTGGCTGGTCTGCTTAAGCTGCCAGGCCAAAATGTTCCTTCGACTGGCGTGGAAGTATCGCAAAGCGCGCGAAGAAATCGCAGAGAACGCGAAGAAATCATAGCGGGCTTTTCGATCTCTTTGAACGCTGCGCGATACTTCTACGCCAGTTTACTTTAAACTATTTCTCAAACACCACGTACTCCCAGGGTCCAAGTTTAAACCCTGTCCCCACACTTAGATCCCGTTCTTCCTTTGTAAAAACATTACTGTATACACCTCTTACACTATCATCACAAAACCAGAAATTCAGCACCGGCTCAAACGAAAAATTCAATACCACCAGTACCTCCCTGTCTCCATTCTTCCGCAGGTAAACAAATGCACGGGTATCGTCTGAAGTGGCAACCCTGTGCGTTTGCACGGCAGGATCGCCGGCTCTCAATGCCGGGTGTTGCGTTTTCAGCTTCAGCAATGTTTTATAAAAATCATGCAGTTCATATTTCTTACTCCATGGAATGAGATCCTTTTCAAAAAATTCAAGTCTCTTTTGTAATGGCAATTCTTGTCCATTATAAAGTAGTGGCACTCCATTCCAGGTACAACTGAATACAGCCAGCGCAAGCGCCATATCTCCATACTTCTCATACTCTGTTCCATTCCAGCTATTCTCATCATGATTGCTCGTAAACCACGCCCGCATAGAGCTATCACCGATACTGCTATACTGCTTCAGTAATTCATAAAGATTATTAAAAGGCTGCCTTTGCTGGTAAAACTCTTCTGTTTTATGCATCCACTTCCATGCGTAACTGACGTCGAACACTTTTCCATGTTCAGGATTCTGCAACTCATCAAATTCTCCAAGCCAGAATACCGGCTTGACCGCATCAACCTGCGGTCTCGCTTCTTCCCAGAAATCAGCCGTCACCCAGCTGGCAAGATCACAACGATAACCATCAATACCGGTTTCTTTCACCCAGTATTGCATCGCTTCGATCATCGCCTTTCTCAATGCGGGGTTATCGTAATCCAGCTCGATGATATCATCCATGCCGCTCGCGCGTTTGAAATCATTCGTAGCAGGATCCATTTTGTAGTAGTCAGGATGCTTTATTGTCCACCAGTGATCCCATCCCGTATGATTCGCAACCCAGTCGATAATGACCTTAAACTCCATTGACTGTGCTTTCTTCACCAGCTTCCGGAAATCATCCAGCGTACCAAATTCAGGATTGACAGATGTATAGTCTGAGCACGCGTACTGACTGCCCATTGAACCTTTCTTATTTTTTTGCGCGATCGGGGTGATCGGCATAAACCAGAGCGTATGAATGCCCATCTCCTTTAATCTCGGTAACTCTTTTGCAAATGCATTAAATGTCCCTTCTTTCGTATACTGCCTCAGGTTCACCTCATATATATTCGTCGTATGCGCCCATTCTACAGGCCTCCGCGTAGTTTGCTCCATTTGATCCGGATTTTAGTGATGCTCGTGAAGCTAATAACTAATTGCTACCTAATGAAATAAAATTAGCTCACGGTTCTGGCCATTTGAAAGCAGGCCGCTTCCTGTGACCGCCGGCCTTGGGCACCGGTAAAAGAGTACTCTTTTACCTCTTTTTCACTCTTTTTTTCTCTTAGCTTATCTTTGTGGAATGAAAAGTTTCGACGTCCCGATCATCTACCGTAGCCCGCTGATCTCCGCTATCAAGAAAAAGCGTAAGGAGCTTGACAAGCTGAAGAAAGATTTCACGCCCACCCTGCTCGATTTCGGACCGGTGCAGATCTATCTGGCCCGTCATTTCGGTTTCTGCTATGGGGTAGAGAATGCGATCGAGATCGCATTCCGGACGGTTGACGAAAACCCTGGCCGCCGGATCTTCCTCCTGAGCGAAATGATCCATAACCCGCAGGTAAATGCCGACCTACTTTCCCACGGGATCACCTTCCTGCAGGATACTTACGGGAAACAACTCATTCCTTTCGAGGAGCTGAAAGCTGACGACATCGTAATTATTCCTGCATTTGGCACTACACTGGAAATTGAAAAACGACTGAACGATATCGGTATACAAACAGAAAAATACAACACTACCTGCCCCTTCGTTGAAAAAGTATGGAACCGTAGCGAAGCCATTGCAAAAAAAAGTTACACTATCATTATTCATGGCAAACCCGGGCACGAAGAAACCAGGGCAACATTCTCACACGCCGCCAGCAATGCGCCCTCTGTCGTTGTCAAAGACATGAAACAAACCATAGAGCTGGCAGCATATATCAGCGGACACAAACCGGCATCACTATTTTATGAAGAATTCCGGGGACAGCACTCCGCAGGATTTGACGTGGAAAAAGACCTGCAACGCATCGGTGTCGTTAACCAGACAACCATGCTCGCCAGCGATACACAGGCCATTGCCGATTATCTCAAACAGGTAATGATCCAGCATTTCAAACCCGATGAAAAAAACATCGCAGAAAGATTTGCAGATACCCGCGATACGCTCTGCTATGCCACAAATGATAACCAGACCGCCGTCACCGGCATGCTGGACACGGATGCAGATATTGCTATTGTTGCCGGTGGATACAATTCCTCCAACACTTCCCACCTCGTAGAGCTCTGTGAAGAAAAGCTGCCCACCTATTACATCGATACCAGTGAAAAACTGATCTCGGAAAACGAGATCCTTCATTATAATTTTCATACAAAACAGGAACTGCTTACAAGCCATTATCTGCCGCAAAACAAGCCCGCGCGGATCCTGATCACAAGCGGAGCTTCTTGCCCTGACGCTGTGGTAGAAAGTATAATTAAGAAACTGATCAGCTTTTATGGGGAAGCGAAGAGTGTAGAGTCCATAATGCAGCAACTCTGAACGGGGATTCTGTTTTTCTGGAAAATTAATGGGACTGGTTGTTTAAGCAGAGGCCCTGCATAAATTAAATAGTGCATAAAGAAAAGATCCTGTTGATCCTGGCTACTGGTGAAGGTAGTGAGGGTCAACAGGATCTTTCTTTATACCTGTTATTTTAGAAACCGGTGCTGTGCGACCGGGGAGCAAGCGTAAAAGTTTTGGGATGGTTGTTTAAGTGTTTAAAGGTTTAAAAGTTTAAAGTTTTTGCTTTGCTTCGGTACCTCGCCTGATGTAATCAGGCTTGCTGGTATTCTGCAAACGGGTTATTATTACTTGTCCACTTACAAGTCTTGAAGCGATATATGCTCCTTAGATACGACATTCTGGCACGTGAAGTCAGCTGATGTGTTGACTGATGATAATCATTCAGGGTCAAACTTCGCGTGTTTTTGAAATGCTTGTTAGTCGTCGTTAGTTCGTCTCTTGGTCGTCCTTTGGCCGTCCAAAGCTTGACGGGATTTTAAGCAGTGAGAAATGGTGACAAGCTGACAGGCTGAGGGCGATAAATCTTTGAGCGACTGGCTCAGGTTCCCTCCTCCGCTTCGCTACGGTGGAAGGGCCGGCAGAAGTTTATCCGAGCGATGCTCATCCGGAACATTTCAACCCAAGCCATTTTGTAGCCCCCCCAACTTTTCAACAGATCCTGCAGCTGCATTCACCTGATCCAAAGCATTCCCGCTCTGGGTGTGTACTGAATCCTTTATTTATTTATTATTTATATAACTGATCATAATATTCATGTGCCATCCTGTTACTCTCAAACTGGAAGCGCACATCCTGCATGCTGTTCTTCATCACCAGGCGCCATGTTGCATAGTTATCATAGTAAAGAGGAAGGATCTCGTTTTCGAGGATCTCATACAGCTTGTCGAGATCGTATTGATCCTGCTCATGCACTGTCATGTTTGCATAGTCACCTTTTGGAACGACAAAACCATTATGACCGTGATTGATAAACTCCGGGATCCAGCCGTCATCGGTAGAAAAGTTAACAGCTCCATTCATGGCAGCAGTCATACCACTTGTACCGGATGCTTCACGTGGTACACGCGGGTTATTCAACCAGCAGTCAGCAGCTTGTTTCAACCGTTTAGAAAGTGCCAGCTCGTAGCCGATCAGCACCGCCACGTTCTTATACTTTTTGCTGAGATGAACCAGTTGATTGAATTCACTGATCGCCGGATGATCTACAGGATAAGGTTTACCTGCCCAGATGATCTGTACGGGATATTTTGAATTGGTCAGTAGTTTTTCAAAACGCTTCTCATCGGTCGTCAGCATGCCTGCACGTTTATAACCTGCAAACCTGCGTGCCCAAACGATCGTAAACACATCAGGATTGAATAATTTGCCCGTCTGATCTGCCACGATCTCAAACGCTCTTTTCTTCAGGTATTTCTTGCGGTCATCAATACCATAATCATCTCCCGCTTCTCGGAAACGATAAAGTTGCTTATCTGCCCAGTAGCGATAGTTCTGCGAATTGGTGATCGAGATGATCGGGCATACGCCGGGGTATTTGGACCACATCTCCCTTGCCACTACGCCGTGCAGCGCAGAAACGCCATTGGCGATCTTTGCAAAGCGAAGCGCCACAAGCGAATGGTTGAACGCATCGTCATAAATACCGGTGAGCTTTCTGACTTCATCAACCGAAAGACCACAGAAATAACTCATTTTATGGCAGAGGTAAATGTCATGCTTTTCATTGCCTGCTTCCTCAGGCGTATGTGTGGTGAACACCAGGCGCTTTCTTACATCATCAAGGTTTTTGAACTTGTTGTAAAGATAGAACGCAGCCGAAAGGCCATGTGCTTCGTTCAGGTGATACAGCTCAGGATTAAAACCAATAATATCCATCAGTTTTGCGCCGCCAACACCGAGAAGAATGAACTGCGCTACTTTGGTAGCCACATTCGCATCATAAAGGCGATGAGTGATGGTTTGAGAAACATAATCATTTTCCGGAACGTCCGTGCTAAGCAGGAACATCGGAGCCGTTTTGAAGGTTTCCGGATTAAGATAGTATACTTTGATCCACACCGGATGGTCATGTACATTGATCTGGAAACGGATGCCTGTATCTTCCAGGAAGCTGTATTGTTTTTCATTCCAGGCAACATCCAGGGTCTGGTCCTGATGACGCTCCTGGTCATAGTAACCATATTTCCACAGGATGCCGACGCCTACAAGATTTTGTCTCAGTTCATACGCACTACGCATATGGGATCCGGCAAGAAACCCAAGGCCACCACTATAGATCTTCAAAGGCTGGTGAATGGCAAACTCCATTGAGAAGTAGGCAACACGTTTTGTATAAGGCTGTTCAGCAGGGTAAGGGACAGTAAAATTGTTAAAACTCATATTGTGTCTTTTTTACATGACGCGAATGTACCGCGAATGACCGCGAATCCGCGCGAATAAATGCAAAAACGGGTAAATTGTTGAAATATTGAAGAGCTGGGCATTAAATTAAATGGCTGTTTTATCACGTTGGCCTTTTCCTACCAACATTCAGGCCATTCGCGTTTATTCGCGGCCATTTGTGTTTCACTCGCGTTTTGCAGGTTTCTTAGGCCTTGGCTCTTTCTTTTTTGCGTAAGATCCATCGAAAGAGCAACGCAACCCGCGCCTGGAGCCGCATCCTTCCAGTTCTTTCAATGTCACTGCATTATTGGAAAAGGTGAATTGTAATGAGCAGGGATCACCGGCTTCGCTGTATACCGCTTTTGTTGGAGTTTGCCAGATAGCTTCTCCTTTTAATTCACCGGAACACTCCCCTTTTTCAAAGTGCACAAAAAAGCTGAACCGGTCTTTCTTTCTGCCATCGCGGACGGAAACAAGGTTCAGTTTTCCTGAGCTGTAATCAGCAGAATATTTCAGTTTGCGCGCAAATGTATCAATCGGGTTGATCAGCTCAGACACCACATCATCCAGGGGATCTGTCATAATCAGCATAAACGCTTTCGCATCATTATTCAATACGTAAACATCCTTTCCTTCACTTGTTCCTGCTGCATTTTTACGCACAACCGTTTTTGTTATGGTAGACCTGCTATCAAGGGTAGTCATCTGCTGAGTTGCGGGATTGGCATCCTGCTTCAACAATGGCATCCCGGCAATAAACTGCTTCTTCTTATCAAAACCCAGGATAAACACGGCCCTGTTGTTTCCATTGATAACTTTCGCAAGCAGATAAGTTTCATCTTTTGCTATTCGCCCTACAGGATAAATTTTCGCCTGCGCTGATTTACCCATCGAAGCACTGAGAATTGAATCCGGAACAAACTGCGTGAATATCTTATAATTGATCCGCAACGAATCATTATCCTTCTTCAACAAACTCGTATCTGCCACCTGGAAAGGCAAGGTTATTTCCGGAAAGAAATCGATGAAATCAGCAATTTCTACAGGTTCGTCACCTGATAAAGAAGGCTTTTTCTCAGACTTACATCCAGATATCCAGGCAAGGCTTGCGCAAAAAAACATACAAAGGAAAAAGGACTTCATGGGGATCAGTTGGTACGGCAAAATAAGGCTTTTGAGACGAGAGAACCCGGAAAAAGGGATAAAAGTTTGAGCATCAAACCTGCGGGCTAATCAAATTTTAATTTGGACTGCGGACGAAGGACCGCAGCCACCAGACGATCCGGCAGAAAGCTAACGCTACGATCCCGCGCCTTTCATTGGGCTGTATGAAACCAAAACCCGACTGCGATACGTCGTCCGGCGTTCTTCTCCAATCTCCTTTTCCTCTTTCCAACTCTTTGTTTTAGATTTGTCTAAAAAATATTTTAGCCGTGCTGAACTATTCGACCAGTGAAGAGAACTATATCAAAGCGATTTATCATTTGCAGAAGGAAGGTTCGGTGACGACCAATGAACTTGCGGCAGAGCTGCAGACGCGTCCTGCGTCCGTCACGGACATGATGAAAAAGCTGCGGACAAAGAAGCTGGTACACTATGAAGCATACAAGGGTTTCAAACTGACCATTGACGGAAAGAAACTCGCGCTGCTGATCATACGCCGTCACCGCCTGTGGGAGTTCTTTCTGGCGGAAAAATTAAAATTCAGCTGGGATGAAGTGCATGCTGTGGCAGAAGACCTCGAACACGTTAGCAGTAAAAAACTGATCGATAAGCTGGATGAGTTCCTGGGCTTTCCCCGATATGATCCGCATGGAGACCCGATCCCTGATGCAAACGGTAAAATTGAAACAGGAAAACAGGTATGCCTCCCCGATCTGCCTTTAAACACTACCGGGATTGTTTGCTATGTGAGCGATCAATCCTCGGCGATGCTTGAATTACTGAGCCACAAGAAAATTGGCATTGGAACAAAACTGGAAGTCAAAAAGAAATTCAGCTTTGACCAGTCACTTGAGATCAAACTCCGCCAGCAGCTGGCCACTAATATCAGTGGCGACCTGGCCAAAAATATCTTTGTCAAATACGATGAGTAAACAACATCCAGACGTTTCACTAAGCGACGTGCACGAGTCCGTTGATACGACCTCGGCAGGCCGCTCGAAATGGAGACGCATTTTCGCTTTTTTCGGACCAGCTTACCTTGTAAGTGTCGGATATATGGATCCTGGCAACTGGGCCACCGATCTTGCCGGCGGCAGCCAGTTTGGTTACACGCTGATCTGGGTATTGCTGATGAGCAACCTGATGGCATTATTGCTGCAAAGCCTTTCTGCCAGACTCGGCATTGTCCGCCGCCGCGATCTTGCCCAGGCCAACCGCGAAGTTTATCCCCGCTCCGTCAATTTTGCCTTATATGTGCTGGCGGAAATTGCTATTGCCGCAACTGATCTTGCCGAAGTATTGGGTATGGCGATCGGGTTACAACTGCTTACCGGCATACCGCTGATCTGGGGCGTACTGATCACCGTTCTCGATACGTTCCTTCTCCTGCTGCTACAACGCCTGGGCATGCGCAAAATGGAAGCGTTTATCGTTGGCCTCGTGTTCATCATCGGCGGATCATTTCTGATCGAGATCATTCTTGCCAAACCTGATCTGAGAGAAGTGGCCAGCGGGTTTATTCCTCATATCCCCAATGACACCGCACTGTATATCGCTATCGGTATCATCGGCGCCACCGTGATGCCGCATAACCTCTACCTCCACTCCGCCCTTGTGCAAACAAGAAAGATCAAACGAAGCCCCGAGGGGATCAAACGTGCGCTGAAACTTAATTTCATCGACAGTGCGGTTGCCCTGAATCTCGCCTTTCTCGTAAACGCGGGAATACTCGTGCTTGCGGCAGCTGTATTCTTTAAATCGGGCCGCACCGACGTTGCCGAGATCAAAGACGCCCATCTTCTGCTTGATCAGTTGCTTGGCTCAAAACTCGCCCCCACCCTGTTTGCCGTTGCATTGATCGCTGCCGGGCAGAGTTCAACTGTTACCGGCACCCTGGCGGGACAGATCGTCATGGAAGGATATCTCCGCCTGCGTATCAATCCATGGATGCGAAGATTGCTGACAAGGATGATCGCCATTGTACCGGCTGTTATCGTTATTCTTGTCAACGGAGAAGATAATATTGACGATCTGCTGATACTTAGCCAGGTCGTGCTCAGCCTGCAGTTAGGCTTTGCGATCATTCCACTGATCCATTTTGTAAGTGATAAGAAAACAATGGGCAGCTTCGCAATCAAACCGATCGTACAGTTCGCCGCCTGGCTCATTACTGCAATACTTGTATACCTTAACCTTACCATGGTAATGGGAGAAGCCAACGACCTTTTCTCCCATCCGGGCAACTGGGTAGGAAAGACCGCGCTTATACTGGGCGGAGTGATCTTCATCGCCCTGCTGATCATTGCGATCGTATATCCGCTACTCAAAAAGAAATGGTCCAACGTGCAGGTGCAGTTACATCCGCAGGCAACTGTATTGCATTCGCTGGAAGCACCATCGTATGCAACAGTAGCCGTTGCACTTGATTTCAGTGAAAACGATCAGCGACTGTTATCGCACGCATTGGGACAAGGCAATTCGCAAACAAAATATGTATTGGTGCATGTCGTGGAAAGCGTTCCTGCCAGGATCTATGAACACGAGAGCGATGATCTGGAAACAGAAAAAGATAAAGAGCACCTCGAATTCTATGCAAAGCAATTGCGCGACCGCGGATTCGTAGCCGAAGCAAAACTCGGCTTTGGTAGCAGGGCAAAAGAAATTGTACGACTGGTGAATGAATCAACAGCAGAAATGCTGGTGATCGGAGCGCATGGCCATAGCGGGATCAAAGATCTTCTTTACGGCGAAACCATCAATACAGTGAGGCATGAGCTGAAGATACCGGTGCTGGTAGTGAACCTGTAATGCCCGTTTGGTTGCCAATTGCGAAGAACTACAACGTCTCCGTCTCCGGGTATTTACCCCGAAAACGATCATCAATAAAAAAGCAAGCCCCGGTCAGTGCCGGGGCTTGCTTTTTACTGGTTTAATGGTATAATGGCCTTGAAATATTATGCCATTACCGCTTTCCGGTAAACGCTCCACTGAAAGCCATCTGCTGACTGCAAAACAATTTTTGAATCCGCCTGCTCCAGCGTAATATAATAGGTGGTCCCTTCTTCACTGGACATTTCAAATAATTCTGTGATCCAGCGGCCGCCATAGTCCTTCCGGAGGGATGCCTGCAGGTTCATCGGCAGATCAAGCGAACTGATGTTCCTGGCAACGCTCAGCAGTTCTCCGGAATAGGTATAAAATGCAGTAAGATGCTGCGTGTTATGAACAAAACTTGCTTTGTAGAATTGCGCACCCGCAGTCCAGGTCACTTCGCTTGCCCCGGAAA
The DNA here is from genome assembly GCF_022012415.1 of Terrimonas ginsenosidimutans. Classification (GTDB taxonomy): domain Bacteria; phylum Bacteroidota; class Bacteroidia; order Chitinophagales; family Chitinophagaceae; genus Terrimonas_A; species Terrimonas_A ginsenosidimutans. The sequence continues at coordinate 187,079 of NZ_JAKLTR010000009.1, forward strand.
ATTCTTTATTGAACGCTTTCAATACAGAAGAGTTGATATCAGTATTGTTTGCAAATACAGCGAAACTGCTGATGGCGATGGCGATTGTAAGGATGATCTTTTTCATAATGCTTTATATTGTTGGTGTTGTTTAATGGAACCGTATTGGTTTCGATTACACAGCAAAACTAATACGCACAATCACCGGAGGCAAGCCAATTGTGAGGGATGGAGTCCGATGTTAAGTAGTGTTAATACGCGTTACGCCCGGTTAAGGCTGAAACGATCCTGCCGGCTGAAATGGAGAGATTGTTAAGAATTGTTAATAAAACTTCCTGTTGAATAAGGCACTGCCATAAAAACTTCCGGCATGCACAAACCATTATAACTTCGGCAACCACATGCCGCCGGCAGCACCGAAGATCCCCACGGCTGTTGCAAGTGTAATAATCAGCAACAGACAGGAGAACAAATACTTTTTGAAAGAACCGGCGGAAAATTTCGCCTTGAAGTATAATACAACGATAGCCTGCGGGAAAATATAAACAAACACATCCAGTACATACAGGAAAGGACCGGTGAATGTTTCCGGATCAAACCCCACCGGTGCACGGAAGATCACCATCCACAACATAAAAAACACCCGGAAGAACCATACACCGCTCATTGCTATGAGCAGATGAATGGCCCAACGGTTATGCAGCGGGATATTCCGTTGCCTCGCATACCGCACACAGAAAAAAGCACAAAGCATAATGATGGCTCCATTAATTGACACGGTAGCCGTGCTGAAAGGGCCGCCGACTGCCCCCCTCACCAATGCCAGGTATAGCCCGGCTGCACTGATCAGAAACGCCGAATAAATGTAAATACGGCCACAAACCCTGTGCAATCGCGGCCATTTACTCCTGATACCGTTGACCAGTTGCAAGGGCCCCAGAATCGTTACAATTGCCGCCAGCACCACATGCGATGCGAAAAAGATATTGCCGGTAAGATCGTCCTTCCTGTAGAAATGAGGATTGACCTTATTCCAGTTTTCAAACTCCCCCAAAGCGGTGGAAGTCCAGTATAACATCAGGATGTAGTAAGCAAAGATCAGTTGACCAAGATAGGTAACAGTAAACCAAAAGCGAGCGGAGTACTGGAAGATACGTGTAGCGGCAGGTGTTTGTTTCATATGCTGATGAGCTAAGGTATCTTCCTGCTCATCATCTGCACTTAACAATTGTTAAGAAGTGATCTCCCGCCTGATCCGGCTCAGACTTTCCGCCTTTATACCCAGGTACGAGGCAATATACTTCAGGGGCACATTTTGTATGATACCCGGAGCATTGCTCATCAATTTCACATACCGCTGCTCCGCAGTAAGGGTTGCAAGATCATTGATGCGCTGCTTATCCTCTTCCAGGATCTGCTGAAATAAGCGGATGGTATAATCCTTTTGAGTCAGGCTCGTTTTGGAAGTTCGCTCCGCATCGGCCCTGGTGATCCTGAGCAATTCACAATCCGTGATGCATTGAAGGTATTCATTGGAAACGGTCTGATTCACAAAATGCCAGTAAGACGTAAAGAACCGCGGCCCGTCATTTAATTCTACCGTCACTTCTTCTCCCTTGTCATTAACGTAAAACTTTCTCATAAAGCCGGAGACAATGAAATTGTGATAGTGCGGTATTTTTCCAGGAACTTCGAGCAGGGTATCCCGTGGAACGAATAGGGGCCTGAATGTTTCGCGGCAGCTAGCCCTGTCAGACTCGGGAATGTCTATGATACGCGAAATATAGGCAAAAAGCGTATCGTAATAGTGGATCATGAGTTGGTCTTTGCTATAAATATACTACGCATTGCGGCTATCTGGCGCAGCCATCCCCCTTAACACCATAAAGCTCGTTCTCTGCAAACCTGAACCTCACTGCCATACCCTTCGCCAGGGGCAGGGAAACAGATCGTGCAACATCTTTCAGGTATAGCAGACATTGGTTCAGAAATTTCCCTGAAATGGCCTTTACAAAAAAAAGACCGGCGTCCCATGTAACCTTTCCATCTTCGCGCAGTATACATTACAAACAGGACCAGAACAATTTGAAAAATCTAACAGATGAGGAGCTCATGAGCCGTGTTGCTGCCGGGGAACTGGACTGCATGCGTGTGCTTTTTGAGCGATACCAGGCCTGGATCTACAATTTCCTCCTGCAGATGGTTCAAAACCGGGACGTCAGTGAAGACCTGACGCAATCCACCTTCTATAAGGTGATGAAGAACAGATCATCCTATAACGGAGGCAGGTTCACCCCCTGGATCTTCCAGATCGCCCGGAACCTGGCCATGGATCATTTCCGCGAAGCCAGACAGAAAATGGCGCCGATGGATGGTATTCCGGAAATAGCAGATACGGTGGACGACGGAGATCAGTTGGCGGGGCTGAAACAGGCCTTGCTGAAACTGCCGGAAGCCGATCGCGAGATCCTGATCATGAGCCGCTTTCATGGTATGAAGTATTTGCAGATCGCGGCGGTGCTGAACAGTACAGAAGCTGCCATTAAAGTAAAGATCCATCGCGCAGTTAAAAAATTGAGAACCGTTTACTTTGAATCCGTTGAGATATGAAATGCAATGATGTAGAAACACTGATCATCGATCACCTCGAAAATGCCTTATCAGGAGAAGAACGGGATCTGGTAGAGCGTCACCTGCGGGAATGCCCCAATTGCCAGTCAGCGCTTGAGCAAAGCCGGCAGCTGCTGGTAATGATCGGACAACTTCCCCGGGAAGTTCCTCCGGAAACACTCCGGTTATCATTTGAGACAATGCTCGAAGCGGAAAAGGCATCAACGGAAACGAAGCCCGGTAAGCTGATCAGTTTCCCGTGGAAGCCCCTGCTAAGAGTTGCTGCTGCAGCGGCACTTTTGATCGCAGGAGTACTATACGGAAGCTTTCAGGCCAACCGGAAAACAGAAGAACGGGTCAGCCACCTGGAACAGCAATACCAGGAAATGGTAAAAGAAAGAACGCTGGCAATGCTGGACAACCGTTCCGCGAGCAAACGGATCCAGGCGGTGAGCTACTCAGAAGAAATGGAACAACCGGATGAGAAAGTCCTGCAGGCGATCATCAACCGCTTACACCATGACGAGAACGCAAACGTCAGACTCGCCGCCGCCGAAGCTCTATGGAAATTCAAAGACGAAGAGCTGGTCAAGCGGGCATTGATCCATGCCCTTGATCTCGAAACCAGCCCGGATGTCCAGATCGCTATTATCGAATTCCTGATCGGCGCACGTGAAAAGCGCGCGGTAAAACCTATGCAAAAGTTATTGAACGAACCCGCCACTCCCGGCTTTGTCAAAGAACAGGTCAGGTTTGGTCTTACACAGATCTAATTAAACAAGAAATTTAATCGCATGAAATATTTTATAATACTTCTATACCCCATTTTCCTCTCAGGCTTGCAAGCACTCGGACAGAAGGAATTCAAAAAATCCCTTAGCGGCATTTCCAGGGTGGAAATTGAAACCGAAACAAGTGTCCGCATTATCAAAGGCACCGGTAGTGAGATAAAAATCAGCTCTGGCTGCACCGACTGTGGCAATGACGGAGTAAAAATCCGTGTAAACGAAAAACAAAAAGACGAAGAAGATGAAAAGGCCAACGGTCTGAAAGCTATCTACCCCGGCGGTACCGACAATACGGGCATAGGAATGATACAGCAACAGGACGGCGGCGTTTTGAAATTAAGAGATCTTATGTCGCATTTGAAAAGAGAGGGCCTGGTCATCACTTTACCAGCTTCTGTAGCGCTCTACATTGACGCAGGCAGCCTGGGGCATATCACTGTTGAAGACTGGAATACGGAACTGGAGTTGAAAACAATTGTTGGAGAGATCAGACTGAAAAAAGTGACCGGACCCGTAACAGCGAATTCCTCTACTGGAAATATTGAAGCAGACTTCAGCGCGCTCAACCAGGGAGCTCCCATCTCACTGATGTCTTCCACAGGGAATATTGAAGTGAATCTTCCTGCTAACGTCAAAGCTTCCATAGAGATGAAATCAACCATGGGAGGTGTATACTCGAATTTCGATCTTGTCAAGCAACGTGAAGACGGATTGAAGCCGGTCAGCGGCCATAGAGCGATCAGCGGAGACATCAATAACGGTGGTGTTAAGATCTCGCTGAAAGCATCCACCGGCAATATTTACCTCAGAAAGAAATAACAACCCAAACCAACATCATAGCCATGAAAAAAATATTATTAGCCATTCTTATCCTGTCAATAGCGTTTACAGGCATCGCGCAAAGAAAAGTTGATGAAACATTCCGGACCAATGGAGCCGCGAAAGTGAAGCTGCACCTGAAGTTTGCCCGCGAGATCAAGATAGTTCAGGGCGCCGGAAACGATATCCGGCTGACAGCCTCCGTTAATATAGATGAAGGTGCCGGCAACAGCGTTTATCAATTGAAAACAAGTGAGGCATCCGGCATCTTCCAGGTGGAAGACGATTATGGCGACTATTTTGAAAAGAAGCGTAAAGAGAACAATGGTAAAAGCTACGGTACAAATATCGAAATCACGTATGTGATCTATGTACCCGAAAACATATCACTTATTGTTAAAAGCATTTCCGGCAACCTTGTCACTGAAAACTTTAAAGGAGACCTTGAGACAGACCTCGTATCAGGCGATGTAGGCATCAAAGCCTATACAGGAAAGCTGACCTTAAAAACAGTATCAGGAAGTCTGGATGTGGCCATGAATACTGCAAACATAGATGCAAGAACAGTAACCGGAACGATCTATTCTGATCTTGATATAGACATTCAGAACAAAAAGGAAGGAGGTTATTCATCACATATCAAAGGCACCGTAAACGGAGGTAAAGATCTGGTGAAACTTGAAACGGTTTCAGGAAATATCTACATGCGCAAGAAATAAACTTTTCGCCGCGAAGAACAAATTCAACCTTCATCCATTTCACTGGAAGGGTTAATCACTTCGCCAGCAGTTCAGCCACTATAAAAGATCTTAAGATCTGAACACATTTCCCCTCTTTCCGCCTTACCCGCCAGATAAACCGGTTAGACGGAAAGATGGGAAATGTAAATGTGACCCGGAAAAGCCCGACCCTGCCAGGTTTATAAGAGCCGATACCAGCGGTAAGCCCCTGTGCGCAGCCTGCTGTAACGTCACAGTGTTATGCCCTCACCAAAACAAAAACAATCGTACATGAAATACTTAGTATTACTGACAATGCTGCTATTGGGGTATTGCAGAAGTAACGGACAGGATCTGAAAGTAATAGACCAGGATTATCACAGAGCACTCGAAGTAGCTACTGTAGAAAACAAATTGATCTTTGTTGACTTTTACACAACCTGGTGCGTTCCGTGCAAGCAACTGGACAAACTCGTGTTCCAGCATGACTCGGTCAAACAGCAACTCAGTAAGGAATTCATCTTACTTAAATATGATGCAGAGAAAGACAGTGTTTTTCATTTATCGAAAAAACACCACGTGATGAGTTATCCTACCGGTTTGATCCTCGACAGGGACGGATACGTGATAGAGAGAAAATATGGCTTCCCCGGAGATGACTTTCAATCATTAAGCAAAAGTGTTTTTGAGTTTACAAACAAAGCACTGGTGGCAGCAGGTTCAGGTAAAAAACTAAAAGGCTACTCTAACAGGATCGATGCCTCAAAATATCCCCGGTTCTATACTGACTATATAAACCGTACAAATACCAACCTGGATACTGCAGCGCTTATAAAATTCTGGCGCAAGCAAAAAAATCTCTACTCCGAAGAATATTTTTCCACCCTGATCTATTTCTATGGTGAACAGCTTCCCGAGCCGATGCTCAACGAGCTGTTAAAGAACAAATCCAGGTATGAATCTCTCTTTGGGAATACAGACGTGGAAGTACTCTTTTACTTTTTGAGTTCCGGGAAATTTGAAAAGGCCGTTGCAAAAAACAATGAGACGATGTTTGATAAAGCCATTGAATTCACGCGAACCGCGCTCGGGGAGAGTTACCTCAGCACGATGGTCCCGTACTATAAAAAAGAACTTCTTATACATCAAAACAAATGGAATGAAGTTTTTGAGATCAATGAACAGCTGAAGAACAGCGGTAAATTCAACAATGAAGCTGTGAATTCTTTTTGCTGGAACGTTTACAGGAAATGTGAAGACCCCGGCGTAATTACAAAATGCTTGCAATGGATGAAGGAGCTGACTGATCAAAAACCGGAATTTGCTTACCTGGACACTTATGCATTCCTGTTGTATAAATCAGGAAGCAAAGAAGAAGCGAAAAGGATAATCCCGCTTGCCATTGCGGCTGCAAAAGTGGAGAAGGAAAACGCGAAAAAGCTGGAAGAATTGTTGCTGAAACTGTAAAGATCAATGTAGCAGGGAGATCTTCTTATCGGAGGAGGAACACTATAACGCAGTTTTTTTAGTTGCAGACAACGTCATTTCAGAAGGCGTTTCCGGACCATGTTCAAACAAGCGTGACCGTTCCAGCTGAATACCATCGGGAACAGGTCAATAAAAGACTGATGCAATGCACAAAGATCCTGGCTGATCACGAAGCCGGGATTTTCTTTTTAACAGGACAGCAATTGGCGGGAGATTGCTGAATTTTGGCTCTGGCATGCAGTAAACGGGAAGCTGCCCGGAGAAGCTTAGGCCGCCATATTATTCGGATTGTTCTTCAGTAAATGCTTAAACCTGCTGAAGGTTTCAGGCTTGATGTTAAGATAGGAAGCAAGATATTTTTGCGGCACCCTTCTCATCAGCTCAGGGTTCTTATTTACAAAAGCAATAAATCTTTCACGTGGTGTCATTTTGATCATCTGCATTTGCCAGGTGTCACTAACGATCATCATATGAGTGATCACGAGCCGGCCAAGGCGTTCCATCCGTTTGGACTGCGCGTAGAGTTCTTCGAGTTTATCATGCCGGATGGAGATGACTGTAGCGGGTTCAATGGCTTCGACAAAATATTCGGAAGGTTCGCGGCTGAGAAAGGATTGCTGGCCCAGAATTACCTGGCCTTCGGTTGAGATCTGTACATTCGTTTCAACCTTACTTGTTTTGTAGTATTTACGGATGATCCCCTTGGAGATGAAGTTGAAGTAGTGTTCAATCTCGCCCTGTTTTACCAGGAATTCCTTTTTCCGGAATTTCCTTACTTTAAGTACAGGCTGGATGCTTTTTTCAAACTCCTCGTCTGTTATGGTCACAAACTTCCTCAGGAAATTCAGAAAGACCTTTACATTTTCCATATGCAGCGCCCATTTGTTTGTAGAAGTTAGGTAAAAAAATAGAATCCTGAAATAGGGAATGGCCTATTTTTTTGGATTCCGGGAACGGTTGCGCAGAATCTGAGCGGATTTAGCCATGATATTTTGTAAATTTGCTCCGCCCGCCTGAGCTTTAGCGTAGGTGGGCTCCTGGTATGCCGAAGCATTAGCGGTGGGTCTCCCTCGCAGAAGCTTTGGTGGGCAGCGCAAGTATTAACCTTACAAAACCAAACTTTATTATGTCTCAAAAGATCAAAGTTGCAAATCCGGTAGTTGAGCTGGACGGAGATGAAATGACCCGTATCATCTGGAAGTTCATTAAAGACAAACTGATCCTCCCTTATGTGGATCTTGATATAAAATACTATGACCTGGGTGTGGAATACCGCGATCAGACCAATGATCAGGTGACCGTTGATGCCGCCAATGCGATCAGACAGTATGGCGTGGGTATCAAATGTGCTACCATCACTCCGGATGAAGACCGTGTAAAAGAATTCAACCTGAAGCAAATGTGGAAAAGCCCTAACGGGACTATCCGCAATATCCTCGACGGTACCGTATTCCGCGAGCCGATCGTGATCAAGAACATTCCACGCCTGGTGACTACCTGGGATCGTCCGATCATCGTAGGCCGTCACGCATTTGGCGACCAGTATCGCGCTACAGACTTCGTCGTGCCGGGAAAAGGTAAGCTGACCATCAAATTCGTTGGCGAAGACGGACAGGTGATCGAGCACGAAGTATTCCAGTTCAAAGGCGGTGGCGTTTCTCTGTCTATGTACAACACAGATGAGAGCATTGCAGGCTTTGCACGCAGCTGTATGAATATGGCGCTGTCCAAAGGCTGGCCACTCTACCTCTCTACCAAAAACACCATCCTCAAAAAATATGATGGCCGTTTCAAAGATATCTTCCAGGATATCTATGAGAACGAATTCAAAGCACAATTCGAAAAAGCAGGTATCGTTTATGAACACCGCCTGATCGATGACATGGTGGCCAGCGCTATGAAATGGAACGGTGGCTTTGTCTGGGCTTGTAAGAACTATGATGGTGACGTACAAAGCGACTCAGTTGCTCAGGGCTTCGGTTCACTCGGCCTGATGACCTCTGTACTCGTTACACCTGATGGCAAAACCCTCGAAGCTGAAGCTGCGCACGGTACGGTAACCCGTCACTACCGCGAACATCAGAAAGGCAATCCAACCTCTACCAACCCGATCGCTTCTATCTTCGCATGGACAAGAGGCCTTGCTTTCCGTGGCAAACTCGATGGCAACCAGCCGCTGATCGACTTCGCAAACGCTCTCGAAGCTGTTTGTATCGAAACAGTAGAAGAGGGTAAAATGACAAAAGACCTCGCGCTGACGATCAAACCAAAGGTTGAGCATGGTAAAGACTTCCTTTATACACAGGAGTTCCTCGATGCGATCGACGCAAACCTGAAAAAGAAAATGGGATTGTAAGCTGATCTCGCTCTCTATAGTTAAGGGTTTAAAAGTTTTATTGTTTAATAGTTTAAAAGTTGCAGCGTTGAAAGACCTGATAACTTTCTGACAACTGAACAATCAACTTTTAAACCTTTATTTTTTTCTGTAACAGAGCCAGGGTTTAGTAGTTTAGCTGTTAATCGTTTAACAGTTATCTTCAAAGAATGATCAACCGTCTAAACAGACGATTACCCAAACCCTTTGAACTGCTAAACCATTAAACTTTTAAACGCCTCTTCCGATGCAACTCCTTCTACTCGCCATTGCCCCGGGCATCGCTATCTGCCTGTTCATTTTCCACAGGGATGCTTACAACCGTGAGCCGAAACGGAACCTGCTGATGAGTTTTCTGCTGGGGGTAATAACAGTAATACCGGCAGCGCTTATAGAGCGTTACCTGATCAATTATGAAACAAGTGTTTCCTCCATTGCCATAAAAGCTTTCCTTTATGTCGCACTGGTAGAAGAAGGTGTCAAATTCCTTGCCCTTCGTTTCTATGCCTATCCGAGTAAAAAATTTGATGAACCACTGGACGGCATCGTCTATGCCGTAATGGTCAGCATGGGCTTTGCTACACTTGAGAATGTGTTGTATGTATTCCAGTCGGCCCAGACCGGGCAGGGATACCAGGTTGCTTTTCTCCGGATGTTCCTGGCAGTTCCCGCTCACGCAACTTTTGGTGTGCTTATGGGATACTACGCCGGCAATGCAAAATTTGCCCAAAAGGGAAAAGCGCTGTTGTTACTGACAGGATTATTCTGGGCAGTGCTCTTCCATGGTCTGTACGATTTCTTTTTGTTTATCCGGGACTCTCCCACGGTAAGAGACCTGATCGCAGACGGTCTGCTGATCGCCGGAGCGATCGCATCCTTCATTATTGCAGTACGGTTGAGTTTCATCCATATCAAAAAACACCGTAAACTCTCACAACAAACATATAACCCAATGGAAACAATGAGCCTCCGCAAGGCCTATGAACATGATCTGCCGCTGATCCGGGACCTCGCTACCAGGATCTGGCCGACGGCATACGGACAGATCATCCCGAAGGAACAGATCGACTATATGCTGAACATGATGTACAGTGAGCGCTCATTGACAGAGCAGATGAAGGGCGGAGCTGAATTCCTGCTGGCTTATGACAGCGTGGAAGCGGTTGGTTTTGCATCAGTCGGACTCGCGGAACCGGGCGTATACAAATTGCATAAGCTTTATGTTCTTCCTTCCCAACAGGGGCGCGGCACCGGCAAATTCCTGGTGGACGCGATTGCTAAAGCTGCAGCAAAAAAAGGCGGTACGATTCTTCGGTTGAACGTAAACCGGCAAAACCCGGCAGTTGGATTTTATGAGAAGATCGGTTTTGTAAAAGTTGCGGAAGAAGATATCGGGATTGGTGAAGGGTATTTCATGAATGATTATGTAATGGATAAAAGACTGGCGTAGGAGTATTGCAAAGAATGCAGGGTAAACCGCAAAGGCCGCAGGAAGAACATTCCGGGTTACATCTCGTTGTGTTCTCCGCGGTTTACTTTGCGATCTTTGCGTTGCTCCTTCACCAGCCATTCAGATCACTTCCCGCACTTCAAATATTTCTTTGGATCAACCGGCGTTTCAAAATCATAGACCAGCAATTCGACCGGCTCACCGGGCTCATTGATCCCGATAGCATCCCCTGCTTTAACCTTTTGATTAGGGCGAACGGTCACTTTGGAGATCCCGCTCATCCAGAACCAGTAGTCCTGGTGATAGTAGACCACTTCCCATTTCCCTTCCTGGGTACGCTGCACTTTACTGATCACAGCATCCATGCCTGCACGGACGGTCGTGTCCGTATCGCTTGAAAGAACCAGCTTGAGCTCTTCCATTCCGTCTTCGCGTTTTTTGGGAGTAATATCTTTTGCATTGAGCAGAATGCAGGACAAAGAAAGGGAATCTTTGACCTGTTTTCTGCCTTTCTGCGCAGAGGAGGTAAAAGGGACTGCTGTAAGGGCTGCAACCAGCAGCAACAGGGAGAATTGTTTCATATTGACAGGATTAAAAAGTTGAAGAGCTCAATGTTTTTCGATGGAAAGCTTTTTAGCCATTTCCGCGCTTAAACCCTCAGCTGATGCGCCATAGCCAGTCACAAGCACGCCCTTTCTCCCCTTTGAGCCGTCTACAGCATATACAACAGCTTCATCGGCCGGATCGGAATCCCCTTCAAAGCGGTATACTTCCACTATTTCAAAATCTTCCGCATTATACCGGGCGTCCTGGCAGACCAGGCAATTCTCCTGAAGACTGAAATCCGTCACATAACCTCTTGTTTTTAAACCATTAACAGCAGCTGAAACAGTATCGTACACATACATACTCAGTGGATTTTTAGATAGTTTCAAAGTTAATGCAATGGCGGCACCATTGGCCGAAAAAAGATGCACGATCGGCGGTAAGGACTGTCAGTATCCGGCTTCCCTCCTAACCTCTTCATCGTCAGTAAACATTCTTGACAAGACCTCACCCCTGCATTAGGGTATGTTACGGGTAAACAGTACCTTTGCCCGCAAAATCAAACAAAAAATGTCTACTGTATCAAAATCCATTGATTTCTCCTTACCCTATAAGGTGGCTGATATTTCCCTGGCTGAATGGGGCCGTAAGGAAATTCGTCTGGCTGAAGCAGAAATGCCCGGTCTTATGTCTATCCGTGCCGAGTATGGTCCTTCACAGCCATTGAAAGGTGCTCGTGTTGCAGGATGTCTGCACATGACGATCCAGACTGCCGTGCTGATCGAGACGCTGACGGCGCTGGGTGCTGAAGTTAAATGGAGCTCTTGCAATATATTCTCTACACAGGACCACGCTGCTGCTGCTATCGCCGCTGCAGGTATCGGGGTGTTTGCCTGGAAAGGTCAGACTCAGGAAGAAGCTGATTGGTGTATCGAACAGACGCTGTTCTTCGGTGCACAGGACAAACCTCTGAACATGATCCTTGACGATGGTGGTGATCTGACAAACATGGTCCTGGATACATACCCTGAGCTGGTTCAGCACGTGAAAGGTATTTCTGAAGAAACTACCACAGGTGTACACCGTTTATATGAGCGCGTTGCAAAAGGAACACTGCCTATGCCAGCGATCAACGTAAACGACTCTGTAACTAAATCTAAATTCGACAATAAATACGGTTGTAAAGAATCGCTGGTTGACTCTATCCGTCGCGCTACTGACGTAATGCTGGCTGGTAAAGTTGCTGTTGTTGGTGGTTATGGTGACGTAGGTAAAGGTTCTGCTGCTTCTCTGGCTGGTGCCGGTTGCCGCGTGATCGTTACAGAGATCGATCCTATCTGCGCCCTCCAGGCTGCAATGGACGGTTTTGAAGTGAAGAAAATGATCGACGCAGTAAAAGAAGCTGACATCATTGTTACTGCTTCAGGCTGCCGTGACCTGATCACTGGTGAGCATTTCAAAGCAATGAAAGATAAAGCGATCGTTTGTAATATCGGCCACTTTGATATCGAGATCGATATCGCATGGCTGAACACAAACTATGGCAACACTAAAGACACTATCAAACCTCAGGTAGATCTTTACAACGTAGATGGTCATGATGTGATCATCCTGGCTGAAGGCCGCCTGGTTAACCTGGGTTGTGCTACCGGTCACCCATCCTTCGTAATGAGTAACTCTTTCTCTAACCAGACACTGGCTCAGATCGAACTTTGGGGCAACCACAAGAACTACGAAAACAAAGTGTATGTTCTTCCTAAGCACCTTGATGAGAAAGTTGCACGTCTTCACCTCGCTAAGATCGGCGTGGTTCTCGACGAACTGACTCCTGCTCAGTCTTCCTACCTGGGCATCACTAAAGAAGGTCCTTACAAACCTGAACACTACCGCTACTAAGCATTGCGGTTACGTTATAGAGAAAGCCATTCCTGTGAGGGAGTGGCTTTTTTCGTTTGGAGGGAGGGGTGGAAGTTTGGAAGGTTTCTTAAGTTCCAGACATACCAAACCTCCCAAACCTTCCCTCCCCCCAAACCTATGAAACCTTCTTTCTCCTATCTTCGCAACATGGCATTACTTGAAAAACAACTCCTCGTTAAAACATCCGCCCTCCCAGACTCAGGCATGGGCCTCTTTACCAACAAAGCAATTCCTAAAGGGACTTTGATCGTAGAATACAAAGGGAAAAGAACCACCTGGAAAGAAGTGCAGGGGGAAGAGAATGGCTATATCTATTTCGTGAATAACAAATACGTGATCGACGCACGTCCGTGGAAATCCGCACTGGCACGATACGCCAACGATGCGAGCGGTCTCTCCCGTACAAAAGGCGTTTCCAACAATGCAGAGTACGTAGAAGAGAACGACAAGGTGTATATCAAGTCAAAAAAAGATATTCCTGCAGGACAGGAGATCTTTGTTGGATATGGCAAAGATTACTGGAATACGATCCGTGAGAATATCAGGATAGAGAAAGCTAATCAGAAACTGGCCAAAGAGAAAGAACTCGCGAAAGCAAAAAAAGAAAAGCTGAAAGCGAAGGCAGAAGCGCTGAAGGCGAGGAAGAAAGCTCAGAAAGCAAAAAAGAAAAAGTAAGTTTTTCAAATTGCCTGGCGTAGGAGTATCGCAGAGGACACAAAGAGTTCGCAAAGGACGCTAAGGTTATCTTTGCGCTCTTTGCGAACTCTTTGTGTCCTCTGCGATACTCCTACGCCAGGCAAATAAATTATCAACCCACTCATCAGGAAATATCCCCTGTTTTCACCAAGCCATACTCTTTCTCTGTATATTAGGCGACCAAAAAAAAATGCATGAGAAAGATTTTTTCACTGATGCTTCTCGTGGCAGTTGGCTTAAACAGCTCCGCTCAAAGCCCTGCCGGTTACAGCAATTTCGCCCAGCAGACCAACCGGCTCAACACGCTGGCAAAAACTTACCCGCAGCTGGTAAAACTGCGCTCCCTTACCAAAACAGCAGGTGGTAAAGAGATCTGGCAGATCACTATCGGTACGGGTAATGTCGACTTAAAGCCAGCCCTTCTTGTTGCAGGAGGCGTTGAAGGCAATAATATACTAAGCACCGAACTCGCTCTTGGCTTCGCTGAAGATCTGCTGAAGAATAACTCCGCGGACAGTATCAAAGCCCTTCTTGCAAAAACCACATTCTACGTCTTCCCCAACCTGAGCCCCGATGCAATGGAGCAATACTTTGCCGCCCTACGTTACGAACGGCAGGGAAATGCCACCAGCACAGATGATGACCGCGATGGCAAGCTCAATGAAGATGGATTTGATGATCTTGACGGCAACGGAAAGATCACCATCATGCGCGTAGAGTCTCCTGTAGGGACTTACAAAACCAATCCTGACGATACACGCATGCTTGTAAAAGCTGACCTCTCCAAAGGAGAAAAAGGACTGTATGATATTTACACCGAAGGTCGCGACAATGACAACGACGGCAATTTCAACGAAGACGGAGAAGGCGGCGTTTGGTTCAACAAAAACCTTACGTTCAAACACCCTTCTTTTTCCCAGGGCTCCGGCGAGTTTCCCGTGTCTGAAAATGAAACACGTGCGCTGCTGGATTATCTTTTTGAAAGATCCAATATCTACGCCGTTGTAAGCTTTGGCTCCAATAACAACCTCAGCTCACCGGTAACTTTCAATCAAATGGCCGCTGCCCAAACCATCACATCAGGATGGCTGGAACCGGATGCAAAGATCAACAGCTTTGTATCTGACCTGTATAACAAAGAAACCGGCCTGAAAGACGCGCCAAAAGCATCCGCAGCTGGTGGCGATTTTTATTCATGGGCCTATTTCCACTTCGGGCGCTACAGCTTCAGCACGCCGGGATGGTGGGTTCCTAAAGCAAAGGCTGATACAACTAAGAAGGAAAAAGCATTTACCATCGAAGATCCGAACGCGAACTATCTGCGTTGGGCAGCAAGCCAGGGCATCTCCAATACATTCACTGAATGGAAAGCTATCAATCATCCTGATTTCCCCGGAAGAAAAGTTGAAGTGGGCGGCATCGATCCTTTTGTACTTATCACCCCTCCTTACAACCTGGTGGCAGATATAACCAAAAAGCATAACCGCTTCCTGGTTAAACTGGCTTCAGCGCAACCAGAACTGGATCTGATCAATGTTAAAACGGAAAAGCTGAATGGCAATGTGACCAGGATCACGGTTGATCTGGTTAACAAAGGCGCCCTCCCTTCCCATTCCAAACTGGGTGAAAGAAACTATTGGGTTAAACGCATCAGGGTTAAACTGAATACAGGAAACAATCAATCAGTGATCAGCGGCAGAAAACTGCAGACGCTGAATGCACTGGATGGCTATGGAACGGAAAAACTGACCTGGCTGATCAAAGGCAGCGGGAAAGTTACGCTGGAAGCCGGAAGTCCGACTACAGGCAGCAAAACCGTTGACATCAATCTTTAACCCGTAAACAAGACAACATGAAACGTTTCATCATAAAAAATATCGCGCTGGCAATCGGCATTACAACATTATCTGTTGCCAGGGCTCAAACTCCGGAACAATTATTCAAAGCAGCCGGAAGCCCGGTGCATCCGAAAGTAGCGGTAAGCTGGAACCGTTATAATGATCATGCCGCCATTTCAGAGATCGTTAAAAAGATCGCTGCCGCTCATCCGGATCTCGCCAAACTCGAATCGATAGGCAAATCCTATAAAGGCCGTGATCTCTGGTGCCTTACCATCACCGATTTCAAAAAAGGTGACCCGAATAAAAAACCAGCAATGTACATCGATGGCAACATCCACTCCAACGAAGTACAGGGAAGCGAATTTGCATTGTATACGGCGTGGTATCTTACAGAATCATTCGGTGATACAAAATTCATCCAGGAACTGCTGGAGGATAAAACCTTCTATATCGTTCCATCCATCAACCCCGATGGCCGTGACAGCTATTTCCATGCACCCAACACTGCGAGTACACCTCGTTCCGGTGTGATCCCTGTAGATAATGACCGCGATGGCGAAGTGGACGAAGATGGCTATGATGATCTGGATGGCGATAATGAGATCCTGATGATGCGCCGCAAAAATCCGAATGGCCGGTATAAAGCGGACCCGACAGAACCGAGGAGAATGATACAGGTTGGTCCGGATGAAAAAGGCGAATACGAACTCCTGGGTCTTGAAGGTATCGATAATGATGGCGACGGCCAGGTGAATGAAGATGGGTATACATTTGAATACGATCCTAACCGCGACTGGGGATGGGGCTGGCAGCCGAACAATATCCAGGGAGGTGCCTACAAGTATCCTTTCTCATTACCGGAAAACAGGGCTGTGATGGAATTCGTGATGAAACATCCAAATATTGCAGCTGCCCAGTCGTACCACAATTCAGGAGGCATGATCCTTCGCGGACCGGGCGATCCTACCGACCAGGTCACCTATAATGCGCAGGACGTAAGAGTGTACGACGTAATTGCTAAAAAAGGTGAAGAGCTCATGCCGGGCTATCGTTACCTGGTCGTATACAAAGATCTGTATGCCGCTTATGGCGGTGAGCTCGACTGGTTCTATGGCGGACGTGGCGTGTACACTTATTCCAATGAACTGTGGACGTCTTACCTGATGTTCAACAAAGAGGGACGTGACGATAATGGCTCTTACGTATTTGACCGGTATCTGCTTTTCAAAGATGCATTTGTTGACTGGCATGAATTTGATCATCCGCAGTATGGCAAGATCGAGATCGGTGGTTTCAAGAAGAACTTTGGACGGGCTCACCCTGGTTTCCTGCTGGAAAGCGATGCCCACAGAAATATGTCATTCTCTGTATACCATTGCTTCCATACACCAAAACTGGCAGTTGATACACTGATCGAAAAAGATCTGGGAGATGGCCTGAAGCAGATCACTGCCGTGATCTCCAATAGCCGCATCATGCCAACCCATAGCAGCCAGGATCTGAAGTTCAGGATCGAAAGACCTGACTATATCTCGATCTCCGGGGCGAAAGTGATTGCAGGAATGATCGTGAACAATGCAGACCTCGACCTTAACACAGAACAGAAGAATAGTGCTTCAACGATCGAAGTGAATAATATCCCTGGATTGAGCACCGTTACGGTCAGATGGATCGTACAGGGAAGTTCAAAATATACGGTTACTGTTGACAGCAGAAAAGGTGGAATAGCGAGTAAGTCAAAGTAAGCACTCTATTTCAGCCTGAAATAATAGTATCGCCATAGTACCGCAAAGAAGCCGCAAAGGGCGCTAAGATCATCTTGGCGCCCTTTGCGGCTTCTCTGCGTACTCTGCGATAAGATCTAGACTGTCTGTATATCTTTTACAACAACTGAACCCCGGAAAACAACAGGTCATTCACATCAGCCAACGAAGACGCTCCCATCATTGTCAGCATGTCCGTAACAGCCCATTCCAAAATTATTCAGTTCATACACGATGCAAAAAGTGTGGTCACTAAATAACCTGACCTTTAAAAAAAATAGCTATGTTCAAACCTAACCTTATCGCATTACTGACACTCACTTCTGCTATTGCATTGCAAAGCTGCAGAAAAGACGATGCACCAAAACCTCCGGCAGAAACAGGAGACAAACTTGCCTCCATTGAATGGAATAGCGGATTCAAAGAAAGTTATGAATACAACTCCAACAATACACTGAAAAAAATAACCTATTCAAGTACACAGTCGAGTAACGCAGTGGAATTTTCATGGACCGGCAACCTGATGTCAGAAGTGAGAGAGAATTCATCCGTGTATAAGAACGTTTATCACTATAACGGTGGAAAAGTAACCCGCTCGACTAATGAAACCAGCAATGCGCCTTCTACTGTTTACTATCATCTGGAATATGATTATCGTGGAGATGGGAAGGTGCACAAAATGAGGTATATCACTTTTGGCGCAGCCGGACCGGAACTGAAAACAGAAACAGACTATAATTATAATACAGCCGGAGAACTAACGTCTACTGTTTCACACTCAGGATCAACCACGGTTACACAGCAGATCGAAGGATATACAGAAGTCAGCTTTAATCCCTGGGCCTTTATCGACCTTACCTTGCTGGAGAATTATATGATCTTCAATTATCCGGTGCTTAGCTCCATGAAAGGTTTTCCCAGGAAGATCACCCGTATCGTTAAACAGGGAAATGACCCGGAGTTTGTTGACATCACCACTACACATCACTGCGAGGTCAGCAAGAATCAGATCACGAAAATGGTGGTCGAATTAGCAAGCCCGACAACTCCTTCTCTCAACAGAAAAAGAACAGCTCTTTTCACCTATAAATAAGACATCATGTTAAAGAACGTATTTGCAGTATTATCTGCGTTGATCATATTCAACTCCTGTAAAAAAGATAATGATCAGGGCGCGCCACCCCCACCTGTGCAGCCGTTTGACGTAATAACCACGGCTTCGATATTTAATCCGTCCACCGGAAATTATGAAGCCGTTTACTGGCTTAACGAAAAAAGAAACGCACTTGAAAGTGGCGGGGTTGATCAGGCCTTTGCCTATGGCATCGAAAAACAGGGAAGCGATATTTATATCGCGGGATCCTTTGCAAATACCAAAGGCTCCGACGACCGTCTGAAACCATGCTACTGGAAGAACGGAAAAAAGATCGACCTGACTGACGGAGTGGATATTCAAGCAAGGAGCAGTGCATCGGACCTGAAATGGTTCAACAATGCGTTATATATTTCCGGCGAAACCGATCTCGACCCTATGTTATGGAAAATAAAAAACGGCATGCTGGAATCTATCACGAGATTCGGCGTGGCAGGAAACATTCTCGCAGTGAGAAAAGCCGGCAATATGCAATTGTATGGCGGCAAGCTGTATATCGGTGGCAGCCAGAAAAAAAACGTCAACGGTAATATTGTTTATACGATCGGATACTGGGTGGTCGACGAGAATGACCAACCTTCTTTCACCGTCCTGCATGATAACCTGCCCTATGCATTGGGCTTTAGCATGTCTGTATCTGACAAAGGAGTTTTCATAATGGGCGAAGGGGGTACTGCACAACACCCCGTTCCTACCATCTGGACTAAAACAGGACAGCATCCGGTCAACCAATCTTTTGAAGCTAATTATCATCGGCTGCATACGGGCGTTCCGGACAGTAAAGGAAATCTTTTGTTGAATGTGCTGGATATTCGCCTGTATCAACCGGTGATCTGGAAAGTATCTGCAACAGGAACGCACCAACTGATCAAACCGGCAGTACCGGCAGGCGCGCAGGGTTTCTGTGAATCACTGGACGTAAAAGATGATAAGCTGGCATACGTATACAGCTATGATAAAGATCAGAAAAGCTATGCAGCCTATGTATTTAATGGCAAGACCGTAGAGCTTGATATTTATAAGACCCGTCTTTCGAATATTAACTCAATAAAGCTTGTTTCGAGGTGAACGTGGATGAGGGGGGGTGGAAAGTTTGAAAGTTTAAATGTTTAATAGTTTAATGATTTGAATGTTCCATAGGTTGAAATCTTGCAAGGGTTTTGGCAGTCACGGGGGGCTATGCCTTATCGGGGGGCGAGTTAAGATACCCGTCGCGAGCTACGACCTATTCCCCATGTGCGCGCAGATTCATTCACCGCCGCCCGCGCAGGCCGGAAATGGGCATACGACAGCAACCGCATTGCTGCGTTTGACTGTCGTCGCCCACTTTTTCAATTGTATCATTCCACAATTCCTATCTCATTTTTCTGTTTTTTGATCATAGATGCAATAAAAAAACGCACCGCCCTTTTCAGGACTGCCCTCCTCCACCAGTCCTGAAAATGACGGTGACTAAGAAATTTCTCTGCTGTAAATATCGCTTCAGGTAAAAGGAAATCCATGGGAAAAAGACAGGATCTAAAGGGAAAATAACGGACGTATGGCGATGAATAAACGACCTGAACATGAGTTGAAGAACTCATCTCTAAATTTTTCCATCAGATCCGCAAACATTCTATTTTACAGGCAAGTGCACAGTAACGCAACAGGCCGGAACAATACGTTCCGGCCTGCCTGTTTTATAAAAGTTACTGATCACTAAGCTGAGGGAAAACTGAAGGAGATCGTTACGGTCAGTTGCTGCTGCCCCTTTGCAGATATATTACCACCGGCCATGCGGGCCAGCTCTTCAAGTGATCGAAGGCTGTAGTCAAGCGCATACCCGTTATAATTATTACAGTCCTCTATCTCCAGGATCATGATATCCCGGAAACGTTCTGCACGGACAGTAATATTTCCCCTCCGGGCATTCACCAGAACAGCATTCATCAATTCTTTGATCACGGGGAAAACTTTCGCCTCGCCTGCCAGTAGTGCAAGGGATGCGGGAATTTCGTTGCTCACTTTACTCTCACTCCGCTGCATGTTCTCTGCCAGGGAATGATACAACAATTCATCAATGTAAGCCTGCAGAGAGGCACCTGCCGACACGGAACCGGTTAAAACCTGGATCATAAGATTTGGATTATTAGATGCAATAAAAGCCTTGCCTTTATATAACACCAATATTAATCGTTTTTATACAATAATTATTACCCGGATCGAAAAAATAATAACCCTGATCAATGAATAAATAAGCATTTATTTGAGTGAATTAAATAATCTAGTGTTTTTACTTATTGCATTTCTCAAAAAAAATACACCGATCATAAAACACATCGTCTGAGCTGGTTGCAATACATGCCAGAATAACACGCGATGCTGCCATAAAAACACTGCCTAATTTGCAGTCGTTTTTTTTGACGGATACGAACATGGTTATCATTGATATAGCTTGTCATCGTAGTTTTCCTAAGGTCTAAACGCTATGACATCCGGGAACTGGCTATTACTTTTGACTTCGCGACTGTAACAAGAATGATCGCGAATGCGCGATAAGCGCAAAGACCGGAAACAGAAAAACCTGATTGTCCGTCCCCCGGTTTACTTCTCTTATTTTCTCCAATATCTTTTGAAGAGTGTCTCCACTTCCTATGGTTAATCCGTTTCGTTAATCCAAAACCCTAGGGTCGGCATTGTTTTACCCAAAATGAAAACGATGTTGAACAGGAACTCTATTAAAAAAGCTTTTCCCATTTATGGTTTGCTCGTGATGATAGCACTTATCATGATGTCCGCAACCCGAACTTACTCCGGCACTTTCGTATTGTCTGCAAGTAAGGATACCAGTGTACAATTATTGAGGTTCGATTCTGTAATGCTTGAACTCAGTGGCGCACCTGATGAAGAATTGATCGACGCGCCCGAAATACAACTGAATAACCAGGCTGAAGATTTTGTCTCCTCTTATCTGAAAGTTAATGACCGCGAGTTGCAGAAGATCAAAGACCGCAGCGAGTCATGCTTTACGGTAATGGATAAAATATTCGCTGAAAAAAATCTGCCGCTGGAACTGAAATATCTCGCAGTGATCGAGTCGCAATTAAAGCCAAAGATCGTTTCGAGAGCTGGCGCAATGGGTGCATGGCAGTTGATGCCTGTTACCGCCAGGCATTTCAAACTGAAAGTAGGCGGGCAGTATGATGAGCGTGGCAACGTTTACAAAAGCACAATTGCAGCAGCAAAGTATCTCGAGTACCTGCATAAGATCTTTGGCGATTGGTTGCTGGTAATTGCCTCTTATAATAGCGGTCCGGGAAAAGTGCTGGCAGCAATAAAGAAATCAGGCAGCCGCGATTTCTGGAAATTACAACAATACCTGCCAAAGGAAACAAGAGCACACGTGAAGAAGTTCATCAGTACCCATTATTTCTTCGAAGGTGAAGGCGGTATTTGCACGGTTACTCGTTCAGAAGCAGACGCCTACAGAAAAAAGATGAATGAATATGTGGCCAGTCAGAATAAAAAATATGAAGATCTGCAAAGGGTAAGAGCAGAAGAATGGAATGTTGAGAATACTACAACCGGTACAATTGCCGGTAATGAATAAATCAGCGCAGCAGCGCTTTATCTGGATGGGTTAGTTGTTTTTGTCCTCCGCGCCTACGGCGGATGGGTCCGCAGACAAATTCCGCTTGCTGCTTCGTGTTACGCCGGGAGTTGGTTTTATGAATAATGAACTCCCGGATGGCACGAAGCGGTGAGCGGTTTTGTTTTTTGATGCCCGATGAGCAATAGCCACCCTCAGGACAAACATCCGGTACACAGTTGATCTTCACTTCCGGGAGACAATTAACAACTTATTAAACGAACCTGAAATCATTAGCGCCAACGGGTTTCTCTATTACAGAGGATCATCTGTTGTCTGTGCTGCGATCAGGCTCCGGTCCATCGGTACAGAATTTGCCGCATTTCCTCCAAAATGATCTATGAGCAAATTCAATAAAATACTTCCGGTACTGCTTTTAACAACCATGCTGGCTTCATTCAAATTGACGGAAGCGCAGAATATGGATAGTGCCGTGGTACGCCAGAAAGTGCAGGGGAAACAATTTACATTCATTGCGCAGACCGCCAACCCGATGCGGGGGCGGAATATACAGCTTACATCCCTGTATGATCTGCGTGTATCGGGCGATTCTGTCATAGCAGCACTCCCCTATTTCGGCCGTGCTTTTTCAGCACCGGTCAATCCATCTGATAACGGGATCAGTTTTACCTCCGTCAATGCAGAATACAGATCGACTTACCGGAAAAAAAGATGGGAGATCTCTATAAAGCCAAAAGAGTCACAGACCGTTTCAGAAATGAACCTGACCATCTATCCAAATGGGCGGGCATCGCTGCAGGTAAACAGCAATTACAGGCAGCCGATCTCTTTTAATGGAATTTTATCTGACAAATAGAACAGTTATTTTTGTCCGTAGAAGGACTGTGTGGAAGGGCTTCACTAAATAACTGAATCATCATTCCGATGCGAAATTGCCTATTGCTCGTCTCTATTGCCTGTATCATGAGCGCATGCAGCGCTCAGCGGTATTTTGTTGTGCGTCATGCTGAAAAAGCAACCGTTGCCCGTAATACGCCGGGAATGTCCGCCACTGATCCTCCTCTTACAGACTCGGGGAAACAGCGTGCGCTGGACCTGAAAACGACCCTGACCAGCGAAAAGATCCGGTATGTGTTTTCAACGAACACCATCCGCACCAGGGAGACGGCAGAGCCGACCCGCGCACACTTCGGCCTGAGCACAGCCAACTATTCGCCAGTTCCCACTGAAGAGTTCATAAACCAGTTAAAAGCGCTGAAAGGCAACACGCTTATCGTGGGCCATAGTAATACGATCGATGATATTGTCAATAAGCTAATGGGCGAAAACCTGTTGACCGATCTTCCGGAAACAGAATACAACCATCTTTACCTTGTAACAAAAAAGGGAAAGAAATGGAAGTTCAAGAGTCTGACGTACGGAAAGTAAAACAGGGCCCGGGGCCGCAGACCAGATCGTCCCGCTGAAGTAATAGGGTTCTGTGCCATGCGTGTTTTGGTCAAACATCACGCGGTAGGTCAGGCAACCATCCGCAGCCTTGCCCTGCTCCACTTTTAAATTTTTTAGACCCCGCCAATTCCCCCAAATTTGCGCTCAAATAACCTCACATGAAGTCTGTCTTCCGTTACTCCCTGCGTGCCACCCTGCTGGCAGCCGTATTAATGATCAGCCATCTTGCGTTTTGCTGGGGGCTTACCGGCCATCGCATTATTGGGGAGATCGCTGAAAGCCACCTGAGCAGTAAAGCAAAGAAAGAAATAAAGAAACTATTCGGCCGTGAGTCACTGGCCTGGTGGTCTAACTGGCCTGATTTCATCAAATCAGACTCCACCTGGAACCATGCGTCCCACTGGCATTATATTGATCTTCCCGGACATATCTCCAGGGAAGAGTTTATCACCGGATTAAAGAAATTGCCGGGTAAAAACCTTTATACGCAGATCCAGGACATGGTGGCACAGCTAAAAGATAAATCGCTGCCCTTGAAACAACGTCAGGAGGCTTTAAGGTTCCTGGTACATATGGTCGGTGACCTGCACCAGCCGTTACACGTAGGCCGTGATGAAGATCAGGGAGGCAACAAGATCGTTGTATACTGGTTTGATAAAAAAACAAACCTGCACACATTATGGGACAGCATGTTCATCGAATTCCAGCAGTACAGCTACACCGAGTATGCAAAACTGCTGAATATCGCCAGCAAAGAAGACGTAAAGAAATGGCAGTCCGGCACACTGGAGGATTGGTTCTATGATTCTCACGTGGTCTCTGATAAGATCTATGACGCCACTCCTCCTGAATCAAAACTCAGCTACAAATACAATTTCCAGTTTCAGCAGACACTCGAAGAGCAATTGTTAAAAGGAGGTTTACGTCTTGCCGCGGTATTGAATGCAGCATTTGAATAATTGATCCACTCACCTCACTACGATAAAGAAGCCGGACACCGGTATAGATAAAAAGAGAAGGGCTCTCGTCGCAGACGAGGGCCCTTCTCTTTTTATTTACATCTTACAGCGGCCAGAACACTACTGTAACAACAACTTTGATTCTTTATTGATACAGGCCACTACTTCCTGTACGGTCTGTTGTTGTGCCGGAGTAAGCGACACGATAAACTCTTTATCATCATTTCCTTTAAAAATGAACTGTGTCACTTTTTGGGTCCCCAGTTTGGACAGTGCCGTTGGAGTAGTTGCACCGTTCCTGAACTTAAAGTGAAAGTACCCGTCACAGTTCACACTTCCCTGGTTTCGCATGGTTGTTTTCACTTTGGTATTTTCAAAAAATATAACAACAGTAGATGCATCATTAAAGCATTTGCCGTTTATTTCGAAAAAGAAATCGATCTCTTTTTTGTCGGCATCTACCGTAAGGACGGCCCCCTGTACACCCAGTGCTCCTGAAGAAAGCCTGGTTTCCTTGGTGTAAGGGTCTTTGTCGTTGATCAGTTTACAATCCTGTGCGTTGATCAGCACAGGTAAAAGCATCAGTAAGGGAAGGATCAGCTTCATGAAAGGATATTATTTGTTTTTTTTAAGTGCCTGGATAATTGTACCCCGGGAGGCGGCAACTAAAATACAATAACATCCCTTTACACCAAAATAACTGCTGTTAAAGTGTGGCCTTAACCGACCCTGTCTTTTTCACCGCTGGGATGAAAAGCATGGATCATTCTTAACGAATTACGGAGCCTGTTTTTCAGTTATTCAGGAGTTGGTGGTTCTGTAGGGCAACCTTCGCCCCCTATCCGGCGATATGATTTAATATTGGATCGACGGATTTATTAGAGAATAGTGTTATATTCATAACCCTGACCAAAATCAGCTGCCAGTGGTGAAACGGGCTTTCCTAATATTGCTTCTCACTGCATCTTCCGTGCTAGCCTGGGCCGATCATATCACCGGCGGTGAAATGTTTTATACGCATGTGGGCGCCAATACTTACAATGTTACCCTGAAACTATTCATGCGTTGCAACTCCGGCAGAAATTTCCCTGATCCCGCTGTTATGTCCATTTTTGACAAAACCACCAATCAGCGGTTTGAAGATATCAGCGTCAGGATCTCTAACAGGGAAACGATCAGCCTTACCAATAATGATCCGTGCATTACCAATCCTCCAGAGGTATGTTACGATGTCGCCTATTATAACTTCACTGTATCGCTCCCGGGTTCACCTGCCGGATACATTATAGCCAGTGAAGTCAATTACCGGATCCGCGGCATAAACAACCTTGCTGCCGGGAACCAGGTTGGCGCTACCTACACCTGCGATATCCCGGGCATAGCGGACGCCAGCAACAACAGTGCACGCTTCAGCGGATCCGATCTGGTCATGGTCTGTGCTGACAATTACTTCTCCTACAGTTTCGCTGCTAAAGATGCTGATAACGACAACCTGATCTACTCGTTTTGCAGCGCTTACAACAGCACAACGGGCGGTGTAAATGGCGTGCCTGCCGGGAACCCTCCATACAGTTCAGTGCCTTATGCCTACGCTGACTTTACCGAATCCGCTCCCCTCGGTTCAAAAGTACATATAGACCCATCCACAGGCTTGATCAGCGGTGTGGCTCCTGCGGCAGGGATCTACGTGGTAACGGTTTGTGTGTCGGAAATCCGCGATGGAGATATAATCGCTGTACAACGGAAGGACCTGCAGATCAATATCACTGATTGCAGCATTGCTGCCGCGAACCTTGAAGATGATTATATGCTGTGCGGTACCACCCGTTCGATCGTGATCGATAATCGTGCGACAAGTCCGCTGATCGTTTCTTATGAATGGCTCGTCTTTGATCCTGCGGGAACAGCCATTTTCACGGCCACCACACCTTCCCTGAGTTACACTTTTCCTGTCAATGGCACATACAATGTTCAGCTTATCGTAAATAAGGGACAACCCTGTACAGATACGGCAAGGACCAAAGTGTATGTCTATCCCGGATTGGTTCCTGATTTTAATGCGACTGGAGTTTGCATCAATAATCCAACGGTATTCAGGGACCAAAGTACTGTTGTATCAGGGTCGATCGCTTTGTGGGCTTGGGACTTTGGAGAGCCTTCTGTCTTTAATGATGCATCCAATCAGCGTCACCCGGTATACAAGTATCCGTTCACCGGCGATAAGTATATACGGCTGATCGTAACAACAACGGACGGTTGCCGGGATACAGTTGAGAAAAAGATCACGATGATAGACAAGCCTCCTATCACGCTTGCATTCAAAGACACGCTGATCTGCCGGAATGATCAGCTGCCGCTTCAGGCAACCGGAACCGGAATTTTCACCTGGAGCCCCGGCAGTTTTATGTCGGCAACCAATATTTCCAACCCGGTGGTTTCTCCTCCTGTTTCCACATTGTATTATGTAGAACTGAATACAGACGGGTGCATTAATAAAGATTCCGTACAGGTTCGCGTGGTAGATCAGGTCACATTGATCCCGATGAATGATACAACCATTTGCAGTGGTGACACGATACAGTTGCGGATCAACTCAAACGGATTAAAATACGCATGGACCCCAGCCGCGCAATTGTTTGATCCGCTGGTTCAGAATCCCAGGGCTGTTACACCCGCAACAACCAGTTATGCCGTAACAGCAACCATCGGAGGATGCTCGGCCACTGCCGCTATAAATGTCAGAGCCGTTCCTTATCCGGTAGCAAGGGCAAGTGCAGATACAACGGTTTGTTACAACGATGCAGCTTTTCTCACAGCAATAACCGATGGCAATTCCTGGAGCTGGTCGCCGGCCAGCTATCTTTCCAATGCAGGTGCATTGAATCCTGTGGCAAGCCCACCCAGAACAACGGCGTTTGTTTTTTCGGCATACGAGAATACACGCGGATGTCCCAAACCAGGAAGAGATACAGTGCTTGTAACGGTCTTGCCCAAGATCATTCCGTTTGCTGGCAATGACACTTCGGTCATTACCGGGCAGCCGCTTCAATTGCAGGCAACGGGCGGCGTAAAGTACAACTGGAGCCCTCCTTATTCGCTTTCTGCAACGAATATTTCCAACCCTGTTGCGACAATCAAAGAGCCTTCCGAGAATATCGTGTATAAGGTTGATGTTTATAACAGGATCGGCTGCTACGATTCAGCGTTCGTATCGGTAAAAGTATATTCCTCCGTGCCAACCATTTTTGTCCCGTCTGCGTTTACGCCCAATAACGATGGAAAGAACGACCTTCTTATCCCCGTACTGGCGGGGATGAAGCAAATGGTTTCCTTCAATATTTACAATCGCTGGGGCCAGCTGGTGTTCAGCACATCTGCCCAGGGCCACGGCTGGGATGGAAGGATCAACGGTCAGTTCCAAAGCACCAACACTTATGTGTGGATGGTAAACGCGATCGATTACCTGGGAAAACATTATTCAGGAAAAGGAATGGTGACCCTGGTCAGATAAAACCCTTTATTATATGCAGGCCGGTGAACGGACAACCGCCAGGGGACGATCCCGGGCCATTCACAAAAGTCCGAGAAACTCCCATCCATTTGTTTATTTTTGCCCATTATCTTATCTAAAAAGGAATAAAATATGGCAAAAGCGGCTAAAGCTAAGAAATCGATCATTACAGATAAATCTTACAGTTTCTTAAAAAATTATATCAATAATGCTTCGCCGGTAGGCTTCGAAACGTGGGGGCAGAAATTGTGGTTAGCTTATCTTAAGCCTTATGTGGACACCACATTTGTGGATCCTTATGGAACCGCGGTGGGCGTTATAAATCCGGATCATCCGTTCAAAGTAGTCATTGAAGCGCATGCGGACGAGATCAGCTGGTTTGTAAACTATGTGAACAATGAAGGATTGATCTATCTTAAACGCAATGGCGGTGTAGATCATCAGACCGCGCCTGCTTCACGCGTATTCATCCATGGAAAAAAAGGACCGGTTAAGGCTGTATTCGGATGGCCGGCCATCCACACCCGCATTGGCAACGATAAAGAAAACCAGCCAAAAACAGAAAATCTATGGCTCGACTGCGGTGCGCGTAACCGTAAAGAAGTAGAAGAGCTTGGCATCCATGTGGGAGCCGTTGTCACTTACCAGGATGGGTTTGATGAGCTGGCCAATGGCAACCTCGTTGGGCGTGCATTCGACAACCGCGTTGGTGGTTTTATGATCGCGGAAGTGGCCAGGATGATCAAAGAGAATAAGAAGAAACTTCCTTTTGGTTTATATGTGGTGAATGCAGTGCAGGAAGAGATCGGGCTGCGCGGCGCCGAAATGATCGCCAGACGTATCAAACCAAATATCGCGATCGTAACAGACGTAACACATGACACCACCACTCCGATGATCAATAAGAACATTGAGGGAGATGTCTCTACCGGTAAAGGACCATCACTTGCGTATGCACCGGCAATCCATAACAAGCTCCTGGCTTTTGTAGAAAAAGTTGCGAAGGATAAGCAGATCCCTGTCCAATGGCGTGCACTCAGCCGCAGCACGGGTACTGACACTGATTCATTTGCTTATGCAAACGATGGCTGTCCATCGGTATTGATCTCCATCCCGCTTCGCTATATGCATACCACTGTGGAGATGATCCATAAAGATGATATCGAAAATACGATCCAGCTGATGTATGAAACACTGATGGAACTGACACCAAAGACAAATCTGAGCTATCTCTGATCAGATAAATAATCATAAAGCGGGCGCACTCTATTGATGTGCGCCCGCTTTTTTTGGATAAATATGAGTAGTATCTAAAAAAGGCTCTTCACGCCCCGCTTTTAAAACTACCACCCTATCTTCTCCCCCCATTTGCCCAGGCCAAAATACTGATTCAGCGAAAGGTTCAACCCAAACTGGTTATAGGCGGTATTATTCTGGTATTGTGAACGTGCATAGCGAACCTGCAGTTTATTCAGCACAAGCGAAACGCCCATAGAGAACCCTGTCAATCCATTGCCCGCATTGCCGATATTAAGCTCTTTTCTGCGCAGATAATTATATCCGAATGCGAGCTCCACTTTATCTCCCAGGTAAATATTGCCTGCTAATACCACGTGACGGAAAATATTATCAAAACTGAATTTACTGCCACTGTTCGAATACCCATTCGCATTATTAAAAACGGTATCGTTATAGGCAAGATCAAACTGATGAAGATGATGAAGCGTCACCGAAAAACCAAACGGAGAATTTTGTAATCTCTTTGTGATCCCCGCCTGCAGATCGAACGGAAGATCAGCCGGATCAGTTCCTTCATAACGTTTCAGTTGGGTGCCCATATTTTTGGCAAGAACGGACGCCGAAAAGGAATTAGCCGTATCGGAATAAGCCACGCCCACATCTGCGGCAAGCCCGCTGGCTTTGTACAATCCATACCCTGAATGAATGAATTTAAGCGCCATACCATACTGCCAGCGTTCGAGATACTTCCTGGAGGCTGAGAGCTGCATGGTCCAGTCAACAGGTCTGAAATTACCCAGCAGGTTTCCGGAAGGATCCGTTTGCTGAATGTCTCCGTAATTCAGGTAGTTCAGTCCCCACAAAAAGGTCGTATTCAATTGACGGTGATGATAACCCAGTGAAAGGTTGGATGAAGATATTCCATCATAGAACGCATTGAAGGCCGCATTCATCTGTGTATGCATGGCAGGCGTCAGCAACGCCGGATTGTTTGCAGCAAGCCCTATATCGTTGGATGGAGCCGAGACATTAATCCCCCCGAGAGCTGACAGCTGTGGAGTATTAGGAAGCCTGAGAAAGTTAAAAACAGTATTGCCTCCGAGGGTTTGGGCCTGAAGACAATTCACGAGGAGCATACAGAATATGAGCAGTCCTGGTCGCACTGTTGCGAAGATAAGGCCGTTCAGGGAGATGGCAGATGAATGAAAAAGAATGGCGGCTTACCCGGGATCTGATCAGGGAAAGCCGCCATATTTACTATAATCCGGTTAGCGTCAGGTAAGAGCGATCTCCAGCACCTGCGACATTGTTTTTACATAATGGAATTTGATCCCTTTGATAAAGTCTGATTCAATTTCCTGTACATCTTTTTCATTCTGCCAGCAAAGAATAACTTCTTTAAGTCCGGCGCGTTTTGCAGCCAGTACTTTTTCCTTGATGCCGCCAACTGGTAAGACCTGTCCACGCAACGTGATCTCGCCGGTCATGGCAAGAAAAGGCTTCACCTTTTTATTGGTAAGTGCTGAGGCGATCGCCGTCATCATGGTGATCCCGGCACTCGGGCCGTCCTTAGGCACCGCACCTTCCGGTACGTGAATATGAATATTCTTTTTCTCGATCAGTTTTTTATCCATTGGAAACTTGTTGGCATTGGATAAAAGGTATGTCAGCGCTGTGCTGGCGCTTTCCTTCATCACATTTCCGAGGTTGCCGGTAAGCTTCAACTCCCCCTTGCCATCACTCAGGCTGGCCTCAATAAAAAGGATATCCCCACCAACATATGTCCAAGCAAGACCCACGGTAACACCAGCAATATTTGCCGTTTTATACAGTTCGTTGCTGTAACGAGGCTTCCCAAGGATCTTCTCAATATCATCTGTTCCGATATTCGCTTTCAGCTTGTTTTCCATGGCCAGTTGCTTGGCCTGGTAGCGCATCACGGAAGCCAGCTGACGGTCAAGTTCGCGCACACCGCTTTCACGGGTATAATCCTGGATCAGCCGCTCTAATACTTTATCACTGATCTTGAAAGAAGACTCTTTCAATCCGTGCAATTCTTTTTGCCTGGGAACAAGGTGACGTTTGGCGATCTCTACCTTTTCTTCCACCG
Organism: Terrimonas ginsenosidimutans; assembly: GCF_022012415.1. GTDB lineage: Bacteria > Bacteroidota > Bacteroidia > Chitinophagales > Chitinophagaceae > Terrimonas_A > Terrimonas_A ginsenosidimutans. The sequence goes on from NZ_JAKLTR010000009.1 coordinate 218,079, forward strand.
CATACCCACTCAGATCAATGATCTCCAGCCTGTCGCGCAAAGCCGGCTGAATGTTCTGCAGATTATTTGCAGTAGCGATGAACAGTACTTTGCTCAGGTCGTATTCCAGTTCAAGATAATTATCGTAAAAAGTATTGTTCTGTTCGGGATCGAGAACTTCCAGCAAAGCGCTGCTTGGATCGCCCCGATGATCGTTACCCACTTTATCGATCTCATCCAGGATCATCACAGGGTTGGAAGACTTCACCTTGCGGAGAGATTGCAGGATCCTTCCGGGCATTGCACCGATATAGGTTTTCCTGTGTCCCCTGATCTCACTTTCATCGTGCATCCCGCCAAGGCTCAGACGCACATATTTACGTCCGATCGCATTGGCAATGCTGCGTCCAAGTGATGTTTTACCAATGCCCGGAGGGCCAACAAAACAAAGGATCGGGCTTTTCATATCTCCTTTCAATTTCAAAACAGCGAGATATTCCAGGATCCTTTCTTTGATCTTATTCATCCCGAAATGATCTGTATCAAGCGTTTTCTTCGCTTTTTTCAGATCGTAAGAGTCTTCCGTAGTATCATCCCAGGGAAGATCAAGCATCAGGTCGACATGATTATACACAACGGAATAATCCGGAGTGGATGGATGCATTCGCTCCAGCTTCTCGATTCCCTTTTTGAATGCTTCTTTTGCAGAGGCAGGCCATTTCTTTGTTTCGGCCTTTTTCTGCATTTCTTTGATCTCCTGCGTATTGGTATCGCCGCCCAGCTCATCCTTAATACTTTTCAGTTGCTGCTGCAAAAAGTATTCACGCTGCTGCTTATCCAGTTCTGTGCGGGTTTTATTCGTTACTTTATTCTTCAGTTCGGCAAACTGCAATTCTTTCTGCAGCAGCTGCATCAGGATATCCGCGCGCTCACGGAGATTATTTATCTCCAGCAGTTTTTGCTTTTCCTTGATATCTGTATTCAGATTGCTGGATACAAAATGGATCAGGAATGAAGGGTTCTCAATATTTTTAAGAATGATGGACGCTTCCGTTGGAATATTGGGTGAAAGTTGAATTATCTCTGTTGCAAGATCTTTTATAGTGGCAACATATGCATCGAAGTCGCCATCTTTTGGAGATTCCTCTTCTTCCAGTTTGTTGATCTTCGCACGGAAATAAGGCGTTTCAGAGGTGATGGCCTCAATAGTAAAGCGGCTTTTACCCTGGATAATGATCGTAGTGCCGCCGTCGGGCATCTTGATCTGTTTAACGATCTTGGCAACTGTACCAACATTTTCAAGGTCTTTTACGGTTGGATCCTCAACGGTGCTGTCTTTCTGAGCAACAACACCAATCAGTTTGTCGGCTTTATATGCGTCATTGACAGCATTTATGCTTTTATCACGTCCAACGGTAATAGGTAACACCACACCGGGGAAAAGGACGGTGTTTCTTAAGGGTAATAGGGCTATCTCATCAGGTATTTCTATTGCGCTGGAGTCATCCTGTTCGCTTTCGTTCAGAGGTATGATCGGCAAAAAATCCATTTCGTCTTCCGGCTGTAGCAAAAAATTTTCAAAGCTCATAATCAGATCTTCTTTAGACAATGTGTCATCCTCCCGGGTCGGATGTCAAAAATTAACCGGGACTGTAGCTTGTCAAGTATCATGCCGCTGGAAAAAGACTGCCAAACGGTGCAAAAAACAACCGTTTCAGTGTATTCTTCCCGCCAAAACCGGAGATCCGGCCATAACATGAGGCCGAAAAATACAGCAATTCTCCCCGGATTTCCAAGTGCAGTACAGCAAATGTTTAAAAGTTTAAAGGTTTAAGAGTTTAAAAGTCTATGCATTCCAACGGAAGGAACATTTTCCAGCCGTTAATGATTAACTTTTAAACCCTTAAACCTTTAAACTTTTAAACTCTTCTGAAGCCCGTCAAAGGGCGAAGCCTACCCCCACCTGGAAGCCCTGGTTCTTCCATTTATCCTGGTTATCGATATCATTGATATCATTTAAGCCAACCACGTACCGGCCGCTTATCCGGATGGAACTAAGCTTGAGCTGCACACCACCCACCATTGCAAAGTCTCCTTTACTAAACGCATTCCCGCCATTCTGCAAAAGATTCTTGCTTTGATCCATGAGAATGCTGAACTGCGGACCAGCCTGCAGGCTCAGGAAATTTCCAAGTAGCTTATAATTAAGCAGGATCGGAATTGAGAGATAATTCAGCTTGACCTTGCTTTGATTGGAACTAAAAATGTTCTGATAAACGTGCCTGTAATTACTGTCAACCGTAGAACTGTACTGGTTAAACAAAACTTCTGGTTGCAGATGGAATTTCTCTCCGAGCCCGATCTCCGCAAACACCCCTAACGAATAGCCATAAGAAAATTTGTCCTTGAAAGACTCTCCATCCACTTTAGTAATATTTGCTCCGCCTTTAAAACCGATATGGAACTGAGCCATCGTTACGGTGGATACAAACATGCACGCCAGTAGCGGCAACAGGAATTTCACTTTCATACTTTTTTTATTTTTTGTTTTCAAAAAAGTCAAGGATGATGCCATCCAGGAACGTCCGTTGTTAAATAAGCGATAATCATCAACAAAACAGTTTTTACAAACTGATTATTGCTTCATCATTGTGAAGGTTATTATAAAACGGATGCTGATAGAAAACAACACTGTGAAGAAGAACCCCTATACAGAAATGGTTAAAGTGCGTTAACAAAGTAAGTCAAAAGTAAAAACAGAGACTGCGGTGTGTTATAGTCGTTACCTTACCGCAGTCTCTGTTTTTACTTTTGACTTTTTGCTTTGACTTTTATCTTATCAAATCAATTCGAACACCGTGATCTCCGGCATGATCCCTACTCTTCCGGGATAACCGATAAAACCGAATCCACGATTCACGTACAATTTTTGTTTTCCTTCTTCATACAAGCCAGCCCATTGTTTGTATACATACTGAACAGGGCTCCATTTGAAACCGGGAAGTTCCACACCGAATTGCATGCCGTGTGTGTGACCGGAAAGTGTAAGATCTATATCGCTGAAAGAAGGTCTGACCTGTGCATCCCAATGCGAAGGATCATGACTCATTAATATTTTAAATGGATACGCTTCTGCGCCGGTATACGCTTTCTTCAGATCACCGTATTTGGGAAAGTTTGCTTTAGCGCTCCAGTTTTCAATACCGATCAACGCGATGGCTTCTTCACCACGCTTGAACTCGATATGCTCATTCATCAGCAACCTCCATCCAAGATCAGCATGAACCTGTTTGAGACGTTCGAGATTGGCAGCCTTCTCTTCCTGCTTATCCCATTTCACATAATCGGCGTAGTCATGGTTTCCCAACGTTGAATAAACGCCCATCGGAGCACTCAGTTTGCTGAATACATCCTTGTAGTTGTCCATTTCATCTGCCGTATTATTCACAAGATCGCCGGTAAACAGGATCAGGTCAGGCTTTTCCTTCATGATCTTCTCGATTCCTTTTTCAACAGCTTTCTTATCGGCAAAGCTTCCTGAATGGATATCCGAGATCTGCACCACTTTCAATCCTTTGAAAGATCCGGGAAGATTATCAAAAGCCAGTGACAGCCTGTTAATATGATATTTATACTTATTGCCGAACCCGTAGATCAGCGTCCCGAACAGACTTCCACCCACAAGCATTCCGATCCATGAAAGAAATACTGAACGGGAGATCTTCTCGCCTTGCTGCAGGGTTTCGCCTTCGGTATTGGAGAAAAACAATTTGCCGGCGGCCCATTGAATGCCGCGGCGAAGGTCGTCGACCAGGAAAAAAACTGCGGCGATCACTTTTGCGAAAAATATCCCCGCAATAATGGCGAAGATCGTGCTGCTGGTCAGTTTTGCCTGGTTACCAAGGTGCAAATAAGGCAGGATCAGGAGCAGGAGAATGGCGCCCGCAGACAGGATCCAGTAGCCGTAATAGATGAAAATCCGGGCTTTAGCGCCGGCTGGGGCTGTTACCACCTTCACGGCCTGGAAGACATAAAAGTCCAGCAGCACCATAAAACAGATCAATATCCACCAAAAAGGAGTGTTACGCATATCAAAGCTTCAAAATTAAAGATCAGGACTTTACGGATAATTTTTTACTGAACACTTATTTTTGCCGGATAGTTCACCGAATGGGCAAAACTAAATTTTGCGGTCTACCCTTCAGACGGCAATTTTACCAGGAACTATGTCGTGTGAGGTGTGTTGTTTGGAGGAGTTTGAGTTTAATAGTTTAAATGTTTAAAAGTTTTAAAGTTTAGGTGTAAGCGTAAGCTGCAGAACTTTTAAACTTTTCAACTTTCAAACATTTAAACTTTTAAACTTCGCTGCCGGTCACTATTTTGTGAACGACTTATAAATAAATCTGTTATATCCTTTATGGCAAGAATCATTGGCGTGGCGAATCAAAAAGGGGGCGTGGGCAAAACTACAACTGCTATTAATCTGGCGGCCAGTTTTGCTGTCCTCGAATATAAGACCCTGCTGGTAGATGGGGACCCGCAGGCAAATAGCACCACGGGTGTGGGGTTTGACCTGCATAATATCACCCAAAGTCTGTATGACTGCATGGTAAACCAGGCGCAGGCGAAGGACGTGATCCTGAAATCGGAAATTCCGAACCTGGATCTGATCCCTTCGCATATTGACCTGGTTGGTGCGGAAATCGAAATGATCAACTATCCCAACCGCGAAACAGTGATGAAAAGCCTGTTGGAAGCAGTAAAGGATGAATACGATTTCATCATCATCGATTGCTCTCCTTCACTTGGCCTGATCACGGTAAATGCCCTCACAGCGGCAGATTCGGTTGTTGTGCCTGTACAGTGTGAATTTTTCGCATTGGAAGGTTTGGGCAAATTGCTTAACACGATCAAGATCGTACAAAGCCGCCTGAACCCGGCCCTCGTGATCGAAGGCATCCTGATGACAATGTATGACGGCCGTCTCCGCCTTTGCAACCAGGTGGTGAGTGAAGTACGCCGGCACTTTGAAGAGATGGTGTTCAATACGATCATTCACCGGAATGCACGCCTCGCAGAAGCGCCAAGCGTTGGCAAACCAGTGATCCTCTACGATGCGCCGAGCAAAGGCTCTATGAACTACCTGAACCTCGCCAAAGAGATCCTGCAGAAGAATGATATGACGAAGATCAAGAATGACGAAAAAGTTTTAGAACTGTAAGGTGGGTTTGTATTAAAAAAGGACCGCCCGCAGAATTAAAAAGTCAAAATTAAAAAATAGCGGCTCCGGCAATAAAAGGCTGATTTGACCGAGGCGGGTATTTTTTAATTTTTACTTTTTAATTTTGAATTATTATAATGACAACTCCCAAATCGAATAAAGACGCCCTTGGAAAGGGAATACGTTCCCTGCTTCAGGGAATAGACAGTGACCTGAAAACAGGTGCCGGTAATCTTAAACCTGCGGTAGTGGAAACAGCCACTGCGATGAACCGCATTCCGGTTGACCAGGTAGAGCCGAATCCCAAACAGCCACGACGTGATTTCGACGAGCAGGCATTGAAAGAACTGTCTGATTCGATCAAAATGCATGATATCATCCAGCCGATCACGGTTTCGAAACTTCCTTCGGGCAAGTATCGCCTGATCTCGGGTGAACGCCGCTGGCGAGCATCCAAAATGGCTGGCCTTAAAGACATCCCGGCTTATATCCGCCAGGCGAATGACCAGGAACTGCTCGAGCTCGCCCTGCTGGAAAACCTCCAGCGTGAAGATCTCAACGCAATGGAAGTTGCCCTCAGCTACAAGCGGATGATGGAAGAGCTGACCTACACACAGGAAATGGTGGCGGAAAGAATGGGAAAAGACCGCAGCACCGTGGCTAACTTTATCCGCCTGCTCAAACTCCCTCCGGATATCCAGCTTGCCGTACGCAGCGGCGAACTGAGCATGGGCCATGCCCGTGCACTGATCAATGTTGATACTGTCGACAAACAACTTTATATCTACAAAGAAATAAAGGCAAAGGCGTTGTCTGTAAGACAAACAGAAGCTCTTGTCCGTACTATGTACAAGCAGGGCGGTGCTGTTAAAAAAACTTCAAAAAACGCGCTGCCGGTAGCCTACCAGAAAATTGAAGATAACTTAGCCTCGCATTTCAGCACCCGTGTAAAACTCAAGCACAGCAGAAATGGAAGCGGCCAGATCACGTTTGACTACTACTCTCAGGAAGAGCTGAACAAACTTCTCAGGCAGATGGATGTGAAAATCGGGTGATGAGGGAGAAAAGAAATCAGTTTAAAATGAGGCATAAGCTACTCAAGGCGTTTTGTTGCGTGTTAACGTTCCTCCTGGTCTGTACAGGCAGATCTTTATATGCACAGGTGATCGATTCAACACCAACGACCAATCCGCTTATACTCATCCAGGATAGCGCAAAGCTCGCGCAGGCTGCAAAACCTGCTAAAAAGATCAGGTTTTATGATCCGGGTAAAGCCGCCCTGCGCTCCGCCATTCTTCCCGGCCTGGGACAGATCTACAACCGCAAATACTGGAAAGTACCGATCGTGTATGGCGCTCTCGGCACCACAGCCGGCATTTTCATATTCAATCTTCAGTGGTACAGACGCACCCGTTATGCTTTTAATGCCGTATCTGATACAAACGGCCAGTATCCGAACGTGCACCCCGATCTGCAATACTTCGTGGATAATAAAGATGGGCAAACACTGTCCTATCTCCGCGATCAGTATCGCCGCGATATAGACTACTCCGCAGTATTCTTCCTGATCTTCTGGGGGCTGAATGTGGTAGATGCCGCCGTTGACGCCCACCTTAAGGGCTTCGATGTAAGCCCGGACCTCACCATGCATGTCCGCCCGACCTTAAGCCAGATGGCATTCACCAACGGCCCGGCGCTCAGTTTGGTGTTTGATGTTGGAAAAAAGAAGCGGGATCTCGTGAGGGCACGGTTCTGAGAAAGCGGACGAACCGTAGATCATGCTGCATAACTGGCCTCTCCTTTTCTTACCGGGCCACTTCGTTTATTCCTTTCGATTATCCCTGATCTCTACCGCCAGCGATCCGTGGTCCTTCGTCTCTCTCCCATTCCCTATCTTTGCCCACTCAAAACAAAAACGTCATGCGCATCGCTCTACTAGGTTATGGGAAAATGGGAAAAGCTATTGAAGAAATTGCCCTGCAAAGAGGACACGAGATCGTATTAAAGGTGAATGAAGAAAATCTTGCGGATTTTACAAAGGACAATGTTTCGAAAGCAGATGTTGCAATAGAATTCACCAACCCTCACAGCGCGTTTGATAATGTAAAACAGACTCTTGGATTCGGCGTTCCGGTAGTCAGCGGCTCAACCGGCTGGATAGAAAGGCTCGGAGAAATTGAATCGTTCTGCCAGCAGCATAATGGCAGCTTTCTTTATGCCAGCAATTTCAGTGTTGGCGTGAATATCTTCTTTGAATTAAATAAAAGACTGGCTTCCCTGATGGCGCCGCATACCGAATACGAGGTGAGTATGGAAGAGATCCATCATACACAGAAAAAAGATGCCCCAAGCGGAACAGCTATTACCCTCGCAGAGCATGCGCTGGAATTGCTCCCCCGCAAAAATAAATGGGTGAACGATACCATTCCGGCTGACAATGAACTGGCGATCATCAGCAAGCGCATCGATCCCGCCCCGGGAACACATATCGTAAAATATACATCAGCGATAGATGATATCGAGATCATCCATACAGCTCACAACCGGAAAGGCTTCGCGACAGGCGCCGTTCTGGCCGCAGAATTTATCAAAGACAAAAAGGGTATCTTTAGTATGAAGGAAGTGCTCGGACTTTGATCCGCTAATCTCTTTTTACTATGAAGGTATCCCTGGCCCTACTGGTGATGGTTTGTCCACTGCTGTTGAACGCACAGCAGACAACGCCTGCTATTGACAGCCTGGAAAAACTGATCCCCACTCAGACAGGCGCACAACTATCCGCCACCTACACCAATCTCACCTGGGAGTATCGTACAATTGACCGGGAGAAAGCGATACTCTATGGCAATAAAGCCATTCAGGAGGCCAGGTCAATCAACTCCCCGGCAAGCGAAGCCCAGGCCTACAATGATCTTGGCATCATTTACTTCGACAAAGAACAGTATGATACCGCCGTCGATCTCTATACAAAAGCCATGAATATCCGGCGGCAACTCAAGGATGAACTTGGGATTGCCAAACTGCACAATAAGATCGGAATAGTATACCAGAACCAGGGATTGCTCGAACAGGGACTCGGTCATCAGTTAAAAGCGCTGGAGCTTTTCGAAAAGCATAAAGATGATAAAGGAACTGCCTACTCCCTCAATAATATCGGAACAATAAATCAAAGCCTTGGCCGGTACGCGGAAGCAATCAAATACCATGAGCAATCAATTGCGATCAAGCAGAAGATGGGTGATTCTTATGGTCTCGCCGGCTCCTTTGTAAATGTTGGCAGCATTTACCAACTGTCCAAAAACTACACGAAGGCAGAAGCTTATTACCTGGATGCCATCCGGCTCACCCGGGGATCAGGCGACAAAGAGTCTCTGGCCACAGCGCTCAACAACCTCGGGCAACTCTTTTCAATAAAGGGAGACTATGAAAAAGCGAAACCCCTCATACGGGAATCCCTCTCACTGCAAACACAGCTCAGCGATACAAAGGGCAGGGTCAGCTGCCTGATCAGCATGGGAGATATCTATACAGGGCAACGCCATTTTGATAGCGCAGGCATTGTATTGAACCAGGCGCTCAAAATGGCAAGGAGTGCTGTAAACTGTCAGGCAGAGGAAACACAGGCAATGCTTTCCCTTTCCCTCCTGTATGAAAAAACAGGAAATAACCAGGCCGCGCTGGACATGTATAAACTTTATTCAGGAGCACGGGATTCGCTGTTTACAGAAAGACTGGGCCAAAAAGTGGCTGAGATGGAAACACGTTTCAAAACCGTGGAGCATGAAAAAACCATCCAGCAGCAGCAGTTTGAATTGCAGCAGAAGAATTACTGGCTGGCGGCCGTGATCAGCATTCTGATGTTAAGCAAATTGCTGATCTATTGGTACTACCGGAGGTATAAACACAGTCAGAAGATCAGATTACAGGAAGAGATCAGCAGGCAACAGGCAATCTCAGCCAAAGCAGTGATCATCGCCGCAGAAGAAGAACGCCAGCGAATCGCCCGCGATCTGCATGACGGCGTAGGACAAATGATGAGCGCCGCAAAGATGAACCTCTCCGCATTTGAATCAAATTTACCCGGCACGTCGAAAGAACATCAATCATCCCTCGAAAAGATCATGACCCTTGTTGATGAAAGCTGCCGCGAGATAAGGCAGGTTTCACACAACATGATGCTAAGCACGTCGTTTAAGAAAACACTTGGTGAAGCCCTCAAAGACTTTATCAATAAGATCGACCACAACACATTGAACATACACCTGTACACCGAAGGACTGGATCAATCGCTTGACCCCAGCACCGAAGTGATGCTTTACCGTATCATACAGGAATGCGTGAACAATGTGATCAAACATGCCCATGCAACCATCCTCGATATATCCATTATAAGAGACACCGACGGTATCAGCGCCACCATTGAAGACAATGGCCGGGGTTTCGATGCCAGGGAAAAAGTAAAATCCGGCGGAATGGGACTGAAGAATATCCATACACGAATTGAATACCTGAAAGGAAATATCGATATCGACTCCTCCCCAGGTAGAGGTACGGTCATCAGTTTGCAAATTCCCGCTGTAGCTTAAAAAAAGTTCTGCTTTTTCTTGTTTGTCACTTAAACATAGTACATTACTCCATCACTCTCAGATGCTCAAAAAAGACCAAATCAGTGTTATTATCGTGGATGATCACCAGGTTGTTATAGATGGCCTGCTCTCCATGCTCAAATATAATGAGCAGATCAAATTCATTCTTACCACCACAGACCCTACCCAGGTGATCCCGATGCTGGAAGAAACTCCTGTAGACATGCTTATCACCGACGTGATGATGCCTGCGCTTCCGGGTAATGAACTTGCTAAAAAAGTAAAAGAAAGATTCCCCCAGATCAAGATCCTTGCACTTTCTATGAGTGGCGAAGGTCAGCTGGTCAGCCAGATGATCGATGAGGCAAATATTTCAGGCTATATGCTGAAGAACATCAGCAAGACGGAGCTCGCAAAAGCACTTGAAAAGATTGCAGAAGGCGGCATTTACTTCAGTAAGGATGTGATCGAAGAACTTCAACGCGCCAACCAACGGAAAAAGCACAGCCAGGAAGCTCATCTCACTGACAGGGAGATCGAGATAATACGCCTGATTGAAAAAGAATATAACAATAAACAGATCGCAGAGGTATTGTTCATCAGTGAACGCACAGTGGAAACACATCGAAAAAATATCCTGCGGAAGACACATACAAGTACAGTCATAGGTCTTGTAAAATATGCTTACGAATACAAACTTATCTGACATCAGTTCGTATTAAAGATCCGAAGATCTTCCACCATCATCAAACCATACAATCTACTCTACCATGAAAAAGACCGCCATTCTTTTGCTGGCATGCACACTGGCTTTCCAATCATATTCGCAGCAGAACGAAACATCTGCTCAATCTAAAAAAGATAATGTTCACGAACAAACACAAGCTTTCCTCAGTGTGATCGGAGGCATTTCCGCCGCATATGTGCTGACCGCCCAGGATCAGATCGAAGCACAGATCATTGCTTTTGACAGGAACAGGGCAGACTCGAATGTCGCCTACCAGAAGATGATGATGCAGAAGAATATCATAGCCCTTCTGCTGGATCATATCACCAAGTTGCAAACAACCAATGCCATTGGCCCGGATAGTCCCGATCACACGTTTATCGTTGATCTGAAAACAACATTAAATCTGATGGTAAAGGAAATTGACCACGGCATTGCATACCTGTCGGAGAAATCTGCAAGTAAGAAAACCCAGTTTGAGACGAGCAGCAGTGAAGCCACCAAAAAAATAAGAACACTTCTTGGCATGGAATAACCGGCCGGATCACTGACATCCCAGTATCTCACAAAGCTTCGCTTCCAGTGCCGGACCACGAAGGTTTTTCGCGATGATCTTTCCATCCGGTCCGATCAGAAAGTTCTGCGGGATGCTTTGTACGCGATATTGCTGGGCAACAACATTGTTCCAGAACTGGAGATCGCTTACATGCGTCCAGGTAAGATTATCAGCATGGATCGCCTGGATCCATTTATCCTTCTGTCCGGGACGATCCAGCGAAATACCCAGCACTGTAAAATTCTTTGATACGAATTTATGATAGGTTGCCACTACATTCGGATTCTCCTGTCTGCACGGACCACACCAGCTTGCCCAGAAATCAAGCAATACATACTTGCCACGGAAAGAGGAAAGTGAAACAGGATTTCCCGAAGTATCAGCCTGCGTAAATTCAGCAGCAACACTTCCGATAGCGGTTACTTTCGCTTCATCAATCGTTTCCTTCAGGAACTTGCCGTACATATTGGAAGTAGCCACAGGCTTCAGCGTATTGAATCTTTTTTCAGCCAGCAATACATCTTCACTAAGCTGATAGGTGGCCGCAAGAAGGAATGCACTCACCGGTGAGGAGGAGTGTTTTACCACGAACCGGTCGATCGCATCCTGTATACTGTCTCTCTTTTTCTCCGCAACTGTGATCAGGCTGTCAGAACGCATACCCATCTGCAGTTGCTGATTGATCCCCATCAGCCGCTTGAATAAAGGGTCAAATACTTTCTGGAATTCAGCGAAAGTCTTATAAGAAGATGATCCGGTAACCCTGATCTGATCTGTAGCCCCTGCTTTACCTGTAATACGCATATTGGAGCCTGTCAGGAATGTCATCAATGGTTTATCGGCCCCCAGCGCGATATTTACCAGCATTGGCTCATTCAATTGCCCTTTCAGGTAGAACCGGCCATTCTGCGCGGTATCTATTGCAATAGTATCTGTAGGATTATTTACATCCGTGATATAGATAACGGTGCTATCCTTCAGCCCTTTCAGTTTTCCTTTGATCGTTAACTTTTCCTGCGCAGCAATTACCAGAGGAAATAAACACAGCAACAATAAACCTGACTTCATTGGATCTTCAATTAGAACAGCAAAGATAACGAATGTACGCCTACCGGGCCCGGAAGCTGAAGCGGCTATTCGCCCAGCGGGAGATCAGCACATTTGACACCGCCGTCGCTTGCGGAATTTTCAAAACTGTCTCTCCCTGACGCCCCCGCCACAAACCCCTCCCGGCGCTGTATACCACGAACATTGGAATTAGAGGACGCCAGCCAGAAACTCCCGGACAGAACGCTCTTCATCATCACTGTTTTGCAAAGCTTTAACAAAAGCAGTCCCGATAATAGCGCCGTTTGCATGTGTACCCGCCTGCTGAAAGCTTGCGCGGTCACGGATGCCAAACCCTACCAGCACAGGATTGCGCAGCCGCATCTTCTCCAGCCGTTCGAGGTAAGCGCCTGCGTCAGCCATATTCTTATCACTGCCGGTGGTGGAAGAGGAGGAAACTGCATACAGGAAACCGGTGCTTAAGCTATCGAGCCTGTGTACCCGGTCATCACTTGTTTCCGGAGTGACAAGGAATATAAAATCCAGCCCGTGTTTCCTGATAATGGCGCCATATTCTGTCTCAAATTCATATTCAGGCAGATCGGGAAGAATCAATCCATCCACGCCAACAGCCGCAGCATCTGCACAGAATTTTTCAAACCCATACTGGATCACGGGATTCATATATCCCATCAGTATGAGTGGGATATTGCTTTGAGTTCTCAGGTCTTTCAGTTGCTCAAACAGCTTTTTGATCGTCATACCCTGCCCCAGGGAAACAGTGCTGCTTTGTTGTATTACCGGCCCGTCTGCAAGCGGATCACTGTACGGCATTCCCAGCTCCACAATGTCCGCTCCATGTTTTTCCAATGCTCGGATAACACGAACAGTACTATCCGCCTTCGGATACCCCGCCGTGCAGTAAATATTCAATACATTTTTATTCTTGCGTTCAAACAAGCTTTTGATCCTGCTCATGTATATTTATTTTTCTGAGGTCCTGATAGGATAGGTCTCATCATCAATAGTTATGTAATCATACCGGGGATAGCTGTCTATATCAAGCGCTACCGTATATCGCGCGGACTCATAAGGCTTTCCAGGCAAACCAAATTTCACCACTACGGTATCTCCACGGCGTTCGGAAATGATCAGCGATTTATCATACGTTGCCGGCAAACACTTTTCGAATTCATACCGTTCACCACCGAAGTTGGAGTTCAGGCGGAACGCCAGTTGAACACCGGCACAATCATCCGCTTTCTTTTCAAGCGATACCTTGTGTTCAACATAGGGCTGCCTGTCACAGGCAGTTAAAAGGACAGATGCGGAAAGCACTGCAGCAAGCAAATTCTTCATAGCGTTATTTTATGTATTTCATGTAAGTAGCAAGATCCTTGTCTCCCCTTCCGCTAAGACATACGACCACATGATCATTTTTGCTGAAAGATAATCGTGTTAATGCAGACAACGCATGAGAGCTTTCCAATGCGGGAATGATCCCCTCCATTTTTGCGAGGTTAAAAGCCGCCTCTACCGCCTCCTGGTCTGTTGCACTAAGAAACTTTGCACGCCCCGTTTCAAAAAGATGCGCATGCAGTGGTCCGATACCGGGATAGTCCAGTCCTGCAGAAATGCTATGAGGCTCTACGACCTGTCCATCTTCTGTCTGCATCAACAGGCTTTTACTGCCATGCAGGATCCCCGGGCGGCCCAGTTGTGATGTAGCCGCACTTTGCCCGCTGTTCACGCCAAGACCAGCGGCCTCCACAGCTACCAGTTCCACCTCTTTTTCATCCAGGAAATGATAGAATGCCCCGGCGGCATTGCTTCCTCCTCCCACACATGCGACCACTGATGAAGGTAACTCAGTTCCGGTTTTTTCCTTTAACTGCGCGCGGATCTCTTTGCTGATCACGCTTTGAAAAAGTGTAACCATATCAGGGTATGGATGCGGGCCAACAACACTTCCGATGATATAATGCGTATCATCCGGATGATTGATCCAGTCGCGGATCGCTTCGTTAGTAGCATCTTTCAATGTTTTACTGCCGGAAAGAGCCGGCACCACGGTAGCACCCAGCATTTTCATCCGTGCAACATTGGGGGCCTGACGCTCGATATCCTTCTCTCCCATGTACACAATGCACTGAATGCCCTTGAGCGCACAGACGGTGGCAGTGGCCACTCCATGCTGCCCCGCACCGGTTTCGGCAATGATCCTTTTCTTGCCAAGTTTTTCTGCAAGCAGGATCTGGCCAATGGTGTTATTGATCTTGTGTGCGCCCGTGTGGCAAAGGTCCTCCCGCTTCAGGTATATATTGGTGCCGAACTGAGCGCTCAATCGTTTTGCAAGATAAAGCGGTGTGGGGCGGCCCGCATAGTCAGCCAGCAACTCATCGAGCTCCTTTTTAAAAGAAGGATCATTGATGATATCAAGATAACGCGTCTTCAATTCTTCCACGTTCCGGTGCAGCATCTCCGGAATATAGGCCCCTCCGAACGATCCGTAATAGCCGTACTCATTAGGCGTTGTATAAGTCTGTTTTTTCATTTCAATAGGTCAGGAAGATCTTCCTGTTTATTTTATTTACGCAAGCAATGTCTTCATCAGCCTTTCAGGCTTTTTACAAATGCTTCCACTTTATTCATATCCTTGACGCCGGCGGTGATCTCGAAACGGCTATTGATATCTATGGAGAACAATTTACGGGCTGCTTCCTCTTTTTGAAATGTCATCAGGGCTGCTTCATCCCCGGGTTCGATCCCCCCACTTAAAAAATAAAGCTTATCAGGGTTCGCCTTATTCAACACATTCCAGTCAAATTTCTTTCCCGTTCCCCCATACCCTGCCCCCATTGTATCAAACATGAACATGTCACAGCTTTCCTGGAAAGGCTTTACCATCCAGTCAAGCGGATCGTCGTCCGACAAGCGAAACGCTTTTATTACCGTCACGTAATTGGCGACTTTCTCACAAAAGAAAGCCGACTCGTCACCATGCAATTGCACCATGTCAAGCCTGTAGTCTTCCACCGTGCGCATCAGTTCTTCATACGGTGTATTGACAAACACACCTACTTTTGCAATCCGGCCCTTGATCTGCTTCATTTTCTCGGGCGATATTTTATTACCGACATATCTTGGCGATTTCGGATAAAAAATAAACCCGGCGAAATCAACCCCCATTTCATCGAGGGCATTAACCTGTTCGGGCAATGTCATCCCGCATACTTTAATTCGCATAAGCTCGCTTTGATGATGTTAGATAGCAAGCAATCGTGGGGAGGAAAAGTAAAAAGTCAAAATTAAAAATTAAAAAAAGCCCGTATTTAAGGATGTTCTTTCAAAATAATTAATAAAAAACTTTTTACTTTTTACTTTTTAATTCCCCTACAAATTCTTCAAATGCCTTTCCGGGATTTTCTTCCTTCATAAATGTTTCGCCGATGAGAAAACCTTTAAATCCTGCCTGTCTTAAAGTTACGATCGTTTCAACATTACTGATGCCGCTTTCTGCCACAGCAGGTTTGTTTGTTGGGATCTTGTTGATAAGCCCGAGGGAAATATTGATATCCACTTCAAATGTCTTAAGGTTACGGTTATTTACACCAACCATATCCACTTCATCACAGATATGTTCCAGCTCTTCATCATTATGGATCTCAAGCAGCACTTCAAGACCGATGCTTTTTGCGTAGCCTGCCATGCTTTTCACTTCTGCCGGAGTGAGGCACGCTGCGATCAGGAGGATCACGTCTGCTCCAAAAGCCCGTGCTTCGGCGATCTGCCAGGGATCGATCATAAAATCCTTGCGGAGAATGGGAACATCGGAGATCACTTTCGCCTGGATCAGGTCATCCAGATCTCCGCCGAAGAATTCCTCATCTGTTAACACAGAAACACCGGCTGCGCCGAGATCATTGTATGAACGGACGACGGGTTCCACTTCCAGCTCTTTTGTTTTGAACCAGCCCTTACTCGGACTCTTGCGTTTGAATTCAGCAATGATCCCGGTGCTGTCTTCAGCCTGCAGGCTTTTCGCGAGGGATCGCGTCGCGATCTCCCAGAAAAATCCATCCCGCTGAAAGCGTTCGATACTGCTGAGTGCTTTGAATTTTTCGATATGTTTCCGCTTTTCAGCAACGATGGTATCCAGTATTGTACTCATTGTAAAGAAATTAATTTTAGTAAACATTGATATGCTTTGCCGCTTTCGAGGCTTTCCACAGCAGCGTGATAAGCATCATCATAGTTTGCATATTTACCTGTGCAATGCAGGGCCATCGCTGCATTGGCCAGCACCACGGCATTCTGAGCCCATGTGCCCTCCCCTTTTATGATGGACGCAAAGATCTTCGCTGCTTCCTCCGGTGTTTTTCCTCCCTGGAGATCCGAAGCAGACACCATGCGTTTTCCTAATTGCTCCGGCGTCATGATCCTCTCACCGTGCTGGGTGATCACTTTTGTATCGTTGGTCAGTGAGATCTCATCATATCCATCCAACCCGTGAATGATCGTAAATGGCCGCCCGTTATGCTGCAAGAAATAATTGTATACACGGGCCATTTCCAGGCTGAATACTCCCACCAGCTGATAAGCAGGATCAGCGGGATTTACCATCGGCCCAAGCATGTTAAAAAAAGTACGCATGCCCAGGTTGCGGCGGATAGGACCGACTGTTTTCAAAGCAGGATGAAATAAGGGTGCGTGAAGAAAACAAATTCCCGCCTGTTCAACTTCGTTTTGCAACTGTGCATTATCCTGTTTGAATTTATAGCCAAGCTGCTCCATCACATTGGATGCACCGCTCACAGACGAAGCGCCATAGTTACCATGCTTGGCTACCGGCTGACCGGCGCCTGCCACGATAAAGCAACTGAGCGTTGAAATATTGAACGTGTCTTTACCGTCACCGCCCGTGCCCACGATATCAACCGTCTGAAACCCATCCAGCTTCACCGGCACACACAGCTCCAGCAGCGCATCCCTGAACCCCTGAAGCTCTTCTATCGTGATGCTGCGCATCAGATAGACCGTCATGAATGCAGTAACCTCATGTTCGTTATAAATGCCTTTCCCTATGTTCACAAGTGCTTCCTTCGCAAGAGTGCGGGGGAGCGTCTTGTGCTCGAAAAGGTAGGTTAGGATCTTTTTCATATTGCGATCCCGGAACGGGATTTGTTTAGTTTTAAATTATACTATTTCAATATTGTATGCCGTGAGATAGTTCCATGTTCTGTCAAGCCGCCAGTCCCATTGATCCAGCAGATCGAAATTCCAGGATTTGTTATTTCAGCCAATTCCGCAATATAGTCTCTCCCTGCGGCGTCAACACACTCTCCGGATGAAACTGCACTCCTTTCACATCAAATTTTTTATGTTGCATCGCCATGATCATTCCGTTTGCATCCCTGGCAGTGATCTCAAGCTCGGCAGGCAATCCTTTCTCTGCTACGATCCAGCTATGATATCTTCCCACTTCGAACTCTTCCGGCAATCCGTCAAAGAGATCGGCCTTAATGGCGGTCTTTTGTACGGGTGTTGCCACTCCGTGATACACCGTACTAAGGTTCTCCAATGTTCCTCCAAAGGATTCTCCGATCGCCTGGTGCCCAAGGCATACACCAAGTATGGATTTGCTGGAAGCGTATTCTTTGATCAGCGGCAAAAGTAAACCTGCCTCCGACGGAACTCCAGGACCTGGAGAAAGAATGATCTTATCATACTCTTTTACTTTTTCCAGCGGCAACTGATCATTCCGGTGTACATCCACACGCTGATGCAGGATCTTTTCAACGAGATGCACAAGGTTATAGGTAAATGAATCATAGTTATCGAAAACAAGCACTTTCATATTCACACAAGTTGGGGTTACGCGCTTTGATTATTCTGTATTAATTCGTTTCTCAATTGATCGCCTCAGCAAAACTGATGGCCTTTTTTAATGCCCCGAGTTTATTATTAACTTCCTGCAGTTCGCTTTCGGGTTGTGATGCAGCAACAACGCCTGCGCCAGCCTGATAATATAAGGTATTGTCACGGCTGAGAAAAGTCCGGATCATGATCGCATGATTGCAGCTTCCGTTGAAGCCCATGAATCCGATCGCACCACCATAATATCCCCGTTGGGTCGGCTCATACTGATCGATCAATTCCATCGCTTTGAATTTAGGTGCGCCACTGAGCGTACCAGCGGGAAATGTTTTCGCCACGAGCTCAAACGGATTGCTGTCCTTCCTGACAGTACCCGTAACCTCGCTTACAAGATGGATCACATGCGAGAAGAACTGCACCTGTCTGAATTGAGCCACAGTGACATTATCGCACAAACGGCTGAGATCATTTCGCGCAAGATCGACCAGCATCACATGCTCGGCATTTTCTTTTGAATCCTGCAGCAATCTTGCCGCAGCCTGTTCATCCAGTACATCATCGCCGGTTCTTTTGAACGTACCTGCAATCGGATGAACGATCGCTTTACCATTGCTGATCACCAATTGGGATTCAGGCGAAGAACCCATCAGCTTATAATCACCATAGTCGAAAAAGAAAAGATAGGGAGAAGGATTGATGCTGCGTAAAGCCCGGTATACATTGAATTCATCACCAGTAAAGGATTGTTTGAATCTACGGCTCAGCACGATCTGAAATACATCGCCGCGAAGACAACTCGCAATTCCTTTTTTCACCATCTGGCGATATGTTTCGTCTTCCATATTGGACGATTCGTCACCGGAAACAGCAAACGGGTATACCGGCACATCCTTGCTGCGGATCAGCGATTCCAATAATGGCAGCTCGCTTTCCACACCCGTTACCTTATTCTCGCAAATGAACAACTCATCTTTAAAATGATTGATGGCGATCACGTACTGATAAAGCCGGTAGCGCATCAGTGGAATGGCATTAGCTCCATTTTTATCCGCAAACTGAATGGTATCGAAGAACTGAACCGCATCATAGGTTGTGTAACCATACAGCCCCTGGGCAAATGCCGTTTCTTTCTCTTTTCCGGGTTCGATAGAGAAGCGTTGCATGAATTCCCACAGGATCCCCGGTACAGCTTCCGTCTTGCTGATAGCAGCCTTCTCCGGCGCCTGTCCCGGCAGCTTGAATTCGATGCTGCTTGTATTACTGATCTCAATACCTGCGATCGCATTGATGCAGATGAACGAATAGCTGTTCTCCGTCGCATGAAAGTCTGTGCTTTCGAGCAGGATAGTATCCCTGAACCGGTCACGCAGCCGCAGATAGATCCCAACAGGCGTGAACACGTCTGCGAGCATTCTTTTACAAGTAGTATTGATCGTAATTTTTTTCATATAAATAAAAAAGCCCCGAACACTGTCGGGGCTGAATATGTTGAAATAAACATAGCGATGACATTACAAACCCCGTTGAACGTTTGTTTGCCACCACCACTGAATATTTACCTGTTGTTTAATCATTATACCTGCAAATATGTAGAAGCAAATTGATTTGAGCAAAAAAAGTTTTAAGGGATTGGGGGAGAGAGAAGGTTTTGGAGGTTTCACAGGTACCAAACCTCCCAAACCTTCTCTCTCCCCCAATCCGTGCAAGTTCTCTATATTTATATCGTCCAATTAATTTAACCAATACTGCTATGCACACAAGAAAAATTCCGTTGTTATTTGCAGCTCTGTTATTAGCCGGTTACTCGTTCGCACAGGACGATGTAGCATACAAACTTCCCCCGAAAGACATTGCCGATATGGTACTGGCGAAACCAACGCCGGGTGTCAACATCGATGATAAAGGAGAATGGATGCTTTTTACCGAAAGCAGCAGCTATCCTTCTGTGGAGGAACTGGCGCGACCTGAGTTGAAGATCGCTGGCCTGCGTATCAACCCCGCAAACTATGCTCCCAGCCGTCAGAATTATGTAAACAACCTTTACCTGAAGAATATCGCTTCGGGCAAAGAATTAAAAATAACAGGCCTGCCTTCGCCACTTTACGCCAGCAGTGTTAGCTGGAGCCCGAATAACAAAAAGATCGCTTTCACCAACATCACGTCTAACCGTGTCGACCTTTATGTGATCGATGTAGCGACCCAAAAGGCTACACAGATCAATAAGACCGCGCTGAACGTGATCAGTGGCGGTTACCAGTGGTATGATGACAACACCGTGATCTACCGCACTACACTCAAGCCGCCGACAGCAGCTCCTCCCAAACCACTGGCTCCGAAAGGGCCTACCACACAGGAGAACTATGGCAAGGCATCTCCCCGCCCAACCTACCAGGATCTGATCAAAAGTCCTTATGATGAGCAACTGTATGAGTTCTTCGCTACAGCTCAGCTGGTAAAAAACGTGAATGGTGTTGAAACAAAGATCGGCGCACCCGCGATCTACAGCAGCATCCAGGTTTCTCCGGATAAAAAATACCTGCTCTCCCGCACACTGAATAAACCGTTTTCTTACATCGTTCCCGCAAACGGATTTCCTTCAACAGTTTCCGTTACTGATCTGCAGGGCAAACTGATCAAAAAGCTGGCTGATCTGCCTTCTTCTGAAACAGCGCCCGGCGGAAACGATAACGTACAGAATGTTGCCCGCGGGTTCGAATGGAAAGATGATGAAGCCGCGACGATCGTCTGGTGCATGCCACTTGACAGCGGATTGATCAAAAAACAGGTGGAATACAGAGACGTTGTTTATTCACAGGCAGTACCATTTACTGCAGAACCCAAAGAGCTGTTCAAAACTCAAATGCGTTTCCGCGGTGTTACCTGGGGCGATAAGAATCTTGCACTCGTAACAGAAGGACTTACCAGCAAACAGGTTACACAAATGGACCGTTACAACTCTGTGACCGGCGACCTGGAAAAACTGATCACACGCAATACAACTGATGCCTATAGCAATCCCGGCTTCCCCGTAACCTCGCCTAACAGCTTCGGCAAGAATGTGATCGTTACCATCGACAATGGAAACAAGATCCTGCTGAACAACACGACCGGCAGCTCACCTAAAGGCGATCTTCCCTTCCTGCTTTCGTATGATATACATACCAAAAAAGCAGATACATTATGGCGTTGCCAGGAAGGATATTACGAAACAATTGTTCGTGTCCTGGATCCGAATAAACTGAACCTGATCACGAGAAGGGAAAGTGAGAAGGAAATGCCGAATTACTGGCTGAAAAACCTGAAGTTGAGAATTGCAGACCGCCAGCTTACTGCTTTTAAAAACCCTTACCCTCAAATGGAAGGCGTAACAAAAGAGAAGATCCGTTACAAAAGAGCTGACGGCGTTGACCTGACCGGCGATCTGTATCTGCCAAAAGGTTATGATCCTAAAAAAGACGGACCATTGCCTGTATTTATCTGGGCTTATCCGGCAGAATACAATTCAGCAGCAGATGCGGCACAGGTGCGCGGCAGCGAACACCGCTATACATTAGTGAACTATGGATCACCGGTGTTCTATGTTACTCAGGGCTACGCCGTTCTGAACAATGCTGAAATGCCGATCGTAGCAACTGACAAGGATAAAAAGCCGAACGACAATTTCATTGATCAGTTGAAGTATAACGCTGAGGCTGCGATCAACAAGCTTGCGGATATGGGAGTGGGCGACAGGAACCGTGTTGCTGTAGGCGGCCATAGCTATGGCGCATTCATGACGGCGAACCTGCTGGCACATACCAATCTGTTCAAAGCCGGTATCGCGCGCAGTGGTGCTTACAACAGGACCCTTACTCCGTTTGGCTTCCAGAATGAAGATCGCACTTACTGGCAGGCTCCCGATCTCTATAACCAGATGAGCCCGTTCAGCTATGCTGACAAGATCAAAACGCCCATTCTCCTGATCCATGGAGATGCCGACAACAATACAGGTACCTTCCCTATCCAAAGTGAACGTATGTTCAATGCGATCAAAGGGCATGGCGGTACTGTTAAATTTGTAAGCCTCCCTTACGAAAGCCATGGATATGCAGGAAGAGAAAACATCCTCCATATGCTGAACGAACAGTTTGCATGGCTGGAGAAATACGTGAAGAATCCGCCGAAGAATGAGCAAAAACCAAAGGAAACTAAAGCGTTTTAAGGTAATGGGCGATCATGACCGGCGTTAAGTGGCAACGGTGGTTAGCCGACTGTAGCCGATAATAAGGCGAAAGCTGATCGTCTGTAAAACATAAAATGGAAAGGGGCTTTTCTGAGAAAGGCCCCTTTCCATTTTATGTTTTACAGACGATCAGCTTAGAATTAAGCCGGTTTGCCATCCGGATCAGCTGATGTCATTAATCGAAATTTATGGCATATCCTGTTGCGAGGGAAACCGTAAATCGCTTCAAAAGACTCGAAAAACCTGGGTGAAGGGCGCAAAACGCCCGGTGAAGAGCACTAAAATGCAGGGAGTTCGGTTATTTCTCCCCGGCTCCTCCTCATTGCCTCCTCTTTGCTTCCCCGAAACCTCCTCAGTTCGTCCCCGGAAGCCGTGGAAGCAAGGCGAAGGATCCGGGAACCCGGACCGGACACCGATCGACGGATATCGCTCCCATCCGGTCTCCTTAAAATTTAGTTAACCCCTGATCCTGCCGTACCTTTGACCTTTCCGGCTCGTCATTCACCCATAAAACAGGACCATGATAAGATTTTTACTTACACTGTTCGTCCTCACCATGGCTACGTCGCTGAAAGCGCAGACGGTGGACAGCATTTATTTTCATCTTTATACAGACAGCCTGAAAAAGGGCACTCATAACTATATAAATGTTGATGGGAAGCTATCCAATGGGCAATGGCAGCCATTAAGCGCAAAAGAGATCAGCTTTTCTTCGTCTGACTACAGTTTTTCGGGTAATGAGTTGATCCTGCCGATGGAATGCAGTGTGGAAAAAGTGACGGTGAAAGCTGTATTGAAGTCGAATCCCGCCATATGGAAGGAAACCACGATCTGGATCAAGCGGGCGCCAGACCCTATGCTGCCTTCCAGGGATGAGATCCTCCGGAATACGAATCAGAAGAGACGAAAGAACTGATAGAATAAAAAAGACCGCTCCATTGATGGGGCGGTCTTTTTTAGTAATATGATCTGAATATCTTATGCAAATTTCTTCGCGTCTTCCAGGAATTTGGCAAGACCGATATCTGTCAACGGGTGTTTGAGCAAACCCAGGATCGAGTCCAGCGGACATGTACAAACATCAGCGCCAGCCTCAGCACATTTCACGATATGCAGGGCATTACGGATAGAAGCCGCCAGGATCTCTGTTTTGAAGCCCTGGATAGAGTAAATATTTGCGATCTGAGCGATGAGTTCAATACCATCCCAGCTGCTGTCATCAATACGTCCGATAAAAGGAGATACATAACTTGCACCCGCTTTAGCGGCAAGGATCGCCTGACCGGCAGAGAAGATCAGCGTACAGTTTGTACGGATGCCATTGTCTGTAAACCATTTGATCGCTCTGACACCTTCTTTGATCATCGGAACTTTCACTACGATATTCGGGTGGATAGCCGCAAGCTTCTTTCCTTCTTCGATGATACCATCGAAATCGGTAGAAACAACTTCCGCGCTGATATCACCATCTACTAATTCACAGATGGTTTTATAATGATTGAACACCGCTTCCTGTCCTTTGATGCCTTCTTTAGCCATCAGTGAAGGGTTAGTAGTAACGCCATCGAGAATACCGAGTTCGTTAGCTTCTTTGATCTGAGCCAGATTGCCCGTATCTATAAAAAACTTCATTTGTATGTTGTTTTATGGTTATCGTTGATTGTGGACCCGTTATTAACATCCCGGATGCTGGAGTTGTTCGCGGGTTGATTATGTTGTGAAAACCAGAAAATTACTGAAAAATATACGGGGACAACAGGATCGGAGTAATTATTCCGGCTAAAAAAAGAAAAAAAGGCAGGCTACTCACATCGCACCGCTCAACCACCTATCCTTGCTGCCTTCCGGCCCTGGGGAGTTTCAGCAGGAGCTGGTCGTGTAAGACCTGCCGGCCGCAAAGATACGGGTGCGCAACTAAAATAAAAACATAACGGAAGAATAATTAGCTGGTATTCTACAGATTTTTATTTCAGGCAGCGCGCGGTATTCATCTGAAGGCCCTGTTAGTATCGCAAAGGACGCAAAGCCTGCGCAAAGAGCGCTAAGTGTTTCTTTGCGTTCTTCGCGATTTCTTTGCGTCCTTTGCGATACTCCTGCGCCCGTTTGATCTATCTGCCCAGGAAACTGTTCAACTGAGCAATACCCAGCAATTCATCAGCCCGTCCCCCAAACTGTCTGAAATAAACAAGTACGGTGTAGTTATTCTCCGTATTATTAAAATTGCCTTCTGTATTATCCAACGGAAAACGATTGGTATTTCTCTTTCCCGCATCAAGGGTGATATAAGAATAGTTGTAGTACCCCTGCTTCAGATACAATGTCTTCTCATAGATCCCGTAAGTTTCGTTGAAGTCCATCTTTGAATCATCGTCAGGGAGATAATTTGTCAGTTCCCCAAAAACATACACTTCTTTGCCGGGATAAGGTTTCCTGTCCGGAGGGATGAAGGAGAAATGAACATATGCATAGTCACTCTGCCAGTAGGGATTATAACCATCACGGTTATCCATGATCCATTGTCCGTTGATGTCTTTGTAGTAAATATAAACCTGCTGTCTTCTCTCAACATCTGGTTTAATGTAAACGTCGGAGCGATTTTTAATACTGTCATCATTCAGCCTTTGCATCCGGTCCGTCATCAGCCGAAGGCTGCTGAGGTCGATCCAGCGCCATTCCCGTCCGGCCTGAAAGCTGGTTGCGTCATCATTATACTCAAAGAAATTACCCCGGTAGATAGTAGGACGTTCGAGCAACGCAGCGGTGGGCCAGGCATTATTCTGCATCACCACCACTTTCAGGTCCTGTGGAGATGATGTATTGATCCGTGCATTGGCCGTACTTATGCTTACCATCACACGCTGGTCTGTCAGAAAATAAGCCGAATTGAAAGGCTGCTTTATCTGTGCAGAGATGGCAACGCGATTATCCACCACCAGAAATCGTTTCGTGAGATACAGGTCTGAGGTGTCATTATTCCGGAATACTTTCAGAAGATAATTACCAGACCTGCTGGGCACCGAGCTTCTGTCCGGAACCGTTGCCTGGTAATGTGTATAGCGGTTCAATGCAATGGAAGAGTTACGATAAGTGGTGATACGTGTCGACTGAAAGCCCCTGATATAATCAAAGGGCTGCAATTGTGCCGGAGTCCAGTCGGCATTGCAAAGCTGAAAAGAATAATAGAGACTTTTAACATCTGCATCGAGGTCGTCAAAATGCAGTTCCAGCTGGTCTGCGCTGTTAAGATTCAGGATCGGGTAACTTAACTGATCCCCGGCTTTGAACAGCTTCACCGAATGAATAGAAGGTTTATAAATTTTATCAGGCATCTGTGCGTTTACTGAGAAACTGAGCAACATCAATAAAGCAACGGAGATTCTTTGCATGGATATGTTTTTACACTGGTTAGACAGTACGGTTTGCGGATCAGCTACATGTTTTCCGGAAGAAGGAAGCTTAAGCAGGCATTGAGATCATTTCTCTCATTCCCTTGCTCACCTGGCCCTAAAGATATTCCCTAAATCCGGTAAAATTCCTTCAAAACAGGCCGTAAACTGTTTTTCGGCTTATTTTTGTTTCAATGCCTGACAGGCAGATCTTGAATATTCACGGCACTAAGACAAACAAAACAATTTGAAGGTTGCAGGCTTTATAGCAAACCGCATCGCATTTAACCACCAGCGTTCCTTTTCCAGGTTCATTATCAGGCTGTCTGTAGCAGCCACGATTATCAGCGTTGCGGTCATGATCATTACACTGGCTTTTGTAAATGGATTCCAGGAACAGGTGAGTCAAAAGGTCTTCAGTTTCTGGGGGCACCTGCGCATCCAGGAAAAGCAGCCTTTCAAAGCCCTGATCGCGGAAGAGATCCCGATCGAAAAAAATGATACACTCATTGATGCTATCCGGCAAAAACCCGGCATAGAAAGCATTCATCCGTTTGCAACAAAATACGCGACACTTAAAACCCGGGATGATATCGAAGGGGTTTTATTAAAAGGAGTTGACAGCAGCTACGACTTTGTCCATTTCGCTTCCTTTATCCGCGAAGGCCGCGCGATCCATTTTAACGACAGCACTTATAGCCGCGAGATCATGATCTCCGCCTATACCGCAAAACAACTGCAGCTTGCAGTAAATGACCGTGTACTGATCTACTTCATCCGGCCAGACGGCACTTACCGGCCTGACCGGCTAACCGTAGCGGGTATTTTCAAAACAGGTATAGAAGAATATGACAAGACTTTCGCCATCGGTGATCTGAAACTTTTGCAAAGACTGAACGACTGGAGCGCCACGGAAGTAGGCGGCTATGAGATCTTCCTGAAAGATTACCGGATGATGGATTCTGTTGCGGAAGACCTTTACAATATGGACCTCTTCCCTCTTACCTGGGATACACGCACGGTGCGGGATATTTCACCAAATATTTTCGACTGGTTATATATCCAGAATAAGAACAGGAACGTATTACTTGGATTAATGATCATCGTGGCACTGATCAACCTGATCACCTGCCTGATCATTCTCGTACTTGAGCGTGTTCGCATGATCGGGATCCTGAAGGCGCTGGGTGCTACCAACTGGACCATTCAACAGATCTTTCTCCGCCATTCATTGTTCATCACTCTTGCAGGTATTGCTGTGGGAACCGGCGTTGCGCTTGGCATACTTTACCTGCAACAGGCTACAGGGTTCATCAAACTCCAGGAAGATGCCTATTACCTTAGCGAAGCGGCGGTAAGCATTGTTTGGTGGGAAGTAGGCGCGGTATGCGGTGGTACATTACTGATCTGCTTTCTTGTATTGATGATCCCGACGATCCTGGTCAGAAAGATCCAACCGGTTAAAGCGATCCGCTTCAGTTAGTTTATATTTCTCCCGCTATCATTTATGTATTGATCCGCGTTGAAACAACGCAAGGGACGCTTTTTACCGCAAAGAGTACGCGGGGATCGGGTTTGCCAGCTGTTTCGCCTTTAAACAAGATGAGAAACAATAATGCCGGTCGCGACCGCCGCATTCAACGACTCCGCTTTCCCTTTTTGAGGAATTGTCAATCGCACATTCACTTTTTCCATTACAGCGGGACTGATGCCTTTCGATTCATTACCGATCACGATCACCCCTTCTGTCAACCGCTTCATCTGTAAAATATCCTGGCCCTGTAATGCCGCCGCATAAACCGGGACATCTGTCAGGGAACCGAGCCAGGCTTCCAGGTCGGTATAATGTACCTGCACCCTTCCGATACTTCCCATGGTCGACTGCACCACTTTGGGATTATACTGGTCCGCACAATTATGACTGCAGATGATGCGGGGGATACCAAACCAGTCAGCGATCCGGATGATGGTTCCCAGGTTGCCCGGATCCTGGATCGTATCCAGTGCAAGTGCAATACTGCCTTTCAACGGGGGAACCGGAGATTCGGGAAACTGCTTCATTACTGCCAGCACCTGGTTAGGCGTGTGAAGTTGTGAGATCCTGGCCAGTTCCTCTACAGACACCTCTGTGATCAGCGAAGAAGACAGGTCTATGCGCCGCTCTTCCACCCATGACGGCAATGCATACACGTGACTGATACCGTCCGGATTATCCTGCAGCAATTCTGCCACGATTTTCGGACCTTCGGCGATGAAAAGCCGTTCGTCATCCCTTTGTTTTTTCTGGCCTAAACTTTGAATATATTTGACCTTCGATTTACTCAGCATTTCGCTTGATTTTAATTATGTTATCCGGTAAGCCAACCACTCATATCAATCTCGTAAAAGTAATTCTTACCGGATGCTTGCTCGCATTTTTTGCCTCCTGTACGGTCGTAAAACATTACCCGACTGACAAACCGTTCGTTTATAAAACAAATATCAACCTAATAGGCAATTTTTCAAAGATAGAAAAGCAGGCACTCACTGCAAGCCTGGCAGACCAGCTTGATGACAGCATGCAGGCACGCCGGCTTGATAAATTACTCTGGAGCACGCTAAAAAACCCTCCGGTGTATGACAGCATCAATGCAGACAACTCGATCATATTCATGCGCGCCCTGCTGAATTCACAGGGATACTTCAGCGATTCGATCTACTATACGCATAAGATCGACCTTGCAAAAGATGGTCAGCAAAGAACAACTGTCGACTTTTATGTCCGTCCGGGCAAACTCGTCAAGCTGGATTCGATCAGCTATAACATGCGTCATACAGATCTGCAATACCTGTCAGACAGTACCCGCGGACAAGCCTATATCAAAAAAGGAGATGCTTTTGCCAAGGCTCCGATCTCAGCCGAATTTGACCGGCTTACTGATCTCTACAGGAATATGGGTTATTTCCGGTTCAGCCGGGACGAGATGGTCGGGATCTGGGATACACTCGATGTCGCACTGCTCACCCCTACCCTGGACCCCTTTGAGCAACTGGAAATTCTGCAGAAATTACAAGCCCGCCGCAATAACCCTACTGCAAATCTTGAGATCCGTCTTAAAAGCCTGGACAGTGCGAAGCTGGTGAAATATTATATCGGCAACGTTACTCTTTATCCCGATTATACACCAGACACCGTTGGAATAACTCCGACGATCGAAGAAGTAGGGGGAGGTCCCGGGAAAGCACCGATACGCGTTATCCAGCATCATGGAAGGTTCAAAGCGAAGATCTTTCCGCCGAATGTGTATCTCCCAACGGACAGTTTGTATCGGTTGAGAAGGTACGCACGGACGATCAACCGTTTCAATTCCCTGGGAACATGGAGAATGGTGAGTATAGATCAGCTGCCGCGAAAAGGAACAGATACGATTGATTTTGTGATACGACTGTCTCCCGCAAAGAAGTATTCATTCAATACAAACCTTGAAGGGAGTATCAATCAGAATGCTTTTTCCGGGAACATATTTGGGATAGGTGTCAACGTCGGTCTTCAAAACAGGAATTTCGCGAAAGCCGCAAATTTAGCGAGCAGCAACCTTCGCTACGGGATTGAGCTCGGCAATGCCAGCAGTCTCGGGCAATTTATCCAGACACAGCAGATCGCGTTCAGCCATAGCATACGGATGCCCCGGGCGATCCCGAACTTCGGGTTCATCCCTGAAAACCTGCGGGACAATTTCAGCACTGTCTTCAACTTTAATGCAGCAAACACTGAAAGACGCTTTCTCTATAATCTTACCACACTAAACGGATCCTGGGGTTATGAGTTCCAGCGTAGAAAAATGCTGATCTCGTTAAAACTCCCCAATATTGAATACTCTTCGCTCATAAGAAGAGACAGCCTTGATACGCTGATCAAATACAATCCATCCCTCAGAAATATCTTTACGGATGGATTTATTTCTTCCGTTATCGGAAGCTTTACGATGAGCGGAGGAACAACCAACCGGTTAAGTGTATTCAGAGCCAATGTTGAAGAATCCGGCCTGTTGACCGGTATGATCCGCAATTCATTCCTCGACAAACAACTTTACCGTTTCCTGAAGCTGGATGCAGAGTTTGCATACCTGATGAGATTCCCAAAAACATCACTGGCCTTCCGCTTGTTTGCCGGTGCAGGGCATGAATTCAACTCGACAAGAAATCCGGATAAACGATACAACCTTCCCTTCTTCAAACAATACTTTGCAGGGGGGCCGAACAGTATGCGCGCCTGGTCGCTCAGAAGACTTGGCCCCGGATCAAATATCAAATCATTCCAGGGGGTGGGCAGCACGCCCGACCGATATGGCGATATACAGCTTGAAGGCAATGTCGAATTCCGGTTCCCTCTTGGCACTCCATTCAATATTAAACTGAATGGCGCCGTATTTACAGACATCGGAAACGTCTGGTATATGAAATCCGCGCCCGACAGAGAAGCGAATGAGGTATTCAAGCTGGGCCGGTTATGGACAGATCTTGCCGTTGGCTCTGGCGCAGGTTTGCGGGTCGACTTTAATTTTCTCGTGATCCGGCTGGATTATGCCTACAAAGTAAAAGACCCAAGCCCCGCGCCTGCGGATGCTGCTGTGCAAAACAAATGGTTTGGGTATAAATTCTCGCGTGGCGATCAGTTCCAGCTTGGCATCAACTATCCATTTATATTCTGATCCGTCGATTCCGACGCTTTCAGTTGTTCTTCAAACACTGCAGGAGTGATCGCGTTTTCGATCGTGAATTCACCGATCCTTGTACGGCAAAGACTGCTCAGGTATCCGCCACAACCCAGTGCTGCGCCAAAATCATTTGCCAGGCTACGGATATAGGTTCCGGTGGAACATACCACGCGGAACTGTACAACAGGAAGGTCTATTGACGTGATCTCAAATTCTGTGATAGTCACTTTTCTTGGATCGATCTTCACCTCTACTCCTTTTCGCGCCAGTTCATACACCCGTTTGCCATCGATCTTTATTGCAGAGTGAGCAGGTGGCACCTGCATTATTTCTCCGGTGAAAGGCACGGTGGCCGCTCTGATCTTTGCTTCATCTATCCCGTCCAGCGGCAGAAAATTCTCCGGCTCACTTTCAAGGTCATACGTTGGAGTGGTCGCCCCCAGCGTAAATGAGCCGGTGTACTCTTTCTCCTTCGCCATATATTCATTGATCTTCTTCGTAAACTTTCCGGTACAAACGATCAGCAAACCCGTGGCCAATGGATCCAGGGTACCTGCATGCCCCACCTTCTTGATCCTGACCAGGTTCCGGATTTTCCTCACTGCATCAAAAGATGTCCATCGCAAAGGTTTGTTGATAAGAAGGACCCGACCTTCTGCAAAATTGTTCATGGCGCAAAGATAGGGATCGTTGACCGTTGTCCGTTGTCCGTTGTCCGTTGTCCGTTGTCCGTTGTCCGTTGTCCGTTGTCCGTTGTCCGTTGTCCGTCACAAATTAAGAGAGAGAGGTTATCGTTTAAAACGATAACCTCTCTCTCTTAATTTGAACACGAAGATCCAATTCTATTCCACCTCCCATGAATTCCGGACAACGGACAACGGTCAACGGACAACGGTCAACGATCTCAGATCGACATTCGCGTCTTCAACTCCAGGTACTTATTGATCGTATTGACGGTAAGATTTTCGGGGGAAGACAGGACGGAGAGAATGCCATTCTTCTGAAGTTCTTTTACCATCAGACGTTTTTCGAAAGCGAATTTTTCGGCGATGGTCTTGATGTAGATATCTTCCAGTGAATGTGCTTTTTGTTCTGTAACAGCTTTGAGTTCGGTATTTTCAAAGAAGACCACGAGAAGCAGGTGGTAACGGGCGATCTTTTTAAGTGCCGGCATTTCACGCTGCAGCGACTCGAGAGATTCGAAATTGGTGAACATGACCAAAAGGCTTCGCGTGCTGATACGCGTACGTATCACCGAAAACAACTTTTCAAAATCGGGCTCCAGATAGCGCGTTTGCTGTTTGTACAATGTTTCCAGCACGAGATTCATCTGCGTTGGCTTCTTATCTGCCGGTACAAATGCATCAAGGTTTTCCGCGAAGGTGATCAGACCTGCTTTGTCCTGCCGGACCAGGGCTACGTTTGCCAAAACAAGTGATGAATTGATCGCATAATCCAGCAGCGTCATTCCACCGAACGGCATTTTCATCACCCGTCCTTTGTTAACGATGCAATACACCTGCTGGCTCCTTTCATCGGTATAATTATTCACCATCAACGCGTCCTTCCTTGCCGTAGCTTTCCAGTTGATCGTACGGTAATCATCCCCGCGCACGTACTCTTTGATCTGTTCAAACTCCATACTGTGGCCAAGCTGGCGCATACGCCTTACTCCTACTTCCTGGAGACGATTCGCTACTGCGAGCAGCTGGTATCTTCGCATCTGCACATAGGAGGGATAAACTTTCACCACCTGTGTAGCCTCGAAAATGTACCGTCGCTTTACCAGTTGTAATGGCCCGCTTATGAAAACATTGATGCTGTGAAAAATATACTCACCCCGGGAAACGGGTGTTAACGTATAGGTCAGCGATTCTTCACCCTGGCCCGCGATCTTCACCCGCCTTCTCCAGTCACGCGCCTGGAACTGATCCGGCAGCTCGTCGATGATCCCAAGTTGAACCGGAAATGGATAATGGTTCTGCATGATCAGCGTCACCTTATTCTCATCGCCGATACTGAACCGGTCCGACAATGATCGTTTCGCATCAATGCCTTTCCGTTTACTGTACACCAGCAGTGCGTCCACAACGATTGCGATCGCCAGCAGCAAAAGGATCAGGTATGCAACCCGGAACAATGCAGGAGCGAAATAACTGATCACAAACACTACCGAAGCAATGCCCGCGATATAGTATACAAGATTTTTGAAATAGAATGATTTCAGCAAAAGACTCTTTTTAAGATCGTTTATCTTGGAACATCCATACTCTGAATGATCTGTTTGATCACCTCATCTTCCGTTACTCCCTCCATTTCCTTGTCAGGCGAAAGAATGATCCTGTGCCGCAAAACCGGAACAACCACTTCCAGGATATCTTCAGGAGTAACAAAGTCGCGGCCCTGCATTGCTGCAATCGCTTTTGACGCATTCATGATCGCCAGCGACGCGCGTGGTGAGGCACCGAGATAGATCGATTTATGATTCCTTGTCTGATGAACAAGCTTTGCAATAAAATGAAGCAATTTCTCTTCCATCAGGATATCCTTGATCTGTTTCCTGATCGCATTGATCTGTTCTCCGGTAAGAACAGGCTGTACGAGTTCATCCACACGTGTATTGCCCATATGATGAAAGCGTGTAAGTATTTCGATCTCTTCCGTTTCATTCGGATAAGGAACCACGATCTTGAACAGAAAACGATCAAGCTGCGCTTCCGGTAAACGGTAAGTACCTTCCTGCTCCACCGGGTTCTGTGTTGCCAGTACCATGAAGGGAGAAGACATGAGGTAAGTTTTTCCGTCAACGGAAGCCTGCCGCTCTTCCATCACTTCCAGCAATGCGGATTGTGTTTTTGCCGGAGCGCGGTTGATCTCGTCCACCAGTACGATATTGCTGAATACCGGGCCTTTTTTAAAATCAAACGTAGCTTCTTTGGGATTGAATACGGGAGTTCCCAATACATCGGAAGGCATCAGATCGGGCGTGAACTGGATCCGCGCAAATCCCGTATTAAGGCTTCGCGCAACCAGTTTTGCCGTCATTGTTTTGGCCACTCCCGGCACCCCTTCAAGCAGGATATGCCCCTCGGCCAACAGGGCGGCAATGATCAGTTTTACCATCTCATCCTGGCCGACAATGATCTTTTTAAGTTCGTTACGGATAGACATCACTGCCTCACTCAGGGCTGAAAGATCTGTACGCTGCTGAAAAATTTCTTCTTCCATGCTTATGCTGTTTTATAAAACGATTCAAGTTGTTTATGAAATGTGACCAGTTGCCCGGGAGACACGCTGTCCTGCTCAGGCAAATGATTAATAACCGTTACGATCGCTTTCAATTCGTTCTCATCGATACCGGTCTTATAACTAAGATTCTTTACAAATTCATCATCCAGTGTTGTAGTGGATAACTTGTACCGCATCCTCACATGTTCAAGAAAGTAAGCTCCCATCTTGATGCAAAGGTTGCGGTGATCTCCTTTATCATGATACAGCCTGCCGATCGTTTTTACAAAATCAAGCGAATCATTCTTGGGAGGATGTATCACCGGAATAGGACGCTGCTTTCTCCGCATTTCCATTAAAACATATACCACCAGTGCTATGATGGCTGTGATCATGGCCCAACGCAGAGACGGGTAGCTAAAGAATACGCTTAACCAGTTTGGCTTGCTGTCATCTTTGTCACGTTCACTTGTATCCCCTTTCAATACATAAAACTCATCCCAAACGATCGCTTTTGTATCTGGCGACAGTAACGACAAAGACCTGTCGTAATACTCCATGTTCTTTTTATGCAGCAGGAAGTAATTTGTGAAAGCCATCGGTGCCAGCTGCAGATAGAAATTTCCTTTCCCGGCTTTCAACCTTACAAAATTCGGCTTACCCTCTTTGTTATACCCCAATACGGAAGACGTCAGCGTATCATATTTGTAGAACCAGAAATCGTACCGTTGACCGGGATATGAATATTCGTGCGGCTGATTCTGCGCAGGCACATCAAGTGATACACTAAGGGTATCATTGCCATTCATCTGCCAGCCGGACTCTATCACACCTGACGGATAGTATATATCACACTTTAGGAGTTTTTCCACATAGTATGACACTTTCATTGCACTCACAAACACATCATTGCCTTCTTTTACAAACTCCAGCAAATTATCTATGTCACTTTGTTCGGCGTTGAAAAAAGGAGAAATGATGACCAGCGCCTGACGTTTTTGATAGGGCGTTAGCGTTTGCCATTCCCCGGGGCGGTTTTTATCTGTACTGATAGTGGCTTCAGGAAACAGCCGCTGCAGACTTTGGTAGGCAACGTATGTTCCATAAGGGATCTTGTCCCGAATGCGGAAAGACATGCGTCTATCCAGCGTCCGCTGTTCCTTTACTCCTCTATCACCCTTGTAGATAAGGAAAAGAACGGCAGCCAGCACTACGGCCATCAATAAATATGGAAAGGTCTTCTTCAAGTACTCAGTTTAAATTTCTTTCAAAGTTTTCAAACTCGCTGCGTATCAGCTCGAACTTTCCGCGGTCAACCGGAAATTGCCCGTACCATGCATACTCATAATGCCTTGTTAGCCGGAAATAATCCTGATAATACTTGGTCTTATACAACTGCATCAGATAATCCATATTGGTACGATCCTGTTTATATTCAATAATATTCCGTTCAGCCATTTTACTCAGCAGTCGCAGGTAAAGCAACCGGACAGCGAAATTCATATTTCCGGAGGCTATTGCTTTTCCGATCTCCAACTGGTAATTGACAGAGAAGATATCATCAAAGTTTGCTTCTGTTTCCTGGTGCCGGATCGGCGTTGAGCTCCGGAAAAGCCTGACGTTATTATTTGTCAGGAATATGAACAGGAAAGTGATGAATCCGGCTATTACAACAATCCACATGATCGTTTCAAACGCAGGATGATCCACCAGCGGCCGTCGATATTCTTTTTCTTTTTCGGGCTCGGGTTTGTTGAATGGATAATTAGCATACCAGAAATCATCGTCGGCGAGGTATGCCTTTATTACAGAAGAGTCGACCCGTCGAAGCTGAAAAGAATCCTTTATCCAAAAGTTGAGCGACATGAATTCGCTCTTTTTTTCTTCGTCCTGTGACTCCTCTTCGTCATCGAAGTTTCCATTATCATCATAGATGGGTGCAGCAACCGTATCCATCATCACAATGACAGAATCGTTTTGCGCTCCGGCAATCAAGGGAATAAAGAACAGGAGAAAAAGGAGGTGATAAAATCTTTTCAAGGGAGATGTATTCTGTTTGATTCAGCGTTTTAGTGTTAGATTTCTTCTTCCAGCGTATCGAATTTTCTTTTTCTTCCGAGTTGTATCGGATAGATCACAAAATACCAGATCACGAACAAAACGGAAAGCGCCGTGATAATGGAGGTGAAAATAGAGATATCGTTGTAAAGCCTGGTAATAAGACCTTCAAAAAATGCGGC
Organism: Terrimonas ginsenosidimutans; assembly: GCF_022012415.1. Taxonomy (GTDB): domain Bacteria; phylum Bacteroidota; class Bacteroidia; order Chitinophagales; family Chitinophagaceae; genus Terrimonas_A; species Terrimonas_A ginsenosidimutans. The sequence goes on from NZ_JAKLTR010000009.1 coordinate 253,845, forward strand.
GAGTGCAAATACAGGCATCAGCCCGATCATGATCTTCACGCCATCTTTCGCACCCTGTTTGAAGGAAGTCATCCGTTTTAGTGTGCCGGGGAACAGAAAACTTTTTCCCAGGATGAATCCCCCGCCGGCCGCGATAATAATAGCTGTAAGCTCAAGTGTTCCGTGCACAAAAACGACGAGGAAAAAATCTAGCCCAAGTCCGCGTCCGGCAAAGAACTGATCGAATACACCTACCATTCCGGCATTATGCGCAAGAAGGTAGGCGGTTGGCACTCCGGCAAAAAGACCGGCGGTAAATATCATCAGGGATACTTTGATATTGTTGACCATGATATGAAGCCAGCTCAGGATCGGGTTGCCCGATTCATAAATGCCGAAGGGATTACCTTCTTCTATATTCCGGAGAGTTGTTTCCACATAATTGTCGCCCAAAAATCCCCGGGCAACGTTCTCATCCTGCCTTGACGCAAAAAAGCCGATTGCAAAAAAGACCACGAAGATGATCAGTGAAAAGATCATTGCCCGGTGATGTTTGCGGATGGTAAGCGGCAGATCATATTTCCAGAAAGTAATAAGCCTGTTGCTTTCTTCTTTCCGGTTGCGATAGATGTTCAAATAGATCCGTGATGCCTGCGTATTGATATACCGGGTGACCTTGCTTGTGGGATAAAAAGTTTTCGCATAGGCGAGGTCATCTACCAGTTGAGTAAATTCTTTGGCCATTTCGTCAGCATCTTCTGCCATAAAATGCTGATTCTTCAACCAGCGATCCCGGTTCTTCTTTATGAATAAGGCTTCTCTCAAAAATTATCAGGGTTTGGACTTGTAAAATACCATTTTTTCGGAAAACGAGAAATGGTTGTCCGGTGACCGATGGCCGTTGACCGTTGACCGTTGTCCGTTGACCGATGACTTCTACATTAAAATAGGCGTACGGGAAAGTAACAGACATACTTATCAAATTTCGCCCGGAAGTTGTATTCCGGACAACGGTCAACGGACAACGGTCAACGGCCAACGAGTTTCCTTCATCCCAAAAAAATCCCTACCTTGATTGCTAAAACCTGCCGCTGAAGATGGCTTTGATCAAAGTACCTACCAGTTTTAATATAGAAGTCGAGTTTGAGATCCCGGAATTTTACAGACGCTTGCTTTCGCTGTTCATTGATATGGTGATCGAAATAGTGTACCTGATACTGATCTCCAAAGTTTACCGGGAAATTGCCAGGAATTATAACTGGTTCGATCATGATTCAAGGTATGACCTGGCGTCGATCCAGATGCTCTTATTTTTACCGATCATGGTTTATCACGTGGTATTGGAGATCACCATGAATGGGCAAAGTGTCGGAAAGAAGATCATGGGCATCAGGGTGGTTAATGAAAATGGCGGCAAACCCAGCTTCAGCCAGTTTTTCATCCGCTGGTTGCTGCGTATTTCCGATGTTTGGATCGTCTTGCTATTGGGCGCGATCCTTTCCGGAGGCGCGGGTATGGGTGGCTGGGAAACGGGTTTCCTGATCCTGATGGCACTGGGATTCCTGATCACAGATATTGTCCTCATCGCTTCTTCACAAAAAGGCCAACGGATAGGAGATATGCTGGCGAAAACGATCCTGATCCGCACCAGTTCCAAAGCGAGCATAGAAGATACGGTCTTCCAGGAAGTGGAAGATACCTATACGCCTTCCTTCCCCCAGATCATGCAACTGAGCGACCGCGATATCAATGCCATCAAAAGCATCCTGGAGTCGTCGAAGAAGAAAAACGATTATCTCATGGCCACTTCAGCCGCTGATAAAATTAAAAATCACCTGCAGATTCAGACAGACATGGACCCGCAAAGTTTTTTGGAAATACTGCTGAAGGATTACAATTACCTTTCTGTTAAATAAACCTGGCCGGCTGCAGCCCGCCTGTCTGTTGCAATAGAGGTGAGATAATTAAAAAGAGAAGGGCTATCGTTTTCAACGATAGCCCTTCTCTTTTTAATTTATATATGCCTCCATTGCCGGAAGCGACGGCCGCGGGAGACAACAATCACCAGGAATCTACATTGTTCCAAATCTTGCACCAACCACAACAAATACCAGCAGCATAAATACAAGCACAATGATCAGAATGATCGAACAGGCCATAAAGTATGCTTTCAGATTGCTGAAACTTGAATTCAGTTTCCATTGATCATGTCCGTCCAGGCCAGCTTTCGCCTGGGAAGCAAACCGGAATAAAAAGAAGTTGATCAGCAGTCCGATCGCAATACCAAAGAAAACCGAAAATGCGGAAGAATTCCCCATGGCTTCTGTTAATCCGCCAAATCCTTCAACACGCCTGCCGTCTGAAGGTTTGTCCCGCAAAAAATCGAGGATCTCTATCACATATCCGATCACGGCAACTACGACCATTACCATAGCCCAGCTGGCGATCGAGCGGATATATTGCTTACCCATTCCGTCTATACTCATCTCATTAAAGAGGTCAGAAGATCTGTTATCCTGTTCCATATATACATTTATTGAAGGAAGAAAGTCATTATTTTAAAAACGAGACCCAGCAGGCTCAGAATGCCCGCCATCGCAAAGTAATTCCTGATATGTCCAAGACCTGTGTTGAACAGTACCGGATCCTTATGCTTTACTGCCTGCCTGATCGCATTGGCGCCTTTAAGCAAAAACATCATCAGGATAACGACGATCGCCAGGACAATGATCAAACAAACAGCAACAACAATTTTGAGCATGTTGGCATTACGTTCATCAAAGTCATCGGTTGATTGAAATGCAGAACTCATGCTGCTCCAGAATGCAACAAATAATAATGTAACCAGACCCATCGCAGAAAGGATCGCAACCGCCAGGAACTTCGCCCATTTCGAGGTCTCATGAAGGTTGATTGCAGCCTGATCATCTACCTGCAGGTCTAAAAAGGATTGATTATCCTCCATAGTTTAAGTTTTAACTAAGCTAAGAGTTTAAAGAGAAAAAAGAGAAGAAAAGAGAATCTATATTTAGCCAGGCGGATAAAAAAGGGAAAGGAGTTAAAAGAGCATTCCTTCCGGTGTGCTCTCTTTTAACTCCTTTCCCTTTTTTTATCCTCAGCGTCAGAACGCTTTCATCTATTTATCCATTTAGGCTAGTAGGCCCGGGCGAACAGCACCCGCTGCGTCGATGGCTTACCGGTCAGGATACAGACGCCCTGCTCCTGTGGATTATCCAAAGGAATACAACGGATCGTTGCTTTGGATTTATCCTTGATCTCTTCTTCGGTCTCGGGAGTGCCGTCCCAATGCGCAGATATAAACCCGCCCTTTTCGTCCAGCAGTTTTACAAACTCATCCCAGCTATTGGCTTCAGTCACATGCGCGTCCCGGAACGTTTTCGCTTTATGGAACATTGAGTGCTGGATATCCAGCAGTAAGCCGTCAACGTACTGAGCGATACCGTCCAGTCCGACTGTTTGCTTTTCCCTGGTATCGCGGCGGGCCACTTCCACCACATTTTTTTCAAGATCACGTGCACCGAGTGCCAGACGCACGGGAACGCCCTTCATTTCATATTCGGCAAATTTCCAGCCCGGACGTGCATTGTCATTGTCGTCATATTTAACCCTTACACCCAGATTTTTGAGGTTTGCAATGATCTCGGCCGCTTTTGCATCGATCAGTTGTTTCTGCTCATCGCCTTTATAGATCGGAACGATCACCACCTGGAGGGGAGCCAGTCTTGGAGGAAGGACCAGTCCTTCGTCATCGCTATGCGCCATTACAAGCGCGCCTATCAGGCGGGTACTTACCCCCCAGCTTGTTGCCCAAACATAATCAAGCTGATTCTCTTTATTGGAGAATTTTACATTGAATGCCTTAGCGAAATTCTGTCCCAGGAAATGCGAGGTACCTGCCTGCAATGCTTTGCCATCCTGCATCAGCGCTTCAATACAATACGTATCTTCTGCACCGGCAAAACGTTCATTAGGCGATTTCACCCCCTTGATCACCGGTAAAGCCATGTAGTTCTCCACGAAGTCGGCATACACATGCAGCATCTTTACCGTCTCTTCAATAGCTTCCTCTTTTGTAGCGTGAGCAGTATGGCCTTCCTGCCAGAGGAATTCCGCAGTACGGAGGAACAGGCGTGTACGCATTTCCCATCTTACCACGTTCGCCCATTGATTGATGAGCAAAGGAAGATCGCGGTAGGACTGGATCCAGTCTCGGTATGTATTCCAGATCACGGCCTCACTTGTCGGGCGGATCACCAGTTCTTCTTCCAGTTTTGCTTCGGGATCAACCATCAGCTTACCCTTTGCATTCGGATCAGCTTTCAAACGGTAATGGGTGACGATAGCACATTCCTTCGCAAACCCTTCCGCGTTCTTTTCTTCAGCTTCGAAAAGGCTTTTGGGAACGAAAAGCGGGAAATAGGCATTAACATGTCCTGTATCCTTGAACATTTTATCCAGCACATCCCGCATGTTCTCCCAAAGGGAATACCCATAAGGTTTGATCACCATGCAACCGCGAACGGCAGAGTGATCAGCGAGACTGCCTTTAATAACCAGATCGTTATACCATTGGGAATAGTCCTGCGCCCTCGAAGTGATTTCTTTACTCATATATCCAGATTATAATATTGTCTAATTCTAATACAGGTTTAATGTCGCACAAATCTTTAGATTAACCTTAACACACCTCCACATACTATTTGAAACCGGTAAATGTAACTTCGGTACACAAACGTTTGCGTAAAATTCAAGTCGCACAAAAGTAGTAACTTCGATTTTAACTAATAAACCCTTTTGCCATGAGACCTTATATTTTATTTCTGGCCCTGGCCGCATTCTCTCTTGGTAGTTGCACCACAGCCTATAAAACCGGGCAGACAGTAGACGATGTTTACTACTCTCCCACCCGTCCTCAGGATGAATATGTAGTTGCTCAGCAGCAGGATGACCGTTATTATGGTTCCACTCCTGACTACTATACAGACAGGTACCTGCGTATGCGTTCAACAAATCCATACCGCTGGTCGGCTCTGGATGATTACTATTTCAACAACCCTTTCGCTTATAATTACTACGGTTCTTATAACAACTGGTACAGTCCATGGAACAGCTATTGGGGATGGAACAGTTATTACAACCCTTATTATGTGAGCCCGATCTTCATAAAGAACCCGGGAGGTTTTGCCGGTGTTCCGAGTCGTGCTACTGTATTCAATCCACGAAGCTATCTGAACACAAGCCCGATGAATATTAATCCGTCCAAGGGTAATGTATTGAATGGCGCTCCGAGAGGTACCAATATGTCTTACTACAACCCGAGTAACAACAACGGTGGTGGAAGCATCCGTTACAACAATACCAATTCACGAAATTATTCGAACAATAACTCCAGTAACAGCGGACGCAGCAATTACTCGCAGCCAAGCAATTCGACACCAACCCGGAGTTATACCCCATCTTCGAGCAGCAGTTCATCTTCAAGTGGTCGCGGTAGCAGCAGCGGTAGTTCAGGCGCTTCCAGACCGCCAAGATAAGCAGCAATAACCCGGGCATTGAAACGGATCTGGCCGTTTGTGCAAACTTTTGGGAGGAGGAATGGAATCTGAGTTTAATTACTTACCCTTCCTCCTTTTTTGTACCCTGTTGCCAGTAGCAGGTTGGCAATAGTATTCTTTATCGATTGTATTTCAGACGAACCTAAAATATTTGAACAATGAATACGCGAACTATTCATACACTGATCCAAAAAACGCGAATCGGAAAGCTCTGCCTGGTTGCAGGAATGATCTTTTCCACCGATACGGCATTTGCGCAGATCCCCGAAGACGTATTGAAATATTCATGGCAGCCGGTGAATGGGACCGCAAGGATCAATGCTGTGGGCGGTGCAATGGGCTCTCTTGGTGGTGATATCACGGCCACCTTTGTAAACCCGGCAGGCCTTGCATTTTACAAAACCGGCGACCTGGTGATCAGCCCCGGCTTCAACTTCCAGAATAATAAGATCGATTTCCGCGGCACACCCAGTAGCAATTCAAAGGATAAAGCATTCAACCTCGGAGCATCGGGATATGTGGCGGGATGGCCCGGCCGTCGTGGAAAATGGACCAACCAGGCATTGAGCATTGCGGTAGCCAGAACAGCTAATTTCAATAGCAGTTATTCCTATTCCGGACTGAATGACTTCAGCTCAGGTGCTGAACAATATGCTGCCGAAGCAGCTTCGAGCGGTGTTAACCTGGACGATATGCCATTCAGCAACCGCGTATCCTTCGGTACAAGAATGGCCGCATGGAACTACCTGATCGACTCAGCTTCGCTTCCGGGTCATACCGGGCAGGACGTTATCAGCATGTCTATGTGGGATGCATTGAAGAATGGCGGTGATTATCTCGTCCGGCAATCACAGTGGACAGAAACAAGCGGAGGTATTACCGAGATCGCGCTTGGATATGCCGCAACAATGAATGATAAATTCTACCTGGGAGGTTCTCTCGGCGTGCCGATCGTTAATTATGAAAAGAAATCCCGCTTCCGCGAAGAAGATATGACAGGGAATACGAACAATAACTTCAATTTTTATGAACTGAATGAGACCTTTAAAACAAAAGGTGTTGGTGTTAACCTGAAACTGGGTATGATCGCAAAGCCTGCGGAATTCATCCGCCTTGGCCTGGCAGTTCATTCACCAACCTGGTATGCGATGGAGGATTCTTATTCCGGAACAATGTCTGTCAATCTTGATCAGTACCGCACTACTCCGGGTACAACAACCGTCACTTCCAATCAATTGCTGAATAATAACGAGCCTACTCCATTCTATAAATACCAGCTGACCTCTCCGTGGAGATTTATGGTGAGCGGCTCTTATGTTTTAAGAGAAGCGGAAGACGTTAAGATGCAGAAAGGTTTTATCACGGCCGATGTTGAATATGTGACATATAAGTCAAATAAGTTTGCTAATGCAGATGATTCCGGCGATAATTCATACTACGAAGGGGTGAACGAAGTGATGAAGCAGTATTATAAAAACGCTTTCAATTTCAGACTGGGCGGAGAGTTGAAATTCACTACCATCATGACCCGCCTCGGATTCTCTTATCTCGGCAATCCCTATGCTGATCCTGAACTCAAAGCAAACAAGATGTTTTTAAGCGGCGGCCTTGGATACAGAAATGCGGGTTTCTTTATTGACCTTACATATACGCACGCCCTCAGGAAAGATGTAGACTTCCCTTACAGATTGCCTGACAAGGCAAATACTTTTGCCACGATGAGAAACAATGGAAGTAACCTGATGCTGACAGTGGGTATCAAAATATAGTTCTTTGGATAAAACTAAAAAAGGAGTAAGAACGGCGTTCTTACTCCTTTTTTATTGCATGAATTGTTCCTGGTTGTTCAGCCCTTTTCCCCTTCAGTGAATGGAAGGTGAAGGCCGCTAGTCCATTGACTCATTGTTATCCCGTTTCTTGTTGGAAAGGGAGAAGTCTGATTTACCAAATTTGTAGCTGAATGAGATACGGAAGCTGCGAACACTCCAGCGGCGATAAGATTCCTGGTAGAATGTTTCTGTGTCATAGATCGTTCCCCAGCGTCTAGTATTAAAGACGTCATTGACTGAAAATGTGATCGTCGCTTTATTGTCTTTCAGAAAATCCTTACGCATTGCATAGTCGACGCTGTATTGCGGACGGCGCTTTCCCTGGGGAATTACTTCCGAGGATTCATATTCCCCTAGCAATTGGAACCCGAGGCCATTGAAGAAGGATGATTTTGTTGTTTCGATCTTATAGTTCGTACTGAGCTTTGCTTCCCAATTAAATCCTTCATTGCTCAGATCAAGGTTATTGATCCGTGCTTTCACTGTGCGGTATTGCATATTCACTGTTGGTGTAATATCGAAATTCTTCCCGATCTTATGTTGCACGGTAAACTCAGCGCCATACCGGTTGGTTGTACCGGCATTGATATAGGTGTTAAGTATTGCATTCGGATTAACACCGGCATTTTCCAGCTCCTGGTATTGCTGCGTGGTAATGGTATCACTGAATTCGGTGATATCATCAGGGTTATTCCTGAAATAAAGCACACCCAACCAATTACCCGATTTATAATTATGGCTGTAGTTCAGCTCAAATGAATTGACAAACTCGGGTCTTAACGCCGGATTTCCCTGGCGGAGATTTGCCGGATCATTGATATCGATGAATGGATTCAGCTGCCAGAAATTCGGGCGGCGGATCCTTCTCGAATAATTGAACTGCAGCTGATCTTTTTCACTTAGTTCATGCGTAACAAACAAACTTGGGAATAATGCATTCCAGATATTCTTCAGTTTCGAGGGGTATTCATATCCGAATTTAAAAGCGCTGTCTACCAGCAACCCATTAAATTTTGAATACTCCGCGCGTAAACCTGCCTGGTAAGAGAACTTTCCTATTTTGTTGGAATACGTACCATACAAAGCGTTTACCATTTCCTTGTACTCGTAGTTATTGCTCAGTGGAAGCTTTTGTTGCTGCCCGTTGCTGTTGGCAAACGCATCAAAACGGCTGTTGAAGAGGTTATGATAACTGCGCAGGCCTATTTCGATCTTTCCGTTCTCCCCGATGGGATCAGCATAATCAGCCTGGAATATTACCTGGTCAGAATTGCTGCTACCCCGATTATTCACAAGCGATGACGGGCGATAAACCTGCCCATCCGGGTAGCTGAACGCATTCAGGATGTCAGAGCGGTCGGTACTGCTGCCGTAGTTATAGTTCACATCAACCGTTAGCTCCTTTCCTGCTTCAGGAAAATTATGTTTAAAATTGAGGTTGGTGCCATTCCGCTTAAAAGTTGCTTTACCGTCTGCGGTTCTGCTTCCGTAATAGACCGGATTGAGGCTGGCATCGAGGTAGTCCTGATCCTGTACTTCATCATAACCAAATCGCCCGGTTCCCAGCTGCTGGGTGATGCTGATGGTATTGCGGTTGTCCAGGAAATAGTCAGCGCCCAGTCTCAATGAACCGAAACGACGGATCCTGTCGTTCACAGATTCCTGGTTGAAATAATCACTGATCACTCCGTTCACTTTATTCTGCCGCTGCGCTTCACCCCTTGCCTTTCCACCGGATTGATTATACCCACCGCTTAAAAAGAAATTGAACTTACCCTGGCGGACGTTCAGGTTCAGATTTCCGTTGGCAATTTTTGGAAGACCGATACCAATGGTCGCAAGACCATTCAGCCCGATTCGTTTATTTTTTTTCAGAACGATATTAATAATGCCGCCGGAGCTTGCCGCATCAAATTTGGCCGAAGGATTGGTGATCAGTTCGACGCGCTCGATATTATCTGCCGGGATCTGATCGAGTGATAAGATCGTAGGGCGTCCATCCACGAAGATCTGCGGTGATGAATTACGTAAAGTCACATTACCATCCACATCAACAGACACCGAAGGAATATTTTTCATCAGGTCGATCGCCGTACCACCCGTTGCAACCATGCTTTTTGACGCATTGAAGATCTTTCTGTCGATCCCCATTTCCAGTGCCGGCTTCACGGAAGTCACCACAACATTGCCAAGTTGCTTCACTTCTGCCTCAAGCGTGATATTACCGAGATCATTTCTGAATTTCTTTTGCTCAGCACCTTTTCCATAATCAGGCGTTACTTCCTGGTCTATCTGTGAAAACCCGATCGCGGAAATAGTCAGACGGAAGGTTTTTAAGGCCGGCAGGTTATCAAAACTGAAATCCCCGTTTGAACGGGTAAGCATTCCTGTTATGAGACTGTCTTTATTTCCTGCATCGTTGGCAAACAATTGTACTGAAGCTGCTTCAATGGGCTTGCCGGTATTTTTATCGATCAGTTTACCATAAATACGATTAGAGTTGACTTTTAAAACGGCAACATCAGACGGCTGTTCCCGCTCTTCCTGAGCATGCGATACGGAAAACATTATAACAAATAAACATGCTAGACAATACTTCATGACAACGGATTGATGTGATTGAGTTGGTGAAATGAGACATTCTTTCAAAAGGTGACGTTCACGGGTGCAGATGAATTTACACGGGAAATGGTTCGATGGGGAGCATCTGTTCTAATCATATTCTAACTTAGTGAGCATGTAAACAACTTACCGGCGCATTTGTTCGCGAACATGTCCAATGATAGAGTCAAAATTTTGCGGGCTGAACCATGTGAATGCGGGGTCTTTTTTGAACCAGGTCATCTGGCGTTTGGAATAACGGCGTGTGTTCTGTTTGATCAGTTCGATCGCCCTTTCAAGGGTGATTGTGTTGTCGAAGCTGGCAAACAGTTCGGCATAACCTACGGTTTGCAGGGCGTTAAGGCTGCGGAATGGCAGGAGGCTTTCCACCTCTTCAATCAGTCCGGCCGCGATCATATCATCCACCCGGGCATTGATCCGCTGGTAAAGAAATTCCCTGGGAAGTTCCAGTCCGATCTTTATAATATTGAAATCACGAATGGCGGACCGGCCTGTTCTGAAATCGATCACTGACCGTCCTGTCGTTTCTACCACCTCCAGTGCGCGCATCATACGCTGGGGATTTTTCATTTCTCCTTTTTCAAAATACGCGGGGTCTTTTTCGCGCAGCTGTTCCTGCAGCCATTCCATTCCTTTTGCTTCGTATTGCGCGGTGATCCGGGCACGCACTTCAACCGGTACTGCCGGAACTTCGTCGAGTCCTTCACAAAAGGCTTTTATATACAGGCCGGTTCCACCTGCAAGAACAGCGATATCCTTTGTAAGAAAGATATCGCTGGCTTTTTGCAAAGAGTATTGTTCAAAGCTTGCGGCAGTGATCTCTTCTGTAATACTATGAGATGCGATGAAATCGTGATGGACCTGTCGCAGTTCCTCTTCTGAGGGACGCGCCACACCTATGGATAATTCGCGGAAGCACTGACGGCTGTCAGCCGAAATAATGGAGGTATCAAAGGCGAGTGCGAGGTCGATTGCAACCGCGGTTTTACCTACCGCGGTAGGTCCAGCAACAACAATGACGGTCTTTTTGTACACGGATTATGCTTCTTCTTCGTCACCACCCTGCGATTCTTCACCAAGTCCAAGATCTTCACCATCTTCATCTTTCTCACCGAAGCCATCGCCCACCGAGCTGAGATCGTACTTCTCTTCCACATCGGCAAACTTTTCACCAAGCAACCCTTTGGTTCCGTACTGGCTGGGAGCAATACCTTCCACCCGTACGGTAGAGGGATAACTGATCTTGGGATTTTCTTCTTTGGAGACATTGATCAGCTCAACAAGGAAAGTCCAGTTCTTATTAAAATCGTAGAGATAGATAAATTTTTGATTAGGATCCCTGATCTCTGAACCTATGGAGGTTTCAGCCATCAGCAATGGTGGAGCTTTATATTCTTTATCATACTTCTCCAGGCTGATCTCCCGGCCGCGTTGCCAGTGGTCATTACTTCTGAAAAAAGTAGCTTTATGTTTGCTGTCAAACTCGTAAGCCTTCAAAATAGTATCGTTCAACTCCCGGAAGGTTTGCGTATGACGGATCGCAACGTCTCTGTATACGCTTTCGTCCTCTTCAAAATAAATCCTGAATTTAAGAATTGCCATAGCACAAATTTATGGGTTATGATCCAGAGCTGAACCCCGGGGGATTTCAAAATTAAAAAGTTTGGAGATAAGTTCCGCATTATCGATGACCGATGTTGTATGGCTGGGAAAGAAAGCGGAATCGGGCAACAATGATCGGATACTGACCATTTCTGCAGACCGGCGGTCTACTATCGTGCATCGCCTCTATGCCACTCCGATCTCTCTTGCCTTCGCCGTCACAAACTCCAGCGCTGCTTCATAGGTATTGGGGATCAGTCCATCGAGGATCGCGTCTTTGAGGGCATCTTTCAGTATTCCTACGGGTTTGGAGGGAGATAGCCCGAATAATTCCATGATCATGTCACCACTCAGCGGAGGTTGCCAGCTTCTCACATGGTCTTTCTCTTCCACTTCCCGGCAGCGCTGCCGGACAAGTTGGAAATTCTCCAGGTAACGTTTTACTTTCTGCTTATTTTTTGACGTAATATCTGCCTCACAGAGCATCATTAGTCCATCAAAATCCTCACCTGAATCAAAAAGAAGCCTCCTGATCGCGGAATCAGTGATATTTTCCTTTGTCAGACTGATCGGCCTGAGATGTAATTCCACCAATTTCCGGACCAAACGCATTTTCTCGTGTTGCGGCAATTTCAGCTTCGCAAAGATCTTGGGCACCATCCTCCCTCCCACGGCTTCATGCCCATGGAATGTCCACCCATGCCCTTCTTCAAACTTTTTAGTAGCAGGTTTGGCGATATCATGCAATATGGCTGCCCATCTCAGCCATAGATCATTTGTTTTAACGGAGATGTTATCCAGCACCTGAAGTGTATGATAAAAATTGTCTTTATGTCCGTGACCGTCTTTATATTCCGCTCCTGCCAGATCAACCATCGGCGGAAAGATGATCTGAAGTAATCCTGTTTTGTACAACAGATCGAACCCAATGGAAGGCTTTGGAGAAAGTATGATCTTATTCAGTTCGTCCGTGATGCGTTCCTGCGTAATGATCCCTATCCGTTTTGCATTCCGGGCAATAGAGTCAAGTGTATTTTCTTCGATGACAAATTGAAGCTGCGTCGCAAAACGGATCGCGCGCATCATCCGCAGCGGGTCATCACTGAATGTCTGATCAGGTGCCAGCGGCGTTTTGATCATTTTCTCATCCAGATGGCGGACACCGCCGAACGGATCGATCAATTTGCCAAAATCGTTCTTATTCAAACTTATCGCCAACGCGTTGATGGTAAAGTCACGGCGGTTCTGATCGTCTTCCAGCGATCCGGGCTCTACTTTCGGATTTCGGGACTCAAACCGGTAGCTTTCTTTACGGGCTCCCACAAATTCCACATCGAAGAAATTCTCTTCGCCATGCTCACCCATATTTACTTTAATATGCGCAGTGCCGTAAGTTTTGAAGAAATTAACGGAAGGTACAGGGCTGAAAAGTTTCGCTACTTCGTTTGCCAACGCAATGCCGTCACCAACACAAACGATATCTGCATCCTTTGTGGGACGTTCCAGTATCTTGTCACGCACATAACCTCCTACAAGGTACGCAGGCACCTTCAGCGTTTCAGCTGCCGCTGAAATTCTCTTCAACAATGAGATCTCTTTATCTGAAAAATTAATTTCCATGAAGTGCAAAGATATTGTCTGAATTTTCTTTTTTGCCCGGATGCCAAAAAAAGAAAAGATCGTCCTGGAGGATGCCTGCAGGGGTTTCAGTAATGATAAGCGTCTCCGGATCGCAACCGATCTCCCTCCGGTACAACGATCCATCAAAAAAATGACGGGCGTGGGAGTTGTTGCCAACAGAGGTCCACCGCTCTCAGGGTCGTATTACCTGCACACGCCCATTCTCCCATTTGATAATAGCCGATGGAACCGCTATGGTCTCATCCTCCTGCCGATACTGTACCACATAATCAACACCACTTTTGATCTCATCCGACACCTGTTTAAAAAATGGCGCAGACGGTTGCCCGGAAATATTGGCTGACGTGGATACAATAGGTTTACGGAAACGTTTAAGCAAATGTCTGCAGAATGGTTCCTGGCAGAGGCGGATCGCAATGCTGCCATCTGCGCCGATCAGGTTGTCTGCCAGACCGATTGCTCCATCATAGATCACTGTCGTGGGTTTGGTGGTTTGTTGCAGGTAGTCGAAGACAGAAAGATCCGCACCGGCCACATACTGTAAAACGTCACGTTCATCAGCAAGCAGCACGATCAGTGCCTTTTCATCTGCCCGCTGCTTCAGGGCGTATACTTTCTGCACTGCTTCCTGATTCGTGGCATCACAACCGATCCCCCAGATCGTATCTGTGGGGTAAAGGATCAGGCCCCCTTCCGAAAGCGTTTTTAAACACTGGTCTATATCCTGTTGAAAATCCATTATACGCTTTTGTAAATGTTCATCACGTTATGCACATAAATATCTGGTGCAAAACTCTGTGCATGTGCCCAGCCTTTTTCCTGCATGGATGCAACGAGAGCAGGATCATTATGTATGCGCCTCATGCCTTCGGCAATTTCTTCGGCACTGGCGGGGTTAACATACCAGGCTGCATCACCGCCCACTTCCGGCATGCAGGACACATTGGAGGTGATCACGGGCAAACGACTCCACAAAGCCTCCATGATAGGTGCGCCAAACCCTTCAAAGAAGGAAGGATAAAGCATTGCGGTGGCCTGTTGATATATTGCGGGAAGATCTTCCGTTTGCAGAAATGTCCGGTCTGTTTTTGCTTCTTCCATCTCCGACAAAAAAATGATCTTCTTCTCCAGGTTGTTTTGAAGAATAAAGTCTTTCACTTTTTTATAATACCCGCCACTTCCTTTGCCGATCACCACAAGCGGAACCTGCAGGTCATTGCGCAGCAGGAACATCGCTTTGCAAACGTTCAGCATATTCTTGCGTTCGTTTATCGTTCCAACCGAGAGAAAAAATTTCTCCGGCAGATGATATTTCCAGGCAATGCTCTTCTTTTCTGCCGGAGGAACAGTTTGAGCAAAGAGCGGGGAGCAACTTTGATAACAAACATCGATCTTCGATCCGGCCACACCATAATAGTCGATGATATCCTGTTTTGTCTGCTCACTGATCGCAATGATCCTGTCAGCATGCTGGCAGGCATGTTTATATTTCGCTGTGTAGATCTTTACATCGATGGGATTATACTGGTTGGGATATCTTTCATGGATGAGGTCATGTATCGTCACGATGGATTTTGCGCCTGTATGATCGATGCCTACTGGGATCTCATGACTCAAACCGTGATACAGGTCAATACCCAGTTTCTTTACATCCTTTACCACCCATTTGCTTCGCCATGCAGAGCGGAAAAGCGTGGCTGGAAATCCCGAAGGGAGTATCTCCTTTACATTTGATTGCGGAAAATCATACTTCGATGAGGGCTTCGTATTAAAAAGATAATATTCGTTATCCGGGTAATACTCAGACAACAGATTGATCAGCGTCCGGCTGTAGTAACCAAGACCTGTTGAATTGTGGAACGCACGCTTTGCATCAAAACCTATCTTCATAAAGACGCAAATGTACACTAATGGCCGCGAATGTGCACGAATGCCCTCCCACAGGAAGGCAGCGTTTGAGTAACCCGGTATTTAGATTTGACCTGGCACGGAAATGTTTTTATGCAGAAGAAATAGCTGACCCGGCCATTCGTGCTCATTAGCGCTGCATTCGCGTTTTATGTACATTCGCGTAAATTTTCTTATTATGAAAGAACTCATACAGGACGCCTGGAATAACCGGGAGTTGCTCAGGGAAAATAAGTACAGTGAAGCCATCCACTCTTTTATCGAGGATCTGGACAAGGGCCGCTATCGCGTGGCTACCCCTACGGAAAATGGCTGGGAGATCAACGAGTGGGTTAAACAGGGGATCCTGATGTATTTCGGTGTTCAGCCGATGCAGACCTGGGATATCGGCCCCTTTGAGTTCTATGATAAAATGCTGCTGAAAAAAGGATACAAGGAACTGGGAGTACGAGCAGTACCCCATGCTTTGGCAAGATATGGAGCTTATGTGGCGCCGGGTGTGGTATTGATGCCTTCTTATGTAAATATCGGAGCGTATGTTGACCAGGGAACCATGGTTGATACATGGGCAACTGTGGGTAGTTGTGCACAGATCGGCAAGAATGTGCACCTGAGCGGCGGTGTGGGGATTGGCGGTGTACTGGAACCTCTGCAGGCTTCTCCTGTGATCATCGAAGATGGTTGCTTCCTTGGAAGCCGCAGCATCGTAGTTGAAGGAGTGATCGTTGAAAAAGAAGCAGTATTGGGTGCAAACGTAGTGCTCACTCAATCTACCAAGATCATCGACGTAAGCGGTGATACACCAAAAGAATATAAAGGCCGTGTTCCGGCAAGAAGCGTGGTTATCCCCGGTAGCTATGCAAAAAAATTCCCGGCAGGAGAATATCACGTGAATTGCGCGCTCATTATTGGACAGCGTAAGCCAAGCACTGACCTGAAGACAAGTTTAAATGACGCACTGCGTGATTTCAACGTAAGCGTATAGGGAGTTGGAAATTAAAAAGTCAAAAGTAAAAACGTTCTAAAAACGAAAGCTCATTGCCGGATCGAAGCCTCTGTTTTTACTTTTTACTTTTGACTTTTTAATTAATCAACTGTATTGCTCCAGCATATTCATCAGCGTGTGCTTATCCAGCATACCCGAATGCCTCCACTTGACAGCTCCATTCTGAAAGATCATAAATGTAGGGACCGCCTGCACCTGGTAAGCCTGGGCTGCCGCCTGACTTTTATCTATATCAACTTTGATCACTCTTGCCTTGCCTTGTAAGTTACGCGCTACCTCTGTTACGATCGGGCTCATGGCTTTGCACGGTCCACACCATTCCGCGTAAAAATCTACAAGTACCGGTTTGTCAGACTGAATAATATCTTTAAATGTTTCCATAATATCTTTTTTAATAACCTGAAGAAAGCATGCCCACCTGCATTGCGGCGAGTTCCGGATTTTTCGCACCCATCTGCATAATGATCGTGCGCATTCCCAATACCGAGACCAGCCAATCCGCCTGCAATTGTCCCTTCCTGCTTACATATATCTGTTTGAAATGATTACTACACTTCATCCGGGCGGAGCAAACAACTGCCATAGCTTTTGAAAGGGCCTCTTCGAGCACCGGTTGATCTTCCAGTCCATGATCGAGCAATCTGCTGGCATAGTATGAAAGCCTCTTTTCCAGGAAGCGGTCCTCCAGCTGACGAAAAAAACGTTCGCCGTCATTTGATCCGGCACTGTAGGTAACAACTGCTAATCCCATAATAACTGGTTTTAGTATTGTTAGAACATCATATTTCAGGCCATACTGCCCTGTCAGCCCCGCATGGATTCCTGCAGCTGGCGGAATTGTTCTTGCTGGGCGGAGGTGAGGTTTTCGGGGATTGCGACCTGGATATTCAGTAAAAGATCGCCAAACACATTTGTCTGGCCATACACCGGCATCCCTTTACCCTTGATACGCAATACTTTACCATTTTGCACGCCGGCTGGGATCTTAAGCTTCAACGTCCCGCCGAGGGAGCTGACCTGTACTTCGCCACCCAGTACAGCCGTAAAAAGGTCCACCGGAAGAGTTTGCCGGATATCATTTCCTGCGCGGGTATAGAGAGAATGCGGGATGATCTGCAATACGAGATAAAGATCTCCTGCTTTTCCATTTTTCGCACCAGGCGTTCCCTTGCCGGCCAACTTGATCTCCAAGCCATCATATGCACCGGGCTTCAACTGTATACGGATCTTTTCACCGTTCACTTCGAAAACCTTGGCGTTACCCTGAAAAGCATCTTCGAGTGAGATGGCAATAGTGCCACGTATATCGCGCGCTCTTGAACGACCACCCTTGTTCTGTCCGCCGAAAAAGCTGCCAAAAAGGTCTGAATAATCACCATCTCCTCCAAAGAAGTCAGACGAATCGCCATCAAAACCATAATGCTGACCACCGCCCTGTGCGCCACGCCGGTAATAATTGCCGCCCTGCTGCTCTTCTCCTACCCGGTTCCAGTTTTCCCCGAACCTGTCATATTTCTTCCGCTTATCCGGGTCACTCAATACTTCATACGCATCATTGATCTCCTTGAACTTTTCCTCCGCTTCTTTATTTCCGGCATTCTTGTCAGGATGATATTTGATCGCCAGCTTTCTGTACGCTTTCTTGATCTCCTCCGCAGTAGAAGTTTTCGCTACACCCAATATTGCATAAAAGTCTCTGGCCATGCTGGTTAGTTTTCAAGAGTTGTACCAAAGAAGGATTCCTGCAAAAATGGCGGACTGGATCGCAGACGGTCCAGCATTGGGTCATACCAATGCCGCCCGCACATCCACCTTTATTACATTCCGGCTGGCGCCCCGTCTGCCACGTCATTTGTGGCCTGCGGCCTGTTCCGCCTTCTATTTCCTATTTTCACACCATGAGCATAGAACAGATCTTCACCGGAGAAGGCGGAAAATTCTGCATCCCCTTCAGCGGCTTCCAGGAAAAACTATCGCGTATCAAGGCTTTTATCTTCGATTGGGATGGCGTATTCAATGACGGTACAAAAGACCACCAGGGCAGCAGTTCCTTTAACGAAGTAGATTCGATGGGAACAAACCTGCTGCGGTTCAGTCACTGGCTCCTGAATGGACAACTTCCGGTGATGGCCATCATGTCCGGAGAAAGAAATCAATTGTCATTCAATTATACCAACAGGGAACATTTTCATAATGGCTATTTCAAGATGCTGCACAAGGCGCTGGCACTGGAACATTTCACGAAAGCACATGCCTTGAAACCCGAAGAAGTGGCCTTTATATTTGATGATGCGCTTGATCTTGGCCTGGCCGCAAACGCCGGGTTACGAATCATGGTTGGCAGATCCGGTAATCCCCTGTTCAGGAAATATGTTGCGGACAGGAACCTGGCGGATTACATCACCAGCGGTTCGCCTTATGCGGTAAGAGAAGCCTGCGAGCTGATCATGGGAACATGGGGGAATTATGATAAGGCAGTTGAACTTCGCGCCGGCTTCACAGACACCTATCAGCAATATCTCAAACTAAGGCAATCGATCACTCCCGCATATTTTACACTGGAAGGACTGAATGTTGTGGGTAAAGAAATATGATCAGGCTAAACGGTCATTCATATTTCAATGGCGGATGAACGATGGCTGATGGCCGCGCTCTGCAGTTGATAGTTCCCGAAAAAAAACGGGCATCTCCCAAAGGGAGATTTCGATGAACATAAGAGATATCCTGTTGTCGGACCGACTACGATGCCAGGCATTAACAGTCAAAAAAGTATTGCCATTGGCAAACAAACTGTTAGGCTCAGCTTGAAGGCTTGCCTATTTTAGTGGTAATTGTCCGTACTGTAAAAACGGCCTGCTTCCAACTATGTCACACCGCTCAAACCTGATCCTGCATGTATTGTTGTTTTGCAGCGTACTAAGCGCTGCGCAATCTTCTTCCAGACAAAAATGGCTGATGGATTTCGATTGGAAATTCTCTTTCGGACATCCTTACGATCATACAAAAGACTTCAACACCACCACGAGCTACTTCTCCTACCTCGCGAAGGCCGGATACGGAGATGGCGCTGCCAAAGCAAACTTTGACGACCGCGCATGGAGAAGGATCAACCTGCCACACGACTGGGCTGTTGAACAGGATTTTGATGCAAACGCAAGTTTTAGTCATGGTTTCAAAGCCATCGGCCGGAACTTCCCTGGACAGACCATCGGCTGGTATCGTAAATCATTCTTTATTCCGCATGCAGACACAGCAAAACGGATCAAACTCGTTTTTGACGGTGTATTCAGACACTCCAAAGTTTGGGTGAACGGACATTACCTCGGAACAGCAGAAAGCGGCTATACCGGATTCTCCTACGATATCAGCGAAGTGCTGAACTACGGTGACAGCAATATCGTAGCTGTACGCACAGATGCAGGCATCGAAGAAGGCTGGTATTATGAAGGGGCCGGCATTTACCGTCATGTATGGCTGACGAAAACATCTCCCATCCATGCGGCTGATCAAGGCACATTTGTCCGGACAAAGATCTCGGATAAACAGGCGCAAGTATTTACAGAAAGCAGCCTCATCAACGAATCCCTGACCACTCAGCCCGTAGAGGCGTTTCAATTTATCCGTCATAAAAAAAACGGGGACACCGTTGCGGTCTCAACACTTCAGCAGGTACTGATCAGACCATTCCAGGAAAAAAAGATCTATTATCAGTTTACAGTTAAACAGCCAAGATTCTGGAGCGTTGACTCTCCGCATCTTTATCAACTTGTCACCATTGTTACGCAGAATGGAAAAAGACTGGATGAACATGAAACAAATTTTGGAATCCGCGAGATCCGCTTTGACGCAAAGCAGGGATTCTTTCTGAACGGGAAACCGCTAAAATTAAAAGGAACCAATAACCACCAGGATCATGCAGGCGTTGGTACAGCTATCCCCGATGAACTGCAATACTGGCGGATCAGGCAGTTAAAAGAAATGGGCTCTAATGCTTACCGATGTTCGCATCATCCACCCACACCTGAACTCCTGAACGCATGCGATGAACTCGGCATGCTTGTGATCGATGAGAACAGGTTGATGCAAACAACAACTCAGGGTCAGGAAGAGATCCGGAAAATGATCCTCCGCGACCGCAATCATCCCTCTGTGATCAGCTGGTCTATCGGCAATGAAGAATGGGCTATCGAAAACAACAAAACAGGTGAACGGATCGCACTTAACCTTCAGGCTTTTGTAAAAAGCCTTGATTCGACCCGGCCGGTTACTGCCGGCATCAGCGGAGGGTTCAGAAGCGGCATTTCATCCGTACTGGAGGTAATGGGATATAACTACATGGGCAATGGAGATATAGACGCACATGCTAAAGCTTTTCCTGAACAACCCGGCATGGGAACAGAAGAAGGCTCCACCTTTGCGACACGCGGCGTGTATCTGGAAGACAAGATCAATCATCATCAACCGGCATATGATCGTAAACCCAGACCAGGTTTTTATAGTATTGAAGAAGGCTGGAATTTTTATGCAGACCGTCCCAACCTGGCTGGCATGTTCATCTGGACAGGATTCGATTACCGGGGCGAACCGACTCCTTATGGCTTTCCATCTGTCACATCCTATTTCGGTATGATGGATCTTTGCGGCTTTCCAAAGGACAATGTGTACTACCTGCGTTCATGGTGGGCGAAGCAACCTGTATTGCATATCCTGCCACACTGGAACTGGCAGGGACGGGAAGGTGAAGAGATCGAAGTAGTGGTGTACAGTAATGCGGATGAAGTTGAACTGACATTAAACAAGAAAAGTCTGGGCCGGAAAAAAATGCCATTGAACGGTCACCTTTCGTGGATGGTCAGATATATTCCAGGCACGCTGGAAGCAATATCGTACGTCAATGGCAAAAAAATACTGACGGCAAAAACAGCTACTACCGGTAAGCCGCATCAAATACAATTGTCATCGCATAAGAACACGGTCACCGCCAATGGTGAAGACCTGTTGATCATCACAGCATCAGCTGTTGATGAAAAAGGAAGAGCAGTTCCAATTGCAGACAATGAACTTTCCTTTGAATTGACCGGCCCGGCAAAGATCATTGGTGTAGGAAATGGCAATCCCACTTCCCTTGAAAAAGAACAATTTATTGATAAGATAGAAACGGCCGCGATTGATCTAGTTTTTGAAAGATCTTTAATAGATACAAATGCAGTTGCGTCATTACTGTCCTCTTCCACCGCCGAAGGTTGGGTTCCAGCATTTAAACAACGGGATTACAACAACCTTGCCCCGCTTTATATCCATCGGGGCAGCTTTACAATATCATCAGAAAAAGAAAAGATCCAGCGGTCCCTGTATTACAAGTGCATCGGGAAAAATCAATCGATCTATGTAAACGGGAAATTGATCGCGCGGGATCTTCCACATACATCGAACGGTTATATTTTCAACCTGGACTCAACCATGATCCATACGGGTAATAACAGGATAGATATTGTGGCAACACCCATTCCAAAGAAAAATCCTTGGGATGAAGTCAATACAGAGGCAGGATTGATCCGTTCACTCACTCCTGCGTCAGCATGGAAAAGAAAACTGTTCAATGGATTAAGCCAGGTCATTATCCGGACGGATAGATCAGCAGGGCAAATTCAATTAAGGGCCGTAGCCGAAGGGCTGCAACCGGGAACATTAACCGTCTTTTCAGCAGAAGACCAGGTAAAACGATACCTGCAATAGATATGGAGAAGTTGATTTCAGGCTAAAAACGCAGACACTTAACCGAAATCAAGTCAAAAGATGGATAAATAAGATAAAACCTGTGAGCAACTAACTATTATTCACTCAAACAACAACTTAGTTTGGCACGAATCTCTCTGTAAGCAATAACAACCTTACCTTTGCAACCCGAAAAACAGAGATTCATGGCATTTATTCCTAATATACATTTTTCCCTTTTGGTTAAGATCGAAGGTCGTTTGAGAGAGTTTAATTTCCGCAAACGTGCTGAAGACAGTTATGACGCAGACACATCCGACGACAGAGGGAATCGTTGGCAATTCAAATGGAAGAAAGAGGGCGAGAACTGGGATATTATCAGCCTCAGTCCTACTTTACCAACCTGGATCGCCAATAACCGCCCTATGATCGAGCAATCTTTCAATCAGCATCTGCAAAGCAATTAAATGTGACTGCGTAGGGAATCTGCGCAACACATTTTTGTGAAGATCAATATAGGGTTTACAGAGCAGCGATAATACCCAGGCGCCGCCCATTCAGGTCATCAGCTTTAACAGAATGTAAACAATAAGCCTGGATGTTCAATCGCAGCTAAATGCGGGAAGTATCAGGCATAACATTTTCAAGCATTCAATAATTCGGTCTGTGGTAGAAATGAAAATAGATCTTCAGATGATCCCTTCATTTCATTACCGCAGCCTTGACCTTCAGTTCAACAGTATCTGAAAACGTACCAATGCCTTTCGCACGGAATGCAACTTTATATACACCGTTCTCTTCGAAGAACCGGCATGTATAATCATGATGATCATTCCTGTTTGTTTTTATGAACCTTGTTCCACCCACTAGTGAGTCACGATAGATAAATTGCCAGTCATTCTCTCCATATCCATCCGGTACTGGCTGATAAAGACTTCCATTGAAAATAGTTGTCAAAGGCACATGATAAATTATTTCCAGCTTTACCTGCACCTGTTCTATTTTAAGCGGAGGATCTACCGTTAACAGGAAACTATTCTTTGTTTTGCAGCCGGCAGATACGAACAGTAAGCCCGTATAAAGCGAAACAAAAATCCGTTTCATAGTGCAATAAGTGATGTCTGGCATTTGCTGCATAATTACACAAGGAAGCTACGAAAAATTGCTGCAATGTCGTCTTCTGTGAACGGAACATAAGGACAGTTGATTTATCTATCCTACCCAACTCATCTCCTTCCGGTAATATCCCATTTCTCCCAGCTTGGTTCTTATCACATCGGGGATGGCGGTTGTATAGGTGTAATGATTCAGCAGAATGCCTTTAACATGCCCGGATACAGCCGTAACGCCAAATACGACAAGGTCATCGCGTTTATCAGTAGGTGCAGGAAATGCAAAGCGATGACATTCTTCGATAGTGAAATCCATGGGGGATATGAAAAGCTTTTCCTGTGTCCAGAACAGGTACTGTTCAAACAAGACAAAATCCTGTGTGAAGCCGCGATCATGCAATTCCTTAATCGCTGAAAGAAAATTTTTGTAGTTAGGCATTGATGTTTTTTTCGATTAAATAAGTGATGATCTGACTGCTTGGCTGCTGTAACAAAATTGCATAGAATCTCACCGTCAGCCAATGGCCATCTCATTGCTTTTCTTGTCGAAAACACGCTTTCAACCTGCTCTATGATTAAGAAAAACATAAGTGAGACCGCGACCGGGCATGTTGATAAAACGGGAATCGTTATGTGAAAATTTAGAATATCTTTAGTCCATGAACAATCCTCCCCTGCAAGGCTCCTCTACTATCCAGGCGTTGACCGAAGCCAACGAGACGTTATTGAAAAGTAAGAGCCGGTTACAACAAGACCTTCTTGGATTGAAGAAACAACTACTTACGCAGGAGCATCAATGCCAGTTATGGCAAACAGAAGCAGGGAAACTTGATGAGTTCCGCTTGAAACTTGTCTCGAAAGAGCAGGATATCGCCGAACAACTGGCGTATCAGCAAAAACTGCTGGAAGAGATCCGCGATCTGCGTGAAGCATTAATGGCTTTATCTACTGAAAATCTGAGACTGAAAAAAAGAAAGTGGTACCAGGTACTTCTTGGGAAAAGTTAGTCATCCCCATCCGGATCTTCTACATCAGTTTCAGCAACACGGCCAACCTGGCCATCTTCCAACCTTACTTTTATTCCGCGTGAATGAAATGCCGCAGAAGTGAGAAGGTCCTGCACAACCCCATACGTCAGCTTTCCGGAACGCTGATCTTTTTTCAGAATGATGGCGACCTGCTGCCCCGGGTAAATATCTTTCCTGTACTGTCCGTCCATAAGATTCTTTTCGCTGGGCGAAAATATTAAATTGTTGCAGGTGATGTGTCAGGTGATGTGAATTTAGTAGTGGTGATGGGTGTAATCTGCATTCGGCGTGATATCGAAATCAATCTATGCCCCGAGTTTTATCTGTGAGTTGAATTTGCTTATTGTGTGCGAAAGGTGAATTGTCGCGTGGGGGCTTTTTGCCAGGCGGGCAAAGGGCTCTT